>NZ_CP197353.1:0-120000 GCF_052147955.1 Pseudomonas sp. NUPR-001
GTGTCAGTGGAACTTTGGCAGCAGTGCGTGGAGCTTCTGCGCGATGAACTGCCTGCCCAGCAATTCAACACCTGGATCCGTCCGCTACAGGTCGAAGCCGAAGGCGACGAGTTGCGCGTCTACGCGCCTAACCGTTTCGTGCTTGATTGGGTTAATGAAAAGTACCTGAGCCGACTGCTCGAACTGTTGGGTGAGCACGGCAACGGCATTGCGCCTGCCCTTTCCTTATTAATAGGTAGCCGCCGTAGTTCGGCACCCCGTGCTGCGCCCAATGCGCCGTTGGCTGCTGCGGTGGCAGCGTCGCAAGCACAGGCTGCACAAGCGGCGGTGGTCAATGAGCCCGTTGCTGCACCGACTGCCGCGGTGGCTCCGGTCGCAGCGGAACCAGAGCAAGCGCCTTCGCGTGACAGCTTTGACGCCATGGGGGAGTCCAATACTGCTCCAGCACCGAGTGGCCGTACCGAACAGCGTACTGTTCAGGTTGAAGGTGCGCTCAAGCACACCAGCTACCTGAACCGCACCTTCACGTTCGAAAACTTTGTCGAAGGTAAGTCCAACCAGCTGGCGCGAGCTGCTGCCTGGCAGGTTGCCGACAACCCTAAGCATGGTTACAACCCGCTGTTCCTTTATGGCGGTGTAGGCCTTGGTAAAACGCACTTGATGCATGCTGTGGGTAACCACCTGCTCAAGAAGAACCCGAATGCCAAAGTGGTCTACCTGCATTCGGAGCGTTTCGTTGCCGACATGGTCAAGGCGTTGCAGCTCAATGCCATCAACGAGTTCAAGCGCTTCTACCGTTCGGTGGATGCGCTGCTGATCGATGACATTCAATTCTTCGCCCGCAAAGAGCGTTCCCAGGAAGAGTTTTTCCACACCTTCAACGCCCTGCTCGAAGGCGGCCAGCAAGTCATTCTGACCAGCGACCGCTATCCGAAAGAGATCGAAGGCCTGGAAGAACGGCTGAAGTCGCGCTTTGGCTGGGGCCTGACCGTTGCGGTCGAGCCACCGGAACTGGAAACCCGCGTCGCGATTCTGATGAAGAAGGCCGACCAGGCTAAAGTAGAGCTGCCCCATGATGCCGCCTTCTTTATTGCCCAACGTATTCGCTCCAACGTCCGTGAACTTGAAGGCGCATTGAAGCGTGTAATCGCCCATTCGCACTTCATGGGCCGTGACATCACCATCGAGCTGATTCGCGAATCGCTCAAGGATCTTCTGGCACTGCAGGACAAGCTGGTGAGTGTGGATAACATTCAGCGCACCGTTGCCGAGTACTACAAGATCAAGATCTCTGATCTGTTGTCCAAGCGCCGCTCACGTTCGGTCGCTCGGCCACGTCAGGTAGCCATGGCACTGTCCAAGGAACTGACCAACCACAGCCTGCCGGAAATCGGCGATGTGTTTGGCGGCCGCGATCACACCACGGTGTTGCATGCGTGCCGCAAGATCAACGAGCTCAAGGAATCCGACGCGGATATCCGCGAGGACTACAAGAACCTGCTGCGGACTCTGACGACGTGATTGGCGTCAGCGCAGCTTATTAAGGCAAGGGACTAGACCATGCATTTCACCATTCAACGCGAAGCCCTGTTGAAACCCCTGCAACTGGTCGCAGGCGTCGTCGAGCGCCGCCAGACCTTGCCGGTATTGTCCAACGTAATGCTGGTTGTTCAGGGTCAGCAGCTTTCACTGACCGGTACTGACCTGGAAGTGGAACTGGTTGGCCGTGTTCAACTGGAAGAGCCTGCCGAGCCGGGCGAGATCACCGTACCTGCACGCAAGCTGATGGATATCTGCAAAAGCTTGCCAAACGACGCGCTGATCGACATCAAGCTCGATGAGCAAAAGATCGTCGTCAAGGCTGGGCGTAGCCGTTTCACCCTGTCGACCCTGCCGGCCAACGACTTCCCGACCGTTGAAGAAGGCCCGGGCTCGCTGACCTGCAACCTTGAGCAAAGCCGTCTGCGCCGCCTGATCGAGCGCACCAGCTTCGCCATGGCCCAGCAAGATGTGCGTTACTACCTCAACGGTATGCTGCTGGAAGTCTCCAGCAACACCCTGCGTGCCGTGGCTACCGACGGTCACCGTCTGGCCATGTGCTCGATGAGTGCCGACATTGGTCAGGCCGACCGTCACCAGGTCATCGTGCCGCGCAAGGGCATCCTTGAGCTGGCGCGTCTGTTGACCGAGCCTGATGGCATGGTCAGCATCGTGCTGGGACAACACCACATCCGCGCCACTACCGGTGAATTCACCTTCACCTCGAAGCTGGTCGATGGCAAGTTCCCGGACTACGAGCGCGTGCTGCCTAAAGGTGGTGACAAGCTGGTAGTCGGTGATCGTCAGGCACTGCGCGAAGCGTTCAGCCGTACGGCGATTCTGTCCAACGAGAAGTACCGCGGTATTCGTCTGCAGCTGGCCAATGCTCAGCTGAAAATCCAGGCAAACAACCCGGAGCAGGAAGAAGCGGAAGAAGAAATCAGCGTCGACTACAACGGTAGCTCGCTGGAAATCGGCTTCAACGTCAGCTATTTGCTCGACGTGCTGGGCGTTATGACCACTGAGCAAGTTCGTCTGATTCTGTCGGATTCCAACAGCAGTGCGCTGCTGCAGGAAGCTGACAACGACGACTCCGCTTATGTTGTCATGCCGATGCGCCTGTAACGTGTTCAGCAGACGCTAGATGTCCCTCAGTCGCGTTTCAGTCACCGCGGTGCGTAACCTGCACCCGGTGACCTTCTCTCCCTCTCCCCGCATCAATATCCTGTACGGCGCCAACGGCAGCGGCAAAACCAGTGTGCTGGAAGCCGTGCACCTGTTGGGGCTGGCTCGCTCCTTCCGCAGTACCCGCCTGACACCGGTCATTCAGTATGAGCAACTGGCGTGTACCGTATTCGGTCAGGTCGAACTGAGTGAAGGTGGCAGCAGTAACCTGGGGATATCGCGGGATCGGCAAGGTGAGTTCACCATCCGCATCGACGGGCAGAATGCTCGCAGTGCTGCGCAACTGGCAGAGATTCTGCCGCTGCAGTTGATCAACCCGGACAGCTTTCGCCTGCTTGAAGGCGCCCCGAAAATTCGCCGTCAGTTCCTCGATTGGGGCGTGTTCCACGTGGAACCGCGCTTCATGGCTACCTGGCAACGCCTGCAGAAGGCTTTGCGGCAGCGGAACTCATGGTTGCGGCATGGTACACTTGACGCTGTTTCGCAAGCGGCCTGGGACCGGGAACTGTGCCTGGCCAGCGCTGAAATAGATGAATACCGCCGAAATTACATCAAGGCCTTGAAGCCAGTCTTTGAGCGAACCCTGAGCGATTTGGTCGAGCTTGAAGGGCTAACCCTGAGCTATTACCGAGGCTGGGATAAGGATAGAGAACTCAGTGAAGTACTCGCCTCTTCCTTGCAACGAGATCAGCACATGGGCCATACCCAGGCCGGACCTCAACGTGCTGATTTACGCCTGAGACTCGGTGCACATAACGCGGCCGATATCTTGTCTCGAGGCCAGCAGAAGCTTGTGGTCTGCGCATTGCGTATCGCTCAGGGGCACCTGGTTAGCCAGGCTCGACGCGGCCAATGTATTTATCTGGTGGATGACTTGCCGTCCGAGTTGGACGAGCAGCATCGCCGCGCACTGTGTCGCTTGCTGGAAGACTTACGCTGCCAGGTGTTTATCACCTGTGTAGATCACGAATTATTGAGGGAAGGCTGGCAGACGGAAACGCCAGTTGCTTTGTTCCACGTGGAACAGGGCCGTATCACCCAGACCCACGACCATCGGGAGTGAAGGCATGAGCGAAAATCAAACGTACGACTCCTCCAGCATTAAGGTGCTGAAAGGGCTAGATGCCGTGCGCAAGCGTCCCGGTATGTACATTGGCGACACCGATGATGGTAGCGGCCTGCACCACATGGTGTTCGAGGTGCTCGATAACTCGATCGACGAAGCACTCGCCGGCCACTGTGATGACATTACCGTAATCATTCACCCGGACGAATCCATCAGCGTTCGCGACAACGGTCGCGGCATTCCTGTCGACGTGCACAAAGAGGAAGGCGTATCTGCCGCCGAGGTCATCATGACCGTTCTGCACGCTGGCGGTAAGTTTGACGACAACTCCTACAAAGTATCCGGTGGTCTCCACGGTGTAGGTGTGTCTGTGGTTAACGCCCTGTCCGAAGAACTGATCCTGACCGTTCGCCGCAGCGGCAAGATCTGGGAACAGACTTACGTTCATGGCGTTCCCAAAGCGCCGATGGCCATCGTGGGTGACAGTGAAACCACGGGTACCCAAATCCATTTCAAACCGTCGGCCGAAACCTTCAAGAACATCCACTTCAGCTGGGACATTCTGGCCAAGCGGATTCGTGAACTGTCTTTCCTTAACTCGGGCGTCGGCATCCTGCTGAAGGACGAGCGCTCGGGCAAAGAAGAGTACTTCAAGTACGAGGGCGGTCTGCGTGCGTTCGTTGAGTTCCTGAACACCAACAAGACCCCGGTCAACCAGGTGTTCCACTTCAGCGTTCAGCGTGAAGACGGCGTGGGCGTGGAAATCGCCCTGCAGTGGAACGACAGCTTCAACGAGAACCTGTTGTGCTTCACCAACAACATCCCGCAGCGCGACGGTGGTACCCACCTGGTCGGTTTCCGTTCGGCATTGACCCGGAACCTGAACAACTACATTGAGCAGGAAGGTCTGGCCAAGAAGAACAAGGTTGCGACCACCGGTGACGATGCCCGTGAAGGTCTGACCGCGATTATTTCGGTCAAGGTACCGGATCCTAAGTTCAGCTCGCAGACCAAAGACAAACTGGTTTCCTCGGAAGTGAAAACCGCCGTGGAACAGGAGATGGGCAAGTACTTCTCCGACTTCCTGCTGGAAAACCCGAACGAAGCCAAAGCCGTTGTCGGCAAAATGATCGACGCTGCGCGCGCCCGTGAAGCTGCACGTAAAGCGCGGGAAATGACCCGTCGTAAAGGTGCGCTGGATATCGCCGGCCTGCCAGGCAAACTGGCCGACTGCCAAGAGAAAGACCCTGCCCTCTCTGAACTGTACCTGGTGGAGGGTGACTCCGCAGGTGGTTCGGCCAAGCAAGGTCGTAACCGTAAGACCCAGGCCATCCTGCCGCTCAAGGGTAAGATCCTCAACGTCGAGAAAGCACGTTTCGACAAGATGATCTCGTCCCAGGAAGTGGGCACCCTGATCACCGCGCTGGGCTGTGGTATCGGTCGCGAAGAGTACAACATCGACAAGCTGCGTTATCACAACATCATCATCATGACCGATGCTGACGTTGACGGTTCGCACATCCGTACCCTGCTGCTGACCTTCTTCTTCCGTCAGTTGCCAGAGCTGGTCGAGCGTGGCTACATCTACATCGCTCAGCCGCCGCTGTACAAGGTCAAGAAAGGTAAGCAAGAGCAGTACATCAAAGACGACGAGGCCATGGAAGAGTACATGACCCAGTCGGCGTTGGAAGATGCCAGCCTGCACCTGGACGAATCGGCACCGCCTGTTTCCGGCGTTGAGCTGGAGCGCTTGGTTAACGAATTCCGTACAGTGATGAAGACCCTCAAGCGTCTGTCGCGTCTGTACCCTCAAGAGCTGACCGAGCACTTCGTCTACCTGCCACCGGTTTCTCTGGAGCAGTTGGGCGACCATGCTGCCATGCAGCAGTGGTTGGGCAAGTTCGAAGAGCGTCTGCGCATCAGCGAGAAGTCGGGCCTGCTGTACAAGGCCAGCCTGCGTGAAGACAAAGAGCGTAATGTCTGGCTGCCGGAAGTGGAAATCACCTCCCATGGCCTGGCCAGCTACGTCACCTTCAACCGTGACTTCTTCGGCAGTAACGACTACCGCACCGTCACCGCCCTGGGCGCACAACTGAGCACTCTGCTCGGCGAAGGTGCCTACGTGCAACGTGGTGAGCGCAAGAAGGCTGTCACTGAGTTCAAGGAAGCCCTCGACTGGTTGATGACCGAAAGCACCAAGCGTCACACCATCCAGCGCTATAAAGGTCTGGGTGAAATGAACCCTGATCAGCTGTGGGAAACCACCATGGACCCAACCGTGCGCCGTATGCTTAAGGTCACCATTGAAGACGCGATCGCTGCCGATCAGATCTTCAATACCTTGATGGGCGATGCGGTTGAGCCACGTCGTGAGTTCATTGAGAGCAACGCGCTGGCGGTGTCTAACCTGGACTTCTGATCCGCTTGTAGGGGTGCAGAAAAGGTGACCGGATTGTCATAAAGATGACCGGCCGCCTCTGACTCCCACCGTGACCCAGTTACCACGAAGCCCGCGAAAGCGGGCTTTTTGCGTCAAAGCAGGTGAGCGAAGGTGCAACCAAACTCAATGCAGGATTGCCATGGGAAGCCTTCAGCTATGAGTAGTTTTCCCCGGACATTAGTGACGCGGAGCGTGGGAACGCGTCCCCACAAACCTCTGCGTCGGCACAGTACCACGGCGCAATTGCCATCACCTTGGCCATCCGAATACAATCGCGATTAATTCTTATCCGCATCGTTTTTTTGTAAAAGGAAGATCCGGGTGTCCCGCGCCTCGCTGCACGATGAAATGCACTGCCTCTATCGCGATCACGCCGGCTGGCTGCAAGGCTGGCTGCGCAAACGCTTGGGTGATCGGCAGCGTGCGGAGGACATTTCTCATGACACCTTCGTCCGCCTGATCGCCTCCACCGTGGCTTGTCCATTGCGCGAGCCGCGCAGCTTTCTGGCGACCGTGGCCAAGCGGGTGATGGTCGATCATCTGCGTCGGCGTAGCCTGGAGCAGGCCTATCTGGAGGCCCTGGCGCAGGAGCCGGAACTGCAGGTGTGCTCGCCGGAAAAGCGCCTGCTGATGCTGGAAACCCTGCTGCAACTCGACGCCATGCTCGATGGCCTCGGCCTCAAGGTGCGCCAGGCGTTTCTGTTCGCGCAACTGGAAGGCCTGAGCTATGCCGAGATCGCCCGGCGTCTGGATGTTTCCGTCAGTTCGGTGACCAAGTACATGGCCAAGGCCACCGAACAGTGCCTGCTGTTCGCCCTGGATGCCGAAGGATGAACAATCCCGCCGAACAGCGCCTGGCGCTGCGTGATGCGGCCCAATGGCACGCGCGCCTCGGCGCCGCGCCGGATTGCCGGAGCACCCAGCAGCAATGGCAGCTCTGGCACCAACAGAACGCTTTGCACCAATGGGCCTGGCAGCGCCTGGAAAACCTACAGGCTGAACTCCACGGTTTGCCGGGGCCGTTGGCGCGTCGCGCCATGGGCGGGAGCGTGCAGGCGACTCGGCGCACGCTACTCAAGGGGCTAGTACTCGGCCTGGGCGTTTCCGGCCTGGCCTGGACGGGCTATCGGCAGACGCCGATCTGGCTTGCCGATCAACGCACCGCCACCGGCGAGCGACGCAGCCTGACCCTGCCGGACGGCACCCGGCTGACCCTCAATACCGCCAGCGCGGTGGATATCCGTTTCGACGCCGAACAGCGGCTGATCATCCTGCGTGCCGGTGAAATCCTCATCGAGACGGCCAAGGACTCGCGCCCGTTCAAGGTGCGCAGCGCCCATGGCGAGATGCGCTCGTTGGGCACGCGTTTTAACGTGCGTCAGTATGAAGATCGCACCTCACTCAGTGTGCTGGAGCATGCCGTTGCCGTGCGTAACGCCCCGGGCCGTGAAGAAGTCCGTGTCGAGAGCGGCATGGGGCTCGACTTCGCCGCTGGCGCATTGGCCGCCCCGCACCCTATCGATACCAATCTGAGCGCCTGGAGCCAAGGGCGCCTGGTGATCGATGACTGGCGCCTGGATCGCACCCTGGCCGAATTGCAGCGCTACCGTCCTGGTGTTATCACGTGTGC
This sequence comes from Pseudomonas sp. NUPR-001, assembly GCF_052147955.1. Lineage (NCBI taxonomy): Bacteria > Pseudomonadati > Pseudomonadota > Gammaproteobacteria > Pseudomonadales > Pseudomonadaceae > Pseudomonas > Pseudomonas sp. NUPR-001. The sequence goes on from NZ_CP197353.1 coordinate 7,861, forward strand.
CGATGAGATCGCCGGCCTGCGTCTGGCCGGCGCCTACCCGCTGGACGATACCGACCGCGCCTTGACCGTCATCGCCCAGGCGCTGCCGGTGCGCATCGAAACCCGTACCCGCTACTGGGTGAGCATCAAAGCGCGCAAGTGAAAATATTTTTCATTATCGATTGTCGGTTTTCCAATCTCGCTCGACCTCTCCTGCAAACCGCCTTACCGGCATTTGAAGGAGCCCTCATGTCGCATATCCACCAGCACACAAGAAAGCCTCTGGCCATCGCCATCCTCGGCACCACCCTGGCCCTGCACGCTGGCTTTATCCAGCCGCTGTTGAGCGACGCCAGCAAGGTCCATGCTGAAGAGGCGGTAAAGGCCTACGCCATCGCTGCTGGCACCCTGGGCTCGGTGCTCAGCCGTTTCGCCAACGAGGCGGGTGTCGTGCTGTCGTTCGATGCCGCGTTGACTAATGGCATGAGCAGTCAGGGTCTGCAGGGCAACTACAGCGTGGAGCAGGGGTTCGCGCATTTGCTCATGGGCAGTGGCTTGCAAGTGGTGCCAAGTGCAGGCGGCAACTACAGTCTTCAACCCGTTGGTGATGCGCTCACTCTCGCCCCCAGCACCGTTTCCGCTCCGGCGAACTTTGAAAGCGCCTGGGGTCCGGTAGACGGCTACATTGCCCGCCGAACCGCCACGGGAACCAAGACAGACACTTCAATGCTGGAAGCCCCCCAGGCCATCTCGGTGGTGACCCGCGAGCAAATGGAGGATATGGGTGTACAGCGCCTTGACCAGGCGCTGCGCTACACCTCGGGTGTTCGCTCCGACGGCGGCGGCGCCAGCAACGCCGCCGACAACATCTTCCTGCGTGGCTATGCCATCTCGCTCACATACCGCGATGGTCTGCGTCTGCGACCACTGGGCTTCTTCGGCATGTTCAGCGAAGAGCCGTACGGCATCGAGCGCATCGAAGTGCTCAAGGGCCCGAGCTCTGTCCTCTACGGCCAGGCGGAGCCGGGCGGCATGATCAACTCGATTTCCAAGCGCCCCACCGACTATGACCGTGGCGAGATCGGTGTTTCCGTGGGTAATGGCCACCGTCGCCAGGCCAAGTTCGACGTGAGCGGCGCGCTGAACGACGAAAAGACCCTGATGTACCGCCTGGTCGGCTTAGGCCGTGAGGCCGATGGCCTGTACGACCACACCGATGACGATCGCGGTTACATCGCACCCAGCTTCACCTGGCGCCCCGGCGACCAGACCCACCTGACCGTATTGGCGTCGTACCAGAAGAACAAGGGTCTGGCCCCAACCACCATTCCCTGGGCCGCCGTCAACGGCTCCAGCCCCTACGGCAAGGTACCCATGGGCCGCTTCGTCGGCGAGCCGGACTTCGACTTCGAGGAAGTTGAAAGCACCTCGCTTGGCTACGAGTTCAGCCATGAGTTCAACGATACCTGGGCCGTGCGCCAGAATGTGCGCTGGGCCGATTTCGACAATCAGGAGAATTATCTGGCACGTTCCTTCGGTGCCAGTGCGACCGGTCTGATCACCGGCCCCGACGGGGTTCCCGGCGCCTCAATCAACCGCGAGTGGCAGATCCGCCACGCCTACGGCAGCCACTTGGCACTGGACAACCAGTTGCAGGCCAGCTTCGATACAGGCCCGATTGCTCACACCGCGCTGTTTGGTATCGATTACAGCTGGAGCAAGTCGGTGCGAAACGAGCGCTGGGGCCGTGCCACACCGATCAACGTGTTCGATCCGTCCTACGGGAGCCCGGTTGACACCTCGGTTAACACCAGTTGGGTCAACAACCTGCAGCGCACCACCCAGATTGGCTACTACTTTCAGGATCAGCTCAAATGGGATCGCTGGGTGCTGACCGTGGGCGGCCGCGAGGATCGCGCACGCATCCGCACCGAAAATCGCTTCACCGACAGCGAAACGGCCGATCAGGACTGGCATGACTTCACTGGCCGTGCAGGCCTGGTTTACCTGTTCGACAGTGGCTTTGCGCCGTACGTCAGCTACAGCGAGTCGTTCAACCCGGTCGTCGGCTCCACCGGCCCAGCCCGTGGCAGCAAGCCTTTCGAGCCAGAAACCGCCAAGCAGTATGAAGTGGGCGTGCGCTACCAACCGCCAGGCACGGATACCCAGATCACCTTGTCGGCGTACGACCTGACCAAACAAAACACGGTCACTACCGATCCGAACGACCTGTTCAACAGCATCCAGACCGGCGAGATTCGCTCGAAAGGGATAGAGCTGGAAGCCATCACCACCGTGATGGACGACCTGAAACTGATCGGATCGCTGTCCTACAGCGACGTAAAAGTGACCAAGAGCAACGACGGCAACGAAGACAAGCGCCCATACAAGGTTCCTGCCAAACTGGCCTCGCTGTGGGCTGACTACGCCATCCCGTTCGACCCGCTGCAGGGCCTGAGCGTCGGTCTTGGCGTGCGCTACACCGGCTGGACCTTTGGCGACAGCATGAACACCTTCAAGGTACCGTCCTACACCCTGTATGACGCCGCCGTGCGTTACGAGCTTGGCAATCTCGACCCGAGCCTGCGTGGGGCCCAAGCCTCCATCAACGTCAATAACCTGACCAACAAGTACTACGTCGCCACATGCTTCTTCTACCAAGCGTGCAACCTGGGCGAAGAACGCAGCGTAGTCGCCGAACTTTCCTATAAGTGGTAAATCCCCTCTGTCACCAATCCCCTGCCTGACGCAGGGGGCTTCTTGCCCGTTGATCGTTCCCAAAATCGAAACTGGTCAGCAGCGAAAGATCGTTTTCGATCCTCACAATGGCTCCATCTGTTTGTTCCACGTGGAACCCAATATTGTGAGAACTCCCAGTTAAGGACTCGCAGAAAAGATGACTTCCCCCCCGTTTTGTTAGGGCCTTCGAATCATCTATCTGGTGACCCCACATCAGCGACTCTAGGCGTCACCCATAAAAAAGCCCGCTAACGCGGGCTTTTTCATTGTAGGAGCGGGCTTGCCCCGCGATACGGTGTGGCTGACACACCGCAATCGCGGGGCAAGCCCGCTCCTACTCTTCTTTCACTTCGTTCCAACTGCTGTCGGGGTCGAAACGCTTAATGGCAGCTGCTTGTTTGGTGCTATCTGGGCCGAGGTCTTTCTCGAACAGTTCGCCGTCGTGGCTGATCATGAAACTCATCACGCCAGTGTCCCCATACTTCGTCGGCCAGGCGATTACGGCAAAGCCGCGAGTCATGTGGCCGCCGATTTTGTAGTCATAGGCGCCGCCGGGTGCCGAGGGGCCTTGGGCGGTGAGGATGCGGTAGTGATAGCCGTGCCAGTCATCACCCACTGCGGCATCGCCAAACAGTGGCCCGAGTGGGCTTTCCTCGATGCCCTCCTTCTCAGGCCAGTACAGACCGTCGAACTGCCCGTCGCTACTGATGAATTTTTGCGCGTATTCGAGGACACCATCGCCATTACGATCAACCTCGGCGTAATCCATCTGCGCGTCGTGGTAGGCACGCACTGATTGAATGGTCGCCAGTTCGTTGCGTCCGATCCGGCGCAGGCGGATTTCCGCAGCGCCGGCTTTGGTGTCGAATGTCCAACCGCCAGCAACCTGCTTGATGGGCATCGGGAATACCCAGGGCGTGTTGCCGACGACCAGATGTGCCAGCTTCGGGTTATCGGACTGAATCTGATGTTTTTCCTTGTAGAGGGAAAGGAAGGCTTTGACGTCTGCACGGTCAACGCTTTTGCTGGGGATGTAACTTCTCCAGTCTTTGCCGAGCAGGTTGGCCAATTGTTGCTCATCGGCTTTCTCGTTACTGAGCGCCTGCACCAGCGCTTCGCTGGCAGCCTCCGGGGTTGGAAAGTGTTTTTGCGCGTAGCTGCCGGACGTCCAGAGCAGGAGCAGAACCAGCACAAATCGACTTGCAGTATTCATGACTGACTCTCCTCTCAACGACGACGGGCGCCACCGCCGGATTGCGCCCGCACGGGTCGTTGCACCTGGTGGCCCGTTCGCGCCGCAGAAGGTCGGTTGATGCTCTGGTGACTGACCTGGCCACGGTTGCTCGCGATGCGGGACTGCGAAGGATTGCGTACACCGGCCAACGCATTGTTGCGCGGTGCCTGAATGCTGGCATGTTGCTGGCGGACTTGTTGGCGTGCTTGCTGGTTGCGCACCGACGGCTGATGCTGGCGACTTTGCTGGGATACCTGAGCACGCTGGCGCACCTGACCGTCATTTTTCAATTGGCGCTCGGCAACCTGGGCACGCTCACGTGCGCCGCCGCCGGACTGCTCAATGCCGTGCTTCTGCAGGGTTTGCTGGGCGCGCTCACGGTCGGCACTTTGCACACGTTGGCGCGCTTCGAGGTTGCTGCTTGCCGGTGATTCGATGCCCCGCTGCGTCAGGCTTTCACGGGCGCGCGCGCGTTCTGCGACACGGTCCGGGGTGTCGCCGCGGTATGCAGTGCGCTGTTCGCTACCGGGCAGGCGTCGATCGAATTGGGCGCGGCTGGCCTGGTCGCGGTACGGTACGCCGTCGCGATACACCGGGTTGTGGCGCCAGGTGTTCTGGTTGGCATTGATCCTGCGATTGTCGTTGATATTGTTGTAGCGATTTACATTGATATCGACGTCATGATCATCCCAGTCGCAATCCCCCCACAGCGAGTTGACGATCGCCACGCCAGCACCGAAAGCCAGGCCGGTGGCCAACGCCGTGCCGATGGCATAGCCCGGTGACGGCGGGTAATACGCAGGTGGCGAGGACGGATAGGGCCAACTGCCGTACGCCACTTGCGGGTTGTAGCTCGGCACGTAGACGACCTGCGGGTTGGTCGGCTGGATCACGATGGTTTGTGCTGGCGCAGGCGCTTGTACCACCGTGGTGGTATTGGCTGCGGGGGCGCTTGCCGGCTGCACGATGACGGTCTGCTTATCATTGGATTCCAGGTTACCCGCAGCTTTGGCTTTTGCGCGCAAGCGCTGCACTGAATTCATCACCGCGTCGGGTTGGGCGAGAAACGCATCACCCACGCGCTGCACCCAGGCCGGATCCTGGCCAAGCGTATCGAGCACCTGCGGAAAGGCCACCAACGACTGCACGCTTGGGTCCCAAGGTTGGTCGGCGACCTGTTTGACGGCGGCATCACCGCTGACCTTCGGGTGTGCCTTGGACCAGGCCACCGCGTCGGCAACATTGCCCGGATAGGTGGTGGCCATCAGCACCTGCGCCAGCAAAGCGTCCGGATACAACGCCAAGGGCGCCATCATCTGATCAAGCTGCTCGGCGCTGAACACCGCCTCACTTGGCGCTGCAGGCGCAGCTGGAGCCGGCGCTGGAGCGGGTGCAGCCGGTGCGGCTGGGGCTTCGGTTGTGGCGGCTGGGGGCGGCGGGGCCGCTTTCTTGGATTGCGCATCTTCATCGGAACAACCCGAGAGCGCGAGCAGGGCGACGGTGAGCAGAATCGCCCGGTAAAAGCAGGCAAACATGACGATGCTCCTCTGGGAGAAATGTCAGGATCGAACGTCGGCACCCTGACACCCAATGGGCCACCGACTCAGCAAGCAACGCTCGGAAGACCCTGCGCCGCGAGTGAGCAGTATCAGCGTAGAAGAAAAAATGCCTTGCCGGCTGACTGCGATCAGTTCCCGCCTATGTTTCACGTGGAACCTATTGACGGAGCTCCCGGGTCATCTGTGGGATCAAAGCCCCAGTTCGCGTAGGCGGCGATAAAGCGTTCGCTCACTCATGCCAAGGTGCTGTGCCAGTGCACTGCGCGGACCGTCGAAGTTCTGCAGAGCCTGGGCCAACTGTCCGAGGTTATCCCTGTTGCGCCGCCGCCCGGAAGCCGATGACTCCCCTGCCCCATTTCTCAGTTCTGCAGGCAGATGCTCGGCACGGATGACGCCGTCGTCGGCGAACAATCGGGCTCGCTCAAGGATGTTGCGCAGCTCGCGGATGTTGCCGGGAAAGCTGTGCAGCCCGAGCAGTGTCAGTACTTCACGATCGACCTTGGGGGCTGACTTTCCGGCCAACCGTTGCAACAAGCTGTCGATCAGCAGCGGCAAATCATCGACCCGCTCGCGCAGAGACGGTAAGCGAATCGGGAAGCCGCTGATGCGGTAATAGAGGTCTTCACGAAAGGTGCCTGCCGCGACCATTTCCTTGAGGGGTTTATGCGTGGCTGAGACCAAGCGGAAATCTGAGTGGACAGTACGCAGGCTGCCGACGGGGCGAAAGCTGCCCGACTCGATCAGGCGTAGCAGTTTCACCTGCATCGCCAGTGGGACTTCGCCGATCTCATCGAGAAACAAGGTACCGCCGTGGGCGGCTTCGGCGAGGCCGATCTTGCGTTGCAGTGCCCCGGTGAAGGCGCCTTTCTCGTAACCGAACAGCTCACTCTCGAACAGCGACTCCGTTAGCCCTGTGCAGTCGACGACTACAAGCGGGCCATTGGCGCGAGGGCTACCCAGGTGTAAGGCACGGGCGAAGAGTTCTTTCCCAGTGCCCGACTCACCCTGTAGTAGCACCGGGATCTGTGCTGGCGCTGCTCGTTGCAGTCCGGACAACGACTCTTTGAACGCTGCAGAGCGTCCTACCAAGCCTTGCTGTTGTGGTTGGGCTGACGCCACTGCGATGCTGGTAAGGCGCTCGACAAAGGCCACCACTTCACCCTGCTGATCCAGAATCGGGCGCAGCTCAACATCAACGTGTTCAGGTCCGCGTGGTGTGTGATGAACATGCAGCACCCGCTCGGGGGTGCGGCTGTCCCAGGCCTTGCGCATCGGACACAATTCACCGGCCTGATCGCAGGGCACCGCGTAGTGGTGGGAAACCCGATGACATTTACCACCGAGCGGTGGCTGTCCTTCTACCCCGAACTGGCGTTGGTAGGCCGCGTTCGCAGCGAGGATGTTGTAGTCGGTGTCGAGCACGATGGTGGGTTGCGCGTCGTGTTCGAGGTAGGACACCAGCGCCTGGATGGCGGGTTCGGGAATATTTGGCGAAGAATAAGACATAAGGCACCAGGGGAAGCACCTGAGCAGCTTAACTGAAGGCGAGAGGACTGCCAAAAACTGCCAGGGACTGCCATGGTCTGACAGACAGTGCGGCAGTTTTAGGCAGGGGCAGCGTTTCGCAGTCAGTAAACACGGCATTTCAGGGCAGGAATTCGCTGCAGGGTCGATGGCACGCATCTTGATAAAAGCCTGACCAATGCGCACAAGGCTCGATGCCTGGGCACAAGGAACCATCTGGAGAGCGGTAATGATCATCGGCGGCAATTTGTATGTGGAAGCGCTGTTCGACAGTGTGACTTCAACCATCAGCTATCTGGTGATGGACCGTGGCAGCGGCCACTGTGCACTGATCGACAGCGTGCTCGACTACGATCCCAAATCAGGACGCACCAACAGCGCATCGGCAGATCAGTTGGTCACTAGGGTCAACGAGCTGGGTGGCAAGGTGCAGTGGATTCTGGAAACCCATGTGCATGCTGATCACTTGTCGGCGGCGGCCTACCTCAAGCAGGCCCTTGGTGGCCAAATCGCAATCGGCAGCCAGATCACCCAGGTGCAGAAAGTCTTCGGCGCCCTATTCAATGCCGACAGTGGCTTTGCCCGCGATGGCAGCCAGTTCGATGTGCTGTTCGAGGATGAACAGCCCTTCACCATCGGCAACTTGCAGGCCCGTGCCCTGCACACGCCGGGGCACACTCCAGCGTGCATGACCTACGTGGTGGAAGTCGGTGAGCACAGCATCGCCTTTGTCGGCGACACCTTGTTCATGCCGGACTACGGCACGGCCCGTTGCGATTTCCCAGGCGCCAGCGCCCGCACCTTGTATCGCTCGATCCAGCGCATCCTTGCCCTCCCCGCTGATACCCGGTTGTTCATGTGCCATGACTACCTGCCCGGTGGCCGCGAGCTGCGCTACATGACCAGCGTGGCGGAGCAGCGCGCCAACAATATTCATGTGCGCGAAGGCATCAGCGAGGACAGCTTTGTTGCCATGCGCGAAGCCCGCGATGCCACCCTCGACATGCCGGTGCTGATTTTGCCGTCAGTGCAGATCAACATGCGCAGCGGCCAGCTCCCCGAGCCTGAAGACAACGGCGTGCGTTACCTGAAAATTCCACTCAACGCACTCTGAGCTCCACCCAGAATTATTATTAAAGGAATACCTTGCCATGCCTGCTCACGCCACATCGCCGCAAGGCGATCATCACAAGATCCTGATTGTCGGCGCGGGGGCTGCCGGTATCGCTGTGGCTTCAAGCCTGATGCGTCGCGACCCGTCACTGGACATTGCCCTGATCGATCCGGCCGACACCCATTACTATCAACCCGGCTGGACCATGGTCGGCGCGGGCGTCTTCAATGCGCCGAGCACAGCCAGAAGCATGGCCTCGACCATTCCGCGCGGCGTTCACTGGATCAAGGCTCGGGTCGAACGCTTTGATCCTCATGCACAAGCGCTGACGCTGGATGACGGACGTGTGCTCAGCTATGAGCAGTTGGTGGTGTGCCCGGGGCTCAAGCTCGACTGGACTGCCATTGAAGGTCTGAGCGAAACCCTCGGGCGCAATGGCGTGACCTCCAACTATCGCTATGACCTGGCCCCTTACACCTGGCAGCTGGTGCAGAACCTGCGTAAAGGCCGTGCAGTGTTTTGCCAGCCGCCGATGCCGATCAAATGTGCCGGTGCGCCGCAGAAGGCGCTGTACCTGTCATGTGATCACTGGTTGCGTCAGGGGCGTCTGGGCAAGATCCAGGCGCAGTTCTTCAATGCGGGTGCCGTGCTGTTCGGGGTGGCGGACTATGTCCCGGCGCTGATGGAATACATTGATAAATATGCGGTGGACCTGCGCTATGCCCATCGCCTGGTTGCCGTCGATGGCCCTGGCAAGCAAGCCACCTTCGTGCGAACCCTGGCAGACGGCAGCACTGAAACGCTGACTCAATCTTTCGATATGCTGCATGTCGTCCCACCGCAAGTGCCTGCCGATTTCATCCGTAATAGCCCGCTGGCAGACACCGCTGGCTGGATTGATGTTGATCCGGCGACGCTTCGACATCGTCAGTTCGCCAACATCCATGCCCTGGGTGACGGTATCAATACCACCAATGCCAAAACTGCCGCGGCGGCGCGCAAGCAGGCACCGGTGGTGGCCAACAACGTGTTGGTTGCGCTGGGCCGATTGCCGAAGCCGGTGCACTACGATGGTTATGGCTCCTGCCCGTTGACCGTCGAGCGCGGCAAGATCGTGCTTGCCGAGTTCAGCTACGGCGGTAAGCTGGCACCGAGCTTTCCGCGCTGGTTGCTCGATGGCCGTCGCCCTACGCGTCTGGCCTGGTTGCTCAAAGCGCAGATCCTGCCGCCGTTGTACTGGCGCTGCATGCTCAAAGGACGTGAATGGTTGGCTAAACCTCAGCCGGCAGCGGTCGAGGCGCAGCAGTGATCGAACAACCCTTTCTCGCTGCTGGATTGGGCGCAATCATTGGTGCAGTGCTGGCGTTGACTGGTGCGGGTGGCGGCATTCTTGCGGTTCCGCTGCTGGTTTTCGGCCTGGGCTTGTCGATGGTCGAAGCGGCGCCGGTCGGCCTACTTGCCGTGGGCATGGCCGCTGCGGTTGGCGCGGTGTTGGGGTTGCGCCAGGGCGTGGTGCGCTATCGAGCGGCGGCGTTTGTGGCGCTGATCGGTATCGCTACTGCTCCACTAGGCCTGACGCTGGCGCATCAACTGCCCAATGCGCCATTGGCCTTGGCCTTCGCAGTGGTGCTGGTGTATGCCTGCGCTCGCATGCTGCTCAAGGCGCATCGGGAGCTGCGTGGCGAGCCGCCGCTGGGTAAGCGCATGGTCATGCCGTGTGTGCTCAATCCTTTGCAAGGACGCCTGCGCTGGACGTTGCCTTGTGCGCGGGCGTTGGCCTTCACCGGTGCCTTGTCCGGGCTGCTCTCCGGTTTGCTGGGCGTGGGCGGCGGCTTTGTGATCATCCCGGCGCTCAGCCGTTATACCAACCTGGACATGAAAAGCATTGTTGCCACGTCACTGGCGGTGATTGCCCTGGTGTCCACCGGTAGTGTGGTCAGCGCCAGCGTCGGAGGCGTGATGCACTGGAGTGTGGGCGCACCCTTTGCTGGCGGTGCGGTGGTAGGGCTATTGGTCGCCCGGCAATTTGCCGGGCGCTTGGCTGGCCCGCGCCTGCAGCAGCTGTTCGCCGTCGTTGGCATCTGTGCGGCAGTGCTGCTAACCATTAAAACCCTGAGCGCTTGAGCTTTACTCCGCCAGCAAGGCGCCCTGCTCTTGCGCGCACAAGGCCAGGAGAAAGTCCCAGACCACCCGCAAGCGCACTGACTTGTGCAGTTCGCGGCGGGTGCAGATCCAGTAGCTGCGCTGGATGGTTTCACTGGGCAGCACGCGTACCAGCGCCGGGTCGTGGCGGGCCATGTAGTTGGGTAGCACGGCAATGCCCAGCCCCGCGCGGGCGGCCTGTTGCTGGGCAATCACACTGGTGCTGCGAAACACCACGTTGGGCGCCCGGCAAAAGCTGTTGAGAAACAACAGTTCCTGGCTGAACAGCAGGTCGTCGACGTAGCCGATCCAGCTGTGCCGGGCGAGGTCTTCGCGACACTCCAGTGCTGGCGCCTTGGCCAGGTATTCGGGGCTGGCATACAGCGCCAAGCGGTAATCGGTGAGCTTGCGGGTGATCAGTAAATCAGCGTTGGGCCGTTCCAGGTGGATGCTGATTTCTGCCTCACGGTTGAGGATGCTGACGAAGCGCGGCACAGCGACCAGCTCCACCTCCAACCCCGGGTAGCGTTCGAACAGGCTGCTCATGCGCGGAGTGAAGAACATGATGCCAATACCTTCGGTAACGCCTAGCCGGATCTTGCCTAACGGGGTGATGGCCTGGGTGATTTCTTCCTGGGCCAGTAGGGCGACGTTTTCCATGGCTTCAGCATGTTTGAGCAGCGCCTGGCCAGAGGGCGTCAGCTCGTAGCCTTGGGCATGCTGGACGAACAAGGCGGTGCCCAGGCTCTGCTCGATATTGTCGATATGCCGGGCCACGGTGCTATGGGTGGTGTTCAGGCGCTTGGCCGCTGTCAGCAAGCGTCCACTGCGCTGCAACTCGAGAAAAAACCGCAGATCATTCCAGTCGAACATGCTTATCCTTGTGAATCAGGTGTTCACAGACGTTGTGTTAAAACGCACAGCACTTGAGTGAAATCTAACGTTTTCATCTCGAAATTAATCAATAACATGGAGCAGGACAAGAATAATAATCAGGCGCGAGGTTGCCCATGCCATCAGCCGATCCTGTCTACGACTTTGTGGTTGTCGGTGCCGGCCCTGCCGGGTGCCTGCTGGCCAATCGTTTGTCTGCCGACCCCGGCTGTCGAGTCTTGTTGCTTGAAGCGGGCGGTAAAGACAACTACCCCTGGATTCACATCCCGGTGGGTTACCTGTATTGCATTGGTAATCCGCGCACCGACTGGTGCTTCAAGACTGAAACTCAACCTGGCCTGAACGGGCGCGCCTTGGGTTATCCACGGGGCAAAGTGCTGGGTGGCTGCTCTTCGATCAACGGCATGATCTACATGCGCGGCCAGGCCAGTGACTATGACCGCTGGGCCGAGCAAGGTAACGCCGGTTGGGCCTGGAAAGACGTACTGCCGCTGTTCAAGGCCAGCGAACATCACTTCGCCGGTGCCAGCGATGTGCATGGCAATCAAGGCGAGTGGCGGGTCGAACAGCAACGTTATTCCTGGCCGATCCTCGATGCTTTTCGTGACGCGGCCGCCCAGAGCGGTATCGACAGCGTCGCTGATTTCAACGGTGGGGATAACCAGGGCTGTGGATACTTTCAGGTCAACCAGCGTTCCGGGGTTCGCTGGAATTCGGCCAAGGCCTTTCTTCGCCCGGTGCGTAACCGTCCCAACCTCACGGTGCTGACCGATGTATTGGTCGATCAGGTGATCCTCGACGGCGGTCGCGCCAGTGCGGTGAACGCGCGCTGGCAAGGTACATGGCAGCAATTCAGGGCCCGCCGCGAAATCATCCTCTGCGCAGGTTCGGTGGGTTCACCCGGCATCCTGCAACGCTCGGGAATCGGTCCGCGTGGTTTGCTTGAAGGCCTGGGGATAACTGTTCGGCATGAACTACCAGGCGTGGGTGGCAACCTGCAGGATCACCTGCAACTGCGGCTGATTTATCAAGTCAGCGGCGCACGCACCCTTAACCAGGTGGCTAACAGCGTGTGGGGCAAGCTGGGCATGGGCCTGCGCTACCTGTACGACCGCAGCGGCCCGCTGGCCATGGCGCCGAGCCAGTTAGGCGCGTTTGTCCGCTCCGGGCCGGAACAGGCCTCCGCCAACCTGCAATACCATGTGCAGCCGCTGTCACTGGAGCGCTTCGGCGAGCCACTCCATCGCTTCCCAGCCTTTACCGCATCGGTGTGCAACCTGCGCCCAGCCAGTCGCGGACGCATCGATATCCGTTCGGCCAACCCGGCTGACGCGCCGCTGATTGATCCCAACTACCTGAGCGACCCGGAAGATCTGCGGGTTGCCGCCCAGGCCATTCGTCTTACTCGCAAAATCGTTCAGGCCCCTGCCCTCGCGGCCTTCAACCCGCGTGAATACCTGCCGGGGGCTGCGCTGCAAAGCGAAGAACAATTGCATGAAGCTGCCGGCCAGATCGGCACCACGATTTTCCATCCGGTGGGTACCTGCCGCATGGGCAGTGGGCCGCTGGCGGTGGTCGACGAGCAGCTGCGCGTGCATGGCATACCGGGGCTGCGCATCGCTGATGCGTCGATCATGCCGCAGATTGTCTCCGGCAATACCTGCTCACCTACCTTGATGATTGCCGAAAAGGCGGCACAACTGATCACCCGGGGAATGTTATCCACAGCTCGGACCGAAGAAGAAAGCGCAATACCGACGCCCTGACCAGGGTGCGTGCAGTAACGACGCCGGAGGCAGTCTGCCGGCGTCGACAGTGGAACAACAAGAATAATCACTGGGGCCTTGAGGCCGAGGACAGCAACGATGTCGGATTACATTCAGGAACAAGGCGCGGCGACGGCCAGCAACAGTCGCCGTGAAGAGCGCAAGATCATTTTTGCGTCGTCCCTCGGGACAGTGTTCGAGTGGTACGACTTTTTTCTCTACGGGGCACTGGCGGCGGTCATCAGTAAGCAGTTCTTTGCCGGGGTCAACGACACCACGGCGTTTATCTTTGCCTTGATGGCCTTTGCTGCAGGCTTTCTGGTGCGACCGTTCGGGGCCCTGGTGTTCGGTCGACTGGGCGATATGATCGGCCGCAAGTACACCTTTCTGGTGACCATCGTGCTCATGGGCCTGTCTACCTTCGCCGTCGGCCTGCTACCGACCTACGCCAGCATCGGCATCGCCGCACCGATCATCCTGGTGATCCTGCGTATGCTCCAGGGCCTGGCGCTTGGCGGTGAATACGGTGGTGCAGCCACCTATGTGGCTGAGCATGCGCCACCGGGCAAACGTGGTTTCCATACTGGCTTCATCCAGTCCACGGCGACTTTGGGCTTGCTGTTGTCACTGCTGGTAGTGCTGGCCAGCCGCTACATCAGTGGCGATCAGTTTGAAGTGTGGGGCTGGCGCCTGCCGTTCCTGCTGTCGATCGTGCTGCTGGGGATCTCTACCTGGATCCGTATGAGCATGCACGAGTCGCCTGCCTTCGTGAAAATGAAGGCCCAGGGCAAGGCCAGTAAAGCGCCGATCCGTGAGTCGTTTGGCTCCTGGGCCAACCTCAAGGTTGTGCTCACCGCGCTGTTCAGTATCAACGCCGGGCAAGCGGTTACCTTCTACACCGCACAGTTCTATGTGCTGTTCTTCCTTACCCAAATGCTCAAGATGGATCCGGCGCAGGCCAATACCTTGCTGATTATCAGCGTGGTGATTGGTGCACCGTTCTTTGTGTTCTTCGGTTGGCTGTCGGACCGTGTCGGGCGCAAGCCGATCCTGATGCTTGGCCTGCTGTTGGCCACCCTGCTCTACTTCCCATTGTTCAAAGCCTTGAGCCATTACGCCAACCCGCAAATCGACGCTGCCAGCCGCCAGGCACCGATTGTGGTGATGGCCGATCCACAAAGCTGCACCTTCCAGTTCGACCCGGTGGGTAAAGCGCGCTTCGACAGTCCGTGCGACAAGGTCAAAACCTTCCTGGTCAAGCAAGGCCTGCCGTACAGCTCTGAATCGGTCGCTGCGGGTAGTGAAGTAGTGGTCACCGTTGGTGATCAGCGCATCAGCGGGTTTGATGAAGTGGCCCTGCGAGCCGCCATCGAAAAAGCCGGATACCCCGCCAAGGCCGACCCTGCCAGCGTGAACCAGACCATGGTGGTGGTGCTGATTGTGGCGATGATCCTGATCGCGACGATGACCTACGGCCCGCTGGCAGCGGTGATGGTCGAGCTGTTCCCGACCCGTATCCGCTACACCTCGATGTCGTTGCCGTATCACATCGGTAATGGCTGGTTCGGCGGATTCCTGCCGACGGTGTCGTTTGCCCTGGTGGTGTACACCGGCGATATCTTCTATGGCCTGTGGTATCCGGTGTTGATCACCGGGATCAGCCTGGTGGTGGGGCTGTTCTGCCTGAAAGAAACCCGCGATGTAGATATCGACAAGGTGTAAACACCTCTCTGTAGGAGCGGGCTTGCCCCGCGATTGCGGTGTGTCAGGTACATCGCATCGCGGGGCAAGCCCGCTCCCACAGGTGGGGCAAGACAGTTACCCCAGACACAGGCGTTTTTTTATTCCGGAAAAAACTTATGCACGATTTTCAGAAAACAGTCATACAGAAAAATAAGTAATCAAATTAAAGACTTAGCTATTTTTCAGGCGAAAAATCCAAATACTGTACACACGTTATCCACAGATCGTCAGGCAACCCCATGAGCGGCGTTTGGCGCCTGTGCAGGCAATGAACCCATGTCGCGCTGGGTTTGCTCGTTCCAGGCCGCTGCGCGGTCGTTGAGCTCGGCAATGGCACGTGGGCCGGTGCCTTCAGCGTACATGGGTGCACCGATCACCACTTCGATGGTACCGGCACGTTTGCCCCAACCCTCTTTAGGCCAGAACTTGCCAGCGTTGTGGGCAATCGGCAGTACCGGCAGGCCGGCGTTCACCGCCAAGGCAGTACCACCGCGGGAAAATTTGCCAATCTGGCCGAATGGCACCCGCGTACCTTCCGGGAAAATCAGTACCCAGACGCCATCTTTGAGTAGCTTGTCGCCTTCGCTGGCGACCTGCTTGAGTGCAGCCTTGGGGTTGTCACGATCAATTGCGATCGGCCGTAGCATGGCCATCGCCCAGCCGAAGAACGGCACGAACAGCAGTTCGCGTTTGAGCACCTGGCTCAACGGCGAAAAATAGGCGGAAAGAAAAAACGTTTCCCAGGTGCTCTGGTGATTGGAAAGAATCACGCAGGGTTGTTTCGGGACGTTCTCAGCCCCGGTCACCTTGACCTTGATGTTCAGAAAGACCCGCGCCAGCACCAGTGCAAAGCGGCACCAGTAGACATTGATGAAACGGTAACGGGCGCTGAATGGCAGAAACGGCGCGATAAAAAAGCTCAGGGTGCACCACAGCAACGAGCTGGTACCCAACAGCAGGTAAAAAAGAAAAATTCTGATCGCCTGCAGGATCGACATAGCGGCATGTACCGTTGCGGGCTTGCCCGCCTAGTAAAAGTGCGCCTGGTTCGCAGACGCCCTATTTGTGGATAAGTTCTCTGGCGATGGCTGCCAGATCATCGAAAATCAATGTTCCTTGTGGAATTCCCTTGCTCAGGGTTTTCTCGCCTTTCCCGGTTTTTACCAGAATTGGTTGAGCATCGACGGTCAATGCGGCTTCCAGGTCACCCTTACTGTCGCCAACGAACCACAGCCCAGCCAGTTCTACCTGGTAATGCGCGGCGATAGTTCGCAGCATGCCTGGCTTGGGCTTGCGGCATTCGCAGCCTTCATCCGGGCCGTGAGGGCAATAAACGATCAGGCCAACCTCGCCGCCCTGCTCGGCCACCAGCCTGCGCAGGCGCGCATGCATGGCTTCGAGGGTGGCAAGGTCGTAGTAACCGCGAGCAATGCCGGACTGGTTGGTGGCAACGGCCACCGTCCAGCCCGCTTTGCTCAACTGCGCGATGGCCTCAATCGAACCGGGAATGGGTATCCATTCCTCCAGCGACTTGATGTAAGCGTCGGAATCCTGGTTGATCACCCCGTCCCGATCGAGAATCAGCAGCTTCAAGGCTTACCCCAGCAACGAAATGTCGGCAACGCCCAGGAACAGACCGCGCAGGCGGCTGAGCAAGGCATAGCGGTTAGCCCGCACATTGGCGTCGTCGGCGTTGACCATCACCGCTTCGAAGAAGGCGTCGACTGGCTCACGCAGCGCGGCCAGACGTGCCAGCGACTCGCTGTACTGACGTGCCGCAGCCATAGGCTGTACAGCCTGGTCGGCTTGCTGGATCGCCGAGTACAGGGAGAACTCGTTGGCGTTGTCGAAGTACTTCGGCTCGACTGTGGTCGCAACCGCGCCTTCAGCTTTGCTCAGCAGGTTCGATACACGCTTGTTCACCGCAGCCAGGGCGGCGGCTTCAGGCAGCTGACGGAAGGCCTGCACCGCCTGTACACGTTGATCGAAGTCCAGGGCGGAGCCTGGCTTCAGGGCACGTACCGAGAGGTAGGTGGCAACGTCGATGCCTTCGTCTTCGTAGCGCGCGCGAAGGCGGTCGAAGATGAACTCCAGCACCTGATCGGCCAGGCCGGCAGCCTTGACCTTGTGACCGAACTGGGCGACGGCGAACGCCACGGCGTCATTCAGGTCCAGGTCCAGCTGCTTCTCGATGAGGATACGCAGCACACCCAGTGCGGCACGGCGCAGGGCATACGGGTCTTTGCTACCGGTTGGCAGCATGCCGATACCGAAGATACCGACCAGGGTGTCGAGCTTGTCGGCGATGGCCACGGCCGCGCCGGTCAGGGTCGACGGCAGTTCGGCACCTGCACCGCGCGGCATGTACTGCTCGTTCAGGGCCAGGGCGACGTCTTCTGGCTCACCGTCGTTGAGCGCGTAGTAGTAACCTGCGACGCCTTGCATCTCAGGGAACTCACCGACCATCTCGGTGGCCAGGTCGCACTTGGACAGCAGGCCAGCACGGGCTGCACGCTGAGCATCACCACCGATGTGCGGGGCGATGAAGGCCGCCAGTTTGGCAACGCGCTCGGCTTTGTCGAACACGCTGCCCAGCTGGGCTTGGAACACGACGTTCTGCAGGCGCTGGTTGAAGCTTTCCAGCGATTGCTTCTTGTCTTGCTTGAAGAAGAACTCGGCGTCGGTCAGACGTGGACGTACGACCTTCTCGTTGCCTTCGACGATTTGCTTCGGATCGCGGCTTTCGACGTTGGCCACGGTGATGAAGCGCGGCAGCAACTTGCCGTCAACGTCCAGCAGGCAGAAGTACTTCTGGTTGTCCTGCATGGTGGTGATCAGCGCTTCTTGCGGCACGTCGAGGAAGCGTTCTTCGAACGAGCAGACCAGCGGCACTGGCCACTCGACCAGCGCGGTCACTTCATCGAGCAGCGCAGGTGGCACGATCGCGGTGCCTTCCTGCTGCATGGCCAGCTCGGCGGTACGCTTGCTGATGATCTCGCGACGTTCGGCGAAATCGGCCAGCACGAAGGCTTTGCGCAGGTCTTCCAGGTAGTTGGCCGGGGCGCTGATACGCACGTCTTCCGGGTGGTGGAAGCGGTGACCACGGGAGTCACGGCCAGCCTTCTGGGCGAGGATGGTGCAATCGACGACAGTGTCGCCCAGCAGCATTACCAGCCATTGGGTCGGACGCACGAACTCTTCTTTGCGCGCACCCCAACGCATGCGTTTCGGAATCGGCAAGTCGTTCAGCGAATCTTCAACGATGGTCGGCAGCAGGCTGGCGGTGGCCTTGCCTGGAATGTGCTGGGAGAAGCGCAGTTTGGCGCCGCTCTGATCGATTTCCGACAGCTCTACACCGCACTTCTTGGCGAAGCCGAGGGCTGCCTGGGTTGGGTTGCCTTCAGCGTCGAAGGCCGCCTGGCGGGGCGGGCCATCGACGTTGATGCTGCGGTCTGGCTGCTGGGTGTCGAGGTTACGAACCAGCACCGCCAGACGGCGTGGTGCAGCGTACACCTGCTTGTCGGTGTAGTTCAGGCCTGCAGCCTGCAGGCCTTTTTCGATACCGGCGAGAAACGCATCAGCCAGGGCGCTCAGGGCCTTTGGTGGCAGTTCTTCGGTGCCCAGTTCAACCAGGAAATCTTGAGCACTCATTGTGCAGCCTCCAGCTTGGCCAATGCTTCATCACGCAATTCAGGGGACGCCATCGGGAAGCCCAGCTTGGCGCGGGCTTGCAGGTAGCTTTGCGCCACGGCCCGGGCCAGGGTACGTACGCGCAGGATGTAACGCTGACGCTCGGTTACCGAGATGGCGCGGCGGGCGTCGAGCAGGTTGAAGGTGTGCGAGGCCTTGAGGACCATTTCGTAGGTCGGCAGCGGCAGCTCCAGCTCGATCAGGCGATTGGCTTCGCTTTCGTAGAAATCGAACAGTTCGAACAGCTTCTCGACGTTGGCGTGCTCGAAGTTGTAGGTCGACTGCTCCACTTCGTTCTGGTGGAACACATCGCCGTAGGTCACCTTGCCGAACGGACCGTCGGTCCAGACCAGGTCGTAGACCGAGTCAACGCCCTGCAGGTACATGGCCAGACGCTCCAGGCCATAGGTGATTTCACCGGTGACCGGCATGCACTCGATGCCACCCACTTGCTGGAAGTAGGTGAACTGGGTGACTTCCATGCCGTTGAGCCAGATTTCCCAACCCAGACCCCAGGCGCCGAGGGTCGGCGATTCCCAGTTGTCTTCGACGAAACGGATGTCGTGCACCAGTGGGTCGAGGCCGATGGCCTTCAGCGAGCCCAGGTACAGTTCCTGGAAGTTCGCCGGGTTTGGCTTGAGCACCACTTGGAACTGGTAGTAGTGCTGCAGGCGGTTAGGGTTTTCGCCATAGCGACCGTCGGCCGGGCGACGGCTCGGTTGCACGTAGGCGGCGTTCCAGGTTTCCGGGCCGACGGCGCGCAGGAACGTGGCGGTATGGAAAGTGCCGGCGCCTACTTCCATATCGTAGGGCTGAAGCACCACACAACCTTGCTCGGCCCAGTAATTCTGCAGGGCGAGGATCAAGTCTTGGAAGGTACGCACTGCTGGCGTAGGCTGGCTCACGAAATTCACCTGTTTCTAGGGCTGCGAATATAAAGAGCGGGAGTATAACCCGATTCGCCAAAGCCTCTACCCTTGGAGCCTTATGCCACGTTGCTTTTGGTGTACCGACGATCCGCTTTACCAGGCTTACCACGATCAGGAATGGGGCACGCCGCAGCGCGACCCGGGCCAGTTGTTCGAGATGTTGCTGCTCGAAGGCTTTCAGGCCGGGTTGTCGTGGATCACGGTGTTGAAAAAGCGCGAGCGCTATCGTCAGGTGATGTACAGCTTCGATCCGCTGAAGCTGGCGCAGATGAGTGATGAGCGTATCGAGGAGCTGATGCTCGATGCCGGCATCATCCGCAACCGTCTCAAGCTCAAGGCTGCGCGGCGCAATGCGTTGGCCTGGCTGGCTGTGGATAACCCGGCCGAATGGTTGTGGTCGTTCGTCGGCGGTGAGCCGAAGATCAACCATTTCACCCAGCGCAGTGAAGTGCCAGCGGTTACCGATGAAGCCAAGGCCATGAGCAAAGCGTTGCAGAAAGCCGGCTTTACCTTTGTTGGCCCGACCATTTGTTACGCGTTCATGCAGGCTACCGGTATGGTCATGGACCACACCACCGACTGTGATCGCTACGCCGCGCTGGTGCGCTGAAGGGGTACAATGCACGGCTTGCAGATATAAGGAATCGGCCTGTGGAAAAATTCAAAGGCGCCGTGATGGTCGGGGTGCTGCGACTGTTCGCCAAGTTGCCCTGGAGCGCGGTGCAGCGCGTTGGCGCCGGCATTGGCTGGCTGATGTGGAAAATCCCCAACGGCTCGCGCAACGTGGTGCGTATCAACCTGGCCAAGTGCTTCCCGGAAATGGACCCGGTCGAGCGCGAGCAACTGGTGGGTCGCACGCTGCGGGACATCGGTAAATCCTTTGTCGAAAGCGCCTGTGCCTGGATCTGGCCACCGCAGCGCTCGCTGGAATTGGTCAAGGAAGTGCACGGCCTGGAAGTGCTTGAACAGGCGCTGGCCTCGGGCAAGGGCGTGGTGGGTATCACCAGCCACCTGGGTAACTGGGAGGTGCTCAACCACTTCTACTGCAACCAGTGCAAACCGATCATTTTCTATCGCCCGCCAAAATTGAAAGCTGTGGATGATCTGCTGCGTGAACAGCGCGTGCAGATGGGCAACCGCGTAGCGCCTTCAACCAAGGAAGGCATTCTCAGCGTGATCAAGGAAGTGCGCCGCGGCGGCCAGGTGGGCATTCCTGCCGACCCGGAGCCGGCCGAGTCTGCCGGGGTGTTCGTACCGTTTCTTGGCACTCAGGCGCTGACCAGTAAGTTCGTGCCGAACATGCTGGCCGGTGGCAAGGCCGTCGGTGTGTTCCTGCATGCGCTGCGCTTGCCGGATGGTTCGGGCTTCAAGGTGTTCCTGGAGGCCGCGCCACCAGAGATGTACAGCGAGGACGTCACCGTCTCGGCCGCAGCGATGAGCAAAGTGGTGGAGCGCTATGTGCGCGAGTACCCGAGCCAGTACATGTGGAGCATGAAGCGCTTCAAGAAGCGTCCACCGGGCGAGGCGCGCTGGTATTGATAGATCGGGGGCAAGCCCGCTCCTACTGTGGGAGCGGGCTTGCCCCGCGATGCGTCTAACCGGCTTTATCCAGCTTCTTGAGAAACACCGTCATCTCTTTCTCGGCCTGCTTGTCGCCATGCGCCTTGGCAGCTTCCAGTCCCTGTTCCCAGGCCTGACGCGCCGCCGCTTTATCGCCCTGCAGCTGATGCGCTTTGCCTAACAGCTTCCAGGCCGCCGAATACTTCGGATCAAACTCGACGCAGCGTTGCAGGTGCACGGCCGCTTCTTCACCTTTGCCTTCATCCAGCCAGGCCTTGCCCAGGCCGAAGCGCAGCAGGGCGTTGTCCACACCCTTGGCCAGCATCTTTTCCAGTGATTCGCGCATTGCTGCTCCCTCTTAGAAGAAGCTCAACCCTACATGGAATAGCTTCTCGACGTCACGGATGTACTTTTTATCCACAACGAAGAGGATCACATGGTCACCGGCTTCAATCACCGTGTCGTCGTGGGCAATCAGCACTTCTTCATCGCGAATGATCGCACCGATGGTGGTGCCGGGCGGCAAGGCGATGTCTTCGATGGCTTTGCCGATCACTTTGCTCGACTTCGAGTCGCCATGGGCAATGGCTTCGATGGCCTCGGCTGCACCACGGCGCAGCGAGTGGACGCTGACAATGTCGCCACGGCGTACGTGGGCCAGCAGTGTGCCGATGGTGGCCAACTGCGGGCTGATGGCGATGTCGATATCGCCGCCCTGAACCAGATCGACATAGGCCGGGTTGTTGATGATGGTCATCACCTTGCGCGCGCCCAGGCGCTTGGCCAGCAACGAGGACATGATGTTGGCTTCGTCGTCGTTGGTCAGGGCCAGGAAGATATCGGCTTCGGCGATGTTCTCTTCGAGCATCAGGTCGCGGTCCGAGGCGCTGCCTTGCAGTACCACGGTGCTGTCCAGGGTGTCGGAAAGGTAACGGCAGCGTGCCGGGTTCATCTCGATGATCTTCACCTGGTAGCGGCTTTCGATCGCTTCGGCCAGGCGTTCGCCAATCTGCCCGCCGCCAGCGATGACCACGCGCTTGTTGGTTTCATCGATGCGCCGCAGCTCGCCCATTACGGCGCGAATATGGGCCTTGGCGGCAATGAAGAACACTTCATCGTCGGCTTCGATCACCGTATCGCCCTGCGGCAGAATCGGCCGGTCGCGGCGGAAAATCGCGGCGACGCGGGTGTCGACGTTGGGCATGTGCTCGCGGATCTGGCGCAGTTGCTGACCGACCAGTGGGCCGCCGTAATAGGCTTTGACTGCTACCAACTGGGCTTTGCCTTCGGCGAAGTCGATCACCTGCAGGGCGCCAGGGTGTTCGATCAGGCGCTTGATGTAGTGCGTGACAACCTGCTCGGGGCTGATCAGTACATCGACCGGGATGGCGTCATTGTCGAACAGACCGGCGCGAGTCAGGTAGGCCGATTCGCGTACGCGGGCAATCTTGGTCGGGGTGTGGAACAGGGTATAGGCGACCTGGCAGGCGACCATATTGGTTTCATCGCTGTTGGTCACCGCTACCAGCATGTCAGCATCGTCAGCGCCGGCCTGGCGCAGCACGGTCGGGAACGAGGCGCGGCCCTGGACGGTACGGATATCCAGACGGTCGCCGAGATCGCGCAGACGATCGCCATCGGTATCCACCACGGTAATGTCGTTGGCTTCGCTGGCCAGGTGCTCGGCCAGCGTACCGCCAACCTGCCCTGCACCGAGGATGATGATCTTCATCCGCTCTTCCCTTCTCTTGTTATCCGCGTGTGGCGGCGATTTTGATCAGCTTGGCATAGTAGAAGCCGTCGTGTCCGCCTTCCTGGGCCAGCAACTGGCGGCCGTGTGGCTGGCGCACACCGGCCTGGGTGGCCAGGTCCAGCTCGCGGGCACCTGGGGTGCGGGCGAGGAAGGCTTCGATGACTTCGGTGTTTTCCGTTGGCAGCGTCGAGCAGGTGGCGTACAGCAGAATGCCGCCGACTTCGAGGGTCGGCCACAGGGCATCGAGCAGCTCGCCCTGCAAGGCTGCCAGGGCCGCGATATCGTCCGCCTGACGGGTCAATTTGATGTCGGGATGACGGCGAATCACACCGGTGGCCGAGCACGGCGCATCGAGCAGGATGCGCTGGAAGCCTTTGCCGTCCCACCAACTGGCAGTGTCGCGGGCATCGCAGGCAATCAACTGGGCATCAAGGCCGAGGCGGTCGAGGTTCTCGCGCACCCGCGTCAGGCGCTTGGCCTCAAGGTCGATAGCCACCACGGCGTCCAGTTTGGCCTCGGCTTCGAGCACATGGCAGGTCTTGCCGCCGGGTGCGCAGCAGGCATCGAGCACCCGCTGGCCGGGCGCGAGATCAAGCAGGTCGGCGGCCAGTTGCGCCGCTTCATCCTGGACGCTGATCCAGCCCTGATCGAAACCGGGCAGGCTGCGCACATCGCAGGCCTGGGCCAGCAGGATGCCATCGGCACTGAATTGGCAGGCGCTGGCTTCAATACCCGCGTCGTGCAACAGCTGCAGATAAGTCTCACGGTTGTGATGGCGGCGGTTGACCCGCAGGATCATCGGCGGATGGGCATTGTTGGCGGCGCAGATGGCTTCCCATTGTTCCGGCCAGAATGCCTTCAGCGACTTTTGCAGCCAGCGCGGATGGGCGGTGCGCACCACCGGATCACGCTCCAGCTCGGCAAGGATGTCACTGCTCTCGCGTTGCGCGCGGCGCAGCACGGCATTGAGCAGGGCCTTGGCCCAAGGCTTTTTCAGCTTGTCGGCGCACCCCACGGTTTCGCCGATGGCGGCATGGGCAGGGATGCGGGTGTAGAGCAGCTGGTACAAGCCCACCAGCATCAGCGCTTCGACATCGGCATCGGCTTTCTTGAACGGCTTTTGCAGCAAGCGCTCGGCCAGTGCCGAGAGCCGCGGCTGCCAGCGCGCAGTGCCAAAGGCCAGGTCTTGAGTCAGGCCACGGTCACGCACCTCGACCTTGTCCAGTTGCGCGGGCAGCGAGCTGTTCAAAGACGCTTTACCGCTGAGTACTGCCGCCAGGGCGCGGGCGGCTGCCAAACGTGGATTCATTGACCCAGCACCGTACCGACGGCGAATTTCTCGCGACGGCTGTTGAACAAGTCACTGAAGCTCAGCGCCTTGCCGCCGGGCAATTGCAGGCGGGTCAGGCACAAGGCCTGTTCACCGCAGGCGACGATCAGGCCGTCTTTGCTAGCGCCGATAATTTCACCCGGTGCGCCGGTGCCTGTGGATAAGCTCGCGGCGAGCACTTTCAGCGCTTCACCGTTAAGGCTGCTGTGGCAAATCGGCCACGGGTTGAAGGCGCGAATCAGACGCTCCAGTTCAACAGCCGGGCGGCTCCAGTCCAGGCGTGCTTCGTCTTTGTTCAGCTTGTGTGCATAAGTGGCCAGGCTGTCGTCCTGGATCTCACCTTGCAGCGTGCCAGCAGCCAGGCCGGCCACCGCTTCGATCACCGCTGGCGGGCCCATTTCGGCGAGACGGTCGTGCAGGCTGCCACCGGTATCGCTGGCGCTGATCGGGGTGATGACCTTGAGCAACATCGGGCCAGTGTCGAGCCCGGCCTCCATGCGCATGACGGTAACGCCGCTTTCACTGTCGCCCGCCTCTACCGCGCGCTGGATCGGCGCAGCTCCGCGCCAGCGTGGCAGCAGGGAGGCGTGGCTGTTGATGCAACCCAGACGCGGGATATCCAGCACCGCTTGCGGCAGGATCAGGCCGTAGGCAACCACCACCATCAGGTCGGGTTTGAGGGCGGCAAGTTCAGCTTGAGCCTCGGCATTGCGCAGCGTTGGCGGTTGCAGGACAGCAATGCCGTTATCCACAGCCAGCTGCTTGACCGCACTGGGCATCAGCTTTTGCCCGCGCCCGGCCGGACGGTCCGGTTGGGTGTAGACGGCCACCACTTCATAAGGGCTGTCGATCAGGGCCTTGAGGTGTTCGGCGGCAAACTCTGGGGTGCCTGCAAAGACAATGCGCATGGCGTTCTCGCTTAACTCGCTGAAAAAGAAAAAGGCTTGCCGGAGCAAGCCTTTGGAAAGAGGAGATCAAGCTTGCTGGCGATGCTGCTTTTCCAGCTTCTTCTTGATCCGGTCACGTTTGAGCGTCGACAGGTAATCGACGAACAACTTGCCGTTGAGGTGATCACATTCGTGCTGAATGCATACCGCTAACAGGCCTTCGGCGATTTCTTCGAAGGGCTTGCCGTCACGGTCGAGCGCTTTGATCTTCACCCGCACCGGGCGGTCGACGTTCTCGTAGAAACCGGGCACCGACAAGCAGCCTTCCTGATACTGATCCATTTCGTCGGTCAGCATCTCAAGCTCAGGGTTGATGAAGACCCGTGGCTCGCTGCGGTCTTCGCTCAAATCCATGACCACGATGCGCTTGTGCACGTTGATCTGGGTGGCGGCCAGGCCGATACCCGGGGCTTCGTACATGGTTTCAAACATGTCATCGATCAGTTGACGAACGCCGTCATCAACTTCGGCCACCGGTTTGGCGATGGTGCGAAGGCGCGGGTCCGGGAATTCGAGGATGTTCAGAATGGCCATAAGCGTATGAGCTGCACTGTGCGATGAGTTACAAACATGAGTACACATAATAAAGGGATTCGACGCATTCGGCACCTGGCAAAGGTCAGCTAAGGTTTCAGACAGCCGCTGATTTGGCTGCCAAGGGAAATCTTTCAACCGGTTGTCAAAGCATTATCAACAGAGTTATCCACAGGTTGTGCAGCGTGTGGGCAACGCCTTCGATCAAGGATGATCGTCATGTCTCAAACCGCTTACCGAGGTGGTTCGCCCGCCGAACTTGAGGCGCGATTGCGCCTGCATCAAATCCCAGGGCTTGGCCCGCAGCGATTTCACTTGCTGCTCCAGGCTTTTGGCAGCGCATCAGCAGCATTGAGCGCGACGGCCACTGCCTGGGCCGCGTTGGGGCTACCCAGCGAGAGTGCCCACGCCCGTCGCAGCGTTGAAGTGCGCGATGGTGCAGCGGTTGGATTGGCCTGGCTAGAGCGTCGCGACCAGCATTTGCTGATGTGGGACGACCCCGCTTACCCCGCCTTGCTGGCGGAGATTCCTAACGCACCACCGCTATTGTTCGTGGCCGGTGACCCTGCCCTGCTGGAGAAACCACAGCTGGCGATTGTTGGCAGTCGCCGTGCATCGCGCCCGGCACTGGACACCGCTGCGGCGTTTTCACGAAGTCTGGCCCAGAGCGGGTTTGTGGTGACCAGCGGTCTGGCGTTGGGGGTAGACGGTGCCGCTCATCAGGCAGCGCTGGACGTCGGCGGCCACACCATCGGGGTGCTGGGCACCGGCTTGCAGAAACTTTATCCACAACGCCACCGGACGCTGGCGGCTGCGATGGTCGAACACGGTAGCGCCGTGGTTTCCGAGTTTCCCCTGGATGCTGGCGCGGTAGCGGGCAATTTTCCCCGGCGCAATCGCATCATCAGTGGCCTGTCGCTGGGGGTACTGGTGGTGGAAGCAAGCCTGGCCAGTGGTTCGCTGATTACTGCACGCCTGGCCGCCGAGCAAGGGCGCGAGGTGTATGCCATTCCGGGTTCCATTCATCACCCCGGCTCCAAAGGCTGTCACCAACTGATTCGTGACGGCGCGCTGCTGGTGGAGTGCATCGATCAGATCATCGAAACCCTGCAGGGCTGGCAGCGTTTGCCGCCCGCGCCTTCCGGCCAGTTGGCTCAACCGCGCCATGTGCTGGAAGATCTATTACTGGCAGCCCCGCAAACCAGCGAGGCACTGGCGATCAGTAGCGGCTGGCCTTTACCTCGGGTGCTAGCCGCGTTGACCGAGCTTGAAGTGGACGGACGGGTTTGTAATGAAGCTGGGCGTTGGTTTGCCCGGCCGGCCTAAGTACACTGCTCGTCAGCCTTTATGCGGAGTGATAGCAATGGTGAGCAGTTGGCGTGTGCAACAAGCCGCGCGTGAAATTCGGGCCGGTGCGGTGATTGCCTATCCAACCGAGGCCGTGTGGGGCCTGGGCTGTGATCCCTGGAACGAAGAAGCGGTGGATCGTCTGCTGGCGATCAAATCGCGCTCGGTCGACAAGGGACTGATCCTGATCGCCGACAATATCCGCCAGTTCGACTTTTTGTTCGAAGATTTCCCCGAAGTCTGGCTTGATCGGATGAGCAGCACCTGGCCTGGCCCGAACACCTGGCTGGTGCCACACCAGAATATGCTGCCGGAATGGATTACCGGTGTTCACGACACCGTCGCCCTGCGTGTCAGTGATCATCCGCAGGTGCGTGAGCTGTGTTCGCTGGTCGGGCCGCTGGTGTCGACTTCGGCCAACCCTCAGGGGCGCCCTGCGGCCAAGACCCGCTTGCGGGTAGAGCAGTACTTCCGCGGGCAGTTGGACCTGGTGCTGGGGGGCGCCTTGGGCGGGCGGCGTAATCCGAGTGTGATTCGTGATCTGGCTAGCGGGGATGTGGTTCGGCCGGGTTGAATATCAATCGCGGGGCAAGCCCGCTCCCACCACTGTGGGAGTGGGCTTGCCCCGCGAAGCGATTAAGGCAACAACACCGTAGACCCAACGGTGCGCCGCGCCGACAACTCAGTCTGCGCCTTGGCCGCTTCGCTCAGCGGATAGCGCTGCTGAATATCCACCGTCAGCTTGCCGCTGGAGATCATCGCGAACAGGTCGTCAGCCATGGCCTGGGTGTTTTCGGCAGTGTTGGCGTAGCTGGCCAGGGTCGGGCGGGTGACATACAGCGAACCCTTCTGCGCCAGAATCCCCAAGTTGACCCCGCTGACCGCCCCTGAGGCGTTGCCGAAGCTGACCATCAGGCCGCGCGGTGCCAGGCAGTCCAGCGATGTCAGCCAGGTGTCCTGGCCAACGCCGTCATACACCACCGGGCATTTCTTGCCATCAGTCAGCTCTAGTACGCGCTGCGCGACATCCTCATGGCTGTAATCGATGGTCGCCCAAGCGCCCAGCGCCTTGGCGTGCTCGGCTTTTTCAGCAGAGCTGACCGTACCGATCAATTTGGCGCCCAAGGCCTTGGCCCACTGGCAGGCCAATGAGCCAACACCTCCGGCGGCAGCATGGAACAGAATGGTATCGCCCGCCTGTACCGGGTAGGTTTGCTTGAACAGGTATTGCACGGTCAAACCCTTGAGCATGACGGCTGCAGCCTGTTCGAAGCTGATGCTGTCAGGCAGTTTGACCAAGTTGGCTTCAGGCAGCACATGCACTTCGCTGTAAGCCCCCAGAGGGCCTCCGCCATAGGCTACCCGGTCGCCGACTTTCAGGCGTGTCACCTGCTCGCCGACCGCTTCCACGACCCCCGCACCTTCGGTGCCCAGCCCTGATGGCAGTGACGGCGGTGCGTACAGCCCGTTACGGAAGTAGGTGTCGATAAAGTTCAGGCCGATAGCCTGGTTACGCACACGGACCTGCTGCGGGCCGGGGGCGGCAGGCTCGAAATCGACCAGTTGCAGGACTTCAGGGCCTCCATGCTGGCTGAACTGAATACGCTTGGCCATCTGCACTCTCCGTCGGTTGTGGAAAACCCCTATCGGACGCCTTTGCTTGATCGCCGTCAACTGCGGCCGGTGGGTTGCCGGTGGTATGCTACGCGCCGAATTTGCTCATGCCCGCTTCCAGGTGACCTGATGACTAGCCGCACCGAGGCCGTGAAAGCCTACCTGCTCGACTTGCAAGACCGTATTTGCGCCGCTCTCGAAACCGAAGACGGCGGTGCTCGCTTTGTTGAAGACGCCTGGACGCGCGAAGCCGGCGGTGGCGGGCGCACGCGGGTAATTGGTGAAGGCAAGGTCATCGAAAAAGGCGGCGTGAACTTCTCCCACGTCTTTGGCAGCGGCCTGCCGCCTTCGGCCAGCGCCCATCGGCCCGAACTGGCCGGACGAGGCTTCGAGGCCCTGGGCGTATCGTTGGTGATTCATCCGCATAACCCGCATGTGCCAACTTCGCATGCCAATGTGCGTTTCTTCATTGCCGAGAAGGAAGGTGAAGAAGCGGTGTGGTGGTTCGGCGGCGGTTTCGACCTGACCCCTTACTACGGTAACGAAGAAGACTGCCTGCACTGGCACCAGGTGGCCGAGCGCGCCTGCGCGCCGTTCGGTGCGGATGTCTACCCGCGCTACAAAGCCTGGTGCGACCGCTACTTCCACCTCAAGCACCGCGGCGAACCGCGTGGTATTGGCGGCCTGTTCTTCGATGACCTGAACGAATGGGACTTCGACACCTGCTTCGCCTTCATGCGCGCTATTGGCGATGCCTATGTCGAGGCTTACCTGCCGATCATCCAGCGGCGCAAGCATCAGCCTTACACCGCCGAACAACGCGAGTTCCAGGAGTATCGCCGCGGCCGCTATGTCGAGTTCAACCTGGTGTACGACCGAGGCACCCTGTTCGGTTTGCAATCGGGCGGGCGTACCGAATCGATTCTGATGTCACTGCCACCGCAAGTGCGTTGGGGGTACGATTGGAAAGCCGTGCCAGGCAGCGAAGAAGCGCGCCTGACCGAGTATTTCCTGCAGGACCGTGACTGGATTGGCGAAGCCAAGGCAGCGCACTGAGTCACTGTGGATAACTTCCGGCCCTGCCCGACTTTGACCCAGGAACCGTGTAAATGGACCAGTACGTTGTATTTGGCAACCCGATCGGCCACAGCAAATCGCCGCTGATTCACCGGCTGTTTGCCGACCAGACCGGCCAGCAGCTTGAATACAGCACCTTGCTGGCGCCGCTGGACGATTTCAGCATGTGTGCCCAGGGTTTCTTCAAGCAGGGCTTGGGTGCCAATGTCACGGTACCGTTCAAAGAAGAGGCCTATCGCCTGGTCGACAGCCTGACACCACGGGCGCAACGTGCGGGCGCGGTCAATACCCTGAGCAAGCTGGCTGATGGCAGTTTGCAGGGCGACAACACCGACGGTGCGGGCCTGGTGCGTGATTTGACGGTCAATGCCGGTGTGCAACTGACCGGCAAGCGCATTCTTCTGCTTGGCGCCGGTGGTGCCGTGCGTGGGGTATTGGAACCATTGCTGGCGCACAACCCGGCCTCGCTGGTGATTGCCAACCGCACCGTGGAAAAGGCCGAGCAACTGGCCCGTGAATTCGCCGACCTGGGGCCTGTGGCAGCCAGCGGTTTCAGCTGGCTGCAAGAACCGGTCGACCTGATCATCAACGCGACTTCCGCAAGCCTTGCCGGTGAGCTGCCACCGATTTCTGCCAGCCTGATCGAAGCGGGCAAGA
Organism: Pseudomonas sp. NUPR-001; assembly: GCF_052147955.1. Taxonomy (NCBI): domain Bacteria; kingdom Pseudomonadati; phylum Pseudomonadota; class Gammaproteobacteria; order Pseudomonadales; family Pseudomonadaceae; genus Pseudomonas; species Pseudomonas sp. NUPR-001. The sequence goes on from NZ_CP197353.1 coordinate 37,993, forward strand.
CCGTTTGCTACGACATGATGTACGGCAAAGAGCCGACCCCCTTCTGCCGCTGGGCCAGTGAACACAAGGCTGGCAAGGTGCTGGATGGGCTGGGCATGCTTGCCGAGCAGGCCGCTGAGGCGTTCTTTATCTGGCGTGGTGTTCGTCCGGATACGGCTCCGGTGCTGGATGAATTACGACGGCAGTTGGCTCGAAGTTAAGGGCACATCGCGGGGCAAGCCCGCTCCTACCGGTAGGAGCGGGCTTGCCCCGCGACAGCGCTATTCCTCGAAACGAATCGGGCAATGTTCCACCCCTTCCAGCTTATGTAACTCCTCAACAACCTGAGGCCGCGCCCGGTGCAGCGTCAGGCTGCCGCCTGCACGACGCAGACGGCGGGCTTCACGGTGAAGCATGTCGACCCCGGAATAGTCGATGAAGTTGATCTGCCGCGCATCGATGATCACCTCCGGCCCCTGACAGCGCTGCAGGCGCACCTGCAAGTAATGGCTGGCACCAAAGAAGATCGACCCTCCCACACGCAGCACATCGGCATTGCCTTCACGTGACTGCTGAATGCGCGGCCGCGAAGTGCGCTTGAGGTAGAAGAACAGCGAAGCCAGCACCCCGGCGTAAATCGCGGTTTGCAGTTCCAACAGCAAGGTTGCGGTGGCGGTCAGGCTCATGACCAGAAACTCTGAACGGCTGACCCGGAACAGCGCTTTGATGGCCCGATGGTCGACCAAGCCCCAGCAGATCAGCAGAATGCTCCCCGCCATCGCCGGAATCGGAATGTGCGCGATCAGCCCTGCACCGGCCACCGCGAACACGGCCACCCACAACGCCGAGAACACCCCGGCCAGGGGTGACTGGGCGCCAGCGTCATAGCTGAGCCCGGAGCGGGTGAAAGAGCCTGAAGACAGGTAACCGGAAAACAAACTGCCAACCATATTCGACAGACCCTGACCGCGGATTTCCTGGTTGGCGTCGATCAATTGCTCTGAGCGCGACGACAATGAACGGGCAATCGACAGGCTAGTGACCAGCCCGAGCATGCCCACCGCTACAGCGCTGGGCAGCAGGCGCAGGATCAGCTCAAGGTCCAGCAAGGGCACTGGGCTGAACGGCGGTAATTGGCCGATGAAACCCGGAACCAGGCGCACATGGCCGAACACGCCGGGCAGCAGCCACACCAGCAGGCTGGCAATGACCAGGGTTATCAACAGGCTGGGCCAGCGTGGACGCAGCAGTTTGATCGTTACACCGGTTATCAGCGTGCCTAAGCCCAGCGTCAGGGACGGCCAGTCCACTTCACTTACGTGCTCCAGCAAGCTTTCCAGGGTATTCAGCGCTGTAGCCTGACTGGGCAAATCCAGCCCCAACAAATTAGGCAGTTGACCGAGAGCGATCACCACGGCGGCGCCGAGAGTGAAGCCCAGCACAACGGATTGAGAGACGAAATTCACCAGCGCGCCAAAACGCAGCATGCCCAGCAACCACTGAAACACCCCGGCCAGGAATGTCAGTAACAGGATCAGGCTGATGTAGTCGTCGCTACCACTGACGGCCAGTGGGCTGACACTGGCATACAGCACAATGGAAATCGCAGCCGTCGGCCCGCACACCAGGTGCCAGGACGAGCCCCAAAGGCAGGCGATGATCACCGGTACGATCGCCGCATACAGGCCGTACTCGGCGGGAAGGCCGGCGATCAGGGCGTAGGCGATTGACTGTGGTAGCGCCAGAATCGCGCCACTCAACCCCACCAGCACATCGCGGCGCACGCTGCCGCGCGTTTGCGCGGGCAGCCAGGTCAGAAAGGGCAGCAGATGGTGGCGATCAGGCCGGGCCATGGGCAGTCTCTATCGCGAACAAGGGCCGCTCAGGGTGCGATGTCTGGCGCTTGGACGCAAGTCGCGTCAAAGCATCAGGTTCAAATGGCTAAGGCGGAAGATAATGAATTTTGCAGTTTAATTTAGACATATGTTGTCTGTTTTTTCAGAAACTTCCTACAAGTAATAAACATTATCCGCCTTTAGACTGACCACTCTTACCACAAGGAGTGCGTTGCATGGCCAATCACAGTTACATGACCATTACCGGAAAGAAGCAAGGTTTGATTTCCGCTGGTTGCTCAAGCCAGCAATCAATAGGGAATAAATGCCAAGCGGGCCACGAAGATGAAATCATGGTGCTGGCTTACACTCATAATATGGCAGGTGGCAATGACGGCAGCACGTCAGGTGGTCGTGGCCAACATATGCCGGTCGTTATTACCAAAAACATTGATAAGTCCACGCCTTTGCTAGCCAGCGCTTTGCAGGAAGGCGAAGAAATCGAATGTAAAATAAATTTCTATCGCAGCACACCTGCGGGTGGTCACGAAAGATATTTTACTGTGTCGTTATCGGGTGGGCGGATTGCCAATTTAAGCGTTCAGGTGCCCCATGCCATTCACATGGGGGATGCGCAGCCACAAGAGCTTCTGGCCATTAGGTACCGGGATATCAGCTGGGTACACCACCCGGCAAGCACAAGTGCCTATGCTTTTTGGGGTGGCGAAGGTGAATGAGCAATCATGCGATATCAATGATGTCGCCAAAGCTGGCTCTGACTTGGTTGCACTGGGCTGCACCATTAGCGCGACTAACTTCTATGATGGGATGATTCAGCTTGAGTTCGGTGCCGTCGTATCCAATTATGTTAATGAAATAATAAATGATGTTAACGACGGTATAAAAAGCGCTTGGGAGGGTGTGCAGGAGATAAAGGCAGAGTATGCCGAGCTGGCTTCCAAGGCGAGTTTTTATGCTCAAAACGGAATTGGGGTCGTAGCGGGTGTGATGCAGATTAAAGTTGGAATTAAGACTTCCGGGTCTGCATACGGTTTGGGAGTTCCAGTAGGCGCGCTTTTCGTCGCACACGGTGTTAATAATATTTATGAAGGTGGGATGAATATATATAACGGCCCGGCAGGAAAAGCGGCACAGGGTCCAACCAGACGTGCCTATCAAGCCCTTTTTAAAGATGAATACTCAGGGAACATGGCGTATGGTGTGGTCGACTTGGCTCTGTCGGCTAGAGGTATGATGCAGCCCATACGAAAGACGAATTCAGTGCAGCTTTTTAGGAGGGATCCAGTTAATTACGAGCCTGCGTATCAACAAGTCGGTAAGTTGGCCTTATTTTTTGAGGCCTTAGTGAATTCAATTACGATTAACTCTATGGTATCAGCGGAAAATCCGGAAGTTAAAAGTAAATAATCCCATGGCGAGATTAGCTTTCACTCGAAGGGCTCTGTAGAGATGTATACAGTTAGATATTTAGTAAGCTTGGGTTTGACTATTGCAGGTTGCTCTATATTTTACACGGCTGTTGTTATGTGGTGCGTGACAGAAATATTTCCGCTAGAAAAAAAGTCATATTGGATTGCATACGGATTTATTTATGTTTTTATCACCGCTGCTGGCTTAAGGTTTTACATCCCCAGGTTACGCGATACATGGTGGTAAAGTGATTTGATCCTCGATCATAAGTAAAATTGTGAGCAGTCCGATATCCTACGTATCGCCAAACTGTTTGGTGTGACGATGGCTACCATGTATTTCGTAGCATGGGGATGTAAATTTTTAAACCGACAATGGAAATAATAACAAACAAAATTCCCCCTGTAATCCAGTATGTGGTTTCTTCGAGGGGGTATAGTTTTCTTATGCCAATCATGATAAGTCCTGTGTAAAAAAATGCGCAGATAATAATGGTTGGCACTGTTCTTATTAAATATCTAAGCGTGTACATTTCTACAAATCCATTTAGATGTGAATGCATAAAAAACACTAGATCTAGCTAGGGGTAAATGCAATAAAAGGATAGTCAGTAAATTGTTGCGGCTTCAATCAAAAGCATAAGCTGCACAGGTGGTGATGTCTGGTTTGGCAGAGCAAGTCGCGCATTGGAGTTAGCCAGCGTATAGTCGTGGAAGATAACTTGGCGTCCGAGCTTGGACCAGCAGCATTCAGGAGTCAGTGTGCAGAGGATCAAAGGCTATCACGCCCATGTTTACTACGACGCCAGCACCCTGGAGCAGGCGCGGCAGTTATGTGAAGAGGCGGCCAAGCTGTTTGGCGTGAGCATGGGCCGTATGCACCAGAAGCCGGTCGGGCCGCATCCAGACTGGAGTTGTCAGCTGGCGTTCGGGCCAGAAGTGGTAGGTGTGGTGCTGCCCTGGCTGGCGTTGTATCGCCATGGGCTGGTGGTGTTTCTGCATCCGCTGACTGGGGATGAACTGGCGGACCATCGCGATCATGCGATCTGGATGGGGGCGATCAGGCCTTTGGATTTGTCGATTTTTGAATAATTGATCGCGGGGCAAGCCCGCTCCTACAGGAGCGGGCTTGCCCCGCGATGTATCACGCTGTACGTGCGCCCCGCACACCCTGGGCCAGTGCCGAACACAGCTCCAGCACATCACCCACGGCCTGCTCAGTCGATTTCGCCTGGGCAATTTTGTCGACCAGCGCCGAACCTACCACTACCCCGTCAGACAGCTTGGCAATCGCTGCCGCCTGCTCTGGTGTGCGAATACCGAAGCCAACGCTGATAGGCAGGTCAGTGTGCCGACGCAGGCGAGCAATAGCGCTGCTGACCTGTTCAGTCGTAGCCGAACCAGCACCGGTGACACCCGCCACCGAGACGTAGTAGACGAAACCGGAGCTGCGCTCCAGTACGCGCGGCAGGCGCACGTCGTCGGTGGTCGGGGTGGTCAGGCGGATGAAGTCGATTCCGGCAGCCTGTGCTGGGGTCGCCAGTTCTGCGTCATGCTCAGGCGGCAGATCAACAATGATCAGGCCGTCGACACCGGCTTCCTTAGCCTGGGCAACGAAGGCTTCGACGCCAAAGCGATGGATCGGGTTGTAGTAGCCCATCAGCACAATCGGTGTGCTCTGGTTCTCGACGCGGAACTCGCGAACCATCTGCAGGGTTTTCGCCAGGGTCTGGCCGGCATCCAGGGCGCGCAGGGTCGCCAGTTGGATAGCCACACCATCGGCCATCGGGTCGGTGAACGGCATGCCCAGTTCGATGACGTCGGCGCCAGCTGCTGGCAGGCCTTTGAGAATCGCCAGCGAGGCATCGTAGCCCGGGTCGCCAGCAGTGATGAAGGTGACCAGCGCAGAGCGGCTTTCGGCCTTCAGTTCGGCGAAGCGTTGTTCAAGACGGCTCATGCCTGTTTCTCCTGGGCGGCCATATGGCTCATCACGGTTTGCATGTCTTTGTCGCCACGCCCGGAAAGGCACACCACCATCAGGTGATCCTTAGGCAGCGTTGGGGCGCGTTTGATCGCTTCGGCCAGCGCGTGGGAGGTTTCCAGGGCCGGGATAATGCCTTCCAGACGGCAGGTGGTGTGGAACGCAGCCAGGGCTTCTTCGTCGTTGATGCTGACGTACTCGACGCGTTTCACTTCATGCAACCAGGCATGCTCAGGGCCGATGCCGGGGTAGTCCAGGCCTGCGGAAATCGAGTGGGCGTCGGTGATCTGGCCGTCGGCATCCTGCAGCAGGTAGGTGCGGTTGCCGTGCAGTACGCCCGGCATGCCACCGGTGAGGCTGGCGGCGTGCTTGTCGGTATCGACACCATGACCACCGGCTTCAACGCCGATGATCTGTACGCTGGTGTCGTCGAGGAAGTCATGGAACAGACCCATGGCATTCGAGCCGCCGCCGACACAGGCGATCAGGCTGTCGGGCAGACGCCCTTCTTTCTCTTGCAACTGGGCGCGGGTTTCTTTGCCGATGATCGACTGGAAGTCGCGGACCATCGCCGGATACGGGTGTGGGCCAGCCACGGTGCCGATCAGGTAGAAGGTGTCATCGACGTTGGTGACCCAGTCGCGCAGCGCTTCGTTCATGGCGTCTTTGAGCGTGCCGGTACCGGAGGTCACCGGCACGATCTCGGCGCCGAGCAGCTTCATGCGGAACACGTTGGCTTGCTGGCGCTCGATGTCGGTGGCACCCATGTAGATCACGCATGGCAGGCCAAAGCGTGCTGCAACAGTGGCAGTGGCGACACCGTGCATACCGGCGCCGGTTTCGGCGATCAGGCGCTTTTTGCCCATGCGCTTGGCCAGCAGCACCTGACCGATGCAGTTGTTCACCTTGTGCGCGCCGGTGTGGTTGAGTTCTTCACGTTTGAAGAAGATTTTCGCGCCGCCGCAGTGTTCGGTCAGGCGTTCAGCGAAGTACAGCGGGTTCGGGCGGCCGATGTAGTCGCGCTGGAAGTACGCCAGTTGCTCAAGAAACTCCGGGTCGGCCTTGGCCGCTTCGTATTCGCGGGCCAGGTCGAGCACCAGCGGCATCAGGGTTTCAGCCACGTAGCGGCCGCCGAATGCGCCAAACAGGCCATTGGCATCGGGGCCGGCGCGGAAGTTGGTCTGGGTCATGGGTCGCTCCAGGGCGTAGTGAAAACGAAGAATGGCTTTACTGTACCCACGACAGGCCCAACTGAAAACCGATAAGATTGCCTAAACATGTCAGGAAAACTCACACGTCATGCGTAACGACCTGCCTCCCCTCAATGCCCTGCGCGCCTTCGAAGCCACGGCGCGGCTTAATAGCGTCAGCCAGGCCGCCGAGCAGTTGCACGTTACGCACGGTGCGGTAAGCCGGCAGTTGAAGGTGTTGGAGGAGCATCTGGGTGTCAGCCTTTTCGTCAAAGACGGGCGCGGCATTAAACTCACAGATGCAGGCCAGCGCCTACGCGATGCCAGCTTTGACGCCTTTGACCGCTTGCGCAGCGTATGTGCCGAGTTGAGCCACAGCAATGCCGATGCACCGTTCGTGCTGGGTTGTTCGGGTAGCTTGTTGGCGCGTTGGTTCATTCCGCGCTTGGGGCGGCTGAAGGCCGACTTGCCGGAATTGCGTTTGCATCTGTCTGCCGGTGAAGGGGATCTCGACCCGCGGCGGCCGGGGCTTGATGCCCTGTTGGTATTCGCCGAGCCGCCATGGCCGAGCGATATGCAGGTTCACGTGCTGGCCCAGGAGTGCATCGGCCCGGTCCTCAGCCCACATTTCGCCGGATTCTCGCGCTTGCAGAACGCACCTGCGCAAGCCTTGCTGGCGGAAACGCTGCTGCAGACCACTTCGCGGCCGCAGGCCTGGCCGAATTGGGCGCAGCAGCAAGGCATCGATCCTGAGGCGCTGCGCTACGGCCAGGATTTCGAGCATCTGTATTACTTGTTGGAAGCGGCGGTCGCCGGGCTTGGGGTGGCAATCGCTCCGCAGCCGCTGGTCGCTGATGACCTGCGCGCCGGGCGTCTGGCCGCACCCTGGGGCTTTTGTCAGACGCAGGCCGCCTTGGCGCTGTGGGTGCCGCGACGCGCCGCAGATGGGCGCGCCGAGCAACTGGCCGGGTGGTTGCGCGCCGAGTTGGCGCGTCAGGCCGATTAATTACTGCGTTTGCACATCAAGTACGCGGCGAGCAGGCCCAGGGCGCCAATCGTCACCCCTGCAGTGGTCCAAGGGTGCTGCTGGGCATAGTCGCGGGTGGCCACACCGGTCTCGCGGGTTTTGGTTTTCACTTCATCATAGGCATCGCTGAGCAGGCTGCGCGAGTGGCGCAAAGCGTTTTCGGCGTTGCCCTTGAGCGTTTTCAGGGTGTTGCGCGACTCATCCGAGGCGTCGTTCTTGAGGCTTTCCAACGATTTGAGCAGGCTTTCGATCTCCGCTTCCATGCTTTGCAGCGACGCTTTACGCAACGAGTGGTTGGCCATGGTGGCTCTCCTTCGTGGTGTGAGTGAGCTGTTGAGGTTGGGACTTCAGTGTAGAGCGAAAGTGCCGTGCGACTTTTCCGAGCTGGTGTCTGGCCACGGATAAAACCCGCCGACGCTGCTAGGCTCAGTGTTCACCTTCGAAAAGGAGACTGATCATGTCGGATCATCACACCTACAAGAAAATTGAACTCGTCGGCTCGTCACCCACCAGCATCGAAGACGCCATCAACAATGCCCTGGCCGAAGCCGGCAAAAGCATCAAGCACCTTGAGTGGTTTGAAGTGGTCGAAACGCGTGGGCACATCAAAGACAACAAGGCCGCGCACTTTCAGGTAACGCTGAAGGTCGGATTCCGGATTGCCAATAGCTGAAAGCATGTCACTGGCTTGTGCGGGTCAATTGAGTTACACAGTCTTGAGGCGACCGGATAAGTTCCGGCGCCATCCTCCACTTTGATCTGAACAAGGAAAGCGATCGATGAAGAAGTTGGTAGTAGCACTGGGTTTGATGATGCTGGCGGGTACTGCGCTCGCAGCGGGCAAACCGTGCGAAGAATTGAAGAGCGAAATAGCCGCCAAGCTGGACGCCAAGGGTGTCAGCGGTTACTCGCTGGAAATCATCGACAAAGGTGCGGCCTCGGGCGGCAAGGTCGTCGGGACCTGCGAAGGCGGCACCAAGGAAATCGTCTACAAGCGCGGTTGACGCTGATCGCGGGGCAAGCTCCCACAGAACACACCGTGTGGGAGCGGGCTTGCCCCGCGACAACTCACCTACTCGCTGCGCATGACCTGCGCCAGCAACTCATACGAGCGAATCCGGTCGGCGTGTTCATACAGGTCGCAGGTAAAGATCAGCTCATCAGCTTGAGTCTGCTCCAGCAATACCTCGAGCTTGGCGCGGATTTTCTCCGGCCCGCCGACCATCGCCAGCCCCAGGAAGCTGCCCACCGCCTCGCGCTCATGCGGTAACCACAGGCCGTCCATGCTCTCGACCGGTGGCCGCTGTACCAGGCTTTGGCCACGCATCAAGGCCAGAATGCGCTGGTACACCGAGGTCGCCAGGTAGTTGGCGCGTTCGTCGCTGTCGGCCGCAACCAGCGGCACACCGAGCATCACATAGGGTGTGTCGAGCACTGCCGAGGGCTGGAAGTGGTCGCGGTAAATGCGGATGGCTTCGTGCATATAGCGCGGTGCGAAATGTGAGGCGAAGGCATACGGCAAGCCGCGCATTCCCGCCAACTGCGCGCTGAACAGGCTGGAACCGAGCAACCAGATCGGCACCTCGGTGCCATAACCTGGCACAGCGATGACCTTTTGGTCCGCCGTTCTTGGGCCGAGGTAACGCACCAGTTCTTCGACATCGTCGGGGAAGTCGTCAGCGCTGCCAGAACGTTCGCGGCGCAGCGCCCGTGCGGTCATTTGATCGGAGCCGGGCGCGCGGCCCAGGCCCAGATCGATACGACCGGGATAGAGACTTTCCAGGGTGCCAAACTGCTCGGCAATCACTAACGGAGCATGGTTGGGCAGCATGACGCCACCGGCACCGACGCGGATGGTCGACGTGCCACCTGCCAGGTAGCTGAGCAGAACCGCTGTGGCCGAGCTGGCAATGCCGTCCATGTTGTGGTGTTCAGCAACCCAGAAGCGGTTGTAGCCGAATTTCTCTACGTGCTGTGCCAGGTCCAGCGAATTGCGCAGGGATTGTGCCGGGCTGCCGTCTGCGCGCACTGGCACCAGGTCGAGGGTGGAGAATTTAGTGTCCGCGAGTCGCTTCATGGGCTATTGAGCCTCCAGGCAGTCATTTGGCCGACATTACGCGTAGGCCTTTTCAACTCTGTATGGGCACTTCCTGAGGATTCAATGCCTGCGGTGCAATCGCGCTGAAGCAAGGGAGGCAGAACCGTGATCGGTGCTTGTGGTCAAATGGGTGTCGGCACACTCGCTGCCGTCACAAGGAGTTGTCCCCATGATCCGTGTTGCAATCGCTGTGCTGGCTTCGCTGCTGGCAACCTCTGCACTGGCTGCGCCGAAGAATTGTGAAGAGCTCAAGGCTGAGATCGAAGCGAAGATCCAGGCCAACAACGTCAGCTCCTACACCCTGGAAATCGTCAAGAACGAAGAGGTCCACGACCAGAACATGGTGGTCGGCAGTTGCGAGGGTGGCACCAAGAAGATCATTTATCAGAAAAATGATCGCTAAGCGTCAGGGAATGCAGAAGATGTCGTTGGCTTCTTCGGCAAGCACCTTGCGTTGTGCGTCGTACAGGTAGGCACTGGGTCGCATGGCGGGTGCCCGCGCCTCCAGGCGATAACGCTGACCGGCTTCGAAGTGGTCGTAGCGCACTTTCAGGTAGCAGGTGCGCTCTACGGGGTTCATAGAGAAACCACCGGAATACACCTCGAAATCGAAACGTACTGTCAGCTCGTGTTTGCCTGGTGTGACCTGAAAGAAGCGCCCATCGTTGAGGCGCTCACCATCCAGGCGGTCGGCCATCAGCGTTTTACCAGGCGTCATGGTGTACAGATCGACCCAGGCTTGCTTGCTGTCAACTGGCGGCAAGGGGCTGGCGCACGCCCCCAGGGTACTGAGGGCAATCAGCATCATTGGCTGGCGCATGGCAAACTCCCGGCATGCAAGCTTCAAAGCATAAGCATAGCGCCATTCACCTTATCAGGTGCGTTGGCAGCCCGCCGGTAGCCCTTTGCTGATCAGATTGCGCTGCTCGTCATACAGCTTTGCCCAAGGGCGAAAGCCGATGCTGCCTGCTTCCAGTTGATAGCGTTGCCCGGCAGTGAAATCCTTGAATTTCACATTCAGCTGGCAATCGCGCCACAGCGGTTCGCTGACCGGGCCGATGTTGCTCGGCGTCACTGGGAACAGGTAGCGTACGGTCAGCTCGTGGCTGCCTGGGGGCACTTCAAAATAGCGCTTGTCGGCCCAATCACGATCATCCACCTGCACGGCATGCAAGGTATCGTCCTGGCCGGGCGCGAGGTCAATCCAGGCCTGGTTGGGGTCGGGTTGAGGCAGCAGCAGCCCGGCGCAGCCGGACAGAAGCAGAAGACTACTGATGACAAGCAGTGTACGCATGGCAAAACTCCAACCGGGCAGGATAGTCTTGAAGCTGAAGAGTTCTTGAGCGGAAAACGGGACGCGAATGCTTCGACTATTTCTTTTATTGCGCTCAAGTCTTGGGGCACTCGACCATTTTTTTCGCTACTTGGTTCCCTTGCTGGCGCTCGGGCTGCTCAACGGTTGTTCCAGCGTCAGTTATTACGGGCAATTGGCGAGCGGTCAATGGCAGCTGCTGCAGGCCCGTATGTCCGTGGCAGAGCTGGTCACAGCGCCAGACACACCGGAAAAGCTGCGCCAGCAATTGCTTCAGGCCGAACAGGCCCGCGCCTTTGCCAGTGCGCAACTGAGGCTGCCGGATAACCGCAGCTACCGGGTGTATGCCGACATTGGCCGGCCGTTTGTGGTGTGGAATGTGTTTGCGACCCCCGAGCTGTCCCTCGAACCCGAAACCCATTGCTTCCCGATAGCCGGCTGCGTTGCTTACCGCGGTTACTACAGCCAGGGCGCGGCGCGCGGCGCTGCGGCGTTGCAGAAGCAACAAGGGCTGGATGTCTATGTGGGCGGGGTCGAGGCCTATTCGACCCTGGGGTGGTTCGATGACCCGATTCTTAGCTCCATGTTGGGTTGGGGTGACGAGCGTCTGGCCGCCGTGATTTTCCACGAGCTGGCGCACCAGCAGGTGTACGTACAGGACGACACGGCTTTCAATGAGTCGTTCGCCACCTTCGTTGAACAGGAAGGGGCGCGGCAGTGGCGCGCCGCGCGTGGCCTGCCGCAGCAGACTCAGGACGACAACCAGCAGCGTGAGCAATTCATCGCCTTGGTGTTGGCCAGCCGGGAACGGCTGAAAACACTGTATGCGGCGCCGCTGAGCGTGCCAGCCAAGCGCGCTGGCAAGCAGGCTGAGTTTGAACGCCTGCGTCGCGAGTACCGGGCACTGCGCGATAGCCAGTGGGGCGGTAAAGGGCGCTTCGATGCCTGGATCAATGCACCGATGAACAATGCCAAACTGTTACCGTTTGGACTGTATGACCAGTGGGTACCGGCGTTTGCCGCGTTGTTTGCCGAAGTCGGCGGCGATTGGCAGGTGTTTTATGCGCGGGTTGCGGCGATGGGTAAGTTGGCGCCTGTGGAGCGGCAGCAGGCTCTGAATAGCATCGCGGGGCAAGCCCCCTCCCACACCGCTCGGTAGGAGCGGGCTTGCCCCGCGATCAGACCATCAACCGCGCAGAAACGCCTGATGCAGCTCACCCAAGGTCGCAAAGTGGTAAGCCGGCTGCTCTGCACTGAGTTCCTCGTGGCTGCCAAACCCGTAACCCACGGCCACCGCTTCAAGGCCATTGCTGCGCGCGCCGATCAGGTCGTGTTTACGGTCGCCGATCATCAGCGTTTGCGCTGGGTCCAGCGACTCTTCGGCCAGCAGGTGAGCAATCAGCTCGACCTTGTTGGTGCGGGTGCCGTCCAGCTCACTGCCGTAGATCACCTTGAAGTGATGGTCGAACTGGAAGTGCCGGGCAATTTCCCGCGCGTACACCCAAGGTTTGGAGGTGGCGATGTACAGCGTCCTGCCCTGCCCGTTCAGGGCTTCGAGCAGTGGCTTGACGCCGTCGAACACCAGGTTTTCGTAAAGACCGGTGACCTTGAAGCGCTCGCGGTAGAAGTTCACCGCGTCCCAGGCCTTGGCCTCGTCGAAGCCGTAGAACTGCATGAAGGCCTGCAGTAAGGGCGGGCCGATGAAGTGCTCAAGGCGGGCCAGGTCCGGCTCGTCGATGCCGAGCTTGGCCAGGGCATACTGGATCGAACGGGTAATACCCTGGCGCGGGTCGGTCAGGGTGCCGTCAAGGTCGAAGAGGATGTTTTGCTGATGCATGACTGTCTCGATAAGGGCTGTAAACCGGTTTACTCAGGCAGGTGGTAGCCTTCGGCCAGATGCTGGTCTTTGAGCTTCACGTAGTTGCTGGCGCTATAGGGAAAGAATGCGCGCTCTTTCTCGGTCAGGGCACGGGCTTGTTTGACCGGGCTGCCGACATACAGAAAACCACTTTCCAGGCGTTTGCCCGGCGGCACCAGGCTGCCAGCACCGATGATCACTTCGTCTTCGACCACCGCGCCGTCCATGATGGTGGTGCCCATGCCAACCAGAATCCGGTTGCCCAGCGTGCAGCCGTGAAGCATGACTTTGTGTCCAATGGTTACCTCATCGCCGATCAACAGCGGAAAACCGTCCGGGTTGAATGGCCCGGCGTGGGTAATGTGCAGCACGCTGCCGTCTTGCACGCTGGTGCGCGCACCGATGCGAATACGGTGCATATCGCCGCGGATCACCGTCAATGGCCAAACCGAGCTGTCGTCTCCGATCTCGACGTCTCCCAAAACCACGGCGCTGCAGTCCACGAAGGCGCGTTCGCCCAAGCGGGGTGTATGGTTCTGGAAACTGCGGATGGCCATGATAGGAGTTCTCTTTGGTATTGATAGGGCTGCGGTCGGCGTCGATTGTAATTAAGATGGTCCAGTGTTTCTTCTGCCAAGGTGTTTAACCGTGAGTGCGACCAACCCGCTCCTGCAGTCTTATGACTTGCCGCCCTTCTCGGCGATCCGTGCCGAGCATGTGCAGCCGGCGATTGAACAGATCCTGGCCGACAACCGTACCGCTATTGCCGACATTCTCAAGCGCCAGGGTCAGCAGCCAAGCTGGGCCGGCCTGGTTCTGGCGATGGACGAACTCAATGATCGCCTGGGCGCAGCCTGGAGCCCGGTCAGTCACCTCAACGCCGTGTGCAACAGCGCCGAGCTGCGCGAAGCCTACGAGGCCTGCCTGCCGGCGTTGAGCGCTTATGCGACCGAACTGGGTCAGAACCGCGAGCTGTTCCAGGCCTATGAAGCGCTGATTGCCAGCCCTGAAGCGGCGGGTTTCGACGTCGCGCAAAAGACTATTCTTGAACACGCCCTGCGTGACTTCCGTCTGTCGGGTATCGACCTGCCTGCCGAAAAGCAGCAGCGTTATGCAGAAGTGCAGAGCAAGCTCAGCGAGTTGGGCAGCCGTTTCTCCAACCAACTGCTCGATGCCACTCAAGCCTGGACCAAACAGGTCACCGACGAGGCCGCGCTGGCAGGCCTGACCGATTCGGCCAAGGCGCAAATGGCTGCTGCGGCCCAGGCCAAGGGCCTCGACGGCTGGCTGATCAGCCTGGAGTTCCCGAGCTACTACGCGGTGATGACCTACGCCGAAGATCGCGCCCTGCGTGAAGAGATCTACGCCGCTTACTGCACCCGCGCTTCCGATCAGGGGCCGAATGCCGGCCAGTTCGACAACGGCCCGGTGATGCGCGAAATCCTCGACCTGCGTCAGGAACTGGCCACGCTGCTCGGTTATGCCAACTACGCCGAGCTGAGCCTGGCAACCAAAATGGCCGAGTCCAGCGATCAGGTCCTGAGCTTCCTGCGTGACCTGGCCAAACGTAGCAAGCCGTTCGCTGCCCAGGATCTGGCCCAGCTCAAGGCCTATGCCGCCGAGCAAGGTTGCCCAGACCTGCAAAGCTGGGACAGTGGTTTCTTCGGTGAAAAACTCCGCGAGCAACGCTACAGCGTTTCGCAGGAAACCCTGCGTGCCTACTTCCCGATCGACAAAGTGCTGTCAGGGCTGTTCGCCATCGTCCAGCGCCTGTATGGCATCGAGATTGCTGAGCTCAAGGGCTTCGACACCTGGCATCCGGATGTGCGCCTGTTCGAAATCAAAGAACACGGCCAACACGTCGGTCGCTTCTTCTTCGACCTGTATGCGCGTGCCAACAAGCGTGGCGGCGCCTGGATGGACGGTGCTCGCGACCGTCGCCGCGCCGCTGACGGCAAGCTGCAGAGCCCGGTGGCCAACCTGGTGTGTAACTTCACCCCGGCCGCACCCGGCAAGCCTGCGCTGCTGACTCACGACGAAGTCACCACCCTGTTCCACGAGTTTGGTCATGGCCTGCATCACCTGCTGACCCGTATCGAGCATGCAGGTGTTTCCGGAATCAACGGTGTGGCCTGGGACGCTGTCGAGCTGCCAAGTCAGTTCATGGAAAACTGGTGCTGGGAGCCTGAAGGTCTGGCGCTGATTTCCGCGCATTACGAAACCGGCGCGGCCCTGCCCCAGGACCTGCTGGAAAAAATGCTGGCAGCGAAGAACTTCCAGTCCGGGCTGATGATGGTCCGCCAGTTGGAGTTCTCCCTGTTCGACTTCGAATTGCATGCCAGCCATGGCGATGGCCGCAGCGTGCTGGAAGTGCTTGAAGGCATTCGCGATGAGGTTTCGGTGATGCGCCCACCGGCGTACAACCGTTTCCCCAACAGCTTTGCGCACATCTTTGCCGGCGGTTACGCCGCCGGTTACTACAGCTACAAGTGGGCTGAAGTGCTCTCGGCTGACGCGTTCTCGCGTTTTGAGGAAGAAGGTGTGCTGAACGCTGAAACCGGTCGTGCCTTCCGCGAAGCCATTCTGGCCCGCGGCGGTTCCCAGGAGCCGATGCTGCTGTTCGTCGACTTCCGTGGCCGTGAGCCGTCAATCGATGCACTCTTGCGTCACTGTGGTTTGAGTGAGGAAGTGGCGGCATGAGCGATGCGCCCGTGATCAAAACGAAAAAACGCTTTATCGCCGGGGCGGTCTGCCCGGCGTGCAGCGAGCCGGACAAGCTGATGATGTGGAGCGAAGACAGCGTTCCGCACCGTGAGTGCGTGGCGTGCGGGTTTTCCGACACCCTCAATGAACAGGGGTTGTCGGTGCCCAAAGAGCTGGGTACCCGGGTCAACAAGGTGGAAGTCAAACCGGCTGAGGCAAAGGTGCAGACGGTACAGTTCTTCCCCAATCCGAAGCTTAAAAAGCCTGTCGAGTAAGGCGGGTGTGGCACCCGATACAATTACGTTTCGGGTGCCACATAGTTAACACCCGTCATTGAGTGCGGCGTTCCAGAGTGATGAGATTATTCACGTCACTCTGGAATCAGCATGCACAGCGATAACCCCTTCCTGCAAAACGACCAGCCGCTCGATTATGCGGCGGTCCGCCTTGAGCATCTGCGCGCAGCGGTCGAGCAGATCATCAGTGATAACCGTATCGCCCTGGACGTCATCATCGAGCAGCAACGTACCTTGCCAACCTGGGACGACCTGGTGCTGGCGGTGGATGCGTTGGATGCGCGTCTGAACAACACCCTCTATAGCATCGCGCCGTTGCTTTCACTCGAAGGTGACTGGCAAGAGGATGCGAATGAGTGTTGGGATCTGGCCCAGGCCTATTTCCTGCAGAACCTGCAAAACGCCGAGTTGTTGAGCCTGTACGAGCGCCTGGCGGCCAGCACCTATGGCATGAATCTGGATCGGCAGCGCAAAGCGGCGTTGCAACGAACCCTTAAAGCCATGCGCCTGTCGGGGGTTCACCTGACGGACATTCAGCGCGAGCAGCTACAGGCGCTGGAGCAGCGAATCAGCGACCTGCAGAACGCGTTTTTCGACAACGTGGTGCGCTCTGGCGAGGCCTGGAATGTGCACATCATGGATGAGCAGCGCCTGCGTGGCATACCGGCACTCAATCGGGGGGCGATGGCGGCGGCGGCACACACCAAAGCGTTGAGCGGATGGCTGATCACCCTAGAAGAAGCGCCGTGCCTGGCGGTAATTGAGCATGCCCAAGACCGCGATTTGCGTGAGCAAGTGTACCGGGCGTGGATGACACGCGCGGTCAGCCAGGAACCCGGTGAGGACAACGGTGAAATCTTTCAGGATCTGGCTGATGCCCGGCAGGAAAAGGCTCGTTTGCTTGGGTTCGATCGCTTTCCACTGTTCAATTTGCAACGCAAAGGCGGTGTTTCTCAGGATCAGGTGATACGCTTTCTCCAGCAACTGAGTCGGCAGGCAAAGCCGAGCTTTGAACAGGAACGTAAACGCCTGCAGGACTTTGCCCAGCAGCAGGGTCTGCCGCAGGTCCAGCCCTGGGACGTCGCTTATCTGCGCAAGCAGGCTCGACAAATGCCTTTGAGCCTGTCCGAAGACGAGGTGCACGCTTGTTTCTCGCTGGATACCGTAATCAAGGCCCTGGTCGATCTGGCCAAGCAGCTGTTTGGTGTTGTACTGCGCGAGACACCTACTGCCAGCTGGCACCCAAGTGTGCGCACGTTCGAGGTCGAGCAGGACAATGCGTTACAGGGACATCTGCACATCGATGCCATCGCCAGGGACGGCAAACATGCGGAAGGCGCCTGGACCTACTACCTGAGTAACCGCCATATTGACGCTGAAGGCCGCTACCACGGCAGCGCGGTGGCGATGTTTGCCAGTGTGGCCGCCGGACAGGGCAATGTTCCACCACTGTTGAGCCATCTGGACCTGCGCAAGGTGTTTCATGAGTTTGGCCACTGTCTGCATCACCTGTTGGTACGTACCAACAATTACCACCTGTCGGATGTACAGAACCTGGGCCCTGGTGGCTTTGAGGTAGCCGGCAAATTGCTTGAGCGTTGGTGCTGGTCGGCGCAGTACCTGGCGAGCATTTCTTCGCACTACCTGACTGGGGCGCCACTGAGCGCTCCGGCACTGCAGACGTTCCTCGAACAACTTCAGGCGCAAGAGCAGTCGAAGCTGGCGGTGGAGCTGGCAAAAGCGTTGTTTGATATGGACCTGCACAACGCCCCGGATGATGGGCGCAACGTGCAACAGCGGGTCGAAGACAGTTTCAGCGCCGCCGGGGCCTGGCCGCTGGCTGACTTCGAGAGGCCGTTGCATGCGTTCGATCATCTGGTGACAGGCTACGAAGCGGGTTATTTCGGCTACCTGTGGGCCGATGTGCATGCCTTTGACCTGTTCAGCCGTTTTGAGCAGGAAGGCTTGCTCAATCGGGCAACCGGGCGCGAGTTGCATGAGCTTGTGTTTATGCCTGGCGCTTCGCAGCCCATTCAGGTAGGGGTCGAAAGCTTTCTCAAGCGCCCGCTGAGTGCTGCGCCATTTCTTCGCTGGCATGGATTGAGCGCGTCCTGAGGTTTGCTGCCCAGCGGTGCTGGATCAACTGAGCACCCTGTTGTACTGTATAAAAAAACAGTGAAAGGGTGCGCCATGCATACTCCAGCGCCGCTGCGTGGTCGCGGCACCACCAGCAATCCTCATAATCGTTTCGCCCCGAACCGCTCGGTGGTAGAAGACGACGGCTGGTATCAGGAAGTGCCGCTGACCCAAGGCACCGAAGTGCGCAGTGAAACGGCCAAGAGCATCATTACCCGCAACAACTCGCCTGACCTACCCTTCGACCGCTCGATCAATCCTTATCGCGGCTGCGAACATGGCTGCATTTACTGCTACGCACGCCCCAGCCACGCCTATTGGGACTTGTCCCCGGGGCTGGATTTCGAAACCAAGCTGATCGCCAAAACCAACGCCGCCGAGGTGCTTGAGCAGCAACTGAGCAAGCCGGGCTACGTCTGTGCACCGATCAACCTCGGCTCCAACACCGATCCTTACCAGCCCATCGAGCGCGAACAGCAACTGACCCGACGCTTGCTGGAAGTGCTGCTGCGATATCGCCATCCGGTCACTATCGTAACCAAAGGCTCTCTGATCCTTCGCGACCTTGATCTGCTTACCGAGCTTGCTCAGCAGCGGCTGGTGTCAGTGATGATCAGCCTGACCACGCTCGACGACGAACTCAAGCGCACACTGGAACCACGGGCGGCAGCCCCCAAGGCGCGGCTACGGGCCATCCGGGTGTTGAGTGAGGCTGGTATTCCCGTCGGTGTTCTGTGCTCGCCGATGATCCCGATGATCAACGACAGCGAGTTGGAGCACTTGCTGGAGGCCGCCAAGGCCAATGGCGCCAGAACTGCGGCGTACATGTTGTTGCGCTTGCCGCTGGAAGTCGCGCCGTTGTTTGAACAGTGGCTGCAGGATCACTATCCGCAACGGGCTGGTCATGTAGTGAGCCTGATCCGCCAGAGCCGCGGCGGTGAGCTGTATGACAGCCGCTTTGGTGCGCGGATGCGCGGTGAAGGTGTTTTTGCCGAGTTGCTGGCGCAGCGCTTCAGCCGCGCCATTCGTCGTTTCGGGCTGAACCTGCGTGAAGGCTACGCGCTTGATTGCACTGCATTTTGTCCGCCGGGCCGACAAATGTCGTTGCTCTGATTTCCATAATGGGTATTGGCCACTGATGCTTTTTTGATACTATTTTGGCATCGCTTTGAATCGCTGAAATGCCCGTGCTAGAGCCTCGCAATTCAGTTTGAGTTAAGTTTTCCCGGGTAGCGTAGGAATTCAGTCAACAACTGATGTGATTGTTGGTGCGCGCAGGTCATCCAAGTGACATGCGCTGTTTGAATCATCAACCCGGTAGAATGGACTTAACCTAAAAACGTCAAAGAGGATGAATCATGCCCATCAAGGACCCATCCAAGGCCGTACCGGATGTACCCGCCGAAAGCGCTGATGCTGCCCTGAAGCATATCGTCGATGGCTTTCTGCGGTTTCACCACGACGTATTTCCTGAGCAGCAAGAGCTGTTCAAGAAACTGGCCACTGCACAAAAGCCTCGGGCAATGTTCATCACCTGTGCCGACTCGCGCATCGTGCCCGAGTTGATTACCCAGAGTTCTCCTGGCGACTTGTTCGTCACCCGTAACGTCGGCAACGTTGTGCCGCCCTACGGGCAAATGAACGGTGGTGTATCCACCGCCATCGAATATGCCGTGCTGGCCCTGGGCGTTCATCACATCATCGTTTGCGGCCACTCTGACTGTGGCGCCATGCGTGCAGTGCTCAACCCTCAGAGCCTGGAAAAGATGCCGACGGTCAAGGCCTGGCTGCGTCACGCCGAGGTTGCGCGCACGGTGGTTGAAGACAACTGCTCTTGCGGCAGCGAGCATGAAAGCATGCAAGTGCTGACCAAAGAAAACGTCATCGCGCAGTTGCAGCACCTGCGCACGCATCCTTCGGTTGCTTCGCGTCTGGCTGCTGGCCAGCTCCACATTCACGGCTGGATCTACGACATCGAAACCAGCCAGATCGAAGCCTATGACGCCGCGAGCGACAGCTTCCTGCCGCTGACTGCCGGTCAGCCAATCCCCAGCGCTACCCCGAAAGGCCGCTACTAAGCGTCCCTGAAACTCCCGCGACACGCTGATTGACGGCTGCACCCTCCGGGTGTGGCCTGGTCATCGGCTGCCTTGAATTTCCCTGACTGCCCTGCCGGCTCGCTGGCGGCCTGCGCCTGCGCGCGCGTCAGGGGTGTGTTATCGGCCATCGGAATGGCTGTGAACGTGAGAGAAGGAGTGACACGGTGAACAAAACACAGATCAAAGCGGCACTGCCGCGTGAATTACTGGCATCGGTAGTGGTTTTTCTGGTCGCCCTGCCCTTGTGCATGGGCATCGCCATTGCCTCGGGGATGCCACCGGCCAAAGGCCTGATCACCGGGATTATTGGCGGCATCGTGGTCGGCTGGCTGGCCGGCTCGCCACTGCAGGTCAGTGGCCCGGCGGCGGGGTTGGCCGTCTTGGTGTTCGAGTTGGTGCGCCAGCATGGCGTGGCGATGCTTGGCCCGATCCTGTTGCTCGCGGGCTTGCTGCAATTGCTGGCCGGGCGTTTGCGGCTGGGGTGCTGGTTCCGGGTGACGGCACCGGCCGTGGTGTACGGCATGCTGGCGGGGATCGGCGTGTTGATTGTCTTGTCTCAGGTGCATGTGCTGTTCGACAGCGCACCGCAGCCGTCCGGGTTGGCCAACTTGATAGCGTTTCCGGAAACGGTCAGTCAGGCGCTGCCAGTGGAGCACCAGGGCAACGGCTGGAAAGCCGCACTACTGGGGTTTGGCACCATTGCGCTGATGTGGGGCTGGGAGCGTTGGCGGCCGCAGTCGTTGCGTTTTGTGCCCGGTGCCTTGCTCGGCGTCGCGCTGATGACTGCCGTCAGTATCTGGCTGGCGCTGCCGGTCAATCGCGTTCAGGTACCAGCCGACCTGAGCGAGGCAATCGACTGGCTGCGCCCGGCCGACTTGCTCAACCTCGCTGACCCGAACCTGCTGGTTGCAGCCTTTGCCCTGGCCTTTATCGCCAGTGCTGAAACCTTGCTGTCGGCTGCCGCGGTAGACCGCATGCACAATGGTCAGCGTTCGGATTTCGATCGTGAGCTGTCGGCCCAAGGCTTGGGCAATATGCTTTGCGGAGTACTCGGCGCGCTACCGATGACCGGGGTGATCGTACGCAGCTCGGCCAACGTTCAGGCGGGTGCGCGGACGCGCCTGTCGGCGATCCTGCATGGCGTCTGGTTGCTGGCCTTTGTGGTGATGCTCAGCAGCGTGTTGCAACAGATTCCGGTGGCAAGCCTGGCGGGCGTGTTGGTGTATACCGGTATCAAGTTGGTGGATTTCAAAGCGTTCAAGGGCTTGGGCCGTTATGGCCGGATGCCGATGTTCACCTATGCCGCTACTGCGTTGGCGATCATCTTCACTGATCTGTTGACCGGGGTGCTGCTGGGCTTTGCCCTGACCCTGTTGAAGCTGGCGCTCAAGGCGGCGAGATTGAAGATCAGTGTGGTCAGTCGAGACGAGCCGGATCACTTGGAACTGCGCATGAGTGGTGCGGCGACCTTTCTCAAGGTTCCGGCGCTGGCACAGGCTCTGGAGGGGATCCCGGTGGGCACCACGCTGCATGTGCCGTTGGCCAACCTAAGCTATATCGACCATTCCTGTCTTGAGTTGCTTGAGGATTGGGGGCGAGCTAATGCGGGCAACGGCTCCCGTCTGGTGATCGAGCAGCACCGGCTAAAACGCCGGGTTGAAGGGCGGGTGCGTACGACGGTTGGTTTGGGGGCTTAGTGTTATCGCGGGGCAAGCCCGCTCCTACAGGGAATGTGTGATTCCGGTGGGAGCGGGCTTGCCCGCGATGTGTTTACTGTCAGGCCGGCTGATCCAGCCCCACGCCTAGTTGGCGCGACAGGCACGGCCAGCGCTTCCAGGCTGCGCCAGTGTCCGGGCTGCTGAGTTTTTCCCGGTATTGCTCTACCGACTCCAGGGCAAAGCTCTCGTCATTGAGCATCTCATCGACCGAGTGGTGCACCACTTCATCCAGCTGGTTGGCAAATTCTTCGCCGATCAGTTGGTGAGCAATCAAGTTGGCCACGGTGGTGTCCAGCGGGATCAGTGGCTGATTGAAGTGCTTGATGTACAGGTCATTCACTTCTTCCACCAGGCGGTGTGCCAGGTAGGCTTCGTCCAGCAGGCAACCCAGGCCCAGATGAGCGTTGGTGATGGCGGGTGGTTGCAGGAAATACTGTTCGGCGATTTTCAGCACCGGCTTGATCTGCGATTCGATGCCAGCTTCGCGGGCCACTTCATTGGCCGCCTCGAGCATTTCCGGAACCTGTTCAATGTAAGCGCCGACGAAGCGGGCCAAGGCATCTTCGGCGTTGATTGCCGGCAACTGGATCGATGGATGCAGGTGCGGTAGTTGCTTGGTGAGTTGTTCTTTCAGTTGGCCGGTTTCGGTCTCATGTTGATGGGCACGGCTAATCTGCGCGCGCAAAGCGGCGATGTTCATGACAACTCCAGGGTAAAGACGTGACAAACGGAAGACATAAGGTAGCTTGGTTCTGAAAAGCGCTAAGACGCATTTTGCATAACCCTGATCCGTTTATAGTTACTAATTATATCGAAATGCCATCATTGTGCTTCTATCCTAGTTAAACCGGGGCTTTGCGCGCAAACGTTCAACTGTCAGGCGGTTGAATTTTTTATCGCGTTGCGTGGTCGAGGTCGCTGTCTATACTCCGGTTTGAAGGTGATTCGCTGATGAGGCCCGACTGCAGTTCGCAGGGGCTCGGTCGTCGAAGTTCGCAGTCTTGGCCGCCGTACCCTTAGCCGTAGGTCCACGCCTCCGGGATAACAAGAACGATAAGGGGAACCCGCAATGATGCGACATCCACACGTCTGGATGGGCCTCCTGTTGTGGTCGGTATTCGGTCAGGCCAACGCCGCCTGGACCGTGAACATGGCGCCAGGGGCGACTGAAGTCAGCAACGCAGTGTTCGACCTGCACATGACCATCTTCTGGATCTGCGTGATCATTGGCCTGGTGGTCTTTGGCGCAATGTTCTGGTCGATGATCATCCACCGTCGTTCCACCGGGCAGCAGCCTGCGCATTTCCACGAGCACACCTGGGTCGAGATCATGTGGACGGTGGTGCCGTTCCTGATCCTGGTGGCGATGGCCATTCCCGCAACCAAAACCCTGATCGACATCTACGATGCCAGTGAGTCGGACGTCGATATCCAGGTCACCGGTTACCAGTGGAAGTGGCACTACAAATACCTGGGCCAGGACGTTGAGTTCTTCAGCAACCTGGCCACGCCCGCCGATCAGATCCACAACAAAGCCCCGAAAGACGAGCATTACCTGCTCGAAGTCGACCAGCCATTGGTGCTGCCGGTCGGGGCTAAAGTGCGCTTTCTGGTGACCGCCGCCGACGTCATTCACTCCTGGTGGGTGCCGGCCTTTGCGGTCAAGCGCGATGCCATCCCCGGCTTCGTCAACGAAGCCTGGACCCGGGTCGAGAAGCCGGGCATCTACCGCGGTCAGTGCACTGAGCTGTGCGGCAAAGATCACGGCTTCATGCCTGTGGTGGTCGAGGTCAAATCGAAGGCCGACTACGAAACCTGGCTGGCCGAGCGCAAAGCCGAAGCGGCCAAGCTCAAAGAGCTGACCAGCAAGGAATGGACGCTGCAAGAGCTGGTGGAGCGTGGCGACAAGGTTTACCACACCACCTGCGTGGCCTGTCACCAGGCTGAGGGTCAGGGCCTGCCGCCGATGTTCCCGGCACTCAAAGGTTCGAAAATTGCCACCGGTCCCAAGGAAGATCACCTGAGCATTGTCTTCCACGGCAAGCCTGGCACGGCCATGGCGGCGTTCGGCAAGCAACTGTCGGAAGTCGATATCGCTGCGGTAGTGACCTACGAGCGCAACGCCTGGGGCAACAACAAGGGCGACATGGTCACGCCAAAAGATGTGCTGGCGATGAAGCAGGCAGAAAGCAAATGAGCCGGCCTGACCGCAATTCCCGCACCAGTCACCGGACTGCAGGAGACAGGACATGAGCGCAGTGATCGACGACCACAGCCACGGTCATGAGCACGCCCACGGACCGGCCAAGGGCCTGATGCGCTGGGTGCTGACCACCAACCACAAAGACATCGGCACCATGTACCTGTGGTTCAGCTTTATCGCCTTCCTGCTCGGTGGCTCTTTTGCCATGGTGATCCGCGCCGAGCTGTTCCAGCCCGGGTTGCAGATTGTCCAGCCGGAGTTCTTCAACCAGATGACCACCATGCATGGCCTGGTGATGGTCTTCGGTGCGGTGATGCCGGCCTTCGTTGGCCTGGCCAACTGGATGATCCCGCTGATGATCGGCGCGCCAGACATGGCCCTGCCACGGATGAACAACTTCAGTTTCTGGCTGTTGCCAGCGGCATTCCTGTTGCTGGTTTCAACCCTGTTCATGCCCGGCGGCGGGCCGAACTTCGGCTGGACCTTCTATGCCCCGCTCTCGACCACCTACGCCCCGGAAAGCGTGACGTTCTTCATTTTCGCCATCCACCTCATGGGTATCAGCTCGATCATGGGCGCGATCAACGTGATCGCTACCATTCTTAACCTGCGTGCGCCGGGCATGACCCTGATGAAGATGCCGTTGTTTGTCTGGACCTGGCTGATCACCGCCTTCCTGCTGATCGCGGTGATGCCGGTACTGGCAGGTGTGGTCACCATGATGCTGATGGACATTCACTTCGGCACCAGCTTTTTCAGCGCTGCCGGTGGCGGTGACCCGGTGCTGTTCCAGCATGTGTTCTGGTTCTTCGGGCATCCTGAGGTGTACATCATGATCCTGCCGGCGTTCGGCGCGGTCAGCTCGATCATTCCGGCGTTCTCGCGCAAGCCGCTGTTCGGCTACACCTCGATGGTTTACGCCACCGGGGCGATTGCCTTTCTGTCCTTTATTGTCTGGGCACACCACATGTTCGTGGTTGGCATTCCAGTGGTCGGCGAGCTGTTCTTCATGTACGCCACCATGCTGATCGCCGTGCCGACCGGGGTGAAGGTGTTCAACTGGGTCAGCACCATGTGGGAGGGTTCGCTGACCTTCGAAACGCCGATGCTGTTCGCCATCGCCTTCGTCATTCTATTTACCATCGGCGGCTTTTCCGGGCTGATGCTGGCCATCGCCCCGGCCGACTTCCAGTACCACGATACCTATTTCGTGGTGGCCCACTTCCATTACGTGCTGGTGCCGGGGGCGATCTTCGGGATCTTTGCATCGGCCTATTACTGGCTGCCGAAATGGACCGGGCACATGTATGACGAAACCCTCGGCAAGCTGCATTTCTGGCTGTCGTTCGTTGGTATGAACATGGCCTTCTTCCCGATGCATTTCGTGGGCCTTGCTGGCATGCCGCGGCGGATTCCCGACTACAACCTGCAGTTTGCCGACTTCAACATGGTCTCCTCGATCGGGGCGTTTACCTTCGGTGCTACGCAGATCTTCTTCCTGTTCATTGTCATCAAGTGCATTCGTGGTGGAGCCCCGGCTCCGGCCAAACCCTGGGATGGCGCTGAAGGGCTGGAGTGGTCCGTGCCGTCGCCAGCGCCCTATCACACCTTCCAGACACCACCGGAAGTGAAATGAACCCGCAACGCCGGAGGATGAGCCATGAGTGAAGGGACCTCGCTCAAACGCCTGGTAGTGAGGCTGATGCTGCTGACCGTGGTGATGTTCGCCTTCGGCTTTGCCCTGGTGCCGATTTACGACGTGATGTGCAAAGCCTTCGGTATCAACGGCAAGACCGGCGGGCAGTATGCCGGTACCCAGGTCAGCGACCCGAACCGCAGTGTGAAAGTGCAGTTCATGTCGACCAATGCCAGTGACATGGTCTGGGAGTTCTATTCCACTGCCGATCAGATCGACGTCAATCCCGGTGCGGTCAATCAGATGGTGTTCATTGCCCGCAACCCGACCGACAAGCCGATGAGTGCCCAGGCCATTCCCAGCATTACCCCGGCCGAAGCGGCGGCGTACTTCCACAAGACCGAATGCTTTTGCTTTACCCAGCAGGTGCTGCAGCCGGGTGAGCGCATCGAAATGCCAGTGCGTTTCATCGTTGACCGTGACCTGCCCAAGGATGTGAAACACCTGACGCTGGCTTACACGCTGTTCGATATCACCGCTCGCCACCCGCCGGTTGCACACCTGGCGGGCCCGGCCACACAGGGCGCCCGATAAGGAGAACACTCCATGGCTTCGCATGAGCACTACTACGTACCGGCGCAAAGCAAGTGGCCGATCATTGCCACGGTCGGCATGTTCATCACGGTGTTCGGCCTGGGCACCTGGTTCAACGACCTCAAGGCCGGGCGCCCGGAATCTCATGGGCCATGGATCTTTTTCTTCGGTGCGCTGTGCCTGGTCTACATGTTCTTCGGCTGGTTCGGGGCGGTGGTCAAGGAAAGCCGGGCCGGGCTCTACAGCCCACAACTGGATCGCTCATTCCGTTGGGGCATGTCCTGGTTCATTTTTTCCGAGGTGATGTTCTTCATCGCCTTCTTCGGCGCCCTGTTTTATGTGCGTAACCTGGCTGGGCCCTGGCTCGGAGGGGAAGGCGCCAAAGGCGTAGCGCACATGCTGTGGCCGAATTTCGAATTTTCCTGGCCCCTGCTGAACACACCTGATCCCAAGTTGTTTCCGCCCCCCAGAGACATTATCGACCCCTGGCACTTGCCGTTGATCAACACCATTTTGCTGGTGAGTTCCAGTGTCACCGTGACCATCGCGCACCATGCCTTGCGCAAGGATCACCGCGGTGCCCTGAAGTTCTGGCTGGGGCTGACCATTGCGCTGGGCATCGCCTTTCTGATCCTGCAAGCCTACGAGTATCACGAGGCCTATACCCAACTGGGCCTGACCCTCGGCTCGGGCATCTATGGCGCCACCTTCTTCATGCTCACCGGGTTTCATGGCGCCCACGTGACCATGGGCACAATCATTCTGATTGTGAT
The DNA here is from genome assembly GCF_052147955.1 of Pseudomonas sp. NUPR-001. Taxonomy (NCBI): domain Bacteria; kingdom Pseudomonadati; phylum Pseudomonadota; class Gammaproteobacteria; order Pseudomonadales; family Pseudomonadaceae; genus Pseudomonas; species Pseudomonas sp. NUPR-001. The sequence continues at coordinate 64,861 of NZ_CP197353.1, forward strand.
GCTGGTGCGGATCATGCGCGGGCATTTCAACGCCGATAAACACTTCGGCTTCGAGGCCGCCAGTTGGTACTGGCACTTCGTCGATGTGGTGTGGGTGGGGCTGTTTATCTTCGTTTACGTGCTGTGAGCCGGCTCAGAACGGCGCATGGGAGACCAGTTGGCCGCTGTAGAAGCCCCAGGTGATTAGCGCCAGGGTTAGCGCAGCGAGTGTGACCCGAACGGTCAGGGCTTTGAGCAGACGCGTGGAGTGTCCGTCGTCCTTGACCAGAAAGATCAGGCCACTGAACAGGCTAGCGATGGTGGCCAGCAGCATCAGGACAATCGCGGCTTTGAGCATGGCGAAACTCCGGGGGGATGCATCGATGACTTTAAGTATAGCGACTGACCATGGGGTGATCGGGTGAAGCCATTTCGCCCAGGCTGGGTGCCGACCCTGGTGGTACTGCTGCTGTTGCCCGGGCTGATTGCCCTGGGCTGCTGGCAGCTCACGCGTGCCCAGGAAAAGCGCGAGCTGCTTGCCCGCTACGCTGAGCGCCAGGCCGGTGAAGCCATCGCCGCCGGGCAACTGCCGCAGCTGCCGGATCCGGCGTATCAGCGGGTGCACCTGTACGGTCATTTCGATGCCGCGCACAGCCTGTTGCTCGACAATCGCCTGCGTGATGGTCGGGTCGGCGTCGAACTGCTGCAACCGTTTCTCGACCAGAACAGCGGCCTCTGGCTGCTGATCAATCGTGGCTGGTTGCCTTGGCCAGACCGGCGCACCCCCGTGCAGTTCACTACCCCGGAGCAGCCGCTGAGCCTGGATGCCTGGGTGTATGTCGCCCCCGGCGCGGCCTTTCAGCTGCATGCCGACCCGCAAGGCGGCAGTTGGCCGCGGCTGCTGACGGCGATTGATGCCCGTCACCTCTGGCCACAGCTGGCTCGCGAAGGCTTCCCTTACGAATTACGTCTGCAAGCAGGCCCGGCCAGCTACCGCCTGGACTGGCCGGTGGTTGCCATGGGCCCGGAAAAACACCTGGGCTATGCCGTGCAGTGGTTTGCCCTGGCCTTGGCGTTGGTTCTGCTCTACCTCTACTTCGGCTGGCATAACAACAAGGAGAAACAGCATGGGAGCCGTCACGAGTCCACTCAACATGTCTGAAGGCAAGACGCCGTCTAGTCGCGCCCGTGGACGCCTGCAACTGATCTTGATCCTGCTGGTGGTCATCGGCCCGATGCTGCTGGCCACGGCCATGTACAAACTGCAGTTCTGGGTGCCCGACAGCCGCAGCTATCACGGCGAAATGATCGGCAACGGGCAAAGCCGTGCCGACCTTGGCGTCAACGCTGATGTGCAGCGCTGGCAGTTGCTGGTCAGTGCCCCCAAAGAATGCGGGCTGGACTGCCAGCAGTTGGTGTACCTGGCCCGGCAGATCCAGATCGGCCTGGGGCGTGATGCCAGCCGTGCCAGTCATGCGCTGGCCGTGACCCAGCCACTGAGTGCGGACTTCCAGGCTCGACTGGAACGTGAATACCCACAGCTGCAACGCTACCCACTGGACCTGAGCAAGTACGAGACGGTCAGCCAGGGCAAGCAGGATGCCCAGCTGTGGATCGTCGACCCACACGGCAACCTGGTGCTGCGCTACGACGCCAGGGTCAAGGGCAAGGATTTGCTCAATGACCTGCGCCACCTGCTGAAGCTGTCCAACATCGGCTAGGACACCCTCATGGCCAGACCCGGATTCCGCCTCGCTGTGTTCGCCACCCTGCTGGCACTGGTTGTTGTCTTGCTCGGTGCCTATACCCGTCTCACCCACGCCGGCCTTGGCTGTCCGGACTGGCCAGGCTGTTACGGTTTCATCAGCGTGCCGAAAACCGAAGCGCAGTTGGCGCACGCCGAGCGACATTTTCCGGATACGCCGGTGGAGCACCATAAAGGCCGCAACGAGATGGTCCATCGCTACTTTGCCGGCACCCTGGCCTTGGTGATCACCCTGCTCGCAGTGCAAGCCTGGCGGCGTCATGGGCGTGATGGTCAGCCTTATCGTTTGCCGTTGCTGCTGCTCGGCGTGGTGTTCGCCCAAGCTGCCTTTGGCATGTGGACGGTGACCCTCAAGCTGTGGCCGCAGGTGGTGACCGCGCACCTGCTCGGCGGTTTCGCTACTTTGAGCCTGTTGTTCTTGCTGAGCCTGCGCTTGTCGCGCGCGTTCGCGCCGTTGCCCAAGCTGCCGTTGAGTGTGCGGCGGGTAGCGGCCCTGGCGTTGCTGGTGGTAATCGGCCAAATCGCCCTGGGCGGCTGGGTCAGTGCCAACTACGCGGCGGTGGCCTGTGTTGATTTGCCCACCTGTCATGGCCAGTGGTGGCCGCAGGCGGACTTCGCCAATGGCTTTCATCTCACCCAGCACATCGGCCCCAACTACCTCGGCGGGCAGTTGGACAGTGATGCCCGCACCGCTATCCATCTCAGTCACCGACTGGGCGCGTTGCTGGTCACCGGCGTGCTGTTACTGCTGAGCTGGAAGCTCTACCGCCACGGACTTGCCAGGCTCGCACGCCTGGTGCTGCTGGCGTTGGCGGTGCAGGTCGGCCTGGGCATCAGCAACGTTCTGTTCCACCTGCCACTGCCAGTGGCTGTAGCCCACAACGCTGGCGGGGCCATGCTGTTGCTGTGCATGGTGCTGGTCAATTACCGCATTCGCCTGGTGGCCAAGGCTCGCCGGGTCAGCCAGGGCTGGCGCCTGACACCGTTGAGCAGTGGCGGTGTCGTACATTATCTGGGAGACAACTCATGGCGACGCTTCTGAGCGAACGCAAACTCCAGGCGGGTTGGCGCGACTACCTGGAATTGACCAAGCCGAAGGTCGTTGTGCTGATGCTGATCACGTCGCTGGTGGGGATGTTTCTCGCCACGCGCGCAGGCGTGCCGTGGACGGTGCTGTTATTTGGCAACCTCGGAATCGCCTGCTGTGCCGGTGGCGCCGCGGCGATTAACCATGTACTCGACCGACGCATCGATGCGCTGATGGCCCGCACCCACAAACGCCCGGTGGTTGAAGGGCGGGTAGCACCGTCCGCTGCGGTGACCTTTGCCCTGTTACTGTCGCTGTTGGGCATGGCCTTGCTGCTGGTGTTCACCAACGCCCTCACCGCCTGGCTGACCCTGGCCTCGCTGCTGGGGTACGCGGTGATTTACACCGGCTTTCTCAAACGCGCGACACCGCAGAACATCGTGATCGGCGGGTTGGCAGGTGCAGCGCCGCCGCTGTTGGGCTGGGTCGCGGTGAGCGGCCACATCAGCGCTGAACCGCTGCTGCTGGTGCTGATCATTTTTGCCTGGACCCCGCCGCACTTCTGGGCCTTGGCCATTCACCGCAAGCAAGAGTACGCCAAGGCGGATATTCCGATGTTGCCGGTGACCCATGGCGAGCAGTACACCAAGGTGCACATCCTGCTTTACACCTTGGTATTGCTGGCGGTCAGCCTGCTGCCGTATGTCATTCACATGAGTGGGCCGCTGTACCTGCTGAGCGCCGTGCTGCTGGGCGCGCGCTTCCTGCAATGGGCCTGGGTGTTGTACCGTGGCAGTCGGCCGCACGCGGCGATCAAGACCTTCAAGTACTCTGTCTGGTACCTGTTGCTGCTGTTCATCGCGCTGCTTGTAGACCACTACTTACTGTTGAACTTATGACTCGAACCCAGAAAACCGTCTTTATCCTCGTTGCCCTGGTCGCCGTGTTTCTTGGGCTGGCTGTCAACAAGGTGCTCAATGGCCGCAGCGAAGGCAACCCGACCGAGCTGATCGATGCCGGCATTATTCTGTTGCCGCAAAGCCGTACCGTGCCGGCGCTGGAGATGACCGACGAGAACGGCCAGACGCTGCAAATGGATGAGCTCAAAGGTAAGTGGTCGCTGCTGTTCTTCGGCTACACCTTCTGCCCGGACATCTGTCCGACCACCCTGGCGCAACTGCGTCAGGTGAAAAGCGAGCTGCCTAAAGAAGCTGTGGAGCGGCTGCAGGTGGTGTTGGTCAGCGTTGACCCGAACCGCGACACGCCGGCGCAGCTGAAACAGTATCTGGGGTACTTCGACAAAGACTTCCGCGGCGTGACCGGCTCACTGGATAACCTGCAGAAGCTGGCCAATGCGGTGAGCATTCCGTTCATTCCAGCCGATACCAGCAAGCCGAATTACACGGTGGATCACAGCGGCAACCTGGCGCTGCTGGGGCCGGATGGCAAGCAGCGTGGTTTTATTCGTGCGCCGTTCAACAACCAAAAGCTGGTGGCGCAGTTGCCGGGGTTGGTTAAGCGGGACTGAAATGCATCGCGGGGCAAGCCCGCTCCCACAGGCGATCTCCTGTAGGAGCGGGCTTGCCCCGCGATAGATTACCGAATCAGAACGCTGGCTTAACCGCGCCCTTGTACTTCTCTTCGATGAACTTCTTCACTTCCGGGGTGTGCAGGGCTGCAACCAGCTTCTTCACCGCGTCGGCGTCTTTGTTGTCTTCACGGGTCACCAGGATATTCACGTAAGGCGAGTCAGCACCCTCGATAACCAGGGCATCGCTTTCCGGGTTCAGCTTGGCTTCCAGCGCGTAGTTGGTGTTGATCAGCGCCAGGTCGACCTGGGTCAGCACACGCGGAATGGTGGCCGCTTCCAGTTCACGGAACTTCAGGTTCTTGCTGTTCTCGGCAATGTCTTTGACGGTCGAGAGGATGTTGGTGTTGTCCTTGAGCTTGATCACACCGGCCTTGTCCAGCAGCAGCAAGGCACGGCCGCCGTTAGTGGCGTCGTTAGGGATAACCACGGTGGCAGTCGATGGCAGCTCGTCGAGCTTCTTGTACTTGCTGGAATAAGCGCCCAGTGGCTCCAGGTGCACACCGGCAACGCTGACCAGTTTGGTGCCCTTGGCCTTGTTGAATTCATCCAGGTACGGCTGGTGCTGGAAGAAGTTGGCGTCCAGGCGCTTTTCGGCCACCTGAACGTTCGGCTGGATGTAGTCGGTGAAGACCTTCACTTTCAGGTCCACACCTTCTTTGGCCAGCGCCGGTTTGACGAACTCGAGGATTTCGGCGTGCGGCACCGGGGTGGCGGCGACGGTCAGGGTCTCGGCCTGGGCGGAGAAGGCCGCAACGGCGGCAACAACAGCAAGCAGCTTTTTCATCAAATCACTCCTTGTGAGGGCCGAGCCGGCCCCCGGTGCGTCGGCAGCGCCGACCCATGGGGTTACTTACGGGAAAAATGCACAACCAGTTTGTCGCCCACACTCTGCAGCACTTGAACCAGTATCAGCAGCAGGACCACGGTGACGACCATCACATCGGTCTGGAAACGCTGGTAACCGAAGCGGATCGCCAGGTCACCGAGGCCGCCAGCACCCACCACACCAGCCATCGCGGTGTACGACACCAGGGTAATGGCGGTCACGGTGATGGCCGCGAAGATGCCCGGACGGGCCTCAGGCAGCAAGGCGTTCATGATGATCTGCCGGGTCGTGGCGCCCATCGACTGGGTGGCTTCGATAATGCCGCGATCGACCTCGCGCAGCGCAGTTTCCACCAGGCGTGCGAAGAACGGCGTTGCCCCCACCACCAGTGGTGGAATGGCCCCGGCGACGCCCAGCGAAGTGCCGGTGATCAGCACCGTGAACGGAATCATCACAATCAGCAAGATGATGAACGGCAGCGAACGCAGCACGTTAACCACGAACGACAGCAGCGCATACACGCCTTTCTGCTCGAACATCTGCCGCGGGCCGCAGAGGAACAGCAGCACGCCCAAGGGCAGGCCCAGCAGCACGGTGAACAGCAGCGAGCCGAACAGCATGACCATGGTGTCGATGGTGGCGAGCCAGATTTCGGCCCAGTCGACGTTGGCAAAGAAACTCAAAGCGTCCATTAACGCAGTACCTCCATATGAACATCAGCCGCCGTGAAGCGGGCAAAGGCCGCCTCCATGTCGCCGCCAGTGACGGCCAGGGTCAGCTGCCCATACGGGGTGTCTTTGATGCGGTCGATGCGACCGGCAAGGATGCTGTAGTCCACGCCTGTTTCGCGGGCTACTGTGCCCAGCAGCGGCGCGTAGGTGGAATCGCCCTGGAAGGTCAGGCGCACGATGCGGCCCGGCACATGGGCGAAGTCGTCGCGCTGCTCGTCTTCGTCGATCTGCTCGTCTTCCTGGACGAAGCGCTTGGTGGTCGGGTGCTGCGGATGCAGGAACACATCGGCCACCGGCCCGTGCTCGACGATCTGCCCGGCGTCCATCACCGCAACCCGGTCACAGACCCGGCGGATCACGTCCATTTCATGGGTGATCAGCACGATGGTCAGCTTCAGTTCGCGGTTGATCTCGGCCAGCAGTTGCAGCACCGAGGCTGTGGTTTGCGGGTCGAGCGCACTGGTGGCTTCATCGCAGAGCAGAATTTTCGGCTTGGTGGCCAGGGCGCGGGCAATCCCGACGCGCTGCTTCTGGCCGCCGGACAGCTGTGCCGGATACTTCTTCGCGTGCTCTGACAGCCCGACACGGGCCAGCAGCTCGCTGACACGGGCGTCGATGTCCTTGCGCGACAGCTCGCCGGCCAGGGTCAGTGGCAGCGCGACGTTGTCGGCTACGGTCTTGGATGCCAGCAGGTTGAAGTGCTGGAAGATCATCCCGACTTGCTGGCGGAAGCGCCGCAGGTCGTTGGCGTTGAACGCGGTGACATCTTCACCGTCAACGATGATCTTGCCGCCGCTTGGCGCTTCCAGACGGTTGATCAGGCGCAGCAGGGTACTTTTGCCGGCGCCGGAATGGCCGATCAGTCCGAACACCTGGCCGTTTTCAACGCTCAGGCTGGTCGGGTGCAGCGCGGGGATGTCCCTACCGGCAACGCGGTAGGTTTTATGCACATTTTGAAACTCGATCACGTAGCGAACCTTGTGGGGCGCATGGAATTTGGGTCAGCGGTTAGCCGGGGCGCGCATTTTAGCCTGTTCGTATAGAGGTTCTTAGCATTTATTTCGCAATTGACCAATGCTACGGGAATAACGCGATCAGTGGTCAATCCGAATGAACGCTCGCCGAGCCCGGCCAGTCACTACTGAAAGGGCCCGCCGTGGGGCCGAACCAAGACTGATCGAGGAGAGCGTTCCAATGCCCAGCAAGAAGAATCCGCCCAAGGAAAGTCAACTGGCCGGCACCCAGACACCGGACCGGGCCAATACCAACGCCAAGCTGCAAAGCCTGGAAACCTTCCGCAGTGATGCCACCGGCCAGGCCTTGCGTACCAACCAAGGGGTGAAGATAGCTGACAATCAGAACACCTTGCGCGCAGGTGCACGCGGGCCGTCATTGCTGGAAGACTTCATCATGCGTGAAAAAATCACGCACTTTGACCACGAGCGCATCCCTGAGCGTATTGTCCATGCCCGTGGCTGCGGTGCCCATGGCTACTTCCAGGCATACGAATGCCATGCCGCGCTGAGCAAAGCCGGATTTCTCCAGGACCCGGAGAAAATCACCCCGGTCTTCGTACGCTTCTCCACCGTACAAGGGCCGCGTGGTTCGGGTGACACGGTGCGCGACGTGCGGGGCTTTGCGGTGAAATTTTTCACCGACGAGGGCAATTTCGATCTGGTTGGCAACAACATGCCGGTGTTCTTCATCCAGGACGCCATCAAGTTTCCTGACTTCGTCCATGCCGTCAAACCCGAACCGCACAACGAGATGCCCACCGGCGGCTCCGCGCACGACACCTTCTGGGACTTTGTTTCACTGGTGCCGGAGTCGGCGCACATGGTGATCTGGGCGATGTCTGACCGGGCGATTCCGAAGAGTTTGCGCAGCATGCAAGGCTTTGGCGTGCATACCTTCAGATTGATCAACGCCGAAGGCAAATCGAGCCTGGTGAAATTCCACTGGAAGCCTAAAGCGGGTGTGTGTTCGCTGCTGTGGGACGAAGCGCAGAAGCTGGCAGGCAAAGACACCGACTTCCATCGCCGTGACCTCTGGGAGGCGATTGAAACCGGGAATTATCCCGAGTGGGAGTTCGGTGTGCAGATCGTTGCTGAAGAGGATGAACATAACTTCGATTTCGACCTGCTCGACCCGACCAAGCTCATCCCCGAGGAACTGGTGCCGGTGACACCGCTGGGCAAGATGGTGCTCAACCGCAACCCGGACAACTTTTTCGCCGAAACCGAACAGGTCGCGTTCTGCCCGGGGCACATCGTCCCGGGTATCGATTTTTCCAATGATCCGCTGCTGCAGGGGCGATTGTTTTCCTACACCGATACCCAGATCAGCCGTCTGGGTGGGCCGAACTTCCACGAAATCCCGATCAACCGGCCGTTGGCGTCCAACCATAACGGCCAACGCGATGCCCAGCATCGCGTCACGCTGGATAAAGGCCGGGCCTCGTATGAGCCAAACTCCATCGACGGCGGCTGGCCGCAGGAAACGCCGCCAGCCGCCAGCGAGGGTGGCTTCGAGTCGTATCCGGAGCGGATCGAAGCGCACAAAGTGCGCCAGCGCAGCCCGTCGTTTGCTGATCATTTCTCCCAGGCGCGGTTGTTCTTCCACAGCATGAGCCCGACCGAGCAAGCGCACATCATCAGCGCCTACAGCTTCGAGCTGGGCAAGGTTGAGCGGGCTGAGATCCGCACGCGCGTAGTCAACGAGATCCTCGCCAACATCGACCTCAAGCTGGCCGCGCAGGTGGCGGCGAACCTTGGTTTGCCAGCGCCGAAAAAAGGCACGGCCGAGGTGCCTGAACTTGGCCTCAAGCATTCACCCGCCCTTAGCCAGATGAACCTGTTGGGCGAAGGCATCCGCGGCCACAAAGTGGCGGTGCTGGTGGCCAATGGTGTGGATGGAGAACGTGTCGATGCGCTGGTCAAGGCGCTGGAGGCAGAAAGCGCGCAGATCAACCTGTTGGGGCCGACCTCGGCACCGGTGAAGACGGCTCAAGGCAAGTCGCTGGCGGTGGATGCTTCGCTGGATGGCATGCCGTCGGTGATGTTCGATGCCGTGTGGGTCGCTGCTGGCAAAGCGTCTACCCAAGCCTTGCTGGCAAGTGGCGCAGCCCTGCATTTTTTGCTGGAAGCCTACAAGCACCTCAAGCCCATGGGGCTGGCCAGCGAGGCACAGCCGTTGCTCGACAGCACGGGCCTGAAGGTCGATGAAGGCTTGCTGGTGGGCGACGACGGGAAAACCTACCAGGCCTTTATCACGGCCATCGGCAAGCATCGGGTGTGGGCGCGGGAGGCTGCGGCCCAGGCGATTCCCGCGTAGGCGCAGCAGGCGGGTGCTCGTTCGAGCACCCGCTCAGTCAAGGACGGCGGGGAATCAGAACCGCCTGGGCGGGCTGATTACGGTGGATCTCGTGGGACTGCTGCAGGGCGAATTCGCTGTCGAGCTTCTGCACGCGTTTGCCCAGCAGGGTTTTCAGCCACGGGGCGTCATCTTTGCGCGGCACCTGGAACACCACGTCGCACTGGTAATTCACTACGTCGGTGGCAATGTCATCCAGTTGCCGGCGCATTTCCCGAATATTCGTGGTTTTCAACGCCACGACGGTGCTCGGCGCGGTCGGGTCGATGAGCTTGGCCGCAGGGCGCGCTTCGGCTGCCTTGAGGGCGGCCTCGGCCTTTTCCAGTTCGGCTTTGCGTGCCTGGGCGATGGCGCCGTTGACCCCGCCAGTCAGTGCCGGTGCCTTGGGCATCAGCGCGCGGGCGCGGCTCAGGGCCGTAGCCGCCGCATTGACGTCACCCTTTTGCAGCACGATCTGGCTGCGTTGCAAGTAGGCTTCGGCCAACTGTCGTTGGTACTGCTCGACGCGAGGGTCGTTGGGCGCCTGGGCTTGCAGTGCGGTCAGCTGGTCTTCGGCGGTGGCCAGCTCGCTGCTGGCGATGCTTTGCTCCAGTTGCTGCCAGGCATCGGCCTGTGCAGGCGTACCGGCGTTATCGGTCGGGGTGCTGGAGCACGCAGCCAGGAACAGCGAAAACGCGGCAAGGAGCAGATAACGGGAGGCGAACGGCTTCATTCCTGCGTCTCTCTAAGTTTGCGCAAAAAGCGAGCAAGTCTACACCCAGTCCGCAGACTCGAAAATAAATCTTCAGGGCCCGGCGTGATTTAAATGTCGCAGGGTGCAACCTCGGGGCTGCACCCTGTGAGTCAGCGCCGCGGCAAGGCCAGGCTCAGCAAGAATAGCACTGCGGCGCAGACCACGATCGAGGGACCGGCCGGGGTGTCTTTGAACCAGGACAGTGCCAGGCCTGCGCACACCGCCGTAACCCCCAGCAGACTGGCACCCAGCGCCATTTGCTCAGGCGAACGCGCGTGACGTTGCGCCGCAGCCGCCGGGATGATCAGCAGCGAGGTGATCAGCAACACACCGACGATTTTCATCGCCACGGCAATCACCACGGCAATCAACAGCATCAAGGCCATGCGCAGCGCTGCTACCGGCAGGCCTTCGACCATCGCCAGCTCTTCATGTACCGTCACTGCCAACAACGGGCGCCAGAGCATGACCAGCAACAGCAATACCACGGCGCTGCCGCCGAGAATCCAGGCGAGGTCGCCCGGGCTGATAGCCAGTAGGTCGCCGAACAGATAGGCCATCAGGTCGATGCGCACATCGTGCATGAAGCTCAGCACCACCAAGCCGAGTGACAGGGTACTCGGCGCAAGAATCCCCAACAGCGTGTCGGAGGCCAGCGGTTGGCGCTGTTGCAGGGTCACCAGGAGCATCGCCAGCAACAGACAGCCGACAGTGACCGCCAGCGCCGGGCTGATGTCCAGCACAAAGCCTAGGGCTACTCCCAACAGCGCCGCGTGAGACAGGGTGTCACCGAAGTAGGCCATGCGCCGCCACACCACGAATGACCCCAGAGGGCCGGCAACCACCGCCAGGGCCAGGCCTGCGAGCAGGGCGTAAAGCAGAAAATCAGCCATGCTTGCAGTGTTCTCCGTGTACATGCCCGCCTTGGGCGGGTGCAACCACCGAACCATGCAGGTCATGGGCGTGGTCGTGATGATGGTGATAGATCGCCAGGCTTGGCGCATTGCTGCCGAACAGTTCGACGAAGGCCGGATCGCCGCTGACCTGCTCCGGATGGCCGGAACAGCAGACATGACGATTCAGGCAGACCACCTGATCGGTGGTGCTCATGACCAGGTGCAGGTCGTGAGAGACCATCAGTACGCCGCAACCGTGGCGGTCGCGCAGTCGGGTGATCAGGCTGTACAGCTCGGCCTGGCCAGCCACATCGACGCCTTGCACCGGCTCATCCAGTACCAGCAGCTCAGGCTCGCGCAACAGTGCCCGCGCCAGCAGCACGCGCTGCATTTCGCCGCCGGAAATCGTCTGGATCGGGCTATCGATCACTTGCTCTGCACCGACTTCGTTCAGCGCACTCAGGGCCGCCGCACGGTCAACGCCCGGCACCAGGCGCAGAAAACGCAGTACCGAGAGCGGCAAGGTGGCGTCTACCTGCAGCTTTTGCGGCATGTAGCCCACTCGCAGGCGCGGCTTGCGCCACACCTTGCCGGTATGCGGTTTGAGCAAGCCAAGCACGGCACGCACCAGGGTGGTTTTGCCAGCGCCGTTGGGGCCGATCAGGGTGACGATTTGCCCAGGCTCGACGGCCAGGTCGATGCTGTCGAGCACCGCTTGCCCAGAGAACGTTACGCCTACTTGTTCGAGGCGAATCAGCGTATTGCTCATCAGGCGCTCCGGCAGTTGCCGCACAAGCCGACCACTTCGACGGTTTGCGCTTCGACGCTGAAGCCGACGTCATTGGCACTGGCGACAATGGCATTGCTGATGCTGGTTTGTTCCAGCTCGATCGCCACGTGGCACGCCCGGCAGATCAGGAACTGGCCTTGGTGGGTATGCTCAGGGTGACTGCAGCCGATGAACGCGTTGAGCGACGCAATGCGGTGCACCAGACCATTCTCCAGCAGGAAGTCCAGGGCCCGATACACGGTTGGAGGCGCGGCCCGACGACCATCCTGCTCGCTCAAAACGGCCAGGATGTCATAGGCACCCAGAGGCTTATGGCTCTGCCAGACCAGCTCCAGCACGCGTCGGCGCAAGGCGGTCAGGCGCAGGCCCTTGCGTGCACACAGCACGTCGGCCTCGGCCAGGGCGCTGTGTACGCAATGGGAGTGATCGTGGGGACGGTTGGCCAGCGGGGTTTTAGGCATGAGCGGCGACGGTTCCGATTAGAGACGTTATTATGTTACCTGTTCCTGCCCCTGTGAGTGGTCATCGTGTCCCGATTTTTTGCCCTTTTTGTCGCTTTTATCGCCACCATGGTGATGGCCCAGGCACAGGCCGAGGTGCGTGTCCTGACCAGCATCAAGCCCCTGCAACTGATCGCTGCTGCAGTGCAGGACGGTGTGGGTAGCCCCGAAGTGTTGCTGCCACCGGGTGCTTCGCCGCACCACTACGCCCTGCGTCCTTCCGATGTGCGCCGCGTCGGTGATGTCGAGCTGCTGTACTGGATCGGACCCGATATGGAAGGTTTCCTGCCGCGAGTGCTCAAGGGCCGTAGCAAGCCCACAGTGGCCATTCAGGACTTGCCTGGCCTGCACCTGCGTCACTTCGGTGAGGACAGCCATTCCCATGACCATGACGATGATGCCGACGAACATGATCACGACCATCGTCCCGGCAGCCTCGATGCGCATTTGTGGCTATCGTCGGCCAATGCCCGGGTGATCGCGGCGAAAATGGCGGCTGACCTCAGCGCTGCCGACCCTGCCAATGCCGCACGCTACCAGAGCAACCTCAAGGCCTTTGGCGAGCGTTTGGATGCGCTGGATGCACGCTTGAAGAAACGTCTGGCTGGGATTAGCGGCAAGCCGTTCTTTGTGTTCCATGAGGCGTTCGACTATTTCGAGTCGGCGTATGGCCTTAAGCACACTGGCGTGTTCAGTGTGGCTGCCGAAGTGCAGCCGGGCGCCCAGCATGTAGCAGCGATGCGCAAGCGCCTGCAGGATGTCGGCAAGACTTGTGTGTTCAGTGAGCCGCCATTGCGTCCGCGCCTGGCCGAGACCCTGACGGCAGGGTTGCCGGTTACCTTGGCGGAGCTGGATGCGTTGGGCGGGACTACGCCGGCCGGTGCTCAGGGGTATGAGCAACTGCTGGAGAAGCTGGGAAATGATTTGGCGGGGTGTCTGGAGAAGCTTTAGGGACTTTATCGCGGGGCAAGCCCGCTCCTACAGGTAGGAGCGGGCTTGCCCCGCGATCACTCACAAAGCAAACGGCAAAGCAATTTCTACCTGCTGACGCGCAACCAGGCGCACCTCAAAATCCGCCGGATCGTGAATCAACACGTCCATCCCGGCAAACGACTCGGCGGCGATCAGGCGCGACAGCCAGAAGCGCACACAGGCGATGCGCAGCATCACCGGCCACAGATGCGCCTCTGCCGAGGTGAACGGCCGCAGCGCGGCGTAAGCACCCAGGAATGCCCGTGCCCGCGGGCCATCGATCTGCCCGGCGTCATCACAGCACCAGTCGTTGAGGGTAATCGCCAGGTCGTAGAGCATTGGCCCTGAGCAGGCGTTGTAGAAGTCGATCAGGCCGGTCAGGTGGGTGCCTTCGAACAGCACGTTGTCACGGAACAGGTCGGCGTGCAGGTTGGCGCGCGGCAGGGCCATGATCTGCGCTTTATGTTCAGCGATCTCGTCCAGGCAACCTTGCAGCAACTGGCGCTGCTCCGCGCTCAGGCGTGGCATCAACTCGGCACCGGTTTCCAGCATCCAGTCCAGGCCACGGTCAGTCTTGCGCTCCAGCACCTTGTCACGGGTCGCCAGGTGCAGGTGGCCGAGCAGTTCGCCGATCTGTACGCAGTGCTGGTTGTTGACGTTCTTCACGTGCTTACCGGGCAGCCGCGGCTGCAGCAACGCCGGCTTGCCAGCCAGCTCCCGCAGGGCCACACCGTCGTTGCCACGCAATGCGTACGGCACGGGCAGATCGGCATCGTGCAGCACATCCAGCAGCTCGATGAAGAACGGCAGGTCCTGGATCGGCCCGCGCTCGACCAGCGTCAGCACGTACTCGCCCTGTTCCAGACTGACAAAGAAGTTACTGTTCTCGGTGCCAGCGGCAATGCCCTGGAAGTCCCGCAGGCGGCCCAGGCCGTACGGCGCCAGAAAGGTTTCCAGCTCAGGCCGGGTCAGGGGGGTGAAGACTGACATGATCAAAAATTGCCCATACGGGCACTTCTGCAGGGAAGTGCCAGGTTGATGTAAAGGGTACGGCTTACTTCCACTCGAAGATTTTCCACGAGGGGATCAGCATGTCGGGTTGGTCGGAGCGAACGAAGTTCGCGTCCGTGCCGTCAGCACGTACCAGGAAATAAGGTTTGCCGCCTTTCGGGGTGACCTTGATTGCATACAGGAAACCATTCTGACGGTATTCCTGAATGGTTTTGTCGCCTTCCGTGCGAATGGTTACTTCCGGGTCAGCCGATGGCGCGTCATCCGCAGCCAGGGCGACAACCGGCGCGACTGCAAACAGGCTGAGCAGCAACAGGCGATTTAGTGTACGCATGATAACCTTGTCCCTTTGTCGTCAATGTTCCGGACATTCTAGCGCCGGGCCCGTCGAAAAGGTTGATTCTGCTCATGAGCCAAGCCCCCCTCGTCCTGGTGGACGGTTCCTCATACCTCTACCGCGCCTTTCACGCGCTGCCGCCGCTGACCACGTCCAAAGGCATGCCGACCGGTGCGGTCAAAGGCGTGCTGAACATGCTCAAGAGCCTGCGCAGGCAGTACCCTGACAGCTTGTTTGCAGTGGTGTTCGACGCCAAAGGCGGCACGTTCCGCGACGAAATGTACGCCGAGTACAAAGCCAACCGACCGAGCATGCCGGATGATCTGCGCGTGCAGATCGAACCGCTGCATGCCAGTGTCCGTGCCTTGGGCTACCCGTTGTTGTGCGTCGAAGGCGTGGAAGCCGACGATGTGATCGGTACCTTGGCACGCAGCAGCGCCGCAGCGGGTCGTCCGGTGATTATCTCCACCGGTGACAAGGACATGGCGCAGCTGGTGGACGGCCACATTACGCTGGTCAACACCATGACCGGTAGCGTTCTCGATGTGCCTGGCGTACACGAGAAATTCGGTGTCGGTCCTGAGCACATCATCGATTTTCTCGCCTTGATGGGCGACAAAGTCGACAACATTCCCGGCGTGCCGGGCGTCGGCGAGAAAACTGCAGTGGGTTTGCTCACCGGTATCGGTGGCGGCCTGCGCGACCTCTACGAAAACCTCGACAAGGTCCCAGGCCTAGCCATTCGCGGTGCGAAAACCCTGCCCGCCAAGCTGGAAGAACACCGTGACGCGGCGTTCCTGTCCTATGAACTGGCGACCATCAAAGTTGATGTGCCGCTGGACGTTGAAGTGGATGCCCTGGTGTGCTGCGAGCCAGACCGCGAGGCGCTGCTCGAGCTGTACACCGAGATGGAATTCAAGAGCTGGATCGACGAGGTGCAACGCGACGCCAAGCGCGCCGGCCAGGAGATCGTTGCCGAGGCGCCTGAAGAAGTAGTCGAGGCGAAATACGAAACCATCCTCGATCAGGCCCGCTTCGATGTCTGGTTGGAAAAACTGCGCAACGCGCCGCTGTTCGCCTTTGACACCGAAACCACCGGCCTGGATGCGCAGCAGGCGCAGCTGGTAGGGCTGTCGTTTGCGGTGCAGGCACATGAAGCAGCGTATGTGCCGTTGGCCCACAGCTACATGGGCGCCCCTGAGCAACTGGACCGCGATCGCGTGTTGCTGGCGCTCAAGCCACTGCTGGAAGACCCGAAAAAGCTCAAGGTCGGACAGAACGCCAAGTACGACATGAACATCCTGGCCAATTGCGCCATCGGTGGTGATATCACTCAGGGCATCCAGATGCAGGGCGTGGCCTACGACACCATGCTTGAGTCTTATGTGCTCGACTCAACGGCCACCCGCCACGACATGGACAGCCTGGCGCTCAAGTACCTGAATCACACCACCATCGGTTTTACCGACATCGCCGGCAAAGGCGCCAAGCAGCTGACCTTCGACCAGATCAATCTGGAGCAGGCCGGGCCGTACGCCGCTGAAGACGCCGATGTCACCCTGCGCCTGCACCAGGCGTTGCAGCAGAAGCTGGCGAAGACACCAAGCGTGTTGCCGGTGCTCACCGATATCGAAATGCCGCTGGTGCCGGTACTGGCGAAAATCGAGCGCCAAGGCGCGCTGGTCGACGCCAACCTGCTGGGTATCCAGAGTGTCGAGCTGGGCGAGAAGCTGGTGCAGCTGGAGCGCGAAGCGTTCGAAATTGCCGGTGAGGAGTTCAATCTCGGCTCACCCAAGCAGTTGGGGGTGATCCTGTACGACAAGCTGGGTATGCCGGTGCTCAACAAAACCGCCAAGGGCCAGGCGTCGACCGCCGAAGCGGTGCTCGCCGAACTGGCCGAGATGGACTTCCCGCTGCCCAAGGTGCTCATGCAGTACCGCTCGCTGAGCAAGCTCAAAAGCACCTACACCGACCGTTTGCCGGAGCAGATCAACCCGCGCACCGGGCGGATCCATACCTCCTACCAGCAGGCGGTGGCGGCTACTGGCCGCTTGTCGTCCAGCGATCCGAACTTGCAGAACATTCCGATCCGCACCGCCGAAGGGCGCCGCATCCGTCAGGCGTTCATCGCCGCACCAGGTTACAAACTGCTGGCAGCGGACTACTCGCAGATCGAGCTGCGAATCATGGCGCACTTGGCTAAAGACGAGGGCTTGCTGCATGCCTTCCGCAATGACCTGGACGTGCACCGGGCTACCGCTGCCGAGGTATTTGGCGTCGATCTGGCCGAGGTCACCACGGACCAGCGGCGCAGTGCCAAGGCGATCAACTTCGGCTTGATCTATGGCATGAGTGCGTTTGGTCTGGCCAAGCAGATTGGCGTTGATCGTAAGCAGTCACAGGCCTACATCGATCGTTATTTCGCCCGCTATCCCGGCGTTCTGGCGTACATGGAGCGCACCCGTGCGCAGGCCGCCGAGCAAGGTTTTGTCGAGACCCTGTTCGGTCGCCGCCTGTACCTGCCGGAGATCAACGCGAAAAACCCCGCCTTGCGTAAAGGCGCCGAACGTACGGCGATCAACGCGCCGATGCAGGGTACTGCAGCCGATATCATCAAACGGGCAATGGTCGCTGTGGATAACTGGCTGACTGACTCGGGGATCGATGCCCGGGTGATCCTGCAGGTACACGACGAACTGGTGCTGGAGGTACGCGAAGACCTGGTTGAGCAGGTTCGCGAACAAATTCGTCCGCATATGAGCAACGCGGCAACACTCGATGTCCCGCTGCTGGTTGAGGTAGGAACAGGGGCAAACTGGGACGAAGCGCACTAAAAATGCGGCTAAATGCGCGGAAAAGCTGCGGCATATCGTCGCGGCTTTTTTGCCGCAAAAGGCATTGGTAGTAAAAAAATGCGGCGCTATCGCAAATAGTTGCAAACGCTTCGGAACTAAACCGGTGAACCACGACTCAGAGTAACTGAATGGCTGGTGAAGCCCTTCGATGCTCCTATGTTGTGTTAAGTGTTGGCAGATATCTGGACCCCGCCCTAGCGGTCCGGAACTTGAACCCCGAACTTCCCCCTCCCCATACGAAGTCCGGGGTTTTTTTTGCCCGGCGTTTGCCGGGCAGCCCTTATTCTGCGGGCTTGTCAGCCAGTTCCATCCAGTTCGCCAATACGCCGTAGGCTTCTTCCAGGCCCTGGCGCTTGGGCGCCGAGAACAACTGGATAGTGACCGCATCGCCCCAGCCTTTGCGGATTTCCGACTGCACCTTGAGTAGGGTGTTTTTCGCCGCACCAAAGGTCAATTTGTCGGCTTTTGTCAGCAAGATGTGCATCGGCATGCCCGCAGCCTGCGACCAGTCGAGCATCATTTTGTCGAAGTCGGTCATCGGATGGCGCACGTCCATCATCAAGATCAAACCCTTCAGACACTCACGGCTGCCCAGGTAGGCCTCAAGGTGTTTTTGCCAGTGTTGCTTGAGTGGAATCGGTACTTTTGCATAACCGTAGCCTGGCAAGTCGACCAAACGCCGTTCATCGTCCAGACTGAAGAAATTCAGCAGCTGGGTACGCCCTGGGGTTTTCGAGGTGCGGGCCAGGCTGGCGTGGGTCAAGGTGTTCAGCGCGCTGGACTTGCCGGCGTTGGAGCGGCCAGCGAAGGCCACTTCATAGCCCTGGTCGTCCGGGCACTGGTCGACCTTGGCAGCGCTGAGGGCGAATTTGGCCTGTTGGCAGAGACCGAGGATGGGGTTTTTGACTTGCATGGTTTATCCGGTTGGGCGTTGCGCGAGGGGGTCTCGGCAAGCGGTGTCGTTTCCGTTTCAGTAACGGGAGTATATAATGCCCCAGTTTTTGTGTGCGCATTATCCCGGCGTAGGAGGATGTGCACGAGGGCGGTTGATTCAAGCTTGCGCAGTAGAACGCAGTGCAACCCCCAACCCTGAAAGGTCGTTCGTATGACGAAATGGCTGCTTGCTGCAGGTGTCTTGATACCGTTGTTCAGCGCTCAGGCTACACAGGATCCCCAGGCAGTGTACAAGCGAGCATGTGCCGCTTGCCATGCCGGACAGCTACCGCAGGCACCGCAACCAGGTGACCAGGCAGCTTGGGAGCCACGGCTGGCGCAGGGGATGGAGACGCTGGTGAAGCATGTCACCCAGGGTTTTAAGGCTATGCCGCCGCGTGGATTGTGCATGGACTGCAGTGCCGAGGACTACCAGGCGATCATCCAGTGGATGAGCCGGAGTCCCGATACATAACTCTTTCACCCTTAGCCGTAGTTGGATTAGCTGATGAACAAACTACTCGTGAGTCTGCTGTTGACCTTGGGCGTCACTGGTGCAGCCAATGCCGCAGAGCCTATCAAAGGGGATGCCGCTGCTGGTCAGGCCAAAACTGCTGTATGTGGCGCCTGTCACAATCCGGACGGCAACAGCCTGGCGCCGAACTTCCCGAAACTTGCAGGCCAGGGTGAGAAGTACCTGGAAAAACAATTGCACGACATCAAGTCGGGCAAGCGCACCGTGCTGGAAATGACCGGCATGCTCGCCAACTTCAACGACCAGGACATGGCTGACATCGCCGCTTATTTCTCCAGCCAGAAAGGCAGCGTGGGTGCCGCCGATCCGAAGCTGGTCGAGCGTGGTCGTGCCCTGTTCAACGGCGGTGATGTCGAAAAAGGCCTGCCTGCCTGCACCGGCTGCCATTCGCCAAACGGCGCGGGCCTCGCATTGGCCGGCTTCCCACACCTGAGTGGCCAGCACTCGCAATACGTTGCCAAGCAACTGACCGACTTCCGCGAGGGCAACCGCACCAACGACGGCGATGCCACCACCATGCGTACCATCGCGTCGAAGCTCAGCAACAAGGACATCGAAGCGCTGTCCAGCTACATCCAGGGTCTGCACTGATCCGCGTTTTAACGCTGGGTTAATACTGCAGCGCAAAGATGAAAAGGGTGGCCGAGGCCGCCCTTTTTTGTGCCCGCTGCCGTTACACTAACGAACTCGGGCCCGCTTCGACCTGTCTTACTGCAGGTCGTGTCGAGGCGACCAAATAGATTGCTCAGGAGTGAAGCATGCGTAATTTGATTCTCAGCGCCACGCTGGTCGCCGCCAGCGTATTCGGTATGACTGCCCAGGCTGCAGAGCCTGTAGCAGGTAAGGAGTATGTCGAGCTGAGCAACGCGGTACCGGTGTCGGTGCCCGGCAAAATCGAAGTGGTTGAGCTGTTCTGGTATGGCTGCCCACACTGCTACAGCTTCGAGCCAGTGGTTAATCCTTGGGCTGCGCAGTTGCCTGCCGACGTCAATTTCAAACGCGTTCCTGCCATGTTTGGCGGTCCATGGGATGCCCATGGTCAGATGTTCCTGACCCTCGAAGCCATGGGCGTCGAGCACAAGGTCCATGCTGCGGTGTTCGAAGCCATTCAGGTGCAGCGCAAAAAGCTGACCGACCCTGAAGAAATGGCCGAGTTCCTCGCGACCCAAGGCGTCGACAAGGACAAGTTCCTGGCCACCTTCAACTCCTTTGCCATCAAAGGTCAGGTGCAGAAAGCCAAAGAACTGGCGAAAAAATACGAAATCACCGGCGTTCCTAGCATGGTCGTCAACGGCAAATACCGCTTTGACCTCGGTACCGCCCAAGGCCCGCAAGGTGTCCTGAATGTTGCCGACTTCCTGGTCGAAAAGGAGCGCGGCGCCAAGTAAGCGTCGCCCACCATGCGCCGTTGGAGAGCTGAGCGAAGCGTTGGCCTGCACGATCCGCGGGTCAACGAACATCACCTGCAGGCTAATGGCCTGCCAGAGGATGGGCGCCTGCGCCTGCTCAGTTTCAACATCCAGGTGGGGATCAACACTGAGCGTTACCGGCACTACCTGACCAAGAGCTGGCAGCATTTGCTGCCGCACACAGGGCGTGCCGGTAACCTGCAGAAGATCGGCGACCTGCTTGGCGACTTCGACCTGGTAGCCCTGCAGGAAGCCGATGGCGGCAGCCTGCGCTCCGGCTACATCAATCAGGTCGAGCATCTGGCGCAACTCGGTGCCTTTCCTTATTGGTACCAGCAGCTCAATCGCAACCTCGGGCGTCTAGCCCAGCACAGCAACGGCGTGCTTAGCCGGCTCAAACCTCAATTGATCGAAGACCATCCCCTGCCCGGCCCAGCTGGACGCGGGGCAATCCTGGTGCGTTTCGGCGAGGGTGAAGACGCCCTGGTGGTGGTCATGATGCACCTGGCACTGGGTGCCAAGACCCGTGTCCGGCAGTTGGCCTACATCCGCGAGCTGATTGGCGGTTATCGTCATCAGGTGTTGATGGGCGACATGAACACCCATGCCAACGACCTGTTGGAACACTCTCCCCTGCGTGATCTGGGGCTGGTTGCGCCGCAAGTGCAAGCGACCTTCCCGAGTTGGCGCCCGCAGCGCTGCCTTGATCATATTTTGCTCAGCCCAAGCCTGACCCTGGAGCGGGTCGAGGTGTTGGCGCAACCCATTTCCGATCATCTTCCGGTCGCGGTTGAGATTCGTTTGCCTGATGCCCTCGCTGTGGATACGCTGCCCGCTTTGAGCTAATTGCCATCACCCCTCTGCGGACCCAGGCATGACCGACGAAGCCCAGCGCTGGAAAGAAAAGTACCTCAAGAGTATCGAACAGCAAGAGAAGCTCGAGCGCCGTTGGGATGCCCGCCTCGACTTGCTGCGCCGTGGTCTGGTGCGTAGCACCCTGGCTGCCGAAGGCAGTGACCGGGCGGTGGATCAGTGCATGAAGGAGATGCGTGAAGTCATCCGCACCGACAACATGGACGCCGCCCTGGCAGGGCTGATCCCGCGCCTGGAAAAGGCTGTTCTCGACTCCGAGCAGCGCCGGGAAACCCGGATTGGCCAGGTCAGCACGGCGTTGAATGCACTGGTCAGCCAGTTGCAAACCCTGCCCCTGCCCAGTGACGTCAGCCGGCCTCTGAAGAAGTTCGCCAAGCAGGTTGAGGCCCGCGCCAGCCAATCACGCGAAGTACCTTTGCTGCTGGGGGAACTGAGCACCCTGCAGGGGCAGGCACTGTCGGCGCTTGAACGCCCTGAAGAAGCCCAGCGTCCCGGCTTTTTGCAGCGCCTGTTCGGTAATCGTGAAGCCGAGGCGCAAGCGCTACAACCCGCCATGGCCGGGGCAGGAGCGATTGCGTCCGAGGCCTTTGAGGCGCCTGTAGCGGTGCCGCAGGTCCGTGAAGCTGAAGCGCCTCAAGCGCAAACACCGGGCGATGTTGACGAACTGCAGCCGCTGGAGGCCAGCGCTGAGGACGTTGCTCAAGCCGTAGAGCAAGTAGCGGTTGCGCAGGAAATGCCTGAAGAGCCGGTGCCTGAGGTCGGCGTTCTCGACGATCCAGCGCCTGTGCTTGAAGCACAAGCGCCAGCACCCATCGACCAGCCCGAAGCCGAGCAACTGGAGCAAGTGCAGGACGAATCAGAGCCCGTCGAGACTGAAGTCGCGCAAACACTGGCAGAAGATCCTCACTACGCCCTGCCCGACGGTACTGAACCCACCTACAGTTCGGTCGCCGCGCACATTGAGGAGACCTTGCTGGGCCTGCTGGATGACCTGACCTTACCTGAGCGCTACAAGGCCCAGGCCGAGTCCCTGCGTGCACGTCTGGAGCATGGCCTGAACTGGTATGAGCTGTTGCCGGTGCTGGATGACCTGGCGGTGTTGATGTTGGCGATCAACGACAGCGGCCAGCACGAGTTCGAGGCTTACCTGCAGCAACTCAACGAGCGCCTGGAGTCGTTTCAGAGCCACTTGCACGAAGCCAGTGAAGGCCATGCCGACAATACATCGGCGGCTCGTGATCTGGACAACCAGCTGCGTGAGCAGGTCGATGGCCTGCAAAGCAGCGTGCAGGGCGCAGCTGATCTGGATAGCCTCAAGCACATCCTGGAAAACCGCCTCGAAGGTTTGCTCGGTACCATGGACGAGCATCAGCACAAACGTGACCAGCGCGAACAAGACATGGCAAACCGCCTGCAGGGCCTGGCCGAGCGCGTCGCCAGCATGGAACAGGAGGCCATGGGCTATCGCGAGCATCTGGAGGAGCAGCGGCAAAAAGCCCTGATCGACCCCCTCACCGGTTTACCGAACCGGGCTGCCTGGTCTGAGCGCGTGGATCAGGAAGTGTTGGAGTGGCAAGAAAACGGTGGCCATCTGCTGATGGCGATACTCGACCTTGATCATTTCAAGCGTATCAATGACAGCTACGGGCACCAGGCGGGCGACAAAGTACTGAAGATTGTTGCCAGCGTGCTGCGCAAACGCCTGCGCAGCCGTGATTTCATTGCCCGTTTTGGCGGTGAAGAGTTTGTCTTGTTGATCCCGCAGACGGCCATGGCCGCGGGCTGCCAGTTAGCGGAAAGTCTGCGCGCAGCCATCGAGGCGTGTCCGTTCCACTTCAAAGGTGAGCGGGTGACGATTACCCTGTCGATTGGGATCAGTGCGTTTCGCAGTGGTGAGCGTAGTGAGGTCGTACTCAAGCGTGCTGATGAAGCACTGTATCGGGCGAAACATCTCGGTAGAAATAGAGTAGAACAGGGCTGAGTGGCGCCCGCGAGGATACGTTATGCTATTGCATTACAAGTCATCACATGTGCCCTTTTTCATGAAAGCCATACTCACTGCGCTCCTGCTGCTAACCCTGGCAGGTTGCAGCAGCGGCTTGCGGATTGACCGCAGCCACACGTCGGTCAACCAGGACGGCCGTATCCAGTTCGTCGTTTTGCACTACACCAACGCCTCACTGGAGCGTTCCCTCAAGCTGCTGACCCATGGCGAAGTCAGCAGCCATTACCTGATCGGCGATTCACCGGCCACCGTTTATCAGTTGGTCGATGAAAGTCGCCGCGCCTGGCACGCCGGCGATAGCCAATGGGATGGCCGAACCTGGCTCAACTCCAGCTCGATTGGCATCGAGATCGTCAACCCAGGCTTTACCGATACCCCGACCGGGCGGGTCTGGCATCCGTACACCGAAGCGCAGATCGAAGCATTGATTGCTTTGCTCAAGGACATCGTCAAACGTAATAACATCCAGCCTCGCTACATCATCGGGCACAGCGACATTGCCCCCTCGCGCAAGCTCGACCCGGGCCCACTGTTCCCCTGGAAGCGCCTGGCCGATGCCGGTTTAGGCGTCTGGCCGGATGCACGGGCGGTGGCGCAGCAGCAGGCGCGCTTCAACGTCAATCCGCCGAGCATCACCTGGTATCAGCAGCAACTGAAGCGCTTCGGTTATGCCATTGAGCAGACTGGGGTCTACGACGTCAGCACCAAACATGTGCTGGCCGCGTTCCAGATGCGCTTCCGTCCACAGCGTTTTGATGGCGTGGCGGATGCGCAAACTGCAGCCATGCTGCAGGTGCTCAACAGCCGTTAAGGCACGGCGCCGCCAAACGGGCAGGCTGACTTGACCGGCAGTTGCTATACCTCTTGGTATTCAACTGGATGCTTCTTGATGTCAGCTGCCCTCTCCGTGCTGCGCCACTTGCTGTATCGCCCCTGGTTACTGGCCACACTTGCGGCTGCGGCCAGCGCAGTGCTGTTGCTGGTTGCCAGCATCGGTGTCGCGATGCACCAGATGCAGCAAAGTGAAAGCGAGCAGATGAACGCCAAGGGCGAGCGCTTTCTCGAGCGTCTGGAGCAGATTTTCGGGCAGTTGCGTGAGGGCGTTGATGAGCTTCAGGCTCAGCCGTTGCGCGGCTGTGATGGGGCGATGCTGAACATCCTGCAGCAGATTGGCTTCAGATACCGCTTCGTCTATGAGGCTGCCTATGTGGATGGCACGGTTGCCTGCTCCAACCGCATTGGCGAGCGCACTATCAATCCGTTACGGGCCCCGGATATCCAGGGACCGACGTACAGTTACTGGCTCAATACCACCAGCGAACCGGATGACAACATTGCCGCGCTGATGCTGGGCCGCGGCAAATTCCTGGTAGCGACCTCTCGCGGCCATTTGACCGATGTGGTCGACTTGCCCCCGGACGGCAGTTTGCTGGTGGTGCTGGACAACGGTGAGCGTGCAGTGCCGGTGCTGGGGCCGCCGCAGGCCTGGCCGCCTTCGGCCAATTGGCCACCGAAATCCATGGACGCCCTGCTCGAATTGCCCGACCAGTTGATTTACCGCATGCCGACCAAGTCGCCCGACTACCAATTGGTATTGATCGCCCCGCGCGCCAGCCTGCCGTTGAAGATGAATGGCGTGCTCTGGTTGTTGTTTCCCGGCAGCCTGGTACTGGCATGGTGCATCGGTTGGTTGGTGTTGCAATTGGTGCGTCAGCGCCGCTCGATGAGTTCCGAGTTGCAGGGGGCGTTACGCCGTGGGGAATTGCAGGTGCTGTACCAGCCAATTTTTGAGCTCAACAGTCGCCGCTGTGTGGGGGCTGAAGCCTTGGTACGCTGGCGTCGGCCTGATGGCACCCTGACTAGCCCGGATCTGTTTATTCCGTTGGCGGAAAATACCGGCCAGATCCGCCAGATCACCGATTTTGTTCTGCAGCGTGTGCTTGAACAGTTGGGGCAGTTGCTGCGCTCCAACAAGCACCTTTATATCTCGGTCAACCTGGCGGCCTGTGATGTGATGGTTCCAAGGATTGGCCGGGTGGCGGCACGGTTACTGGCCTTGCACCATGTCGCGGCCAGTCAGATCGCATTCGAAGTCACCGAGCGTGGCCTGATCGACGTGGTGGTTGCCCGCGACAACCTGCAAGCGCTGCGCGAAGTAGGCCACCAAGTGTTGATCGATGACTTCGGCACCGGTTATTGCAGCCTGGCCTACCTGCAAACCCTGCCTGTGGACTGCCTGAAAATCGACAAGGCCTTCATCGACGCGCTGGGGCACGATGCCGCCAGCAGCGGTGTGGCACCGCATATCATCCGTATGGCCCACGCCCTGCAGCTGCGGGTGATTGCCGAAGGTGTCGAGTACGAGGACCAGGCCATGCTGCTTAACAGCGAAGGGGTGAATTACGGCCAGGGTTGGCTTTTTGCCCATCCGCTGAGTGCTCGCCAATTCGTCGAGCTGGTTACCCGTGGTCGGCGTACCGTCTCACGACGGATCGATGATGAAGCCTGATTCAGACAGGTAGGGCCATGTAGAACTGGGTGCCTTGGCCTGGACGAGAGTAAACGCCCATGCGCCCGCCATGTAGTTGCACGATTTCCTTGCACAGCGCCAAGCCCAATCCCGCGCCGCCCTTCTTGCGCCCGACCTGCACGAACGGTTCGAAGATCCGCCCCTGTTGGCTGTAAGCAATGCCTTCGCCGCTGTCTTCAATACTTATGATCACCCGCTCGGCATGACGTCTGGCATGCAGGCGAATGCTGCCGGCCACCGGAGTGTGGCGCACGGCATTGTCCAGCAGGTTGTCCATGACGCGGTCCAGTTGCACGCTGTCGGCCTGGATATGCGGTAGTGGCGCTGCCAGCTCCACCTGTAGCTCGATCTGCTTGTCACCCGCTGGGCCGGCAAAACGTTCACAGGCCCTGGCGAGTAATTCATCGATCGCACAGGGCATCAGCTCGAGTTTTTGCTGGCCGCTCTGGTAGCGGGAGAAGTTCAGCAGGTCGTTGATCAATTGGGTCAGGCGTTGCATCTCTTCGCCGATGGTTTCGAGCAGGTCAGCCTCTCGCCCTTGTGGGGGGAAGCTCAGGCGCTCGCGTAGCAGTCCGAAGGCCATGTGCATGCCGGTTACCGGCGTGCGCAATTCATGGGAAGCACGCAGGACAAACTCACTGCGCACCCGCTCGAACGCACGCTGTTCGGTGACGTCGCGCAGTACCATGACCGCACCGAGAATCTGCCCGTCGGGATGACACACCGGGGTCAGCCTGTAGGCCAGCAGGCGAGGTTCCTCTTCAACATCAAAGCTCAGGTCGTCCGGTACCCGCTCAAGGTTGGCGCCGCGCAGCACCAGGCGCAGTTGCTCATCCAGCTCCGGCCGTTGCAGCGCTTCACCCAGGCCCTTGCCCAGGTGGCTGTCATTCCAGCTCAGTTGCCGTTGGGCAACAGGGTTGATGTGCTCCAGGTGGCCCTGGTGGTCGATTATCAGCAGGCCATCATCGATGCTGTCGAGCACGGCTTGCAGGCGCTGCTTGCCGGCAAGCAGTTCGTCGATGTTGGTTGCCTGATGTTTGCTCAGGGCTTCGGCCATCAAGCCAAAGCGCCGGGTCAGCTGGTTCATCTCAATGGACTGGGACACCGGTAAGGTGACTTTGAAATCACCCTGACCTATTTGATCGGCTGCTTTAGCCAGTGCTTCGATCGGCTGACCAAAGCGGCGGGCAATGCCATGGGCAGTGACAAAACCAAGGATCAGCACGCTCAAGCCCACCAGGCCAAGCAAGCTGGAAATCAACAACGCCCGATCGTAGGTGACCTGCTCACTGTGGTTGATGTGATCAACTGCGCGTTTATGGGCGTCGAGCAGATCGTTGCGCAGCAAGCCGAAGGCTTTGCCCAGTGGTTGTTCGCTGCCCAGGCCTTGAGCTGGCACTGCCGTGTTCTGGAATGCCTGCAGGTAGCGTTGGAAGTGATTGTTGGTGTCGGCAAAGTTTTTCCCGGCATCACCACGCTGTTCCTGTTGGATACCTTCGTTGAGCAGGTGCTGGAACTGGGTCTGCAGACGCGCGATCGCGTTTCGGTCCACCGATTCGGTAAGCATCAGTGTCAGTTGCTCGCCGAGGTTTTGCCGTAGTTTCAGGCCAAGGTCCAGGGTTGCCGTATTCTCCCGGATCAGCGCCTGCTGCGAGCTGGCCATCTGCAGCACGCTGACCAACCCCAGCAATAAACCCAGCAAGGCGACGGTGATCAGCGCCGAAATACTGAGAAAAAGCCGCGTACGCAGCTTCATCATCGCCCATTTCATAGGTTGTACTGCTTGCGTTTGCGATACAGGGTGGAGGCATCGATGCCCAGTGTTTTCGCTGCCTGGTCGAGGGTCTCACTGGTGGCCAGCACCGCTTCGATGTGGGCGCGCTCCAGTTCATCAAGGCTCAGTGCTGCACCGATGCGCGGAGCATTGGTGGTGGCCTGTTCACCCATGCCCAGGTGGCTGAGTTCAACGCGCTCCTGAGGGCAGATAATGCTGGCGCGCTCCACCACGTTGCGTAGTTCACGAATGTTCCCCGGCCAGCGGTAATTGAGCAAAGCGGCTTTTGCCTCGTCGCTGAAACCACGGGCAGGCCGCGCATATTCTTTGACGAAGCGGGCCAGGAAGCGGTCGGCTAGGGTCTGGATGTCTTCGCTGCGCTCACGCAGGGGTGGCAGGTGCAAGGTGATGACATTCAGGCGATACAGCAAGTCTTCACGGAAGCGTCCGTCGCGGACCATGTCTTCAAGGATGAGGTTGGTGGCGGCCAGAATGCGAACATCGGCCAGTCGCGTTACTGGGTCACCGACCCGCTCGTACTCTTTATCCTGGATAAAGCGCAGTAACTTGGGCTGAAGTGTCAGGGGGAAATCGCCGATCTCGTCGAGGAACAACGTGCCGCCATCGGCCTGGTTGACTCGGCCCAAGGTGCTTTCACTGGCGCCGGTAAAGGCACCGCGGCTATGGCCGAACAGTTCGCTTTCCATGAGTTCGGCGGTAAGCGAGGGGCAGTTGATGGTGACGCAGGCCTTGCGCGCGCGCTTGCTCCAACCGTGAATGGCCCTGGCCAGTTCACCCTTACCAGTGCCCGACTCGCCGAGGATCAGGATATTGGCATCGGTGCTGGCCACCTGGCGTGCAGTTTCCAGCACCGCCATCATCGCCGGGCTGTGCGAGTCCAGGCCGTCCTTGGGTTTTTTTACTTCGCCTTCCAGTGCTTCCAGGCGGGCAGAGAGTTGGCGTATTTCCAGCTGTTTGGCTGCTGCCAGGCGCAGTTGGTCGGGACTGCAGGGTTTCACCAGATAGTCGGCGGCCCCCGCCTGAATCGCATCAACTGCCGTATCGACGGCCGAGTGAGCGGTAACGATGACGATGCGCATCCACGGCGCTTGAATGCGCATCTGCGCCAGCACATCCAGGCCGTTGTCTTCACCCAGGCGCAGGTCGAGGAAACACAAGTCGAAGACCTGACGCTGCAGCAGGGTTTCGGCCTGAGCGGCACTGTTGGCAGTCGCTACGCTGTAGCCTTCATCTTCCAGGCAGTAACGGAAGGTGCGCAGGATGGCTGATTCGTCGTCGACCAACAGGATACGGCCTTGATGTTCCTGGGTTGACTCCATTTCCTACGCTCCTTTTAAGAA
Organism: Pseudomonas sp. NUPR-001; assembly: GCF_052147955.1. NCBI lineage: Bacteria > Pseudomonadati > Pseudomonadota > Gammaproteobacteria > Pseudomonadales > Pseudomonadaceae > Pseudomonas > Pseudomonas sp. NUPR-001. The sequence continues at coordinate 93,666 of NZ_CP197353.1, forward strand.
TGTTCTCTATTAGTGCCGGAGAAATCGGGCAAGTTGCATGCTTTTTTCTGATTTATTGCATTCTCTGCATGGTAGCCGTTGGCCTACGACATATCTAACCCGGCAAAAGGCTGCGATCGGCGCCTTTAAAAGGCCTTTGCTGTACGGCGGTCGGGATGAGCGTGTCATGCAAATCGCACGACCCTACAGCAGGCATCGTGCAGGATACGTACTGCAAGCACGCATGCTCGTCGTTATCTCTTTGATTTTGTTAGTTATTTATTTTTGCGAAAGTCTGGCATGCACAGTGCAACATCCCCTGCAGACACCAATGAATGCGGCAGGAGGAATTCAGCATGATCAGGCACCCCGCCACCCTTGCGCAGGTTTCCCCACTTCAGCTGCGCCAGGGACTGATCCTTAGCCTGGCCTTGCTGCTGACGCTCATTGCCGGTCAGCTCTTCCACAACTGGCAGCACACTCAGGCGGTTCGAGAGGTATCTGAGCGCGCGGCCCTGCTGGGCAAGGCATCCCACTCGGCTCCCAGGGCGGTGATGCAGTCGCGGCCTGCAGCGGTCAGCAGCACGTCTGATGAGGTCACCACCGCGCAGCAACGCTGGGTGTTCTGAGGCCAGTAGAAGGTTTCTTCCAAGAACGGTAAGGAGAATCACCATGTTAAGTTGGGCTATCACCTTTCTGATTATTGCGATCATTGCCGCTGTGCTGGGCTTCGGTGGTATTGCCGGCGCAGCTACCGGTATCGCGAAGATCCTTTTCATCATCTTCCTGGTGCTGTTCGTGGCGTCCTTCTTCTTCGGTCGTCGCGGCAGAGGCTGAACGTGAACAGGTACTGGGTGCGACTGGACACCCATGTACATATATAGAAGCTGAACCTTTTTTCATTTCAGGCTTCTATGTTGTGCCCGCCTGAGGAAGGCCGGCACATGACCAGGGGGCCGGGCTGCTCTGATTGTTGCAGGATCGGAGGGGCCTAGGGGTACAAGGAGTGCCTCCGATGAGGGCCGGGTCGGGTGAAGCGGTCACGGAAGTTTCAGGTCTGGCAGCTCCCTGTTGAAGGGACTGTTCGAACTGGCTTCCGTAACGCTTTAGCAATTCTTCGCTCCCTATCGATTTTTTTGATTGTTCCCGCCAACGGCGTACACGCATATTTCCATGCGACCGTACATCGATATTTTTTCACCCCGCCAAGGTGCTCGATCCGAGGTGATTTCACGCATTCGGATTGTCGAACAACACCCTTTCACACTCAGCTGGATACGTCTAAATCTGCCGGATTGTGGCGCTTTGGCCATCGTCGGAATTCCGAACGCCCCTTGAGCAACCCTCTGGGACGCTCGTTTTGACCTGAAAAGATCATGCCGATTCGGCATAGGGTAGTCGCTTACGGCATTAGACGCCCCCCCTTCTCGTGGGAATAGTTGCGCCTTTTTTCGCTGGCCTGAGCGTTCAAACGCTCGCTTGCGGTGACCTTCTACGGAGTCGCCTGGCAATAGCCTTCAACGACCAGATACCGCTGTTAACAGCTCTGGATCGCGGTTTTTAGCCAAGTGCCCGTGGCCACTTGAAGAAAAGGTAATGATATGAAGAAGGCAAAGCTAAGCCTCGCCTGGCAGATCCTCATCGGTCTGGTATTGGGGATTGCAATCGGCGCTTTACTGAATCATTTCAGTGCAGAAAAGGCATGGTGGATCAGTAACGTCCTGCAACCTGCCGGTGACATCTTCATTCGCCTGATCAAGATGATCGTCATCCCGATCGTGATTTCGTCGCTGATCGTGGGTATCGCCGGAGTTGGCGATGCGAAAAAACTGGGCAGTATCGGCCTGAAGACCATCATCTACTTTGAGGTGGTGACCACCATCGCCATCGTGGTGGGTCTGGTTCTGGCCAACCTGTTCCACCCGGGTGCCGGTATCGACATGAGCACCTTGGGCACTGTCGATATTTCCAAGTACCAAGCTACCGCCGCTGAGGTTCAGCATGAGCATGCGTTTATCGAAACCATCCTCAACCTGATCCCGTCGAACATCTTCGCAGCGCTGATGCGTGGCGAAATGCTGCCGATCATCTTCTTCTCGGTACTGTTCGGCCTGGGCTTGTCGAGCCTGCAGGCAGACATTCGCGATCCGTTGGTGAAAACCTTCCAGGGCGTCTCCGAAGCCATGTTCAAGGTCACTCACATGATCATGAACTACGCGCCAATCGGTGTGTTCGCGCTGATCGCGGTGACCGTCGCCAACTTCGGCTTCGCCTCGCTGCTGCCATTGGCCAAGCTGGTGCTGCTGGTGTACTTCGCCATCGCCTTCTTCGGCTTCATGGTGCTGGGTCTGATTGCTCGCTTGTTTGGTTTCTCGATCCTGAAGATCATGCGCATCTTCAAGGACGAGCTGGTTCTGGCTTACTCCACCGCCAGCTCGGAAACCGTACTGCCGCGTGTTATCGAGAAGATGGAAGCCTACGGTGCGCCGAAAGCGATCTGCAGCTTCGTGGTACCGACCGGCTACTCGTTCAACCTTGACGGTTCGACCCTGTACCAGAGCATCGCGGCCATCTTCATCGCCCAGTTGTACGGTATCGATTTGTCGATCAGCCAACAGCTGCTGCTGGTGCTGACCTTGATGGTGACCTCCAAAGGTATCGCCGGCGTGCCGGGCGTGTCCTTCGTGGTGTTGCTGGCTACCCTGGGCAGCGTTGGTATCCCGCTGGAAGGCCTGGCCTTCATCGCCGGTGTCGACCGCATCATGGACATGGCCCGTACTGCCCTGAACGTTATCGGTAACGCCCTAGCCGTGCTGGTTATCGCACGCTGGGAAGGCATGTACGACGACGCCAAAGGCCAGCGCTACTGGAACTCGCTGCCGCACTGGCGCAGCAAAGAAGCTGCCCCGGCTGGCAAGACTGCCAACCACTAAGTTGCAGCTTGGCTGAACGAAGAGCCCCGACCCTGTCGGGGCTTTTTCGTTCTGGTAGGAGCGGGCTTGCCCCGCGATAGCGATCTGCCAGGCACACCGCATCGCGGGGCAAGCCCGCTCCAACCCACCTCCGGCGGTGCATTGGTTGGCGGCTGCCGCTATCATTCGTCGCAACTGTGTGGGGGAACAACGGATGCTCAACGGCCTTTGGCTTGGTTTTTTTGTGGTCGCGGCCATCTCCGCGCTGGCGCAATGGCTGGTCGGTGGCAATGCCGGGGTGTTTGCCGCGATGGTCGAAAGCATCTTCGCCATGGCCAAGCTCTCGGTCGAGGTGATGGTCCTGCTGTTCGGTACGCTGACCCTGTGGCTGGGCTTTCTGAAGATCGCCGAACAGGCCGGTATCGTTGAATGGTTGGCCAAGGTCCTCGGCCCGCTGTTTGCCCGTCTGATGCCGGAGGTGCCACCCGGCCACCCGGCGCTTGGCCTGATCACCCTGAACTTCGCCGCCAACGGCCTGGGCCTGGACAACGCCGCCACCCCCATTGGCCTCAAGGCGATGCGGGCGCTGCAGGAGCTGAACCCCAGCTCGACCACCGCCAGTAACGCGCAGATCCTCTTCCTGGTGCTGAACGCGTCGTCGTTGACCCTGCTGCCCGTGACCATCTTCATGTACCGCGCCCAACAAGGCGCCACGGACCCGACCCTGGTGTTCCTGCCGATCTTGCTGGCGACCAGTGCTTCGACCCTGGTTGGCCTGCTGTCGGTAGCGGTGATGCAGCGCTTGCGCCTATGGGACCCGGTCGTGCTCGCCTACCTGGTGCCCGGCGCCCTGCTGCTGGGCGGCTTCATGGCGTTTCTGGGAACGCTGTCGGCCACCGCGTTGGCCGGGCTTTCGTCGATTCTCGGCAACCTCACCCTGTTCGGCCTGATCATCCTGTTTTTGCTGGTGGGGGCGTTCAAGCGGGTGAAGGTCTATGAAACCTTCGTGGAAGGCGCCAAGGAGGGCTTTGACGTCGCCAAGAGCCTGCTGCCCTATCTGGTTGCCATGCTCTGCGCAGTCGGCGTGCTGCGCGCCTCAGGCGCGCTGGAGCTAAGCCTGGACGGTATCCGCCATGTGGTGGAGTGGCTGGGTATGGATACGCGCTTTGTCGAGGGCCTGCCTACCGCCCTGGTCAAACCGTTCTCGGGCAGTGCTGCACGGGCGATGTTGATCGAAACCATGCAGACCCACGGGGTCGACAGCTTCCCGGCATTGATCGCTGCGACGATTCAGGGCAGTACCGAAACCACCTTCTATGTACTGGCCGTGTATTTCGGTGCGGTGGGCATTCAGCGCGCTCGCCATGCCGTGGGTTGCGCGCTGCTCGCTGAACTGGCCGGGGTGATTGCGGCGATTTTCGTCTGCTACTGGTTCTTTGCCTGAAGCTGCGCCTGATTGGCCTGGGCCAAGGTCCAGGCCAGCAGTTGCGCCATTAACTGGTCGCTGGCGCTGCCGAAACCGTTGACCACCGCCGGCACTTGCTTGTCACTCAACGGTTGGCGCACTTCAAAGCGGCGGCTGGCGAGAATGCGCTGGCTGCGCCCTTGCACCAGGCGTGCGTCATAGCGGACCACCACCGCCAGGCCGCTGGCACTGTATTCACTCTGAAAGGCCTGTAGTTCGCCTGCCAGCTCGTAGTCAGCCTGCAGGTTGCTGTCATCGGCGCTCAGCCGTGGCACCCGGCCATCGCGCTGGAAGGCATCGAGCATGCGGTTGCGCAGCAGCAAGGGGGCCGGATCGCTCCAGCGCGCGCCTTTGTAATTGCTGATGAGATTACCGTCGGGCACCACCGCGATTTTAGGACTGTTGAGGGCATCACTGGCCAGCGGCTTGTTGATCCGCAGTGACCAACTGACTGCAGTGCTCGCAGCGGCTGGCTGACTGGTTGCGGCCGAAGGTAGGAGGTAGACATCGGCAGGCTCAGCCTTGGGCAGGATCGAACAGGCACTGCTCAGGCTCAGCGCCATCGTCAGAACCAGAAAGCGGCAGGTACGGCTCATGGCGTGAACTCCTTGTTGTTGTCACGGCCGAGCAGATAGCCGCTGGGGTTGGCTTCCAGACGCTGGGAGATGGCCTTCAGCGAATTCAGGGTTTCGCGCAGCTCGCGTATGGCCGGGGCCAGTTGATTCAGGCCTTGCGCACCCTCGTCGAGGGCTTCGCGGTTGTCGTTGAGCAGGCTGTTGATGGTCGCGGTGCTCTGCGCCAGTGACTGCATGGCCTGCTCGGCGCTGCCAAAGGCCTGCTTGCCCTGGTTGTTGAGCAAGCCGCTGGCATTGCGCATCAGTGCGCTGGTTTGCTCCAGCATGCTGCTGGCCTGGTTACCGACCTGGGTCAGTTGCTGGAGCGCGGTGCGGATATCGCCGCGTTGTTCGCTGAATGCGGCCGTGGTCTGCTCCAGATGATTGAGGGTTTTGCTCAGGCTGGCGGCGTTGTCTTCGGAGAACAACAGGTTGGCGTTGTTGACCAGCAGGTTGATGTTGGTCAGCAGGTCACTGCCGTTATCGAGCAAGCGGGCAATCGGTGAGGGTGAGGCAACGATCACTGGCAGCTTGCCATTTTTGCCTTTGAGCTCCGGGCTTTGCGGTGTGCCGCCACTGAGCTGGATGAACGAGGTGCCGGTGATGCCGGTCAAGGTCAGCTTGGCCCGGGTGTCTTCCTTGATTGGCGTATCGGCGCTCAAGCGTATCCTGGCCAGCACCCGGCGTGGATCTTCCGGGTCCAGGCGCAAGCTGGTGACATCCCCGACCTTGATGCCGCTGTACTGCACCGAGCTGCCGCGGGACAAGCCAGACACCGCTTCATTGAACACCACTTCGTAGTCTTTGAAGGTGCTGTCGACGCTGGACTTGGTCAGCCACAGGCCGAACAGCATGGCGCCAGCGACCACAATGACAGTAATCAGGCCGATCAGCACATGATGTGCACGGGTTTCCATCTCAACGCTCCTTTGCCGCAGTGGCGGCCTGATACGCCGCACGGCCACGCGGGCCGTGAAAGTATTCATGAATCCAGGCGTCGTCGGTGTCTTCGACCTGGGCTATCGGGCCCGCCACCAGGACTTTCTTCTGCGAGAGTACGGCCACCCGGTCGGTGATGGTGTAGAGCGTATCCAGGTCGTGGGTGATCAGGAATACGCTCAGGCCCAAGGCATCGCGCAGGGTCAGAATCAATTGGTCAAAGGCTGCTGCGCCAATCGGGTCCAGGCCAGCGGTGGGCTCATCGAGAAACAGAATGTCCGGATCAAGGGCCAACGCCCGGGCCAGCGCGGCGCGTTTGATCATGCCGCCGGACAACGACGCCGGGTATTTGTCGGCGGCGGAGATCGGCAAGCCAGCCAGGGCCAGTTTGACCCCGGCCAGGTGTTCGGCATCGGCGCGCGACAGGCCGGCGTGTTCGATCAGCGGCAAGGCGACGTTCTCGGTGACGGTCAGCGATGAGAACAGCGCGCCCTTCTGGAACAACACACCAAAGCGGCGTTCGACCTTCGAGCGCTGTTCGTCATTCAGGCCACTGAGGTCCTGGCCGAACACTTTGACCTGACCTTCGTTAGGCCTACGCAGGCCAACGATGCTGCGCAGCAATACCGACTTGCCGCTGCCAGAGCCACCCACCACGGCCAGGATTTCACCGCGATACAGGTCCAGGTCCAGTTGTTCATGCACGCTCTGGGTACCGAAGCGGTTGCAGATCCCACGGGCTTCGATCACTGCCTCGCGGCTGCTGGGGGTTATCTGGCTCACCAGCCCATCTCCATGAAGAACAACGCCGCCACCGCATCCAGAACAATCACCACAAAGATCGATTGCACCACGCTGGAGGTGGTATGAGCCCCCACCGACTCGGCGCTGCCACTGACTTTGAAGCCTTCCAGGCAACCAATGGCGGCAATCAGGAAGGCAAAGAACGGCGCCTTGGCCAGGCCGACGAGGAAATGCTGGACGCCGATGTCGCTCTGCAGCAGCGACAGGAACATCGCCGGTGAGATATCCAGCGACAGGGCGCACACCACCGCCCCGCCGATGATGCCGCAGAGCATTGCGACGAACGTCAGCAGCGGCAGGGCAATCAGCAGCGCCAGGACCCGGGGCACCACCAGCAACTCGACCGGGTCCAGACCCAAGGTACGAATGGCGTCGATTTCTTCGTTGGCTTTCATTGAGCCGATTTGCGCGGTAAAGGCACTGGCGGTGCGACCGGCCATGAGAATGGCAGTCAGCAGTACGCCGAACTCGCGCAGGAAGGAGAACGCCACCAGATCGACGGTGAAGATACTGGCGCCAAACCCGGCCAGAACCGTGGCACCAAGAAACGCCACCACTGCGCCGACCAGAAAGGTCAGCAGGGCAACAATCGGTGCGGCATCCAGGCCAGTCTGTTCGATATGTGCGACCACCGAAGTGACTCGCCAACGCTGCGGCTGGAACAGGCGTAGCACCAGGGTTTGCAGGATCAGGCCGACGAAGCCCAGTACCTGCAAAGTGTCTTGCCAGAGGATGTCTACCGCGCAGCCAATGCGGGTGAGCAACTGAATCAGCACCGATTTTTCGGGCTGCTTTTCCGGAATGCAGAAGTCTTGCACAGAGCAGTAGACGGTTTGCAGCAGCGCTCGGCTCGCTTCTGGCAGTTGGCTGCTCTGGGCCAGGCGCGATAACCGCTCAGGTCCGAGCAAGTCGACCAGCAGTGCGGCACCTGCGGTGTCCAGGTGACCGAGCTGGTCGAGATCGACTTCGGCGCTCTGATCGTACTGGCCGATCAGGCCCTCACTGTTGCGCTTGAGGCTGGCGTAGTTGGCCAGGGTCCAGTCACCGACAATGCGCAAGCGTGCGGGGCTGCTTGTGGTGTCCAGGGTTGCGCTGGCTGGTGTAGTCATAGGCTCCATGCAGTTCGACCGACAGTTCGCAGCTTCAGAGCATAGCGTTACTCAGCCTTTGCCGCTTGACCATCGTCAACCACCTTGAAGCGCAGCACGCCGATGACCTGGCCATCTTCGGTCAGCACCCTGACCTGCCAGCGCCCCACCGGGTTGGCCGGGAAGTTCTGCTTGTGCGTCCAGGCGCGGTAGCCTTCCTTGCGTCCACCGTGGATGTCGAGGGCGATGCGGTCGACTTCTTTGCCGTTGAATTGCCACACATGGTAGATCCGCTCGTTGAGCCCACGCGGTGCATTGATGGCGGTAAAGGCATAGAGCCCGGCGCGGATCTCACTGGCGTTGATCTGCTTCAGGCTTTTGCCGGGGGTGCGATTTTCCACCTGGGTGCTGACCGCCACTTCGGTCATCCACAGCGTCGCCGGTGGTACCCACGAGCGCAGCATCCAGCCGCTGGCGCCGACAGCGAGGGTAATCACCACCAGCATCACGCCGCGTCGCCAGTGAATGATCGAGAAGCTGCTGGCCAGGCTTGGGAATGACAGCAGCATGGCAATCCCCAAGGCCAGCTTGAAGCTCTGCGAGGTGGTCAGGTGCAGAATGATCGGTAATGCGGTGAGCAACGCGGCGAACAGCGTCAGGGTATGCAGGGCGAGAAACAGCCAGCGCCGTGGCGCCAGCCACTTGTAGTACAGCGGGTCGATGATCGAAATCAGCCCGGCCGCGCCGAGCAGGCCGGTAAACACCAGCTGGCCGCTGTTCCAGGTGGTGGTGACGAAAAAGAATGGCAGGACGAAAAACAGGCTTTCCTGATGGATCATCTGTGTGGCGTAGCGCAGCAGCGGCTGCGGGATCTCACGCTTGAACACCTTGGCGAACAGTTGCGTGAAGGTGTTCTCCAGCATCAGCCAGATCCAGCTGATCAGCATGACAATGGCGATCCAGCTGGCCAGGCCTTCCTGGCGATCGACCAGGATGAAGCTGGCGATACCGGAGATAAAGCCGCCAAGGGCGATGACGCCGGGGTAGCGTTTGATCAGCTCGATCAGACGCTGGACATAGTGAGGCATGAAGGTGTTCGCAGAGTGAGGTTCAAACCCGAACAGGATACGCTGGTTTGTAGGAGCGGGCTTGCCCCGCGATTGCGGTGTGTCAGTTAAATTGGAATCGCGGGGCAAGCCCGCTCCTACAGGGGCGTCAGCGTCGGCGCCAGATCAGCCCGCCAATAATCAGAATTCCCAGCCCCAGCGCGATGAGCCCATACAACCCGTCATAACTGATCAACGGCTGTTCGATGCGCACATAGCCGGGTTTGGCCAGCAGCCGCTGCAGCGCCTGGTTGGCATCCTTCAGGCTGACCCGGCGCAGGGTACGCACCGGATCGGCAAAGTGCCCGTCGAGGTAGTCGTTCAAGGCCCCCCAGTAATAGTCCGCCAAGGCGGCATTGCCTTGGGTGGTCCAGGCTTCGCGATCAATCGTGGCTTGTTTGACCCGCTCGAAGATGACCGGGTCCAGGCCATTTTTGCGCAGTTGCTCGAGCATATCGCGCAAGGCCTGTTCGGCTTCCTCGACGTCCGTGCGGTCGAGATCGGCATTCAGGCTCATCAAGCCCGTGTCGCCGAAGCTTTCGCGTTGAGTGAAAGGCCCGTACGACAAGCCGCGCTTGAGCCTGAGCTCTTCATACAGCGTCCAGTCCAGATAACGCTGTAGCAGGTCGTAGGTGTGGCCATGGTCGTTGTCCAACACCGGTTCCAGAAAAAACCAGTGCAAACGAGCGCTGTCGCCAAGCCAGCCGCGGGTCAGCACTCGATGCGCTTCGGCCTTTTGGCTGACACCCTCCAATGTCCGCCGCTCACCGGGCTCGGCCGGTGGCAACAGCGCATAGGTGCGTTCCAGATAAGCCGGCAGCACGCGATCCAGTCCACCGACCACGATCAGGCTCATGTTGTTGGCCGCATACCAGTGTTCGCGCACGTTATTGACCTGTTCGACGGTCATGTCGGCAACTGCGGAGCGTTCAGGGCACTTGAGCCCTAACTCCACCGCCAGCTGATCGCCGGCACGGTGGCCGAGGTCCTGGCGGTCCAGCCAGCGCTGCAGATGTGTGTAATGGCCGCCGTCTTCACGCTCGACGATTTGCTTGGACAGGGCCAATGCCTTCTCGTCGATCTTGGTGTCTTTGATCACGGACAACAGCAGGTCGAGCACTTTGCGCAGGTTGCGTGCAGGTGCTTCGATGACAAAGGTGGTGTCGGCACTGCTGGTGTAGGCATTCCACTCACCGCCAAGGGCTTGCATGCGCGCCTCAAGACCGCCCTCACCTGTTTCGTCGATACCACTGAACAGCACGTGTTCCAGCAGGTGCGGCAGCTCTTGCTGCTCACAGGGGAAATCGTCGAAGCCGACCCCGACCACCAGGCGAATCGACACATGGTTGCGTTCATAGCCTGATTTGAGCAGCACCTGCAGACCATTGGGCAGCAGGTAGCCTTCGACCTGCGAACGGTCGAGGGCAAAACTGGGCACGGCGCCCAGCAGCAGGCACAGGAACATCAGGCAACGCATGGCGAGCTTCCTTGCGGGAGTTCTGGGGTAGCGCTCAAGGTGAATGGGCATCGTCCGGCACACTGTCGAGCAGCAGACCACCGGTATCGGAGCCACCCAATACCACATAGGCACTGCTACAGAACAAGGAGTTCAGTCGTTTCATATCGGCAATCAGCTCCAGGTGCAAGGCGCTGGTCTCGATACTTTGCAACACTTTACGTTGCAGTCGGCTGACATGGGCATGGGCCAAACGCCTTTCCTGCGCACGAAAACGGCGTTTCTCCCGGAGTAATTGGCGCGCGCTCTCCGGGTCGGCACTAAGGAACACCGACAGACCCAGGCGCAGGTTGGCGAGCAACTGGCTGTGCAGCCCGGTCAGCTCTTCCAGGCCGACCTCGGAAAACTCGCGGCGCTGCGAGGTTTTTTGCTGCTGCACCTTGCGCAGCATGCGTTCGATCAGGTCGCTGGCCAGCTTGAGGTTGATCGCCAGCTCGATGATTTCAGCCCAGCGCTTGCTGTCCTGGGTGCTGAGGTCTTCGCGGGGCATCTGCGCCAGGTACAGTTTGATCGCGTTGTTCAGCGCTTCAACGTCTTCGCCCAGGCTGCGTACTTGCTGAGTCATTGCGGTTTGTGTGCCCAACAGCACGCTGTGCATGGCGTCGAGCATGTTGTCGATCAGATCGCCGACCCGCAACGTTTCGCGCACAGCGTTGGCCAAGGCCAGGCTGGGCGTGCTCAAGGCAGCGGGGTCCAGATGGCGCGGGCGGGCGCGGCCGTTGACCTCTGCCCGTTCCGGCAGCAACCAGCAGCAGATACGCGCCATGGGCGTGACGGTCGGTAGCATGATCAGGCAGCGCAGGCTGTTGTAGAGCAGGTGAAAGCCAATGACCAGTTCCTGGGCGCTGAAACTCAAGGAGTCCATCCAGTGCACCAGTGGGTCGAGCACCGGGATGATCAGCACCAGACCAATCAACTTGTATAGCAGGCTGCCCAAGGCCACCTGGCGTCCCGCCGCGTTCTGCATGCTGGTGCTGAGGAACGCCAACAGGCCGCTGCCGATGTTGGCGCCAATCACCAGGCCGATGGCCACTGGCAGGCTGATCAATTCAGCGCCGGCCAGCGTGGCCGTCAGCAGTACCGCAGCCAGGCTTGAATAGGAAATCAGCGCAAACAGGGCACCCACCAGAGCATCGAGGAGGATGTCGCCGGTCAGCGAGGCGAACAGGACTTTTACACCTTGCGCCTGAGTAATAGGCGCGGCGGCTTCGACGATCAATTGCAAGGCAAGGATGATCAGGCCCAGGCCGATACCAACACGTCCCAGTTGCCCAGCACGCGTTTGCTTGCGGGACAGAAAGAAGATCACCCCGAGGAAGATCAGCAGCGGTGACAGCCAGGACAGGTCAAAGGTCAGCACTCGCGCCATCAGCGCCGTACCGACATCGGCGCCGAGCATGATTGCCAGCGCCGGGGTCAGGGTCATCAGCCCCTGGCCAACAAAAGAGGTCACCAGCATGGCCGTCGCGTTACTGCTCTGGACCATGGCCGTTACCAGGATCCCGGCAATGAACGCCAGCGGACGCTTGCCCATGTTCTGGCTCAGCACACGCCGCAGGTTGGAGCCGTAAACCCGCAAGATCCCGGTACGCACAATGTGCGTGCCCCAAATCAACAGCGCCACGGCGGAGAGTAGATTGAGCAGGGTCAGCATTGAAATGGCCCCCTGTTGATCGCGCCCCAGTGGGGCAAATGGATGGTGCCGTGAGCCTGGCCTGATGACAGGCGATTTTTACCAGTGCTCACTTAAGCTGTAGTCGGCCCTAAGGCTTGGCGCCAGCATCGCATAGCCAGTGCAGGCTTTGAAACAAAAGCGTCATGAAAACAAATGAAAAAGGGCCCCGCAGGGCCCTTTTTAGCAGACGCTCCGGATTACTGACCCGGAATGTCCTTGCGAAGTTTCACTGGCTCGCCTTGTTCCTGGTTTTTCTTCCGGGCAATCGCGGTGCGCATCTTGATGTTGATGGCCTCGACTGCCAGGGAGAATGCCATGGCGAAGTACACGTAGCCTTTTGGTACATGCACATCGAAGGCCTCAGCGATCAGCACCGTACCCACCACGATCAGGAACGACAGCGCGAGCATCTTCAGCGAAGGATGCTTGTCGATGAAGTTACTGATGGCACCAGCGCAGAGCATCATCACCAGTACGGCGACAACGATCGCGGCGATCATCACCGGCACATGGGAAACCATACCGACTGCGGTGATCACCGAGTCCAGCGAGAACACGATATCGATGATGGCAATCTGGATGATGGTGTACAGGAACTTGCCGCCTGCACCGCTCGGCCCTTCATGGGTTTCATCCTCGCCTTCCAGGCCGTGGTAGATCTCCTGGGAGCTTTTCCACAGCAGGAACAGGCCACCGAAGAACAGGATCAGGTCGCGCCCGGAAATGCCCTGGTCGAACACCACGAACAGGTCGGCGGTCAGGCGCATGACCCAGGTGATCGACAGCAACAGCAGAATACGCGTGACCATGGCCAGGGCCAGGCCGAAAATCCGGGTGCGTTGCTGCATATGCTTGGGCATACGGCTGACCAGGATCGAGATCATGATGATGTTGTCGATGCCGAGAACGATCTCAAGAGCCGTCAAGGTAAAAAAGGCAACCCAGATTTCTGGGCTGGTCAGCCATTCCATGTGTATTCCTTCGCGCAATCAGTGCAGAGCGCCCGGGCAAAGGGCGCCGCTGCGGTTGGATGAAACCGTAGTTTTATAGGCTGCTGAACAGTGGGAAAATTCCCATCATCAGCGCGGCGAACATTATGCACAGGCAGACCAGTACTGCCCACTTCAGGGTGAAGCGTTGATGATCGCCGAAGTCGATACCAGCCAAGGCCACTAACAGATACGTAGAGGGTACCAGCGGGCTGAGCAGGTGTACGGGTTGGCCGACGATCGACGCCCGGGCCATTTCCACTGGCGAAATACCGTAATGGCTGGCCGCTTCGGACAACACAGGCAGCACGCCGTAGTAGAAGGCATCGTTGGACATAAAGAAGGTAAACGGCATGCTGACGATTGCAGTGATCACCGCCAGGTAAGGGCCCAGGGCTTCAGGAATCACCGCCAGCAGGCTCTTGGACATGGCCTCGACCATGCCGGTACCGGAGAGAATACCGGTGAAGATACCCGCCGCGAAAATCAGCCCGACGACCGCCAGAACGTTGCCGGAGTGGGCGGCAACGCGCTCTTTCTGCATTTGCAGGCACGGGTAGTTGACGATCATGGCGATACTGAACGCGACCATGAACAGCACCGGCAGTGGCAGCAGGCCTGCGACCAGGGCAACCATCAATGCTGCAGTCAGGGCGCCGTTGAACCAGATCATTTTCGGGCGACGCGCATCGGGGAACTGCGAAACGCTGATCTCGCTGTGGTTGATCTCGTCACCCGGCAGGTGCAACTCGCCCAGGCGAGCGCGTTCACGCTTACCGTACATGTAGGCGATGGCAAGAATTGCCAGCACGCCCGCCAGCATCGCCGGGATCATCGGTACGAAAACATCCGACGGGTCGACATGCAGGGCACTGGCCGCACGGGCCGTTGGGCCGCCCCACGGGGTCATGTTCATCACCCCGCCCGCCAGAATGATCAGGCCGGCCATGATTCGCGGGCTCATGCCCAGGCGGCTGTACAGCGGCAGCATGGCGGCCACGCAGATCATGTAGGTGGTGGCGCCATCACCGTCCATCGAGACCACCAGCGCCAGCACAGCGGTGCCTACCGACACCTTCAGCGGGTCGCCTTTGACCATCTTGAGGATCTTGCGCACGGCCGGGTCGAACAGACCGGAGTCGATCATCAGGCCGAAGTACAGGATGGCGAACATCAACATCACCCCGGTTGGGGCCAGTTTGGTGATGCCTTGCAGCATCATTGGGCCGATATCGCCCGAAAAGCCGCCGAACAGGGCGAACAGGATCGGTACCAGAATCAGGGCGATCAAGGCCGACAGGCGCTTGGTCATGATCAGGTACATGAAGGTGATGACCATGGCAAAGCCGAGGAAGGTCAGCATGGGAGTACTCCAGGCGTTTCGCGTCGAATTGAGAACGGGTCGGGCGGATCAGCGCGCGAGGCGCGGCGCATGGAATAACGGAGGGCGTGCAGCGAGGAGGCGGTTGTAGGCAAACATCAGAATCACCATTGTTGTTGTTAATTGGGCCGGGCGCTGTACAAGAAGTCAGGTGCCCTGGCTGACCGGTCTGTGCCGGTAGTGGCGGTAATCCTAAGGTGGCAAGCTTTCAGCCAGCTTTCGCTGGCCCTAAGGCGACGAGAGGTGCATTGTTATTGTTCGGCAACGTGGCAGGAGGGGCATGCCATGCATCAGACGTACGAAGGCGGCTGCCATTGCGGCGCCTTGAGATACCGGGTTCGTGGGCCTCTGACAGACGTCGCGCACTGTCATTGCTCAGTGTGCCGACGTGTCAGTGGTGGTCTGCTGGTGACTTGGGCCACCCTGCCCTGCAGTGACTTCCAGTGGCTGAGCGGTACGCCGCAATGCTACGACTCGTCGCCCAGTTGCGTGCGTTACTTCTGCAGTCGCTGTGGCAGCCACCTGGCGCTGACCACAGACCTGAGCCCGGAAACCATCGACATCACCATTACCACCCTGGATCAGCCGGAAGTGGCCCAGCCGCAAAAACACATCTGGACTAGCAGCCGTTTGCCTTGGTTGCACCTGGATGAACACCTGCCAGGCGAGGACGAAGAAGCGCTTTAACGCAGCAGCTTCAAGGCAGTTGCAGGCCGCCGGCTGCTTTGTGCAGGGCGCGCAGGTGCTCGCCGACCTGCTTGATATTGGCCTCGACTGCGTTGATTTCCGCTGCCCGGGCTGGGCCCAGCAGTGCCCGCACTTCTTTGTCCAGGTCAGTGGTGAGTAGCTGCAGCTGTTGTTGGCGCTGGGTGGACTCGCTGATCAACAGTTGTTGTTCACTGGCCTGTGGCAAGCCGTAGCCGCTGTTGCCCAGCAGTTCCGCTGGCCGACTGAGGAAGCCGCTGTTGGCAAGAATTTGCTGCAGGGTGCCGTTGGCCTTGGCGACGCTGGCGTCGTTCGCATCCCGCCCGCTCAGATAGCGCTGCTTGACCTCGTCCTGAGCCAGCAGCAATTGCTGGCGCAAGCTGGCCTGTTCCAGCAGCAGCAAGGCCGCACTGGTGCGCAGGTCGGCACGTTCAAACCATTGCTGGCGTTGCTTGGCAGGCTGCTCAAGCCAGGCTTCAACAGTGTCCTGAGGGATCGGCAGCTGCTTCTTCAGCACCATGAACATGGCTTGATAGCGGTCACGGTAGGAGTCGAAGCGGTAGCCCAGGCGCAGCGCTTCGCGTGGGTCATCAAGCACGCTGGTATCGGCCAGGCCACGCCCTTGCAGCACTTCGAGCAAACCGTTGGGCATGATGTTGTCCAGGTCTGTCAGGCGCGGGTTGGCGGTGCCGCTGCGCAGCAGTTTGAGGGTCTCTACCGCGCAGTTGTTGGACAGGAAGTAGTAGTTGCCGTCGTAGCTCCAATGCATCTCGGCGGCCTGGCGCACCAGGTTTTCCAGCTCGTCGCGGTTCAGCTTGAGGGGGATCGAGGCAAGGCTACGCAGCTCGGTCTTGGTGTATTCATCGATGACCTGAGCCAATGGCAGTACAAACAGGCGTGAGGGATACGCACCTGTCAGCCCGTCCCAGCTCGACAGCTGCACATCGTTGACGAAGGCGCGGTACGACAGCACCAAGTGCTGGTCGAGGTCGAGACGGCAATCAGGGCCACGTGGCCGCCCCGGTGCACAGATGACCAGGCGCAACATGCTGTGCCCCCAGCGGCTGACCAGATTCTGGTTGGCCTCGGCCAGCAGGTAATCGACGGCATACACCCGTTCTGGATCGATTTCACCCAGGGGGGCCTTGGCAAAATCGTTGCCGGCATTGAGGAACGGCAACGCCTTGGCACAGGCCGGATGCTCAGGTGCCCAGTCGAAGTGGGCTTTCAGATAACTGTGCAGGGCTGGCCGACGGCACGCGAAGCTCGGGTCTAGGAGGAAATACTCCATGTTGACCGCAATGAATTCCTTGGGGCTGCTCAGCTCATAACTGTCGGGGCTGCGGGCCACCTGACGGTTATGCTGCTCGCGCTCCCCTCGCCTGCCGACATATTGCGGCCAGCCAGCAAGGTCGAGCAGGCGTGGATCATCGCTGAGGGTGAAGCGCCGTTCGGTTTGGCCACGGCATTCTTCGGGCAGGCCAACCTTGCCCTGGCTGCTCAACAGCCGGGTGCAACGAGTGATCAGGTGACGTTCGGTGCCTTGCCAGAGGCGTGCGCGATCATAAATGTGGGTCAGCTCATGCAGCACCGTAGCCAGTAGCTCTTGGCGCACAGTGCCATGCGGGCGGCCAGTCTTGCTGGTGGCAGCGCTGCCATCGGTGAGTGCGGGCAGCAGCCGACGGTTGAGCTCCAGGGTGGATACCAGCGATGCCTGGCCATAGGCATCTTCTGGCATCTTGGTGCCCCAGCTCACGCGGATACGGCGATCAAGCCGGGTTTTGAAGCCAGGCGGCAACGCCTGCATGGCTTCGTCCAGCAGCGCCTGACTGGCACGCTGCTGTGCAGGGTTCAGACCTTCAGTCTGAAGTTGCAGCTGCAGATCGGCCAGTACAGGGCCACCCAATAGCGTCAGGAAGCTACCGAGCAGCCAGGCGCGCAGGGCTTTCACAGGGCGAGAATGGCTTCAGCCAGGACCTGATCGCTGGCCTCGCGTGCTTCAGGCACACGCTGGCGCAGGGTGTTGAACGCGGACTCTAGCTGCGAACCACGAATTTCACCGTTGCTGGCAACGTAGCTGGCGGCGTCGTCACGGGCTTCACGCACGACTTTGGAGTCACGGATGGAGGTGGTGGTGTCGGAGGTGAAGTCGATCGAGCGGCCGAAAGCGCGAACGATGATATTGCTGGTGGCCACCAGGGTTTGTGCCTGGGCTACATCGGCCAGCAACATAAGGCCAAGGGTGGCGGCAATCAGCGGGTTACGCATGGAGCATCTCCGGAAGAACAAGGGTAATCATTGGACGAGAATTGCCTGCGCCAGTTCAAGGTCGCTGGCATGAAGTTTGAGGTTGGCCTGACGAACCTGGCTCAAGGCTGCCTGTAACCGGGCGCCGCGCAGTTGGCCATCGGTTGCGACAAACACCGCAGCGTCATCCTGGGCATCGTGCAGCAGTTTGCGATCGAAGGGTGCTGAAGTCACCTTGCTGGTGACGTAGCCACTGACGACAAGGTTGTTGGTGGTGAGGTCCAGGGCCTGAGCGGCACTGCTCCAGCAAAGCACAAGCAACAGCAATGACAGATAACGCATGGGTCTCGTTAGGCTGGTGAATCAGGCAGCAAAGGCTATCCCAATGCGCTGGCGAGGGCCAGCGCAGGGTACCCGGCTTCATTGCATGTTGTTACATGTTCGAAGCCGGATTCAGGCAGTGTTACAGCGCCAGGATAGCCTGAGCCAGTTGCGCGTCGCTGGCCTGCAGGCTTGGGGCCTGCTGACGAATGTGAGCGAAAGCGCTTTCGAGTTTCACACCGCGGATATCGCCTTGGCTGGCAACGAAGCTGGCGGCGTCGTCGCGGGCAGCGCGGACGATTTTGTCGTCACGGAACGAAGAAGAAACGTCGGATGTCGCATCGGTAGAGGCAGCAACACCGCGGACGATGGTGTCAGTGGTTACGACGAAGCTGGTGGCGTTGGCAGTGGAAGCCAGGGTGAGCACCAGTGCGGCGCCAAACAAGCGGGTACGGAACATGGTCGATCTCCTGATTGGACGGGCTCTTTGTGTCAGACGCACGCTCAGCTGGTTTCGCTACTTTTACCAAGCTGGGTGCTGTAAGGGTATCACGCGGTGAGCGTCTGCGAGTTGGACAAGGTAACGGCGATATTTATCAACTGTACCTATAAAAAATAACTCTTTGGAAACTGTACTTGTTTGGTAAGCAGCCGCTCTATTTCGGGGCTTCAGAATGACAAAACCCGTCAGCAGTGACCTGCGACGGGTTTTGTAGAATTCGAGGTGCCGGCGTTGGCCGGCGAGCCCTGCATTAACGCCAGAACGGCTTGCTCAGCTCTTCGTAGCGTTGTGCTTCGCTGATGCCGGCATCGGCCAGCAGACGCGAATCCAGGCGGGCCAACTGGTGGCGGCTGGCGATGCGGCGTTGCCACAGCATCAGGTTAGCCAGCAGGCGCAGTGGCAGCGCGGCCTGGGATTGTTTTTCGGAGCGTTCGAAAACCAGATCGGAACTGAGGGTACGTTCCATGATGTCATCCTTCCGCTTGTGGCGGCATTAGGTAGTGATTTAACTGATGCCAATGATCCTCCTCTGTTGACCATAACAGTAGATACAGTTCACCTACATTGTGATGGGCCAGTTAACTGTTTTACGGCACTGTTGCACTTCAAATAGGCGTAACTGTACTGGTCGGCACCGATCTGGTGCATTTTTGTGCAGGTAGAGGTCGTAGGAAGGGAAATGCGGGGGCAAAACACCGGTACAGTAGAACAGTTTTTGATTTTGAACTGTACCTAGGATTCAGCCGGTGGGCATTGCGCGCCACCGACTGAACGCTGCGTGGTCTTAGCTGGCGAGCATGCGACCGGTCTCTTCCAGGTTTTCGTGCCACGCCAAGGCTTCGCGCAGGATGTGCGGAGTATGGCCGCCACGCTCGCAAGCGCGGTTGAAGTAGTCGTTCAACGCTTCGCGATAGTCTGGGTGTACACAGTTGTCGATGATCACGCGGGCACGTTCACGTGGCGCCAGGCCGCGCAAATCGGCCAGGCCTTGTTCGGTCACGAGGATGTCGACGTCATGCTCGGTGTGGTCAACGTGGCTGACCATCGGCACTACGCTGGAGATCGCGCCGCCCTTGGCAATCGACTTGGTGACGAAGATCGCCAGGTGAGCGTTGCGGGCGAAGTCGCCGGAACCGCCGATGCCGTTCATCATCCGGGTGCCGCAGACGTGCGTGGAGTTGACGTTGCCGTACAGGTCGAACTCAAGGGCAGTGTTGATGCCGATGATGCCCAGGCGACGAACGACTTCCGGGTGGTTGGAGATTTCCTGAGGGCGCAGCACCAGCTTGTCTTTGTAGTGCTCCAGGTTACCGAACACGTCAGCGTTGCGGCGGCTCGACAGGGTGATGGAGCTGCCCGAGGCAAAGCTCAGTTTGCCAGCGTCGATCAGGTCGAAGGTCGAATCCTGCAGTACTTCGGAGTACATGGTCAGGTCTTCGAACGGCGAGTCGATCAGGCCGCACATGACCGCGTTGGCAATGCTGCCGATACCAGCTTGCAGCGGGCCGAGCTTGTTGGTCATGCGCCCTGCCGCCACTTCCTGCTTGAAGAAGTTGATCAGGTGGTTGGCGATGCCTTGGGTTTCATCGTCTGGCGGCAGTACGGTAGACGGTGAGTCCGGCTGCTCGGTGATGACGATGCCGACAATTTTGGCCGGATCGATCGGGATCGCGGTGCTGCCGATGCGATCATCGACTTTTACCAGCGGGATCGGCGTGCGGGTTGGCCGGTAGGTCGGGATGTAGATGTCGTGCAGGCCTTCCAGGTTGGCGTTATGGGCCATGTTGATCTCGACGATCACCTGTTTGGCGAAAATCGCGAAGCTGGCCGAGTTACCCACCGACGTGGTCGGTACGATGTGGCCTTGTTCGGTGATGGCGACGGCTTCGATAACCGCGATGTCCGGCAGTTTCAGTTGCTGGTTACGCAGTTGTTCCACGGTTTCCGACAGGTGCTGGTCAATGAACATGACCTTGCCATCGTTGATGGCCTTGCGCAGGGTGCTGTCGACCTGGAATGGCATACGGCGGGCCAGTACACCGGCTTCGGTCAGTTCCTTGTCCAGGTCGTTGCCCAGGCTGGCGCCGGTCATCAGGCTGATTTGCAGCGGTGATTGCTTGGCACGTTCGGCCAGTGCATGCGGCACCGCCTTGGCTTCGCCGGCGCGGGTAAAACCGCTCATGCCGACGGTCATGCCGTCCTCGATCAGGCCAGCGGCATCAGCCGCACTCATTACCTTGCTGTGCAGGGAGGACAAGCGGATACGATCACGGTACATGGATTGTTATCTCAGGCTACTAAAGCTAGATGCGCAGTCTAGTGATTTAGCAGCCCGGCGTCCCGCGACCAAGGTCGAATGCTCAGCCATGAAATAGAGCCTTCCGTCGGCGGGCCGGGCATTAAAAAGCCCCAGCCGGTACCGCGCTGGGGCTAATTGTCACAGGCCTGAAACGACTCAGTCGACAGCCTTGACCATGTCTTCGATGACCTTCTTGGCGTCACCGAAAACCATCATGGTTTTGTCCAGATAGAACAATTCGTTATCAAGGCCTGCATAGCCACTGGCCATGGAGCGCTTGTTGACGATGATGGTCTTGGCCTTGAACGCTTCAAGAATCGGCATGCCGGCGATCGGCGACTTCGGATCGTTCTTCGCCGCCGGGTTGACCACGTCGTTGGCGCCGAGCACCAGCACCACGTCGGCTTGGCCGAACTCGGAGTTGATGTCTTCCATCTCGAACACCTGGTCGTACGGCACTTCAGCTTCGGCCAACAGCACGTTCATGTGCCCAGGCATACGCCCTGCCACCGGGTGAATCGCGTAGCGCACCGTCACACCGTTGTGGGTCAGCTTCTCGGTCAGTTCCTTGAGCGCGTGCTGGGCACGCGCCACCGCCAGGCCGTAGCCAGGCACGATGATCACCGAGTCGGCATTGCTGAGCAGGAAGGTGGCGTCGTCGGCCGAGCCGGATTTGACCGGGCGAGCCTCTTGCGCACCGGCCGGGCCGCCGGCATCTGCAGCGCCACCGAAGCCACCGAGAATCACGTTGAAGAACGAGCGGTTCATCGCCTTGCACATAATGTACGAGAGGATGGCACCGGACGAACCCACCAAGGAGCCTGCAATGATCAGCATCGAGTTGTTCAGCGAGAAGCCGATACCGGCCGCCGCCCAGCCCGAATAGCTGTTGAGCATCGACACCACCACCGGCATGTCGGCGCCGCCAATCGGGATGATGATCAGCACGCCCATGATGAAGGCCAGGATCAGCATCAGGGCAAAGGCGCTGTAGCTACCGGTGAAGGTGAAGACCAGGCCCAGGCCAATCGTTGCCAGACCCAGGACCAGGTTGAGCTTGTGCTGGCCGCTGAACTGTACCGGTGCGCCCTGGAACAGGCGGAACTTGTACTTGCCCGACAGTTTGCCGAAGGCGATGACCGAACCGGAGAAGGTGATCGCACCAATCGCCGCGCCAAGGAACAGCTCCAGGCGGTTACCGGTCGGGATCGGGTCGCTGATGTTGGAGACAATGCCCAGCGACTGCGGCTCGACCACCGCAGCAATGGCAATGAACACCGCCGCCAGACCGATCATGCTGTGCATGAATGCAACCAGCTCAGGCATCTTGGTCATTTCAACGCGTTTGGCCATGATCGAGCCAGCCGAGCCGCCCACCAACAGGCCAACAATGACGTAGCCGATGCCATCAGTAGCCAGCTCTGCGCCCAGCTTGTAGATCAAGCCGACGGTAGTGACGATCGCCAGGGCCATGCCGAGCATGCCGAACAGGTTGCCACGCCGCGAGGTGGTCGGGTGCGACAGGCCCTTGAGCGCCTGGATGAAGCACACCGAGGCGACGAGGTAGAGAAGTGTTACCAGGTTCATGCTCATGTTTACTGCTTCCCCTCAGCCTTTGCGGCTTTCTTCTTGAACATCTCCAGCATGCGCCGGGTGACGAGGAATCCACCGAATACGTTGACCGCTGCCAAGGCGACCGCGAGGGTGCCCATGATCTTGCCCAGCGGGGTTACGGTCAGGGCGGCAGCCAGCATGGCGCCGACGATGACGATGGCGGAAATGGCGTTGGTGACCGCCATCAGAGGGGTATGCAGTGCTGGGGTGACGTTCCACACCACGTGATAACCGACATAGATCGCCAGCACGAAAATGATCAGGTTATAGACGCCGTGAGAGATCAGCATGTCTTCCATTGTCTGGCTCCTTATCCGTTCTTGCGGATGATCTGGCCGTCGCGGCACATCAGGCACGCGGCGACGATATCGTCTTCGAGGTTGATCACCAGTTCGCCATCTTTGGTGAACAGCAGCTTGGTGAAGTCGAGCAGGTTACGGGCGTACAGCGCCGAAGCATCTGCACCGACCTGCGCCGGCAGGTTGGTCGGGCCGACGATGGTCACGCCCTGCTCTACCACCACCTGGTCAGCGACCGTCAGCGGGCAGTTGCCGCCCTGGGCGGCCGCGAGGTCAATGACCACCGAACCTGGCTTCATCTGCGCAACGGTTTCGGCGCTGAGCAAGGTGGGCGCCTTGCGCCCGGGGATCAGTGCGGTGGTAATGACGATATCGGCCTGTTTGGCGCGCTCGTGCACGGCCTGGGCCTGGCGTTGCATCCAGCTGGCCGGCATCGGGCGGGCATAGCCGCCGACACCTTCGGCACATTCGCGCTCTTCATCGGTCTCGTACGGCACATCGATGAACTTGGCGCCCAACGACTCGATCTGCTCTTTAACCGCCGGACGCACGTCCGAGGCTTCGATCACTGCACCCAGACGCTTGGCGGTGGCAATGGCCTGCAGACCAGCAACGCCTGCACCCAGAATCAACACGCGCGCGGCTTTTACCGTGCCGGCTGCGGTCATCAGCATCGGCATGAAGCGCGGATAGTGATGAGCGGCGAGCAGCACGGCTTTATAACCGGCAATGTTGGCTTGCGAGGACAGCACGTCGAGGCTCTGCGCCCGTGAAGTGCGCGGCGCTGCTTCCAGCGCGAAGGCGGTAATGCCGCATTCAGCCATCTTGGTGATGGTGTCGTTGTTGAACGGGTTGAGCATACCCACAAGAACGCTGCCGCTCTTGATCAGGGCCAGTTCGCTATCGTTGGGAGCCACAACTTTAAGAACAAGTTGTGCACCAAACGCATCGGCAGCGCTGCCAATAATGGCGCCTGCTGCTTCATAGGCACTGTCCGGAACGCTGGCATTGATGCCGGCGCCACTCTGGACGGTGACCTTATGCCCCTGACCAATCAGTTTCTTGATGGTTTCCGGGGTTGCAGCAACCCGTGTTTCGCCCGTCTGCGTTTCGAGAGGAACACCAATGTGCACGTCAAATCTCCTGCGTGATCTTTTGTTGGTAAACCAGCGCACTGCGGATGGTGCGTCTGGGGCGGCCGATCAGCACGATCCCGCCGAATTCAGGCGGGGCGCGGCATTTTGCAGGTGATTCCTGAATTGCTTCAACATGTTTTGAAGGGTGACGGTATGCAAACTACAAGTCACCCTGTGACCGTATGTCGCAATAATAGCCCTCGAGCCCGTCAAATACGGGCGTTAGGGAGATTACGTTAATTTTTGAAAAGATTCCGCCGATTTATCCAAAACCCGTAACAAAAACGCGATTTATGCCGTGAAAGCCGCATAGAACAAAGGGTTAATGGGCTTTGAGGGGGTGTCAAAACAGTTGTACGAATTGCGACATTTACGTACATCTGTAGGGTTCGAGTTTTGCTGACTACGGGGTCAGGTTATAGCTATCGTCCTTATGCTCTGCGGTGTAGCGCTCTGCTTGCTCGATCAGCCAATCGCGGAAAGCCCGCAATGAAGCCGATTCGACCTTGCGCTCCGGAATCATCAGGTAATAGGCCTTGATGCTTGACAGGCCGTGACGATTGGCCACAGCCAGGCGCCCTTCGGCCAGTTCACGCTGAATCAGGAACGGTGGAATGAGCGCTATACCCATCTCATGCATGGCTGCCTGCGCCAACATCGAGAATAGCTCATAGCGCGGGCCAGTCATGTCGCGGGTAACGTGCATATCCAGACTGTTGAACCATTGGCGCCAGGCATAGGGGCGTGTGGTTTGCTGAAGCAGCGGCAGCTGGGCGATCTGCTTGGCGTCCAACTGCCCTGCTCCTCCCAGTAAGTTTGGGCTGCACACAGGTACCGGGTTCTCGCCCATCAGGCGGTGGGACTGTGTACCGGACCAATCGGCATCGCCGAAATAGATCGCGGCATCAAAAGGTGTGTCGGCAAAAAGGAACGGCCGGGTACGGTTGGTCAGGTTGACCGTCACATCCGGATGGCGCTGCTGGAAGTCCTTGAGCCTGGGCAGCAGCCATTGGGTGCCGAAGGTCGGTACCACCGCCAGCTCGATCACATTGGCGCCCTGCTGGCGCATGACCGACAGCGTGTCGCGTTCTACCGCATCCAACTGCGTGGCCACCTGTCGGCTATAGGAAAGCCCCGCTTCAGTGAGCTTCACCCCGCGGCGTGAGCGGCGAAACAGTTCGACATTGAGAAACTCCTCCAGCCCGGCAATTTGCCGACATACGGCGCCCTGAGTCAGGGACAACTCTTGCGAAGCCTTGGTAAAGCTCTCGTGGCGGGCGGCTGCCTCGAAGCAGACCAGGGCGGCAGTGCTGGGGATCTTTCGGCGCATGTACGTCAACCTCACTAATAAGGCGTAAAGATGGCCTTCGCGCCGATTACGGAGTGAGAAATTATCACAAGAGTATGCGTATTCCTCGTTTGTCTCGTCGGCTGATCAGGCCTAGGATCAATGCACAACAACTCTGGTCCCATTTTTCGAGGATTCACTCATGGCCGGTAAAGCAAGCTTCAACTGGATCGACCCGCTGTTGCTCGACCAACAGCTCACTGAAGAAGAGCGCATGGTGCGTGACAGCGCTTATCAGTTCGCCCAGGACAAGTTGGCGCCGCGCGTGCTGGAAGCATTCCGCCATGAGCAAACCGACCCGGCGATCTTTCGCGAAATGGGCGAAGTCGGCCTGCTCGGCGCAACCATCCCCGAGCAGTACGGTGGCAGCGGCCTGAATTACGTGTGCTACGGCTTGATCGCTCGTGAAGTTGAGCGCATCGACTCCGGCTACCGTTCGATGATGAGCGTGCAGTCTTCCCTGGTTATGGTGCCGATCAACGAATTCGGCTCTGAAGCCACAAAACAGAAGTACCTGCCCAAGCTGGCTAGCGGCGAATGGATTGGTTGCTTCGGTCTGACCGAGCCTGACCATGGCTCCGATCCAGGCTCGATGATCACCCGGGCGAAGAAAGTCGACGGTGGCTATCGCCTGACCGGCAACAAAATGTGGATCACCAACAGCCCGATCGCTGATGTGTTTGTGGTGTGGGCCAAGGACGATGCCGGCGATATCCGTGGCTTCGTGCTTGAAAAAGGCTGGCAAGGCCTGAGTGCTCCGGCGATTCACGGCAAGGTGGGCCTGCGTGCCTCCATCACCGGTGAAATCGTGATGGACAACGTTTTTGTACCGGAAGAAAACATCTTCCCGGACGTGCGTGGCTTGAAAGGCCCGTTCACCTGCCTGAACTCTGCGCGTTATGGCATCTCCTGGGGCGCCCTGGGTGCCGCGGAAGCCTGCTGGCACACCGCTCGCCAGTACACCCTGGACCGTAAGCAGTTCGGTCGCCCTCTGGCCGCCAACCAGCTGATCCAGAAGAAACTGGCTGACATGCAGACCGAGATTACTCTGGCCCTGCAAGGCTGCCTGCGCCTGGGGCGGATGAAAGATGAAGGGAGCGCGGCGGTCGAAATCACCTCGATCATGAAGCGCAACTCCTGCGGTAAAGCCCTGGATATCGCCCGTCTGGCGCGTGACATGCTGGGCGGCAACGGTATCTCCGACGAGTTCGGCGTAGCCCGTCACCTGGTCAACCTGGAAGTGGTCAATACCTATGAAGGTACCCACGACGTGCACGCGCTGATCCTTGGTCGTGCCCAAACCGGCATCCAGGCCTTCTACTAATAAGGAGCCAGCCCATGGGCGCGCTATCTCATCTGCGGGTGCTTGATTTGTCGCGAGTACTGGCCGGGCCGT
>NZ_CP197353.1:125000-502500 GCF_052147955.1 Pseudomonas sp. NUPR-001
AATGGGAGTGAAAAACTCCCACGCCGAAAGACCAAGGTTTCCTGCGCAACGTTAATCGACGCAGGGTTAGTCGGTCCCTAAGGCGAGGCTGAAAAGCGTAGTCGATGGAAAACAGGTTAATATTCCTGTACTTCTAGTTATTGCGATGGAGGGACGGAGAAGGCTAGGCCAGCTTGGCGTTGGTTGTCCAAGTTTAAGGTGGTAGGCTGAGATCTTAGGTAAATCCGGGATCTTAAGGCCGAGAGCTGATGACGAGTTGCCTTTAGGCGACGAAGTGGTTGATGCCATGCTTCCAAGAAAAGCTTCTAAGCTTCAGATAACTAGGAACCGTACCCCAAACCGACACAGGTGGTTGGGTAGAGAATACCAAGGCGCTTGAGAGAACTCGGGTGAAGGAACTAGGCAAAATGGCACCGTAACTTCGGGAGAAGGTGCGCCGGTGAGGGTGAAGGACTTGCTCCGTAAGCCCATGCCGGTCGAAGATACCAGGCCGCTGCGACTGTTTATTAAAAACACAGCACTCTGCAAACACGAAAGTGGACGTATAGGGTGTGACGCCTGCCCGGTGCCGGAAGGTTAATTGATGGGGTTAGCTAACGCGAAGCTCTTGATCGAAGCCCCGGTAAACGGCGGCCGTAACTATAACGGTCCTAAGGTAGCGAAATTCCTTGTCGGGTAAGTTCCGACCTGCACGAATGGCGTAACGATGGCGGCGCTGTCTCCACCCGAGACTCAGTGAAATTGAAATCGCTGTGAAGATGCAGTGTATCCGCGGCTAGACGGAAAGACCCCGTGAACCTTTACTATAGCTTTGCACTGGACTTTGAATTTGCTTGTGTAGGATAGGTGGGAGGCTTTGAAGCGTGGACGCCAGTTCGCGTGGAGCCATCCTTGAAATACCACCCTGGCAACTTTGAGGTTCTAACTCAGGTCCGTTATCCGGATCGAGGACAGTGTATGGTGGGTAGTTTGACTGGGGCGGTCTCCTCCTAAAGAGTAACGGAGGAGTACGAAGGTGCGCTCAGACCGGTCGGAAATCGGTCGTAGAGTATAAAGGCAAAAGCGCGCTTGACTGCGAGACAGACACGTCGAGCAGGTACGAAAGTAGGTC
Organism: Pseudomonas sp. NUPR-001; assembly: GCF_052147955.1. Taxonomy (NCBI): domain Bacteria; kingdom Pseudomonadati; phylum Pseudomonadota; class Gammaproteobacteria; order Pseudomonadales; family Pseudomonadaceae; genus Pseudomonas; species Pseudomonas sp. NUPR-001. The sequence goes on from NZ_CP197353.1 coordinate 126,112, forward strand.
TTAGTGATCCGGTGGTTCTGTATGGAAGGGCCATCGCTCAACGGATAAAAGGTACTCCGGGGATAACAGGCTGATACCGCCCAAGAGTTCATATCGACGGCGGTGTTTGGCACCTCGATGTCGGCTCATCACATCCTGGGGCTGAAGCCGGTCCCAAGGGTATGGCTGTTCGCCATTTAAAGTGGTACGCGAGCTGGGTTTAGAACGTCGTGAGACAGTTCGGTCCCTATCTGCCGTGGACGTTTGAGATTTGAGAGGGGCTGCTCCTAGTACGAGAGGACCGGAGTGGACGAACCTCTGGTGTTCCGGTTGTCACGCCAGTGGCATTGCCGGGTAGCTATGTTCGGGAGAGATAACCGCTGAAAGCATCTAAGCGGGAAACTTGCCTCAAGATGAGATCTCACTGGAACCTTGAGTTCCCTGAAGGGCCGTCGAAGACTACGACGTTGATAGGTTGGGTGTGTAAGCGCTGTGAGGCGTTGAGCTAACCAATACTAATTGCCCGTGAGGCTTGACCATATAACACCCAAGCAATCTGCAACGCAGATTGTGGTGGTGAAGACGAAAGTCACCGAAAGTTTGCAAAACCACAAAGTCACATACCCAATTCGCTGGAGTGTCTAACAAGACCTTCTGGCAACAGAATTTCTTGACGACCATAGAGCATTGGAACCACCTGATCCCATCCCGAACTCAGCAGTGAAACGATGCATCGCCGATGGTAGTGTGGGGTTTCCCCATGTGAGAGTAGGTCATCGTCAAGATTAAATTCCGAAACCCCTATCTGCGCATGCAGGTAGGGGTTTTGTCTTTATAGTAGAAGCATCAAGAATTCGCCGGTACGTCACAACAGACGGACCAGCACACAGAATTTCTTGACGACCATAGAGCATTGGAACCACCTGATCCCATCCCGAACTCAGCAGTGAAACGATGCATCGCCGATGGTAGTGTGGGGTTTCCCCATGTGAGAGTAGGTCATCGTCAAGATTAAATTCCAAAACCCCTGTCTGCCTTGCAGACAGGGGTTTTGTCTTTTCTGGCTACTATCAAGCGCTCAGGTAAGCCTTGATAGTCCTGGCCGCCGTATTCAAATGGCGTTCAAGCACCTTGATGGCATCATCAACTGACTTATCGTTCGCAGCATCTACCAAGGCGTTGTGGTCATCCTGGGTCAGTTTCCCCAAGCCCATCGACGACAGGTGAAAGCGTAAGAAGCGCTCTTCTTCGTTCAGCTCGATTTCAATCAGGTGCAGCAGCTTCTTGTTGGAAGCCTTGCTGTACAGGCTCATGTGAAACAACCGGTTCAGCCGGCCGATTTCGGCGTGCCGGGTTTCGTTTTCCAGTTGCTTGATATAGCTGCGAGCAAGGGCGATATCTTCGGCTTCCAGCAGAGGGATCGACTGGCGCAGCGCTTCAGATTCCAGAATCACTCGCAGGGCATAGGTGTCTACCGCATCTTCACCGATCAGCGGAGCAACCACCGCGCCTTTGTGTGCCACCACCTGTAGCAATGACTGCGCTTCAAGCTGGCGTAGAGCCTCGCGTACGGGCATACGGCTGACGCCGAACAGCGTCGCCAACTCTTGCTGTCGCAGAGCCATACCGGGTGCCAGGCGGCCTTCCAGAATGGCATTGCGCAACCGCTCTTCAATCACACTACGAGCCAGGTGCGGCGGGATTTGCTCGCTGCCCAGTATTTCGCTCAAGGATTTGGATTTCTCGGTCACGCTTTACTCTGTCCTTAATGTCGGGATGGATTAAATGTTGGATCCAATCACGCTAGTTAGCGTATGGACCCTTGTCAAACTCGCAGGCGCGCGCCTGAACCGGTCGGCAGGCTGCGAGTGTGATGGGTAGTTGCTATCGTGAATGAAGTTTTTCTCCAAGGGAAGTCGAGCCGACTACAGGGCATGGGTCTTCCGGGATGATCGCAGGCTGATGTTGTCGTGATTGTAAGGTGCCATTGTTTTTTCATGGGCAAGGCCGCACCATCGGTGTTTTTCCACAGGTTTGCGCAGGTTTTCGTATTGGCGATGCGTTGGGCTGTTCAGTTGACCTTGCGCCGGCTCGGCCTTGCCGTGGTGTTCGGCTGCCTGCTGTTAGGCAGCCTGCACGCCGATTGGGATTTCTCCCAGATCAGCCGACGAGCCCAATCCCTGTATGGCCCACTGGGGCCAGGGCAGGGTCGTATCGATGCCTGGCAAAACATGCTGACCACCCAGAAGCAGGGCAGTGAAGCCGAGCAGCTCAAGCGGGTGAATCAGTTCTTCAACCACCAATTACGTTACGTGGAAGACATCGACCTGTGGCGCGAGGTCGATTATTGGGCAACACCGATACAGGCACTGATCAAGGGGCAGGGCGACTGCGAAGACTATGCTATCGCCAAGTACTTCAGCCTGCGGCGCATGGGAGTGCCGGCGGAAAAACTGCGCATCACCTACGTCAAGGCGTTACGCCAGAACCGTGCGCATATGGTCCTGACCTATTACTCAAGCCCCAATGCCATGCCGTTGGTACTCGACAGCCTGATGGACGCAATCAAGCCCGCCAGCGAGCGTACCGACCTATTGCCGGTTTATTCCTTCAACGGTGAAGGCCTGTGGCTGACAGGTTCCGGAGGTAATAAAAAGGTTGGCGACACGAAACGTTTGTCGCGCTGGCAGGATCTACTGAAAAAGATGCAGGCCGAAGGTTTCCCGGCCGAACCGGTTTACTAAAGGAGCACAGATGTCACTGTTCAAACAATTGCTGCTTGCCATCTGCCTGTTCCTGGTAGTCGCGTTCAGCGGCAGCTTCATGGTTAGCCTGGAAAGCTCACGCAGCCAGTACGTAAACCAGTTGCGCTCCCACGCACAGGATGCGGCCACGGCGTTGGCGTTGTCGCTGACGCCGAACATTGATGATCCGGCGATGGTCGAGTTGATGGTCAGTTCGATTTTCGACAGTGGTTACTACTCCAGTATCAAGGTCATCGACCTGGGCTCCAACGCCGTGCTGGTAGAGCGCCACGCCGAAGCTGATGCCAATGGTGTACCTGCCTGGTTCATTCGCCTGATAGGCCTTGAGGCCGCAGGAGGCGATGCTATCGTCAGCCGCGGCTGGCAGCAGGCGGCGCGGGTTGAGGTGGTGAGCCATCCTATGTTCGCTCTGGGCAAACTTTGGCAAAGCGCTCTGGGCAGTCTCGGTTGGCTGCTGCTGTGCGGCGCCTTGAGTGCGGTGCTCGGTGCGTTGCTGCTGCGCCGTCAGCTCAAGCCACTGGACTACATGGTGGCGCAGTCTCACGCTATCGCTCGTCGCGAATTCCTCAGCCTGCCAGACCTGCCCAGCACACCTGAACTGCGTCGGGTGGTCCAGGCCATGAACCAGATGGTCGAAAAGCTCAAGGCGCTGTTCAAGGAGCAGGCTGAGCGCAGTGAAAAGCTGCGCGTCGAATCCTACCAGGACAGCCTGACGGGCTTGGCCAACCGCCGTTATTTCGAGATGCAGCTCAATGCCCAGGTCAGCAATATCGAGGAAGCCCGGCCGGGTTACCTGTTGTTGCTGCGAGTGAAGGATCTGGCCGGGCTTAACCAACGCCTGGGTGGCCAACGCACTGATCAGCTACTCCAGGCGGTAGGGCAGCAACTGCAACGCACCTGCGCTAACTACCCGGAAACCAACAACCTGATCACCCGCAGCCGTGGCGGTGAGTTTGCCGTGCTGGCACCGGGCTTGGTGCATGAAGAGGCGGTACAGCTTGCTCAGGCCCTGGAGGTGACCCTGCAGAGCCTGGCCGACACCGGCGCCACTGACGTCACGCCAGTGGCCTGTATCGGCATGGCGCCGTATAGCCCCGGTGATGCTCCCCAAGCCTTGCTCAAGCTGGCAGATGAAGCCTTGGCGCGTGCAGAGAGCCAGGTAGAGCCGGGTTGGGTGTGCCTCGAGCAGGGCACCGCCCCGCAAGCTGGCAATACTCACCATGCCTGGCATCAGTTGCTCGACGATGCACTGAAGCAAGGGCGCTTTCAGCTGTTTTTCCAACCGGTGGTGGCCAGTGATGCACCGGAGCGGGTGTTGCACTACAAGGTAATCTCGCGGGTACTGGATGACCAGGGTCAAGCGATTGCCGCGGGGCGCTTCCTGCCCTGGCTTGAGCGCTTTGGCTGGTCGGCGCGCCTCGATGTGCTGATGCTTGAGCAAGTGTTGAAACACATGCAAAACCACACCGAGGCCCTGGCCCTGAACCTGTCGGCGTCCACCTTGGCAGATCCGGCCGCGTTGCAACGGGTTTATGAGCTGCTTGGCCAGCATCCGGCACTGGGGCCGCGTCTGACCCTGGAGATTGGTGAAGAACAGTTACCCGACCAGGCCGTACTCGAACAGTTGACCCGGCGTTTGCGCGCGCTCGGTTTCAGCCTGAGCCTGCAGCGCTTCGGTGGGCGCTTCAGCATGATCGGTAACCTGGCCCATCTGGGGCTGGCCTACCTGAAGATTGATGGTAGCTACATCCGTGCGATCGATCAGGAGCGGCACAAGCGCTTGTTCATCGAAGCGATTCAGCGCGCCGCTCACAGCATCGACCTGCCGCTGATTGCCGAGCGCGTCGAAACCGAAGGGGAGCTTAAAGTGTTGCGCGAGATGGGCATCCAGGGCGTTCAGGGGCGTTTGGTAGGTGAGCCTGCACCCTGGCGCTAAAACAGGCGTGGGCAGGCCCTGAGGGGCCTGCAGCGCTTAGATCAGGCCGCCGTTCTCGTCACTGTCATCGATCAGATTGGTCAGCCCGCCCAGCACCTGACGGGCATTCGACCGGCTGAGCAGCTTGGCTTGAGCACCAGCCGGCAGGTCGGTGATGCTAATCACACCTTTGGTGGTGAGCACTTCGATCAAGTCTTCGAGTACCCGGATCATGTCCAGGTCACTCTGCTTGAGCTGCTTGAGGCTGTTCTCGACAACGTCATCAGCAAACCAGTCCTGAATTTCGGCGTGGTCGGCAGGCAACTGTTCCGTGTATTCGTCAAAGGCGGCGGCTTCTACCCGAAGCAACTGGCCCTGTGCGTCACGTTGCACATAGAACATGGGAATCCCTCGTAAATTGAGTCCGTAACCGCAGTCAGCAGCATAGGCCAAGCTCGCCAGGCTGTGGGACTGGCGAGCGAGTATGCCGGGTGAACAGGGTACAGGCCAAGCCTGCTGGCCTCGGTAGCCATGCCAGGCTACCGAGGTCGAGGGCTATCAGCTGTTGGAGTGGTCGATCTTGATGGTCGGGTCGGCACCAGATACCAGCGAGTTGATCGTGGTGTTGGCCCAGTTGACGCCTTCCAGCTTGATCGTCACATCCGCGTTGGCCAGGCCACCGGCGGAGTTCAGCTTGCCTTCGGAGCTGACCTGCAGGGTCGACTCGCCATTGACCGTGGTGATCTTCAGGAAGTTGTCGATCGTGCTGCCCTTCTCGCTCTGCAGCAGGTCGCTCAGATCCAGACGGTCACCCTCGCCAGGCTTGAAGTCCTTGATCACATCCTTGCCAGTGTCGCCGGCTTTCCACACGAAGGTGTCGGCGCCGCTGCCACCGGTAAGAATATCGTCGCCTTTGCCGCCCATGAGGATGTCGTTCCCTTCATCGCCAAGCAGGGTGTCAATGCCCTCTCCGCCAATCAGCGTGTCGTTGCCGGCGCCACCGATCAACACATCCTTGCCGCTACCGCCGAGCAGAATGTCATTGCCCTTGCCGCCTTCGAGACGGTCATCGCCACCCTGGCCGAAGATAATGTCATTGCCGTCGCCGCCGAGCAGCGTATCGGCACCATCGTTGGCGCGTGAAACATCAAAATCACTGACGTGTTCGGTGATGTACTTGTGCAGAACGCGGCCATCGACATCGCCCAGTTTCATATCCAGCTCACGGGCAACATAAGCCTGTATCGCTTCGATACCGTTGCCGGCGATTCCGTCGAAGCTGACCAGATCACCGAAGATAATGTCGTTGCCTTCACCGCCGTTGACCGTGTCGTTGCCAGGGTTAGTGGCTTCGGTATGACTGAGAATGGCTTCGGCCAGTTTGCTCGGATCGATGTTGGACTGCGGTTTGCCGTCGGTGTCGTAGTACTTCAGGTCATTGGCGTTAATCGTGCTATTGAGCCCGATCGCTTCCACACTTGAATGCTTCGACAGCAACAAGAACGAGTCTTTTGAGTTGCTGTCGATGTACCAGGACGACCCGCCCTGATACGACAACTCATACGTGCCGTCGCCTTGAGCATGCAGCTCACCCGAGGCTTTGTCGTCGTCACGCCAGCGGTTGCCAGAATAGTATTCGGCTGTGAGGTAACCGTTTTTGTCGATACTGATCCGGTTGTTGTCACCGATCATTTTGTCAGTGACAACATCACCCAGTTTGTACTTCATCGCGCCGAGCACACCGTCCAGGGTGAGGCTGGAGTTCTTGAATACCGGGTCGGACTCGCCGGTTTGATACCGGTTAGGTTTGCCGTCAGTGATAAAGAACGTCTGGTTGCTACCGGTGCTGCCGCTGATTTTGAGGTTCTGGAACCAGTTGGCGGTGGTTTTGAACGCGTCTTCGTAGTTGGTATTGCCGCCGGCATAGAACTTCTGCAGTGCAGCTTGCAGATCAGTGAGCGCGTTTTTGTCGGCCAGGTTGACCGTAATAGTGGTGTTCACCTGATCGGAGAAGTCCACCAACAGGATGTTCACCGTACCGGACTGCGCACCTTTGACACTGTTGGCCAGCGTAGTGAATACCGACTCCAGGGATTTCTTCGCAGCTTCTACGCCTTTGCTGCCCATACTGCCCGAAGTATCGACAATGAACGCCAGGTTGTAGTCCTGCCCTGGGGTAACGTGCAGACCGTTGACGTCAGCAACGACGATGTCGTTTTCGCTGCCCAGCGACTTATCGTCATTGACCTCGGTCAGGTTGCCGGGGAGGTAGCTGTCCGGGTGAACGGTGACCGTGATCTTGCCAGGGGTGGACGCGCTGTCGTTGTTGGCCTTCTCGGTCGATGTCGCGGTGACAGAGATGTCGAACTTGCCTTGGTAGTAAGCCGGTGGCTTGAGGCTCAGACCATTGAGGTTCCAGCCGGTGACATCCACTTCAGTCTTGCCAACGGTGACAGTGTGACCGGCGCCATCGCTGAGGATCGAGCCTTCCGGAATACCGCCCAGTTTGATGCTGAGGGTTTCCGAGCCATCGGTGTCGGTCAGGCTGCTGGAGATGCCCACCAGTTTGACGGTACCGTTCTCGGCACCTTCATTGAGCTTGTAGCCTTGGTAGTAGCCTTCACCGTTGTCGCCGTGCAGTTCGCCGACGGTCACGCCAGCGTTGTTCAGGTCGTTCACGCTCGGGTACATCGGGATGTTGCTATTGCTCAGGTCGACCGGAGCGCTGCCGTTGACCGACAGGTTGACGTCATAGCTGCCCGGACCACTCTGGTTCGCGTGGTAGATGTCCAGGGTGTAGTAACCACTGGCGCCCGGCGTGAATGAACCCGTGAACGTCCCGCTGGCATTGCCCCAGGTGGCAGACGCCACTTTCTGGCCGCCGATGGTAATCAGCAGGCTGTCGTCACCCATACCGCTGAAGGTGTAGGTTTTACCGGCTTCAAGATAAATCAGGCCAGAAGTCTTCGAGCCCGAGCCGGCTGTCACGCTGCTATCGGATTGGGCATTGGTGACCGTCGACGAGCTATTGGGTTTACCGGCGTTGTCGAAGACCGTCTTCAACGCGTTATCGGTGATGCCGTTGCCGTTGGTACCCAGGCCGCTCAGGCTGTTCCAGGTTTCCTTGAGCAAGCCGATCGAGTTCACGTTGTTGCTGCCGATGATCAGAGTCGGTGCATCGGCAACCGGAGTAATGTCGACCTTGATGGTCGATTCATTACCCACGCCTTGGCCATCAGTAGGTTTGAACTTGATCTGCGCGTAGTCGGCTTCTTTGTTGCCCACGCCGTTGCCGCCGTTGGCATTGATACCCGACTCGTTGCGATCCGGAACGAATTTCAGCTTACCGGCATCGATATCGGCTTTGCTGAAGACCTTGCCAGCATCAGCGCTGGTCAGGGTTTTCCAGACGTTGCCGTCCTTGTACTGCAGCACACCATCGGCAGGCAGTTGAGTGATGGTAAGACCGAGGTTGGCGGCCGGGGTATCGGCATCGGTGATGCCAAAGTTGGCCCAGCTCAGCACCAGGTCATTATCTTCAGTGCCGGTTACGGCACCACCTGCGGCAACGGGGGCTTCGTTGCTCTGGATGGTGGTGGTGACGCTGCCGTTGCTACCGACCTCCAGTTTTTCGAAATTGCCACCGGTGGCCGAATCGATCTTCACGGTGAAGGATTCAACGCCCTCGGCGACACCATCACGCAGGATCGGCACACTGAAGTTCCCAGTGCTGCTGCCTTTCGGAATCGTCACGGTCGTTACGCCGGTGAAGTCCGAGCCATCTTTGGCCGTGCCGGAGTAAGTCAGCGTAATAGTGACGTCGGCTTCCGCCTTGCTGGACAACGTCAGGGTGTAATTGGCGGAATCACCCTCGGCAACCGAGGTGGTGCCGGAGATATTGACCGTGGTGGTGTCGGTGGTGTCCTTGATATCGGCGGTTGCGGTAGCGCCGGTAAGGTCAGTGCCTTCGAAGTTGCCGCCGGTCACCTTAGTGACGGTGGCGGTCAGGGTGCTGCCGTCTTTGTAGACGTCTTCGACGTTGGTGTTCGGCACGTCGAGTTTGCCGTAGCCCTTGTCGTTGACGGTGACGGTGTAGTCCTTGCCCGCGACGTTGACGGTCAGGGTAGCGGTGGTGCCGGTCTGTGGCGGATTGCTCAGCTGGAAGTGGAAGGTGACGTTAGCGTCGCCTTCTTTCGCAGCGTCTGCAGTGACCTTGACGGTGGTGTCCTGGAAGGTGTCTTTGACATCAACCGTGACCGACGCGTCTTTGAGGTCAGTCCCTTCGAAGTTGCCGCCGTTCACTTCAGTCACGGTCGCGGTGACCTTGCTGCCGTCGAGGTAAGCGTCTTCGATGTTGGTGTTCGGGACGTCGAGCTTGCCATAGCCCTTGTCGTCAACGGTGACGAAGTAATCCTTGCCGCCAACGTTGATGGTCAGGATGGCAGTGCTACCGGCTTGCGGTGGATTGCTCAGCTGGAAGTGGAAGGTGACGTTAGCGTCGCCTTCTTTCGCCGCGTCTGCAGTGACCTTAACGGTGGTGTCCTGGAAGGTGTCTTTGACATCAACCGTGACCGACGCGTCTTTGAGGTCAGTCCCTTCGAAGTTGCCGCCGTTCACTTCAGTCACGGTCGCGGTGACCTTGCTGCCGTCGAGGTAAGCGTCTTCGATGTTGGTGTTCGGCACTTCGAGCTTGCCGTAACCCTTGTCGTCAACGGTGACGAAGTAGTCCTTGCCGCCGACGTTGATGGTCAGGATGGCAGTGCTACCAGCCTGCGGTGGGTTGCTCAGCTGGAAGTGGAAAGTGACGTTAGCGTCGCCTTCTTTCGCAGCGTCTGCTGTGACCTTGACGGTGGTGTCCTGGAAGGTGTCTTTGACATCAACCGTGACGGAGGCATCTTTCAGGTCGGTACCTTCGAAGTTGCCACCGTTCACTTCGGTCACGGTCGCAGTGACCTTGCTGCCGTCGAGGTAGGCGTCTTCGATGTTGGTGTTCGGGACGTCGAGTTTGCCGTAGCCCTTGTCGTCAACGGTGACGAAATACTCTTTACCGCCGACATTGACGGTCAGCACCGTCGTGCCTTGTGGCGGGTTGCTCAGCTGGAAGTGGAAGGTGACGTTAGCGTCGCCTTCTTTCGCCGCGTCAGCAGTGGCCTTGACGGTGGTGTCCTGGAAGGTGTCTTTGACATCAACCGTGACCGACGCGTCTTTGAGGTCAGTCCCTTCGAAGTTGCCGCCGTTCACTTCGGTCACGGTCGCAGTGACCTTGCTGCCGTCGAGGTAAGCATCTTCGATGTTGGTGTTCGGGACGTCGAGCTTGCCGTAGCCCTTATCGTCGACAGTGACGAAATAGTCTTTACCGCCGACATTGACGGTCAGCACCGTCGTGCCTTGTGGTGGGTTGCTCAGCTGGAAGTGGAAGGTGACGTTGGCGTCGCCTTCTTTCGCAGCGTCTGCTGTGACCTTGACGGTGGTGTCCTGGAAGGTGTCTTTGACATCAACCGTGACGGAGGCATCTTTCAGGTCGGTACCTTCGAAGTTGCCGCCGTTCACTTCGGTCACGGTCGCAGTGACCTTGCTGCCGTCGAGGTAAGCATCTTCGATGTTGGTGTTCGGGACGTCGAGCTTGCCGTAGCCCTTATCGTCGACAGTGACGAAATAGTCTTTACCGCCGACATTGACGGTCAGCACCGTCGTGCCTTGTGGTGGGTTGCTCAGCTGGAAGTGGAAGGTGACGTTGGCGTCGCCTTCTTTCGCAGCGTCTGCTGTGACCTTGACGGTGGTGTCCTGGAAGGTGTCTTTGACATCAACCGTGACGGAGGCATCTTTCAGGTCGGTACCTTCGAAGTTGCCACCGTTCACTTCGGTTACGGTCGCGGTGACCTTGCTGCCGTCGAGGTAGGCGTCTTCGATGTTGGTGTTCGGGACGTCGAGCTTGCCATAGCCCTTGTCGTCGACAGTGACGAAGTAATCCTTGCCGCCAACGTTGATGGTCAGGATGGCGGTGCTACCGGCTTGCGGCGGGTTGCTCAGCTGGAAGTGGAAGGTGACGTTAGCGTCGCCTTCTTTAGCCGCGTCTGCAGTGACCTTAACGGTGGTGTCCTGGAAGGTGTCTTTGACATCAACCGTGACCGACGCGTCTTTGAGGTCAGTCCCTTCGAAGTTGCCGCCGTTCACTTCAGTCACGGTCGCAGTGACTTTGCTGCCGTCGAGGTAAGCGTCTTCGATGTTGGTGTTCGGCACTTCGAGCTTGCCGTAACCCTTGTCGTCAACGGTGACGAAGTAGTCCTTGCCGCCGACGTTGATGGTCAGGATGGCAGTGCTACCAGCCTGCGGTGGGTTGCTCAGCTGGAAGTGGAAAGTGACGTTAGCGTCGCCTTCTTTCGCCGCGTCTGCAGTGACCTTGACGGTGGTGTCCTGGAAGGTGTCTTTGACATCAACGGTGACGGAGGCATCTTTCAGGTCAGTGCCTTCGAAGTTGCCGCCGTTCACTTCAGTCACGGTTGCAGTGACCTTGCTGCCGTCGAGGTAGGCGTCTTCGATGTTGGTGTTCGGCACTTCGAGCTTGCCATAGCCCTTGTCGTCGACAGTGACGAAGTAGTCCTTGCCGCCGACATTGATGGTCAGGATGGCAGTGCTACCGGCTTGCGGTGGATTGCTCAGCTGGAAGTGGAAGGTGACATTGGCGTCGCCTTCTTTCGCAGCATCTGCAGTGACCTTGACGGTGGTGTCCTGGAAGGTGTCTTTGACATCAACCGTGACCGACGCGTCTTTCAGGTCAGTCCCTTCGAAGTTGCCGCCGTTCACTTCGGTTACGGTCGCAGTGACTTTGCTGCCGTCGAGGTAAGCGTCTTCGATGTTGGTGTTCGGCACGTCGAGCTTGCCGTAGCCCTTATCGTCGACAGTGACGAAATAGTCCTTGCCGCCGACATTGACGGTCAGCACCGTCGTGCCTTGTGGTGGGTTGCTCAGCTGGAAGTGGAAGGTGACGTTGGCGTCGCCTTCTTTCGCAGCGTCTGCAGTGACTTTGACGGTGGTGTCTTGGAAGGTGTCTTTGACATCAACCGTGACCGACGCGTCTTTGAGGTCGGTACCTTCGAAGTTGCCACCGTTCACTTCAGTCACGGTCGCAGTGACCTTGCTGCCGTCGAGGTAAGCGTCTTCGATGTTGGTGTTCGGCACTTCGAGCTTGCCGTAGCCCTTGTCATCAACGGTGACGAAGTAATCCTTGCCGCCAACGTTGATGGTCAGGATGGCGGTGCTACCGGCCTGCGGTGGGTTGCTCAGCTGGAAGTGGAAGGTGACGTTAGCGTCGCCTTCTTTCGCCGCGTCCGCAGTGACTTTGACGGTGGTGTCCTGGAAGGTGTCTTTGACATCAACCGTGACGGAGGCATCTTTGAGGTCGGTACCTTCGAAGTTGCCGCCGTTCACTTCGGTCACGGTCGCAGTGACCTTGCTGCCGTCGAGGTAAGCGTCTTCGATGTTGGTGTTCGGGACTTCGAGCTTGCCATAGCCCTTGTCGTCAACGGTGACGAAGTAATCCTTGCCGCCAACGTTGATGGTCAGGATGGCAGTGCTACCGGCTTGCGGCGGGTTGCTCAGCTGGAAGTGGAAGGTGACGTTGGCGTCGCCTTCTTTCGCCGCGTCCGCAGTGACCTTAACGGTGGTGTCCTGGAAGGTGTCTTTGACATCAACGGTGACCGACGCGTCTTTCAGGTCAGTGCCTTCGAAGTTGCCGCCGTTCACTTCGGTTACGGTCGCAGTGACCTTGCTGCCGTCGAGGTAAGCATCTTCGATGTTGGTGTTCGGGACGTCGAGCTTGCCGTAGCCCTTATCGTCGACAGTGACGAAATAGTCTTTACCGCCGACATTGACGGTCAGCACCGTCGTGCCTTGTGGCGGATTGCTCAGCTGGAAGTGGAAGGTGACATTAGCGTCGCCTTCTTTGGCCGCGTCTGCAGTGACCTTGACGGTGGTGTCCTGGAAGGTGTCTTTGACATCAACCGTGACCGACGCGTCTTTCAGGTCAGTGCCTTCGAAGTTACCGCCGTTCACTTCAGTCACGGTCGCAGTGACTTTGCTGCCGTCGAGGTAAGCGTCTTCGATGTTGGTGTTCGGCACGTCGAGCTTGCCGTAGCCCTTGTCGTCAACGGTGACGAAGTAGTCCTTGCCGCCAACGTTGATGGTCAGGATGGCGGTGCTACCGGCTTGCGGTGGATTGCTCAGCTGGAAGTGGAAGGTGACGTTGGCGTCGCCTTCTTTCGCAGCGTCTGCTGTGACCTTGACGGTGGTGTCCTGGAAGGTGTCTTTGACATCAACCGTGACCGACGCGTCTTTCAGGTCGGTACCTTCGAAGTTGCCGCCGTTCACTTCAGTCACGGTCGCAGTGACCTTGCTGCCGTCGAGGTAAGCGTCTTCGATGTTGGTATTCGGGACGTCGAGCTTGCCGTAGCCCTTGTCGTCAACGGTGACGAAGTAGTCCTTGCCGCCAACGTTGATGGTCAGGATGGCGGTGCTACCGGCTTGCGGTGGATTGCTCAGCTGGAAGTGGAAGGTGACGTTGGCGTCGCCTTCTTTCGCCGCGTCTGCAGTGACCTTGACGGTGGTGTCCTGGAAGGTGTCTTTGACATCAACGGTGACGGAGGCATCTTTCAGGTCAGTGCCTTCGAAGTTGCCGCCGTTCACTTCAGTCACGGTTGCAGTGACCTTGCTGCCGTCGAGGTAGGCGTCTTCGATGTTGGTGTTCGGCACTTCGAGCTTGCCATAGCCCTTGTCGTCGACAGTGACGAAGTAGTCCTTGCCGCCGACATTGATGGTCAGGATGGCAGTGCTACCGGCTTGCGGTGGATTGCTCAGCTGGAAATGGAAGGTGACATTGGCGTCGCCTTCTTTCGCAGCATCTGCAGTGACCTTGACGGTGGTGTCCTGGAAGGTGTCTTTGACATCAACCGTGACGGAGGCATCTTTGAGGTCGGTACCTTCGAAGTTGCCGCCGTTCACTTCAGTCACGGTCGCAGTGACCTTGCTGCCGTCGAGGTAAGCGTCTTCGATGTTGGTGTTCGGCACTTCGAGCTTGCCGTAGCCCTTGTCGTCAACGGTGACGAAATAGTCTTTACCGCCGACATTGACGGTCAGCACCGTTGTGCCTTGTGGCGGGTTGCTCAGCTGGAAGTGGAAGGTGACGTTGGCGTCGCCTTCTTTCGCCGCGTCCGCAGTGACCTTGACGGTGGTGTCCTGGAAGGTGTCTTTGACATCAACCGTGACCGACGCGTCTTTCAGGTCAGTCCCTTCGAAGTTGCCGCCGTTCACTTCGGTTACGGTCGCAGTGACTTTGCTGCCGTCGAGGTAAGCGTCTTCGATGTTGGTGTTCGGCACGTCGAGCTTGCCGTAGCCCTTATCGTCGACAGTGACGAAATAGTCCTTGCCGCCGACATTGACGGTCAGCACCGTCGTGCCTTGTGGTGGGTTGCTCAGCTGGAAGTGGAAGGTGACGTTGGCGTCGCCTTCTTTCGCAGCGTCTGCAGTGACTTTGACGGTGGTGTCTTGGAAGGTGTCTTTGACATCAACCGTGACCGACGCGTCTTTGAGGTCGGTACCTTCGAAGTTGCCACCGTTCACTTCAGTCACGGTCGCAGTGACCTTGCTGCCGTCGAGGTAAGCGTCTTCGATGTTGGTGTTCGGCACTTCGAGCTTGCCGTAGCCCTTGTCATCAACGGTGACGAAGTAATCCTTGCCGCCAACGTTGATGGTCAGGATGGCGGTGCTACCGGCCTGCGGTGGGTTGCTCAGCTGGAAGTGGAAGGTGACGTTAGCGTCGCCTTCTTTCGCCGCGTCCGCAGTGACTTTGACGGTGGTGTCCTGGAAGGTGTCTTTGACATCAACCGTGACGGAGGCATCTTTGAGGTCGGTACCTTCGAAGTTGCCGCCGTTCACTTCGGTCACGGTCGCAGTGACCTTGCTGCCGTCGAGGTAAGCGTCTTCGATGTTGGTGTTCGGGACTTCGAGCTTGCCATAGCCCTTGTCGTCAACGGTGACGAAGTAATCCTTGCCGCCAACGTTGATGGTCAGGATGGCAGTGCTACCGGCTTGCGGCGGGTTGCTCAGCTGGAAGTGGAAGGTGACGTTGGCGTCGCCTTCTTTCGCCGCGTCCGCAGTGACCTTAACGGTGGTGTCCTGGAAGGTGTCTTTGACATCAACGGTGACCGACGCGTCTTTCAGGTCAGTGCCTTCGAAGTTGCCGCCGTTCACTTCGGTTACGGTCGCAGTGACCTTGCTGCCGTCGAGGTAAGCATCTTCGATGTTGGTGTTCGGGACGTCGAGCTTGCCGTAGCCCTTATCGTCGACAGTGACGAAATAGTCTTTACCGCCGACATTGACGGTCAGCACCGTCGTGCCTTGTGGCGGATTGCTCAGCTGGAAGTGGAAGGTGACATTAGCGTCGCCTTCTTTGGCCGCGTCTGCAGTGACCTTGACGGTGGTGTCCTGGAAGGTGTCTTTGACATCAACCGTGACCGACGCGTCTTTCAGGTCAGTGCCTTCGAAGTTACCGCCGTTCACTTCAGTCACGGTCGCAGTGACTTTGCTGCCGTCGAGGTAAGCGTCTTCGATGTTGGTGTTCGGCACGTCGAGCTTGCCGTAGCCCTTGTCGTCAACGGTGACGAAGTAGTCCTTGCCGCCAACGTTGATGGTCAGGATGGCGGTGCTACCGGCTTGCGGTGGATTGCTCAGCTGGAAGTGGAAGGTGACGTTGGCGTCGCCTTCTTTCGCAGCGTCTGCTGTGACCTTGACGGTGGTGTCCTGGAAGGTGTCTTTGACATCAACCGTGACCGACGCGTCTTTCAGGTCGGTACCTTCGAAGTTGCCGCCGTTCACTTCAGTCACGGTCGCAGTGACCTTGCTGCCGTCGAGGTAAGCGTCTTCGATGTTGGTATTCGGGACGTCGAGCTTGCCGTAGCCCTTGTCGTCAACGGTGACGAAGTAGTCCTTGCCGCCAACGTTGATGGTCAGGATGGCGGTGCTACCGGCTTGCGGTGGATTGCTCAGCTGGAAGTGGAAGGTGACGTTGGCGTCGCCTTCTTTCGCCGCGTCTGCAGTGACCTTGACGGTGGTGTCCTGGAAGGTGTCTTTGACATCAACGGTGACGGAGGCATCTTTCAGGTCAGTGCCTTCGAAGTTGCCGCCGTTCACTTCAGTCACGGTTGCAGTGACCTTGCTGCCGTCGAGGTAGGCGTCTTCGATGTTGGTGTTCGGCACTTCGAGCTTGCCATAGCCCTTGTCGTCGACAGTGACGAAGTAGTCCTTGCCGCCGACATTGATGGTCAGGATGGCAGTGCTACCGGCTTGCGGTGGATTGCTCAGCTGGAAATGGAAGGTGACATTGGCGTCGCCTTCTTTCGCAGCATCTGCAGTGACCTTGACGGTGGTGTCCTGGAAGGTGTCTTTGACATCAACCGTGACGGAGGCATCTTTGAGGTCGGTACCTTCGAAGTTGCCGCCGTTCACTTCAGTCACGGTCGCAGTGACCTTGCTGCCGTCGAGGTAAGCGTCTTCGATGTTGGTGTTCGGCACTTCGAGCTTGCCGTAGCCCTTGTCGTCAACGGTGACGAAATAGTCTTTACCGCCGACATTGACGGTCAGCACCGTTGTGCCTTGTGGCGGGTTGCTCAGCTGGAAGTGGAAGGTGACGTTGGCGTCGCCTTCTTTCGCCGCGTCTGCAGTGACTTTGACGGTGGTGTCCTGGAAGGTGTCTTTGACATCAACCGTGACCGACGCGTCTTTCAGGTCAGTCCCTTCGAAGTTGCCGCCGTTCACTTCAGTCACGGTCGCGGTGACCTTGCTGCCGTCGAGGTAAGCGTCTTCGATGTTGGTGTTCGGCACTTCGAGCTTGCCGTAGCCCTTGTCATCAACGGTGACGAAGTAATCCTTGCCGCCAACGTTGATGGTCAGGATGGCGGTGCTACCGGCCTGCGGTGGGTTGCTCAGCTGGAAGTGGAAGGTGACGTTAGCGTCGCCTTCTTTCGCCGCGTCCGCAGTGACCTTGACGGTGGTGTCCTGGAAGGTGTCTTTGACATCAACCGTGACCGACGCGTCTTTCAGGTCAGTCCCTTCGAAGTTGCCGCCGTTCACTTCAGTCACGGTCGCGGTGACCTTGCTGCCGTCGAGGTAAGCATCTTCGATGTTGGTGTTCGGCACGTCGAGCTTGCCGTAACCCTTGTCGTCGACAGTGACGAAGTAGTCCTTGCCGCCGACGTTGACGGTCAGGATGGCAGTGCTACCGGCTTGCGGTGGGTTGCTCAGCTGGAAGTGGAAGGTGACGTTAGCGTCGCCTTCTTTCGCAGCGTCTGCAGTGACTTTGACGGTGGTGTCTTGGAAGGTGTCTTTGACATCAACCGTGACCGACGCGTCTTTGAGGTCGGTACCTTCGAAGTTGCCACCGTTCACTTCAGTCACGGTCGCAGTGACCTTGCTGCCGTCGAGGTAAGCATCTTCGATGTTGGTGTTCGGCACTTCGAGCTTGCCGTAGCCCTTGTCGTCAACGGTGACGAAGTAGTCCTTGCCGCCGACATTGACGGTCAGCACCGTCGTGCCTTGCGGCGGATTGCTCAGCTGGAAGGTGAAGGTGACGTTGGTATCGCCTTCCTGTGCAGCATTGGCTTTGACCTCTACCGTTGTGGTGTCGATGGTGTCTTCGACATCGGCAGTGGCGGTCGCGCCAGTGAGGTCCGTGGCTTCGTAGTTGCCGCCATTGATCTCGGTAACGGTGGCGGTGACTTTGCTGGCATCGAGGTGCGCGTCGTCGAGGTTGGTGTTCGGCACATCGAGGGTGCCGTAGCCCTTGTCGTTGACGGTGACGAAGTAGTCTTTGCCGCCGACATTGACGGTCAACACGGTGGTGCTACCCGCTTGTGGCGGGTTGCTCAGCTGGAAGGTAAAGGTGACAAAGTCGCTGCCTTCCTGCGCGGCGTTAGCCTTCACTTCGACCGTGGTGGTATCAACGGTGTCTTTGACCTCAGCCGTCGCCGTGGCACCGGTCAGGTTGGTGGCTTCGTAGTTGCCGCCATTCACCGACGTCACGGTAGCGGTGAGGGTGCTGCCATCGGCGTAAACGTCTTCACCGTTGGTGTTTGGCACGGAAAGCGTGCCTTTACCGCTGGCATCGACGTTGACGGTGTAATTCTTGCCACCGACGTTAACGGTCAGGGTCGTAGCGCCCTGTGGCGGATTGCTCAGTTGGAAATTGAAGGTGACATTGGTATCGCCTTCCTTCGCCGGATCAGCGCTGACGGCCACGGTGGTGGTATCAACGGTGTCTTTGACCTCAGCCGTCGCCGTAGCACCGGTCAGGTTGGTGGCTTCGTAGTTGCCGCCATTCACCGACGTCACGGTAGCGGTGAGGGTGCTGCCATCGGCGTAAACGTCTTCACCGTTGGTGTTTGGCACGGAAAGCGTGCCTTTACCGCTGGCATCGACGTTGACGGTGTAATTCTTGCCACCGACGTTAACGGTCAGGGTCGTAGCGCCCTGCGGCGGATTGCTCAGTTGGAAATTGAAGGTGACATTGGTATCGCCTTCCTTCGCCGGATCAGCGCTGACGGCCACGGTGGTGGTATCAACGGTGTCTTTGACCTCAGCCGTCGCCGTAGCACCGGTCAGGTTGGTGGCTTCGTAGTTGCCGCCATTCACCGACGTCACGGTAGCGGTGAGGGTGCTGCCATCGGCGTAAACGTCTTCACCGTTGGTGTTTGGCACGGAAAGCGTGCCTTTACCGCTGGCATCGACGTTGACGGTGTAATTCTTGCCACCGACGTTAACGGTCAGGGTCGTAGCGCCCTGCGGCGGATTGCTCAGTTGGAAATTGAAGGTGACATTGGTATCGCCTTCCTTCGCCGGATCAGCGCTGACGGCCACGGTGGTGGTATCAACGGTGTCTTTGACCTCAGCCGTCGCCGTAGCACCGGTCAGGTTGGTGGCTTCGTAGTTGCCGCCATTCACCGACGTCACGGTAGCGGTGAGGGTGCTGCCATCGGCGTAAACGTCTTCACCGTTGGTGTTTGGCACGGAAAGCGTGCCTTTACCGCTGGCATCGACGTTGACGGTGTAATTCTTGCCACCGACGTTAACGGTCAGGGTCGTAGCGCCCTGCGGCGGATTGCTCAGCTGGAAATTGAAGGTGACATTGGTATCGCCTTCCTTCGCCGGATCAGCGCTGACGGCCACGGTGGTGGTATCAACGGTGTCTTTGACCTCAGCAGTCGCCGTGGCACCGGTCAGGTTGGTGGCTTCGTAGTTGCCGCCATTCACCGACGTGACGGTCGCGGTGAGGGTGCTGCCATCGGCGTAAACGTCTTCACCGTTGGTGTTTGGCACGGAAAGCGTGCCTTTACCGCTGGCATCCACGTTGACGGTGTAATCTTTGCCACCGACGTTAACGGTCAGGGTGGTAGCGCCCTGCGGCGGGTTGCTCAACTGGAAGTTGAAGGTGACGCTAGTGTCGCCTTCCTTCGCCGGATCAGCGCTGACAGCCACAGTGGTGGTGTCGATAGTGTCTGTAATCTGGGTGACCGCCGGCGTCTTGTCCGAGATTACGCTCAGTCCACCGCCGCCCGTAGTGCCGGTAATGGTCGTGGAGATTTCGCCGCCATCCAGGTACACGGTATCGTTCGGCGGGATGGTCACGCTGACGCTACCGGTGGTTTGCCCGGCGCTGATCACAATGACCTGGCCATTGGACAGGGTCACGGTCAGGTCGGTCAGGGGTGGCTGGCCGACAGTGGCGGTGTAGATAATCACGCCACCGGCTTCAGTAATCGACGGCGTCGCTTTCAGGGTGAGGCCGGTTTCGACATCGGCGGTCGGTGGCACCAGCTGGTTGTTGCCGTTGGTGTCCAGGCCGCCCAGTTCTTCACGCTGATCGTCGGTGGCAAAACCGATCGGGCCGGTCGGGAAGCCGATGGTCGGGTCCACGGAGCCTGCAGTGGCATCAAGCATCACGAAGCTGTGGCCACCACCGGCGGCACCGCCAGAGCCGGAGGCCGAAGGGCCTGCTGCGGTGGCTTCAAGTTCGGTCGTCGGGTCAGCACCGGCGGCGATTGCCTGCTGCAGCTCTTCAACCGAAGGCGCCGCTTGAGCGGTGGCAGCGGCCAGGTCGGTGCTGCTGTCCGGGGCATCAGCGCTCCATTGGGTATCGCGGCCCAGGTCCAGGGTGCGGCCGTCAGCCAGCTCCAGGCTCACGGCGCCGGCAAGGCCGGTCAGTACCTGCTCGCCAACGAACAGGCGGTCACCTTCGATAAGTACGCGCCGCACGCCTTCTGGTGATACGGCGATAACTTGACCAACAATGCTTTTGACGATGGCAACAACACTGCTCATTGGACTCTCCGGGTTACCCGTTCAATTGGCTTCCATGCCCAGGCGGCGCTGAATTGCCGCGTTTAGATGGAATGTTTCGAATTTAATTTGACGCTGAATTTGTCAAACTTTTGACTATATCTTTTGGCTATTAACTTTATGCCAAACTATTGACCTTACTGTTGCCATCCTAAACAATCGGCCCCGTAATGTCACATTGATATTTTTACGGCTGCCACCCTTCCTGCGTACGCTTGAGTACCCATTCGGAAGTCTCCGACATAACGTCTATCTGGTTGCCATTTTCGAATGCAGCAACGCCTTTTGCTGTGATTTGGGACAAGAGGTCCCCAGGAAAAAAGTCTAATGCGCGCGTCATTGTTCACCGCTCTTCCTTTCGCTCTCGCTGCCAGCTTCGTTCAAGCACAAACTCTGCCAGAGGCCATGCAAAAAGCCCTTGAGGTGCACCCGGAAATCCAGGCCGGGGTCAACAGCCGTATCGCTGCGGACTACCAGCTGCGTGCTGCCAAGGGTGGCTACTTGCCGAAGGTTGACGTGCTGGCAGGCTACGGCCGCGAAGGGACCGACAGCCCGAGCACTGGCAACCGCTGGGAGACGCTCAACCGTGGTGAATCCAGCCTGCGCCTGCGACAAATGGTCTTCGACGGTTTTGCCACGTCCAGCGAAGTAGGGCGTCAACAAGCCACCGTCAACTCGCGTGCCTATGCCTTGCTTGGCTCGTCCGAGCGCACGGCACTGACCGTAGCCCAGGTTTACCTGGATGTCCTTACCCGACGTGAAATGGTGCGCCTGGCCGAAGACAACCTGCGCAGCCACGAACGTATTTACGACCAGATCAAACTGCGTACCTCGAATGGCGTTGGTCGCCTGGCTGACCTTGACCAGGCCGAAGCGCGTCTGGCCCAGGCCCGCAACAACCTGATCACCGAGCAAACCAACCTGGCAGACGCCAAAACCAACTACCTGAGCGTGGTTGGCCAGATGCCTGATGAGCTCAGTGCGCCTGCACCGTTCATCGACCTGTTGCCGGCCAACCTCGACGAAGCGCGTCAGCAGATGGTCGAGAGCAGCCCGATCCTGCGTTCGGCAGAATCCGACATTGCGGCAGCGGAAAAGCAATACGAGGCGGCGAAGTCTACGTTCTATCCGCGCTTTGATGCAGAACTCGGACGAACGGCCGATAACGATATTGATGGCATGAACGGCCACAATAACGAATGGCAGGCTATGCTGCGTATGAGCTTTAACCTGTACAACGGTGGAAGCAACAAGGCCGACCTGGAATCCAAGTCGTACCTGACCAATCAGGCGCTGGACATTCGTAACAATGCCTTGCGCCAGCTCAATGAGGAATTAGGCCTGGCATGGAATGCTATGGACAACGCCAACGCGCAATTGCCTATTGCCCAGCAATATGTCGACTACAGCAGCAACGTGCGTTCCGCTTACCAGAAGCAGTTCAGCCTGGGCGAGCGGACCTTGCTCGACTTGCTCGATAGTGAAAACGAACTCTTCACCGCCCAGCGTCGTCTGACGGAGGTGAAGAACATTCAAGTATTTACTCAGTATCGAATCAAGGCGACCATTGGCCAACTGCTCAAGAGCCAGGGTGTTGTAGCGCCGATGGCCACCGTTGTGCAGAACGATTTGAAACCGCAAGTGAGCCTGCCTGGCATGAACTGAGGCTCACCGTGAACCCCGACCGTCACCATTAAGAGAAGCCGCGTGGAATCAGAAGTCAGTCGAGTCCAACTCAGCCATGATCCACGCAGCCAGCACGACGACCCGCTGCTGGACAGCCTTTTGTCACTGTGTGTGCTGCACCAGAAGCCCGCCAGTCGAGCCATGCTGACCACCGGCCTGCCGCTGCCGGAGCAGCGCCTGAGCCCGGAACTGCTGCCACGCGCAGCAGCCCGTGCTGGTCTGCAGGGTCGTCTGTTGCAACGCAAGCTTGAGCAGATCCCGAGCATTGCCATGCCCGCCATGCTGCTGCTCAAGGACGGTCGCAGTACGGTGCTGCTCGGTTGGGAAAATGACGATACCGCGCGGCTGTTGCTCAGCGAGAGTGACGGCGGCGAGGTCCACGTCAGCCGCGAGGCGCTGCAGGCGGACTACAGCGGCCGGGTGTTTTTTGCCCAGCCGCAGCACAAGTTCGACGTCAATCACGGCAACCTGATTCCCCGCGCCCGCTCCTGGTTCCGCGACACGCTCAAGCGCAGCCGCTGGCTGTACATCGATGCCATTGCCGCAAGCCTGGTGATCAACCTGATCGCCCTGGCGGCGCCGCTGTTCGTCATGAACGTCTACGACCGGGTGGTACCCAACCAGGCGACGGCGACCCTGTGGGTGCTGGCCATCGGTATTGCCGGTGCCTATATCTTCGACTTGATCCTCAAAGGCCTGCGCAGTTTGTGCCTTGACCTGGCGGGGAAAAAGACTGACCTGATCATCTCGGCCACGCTGTTCGAACGCATTGTCGGCATGGCGATGAAGTACCGTCCGGCGCGGGTCGGCAGCTTTGCCCAGAACATTCACGAGTTCCAGGGGCTGCGTGATTTCCTGGCCTCGCTGACCCTGGCGAGTCTTATCGACCTGCCGTTCACCCTGCTGATCTTGCTGGTGATCGCCATCATTGGCGGGCACCTGGTGTGGATCCCGATCATTGCCTTCCCGCTGGCCCTGGGCATTGGCTACGCCCTGCAGAAGCCCCTGACCGCCACGCTTGAGCAAACCATGGCCCTGGCCTCCGAGCGCCAGTCGAGTCTGATCGAGACCTTGGCCGGCCTTGATGCGGTCAAGGTCAATAATGCCGAGAGCGAGCGCCAGTACATGTGGGAGCAGACCATCGGCACCCTTAGCCGTCTGGAACTGCGAGTCAAAGTGCTGTCTGGCCTGGCGATGAACATCACCCTGCTGATCCAGCAACTGGCGGGTGTGGCGCTGATCTGTGCCGGTGTCTACCAGATCATTGCCGGCAACCTCAGTATGGGCGGCCTGATTGCCTGTTACATGCTCAGTGGTCGCGCCCTGGGCCCGATGGCGCAACTGTCCGGTTTGCTCACCCGCTACCAGCAGGCCAAGGTCACCATGGTGTCGACCGACCAAATGATGGCGCTGCCGCAGGAGCGCAACTTCGAAGAGCGCCCGCTGAGCCGTCAGGTGCTGCAAGGTGCGATTGAGTTCCGCGGTGTCGATTTCACTTACCCGAACCAGCAGAACCAGGCGCTCAAGGGCGTCAACCTGGTCATTCGGCCGGGTGAAAAGATCGGCATCATTGGCCGTAGTGGCTCCGGTAAGAGCTCGCTGGCCAAGCTTATTGTCGGCCTCTACGAAGCCGACAAAGGCTCGCTGCTGGTCGACGGCGTAGACATCCGCCAGATCGACGTCAGCGAACTGCGCCACAATGTCGGTTACGTGCCGCAAGACATTCAGCTGATGGCCGGTACCCTGCGTGACAACCTGGTCAGCGGCGCACGTTACGTCGAAGATGAACTGGTGCTGCAGGCCGCCGAGCTGTCGGGCGTCCATGAATTCGCGCGCCTGCACCCGCAAGGCTATGAGCTGCAGGTGGGTGAGCGTGGCCAGAACCTCTCTGGCGGTCAGCGCCAGAACGTCGCCCTGAGCCGGGCACTGCTGCTCAATCCGCAGATCCTCTTGCTCGATGAACCCACCAGCGCCATGGACAACACCGGCGAGGAACGTCTCAAGCAGCGCCTGCAGGCCGTTATCGAGAGCAAAACCGTGGTCCTGGTCACCCACCGGGCATCGTTGTTGTCACTGGTCGATCGTCTGATCGTCGTTGACCGGGGGCAGATTGTTGCGGATGGCCCGAAAGCCGCCGTTATGGATGCGCTGAAGAAGGGGCAGATCAGTGTTGCATAAGATCGATATGGGCCAATTCAAAGAGAACCTGCGCAAATACTTCAAAGGCACCGATTCCCTTAGCGGCCAGCCACTGCCAGAGGTCAACAAGGCGCTGATCGAAGATGCGCCGCGCATCGTGCGCATGACCATCTGGGGGGTAATCGCCTTCTTCCTGTTCATGGGGCTGTGGGCCAACTTCGCGATCATCGACGAAGTCACCCGCGGTGAAGGCAAGGCAATTCCTTCGTCCAAGCTGCAGAAAATCCAGAACCTGGAAGGCGGTATCGTTGCGCAGATCTACGCCAAAGAGGGTCAGATCGTCGAAGCGGGCGCCCCTTTGCTGCGCCTGGACGACACGCGTTTTGTCTCCAACGTCGGTGAAACCGAGGCAGACCGGCTGGCCATGGCGCTGCGTGTAGAGCGCTTGAGTGCTGAGGTTGAAGACCGCCCACTGAAAATCGACGAAGAGATTCGCAAGGCCGCACCAAGCCAGGCAGCCAACGAAGAGGCGCTGTACCAGAGCCGTCGTCAGCAATTGCAGGACGAAATCGGCGGCTTGCAGGAGCAGTTGGTACAACGTCAGCAAGAATTGCGCGAGTTCAGTTCCAAGCAGGCCCAGTACCGCAACAGCCTGCAGCTGTTGCGCCAGGAAATCAGCATGTCTGAGCCGCTGGTAGCCCAGGGCGCGATTTCCCAGGTTGAAGTGCTGCGCCTCAAGCGTGCCGAAGTGGAGAACCGCGGCCAGCTGGACGCCACGTCATTGGCCATCCCGCGCGCCGAATCGGCGATCAAGGAAGTAGAGCGCAAGATTGACGAGACTCGCGGCAAATTCCGTAGCGATGCGCTCACCCAGCTTAACGAAGCACGTACCGACCTGAGCAAGGCTCAAGCCACTGGCAAAGCCCTGGATGACCGGGTCAACCGGACCCTGGTGACCTCGCCGGTTCGCGGTATCGTCAAGCAGCTGTTGGTCAACACCGTGGGTGGTGTGATCCAGCCGGGCAGTGACCTGGTTGAAATCGTACCGTTGGACGACACCCTGCTGGTTGAAGCGCGTGTGCGGCCGCAAGACATTGCCTTCCTGCATCCTGGCCAGGAAGCCATGGTCAAGTTCACCGCCTATGACTTCACCATCTATGGTGGCCTGAAAGCCAAGCTTGAGCAGATTGGTGCCGACACCATCACCGATGAAGAAAAGAACACCTTCTACGTGATCAAACTGCGCACCGAGCGCAGCCACCTGGGTACTGACGACAAACCGTTGTTGATCATCCCGGGCATGGTCGCTTCGGTGGACATCATCACTGGCAAGAAAAGCGTGTTGAGCTACCTGCTCAAACCGATCATCCGCGCCCGCGCCGAAGCCCTCCGCGAACGCTAAGAGCGGGCTTTCTGTAGGAGCGGGCTTGCCCCGCGATGCGACGTGACTGACGGATCGCAATCGCGGGGCAAGCCCGCTCCTACCGGGTGTTTTAAGCGGTCTGGTACTGCGCCGCTGCATTGCTCAACGTTTCGGCAATCTGCTGGCGCAGGGCCAGAGGCTGTTCAACGATCAAACTGTCGCCCTGACTCAACAGCCACCAGCGCAACTGCCAGCTGTTACTCACCGTCGCCTGCAAACAATGGCCGTGCTCCAGTTGCGTCAGTTGCATGTCCGCCGACAGCGGCGTTTCCCGCACCAAACGCGCCAGGTTATCGCTGATCCAGGCGTGCAATTCGATCTTGTCGGTGTCACCGAACTGCAGCGCATCGCTACGCAGGTAGGCCTGCAGATCAAAGTCGCGCAGGCCTTCGGTGGCGGTGTCGAGTACGCGCAGCTGGCGGAAGCGATGCACGGCGAACTGACGAATGTCGCTGTAAGGGGCCGCGGTGGCAATCAGGTAACTGATCTGCCCACGCTGAATCAGCGCCAACGGATTGAGGGTCAACTGGCTAACCCGGTCGTTGTGCGCCGAATAGTACTGGCAGTGCAGTTGGTATTCTTCAAGCAAGGCTTCTTGCAGGGTTTCCAGAATAGTGTCCGGAACTTCCGGGGCCTGCATATTCAGGTCCGCCCGCACACTCGCAACCTTGTCCAGCCAGCGCGCCGCCTTGTTGGCGCTGGACAGGTGTTCGAGCTTCTGCCGCGCATGATTAAAGCGCGCATCCAGCACTTTGAGCATGCTGCTGGGCAATAGCGGTCGCACCGCTTCTTCAACCAATGCCAGGCTCAGCGCCTCATTGACACTGATCCCGCGCAATTCAACGCAGGCGTTGGCCGCCCAATGCCAGCCGTAGGGAATGCTCTTGTCGTTGCGTTCCAACGGGAAAATCAGCGACAGCTCGTTCAAGTCGCGTTCGATGCTGCGTTTGCTGATGGTAAAGCCGGCGCCTTGCAAACGGGCGACCAGCTCGGCGCTGGTAATACCGGGCGAACGGCTGGGCAATTGGCGCAGCAGCTCCCATTGGCGGCTGAGGGTGGCACGGGTAGTGGCAGAGGGCAAAAGATAACGTCCTTGTCTAGGCTTGCGGTTGTAGCATGGTCCCAGCGGAGAGATATGGCAATTGGCCATTTATCTTTCAATTCAAGGATGAAGCCGTTGATTTGCCTCAAACGGATTGTTCGCGACAGGTTTTGTCGTCGCAGTGAGCAGAATCACGCCTCATCACACCCGCCATCAGTCTGGATGGGTTGTTCAATGAGGATGAACATGTCAGCTGCCAGCAACATCTACCCACTGCTCGAGCGTCTGCTGCCTGAGCGAATCATTCCGATGCCGGGTCGCTCCGGGCAGTTGGAGCGGTTGTACGCCGGGGTAGGTATGCCCAGTCAGCGGGCGGCTTTGGGCGAAAGCTTCATCCTGATCAGCCGCCTGGAAGAAGCCAGCGATCTGCAAGCGCTGTACAGCGAGCTGCGTGGCCTGGCACTGGATGGCAGTGTGGCGGCGCTCAACGACCTGGGCTGGATCTGGCTCAATGGCAAATACTGGCGCGCCGACCCGCCGCTGGCCGGTCACTTGCTGCGCATGGCCGCGCTGCAGGGCAGTGCCGCGGCCTGGTTCAACCTGGGGCAGCAGTACTATTTCGGCAAGGGTGTGGAGGTTGCCTATGCCAGCGCGGCCGAGTATTACCAACACGCCTTCGAGCGTGGCATGGAGCAGGCAGCCGCGGCCCTGGGTGATCTCTACGAGGAAGAAATCTGCGACAGCGACGCGCAGCAGTGGCAGGTCGATCTGCACATGGCTTACAGCTGGTTCTTGCGAGGTGCGCAGCGTGGCGAGGCGCGTTGCCGCTTCGAAGTCGGTTATCGGCTGCTGCATGGGCAAACCGTGGCCGTCGATCAGAAGGCCGGCATCTATTGGCTGGAGCTGGCGGCCGTCGCGGGGGTGATGCAGGCGGCTGAAGAGCTGGCAGTGCACTTCAGCGTGTCACACAACAACCTGCGCTACCTATACTGGCGTGACCAGGCCATTGCGATGGGCAGTTCGTTGGCGCTGACCATGAAGCTCGACGATCAACTCCAGCCCTGAGAGGGCAGTCGTCAGCCACGCTTGACGGCGGAGGCGTTGTTCGCAGAACATTGATAGTTAGCAAACTATGAATATAGCGATGACCCTCCCTTCATGACTCGTGACGCACTGCAACAGAACATCAGCAGCGGTATGGTGGTGGCCAGTCGGCATTGGCGGCGCATGTGCCAGACGACCTTGGCCGACTACGGTATTTCCGAGGCGTGCGCCATGCCGCTGCTGATGATCATGCGCCTGGGTGATGGTGTTCACCAGGTGGCCGTTGCCCGGGCCGCAGGCCTTGAGAGCCCGTCACTGGTGCGCCTGCTCGATCAACTGTGCAAAGCCGGATTTGTCTGCCGCAGCGAAGACCCGGTAGATCGCCGGGCCAAAGCCCTGAGTCTGACCAGCAGGGGGAGGGTTGTGGCCGAGGCCATTGAAAGCGAACTGACGCGCTTGCGCCGTGAGGTGCTCAAGGACATTGACGAGGCCGATCTATTGGCCACCCAGCGGGTGCTGCGGGCTTTTGAACAGGCGGAACAACGCATGGCAGGAGTGCCGTCGTGAAGGGTTTTTTCAGCACCGTGCCGCCCGCGCGTGACTGGTTCTATGGCGTGCGCACCTTCGCGGCATCGATGATCGCCCTGTACATCGCCTTGCTCATGCAACTGCCGCGGCCTTACTGGGCCATGGCCACCGTCTACATCGTTTCCAGCCCCTTTGTCGGCCCCACCAGTTCCAAGGCCCTGTACCGCGCATTGGGCACGTTGCTGGGCGCTGCTGGTGCGGTGTTCATGGTGCCCTTGCTGGTGCAGACTCCGGTGCTGCTGACCGTGGCTATCGCCTTGTGGACCGGCACCTTGCTGTTCCTTTCCCTGCACCTGCGCACGGCCAACAGCTATGCCCTGATGCTGGCGGGCTATACCTTGCCGATGATCGCCTTGCCGGTTGTCGATGACCCGCTGCGGGTGTTCGATATCGCCTCGTCCCGGGCGCAGGAAATCTGTCTGGGGATCGTCTGTGCTGCGGTTGTCGGGGCGATTTTCTGGCCCCGCCGACTGACACCGGTACTGGTGAGTGCCAGTGGCAACTGGTTCAACGAAGCGATCCGCTACAGCGATACCTTTCTCGCTCGTGCCGCATCACCGGAAACAGTCGGCAGCGCACGGGCCTCGATGGTGGCGACCTTCAATTCCCTGGAGTTGATGATCGGTCAGTTGCCTCACGAAGGTGCCCGTCCGCAAACGGTGAAAAACACCCGTGAGTTGCGCGGTCGGATGATTCACCTGCTGCCTGTCGTCGATGGCCTGGATGATGCTTTGCTCGCCCTGGAGGCCCGCGCGCCGGAGCAGGCCAGGCAACTGCAGCCGTTGTTGGAGCAAGCGCGCGAGTGGCTCAAAGCCACCGCCAGCGATGCCGCGCCGAGCCGCTGGTCGGCGTTGCGCGCGGAAATTGAGCACATGCAGCCCAGTGCCGCGTCGCTGGATCAGCGTCCGTCATTGCTGCTGTCCAACGCCCTGTACCGCCTGGCGGAATGGGTCGACCTGTGGCAAGACTGCTGCAGCCTGCTGCACGCCATCCGCAACGAAGATCAGTCCCCTTGGCGTGCGGTGTACCGGCATTGGCGCCTGGGTCGGCTGACGCCCTTCTTCGACCGAGGGCTGATGCTGTACTCGGTGTTCTCCACCGTCACCGCAATCATCGCCGCCACCAGCCTGTGGATTCTCTCCGGCTGGAACGACGGTGGCAGCGCAGTGATTCTCGCGGCGGTAGCGTGCAGCTTCTTCGCCGCGATGGACGACCCGGCACCGCAGATCTACCGGTTTTTCTTCTGGACCGCCGCCTCGGTGGTGTTCGCCAGCCTCTACCTGTTTCTGGTGCTGCCCAACCTGCACGACTTCCCGATGCTGGTGTTGGCGTTCGCCGTCCCGTTCATCTGCGTGGGCACCCTGACGGTACAGCCGCAGTTCTACCTGGGTACCTTGCTGACCATCGTCAACACGGCGTCGTTCATCAGTATCCAGGGTGCCTACGACGCTAACTTCCTGACCTTCGTCAACTCCAACCTGGCAGGGCCGGTGGGCTTGCTGTTCGCCTTTATCTGGACCCTGGTGATGCGCCCGTTCGGCGTGGAGCTGGCGGCCAAGCGCCTGACGCGTTTCAGTTGGCACGACATCGTCGGCATGACCCGCCCCGCGACCCTGGCCGAACATCGCCGCCTCGGTGTGCAAATGCTCGACCGCCTGATGCAACACCTGCCACGCCTGACCCAGACCGGCCAGGACACCGGCAGCGCCCTGCGCGATCTGCGCGTCGGCCTGAGCCTGCTCGACGTGCTGGCCTATGCGCCACGGGTGGGCGCACAACCACGGCAAATGCTGGAACGCGTGGTCGCGGAGGTGGGTGCGCATTTCCAGGCCTGCCTCGATGCCCGCCGTCGTCTGCACGCGCCCGAAGCACTGCTGCAGAACATGGAGCGCGCACGCCGCGCGCTGAACCTCAATGACCTGGCAGACAGCGCCGAAGCCCGGGTGCACCTGTTGCACGCCTTGAGCGGCTTGCGCCTGGCGTTGTTGCCTGGCGTCGAGGTGGTGCTGGAGCCCTCTGATGACCAACCGCAATTGCCTTATGGTATCGATGGAGCGCCCCTGTGATCGGTGAACTGGATATCAGCGGGGTGTTCCTGCCCACGCTATTGGTAATGATGGTTGCCACCTACCTGTTGTTTCTCGGGGTGCACGCGGTGCTCATCCGCGTGCATTTCTACCGCCTGGTCTGGCACCGGGCGTTGTTCAACGTTGCGCTTTACGCCGTGCTGCTCGGCACGGTTGACCACTTTTGCCGAAACCTGATGCTGCCATGAAAAAACCTTTATTGACCCTGGGCCGCGTGGTCCTGACCCTGCTGGTAGTGACACTGGCGACCGTTCTGGTCTGGCAGATGGTCATGTACTACATGTTTGCCCCCTGGACCCGCGACGGGCATATCCGCGCCGACGTGATCCAGATCGCGCCAGACGTGTCTGGCCTGATCCAGCAGGTTGAAGTGCGCGACAACCAAGTGGTCAAGCGCGGCGACGTGCTGTTTACCATCGATCAAGACCGCTTCCGCCTGGCTCTGCGCCATGCCCAGGCGACCTTGGCGGAACGCAAGGAAACCCTGGCTCAGGCCCAGCGTGAGGCGCGCCGTAACCGTGGCCTGGGTAACCTGGTGGCGCAGGAGCAACTCGAAGAAAGCCAGTCGCGAGAGGCGCGGGCACAGTCGGCGCTGGCCGAGGCGCAAGTGGCGGTGGACGCTGCTCAGCTCAACCTCGACCGCTCGGTGGTGCGTAGCCCGGTGGATGGCTACCTCAACGACCGCGCCCCGCGTGCCCATGAATTCGTCAGCGCAGGCAAGCCGGTGCTGGCAGTGGTCGATAGCGCCTCGTACCACGTCGACGGCTATTTTGAAGAAACCAAACTGGGGGGTATCCACATCGGTCAGGCTGTGGATATCCGCGTCATGGGTGACAGCGCTCGCCTGCGCGGACACGTGCAAAGCTTTGCCGCCGGTATTGAAGACCGCGACCGCACCAGCGGCGCCAACCTGCTGCCCAACGTTAACCCGGCCTTCAGTTGGGTGCGCTTGGCGCAGCGGATTCCAGTGCGGATCGCCTTCGACGAAGTGCCGGCAGACTTTCGCATGATCGCCGGACGCACCGCGACGGTGTCGATCATCGACGGTAACGAGCAATGAAACGACTGTCGTTGCTCGGCCTGAGCGTGCTGCTGTCGGCCTGCCAGATGGTTGGGCCGGACTACAAAGTGCCGAAAGAGGCGGCCGTCCAGCGTGCTGACCTGCAAGGTGAGTTGCGCCAGGACGCCAATAGCGTGGTGTCTGCGCCAGTGCCCGCGAACTGGTGGCATCTGTATCACGACCAGCGGTTAAACAGCCTGGTCAGTCAGGCGCTGGCGGCCAACAGCGAACTGCGTGTTGCCGCCGCCAACATCGCCCGTGCCCGGGCGCAGGTCGAACAGGCTGAAGCCCAGGGCGGACTCAACGGTGGGGTAAAGCTGGGCGCACAGCGCTTGCAGGAATCCGGCGAAGCCTTCCTGCTGCCGGAAAAAGTCCCGGTGGCGAACATCGGTGAAGCGATCATCAGCGCTTCTTATCAGTTTGACCTGTGGGGCACCCTCAAGCGTGGCGTAGAGGCTGCCCAGGCCAACGCCGATGCAACCCAGGCCGCTGCCGACACCGCGCGCATTACCTTGGTGGCCGATGTCGTGCAGGCCTACACCCAGGTGTGTGCGGCCAACGAGGAATACCACATCGCCCGCGAGTCGCTGGACCTGCAGGAACAGAGCGTCAACCTCACCCAGCGCCTGCGTGACGCCGGGCGTGGTGATGAAACTCAGGTAACCCGCTCGCAGACCCAGTTCAAATCACTGCGTGCCGAGTTGCCTCGTTACCAGGCGGCCCGCGAGGCTGGCCTGTACACCCTGTCGATGCTGCTGGCCAAACCGGTGGCGCAGTTGCCCGCGGGGACTGCCGAGTGTGCGGAATTGCCGCACATCGCCCAGGTATTGCCCGTGGGTGATGGCGCTGCGCTGCTCAAGCGCCGCCCTGACATCCGTCAGGCCGAACGCCAGCTGGCCGCCTCTACCGCGACCATCGGCGTGGCGACCGGGCAGTTGTACCCGGACATCAGCATCGGTGCGCAGGTAGGTACCATCGGCATCCTCGAAAACCTTGGCGAACCCGCCACCAATCGCTGGGGCTTTGGCCCATTGCTGACCTGGACTGTCCCGACCAACGGCTCACGGGCGCGCATCCGCGAGGCCGAGGCCTCGACCCAGGCGGCGTTGGCGCATTTTGACGGGGTGGTGCTCAACGCCATTCGCGAAACCCAGACCAGCCTGGCGCAGTACAGTGCACTGCTGCAGCGGCGTGATGCCCTGGCCGACGCCGAGCGCTCCGCGCAACAGGCGGCAGACCAGACCCATCGCTTCTACCAGGCTGGGCGTGAGTCCTTCCTGGCTGATCTGCAGGCGACACGGACCTACACCGACATGCGCGCGCAACTGGCCATGGCCAACACCCAAGTGGCGATGGGCCAGATCAGACTCTTCCTGGCCCTGGGCGGCGGCTGGTAACCCCCTCCGGTAGGAGCGGGCTTGCCCCGCGATAGCGATCTGTCAGTCACATCGCATCGCGGGGCAAGCCCGCTCCCACAGGTAGTGCAGACAGTTGTTCCCACCGAGGTTGTCATTTGTCCATCATGCCCTTGAGCAAATCGATCGGCACTGGGAAGACGATGGTCGACGATTTGTCCCCAGCAATCGTGCCCAACGTCTGCATGTAGCGCAGTTGCATGGCCCCCGGCTGGCGCCCGAGCATTTCCGCCGCCTGCATCAGCTTTTCCGACGCCTGCAGTTCACCTTCGGCATGAATCACCTTGGCCCGCCGTTCACGTTCGGCTTCAGCCTGACGGGCAATAGCGCGGATCATCGATTCATTGAGGTCAACATGCTTGATCTCGACGTTGGCCACCTTGATGCCCCAGGCGTCGGTCTGCGCGTCGAGAACCTGGCGGATATCCAGGTTCAGGCGCTCACGCTCGGCCAGCAGTTCATCCAGCTCGTGTTTACCAAGCACGGCGCGTAAGGTGGTTTGTGCCAGCTGGCTGGTGGCCATGAGAAAGTCCTCGACCTGGATGATCGCTTTCTGCGGATCGAGCACGCGAAAGTACAGCACCGCGTTCACTTTGACCGAGACGTTGTCGCGGGTGATGACATCCTGCGGCGGCACATCCAGCACCACGGTCCGCAGGTCCACCTTGACCATTTGCTGTACGCCGGGAATCAGCAGCACCAAACCCGGCCCCTTGACCCGCCAGAAGCGCCCAAGCTGGAACACCACGCCGCGCTGATACTCGCGCAGGATGCGAAACGCCGACAGCAGCAACACCGCAGCAAAAGCCAGTAGTGCACCAATGCCCAGTTCGAAAAACATCTTCAGTCTCCTTGCACCGCAGCCTCGGCTGCAGCACTGACGTCCAGTAGTACGCCCTTGCGTGAGATCACCCGGACGTGTTGCCCCACCTGTAGCGGCGTCTGGCATTGCGCCTGCCACTGTTCACCCTGTGCTTGCACAGAGCCGATGTATGGATCGCTGTCGTTCACCGCCATGACCGTGGCCAGGCTGCCGACCAGCCCAGCGTCACCGCTGACCAGCGCTCGTCGGCGTGCTTTCACCGCCATGCCCACCACACCACCGAGCAGCAGGGCCGAGAACAGCGCCAGAAACAGGATCAGCGGTAGCGGGATGCCGAAGCCCGGCACATCGGTGTCCATCAGAATCACCGCACCCACCACAAAGGCGACGATGCCGCCGAAGCCGACCACGCCAAAGCTGGGCATGAAGGCTTCGGCGATCATGAACGCCACCCCAAGCAGGATCAGCCCGGCGCCGGCATAGCTCACCGGCAGCAGTTGCAAGGCGTACAGCGCCAGCAACAGGCAGATGCCACCGATCACCCCGCCTACGCCGGAGCCGGGGCTCATGAACTCGAACATCAGGCCGTAGACACCGATCATGATCAGAATCAGCGCCACACTGGGGTTGGTGATCACCGCCAGCAAGCGTGTGCGCCAGTCGGGCTGGCGCTCGATCACGGCCGCGTTGGCGGTGTTCAGGGGGCGCGATTGCCCGGCGGCTTCGAGGGTTTTGCCGTCCAGTTGGCGAAGTAGATCCGGCAGGTCGTTGGCGACGCGGTCGATGACTTTCAGGCGCAGCGCTTCGCTGGCGGGCAGGCTGACAGCGTCACGCACAGCCTGCTCGGCCCATTCGGCATTGCGCCCGCGCAGTTGCGCCAGGCTGCGAATGTAAGCGGCAGCGTCGTTGACCTGTTTGCGGGTCAAGGTGTCTTGCTCGGTGGGTGCCGGTTGCTTGTCGCCGGTCGGTGCTGCCGGTGGTGCGCCCGGGTCTTTCGGCGTACCGGGCAAGCCGCCGATCTGCACCGGGGTGGCAGCACCCAGGTTGGTGCCGGGGGCCATCGCGGCCACGTGGCTGGCATAGAGAATGTAGGTACCGGCGCTCGCCGCCCGCGCACCGCTGGGCGCAACGAAGCTGGCGACGGGCACAGGGCTGGCAAGGATCGCCTTGATGATCTCGCGCATCGAGCTATCGAGCCCGCCCGGTGTATCCAGGCGAATCACCACCAGTTGCGCCTGGTCGGTTTTGGCTTGTTGCAGGCCACGTATCAGATAATCGGCACTGGCCGGACCGATGGCGTCGTTAATACTGAGCACCAATACCGAATGAGCGGGCGCTGCCTGGCTGCCAGGCAACGCGCCG
The DNA here is from genome assembly GCF_052147955.1 of Pseudomonas sp. NUPR-001. Lineage (NCBI taxonomy): Bacteria > Pseudomonadati > Pseudomonadota > Gammaproteobacteria > Pseudomonadales > Pseudomonadaceae > Pseudomonas > Pseudomonas sp. NUPR-001. The sequence goes on from NZ_CP197353.1 coordinate 160,824, forward strand.
AGCAAGAGCAGGAAGAGCAGGTGCCGACACCAACGAGCGATCACCTGAATTCACCCGGATTGTGCGTGTCTACTAAGTTTAGTCTGCTGCCTGCAGGCGCACGGCCTAAACTTCAACAGTGGGGGAGCTCTCTCTGGAGGTGCATCATGCGTATGGCAAAAACCCTGCAGCAGTGCCTGGACAAGGCCGGCTGCGACTACGACATCGTTCCTCACGCGCACTCATCCACCAGCCTTGAGTCGGCGCGCATGGCAGGGGTTCCGGCCGAGCGGGTGGCCAAGTCAGTCATGCTCGACGACCGTCATGGCAACTACCTGATGGCCGTGCTACCGGCCAATCGTCACCTGGACATGAGCAAAGTGCAGGCCACCGGACAGTGGCACATGACCTCGGAAAGCAACTTGCCCCACTTGTTTGGCGACTGTGAACGCGGCGCCATTCCGGCCATGGGCGATGCCTACTCGATCAAGATGCTGGTTGACCCAACCCTGACCCGCCAAGGCGATGTCTATGTCGAAGCCGGCGATCACGACCACCTGATCCACATGAACATGGCGCAATACCTGAAACTGGTGCCTAACGCCGAAGTGCGTGAGGTTTGCTGATGATCAACCCACTGCCAGGCTGGCGTCGTGGACGGCTGGTCTGGCGCTAAGGAGTGACCTATGGAAGCACCCAATCACAAGTTTTCAGAATTGTTCAAACAGCTTGGCTTGCCCGACGACCCGGTTGGCATCGACCAGTTCATCACCAGCCATTCGCCGCTCAAAGGCGAGATCAAACTGGTCGACGCACCGTTCTGGAACGAGTCGCAACGGACCTTTCTCAAGGATAGTATCGAGGAAGATTCGGACTGGGCAGTGATGTTCGATCAGCTCAATGAGGCCCTGCGAAATAAACGCTGAGTGGCACTGATACCGGCGTGCGGCGTTGCTATGCTCAGAAAAAAACAACAGGGGGATAGCGCAATGAAAGATCCCTATGCCGTCGGTTTCTGGTGTTCCGTGAGTGCTTTGGGCCTGCTGACCGTCGGTTATTTCTACGGCGTCAAACAGAGCTATCAACTGGACCAGGCCCTGGTATTTCTCTACGCAGCCAGCGGAGTGATCGGGGCACTGGCATTGACTGCACTGGCCTGGATTGCCTGGCAGCAATTACGGGTCAGCAAGCGCCAGCTGGCTCAGGGCCGAACGCTGGTGGCGATCTGGAACACCAAAGTCGCCTTGCGGCGCGTTGAAACCGTTTTCGACCGCTACTTCTGGGGCAGCTACTGGCAGCCGGGGCGAACCTTTCAGGAAGTTATGGGCGAGTTGGAAGGCACGCCGCTGGAGCAAAGCCTGGAAGCCCTGAAACGCGAGTGCCGGGAGCTGGACAAAGAAACCCACGACCTACGCCGACACTGGCTGGACAACGCCCGCGAACTCTCCACCGTCGCCACCGCCATGGCCCGTGAGCGCTATCAACTGGACCTGTGCGATTCGCAGCAAAGCGGCGGACGAGGCGGACGAGGCGGCGCGGTACTGAACCGCGACCTGGAAGTGCTGGTGTACACCTGGTCGGCACGCCTGCGCAGCTTCGACCACCAGCTCGATGAGCTGGAGGGCGAATACCGCTGAGCCGCTACGCGGCGAATCAATCGCCGCGAATGTACTGTTCCAGCTGCTGAATCATATTGGCTTGCTCGGCGATGGCTTCTTTGACCAGGTCGCCAATCGACAGCAGGCCCAACAGCTCGCCGTTCTCCACCACCGGCAGGTGGCGCAAATGGCTGTTGGTCATCATGTTCATGCAGTACTCGATGTTCTGGTGCGGGTCCACGGTGATTACCGGTGCGCTCATGATCGCGCTGACCGGAGTACCCACTGACGAGCGGCCCTTGAGCACCATCTTGCGCGCGTAGTCGCGCTCACTGACGATCCCCACCACTTGGCCACCCTCGACCACAGGCAAGGCGCCGACGTTTTTCTCGGCCATCAACTTGAGGGCATCGAGGACCATTTGCCCGGGGCCAATGGTATGAACCTGCTGGTGCTGCTGGGCTTTGGTTTTCAGGAGCTGTGCCACGGTTTTCATAGAGGCCTCTGCAATGCTGGGAGTTGATGACGGCAGATAGCTAAAGAATCGTGTACAGACGGCCACAGAGCAAGAGCGAAAGCGGCATCGAGCCCATTGAAAAACGTCATCAACCACCGCGGGTAGGAGCGGGCTTGCCCCGCGATAGCGGTGTGTCAGTTTCACCGCATCGCGGGGCAAGCCCGCTCCCACCGGGGGGAGTTAGTTGCAGTCGGAGGCGCTGGACACCTCTTGGCTGGCCTCTTTGAGGGCGGCGGCGACGGCGGCGGCATCGTTGGCGGTGTAAACCCGGCCACCGGTGTTTTCAGCCGCGCAATTGGAGCCGGTGCTTTTGCTGATGTTGACGATGTTGATCCGCAGTCGTGGCTGTTGCTCGGCAATCTGCTTGGACACAGCACACACACTGCGCCCACAGCTGTCGCTGCCATCGACGAACATCACGATTACACCATCACGGTCGCGGCCGTTCATCTGGCTGGCGGCGGCGTCAAGGCTGTCGCCCAGCGCCGTACCGCCGGAAGGCTGCAACTTGTTGATCTTGTCGATCAGGACGTTGCGTTGGCCGGGGTTGAATACGCCATGGTCCAGCGGTGCCCGGCAACCCTCGAAGGTGACCAGGCGCATGTCGATATCGTTGTCCAGGTTCTGAATGACTGAGCTCAGCGAGGTCTTGGCCACATCCATGCGCGAAATCCGCTGCGCGGCGTCGTACGGCAGGAACTCCTCCACCAGCGGCACCCTGCGCAGCAGCGTGATGTACCACTGCTCGTCTTCACGCTTGACCCGAATCCGCTCATCCATGGAGCCCGAGGTGTCGAGCACCACGGTAAATTCCGAGGCCTTGAATGCCCCGCCAGGGGTGCAGGCCTGTGGCCCAGCGGCTTGCCAGAGCTGACGCAGCGTCGGCCATAGCTGGTACAAACCGTATAGCAACGCGAGCAACAACAAGCCCAGCAGCCACGGCCACAGCACCAGCGGCCGACGTTGGCGCACCGGGCGTGGAGGAGGTGGCGGCGGGGCCGGTTTTGGAGCGGCTGGCGCTGCGACGGGAGGTGGCGCCTGCACAGGCGCTGGCTGACCCCAACGCACCACCAGTGGCTCACCGTTGATGCTGTACAGGTTGTTCAGGTCAGGGCTGCCAATCAGCTGGTTCAGCGCCTGCGCTGCCGCTGGCTGGCCACGTCGCTCCAGCTCCTGAGCAAGCTGCTGAACGGCGGCCTGGCGCTCTTCATAACGCTGCAGCAGTTGCGCCTGCTGTTCCCGCTCGAGGCTGGCATACAGGTGCGGCTGACCTTCCAGCGTTGACCACCACTCCAGCACACCATCACGGCCTTGGCGCGGAATGGCATACAGCTGGGCAATGCTCAGCGGAAAGTGCTGGCGAATCAGCGCCACCGTCTGCTCCAGCACCGAGGCCGCTTGCTGGTTCGCCTGTGTGTCGCGTAGTACTCGTTGCATTTGCCCGGCCCTTAGTCGCAGTTGGCTTTGCTGGACACGTCCTGGCTCGCCGCCTCAAGGGCCACGGCCAGCTGTGCAGCATCGTTGGCCGAGTAGACCTGCCCACCGGTACTGGTGGCGATGCAGTCAGCCAGGCTGTTGTTGCTGATGTTGATCAGGTTGACCTTCAGTCGCGGTTGCTCTTGGGCGATGCGTTGCGCCACTTCGCAGACGTTCTGGCCGCAGCCATCCGCGCCGTCGACGAACATCACGATCACGCCGTCGCGGTTGCGGCCATCCATGGCGCGGGCAGCCATGTCCAGGCTGGCGCTGAGCGCGGTGCCATCGTTGGCGACCAGGCCCTGGATACCCTGGATCAAGGCCGGGCGCTGGGCCAGGTTGAATACGCCGTGGTCCACCGGCGTGCGGCAGCCGTCGAAGGTGACGATGCGCATGTCGATGGCCGGGTGCAGGTCATTGACCATTTGCGTCAGCGACTGCTTGGCCACATCCATACGAATCGGGCCCTGCATGATCCGTTTCAGGCGCACAAGGTCAGGTGCCGGGTTGTCCTGGTTTTCGAAGAACCACTGCTCATCGTCCAGCGTCGCTGCGACGTTGAGCTGCATGGAACCTGAGGTATCGAGCACCACCGACAGTTCTGGCGGCTGTACGGTAGGGCTCTTGATGCAGGCAAACGGCTTGGTCGGCGCCGGCTCGCCTTCGAACCAGCGCGCCAGGTACGGCCAGCCGAACCACAAGGCAGCCAACAGGGCCAGCAAGGCCAGTAGCGGCAGCAGGAACCACGGTAGCCAGATCCAGCGGCGGCGCACCGGGGCAACGGGCGGAGGCGGCGCAGGCGGTGGTGCAGGCGCCACGACCGGCTCGCCCCAACGCACCAGCAGCGGCTGGCCGTTGACGCTGTAGAGGTTATCCAGGTTGGCCGGGCCAATCAGGCGCCGCAAATTCAACGCCTCGCCCGACAAGCCACGCTGCTCCAGCTCGGCGGCCAGTTGCCGAATGGCGTCCTGACGCTGCTCGTAGACGTTCAGCAAACCCGCTTGCTGGTCAGCGTTGAGCTCGCGGTACAACCGTGGCTGGCCTTCAAGCTCGGTCCACCACTCACGCACGCCATCCTTGCCGCTGCGCGGAACGGCATACAGCTGGGCGACGCTGGGAGGGAAGTGCTTGGTGATGATCGCGATTGTCTGGACGAGATCGGCCAGGCCCGAATGGTCTGGCCCGGCATCACGGGTAACCCGCTGCATGATGGAATCCTGAAAAAGATCGGCAGCCGAAGCTGCCGAAGGGGCTTACTCGTAACCCAAGCTCAACTGCAGGCGGCTGACCTGCTGCTGGAGGGCTTTAAGCTCTTGTTTACGGGCTTCAAGCTGGGCGCTGCTGGCATTTTTTGCCGGTGCGCTCTGGCTGGCCTTGAGCTGTTTTTCCAACCCGGCGATCTGCTGTTGCACATCGCTTTTATTGCCGTGGCGGGCCTTGAGGGTGCTCAACAAACCGTTGAGCGACTTCTCCAGGCTCGCCTGCTGGCGCTGCTGGGTGGCCAGGTCCTGACGGGTCGAGGCTTGCAGCGCGCTGAGCTCGTCGAACACCTGGTTGAACTGGCGGTTCTGCTCACGGGCGGCGATCAGCTCTTGCTCGCTGTTGCGCACGCCCTCGGCGTAGCCGCCACCGTAATCACAGTTGAGCTTGCTGATCAGGCTGGCGCTGCTGTCCGAGGCGCTGCATTGCGAGGCAGTGGTGGCGCAGCCCGCCAGGGTGCTGAGCAGCAAGGCGCCAAGGCCGATTCGTAGCAACATGACTTATCCTCAGCCCAGAGTGATTGCCGAACGCTGGTTGTAGAGGCCATCGACCTCTTGCTGCAGCGACGCGACCTTGGTGTTCATTTTGGAAATCTCGGCCTCGACCTTCGCCACTTCAGCCGGGCTGGAACCGCTTTCACGCTCAAGCTTGGCGACGCCTTGGAACTCGGTGATGCGCTTTTGCATGTTGGTCACGTCTTTGCGCATCAGGTCGAGGTTCTTGTCGATGCTGGCGATGTTTTCCTTAGCCTTGGCCTTGTCGACGGTCTTGGCTTTGATGTCGCGCTGAATGTCGGCGATCTGCTGCTTGTCGTCGTTGATCACGCGCTGCAGGGTGGTGGTGCGCTCGGCGACTTTGGCGGTTTCTTTCTGCACGTCCGCGCTCATCACATTGAGGCGCTGAGTGGTGTCGGCGTATTTGGCGCGACGATCATCCAGGTAGTAGTTGGCGCCCATTGCCACGCCACAGGCGGCCAGGCCGGCAGCAACGGCGCAGACCGCCTTGTTGCTCGAGTTGGACAGGGTGCAGGCCAGCACGCCACCGGCAGCGGCAACCGCGCACGCCTGATAACCCGAGGTGCTGAAGAACTTGGCGTCGTTACCCGAGGTCAGGCGCGGGTCAGCGGTGCCTGGGCTGTTGTCGCCGAGCAGCGAACTGCCGGTGCTGGCGCAACCGCTGAGCACCAGGCTGGCCGCCATCATCAAACCGATCCACACCCGGGCAATACCTGGTTTTTTGCTGTTCACGTTAGCTTTCCTTGTTCGCGGTTAATTATGAGTTACGGCCTTGCAGCTCTTGAGCCAGGCGTTGATGTCGATCTTCTGGGTCTTGAGGAACGCTGCCTGGTTGCTCCAGTGGGTGCGCAGGTAAGGCGTCAATTCGGCAAGGTTCTTGTTCGCCGTCAGCACCCCTTCGAGCACCGGGATCTGCGCTTCGAGCAGCGGCTGGCCATAGAGCGAGGCCGAGTCCACCAGCGAGCTGGCGTAGTAACGGCTGAGCTTGTGCAGGCGGTCGTCTTGCTCGTCCAGTTTGGTTTTGCGCATGCCGCAGGTCGGGTCTTCCTCACCGGCCTTGCAGTTGGCGGCATAGTTTTTCTGCAGGAAGTCCAGGTACTGGCCGTCATCGAGCATCTTGGTGCACAGGAACGCACCGAGGTTGAGGCTGGCGCGGATCGCCTGGTCACGGGCTTCCTGCTGTTGCTGGTTGCTCGCGCGCAGTTGGTTTTCCACGCTTTTGAGCTGGTCTTTCAGGCCTTGGTCTTCAACGCTGGAGGCCAGGTCTTCAAGGGCTTTGACGGTGCCTTTGTCTTTCGGGTTGGCCGACGGCTGATCGTTGCCCAGCTTGCTCCAGCTCTTCTCGATGCTGCTGACGCGCTCACGCGAAGTCAGGGTCGGCGACACCAGCGCCAGGCGCACACCGTTGGTTTTTTTCGTCACCGGGCCCTCGCCGTTGTAGTACGGCTCTTCCTGGCGAAGCGCTGTGCGCAACTGGCCTTCGGCGGTCAGGTAGTTGCCGCCGCGCACCACATAGCCACCGGCCTGACCGTGCTGACGGTCGAGTTTGTTCAGGCGGAAGGGTTCGAACATCATCTCGCTGGCGTTGCCGAGCATGTCGTGCAGGCCCAGCGGGTTAGGCTTGAGCAGGCCGCTGAGCTGCAACTTGCCGTTGGCCGACTGCGCGCCCGCGTACCATTCATAGCTGTTCAGGCCTTCAGGCATGGGGTAACGGCCGTCACGGAATTCAGCCGTGCTGACCTGCAGACCACCACGGGCAGCAAACTCCCACTCGGTTTCGGTAGGCAGGCGCAGGAAGCCCTGGGCGCCGTCTTCGCTCGGTAGCTTGGCCGCAGCGTTGGCGCGCAGCCAGCGGTTGTATTTGTCGGCGGCCTGCAGGGCATCCAGCCAACTGACCGACACCACCGGCAAGCGCAGTTTGTTCGACGGCGTCGGGCAGGTTTCGCTGGTCAGGGCCTGGTACTGCAGCTGGGTCATCTCGTACTTGGCCATCAGGTAGTAACGCGACTTGTCACCCTTGGCGCTGGTGAAGCTGCCGGAGATGAAGGCGGGGCGGGTCTGTTCGACATAGCCCCACTCGGCGCTGTCCTGGCCGATGTTGATCGGGAAGTCGTCCAGCGGCCCGGCCAGCGGGATCAACACCTTGCGAAACACCATCGAGCCTTCGCACGGCATTGGCAGCACCACGTCATCGGCCTCTGGCATCGGGTTGTAGTGCTTTTCTTCCCAGGCAGCGGCTGAAGCGTTAAGCAGGTAGCCGAAACTCAGAGGTACAAACATCAGACGGCAGCAGGCTTTAAAGCTCACGCAAACTCTCCGCAGGTTGAATTCGAATCGCACGCAGGGCACCGATCAGGGCGACCAGGGCAGCGACCAGGAAGGCCAGGAACAAGGCCACCAGGCCATGCCAGACAGTGATGTGACAAACAAAGGTGCCGGTGGCCTGACTGCTGCCGAGCAAGTAATCGAACAGCAGGCTGCCGACGAAGTAACTGCCCAGCCCACCGAGGTAACCCACCGCACTCAGCAGCAATGCCTGCAGCACCACGTAGCCCGCCACTGCCGCACTGCCAAAGCCCAGCAGGCGCAGCACCGCCAGGTTGCGGCGTTTACGGTCGATGTTGGCGAGGAAGGCACCCACCAGCGAGGCGATGCAGCCGATCAGTGCGGCACCGGCAATCACGCTGAAGATCAGCCCCAACACGTGGTTGATGGCCTTGACGCTGTCGATCTCGGCCAGGCGGCTGCTGGTCTCGATGCGTTGTTCGTTGAGCCAGCGTTCCAACGGCTCGACGCTGTCGATATCGCGGGCATAGAGGCGGGCGCGGGCATAGCCGACGTTCACCCCGTCCAGGGTTTTGCCCGTCACACCGCCCAGCGCCGCGACCTGATAGCCATCGCGGTAATACTCAAGTTCAAGCAGCAGCTCGGGGCTGACAAACGCCGCCGGGCGGGCGAAGCGCGCAGGCTCCAGCACTGCCTGCACTTGCAGAGTCCGTTCCCCGCGCTCATTCACGCCGTCCATACGCCGGGCCACGCGCAGACGCACGCTGTCGCTGGCTTTGGCGCTCAGGCGCTCGGCGGCGCGCGCGCTGAGAATCACCTGATCACCCTGCAGGGCACTCAGGGGCGAGTTGAGCAACGGGTCGTTGGCCTGGGTTGGAATCACTTCGACGTTGTCAGCGAAGCGGCCACGCTCGCCGAGCAGGTCCGCCTGGGTGTTCAGCGAGCGGGTCTGGCCGATGGCGAAACCTACTTGCGGTTGTTGGCGTAGGGCTTCAATCCATTGGCGGTCATAGTGACCGCTGCTGAGCATTTTGATTTCAAGGTTGCGCGGGTCGCTCAACAGTTCGTTCTGCAACTGGCTGACCACGCCATGCTTGAGACCGAACAACAGCAGCAGCGGGGCAATCACCGCCACCAGCGACGCGGCCATGCACAGGGTGACCTTGCGGTCGTGCCAGAGGTCGGCCAGCGACAGCTGCAGGAGTAATCCGAGACGCTTATGCCAGGGCTTCAAAGCGCGTCTCTCCTTCACCGTTGACCGCGCCCAGGCGTGGCAAGCCGAAACTGTCGATCAGCGCCCAGTCGTGCGATACCACCAAAGCGCTGAGGCCCAGCTCGCTGACCAGATTGAGCAACAGCTCGAACAAACGCCGGGCGTTGAGCGGGTCGAGGGCTGCGGTGGGTTCATCGGCGAGCAGCAGGCGTGGCTCATGGGCAATCGCCCGAACGCAGGCCACGCGCTGACGCTCACCAATCGACAGCGCCTGGGGCAACTTGTCGAGCAGCGGGGCAAGGCGCAACACATCGATGGCTGTGCCTACTGCGTCACTGCGGCCGGAAAGGCCGAGCATGCGGCGTGGCAAGTTGATGTTCTCGCGCACCGTGAGATACGGCAGCAGACCACCGTTCTGCAGCACGAAACCCAACTGCTGCGAACGCACAGCAGCCAATTCTGCCTCACGCTCAGCGGCCAGCAACCGCGCTACGTCCAGCGCCTCTGGCCCCAGTTGGTAGCGCTCCAGCGCCTGCGGCGCCAGCAACAGGCCGATGGCTTCGAGCAGGGTGCTTTTGCCGCAGCCGCTTTCGCCGGTGATCGCGCAGATCTCTCCTTGGCGCAGCTGCAGCGAGTCCAGCCGTACCTGGTGGGCTTGCGGGCCTTGCCCGCGCACCACCAGCAGTCCTTTGATATCCAGCATGGGGCTTAGGGCATCATCTCAAGCGGAACGGGATACACGTTGTCACGGCTGTCGCTGCCTGGCGCCAGTGCTACCCAGCGGTCCACATCAGCGTTGTAGCGCTGGTAGTGGCGCAGCTTGGTGCTCAGGTTGCGGATGAATTTCTCCTGCGCCAGGCCGTCCAGGCCTTTCCAGGTTTCTTCATCGAGGTTGAGCACCTCGCTCTGGTACGGCAGGTCTTCCAGGTACTCACCCAGCACGCCGAGGTCGGCAACACGGGTGGTCGAACCTTGCTTGAGCTGGTTCGGGTCAGCACCCATGGTGGCGGCGACCGAACGCAGGCGGGTGAACATCTCGCTTGGCGAAATCATGCCTTCGTTGGCCGCATCGACAATCTGCTTGAGCACATCGCTCAGGTCACTGAGCTGGGCCTTGGTCAGCAACACCCGCACATCGGTAGTCGGCAGGTTCTGCTTGATCAGGTCACGGTCGCTGATCCACGCCTGGAACACCGGTGGTGCCTGGGTGCCAGTGGTTTTGCCGAGATAAGCCAGTTGCATGGCGTGGCCGATCAGCGCGGCGTCTTCCAGCATCTTCTTCTCGGCCGGATCGACCTTGGCGTTGGTGGCGCTGCCGATTGCATCTTCACCCAGGTACGCGGATTTCACCTGTTGGGTGATGGCCGCAGCCAGGCCATCGACCTTGCGGCCGAAGGCTTCGACGTCACCGGCATTGACCGGGTAGTACAGCGAGGTATTGGTGCCGGGGTAGTTCGACAGGGCCCGGTACTGAGCTTCGGCGTGGCTGTGGTTCTTCGCGCCTTTCGGGGTTTTCAGGTGCAGGGTGTAGAGCGCGACGCCAGGGTTGCTGGCCTCGATCTTGACCTGCTCGGCGCCAAGGCCGGTGCCCGACAGCTTGTCGGTGCCGTCGATGGCACCGGCGTCGGTGATCAGCACCACGTACCGGGCGCCAAATTGGCTCCAGTCCACCTTGTCCACCGCGTGCATGACACCGGCATAGGCGTCTTCATCGAAGGTGCTGCTGGAGACTTTGGCCTGTTTGAGGTCAGCGACCTTGGCCATGAAGTCGGCACCGTCTTTGACCGTGTTGGGGTCGGCGTACATCTTGCTGACGTACTCCAGCCCAGGCACGGCCTTGGTGCTGGAACGGTAGGCAACCAGACCGAACTTGACCTGCTGACCGAGGTTTTCCTTCTCGATCTGCTCGTACACGCGCTTGATCGCTTCGCGGGTACGGTCGATGTATGGGTCCATGGAGATGGTCGAGTCGATGACGAACACCACCGCGGCACTGAACGCCTTCATCTGCGTCTTGGCTGCAGCAGGGGTGCTCGCAGACGCCGCAGCGGCATTGGCAGCATCCGCTTTGCTCACCGAGGCGACGTTGAGAATACGGGTACGGAAACCCTCTTCCGTCATCACTTCTTCGCCGCTCAGCACGGGCAGTAGGTAGAAGTTCTTCTGCATATCGACGAAGAACTCCGGCTCCTGGGCCAGAACGCCAGGGGCTTCGCTGCCTTGCTTGAGTTTGGCCCGCAGTGGCGCCACCTGGCTGACCGGATCCGGCGCGTCAAGGATGCCTTCGAGCTGGCTGCGCTCCTTGAAGAACATCAGGCGGTCGCGGTTGGCCGGGTTGGTGAAGGCCAGGGTCAGCTGCATCTTCCATTCAACGGTGCAGTCGCCGGGTAACCAGCCGATGCTCTTGCCTTGCGTGTCCGGGCCAACGCGCAGCCATTCCTGGGCACCCACCGTGCTGCGCTCGTACACATAGAAGCGGCTGAACGCGGGTTGGGCAGTACCGGCCGCATCACCGGCGGCGGTGCCGAGTTTGCAGCTTGGAGTGGTCAGTACACGCTGGAACAGGGTTTTCTTGCCAGCCTGCAGCAGCGGCTGGTCGGCCGCTTGCAGCAACGGGCTCAGGCTCATGGCCAACAGGGCAGCGGCTACGCCGCGCAGTTGCAGGCTCATGGCTTGAGTTCCTCAAAGCGCTGTTTGGCATCGGCGTTGTTTTCGTCGAAACCCAAAATGGTCTCGTACCAGTACGCTGCAGTCGCGTTGTCAGGCGTTTTGAAGCATTCGCTTGGCTGGTGGTACTTAGGGTCGTACTCGTGGGCGTAAGCGGTGGCGATCTGAATGTCGCCGCTCTGCGCACGGTTGGCGTACAGACGCTGAGCAACCGCACACTGGTTATTGGCCTTGGCCAGGTTGATCACTTCCAGCAGGGCAGCACTGCCCGGCGCTTTCTGGATGCAACCTTGCACGAATGCCAGTTCTGGCTGGCTCTTCATGCTTTCCAGTGTGCAAGGCGCTGCTGCATCGGCGACCGGCTCGGTGGTGGGTGCAGGCGCGGGTAGCGGCTCATCGACCACTGCAGGTTTAGGTTGTTGCATAAACCACCAGGCACCGCCAGCAATCGCCAGCAGCACGAGCAACAGCAGCAACGGCAGCAGCCAGCGGTTTTTCTTCGCGGGCGCTGCCGGTGGTGGGGTCAGCGGTGGTTCGGGAATCGGCTCTGGCGCGGGCTCAGCAACGACCGGTGCTTCAACCACGGGAGCGGGTGGTTCAGCAACGACCACTGGCTCAGGAATCTGCACCGGCGGTGCAACCGGTGCTGGCGCAGGCTCAGGCTTTTTCGCACCGGTGGAGGCAATCGAGGCGAGCAGGTGCTTGTCCAGACGCACCATGGTCGCTTCACTCTGGCCCAGCCCCGGGTTGTTCAGGGTGATGCGGAAGTTGGCAGTGCCACTGGCGGCCAGCAGCGGGTCGATCAGATCAGGACCGACCAGCACCTGCAGCGCATCGGCACCCTCTGCCGGCGCCAGGCCGATCAGCGGGAAACCGTGGGCGACGTTGGTCCACTGCTTGCCGGGGTGCAGAAAGTCACGGGTCTGGCTGCTTTGTACCGAATACTCAAGCCCCGCGCTGGCGCCCGTCCAGCCAGTAATCCGCAACCACCCCTGACCCGGGGTGTTATCGATCAATGGCAGTACATCAACTCTGATACCCATGCACTCAACTCGCTTCGAATGTGTTCAGCAGGACCGCCAACTGGCGGCGCTGCTCGGTAGTAATTTCCGGGTCGGCGCCGCTCTTGGCGTTTTCCTGGGTCAGCCAGGCCAGGCCCGATAACCAATCCACCTGATAACGCTGTTCCTGGTGCGACGGCTGCTCTGGCAGCTGCGGCAGTTCGCCCGACGGCACCGAACGATAGAAGCTGAATACCGGTGCACGGTCGCCCAGCAGGCTGTGCGGGCGCTCGGCCTCCGGCTTGGCCAGCAGGCCGAACCAGGAAAGGAAGTCGCGCATTAGCAACTGCACCGACAGCACCTGGCGCTGCACGGTCTGATCGCGATGCAGGCCACCTTGCACCCGGCGGGTGACCGCCTGATCCAGGTCGGCCATGAAGGCCTTGTTGCGCACGGCGCTGATCAACTCTTCGGTGAGGGCATCAACGATGTCTTTGTTCAGGCGCAGGCTGTTGAGCAGCAGGGTGCGTGTGCCCAGGTCGCGCATGTGCTTGATCCAGGCTTTGAGCGCAGCGCGGGCGAAGCGCTGTTCTGGGGTCAGGCGCTGTGCCAGCGGTTTTTTCACCGCCGGGGCAGGCTCCGCTGCAGAACTGGCGAACAGGTTGCCGAAGTTCAGCGCTGGCGCCTGGTTGGCCGGTGCCCGCACGTTCTGCTCAGGCTCGGCCTCGGCTTCAGCGTCCAGCCCGTCGATGTGGTACACGCCACTCAGGTACAGGTCGCGCAGCTCTTCCACCGGCAATTGCAGCTCATGGATCAGGTTGGCGATGACATCCGGGTCGGCGCCCAGGTTGTCGAGCAGGTACTGGGTTTTCTGACGTTTCTTGTTCAGCAGTTGTTCGAAATCTTCTTCACGCCACACATGCAGGCCATGCTCCAGCAGATCGGCGCGGCACTGGTGCAGCTGTTCTTCGATACGGGTCAGCTTGAAGTCGATGTTGGCGACACCCTTGAAGCTGCTGCTGAAGCGAGTGATACCGCCGTCATTGAGCTCCAGCATGGCTTGCCAGGCATCTTGCGGGTCTTTCACGTGGCGCTGCACCGAAGGGCTGGCAGCAAAGCACTGCTTGAGCTGGCCCAAACGCTGCACATGGCGGTCGGTGAATTCGTTTTCTTCGCCGCTGCTGCCATCGCGTTCGATGAACGCGGTGTCCAGGCGCGGCTTGCGCACCAGGTAGGTGTTGTTGAACGGGTCGTTCGACCAGTTCTTCATCCACTCCATGGCACCGAAGCGCTCGATCATGGTCAGCTTCATCATGTTCTCGCAGCCCTCAGGCAGTTGCCCTTCGCTCAGGCCGAGGGTGTTGCTGATGAAACCGTCGAGCATGGTCAATGCCCAGATCAGGCCCGGGGTGCGCTGACCGCGCTCTTGCGGGGTGGCGCCCTGGGTTTTGTGAATCCAGCGGGTCAGCACCGGCCCGACGCTGACCACTTCGCTCTGCTTGAACGAGCTGGTGCACAGCACCAGGGCGTTCATTTGCTGCGCGTCGGTGTAGCGTTCGAACAGGTAAGCGACCTTGCCCCGCAGAATCAGGGTCGAGACCGGGTTGATCTCTTCAACCGCGTTCGGGTCGGCGGCGTCTTCGATGCGCAGCAGCTTCTGCCGGGTGCGGTAGCCGGGGAAGTCGAGCAAATCGACTTCTTCCACCACAGGGTCTTTCGGCGTGTTGCTCAGGCGGAAGGTCATCTCGGCGGTCAGCGCGGCCAGCTGGGCAACGGTCAGGCCGGTGCTGGCCTGTGCCTTGCCTTCGCGAACCGGCAGCACGTTGACCGGCAAATCACGGCCAGTGCCCAGACGTCCGAGGATGTCGACGTTCATGATGCTGTTGGCTTGGGTGTAAACGCCGTTTTCGTCTTTGACCAGAACGCTCAACGGTGCGAAGACGGTGTCCGGGTAGCCCATTTTCTGCAGGCCACCGACCAACTGCTCGTACACCTCGGTCAGGCCGTCCTGCTCGCCCCAGAGAATCGAGAACAGCTTGGCGCGCTGGCGGTAGTTCAGGCGCGGGGCCAGTTTCATCACCCGCGGCCAGTACACTTCGGAGAGCTTGCGCACCGACTTCTCGTAGTTGCCTTTGAGGTAGTCCCACAGGGCAACGACGTCATCGGCGCTGACGCCGGGCTGCAGGTTCTCGACTTCGCGGCCTTCGAACGCGGCGAGTACCGCCTGGATGCGCTCGTCGGTGAACGAATAGTCGAGCTTCTCCTGGTCGAAGTCTTCAAACCAGGCGTTGGACAGGATCTTCGCCACTTCGATTTCGCTGAACAGCTTCAGCTCTACCGGGAAGTTGGCGTCCGGGCTTGGTTGCGCCCAGCGGCTGAAGCGAGTAACCAGGCCGGTGGCTTCTTTGCCCAGACCGGTCGGGTTGACGTGCTCGATGAAGTCGAGGGTCTTGCCGCCGAAATCGGTTTCCAGACGGCCACTGGTGTCGGCCGCCAGGGCGGAAATCAGGTACGACTTACCGGCCTGCGACAGGCCGAAGAAGCCAATTACCATCGGCGTCGCAGCAGCGCGCTGCAGATCGCGGGCACGGTTGCGGGCGCGGTGCAGGCGCAGGTTCAGACCATCGGCTTCGGCCTCGACACTGGCCGCGTTGCCACGGACCTGTTCGATCCACTGCAGGGCCTGGTCGGCGCCTTTGTGAACGGCGCTCCAAGCGCCCACCAGTTGTTGCTGCTTTGGCGTTAGATTGCTCATTTTCCTTTGACGTTCCCGCTGTCGAGCCAATAGTCACTGTCACTCAGGTTGCCGGTCGGCATGGTGTTGAGTGAGAGCTCAAGATCCCGTTCGAAGTCGAAGTCGGCATCCTGAATGTTCGATTTCAGATCCGAGATAATCAGCTTGTCGCTGATCAGCCCCTGCTCGAGCAGAATGTCCGATGGCTCATCGACGGCCAGTCGAATGCGCAGCACCGGCGCTTCACCGCCCTTGCCGATCGACTGCGAGAAGTTACGCTGCCCTTGCGGGGTGAAACGCAGGGTGTAGAGCGGCGAGGCCGACCAGCGCTCGGCGGCCAGTTGGCGGTAGCCGAGGTGCATGTCGCCACGCATTTCCAGCCACGGCGTACCACGCTCTTCGCCTTCACCCACGATTGGCAGCTGGATGCGGCCCTTGTCGGAGGTCAGGTTGTGGTACAGCACGTCACCATGCTTGATGGTCCCGGCGTTATCGATCTGACCGAAGTGCTTGATGATCGAGTACGGCTTGAGCATTGCGGTGCGGAAGTAGAAGTTCGGCACGCTGTGCTTGGCGCACAGCAGGCAGATCATCGCACCGACCGAGGCGGTACTTTTCGGGTCGTCGATCAGGCCGTTCTTGTGGAACGGGTACCAGCCACCGGTGCGGTAGTTTTGCAGCGGCAGAATGCGTCCTGGCGGCAATGGCAGGCGCTGGCGGATGAACGCCTGAATGCCTGGCAGGCGCGACGGACGCCCGGTCAGCAGCAGAGCGTCACAGGAATAATGCGAGATCACTTCGCACAGTTCGCTGAGCACTTTGGTGATGTTGATCTGGCCACCGACAAACGCCAGGTGAACTTGCTCCAGGTCCAGCGTCAGCGGCGTGCTCAGCAGGTCCAGGGTGCCATCGCGTCCGACGTCACGGCGCACCGCAGCGTTGACGAACTCCAGCACACTGTCGTTGACCGAGGCATCGCCCAGCAGCTCGCGCCAGCTCTGCTCAACCACCTCCTGCGGCGTTTCCGGGTCGTATTGCTCATAAGCCTTGAGCACCGCCAGGCCCAGCGGTACGAACACCTGCAGGTTCAGCTGCTGGCGCAATACGCGCTCTTGCGCACTGGCTTCGCCGTTACCGCACAGGCGCGACATCAGCGCATCCGGGGCATACACACCGGCGTCCTGCAGCGCGCGCTTGAACGACGGCAGAATGAATTCGCGGATCACATCCAGCAGGATGTCGTCACCGGCCACTTTGAAACCGTCGCGGAAGCGTTGCTCAGGGACGATGTGCACGTTGGCACCATTGCCGCCGTTGGCACCGCGATCCAGGCGGTAGTCGGTGATGACCAGGTCGGTGGTACCGCCACCGATATCAATGGTGGCCAGGGTGATCTGCTCGGCTTCGGTCTTGTCCGGGCGTGCCAGCGTGGCAAAGAACTCTTCCGGGTGACCGGCGAAGTTTTCGCTGATTTCGTTGTACAGGTACACCAACTGGCCGCAGCTGGCTTCGTCCCAGTCCACGCGGATGCTTGGCAACGGGGTACGTGGTTTGACGGTCTTGTCTTTGAACGGGTTGCTGTCGCCTTCATGCCAGCCCAGGCTTTTCCACACCAGGCCGACGGCTTCGAACATGCGATTGCTGAGAATGCTGCGCTCGGCCTGCGGCATGCCTGGCGGTACAGTCAGGGTGATGCTGTTGAGCAGGCGCGGAGTGCGCGCGCGGCCTTGGCGCGAACGTTGCGCCGGGCTGTTGATCTGCGACAGCGCCTGAGTCACCACTTCAGCGAGCATGAAGGTCATCAGGTTGCTGCGCGAATACAGCGACGAGAACGCCGACATATCGTTTTTCGGCGGCAGGTACAGCGCTTGGCCGAGGTCGTTGATCAGCGACGAGAACGGCGCGGCAATCGCTTCCGGTTCATCGCTGACCTTCTTGTTCGAAGTGTTGAAGCGCCAACCGTGGGCGTAGGCTTTCTCGTCCCACAAGTAACGTTTCGGGCTCGACAAGCCGGTGGAGCCTTCGGTGCCACGGCGACGACTGGCCAGACGCCCGGCTTCACCACCGACGCGGGCCAGGGTCGGCCACTGGAAGGCATCGTGACGACCACTCTGGCTCGACCACTGATCGCTACCAAAGGCGGCCTTGCTGAACTCGACCCGGCTTTCGAACGCCTGGTTGTAGATCTGGTGCGGCTCGCTCAGGTCGCGCAGCTCCAGCACATAGTTGTTGAGCATGCCAGCGCCGGCCTGGCCGTGGTCTTCGATGAGAATGCCGCAGGTGCGCGAGTTGCCGACGTCCAGTACCAGATCAACCTTGATCGGCTGCACAACGCCTTGGGCGTCGTTGGCCACCACCTTGATTTCCGGGATCTCGACCTTGGGCTTCTCGGTGCTTTGCTCGGCTGGCACCGGGCGGCGCAGCAGGCTCAGCAGGTTGAGGTAGTGCGCGATGTGACGGTTGCCTTGCAGGTCACGGTCCAGACGCTCACGGGTCCACTCGGCGCGGGCCTCGGTGTACAGCTCGGTCAGCCATTCGCGGATCCAGTTGTTGGTCAGGAACCAACCGTATTCGCGCGCGCTGCAAGCCAGCTTGAAGGCGACACCGGAGCGCACGTCTTCTTCACTTGGGGCCAGGTAGGCGGCGCCGTCGACACTCTTCATGATGCGGCAGTCGAAGGCGATGGTCAGACGGTGGGTATTGCCGTCGATATCGGCTTCCGGCAGCTTGACCAGACGCATGCGCGACCAGTTGTTCGGGCCTTCGTCGTAACGGTGCGGCGGCATGTAGCGCAGGAACGGAATCGGCAGCCAGACGCCATCGAACAGCTTCAGGCTTTCTTCCATGCCCAGGCGGAAGTGGTTGTCTTCGGTGGAGTCGAACTCGACCTGAACCATTTTGTCGGGCTCAGGTTCGTAGAAGTCCTTGTACTCCTTGGACCACAACAGGCGAGTCGGGACCATACCGTTGTTGAGCTGAACGAACTTGCCGGCCTGCTCATCGGGGCCCAGGCGCAGGGCGAAGTCCATGAACTGGATGCCGCTATCGCTGACCAGCGTGACCGTTTCTTCAAACTGAGTGATTTCAGGCAACATCTTCTGCGCTTCTCGTGTTATTGGCCGGCTTGATTCATCAGCATCTTGAACTCGTCTGCGCCGTAGTTACCGGAGCAGTCGGCGATGCTTTGAGCGCCTGGTGTGCAATTCACTTGGGGGAGTTCGTAGCTGCTGCCATCGGCACAGGCTGCCTGGCCGTCGTTGGTGATCGACAGCGTGCCGCCATTCATGGCTGCCGCCACTGGCGCCTTGCAGCTCACGCCATCGGAGCGGCTGACCGTGGCCTGGCCTTTGCCATTCTGGAAGTCGTACTTCAGGCGCAGCGGCTTGCCGGTGCCCACTTCCTGAATACCGGCACCGTTGTAGTTGCCGTTGAGGAAGTCGGCGGCGCCATTGCCGACATTCGGCGGAATGGTCAGCCCTGAGGTTTGTGACGGCGGTACTGGCTGCTCTACTGGCAGCTCAGGCGGGGCAGGTGGCTGCTGGTCAGCCGGAATTTCCGGTGGCGTTGGCTGCTGATCGGCAGGCGGTTGCTCAGCAGCGGGTTCGCCGTTGTTCGCCTCAGGTGCCTGAGGTGGCTCGCTGACCGGTGCGCCAGAGTTGCCCGCCTCTGGGGCGCCGGAAGGAGTGGGCACGTTGCCGCCAGTTGGCAGCGTCGCGCCAGCGCCGTTGTTTGTACCGACAGGCTGGCCCGTGGTTACAGGCAGGCCGTTGCCTGTAGGCAGGGTGGTTGTCGGCAGGCTTGGATCTACGTGGATATCCGGCTTGTTGAAATCGCCGAGCGGCAAACCGCCCAGGCCCATGCCCGGCCAGCAACTGCGCAGCCCGAACAGCAACAGGGCAAGCAGCAACAGCAAGGCCAGCAGCCACAACAAGTACCGCCACCACGGGCGTTTGACGACTTCGGTGACCACCGGGGCCGGCTGTGGAGGCGGTGCAATCGGCGCGACCGGCGCTACCGGTGCAGGTGCAACAGGCTCGGCGACTTTCGGGGTGGTGGGGTACAGGCAATGCAGTGGTTGACGGCTGCGCTCGGCACCGGCGTGGATAAAGCCCCAGAAGGTCAGGACTGGTTTGCCGTCGACCAGGTACACATAGTTTTCATCGGGGAACGGCACCACACAGGTCAGCAGCTTGCCGAACACCGTGCGATCGCCTTGCGCGCCGGGCTTGCTGCCGGGCAGTGGCTGGCCGTTGGCGTCGAGACCGAGAAACTCGTTGCTCAGGTCGTTGATTCGGCTTTGCAGCACTTCCAGCTGCGCGCGTGCGGGCGCACGTTCTTCTTCGGTCGCGCTGCTCCAGGGAATCACATCACCCAGGCGGTCGCTGTACCAATCGATTTTGCTGCCCAGCTCATCGGTTTGCGGAATGGCCAGGTGCTCGACCAGCCCCGGATGGTCGGGGTTTTTCCGTCGAATAGCTTCACGAAGCTGCAATGCAGCCCGGTAAACCGGCTGACCGGTTTCCCCCAGCGCAGTGAATTGTTCACTTTTGCCGCTGCGTAGCAGTACTCCGCGCATCCTTGATCTACCTTCTGCTCTTCCGATAAGCAACGGGCGGCTCTAAATAGAGACGCCCGAAATGTCGTGCAACACTAACGGCATGAGCAGAAGTCGTCAATTCAAACGGATGGCAATTTGCTATTGGTCAGACAGCGCCGCCTGTGGGAGCGGGCTTGCCCCGCGAAACAATGTGCCAGACAGCCCGCAATCGCGGGTCAAGCCCGCTCCCACAGAGTGCCCGCATGGCCCATTTTCAGCCCCGGTAGGAGCGGGCTTGCCCCGCGAAGCAATGTGCCAGACAGCCCGTAATCGCGGGTCAAGCCCGCTCCCACAGAATGCCCGCATGGCCCATTTCCGACCCCGGTAGGAGCGGGCTTGCCCCGCGAAGCAATGTGCCTGACAGTCCGCATTCGCGGGTCAAGCCCGCTCCCACCGGAGGTTGCTAGCTGTTCATCTGAACCATGGCCCGTTCTTCTATGCCCTCCAGCAACGCCTCAACCAACCCCTTGGCCATCTCTACCGAATGAAGGGTCGACCACAAGAAATTCTTGCTGTCTGGATGGATGTCATCGAACGCTTTGTAGCCAGTGTCGTAAGCACAGCTCAGATATAAAGAGGCATGCACCAGCGCATCATGGGCAGCGATCCCGGAGCAAACGGAAAACAGAGGAGAGTGCCCGGCCGGGCAACAGCCGAAGACGGTGTGTGCGGTGGTTGTAGATGCTTCAAGCGGTGGGTCGGGAACTATTTTTTTCATGTCGGCGATCCATTGTTGGGCTGACACCGTCATTCGTTACCACACGAATGGGTGGCAGCTGTACGCGGGGTGGTAAACCGGGGGATCGTCCAAACCCGGCAGGCCCGAAAGCCTCCCGCGCACAGCCGCCATAGGCTGTATAGGATGATCCTCACTCCGGGTTACCACACCCGATCACCGAGTTTTCGGTGACGAGTAGGAGCCTAGAAGTAAGTATTCCCAGGGACAAGCAGATGGGGATCGACAGACTCGGTAGGGTATTTCCTAGGACGTTACATCGGCCAGTATTTTCGGAAGATCGACATAAAATCTGACATTCTTCACCCCGCTAACTGCCTGTAAACTCCGCAAAGCACCGCCGTAGGCGGCTTGTTCATTGATGACGCGTTGAGAGGATAGAGAATGAGTCTCTGGGATGACCTGAAAAAGAAAGCCGTCGACGCCAACCCCGAATTGGCTGCCAAAGCGGCCCAGGCATTGACCAAAGCCAAGGAACTGGCAGTTGAGGCTGGCCAGAAGGCTGCGCCGGTACTCAAGGAAGCGAGCGAGAAAGCCGCCGCCTACGCCAATGAAAAGACCCCAATCCTCAAAGCCCAGGCTCTCAAGGCCATCGAAGACGCCAAGGTGCGCCGCGCCGAGCTCAAGGAGCGCGCCAAGCACGACAAGGCCGCGCGCGATGAAATGATCCGCACCATGTACGACATCAGCCTGTCAGCCGAAGACCCGAACTTCATCGATGAGCCGTTCAACCACTTCGACCGTCAGCTGTGTTTCTTCATCTTCAGCGGTGAGGTGCTCGACAGCCAGAAGCGCAACCAAACGCACTTGAGTGCCAGTCATTCACACAGCTCCGGTGGCGGTTACATTGCCAATGGTTACGGCTCGATTGGTGGTAGCTCGTCGTCGATGCACGTCAGCAGTCACAATGTGCAGGAGCACGAGTTCTGGGTGCGTTTGGACAATGGCAAAGAAGCGTGCTTTCAGTTTTCCAACAGCAACGTGCGCATTCGTGAAGGGCAGTACATCAGCATGGTGTTCGCGCGCCCGGCCGACAGCCAGAACGGAAGAATGGTTACACTTTACAACCACAACGCCGAGGCCAGTTACAACATCGCCTCACCGGCTACGATCAACCAGATGTTCAACCTGTACACGGTAGAGCCTGGGCTGTTCAACAAAACCGAAGTGACCACCACCCGCAATCGTCTGCTGCAGGAGCTGGATAAACGCTTGGGGCAGTTGGCGCGCTACTCGGCGATCCACGGCAAAGCGCCAGTGCAAGGCCAGCTGGAATAGGCTTTCGGTGGGTGGGGGATGCAGTCTTGCACCACCTGTGGGAGCGGGCTTGCCCCGCGATGGCGGTGTGTCAGCCAACATCGCATCGCGGGGCAAGTCGGGTCGCCGCACCGCCGCTCCCACAGGATGATCAAGACAGTTGCTCCCACGGAGCAAGGCATAAAAAAAGGCCCAGGTTTTCACCTGGGCCTTTTCATCTATATGGCGCACTCGGCGGGATTCGAACCCACGACCCCTGCCTTCGGAGGGCAGTACTCTATCCAGCTGAGCTACGAGTGCAACGCGGGCGCCATGATACCCATCTAGACTGACGGCGTCCATCGCCACAAATGGCTGTGTTCGATTTTGCACACATAGGGACCTGGGAGTGACGCTGATCTGAAAAGAGGCGCCGTATAGCGCTTTTTGTTCTTTTTTTCGAACACCCTATTGTCCTTTTCTGTCGTAGCTCCTAGGATTCGTTTGAGATTTCAAACGCTCTCCTTTTTCTACAATCAATAATTCGCGCCGTGTCTGTACGGTGCCGTTAAGGAAGCCGACATGCAGCTTAAAGATGCCCAGTTGTTCCGCCAGCAAGCCTTCATTGATGGCGTGTGGTTGGACGCGGACAACGGTCAGACCATCAAGGTCAACAACCCGGCCACCGGCGAGATCATCGGCACTGTGCCGAAGATGGGTGCTGCCGAAACCCGTCGTGCTATCGAAGCCGCCGACAAGGCGCTGCCAGCCTGGCGCGCGCTGACCGCCAAAGAACGTGCGGGCAAGCTGCGTCGTTGGTTCGAATTGATGATTGAGCATCAGGACGACCTGGCGCGTCTGATGACCACCGAACAAGGCAAGCCTCTGGCCGAAGCCAAGGGCGAGATCGTTTACGCTGCTTCCTTCATCGAGTGGTTCGCTGAAGAAGCCAAGCGCGTTTACGGCGACACTATTCCTGGCCACCAGCCAGACAAGCGCCTGATCGTGATCAAGCAGCCTATCGGCGTTACCGCGGCCATCACCCCGTGGAACTTCCCGGCGGCGATGATCACCCGTAAAGCCGGCCCGGCCCTGGCCGCTGGCTGCACCATGGTGCTCAAGCCTGCTTCGCAAACCCCGTACTCGGCCCTGGCCCTGGTTGAGCTGGCCACCCGCGCCGGTATCCCGGCTGGCGTGCTGAGCGTGGTCACCGGTAGCGCTGGCGACATCGGCAGCGAGCTGACCGGCAACCCGATCGTGCGCAAGCTGTCGTTCACCGGCTCGACCGAAATCGGTCGCCAGCTGATGGCCGAATGCGCCAAAGACATCAAGAAGGTTTCCCTGGAGCTGGGCGGTAACGCGCCGTTCATCGTGTTCGACGACGCTGACCTGGATAAGGCCGTTGAAGGCGCGATCATCTCCAAGTACCGCAACAACGGCCAGACCTGCGTCTGCGCCAACCGTATCTACGTGCAAGACGGCGTTTACGATGCCTTCGCCGAGAAGCTCAAGGCAGCTGTTGCCAAGCTGAAAATCGGTAACGGCCTGGAAGACGGCACCACCACCGGTCCGCTGATCGATGGCAAAGCGGTCGCCAAGGTTCAGGAACACATCGCTGACGCTGTTGAAAAAGGCGCTCAGGTACTGACTGGCGGCAAGCTGATCGAAGGCAACTTCTTCGAGCCGACCGTACTGGTCAACGTGCCGAACAACGCTGCAGTGGCCAAGGAAGAAACCTTCGGCCCACTGGCTCCGCTGTTCCGTTTCAAGGACGAGGCAGAAGTGATTGCCATGTCCAACGACACCGAGTTTGGTCTGGCCTCGTACTTCTATGCCCGCGACATGAGCCGTGTGTTCCGTGTTGCTGAAGCGCTGGAGTACGGCATGGTCGGTATCAACACCGGTCTGATCTCCAACGAAGTCTCGCCGTTCGGCGGTATCAAGGCCTCGGGCCTGGGCCGCGAAGGTTCCAAGTACGGCATTGAGGACTACCTGGAAATCAAATACCTGTGCATCAGCATCTGATCGCAGCGTAAGGCTTTACCTCTGCCAGCGGGGCGCGAGAGCGACGTCTCGCTGGCCTTTTTTACACCGTACACCCAGTGGCCTGGGCCCCTGCAGCAGTCGATCAACGCATGCTGCCTGCAGTTGAATACCGGCCACCTGACTTGAATCGCGCCACCTTGTGTGTGGCGAATTGAGGACACTATGAGCAAGACCAACGAATCTTTGATGCAACGCCGTGTCGCCGCCGTTCCACGTGGTGTTGGCCAGATCCACCCGATCTTCGCCGACTCGGCAAAGAACGCCACCGTTACCGACGTTGAAGGCCGCGAGTTCATCGACTTCGCTGGCGGTATCGCGGTACTGAACACCGGTCACGTGCATCCAAAGGTTATCGCTGCCGTTGAAGCCCAACTGCACAAACTGACCCACACCTGCTTCCAGGTGCTGGCGTACGAACCGTACGTAGAAGTCTGCGAGAAGATCAACGCTCGCGTTCCAGGCGACTTCGCCAAGAAAACCCTGCTGGTTACCACCGGTTCCGAAGCTGTTGAAAACGCCATCAAGATCGCGCGTGCCGCTACCGGCCGTGCTGGCGTGATCGCCTTCACCGGCGCTTACCACGGCCGTACCATGATGACCCTGGGTCTGACCGGTAAAGTCGTTCCTTACTCGGCCGGCATGGGCCTGATGCCAGGCGGTATCTTCCGTGCGCTGTACCCGAACGCACTGCACGGCGTGAGCATTGACGATTCGATCGCTTCGATCGAGCGTATCTTCAAGAACGACGCTGAAGCCCGTGACATCGCGGCAATCATCCTCGAGCCAGTACAGGGCGAAGGTGGTTTCTACGTTGCTCCTAAAGAGTTCATGCAGCGTCTGCGCGCCCTGTGCGACCAGCACGGCATTCTGCTGATCGCTGACGAAGTACAGACTGGCGCTGGCCGTACCGGCACCTTCTTCGCCATGGAGCAGATGGGCGTTGCCCCAGACCTGACCACCTTCGCTAAATCCATCGCGGGTGGTTTCCCACTGGCCGGTGTGTGCGGCAAGGCTGAATACATGGACGCCATCGCACCAGGCGGCCTGGGCGGCACCTACGCCGGTAGCCCGATCGCTTGCGCCGCAGCCCTGGCTGTAATGGAAGTGTTCGAAGAAGAGAAACTGCTGGAGCGCAGCCAGGCTGTTGGCGAGCGTCTGGTCGCTGGCCTGAAGAAGATCCAGGACAAGCACCCGATCATCGGTGAAGTGCGTGCTCTGGGCTCGATGATCGCTGTTGAAGTCGTCGAGAAAGCCGGTTCCCTGACCCCTAACGCTGCAGCAGTAGCGTCGGTTGTGGCCAAGGCTCGCGACAAGGGCCTGATCCTGCTGTCGTGCGGCACCTACGGCAACGTCCTGCGTATCCTGGTTCCGCTGACCTCGCCTGATGAGCAACTGGACAAAGGTCTGGCCATCATCGAAGAGTGCTTCGCAGAACTTGCGTAAACTGTGACGCACTAGAAGAAAAACCCGCTTCGGCGGGTTTTTTTTCGACTTCAGGAAGGCAACAAGGCTAAGGTTGCCAGTAAGGAGACACCTTGGAAGGTGCGCGGGATTGCGTGTCGTGAATTATTGGAGAGGCAAGTATGAGCACTACCAACCCACCTACAGCACCTTGCGTGTTGATTGCCGAGGGCGATCCCTGGGTACGGGAGATGCTCAGTCAAATGCTGCTCAGCGTGCGTTGCGACGCGCGTGTGCAGGTGTGTGCCGATGGCTCGCAGGCACTGGCGGCGTTGTCGTGCCAACCTGATTTGATCATTGCTGCTCGCGAGTTGCCGGGCGGTGATGGCCTGGACTTGCTGCGCAAGGTGCGGGCCAAAGGCCGCGAGTCGGTGCTGCCGTTCATTCTGATGAGCAACCGCAGTGACAGCGCCAGTGTGCGTGAAGCGTTGCCATACGCGCCTACGGCGTACTTGAGCAAACCGTTGAACATGGACTCCCTGCGCCACCGTCTGGAGGAGTTGCTGGTCAAGGTCGGTGAGCAGATCGCCTGCCCGGTGCCACCGCTGCAGCCGGGTATGACCTTGTCGCGTTTTCTTGAAGGGCGTCGGGCCACCGCCGATGGTGGTCCGTTGTTGGCTGACGTGCAGCAAGCCATTAAACGCAGCCTGAACCCGCAAGGGCTCAACCTGAAAACCCTGGAAGAAGAAATCCGCAACGACCCGCAGATTACGGCGGTGTTGATTGCCGCTGCCAACAGCGCGGCGCTGCACCGTGACGGCGCGGTGCAAACCTTGTTGCAGGCGTTGAACAAGCTGGGCACCACGCAAAGCATGAACCTGATTCTGGGCTTGGCACTCAAGCGCAGCGCCAAGCTCAGTGACCCGCTGCTGGCGCAACGGGCCGAGCATTTCTGGACACTGTCGCTGCATGCCGCCGAATATGCGCGCACCCTGGCGCGCATGCTGGAACTGGATCAGGAGCGTTGTTACTGCGCCGGGTTGCTGCATTGTCTGGGAGATCTGGCGCTGCTGCGCTGCCTGCAGGAGTGGCGGTTGTCCGGTGGGGAACTGGATGAGGACAGTGTCGAGTTGTCGCTCAATGAGTTTGGCGCGGCGTTCGGTTCGGCGCTGCGCACGCGCTGGCGTTTGCCGCTGGAACTGCGCGAGCTGATTGCTGCGATCTACCAGTTGGGCGGCGGGGTGTATTCGCGTGAAGCGTTGGTGATGAACCTGGCCGGGCAACTGGCGCGCTTGCCGGCTGAGCAGGGGCTCGAAGCGCTGGCTGACAGTCGCACTGCGCGGTTGCTCAAGGTGGGGATGGCGGAGTTGGGTAAGTTGCGTAAGGGGTGAGATCGCATCGCGGGGCAAGCCCGCTCCCACCAGTCTGTAGGAGCGGGCTTGCCTCGCGATAAGGCCCGATCAGCCAACCACAATCTGATTCTTGCCTTGACGCTTGGCCTGATACATCGCCGCATCCGCGCGCGCAAACAGGCTGTCGAGCGCCTCATCCGCCTCGGTAATGCCCGTCAGCCCCTGGCTCACGGTGACGCTGAAAGACTGGTCGTCATGGCTGAATCCCAAGCGCTGAATCTCGCGCTGCAAGCGTTCGGCAATCTGCTGGGCAATCTGCGGTGTACACCCCGGAAATACGGCGGCGAACTCTTCACCGCCAATCCGCCCGAACAGGTCGCCACGGCGCAGTACGGCTTTGCCGGTGTCAGCAATGCGCTGCAAAACGTAATCGCCTTCCTGGTGCCCGTAGGTGTCGTTGATCTGTTTGAAATCATCGATATCCAGTAGCAAGAAGGCGAGCGGCGTCTGCTCACGCCGCGCGCTGTCGAACGCTTCCTGGGCGCAGTCGAAGAAGTGTCGGCGGTTGCTGCTCTGGGTCAGAACGTCGGTGGTGGCCAGGTGTTGTAACTCACCTTCGAGGCGTTTCTTCTCGGTGATGTCTTCCGCCATGCCGACCACGATGACCCGATGGTTGTTGTCGGCCTGTTGGTTGATGAAGCACTTGTCGCTGAGCCAGCGCACTTTGCCGTCGGCATCGATGATGCGGTACTCGCGGTCTTCTACTGCACCTTTGACCAGCACCTCAGCCAGGCTGCGTTCGGCGTAGTCCAGGTCGTCGGGGTAGATGCTGTCGCGCCACTCGTTGTAGTCCGCCAGCAGCAGGCCAGCCGGGCGGCCAAAAATGCGCTCATACGCGGGGCTGACATACAGCACCTGGCGCGATTCCCAATCGAACGCCCAGAGCACGGCGTTGACGCTGTCGAGCAACGAGCTGAACAGCTGTTCACGCTCGCTCAGGCGTGCAACTTCGCCTTGCGCGTGCATCAGCGCGAGGAGGGTTTGGGCCGCTTCCGGTGGCTCATTACAGGGTGGGGACGTCGGTTTCTTATTGACCATTTGCGCGGAACTTCTCACACAGAGGCGGGCGGCCACGACCCGGCCCGCCACGCGGGCGTTGTGCCAGTCAGAGTAAGAATAGGCGGTGAAGTTCCAGGCGGCGCGCCCCGGGGTAGAGCGCGCCGATCAACGGCATCAGTTCAGGGCGGGGCGCAGCGAGTAGGTTTTCAGCTGGGCGGCGAAGTCGCGCAGCGACTGGATGCCACTGGCTTCGGCTTCATGTACCCACTCTTTGATGGCCGCCAGCATGTCGTGGCCATTGGAGCTGGTACGCAACCAGATTTGCTGCAGGGCCAGGCGTTTTTCGTAGATGGTTTTCAGCGCCTGGCTGTGTTCCAGCATGGTTTGAATACGCAGGTGATGGCGGTCTTCAAGCAGGCTGGTTTCCCGCGACAACAAGCGTTTGGCGCGGCGGAACTGATGGCGCACCGAGTCATCGACGCGTGCCAGTTCCTGTTTGACCAGCGGCGCGATGACCAGCTTGCGGTACTGGGCCATGATCTGGAAGCGGTTGTTGAGGATCGCCATGGCGGTGTCCATGTCCAGCTGGCCTTTGCCTTCGACCCGGTGGGCGATAGGCGCAACACGCTGGACCTTGGCCAGGCGCAGGAAGCAGAACAGCTTGATCCAGGCCCAGCCCATGTCGAACTCCCAGCGCTTGACCGACAGCTTGGCCGAGTTCGGGTAGGTGTGATGGTTGTTATGCAGCTCTTCGCCGCCAACGATGATGCCCCACGGCACGAGGTTGGTGGCAGCGTCGCGGCACTCGAAATTGCGATAGCCGACGGCATGGCCAAGGCCATTGATGACGCCAGCGGCCCAGAACGGAATCCACATCATCTGCACGGCCCAGATGGTGATGCCAGCGGTGCCGAACAGCAGCAGGTCGATCACCGCCATCAGGGCAATACCGCCGAGTTTGTAGCGCGAGTAGAGGTTGCGCTCGATCCAGTCTTCCGGGCAGTTCTTGCCGTAAATCCGCAGGGTTTCCGGATTCTGCGCTTCTTCGCGGTACAGCTCGGCGCCTTTGCGCAGGACGGTGGACAGGCCCAGGATGACCGGGCTGTGCGGGTCGTCGACGGTTTCGCACTTGGCGTGGTGCTTGCGGTGGATGGCCGTCCACTCGCGGGTGTTCTGCGCGGTGGTCAGCCACAGCCAGAAACGGAAAAAGTGCTTGAGCCCGGCGTTCAATTCCAGCGAGCGGTGGGCGGAATAACGGTGCAGGTAGACCGTGACACTGACGATGGTCACGTGAGTCATGACCAGGGTAACTGCCAGCAGTTGCCAGGCCGACAAGTTCAGCAAACCTTGGTACCACATAGGCGAAAGGGCCCTCTAGAACATAAGGAACAGCGGCAGCATTATCCCTGTACACACACAAATAAAACCAGTCGGCCTTTTAGATAGGAGGTCACGGGATATTTCTACCCTATAATCCCCCAATATTTTTTGTGGGCTTGTCTGTAGCTTATGTCTGCCTGAATTCATAGAATAAGTGCAACGTTTGAAACGATAGGCAGAGAGTCAGCCACCGGTAGAATCCAGGCTCTCACACCGAAGGATTCAAGCGCAGATGACTACGCATTACCGGCAGCTGACTCAGGGCCAACGTTACCAGATTGAGGCCGGTCTGAGCGCCGGAAAAAGCCAGGCAAGCATCGCGAAACAGGTTGGCGTACATCCCTCGACGATCAGTCGTGAGGTTCGCCGCAACAGCTCCCAGAAGACCTACAAAGCGGTTGCTGCGACCCATGAAAGTGATGCCCGTCGAGCGCAGGCGCGCAAGCACTGCAAGCCATTAACGTGGTTCAGCCATTATCTGCCGCTCTGGCTAAAACACGGTATGAGCCCGGAGCAGATTGCTCAGCGCCTGAAGCAAGAGCAGCCGGAGCGCGCGGTCAGTCACGAGTGGATTTATCGGTTTATCGCCACCGACAAACACGCAGGTGGCGAGTTATACAAGTATTTGCGGCACCGCAGGAAGCTGTACCGAAAACGCTACGGAAGCCACGACCGGCGCGGACAGTTGCGTAATCGCGTATCGATAACCGAGCGCCCTGCTGAGGTCGAAGCCCGCGAGCGTCTAGGTGATTGGGAGGGTGACACGGTGCATGGCGTAGGCGGCAATCTGGTCACGCTGGTTGATCGTAAAAGCGGCTACCTGAGCGCCTATCCGGTCAAGCGCAGGACGCGCCGGCAGGTAACGCGGGCGATCAATCTGTTGCTCAAGGGGCATGCTGTTCACACGCTGACGCTGGATAACGGGAAGGAGTTTGCCGGGCATGAACGCATTGCGCATCGGAGCCAGTGCCAAGTCTTTTTTGCAGAACCCTATTCATCCTGGCAGCGAGGCACTAATGAAAATACCAACGGCCTGCTCCGGCAGTATTTTCCCAAGGGCGGCGACTTCAGCAAGCTGACCGTCGAGGCGGTCAGTCGCGTGGTAACGAAGATCAATTTACGCCCGCGAAAACGCCTGGGCTGGAAGACGCCGTACGAAGTTTATGCAGGGGCGAGCGTTGCACTTATGTGTTGAATTCAGGCTGCTTCAATCCGAGACGCCATGCGCATGGCTGCGCTGTACCTGGTTTTGTCTGTGCTGTGGCTGGCACTCTCTGATCAAATATTGAGCAGCCTTTTCGATAATCCCCAGCAGCTGGCGCGTTGGCAATTGCTCAGTGCCTATGTCTGGGTGCTGTGCAGCGCCATGCTGATTTTCACTTCCCGCGCGCGTTTGTTGAATTTCATCGGTGTTGGCGCGCGTCTGCGGCGCGAAGACCGCGAACGCCTGCGCATGGCCGCAGCGGTTTTCGACAGCACCCTCGAAGGCGTGCTGGTAACCGATCGGGACGGTGTGATCGTGCATGTGAACCGGGCGTTCATGCGCATCACCGGCTACGAGCAGGATGAAGTCATCGGCCAGCGACCGAACAAGTTCAAGTCCGGGCGCCATGGCCCTGAGTTCTATCAGCAGATCTACGCGGCCCTGGACGAGAAGGGTGAGTGGAGCGGTGAGATCTGGAACCGGCGCAAAAGCGGCGAGGTGTACCCGCAATGGCAGACCATTTGCTCGATCCGCGATGACAGCGGTGAGGTCAGTCACTATGTCGCGGTGTTCAGCGACATCAGCGTGATCAAGCACACCGAGCGCGAGCTGGCCTACCTGGCCCATCATGACCCGCTCACCGACCTGCCCAACCGTCTGCTGTTCAACGACCGCGCCGAGCAGGCGCTGGCCGCCGCTCAGGCCAACAAGCGTGGTTGTGCCTTGTTGCTGCTGGACCTGGATCACTTCCAGAGCATCAACGATGGCCTTGGCCACAATGTTGGTGACCAATTGCTCAAGGCGGTGGGCGAGCGCCTCAAGGATTTGCTGGACAATGGCATGACCCTGGCGCGGCTGGGTGGCGACGAATTTGCCGTGTTGACCGAGCAATGCCCGCAAGTCGGCCACGCTGCGGCGCTGGCGCAAAACATTATCGACGCCATGAAGCAGCCCTTCGAGATCGATAACCAGCGCTTGTTCGTGGGTGTCAGCATTGGCATCAGCCTGTTCCCCAGCGATGCCCTCAGTGCTGAGCAGTTGCTGCGCAATGCCGACTCTGCGTTGTTCACGGCCAAGGCTTCAGGGCGCGCGGTCTACGCCCTGTATACCGAAGAAATGACGGCACACGCCCAGCAGCGGGTTGAAACGGCGGCTGAGTTGCGTCGGGCGTTGGAGCAGGAAGAATTGCGGGTTTACTACCAGCCGGTACACGACCTCAGCAACGGCACCATGATCGGTGTCGAAGCCTTGGTGCGCTGGCAGCATCCGGAGCGCGGGCTGGTGCCGCCGGGTGAGTTCATTCCAATTGCCGAGCGCACCGGGCTGATTGCCGATATCGATAGCTGGGTGTTGCATCAGGCCTGCGCGCAGATGGTGCAGTGGCAGGCTGAAGGGCGGTCGTTGCAGTACGTGGCGGTGAACATCTCCAGCCGCCTGTTTGGCCATCGTGAGTTGTTCCAGAAGGTTGCCAAGGTGCTGCACGACACCGGGCTGGACCCGGCGATGCTGGAGCTGGAAGTGACCGAAAGTGCGGTGATGGACGACCCGGAAATCGCCCTGGAACAGCTGCACCGTTTGCGTGAGCTGGGGCTACGCCTGGCCATCGATGACTTTGGGACGGGCTATTCGTCGCTGCTGCGACTCAAGCGTTTGCCGGTGCAGAAACTCAAGATCGACCAGGGTTTTGTCGCCGGTTTGCCGTGGGACGAAGACGATGTGGCGATTGTTCGGGTGATCATCGCCCTGGGCAACAGCATGGGCATGCAGGTACTTGCCGAAGGCATCGAGCAGGCGGAGCAAGCGCGGTTCTTGCTCGAACATGGCTGCCAGCTGGGTCAGGGCTACTGGTTCGGGCGGCCGGTTCCGGTGCATCAGCTGGGCTGATCACCACACAACGGTAGGAGCGGGCTTGCCCCGCGATAGCGGTTTGTCAGGTACACCGCTATCGCGGGGCAAGCCCGCTCCCACAGTAGTAGGTTTTGGTTATATAAAAATTCTTAAATAGTATTTTTAAGAATATTCAAGCCCCCCTAAGATTGCTCTCAAGCCAGGTGCAGTCTTTCCCCTTCGCGCAACTGCACGGCACCTTTTATTCACAGGAGCACGAGCATGAGCGCATCTCTGCGTAGCGTTGACGGTCAGGACGAAGCAACCATTCTGCGCGAAATCCAGAGCGCCTTGCGCGACCTGCGTTTTGGCGCGGTGGAGATCACCGTGCACAACGCTCAGGTTGTGCAGATCGAACGCAAGGAAAAGTTCCGCCTGCAGAACCCAGGCCACAAGCCCGCCTGACCCTCTGTTGGAGCGGGCTTGCCCCGCGATGAATACGCCACCGAATTAGAAAAAAATAGCCAATCGGGAGCTTCACCATGTCCATCCGCCGTTATGCCCTGGCAGCACTCGCCAGCGCCGTTTTTGCCGGTTCCGCCATCGCCAAGGACTACGAGTTGTTGAACGTGTCCTACGATCCGACCCGCGAGCTGTACCAGCAATACAACGCCGAGTTCATCAAACACTGGCAGCAGGCTCACCCGGACGACAAGGTGAAGATCCAGCAGTCCCACGGTGGCTCGGGCAAGCAGGCCCGGGCGGTGATCGACGGTCTGCGCGCCGACGTGGTGACCCTGGCCCTGGCCGGTGACATCGACGAAGTGGCCAAGCTCGGCAAAACCCTGCCGGACAACTGGCAGGCCCGCCTGCCGGACGCCAGCACGCCGTACACCTCGACCATCGTGTTCCTGGTGCGCAAAGGCAACCCCAAAGGCATCAAGGACTGGGGCGATCTGGTCAAAAATGACGTATCGGTAATTACCCCGAACCCGAAAACCTCCGGCGGTGCGCGCTGGAACTTCCTCGCCGCCTGGGCCTATGGCCTGAAAACCGGTGGCAGTGAAGCCAAGGCCCAGGAGTACGTGAAGGAACTGTTCAAGCGTGTACCGGTGCTGGATACCGGTGCCCGTGGCTCGACCATTACCTTCGTCAACAACGGTCAGGGTGACGTGTTGCTGGCCTGGGAAAACGAAGCCTTCCTGGCCCTCAAGGAAGAGGGTGGTGCCGACAAATTCGACATCGTTGTGCCGTCGCTGTCGATTCTCGCCGAGCCGCCAGTGGCCGTGGTCGACAAGAATGCGCAAAAGAAAGGCAACGAGAAAATCGCCGAGGAATACCTCAAGTACCTGTACAGCCCAGCCGGGCAGAAGATCGCGGCAGAGAACTTCTACCGTCCACGTGATGAGAAAGTGGCCGCCGAATACGCCAAACAGTTCCCGAAACTGGACCTGGTAACTATCGACAAAGACTTCGGTGGCTGGAAGACTGCGCAGCCCAAGTTCTTTAACGATGGTGGTGTGTTCGACCAGATCTACACGGCTCAGTAATTTGCAGCCGTCAGGATAATCGCCGTTCAGTAGCCAGCATGGGCCCGGGATTTGTCCCGGGCTTCGTGCGTTCAACCAGGGACCTTTATGTCACGTCGTATCTCCCCCGTCATACCCGGCTTCGGGCTGACGCTGGGCTACACCTTGGTGTACCTCAGTCTGATTGTGCTCATACCGCTGGCGGCCATGTTCATACATGCCTCCCAGCTCACCTGGGAGCAGTTCTGGGCCATTGTCAGTGCGCCGCGTGTCCTCGCCGCATTGAAACTGAGCTTCGGTACTGCCCTTTTCGCCGCCATCATCAACGGTATCATCGGCACACTGCTGGCCTGGGTGCTGGTGCGCTACACCTTCCCGGGGCGCAAGATCATCGAGGCGATGATCGACCTGCCGTTCGCCCTGCCTACCGCGGTAGCGGGTATCGCCCTGACGGCGTTGTATGCGCCAGCGGGTCTGGTCGGGCAGTTCGCAACCGATCTGGGCTTCAAGATCGCCTACACCCCCCTGGGTATTACCCTGGCGTTGACCTTCGTGACGCTGCCCTTTGTGGTGCGGACCGTGCAGCCGGTACTGGCCGACATCCCCCGGGAAGTCGAAGAAGCCGCCGCCTGCCTGGGCGCCAAGCCGCTGCAGGTGTTCCGCTATGTGCTGTTGCCAGCCCTGTTGCCGGCCTGGCTGACCGGTTTTGCCCTGGCCTTCGCTCGGGGGGTGGGCGAGTACGGTTCGGTGATTTTCATCGCCGGTAACATGCCGATGAAAACCGAGATCCTGCCGCTGCTGATCATGGTCAAGCTCGACCAATACGACTACACCGGCGCTACTGCCATCGGCGTGTTGATGCTGGTGGTTTCCTTCATCCTGTTGCTGCTGATCAACCTGCTGCAGCGGCGCATTGAAACCCCTTGAAGGAGGCCAAAACCATGTCTGCAACGTCTATTGGTGCGGCCGCTTCGGCCAACGCTGCCCGCCGCGGCAGTGCTACTTCACGGCGAATTCTGATCAGCCTTGCCTGGCTGATCTTTGCCTTGTTTCTGTTGTTGCCGCTGGTCATCGTGGTGTCTCAGGGCCTGAAAATGGGCCTGGGCACTTTCTTTGAGGCGATCTTCGAGCCCGATGCCCTGTCGGCCCTGAAGCTGACCCTGGTTGCCGTGGCCATCTCGGTGCCGCTGAACCTGGTGTTTGGTGTCAGCGCAGCCTGGTGTGTGAGCAAGTACAACTTCCGCGGCAAAAGTATTCTGGTGACGCTGATCGACTTGCCGTTCTCGGTGTCGCCAGTGATTGCCGGTCTGGTCTATGTCTTGATGTTCGGTGCCCAGGGGCTGTTCGGCCCGTGGCTGCAGGATCACGATATCCAGATCGTCTTCGCCTTGCCGGGGATTGTGCTGGCGACCATCTTCGTCACCGTGCCCTTTGTGGCCCGCGAACTGATCCCGCTGATGCAAGAGCAGGGCACTCAGGAAGAGGAGGCGGCGCGCTTGCTCGGCGCCAACGGCTGGCAGATGTTCTGGCACGTGACACTGCCCAACATCAAATGGGGCCTGATCTACGGCGTGGTGCTGTGTACGGCGCGGGCGATGGGTGAGTTTGGTGCGGTGTCGGTGGTTTCCGGGCATATTCGCGGGGTGACCAACACCTTGCCGTTGCACGTCGAGATCCTCTACA
The DNA here is from genome assembly GCF_052147955.1 of Pseudomonas sp. NUPR-001. Classification (NCBI taxonomy): domain Bacteria; kingdom Pseudomonadati; phylum Pseudomonadota; class Gammaproteobacteria; order Pseudomonadales; family Pseudomonadaceae; genus Pseudomonas; species Pseudomonas sp. NUPR-001. The sequence continues at coordinate 196,120 of NZ_CP197353.1, forward strand.
ACGAATACAACCACGTCGCGGCCTTCAGTGTGGCCAGCCTGTTGCTGATCCTGGCGCTCTTCATCCTGCTGCTCAAGCAGTGGAGCGAGTCTCGCATTAACCGCCTGCGCCACAGCGCCGCGGAGGAATAATTCATGTCGATCGAAGTTCGTAATGTCAGCAAGCGCTTCAACGCTTTCCAGGCCCTGGACAGCATCAACCTGGATATCCACAGCGGTGAGCTGGTCGCACTGTTGGGTCCGTCCGGCTGCGGCAAAACCACCCTGTTGCGGATTATTGCCGGCCTGGAGACCCCAGATCAGGGCAGCATCGTGTTCCACGGCGAAGATGTGTCGGGTCACGATGTGCGTGATCGCAACGTCGGTTTCGTGTTCCAGCACTACGCGCTGTTCCGCCACATGAGCGTGTTCGACAACGTCGCCTTCGGCTTGCGCATGAAGCCCAAGGGCGAGCGCCCGAGCGAAAGCAAAATTGCCGAGAAAGTCCACGAGCTGCTGAACATGGTGCAGCTCGACTGGCTCAGCGATCGCTACCCGGAGCAGCTGTCTGGTGGTCAGCGCCAGCGTATCGCCCTGGCTCGTGCCCTGGCAGTGGAGCCCAAGGTGCTGCTGCTCGATGAGCCGTTTGGAGCATTGGATGCCAAGGTGCGTAAAGAGCTGCGCCGCTGGCTGGCGCGCCTGCACGAAGACATCAACCTGACCTCGGTATTCGTGACCCACGACCAGGAAGAGGCGATGGAAGTCGCTGACCGCATTGTGGTGATGAACAAGGGCGTGATCGAGCAGATCGGTTCGCCGGGCGAGGTTTACGAGAACCCGGCCAGTGATTTCGTTTACCACTTCCTCGGCGACTCCAACCGCCTACACTTGAGCGAAGATCATCACGTGCTGTTCCGTCCGCACGAAGTGTCGTTGTCGCGTCATGAAGTGGAAGGCCACCATGCTGCGGAAGTGCGTGACATCCGGCCACTGGGAGCGACTACGCGGGTGACCCTGAAGGTAGAAGGGCAAAGCGAGCTGATCGAGGCTGAGGTGGTCAAGGACCACGACAGCCTGAGCGGCCTGGCGCGGGGTGAAACCCTGTTCTTCAAACCTAAGGTTTGGCAGAAAGTCGCCAACATCTGATGCACTGATCGCGGGGCAAGCCCGCTCCCACCTGGTTTATATACCACCGGTGGGAGCGGGCTTGCCCCGCGATGCGTTTACCCCTCCAGCACCTCCCTCCCTGCACACACATATGCTTTTTTCTCATTAAAAGTATCGGGCAAATGCATTTGCTCTAGCTCTGCCGCACTCCTTATAAATGCAGTTACTTATTCGCTAAATATCTTTCAAAAGATAAATAAATAACTAGCAGGAATATGTATTCCTGATCAGGAGCCGCTCATGAGTCCGACCCTTCGCGTTGCCCCTCTCTCTTCACGACGGCTCAAGCGCCTGCCTCTGGCCATGCTGCTGGCTGGCAGTGCGCAGTGGTTGCCGGTGCAGGCTGCCGAGCCGCAACAAGCGGCGGTGAAAGCCAGCGAGAGCCAGCTTAAAACCGTGACGGTGACGGCACGACGCCGTGAGGAGAGTGCCCAGGACGTGCCGACCCCGATCAGCGTGCTCGATGGCCAGACCCTGGAAACCCAGCGGGTGTATCGCATCCAGGACCTGCAGCAACTGGTGCCCAGTGTCAACGTGGCGTACATGCATGCGCGCCAGTCCAGCGTGTCGATTCGCGGTCTGGGCAACAACCCGGCCAGTGATGGCCTGGAAGGCAGCGTTGGCCTGTATCTGGACAACGTCTACCTCGGCCGCCCAGGCATGGCAGTATTCGATCTGATGGACATCGAACAACTGGAAGTCTTGCGCGGCCCGCAAGGCACCTTGTTCGGCAAGAACACCACCGCCGGGGTGATCAACATCAGCACCCGGGCGCCGAGCTTTACCCCGGAGCGCAGCATCGAGACCTCGGTGGGCGAAGACGGTTACTTCCAGACCAAGGGCACCTTGTCTGGCCCGTTGAACGAAACCCTGGCCGGGCGTATTTCCGCCTACCGCACCCGTAGCGACGGTGACATCAAGAACGAATTTGACGGCAATACCCTCAACGGCGGTTCGCGCCAGGGCTTTCGTGGGCAATTGCTGTACAAGCCCAACGAGCAGTTCAACCTGCGCTGGATCGGCGACTACAACGAAGAGGACTCCAGCGCCGGGACCCGCTTGCTGTACAGCACCGGGCCGACCATCAATGGCGTCAACCGTTACGAAGCACGCGCCAAGGCCGCGGGTGCCACGCTGATCGATGGCGACAAGCGCAAGGTCAACCTCGACACCGACCAGCAGGTAACGGTGTTCCAGGGCGGCACCTCGCTGGAGGCCAACTGGACCCTGGACAACGATTTCACCCTGACCTCGGTCACCGCCTACCGCTGGTGGGATTTCACCCCGCGCAACGATGAGGGCCTGAACGTGCCTGCGGCGTACAACTCCGGGGTTTCGGTGCGCGATAAGCAGTACTCGCAGGAGTTTCGCCTGGCCTCACCCACCGGTGGCTTCTTCGACTATGTGTTGGGTGCCTATTACTTCGGCTCCGACCTGGATAACAAATCCTTCGTGTACTACGGCCCCCAGGCCGATATCTGGAACGGTACGCCCGCGGGCGCCCTGGCCAACGTCACTACCTTGGGCAAAGGCCACATCGAAACCGACAGCTTTGCCCTGTTCGGCCAAGGCACCTGGCACCTGAGCGAGCGCCTGGACTTTACCGCCGGTATACGCGGCACCTATGAAGAAAAAAGTGCCTGGGTAAACCGCGACGCGCCTGTGGGTGGGGCTGACGTCACCGGGGCCGCCGCCGCTGTTCGCCAGGGGCGTACCGGCGCTTACGACTCGGGCGACCTCAACCAGTACACCTTCAGTCCTTCGGGCCTGCTCAACCTGAGTTATCACTTTACCGATGACCTGCTGGGCTACGCCACCGTGTCCCACGGGGAGAAGTCCGGCGGGGTCAACCTGGCCGTGGCAACTGCACCGGTGGCCGGTGCCGATTCGCTGCTGGTAGGTACCGAGCGCGCCAACAACGCTGAGCTGGGCTTGAAAAGCACGCTCTGGGACCGCCGCCTGCAGCTCAACGCCAACCTGTTCTGGACCGAGGTGCACGGCTACCAGACCAACGCCTATGACGAAGCCAACCGCGTGCAGTACCTGACCAACGCCGGTTCCGTGCGTTCACGCGGGGTAGAAGTGGAGAGCACGCTGGTGCCGGTGCGTGGCCTGACCTTGAACCTCAATGGCTCGTACAACGATGTGCGCTACCTGTCCTACAAAGATGCCCCTTGCGCGCCGGAAGTCGCCCTGCGCCCCGGTGCACCGGCCTCCTGCGATCTCACTGGCCATCAGGTGGTCGGCGCCTCGAAGTGGATCGCCAATGCCAACGGCCAGTACCAATGGGACCTGGACAACGGCCTGCAGCCGTATGTCACCGCCAGCTACGCCTTCCGCTCCAAAGCCGTCGGTACCGTCGAAGACTCCGACTTCGCGCAGATCCCCAGCTACGCCGTGGTCAACCTGTCCACAGGCCTGCGCGGCGATCTCGGCCAAGGGCAGTGGGATGTCTCGCTGTGGCTGAAAAACGCCTTCGACAAAACCTACTACACCACCCTCTGGAGCGCAGCCAACGGTGGCTATGAAGGGCTGGCGGGCACCCCGCGAACCCTCGGGCTGACTGGTCGTTACGACTTCTGAAGGCGGTTTCTCCATGCCTGCCTTGAATACTTTCAATGCGCGGCAGGCATGGCTTTTCCAACACCTGTCTGCAGGCCTCGAACCACGGGGCTTTGAGGAAAACGCCGGTTTTATATATTCGTTTTGGTTCTATTTTTAACTTTAAAAATTACTTTATGAACTAAGCAGTGTGCATCAATGATTCAGGCAACGCAGGCCATTGACGGGCTTGCGATGAAACACACAGAGACTCCAGGAGCTGATCAATGGGTAATGTCCAGACCGCCGCCGCGCTCAATGTGCTTTGGCGCCAGACGCCAAGTGCGGAGCTGGTTGATCTTGGTCGAGCGCACCGCTTGCCCTTGGCGCAGCAGCGTTTGCAGCGCACGCCGCGCAGTGCCCTGGGGCGTCAGGAAAAAATCCTCCTGGGGCTGTTCGCCCTGGCCTTGCATGGCGCTGTCGCCTATTGGCTCAGTCAGGCGCCTACGCCGGTGCTGCCGGTGGTACCGCCGCAAATCCCCCCGATGACCATTGAGTTTTCCCAACCTGCACCACCGGCCGTTGAACCGCCGCCACCCGCGCCGCCACCGGCCGTGGTCGAGCCACCGCCGCCAGTGGTTGATGAACTGGCGGCCAAACCTGCGCCTAAGCCGGTGCCTAAACCCAAGCCGCAGCCCAAACCAAAGCCGGCGCCCAAGCCTGCGCCAACGCCCGCGCCCAAGGCGGTCGAACCAGCGCCTGCGCCCACGCCAGCGGTTGCCGCACCGGCGCCGCCCGCACCGGCACCGATCACGCCAGCCTCGGCCAGCGCCGGGTACCTGAAGAACCCGGCGCCGGAGTACCCGGCACTGGCCCATCGGCGTGGCTGGGAAGGCACGGTGTTGTTGCGAGTGCATGTGCTGGCCAGCGGCAAGCCGGGGGAGATTCAGCTGCAAAGCAGTAGCGGTCGCCAACAGCTCGACGATGCCGCGTTGGCGGCGGTCAAGCGCTGGAGTTTCGCTCCGGCCAAGCAGGGTGCAGTGGCCGTGGACGGCTGGGTCAGCGTGCCAATCGAATTCAAGATCCACTAATTCGCGCTAACAGAGAGAGTACTGATCATGACGTTATTGGCATCCCCCCTCGAATCCATTGAAAGCGCGGTGATCTGGCTGCTGGTGGGCTTTTCGGTGATCACCTGGGGCCTGGCTTTGGTCAAGGGTGTGCAGTTTGTACGCCTGAAAAACCAGGACAAGCGTTTTCACAAGCACTTCTGGGCGGCGTCCAGCCTGGATGCCGCAGCCGAACTGAGCGAGAGCCAACCCGGTGCAGCGGCACGGGTGGCGCAGGCCGGTTACGCGGCGATTGCGGTGGGCGAACCTGGCCAGGCCAGTGACCTGAGCCAGGCCATCAACCATCAAGACCGCCTGGAACGTGCCTTGCGCCAGCAAATCGTGCGTGAACGGCGCTCGCTGGAAACCGGCCTGGCAGTGGTTGCCAGTATCGGCAGCACCTCGCCCTTCATCGGCCTGTTCGGCACGGTCTGGGGCATCATGGAAGCCCTCAAGGGCATCAGCGCGGCGGGCTCGGCGAGCCTGGAAACCGTGGCCGGGCCGATTGGTGCGGCGCTGGTCGCCACCGGCGTGGGGATTGCCGTCGCGGTGCCTGCGGTGCTGGTTTACAACTATTTTCTGCGGCGCTTGAAGCTCACCGCTGCCGACCTCGATGACTTCGCCCACGACTTCTACAGCCTGGCGCAGAAGAGTGCCTTCCGCGTACTGGTGCACCCCACTGCCTACAAGCCATCCGGCAGTGCCGCGCAAAAAGTGAAGGAGGCTTCCTGACATGGCCTTCTCGACCCAGGACAGCGACGAAGTACTCAGCGAAATCAACGTAACGCCACTGGTGGATGTGATGTTGGTGTTGCTGGTGGTGTTTATCGTCACCGCGCCGTTACTGACCAACGCCATCCCGATCAACTTGCCCAAGACCGAAGCCGTGGCCCCGGTGGAGCAGAAAGACCCGCTGGTGGTGAGCATCGATGGTGGCGGCAAGTTGTTCATCAACAAGGATGAAATCCAGCCCGACACACTGGAAACCAGCCTTCAGGCAGCCAAAGTCAAAGACCCGGAATTGCGCGTGCAACTGCAGGCCGATGATGGCGTGAATTATGGGGAAGTGGCGCGTGCCATGGCCTCGATCGAACGTGCGGGCATCACCAAGTTGTCGGTGATTACCGCTCGCTGAGCAACACACCTCAGGCAGGACTTCGGGGGTCATTCCTAGGCAGGGGGTGACCCCTTTTTTTTAAGAAAACCACCTTGGTCACCCCTTATGGGCAACTGTCTTGCACCCTCTGTGGGAGCGGGCTTGCCCCGCGATGCGAGGGTGGCTGACACACCGCTATCGCGGGGCAAGCCCGCTCCTACAGTTGTAATTTGGTTATTAATAAATAGCTTCTTATTCCTTTACGAATATAAACGCCTCCCTATACTTGACCTCAAGCACGCAAACCCAGCAGGAGGCGTCCCCATGCGCAACACGTCGATCCGTTACCTGATTGTGCCGGGCTGGCAAGGTTCGCCAGAGGATCATTGGCAGAGTCATTGGCAGCAAGTGCTGCCCAACAGCGCGCGGGTCGAGCAACGCGATTGGTTGACGCCGCAGCGCCAGGATTGGGTCGCGGCCCTGGAACAGGCGGTCGCGGCTGACGAATCTCCGGTGATCCTGATTGCCCACAGCCTGGGTTGCATCACCGTTGCCCATTGGGCGGCGCAAGCCAGTGCCAGCCTGCTGCGCCGCGTACGCGGTGCATTGTTGGTGGCGCCTGCCGATGTCGAGCGCCCCACCTGTGCCCCGGCGCTGCGTAACTTCGCACCGATTGCAGAGCAGCTGCTGCCGTTTCCCAGCCAGGTCGTCAGCTCCGACAACGACCCTGCCGTCAGTGCGCCGCGCGCCATGCAACTGGCGCGGGCCTGGGGCGCGGAGGTCGGCTTTCTCGCCGGTGCCGGGCATATCAACGTCAAGTCCGGACATCGCCGCTGGGAGCAGGGCTTCGCCTACCTGTACCGCCTGCAGAACCGCCTGGAACAGCACGCACTTCGCCGCGCCTGAGTTCAGGCGCTCACTGACTTTCAAGACCAACGCCCGGCCCCGGTAGCTGCGGGCGGGAGTTTGCCATGAGTATTCACGACACGTTCGGTCAGCCGCTGTTGACCTTTCCCGAGCAGGACAAGAGCCCCCTGAGCATCCGCGCCAAGGCGCTGGTGTTCGTCGACCCGCGTTCGCGGCAACTGCGCGAGGAGCTGGAGCTACTGGCGCCGTTGGCGCTGCCGGTATTGATCCGTGGCGAGACCGGCACCGGCAAGGAACTGCTGGCCCGGCAGATTCACCGCGCCAGTGATCGCGGCGGGCTGTTCGTTTCGGTCAACTGTGCCGCAATCAGCCCGACCTACGCCGATGCCGAGCTGTTCGGTTACAGCGCCGGTGCCCACAGTGGTACCGCCAGCAGCCGCGCGGGCTGGTTTGGTTCGGCCAATGGCGGCACGCTGTACCTGGACGAAATCGCCGACCTGCCGCTGGCGATCCAGGTCAAATTGCTGGCTGCGCTGGAAAACCGTGAAGTCACCCGGGTCGGTGCCCAGCAACCCAACCCGGTCGATGTGCGGCTGGTTGCGGCGTCGAGTATTGACCTTGGCGAGGCGGTGGCAGCGGGCAAGTTTCATGAGCGGCTTTACCACTATTTGCATGAAGGGCAGCTGGAGCTCCCAGCCCTGCGCGAGCGGGTTGGCGATATTCTGCCGTTGGCCGAGTATTTCGTCGGCATCTACAGCCCGCGGCTGAACCTGCCGGTGCCATTGATCAGTGAGGCCGCCCAGCGCGTGCTGGAGCTGCACAGCTGGCCAGGCAACACCCGCGAGCTGGAAAACGTTATCCACTTTGCCTTGCTGGTCAGCAGTGGCGAGGAAATTTTGCCGCAGCATCTGAACTTGCCTACCCCCCTGCAAGCACTGAGCAGCCAGCTCGATCAACTGTGCCAGCGCGCGGTCGCTGGTGAGCGCAGCGCCTTGCAGAAGGTGTTGGAACAAGCCTTGGTACGCCTGCAAACGCAATAATTACTAAATGGAATAAGCGTCAAAATAAAAGATATTGTTGCGGCATAAAGAATCTCGGTATTGTCCGCTCCAAGCCAGCGATTAACGTGCTGGCAGCCTAATTTTGCCGTCGACCGATGGCCCTGTATTCGAATAAGGACTGCACATGAAAAAGGCCCTGTTGTTCACCGCTCTGGCAGCCGCTCTGTCGGTTGCAGGTTTCGCCAACGCTGGCGAAAAGCTGGTGGTTGCAGCCACTCCGGTTCCTCACGCTGAAATCCTTGAGCTGATCAAGCCAACCCTGGCCAAAGAGGGCGTGGATCTGGAGATCAAGGTGTTCACCGACTATGTGCAGCCTAACGTTCAGGTCGATCAGAAGCGCCTGGATGCCAACTACTTCCAGACCCTGCCGTACCTGAAGAACTTCAACGAAGGCAAAGGCACCCACCTGGAGACGGTGATCGGCGTACACGTCGAGCCTTTCGGTGGTTACTCGAAGAAAGTCAAAAGCCTGAGCGAACTCAAAGATGGCGCCACCGTTGCCATTCCTAACGAAGGCAGCAACAGCGGCCGTGCCTTGCTGCTATTGCAGAAAGCGGGCTTGATCACCCTGAAGGATCCGAAGAACGCCCTGGCCACGCCAAAAGACATCGCCCAGAACCCGAAGAACCTGAAATTCCGCGAGCTTGAGTCGGCCATGCTGCCGCGCGTACTGGATCAGGTAGACCTGGACATGATCAACACCAACTATGCGCTGGAAGCGGGCCTGAACCCGGCCAAAGACGCACTGGTGATTGAAGGTTCCGACTCGCCTTACGTGAACTTCCTGGTGGCCCGTCCAGACAACAAGGACAGCGAAGCGATCCAGAAACTGGCCAAAGCCCTGACCAGCCCGGAAGTGAAAACCTTCATCGAGAAGAAGTACAGCGGCGCCGTCCTGCCAGCATTCTGATCCTCGGTAGGAGCGGGCTTGCCCCGCGATAGCGGTATACCTGACACAACGCTATCGCAGGGCAAGCCAAGTCGCCCCACCGCCGCCCCTACGGTACCAGGCGCAAAGTGCTTTGCGCCGGTATCACCCCCATCTGTGCCCTGTGGTACTGCCCCTCGATATAGTCTTTGGCTTGATCGGCGTAATGCCGGTCGAACAGCACGCCACTTTGCCCAACCGGATTGATGGTCAGCGCCTGTGCGGCATCGGCGAAGTCGATCAAGCGCCGGGTCGAAGGGCCATAGGTCACCGGCCAAGGCGCCGGACCGATCTTCGCCGACAAATTGTTCGGCACTTCATGAGTACCCGGTGCAGCGAATGGGCCGACGTTGAACAACAGATTCAGCGGTTTCTGCAGCCCCAACGGATGGTTGTGGGTCAAGGTGTGGGCCTTGCCCCATTGCCAGGCGCTCGGGTCATTGCCCAAGGTTTCACGCAAATGTTTCAGGCTGGCCTGCCAGGCGCGTTTGACCGCTTCGCTGCGCGTGCCGCGTTCACTGCTGCCGTGCAGCCCCCACCACGGCGAATCGGCATCAGCGGCCAGGCGTGGCAAGGCCGCGTCGATGGCGCGGGTACTGATCATGGTCTGGAACCAGGTGTCACCCAGCTCGTCGTGCATGGCCGCGTACGCCAGGTCGTAGAGGAACTGGTTGAACAGCGTGGCATTGACCGAGTCCAGCGGGTAGTCACCGCTCCAGCTTGCTAGTTGCTCGACCAGCTCTTGCTCCTGTTCGCCGGTAGCCACTTCACGCAAGGTCTTGAGCAACGGTGCCAAGGTCCGTGGGCCATAGCCGCTGGCTGTATCGAGCTGCAGCGCCCGGCTGTTTTGTGTATCCCATTTGATCTGTGGGTCGGCCAGGTGGCGGTCTAGCTGTTGGCCACGGTCGGCGAGGTTGTAGTAACCGGGAATGGGCATGGCTGCAGGCGGCTGGTAGTTGGCCGAGACGATATAGCCGCTGGCAGGGTTTTCTTGCTGCGGGTTGGCGCTGAAGGGGTAGAAGCCAAGCTTGTCGGCCTGGGCTGTGCTGCCGTCGAGGATGAACGTCGGGTTCACCCCGTCCGGGCGGATCGGCAGTTGTGCGGCGGCCCACCAGCCAATGTCGCCACTGGCATTGGCCCACACCAGGTTGAGCCCGGGCGCTTGAACCTTTTCTGCAGCGCTACGCATCTTGTCCAGGGTATTGGCGCGGTTGATCTGGTAGAAGCCATCGAGAATCGGATTATCGCTTTCCAGGAACGCCCACCACATGGCAATCGGTGTGGGCCCGGCGTTGGTGCCGATCACGTCGTTGACGATCGGGCCATGCGGTGAGCGGCGCAGCGTGATGCTGACTGGCTCCTCGCCTTTAACCGCAATGCTGTCCTGGGTGATGGTCAGCGGCTGCCATTGGCCATTGATGCGCACTTGCTCGGGGTTGGCCGGGTTGACCTGCTCGGCGATCAGGTCGACATCGTCGTTCTGGAACATGGTCAGGCTCCAACCGAATTCACGGTTGTGCCCCAACGATGCAAACGGGTTGAGCGCCTGGTGATAGCCGTAGAGATTGAAACCGGGCGCCGACAGTTCGGCCTCGTACCAGACAGAGGGCACGGCAAAGCTGATATGCGGATCGCCCGCCAGCAACGGTTTGCCACTGCGTGTACGGCTGCCGGACACCGCCCAGGCGTTGCTGCCTTCGTATTGCGGGATGCCTGCCTCACTCAAGGCCTGCTGGCTGACGCGGGCCAAGTGCTTCAGGCTGCTCCAGTCGGCAGCTGCCAGAGGCGGTCGGCTGTGCAGCGCGCCCTCGGGGTTCCAGTCGAGGTCGAAGACCTTCAGGTACTCGCTGCCGAGTTGGTCGCGGACAAAGGTCATGGCTGGTTCTGTGCGAAATGCCGCAGCAAAGCTGTAGGCCATGTACCCGGCGATGCTCAGGGTGTCTTGCGCGGTAAAGGGCCGTGGAGTAATACCCAGCGCATCGAATTCCATCGGCTTGGGATGGCTGGCCTGCCAGGCGTTGACGCCATCGAGGTAGGCCTGCAGGGCAAGCCAGGCGGGTGATTGCTTGTCCTGGCGTTCAACGTAGCGTTCGGCCTGTTCACGAATGCGCAGATTGCGGAACAAGGTATCGGTGGGCAGCAGCTTGCGACCGAGGATTTCCGCCAACTCGCCACGTGCCAGGCGGCGGATGATCTCCATCTGGAACAAGCGGTCCTGGGCATGCACATAGCCCAGCGCGCGGTACAGGTCGGTTTCGTTGGCGGCCTCGATATGCGGCACGCCGCGGGCGTCGTAACGCACACTGACCGGCGCTTGCAGGCTGGACAGGGTGACTTCGCCCTCGCGCTGCGGCAACTTGCCGTGCACATACCAATACCCACCGCCTGCTGCTGCGGCAATGACCACAGCGAGGAATGTCAGGCTGCGTTTCATTGGGACTCCTTGTGCTTTTTATTGGATGTTGTGGTCCGATCTTCGAGCAAATTCGCACACAGAATAGCCCCAAAGAGGGGCGCATGGACTGTGGTGCTCAACAGAACATGACTGCCGCTGAGGGCACCCCGCGCGCCTGCGTCAAGGGCTCCAGGGGCAGTAGCAACCCACGGCCATCGTGTGGGTTGCGCTGACTGCGCGGCCTTGGCTCAAGGCCAGCAATATCGGCTCGATGAAGCTGTTGCTCGAATTGCAGGTTGCGCCTTCGCTGTAGGGGCCAAAGTAGGCCAACTGGCCCTGGCGGTCCCAGATCGCCACGCCGGGGCTGGCGGGCAGGTGCTCTGCGCCGGGCAGTTCGGGCAGGGGTTTGAGTGCGCTGAGGGTGCTGGGCAACTGTCCGTGGCTGCCGGGCTTTTGCACCACGTAAAACTCAACGCCCTGAGGGCTGAAGTGCTCGATCAGTTCGGCCAGGTGCTGCTGGTTGCCGACGTTGCACGGGCAGGCCGGGTCCCAGAAGTGCACCAGGCGGATCGGGCCGGGGCCAGCGATGTCTGCTGGTAGCTGCAGACGATCGCCGGAGAACAGCGCGGTTTGCTCGTCGAAGGTGCGCAGGTAGCGACTCTGGAAACTGTCATAGGCCCACCATAAGCCGACGGCGCAAAGCGCAGCGATTATCAGGCCAAGCAAGGTTCGGGTGGCAGGCGCAAGCATCGGGCAAATTCCAGAAAAAGTTGCCTAGCTTGCCATGCTGCCGACGACAGCTGAATATCACAGGTCAATATCCGGCTTTTGCTGTGTGGAATTTTCTATGCCTGCGTCTTTTCAACCCGACTCGTTACGCGCCAGCCTGTCTGCAATGACGGCGCGTCAGCCGTTGTCGACCGAGGCCCAGGCCTATCAACGCTACTACGGGCTGGACCTGTCGGCGCGCAAGGTTGCCCCGCAGCGCTGGCTGGGCCGTTTCCAGGCGGCGGGTTTCGAGGTGGTCGGGCAGGTCTGGTTGCCGCCTGCGCCAGTGGCGACGCTGGTGTTGCTGCATGGCTTTTACGACCACATGGGGTTGTACCGTCATGTCATCGACTGGGCACTGGACCAGGACTACGCCGTGCTCGCCTGTGACCTGCCGGGGCACGGTTTGTCCAGCGGTGAGCGGGCCAGCATCGACGATTTCGGCACTTACCAGCAGGTGCTACAGGCCTTGTTCGAGCAAGGCCGGGCCCTGGATCTGCCACAGCCCTGGCACCTGTGCGGGCAAAGTACCGGCGGCGCGATTGTCATCGATCACCTGCTGCACGGCGGTGCGCAAAGCCCGGCCCAGGGCGAGGTGATCCTGCTGGCACCCCTGGTGCGGCCACGTGCATGGCGTTGGTCAAAGCTCAGCTATCACCTGTTGCGACCGTTTGTGAAAGGCATCGAGCGGCGCTTCAGCGAGAACAGCAACGATCCGACCTTCTTGCCGTTCCTGCAGGCTGACCCGCTGCAACCACGGCGCTTGCCCACCGCCTGGGTTGGCGCGCTGGTGGAGTGGGTCAAGCGTATCGAGGCGGCGCCTGTCAGTGCGCGGCAGCCGTTGATCATTCAGGGAGAGTCCGACATGACTGTGGACTGGCCGCATAACCTCAAGGTGCTGCAGGAGAAGTTCGCCACGCCGGAGATTCTGTTGATCCCCGAGGCGCGGCATCACTTGGCCAATGAGTTGCCGGCGATTCGCCAGCGCTATTTCGACTTCATCGACCAGCGTTTGGGCTGATCACTTCAGGTCCGAAGTGTTCTGCCCAACGGCCAGCCCGGCGCGAATGGCAGCCAGGGCAGCCTTGTAGTACGCCTGGCCTTCGGCCGATTCGGCGAAGGTGGCGAACTCATCGAGCTCGGCATCCGACAGGTCGCGATACACATACAGCAGGGTGTTGTTCAGCTCGCTGCCGATTTGCTGCATCAGCCGCTGGCGCTGGCCATCGAGCAGGCTTTGCGCCTGGCCACCACCGAGCAGGCCAGGAATCATCTGGCTGAGGCTGTCGGCGGCAACCCCGGCAATCGCCAGGCTGACTTCGGCGCCGGCTTCGCGGGCAGGCAGGGCCTGGGCCAGGTGGCCGATAATCAGCAAGCGGTTGTCGCTGGCTTCAATCTTCGGCAAGCCCTTGGCATTTTTCGCCAACTGGTCGCGGCGCGTGGCCAACAGCTCGGCGGCGACGATCTTGCGCCCGAGCGGCGACTGGAAGAACGCCAGCGCAGGGGCAGGATTGCTCAGGTTGGCGCGCAATTGCGCCTGGGCACGCTTATCCACCGCCTGGGCTTGAAAGCGCTGGTTACTGTTATTGACCAGGGCCTGAAAAACTGCGGGCGGCAGACTATTGCGATAGCGCTGCTGAGCGGCATCGAGGGCATCGGTAAAGTGGGCGCGCTGCTCGGGCCAGCCAGCCACCTTGTACAGTTGGTCGAGGCTGTCTGCCCAGACAGGCGTGGTGCAGATCATCATCAGCAAAAAAAACAAACGGCGCATTCAGGACTCCTGTCGGCAGGGCGCTATTGTCTTGGCCTTGCCGGGCTTTGTCGAGAAGCCATTGCATACTCTCAGCCAAGTGGCGCTGTCGGTTTTCCTGGTAGATCGATACTATGCGCGCCATGCCCCTATCTTCTGATCACCCACTGCTGTTGCGCATTGTCGACGACCTGGCCACCCACGGCTGGTCACAGCAGGACATCTTTCTTCCAGCGTCGCTGACGCTGGCGCTGGCGGCTGAGTGCCGTAATCGTGCTGCCGAGGGCGAACTGGCGCCTGCAGCGGTAGGGCGAGGGTCTGCTCAAGGGGTTCGCGAGGGCATTCGTGGTGATCACATCCAATGGCTCGAGCCCGGCCAGGCGGAGTGCTGCGACCAGTACCTCGAGTTGATGGACAGCCTGCGTGAAGCGCTCAACCGCGGCTTGTACCTGGGCCTTGAAGACTTCGAGTGCCACTTTGCCCTGTACCCGCCGGGGGCTTTTTACCGCAAGCACCTGGACCGTTTTCGCGATGACGACCGACGCACCGTGTCGGCAGTGATCTACCTCAATCCGGACTGGCTACCCGAGGACGGCGGCCAGTTGCGCATGAGCTTGAAAAACGGCGAGGAACACGACGTGCAGCCGGTAGGTGGTTGCCTGGTGGTGTTCCTGTCGGGCGATATTCCCCATGAAGTGTTGCCGGCCAACCGTGAGCGTCTGTCGGTGACCGGCTGGTTCCGCCGTCGTGGCAACGAACCCTTCTGACCTACCCAAGGTGCTGGTCAGCGCCTGCCTGCTAGGGCAAGCGGTGCGCTATGACGGGCGCAGCAGTGGTCATCCTGATCTGCTCCAGCGTTGGCAGGCTGAAGGCCGGGTTGTGCCATTGTGCCCGGAAGTCGCTGGCGGGCTGCCAACACCGCGGCCTCCTGCGGAAATTCCCGGTGGTCAGGGCCGTGCGGTGCTTGATGGTGAGGCCCAGGTGATTACTGTCAGCGGCGAGGATGTCAGCGCGCAGTTTCTGGCCGGGGCGCAGTTGGCGCTGGAGCTGGTGCGGCGTCACGGCATTCGCATTGCGGTGCTGAAATCGGGCAGCCCTTCGTGCGGCAACCTGTTGACCTATGACGGCACCTTCAGTGGCAACAAAGTCACTGGCGAAGGGGTGACAGCTGCGTTGCTGCGCCGCGAAGGGGTGCTGGTATTCAGCGAGCTGGAGCTTGAGGCGGCAGAGCTGGCGATTGCGCAACTGTAAAAAATCGCGGGGCAAGCCCGCTCCTACAGGGATCTGTGGGAGCGGGCTTGCCCCGCGATAGGTGTGCTTACTTCGGTGGCTTGCTGGCGTCCATCCCGAACCATTTCTGCGACAGGGTGTTGAGCCGGCCATCGGCCTTGATGCGCTGCAGGGCTTTATCCACAGCGCTATGGAACGCCGGATTACCCTTCTGGAATGGAATCGCCAGGCTCAGGATCGGCCCAACGGTGGCGCCCTCGGTCACCGCTTGCTGGCTGTCGCGTATGGCGTACGGCACCAGCAGGCGGTCGCTGATCGCCGCGTCGATCTGGTCGTTGGCCACATCCTTGATCGGCTGGGTGGCGTCTGGATAGCTACGCAGGTCGACCCCTTCAACGCCACGCGCCTGCTCGGCGAACTGGCTGCCCTGGACCACGCCAAGGCTGTGGCCCTTGAGCGCCTGGAGGGTACTCAGCGGGCGCTTCTCCTCTTTGCGCACAATCAGTTGTGCGCTGGAATAGCTGTAGGGTTCGCTGAAATCCAGGCGTTCTTTGAGTTCGGGGGTGGCGGCGATCTGGTTCAGGGCAATGTCGTATTTGCCGCTTTCAACACCCGGCAGCACGTCGTCGCGGGTGGTGACGATGAATTCGGCGCGCACATCCAGTTCATCGGCAAGCGCCTGGCCAAGTTCGATTTCAAAGCCGGCCAGTTTGCCGTCATCTTTGAAGTTGAACGGCGCCATATTGGCTTCCACGGCAATGCGCAGCTCGCCGCGGTCGTTCATATCGTCAATCAGTTCGGCATGTGCCCATGGGCTGAGCAGGGTGCAAAGAAGTATCCCTGTGGTCAAACGCATCGAAGTCCCTTGAAAATATTGGCAGTGAAGAAGATCGCCGTGGCTTTCTGATAATGCCACGGTCGAGCGTAAGTTAGGACAGCATCAGCAGTAGGATGTTAGGCGCAGGGAACAAATTTTTCTGTGAGAATATTCGGATATGTTCTGAATCAATTGATCTATGGTTACAAGCCATTGCCTTTTGTTTCACTGGCAAGGTTATCGAAAGCTACTGAAGAACAGAATCACAGGAGAAGTGAATGAAAAGCCTAGTTTCGCGTGCAGCCGTCGTCGGCCTGTTGATGGGGGTGTCGGCTTTTGCCGCAGCCGCCGAAGGCCTGAAGAGCCAAGAGCCGCCGAAAGACGCCAAGGTCTTCATCGTTTCCCCGGCCGATGGCGCGACGGTTGATAAGACCTTCACCGTCAAGTTCGGCATTGAGGGCATGGAGCTGAAACCGGCGGGCGACCAGACCCCGCATACCGGTCATCACCACTTGCTGGTAGATGTCGACAAGGAACCGGCTGCCGATCAGGTGTTGCCGACCAGCCTGCTGCCGGAAAACAAGGCGCCATTGCCTGCCGGTCCACAGGTATTGCACTTCGGCAAGGCGCAGACTGAAGTTGAGCTGACGTTGACCCCGGGCAAGCACACCCTGCAACTGGTGCTGGGTGACAAGTTCCACGTGCCGTTCAAGCCAAGCGTTGAATCGAAGAAGATTACCGTTACGGTTAAGTAAGGGTTGAAAGCATCGCGGGGCAAGCCCGCTCCTACACGATCTGTAGGAGCGGGCTTGCCCCGCGATATAGCACTGAAAAAACTTAGAACAGCACGCGGGAACGGATAGTGCCCTTGACGTGTTGCAGTTTTTCTTGCGCCAGGTCCGAGTACTCGGCGTCAACATCGATTACCACGTAACCGACTTTCTCGTTGGTCTGCAGGAACTGACCGGAGATGTTGATAGCGTTTTCGGCGAAGACTTTGTTGATCTCGCTGAGTACGCCCGGAATGTTTTCGTGGATGTGCAGCAGGCGGTGCTTGCCTGGGTGAGCCGGCAGGGCCACTTCAGGGAAGTTGACCGACGATACGGACGTACCGTTGTCGCTGTACTTGACCAGTTTCTCGGCCACTTCCAGACCAATGTTGGCCTGTGCTTCAGCGGTGGAACCGCCGATGTGCGGGGTCAGGATCACGTTGTCCAGGCCACGCAGCGGGCTTTCGAACTGCTCGTCGTTGGAGCGTGGCTCAACCGGGAACACGTCGATGGCAGCGCCGATCAGGTGCTTGTCCTTGATCGCTGCAGCCAGGTGGTCCAGCTCGACCACGGTACCGCGGGCGGCGTTGATCAGGATCGAGCCTTTCTTCATCGCACGGATTTCTTTCTCGCCGATCATCCACTGAGTGGACGGCAGCTCAGGCACGTGCAGCGAAACGATGTCGGCCAGGCCCAGCAGTTCGTGCAGGCTGGCAACCTGGGTGGCGTTACCCAGTGGCAGCTTGGTCAGCGGGTCGAAGAAGAACACCTGCATGCCCAGGCTTTCAGCCAGAACCGACAGTTGCGTACCGATCGAGCCGTAACCGACGATACCCAGCTTTTTGCCGCGGATTTCGAAGGAGTTGGCCGCGCTTTTGATCCAGCCACCACGGTGGCAGGAAGCGTTCTTCTCCGGGATGCCGCGCAGCAGCAGGATCGCTTCGGCCAGCACCAGCTCGGCAACCGAACGGGTGTTGGAGTACGGCGCGTTGAACACCGCGATACCGCGCTCGCGGGCCGCGTCCAGGTCGACCTGGTTGGTACCGATGCAGAAACAGCCGACAGCGACCAGTTTCTTGGCGCAGTCGAAAACCTCTTCGGTCAGTTGAGTGCGCGAGCGAATGCCGATGAAGTGGGCATCAGCGATCTTTTCTTTCAGCTCAGCGTCGGGCAGAGAACCGGTGAGGTACTCGATGTTGGTATACCCGGCGGCCTTGAGGACGTCCACGGCCGATTGGTGGACGCCTTCGAGAAGAAGGAACTTGATCTTGCTCTTATCGAGAGAAGTCTTGCTCATCTGCGTAAACCTGTGTCCCGGAGAAAAATGGCAGGGAAGTGAAGCTCTCGCAGCATCGGCCTAAAGCACGATCAGCGGGGGGCGTATGCTAGCATGAGTACCCCCCGATACGCCCATCCCTGGCACGTGAAGAGTGCTCAGGGTGACTATGAATAGTTCGAGAGTTCTGTCGATGACCGATTCTGCGTTGCTTGATGAGCTGATGACCCTGGTTGAGCCTGGCAAGGTGCTGACCGATGCTGCATCCCTGGAGGCATACGGCAAGGACTGGACCAAGCATTTCGCCCCGGCACCGCAGGCGATCGTGTTTCCCAAGAGCACCGAACAGGTCCAGGCCATCGTGCGCTGGGCCAACCGGAACAAGGTCGCGCTGGTGCCGTCCGGCGGGCGCACCGGGCTCTCGGCGGCGGCAGTGGCGGCCAATGGCGAAGTGGTGGTGTCGTTCGACTACATGAACCAGATCCTGGCTTTCGATGAGTTCGACCGTACCGTGGTGTGCCAGCCAGGGGTGGTGACCGAGCAACTGCAGAACTTTGCCGAAGACAAGGGACTGTACTACCCGGTGGACTTCGCTTCTGCAGGTTCAAGCCAGATTGGCGGCAATATTGGTACAAATGCTGGCGGAATCAAGGTTATTCGCTACGGTATGACCCGCAATTGGGTGGCTGGTCTGAAAGTGGTGACCGGCGCTGGCGACCTGCTGGAACTGAACAAGGACCTGATCAAGAACGCCACCGGCTACGACCTGCGCCAGCTGTTCATCGGTGCTGAAGGCACCCTGGGCTTTGTGGTGGAAGCGACCATGCGTCTGGACCGCGCACCGAACAACCTCACGGCGATGGTGCTGGGCACGCCGGATTTCGACTCGATCATGCCGGTGCTGCACGCCTTCCGCGACAAGCTCGACCTGACCGCCTTCGAATTTTTCTCCGACAAGGCGCTGGCCAAGATCATGGGCCGCGGCGATGTACCGGCACCGTTCGAAACCCCATGCCCGTTCTATGCCCTGCTGGAGTTCGAAGCGAGCACCGAAGAGGTGGCCAATGCCGCCCTGGCCACCTTCGAACACTGCGTGGAACAAGGCTGGGTGCTCGATGGGGTGATGAGCCAGAGCGAGCAGCAGCTGCAAAACCTGTGGAAGCTGCGCGAGTACATCTCCGAGACTATCTCGCACTGGACGCCCTACAAGAACGATATCTCGGTTACCGTTTCAAAAGTTCCGGCATTCTTGCGGGATATCGATGCGATCGTCGCAGAAAACTATCCGGACTTCGAAGTGGTCTGGTACGGCCACATCGGCGACGGCAACCTGCACCTGAACATTCTCAAACCTGACGACCTGAGCAAGGACGAGTTCTTTGCCAAGTGCGCTACGGTGAATAAATGGGTATTTGAAATCGTCCAGCAGTACAACGGCTCGATTTCTGCAGAACACGGCGTGGGCATGACCAAGCGTGATTACCTCACCTACAGCCGCTCGCCCGTGGAGATTCAATACATGAAAGCGGTGAAGGCGGTGTTCGATCCTAACGGGATCATGAACCCGGGCAAAATCTTCGCGATCGAGTAAGTCAAAGGCATAAGAGCTTCCAATAGCGCCAGGAGTCGGTAATGAGCTATCAGCACCAGTATGTAGACGGCACGCGTATTCACTTTCCTCTGGGCAAAGTGGTGTGCATCGGGCGCAACTATGCCGAGCACGCCAAGGAACTGGACAACCCGATTCCGAGCGAGCCGTTGCTGTTCATCAAGCCAGGCAGCTGTGTGGTGCCGATCAACAGTGGCTTCAAGATCCCGGCTGAGCGTGGATCGGTGCACTATGAGGCGGAAATTGCCGTGTTGCTGGGCAAGTCGTTGTCGCCGGCACCTAGCGAAGAGGAAGTCCTCGACGCCATTTCCGGTTTTGCCCCGGCGCTGGACCTGACCCTGCGTGACCTGCAGGCCGAGCTCAAGGCCAAAGGCCTGCCGTGGGAGCGTGCCAAATGCTTCGATGGCGCCTGCGTGCTGGCGCCGTTCGTCGCTGGCAGCACCTTCGAAGACCTGGCCGATATCGGTATTCGCCTGAGCATTAACGGCGACGTGCGCCAGGACGGCAGCAGCGCGCTGATGCTCAACCCGATTGTGCCGATGATCCAGCACATGGCTTCGCAGTTCAGCCTGCAGGCCGGCGATGTCATCCTCACCGGCACACCTGCAGGCGTTGGCCCGCTTGAGCCGGGCGACGAGCTGGTACTGGAATTGCCAGGTGTCAGCCGTTTCGAAAGCACAGTGCTGTAACCCCCTGGGGCAGCCAGCCACTCTGGCTGCCCTGCATGCTGTCGGCTTTTGTCATTTTTTTCACACTTGATCCGGATAATGCTTGCCGGTCTGGCTCTACCAACGTGCCAGTAATGTGTTATTAACTGGCAAAAAAGAGCACCGACCCCCATGGCCACTCCCGTTCCTTCCAGTAAAACTGTGCCCGCTGCGCGCAAGCGTGGGCTCGCCTTGCGTTGGTCTACCTGGTTGGCTGCGGCAGCAATCATTGGCTATGGCGTGGCTATCGCCATGCACTGGGATGATCGCGGCGCGTTGTGGATAAAAGAGGGCTTTGAAAGCCCGGTCGAGCAGCAAGCCAGCATCTGGTTGCCGGATTACGTGGTCGATATCGATGCCAAGGTGTTGCCGGGCATGGAAGACGACGAAGCCTCCGACCTGACCTACAACCCTGAAAGCAAAACCCTGTTCGCAGTGATGGGCAAGAACCCGTTCCTGGTCGAGCTGACCCTTGATGGCGATGTAGTGCGCAAGATGCCGCTGGTGGGCTGGAGCAACCCGGAAGGCGTCGCCGCACTTGAAGGCGGGCGCCTGGCGATCGTTGACGAGCGTGATCACAAAATGACCATCGTCACCCTCACTGCCGATACCCGTTCGCTGAACATTGCGGACTTCCCGCAATACGACCTCGGCCCTTCGGAAAACCAGAACAAGGCGTTTGAAGCGGTTGCCTGGGACCCTCGGCAGCAACGCATCGTCCTTGGCGAAGAACGCCCGCCTGCCTTGTTTACCTGGAAAAGCGATGGCAAGAGCCCGTTGACTGGTGACAAGCAGTCGCTGCCCAGCGACGAACTGGATTTGCGCAACCTCTCGGCACTGGGCATTGATCCGCGCACCGGGCATATGCTGGTGCTGTCCGCCGACTCCAACATGCTGCTGGAACTCAACGAGAACGGCGAGCAGGTCAGTTTCATGACCCTGCTGGGTGGCTTCAATGGTTTGAACAAGCGTATTCCGCGTGCCGAAGGCGTGGCAATGGACGAACACGGCACGCTGTACATCGTCAGCGAGCCGGATCTGTTCTATCGTTTCCGTAAACCCTGAGCCACATTAAGAATCGTCCTGCACGAAGATTAAGTTTGGCTTCAGTTGGATATGGTTAGATTCAGGCTGTCCTTTGTTGAGTCCTCCTGAATGCGTCGTTACATCCGTCTGCCACTGATTTTCCTGGTTGTAAGCCTTCTTGCCCTGCTGCTGGCCGCAGTTGCAGGGCAGCAATACCGTTTGTTCGAACGCGGCTGGTTCAACATCAAGACCTGGTGGCAGCCCTTCGAGCAGAGCATTGGCCTGGACCAATACCGGGTCGAGCTTGAAGCCAAAGTAATTGAAGGCCTGGACGACGACATCTCGGCGCTGACCTTCGATCCCGACCGTAAAAGCCTGTTTACCGTGACCAACAAGCGCTCCGAGCTGATCGAGCTGTCGCTCGACGGGCGGATTCTGCGTCGCGTGCCGCTGACTGGGTTCGGTGATCCGGAGGCGGTGGAGTACGTGGGGCCGGGCAGCTATGTCATCACCGACGAGCGTGAACAGCGTCTGATTCGTGTACACCTGCAAGACAACACGCTGTTCCTCGATGCCAAAGATGCCGAGCAACTGACCCTGGGGATCGGCCTGAACGGCAACAAGGGCTTTGAAGGGCTGGCCTATGACTCGGCTGGCAAGCGTCTGTTCGTGGCCAAGGAGCGCGACCCGATGTTGATCTATGAGGTGCATGGCTTCCCCCATGAAAACCCGGAGCAGCCTTATGCCGTGCATGTCGTGCAGGACCAGAAGCGCGATTCGCGGTTGTTCGTGAGGGATCTGTCGAGTTTGCAGTTCGATGAGCGCAGCGGCCACTTGCTGGCGCTGTCGGATGAGTCGCAATTGGTGGTGGAGCTGGATGTGAAGGGCAAGCCCTTGAGTACGCTGTCGTTGCGCAAAGGCTTTCAGGGTTTGAAGCAGAGTGTGCCGCAGGCTGAAGGGATCGCCATGGACGATGCCGGGACCATTTACCTGGTCAGCGAGCCGAACCTGTTTTATGTGTTCAAGAAGCAGGGCGAGTAATTATCTTCGCGGGGCAAGCCCGCTCCCACAGCTGTTGCTGGTGGGAGCGGGCTTGCCCCGCGATGCTTTTAAGCTTTAAGCGTTTTCACACCTTCAGACGTCCCCAGCAACAGCAAATCCGCCGGCCGCGCCGCGAACAGGCCATTGGTAACCACGCCCACAATGGCATTGATCTGGCTTTCCAGCTCAACCGGGTTGGTGATCTGCAGGTTGTGCACATCAAGGATGATGTTGCCGTTGTCGGTGATCACGCCTTCACGATAAACCGGGTCGCCGCCCAGCTTCACCAGCTGACGGGCCACATGGCTGCGGGCCATCGGAATGACTTCGACCGGCAGCGGGAAAGCGCCCAGCACTGGCACCAGCTTGCTGGCGTCGGCGATGCAGATGAAGGTTTTGGCCACCGCGGCAACGATCTTCTCGCGGGTCAGGGCTGCGCCGCCGCCTTTGATCAGGTTCAGGTGCTCGTCGCTCTCGTCGGCGCCGTCTACATAGAACTCCAGGTCGCTGACCGTGTTCAGCTCATACACCGGAATACCATGGCCTTTCAGGCGTGCAGCGGTGGCTTCGGAGCTGGCCACAGCGCCATCGAAGGCGGTCTTGTGTTTGGCCAGGGCGTCGATGAAGCAGTTGGCGGTCGAGCCAGTGCCGACGCCGACGATGCTCTTGTCGTCAAGCTTGGGCAAAATGAAATCGACAGCGGCCTGGGCGACAGCCTGTTTGAGTTGATCCTGGGTCATGCGGGCTCCGAAGCGGGGAGGAGTATCGTGAAGGCGCGTAGTATAGCGGCTAAATCCTGGGTCTTGCTGTGGTCGCCCGACAAGGCGCTGCGGTAGACTGCCAGGCCCGCCCAACCGCTCAGTGATGCTTTCCCGATGCTCGAACAGTACGTCAAAAAGATCCTCACCTCGCGCGTTTACGACGTTGCGGTCGAAACCCCGTTGCAGACCGCCGGTCAGCTGAGCAAGCGCTTGGGCAACAACATTCTGCTCAAGCGTGAAGACTTGCAGCCGGTGTTTTCCTTCAAGATTCGCGGCGCCTACAACAAGCTGGCGCAGCTGACCGCTGAAGAACTGGCCCGTGGCGTGGTAACCGCCTCGGCTGGCAACCATGCCCAGGGCGTGGCGCTGGCAGCGCGGGAGTTGGGCATCAAGGCGACCATCGTCATGCCCAAGACCACCCCGGAGATCAAGGTTGAAGGCGTGCGCTCGCGCGGCGGCAAGGTTGTACTGCATGGCGATTCGTTTCCCGAGGCGCTGGCGTACTCGCTGAAGCTGGTCGAGGAAAAGGGCTTCGTCTATATCCACCCTTACGACGACCCGCACACCATTGCCGGGCAGGGCACCGTGGCCATGGAGATCCTGCGCCAGCACCCGGGCCAGCTGGATGCGATCTTCGTTCCGGTCGGCGGCGGTGGCTTGATCGCCGGTATCGCTGCGTATGTGAAATACCTGCGCCCGGAGATCAAAGTGATCGGCGTCGAGCCAGACGACTCGAACTGCCTGCAGGCGGCCATGGCCGCTGGTGAGCGGGTGGTGCTGCCGCAGGTCGGTCTGTTTGCAGACGGCGTTGCCGTGGCGCAGATCGGCCAGCACACCTTCGATATCTGCAAGACGTATGTGGATGAAGTGGTGACGGTCAGTACTGACGAAATTTGTGCGGCGATCAAGGATATCTACGACGATACCCGCTCGATCACTGAACCTGCCGGTGCCTTGGGTGTGGCCGGGATCAAGAAATACGTTGAACTCAAGGGCGTCAGCGGCCAGACCCTGGTAGCCATCGACTCCGGTGCCAACGTCAACTTCGACCGCCTGCGTCATGTTGCCGAGCGTGCCGAATTGGGCGAAGGCCGTGAGGCGATCATTGCCGTCACCATCCCTGAGAAGCCGGGCAGTTTCAAGGCGTTCTGCGAGGCCATCGGCAAACGTCAGATCACCGAATTCAACTACCGCTACCATGCTGATGGTGAGGCGCACATCTTTGTCGGTGTGCAGACCCACCCCGACACCGACCCGCGCAGCGCCCTGATCCAGAGCCTGAGCGAGCAGGGCTTCCCGGTGCTGGACATGACCGACAACGAACTGGCCAAGCTGCATATCCGCCACATGGTCGGTGGCCATGCCGCGCGGGTCAGCGATGAACTGGTGCTGCGCTTCGAGTTTCCTGAGCGGCCGGGGGCGTTGTTCAACTTCCTCAACAAGCTTGGCGGGCGCTGGAACATCTCGATGTTCCACTACCGCAACCACGGCGCGGCCGATGGTCGCGTGGTCGCCGGCCTGCAAGTCCCGGATGATGAGCGCCACCTGGTGCCCGCGGCGCTGGCCAAGATCGGCTATCCGTACTGGGACGAAACCGACAACCCGGCGTACCGGCTGTTTCTGGGCTGAGCAGCTAAGCTCAGGACAGTTCACAAGGAAGCAATGACATGGAATACCTGACGACGCTCAAGGTCCTGCACATCTCGGCCACGGTAGTGCTGCTGGGCAGCGCTCTGGGGCTGGCGATCTGGACCTGGTTGGCGCGGCACAAAGGCGACACGGCTGCGGCTAGCCGCCTGACCCAGCGGCCGCTGGTGTTTGTCTGGCTGTTGATGGGCATTTGCCTGGTGAGCATGCCGTTCACCGGCTGGTGGCTGGTCCACCTGATTGGCTGGCCGTTGGGCCAGACCTGGGTGCTGGGCTCCAGCGTGATCTACACCTTCGGTGCATTCAGCTGGTTCTGGCTATTGGCGCGGGTTAACCGCCTGCGCACGGCGCCGACTGTGGGTAATGCCAAATTCACCCTGGCATTGGCGTTGTTCAGCGGCGTGTGCTTCATCGCCATCGCCGGCCTGATGGGCGCCAAACCGGTCTGAACACAACACCTGTGGGAGCGGGCTTGCCCCGCGATAGCGATCTGTCAGTCACATCGCATCGCGGGGCAAGCCCGCTCCTACCAGGTTGATCAGTCGCGCAGGCTGATCACCGGCCAGCCGCGTTTTTCAGCTTCGGCACGCAGCTTCGGATCCGGGTCTACCGCCACTGGATTGACCACTTGCTCCAGCAGCGGCAAGTCGTTCATCGAGTCGCTGTAGAAATGGCTGCCTTCCAGGTTCAGGCCGTTTTCTTCCAGCCAGCGGTTCAGGCGGGTCACCTTGCCTTCACGGAAGCACGGTACATCGGTGCTGCGGCCGGTATAGCGGCCGTCGGCCATTTCGCATTCGGTAGCCAGCAGGGTGTCGACGCCCAGGCGTTTGGCAATCGGCCCGGTAATGAAACGGTTGGTGGCGGTGATGATCACCAGCTTGTCGCCAGCATCGCGGTGCTTTTGCAGCAGCGCCAGGGCCTTGGGCTGGATGATCGGTTCAACGCAGTCACGCATGAAGTCTGCATGCCATTCGTCGAGCTGGGCCATTTCGGTGTTGGCCAGGATCTCCAGGGTGAATTCCAGGTAGGCGTTGAGGTCCAGCTTGCCGGCCAGGTAGTCCTGATAGAACTCGTCATTACGGTTCTTGTAGGCCACCGGGTCGAGAATACCGCGCTCGCACAGGTAGTCTCCCCAGGCGTGGTCGCTGTCGCCGCCGAGGAGGGTATTGTCCAGATCGAATAAAGCCAGGCGCATTTAAGTCACTCGCATAACATCTGAAAAGTCCCACAGAATACGGACTTTTCACATCGGTGCACATAAGGTAAACAGGCGCGTTGCTGGTCTTGTTCCCTTTGTGGAACAATGCCCCAACATGCGTTTGCGAGGTTGCTGCCGTGATCGACCCCGATGGTTTTCGCCCCAATGTCGGGATCATTCTGACGAATGATCTTGGGCAGGTGCTATGGGCTCGCCGGATCAACCAGGATGCCTGGCAGTTTCCCCAGGGTGGTATCAACCCTGAAGAGACGCCAGAGGATGCCTTGTACCGCGAGCTGAACGAAGAAGTAGGGCTGGAACGCGACGATGTTGAAATTCTTGCCTGCACGCGCGGCTGGTTGCGTTATCGTTTACCCCAACGTCTGGTTCGTACCCACAGCCAACCGCTGTGCATAGGCCAGAAGCAGAAATGGTTTCTCCTGCGCCTTGTCTCTAACGAGCAACGGGTGCGGATGGATTTGACCGGGAAACCGGAGTTCGATGGTTGGCGCTGGGTCAGCTATTGGTATCCGCTTGGCCAGGTGGTGACATTCAAGCGCGAGGTTTACCGCCGCGCTCTCAAAGAGCTTGCCCCGCGCCTGCTGGCGCGCGACTGACGACGGAGTTCGACCCCGAGCCATGCTCAATACGCTGCGCAAGATCGTCCAGGAAGTTAACTCCGCCAAGGATCTCAAGACGGCGTTGGGGATCATTGTGTTGCGCGTCAAAGAGGCCATGGGCAGTCAGGTCTGCTCGGTCTACCTGCTCGACCCCGAGACCAACCGCTTCGTATTGATGGCCACCGAAGGCCTGAACAAGCGCTCGATCGGCAAGGTCAGCATGGCTCCCAACGAGGGTCTGGTTGGCCTGGTCGGCACGCGGGAAGAGCCGCTCAACCTGGAAAACGCCGCCGACCACCCGCGCTACCGCTACTTTGCCGAAACCGGTGAAGAGCGCTTTGCCTCGTTTCTGGGCGCGCCGATCATCCACCACCGGCGTGTGGTCGGGGTGCTGGTTATTCAGCAGAAAGAGCGGCGCCAGTTCGATGAGGGCGAAGAAGCCTTCCTGGTGACCATGAGCGCCCAGCTCGCCGGCGTAATTGCGCATGCCGAGGCAACCGGCTCGATTCGTGGCCTCGGCCGTCAGGGCAAGGGCATCCAGGAAGCCAAGTTCGTCGGCGTACCGGGTTCGCCTGGCGCTGCCGTGGGCAAGGCGGTGGTCATGTTGCCACCGGCTGACCTCGATGTAGTGCCGGACAAAAGCGTCGATGACATCGACGCCGAGCTGAAACTGTTCAATAACGCCCTGGAAGGTGTGCGCGCCGATATGCGCAGCCTGTCCGCCAAACTTGCCACCCAGCTGCGCCCGGAAGAGCGCGCGTTGTTCGACGTCTACCTGATGATGCTCGAAGACGCGGCCCTGGGCGGCGAAGTGGTGCAGGTGATCAAAACCGGGCAGTGGGCGCAGGGCGCCTTGCGCCAGGTGGTGGGCGAGCACGTCAATCGCTTCGAGCTGATGGACGACGCCTACCTGCGGGAGAGGGCTTCGGACGTGAAGGATTTGGGCCGGCGTCTGCTGGCCTACCTGCAAGAAGCCAGGCAGCAGACGCTGGTCTACCCCGATAACACCATTCTGGTCAGTGAAGAGCTGACCCCCGCCATGCTCGGCGAAGTACCTGAAGGCAAACTGGTTGGCCTGGTTTCGGTACTGGGTTCGGGCAACTCCCACGTAGCGATCCTGGCCCGCGCCATGGGCATTCCTACCGTGATGGGCCTGGTTGACCTGCCGTATTCGAAGGTCGACGGCATCGACATGATCGTCGATGGCTACAAGGGCGATGTCTACACCAACCCCAGTGATGTGCTGCGCAAGCAGTATGCCGATGTCGTTGAAGAAGAACGCCAGCTGGCCCAGGGCCTGGATGCCCTGCGTGAGCTACCGTGTATCACCCTCGATGGTCACCGCATGCCGCTGTGGGTCAACACCGGCCTGCTCGCCGATGTTGCCCGCGCCCAGCAGCGTGGCGCCGAAGGGGTTGGCCTGTACCGCACCGAAGTACCGTTCATGATCAACCAGCGCTTCCCCAGCGAAAAGGAGCAGCTGGCGATCTACCGTGAGCAGCTGGCGGCGTTCCATCCTTTGCCAGTGACCATGCGCAGCCTGGACATCGGCGGTGACAAAGCGCTGTCTTACTTCCCGATCAAGGAAGACAACCCCTTCCTTGGCTGGCGCGGTATCCGCGTGACCCTCGACCACCCGGAAATCTTCCTGGTGCAGACCCGCGCCATGCTCAAGGCCAGCGAAGGCCTGAACAACCTGCGTATTCTGCTGCCGATGATTTCCGGTATCCACGAACTGGAAGAAGCCCTGCAC
This sequence comes from Pseudomonas sp. NUPR-001, assembly GCF_052147955.1. NCBI lineage: Bacteria > Pseudomonadati > Pseudomonadota > Gammaproteobacteria > Pseudomonadales > Pseudomonadaceae > Pseudomonas > Pseudomonas sp. NUPR-001. The sequence continues at coordinate 224,235 of NZ_CP197353.1, forward strand.
CTGATCCACCGTGCCTGGGGCGAAGTGCGTGACGAAGGCACCGATGTGCCGATGCCGCCAGTCGGGGTGATGATCGAGATCCCGGCGGCGGTGTACCAGACCCGTGAGCTGGCCCGTCAGGTGGACTTCCTGTCGGTCGGCTCCAACGACCTGACCCAGTATTTGCTGGCGGTAGACCGCAACAACCCGCGGGTTGCCGACCTTTATGACTACCTGCACCCGGCCGTGCTGCAAGCGTTGCAAACGGTGGTGCGTGACGCCCATGCCGAAGGCAAGCCGGTGAGTATCTGCGGCGAGATGGCCGGTGATCCGGCGGCGGCAGTGCTGTTGATGGCCATGGGTTTTGACAGCCTGTCGATGAACGCCACCAACTTGCCGAAAGTGAAATGGATGCTGCGTCAGGTCAGCCTGAGCAAATCCCAGGAACTGCTGGCGCAGGCCATGGGCATCGACAACCCGCAAGTTATCCACAGCTCGTTGCAACTGGCCCTGAAGAACCTCGGGTTGGCGCGGATGATCAATCCCGGGGCGGCGAAGAACCTGTAAACCTATCGCGCGGCCGGTGGGAGCGGGCTTGCCCCGCGATTGCGGTTTGTCTGCCACACCGCAATCGCGGGGCAAGCCCGCTCCTACAGACAGCGTCAAACCTGCAAATCCACCTCCCCCAAATGCCCCCCAAACGGCCCAAAACTGCGCTCCACCAGGCGGCGCCGACCATCCGCTTCGACAATCAACACCGTACTGGCCCGCGTCCCATAGTTCTGGCTGGCGATAAACACACTCGACAGCAAGCGCTCGGTACTCAGCCCTACGCCGGTTTCCGGCAGTTCGCTGTCTGCCGCTTGCAGGTTATCCCCAAGCAGCTCCAGCAAGGTGCCGGGCTGCGGGTCGGATAACTGCTGGGCCAGTCCGGCACGCGCCTTGACCAGTTTTGGCCAGGGCGTATCCAGCCCGGCATTGGACAAACCATAGACACCTTCGCCCAGCAGCCGCACCTGCGCCTCACGGGCGTTCAGGTAACCCAGCGAGTGGCTATCGCCCACCAGCAGGTTGAAGCCTGAATACTGCTGGCTGCGGCTGGCAACGCTATCCAGATAGGCTTCGACGCCTGATTCACCGCGCAGGAAGGCCGCCACCAGCTCGCCCCGTGAGCGGGCGCCCTGGGCCTGCTGTGGGTCGCGAATATTGGTCAATGCAGCAAAGCGCCCCGCCGGACCGACACCCAGCCAGGTGCCACCGGCTTCCAGGTCGCGTCCGGCGTAGACGCCGGGCGCATCGTCCCAGGCGCCGAGCATGCGGCTGGGGCGGGCATAGAATTCATCGCGGTTGGCCGCGACGATCAACGGCTGGGCATGCCCGGGCCGCCAGGCGAAGACGATCAGACACATAGCGGGTTCTCTGCGTTTTTGCTCACTCTACCCATAGCGCCTGGACTGTTCCATCGACTTAATGTGTCTTCACTAGAGCCACAGGCCTCGCTTCCGTTACCATGCCGGACTGAATTTACGGGGGCGACAATGGAATTCGTGCTCTATTTGCTGCTGGGCGCCTGCGCAGGCGTGCTGGCCGGGCTGTTCGGCGTAGGCGGTGGGATCATCATCGTGCCGGTGCTGGTGTTCAGTTTCACCTTGCAGGGCTTCGACGCCTCGGTGCTTACCCACCTGGCGGTGGGGACGTCGTTGGCGACCATTGTCTTCACCTCGATCAATGCCATTCGCGAGCACCACCGCAAAGGCGCCGTGCAGTGGCCGATCTTCATCTGGATGACCCTGGGTATCCTGGTCGGTGCCGGTATTGGTGCCAAGACCGCCTCGGCGATCCAGGGCCCCATGCTGCAAAAGATCATCGGCGTCTTCGCCCTGGTGATTGCCGTGCAGATGGCGCTCGACCTCAAGCCCAAGGCCAGCCGCAGCATTCCCGGTAAGCCTGGGCTGACTGCCGCCGGTGGTGTGATTGGCTGGGCCTCGGCGATTTTCGGCATTGGCGGCGGCTCGTTGACCGTACCGTTCCTGACCTGGCGCAGCCTGCCGATGCAGCAAGCGGTGGCCACGTCGTCGGCCTGCGGTTTTCCGATTGCTGTGGCCAGTGCCCTGAGTTTCATCTGGCTCGGCTGGCACGATCCGCATTTGCCCGCGCACAGCCTGGGTTTTGTCTATTTGCCGGCGCTGGTGGGGATTGCCCTGACCAGCATGTTCTTTGCCCGCTATGGCGCACGTCTGGCACACAAACTGTCGCCCCGCGTGCTCAAGCGCTTGTTCGCGGCGCTGCTGTTTTGCGTCGGCCTTAGCTTTTTGCTTTAACGAGAGGAGTCACCATGCTGCCTTACCCGCAGATAGATCCCGTGGCCGTTGCCCTGGGACCGCTGAAAATCCATTGGTACGGCCTGATGTACCTGGTCGGCATCGGCGGCGCCTGGCTGCTGGCCTCGCGTCGATTGAACCGCTTCGACCCGACCTGGAGCCGCGAAAAGCTCTCGGACCTGGTGTTCTGGCTGTCCATGGGCGTGATCGTCGGCGGGCGCCTGGGTTATGTGCTGTTCTACGACCTGCATGCGTACCTGGCCAACCCAGCGCTGATTTTCGAAGTGTGGAAAGGCGGCATGTCGTTCCATGGCGGTTTTATCGGCGTCATGCTTGCCGCCTTGTGGTTCGGCAAGCGCAACAACAAGTCGTTCTTTGAGCTGATGGACTTCGTCGCCCCGCTGGTACCGATCGGTCTGGGTGCCGGGCGCATCGGCAACTTCATCAACGCCGAACTGTGGGGCAAGGCTACCGATGTGCCGTGGGCCATGGTCTTCCCGCCGTTCAGTGATCCGGCACAGTTGCCACGTCACCCGTCGCAGCTGTACCAGTTCGCCCTGGAAGGTGTGGCATTATTCCTGATTCTCTGGCTGTACTCGCGCAAGCCACGCCCGACCATGGCCGTTTCCGGCATGTTCGCGCTGTTCTACGGCATTTTCCGCTTTATCGTGGAGTTCGTGCGGGTACCCGACGCCCAGCTTGGCTACATTGCTTTTGGCTGGTTGACCATGGGTCAGTTGCTGTGCGTACCGATGATTGTCGGTGGCATCTTCCTGATCTGGTGGGCCTACAACCGTAAACCCACGGCCAAGGCCGCCGTTTGATTTTCCACGGCAGGGGCGATCCCCCTGCCGTCTTTGTTACAGGTAAGCCATGAAACAGTATCTAGATCTGGTCCGCGACGTCATCGAAAACGGCACCCTGCAGGGTAACCGTACCGGGATCCGCACCATCAGCCTGCCCGGCGCCATGCTGCGCTTTGACCTGCAGAAAGGCTTCCCGGCCATCACCACGCGCAAGCTGGCGTTCAAGTCGGCGATCGGCGAAATGGTCGGTTTTCTGCGCGGCGTGAAGAATGCCGGCGAGTTCCGCGAGCTGGGCTGCAAGGTCTGGGACCAGAACGCTAACGAAAACGCCCAGTGGCTGGCCAACCCGTTCCGCCAGGGTCACGACGACCTCGGTGAAATCTACGGTGTGCAGTGGCGCCAGTGGCCAGCTTACAAGCGTATTCCGCTGAGCAACCCGGCCGCCATCGAGCTGGCGCAGAGCCAGGGCTTCCAGAAAATCGCCGAAGCGCAAGAAGACGGCGAAGCCTTTGTGGTGCTGTACAAGGCCATCGACCAGATCCGCCAGTGCATCGACACCATCCACAAAGACCCGGGCAGCCGCCGTATCCTGTTCCACGGCTGGAACTGTGCCCAGCTTGACGAAATGGCCCTGCCGCCGTGCCACCTGCTGTACCAGTTCCACCCCAATGTCGAGACCAAGGAAATCTCTCTGACTCTCTACATTCGCTCCAACGACCTGGGTCTGGGTACACCGTTCAACCTCACCGAAGGTGCGGCGCTGCTGTCGCTGGTTGGCCGCCTGACTGGCTACACACCGCGTTGGTTCACCTACTTCATCGGTGATGCGCACGTGTATGAAAACCACCTGGACATGCTCAACGAACAGCTCAAGCGCGAACCGTTGGCCGCGCCAAAGCTGGTGATCAATGAGCGTGTGCCGGAATACGCCAAGACCGGGGTGTACGAGCCGGAGTGGCTGGAGAAGGTCGAACCGAGCGACTTCAGCCTGGAAGGTTACGAGCACCACGCGCCAATGACCGCGCCAATGGCGGTCTGACACCAAACGCTGTGGGAGCGGGCTTGCCCCGCGATGCGGTGTGGCAGACGAACCGCAATCGCGGGGCAAGCCCGCTCCCACAGACAGGTGGTGCAAGACAGTTGCCGCCAGATCAGTAGGTCAGTGGCCGTGGCTTCGGCCTACGTGTGAGTGCTCCGCCTCGGGGGCAGTCACCGCGCCATTGACCTCCAGGTGCTGCAGGATCGAGCACTGCACCTCTTTGGGGTGACAGTGCTGACGCAGCTCCAGCAGTTGCGCCTGCAAGGCCTGCAAACCATCGATCCGCGCCTGTACATGCTCGATGTGCTCGTCGATCAAGGCGTTGACGCTTTCACACTGGTCATCCGGGCTGTCGCGCAGGCGCAACAGGCTGCGGATCTCTTCCAGGGTCATGTCCAGGGTACGGCAGTTGCGGATGAAGGTCAGGCGTTCGACATGGGCCTGGGTGTACATCCGGTAGTTACCTTCACTGCGCGCAGGCTCCGGCAGCAGGGCTTCGCGCTCGTAGTAACGGATGGTTTCCACGGCGCAATCGGTGGCTTTGGCCAGTTCTCCGATCTTCATCTGAAAATTCCTCGCCAGGTTGCTTGACCCTATAGTGGCTACAGGGTGTTCACTTGGCAACAGGACATTTAAGGATGAGCCCATGAACCAGCCTGTTAGCCATACGCCGGGTAAAGACCCCCACGACCACGCCAGTCATGACCATGCCAAGCATGCGCACAGCTGCTGCGCTCACGATGCTGCACCGGCTTTGGTGCAATTGAGTGAAGCCGCCAGTGGCAACGCACGTTTGAGCCGCTTTCGCATCGAGGCCATGGATTGCCCGACCGAACAGACGCTGATCCAGAACAAGCTGGGCAAGCTGGCGGGCGTCGAGCAACTGGAATTCAACCTGATCAACCGTGTCCTCGGGGTGCACCATACCCATGCCGACACTTCGGCCATCGAGCAGGCCGTTGCCTCGCTGGGGATGCAGGCCGAGCCTCTGGCCGAGCACAGCGAGGAACCTGCAGACGCAGCGAAACCTGCGAAAAAGCACTGGTGGCCGTTGGCGTTGTCCGGGGTTGCCGCCTTGGCAGCCGAGGGCATTCACTTCGCCGAGCTGGCGCCGTCGTGGGTCGTGGCGCTGGTGGCGCTGGTGTCGATCCTCAGTTGTGGCCTGGGTACTTACAAGAAGGGCTGGATCGCCCTGAAGAACCGCAACCTGAACATCAATGCGCTGATGAGCATTGCTGTGACCGGCGCGGTGCTGATTGGCCAGTGGCCGGAAGCGGCCATGGTGATGTTCCTGTTTACCGTCGCCGAGTTGATCGAGGCGCGCTCGCTGGATCGTGCCCGCAATGCGATCAGCGGCTTGATGCAGTTGAGCCCGGACATGGCCACGGTGCAACAGGCCGATGGCCAATGGCGTGACGTCGAGGTCAAGGACGTGGCACTCGGCGCGCGGGTGCGGGTGCGTCCTGGTGAGCGCATCGGCCTGGATGGCGAGGTGGTCAGCGGCCAGTCGAGTATCGACCAGGCGCCGATTACCGGTGAAAGCCTGCCGGTAGAAAAAGGCCCGGGCGACAAGGTGTTCGCCGGTACCATCAACCAGGCCGGGGCGCTGGAGTACCGGGTGACTGCGGCGGCCGGGCAGTCGACGCTGGCACGTATCATCAAGGCGGTGGAGGAAGCCCAGGGCGCCCGCGCCCCGACCCAACGCTTCGTCGATCAGTTCTCGCGCATTTACACCCCTGCGGTGTTTGCCTTTGCCCTGGCCGTTGCCGTGATTCCACCGCTGTTCATGGCCGGTGCCTGGTTCGACTGGATTTACCGCGCCCTGGTGCTGCTGGTGGTGGCCTGCCCGTGTGCGCTGGTGATTTCCACCCCGGTAACGATCGTCAGCGGCCTGGCAGCGGCAGCGCGCAAAGGCATTCTGGTCAAGGGCGGCGTGTACCTGGAGGGTGGGCGTAAGCTCGATTTCCTGGCCTTGGACAAGACCGGCACCATCACCCACGGCAAGCCGGTACAGACCGACTACGTGCTGCTCGAGCCGTTGTTCGAAGGTCGCGCCCAGGCGCTGGCGGCCAGCCTTGCCGACCGCTCTGACCACCCGGTGTCGCGGGCCATTGCGGTATTGGCCAAAGAGCAGGGCGTGCCGCTGAGTGAAGTCATGGCCTTCGAAGCCCTTGGCGGTCGTGGTGTGCGTGGCGAAATCGATGGCCAGTTGTACCACTTGGGCAACCATCGTCTGGTCGAAGAGCTGGGCCTGTGCTCGCCAGCGCTTGAAGCACAGCTCGATGCCCTGGAGCGTCAGGGCAAAACCGTGGTGCTGCTGCTCGACAAGTCCGGCCCACTGGCACTGTTCGCGGTGGCCGATACCGTCAAAGACAGCAGCCGTGAAGCGATTGCCGAGCTGCATGAACTGGGTATCAAAACGGTCATGCTCACCGGCGACAATCCACACACGGCTCAGGCCATCGCCGCCCAGGTGGGCATCGATCAGGCGCATGGCAACCTGCTGCCAGCTGACAAGCTCAAAACCATCGAGGCGCTGTACGCCGACGGGCATCGGGTCGGCATGGTCGGAGACGGGATCAATGATGCGCCCGCTTTGGCCCGCGCCGAGGTTGGATTTGCCATGGCCGCTGCTGGCACCGACACCGCCATCGAAACGGCCGACGTGGCCTTGATGGATGATGACTTGCGCAAAATCCCGGCCTTCGTCAGGCTTTCGCGTCAGACTGCTACGATCCTGACCCAGAACATTGTGCTGGCGTTGGGCATCAAGGCGATTTTTCTGGCGATCACCTTCGCCGGGATGGCCACCATGTGGATGGCAGTGTTTGCCGATATGGGCGTGAGCTTGCTGGTGGTCTTCAACGGCCTGCGCCTACTGCGAAAATAGAGGATGTATGTTGAGCTCCGAGTTGAAAGCCTTCTACATGGTTGCCCGCCTGGGCAGCATCACTTTAGCGGCGAAGAAACTCGGGCTCAGCCAGCCGACGGTGACCACGCAGATCCGCAACCTGGAAAGCCAGTATGCGGTGGAGCTGTTCTACCGTGGCGGGCGCCGTCTGACCCTCAGCGACGACGGCGCGCGCCTGCTGCCGATGGTCAAGACGCTGTTGCAGCAAGAGGCGGACATTGAGTTCTTCTTGCGCAACAGCGGCCAGGCCCAGGGCAGTTTGCGCATTGCCGCGACCGCGCCGTACTACATTCTTGATCTGGTGAAGATCTTTCGCGAGCGTTTGCCGCAGGTCGAGGTGTCGGTCGAAATCGGCAACTCCCAGCAGGTGCTGGAGTTGCTGGAAGACTATCGCGTCGACATCGCCGCCTCTTCGCAACTGCTCGAAGACGCACGCCTGATTCGCCGGGTGCTGGGCACCGACCCGCTGGTGGTGGCGGTACACCGCAACCATCCGCTGGCCAATCGTGACTCACTGCCGTTGTCGGCGCTGGCCGGGCACTGCCTGCTGGTGCGTGAGCAAGGTTCCAGCACACGCAAACTGACTGAGCAGATGCTTGAGGATGCTGGGGTCAAAGTGGGTTCGATACTGGAGATTGGCAGTCGTGAGTCGATTCGCGAAGCGGTGTTGCGCAACATCGGCATCAGCATCATTGCCCGCCATGAAGTACCGCATAACCCGGAGCTGCGGGTGCTGAGCCTGGAAGGTGCGCCGGTGATGCATGAGTATCTGTACTGCCTGAAAGAGCGGCGTCAAGCACGTTTGCCAGCGGCGTTTCTCGGCCTCGCCCAGGAAGTCTCAGCCCTGTAGGAGCGGCGGTAGACCCAAATCTGCCTATACCACTATCAGCATCTTTTGCTTCCCCGCCACAGAACCTTCGCATTCGCCTCCTAGCATGACCCTCATTCGTTCGATGAGGTCTTGCCATGAACACTCCGGTCGCAAACCCAGGCGCACAGATGAAAGTGCGCGGTATCCACAAGCGCTTCGGCGCCTTTACCGCTCTGCAGGATGTCTCGCTCGACATCGCCGCCGGTGAACTGGTGTGCCTGCTCGGCCCGTCCGGTTGTGGCAAGACTACGCTGCTGCGCTGCATCGCTGGCCTTGAGCGCCAGGACCGCGGCACCTTGTACATCGGCGACCGCGACATCTCCGAATTGCCGCCGCAAGCCCGTGATTACGGCATCTTGTTCCAATCCTATGCGCTGTTTCCAAACCTGACGGTCGAAGCCAATATCGCCTACGGCCTGGCGGGCAGCGGTCGTGATGAAGTGCGCCAACGCGTGGCGCAGATGCTGGAACTGGTCGGTCTGGCCGGCAGTGAGAAGAAGTACCCGGGCCAGCTGTCTGGCGGCCAGCAGCAACGGGTCGCGCTGGCCCGCGCCCTGGCCCCGGCACCGTCGTTGTTGCTGCTCGACGAACCGATGTCGGCCCTCGATGCCCGGGTTCGCGAGCACCTGTGCACCGAGCTTCGCCAGTTGCAGCGTCAACTGGGTATTACCACCCTGATGGTGACGCACAACCAGGACGAAGCGATGTTGATGGCCGACCGCATTGCGGTGATGAACAACGGTCAGGTCGAACAGTACGCAACGCCGCAGGAAATCTACGATCAGCCGGCCACCCCGTTCGTCGCCGAGTTCGTCGGCCAAGGCAACTGGCTGCCGTTCCAGCGCCACAGTGACAGCCACGCTCAGGTCGGCGCGCTGAACATGCGCCTGGCCGACGGTGCCGGACAGGCCCGCAGCGGCCGTTTGTTCTGCCGCCCGGAAGCCATCAGCGTCAACCCGCCGGTGCATGAAGAAAACCTGTTCCCGGCGCGGGTGCGCGAGATCACCTTCCTCGGCAATCGCTGCCGGATGAGTTTCGAGTTCAATGAACTGCCAGGCCATGCGCTGTTGGCCGAAGTCGCTCCGGAGTCGATGCCGCGCCTGGGTTCCCAGGACATCTGGGTCGCCTTGCCGCCACGTAGCCTGCAGGTGTTTGCCTGAGATGGCCGCGCCAATGACCATGCCGATCGCGCAGGCGAAGGCAACACAGCGCTCCGGCGTGTCCCTCGGTGATCGACTGTTCGTGGTCGGCGGTAAATGGTTGCTGCTGCTGTTGCTGACAGTTGCGGTATTGATGCCGTTGCTGGCGATCTTCTGGCGTGGTTTCAGCAGTGATGCCGGGCAGGGCGGTGGGCTGCTGGCGGCGCGTGAGCTGTTTGCCAGCGCCAACTTTCACTGGTTGCTCGGCAACAGCCTGAAGGTGTCGATCAGTGTGGCGGCGATTGTTGTGCCGCTGGCTTACCTGTTTGCTTACGCCTTGCAGCGTACGTTGATCCCCGGCAAACGCATCTGGCGCGGTATCTCGTTGCTGCCCTTGCTGGCGCCGTCGATGCTGCCAGCCATTGCTCTGGTCTACCTGTTCGGTAACCAGGGGCTGCTGCGCGGGCTGCTGAGCGACAACATCTACGGTTTCTGGGGCATTGTGCTCGGCGAGGCCATCTACACCTTTCCGCACGCGCTGATGATCTTGCTGTCGGCGCTGTCGCTGGCAGATGCACGCTTGTTCGATGCTGCGTCGAGCATGGGTGCCAGCCCCTGGCGCGCGTTTCACAGCATTACCTGGCCGGCGACCCGTCAGGCGGTGTTTGCTGCGTTCTGCCTGGTGTTCACCCTGACCATCACCGATTTTGGTGTGCCGGTCGTGGTGGGTGGCGATTATCAGGTGCTGGCGCTTGAAGCCTACAAGGCAGTGGTAGGGCAACAGCAATTCGGTCGCGGCGCGTTGATTGGCATGGTCTTGCTGGTACCGGCACTGCTTAGCTTTACTGTCGATGCCTGGCTGCGCCGTCGCCAGGGCGATGCCATGAGCGGTCGCGCTCAGGTGTTCGAGCCGCAGCCATCACGGCGTCGCGATGCCTGCTTCCTGGCTGTGGTGCTGGCGGTGTGTGCGGTGCTGTTGCTGGTGGTCGGTATGGCCGTGTACTCGTCGCTGGTGACGTTCTGGCCGTACAACATGACCTTGTCGCTCAAGCACTATCAGTTCGATGAAACCGCGGGCGGTGGCTGGCTGGCCTACCGCAACAGCCTGACCATGGCCCTGGGAACTGCATTGATCGGCAGCGCGGTGATCTTCACCGGTGCCTATCTGATGGAAAAAACCAAAGGCCAGCGCGCACTCAACCTGGTGCTGCGTTTGCTCAGCTTCGTGCCGATGGCGGTGCCAGGCTTGGTGCTGGGTCTGGGCTACGTGTTCTTCTTCAACCTGACCAGCAACCCGCTGCATGTGTTCTACGGCAGCATGGCGTTGCTCGTGGTGTGCACCATTGCCCACTACCTGACCACTGCACAAATGACCGCCACCACCGCCCTGCGCCAGCTCGACGGTGAGTTCGAAGCCGCAGCGCTGTCGCTCAAGGCGCCGCTGTACCGTCACTACCTGCGGGTCACCGTACCGATCTGCCTGCCGGCATTGCTGGACATCGTCCGCTATCTGTTCGTCTCGGCGATGACCACGGTATCGGCGGCGATCTTTCTCTACAGCCCCGACACCATCCTCGCCGCCGTCGCCGTGTTGAACATGGACGATGCCGGCAACGTTGGCGGCGCGGCGGCTATGTCGACCCTGATTCTGCTGACCAGCGCCAGCGTCTCGCTGCTGCTGGCCTGGGCCTCGCGCGGCCTGCTGCAGCGTTCCCAAGCCTGGCGCCAGCGCGCGCCGGGTCACTGATTGCACTACCCAACCCTCGTACCGTTCAAAGGAACCGCATCATGTTCAAGCCACTTGCTCTTGCCGCTGCCGTCCTCACTGCGTTCAGCCTGCAGGCCACTGCTGCCGACACTCAGCTGACGGTCTATACCGCGCTCGAAGCCGAACAGCTCAAGAGCTACAAGCAGGCCTTCGAAAAGGCCAACCCGGATATCGAGATCAAGTGGGTACGTGACTCTACCGGCATCATCACCGCCAAACTGCTGGCTGAAAAAGACCGCCCGCAGGCCGATGCGGTATGGGGGCTGGCGGCTTCCAGCCTGGCGATTCTCGATCAGCAGGGCATGCTGCAGAGCTATGCGCCGAAAGACCTCGACAAGATCGGCAACAACTACCGCGACAGCGCCAACCCACCGGCCTGGGTCGGTATGGACGTGTGGGCAGCAACCATTTGCTTCAACACCATCGAAGCGGAGAAACAGGGTCTGACCAAGCCGGTGAGCTGGCAAGACCTGACCAAGCCTGAGTACAAAGGCAAGATCGTCATGCCTAACCCGGCCTCCTCGGGAACCGGCTTCCTCGACGTCAGCGCCTGGCTGCAGACCTTTGGCGAGAAGCAGGGCTGGCAGTACATGGATGACCTGCACCAGAACATCGGCCAATACGTTCACTCCGGCTCCAAGCCGTGCAAGCTGGCGGCCGCCGGTGAGTTCCCGATTGGTATCTCGTTCGAATACCCGGCAGTACAGCTCAAGCGCCAGGGCGCGCCGCTGGACATCGTCTTGCCGAAAGAAGGCCTGGGCTGGGAAATCGAAGCCACTGCGGTATTGAAAGGCAGCAAGAACGAAGCGGCGGCCAAGCGCCTGGCCGACTTCTCGGCCAGCCCGGCGGCCATGGACCTGTACAAGGAAAACTTCGCTGTGCTCGCTCAGCCAGGTATTGCCAAGCCGCAAACCGAACTGCCGGCTGACTACGAACAGCGCTTGATCAAGAACGACTTCAACTGGGCCTCGCAGAACCGCGACACCATCCTCGCCGAATGGCGCAAGCGCTATGACGGTAAGTCGGAGAAGGTGGCGCAGCAGTAAGACCGCATCGCGGGGCAAGCCCGCTCCTACAGTGGGAGCGGGCTTGCCCCGCGATCTTCAAGGAAATCCAAATGACCGATCTAATCATCGTCGGCGCCGGCATTCTCGGCCTGTCCCACGCTTACGCCGCCGCCCGCCGAGGCCTCAAGGTGCGGGTGTTCGAGCGCACTGCCACACCGCTGGGCGCTTCGGTGCGCAACTTTGGCCAGGCACTGGTCACCGGTCAGCCGCCGGGTGAAATGCATGAACTGGCCAAGGCCAGCCGCAACATCTGGGCGCATTGGGCGCGCCAGGCCGGTTTTCAACTGAAAAGCAATGGCTCGCTGTTGTTCGCGCGCAATACCCTTGAGCAGGAGCTACTTGAAGCATTCTGTGCAGAGCGGGCCGTTGAGCAGGGCTATCGGGTCGAGCTGCTCAGTGGTGCTGCGCTTAACGACCTGTACGGCGGCCAATTCAGTCACCACCGCGCCGCCTTGCGCGGGCTGGACGATCAACAGCTGTACTCGCGTGAGGCCATTCCCACGCTGATCCGCTTTCTTCAGCAAGCGCTGGAGGTTAGCTTCCATTTCTCCACCCTGGTGCGCGATATCCAGCCTGGCAAGGTATTCACCACTGCAGGCGAATTCAGTGCCGAGCAGATCGTGGTCTGTTCTGGTCACGACTACCAGACCCTGCTCGCCGAACCCATCGCCACCTTGCAACCGCAGATCTGCCGTTTGCAGATGCTCCGTGCGCGCCCGCGTTTCGACCTCGACCTGCAGCACGCCGTGCTGACCGGGCTCAGTTGTGTGCACTACGGCGCCTTCGCCGACTTGCCGCAAGCCCAGGCACTCAAAGCGCAGCTACTCAATGACAGCCCACACCTGATGCAACACGGCATTCACCTGCTGATCAGCCCCACGCCACATGGCGAGCTGATCATCGGCGACTCGCATGCCTACGGCAGTGATGCTTCGCCGTTCAACGCCGAGCAGGTCGATAACTGGATGATCGAACTGGCCGAGGACACGCTCGGTGGTCGTATCGAGGTGGTCGAACGTTGGCAAGGCGTCTATGGTTCTGGCGGGCCCGCGCCGTTTTCGCTGCTGCAGGTGGCACCGGGTGTCAGTGCTGCGCTGATGCACAGCGGGGTCGGCATGAGCGTAGGTCCGGCCTTGGCCGAGCGGCATATGGCGCGCTTGCTTAATGAAACCGTGTGAGGGGATAACAATGAGAACGGCCGAACAGGTTGTCAGCGAAATCTTCGCCCTGTACCAGCAGCATGGCGATGACGATTACATCGGCGAGCCGGTGTCGCAGTTGGAGCATATGTCTCAGGCCGCGCAATTGGCTCTGGATGAAGGTTTTGACGATGAAGTGGTGCTGGCGGCGTTCTTCCACGACATCGGCCATATCTGCGGTGGCGCCGAAGGCGACATGGGCGGCTACGGCGTGGTCAGCCACGAGCAGGTGGGTGCCAACTACCTGCGCCGCTGTGGGTTCAGCGAACGTCTGGCGACACTGGTGCAATACCACGTTGAAGCCAAGCGCTACCTGACGCTGCGTAAACCGGGCTATTACGACCGTCTAAGTGAAGCCAGCCGGCGCACCCTGGAGTATCAGGGCGGGGTCATGAGTGAAGCTGAAGCCGATGCCTTCGAGCGCGATCCGCTGTGCACGGTGAGCCTGCGGATGCGTGAGTGGGACGAGCTGGCCAAGGAAATGAATGTGCCGGTGATTGACCTTGAGGTGCTCAAGGGCAAGGCGCTGGCGTTGTTGCATTAAAGAACGCACACCGGTGGGAGCGGGCTTGCCCCGCGATGAGCCCCTAAAGCTCCAACACCAAAGCATCAATCTGCTCCTGTCGCTCAGCCTGATTCAACCGCGCCCCCGGGTTGAGCGACGACCACTGCGGATGCGCCCGCGCTTTGCTCAAGGCCTCCGGCAGCTTGCCTTCGCGCCAGCTTTGTTCCTGCGGTGGCGCCAGCTTGATCCGCTCCATCGCCGCATGACCGCGACTGTCCAGCGCCTGGATCAACTGATGCTGACGCAACGCCAACAGGCGCAACACGCTGTCATCCACCGTCAATTCACGCTGCCCTTTGAGCTTGCCCAACAGGCGTGAGCCGTAGCTGCGCGCGGTCTGCAGTGCACCACCGGCAATCGCCCCGGCCAGCGCAGCGGCGCCCAGGGTCAAACCACCGACCAGCAGATCGACCCCAGCCCCCGCTGCAGCCCCGGCAGCGACCCCACTGCCAAGGCGCACGCCCAGCAGTTTCAGGGTTTCCGGGTTGAACAGGTCATCACCCCAGCGGCCGTCCAGCAACGGCAAGTCGCTGGCGCTGGCGTCGTCTTGGCGAAACGCGTACAGCTTGAGCAAGGCTTCGACGCAGCGTTGTTCACGCTGGCGAATATCTTTGCGCAGGGCCTCGATGGCCGCCGCTTCGGTAGCCGGTTCGGCGACCACGCTGCGGCGGCAGGCGGCGCAATCGAGCAACAGTTCCGCGATCAGGCGCTTGCCGCTGAGCTGGCGGGCCAGGCGCTGGGCCTGCTGGTCATCGATCAGCCGTTGCAAGGCTGGGCGCGCGTTTTCCAGCATCAGCGCCAGGCTTTCATAGAGGCGGCGTTCGCCATCTTCCGGCGGAGCGACGCTGTCGAAGCGCACCAGAGCATGCAGGCCCAAACGGGCCAACGCTTCGCGCCAGTCCGGTTCGCGGTGGTCGCTGCTGGCGACAAAGTTGAGCACCGGCAGCAATGGCTTGCCACAGCTGGCCAGCACTTCCAGTTCATCGCGGTACTTGGCCAGCACCGGCTCACGGGCATCGATCACATACAGGCCGGCATCGCTGGCCAGCAATTGGCGCAGCACTTTGGCTTCCTGTTCGAAACGCTGGCGCGCTTCGCTGCCCTGAAGAAACCGCGCCAGCCGTGCCGGGCCGTCGAGACGTTCGCCCGGTCGCTCCAGGCGTTCGAGGTAGTCGAGCAGGGCGATGGCATCTTCCAGGCCGGGCGTGTCGTACAGCTCCAGCAGCGGTTCACCCTCGACCGACAGCCGTGCACCTTCAACATGGCGAGTGGTGCTGGGGCGGTGCGAGACTTCGCCAAAGCCGACGTCGCGGGTCAGGGTGCGCAGCAGCGAGGTCTTGCCGACATTGGTGTGGCCGACCACGGCCAGTTTCAACGGCTTAGTCATGGCCTTGCTCCAGCCAGTTCAGCGGGGCGCTGTCGGCATGCTCCAGGCCCAGTTGGTCGAGTGCCTGATGCCAGTCGCCGAGGCGCTCGGCATCCACGGCCTGGCCCGGTAGCGGCTGCAGCAACCAGATGCGCGTGGCACCGGCATTGCGCGCCAGTTCGGCGAGCAAGGCCAGGCTGCCGCGGTCTGGTGAGCGACGTGGGTCGCAGGCGATTGCCAGGCGTGCAGGCGGGAAGCGGCTGAGTTGTTCGAGCAACTTGTTGCGCGATTCGCGGCTGTCGAGCACTCCGGCGTTATTGACCGTAGCCGGCAGCGCAGGTGGCCAGGGGCGTTGATCGTCGAGTTCCAGGCCCACCAGCAACGCGCCGTTGCTGTGCGTCTCGCCGACACCGCGGACGATCTGCGGCAAAGCATCCGGCGCGGCATCGTTGACCCCCAGGCGTTCGCTGCTGGGCATCAACGCTTCACGCAGGTGGCTGTAGCCGGGGAGGTTGAGGTCCAGGCGCAGGCGCAGCCGGCCATGTCGCCAGCGCCACAGGCACAACGCCGCGAGCAGCAGGCGCGGGAGGATGCCGAACACCAGCAGCACACCCAGCAACCAGCTGGCCCAGGCCTGTCGGGCCAGTTCCAGCGCTGGCTGGCTGTCGCCGCTGGCGCGGATCATGTCGATGTCTGGCACGCCGAAGCCGAGCAAGGCCGGTAAGGCGCCAAGTGCCTGGGTCAGGCCTACGAAGGTGTCGGCGCTGAGAATAGTGGTTTCCCAGACAAACCCGTAACGGCGGGTGGCAAGCAACACCAGGAGCATCACCAGTGCGGTGCTCAGGGCCAGCAACCACAGGCAGTGAACCAGCAGGCCGATCAACCAGCGGTTGAGCTTGTGGCGTTGCAGCATCACCAGCAAGGCTGGAGCCAGGTGCACCGCCTGGGCATCGCGGGCAAATTTCTCGCTGAGCCACAGCCAGACCTTACCCAGGGTGGCGCCCTGTTCGCCGGCGAAGAAAAAGCCCAGCGCCCATCCCGCCAGCAATACAAGGTTCAAACCCAGCAGGCTGCCCAAGGCCCAGAACACATTCACCGGGCGCTGGCTGTCGCCTAAAGCGGCCAGCGCAAGCCCGGCACCACTGACGATCGCCAGTACCACAAGCAGTGCCAACGCCAGGCGCGCACCTTGCTTCCAGTGCTGCAGGGCGCTGCGCATGCCGTCGCGTTCGGCCAGCCACAAGGCGCGGTGCTCGATGCGCGTGGGCAGATCGCCGCCCAGTTGGCGGGCGCGGCGATTGGCTTCCTGGTCTTCCAGGGCGCCAGCGTGTTCCTCGCGCAGGCGTACCGCTTCAGTCAGCCAGTGTTTGTCCAGGTCAGTCAGTGCAGTCACGCGGTCTTCCATTGATCAGGTCAGCCCAAAGCATAACCCAGGCATCGAACAACGGGCTTTGCTATCCTCGCCGACATGAAAACATCACTTCCTCTGAGCCTGATCGCGGCCCTCGCCGAGAACCGCGTTATTGGCATCGACAACAGCATGCCCTGGCACCTGCCGGGGGATTTCAAGTACTTCAAGGCCACCACCCTGGGCAAGCCGATCATCATGGGGCGCAAAACCTGGGACTCGCTGGGGCGGCCGTTGCCTGGGCGTTTGAACCTGGTGGTCAGTCGTCAGCCAGGCCTGCAGCTCGAGGGTGCCGAGGTGTTTGCCTCGCTCGACGAGGCCATGCTGCGCGCTGAGCAGTGGGCGCTGGCGCAGGGCGTGGATGAGCTGATGCTGATCGGCGGCGCGCAACTGTATACCCAGGCGATTGAGCGGGGGCTGGCAGACCGACTGTACCTGACGCGGGTGGAACTGAACCCGCAAGGGGATGCCTGGTTTCCCGAATTTGATGCGGGGCAGTGGCGGTTGGCGTCGAGCCAGGAGAATCCGGCTGAAGGGGACAAGCCGGCGTTTCATTTTGAGGTGTGGGAGAAGGTTTGAAAGCATCGCGGGGCAAGCCCGCTCCTACCGTAGGAGCGGGCTTGCCCCGCGATTATTGCCTCAGGAATGCGACAGCTGCGCATGCTCCTGAGCATCAAGCAGCGACTTGTCGGTCTGCTTGAGCATTTGGCTGGTGATCGCCCCGGCGGTCATCGAGCCATTCACGTTCAACGCGGTACGGCCCATGTCGATCAGCGGCTCAACCGAGATTAACAACGCCACCAGTTCCACCGGCAAGCCCATGGCGGGCAGCACGATCAGCGCGGCAAAGGTTGCTCCGCCACCCACGCCAGCCACACCGGCCGAGCTCAGGGTGACGATTGCCACCAGCGTAGCGATCCACAGCGGGTCCAGCGGATCGATGCCAACGGCGGGCGCGACCATGACCGCGAGCATCGCCGGGTACAGGCCGGCACAGCCGTTCTGACCGATGGTTGCACCAAACGAGGCGGCAAAGCTGGCGATCGACTGCGGAATGCCCAGGCGAAGAGTCTGTGCCTCGATGCTCAACGGAATGCTGGCTGCGCTGGAGCGGCTGGTGAAGGCAAACGTCAGTACCGGCCAGACCTTGCGGAAGAAGCGCAGCGGGTTGACGCCGCTGATCGCCAGCAACACGCCATGCACCACGAACATCAGCCCCAGGCCGAGGTAAGACACCAGCACAAAGCTGCCGAGCTTGAGGATGTCGTCCAGGTTCGAGCTGGCTACCACCTTGGTCATCAGCGCCAGAACGCCATACGGGGTGAGCTTCATCACCAGGCGCACCAGGCGCATGACCCAGGCTTGCAGGGTGTCGATGGCGTTCAGTACGCGATTGCCTTTTTCGGCATCATCTTTGAGCAGTTGCAGCGCGGCCATGCCGAGGAACACGGCAAAGATCACCACACTGATGATCGAAGTCGGTTTGGCCCGTGCCAGGTCGCCCACAGGGTTGCTTGGAATGAACGACAGCAGCAGTTGCGGGATGTTCAGGTCGGCAACCTTGCCCACGTAATCGCTCTGGATCGCCTGCATCCGCGCGGTTTCGGCCGTTCCGGCGACCAGGCCTTCGGCGTTCAGGCCGAACAGGTTGGTCAGGACGATACCGATCAGCGCGGCGATGGCCGTGGTGAACAGCAGGGTGGCAATGGTCAGGAAGCTGATCTTGCCCAGCGACGAGGCGTTGTGCAGACGGGCGACCGCGCTGAGGATCGAGGCGAAGATCAGCGGCATGACGATCATTTGCAGCAACTGCACGTAACCGTTACCGACCAGGTCAAGCCAGCTGATGGTGGCCTTGAGGATCGGGTGACCGGCGCCATAAATGGCATGCAAGGCGGCCCCGAACAGCACACCGAGAATCAGACCGACCAAGACTTTCTTGGCCAGGCTCCAGTTGCCATGACGGGTTTGTGCCAGGCCTAGCAGCAATGCCAGGAACGCCAGCAGATTGAGTGACAGCGGCAGGTTCATTAAAGCTCCAGAGAAAAAGCGGGGGCATCGCCTCTGTGTGCGATTGCGAACGGAAATGCTAACAGCATGAAAACGAACGAATTTATATCAATCGGTTATTTACTTAGCTGTTTTTGGAATATATGACACCCCTGTAGGAGCGGGCTTGCCCCGCGATGCGATGTGACTGACGAATCGCAATCGCGGGGCAAGCCCGCTCCCACAGGTGGTGCAAGACAAGGGTCAGCGTTTGTTGAGGTTTTTCGCCAGGCGGTCGCCGCCCAGCTGGATCAGCGCAACCAGGGCCACCAGCATGACAATCACGGTCAACATGATCTGGCTGTCGAAGCGCTGATAACCATAGCGGTAGGCAATATCACCCAGGCCGCCAGCACCGATGGCGCCAGCCATGGCCGAGGAGTTGATCATGGTCACCAGGGTGATGGTGAAGCCGCCGACAATGCCCGGCAGCGCTTCGGGCAGCAGTACGTGCCAGACGATGTGCCAGCGTCGGCAACCCATCGCCTGGGCCGCTTCGATCAGACCATGATCAACCTCGCGCAGGCTGACTTCGGCAATTCGCGCAAAAAACGGTGTAGCCGCAATGGTCAACGGCACCACTGCCGCCCAGACCCCATAGGTGGTGCCGACGATCAGCCGGGTGAACGGGATCAGCGCGACCATCAGGATCAGAAACGGGATCGAGCGAAACAGGTTAACGAAAGCCCCGAGCACCCGGTTCAGGCTGGGTGCTTCGAAGATTCCACCTTTGCCGCTGGTGACCAGAATCACCGCCAGGGGGATTCCGGCGAGCAAGGCGATCAGCGATGACACACCAACCATCAACAAGGTATCGAGTACGCCCTGGAGCAAGCGATCAGTCCACATAACCCAGTACCTCTACCTGCGTGGCCCACTGCCGGGCGCGTTCGATGATCTGTTCATGGCGGTGCGGCGAGTGCGTGACGCTGATCAGCAGTTGCCCCAGCGGTCGCCCCTGGATCGGCTCGATGCCACCCTGCA
The DNA here is from genome assembly GCF_052147955.1 of Pseudomonas sp. NUPR-001. NCBI lineage: Bacteria > Pseudomonadati > Pseudomonadota > Gammaproteobacteria > Pseudomonadales > Pseudomonadaceae > Pseudomonas > Pseudomonas sp. NUPR-001. The sequence goes on from NZ_CP197353.1 coordinate 243,707, forward strand.
ACAGGCTGATGCGCCCACCGAGGCTGGCGAACAAGGTGGATAACTCGGGCGCTTGCTGGTCACTGCCGGTGACCTTCAGGTTCAGCACCAAGGCTGAGTCGACGCTGGCTGGCTGGCTTTGCAAGCGTGCCTGCAATGCCGTAGGCAGAGGCGCCTGCAAGGGCGCGAGCAGGGTTTTGCTGACGTCATGCTGTGGGTCACCGAACACCTTCCACACCGCACCTTGTTCAACGATTCGCCCACGTTCGAGCACCACCACCCGATGGCAGATATCGCGGATCACCGCCATCTCGTGGGTGATCAGCACGATGGTCAGGCCCAGGCGCTGATTGATGCTGCGCAGCAGCTCAAGGATCGACGCGGTGGTCTCCGGGTCGAGTGCAGACGTGGCTTCGTCGCAGAGCAGGATGTCCGGGTCATGCACCAGCGCCCGGGCGATGCCGACCCGCTGCTTTTGCCCACCGGACAATTGCGCAGGGTAAGCCTGATGCTTGTGTTCAAGCCCGACCAGCTCCAGCAGCTCGGCGACTTTGCGCTGGCGCTGGGCCTTGGGGACGCCCGCGACCTTCAGCGGCAACTCGACGTTCTGCCAAACGGTTTTTGCCGACATCAGGTTGAAGTGCTGGAAGATCATGCCGATGCGCCGACGCAGGGCGACCAGGCGGTCTTCATCGAAGCTGCCGATGTCCACCTGGTCGATCAGCACCCGCCCGCTACTGGGTTGTTCCAGGCGGTTGATGGTGCGGATCAGCGACGACTTGCCCGCGCCACTGCGGCCGATGATGCCGAAGATCTCCCCGCGCTGGATGTTCAGGTCAATGCCTTCAAGCGCCGCAGCGGATTGCCCCGGATAGGTTTTGCCCAGGCCGATAAAGCGCACATGGGCAGTGCTCAGCTCAGGGTGCAGGGCCTGGCGCGGCGCCTGTGGCAACGGCGCGCGGGTGTCGTGCTCTGGTTTCAGGCGGGCAGCGGCACTCATCTCAGCTCTCCCAGCCCGGTTGGTACAGTTTGCCGTGGGCCTTGTCGAGCGCCGCGCGGACTGCTGGCGAGTGCTGGTAGATGTCGATGAACTTGGCCAGGCGTGGGTCATCCTTGTTTTGCGGGCGAATGACGAACTGGATCACGTATTCCTTGTGATCGAGGCCATCGAACAGCAGCGCCGAGGTGGCATCGAAGGTGTTGGCCAGGCGGATGTAGGCCGGATAGCCCTGTACCAGATCGGCATCGTCATAGGCACGTACCAGCTGCACCGCTTCGACCTGAAGGATCTTGAGCTGCTTGGGGTTGCTGACGATGTCGTCTTCGCTGGCTTTGTAGCCGACGCCCGGCTTGAGGGTAATCAGGCCGGCCTTGGCCAGTAGCTGCAGGCCGCGTCCGCTGTTGATCGGGTCGTTGGCGATGGCCACGCTGGCGCCGTTGGGCAGCTCGTCGAAGCTTTTGTACTTTTTCGAGTACAGGCCAACGTTATTGATGATGCCCGGGGCGAGCGGTACCAGGTCAAAACCGGCGGCCGCCTTGGCGTTTTCCAGGAAGGGAATGTGCTGGAAGTAGTTCACGTCGATGTCACCGCTGGCGAGGCTGACATTCGGTGCGATCCAGTCGCTGAACTCGATCAGTTCAACCTCCAGTCCCTGTTTCTTCGCTTCGCTGACGGCCGCTTCCAGCGGGATGGCGAAGGCGGCGGTGGTGCCGACCTTCAAGGCATCAGCGGCCTGGGCCGCGCTCAGCAGACCAAGGCTCAAGGCCAGTGCCGCGACGGGGCGGGCAAGAAAAGTTTTAAGCATGCTGTGGCGCTCCAGTCGGGGTGGTGTGGCGGTAGCTGGCGCCGGGGTGATCGGCGGGCAGCAGAGGGTTGTCGGTGGCGAAGAGTTTTTCGCGCAGGCTGCCTGGTTCGTAGGCGGTTTTGTACGAACCACGGCGCTGCAGTTCGGGGATCACCAGGTCGATGAAATCGACATAGCTCTCCGGGGTTACCGTGCGGGTCAGGTTGAAGCCATCCAGGCCGGTTTCGGCAATCCAGCTTTCCAATTCGTCGGCCACCTGGGTCGGTGAGCCCACCAGGGTGATGTAGCGGCCGCCAAGGGCGTGCTGGTCAAGGAGCTTGCGCCGGGTCCAGTCGTTGTTCTGCAGGGCTTTGGTTGCCGACTGGATGGCGTTGCTTTTGACGTACTGGATCGGCTCGTCCAGTTCGTAGGCGGAAAAGTCGATGCCGGTCGAGCTGGAAAAATGCGCGACACCGGCCTCGGCGCTGGCGTAGCGCAGATATTCGGCGTGCTTGGCATGGGCTTGCTCTTCGCTGCGGGCGACGATCACGGTCAGGCCCATGAACACCTTGATGGCTTCAGGGTCACGGCCAGCGGCCACGGCAGCGGCACGCACCTTGTTGACCTGGGCGCGGGTGGCGGCTTTGCTCTGGCCACTGATGAACACGCACTCGGCGTGACTGCCGGCAAAGCCCAGGCCGCGCTCGGAGCTGCCGGCCTGGAACAGGACCGGGGTGCGCTGTGGCGAGGGCTCGCACAGGTGATAGCCCTCGACGCGGTAGAACTCACCCTGATGGTTGACCTTGTGCACCTTGTCCGGGCGGGCATAGACCCGTTGCTGGCGATCATTGACCACCGCGTCGTTGTCCCAGCTGCCTTCCAGCAGTTTGTACAGCACCTGCAGGTATTCGTCGGCCTGGTCGTAGCGGCGGTCGTGCTCTGCCTGTTGCTCAAGGCCCATGGCCCGGGCGGCGCTGTCGAGGTAGCCGGTGACAATGTTCCAGCCCACCCGGCCACGGCTCAGGTGATCGAGGGTCGAGAGCTTGCGGGCGAAGAGGTACGGCGCCTCGTAGGTCAGGTTGGCGGTCAGGCCGAAACCCAGGTGGCGAGTGACGGCGGCCATGGCCGAGACCAGCAGCAGCGGGTCGTTGACCGGCAGCTGGATCGACTCTTTGAGCGGCACCTCGACGCTGTTCTGGTAAACATCGTAAACGCCGACGATATCGGCGATGAACAGCCCGTCGAACAACCCGCGCTCGAGCAGTTGTGCCAGTTCGGTCCAGTACTCCAGCTGTTTGTACTGGCTGGAAGTGTCGCGCGGATGGGTCCACAGGCCGTGGTTGATGTGGCCAATGCAGTTCATGTTGAAGGCATTGAGGAGGATTTTTTTCTTCGCCATCAGATGGTCCCCCGCAGTGGTGGGTTCTCATCGTTGAGGTAGTAGTTGCCGATGGCGTGGTACTTCCAGCGCACCGGGTCGTGCAGGGTGTGCACGCGGGCGTTGCGCCAGTGGCGGTCAAGGCCATGTTCGGCCAGGGTGGCCTGGCTGCCGGCCAGTTCGAACAGGGTGGTGCCTGCGGCCAGGGAAATCTCGGTGCTGATTGCCCGCGCTTCGGCCACCGCGATAGAGGCGGCGGCCACGCTGCTGGCCGTGAGATCGGCCTGGGCGCGGTCCAGGTAGTGGCCTGCGCGTTCCAACAGGGCTTCGGCCGCGTGCAGGCGGATAGCCAGATGGCCGAACGACTTCAGGGTCAAGGGGTCGTCGCTGGCGTTGTCGCTGCCTGAGTCGATCCACGGGCGGCTGCGGGTGCGTACGAACTGCAAGGCATCTTCGTAGGCGGCGCGGGCAATCCCGGTGTCGATGGCGGCATGAAGAATCTGCGCCAGCGGGCCGACGCTGGTCGGACGCTCGAAGGCGCTCTGGAATGGCACCACATCGTCGGCAGCAACCGCGACATTGTCGAATACCACCGAGCCACTGCCGGTGGTGCGTTGGCCAAAGCCGCTCCAGTCGTCGATCACTTGCAGCCCGCTGCTGTCGGCTGGCACAAAAGCCAGGTGCTGCACGCCGTGCTCATCAACCACTGAGGTGGGAATACGCTGGGCATAAATAGCGCCGGTGGCGTAGAACTTGCGCCCGTTGATTCGGTAACCCTCACCGTCCCGGCTCAGGGCGGTGGTGCGGTCGTGTGCGGTTTTGGTGCCCAGTTCGGCGAGGGCATTGCCAAAGCGTTTACCGGCCAGCACTTCGGCGTACAGACGCTGTTGTTGCTGTGGGCTGCCATTTACCCGCAGCACTTCCAAGGCATAGAAATGGTTCTGTGGAATTTGTCCGAGCGAGGCGTCGGCCTGGGCGATACGGGCGATGACTTTGGCCAGGGTGACGTTTGACACGCCAGCGCCACCAAAGGCTTTCGGGACGCTGATGCCCCATAGCCCGGAACGGCTGAACAGGGCCAGCTCCGGGTGCGGCAGGCGGCGTTCGCGGTCGCGCAGCGCGCTGTCGCGGCGCAGCTCGCCTGCCAGTTCTTCGACAACCTGCAATGCCTGGGCGTCAGTGTGGATGACCGCGACGTTTTCGTGCGGTTGCGGCAGATGGCTCATAAATAGGCTCCAGTGGTCTGGTCAGATCCAGGAATGCCGGGCAGGCAAAGTACCGTTGAGGTGGTAGGCACCGACGGCGTGGTATTTCCAGCGCACCGGGTCGTGGAGGGTGTGGACGCGGGCATTGCGCCAATGCCGGTCGAGGTTGAACTCGGCCAGGGTGGCGCGGCTGCCGGCCAGCTCGAAGAGCTTCTCGCTGGCCAGCAGGGCGATCTCGGTGGTCAGCACCTTGGCTTCGGCCACGGCAATCGAGGCGCGGGCCGCCGACGCGGCGTCCACCGGTGCGGCATCGACCTCATCCAGAGTGCGCGCAGCCTTGCTCAGCAACGCCTGCGCAGCATGCAGCTCAAGTTGCAGGCGGCCGATATCGGCGATCACGTAGAGGTCATCGCTGGCACGTTCGACCTTGGCATCGATCCACGGCCGTGATTTTTCCCGCACAAAGCTGATGGCATCGGCCACCGCCGCTTCGGCAATGCCGGCATCGATGGCCGCCTGAATCAATTGCGAAACGGCGCCCTGGATGTTCGGCACCTCGTTCTGGCGCCAGTTGTCGATCACCAGCTCCGGTTCGACCTGAACCCGATCGAGCAATACGGTGCCAGAGGCGGTGGTGCGCTGGCCGAAGCCAGACCAGTCATCGACGATACGCAGCCCAGGGGTGCCACGGCGCACGAAGGCCATGACCTGACGACCGTCATCGTTCAACGCTTTGACTGCAACCCAGTGAGCGAACAGGGCGCCAGTGGAATAGAACTTCTGGCCGCTGAGCACATAGTGATCGCCCTCGCGGGTGATCCGCGCCTTGAGCTCCAGGGTGTTCTTGCTGCCGCGCTCAGGCCCGGCATTGCCGATTCGCCAGCCGTCGAGCACCGACTTGAACAGCAGTTCCTGCTGGCGCGGGCTGGCGCTGCCTTTGAGCAGTTGCAGAATGCCGAACTGGTTTTGCGGGATCTGCCCCAACGCCGGGTCGGCGGCGCTGATGATGCGAAACACGTCGGCAAGGGTGACAAACGAAACCTGCGCACCGCCGAAGGCACGGGAAATGGAAATACTGCCCAAGCCGCTGCGGGTGAACTGCTCGATTTCGGCCCAGGGCAACTTGCGTTGCTGGTCGCGTCGGGCGGCCTGGCTGCGGGCCGCTTCGGCCAGCTCATGGGCGGCCTGCAGCGCTTGCGCATCGTTGACCAGCACCTTGGCGGGCAACAGCAGCGGGGCGCTGTCCAGGTCACTGTGGACGTTGATATCTGCCAGACTGGACATCAGTACTGCTCCTTGGCTGTACTCAATGCCCTGGCGTTACGCACTGGGGTGATTGTGTTCCTGACCATACCTTACCTCACGTATTAGAAAGGTCGGCGCGCGCTGCGCCGACGGAAATGCGCTGGTCCGGTGGTCCGGTTCATATACCCTAATGCTGTATAAAAATTAAATAAACTAACCTTTTGGAATATACATAGAAGTACTCACGGATCGCCCGCTGAACACCCGGAGCGCTGTGCACGGCGCCCACTGCGAGCGATTGCCGACCCGGTCGAGGATGCAGTAGCTCAGTTCCAGGTGCGGGTCGGCACCGCACTCTTGAATCAGCGTTTGTGGGATTTTCGCCGCAACCGGATGGCCGATTTGCGCGCGTTTCAGCGGCGGCAGGTCGAGGCGCAGGTCACCCCAGCGCAGGGTGATCTGGTCGCCTTCGGCCATGTTGCCGTAAGGGGCCAGGCTACACGCCAGGTCGCCTGTCAGGGTTTCCAGGCACAGGCCTTCGCGACGTAACCGACGTGGCAGCTGCAGGGGTTGCAGGCGGTGTTCTGCGCCATTGCCGCCGGGGCAATCGAGTTTGACCAGCACCTGCCGCTCAGGGGATCTCAACGGGCGGTTGTTGGGCTTGAACAGGCGGTAATGCAGGCGCTGGATACCGTTGTGCAGCATGCCGCCGGGAATGCGCAACTCTACGTAGCCCGTTGCTTGCCCGGCTTGCAGGGTATGGGCGGTGACAAAACGCTGCCCCCAGAACAGCGCGATCAGATCGCCGGCTTCCATCGGCGGCTCAATCGGTATGCGCGCCCGCAGCCGGGCAGCGCTGTGCCGTCCGATTCCGGCGGCATTGATACCAGGCAGGGCAGGGAGGGGAAGTTGGATTGCTGGGCTGACAGACATGGCGCACATCCTTGGCTTGAGTCGCTGCGGGAATGGCGGTTATTGGCCAGCAGGCGCAGCGGATCAAGCCCGGTCACTGCCCTTTGCGCGGCAGCGACGAACTTCGGAACAGGCCTACGGCGCTATGGCAGGCAGCAGGCGTGCGCGGGGGACAGGGTCTGTTGGGGAACTCAGTACCCGGTGTTCTGGGTGCCGAGGAACTTGCCGAGGAACTGACGGGTGCGTTCTTCCCGGGGATGGGCAAACAACGCGCGGGCCTCGCCCTGTTCGACGATCACACCCTTGTCGAAAAAGATCACCCGGTTGGCAACATCCCGGGCAAAGCTCATTTCGTGGGTAACGATGATCATGGTGCGGCGTTCTTCGGCCAGGCCGCGAATGGTCGCCAGCACCTCGCCGACCAGTTCGGGGTCCAGGGCTGAGGTCGGTTCATCGAACAGAATCACCTCAGGCTCCATGGCCAGGGCGCGGGCTATCGCCACCCGCTGTTGCTGGCCTCCGGAGAGCTTGCGCGGGTACGAAGCTTCCTTGCCTGCCAGGCCAACCTTGGCCAGCAGCTTCATGCCCAGGGCCACGGCTTGTTCACGCGGGGTCTTCTTGACCACCAACGGGCCTTCGATGACGTTTTCCAGTGCCGTGCGATGCGGGAACAGGTTGAAGTTCTGAAACACAAAGCCGACCTGTTGGCGCAGTTTGCGGATCAGGCCTTGCTGCTGGTTGAGCGGGCGAGCGGCATCGATCTCCACGTCGCCGACCTGAATGCGGCCGCTGCTCGGGGTTTCCAGCAGGTTCAGGCAGCGCAGGAAGGTGGTTTTGCCCGAACCACTGGGGCCGATGATGGCGATGACTTCACCGGCCTCGACCTTCAGGCTGATGTCGTTCAGTACGGTCTGGCCATTGAACTGCTTGCTCAGTCGCTCTACCACGATCATGCCTCAGGACTCCTGGTCGTGCCGGTTGACCCGCGCTTCCAGGCGGTTCTGCAGGTGCGCAAGAACGCTGGCCAGCACCCAGTAGATCAGTGCGGCGGCAAGGTACATGGTGAAAATTTCGAAGGTCCGTGCGGTGATCAACTGCGCCTGGCGGAACAGTTCCGGTACCTGGATGGTGGCGGCCAGGGCCGTGTCCTTGACCAGCGAAATGAAGCTGTTGCCCAGCGGCGGAAGGGCGGTGCGCGCGGCTTGCGGCAGGATTGCCCGGCGCATCGCCTGGCCCCGGGTCATGCCGATACTGGCTGCCGCCTCCCATTGGCCGCGATCGATCGAGCCGATGGCGGCGCGCAGGATTTCACAGGCATAAGCGGCCATATTCAACGAGAAGCCGATCAGCGCCGCTGGCAATGGGTCCAGCTCGATGCCCAGTTGCGGCAGGCCGTAATAGATCATGAACAGCTGCACCAGCAGCGGCGTGCCGCGAAAGAACGACACGTATACCCGCGCTGTCCAGCTCAGCAGCTTGAGCGACGACAGGCGCATCAGCGCCAGGCCAAAACCCAGCAACAGGCCGAAGAACATTCCGCCGAGGCTGAGAATGACCGTGTAGTACGCGCCCTTGAGCAAAAAGGGCGCGCTGTCGAGCGCAAGCTGCAGACTTTCTTCGATCATTTAGTCACGTCGTCGCCAAAGTACTTCTCGGACAACTTGGCCAGGGTGCCGTCAGCGCGCAGTTTATCCAGGGCCTTGTTGAGGGCGTCGAGCAGTTCCGGTTCACCCTTGCGCAGGGCGATGCCGGCTTCCTGACGGGAGAAGGCTTCGCCGGTGACGCTGGTGTCCTTGGCTTTTTTCGCGTATTCCAGGGCGGCGAGGCGGTCGATCAGGGTGGCGTCGATGCGGCCTACGCGCAGGTCCTGGAACTTGCTGGGGTCGTCGTCGTAGGTTTTGATGACTGCCTGCGGGACGTTCTCTTTGAGCCACTGCTCGTAGTTGGTGCCCAGGCCCACACCGACCTTTTTGCCGGCCAGATCGGCGGCAGACTTGATGTTCAGCTCATCCTTTTTCTTGGTCAGCACCAGCGCCTGAATACCGGAGACGGTGTAGGGCTGGGAGAAGTCGTATTTCTTTTTGCGCTCTTCGGAAATGGTCACCTGGTTGATCACCACATCCAGGCGTTTGGACTCCAGCGCGGCAAGAATGCCATCCCATTTGGTCGGTTGCAGCTTGGCTTTGACCCCCAGCTCCTTGGCCAGCGCCTCGGACAGCTCCACCTCGAAACCGGCCAGCTTGCCGTCGGCATCGACGAAGCTGAACGGCGGGTAAGTACCTTCCAGGCCGACGCTGATCGTGCCCTTGTCCTTGATCGCCTGCAATTGCTCGCCGGCAATGGCCTGACCGAGCAAGCTGGCGCCGAGCAGCAGGACGACGCCTGCGTGGATAATCTGTTTAGCGATTACTGTCATGACCAAGCCCCAATGTTGTTGTGTCGTGGATGGCGACTATAGGGTGACGCTAATAGGCTTAAAAATAATATAAATTCATTTTCTTATGCCTTTAGTGCACAAGCAGTTCAACTATTCCAGACCTCAGGGTAGGCGAATAATGCCGGAGCCCCACCGGTATGCAGGAAAATCAGCGGACCCTCGTCGAATCGCTGCCGGGAAATGCCGTCGAGCAGGCCGGCCATGGCCTTGCCGGTGTATACCGGATCGAGTAACAAGCCTTCCTGACTCGCCAGCAGGCGAATCGCGGCAAGGGTGCCAGCGTTCGGCTCGCCATAGCGTGGGGCGAAATACTCGTCCCACAGTTCGACGTTGAACGCCTCTGGCAGGCGTACACCCAGAAGTTCTGCCGTACGCTCGGCCAGGCCTTGCACTTTCGGCCGTTGCGCTTCGTCGCTACGCGACACGGTGACGCCGATCACTGGCAATTGCGGCAAGGTTTGCGCCAGGGCCAGGGCCAGGCCGCTGTGGGTACCGGCGCTGCCGGAGGCGAGGACCACGCCAGCGAAACGTTGACCGCTTTCTTTGATCTGCTCGGCCAGCTCCAGCCCGGCGCGTACATAGCCCAGGGCGCCGAGCGCGTTGGAGCCGCCAATCGGCACGATGTAGGGTTTGCGGCCGCTGGCGTGCAGACGCACTGCCAGGGCTTGCAGCAGCTCATCAGCGTTGTCGAGGTTATCCACCCGCTCGACCTTGGCATCGAACAGCTCCAGCAGCAGACGGTTACCGTTGCCCTGGTAGTTGAGAGAGTCGGTGTTGATCGGGTTTTCCAGCAGTGCGACACAGTTGAGGCCCAACTGCGCGGCCAGCGCTGCGGTCTGGCGTACATGGTTGGACTGAATCGCGCCGGCAGTGACCAGGGTATCGGCGCCCTTGCTCAGGGCATCGGCGGCCAGGTATTCGAGTTTGCGCAGCTTGTTGCCACCCAGGGCGAGCGGTGTGCAGTCGTCGCGTTTTACATAGATATCTCGGCCGGTCCAGGCCGAGAGGCGCTGCAGCTTTTGCAGCGGGGTGGGGGCGCCAAGCAGGTCGAGACGATTGAAGCGTGAAAGCTGTCGGTCGATCATGGCGAATCATCTGTAGGGAAAATCCGACTATAGGCAGGCCCGGCCCGGTGAGCAAATTCTGCGCTTGTGCTCCTGTGTAGGAGCGGGCTTGCCCCGCGATTGCGGTTTGTCTGTTTCACCGCATCGCGGGGCAATCCCGCTCCCACCCATGAAAAAGCTGTTTTTTCCCTGACCGCCATTTGCCGTACAGTGGTTGTCTATCTGGCGGCTTTCTCATTCCATTACCGCCGCCGCGGCAGGAGACGTAACCGTGAGCGAAAACGCGCAAACAGGGCATTGGCAACTGCAAAGCATCGTAGCCGACTTGCGTAGCGCCCGAGATGTATGGCGCAGCAGCAATGGTCGCAGCAGTGGTGAACAGGGCGGGCGTGAGTTGCCTTCGCGTGAAGCCATGCGCCATATCCTTGAACAACTGTGCGGGGCATTGTTTCCCATGCGCCTGGGGCCGGTGGACCTGCGCGAGGAGAGCGAAGATTTCTACGTCGGGCATACCCTCGACTCGGCCCTGACCGCCTTGCTGGCGCAGGCGCGTCTGGAATTGCGCTACGTTGCCCGTCATGGCAAGTGCAACACCGCGGAAGTCGATGCCAAGGCACTGCGCTTGATCCAGGACTTCGCCGCGGCGCTGCCGGGCCTGCGCCGTTTGCTCGACACCGATGTGCTGGCAGCTTTCCACGGCGACCCGGCGGCGCGCAGCGTTGATGAAGTGCTGCTGTGCTATCCAGGCATTCTGGCGGTCATTCACCACCGCCTGGCCCATCACCTTTACCGTGCCGGCTTGCCGTTGCTGGCGCGGATCAGCTCGGAACTGGCGCATTCGGCGACCGGTATCGATATCCACCCGGGCGCGCAGATCGGCCCGAGTTTCTTTATCGACCATGGCACCGGTGTGGTCATCGGCGAAACCGCGATCATTGGCGAGCGGGTACGCATCTACCAGGCTGTGACCCTGGGGGCCAAGCGCTTCCCGGCAGACGAAGACGGGCAACTGCTCAAAGGCCAGCCGCGTCATCCGATCGTCGAGGACGACGTGGTGATTTATGCCGGTGCTACGATTCTTGGACGCATCACCATTGGTAAAGGCTCGACCATCGGCGGCAACGTCTGGTTGACCCGCAGCGTGGTACCGGGCAGCAACCTGACCCAGGCTAACCTGCAGCATGATGATGGTGCTCAGAAGTAAGGATTAGAGGGCTTTTCGCGGGGCAAGCCCGCTCCTACAACAGTCATCTGTGGGAGCGGGCTTGCCCCGCGATGGTCGCATTACGGACCCCATCCATGTTTAACTTGAACGCTTGTTCAAGTTAAAACGGTGGTCCGCTGCCGGCGTTCAACAGGAGGAAACCCTTTGCTGAACCCGTTCAATCCGAGCTTTTCCCCTCATTTCGAGGTGCACGTTTAATGGGTGCACCGAGTTCTTTATCCAGCGGCAAGATCCGCATGAATCCGCCCGTTTTCTATTTCTCGGCGGGCTTTATTCTTATTTTCGCGTTGGTGGTCATCAGCAATCCGCAAGCAGCGGGTGAATGGTTGCTGGCCGCACAAAACTGGGCAGCCAACACCGTCGGCTGGTACTACATGCTGGCGATGACCCTGTACCTGGTCTTCGTGGTGGTCACCGCCTTGTCTGGCTACGGCAAGATCAAACTCGGTGCCGACCACGACGAGCCCGAGTTCAGCTATTTGTCCTGGGCCGGCATGCTGTTCGCGGCGGGCATCAGCATCACCCTGTTCTTCTTTTGCGTCTCCGAACCACTGACCCACATGCTGCAGCCACCGCAAGGCGAGGCCGGTACCGTCGAGGCCGGGCGTCAGGCGATGGAGCTGCTGTTCCTGCATTGGGGCCTGCATGGTTGGGGCGTGTTTGCCTTCGTCGGTATGGCCTTGGCGTACTTTGCCTACCGTCACAACCTGCCACTGGCGTTGCGCTCGGCGCTCTATCCGCTGATCGGCAAGCGCATCAACGGGCCCATCGGTTACGCGGTGGACGGCTTCGGCATCATCGCCACGGTGTTCGGCCTCGGCGCTGACATGGGCTTTGGCGTATTGCACCTGAACTCCGGGCTCGATTACCTGTTCGGCATTGCCCACACCCAATGGGTGCAGGTGGTGCTGATCACCCTGATGATGGGCGCAGCGGTGGCTGTCGCTGTGGCCGGGGTCGAGAAGGGCGTGCGGGTGATGTCGGACATCAACATGGTCCTGGCCTGCGCGCTGCTGTTGTTCGTGCTGTTCGCCGGGCCTACCCAGCACCTGTTCAACACCTTGATCCAGAACCTTGGTGACTACCTCGGCGCGTTGCCGCGCAAGAGCTTCGATGTCTATGCCTATAACGAGGCCCAGGACTGGCTGGGTGGCTGGACCGTGTTCTATTGGGCCTGGTGGATTGCCTGGGCGCCCTTTGTCGGCCTGTTCATTGCGCGGATCTCCCGTGGCCGCACGATCCGTGAGTTTGTCTTCGGTGTGCTGCTGATTCCGTTGGGCTTCACCCTGGCGTGGATGTCGATCTTCGGCAACAGCGCTATTACCCAGGTGCTCGACAATGGCATGACCGCGCTCGGCCAGTCGGCCCTCGACAACCCGTCGATGACCCTTTACCTGCTGCTGGAAACCTACCCGTGGAGCAAGGCGGTCATTGCCGTCACGGTGTTTATCAGCTTTGTGTTCTTCGTCACCTCGGCCGACTCTGGCACCGTGGTGCTCTCGACCCTGTCGGCGCGTGGCGGCAACCCGGATGAAGACGGGCCGAACTGGTTGCGGGTGTTCTGGGGCGCGATGACCGCCCTGGTGACCATCGGCCTGTTGTTCGCCGGCAGCATCGACTCGTTGAAGTCGGCGGTAGTGCTGACCTCGTTGCCGTTCTCGGTGATTTTGCTGGCGATGATGTGGGGGCTGCACAAGGCGTTCTACCTGGAGTCGCAACGCCAGATCGCGCAGATGCATTCGTTGGCACCGTTCGCCAACTCGCGCCGTGGACGTGGTGGCTGGCGCCAGCGTTTGAGCCAGGCGGTGCATTTTCCGTCGCGCGATGAAGTCTACCGTTTCATGGATGACGTGGTGCGCCCGGCGATTGCCGAGGTCACTGAGGTGTTTGTCGAGAAGGGCTTGAACGTCATTACTCAGGAAGACCCGAGCCATGACAACGTCAGCCTGAAGATCGGCCATGGTGAGGAACAGCCGTTTATCTATCAGGTGCAGATGCGGGGTTACTTCACACCGTCATTCGCCCTGGCCGGGCTGGGTACCCAGGAGTTGAAGAACCGGCGCTACTACCGCGCCGAGGTGCACCTCAGTGAAGGCAGCCAGGACTATGACCTGGTCGGCTACAGCAAGGAGCAGATCATCAACGACATCCTCGATCAGTACGAGCGGCACCTGCAGTATCTGCATTTGGTGCGTTGATCGTGTCGCGGGGCAAGCCCGCTCCCACAGAGGGATGACAACCCAAACTGTGGGAGCGGGCTTGCCCCGCGATCTACCCTGTCAAAACGGCGCATCCCCGAGAATCGTCGCCCGATGCATCACCCGCCGCTGCGGCCGGTAATCATCCACGGCGTAATGCTGGGTGACGCGATTGTCCCAGAACGCCACGTCGTTTTCCTGCCAGCGCCAGCGAATGGTGAACTCCGGACGCGTGGCGTGGGCGAACAGCAGCTTGAGGATCGCCTCACTCTCCGCCTCGCTCAGCTCATTGATCCGCGTGGTGAAGCCTTCATTGACGAACAGCGACTTGCGCCCGCTGACCGGGTGAGTGCGAATCACCGGGTGTGACAACGGTGGATTGTTGCGCCGCGTTGCTTCCCAGCGCTGCAGATCTTCAGGGGTGGTGCCGAAGCGCTCCAGCGGAAATGACTTGGTGAAGTCATGGGTTGCGGTCAAGCCATCGAGCAACTGCTGCAGTGGCGCTGACAACGCCTCGAACGCAGCAATGCCGCTGGCCCACAAAGTGTCGCCACCATACGCCGGTAGCTGCTTGGCGCTGAGCACCGCGCCCAATGCCGGGGTGGGCAGGAAGGTGACGTCGGTGTGCCAGATGGCATTGTCGCGCACATCGGTAACGGCGGTGTCGAGCACCAGCACCTGCGGGGTTTCCGGCACATTGGGGTAGATCGGGTGAATGTGCAGGTCGCCAAAGCGTGCGGCGAACGCGGCCTGTTGTTGCGGACTGATCGGCTGGTCACGGAAAAACAGCACCTGATGCTTGAGCAGGGCGTGTTCGATCGCGTCACGCTGTTCGCTGTTGATCTCGCGGTTCAGGTCAATACCGCTGATCTGTGCGCCGAGTGCAGTGCTCAGCGGAGTAATGGTCAGGCTCATGGTTGTTCTCGACTTGTCTTCAATGACTCTGGCCGTGCCAGGGCACCAATTTGCGCTGCAGGGCGCGCAGGCTCATTTCCAGGGCGAAGGCGATCAACGCGATCACCAGGATGCCCAGTACCACCACATCCGTAACCAGGAACTGCGCCGCCGACTGCACCATAAAGCCCAGGCCGCTGGTGGCGGCGATCAGTTCGGCGGCTACCAGGGTTGACCAGCCGACACCGAGGCCGATGCGCACGCCGGTCAGAATGTCGGGCAGGGCGCTGGGCAGAATGACGTGGCGCACCAGCTGCGCACGGGTAGCCCCCAGCGATTGCGCCGCGCGCAGCTTGGCCGGGTCGACCGTGCGCACGCCGGTGGCAGTGGCAATGGCAATCGGGGCGAAGATCGCCAGGTAGATCAACAGCACCTTCGACAGCTCACCAATACCGCACCAGATCACAATCAGTGGCAGGTAGGCGAGGGGCGGAATCGGCCGGTAGAACTCGATCAGCGGATCGAGAATGCCGCGGGCGATACGGTTGTGACCAATCGCGATGCCAATCGGAATGGCGGTGACAATCGCCGCAGCCAGCGCCAGGCCGATGCGCCCCAGGCTTGCACCGAGGTGCTGCCACAGGGTCGATTCCATATAGCCTTGGGTCAGCAACAACCAGGCCTTGCTCAACACCGCCTCAGGAGACGGCAAAAACAATGGCTCGATCCACTCGGCGGCGGTCACCGCCCACCACAGCAGGAGCAGCGCGGCGAGGGTCAGGCCGCTGATCCAGCGGGTGCTCAGGGAGCGTGGGGTTACCGCAGCCGATGTTGAGGGGCTGCGCTGTTTGGCCGCCACCGGCAGGTCCAGGCTGCTCATGCGAACTCCTGCCGCGGTGCGGCGCTGCGTTGAGAAAACACCCGGCTCAGCACGTGCTCGCGGGTTTCGATAAAGCGCGGGTCAGACTTGATCGCCCGGGCCGACTCGCCTGCGGCATAGCGCTGGCCGAAGTCCAACTGCAGGCGTTCGACAATCTGCCCGGGGTTGGGCGCCAGCAGAATCAGGTCGGTGGCGAGGAACACCGCTTCTTCGATGTCGTGGGTAATCAGGAACACCGGTTTGGCGGTGCGCTGCCAAACCTGCAACAGCAGCTCCTGCATCTGTTCACGGGTAAAGGCATCGAGGGCGCCGAAAGGCTCGTCCATCAACAGCACCCGCGGATCGGCCGCCAATGCACGGGCCAGGCCCACGCGCTGCTTCTGGCCGCCAGACAACTGCCAGATGCGTCGCGCGCCGAAATCGGCCAGGTCGACCAGGGCGAGTATTTCCCGGGCTTTGCGCTCACGCTCGGGGCGTGGCACACCGGCCAGTTCAAGGCCGAAGGCGACGTTGCCGAGCACATCCTGCCAAGGCAACAAGGCATCGTCCTGGAACACCACGCCACGCTCGGCACTCGGCCCTTGCACCGGTACACCGTCGAGGGTGATACGCCCGCTGCTGGGGGTGACGAAACCGGCAATCAGGTTGAGCAGCGAGGTCTTGCCGCTGCCCGAAGGGCCGAGGGCCACCAACAACTGCTGTGGGCCCAGGCTCAGGTTGATATCGGCCAGCACCGCGTCGGCGGCGCCGGGGTACTGTGCGCTGATGCGCTCCAGCTCTAGCAATGCCATGACAAACTCCGATCAATTGGCTGCGGGATCGCGGGGCAAGCCCGCTCCTACAGTGGGCTTGCCCCGCGATACAGATCACTGCACGAAGCGCGCACTCACAAACGGTGCGTAATCCGGCAGCACGGCCTCGACCTTGCCCTGCTCCTTGAGGAAGGTTGCGGTGTTGGTAATCGCCTGAGTGGTCGGTGTACCAAGCGCTACGACCTGATCGGCAGCCAACGGGTAAACGTTGCCTTGCAGCAAGGCTGGAATGTCAGTGGCCTTGGCGCCGGAAAGCTTGACCAGCTTGTCGACGTTGCTCTGATTGGCCAGCCAGGCTTGTGGATCTTTGCGGTAGTCGGCGTAGGCATCGAGGGTGACTTTGGCGAAGGCTTTGACGATGTCCGGATGCTTGGCAGCGAAGTCCTTGCGCACAATCCAGGCGTCGAAGGTGGGTGCGCCTTTCTCGGCCAGCTCACCCGAGGTAATCAGCACCTTGCCATTCTCTTTGGCCACACCCAGGGCTGGGTCCCATACGTAAGTGGCATCAATGTCACCGCGCTTCCAGGCGGCGATGATCGCTGGTGGCGCCAGGTTGAGGATCTGCACCTTGGCCGGGTCGATGTTCCACTGCTTGAGTGCCGCCAGCAGGCTGTAGTGCCCGGTCGATACGAAAGGCACGGCGATCTTCTTGCCGATCAGGTCTTGCGGCGAGTTGATCCCTGCACCCTCACGGGCCACCAGCGCTTCGGCCGCGCCGATCTGGGTGGCGATCAGAAAGGTTTCCACCGGCAGCTTGCGGGTAGCCGCGGCCGCCAGTGGGCTGGAGCCGAGGTAGCCGATCTGCACGTCGCCCGAGGCCACGGCGGTGATCACATCGGCGCCGCTGTCGAATTTGCGCCAGTCGATGCTGGCCTTGCTGGCTTTTTCATAGTCGCCGTTCACCTGGGCGACTTTCGCCGGGTCAACGGTGGTTTGGTAGGCGACGGTCAGGTCGGCCGCCTGAGCGAACCAACTGGCGCCAGCCAGGGTCAGGGCGGCGAACAGGCGCAACGGAGCGTGCAGGGTCATGGTGAACTCCTTCTCAGGCGGGTCGGTGAGAGACGATGAGATGGAGACTAAATGATCTAAAAATCTAAAAATAAATAACTTTTTAGCATTAGCTTAGGAGCCAATCGCTTTAAGGCGACTGGCGTGGCGCCGAACAGGACTGCGAATGGTTTGATCTAACAGGGAGAGCGCTAATAGCCTTTAGGAATTAGCTTATGTGCCGATAACGACAGCGGAGAAAATATCGGTTCATATTCCGTAATAATCTGAAAATTTACGAAATAAGTCTTTTTGGATTTATAGGATTGTCATTATCCTTGACCGCAATGGCTGGCGCATTAGACCAAAGTAGTGAAATGAATAGTTACGATTGACTTGACGGTCACGCTTTGGTGCTAATCGCCAATCGACGTCGAGCGGGACGATAGATCCTGCCGTAAGCGACACACAAAAATTAGAAATCAGAGGAGCAAAACATGTACAAGTCGACCCTGGCATTCGCCGTGGCCGTAGGGGTGCTTGCCCAGCAAGCAAACGCTGCCGGTTTCGTTGAAGACAGCAAGCTGTCGCTCAGTTCGCGGACCATGTATTTCGATAACGACGACCGTGAAACCGGAGGCTCCAGCAGCCGTGAGTCTGGCCAAGGGTTCAAGCTGGATTACCTGTCCGGCTACACTCAAGGCACCGTAGGCTTCGGTGTTGACGTTCAGGCGCTGTGGGGTATTCATCTGGATGGTGGCAAAGGCCATCACCCGAACAGCAGTACTTTCTTCCCAAGCGATTCCGACGGCTCGGCTGTTGATCAGTGGGCACGTATCGGCGGTAACGCCAAAGCGCGTTTCTCCAAAACTGAAGCCCGCTTCGGCAGCGCCTTGGCACCTAACCTGCCAATCCTGGTTGCCAACGACGGTCGTCTGCTGCCACAAACCTTTGAAGGTGGCACCATTCAGTCGAAGGAAATCGACAACCTGACTCTGAACGCCGGTCAGCTGACCCACGCCATGGGTCGTGCGTCGAGCAACCGTACCGGTCTGGCCGTTGCCGGTGGTACTCAGGACAGCAACAAGTTCCAGTTCGCTGGTGGCGACTGGAAGGTCACCAAAGACCTGACCCTGCAGTACTACTACGCAAACCTGGAAGACTACTACAAGCAGCACTTCCTGGGCCTGACCCACGTTTTCCCGATTGCTGAAGACCAGTCCTTCAAAACCGACCTGCGCTACTTCGACAGCAGCAGCGACGGCGCGAACGGTGATGCCACTCACTTCTTCAACAACAACGGCGGTTATGCCAAGAACAAAGGCGAGGTCGACAACAAGACCTGGAGCGCCATGTTCACTTACACCCTGGGTGGTCACTCGTTCTTGCTCGGTCACCAGCAGGTCGGTGATGACGGTGGTTTCGTCTACCTGGGCCAAGGTGATGTCTTGCGAGATGGCACCAACCGCAACGAAGGCAACGGCGGTTCGAGCTTCTACCTGTTCACCGATAGCATGATCAACTCCTTCGTTCGTGCTGGCGAGAACACCACGTTCGGTCAGTATGCGTATGACTTCGCACGACTGGGCGTGCCGGGCCTGAAGGCTTCGGTCAACTACCTGCGTGGTGATGACGTTCGTTACAAGTCTGGCAACGGCACTTATGACGAGTGGGAGCGTGACGCTCGTGTCGACTACGTCATTCAGGAAGGCGCCCTTAAAGGTCTGGGCGCCAGCCTGCGTCACGGTGTTTACCGTGGCGAAGGCAGTGAGTCTGCTCGCGACCAGGACCAGACCCGCCTGATCTTCAACTACACTTACAGCTTCATGTAAGTCCGGTTGAAACGAGAAGCCTCGCCTAGTGCGAGGCTTTTTTTTACCTGCTCGCCAATAGCGTTAAAAGTTATAAATAAATCAATATTTATTCTTTTTGTTTTTATCACGGTGCAGGCACAGTAACCCCATCACGTACTCAGCCAAGGAGCCGCACCATGAGCCTCAGACTCGGCGATATCGCCCCCGACTTCGAACAGGAATCCAGCGCCGGCAAGATCCGTTTCCATGAATGGCTGGGTAACAGCTGGGGCGTGCTGTTCTCGCACCCGGCCGACTTCACCCCGGTGTGCACCACCGAGCTTGGCTTTACCGCCAAGCTCAAGGAGCAGTTCGCCGAGCGCGGGGTCAAAGCCATTGCCCTGTCGGTAGACCCGGTGGATTCGCACCACCGCTGGATCGAAGACATCAACGAAACCCAGAACACCATCGTCAACTTCCCGATCCTGGCCGATGCCGATCGCAAGGTGTCCGACCTGTACGACCTGATTCATCCCAATGCCAGCGACACCCTGACGGTGCGCTCGTTGTTCGTGATCGACCCGAACAAGAAGATCCGCCTGACCATCACTTACCCGGCCAGTACCGGGCGCAACTTCCACGAGATTCTGCGGGTGATCGACTCGCTGCAACTGACCGACAACCACAAGGTGGCCACGCCGGCCAACTGGCAGGACGGTGACGAGGTGGTGATCGTGCCGTCGCTCAAGGATGAAGACGAGATCAAACAACGCTTTCCAAAAGGCTACCGGGCGGTCAAACCGTACCTGCGTTTGACCCCACAGCCTAATCGTTGATGAGCTGATCGCGGGGCAAGCCCGCTCCCACAGAACCTGTAGGAGCGGGCTTGCCCCGCGATTTTTTCAATAGCTCGAAAACGAATAAACAAATGAAAAAATATGATTTATTGATATATGCGGCAGGCTGTTAAGGTCACTGCATTCCAGCGAGAACTCAACCTCGCGGCCTTTTAGAACACGATCAAGGATACGCGCCAATGTTGGTTGTTTCTGTCGGTGGTAGTCCCAGCCTGCGCTCACGCTCCGGTGTATTGCTTGAACGCAGTCGCCAGTGGCTGCAAGGTCAGGGCGTTGAAGTGGTGACGTTCCATGTGCGCGACTTCCCTGCCGAAGACCTGCTGCATGCGCGATTCGATAGCCCCAAGGTGCAGCATTTCCTGCAATTGGTAGAGCAGGCTGACGGCCTGATCGTCGCCACACCGGTGTACAAGGCATCGTTTGCCGGTGCGCTGAAAACCCTGCTCGACCTGCTGCCTGAGCGCGCCCTGAACCACAAGGTGGTATTGCCCATCGCTACCGGTGGCAGCATCGCCCATATGCTGGCGGTGGACTACGCCCTCAAACCGGTGCTGTCTGCGCTCAAGGCCCAGGAAACCCTGCAAGGGATCTTCGCCGACGACAGCCAGATCGCCTACGGCCAAGGCAGCGCTGCCGCGCAATTGGCACCGGTGCTGGAGCAACGCTTGCACGAATCGCTCGAACTGTTTCACAGCGCCCTGGCACGCCGACCGAAACCGGTCGCGCCCGGTGTACTGAACGAACGCCTGCTCAGTGCTCGCTGGAGCATCTGAGTTTCCTCAACCGTTTTACTGCAACTCCCACCTTACTCGCCCGCCAACGGGCAAGCAGGTGCAGCCTGAACCCAACCGCAAAAGGAGAGCGCTATGCGCACTGTCATTTTGCGTCGTGGTCTGGTCGCTCTGTTTGCTGCGGCTGTGTCCTTCGGCGCTATTACTCAAGCTCAGGCAGAAAGCCTGCGTATCGGTTATCAAAAGTACGGCACCCTGGTGCTGCTCAAGGCCAAAGGCTCGCTGGAGAAGCGCTTGGCCGCCCAAGGCATCCAGGTGCAATGGACGGAGTTTCCCGGCGGCCCGCAGCTGCTGGAAGGCTTGAACGTCGGCTCCATCGATTTTGGTGTCACCGGTGAAACCCCGCCCGTATTTGCCCAGGCCGCCGGTGCCGACCTGCTGTATGTCGCTTACGAGCCGCCCGCGCCACACAGTGAAGCGATCCTGGTGCCCAAGGGCTCGTCGATCCAGTCGGTGAAAGACCTCAAGGGCAAGAAAGTCGCGCTGAACAAAGGCTCCAACGTGCACTACCTGCTGGTCCGTGCGCTGGAAGATGCCGGCCTCAAATACTCCGACATCCAGCCGGTGTTCCTGCCGCCTGCCGATGCCCGCGCCGCTTTCGAGCGTGGCAGTGTCGATGCCTGGGTGATCTGGGACCCCTATCAGGCCGCTGCTGAACAGCAATTGCAGGCCCGTACCCTGCGTGACGGCAAGGGCATCGTCGACAACCACCAGTTCTACCTGGCAACCAAGCCTTACGCGCAAAAACACCCTGAGGTGATCAGCGTGCTGGTGGACGAAGTGCGTGCGGTCGGCGAATGGTCGAAGGCCAACCCGCAAGAGGTGACCGATCAGGTTGCGCCGCTGCTGGGCTTGCCAGCTGACATCACCCTGACTTCGGTGAAACGCCAGGGTTACGGCGCTCACTTCCTGACCCCGGATGTGGTCAGTGCCCAGCAGAAAATCGCCGACACCTTCCACACGCTCAAGCTGATTCCCAAGCCGTTGAGCATCAAGGATGTGATCTGGACTCCCCCGGCCAAGGTTGCCACCGCGCCTTGACGATTTGCCTGCGCCGGGCGCTGTGCCCGGCTTGCGTTCCCTTTAGGAGACAACTCCAATGAGCCTCAACGTTTTCTGGTTTCTTCCTACCCATGGCGACGGCCACTACCTGGGCACCGCTGAAGGTGCGCGTGCGGTCGATCACGGCTACCTGCAGCAAGTCGCCCAGGCGGCCGATCGCTTGGGTTTTGGCGGTGTGCTGATCCCGACCGGTCGTTCCTGCGAGGACTCCTGGCTGGTTGCCGCGTCGCTGATTCCGGTAACCCAGCGCCTGAAATTCCTGGTTGCCCTGCGCCCCGGCATCATCTCGCCGACCGTGGCGGCACGGCAGGCCGCCACCCTCGATCGGCTGTCTGGCGGCCGGGCGTTGTTCAACCTGGTCACCGGCGGTGATCCGGAAGAGCTGTCCGGCGACGGCTTGTTCCTCAGCCACGAAGAGCGTTATCAGGCCTCGGTGGAGTTCACCCGCATCTGGCGACGGGTGCTGGAAGGTGAAACCGTTGACTACGACGGCCAGCATATTCAGGTCAAAGGCGCGAAACTTCTGTATCCGCCGATCCAGCAGCCGCGTCCGCCACTGTATTTCGGCGGCTCTTCGGAAGCGGCACAAGACCTCGCCGCCGAGCAGGTCGAGCTGTACCTGACCTGGGGCGAGCCACCGGCGGCGGTGGCCGAGAAGATCGAGCAAGTACGCGCCAAGGCCGCCAAGCAAGGCCGCACGGTGCGCTTCGGTATTCGCTTGCATGTGATTGTGCGTGAGACCAACGCTGAAGCCTGGCAGGCTGCCGAGCGTCTGATCTCGCACCTGGACGACGACACCATTGCCCGCGCCCAAGCCTCGCTGGCGCGTTTTGATTCGGTGGGCCAGCAACGCATGGCCGCACTACACGGCGGCAACCGCGACAACCTGGAAGTCAGCCCCAACCTCTGGGCCGGAGTTGGCCTGGTGCGTGGTGGTGCCGGTACCGCGCTGGTGGGCGACGGGCCGACCGTGGCGGAGCGGGTCAAGGAGTATGCGGCACTGGGTATCGATACCTTCATTTTCTCGGGTTATCCACACCTGGAAGAATCTTACCGGGTCGCCGAGCTGCTGTTCCCACACTTGGATGTGCAGCGTCCTGAACTGCCGAAAAGTGCTGGCTACGTGAGCCCATTCGGGGAAATGGTCGCCAACGACATCCTGCCCAAATCCGCAGCGCAGCGCTGAGGGTACGGCCATGAGTCGAGCATCCACTCCCTGGCCGCAGCGCCTGGCACCTTGGGCGCTGCCGTTGCTGCTATTGGCGGTCTGGCAACTGGCAGTCAGCGCGGGCTGGCTGTCAACGCGCATCCTGCCGGCCCCCAGCGCAGTCTTCAGCGCAGGCGTCGAATTGGTACGCAGCGGTGAAATCTGGACCCACTTGGCGATCAGTGGCTGGCGCGCGGCGCTGGGCTTCGTGATCGGTGGTTCGATCGGCCTGGCGCTGGGCTTTATCACCGGCCTGTCGCGCTGGGGCGAACGCCTGCTCGACAGCTCGGTGCAGATGATCCGCAACGTGCCGCACCTGGCGCTGATTCCGCTGGTGATTCTGTGGTTCGGTATTGATGAGTCGGCGAAGATTTTCCTGGTGGCGCTGGGCACCCTGTTCCCGATTTACCTCAATACCTACCACGGTATCCGCAACGTCGATCCGGCGTTGGTGGAAATGGCGCGCAGCTATGGCTTGTCCGGCTTTGAGCTGTTTCGCCAGGTGATTCTGCCGGGGGCCTTGCCTTCGATTCTGGTCGGTGTGCGTTTTGCCCTGGGCTTTATGTGGCTGACCCTGATCGTTGCCGAAACCATTTCGGCCAACGCCGGCATCGGCTACCTGGCCATGAATGCCCGCGAGTTCCTGCAGACCGACGTCGTGGTCCTGGCGATTGTGCTGTACGCCGTGCTCGGCAAATTGGCTGATCTGGCGGCACGTGGGCTGGAGCGGGTCTGGCTGCGCTGGCACCCGGCGTATCAACCGACCCGGGGAGAAGGCGCATGACCCTCCTCAAAGAAGCACCTCAGCACTTGCTGCGCGGTATTCCGCTGGCGGCCAACAACCTGCAGAAAACCTTTGGCCAGCGCACCGTGCTGCGTGACATCGACCTGCATATTCCTGCCGGGCAATTCGTGGCCATTGTCGGCCGAAGCGGGTGCGGCAAAAGCACCCTGCTGCGCCTGCTTGCCGGGCTCGATCAACCAACGGGCGGTGAGCTGCTGGCAGGCTCGGCGCCGTTGAGCGAAGCGCGCGAAGACACTCGTCTGATGTTTCAGGAAGCGCGTTTGCTGCCGTGGAAAAAGGTTATCGACAACGTCGGCCTGGGGCTGTCAGGCAACTGGCGCCCGCAGGCCTTGCAAGCCCTGGAGGCAGTCGGCCTGGCCGAGCGCGCCAATGAGTGGCCGGCAGCCTTGTCTGGCGGCCAGAAGCAGCGTGTGGCGCTGGCCCGTGCGCTGATTCACCAGCCGCGCCTGTTGTTGCTCGACGAACCACTGGGCGCGCTCGACGCCCTGACGCGCATCGAGATGCAGCAACTGATCGAACGGCTGTGGCGTCAGCATGGCTTCACCGTATTGCTGGTTACCCATGATGTCAGCGAAGCGGTAGCGGTGGCTGACCGGGTGATTCTCATTGAAGACGGCGAGGTGGGGTTGGACCTGACCATCGACTTACCCCGCCCGCGTGTCCGCGGCTCCCATCGCCTGGCGGCGCTGGAAACCGAAGTTCTCAACCGCGTTCTCTCGGTTCCGGGCGCACCGCCCGAGCCGGAACCCGTAGCACCTTTGCCAACGCAACTGCGTTGGGCTCATTAATGTGAAGGAAGCAAAGCGATGACTATCAAAGCGATCAACGTACGTAACCAGTTCAAAGGCACCGTGAAGGAAATCCTCGAAGGGCCGGTGCTGTCGGAAATCGACGTGCAGACGGCCTCGGGTATCGTCACCTCGGTGATCACCACCCGCTCGGTGCGTGAATTGGAACTGACCATTGGCAGTGAAGTGATTGCCTTTGTGAAGTCCACCGAAGTGTCCATCGCCAAGCTGTAAATCTGGTAGGAGCGGGCTTGCCCCGCGATAGGGGTGTATCAGTTACATCACATCGCGGGGCAAGCCCGCTCCCACTTTGGCAGGAACGGCGGCAGGTACAACCCCAGGTAGGCATCGAACACCCGCATGCCTTCTTCAGCCATGCGCGGGGTAATCTGGCCGTGCAACTGCACCGAACGGGCATACACCCGGTCACCCAGTTCCATCGCCAGCGCGAATACATCCACATCATCCGGTAGCACCGGCAACTGGAAATGCTGGGCAAACAGCTTATGCATCAGCGCGCCCAGCTCAATGTCGTGCTGACGGTCAGCCTGGGTCACTTCGCTCAGACCATGCTGGGCCAGAATCAGCTGACGCGCAGCGGCATCTTCGTTGTAGATGCTCAGCATGCGCTGCTCAACCAGCCGCGACAGGTCGTGCCAGGTGTTGAGTGTCGAGGCTTCGATCGGCGCCGCCAGGCACGCCCGAAACGCGCCATGCACATCGGCCGTCAACGCTTCGAGCAACGCCGGCACACTGGCGAAAAAGTGATACACCGACGACGGTGGAATCTGCGCGCGCTCGGCAACGCTGTAGATCGACAGGCTGGCCACACCCTCACTGGCCAACAGGGTGCGGGCCGCCTCAAGGATCGAGTCGATCCGCGCCTGGCTGGCGGCGCGGGGTTTGCGTGGGGTGACAGTGCGGCTCATGTCAGTTGCTGATCGCCAGAATGCTCGCCTGGTAGGCGCTGACGAACAGGTCGAAATCAACCTTGTCCTCTTCGCGCTCAAGCGTGGCCTGGGCCTCCAGCGACTCACGGGCCGCTGCTTCAAAGCTCTGCTGCTCCTGCGCTGGCAGGGCCTGGGCGCGGAAGAATTCGGCATGCGCCTGGCTTTGGCGCAAGGCAAAGCGGCTGAAGCTTTCCTTGTGCTCTTTCATGCTCGCCAGTACCTGCGCCGATGGCGTCAGCGACGGATCGCTGACCTTGGCCTTCTGCAGTTCCAGCGCCTTGGCATGCTCGTCACCGGACTGGCTGCGGTCGAGCAGCTCGGCCAGGGGGGCAATGCGTTCAAGCAGTTCGTTCGCCCATTCCTTGAGCGCAACCGGCTTGCCGTGGCGTTGCAGCATCAGATCCGGACGACGGCCTTCCTTGACCACACTGAGGAAGTTGCCGGTGCAGTTGCCACACTCCAGGTAACCCAGCAGCGGGCTGTCTTCCAGGGCGCAGAACAACAGGAAAGCGTCGAGGAAGCGTGCTTCGTTGAGGTCGATGCCGGTGGGCAGGAACGGGTTGATGTCCAGGCAACGCACCTCGACGTACTGGATGCCACGCGCCATCAGCGCCTGGATCGGACGTTCGCCGCTGTAGGTCACGCGCTTTGGACGAATGTTGGAGTAGTACTCGTTTTCGATCTGCAGGATGTTGGTGTTCAGCTGAACCCACTCGCCATCCTTGTGCGTGCCGATCTCGACATAGGGCGCATACGGGGTGGCGACGGCCTTGCGCAGGCTGTCGGTGTAGCTGCTCAGATCGTTGTAGCACGGGGTCAGGCCTGCCTGGGCATTGCTCTGGTAACCCAGGTCGCTCATGCGCAGGCTGGTGGCGTACGGCAGGTACAGGGTGTCGGCGTCGAACTGTTCGAGCTGGTGTGGGCGACCACGCAGGAAACCGGCGTCGAGCGCTGGCGAGGCACCGAACAGGTACATCAGCAACCAGCTGTAACGGCGGAAGTTGCGGATCAGGGCGATGTAGGCCGCCGACTGATAGGCGCGATCGTCGAGGCTGCTGCCTTCAGCGGCACGCAGCAGCGGCCAGAGTTTTTCTGGCAGCGAGAAATTGTAGTGAATCCCGGCAATGCACTGCATGGTGCGGCCGTAACGCAGGGCCAGGCCCTTGCGATAAACGTACTTGAGCTGACCGATGTTGGAGCTGCCGTACCAGGCAATCGGAATGTCTTCCTCGGCCGGTAGCGGGCAGGGCATGGAAGGGCTCCACAGGTATTCGCTGCCCAGTTTGCTGTAGGCGAAGCGGTGGATGCTCTCCAGGCTTTCGAGGGTCTGCGCAGGGTCGGCCAGGGCTGGGGTAATGAACTCCAGCAGCGACTCCGAATAGTCCGTGGTGATCTGCTCATGGGTCAACGCCGCACCGAGCGCTTCGGGATGCGGGGTCTGTGCCAGGCGACCTTCCTCGGTCACACGCAAGCATTCGCGCTCGATGCCGTGCAGGCACTGCTTGAGCAGGGAGAGGTTGTCGCCTTCGCCGAGCAGGCTCAGGCGGCGGTTGAGAAGTTCGCTCAAGATGGATTCCTTCACGCGTCAGTCGCCCCAATATGGGGGTGGAATTGACGGTCTACAAGGGTGGACAGAGGAACTGGCGTTGTCGCCTGGTATTGGCCGGCTTTCGGCAGTGCCTGCGCTCTGCCGAAAATATCGCAATTTAGCTGCTGACGGCTAGAGGATGACGAAGGTTCCCTGGGCTTTTGCCACCAGCTTGTCGCCCTGAAGCACATCGGCGTCGACCACCAGCGTGCGCCGCCCGGCATGCAGCACGCGGGCGATGCACTGCACTTCGCCTTCGCTGACGGCGCGCAGGTAGTTGATCTTGCACTCCAGGGTCACGCTCTGCTGGTCGAAGCCATGGGCGCTGGAACAGGCCAGGCCCATGGCGGTATCGACCAGGCTGAAGATGGCCCCGCCGTGCAGCTTGCCGCCGCGGTTGCGCAAATGCGGTTCCAGGGCCATTGTCATTTCTGCAACGCCTGCTTCCAGGCGTTGCAGGCTGCAGCCAAGCAGGTGGCTGAAGGCGCTGAGCACGACGTCTTCTGGGGCCTCCATCACTTCTTCTTCAGCTGTTTGGCGTTGGCGAACAGCGCTGCCATGGCATTGTTGGTCGGTGCCGGGGTTTCCTTTGCACGCGGCGCGGCGCTTGGCTGACGTGGCGCTGAACCCGGGCGGCTGCCACGGGCGCCATCGATCTTCTCGCCCGGGGTGTCGCTCATGCGCATCGACAGGCCGACGCGTTTACGCGGGATGTCGACTTCCATGACCTTGACCTTGACCACGTCGCCAGCCTTGACCGCTTCGCGCGGATCTTTGATGAACTTCTCCGACAGCGCCGAGATGTGCACCAGGCCGTCCTGATGGACGCCGATGTCGACGAAGGCACCGAAGTTGGTCACGTTGGTGACTACGCCTTCGAGGATCATCCCCAGTTGCAGGTCTTTGAGGTCTTCGACGCCTTCCTGGAATTCAGCGGTCTTGAACTCGGGACGTGGGTCGCGGCCGGGTTTGTCCAGTTCCTGGAGGATGTCGGTGACGGTCGGCAAACCGAAGGTTTCGTCGGTGAACTTCTTCGGGTCAAGGCGCTTGAGGAAGCCGCTGTCGCCAATCAGCGAGCGGATATCGCGGTCGGTGTCGGCCGCAATACGCTGCACCAGCGGGTAGGCCTCAGGGTGCACCGCCGAGGCGTCCAGCGGGTTGTCGCCATTCATTACGCGTAGGAAGCCTGCCGCTTGCTCGAAGGTTTTTTCGCCGAGTCGGCTGACTTTCTTCAACGCAGCACGGGTTTTGAACGCGCCATTGGCGTCGCGGTGGCTGACGATGTTTTGTGCCAGGGTGCTGTTGAGGCCAGAGATGCGCGACAGCAGGGCGACCGAGGCGGTGTTGACGTCAACGCCGACGGCGTTCACGCAGTCTTCGACCACAGCGTCCAGGCCGCGGGCCAGCTTGAGTTGGGAAACGTCATGCTGGTACTGGCCGACTCCGATGGATTTCGGATCGATCTTCACCAGTTCCGCCAGCGGGTCCTGCAGGCGGCGGGCAATCGATACCGCGCCACGGATCGACACGTCCAGGTCCGGGAACTCACGGGCAGCCAGTTCCGACGCCGAGTACACCGAAGCACCGGCTTCGGAGACCATGATCTTGGTCATTTTCAGTGCTGGGTATTTTTTGATCAGCTCGGCGGCCAGCTTGTCGGTTTCGCGGCTGGCGGTGCCGTTGCCGATGGCGATCAGCTCGACCGAGTGCTTGGCGCACAGCGCGGCAAGTACGGCGATGGTCTGGTCCCACTGGTTTTTCGGGACGTGCGGGTAAACCGTGGCAGTGTCGAGCAACTTGCCGGTGGCATCGACCACCGCCACCTTGCAGCCGGTACGCAAGCCCGGGTCGAGGCCCAGGGTGGCGCGCGGGCCGGCCGGAGCGGCCAGCAGCAGGTCGTGCAGGTTGTGGGCGAAGACGTTGATGGCTTCGCTTTCGGCGTTGTCGCGCAGCTCACCGAACAGGTCGGTTTCCAGGTGGCTGTAGAGTTTGACCTTCCAGGTCCAGCGCACCACTTCAGCCAGCCACTTGTCAGCTGGGCGGTTGTGGTTCTGCAGGCCAAAGCGCTCGGCAATCATCAGTTCGCACGGGTGCAGGGTGCCTGGCAGCTCTTCGCCGACCTTCAGCGAAGCGGCGAGCACGCCCTCGTTTCGGCCACGGAAAATCGCCAGGGCACGGTGCGACGGAACGCTCTTGAGCAGTTCATCGTGTTCGAAGTAGTCGCGGAACTTGGCGCCTTCCTCTTCCTTGCCAGCCACCAGACGGGCGCTAAGCACGGCTTCCTGCTTGAGGAAGTTGCGCAGCTTGTCGAGCAGGCTGGCGTCTTCGGCAAAGCGCTCCATGAGGATGTACTTGGCGCCTTCGAGGGCAGCCTTGACGTCGGCCACGCCTTTTTCCGCATCAACAAAGCGCGCGGCTTCGGCTTCTGGGCTCAGTTGCGGGTCGTTGAGCAGACCGTCTGCGAGCTCGCCAAGGCCCGCTTCCAGGGCGATCTGGCCCTTGGTGCGACGCTTCTGTTTGTACGGCAGGTAAAGGTCTTCGAGGCGCGTCTTGGTGTCAGCCAGTTTGATCTCGCGGGCCAGTTCCGGGGTGAGCTTGCCTTGCTCTTCGATGCTGGCCAGGATGCTGGCGCGGCGGTCGTCCAGCTCACGCAGGTAGCGCAGGCGCTCTTCCAGATGACGCAGTTGGGTGTCATCCAGGCTGCCGGTCACTTCTTTACGGTACCGGGCGATAAAAGGCACCGTCGAGCCTTCATCAAGCAGGGCCACGGCCGCTTCGACCTGTTGCGGGCGGACGCCGAGTTCCTCGGCGATGCGGCTGTTGATGCTGTCCATAAAACCACCTGACAATGTGTGAATACAAAGGCCGCGGGCGGGCGCCATAGGGCGCTCGAAGCAATGCGGCGCTGGCTGAAAGGGGCGCATTATACCCAGCACGCCGGGCTTGCGGTGATAGCAGGGCGCCAGCTCCCCAGGCTGTGAAACTGGCGCAGCGGGAAAAATCTGCTAACAATGCACACGGCACGGCCAATGGCGGCTAAGCCATAATGCGTGCCGAGATTAGAGGAGTAATTCATGAGCAGCACTGCACAAACCGCTGAAGGCGAAAAAATTCTCATCGTCGATGACGACCCGGGCTTGAGCAGCCTGCTGGAACGTTTCTTCACCAGCAAGGGCTACCGCGCCCGTGCAGTCCCCAATACCGAGCAAATGGACCGCCTGCTGGCTCGCGAAGTATTCAACCTGGTGGTGCTCGACCTGATGCTGCCCGGCGAAGACGGCCTGACCGCCTGCCGCCGCCTGCGCGCCGCGAACAACCAGATCCCGATCATCATGCTTACCGCCAAGGGCGACGAGCTGAGCCGTATCAAGGGGCTGGAGCTGGGTGCAGACGATTACCTGGCCAAACCGTTCAACCCCGACGAGCTGATGGCCCGGGTCAAGGCCGTGCTGCGTCGCCAGGCCCCTGCCGTACCCGGCGCGCCAGGCAGCGAAGACGAAACCGTCACCTTCGGTGACTACGAGCTGTCGCTGGCAACCCGTGAACTGAAGCGTGGCGAAGAAGTGCACATGCTCACCACCGGTGAGTTCGCCGTACTCAAGGCGCTGGTCATGCACGCCCGTGAGCCGCTGACGCGTGACAAACTGATGAACCTGGCTCGCGGCCGTGAGTGGGATGCGCTGGAGCGTTCCATCGACGTGCAGATTTCCCGTCTGCGCCGGATGATCGAGCCTGATCCTTCGAAGCCACGTTATATCCAGACGGTCTGGGGTGTTGGCTACGTTTTTGTACCGGATGGCAACGCCGCTAAGTGATGTTTCGATTGTAGGAGCCAGTCACAGCCAGCAGGGCGATCCTTCGGGGTGCCCTGTTTTTGCCTGTGGTGGGTCCGCAAAGCCTGCGAGCCATGCTCGTGCCTGCAAAGTGTGTAGCCGTTGTCGATGAAAACGCCCTTGTGGTTCCCGCAAAGCTTCTTCGCCCGCACCCTCTGGTTGGTGCTGATCGTCGTGCTGTTTTCCAAGGCGTTGACCTTGGTTTACCTGCTGATGAACGAAGACGTGTTGGTCGATCGCCAGTACAGCCACGGGGTGGCCCTGACGTTGCGCGCCTATTGGGCGGCGGACGAATCCAACCGCGAGAAGATCGCCGAAGCGGCAGGGTTGATCCGGGTGGTTGGCTCCGGTGTGCCTGAAGGCGAACAGCATTGGCCCTACAGTGAAATCTATCAACGTCAGATGCAGGCCGAACTGGGTGCCGACACCGAAGTGCGCCTGCGCATCCATGCGCCACCGGCCCTTTGGGTGCGGGCACCGAGCCTGGGCGCTGGCTGGTTGAAGGTGCCGCTGTATCCGCACCCGTTGCGTGGTCAGAAAATCTGGAGCGTCCTCGGCTGGTTCCTGGCGATTGGCCTGTTGTCCACGGCCTCGGCGTGGATTTTTGTCCGTCAGCTCAACCAGCCCCTCAAACGCCTGGTATTTGCTGCCCGGCAACTGGGTCAGGGGCGTAGCGTCAGGTTGCCGGTCAGTGATACACCCAGCGAGATGACCGAGGTGTACCGCGCCTTCAACCAGATGGCCGAAGATGTCGAGCAGGCCGGGCGCGAGCGTGAGCTGATGCTGGCTGGCGTGTCCCACGACCTGCGAACCCCCTTGACCCGCTTGCGCCTGTCGCTGTCGTTGCTGGCCAACGAAAACGATCTGACCGACGACATGGTGCGTGACATCGAAGACATGGACGCCATTCTCGATCAGTTCCTCGCCTTCATTCGTGACGGGCGTGACGAGCCGGTGGAAGAGGTCGACCTGAGCGACCTGGTGCGCGAGGTGGTAGCCCCCTTCAATCAGCCAGAAGAGCGGGTACGCCTGTGTCTTGAGCCGATTCCGCCTTTCCCGCTGCGCCGGGTGTCGCTCAAGCGTTTGCTCAACAACCTGATCGGCAACGCCCTGTACCACGCCGGTAAAGGGGTTGAAGTGGCAGCCTATGTGTCTGGCGACAGCAGTGCGCCTTATGTGGTGCTGAGCGTGCTGGACCGCGGTGCAGGCATCGACCCGAACGAGCTGGAAGGGATCTTCAACCCGTTCATTCGCGGTGATCGCGCCCGCAGTGGCAAAGGTACCGGGCTGGGGCTGGCGATCGTCAAGCGTATCGCCGCCCAGCATGGCGGTAATGTCGAACTGCGCAACCGCTCTGGCGGTGGGCTTGAAGCCCGTGTGCGGCTGCCACTGGGCCTGCTGCTACCCCGCGATGCGGTGTAACTGACAAATCGCAATCGCGGGGCAAGCCCGCTCCTACTAGCCTTTGCCTTTGGTGCGGGTCAGGTTCGGCCCGCCGTTCTTCTCCAGGTGTTCGATGATCATCCCGGCAACGTCCTTGCCGGTGGTGACTTCGATGCCTTCCAGACCAGGTGACGAGTTCACCTCCATCACCAGTGGGCCATGGTTGGAGCGCAGGATATCCACACCCGCCACGCTCAAACCCATGACCTTGGCCGCGCGAATGGCGGTCATGCGTTCTTCGGGGGTGATTTTGATCAGGCTGGCGCTGCCACCGCGGTGCAGGTTGGAGCGGAACTCGCCGGGTTTGGCCTGGCGCTTCATCGAGGCAATCACCTTGTCACCGACCACGAAGCAGCGGATATCGGCACCACCGGCTTCCTTGATGTATTCCTGAACCATGATGTTCTGTTTCAGGCCCATGAACGCTTCGATCACCGACTCGGCCGCCTTGGTGGTTTCACACAAGACCACGCCAATGCCTTGGGTGCCTTCGAGCACTTTGATCACCAGTGGCGCACCGTTGACCATTTGGATCAGGTCGGGAATGTCGTCGGGTGAGTGCGCAAAGCCGGTAACCGGCAGGCCGATACCACGGCGCGACAGCAGTTGCAGCGAGCGCAGTTTGTCCCGCGAGCGGGCGATGGCCACCGATTCGTTCAGCGGGAACACCCCCATCATCTCGAACTGGCGCAGTACCGCGCAGCCATAGAAGGTCACCGAGGCGCCGATGCGCGGGATTACCGCATCGAAACCCTCAAGGGGTTTGCCGCGGTAGTGGATCTGCGGCTTGTGGCTGGCGATGTTCATGTAGGCGCGCAGGGTATCGATCACCACCATTTCATGGCCTCGTGCAGTACCGGCCTCAACCAGACGACGAGTGGAATACAGACGCGGGTTCCGCGACAGCACAGCGATCTTCATGCAACACCTGTGGAGGGAGAAATAGTGGCCGGGAATGCCGGTTTGTCTTGTACGTATTTAAGGCCCGGGTTGACCACCAACTGGCCATGGATCAGGGCTTTGGAGCCGAGCAGCAGGCGATAGCGCATGGCTTTTCGGCAGGCCAGGGTGAATTCCACTTCCCAGACCCGGTCTCCCAGGGCCAGTGGCGTGCGGATCACGTAGCGCACCTGCGCCTGGCCATTGGAGCTCTTGATGGTTTTCATGGTCACCAGCGGCGCTTCGCAGCGGCGGTGACGCAGTTGCACGACCGAGCCCAGGTGCGCGTTGAAGCGCACCCACGGCTGGCCATTGCGTTCGAAGGTCTCGACCTCGGTGGCATGCAGGCTGGAGGTGCTGGCGCCGGTGTCGATCTTGGCGCGCAGGCCCGCCACGCCAAGGTCGGGCAAGGCCACCCACTCGCGCAGGCCGATCACAGTCAAATGGTCAAATGTCTTCAAATTGCTCAACCAGCGTAAAAAGTCGCAAGGCCAGAAACGGCGTGCGCGACAGGTCGGTGAACTGTAAGCACGCCGCAGATTTTTTGCATCCGCCAGATACGGTAGTACAGTTCGGTGAACGAAAAAATGCGGGGAAATGTCATGGCACAAAAGCCGGAAGAGGACGACAAGGTTCGTCTGGACAAATGGCTGTGGGCAGCACGCTTCTACAAGACCCGGGCGCTGGCCAAGGCCGCCATTGAAAGTGGAAAGGTGCATTGCCGGGGCGAGCGTTGCAAGCCGGGCAAGGAGCCACGACTGGGCGACGAATTCGTCTTGCGCACCGGCTTTGATGAGCGCACGGTGGTGGTCAAGGCGCTTTCGGTGGTGCGCAAAGGTGCGCCCGAAGCCCAGACGCTGTACGAGGAAACCGCCGAAAGCATCGCCCGCCGAGAGCAGGCCGCCGCCATGCGCAAGGCCGGGGCGCTGGGCATCAGTACCGACGGTCGGCCAACCAAGAAACAGCGGCGTCAGCTCCACCAGCTTCATGACAGCGCCGGTTAACGGGCGCGGGGCGCACTGATAAACTAGGTGCCATTAACTCATTTATGTGAAAACCCGAACCCATGTCTGAATTGCCGGATACCGATTACACCCAACGCTTCCTCTTCGACGACCGCGATGTACGCGGTGAAATGGTCGTGCTGGAGCGTAGCTACGCCGAGGTGCTGGCCAAGCATCCTTACCCGCAACCCGTTGCGCAGCTGCTCGGTGAGCTGATGGCGGCCGCCGCGCTGCTGGTCGGCACGCTGAAATTCGATGGTCTGTTGATCCTTCAGGCGCAGTCGAGTGGCCCGGTGCCCCTGCTGGCCATCGAATGCACCAGCGAGCAGGAGATTCGCGGCCTGGCGCGCTATGAGGCCGAGCAGATCAAGGACGACGCCACCCTGGCCGACTTGATGCCTGGCGGACATCTGGTGCTGACCATCACTCCGGTCAACGGTCAGCGTTACCAGGGCACGGTGGAGCTGGACGGCAAGGACTTGTCGGAGTGCTTTACCAACTATTTCGTCATGTCCCAGCAGGTCAACACCTGTATTTCCCTCGCCGCCGATGGTCAGCGCGCCCGCGGCCTGCTGGTGCAACAGCTGCCTGCCGATCGCCAGAAAGACATCGAAGAGCGTGAAGAGAGCTGGAACCACGTCAAAGCCTTGGCCAACACGGTGAAAGCCGAAGAACTGCTGGGCCTGGACAACGAAACCATGCTGCATCGCCTGTATCACGAAGACGCCGTGCGTCTGTTCGATATCTTGCCGCTGCACTTCCGTTGCAGCTGCTCGCGCGAGCGCTCTGGCAATGCGTTGATCAGCCTCGGTGAACATGATGCGCTGGCGCTGGTCAATGAACATGGCGGCAAGATCGAGGTCGATTGCCAGTTCTGCAACCAAAGCTATCAGTTCGATGCCGCCGATATTGAGCAATTGTTCGCCGGTGGCGGTGTAGACGCGCCGTCAGATACTCGGCACTAAAACGTTTCATCACAGGTAAATCTCCTGTCTAACGCCGGAAAATCGCCGTTCTGACAGGAGGGCTCTACTTTTTTTGGGCGTTTCTGGCATAATCCGGCCACTTTTTTCGCTGTAGTAGTTTTCAAAGCTCTACTACAAAACGTTTGGAGCACTCGGCCTCAGGCCGGATGGGGAATCTCATGACGCAAGCCAACAACACCGTGTACACCGACCTGAGCGTCGATGAGCTGGTAAAAGAAGCGCTGAACCGCGGTGAAGGCGAGCTGGCCGATACTGGCGCACTGGTTGTGAAAACGGGTCATCGCACCGGTCGTTCGCCGGTTGACCGTTTCATCGTCGAAGAGCCGTCCACGCAGGACGCCATCGCCTGGGGCCCGATCAACCGCAAGTTCCCGGCCGACAAGTTCGATGCCTTGTGGGACCGCGTCGAAGCGTTCAACAACGCGCAAGAGCACTTCGTTTCCTACGTCCACGTAGGTGCAGCCGCCGAGCACTACCTGGCGGTGAAAATGACCACCCAGACTGCCTGGCAGAACCTGTTCGGCCGTTGCCTGTTCATCAACCCGGAGCAGGGCCAGTACAACCCGGCCGGTCGTGATGAGTGGCAGATCCTCAACGTTGCCAACTTCGAGTGCGTACCAGAGCGTGACGGCACCAACTCCGATGGCTGCGTGATCCTCAACTTCGCCCAGAAGAAAGTTCTGATCGCAGGAATGCGTTACGCCGGCGAAATGAAGAAGGCGATGTTCTCGGTGCAGAACTTCCTGCTGCCAGCTGCCGACGTGCTGCCAATGCACTGCGCCGCCAACATCGGCGAAGAAGGCGATGTCACCCTGTTCTTCGGTCTGTCCGGTACCGGCAAGACCACCCTGTCGGCTGACGAAAGCCGTTACCTGATCGGTGACGACGAGCACGGTTGGGGCGAAGGCGTTGTCTTCAACATGGAAGGCGGCTGCTACGCCAAGTGCATCGACCTGTCCGAGAAGAACGAGCCGGTCATCTGGAAAGCCATCAAGCATGGCGCTGTGCTGGAAAACGTCGTTATCGACGACGCCAAGCACGCCGACTACACCGATGTCAGCCTGACCCAGAACAGCCGCGCTGCCTACCCGCTGGAACACGTTGCCAAACGTGCTGAAGCGAACCTGGGCGGCGAGCCGAATGCAGTCATCTTCCTGACCTGCGACCTGACCGGCGTACTGCCGCCAGTGTCGATCCTGAACAACGAGCAGGCGGCCTACCACTTCCTGTCCGGCTACACCGCGCTGGTCGGTTCCACCGAAATGGGTTCGGGCGGCGGCATCAAGTCGACCTTCTCCACCTGCTTCGGCGCACCGTTCTTCCCGCGTCCGGCTGGCGAGTACGCTGAGCTGCTGATCAAGCGTATCAAGGGCTTCAACTCCAAGGTCTACCTGGTTAACACCGGTTGGACTGGCGGTGGCTACGGCGTTGGCAAGCGCTTCAACATTCCGACCACCCGTGCGGTGATCGCAGCCATCCAGAGCGGCGCGCTGATCGGTGCTGAAACCGAGCACCTGGACATCATCAACCTGGACGTGCCGAAGCAGGTTCCTGGCGTTGAAACTGTTCTGCTCAACCCACGCAACACCTGGGCTGACTCGGCGGCTTATGATGAAGCTGCCAAAGGCCTGGCCAACCTGTTCATCGAAAACTTCAAGAAGTTCGAAGTTTCCGACGCCATCAAGGCCGCTGGTCCACAGCTGTAAGCTGCAGACCGCGTGACGCAAAAAGCCGCCCTCATGGGCGGCTTTTTGTTTTTGCTGTGCCTTCTGGTGGAATCAGGCACTGTAGGCAACTGTCTTGCACCACCTGTGGGAGCGGGCTTGCCCCGCGATTGTAGCCCGACGTTGTATCGAATCGCGGGGCAAGCCCGCTCCCACAAAAGCCCGCTCCTACCCGGTGTAGAGGTCATCCATGTCCGAGACTCTTCAGCGTCACCAATTTCTTCATCATCAGCCGATCCTCACGCGCTGGCAGGACAGCGACCTCAACGGCCATATCGCTGGCGCTACGGTGTACAGCTACTTTGACACGACGATTCAGGCATTCCTGCAGCAACACGCGGGCCTGGACCCTCAGGACGGTGAAGTGATGGGGTTTGTGGTGAGTTCAGCTGCAGACTTTTTCGCCTTGCCGGCGTTTCCTGACACGCTGGAGGTCGGCTTGCGCGTTGCGCGCCTGGCCGGTAGTACGGTGGAGTATCAGTTAGGTCTGTTTCAGGCGGGAGAGCAGCAGCCTTGTGCCGCAGGTAAGGTGGTGCAGGTGTTTATCGAGCGGGCCTCGGGGCGGCCGGCGCAACTGCCAACAGCCCTGCAGACGGCATTGCTGCGCCTGCAGGGCTGAGTCCACCGCACTTAGCGGTGACGCCAGTGCTTCTTGTGCTTGCGATGGCCGTAGTGGTGACCACGGTCGTGGTAGTAGCGACGGTCGTCGTAGCCACGACGGTAGCGACGGGCATCGTCACGTTCGTCGTCGTCGGCCTTGTTGCCCAGGTAGTTACCCAAGGCACCACCAGCACCACCACCTGCGGCTGCACCGATGTAACTACCGGTAGTGCCGCCCACGCTGCGACCTACCACGTTACCGCCAGCAGCGCCCAGTGCACCGCCGATTGCCGCTTCGCCACGTTGGCGCTTGTCGGCACCCAGGGCACCACCGGCTGCACCACCCAGGCCAGCGCCGATTGCACCGCCAGTGCTACCGCCGACCGATTGGCCGACCACTGAGCCCAGTACCCCACCCAACGCGCCGCCAATACCGGCTTCGGTATTGCCGCCGGCTGAGGCAACGCCACTGAGCAGGCCAAGAGACAACAACAGAATCGAGGAGTACTTCATCAAGAGAGCCTCATAGGGATGACGAGGCGATCCTGAGGCTGGCGAGGGGCGCTGGCAACGCAAATCCGACGAGTAACACGACTTGTACACAATTCGCTAAGTTACTGTTTTAGCTGTGAAACTTTCTTGATTTTGCGCTGTCTGAGCTTACTTGAGACAAGGCCCCGGCATCGCTGCCAGGGCCTTTTTTATTGGGTGTCGAACCGCAGATTCTGTCAGAGGATGCGCGCGTTGTCGCTGGCGGCTTCCAGTTTGATCGCGACAAACTTCGATGTCGGGGTGTGGCTGCCATCACCGACGCTTTCCAGCGGCACCAGCGGATTCACCTCCGGATAATACGCCGCCGCCTGACCGGCCGGAATATCGAATGCCAGCAGGGTGAAGCCCTTGACCCGACGTTCGCGGCCATCGCTCCACAACGAGACGATATCGGCCTTCTGCCCCGGATGGAAGCCCAGGCGGATGATGTCGGCTTCATTGGCAAACAACACATTGCGCTGGCCTTTGACGCCACGGTAACGGTCATCGAGCCCGTAGATGGTGGTGTTGTACTGATCATGGGAGCGCATGGACTGCATGATCAGGTCAGGCGCCTGGCCGGTGGCGCGTACGCGCTCGTGCAGCAGGTCGTCAGGCAAGCCGTTGGCTTTGAAGTTGGCGCGGCCGCTGGCGGTCTTCCATTGGCGTTTGCCGGCGCTGTTACCCAGATAGAAGCCACCAGGATGCGCCAGGCGCTGATTGAAGTTGTCGAAGCCGGGGATGGTGTCGCTGATCAGGTCACGGATGCGCCCGTAGTCAGCCACCAGCCAGTTCCAGTCCACAGGTTTTGCACCCAGCGTGGCGGCGGCGATCCCGGCGATCACCGCAGGCTCTGAGCGCATTTGCCGCGACAATGGCTGCAGTTGGCCGTTGGAGGCATGCACCATGCTGAACGAGTCTTCCACGGTAACGGCCTGTGGGCCATCGCTTTGCAGGTCGATGTCGGTGCGGCCCAGGCAAGGCAGGATCAGCGCCTGCTTGCCGTGGATCAAGTGGCTGCGGTTGAGTTTGGTGCTGATCTGTACGGTCAGTTCACAGCTGCGCAGGGCCTGGGCAGTGCGTTCGGTGTCGGGGGTTGCCTGGGCGAAGTTGCCGCCCAGGCCGATGAACACCTTGGCTTGGCCGGCGAGCATGGCGCCAATCGCTTCGACGGTGTTGTGGCCATTGTGACGTGGTACCTGGAAGCCGAAGCGGCGCTCCAGCGCGTCGAGTAGGGCAACTGGCGGGCGTTCGTTGATGCCCATGGTGCGGTCGCCCTGAACGTTGCTGTGGCCGCGTACCGGGCACAATCCGGCGCCTGGCACGCCGAGGTTGCCGCGCAACAGCATGAGGTTGGCGATTTCCTGAATGGTCGCCACCGAATGGCGGTGCTGGGTAATTCCCATGGCCCAGCACATGATGACTTTCCTGGCTTTGCAGTACATCCGCGCGGCGTGCTCGATCTGTTCGAGGTCGAGGCCGGACTGCGATTCGATCTGCTGCCATGAGGTGCTGTCGACGGCGGCCAGGTAATCCAGCACACCGTCAGTGTGCTGATTGAGAAACTCATGGTCGAAAATGGCCGGGGCATTGCTGGCCTGGGCCTCGCGTTCCCATTGCAGGAGGAACTTGGCCATGCCGCGCAGCACGGCCATGTCGCCACCCAGTGCCGGGCGGAAATACGCGGTGTTGGTCGGGCGGTCGCCGTTGGTCAGCATCTCCAGCGGATGCTGCGGGTGCTGGAAACGCTCCAGGCCCCGTTCTTTGAGAGGGTTGATGCACACCACCTGCGCGCCACGTTTGACGGCTTCACGCAGCGGTTCGAGCATGCGCGGGTGGTTGGTGCCAGGGTTCTGACCCCAGACGAAAATCGCGTCGGCGTGCTCGAAGTCGTCAAAGGTCACCGTGCCTTTACCCACCCCGACACTTTGGCCCAGGGCCACGCCACTGGCTTCGTGGCACATGTTGGAGCAGTCCGGGAAGTTGTTGGTGCCATAGGCGCGGACG
Organism: Pseudomonas sp. NUPR-001; assembly: GCF_052147955.1. Lineage (NCBI taxonomy): Bacteria > Pseudomonadati > Pseudomonadota > Gammaproteobacteria > Pseudomonadales > Pseudomonadaceae > Pseudomonas > Pseudomonas sp. NUPR-001. The sequence continues at coordinate 283,615 of NZ_CP197353.1, forward strand.
AACAGCTGGTACAGGTAGGCCGCTTCGTTGCTGGCCCGGCCCGAGGTGTAGAACTCGGCCTGGTCGGGGCTTTCAAGACGCTGCAGATGGCTGGCGATCAGGGCAAAGGCGGCGTTCCAGTCAATGGGTCGGTAACGGTCGGTGCTGGGCTCGTAGACCATCGGCTCGGTAAGACGGCCCTGATATTCAAGCCAGTAGTCACTCTGGCTGAGCAGCGAGGTGACGCTGTGGCGGGCAAAAAACGCCGCATCGACTCGGCGCTTGGTGGCTTCCCAGTTCACCGCCTTGGCGCCGTTTTCGCAGAACTTGACCATGCCGCTTTCCGGCGAATCACCCCAGGCGCAGCCCGGGCAGTCGAAACCACCGTTCTGGTTGGTCTTGAGCAGGGCGCGGATATTCTTCAGTGCGTTGTCACTGCCGATCCAGGCCTGCGCCACGCTGCGCAGTGCACCCCAGCCGCCCGCGGCACCGTGGTAGGGCTTGTAACGCGGAACGGGTTTTTGGTCGGCTTGATGATGCAGGCTCACGGGCGATTCTCCAGCACGGGGCTGAACACCCGTGGCGCACTGTGTTTAGGCAGATGGATCAGGTTGAGGTTGTGTTGGCGTGCCCACTGCAGCGCCAGGCCGGTCGGTGCCGACAGGCTGACCAGGGTCTGGATGCCGGCACGCAGGACTTTCTGGATCAATTCCAGGCTGCAGCGGCTGGTGACAACCGCCAGGCCGCCTTCGAGGCTGATGTGTTGGCGCAGCAGGGCGCCGATCAGTTTGTCCAGCGCGTTGTGGCGGCCGATGTCTTCGCGGCCCAGCAGCAGTTCGCCCTGGTTGTTCATGAACAACGCCGCATGCACCGCGCCGCAGTGCTGGCCCAAAGGCTGGAAGGCATCGATGCGTTGGCGCAGGCCGTCGAGCCAGTGTGCCGGCGGCAGCGGGGCACCCGGTAGCACCTTGAGTGCTGGCAGGGCTTGCTCCAACGCCTCGACCCCACACAGGCCGCAACCACTGGTGCCGGCCAGTTGCCGACGCTGGTTTTTCAGATTCCAGAAGGCGCGGCTGGCGATTTCCACTTCAGCGTTGATCGCTGATCCGCAGCCGCTGAGCTTGAGGTCGTAGATTTCGTCTGGCGAGCTGATGATGCCGCTGCCTAGGCTGAAGCCAACGATAAAGTCTTCAAGGTCGGTGGGGCTGACCAGCATGACCGCCTGGTTGATGCCGTTGTAGGCAATGCCCAGGGCAACTTCTTCGGCCAACGGTGTGCTGGCCGGGCTGTTGTCGGTCAGGTGGCTGTAGTCATAGGTATTGCTGGCCGCGGGCGCAGTCAGGGGAGCGGACGCCGCGCAGGCCGGAGGTGTTGTGCTCATCAGAGATACCGGCGGCTGGTCTGGTTTAAGCCTAGGCTTGCGCTCGGGTATCGTCTAATCGCTAATGCTGATGCCGTGATAGAGCCCGTCGATCAGGCACGGCTTTGCATGGCCTGAAACTCGGCCAGACAGGCTTCGGCCAGCGCCGAGCGTGGCGCGGTACGCCGCATGATCAGGCCCAGCGGTGCGAGGGTGCTGGCCTGTTCGATCGGTTGCAGGCGCAGCCGCTCGGTGAGGACTTCAAGGCCCGCCGCCAGCGGCATGATCGCGCAACACAACCCGCCACCGACGGCCTGCACCAACTGATGGACGGCATCGGTCTGCAGCAGCAATCGGGGCGCCAGCCCACGGCTGTGGAAGTTGTGGTCAATCGACTGGCGAAAGTGCATGCCTGCGGTCAGCAGACCCAACGGCAGTTCAGCCAGTGCCTGCCAGCTTAAGGGCTGTGGCGCGAAGGCAAAATGATCTGGGTCATACAACAGCCCCATGCGGGTTTCACCCAAGGGCAAGGACAAAAAGCGTTCGTGGTCCAGGCGATCCAGGTAAGAAACGCCCAGGTCCAGGCGGTTGCTGGTCAGTTGCTCGAGGATTTGCTCGGAGCTTAATGCGCTGAGTTCGAAATTCAGGTCCGGGTGCTGCTGGTGCAGGCGTTGCAACAGCGGCAGCGGGTCGAAGCTCGACAGCGGCACCACCCCCAGGCGCAGGTTGCCGACCAGATGCCCGCGACAGGCGGCGGCTTCGGCGTGCAGGCCATCGTAAGCGGCAATTACCGTGCGAGCCCAGGCCAGTACCCGCTCACCCTGGGCGGTGAAGCCTTCGAAACGCTGACCACGGTTGACCAGGGCCAGGTCCAGCTCCTGCTCCAGGTTGCGCAGGCGCATCGACAGAGTGGGTTGGGTCACGTGACAGCGGGCCGCCGCCTGGCCGAAATGACGGGTTTCATCCAGTGCGATGAGGAATTTCAGTTGTTTGATGTCCATCGTCGCTCCTTGGCGTAAAGCAGGCGAAGCATTCTAACCTGTCCTAGACTGCTTGCTCCGGGATTCATCACCAAGGAGAGCGGTATGAGCATTTTGAGCTTCATCAAAGAGGCCGGTGAGAAAATCATCGACCTGCTGACCCCTGGGAACGCCAATGCCAGTGAGCAATTGCAAAAGCACGTCGAAGCAGTTGGCCTCGGTAATCCGAACATCAAGGCGACGGTCGATGGCGACAAGGTAGTCGTCACCGGTGAAGTGGCCAGTCAGGAAGAGAAGGAGAAGATTCTCCTGGCGTTGGGCAACATTGCTGGTGTTGCGTCAGTCGATGACCAGATCACTGTTACCGGGCCGGCCGTGGCTGCTGCCCGCTTCGTTGTGGTGCAAAAGGGCGACACTCTTAGCGCTATTTCGCTGACGGTGTATGGCAATGCCAATCTGTACAACAAGATCTTCGAGGCCAACAAACCGATGCTCAAGCATCCCGACAAGATCTACCCTGGGCAGACTCTGCGCATTCCAGAGTAACCGTCCGTCTATCACATCGCTTCGCGGGACAAGCCCGCTCCCACAGATCCAGCGCGGTAGGAGCGGGCTTGACCCGCGATAGCGGTTCGTCTGTCACATCGCTTCGCGGGGCAAGCCCGCTCCCACAGATCCAGCGCGGTAGGAGCGGGCTTGACCCGCGATGGCGGTTTGTCTGTCACATCGCTTCGCGGGGCAAGCTCGCTCCCACAGATCCAGCGCGGTAGGAGCGGGCTTGACCCGCGATAGCGGTTTGTCTGTTACATCGCTTCGCGGGGCAAGCCCGCTCCTACAGGCCTTCGAGGAGGGTTCGGTAGTCTTCTACGGCGGCGAATTCTTCGGTATCACGCGGCCCTTTGCGGCTGTCCGGCTGGCGCACCGCAAGCAGGTGTGCCACGCCGAAGCGGCCGGCGCTGCGCAAAATCGACAAGGTGTCATCAATAAACAGGCTGCGCGCTGGCGTAAAGCCGATATCGGCCTGCAACGCTTCCCAGAACTGCGGGTTTTCCTTGGGATAACCGTAGTCATGAGAGCTGATCAGGCGCTCGAAGTAGGGGGCAAGCTCGACCTTTTCCAGCTTGAGCGACAACGAGTCACGGTGGGCGTTGGTGATCAGGATTACCCGCTTGCCGGCCTGTTTGATCGCCTGCAGAAAGGTGTCGGCGTCCGGACGCAAGGCAATCAGGTGTGCAATTTCCAGTTTCAGCTCACGCACTGGAAGGTTCAGCTCACGGCTCCAGAAATCCAGGCAGTACCAGTTCAGCGAGCCGGCGTGGCGTTCGAACAACGGCTCCATTTCCAGCTGGGCCATCGCCAGGCTGATGCCGTGCAGGTCGGCATAGCGCTGCGGCAGGTGTTCGAGCCAGAAGTGATTGTCGAAGTGCAGGTCCAGCAAGGTGCCGTCCATATCCAGCAGTACGGTGTCGATGGTGGACCAGGCTAAAACAGGCATATGAAATTCTCGGACAGTCAGGGCAGCAGTGGCCGGGCAAGCCACGGTATAGTAACCCGTTCACGCCCAGGAGCCTCCCCATGCGCCAGAAACCTACCGTCCTCTCCCGCGAGATTGTCGCCAGCAGCCGTTTGTTTCGGGTCGAAGCTGTGCAATTGCGCTTTGCCAATGGCAACGAGCGTACCTACGAGCGCTTGGTGGGACGCGGCAACGGCTATGGTGCGGTGATGGTGGTGGCCATGCTCGATGCCGAGCATGCAGTGCTGGTGGAAGAGTACTGTGGCGGTACCGACGAGTACGAGTTGTCGTTGCCCAAGGGCTTGATCGAGCCGGGTGAAGACGTGCTGGCAGCGGCAGACCGCGAGCTCAAGGAAGAGGCCGGCTTTGGTGCCCGCCAGCTTGAGCATCTGACCGAGCTGTCGCTGTCGCCTGGCTACATGAGCCAGAAGATTCAGGTAGTGCTGGCCACCGACTTGTACGAAGAGCGCCTTGAAGGCGATGAGCCGGAGCCGATGCGCGTCGACAAGATCAACCTGCGTGAATTGTCGGCATTGGCGCAGCACCCGCAGTTTTCCGAAGGCCGCGCGCTGGCAGCACTGTACCTGGTGCGTGACCTGCTGACGCAACGCGGGGCGTTCAGCGCATGAATGATCTGCAACTGATGCAGCAGGTGGTCGAGCTGGCACGTCAGGCGGGCAACGCCATTCTGCCGTTCTGGCGCGCTGATGTCGCAGTGACGACCAAAGCCGATGAGTCGCCGGTGACCGCTGCCGACCTGGCTGCCCATGCGGTGATTGCCAAAGGCTTGCAAGCCCTGGCACCAGAGATCCCGGTACTGTCGGAAGAAGACTGCAATATTGCCTTGAGTGAACGTCAGCAGTGGCAGCGCTGGTGGCTGGTTGACCCGCTCGACGGCACCAAGGAGTTCATTGCCGGGACTGAAGAGTTCACCGTCAATATTGCCCTGATCGAGCGTGGCCGGGTGGTGTTTGGCGTGGTGGCGATTCCCACCAATGGTCGCTGCTATTACGGCGGTCAGGGGCTGGGTGCCTGGTGCGCCGAGACCAACGCTGCGCCGCACGCCATTAACGTGCGCCAAGCGCCAGCGCCGGGGGAGGCGTTCACTGTGGTCGCCAGCCGCCGTCATTCAAGCCCGCAACAGGACGCCCTGCTGGCCGGCTTGAGCAGCGCGGTAGGTGAGCTGAAACTGGCCAATATCGGCAGTTCGTTGAAGTTTTGCTTGTTGGCCGAAGGGGCGGCCGATTGCTATCCGCGCCTGGCGCCGACCTCGCAGTGGGATACCGCAGCGGCCCAGGGCGTGCTGGAAGGCGCGGGGGGCGAAGTGCTCGGCCTCGACGGCCAGGCTTTTACTTACCCACCACGCGAGTCGTTGCTCAACCCTTACTTCCTGGCCATCCCGGCCGCCGCCGCGTGGCGCGAGCGGTTGCTGCAACTGGCTTCAACGATGTAGCACGTACTGGCCGCTGAATTGCACTGCGGCCTCGTCACTGCCGGCATTGCACACACGGGTGTTCAGGGTCAGGCGTGCGCGGCCGCGGCGCTGGTAGGTGGCAATGAAGCGTTCCCAGACTTTCGCTTCCGGCGCTTCGCACACGGCGATGGCGGCGCCGGTGACCGGCAACGGGTAGCTGATCTGGCCTTCCTGAATGACGATATGGCCATCGTCGATCCCCGCTTCGCGCAGGCGCAAGTGCAGCCAGCCCCAGCCCACCAGCACGCTGGCACAGTACAGACTGCCGCCGAACATGGTGCTCTTGTGATTGACGTTGGGCGCCAGCGGCAATTGCAGGCGCAGTTGCTGGTTGTGCCAGTCGAGCACTTCCATGCCCATCTCGCGGGTCAGCGGAATGTCGCTGTGCAGCACTGATTGCAGGTAGTGGCTGTCCGTGGTCATGGGCGGTTGTCCTCTGTTTCGTCAGGGCTGGCGTTGCTGTCGGCGAAGCTCAAGCCATGTTTGCGCAGTTTGTCGTGCAGGGTCTTGCGCGGAATGCCCAGCGCTTCGGCCAGGCTGCGCATGGAGCTGTGCGGTTGGCTCAGTTCGGCGGCAATCAGCGAGCGCTCGAACTGCTCGACCTGATCACTGAGGTTGCCGCCCGTAGCCAACGCCGGTTGCTCGTGGGGTTGCTCCGGGGCCTGGCCATCAAGAGCCAGTTCCAGCCCCAGGGCGAAGCGTTCGGCGGCATTTTGCAGCTCACGCACATTGCCGGGCCAATTGTGGCGCAGTAGCAGCCCACGCTGGGTTGGCTGCAAGGTATGAGCAGGCAGACCGTGGCGCTGGCTCGCGGCATCGGCGAAGTGCTGGAACAACACCAGGATGTCATCACCGCGTTCGCGCAGCGGTGGGATACGCAGCGGCGCAACGTTCAGGCGATAGTACAAGTCGGCGCGAAAGCGCCCCTGGTCAGCGGATTGGCGCAGGTCTTCTTTAGTGGCAGCGATGATGCGGATATCCAGCGGGATCTGCTGGTTGCCGCCCAGGCGCTCAACCACTCGCTCTTGCAGCAAGCGCAACAGCTTGACCTGAACATCCAGGCTCATGCTTTCGATTTCGTCGAGAAACAGGGTGCCGCCGTTGGCGAACTCGAATTTGCCGATCCGGCGCTTTTGCGCCCCGGTGAAGGCGCCGGGCTCGTGGCCGAACAGCTCGCTTTCGACCACCGACTCGGCCAGGGCGCCAGCGTTGATGGCGACAAAAGGCCCATCGCGGCGGCTGGACAAGTCATGCAGGGCGCGGGCCACCACTTCCTTGCCGGCGCCGGTCTCACCGAGGATCAGCACATCGGCGCGGGTCGCCGCCAGGGCACCGATTTGCTCGCGCAGCCGCGTCATCGAAGGCGACTGGCCGACCAGGCGGGTGCTGAGTTGCTGGCGATCGCTCAGGGCCAGGCGCAGGCTGCGGTTTTCCAGGACCAGACGGCGCAGGGCCAGCGCGCGGCGCACGCTGTCGAGCAGGGCATCGCTGGCAAACGGCTTTTCGAGAAAGTCGTAGGCACCGGCGCGCATGGCTTGTACCGCCAGCGGTACATCCCCGTGGCCGGTAATCAGCAGCACTGGCAAATCAGGGTCTTGGGCATGCACCTGTTGCAGCAGTTCCATGCCGTCGATGCCGGGCATGCGGATATCGCTGACCAGCACACCCGGCCAGTCAGCTTCGATACGCGAGGCCAGATGCTGCGCATCGCTCAACGACAGGACTTTAAGGCCGGCAAGGTCGAGGGTCTGACTCAAGGCCTGGCGCAGGTGCGGATCGTCGTCGACCAGGATCACCTGAATGCGGCTGTCGATGGGCGGCTCGGTGGTCATGCCGATGGGTCCTCTGAGGTTTGCAGGTTGGCGCCAGGGGTGGCCACGCGCAGTTGCAGGGTGAGCAGGGCGCCACCTTCAGGGTGATTGCCAAGCAGCAACTCGCCGCCCAGCGCGCGCATCAAGGTATCGCAGATCGCCAGGCCCAGGCCAAGACCCTGGGTACGCGTCTTGGTGGTGAAAAACGGTTCGCGTGCCCGGGCCAGTGCTTCGCTGGTAAAGCCCGGGCCGTTGTCGCGAATGTACAGGTAGACGTTGCCATCACGCTGTTCGGCACTGAGCATGAGCCTGCGCGGGTTGGCTTTTTCGGTCAGGGCATCGAGGGCGTTGGCCAGCAGGTTGCCCAGCACCTGACGCAGGCGGGTTTCACCGGCCTGTACCCACAGTGTGGCGTCGGGCAGGTCACGTACCAGCTCCACCGCCATCGCCCGTCGGCGCTTGGCCAGCAGGGCCAGGGCGTCATCCAGTGCGGGCTGGAGTGCCACGCTTTCCGGGGCATGCCGGTCGCGGCGGGCAAAGGCGCGCAGGTGGGCAATGATCGAGGCCATGCGCCCGGTCAACTCGCTGATCAGCTTGAGGTTGCTGCGGGCGTCATCGGTGCGTTGATGGTCGAGGAGGATTTCGGCGTTTTCGGCATAGCTGCGGATCGCCGCCAGGGGCTGGTTGAGCTCATGGCTGATGCTCGCCGACATGGTGCCCAGCACCGACAGTTTGCCAGCCTGGACCAGCTCGTCCTGGGCGCGCACCAGCTCTTGCTGGGCCTGCTCACGCTCCAGCACTTCAGTTTTCAGTCGGGTATTGAGGCCTTCGAGGTCGGCGGTGCGCTCGATTACGCGCTTTTCCAGCTCGTGACGGGCGTGGGCCTCGAAATCAATGCGGTCCATGTAATGACGGCGCCGCTGCATCATCAGGCCGAGCAACAGCATGAGCACCAACAGGGTGGCGCCGCCGATGGCGACAACGGTGTTCACCGAGCGGTCGATCAGGGTGCGCGGCGCAAGGATGCTGACTTGCCAGCCGGTTTCTTCAATGGCCTGGGTCTGGATCAACCAGGCGTCCTGGTTCAGGTTCAGGGGCTGCGGGGTTTGCGTTGGGTAAGGCTGAATGGCGGCGATGGCTTCACGCTCGGTGTCGGTCAGCGGCCGGGTCGCCCGGAAGCGCCAGTCGGGGCGTGAGGTGAGAATCACCACGCCGTTATGGTCGGTGAGCAGCAGTTGCTCAGGTGTTTTGCCCCACAAGGTTTCGGTGTGATCGAGATCGACCTTGACCACCAGTACACCAATGATCTGCTCGCGGTCGCGCACGGCGGCAGCGAAAAAATAGCCACGTTTGGCGGATGTGGTGCCTTGGCCGAAAAAGCGTCCCAGGCGCCCTTGCACGGCATCGGTGTAGTAGGGCCGGAAAGTGAAGTTACGGCCAACGAAACTGTCTTGTTTGTCCCAGTTGGAGGCCGCCAGGGTGTTGCCCTTGACGTCCATCAGGTACATGACTTCGGCGCCGGTCTGGGTGGCGATGTCTTTGAGCAGGCGGTTGGCGTTGGTCAGGGTTTCCAGGCGCAGCGGGTCAGCCAGCACCGCCCGCAATGCCGGCAGGTCGCCGAGGATCTGCGGCAGGGTTTCATAGCGGTGCAGGGTGCCGAGCAGGTTGGCCACGTAGAGGTCGAGGGTCTGGCGGTTTTGCCCAGCCAGCTCGTCCTGGTAGTAGTGTTTGGCCAGGTGCTGCAACGGCCAGAGCAACGGCGCCAGACACACGGCCAGCAAGGCCAGGCTGCGCCATCGCGGGCGACGGGGAAGTGGTGGAATCTTGATCATCGTAAATGCGCCAGAATCGTCTGGCGCATTATGCGCTACTTCAGGCAGTCGATCAGCGCCTGCTGCCAGTGCGGTTGGCTGACCTGCCATTCGCGTTGCAGGCGACTGCAGTCCAGGCGCGAGTTCAACGGGCGGCGGGCCGGGGTCGGATAGTCACTGGAAGGAATAGGCAGCAACTGAGCGCAGGGCAGGCCCTGGGCCTTGAGCTGCTCGGCGATGGCCTGGGCGAAACCGAACCAGGAGGTTTCACCTTGCGCGGTCAAGTGGTAGATACCCCAGGCACCGGCCTGGCCGGCCTGCCAGCGTTCGATCAGGGCGCGGGTGCTGAGGGCGATGGTGCCTGCCCAGGTGGGCGCGCCGATCTGGTCGGCAACGATGCGCAGTTCCGGCTTTTCCTGCAGCAAGCGCTGCATGGTGAGCAGGAAGTTACGCCCGTGTCGCGAGTACACCCAGCTGGTGCGCAGGATCAGGTGCTGGCCACCGACAGCGCTGATGGCCTGTTCGCCTGCCAATTTGCTTTGACCGTAGACACCCAGCGGATTGGGCGGGTCATCTTCGTTGTAGGCGCCGTCTTTGCTGCCGTCGAAGACATAGTCGGTGGAGTAGTGAATCAGCGGGATGCCGAGCTTCTTCGCTTCTTCTGCGAAAATGCCCGGTGCCTGGGCATTGATCGCAAAGGCCAGCTCCGCTTCGCTTTCAGCTTGATCCACCGCAGTGTGGGCAGCGGCGTTGATGATCAGGTCTGGCTTGAGCGCTTGGACCTGTTGGCGGATAGCCTCCGGCTGGGCCAGATCGAGCTGTTCGCGGCCCAGCACATGCAGCTGGCCGAGGTCACCCAGGCGCTGTTGCAGCTCCCGGGAAACCTGACCGTGCTGGCCGCTGATCAGGATGCTCAGGTGGCGTGCCGTCATGGGAACACGTCCAGCTCTTTGAGCAATTTGCCGGCCTGGTCTTTTTCAGACAGGCGCGGCGCTTCGCTCAATTGCCAGTCGATGGCCAGGTCCGGGTCATCCCAGCGAATGCAGCGTTCGGCTGCCGGGTTGTAGTAGTCGGTGGTTTTGTAGACAAACTCGGCGCTGTCGCTGAGCACCACGAAGCCGTGAGCGAAACCTTCCGGCACCCACATCTGGCGACGGTTGTCGGCCGACAGCCGCGCAGCGACCCACTTGCCGAAGTGTGGCGAGCTGCGGCGAACATCGACGGCCACATCCAGCACTTCACCGTGAATCACACGCACCAGCTTGCCCTGGGTATTTTCCAGTTGGTAGTGCAAGCCACGCAGCACGCCTTTCTCGGACTTGGAATGGTTGTCCTGAACAAAGGTGGTGATGATGCCGGTCTGTTCTCTGAAGACTTTCTCGTTAAAGCTTTCGAAGAAAAAACCGCGGCTGTCACCGAACACTTTCGGCTCGATGATCAGCACGTCGGGTAGATCTGTTTTTATAACGTTCATTAATGTTCTTCAGCCAAGCCGTAGAGGTATTGTCCGTAGCCGGTCTTGCCAAATGCCTTGGCACGTTCCAGCAGTTGTGTGCGGTCGATCCAGCCCTGCTGGAACGCAATTTCTTCCAGGCAGGCCACCTTCAGGCCCTGGCGGCGCTCAATGGTTTGCACGTACTGCGACGCTTCCAGCAGGCTGTCGTGGGTACCGGTATCGAGCCAGGCAAAGCCACGGCCGAAACGTTCGACGCGCAGGTCGCCACGTTGCAGATAGGCGTTGTTGACGTCGGTGATTTCCAGTTCGCCGCGTGGCGAAGGTTTAACGTTTTTGGCGATTTCCACCACATCATTGTCGTAGAAATACAGGCCGGTTACTGCATAAGGCGACTTGGGTTTGGCAGGTTTTTCTTCGATCGACAGTGCACGGCCATGTTGATCGAAGTCGACCACCCCGAAGCGCTCCGGATCTTTGACCAGGTAGCCGAATACCGTAGCACCGGAGGGCTGGCGGATAGCCCGCAGCAGTTGCTCGCTGAAGCCCTGGCCGTGAAAGATGTTGTCGCCCAGGATCAGGCACACTGGATCGTTACCGATGAATTCTTCGCCAATCAAAAAGGCCTGGGCCAAACCGTCGGGCGAAGGCTGTTCGGCATAGCTGAGGGTGATACCAAACTGGCTGCCGTCACCGAGTAGCTGTTTGTACTGGGGCAAGTCATTCGGTGTAGAGATCAGCAGGATTTCCCGGATCCCGGCCAGCATCAGCACGGAAAGCGGGTAGTAGATCATCGGTTTGTCATAGATCGGCAGCAGTTGTTTGGACACGCCCAGGGTGATGGGGTGCAAGCGGGTGCCGGAGCCACCGGCCAGAACGATACCTTTGGTCATGCAATAAGATCCTTGAAGTTGCTGAAGCCAAGGCGCTGCCCTTGATAACTACCGTCCTGTACCCGTTGGCACCATTCCAGGTTTTCCAGGTACCACTGCACGGTCTTGCGCAGCCCGCTGTTGAAGGTTTCTGTCGGAGTCCAGCCCAGTTCACGTTCGATCTTGCTGGCGTCGATGGCATAACGCTGGTCGTGGCCCGGGCGATCCTCAACGAAGGTGATCAGGTCGGCATACTGCGCCACGCCTGCCGGGTGCTGTGGGGCGAGCTCTTCGAGCAAGGCGCAGATGCCGCGCACCACATCGATGTTTTTCTGCTCGTTGTGGCCGCCAATATTGTAGGTTTCGCCCACCTGGCCCTCGGTGACCACCTTGAGCAAAGCGCGGGCATGGTCTTCAACGAACAACCAGTCACGCACCTGCAGGCCATTGCCATACACCGGCAGTGGCTTACCGGCCAGGGCGTTGAGGATGACCAGCGGAATGAGTTTTTCCGGAAAGTGGAAAGGCCCGTAATTGTTCGAGCAGTTGGTGATCAGCACCGGCAGGCCATAAGTGCGCTGCCAGGCGCGGACCAGATGGTCGGACGCCGCCTTGCTCGCCGAGTAAGGTGAGCTTGGCGCATAGGGCGTGGTTTCGGTGAACAGGTCATCAACGCCATGCAGGTCGCCATACACTTCATCGGTGGAAATGTGATGAAAGCGAAAAGCTGCGCGCGCTTGCGCAGGCAGCGTCATCCAGTAGGCGCGTGTTGCTTCCAGCAGGCTGTAGGTGCCGACGATGTTGGTCTGAATGAAGTCTGACGGGCCATCGATCGAGCGGTCGACATGCGATTCTGCCGCAAGGTGCATGATTGCCTGGGGTTCAAAGCGCTTCAGCACCGCGCTGACCGTTGTCTGATCAGCGATATCGGCCTGGACAAATTCATAGCGGGTATTGGTCGCGATACGGGTCAGCGACTCCAGATTGCCGGCATAGGTCAGCTTGTCGAGGTTCAGCACCTCGTGCTCGGTATTGTCGATCAGGTGACGAATCAGGGCCGAGCCGATGAAGCCGGCACCGCCGGTAATGAGTATTCGCATGTCCAATGACCTTTGATGAATCTGTTGATGTTCGCTCAAGCCTAGCTCGCAAACAGTTATAAGCAGGAGCAAAGCGGTACCGCTGTCCGGGCAGGTTACTGTGCAATGCCTCGTTGTTCATCGCTTTTTACCGGCCATGCTTGCTTATCGGCCAAAGCGGTGGCGATATAAGCAGCAAAAAAAACGAGGTCGTACCATGCCGCTCAGTACCCTGATTCATCGCTCCACGCAGCCCTGCCCCGACGTCAGCGAGCAGCAGGCGCTGCTTTTAGTGCAGGAGCACTACGGGCTTGGCGGTACGTTGCAGTCGTTGGGCAGTCAGCAAGACCTGAATTTTCGCGTCGACAGCGCCCAGGGCCGTTATGTGCTGAAAATCTGTCACGGCGATTATGCCACTGCTGAACTGCAAGCTCAGCACGCGGCCTTGAGTTACCTACGTGAGCGCGGGCTGCCGGTACCAGCCGTGGTGGCTGCAGGTTCCGGTGAGCAATTGCTGGCGCTGGATGTGCAGGGCCAGCTGCTGCGGGTACGGTTGCTCGACTACATCGAAGGGCAGTCGCTGACTCGCCTCAAGCACATGCCGCCACAGCTGATTGCCGAGTTGGGCAGGCTCTGCGCGCGGATCGACCAGGCTTTGGCCGATTTCACCCATCCCGGCCTTGAGCGCACGCTGCAATGGGACCCACGCCACGCCCCGGCGCTGATTGCCCACTTGCTGCCGGTGCTCAGCGACGGGCCACGCAAGGCGCAATTGCTTGCGGTCACTGAAAAGGCCGAACAACGCTTGCGGCCCCTGCTTGAACAGCTACCGATGCAAGCCGTGCACCTGGACATCACCGATGACAACGCCGTGTGGCAGCGTGATGAACAGCGCCAATGGCAGCTACAAGGGGTGATCGATTTCGGTGATTTGCTGCACACCTGGCGCATCGCCGACTTGTCGGTAACCTGCGCGGCCCTGCTGCATCATGCCGAAGGCGATCCACTGCGCATTTTGCCCGCCGTTCAGGCCTATCATGCGCTCAACCCGCTGACCGAAGCCGAACTGCAGGCGCTCTGGCCGATGATCGTGGCGCGCGCTGCGGTGCTGGTGCTCAGCAGTGAGCAGCAACTGAGCGTCGATCCGGGCAACACCTACATTCGTGACAACCTGAGCCACGAGTGGGAAATCTTTGATGTCGCCACCAGCGTACCGTTCGAGCTGATGGAGGCTGCAATTCTGCACGTAACAGGCTTTGCCGCACCTGCCGTGGCGCAGCAAGGCGGGGTGCTGTTGCCAGGCCTGGTGGCGGGTACCGTAAAAACCGTGGACCTGGGCGTGCTGAGCAGTCATTGCCAGGCTGGCAACTGGGAGCAACCGGGGTTTGATCAGCAGTTGCTCCGCGAGCAGGCCGCTGAGCAAGGTGCGGCCTGTTCGCTGTACGGGCAGTATCGCTTGTCGCAAACCCATATCGACAACCCGCAAGAACCCGCCACTTTTGCCCTGAACGTTGAGCTGCAGGCCCCGGCGGGCACCGCGTTGCAGGCACCCTGGGCCGGTGTCTGGCTACAAACGGGCGCCGGTCAGGGATGCTTGAAGGGTGAGCAGTGCAGCCTGTGGCTGCGTGGGCTGGTGAATGCGCCGGAGTCCGGTGCGCAACTGAGCCAAGGCCAGCCGTTGGGCCAGACCGATGGCGTGTTGAGTGTGCAGCTGTGCCGTGTCGCCGACCTGTGCCCGCCCGCCTTTGTGGTGCCATCGCGGGCCGCGGCCTGGGCGGCCTTGTGCCCGTCGCCGCAAGCCGTCTTGGGGTTTGCTTGTGAGGCCGAGCCGCTGGTCGATGCGCAACAACTGCTGGCGCGTCGTGACGCCAGCTTTGCCCGTTCGCAGAAGCACTACTACGAGCAGCCACCGCATATCGAGCGCGGCTGGCGTAACTACCTGATCGACATGCAGGGGCGCTCGTACCTGGACATGCTCAACAACGTCGCGGTGCTCGGTCACGGCCACCCACGCATGGCCAGTGAATCCGCGCGCCAGTGGTCGCTGGTCAACACCAACTCGCGCTTTCACTATGCGGCGATCGCCGAGTTCTCCGAGCGTTTGCTGGAGCTGGCGCCGGACTCGATGGACCGGGTGTTCCTGGTCAACAGTGGTACCGAGGCCAACGACCTGGCGATTCGCCTGGCCTGGGCCTACAGCGGTGGTCGTGACTTGCTCAGCGTGCTAGAGGCTTACCACGGCTGGTCGGTGGCCACCGATGCGATTTCCACCTCGATTGCCGACAACCCCCAGGCATTGAGCACGCGGCCGCAGTGGGTGCACCCGGTGATCGCGCCGAACACCTACCGTGGGGCGTATCGCGGCGATGACAGCACCGCTGATTATCTGCGTGATGTCGACGCCAAATTGGAGGCTTTGGCCAGCGAGCAGCGGCAATTGGCCGGGTTCATCTGCGAGCCAGTGTATGGCAACGCGGGCGGCATCTCGCTGCCACCGGGCTATCTGCAACAGGCGTATGCCAAGGTGCGCGCGGCGGGTGGCGTGTGCATTGCCGACGAAGTGCAGGTTGGCTACGGGCGGTTGGGCGAGTACTTCTGGGGCTTTGAGCAGCAAGGCGTGGTGCCGGACATCATCACCATGGCCAAGGGCATGGGCAATGGCCAGCCACTGGGCGTGGTCATCACCCGCCGGGAGATTGCCGAGGCGCTGGAGGCCGAGGGTTATTTCTTCTCGTCTGCCGGCGGTAGCCCGGTCAGCTGCCGGATCGGCATTGCCGTGCTGGATGTCATGAAAGAGGAAGGCCTGTGGGACAACGCCCGCGATGTTGGCCGCTACTTCAAGGCACGCTTGCAGGCATTGGTCGATAAACATCCGTTAGCCGGTGCTGTGCATGGTTCGGGTTTCTACCTGGGGCTGGAGTTGGTGCGTGATCGCAGCACCCTGGAGCCGGCCAGCGAAGAAACCACCACCCTGTGCAACCGCCTGCGTGACTTGGGCATCTTCATGCAGCCTACTGGCGACTACCTGAACATCCTCAAGATCAAGCCGCCGATGTGTACCACCCGTGCCAGCGTGGACTTCTTCGTCGACAGTATCGACAAGGTGCTGAGCGAAGCGCTCTAGCCCGTGGCTTAAAAGCCGGATAAACCGATAACAATCGGTTTATCCGGCTTTTTTGTGGCTGAAATTTTTGATTTGTCACTTTTAAAGCCGATATTTATCGGATATAAAGTCGTCCATCACCCAGCAATCTGTTTTCGGTCGCCTGCACGGTCAGTCGGCCCGGTTGTCCTTCGAGGAGGTTTCATGAGCCGCACCGTCACTGTCGCCGCCACTCAGATGGCGTGTTCCTGGGATCGCCAGGACAACCTGGCCACCGCCGAAAAACTGGTTCGTGAAGCAGCTGCCAAGGGCGCGCAGATCATCCTGATCCAGGAACTGTTCGAAACCCCGTACTTCTGCCAGAAGCCGAATCCGGATTACCTGCAACTGGCGACGCCGGTTGAGACCAACGCCGCGATCGAGCATTTCCAGGCCCTGGCCAAAGAGCTGCAGGTAGTGCTGCCAATCAGCTTCTTCGAACTGGCCGGGCGTGCGCGCTTCAACAGCATCGCGATCATCGATGCCGACGGCAGCAACCTCGGTGTGTACCGCAAGACTCACATCCCGGATGGCCCTGGCTACCACGAAAAGTATTACTTCAACCCGGGCGACACCGGCTTCAAGGTCTGGCAAACCCGTTACGCCAAGATCGGCGTCGGCATCTGCTGGGACCAGTGGTTCCCCGAGTGCGCGCGCAGCATGGCGCTGCTGGGTGCCGAAGTGCTGTTCTACCCGACCGCCATCGGCAGCGAGCCGCACGACAAGACCATCTCCTCGCGCGACCATTGGCAGCGCGTACAGCAAGGCCATGCCGGCGCTAACCTGATGCCGCTGATTGCCAGCAACCGTATTGGTAACGAAGCGCAAGACGGCTACGACATCACCTTCTATGGCTCCTCGTTCATCGCCAACCAGTTCGGCGAGAAAGTCCAGGAGCTCAACGAGACCGAAGAGGGCGTGCTGGTGCATACTTTCGACCTCGACAAACTGGAGCACATCCGCAGCGCCTGGGGCACTTTCCGTGACCGCCGTCCGAACCTGTACGGCCCGGTGAAAACCCTCGATGGCGCGCTGGAATCCTGATCGTCCACTGACCCTGCTGCAGGCCCCGAATGCCTGCGGCGAACACTGCAAAGGTTTACACATGAAGACCCTGACCAGCACCCCACGCGCCGACGGCTTTTACATGCCAGCCGAATGGGCGCCGCAAACCCAGGTATGGATGGTCTGGCCTGAGCGTCCGGACAACTGGCGTCTGGGCGGCAAACCGGTACAAGCTGCACACGTGACGCTGGCCAATGCCATCGCCCGTTTCCAGCCGGTCACCGTGGCCGTTTCTGCCGCACAATACGACAACGCTCGCGCCCGTCTGGATGCGCCGAACATTCGTGTGGTTGAAATCAGCAACGACGACGCTTGGGTGCGTGACACCGGGCCAACCTTCGTCATCAACAACAGCGGCGAAGTCCGTGGCGTTGACTGGGGCTTCAATGCCTGGGGTGGTTTCGAAGGCGGGCTGTATGCGCCGTGGAACCGTGACGAGCAAGTGGCAAGCAAAGTTCTCGAAATGGAACGTTGCCCGCGCTACCACACCGAAGGCTTTGTGCTGGAAGGCGGTTCGATTCACGTCGATGGTGAAGGCACCCTGATCACCACCGAAGAATGCCTGCTCAACCACAACCGCAACCCACACCTCAATCGCGAGCAGATCGAAGCGGTGCTGCGTGACCACCTGGCGGTGGACACCATCATCTGGCTGCCCGATGGCCTGTACAACGACGAAACCGACGGCCATGTCGACAACTTCTGTTGTTACGTGCGCCCAGGTGAAGTGTTACTGGCCTGGACAGATGATCCTCAAGACCCCAACTACGCACGTTGCCATGCCGCACTTGAAGTGCTGCAGAACAGCCGCGATGCCAAAGGTCGCACCTTTACAGTGCACAAGATGCCGATTCCGGGACCGCTGTTCGCCACTGAAGAAGAGTGCGCGGGTGTCGATCCGGTTGCCGGTAGCCAGGAGCGTAACCCCTCGGTTCGCCTGGCGGGTTCCTACGTCAACTTCCTGATCGTCAACGGCGGCATCATCGCGCCAAGCTTCGACGACCCGGCAGATGCCGAGGCTAGAGCGATTCTGGCCCGAGTGTTCCCGGAGCATGAAGTGGTGATGATCCCAGGGCGCGAGATGCTTTTGGGCGGCGGCAATATCCACTGCCTGACCCAGCAGCAGCCGGCCCCATTCAAGGGCTGAATTTGCGCAAATAAAAAACCCGTCTTCGGACGGGTTTTTTTATGGGCGGGCGACAGTCGGCGTGAGCGCTGGCACACCTCTTGTATTTGTTTTGCATTGTATTTCAAACAGATAGGGCAAATCGGTTCTGTCACAAAGTTTGAGTAATTTAGCCGCTCACGGCCCAGGGAGTACGTGTTGAAATGAATGCAGTAAGTGAGTCGGCTTCGCCCTCATCGGCAATGAACCCGCAGTCACTCCAGCGAGTGGCGCAGTGGTTGAAAGACAACAGAGTTATCCGGGGCAGGAAGTCCGATCACCGTCGAGTGTTGCTGGCGCGTTACCCAACAGGCTTGATCACCGAAGCAGAGCTGGAAGCCCTGCTCGGTAGCTGAATACCTGTAGGAGCGGGCTTGCCCCGCGATACGATGTGACTGACAGATCGCTATCGCGGGGCAAGCCCGCTCCTACCGGGGTGGGTTAGAAGCTGTAGGTGCCGGTCACGACCAAGCTGCGCGGATCACCGAACTGGATCTGCGCGGCACTGGTTGCCGAGCTGTAGTAAGTCTTGTCGGTAATGTTGTTCAGCGCGGCGCGCAGGTCCCAGTCTTTGGCGCGGAAACCGGCCAGCGCGTCCCAACGGCCATAGCCAGGCAGCACCGCAGTGTTCTGGTTGTCGGCGTAACGTTCGCCAACAAAGGTCAAACCAGTTTCGCCGTACCAACCCATCTCCGGCTTCCAGGTCACGAATACGCTGCCATTGCGCTTGGCGACGTTGCTGACCCGATTGCCTTCCTGGCCGTTGCTGTCTTCAACGATGGTGGCGTCCTGAATACCGATCCCACCACGCATGTACCAGTTGCCAACGATGTTGCCGGTGGCCGTCAGTTCAATACCACGCGAGCGCTGCAGGCCGGTCATCAGCGTGACATCCGGCTGGTTCGGGTCGCTGGTGCGGCGGTTGTAGAGTTCCAGCTCGTAAATGGCCAGCGTGGTGCTCAGGCGCTCGTCGAGCCAGTCGCTCTTGACCCCCACTTCTTTCTGGCGGGTCTCTTCAGGGCTGGTCTCGTTGCTGTTGCCCGGGGCGCCTGGGGTAATACCGATCAGGCCACCACCCACTGGCGAGAAGGTCTTGCTCCAGGAGGCATAGAAGGAGTGTTCCTTCCACGGTGAATACACCACGCCCAGACGCGGGCTGGTGCTGTTGCTGTCCTGCTTCTCGGAAAGGTCGTTCTTGAGCTTGTTGGTGGTTTCCACTTCGAATTGGTCGAAGCGCACACCGGCCAGCACTTGCCATTGATCGTTCAGGCGCAGTTGGTCCTGGATGTACAGGCCGCGGCTATCGACCACCGTGTGGTTGTTGCTCGACGCGATCATCTGCCCGTTGTACTGCGCGTTACGGTCAGGGTTGTACACGTTCACGCTCGGCACTGGCGTGGCATTTTTGTACAGCAGCGGGTCACGACGCTGATGGCCGAACTCCACGCCAGTCAGCAAGGTGTGCTGCAGGCCGAAGGTGTCGAAGTTGCCTTCCAGTTCCACGTTGTTGAACAGGTTGCGGGTGTTGAGGTCTTGCTGCCAGCGTTGGCGGGTAACTTGCCCGGTCTTGGCGTTGTAGCCCGTCTGATAGGTGTTGTCGAAATCACTGTTGAGCTTGAACAAGCCCAGGGTGTGGCGCACCTGCCAGTTTTCGCTGAGCTGGTAATTCAGGCGCGAGCGCAGCGATTGCGCTTTGTCGTCGATGAAGTCGCGCTGGGTATCACCGTAGGTGGTGGAGCGGCTGACATCGGCCGGGCGGCCATTGATGCTCGGGATGCCGCGATCAGGGGTACGGTTGTAGCGGCTGTATTCATACTGCACCAGCCAGTTCAGGTCTGGGGTCAGTTGCCAGCTCATCGACGGCGCGAACAGCTGGCGGCTGCCGTCGATGCCATGACGGAAACTGTTGTTGTCCTGGTTGCCCATGTTCAGGCGCAGGCTGATGTTATCGCTCGGGTCGGCGCTGAGGTCGGCATACAGGCTGCGCAGGTCTTCGCTGCCGCCTTGCGCTTCGATGCTCGAACGGCGTCCGGCTTCGGGCAGCTTGCTGATGCGGTTGACGATCCCGCCCTGGCTGCCACGCCCGTACAGGACCGCTGCCGGGCCCTTGAGCACTTCGATGCGTTCAATGTTGTGCAGGTCGCGCACGTATTGGCTGTCGTCGCGGATGCCGTCCAGATAAAAGTCGTTACTGGCATCGAAGCCGCGGATGCGCACACTGTCAAAGCGCGTATCGGCGCCGGTGCTGACGTTCGGGATACCACTGAGCGCCTTGCCCAGGTCATTGCTGCCGTAGTCCAGTACGTTGCTGGTTTTTACCGCGTCGATGGTTTGCGGAACGTAACGTGCTGGTGTCGAAGTGCGGGTAGCGGTGCTGACTTCCTTGACCCGGGGATCGTCCTGATCACGGTCGCTTTCAGCGGTCACCGAAAGCTCGGGCAAGTTCAGGGGAGCGGCAACTGCCAGGGTGGAACCGAGAAACAGGGATACACCCAAGGTCAAGGGTGAGAGGCGGCAGGGGGCAGGCATTGAAAACATCCGAGGGTATTAGACGAAAGCGGGATTGAAAAAGCGCGCGAATGATAATGCGTGCTATTTACTTATGTTATTCGTTTCTCTTCTGCTTTCGTAGTTTTATGTTTCAATTTGTTTCGTGCTTGTCAGGGGCATTTCACGAATTTTTGACATGCTCATCTTTACACGGATAGGATTCGGTCAACGCCTGTAGGCCCATGAGCCAAGAGTCCAGAATAAAAGGCCCGCTGCGAACTTCGCAGGCGGGCTTTTTGTTTTCTGACCCGCGAGCGTCAACCCACGCAGGGGGCGTGGTTTTTGGCGTCGGCCGCAGTGCGTATTTGACTAAGTAATAAGGAAAATAAAATGTTGAAATCCAGGATCAGCCTGGTCGCGCTGGGGCTTATGGCCGCGACTCAGGTTTCGGCCAATGACCAGGCCAACGCAAAGGGCTTTATCGAAGACAGCAGCGCCAGCCTGCTGCTGCGCAACGCCTTCATCAACCGTGACAAGAAGCACGACACCCAGGACCAGCGGGAATGGGGTCAGGCTTTCATCGGTAAGTTCTCCTCTGGCTTCACCCAGGGCACCGTCGGTGTCGGTGTAGATGCTTTCGGTCTGTACGCAGTGCGTCTGGACGGCGGTAAAGGTCATAACGGCGGCGCCGGTATCGACTTCTTCAAGCCGGCTGATGGCGACTCGCCGACCAACCAGCAGAACTCCCCGCACAACCTGGCCCGTGGTGGCGCAGCCGTTAAATTCCGCGTTTCCAACACTGTACTGAAGTACGGTGACCAAATGCCGGAACTGCCAGTGCTGCAGTACGATGACGGCCGCCTGCTGCCAGAAAGCTACACCGGTACCCTGATCACCTCCAAAGAGATCAAGGGCCTGGAACTGAACGCCGGTCGTTTCACCCAGGAAGCGCGTAAAAGTGCTGAAGGCCGTGACAGCGGTGGCCTGAAAGCCATCAACGTGTTTGGCGGTAGCTACAAGTTCACCGACAACCTGTCGGCCTCGCTGTACGGCTCCGACGTTGAAGACGTGCTGAAGAAGCAGTACCTGGGCGTGAACTACGTTCACCCGCTCGCGTCTGACCAGTCCCTGACCCTGGACTTCAACGGTTACAAGACCAAGCTGGATCGCGACTTCGCTTCTGACGACCGTCGTGACAACACCATCTGGAGCCTGGCGGCAACCTACGCCTTCGGCCCGCACTCGATCACCCTCGCGCACCAGCGCAGCACCGGTGATACCGGCTACAACTACGGCTTCTACCAGAACGCCGGCGGTATCGGTGACGGTGGTTCGACCATCTACCTGGCCAACTCCTACTGGTCTGACTTCAACAACGAAGACGAACGCTCCTGGCAGCTGGGCTACGGCCTGGACTTCGGCGCCTTCGGTGTACCGGGTCTGACCTACAAAGTGGCTTACGTGCGTGGTGACAACATCAACACCCGTGGCTTCGGCGAAGGTGAAGAGCGCGAAATCTTCAACCAGTTCAAGTACGTGGTTCAGGAAGGTGCTGCCAAAGACCTGTCGATCAAACTGCGTAGCTCGTTCCTGCGTACCTCGAACAGCATGCGTCAGGCTGAGCTGAACGACGACGGCAACGAAGTCCGCGTATTCGTTGAATACCCGATCAGCATTCTCTGATCGATTCGCGGGGCAAGCCCGCTCCTACCGGTAGGAGCGGGCTTGCCCCGCGAGACGACCCCAGCGTCAAGCCGGGGTCGTATGTTTACGACGTGCAGCGAGTATCACTGGCTGCACCTCGCCTGTCTCCGGCTCAAAACTGTCACTGCGAGCCATCCGCCACATCCGCGCATAAAACTCACTGTCAATCGAGCCGCTGAGCAACTCGCCAGGCTTGAGGAACACGTGCAACTGCGAAAACAGCCGAATCTCGCTGGCACTGATACGCCGTACCAGGTGCTTGGGTTTAAGCTGCGACGGATGTTCAAGCCCCGCAGCCGCAAGCATCTCTGCCAGCGCATGCAAGGTATTGCGGTGAAAGCTGTACACCCGCTCGGCCTTGTCCGGCACCACCAGTGCGCGTTGTCGAAGCGGATCCTGAGTCGCCACCCCGGTGGGGCACTTGTTGGTGTGGCAACTCTGCGACTGAATGCAGCCAATGGCGAACATAAAGCCACGTGCCGAGTTGACCCAGTCCGCCCCGATTGCCAACACACTGGCAATATCGAAAGCGCTGACAATCTTGCCGCCCGCACCAATTCGCACCTTGTCGCGCAGGTTCAGGCCAACCAGGGTGTTATGCACAAACATCAAACCTTCGCGCATCGGCACGCCGATGTTGTCGCTGAACTCGCGCGGCGCAGCGCCGGTGCCGCCTTCCTTGCCGTCGACCACGATAAAGTCTGGAACAATGCCGGTGACCAGCATGGCCTTGGCGATGCCCATGAACTCCCACGGGTGACCCAGGCAAAACTTGAACCCCACTGGCTTGCCGCCCGACAGTTCGCGCAGTTGCGCGATGAACTGCAGCAACTCGATGGGCGTGCGAAAGGCACTGTGCGCAGCCGGTGAAATGCAGTCTTCACCCACCGTTACGCCACGGGTGGCAGCAATCTCGCTGCTGACCTTGTGCCCCGGCAGAATCCCGCCGTGCCCGGGTTTGGCGCCCTGGCTCAGCTTGATTTCAATCATCTTCACCTGCGGGTCACGCGCTTGCCTGGCGAAGCGGTCGGGGTCGAAGCGACCGGCAGGCGTGCGGCAACCAAAGTAGCCGCTGCCAATCTCCCAGATCAGGTCCCCGCCGTGTTCACGGTGATACGGGCTGATGCTGCCTTCGCCAGTGTCATGGGCGAAGCGGCCTTTCTTCGCGCCCTGGTTGAGCGCAGCGATGGCGTTGGCGCTGAGGGCGCCGAAGCTCATCGCCGAGATGTTGAAGATCGACGCCGAGTAGGGCTGACGGCACTGCGGGCCACCAATGGCGATGCGAAACGAGGCGGGGTCGGGGGTGTCGGCCGGCAACATCGAATGGCTGATGAACTCGAAGCCTGGGCGATACACATCGTTGAGCGTGCCAAAGGCCTTTTCGGCGCTTTCGTTCTTCGCCCGTGCATACACCAGTGAACGCTGGGCCCGCGAGAACGGCAGTTTGTCGTCATCGCCTTCGAGCAGGTACTGGCGAATCTCCGGGCGGATGGTTTCGATCAAGTAACGGATATTGCCCAGAATCGGGTAGTTGCGCCGCACGGCATGATGGCTTTGGCGCAGGTCGTTCAGGCCAACCAGGCTGAGCAACGCGCAGATCACCGTGAAGGGCCAGAGCCAGGCATGGCTGGCAAGGAAGGGCAGGCTGATGAAGGTGAAGAGCAGGCAGCCGGCCAGACAGGCGTAACGGCTGGGGAGCGAAGCTTTCATGAATCTTCCGCTGACAGGAGTAATCGTGCCTAGGATAGGGCAAGCACTGCAGCGGAAAACCCGTGAATTCGGTAAAAGACTTTTATCCCCGTGGTGCTTGCAAGGCCCGCGCTAGCGCGTTAGTTCGCTTGCTACTGATCCTTACTCCGCAACTTGCATAACTGCCGTGGGCAGCCTGCATGTTACAAGGCATTTCCAGTATTTTCAGGCGCCTGTGCACCATGTTTGCCACCTCTTCCGCCCCCAGAACACAGGGGTTCGGCCTGCTCTGCCTGGCCAGTTACCTGTTGTCGTTGTCGTACGGTTCGACGTTCTTGTTGTCGCTGCTGGTAAGCAGCCGTGGCGGTAACGAGCAGGATGCCGGGCAGATCATTTCACTGGCCATGCTCAGTACCGTGGTGGCGGTGTTGGTGAGCGGGCACCTGGCCGACCGCTTGGGCTCGGCGCGGGCCATTGTGCTGTCGGCGTTGTGCCTGGTGGCGGCGTGCCTGGGTTTTGCCCTGGTGCCCGGCACTGGCATAGGTTTGATGCTCTGTGGCCTAACCCTGGGCCTTGGTTGGGGCGCCTTTTACACCCTGGGGCCGATTCTGGTCAGCGAACGGGTCGATGCCCAGCGCCGCACCCACAGTTTTGCGCTGCTCTCGGGCAGTATGATGAGCGGCATCGGCTCCGGGCCGCTGGTGGGCAAGCTCGCCAGCCTGTTCGGCTTGCCGGTGCAAACGGCGTTCTTCAGCGCTGCCATGGCTGCATTGCTCGGCCTGCTGATCTTCAATTACCTGGCACGCTTGCCGTCGCCCGCTACCAGCCCGGTCAGCATCAGCCGACGCGCGTGTATCGAGGTGCTGGGCTCCAGGGCGCGCTGGCCGATCGTCATGGTCGGCCTGGGCGGGGCGATTTTTGGTGGCCTGGGCAGCTTTCAAACCTCGTATGCCGGCGCGCATGGACTGGACTACTCGTTGTTTTTCATTGGCTTCATGAGTGCCGCGATCAGTTGCCGGCTGCTGGTTGCTGGCTGGGTGGTCAAGCGCGATGCCTACTGGGCGTCGTGCGTGCTCTCGGGCTTTACCGTGCTGGCGGTGCTGGCGCTGGGCTGGGGGGTAGCGGGTAACCTTGGCTACCTGCTGGCCGCGGCATTGCTCGGGGTCGGTTATGGCCTGAACTACTCGGTGATCAACGGCCTGGCGGCCAACCAGGCACCGCCCGGCCGCACGCCACAAGCCTTGCTGCTGTTCAGCCTGGCGTACTTTCTAGGGGTGTTCGGCTACCCTTGGCTGGCAGGCCGCCTGATTGTCAGCAGCGGCACTGAAGCGATGATGGTCAGCCTGCTGATCATTGCCTTGCTCAACTGGGCGATCAGTGTTGCTCGCCTGTACGGGCGCCGACGCGCCGGGACGCTGTCGGCGCCCGCCTGAGCATTTACTGCTGAGGGGCGATGGTGAACATCAGCTTATCGCCCTCAAGATAAACAAGTGCTTCCTGGCCCAGCACGTCCACCGGGACGGCCGAAACGGCTTCGTGCTCGGGGACGATCTTTTCCAGCGTTTTGTTTACCAGGTCAGCGCGCCAGACGCAGGCAAAGTCGCCACTGTTGTCGAAGTACAGCACCGGCCGGGTTGGATTCCACATCGGGTTTACCACGCTCCAACCGTTATCGTTCTTGTCCATGATCCGGTCGTAGGTGTTGCCGTCGCGCTCGTACGGGTAATGCAGCATCACGTTTGTGTTGTTGTAGTTCAGGTCGGTGGCAATCATCGCCTTGGAAAAGCGCTTGGCACCGGATTCCGCAGAAAACAGCTGGGCCGAAGGCTGGGGTTGCTCCTTGGAGCCCAGGGTGTAAGCCATGCTCTGTTCGGCTTCGCCCTTCACCCGATGCCGGTAATAGAACACCCCGTCGATGATGCCGGCATAACGCTCACCCTGATCATTGGCGCCGATGTTGTTCCAGCCGCTGAAGCGAATGTCGCGGACAATCGGGTGCAGGCCGGGGCGGGCGTCGGAGTACTCGTACAGCGAGCCGAAGTAGCGTCTCTCATAGCTATTGCCAGCGTTACGGACCGTCTGGTCGACGTGTTCGCCAACAAAAACCACCGCGTTCAACACCCCGTCCAGGATTGCCACGTCAACTATCTGGGTATACAGGTGAGGGTTAACGCCTGGGACGGTAGCCAAGGCAAAGCGTTGCCACGGTGCGTCAGTGATCTGCAGGTAGGGCTGTTGGTCTGACGATGGCCGTAAGGTAGGTGCCTCGGCCTGAGGGTCTGGCTGTGCCGGAGTCAGCCGCGTGATTTGTTGATCGTAAGCGTTCTCAATGCATGTGGCCGATTTGCACAGGTTGCGTACTTCGCGCAGCCAGCGCCGTTGCAGTTCGCGGAAAACTTTCTGGTGTTGAAGGGGTTGGTACAGTGCGCTGAGCTGTTCGTCCTTGACCGACAGCGTCGGCGCTGTACACACGGCGGTCTCTACCAGCGTACTGGCTTTGCTGCAGTCGAAACTGGCGGCAAAGGCCGCAGGGCTGGCGAAAAAGGCGCAGGCCAGGGCAGCAGGTAGCAAGCGTGAAAAGGCGTTCATCAGACATCCATGTGCACGAGAGCGGGGCAGCGATGATACGGCAGCGGCGGCCATCACCGCAAAATCATGGCCTGACCAGCGTCACGGTTATCCACAAAACTATTGATCCTGGTTAATTCTTGTACAAATTCCCCGACTAGACTGACCGCTCAGCACCCTCAAAGGGGGAGATGGCATGACGATTATCGTGACCGGCGCCGCAGGCTTTATCGGCAGCAACCTGGTGCAGGCCCTCAACCAACGCGGCGAAACCGAGATCATCGCGGTAGACGACCTTCGCGACGGCGACAAGTTTGCCAACCTGGCCGACAGCGAGATTGCCGACTACTTGGACAAAGACGACTTTCTCGAGCGTTTTGCCCGTGGCCAGTTCGGCAAGGTGCGCGCTGTCCTGCATCAAGGCGCTTGTTCCAGTACCGTCGAAAGCGACGGACGCCTGATGATGGACAACAACTACCGCTTCAGCCGCGACCTGCTGGACGCCGCCCAAGGTCTGCAAGTGCCGTTGCTGTACGCCTCATCGGCGGCGGTGTATGGCGCCGGCAGGGACTTTCGCGAACAGCGCGAATGCGAGCGGCCCCTGAACGTCTACGGCTATTCCAAGTTTCTCTTCGACCAGCGCGTGCGTCGCCAGCTACCGGTTGCCCGTAGCCAGGTGGTGGGCCTGCGTTACTTCAATGTGTACGGCCCGCATGAGCAGCACAAAGGCGCGATGGCTTCCGTCGCCCTGCATTGCTTCAACCAGTATCAGGCGCATGGCAGAGTCAGCCTGTTCGGCAGCTACGGTGACTACCCCAGCGGCGGCCACCTGCGCGACTTTGTCTCGGTAGAGGATGTGGTCAAGGTCAACCTGTTCTTTCTCGACCGCCCGCAGCTCAGCGGTATTTTCAATGTCGGCAGCGGCCGTGCCCAGCCCTTCAACGACGTTGCCCTGGCCGTGATCAACCGCCTGCGCGAACAGCAGGATCTGGCGCCGTTGTCACTGGAAATGGCCTTGCTTGAAGGCATTCTGGAATACAGCGAGTTCCCCGAGCATTTGCGTGGCAAGTACCAGTGCTACACCTGCGCCGACCTTGAGCGTTTGCGCGGCGTGGGTTACCAGGCGCCAACGCTGACCGTCGAGCAGGGGGTTGCACGTTACTGTGACTGGTTGCAGGAAACGGCGGCCTAGTTTTGGGAGCAACTGTCCCACACCACCTGTGGGAGCGGCGGTTCGGCGACCCGACTTGCCCCGCGAACACGGGCGAAGCCCGTGCCATTCACCGCAGTGCCTGCTTCGCGGGGCAAGTCGGGTCGCCGCACCGCCGCCCCCACAGAGCCTAGTGCTGACGCAGGGTTTTGACATCGCCTTTGGCTGAAGTCTCGCGCAGGTATTCGGCCAGTGAGTCATCCATGGCCTGCAGCCAGCGGGTATGGTGCGGCACTGCCGCCGTGCCGGTGATTACCGAGCGGTAGGACTTGTCGCGATAGCCCATGATGTCCTGCTTCTTGTCCGACTTCCATTTGAGGAAGATACGGTTGACCGCGTCGATGTCGAAGCTCGGGTAATCGGTTTGCTCGATCAAGTGCTGGATATAGCGGCCTTGAAATTCGTACATCGATGCCGTTGTTTCCAGGGCTTGCTCTTCGGCACGCCAGCGTTCGCTGTCGCTGTGCATCGCTGTCTGATTCGGCAGGCTGATACGCCCGAGCATGTAATCGCGGGCAAACCAGGCCTGGGCGTCGAACAGGTTGAAGCTGTACCAGAGGTCTTGCATGCCCAGGTACATCAGCTGTGGGTTCTGCTCCCACACCACACCCTGGTAAAGCCCCAGTGGCCACAGGCGGTTGTTGGTTTTCAGCGCCAGTTCATCGGGCAGGAACGGGAAGTGATGCTGGTAGCCCGTGCACAGAATGATCGCATCGACGCGCTTGCTGGAGCCGTCGGCAAAAAACGCCAGGTCGCCTTCCACCCGCTGCAATTGCGGGCGTTCTTCCCAGCCCTTGGGCCACTTGTAACCCATCGGTTGGCTACGCCAGGCGCTGGTAATCGAACGTGCGCCGTACTTGAAACACTGCGAACCGATGTCCTCGGCGGAGTAGCTGCTGCCGACGATCAGCACGTCTTTACCCTTGAACTCCAGCGCATCGCGAAAATCGTGAGCGTGCAGAATGCGCCCGGAAAAACGCTCGAAACCGGCAAAGTCCGGCACATGCGGCGTGGAGAAATGCCCGCTGGCCACCACGACAAAATCGAACACCTGCTCGATGCTCTGGTCGAGGCTGTAGTCGTGGGCATTGACTGTGAAGGTACGGCTGACTTGATCAAAGCGCACCGCTTTAACCGCAGTATTGAAGCGAATGTAATCGCGCACACCGGCCTTCTTCACCCGGCCCTGGATGTAATCCCACAGCACTTCGCGTGGCGGATACGAAGAAATCGGCCGTCCGAAGTGTTCATCGAAACTGTAGTCGGCGAACTCCAGGCACTCCTTTGGCCCGTTCGACCACAGGTAGCGGTACATACTGCCGTGCACCGGCTCACCGTGCTCATCCAGGCCGGTGCGCCAGGTGTAGTTCCACATACCGCCCCAATCGGCCTGCTTCTCGAAACAGACCACCTCGGGCATCGGTGCGCCCTGGGCATGAGCGGATTGAAAGGCACGCAACTGCGCCAGGCCAGACGGGCCGGCGCCGATAATGGCAACACGAATAGTCATAAGATTTCCTGCCAGAAAACACTGAAAAAAATGCAAAGCGTCTCCAGCCCTGAGCGGTAAAAGCCCGAGCGATGGAAAGCGGAAAATTCAGGTGTCAGTGAGCAGGCGGAGGAACAGGGCGCTTGCGCTTGTGGGCCAGCAGGGTGTCGCGAGGTGGAATCGACAGCGTGTGAAACAGCGTCGAGAGGGGGGAGCTGCACAGCGAAAGGTCAGCGGCGAAGGAGGGCCCGAAAGGCTTGCCGAACAGCGCGGCAAACGGGCCCTGGGGGCGAAAGATACGTGTGTTCTCGTTCATGATGGGCTGATTCTGCCTCTTCTCGTTATGGATGCCTTTTTAGCTATAACGGATGGGGGCAGGGATTACAAGGTTGGCGGTCCCTGGGTGGGAGCGGGCTTGCCCCGCGATAGCGTTTTGTCAGCCATATCGCATCGCGGGGCAAGCCCGCTCCTACAGGTCAGTTCAAGGTTTGCTTGTCTGCGGCCGATACCGGTCAATTGTCCGGTAGAAGATGTACACAACAGACCATGAACAAAAATCTGCGTTTCAGTCACAAGATTCTGTTAGCCGCGTCATTGATCGTAATGCTCGCGTTTACCCTGTTCACCCTCTACAGCGATTACCTGCAGCGCAATGCGACACGCGTCAGCCTGGAAAACTACCTGGCTGAAATGGGTAAATCGACTTCCACCAACATCCGCAACCTGCTGGAAGGGCGGATCAATCTGGTGGAAAACCTGGCACAGAACATTGCCCAAGAGCCCGCCAACGCCGAGACGCTGATGGGCCAGAAAGCGCTGATCTCGAGCTTTCTCACCGTCTACCTAGGCAAAGTCGATGGCGGCTTCAGTGTTCGTCCAGACGCCAAGATGCCCGACGGCTATGACCCGCGCCCACGCCCCTGGTACAAGGACGGCATGAGCGCCAACGGCGCGATACTCACCGAGCCTTACATCGACCTGACCACCAACAAGATGGTCATTGGCATCCTCAGCAAGGTCTCCTCCAGCATCGGTGTGGTCGGCGGCGATCTGTCGTTGGACGGCCTGGTGGAAATCATCAACTCGCTGAACATCGGCGGCATGGGCTATGCCTTCCTGGTCAACGACCAAGGCAAGATTCTGGTTCATCCAGACAACACGCTGGTGATGAAGTCGCTGTCGGATCTGTACCCTGAGCGCACACCGAAACTGTCGGGTGAACTGACCGAAGTCGAGGTCGATGGCCAGCCGCGTCTGCTGACCTTTGCGCCGATCCACGGGCTGCCTTCGGCCAATTGGTACGTCGGTCTGTCGGTCGACAAAGACAAAGCCTATGCAATGCTCAGCGATTTCCGTACTTCGGCGATCATTGCCACGCTGATCGCCGTGGCCATCATCATCACCCTGCTCGGCCTGCTGATTCGCGTACTGCTGCAACCGTTGAACACGATGATCCGCGCCATGGAAGACATCGCCGAAGGTGAAGGCGACCTGACCAAGCGCCTGGCCATCCACAGCCACGACGAATTCGGCGCGCTGGGTAGCGCGTTCAACCGTTTCGTCGAACGTATTCACACCTCGATCCGCGAAGTGTCCTCGGCTACCGAGCAGGTCAACGAAGTGGCCTTGCGGGTGGTGAGCGCCTCCAACTCGTCGATGGTCAATTCCGACGAACAAGCCAACCGCACCAACAGCGTCGCGGCGGCGATCAACGAGCTTGGCGCCGCCGCCCAGGAGATCGCCCATAACGCTGCCCAGGCCTCACAACAGGCCAGTGCGGCGCGTCACCTGGCCGAAGAAGGCCAGCAAGTTGTTGATCGCAACATCGCGGCGATGAACCGCCTGTCGGACCTGATCTGCACCTCCAGCGCGCACATCGAGACGCTCAACAGCAAAACCGTGAACATCGGCCAGATCCTTGAAGTGATCACCAGCATTTCCCAGCAAACCAACCTGCTGGCGCTCAACGCCGCAATTGAAGCGGCGCGTGCGGGCGAGGCCGGGCGCGGTTTTGCCGTGGTTGCTGATGAAGTACGTAACCTCGCGCACCGCACCCAGGAGTCGGCGCAGCAGGTACAGAACATGATCGAAGAACTGCAGGTTGGCGCCCGCGAGTCGGTTGACACCATGGGCCAGAGCCAGCACCACAGTCAGGAGAGTGTCGAGATTGCCAATCAGGCCGGTGAGCGCCTGGGCAGCGTGACCCTGCGCATCGGCGAGATTGACGGCATGAACCAGTCGGTGGCGACCGCCACTGAAGAACAAACGGCCGTGGTTGAAGCGATCAACATGGACATCAACGAGATCAACATGCTCAACCAGGAAGGGGTCGAAAACCTGCAATCGACCTTGCGTGCCTGCACCGACCTGGAGCAGCAAGCCGCTCGCCTGAAACACCTGGTGGGCAGCTTCCGCATCTGACCCATTGCTGCCATTACACGCCTACACAGCCAGCCCTGTAGGCGTGTGGTGGCAGCTGTCACTCAGCGTCATCGTCAGGGACTTCATCGGTAACCAATACGCGCGCGTGAGCCGTGTGCTCATTTTCCATGCGTAGCCCGAAGTAGCGGGTGTCATTGGCGTCCCAGAAGGCTTCCACCTGAGCCATCAGTGCGTTTTCGAGCAGCACCTCGGCGCTGCGTTCCAGGATGATCGAGTAACGTGTTTCGGTGTTCATTAAAAAGGGGCTCGCAACGGTGGCGGGGGCTTGAAGAAAAATCGATGCCATTATGCCGCCCCGTCGATTTTTGGCCCTGACCGCTCATCGATTGGAGGGTGTTTCACGACGGCCGTGAACCTGTGGGAGCGGGCTTGCCCCGGGCAAGCCCGCTCCCACAGGGGGCTGCTCGAATAGCCATTCAAGGCAGTTCACCCCACCGGAGCGTTTCAGTACTTTCTTGGTAGTGCCTCAGGATCAAAGCCATGGTTTCCATCAACGTCTGTATCCACGAAGCGCTTAAGGCATGTGCTTATCGTGTTCTGGAAAAACAAGGCGTCACACCTTCTGAACTGATGCTTCAGGTGCTGATCTCCGGTGCCGAACGGGGCAAGTTGCCCTTAAAACAGAGGATGTTGACTGAGCAGACCAGGCTTTGCAGGCAACAGTGTACGAACGGCTTCCTGCTCTGCAGGAGCGGGTCAAGAAGGCGAGCAGTGCCCACGTTGTAATGCCATCGCCAGTAAGTCCCACTAGCCTCGCCGCTTCAATTCCTTCACCCGCTTGATCACGTACTGTTCGAACAGCGGATGTTGGTACACCGGCTGATAATCACCCCGGTCGGCGAACGCACGGATTATGGCCCCGCATATCTCAGCTTCGTTTCTCGTTTTGTTCTTGTTGAACGCCGCCGCCAGAATCGCATTGATGCTCTGGAGGTAAGCTCTCATGTCGGTGTCATCAAGAATGTTCGCGTAAACATCGCGCCACGGCCTTTGATCGACCTCTTGGATGTCTCGACCTACAAACACCCAGCTCATGTAACGTTGGCCGTCAATTTCGAAGCTTTCAAAGCGGCTGTCGGTGTGAAAGCAGGCGCGGGATATGAGTGTTTCTCGGGCCGGTGGGTAAGGGGCGGTAAATGATCGTTGTGCGTTCACCAGGCGTGATGCGCTATCGATTTGGACGCAGACGATGGGGTGGGGCAGTGAACGGAAGATTTTGTAGAACGTCGCTTCTTTGGAGGCACCAACCTTGGAAAGCACGGACCGAAAATACGCTTCCACATTGGCGTTTCGGTTGAACTCTTCAATGAGCCAGTTGGTGGGCATTAACAGTTCGGCTGCAAACCGATTCGCTTCTGCCTCCATCTGCAGGTAGGCAGCCCCCACTTCTCCGGGGTCGATGTGGGAAACGATGGTGCCGGTGTGCCAAGGGATGATGATGTGGCCGATCTCGTGGGCCAGGGTAAATTTACGCCGGGTAAGTGGGGCGCTAGCGTTGATCAGTATCTTTGGCTTGGCATCTCCACCTATGCCGACGGTAACTCCGTCTACGGCGAAGGGGAAATCGTGGAACTCCAGGTCGCCATAATGATTGGCGAGTTGTTCCAGGTCGAAGGGCGGGGTGAGTTTGCGAATGGCCAACACTCGGTTGGCCATTTTTTCTTCAGGGGTCAATGAATTTTGCCCATGCTGCGCAACCAGGCTTCGACCTTGGCTGCTTCAGCAACGGAAGGTGCGCGGGCTGCCATAGCCGAGCGATCACGGAGCAATTCGTCCTGCAGAGAGGTGCCGTATTTATGGGCAGTCAAAACGAATGGCAACACCGACGGTGTTGTTGACCACAGCTGGTATTCGTTCCACTCCATGCCCAGGAACTCATGTAGCTCCAGCTCTGCGCCTTGACGCCCTTCATGCCAGGCTTCCACGAACTGGTCGATTTCTTCTTCCAGCACCTCGCCTTGCAGGCACGCTTGGATAAAACTCATATGTCACCCTCAATTGGGGTTGATTCTGCGGCCGCGAACGGCAGGCTTCAAGGTAATGCCCGTGGTGGGGCAGACTGAACCCAGATGGAAGCCACGGCGATCAAAGACTTCGAACTCGCCATGGAGGGAATCCCATGAGTAGTACCGCTGCTCTACCGTATCAAAATAGTATTTTCTTTGGCCTTGGACAAACGCGACCTTGAAGCCGCTGACAATAGAAGGGTCTGGCCTCGGCTTACCACCCATTCACAGTTCCTTTCCGTGAGGCTCTGGGCCGGTCACTCTGCCGGCTAGGTGGCAACTGTAATGGATGCTTGTGCTGGAGGCATCCCAAGGCTCGAGCAGTTTCGTGTCAGGACGTATCGCAACCGAGGCACAAACAAAAAAGGCCCACCTTTCGGTGAGCCTCTTTTTACTGCGTATGGTGCCGGCACCAGGAATCGAACCCGGGACCTACTGATTACAAGTCAGTTGCTCTACCATCTGAGCTATACCGGCACAGGGGCGTCATTATAGCGATCAGTTTGCGTCTGTAAACTACTTCTGCAACTTTCCTTTCAAACGCTGTTTTCTTACCAGTCGCGGTGCAATGTCGTGGCGTCAGGTTCGGCCTTGGTTGGGTCGAATAACATCGGTTTGTGCTGGTGGCAGCCGCGCTTATTGCAGTGCGTGGAAGGCTGGACCGGGAGGGCGTTGTCGCTCATCTCGCGGGCTTGTGGCGTTTGCCAGTCAGGGCTTGGGCTGCTGCAGCCGGCCAGGGTGAGGGCGAGTGCAGCGAGGGGCAGTAGGGGTTTCATGTGGAATTCCGTTTTCTATAAGCCTGCGTCTTGAAGAGGGACGCGTTGGTTCATGGGGGGCTCTTGGTTCCAGGGCATGATCAGATATCTCCTGACTATGCGTATTAGGCTGTAAACCATGTCCCCGGTTTGTACCGGGGCAAGCCCGCTCCCACAGGGGGGGCAAAGCAGTTTGCTGGTCGGTGAATATACTTTACGAAGCTTTCAGCAGGCTTTAAGGGCTTTTAACTGAATAGCGGGAGATATACGCGATTTTTAATTAGTTGTTTTCTATCGATTTGACTTTAGCGATGCCTTGAGCTAATTTCGTGTTCATTATGTTGAACAGTAAAGCGTTTCTGCTCCCCACCTCTCGTCTGGTCTCCCGTGAAAATCACTGGACCGGCGGTCTGTAGCGCCTCCCTCGACAATCAGCGTTTTCTCTCTTTTTGTTTGTTGTTGCCCGTGGGAGGGCATCATGCGTTCCTGGATCTATTTGTTTATTGCCATCACCGCTGAGGTGATTGGTACCGCGTCGATGAAATTCGCCGCCACTGAGCATCCATTGCTTGGCCATGGCTTGATGTACGCCATGATCGGTCTTTCGTACTTTTTCCTCGCGCTGGCTGTTAAGCGTGTGCCTGTGGGCGTTGCCTACGCGTTGTGGGAAGGCATCGGCATTGTGCTGATTACGTTGATCAGCGTTACCTGGCTGGGTGAAAGCCTGGGCCTGCTCAAGGCTGCCGGCCTGGGTGTGATGATCGCCGGTATCCTGCTGATCAAGGCCGGTACTCGTCCTGCTCCTGCCGAGCGCAATGGGGAGGCCTTGCCATGCTAAGCATGAATTGGATTCCGTTCGCCTGGCTCGGCCTGGCGATTGCGCTGGAAGTCGTGGCGAACCTGCTGCTCAAATACTCCGATGGCTTTCGTAAGCGTGGCCTGGGGATTATTTCGATTCTGTGTGTGTTGGCGGCCTTTACGGCGTTGGCTCAGGCTGTTCGCGATATTGAACTGTCGCTGGCTTATGCCATTTGGGGCGGCTTCGGCATCCTCGCTACGGTCGCCATGGGCTGGGCCTTGTTTGGTCAGCGCCTGGCCGGGCGTGGCTGGTTGGGCCTGGTGCTGTTGCTGGCGGGTATGAGCCTGCTGAAACTGGCCTGATTTTGCTGCTTAGAGCAATTTGCTAAAGCGCTTATGCACAACGCACGTGCCAGCTTGGCAGTACGTGCGTCGGCGTGCCGCAGGCCGTTGGTCTTTGCGCAAATGGCTGTTTTTGCTGGCGATAAAACGCTGGATAAAAAACAGCCAAACGCGCAAAGCGCTTGGATCCAAGGTTTTTCAGGGCTTTTTCAAAAGGTTGCCCACAGAGTTATCCACAGGCTGTGCACCGTTGTCGCAGGCTACTGGCGTTCGGCCAGAAGCATCAGGTTGCGCGGGGTCAACGGCTGTTGGCAAAACACGCCTAACTGCACCCGGTAGCCTTGCTCCTGCAGGTACAAGGCACGGTCCAGTACCAGCCACAGTTCCAGCGGGCGACGGAACAGGTTGCGCAGCAGTTCCAGGTTGCGCACCTGCGCCAGGCGCTGCCAGCCCTGGGCCTGCAAAGCGTCCCAATCAGGGGTGTGATCGATGTGCAGGTCTTTGAGGGCCGCCAGGTCGCGGCAGTAGTCGGCAAACGGTTTGTGCAGCCAGCTCACCGGCAACGACGGTGTCGGCAGGTATTGATCCGTGCCGCGCAGCTGGCGTTGCAGCAGGTCGAAGCCCAGGCGCCTGGCCATCGACTCGTCGCGTTGGCGCCGCACCCTGGCGCCGGCGGTAACGGTTTCGCTCAGTGGCAAGCCAAGATCATCAATCGACAGTTGCAGGCCTGAAGCCATGGCAGCAGCCGAGAGTGCCTGATACTGCGGCGCGCGGATGCGGTTGTAGCAGCAGGGGGCAATCGCCAGCTGACGACAACCCGACTGGCTGGCCAGTTGAATCAGGCGCACGTGCAGGTCGCCGCAGGCATGCAGGGCGACGGCGGTGTGCTCACTGCTCAAGTGCCGCTCGGCATCTGCGGCCAGCACGTCTTGCAAATGATGCTGGCTGCTCAGGTTGTGATGCTGGCTGAGCGCTTGCCCGGCGGCGACCAGCGCGGGATCGTATTCCAGGCAGGTCAGTTGTTGGCTGTCGCCTTGCAGCAGGCGACGGCCGAGGTGGCCTTTGCCCGAGCACCAGTCGAGCCAGTGCTGCGGTTGAGCGCTGAAGTTCAGGTGGCTGGCAAAGGCTTCGATCTGCTGCCATTTGCGCCCGGGTACATCGACGTTCAGGCGGTGGCTCGCCGCAGGCACGGCATGTGTGGATAACTCACCGATCTCTGAAAGCTGCAGCGCGGCGCGTGCCAGCGCTGTGAAGGGGGCGGGTGCGTCGAGGTGTTCGGGGTGGTTGTGCGCCGCTTCTGCTTCGCTCAGCGAGCGCTGGCGCAACCAGTTGGCCAAGGCCGGGTGCTCGGCTTCCCAGGGTAGAGACAGTTGAGTAAACGGACGTGGCCGCCACAGTGACTGGTGCTCGCGCAGAAAACCGTCCAGGGCCTGGAAGCGGCTCAGTAACTGGTGATTTTCGAGTGGGCGGGGCGTGGTCATGGGGCGGTTACGAAAACGGGGCTGTGATAGCCCCGTTATACAGGTTTAGCGACCCTGGCAGGCGTCGACGCGCAGCCAGCGTTCAAGCAGCTTGAACGCCTGCACCAGCAGGAACGAGATCACCAGGTAGAACACACCGGCGGCGAAGAAGATCTCTACCGGCAAATAGGTGCGGGCGATGATGGTTCGGGCCATGCCGGTCAGTTCCAGCAGTGTCACCGTGCTCGCCAGGGCACTGGCCTTGAGCATGAGGATCACTTCGTTGCTGTAGGCCGGCAAGCCGATACGCGCAGCACGGGGCAGCATGATGTAGAACAGTGCCTTGGCCCTGGACATGCCCAAGGCCCGCGCCGCTTCGATTTCACCACGCGGAATGGCCTGCAGTGCGCCACGCAGAATCTCGGCGATGTAGGCGGCGGTGTGCAGGGTCATGGTCAGGACGGTACACCAGAACGGGTCGCGCAAGTACGGCCACAAGGCGCTGTTACGCACCGCTTCGAACTGAGCCAGGCCGTAGTACACCAGAAACAGTTGAACCAGCAGCGGTGTGCCGCGGAAGAAGAAGATGTAGCTGAAGGGCAGGGCGCGCACGTACCAGTGCCGCGAGGAGCGGGCGATACCCAGCGGGATGGCCAGGATCAAACCGGCAATCACGGCGATGGCCACCA
This sequence comes from Pseudomonas sp. NUPR-001, assembly GCF_052147955.1. NCBI lineage: Bacteria > Pseudomonadati > Pseudomonadota > Gammaproteobacteria > Pseudomonadales > Pseudomonadaceae > Pseudomonas > Pseudomonas sp. NUPR-001. The sequence goes on from NZ_CP197353.1 coordinate 320,961, forward strand.
GTTCCAGGGTCAGCGTGGCGCCTTGGGCCAGGCGTGGCAGCCACTTGATGATGACTTCCCAATTCATTGGTTAGGCCTCGCGAAGCCGCGTGCGGCACGTTTTTCCATGAAGTGCATGCCGGTCATGGCCAGAATGGTCAGCCCCAGGTAGATCACTGCAGCAACCATGTAGAAGGTGAATGGTTGCTTGGTCACCGTTACCGCGATCTGCGAGTGGCGCATGATCTCTTCCAGGCCGATCACCGAGACCAGCGCGGTGTCTTTCATCAGGATCATGAACAGGTTGCCAAGGCCGGGAAGGGCGATACGCCACATTTGCGGCAGGATCAGCTTGGAGAAAATCCGCCCTTTCGACAAACCCAGGGCCAGGCCCGCTTCACGGTGGCCTTTGGGGATGGCCAGGATCGCGCCACGGAAGACTTCGGTGGCGTAAGCACCGAAGCACAGGCCCAGGGCGATAACGCCAGCGGCAAAGGCGTTGAGCTCCAGGCCAGGAATATTCAGGGCTTCACCGAGCCGGTTCATCAAGGTGACGGTGCCGAAGTAAATCAACAATACCCACAGCAGCTCGGGGACACCACGCACCAGCGTGGAATAGAAACCACCGAGAAATTGCAGGGGTTTGTACGGCGAAGTCTTGGCCAGGGCGCCTAGCAGCCCCAGTACCAGCCCCAGCAGCAGGGCCGACAACGCGAGTTTGACGGTCATCAGCGTCCCGGCCAACAAGGCCGGACCGAATCCGTAGAGATCAATATTCATGGGCAGGTTTGTTCAAAGGACCGGCATTGCCGCAAGGGCAATGCCGGTCGGGGCGAATCAATAGATGCTGAACGGGAAGTATTTGTCGTTGATCTTCTTGTAGGTGCCGTCAGCAACGATTTCTTTCAGGGCAGCGTTCAGCTTGTTGCGCAGTTCGTTGTCGCCTTTGCGCACAGCGATACCGACCTTGTCGCTTTCGTTCACCGGCTCGCCTTTGAACTCGTAGTTCTGGCCTGCAGCGGACTTCAGCCAGTCGTAGTTGGCGTACTTGTCGGCCAGCAGCGCGTCGACACGGCCGGAAGTCAGGTCGAGGTAGGCGTTTTCCTGGGTGTCGTACAGGCTGACTTTGAAATCGCCGTCCATGCCGCCGTTATCGTCCAGCCAGGTAGCAGCCTGGGTGGCACGCTGGGTGCCGAGGGTCTTGCCTTTGAGCGATGCTTTGTCGGTTTTGAAGTCGACGTTTTTCGGCGCAATGAACTGCTGCTTGTTCGAGTAGTACGGGTCGGTGAAGTCCACGGCCTGCTTACGCTCGTCGGTGATCGACAGCGAAGAGACGATGAAGTCGAACTTCTTGGCGTTCAGGGCCGGGATGATGCCGTCCCAGTCGGAGGTGACCACTTCGCACTCGACCTTCATCTTGGCGCACAGGGCGTCGCCGATGTCTTTGTCGAAGCCGACGACCTGGCCACTGGCGTCCTTGTTGTTGAACGGCGGGTAAGCCGCCTCGATGCCCATTTTCAGTTTCTCGGCAGCCATTGCATTGGCCGAGAACACCAGCGTGGCGGCAGCGGCCAGGAGGAATTTCTTATAGGTCTGCATGCGTGTTGCTCCGTTAGCGGTTGCTGGACATGAATTGTTTACAGCGTGCCGAGTTCGGGTTTTCAAAAACCTGCTGCGGCGTTCCCTGCTCTTCGACCAGCCCTTGGTGCAGGAAGATGACTTCGCTGGACACCTGGCGGGCAAAGCCCATTTCGTGCGTAACCAGTAGCATGGTACGGCCTTCTTCGGCGAGGGCACGGATAACGTTAAGCACTTCCTGGACCATTTCCGGATCCAGTGCCGAGGTTGGCTCGTCAAACAGAATGACTTTGGGTTTCATTGCCAGAGTGCGGGCAATGGCGGCGCGCTGCTGCTGGCCACCGGACAGTTCAGCCGGGTAGCTGTGGCGCTTGTTGTGGATGCCGACTTTGTTGAGCAGGGCTTCGGCGTGCTCGATGGCTTCGGCCTTGCTTTGGCCAAGCACGCGGCGTGGTGCCTCAATGATGTTGTCGAGGATGCTCATGTGTGGCCAGAGGTTGAAGTTCTGGAACACGAAACCGATTTCGCTGCGCAGGCGATTGATCTGCTTGTTGTCGGCAGCCACCAGATCGCCGTTCTTCGCGGCCTTGAGCCGCAGCTCTTCACCGGCCACCAGGATCTGGCCCTGGTGCGGGTTTTCCAGCAGGTTGATGCAGCGCAGCAGAGTGGACTTGCCGGAGCCGGAGGATCCCAGGATCGAGATCACATCGCCATCGTGTGCCGTCAGCGAGATGCCCTTGAGAATCTCCTGATCGCCGTAGCGTTTGTGCAGGTTGCGGATTTCCAGCGCGGGCGTGGCCTCAGCCATGTGCGGTCCTCATGTGTTCTGGTGCGCTCCTGCCGTTGGCGGCCTTTCTTGGCGAGCGCCAAGCTAGCATAGCGGCGGAATGACAGCCAACAAGCTCGGGAGGGGCAAGGGGTTGCCGGGAGGGTGAGTGTCGCATCGCTGCAGCGGACTGTCGCGCGGATGACCACTTACCGTCCTTTCCGGGGCCGGAGCCTTGATGAAAAAAGGCGCGATGGTGCCAGTTTTGGCCGGGGCTGGGAAGTCGTTTGTGACCTTCACAGCCGCTTTGGCCCGTGAATGCGGCAATTGGTTGCGCCTTGAGGTTGCGCCTTTTTGCCCTGCGGTTGTGCGCGGGGTGTTACCGCTGGATGGTTTTGGTGCACCTGGGTATTTGTAAGTGGGTATTTCAGTAATTGTGTTTTTTCGCGGGTTTTTGATGGGCTTTCGGCCAGCTCCTGGCAGAAAGACCTGTAAGCCTTGTTGCACGGGGCTGTTAGAAATTTCATACGAACGGTCTCGTCGCTGGCGCGCTAATTGCGTCACTCCCCGGCAACAGGATGTAGCACTCTTTTCAGAAGGGTGCGCCTGACCGAAACAGGATTCTGAAAGCCACTCCTTTCAAAGGTAGTTTTATGAGCGGTACGCACAATTCCAATGACCTCGCTCAGGGGCTCAAACAACGGCATGTCACCATGCTGTCTATTGCTGGCGTGATCGGCGCTGGCCTGTTCGTGGGTTCGGGCCATGCCATTGCCGCCGCCGGCCCGGCCGTTTTGCTGGCGTATGCCGCCGCCGGTACCTTGGTGGTGCTGGTAATGCGCATGCTCGGGGAGATGGCCGTTGCCTCGCCCGATACCGGTTCGTTCTCCACCTATGCCGACAAGGCCATCGGCCACTGGGCCGGTTTCACCATTGGCTGGCTGTACTGGTGGTTCTGGGTACTGGTGATCCCGCTGGAGGCCAACGCTGCTGCAACCATCCTGCATGCCTGGTTCCCTGATGTCGGGATCTGGGTGTTCACCCTGGTCATTACTTTGCTGCTGACCGCTACCAACTTGTTCAGCGTGAAGAACTACGGTGAGTTCGAGTTCTGGTTCGCCCTGCTCAAGGTCATCGCCATCATTGGCTTCATTGTGCTGGGTGTGGCTGCGGTGTTTGGCTTGCTGCCCAACAGCCAGGTCAGCGGCGTCAGCCATCTGTTCGACACCCAGGGCTTCATGCCTAACGGCCTGGGCGCGGTGCTGGCAGCGATGCTGACGACCATGTTCTCGTTCATGGGTACCGAGATCGTTACCATCGCTGCGGCCGAATCCAAGGATCCGGGCAAGCAGATCAGCAAGGCCACCAACTCGGTGATCTGGCGGATTTTCCTGTTCTATCTGGTATCGATTTTCCTGGTGGTGGCACTGGTGCCGTGGAACAGCAGTGAGCTGGCAGAAGTCGGTTCGTACCAGACGGTGCTGAACCTGATGGGCATCCCGAATGCCAAGCTGATTGTCGATATCGTGGTCTTGATTGCGGTGACCAGCTGCCTGAACTCGGCGCTGTACACCTCTTCGCGCATGCTCTTCTCCCTGAGCAAGCGTGGTGATGCGCCAGCGGTGGCGCAGCGCACTACTTCCAGCGGCACCCCTTATGTTGCCGTGGTGCTGTCGACTGCAGCAGCCTTCCTGACGGTGATCGCCAACTACGTGGCCCCGGCTGCAGTGTTCGAGTTCCTGCTGGCCAGCTCCGGCGCGATTGCGTTGCTGGTGTACCTGGTGATTGCCGTGTCGCAGCTGCGTATGCGCCGTCAGCGTATGGCAAAGGGCGAGAAGATCGCGTTCAAGATGTGGCTGTTCCCGGGGCTGACCTGGGCGACTATCGCGTTCATTGTTGCGATTCTGACGGTGATGCTGATCCGCCCGGATCACCGCATCGAGATCATTGCGACCGGCTTGCTGTCGATTGCTGTGGTGGCGGCGGGGCTGTTGGTGGCGCGTAAGCGCAAGGCCGAGGCGGCTGGGCGTGTAGTGTTGGAGAGCTGATTGATCGCGGGGCAAGCCCGCTCCTACAGGTGATCCACTGTGGGAGCGGGCTTGCCCCGCGATAGTTACCCGAAATCAGCCAAACTGCTTCTGTTGTACCTTGGCCACTGCTTCGGAGGCCGAGACATACGCTTGCTGGAACTCATCGCTTTCCAGCCAGGCCATGGTGGTGTCTTCATCGGCACCATCGAGCCATTTGCGGTAAGCGGTGAAGACCATGACGATGTAGTCGGTGGCGTGCTCTTCCTTGTGGCCTTTAAGTACCAGGGCCAGCAGCGGGTCGACCAGGAACACCGAGATCAGCGGTACCAGGCCGCCTTCCTGGGCTTGTTTCATCTTCTCGAACAGGGCGTTGTAGCTGCCCGACTCCATGGCTTTGTTGAATACCTGCTCAACGCTGGCGCTGGAGCTCTCGCCGGAGCTTTTCACCGCCTGGCCGCTACGCACCATGCGGTTCTCGCGAGCCTTGGCGGCGGCGCGCTTGGCGCGTTTCTGTTGTTTGCTGTTGGAAGCCATCGGTGAACCCTGAGTCAAAAAATTTTGCCTATTGAAGCCTAGTTGGCACAGAAACCCAAGCGCCGCCGACGGCCTCGCTCAGGCAGGCTGCAGGAGCTCGCCACGGTCTTCTTCGGCCTGCACCCGTGCCGCGCGCTCAACCAGCAGCGGATCGGGCTGGTGGGCCACGCCAAGGTCCTTGCCGGGGTAGTCCAGCGAATGCAGGAAGTGACGGATGCAGTTGATCCGCGCGCGCTTCTTGTCGTCGGACTTGATCACCGTCCAGGGTGCATCGGCGGTGTCGGTGTGGAAGAACATGGCTTCCTTGGCCGCGGTGTACTCATCCCACTTGTCCAGCGACTTGATGTCGATCGGCGACAGCTTCCAGTGTTTGAGCGGGTCATCGCGGCGCGAGATGAAGCGGCGCAGTTGTTCTTCGCGGTTCACCGAGAACCAGTATTTGAACAGCAGGATGCCGCTGTTGCAGAGCATGCGCTCAAGATCCGGTGCCTGACGCATGAATTCCAGGTACTGCAGCGGTGAGCAGAAATCCATCACTCGCTCTACGCCAGCGCGGTTGTACCAGGAGCGGTCGAAGAACACCATTTCACCGGCAGTGGGCAGGTGCTGGATGTAGCGCTGGAAGTACCACTGGCCCTTTTCCTGCTCGGAAGGCTTCTCCAGGGCGACGATGCGTGCGCCGCGCGGGTTCAGGTGCTCCATGAAGCGTTTGATGGTGCCGCCTTTGCCGGCCGCGTCACGGCCTTCGAACAGCACGACGATGCGTTGGCCGGTTTCCTTGGCCCAGCTTTGCACCTTGAGCAGTTCGATCTGCAGTTCGTGCTTGGCCTTTTCATATTCGGCGCGACGCATGCGCGTGCGATAGGGGTAGCTGGCCGGCAGCTTGGCGTTGGTGCTGTCTTCATTGGAGCCGCGTGGCGCGGTGGCAACCTTGAGGGCGGCCGGTTTCTGGCTGATGCTGCTGATTTCACCGTCAGCGGCTTTACGCGTGGTCCGTGCTCGCCGTGGGCGAGGGCTGGCGGACGCAGGGGTGTGAGGCAGGCTGGCGTTGGACGATGTGTCTGAAGTCGGCGCAGGCAGAGGCAGGGCGGTAGATTCTTCGGTCATTGGGGGCCTGTTGGTTTTTCGAATATCCATCAGGCAGCTTACGGCGTTGTGCCAGTAGCGTACTGACGGCGGTCAACGGCTCTGGTTTTTTCCGGCACAAACAAAAAACCCCTGAATCTCGCGATTCAGGGGTTTCGGTATTAGTGGTGCCCAGAGACGGAATCGAACCGCCGACACGGGGATTTTCAATCCCCTGCTCTACCGACTGAGCTATCTGGGCAACGGGGCGCATTAAAAGACTTTTTCAGGGTTACGTCAAACTTTTTTTGAAAATTTTTTAAATTAATTCCGTCGCTTACGTTTTTCGGGGGTTATTCGCTAGGCGGAACGTAGCCTTCGGCCTTTTCGAATTCCTGGCCGGAGAAGAACTTGTCCATCTCGCCCTGGAGGAATTTGCGGTCCTCGGCGTTCATCATGTTCAGGCGCTTCTCGTTGATCAGCATGGTTTGCTCTTTCTGCCAGTCGGCCCAGGCCTTCTGCGAGATGTGCTCGAAGATGTCCTGACCTTTGGCACCCGGGTACGGTGGACGGTCCAGGCCTGGCAGTTCTTCTTTGTACTTGCGGCACATTACGGTGCGGGTCATCGCGGCTCTCCTGTAAGCAATACGTCGGCCGCGCGTTTGAGCAACTTTTTGACCGGGGCGGCAAGGCCCAGGCGCGGCGGGGTGGCGAGGTTATACCAGAGCCAGTCGGGCTCGGCCACGTGTGCCCGGGTGTCATCGACCCGGACCAACCATGGCTCGATCGCCAGCTGGAAATGGCTGAAGGTGTGGGTCAGGCCGTCGAGGGCCTGGCTGGAATCCAGGCTCAGGCCGTGCTGTTCGGCAAGGTCGTCGAGCTGGTCCAGGTTGTCGAGCTCCGGCAGGCTCCACAAGCCGCCCCACAGCCCCGTGGAAGGGCGGCGGTACAGCAGAATGGCACCTTCGCGGTTGGCCAGCAGCGGCATCACGGTACGCCGCTGTGGCAGCTCCTTGCGTGGCTTGGGTATCGGGTAGCGGATTTCCTGGCCGAGCATGTGCGCTTCGCAGCCGATCTGCAGCGGGCACAGCAGGCAGCTGGGTTTGCTGCGGGTGCACAGGGTCGCGCCGAGGTCCATCATCGCCTGGGTGTAGTGGTTGACGCGTTGGTGCGGCGTGTAACGCTCGGCGTTGGCCCACAGCACCTTGGCCACCTTCGGCTCGCCGGGGTAGCCTTCCTGCGCGGTGTAGCGCGCCAGCACGCGTTTGACGTTGCCGTCGAGGATCGGCGCGCGCAGACCCATGCTGATACTGGCAATCGCCCCGGCAGTCGACAGGCCGATACCGGGCAGATCGGTCAGCTTCTCGACATCGCGCGGGAATTCGCCGCCGTAGTGTTCAACGACGATTTTCGCGGTCTTTTGCAGGTTACGCGCTCGGGTGTAGTAACCCAGGCCGGTCCACAGGTGCAGCACTTCGTCTTCCGGCGCTGCGGCCAGGGCCTGCACGGTCGGCAAAGCCTCCATGAAGCGGCTGAAGTAGTTGAGCACGGTGCTCACCTGCGTCTGCTGCAGCATGATTTCCGAGACCCACACCCGATACGGGGTGATGCCCTGTTGCCAGGGCAGGTCATGCCGGCCGTTACGGTCGTACCATTCCAGCACCGCGCTGGAGAACTGCTCGGGGCTCATTTCTTGAACAGCCCCTTGAGCGCGTCTTTGACTTCCGGGCTCACCTTGTCACCTAGCTTCTCGTCGATCTTGTCACTGAGTTTCTCGCTGACTTTGTCACCGGCCAGCTTGGCGGCGACTTTGCCCAGGCCGTCTTTGTCCAGGCGGCAGGCTTTGGCGCCCAGCTCCAGCGGGCCACGGCAGCGCAATGGCAGTTCGAGGCCGACATAACGCTGGCCCACCTGGCAGGCAGGGTCAGGCATGTCGCGCTTGTCGCCTTCGACGATCACGCCGACGCGGTAGTCCATGCCCAGCACGCGCAGGTCGAGATCGCCATGGCCGTTGACGCTCAGGCCCGGAATACGCGCCTTGAGGTCGGGGTTGCTGGCCACGCCATTGCGCAGCACCAGGCTGCCTTTGAGCTCCTGGAACGGGGTGTCTTTGCCGCGTGGTTCGCCGCTCAGGTCTTTACGATTGAGGGTGGCGATGGCCTGGCACAGCTGCTGTTCGAGGTTGGCATTGACCAGGATGCCGTCGTTGATGACAAAGCTGGCGTTGCCGTTGAGGGTCTCGACCAGCGCTTTCTGGCTGTTGCCGGTGGCGGTCAGGTCGCTGTTCAAGGTCAGCAGGCCTTTGACCGGAGGGGTTTCGGTCTGGCTCTTGATGAAATGCTCGACTGGTACCCGGATGACCTTGGTGTTCAGGCCGATCTGCGGTACCGCCGGGCGAACGTCGAGGGTGCCCTTGGTTTCGAAGCTGCCGTCGTAGAGGCCGCCACGCAGCGCTTCCAAGGTGATCAAACCACCTTGGCCCTGGGTTTTCAGGTGGGCGTTGTCGATCGGCAGTTTTTCCAGGGTCAGCAAGCCGAAGCTCAGGTCAGCCTGCAGGTCGAGCTGGCGCAGGCGATCGACCGGCAGCAGCTTGTCGTTGCTCCAGGCTTCCTGGGTTGGGGCATCGGGCAGTGGCGTGTTACCGGCACTGGCCAGGGCGCTTTGTTCCTTGCTCTTGACCTCGGCCTGACGCGCCGCAGTGGCGCTGGCCGCCGCTTCGCTCTTGGCCGGCAGGTAACGATCGGCGTCGAACTTGTCGGCTTTGAGCTGGATACGCAGGGCCTGTTTGGCGAAGTCTTCGACGGCCAGGCGACCGCTGAAGGCGCTGTCGTCGAGTTTTACCGCCAGGTCTTCGAGGGCCAGGCTGTTCGGGGTGCCTTGCAGGCGGCTGACCATTTCGAACTTGCTTAGCGCGGTGGCGTCTGCGGTGGCAGGCAGGGTCACGCCGATGCTGTCGAGGAAGGTGCGCAGGTTGACCTGGGCGATGGACAGGCCACCGCTCAGTTGCGGGGTTTTATCCAGCTCGCGCAGGTTCAGCTCGCCCAGCGCGCGCAGTTGGTTGGCGGACAGTTTCAGACCGTTCCATTCGGCAACGTTGGCGGCCAGGTCGGCCAGCAGTTGGCCCTGGGCGGCGAAGGTCAGGGTTTTGCCTTGCAGAGGTTCACCAGAAGCCTCACCGCTGAGTTTCATGTCTTCGAACTGATAGCGCTTGAGGCGACGGTCGAAGCGCAGCTCACCGACCAGTTCGGTGCGGGCCTTGAGTACCGGCTGGCCCATGCTGACAAACGCCGTCATTTTCAGCGGGATGTTCACCCCTTCATGCACCGCGCCAGTGCTCAGCTGGATGCTCTCGGCGCCAAAGGTCTGGCCGCTGCGGGCATCGCTGTACTGCACCCGGGCGTTGTTCACGGTCAGGCTGTCGATGTCCAGCTTGACCGGGCGCTCGTTGGCGTCGCTCTTGCTCTCGGCCTTGGCGCTGCTATCAGCAGTGGGCGCTGGAGCCGTGCCGTCGGTGGTCGCTGCAGTGGCGGTTGGCAACGGTTTGCCGATGTCTTCCCAATTGCCATGGCCCTGTTCGTCACGGCTCAAGGTCAGGTTCAGGCCTTCGACGCGCACATCGCTCATCTGCACTTCGCGGCGCAGCAGCGGCAGTACGCGCACCGACAGACCAAGCATCTGCAGGTCGGCAAACGGTACTTTCGGGTTGTTCAGGGTGGCGATGCTGGCTTCATGCAGCTCCAGCCCCAACCAGGGGAAAAGGCTCCAGCCAATATCGCCATTGAGCGTCAGCTCGACGTGGGCTTTGTCGCGTGCAAGCTGGCGAATCTCGTCTTTGTAGTCGTTGGGATCGAAGAGGTGGGTCAGGGCAAAGCCTAAAGCCACAATGATCAGCAACAACCCGAGAAGCGCTAGCCCGAGGATTTTGCCGAACGCTTTCATGGGCGAGTCCTTGTAGTTCGATTCAAAATTTAGCCGCAGAGTATAGCGCCGTGCAGGTTGCTGCTGGCGACAGGTGCGGCCAATTGCGGAGTCTTCCCGCAGCGCGGGTTAGGGATTCGACAGCCAAGGACACGGCAGTTCCTTGCTCATAAGCCTCAGGTGTCGGGTAAAAGACGATATCAGTTTGCTTTCAAACAGAGGGGCTAATGCTACTCTTGCGCCCGCTCACCGGCCCTTATGTGGCGAAATGTCGCATTTTCTAGGGCAATTGCGCCAAAAACGATCAGTTGCCTGCAGGCCAAGGTCGTGAGCCGTGAGCTGACCATCTCTTGGGGGAAATACAATAATGAACAGCAGTATCACGGCAGGCGCGCTCACTGGCGGCCCTGGCTTCCTGTCCAAGGAGCGGATTATTGCCGCGCCCGGCTTCAATCGCTGGTTAGTGCCGCCGGCGGCCTTGGCGATTCACCTGTGCATTGGCATGGCCTATGGCTTTTCGGTGTTCTGGTTGCCGTTGTCGCAAGCCATCGGTATTACCGCGCCGGTTGCCTGTGCGCCAGACATGAGCTTTTTCGCTCGTCTGTTCAGTGCCGAGTGCGACTGGCAGATTTCGATGTTGAGCTGGATCTACACACTGTTCTTTGTATTCCTCGGTTGCTCCGCGGCTGTCTGGGGCGGCTGGCTGGAGCATGCCGGTCCGCGCAAGGCCGGGGTGGTTTCGGCGCTGTGCTGGTGCGGTGGTCTGCTGATGTCGGCGTATGGCATCTATAGCCACCAACTTTGGCTGATGTGGCTGGGCTCGGGGGTTATTGGCGGTATCGGCCTGGGCCTGGGCTACATCTCCCCGGTGTCGACCTTGATCAAATGGTTCCCGGACAAGCGCGGCATGGCTACCGGTATGGCCATCATGGGCTTTGGCGGCGGTGCGATGGTTGGCGCACCGTTGGCCGCAGCACTGATGAATCACTTTGCCAGCCCGGAAAGTGTGGGGGTCTGGCAAAGCTTTGTGGTGATGGCCGGCATCTACTTCGTGTTCATGATCGGCGGCGCCTTGGCCTACCGCGTGCCGCCTACCGGCTGGAAGCCCGAAGGCTGGACGGCACCCTTGAAGAAGGCCAGCAATGCAATGATCACCCACCGCCACGTGCATGTCAGCGTGGCGTGGAAAACCCCGCAGTTTGCCCTGATCTGGCTGGTACTGTGCCTGAACGTCTCGGCCGGCATCGGTATTCTCGGCATGGCTTCGCCACTGCTGCAGGAGGTCTTTGCCGGCAAGTTGCTGGGCAATGACCTGAGTTTCAGTGAACTGAGCACCGTGCAGTTGACCCAGATCGCCGCGATTGCTGCCGGGTTTACCGGGCTGTTGAGCCTGTTCAACATTGGCGGACGGTTTTTCTGGGCGTCGTTCTCGGACTATATCGGCCGCAAGAACACCTACTTCGCCTTCTTCGCCCTGGGTGTGGCGCTGTATGCGCTGATCCCGAACATGGGCCATCTGGGCAATATCGCCCTGTTCGTGGCGGCGTTCTGCATCATTCTGTCGATGTATGGCGGTGGTTTCGCCACGGTGCCGGCTTATCTGGCGGACCTGTTCGGCACGCAGATGGTTGGCGCCATTCATGGCCGCTTGCTGACGGCCTGGGCGGCTGCCGGTGTGCTTGGGCCGGTGCTGATTACCTACCTGCGCGAATATCAGTTGGCCCTGGGCGTGGAACGTGCGGCGGTTTACGACATTACCCTGTACATCCTTGCCGGTTTGCTGGTGCTGGGGTTTGTCTGCAACATGCTGGTACGCCCGGTGGCCGACAAATACTTCATGACCGACGCGCAACTGGCGGCGGAGCAGGCCTTGGGCCATGACCAGGGCAATGGCAATGCGCGGGTGCTGGAATGGCATGCGGCGCCCGGCAGCCTGCCGCTGGTGATCGCTGCCTGGCTGGCGGTGGGGATTCCGCTGGCCTGGGGTATCTGGGTGACCCTGCAGAAAACCGCAGTCCTGTTCAACTGACGCCTTCTGGTAGGAGCGGGCTTGCCCCGCGATTGCGGTGTGACAGGCAGTCCGCATCGCGGGGCAAGCCCGCTCCTACCGGGAGAAATTCCCCTGCCACATGTCATCTTCGTTTCATGCCGCGCGCTTCTGGGCCTATAATGATCGCCTTTTTCGCCCAATGATTTTGCGGAGCTGGTGATGGTCGAACGTAAGGCTTCCGTCGAGCGCAATACTCTGGAGACCCAGATCAAGGCCTCGATCAACCTGGATGGCAGCGGCAAGGCCCGATTTGATATCGGCGTGCCTTTCCTTGAACACATGCTCGACCAAATCGCCCGACATGGGCTGATTGATCTCGACATCGAGTGCAAGGGCGACCTGCATATCGACGATCACCATACCGTCGAAGACGTCGGTATTACCCTGGGCCAGGCCTTTAACCAGGCAATTGGCGACAAGAAGGGTATCCGCCGCTACGGCCATGCCTATGTGCCGCTGGACGAAGCCTTGTCGCGTGTGGTCATCGACTTCTCGGGCCGTCCAGGCCTACAGATGCACGTGCCGTACACCCGCGCGTCGGTCGGCGGCTTCGATGTCGATCTGTTCCAGGAATTCTTCCAGGGCTTCGTCAACCACGCCAACGTCACCCTGCACATCGACAACCTGCGTGGGCATAACACCCACCACCAGATCGAAACGGTGTTCAAGGCCTTCGGCCGTGCGCTGCGCATGGCCATCGAGCTGGACGAGCGTATGGCCGGGCAGATGCCGTCGACCAAGGGTTGCCTGTAATGCAGACAGTTGCCGTTATCGACTATGGCATGGGCAACCTGCACTCGGTGGCCAAGGCGCTGGAGCACGTTGGCGCCGGCAAGGTGCTGATCACCAGCGACGCTGCGGTGATCCGCGAGGCCGACCGTGTGGTGTTTCCGGGCGTGGGCGCGATTCGCGACTGCATGGCCGAGATTCGCCGCCTGGGCTTCGACAGCCTGGTGCGTGAAGTCAGCCAGGACCGTCCGTTCCTGGGCATTTGCGTAGGCATGCAGGCCCTGCTCGATCACAGCGAAGAGAACGACGGTGTCGATTGCATCGGTATGTTCCCGGGCCAGGTGAAGTTCTTCGGCAAAGACCTGCACGAAGACGGCGAGCACCTGAAGGTGCCGCACATGGGCTGGAACGAAGTGGCCCAGTCCATCGACCACCCGCTGTGGCACAACATCCCTGATCTGGCGCGTTTCTATTTCGTGCACAGCTACTACATCACCGCGGCCAAGGCCGTGCAGGTGGTGGGCCGTGGTCACTATGGCGTCGATTTCGCCGCTGCGCTGGCTGAAGGCTCGCGTTTTGCCGTGCAGTTCCACCCGGAGAAGAGCCATACCCATGGCCTGCAGCTGTTGCAGAACTTCGCCGCTTGGGACGGCCGCTGGTAATGAGCAAATCCAGGACCAAAGCCCCGATCATCACCCTCGCGCCGGAACAGGAGCGCGAGGCGTTGGATGTCCTCAAGCGCTTTCTCGAAGACCGTTTCGAGTTGCAGTTGGGGTCGTTCGAGGTGGCCGAGGTGCTGGAGCTGTTCAGCAAAGAGATTGCTCCGCATTACTACAACAGGGCGATTTTCGACGTGCAGACGCACCTCAAAGAGAGGTTCGAGAGCATCGAAAGCGACCTGTGGGCGCTCGAGAAGAACTGACTTCCCGGGCATCGCTGTTTACCGAATTGAACAGGTTTTCCAGATGCTGATTATTCCCGCTATCGATCTTAAAGACGGTGCCTGCGTACGTCTGCGCCAAGGCCGCATGGAAGATTCCACAGTATTTTCCGATGACCCGGTGAGCATGGCTGCCAAATGGGTCGAGGGCGGCTGCCGTCGTCTGCATCTGGTCGATCTGAACGGTGCCTTTGAAGGTCAGCCGGTCAACGGCGAAGTGGTTACCGCCATTGCCAAGCGCTACCCGACCCTGCCGATCCAGATCGGTGGCGGCATCCGTTCGCTGGAAACCATCGAACACTACGTCAAGGCTGGCGTCAGCTACGTGATCATCGGCACCAAGGCGGTTAAAGAGCCTGAGTTCGTTGCCGAGGCGTGCCGTGCTTTCCCTGGCAAAGTGATTGTCGGCCTCGACGCTAAAGACGGCTTTGTTGCCACCGACGGCTGGGCGGAAGTCAGCTCGGTGCAGGTGATTGACCTGGCCAAGCGTTTCGAAGCCGATGGCGTTTCGGCCATCGTTTACACCGACATCGCCAAAGACGGCATGATGCAGGGCTGCAACGTACCGTTCACCGCTGCCCTGGCCGCTGCCACCAAGATCCCGGTTATCGCTTCCGGCGGTATCCACAACCTGGGTGACATCAAGGCCCTGCTCGACGCCAAGGCGCCAGGCATCATCGGTGCGATCACCGGCCGGGCAATCTACGAAGGCACCCTGGATGTCGCCGAGGCGCAAGCCTTCTGCGACAGCTACAAAGGCTGAGGAGAACGCCATGGCCCTGGCCAAACGCATCATCCCTTGCCTGGACGTCGACAACGGCCGCGTGGTCAAGGGCGTCAAGTTCGAGAACATCCGCGATGCCGGCGATCCGGTTGAAATCGCCCGGCGCTACGATGAACAGGGCGCCGACGAAATCACCTTCCTCGACATCACCGCCAGCGTCGATGGCCGTGACACCACCCTGCATACCGTCGAGCGTATGGCCAGCCAGGTGTTCATTCCGCTGACCGTAGGTGGCGGCGTGCGTACCGTGCAGGACATCCGCAACCTGCTCAATGCCGGTGCCGACAAGGTGTCGATCAACACGGCTGCGGTGTTCAACCCGGAGTTCGTCGGCGAGGCTGCTGCGCACTTCGGTTCGCAGTGCATCGTGGTGGCCATCGATGCCAAGAAAGTCTCAGCACCCGGCGAAGCCCCGCGCTGGGAAATCTTCACCCACGGTGGCCGCAAGCCGACCGGCCTGGACGCGGTGGAGTGGGCCAAGAAGATGGAAGGCCTGGGTGCCGGTGAAATCCTGCTGACCAGCATGGATCAGGACGGCATGAAAAATGGCTTTGACCTGGGTGTTACCCGGGCCATCAGCGATGCCCTGGGTATTCCGGTGATTGCCTCGGGTGGTGTGGGTAACCTGCAGCACCTGGCCGACGGCATTCTTGAAGGTCATGCCAGTGCGGTGCTGGCAGCGAGTATCTTCCACTTCGGTGAGTACACCGTGCCGGAAGCCAAGGCGTTCATGGCCAAGCAGGGGATCGTCGTTCGCTGACGGTCCTCTATCGCGGGGCAAGCCCGCTCCCACAGTGGTGGGAGCGGGCTTGCCCCGCGATAGCTTCAGCCCAGATTCTTGCCGAGCAACGCGTGATACAACTCGCTGTCACCGAGAATCCCCACCACTGAATTCCCTTCCTGCAACACCAGCTTATTGCCGGTCTGATAACGGATCTGCAGTGCCTCACGCATGCCAATACTGGCACTGACCAGCGTCGGCTTACGCCCCAGCCCCTCTACCGCTTCACCCGGCGCCCAGTTCTGCAGGTCCATGCCATTGGCCCCCTGGCGCGCGCCTTTGATGGTGTTGCCTTCGGCCAGGTCCAGCCAGGAGTCGCCGCCCGGATCGATGCACACCGAGCCATTGATACGCTTGCACTTGTCCAGGGTGCGCATCAGGCTGCGGCCACACAGGACGTTGAGCGGGTTGGTGTGGGCGACAAAGGTGCGCACATATTCGTCGGCCGGGTTCAGCACGATCTCTTCGGGCTTGCTGTACTGGATGATCTTGCCGTCTTTCATGATGGCGATGCGGCTACCCAGCTTCAGCGCTTCGTCCAGGTCATGGCTGACGAAGACGATGGTTTTGCTCAGTTTGCGTTGCAGCTCCAGCAGCTCGTCCTGCAGGCCTTGGCGAATCAGCGGGTCGAGGGCAGAGAAGGGTTCGTCCATCAGCAGAATATCGGCGTCCATGGCCAGCGCGCGGGCCAGGCCAACGCGTTGCTGCATACCGCCTGAGAGCTCGTCGGGCTTTTTGTTGCGCCACTGCGTCAGGCCAACCAGTTCGAGTTTCTCGTCCACCAGCTTGCGCCGCTCTTTCTCCGGGCGCCCCTGCATTTCCAGGCCGAAGCTGATGTTTTCGCGCACCGTCAGCCAGGGCATCAGGGCGAATTTCTGGAACACCATGGCGATGCGTTTGGTGCGCATCATTTTCAGCTCTGCCGGGGTGCAGTGGGCGATGTCGATGTGCGAGCCTTCGTGCTCGACGAACAACTTGCCACGGCTGACGGTATTGAGGCCGTTGATGCAACGCAGCAAACTCGACTTGCCCGAGCCGGACAGGCCCATCAGCACGCAGATCTCGCCTTTGTTGATGTCCAGGTTGGCCTTTTCCACGCCGACGACCAGCCCGGTTTTCTTCAGGATCTGCTCCCGCGAAAGGCCTTGGTCTAGCAGGCTGAGGGCCTCACGCGGTCGGTTGGAGAAGATAACGTCTACATCTTCGAAGCGAATAATGCTCATGCTTCACTCCTCACCGGTACGTCAGGTTGTTTGCAGATACGGTCGAGCATGATCGCCAACAGTACGATCGCCAGACCGGCTTCGAAGCCCAGGGCGATGTCGGCGGTGTTCAGGGCGTTGACCACAGGTTTACCCAAGCCATCGGCGCCCACCAGGGCGGCAATCACCACCATCGACAGCGACAGCATGATGCACTGGGTCACACCGGCGGCGATGCTGGGCATGGCATGCGGCAGTTCGATGCGCGACAGCAATTGGCGGCGTGAGCAACCAAAGGCCTTGCCGGCGTCGAGTAGTTCCTGGGGTACATCACAGATGCCCAGGTAGGTCAGGCGGATCGGTGCGGCGATGGCGAACACCACCGTCGAGATCAGCCCGGGGACCACGCCCAGGCCAAACAGGGTCAGGGTCGGGATCAGGTAAACGAAGGTAGGCACCGTCTGCATCAGGTCGAGGACCGGGCGCATGGCCGTGTAGAACATCGGTTTGTGCGCAGCGAGGATGCCCAGCGGCACGCCAATGGCCACACAGACCATCGTCGCGAACAGCACCTGGGCCAGGGTTTCCATGGTTTCTTGCCAGTAACCCAGGTTGAGGATCAGCAGGAATGACAGCACGCAAAATGCGGTGAGCGCCCATTTACGCTGGATCAGGTGCGCGACGACTGCAATCAGGCCAATCAGGACGAAAGGGTTGAACCAGGTCAGCGCCCCGGTCACGCCGTGAATCATCAATTCCAGTGCTTCAGCGAAGGCATCGAAATAGTTGGCGCCATGTTGCGTCAGCCATTCAACGAAACCTGCGATGTACTGGCCCAGTGGTATTTTTTCATCGATCAGCATGATAGCGAGCGTCCACCTGCAAAAGATTGAAGACAGCCTGCGGCGGGCGAACCCGCCGCAGGTGGTGCTTACTGCGTGAGTTTGGCTTTGGCCGCCTCCAGGCCTGGTTTGCCATCAACGGTGGTGACTCCGGCCAGCCAGGTATCGAGTACCTGAGGGTTCTTTTTCAGCCAGGCTTTGGCGGCTGCATCGGGCTTCATCTTGTCGTCCAGAACGTTGCCCATCAGGGTGCTTTCCATGTCCAGGGTGAACGACAGGTTTTTCAGCAGCTGCCCCACGTTGCTGCATTCCTGAACGTAGCCCTTGCGGGTGTTGGTGAGTACCGTGGCCTTGCCATATTCGGGGCCGAAGAAGTCATCGCCGCCGTCCAGGTATTTCATCTTGAAGCGGGTGTTCATCGGGTGCGGTTCCCAACCGAGGAACACCACTGCGGTGTCGCGGCGCTGCGCCCGTTCAACCTGCGAAAGCATGCCCGCTTCGCTGGACTCGACCACCTTGAAGCCAGCGTCTTTGAGGCCGAAGGCGTTCTTGTCGATCATGCTCTGGATGGTGCGGTTACCGTCGTTGCCGGGTTCGATACCGTAGATCTTGCCGTCCAGCTCTTTCTTGAACTTGGGAATGTCGGCAAAGGTTTTCAGGCCTTTGTCATACAGGGCCTGGGGCACCGCCAGGGTGTACTTGGCGTTCTCAAGGTTGGCCCGTACGGTTTCCACCGTGCCGGCATCGCGGTACTGCTTGATGTCGTTTTCCATGGTCGGCATCCAGTTGCCGAGGAACACGTCCATGTTCTTGCCGTCGGCCAGCGACTTGTAGGTCATCGGCACAGAAATCATGGTGGTCTTGGTTTTGTAGCCCAGCGACTGCAAGACAACGCTGGTCATGGCCGTGGTGACGGTGATGTCGGTCCAGCCGACATCGGAGAAGTTGACGGTATGACACTGCTCGGGTTCGGCGGCCTGGGCCAGCAGCGGCATGCTCAGTAGCGCTGCGAGCAAGAGCGACGGTGAAGCTTTCATACGATGGACTCCTGATGTTTTTTCTCGGATGTCCCACGGGACCGCCGTGCTTTATGGTTTGCAGTCGGTCGGGCCGGGCTATCTGGCGATAGCGGGACGGGTGCCGTGCAATCGAGTCGATACCGATCATCTAACAGCGAAAATCAAACGCCTACAGGGTGCGTCGTATCCAGTACAGACAGGGTCGCATCCAGTGTCGGTGAGGTCGTTTACAGGTTTTTATTGCCCTGTAAACACAGTTTTGCTGGCTCTGCACCGCAAAAAAACGGCGCAGGAATGCGCGTGACAGCTGGCGGCGTTGCTGGGCAAGAGCGCGTCGGTTGCAGACGTCAAACGTCCGGTTAAAAGCCTGATGATGCGCGAATTCGGCGGATTGCCGCCTATTTAGCGTAGCAGTTGCAACGCCCTTGGCTTGGCGGGCGGGTGGCTGCTCAATCAGGAGGTAGGTGGCATGGCCATCAGCGTGTTCGACCTGTTCAAGATCGGCGTCGGTCCATCCAGCTCACATACCGTCGGGCCCATGCGAGCGGCGGCATTGTTCGTCCAGGGGCTGCGTGAGCGCGGGGAGCTTGAGCAGGTCCGGCGCATTGAAGTGCGCTTGTACGGCTCGCTCTCGGCCACTGGCATCGGCCACGGTAGCGACAATGCGGTGATCATGGGCCTGATGGGCGAATGGCCCGACGCAATCGACCCCGCGAATATCGCCCCGCGCATTGCCGCCCTGCGCGAAACAGACACGTTGCTGCTCGATGGCCGACTGGCTGTCGGGTTTGTCTGGGCGCGCGATATGCGTCTGCTCGACGAGAACCTGCCCTATCACCCCAATGCCATGACCCTGATCGCCGAGAGTGCGGCAGGCGAGCTGCACCGCGATACCTACTATTCGGTCGGCGGCGGCTTTGTGGTCGATGCCGCCCAGGCTGCAAGCGGTGTGCTAGACGCTGACAACACCGTGCTGCCGTACGATTTCAACAGCGCGGTGGAGCTGTTGGCGTTGTGCCGGGAAAACGACATGCGCGTGTCGCAACTGATGCTGGAAAACGAGAAGGTCTGGCGCAGCGAAGCGGAGATTCGTGCCGGCTTGCTCAAGCTCTGGCAGGCCATGCAGGCCTGTGTCGAAAACGGCCTTAAATACGAAGGTATTCTGCCTGGCGGGCTGAATGTGAAGCGTCGGGCAGCGAAGCTCTACCGCAGCCTGCAGGAGCTGAACAAACCCAATGTGATCGGCTCGACACTGAGTGCGATGGAGTGGGTCAACCTGTATGCGCTGGCGGTCAATGAAGAGAACGCCGCAGGCGGGCGCATGGTTACTGCACCTACCAATGGCGCGGCCGGGATCATTCCTGCTGTGCTGCATTACTACATGCGCTTTAGCGACGAAGTCAGTGAAGCCTGTGTGGTCGACTTCTTTCTCGGCGCGGCGGCGGTGGGCATTCTGTGCAAGAAGAATGCGTCGATCTCGGGGGCAGAGGTTGGATGCCAAGGCGAGGTGGGTTCAGCCTGTGCGATGGCTGCCGCAGGCCTGGCCGAAGTGCTGGGCGCCACGCCGGCACAGCTGGAAAACGCTGCCGAGATCGGTCTTGAACATAACCTCGGCCTCACCTGCGACCCGGTTGGCGGGTTGGTTCAGGTGCCGTGCATTGAACGCAACGCCATTGCGGCGGTGAAGGCGATCAACGCTGCACAGATGGCACTGCGTGGCGACGGCGAGCACTTCATCTCGCTCGACCGGGTGATTCGCACCATGCGTGACACCGGGGCTGACATGCACGACAAGTACAAAGAGACCTCGCGCGGCGGCCTGGCGGTCAACGCCATCGAGTGTTGAGCGCACGTTGCGCCGTTAATGCGCACGCGTGCCACCTTTTAGCGCGCGGTCAGATCCTACATCGTTAAACAGCTGTTACCCCGGGAAATGGCGCCTGGGGTGACACTTGTTTATGTCGCTTCTGGGCATCCTTCCCACAAGTGCTACCGAATTGCTCAGCTCACCGATGCAGTGGCGCTAGCACGCTGGTTTTCGCTAAAGGCACTACGCTGTAGCAATTGCCATATAGACGCAGCGCGACGTCGTTTTTGGGTTTTATTGAATACCCATTCAATTTCCGGCATGGCATTTGCGTTGTGATTGGCAAAGCCCCTGCATACGAATCGGGGCCGTGAGAAAAAAAGCCCGTGCCTGCCTGAGGCGCACCCTGCATTGTGTGAGGAGATACCGCGATGACGTCGTACAACTCCGGGACCCCAACCCAAAACCGCACACCCCAATCCATCGGCTTTCTGTTGCTGGATAACTTCACCCTCATCTCCCTGGCCTCAGCTGTAGAGCCGCTGCGCATGGCCAACCAGCTGTCCGGCAGAGAGCTGTATCGCTGGAGTACCTTGAGTGTGGATGGCGGGCAGGTGTGGGCCAGCGACGGCTTGCAGATCACCCCCGATGCGGCGATGCACAAGGCACCGCCGATGGACACGGTGATTGTTTGCGGCGGTATCGGCATTCAACGCACTGTGACCCGCGAGCACGTCACCTGGCTGCAGAGCCAGGCGCGTCAGTCGCGGCGTTTGGGTGCGGTGTGCACCGGCAGTTGGGCGCTGGCTTGCGCCGGTTTGCTTGACGGCTTCGATTGCAGCGTGCATTGGGAATGCCTGGCAGCGATGCAGGAAGCCTTCCCGCGGGTGAGCATGAGTACCCGGTTATTCACCCTCGACCGTAACCGCTTTACCAGTTCCGGCGGTACCGCACCGCTGGACATGATGCTGCACCTGATCAGCCGCGATCATGGCCGGGAGCTGTCTGCAGCGATTTCCGAGATGTTTGTCTATGAGCGCATTCGCAACGAGCAGGATCACCAGCGTGTGCCGCTCAAGCATATGCTCGGGACCAACCAGCCGAAGTTGCAGGAAATCGTTGCGCTGATGGAGGCCAACCTGGAGGAGCCGATCGACCTGGATGAACTGGCGGTGTATGTGTCGGTGTCTCGTCGCCAGCTTGAGCGGTTGTTCCAGAAGTACCTGCACTGCTCACCGTCGCGCTATTACCTGAAACTGCGCCTGATTCGAGCCCGGCAACTGCTCAAGCAAACGCCGATGTCGATCATTGAAGTGGCCTCGGTGTGCGGCTTCGTATCCACCCCGCACTTCTCCAAGTGCTACCGCGAGTACTTCGGCATTCCACCGCGTGATGAGCGTGTGGGTTCGAACACTGCACAACAGGTGGCGATGATGCCGATTCCACAGGCCATGGTGCTGTCGCCGCTGGCGGGGCCGATGTCGGCGTTGAGCCAGGCGCGCAATGAGTCGACGTTTGCCAGTGTGAGGCTGTAGATAGCGGATCGCGGGGCAAGCCCGCTCCTACCGTAGGAGCGGGCTTGCCCCGCGATGCTTTTAACGATTCTTAAACTGCGCCAATGCCGGCAGCAACTGCTGTTCGATGGCCTGGCGCACAGCAGGCAAAATGGTCGCATTGCCGGTATACATCTGCTCGACCATGCCTTTCAGGGCCTTGGCCCGTGGCTCGCTCAACCCCCGCACCGCGTATTCGCAGGCTTGTTCGGCGCTGGCGTCGGCTGGCATCTCGAAACCCAGGGCGCGCAATTGGCCCAGCAGGTCGTCTTGATCAATCAAATCCGCATGCATCATGGCTGTTGTCCTTGTTTGCAGGTGTGATCGCAGTCGATTCTGTGGGCACTGGGGCAGGGCGGCAAGGCCTGAATGTCGCAATGGCTGCTTTACCTAAGAACAGGTCGTTTTCGGGTAAATACGCCAGTAGGAGCGGGCTTGCCCCGCGATCAGCGCGGCAACCCGATCACCCGCCCAACAAACTCAGGCGCTGGCAAATCACCCTGCTCATCAACAACTCTCTGCAAGCGCGCCGCAACCTCAGGCGTGAACGGTGCCGAGCGCGGCCCGGCCAGGTCCACATGCAGCAGCATCTGCTCACTGGCCGCCAACGCTTCATCAAAACCTTCACGGTGCAGGCTGTGGTACAGGTGCAGGCGTTTGCGATCAAAACCGATGACCTGCGTCTGCACCCAGACCTGCGTACCAAGCTTTACCTCATGCAGGTAGTTCAGGTGACACTCCAGGGTGAACAGCGAATTGCCACTGGCACTGCGGTTGTCGCTGTCCAGGCCGATGCGGTCCATGAAGGCATCGGTGGCGTAGCTGAAAATCAGCAGGTAGAAGGCATCGCGCAGATGCCCGTTGTAGTCGACCCAGTCCTCTTGGACTGGGGTTTGATAGGTGGTCAGTGCAGGCATTGCGGGGCTCCATTCAGTCGCTGAACGTCATGCCATGTTTGGCTTTGGTGGTTTTCACCGCATCCAGCACGGCCAACAGGCAATCATCACGATAGCGCTCCAGCGCGCTGATGCTACGGTCGCCCAACTGCTCACGGGTGCCTTCGACCACGGCGTCGATCAAGCCGTCGGTCAATTCCGGCGCTGGCAGGTAGGTCCAGGGCAACTGCAGCGCGGGGCCGAACTGAGCCATGAAGTGGCGCATGCCGGCATTGCCCCCGGCCAGGGTATAGGTCAGGAAGGTGCCCATGAACGACCAGCGCAAACCCGCACCGAAGCGAATGGCATCGTCGATTTCACCGGTGCTTGCCACGCCGTCGTTGACCAGATGCAGCGCTTCGCGCCACAACGCTTCGAGCAGGCGGTCGGCGATAAAGCCGGGGACTTCCTTGCGGACATGCAGCGGCCGCATGCCCAAGGCGCTGTACACCGTTTTTGCTGCCTCGATGGCGTGCGCTGAGGTTTTGTTGCTGCCGACGATTTCCACCAGCGGCAGCAGGTACACCGGGTTGAATGGGTGACCGACCACGCAGCGTTCAGGGTGGGTCGCCGACTCATAGAACTCGCTGGGGAGCAGGCCGGAGGTGCTGGAAGCGATCAGCGCATCGGGTTTGGCGGCGGCGCTGATTTTGCGGTGCAGGTCGAGCTTGAGGTCGAGGCGCTCTGGGGCGCTCTCCTGGATGAAATCGGCATCGCCAACACAGGCTTCGATGCTGCTGACAAAGCGTAGCCGGTTCTGCGCGGCGCCAGGTGCCAGGCCCTGTTTTTCCAAGGCTGGCCAGGCGTTGGCGATGCGTTTGCGCAATGCTTCTTCAGCGCCGGGTGCCGGGTCCCAGGCCACCACATCCAGGCCGTGCGCCAGAGCACGTGCCACCCAGCCACTGCCGATTACGCCACTGCCCAGCGCGGCGAACGTCTTGATCTCGGTGATAAAGGTCATGGTGTTCTCCAGTGCTCAGCGACGGGTCAGGTTCATTTTTGCGCGGCCTTCGGCCGGGGTCAGCACCCGTGCGCCAAGGCGGCTGAGGATTTCGCTGGCGCGTTCCACCAACTGGCCGTTGCTGGCCAGTACGCCCTTGTCCAGGTACAGGTTGTCTTCCAGGCCGACGCGCACGTTGCCACCGAGCAGCACGGCTTGTGCAGCCATGGGCATCTGCATGCGGCCAATGCCGAAACCGGCCCAGGTGACACCTGCTGGCAGGTTGTCGACCATGGCTTTCATGGTGGCGGTGTCGGCTGGCGCGCCCCAGGGAATGCCCAGGCACAGCTGGAATAGGGGATCGTCGAGCAGGCCTTCTTTGATCATCTGTTTGGCGAACCACAGGTGACCGGTGTCGAAGATTTCCAGTTCGGCTTTGACTCCCAGCTCGGTGATGCGCCGGGCGCCTGCCCGCAGTTGCGCCGGGGTCGACACATAGATGCTGTTGCCATCGCCGAAATTGAGCGTGCCGCAGTCCAGGGTGCAGATTTCCGGCAGCAGGGCTTCAACGTGGGCCAAACGCTCCAGCGGGCCGATCAGGTCGGTACCGGCGCCGAATTCCAGCGGCGTTTCGCCGGGGCCGATTTCCAGGTCGCCGCCCATCCCGGCGGTGAGGTTGACGATGATGTCCACGTCGGATTCGCGGATACGCTCCATCACTTCCCGGTACAGCGCTACATCGCGGCTGAAACGCCCGGTTTGCGGGTCGCGGACATGGCAGTGGACCACGGTGGCGCCGGCTTTTGCCGCTTCCACGGCTGCGTCGGCGATTTGTTTCGGGGTGACCGGGACCAGGTGGCTCTTGCTGGCGGTGTCGCCAGCGCCGGTCAAGGCGCAGGTGATGATGACGTCGTGGTTCATGTGCGGTTTCCTTTGGGCGTGTTGGGGCCTTCGCGGGGCAAGCCCGCTCCCACCGGTGGGGCTAAATGGTCCCGGTGGGAGCGGGCTTGCCCCGCGATGCGGTCTGTCAGTTGGCAGTCAGCTTGAGGTTTTCGGCAGCAGGCTTGCCGTCAAAGGTGGTCACCCCTTCTAACCAGCGCGCCTTGTCTTCGGGATGATCGATCAGCCACTGGCGGGCCGATTGCAGGGCATCTTTGTGTTCGAGCAGCGGCTGCATCATGCGGCTCTCGTCTTCGGCGCTGAACTTCAGGTTGCTCAGCAGACGGCTGGCGTTCGGGCAGCGTTCGGCATAGTCGGGGGCGGTGACGGTCCACACGGTGGCGCGGCCTTCGTCCGGGCCCAGGGCGTCTTCGCTGCCACTGAGGTAGGCCATGTCGATATTGACGTTCATTGGGTGGGGCGCCCAGCCGAAGAACACCACGGCCTGTTTGCGCCGCACCGCACGATCCACGGCAGCGAGCATCCCGGCTTCACTGGATTCGACCAGCTGGAACTTGCCCAGACCGAACTGGTTCTTGCTGATCATCGCTTTGATCTGGGTATTGGCGCCGGAACCCGGCTCGATACCGTAGATCTTGCCACCCAGCTCTTTTTCGAATTTGGCGATGTCGGCGAAGGTTTTCAGGCCTTTGTCGGCCAGGTACTTGGGCACGGCGAGGGTCGCCCGGGCGTCGTCCAGGCTCGGTTGATCAAGAACCTTGACCTGTTTGGCATCGATAAACGGGGTGATGGTCTGGGTCATGATCGGGTTCCAGTAGCCAAGGAACATGTCCAGGCGCTGGTCGCGAATGCCGGCGAAGATGATTTGCTGCGAGGCACTGGTTTGCTTGGTGGTGTAGCCCAGGCCGTCGAGTAGCACTTGCGTCATGGCACTGGTGGCGATCACATCGGTCCAGTTGACCACGCCAAGGCGTACTTTCTGGCAAACAGCAGGTTCTGCAGCGAACAGCGGGGAGGTGAGGGACGCGCTAAGGGCAAGGGATAGCAGACTGCGGCGGATCAAGCTGTGCATGATGGCTCTCCAACGGCAGGGCGTATTGTTATAGGCCGGTCTCTGCGGACCGTGAATACACGCTACGCTGGAATCACGCTTTAAATGCGCACGGAGGCGACCATAACTAGCACACAGGCGACCAGCCAAAGAGGGTGCAGCCGATGCCGCAATCCATCCAGTTTTTGCTCTTGCCGGGGTTCTCTGCCATGGGTTTCATTTCGGCAGTCGAGCCGCTGCGGGTGGCCAACCGCTTCAGTGGCGAGCTGTATCGCTGGCGTGTGCTGAGCCTGGATGGCGGCCCGGTGCAGGCTAGCAATGGCATGTCGGTCAATGCCGATGGCGCGCTGGCAGACAGCCAGGGCGCCAGCCTGTTGTTGGTGGTCGCTGGCTTTGAGCCGCTGGCGTGTTTTGGCCCGCGGTTGCAGCAGGCGTTGCGTCGCCTCGATCACGACGGGGTGATACTCGGCGGGATCGATACCGGGGCGATGGTGCTGGCCGAGGCGGGCTTGCTCGATGGCCATCGGGCCACGCTGCACTGGGAGGCGCTGGAAGCCTTCAAAGAGCGCTATCCCCGCCTTGAGGTGATTCAGGAGTTGTTTGAAATCGACCGGCGCCGCATCACCTGCGCCGGTGGTACGGCTTCGATCGACCTGATGCTCGACCTGATCGCCCAGGCGCACGGCAGTGAGCTGGCGGTAAAGGTCTCGGAGCAGTTCGTGCTGGGCCGAATACGCGAGCGCCGGGATCACCAGCGCATGCAGATTGCCTCACGCTACGGCATCAGCAACCGCAAACTGGTGCAGGTCATCGGTGAAATGGAACAGTGCACCGAGATGCCGCTGAGCACCCTGGAGCTGGCGTCGAAGGTGATGGTTACCCGCCGGCAACTGGAGCGCCTGTTCCGCCTGTACCTGGACGATACGCCGAGCAATTTCTACTTGGTTTTGCGCCTGGAGAAAGCCCGGCAATTGTTGGCCCAGACGGACATGAGCGTCACACAGGTCAGCCTGGCCTGTGGCTTCGAGCTGCCGTCGTATTTCACCCGGCGTTACAAGCGCCACTTTGGCAAGTGCCCGAGGGAGGAGCGGCAGATGATGCGTGTCTCTTGAGTCAGGCCAGGAACTGATCGAGATTGGCCAATACTTTGATCCGGGCATCTATATGGTCGCTATGGGTGGCAAATGCAGCAGCACTGAACTCGGCTCCCAGGTGGTCAAGTTCCAGTATCAGTTGTGTCTTCGGGGCGTTTGGATCTTGGGTGCACAGCACATGGAACAGAATCGCCACAAAGGTTTCGCCGTCGTCCGAGTCGAGGGTGACGTTCAGGTGCGTAGAGGTGCTGTAATGCCGGTACTGCGCTTCGTGCTCGGCATGCAGTGAATTGATGACTTCCTGTGCCACTGCCTTGAAGCGCAAGTTCTTGGCTTGTGGTGCTGGCAACCAACCGTCAAAGACATCTTTCAGTACCGCTTGCGTAGGGGTATAGGGGATGTGCCGTCGGGTATGTTCAAACAGCTTGAAGCCAAGCGCCTCCAAGGTCTCCAGGACGCTGGAAAACCACTGTTTGGCATGCTTTTCCCTGGAGTATTGAGTATTGGCTTGAAGCTGCGCCAAACGCAGGCATTGAAAAATATGCTCTGCCGTAATGCTGGGCATGACGGTATTTTTCAGCATCGACAGAGGCGAAGAGAAAAGCTGCGTAGAGGGCAAATCTTGTGTTGTGTGTGTAGAAGTTTGGTTGGTCATGGTCTTGCCGCCTTCCGTTGCAGAGCTTAAGGCCAGGCGCCAGTCAACTGACGCCTGGCTATGTTATTACTCGTTCATGTCGAGGAAGTTGAGTGCCTGGCCGACCAGTTTGTCCAGTACAGGCTTACGCAGGGCGTCGAAATGACGAACACTGAAGGTACCTTGCTGCGACGCACGGTAGACCTTGGTGTTGGACTTATCGATCTTGCGGCCCATCGAGCCTTCAGCCTTCTCGGTTTTGTCGTAGCTCAACTGTACGCTGGTCATGTGCATGATCGGCAGGCCTTGTGGCGACATCTCACAGGCAGCAACCTGGATGGTGCTCGATTTGCCGGTAACGCCCAGGCTGCTCTGTTCCATCAGTTCGCGCGCTTTTGGCTTCTGGATGGAAATTTGCAGGGCGCGATTAACGCAGCCCGACAGGCGATGCTTGTGGCCCAGGCTGACGGTGACCAGATGTGCGGTCAGGGTTGCCGGGGTGAAGTCTTCTTTATCGATGGCTTCTTCAACGTGGGCGGCACCGGTGAGGGTCCAGCCGAACTTGGCCAGGCCTTCATTGTAGAAGTTGTACCATTCGCGCTGCTGGGTTTCCTTGTTGAACTTTTTGTTCGCCGAGATGCTCATCAGGCGCATGCCTTGCAGCACGTCCTCGGCAATACCGGCAGGGACATCGGCGGCGAAGATGCACACCGTTTCAGCGACCATGATTACGCGATCTTCGCCTTCTTTTTTCAGTGCGGCGATCGCTTTGTCCATGTCTGCTTGAGTAATGCTAGTGCCCATTTGTCTGTTTCCTTCATGTGAGTTTTACAGCCGACCCGAAGATGGGTGGCTTGAAACGCACTGTGGAGAAAACCGATGGGCGTGTTCAGCAGCACGCTTTTCCATTGGTGCAGACGCTGTGGCGTGGCCTTATTGCAGCCCCAGTGACTGCAGGTACTCCGAGCGATCATCGCTGCGCTGTGCCAGGCAGGTGTTCTGTGCTGTCTCGAAGGCCTTGCTGCCGGGCTTTTCGGCAAAAGTTTCGACCTTGCAGTCGGCATCGCGCAGTTGTTTCCAGAGGGCTTGGGCGTCGCGCAGTCGCCTGCTCAGGTCGTCAATTTGCGCGGTCTGGCCGTTGTATTGCTCTTTGATACGCTCAAGCTGGTCGTTGAAGGCGGCATCCAGTTCGCGCTCGGCGGTCTGGCGGCTGTACTTCGCGCATTCGTAGGTTTGCTGGTCGGTTTCGACGTTATCGCACGGCGTGCTTTCCTCTTCTTCGGCAACGGCACCGAATGCCAGTAACAGCAGGGTCAAGCCAACCATTGATCTCATCTGCGACATTCTCCTAAACCGGTGGGAACAGCGGCGCCGATTCTCGCTCAGCGCCACGGCAAAGAACAGGGTAGCTGCAAGCTCCGGCGCTTCCGAATGAAACTTACGCCGACCCTTTGTCGCGCTTTGACGCTTTCGGCAATTCCCCTGTCGTTTTTGCATCTGGGCGACCTGGCCCCTAGGCATATGCTGGCCCCAAAGCGCCGACAGACGATTCGGCGCAGGTAACATCAAAAAAGGGGACAGCCTGATGAGCCCAGCCGAGTTACACGCCGACAGCATCGTTATCGACGGGCTGATCATTGCCAAATGGAACCGCGAGCTGTTCGAGGACATGCGCAAGGGTGGCCTGACCGCTGCCAACTGCACGGTGTCGGTCTGGGAGGGCTTTCAGGCCACGGTCAACAACATTGCCGCCAGCCAGAAGCTGATCCGTGAAAACGCTGACCTGGTGATGCCGGTGCGTACCACCGCCGACATCCGCAAGGCCAAGGAACTGGGCAAAACCGGCATCCTCTTCGGCTTTCAGAATGCCCACGCGTTTGAAGACCAGATCGGCTATGTCGAGGTGTTCAAGCAGCTTGGCGTCGGTATCGTGCAGATGTGCTACAACACCCAGAACCTGGTGGGCACCGGTTGCTACGAGCGTGACGGCGGCCTGTCGGGCTTCGGTCGCGAAATCGTTGCCGAGATGAACCGCGTGGGGATCATGTGCGACCTCTCGCATGTCGGTTCGAAAACCTCTGAAGAAGTGATCCTCGAATCGAAAAAACCGGTGTGCTACTCCCACTGCCTGCCCTCCGGGCTTAAAGAGCACCCGCGCAACAAGTCTGATGCAGAACTGAAGTTCATTGCCGAGCACGGCGGCTTTGTCGGCGTGACCATGTTTGCGCCGTTCCTGGCCAAAGGCATCGACTCGACCATCGACGACTACGCCGAAGCGATCGAATACACCATGAACATCGTTGGTGAAGATGCGATCGGCATCGGCACCGACTTCACCCAGGGTCACGGTCAGGACTTTTTCGAGTACCTGACCCACGACAAGGGCTACGCCCGGCGCCTGACCAGCTTCGGCAAGATCATCAACCCGCTGGGCATCCGCACCGTGGGCGAGTTCCCCAACCTCACCGAAACCCTGCTGCGGCGCGGGCATAGCGAACGCGTGGTGCGCAAGATCATGGGCGAGAACTGGGTCAACGTGCTCAAGAGTGTCTGGGGCGAATAACGCCGCTCTCCACGCCTGTCCAGCCCCGGCCAGCAACGCCGGGGCCATCAATCAAATTTTTATGGAGTTGAGTTTCCATGGCCAAGATCGCCCCGCAATTGCCAATCGAAGTCGACAGCGAGACCGGTGTCTGGACCTCCGACGCCCTGCCGATGCTGTATGTGCCGCGGCATTTCTTCGTCAACAACCATATCGGCATCGAGGAAGTGCTGGGCGCCGATGCCTATGCCGAAATCCTCTACAAGGCGGGTTACAAGTCGGCCTGGCACTGGTGCGAGAAAGAGGCTGAATGCCACGGTCTGGAAGGTGTGGCGGTGTTTGAGCACTACATGAAGCGCTTGTCGCAACGCGGTTGGGGCCTGTTCAAGATCCAGGACATCGACCTGGAGAAAGGCACCGCCAGCGTCAAGCTGGAACACTCGGCGTTCGTCTACGTGTACGGCAAGGTCGGGCGCAAGGTCGATTACATGTTCACCGGCTGGTTCGCCGGGGCCATGGACCAGATCCTCGCCGCGCGTGGCAGCGCGATTCGCACGGTCGCCGAGCAGGTGTACGGCGGTTCGGAAGAAGGCCACGACGACGGCCTGTTCATCGTCAAGCCGCTGTAAGTCGAGGATCTCGCCATGGCGTTCGAAGCAATGTTCCAGCCGATCCAGATCGGCAAACTGACCATCCGCAACCGCGTGCTCAGCACCGCCCACGCCGAGGTGTACGCCACCGACGGCGGCATGACCACCGACCGCTATGTGAAGTATTACGAAGAGAAGGCCAAGGGTGGTCTGGGCCTGGCCATCTGCGGCGGTTCTTCAGTGGTGGCGATCGACAGCCCGCAGGAGTGGTGGGCGTCGGTGAACCTGTCCACGGACCGGATCATCCCGCACTTTCAGAACCTTGCCGACGCCATGCACAAGCACGGCGCCAAGATCATGATCCAGATTACCCACATGGGGCGTCGTTCACGCTGGGA
Organism: Pseudomonas sp. NUPR-001; assembly: GCF_052147955.1. Classification (NCBI taxonomy): domain Bacteria; kingdom Pseudomonadati; phylum Pseudomonadota; class Gammaproteobacteria; order Pseudomonadales; family Pseudomonadaceae; genus Pseudomonas; species Pseudomonas sp. NUPR-001. The sequence continues at coordinate 351,622 of NZ_CP197353.1, forward strand.
CGGCTTCAACTGGCCAACCCTGATGTCACCTTCGGGGATTCGTGAACCGGTCCACCGCGCCACCTGCAAAACCATCGAGCCGGAGGAGATCTGGCGGGTGATCGGCAACTATGCGCAAGCCGCGCGCCGCGCCAAAGAAGGCGGTCTGGACGGTGTGGAGCTGTCGGCGGTGCACCAGCACATGATCGACCAGTTCTGGAGCCCACGGGTCAACAAACGCACCGATGAATGGGGCGGTACTTTCGAGGGGCGGATGAAGTTCGGCCTGGAAGTGCTCAAGGCCGTGCGTGCCGAAGTGGGCCCGGACTTTTGCGTCGGCATGCGCATCTGCGGCGACGAGTTCCACCCCGATGGCCTCAGCCATGAGGACATGAAGGAGATCGCCAAGTATTACGACGCCACCGGCATGCTCGATTTCTTCGGGGTGATCGGTTCGGGGTGCGATACCCACAACACCCTGGCCAACGTTATCCCCAACATGAGTTATCCACCGGAGCCGTTCCTGCACCTGGCCGCCGGTATCAAGGAAGTGGTGAAGGTTCCGGTGCTGCACGCGCAGAACATCAAAGACCCGAACCAGGCCACGCGTATTCTGGAAGGTGGCTATGTCGATATGGTCGGCATGACCCGCGCACATATCGCCGACCCGCACCTGATCGCCAAGATCAAAATGGGCCAGGTCGATCAGATCAAGCAGTGCGTCGGGGCCAACTACTGCATCGACCGCCAGTACCAGGGCCTGGATGTGCTGTGCATCCAGAACGCGGCGACGTCTCGTGAATACATGGGCGTGCCGCACATCATCGAAAAATCCACCGGGCCCAAGCGCAAAGTGGTGGTGGTCGGTGCAGGCCCTGCCGGGATGGAAGCGGCGCGGGTTTCGGCCGAGCGTGGCCACGACGTCACCCTGTTCGAGAAGAAAGACGCCATTGGCGGTCAGATCAGCATCGCCGCCAAGGCTCCGCAGCGCGACCAGATTGCCGGTATCACCCGCTGGTATCAGCTGGAACTGGCGCGCCTGAAGGTAGACCTGCGCCTGGGTACCGCCGCGGATATCGACACCATCAAAGACCTGCGCCCGGATGTGATCGTACTGGCGGTGGGTGGCCATCCGTTCCTCGAGCAGAACGAGCACTGGGGCGCGGCCGAAGGCCTGGTGGTCAGCAGCTGGGATGTGCTCGACGGCAAGGTGGCGCCGGGCAAGAACGTGCTGGTGTACGACACCATTTGCGAGTTCACCGGCATGTCGGTGGCCGACTTCATTGCCGACAAAGGCAGCCAGGTCGAGATCGTTACCGACGACATCAAACCGGGCGTGGCCATTGGTGGCACCTCATTCCCGACCTACTACCGCAGCATGTACCCCAAGGAAGTGATCATGACCGGCGACCTGGCGCTGGAGAAGGTCTATCGCGAGGGTGACAAGCTGGTGGCGGTGCTGGAGAACGAATACACCGGCGCCAAAGAGGAGCGGGTGGTTGACCAGGTGGTGATCGAGAACGGCGTGCGTCCAGACGAAGCGCTGTACTACGGGCTCAAGGAAGGTTCGCGCAACAAAGGCCAGATCGATGTCGAGGCACTGTTCGCGATCCAGCCGCAGCCGATCCTTGGTCAGGCGGGCGAAGGCTACTTGCTGTATCGCATCGGCGACTGCGTGGCTCAGCGCAACACCCATGCGGCGATCTACGACGCCCTGCGCCTGTGCAAGGACTTCTGATCCCTCTCGGTAGGAGCGGGCTTGCCCCGCGATAGCGCAGCAGCTGACACACCGCTATCGCGGGGCAAGCCCGCTCCCACAGTGGATGTATCTCCAAATTGTGTGGGAGCTTCCCATGTTGAATACCCTGATCCCCATCCTGCTGTTCGCCGCCCTGGGCCTGGCGGTCCTCGGCGCGCTGCGGCGCGTGCGGATGTGGCGCCAAGGCCGGCCCTCTCAGGTCGATCTGCTCGGCGGCCTGCTGGCGATGCCGCGACGTTATATGGTTGACCTGCACCATGTGGTCGCCCGCGACAAATACATGGCCAACACCCACGTCGCTACCGCCGGTGGCTTTGTTCTGGCGGCGGTCTTGGCGATTGTGGTGCACGGTTTTGGCGTGCACAGCAGCATCCTGGCCTATGCCTTGCTGTTCGCCACCGTGCTGATGTTTGCCGGTGCCGTGTTCGTCTACAAACGCCGCCTCGATCCTCCTTCGCGCCTGTCCAAAGGGCCGTGGATGCGCCTGCCGAAAAGCTTGCTGGTGTTCGCCAGTACCTTCTTCATCGCCACTTTGCCGGTTGCCGGCATCCTGCCTGAAGGCTTTGGCGGTTGGCTGCTGGTGGCCCTGCTGGGCGTTGGTGTGCTGTGGGGCGTGTCCGAGCTGTTCTTCGGCATGACCTGGGGCGGGCCGATGAAGCACGCCTTCGCCGGGGCGCTGCACCTGGCCTGGCACCGCCGCGCCGAACGCTTCGGCGGTGGCCGTTCCACCGGCCTCAAGCCGCTGGACCTGGAAGACCCGCAAGCGCTGCTGGGGGTCGAGAAACCCAAGGACTTCACCTGGAACCAACTGCTCGGCTTCGATGCCTGCGTGCAGTGCGGCAAGTGCGAGGCCGCCTGCCCGGCATTCGCAGCCGGGCAACCGCTCAATCCGAAAAAGCTGATTCAGGACATGGTCGTTGGCCTGGCTGGCGGCACTGATGCCAAGTTTGCCGGCAGCCCTTACCCGGGCAAGCCGATTGGCGAACATGGCGGCAACCCGCACCAGCCGATCGTCAACGGCCTGGTCGATGCCGAAACCCTGTGGTCGTGCACCACCTGCCGCGCTTGCGTGGAAGAGTGCCCGATGATGATCGAGCACGTCGATGCCATCGTTGATATGCGCCGCCACCTGACCCTGGAAAAAGGCGCCACGCCGAACAAAGGCGCCGAGGTGCTGGATAACCTGATCGCCACCGACAACCCGGGCGGCTTTGCCCCTGGCGGGCGGATGAACTGGGCCGCAGACCTGAACCTGAAACTGCTCAGCGAGTGCCAAACCACCGACGTGCTGTTCTGGGTCGGTGACGGTGCCTTCGACATGCGCAACCAACGCACCCTTAGGGCCTTCGTCAAAGTGCTCAAGGCCGCGCAGGTGGACTTTGCCGTGCTCGGCCTGGAAGAGCGCGACAGTGGCGATGTGGCGCGGCGCTTGGGTGATGAGGCGACTTTCCAGCACCTGGCCAAGCGCAATATTCAGAGCATGGCCAAGTACAGCTTCAAACGTATCGTCACCTGCGACCCGCACAGCTTCCATGTGCTGAAGAACGAATACGCCGCCTTCGGTGGCGAGTACCGGGTGCAGCACCACAGCACCTACATCGCCGAGCTGATTGCCGCGGGTGCCTTGAGCCTGGGCCAGCACAAAGGGGGCAGCGTTACCTATCACGACCCGTGCTACCTGGGCCGCTACAACGGCGAGTACGAGGCGCCGCGCGATGTGCTACGGGCCCTGGGCATCGAGGTCAAGGAGATGCAACGTTCGGGCTTCCGCTCCCGCTGCTGCGGCGGTGGCGGCGGCGCGCCGATTACCGACATTCCCGGCAAGCAGCGGATTCCCGACATGCGCATGGACGACATCCGCGAGACAGCCGCCGAGCTGGTGGCGGTGGGTTGTCCACAGTGCACGGCAATGCTCGAAGGTGTGGTTGAGCCGCGTCCATTGATCAAAGACTTGGCCGAACTGGTGGCCGACGCCCTGCTTGAAGAGCAGACGCTAGCGAATAAGACCGCGCCAAGCAAGCGTGAACCTGCGGAGGTGCACTGATGAGCGACATTATTCGCCGTGACCCACGCGCCGAGTGGATTGCCCGCAACCGCCTGCATCCCCTGCACGCCGCCATGCAACAGAATCAACAGCACAGCTGGATGGGCCCCAACGGCATCATTCGCAAGAATCCCCATGGCGTTGGCTTCATCGGCCCCCACGGCATCAAGCGTATCGACCGTAGCGGGGCCCAGCAGGGCACCAGCAACAAGCGCAGCGCCGCGCAGGCGGTGGAACTGCCGCTGCATCAAGTGGCGCAACCCGCGTTCTACATCGCCGTTGTCCCGGACATGGTCGGTGGCCGCCTGGGCAGCCATGACCGCGACCTGCTCGGCCTGGCGCATAGCCTGGCGGGCAGCGATGGTGCGGTGTTGGCTGTGGTGTTTGGCGAGCACAAGGAAAGCAACTTTTCCACAGCCGGGGTGGATCGCCTGCTGGTCATCGAAGGCGATGAGTTCAGCGGTTATGCGCCGGAGCAGTGGGTGCAGGGTTTACGCGCTGTGGATAACCAGTTCAACCCGCGTCACTGGCTATTACCCGACAGCCGCAGCGGTGGCGGCGAGTTGGGCCGGCGCTTTGCGGCGGCGATCAATGAACGGCCAGCGACAAGGGTCTGGCAGGTCAACGATGGGCAGTGCAGCGGACGTGCCGGTGCCGGCCAGCAAGACCTGATTCGCGGCCTGCCACGGTTGATTCTGGCAGCCGCCGAATGCGCCGAGCCGGTCAGTGAAACCCGTCACGAAGCCTTGCCTGAGCAGTTATCCACAGCGGCAGCGCGAAGCCTGTCACGCATCGAAGACCTCGGCCCGGTGGCAGTGGACCCGGCTGCGATTGCCATGGCCGAAGCCGAGTTCATTGTCTCCGGGGGCAATGGCGTCAAGGACTGGCCGTTGTTCCACCGTGCCACCGTGGCCCTCGGCGCCACCGAAGGCGCTTCGCGGGTGGCGGTTGATGACGGCTTCATGCCGCGCAACCGTCAGGTTGGCGCTACCGGTACCTGGGTGACGGCGCGGGTGTATGTGGCTGTGGGTATCTCCGGGGCGATCCAGCACCTGCAGGGCATTGGCGCCTGCGACAAGGTGGTGGCGATCAACATGGACCCCGGCTGCGACATGATCAAACGCGCCGATTTGTCGGTGATCGGTGACAGCAGTGCGATTCTGCAGGCGCTGATCGAGGCTGTGGAAAACTACCGCAACGACGCCAAACGCGACGCGGCATAAGGCAGGGACAACTATGAACACCAAGGTCATTAGTCTGGTTTCAATCGGTGCCCATCCCACCTCAGGCCGCACCCGGCGTGCCGAGCAGGACGCGCGGGCGGTGGAACTGGGCCTTCAGCTGGCTGGGGATAACTTGCAGGTGTTGCACGCCGGTGATCCCCAGGAGCCTGCCTTACGCGCTTATCTGGGCATGGGCCTGGAACAACTGGATGTGCTTGAACAGCCTTACGGTGCCGATGCGCTGGGAGTACTTGGGGATTATCTACGCGACGCCGGTGCCCAGTTGGTGCTCACCGGAAGCCAGGCGGAAACTGGTGAAGGTTCCGGCATGCTGCCGTTCTTGTTGGCTGAGCGTTTGGGTTGGCCGCTGGTGGTGGGCCTGGCCGAAGTGGAATCTATCCACAACGGCGTGGCCCAGGTGCTGCAGGCGCTGCCGCGTGGCCAGCGGCGTCGCCTCAAGGTGCGCTTGCCGTTGCTGGCAACGGTGGATAACGCCGCGCCCAAGCCGCGGCAGAGCGCGTTTGGCCCGGCGCGGCGCGGGGTACTGGCTGCGCGTCAGGTGCAGGTTGTCGAAGACGAGTTATTCACAAGCGCCGAGCTGCAAGCCGCCAAGCCGCGCCCCAAGCGGTTGAAAGTGATCAAGGCCAAAAGCGGTGCTGACCGCATGAAAGCCGCCACCGCCAAGGCCAGTGGCGGCGGTGGACAAGTGCTCAAGGATGTCAGCCCGCAAGCCGGCGCCGAAGCCATCCTCAAGCTGTTGGTAGAAGAGGGCGTGCTGCGCTGAGCAGTTGCTCACAAACTCTGTTGGCCGATCTGTGGATAAAGTGTTTGTGTATGGCTACAAGGCACGCACTGCGTGCCTTTCGGCGTTATGGTCAAAAAATGATCAGGCTAAGTGACGGAATTTTCGAGCTTTTCTCTGAACGACTGGGCTGAGATTGCCCACAATCGCTGTTGGCGGCTCTGTGGATAATATGTTCGCCTATGGCTGCAGGCCACGTGCAATAAGGGCTGCACAGGTTTGATCAAAAAACGCTCAATTGGTGCATTTATCCCCTTCGACGCCCGGTTTTTATGCATGCTGAGGCGTTATCCACAGTGGTTTTCCACCGTCAGGACTTTTGCACACAAAGTCTGTTGGCGTCTTTGTGGATAAGGTGTTTGCCTTCCGCTGTGAGCCTTGTGTTTAAAGGGTTACAGAGAATTGATCAAATATTGATCAATAATTTTTGCTCGGAAAAACAGTGACTTGCCCACATTAGCTGTGGGCCGTCCTGTGGATAAAGTGTTTGCTGTATGGACGCGGCCAGCAGGGCCGGGGGATTGCGCGGGTTGGTCAATATTTAACCAGGTGATTGCCCTGCGATTGTGGTTTGCCAGTCCCATCGCATCGCGGGGCAAGCCCGCTCCCACAGAGTTTGCAATTCCAGGTGGGAGCGGGCTTGCCCCGCGATTGTGGTTTGTCAGTCACATTGCATCGCGGGGCAAGCCCGCTCCCACAGAGTCTGCAATTCCAGGTGGGAGCGGGCTTGCCCCGCGATTGGGTTTGTCAGTTACATTGTTTCGCGGGGCAAGCCCGCTCCTACTGTGAAGCCACGCCTTTGAGGTATGGCGCAGGCGCTGCCCCCAGGTTGTTCAGCATGCGCTCGCTGTACCAGTCGATGAAGTTCACCACGCCAAACTCGTAGGTCTTGGAATACGGCCCCGGCTGGTACGCGGTGGAGTTGATGCCGCGCTGGTTCTCTTCGGCCAGGCGCCGGTCCTGGTCGTTGGTGGCGTCCCACACCTGGCGCATGCGCTGCGGGTCGTAGTCCACGCCTTCAACGGCATCCTTGTGTACCAGCCACTTGGTGGTGACCATGGTTTCCTGGGCACTGATCGGCCACACGGTGAAGACGATCATGTGATCGCCCATGCAGTGGTTCCACGAATGCGGCAGGTGCAGGATGCGCATCGAGCCCAGGTCGGGGTTCTTGATCCGGCCCATGAGCTTCTGGCAGCCCTGCTTGCCATCCAGGGTCATCGACACCGTGCCTTTGAGCAAAGGCATGCGCACGATGCGGTTGCGCAGGCCGAAGCTGGCGTGGGCGTAGGGGATCTTTTCTGCGTCCCAGGCCGCCGCCGAGGCCGCGACGTGGTCTTTGAACGCCTGGTCAGCCCGTGGGTCGGTCACGTCGTCCCACTCCAGCAGGGTTTTCAACAGTTCCGGGTGGGAACCACTGCAGTGGTAGCACTCGCGGTTGTTTTCCAGCACCAGCTTCCAGTTGGCCTTTTCCATCAAGGTGGTTTGCACCGCCACCTTGGTGTTTTCCATGTCGTAGGGCTCCATGTAATGGGCCAGGGTGGAGAGGAAGTCATCGATCGCCGGTGGGTTCTCGGCCAGGCTGATAAAGATATAGCCGCCTGCGGTTTTCACCTGCACCGGCTTGAGCCCGTACTGCTTCATGTCGAAATCGGCGCCCATTTCGGTGCCGGCGAACAGCAGGCGACCATCGAGCTCGTAGGTCCACTGGTGGTAATGGCACACCAGCTTGGCGACTTTGCCTTTGTCGCTGGTGCACAGGCGCGAACCACGATGACGACAGACGTTATGGAAGGCATGCACCTGGCCTTCGGCGCCACGCACCACGAGGATCGGGTTCTTGCCGATCTGCAGGGTGAGGAAATTGCCCTTGGCCGGAATTTCACAGGTCATCCCGGCGATCAGCCATTCCTTCTGGAAGATCTCTTCCATGTCGATCTGGAACAGGCGTTCGTCGCAGTAAAACGGCTGTGGCAGCGAGAAGGTACGCTCGCGGCTCTGCAGCATCTCGGCAGTCGCCTTGCGTGCAGGTTCCAGTGGATCGCCCAGACTCAGAGTTGCGGTGACGTCCATCGTGTAAGTCCTCATGGCCAGTGCGTGTGGCCGGTGAAAGTGGCTAATCGTTGTTATGGCGACGCAAAGCTGAAGTACAGCAGGATTATTTGCGATGGAGTGTGCGATTGAAGCGGCGGCGATCCATGTCCATGGACGACATGATCCGATCCGTTTCCGACGCGCCAGCCCTTGCCACAGGGGGCTGGTCGCGATAAGCACGCCGATGTCGCGGATAGGAATGTGCCGGCCGCCGAGCTTGCGCAAAATCGCAATCATCAGGCCGCAGTCGGCCGTGGAGACGAGCATGTCCAACTTCCTCAATCCGGTCAGCACCCAGACCTGGGCCAACGGCCGTCACATCGTCCGTTGCGTCAAGGTGATCCAGGAAACCTGGGATGTGCGCACCTTCTGTTTCATGGCCGACCAACCGATCATGTTCTTCTTCAAGCCCGGTCAGTTCGTGACCCTGGAGCTGGAGATCGACGGCCAGCCGATCATGCGTTCGTACACCATCTCCAGCTCGCCTTCGGTGCCGTACAGCTTTTCGGTGACGATCAAGCGCGTGCCCGGCGGCAAGGTCTCCAACTGGCTGCACGACACCCTGCACGAAGGCCAGGAGCTGGCGGTGCACGGGCCGGTGGGGTTGTTCAATGCCATCGATTTTCCCAGCCCGAAAGTGCTGTACCTCAGTGGCGGTGTCGGCATCACGCCGGTGATGTCCATGGCGCGCTGGTTCTACGACACCAACGGCAATGTCGACATGGTGTTCGTGCACAGCGCCCGCTCACCGAAAGACATCATTTATCACCGCGAGCTGGAGCACATGGCGTCGCGGATCGAAAACTTCAGCTTGCACATCATTTGTGAGAAGCACGGCCTGGGTGAGCCTTGGGCCGGCTACCGTGGCTACCTGAACCAGAAACTGATGGAACTGATTGCCCCGGACTACCTGGAGCGGGAAATCTTCTGCTGTGGCCCTACGCCTTACATGCATGCGGTCAAACGCCTGCTCGAAGGCAGTGGCTACGACATGAGCCGCTACCATGAAGAGTCGTTCGGGGCGACCCCGGCTGAGGTCAAGGCCGATGCGGTTGAACTGGCAGAGCTTGCGGCCGAGGCGCCAGAGCTCGATAACGCCGACCTGCATCAAGTGGAATTTACCGCTGCGGGCAAAAGCATTCGCGTGGCCCCAGGCGAGACCGTGCATGCGGCAGCCGCCAAGCTGGGCCTGATGATCCCCAAGGCCTGCGGCATGGGTATCTGCGGCACCTGCAAAGTGCTCAAGCTGGGCGGTGAGGTAGAGATGGAGCACAACGGCGGCATCACCGACGATGACGTTGCCGAAGGCTATATCTTGTCGTGCTGCAGTGTGCCCAAGGGCGATGTACGGATTGAGTATTGAGGTGAGAGGATTTCACGGGGCAAGCCCGCTCCTACGGTAGGAGCGGGCTTGCCCCGCGAAAAGTCAGGCTCGATTTTCCTGACAAGCGGGCACATTCAGCGGGAACCGGACGGTTATCAGTGGGTCAATCTGCACCAGGCCGAAGCGTCTAACCCGATATCCCTGGCGAGCACGCGGAGTTTTCTTTATCGTGTGCGCCCCCTGAAAAACCCGAGAAGGCAATCATGTTGGAAACTTCCCTCAGTCAATTGGAACAACTGGTCAGCGACCTGGTACAGAAGAATCAGGAACTGGCCGAGCGCAATCAGCAGATCAGCGCAGAACTGGCCCAGGCCAAAGATGAAAACGAAAGCCTGCAGCTGGCGCTGATGGAACAGGAAGAAAAGCAGGGCGCTACCGCAGCACGCATTCAGGCCCTGGTTGAGCGCGCCAGCGTCGGTACCGTCAACGCATGAGAACTTCAGCACAGCCGATCAATGTCGTGTCGATTCTGGGCAACGACTACTCGATCAAGGCTCCCGAAGGCCAGGAACAGGCCCTGGCGCAGGCCGTGCAGATGCTCAATGCGTCGCTGGCCGACACCAAGCGCAAATACCCGACCCTGATTGGTGACAAGCTGCTGGTACTTGCAGCCCTGAACCTGTGCTCGCAGCAGGTCGAACTGCAACAGCAACACCAACAAGCCCTCGACCGTTACCAAGAGCAAGTCAGCGCCACGGTCGATGCCATTTCACGGACCATCGGCAACAGCTGATAGGGCCCGCTATAGCATCCTGCATTCTTTTGCTTGCTCACTGCCATTACGGCAGTGGGCGGCATTGTCGTGAGTCAATGGAATTATTGTATTTCCACCTGTATACAATTGGCCTGGCTATTGCAGCTCAAGGCTTATTTACTCAGGGGAAGCTACATGCAGTTCTGGCGGCGCAGCATTCAGTGGCAATTGATCGCAAGCATGGGCGCAGCCCTGTTGGTGAGCATTTTAATCGTGGTCGGGATCTACTCGGTGGTGGTCAATCGCCTGACCGAGCGTTACCTGGTCGAGACCGCATTGCCGGCCAGCATTGAGGCAATTCGTAACGATATCGAACGGATGTTGAGCCGTCCGCTCACCGCCGCCGCCGACATTGCCAACAACACCTTGCTGCGCGACTGGCTGGCAGCAGGCGAAGACCCTGCCCAAGCGCCGCAATTTATCGAGTACATCGAAGCGGTGCGGCAGAAGAACCAGGCCTTCACCGCGCTGTTCGCCGCGACGCAAACCGACCACTACTACAACGAAAAAGGCCTGGACCGCACGCTGAGTCGCAGCAACCCCAAGGACAAATGGTTTTACGGCTTTATCGACAGTGGCAACCCGCGCCTGCTCAACATCGACATTGATGGCAGTACCGGGGAACTGGCGCTGTTTATCGACTACCGGGTGGAGAAAGCCGGGAAGTTGGTGGGCATCGCCGGGCTTGGCTTGCGCATGACCGAGTTGTCGACCCTGATTCACAACTTCAGCTTCGGTGAGCGCGGCCGGGTTTTCCTGGTGCGTAACGATGGCCTGATCCAGGTGCACCCGGAGCAGCAGTTGAGTGGCAAAACAAAACTCGCCGAGCAGATCGGTGAATCCGCGGCCCAAGCGGTGTTGACGCGCACTGACGGCTTGCACAGCAGCCGCTTCGAGCGTGAGGGTGAGGGTTACCTAGCCTTGAGCCTGCCGTTGCGCGACATGAACTGGACCCTGGTCGCTGAAGTGCCGGAAGCGCAAATCTATGCCCCGGTGCGCGAGGCGCTGTGGTGGACCAGCCTGATCGGTGCCGCCGTGGCCCTGGTGTCGCTGTTGCTGGTGGTGTTGCTGGCGCGGGGTATTGTGCGGCCGATTCGCCGGGTCACGGCTGCCTTGATGGCGATTGGCAATGGTGGTGGCGACCTCACCCAACGTCTGGATGCAACACGCGCCGACGAACTGGGCGATCTGGCGCGTGGCTTCAACCGCTTTCTCGACAGCCAGCGCGACCTGATTGCTGACGTGCTGCGCACCAGTGAGCGCCTGCACAGCTCGGTGGCCCAAGTGACGCAGGTGGTGGAAAACACTGCCGAGCGTTCAGGGCGCCAGCAGGAAATGACCGAAATGGTCGCCACCGCCGTGCATGAGATGGGCCTGACCGTGCAAGACATTGCCCAGAACGCCGGTAACGCCGCGCAAGCCTCGGAAACCGCACGCACAGAAGCGCTGCAAGCCCGTGAGGTGGTGCGCCGCTCGATCGCCCACATTGAAAGCATGTCGGGCGAAATTGGCCAGGCCGCCGATGCGGTCGGTGAATTGGCCAATGAAGTGGCTTCGATTGACGAAGTGCTGGCGGTGATTCGCAGCATTTCCGAGCAAACCAACCTGCTGGCGCTCAATGCCGCGATTGAAGCGGCGCGTGCAGGGGAAATGGGCCGTGGTTTTGCCGTGGTGGCGGATGAAGTGCGGACACTGGCCAGACGTACCCAGGTGTCTACCGATGAAGTGCAGCAGATGATTCTGCGCCTCAAGCAGGGGGCGGGCAGTGCGGTGGCGTCCATGCAGGCCGGGCAGGTTGCCACTGGCACCGGCGTGCAATCGAGCCAGCAGACCGGTGCATCGCTGGGCACCATCACCGATCAGGTTGAGCACATCAGCGACATGAACCATCAGGTCGCCACCGCGACCGAGGAACAGTCGGCGGTGACGGAAGAAATCAACCGCACCGTGCAAGGCATTTCCGACCTGGCGCGGGCCACTGCATCAGAAGTGCAGGGGTGCCGGGAAGAGTGCCAGGCCTTGCGTGGCCTGGCTGATGATCTGGCGCGGCAGATGGGCGGCTTCAGACTTTAACCCGTAGGAGCGGGCTTGCCCCGCGATTGCGGTGTGTCTGTTACATCGCATCGCGGGGCAAGCCCGCTCCTACCGGCGGTTATTCAGGCACCCATGGCCGCGCGTATATCGGCGGCCAATTCACGTACCCGCGCTTCGTCGGTATCCCACGAGCACATAAACCGCGCACCCCCGCTACCGATGAAGGTGTAAAAGCGCCAGCCCTTGTTGCGCAAGGTTTCCAGGGCCGGTTCCGACATCTGCAGAAACACGCCGTTGGCCTCAACCGGGAACATCAGTTCAACCCCCGGCACGTCACTGACCAGCTCGCTGAGCAGCGTCGCGCAGCGGTTGGCATGGGCGCCGTACTTGAGCCAGGCGCCATCTTCCAGCAAGCCCACCCAAGGTGCCGACAGAAAGCGCATCTTCGAGGCCAGTTGGCCTGCCTGTTTGCAGCGGTAGTCAAAATCTTCCGCCAGCTTGCGGTTGAAGAACAGAATCGCCTCACCCACGGCCATGCCGTTTTTCGTGCCGCCAAAGCACAACACATCAACCCCGGCCTTCCAGGTCAGTTCAGCTGGTGTGCAGCCCAGAGAGGCGCAGGCGTTGCTGAAACGGGCGCCGTCCATGTGCAGGTTCAGGCCCAGCTCTTTGCAGGTGGCGCTGATGGCCTTGAGCTCATCGGGACGGTACACGGTACCGACTTCGGTCGCCTGGGTGATGGTCACCACACGCGGCTTGGGGTAGTGGATGTCCTGGCGCTTGAGGGCGATTTCGCGGATCGATTCCGGGGTCAGCTTACCGGCCACAGTACGCGCGGTGAGCAATTTGGAACCGTTGGAGAAGAACTCCGGTGCACCGCACTCGTCGGTTTCGACGTGGGCGGTTTCAGAGCAGATGACGCTGTGATAGCTCTGGCACAACGACGACAGCGCCAGGGAGTTGGCGGCGGTGCCGTTGAAGGCGAAGAACACTTCGCAGTCGGTTTCGAACAGCTTGCGAAAGTACTCGGCGGCACGGGCGGTCCACTGGTCATCGCCATAGGAGCGATCGTGGCCCTGGTTGGCTTTTTCCATCGCGGCCCAGGCTTCAGGGCAGATACCGGAATAGTTGTCGCTGGCGAATTGTTGGCTTTGATCTGTCATGACCCTGTCCTGTGAACGACGCAGAACAGCACTCTAAATCATGCCTCGCAGCTTGCCCATAGGAGTGTGCTGCCGTCGGCGAAGGACGGTATCTACGACGGCAAGGCTGTTCATTTAGGTTTGTCATTCATCACGATAGGGGTGAGTTGTATATCAAACTCCTCTTCAACTTGCATGGTGCGCCAGTTGACAAGGTGTACGTGGTCTTGGTCTGCGAAAACGACGAAGTCGCCTGGAACTAATTGTTTTACAGCACCAATCATTGTGAAGTCGCGCTCTATGAAGGCCGCGTTGATTGTTTCGATCACAAACTTCGCTCTTCCATCAGGTAGTTCGTAAAGCGTCCTTGATTTTACAGTGTCGTCGACTCCAAGAATTTTGATCTTGTTGTTTTTTGAGAGAAAAAGTGCGGCCGGATGGCTAGTTCCGGCTGTCGGGGCTAGTGGCGGAAGAACAGAGATTTGTAAGTCTGTTGATACACCATTTACAGGGATGGTTTTACCAGAGACGAAGTTGTATTCGCCATTTTCTATTATGATGTCAAAATTATCAGCGTTGGCTTTGGCCTCCTCATGGTCGACGTCTTCGGAATGCCAATCGAATGGTAAGCAAATGCTGATAGTTGCTTTGTCAGGATGCGTCAAGTCGATGAAGCGCAGCATGACAATTTGATCGGCATCATGATTTTTGTAATAGCTGCCCATTGGCGTATGCAGAAGGGTTCCAACGCCTTTAACTTTTTTCGATATTTTATCTTGACTAAGTACTTCGTTCAGGGTCGGTTGATTTTTTGTGGTTTTTTTCATGGCGATCGTCCTGCTATATTTCTTCAGTCAAATGTTGGAAGTGTGTGTGCAGTCGCCTTTGCTAGGTGTGATCGCTTAGGGATTCAGGTTAGGGATGCCCGAGACCACCTCGTATATATGATCTTCAACTTCCATTATGCGTCCGTTAACAAAGTTCATATTTGCTTTGAGTTTATAAACGACGAAATCACCGGGGACTAGAAATTCTCCAAATTCCTCGCCGGTAACGTCATCTTCAAATATATCATTGTCTTTTGTTTTTACGACAAGTTTGGATGTTCTATCTTCAAAGTGGTAGAGCGTCCTTGACGTTACGACGTCGATTTTTCCAAGAATATTAGTTCTAGTGTTTCTGGGGGTATGGCGCACGATTTTATTCTTAATCCCAGTCTCTGCATCGCGAGGTGGAAGGTCACAGGTTTCCAATCGTACTGGTACACCGTCTTCGTCAATAATTTTATGCAAGACAAACTGGTATTTGCCGTTTTCCAGGATAATGTCAAACATATCTACGCAGGCGATAGCTTTATCGCGGTCGACGACTTCGCTGTACCAAGTGTTCAGCGCCTGAATACTAATGGTCGCTTCGCCAGGGACTGTCAGATCGATGATGCGTATTCTGACAAAGGAATTATAATCGTGGGTTTTGTAATAACTTCTCATTGGTGTATACAGAAGGCTTCCAGGAATTTGAACTTTTTCCGGCGTTCTGAAGTTTTTCAGTTGCTCTTGAACGCTTAGTTCCTGAATTTCGAGGTTTTCCATGGTGAGTGTCCTGGCAAGTGCCTATCGGTTTTTCAGAAAGTTTTCGTGCAACTGCAGACGTTAAATTAAGTTTCAGCCGGGGCAGGGGCAACTGACAGTTTTACTAGTTGTCGAGCGTTGCCAGGCAGCGTTTACTGTGCGGCTATCCCGCACTTTTGTTTCAATTTGCGCTGGGTTGTCACAGCACCATCCTCTCCTCGCTACATAGGCAGGCTTCATCTGCGCGCCACGAATGTCGTAAACGCGCCACTGCACGGCGTGCGTAGGCATCTGGGCGGTCTGCGTCGGTCATACCATCGCTGCAAAAGGGCGATTGCCCGACAAGAACCGATGCCGCTGCCGGGAGAGATGCGATGTTCAGCAAGCAAGACCAGATCCAGGGTTACGACGATGCACTGCTGGCGGCGATCAATGCCGAAGAACAGCGTCAGGAAGATCACATCGAACTGATCGCCTCGGAGAACTACACCAGCAACCGGGTGATGCAGGCTCAAGGCAGCGGCCTGACCAACAAGTACGCCGAAGGCTACCCGGGCAAGCGCTACTACGGCGGCTGCGAGCATGTGGATAAAGTCGAGCAACTGGCGATCGACCGCGCTAAACAGCTGTTCGGCGCCGACTACGCGAACGTTCAGCCGCATTCCGGTTCGTCAGCCAATAGCGCCGTGTACCTGGCCCTGCTGCAAGCTGGCGACACCATCCTGGGCATGAGCCTGGCCCACGGTGGGCACCTGACCCACGGCGCCAAAGTGTCGTCTTCGGGCAAGCTGTACAACGCTGTGCAGTACGGCATCGACACTGCAACCGGCCTGATCGACTACGACGAAGTCGAGCGCCTGGCGCTGGAGCACAAGCCGAAGATGATCGTCGCCGGTTTCTCGGCCTACTCGAAAACCCTGGATTTCCCACGCTTTCGGCAGATCGCTGACAAAGTCGGTGCCTACCTGTTCGTCGACATGGCCCACGTTGCCGGCCTGGTTGCCGCAGGCCTGTACCCGAACCCGCTGCCGTACGCCGATGTCGTCACCACCACCACCCACAAAACCCTGCGTGGTCCACGGGGTGGCCTGATCCTGGCGCGCAGCAACGAAGAGATCGAGAAGAAGCTCAACGCTGCGGTGTTCCCCGGCGCCCAGGGTGGCCCGCTGATGCACGTCATTGCTGCCAAAGCGGTGTGCTTCAAAGAGGCGCTGGAGCCGGGCTTCAAGACTTATCAGCAGCAGGTCATCGACAACGCCCAGGCGATGGCTAAGGTATTTGTCGAGCGCGGCTTCGATGTGGTTTCCGGCGGCACTGACAACCACCTGTTCCTGGTCAGCCTGATTCGTCAGGGCCTGACCGGCAAAGATGCCGATGCCGCCCTGGGCCGCGCGCATATCACCGTTAACAAGAACGCCGTGCCGAACGACCCGCAGTCGCCGTTCGTCACCTCCGGTTTGCGTATCGGTACCCCGGCGGTGACCAGCCGTGGTTTCAAGGTGGCCCAGTGTGTGGCGCTGGCCGGTTGGATCTGCGACATCCTCGACAACCTCGGTGACGCCGATGTCGAGGCCAACGTTGCGAACAACGTGTCGGCACTCTGTGCAGATTTCCCGGTTTATCGCTGAGCGGTTCAGGAGTGAAGACTATGCAACGTTACTCGGGCTTCGGCCTTTTCAAGCACTCGCTCAGCCATCACGAAAACTGGCAGCGCATGTGGCGCACGCCTACCCCGAAAAAGGTCTATGACGTGGTCATCGTTGGCGGCGGCGGGCATGGCCTGGCCACCGCCTACTACCTGGCCAAAGAACACGGCATCACCAATGTGGCGGTGGTTGAAAAGGGCTGGCTGGGCGGTGGCAACACCGCGCGCAACACCACCATCGTGCGTTCCAACTACCTGTGGGACGAGTCGGCGCACCTCTATGAGCACGCCATGAAGCTCTGGGAAGGCCTGTCGCAAGACATCAACTACAACGTGATGTTCTCCCAGCGTGGCGTCTACAACCTGTGCCACACCTTGCAGGACATCCGCGACTCCGAGCGACGTGTCAGTGCCAACCGCCTCAATGGCGTGGACGGCGAACTGCTCAATACCCAGCAGGTTGCCGACGAGATTCCGTACCTGGATTGCTCGAAAAACACCCGCTACCCGATCCTCGGCGCCACCGTGCAACGGCGCGGCGGTGTTGCTCGTCACGATGCCGTGGCCTGGGGCTATGCCCGTGCCGCTGACGCCCTGGGCGTGGACCTGATCCAGCAAACCGAAGTCATCGGCTTTCGCAAAGAAAACGGTGTGGTCATCGGCGTCGAAACCAACAAAGGCTTCATCGGCGCCAAGCGCGTTGGTGTGGTCACCGCCGGTAACTCCGGACACATGGCCAAGCTTGCCGGTTTCCGCCTGCCAATCGAATCGCACCCGCTGCAGGCGCTGGTGTCCGAACCGCTCAAGCCGATTATCGACAGCGTGATCATGTCCAACGCCGTACACGGCTATATCAGCCAGTCGGACAAGGGCGACCTGGTGATCGGCGCCGGTATCGACGGCTGGGTCGGCTACGGTCAGCGCGGTTCGTACCCGGTGATCGAACACACGCTGCAGGCCATCGTTGAAATGTTCCCGATTCTTTCCCGGGTGCGCATGAACCGCCAGTGGGGCGGCATCGTCGATACCACCCCGGACGCTTGCCCGATCATCTCCAAGACCCCGGTGAAGAACATGTTCTTCAACTGCGGCTGGGGCACCGGTGGCTTCAAGGCCACGCCGGGTTCGGGCAACGTCTTTGCCGCCAGTCTGGCCAAGGGCGAAATGCACCCGCTGGCCAAACCCTTTTCCATCGACCGTTTCTACAACGGTGCACTGATCGACGAACACGGCGCCGCCGCTGTCGCCCATTAACAGGAGAAATTCCGATGCTGCATATCTTCTGTCCCCACTGCGGCGAGCTGCGCTCCGAAGAGGAGTTTCACGCTGCAGGCCAGGCGCATATTCCGCGGCCGCTGGACCCTAACGCCTGCTCCGACGAGGAGTGGGGCACTTACATGTTCTTCCGCGATAACCCGCGTGGCCTGCACCACGAGCTGTGGATTCACGCCGCCGGTTGCCGCCAGTACTTCAACGCCACCCGTGACACGGTGACTTACGAAATCCTGGAAACCTATCCAATCGGCGCCAAGCCACAAGTGACCGGTAAAAGCACCAGCCCGCAGTTGGCAGTCAGTGGTCAGGGAGAAAAGGTATGAGCCAGGTCTATCGCCTGTCCAGCGGCGGTCGTATCGATCGCAGCAAAGTCTTGAACTTCACCTTCAACGGTCAGACCTACCAGGGCTATGCCGGCGACACCCTGGCCGCCGCGTTGCTGGCCAACGGCGTCGATATTGTCGGGCGCAGCTTCAAGTACTCGCGCCCTCGCGGGATCATCGCCGCAGGCTCTGAAGAGCCGAACGCCATCCTGCAGATCGGCGCCACCGAAGCCACCCAGGTGCCGAACGTGCGCGCCACCCAGCAGGCGTTGTATGCCGGCCTGGTAGCGTCCAGCGTCAATGGCTGGCCGAGCGTGAACACCGACATGATGGGGATTCTTGGCAAGGTCGGCGGCAAGCTGATGCCGCCGGGTTTCTACTACAAGACCTTCATGTACCCGCAGTCGTTCTGGATGACCTACGAGAAGTACATCCGTAAAGCCGCAGGCCTTGGACGTGCGCCGCTGGCCAACGACCCGGACAGCTACGACTACATGAACCAGCACTGCGATGTGCTGGTGGTCGGCGCCGGGCCTGCTGGCCTCGCCGCAGCACTGGCCGCAGGTCGCAGCGGTGCGCGGGTGATCCTGGCCGATGAGCAGGAAGAGTTTGGTGGCAGCCTGCTCGACAGTCGCGAAAGCCTCGATGGCAAACCGGCGGGTGAATGGGTCGCTGCGGTGGTGGCCGAACTCAGGGGCATGCGTGAAGTCACGCTGTTGCCACGGGCGACGGTCAACGGTTATCACGACCACAACTTCCTCACCATCCATGAGCGCCTGACCGACCACCTGGGTGACCGCGCCCCAATCGGCAGCGTGCGCCAGCGCATGCACCGGGTGCGTGCCAAGCGTGTGGTGCTGGCCACCGGCGCCCATGAGCGGCCGCTGGTGTATGGCAACAACGATGTGCCGGGCAACATGCTGGCCGGTGCAGTGTCCACCTATGTGCGCCGCTATGGTGTAGCGCCGGGGCGTAATCTGGTGCTGTCGACCAACAACGACCACGCCTACCGCGTGGCGCTGGACTGGCATGACGCGGGCCTGAAAGTCGTCGCCATCGCCGATGCCCGGCATAACCCGCGCGGTTCGCTGGTGGAAGAAGCGCGCGCCAAGGGCATGCGCATCCTCACCTCCAGCGCGGTGATCGAAACCCGTGGCAGCAAGCATGTCACCTCTGCCCGCGTCGCGGCCATCGATGCCAAGGCGCATAAAATCACCAGCCCCGGCGAATGGCTGGACTGCGACTTGGTGGCGTCCTCCGGCGGCTACAGCCCGGTGGTGCACCTGGCTTCTCATCTGGGTGGCAAGCCCGTCTGGCGTGAAGACATCCTCGGCTTTGTGCCGGGCGATGCCCCGCAAAAACGTGTGTGTGTCGGTGGTATCAACGGTGTGTTCGCGCTGGCTGACACCCTGGCAGACGGCTTCGAAGGCGGTGTACGCGCCGCCACCGAGGCAGGTTTCAAGGCGGTAGAAGGCACCCTTCCCAAGGTGCTGGCGCGTCATGAAGAGGCCACCCTGGCGCTGTTCCAGGTGCCACACGACAAAACCACCGCGCGGGCACCGAAGCAGTTTGTCGATCAACAGAACGACGTTACCGCTGCCGCCATCGAGCTGGCTACCCGCGAAGGCTTCGAGTCGGTCGAACACGTCAAGCGTTACACCGCACTGGGCTTCGGTACCGACCAGGGCAAACTCGGCAACATCAACGGCCTGGCCATTGCTGCCCGCTCCATGGGCATCAGCATCCCGGAAATGGGCACCACCATGTTCCGTCCCAACTACACGCCGATTACCTTCGGTGCGGTGGCGGGTCGGCACTGTGGTCACCTGTTCGAGCCGGTACGCTTCACCGCGCTGCATGCCTGGCACCTGAAAAACGGCGCCGAGTTCGAAGACGTCGGGCAGTGGAAACGGCCGTGGTACTTCCCGCGCAACGGCGAAGACATCCACGCTGCCGTCGCCCGCGAGTGCAAGGCAGTGCGCGACAGCGTCGGCCTGCTCGATGCATCGACCCTGGGCAAGATCGACATCCAGGGCCCGGACGCACGTGAATTCCTCAACCGCATCTACACCAACGCCTGGACCAAGCTTGATGTCGGCAAGGCGCGCTACGGCCTGATGTGCAAAGAAGACGGCATGGTCTTCGACGACGGCGTTACCGCCTGCGTTGGCGAAAACCATTTCATCATGACCACCACCACGGGCGGTGCGGCGCGTGTGCTGCAGTGGCTGGAGATTTATCAACAGACCGAGTGGCCAGAGCTGAAGGTGTACTTCACCTCGGTCACTGACCACTGGGCGACGCTGACCTTGTCTGGCCCCAACAGCCGCAAGCTGCTCAGCGAAGTGACCGACATTGACCTGGACAAAGACGCCTTCCCGTTCATGAGCTGGAAGGAAGGCCTGGTGGCCGGTGTTCCGGCGCGGGTGTTCCGTATTTCGTTCACTGGCGAGCTGTCTTACGAGATCAACATCCAGGCCAACTACGCCATGGGTGTACTGGAGAAAATCGCTGAAGCAGGCAAGCAGTACAACCTGACCCCGTACGGCACCGAAACCATGCACGTACTGCGGGCCGAGAAGGGCTTCATCATCGTTGGTCAGGATACCGACGGCTCGATGACTCCGGACGATCTGAACATGGGCTGGTGTGTGGGTCGCACTAAAGCGTTCTCGTGGATCGGCTGGCGCGGCATGAACCGCGAAGACTGCGTGCGGGAAAACCGCAAGCAGTTGGTCGGGCTCAAGCCGGTTGATCCGACCCAGTGGCTGCCGGAGGGTGCGCAACTGGTGTTCGACCCGAAACAAGCGATTCCGATGGACATGGTTGGGCACGTCACTTCCAGCTACGCCAGCAACTCCCTGGGCTATTCCTTCGCTATGGGCGTGGTCAAAGGTGGGCTCAAGCGTATCGGCGAGCGGGTCTACTCGCCGCAGGCCGATGGCAGCGTGATCGAAGCGGAGATCTGTTCTTCGGTGTTCTTCGATCCGAAGGGCGAACGGCAGAACGTAGCGTAGGGGTGGGGTTGACCCGCGATGTGATGTGACTGACAGAGCGCTATCGCGGGGCAAGCCCGCTCCCACAGCAAGCCCGCTCCTACAGGCAGGGTCCATAGAATTCAAGGCAGGTGTGTAATGAGCACAGTCAACGTTTATCAGCAAAACCCTGGCAACGGTGTCAAAGCCGAGTCGCCACTGCACCACGCCGACCTGCCGAGCCTGGTCGGCAAAGGCCGCAAGAACGCCGGGGTGACCCTGCGTGAACACAAATTCCTCGGTCACCTGACCCTGCGTGGCGATGGCCGCGACCCGGCTTTTGCCGGTGGGGTCTTCAAAGCGCTGGGCCTGGAATTGCCGGTGGCACTGACGGTGGTCGCCAATGGCGAGATGTCGCTGCAATGGCTGGGCCCGGATGAGTGGCTGCTGATTGTCCCGGGCGGTCAGGAGTTTGCCGTCGAGCAAAAACTGCGCGATGCCCTTGAAGGGCAGCACATCCAGGTGGTCAACGTCAGCGGCGGGCAAACCCTGCTGGAACTCAGTGGCCCCAATGTGCGCGAAGTGCTGATGAAGTCCACCAGCTACGATGTACATCCAAACAACTTCCCCGTCGGCAAGGCAGTCGGCACCGTGTTCGCCAAGTCGCAACTGGTGATCCGCCGCACCGGCGAGGAAACCTGGGAGTTGCTGATTCGTCGCAGCTTCTCTGACTACTGGTGGCTGTGGCTGCAGGATGCGGCAGCCGAGTATGGTTTGAGCATCGAAGCCTAGGGAGCGTTGTCATGAGCCGAGCACCGGACACCTGGATTCTCACCGCTGACTGTCCGAGCCTGCTCGGCACGGTCGATGTGGTGACGCGTTATCTGTATGAGCAGCAGTGCTACGTCACCGAGCACCATTCGTTCGATGACCGCTTGTCCGGGCGCTTTTTCATTCGCGTGGAATTCCGCCAGTCGGATGACTTCGACGAAGCCCGCTTTCGCGACGGGCTGGCCGAGCGTGGTGAGGCCTTTGGCATGCTGTTCGAACTCACCGCGCCCAAGCATCGGCCGAAAGTGGTGATCATGGTGTCCAAAGCCGATCACTGCCTCAACGACCTGCTCTATCGCCAGCGCATCGGGCAATTGAGCATGGACGTTGTGGCAGTGATCTCCAATCACCCCGACCTTGAACCGCTGGCGCATTGGCACCGTATTCCTTACTACCACTTCGCCCTTGACCCGCACGACAAACCGGCGCAAGAACGCAAGGTGCTGCAGGTGATCGAAGAGTCTGGCGCCGAACTGGTGATCCTTGCCCGCTACATGCAGGTGCTGTCGCCGGAGCTGTGCCGCAAGCTCGATGGTTGGGCGATCAATATCCATCACTCGTTGTTGCCGGGCTTCAAAGGCGCCAAGCCTTACCACCAGGCCTACAACAAGGGCGTGAAACTGGTGGGCGCCACTGCCCACTACATCAACAACGACCTCGACGAGGGGCCGATCATTGCTCAGGGCGTGGAGTCGGTTGACCACAGCCATTACCCCGAAGACCTGATTGCCAAGGGGCGCGACATCGAGTGCCTGACCCTGGCGCGGGCGGTGGGGTATCACATTGAGCGGCGGGTGTTTTTGAACGCTAACAGGACGGTAGTGCTTTGATCGCGGGGCCGGTGGGAGCGGGCTTGCCCCGCGATAGAACAAACAGATTCCAGTAACACAGCGTCGCTACATAACAACAAACCTAGCGAGGTAAAAGCATGTCTGGTAATCGTGGTGTGGTGTATCTCGGTGCAGGCAAGGTCGAGGTGCAAAAAATTGACTACCCGAAAATGCAGGACCCACGAGGCAAGAAAATCGAGCACGGGGTGATCCTCAGGGTGGTTTCCACCAACATCTGCGGCTCCGACCAGCACATGGTCCGTGGCCGTACCACGGCCCAGGTTGGCCTGGTACTGGGCCATGAAATCACCGGCGAGGTGATCGAAAAGGGCCGCGATGTGGAAAACCTGCAGATCGGTGATCTGGTCTCGGTACCGTTCAACGTCGCCTGTGGCCGCTGCCGCTCCTGCAAGGAACAACACACCGGCGTGTGCCTGACCGTTAACCCGGCGCGTGCCGGTGGTGCCTACGGTTATGTCGACATGGGCGACTGGACCGGTGGCCAGGCCGAATACGTGCTGGTGCCTTACGCCGATTTCAACCTGCTGAAACTGCCCAACCGCGACAAGGCCATGGAGAAGATCCGCGACCTGACCTGCCTGTCCGACATCCTGCCGACCGGCTATCACGGCGCAGTAACCGCCGGTGTTGGCCCGGGCAGTTCGGTGTATATCGCAGGCGCCGGCCCGGTCGGTTTGGCTGCCGCTGCATCGGCGCGTCTGCTGGGCGCTGCGGTGGTCATCGTTGGTGATGTAAACCCGGTGCGCCTGGCCCACGCCAAAGCCCAGGGTTTTGAAATTGCCGACCTGTCTCAAGACACCCCGCTGCACGAGCAGATTGCCAACCTGCTGGGTGAGCCGGAAGTCGACTGCGCCGTTGATGCCGTAGGCTTTGAAGCGCGTGGCCACGGCCATGCCGGTGCCAAGCATGAAGCACCGGCCACCGTGCTCAACTCCCTGATGGGCGTGGTGCGGGTGGCGGGCAAGATTGGTATTCCCGGCCTCTACGTCACCGAAGACCCGGGTGCGGTGGATGCGGCAGCGAAGATCGGCAGCCTGAGCATTCGCTTTGGTTTGGGCTGGGCCAAATCGCACAGCTTCCATACCGGGCAAACGCCAGTGATGAAATACAACCGCCAGCTGATGCAGGCGATCATGTGGGACCGTATCAACATTGCCGAAGTGGTGGGTGTGCAGGTGATCAGCCTGGATCAGGCACCTGAGGGGTATGGGGAGTTTGATGCCGGGGTGCCGAAGAAATTTGTGATTGATCCGCATAAGTTGTTCAGCGCCGCTTGAAGCAATCGCGGGGCAAGCCCGCTCCCACCAGGCCTGTGGGAGCGGGCTTGCCCCGCGATAGATTCAAAGCCACACCGCATCCCAATGCGGATAATCCCCCAGCTTTTCCACCAGGCCAGCCCTCAGCGGGTTGGCCACCACATAGCGCGCCACCGTGCGTACATTCTCTTCGCGGCGCAGTGCATGGTCGTGGTAGCCGGGCTGCCACAGCTTGCCCTGCAGCGCTCCGGCCTTGTACAGCGCACATCGACTGCGGGACTTGAAGCGGCTCATCAGGCAGGCCAGAGAGCCGTGTTGTAGTTGGATCAGCCAATGAATGTGATCGGGCATCACCACCCAGGCCAGCGTGCGGGCGGCGCCTTCCAGTTGTGCCTGGTGGAACTGTGCGGGAATACAGCGTGCGGCCTGAAAGTCATTGAAGTAGGGGATGCGATTGCGGGTAATACTGGTGAGCAGATACAGCCGCCCTGGCTCGGAGAACCTTCCTCGGCGCAGGCGATGAGAAGCGGGACTGTCCATGTCGTGCTCCTTGAGAGGTGAGTACTCAAGGTAGTTGTCCTGTGCGCAAGACAGCGCCCAGTGTTGAATCTCAATATTACAGCCACCCCCTTCCGGTGGGAGCGGGCTTGCCCCGCGATAGCGGTCTGTCAGTCACATTGCATCGCGGGGCAAGCCCGCTCCCACCGGGTGTGCTTCGGGATGTTTCGTGGCTGGTCAATTCAGGTCCTAGGAAATACCCTACTGAGTCTGTCGATCACCGTCTGATTGCCCTCGGAAGCCTGTCCTCCTAGGCTCCGTGGGTCGCTGTCAGTTCAGCGACCGGGTGTGGAAACCCGGTAATCACACGATTGTCGTCCTTGTTATGGCGGCTGTGCGCGGGAGGCTTTCGAGCCTACCGGGTTTCTCCGTGTGCCCCGGCTTTCCACCCCGCGTACAGCTGCCACCATTTCGTGTGGAAACTAAATGGTGCAGCCAAACTACACACGGAGGCTGTATGAAAAAGATCGTCCCCGACCCACCCCCATCACTCAACGCCACCCTCGAAAAGCCCTTCGGCGACTGCCCAGCCGGTCACCCGCAACTATTTGCAGTAAATGCCGGAATCGCCCCGCATGACGCGTTGGTGCATGTTTCGCTGTACCTGCGTTGCGCCTACGACACTGCGTATAAATCTTTTGAGGGTATCGACGAAGCCTCCAAAGGCTTTCTCTGGTCCACCCTGCACTCGGTCGAAATGGCCAAGGGGTTGGTCGAAGCCTTGCTGGATGCGCTGGAAAATCATGAGCTGACCCCACTCTGACTGTGGGTGGGAGCGGGCTTGCCCCGCGATAGCGATCTGTCTGCCACATCGCATCGCGGGGCAAGCCCGCTCCTACCGGGGGATTGAACATTCTCCCGCGCATGCAGTCCAACCCTCGTTTCCCCCGCCTTTACGGCTGACGAGGTCTATTCATGAAACGTTTTGCACTGGTCACCCTGATGACCCTGGCCGCCGGGTCGGTATTTGCCTTCAACCTCAATGACGCAGCCAACGCGGTTTCCGCTATTCAAGGCAACAAGGACGGGGCAGCGGTACAGGCGCCAGCGGCGTCGGCGAATTTGCTCAACACCCTCGGCAGCGAACTGAAAATCACCCCTGAACAAGCCATCGGCGGCACCGGCGCTTTGTTGGGCCTTGCTCGCAATCAGCTGAGCAGCACCGACTATGAGCAGTTGAGCAAAGCCGTGCCGGGCCTTGATCTGCTCTCTGGCGAAAACGCCTTGGGCGCGTTGAGCGGGCTGGGTGAGTTGCTGGGCAACAGCGAAAACGCTTCGGCCCTGAGCAATGCCCTGGGCGATAACGTCAAAAGCGCCACCGACCTGAGTAACGCCTTCAGCGCGTTGGGCATGGACACCGGCATGATCGGCCAGTTTGCCCCGCTGATCTTGCAATACCTCGGTCAGCAGGGCGTTGCCGGTTCGTTGCTGCAGAACTTGAGTAGCCTGTGGATTACACCCGAGACCGTGCCTTCGGTGTAATCAGCTTCAAGCCGCTTCAGAGAAGTTGACCGTGCGCACCGGGCGGCGGAAGCCGCTGGTGAGCACCATCAGGTAGGCCAGCCCCAGGCCGAACCAGCTCAGACCAATGGTCAGGGTCAGCGTCGACAGGCTGGTCCACAGCCACAGGGTCAGGCACATACCCACCAGCGGGATCAGGCCATAGCGCAGCAACCCGGCCAGGTTGCGATGGCTGCTGTCGCTGATCAGGTGAGTACGAATCACCGCCAGGTTGACCGCCGAGAAGGCGACCAGCGCGCCAAAGCTGATCAGCGATGCCAGGGTGGCGAGGTCGATCACCAGCGCCAGCAAAGAGAACGCCGAAACCACCAGGGTGGCAACCACCGGGGTA
Organism: Pseudomonas sp. NUPR-001; assembly: GCF_052147955.1. Taxonomy (NCBI): domain Bacteria; kingdom Pseudomonadati; phylum Pseudomonadota; class Gammaproteobacteria; order Pseudomonadales; family Pseudomonadaceae; genus Pseudomonas; species Pseudomonas sp. NUPR-001. Next base: position 377,974 of record NZ_CP197353.1, read on the forward strand.
CCAAAGCGCGGCGACAGAGTCGCGAACCAACGTTCAGGCAAAACCTTGTCGCGGCCCATGGTGTAGAGGATGCGCGACACCGCCGCTTGCGAAGCCAGCGCAGAACCCAGGCTGCCAGCCACATAGGCTGCGGTGAAGAAGTTGGCGAGGAACTGCCCGCCTGCCTTGAGCATGACTTCGTTGGCAGCCGCATCGGTATTGGCGAAATGGCTGCCAGGCATCACCAACTGGCTGATGTAGGCCAGCAGGGTGAACAGCAAGCCCGCCCCCAGGGTGGTGAGGATGATGGCCCGTGGCACGTTGCGCTGCGGGTCTTTGGCTTCTTCGGCCAGGGTCGATACCGCATCGAAGCCAAGAAACGACAAGCACAGCACCGCCGCCCCGGCCATCAAGGCGCCAAAGCCTGGCTGGCTGCCATCACCGAGCAACGGCGAGAGCACATCGACCGGCTGCCCGCCGAGGGTTTTCACCGACATGGCGACGAATACCACAATGAAGATGATCTGCGCGCCGACAATCAGGTTGCTGGCTTTGGCTACGGAATGGATGCCGAGGACGTTGAGTACGGTGACCAGGGTGATCGAGCCGAGCACCAGGGTCCAGACCGGAATGCTGGGGAAGGCGATGTTCAGGAACAGGCCGATCAACAGGTAGTTGATCATTGGCAGGAACAGGTAATCGAGCAGCAGCGACCAGCCGGCGAGAAAGCCTACGCCTGGTCCGAATGCCAGGTTGGTGTAGGAGTAGGCAGAGCCTGCAACCGGAAAGCGGCGCACCATGAAGCTGTAGGAGGCGGCGGTGAACAGCATGGCCAGCAAGGTGACCAGGTAAGCGCCAGCGGTACGGCCACCGGTCAGCTCGGTGACGATGCCGTAGGTGGTGAAGATGGTCAGCGGGACCATGTACACCAGGCCGAAGAACACCAGGGCGGGAAGGCCGAGGACGCGGCGCAGTTGAGCGGAATCTGCCTGGGCAGTAGTGCTGGATGGGGTGGCCATTGATCGATCCTGGCTTTTTTGTAGTTGTTTGTTGATCGATTTTTATCCAGTTAATCCGCCAATAGCAAAGAAGATTCCCTTATCTCGATTATTAGTGAGGGTTTTAATGGGCGCCTGTAGGAGCGGGCTTGCCCCGCGATAGCGGTCTGTCAGTTAAATCGCATCGCGGGGCAAGCCCGCTCCTACAGGCTGCGCAACGCTTCTATGCGCTGATCTTTTTCATGCCACAGCTGGTTGACCCACTCCTGTACCGCTTGGCGCACAGCCGGATCGCTTTCGTAATCACCACTCCACAGCGCCGGGTCCAGCTCACGCACCTGAATGTCGATGATCACCTTAGGCACCGCGCCGCTCAGCAGGTCCCAGAATCCCGGGGCTTTGTTGCCGGGGTAGACAATGGTGACATCCAGCAAGGCATCAAGTTGGTCGCCCAGTGCAGCCAGCACGAAGGCGACGCCTCCGGCCTTGGGCTTGAGCAGGTGCTTGTACGGTGATTGCTGGGCGCTACGCTTGGCTTCGGTGAAGCGAGTGCCTTCCAGGTAGTTGACCACGGTCACCGGCTGGCGCTTGAACAGCTCGCAGGCCGCCTTGGTGATTTCCAGGTCCTGGCCTTTGAGGTGCGGATGTTTATCGAGAAACGCTTTGCTGTAGCGCTTCATGAACGGGTAATCCAACGCCCACCAGGCCAGGCCCAGCAGCGGCACCCAGATCAGCTCTTTCTTCAGGAAGAATTTGAAGAACGGAATGCGCCGGTTCAGTGCCTGGATCAATGCCGGAATATCGACCCAGGTCTGATGGTTGCTGATCGCCAGGTACGAAGTGTCCAGGCGCAGGTCTTCTGCGCCGCGCACTTCCCATACAGTGGGGATGCACAGGCGGAAAATCAGCTTGTCGATTTCCGACCAGGTTTCGGCGATCCACATCACCGCCAAGGAGGCGTAGTCGCGGTAACGGCCGGGCAGAACCAGCTTGAGCAGGGCAAAGACCAGCAAGGGGCCGATCAGGACCAGGGTGTTGAGCAGCAACAGCAAGGTCACCAGAATGCCCGTTAGTAAGCGGCGCATAAGAAAGCTCTTATCTTCAAGTAAACAGTCGGCAATGATAAGCAGCCTGGCGGCGTACGCCAAATGTGCCGGTCTGCGAGTACCGGACAAATGTTTCACATTGTGTTGAATAAGCTATTAACGCGAACCTATCCTGCTTGCGCAGTCTAAACACTGTCTTATCTCAAGGAAGCGCAACCTGTGAAATCTGTACTTGCCCTGCTGTCGCTGCTGGCCCTTCCGGTGATGGCTGCCGAACCGACCCTGTACGGCCGTTACGAATACATCACCTTGCCGGAATTTGGCGGTGAAACCCTCAAGGCGAAAATGGACACCGGCGCGCTGACCGCCTCGTTGTCGGCCAAAGACATCGAACTGTTCACCCGAGACGGTGAAGAGTGGGTGCGTTTCCGCCTGGCGACCAAAGAGTCCGATGGCAAGGTCTACGAACACAAGCTGGCGCGCATCAGCAAAATCAAAAACCGCGCCGACGAAGATGAAGACGGTGAGGGCGCGGAAATCAGCAAACGCCCAGTGGTTGATCTGGAACTGTGCCTGGGCGACGTCAAGCGCACGGTCGAGGTTAACCTGACCGACCGCAGCAGCTTCAATTACCCGCTGCTCATCGGTGCCAAGGCCTTGCGCGAGTTCAAGGCAGCAGTGAACCCGGCGCGACGCTTTACCGCGGGCAAACCAGAGTGTTGACTGGAAGCTTCAAGTTTTAAGCGGTTAGCGGCAAGATGAAGCAGTTTGTGTAACGTCACCGAATCTGCTTCTTCTTGAAGCTTGTTGCTTGAGGCTTGCAGCTCCCCATGTCGTACATTCTGATTGTCGAAGATGAAGCGGCCATCGCCGATACCCTGATTTTTGCCTTGCAGGGCGACGGTCACAGCACACAGTGGGTGACGCTGGGGAATGCAGCGGTGGAGCAGCAGCGTCAGCACCCGGCTGACCTGATCATTCTCGATATCGGCCTGCCGGATATCAGCGGCTTTGAAGCCTGCCGGCAACTGCGGCGTTTCACTGAGGTGCCGGTGATGTTCCTGAGTGCCCGCGATGGCGAAATCGATCGGGTGGTGGGGCTGGAAATCGGTGCCGACGATTATGTGGTCAAGCCGTTCAGCCCGCGGGAAGTCGCAGCGCGGGTGCGCGCCATCCTCAAGCGTATGGCGCCGCGTGCCGAACCAACCAGCAGCGCGCCTGGGCTGTTTCAGGTCGATACCTTGCGCATGCTGATCAGCTATCGCGGCCAGGCCCTGAGCCTGACCCGTCACGAATTTCGCCTGTTGCAGAGCCTGCTGGAGCAGCCGGAGCGGGTGCTGAGCCGCGAGCAGTTGCTCGATGCCGTCGGGGTGCCGGCCGATGCCGGTTATGAGCGCAGTATCGACAGCCACATCAAGAGCCTGCGCGCCAAACTGCGCCTGGTGGCTGCCGAGGCCGAGCCGATCCAGACCCACCGCGGCCTGGGTTACAGCTATAGCCCGAGCCACAGCTGATGCGTCTGGGGATCCGGATCTTTCTGGTGTACTTCCTGTTTGTCGGGCTGACCGGGTATTTCATCCTCAGCACGGTGCGCGAGGAGATCCGCCCCGGGGTGCGCCAATCCACCGAAGAAACCCTGGTAGACACCGCCAACCTGCTCGCTGAACTGCTGCATGACGACGTCAAGGCCGGCACGCTCGGTCAGAGTCGTTTGCCGCAGTTGTTGCGCGCCTATGGCCAGCGTCAGCCGCGTGCGGATATCTGGGGGCTGTCGAAGAATCAGGTCAATCACCGCATCTACGTTACCGATGCCAAGGGCATTGTCCTGCTCGATTCCACGGGTGCAGCGGTGGGCCAGGACTATTCGCGCTGGAACGATGTGTACCTGACCCTGCGCGGTGAATACGGGGCGCGTTCAACCCGCAGCAATCCGGATGATCCTGAGTCGTCGGTGATGCACGTTGCCGCACCCATCCTCGATGACGGCAAGATCATCGGCGTGGTGACCGTGGCCAAGCCGAACAAGTCGCTGCAGCCTTATATCGACCGCTCCGAACAGCGCCTGATGTACCTGGGCTTGGGGCTGATCGGCCTGGGCTTGCTGGTGGGTGCGGCGTTGTCGTGGTGGCTGGCACGCTCGCTGCGGCGCCTGACCCACTACGCGCAGGCCGTCAGCGAGGGTGAGCGTACCGCGCTGCCGCATTATCGCGGCGGTGAACTGGGGCAGCTGGCCGCGGCGGTAGAGCGCATGCGCACCCAGCTCGATGGCAAAGACTATGTCGAGCGCTATGTGCACACCCTGACCCATGAGCTGAAGAGCCCGCTGGCGGCGATCCGCGGCGCCTCCGAGCTGCTTCAGGGGCCGATGCCGGAGGAGCAGCGCCAGCGCTTTGCCGATAACATTGAGCGTGAAAGTGCGCGCATGCAGCAGCTGATCGAGCGCTTGCTCAATCTGGCTCAGGTCGAGCAATTACAGACGCTGGAGGAACAGCAACAGGTGTCGCTGGCGGCCTTGGTTGATGAACTGCTGCTGGCCCAGAGCGCGCGGATCGAAAGCAATGCATTGCAGGTGCGCCAGCGCATCGCGGCCAGCACCCGGTTGCTGTGTGAGCCTTTTCTCATGCGTCAGGCGATTGCCAATCTGCTCGACAACGCCCTCGATTTCACCCCGCCCGGTGGCCTGTTGTTGTTCGAGCTGGAAAAACGCGGCGAGCGTGTGGCGCTGAGCCTGTTCAACCAGGGCGAGGCGATTCCCGACTATGCCCTGGGGCGCTTGAGCGAGCGCTTCTACTCGTTGCCGCGCCCGGCGAGCGGGCGTAAAAGCACCGGGCTGGGGCTGAACTTCGTCGAAGAAGTGATGCAGCTGCACGGTGGCTCGCTGGAAGTGGCCAACGTTGAAGAGGGCGTGCGCGTGCGCCTGTGGTTGCCGGCCAAACGCCTGGACTGAAACTTCACACACTCTGCACACACGCTCCACATAGCTCCCTCAAGGCTCCATGTGGATTGCCCAGACTCCGCCTATCGAAACCGGAGTCTTGCCTCATGAACCGAACCTTGAGTATCAAACTGGGCACCATTGCCTTGCTGATTGTGTTGTTGCTGATTCCGCTGCTGATGATCGGCGGCCTGATCGGTGAACGCCAGGAGCAGCGCGACAGCGTTGTACAAGACATCGCCCAGAGCGCGAGCTTCAGCCAGCAGATCAGTGGCCCGCTATTGGTGGTGCCGTACCGCAAAACCGAACGGCGCTGGAAAACCGAAGAAGGCCACACGTTCCAGGAAACCAAAGAGGTCAACGGCCACCTGTACTTTTTGCCGGAAACCTTCGAACTGAAGTCGGGCGTCAACACCGAGCTGCGCTCGCGAGGGATTTACCAGACGCGGTTGTTCCACGCCGACAACCACATCAGCGGCACATTCAAAGTCCCGGCCAACTGGGGTATCAGCGTCAACCTTGACGACTACCGTTTTGATCCGGCGTTTCTGGTGGTGGGTGTCAGTGATATCCGTGGTATCGAAAAGGGTGTGCAACTGCAGTACAACGACCAGCGCCTGGACTTTCAGGCGGGCACGCGCCTGAGCTGGTTTGGCGGTGGTGTGCACGTGGTGCTGAACAACCTCGATGGCAAGGCGCCCACCCAGTTCAATTACGCCTTTGACCTCAGCCTGCAGGGCACCGGGCTGCTGCAAGTGTTGCCGGTGGGCCGCAGTAGCAGTGTCAGCATGGCAGCCAACTGGCCGCACCCAAGCTTTGTCGGCAGCTACCTGCCGGGTACGCGCAAGATCGATGCCGGCGGCTTCTCGGCGCACTGGCAAACCTCATTCTTTTCCACCAACCTGGAAGACGCCTTGCGTCAGTGTGTGGGCAACGAAGGCTGTGATGAATTTCGTAGCCGCGCCTTTGGGGTGAGTTTTATCGACCCGGTCGACCAGTACCTCAAGAGTGAGCGGGCGATCAAATATGCGCTGCTGTTCATTGCCCTGACCTTTGCCGGCTTCTTCCTCTTCGAAGTGCTCAAGAATCTGAGCGTGCACCCGATTCAGTACATCCTGGTGGGGGCGGCGCTGGCGTTGTTCTACCTGCTGCTGTTGTCGTTGTCCGAACACCTGGGCTTTGGCCTGGCTTACCTGCTGTCTGCGGCGGCCTGTGTGCTGTTGATCGGCTTCTACCTGTGCCATGTGCTGCACAGCCTGATGCGCGCCACCAGCTTTGCCCTGGGTCTGGCGGTGCTTTACGGCATGCTCTACGGACTGCTCAGCGCCGAGGACTATGCCTTGCTGATGGGCTCGCTGTTGCTGTTCGGGCTGTTGGGCGTGTTCATGGTTCTGACCCGGCGGTTGGATTGGTACAGCGTTGGCCAGGGGAAACTGCAATGAGCGGGTTACGTGAAGAGCGGCGAGTGGGGGCGGTGCTGGCCAGGCGGATTGAGCGGTGGCTCATTCGCGGGGCAAGCCCGCTCCCACTGGTTACCTATCAATCCTGTGGGAGCGGGCTTGCCCCGCGAGACGATGTGCCAGACAAACCGCCATCGCGGGTCAAGCCCGCTCCTACCGAAGTAAACCCTCAGGCGGGTGGGGCAGTCGCCAGCATCGAAGGGCGCTGGCTGACTTGGGCATACCACGCCGCCAGCTTCGGCTGCTGCTCACGCCAGCCGAAGTCGGGCATGCGCAGGTCGAGGTAACCCAACGCACAGGCCACACCAATCGCGGCGATGTCGAACACGGAGCTCAGCTCGGCCATGTGCTCCTGTTCGAAGTTGGCCAGGCCACGACGGATTTTGTCCTGCTGCGCTTCGACCCAGGCATCCCAACGCTTGTCCTCTGGGCGCAGGAAGGTTTCGTAACGGGTCAGCACCGCCGCATCCATGATCGCATCGGCCAGCGAGGCGAGGGTCAGGCGGTGCCAGCGCGACCAGCCTTCCTTGGCAATCAGGGGAACACCGACATGCTGCTGGTCGAGGTATTCGCAGATCACCCGGCTGTCGTGCAGTACGTTACCGTCAGCCAGGCGCAGGGCCGGGATCTTGCCGGCCGGGTTGCCCTGGTTGAGTTCATCGACCGGGCTGATCGGCGACAGGTTGACGGCATGCAGGGCAACGCGATCGGTTTGCCCGGTCTCGTGCAGCACCACCATGACCTTGCGCACGAACGGCGAGGAGGGGGAATGAAACAGCGTCATGCTCGGTGCTGACATGTCGAACCCTCAGTTGCCTTGCAGGCTAGGTGGCAAGCAGACACCGGTACCACCGATGCCGCAGTAGCCTTGGGGGTTCTTGGCCAGGTATTGCTGGTGATAGGCCTCGGCGAAGTAGACGGTCGGCGCCTGATCAATCTCAGTGGTGATTTCGCCAAAACCGGCCTTGCTCAGCTCGGCCTGGTAAGCCCGTTTGCTGGCCTGGGCTTCTTCCAGTTGCTCAGGGGTGGTGCAGTAGATCACCGAGCGGTACTGGGTGCCGATGTCGTTGCCCTGGCGCATGCCCTGGGTAGGGTTGTGCAGTTCCCAGAACATCGCCAGTAGTTCGCGGTAGCTGATCTTGTCCTGGTCGTAGACCACCAGCACCACTTCGGTGTGGCCGGTCAGGCCCGAGCAGACTTCTTCGTAGGTGGGGTTGGGGGTAATGCCGCCGGCATAGCCGACCACGGTGCTGACCACACCCTCACGCTGCCAGAAGCGCCGCTCGGCGCCCCAGAAGCAACCCAGGCCGAAGATGGCGAAGCCAACATTCTCGAAGAACGGACCCAGCAGCGGGGTATCGTTGACGAAGTGCTTCTCCGGCAGGGTCATCGGGGTTTCGCGGCCAGGCAGGGCCTGTTCCGCAGTGGGCAGCACGTTTTTGTTCACCAGAATCTCCGAACGCAGGACCATAGCTGTTCCTCTGTTTTCAGGTCGATAGGGGGCGGCCCTTTCGCGGGGCAAGCCCGCTCCTACCGGTAGGAGCGGGCTTGCCCCGCGATGGCGCCTTGAATGAACACTATATTGCCCTGCTGTCAGGCCATCGGTCCACGTGGATAACGCTTGAGTTTGTTCACCAGCTCAGCCCCGGGGATTGGCTTGTCGAACAGGTAACCCTGGCCAACGTCACAACGGTGACGCCGCAGAAACGCCAGTTGCTCGGCGGTTTCAATGCCTTCGGCCACCACCTTGAGCTTCAGGTTGTGGGCCATCGCCACCACCGCAGAGGTGATTTCCATGTCGTCCTGATTGTCGGGAATTTCATGGATGAAGCTGCGGTCGATCTTGATGATGTCGATCGGGAACTTCTTCAGGTAGCTGAGCGAGGAGTAACCGGTGCCGAAGTCGTCCATGGCCAGGGTCAGGCCCAGTTGCTTGAGCTGGTCGAGCTGGCGGTGGGTGTCTTCGGTGGCTTCCAGCAGCAGGCCTTCGGTCAGCTCCAGTTCGAGCAGGTGCGGCGGCAGGGCTTCTTCTTTGAGAATGTTGCCGATCGAAGCAACCAGATCAGGGTCGGAGAACTGCTTCGGCGACAAGTTGATCGCCACCTGCAGGTTGCCCAGCCCTTCGGTACGTAAGCGCTGGCTCATGCGGCAGGCCTGGCGGGCGATCCATTTGCCGATGGGAATGATCAGCCCGGTTTCTTCGGCAACGCTGATGAACTGGTCCGGGCGGATCATGCCCTTCTCGGGGTGGTTCCAGCGCAGCAGCGCTTCCAGGCCCAGCAAACGGCCGCTACGCAGGCACAGCTTGGGCTGGTAGAACACGTCCAGTTCGTTTTGCGCCAGGGCGCGGCGCAGGTTGTTTTCAACGAACAGTTTGTAGCTGGCTTCGGCATTCAGCGCTTCGGTGAACACCTGGGCCTGATGCTTGCCGTTGGCTTTGGCCTTGTGCAAGGCCAGGCCTGCGTTCTTCATCAGGGTCTGCGGGTCGCGGCCATGCAAGGGCGCGCAGGCCAGGCCTACGGAGCCGGTGACGTTGATCAGCTGATTGTCGACGAACAGCGGCTTGTCGAGGGTTCGCAGCAACTGCTGGGCAATCTGCTGGCCGCTGTTGAGGTCGGTATCTTCCAGCAACACCGCGAACTCGTTACTGGCAAAGCGCGCCAGGCTGCCACCGACACTCAGGCTATTGCGCAAACGCCGCGCCAGGCTGATGAGCAATTTGTCGCCGGTCTGGTGACCGAGGCTGTCGTTGATCCGCTTGAAGTTGTCGATGTCCACCAGCAGCAGGCAGATCGGGCTGTCGCTGTCGCGGGCGAAACGCTCGTCGAGGTTGCGGATGAACGCCGGGCGGTTGCCCAGGCTGGTCAGGTTGTCGGTATAGGCCAGGCGTTCGATGCGCTGCTGGGCCAGCTTGCTTTGGGTGATGTCTTCGTAGATGCCGATGTAGTGGGTCAGCTCACGGTTGTCACCGTAGACCTTGGAAATCGACAGCTGCCCCCAGTAGGGCTCGAGGTTCTTGCGCCGACTCTTGAACTCACCCTGCCAGCTGTTGCTGCCGTCGAGGTCCGAAGGGCCGTCGAACAACAGCTCGTTGAGGTTTTCCAGTGCCGGTAACTCCGCGAGCCGGTGGCCGTGGACTTCCTCGGTGCTGTACTGGGTGATGGCGGTGAAGCTTGGATTGACGTACTCGACCACGCCATCGCGGTTGACCAGCAAAAAGGCGTTGGCGCTTTGTTCTACCGCACGCTGGAACAGGTGCAGGGCGCTGGTGGCGGTACGGCGGTTGTGGTTGTTGATGACCTGGGCGAACTGATCGGCCAGCTCACCGGCAAAGGCAATTTCATCGGTCTGCCAGGCGCGGGTTGAACCGGTGTGTTCCAGGCAGAGTACGCCGACCACCTGGCCATCGATGCGGATACTGGCATCGAGCATGGCGTTGATATCGCGCGCGCGCAGGCTTTCAGCCATTTCCCGGGTACGCGGGTCATGGTTGGCGTTGTGGGCATCGATGGCGCGGCTGGTGTGCAAGGCATCGAGGTAGTCGGGAAAGCAACTGGCGTCGATGGGCTCGGGCAGGCGGTGTTCCTGGGTGTCGCGGTAGTACGCGGAAATCGGCTCCAGCTGCTGGCCTTCCAGGTACCAGATACTCGCACAATCGATCCTGTAGATCTCACAAGCGCTGCGGGTGATCAGTTCAGCGGCCTCCAGCAACGAGTTGCTGGCGCTGTAGCGGTGGCGGGCCAGGTGCAGGATCAGTTCCTGCTGGGCGCGCACTCGCTCAAGGTGTTCAAGCTGCTCTTGCTGGGCCTGCTGGTTCAGTTGCAAGGCGATCTGCAGGCGGTTGTTGCGGGTTTCCAGCTCGACGGCGCTGAGGGTGGGGGCATCGCCGGGTTGGGCGTCGATCACCATCAGGTAGCCGCGTAACAGCTGACGGTTGTGCTGCTTATAGGCTTCACCCAGCTCCAGCAGATGCAGCGGCCCTTGCGCCGTGTGCAGGGTGTAGCGCACCAGGTAGTGCGGGCGCTGGCCCAACTGCAGCTGGATGGCGTCATGCAGCTTGTAGCGCGCCTCAGGCTCCATCAGGCTGGCATAGGGCGAGCCGACCAAGGCGCAGAGCTCGACCGCCGCCAGGCCGAACTGGCGTTCACAGGCAGGGTCGAGGTACAGCAGCGCCCAGCTGGCCTCATTCAGCCGTTCGAAACGCAGCATGCCGAGCCGCGAGGGCACGGGCAACTGCGTCACGACCTCGGCCACCATACGGCTGGCGGCATCGGGTTGGCTTTTCATTGAGAGCTCGCTTCAAGAGGGCTGTTCGCGAAGGTAGCGCAATCTGCTACTCGACGTTTTCGCAAGGTTGCATCATGCAGCGGGGGCTGACAAGCCTGCACACACTGTGTCGGCAGCAAAGCCAGAATCTTGACCCATTCCGGTGGGAGCGGGCTTGCCCCGCGATTGCGGTTTGTCAGCCACATCGTATCGCGGGGCAAGCCCGCTCCTACCGGAGTCTGGTAAACCGTGGGGCAAAAAAAGCCCCGCCAAAGTGGCGGGGTTGAGGTACGAGCGTGGCAGCTCGAAAAGGGAGCCTGTCTCCCCCGGCAGAGGGAGACAGGAAACAGCAGTTACAGCAGCATGGTGCGGATGTCGGTCAGCAGGTCGCCCAGGCGCTTGGTGAAGCGCGCAGCAGCGGCACCGTTGATCACGCGGTGATCGTAAGACAGCGACAGCGGCAGCATCAGCTTCGGCTGGAAGGCTTTGCCATCCCAGACTGGCTGGATGGTGGCCTTGGAAACACCGAGGATCGCCACTTCCGGCGCGTTGACGATCGGCGTGAAGCCGGTGCCGCCAATGTGACCGAGGCTGGAGATAGTGAAGCAAGCGCCTTGCATGTCATCAGCCGAGAGCTTTTTGGTCCGGGCTTTTTCAGCCAGGGCCGCCGCTTCGCCAGCCAGTTGCAGCAGGCTCTTCTGATCGACGTTCTTGATCACCGGAACCAGCAGGCCATCCGGGGTATCAACGGCGAAACCGACGTTGACGTACTTCTTGCGGATGATCGCTTTGCCGCTTGGCGCCAGCGAGCTGTTGAAGTCTGGCAGTTCCTTGAGCAGGTGTGCGCAGGCCTTGAGCAGTAGCGGCAGAACGGTCAGCTTGACGCCAGCTTTCTCTGCAACCGCTTTCTGCGCAACGCGGAAGGCTTCCAGTTCAGTGATGTCGGCCGAATCGAACTGGGTGACGTGAGGCACGTTCAGCCAGCTGCGGTGCAGGTTGGTCGCGCCCATCTGCATCAGGCGGGTCATCGGCACTTCTTCGATTTCGCCGAAACGGCTGAAGTCGACTTCCGGGATCGGCGGGATGCCAGCACCACCGGTTGCACCGGCGGCAGGGGCTTCCTTGGCCTTCTGCATCATGGCCTTGACGTAAACCTGCACGTCTTCCTTGAGGATACGACCGTGCGGGCCAGTGGCAGCGACAGCGCTCAGCTCGACGCCAAACTCACGGGCCAGCTGACGTACCGCTGGGCCTGCGTGAACCTTGGCACCGCTGGCAGCAGCAGGTGCGGCAGCCGGTGCTGCGGGTGCAGCTTCAGCTTTGGCAGCTGGCGCTGGAGCAGCAGCGGCCGGAGCGGCAGCAGCAGGTGCAGCGGCAGGTGCTGGAGCTGCGGCGGCGGCAGGCGCAGCGCCCGCCACTTTCAGCTTGAGGATCAGGTCGCCGGTACCGACTTCGTCGTCCAGCTTGGCAACAATGGCTTCGACCACGCCTGCGGCAGGAGACGGGATCTCCATCGAGGCTTTGTCCGATTCCAGGGTGATCAGCGACTGGTCAGCTTCGACGCTGTCGCCAACCTTGACCAGCATTTCGATGATCTTGGCTTTGCCCGAGGAACCGATATCCGGAACGTGGATGTCCTGAACAGCGGCAGCAGCCGGTGCAGCGGCCTCGGCAACTGGAGCAGCAGCGGCAGGGGCAGCAGCAGGGGCTGCGGCCGGAGCCTCAGGCGCAGCAACTGCGCCCTCGACTTCCAGTTCCAGCAGTTCGTCGCCTTCTTTCAGGCGGTCGCCCAGCTTGACCTTCAGCGACTTGATCACGCCGGCCTTGGGGGCCGGGATCTCCATGGAGGCCTTGTCGGACTCCAGGGTCAGCAGGCTTTGGTCAGCCTCGATGCGGTCGCCGACTTTGACGAACAGCTCAATGATTTCACCTTCACCGCTGCCGATGTCAGGTACGCGAATGAGTTCGCTCACTTAAAAATACTCCTCAGCAGTCCAGTGGGTTGCGCTTGTCCGGGTCGATACCGAACTTGGTGATGGCATCGGCCACGACCTTAGGTTCGATTTCGCCACGGTCAGCCAGGGCTTCCAGGGCAGCCAGCACCACGAAGTGACGGTCGACTTCGAAGAAGTGACGCAGCTTCTTGCGGCTGTCGCTGCGACCGTAGCCATCGGTACCCAGGACTTTGAATTCTTTGCTCGGCACCCACTGACGGATCTGCTCGGCGAACAGTTTCATGTAGTCGGTAGAGGCAATGACCGGACCTTTGCGACCGTTCAGGCACTGCTCGACGTAAGTCTGCTGTGGCTTCTGGCCAGGCTTGAGGCGGTTGCTGCGCTCTACGGCCAGGCCGTCGCGACGCAGTTCGTTGAAGCTGGTGACGCTCCACACGTCGGCGCCGACGTTGAACTCTTCACGCAGGATCTTCGCCGCTTCACGCACTTCACGCAGGATGGTGCCGGAGCCCATCAGTTGAACGTGATGCGCCGCTTCACGGGTATCTTCCTCGAGCAGGTACATACCTTTGATGATGCCTTCCTCGACACCGGCCGGCATGGCTGGCTGCTGGTAAGACTCGTTCATCACGGTGATGTAGTAGAAGACGTCCTGTTGCTCTTCGGTCATCTTCTTCATGCCGTCCTGGATGATCACCGCCAGCTCGTAGCCGTAGGTTGGATCGTAGGTGCGGCAGTTCGGGATGGTACCGGCCATCATGTGGCTGTGACCGTCTTCGTGCTGCAGGCCTTCACCGTTGAGGGTGGTACGGCCGGCGGTACCGCCGATCAGGAAGCCACGGGTACGGCTGTCGCCAGCGGCCCAGGCCAGGTCACCGATGCGCTGGAAGCCGAACATCGAGTAGAAGATGTAGAACGGCAGCATCGGCTGGTTGTGGCAGCTGTACGAAGTACCGGCAGCGATGAACGACGACATGGCGCCGGCTTCGTTGATGCCTTCTTCGAGGATCTGACCTTTCTTGTCTTCGCGGTAGAACATCACCTGGTCTTTATCGACTGGCTCGTAGAGCTGGCCGACCGACGAGTAGATGCCCAGCTGGCGGAACATGCCTTCCATACCAAAGGTACGGGCTTCGTCCGGGATGATCGGAACGATGCGCTGGCCGATTTCCTTGTCTTTGACCAGTTGCGCGAGGATCCGCACGAAGGCCATGGTGGTGGAGATTTCGCGGTCGCCCGAACCGTCCAGGATCGCCTTCAGGGTTTCCAGTGGCGGGGTTGGCACGCTGAAGCTCTGGGCGCGGCGTTGTGGCACGAAACCACCCAGTGCAGAGCGGCGCTCGGCCAGGTAACGGGCTTCGGCGCTGCCTTCTTCCGGTTTGAAGAACGGCAGGTTTTCCAGCTCGTCGTCTTTGACTGGGATGTCGAAGCGGTCGCGGAACTGACGCAGGCTCTCGACGTCGACCTTCTTGGTGTTGTGCGCGGTGTTCTTGGCTTCGCCAGCACCGGTGCCGTAACCCTTGATGGTCTTGGCCAGGATGACAGTCGGTTGCTCTTTGTGGTTGACCGCCTGATGGTAGGCCGCATAGACCTTGTACGGGTCGTGACCACCACGGTTGAGCTTCCAGATCTCGTCGTCGGACAGGTCTTCGACCATGGCCTTGAGCTCTGGGGTGTTGAAGAAGTGCTCACGGACGAACGCGCCGTCTTTGGCTTTGTAGTTCTGGTACTCGCCGTCGATGACTTCGTCCATACGGCGTTGCAGGGCACCGTTGGTGTCCTTGGCCAGCAGTGGGTCCCAGAAACGGCCCCAAACCACTTTGTTGACGTTCCAGCCACCGCCACGGAACACGCCTTCGAGTTCCTGGATGATCTTGCCGTTGCCGCGAACCGGGCCGTCGAGGCGCTGCAGGTTGCAGTTGATGACGAAGATCAGGTTGTCCAGCTTCTCGCGGCCAGCCAGGGCGATTGCACCCAGGGATTCCGGCTCGTCGCACTCGCCGTCGCCCATGAAGCACCAGACTTTCTGCTTGCCAGCCGGGATGAAACCACGGGCTTCCAGGTACTTCATGAAGCGTGCCTGGTAGATCGCCTGGATCGGGCCCAGACCCATGGAAACAGTCGGGAACTGCCAGAAGTCAGGCATCAGCCATGGGTGCGGGTAGGACGACAGGCCCTTGCCATCAACTTCCTGACGGAAGTTGTTCATCTGGTCTTCGCTGATGCGGCCTTCCATGAAGGCGCGGGCGTAGACGCCAGGCGAGGCGTGGCCCTGGAAGAAGATCAGGTCGCCGCCGTGTTCTTCGGTCGGGGCCTGGAAGAAGTAGTTGAAGCCGATGTCATACAGGGTGGCACTGGAGGCGAAGCTCGAAATGTGGCCGCCCAGATCCGAGTCTTTCAGGTTGGTGCGCATAACCATTGCCAGCGCGTTCCAACGAACCATCGAGCGAATGCGGCGTTCCATGAACAGGTCGCCAGGCATGCGTGCTTCGTGGGTGACAGGGATGGTGTTGCGGTATGGCGTGGTGATGGCATATGGCAGCTGGGAGCCACTACGGGTGGCCAGCTCGCCCATACGGGTCATCAGGTAGTGAGCGCGGTCTTCGCCTTCTTTGTCGAGAACCGACTCCAGGGCGTCCAGCCATTCCTGGGTTTCGACGGGATCGAGGTCTTGCATGGCTTGCTCCAGGGCGGAAAGGCTTCCAGAATCGGTTGCCTGAGTTTGCGACTGGCCTTTTGGGCAGACGACATGAAATTCTTGGATTACCGGAGAGTGTACCGGCGTTGTGTAGTTTTACTACAAATGAATCACCATTTCATGCTTTTGAAGTGAAGAAGCAGTAGTAAAACTACAGAAAACTGGCTTGTGGCCTCAGTTCAGGTTGTGGGAAAAAACGATACCGGTGGTTAAAAGCAAGTTAAGAAAAGGTTTGCTGCGATGGTTTCTGCCACAGAATCATGTTTTTCAGCTATTTCTAACTTTTGTATGACAGTCCAGCCACGGTTGGTGGGAGCGGGCTTGCCCCGCGATCGCATTTCACCCATCACATCGCTTCGCGGGGCAAGCCCGCTCCTACAGAGGGTGCAATACAAATGATCCCACCTGTTGCCGCTAATCTTTTCTCGCCGATCAAGGATAGACCATGAGCCTGCCTTTGCTGGTTGACCTGCCTGCCCCCCTCGCACCGTTAGTCAGCCGTAACGAACAAGCGCTGCGCGCCGCGGTTGCCCAGGTGCCTGATGTGTCCCTTGATAGCTGGACGCCTGAACGGTGGGCGCAGTTCGCTCGGGTTGCCGCCGCCAGTGACTTTGTCCTGGAACAGTCATTGCGCGACCCGGCCATGCTGCTGGCACTGGCCGCCAGCGGCGAACTCGACCGTAGCTTCGGCCCAGGTGAACTGTGCGCGCAGATTGCCGACGCCAGTCAGGCGGCGCAAAGCGAGGACGAACTGGCGCGCAACTTGCGCCGCCAGCGCAACCGCCAGCAGGTGCGGATCATCTGGCGTGACCTGAACCGCCAGGCCGATCTGGTGCAAAGCTGCCGGGACCTGTCTGATCTGGCCGATGCCTGCATTGACCAAGCCTATAACTGGCTGTACCCGCGTCACTGCCAGCAGTTCGGTACACCGATGGGGCATCGCAGCGGCCAGCCGCAGCACATGGTGGTGCTGGGCATGGGCAAGCTGGGTGCGGTCGAGCTGAACCTGTCTTCGGACATCGACCTGATCTTTGCCTTCCCCGAGGGTGGTGAAACCGAAGGGGTCAAGCGCTCGCTGGATAACCAGGAGTTCTTTACCCGCCTGGGCCAGCGCCTGATCAAAGCCCTGGACCCGATCACCGTCGACGGTTTCGTGTTCCGCGTTGATATGCGTCTGCGGCCTTACGGCTCGTCGGGCGCGCTGGTGCTCAGCTTCAATGCACTGGAGCAGTATTACCAGGACCAGGGCCGCGACTGGGAACGCTACGCGATGATCAAGGCGCGGGTGGTGGCCGGTGACCAGCAGGCCGGAGCACAGTTGCTGAATGTGCTGCGCCCGTTCGTTTACCGGCGCTACCTGGATTTTTCCGCCATTGAAGCGCTGCGCACCATGAAGCAGCTGATCCAGCAAGAAGTGCGGCGCAAAGGTATGGCCGACAACATCAAGCTCGGTGCTGGCGGTATTCGTGAGGTCGAGTTTATTGCCCAGGCGTTCCAGCTGATTCACGGCGGGCGCGACCTGAGCCTGCAGCAACGGCCCTTGCTCAAGGTGCTGGCGACCCTTGAGGGGCAAGGCTACCTGCCGCCTGCGGTGGTCGCCGAACTGCGTGAAGGCTATGAGTTCTTGCGTTACACCGAGCATGCGATCCAGGCCATCGCCGACCGCCAGACCCAGATGCTGCCAGACAGTGACCTGGACCGTGCGCGCATCGCCTTTATGCTCGGCTTTGCCGACTGGGCGAGTTTCCATGCCCAGCTGATGCACTGGCGCGGCCGCATCGACTGGCATTTCCGTCAGGTCATCGCCGACCCGGACGAAGACGAAAACGAAGAGGGCGAGGTGATTGTTGGCGGTGAATGGCTGCCGCTGTGGGAAGAAGCCCAGGATGAGGAGGCCGCTTGCCGCCAGCTGCAGGACGCCGGTTTTGCCGACCCGAGCAAGGCGCTGCGGCAACTGGCCGGTCTGCGCAACAGTGGCCAGCTGCGCGCCATGCAGCGCTTGGGGCGTGAGCGTCTGGACGCCTTCATTCCACGCTTGCTGGCGCAGGCCGTGGAGCATGCCGACCCGGACCTGGTGCTCGAGCGGGTCTTGCCGTTGGTGGAAGCGGTGGCCCGGCGTTCGGCGTATCTGGTGCTGCTGACCGAAAACCCCGGGGCGCTGCGCCGTTTGTTGACCTTGTGTGCCGCCAGCCCGTGGATTGCCGAGCAGATCACCCGCTTCCCGCTGCTGCTCGATGAACTGTTGAACGAGGGCCGTTTGTTCAGCCCGCCACTGGCGCCGGAGCTTGCAGCCGAGCTGCGCGAGCGGCTGACGCGCATCCCCGAGGACGATCTGGAACAGCAGATGGAAGCCTTGCGCCATTTCAAGCTGGCCCACAGCCTGCGCGTGGCCGCGTCTGAAATCGCCGGTAACCTGCCGTTGATGAAGGTCAGTGACTACCTGACCTGGCTGGCGGAAGCGATTCTCAACCAGGTGCTGGCCCTGGCCTGGCGCCAGACGGTATCGCGCCACGGCCAACCGAAGCGCAGCGACGGCAGCCTGTGTGATCCGGGGTTCATTATTGTCGGCTACGGCAAAGTCGGTGGCATCGAACTGGGCCATGGCTCGGACCTTGACCTGGTGTTCATCCATGACGGTGATCCGCAGGCCGAAACCGATGGCGCCAAACCTATCGACAGCGCCCAGTTCTTCACCCGCCTGGGCCAGCGCATCATTCACCTGCTGACCACCCAGACCAACTCCGGGCAGCTCTACGACGTGGACATGCGCCTGCGTCCTTCAGGTGCCTCGGGCCTGTTGGTCAGTTCGGTAGGGGCTTTCGAGCGTTATCAACAGAACGAGGCCTGGACCTGGGAGCACCAGGCGCTGGTGCGCGCACGGGTGTTGGCCGGTTGCCCACAGGTGGGCTCGGCCTTCGAAGCGGTACGGGCGCGGATTCTCGGGCAGGCGCGTGATTTGCCCAAGTTGCAGCTTGAAGTCAGCGAAATGCGCACCAAGATGCGTGACAACCTGGGGACCAAGGTCAGTGCCGCCGGTACCGGCGCCAACGCTTTCGAGGCGGGCGTGCCCTTTGATATCAAGCAGGATGCCGGTGGTATCGTCGATATCGAATTTATGGTGCAATACGCCGCTTTGGCCTGGTCTCACGACCATCCGGAACTGCTGCGCTGGACCGACAACATCCGCATCCTTGAAGAGCTTGAACAGGCCGGGTTGATGCCCGCCAGCGATGCGATTCTGCTGCGTGAGGTGTACAAGGCATTTCGCTCGGCAGCTCACCGCCAGGCCCTGCAGAAGCAGGCCGGGGTGATCGATGCCTCGCAGTTCGTTAAAGAACGCGGCGAAGTGCGGCGGATCTGGGCGCAAATGGGCCTGACCTAAGCGGTTGAACCAGGCGAATCAGGCGGCAGGAAGCCTGCCTCGACCACACTACAGCCCGAGTGGCGTACACTGGTCGCTATATAGCCTGAATATAAAGAAGGGAGGCCAGGCTGTTTGCGGACAGGCTGCAGCCTCCCTGATCGTTTCTGGATAAAGCATGAGAATTTTGATCATTGGCCCCAGCTGGGTGGGCGACATGGTAATGGCACAGACCCTGTTCCATTGCCTGAAGCAGCAACATCCGGCGTGTGTGATCGACGTCCTGGCCCCCGAGTGGAGCCGGCCGATCCTCGAGCGCATGCCTGAAGTGCGTCAGGCCTTGAGCTTTCCGCTCGGCCACGGCGCGCTGGAACTGGCGACGCGGCGGCGTATCGGCAAATCGCTGGCCGGTCAGTACGACCAGGCCATCTTGCTGCCCAATTCGCTGAAGTCGGCGTTGGTGCCGTTCTTCGCTGGTATCCCCAAGCGCACCGGCTGGCGCGGTGAGCTGCGTTTCGGCCTGCTCAACGATGTGCGCAAGCTGGACAAGGCGCGCTACCCGCTGATGATCGAGCGCTTCATGGCCCTGGCTTACCCGGCAGGCACCGAGCTGCCAAAGCCGTACCCGCGCCCAAGCCTGCAGATCGAGGCCACCAGCCGTGATGCGGCCCTGGCCAAGTTCGGCCTGAGCCTCGATCGTCCGGTATTGGCGCTGTGCCCGGGTGCCGAGTTCGGCGAGGCCAAACGCTGGCCTTCGGAACACTACGCCAAGGTTGCCGAGGTGAAGATCCGCGAAGGCTGGCAAGTGTGGCTGTTTGGCTCGAAAAACGACCACGCGGTGGGCGAGTCGATTCGTGACCGGCTGATCCCGGGCCTGCGTGAAGAGTCCTATAACCTCAGCGGCGAAACCTCGCTGGCCGAGGCTATCGATCTGCTGTCGTGCAGCGATGCGGTGGTGTCCAACGATTCGGGGCTGATGCATGTAGCCGCAGCCCTCAACCGTCCGCTGGTAGCGGTCTACGGCTCAACCTCACCGGGCTTTACCCCGCCGCTGGCCGATCAGGTCGAAGTGGTGCGCCTGGGCCTGGAGTGCAGCCCGTGTTTCGACCGTACCTGCCGTTTCGGCCATTACAACTGCCTGCGTCAGCTCGAACCTGAGGCTGTGGTAGCTGCCTTGCAGCGCCTGAATGGTCCGAGCCTGGTCGATGTTCTGGTTGAGGTCGACTAAGTGCGGGTATTGCTGATCAAGACCTCGTCCCTGGGTGATGTGATTCACGCGCTGCCGGCGCTCACCGACGCGTCGCGGGCGATTCCCGGGATTCGATTCGACTGGGTGGTTGAAGAAGGCTTTGCCGAGATCCCCAGCTGGCACCCGGCGGTAGACCAGGTCATCCCGGTGGCGATTCGCCGTTGGCGCAAGAACCTCTGGCAGACCATCAAAAATGGCGAATGGCGGCAGTTCAAGCAGCGCCTGCGCGAGCGTCAGTATGACCTGGTGATCGACGCGCAAGGCCTGGTCAAATCGGCCTGGCTGACCCGCTACGTCAAAGCCCCGGTGGCTGGGCTGGACCGTTATTCGGCACGTGAAGGGCTGTCCAGCCGCTTCTATGACCGACGCTTTTCGGTGCAGCGCGGGCAACATGCGGTGGAGCGGGTACGGCAACTGATCGCCCTGGCCTTGGGCTATGACCTGCCCGCTGGCCTGGGTGACTACGGGCTCGACCTCAATCGCCTGCAGTTGCCGCCAGCTGCACCGTTCGTGGTGTTCCTGCATGGCACAACCTGGGCGACCAAGCACTGGCCCGAGGCCTACTGGCGGCAGTTGGCTGAGCGCCTGGGCCAGCAAGGCCTGCAGGTGCGCCTGCCGTGGGGCAATCCGGCCGAGCAGGCGCGTGCCGAACGCATTGCCAAAGGCTTGAGCAACTGCCAGGTACTGCCAAAATTGAACCTGGCCGGTGTCGCCCGGGTGCTGGCTGCGGCCAAGGCCTGTGTGGCGGTGGATACCGGACTGGGGCACTTGGCTGCGGCGCTGGATGTGCCGACCCTGTCGCTGTTCGGCCCGACCAACCCGGGGCTGACCGGCGCTTACGGCAAGTCGCAGGTACACCTGGCCAGCGACTTTGCCTGTGCCCCGTGCCTGCAGAAAAAATGTACCTATAAACCGAGTGCTGACGATCAGCGCCGGTTCGATCTCAAACGCGAGTGGCCGCTGTGCTTCACTCGCCTGAATCCCGAGCGTGTAGCGAGCCAATTGCGCGCGTTGCTGCTGGCTGAGGATGTTCGTTAATGCAACTGGCTTTTGTGCTGTACAAATATTTCCCCTTCGGCGGGCTGCAGCGCGATTTCATGCGTATCGCCCTGGAGTGCCAGCGCCGTGGTCACAAGATCCGCGTTTACACGCTGATCTGGGAAGGCGATGTGCCTGAAGGTTTCGAGGTGCTGGTGGCACCGGTCAAGGCGCTGTTCAACCATCGGCGCAACGAGAAACTCAGCGCCTGGATGGAGGCCGACCTGGCCAAGCGTCCGGTAGACCGTCTGATCGGCTTCAACAAGATGCCGGGGCTGGATGTGTACTACGCCGCCGACGGCTGCTTCGAAGACAAGGCGCAGAACCTGCGTAACTCGCTGTACCGTCGCTGGGGCCGCTACCGGCACTTTGCCGAGTATGAGCGGGCGGTGTTTGCCAAGGATGCCAAGACCGAGGTGTTGATGATCTCGGAAGTCCAGCAACCCTTGTTCATCAAGCACTACGGCACGCCGCTGGAGCGTTTCCACCTGCTGCCGCCGGGAATTTCCCAGGACCGTCGGGCGCCGGCCAATGCCGCCGAGATCCGCGCCGAGTTTCGCCGTGAGTTCGACCTCAAGGATGACCAGCTGCTGATGGTGCAGATCGGCTCCGGGTTCAAGACCAAAGGCGTTGACCGCAGCCTCAAGGCGCTGGCGGCGCTGCCCACGGCCCTGCGCAAGCGCACCCGGCTGATGGTGATCGGCCAGGACGATCCCAAGGTGTTCCAGCTGCAGAGCACAACACTCGGTCTGAACGATCAGGTGCAGTTCCTCAAGGGCCGCAGCGATATCCCGCGTTTCCTGCTCGGCGCCGACCTGTTGATTCACCCGGCCTACAACGAAAACACTGGCACGGTATTGCTCGAAGCGCTGGTCGCCGGGCTGCCGGTGCTGGTCTCGGCAGTCTGTGGTTATGCCCATTACATTGCCGAGGCCGACAGCGGCCTGGTGCTGGATGAGCCGTTCGAACAGGAACAGCTCAATCAGTACCTGCAGCGCATGCTCGAAGACGATAGCGCCCGCGCTGACTGGGCCCGCAATGGCCTGGCGTTCGCCGACACCGCCGACCTCTACAGCATGCCCGAGCATGCTGCCGATGTGATTCTGGCCCCGGAGCGTAAATGAAACTGATATTGGCCGAGCCGTTCAAACGCCTGTGGGCCGGGCGCGATGCCTTCGATGCCGTGGAGGGCCTGCAGGGCCAGGTGTACCGCGAGCTGGAAGGTCGCCGCACGCTGCGCACCGAGGTCGAGGGGCGTGGCTACTTCGTGAAGATTCACCGGGGCATTGGCTGGGGTGAGATCTTCAAGAACCTGTTCACTGCCAAGCTGCCGGTGCTCGGTGCCGGTCAGGAATGGCAAGCGATCCAGCGCCTGCATGAGGTTGGCGTGCCGACCATGACCGCCGTGGCGTACGGCGAGCGTGGCAGCAACCCGGCGGCGCAGCATTCATTTATCGTCACCGAAGAGCTGGCGCCGACGGTCAGCCTCGAAGACTTCAGCATCGACTGGCTCAAGCAACCGCCGCAGCCGCGCCTCAAGCGCGCGCTGATCGCTGAAGTGGCGCGCATGACCGGGATGATGCACCGCGCCGGGGTCAATCACCGAGACTGCTACATCTGCCACTTTCTGCTGCACACCGACCGCGAAGTGACGGCCGATGATTTCAAACTGTCGGTCATCGACCTGCACCGTGCGCAGACCCGTGCGAGCATCTCGCGACGCTGGCGTAACAAGGACCTGGCCGCGCTGTATTTCTCGGCGCTGGACATCGGCCTGACCCGGCGCGACAAGTTGCGCTTTCTGCGCGGTTACTTCCAGCAACCGCTGCGCCAGATCCTTGCCGAAGAAGCCGTGCTGCTGCGCTGGCTGGAAGGCAAGGCGCAGAAGCTCTACGAGCGTAAACAACGATACGGGGATGCGCTCTGATGGCGGGATGGACACTGGAGCCTGGTTACCAGGCGCTGGCGGCGGATTTTGGCAGTATCGAGGCAGTCTTCGCCTTGCAGGGTGAGCGTCTGACCCACGACCCGTTGAGTGAAGTGATCCGCGTTGAGCGCGACGGGGTGAATTATTACGTCAAGCGTTACACCGGCGCCGGTAAAGGCTTGCGCCGCTACTTGGGGCGCCCGCGGATCAAGGCCGAGTGGCAAAACCTCAAGCAGTTCGCCAAATGGGATATCCCCACCGCCGAGGTGGTGGCCTGGGGCCTGGAACGCAACGGCCTGGCCTTTGGCCGTGGGGCGATGATCACCCGCGAACTGCCGCGCACCGAAGACCTCTCGGCCCTGGCCGAGCGCAAGGACTCACGCCTGGCCGATCGTGGCTGGGTCGACCACATCAGCCGTCAGTTGGCCCGGCACACGCGGGTCATGCATGATCACCATTTCACCCATAACGACCTGAAGTGGCGCAACCTGCTGGTTGATGATCAAGCGCGGCTATTCTTCATCGATTGCCCGACGGGCGACTTCTGGTGGGGCTTTATGCTGCGCTACCGGATTACCAAAGACTTGGCGTGCCTGGACAAAGTGGCCAAATATCACCTGTCGGCCACGCAGCGTTTGCGCTTTTACCTGCAGTACCGCGGGCGCGAGCGCCTCAATGCATCGGACAAGCGCCGGATTCGGCATGTCGTGACGTTTTTCGAGGGACGCGAATGACTGATTTTCTCGCCAGTGCCGACATTGCACTGCTTGAGCGCCATGGCCTGAACGGTTTCGACCAGCTCTGGGCGCTGCAGCTCGATGCCGTGGATGAGCCCAACACCGGCCGCGGCGGCTGGAGCAGCGTTTATCGTCTGGAGCTTGAGGGTAAGGGTTACTACCTCAAACGCCAGAGCGACTACCTGACCCGCACCTTGCATCGGCCCTTCGGTGAGCCGACCTTTGCCCGCGAGTTCCGCAATATCACCCGTTACCAGAAGTTGGGCATTCCCGCGCTGCAGGCGGTTTACTACGGCGAACGCAAGATTGATGGTGAGCGCCGGGCGATCCTGCTGACCCGTGCGCTCGATGACTGGAGCGACCTGGACAGCCTGTTCGGCGTGTGGCCGACCCTGGAGATTGGCCAGCGCCAAGGCATTCTGCGGGCCTGTGGCCTGTTGGCGCGTACCGTGCACTCAGCAGGTCAGGTGCATGGCTGTTTCTATCCCAAGCACATTTTTTTGCGTGAGCGCAGCGAAGGCTGGCAGGCGCAACTGATCGACCTGGAAAAAACCCGGCCGCTGTTGCTGGGCATGCGTGACCGGCTCAAGGATCTTGAGCCGCTGTTGCGTCGCGCACCGCTGTGGAGCGAGGCTGATGTGCGGGTAATGCTGTCGTCTTATCTTGAGCAACCCACCGACAGCACGCTGGTCGATACCTGGCTGCAGCGCCTGTCGCGCCGCCGTCGTGAGAAAGAGGCTCGTTGATGCGTTTGTCCGAACTCAAAGGTGCCGGGCGTTACCCGGACCTGCCCCTGAACATCGGCCTGGCCGATGCCGCAGGCCCTGCCGAACTGCAATTGCTCAGCCTGTTGCGGGTGTTGCCCGGGCAACGTTACGTAGGCGCCGGTATCTGGCGCGGCAAGCCGGTGCTGGCAAAGCTGCTGGTTGGCAACAGTGCCCCCCGGCATTTTCAGCGTGAACTCGACGGTGCCCGCCTGCTGGCGGCGCAAGGGCTGACCACGCCGCTGCTGCTGGCCGACGGCCTGCGCGAAGGCGAGGGCGGCTGGTTGTTGTTCGAATTCCTTGAAGGTGCGCAGAGCCTGGCCGATGCCTGGGCCGAGGTCGAAGCCCTGCCTGTGCTGGCTGATGAGCAACAAATGGTGCTCGGTGAAGCGTTGGCCGCCGTGGCACAGATGCACGCCAAGGGCTTGTGGCAGGAAGACTTGCACCTGGACAACCTGATGCGCCATGGCGGTCAGCTGTACCTGATCGATGGCGCCGGGATCAAGGCCGAAACCTTGGGTAAACCGCTGTCGCGCGCGCAGGTGTTGCAGAACCTCGGCGTATTGTTCGCACAACTGCCCAAGCGCCTGGAACCGTTCATTGAAGAACTGCTGGTGCATTACCTGTTGGCCAACGCCGAGCATGCGCTGCCACTGGAAGCGCTGCAGAAGCAGATCGACAAGGTACGCAGCTGGCGTTTGAAGGATTATCTGGAAAAGGCCGGTCGCGAATGCACGCTGTTCAGCGTGGAGCGTGGCCTGAGCGGATTGCGTTCGGTTCGTCGCGAAGAACTGGCTGCCATGCTGCCGGTGCTGGAGCAGGCGGATTCACTGATTGACCAGGGCCACCTGTACAAGACCGGTGGTGCTGCCAGTGTCGCGCGAGTCGAGGTGAATGGCCGGCCGTTGGTGCTCAAGCGTTACAACATCAAGAACACCGCGCACTGGTTCAAGCGCTTCTGGCGCCCGAGCCGGGCCTGGCACTCGTGGATCGAAGGGCATCGCCTGGAGTTTCTCGGTATCGCCACGCCCCGACCGCTGGCGGTGTTGGAGCAGCGGGTCATGGGCTTGCGCAGCCGTGCCTATCTGGTGACCGAGTACGCCGAAGGACCGGACCTGATCGAGTGCTTCGCACCTTATATCGACAGCGGCGAAGTGCCCGAGGCGCAGCTTGAGGCCTTGCAGGCGCTGCTCAAGCAGCTGATCCACGAGCGCATCAGTCACGGCGACATGAAGGGTCATAACCTGTTCTGGCAGGCCGGCCAATGGTCGCTGATCGACCTCGACGCGATGTGTCAGCACGCCACCCAGCTCAGTTTCGCCCCGGCCTTTGCCCGTGACCGTGCGCGCCTGCTGCGCAACTGGCCGAGTGGCAGTGCCTTGCACAAACGCCTGGATGAGTGCCTGCCAAAGCTGACCGATTGACCACCCTCCGGTGGGAGCGGCGGTGCGGCGATCCGACTTGCCCCGCGATTGCGGTTTGTCAGTCACATCGCATCGCGGGGCAAGCCCGCTCCTACCGGGACTCGTCCGGCAGTGGCAGCCAGTCGCTGCTACGGCCGCTCTGGCGAACGCGAATACGCCATTGTTTGTCTTGCCAGCGCAACACCGCCCACACCGGCACGGCGCTGTGCTGCGCCTGCGGGATCTGTAGGTGGTAGTGGTCAGCGAGCAGGTGCGGGCGTAGCGGCAGTTGGTGGGTCTTGGCTTGCAGGTAGAGTTGTCCGTCAGCCCGGTAAAGCTGGCTGGCTGGCTCGACCGGGGCGCCAGCCAATGGTGTATCCGGCTGGCAGTCGGCAAACAGCTTGGGCAAGTCGGGCAACCCGTCGTACCAGAGTACCGGTGAGTCGATCACCCACTCGCCATCTTCACGACGCTTGAGCGGCACTTTCAGGTAGCTGTCCGGTTGTTTGGGATCGATCGCCAGCCAGCGTCGCCCGTCGTAGCTGACCTGGTAGTGACGCCCTTGCCTGTCCTTGACGAAGTATTGAGTGAGCCCCGTATAGGCTGACGATTGCTCGTAGACACCTTCTCCGTAAATACCATCGATTCGATAGCGCAACTGGCTGCTGTTGGGCGTTACGCTCATGCGTTGCGGTAAAGGCAGGGGTGGGTTTTTGGGCAGGCCACGCAGGGTGCGGCGCATCAACGTCGAGCCCGCATAATTGTTGATGCCGTCGCTCGTGTGTGCCAAAGCGCTGTAGGTATGACGCAGCACCGCCTCGAGGTCGTTAGCTTTGAGGCCCGACAGCGCATCCCAGACATCAATGGCCATACGGCCAAACGCCAGCGCTGCCAAGGCACGGCTAGGCAGTACCAGGCTGATCAGGTCGACGATCCACCAGGCGATCGTCACCATTGACTGAATATTCATCTCAGTCGTTGTACGGCTACCGTTGTCGACCGCGGCAAGCAGCGACTTCACTTCCGCCAGGTAGTAGGCCTCGCACCAGTTGCCGTCGATGGTAGGCCGACTCAGGTGTGGGCCGAGCCTGCCCTTGTGTAGCAACTGATCAATGTATTTGCCATCGGCAAAGGGCACGCGCTCGACGAAGTAGCTGCGCAACGTCGGAGATTTGCGCAGGGCTTTGAGCAGTTCGCGTGAGTTACGGTATTCCCGCCAGGGGCGTCGGTCAGGGGCATTGGGGGTGTAAAGCACAAAAGAACTGACACTGTCGACTTCAGCCGTCAGCAGCAGTACACCCTGCACGGTATGACCCTGGATGACCAGTTGGCGAACACTGATCCGGTGCTCTTCTACCGTTGCGCGCCATGCGCTGTCGGGGAATTTGAGAATCACGCTGGCCCAGCGATAACCCTGCTCCAGCGAGTCGGCAAGGAAGTGCCCGGCATGCCGCGCCTTGGCTGCTTCGGCACGCATACGTGCCCGATTGACACTGATGTGGGCTTGCTGGCGCCACTGGCCGGCGTCTGAGTCGATCAAGTGGCTGCGCACAAAGTGCGCATAGCCACTGCCGGCATTGAGGGAGCGAACCAGCGCTTTCACAACACCTGGTGTCAGTGCTGGTATGTTGAGACCATCAACGTGATAGACACGGGCCGTCAGCCAGTAGTCGATATCGAACCAGGCGATGTTCAGCAGCGCCAGCTCATCCAGGGACCAGGTGGTGCTCACCATTTCGATGCTTTCACCGGCCTGCGGTCGGCTGGCCACGGCAATGTAACTGGTTGGCAGCAACGGGTTCAGGACTGGCCCGATCTGGCGGGCCATGGTGACGCTGATGCGAATGTCTTGCGGCTTGAGGTCCAGCCCATGCTCGTTGCGTAGGCGTTCGCGCAGCCGTTCCTGCGTCCAGCCGAGCAGCGTGTGGCGCTGATTGAATTGCTCAAGGGTGAGGATGCCCGGGGCTGCAGCGAGTTCGATGGCGGCGGCCAACTCCTGCAGGGTCTGCATGATCTGGGAGAGGGCTTGCTGCGAGCTTGAGCGCAGCCAGGACGGCAGGTGCTTCTCCAGTAGCAAGGCATAGCGGGTGGCGAGCAAGCCTTTGCTGGTGGCCGCCGGGCGCAGGTCCATCGCCTGCAGGAGCGCACGGTCAAAGGCCGGGATATCGCCTTGAAGACCCTGGTTCCAGGCCTCCAGCCAGGCGTTGCTCAAGCGTGCACGCTGCACGGCTAGCAGGCTTTCGACCTGTTCTTCCAGCACGCTCCCGGTAAACCAGTCGTAGCGCAGGCGTTCGGCCTGAGGGGCTCGTTCGCGGTCTTGGGGGCGCGTTGTCAGTTCGAGCAGGGGCGAGCTTTGATGAGGATCGTCCAGGCGTTCGCACAGCTCAGTGTGCAAGGCCTTGAGACTGGCGAAGACTTCGATGCCATGCGCCAGGCTGTAAAGCAGCGCCGAGCCCACCTCTTCCTGGCCTGTGAGCATCGTCCCTTGCGGCCCCGTCTGGACGATCACCAGCGTGCCTGGCAGGTAGGCCCGCCAATTGGGGGCGCTGGCGCTGAGCAAGGGGCGGTACACCTGTGGGCGATTGCTCAATGGCAAATGCAGACGTTGCCAGGGCAGTGGCAGCTCCAGGCAGATTCGCAGGGAGTAGGCCTGGTCGTAGTTCAGGGTTTGATCACCCAGGCGCAGTTCGATTTCGTTGAGCAATTGTGTTTTGCGTAGCGCGGTCAGGCGCTGCTGGCGGCTTTTCCCCGTGCTGTCTGTCTGTGCCCAGAAGTCGAGCAGGCTGGCGTAAAAGGTTTGCCGCAGGTGCTGGCAGAGCGTCTCAACAGCACTGGCCAATGCCTTCAGGTTGAGTGCTGTCAGCGGCTTATCGCCGTGGCTGACCAGGCTGTCGGCTGCAAGGGTAAATGCGCTGTTGCCCTGTAGCCGCTCGCCCACATGTTCGAGCAGGGATCGCTTGTCGATGATCAGGTCACGGGCGCGCAGGGTGGTGTCAGCCGCAGCATTGGCCAGGCACTGGTCCAGGGCCTGCTCCAGGCTGGGTAGCCCTTCCAGCAAGGTGCCCAGCTGGGTATCAATGGATTCAATACGATCGAGGGGGGTTGGCATGGCCCAGCTCCTGATGAAAGGGAGCTGGGCATGCTAGGCCTGCGCGGTTGAGCGCAGTCGGTACATGCTTATGTCACTTTTGCGCGGCGTTTGAGCAGTCCACGCAGGCTCAGTAACGCGGGAATCCCCAGGCCAACCCAGGACAGCACGTCCCAGGCGTCATCACCGAGCAACGCGGCAAACAGCCCCGCGGCGCCCAGCAGGCCAATCACAAGGGGCCAGGCAAAGATCGTCCGGGTAGATTGCGAGCGATGGCTCATGCGCTGGCCTCCTGCACCCGCGGGCGCCGATGTTTGCTCCACCACAGGTACAGGCCGCTGCCCAGCACGATGATGGTCAGCACATCGAGCACGGCCCAGAGGATCTGCATCGGCCGGCCGCCGTAATCACCAAAGTGCAGCGGTTGCGACAGCAGCATCGCGTCCATGTACCAGGGACGGTCACCGACGGCGGTCACGGCCAGTGTCGAAGCATCGATCAGCACTGGCGTCAGCAGGTGCGAGGTGAGGTGTGTGCCGCCTTTCATGAACACGGCGTAATGGTGCTCGCTGGAAAAGCGCGTGCCGGGGAATGCGATGAAGTCCGGGACCATGCCGGGTGCGGCGCCTTCAGCGATATCCAGTACACGGCTGACTGGAGCCAGTTCGGTCAAGGGCGGAGCGTCCCGGTAAGGTGCGACCAAGGCACTCAGGCTGTCGTTGCGCCAGGCGGCGATCACCAGGTCCGACAGGGCGCTGATGACCCCGGTGACACCCACCACCAACGCCCAGGTCAGGGTGACGATGCCGATCAGGTTGTGCAGGTCGAGCCAGCGCAGCCGCGACGACTTCTCATGGCGCACGGAGGCGAATTTCAAGCGGCGCATGAAAGGCGCGTAAAGCACCACGCCGGAGATGATCGCCACGACGAACAGCAAGCCCATGAACGCCAGCAGCAGTTTCCCCGGTAGCCCGGCAAACATGTCCACGTGCAGGCGCAGCATGGTCATCATGAAGCCACCGTTGGAAGACGGCATTTCGACGGCTTCGCCGGTGCGGCCATCGAGCATGAAGGTGTGCGACAAGTCAGGGTGAGTACCGGCAGTGGCCGCCATGATGGTGATCACACCGTTACTGTCGTCTTCATCCCAGCCGAAATACTGCATGGCCTCGCCCGGGCGATGGGCCTGGGCCTTGAGTACCAGCTGTTGCAGGTCCAGCTTCGGCGTGTCGGCGGGCATCTCTTTGAGTTCCGGCGCATTGCCCAGCAAGTGGTCGATCTCGTGGTGAAAGATCAGCGGCAAACCGGTCAGCGCCAGCATCAGCAGGAACAGGGTGCAGATCAGGCTGGTCCAGGTGTGGATGAACGACCAGCGGCGTATGGTTGAGCTTTTCATTACATTTTATTTCTCAGCTTTCAGAAATACCAAAGCCGTCCACGGTGGGACGGCTTGGTCTTTACCCAGGTATTTTCAGGCCGTTACCACCTGTAGGTGGCGCTGGCGACAACGCTGCGCAGGTCTCCGTAGTAGCAATAGAAGCCGTCGCAGGTGGAGATGTAATCCTTGTTGAATACGTTGGTGGCGTTGACGGCCAACGATGCGCCTTTGAGGCTGTTGTCCAGGCGGCCCAAGTCGTAGTGCACGGCGGCATCGAACACGGTGTAGGCATCTGCCTTGCCCAGCCAGGTGTTGGCCTGGTCGCCGTAGGTGTTGCCGGTATAGCGCGCACCGCCACCGATACCAAAGCCATCGAGCACACCGCTGTGCCAGGTGTAGTCAGCCCACAGCGAGGCTTGCTGGTTTGGCATCAGCTGCAAGCGGTTGCCTTTGTACTGGCCGTCTTGCACTTCGGATTTGGCCAGGGTGTAGGCGGCGATCACTTTGAGGTTTTCAGTGACGTCGGAAACGGCTTCGAGCTCAAGGCCGTGGACTTTCACTTCACCGGTCTGGCTGGTGACGGTGATGTTGCCGATGTTGTTGGTCACTTCCACATTTTTCTGGGTGAGGTCATAAATCGCCGCACTCAACAGGGTGTTGGAACCTGGTGGCTGATACTTGATGCCCAGCTCCCACTGCTTGCCTTCGGTAGGCTTGAACGATTCTTGCGGATCAGCACTGGCGTTGCTGGTTGGCTGGAAGGATTCGGCATAGGACAGGTACGGTACAAAACCCGAGTCGAACACGTAGCTGATTGCAGCGTTGCCGCTGAACTTCTTGTCGCGTTCGGTGTTGGTGGCATCGCCTTTGTTATAGAACTTGGTGCCGGTATGAACCCAGTCCTCGCGACCACCCAGGGTCAGACGCCAGTTGTCGAGCGCCATTTGGTCCTGAATGTAGAGCCCGGTTTGGCGGGATTTCTGGTTGTAATCGAAATCGAAAGCGCCGGGCACCGTTGGGCGAACGATGGGGAGCCCGTATTCCGGGTGGTTCACATTCACGCCTGGCGCAGTACCGAACAACGACAGATAGTTGGTGTTGATGCGCTGGTGATCCAGGCCAATCAATAAGGTGTGGTTGATCTCACCTGTAGCGAAGTCGCCCTGGAAGTTGTTATCCACCGCGAACTGGCTGATGTCTTCATCCACGTTGGTGGTAGACCTGCCAGTGTTCCCTTCGTTGTCGACTTCAAGGCCGAATTCGGGGACATAGGCGCTGACGGTAATTGTCTGGAACGCCAGGTCCGATTTGGTATAGCGCAGGTTCTGGCGGAACTGCCAGACATCATTGATGCGATGTTCGAAGGCATAGCCCAGCGCGTAGTAAGTGCGGTCGTAAAACTCGTAATTCGGATCGCCCAGGTTCTTGTGGTGTGAGATATCGCCGAACGGCATGTCGATCTTGGTGCCCTGGATCGGGCGGAATTGACTGGTCACACCGGTATCGTCGCGGGTGAATTGCGACAGAAAGGTCAGTTTGGTGTCTTCGTCGATATTCCAGGTCAGGCTCGGAGCAATGTTGTAGCGCTTGTCGTCGACATGATCGATCTGGGTACCACTGTCGCGCAGTACGCCGCTCAGGCTGTAGAGAAACTGGCCTTCATCATCGATTTTACCGGTGCTGGCAAAGTTGATCTGACGATGATTATCACTGCCGTACTGGAGCTGAATTTCGTGAGCACTTTCGGCCTGCGGGCGACGGCTTACCATGTCCAGCAAACCACCGGGCGGCGTCTGGCCGTAGATTGAGGAAGCCGGCCCGCGCAGCAAGGCGAGGCGATCCAGGTTCCAGGTTTCGGCTTTCGGGTTGGCGTACACACCTCGTGGCAGCGGCAGGCCGTCGAGGAACTGCGTGGGCTCAAAGCCACGCACGCGCATCCAGTCATAGCGTGTGTCGCTGCCATAGCTGGCGGAGACGATACCCGGCATGTAGCGCACGGCATCATCCAGGCTGTGCACGCCGCGGTCGTCCATTTGCTCGCGGGTGGCGATAGAGATGGAGCGAGGTGCTTCGACCAGTGCGGTATCCGTTTTGGTTCCTGCTGCAGTACGTTTGGCGAGGTAGCCCTCTACCGGCCCCCAGGCATTTTCAGAATCGCCAACAGCGTTGATGCTGGTTTCCGGCAGCGCCATCGCACCTTCCGGGGTTGCCACCAGGCTGTAGGTGCCAGCGCTGCTTTGCTCCAGTTGCAGGCCGGTGCCACGCAAGGCCGCCTGCAGCGCGCCAACGCCGTTGTACTGGCCGTTGACCGGTGCCGAGGTGCGACCGTTGGCCAGGCTTGGGTCCAGGGCCAGGGCGATGCCGGCCTGGCTGGCGATCTGGTTCAGGGTGCTCGACAGCGGGGCAGCGGGCAGGTTGTAGGTACGCAGACCCGATTGCTCGGCAGCGACCAGCGAGCTGCTCACCACCGGGGCGGACAGGGCAATGGCGATGGCCAGCAAGCTGGGACGCAGGAAGTTTTGAACAACGCGGGACATGCAGCGACTCCTCGACGAATAAGTGCTAACTAGCTTCCTTGCCGAGTGAGTTGAGAAAAGTGATAGGGCTTAGTGAAAATAATTTAGATTTTGATTGCAGCGTAGACGGCAGACGCAGAATTTCGCGGGGCAAGCCCGCTCCCACTTGGAATTACAAACTCTGTGGGAGCGGGCTTGCCCCGCGATAGAGCCTTCAAGGCTTATCGCGTTTCGCCACCACCGTCACCCACCACGGGGTGTGTTGCTCGATCTGCACCGGCAGGGTCGGCAGCAATGAGGTCAGGGCCAGGTTGGTATCGGTCAGCGGGAAGCTGCCGGTAATGCGCAGGTCGGCCACTTCCGGGGCAACCCCCAGGTAACCGCTGCGGTAGCGGCCCAGCTCGTCAACCAGGTCTTCCAGGCGCACGTTGTCGACCACCAGCATGCCGCGGGTCCAGGCATCGGCGCCGATATTCAGGCCAGCGATCTGGCCGAGGCGGTCATGGCTCATGACTACCTGCTGGCCTTCATGAAGAATCTGTTCGTCGCCGCTGTCTTGTGGCTTGGCCGCCACTGCCGACTGCAGAACGCTCAGGCGCGTGCCCTGATCTTCCACCTTGACCAGGAAACGGGTGCCGAGCGCGCGTAGGCGCCCATCTTCGGTGGCGACAACAAAGGGTCGGTCGTCCTTGTGCCCGGTCTCGATAGAGATTTCGCCCTCGTGCAGAACGATCAGGCGTTCTTTGCCATCAAAGCGGATGTCTACCGCCGAGTGGGTATTGAGGCTGATCAGGGTGCCGTCGCTCAGGCGCAGGCTGCGTTGCTCGCCAGTTGCCGTGCGTTGGTCGGCCAGCCAGTAGCCCAGCGACTGATACGTGCTGACCCAGCTGAGCAACCCTGCCACCAGCACCACACTGGCCAGGCCGCTGCCGACTTTGCGCACGCGCTGGCGCAGGTTGGCGCGCGATTGCAACAAGGCCTGGCGCGCCGGCCCTGCGGCGGCATTGAAACGTTGATCGAGCATGCCCAGCTGCATCCAGGCCCGGGCGTGCTCTTCACTGGCGCCATGCCAGTGGGCGAACTCGGCCTGCTCCTCGGCGCTGCCGCTGCCGGAGTCCAGGCGCAACTGCCAGGCAATGGCGGCGTCGAGGACGCGAGCACTGACCGGTTTGTTGTTCATGTCGGCTCGCCGTACAGGGCGATGTAGCACTGGCGCATGCCTTGGGCCAGGTACTGGCGCACGCGGGACACCGAAACGCCCAGGCGTTCGGCAATTTCTGCGTGGTTGAGGCCGTCCAGGCGGTTGTACAGGAACGCCGCACGGGCTTTGCTCGACAACTTGCCGAGCAGGCGGTCAATGGCCTTGAGGTCTTCGAGAATCAGGTGTTGTTCTTCCGGGGAAGGTTGTTCGGCTTCAGGGAGCAGCGCCAGCTCGGCCAGATAGGCCTGCTCCAGCGCCGCACGGCGAAAGTGGTCGAACAGCAGGCCCCTGGCAATCGCCAGAAGAAAGGCTCGGGGTTCGCGCGGTGCAGGCAGCTGGTCGCGACTGAGCAGGCGCACGAAAGTGTCCTGGCTCAGGTCTTCGGCACGCTCGGCGCAGGCGATATTACGCCGTAGCCAGCCAAGTAGCCAACTGCGATGGTCGCGGTAGAGCGTACCGACCAGCTCACCGTGTGGGCTTTGTACGGACGACAAGACGTTCCCCGAAAAAGATACGTTAACTAACGATAATTATTCGCAATTGTTACAGGATCTTCTTGTGAAACGCAATTGACGCTCATCGGATGTCGTTAGAAGCCAAGGCTCTGCTGCCGTCTGCGCCGCGAACGCTGCAGGTGTTGATCGAGCTGCAGCGGGCTGTCCAGATGCTGGCGCCGGGCCTGACTGAACAGAATCAGGGCCAGCTCGGCGGTAACCATCGCATCGGCACTGGCGTTGTGCCGCTCGATGGCCTCCAGGCCGAAACAGGCCGTCCAGTCGTCGAGCCCGGCTTCGCGCAGGGTGATCTGCGGATTGAGCAGTGGCGCCAGTTCGGCGACATCGAAAAACACATGCTGCAAGCGATAGCCCAGGTGATCTTTCAGCGCCCGTGCCAGCATGCGTTGGTCGAAGGGGGCGTGAAAGGCCAGCACCGGGCTGTCGCCGATGAAGTTCATCAAGTCGAGCAGCGCTTCGGCCGGATCGCAGCCCGCGGCAATAGCGCTCGGCCCCAGGCCGTGGATCAGCACGCTGGAGGTCAGCTTGTGATCGCGCTGGTGCAGAGTGCGTTCGAACTGCTGACTGAAGTCGATGGCGCCGTCTTCGATCACCACTGCGCCAATCGACAGCACCTGATCGCGCTGGGTGTTCAGGCCGCTGGTTTCCAGGTCCAGCACTACCCAGCGTTGTGCCCGCAGCGAGTCGCTGCGCAGGGCAGTCGGGGCGGGCAGTTGCGCGACGCGCTGGCTGATCTGGTTATCGATTTGTCGGGGGCGCAACCAGGCAAACAGACTCACAGCTGATACCTCAGGGCCAGACTGCTTTGCAGGCGTTGGGCCTGGCGCAGCGACTCACGCAGGATGCGCCGGTCGAGGTGGTTGAGGCTGTCGGGATCGACGCGGTTGGAGTAGGGCAGGTTCTGCCGACTTTGCAGTTGATGTTGCTGCATGCGGGTTTGCTGGATGAAGTGATACGCCTCCTCGTAGGCGGCGCCGTCGAGCGGGTCGATCACTTCGCGGCTGACCAGTTCGCGCAAGCGTTCCAGGGTGTTGTTGGCGCTGATGCCGTTGGCCAGGGCCAACAGGCGTGCGCCGTCGACGAAGGGCGTCAGGCCTTGCACCTTGAGGTCCAGCGTGGCGGCCTTGTCACTGCCTTGGCGGGTCAATACGAACTCACGAAAGCGTCCAACCGGTGGCCGTTGACGCAAGGCGTTGTCGGCCATCATGCGCTGAAACAGGCGGTTATCGGCGACCTGGTCAAGAATGCTCTGGCGCAGTTGTTCGCAGGCGGTGTCGTCACCCCAGACCACGCGCAGGTCGAAGTAGATGCTCGATGCCAGCAGGTTCTCCGGGGTGGCTTCGCGAATGAACGCGGCAAAGCGCCTGGCCCACTCGGCACGCGACAGGCACAGCTCGGGGTTACCGGCCATGATGTTGCCTTTGCACAGGGTGAAGCCGCATTGCGCCAACCCCTGGTTGATGTATTGCGCCAGTGGCAGCAGGCGCCCGCGGATCTCGGCCGCGTGGGCGGCATCGCGGGCTTCAAAGAGAATGCCGTTGTCCTGGTCGGTGTGCAGGGTCTGCTCGCGGCGGCCTTCACTGCCAAAGCACAGCCAACTGAACGGCACGCCCGGGTCGCCTTTTTCCTGCAGCGCCAACTCGATCACCCGGCAAACGGTGTGATCGTTGAGCAGGGTGATGATCTGGGTGATCTGCGTTGACGATGCGCCGTGGGCCAGCATGCGCTCGACCAACTGGCTGATCTCGCCACGCAGCGACACCAGATTTTCGATCCGTGGGGCGTGGCGAATGGTGCGGGCCAGGTGTACCAGGTCGACCCGTTGCAGGGAGAACAGGTCGCGCTCGGAAACCACACCGCACAGGCGCTTGTCTTCGACCAGGCAGACGTGGGCAATGTGCCGCTCGGTCATGGCAATCGCCGCATCGAAGGCACTGGCCTGTGGGCTCAGGTAAAACGGCTTGACGGTCATGTGGGCGCCGATCGGCTGGGTAAAGTCAGCACTGGCATCGGCGACCACCTGACGCAGGTCGCGCAAGGTAAAAATGCCAATCGGATAGCGCTGCTCATCGACGATGACGATGCTGCCAACCTGCTGCTCGTGCATTAACGCCACCGCTTCGCGCAGCGGTGTGTGTTGCGCGCAGACCACCGGGTGACGCATGGCCAGTTCACCCAAGCGAGTATTGAGCGAATACTGGGTGCCGAGGGTTTCCACGGCACGGCGCTGAACCTGCTGATTGACTTGGTCGAGCAGGCTGCTGACCCCGCGCAGGGCGAAATCGCGAAACACTTCCGACAGGGCAAACAGGCGAATGAACGCCGCTTTGTTCAGTTGCAGGCAGAAGGTGTCTTCGCCGGCCAGGTGCTCGGTTCGGGTCGCGCGCTCGCCAAGCAGGGCGGCCAGCGGAAAGCATTCGCCGGTGGTGATCTCGAAGGTGGTTTCTGTACCAGGGCGGGTGACGTGCTGGCGTTCGCCGACGACCCGGCCTTGCTTGACGATGAAAAAGTGTTCGACCGGCCCGTCGCTGGGCTTGATGATGCTCTCATTGGCTGCATAGAAGCGCAGCTGGCACTGTTCGACGAGAAACGCCAGGTGGGCGTTCTCCATCTGATTGAACGGTGGAAAGCGTTGCAGAAACTGCAGGGTCCCCTGGATGTTCTGCAGCACTGCAGTCTTTCCGGCCTGGGTGAAGGCGTCCATTTTGCTCATGAGCATTACCGCGTCTTTGTGTCGAGCTGTGTACATCGACCTTGTTGTTTTCAGCCCTCATGGTCGGTCGCAGGCTGGCCAGTGCCCATTGGACGTAAGTCTAAATGCTGCGGCACAACGGGCGGGAAATACGACCTGTGTCAAATTGCCGACGAGAGGTGGGTTGCAAGGCAATCAAAAGCAGTCTGAACTTGATTTGAGGGACTTTTTCCGGTCATTGATGATGAGACAACCATGCCCGACCCAGACGACTTACTGAGTGACGACGAACGTGAAGCGCTAGCAACGGTTACGGCGCCGCGGGCTGCGCCACAGAAGGTACTGGTCGTCGATGACAATCAGAGCGCGCGTGATGCACTGGTCAGCTACCTGAAGGCCAAGGGCATCAAGTGCCTGGTCGCGCAGAACGCCGAGCAAGCATTAACCTGCCTGGAAAACGAGCGTGATATTGGTTTGTTGATCACTGACCTGCGCATGAAGCCGTTGGATGGTCTGGAACTGATTCGGCAGATTCGCGAGTCGGACAAAGCGGCGTTGCCGATCATTATCGTGTCGGGGGATGCCGATGTACCGGACGCCATTGCGGCGATGCATTTGAGTGTTGTCGACTTTTTGCTCAAGCCGATCGATACGGAAAAGTTGATGGGGTTGGTGCGTAAAGAGTTGGGGATCCGGTGAAATAGATCGCGGGGCAAGCCCGCTCCCACACAGCAGTGGGAGAGGGCTTGCCCCGCGATAGGTCAGTTACAGACCGTTCTTGGCCTTGAACTCACGACGACGACGGTGCAGCACTGGCTCAGTGTAGCCATTCGGCTGCTTGGTGCCTTCGACCACCAGTTCGATTGCCGCCTGGAAGGCGATGTTGTTATCGAAGTCGGGTGCCAGTGGGCGGTACAGCGGGTCGTTGGCGTTCTGCTTGTCGACCACCGGCGCCATGCGCTTGAGGCCTTCGATAACCTGAGCCTCGGTGACGATACCGTGACGCAGCCAGTTGGCCAGCAACTGCGCGGAAATCCGCAGGGTGGCGCGGTCTTCCATCAGGCCGACATCGTTGATGTCCGGCACTTTCGAGCACCCTACACCCTGGTCGATCCAGCGCACAACATAGCCAAGGATGCCCTGGGCGTTGTTGTCCAGCTCGTTGCGGATTTCTTCTTCCGACCAGTTGGTGTTTTCCGCCAACGGGATGGTCAGAATGTCGTCCACCGACGCTGGGGTACGCTTGGCCAACTCGGCCTGGCGGGCGAATACGTCGACCTTGTGGTAGTGCAGCGCATGCAGTGCAGCGGCAGTCGGCGACGGTACCCAGGCGGTGTTGGCACCGGCCAGTGGGTGAGCGATTTTCTGCTCGAGCATGTCGGCCATCAGGTCGGGCATGGCCCACATGCCTTTACCGATCTGGGCGCGGCCTTGCAGGCCGGTTGCCAGGCCGATATCGACGTTGGAGTTCTCGTACGCGCCGATCCACTTCTGGGTTTTCATCGCGCCTTTGCGTACTACAGCGCCGGCTTCCATGGAGGTATGGATTTCGTCGCCGGTACGGTCGAGGAAGCCGGTGTTGATGAACACCACGCGCTCGCTGGCTGCCTGGATGCAGGCCTTGAGGTTGACCGTGGTACGGCGCTCCTCGTCCATGATGCCGACCTTCAGGGTATTACGCTTCATGCCCAGCAGGTCTTCGATACGACCGAACAGCTCGTTGGTGAACGCGGCTTCTTCAGGGCCGTGCATCTTCGGCTTAACGATGTACACGGAACCGGTGCGGCTGTTCTTGCGGCTGGTGTTGCCGTTGAGGTTGTGGATCGCGGCCAGGTTGGTCACCAGGCCATCGAGGATACCCTCAGGCACTTCGTTGCCGTCTTTGTCGAGAATGGCGTCGATGGTCATCAGGTGACCAACGTTGCGCACGAACAGCAGCGAACGACCGTGCAGGGTGACAGTGCCACCGTTCGGCGCGGTGTATTCGCGGTCCGGGTTCATGGTCCGGGTGAAGGTCTGGCCGCCTTTGTTGACGCTTTCAGCCAGGTCGCCCTTCATCAGGCCGAGCCAGTTGCGGTACACCACAACCTTGTCGTCGGCATCGACTGCAGCAACCGAGTCTTCGCAGTCCATGATGGTGGTCAGGGCGGCTTCCATCAGCACGTCCTTGAGCCCGGCAGGGTCGGTTTGGCCGACTGGCGTGCTGGCATCGATCTGGATTTCGAAATGCAGGCCGTTGTGCTTGAGCAGAATCGCGGTGGGTGCCGCGGCGTCGCCACGGAAACCGATCAGTTGC
This sequence comes from Pseudomonas sp. NUPR-001, assembly GCF_052147955.1. Classification (NCBI taxonomy): domain Bacteria; kingdom Pseudomonadati; phylum Pseudomonadota; class Gammaproteobacteria; order Pseudomonadales; family Pseudomonadaceae; genus Pseudomonas; species Pseudomonas sp. NUPR-001. Next base: position 417,476 of record NZ_CP197353.1, read on the forward strand.
GCGTCATCGCGCAGGCCGCTGTTGCTGCCGCCTTTGAGGGCAACTACCAGCTTGCCGCCTTCGATGCGGTATGCAGTGGAGTCAACGTGCGAGCCTGCGGCCAGCGGCGCGGACTCATCGAGGAAGGCGCGGGCGAAGGCGATAACCTTGTCGCCGCGAACCTTGTTGTAGCCTTTGCCTTTTTCCGCGCCACCGGCTTCGCTGATGGCGTCGGTGCCGTACAAGGCATCGTACAGCGAGCCCCAGCGGGCGTTGGAAGCGTTCAGGGCAAAGCGCGCATTCATCACTGGTACGACCAGTTGCGGGCCGGCCATACGGGCAATTTCGTCATCGACGTTCTGGGTCGAGGCCTGGAAATCTGCGACTTCTGGCAGCAGATAACCGATTTCCTGGAGGAAGGCTTTGTAAGCCACGGCATCGTGAGCCTGGCCTTTGCGCGCCTGGTGCCAGGCATCGATCTGTGCCTGAAGCGCGTCACGTTTGGCCAGCAGTGCTTTGTTCTTTGGAGCGAGGTCGTTGATGATCTTTTCTGCCCCCACCCAGAATTGCTCGGCGTTGACGCCGGTTCCGGGAATGGCTTCGTTATTCACGAAGTCGAACAGGACTTTGGCGACCTGAAGGCCACCGACTTGAACGTGTTCAGTCATTGCTTGCCTCACTCTGCTCAGCTATTGCTCTTCTATTTAAGCCTTACGCGCTTCTCTAAACACGGCACCAGAACATGCCCGATGGGCGGCTGGGTGCGGCCAGCCAGACAGGCTGGCGAGCGGTTGCGTATTTTCACAGGCGCCTTGGCAGACATCGATTTGACGTTTTGTAGTCCGCGCTGCGGCATACTACATGATGCGCTGCGGTTGTGAAAATTAGACTAAATACGTCGTTCTGCGACCATCTGGTCGCATAAGGTCACGCTGGGAGCCAGTATGTTCTCAAAAAAGTGGCAGATTGTTCCAGATAAATCTTGAAACAGTACACGATTGGTATTCAAAACCTGCTGCGGCAGGTTGCCGCGCCTTGCCTATACTTTCCCCGCGCCCTTTGATTTCAGGGGCTGAACCTTTAAAAGCAGAGGGTTACCGCGTGGATCATCTTGTACTGACTGTGATCGCCCCTGACAAAGCCGGCCAGGTCGAACGTATCGCTCAATGCATTGCCGAGCACAACGGTAACTGGTTGGAAAGCCGTATGTCGCGCATGGCCGGGCAGTTTGCCGGGATCCTCAAGGTAGCGGTTCCAGCGGAGTCCTACAGCGAGCTGGTCGAAGCCCTGAACGCCTTGAGTAAACATGACATTCGCGTGCTGATCGCCGAAAGCGGCATCGAGCCGTCCTGCACCTGGAAGCCTATAGCCATGGAGCTGGTGGGCAATGATCGTCCGGGCATTGTGCGTGATATCACGCGCTTGCTGGCCGAGCTCAACATCAACGTCGAACGCCTGAGCACCGAGGTGCGCCCGGCGCCGATGAGCAGTGAGCCGTTGTTTCACGCCGATGCTTTGCTGGCGATGCCGCTGACCCTGTCGCTCGATGTGCTGCAGAGCAAACTTGAAGCGCTGGCCGATGATTTGATGGTCGAGCTGCACCTGCGCCCTGAGGAATAGTTATCCCGATTTGCCGGGGACCGGCCTGTGGATAAGCTGGGGGAAGCCTTCGCCAGCCCAAGCGGGCCGTAGCTTTGCTGGAATTGAGCAAAAAACCACCAATAATCAGTGGCTTGTGCACAAAGCACGGGGATGAGGGTGTGGATAACCTTGGGAGCGCTTGCTGCAGGCCACGGATTACGTGGCCTGCAGAGGTTTGTATGTTTTTTGATCAGCGGCGTCGGCGCAGGCTCAGCCAGGCATCGACGCTGTACAGGGCCAGGCCTGCCCAAATGAACATGAAGGCCACCAGCGTGCTGCTCGACAGGTGTTCACCAAACAGCAGCACCGCTTGCAGCAGTACTAGGGTCGGGGCCAGGTACTGAAGAAAGCCCAGCGTGGTGTACGGCAGGTGGCGGGCCGCCGCGTTGAAACACACCAGCGGAATGAGGGTGACCGGGCCTGCAGCCATCAGCCACAGTGCTTCGCTGCTGCTGTAGAAGCTGAGGTTGGCGCTGCTTGCCGATGGGTTGAGCAGCAGCCAGCCGAGGGCCAGCGGCACCAGCATCCAGGTTTCCACCACCAGCCCAGGCAGGGCGGCGACGGGGGCCTTTTTGCGGATCAGGCCGTAGAAGCCAAAGCTTAGGGCCAGAAACAGCGAAACCCACGGCAGACTGCCCACTTGCCAGACCTGCTGGGCCACACCGAGCGCCGCCAGGCCCACGGCAACCCACTGCAAGCGGCGCAGGCGCTCACCCAGGAGCAGCATGCCCAGCAGCACATTGATCAACGGATTGATGTAGTAACCCAGGCTGGCCTCAAGCATGCGGTCGTTGTTCACCGACCACACATAGATCAGCCAGTTGCTCGCAATCAAGGCGCCGCTGAGGGCAAGGATCGCCAGGCGCTTGGGGTTCTCGCGCAATTCGCGCCACCAGCCAGGGTGCTTCCACACCAGAAGCAACAGCGAACCGAACAACGCGGACCACAGCACGCGGTGGACGATGATTTCCACCGCAGGAACACTTTGCAGCGCTTTGAAGTAGAGCGGGAACAAGCCCCAGATAATGTAGGCGCTCAGGCCCAGGATGTACCCGCGGCGCGGGTTGGCAGCGTGCATGCAGTTTCCTTGCTTAGGCAGCTATCTAAAACACCGCTATTGTAGACAGACTTGCCCGCGCTTCAGAACAATTTCAGCGGTTCTTCATCCAGTGCCGCCATCTGCTCGCGCAGGGCGAGAATCTGGTCGCCCCAATAGCGTTCCTGGCCGAACCACGGGAAGCTGCGTGGAAACGCCGGATCGTCCCAGCGGCGTGCCAGCCAGGCGCTGTAGTGCAGCAGGCGCAGGGCGCGTAGTGGTTCGATCAGGGCCAGCTCACGTGGGTCGAAATCGTGGAATTCGTTGTAACCGTCCATCAGTTCGGCCAGCTGGCCCAGACGCTCCTGACGGCTGCCGGCCAACATCATCCACAGGTCCTGAACGGCCGGGCCCATGCGGCAATCGTCGAGGTCGACAATGTGGAACACCTCATCGCGGCACATCATGTTGCCGGGATGGCAGTCACCATGCAGTCGAATGATCTGGTGCGGGGTGTTGGCATAGATGGCTTCGACGCGCTTGAGCAGGTCGCGGGCGACGGACTCGAAAGCGGGCAGCAGGCTTTTCGGTACAAAGTTGCCTTCAAGCAGGGTATTGAGCGAGGCGTGACCGAAGTTATCCACTGCCAGCGCTTCGCGGTGCTCGAACGGGCGGGTTGCGCCGACTGCATGCAGGCGACCGAGCAACTGACCCAGGCGATAGAGCTGATCCAGGTTGCCAGGCTCTGGCGCGCGGCCGCCGCGGCGTGGGAACAGGGTGAAACGAAAGCCGCTGTGTTCGAACAGTGTCGTGCCGTTGTGGATAAGTGGCGCCACTACCGGGACTTCACATTCGGCCAGCTCGGCGGTGAAGGCATGTTCTTCGAGAATCGCTGCATCAGTCCAGCGGTCGGGGCGATAGAACTTGGCGATCAGTGGTTCAGCGTCTTCGATGCCTACCTGATAGACACGGTTCTCATAGCTGTTGAGTGCCAGAACGCGGGCGTCGCTGAGAAAGCCGATACTCTCCACCGCGTCGAGGACCAGATCGGGGGTGAGTGTGTCGAAAGGATGAGACATGTCGGCTCCTGCTGTGCGGTTGCCTGCATGGTATCGCACAACAGCCTGTAGGTGCGGCGGTGCGGCGACCCGACTTGCCCTGCGATAGCGGTGTATCAGATAGATCGCTATCGCGGGGCAAGCCCGCTCCCACAGGCGGTGTAAGACAGTTGCCCGACCGTTTTGTCAGGCGCCGACGATGCCGCCGTCTTCGCGGACGATGGCCATTACCGAGGAGCGTGGTTTGCCATTGGGCAGGTGCTCGGGGAAGGTCGAGCCGCCGGTTTCACCCGGATGCTGAATCCCCACGAACAAGGTGCGTTGATCAGGCGCAAAGGCGATACCGGTCACCTCGCAACCCACCGGGCCCACCATAAAGCGACGAATCTCGCCGCTGACCGGGTCGGCACAGAGCATCTGGTTGTTGCCCATGCCGGCGAATTCGCCAGCGTTGCTGTAATCACCGTCAGTGAGAATCCACAGCCGGCCCGCAGCATCGAAGCCCAGGCCGTCGGGGCTGTTGAACATGTTCTGCGGGGTGATGTTGCTGGAGCCGCCCTTGGCATCGCCGGGGTGGACCGCAGGGTTGCCGGCCACCACGAACAGGTCCCAATCAAAGCTCATGGCGCCATGATCATCTTCGCTTTCGCGCCAGCGCAGAATCTGCCCGTAGAGGTTCTTCTCGCGTGGGTTGGGGCCGCCCACCGGTTGGCCTTCTTCGCCGCGTTTGACGTTGTTGGTCAGGGTGCAATAGATCTGGCCGTCCTTGGGGCTGACCACGATCCATTCCGGGCGGTCCATGCGGGTGGCCTTGAGCAGGCTGGCAGCCAGGCGCGCGTGGATCAACACCTGGGCCTGGCTGGCAAAACCGTTGGCAGCATTCAGGCCATTCTTGCCGTGGGTCAGCTCAAGCCACTGGCCTTTGCCGCGCGGATGGTCGGCGTTGCTGTCGCCGTCGTCGAAGCGCGCGACATACAAAGTGCCGTGATCGAGCAGGTTGCGGTTGGCGCTGGGGTTTTTGTGGTCAATGCGGTCACGGCTGACGAATTTGTAGATGAACTCACCACGCTCATCATCGCCCATGTACACCACGGCGCGGCCATCGCGGGTTTCGCCAAGCCCAGCGTTTTCGTGCTTGAAGCGGCCTAGGGCAGTGCGCTTGACCGGTGTCGAGTCCGGGTCGAAGGGATCGATCTCTACCACCCAGCCATGCCGGTTGAGTTCGTTGGGGTTCTTGGCCAGGTCAAAGCGCGGATCGTGCTGATGCCAGCCCACTTCCTTGCCGGTCACCGAGGCGCCATAGCGTTTTTGCCCGGCATCAAACACCTGAGCCGGATCGCTGCTGCCGAAGCAGTCGGTGAAGTTTTCTTCGCAGGTCAGGTAGGTGCCCCACGGGGTTTTGCCATTGGCGCAGTTCTGGAAGGTGCCGAGCACCTTGCGCCCGCTGTTGTCGGCTGCGGTTTTCAGCCAGGCATCACCGGCCGCCGGGCCACTGACGCGAATCGGCGAGTTGCCGTGGATACGCCGGTTGTAGGGCGAGCCCTGAACGAACTGCCACTGACCGTTGTTGCGCCGCACTTCAATCACCGATACGCCTTCGGCAGCCTGCGCCTTGTGCACCTCTTCGGCAGAGGCCGGTTGCCCGCCGTGGGCGAACAGGTAGCGGTAGTTGGTGTACTCGTTGTTGATCGCCATCAGCGCCCGATTGGCATCATCGGCGAAGGGGAACAGGCTCATGCCGTCATTGTTGTCACCAAACTGCAGCTCCTGGGCCTTGGCGCTGCCGTTACCGCTGACGTCGAAGGCGGGCGAGTCCGCGTGCAGCGGCTGGCCCCAACTGATCAGTACCGAGGCTTTGTAGCCTGGCGGCAGGCTGATGCTGTCAGCGGTTGCGCTGGGGATGCTGGCAAAGCCGAGCAGGCTGCTGTTGGCCGCACTGACGCTGGCGGCCATGACGCTGCGGCTGAGCAGATTGCCACCCAGAAACAGCGCTGCGCCGCACAGGGCGCCGGCGCCAATGAAGCGACGGCGGCTGAGGCTGACCAGTTGTTCGAGGTCGGTAGTTTGGTGTTCTTCTAATAGGTTCATGACAGGCTTCCTGCGGGTTTGGCAGTCACCTTAGTCAGCACTTATGACGGTTTTGTGTCCGTTTTTATAAGGGCGTTCCGATAAGTACGTAGGACGGCTGGAATTGAACGCGAATCTCGCTGCCTGCGGTCACGGCATGGCTGTTGAGCCAGGCAGGCTCGGCAAAGGCACACAGGGTTTGCCCATTGCTCAAGGTCAGGCGAACTTCGGTGGGCCCCAGCGGCTCGTCAAGCAACTGCTCAACCTTGGCTTGCAGGCAGTTGTAGCCCGCATGCGGGCTGTCGTGCGGCGCGAGCAGGGTCAGCCAGCCCGCTTTGATCAGCGCCACCACCGCGGTGTCGGGCGTCAGCTCCAGGCGCTGGGTGCTGTCGCGGGTAATCAGTGCGTCGATGCTCAAGTTACCCGCCAGGGCCAGACTGATGCGGTCGTAATGGCCTTCGGCCTGAATGGCACTCACGCGGCCGTGCAACTGGTTTCGCGCACTGGTGCGCAGCATCAGGCGTCCGAGTAAATCGAGGTCGCTGGCATCTTCGGCGGCTTCCAGGATCTGTGCCTGCAGGGCTTGCAGGCGTTGATACAAGCGCAGCACCCGCTGACCTTCCTCGGACAGTTTGGCGCCACCACCGCCACGCCCGCCGACACTGCGCTCCACCAAGGGGCTGGCGGCCAGGTTGTTGAGTTCGTCGATGGCATCCCAGGCAGCCTTGTAACTCATGCCAGCGCTTTTTGCCGCGCGGGTGATCGAACCTTGTTCGGCAATGTGCTGCAGCAAGGCGATGCGCTGCGGACGGCGGACGATGTGTTGAGTGAGCAGGGCTGGCAGGGACATGTGCGGGCACGGGCTATGGGCGGTATCAGCCACGAAAGTGCCCGCAGCCTGACGGCAAGTCAAGCGCTGCCGGGCTTGGCCGTGCGTGCCAGGCAATAGATATCGACGCGCCGGGCCCCGGCCTTGAGCAGCAGGCTGGCCAGCGCCTGGGCAGTGGCGCCGGTGGTCAACACATCATCGATCAGGGCGACGTGGCGGCCTTCGATGGGGGCGGAGGTTGTCACGCTGAAGGCCTGGTGCAAATTACGCTGGCGTTCCCGGGCACTGAGGCCTTGCTGGGCAGCGGTGTCGAGCAGGCGTGTGAGCACCTGTTCGTTGCAGGCAATGCCGGTGTGCCCGCTCAGCCAGCGAGCCAGCATGGCGGCCTGGTTATAACCGCGCTGGCGCAAGCGACGACGGCTCAAGGGCACGGGTAGAAGCAGCGTTGGGCGCGGCAGGTCTTCGTTGTAACGGTGATTCAGCCAGCGGCCAAGCAACTGTGCCAGCAGGTTACCCAGCGGCCACTGGCTGTTGTACTTGAACCGGCTGATCAGCGCGTCCAACGGGAAACCATAGTGCCAGGGCGCCTCAACTCGATAGAACGCCGGGGGCCTGCGGCGGCATTCAGCGCAGGTCAGCCCCTGCATCGGCAAAGGCAGGGCGCAGGTCTGGCAACCATCGTCGAGCCAGGGCAACTCGGCCTCGCAGGCAACGCACAGCGGGTAGGGCTGTTCAGCTGGTTCGTCGCAGAGCAGGCACGCATGGTTATTATTTAACCAGTTGTAAACCATGCTTTTCAGTGGTGGTTGACAGCGCATCGGCCTTCCTTAACTATGCGAGCTATCCGTGATGCGCTGGCGGGCAGTCCTGCCCCGGCGCCAGTCAAAGCCTAAAACAAGGAACCGCCGATGAGCGCCAGCACAACTGCAACAACACGTCACGACTGGTCCCTGGCTGAGGTCAAGGCGCTGTTCCAACAGCCGTTCAACGACTTGCTGTTCCAGGCGCAGACCGTGCACCGCGCGCACTTCGACGCCAACCGCGTGCAGGTCTCGACCCTGCTGTCGATCAAAACCGGCGCTTGCCCGGAAGATTGCAAATATTGTCCGCAGTCCGGTCACTACAACACCGGGCTGGAAAAGCAAAAGCTGATGGAAGTGCAAAAGGTCCTTGAAGAAGCGGCCCGCGCCAAAGCCATCGGCTCCACCCGCTTCTGCATGGGCGCGGCCTGGAAACATCCTTCGGCCAAAGACATGCCCTACGTGCTGCAGATGGTCAAAGGGGTCAAGGCCATGGGCCTGGAAACCTGCATGACCCTGGGCAAGCTCGACCAGGAACAGACCCAGGCGCTGGCCGAAGCGGGTCTGGACTACTACAACCACAACCTCGACACCTCGCCGGAGTTCTACGGCAGCATCATCACCACCCGTACCTACAGCGAGCGTCTGCAGACCCTGTCGTACGTGCGTGATGCCGGGATGAAGATCTGCTCGGGCGGGATCCTCGGTATGGGCGAATCGCTGGACGACCGCGCTGGCCTGTTGATCCAACTGGCGAACCTGCCGGAGCACCCGGAGTCGGTACCGATCAACATGCTGGTGAAAGTGGCCGGCACACCGCTGGAGAATGCCGAAGAGGTCGACCCGTTCGACTTTATCCGCATGCTCGCTGTGGCCCGGATCCTGATGCCGAAATCCCATGTGCGGCTGTCGGCCGGTCGTGAGGCGATGAACGAGCAGATGCAGGCCCTGGCGTTCTTCGCTGGCGCCAACTCGATTTTCTACGGCGAAAAACTGCTCACCACCGCCAACCCGCAAGCCGATAAAGACATGCAGCTGTTCGCCCGCCTCGGTATTCAGCCTGAAGCGCGCGAAGAGCATGCCGATGAAGTTCACCAGGCCGCAATCGAACAGGCCCTGATCGAACAAAAGAGCAGCGAGATGTTCTACAACGCCGCCTCGGCCTGAGGCGGTCATGGCTTTCGATCTTCGTGCGCGGCTGGAACAACGCCGCGCCGCTGACCTGTACCGGCAGCGCCCATTACTGCAAAGCCCGCAAGGCCCGGAAGTGGTGGTCGACGGTCAGCCGTTGCTGGCCTTTTGTAGCAACGACTACCTGGGCCTGGCCAATCATCCCGAGGTGATCGCCGCCTGGCGTGCTGGCGCCGAGCGCTGGGGCGTGGGTGGTGGCGCTTCGCATCTGGTGATTGGCCACAGCGCGCCGCATCACGAAGTGGAAGAGGCCTTGGCCGACCTCACTGGCCGCCCGCGCGCACTGCTGTTTTCCACCGGCTACATGGCCAATCTGGGCGCACTGACCGCCTTGGTGGGGCAGGGCGACACGGTCCTGCAAGACCGCCTCAATCACGCCTCGCTGCTGGATGCCGGGTTGCTCAGTGGCGCACGCTTCAACCGCTACCTGCATAACGATGCGGCAAGCCTTGCCAGTCGCCTGGACAAGGCGGTGGGCAATACCCTGGTGGTCACCGATGGGGTTTTCAGCATGGATGGCGACATCGCCGACCTGCCAGCCCTGGCCTCAACTTCCAAGGCGCGCGATGCCTGGTTGATGGTCGATGACGCCCATGGCCTGGGTACCCTGGGCCGCAACGGTGGCGGGATCGTCGAGCATTTCGGTTTGAGCCATGAGCAGGTGTCGGTGTTGATCGGCACGCTGGGCAAGGCCTGCGGTACGGCCGGTGCGTTCGTGGCGGGCAGTGAAGAACTGATCGAATGCCTGATTCAATTCGCCCGTCCTTATATCTACACCACCAGCCAGCCACCTGCGCTGGCCTGTGCCACCTTGCGCAGCCTGCAATTGTTGCGCAGCGAGCACTGGCGCCGTGAGCATCTGGCCGCACTGATCCAACAGTTTCGCAGTGGCGCCGAGCAGATCGGCCTGCAGTTGATGGACAGCTTCACCCCGATTCAGCCGATCCTGATTGGCGACAGCGCGCGTGCCTTGCGCCTGTCGCAGATGCTGCGTGAGCGCGGCTTGCTAGTCACCGCTATTCGCCCGCCGACGGTCCCGGCTGGCAGCGCGCGCCTGCGGGTGACCTTGAGTGCGGCGCACAGCGCGGCGCAGGTGCAGCTATTGTTGGATGCGTTGGCCGACTGTTATCCGCTGCTGGAGCCTGCTGATGCGTAATCGACTGATACTGTTACCGGGCTGGGGTTTGGGACGTTCTGCACTGCAGCCGTTGGTGGCGGCGTTACGCGCCATCGATCCCGGCTTGCAGGTCGAGATTCATGACTTGCCCACTCTGGTGTCGAGCGAGCCGAAGGACTGGCTCGACAAGCTCGATGGGCAATTGCCGCGCAATGCCTGGCTCGGCGGCTGGTCGCTGGGCGGCATGCTGGCTGCCGAGCTGGCGGCGCGCCGTGGTGATGACTGCTGTGGGCTGATCACCCTGGGCAGCAACCTCAGCTTTATCAGCCGCCCCGATTGGCCGCACGGAATGGCGCCGGACACCTTCCAGACCTTTCTCGAGGGTTGCCGCTACCACACCCAGGTGACCTTGAAACGCTTCATTTCCTTGTGCAGCCAGGGCGCCGAAGAGCCTCGCAGCCTGGCCCGCTTACTCGGCGCCAGCCTGCCGGAGCCTGCTCCCGAGCAACTGGTGGCCGGGCTTGAGGTCTTGGGCAAGCTCGACACCCGCGCTGCGCTGCAGGCCTATGGCGGCCCGCAATTGCACCTGTTCGCTGGCCGTGACGGGCTGGTACCGGCAGAAGTTGCCGGGGTATTGCTAGAAGAACTGCCCGACGTGGAAGTCGGGCTGCTGGAAGACAGTGCTCATGGTTTTGTGATGGAAACACCTCATGAGTTGGCGGCAGCCATAAAGGCCTTTGTACATGAGAGTGGCGATGACTGATCTTTCTCTGCCGGGCCTGCCCGGTGCCTTGCCCGACAAGCGTCAGGTCGCCGCCTCGTTCTCGCGTGCGGCCGCCAGTTACGACAGCGTTGCCGAGCTGCAACGCGCAGTGGGCAGCGCATTGCTTGAGCAATTGCCCGACAGCGTCGAGCCGCAGCGCTGGCTCGACCTGGGCAGCGGCACCGGCTATTTCAGCCGAGCCCTGCGCAGCCGTTTTCCACAGGCCGCCGGCGTTGCCGTGGACATCGCCGAAGGCATGCTCCAGCACGCGCGCGGGCAAGAGGGCGCACACCACTATGTGGCCGGTGATGCCGAGCGTTTGCCCCTGCACAGCGCCAGTGTCGATCTGATCTTCACCAGCCTGGCGGTGCAGTGGTGCAGCGATTTTCGCGCGGTGCTCGATGAGGCCTTTCGCGTGCTGCAGCCGGGTGGTGTGCTGGCGTTTGCCAGCCTCTGTGCAGGAACATTGCATGAGCTGCGCGAGAGCTGGCAGGCGGTCGATGGCCTGGTGCATGTCAATCGCTTCCGTCAGTTGCAGGACTACCAGCGCTTGTGTGCGCACAGTGAATTACGCGTGGTGAGCCTGCAGGCGCGTCCTCATGTGCTGTATTACCCCGATGTTCGTAGCCTGACCCATGAGCTCAAGGCCCTCGGCGCGCACAATATCAACCCGGGGCGCCCAGCCGGGCTGACCGGTCGGGCGCGCATGCAGGGGCTGTTGCAGGCTTATGAGCAGTTTCGCCAAGCGCCAGGGCTGCCCGCCACCTATCAAGTAGTCTACGGTGTACTGCAAAAGCCGCTGACAGAAGGGAATTGAGATGAGCCCAGCCTATTTCATCGCCGGGACCGACACTGACGTCGGCAAAACCACGGTGGCTGCCGGGTTGCTGCATGCAGCGCAGTTGGTAGGACTGAGTACCTTGGGCGCCAAGCCGGTGGCTTCGGGGTGCGCGGCTACCAACAAAGGCCTGCGCAACGATGATGCGCTGGCGCTGATTGCACAGAGTTCGATCAAGCTGCCGTACGACCAGGTCAATCCCTTCGCGTTTGAACCGGCGATTGCCCCGCATCTGGCTGCCCGTGAGGCGGGGGTCGCGCTGAGTGTTCAGGCGTTGCTCAAGCCCATGCAACAGGTACTTGCCCAAGGTGCTGACTTCACCTTGATCGAAGGCGCCGGAGGCTGGCGCGTGCCGCTGTCTGATCAGGCTAACTTGTCGGACCTGGCGATTGCCTTGAAGCTGCCGGTCATTCTGGTGGTGGGTGTGCGTCTTGGGTGTATCAACCATGCCTTACTCAGTGCTGAAGCCATTGCTCGGGATGGTTTGCAGCTGGCCGGCTGGGTGGCCAACATTGTCGACCCGCGCACCTCGCGTCTTGAAGAGAACCTCGCCAGTCTGGCCGAGCGGTTGCCCGCGCCGTGCCTGGGACGGGTACCAAAACTCAAGCAGGCAAGCGCCGAAGCGGTGGCGGAACACTTGCAGTTGGACCTGCTGGACTAGCCTGAGTCTATTGCATGGCAACATGCTATTAGCGTTTTCAACGGGCCTTTTATCGGTGGGTCTGCTTCAATAAGTGCTGTTCGCCTTCAGCATCATGGAGTTTTGACATGGAAATCTCGGGCAACTCAGCATTCTACGCAGGGCTGGGCGCTATCCAGGCCGGGCAGAGCCGGGTCGACCAGGCTGCCAGCCAGATCGCCAACACCACTGTCGAGCGCGCAGCCACCAGCCAGTCCAGTGACTATCAGGCCGAGCGCCTGCGTTCGGTCGATCGCAGTCAGCAAATGGACCTGACCACCAGCACGGTGGAAATGGCCTTGGGCAAGCATCAGGTCGAATTGGGTGTCAAAGTCGCCAAAGCATCCGACGAAATGCTTGGCACATTGATCGACACCTACGCCTGACCTTTCTGGCGCGTTTGCCGCGCACCTTCAACTAGTCTTTGAGTATCAGCGCCTTGCCGTTGCTGGCAGGCGCCTGGCTGCGCGTTCGTGCCGGTTTTCAGCGGCACAAACGCGCAGTTTTACATGACCGGTGAGTCTCCTGGTTGATGCTTGACAAGTTTTCGGCGTAAACGTATGTTTCAAACAACTGTTTGACCGAAAGCCACCAAGAGCTGGTCGGTCTCCCAATCCAGGATTCATCAGCAGAGGTTCATCGCTATGCCTGATTACAAAGCCCCCTTGCGTGATATTCGCTTCGTTCGTGACGAGCTGCTGGGTTACGAAGCGCATTATCAGAGCCTGCCGGCTTGCCAGGACGCCACTCCAGACATGGTGAATGCCATCCTTGAAGAAGGCGCCAAGTTTTGTGAACAGGTACTGGCCCCGCTGAATCGCGTTGGTGACCTGGAAGGCTGCACCTGGAGCGAGTCGGGCGTGAAAACCCCTACCGGTTTCAAGGAAGCCTACAACCAGTTCGTCGAAGGCGGCTGGCCGAGCTTGGCGCACGATGTCGAGCACGGCGGTCAGGGCTTGCCTGAGTCGCTGGGCCTGGCAATCAGCGAAATGGTCGGTGAGTCGAACTGGTCCTGGGGTATGTACCCTGGCCTGTCCCACGGCGCGATGAACACGATTTCCGAGCACGGCACCCCTGAGCAGCAGGAGACCTACCTGACCAAGCTGGTGTCTGGCGAGTGGACCGGCACCATGTGCCTGACCGAACCGCATTGCGGCACCGACCTGGGCATGCTGCGCACCAAGGCTGAGCCTCAGGCCGATGGTTCCTACAAAGTGACCGGTACCAAGATCTTCATCTCGGCCGGTGAACACGACATGGCCGGCAACATCGTGCACATCGTGCTGGCGCGTCTGCCCGATGCACCAGCTGGCACCAAAGGCATCTCGCTGTTCATCGTGCCGAAGTTCCTGCCGACCGCCGAAGGCGCTGTGGGTGAACGCAACAACGTCAGCTGTGGTTCCATCGAACACAAGATGGGCATCCACGGTAACGCCACCTGCGTGATGAACTTCGACGCGGCTACCGGTTACCTGATCGGCCCGGCCAACAAAGGCCTGAACTGCATGTTCACCTTCATGAACACCGCTCGCCTGGGTACCGCGCTGCAAGGCCTGGCCCACGCTGAAGTAGCGTTCCAGGGCGGCCTGAAATACGCTCGCGACCGCCTGCAAATGCGCTCGCTGACTGGCCCGAAAGCGCCAGAAAAAGCGGCTGACCCGATCATCGTCCACCCAGACGTACGTCGTATGCTGCTGACCATGAAGGCCTTCGCCGAAGGTAACCGTGCGATGGTGTACTTCACTGCCAAGCAGGTCGACATCGTCAAATACAGCCAGGACGAAGAAGAGAAGAAGAAAGCCGACGCGCTGTTGGCGTTCATGACTCCAATCGCCAAGGCGTTCATGACCGAAGTTGGTTTTGAAGCGGCCAACCACGGTGTGCAGATCTACGGCGGCCACGGCTTCATCGCCGAGTGGGGCATGGAGCAGAACGTACGCGACAGCCGAATCTCCATGCTGTACGAAGGCACCACCGGTATTCAGGCGCTGGACCTGCTCGGTCGTAAGGTACTGATGACCCAGGGCGAAGCACTCAAAGGCTTCACCAAGATCGTGCACAAGTTCTGCCAGGGCAACGAAGGCAACGAAGCGATCAGCGAGTTCGTTGCACCGCTGGCCCAACTGAACAAAGAGTGGGGCGAGCTGACCATGAAGGTTGGTATGGCCGCGATGAAAGACCGCGAAGAAGTCGGTGCTGCTTCGGTGGACTACCTGATGTACTCCGGCTACGCCTGCCTGGCTTACTTCTGGGCCGACATGGCACGCCTGGCTGCCGAGAAGCTGGCTGCCGGTACTGCTGATGAGGCGTTCTACACCGCCAAACTGCAGACCGCGCGCTTCTACTTCCAGCGCATCCTGCCGCGTACCCGTACTCACGTTGCTACCATGCTGTCGGGTGCCAACAACCTGATGGACATGAACGAAGAGCACTTCGGTCTCTCGTACTGAGTTAGCTGCGGTAACACAAAACGCCTGCCCTCACCGGCAGGCGTTTTTTTTTGGTCTGGTAGGAGCGGGCTTGCCCCGCGATGCGATCTGTCAGTCACATCGCATCGCGGGGCAAGTCGGGTCGCCGCACCGCCGCTCCTACAAAGGGTATTCATCTATTCATGTGCGCTGCCGATACATTAAAGGCACAATGCCATTATTGATCTGCCGGGTCGGAGATTACCCTTGTTTCGTTTATCCGCTGTACGCCCAAGCCACTTCCTGCCGTCAGTTTGTCTGCTGGTGTCTGGGCTCGCTGCCGCGTATGTGAAAGACCTCAACGTCTTTTTCACGTCGCTGTTCAATGTTTTGCCTACCCTGGTTTTGTTGCTGGGTGGTGCCTATTGCACCGTGTATCGCCGTCAGCGCGAGCTGTTCCTGATGGCCACGGTGTACATCGCCTATTTCCTGCTCGATACCCAGGCCGACTTTTACCGTGACAACGCTCGCGTACGGGAAGATGCGGCGGTTGTTTTCCATCTGGTCTGCTTGCTGTTGCCGCTGATGTTCGCCCTTTACGGTGCCTGGCAAGAACGTACCCATCTGTTCCAGGACATGGTTGCGCGCTTTGCCGTTCTGCTGGCCGTGGGCAGTGTCGCCCTGGGCCTGGAGCAAAGTTTTCCCCAGGCGCTGCTGGGCTGGTTGGCCGAGATTCGCTGGCCGTCACTGCATGGCCAGTGGATGAGTTTGATTCAGCTGGCTTATCCGGTGTTCTTGATTGCTTTCGTGGTGCTCGTGGTGCAGTACCTGCGTCAGCCCAGGCCCCTGCATGCAGCGCAGATCGTCGGCCTGATCGGGATTTTCTGGATGCTGCCGCAAACCTTCATCCTGCCGTTCACCCTGAACATCATGTGCAGCCAGGTGATGCTGATGATTGCCGCAGCGGTTTCCCACGAGGCCTATCAGATGGCCTTTCGTGATGAACTGACCGGCTTGCCCGGGCGCCGGGCGCTCAATGAGCGGATGCAGCGCCTGGGGCGTAATTATGTGCTGGCGATGACCGACGTCGACCACTTCAAGAAATTCAACGACACCCACGGTCACGACGTCGGCGATCAGGTGCTGCGTCTGGTGGCGAGCAAGTTGTCGAAGGTCACCGGTGGTGGCCGCGCCTATCGTTACGGGGGTGAAGAGTTTGCGCTGGTGTTCGCCGGTAAAAGCATCGAGGAATGCCTGCCGCATCTGGAAGCAGTACGCGAGGTGATCGCCAACTACAACATCCAGTTGCGTAACCAGGAGAGCCGACCTCAGGACGATCAGCAGGGTCGCCAACGGCGCGGAGCCTCAGCGGCGTCCAGCGTGTCGGTCACCATCAGTATTGGTGTGAGTGAGCGTCTGATCGATCACCGCTCACCCGACGAAGTGCTCAAATCGGCCGACCAGGCGCTCTACAGCGCCAAGGGCGCGGGGCGTAACTGCGTCATGGCTTATGGTCATCAGGCCAAGCGTGGGGCAATTCGTACGGTGTGACTAAAGTTGACCATTCGGTCGCTAGATGACCCTATGTCTCGCAAAAGTTGTTCGGTTACACTGCCTGCATAACAGTGACGCGGTCCCGTGGGGCCGCCCCCGACTCTAGTGTGAGAGGTTGCCATGGCTGACTATAAAGCGCCCCTGCGCGATATGCGCTTCGTCCTCAATGAAGTCTTCGAAGTGTCCAAACTGTGGGCGCAATTGCCGGGCTTGGCCGAAGCGGTCGATGAAGAAACCGCTCTGGCGGTGCTGGAGGAGGCGGGCAAGGTCACTGGCAAGAGCATCGCCCCGCTCAGCCGCAGTGGCGATGAAGAAGGCTGCCATTGGGACAACGGTGCCGTGCGTACCCCAGCCGGTTTCATCGACGCCTACAAAACCTATGCCGAAGGTGGTTGGGTTGGCGTTGGCGGTGACCCGGTCTACGGCGGTATGGGCATGCCCAAGGTGATCTCGGCGCAAGTCGAGGAAATGGTCAACTCCTCGAGCCTGGCGTTTGGTCTGTACCCGATGCTGACCGCGGGCGCCTGCCTGTCGATCAACGCGCATGCCAGTGATGAGCTCAAGGAAAAGTACCTGCCGAACATGTACGCCGGTGTCTGGGCAGGCTCCATGTGCCTGACCGAACCGCATGCAGGCACTGACCTCGGGATCATTCGTACCAAGGCCGAGCCTCAGGCTGACGGCAGCTACAAAGTCAGCGGCACCAAGATTTTCATCACCGGTGGTGAGCACGACCTGACCGAAAACATCATTCATCTGGTGCTGGCCAAGCTGCCGGACGCACCGGCCGGGCCAAAGGGCATTTCCCTGTTCCTGGTACCCAAGTTCCTGGTCAACCCGGACGGTAGCCTCGGCGCGCGCAACCCGGCCAACTGTGGCTCGATCGAGCACAAGATGGGTATTCAGGCTTCGGCCACCTGCGTGATGAACTTCGATGAAGCCGTAGGTTATCTGGTCGGTGAGCCGAACAAAGGCCTGGCGGCAATGTTTACCATGATGAACTACGAGCGCCTGGGCGTGGGTATTCAGGGCCTGGCGTCGGCCGAGCGCTCTTACCAGAACGCCATCGAATACGCCCGTGACCGCCTGCAGAGCCGTGCACCGACCGGCCCGCAAGCCAAGGACAAGGTCGCTGATCCGATCATCGTGCATCCGGACGTGCGCCGTATGCTGCTGACCATGAAGGCGCTGAACGAAGGTGGCCGGGCTTTCTCCACCTATGTGGCGATGCAACTTGACACCGCCAAGTTCAGCGAAGACGCCAGCACCCGCAAGCGTGCCGAAGACCTGGTCGCCCTGCTGACCCCGGTCGCCAAAGCGTTCCTGACCGACCTCGGCCTGGAAACGGCGGTGCACGGCCAGCAAGTGTTCGGTGGCCATGGTTACATTCGCGAGTGGGGCCAGGAGCAACTGGTGCGCGACGTGCGCATCACCCAGATTTACGAAGGCACCAACGGCATTCAGGCCCTGGACCTGATGGGCCGCAAGGTGGTGGGTAGCGGCGGTGCACTGTACAAACTGTTTGCCGACGAGATCCGCCACTTCACTGCCAGTGCTGGCGGCGAGTTGGCTGAATTCGTCAAACCGCTGAATGCGGCGCTGGACAACCTCGACGACCTGACGGCCTGGGTGCTGGACCGCGCCAAGAACAATCCGAATGAAATTGGCGCCGCGTCGGTGGAATACCTGCAGGTATTCGGCTATACCGCTTATGCGTACATGTGGGCACTGATGGCGCGCACCGCATTGGCCAAGCAGGGCGAAGACGATTTCTACGCCAGTAAGCTCGGTACCGCACGCTTCTACTTCGCCCGCCTGCTGCCGCGTATCCACTCGCTCAGCGCTTCGGTGAAGGCAGGTAGCGAGTCGTTGTACCTGCTGGATGCGGCTCAATTCTGACCCAGTCACGTCGTGTAAGCATTTGCTTACACGACGTGATGACTTTTAGCCTCTATCGAAAGATTGGATCCACAGCTAATCTTCACACATGGACGTCGCGCAGGAAGCGCACTGTACAGAACACGGACACGTAGGATTCCTGCCAGGATGGTGGGGCGAAAAGGATGTCAGGGAAACAGTCTGCAAAGCCCCGCCTCGGCGGGGTTTTCTTTTGCCTGAAGAAAAGTTGCAGAGGGCTTCAGCCCAGTACGTCCAGAGGAGAGACCCCAAGGTGCCGAGGGTCGGTTTCCTCTTCCAGCAGGGTGCGCAGCAGCTCGACCGAAGCTTGCTGGCGCTGTGCGTCGCGGAACACCAGGCCAATCTTGAGCGGCACGCGCGGCTCACTCAGTGGCTTCCACAGCAGTTCCTGATCGTCTTCGACCACTTCCTTGGCGCGGCCCGGCAGCACGGTTGCCAGCGAAGTGTGGCCGAGGCTGTCGAGAATCCCGCCCATGTTGTTCATTTCTGCCTGTACCTGTGGCCGCCGGCCCAGGTTGGCCAATTGCGTCTGCCAGATCTGGCGCACCTGAAACTCTTCGCCGAGCAGCAACATGGGCAGCTCGGCAGCCTGCTTGAGCGAGACTTTCTTGAATTCACGCAATGGATGAGTGTTGGGGATGACCAGTTGCAGTTCATCTTCGTACAGCAGCAAGCCGTGTAAGCCAGGTTGGCGTGGCGGCAGATAGCTGATGCCGATGTCCAGGCTGCCATTGAGCAGGCGCCGCTCGATCTCCAGGCCCGACAGTTCGTAAATCTGCACCACCAGGTGCGGCTGTGCCTTGCGCACCTTATCGAGCAACTGCGGCACCAGGCTCGGACGTACCGTTTGCAGGACGCCAATGGCCAGGGTGCGCAGTGACTGCCCTTTGAAGTTGCGCAGCGCCTCGCGGGCCCGCTGCATGCCGTCGAGCAGGGGCAAGGCATGGTTGTACAGCGTGTGCGCGGCGAGGGTCGGCAGCAGGCGCTTGTTGCCACGCTCGAACAGGCTGACATCCAGGCTATGTTCAAGCTGGCGAATCTGCTGTGAGAGCGCCGGTTGCGACAACGACAGGCGCTCGGCCGCCCGGCCCACATGGCCTTCTTCATAGACCGCGACGAAATAACGCAGTTGGCGAAAATCCATAAGTAATACTTATCAAAAATGCTCGAAAAACCAAATGGCTGTTAGCCGCCGATGCGCCTAGTCTATCCCGTATTCACAAGGCTTGCAGGGCCACGAGGCGGGATGAAAACTGTGTATCTCGATATTGTTTACATAGGATTGGCAAAAGGGTTGAAAACATGAATCTGTTCAGTTTTCGCCGCCCGACGCCCGTAGTAGCTGAACGCAAACCGGTAACGGTTACCGAGGCGCCTCGTGACACACTGTCTCGCGAGTACCTGATGCCTGCCACCGAGCGCGCGCCGCAGGTGTTCGTACGCGGTCAAGGCTCCTGGCTTTGGGACAATCAAGGCCACGCCTATCTCGATTTCACTCAGGGCTGCGCAGTCAATAGCCTCGGTCATAGCCCAAGCGTACTGGTCAAAGCCTTAAGCGGTCAGGCCCAGGCGCTGATCAACCCGGGTGCCGGTTTTCATAACCGTGGCTTGCTGAAACTGGTCAACCTGCTGTGCCAGAGCTCCGACAGTGACCAGGCTTACCTGCTCAACAGCGGCGCCGAGGCCTGCGAAGGAGCGATCAAGCTGGCGCGCAAGTGGGGGCAACTGCATCGCAATGGCGCCTATCACATCATCACCGCCAGCCAGAGTTGTCATGGGCGTAGCCTGGGCGCGCTGTCGGCGTCAGATCCGTCGCCCTGCAATCGCTGCGAGCCTGGCCTGCCAGGTTTCAGCAAGGTGCCGTTCAATGACCTGGAAGCCCTGCACGCGGCTGTTGATTCGCGCACCGTGGCGATCATGCTTGAACCGATCCAGGGCGAAGCCGGGGTAATTCCGGCGACCGCCGCGTACCTCAAGGGTGTCGAGCGCCTGTGCCGTGAGCTGGGCATCCTGTTGATTCTGGATGAAGTACAGACCGGTGTGGGCCGCTGCGGTGCCTTGCTAGCCGAGCAAACCTACGACGTGCGCGCCGACATCATCACCTTGGGCAAGGGCTTGGGCGGAGGTGTGCCGCTGGCCGCCTTGCTTGCGCGGGGCAGCGCCTGCTGTGCCGAAGCCGGTGAGCTGGAAGGCAGCCATCACGGCAATGCACTGATGAGTGCAGCGGGCCTGGCAGTGCTGGAGACCGTGCTGGAGCCGGGTTTCTTCGAGCACGTGCAGGATTCCGGACGCCACTTGCGTGACGGCCTGAGCCGCCTGGCCGGTCGTTATGCTCAGGGTGAGGTGCGTGGTCAGGGCCTGCTGTGGGCACTGCAACTGAGCGAAGACAACGCTGGCGAACTGGTCAAGGCCGCGCTGCAGGAAGGCTTGCTGCTGAACGCCCCGCAACCCGATGTACTGCGCTTGTCGCCCGCCCTGACAGTGAGCAAGGGCAACATTGATGAAATGCTTCTGCGCTTGGCGCGGGCTTTTGCCCGGGTGCATTCGGCGCAGCAACACCAGCGTCGTGAAGCCACGGCCTGAGCCCCTCGAATTTTCTGAACCGTCTAGCGTTCCTGCGCATCGCCCTGGGCCTGTAGTTTTTGGCCCGGGGCGTTTTTTTATCGGTTGAACCCTGAGCCAGCGCTACAGTCTGTTCTAGTACATCACTAAAGGGAGCTGCTTCAATGGACTTTATCCGCATCATCATCGCCATTCTCTTGCCACCGCTTGGCGTGTTCCTGCAGGTCGGCTTTGGCGGTGCGTTCTGGCTCAATATCTTGCTGACGTTGCTGGGGTACATTCCGGGCATCGTGCATGCGGTGTATATCATCGCCAAGCGCTAGGTTTTGGTGATCCTGTAGGAGCGGGCTTGCCCCGCGATCTCGATCTGTCAGTCACATTGCATCGCGGGGCAAGCCCGCTCCTACCGGGTGAGTACCCGCTGATAGAACCGCCATTCCTCTTCCAGCGCATGGGCCAGGTTGGCCGCCGTGCGAAAGCCATGACGCTCCGAAGGGTAGAAGTGCCCTTCAGCCTGAATACCATTGGCCTTGAGCGCTGCCAGCATCGAGCGGGTCTGTTCAGGTACGACCACCGCATCCAGTTCACCCTGAAAGAAAATCACCGGCACCTTGATGCCTGAGGCATGAAGCAAGGGCGTGCGCTGCTGATAGCGCTCGGCATCGGCCAGCGGATCACCGATCAGCCAGTCCAGGTAGTCGCCTTCGAACTTGTGCGTAGCCCGGGCCAGCGCTTGTGGATCGCTGACCCCATAGAGGCTGGCACCGGCGCGAAACACATCATGGAAGGCCAGGGCGCACAGCGTGGTGTAGCCACCGGCGCTGCCGCCGCGGATGAACGCCTGGCGCGGGTCGATCAGGCAGCGCTGGGCCAGGTGCTCAACCACCGCGCAGGCATCCTCGACATCAATTTCTCCCCAACGCAGGTGCAGGGCCTGGCGATACGCCCGACCGTAGCCGGTACTGCCGCGGTAGTTGAGGTCGGCGACCGCGAAGCCGCGTTGCGTCCAATACTGGATACGCAGGTCGAGCGCCGGGTAGCAGGCCGACGTCGGCCCGCCATGGACGAAGACGATCAGCGGTGGGCGTTGGCTGCCGTTCATGGCCGGGTAGAAAAAACCGTGAGCGGTGCCGTCACCGCTGGGGTAACTCAGTGGTTGCGGGCGGCTGATGCATTCGGCCGGCAGCGGCGAGGTGCCGCCGGCCAGCACTTGCACATGATGGTCCGCGCGGTTGATGGCAATCACCGCAGGCGGGCGGGTGGGCGATGCAGCAATGGCATAGAACCTGTGTTGATCCAGATCCAGGCAGCGCAAGCGGCTGTACTCGGTTTCTACCGCTTGCAGTGAGCCGTCAGCCTGACACAGGCCAAGGCGATTGAAGCCGCCTTCGAACCAGGTCGCCAGGTACTGTTGTTGATCCAGCGGTAACCAGGTGCAGGCACCCAGTTGCCACGGCGCTGCAGCGTGATCGGCATGGGGGGCCGCAAGTGCACGCCAGCCTTGGTCTGTTTCCCCCCACGGCTGCCAGAAACCGTTGCGGTCAGACAGGCAGTACAAGCGACCCTGTTCATCAAAGCGTGGCTGCTGCAGCGATTGCGCCGGGCCTTGCTGGCCTGCGACGCAAAACGCCTCGCCCCAACCGCCGTCTTCCATCCGCTCACAGCACAGCAGCCTGCTCGCCGTCCAGGGTTGTTCGGGGCGACTCCATTCGATCCAGGCCAGGCGCGTGCCATCAGCGCTCAGGGTCGGCGAAGCATAGAAGTCGGCCCCTTCGGCGAGCACTTCTCGCTGCTGTGCGCTGATGGCCACCAGACGATGTTCAACCCTTTCAGCGCCATGGGTTTCTTCCACCGCCAAAACCTGGCCTGCCGCCCAGCGTAGATCGCCGTAACGGCGTGTGCCTTGGGTCAAGGGCTGGGGCGCACCGCCTTGCAGGTCCTGGCTGTAGAGCTGCTGATCGGCCTCGTTGACGAACACCAGGCCGTTGTCGCTCAGGCAGAAGCTGCCACCGCCGTACTCGTAGACCCGGCTGCGCACGCTGAAGCCATCCGGGGTCAGACAATGCGCCTGGCCATCACGCCAGTGCCAGATCCGACAGGCGCCATCACGCGGGCGGAATTCATTCCAGAACAAGCCCTGAGGACCGACCCGCAATTCGGCAAAGTCGGTGCCAGCGGCTACAGCCTGCTCGGCGCTGAAGCGCTCAGCCACGGGCGATGACACGGGAATTTCGCTCATTGCGGAAGGTTAACTCGTCGATGTTCAACTGGGCGTGCTCGGCTTCTTCGCGGGCTTTGAGGATGATGCCGTGGTCGGCTGACTTGGCGCACACCGGGTCGGCATTGCTGGCATCACCGGTGAGCATAAAAGCCTGACAGCGACAGCCGCCAAAGTCCTTTTCTTTCTCGTCACAGGAGCGGCACGGCTCGGGCATCCAGTCGTAGCCGCGAAAGCGGTTGAAGCCGAACGAGTCGTACCAGATGTGCTGCATGCTGTGCTCGCGCACGTTGGGAAACTGCACCGGTAGCTGGCGAGCACCGTGACACGGCAACGCGGTACCGTCTGGCGTCACTGTGAGGAACACGCTGCCCCAGCCGTTCATGCAGCCTTTGGGGCGTTCTTCGTAGTAGTCCGGGGTGACGAAAATCAGCTTGCACGGATTACCGGCAGCCTTGAGCCGCTCGCGGTACTCGTTGGTGATGCGCTCGGCGCGCTCCAGCTGGGCACGGGTCGGTAGCAAGCCGACGCGGTTCAACTGTGCCCAACCATAGAACTGGCAGGTGGCCAATTCGACGAAGTCGGCATCCAGGGCGATGCACAGCTCGATGATGCGGTCGATCTTGTCGATGTTGTGCCGGTGGGTGACGAAGTTCAGCACCATCGGATAGCCGTGGGCTTTGACCGCGCGGGCCATTTCGAGCTTTTGCGCGAAAGCTTTTTTCGAGCCGGCCAGCAGGTTGTTGACCTGCTCGTCGCTGGCCTGAAAGCTGATCTGGATGTGGTCCAGGCCGGCCGCTTTGAACGCCGCAATTTTTGCTTCGGTCAAACCGATGCCGGAGGTGATCAGGTTGGTGTAGTACCCCAGGCGTCGGCCTTCGCCGATCAGCTCGGCGAGGTCCTGGCGCACCAGCGGTTCGCCACCGGAAAAGCCCAACTGCGCCGCGCCCATTTCGCGGGCTTCGGCCATGACCTTGAACCACTGTTCGGTGGTCAACTCCTGGCCCTGGGCTGCAAAGTCCAGAGGGTTGGAGCAGTAGGGGCATTGCAGTGGGCAACGGTAGGTCAGCTCGGCGAGCAGCCAGAGCGGCAAGCCGACCTCCGGTTTGGCCGGCACTTCACTCAAGGACGATCCAGTGTTCGGCACGGGCGACCTCCATGAATTGCTCGATGTCATCAGCAAGCTCGGCTACACCGGGGAATTGCTGGTCCAGCACGGTGATGATTGCCGCCACATCACGCTGGCCATCGATCAGCCCGCCGATCAGCGCGGCGCTCTCGTTGAGCTTGATCATGCCCTCGGGGTACAGCAGCACATGGGCCTTTTGCGCGGGCTCGTACTGGAAGCGATAACCCGCTCGCCATTTCGGGATGTGTGCGCGATCAAAACTCATAAGGCGATACCTTTGTGCCAGACCCGTTCGCTGGTGACACTGTGATAGGGCGGTCGGTTCAGTTCATAGGCCATGCTCATGGCATCGAGCATGCTCCAGAGGATGTCCAGTTTGAACTGCAGGATCTCCAGCATGCGTTGCTGGGCCTCTACTGTAGTGTAGTGCTGCAGGGTGATCGCCAGCCCGTGTTCAACATCACGCCGGGCCTGGCCCAGGCGCGTGCGAAAGTACTGGTAGCCGGCCGGATCGATCCACGGGTAGTGCTGCGGCCAGCTGTCCAGGCGCGACTGGTGAATCTGCGGGGCGAACAGTTCGGTCAGTGAACTGCTGGCCGCTTCCTGCCAACTGGCGCGCCGTGCAAAGTTGACGTAGGCATCGACTGCAAAGCGAACGCCGGGCAGCACCAGCTCCTGCGAGCGCAGTTGCTCAGGGTCCAGGCCAACCGCCTGGCCCAGACGCAGCCAGGCTTCGATACCACCGTCTTCACCGGGGGCGCCGTCATGGTCGAGCAGGCGCTGAATCCACTCGCGGCGCACCTCGCGGTCCGGGCAATTGGCGAGGATCGCGGCATCCTTGAGCGGAATGTTCACCTGATAGTAGAAGCGGTTGGCTACCCAGCCCTGAATCTGCTCGCGGCTGGCGCGGCCTTCATACATCGCCACATGGTAGGGGTGATGGATGTGGTAGTAAGCGCCTTTGGCGCGCAGGGCCTGTTCGAATTCGGCGGGAGACAGTGCTTTGGCGTCGCTCATGTTGGCTCCTAGAGAGTGATGCTCATACCGTCGAAGGCCACTTCGACGCCGCGGCGATCCAGTTCAGCGCGTTCGGCTGAATCTTCATCGAGGATCGGGTTGGTGTTGTTGATGTGGATAAGTACCTTGCGTTGCCTCGGGAAACCTTCCAGCACCTCCAGCATGCCGCCGGGGCCGTTCTGTGCCAGGTGGCCCATCTCGCGTCCGGTGCGCGTGCCAACCCCACGGCGCTGCATTTCATCGTCGTCCCAGAGGGTGCCGTCGACCAGCAGGCAGTCGGCGTCGGCCATCATCTGCAGCAGGTTTTCATCGACCTGACCAAGGCCCGGGGCATAGAAGAGTTTGCCGCCCGTGCGCAGGTCTTGGACCATCAGCCCGAGGTTGTCGCCTGGGTGTGGATCGAAGCGGTGCGGTGAATAGGGCGGGGCAGCGCTGCGCAACGGGAACGGGGTGAAGCGCAGGTTCGGGCAGGCCTCAATCACAAAGCTGCCCTGCAGCTTGATGCGGTTCCACTGAAGGCCGCCATTCCAGTGGCTGAGCATGTTGAACAGCGGAAAGCCGCTGCTCAGGTCTTGATGGACCATCTCGGTGCACCAGACTTGATGGGGGCAGCCCTCGCGCAAACTCAACAGGCCGGTGGTGTGATCGATCTGGCTGTCGAGCAGGATGATTGCGTTGATACCGCTGTCGCGCAGGGCGCGCGCCGGTTGCATGGGGGCGAAGCCTTGCAGTTGCGCGCGGATATCGGGCGAGGCATTGCACAACACCCAGTGGACGCCGTCGTCGGAGAGGGCAATCGATGACTGGGTACGCGCCGATGCGCGCAAGGTGCCGTCACGAAAGCCTTTGCAGTTCTCGCAGTTGCAGTTCCACTGCGGGAATCCACCACCGGCGGCGGAACCTAGAATCTGGATGTACATGGCCTCTCCTGCCGCGTCTTGAAACAAAAACGCCCCGGCTGACCGAGGCGTTGGCACGCAAGCGAACTCAGCGGCTTGCGAAATACATGGTCACTTCAAAACCGATACGCAGGTCAGTGTAAGCAGGTTTGGTCCACATGGGATTACTCCTTCCGGATAGGTCTGGGGTTGGACATCTACTTATTTAGTTCACCCTCGTCAGGAGGGGCTCTAAAAGCAAAGATTGCGCTATCTTACTAAAAATTGCAGTGCTGAAAGGTTAAATCTGCGATAAACGTCGTTACATTTTTGACAAGAATGACTCGCTTACCCAGCCGCCAGTGTCTGGGGCGGGGCCATTGGCCAGACAAATCCAGCCTTGCCTGGCGTGCAACAGATCGTCGGCACATCGGCGCAGCTTCTGCTCATCTACGCCGAGAATAGCTGCCTTCAGCTCCGTCAGCCGGGCTCGCTCGCGGCCAGCCAGCTGGGCCTGCCAGGCCCATTCGGCGACGTCGGCATTGCTCATGACCGCTTCGTCCATCTGGTCGGCGAGGGCCAGACGGGCTTCGGGGTTACACCTCAGGGTAGACGCTAGGGGCGCAAGAAACTCATGGATATGGCTGAGGATCTGTTCGTGGCTGGCGTTCGCTGACTGTACGCCGAACAGCAAGCCGCTACAGCCCTGTAGCTGACGGAAGGCGCTGAACACGGCGTAGCCCAATTGCAGCTCAACCCGCAGGCGTTGGTAGAACGGCCCCTGAAGGTGTTGTGCCAACAAGCGGCCGCAGGCCTCGTCAGCGGCAGCTAGCGGGCAGAACAGCAGCAGAGCCTGCTCACTGGCGCGGGGCGCGAGCACTTTCCAGCGACGAACCGCCTCTAGCGACAGCGGTCGATGACTGCCTGGGTGTCCGGGAACCTGTTGCAGAGCCGCATTGAGCGCGTGTTGCAAACGCGGCTCGAAACCGCTCGCCATCGCTTGCCACTGGGCCTGCGCCCACAAGCGCTGCAGATCGTTTTCGTTCAACTGGCCGTTGGGCAAGGTTGGCTGTTTGTGGCTGAACAGGTGCTCGGGCAGCAGGCGCAGCAAGACCCGAATCGGCATGTTCTCGGGCTCGCCCATAGGCTCGCTGGCCCAGTCGGCTGCACTTGGGTGTTGCAATACCATCAGCGCTTGCTGGACCACCGAGACGACAGTGTCGGGAATGCCTGCGCAACGCAGTTGCCAGAACGCGTCGCTGGTGTCCAATTGCACGCTGACGCCAGCCTTGAGTGCACGCTCTTTCAACGAGTGCAGCGCTCGATTGACCACCGGCCAGAGTCGATCCTGCAGCGCCGCCGAGACCTGCCAGCGGATGTAGACGACCCCGTGCTGGCGCGCAGGGGGTAGCAACGGGCTCACGGTCAGGCCGGCCGGCAGCGGGTGTGTGCCGGTGTCGGGGAACTGTACGTTGAGCAATGGCTCCGGGGCCGGTAAATACCAGGGCTCAGTGCCTGGCGCTGAGCTGTCTTGCAGCAGTGCGTTGAGCACGCTGTTCAGCGCTTGCTCAGCTTGCTTGTCCATACCTGTAAATGGCCGGGCCGCGCTGTCACGGCAGGCCAGCTCCAGGGCGCTCGCAGTCTGCGCGCGACTCCGCTGCAAGCGCGCGTACTCCTGGTTCAGCGAAGTGCGGTCGGCGTCGCGGAAAAACCGCAACCAATCTTGCAGCAGCTCCTCTACCGGGGCGGCCACCGCAGCATCATTGAGCCTCAGCCGGGTATGCAGCAAAGTCTGCCCGGCAAAGCTGTACAGAGGGGCGCTGTCGATTGCATGCAACCAGCCACGCTGGCGCAGCGTCGCTACCAGTCCGCCGGGGCGTGCATCGGTGAGCCAGGTGCAGAGGTAGTCGATGGCCTGATCCAGGCCTGGTGGTTGTTGCTCAATGACGTGAAGCAGATCCAGTTGCTGGCCGCTCAATCGTGGCGCCAGTCTGCTGTCGGCAAGTTTTACCGGCGCTGAGCGCTCGATCTGCTCGGCACTGGCGAGACGGCTTGCAGCACTGCGTGCCAGCGCTTGAAGTTGCTCAAGGCTTTGCGGACCGCATAGGCTCAAGATCATTTGTCCTGCCTGGTAGTAACGCTGGTGATAGCCCGATAACGCTGCCTGAAAGGCCGGGCTGTGCACCGGCAGACTGTAGCGATTGCCGGCCTGGAAACTGTGCAACGGGTGTTCATTGGAGACGCTCTGAAGCAGCGCGAACTGAGCCTGAGCTTGTGGGTTACGAGACCAGGCGATGAACTCGGCATGGATCACTTCACGCTCGCGCAGTTGTTGCTGCAGATCGAAACACGGGTGAGCGAGCATGTCGCACAAACGCTCAAGACTACCTGCAAACGCCGCTTGCGGGACTTCGAAGAAGTAATCGGTGCTGCGCTCGCGGGTACTGGCATTGACCTGTCCGCCGTGACGCTGCACGTAACGCATCAGGCCATCGTCGACCGGAAAGCGTTGGGTGCCGAGGAACAACAGGTGTTCGAGAAAGTGCGCGAGCCCAGGGTAGGCGCGTGGGGCGTCATGACTGCCGGCCTGCACCCGCACTGCGGCAGCACAGCGCTTTAGCTGCGGGGCGTGGCGCAGGATGACCTGCAGGCCGTTGTCGAGGGTGAGGTGTTGCACAGAGCTAGGCATGACGGTTCCGTTGCAGCGCGAACCGTCATGCTAGCGGATTATCCGCGCTCCCGTGGATCGCCATACAGCTCGGGGCGCAGGTCGTGCAGATAAGGCGTGTTGGCGCGCCCTTCGTGAACCCGCTGCAGTTCCAGATCCGCTTGCAACAAGGCGCTGTCACGACCGGCCATGGCCAGGAGGCTGCCGTCTGGCCCGACGATACTGCTTTGCCCGCAATAGTGAATCTCGTCTTCGCTGCCGCAATAGTTGGCGTAGGCCAGATAGCACTGGTTTTCATAGGCACGGGCGCGCACGGTTACCTGGCAAACGAAGTCGTAGGGCACCATGTTGGCGGTCGGCACCAGAATCAGTTCGGCACCGGCCAGCGCCAGGCGCCGGGCATTTTCCGGAAACTCGATGTCGTAGCAGATCAACAAGCCCAAACGCCAACCGTTCAACTCCACCACTGGAAAGTGATCAGGCCCGGGGCTGAACATCGCCCGGTCGAGACCGCCGAACAGGTGGGTTTTGCGGTAGTTGCACAGGCTGCTGCCGTGGGCGTCGATCAGTTGCACGGCATTGTAGATGCGCCCGTCCTCGGCCAGTTCTGGGTAGCCGTAGGCAATGGCGATACGGTTGCTCTGGGCGATCTCTACCACGGCCATGGCCGACGGCCCGTCTTCGGCCTCGGCCAGGCGCGCCACGGCTTCGCTGCCGATGTTGTAGCCGGTCAGAAACATCTCCGGGCACACCAGCAACTCGACGCCACGTGCTGCCGCCAGCTGCGCCTGTTGGTGCAGGCGCTCAAGGTTGCCGGGTACATCCAGAGGTTGTGGAGCACCTTGATACAGCGCGATGCGCATGGCGTTTCTCCCGTCAGTCGGCCAGTGCGATCGGTCCGATTTCATTGAACACATCGCCAGGGCCTGGGTTGTCCGGATGGGTATGTCCTCCGAAGTGAGTCATGATACCCCACACCGCATTGAGCGAGGTTTGTACCGCGCCCTCGACCCACGCCGGGGTCCAGGACACGTCGTCACCGGCGATGAAAATACCGCGCTGTTCGGCAGGCATGTCCTGCTGCATGAAATGCGCGTACATGCGCTGGTTGTAACGGTAATGGCCGGGCAGGGCACCTTTGAAGGCCCCGAGGAAATGCGGATCGGCTTCCCACGACACGGTGATTGGATCGCCGATGATGTGGCCGGCGATGTCCACTTTCGGGTAGATCTTCTTCAACGCATCGAGCGCCAGCTTCACGCGTTTTTCCACTGGGTGCGGGAGCATCTTCAGGGCATCGCTCATCCATGAGTAGGACAGGCAGATGACCCCCGGTTTATCGTCGCCGTTATCGAACAGGTAGGTGCCGCGGGTCAGGCGGTCGGTCAGCGTCATGCTCATCAGGTCGCGGCCAGTTTCCGGGTCTTTGTCTTTCCAGAAGGGGCGATCGACCATGACGAAGGTCTTCGATGACTGCATGTAGCGGGTGCGGTCCAGGGCCATCCACATCTTCTGCGAGAACAGCGATTCTTCGCATTCGATCTGGGTGGTCAGCAGCCAGCTCTGGCACGTGGTGAGCACTGCCGCGTAATGGCGTGTGTCACCCCAGTTGTCAGTGACGGCCAGGCTGCCATCAGCGTTGCGGGCGATGCTTTTCACCCCCGGGCGCGGCGCGCCACGGTGCAGCGAGCTGAGGCTGGTGCCTGCCGGCCAGTGCGCGCAACGTTCAGGCACGTGGCGCCAGATGCCCAGGGGTACCTGCTCGACGCCGCCTACTACCAAGTGCTGATGGTCGTCGCAGTTGGTCATGACCACGCGGAAGATTTCCAGCATCGAGTTGGGGAAGTCTGAATCCCAGCCACCAGTGCCGAAGCCGACCTGACCGAACACTTCGCGGTGCAGGAAGCTGAGCTTGGCAAACGCCTTGGAGGTGGCGACAAAGTCGTAAAAGGTGCGGTCGTCCCAGAGCGGCACCAAGGTGTTCCACAGCGCTTTCAGGCGGGGTACGTCGCGATCACGAATCGCCTGCTGGATATCGCCAAAGCGGGCGCCGTCTTCCAGAGCGTCGGCCCAGGCATCGGCAACCTCCTGGAACAGCTTGGGCAGGTCGGAGAGCTTTTCGGCGTAATGGGTCTGGCCTTCCAGATCGATTACCGTACTGCCGGATGCCGGAGTCAGCGGGTTGGGGAACGGTTTGGTCTGCAGGCCGAGTTTGTCGACGTAGTGATAGAACGCCGTGGACGACACCGGAAAACGCATACCGCCGAGTTCGGCGATGATGCCATCGGTGCCCTCGAAGGTTTGCGAACGCAGGCGACCGCCCATTTTCGAGGCTTCGTACACCACTGGCTTAAGGCCCAGCTTCATCAGCTCGTAGGCCGCCACCAGCCCTGCGATGCCGGCACCGACAATCGCGACCTCTTCGCCGTGACGCTCAGCGGGAATACTGCCCAGGCCTGCGGGATGTTCGATCCAGTCGTCAAAGGCGAAGGGAAAATCCGGGCCGAAGATGGTGACAGGTTTCTTGCCGTCGGCGGGGTGGCGATTGTTCTTGTTCATAGATGACCTTGCCAGGGCTGCGCAGGATGCGGAGCTTGAGTATAGGAGCTGCTGGCGGTCAGTTTAGAGGGTGGTGGTTACGTAATTAAGAAGCAATGTGTCGTCGATATGCGCTGTTTTCAGTCGTTATGACTTACCAATAGATCATATCGACGAAATCGGTAGGAGCGGGCTTGCCCCGCGATTGCGGTTCACCAGACATATTGCAATCGCGGGGCAAGCCCGCTCCTACCCGCGGTCTACTTTGCTGCTGAGGATGATCGAAGTGGTGGTCTTCTCCACGCCATCGACACTGCCAATCTGGTCGAGCAGTTGATCCAGTTGCTCCGGCGAGTCGCTGCGTAACCAAGCCACATAATCGAACTCACCACTTACCGCACAAAGTTGCTGCACCTGTCCCATGGCGCTGAGGCGACGCACCACTTCCTTGCCTGAACGTGGTTGTACCTTGATCCCGACATACGCCTGCAAACCACCATCGACTAAACGCTGACCCAGGCGCACACCGTAGCCACTGATGACTTTGGTTTTTTCCAGGCGAGCCAGGCGCGAAGTTACCGTGGTGCGGGCAATACCCAGTTGCCGGGCGAGGGTGGCAACGCTTTCGCGGGCATTGATTTGCAGCAGCGAGATCAGCTGGCGATCGATATCGTCAAGGGTGACGGGGCGGCTGTCGGACATGGAAACTCTCTGGCGAAGGCCACATAGCATGATGATGGAATGAGGGTAATAGCCTATCGACTCCACCCGCCGTTGAGCAAGGTAACAGGCTGCGCTATTTGAGCTTCGGATGGAGCTGAAACAGCCCGCATTAAACAATTTTTTTTGCCTGTTTGAACAATCAGCTAAGATCCGCGGCCGCGCGTTAGCGGTATCTCAGGATTAGTTGGTGGTTCAAGGATTGTGTGGTGAGTAAGATCAAGTTTGATGTAGATGCTGTGTACTGTATTTCGCTTAAAGAACGCACCGACAGGCGTGAGTTGTTCAGACAGACCTTAGGGAATTTGCTCGAAAACCAAGTGATATTCCACGTTGTCGAGCGAAACGAAGACCCGGTCAAAGGTTGCTACGAGTCGCATCAGGCCTTGGCAAAAGTCGCTCTGGCTCAAGGCCTGGAGCGAGTTCTGATTTTTGAAGATGACGTCAAACCCTACGAATTGAAGGCAACGCCGATTCGCTGGATCAATCGCTTTATCCGTACGCGTCGTTTTGAGGCCTTGCATTTGGGTTACAGCATGGGGAGAACCTGGTTGACCTGGTTTCCATTCATTGCTCGTGGCCGGGTTGTGGCGCTGCATGCCTATATTCTGTCGCGCGATGGTTGCCAGATATTGGCCGACTCCTCATACAACGGAACACCTGTAGACGTTGTATTTAAAAAGCGCATAAAACAACACTGCGTGTTCCCGATGCTGTTTCGCCAACATGCTGCGTCAGCGACCGGCAGTGATATCGAAAGCGTGGTCAGGAATGAAGACGAGTGGTGGGAGCACAATTGGAATCGGCACCGTCGATCTCCCCTCAAGAACTTCTGGAGAACGATGTTTCGGCTGAATTTCTAAGAATTGCCTACCCGTTGAATCGGTCTGTGGCCTAATCAGGGCGTGGTTCAACGGATGGTTTTCTACAGGCACGAAAAAGCCGCGCAATGCGCGGCTTTTTTGTTTGGTGGGCCCACACGGACTCGAACCGTGGACCAAAGGATTATGAGTCCTCTGCTCTAACCGACTGAGCTATAGGCCCCAGTGGTCGCGGATTATAACGAGGGTTTCCTTGCGGTGCTATCCGAAAAGTCTGAAACAGTTGTATTCAAAAATGAATCAGCAAAGGCTTCGGCGGGCAGCGGCAGGCTGACGATGTAGCCTTGAATCTGTTCACAGCCTTCGGCAGCGAGGAATTGCTGTTGCGGCTGGTTCTCGACGCCTTCGGCAATGATGGTCAGTTGCATGCTGCGCCCCAGGGCAATGATCGCGCGGGCAATGGCGGCATCGTGGGGGGCGTCCGGAAGGCCGCGAATGAACGACTGGTCGATCTTGAGGATGTCCAAAGGCAACCGCTTGAGGTAGCTCAGGGATGAGTAGCCGGTACCAAAGTCGTCGATAGCCAGTTGCACGCCCAGGTGCTTGAGCTGATGGAGCACGGCCAGGGATTCTTCGGCCTGGCTCATGATGAAGTTCTCGGTGATTTCCAGCTGCAGGTCACCGGCGTTGAGTTGGTGCGTCTTGAGCAGGTACTCAATGCGTTTGATCAAGCCGGGCTGACGCAATTGGGCGCCAGCGAGGTTGACCGATAGCGGGCCGAAGGCCTGGTAGTGTTTTTTCCACGCCTGCATTTGCCGGCAGGCATGTTCAAGCACCCAGTCGCCCAGCTGCAATATCATGCCGTTCTCTTCGGCCAGGGCGATGAAGTGTTCCGGAGGTACCTCACCGAACATCGGGTGGGTCCAGCGTATCAGGGCTTCGGCGCCTACCAGCGTCTGGGTTTTCAGGCTGAGTTTGGGTTGGAAATTCAGGCTCAGTTCATCGCGCTCGATGGCCCGGCGCAATTCGTGCTCCAAGGCAATCCGCTCGCTGGCTTGAGCGGTGAGGTCACGGGTGTAGGACTCAACGCGGTTACGCCCCTTGGCTTTGGAGCGATACATGGCCGCGTCGGCATTTCGGATCAGCGAGGCAACATCGCTGCCGTCTTGCGGGTACAGGCTTGTGCCAATACTGGCGCTGGTGAAAAACTCATGCTCCCCGGCCTGGAACGGGGCGGCGAAGCACGCCAGTAGTTTGTTGGCAATCAGGCTGGCGTCACTGGGTTGGTGCAGGCCAGGCAATAGAATGATGAACTCATCACCGCCCAGGCGCGCGACGGTGTCGATATCGCGCACCTGTTCCTTCAAGCGCTGGGCAATGCCTTTGAGCAACAGGTCGCCGACCGGATGGCCAAGGCTGTCGTTGATGTGTTTGAAGCGATCAAGGTCCAGAAACAGCACCGCTCCCTGGCGCTTGGAGCTTTGCGCGCAGGTGAGGGCGGCTTGCAGGCGGCTCTCGAACAGGGTGCGGTTGGGCAGGCCGGTGAGTGGGTCGTGGTGTGCCTGATAGTCGAGTTTCGCCTGCGCATGTTTGAGGCTGGAGATATCGGCAAACACAGCCACGAAGTGGGTGATCAAACGCTCGCTGTTGCGTACGGCGCTGATGGTCAGCCAGCTGGGGTACAGCTCGCCGTTTTTGCGTCGGTTATAAATTTCGCCTTGCCAGTGCCCTTCGGCATTCAGTTGGTGCCACATGGCGACATAAAAGGCGCTGTCGTGCTGGCCGGAGGCAAGTAGGCGCGGCGTTTGTCCGAGGGCTTCGAATTCGCTGTAGCCGGTGATCTCGCTGAAGGCGCGGTTGACGGCACTGATGCGCTGTTCGGTGTCGGTGATCAACACGCCTTCGGCGGTGTTCTCGAACACGGTGGCCGCCAGTTGCAGCTTTTCCTGCATCAGATGGCGCTCGGTAATGTCACGGGCGATGGTCAACATGCAGTCCACTCCGGCAATCGGCAAGGGCCGGGCAGACAGCTCACAGAGGCGTATCTGGCCGTCGCTGCGGCGGATATGGCAACTAAAGTCGCGCACGAAGCCGTCGCGTTGCAGCATATCCAGCAAGCGTCGGCGTTCGTTGAGGTTCACCCAGATGCCCAGATCCAGGGTGGTGTGATCCAGTGACATGTGGCTGTCAAAGCCGGTCAGGCGGCAAAAGCCTTCGTTGACTTCAATCAGCAAGCCATCACTCTGACGTGAGAGCAGCAGGCCGTCGGGCGAGGCGTGGAACGCTTTGGCAAATTTCTGTTCCGAGAGGCGCAGGGCCTCTTCGGCGTTCTTGGTTTCGCTGATGTCGATCATCAGGCCACGCATTACCGGCTTATGGCCGTGCTCGATCAGGCTGACGATGTCTCGCACCCACAGGCTGCGGCCGTCGGCGCGGATCACCCGATAATCGAGGCTGTGGTCGCGCCCGGCAGCGGTTTCGCTGTCGCAGAAGGCCTGGGCCCACTGTGCGTCGTCAGGATGGATGATGCTGCGCCAGAAGCCTGGGCGCAGCCATTCGCTCTGTGGATAACCGAGCAAGTCTTCAGCATGCGGTGAAACGTAGCTGTAGGTGAAGTCATTGGCATCAGCTTCCCAAGCGATCGCCGACAGGCTTTCGACCAGGCCACGGTAATGGTATTCGCTGCTGCGCAGTTCCTGCTCAAGGGCGATGCGGCGGGAAATCTCTGAGCTCAGGCGCCTGTTGATGCGCACCATTGCCGCCAGTATGGCGACCAGAATCAGGATGCCGGGCAGTCCATAGAGCAGCAGGTCGTACCACAGGGTGCGGTGATCCAGGACCTTGCCGACCCAGCGCTCCTGGATATTGCTGATGTCACCGGCGCTCATGTCGGCCATGACCTTGTCGATAATGCCGACCAGGATTTTCTGCTCGCGTGGCACGGCCATCGCCAGTTGATAGCGATAAGGGGTTTCGCCGCTGACATACAGCCCTTCAAGCTTGAGCTGGCGCAGGCTCCAGATGCTGGAGGCGAGGTCGCCGACCACCGCGTCGACTTCATCGGTGGCCAGCGCCTGCAGAGCTGAGCTGACGTTGGGCAGTGGCACCAGGTTGAGGTCGGGGTGGTGAGTACGCAGCAGTTCATGCGGCGCGTAGTTTTCGACAACGGCAATCTTCAGCCCGTAGAGCTCTTTGAGTGCCCGCGGCTGCGCCCCGCCTTCATGGGCGAGGATGACAATCGGGAAGTCCAGATAGGGGCGGGTGAAGGCCAGAAAACCCTGGCGCTCGGGGGTCGACATGATGCCTGGGAGCAGGTCCAGCTTGTTCTGTTGCGCCTGTTCAAGCACAGCGGTCCAGCTGGTCGGCTCCACGGGTTTGAACACCACGCCCAGTCGTTCTTGAATTACAGCAATGTAGTCGGCAGCCAATCCCTGGTAGCGGCCGTCCTGGTCACGGTATTCGAAGGGTGGCCAGGACGCATCGACGCCCAGGCGCAGCTGCGGATGCGCGCTGAGCCAGGCTTGTTCTTCTTTGGTCAGGGTCAAGGCGCCGGCCGTTGCGCTCCAAAATAGCTGGACGAGCAACAGGAGGGCCGGCAATTTGGGCATAGCGGCCTCGTTACACAGGTGGACTGCTTCGAGTGTAGACGGGCATTTCTGCGGTGGGGTAGTGGCGAAAGGCTTAAAGTTTGCCGCGCACAAAAGAAAAACCCCGGCCTGGGCCGGGGTTTGTCATCACTCGTCGAGGAAGGAGCGCAGATGCTCGCTTCGCGTCGGGTGGCGCAGCTTGCGCAGCGCTTTGGCTTCAATCTGACGGATCCGCTCACGGGTCACGTCGAACTGCTTGCCGACCTCTTCGAGGGTGTGATCGGTGTTCATATCGATACCGAAACGCATGCGCAGCACTTTGGCTTCGCGTGCGGTCAGACCGGAGAGCACATCACGGGTCGCTTCCTTGAGGCTTTCGACCGTGGCCACGTCGATTGGCGATTGCATGGTCGAGTCTTCGATGAAGTCGCCCAGATGCGAATCTTCGTCGTCACCGATCGGGGTTTCCATGGAGATCGGCTCTTTGGCGATCTTCAATACCTTGCGGATTTTGTCCTCAGGCATTTCCATGCGTTCGCCCAGCTCTTCCGGCGTCGGTTCACGACCCATTTCCTGCAGCATCTGCCGGGAAATACGGTTGAGCTTGTTGATCGTCTCGATCATGTGCACCGGAATACGGATGGTGCGTGCCTGGTCAGCGATCGAACGGGTGATCGCCTGGCGAATCCACCAGGTGGCGTAGGTCGAGAACTTGTAACCGCGACGGTATTCGAACTTGTCCACCGCCTTCATCAGGCCGATGTTGCCTTCCTGGATCAGGTCGAGGAACTGCAGGCCACGGTTGGTGTACTTCTTGGCGATCGAGATCACCAGACGCAGGTTGGCCTCAACCATTTCTTTCTTGGCACGACGAGCCTTGGCTTCACCGATCGACATGCGACGGTTGATGTCCTTGATCTCGGCGATGGTCAGGCCGGTTTCGCTTTCGAGGTCGATCAGCTTCTGCTGGCAGGCCACGATGGCGTCGCTTTTCTCACCCAGGGCCGCAGCCCACTTGGTGCTGCGCTTGGCCAGGTCGCTGGCCCAGGTCTGGTCGATTTCGTTGCTTGGGAACAAGCGCAGGAAATCGGCACGCGGCATGCGGGCGTCACGGACGCACAGTTGCATGATGGCGCGTTCTTGCTGACGCAGACGGTCCAGGGCGCTACGAACGCGCTCTACCAGTACTTCGAACTGCTTGGGTACCAGCTTGATCGGCATGAACAGCTCGGCCAGCTCAAGCATCGCCTGCAGGCTGTCCTTGTGCTGACGGCCGTTCTTCTTCAGGACTTTGAGGGTAGCGTTCAGTTGCTCCTGAACGGCACCGAAGCGCTGGCGAGCAACTTCAGGATCAGGACCGCTTTCGGTCTCTTCCTCTTCGTCACTGCCTTCTTTCTCTTCGTCTTCGTCGTCGTCAGCTTCTTCCTTGGCCGGCGCTTTCGGATCGACCGGCGGCGGTACTTCGGCCGGAGGGGCGATGCCGTCATCCGGGTCGATGTAGCCACTGAGAACGTCGGACAGGCGGCCGCCTTCGGCAGTTACCCGGTCGTATTCGCTGAGAATGTATTCGACAGTACCCGGGAAGTGAGCGATGGCGCCCATGACTTCGCGGATACCTTCTTCGATACGCTTGGCGATTTCGATCTCGCCTTCGCGGGTCAGCAGCTCGACGGTACCCATTTCACGCATGTACATGCGCACTGGGTCAGTCGTGCGACCGATATCGGTTTCCACAGCCGCCAACGCAGCGGCAGCTTCTTCAGCGGCGGCTTCGTCGGTGTCGGCTTCGGCCAACAAAAGGGCATCCGCATCCGGAGCACTCTCGAATACGTTGATCCCCATGTCGTTGATCATGCGGATGATGTCTTCCACCTGCTCCGGATCTGAAATATCCTCTGGCAGGTGGTCGTTGACCTCCGCGTAAGTCAGGTAGCCCTGCTCACGACCGCGGGTGATCAACTCTTTGATGCGAGACTGCTGTTGCGCTTTTCCGGACATAACACCCTATCCACTGAAGGTCTTGGCGGGCAAAAAACAAGCCGAGGATTATACCCGAGCTAGGACCTCACGCGCCAGTTGAGGTCGGGGTTTGTGCGGGAACATTCCTGCTGAGCAGGTCGCGCAGCTGATTTTTTTCCTCTGCGCTCAACTCGCTTTGACGTGCTTTTCTGAGCAAATGTTCCAGGCTTCGCTCGCGTTGGCGAGCTGACAAGCTAGTTATAGTGTCGAAAAACTGTTGTTCAAGGTTGTCGGCATCGATCAACCATTCCTTTTCTGCCAATGCCCGCAGCAAGCGGCCTTGCTCGGTGCCGTGCCAGCGCGCAATCAGCTGTAGTGAGCGTAGCTCAGGATTCTTTTGCAAGGCTTCGAGCAGCGCCACCAGCAGCTGGGCGTAGACGTGTTCTTCGGCCGCAAAGTGGCCGGCGTCTTCAACCTTTTTGGCCAACTGCGGGTGGTGCAGCAAGGTGCGCAGGGCGCTCAAGGTCGGGGGTTCCACCGAGGTCGGTACACGCGGTGGTGCGTCCTGGCGCTGACCGTTGCGCTCCCATGGCTTGCCCTTTTTGTCCCACGGCTTGCCGTCCCATTTCTTCTTGCCGCCCTTGTTCGGCGTCCACTGCTGTTGCGGTGGCGTGTACTCGGGCTGGTGAAAATCGCCGTAGTCAGGGGTGTAGTCGGGAAGGGCGTCGTAGTCGATGCCTGGGTCGTAAGCGGGCGGCGCCTCGGGGGCGGTGCTGTGGCTGAGTTGCTCCACTTGCTGATTGTCGAGCCCGGTGATTTCTTTGAGGCGATTGCGCATCAGAGCGCGAAGGTTGGCGCCCGGAACTTTTTCGATCAACGGTGCTGCCAGGGTGGCCATGTGCGCTTTGCCTTCCAGCGAGCGCGGGTCGGCTTCCTCGGTCAACTGCTGGAAAAAGTAGTCGGCCAGGGGCTGGGCATGCTGATTGATGCGGGCACGGAAGGCATCGGTGCCTTCGGCACGGATCAGGGTATCCGGGTCTTCACCCTCGGGGAGAAACAGGAAGCGGGCTTTGCGGCCATCCTGCAGGCTCGACAGGGTGGCTTCCAGGGCGCGCCAGGCGGCGTTGCGGCCTGCCTGGTCGCCGTCGAAGCAGAACAAGACGCTGGGAACCACTCGGAACAGGCGCTTGAGGTGTTCTTCGCTGGTGGCTGTGCCCAGCGTTGCCACGGCATTGCGCAGGCCTTGCTGGGCCAGGGCAATGACGTCCATATAGCCTTCAACCACGATGATTTCATCGAGGTTGCGGTTGAACTTGCGTGCCTCGTACAGCCCGTAGAGCTCCTGCCCCTTATGGAATACCGGCGTCTCCGGCGAGTTCAGGTACTTGGGCTTGTCGTCGCCAAGCACTCGGCCACCGAAAGCAATGACCCGGCCGCGGCTGTCACGGATCGGAAACATCACCCGGTCGCGGAAGCGATCGTAGCGTTTGCCTGATTCGGCATTTTCGATCAGCAGGCCGGCATCGATCATGGCCTTCTGTTGCAGGGTGTCACTGCTCAAATGCTTGAACAGGTTGTCCCAGCCGGGTGGGGCATAGCCCAGGCCGAAATCGCGGGCGATTTCTCCGGACAGGCCGCGGCCTTTGAGGTACTCCACGGCCGAGCGACGGGTGGGGTGGCCTTTGAGCGCCTGGCGATAAAACTCGGCGGCCGCTTCCAGCAAGGGATAGAGCGGGGAGTCGGTAGGCTGTCGGGGCTTTTGCCCGCGCCCGCCTTCTTCGCGCGGAACCTCCATGCCAGCAGCTTTGGCCAGTTCCTCGACCGCCTGGGGGAAGTCCAGGTTGTCGTGGTCCATGATGAAGCCAAGGGCATTGCCGCCGGCGCCGCAGCCGAAGCAGTAGTAGAACTGCTTGTCGGGGCTGACGCTGAAAGACGGCGTTTTTTCCTTGTGGAACGGGCAGCAGGCGGTGAGGTTTTTGCCGGCCTTTTTCAGTTGCACGCGCGAACTCACCACATCGACGATGTCGGTACGGTTGAGGAGGTCGTCAATGAAACTTTGGGGGATCAACCCGGCCATGGCACTCTCGTCATCAGGCGATAAACAAGTGTAATCGCTAACGCTGCGGGAACGGCTGCGCGTTCGAGCGGTATCGAATGGCGTAACACAAAATTCGGAAAGAAGTGCTCGTCTGTAGCCGGTGAGGGCTCGTCAGTAATGACGTGCACAGCTGGCGTTGCGGCCAGTTCTGACGATTCAGGCAGGTTGTCCGCATTGCCAGGCAATGGGACGCCTCGGGCACAAAGGCCTGAGGATAAAACAACTGCTGCCGGCAGCCCGGCTTTGGGCCGGGCGAGGCAGAAGCTTGCGACGAGCGTCTGTATTAGTACAGACGAACGGCGCGGCGCTGTTCGCGCTGAACTTTCTTGGCGTGACGTTTAACAGCGGCTGCTGCTTTGCGCTTACGCTCAGAAGTCGGCTTCTCGTAAAATTCGCGGCTACGAACTTCAGCCAGAACACCGGCTTTTTCGCAGGAGCGCTTGAAACGACGCAGAGCTACGTCGAAGGGTTCGTTCTCTTTAACTTTGACGGCTGGCATCCAGAGCTACCTTCATTCATTACCGGGGGTCAACGAACTCGTGGCAAAAATGTGCACTGGAGAACGTCGGTTTTTAAGGGTTGCGGATGTTAACCCTTAGCCAGCCGGAATGCAAAGCCTCTGATCGAAAACCGCTGGTCGGCATCGGGAGTGAGGACTATCATGCGCGCCTTCGAATTCAGCCTCAACAAGGCGCAGACCCATGCTAGTACTGGGATTGGAAACATCCTGCGACGAAACCGGCGTCGCATTATACGACAGTGAACGTGGTCTTTTGGCTGACGCACTGTTCAGTCAGATCGACCTGCATCGCGCCTATGGCGGTGTGGTGCCGGAGCTGGCCTCGCGTGATCACGTCAAGCGCATGCTGCCGCTGATCAAGCAAGTGCTGGCCGAGGCCGACTGCGTAGCTACCGAAATCGACGCCATTGCCTACACCGCCGGCCCTGGGCTGGTCGGTGCCCTGCTGGTAGGGGCTTCCTGTGCGCAGGCACTGGCGTTTGCCTGGGGCATTCCGGCGCTGGGCGTTCACCACATGGAAGGCCATCTGCTTGCGCCGATGCTGGAGGAGCAGCCGCCTGAGTTCCCGTTCGTCGCCTTGCTGGTATCCGGTGGCCACACCCAGTTGGTGCGCGTGGACGGCATCGGCCGCTACGAACTGTTGGGCGAAACACTCGACGATGCAGCCGGCGAAGCGTTCGACAAGACTGCCAAGTTGATGGGATTGAATTACCCCGGTGGCCCGGAAATCGCTCGCCTGGCGACTCAGGGGG
The DNA here is from genome assembly GCF_052147955.1 of Pseudomonas sp. NUPR-001. Lineage (NCBI taxonomy): Bacteria > Pseudomonadati > Pseudomonadota > Gammaproteobacteria > Pseudomonadales > Pseudomonadaceae > Pseudomonas > Pseudomonas sp. NUPR-001. Next base: position 458,820 of record NZ_CP197353.1, read on the forward strand.
TGCCTGGGCGTTTCGTATTCCCGCGGCCGATGACCGACCGTCCTGGCCTTGAGTTCAGCTTCAGCGGCCTGAAAACCTTTGCCTTGAATACCTGGCAGCAGTGCCAGCGTACTGGCGACGACGGTGAGCAAACCCGTTGCGACGTGGCGCTGGCGTTCCAGCAGGCGGTGGTGGAGACTCTGACCATCAAGTGCAAGCGTGCCTTGAAGCAAACCGGTCTCAAGCGCCTGGTGATCGCCGGTGGCGTGAGTGCCAACAAGGCGCTTCGCACTTCATTGGAGGAGATGCTCGCGGGCATCAAGGGCAATGTGTATTACGCCCGGCCGCAGTTCTGCACTGACAACGGTGCCATGATTGCCTACGCAGGTTGCCAGCGACTGGCGGCGGGGCAGCAGGAAAGCCTGGCGATCAGCGTGCAGGCGCGCTGGCCGATGGAGCAATTGGCGCCGTTGTAATGAGCGGTGCTCATGCACAAGATTCAGAAATGCCGTTCGCGGCCGGCAAACAGGTCGCGTAGATTGCTGCGATGGCGCCAGACGATCAGCAGCGTCAGCACGCTGATCGGCAACAGCGCTTCCGGCTCGCGCCAGGCCAGCAATGGCAGGGTAAGGGGCGTGGCGATCAGTGCTGCCAACGAGCTGGTGCGAGTGAGGTAAAAGGTCAGCCCCCAGGCGCCGATAGCCAGCAATGCTGCCGGTGGGTACAGGCCCAGCAGCAGGCCGGCGGCGGTGGCGACACCTTTGCCGCCGCGGAAGCAGAAGTACACGGGGAACAGGTGGCCGATAACCGCGCACACGCCAATCCAGGCCTGTTGCTGCAGGTCGAGGCCGGCAAGATTGGCGATCAGCACCGGCAGCAAGCCCTTGCACAGGTCGCCAAGCAGGGTCAGGACCGCCAGTTTGCGGCCGGCCAGGCGCAGCATATTGGTTGCACCGGCATTGCCTGAACCGCTCGAACGCGGGTCCGGGCTGCCATTGAGGCGGCTTAGGAGAATGGCAAAGGACAGCGAGCCGAGCAGGTAGGCGAGCAGCGCCAGCAACCAAAACATGCTAACTATTCCGGGCGAGGACGCCCTGATTCTAACGGCGCCAGTCGCCCTTGTCGTGCAGTGGAGAGAAGTGCTTGGACAGAGTGTTCATCGAAGGCCTGGAAGTCGATACCGTAATCGGTGCCTATGACTGGGAGCGGGGTATTCGTCAGTGCCTGCGTCTGGACCTGCGATTTGCCTGGGATAACCGTCCGGCTGCAGCGGGCGACGACCTGACCCTGGCGCTCGACTACGCCAGTGTCACGGCGCGCATTCAGGCATTCGCCGAGAAATCCGAGTTCCAATTGGTTGAGACCTTTGCCGAGCGTCTGGCCGCCGTGTTGATGAATGAGTTCCAGATCCCCTGGCTGCAGCTCAAGCTGACCAAGCCTGGCGCGGTATCGGCCGCCACCGGAGTGGGTGTGGAGATCGAGCGCGGATGTCTCTGAACCGGGTTTATCTTGGTCTTGGCAGCAATGTCGAGCGTGAGCGGCATTTGACTGCAGGGCTGGATGCGCTGGCTGAAATACTGACCGATATGTGCTGTTCGGCGGTGTTCGAAAGCCAGGCGGTGGGTATCAAGAGTGGGCCCTTTTTCAATCTGGTGGTAACCGGGCTGACCAGCCTGCCGTTGATGGAGCTCGACCGTCGGCTCAAGTTCATCGAAGCCGATAACGGCCGTTATGCGCCTGAGCGCAAAGGCTTGCCGCTGGATATCGATGTGCTGATGTACAACGACCTGCATGGCAGCTTCGATGGTTTGGTGCTGCCGCGGGCAGAGATTCTGAAAAATGCCTTTGTGCTGTGGCCGTTGTCATTGATCGCGCCGCAGCTGGTGCATCCGGGCGTGGGCAAGAGCATTGCTCAGCTGTGGGCTGAGGCGCAGATTGAGCAGGTGCTGGCGCCGGTGCCGTTCGAGTGGCGTGGGCAGCAGTTGACCAGTCTTTGATTGATCGCGGGGCAAGCCCGCTCCTACAGGCCCGTAGGAGCGGGCTTGCCCCGCGATGCCTTCAACCGCTAACGCTGCCCTTGTAGGCTTTCAACGCCTTCAGGCGCTCACCCTTGAGCGCATCACCCAGTGCTTGCCCGGTCAGGCCTTTCTGTACCAGCGGTTGCACTTGCACCGCCCGCGCCGCCGCAGCTGCACCGCGCAGGTATTCCGCCTGCGGATAGTCGCGTTGCTCCAGGCCTTTGCGCCCCCGGGCGTCCATTTCGCAGGCGGCAATGAACTCCTCGAAGCGCTGTGGCCGACGGTAAACATCAAAGCTCTGCAGCAGCTCCAGCAAGGTCGAAGCCTTGAGCTCCAGGGCGCGGTGGCAATGGGTGTGGTACTCGCCGACCAACATCGCCAGCTCCTGGCAGTCGCGTGGCACCTTGAAGCGCTGATTGACCGCTTTGATCAGCTTGAGCCCACGATGTTCGTGAGCGATGTGCCGAGGCCATTCCTCCTGCGGGGTCAGCCCTTTGCCCAGGTCGTGCAGCAGGCATGCCCAGCGTACGCTCAGGGGCTGCTGGTGCTGTGCGGCTTGTTCCAGCACTGCCAGGGTGTGGATGCCGCTGTCGATTTCGGGGTGGTGCGCAGGTGGTTGTGGTACGCCAAACAGCGCGTCGAGCTCCGGGATCAGCTCACTCAGGGCGCCGCAATCGCGCAGTACCTGGATAAAAACCTGCGGTTGATCTTCCATCAGTGCCCGGGAAATTTCTTTCCAGCTGCGCTCGGCGGTCAGCGCTTGAAGCTCACCGGACTCGCTGAGCTGGCGCATCAGTTCAAGCGTCTCGGGGGCCACTGTGAAGCCCATTGCGGCGTAGCGCGCAGCAAAACGGGCGACGCGCAGAACCCTTAAAGGATCTTCGGCGAACGCCGGGGAAACGTGGCGCAAGATGCGCTCATCGAGGTCTTTCTTGCCGTTGTAGGGGTCGCAGACATTACCCTGTTCATCCTCGGCCATGGCGTTAATGGTCAGGTCGCGGCGGATCAGGTCTTCTTCAAGGGTGACCTCAGGGCTGGCATGGAAGGTGAAACCGCCGTAACCGCGTCCGCTCTTGCGCTCAGTGCGCGCCAGCGCGTACTCCTCGCCGCTTTTGGGGTGGATGAAAACCGGAAAGTCGGCGCCCACCGGCCGATAGCCAAGTGTCTGCATTTGCTCTGCGGTAGCGCCGACCACCACCCAGTCGATGTCACTGACCGGTTGGCCGAGCAGGCGGTCGCGCACGGCACCGCCGACTTTGTAGATCTGCATGTAAATCCTCCGTTGATGCCACAGGATACCCTGTCTGGCAGCAACGGAGGGGCAGGTCAGAGGTGTACGACGGCCAGGTCCAGGCGCCCGTACTCGGCTTCGCTGTGTTCGCCTTTGGGCGGCACATGGTGGGTTTTCATGATCTGGTCACCCTGCAGGGTTTCCAGGTGGATATCGAAGCCCCAGAGACGGTGCAGGTGCTTGAGGACCTCCTCGGTAGAATCACCCAGTGGTTTGCGGTCGTGTTGCTGGTGGCGCAGGGTCAGTGAGCGGTCGCCGCGACGGTCGATGCTCCAGATCTGTACGTTGGGTTCACGGTTGCCCAGGTTGTATTGGGCGGCAAGGGTTTCGCGAATGATCCGGTAGCCGCTTTCGTCATGGATGGCCGGCACCAGCAGGTCATCACGTTGGTCGTCATCGAGGATGCTGAACAGCTTCAGATCCCTGATCACCGTGGGCGACAGGTACTGCAGGATAAAACTCTCGTCCTTGAAACTGCTCATGGCGAACTTGATGGTCGAGAGCCAGTCGCTGCCGGCGATGTCGGGGAACCAGCGGCGGTCTTCTTCGGTGGGGTTTTCGCACATGCGCCGGATGTCGCGGTACATGGCAAAGCCCAGGGCATAAGGATTGATGCCGCTGTAGTAGGGGCTGTCGAATCCGGGCTGGAACACCACGCTGGTGTGCGACTGCAGGAACTCCATCATGAAACCTTCAGTCACCAGGCCTTCGTCATACAGGTCGTTCATCAGGGTGTAGTGCCAGAAGGTGGCCCAGCCTTCGTTCATCACCTGGGTCTGGCGCTGAGGGTAGAAGTACTGGGCGATCTTGCGCACGATGCGCACGATCTCGCGCTGCCAGGGCTCAAGCAGCGGCGCATGCTTCTCGATGAAGTAGAGAATGTTTTCCTGGGGCTCGGCCGGGAAGCGCGCGTTGTCACGTTCGCTGTTCTTGTCGGCGCCTTTGGGGATGGTTCGCCAAAGGTCATTGATTTGCTTCTGCAGGTGCTCTTCGCGCTCTTTCTGCCGGCGTCGTTCTTCCTCGGCGGAGATCGGGTAAGGGCGTTTGTAGCGGTCGACACCGTAGTTCATCAGGGCATGGCAAGAGTCGAGCAAATCCTCCACCGCATCAATGCCGTGGCGCTCCTCGCACTGGGTGATGTACTGCTTGGCAAACACCAGGTAGTCGATGATCGAACTGGCGTCTGTCCAGGTGCGGAACAGGTAGTTGCCCTTGAAGAAGCTGTTGTGGCCGTAGCAAGCGTGAGCGACGACCAGTGCCTGCATGCAGATGGTGTTTTCTTCCATCAGGTAGGCAATGCACGGGTCGGAGTTGATCACGATCTCGTAGGCCAGGCCCATCTGGCCGCGGCTGTAGGACTTTTCGGTGCTGAGGAAGTGTTTGCCGTAAGACCAATGGTGGTAACCCAGGGGCATGCCGACCGAGGCATAGGCGTCCATCATCTGCTCGGCGGTAATCACTTCGATCTGGTTAGGGTAGGTGTCCAGGGCATAGCGCTCGGCCAGGCGGCTGATTTCCCGGTCATAGGCCTGGATCAGTTCGAATGTCCATTCGGACCCGGTGGAAATGGGTTGGCGCTTCTGCTCTCTAGCGGTCATGTCACTAACCTGCGCTGGAAGAGTTCACGGAAGACCGGATAGATATCGCCGGCCGATACCAGCTGCTGCTGGGCGAACGTGTCGGCAAAGGCTTCGCCGATCCGTTCGTACTCGTACCACAATGCCTGATGTTCGCGGGGGGTGATCTCAACGTAAGTGTAGTACTGGACGAACGGCATGATCTGCTTGGTGAGGATCTCGCGGCAGATCGGCGAATCGTCGTTCCAGTTGTCACCGTCTGAGGCCTGAGCGGCGTAGATGTTCCATTCATTGGCCGGGTAGCGCTCGGCCATCACTTCCTGCATCAGCTTCAGGGCGCTGGAAACAATGGTGCCGCCGGTTTCCCGGGAGTAGAAAAACTCCTCTTCATCGACTTCGCGCGCGCTGGTGTGGTGGCGGATGAACACCACCTCGATTTTTTCGTAGTTACGCTTGAGGAACAGGTACAAGAGGATGAAAAAGCGCTTGGCGATGTCCTTGGTAGCCTGGGTCATGGAGCCGGAGACGTCCATCAGGCAAAACATCACCGCTTTCGAGCTGGGGTTGGGTTGCTTGATCAGCAAGTTGTACTTGAGGTCGAAGGTATCAAGGAACGGTACACGGTTGATGCGTGCGCTCAATCGCTCGATTTCTGCTTCGATTTCCTGAATATCACCGAAGTTGTCTGGCTCTTCGCGCTTCAGACGCGCCAGTTCCTCTTGTGCCAGGCGCAGCTTGGCGCGGCTGCTGCCGGACAGGGCAATACGCCTTGCATGGGCCGAGCGCAGGGTGCGGATGATATTGATGCGTGACGGATTGCCTTCGTTGCTGATACCGGCGCGTACGGTCTTGAAGGTGTCTGTGCCGGCCAGATGACGCTTGATCAAGTTGGGCAGTTCGAGATCTTCGAACATGAACTCGAGAAATTCTTCCTGAGTAATCTGGAAGACGAACTCGTCCATGCCTTCGCCGGAATTGCCGGCCTTGCCGCGACCGCCACCTCCGCCGCCGCCTTGTGGCCGGGCAATGTGCTCCCCGGCGGTAAATTCCTTGTTGCCTGGGTGTACCACGGTTTGTTTGCCGCCGCGGCCATGGTGAAGCACCGGTTCGTCGATATCGCGTCCGGGGATGCTGATCTGCTCGCCATGCTCCATATCGGTAATAGAACGGCGGCTCACGGCCTCTTCGACGGCTTTCTTGATGTGGTCACGGTAACGCCGCAAAAAGCGCTGGCGGTTGACCGTGCTCTTGTTCTTGCCGTTCAGGCGTCGGTCGATCACATAGCTCATAGGCCCCTCCGGGTTTAGGCGGTAGCTGCGCAAGCTGCAAGCTGCAAACTCCAAGTTGCAAGTTCGGGCACGCCGGTGATGCGTGCGCCGGACTTGCAGCTAAATGCTTGCTGCTTGCAGCTCCTGCCGCTTATTGCGATTTCCTGACCCGCAGGTACCATTCCGAGAGCAACCGGACTTGCTTGTCTGTGTAGCCGCGTTCCACCATCCGGGTGACGAAGTCGTTGTGTTTCTGTTGGTCCTCTTTGCTGGCTTTGGCGTTGAAGCTGATGACCGGCAGCAGGTCTTCGGTGTTGGAGAACATTTTCTTCTCGATCACCACCCGCAGTTTTTCGTAGCTCAGCCAGGTCGGGTTCTTGCCATTGTTGTTGGCCCGGGCACGCAGCACGAAATTGACGATCTCGTTGCGGAAATCCTTCGGATTGCTGATGCCTGCCGGTTTCTCGATCTTCTCCAGTTCTTCGTTGAGGGCGATACGGTTGAGGATTTCGCCGGTTTCCGGGTCGCGGTATTCCTGATCCTGAATCCAGAAGTCGGCGTACAGTACGTAGCGGTCGAAGATGTTCTGGCCGTATTCGCTGTAGGACTCCAGGTAGGCGGTCTGGATTTCCTTGCCGATGAACTCGATGTAACGCGGCGCCAGGTACTCTTTCAGGTAACGCAGGTAACGCTCGCGGACTTCGGCCGGGAATTGTTCCTGTTCAATCTGTTGCTCCAGCACGTAGAGCAAGTGCACCGGGTTGGCAGCAATCTCGTGCGGGTCGAAGTTGAAGACTTTCGAGAGGATCTTGAAGGCAAAGCGAGTCGACAGGCCGTTCATGCCCTCGTCAACACCGGCCGCGTCGCGGTATTCCTGTATCGACTTGGCTTTGGGGTCGGTGTCTTTGAGGTTTTCCCCGTCGTACACGCGCATTTTCGAGTAGATGTTCGAGTTTTCCGGCTCTTTCAGGCGAGACAGCACGGTGAACTGCGCGAGCATCTTCAGGGTGTCGGGCGCGCAGTGGGCCTTGGCCAGCGAGCTGTTGAACAGCAACTTGTCGTAGATCTTGATCTCGTCGCTGACGCGCAGGCAGTACGGCACTTTGACGATGTAGATCCGGTCAATGAAGGCTTCGTTGTTCTTGTTGTTGCGGAAGCTGTGCCATTCCGATTCGTTGGAGTGGGCCAGCAGAATCCCGGAGTACGGGATGGCGCCCAGGCCTTCGGTACTGTTGTAGTTACCTTCCTGGGTTGCAGTCAGCAATGGGTGCAGCACCTTGATCGGCGCCTTGAACATCTCGACGAATTCCATCAGGCCCTGGTTGGCCCGGCACAGTGCGCCCGAATAGCTGTAGGCGTCGGCGTCGTTCTGTGGGTATTCCTCGAGTTTGCGGATATCGACTTTACCGACCAGGGCAGAGATATCCTGGTTGTTCTCGTCACCCGGCTCGGTCTTGGCCACGGCAATCTGGTTGAGGATCGACGGGTACAGCTTGACCACTTTGAACTGGCTGATGTCGCCCCCGAACTCAGCCAGTCGTTTGGTAGCCCATGGCGACATGATGGTGTTCAGGTAGCGCCGCGGGATGCCGAAGTCCTCTTCGAGGATCGCGCCGTCTTCAGTGGCGTTGAACAACCCCAGAGGCGACTCGAATACCGGTGAACCCTTGATGGCGTAGAAGGGCACCTTTTCCATCAGTTGTTTCAGTTTCTCGGCCAGGGACGACTTACCGCCACCCACAGGGCCGAGCAGGTAGAGGATCTGTTTCTTCTCTTCCAGCCCCTGGGCTGCATGACGGAAGTAAGACACGATCTGGTCGATGCACTCTTCCATGCCATGGAAGTCTTCAAAGGCTGGGTAGCGGCGGATCACCTTGTTGGAGAAGATTCGCGACAGCCTGGAGTTGTTCGAGGTATCGACCAGTTCCGGCTCACCGATAGCCATCAACAGGCGTTCAGCTGCCGATGCATAAGCGCTGCGATCCTTTTTGCAGAGCTCAAGGTATTCCTGCAGCGAAAGTTCTTCCTGACGGGTGGACTCGAAACGTTGTTGGAAGTGGCTAAAAATACTCATGACGTCACCTCGCTCGATACGTGGAGCCGACGCCGGATCAGTCAGCTGATGCTGGCATGCAATCGGCACTACCGATTGCTGTATACCCCCCAGAACACCTGTAAAGTCGCTACCGATGACCCGCACGCCGGTGTACCGGCTCTCCCCTTTTTGGATGGCCTGGACTTAAGAATAGTTGGTTCTCGGCGAGGTCAAGGGCGCGTGGATGAATTGTTGCCTGTGACCGTTCGTCAGGTCAGGCGCCAGCCCGCACAGGGCGCGGGCTGCAGGAGATGAAAAAAATTATTCGGCAGTGCCTTGAGCGGTTTCTGCCGGGTAGGTGCCACGCCACAGCTCGAAGCCACCGTCGAGGCTGTAAACGTCAGAAAAGCCTTGGCTGACCAGATAAGCAGCAGCGCTTTGGCTGGAATTACCGTGATAGCAAACCACCACGGTGGGGGCGTCCAGGTCGGCGCCGCGGATGAAGTCTGCCACCGAGTGGTTGTCCAGGTGCCGGGAGCCGGTAATGTGGCCAAGGGCATAGGTTTGCGGGTCGCGAATATCGACCACGACCGCACCTTGCTCACGCAACGCCTGGGCTTGCTCGGGAGGGATGCGTTTGAATTCGCTCATGGGTACGGTTTCCTTCAGGACTGGTGGTTCATTCTAGCGGGTTGCTCAGCTGTCGGCTGCACCCGGGGGGTACCTTCGTCGGTGCATTCGCAGCGATGAAAGGCACCGCTATCGACGTTGTACAAGGTCATGGCGCCACCCCAGACGCAGCCGGTGTCCAGTGCAATCACGCCGGGTTCCTTGCAGCGGCCTTCGAGTGCTGCCCAGTGGCCGAAGATGATCTTCACATGCCGCGAGCGACGACCTTTATGGGCGAACCAGGGCTTGTAGCCGGGCGGGGCGGTATCGGCGCCTTCCTTGCCTTTGAGGTCGAGCTTGCCCTCGCTGGTGCAAAAGCGCATGCGCGTGAAGTAATTGGTGATCACCCGCAGGCGGGTGACGCCGCTGAGGTCTTTGCTCCACTTGTTGGGCTCGTTGCCATACATGCCGTCGAGGTAAGGCTTGAGGCGGTTGTCGTCGCGCAATACCTCTTCAACTTCACTCGCCAGCTCCAGCGCCTTGCCCAGTGTCCACTGCGGCGGAATACCGGCGTGGACTAGCACCACACCGCGTTGCTCGTCGTAGTGCAGCAGCTTTTGGCGACGCAGCCAGTCGAGCAGTTCGCCCGCGTCGGGAGCGTCGAGGATCTCGCGCAGGGTATCGCTTTTTTTCAGGCGCTCGATGTTATGCCAGGCCGCGAGCAGGTGCAGGTCGTGGTTGCCGAGCACACACACCAGCGAGTCGCGAATGGAGTACAGGAAGCGCAAGGTTTCCAGTGATTCCGGGCCACGGTTAACCAGGTCGCCAACCAACCACAGGCGATCGACCGCAGGGTTGAAGTTGACGCGCTCAAGCAGGCACTTCAACGGTTGCAGGCAGCCTTGCAGGTCGCCAACGGCGTATACCGCCATCAGTGCAGGGCTCCGGGAACGGCAAGGCGGAATGGGGCAATGATGGCGTCGAAACGCTTACCGTCTTCGGCATGCATCTGGTAGGTGCCCTGCATGGTGCCGACCTGGGTGCTGATCACGGCGCCGCTGCTGTAGGTATGGCTCTTGCCCGGTTCGATCAGCGGTTGCTGGCCGATCACGCCGGCGCCCTTTACTTCTTCGACCTGGCCATCGCCGTTGGTAATCAGCCAATGGCGCGACAGCAGCTTGGCCGGTAGCGAGCCATTGTTCTGCACGGTGATGGTGTAGGCGAAGGCGAAACGTTCGTTTTCGGGGTCGGATTGTTCTTTGAGGAAGCGGGTCACGACACTGACGTCGATCTGGTAACGGGGATCTGACATGCAAGGGGCCTTGGAAACAGACGCGGATACGGCAATTGTGTCCAGTCTAGGCCATTGGCGGGGGTGCCGGCCAGTCATGCAGGGATGACTGGCCGTTGACGGGCCTTAGTGGCTGCCTTGTTGCTCGGCCAGTTTGTCGGCCAGGCGGACGAAAGCGGCCAGGTCCAGCTGTTCTGGGCGCAGGCTACCGTCGACACCGGCAGCCTCGATGGCATCGCTGCTGAGCAGGGCTTTGAGGGTGTTGCGCAAGGTTTTACGGCGTTGGTTGAAGGCTTCGCGAACGATGCGCTCAAGCAGGCGATGGTCCTTGGCAGGGAAGGGCAGGGTTTCGTGTGGGACCAGGCGAACGATGGCCGAGTCGACCTTCGGCGGCGGGTTGAACGCGCCAGGCCCGACGTTGAACAAGTGTTCGACCCGGCAGTGGTACTGCACCATGATCGACAGTCGCCCCCAGTCACCGCCACCGGGACCTGCAGCCAGGCGCTCGACCACTTCCTTTTGCAGCATGAAGTGCATGTCGCGGATCAGCTCGGCGTTGCTCAGCAGGTGGAAGATCAGCGGCGTGGAAATGTTGTACGGCAAGTTGCCGACTACGCGCAGGCTGTTAGGGGCAGCGCCGAGGCTGGTGAAGTCGAACTTCAGGGCGTCGCCCTGGTGCAGGCGGAAGTTGTCTCGGCCGGCAAATTGCTGGTTGAGAATCGGCACCAGGTCTTTATCCAGCTCGACGACGTCGAGCTGTGCACCGCTGCCCAGCAAGCCTTCGGTCAGGGCACCCTGACCCGGGCCGATTTCCAGCATGCGGTCGCTGGCCTTGGCATTGATCGAGCGCAGGATGCGGTCGATGACGCCGGCATCGTGCAGAAAGTTCTGGCCGAAGCGCTTACGCGCCCGGTGTTGGTATTGCTCACTCATTTTCGGGTCTCGGCCATCTGGTAGGCGGTTTCCAGGGCGACCTGCAGGCTGCCGGTGTCAATCCGGCCGCTACCGGCCAGATCCAGGGCAGTGCCGTGGTCGACCGAGGTGCGGATGATCGGCAGGCCCAGGGTCACGTTCACGGCAGCGCCAAAGCCTTTGTACTTGAGTACCGGCAAGCCTTGGTCGTGGTACATCGCCAGCACTGCGTCGCAGTGCTCCAGATATTTGGGGGTAAACAGGGTGTCGGCAGGCAATGGGCCGCGCAGGTCCATGCCTTCGCTGCGCAGGCGCGCCAACGTGGGTTCAATGGTGTCGATTTCTTCGGAGCCGAGGTGGCCACCTTCACCGGCATGTGGATTCAGGCCGCATACCAGAATGCGTGGACTGGCGATGCCGAATTTTTGCTGCAGGTCGGCGTGGAGAATGCGCGTGACCCGTTCCAGGCGCTCGCTGGTAATGGCATCGGCCACATCGCGCAGCGGCAGGTGGGTGGTCACCAGCGCCACGCGCAGCCCGCGAGTGGCAAGCATCATCACCACTTGCGTGGTGTGGGTGAGGTCGGCGAGGAATTCGGTGTGGCCGGAGAAGGCAATACCGCTCTCGTTGATCACGCCCTTGTGTACCGGGGCGGTGATCATCCCGGCGAAATGCCCATCCAGGCAGCCCAGGCCCGCACGGGTCAAGGTTTCGAGGACGAATGCAGCATTGGCTTTGTCGAGCTGGCCGGCCACCACCGGGTTCTGCAGTGGCGTGTCCCACACATACAGGCTGCCGGCAGGGGCAGGCTGGTCAGGAAAACTGTCTGGTTTAACCGGTAGCAGGCTGATCGCCACGCCCAGCTGTGTGGCCCGCTCGGCGAGCAGGTCACAGCTGGTGATGGCAATCAGAGGGTGCGGCTGGGCTTGCGCGGCGAGCAGCAGGCACAGGTCAGGACCTATGCCGGCCGGTTCGCCAGGTGTGAGGGCGAAGCGCTGAGGTTTCACGGGGCAACCTGAGTCGCGCCAGGAAGCTTGATTTCAACGTAGGCTTCGTCGCGGATCTGACGCAGCCAGGTTTGCAGCTCTTCATCGTACTTGCGGTTACGCAGGACGTTCATGGCTTGCTGCTCGCGGGCCTGTTCGGTGCTGTCAGTGGCACGACGGCCAAGGACTTCAAGCACGTGCCAGCCGTACTGGGTCTTGAACGGTTTGGTGACCTGGCCTTGCTGGGCACTGGCCATTTCTTCGCGGAACTCAGGTACCAGTGCGTTCGGGTCGATCCAGTTCAGGTCGCCACCGTTGAGGGCGGAACCCGGATCTTCAGAGAAGCTCTTCGCCAGTTGGGCGAAGTCTTCGCCGTTCTGAATGCGCTCGTAGAGTTTCTCCGCCAGGGCCTTGGTGGCCTCTTCGCTGCGGATCTCGCTTGGCTTGATCAGGATATGACGAACATGTACTTCGTCACGCACCATGCTCGAGCCGCCACGTTTTTCTTGAAGCTTGAGGATGATGAAGCCGCCCGGAGTGCGGACTGGCTCGGTGACATCGCCGACCGACATGGAGCTCAGCAGGCGATCGAACGGCGGTGGCAACTGAGCGGCTTTACGCCAGCCCATTTCACCACCTTCCAGCGCGCTTTCGCTCGCCGAGCGGGCGATAGCCATCTGGGCGAAGTCAGCCCCTTGCTTGAGTTGCTGGTACACCTCGCCTGCTTGTCTGGCAGCCGCCTGAATGCTGGCCGAGTCGGCCCGTTCAGGGGTCGGGATGAGGATGTTGGCCAGGCGGTACTCTTCGGACAGCTGCATCTTGCCCATGTCCGAGGCGAGGAAGTTCTTTACTTCCTGCTCCGAGACCTGGATGCGCTCAGCCACACGGCGCTGACGCACACGGCTGATGATCATCTCGCGACGTACCTGCTCGCGGGCATCTTCATACGACAGGCCGTCACGTGCCAGGGCGGCGCGGAACTGCTCCAGGCTCATGCCATTGCGCTGGGCAATGGTGCCGATGGCCTGGTTCAATTCTTCATCGGTGATGCGGATGCCCGAGCGGTCGCCGATCTGCAGCTGCAGGTTTTCGACGATCAGGCGTTCGAGCACCTGCTGATCGAGCACGCCCGGAGGTGGCGCAGAACCACCGCGCTTGGCGATGGTTTGCTCGACTTCGCGCACGCGCTGGTCCAGTTGGCTTTTCATGACCACGTCGTTATCGACGATGGCCACAACGCTATCCAGAGTCTGCACGGCGGCATGCGCCGTGCTGCTCAGCAATACAGCGCCCAGCAACAGCGGGCGCAGACAATCAGTAAGCTTGGTCTTCACGTGTACGATAACCTTGAATGCCCTGGTCGAGGAACGACTCGACCTTGTTGCCCACTACGCCGCCGAGGCCTTTCAGCACAATCTGCAGGAAGACGCCGTGGTCGCCTTTTTCGTTTTGTGGAGTTGCCTGGCTGAAGTCGTCGTAATCGATCCAGTAACGGTTGATCAGACGCAGCTTCCAGCAGCAGTTGTCGTACTCGAAACCACCGAAGGCTTCCAGGGTACGGTTGCGGTTGTAGTCATGTTGCCAGCGAGCGATTGCAGTCCACTGTGGAACGATTGGCCACATGACCGAAAAGTCATGTTGCTGGATCTTGTAGTAGTCCTTGACGTAGTTCGCATCTCCCGGCTTGCCGTAGTCGCCGCCACCTACTTGCCACTGGCCAGTAGTGCTGTTGTAGGAGACCGTGTCGTTTCGGTAGCGGTAACCGAGGTTGACGACCTTGTTCACGTTGTCTTCAGGCTGATAATGGAACATCGCGCTGCCGGAGCGGGTGCTGCGGCTGTCCGGGTCCCAGTTGAAATCGGAGTTGAAGCGCCAGTCACGGTTGAAGCGGTAAGCGTATTCCAGGGCATATGGCGAGACGTCGGAGAGCGAGTCTTCGCGATTACGATAGTCAATACCCGGCAACTGGACCTTGCGATCCTTGAAGTACAGTGCTTGACCAACACTAAAGCGTTGGCGCTCGAAGCCGTTTTCTTCGATCCAGCGATTGGTGACGCCCAGCGACAGCTTGTTCTCGTCGCCAATCCGGTCGCGACCGCTGAAGCGGTTGTCACGGAACAGCGAGGCGTAGTTGAACGTTCTTTCACTGCTGTCGAAGAGAGGGATATCTTGCTGGTCTTCGTACGGCACGTACAAGTAGTACAGGCGCGGTTCCAGTGTCTGGCGATAGTTGGTTCCAAACCACTGGGTGTTACGGTCGAAGTACAGGCCACTGTCGATGTTGAAGACTGGCACATTACGCGTTTGCGTGCTCTTGAAGTGTCCTTGGACATCAGTAGCGGTTGCAGCCTGCGCTTTACCCTGGCTATCCAGATCAAGATCGTAATGTGTGGTGATGTACTTGATCGATGGGGTCAGGTAGCCATAAGTTTCAGTAAACGGCAGGCTGATTTGCGGCGAAACATTCAAACGCGTGCCGTTCGAACGTGCAATACCAAAGATGTTTTGATCCAGGCGGCGGCCTGGAACCCCGGCACCGGTGTCGGGTTGGCCGTCCTCGTCCAGAACGAAGTCATCTTTCAAATCGCGGTCAAATCGGACCGCTTCGGTGTCGTAACTAAAGTTTAGACCACCTGGGTGGTAAGGCAGCATCCCGCCAAAGGTAACCTGTGGCAAACGATCGTACGGGGTGATCTTGGAGATGGTTGCCATCTCGTAGGCCAGCATATTCAATCGTGCAGTATAATTTTCGCCACGATAGGTCAATGCACCTTGCTGGGTGACATAGTCCTTACTGTCAATGCCAACCTGTGCAGACTCCAAGTCCTGGAAGTAGAACGGATCGCTGATGTCGGTGTAATCGACCTCAGTCAGCAAGCGCTCATCCAGTCCGCCCTTGTGCTGCCAGTTGACCATCCAGCGCTTTTCTTTGTAGTCCGTCTGCTCTTTACGATCATCATTCTTGTCATTCAGGTAAGCACCGCCGAACTGACCTTCACTGGACTTGGTCAGATAACGGAACTCGCCTTCCATCAACAGGCCGCGCTTGGCCATGTAGCGTGGATACAAGGTAGCGTCGTAGTTTGGCGCCAGGTTGAAGTAGTACGGCGTGACCAGCATGAAGCCGGTGTCGCTGCTGGTGCTGAACGACGGCGGCAGGAAGCCGGACTGACGACGGTCGTCGATCGGGAAGTAGATGTACGGTGTGTAGAACACCGGAATATCCTTAACCCGCAGGGTGACGTTGGTCGCGGTACCGAAGCCGGTGGCCGGGTTCAGGGTGATGTTGTTGCCCTTCAACTGCCAGGCGTTGCTGTTCGGCTCACAGGTGGTATAGGTACCGTCCTTGAGGCGAATGATGGCGTTTTCGGCACGCTTGGCGTACAGCGCACTGCCGCGGATGCGCGACTTGTGCATGACGTACTCGGCGTTGTCGACCTTGGCTTCGCCAGTGTCGAGTTGGATGTCGGCATGATCGCCCACGACCAACGAGCCGTTGTCACGAATCTTGACGTTGCCGCTGAGTTCGCCGCGGTTCTCGGCCTGATACAGGTTGGCCTCGTCGGCTTCAACCTGCATGCTGCCCTGGCGCATGACCACATCACCGGCGAGGGTGGCGATCTGCTGTTCCTGTTGGTAGCGGGAGACCTTGGCGCCAATGAATGTCGGGGCTTCGTCTTTCGGCGTGGTGTCATCCATGCCCGGACGGGTCGGCTCGATGTAGGCACCGGCACAGTACGGCCCGGTTTCGGCAAGTTGTGCAGGGGTCAGTTGATCGCGCGGCACCCAGTCCAGGTGGCTGGCGTCGACACTGCGGGTTTTGAGGGCGCGGCCTTTGCTCTCGGTAACGAGCATCGTGCCATTGCCAGCCTCGGCTGCAGCTTCGCCAGCCTCAGCAGTGGCTTCGCCAGTCGCACTGGCAGCAGCGCCCGGATGCACCGGACGAGGCGGCAGCGTAGCGGCGTTGGCCTTGGGCTTGCAGTCCCAGCCTCCGGCAGCAGACACTTGGCAATCGAATTGCTCTGCGGCGACCACATACGAGGTGGCCAGAGGTTGCAGCGCCAGCAGACCGCCGGTGACCAGCAACGGAAATTTTTTACGAAACGCGGGGGATTTCAATGCCATCTTATTAGTCCGGGCTTCCTGCGTGCCATCTGCCCGCGTGTGGGGCCGCACGCCTCTCGATGGTCTGAAAAAGATGCTGGATAATAAAGCATGACCCGCTTGACGGCTAGGGCCGTCGGAGACCCTTGTAATGCCTGATCACGATGTACGCCTGCAACACCTCACTGTCTGGCTCGAAGAACAACTTGCCCACCTGTTCCTGAAACAGGGCTGGGGTGCGGTTCCAGCGGCTAACCTGACCGCTGCCAGCAGCGACGCCAGCTTCCGCCGTTACTTCCGCTGGCAGGCCGAAGGTCACAGTTTTATTGTCATGGATGCCCCCCCGCCGCAGGAAAACTGCCGCCCCTTCGTCGATATCGCCCAGCTGTTGGCTAGCGCCGAGGTCAATGTACCGGTCATTCATGCTCAGGATCTGGAGCGTGGCTTCTTGCTACTGAGCGACCTCGGTACCCAGACTTACCTCGATGTGATCAACGCCGAAAACGCCGATGGCTTGTTCGATGACGCCATCGAAGCGCTGCTGGCCTTTCAGCAGTTGCCAATGGACGCACCGTTGCCGAGTTATGACGTCGCCCTGTTGCGCCGTGAGCTTGAGCTGTTTCCCGAGTGGTACGTGGGGCGTGAGCTGGGGTTGGGCTTTACCGATGCACAACTGGCCCTCTGGCAGCGCATCAGCACACTGTTGATCGACAGCGCCCTGGCTCAGCCCAAAGTTTTGGTGCACCGCGACTTTATGCCGCGCAACCTGATGCAGAGCACTCCTAACCCCGGGGTACTGGACTTCCAGGATGCCGTTTATGGGCCGGTCACCTATGACGTTACCTGCTTGTTCAAGGATGCTTTCCTGAGCTGGCCAAAAGCGCGGGTTGAAGGTTGGTTGAAGGACTACTGGCAACGGGCGCAGGCCAAAGGCATTCCGGTGCAGGCTGATTTCGAAGACTTCTACCGTGCCAGTGACCTGATGGGGGTGCAGCGCCACCTCAAAGTCATCGGCATTTTTGCGCGTATCTGCCATCGCGATGGCAAGCCGCGTTACCTGACCGACGTGCCGCGCTTCTTCGCCTATATAGATGAAGTGATTGCCCGCCGTCCGGAGCTGGCCGAGCTGGATGAGTTGATCGAAAGCCTGCAGGCTGCAGGCGGGGCACGTCCATGAAGGCGATGATTCTTGCAGCAGGTAAAGGTGAGCGGATGCGCCCGCTCACCCTGCACACGCCCAAACCCTTGCTGCCAGTCGCGGGGGTGCCCTTGATCGAGTACCACCTGCGTGCGCTGCAGGCTGCCGGTTTTAAAGACGTGGTGATCAACCACGCCTGGCTCGGTGAGCAAATCGAAGCGCATCTGGGCACTGGTGCCGGGTGGGGCCTGAATATCAGCTATTCACCTGAAGGCGAGCCGCTGGAGACCGGCGGCGGAATCTTCAAGGCGCTGCCCTTACTCGGCAATCAGCCCTTTGTGCTGGTTAATGGTGATGTCTGGACTGATTACGACTTCACGCGTTTGCCGCAACAGCCCGCAGGGCTCGCCCATCTGGTGCTGGTCGACAATCCGGGGCATCACGGCAAGGGCGATTTCTGTCTGCAGCAGGGCCAGGTCAGTGATGGTCAGGACGGTGCAGCGACCTTGACCTACAGCGGCATCGCCGTCATCGATCCTGCGCTGTTCGAAGGTTGTAGCACGGGTGCTTTCAAGTTGGCGCCATTGCTGCGTGAAGCCATGGCGTCGGGGCAGGTCAGCGGCGAACACTTCGCCGGTCACTGGGTGGATGTCGGTACGCAGGAGCGCCTGGCTGAGGTCGAGCAATTGATCAAAGGGCGCGGATAACATGCTGTGGCCGAGCACAGTGATCGGTGCCGGGGCCGGCTTCGCCATTGCCAGTATTCCAGGGGCTTTGCTGGGGGCGTTGCTGGGGCAGGCGATGGATCGCCGTTTGCAGTTGCACAGTTGGGCCCATGTGCGTGAGCGCTTGGGTGGGCGCCCGGTATTGCTCGACGATGAGGTGTTGTTCGTTTTGCTTGGGCGGCTGGCCAAGTGCGATGGACGGGTAGTTGATGGGCACATTCAGCAGGCACGTCAGGAAATGCAACGCCTGGAGATGAATGAGGCTGGACGCCGCCGGGCCATCGCTGCGTTCAATCGTGGCAAACGGGGTCAGGAGCGCCTGGGCGCCTACTTGAGACGAATTAAGCAACAGCCTCATGCCGCTGAAGGTATGTTGCGTGCTTGCTGGCGCATGGTATGGGCCGATGGCCGCGCGGGGCGTCAGGAGCGCGAGTTGTTGCTCGACTGGGGGCAACAACTGGGTTGGTCGGCGCCCAGGGTCAAGGCCCTGGCGCTGGAGTACGAGCCGCAGCGCCCGGGCTTGTCCAGTGTCAACCTTGGTTATCACGACGCCTTGCGTTTGCTCGGCGTTGAGGCTCACGCCGAGTCAGGCCAGATCAAACAAGCTTATCGACGGCTTGTCAGTCGCCACCACCCCGACAAGCTGGCGGGCAGTGGTGCCAGCCCCTCGCAGGTGCGTGAAGCCACTGAACGCACCCGCGAGCTGCACCAGGCCTACGCGATCATTCGTAAGCAGCGTGGTTTCTAGTCGGTATTTTCCGGGCTGAGCCAGCCACGCACGCGGCGGAACAGTTGTTCCTGCTCTGCCGCGTTGTTGCCGGGCATAGCGGTCAAACCAATCTGACGGTACTGGTTGTCTTTTATGCGCTTGCTCGCTTGCAGGCGTAGTTCGGCTGCACGCCGCGCCTGCAGCTGGTTGGTGTAGAAAAAGTCGGCGGTGGCGACTTTCAGCGTCGGGGCCAGGGCATCCAGGCCCAGTTCGGCCTGTGCAGGTGTTTGTGCCGCGACCATGACCAGCTTCTGAATCTGTGCCGGTTGCCGTTCACTCAGGTAGCGTGCCGCCCAGTAGGCGCCGCTGCCATTGCCCAGTAGCGCGACAGTGCGGGCATTGTGCTGCTGAGCGTAGGCCACCGCAGCATCCAGGCGGGCAAATATCCGTTCGGCATCCGTCTTGTCGTCAAGGCCCGGCCCTTGGGCAGCGGGAGTGGTTTCGCTGACGTCATTTTCCGCAGCGGTAGCTTTTTCGACACTGGCGTTAGCGTCGTCAGGCGTATCTTTGACCGGTGCGCTCTGCCCTGGTGTGACAGGTTGGCTGGGCGCAGCAGGTGTTTCCACCCGAGCCTGAGGGCTATCAGCGAGCAGGTCAGGCAAGCTCAGACTCAGGCTATGCCAGCCTGCGTCAGGAAACTTGCGGCGCAAGGGGCCGACGGTCTTCGGCCAGTCTGCTGTTTCACCAGCACCGGCGAGGATGATCAGGGCGCCCTTCGGCTCGCCGCTGTTGGCGGGTTTCCACAGGGCGAGGAAATTGTCACTGCCTGCTTGCAGCATTTGCTGCTCGGCCGCAGGCACGTGTCGCTCCAGCGCCAGGGCATCTGCCTGGCTGCGTTCCGCCAATGGTTGACGTTGCACCGCATCTGGCTGGGAGGTGGCCGCAGCTTCAGGCGTTTCACCTGTAGCCGCTTGTGCGCTACAAGGTAGTATCAGTGGAAGGCATAACGCCGCGAGCGTTGTGCGCAAAAGTGCGAACATGGAGTGGTCCAGGCCAGAATAATACCGGCAGCCTAATCGTATTTGTCCGGGACGGCCATGCTCGGTGACCATCCATTCTTTGATGAGCGTTTAGATGAACTCAGTACGCTGCCTGTTGGTTATCGGCTGTTTCTGCTGGTCCTTGATCGCATGGGCAGGCCCTGCAAGCACATCGGCCCCCGTGGTGCTGGAGCCTGCGCAGCAGCAGTGGCTCGAACAACATCGCAGCTTGAGGGTCGGGCTGGTGCTGCAAGCACCGTTTGCCCAGTTCGATCGCCGCTTGCAGCAGTTGTATGGGGTCAATGTCGAGTTGATGAACTGGTTGGGGCGCTCGCTGGGGCTGGACCTGACCTGGCGCAACTTCCCTGACCAGGCGGCGCTCGAGCGGGCATTGCGCGCAGGTGAAGTCGATCTGGCCCCGGGGCTGACCCAGACGCCGGCCGGTCTGCGCTTGTGGCTGTTCAGTGACCCTTATATGCGTGTCCCGCAATTGATCGTCGGACCACGCAGTGGCGCCAGAGCGGTGGATCTCGAGAAGCTCAGCAGTGAAGAAAGGGTAGCGGTACGTATGCCCAGTGCGGTGGCCGACTACCTGCGCGCGACCTATTCGAACCTGAACCTACAAGGCGTTCCCCAGGAACGCCAGGCCCTGCAGTTGCTGTTGAGTGAACAGGCTCGCTATGCCGTGGTGGATGAGGCGCAGTTGAGTCGTTTGTCGCGCGAAAGCGAGTTCAGTGATCTGGCGGTGGTCGGCGATATTGGCCTGCCGCAGTTGTTGCGCGTGGCCTCGCGTCGCGACTGGCCGGTATTGGCAGAGATTATTGAGCGTGGCTTGCAGGCGATCCCGGCCAAAGACCTGGAGCAACTGCACCAACGTTGGCTGGAGCCCAAGTACCCGCGCCTGAGTGAGTCGCCGGGGTTCTGGCAGAACCTAGGGCTGTTCCTGGGCGCACTGCTGTTCAGCAGTGTGGCCATCGTGATCTGGCAGCGCCGCCAGCTGCGTCAGTTGGAACACAATCTGCTGACGGCGCGCGACACCATCAACCAACGTCAGGCGCGGGAAGAAGCGTTGCGTTTGAGCCAGTTTTCCATCGACCAGAGCACCGTGGGCATCCTCTGGGTCAACTGGGACAGTCACGTGCGCTATGCCAACCGCGCTGCCGAAAGCATGCTGGGTTACGCCGGAGGAGCAGTGATCGACCGACCGCTGATCGACTTCGAGCCTGGCTTGCACATGGACCGCTGGCTGGAGTTGTGGAAGGGCGCGCGGGCCAGCCCCGATGCGGCTCAGCATTTCGAGACGCAGTGCTTACGCGCTGATGGCAGTCTGCTGCCGGTGGATGTGTCGCTGAGCTTTCTGCGTTTTCGTGATGCTGAATACCTGGTGGTGTTTCTTACCGACGTCACCGAGCGCCGGCGGGCGCTGGCGGCCTTGCGCGAAAGCGAGGCCAGGCTCAAGGGCATTGCCGGCAATGTGCCGGGGCTGGTGTTCCGGCTTGAGCGCAATCCGGCTGAAGGTGAGCTTGAGTTCCCCTACATCAGCGAAGGCAGCGAGGCGTTGGTCGGCTACACCCCCGCCGCATTGCAGCACCCGGATATGGGCTTGCGTAACCTGGTTCACCCACAAGACCGCGCCGATTATCACCAGGTCCAGGACCTGGCCTTGGCCACCGACCAGGATTGGTCCTGGCAGGGCCGCATTCTGACGCGCGAGGGTGAACAGCGCTGGGCGGATATCAAGGCCAGTACCCGCAAACTGGGCGATGGCCGGGTGGTCTGGGATGGTGTGGTGTGGGACATCACCCAGAGTAAAAGGGTCGAATTGGAGCTGGCGCGCTCCCAGGAGCAGTTGCGTGACCTGTCGGCACACATGGAGAGTGTTCGCGAGGAAGAAAAAGCCCGCATCGCCCGTGAGGTGCATGACGAACTGGGGCAGATGCTCACCGTGCTGAAGTTGGAAACGTCCATGTGCGAGCTGGCCTACGCCGATCTCGACCCCGGTCTGAACGAGCGCCTGGCCAGCATGAAGCGCTTGATTGCCCAACTGTTCCAGCTGGTTCGGGATGTCGCCACCGCATTGCGCCCACCGATTCTGGATGCCGGTATCGCTTCGGCGATCGAGTGGCAGGCCCGGCGTTTTGAAGCGCGCACGCAGATTCCTTGCCTGGTGCAAGTGCCGGAGAACCTGCCGCCGTTGAGCGATGCCAAGGCCACCGGCCTGTTTCGCATCCTTCAAGAGGCGCTGACCAATGTGATGCGTCACGCCCAGGCGCATACTGTGCAGATCAGCCTGAGTCTGGATGGTCGCACCTTACGCCTGACCGTGATCGACGATGGCGTCGGTTTTGCCTTGGATGAAAGCCGTCCGGCATCTTTTGGCCTGGTCGGCATGCGCGAGCGGGTATTGATGTTGGGTGGAACAATGACCTTGGAGAGTGAGCCAGGCGAGGGCACCAGCCTTAGCGTAGGCATACCCCTGAAATAGGAGCGGTTTTGTGATTCGAGTTCTGGTTGCCGAAGACCACACCATCGTCCGTGAAGGCATCAAGCAATTGATCGGCCTGGCCAAGGATATGCAGGTAGCAGGGGAGGCCGCCAATGGCGAGCAACTGCTGGAAGCGCTGCGTCATACCGACTGCGAAGTGGTATTGCTGGATATCTCCATGCCCGGAGTCAATGGCCTCGAAGCGATTCCGCGGATCCGCGCGCTGAACAATCCGCCTGCGATCCTGGTGCTGTCGATGCATGACGAAGCGCAAATGGCCGCCCGTGCGCTGAAGGTCGGCGCAGCGGGTTATGCGACCAAAGACAGCGATCCGTCCCTGTTGCTCACCGCTATTCGGCGGGTGGCCGGCGGTGGCCGCTACATTGATCCGGACCTGGCTGACCGGATGGTCTTCGAGGTCGGCCTGACGGATGCCCGACCCTTGCATTCCCTGCTGTCGGAGCGTGAGTTCTCGGTGTTCGAACGCCTGGCCCAGGGCGCCAATGTCAACGACATCGCCCAGCAACTGGCGCTGAGCAACAAGACCATCAGCACTCACAAAGCGCGGCTGATGCAGAAGCTCAATGTCACCTCATTGGCGGAACTGGTGAAGTACGCCATGGAGCACAAGTTGCTCTGAGTGTTCTGATTGCGACATCGCGGGGCAAGCCCACTCCCACATAAGTGCTGTAGGAGCGGGCTTGCCCCGCGATCACGTATCCAATCACGCCACCCGTGTAGGGCAATCCCTACCCCAGACCTTCCATCCTGCTGATATCAATCTCTCCCCGTCACCGATTTGCGCCGGCTTGCCCCTTCACTAGTCTGTGAACACGGCAGTCATCCAACAAGAAGGTACGGGTATGAGTGAGGTGAATTCGAGCGCTGCAGCCGGCGAAGTGCTGGTCAGCTTTCGCGGTGTGCAGAAGAGCTATGACGGCGAGTCGCTGATCGTCAAAGACCTCAATCTGGATATTCGCAAAGGCGAGTTCCTGACCTTGCTCGGCCCGTCCGGCTCGGGCAAGACCACCAGCCTGATGATGCTCGCAGGCTTCGAGACCCCGACTGCCGGTGAGATTCAGTTGGCCGGGCGCTCGATCAACAATGTGCCGCCGCACAAACGCGACATCGGTATGGTGTTCCAGAACTATGCCTTGTTCCCGCACATGACCGTGGCCGAGAACCTGGCGTTCCCCCTGACCGTGCGCAACCTGAGCAAGACCGACATCAGTGAGCGGGTCAAGCGTGTACTCAACATGGTCCAGCTCGATGCCTTCGCCAAGCGCTACCCCGGCCAGTTGTCCGGCGGCCAGCAGCAACGTGTGGCCCTGGCCCGGGCACTGGTGTTCGAACCGCAGTTGGTGCTGATGGACGAACCACTCGGCGCGCTCGATAAGCAACTGCGTGAACACATGCAGATGGAAATCAAACACCTGCACCAACGCCTGGGCGTCACTGTGGTGTATGTCACCCACGACCAGGGTGAAGCGCTGACCATGTCTGACCGCGTTGCCGTCTTCCACCAGGGCGAAATCCAGCAGATCGCCGACCCGCGCACCCTCTACGAAGAGCCGAAGAACACCTTCGTGGCCAACTTCATCGGTGAGAACAACCGCATCAACGGCCGCCTGATCAGTCAGGACGGTGAGCGTTGCATGGTGCAGCTGGCGCGTGGCGAGAAAGTCGAGGCGCTGGCGGTGAATGTCGGTCAGAGCGGTGAGCCGGTGACCCTGTCGATCCGTCCTGAGCGCGTACGCCTCAATGGTCACAGCGAAAGCTGTGTGAACCGCTTCTCTGGCCGGGTGGCCGAATTCATTTACCTGGGCGACCACGTGCGGGTGCGTCTGGAAGTCTGCGGCAAGGCCGATTTCTTCGTGAAGCAGCCAATTGCCGAACTCGACCCGGCGCTGGCCGTGGGCGATGTGGTACCGCTTGGCTGGGAGGTGGAGCACGCCCGCGCGCTCGACCCGATCCAGGAAGCCAATTGAAGGTTTGCTTCACCAACCCTGTACTGTGGAGAAAATAATAATGCTCAAACACTTGAAGTTGACCGCTCTGACACTGGGGCTGTTCGCAGCGGGGCAAGCCATGGCGGCGGCCGACCTGACCGTGATCTCTTTCGGCGGCGCCAACAAGGCAGCCCAGACCAAAGCGTTCTACGAGCCATGGGAAAAGGCAGGCAACGGCAAGATCGTCGCGGGCGAGTACAACGGTGAAATGGCCAAAGTCAAAGCCATGGTCGACACCAAGAGCGTGTCCTGGAACCTGGTAGAAGTCGAATCGCCAGAGCTGGCCCGCGGCTGTGACGAAGGTATGTTCGAAGAGCTCGACCCTGCGTTGTTCGGCGACGAGGCCGACTATGTTCCGGGTGCCATTCAGCCCTGCGGTGTGGGCTTCTTCGTGTGGTCCACGGTCATGGCCTACAACGCCGACAAACTGAAAACCGCCCCAACCAGCTGGGCTGATTTCTGGGACACCAAGCAGTTCCCGGGCAAGCGCGGCCTGCGCAAAGGTGCCAAATACACCCTGGAATTCGCCCTGATGGCCGACGGCGTTGCGCCGAAGGACGTCTACAAAGTACTCGCCACCAAAGAAGGCCAGGACCGTGCCTTCAAGAAACTCGACGAGCTCAAGCCAAGCATCCAGTGGTGGGAAGCTGGCGCCCAGCCACCTCAGTACCTGGCCTCGGGTGACGTGGTCATGAGTTCGGCCTACAACGGCCGTATCGCTGCAGTACAGAAAGAAAGCAACCTGAAAGTAGTGTGGAACGGCGGTATCTACGACTTCGACGCCTGGGCGATCCCGAAGGGCGCGAAAAACGCCGAGGATGCGAAAAAATTCATCGCCTACTCGGTCAAGCCGGAGCAGCAAAAGATCTACTCGGAAAACATCGCCTACGGTCCGGCCAACTCCAAGGCGGTCAGCCTGCTCTCCGACGAGATCAAGAAAGACATGCCAACCACCCCGGAAAACATCGCCAACCAGGTGCAGATCGATGTCGCCTTCTGGGCTGACAACAGCGAGCAGCTGGAGCAACGCTTCAACGCCTGGGCTGCCAAGTAAGGTCGGCTGATGGAGCGTCGGCGCCTTGCCGACGCTTCCTGTTCTCAAGATTTCGGAGTTCGCTATGGCCATCGCAGTGCCCCTGAATGAAGGCGCCGGTTCCACACTCAAGCAGCGTCTGGCGCGTGCCGAGCGGGTCAACCGCTGGAAGGCGCAAGCGCTGATTGCGCCACTGGCGCTGTTCCTGTTGCTGGTTTTCCTCGTGCCGATTGCCGCGTTGCTCTACAAAAGCGTGGGCAACCCGGAAGTCGTCACAGGTTTGCCGCAGACCGTTGCCGCAGTTTCGCAATGGGACGGCAAGGGCCTGCCGGGCGAGCCGGTGTACAAAGCACTGAGCGAAGACCTGGGCCAGGCGCGCAAGAACCAGACCTTGGGGGATACCTCCAAGCGCCTGAACATGGAACTGGCGGGCTATCGCAGCCTGCTGGCCAAAACGGCTCGAGCGCTGCCGTTCAAGACCGAGCCGGCTTCTTATAAAGATGCCCTGCAGGAGTTGGACGAGCGTTGGGGTGACCCGGCCTACTGGCAGGCGATTCGCCGTAACACCAGTAGCGTCACACCGTTCTACCTGCTGGCGGCGCTGGATCATCGCATTGATGACCTCGGTGAGCTGGCCAAGGCTACTCCGGACCAGGCCATTTACCTGGATATCTTCACCCGCACTCTGTGGATGGGCTTCGTGATCACGGCCATCTGCCTGGTATTGGCCTATCCACTGGCTTATTTGCTGGCCAATCTGCCAACCCGGCAGAGCAACTTGCTGATGATTCTGGTGCTGTTGCCCTTCTGGACCTCGATCTTGGTGCGGGTCGCTGCCTGGATTGTGTTGCTGCAGTCGGGTGGTTTGATCAACAGCGCGCTGATGGCCCTGGGCATTATCGACAAACCCCTGGAGCTGGTGTTCAACCGCACAGGTGTGTACATCTCCATGGTCCACATTCTGCTGCCGTTCATGATTCTGCCGATCTACAGCGTGATGAAGGGTATCTCGCCCACCTACATGCGTGCGGCCATCTCGCTCGGCTGCCATCCGTTCGCCAGCTTCTGGCGGGTGTACTTCCCGCAAACCTACGCCGGTGTTGGCGCGGGCTGCCTGCTGGTGTTCATCCTGGCCATCGGCTACTACATCACTCCGGCGTTGCTCGGCAGCCCGAACGACCAGATGGTCAGCTACTTCGTGGCGTTCTATACCAACACCAGCATCAACTGGGGTATGGCCACTGCACTGGGCGGTCTGCTGTTGCTGGCGACCGTGCTGCTGTACCTGATCTATAGCTGGCTGGTCGGCGCCAGCCGCCTGCGTCTGAGCTGAGGAGCGTTGTCATGCTGAGCCCTTACATGTCGCCCGTCGAGCGGGTCTGGTTCTACAGCTTGCGCATCCTTTGCGGGCTGATTCTGTTGTTCCTGGTGTTGCCGGTGCTGGTGATCATTCCGTTGTCGTTCAACTCCGGCAGCTTTCTGGTCTACCCGCTGCAGGGCTTTTCGCTGCAGTGGTACCACGACTTCTTTGCCTCGGCCGAGTGGATGCGGGCGCTGAAGAACAGCATCATCGTCGCCCCGGCGGCGACACTGCTGGCGATGATCTTCGGCACCCTGGCGTCGATCGGCCTGACCCGCGGCGACTTCCCCGGCAAGTCGCTGATCATGGCCCTGGTGATCTCGCCGATGGTGGTGCCGGTGGTGATCATTGGTGTCGCCAGCTATCTGTTCTTTGCACCTTTGGGCATGGGTAACAGCTTTATCTCGCTGATCCTGGTGCATGCGGTGCTGGGTGTACCGTTCGTCATCATTACCGTGTCGGCGACGCTGCAAGGTTTCAACCACAACCTGGTACGTGCTGCGGCCAGCCTGGGTGCCTCGCCGCTGACCACGTTCCGCCGGGTGACCTTGCCGTTGATTGCCCCCGGGGTGATTTCCGGCGCGCTGTTCGCCTTTGCCACCTCGTTCGATGAGGTTGTGGTCACCCTGTTCCTTGCCGGCCCTGAGCAGGCAACCCTGCCACGGCAGATGTTCAGCGGTATCCGCGAGAACCTCAGCCCGACCATTGCGGCGGCGGCAACCTTGCTGATCGCGTTCTCGGTCGTCTTGTTGCTGACGCTGGAGTGGTTGCGCGGGCGTAGCGAGAAGCTGCGTACTCAACAACCGGCTTGAATGTATCGCGGGGCAAGCCCGCTCCCACAGGCGCAATCTGTGGGGGTGGGCTTGCCCCGCGATCAGCTTTCATCCGACGACCGCTTTGATACCGGTCAGCCGATGGCCATTCGCCTGAGGTACAATGCGCGCCACCGTGATTCTGCCCTACAGGTGCGCCATGCAGCCCTACGCTATTGCCCCCTCGATTCTTTCTGCCGATTTCGCCCGCCTGGGTGAGGAAGTCGACAATGTACTGGCCGCTGGTGCCGACATCGTTCACTTCGACGTAATGGACAACCACTACGTGCCGAACCTGACAATTGGCCCGATGGTCTGCACCGCACTGCGCAAGTACGGCATCACCGCGCCGATCGATGTGCACCTGATGGTCAGCCCGGTCGATCGCATCATCGGCGATTTCATCGAAGCCGGCGCCAGTTACATTACCTTCCATCCGGAAGCTACCCTGCACATCGATCGTTCACTACAGTTGATCCGTGACGGTGGTTGCAAAGCCGGCCTGGTGTTCAACCCGGCAACCCCGCTCGACACCCTCAAGTACGTCATGGACAAAGTCGACATGATCCTGCTGATGAGCGTCAACCCAGGCTTTGGCGGTCAGAAGTTCATTCCCGGCACCCTCGACAAGCTGCGTGAAGCGCGCGCCTTGATCGATGCCAGCGGCCGCGATATCCGCCTGGAAATCGACGGTGGCGTGAATGTGAACAACATCCGTGAGATCGCTGCCGCCGGTGCCGATACCTTTGTTGCCGGCTCGGCAATTTTCAACACGCCGAACTATCAGGAAGTCATTGCCAAAATGCATGCCGAACTGGCCCTGGCCCGTCCATGAGTGGCTTCGAGCAGCTGTTTCCCGGCGCGCTGCCCAAACTGGTGATGTTTGATCTGGACGGTACCCTGATCGACTCGGTGCCAGACCTGGCCGCTGCGGTGGATCACATGCTGCTCGAAATGGGGCGCAAGCCCGCTGGCCTGGAGGCGGTACGCCACTGGGTCGGCAATGGTGCCCCGGTGCTGGTGCGCCGGGCCCTGGCTGGCGGCCTGGAGCATGCCGCCGTCGATGATGACGAGGCAGAGAAGGGCCTGGAGCTGTTCATGCAGGCCTATGCCGACAATCACCAACTGACGGTGGTGTACCCCGGCGTGCGTGACACGCTCAAGTGGTTGCACAAGCAGGGCGTGGAAATGGCCCTGATCACCAACAAGCCGGAGCGCTTTGTCGCACCGCTGCTCGACCAGATGAAAATCGGTCGTTATTTCCGCTGGATCATCGGTGGCGATACCTTGCCGCAGAAAAAGCCCGATCCGGCTGCTTTGTTGTTCGTGATGAAAATGGCCAACGTTGCGCCTGAAGATTCCTTGTTCGTTGGCGATTCGCGCAGTGACGTGCTGGCGGCCAAAGCCGCAGGCGTCAAATGTGTGGGCTTGAGCTATGGCTACAATCACGGGCGACCGATCGGCGAAGAAGGGCCGTGTCTGGTCATTGATGACCTGCGGGCACTGTTGCCCGGTTGCTTAGATGCGGCCACTGGGATAACTTTGACGGACGTTCATTCCTCCTCAGATCGAGATTCCATCGTGGCGGTTACCGGCAAACTCTGGATGAAAGTTATCAAGGCCCTGGCCCGTTGGCGTTGGCGCGCCTGACTTTTATCTGCCGACCCCTGTCGGCCCGTTTGCCTGTTCGACCCATTTGCTGTTTGCCACGAGGCTATCATGACCCGCGAAGAATTCCTGCGCCTGGCCGCTGCCGGCTATAACCGTATCCCCCTGGCCTGCGAGACGTTGGCCGACTTCGACACGCCGCTGTCGATCTACCTGAAACTGGCCGACCAGCCCAACTCCTACCTGCTTGAGTCTGTTCAGGGTGGGGAGAAGTGGGGGCGTTACTCGATCATCGGCTTGCCGTGCCGCACCGTGCTGCGTGTCCACGACCACCAGGTGCGGATCACCCATGACGGTGTCGAGGTCGAGCAGCATGAGGTGGAAGACCCGCTGAGCTTCGTCGAGTCCTTCAAAGAACGCTACCAGGTGCCGACCATCGCCGGTCTGCCGCGTTTCAACGGTGGCCTGGTCGGCTATTTCGGCTATGACTGCGTGCGCTATGTCGAGAAGCGTCTGGGCAAGTGCCCGAACCCCGATCCATTGGGCGTGCCAGACATCTTGCTGATGGTGTCTGACGCGGTAGTAGTGTTCGACAACCTGGCGGGCAAGATGCACGCCATCGTGTTGGTCGACCCCGCCCAGGATCAGGCTTACGAAAATGGCCTGGCGCGCCTGGAAGGGCTGCTTGAGCAACTGCGCCAGCCGATTACTCCACGCCGCGGCCTGGAACTGGGTGGCGCGCCCGCTGCAGAGCCGGCCTTCCGCTCCAGCTTCACCCAGAGCGACTACGAGCGCGCGGTCGATACCATCAAGGAATACATCCTGGCGGGCGACTGCATGCAGGTGGTGCCGTCGCAGCGTATGTCGATCGATTTCAAGGCGGCGCCTATCGACCTGTATCGGGCGTTGCGCTGCTTCAACCCGACGCCGTACATGTACTTCTTCAATTTCGGTGACTTCCATGTGGTGGGCAGTTCGCCGGAAGTGCTGGTACGGGTTGAAGACAACCTGGTGACCGTTCGTCCGATCGCTGGTACCCGTCCACGCGGGGCGACTGAAGAAGCAGACCGGGCACTGGAAGAAGACCTGCTGTCAGACGACAAGGAAATCGCCGAGCACCTGATGCTGATCGACCTGGGTCGTAACGACGCCGGCCGGGTGTCGGCCACCGGCACGGTCAAGGTCACCGAGAAAATGGTGATCGAGCGTTACTCCAACGTCATGCACATCGTTTCCAACGTGACCGGTGAACTGAAGCAAGGCCTCAGTGCTATGGATGCGCTGCGCGCCATCCTGCCAGCGGGCACCTTGTCTGGGGCGCCGAAAATCCGCGCCATGGAAATCATCGACGAGCTGGAGCCGGTCAAGCGTGGCGTCTACGGTGGTGCAGTCGGCTATTTTGCCTGGAACGGCAACATGGACACGGCCATCGCCATTCGCACCGCGGTGATCAAGGACGGCGAGCTGCATGTTCAGGCTGGTGGCGGCATTGTTGCCGACTCAGTGCCTGCACTGGAATGGGAAGAAACCATCAATAAACGCCGGGCGATGTTCCGGGCGGTAGCGCTGGCTGAACAAACGCCACGCAGCTGATTGAAACCCACGGCGCCCACTGCGCGCCGTCTTGCGCCTGTCCACCCGGCGAACTTGATTCTAGAGGTTGTACCCAGATGCTACTGATGATCGACAACTATGACTCCTTCACCTACAACGTCGTGCAATACCTCGGCGAGTTGGGTGCAGAGGTCAAGGTTATTCGCAACGACGAACTGACCATCGCCCAGATCGAAGCCCTGAACCCTGAGCGTATTGTGGTTTCCCCTGGCCCGTGCACCCCGACCGAGGCCGGTGTTTCCATCGAAGCCATTCTGCATTTTGCTGGCAAACTGCCGATTCTCGGCGTGTGCCTGGGCCATCAGTCTATTGGCCAGGCCTTTGGCGGCGACGTTGTGCGTGCCCGCCAGGTCATGCATGGCAAGACCAGCCCGGTGTTCCACAAGGACCTGGGGGTGTTCGCTGAATTGAACAACCCACTGACGGTCACCCGCTACCACTCGCTGGTGGTCAAACGTGAAACCTTGCCCGAGTGCCTGGAAGTAACGGCCTGGACCGCCCACGAAGACGGCTCGGTCGACGAGATCATGGGCCTGCGCCACAAAACCCTGAACATTGAAGGGGTGCAGTTCCACCCTGAGTCGATTCTCACCGAGCAGGGCCACGAGCTGTTCGCCAACTTCCTCAAACAGACCGGCGGCCGCCGCTAAGGATCGATCATGGATATCAAGAGCGCGCTCAGCCGCATCGTCGGCCATCTGGATTTGAGCACCGAAGAAATGCGCGACGTGATGCGCGAAATCATGACCGGGCAGTGCACTGAAGCGCAGATCGGCGCCTTCATGATGGGCATGCGCATGAAAAGTGAAAGCATCGATGAAATCGTCGGTGCGGTAACCGCGATGCGCGAGCTGGCCGATAAGGTCGAGCTGCAGTCCCTCGACGGTGTGGTCGATATCGTCGGTACCGGTGGTGATGGCGCCAATATCTTCAACGTCTCCACCGCTTCGGCTTTCGTCCTCGCGGCGGCGGGCTGCACCGTTGCCAAGCACGGCAACCGCGCCGTCTCCGGCAAAAGCGGCAGCGCCGATCTGCTCGAGGCTGCTGGCATTTACCTGAACCTGACCCCCGTGCAGGTTGCTCGCTGCATCGACAGCCTCGGTATCGGCTTCATGTTCGCCCAGACCCACCACAAGGCGATGAAGTTTGCCGCTGGGCCACGTCGTGACCTGGGGCTGCGTACTCTGTTCAACATGCTCGGCCCGCTTACGAATCCGGCCGGGGTCAAACACCAGGTGGTCGGGGTCTTCACCCAAGCCCTGTGCCGCCCGCTGGCCGAGGTGCTGCAGCGCCTGGGCAGCAAGCATGTGCTGGTTGTGCATTCGAAAGACGGCCTGGACGAGTTCAGCCTGGCCGCGCCGACCTTTGTCGCTGAGCTGAAGAATGACCAGATCACCGAGTACTGGGTCGAACCGGAAGACCTCGGCATGAAAAGTCAAAGCCTTCACGGCCTGGCCGTTGCCGATCCGCAGGCGTCACTGGAGCTGATCCGCGATGCGCTGAGCCGCCGCAAAACCGAAAATGGCCAGAAGGCCGCCGAAATGATCGTGCTCAACGCTGGCGCGGCACTGTATGCCGCTGACCATGCAATGAGCCTCAAAGCGGGTGTTGAACTGGCCCACGACGTGCTGCACACCGGGCTGGCCTGGGAGAAGTTGCAGGAGCTGGGCGCCTTTACTGCGGTATTCAAGGTGGAGAACGAAGCATGAGTGTACCGACAGTTCTGGAAAACATTCTGGCGCGTAAGGTCCAGGAAGTCGCCGAGCGCAGCGCCCGCGTCAGCATTACCGAGCTTGAGCGTCTGGCGGCCGCCGCCGATGCCCCGCGTGGGTTCGCCAATGCGCTGATCGAGCAGGCCAAGCGCAAACAGCCTGCCGTGATTGCTGAGATCAAAAAAGCCTCACCAAGCAAAGGTGTGATTCGCGAGCACTTCGTGCCTGCTGAAATTGCTGTCAGCTACGAAAAAGGCGGCGCGACCTGCCTGTCGGTGCTCACGGATGTCGATTACTTCCAGGGGGCCGATGCATACCTGCAGCAGGCACGTGCGGCCTGCAAATTGCCGGTGATCCGCAAGGACTTCATGATCGATCCGTACCAGATTGTCGAAGCCCGTGCGCTGGGTGCTGACTGCGTGCTGCTGATCGTTGCCGCGCTGGACGATGTGAAAATGGCCGAACTGGCTGCCACGGCGAAAAGCGTCGGCCTCGATGTGCTGGTCGAAGTGCATGATGGCGACGAGCTGGAGCGGGCCTTGAAAACCCTCGACACTCCGCTGGTTGGCGTCAATAACCGCAACCTGCACACCTTTGAGGTCAGCCTGGAAACCACCCTCGACTTGTTGCCGCGTATTCCCCGTGATCGTCTGGCAATTACCGAGAGCGGTATCCTCAACCGTGCCGATGTCGAGCTGATGGAAATCAACGAGGTCTACTCGTTCTTGGTCGGCGAAGCCTTCATGCGTGCCGAGCACCCGGGTCTGGAGCTGCAGCGCCTGTTCTTCCCGGAGCGAGCGGTGCAGAATCTGGTACCTGAACTGGATTGATTCAACGATGAAGCCGGCATTGCCGGCTTTTTTGTATCTACAAGGTTGCTGCGATGACTGATCAAATACTGGATGTGACTGTCGAGGCCGGCCTGCATGCTGAGCAGGATCTGCTGGCGGCGGTGTGCAAAGGCGAAAAGGATTATGGCCTGTTGTTCTGGCGCCCGACCGATCGCGCCCTGGTCATGCCGCGGCGCATGAGCCGTCTGGATGGCTTCGAAGCGGCTTGCTCCGAACTGGCAATTGCCGGTTGGCCGGTATTGCTGCGCGAAACCGGTGGCGAGCCGGTGCCGCAGTCGCCTGCGGTGATCAACATTGCCTTGATTTACGTAGCGCCGCGCAGCGAAGGCGACCATGGGCGCATCGAAAACGCCTACGAACGCCTGTGCCTGCCCTTGTGTGATGTATTACGTGAGTGGGGCGGGCTGGCGTCGGTGGGGGAAATCGAAGGGGCGTTCTGTGATGGCCGCTACAACGTCAACTTGAATGGCCGCAAGCTGGTCGGCACTGCCCAGCGCTGGCGCCAGGGGTTGGGCGGTAAACGTCCGGTGGTGCTGGTGCACGGCGCTTTGTTGTTGGATAACGAGCGCGAGTCGATGGTGGCCGCGGTCAATCGTTTCAATGAATGTTGCGAGCTGGAACAACGCTGCCTTGCCGACAGCCACATCGCGCTGCATGAAGTTGTGCCCGAGGCGCCTTTGCTTGAGCGCCTTGGCCAGGCCTATGCTGACGTCATCAAGGGCATTGCCCGCGACTAGCGAGTGCCGAAGACCACCATGGTCTTGCCTTTGACGTGAACCAGGCTGCGTTCTTCGAGATCTTTGAGGACGCGGCCGACCATCTCGCGTGAACAACCTACGATTCGACCAATCTCCTGACGGGTGATCTTGATCTGCATGCCGTCCGGATGGGTCATGGCGTCGGGTTGTTTGCACAGCTCCAGCAGGCAGCGGGCAACGCGGCCGGTAACATCGAAAAACGCCAGGTCGCCGACTTTACGTGTGGTATTGCGCAAGCGCTGCGCCATCTGGCTGCCCAGGGCATAGAGAATGTCCGGGTCCTGGCGGGCCAGCTCACGGAATTTTTCGTAGCTGATTTCGGCCACCTCGCACTCGCTCTTGGCGCGCACCCAGGCGCTGCGCTGCTGTTCCTGCCCGGCGGGCTCGAACAAACCCAGCTCACCAAAGAAGTCACCGCTGTTGAGGTAGGCAATGATCATCTCATGGCCGTTGTCATCCTCAATCAGAATGGTCACCGAGCCTTTGACGATGAACGACAGGCTATCCGCCTTGTCACCGGCACACATGATGTTGCTCTTGGCCGCAAAGCGGCGTCGCTGGCAGTGGGCGAGCAGTTTGTCGATGTTCTTGATCTTGGCTGGAAGGGCTGAGGCAACCATGGCTGAATCCCGGTAAGAGGCAACGCTTGTCCATTTTTATAAAGCGTCTGGCGTGTTGCGCCAGTGATTTGGCGTCAGCTTATCAGACACTTGTAGGTGTATCGGCAGATTTACTCGCACGCTTGAGCTTTTCCGTCGGCCTTTCTGGGTCTAAGCTGGCAGCCTTTTTTCAAGTAAGGGAGTCCGGGTGATGAAGGCGCGTATCCAGTGGGCAGGTGAAGCCATGTTTCTGGGTGAATCGGGCAGTGGCCACGTCGTGGTCATGGACGGTCCACCCGAGGCCGGTGGGCGCAACCTCGGTGTGCGGCCCATGGAGATGCTGCTGTTGGGCCTGGGTGGCTGCAGCAACTTCGATGTGGTCAGCATCCTGAAGAAATCCCGTCAGGCCGTGGAAAGCTGTGAAGCCTTCCTTGAGGCAGAGCGTGCCAGCGAAGACCCGAAGGTGTTTACCAAGATTCACCTGAACTTCGTGGTCAAAGGCCGTGGCCTCAAAGACGCACAGGTCAAGCGTGCGGTAGAGCTGTCGGCAGAGAAATACTGCTCGGCCTCGATCATGCTTGGTCGCGCAGGCGTTGAGATCACCCACAGCTACGAGATTGTCGAACTCGGCTGACCTGTCTTTCGGTGGGAGCATCTGTCTTGCACTGCCTGTGGGAGCGGCGGTGCGGCGACCCGACTTGCCCCGCGATGCGGTGTGGCAGATGCACCGCGATCGCGGGGCAAGCCAGCTCCTACCGGCGTAGCCCGGGCAGCAGCTGGCGCAGGCTATCGGGAAGCAGCGCGCGAAAGCGCACACTCAATGCTTCCCGATGCTTCTGATAGAACAACCCCAGGGCTATAACCCCCAAGCCGATCAAGCTCAGTACCACCGGGAACAGCAGCGACTCGGCGAACACTTCGTACGACAGATAGCCCAGATAAGCTGCCACGCCCATGGCACCGAAAACCATGAACATCGGCCGACGCAACAGCACCGCCACGGCCATCAGGCCAATGTTGATCAGGCAGTACAGGGCTTTGCTCAACTCGCTGTCGCTCTCCATCAGGCTCAGTCCAAACCAGAATGCGAGTAGCCCGGCAAGGTAGCCCCAGAAGGCAAAGTCCTGACGGGTGCGGCCATCAATCACCAGAAACACTGCAAGCAAGACCAGGCCAAACCACAGCGACACCGCCAGGCGTTGATCCCAGTTGAAGGTATGGCCGTAGAACCATTCGCTCAGGTCCATGGACATGAACCACAGGGCCAATGCGATCGGCATGACGATGAACGGGAAGGGGATCAAGCGCAGCATCAGCAGGCCGGCAACCACCGTCGCCGCTTCCATCAGCAACCAGCCACCCTGCACGTAGGTGTAGTAGTTGTGGTAACCGGTCTGGGTATCGTCAAGCGGCCAGAAACCGGTGAGCCGCTCCACCGCGAACACCGCCAGCGGCACGATACTGACGGCCACCGCCGCGAGCACCCCGGCGGGGATGATCTGGCCACGGCGTTGCATCAGCAGCCCGGTCAGGGTCAAACCAGCAATGTAGACCAAGGCGATCAGTAACAGCGCACTGTCGCCAATGCGCATCCAGGCCTCGTTGAGCAGCCAGCCCATCGCCGCCACGATCAACAGTGCGCCGAGGTAAAAAGCAACATGGGCCAGCTGGAAGCTGGGCTGCGTGCCGGGCTGGCGTCGGAGAAACGCCAGCAGCGCCTCGTCCTGGCCCGGGTTCAGCACCCCTTCGGTGACAGCGCGAGCCAAGTCCTTGGCATCGAAACGTTCCTTCATGGTCCGGCCCTAGATACGGTAGGTACTTTTGGTCATGACCTTGGCCATCAGGCTCATGCCAAAACGTACAGGGGCAGGGAAGCGATAGCCGCCGGCCTCCAGGGCCGATTCGGCATGCTGTTCTTCATCGACGCGCATCTGTTCAAGGATTGCCCGCGACTTTTCGTCCTCGTTGGGAATCTGTTCCAGGTGCTCATCAAGGTGCTTGCACACTTGATGCTCGGTGGCGGCGACAAATCCCAGGCTGACTTTGTCGCTGACCAGCCCGGCCAGTGCGCCAATGCCGAACGACATGCCGTAGAACAGTGGGTTGAGCACGCTAGGGTGGCTGCCAAGCTGACGAATGCGCTGCTCGCACCACGCCAGGTGATCGATCTCTTCTTCGGCCGCATGCTCCATGGCCTTGCGCACCTGGGGAAGCTTGGCGGTCAGGGCCTGGCCTTGGTACAGCGCCTGGGCGCAGACTTCACCGGTGTGGTTGATGCGCATCAGCCCGGCCACGTGGCGGGTCTGGGTATCGTCCAGGGTGACGTCCGGCTGAATGATCGCCGGCGAAGGGCGGGATGGTTGGCCGCTGAAGGGCAGCAAGGTGCGCATGGCCGTGTCGGCCTGCAGCAACAAGCGGTCGAGCGGCGAGTAGTGACGTTCGGTAGCCATCGGGCACCTCCGCAAGAATGTGCCCGACAGTTTACCGCAATCGTGAAGATCGGGCTTGCGCTGGATCAGCCCGGCGGCCAATGCATCTGACGCTGACCCAGAACATGCATGTGGATGTGGTAGACCGTCTGGCCACCCAGTTCGTTGCAGTTCATGACCACGCGGAAACCGTCTTCGCAGCCTAGCTCTTTGGCCAACCGTTGTGCGGTGAACAGGATATGCCCGGCCAGGCCTTTGTCTTCCTCGGTCAGGTCATTGAGGGTGCGAATCGGCTTTTTCGGAATGACCAGAAAATGCACCGGCGCCTGAGGGGCGATATCGTGGAAGGCCAGAACCTGGTCGTCCTCGTAGATGATCTTGGCCGGGATTTCCCGGTTGATGATCTTGGTGAACAGAGTATCCACTACGGTTTCTCCATGTGTGTGGTCGGGCTTGAGTGTACTCAGGCCAGGTGGCGACGCCCAGCCCTGAGTCGTCAGCGCGGGCAGTAGGCCTGATTGATGGCGCCAGACAATTTGCGCGCCATCCAGCGCGACAACAGCCGCGGGCTGAAGGCCAGCCAGCGATTGCGCCGGCCCGGGATGATCAGTGCGCGGTTCTTGTCCAGGGCGCGAACGGTGTACAGGGCCACTTCTTCCGGGCTCAGGCAGCGCTGCCCCTTCTCCAGTCGCGGGATTTTGCGCAGCGGGGACCGGACTGGGCCGGGGCACAGTACCGAGACCTTGATGCCAGTGCGCTTGAGTTCTTCGCGCAAACCTTCGGAAAAGTGCAACACATAGGCCTTGCTGGCGGCATAGCTGCTCATCCATGGCCCAGGCGCAAAGGCGGCAAGGGAGGCGACATTGAGGATCTGCCCGCCACCCTGAACCGCCATGGCATTGCCCAAGGCATGGCACAGCCGGGTCAGGGCGAGGATGTTCACTTCGATCAGGTCTTGCTCGTCGCCCCATTCTTGCGCCAAAAATGGCCCGTAGGTGCGGATTCCGGCGCAGTTGACCAGCAGATCGATCCTGCGCTCGCTTTCTTCAAGCTCCAGCAGAAAGCCGGACAAGCGCAGTGGTTCGCCCAGATCACAGGCACGAAACAACACTTCAACACCAAAGCGCTGGGTGAGTTCGATGGCAATGCTTTCCAGCGGGTCGCGCTGGCGGGCCACCAGGATCAGATTGCGTCCCCGACGTGCCAGCGCCTCGGCCAGTGCCAGGCCTAAGCCGCTGGACGCACCGGTGATCATGGCGTAACGGGTCATGCAGTTCTCCAGTTGGGGCGGGTAGCCAAAGCGCCCAGTTTACAGAGGAAGCTTTGGCCGTGCTGCTACAGCGATGAAGCCCAGAATCCTTTGCCGTGGTAAGGCTCAGGCCGGCCAGTGCTGGCCCAGGGCTGTAGCCGAAGCCTGGGCCTGACGGTATTCGTTATCCAGGCAGGCGATCAGTTGCTCGACAGAGCACAGCGAGTCGATGGCACCGACGCCTTGTCCTGCCGACCACACGGTCTTCCAGGCTTTGGCTTCATCGTGAATGGGTTTGAGCTTGGTTTCGGTGTGGCTGCGCAACGCCGCCATGTCGAAACCGGCGTTTTCCAGGCTCTGGCGCATGAAGCTGGCAGGCACCCCGGAAACCGCAGCAGTGTGGATGATATCGGCGGCCTTGGCCGCTAGCATCATGTCTTTGTACGGGCCTGGGGCGTGGCTTTCGTGTGTGGCGATAAAGCGGGTGCCCAGATAGGCGAGGTCTGCGCCGAGCAGCTGCGCGGCGAGAATTTCGTGGCCACGGTTGATGCAGCCGGCCAGTAGCAGAGTCTTGTCGAAAAACTGGCGGATCTCGGCGATCAATGCGAATGGGCTCCAGGTCCCGGCATGCCCACCTGCACCCGCAGCGACGGCAATCAAACCGTCGACACCGGCTTCTGCGGCTTTTTCGGCGTGGCGTCGGGTGGTCACGTCATGGAACACCAGGCCTCCGTAACTGTGCACGGCATCAACCAGCTCCTTCACTGCCCCCAGGCTGGTAATGACGATGGGGACTTTGTGCTCTACGCACAGTGCCAGGTCTGCCTGCAGGCGTGGATTGCTCTGGTGCACGATCAGGTTGACCGCATAAGGCGCCGGATTGTCCAGCGCCGCCAGGCCAGTTTCGATTTCCTCGAGCCAGGCTTTGAAACCGGCACTGTCGCGTTGATTCAGGGCCGGGAAACTGCCGACGACTCCATTGGCGCAGCAGGCGAGTACCAGTTGCGGGTTGGAGATCAGAAACATCGGTGCCGCAACGACCGGCAGGCGCAAGCGTTGTTCGAGCAGGGCAGGCAATGACATGGCAAGTTTCCCGAGGCTGAGTAAGGGGTGAAGTTAGAACGGTTTGACCACCACCAGAATTACGATCGCCAGCAGAATCAGCACTGGCACTTCGTTGAACCAGCGGTAGAACACGTGGCTACGCGTGTTCTCACCGCGCGCGAAGCGTTTGAGTTGGGCGCCGCACATGTGGTGATAGCCAATCAGCAAGATCACCAGGGTGAGCTTGGCGTGCATCCAGCCCTGGCTGAGAAAGCCTGGTGTCAGGCTCATCAGCCAGATACCGAAAACCAGCGTCGCGATCATGGACGGCAGCATGATGCCGCGATACAGCTTGCGCTCCATGATGACGAAGCGTTCCTGGCTGATCCTGTCCTGGCTCTGGGCGTGATAGACAAACAGGCGTGGCAGGTAGAACAGGCCGGCAAACCAGCAGACCACGCTGACGATATGCAGCGCTTTGATCCAGAGAAAAAGCATGGAGTTGAGTTCCTTCAGGGTTCACGGTCGTCAGATAGTAGAGGCTAGGCGCCTGGCGGGCCATCTCAACAGTTGTAGGCGTGTTTCCGGCCCCCTATTATCGTGGCCTTTCCTGTAGGTTTGTTGATAAGGGGCACGCGTTATGGTCAAGGTCGGTATCGTTGGCGGCACGGGTTACACCGGGGTCGAATTGCTGCGCTTGTTGGCACAGCATCCTCAGGCTGAGGTAGCGGTCATCACTTCGCGCTCCGAAGCCGGCCTGGCGGTTGCCGATATGTACCCGAACCTGCGTGGTCACTACGATGGCCTGGCGTTCAGCGTGCCTGACGTGAAAACCCTGGCGGCCTGTGACGTGGTGTTCTTCGCCACTCCTCATGGCGTTGCTCACGCATTGGCAGGTGAGCTGCTGGCGGCCGGTACCAAGGTCATCGACCTGTCGGCTGACTTCCGCCTTCAGGATGCCGATGAATGGGCCAAATGGTACGGCCAGCCCCACGGCGCTCCTGAACTGCTCAAAGATGCTGTCTACGGCCTGCCTGAAGTCAACCGCGAGCAGATCCGCCAGGCGCGCCTGATTGCCGTTCCGGGTTGCTACCCGACCGCAACCCAATTGGGCTTCCTGCCGCTGCTGGAGGCGGGTATTGCTGATGCCTCGCGTTTGATTGCCGACTGCAAGTCGGGCGTGAGTGGTGCTGGTCGTGGTGCTTCGGTGGGTTCGCTGTTCTGTGAAGCAGGCGAAAGCATGAAGGCTTATGCCGTAAAAGGTCACCGCCACCTGCCGGAAATTACCCAAGGCCTGCGTCGGGCTGCTGGTGGCGATGTTGGCTTGACCTTCGTTCCGCACCTCACCCCAATGATCCGCGGCATTCACTCCACCCTGTACGCCACCGTTGCCGACACTTCGGTCGACCTGCAGGCGCTGTTCGAAAAACGTTACGCCGATGAACCGTT
Organism: Pseudomonas sp. NUPR-001; assembly: GCF_052147955.1. Classification (NCBI taxonomy): domain Bacteria; kingdom Pseudomonadati; phylum Pseudomonadota; class Gammaproteobacteria; order Pseudomonadales; family Pseudomonadaceae; genus Pseudomonas; species Pseudomonas sp. NUPR-001. The sequence goes on from NZ_CP197353.1 coordinate 499,514, forward strand.
CGTCGATGTAATGCCAGCAGGCAGCCACCCGGAAACCCGTAGTGTTCGTGGCGCCAACGTCTGCCGTATCGCCGTGCACCGGCCGCAGGATGGCGACTTGGTCGTGGTGCTGTCGGTCATCGACAACCTGGTCAAAGGCGCGTCGGGTCAGGCGGTACAGAACCTCAACATCCTTTTCGGGCTGGATGAGCGCATGGGCCTGTCGCATGCGGGCCTGCTGCCTTAAGCCGCAAGTTGCTGGTTGTAAGCTGCAAGTTAAGGCCTCGCGCACTGAGCTTGTAGCTTGCAGCTGAGCGCTTACAGCTTTCGTATTCTTGACCGATTTTCTCGGAGAAGCGGATAATGCGCGTCATCACGCATTATGGCGGCATAGCGCCGGGAGATAGTCAGCATGAGCGTCGAATCCTTCACCCCTGTGGCATTGCAGTTCACTGAGGGTGCAGCGCACAAGGTGAAGACCCTGGTCGATGAAGAAGGCAACGATCGTCTGAAGTTGCGAGTGTTCGTGACCGGTGGCGGTTGCTCGGGTTTTCAGTACGGTTTTACTTTCGATGAAGACGTCGCTGAAGACGACACCATTGTTGAGCGCGAAGGCGTGGCTCTGGTGGTCGATCCGATGAGTTTCCAATACCTGGCAGGAGCCGAAGTGGATTACCAGGAAGGTCTGGAAGGCTCGCGTTTCGTCATCAAGAACCCGAACGCCAGCACCACCTGTGGTTGCGGCTCTTCGTTCTCGATCTGACGCCAGGGTAGTAAACGCAAACGCCGCGCTAATGCGCGGCGTTTTGCTTTGTGCGGTTTAAACCGGGTAAATGGCGCCAAGTACCCGTAGGCCACGAGCACCAGTGACGCTGGGGCGGTTACCCGGGATGCCTTGCAGGCAACAATGGGCTAGCCAGGCAAAGGCCATGGCCTCGACCCAGTCAGGATCAATGCCGTGAGCGGCAGTACTGCTGACGCGGGCGCGGGGCAGAAGCGCGGCCAGGCGCGACATTAGCGCACCATTGTGCGCGCCGCCACCACAGACCAGCAGCGCCTGGGTATCGTCTTGAGCGCTTTGCAGGGAGCTGATGATGCTATGAGCCGTGAGTTCCAGCAGTGTGGCCTGCACATCGGCATTGCCGATCGCGGCTTGGCTGGCCAGGTGGCGCATCAACCAAGGCAGGTTGAACACTTCACGGCCGGTACTTTTCGGGCCGGTGCCGGCAAAGAACGGATCGCTCAGCAGGCTGGCAAGCAGGGCAGGGTTCACGCTGCCGCTGGCCGCCCAAGCGCCATTGGCGTCGTAGCTTTGGCCTTGTTTCTGCTGAATCCAGGCGTCGAGCAGGACGTTGCCCGGGCCGCAGTCGAAGCCGCTGACCGGCTTGTCCTGCTCGATCAGGCTCAGGTTGCTGAACCCGCCGATATTGAGTACCGCCAGGCGTTGTCCCTGAAGCTCGAACAGGGCCTCATGGAAGGCCGGAACCAGTGGCGCACCCTGGCCGCCTGCGGCAACATCACGGCGGCGGAAGTCCCCGACGACACAGATACCGGTCAGTTCGGCCAGCAACGCCGGGTTGCCGATCTGAACCGTGAAACCACGGGCCGGTTCATGGCGAACCGTTTGGCCATGACTGCCAATCGCGCGGATGTCAGAAGGCTTGAGGCCTTGTGTGGTCAGTAACTCAGCGATGCCTTCGGCTGCCAGGGTCACCCAGCGGGCTTCGGCCAGCGCCGCGCGGGCTATTTCGTCAGGGCCGCTGGCGCACAGGTCCAGCAGGTCCTGGCGCAGCGTTTCTGGCATGGGGATGTAGTGGGTGGCGAGCAGATGGGTGCGCTGCTCCTGCTTGATCAATGCGATGTCCAGGCCATCAAGGCTGGTCCCGGACATCACTCCCAGATAAAGAGCCATTGCTTAGCGCTTGTTAGACGCGAGCATGGTGGCTTTTTCCTGGTTCATGCGCGCCACCAGCGGCTGGCTTTGCGCCAGGAAACGCTGGCGCTCGGCCTTGGCGATCGGGTCGGCCATCGGCAGCTTCTGCCCCAGTGGATCGACGTGAACGCCGTTGACCTGGAACTCGTAGTGCAGGTGTGGCCCGGTGGACAACCCGGTGGTGCCGATGTAGCCAATAACCTGGCCTTGTTTGACCGTGCCGCCGGTTTTCACGCCCTTGGCGAAGCCCTGCATGTGGCCGTAGAGGGTCTGGTAGCGGTTGCCGTGCTGGATGATCACGGTGTTGCCGTAGCCGCCACGACGTCCGGCGAGCAGGACCTTGCCATCGCCAGCTGCCTTGATTGGCGTGCCGCGAGGCGCTGCGTAGTCAACGCCTTTGTGGGCGCGGATCTTGTTCAGAATCGGGTGCTTGCGGCCGGCCGAGAAGCGCGAGCTGATACGGGCGAAGTCAACCGGGGTGCGGATGAATGCCTTGCGCATGCTGTTGCCGTCAGCGGTGTAGTAGCTGGTGTTGCCTTGCTTGTTGGTGTAGCGCACCGCAGTGAAGGTTTTGCCACGGTTGGTGAAGCGGGCAGAGAGGATGTTGCCGTTGCCAACCACCTTGCCATCCATGACCTTTTGTTCGTAGATCACGTCGAATTCGTCGCCTTGGCGAATGTCCTGGGCGAAGTCGATGTCGTAGCCAAAGATTCGGGCCATGTCCATGGTCAGGCTGTGCGGCAGGCCGGCGCGCTGGCCGCTTGTCGATAGCGAGCTTTTGATGACGCCATGGGCGTAAGCCGAGCGCACAACCGGCTTGCTGACTTCACGATTGAAGGCGTAACCGTTTGCGCTTTTGGTCAGGCGAATGGTTTCCAGGTTGCTGACCTTGCTGTGCAGGCTGGTCAACTGGCCGTCTTTGTCCAGCTCGATCTGCAGTACCTGACCGCTTTTGAGCTGGCTGAACTGTTTGGCTTGCTTGTTGCTGGCCAGAACTTCGTGAACGACCGCAGCGGGCAGGCCGACCTTGGCGAACAGCGTCGACAGGGTGTCGCCACGGCCGACAGTAACTTCA
>NZ_CP197353.1:507500-902500 GCF_052147955.1 Pseudomonas sp. NUPR-001
TATTCAGTGGCGAGCTTAACCGAATAGGGGAGGCGTAGCGAAAGCGAGTCTTAATAGGGCGTTTAGTCGCTGGGTATAGACCCGAAACCGGGCGATCTATCCATGGGCAGGTTGAAGGTTAGGTAACACTGACTGGAGGACCGAACCGACTACCGTTGAAAAGTTAGCGGATGACCTGTGGATCGGAGTGAAAGGCTAATCAAGCTCGGAGATAGCTGGTTCTCCTCGAAAGCTATTTAGGTAGCGCCTCATGTATCACTGTAGGGGGTAGAGCACTGTTTCGGCTAGGGGGTCATCCCGACTTACCAAACCGATGCAAACTCCGAATACCTACAAGTGCCGAGCATGGGAGACACACGGCGGGTGCTAACGTCCGTCGTGAAAAGGGAAACAACCCAGACCGTCAGCTAAGGTCCCAAAGTCATGGTTAAGTGGGAAACGATGTGGGAAGGCTTAGACAGCTAGGAGGTTGGCTTAGAAGCAGCCACCCTTTAAAGAAAGCGTAATAGCTCACTAGTCGAGTCGGCCTGCGCGGAAGATGTAACGGGGCTCAAACCATGCACCGAAGCTACGGGTGTCACTTAGGTGACGCGGTAGAGGAGCGTTCTGTAAGCCTGTGAAGGTGAGTTGAGAAGCTTGCTGGAGGTATCAGAAGTGCGAATGCTGACATGAGTAACGACAATGGGAGTGAAAAACTCCCACGCCGAAAGACCAAGGTTTCCTGCGCAACGTTAATCGACGCAGGGTTAGTCGGTCCCTAAGGCGAGGCTGAAAAGCGTAGTCGATGGAAAACAGGTTAATATTCCTGTACTTCTAGTTATTGCGATGGAGGGACGGAGAAGGCTAGGCCAGCTTGGCGTTGGTTGTCCAAGTTTAAGGTGGTAGGCTGAGATCTTAGGTAAATCCGGGATCTTAAGGCCGAGAGCTGATGACGAGTTGCCTTTAGGCGACGAAGTGGTTGATGCCATGCTTCCAAGAAAAGCTTCTAAGCTTCAGATAACTAGGAACCGTACCCCAAACCGACACAGGTGGTTGGGTAGAGAATACCAAGGCGCTTGAGAGAACTCGGGTGAAGGAACTAGGCAAAATGGCACCGTAACTTCGGGAGAAGGTGCGCCGGTGAGGGTGAAGGACTTGCTCCGTAAGCCCATGCCGGTCGAAGATACCAGGCCGCTGCGACTGTTTATTAAAAACACAGCACTCTGCAAACACGAAAGTGGACGTATAGGGTGTGACGCCTGCCCGGTGCCGGAAGGTTAATTGATGGGGTTAGCTAACGCGAAGCTCTTGATCGAAGCCCCGGTAAACGGCGGCCGTAACTATAACGGTCCTAAGGTAGCGAAATTCCTTGTCGGGTAAGTTCCGACCTGCACGAATGGCGTAACGATGGCGGCGCTGTCTCCACCCGAGACTCAGTGAAATTGAAATCGCTGTGAAGATGCAGTGTATCCGCGGCTAGACGGAAAGACCCCGTGAACCTTTACTATAGCTTTGCACTGGACTTTGAATTTGCTTGTGTAGGATAGGTGGGAGGCTTTGAAGCGTGGACGCCAGTTCGCGTGGAGCCATCCTTGAAATACCACCCTGGCAACTTTGAGGTTCTAACTCAGGTCCGTTATCCGGATCGAGGACAGTGTATGGTGGGTAGTTTGACTGGGGCGGTCTCCTCCTAAAGAGTAACGGAGGAGTACGAAGGTGCGCTCAGACCGGTCGGAAATCGGTCGTAGAGTATAAAGGCAAAAGCGCGCTTGACTGCGAGACAGACACGTCGAGCAGGTACGAAAGTAGGTCTTAGTGATCCGGTGGTTCTGTATGGAAGGGCCATCGCTCAACGGATAAAAGGTACTCCGGGGATAACAGGCTGATACCGCCCAAGAGTTCATATCGACGGCGGTGTTTGGCACCTCGATGTCGGCTCATCACATCCTGGGGCTGAAGCCGGTCCCAAGGGTATGGCTGTTCGCCATTTAAAGTGGTACGCGAGCTGGGTTTAGAACGTCGTGAGACAGTTCGGTCCCTATCTGCCGTGGACGTTTGAGATTTGAGAGGGGCTGCTCCTAGTACGAGAGGACCGGAGTGGACGAACCTCTGGTGTTCCGGTTGTCACGCCAGTGGCATTGCCGGGTAGCTATGTTCGGGAGAGATAACCGCTGAAAGCATCTAAGCGGGAAACTTGCCTCAAGATGAGATCTCACTGGAGCCTTGAGCTCCCTGAAGGGCCGTCGAAGACTACGACGTTGATAGGTTGGGTGTGTAAGCGCTGTGAGGCGTTGAGCTAACCAATACTAATTGCCCGTGAGGCTTGACCATATAACACCCAAGCAATCTGCAGCGCAGATTGTGGTGGTGAAGACGAAAGTCACCGAAAGTTTGCAAAACCACAGAGTCACATACCCAATTCGCTGGAGTGTCTAACAAGACCTTCTGGCAACAGAATTTCTTGACGACCATAGAGCATTGGAACCACCTGATCCCATCCCGAACTCAGCAGTGAAACGATGCATCGCCGATGGTAGTGTGGGGTTTCCCCATGTGAGAGTAGGTCATCGTCAAGATTAAATTCCGAAACCCCTATCTGCGCATGCAGGTAGGGGTTTTGTCTTTCCGCCGACCAAAATCTGCTGGGATGGGCTTCTTCTTGTGGGAGCGGGCTTGCCCCGCGATCTCAATCTGCCTGACACACCGCATCGCGGCTCCAGCCAGGCCGCCGAGCCTACTGTTTTCTATGCAATCCCCGCCTGCATGGCTATCATGCCAGCCTCATTACGATTCGAGATTGGCATGCTGAAGTTGTTGAAGCTCCTCGCGGATGGTCGGTTCCATTCCGGGCAGGACCTGGGGGTCGCCCTTGGCGTCAGTCGTAGTGCTGTCTGGAAGCAGTTGCAGCACCTCGAGGCCGAGCTGAATCTACCTATTCATAAGGTCCGTGGTCGTGGCTATCAGTTGGCGAAGCCGCTGGCCTTGCTGGAGGAGTCGGCAATCGTCGAGCACTCGCAAGGTGAGTGTTGGCCAGCACTTATCTTTGACAGCATCGATTCGACCAACGCCCAGGCCTTGCGCGCAATTGCTGAAGGCCAGGTTGCCCCCTTCCTGGTGCTGGCCGAGCGCCAGACTGCAGGTCGCGGACGCCGTGGGCGGCAGTGGGCCAGTCCTTTTGCTGAAAACCTCTACTACAGTCTGGTGCTGCGTATCGATGGCGGTATGCGCCAGCTCGAAGGGTTGAGTCTGGTTGTGGGGCTTGCGGTCTTGCGTACGTTGCAATCATTTGCAGTCGCTGAAGCCGGCTTGAAGTGGCCGAACGACATCTTGGTCAACAACCATAAGATTGCTGGCATCCTCCTGGAGCTCGTCGGTGATCCAGCAGATGTTTGTCATGTTGTGCTGGGGATCGGCATTAACGTGAATATGTTGGCTACCGAGGAGGTCGATCAGCAGTGGACTTCTGTATGCCGTGAGACGGGTGCCGCAATCGATCGCAACCTATTGGTCGCCAGGCTCAATGACAGCTTGCAGGTTTACCTGGAGAAGCATCGGCAATCCGGTTTCGGCGGGTTACAGCAAGAATGGGAGCAGGCACATGTTTGGCAGGGTAGGCCGGTGTCCTTGATTGCTGGCGTCAATAAGATCGATGGTGTGGTATTGGGTATCGACGGGCAGGGTGCATTACGTCTTGCGGTCGATGGAGTAGAGAAGAGCTTCAGTGGTGGTGAGCTCAGTTTGAGGTTGCGTGATGATTCTTGAGCTCGATTGCGGTAACAGCTTTATAAAGTGGCGTGTTATCCGCAGCGCTGATGCGTCTATCGTTGCGGGTGGGGTAGTGGCCTCTGATCAGGCCCTATTGGCAGAAATCAGCGCTCTTCCTGAGGCCCCTCGACGTGGCCGCCTCGTCAGTGTTCGCAGTGAGGAGGAGACAAGCAGTCTTTCGGCGCTATTGTTCGAGCGCTTTGGGCTGCAGATATTGGTTGCCCAGCCAGCCAAAGAGGTTGGCGGTGTGCGCAACGGATATGAGGACTACCAGCGTCTTGGTCTGGATCGCTGGCTGGCAGTGCTGGGGGCATATCGCCTGGCGGCCGGTGCGTGTCTGGTCATGGACTTTGGCACGGCGGCCAAGGCTGATTTTGTCGCTGCTGATGGCGAGCACCTGGGGGGCTTCATCTGCCCGGGGATGCCATTGATGCGCAGTCAGTTGCGCACTCACACCCGACGGATTCGCTACGACGATGCGTCCGCTGAGCGAGCGTTGTCGAGTATGGCGCCCGGACGCTCAACGGTTGAAGCGGTTGAGCGGGGTTGTGTGCATATGCTGCAGGGTTTTGTGCGCTCTCAGTTGGAGCACGCGCAGGCTTTGTGGGGCAATGACTTCACCGTATTGCTGACGGGGGGCGATGCGCCTCTGGTGCAAGAGGCTGCGCCGCAGGCTCGGGTGGTGCCTGACCTGGTGTTTGTTGGTCTGGCAATGGCTTGTCCCCTGGACTGAGGTGATTATGCGCTGGTTGTTTCTGTTGTTGGTGGTGCTCAATGGCGTCTATTACGTCTGGCATCAGCAGGAGGCGCCCTTGAAGGTTAAAGAGGTAGCGCCGCTATCGCTGTATAAGGGCAGTCAGCAGGATATTCATCTGCTCAGCGAGTCGCAGCAGGGTAAACCGTCTTCCAAGCGGGGGGCGGAGTGCCTCTATATAGGTGGCTTGGACACCCAGGAGCAGCTCAATGCCTTGCGTCAGCGACTCCTTACTCTGGATGTGGTCGCGCGGCAGGTGTCTGGTCGGCTGGGTGATGCGACGGGTTTGTGGCTGCAAATTTCACCTCGGAGCCAGCGTTTGCTGGACCAAACCCTGCTTTCCAGTCTTTCCAACGATTTCAAAGACTTAAAACATAAAATAATGTTGTGCGAGGGTGTTGCAACCGTCGAATAGTTTGCATAGAATGGCGCCCGCTCCACAGGGAACACCACTAGATGGATATCTGTGAAGCGCTGTCAAATTAGCTAACCTCAAGATTTTAATGAGAAAAAGCTTGACAGAAGGACGGCAAGAGTTGAAAATGCCGCCCACGTTCAGGAGGGGTTCCCGAGCGGCCAAAGGGATCAGACTGTAAATCTGACGTCTACGACTTCGAAGGTTCGAATCCTTCCCCCTCCACCAGTTTAGCGAGAGCAGCTAGCTCCGCGGGTATAGTTTAGTGGTAGAACCTCAGCCTTCCAAGCTGATGATGCGGGTTCGATTCCCGCTACCCGCTCCAAGTTTGCTGTTGTTGCACAGTGTTACGCTCTTGTAGCTCAGTTGGTAGAGCACACCCTTGGTAAGGGTGAGGTCAGCGGTTCAAATCCGCTCAAGAGCTCCATATAACAAGGCAGATATGAAAATATCTGCCTTTGTTTTAATGGCTGTACCAACCTGCTTATTTCTTCTTGTTGAGGACTGTCTCGATGGCTAAGGAAAAGTTTGATCGTAGTCTGCCGCACGTTAACGTCGGCACCATTGGTCACGTTGACCATGGCAAGACCACGCTGACCGCAGCGCTTACTCGCGTCTGCTCCGAAGTTTTCGGTTCGGCTGTTGTTGAATTCGACAAGATCGACAGCGCTCCAGAAGAGAAGGCTCGCGGCATTACCATTAATACCGCGCACGTTGAGTACAACTCGAATATTCGTCACTACGCTCACGTTGACTGCCCAGGTCACGCTGACTACGTGAAGAACATGATCACCGGTGCTGCCCAGATGGACGGCGCGATCCTGGTTTGCTCGGCCGCCGATGGTCCGATGCCGCAAACCCGTGAGCACATCCTGCTGTCCCGTCAGGTTGGCGTTCCGTACATCGTGGTCTTCCTGAACAAGGCTGACCTGGTAGACGACGCTGAGCTGCTGGAACTGGTCGAGATGGAAGTTCGCGACCTGCTGTCCACCTACGACTTCCCAGGCGACGACACCCCGATCATCATCGGTTCGGCTCGTATGGCGCTGGAAGGCAAAGACGACAACGAAATGGGCACCACCGCTGTCAAGCGTCTGGTTGAAACTCTGGACAGCTACATCCCAGAGCCAGAGCGTGCTATCGACAAGCCGTTCCTGATGCCAATCGAAGACGTATTCTCGATCTCGGGTCGTGGTACCGTTGTTACCGGTCGTATCGAGCGTGGTATCGTCCGCGTTCAAGACGCTCTGGAAATCGTTGGTCTGCGTGACACCTCCACCACCACCTGCACCGGTGTTGAGATGTTCCGTAAGCTGCTGGACGAAGGCCGTGCTGGCGAGAACTGCGGCGTTCTGCTGCGTGGCACCAAGCGTGACGACGTTGAGCGTGGTCAGGTTCTGGTCAAGCCAGGTTCGGTTAAGCCGCACACCAAGTTCACCGCAGAAGTTTACGTTCTGAGCAAGGAAGAAGGCGGCCGTCACACTCCGTTCTTCAAAGGCTACCGTCCACAGTTCTACTTCCGTACTACTGACGTGACTGGTAACTGCGAGCTGCCAGAAGGCGTTGAAATGGTAATGCCAGGTGACAACATCCAGATGACTGTCACTCTGATCAAAACCATCGCAATGGAAGATGGTCTGCGTTTCGCTATCCGTGAAGGCGGTCGTACCGTCGGCGCTGGCGTCGTAGCAAAGATTATCGAATAAGTAGTTGATTTCTCTCGATCAGGTCGGCATAATGGCCGGCCTGATAAGCTTTTAGGTCAGTAGCTCAATTGGCAGAGCGACGGTCTCCAAAACCGTAGGTTGGGGGTTCGATTCCCTCCTGACCTGCCAGATTCACCTCGTGTGTCTGGCTTTCTTTTCACAGGATCTTCCTAGATGACTCCCAAGGCTGAAGCCCAAGACTCTCGTTTTGATCTGCTCAAGTGGCTGGCTGTTGTCGCTTTGGTAGTTGTTGGTGTTGTAGGTAATCTTTATTACTCTGCTTCGCCGATTCTGTATCGCGTACTCGCTCTGCTTGTTCTTGCTGCGGCTGCTGGCTTTATCGCCTTGCAGACCGTCAAGGGTAAGTCGTTCTTTACGCTGGTGAAGGAAGCTCGCACCGAGATTCGTAAAGTCGTATGGCCAACCCGCCAAGAAACCACGCAAACCACGCTCATCGTAGTGGCGGTTGTTCTGGTGATGGCGCTGCTGCTGTGGGGTCTTGACTCCCTGCTGGGTTGGTTGATTTCCTTGATTGTTGGCTAAGGGTGTCCCGTGGCTAAGCGTTGGTACGTTGTGCATGCTTACTCGGGTTACGAGAAGCATGTAATGCGCTCGCTGATCGAGCGCGTAAAGCTGGCTGGCATGGAAGACGGTTTCGGCGAAATTCTGGTCCCGACTGAAGAAGTCGTTGAGATGCGCAATGGCCAGAAGCGCAAGAGCGAGCGTAAGTTCTTCCCAGGTTACGTGCTGGTTCAGATGGACATGAACGAAGGTACTTGGCACTTGGTCAAAGATACCCCTCGTGTCATGGGCTTCATTGGTGGTACCGCAGACAAGCCTGCGCCGATCACCGACAAAGAAGCTGAGGCTATCTTGCGTCGTGTTGCTGATGGCAGCGACAAGCCTAAGCCGAAGACCTTGTTCGAGCCGGGCGAAGTGGTCCGCGTAATTGACGGTCCGTTTGCCGATTTCAACGGTACTGTTGAAGAAGTTAACTACGAAAAGAGCCGGATCCAAGTGGCCGTGCTTATTTTCGGACGCTCTACCCCGGTAGAGCTCGAGTTCAGCCAGGTCGAAAAGGTCTAGCAGAACAACGCATCCCATACCCCGCAGCCCTATGTGCTGCGGGGTTTTGTCGTCACTGGGATAAAACGCAAGTAATCCGGGGAGCCTTCAGGCGTTCGTACCCGATATTGGAGTAGCTCATGGCTAAGAAGATTCAGGCTTACATCAAGCTGCAAGTAAAGGCCGGCCAGGCCAACCCAAGCCCACCCGTTGGTCCAGCACTGGGTCAACACGGTGTGAACATCATGGAATTCTGCAAGGCCTTCAACGCCCGTACTCAGGGTCAAGAAGCCGGCCTGCCGACTCCTGTGATCATCACTGTTTACAGTGACCGCAGCTTCACCTTCGAAACCAAAAGCACCCCTGCTTCGGTTCTGCTGAAGAAAGCAGCTGGCCTGACCAGCGGTTCTGCACGTCCGAACACCGTTAAAGTCGGTACTGTGACCCGTGCTCAGCTGGAAGAGATCGCAAAAACCAAAAGTGCTGATCTGACTGCCGCTGACCTGGATGCAGCCGTGCGTACTATCGCCGGTTCTGCTCGCAGCATGGGCCTCAACGTGGAGGGTGTGTAATGGCTAAGCTGACCAAGCGCCAAAAGGCCATTGCTTCGAAGCTCGAAGCTGGCAAAGTCTACAACTTCGAAGAAGCAGCAAACCTGCTGGCCGAACTGTCCACCGTGAAGTTCAGCGAATCCTTCGACGTTGCCGTCAACCTCGGCGTTGACCCACGTAAATCCGACCAAGTCGTTCGTAGCGCTACTGTGCTGCCACACGGCACTGGCAAGACTGTACGTGTAGCTGTCTTCACCCAGGGTCCAGCTGCTGAGGCCGCTCTGGCTGCCGGCGCTGACCGTGTAGGTATGGACGATCTGGCTGCCGAAATGAAAGGCGGCGACCTGAACTATGACGTCGTTATTGCTTCCCCGGACGCAATGCGTGTTGTAGGTCAGCTGGGTCAGGTTCTGGGTCCACGCGGCCTGATGCCTAACCCGAAAGTCGGCACCGTAACTCCAGACGTAGCCACCGCGGTTAAAAACGCCAAGGCTGGTCAGGTTCGCTACCGTACCGACAAAAACGGCATCATCCACACCTCCGTTGGCAAAGTCGGCTTTGAAGCTGGCAAGCTGAAGGAAAACGTTGAAGCCCTGATCGCTGATCTGAAGCGTATCAAGCCAGCTTCCTCGAAAGGTATCTACGTCAAGCGCGTTACCCTGAGCACCACCATGGGTCCAGGCCTGGTCATCGACCAGGGCTCGCTGAGCGCGTAAGACAAAACCGGCGCGAGCGATCGCGCCAGTTTGAAAAAATTGGGGTCCCTGCCTGGCGGGGGCTATCCAAGACCGTAGGCGGCGCAAGCCTTAAACCTTAAGCCTACGCAGATGGTGCTCCCGATTCCTTACCGAATCAGACACCAAAACGACATCCGGCTTCGGCCAGATGAAACGGTAACAAGCAGGAGTTTTACCCGTGGCAATTAGACTCGAAGACAAGAAGGCCATCGTCGCTGAAGTCAACGAGGCTGCCAAAGTCGCTCTGTCCGCTGTTGTGGCTGATGCCCGTGGCGTGACTGTAGGCGCAATGACCGGACTCCGTAAAGAGGCTCGTGAAGCTGGCGTATACGTACGTGTCGTACGTAACACCCTGCTCAAGCGCGCTGTTGCTGACACTGAATTCAGTGTCCTCAACGACGCCTTCACTGGCCCGACCCTGATCGCTTTCTCCAACGAGCACCCGGGCGCTGCTGCCCGTCTGTTCAAAGAGTTCGCCAAGGGTCAGAGCAAGTTCGAGATCAAGGCAGCTGCGTTTGACGGCAAGTTCATTGCCGCTAACGAAATCGACGTGTTGGCTACCCTGCCAACTCGCGACGAGGCTATCGCGAAGCTGATGAGCGTCATCCAGGGCGCTACCAGCAAGCTGGCTCGTACTCTGGCAGCTATTCGCGACCAGAAAGAAGCTACTGCTGCCTAAGGCACAGAAAGCGCTTTCTAAATCACATGTTTAATTTGATGGCTGCATAAGCTGTCACCCCAATACAGGATTCAAGTCATGTCTCTGACTAACGAACAAATCATCGAAGCAATCGGCCAGAAAACCGTTCTGGAAGTTGTTGAGCTGATCAAAGCGATGGAAGAAACCTTCGGTGTTACCGCTGCTGTTGCCGCTGCTGGCCCAGCTGCTGCCGCTGCCGTTGTTGAAGAGCAAACCGAGTTCAACGTTGTTCTGGCCGCTGCTGGCGAGAAGAAAGTCAACGTGATCAAGGCTGTTCGTGAAATCACCGGTCTGGGCCTGAAAGAAGCCAAAGAGAAAGTTGACGGCGCTCCTGCTGTCATCGCTGAAGGCGTTTCGAAAGAAGCCGCTGAAGACGCGAAGAAGAAGCTGGAAGAAGCAGGCGCTACTGTCGAGCTGAAGTAATCTCGACTTTGCGACTCCAGCCGGAGCGTTAAGCAAACGGCTGACGGCTGGTGGCTTTTGCCACCGGCCTTTTTCCGTTATTGGTGGTCGATCAGGTCGGCCCCGATAACGAGCGGTAACCACCGAATGGGTGGCGCAAACCATGGGGTTTGCACGATTTTCTGGCTGCTCCCGTCGGGAGAAGCCAAACAAGCAGGTGACCAAGCTGGGGAACGCTGATGGCTTACTCATACACTGAGAAAAAACGTATCCGCAAGGACTTTAGCAAGTTGCCGGACGTCATGGATGTGCCTTACCTCCTGGCCATCCAGCTGGATTCGTATCGTGAATTCTTGCAAGCGGGAGCGACCAAAGATCAGTTCCGCGACGTGGGCCTGCATGCGGCCTTCAAATCGGTTTTCCCGATCATCAGCTACTCCGGCAATGCTGCCCTGGAGTACGTTGGCTATCGTCTGGGCGAACCGGCTTTTGATGTCAAAGAATGCGTCCTGCGCGGCGTGACCTACGCGGTTCCGCTGCGGGTAAAAGTGCGCCTGATCATTTTCGACAAAGAATCGTCGAACAAAGCGATCAAGGACATCAAAGAGCAAGAAGTCTACATGGGTGAAATCCCCCTGATGACTGAAAACGGTACCTTCGTTATCAACGGTACCGAGCGTGTAATCGTTTCCCAGCTGCACCGTTCGCCAGGTGTGTTCTTCGACCACGACCGTGGCAAGACGCACAGCTCGGGCAAGCTGCTGTACTCGGCACGTATCATTCCTTACCGCGGTTCCTGGCTGGACTTCGAGTTCGATCCGAAAGACTGTGTATTCGTCCGTATCGACCGTCGTCGTAAGCTGCCTGCTTCGGTACTGTTGCGTGCTTTGGGCTACAGCACTGAAGAAGTGCTGGACGCTTTCTACACCACCAACGTATTCCACATCTCCGGCGAGAAACTGAGCCTGGAGCTGGTGCCTCAGCGCCTGCGTGGTGAAGTTGCAGTCATGGACATCCATGACGAAACCGGTAAGGTGATTGTCGAGCAGGGTCGTCGTATTACCGCTCGTCACATCAACCAGCTGGAAAAAGCTGGCGTGAAGCAGCTCGACGTTCCAATGGAATACGTCCTGGGCCGTACCACTGCCAAGGCTATCGTTCACCCGGCGACTGGCGAAATCCTGGCCGAGTGCAACACCGAGCTGAACACCGAACTGCTGATCAAGATCGCCAAGGCGCAGGTTGTCCGTATCGAGACCCTGTACACCAACGATATCGATTGCGGTCCGTTCATCTCCGATACTCTGAAGATCGATTCCACCAGCAACCAACTGGAAGCGCTGGTCGAGATCTATCGCATGATGCGTCCTGGCGAGCCGCCAACCAAGGATGCTGCCGAGACCCTGTTCAACAACCTGTTCTTCAGCGCCGAGCGTTACGACCTGTCGGCCGTTGGCCGCATGAAGTTCAACCGTCGTATCGGTCGTACCGAGATCGAAGGTTCGGGCGTGCTGAGCAAGGAAGATATCGTCGAGGTCCTCAAGACCCTGGTTGATATCCGTAACGGCAAAGGCATCGTCGACGACATCGACCACTTGGGTAACCGTCGCGTCCGTTGTGTTGGCGAGATGGCCGAGAACCAGTTCCGCGTTGGCCTGGTGCGTGTTGAGCGCGCGGTCAAAGAGCGTCTGTCGATGGCCGAAAGCGAAGGCCTGATGCCTCAGGACCTGATCAACGCCAAGCCGGTAGCGGCCGCGGTGAAAGAGTTCTTCGGCTCCAGCCAGCTCTCGCAGTTCATGGACCAGAACAACCCGCTCTCGGAAATTACCCACAAGCGTCGTGTCTCCGCACTCGGCCCTGGTGGTCTGACCCGTGAGCGCGCAGGCTTTGAAGTCCGTGACGTACACCCGACCCACTACGGCCGTGTGTGCCCGATCGAGACCCCTGAAGGTCCGAACATCGGTCTGATCAACTCCCTGGCAGCCTATGCCCGCACCAACCAGTACGGCTTCCTGGAAAGCCCGTACCGCGTAGTGAAAGAGGGCGTGGTTACCGACGACATCGTGTTCCTGTCGGCGATTGAAGAAGCTGATCACGTTATCGCTCAGGCTTCGGCTGCGATGAACGAGAAGAAGCAACTGATCGACGAGCTGGTAGCCGTTCGTCACCTGAACGAATTCACCGTCAAGGCGCCGGAAGACGTCACCTTGATGGACGTATCGCCGAAGCAGGTAGTTTCGGTTGCTGCGTCGCTGATTCCGTTCCTCGAGCACGACGACGCCAACCGTGCGTTGATGGGTTCGAACATGCAGCGTCAGGCTGTACCTACTCTGCGTGCTGACAAGCCGCTGGTTGGTACCGGCATGGAGCGTAACGTTGCCCGTGACTCCGGCGTTTGCGTCGTGGCTCGTCGTGGCGGCGTGATCGACTCTGTCGACGCCAGCCGTATCGTGGTTCGCGTTGCTGATGACGAAGTTGAGACCGGTGAAGCCGGTGTCGACATCTACAACCTGACCAAATACACCCGTTCGAACCAGAACACCTGCATCAACCAGCGTCCGCTAGTGAGCAAAGGTGACGTGGTTCAGCGTAGCGACATCATGGCCGACGGTCCGTCCACCGATATGGGTGAGCTGGCACTGGGTCAGAACATGCGCATCGCGTTCATGGCGTGGAACGGCTTCAACTTCGAAGACTCCATCTGCCTGTCCGAGCGTGTGGTTCAGGAAGACCGCTTCACCACGATCCACATTCAGGAACTGACCTGTGTGGCCCGTGACACCAAGCTTGGCCCAGAGGAAATCACCGCGGACATCCCGAACGTCGGTGAAGCTGCGCTGAACAAGCTGGACGAAGCCGGTATCGTTTACGTAGGTGCTGAAGTTGGCGCTGGCGACATTCTGGTTGGCAAGGTCACGCCAAAAGGCGAAACCCAGCTGACGCCAGAAGAGAAGCTGCTGCGTGCAATCTTCGGTGAGAAGGCCAGCGACGTTAAAGACACCTCCCTGCGCGTGCCTACTGGCACCAAAGGTACTGTCATTGACGTACAGGTCTTCACCCGTGACGGCGTTGAGCGCGATAGCCGTGCGCTGTCCATCGAGAAGATGCAGCTCGACGAAATCCGCAAGGACCTGAACGAAGAGTTCCGTATCGTTGAAGGCGCAACCTTCGAGCGTCTGCGTTCTGCCCTGAACGGCCAGGTCGTCGACGGTGGTGCAGGCCTGAAGAAAGGCACTGTCATCACCGACGAAGTACTGGACGGTCTGGAGCACGGCCAGTGGTTCAAACTGCGTATGGCCGAAGATGCGCTGAACGAGCAACTCGAGAAGGCTCAGGCCTACATCGTTGATCGTCGCCGTCTGCTCGACGACAAGTTCGAAGACAAGAAGCGCAAGCTGCAGCAGGGCGATGACCTGGCACCGGGCGTACTGAAGATCGTCAAGGTCTACCTGGCAATCCGTCGTCGCATCCAGCCGGGCGACAAGATGGCCGGTCGTCACGGTAACAAAGGTGTGGTCTCTGTGATCATGCCGGTCGAAGACATGCCGCACGACGCCAACGGTACGCCAGTTGACGTGGTACTCAACCCTCTGGGTGTACCATCGCGTATGAACGTTGGTCAGATCCTCGAAACCCACCTTGGCCTGGCGGCTAAAGGTCTGGGCGAGAAGATCAACCGCATGCTAGAAGAGCAGCGCAAGGTTATTGAACTGCGTAAGTTCCTCACCGAGATCTACAACGAGATCGGTGGTCGTCAGGAAAGCCTGGAAGACTTCTCCGACCAGGAAATCCTGGATCTGGCGAAGAACCTCAAAGGCGGTGTGCCAATGGCCACTCCAGTCTTCGACGGTGCCAAGGAGCGCGAGATCAAGGCCATGCTGAAACTGGCAGACATGCCAGAAAGCGGTCAGATGCAGCTGTTCGACGGCCGTACCGGTAACAAGTTCGAGCGTCCAGTGACCGTTGGTTACATGTACATGCTCAAGCTGAACCACTTGGTGGACGACAAGATGCACGCGCGTTCCACTGGTTCTTATAGCCTGGTTACCCAGCAGCCGCTGGGTGGTAAGGCGCAGTTCGGTGGTCAGCGTTTCGGGGAGATGGAAGTGTGGGCGCTGGAAGCATACGGCGCGGCATACACCCTGCAAGAAATGCTCACAGTGAAGTCGGACGACGTGAACGGTCGGACCAAGATGTACAAAAACATCGTGGACGGCGATCACCGTATGGAGCCGGGCATGCCCGAGTCCTTCAACGTGTTGATCAAAGAGATCCGTTCGCTCGGTATCGATATCGATCTGGAAACCGAATAACACGTGACGCGAATCGGGAGTGTGGCTGAAAAGCCCACTCCCTGCTCCGCCAGGAGGAAAGGCCTTGAAAGACCTACTGAATTTGCTGAAAAACCAGGGTCAAGTCGAAGAGTTCGACGCCATCCGTATCGGATTGGCCTCGCCTGAGATGATCCGTTCGTGGTCGTTCGGTGAAGTTAAAAAGCCGGAAACCATCAACTACCGTACGTTCAAGCCTGAGCGTGACGGCCTGTTCTGCGCCAAGATCTTTGGCCCAGTCAAGGACTACGAGTGCCTGTGCGGTAAGTACAAGCGCCTGAAACACCGTGGCGTCATCTGTGAGAAGTGCGGCGTTGAAGTCGCCCTGGCCAAGGTTCGTCGTGAGCGCATGGCGCACATCGAACTGGCCTCTCCAGTTGCTCACATCTGGTTCCTGAAATCGCTGCCGTCCCGTATCGGCCTGCTGATGGACATGACCCTGCGTGATATCGAGCGCGTTCTCTACTTCGAGAGCTATGTCGTTATCGATCCGGGCATGACCACGCTGGAAAAAGGTCAACTGCTCAACGACGAGCAGTATTTCGAAGCGCTGGAAGAGTTCGGTGATGACTTCGACGCCCGCATGGGTGCCGAGGCTGTCCGCGAGCTGCTGCACGCTATCGACCTGGAGCACGAGATCGGCCGCCTGCGCGAAGAGATTCCGCAGACCAACTCGGAAACCAAGATCAAGAAGCTGTCCAAGCGTCTGAAACTGATGGAAGCCTTCCAGGGCTCGGGCAACCTGCCTGAGTGGATGGTCCTGACCGTTCTGCCGGTTCTGCCGCCAGACCTGCGTCCATTGGTTCCGCTTGATGGCGGTCGCTTCGCGACTTCTGACCTGAACGATCTGTATCGTCGGGTGATCAACCGTAACAACCGTCTGAAGCGCCTGCTCGACCTGTCCGCGCCGGACATCATCGTGCGCAACGAAAAGCGCATGCTGCAGGAAGCTGTCGATGCCTTGCTGGATAACGGCCGTCGCGGCCGTGCCATCACCGGTTCGAACAAGCGTCCTCTGAAGTCCCTGGCCGACATGATCAAGGGTAAGCAAGGTCGTTTCCGTCAGAACTTGCTCGGTAAGCGTGTTGACTACTCTGGCCGTTCGGTAATTACCGTAGGTCCGACCCTGCGTCTGCATCAGTGCGGTCTGCCGAAGAAGATGGCTCTGGAGCTGTTCAAACCGTTCATTTTCGGCAAGCTGGAAATGCGTGGTCTGGCGACCACCATCAAAGCTGCCAAGAAGATGGTCGAGCGCGAGCTGCCAGAGGTGTGGGACGTTCTCGCTGAAGTGATTCGCGAACACCCCGTACTGCTCAACCGTGCACCGACCCTTCACCGTCTGGGTATCCAGGCCTTTGAACCGGTACTGATCGAAGGTAAAGCTATTCAGCTGCACCCGCTGGTCTGTGCTGCGTACAACGCCGACTTCGACGGTGACCAAATGGCCGTTCACGTGCCGCTGACGCTGGAAGCCCAGCTCGAAGCGCGCGCGCTGATGATGTCGACCAACAACATTCTGTCGCCAGCTAACGGTGAGCCAATCATCGTTCCGTCGCAGGACGTTGTATTGGGTCTGTACTACATGACCCGTGAAGCCATCAATGCCAAGGGCGAAGGTCGCGTATTTGCTGACCTGCAGGAAGTCGACCGCGTATTCCGCGCCGGCGAAGCTGCCCTGCACGCCAAGATCAAGGTTCGTATCAACGAAACCGTTAATGATCGTGATGGCGGCAGCGTCAAGAACACCCGTATTGTCGACACCACTGTCGGCCGTGCACTGCTGTTCCAGGTTGTACCACCAGGTCTGTCGTACGACGTGGTCAACCAGCCAATGAAGAAAAAGGCGATCTCCAAACTGATCAACCAGTGCTACCGCGTGGTTGGTTTGAAAGAGACCGTGATCTTCGCTGACCAGCTGATGTACACCGGTTTTGCCTACTCGACCATCTCCGGCGTCTCCATCGGCGTTAACGACTTCGTTATCCCGGACGAGAAAGCCCGCATCATCGGTACCGCTACCGACGAAGTGAAAGAGATCGAGAGCCAGTACGCCTCCGGCCTGGTAACCCAGGGCGAGAAGTACAACAAAGTAATCGACTTGTGGTCCAAGGCGAACGACGAAGTTTCCAAGGCGATGATGGCCAACCTCTCGAAAGAGAAAGTCATCGACCGTCATGGCGACGAAGTCGAGCAAGAGTCCTTCAACTCGATGTACATGATGGCTGACTCCGGTGCCCGGGGTTCGGCAGCTCAGATTCGTCAGCTGGCCGGTATGCGTGGTCTGATGGCCAAGCCGGACGGCTCGATCATCGAGACGCCGATCACCGCGAACTTCCGTGAAGGTCTGAGCGTACTTCAGTACTTCATCTCGACTCACGGTGCTCGTAAAGGTCTGGCGGATACCGCGTTGAAAACCGCGAACTCCGGTTACCTGACCCGTCGTCTGGTAGACGTTGCCCAGGATCTGGTTGTTACCGAGATCGACTGTGGCACCGAGCAAGGCCTGCTGATGACGCCGCACATTGAAGGCGGTGATGTAGTAGAGCCGCTGGGTGAGCGTGTACTGGGTCGTGTTATCGCCCGTGACGTGTTCAAGCCAGGCACCGACGATGTCATCGTTCCGGCCGGTACCCTGGTCGACGAGAAGTGGGTTGAGTTCATCGAGCTGAACAGCATCGACGAAGTGATCGTGCGTTCGCCGATCAGCTGCGAAACTCGCTACGGCATCTGCGCCAAGTGCTACGGCCGTGACCTGGCTCGCGGTCACCAGGTGAACATCGGTGAAGCTGTCGGCGTTATCGCTGCTCAGTCGATCGGTGAGCCGGGTACTCAGCTGACCATGCGTACGTTCCACATCGGTGGTGCTGCAAGCCGTACCTCGGCTGCCGACAGCGTCCAGGTGAAGAACGGCGGTATGGTGCGTCTGCACAACCTGAAGCAGGTTGAGCGTGCTGACGGTAACCTGGTTGCCGTATCGCGTTCCGGTGAGTTGGCGATTGCCGACGAATTCGGTCGTGAGCGTGAGCGCTACAAGCTGCCTTACGGTGCGGTAATTTCGGTGAAGGAAGGCGACAAGGTCGACGCTGGCGCAATCGTCGCCAAGTGGGACCCGCACACCCACCCGATCGTTACCGAAATGAAAGGTACCGTGACCTTCGTGGGCATGGAAGAAGGCATCACCATCAAGCGTCAGACTGACGAATTGACTGGTTTGACCAACATTGAAGTTCTGGACGTCAAAGACCGTCCGGCTGCAGGTAAGGAAATCCGTCCTGCAATCAAGATGGTCGACGCCAATGGCAAAGACTTGCTGCTGCCAGGTACCGACGTACCGGCTCAGTACTTCCTGCCGGCGAACGCTCTGGTTGGTGTGGCTGACGGTGCTCAGATCGGCGTTGGTGACGTTATTGCGCGTATTCCGCAAGAAACGTCGAAAACCCGTGACATCACCGGTGGTCTGCCGCGCGTTGCTGACCTGTTCGAAGCGCGCCGTCCGAAAGAAGCGTCGATTCTGGCTGAAGTCAGCGGCACCATCGCCTTCGGTAAAGAGACCAAGGGCAAGCGCCGTCTGGTCATTACCCCGAACGATGGTAGCGATCCGTACGAAGAGCTGATTCCGAAGTGGCGTCACCTGAACGTCTTCGAAGGCGAACAAGTGAACCGCGGCGAAGTTATCTCCGACGGTCCTAGCGATCCGCACGACATCCTGCGTCTGCTGGGTGTGAGCGCGCTGGCCAAGTACATCGTCAACGAGATTCAGGACGTTTACCGTCTGCAAGGCGTGAAGATCAACGATAAGCACATCGAGACCATCCTGCGTCAGATGCTGCGTAAAGTTGAGATCACCGAGTCGGGTGACTCCAGCTTCATCAAGGGCGACCAGATGGAACTGACCCAGGTACTGGTAGAGAACGAGCGTCTGGCGACTGAAGATAAGTTCATCTCCAAGTTCTCGCGCGTACTGCTGGGTATCACCAAGGCCTCGCTGTCCACCGAGTCGTTCATCTCGGCGGCCTCCTTCCAGGAGACCACCCGTGTTCTGACCGAAGCGGCGGTAACTGGCAAGCGCGACTACCTGCGCGGCCTGAAAGAAAACGTGGTCGTGGGTCGTCTGATCCCGGCCGGTACCGGTCTGGCCTACCACAGCGAGCGTAAGCGTCGCCGTGATGCCGACAAACCGCTGCGCGTAAGTGCCAGTGAGGTGGAAGCCGCACTGACCGAAGCGCTGAATTCCAGCGGTAACTGAAAGTAGGACAGGGCCCTGGCTGACCCGATCTGGTCATTGGCAACATAAATTGTTGCCGATGACTGGAGGGGGGAGGCTGGGGCCTTGTCTTGACTGGGCGCAAGATCCTCTTTAGACTCTTGTACCCCTAAATTTGGTGGGACTTCGTCCTGCCAATTTTTGCTTTTCTTGCAAGACAATAGCGTCGCAAGACAACAGTGGAGCTAGTAGATGGCAACTATCAACCAGCTGGTACGTCAGCCGCGTAAGCGTATCGTCGAGAAATCCGACGTTCCTGCGCTGCAGAACTGCCCGCAACGTCGTGGCGTGTGCACCCGTGTGTACACCACTACGCCGAAAAAACCTAACTCGGCACTGCGTAAAGTATGCCGTGTGCGTCTGACCAACGGTTTCGAGGTTTCCTCGTACATCGGTGGTGAAGGCCACAACCTGCAAGAGCACAGCGTCGTACTGATCCGTGGCGGCCGTGTAAAAGACTTGCCAGGTGTTCGTTACCACACCGTTCGCGGTTCCCTGGATACTTCCGGTGTTAAAGGTCGTAACCAAGGCCGTTCGAAGTACGGTACCAAGCGTCCGAAGTAATCGGTCGTTTGTAGCAGTTTGCAGCAATTCATTTTATTGAGTCGATAAGAGTAAGGTCGGGCACGCACCCCTTGGGGGCACCTGTCCCGGGCTAACCTGAAGACCGTTTGAGGGCTTATCAATGCCAAGACGTCGTGTAGCAGCCAAGCGTGAGATTCTGGACGATCCAAAATACGGAAGCCAGATCCTCGCCAAGTTCATGAACCACGTAATGGAAAGCGGCAAGAAAGCCGTTGCCGAGCGTATCGTTTACGGTGCACTGGACAAGGTTAAAGAACGCAAGAACAGCGATCCCCTGGAAATCTTCGAGAAAGCTCTCGACGCCATCGCTCCGCTGGTCGAAGTTAAGTCGCGCCGTGTTGGCGGTGCTACCTACCAGGTTCCTGTAGAAGTTCGTCCATCCCGTCGTAACGCCCTGGCAATGCGCTGGTTGGTAGACTACGCCCGTAAGCGTGGCGAGAAGTCTATGGCTCTGCGCCTGGCTGGCGAGCTGCTGGATGCCGCTGAAGGCAAAGGTGCTGCAGTCAAGAAGCGTGAAGACGTGCACCGTATGGCTGAAGCCAACAAAGCGTTCTCGCACTACCGCTTCTAATTCAGGCATCACTATTTTTGCGAGGGCTCTATGGCTCGTACCACACCAATTAACCGCTACCGTAACATTGGTATTTGCGCGCACGTTGACGCGGGCAAAACTACCACTACCGAGCGGATCCTGTTCTACACAGGTCTGAGCCACAAAATGGGCGAGGTGCACGACGGCGCCGCGACCACCGACTGGATGGTGCAGGAGCAGGAGCGGGGTATTACCATTACCTCCGCTGCTGTAACCACTTTCTGGGAAGGTTCCCGTGGCCAGTACGGCAAATACCGCGTAAACGTCATCGATACCCCAGGCCACGTTGACTTCACTATTGAAGTAGAGCGTTCGCTGCGTGTACTCGACGGCGCGGTCGTTGTGTTCTGCGGTACTTCCGGCGTTGAGCCGCAGTCCGAAACCGTATGGCGTCAGGCTAACAAGTACGGCGTTCCACGTGTTGTTTACGTGAACAAGATGGACCGTGCTGGTGCCAACTTCCTGCGCGTTGTAGGTCAGATCAAAAACCGTCTGGGTCACACCCCGGTTCCGGTTCAGCTGGCTATCGGCTCGGAAGACAACTTCCAGGGTCAGGTCGACCTGATCAAGATGAAGGCGATCTACTGGAACGAAGACGACAAGGGCACCACTTATCGTGAGGAAGAGATTCCTGCCGATATGCTGGACCTGGCTGAAGAGTGGCGCGCCAACATGGTCGAAGCCGCTGCAGAAGCCACCGAAGAGCTGATGAACAAGTACCTTGAAGAAGGTGAGCTGACCGTCGAAGAAATCAAAGCCGGTCTGCGCGCGCGCACCCTGGCCAGCGAGATCGTTCCGGCTGTCTGCGGTTCTTCCTTCAAGAACAAGGGCGTTCCTCTGGTTCTCGATGCTGTCATCGACTTCCTGCCTGCTCCTACCGAGATTCCTGCGATCAAGGGTATCCACCCTGACCTGATCGAGATTCCGAAGGATGAGCTGAAGCCTGAGCAGTATGACGAGCGTCATGCTGACGACGCTGAGCCGTTCTCGGCTCTGGCGTTCAAGATTGCCACCGACCCGTTCGTTGGTACTCTGACTTTCGTCCGCGTTTACTCGGGTATGCTGCAGTCTGGCGACTCCGTGATCAACTCGGTCAAGGGCAAGAAAGAGCGCGTTGGTCGTATGGTGCAGATGCACGCCAACCAGCGTGAAGAGATCAAAGAAGTACTGGCAGGCGATATCGCTGCTCTGATCGGCATGAAGGACGTCACCACTGGTGACACCCTGTGCAACGCCGACAAGCCGATCATCCTTGAGCGTATGGACTTCCCAGAGCCTGTGATCTCGGTAGCTGTTGAGCCGAAGACCAAGCAGGACCAGGAAAAAATGGGTATCGCACTGGGCAAGCTGGCTCAGGAAGACCCATCGTTCCGCGTCAAGACCGACGAAGAAACCGGCCAGACCATCATCTCCGGTATGGGTGAGCTTCACCTGGACATCCTCGTTGACCGTATGAAGCGCGAGTTCAACGTCGAAGCCAACATCGGTAAGCCACAGGTTTCCTACCGTGAGCAGATCACCAAGGACAATGTCGAGATCGAAGGTAAATTCGTTCGTCAGTCCGGTGGTCGTGGTCAGTTCGGTCACTGCTGGATTCGCTTCTCGCAGCCAACAGTGGACGCGCAAGGCAACATCACCGAAGGTCTGGAATTCCACAACGAAGTTGTAGGCGGTGTGGTTCCTAAGGAATACATCCCGGCGATCCAGAAGGGTATCGAAGAGCAGATGAAGAACGGCATCGTTGCCGGCTATCCGCTGATCGGCCTGAAGGCAACCGTGTTTGATGGTTCCTACCACGACGTCGACTCCAACGAGATGGCGTTCAAGGTGGCGGCCTCCATGGCGACCAAGCAGCTGGCCCAGAAGGGTGGCGGTAAAGTGCTTGAGCCGATCATGAAGGTAGAAGTTGTGACCCCTGAGGACTACATGGGTGACGTGATGGGTGACCTGAACCGTCGTCGTGGTCTGATCCAGGGTATGGAAGATTCGGTGTCCGGCAAGGTTGTCCGTGCTGAAGTTCCGCTCGGAGAGATGTTCGGTTATGCGACCGACGTTCGTTCCATGTCTCAGGGTCGCGCGAGCTACTCCATGGAATTCTCCAAATACGCCGAAGCTCCGTCGAATATCGTCGAAGCACTCGTTAAAAAACAAGGCTAATCCAGCCCTTTAGGCAAGAGGTTCACTGTCGTGGCTAAAGAAAAATTTGATCGTTCCCTTCCGCACGTCAACGTTGGCACCATCGGTCACGTTGACCACGGTAAAACCACTCTGACCGCAGCTCTGACTCGCGTCTGCTCCGAAGTTTTCGGTTCGGCCGTTGTTGAGTTCGACAAAATCGACTCGGCTCCAGAAGAAAAAGCTCGTGGTATCACCATCAACACCGCGCACGTCGAGTACAACTCGAACATTCGTCACTACGCTCACGTTGACTGCCCAGGTCACGCTGACTACGTGAAGAACATGATCACCGGTGCTGCCCAGATGGACGGCGCGATCCTGGTTTGCTCGGCCGCCGATGGTCCGATGCCGCAAACCCGTGAGCACATCCTGCTGTCCCGTCAGGTTGGCGTTCCGTACATCGTGGTCTTCCTGAACAAGGCTGACCTGGTAGACGACGCTGAGCTGCTGGAACTGGTCGAGATGGAAGTTCGCGACCTGCTGTCCACCTACGACTTCCCAGGCGACGACACCCCGATCATCATCGGTTCGGCTCGTATGGCGCTGGAAGGCAAAGACGACAACGAAATGGGCACCACCGCTGTCAAGCGTCTGGTTGAAACTCTGGACAGCTACATCCCAGAGCCAGAGCGTGCTATCGACAAGCCGTTCCTGATGCCAATCGAAGACGTATTCTCGATCTCGGGTCGTGGTACCGTTGTTACCGGTCGTATCGAGCGTGGTATCGTCCGCGTTCAAGACGCTCTGGAAATCGTTGGTCTGCGTGACACCTCCACCACCACCTGCACCGGTGTTGAGATGTTCCGTAAGCTGCTGGACGAAGGCCGTGCTGGCGAGAACTGCGGCGTTCTGCTGCGTGGCACCAAGCGTGACGACGTTGAGCGTGGTCAGGTTCTGGTCAAGCCAGGTTCGGTTAAGCCGCACACCAAGTTCACCGCAGAAGTTTACGTTCTGAGCAAGGAAGAAGGCGGCCGTCACACTCCGTTCTTCAAAGGCTACCGTCCACAGTTCTACTTCCGTACTACTGACGTGACTGGTAACTGCGAGCTGCCAGAAGGCGTTGAAATGGTAATGCCAGGTGACAACATCCAGATGACTGTCACTCTGATCAAAACCATCGCAATGGAAGATGGTCTGCGTTTCGCTATCCGTGAAGGCGGTCGTACCGTCGGCGCTGGCGTCGTAGCCAAAATCATCGAGTAATACTCGATAGGTTGAAAAAGCCCCCGCTCAGCGGGGGCTTTTTTTATTGGGTTGACACCCAATAGGGGCGTCTATAGAATCACGCCTCCTTTTAACGGGCGTAGTGCGCCCGGTGGGAATAGCAGCCTGGAGTCTGAAATCCAATGCAAAATCAGCAAATCCGTATCAGGTTGAAGGCTTTTGACCATCGCCTGATCGACCAATCCACCCAGGAAATCGTGGAAACCGCGAAACGTACTGGTGCTCAAGTGCGTGGTCCAATTCCACTGCCTACTCGCAAAGAGCGGTTCACCGTTCTGGTCTCCCCGCACGTCAACAAAGACGCGCGTGACCAGTACGAGATCCGTACTCATAAGCGCGTTCTGGACATCGTCCAGCCAACGGATAAAACCGTTGATGCGCTGATGAAGCTTGATCTTGCAGCAGGTGTGGAAGTGCAGATCAGCCTCGGCTAAGACCTGGTCTTAGTCGTGTAACGCTCTGAAATGGGCGGCCATAGCGGGTGAAAGCCCCGTACACTCATGAGGTTTACAACATGACTATTGGTGTAGTCGGTCGTAAAGCGGGTATGACCCGTATTTTCACCGAAGAAGGTGTCTCCATTCCGGTCACGGTCATTGAGATCGAGCCGAATCGTGTCACCCAGTTCAAAACTGAAGAAACCGATGGCTACCGTGCAGTGCAAGTCACTGTAGGTGAGCGTCGTGCTTCGCGCGTGACTGCTGCTCAAGCAGGTCACTTCGCTAAGGCGAACGTTGCCGCTGGTCGTCTGGTCCAGGAATTCCGTCTTGAAGAAGGCGAGTTCAAGGCTGGCGACTCGATCAACGCTGAAATCTTCGCTGCAGGTCAGCTGGTAGACGTTACCGGTCAGTCCAAAGGTAAAGGCTTCGCCGGTACTATCAAGCGCTGGAATTTCCGTGGTCAAGATAACACCCACGGTAACTCCGTTTCCCACCGCGTCCCGGGCTCTATCGGCCAGTGCCAGACTCCTGGTCGTGTATTCAAGGGCAAGAAAATGTCCGGTCATATGGGCGCCGAGCGCGTGACCGTTCAGTCCCTGGAAGTAGTGCGCGTCGACGCTGAACGCAATCTGTTGCTGGTCAAGGGTGCCGTTCCAGGCGCTACTGGCGGTAACGTGGTTGTGCGTCCGGCTGCCAAGGCTCGCGGTTAAGGGGAAGCTGACATGCAACTTAATGTAAATGACGCTCAAGCGATCGAAGTTTCCGAACTGACTTTCGGTGGCGAATTCAACGAGACGCTGGTTCACCAAGCAGTCGTGGCCTACATGGCCGGCGGCCGTCAGGGCACCAAGCAGCAGAAAACCCGTTCCGACGTCGCTGGTGGCGGTAAGCGCCCATGGCGTCAGAAAGGTACTGGTCGCGCTCGTGCCGGTACTATCCGTAGCCCAATCTGGCGTGGCGGCGGTACCACTTTCGCAGCTCGTCCTCAAGACCACTCGCAAAAGCTCAACAAGAAGATGTACCGCGCAGCTCTGCGCTCCATCCTCGCTGAGCTGGTGCGTACCGACCGTCTGGTCGTGGTTCAGGACTTCGCTGTTGAAGCACCGAAAACCAAAGACCTGCTGAACAAGCTGAACGGCATGGGTCTGAGCGACGTACTGATCGTTTCTGACGCTGTTGATCAGAATCTGTACCTGGCTGCTCGTAACCTGCCGCACGTCGACGTACGTGACGTACAGGGTTCCGATCCGGTCAGTCTGATCGCATACGACAAAGTGTTGATCACTGTGTCGGCCGTGAAGAAATTCGAGGAGCTGCTGGGATGAACCAGGAACGCGTATTTAAAGTCCTCCTTGGCCCGCACGTTTCCGAGAAGGCTACCGTTCTGGCTGAGAAAAAAGGCCAGTTCGTATTCAAGGTTGCTACTGATGCAACCAAGCTGGAAATCAAGAAAGCTGTCGAAGGCCTGTTCGGCGTAAAAGTCGAAAACGTGTCGACTGTTAACGTTCTGGGTAAAACCAAGCGTACCGCACGTGGTCTGGGCAAGCGTAATGACTGGAAGAAGGCGATCGTCTCCCTTCAGCCAGGCCAAGATCTCGATTTCAGCAGCAGTGCTGAGTAAGGAAGGGGTGCATCATGGCAATCGTTAAATGCAAACCGACTTCCGCTGGCCGCCGTTTCGTGGTCAAGGTGGTCAACAAGGAGCTGCATAAAGGCGCTCCTCACGCACCGCTGCTCGAGAAGAAGTCGAAGTCTGGTGGTCGTAACAACAATGGCCGCATCACTACGCGTCACGTAGGTGGTGGTCACAAGCAGCATTACCGTATGGTCGACTTCCGTCGCAACGACAAAGATGGCATCGTCGCCACTGTCGAGCGTATCGAATACGATCCAAACCGTACTGCTCACATCGCACTGCTGTGCTACGCAGACGGCGAGCGCCGCTACATCATCGCCCCTAAAGGCGTTGCTGCTGGCGACCAGCTGATCGCAGGCGCTCTGGCTCCAATCAAGCCAGGCAACTCCCTGCAACTGCGCAACATTCCAGTGGGTAGCACCATCCACGGCATCGAACTGAAGCCGGGTAAAGGTGCTCAGATCGCACGTTCCGCTGGTGCTTCGGCTCAGCTGATCGCTCGCGAAGGTGTCTATGTGACCCTGCGTCTGCGCTCCGGTGAAATGCGTAAAGTCCTGGCTGAATGCCGTGCGACCCTGGGCGAAGTCTCGAACTCCGAGCACAGCCTGCGTTCGCTGGGTAAAGCCGGTGCCAAACGCTGGCGTGGCGTTCGCCCAACCGTTCGTGGTGTTGCCATGAACCCGGTTGACCACCCACATGGTGGTGGTGAAGGTCGTACCTCCGGTGGTCGTCATCCGGTATCGCCATGGGGCTTCCCAACCAAGGGTGCTAAGACTCGTGGTAATAAGCGTACCGACAACATGATCGTCCGTCGTCGCAAGTAAATAGAGGGATACGACAGTGCCACGTTCTCTGAAAAAAGGTCCTTTTATCGATCTTCACCTACTGAAGAAGATCGAAGTGGCGGCGGAAAAGAACGATCGCAAACCAGTTAAAACCTGGTCGCGTCGTTCGATCATCCTGCCACAAATGGTCGGTCTGACCATCGCGGTACACAACGGTCGTCAACACGTCCCAGTTCTCGTGAACGAAGACATGGTCGGCCATAAACTGGGCGAGTTTGCCGGTACCCGCACTTATCGTGGGCACGTGGCTGACAAGAAAGCCAAGCGTTAAGGGGTAAGGAAATGGAAGTAGCCGCTAAGTTGTCGGGCGCTCGAATCTCCGCCCAGAAAGCCCGCTTGGTCGCCGACCAGATCCGCGGGAAGAAGGTGGGCGAAGCGCTCAACCTGTTGGCTTTCAGCAGCAAAAAAGCCGCTGAAATCATGAAGAAAGTCCTCGAGTCGGCCGTAGCCAACGCCGAGCATAACGAAGGCGCAGACGTTGATGACCTGAAGGTCTCCACCGTTTTCGTCAACGAAGGGCGTTCGCTGAAGCGTATCATGCCACGTGCCAAAGGCCGTGCTGATCGCATCGTCAAGCGGTCTTGCCATATCACTGTCAAGGTTGCGGACAAGTAACGGAGTCGATCAGATGGGTCAGAAAGTACATCCCACTGGCATTCGCCTGGGAATCGTCAAGGAGCACACCTCCGTCTGGTACGCAGACGGTCGGACTTATGCGGACTATTTGCTCGCAGATCTGAATGTGCGTGAGTACCTCCAAGACAAACTAAAAAGCGCGTCCGTTAGCCGTATCGATATCCATCGTCCGGCTCAAACTGCACGCATCACCATCCACACCGCTCGTCCAGGTATCGTTATCGGGAAGAAAGGTGAAGATGTTGAAAAACTGCGTCAGGACCTGACCAAGCAAATGGGTGTGCCTGTGCACATCAATATCGAAGAGATCCGCAAGCCGGAACTCGACGGTATGCTGGTAGCTCAGAGCGTAGCTCAGCAGCTGGAGCGTCGTGTGATGTTCCGTCGCGCCATGAAGCGCGCCGTACAGAACGCCATGCGCATTGGTGCCAAAGGCATCAAGATCCAAGTGAGCGGTCGTCTCGGCGGTGCTGAAATCGCACGTACTGAATGGTATCGCGAAGGTCGTGTGCCACTGCACACCCTGCGTGCTGACATTGACTATGCCACTTACGAAGCTCACACCACTTACGGTGTGATCGGTGTGAAGGTTTGGATTTTCAAAGGCGAAGTTATTGGTGGTCGCCAAGAAGAACTGAAACCACAAGCACCAGCGCCTCGTAAAAAAGCTGCTAAGTAAGGGGTACGCCAAATGTTGCAACCAAAGCGTACAAAATTCCGCAAGCAGATGACTGGCCACAACCGTGGTCTGGCACTGCGCGGTAGCAAAGTTAGCTTCGGCGAGTTTGCTCTAAAAGCTGTTGCTCGCGGTCGTCTCACCGCTCGCCAGATCGAATCGGCACGTCGTGCCCTGACCCGTCACGTGAAGCGTGGCGGTAAGATCTGGATCCGTGTATTCCCGGACAAGCCGATCTCCAAGAAGCCTCTCGAAGTGCGGATGGGTAAAGGTAAGGGTTCCGTGGAGTACTGGGTTGCCCAGATCCAGCCAGGTAAAGTCCTGTACGAGATCGAGGGTGTTTCTGAAGAGCTGGCGCGCGAAGCTTTCGCCCTGGCTGCTGCAAAGCTGCCTCTCGCCACCTCCTTTGTTAAGCGGACGGTGATGTGATGAAAGCGAATGAACTTCGTGAAAAATCCGCACAGCAACTGAACGAGCAACTGCTCGGCTTGCTGCGCGACCAGTTCAATCTGCGTATGCAGAAAGCAACTGGCCAGTTGGGGCAGTCGCACCTGCTCTCGCAAGTTAAGCGTGACATCGCTCGCGTGAAAACTGTGCTCAACCAGCAGGCAGGTAAGTAATCATGGCTGAAGTTGAAAAAACTGTCCGTACGCTGACTGGCCGTGTCGTCAGCGACAAGATGGACAAAACCATCACCGTACTGATCGAGCGTCGCGTAAAGCACCCGATCTACGGTAAATACGTTAAGCGTTCGACTAAGCTGCACGCGCACGACGAAACCAATCAGTGCCATATCGGCGACAAGGTCTCCATCCGTGAGACCCGTCCGCTGGCCAAGACCAAGTCCTGGGCACTGGTTGAAGTTCTCGAACGCGCTGTTGAAGTCTAAGGGCTAAGGGTCGGAGAAATTTTATGATTCAGACTCAATCCATGCTCGATGTGGCCGATAACAGCGGCGCTCGTCGCGTCATGTGCATCAAGGTGCTCGGCGGTTCCCACCGCCGTTACGCCGGTATCGGTGACATCATCAAGGTAACCGTCAAGGAAGCAATTCCGCGCGGTAAAGTGAAGAAAGGCCAAGTGATGACTGCTGTTGTAGTCCGCACTCGCCACGGTGTCCGTCGTGCTGACGGCTCCATCATCCGCTTTGATGGCAACGCTGCTGTTCTGTTGAACAACAAGCAAGAGCCGATCGGCACCCGTATCTTTGGGCCAGTGACCCGTGAACTTCGTACCGAGAAGTTCATGAAGATCGTCTCGCTCGCCCCAGAAGTGCTGTAAGGAGATCCGACATGCAAAAGATTCGTCGTGACGACGAGATCATCGTGATCGCCGGCAAAGACAAAGGTAAGCGCGGTAAGGTGCTCAAGGTTCTCGCTGACGACCGTCTGGTCGTTGGTGGGATCAACCTGGTGAAGCGTCATACCAAGCCTAACCCGATGTCGGGCGTACAAGGCGGTATCGTCGAGAAAGAAGCGCCACTGCACGCTTCCAACGTCGCCATTTTCAACGGCGAAACCAACAAGGCTGACCGCGTTGGTTTCAAAGTAGAAGACGGCAAGAAAATTCGTGTCTTCAAGTCGACCCAAAAAGCGGTTGATGCTTGAACACTGCTAGGTAGAAGACCATGGCACGACTGAAAGAGATTTACCGGAAGGAAATTGCTCCGAAGCTTAAGGAAGAACTTAAGCTGGCGAACGTGATGGAAGTTCCGCGCGTTACCAAGATCACCCTGAACATGGGTCTGGGCGAAGCTGTCGGCGACAAAAAAGTCATCGAACACGCTGTTGCTGACCTGGAAAAGATCACCGGTCAAAAAGCCGTTGTGACTTTCGCTCGGAAATCCATCGCGGGCTTCAAAGTCCGTGAGGGCTGGCCGATCGGCGTTAAAGTTACTCTGCGCCGTGATCGTATGTACGAATTCCTGGACCGCCTGCTGGCGATCTCCCTGCCTCGGGTTCGCGACTTCCGCGGCCTGAATGCCAAGTCCTTCGATGGTCGTGGCAACTACAGCATGGGTGTCAAAGAGCAGATCATTTTCCCGGAAATCGACTACGACAAGATCGATGCTCTGCGCGGTCTGGACATTACCCTGACCACCACTGCTAAGAACGATGACGAAGGCCGCGCTCTGCTGCGTGCTTTCAAATTCCCGTTCCGCAACTGATTGGAGTAGGAAAATGGCCAAGAAGAGCATGAAAAACCGTGAGCTGAAGCGTCAGCTCACTGTTGCCAAGTACGCCAAGAAGCGTGCCGAGCTGAAAGCGACCATCGTGAACCTGGAAGCAACTCCAGAAGAGCGTTTTGCCGCCGTCGTAGCTCTGCAGAAGCAACCGCGTGACGCCAGCGCTTCGCGCCTGCGTAACCGTTGCCGCATCACCGGTCGTCCACACGGCGTTTACCGCAAGTTCGGCCTCGGCCGTAACAAGCTGCGTGAAGCAGCAATGCGCGGTGACGTTCCAGGTCTGGTTAAAGCCAGCTGGTAAGACGTACCGGCAGCGTCCAGGTGGCGGAGGAGCAATCTTCCGACCACCGGTGACTTTGCAACGAAACAAGCCCCTTCTGGGGCTTGTTTCGTTTCTGGGATCTGTCTAGAATGACCGGCTCTCCTGAGCCCGGGTTTTTTGACCTGGCCGCTCAGGCGACTGTAGTAGCCGAGAGGCTAATTTTTCTTGTATCAGGAGCGTCTAGCCCATGAGTATGCAGGACCCGTTAGCGGACATGCTAACTCGCATCCGTAATGCCCAGATGGCTGAAAAGTCCGTCGTAAGCATGCCTTCGTCGACTCTGAAGGTTGCGGTCGCCAAAGTTCTGAAAGACGAAGGTTACATCGCTGGCTACCAAGTCAGCAGCGAAGTAAAACCATCGCTTTCCATCGAGCTGAAATACTTCGAAGGCCGTCCGGTTATCGAAGAAGTCAAGCGCGTAAGTCGTCCAGGCCTGCGTCAGTACAAGTCCGTCGAAGATCTGCCGAAAGTACGTGGCGGTCTGGGCGTGTCTATCGTCTCCACCAACAAAGGTGTGATGACTGATCGTGCTGCGCGCGCTGCCGGTGTCGGCGGCGAAGTTCTCTGCACAGTGTTCTAAGGGGGGATAAGCATGTCTCGCGTCGCTAAGAACCCCGTTAAGCTGCCAGCTGGTGTCGAAGTCAAATTCGCCGGCCAACAGCTTTCGGTGAAGGGTGCCAAGGGCACTCTCGAACTGAACGTTCACTCGTCCGTAGAAGTAGTTGAAGAAGCTGGTGAGCTGCGTTTCGCTGCTCGCAATGGCGATCAACAAACTCGCGCTATGGCCGGTACTACCCGTGCTCTGGTTAACAACATGGTCCAAGGCGTAAGCCAAGGCTTCGAGCGTAAGCTCCAGCTGGTCGGTGTTGGTTACAAAGCACAAGCCAAAGGCACTGTGCTGAACCTGGCGCTCGGCTTCTCGCATCCAGTGGATTACGAACTGCCGGCCGGTATCACCGCTGAGACCCCAAGCCAGACCGATATCCTGATCAAGGGTATCGACAAGCAGCTGGTAGGTCAGGTGGCCGCTGAAATCCGCGGTTTCCGTCCACCAGAGCCATACAAAGGCAAGGGTGTGCGTTACGCGGACGAAGTCGTCCGTCGTAAAGAAGCCAAGAAGAAGTAGGGCCTAGCAAATGACCGACAAAAAAGTTACTCGACTGCGTCGCGCTCGCAAAGCACGCCTGAAAATGCACGAACTCGAAGTCGTGCGTCTCTGCGTGTTCCGCTCCTCGCAGCACATCTACGCCCAGGTCCTTTCGGCCGACGGCAGCAAAGTCCTGGCCAGCGCCTCGACTTTGGACAAAGAACTGCGTGATGGCGCCACCGGCAACATCGACGCGGCCACTAAGGTTGGCAAGCTGGTAGCTGAGCGCGCGAAAGCCGCCGGTGTATCTCAAGTTGCCTTTGACCGTTCCGGCTTCAAGTACCACGGCCGCGTCAAGGCGCTGGCTGATGCTGCTCGTGAAGGCGGGCTGGAGTTCTAAGTTATGGCAAATAACGATCAAAAGCGCGACGAAGGCTACATCGAGAAGCTGGTTCAAGTTAACCGCGTTGCCAAAACCGTAAAAGGCGGCCGTATCTTCACTTTCACCGCGTTGACCGTGGTTGGTGATGGTAAAGGTCGTGTTGGTTTCGGCCGTGGCAAATCGCGCGAAGTACCTGCTGCGATCCAGAAAGCTATGGAAGCTGCTCGTCGCAACATGATTCAGGTTGACCTGAACGGCACCACCCTGCAGTACGCTACCAAGTCCGCCCATGGCGCGTCGAAGGTGTACATGCAGCCTGCCTCGGAAGGTACCGGTATCATCGCCGGTGGCGCAATGCGTGCCGTCCTGGAAGTTGCTGGCGTTCAGAACGTCCTGGCCAAGTGCTATGGCTCGACTAACCCGGTAAACGTGGTTCACGCCACTTTCAAGGGTCTGAAAGCTATGCAATCTCCTGAGTCCATTGCTGCCAAGCGCGGCAAGAGCGTTGAGGAGATCCGCTGATCATGGCTACCGTTAAAGTAACGCTGATCAAAAGCACCGCCGGCCGTCTCCCTAACCACAAACTGTGCGTTAAGGGTCTGGGTCTGCGCCGCATCGGTCACACTGTAGAAGTCCAAGATACTCCTGAGAACCGCGGGATGATCAACAAGGCTTACTACATGCTGCGCGTCGAGGGTTAATCGATGAAACTCAATGATCTGAGTCCAGCGCCGGGTTCCCGTCGCGAGAAGCATCGTCCGGGTCGTGGTATCGGTAGTGGTTTGGGTAAGACTGGTGGCCGTGGTCACAAAGGTCAAACCTCCCGCTCCGGTGGCACCATCGCTCCAGGCTTTGAAGGCGGTCAACAGCCGCTGCACCGTCGTCTGCCGAAGTTCGGCTTCGTTTCCCTGAAAGCCATGGACCGCGCCGAAGTGCGTCTGTCCGAGCTGGCCAAAGTGGAAGGCGACGTTGTCACCGTGCAATCCCTGAAGGATGCCAACGTGATTAACCAGAACGTACAGCGTGTGAAAATCATGCTGTCGGGCGAAGTTACTCGCGCAGTCACCATCAAGGGTATCGCAGCCACCAAAGGTGCGCGTGCGGCTATCGAAGCAGCTGGCGGCAAGTTCGAGGAATAAATGGCTAAGCAAGGTGCTCTCTCTTCGCTCGGCAAAGGCGGGATGTCTGAACTTTGGGCTCGTCTGCGTTTTCTGTTTCTGGCGATCATCGTCTATCGGATAGGCGCACACATCCCAGTTCCAGGTATTAACCCGGACCGGCTGGCGGAACTGTTTCGACAGAATGAGGGGACCATTCTTAGCTTGTTCAACATGTTTTCCGGCGGCGCGCTGGAACGGATGAGCATCTTTGCATTGGGGATCATGCCGTACATCTCGGCATCGATCATCATGCAACTGATGACCGCCGTCAGCCCGCAGCTGGAGCAGTTGAAGAAGGAAGGTGAAGCTGGCCGTCGCAAGATCAGCCAGTACACCCGCTACGGCACCGTAGTCCTGGCGTTGGTCCAGGCCATTGGCATGTCCATTGGTCTGGCCGGTCAGGGCGTGGCGTTTTCTGCTGACTTTGGCTTCCATTTCGTTGCGGTGTCCACGTTTGTGGCCGGCGCGATGTTCATGATGTGGCTGGGTGAGCAGATCACTGAGCGCGGTGTAGGCAACGGTATCTCGATGTTGATCTTCGCAGGTATCGTCGCCGGTCTTCCGAGAGCAATCGGGCAGTCTTTCGAGTCTGCGCGTACAGGCGATATCAACATTTTCGCCCTGGTCGCTATCGGTTTGCTGGCAGTAGCGATTATCGGTTTTGTGGTGTTCATTGAGCGTGGTCAGCGTCGTATCGCCGTTCACTACGCCAAGCGTCAGCAGGGTCGTAAGGTCTTTGCTGCGCAGACCAGCCACTTGCCGCTGAAAGTGAACATGGCGGGTGTTATCCCTGCCATTTTCGCGAGCAGCATCTTGCTGTTCCCGGCTTCGCTGGGTGCCTGGTTCGGTCAGTCCGAAGGTATGGGCTGGTTGCAGGACATCTCGCAGTCGATCGCTCCTGGTCAGCCGTTGAATATTCTGCTGTTTAGTGCAGGGATCATTTTCTTCTGCTTCTTCTATACGGCGTTGATGTTCAATCCGAAAGACGTAGCGGAGAACCTGAAGAAGTCCGGTGCCTTTATTCCGGGCATCCGTCCAGGTGAGCAGTCTGCGCGCTACATTGATGGCGTTCTGACCCGCTTGACCATGTTCGGTGCTCTTTATATGACGGCCGTCTGCTTGCTTCCCCAGTTCCTGGTGGTTGCTGCAAACGTTCCGTTCTACCTTGGCGGGACCTCGTTGCTGATTGTGGTAGTGGTTGTGATGGACTTCATGTCCCAAGTACAATCGCACCTCGTTTCGCACCAGTACGAATCCCTGATGAAGAAAGCCAACCTGAAAGGCTACGGTGGCAGCGGTTTGCTGCGCTGAGAGACCCTTAAGGTTCGAGGAGTTGGTGATGAAAGTTCGTGCATCGGTGAAAAAGCTGTGCCGTAACTGCAAAATTATTCGCCGCGAAGGTGTTGTTCGAGTAATTTGCAGTGCGGAACCACGTCACAAGCAGCGCCAAGGCTGAGTGTGATCTGCGCTTCAAACCCAGCAGCTAGTGTGCTGCTGGGTTGATTAATTGTTTCTACAGCGATATTATCTCGCGCCCTATTTCTTGGCTTCCGGGGCGTAGGTAGCTGTCAATTGGAGTCCCACTGAATGGCCCGTATTGCAGGCGTCAACATTCCAGATAACAAGCATACTGTTATCTCGCTGACCTACATCTATGGTGTTGGTCGCACTACTGCGCAGAACATCTGCGTAGCTACTGGGGTCAACCCAGCCGCAAAGATCAAGGATCTGAGCGACGAGCAGGTTGAATCGCTGCGTACTGAAGTTGCGAAGTACATCACCGAAGGTGATCTGCGTCGTGACATCAACATGAAAATCAAGCGTTTGATGGACCTGGGTTGCTACCGCGGCCTGCGTCATCGTCGGGGTCTGCCAGTACGCGGTCAGCGTACCAAGACCAACGCGCGTACCCGTAAAGGTCCGCGTAAGCCGATCCGCAAGTAATCGCACCAGCGAATCGACAGGAATTTAGAAATGGCAAAACCTGCTGCTCGTCCTCGTAAAAAAGTCAAAAAGACAGTGGTTGATGGCATCGCCCACATCCATGCGTCTTTTAACAACACCATCGTGACCATCACCGATCGTCAAGGTAACGCTCTGTCCTGGGCTACCTCCGGCGGTTCGGGTTTCCGCGGTTCCCGCAAGTCCACCCCGTTCGCTGCTCAAGTAGCTGCTGAGCGTGCTGGTCAAGCTGCGCTGGAATATGGTCTGAAGAACCTCGACGTTAACGTCAAGGGTCCAGGTCCAGGTCGTGAGTCCGCTGTTCGTGCTTTGAACGGTTGTGGCTATAAGATCGCCAGCATCACCGACGTGACGCCAATCCCGCACAACGGGTGCCGTCCGCCGAAGAAGCGCCGCGTGTAATCAGGAGACAGATAAATGGCACGTTACATTGGTCCAAAATGCAAACTGTCTCGTCGTGAAGGCACCGATCTGTTCCTGAAGAGCGGCGTTCGCGCTCTGGAATCGAAGTGCAACATCGAAGCAGCCCCAGGTATCCACGGTCAGCGCCGTGGCCGTCAGTCCGACTACGGCACCCAGCTGCGTGAGAAACAAAAAGTACGTCGCATCTATGGCGTTCTCGAGCGTCAGTTCAGCGGTTACTACAAGCAAGCAGCTGCCTCCAAAGGCGCTACTGGCGAAAACCTGCTGCAACTGCTCGAATGCCGTCTGGATAACGTCGTTTATCGTATGGGCTTCGGCGCTACTCGTGCTGAATCCCGTCAGCTGGTTTCGCACAAAGCGATCAGCGTTAACGGCAAGACTGTAAACATTCCGTCCTACCAAGTTCGTCCGGGTGACGTGGTCGCAGTTCGCGAGAAATCGCTGAACCAGCTGCGCATTGTTCAAGCCCTTGAACTGTGCGCCCAGCGTGGCCGCGTTGAGTGGGTAGATGTGGATGCTGCTAAGAAGTCGGGCGTTTTCAAGAACGTTCCAGCTCGCAGCGACCTGTCCGCCGACATCAACGAAAGCCTGATTGTCGAGCTCTACTCCAAGTAAGGGCTAGAAAATAGGTGCATCCATGCAGATTTCGGTAAATGAGTTCCTGACGCCCCGCCACATTGATGTGCAGGTCGTCAGTCCAACCCGCGCTAAAATCACGCTCGAGCCTCTCGAGCGTGGCTTTGGCCATACCCTGGGCAACGCGCTGCGCCGCATCCTGTTGTCCTCTATGCCTGGCTGTGCAGTAGTCGAGGCCGAGATTGACGGTGTACTCCATGAGTACTCGGCAATCGAAGGTGTACAGGAAGACGTCATTGAAATCCTGTTGAACCTGAAAGGCCTGGCTATCAAACTGCACGGTCGTGACGAAGTTACGCTGACCTTGTCGAAAAAGGGTTCGGGGGTGGTTACCGCTGCCGATATTCAGCTGGATCATGATGTCGAGATCGTTAACCCCGATCACGTAATCGCTAACCTGGCGTCTAACGGCGCCCTGAACATGAAGCTCACCGTAGCTCGTGGTCGTGGTTATGAGCCGGCCGATTCGCGTCAGAGCGATGAAGACGAAAGCCGCAGCATTGGTCGCTTGCAGCTCGACTCTTCGTTCAGCCCGGTTCGCCGTATCGCATACGTGGTGGAAAACGCCCGTGTCGAGCAGCGTACCAACCTGGACAAGCTGGTTATTGATCTGGAAACCAACGGTACCCTGGATCCTGAAGAGGCTATCCGTCGTGCTGCAACCATCCTGCAACAGCAGTTGGCTGCGTTCGTCGACCTCAAAGGTGACAGTGAGCCAGTGGTAGTCGAACAGGAAGACGAGATCGATCCGATCCTGCTTCGTCCGGTTGACGATCTGGAATTGACCGTGCGTTCGGCCAACTGCCTTAAGGCGGAGAACATTTACTACATCGGCGATCTGATTCAGCGCACCGAAGTAGAACTGTTGAAGACTCCGAACCTGGGCAAGAAGTCCCTGACTGAAATCAAGGACGTTCTGGCCTCCCGTGGTCTGTCCCTCGGCATGCGCCTCGACAACTGGCCGCCTGCAAGTCTTAAGAAAGACGACAAGGCGACTGCCTGATCGTCGTAATCACCGAACGTAGTGTTTGGTAAGGAATGAATCATGCGTCATCGTAAAAGTGGACGTCACCTGAGCCGTACCAGCTCTCACCGCAAAGCCATGTTCCAGAACATGGCGGTGTCGCTGTTCGAGCACGAGCTGATCAAAACTACCCTGCCAAAAGCCAAGGAACTGCGCCGCGTTGCCGAGCCGCTGATCACCCTGGCCAAGGAAGACAGCGTAGCTAACCGTCGTCTGGCTTTCGACCGTACTCGTTCGAAAGAAGCCGTTGGTAAGCTGTTCAACGATCTGGGCAAGCGCTATGCCACCCGTCAGGGCGGCTACCTGCGTATCCTCAAGTGCGGCTTCCGCGCTGGCGATAACGCACCAATGGCGTACGTCGAGCTGGTTGATCGTCCTGTCGGTGGCTCGGTAGAAGCTGCTGAATAAGACGTCAGTCTGAAACAAAAAACCGGGCCTTGTGCCCGGTTTTTTGTATCTATATGTATTGAAACAATCTATTGATCTAAGTCATCTAATGAATTTGTTGCTGTCATAGTTCTGGTCGATACTCATTCCACGCCGATTAGCCGGCCGTTTGAGACCGATAAGGAGATAGCGCATGAGCCAGACCAAGATTCTCACCACCGCCAGTGGTGCCCCGGTTGCCGACAACCAGAACTCTCGATCTGCAGGGCCACGAGGGCCACTGCTGCTGGATGACTTCCACCTGATTGAAAAGCTCGCACACTTCAACCGTGAGAACATCCCGGAGCGCCGTGTTC
This sequence comes from Pseudomonas sp. NUPR-001, assembly GCF_052147955.1. Taxonomy (NCBI): domain Bacteria; kingdom Pseudomonadati; phylum Pseudomonadota; class Gammaproteobacteria; order Pseudomonadales; family Pseudomonadaceae; genus Pseudomonas; species Pseudomonas sp. NUPR-001. The sequence continues at coordinate 544,906 of NZ_CP197353.1, forward strand.
ACGCCAAGGGCTCGGGTGCCTACGGTACCTTTACCGTCACCCGGGATATCACTCAGTACACCAGTGCCAAGCTGTTCAGCAATGTCGGCAAGCAAACCGAGACGTTCCTGCGTTTCTCAACCGTTGGTGGCGAGCGTGGCTCAGCGGATACCGAACGTGACCCGCGCGGCTTTGCCGTGAAGTTCTACACCGAGGAAGGTAACTGGGACATCGTTGGCAACAACACGCCGGTTTTCTTCATTCGTGACCCTTTGAAATTCCCCGATTTCATCCACACCCAGAAGCGCCTGCCGCAAAGCAACCTGAAAAGCGCGCAGATGATGTGGGACTTCTGGTCGCATTCGCCTGAAGCGTTGCATCAGGTCACCATTCTGTTTTCCGACCGTGGCATTCCTGACGGTTACCGCCACATGCACGGCTTCGGTAGCCACACCTACAGCTTGATCAATGCGGAGGGCCAGCGCACCTGGGTCAAGTGGCACTTCAAGACCAAACAGGGCATCAAGAACCTGGCGCCGGCTGAGGCTGCCCGCCTGGCAGGTACTGACCCGGACTACGCCCAGCGTGATCTGTTTGAGGCCATCGAGCGCGGTCACTATCCGAAGTGGGCTGTTTGCATCCAGGTCATGAGCGAAGAAGAAGCCGACAGCCGCGACGAGAACCCGTTTGACGTGACCAAGACCTGGTCGCAGAAAGACTACCCGTTGATTGAAGTGGGGGAGCTGGAACTGAACCGTAACCCGCTCAACTACTTCGCTGAAGTCGAGCAAGCTGCGTTCGGGCCGAGCAACATGGTTCCAGGCGTCGGCTTGTCGCCGGATCGTATGCTTCAGGGGCGCGTGTTTGCCTACGCTGACGCGCATCGTTACCGCGTGGGTACCAACCATCAGCAATTACCGGTAAACGCCCCACGTAGCCCGGTGAACAGCTACCAGCGTGATGGCGCCATGGCGTTTGGCAGTAATGGCGGCGCAGCACCGAACTATGAACCCAACAGCTACGCCAATGCGCCAAAACAGGCCCCGCAGTTTGCTGAGCCAGCACTGGCCCTTAACGGTGTGGCTGATCGTTACGACCACCGTGAAGACACCGACTACTACAGCCATGCCGGCGCGCTGTTCCGTTTGATGAACGCTGAGCAGAAGGCCTTGCTGATCAGCAACATTGCCGGTGCCATGACTGGGGTTTCCGATGATGTGGTGCGGCGCCAGTTGCAGCACTTCTTTAAGGCCGATCCGGCCTATGGAGAAGGCATTGCCAAGGCTTTGGACATAAATCTCGCCTAAGTCGAAGTGATAAGAAGAACCGCCCTCATTTGGGCGGTTTTTCAATGAATATCACTACCGTTTACCGGCTTTTTTGCACTTTTTTGCCTGATTCCAAGTGACCTTCCGGGCATCCTGGTTCAAACTATAACTTTCACACAGGGAGAGGCAGGGCGATGCAAGGTCACCCGGACGTAATCGATTATCTCAACACGTTGCTAACGGGCGAACTGGCGGCACGTGACCAATATTTCATCCACTCGCGGATGTACGAAGACTGGGGCTTGAGCAAGCTCTATGAGCGTATCAACCACGAGATGGAAGAAGAGACCCAACACGCCGATGCCCTGGTGCGTCGTATCCTGATGTTGGAAGGTACTCCGCGCATGCGTCCGGACGACCTCGACGTTGGTGCTACAGTGCCAGACATGATCGCTGCTGACCTACGCCTGGAGTACAAGGTTCGTGCCGCGCTGTGCAAGGGCATTGAACTGTGCGAACTGCACAAGGACTACATCAGCCGCGATATCCTGCGTCTGCAACTGGCCGATACTGAAGAAGATCACGCCTACTGGCTGGAAAAGCAGCAGGGGCTGATCAAGTCCATTGGCCTGGAGAATTACCTGCAATCGCAGATGTAAATTCCCCCAACAAAAAGCCCCGCACTTGCGGGGCTTTTTGTTGTGTGTAGGAGCGGGCTTGCCCCGCGAGGCGATGTGACTGACAGGTTGCTATCGCGGGTCAAGCCCGCTCCCACAACAAGCCCGCGCCTACATCAGGCGCGGTCGCGTTCCAGGAGCGGCTTGAGGTAGTAGCCGGTGTACGACTGCTTCATCTCGGCGACTTCTTCTGGTGTGCCGCAGCCGATGATCTGGCCACCTTTGGAGCCGCCCTCAGGGCCGAGGTCGACGATCCAGTCAGCGGTCTTGATCACGTCCAGGTTGTGCTCGATCACCACCACGGTATTACCGTGGTCGCGCAGGCGGTGCAGAACATCAAGCAATTGCTGGATATCCGCGAAATGCAGACCTGTGGTCGGCTCATCGAGGATGTACAGGGTTTTGCCGGTATCGCGCTTGGACAGCTCACGAGACAACTTCACTCGCTGTGCCTCGCCACCGGACAGGGTGGTTGCTGACTGTCCCAGCTTGATGTAGGACAGGCCAACATCCATCAAGGTCTGCAGCTTGCGCGCCAGTGCCGGTACGGCGTCGAAGAACTCACGGGCCTCCTCGATGGTCATCTCAAGGACTTCGTGGATGTTCTTGCCCTTGTACTTGATCTCCAGGGTTTCGCGGTTGTAACGCTTGCTCTTGCAGACATCGCAAGGCACGTAGATGTCCGGCAAGAAGTGCATTTCGACTTTGATCAAGCCGTCGCCCTGGCAAGCCTCGCAGCGTCCACCTTTGACGTTGAAGGAGAAACGCCCCGGGCCGTAACCGCGCGAGCGCGACTCGGGAACGCCGGAGAACAGTTCGCGGATCGGTGTGAACAGGCCGGTGTAGGTCGCCGGGTTCGAACGCGGGGTGCGTCCGATCGGGCTCTGATCGATATCCACCACCTTGTCCAGATGCTGCAGACCATCACAGCTGTCGTGCGCAGCGGCTTCCAGGGTACTGGCGCCGTTGAGGGCAGTTGCGCTGAGCGGGAACAGGGTGTTGTTGATCAGGGTCGATTTGCCTGAACCCGACACGCCCGTTACGCAGGTCAGCAGGCCGATCGGGATGTCGAGGTCGACGTTCTGCAAGTTGTTGCCGCGAGCGCCTTTGAGCTTGAGCGAAAGCTTTTTGTTGCGTGGCGTGCGTTTGGCCGGGACGGCGATCTTCACGCGCCCGGACAGGTACTTGCCGGTCAGCGAGTCGGGGTGGGCCATGACGTCGGCGGGCGAACCCTCGGCAACGATCTGCCCGCCATGCACACCGGCACCCGGGCCGATGTCCACCACGTAGTCGGCCAAGCGGATGGCGTCTTCGTCGTGCTCGACGACGATCACCGTGTTACCGATGTCGCGCAGGTGATTGAGGGTTGCCAGCAAACGGTCGTTATCGCGTTGGTGCAAGCCGATCGAAGGCTCGTCGAGGATGTACATCACTCCGACCAGGCCGGCGCCAATCTGGCTGGCCAGGCGGATGCGCTGCGCTTCACCGCCGGAGAGAGTGTCGGCGCTGCGATCGAGGGTCAGGTAGTCGAGGCCGACATTGACCAGGAACTGCAGGCGCTCACAGATTTCCTTGAGAATCTTGTCGGCAATTTCGCCGCGTCGCCCCGTCAGCTTGAGGCCGCCAAAGTATTCGCTGGCATCACCGATCGGCAGGTTGGTCACTGCTGGCAGGGTCTTTTCACCGACCCAGACGTGACGGGCCTCGCGGCGCAAACGCGTGCCACGGCAATCCGGGCATGGCTGGGTGCTGAGGAACTTGGCCAGCTCCTCGCGAACGGTGGCAGATTCGGTCTCGCGGTAGCGCCGTTCAAGGTTTGGCACGATGCCTTCGAACGGGTGCGAGCGCTTGACGATGTCGCCGCGGTCATTGAGGTACTTGAAGTCGACGTTTTGCTTGCCGCTACCGTGCAGAATCACTTTCTGCTGTTCAGCGGGCAGTTCGCCGAAGGGCACTTCAAGGCTGAAGTCATAATGCGCAGCCAACGAGCCGAGCATCTGGAAGTAGTAGACGTTACGCCGGTCCCAGCCACGAATCGCACCTTCGGCCAGGGTCAGTTCACTGTTGACCAGGCGTTTGGTATCGAAGAACTGTTTAACCCCCAGGCCATCGCAGGTCGGGCAGGCGCCGGCCGGGTTGTTGAAGGAGAACAGCTTGGGCTCCAACTCGCTGATCGCATGGCCGCAGATCGGGCAGGCGAAACGCGCGGAGAAAATCATTTCTTCGAACGGCTCGTCATCCATCGCGGCAACCAGAGCGATACCGTCGGCCAGCTTCAGCGCGGTCTCGAACGATTCAGCCAGACGCTGCTGGAGGTCCTCACGGACTTTGAAGCGGTCGACCACCACTTCAATGGTGTGCTTTTTCTGTTTGTCGAGCTTTGGCAGCTCATCGAGTTCGAACAGCTTGCCGTTTACCCGGGCACGGACGAAACCTTGCGCGCGCAGCTCATCGAACACCGCCAGATGCTCGCCTTTGCGTTCGCGAATCACCGGGGCCAGCAGCATCAACTTGCTGCCTTCAGGCTGGGCCAGCACCAGATCGACCATCTGGCTGACCGTTTGCGCCTCCAGCGGGATGTCGTGGTCCGGGCAGCGTGGCGTACCTACGCGGGCGTAGAGCAGACGCAGGTAGTCGTAGATTTCGGTAATGGTGCCGACGGTCGAACGCGGGTTGTGCGAGGTCGATTTCTGCTCGATAGAAATCGCCGGTGACAGCCCTTCAATGGTGTCGACGTCAGGCTTTTCCATCATCGACAGGAATTGCCGGGCATAGGCCGACAGCGACTCGACGTAGCGGCGTTGGCCTTCTGCGTACAGCGTGTCGAAGGCCAGCGAAGACTTGCCGGACCCGGACAAACCGGTGATGACGATGAGTTTGTCCCGGGGCAGGGTCAGGTCGATATTCTTCAGGTTGTGGGTTCGTGCCCCACGAATCAGGATCTTGTCCACTGCGGCCTCGCTTGGCGGGCATAACATAAACGATTGAGTATACGGCTCCCTGCCATTACGCGGCAAAGCGTCACGTATATGCCGTTACGCGGTGGGACTGATAGAATCGCCGCCGGTTCACACGAGGTTTATCCATGCACGATTCCCACAGCGAACGCATGAGTGGCAGCGAAACCCGCGCCGCAAGCGGCCTGGCCCTGGTGTTCGCCTTCCGTATGCTCGGCATGTTCATGGTTTTGCCAGTGCTGGCGACCTATGGCATGGACCTGGCTGGCGCGACGCCTGCGTTGATTGGCCTGGCTATTGGTGCCTATGGCCTGACCCAGGCATTCCTGCAAATCCCGTTTGGGATCATCTCTGATCGCATCGGCCGGCGCCCAGTGATCTATCTCGGGCTGGTGATTTTTGCCCTGGGTAGCGTGCTGGCGGCCCAGGCGGATTCGATTTGGGGCGTGATCGCCGGGCGCATCCTGCAAGGTGCCGGGGCGATCTCGGCTGCCGTCATGGCGTTGCTGTCAGACCTGACCCGTGAGCAACACCGCACCAAGGCCATGGCCATGATCGGCATGAGCATCGGCCTGTCGTTTGCCGTGGCCATGGTGGTTGGCCCGCTGCTGACCCGTGCCTTTGGCTTGTCCGGTCTGTTCCTGGCCACTGCAGCCATGGCCGTGGTGGGTATCGCCCTGATTGCCTTCGTCGTGCCGGCGTCACACGGCGCTTTGCAGCACCGTGAGTCAGGCGTCGCCAAGCAGGCCCTGGGGCCGACCTTGCGCCACCCTGATCTGTTGCGCCTGGACGTGGGTATCTTCGTTCTGCATGCGATCCTGATGGCCAGCTTTGTTGCCTTGCCGCTGGCGTTCGTCGAGCGTGGCGGCCTGCCCAAGGAAGAGCATTGGTGGGTGTACCTGACCGCCTTGCTGGTCTCATTTTTTGCAATGATCCCGTTTATCATTTACGGCGAAAAAAAGCGCAAGATGAAACGTGTCCTGCTGGGCGCGGTCAGTGTTTTGATGCTTACCGAGGTGTACTTCTGGCTGTCGGCTGACAACTTGCACGAACTGGTGATCGGCACCGTGATATTCTTTACTGCCTTCAACCTGCTGGAGGCATCCTTGCCTTCGCTGGTGAGCAAGGTGTCGCCTGCTGGCGGCAAGGGCACGGCGATGGGGGTGTACTCCACCAGCCAGTTCCTCGGTGCTGCACTGGGAGGCATTCTCGGTGGCTGGTTGTTCCAGCACGGTGGCTTGAGCACAGTGTTCCTGGGCTGCGCCGCCTTGTGTGCCGTGTGGTGGATTGTTGCGCTGAGCATGCGTGAGCCGCCGTACGTGACCAGCCTGCGCATGCCGTTGTCGGCCGAGGCGGTCCGCGAAGCGGGACTGACCGAACGGCTGTTGGCCGTACCGGGTGTGACCGACGCAGTGGTGGTAGCCGATGAAGCTGCCATCTATATCAAACTTGATACACAAATTTTGGATCGCACGACCCTGGAGCGCCTGGTAAACCCGGCCTCCGAAGCGTGCGAAGCCTAGGAGAACGTTATGGCCCGTGGGGTTAACAAAGTCATTCTGGTCGGTACGTGCGGCCAGGATCCAGAAGTCCGCTACCTGCCCAACGGTAACGCCGTGACCAACCTGAGCCTGGCTACCAGCGAGCAGTGGACCGACAAGCAGACCGGCCAGAAGGTCGAGCGCACCGAGTGGCACCGTGTGTCGATGTTCGGCAAGGTCGCCGAGATCGCCGGTGAGTACCTGCGTAAAGGTTCGCAGGTGTACATCGAAGGCAAGCTGCAAACCCGCGAGTGGGAAAAAGACGGCATCAAGCGTTACACCACTGAAATCATCGTCGACATGCAGGGCACCATGCAGCTGCTCGGCGGCCGTCCACAGAACCAGGACGGTGGCAATCAGTACAACCAGGGTGGCAACCAGGGCGGTAACTACAACCAGGCGCCACGCCAGCAGGCTCCACGTCCGCAGCAAGCGCCACAGCAGCGCCCGGCGCCGCAACAGGCGGCACCACAGCCAGCTCCGGATTTCGACAGCTTTGATGACGATATTCCGTTCTGACGAGCACCTGAGCGAAAACTGTATAGTTTTCCTTGAAGAACCCCGCACTTGCGGGGTTTCTTTTTTTTTGGGGAGTGATAGCTGCTGGGCTGTTTACGGCCTTTCGGTATTTCAAGCGGGTACCGCGCCTCGCCGAGCAGGCGACTGGGCAAACTGACTCATAGCACTATGAAGGTTGTTTAGAAATCTGACCTATAAATTCGGGGTTTTTTCTTATTGTGCAGTAAGAATTTTCCCAAGTTTATTTTTTTGCAATGTCTTAGGTTTTTCAGCGCTATGGCGCTCGTTAGAATTCACAAGGAAATTATTTCTGGTGAATGAAATGCGAATGAGTGAGAGTGAAAGGCTGAAGTGGACAGTTATGGTGGGTTCCTTGCCAGGGGAGTACGTGGTTGAAACGTTTTCTGATCACTACGCTGCACATATAAAGTCGAAAGAAGTGGGGGAGCCGGCAGGCTTTCTCAGCTTTATCGGGCTGCTGATTGGCGCGGTGATTTGCTTGGTTGGTTTTTTGATGGCCATCTTCGGGCCGTCCACGGTAAAGGTCAGTATGTTAAGTGGTCCAACATTTTTCCAGTTTATACAACTCAATCCAGGGCCGATATTTAGTCTTGGCGCTATTATTATTGGTGTTTGCAACTGGGTGTTGAGTCCCGGCGTGGTGATGGCTCCCGACGAGTATTTGCTGAAGTACTATTCAGTTGAATGCCAGGGTGCCACTGAATTTAACGGCAATGTAGTAGCTGAATATAGGGGTGAGAACACCTTCATGATTTCCCCTAAAGACACACTCTCCTAGCTAACGTACACGAAGCTTTGTTGGGCGGATTGAATGCAAGAGCATGAAAGTGTGGCGCCGAAGTGGCAAGTCCTTGTAGACACCCTGCCTGGGGAATATGTAGTTGAAACCTTCGACGATGACTACGCTGATTACCTGGAGTCAACGCTGGACAGAGACCCCGTTGATGTTTTCTTCTCCAGGCTCGCTACGTGTCTGGGGATAGCAATTTGTCTGGTCGGTTTTTTTACCATTATCTTCGGGCCTCCGACGGTAATGGTCAGCAGATTTAATGGCCCCACGTTGATCCAGTATATTCAACTTCATCCTGGTCCTGTATTCAGCTTTGGCAGCCTTGTTATTGCCATCACCGAGTGGGCGTCGAGGGAAGAAATACTGACTCGCGAAAAATATTTGCTCCATTACTACTCGGTTCTGGGGGCGGATGCCATAGAGTTGAATGAAAAGGTTTCTGCTGAGTATTTAGGCGAAGGGGCTTTTCGCATTTTCAGCAAAGACTGATCTGTTCGCTCTGGGCAATCTGCCGTATTCAACGATGGAGGCTGAAGCTGGCCGAAAATACGGGCGACTTCAGACCATCCTTCGCTCGAGGCAATGTTAAGGCCGATTAGAACCAGCTTTTCTTGCCGACGACGTAAGTCTGCTCGAAGTCTTCTTCAGACTTGATCAGGTAAATAATGAATTCGATGAAGGCAATGATGCCGATGATCATCGACGGGATGCCGAGCAGCAACCAGCCGAACAGGAACACCAACAGCATGATCACGCCCTGAGCGGTGTAGCCCAGGTAAAATTTGTGCGCGCCGAACGCACCGAGAAAGAATGCCAGCAGGGCAGCCGGGATTTTTTTCGAGTTACCCACCAGTGTAGTGCTGTCGGCGTAAATCGCTTCAGCGGCGCTACCAGTGTTGGTGAAGTCTACACGGCTACCAGCTTTCGGCAGAACGGCGCTTTTCCATTGGCCGACTTCAAAGCTGTAACGGTTGCCATCGTCGCCAGAGATAACGCCATTGCGAGTGTTTGAGTCAAAACTCAGAATCTTGCCTTTCATTTGAAGCTCCTTGGACATTCACGTGCCGACTGTGGCGCGTTTCTTTCTTTGCGGTATAGAGTGGGACTACCTTCCCATGGCCATCATATTGCCATGGTTCTTGCTTGAAGTGTTACACGAGGTAAATGTCCGCGATCTGGCTAATGACCGCGTTCACAGCCCTGTGATAGGGCCTGTCCAAAGTGCCAGTAGTCTCCTGCCATCGCGCTTCCTGAAATCTTGACTACAGTATCAACTGGTGACTGCTGCAAAAGTCGCCACCGTGATCGTTCAAGAGACGCCGGCAACGTCCCGTGCGTCCACCACCTGATCAGGAGTGCACGATGGATCTCAACCGTCGGCAGTTCTTCAAGGTCGCAGCTGTAGGCCTTGGAGGCTCGAGCCTGGCGGCGTTGGGCATGGCCCCGACACCCGCTTTCGCCGAGCAGGTGCGTCACTTCAAGCTGGCGCATACCAAAGAAGCCCGTAACACCTGTCCTTATTGCTCAGTCGGCTGTGGTTTGATCATGTACAGCCAGGGGGATGGGGCCAAGAACGTGGCGCAGAACATCATCCATATCGAGGGTGACGCCGACCATCCGGTGAACCGCGGCACGCTGTGCCCGAAAGGCGCCGGCCTGCTCGACTTTATCCACAGCCCCAACCGCCTGCAGTACCCTCAGGTGCGCAAGCCGGGCAGCAAGGAGTGGACCCGGGTCTCCTGGGATGAGGCGCTGGATCGGATCGCCGATTTGATGAAGGCTGACCGTGACGCCAACTTCATCGAGAAGAACGCCCAGGGGCAGACGGTCAACCGCTGGCTGAGCGTCGGCTTTCTGGCCGCTTCAGCTTCGTCCAACGAAGCTGGCTACATGACCCACAAGGTTATTCGCAGTCTTGGCATGCTGGGGTTCGACAACCAGGCACGTGTCTGACATGGCCCGACGGTGGCAAGTCTTGCCCCGACGTACGGCCGTGGAGCCATGACCAACCACTGGACCGATATCGCCAACGCGAATCTGATCCTGGTGATGGGTGGCAACGCTGCAGAAGCCCATCCGTGTGGCTTCAAATGGGTGACCGAGGCCAAGGCGCATAACCAGGCCCGGCTGATCGTGGTCGATCCGCGTTTTACCCGAACCGCTTCGGTGGCCGACTATTACGCGCCGATCCGTACCGGTACCGACATCGCTTTCATGGGCGGGTTGATCAATTACCTGCTGACTGAAAACAAGATTCAGCACGAGTACGTGCGCAACTACACCGACGTCTCGTTCATCGTCAAAGCCGGTTTCAGCTTTGAGGATGGCTTGTTCAGTGGTTACGACGCTGACAAGCGTAGTTACACCGACAAGTCAGGCTGGGGTTACGAGTTGGGTGAAGACGGTTTTGCCAAGGTCGATCCGACCCTGCAAGACCCGCGCTGCGTCTATCAGTTGATGAAGCAGCACTACAGCCGCTACACCCCAGAGTTGGCCAGCCAGATTTGCGGTATGCCAGTAGACAGCATGCGCAAGGTCTGGGAAGAGATCGCCACCTGCTCGCAACCGGGCAAGACCATGACGATTCTCTATGCCTTGGGCTGGACCCAGCACTCCATCGGTTCGCAGATCATCCGCAGTGCGGCCATGGTCCAACTGTTGCTGGGCAACGTCGGCATGCCGGGTGGCGGGGTGAACGCCTTGCGCGGGCACTCGAACATCCAGGGGCTGACCGACTTGGGGCTGTTGTCCAACTTGCTGCCGGGTTACCTCACCTTGCCTTCGGATGCCGAGCAGGACTACGACGCCTATATCGCCAAGCGCGCCCTCAAGCCGCTGCGACCTGGGCAGATGTCCTACTGGCAGAACTACGGCAAGTTCCATGTCAGCCTGATGAAGGCCTGGTACGGCGCCAATGCCACGGCTGAGAACCGCTGGGGCTACGACTACCTGCCGAAGCTCGACATCCCGGGTTATGACGTCCTGAAGATGTTCGACATGATGGCCAAGGAACAGGTCAACGGTTACTTCTGCCAGGGCTTCAACCCGATTGCTGCCTTGCCCGACAAGAACCGCGTCACCGCAGCGCTGAGTAAACTCAAGTGGTTGGTGGTGATGGATCCGCTGGCCACCGAAACTTCCGAGTTCTGGCGCAACGCCGGGCCGTTCAACGATGTCGATTCGGCGAACGTGCAGACCGAAGTGATTCGCCTGCCCACCACCTGTTTTGCCGAAGAGGACGGCTCGCTGGTCAACAGCAGCCGCTGGCTGCAATGGCACTGGAAAGGTGCTGAAGGCCCGGGCCAGGCCCGTACCGACGTGTGGATCATGAGTGCCCTGTTCCTGCGTCTGCGCGAGCGCTATCAGCGTGAAGGCGGCGCCTGGGCCGAGTCGATCCTCAAACTCAACTGGCCGTACAAGGTGGCGCACGAACCGACGCCGGAAGAAATCGCCAAGGAGTTCAACGGTTACGCCGTCGCCGATGTCACCGATGCGACCGGGGCGACGATCAAGGCCGGGCAGCAATTGGCGGGATTCGCCCAACTCAAAGACGATGGCAGTACTGCGTCTGGTTGCTGGATCTTCTGTGGCAGTTGGACCGAGCAGGGCAACCAGATGGCCCGGCGCGACAATGCCGATCCGTTTGGCATGAAGCAGAACCTGGCCTGGGCCTGGGCCTGGCCGGCGAACCGGCGGATTCTCTACAACCGGGCGTCGGCGGATGTCCAGGGCAAGCCCTGGTCGCCGAACAAGCGCTTGGTGTGGTGGAACGGCAAGGCCTGGGGCGGTACTGACGTGCCGGACTTCAAGGTCGATGTTGCGCCAGAAGCCGGAATGAACCCGTTCATCATGAACCCCGAAGGCGTGGCGCGTTTCTTCGCCCTCGACAAGATGGCCGAAGGGCCGTTCCCGGAGCATTACGAACCGTTCGAAACACCGATCGGGGTCAACCCGTTGCATCCGGACAACAAAAAGGCGATCAGCAACCCGGCTGGTCGGGTGTTCGATTCGGTGTGGGACAGCCTCGGGCAAGCCAAGGACTTCCCCTATGCCGCCACCACTTACCGGCTGACTGAGCACTTCCATTTCTGGACCAAGCATTGCCCGATCAACGCCGTGACCCAGCCGGAGCAGTTCGTCGAAATCGGTGAAGCGCTGGCCAAGGAGAAGGGTATCGCTGCGGGCGACCGGGTGCGTGTTTCCTGCAAACGCGGGCATATCGAGGCGGTGGCGGTGGTCACCAAGCGGATTCGGCCGTTGCAGGTCAACAACCAGACCGTGCATCAGATCGGTATTCCGCTGCATTGGGGCTTTACCGGGGTAACCCGGCACGGCTACCTGACCAACACCCTGGTGCCGTTCCTCGGTGACGGCAATACGCAAACGCCGGAATCGAAGTCGTTCCTGGTCAACGTGGAGAAAATCTGATGGCTAGCCAAGACATCATCGCCCGTTCGGCCACCACCACGGCGCCGTCGTCGATCCGTCACCAGGAGGAAGTCGCCAAGCTGATCGACACCACCAAGTGCATCGGTTGCAAGGCCTGTCAGGTGGCGTGTTCGGAATGGAATGAGCTGCGGGACGAGGTGGGGCACAACTACGGGACCTACGATAACCCCCACGACCTGAGCGCTGAAACCTGGACCCTGATGCGCTTCACCGAGCATGAGAACACCGAGGGCAATCTGGAATGGCTGATCCGCAAGGACGGCTGTATGCACTGTGCTGACCCAGGTTGCCTGAAGGCGTGCCCAAGCCCCGGGGCGATCATTAAGCATGCCAACGGCATCGTCGACTTCAATCAGGACCACTGCATCGGCTGCGGTTACTGCATTACCGGCTGCCCGTTCAACATTCCGCGGATTTCGCAGAAGGACCACAAGGCGTACAAGTGCACCTTGTGTTCCGACCGCGTCGCGGTAGGGCTGGAACCGGCGTGCGTAAAAACCTGCCCGACGGGTGCCATCGTGTTCGGCAGCAAAGAAGACATGAAGGAGCATGCTGCCGAACGCATCGTCGACCTCAAGTCGCGCGGCTTTGAGCACGCTGGCCTCTATGACCCGGATGGCGTGGGTGGTACTCACGTGATGTACGTGCTACACCACGCCGATCAGCCAAAACTCTACGCCGGCCTGCCGGACCAGCCGGTGATCAGCCCGTTGGTGGGGCTGTGGAAAGGCGTGAGCAAGCCGCTGGCGTTGCTGGCGATGGGCGCCGCAGTGCTGGCCGGGTTCTTCCACTATGTGCGCATCGGCCCGAACCGGGTCGAGGAGGACGAGCACCCGAGCGCGCCAGACACCAGTGTGCACGTGGTTGACCCGACCGTGCATGTGTACGACCCGAACAAGCCAGGTGCGCAAGGGGAGGAGCGGCCATGAAAGACAAACCCATCCTGCGCTACAACGCTAACGAACGTACCAACCATTGGGTGGTGGCGATCCTGTTCATCATGGCGGCATTGTCGGGGCTGGCGCTGTTTCACCCGGCGCTGTTCTGGCTCAGTCACCTGTTTGGCGGTGGGCCGTGGACGCGCATCCTGCACCCGTTCATGGGCGTATTGATGTTCGTGTTCTTCCTCGGCCTGGTGCTGCGTTTCTGGCGGGCGAATTACTTCATCGCCAATGACCGCCAGTGGCTCAAGGGTATTGGCCGGGTGATGCGCAATGAAGAGGAGGGCGTGCCGCCAATCGGCAAGTACAACCCCGGGCAGAAGCTGCTGTTCTGGACCTTGCTGCTGTGCATGCTGGTGCTGTTGCTCAGTGGCGTGGTGATCTGGCGTGCCTGGTTCAGCCAGTACTTCAGTATTGGCTCGATTCGCCTGGCGACACTGCTGCATGCGCTGGCGGCGTTTGTGCTGGTGCTGAGCATCATTGTGCACATCTATGCCGGGATCTGGATCAAAGGCTCGGTCAGCGCCATGCTGCATGGCTGGGTCAGCCGCGCCTGGGCGAAGAAGCACCATGAACTGTGGTACCGGGAAGTGACCCGGGAAGATCCACCCGACTCGCAGATCAGCAAAAAAGGATGATCATTTGAGCACCATTCTCGAGCCCGGACAGATCGAAGCGGCGGCCAGCACGCCGCCGTTTCTCTACCTGCCACCGGTCAATCTGTTTGCCTTGCGCGCGGCGCGGCTGGACACCCTCGCAGTGGGAAATGCGCTGGGAGACTACCTGCGTCTGGTGGCCGAACTGTGCCGCATCCAGCAAAGCCTGCTAGACCAGCCGCCTGTCGCGGCACCCGAGCAGACGCAGCGCCAACGCCTGTGCCTGGAACACGGCTTGCCACCATTGGCTGCCGATAGCCTGGTGCGCGAGGGGCACTGGTTGGCGTACCTCGATGCGCTGTTGCAGCGCTATGTGGCGCCCGCCAATGCCGAACTGCTTGCGGCAGTGGGCCGACTGCGTGAGGCCAGTGACGAGCAACGCAAACTCTGGGGGATTGCCTTGTTGACCGGGCAATTCAGCGCCGTGCCCGCCGCGCTGGTGCCGTTTTTGGGGGCTGCGCTGCAGGCAGCGTGGAGTCATTGGCTGCTGAACGTGCCGAGCGCCGATCTCAAGGCCGCTGATAGTCTGTGCCAGTGTCCGGCGTGTGGATCACCGGCGATGGCCGGGGTGATCCGCCATCGCGGTAAGTACAACGGTTTGCGCTACCTGGTGTGCTCGCTGTGCGCCTGCGAATGGCATGTGGTGCGGGTCAAGTGCATTTACTGCGAGCAGAGCAAGGGGTTGACCTATTTCAACCTTGACGATGACCGCTATGCCGCAGGTAAAGCACCGTTGCGTGCCGAGTGTTGTCCCGGCTGCAAAAGCTACCTGAAGCAGTTGTATCTGGAGTGCGATGCCGAGGCAGAGGCGCTGTCGGCAGACTTGGCGAGCCTGGCGCTGGACATGCGTCTGGATCAGGAGGGTTTCCAACGGTTGGCGCCGAACCTGATGCTGGCGCCGGGAGGGGAGTGAGGCTAGGGTCTACACTATCGCGCCTGTGGGAGCGGGCTTGCCCCGCGATCTGCACCATACCGTCGAAGGTACCCTCCAGAATGTCTTCCAACCTTGCCAAACTACCGACACGCCTGCCCTCCATCGACACCCTGTTGCGCCACCCCGCCTGCCAGCCGCTCACAGACCGCTACGGCCGCGATGCGCTACTGGCCAGCTTGCGCCAGCTCCTCGACGACTTGCGCGAACCTACCAGGCTTGGCCAGCTGGAGGCTGCCGAGTTGTCACCGGCGGTACTCGCCGGTCGTGCGGGTGAACGGCTCGCGGCCCAGCACCGCAGCCAGGTCCGGCGGGTGTTCAATCTGACCGGCACGGTGTTGCACACCAACCTGGGGCGGGCGCTGTTGCCACAGGAGGCCATCGATGCGGTGCAGATGGCCGCGCGTTACCCGCTGAACCTCGAATTCGATTTGGCCACCGGCAAGCGCGGCGACCGCGATGACCTGATCGAAGGCTTGATCCGCGAACTGACTGGCGCCGAGGCGGTGACCGTGGTCAACAACAACGCCGCTGCCGTACTGCTGGCGCTCAACAGCCTGGGCGCGCGCAAGGAAGGCATCATCTCCCGCGGTGAGCTGATCGAAATCGGCGGTGCCTTTCGTATTCCCGACATCATGGCCCGCGCCGGGGTCAAACTGCATGAAGTCGGCACTACCAACCGCACCCATGCCCGCGACTACGAAGCGGCCATCAGTCCACGCAGTGGCCTGCTGATGCGTGTGCATTGCAGCAACTACAGCATTCAGGGCTTTACCACTCAGGTCGAAACCAAGGCGCTGGCGCAGCTGGCGCATCAGCATGGCTTGCCACTGCTTGAAGACCTCGGCAGCGGCAGCTTGCTTGATCTGACGCGCTGGGGGCTGCCTGCCGAGCCGACCGTGCGCCAGGCGCTGGCTGACGGCGCCGATATCGTCACCTTCAGTGGCGACAAGCTGCTCGGCGGCCCGCAAGCGGGCATCATCGTTGGTCGCAAGGAGCTGATTGCCAAGATCAAGAAGAACCCGCTCAAGCGTGCCCTGCGGGTCGACAAACTGACCCTCGCCGCGCTGGAAGCCGTGCTGGGCCTGTACCGCAACCCCGACCAGTTGGCTGAGCGCTTGCCCAGCCTGCGTTTGCTCACCCGCCCACAGCCAGAGATCCTTGCTCAGGCTCAGCGTCTGGCGCCGGTACTCGGGCAGGTATTGGGCGCTGACTGGGACGTTGCCGCAGTGCCAGCGTTGAGCATGATCGGCAGTGGCAGCCAGCCGGTGGCCCGTCTGCCCAGTGCCGCCTTGTGCCTGCGACCGCAACAGACCAGGCGCTTGCGTGGGCGTAGCCTGCGTGGCCTTGAAGAGGCGCTGCGGCATTTACCGATTCCAGTGCTAGGGCGCATTGATGATGACGCCTTGTGGCTAGACCTGCGGCAACTGGATGACGAAGCCGGCTGGCTGGCGCAATTGCCTGAGCTGCAGCGGCTGGAGGCGGTGAGGTGATTGTCGGTACGGCAGGCCATATCGACCACGGCAAAACCTCATTGCTCGCTGCCCTGACCGGGCAAGTAGGTGACCATCGTCGTGAAGAGCGCGAGCGTGGCATGACCATCGACCTGGGCTATCGCTATGCGAGCCTCGAAGCCGATGCGCCGTTGACCGGCTTTATTGACGTGCCGGGCCATGAACGGTTTATCCACAACATGCTGGCCGGTGCGCAGGGTGTTGATCTGGTGGTGTTGGTGATTGCCGCCGATGACGGGGTTATGCCGCAAACCCGAGAGCACCTGGCGATCGTGCAGTTGCTCGGTATTCCCCGGCTGGTGGTCGCTATCAGCAAGTGCGATCGCGTCGAGCTGCGCAGAGTCCAGCAGGTGCACGCGCAAGTCAGTGATCTGCTGGCCGCCGGGCCCTATGCTGGCGCCGAGCAATTTCCCCTGTCCAGCGTCACCGGTGAGGGTGTCGATGCCTTGCGTCAGGCGTTGATCGCGGCTCAGCGCACGGTACGTGAACGCAGCCGCCGGGGCGGCTTTCGTCTGGCCATCGACCGCGCTTTTGCGGTGGCCGGGGCTGGCATTGTGGTAACTGGCACCGCGCTGGAGGGGCAGGTGCAGTTGGGCGACACGCTCTCGCTGGGCAAGGCGGGAAAATCGGTGCGGGTGCGCGGGCTGCATGCGCAGAACCAGCGGGTGGCCGAGGCCTGGGCAGGCCAGCGGGTGGCGCTGAACATCAGTGCCGAGCGCCTGGAACTTGAGCAGATTCATCGCGGCGACTGGTTGCTCGCCGAGTGGCTGCACGGGCCGACGCAGCGGGTGGATATCGAGCTGCACTTGCTGGCCAGTGAAACCCGCAGCTTTGCCCATTTCAGCCCGGTCCATGTGCACCTGGGAACCCAGGATGTCAGTGCCCGTGTGGCACTGTTGCAGGGCGAGCTGCTGTTGCCAGGTGAGCGCATGTTCGCCCAGTTACAGCTCAATGCGCCGTTGCAGGCGGTGCATGGCGATCGCTTGGTGCTGCGCGATCACAGCGCACAACGCACCCTCGGCGGTGGCCGGGTGCTTGATCCGTATGCGCCGGCGCGGCAACGTCGAAGTGAGGCGCGGCTGGCGCAGTTACACGCACTGGCCGAAGCCGACGGCCTGGAGCAGGCCTTGTCGGCACTGTTGGCCAACGACGACGTTGGCCTCGACCCGCAGCGCCTGGAGCGTCAGTTCAACCGTCTGCGTAGTAGCTGGGTGTTGCCAACGGATGTTCAGGTGATCGCCACACGCCAGGGCCCGTTGATGTTCACCACGGCGCGTTGGCAGACATTGAAGCAACGCGTGCTGGAGCAGTTGGCACGCTTTCATCAGCAAGAGCCCGACCAGCTCGGCCCCGACCGTGATCGGTTGCGTCGTTTTGTTGCCCTGGCGCTGGAGCGCCCGGCGTTTATCAGCCTGCTGGATGAACTGCTCGCCAGCGGGGCGATTGTTGGCAATGGGCCCTGGCTGCATTTGCCTGAACATCAGATACGCCTGAGCGAAGCTGACGAGGCCTTGTGGCTACAGCTACAACCGCTGCTCGAACAAGGACAATTCGACCCGCCGTGGGTGCGTGATCTGGCCAAGGCGCTGGGGCAAGAGGAAGCGCCAGTTCGACTGTTGCTGCGCAAACTGGCGCGCCTGGGACAGGTGCACCAGGTGGTGCGTGATCTGTTCTATCCCCAGGCCACAATCCGACAAATGGCAGCTATGCTGTTGCAGCTGGCCAGCGACGATCCGGTGGTGCAAGCGGCGGCGTTCCGTGATGTGCTGGGTATCGGCCGCAAGCGCAGCATTCAGGTGTTGGAGTATTTTGACCGGATCGGCCTGACCAGACGCGTCGGTGACCGGCGTCAGGTTCGTACCGACAGCGCCCTGGCACAATCGCCAGGGCTTTGAGTTCAAGGAAGGCAATCGCGCCCGGTGGCGCGGCCGGGCTTCAAACCCGGTTGGGGACGGCAGCCGTTCCCGGGCAGGTTCGACTCCCGCTGCCTTCCGCCATTTTTACTGCACCCGTTCGCCGCACAGGTCCAGTGCGAACCAGTGCTGCGCCGTGGCGATGTCCAACCCGGCACCGAGCAGCGAAAACAGTTTGCCCAGCGCTGCTTCACGGGTCATGCCGCCCGCCGAGACCAGCCCGGCATCGCGTAGCCGGCTACCTGCTGCGTAAGTGTCGAACCGCACACTGCCTTGCGGGCACTGGCTGATCGCGACCATTAGCACGCCGCGCTGGCGCGCTTCGGCCAAGGCCTGGAGCAAGGCCTCGTCATCGGAGGGGCCGGTGCCGCTGCCGTAGCATTCCAGCAGCAAGCCTTTGACCCCGCTGTTGATCAACGCACGCACATGAGCGGCCTGCAGCCCCGGGTAGATCGGCAACACCGCGAGGTTTACTGGCACACGCGGCTGGCAGTAGCTGAGCACCGCTGGCAGCTGTTCAGCGCGCCGGCCCTCGCGATGCCGTGGGAGTGCAGCAAAGGCATCGAAGGCTTCGCTGCGCTGCTTGCTGGCGCGGGCGCCGTGCAACAGTTGACCGGCAAAATACAGCTGCACGCCGTTGTCGATCCCTGCCTCGAACAAGCGCAGGGCACCGCACAGGTTGTCCCAGGCATCGCTGTCTGGGGCACCGGCGGGCAGCATCGAACCGGTCAGCACCACCGGCACTTCCAGTTCGAGCAACAGAAACGACAACGCTGCGGCGCTATAGGCCAGGGTGTCGGTGCCATGCAGCACCAGGACGCCGTCGTGCCCCTCTTGTTTCACCGCCTCGACAATCACGTCGCGCATCGCCAGCCAGTTGGCTTGCTGCATGTTGGCGCTGTCCAGCAACGGTGACAGTTCACGCAACGTCCAGTCGATGCTCGGTGAGTGCGGATCGCTGGCCAGGTAGTCGCGCATACGCGGCTCGAAACCACCGGCAGGCGCCAGGCCTTGCGGGGTTTCGAGCATGCCGATGGTGCCTCCGGTATAGAGGACCAGCAGGTTTTTCACGCTGCGCATATCAGTGCTGCGGCTGCGCGGTAGCTGTTGCAGTGGCCTGTGCATCGGCTGCGGCTGCCGGCTTGGTTGGCCAGGCTTGCAGATCCAGATCCAGGTCGCTGAACTTCGCGGCGTCGAACACCGGCTGCTGGATACCGGCTTTGCGTTGTTCGTCGTAGTCACGCATGACCCGCAGGCCGACCTTGAACAGCAGGGCCAGGGCAATCAGGTTAACGAAGGCCAGGCAGGTCATGGTGATGTCAGCGAAGGCAAACACGGTGGACAGGTTCTGCACCGAACCCCAGACGATCAGCGCCAGTACCAGGGCGCGATAGCCCAGCAGCACCAGACGGTTACGGGTGAGGAACTGCAGGCTGGTTTCGCCCAGGTAGTAGTTGTACAGAATGCAGGTGAAGACAAACAGCGACAGTGCCACGCTGACGAACAAGCGGCCCCAGTCACCCACGACGGCTGCCAGCGAGTTCTGGGTCAGGACAATGCCATCCCCTTCAAAACCCGGGGTGTAGAAGCCGGACAGCAGGATCAGCAGCGCTGTGCAGGTGCAGATAACGAAGGTGTCGAGGAACACACTGAACGCCTGTACCACACCTTGTGCGCCGGGGTGACGCACGGCCGCCACGGCGGCGACGTTCGGCGCGCTGCCAAGGCCGGCTTCGTTAGCGAACACACCACGCTTCACGCCCATGACAATGGCGCTGCCGAGCAGGCCGCCAAAGGCTGGATCAAGGCCGAAGGCACTCTTGAAGATGGTTTCCAGCATGGCTGGAACGTGCTCGATCTGGCTGCCGATCACGTACAGGGTCACGCCGATATAGGCCAGGGTCTTGACCGGGACCAGCAGGTCGGACACCGAGGCAATACGCTTGATACCACCGAGGAAGACGATGGCCAGCAACACGGCCAGGGCGATGCCGGTGTGCTGTGGATCGAAGCCGAAAGCGTTCTGCAGCGAGTGGGTCACGGTGTACGACTGCAGGCCGTTGAAGGCAAAGCCGTAGGTCACCAGCAATAGCAGCGAGAACACAACGGCCATGGTTTTCAGCTTCAGGCCGTGCTGAATGTAGTAAGCCGGGCCGCCACGGTACAGACCATCACCGTCGCTGCGCTTGTAGACCTGAGCCAGGGTGCATTCAAAGAAGCTGCTGGACATCCCCACCAGGGCCGTGACCCACATCCAGAACACCGCACCTGGGCCGCCCAAGGTGACGGCGATGCCGACACCGGCAATGTTGCCCGCACCGACACGACCGGCCAAGCTCAGCATCAGTGCCTGGAACGAACTCAGTTGGCCTGCCTGGCCGCGCAACGACTCCTTGAACACACCGAACATGTGGCCGAAATGGCGGAATTGGACAAAGCGGGAGCGGATGGTGAAATAGCTGCCGAGTCCGACGATGAGCACGATGAGGAGTTTCCCCGAAAGGAAATCGTTGAGCGCTTCGAGCATGGAGTAACCTCGATTCTTGTTTTTTTGCGTGAAAGACGAGGGCGCCGACGTCGATGCGCCGTGCCCCAGGCGCGCATAGTTGGCCAAGATAAACGTTGTTACAATTTCGCATGTTGCTCTGAGTTGATGCGACTTGATGCTAAACTGGCGCCTGTCGCATCACCTGGAACGGATCGCATGAGCGAAAATCTCGGTATCAACCTTAAACTCGCCTGCAGTCACTACCGCTCTATCTCAGAGGTTTGCCGACAGCTGTCGATCAATCGCGCGCAGTTCAACAAGTACTTGAGCGGGCAGAGTCAGCCGACGCCTTTCAACCTCAAGCGCATCGGTGATTTCTTTGGCGTGGAAGATTACGAACTGGGGCTGCCGCCTGAGCAGTTCGCTCGGTTGATCGGCGCACGTAATCCGGCCAGCGTCGCCACCTCCCAGGCAGATCCGCTCAGCGAATTGCTCAGGCCCCTGCGCGAGCAGAGCGGCAATCTTTCGCGTTACTGCGGTTATTACTTCGAATACTCCAACTGCATGTCGGTGCCGGGTTTGATCCTGCTGTCGCTGGTGCATTTGCGCGAAGAGCGGGGCACTTTTCTGTTCGAGCGCCAGGAGCGTCAGGAGCGCTCCAGCAGTACCGATGTACAAGCCGAAGACTGGGTGCGTTGCCGTTATCTGGGGGCGGCGTTCCAGTTGCAGGATCGCCTGTTTCTCATGGACTACGAGTCGCTGACGGTCAATGAAATGAGCCAGACCATCCTGATCCCGAGCTTCAAAAGCCGCATCACCCGCCTCAATGGCCTGAAAACCGGGGTGTCCAGCGGCGATCGGCGCACCCCCGCCTGCACCCGGGTGGTGTGGGAGTACCTGGGGACGGAGATCAACCGCATCAATGCCTACCGCCAGGTCAAGCTGTACCGCCCCGATGACCCGCGTATCGACGACGATGTACGCGAGCGGCTCAGCGTCGGGCCCGGCAGCAACGGGCTGTTCGAGATCGAGTGATCAGCGCTCGCCGATAATGAACTCCGCTACGGTTTGCGCCACCTGGTCGGCGACCATGGGCGTGCTGCGCAAATGGGCGGCGATACTGTGATCACAGTTTGCGAGCAGCAAGCACTCCAGATGCGGCGGTGGCACCGACTTGAGCAGCGTGCGGGTGACCTCTTCCGGGATCGGGCTGTAACGCTGAGCGCCTGCCAGCCACAGGGTGCCCGCCGAAGTGCCTGCACCTTGGCCGTGCGCCTGGGAGTTAAGCCCATCGAACTCACCCATTACCAACAGCACACGGCCCTGGAACTGGCGCAAAAATTCAAAGCTGTCGCAGTCGAGAAATCCATAGGGCTTGCTGATCGCAGCCTTGAATGCCGGGCCGAAGGGCGCGTCATGAGCGTTGTCTGGGTAGACGGCAGGGCAGATCAACACCAACTTATCCACAGCCGGTTGCTGCGCCGCCAGCTTCAGCGCGATAGAGGCCCCCAGGCTGTGACCCACCACTGTTTCACAGCGCGCCGCGATATGCCGGTGAAAACGCAGTGCTTCTTCACGGTTGGTGCTGAGCGATGGTTGAGCCGCACCGGGTTCGCTGGCAAGACTGTGCCCAGACAGGTTGGCAGTCAGCGAACCGATACCTAATGTTTGCAAGCGATAGAGCAGGGGATTGAGGCGGGTAAAATCCGATTGCGCGCCACCCACCACGAACATTGGCGGTGCGCACTCTTCGTCGGGTACCAGCCAGCGGGCCTGTTGCTGATAATTGTCGAAAGTCTCGGTGATAAACCGCTCCTCGCCGGGGCTGGGTTCATCGTATTGCCAGGTAGAACGCTGCGAGGAAGTTGCTTCAAGTTGCATGAACACCACCTAGAGAAACAGAAGATGCAGCCGCTCAGCGAGCGGGTTTCCGGTGCTGAACAATAGCTTGAGCGCCATGATGCAACACACGCAAACCAACAGCGGGCGGATCAGCCTAGGGCCAAAATGCACCGCACACCGCGCACCTGCCTGGGCACCGAGAAACGCAACGCAGGCCATTGCCAGCGCTAGCGGCCAGATAATAGCGCCGCTCAGCGAGAATACCGATAGCGCTCCGAGGTTGCATGCCGCGTTCAACAGTTTGCTGTTGCAGACGGCCTGGAGCAGCGGTTGTCCGAGCAGAATCACGCAGGCGAGCATGAAAAATGAGCCCACCCCAGGGCCAAACACACCATCGTAGAAACCAATGATCGGTGCTACCAGCAGGCAAAACAGGCTGATGGACAGCTTCGCCTTGCGTTGCTGGTTGTCCAATTTGGGGCTGAAGGCGAAGTAAGCCGCTACCAGAATCAGCAGCACGGGCACGCAGGCCTGCAGCAGGGCTTTGGGCACCAGGCTTACCGACAACGCACCAACAGCGCCACCCGCAAATGCCATACAGGCCATGGGCAGGCCGCTTTTCCAGTCGATCATGCCTTTGCGGGCGAATGCACAGGTGGCGGACACGGTGGCCGAGGCAGCTTGGAATTTGTTGGTGGCAATTGCAGCCAACGGGTCAATGCCTGCGACGAACATCACAGGCAACGTGATTAGGCCTCCACCGCCGGCAATGGCGTCAAAAAAGTGCCGGTGTCAAGTCTTTCGCGCAAATCACGCAGGGCTTGAAACCGTATATGGGACAGTAGGTTAGCTCTTTTCGGGGCCGCTTTGCAGAACCGCGGCTTCGTCGGCTAGGAGCCACATAAGAGCGTCGGGAGAGAAAGCCGCATCGCACCGTGTCGTGCTGGATTGCCGAGGAACGGCGGGCCTGTCGCGTCATCATAGCCCAAGAGGCTTGGCGGCATCCAGAATGAAGAACGCGCAGCCGGTGGCTGCGCGTTCGATGGATGCCGTTGGTATGTGACGCCATCATGTCGGCTTCGATGGCGCGCTCCGGGTCGCCGTGCCCTTCCTGAATCCCCGATCCCCCGCCATGAACGCCTCCAGCATGTGCGGGATCAATTTCTCTGCATCGACCGCCTCGCCATACGCCTGCGCGTGCAGCGAGGCGTAGCGGTCGAGGTCGGCTTTCAGGCTTGCCGGGCAGGCGAAGGTCAGCTTGACACTCTCGGTCTTGGGCAGAGGCCCGAGCCGCAGCTTCTTGGTCGTGGTCATTGCGAAGCTCCCCGGTTAAAGAACAGGGGCTGGTACGGCCGCAGCACCAGATCCCGGTTGACGATGATCCGCACCGGCAACCCTGGCCGCGCCGTCAGTGTCGGCTGGATGTTCATGTTGCGGCGGGTGATCTCCTGGCCGACCTGGTTGATGCTGTCTTGCGCGCTATCGCGCCCGGCGATCACGATGCGGTTGCCATCCTGGCGATTCTCCGGCGCGGCCAGCTCGGCGCCTACGCCCAGCAGCGTCGTCAGCACCGCGCCCGAGACGATGCGCTTCCAATGCCAGTCCACGTCGTCCTCCAGGCCGGCGTAGCCCGCTGAATCGGTGCCCACAAGGTTGTCGAGCGTCAGCGATGAGGTATCCGGCAGGATGACCCGGTTCCACACTATCTGCACGCGGCTCTGCCCGTAGCTGACCTGGCTGTTGTAGCGCCCGAGGATGCGCGACCCCTGCGGGATCAGCAGGAACTTGCCGGTGGCCGTGTCATAGACCGGCTCCGTCACCGTGGCGATCACGTCGCCCGGCAGATCGGACTTGATGCCTGTCACCAAGGCACCTGCGACCACGGTTCCGGCCATGACCTGATACGGCGAGGCCGGCAGGGTCAGGTTGCCGGAATTACGGGTTTCCGTGGTTCCGGCTTTCTGGAAAGCCTCTTTCTGGTCTTGCCGGTTCTGTACGGCGGTCGGGTCGGCAGGCTGGGCCGCCGTCGAGGCCGGGCCAGCCGCCAGTGGGTCGAAGGCCGCATTGGCGGCGAAGCCCGGCGCGGCGGCCACCTGCGTCTGCGCCACTGGCGCGGCCTGCGACCCTGAGCGGAAGAACACCGACGATGCCGCCGCCGCTTCGGCTTCCTTGCGCAGCGCATCGTTGGGGTCGTGGCCGGGGGCCGCATAGGCGGCCGTCACCGGCTGCTGCGACTTCACGATGGCCGGGCCAAGATCGCCCGGCAGCGGCGGCCCCAGCTCCGGCACGGATGCCGGCAAAGGGGGCGGCAGCTTCGAGTAGTCCGCCGGCAGCGCGTCCAGCCCTTCGGACTTCGAGACACGATCGACGTTGTAAAGCTCGGTCTGCTCGCCTGCGCCGCGTCGCTGCGGTTGCAGCGACCACATCAGCGCGCCGAGCACGGCGACCGACAGGGTGCCTGCGAGGATGGCCAGCGTGCGCCGGTTCAGGCGCGTGACCGGGCGCGGCTGGGCGCGCAGCGCCACCGCCTCGGGCGTGACTTTGCCCGCCTGTGGCGTGGCGAGGTCGGGAGTGTCGTCCTGGCTCATGGTCAGTTCCTCCGCACCGCGCCATCCGTGCGTTCGATCCGCACCACGTCGCCGCCATCACCACCGAGGCGCAGTTCGGCCGCGCCGAACAGCCGATCCACGATGTAGTACGGCGAGCGGAAACGGTAGTTCACCAGTTGCCCGTCGCCCTGCGCGCCGATGACGAACAGCGGCGGCAGCTCGCCTTGCGCGATGCCCGGCGGGAACTGGATATAGACCTTCTCGCCATCGTCGAAGGCACGCAGCGGCTTCCACGGCGGATTACTGCCGCTGACCGCGTAGCGGAAGCGGATCTTCTCCAGCGACAGGCCGGTATCGACCGGCGCTGCGGCGCTGGCCGCCTGTGCCTGGCGCTGCAAGGCCAGCATCCGGTCTTTCGGATAGTCCCAGGACACTGAGGCCATCCACGCCTTTTCCGTCGAGGTCAGCTCCAGCAGGTACGTCCGGCGGCTGGTAGTAATGACCAGATTGGTTCTCAGGCCAGAGCGGATCGGCTTGACCAGCACATTGACGCGCAGGTCGGCGCCGCTGCCGCTGGACGTGTCGCCCACGATCCAGCGCACGGTATCGCCGGCGGCGACAGTGACAAGCTCCTCGCCTGGCTGGAGCGAAACCACGGTCACGCGCCCCGGCGCGGCATAGACCTGATACAGCGCGCCATCGGTGAAAGGCCACACCTGAATCGCATTGACGTAACCCTCGCGGGTCGGCGCGATACGCGCCTCGGCATTCGCACGCGAAACACGCACCTTCTCGTCGGCCGGCTCCGGCGCGGCCGGGGCCGCGTCCACCTCGGGCAACGGCTTCAACTGTGCCGGGAGTGCCAGCGGCTCGGGCACGGCGACCACTTCCACCGGCGCGGGCGGCTCCGGCAGCGGCTGCGCCTGCACCGGCTCATCGAGCGAAATGGACGGCGGCGGCTTGCCCTGCGAGGCGCAGCCCGAGAACAGAACAGTCGAGGCCAGCAGGATCGACGGCAAAACGGATTTACGGAAAAGTGCATTCATGGCTTGGCTCCTTCGGAAGAATCCAGTTCGCGGCTCCACGCCAGGCCATTGACGTAGATGCCCAGGGGGTTGCGGCGCAGGCGTTCTTCGGTGCGCGGGGTTTGCAGGACGATGGACACCACGGCCGTCCACCGCTCCAGCCCGGCGGCCGCGCCATTGACGTAGCGGCGTTCCGTCCAGCGCACGTTGAAAGACGTGTCGCTGGCGCGGACGACACTGGTGATCTGCACCGTCACCGACTCCTTGCCGATGCGCACGAATGGGTCATTTGTGCGGGCGTAGTCGTTGAGCACGGCCGCGCCCTTGTCGGTGGTGTAGTCGTAGGCATCCAGCCAGTTCTGCCGCACAACGATGGGATCGACAGACAGCGATCGCACCAGGCCGACGAAGCGCGCCAGGTGGTGCGCGATATGCGCATCGGCGGGCCGGTACGGCGTAGCCGCTTCGCCCACGGCGCGCACCTGCCCCGACTGATCGACCTCGATGACGTAAGGCGTGACGATGGACTGCGCCGAGCGCCACACCAGGCCGCCAGCCATCAGAAGCGCGAGCGTGAGGCAGCCGAAGGCCATGAATCGCCAGTTCTTGGCCTGGACGCGGGCCGAGCCGATACGGTCGTCCCACACCTGCGCGGCTGATTGGTAAGGGGTTGCAGGCTGCGGCGTGTCGGCATAGCGCACCTGCGGGCGTTTGAATCGCATGGGTGTTCTCCTTGAGGGTCAGGTATCGGTTCACTCATCGGCGCGCAGGCTCGGGCCTTGCCCCGAACCTCCGCCGTCGCCACCGCGCAGCGTGTGGGCGGCGGTGGTTGCGGCATGGGTGATCTGCTGGCGGCGGTGCATCCGCTTGGCCCAGGCGGGTTGCTCCTGCTTCGGTGCGCTGGCGGCGCTGCCCGCGCCTTCGCCTGCGGCGGCCTGGCCGGAGCCGGCAGCGCCGGCATCCGCGCCGTTCCAGCCAGCCCGGAAGGAATCGGCCACCTTCTGCCCGGCAGCGGAAGCACCGGACGCAGCTCGGCGGCCTGCCGCCTGCGCGCCGGTCTTGGCGACGTTGCCGAGGCCCGCAGCAGCGCCCTTGGCCCCGCCGCCCGCAGCGGCGGAACCGGCCTGGAATGCCGACTTGGCGCTGCTGGCCGCCGACGTGGCGGCGCGCGCACCAGCGCCGGCCAACTTCGCGGCAGCGGGAGCCATGCGTGCTCCAGCAGCGACGGCACCACCCACGCCGGTTGCGGCGGCACCGATGGCAACGCCCGTGCCGACCGCGCCGACGGCCGCGCCCGCCATCGCGCCCGCGCCGAGCTGCGGCGCACCGGACACGAGGCCGGTGGCGATACCGGGGCCAAAGATGCCCAGCGCCAGCAGCGCGAGCGAGGCAAGCATCACGACCAGCGCGTGGTCGATGGAAGGCTCGTCGGGATGAACCTGGAACTCCGCGAACAGGCCCGAGCCGATACCGACGATGACGGCCAGCACCAGCACCTTGATGCCCGACGACACCACGTTGCCGAGCACCTTTTCCGCAAGGAAGCTCGTCTTGTTCCAGAGTGCGAACGGAATCAAGACGAAGCCGGCAAGCGTGGTCAGCTTGAACTCGATCAGCGTGATGAAAAGCTGTACCGCGAGCACGAAGAAGCAGAGGATCACCACCAGCCAGGCGATGAACAGCACCACGATGGGGTCGAGATTCACGAACACTTCGGGGAAGCCTGCCATGTCCCCAATCTGGTCGAGAATCGGCGCCCCAGCGTCGATGCCCGTCTTCGCCAGCCGTCCCGGCTGGAGAAAGTTCTCCATGCTCAACGTCGAGCCGGTGGCCATCAGGCCCAGGCCGGCGAACGACCGGAACACGATGCCCGACAGCCAGTTGAAGTTGTTGATGATGTAGGCGAAGGCACCGACGTAGAGCACCTTGCGCAGCAGCTTTGCGATCACGTCCTCGCCCTGGCCGGTGGCGTGGCTCATGGCCCAATACAGGCCGGCGATGGTCATGTCGATGACGATCAGCGTGGCCGTCAGGAACGCCACTTCGCCTTGCAACAGCCCGAAACCCGAGTCGATGTAGCGCGAGAACGTATCGAGGAAGCGGTCGATGATGGTCACGTCGTTCATGGCGTGTCCTCCGCAGCGGCGAGCGGCGCATCGCCTTCCGGCGCGTCGTCGGTGGGCGTGTCGAAGCTCGCCGGGATCGGCGGCAGTTCGGTCAGCGTCCGGTATTCGTCCGGCCCGGTCTGGCCGGCGAAGAACCGCCGCCGGAAGGCTTCGGCGGCGGCGCGGCAGGTGTCTTCGCCTGCGGCGTGCCGGTCGGCCGCGCATTGGGCGCGCAGCGCCTTGAGCCGCACGGGATCGGCGGCCAAGGTCGCGGCCAGGTCTTCGGCCGGCTGCTGGCCACACGCGGCCAGCAGCACGGCCAGCAGGACAGGAACGCATCGCATGGCCGCCCCCTTTCAGTTGTTGTAGAAGTTGACGGACTGCGGCGTGTACGGCGTGCCGGTGCCGAGGAAGCGCCGCCGCACTTCGCGGGCGCGCTCGGTCGCCGCCGCCTGCCGCGCCAGTTCCAGCGAGGCCGCCCGGTCTTGCGTGATCTGGAGCTGCTGGGCCTGGATGGACTGCTTGGCCTGCAAGGCAAGAAGCTGGTTCGTCGCCTGCATGGCTTGTAGCGCGCCGGTGGCCGACTGGCTCTGGCTTACGAGATCGGCCAGTGCGCTTTCGTCTTGCGCCAGGTTCTGCGACACCTGCGCCTGCATCCGCATCGCGGTGTGCAGGCCGTTCAGCGTGTTTTTCCAGCGTTCCTGCGCATCACGCAGCATCTGGTCGCCGCTGATGGTGGTGGCGTACTGCTCCGGGTACAGGCGCAAAAACGTGGCATCCATGTTCTGTACGTCGTAGGCCAGTCCCTGCGCCTCGGCGATCAGGCGCTCGGTGGTGGCGAGCGTCGAGCGCAGGCGGTTGACGATATCGAAATCCAGCTTCGTCAGGTTGCGCGCCTGGTTCATCAGCATCTGCGCTTCGTTTTGAAGCTGGTTGATCTGGTTGTTGATCTGCTCCAGCGTGCGAACGGCGGTCAGCGTGTTCTGCACGAAGTTGGACGGGTCGAACACCGTCAGCGCTGCTGCGGACTGCACGGCCAGCAGCGACACCGACAGCGCGGCGGCCAGCGTTACGGAAAGCACACGGGTCTTCATGGCAGGTTCTCCTGTCGTGGTTGGGAAAGAAAAGAAGCCGCCGCCGGTGACGACGGCAGCAGGTCGGCGGCCCAATCAAGGCCGCGATGGCGCAGCCACGCGCCAGCGAAGCCGGGAGCACCGGCCTGCGTCAGCACGCGGTCGATGTCGCGTTGGTCTTGCGGTGTGGATGCGCCCGCGAAGGCGAGCGCGGCCGGCCCCAGGTCGAGGTCGAACAGGCGATTGCCGAGGCGCGATTGGTAGTAGTAGTCCTGCTTGGGCTGCGCGGTGGCGACGATCTCGATTTGCCGGCTGTTGAGGCCGAAGCCCTCGTACATCGTGCGAATCTGCGGCTCGGTGGCCTGCGGGTTAGGGAGAAAGATCCTGCTCGCGCAGCTTTCGATGACTGCCGGTGCGATGGATGACTCTTTGACGTCGGCGAGCGACTGCGTATCGAAGACGACGGAAACCTGCTTTTTCCGCAAGGTCTTGAGCCACTGCCGAAGCCGGGCCGCAAATATGGGGTCGTCCAGAAAAACCCACGCCTCCCCGAGAAAAAGCATCGTGGGCGAGCCATCGAATCGTTCTTCCAGGCGGGCAAAGAGGTAGTTCAGAACGGCCAGCACGGCGGCCTTGCTGTGCATGAGTTCTTCCATCTCGAAGCACTGCACATCCGCGCTACCCAGCCGGTCGTGGTCGGCATCCAGCAACTTGCCGTGCGCGCCGCCGAGCACATAGGGCGCAAGCGCCTGGCGCATCACGTTCGATTGCAGCAGGACGGACAGGCAGGTCAGCGTGCGCTGCTCCACGGGTGCACCAGCCAGGCTGCCGAGCGCCGACCAGATAGCGGCCTTCTCGTCGGGGCCGACGACCACGCCTTCGTGCAGCAAGCGCCCTTCGATCCATTCGGCGGCCCAGGTGCGGTAGCCCTCGCGGTCGATGCGGGCGAGCGGCTGAAAGGCAATCTCGCCATCGGCACTGAGGTCGTAGTGCTCGCCACCAAGGCCCAGGGTCGCGGCGCGTATGGATCGCCCTACGTCAAAGATAAAGACGCGCGAGCCGCGATAGCGGCGGAACTGCATGGCCATCATGGCGACCAAGACCGACTTGCCCATGCCGGTCGGGCCGACGATCATCGTGTGCCCCACGTCACCGATGTGCGTCACCAGCCGGAACGGCGTCGCGCCATCGGTGCGGGTGACGATCAGCGGCGGGCCGTCCAGATGCTTGTTGCGTTCGGGGCCGGCCCACACCGCCGACACCGGCATCATGTGCGCCAGGTTCAACGTCGAGACGATGGGCTGGCGCACGTTGGCATAGGCGTTGCCAGGGATAGACGAAAGCCACGCATCCACGGCATTGAGCGTTTCGGGGATGGTGACAAAGCCGCGTCCTTGGATGACCCGCTCGACCATGCGCAGCTTTTCGTCGGCCACGGTTGGGTCGGCATCGAGCACCGTCACCGTGGCGGTGAGGTAGCCGAAGGCGACTTGATCGCTGCCCAGTTCCTGCAAGGCGGCATCAGCATCGGCTGCCTTGTTGCTGGCGTCGGTATCGACCAGCGGGCTTTCCTGTTGGAAGATCGTTTCGCGCAGCAGCGCGATGACGTTCTTGCGCTTGGCGAACCATTGGCGGCGCAGGCGGCGCAGCTCCTTTTCCGCCTCCGCTTTGTCGAGGCAGAGAAAGCGCGTACTCCAGCGATAGGCAAAGCCCAGGCGGTTGAGGTCGTCCAGCAGGCCCGGCCAGGTCGAGGTCGGGAAACCCCGCACCGACACCACGCGCAGGTGCTGGTCGCCCAGCATGGGCGCCAGGCCGCCGACCAGCGCGGAGTCGTCCAGCAGCGCATCCAGATGGAAAGGCACCTCGGGGACGCCGATGCGATAGCGCCGCGTCGAGACGGTTGCGTGCAGGTAGGTCAGCGTCTGTGCGTCATCGAGCCAGGCGATTTCCGGCATCACGCCATCGAGCAGGTCGAACACGCGATCGGTTTCCGCCACGAAGGCATCGAGCCGGCCGCGCCAGTCCACGCCATCGCCCGGCGCGTGCTCGTAGAGCAGCTTGGCCGCACGGGCGCGGGATTCCTCGGGCGGCAGGTAGGCCAGCGTCAGGTGATAGGCGCTCTCGAAGTGGTTGCCCGATTCCTCGAAGGCGGCGCGGCGTTCTTCATCGACGAGCCAGGACAACGGTTCGGGAAACTCGGAGTGCGGGTAGTCTGCGGCCGGTCGGCGCTCGGCTTCCACGAACAGCGCCCAGCCTGAACCCAGCCGGCGCAGCGCGTTGTTCAGCCGCGCCGTGGTGGCGACCAACTCGCCTTGCGTGGCGCTGTCCAGATCAGGCCCGCGAAAGCGCGCCGTGCGCTGGAACGAACCATCCTTGTTCAGCACCACGCCTGGCGCGATCAGCCCGGCCCAGGGAAGCCAGTCGGCCAACAAGGCGGGCCGCTGGCGGTATTCGGCGAGGTTCAGCATCGCGGCGTCCTCCCCTCACACGTCCAGCAGCGGGCGATGCTTGATGTGCCGGGCGAAGACTTGCATGAACTGCGGATCGACGCGCGCACCCCACACCGCCAAAGAATGGCCGACGATCCAGAGCACTACGCCAGGAATCCAGAGTTGCAGGCCCAGCCCGACGGCAGCGGCTAGCGTGCCGTTGGCAATCGCCACCGTGCGCGGTGCGCCGCCCATCAAGAGCGGCTCGGTCAGCGAGCGATGTAGCGGCACCTCGAAGCCGGCCGCGAAGCTATCCGGGCCACTCATACGACAGCCCCGCCGGAGAAGCTGAAGAACGACAGGAAGAACGAGGACGCGGCGAACGCGATGCTCAAACCGAACACGATCTGGATCAGCTTGCGAAAGCCGCCCGACGTGTCGCCGAAGGCGAGCGCGAGGCCCGTGGCGATGATGATGATGACCGCGACGATGCGTGCCACCGGCCCCTGAATCGACTCCAGAATGGATTGCAGCGGGCCTTCCCACGGCATCGAGGAGCCGGATGCCTTCGCCGTGCCCGCCGTCATCAGCATGACTGCGGCCAGCAGCAGGCCGTGGTGCGCGGGGCCGGCCAGCCGCCGCAGGCGTGCGATGGTTGAAACCGGATTTACGGAATTACGGAAAGCGTGAACGTGCATCTGCGTCATGGCAGTTCTCCAGGTAGGTCAAGGGACGAGGAAGGCGCAGCGGCATCGGCTGCGAGAGGAACCGGCATCAGCTCGGGAAACGGTGTTTCCAGCGCGTCCGCCAGGCGATAGCCGGTGCCGTCGAAACCGACGACACGGGCGATGCTTTCGACGCGGCGCTTGCGGCCACGCCCGGCGATGTGGATCACGACGTTGACCGCCTCGGCGATCAGCGCACGCGGTGGGTTCACCGCCACTTCAAGAATCAACTGTTCGAGGCGCAGCAGCGCGCCCAGCGCGGAACCGGCGTGGATGGTGGCGATGCCGCCGGGGTGGCCGGTGCCCCACACCTTAACCAAGTCCAGGGCTTCGCCGCCGCGTACCTCGCCGACGATCACGCGGTCGGGGCGCAGGCGCATCGTGGCCCGCACCAGCTCGGTCATAGACACGACGCCAGCGCGGGTGCGCAGCGGCACATGGTCGCGGGCTGCGCATTGCAGCTCGATGGTGTCTTCGAGCACAAGCACGCGGTCGCCCGTGGCGGCGATCTCCGCAAGCAAGGCATTGGCGAGTGTGGTTTTGCCGCTGCTCGTCGCCCCGGCGATCAGGATGTTCTGGCGCTCACGCACGGCGCGGCGCAGGAACTCGGCCTGGCCTGTGGTCAAGATGCCGTCGGCCACATAGCGATCCAGCCCGATGATGCTCACGGCGCGCTTGCGCAGCGCGAAGGCTGGGCCGGGCGCTGCGGGCGGCAAGATGCCCTCGAACCGCTCGCCGGTTTCGGGCAGCTCGGCGGTCAGCAGCGGCCGCCCGCGATGCACCTCTGCGCCGACGTGCGCAGCCACCAGCCGGATGATGCGTTCGCCATCGTCTTGGGACAGCTCCACGCCCAGCGGCATGCGGCCCGATGACAACCGATCCACCCATAGGGTGCGGTCGGGGTTGAGCATGATTTCCACCACGTCGGGGTCGGCCAGCGCAGCGGCGATGACTGGCCCCAT
Source organism: Pseudomonas sp. NUPR-001 (assembly GCF_052147955.1). NCBI lineage: Bacteria > Pseudomonadati > Pseudomonadota > Gammaproteobacteria > Pseudomonadales > Pseudomonadaceae > Pseudomonas > Pseudomonas sp. NUPR-001. Next base: position 578,260 of record NZ_CP197353.1, read on the forward strand.
TGCCGTGCGCAGCATCTGGATACGGCGATCCAGAGAGGTTGCGGCGGATGAGAGTTCGGGCGGGGTTTGCGGAATGGCGCTCATGAGGCACGCTCCTGCGCTTCAGCCAGTGCCTCCGCGTCATCCATTCGCGCCGGGTCTGGGTGCAGTTCTTCCACAACGTCGCGCACCAGGCTGCGGCCACGCAGCAGGTGGCGGCCGAGCCGCTCCACGAATTGCTCGAAACGCGCTTTGCCTTGGGCGCGAGCTGCGTCCTGATGGGCTTCGGGAATCGGGGTGCTGACGGTCAGGAAGTAGCGGATGAACAGCGCCAGTGTTTCGATCTGGATGTTCTGGTCGCGCTCCATGCGCTCGGCCTGCCGCGACAGGCGATCAAGCCGCTTGGCGATGGCCGCCTCGCGCTGGTCGCCGGCATCGGGCGAGAGCCACGATGCGAGCGCCGCCGCGACGATGGACGACTTGGACACGCCTTTCTTGGCGGCCAGTTCTTCGAGACGCTTGGCGTGCTCAGGCTGGATGAACAGATTGAGGCGGTATTGGCTCATAGGTCGATTCCGTCGTTGGGGTCGAGGGAAGCCAGCCGGGCCGTGCGCTGCATGGCCGGGTCGAGCTGGCCGGGAAGCGGCAGCGGCAGGTCGTCGTCGTCATCGAGCAGCGCCAGGTCGTTGCCGGTGGGCGGCGCCTCGGGGCTGTATTCGGTGACTTCGGATAGCTCTGGCTGGCGGCGCGGGCCACCGTCGTCGGCGGTGCCTGCGGCGTCGCTGGACAGGCCCGCAGCCGGGGCCGTTGGCACGGCTGGGATCGCTAGGCCGCTCCAGTCGTCAGGCCGGGCTGGTGGCGCATCGGCGTACTGCCCGGCCGTGAGCGCGGGCGGCGGCAATACGCGGCTCTTGAAATTCGCGTCGGCGTAGTAGCGCAGCTTTTTCGCCTTGATCGGTGCCACGCTGGAAACCATCACCACGGCTTCGTCGGTCGGAAGCTGCATCACTTCGCCCGGCGTCAGCAGCGGCCGTGCGGTTTCCTGCCGCGACACCATGAGGTGCCCGAGCCACGGGGCCAATCGGTGCCCGGCATAGTTGCGCTGCGCGCGCAGTTCGGTAGCGGTGCCAAGCGTTTCGGAGATCCGTTTGGCCGTGCGTTCATCGTTGGTGGCGAACGTCACGCGGACATGGCAGTTATCCAGAATCGAATGGTTCTGGCCGTAGGCCTTGTCGATCTGGTTGAGCGACTGTGCGATCAGGAAGCTGCGGATGCCGTAGCCCGCCATGAAGGCAAGCGCCGTCTCGAAGAAGTCCAGGCGGCCCAACGCCGGGAACTCGTCGAGCATCAGCAGCAGCTTGTGGCGGCGCTCGATGCCATCACTGCCGTCGAGCGATTCGGTGAGCCGCCGACCTATCTGGTTGAGGATCAGGCGAATGAGCGGCTTCGTCCGCGAAATGTCCGAAGGCGGCACTACGAGATACAGGGAGACGGGATGCTCGGATGCGATCAGGTCGGCGATGCGCCAGTCGCAGCGCGACGTGACTTCGGCCACCGTCGGGTCGCGGTACAGGCCGAGGAACGACATGGCCGTGGACAGCACGCCCGACCGCTCGTTGTCCGACTTGTTGAGCACTTCGCGGGCAGCGGACGCGACAACCGGGTGCGGTGCATCGCCCAGGTGCTTCGTCGTCATCATCCGGTGCAAGGTCAGCTCGAACGGGCTGGCCGGATCGGACAGGAAGTTGGCGACGCCGCGCAGCGTCTTGTCTTCGCCCGCGTAGAGCACATGCAGGATGGCCCCGACCAGCAGCGCGTGCGAAGTCTTCTCCCAATGGTTGCGCTTCTCCAGCGCACCTTCGGGGTCAACGAGAATGTCCGCGATGTTCTGCACATCGCGCACTTCATGCGCGCCGTGCCGTACTTCCAGCAGCGGGTTGTAGGCCGCCGAGTTTGCATCCGTGGGGTTGAACAGCAGGCAATGGCTGAATCGGCTGCGCCAGCCTGCGGTGATCTGCCAGTTCTCCCCCTTGATGTCGTGGATGACCGCCGAGGCAGGCCAGCTCAACAAGGTGGGCACCACCAAGCCGACGCCCTTGCCGCTGCGCGTCGGCGCGAAGGTCAGGACGTGTTCCGGGCCTTCGTGGCGCAGGTATTGGCGGTCGTGCTGGCCGAGGAACACTCCGACCGGCTGCGTGAGGCCCGCCTTGCGAATGTCCTCCGCATTCGCCCAACGGGCCGAACCGTAGGTCGTGACCAGGCGTGCCTGCCGCGAACGCCAGACCGACATGGCAATGGCGACGGCCACGGCGACCATGCCGCTGGCACCGGCAATGGCGCCGCCGGTGTCGAAGACCTCCGGCGCATAGGCGCCGTAGAAGAACCACCACTCGAACAGCCGCCACGGGTGATAGACCGGCGTGCCAAGAAAATCGAACCAGGGCGAGCCAAGGCGTAGCTGATAGCCAAGGGCGGCTGCTGTCCATTGTGTGGCGCCCCACACGCCGGCGATCACGATGCCGAATACCACGGCGATCTGACCGAACAGCACGTTCGTCCCTTGCATGACCTGGCCTCCGATTTCTCCTGCGCTGATTCCTCATGGAAAAAGCGGCACATGGACGTGCCGCAGGCGTCAGGATGGGTGCCGAGTCAGTGCCGGTCAAAGACCGTTTAGAGCAGAAAGATCGAGCAAAAAGAAAGAATTAGCGCGGTGGCGAGCTAACGAAAAACGCCGCAAGCGCGGGCGCGTTGCGGCGTGTCGAACAGAAGAATGAAGGCTATGTGGCGATCAGTCAGCAATCAGAACTTGGGGGATTCTTCTGGCGACGTGTACGGGGTTTCGCCATCGCCATAGAACCGCTTGCGCGTGGCTTCGGCCACCCGATTGCAGAGCAGATCACCCAGCTTGGCGCGGTCGGTCTTGCATTGCTGCCGTAGTTCCTTGAGCCGTTCGGGGTTGGCCGCCAGTTCTTCCACCGTCGGGATGTTGGCTTCCGAATCGGCGGGCTTCTGTGGCGTTTCAGACTGGCCGCAGGCAGTCAACGCGGCCACCAGCAAGAACGGAATGATCTTCTTCATGGCGTCAGTTCCTCCGATTGATCGGGATTGCGGCCTCGTATGGGCCTGGGAGGCTCCAGCGATTCGATGGTCTGCACGCGCTCAATGAAGCGGGTCAGTTCGTCGGACGGATCACCGTCGAGGTGGAGCAAGTAGGTTGTCAACGGCGGCACGCGCAACGCGAGCGGTCGGGCCACGACACCTGATTCACGGCTGGAGGCAATGTGCGCGGCGCCAGCCAGCCCGAGCGCGAAGCCGGCCGACACCAAGGCCATCATCAGATCGAAGGATGCGACGCGCTCTGCGATCAGAGGCTCCATTTCGGTACGACGCAGCACCCGTTCGACATGCTTGGCATGGCCTTCGCACACTTGCGGATCGCACAAGACCAGCGGATAGCGAAGCAACTCATCCAACGGGATGCGCTTGTGGGCCAGCAGCGGGTGTCGGGCAGGCACGGCCACCATCAGTGGATCGTGCCAGACGGGCGAGGCCACAATGCCATCGCCGGAATCATCGGAGCAGGCAAAGCCCACGTCGTACAGGTCATCATGCAGACCCTTGATCTGCTGCGACAGGGGCACTTCGGTCAGGCGGATTTCGACTTCGGGCTCTTCCTGTCGGCACAGCGCCAGCAAAGCCGGCAAGCGTGACGGCGTGATGCCGTCGGACAGGGCGATACGCAACTGGCCGTGGAAGCCATTGGCTGCGGCCTTCACGCTGTCGCGGGCCTGATGCAAGGCAGTGAACACGCGCGGTACGTGATTGAGGAACAGCTTGCCTGCGCGAGTCAGTCGCGTGCTGCGCGTGGTGCGTGCGAACAGCACCACGCCTAGCTCTTCTTCCAGCTCCTTGATGGCGCGTGACAGCGGGGACTGCTCGATATGCAGTTTCTCGGCCGCGCGAGCGAAATGCAGTTCTTCAGCTACCGCGAGGAAGCAGCGCAAATGACGTAGCTCCATAGCCAGGGCCTCCCGTTTTCAGTCTGGATAGTCAGACCTTGCGGGCATTCGCGCCCACATGACGCAACGCCACGGCGGAAAGCACGGCCAGCACAGCAACGCTTACTGCGTTGAAGATGGCGGCGCCTTGGAGTCCCGCGATGAATGCCGCCTGCGCCTGTTCCATCAAACCGGCCGGCAACTCCGACGCGACGGAAGATGCGGCCCACAAGCTGTCGCTGACGGCTTCGCGCGCAGTGGTCTTGAGACCATCCGGCAAATGGCCCAGCACCTCTTGGTGATAAACCGCGCCAGCAATGCTTCCAAGCAAAGCGATGCCCAGCGAAATCCCCAAGTCTTGCACCATCTCGGTCATCGCAGAGGCCGATCCGGCCTTCTCGGGCGGTGCAGAACCGACCACGAGGTCTGTTCCCAGCGCGGCAATGGTGCCGTTGCCCAGATAGGCCAGCGCCAGAGCGGCAACGCTCAGTGTTACGCCGGCGGTGCCGTGGCTCAATTGCGTCAGCATCAGATAACCCAACACGGACAGAGCCAGCGAACCGGCGACCACGAACCCCGGTCGGATCACTCGTGCCACGAGCGGAGCGCCGGTGCCGCCAACGATCATGGCGAGCGCCGCGAGGCCCATCCACAAACCCGCGACCGCGGGTGAGTAGCCGACCACCAGTTGCAGATACTGTGCGACCAGCAGCATCGTGCCGCCCACCGCCACCAGGCCGAACAACAGCACGACCAGTGCGACCGAGAAGGCCCGGTTGGCAAACAGGCTCAAATCGAGCAACGGATCAGCCAGCCGTCGCTGACGCCTGACGAATATCCACGCAAACAGAACGCCGGCCAGAATGGCGACAACAGCATCGGGCGCAAGGCTGGATTTGGCGATCTGCTTGATGCCGTAGACGAAGGGCAACATAGCGGCGAGCGACAGCGCCACGCTGGTCAGGTCTACACGTTCGCTTTTGGGCGCGCGATACTCGGGCAACAGAAACGGGGCGAGGATCAGCAGCAGGATCACGACAGGCACCGCGATCAGGAAGGCCGCGCCCCACCAGAACCATTCCAGCAACAGGCCGCCCACGACCGGCCCCAGGGCATAGCCGATGCCCCACATCGTTGCCCAGATGCCAATACCAAGGGCGCGCTGGCGGGGATGAGGGAACAGATTGCTGATCAACGCCAGTGTCGAAGGCATCAACGTGGCGCCTGCCACGCCGAGGGCGGCCCGCGCCGCGATAAGCATGTTGGCGCTGGTCGAGAACGCGGCCGCCACCGAGGCCACGGCAAAAGCAACCGCGCCGATCAGCAGCAATTTGCGGCGACCGATGCGGTCGCCCAGCGTTCCCATCGTGATGAGAAAACCCGCGATCAGGAAGCCATAGGCGTCCATGATCCAGAGCGCCTGCGTGCTGGTCGGCTGCAAATCGAGCGCGAGTGCCGGCAAGGTCAGATGCAGCAACGACAGATCCAGCCCCAGCATGACCGTGGGTAGGGACAAGATGGCAAGCCCCGCCCAAGCACGGGCGCCGGCACGCTCGGATATGTGATCCTCGGGCACTGCGATAGGGACAGATTCGTGATGTGTCATGGATGCGGGTCTCGGGCAATTCGGATTGCTAAAACCACATCTTCCAGGCAATATCATCACATGACAATTTAAGTACTTATCCTATTACCAATAGCAACAGCCATGCAGGATCGAAGCCTCAGCCGTACTCGAAACGAACTGTCGGAGTTCCTGACCCGCCATCGGAAGAAGCTGACGCCGGGCGCTGTCGGCTTGCCTGCCACCGAACGGCGCCGCACGCCCGGCCTGCGTAGGGAAGAAGTGGCGGCCTTGGCTGGCGTGGGTCTGACTTGGTACACATGGTTTGAGCAAGGGCGCGATATCCAGGTGTCGGAGAAATTCCTGTTGAGCGTGGCTTATGCCCTCAAGCTCGACGATGCCGAATGCAGCCATCTGTTCCTGCTGGCGCACAGACGCCCTCCGCCGCCAGAAGCACATCAATGGGATTCGGTGACAGCGGACATCCAGCAATTGCTGGACGACTTGCCCAGGCCGGCCTACGTGCAGAACCTGCGCTGGGATGTGGTGGGTTGGAATGCGTCGGCTGATGCGTTGTTCGGATTTGCCGACAAGCAGCGAGAAGACCGCAACCTGCTGCGCATGACATTTGCCGACCCCGACATGCGGCGACGGCTTACCGACTGGCCCAACGACGCGCCCAGGCTGCTGGCGCAGTTCCGCTATGACGTTGCCATTGCACCGGAAGACCCGGCGATGCTGGCTTTGATCGAGGATTTGAAAGTGCTCTCTCCCAGCTTTCGCCGTGGGTGGGAAGTGCCGGACGGCGGGATTGCAATACGCGGCATTGGTTCAGTTGCGGACACCAAGGGTGAGCAACGAAATTTTCGTCATGAGACGCTGATAGTGGACGAGCATAGGCATTTGAGAATGGTGGTGTACTTTGCGGCTCAGGCTTAACGATTGACTGCGATACAAGTATCCGGGACGTTAAGCACCGAACCCGCGCTGCCGCCCAATCTCCCACGACACTCCACCACCGCGCACCGTCGCGGCGATCTGCTGCCCCAGTCGCTGTTCGATCACCGCCCGCCACGGCACCAGGCTGAACCCCATGCCGTCATCGAGCATCACGTAGCGCCCACTGGCGAGCATGACGGAACGCCGGTAAATGCCTGCGGCACGCTGGCCGTCTGTGACGGGGCGATGCTCCAGGCCGGTTTCCGCCGCAATGTCCTTGGCGGTCTGCGCCAGCTCCCGATTGCGCAGCGTGCCCAGCAGGTTGCGTGCAAGGATGACGCGCTGCCCGCGACGCTCTGCCACCCCCTGTTCCGCCAGGAAGTCGGCACGCTGCTGCATGGCTTGCCTTGCATCGCTGCCAAAGCCCAGGTCGCCCAGGCCCGAGCCACCGCCGATCAACTGCTGGTCGAGCCAGGTGGCCCCAACCGCGCGAGCCTGTCGCTCGATAGGCAGGTGCGATTTCAGCTCCACGGCCACACCACCCAGGCGCTGCGCGTCGTACTGGCGGCCACGCTCGGCCAAGTCGTCCGGCACCTTCCATAGCCCCTCAGCCACGCGCTCCACAATGCTGGCCCGGTGCATGGCTTCGAGTCGGCGGATGTATCCCGTAACGACTTCAACGGATCACGGCCCAGCCTGGGCTAGCTCGACGACCAGGTGATCGGTGACCGCGCTAATCGAGCATGCGGCGTGCCATGGCGTTGATGACCAGATCAATCGCCGCGCACTCGCCATCGTCAATGAACCAGGCTGCCGACAAGCCGGTCCATGCAACGATCCAGCGCAGAAGCCGTTCGGGCTCAAGCCCGGTCTCGGCGACCACAATGCGGAGCCGGGCCTCCAGCCTGCCCGGCAGGACCGCAAGCGGCCGATCGGGGTCGCTGAGGTCTGGATTCGTGAAGATGTTGGCATAGTCGAAGGTGCGCTCGCCCAGCAGCCCGTGCGGGTCGATGGCGAGCCACCCGCGGTCGCCGAAGTCGAGCACGTTCTCGTGGTGCAGGTCACCGTGGAGCGGGCACACCTCGCGCGGTGCCGCCAGGAGTTGGCGCGCCACGCTGGCGGCGGGCGCAAGTGCCGCGTGCTCAGCGGCCAGCCGGAAAAGCGGCTGGAACCATTCCTGCAGCGGATGGAGGTCGGGCAGCGGTCCGGACCGCGGAGCGTGCAGGCGCGCAGCCGTGCGGCAGAGGATCCTGCAGGCCTCGTCGTCCTGGCCGGACCACGCCATCTGTGCAAGGTCGCCCGCCCCGAACGCGCGCTCCATAAGCAGAGCGCCCGCCGCCGAGGCGAAGACCCGTGCGGCGCCCTGCCCGTCCCACCAGGTTAACAGGCGATAACCCGCCTCTTCATCTGGAATGCGCGCGACCTTCAGCATCGCTGGCGTGTCCCCCTGGCGGACGGCAAGCACCCAGCTCGAGTGGGTCGTGAGCAGCGCACCGTCGCGCTGCAGGCGCCAGCGCTCCATCCACGCAGTGACCTCAGGCGGAAAACGGGAAGACACACTCATGAGATGCCTGCAAGCAATTCGTTCTGTATCAGGCGCAGGAGCGTCCCGTCCGGGTCGACCAAAGCGGCCATCGTGCCTCCCCACTCCTGCAGTTCGGGGGCATGGATGCGCGGATAGCCGCTGCTGGTTTCCTGGATGCCGACGGATTTGCACTGCCGGTAGAACTCCGCGAGGTCGTCCAGCCTCAGGCAGCAGCTGAACCAACTCGCGAGGGGATCGAGCCCGGGGTGGGCGAAGAACTCCAGCATGAGATCCCCGCGCTGGAGGATCATCCAGCCGGCGTCCCGGAAAACGATTCCGAAGCCCAACCTTTCATAGAAGGCGGCGGTGGAATCGAAATCTCGTGATGGCAGGTTGGGCGTCGCTTGGTCGGTCATTTCGAACCCCAGAGTCCCGCTCAGAAGAACTCGTCAAGAAGGCGATAGAAGGCGATGCGCTGCGAATCGGGAGCGGCGATACCGTAAAGCACGAGGAAGCGGTCAGCCCATTCGCCGCCAAGCTCTTCAGCAATATCACGGGTAGCCAACGCTATGTCCTGATAGCGGTCCGCCACACCCAGCCGGCCACAGTCGATGAATCCAGAAAAGCGGCCATTTTCCACCATGATATTCGGCAAGCAGGCATCGCCATGGGTCACGACGAGATCCTCGCCGTCGGGCATGCGCGCCTTGAGCCTGGCGAACAGTTCGGCTGGCGCGAGCCCCTGATGCTCTTCGTCCAGATCATCCTGATCGACAAGACCGGCTTCCATCCGAGTACGTGCTCGCTCGATGCGATGTTTCGCTTGGTGGTCGAATGGGCAGGTAGCCGGATCAAGCGTATGCAGCCGCCGCATTGCATCAGCCATGATGGATACTTTCTCGGCAGGAGCAAGGTGAGATGACAGGAGATCCTGCCCCGGCACTTCGCCCAATAGCAGCCAGTCCCTTCCCGCTTCAGTGACAACGTCGAGCACAGCTGCGCAAGGAACGCCCGTCGTGGCCAGCCACGATAGCCGCGCTGCCTCGTCCTGCAGTTCATTCAGGGCACCGGACAGGTCGGTCTTGACAAAAAGAACCGGGCGCCCCTGCGCTGACAGCCGGAACACGGCGGCATCAGAGCAGCCGATTGTCTGTTGTGCCCAGTCATAGCCGAATAGCCTCTCCACCCAAGCGGCCGGAGAACCTGCGTGCAATCCATCTTGTTCAATCATGCGAAACGATCCTCATCTGGCTCATATATCTTCGGTCAGCGCCGGATGGGCAAAATACCAGGCAACCCGACTGGCGAGGAATCTGATTGCAGGGGGGAAGATATGGTCATTACGTAAATTACTCGCTCAGTCTCTCGCCAAAACAAGAGATCTTGAACCTCCAGGCTTCGCAGTCCCTCGTACAACCGGAGACAACATCCAAGCGATAGCGCGGCTCGGTTTGAGGGCATGCAGGCGGTGGACCAAACGCAAGTTCACCAGCCTGACATGCATCTCCGCATTCTCTTATTGGCAGGACGCTGATCATAGTCACGATCCTTGAAACGCTCAACCACGTAATGCTCAAAATTTTGGTGGTTCCTTCGGCGGATTGTATGGCGTTGCACCGTCGCCATAGAACCGCTTGCGTGTGGCTTCGGCGACCCGGTTGCACAACACGTCGCCCAGCCTGGGGCGATCGGTCTTGCACTGCTGGCGCAGTTCCTTGAGTCGTTCAGGGTTGGCGGCCAGTTCCTCCACCGTCGGAATATTCGCCTCCGAAATGTTGGCCTTCTGAGGCGCCTCGGACTGGCCGCAGGCAGTCATCGCGGCGAACAGTAAAAGCGGGATGATTCTTTTCATGGCGCAGGTGCAACGGATAGGAAATTCAACCGCATGAGGCCAAGTATGGCGCGAGTTTTGGGCCTCGAAACACGTTCGGCCAAGGAAGGTTGAGCGCTCGCTTGCCGCTCAATGGCAAGAGCTTGGGAGGCAGTATGCATTTGGGCCTGGCGCGCGCGCAGCTGCTTCCCCGCAGCGATGGATACCGCCGCTTCACTGGGTCACCAATTGACGCGCTGGTCTACCTCGTCGGGTTGAGCTGCCAGATCCCAATCCGGCTCGCCTTGCGCACCATCATCCACCGGCGCGTCGCAGCCCTCCCACAGCGGTGGCCCGCGTGCCGGGGTGATGTGCGGGGGGGCAGACTCCACCCCGATGTGGTTCAGGATGTGGCGGATTTCGGCGCTGTGGGTGATGAAGGCAATGATGCGCATCTGCCCACCGCACATGGGGCACAGCAGCGGAAATGCCTCGTAGATGCGGGCAATCAGCACCGCCCACAAGTAATGCGCCGCTCGCTTCGGGCGTGCTTCAGGTTCGGGTGTGGGTGTGGCCGCGTTGCCCGGCGCCGCCACCCCAGGTACGCCCGCGCCAGGTTGTGCAGCCTCCACCGTGGCTGGTTGCGACGCAGCAGGCTGAGCCAGCGCCCCGGGGTTCGACACTTAACCGCAATTTTCGCCCCTTTTCGGAAAGTGCCTCCAGCGCCGGCGCGGGTTTGACGGCCGCAATTGCAAAAGCGCTGTGGTGGCACGTTTGTAACAGACGACCTCAAGCTTGACGCGAACTTGTAGGTGGTTAAAGTGGCGGCATCATGCACGTCAAGCTCACCACCTCCGGCGGTCGCCGCTACGTCCAGCTCGTCGAGTCCTACCGCGACGAGGCTGGGCGGGTAAAGAAGCGCACCGTCGCCACGCTCGGCCGCGCCGAGCAGGTCGATGGGTCGCTCGACGCGGTGATCAACGGTCTGCTGAAGATCACTGGCCGCGCGCCGATGGGCGCCAAACCGCCGGCGCCCACGGTGTCGTTCGAGTCCGCGCGCGCGCTCGGTAACGTATGGGCGCTGACCGAGCTGTGGAAGTCGCTCGGCTTCTCGGGGCTGCGCCGGGTGTTCCGGCGCACGCGCCGGACCACGGATGTAGAAGCGCTGATCCGGCTGATGGTGCTCAACCGCCTGTGCGACCCCGAGTCCAAGCTCGGCGTGTTGCGCTGGGTGCAGACCGTGGCGCTGCCCGACTTCGGGCCTAAGGCGGTGACGCACCAGCAGTTGCTGCGCAGCCTCGATGCGCTGATGGATCACCAGGACGAGGTCGATGCCGTGGTCGCCGGGCTGCTGCGCCCGCTGATCGACCAGGATCTGTCGATGGTGTTCTACGACCTCACCACGATCCGCAGCGAAGGACTCAGCCAGCAGACCGGTGACGTGCGCCAGTACGGCATGGCCAAGGAAGGGCTGATTGCCCGCCAGTTCATGCTCGGCGTGGTGCAGACCGCCGAGGGGCTGCCGATCTACCACGAGGTGTTCGACGGCAACACGGCCGAGACGCGTACCTTGCTGCCCACACTCTCCAAGGTGCTCGAGCGCTTCCCGTCGGTGCAGCGCCTGGTGCTGGTCGCTGACCGGGGGCTGCTCAGCCTGGACAATCTGGAGGCGCTGAAGGCCGTGCGCCTGGCCAGCGGCAAGCCGCTCGAATTCATCGTCGCGGTGCCGGGCCGCCGATACAACGAGTTCATCGAGCTGCTCGAACCCTTCCACGAACAGCAGTGCGCAGCCGCCACGCAGGAAGTGATCTCGGAGCACGCCTGGAACGACCTGCGGCTGGTGGTCGCGCACGATCCGGTGACGGCAACCACGAAGACCGAGCAGCGCAATGCGCGTATCGACGCGCTGATCCGCCAGGCAGACCAATGGACCGGCAAGCTCACCGAGCAGGACGAAGGCGTGAAGCACCGGGGGCGCAAACTCTCGGATAGCGGCGCCAAGGCGCGCTTCTACCATGCGGTCAGCGAAGCGCACCTGTCGCGCATTCTCAAGGTGGATCTGGGCGAGGAGCTCTTCAGCTACCACATCGACGACAAGGCGAAGCGTCTTGCCGAAATGATGGACGGCAAGCTGCTGCTGGTGACCAACGCCGAGGGGCTCGCCGCGCAGAACGTGCTTCAGCGCTACAAGTCGCTCGCCGACATCGAGCGCGGCTTCAAGGTGCTCAAGTCCGAGATCGAGATTGGCCCGGTGTATCACCGCCTGCCCGAGCGGATTCGCGCCCACGCGTCGATCTGCTTCATGGCGCTGATCCTGCATCGGGTGATGCGCAGCCGACTCAAGGCGGCGGACGCGGGCTACACGCCCGAGCGGGCGCTCGAGCAACTACAGCGCATCCAGCATCACCGCGTGCGCCTGAACGGCGGCGAGCCGGTGGTCGGGGTGTCGACGCCCAGCACGGAACAGAACGAGGTGTTTCATGCATTAGGAATCGAAAAACCAGCGGCGCCGGAGCAGTTGGCGCTGTTGTAGTGGCATTTTTGAAAGTGCGCTCTAGCAAAAACAAGCACTTGCGAGCGTAACTGTCGAACTCGGGAGCGCCGTTACCGCCGCTCTCAGCGGCGAGTTTGGTGCCAGCACACCAAAGTAGCGGTGCCGGTGGGTGCGTGGCGGTGGCACCAGCGCGGCGATGCGGTCGATCAGTTCCAGCGGTGTGAGGTGCAGCTCATCTGCCTTGGCACCACGCTTGTCACTGGTGCCGCACTCCAGATATGTGGCAAACGCTTTGCGCACGAAGGGCTTGGGGGTGTGGTGGTCGCCCTGGCCGTCGAACTGACCCGCGCTGGCCAACTCTAGCCAGGTCTCGTAGTGCTCGGCTACCGTTTGGTAGAGCAGCGTGCGTTCGGGGTGGCGTGGGTTGTAGAGCTTGGGCTTGGAAGTGGCTGACATGAATACTGTACAACTGCACAGTATTCTGCGGCGATTGTTTGGGTACGCAAAGCACAAGGCCCGAACCGTCGCCAGTTCGGGCCTTGTCAGGGTAGCTTGGCTGCGGACTTACTTGCGCGCAGGCGGCACATCCGTGCAGCTGCCATGCGCCACTTCCGCCGCCATGCCGATGCTCTCGCCCAGCGTGGGGTGGGGGTGGATGGTCTTGCCGATGTCCACCGCATCGGCGCCCATCTCGATGGCCAGGGCAGCTGTGTTTTTAGTTTCAATTTCGGCGTATTTTTTTTCTGTATTTTTAATGCCCCAACCGATTTTAGCTAAATCTTCGGTTTCAAAATATTTAAGTGTATTTCCGAATATTATGATATTAGGTTGTAAACTTTCAATTTGTTTTAAAAGTTTATCTTTACCTTCATCATATGCTTTTTTAATTTCCCAATCATTAGAGGATGAATCAGCTGGTAATTTGTTAATATTTATATATGCAATTTGCTGAACTACTTCATAAGCTTCTTGATTTGCATAAGGTACATTTTCCCATTCAACAGTTGGATTTAAAATACCATAAGTTGCGTATATCATTTTTCGAAATGTAGGTACAGATAACGCATTTTTTTTATGCCAATCATTACGAAAACCTTCACAGACATCAATTTCTTTTTCTTTGTCTTCTGCTGAAATGTTAGCTTCTTTCAAAATCCACAGAATTTTACACGACGCATTATCGTATTCAATATCATTTATTTTCCCGTCAATTATTTCTTTCATTTAATTTGTTGAATTTACGTTTTCTGCGGTAAAGTGACGCCCAACGGTTTGGGTATTGCCGAAGGCGGGGATTTTTTTGCACAGAACTTCAATAGAAATACCGCAGTTCAAATATTACAGAAAAGTTGATTAGAATTCCTTCAGCCCCGCTTTTGGCAATACCTTGTTAGTGGCAGTGCATTTGATTTAAAGCGTTATAGGCATTATATCCCATTCGCTATTTAACAAACGGTGGATATAACAACGGTCGGCTTGTTTTATCAATTCTTCTTTCTGCTCTTCGGAAAGGACCACCTGGCGGGCCAGGGAACATCGGTTTTCAAGCAAAAAATGGGTATAGAGCCCGCCGGATAAACGCAGGCAGCTATGTTTTTAATAGCTATTGAGCCTCTCGCAAGCGCTGGACATCATGGTCAAGATGCGCAACGGCGGCCACATCGCCCCCGATTTGTTCGACGTGTTTGTGAGCCAGGGCGTGCCCCAACGCTATGCGCAAGAGTTCCTGGACCCAGCCCAGATCGACGTTTGACCGTACTGTCGAGATTGGCTGCCGTCACTGGGTCTGCTCCAGAAGCCACTGCCCAAATGCCTGCATGGCGGCGGTGGGCGTGCGCGACTGCAGGTGGGTCAGCCAGTAGGCGCTCCGGTGCAATTCCAGGGCAAAGGGCTGCACCAGCCGCCCCTGTTGCAGCTCGCGCGTGAACAAAGCCACTGGCAACAGAGCCACCCCTGCGCCCTGCGCTGCAGCCTCGGCGAGGGTGAGGGAGGAGTCAAACACCGCGCCCCGTAGCACCGGGCAGGGCAGGCCCGCTGCCGCAAACCATGCCGTCCACTCATCGGTACGGTAGCTGCGCAGCAAGGGCAGCCTGGCCAGGTCACTCGGCTGCTGCAGCCCCTGGGCCAAGGCGGGTGTGCACATGGGCGAGAGTGGTGCCTGAAAAATCTGCTGGGCGTGGGTGCCATGCCAGGCCCCGTCTCCAAAGCGGATGGCATAGTCCAGCCCCTCTCCGGCCATGTCCACCCGGTTGTTGTGGGTAAGCAGGCGCAGGTCCACAAACGGGTGGGTCTGCTGAAAGTGTCGCAGCCGAGGCAGCAGCCAGCCCACGGCGAACGTGCCCACCACGCCCACGGTCAGCACTTCGCGCGGCCGGTTTTCGCGAATCTGTTCCAGTGCCGTCTCCATGCGTGCGAAGGCATCGCTCAATGTGGGCAGCAGCGCCAGCCCCTCGTCCGTCAATGCCAGGCCTCGGGGTAATCGCCGAAAAAGCGGCTTACCCAGGTGATCTTCCAGCTTGCGAATGTGCTGGCTCACCGCGGTTTGGGTGACGTGCAGCTCCAGCGCTGCGCGGGTGAGGCTCAGGTGCCGTGCGGAGGCTTCAAACGCTCGCAGGGCATTGAGAGGCAAGTGCATGGTGATCCATTAGTTTTTCTTGGGTCTGCTCTCAATTATTGCCATTGGCGCAACGCGCAGCGGCGTTATATCATCGCGATCTTTCAAAAGGATGGAGTTTCAGAATGCAAAGGCGAGAGTTTTCCTTGGGGTTGGCCGCGCTGGGGCTTTCCCCGTTGGCGGGTTGCGCAGTGCCGGCCGCCCCTGGCGCAGACATCTCCAAAAGTTGGAGCAGCGCGATGGAGGGGATTGAGCACAACGCGCAGGGTCGCCTGGGCGTGTCCATGCTGGATACCGAAACCGGCCTGGCTTTGGGCTGGCGTCAGGACGAACGTTTTGCCATGTGCAGCACCTTCAAGCTACTGCTGGCGGGGTGGATGCTGTCGCTGGTGGACCAGGGCCGCGAAGAGCTTGATGCGCGTGTGCACTACGCGCCTGCCGATGTGGTCGACTACTCGCCCGTCAGCGGGCCGCGCGCAGGCACAGGCGGGGGCTTGACGGTGGGTGAACTGTGCTCTGCCACGGTGAGCCTGAGCGACAACACTGCAGCCAACGTCTTGCTGGAACGCCACGGCGGCCCGGCTGCGCTCACCCGCTACCTGCGTATGCTGGGCGACCCCATCACGCGCCTGGACCGCAATGAGCCCACCCTGAACGAAGCCGCCATTGGCGATGTGCGCGACACCACCACCCCGCTGGCCATGCTCCAGACCATGCAAAAGCTGGTGTTGGGCGAATCACTGTCTGCCTCGTCCCGCGCGTGGCTGCAGCGTTGGCTCATTGAAACCAGCACCGGCGACAAGCGCTTGCGCGCGGGGGCCCCGGGCTGGAAGGTGGGGGACAAGACAGGCACTGCCGGCAGCAGTGGTACTGCCAACGATGTGGCCGTGCTTTGGCCGCCAGGCGCCAGCGGTCACCGCGGGGCAGTGCTGGTGACCTGCTATCTCACCCGATCTGCGGTAGCGCCAGAGCAGCGAGATGCCGCGATTGCTGCTGTAGGCCGCGCGGTGGTGAGGGCAAGCTTGGCATCGCGCGGAACCTGATCGCTGGCGTTCAGGCTGCCTGCAGCCGCCTGAAGCGCTTAAAAAAGCTCTACGTCGTCGTTGGCCACTTTGGTGGCCAGCTCGCCAGAGGCGACCAGATCTTCGTAGAAGCGCACCTGGTTGCGACCATGTTCCTTGGCGTAATAAAGCGCCTGGTCTGCCTGGCCCAGAATTTCCACCGGCGACCCGCGCGAGGTGCCGACAAAACCCAGGCTCACCGTGACGTTGCCAACCTGCGGGAAGTGGTATTCCTGCACCGCTTCGCGGAAGCGGTTGAACACCTTGTGGGCTTTGGAAAGCGTGGTGTTGCGCAGCAGCACCACGAACTCTTCACCACCAAAACGGAAGATGCGGTCGTGCGAGCGGAAAGAGCTGCGCAGAATGTTGGCGACCAGAATCAGCACTTCGTCGCCATACAGGTGCCCAAAGCGGTCATTGACTTGCTTGAAGTGGTCAATGTCCACTACCGCCAGCCAGTTCTGCACGGGCTCACTGGTGGGGCTGACTTCTTCTGAAATCATCGACTCCGCGGCCTGGGGCTTGCTGCTACTCAGGCCGGGCAGTGCGTTGCGAGCAAATTGCTCATCGAAGGTTTTGCGGTTGAACAGCCCGGTCAGTGCATCGCGCTCGGAATAGTCCAGCAGGCTCTGGTAGTTCTGGTAGACGAGGAACACGCCTTTGAGCACATCCAGCTTGTGGGCCGAGAAGGGGCGCGACTGCGTGATCTCCAGGCAGGTGCTGACTTTTTCGTGCATCCACACCGGCAGCCACAGCGTGTGCCGACCAGGGCGCGGGTGCGCCAGGGCGCTGTCGCCCTGCGTGGTCACGCACTGCATCAGTTCGGGGTAATGCTCCAGCGGTTCCTTGCGCGGGTCTGCGGCGGCCTCGGAGTCGGTAGACACCAGCTGGCCGTCCTGCACCCAGGTGCGTGGGCGGATATGGGGCTGGCCGTTGTCGGTGAACAGCTCCAGCGCCCGCACCTCCTTGATACCGCTGAGCTTTTGCAGGGTCGAGAGCACCGACACTTCCAGCCGCAAGTGGTCGCGGTGGCCAGTCATCTCGACCAAGTGTTGCAATATGGGCTTCATAGGCGGGGAAGTGCGTGCGGCTCAGGCAGAGGTCAACGGCGCTTGAAAACGATGTCCCACACCCCGTGGCCCAACCGCAAACCGCGGTTTTCGAACTTGGTGAGAGGGCGATAGTCCGGCTGGGGCGCGTAGCCTTCAGCCGTATTGGCCAGCAAGGGCTCCTGGCCCAGCACTTCAAGCATCTGCTCTGCATAGGGCTGCCAGTCGGTGGCGCAGTGCAGATACCCGCCGGGCTTGAGGCGTGCCGCCAGCTTGGCGACCAGCGGGCTCTGGATCAGGCGGCGCTACGGATAGGAAATTCAACCGCATGAGGCCAAGTATGGCGCGAGTTTTGGGCCTCGAAACACGTTCGGCCAAGGAAGGTTGAGCGCTCGCTTGCCGCTCAATGGCAAGAGCTTGGGAGGCAGTATGCATTTGGGCCTGGCGCGCGCGCAGCTGCTTCCCCGCAGCGATGGATACCGCCGCTTCACTGGGTCACCAATTGACGCGCTGGTCTACCTCGTCGGGTTGAGCTGCCAGATCCCAATCCGGCTCGCCTTGCGCACCATCATCCACCGGCGCGTCGCAGCCCTCCCACAGCGGTGGCCCGCGTGCCGGGGTGATGTGCGGGGGGGCAGACTCCACCCCGATGTGGTTCAGGATGTGGCGGATTTCGGCGCTGTGGGTGATGAAGGCAATGATGCGCATCTGCCCATCGCACATGGGGCACAGCAGCGGAAATGCCTCGTAGATGCGGGCAATCAGCACCGCCCACAAGTAATGCGCCGCTCGCTTCGGGCGTGCTTCAGGTTCGGGTGTGGGTGTGGCCGCGTTGCCCGGCGCCGCCACCCCAGGTACGCCCGCGCCAGGTTGTGCAGTCTCCACCGTGGCTGGTTGCGACGCAGCAGGCTGAGCCAGCGCCGTTACCGCCGCTCTCAGCGGCGAGTTTGGTGCCAGCACACCAAAGTAGCGGTGCCGGTGGGTGCGTGGCGGTGGCACCAGCGCGGCGATGCGGTCGATCAGTTCCAGCGGTGTGAGGTGCAGCTCATCTGCCTTGGCACCACGCTTGTCACTGGTGGGCTCGCTGCGCTGTTTGGCACAGCGGTACACCAGTTTGCTTCCCTCTTTGCGTAGGCGCTCCATGGAAAACGGTGGACGCGCGCAATAGCGCAGCAGCCGCTCCAGCGCAGCGCGGTCGTGGGCTTCGATGCACACCCCCGCATCCACCGAGAAGCCGCTGTGTTTGTAGCCCAGCATGTCTTTGGCGTCACAGTTCTCCAGCAGCATCGCCGGCATGTCCCCCTGGCGGACGGGAAGTATCCAGCTCGAGTGGGTGGTGAGCAGCTCGCCGTCGCGCAGCAGGCGCCAGCGCTCCATCCACGCAGTGACCTCAGGCGGAAAACGGGAAGACACACTCATGAGATGCCTGCAAGCAATTCGTTCTGTATCAGGCGCAGGAGCGTCCCGTCCGGGTCGACCAAAGCGGCCATCGTGCCTCCCCACTCCTGCAGTTCGGGGGCATGGATGCGCGGATAGCCGCTGCTGGTTTCCTGGATGCCGACGGATTTGCACTGCCGGTAGAACTCCGCGAGGTCGTCCAGCCTCAGGCAGCAGCTGAACCAACTCGCGAGGGGATCGAGCCCGGGGTGGGCGAAGAACTCCAGCATGAGATCCCCGCGCTGTCATTCTGTGGGCCGTACGCTGGTACTGCAAATACGGCATCAGTTACCGTGAGCTGCAGGAGATGCTGGCTGAACGCGGAGTGAATGTCGATCACTCCACGATTTACCGCTGGGTTCAGCGTTATGCGCCTGAAATGGAAAAACGGCTGCGCTGGTACTGGCGTAACCCTTCCGATCTTTGCCCGTGGCACATGGATGAAACCTACGTGAAGGTCAATGGCCGCTGGGCGTATCTGTACCGGGCCGTCGACAGCCGGGGCCGCACTGTCGATTTTTATCTCTCCTCCCGTCGTAACAGCAAAGCTGCATACCGGTTTCTGGGTAAAATCCTCAACAACGTGAAGAAGTGGCAGATCCCGCGATTCATCAACACGGATAAAGCGCCCGCCTATGGTCGCGCGCTTGCTCTGCTCAAACGCGAAGGCCGGTGCCCGTCTGACGTTGAACACCGACAGATTAAGTACCGGAACAACGTGATTGAATGCGATCATGGCAAACTGAAACGGATAATCGGCGCCACGCTGGGATTTAAATCCATGAAGACGGCTTACGCCACCATCAAAGGTATTGAGGTGATGCGTGCACTACGCAAAGGCCAGGCCTCAGCATTTTATTATGGTGATCCCCTGGGCGAAATGCGCCTGGTAAGCAGAGTTTTTGAAATGTAAGGCCTTTGAATAAGACAAAAGGCTGCCTCATCGCTAACTTTGCAACAGTGCCTAAAATAAGCCTTATATCCAAGCATAAAACAAGGTTGTCTAGACTTCTTTTAACAGTAAAGTTATCATAAAACTGAATTTTATTTTTTAGGTAAGTTTATGCATTCTATCCGCATTCGTTAAGACACAACTATTTGCATAGTGACACTATTTTATAATGGTGGGCTTTTGTTGTGTCTTTAAGAATATATGCGGATATATAAAGTAAAAGTATGCTTAATTTATAAGTATGCTTTTAGTGCATAGTTTCCAGTTATAACTTAATTGACTAGCTATTTGTCCACCCTGTGGATGAATAGCTTTTTTTTTGGGAGGACACTGTGATGCTAGCTTTTGTTTTCACCTAAATCCTGTTTGCTGCATAAAAAATTTCAAGAGCTCCGGGGTTCGACACTTAACCGCAATTTTCGCCCCTTTTCGGAAAGTGCCTCCAGCGCCGGCGCGGGTTTGACGGCCGCAATTGCAAAAGCGCTGTGGTGGCACGTTTGTAACAGACGACCTCAAGCTTGACGCGAACTTGTAGGTGGTTAAAGTGGCGGCATCATGCACGTCAAGCTCACCACCTCCGGCGGTCGCCGCTACGTCCAGCTCGTCGAGTCCTACCGCGACGAGGCTGGGCGGGTAAAGAAGCGCACCGTCGCCACGCTCGGCCGCGCCGAGCAGGTCGATGGGTCGCTCGACGCGGTGATCAACGGTCTGCTGAAGATCACTGGCCGCGCGCCGATGGGCGCCAAACCGCCGGCGCCCACGGTGTCGTTCGAGTCCGCGCGCGCGCTCGGTAACGTATGGGCGCTGACCGAGCTGTGGAAGTCGCTCGGCTTCTCGGGGCTGCGCCGGGTGTTCCGGCGCACGCGCCGGACCACGGATGTAGAAGCGCTGATCCGGCTGATGGTGCTCAACCGCCTGTGCGACCCCGAGTCCAAGCTCGGCGTGTTGCGCTGGGTGCAGACCGTGGCGCTGCCCGACTTCGGGCCTAAGGCGGTGACGCACCAGCAGTTGCTGCGCAGCCTCGATGCGCTGATGGATCACCAGGACGAGGTCGATGCCGTGGTCGCCGGGCTGCTGCGCCCGCTGATCGACCAGGATCTGTCGATGGTGTTCTACGACCTCACCACGATCCGCAGCGAAGGACTCAGCCAGCAGACCGGTGACGTGCGCCAGTACGGCATGGCCAAGGAAGGGCTGATTGCCCGCCAGTTCATGCTCGGCGTGGTGCAGACCGCCGAGGGGCTGCCGATCTACCACGAGGTGTTCGACGGCAACACGGCCGAGACGCGTACCTTGCTGCCCACACTCTCCAAGGTGCTCGAGCGCTTCCCGTCGGTGCAGCGCCTGGTGCTGGTCGCTGACCGGGGGCTGCTCAGCCTGGACAATCTGGAGGCGCTGAAGGCCGTGCGCCTGGCCAGCGGCAAGCCGCTCGAATTCATCGTCGCGGTGCCGGGCCGCCGATACAACGAGTTCATCGAGCTGCTCGAACCCTTCCACGAACAGCAGTGCGCAGCCGCCACGCAGGAAGTGATCTCGGAGCACGCCTGGAACGACCTGCGGCTGGTGGTCGCGCACGATCCGGTGACGGCAACCACGAAGACCGAGCAGCGCAATGCGCGTATCGACGCGCTGATCCGCCAGGCAGACCAATGGACCGGCAAGCTCACCGAGCAGGACGAAGGCGTGAAGCACCGGGGGCGCAAACTCTCGGATAGCGGCGCCAAGGCGCGCTTCTACCATGCGGTCAGCGAAGCGCACCTGTCGCGCATTCTCAAGGTGGATCTGGGCGAGGAGCTCTTCAGCTACCACATCGACGACAAGGCGAAGCGTCTTGCCGAAATGATGGACGGCAAGCTGCTGCTGGTGACCAACGCCGAGGGGCTCGCCGCGCAGAACGTGCTTCAGCGCTACAAGTCGCTCGCCGACATCGAGCGCGGCTTCAAGGTGCTCAAGTCCGAGATCGAGATTGGCCCGGTGTATCACCGCCTGCCCGAGCGGATTCGCGCCCACGCGTCGATCTGCTTCATGGCGCTGATCCTGCATCGGGTGATGCGCAGCCGACTCAAGGCGGCGGACGCGGGCTACACGCCCGAGCGGGCGCTCGAGCAACTACAGCGCATCCAGCATCACCGCGTGCGCCTGAACGGCGGCGAGCCGGTGGTCGGGGTGTCGACGCCCAGCACGGAACAGAACGAGGTGTTTCATGCATTAGGAATCGAAAAACCAGCGGCGCCGGAGCAGTTGGCGCTGTTGTAGTGGCATTTTTGAAAGTGCGCTCTAGCAAAAACAAGCACTTGCGAGCGTAACTGTCGAACTCGGGAGAGCTAAACAGGAGTAAATAAAAATGAGTTTAATTATTAAAGCGAGAAACATACGCTTGGATTATGCTGGGCGTGATGTTTTGGATATTGATGAATTGGAAATTCACTCTTATGACCGTATTGGTCTTGTGGGTGATAACGGAGCAGGAAAGAGTAGTTTACTCAAAGTACTTAATGGCGAAATTGTTTTAGCCGAAGCGACATTACAGCGTTTTGGTGATTTTGCACATATCAGCCAACTGGGCGGAATCGAAATAGAAACGGTCGAAGACCGGGCAATGTTATCTCGCCTTGGTGTTTCCAATGTACAAAACGACACAATGAGTGGCGGAGAGGAAACTCGTGCAAAAATTGCTGCCGCATTTTCCCAACAAGTACATGGCATTCTAGCGGATGAACCAACCAGCCACCTTGATCTCAATGGAATAGATCTACTTATTGGTCAACTTAAAGCATTTGATGGAGCATTACTTGTTATCAGTCATGACCGATATTTTCTTGATATGGTTGTAGACAAGATATGGGAGTTAAAAGACGGTAAAATTACGGAATATTGGGGTGGTTACTCGGATTACTTGCGTCAAAAAGAAGAAGAGCGACAACACCAAGCCGTAGAATATGAGCTGATGATGAAGGAACGGGAGCGATTAGAATCTGCTGTGCAAGAAAAACGCCAGCAAGCTAATCGATTAGACAATAAGAAAAAAGGAGAAAAATCCAAAAACTCTACCGAAAGTGCTGGACGACTTGGGCATGCAAAAATGACTGGCACCAAGCAAAGAAAACTGTATCAGGCAGCTAAGAGTATGGAAAAGCGTTTGGCTGCATTAGAAGATATTCAAGCACCAGAGCATTTGCGTTCTATTCGTTTTCGTCAAAGTTCAGCCCTAGAACTGCACAATAAGTTCCCGATTACGGCAGATGGTCTGAGCTTAAAATTTGGTAGCCGTACTATCTTTGATGACGCTAACTTTATAATACCGCTTGGCGCTAAAGTCGCTATAACTGGATCGAATGGAACAGGGAAAACGTCCTTGTTAAAAATGATATCAGAACGTGCTGATGGATTAACCATATCTCCAAAAGCTGAAATTGGCTACTTTACACAAACAGGATATAAATTTAACACGCATAAATCTGTGCTCTCCTTTATGCAGGAAGAGTGCGAGTACACAGTTGCGGAAATTCGTGCAGTATTGGCTTCAATGGGGATCGGAGCGAATGATATTCAAAAAAACTTATCCGACTTATCGGGAGGTGAAATCATCAAACTGCTTTTATCCAAAATGCTTTTAGGAAAATATAATATTTTGCTTATGGATGAACCAGGAAACTATCTTGACCTAAAAAGTATTGCCGCATTAGAAACAATGATGAAGTCCTATGCAGGAACTATTATCTTCGTATCTCATGACAAGCAATTGGTCGATAATATTGCTGACATTATCTACGAGATCAAAGACCACAAAATCATCAAGACTTTTGAGAGAGATTGTTAATGATAGCCAATCTAATCCGAACATTAATTATTGAACTCTTTAAAGGAAATTAAAAATGACAATTCAAGATATTCAATCACTTGCTGAAGCACACGGCTTGTTGCTTACGGACAAAATGAATTTCAATGAAATGGGCATTGATTTTAAGGTCGTTTTTGCTCTTGATACAAAGGGGCAACAATGGTTGCTGCGTATTCCTCGTCGTGATGGCATGAGGGAACAAATCAAGAAAGAAAAACGCATTTTAGAATTGGTAAAAAAACATCTTTCTGTAGAGGTTCCTGATTGGAGAATTTCATCTACAGAATTAGTGGCTTATCCCATACTTAAAGATAATCCTGTTTTAAATTTGGATGCTGAAACCTATGAAATAATTTGGAATATGGACAAAGATAGCCCGAAATACATAACATCTTTGGCAAAAACCTTATTTGAAATCCATAGTATTCCTGAAAAAGAAGTTCGGGAAAATGATTTGAAAATTATGAAACCTTCAGATTTAAGACCTGAAATAGCAAACAATTTGCAGTTAGTAAAATCTGAAATTGGTATAAGTGAGCAATTGGAAACCCGCTACAGAAAATGGTTGGATAATGATGTTCTATGGGCAGATTTCACCCAATTTATACATGGCGATTTATATGCTGGGCATGTACTAGCTTCAAAGGATGGAGCTGTTTCAGGCGTTATTGATTGGTCAACAGCCCATATAGATGACCCAGCGATTGATTTTGCTGGGCATGTAACTTTGTTTGGAGAAGAAAGCCTCAAAACTCTAATCATCGAGTATGAAAAACTAGGGGGTAAAGTTTGGAATAAACTATATGAACAGACTTTAGAAAGAGCAGCGGCCTCTCCTTTGATGTATGGTTTATTTGCCTTAGAAACTCAAAATGAAAGCCTTATCGTTGGAGCAAAAGCTCAGTTGGGAGTTATATAATTTAAAAATATGATTGCTGAGGCACTGTTGCAAATAGTCGGTGGTGATAAACTTATCATCCCCTTTTGCTGATGGAGCTGCACATGAACCCATTCAAAGGCCGGCATTTTCAGCGTGACATCATTCTGTGGGCCGTACGCTGGTACTGCAAATACGGCATCAGTTACCGTGAGCTGCAGGAGATGCTGGCTGAACGCGGAGTGAATGTCGATCACTCCACGATTTACCGCTGGGTTCAGCGTTATGCGCCTGAAATGGAAAAACGGCTGCGCTGGTACTGGCGTAACCCTTCCGATCTTTGCCCGTGGCACATGGATGAAACCTACGTGAAGGTCAATGGCCGCTGGGCGTATACGGATAGGAAATTCAACCGCATGAGGCCAAGTATGGCGCGAGTTTTGGGCCTCGAAACACGTTCGGCCAAGGAAGGTTGAGCGCTCGCTTGCCGCTCAATGGCAAGAGCTTGGGAGGCAGTATGCATTTGGGCCTGGCGCGCGCGCAGCTGCTTCCCCGCAGCGATGGATACCGCCGCTTCACTGGGTCACCAATTGACGCGCTGGTCTACCTCGTCGGGTTGAGCTGCCAGATCCCAATCCGGCTCGCCTTGCGCACCATCATCCACCGGCGCGTCGCAGCCCTCCCACAGCGGTGGCCCGCGTGCCGGGGTGATGTGCGGGGGGGGCAGACTCCACCCCGATGTGGTTCAGGATGTGGCGGATTTCGGCGCTGTGGGTGATGAAGGCAATGATGCGCATCTGCCCACCGCACATGGGGCACAGCAGCGGAAATGCCTCGTAGATGCGGGCAATCAGCACCGCCCACAAGTAATGCGCCGCTCGCTTCGGGCGTGCTTCAGGTTCGGGTGTGGGTGTGGCCGCGTTGCCCGGCGCCGCCACCCCAGGTACGCCCGCGCCAGGTTGTGCAGTCTCCACCGTGGCTGGTTGCGACGCAGCAGGCTGAGCCAGCGCCGTTACCGCCGCTCTCAGCGGCGAGTTTGGTGCCAGCACACCAAAGTAGCGGTGCCGGTGGGTGCGTGGCGGTGGCACCAGCGCGGCGATGCGGTCGATCAGTTCCAGCGGTGTGAGGTGCAGCTCATCTGCCTTGGCACCACGCTTGTCACTGGTGGGCTCGCTGCGCTGTTTGGCACAGCGGTACACCAGTTTGCTTCCCTCTTTGCGTAGGCGCTCCATGGAAAACGGTGGACGCGCGCAATAGCGCAGCAGCCGCTCCAGCGCAGCGCGGTCGTGGGCTTCGATGCACACCCCCGCATCCACCGAGAAGCCGCTGTGTTTGTAGCCCAGCATGTCTTTGGCGTCACAGTTCTCCAGCAGCATCGCCGGCATGTCCCCCTGGCGGACGGGAAGTATCCAGCTCGAGTGGGTGGTGAGCAGCTCGCCGTCGCGCAGCAGGCGCCAGCGCTCCATCCACGCAGTGACCTCAGGCGGAAAACGGGAAGACACACTCATGAGATGCCTGCAAGCAATTCGTTCTGTATCAGGCGCAGGAGCGTCCCGTCCGGGTCGACCAAAGCGGCCATCGTGCCTCCCCACTCCTGCAGTTCGGGGGCATGGATGCGCGGATAGCCGCTGCTGGTTTCCTGGATGCCGACGGATTTGCACTGCCGGTAGAACTCCGCGAGGTCGTCCAGCCTCAGGCAGCAGCTGAACCAACTCGCGAGGGGATCGAGCCCGGGGTGGGCGAAGAACTCCAGCATGAGATCCCCGCGCTGGAGGATCATCCAGCCGGCGTCCCGGAAAACGATTCCGAAGCCCAACCTTTCATAGAAGGCGGCGGTGGAATCGAAATCTCGTGATGGCAGGTTGGGCGTCGCTTGGTCGGTCATTTCGAACCCCAGAGTCCCGCTCAGAAGAACTCGTCAAGAAGGCGATAGAAGGCGATGCGCTGCGAATCGGGAGCGGCGATACCGTAAAGCACGAGGAAGCGGTCAGCCCATTCGCCGCCAAGCTCTTCAGCAATATCACGGGTAGCCAACGCTATGTCCTGATAGCGGTCCGCCACACCCAGCCGGCCACAGTCGATGAATCCAGAAAAGCGGCCATTTTCCACCATGATATTCGGCAAGCAGGCATCGCCATGGGTCACGACGAGATCCTCGCCGTCGGGCATGCGCGCCTTGAGCCTGGCGAACAGTTCGGCTGGCGCGAGCCCCTGATGCTCTTCGTCCAGATCATCCTGATCGACAAGACCGGCTTCCATCCGAGTACGTGCTCGCTCGATGCGATGTTTCGCTTGGTGGTCGAATGGGCAGGTAGCCGGATCAAGCGTATGCAGCCGCCGCATTGCATCAGCCATGATGGATACTTTCTCGGCAGGAGCAAGGTGAGATGACAGGAGATCCTGCCCCGGCACTTCGCCCAATAGCAGCCAGTCCCTTCCCGCTTCAGTGACAACGTCGAGCACAGCTGCGCAAGGAACGCCCGTCGTGGCCAGCCACGATAGCCGCGCTGCCTCGTCCTGCAGTTCATTCAGGGCACCGGACAGGTCGGTCTTGACAAAAAGAACCGGGCGCCCCTGCGCTGACAGCCGGAACACGGCGGCATCAGAGCAGCCGATTGTCTGTTGTGCCCAGTCATAGCCGAATAGCCTCTCCACCCAAGCGGCCGGAGAACCTGCGTGCAATCCATCTTGTTCAATCATGCGAAACGATCCTCATCTGGCTCATATATCTTCGGTCAGCGCCGGATGGGCAAAATACCAGGCAACCCGACTGGCGAGGAATCTGATTGCAGGGGGGAAGATATGGTCATTACGTAAATTACTCGCTCAGTCTCTCGCCAAAACAAGAGATCTTGAACCTCCAGGCTTCGCAGTCCCTCGTACAACCGGAGACAACATCCAAGCGATAGCGCGGCTCGGTTTGAGGGCATGCAGGCGGTGGACCAAACGCAAGTTCACCAGCCTGACATGCATCTCCGCATTCTCTTATTGGCAGGACGCTGATCATAGTCACGATCCTTGAAACGCTCAACCACGTAATGCTCAAAATTTTGGTGGTTCCTTCGGCGGATTGTATGGCGTTGCACCGTCGCCATAGAACCGCTTGCGTGTGGCTTCGGCGACCCGGTTGCACAACACGTCGCCCAGCCTGGGGCGATCGGTCTTGCACTGCTGGCGCAGTTCCTTGAGTCGTTCAGGGTTGGCGGCCAGTTCCTCCACCGTCGGAATATTCGCCTCCGAAATGTTGGCCTTCTGAGGCGCCTCGGACTGGCCGCAGGCAGTCATCGCGGCGAACAGTAAAAGCGGGATGATTCTTTTCATGGCGCAGGTGCATCCGGGGAATCAGGGCAATGCTTGGGAGCTTCCGGCGATTCGATGGCCTGCACGCGCTCGATGAAGCGCGCCAGCTCATTGGACGGATCGCCCTCAAGGCGCAGCAAGTAGGTCGTCAACGGCGGCACACGCGATGCTAGTGGCCGGGCCACCACGCCCGGCTCGCGGCTGGCGGCAATGTGCGCCTCACCAGTCAGGCCCAGCGCGAAACCTGCGGAGACCAGCGCCATCATCAGATCGCAGGAGGCCACCCGCTCGGCAATCAATGGCTCCATGTCTGTCCGGCGCAGCACCCGTTCGACGTGCTTGGCAAGACCCTCGCATACCTGTGGGTCGCACAGCACCAGCGGGTAGCGCAGCAGTTCATCCAAAGGGATGCGTTTGTGGGCCAGTAACGGATGCCGCGCGGGCACCGCCACCATGAGCGCATCGCTCCATGCGGGCGCGGTGACGATGCCGTCGCCCACTTCATCGGACTGCGCAAACCCCACGTCGTACAGATCGTCATGTAGACCTTTGATCTGCTGAGACAATGGCACCTCGAAGAACCGGAGTTCAACTTCGGGTTCTTCTTGGCGGCACAGCGCCAGCAAGGCAGGTAGCCGCGACGGCGTGATGCCGTCGGACAAGGCGATACGCAACTGGCCGTGGAAGCCGTTGGCGGCCGCCTTCACGCTGTCGCGCGCCTGCTGCAAGGCGGCGAAGACGCGCGGCACATGATCCAGGAACAGCTTGCCCGCACGGGTCAGGCGCGTGCTTCGCGTGGTACGGGCAAACAGCACCACGCCCAGTTCTTCTTCTAGCTCCTTGATGGCACGCGACAGCGGTGACTGCTCGATGTGCAGCCGCTCGGCCGCACGGGCGAAGTGAAGTTCTTCGGCGACCGCAAAGAAGCAGCGCAAGTGGCGTAGTTCCATAGGCTAAGCGTTTCTACGATCCAGATGGAAAAGGTTCCATCCGAGATTCATCCCCGCCACGGCAGCCAGGATGGCGACGGCCCCGACGATCTGCATCGCGCCCAGCAGGTGGTCGAATGCCCAGGCATCGACCACGATGGCGACGATCGGATAGACGAACGAAAGCACCCCCACCAGCGCGGTCGATATCTTCTGGATCGCGCCGTACAGCAGTGTGGACATCAGGCCGGTGTGGATGAAGCCGATGGCCAGCAGGAGGCCCCAGGCATGGGGCGAGGATGCGCCATCGGGCCAGAGGGCAAACGGCGCCAGAAGCACGCTGCCCACGATCATCTGAATCACGACGATCACGTGCGGTGGAACGCCCTTGAGACTCTTGGTGATGGCCGCGGCGATGGCATAGAAGAACGCGGCCGCCAGTGCCAAGCCGATGCCGGCCAGGTAACCCGGAGCGTGCGAGCCGGCCTGCTGGCCGCCGATGACGATCAGCACGACGCCACCGAAGGCCACACCCAACCATCCGAGCTTGTTCGCCGTCAGCTTTTCGCCGAAGAACAGCGCCCCCAACGCCACCAGCATGAAGGGCTGAGTGTGGTAGGTCACGGTGGCGACAGAGATGGAGGCGTGCGAGTAGGCGGTGAACAGCAAGACCCAGTTGGCGATCAAGGCCACGCCGCCCAGCGCAGCCAGTCCCGCCTGCCTGGCGTCGAGTACGCCCCGGCGCAGCAGGCCCAGGCCAGCGCAGGCCAACAGCATGGCAACCGCCCCGAATGCACAGCGCCAGAACACGACGGAAGCGGCCGGCATCCGTGTTTCGAGCACGAACCAGCCGACCGTGCCGGATATGACCATCGCCGTGGTCATCTCCATGATTCCCCGAGTTTTGGTGTTCATTGGCGGTGAAGAAAAATCAAATCGATCGACGAATAGAACAATTGACCGATATGATGATCAGAAGCATATCGTTCGTCAAGTCGAACGATCGTTTGTTCTGGAGAACACAATGACGCCCCCTTCCCAAACCTCCCCGCCCTCGCCAATCGGCCTGCTGGCGGCGTCAATCAAACGTGAACGAGAGCGTTTGGGCCTTTCCATTTCCGAGTTGGCCAAGCGGGCCGGCATCGCCAAGTCCACGCTGTCGCAGCTTGAAGCGGGTGTCGGCAACCCGAGCTTGGAAACGCTCTGGGCCTTGGCTATGGCGCTGGACGTCCAGGTGACCCGGTTGATCGCCCAACCGAGAAGCCGCGTTCAGGTCATCCGCGCCGATGAAGGGGCCACCGTGGCTTCGGAACAGGCCCACTACGCGGCCACCCTGCTGGCGGTCTGCCCGGCCGGCGTTCAGCGTGATCTCTACCGGCTCGTGGTCGAGCCTGGAGCGCCACGGCTGTCCGATCCGCATCTCCCGGGAACGCTCGAACATGTCGTCATTTGTCACGGACGTGCCAGGTTGGGGCCGGTCGGGCACCCGGTAGAGCTGTCCGCAGGCGACTATGCGAGCTATTCGGCTGACGAGGCCCACATGTTCGAGGCGCTCGAAGCCAGAACCACCGCCGTCATGTTGATCGAGCACACGTGATGCCCGACAGCCGATCCCGTGCGGCTAACTGAATAAATGAGGTTCAGGAAATGGCCGACCCTCTCTGTCGTCCCACCTCCCACGACACCCCGCCGCCGCGCACCGCTGCGGCGATCTGCTGCCCCAGCCGTTGTTCGATCACCGGCCTCCACGGCACCAGGCTGAAACCCATGCCGTCATCGAGCATGGCGTAGCGTCCGCTGGCGAGCATGACAGAGCGCCGGTAGATGCCGGCCACGCGCTGCCCATCGGCCACCGGGCGATGTTCCAGGCCGGTTTCGGCAGCAATGTCCTTCGCAGCCTGCGCCAGTTCCCGGTTGCGCAACGTGCCCAGCAGGTTGCGCGCCAGGATCACGCGCTGCCCGCGACGCTCTGCCAATCCCTGTTCCGCCAGGAAGTCGGCGCGCTGCTGCATCGCCTGCTTGGCCTCGCCACCAAAGCCCAGGTCGCCCAGGCCCGAGCCGCCGCCGATCAACTGCTGGTCAAGCCAGGTGGCCCCGATCACGCGGGCCTGCCGCTCTATGGGCAGGTGCGATTTCAGTTCAACGGCCACGCCGCCCAGGCGCTGCGCGTCGTAGCGGCGGCCCTGCTCGGCCAGGTCGTCCGGCACCTTCCATAGCCCTTCGGCCACGCGCTCCACGATGCCGGCCCGGCGCAGGGCTTCGAGCCGGCGGACGTGGACCGCGACGACTTCCTGCGGATCGCGGCCCGGTACGGCCTGACCCTGCGCGATGGCGAGGTGATGATCGGTGCGGTACAGGCCACCGCTCGCCAGTGCGGCGATGTTCTTGTCGGCGGCGCGCAGGTCGGCCGATCCCTTCACCTCCACCACGGCACCGGCTGGGTAGTTCGCCAGCTCGTCGCGGGCGTTGAGCGCGACGTAGTGGGCCTTGCCATCCACCCCGTCGATGACCAGATAGCCCCGGTCTCGCAGCTCGTCGGCCAGCCCCTTCGCGGCCACGCGGCCGAGGATGGTTCGGCCGTCGTCTCCCGGCTCGAACACCGCCAGCTCGCGCGGCTCGCCGCGCATGGCCCGCTGCATGGTGCGGATGATGTCGCCACGCTCGCCCAGGACGCGCAGGGTCTTTTCCGCGTCGGCATGGACGGCCCAGGTGCCGGGCTGCATTTCGTCGGCCAGGCCCAGGCGCTGCAAGCGTTGTAGGCGGCCGATCAGCAACAGGCGCTGGCGTTGCAGCCGCGGTTTGTTGAAGCGTTCGATCTGCACCCAGCCATCCTCGCCGGCCTCGCGTTGCAGGGTGCGATCCAGGCTCGTCCATCGCTCCTGTTCCACCTCGCGCTGCAAGGTCTGCTGGATCTCCAGCTCGGTGCGTGGCCCTAGCCATTCGGTCGCCAGTTCGGCGGCGCGATGGCGGAAACCGTGCGCGATGTAGTCGCCCGCGATGATGAGGTCTTTGCCGGTGTCGTCGCGCCCGCGCACGACGATGTGCGTGTGCGGGTTGTCGGTATTCCAGTGGTTGACCGCCACCCAATCGAGGCCCGTGCCCAGGTCGGCCTCCATGCGGCCCATGAGGTGCCGCGTGTAGGTGCGCAGGTCTTCGAGTTCCGCGCCATCCTCGGGCGAGAGGATGAAGCGGAAATGGTGTCGGTCGTCGGCACAGCGTTCCTTGAAGACGTCGAGGTCGGCCGCATCGGTCTGCGGCCCGTAGGATTGGCCCGGCTCGCCATCGCGGCCCACGCCATCGCGCTCGATGTAGCGCAGGTGCTTGGCGAGCGACTGCGGGCTGGCCTGGCGCTGGTTGACCAGCAGCGTCTTGATGGTCACGCGCCGCGACATGGGCGTGAGCTTCGCCCCCGCGAAGCGCGCCGCCGTATGGCCCCGCCCGAGGCGCGAGCCGGGCCGCTGGCCGGTGCCACGCGCCGACGCCGGACGGCGCACCGAGGACTTGCCTCCGCTGGCCTTGCCCGCCTGCTTGAGCACCTTGGAGACGAAGCCCTGGCCCCGGTTCTTCGGGGCACTGGGGCGGATGCGGAAATCGTCGTCGCGGCGGTCGGTCATGGTTATGCCCTCTGCAAGCTCCGGCGTGTCTGGTCGTGCAAAGCACGCGGACATGCCTGCATTGGCGCGGGCCTCGCGCCACAAGCGGCACGGCGGCAAAACCGTTCCGTGCCGCGCAACCCCCATGTGCAGACTGGCTTTCGACGCGGCCCGGTGCCGCGTCCTTTTGTCTTGCCTTCCGCCTTTGCCCCTCGCTCCCGCTCCGGGCATCGGCGGCCCGGCGGCGCTGCTGCACGAGCAGCCAGCCCGCCGGCGAACACGCCAATGGCCGCAGGCCAGGCGCGTTCGAGGCAAGACGCCTGCACGTTGGGCGGCTGCGCCGAAGGCAGCGCGAAGTGCGGTGCGAATGCACCCGCACTGCACGCGCGACGACACGGCGACGAACAGTAGAACGACATGCCCGATGGCACGATGAGAGGCGCGGCAAAGTGCAGCGAATCGGCGGCCATCATGGACGTGTCTCCAGCCAGATCGGATGCGCAACGCCGATCACGGCGAACGCGCTGACCGGCCCGAAATAGCGGCTGTCGAACGACGCCGGGTTGGTCGCGCTCAACAGGAACAGTTCGCCCGGTTGGAGACGGCGGCAAAGCTGCAAGGATGGCAGCGGCCGGCCCAGCCGGTCGGCAGGCAGGGCGGCGGCCACCGGCACGCCGTCGATGCGAACCTGGCCGGCGACGATGCAAACGTGTTGTGGCGCGACTGCGCCCACACGTTTGAGCAGCGGAACGCGGGTCGGCAGGTAGCCGCGCTGCGCAGCCAGCATGGCGGCCCTGTCGGGCAGCGGCATCAGCACGATGCTGTCCACGGACAGCGGACGTGGCCGCGAGGCGGTGCGCGGGTCGAACGGTTCGATGCGATACCAACCGACCGCCACGCTGTCGGACGGGTTGTAGGCCATTCGCGGCAGGGGCTGCACGAACGCCGCCCAGGCCAGCGCAGCGAGGCCGACGGTGGCGAAGCCTGCCAGCACGAGGCGAGCGCGCAGGCGCGAGCGAGGATGCGGCACGGGGCCGGTCGTGGAAATCGTGGTCATGGCAATGCCCTCCCGGCCAGCCAGGCGGCGTGCCGTTCTGCGGTGTATGTGGGTAGCGCCGAGCGCGCTGCGAGCCGGTTCGCGAGCGTGCGCCAGTACGCGGGCGATGTGTCTGCGGCTGCGATGCCCAGCGCCTCGATGCCGTCGATGCGTTCCAGCACGGCGCGCACGTTGGCATCGCCTTCGGCGTGCAGCAGCAGACGCGCGCCCGGCTGCACGCCGGGGATGCGCTGCACGGCGTCCAGCGGCGTGGCGGTCTGCATCACCATGAGCTGCCAGCGGATCGTGCCGTAGTCGTTGGCCTGCCAACGGATGCGGCACAGAACCGCGTTCGGCAGGAACACGGCGCAGCGCCGCCAGCGGTCGAGCTGGAGCGTGCGCGCCGGTTCGCCGAAGCGCAGGTAGAGCTTGAAGCGCGGTTCGATGTAGGCCAGCGCCACGCGCGTCAGCGGCACGTTGCCGGCCTGGCCGGCGAGTGTCGAAGGCGCCGGCGGCGGCGCAGCCGTGGGCGCACTTGCTTTGGGGGTGTGGGCGGTCGAAGCGGATGCGTTCACGGCGTGCCCTCCGGGGGAAACTCCCGCTCCAGCAGGTCGCGCAGCAGTTCGGCTACGGTCACGCCTCGCGTGAAGGCCGACACCTTGATGCGCGCCCGCATGGCGGGCGTGATGTCGAGCGTCAGTCGAGCGGTGTAGAGGTCGCCTTTCTGCACGGCATCTGCGTCGCCCTGGCGAATCCACGCTTCGGCGTGCGGATTCGCTGGGGGACGCGCACCGATGCCGACGCGCTTGCTGCGTGGTGGTGGCTTCCCAGTCATGTCGGCCACCGCAGCAGTTCGTCGGTGAGCGCGGCGATCTCGCGGGCAGCGGCGCTGTCGGGCGCGGTTTCGCGGGCGAGCCGGCCAGCGGCTACGCTGTCGGCAAAGACGATGCGCTGGTGGATCTCCGAGCGCAGCGCGGGCAGCGGCTGTTCGGCCAGCGATTGCCGTGCCTCCCTGCCGATGATGGTGGTGCTGACGCGCCGGTTGATGACGAAGGCCGCGCGCAGCGCTGGCCGGAACACCTGTGCTTCGCGGATCAGTGCGACCATCTCGGCAGAAGCCCATACGTCGTAGGGGCTGGGCTGCACGGGGATCAGCACGCGCTCGGCCGCCAGCAGCGCGGAACGCGCGAGGGCGGCGATGCGCGGCGGGCCGTCGATGATGATGTGATCGGCCCGCCTGGCGAGTTCTGGCGCTTCCTGATGCAGCGTTTCGCGGGCAAGGCCCACGGCGCTGAACAGACGGGGCAGGCCCTGCTGGCTACGCCGCTGCGTCCAGTCGAGCGATGACCCCTGCGGGTCGGCATCCAGCAGGATGACATGCAGGCCGCGCATCGCCAGTTCGCCGGCGATGTGCGTGGCGAGCGTGGTCTTGCCGACGCCGCCTTTCTGGTTGAGAAACGCGAAGATCATGGCGCGGCCCTCCGAGCTGGAAAGCCGGCCTGGCCGTGCCGTTTCGTGGTTGTCCACCGAAACGGCGCGCTTCTACTAAAAGTTATGTATTTCTTGTTAGGTAAGTTAGAGGGAACGCAAACCCGCGCCGTTGTTGGCTTTCCGGCGTTTTCGTACTCCTGATAGCACGAGGGTCGTACTCCTGATAGCACGATACCCGGTACTCCTGATAGCACGAGGCCGTCCACAGGTTCTCCCGCAGTTATCCCCGTGCCGCGTGCGGCACGGGCCGGAAGGTCAGCAGCTCGGTGTTGTCGTCCGGCATCCGCTCGATGCCGAGGACGTAGCCGGGCAACGACTGCCGCGCCACCAGGGCGCGCACGTCGTAGGCGAAGTCCGAGAAGCGGGCCGCGCTGCCGGATTTGCGGTACAGGTGTCGGAAGTCGAATTGCCAGCCGTGCTCCTGCCGCCCGCCATGCTTGCGCACCAGGCGGTACAGCCAGCGTTCGATACCGCCCTTCAAGCGGAAATAGGCCGGGTCGATGGTCAGCACCAGGGCGGCGTCGAGCACGCCGGCATAGAACCAGTCCGGCAAGATCAGCTCGATGCCCAGCGGGGTGCCGCTGGCGTCGGCGAGTTCCTTCCACTCGTTGATCCACGAGAAGCGATGCAAGCGCCTTCCCGTGGTTTCGCGGATGGACGTGGCCACCGTGGTCGATTGCAGCCGGTCGAGGGCGGCCTTCAGGCGCTGGTAGTCGTTGAGGGACGTGCCGCGCCCGATGAAGCGCAAAATCTCGTAAGGCGTGGCGCGTATCCAGCGCGACGGGCGCAGGCCCGCGTCGCGCGCCTCCACGATCTGCGAGGCGGCCCATATCAGCACGTCGGCATCCCATATCGTTGCGATGCCGTGCTCCTGCGTGCCTTCCACGCGAATGGTGACGTTCCCGCTGCGGAAGTCGATCGGCGCCGTGCGCCGCGACTTGGCAAGCGAGAAGAACGGAAAGGCCATCAAGTCCTGGGAATCGCGTGGCGCCATGTCGCCCGGCAGCGCGCGGAACAGATCGAGCTGTTCGCGCTGCGGCAAGGCTTGCCCTGGCGGGCTGGACATGGCGAAGGCCACCCACGCGCCGACGATCAGCGGCCATCACGGTAGTCGCCCGCGTGGCGCTCGGCGTATTCGGGATCGGACGTGGCCTCGTAGCTGCGCTGGTCGGCCCAGGCATCGAGGTCGGACACCGCGTACATGACGCGGCGGCCGAACTTGCGGAACTTGGGGCCGCCGCCGATCACCCGCTGCTTCTCCAGCGTGCGCGGCGACAGCCGCAGGTAGTCGGCGGCTTCGTCGTTTGTCAGGTAGCGTTGAGGCTGCGAGGTCGCAGTGACGGCAGCGGCGGCAGGCCGCGAGGGAGCAGGTCGCATGGGATGTACCTCCATCAAGCCCGGCCACACCACGCGGCCGGATAGAGGCACTCTCAAGAAAGCAAGGCTTCTTGCTAAGGGACGATTCGCACGGGTCGAGAAACGTCCCCCCTAATGCGACGGGAACATTGGAAGCTGCGCTAGTCGGCGGTAGCCGCCGTGCATCAGCTCATCGCCGCGGCGTACCAGCCGCCGTACGCGGGCACGCAATGCACTGTCTTTGTGCCAGTCGGCCGCGACGGCATCCGCGCCGAACAGACCTTCGCCCACCTCGCGCAAGGAGGCTCCCGCGAGGGTCGCGTCGAGCGCTTGCAAGGTATGCAGTTCCAGCAGCGCGGCGGGCGTGGGGCGGGAGCGGGCTGTTGCCACAGGCGTGGCCACGGTTGCGGCAGATAGCGCATCCAGCTTCGCAGCGAGCGTGCGGTAGCGCGCACAGGGCGTGGCGCAGGCGCGTGTGGCGTAGAGATAGGCCGAACCATCTTCCAGGTCGGGTGCGAGTGCCAGCCGAACGCAGCAGCCTGGCCAATGCGATACGAGCACCAGGCGCTTGCCGTCGTGGGTCAGTTGCTTGCGCCCAGGAATGCGCCAGAACTCGAAGGTATGCGCATCGGGTGGTGGGTCGGCGTCGGGGTATAGCTGCACCACGGCATCGTGATCGGGGAACCAAGCAGGATGTGCGTCGCGCGCATCCAGGCCGGGATCTTCCAGCAGGCGCAGGCCCCAGGCCTGCGCCGCATCAGGCTTGCGACGCCGGCGTAGCCAGTCGCGCCGGTAGCTTGGATTCCTGCGCAAATACTCCCAAGCCAGCGCTGGGCCATCGAGGTGCAGCGTGTAGAGATACGCGGCCGTGGGATACCAGTGTTGGCTGCTGCGGTCAGTCATGGCGAAACCTCCCTGTTTCTGGGAACGTCGCCACAATTCCGCTGTGCGGGAGCTATCGAATCGCCATCAAGTGGTCATCAAACTCGGGTTACGCTTTAACTGCTGGTGTCAAGACAGATTCGCTCCAGTGCATTGCCGAAATCGTCTAAATGCGACGACTGCACCGCCCGGAAATGGGGTGCAGCATTGAACACCGTGCCGAATCTCGCGCCTGGCATCATGACTGTTTTGGTCAGGAGCGCACCACCCTGGTGCAAGCATGCGGATCAAGACTTGCCAGGTCTTGGCTAAGACCGAAATAGTCACAATGCGATACTTTTTGCCTGGTCGCGCTGGAATGCGTCAATCGGTGATCGAACCGTTTTCCTGAGCCAGTCGAACGTATTCCGACAGCGGCCGCGTCGGCTGGAAATACCGATCTCGTATCACGGGCTGCTTGAGCGGCCCGACGATGGACGCCAGATCGGACAGCTTCACCGTCGCCAGGGCAGGCATCCCGATCCCGAGGTCGATCAGGCCGTAGGCCGTATCGCCATCGGTCGGATCGAGCGCGGCCAATAGCCAGGTCGCATGTGCGTCCGGTGTGAACAGGCGCACCACGGGCAGCGGGTCACATTCCTGGCCTGCGGCGCGGGTGAGGCCGTGGGCCAGTAGGTGCACCCGGTCTTCCTCGGTGACAAGCGTGGTCAAGGCCGCGCCCCTTCCACGAACACACGCAATCGCCGAGGCGCATCTGTGCCTGCGGACGGATGCACGTATGCGCAAGCGCACGAAGCCGCAAAAGCGGAGAGGCACGAAGGCGTATTGGTGGAAGTCAGGAAAGACACGGATGCGGTTCCCTGGGTCTGAGGAAATCCGCAGATGCGGATCTCCGTAAAAGCACGGAAAAGGAAAACATCACCACCAAATGAACACTATAGATTGTAGTCCTATAGGGCGCAATGGGCTGTCATCTTGGTTTTTTGGGGAAACCATAGGTGGCAGCGAAGAACTCATTGGCAGCGGCGATTCGGACGGTAAGGAAGGCGCGTGGTTTGAGCCAGGAAGCGTTCTCCAACGTGTCCAGTCGCACCTACATGAGCACGCTGGAGCGCGACCTGAAAAGCCCAACCATCCAGAAGCTGGCCGATCTGTGCGAGGTCATGGAAGTGCATCCGCTCACGCTGCTCACATTGGCTTATGCCGGTGACAGCACCCGCGAAGCTGATGAATTGCTGGCACAGGTGCGCCAGGAACTCAGGGCGATATTGGAAGAGCCCGACACGCCTTAGCGCGTTGGCGTGTGGTACTGAATTGCAGCAAGCGGAGCGCGCAGCGCCGCAGGCGCGAAGGCGTGAGGGATTGAAGCCGGATGGCCGTGACGGCTTGCCGGCACGGGGCGAAGCCCGAAAGCCCGGCGGCGCTTACAGCGCCGACACGCCACACACCGCTCGTTGACACGGATTGCGAGCCACAAGGCACGCATGCAGGCCCGCCGTGACGGGCGTATCCAGCACGCGGCAGCAGCAGAAATCCTGCGCGTGCGGTGCTGCGATCAGCAGCATCGCGCCCCGCCGCAGTGGGCGGGACGCGGTAAGCGGCTGTCAGGCCGCCTTCGGCTTGTTGCGCGACCAGATCAGGTCGTGCGTGCCGTCCTCGTTCTCGATCAGGCGGGCATAGACCGTCGCCGGGAACGAAGGGTCGTCGATGGATACGGACAGGTATTCCCGCCCGGCCTCGCTGGTCTTCTTCCACGCTGCGCCGACTTCGTGGCCAGCCGCTTGCAGGTGGAAGTCGGGGGCGTTCTCGGTGTCGCCCTTGTCGTTGGGAACCAGCTTGACCTTGACGTTGAGCGTCAGGGTGCGAAGCGTGCCGGTGAAGCCGTCTTTCTCTGCGGTGAAGGTGCCGATGTTAGCCATGATGTTTCTCCTTTCGGGTTGAACAAGGTCGCGCCAGTGCGTCCTTGTTGTGATCCGGCCGGCGGGGGATGGGCTGGTCGCACCGCACAGCGGTCGCAACAACGTGGAGAACCTGGAAGCGAAAAGAATTTGTCCCGCGAGGAATGCGCGCAGCGCAGGGGAAATTGTTTTCGCTGCAAGGTTGCGGCCATCAAGCACAAGGCGCAGCCGCGCCACCGCCAGGATTCACAACAAGACAAGGACGCACAGGCCGCCCGCTCCCGAATGGAGACGTGGCCAACTCGGCATCCCCGCGTGACGGCTGCACCGGCTTGCGCCCTGACGCGGGCCAGGTCAATGCCCCGACGACAAGGCCAGAGCGCCCCTGCCGCAGCTCACGGCCACATACTGAGGCGTGGTGTGGAAGCTCCATAGAAGCGAGGCTGGGCGGCGTGTCGGTGAACCGTCTTTCGTGACGTACAGACAACGAACCGCCAGCGTCGGGGACGGCACGCTTTCGTGCAACCTGCCGCAGCAAGCCGGGGCGTAGCCACACCAGCCCCGCCCATTGCGGCGGGGCTCGGTCGAATCGTTGGCGGCGCGATGCGCCGCCACACTTGCTGGCTTCGTGGATTTCGCGCACGAGCGCCCTTGTGCGTGGCCCCATCGCCGCCTGTCCGAAGGCGGCGATGGGGCGTTTTGGCTTTGAGCAGTGAAACCGGGCGCGGCCACCGCCGCGCCCGGAGTTTTCGACCACCGGCCCCAAGGCGGCACGGCTTGGGGCCGGTGCGGCTCGTTATTCCTTGGTTTCGATGATCCACCACACGGCGCGCGGCAAGGCGCGGCCCGTGAGGGGATGCAGATCGGTCAGGTCGGCGCGGGCCGTCCAGCCACGCGGCGGACGGTAGCCGCGCACGTCGCCGTCGCCGTGCCAGCGGCGGGCGCGCACCGTGCCGGAGGCATAGGTCGCAGCTATGCGGGGGCGGTTTGCGGGTTGGTGGGTCATGGCAGGCATCCTCAACATGAAGCGCCCCGGCCGGAACCGGGGCGCTATCTACGGTGCGAAGTCACGCGGCCAAAGCCTCGGCCTGCGGCTGGTCATCCGCCACGGCGGCCACTTCTTCCTGTGCTTCGGCTTCGCCATCCGCCGGCGCGTCCTGCCCGGTCTGCTGCGGGCCTTCGGAGCGGAAGATGGCGGGCATCCAGCCGGTGCCAGCGGCCAGCCGTTCGGCTTCGCTGGCAATGTCGCCCTTCTTCAACTTCGCCAGTCGGGTGACGTGCGAGGGCGCGAACCCGCCAACGGCTTCCAGAATCGCGGCCTTCGGCACATGCCGGAAGTAACCCTCATTGGTGGGCTGCCACCACGCGGCCATATCCAGCCCCACGGCCTGCGCCAGTTCCGCGCCGGGCTGGTGCGGCGTGGCGCGAGGCGTCACCACGTCCACCGTGGAAGCTAAGCACACGGCCAACAGCCGCACCAGTTCATCCTGTGATTTCGCCAGCAGCGCGGCGAACAGTTCGGCGCTGTCCTCCGGCAAGGTTTCGCCTGCCACCTGTTGCAGTTCGCGCAGCGCCACGGCGGCGGGTGATTCCGGCCAGTCCGGGGCCATGCCTTCCAGCCGGTCTTGCACCGTGAGGCGCACACCCAGCGGCAGGTCGTGCCCGTAGTGCCTTTCCTGCAAGACGGTCTGCACCATGCCATGCACCACGGCGGCCAGCGCTGCTTGCGGATGCCGTGCAACTTCGATTTGCAGCGCAGCGGTACGGTGCGCGCTCAACCGCTGCGCCAGTCGGTCAGACATGGCGGCGGTCTTGGGCTGCTCGTCGTCCTCGCCTGCGTCCTCGTTCGCGGCTTCGCCTTCGCTGCCGAAACCCTGCCGCAGCCGCTCCAGCGTGCGCAGTGCCTTGGCCTCCGCTTCGCGCAGCAGCCCGCGATGAATCGCGGCCTGCCCGTCGCGGTCGATGGTGACAATGGCACCGGCTGCGGCCTTCACGTTGGCCGCATAGTCCAGCAAGCCATCTTCCAGCGCCTGCAACTGCTCGCCCAGGCGTTCGCCTTCTTCCTGCAAGGCATCGGCCTTTTCCTCGTCCTCGTCGTCCAGCGCGGCATCCACCGCCTCGGCCAGTTCGTGCAGCTTGGTTTGCAGCTTCTCGATGCGCTGCGCGTCGCGCTTGTTCGGACTGCGGCGTTCCCTTGGCGCACGCTGGAAGGCTTGCAGATCGGCATGGGTCATGCCCGGCGTGGCATCCACCCACGCCCAGCCCTCGGCCTGCACCTTGGCGGCGATACCTGCCAGCTTGTCCTGCGCCAGCCGTTCCAGCAGTGCGGCATCGGTCAGATACACGCCTTTGTCGCCCTCCGCGAACAGGTCGCGGCGGATGCCACCGCCTTCCTGCTCGTAGCCGTCCAGCCCGACAAAGCGCACCAGCGGATGCCGGTAGGCGTCGATTTCGCGTTCGGTCAGGCGGTCGCGCAGGTTGTGCGGGCCGCGCTGCCATGTGGGCGCATCGTAGAACGCGGCTTCCTGCGCAGCATGGTCGTCGGTGATGGCGAGGGCCATCAACTGGTCAAGGCTCACGGCCTCGGCCCGGTAGTCGGCCAGCAGGCGCGGCGACACGTTGGCGAGTTTCAGACGGCGCTGCACCACCAGCGGCGTGACGCTGAAATCCGCTGCAATGTCCTCGATGCTGCGGCCTTCGGCCACGAGCGCGGCGAACGCCTCGAACTGGTCGGCGGGGTGCATGGCTTCGCGCTGCACGTTCTCGGTGAGGCTGGCCGTGCGGGCGGTGCCATCGGCCACCAGCAGGCAAGGCACCTCCCATTCCTTGCTAATGCGGTGCTTTTTCGCCAGCAGCTTCAACGCTGCGAGGCGACGGTCACCGGCCACGACCTCGTAATGCTCGCCATCGGCGGCGGCAATCACGATGAGGTTTTGCAGCAGGCCGACACGCTGGATGCTGGCGGCGAGTTCGGGAATGGACATGCGCGGGGTCTTGCGCACGTTGCGGCCAGTGGGACGCGACACCAGCCGCGACAGCGGAACCAGAATCAGGTTCTTGGTCGGATCAGCGGCTTCCAGCGGGATAGCGGCGGCGGTGTTGATGGCGCGGGCTTCGGTTTGGGTAACGGCGTTCATGGTGATAACTCCTATCGGTTCAGGGATGCAGCAGCGAAGAAAGCGACAAGGGCTGCTGCCTGCCCCTGCCGCGTGGGGATTCAGGCTTTCAACTGGCGCATGCCATCGGCCAGCAGCCAGAGGGCGCGATTTAGTCGGATGTTTTGGTCGATGCCCTGCACCGGGCGGGTTTGCTGTCGGCGCCCGTTGGCGCTGCGGCCACGCAGCCCGCCTTGGGTCAGGTTTTCTTGGGTGCGGTTGAACACGCTCCACAGGTCGGGGCGGCGGTCGTCGAAGCGGCGCGGCATCAGGATTTGCGATTCCGTGATGGGCGCGGGCTTGTCGGGGTCGTCGTACTTGAGGGCGAGCGCGGCGCGGGCGAACACTTCGGATTCGCCATCGTCCAAGGTGATGCCGCGCATGGCATCGCGCGATTCCTTCACCCGATCGAAACCGCTCAAGACTTCGTAAGCCCCCTCAATGACCAGACCGGCCACGTCGCCTTTATGGGGCACTCGCACATCGGCCACGGTGTTGCCGCAGACAAGGCCATTGCTGCACACGAACCGGAACATT
This sequence comes from Pseudomonas sp. NUPR-001, assembly GCF_052147955.1. Lineage (NCBI taxonomy): Bacteria > Pseudomonadati > Pseudomonadota > Gammaproteobacteria > Pseudomonadales > Pseudomonadaceae > Pseudomonas > Pseudomonas sp. NUPR-001. The sequence goes on from NZ_CP197353.1 coordinate 620,580, forward strand.
CCGGCCAGCATCTGATAGCTGCTGGTGCCGTCGTGCGAGTTCAGCAGCACGATTTCGTTGGCCTCCGCGCCGTTGATCTGGCTGGCATGGCGCAAGCGAATCATGTGTTTGGTGTGCTCGCGCTTGCCTTCGTCGCGCACGCGGGTTTGCGTCACCATGAAAGGCTGGAAGCCTTCTTTGCGAAGCTCGGTCAGCACGGCGGCGGTGGGGATATAGGCGTACCGCTGCGAACGGCTCTCGTGCGGGGCATCCGCGAAGATGGACGGGGCCACGCGGTGAATCTGGTCGTCGGACAGCGGGTAATCGCTGCGCAGCGAGGGGGAGCGGAAAGCGAAACGGGATGCGAGTTGCATGGTCTTTCTCCTGACAAAAGAGGTTTGCTGTTCACACCGCACACCGGATTTCTAGATTCGGAGCCCAGCCTTTCGGCTGTTTGGTGCGGTCGGCACGAGGAACCCGGTTGGCCCTGTTGCCACCGTCTTTCCTGAGTTCATCGCCCGCGCCCAAAGGAGCGCGCGGACGGGGGCCGTCAAGGAGCCAAGCGCAGGGTTGGTGCGGCCCGCAGGCGCAGCCGAGGACACGGCCCTGCGCGCCTTGACGGCACACGGTCGCGGGCTACGGTCGCGGGTAAGGTGATGAAGTCAGGGGAGACGGCTGGACAAGGCAACGGCCATCCCTTTGTGCTGACCGCACGCAAGCGAAGCGCGCAGGCCCGAAGCTGGAAGCCGGGCCGTAGGCGTCAGCGATGCGGAAGGCTGGCGAAGCCAGTCCCGCCAGGGATGAGCGACTAGCGAACCTGGAGCAGCGCGATCCGCGAAGCGGAGACGCAAGAGGACTCTTCGTTTACCATTTGTTTCGCAAGCAAATGATGGGAAAGCAAGAACACGGAGATATAGAGATGATTGTCTGCATCAACCGCCTCAAACAGTTCGGAATCTTCAGCGACTTCAATGGAACGAAGATCCAAAAGTTCGGCCGGTACAACCTGGTCTATGGTTGGAATGGAACAGGCAAGTCAACGTTATCGAATCTATTCTCTTGCTTTGAGCTTCGCTCGATGGTTCCCCGCTTCAGCACGGGCCAATTTTCAGTAGTTCTGGAGGATGGCTCAACGATCACGGAATCCACACTCCACTCATCCCAATTGAATATTCATGTTTTCAATCAACGCTTCGTGCATGAGAACATTGATTGGGACAAATCCGTAAAGAGCATCCTTCTTATTGCGAAAGAGAAGATTGATGACTTGCAGAAGCTGGAGAAGCTGAAGAGCGAGCTTCAGTCGAAAAAGAAGGCTCACGACGACAAGCAAAGCGATATCAAGAAGCAGCGTGAGGCATTAGAGAAGTTCCTGACCAATGCTGCCAAGAAAATGAAGCTTGGACTTCAGGCGATTGATACGAGCGACAGTTATTACTTGAATTACGACCGCCGCAAGCTCTTCAACTTCATACAGAATAACGGCGAGACAATTATCAAGGCGGAGTCGGTTCTTCCAGATGAGAGGGTTATCGACCTTACGAATGCCGCCAAGCCAGATCAGCTTCCAAGCATTGCTTTCGCCTCAACGGCCATTGAGCCGGACTACTTTAAGAAAGCGGCGGGCCGCATCAGAGATTTGATTGGGACTACGGCGGTCAATCAAGCAATCCAGCGGCTGACCGATAACCCGGAAATCCGCGAATGGGTTCAAGCAGGCTTGGAAATCCATAAAAACCACGACTCGCAATCCTGCGAGTTCTGCGGCTCTCCGTTCGCCCAGCTTCGTGCCGAGGCGCTTGCTGCCCACTTCAGCAAGGAGTTCACGGAGTTTCAGAGCCGACTTCAGAACGCGGCGACATGGATTGAATCTCAAGGCGCTCCAGCTAATCAGTTTCCCGCATCGACCGAGTTTTATAAAGAACTATCGGCCGAGGCAGAGAAGCTTCAAAAGGACTACGCAACTGCTGCTGAAAAGATCGACCAGCAAATCGACGCCTGGCGGGAAGCCCTGAAGGCCAAGATCACAGACCCTGGGAAGACAGACATTCAGATCTCGGATGTGGTTGAAGACGATGTCACCAATTTCAATGACATCCTGAAATCGATTGTTGCTCTCGTTGGAAAGCACAACAATAAGACTTCAAATTTCAAATCTGAGACCTCAAAAAGCAAGGTGGCACTGGAGCTTCACTTTGCTGCGGCTGAGGTGCAAGAGTTTGACTATGCTGGAAGTGAGAAGAAGTGCAATGACCTTGAGTCAGAAGCAAAGAACGACCATAAGGAAATTGAAAAAATTAGTCTAGAGGTCGGAGCCATAGAAGCGGCGCTCTCGAATGAAACGGTCGGGGCAAAGGAGTTCAATGACATCCTGCATCGCTTCATTGGCCGCTCTGAGCTTTGCCTGAACTTCAATCAGAAGAAGAAAGGCTATGAGATCATCAGAAACGGGGTTGGTGAGCACGATGGGAATTTGAGCGAAGGTGAGAAAACTGCGATTGCATTTGTCTATTTCATCACGAAGCTCAAAGAAAATGGAAATAACATCAAGGATACGATCGTCGTCGTTGACGATCCGGTCTCAAGCTTTGATTCTAATCACTTGTTTCACGCCTACTCGTTTTTGAGAACGCAATGCACTGAAGCCAAGCAACTTTTTGTGCTGACTCACAACTTCACTTACTTTAAGCTAGTGAGAGACTGGTTCACTGGCACCAATAGGAATCGAGTCAAAAAAGGCAACGCCGAGAATTGCTTCTTTTATCGCCTGGATGCGCCACCTGGCTCCCCTCGTCACTCCCTACTTGTGGATGCCGACGACTCACTCAAGAACTACGGTTCCGAGTACCACTATATCTTCAAGAAGCTCTACGAATATAGGGCGCACACAACACTCAATCGAGATGAGGCGTTCTTGACCGCCAACCTCGCCCGAAAGCTTGTTGAATCGTTTTTCACCTTCAAATATCCAAGGCGTCGAAGCGACATTAGTCAATTGATGGAGGCTGGCCTAAAAGATTGCACCATCACGACACCAGAGCTTAAAGAAAAAATCTACCGCTTTATCAATAAGTATTCACATAGCGACGTTATTGAGATAACAGAGGAATCCGCAGAAAACTTGGCAGGCGAAAGCCACAGCGTCATCGGGAACATCTTCCAGTGGCTGGAAGAGGTGGACAAGAAACATTACGACGAGATGATTCAGGTTGCGACGGCCTGAGCATCAGGCCGCGAGGGCCATAGCTATGCCACCAGGCGCAGCAAAAAGGGGCCGAAGCCCCTTGGGCTAGATCAGCCCATGCTCGGCGAACGATGCCGTTTCGTTGCCCGCAACGATGATGTGATCGAGCACGCGCACGTCCACCAGACCCAACGCTTCCTTGAGCCGCTGGGTCAGCGCCCGGTCAGCCGCGCTCGGCTCGGGGTTTCCGCTCGGATGGTTGTGCGAAACGACGACCGCCGCCGCATTGAGCCGCAGCGCCTCCTTGACCACTTCGCGCGGATACACCGACGCACCGTCAATAGTGCCGTGGAACATCTCCCTGTATTCGATCAGACGATGGCGCGTATCCATGAACAGCACTACGAACACCTCATGCTCGAAGCTGGCCAACTTTGTACGCAAGTATTCCTTGACCGCCGCCGGCGAAGTGAACTCTGCTCCGCGCCGCATTTTCCGGTCAATGACCTGGCGCGCAGCTTCCAGAATGTCGTCGGCCGATGCCGGTAGATAGCGCCCGTGCGCGTCGCGCACCAGCAGACAGGAATCGAACGAGGGAAAGGACAGTTGCGACATGATCGTGCTCCGGTTGCTCGGGCGGAATTGCCCGGAACCGGCGGCAGCACGGCGCAGCGCAAGCAGTCAGGGGTCGCAGACGGCCGCCAGGACGCAAGCGCGCATGGCGCGCGCCGCCCTTGACGGCGAGAACGCCGTGATACGGTGAAGGGAACAGCAAGACCGCCCACACCCGCCCACTGCACAGAGTCGATTTTTGGCAAGCGGAGCGCGCAGGCCCGGATCAACGAGCCGGGACGGAGGCGTCAGTGATGGAAGCCCGACAGGGGCGAGACTCGCGCAGCGAAGCTCGATGCGCAGCACGACAGCGCGACGGCGGCACGCCGGGACGCCCGACTGCTTGGGACAGGACTACTCGTTGTCCGTCTTGCGCTGCTCGATTTGCAACTGCGCCCGTTGCGTTGCCTGTTGCAGCCGCTCCACCAGCACGCCCCTCGGCGGCAAGGCGGTCAGATACTCGGCAACGTGGATGCCGGACTTGTCCAGCTCCAGCAATTCGATCTGCTCGCGCTTCTTGCCGGTGCAAAGGATGATCCCGAGCGGCGAGGCTTCCTCCGGCTCCCGTTCGTGCTTGTCTAGCCACCGAAGGTAAAGCTCCATCTGCCCTTTGTAGGCCGCCTTGAAGTCACCTACCTTCAACTCCACCGCAACCAGCCGCCGCAGCTTGCGGTTGTAGAACAGAAGGTCAAGGTGGAAATCCTCGTCGTCGATCGGAATGCGCTTCTGCCGGGCGACGAATGAGAAGCCCGCGCCCAGCTCCAGCAGGAAGGACTCCATTTCACGGATGATCGCCGCTTCCAAGTCGCCTTCCTGCCAAGTGTCCCGCAGGCCCAGGAAGTCGAGGATGTACGGGTCGCGCATGACCAGGGCCGGCGACATGCGCTGCGCATCGCGCAGGGTCGCCAACTCCTGCGCTATGGTTTCTTCCGGCTTTTGGGAAAGCGCCGTGCGCTCGTACAGCATCGAGTCGATACGCTCGCGCAGCGTCCGCACGCTCCAGCGTTGGGTGCTGGCCATCTGTGCGTAGTAGTCCCGCTGGAGCGGGTCTTTCAGCGGCATCAGGGCGATGAAGTGCGTCCAGCTCAATTCTCGTATCAGTGATACGAGAATTCGCTCGTCGGGGAAGGTGGCGGCGAACTGCACCATGCGGCGCAAGTTCTGCTCTGCAAAGCTGCTGCCGTACTCCTCCACCAACTGCGCAGCCAAGGTGGGCAGAACTTCCTTGCCGTAGGCGCCCCGGCGCCTGTCCAAGACCTGCGTGTGGATGCGTTGGCCGATGCGCCAGTAGAGCATCGTAAGCTCGCTATTCACCGTCGAGGCGGCGCGCAAGCGCGCCGCCTCGATCAGTGCCCGAATGTCGCCCAGCAGCGCCGCGGGCGCTGCGAGCGATGCTGCTGATGGCCGGCGCCCGTTCATGCCACCGCCTCCGCAAGCTGCCGCGCGCCCGTGATGGCTTGGCGGCGGCTGGCCACCAGCTCGGCCGCCTCGCGCACCGGCTTGTCCTCGGTGTGGACGTAGTGCATGAACATCGCCACGGTCTTGTGGCCCGTCAGCTTCATTCCCACTTTGGTCGGCACACCGGAATTGGCAATGTCGGTGGTCGAGCGATGACGGATGCCGTGCGTGCCTACGTGCGGCACGCTGGCGGCCTTGAGCGTCCGGCACCAGCCGCCATAGTGCTCGCCAAAGGTCAGGTGCTTGGCCGGGTCGTTCGGCGACGGCAGGACGTAAGGGCAGCCTTCCAGACGCGGCGCCGTCGAAAGCAGCCGATAGGCTTCCTCGCTCATGGGCTTGGAAATGCCGCCAACCTTGCTGTCGGGCCACACCACGCGCCGGTTCTCGAAGTCCAGCCAGCTCCATTCGAGCGGGCAGATTTCGGAGCGCCGCGCCGCAAACTCGAATTGCAGCCGGATCGCCAACGGGATGACGTAGTTCTCCAGCCCCTCCGCCTCCAGTTTCTCCAACTGGCGGAAGATCCGCACCATTTCCTCGTCCACGATGAGCCGGGTTTCCTTGCCCGGCGGGTACATCGGGACGTGGCGGCACGGATTCGTGCCGTCCGGGCGGAAGCCCCAGACTTCGGCCAAGTTGAACATCTTGCGCAGCACGCCGAAGGTCTTGTTGGCCTCGGTCGGCTTGTAGGCCAGCTTTTCCATGAGCCCCGCAATGTCGGGCCGCTTCACGTCATGCACCTTCTTGCGGCCCAGCAGCGGGATGATGTTGCGGTCGATGACGCCCTGGTAGCCGTCCTGCGTGCTGACCTTGTTGCGCTTCTTGGAGTAGTCCTCCATGAACTTTTTGCACAACTCGGCCATCGTGGGCGCCTTGCGCGCCTCGGCCTTGGCACCGCCGGGATCACCACCCCGGCGAACCTCGGCCAGCCAGTCCTGCGCTTTGACCCGCGCCTGTTCGACGGTTAGCTCCCCGTAGAGTCCCAGCGAGGGCTTGCGGGGCTGGCCAGAGTTCGTGCGGTACTGGAGCATGAACACCCGGCGTCCCGTCGAGGTAATCTTGCAAAGGAAGCCGGGCACGACGGTATCCCGTAGTTCGATGTCCTTCGCCTGGGGTTGCGCCGACTCTACGGCGGTCTTGGTGAGCTTGATCTTTGCCATGATGACTCCTTGGAACGACCCGGATTCCAGGAGCCAGATAGGAGCGGCGCGAGGGAGAACCGGGTCAAGTTTCAGAAAGCACCGGCATATGATGGAAGCGCGTAAGCTATTGATAAACCTGCTGTATCGGGCTACGTCGCAGTCCAGCGAACTACCGGGCTGGAGTCATCGTGAAACAAAAAAACCGGCCATCAACGCCACGCCAGCCAACGTCAGCAACAGGGCAACATCTACTTCGATCATCTGAGTGTGTTCCTCGGGTCAGCCTTGAACCAGCAAAGGGTCGGGGCGGATGACAATGGGTTGGGCGAAGCGCGAGTAGCCGAACAGGCGAATCAGCAGGCGCCGGTTGTCTACCAGCGTGTCCCGGCCGTGCAGTGTTCGGGCGTTGTTTATCAACAACGCTGAGTCAGGCTGCAGTTCGAAAGACAGCGGCCTGGTGGCTTGAACCAGCGCTACAAATGCATCAAAGGCTCGGCTTGCAGCCTCACTGGCATGGCTGTTGAGCGAGAAGCGATAGGCGTTGTAGCGCAGTGCAAAGCCACCATTGGCGTCGAACTGCAGCATCGATATCGCAGTGCCCGCGTCGCCTTGGCCTGCGACAAAGCATTCACTGCGGGTGAAGTCGAACGATGCTGACGTCAGGGCCAGCGCGTGCAGGGTGCCGAGGCGCTCAATGATGTTGGCCAGCGGCAAGATCCTGGTTGCCTGGCTGGCCGGGTTCCAGCGTGCGGTCAGGATCAGTGCCGAAGGCGCTGGAGAGTGCCCGGCATGGGCGAGTACCGCGCAGTTGTAAGGCGCTTCGGTGTGTAACCCCAGTTTCAAGCCTGAGTGGGAACTGAGCTCCACCGCTGCGCCTGTTGGTTCATTTTCCAGCGATACGCGGCCACCGCCTTTGAAATTGCCGACCAGGCGCATCTGCTTGCCGTCATTGTCGATATCGAAGGCAAAGGATCGGTAGCGAACCAGTTCAAGCAACAGCTGGTTGCGTGCCGCCAGATACAGGCAGCGTGGGCATTGTTCGAGGGTAGAAAGGCCAGGTAGCTGCTCAGGGGCCGGGTCTGCCCCCGGATGCGGCAGGTGTGAAAACATCAGGGCAGATAACCGCCCATCGGCAAAACGCTGGACAACGGCCTTCTGTTCTGGCGTCAGCGTGGATTCGAAGGACTTGATCCATTGTCGGGCAGTGCTGGCAACACCTGGCGACTCTGGGCCTCCTGTGCTGGCGAGACGCTGGCTGGCAGCAGCAAGTTCACGACCTTGATGACTATCAAAGTTCAGGTGTGCAACGTCCGGATCCTGCATGGGGAACATTCCTTGTTATTGATTTTCTTGGCAAATCCGTATTGGCCGAATTTCAGCTGACGTTTCAGATGGGCTGATTACGCCAGATCGGCTAGTTCAACGCAGATTGCTAATGCGGAGGAAGTCAGACATTTCCGTATGGCGTGTAAGCCGATTCCCGGTTTGTGAAAACGGTAACGGCAACGCTGGATCGAGACGCCAGATAAATGCTGTAGCGGCCTCAGGTTGGACTTCCCAGGCCGGAAAACGCAAAATGTGCCTTTTCCTCAATCAATCTGACCGGACCTGCTGACTCTATGCGAATGCGCCTGATGCTGTTGGGTGGTGGAAATGCCCTAGGGCAAGCGCTGATTCGTCTTGGGGCCGAGGAAGACATCGGCTTTCTGGCGCCGCGCCCACCTGAGCATGGTTGGGATCCGGCCAGTCTGACTCAGCTGCTGGACGACACCCGCCCCGACGCGGTGGTTAACCTCGCGTACTACTTCGACTGGTTTCAGGCCGAGTCGGTCAGCGAACAGCGCTTGGCGCTGCAAGAGCGCTCGGTGGAGCGGCTGGCCGAGTTGTGCCAACACCACAACATCATCCTGATTCAGCCTTCTAGCTACCGTGTGTTCGATGGCTCGCGCGCCACCGCCTACAGCGAAAAGGATGAGCCGGTACCGCTCGGCCTGCGTGGCCAGGCGCTGTGGCGGATCGAGCAGAGCGTACGGGCAACCTGCCCACAACATGTGCTGCTGCGTTTTGGCTGGTTGCTCGACGAAAGCATCGATGGCGTACTCGGGCGTTTTCTGACCCGTGCCGAGCAACCACAGGAGCTGCTCCTGGCCGATGACCGTCGCGGCAACCCGACCCCGGTGGATGATGCCGCGCGGGTGATTCTCTCGGTGCTCAAGCAACTGGATTGCGCCGCGCCGCTGTGGGGCACCTACCACTACGCGGGTAACGAAGCCACCACGCCGCTGGCGCTGGGTCAGGCTATCCTCAGTGAAGCGGCGCAGCTGCACAAACTGGCCGTCACCGCACCGACCGCGCAGGCGCATGCGGCACGAGCTGATGCGAGCGAAGAGCCGCAACATGCGGTGTTGGCCTGCAAAAAAATTCTGCACACTTTCGGTATCAAACCACGGGCCTGGCGCTCGGGTTTGCCACCTCTACTGGATCGATTCTACCGTCATGGCTGATGCCCCAATTCTGATCACCGGTGGCGCGGGCTTCATCGGCTCTCACTTGAGCGATGCGTTGCTGGAAAAAGGCTATGCGGTACGGATCCTCGATGATCTGTCCACTGGCAAGCCCGACAACCTGCAAATGGCCAACCCCAGGCTTGAGCTGATCAAGGGCGATGTCGCCGACGCCGAACTGGTCAAGCAAGCTGCCGCAGGCTGCCAGGCTGTTGTGCATCTGGCTGCCGTTGCATCGGTGCAGGCCTCGGTGGATGACCCGGTGAAAACCCACCAGAGCAACTTTATCGGCACGTTGAATGTGTGCGAGGCCATGCGCCTCAATGGCATCAAGCGTGTGCTGTTTGCCTCCAGTGCGGCGGTGTATGGCAACAATGGTGAAGGCCTGGCGATCGAAGAAGATGCGCCGAAAGCCCCGCTGACACCGTATGCCGTAGACAAACTGGCCAGCGAGCAATACCTGGACTTCTATCACCGCCAGCATGCGCTGGAGCCGGTGGTGTTCCGCTTCTTCAACATCTTCGGGCCGCGCCAGGATCCATCCTCGCCGTACTCGGGGGTGATCAGCATTTTCTGCGAGCGCGCCCTGAGCGGTCAGCCGATCACCCTGTTCGGGGATGGTGAACAGACTCGGGACTTTCTCTATGTGGGTGACCTGGTCAGCGTCATGGTCCAGGCCCTGGAGCAAGCGCAGGTTGAGGAAGGAGCGGTGAATATCGGCTTGAACCAGGCCACTTCGCTGAACCAATTGCTGGACGCGCTGAAGTCGGTACTGGGTGATTTGCCGGCAATCAAGCATGGGCCTGCGCGTTCCGGCGACATTCGCCATTCGCGGGCGAACAACCAGCGCTTGCTGGCGCGTTTTAACTTTCCTGAGCCGACGCCTATCGCCGAAGGGTTGGCGCGGTTGTTGGGGCGCTAAATGCATCGCGGGGCAAGCCCGCTCCTACAGCTGTAGGAGCGGGCTTGCCCCGCGATCGACCTGAACCCTCAGATCAGAACTTGTAACCTACACCGACCATGTAAACCCATGGATCGACATCGACGTCGACCTTGGTCTTGCCAATCCCCAGGGCGCTTGGGCCGTCCATGGTGGCCTTGGTGTCGATATCGACGTACCAGACTGCGGCGTTGACCAGGAAGTGGTCGGTGATCATGTAGTCCATACCCAGCTGACCAGCCAGACCCCACGAATCTTTGAGTTTCAGGTTGCTGAAGCCTTGTGCCTTACGGTTGCTGCTCAGGTCTTCGTCAAAGAACATGGTGTAGTTCAGACCGATACCGGCGTACGGCTGGAACTTCGAAGTAGGCTCCATCGGGTAGTACTGCAGCGACAGGGTCGGTGGCAGTTGTTTGATGTCGCCGAGTTTGCCGTCCAGGCCCGCACCCAGGCCCTTGACGCCAACGGTGTGTTGGAATGGGGTGGCTGCCAGCAGTTCCAGGCCGATGTGGTCGGTCAGCATGTAGGCGAACGTCAGACCGAGTTGGGTGTCGCTGTCCAGAGTGGCCTTGGTGCCCGAGGCTTTGCTGCCATCGAGTTTGATTTCACCGCTGTCTTCATTGGGAGCGGTAGTGATCGCGCCAGCACGCAGGATAATGTCGCCTGCCTGGTGTGCATGGGCAACAGGGGCTGCGAGCGCCAAGGTAATGAGCGAGGCGCTGAGCAAGGACTTGTTCATGGAAGCTCCCAAAGGACGTTTAGAATTAAGTACGTCCAATGGTAAAGAGCCACCAGTTTTGCAATTTGACCCAGCTCAAGAAAACCGCTGAAGCCTCGGCATGGGGCATTTATTCTAGTTCGTAAGCGTAGATTTTCTCGGCGTCCATCTGATAACCGGCATCGGCCAGCTCACTGCTGGTGTTTTTTACCTGCATCCGCCCCTCGATCCAGTACGGCTGATAGAGGTCTTCGACCCTGACGCCCATCTCGCTGACGATATGCACGATCTGGTTCGACGGCGGTGGCGGCACGTGGATGCAGGCGCCGTAATAGGGCACCAGCAAAAATTCGGTGGTGCGACCTTCTTCGCTGACTTCCAGCGGCACGATATAGCCCGGCAACTTTACCTGTTGGCCATCGAGCGCTTTTACCACCGGGGCGTTTGGCGCCGACTGGCGGGCCGCCGGTGCAGATTCTGCGGCCAGGGCATCGCCCAGTTGCGAGAGATCGTGCATCGGCGCCAGCTGCGGCTGGATGATCGGCGCGCCCGCTGGGATCAACTGCGGCCACTCCAGTGTGCGGGGTTCGCTGGCCCACAACGGCGTGGTTACCAGCAACAATAACGACAGCAGAACACGTGGCATTGAATGTCTCACAGGTGAATGGACAGGCCGTCGGCCAACGACTGCCGATAAGCGCGCCAGGCGGGCACACTGCCCATCAGCAGGGCGGCGCCCAGAATCAGTGCCAGCAAGTTCCATTCGTGGGCGCTCGGCCAGGCCAGCGGCAGGTACAGCCCATAGTTGGCTTGCACATAGCCCTGCGCCAGGGCAATACCGATGTACAGCAAGCCCAGGCCAGCGGCAATCCCGACCAGCGCCAGCGCCAGCGCTTCAAGCACCAGCAGCCCGGCAATGTGCCAGGGGCGCGCGCCCACCGAGCGCAGGATCGCCATCTCCCGGCGCCGCTCGTTGAGGCTGGTGAGGATGGCGGTGAGCATACCGATCAGGCCGGTCAGCACAACAAACAGAGAGACAACAAACAAGGCTTGCTCGGCCGTGCTCATCAAGCTCCAGAGTTCCTGCAGCGCGACCCCGGGCAGAATCGCCAGTAGCGGCTCGTTGCGGTACTCGTTGATCTCACGTTGCAGGCTGAAGGTCGAAATCTTGTTGTTCAGGCCCAACATGAAGGCGGTAATGGCGGCGGGCTTGAGGTCCATCTCACGCGCTTGTTCGGCACTGATGCGCCCGGCGCCGCGGGCTGGTACGCCGTTGTGCCAGTCGATGTGGATCGCCTCCATGCCGCCCAGGCTGATGTGCAGGGTGCGGTCTACCGGCGTGCCGGTGCGTTGTAGCACCCCGACCACAGTGAACGGTTTGTCGTCATGCTTGACCAGGCTGATAGCTGCCACGCCGTGGGCCAGCACCAGCTTGTCGCCAAGTTTGTAGTGCAGGGCCTGGGCAACTTCGGCACCCAGCACCACCTCGAACGGGTCTGTGGCAAATGCCCGGCCTTCGGCCAGTTGCAGGTTCTGTTTGCGTGCGTACTGGTAGTGCTCGAAGTAGCTGCTGGTGGTGCCCATCACGCGATAGCCGCGATGCGAGTCGCCGAGGGAAATGGGGATTGCCCATTTCACCCGCTTGTCGTTGGCGAAGTGCTCGTAGCTGTCCCAGCGGATGTTGTTGGTGGCATTGCCGATGCGAAACACCGAGTACAGCAGCAGGTTCACCGAGCCGGAGCGGGCGCCGACGATCAGATCGGTGCCGCTGATGGTGCTGGCAAAGCTGGCGCGGGCCTCGGTGCGCACACGCTCCACGGCCAGCAGCAGGCATACCGACAGGGCGATGGCAAAGGCCGTGAGCAATGCGGTGAAACGGCGGTTGGCGAGGCTCGCCAAGGCAAGACGGAGCAGGTACATCAGGCCTCCAGATCGTTGGCAGGCTGGGCCGCGCGGTTGAGTTCGGCCAGGGATAGCTGGCGGTCGAACAGGGCTGCCAGGCTCTGGTCGTGGCTGACGAACAACAGGCTTGAACCGGCGTCACGGCATTCGGCGAACAGCAGGCGAATGAAGGCTTCACGGGTATCGGCGTCGAGCGCCGAAGTGGGTTCGTCTGCAATCACCAGCTCGGGTTGGCCGATCAGCGCGCGGGCCGCCGCTACCCGTTGTTGTTGGCCGATCGACAGGCTGTCGGCGCGCCGGGCGAGCAAGGTGGGGTCTTTCAAACCCAGGTGGGCCAGCAGGCTGGCAGCCGCCTGATCGATGCTGCCGTGGCGCTGCGCAGCACGCTGTGCGCGGCTGCGGGAAAAGCGGCAAGGCAATTCGACGTTTTCCCGTACCGAAAGGAACGGCAGCAAATTGAATTGCTGGAAAATGTAGCCGGTGTGGTCAACCCGAAAGCGGTCTCGGGCGGCCATTTTCAGCGTGCTCAGGTCTTGGCCAAGCAAGCGAATGCTGCCGCGCTCAGGCGTGTGTACACCGCCAAGCAGGCCGAGCAGGGTGGTTTTGCCACTGCCACTGGGGCCTTTGAGGAACAGTGATTCACCGGCCTCAAGGCGCAAGGCGGGGATATCCAGCAGAGGGGCTTGGCCCGGCCAGGCAAAGCCCAGGTCGGTCAGTTCAATCAGTGCCTGGCTCATAAATGAACGCCCGGGTTACCCCGGGCGTTTCGCTGCAAAAGGGCTATCAGAAAGTGAGGGTGGCCGTGGCCGGGGTCGCTTCGACACCTTGCTGGCCGCTCGGCCCGATCAGTTGTAGCTGAATTTTCTGCGTGGCGGGGAAGGCTTTGAACAGTGGGGTCAGGTCGAGCGTTTTGAGCTGATCAGGCTTCTCGCAATTGAATCGGTAGTGCGCATGGATGTCGCTGTGCTCGTGGGTGTGGCCGTCTTCATCTGCCGCCGGTTTGTCGCCGAACAGCGGGCTGTGCAGTTCCTGGTCGCTCACTTCGCAGTGGGCCGACGCGGGCAGGGCGAACAGTGCCAGAGGTTTTTCAAGCTGGCTGCGTACGGCGGCTACCTTGGCTTTGTCGGCGTCGCTGCTGGCGGCGTGCTCGAAGCCGACCAGGTTCATCGCCGGGCTGTCCAGCTCCAGTTCCAGTGTCTTGCCATCGAGCACGGCGTTGAGTTGAGCCACGCCATGCTCATGGGCGGCGAGGCTGCCGTGACTATGGTCGTGATCGTGGTCCTCGTGGGCATGAGCGATGGCCAGGGGCAACAAGGCGAACGGCAAGGCGAGTAACAGGCGACGCATGGGCAAGACTTCACGAGGGCACGGAATATGTTTGGTTATGTTATAACAAATTATTCTGCGCAGGCTAGCGTGCTTGGCGACGGGGCGTTGGCGTGGGAGCATGGAGCCCGTTAGTGAGCAGAGGATACGACCGTGCGAATTCGTGGACATATCGGTGACTGGCCGGTGGATCTGACCCTGGAACTGGACCCGGCGGAGTGGGCGCAGTTGGGAGGGCAACTGACGGCAGTGGCGCCGGTTGCGACGGCGGCGGCAGTGGCCTCGTTACCGAGCGCTCGGCCCGATGACGCGCTGTGGCAAGCAGCACGAGACGTTCTGCGCACAGCGGGACAGTTGAGTGGTCCTGCGTTGCTGGAGCATCTGGAAGCGCTGGCGGGCAGTACGGCAGCAGGTAAGCGCCTGTTGGTGCGCTTGCGTCACAGTGCCGAGGTCAAGGTGGAAAGCGGCGCGGATGCACCGCTTTATCACTGGATCGGCTAGCGTGTAGGAGCGGGCTTGCCCCGCGATGCGATGTGACGGGTACACCGCAATCGCGGGGCAAGCCCGCTCCTACCGTCAGTACAGCGCGGCAAACAGCTTGCGGCGGTACGTTCCTACCAGTGGATGGTCATTGCCCAGCAGATCGAACACTTGCAGCAGCGTCTTGTGCGGCAACCCGCCTTCGTAGCCACGATTGCGCATGAACAGTTTGAGCATGCCATCCAACGCCGCTTCGTACTGCTGGCGCGACAGCTGCTGAATGCACAGCTGATAGGCAGCCTCATCGTCCTCGCTGTTTTGCGCCAAGCGCGCTTTGAGGTCAGCGACTTCCGGCAGGCTGGCCGCCTGACGCAGGAAGGTCAGTTGCGCCTTGGCACCGGCCAGGGCGGCTTTATGCTCATCGCTCTTGACTGCATCCAGTACGGTTTGTGCCTCGCCCAGTTCACCCCGTTCGGCCAGGCAACGGGCATACAGAATCAATGCAGCAGCGTTGCTGTTGTCTTCAGTCAGCAGGGCTTTGAGGGTTGCTTCGGCTTCGCTGAAGCGCCCTTCGGCAAACGCCGTCTGGGCCAGTTCGAACGGGTCGGCAGCTGACGGTGGCGGCATTTGCACATGCGGTTCGAGCAGCGCGCGGATCGCCGACTCAGGCTGAGCCCCGGCAAAACCATCGACCGGCTGGCCGTCTTTGAACAACACCACGGTGGGCAGGCTGCGAATGCCGAAACGGGCGACGATGTCTTGCTCGATATCGCAGTTCACCTTGGCCAGCAGCAATTCACCCTGATAGCTCTCGGTGATTTGCGCGAGCAGTGGCATCAGTGCCTTGCAGGGGGCACACCACTCGGCCCAGAAGTCGACGAGGACGGGCTTGTGGAAGGAGTTCTGAATCACCGACTGGTCGAAGTCAGCAGCAGTGGCGTCGAAAATGTACGGGGTAGCAGGGCTCATCGCGACTCTCGAAAATCCGTGAATGACATCACTATAAAGGCTGGCGGCTGGCGTGGTACAGGCTGACCCGGCGGAATTCGTGGGGTTCGGCCAGGTCAGGCAGGGTCAGGGCTTCAAGCACGCCCATCGGTTGGTACAGCGGGTGGCTGAAATCGCGCACCCGTGAGTCGGCCACCAGGGCTTGCTGGCCGCGGCTGAGGAAGGCGTCGAGCAGTGGCAGGTTGGCGCGGTCATACAGCACATCGGCCACCAGAATCAGGTCGAAGCGGTCGGCTTCCTGGAAGAAGTCATCGGAATAGCTCAGCTCCACGCCGTTGAGTTCGGCATTTGCCCGGCAGGCCTGCAGAGCCAAAGGATCAAGGTCGCAAGCAACCACTTCCAGAGCGCCAGCGCGGGCAGCAGCGATGCCTGCGATGCCCGAACCTGCGCCAAAGTCCAGCACGCGCTTACCTGCTACCCAGTGCGGGTGCTGCTCCAGGTAGCGAGCCATGGCCAAACCGCTGGCCCAGCAAAAGCTCCAGTAGGGCGGTTCATGGAGGATGCGCCGGGTTTCATCGGCGCTGAATTCGCGGTCCATGTTCTGCGCATCGATCAGCCACAGCTTGAGCGCGCACTCAGGCAAGTCGCTGACCACCAGGCGAGCATCGCCGAGCAGTTCACCCAAGGCCTGTTGTAACGACGCCGGTGCCATCATGGCGCCTTTTCAAATCGCAGCGGGCCGGTGGCCTGGGTTTGCGCCTGGAAAATCCGTACTGGCGGCAGGTGCAGGATCAGTTGCCCGGACTGGCTGGCCCGTCCACGCAACTCGACCCGGGCACCGGCCGGGAAGGCCTCGGGGCTGAAGCGCAGCTGATAGGGCAAGTCCAGGCCATTGCCACTGAGGGTACTGCTGGCCAGCAGGTTTTGCGGGCGGCCGCGTTCATCGATAACCAGCAAGGCCAGTTCGACTTCAGCACCTGATGGCACATTGAGCAAGGTGCCGCTCAATTCACGTTGGTAGGCCGGCAAAGGGCCGAGCGGCTTCGCGGTTTTGCTGGCAACCGGGGCTTTTGGCGCCGGGGCAGTCTGGGGTTGATCGCTGCTACAGGCGGCCAGCAAGGCGGCAAAACTGAGCACAACAAGCGCTCGAAATGGCATGGGGAATTCCTTCGCGACATATTTCCTCAGTGGATGGTAACCCCTTTGGCTTGTCTTGCCAGTGGGATGCGCTACCATGGCCCTCCCTTTTTTTGTTGCCTGCCACCATGCACTGTCCCTTCTGCGGTGCCAACGACACCAAAGTCATCGACTCGCGACTGGTTGCCGAGGGCGAGCAAGTGCGCCGTCGGCGCGAATGCGTAGCCTGCGGTGAGCGGTTCACCACCTTCGAAACCGCCGAGCTGGTGCTGCCCCGTCTGATCAAGCAAGACGGCAGCCGCCAACCCTTCGACGAAGAAAAACTGCGCGCCGGTATGCAGCGCGCCCTGGAAAAGCGACCGGTCAGCGTCGAGCGACTGGAAGCGGCCCTGGCCCACATCAAGCACCAGTTGCGCGCCACGGGTGAGCGTGAGGTCAAGTCGCTGGTGGTAGGAGAGCTGGTGATGAACGAGCTGCAGAAGCTCGATGAAGTCGCCTATATCCGTTTCGCTTCGGTGTACCGACGCTTTCAGGACCTCAACGAGTTCCGCGAAGAAATCGACCGTCTGGCCCGAGAGCCGGCTAAAGAATGACCATGACCAACGAACGCGCGATGCTTGATGCCCATTACATGGCCCGGGCTTTGGAACTGGCCCGTAAGGGTCTGTATTCGACCCATCCGAATCCGCGTGTCGGCTGTGTGATCGTTCGCGACGGCAAGGTGGTGGGCGAAGGCTGGCATGTCCGTGCAGGCGAGCCGCATGCCGAAGTACACGCCTTGCGTCAGGCTGGCGAGCTGGCCCGTGGCGCCTGTGCCTATGTCACCCTTGAGCCTTGCAGCCATCACGGACGTACTCCGCCGTGTGCCGAGGCGTTGGTCAAGGCCGGTGTGGCGCGGGTAGTGGCAGCCATGCAAGACCCCAATCCGCAAGTTGCCGGGCAGGGCCTCAAGCGCCTGGCCGAGGCGGGTATCGAGGTCGCCAGTGGCGTGCTGGAAAGCGAAGCGCGGGCACTCAACCCGGGTTTTCTCAAGCGCATGGAGTTCGGCTTGCCTTTTGTGCGGGCGAAGCTGGCAATGAGCCTGGATGGCCGTACGGCCATGGCCAATGGTGAGAGCCAATGGATCACCGGGCCGGCCGCACGCTCCGCGGTGCAGCGCCTGCGAGCACGTTCCAGCGTGGTGCTGACCAGTGCACAAAGCGTGCTGGCTGATAACGCGCGGATGACCGTGCGCGGCCAGGAGCTGGGCCTGGACCCGGAAACCACCGCGCTGGCCCTGGCGCGTCCGCCGTTGCGCGTGCTGATCGACGGCCGCCTGCGCCTGCCGCTGGATGCACCGTTCTTCACTGCCGGCCCGGCGCTGGTGGTGACTGCCGCTGCTGTCGAAGCACGCTATGCCGAGGCCGGTCATGAACTGATCAGTTTGCCGGGCGAAGGCGGGCGGGTCGACCTTCCGGCGTTGCTGCGCGAGCTGGCGGCCCGTGGTGTCAGCGAAGTGCTGCTGGAGGCGGGTGCCGGCCTGGTCGGCGCTTTTGCCCAGCATGGCCTGATCGACGAATACCAGATTTTTGTTGCTGCCAAGTTCCTCGGCTCCAGCGCCCGTCCGTTGCTGGACTGGCCGTTGAATCACATGAACGAGGCGGCACAGCTGAAAATTACTGAAATGCGCGCAGTAGGCGATGACTGGCGAGTCACTGCGGTTCCTGTGCCGGCGCCCGGCGTATAATTCCAGGCTAGCCCTGCGCAGCCCTGTTCTCGAGGAGGACTCATGTTCACCGGCATCATCGAATCCATAGGCAGCATCCGCTCGCTGACCCCAAAAGGCGGCGACGTGCGGGTGTATGTCGCAACCGGCAAGCTCGATTTGGGCGACGTCAAACTGGGTGACAGCATCGCCGTCAACGGTGTTTGCCTGACCGCAGTCGAACTGCCAGGCGACGGCTTCTGGGCCGACGTCAGCCGTGAAACCCTGGAGTGCACCGCATTTGACGACCTCAAGAGCGGCAGCCGGGTCAACCTGGAAAAGGCCTTGACCCCCACCACCCGCCTGGGTGGTCACCTGGTCAGCGGCCACGTTGACGGCGTTGGTGAAGTGGTGTCGCGCAGCGATAACGCCCGCGCTATCCAGTTCCGCATCCGTGCGCCAAAAGAGCTGGCCAAGTACATTGCCCACAAGGGCTCGATCACGGTTGATGGCACCAGCCTGACAGTGAACGTTGTCGATGGCGCCGAGTTCGAGCTGACCATCGTCCCGCATACCCTGGCCGAAACCATCATGGCCGACTACCGTCCAGGTCGTCGGGTCAACCTTGAGGTCGACCTGCTGGCCCGTTACCTGGAGCGTTTGCTGCTGGGTGACAAAGCCGCCGAGTCCAGCAATGGCGGTGGCATTACCGAAAGTTTCCTGGCCGCCAACGGCTACCTGAAATCCTGATTTGAAAGGGGGTGCCGCGTGGCGCTCAACAGCATCGAAGAACTGGTTGAAGACATCCGCCAGGGCAAAATGGTCATCCTCATGGATGACGAAGACCGCGAGAACGAAGGCGACCTGATCATGGCCGCCGAATGCTGCAAGGCTGAACACATCAACTTCATGGCCAAGCACGCCCGTGGTCTGATCTGCATGCCGATGTCGCGCGAGCGTTGCGAAACACTCAAGCTGCCACTGATGGCGCCGCGCAACGGTTCAGGTTTCGGTACCAAGTTCACCGTCTCGATCGAAGCCGCCGAAGGCGTGACCACCGGCATCTCCGCCGCTGACCGTGCACGCACGGTGCAGGCTGCAGCCGCCCGTGATGCCAAGGCTGAAGATATCGTCAGCCCGGGCCACATCTTCCCGCTGATGGCCCAGCCCGGCGGTACCCTGGCCCGTGCCGGCCACACCGAAGCGGCGTGCGACCTGGCGCGCATGGCTGGCTTCGAGCCAAGCGGGGTTATCTGCGAAGTGATGAACGACGACGGCACCATGTCGCGTCGCCCTGAGCTGGAAGCATTTGCCGCCGAGCATGGCATCAAGATCGGCACCATCGCCGACCTGATCCACTACCGGATGATCCATGAACGTACCGTTCAGCGGGTTTCCGAGCAGCCGCTGGACAGCGAACTGGGCAGTTTCAACCTCGTTACCTACCGCGACTCGGTCGAAGGTGACGTGCACATGGCCCTGACCCTGGGTCACATCTGCGCTGAAGAACCGACCCTGGTTCGCGTGCACAACATGGACCCGCTGCGCGACCTGCTGATGGTCAAGCAACCAGGCCGCTGGAGCCTGCGCGCCGCTATGGCTGCGGTTGCCGAGGCTGGCAGCGGCGTCGTGCTGCTGCTCGGTCACCCGCTGGAAGGCGATGTGTTGCTCGCGCATATCCGCGAAAGCGCCGACGCCGCCCCGGCGAAAACCCCGACCACCTACAGCACCGTCGGTGCCGGTTCGCAGATTCTGCGCGACCTCGGTGTGCGCAAAATGCGCCTGATGAGTTCGCCAATGAAGTTCAATGCGATATCCGGATTCGATCTGGAAGTTGTAGAATACGTGCCCTCCGAATAAAGCAGGCGGTTTGTCGCGCTGCCATTCGTGTCCCAAACCCCTACAGGCCGCCCTTTGCGGCCTGGCTCTTTAAGATGAGAACTGCGCAATGACCCTGAAGACCATCGAAGGTACCTTCATTGCCCCCAAAGGTCGCTATGCTTTGGTGGTTGGCCGCTTTAACAGCTTCGTTGTCGAAAGCCTGGTAAGCGGTGCCGTTGATGCCCTGGTGCGCCATGGCGTGAGCGAAAGCGACATCACTGTCATCCGTGCTCCGGGTGCTTTCGAAATCCCGCTGGTGGCACAGAAAGTCGCCCAGCAAAGCGAATACGCTGCGATCATCGCCCTGGGCGCTGTGATCCGTGGCGGTACTCCGCACTTTGAATACGTAGCGGGCGAGTGCACCAAGGGCCTGGCCCAGGTGTCCATGGAGTTCGGCGTACCGGTTGCATTCGGTGTCCTGACTGTCGACTCGATCGAACAGGCCATTGAGCGTTCCGGCACCAAGGCCGGCAACAAGGGCGCTGAAGCTGCCCTGTCCGCTCTGGAAATGGTCAGCCTGCTGGCGCAGTTGGAGGCCAAGTGATTAGCGACGAGCACGATCGTTTCAACCCGCGCGATCCAAAACCTGCGGATGCTGGCAAGCCATCGAAGAGCGCCAAGCGTCGTGAAGCCCGTCAGCTCGCGACTCAGGCCCTGTATCAATGGCACATGGCTCGGCAGTCGCTGAACGAGATCGAAGCGCAGTTCCGGGTCGATAACGATTTCACCGATGTCGACGGTGCCTATTTCCGCGAAATCCTCCATGGGGTTCCGGTGATGGTGCAGGAAATCGACAAGGCCCTGGCCCCGTGCCTGGACCTGGCCCTTGAAGAACTCGATCCGGTTGAACTGGCGGTGTTGCGCCTGTCCACCTGGGAGTTCATCAAGCGCGTCGACGTGCCTTACCGCGTTGTGATCAACGAAGGCGTCGAGCTGGCCAAAGTTTTCGGTGCTACCGACGGTCATAAATTCGTCAACGGTGTGCTCGACAAACTGGCTCCACGGCTGCGTGAAGCCGAAGTAAAGGCGTTCAAGCGCTGATTTCGGCGCTGATTGCCAATGGGTGAGTTCGAGCTGATTCGCCATTACTTCGCCGCCGCGCCGTGTGCGCAAGGCGGCGAAGCGGTTGCGTTGGGCATCGGCGATGATTGCGCCTTGCTCAGCCTGCCGCCGGGCGAACAATTGGCGATCTCCACCGATACGCTGGTGGCCGGGGTGCATTTCCCGGCTGTCTGCGATCCTTTTCTGCTCGGTCAGCGTTCGCTGGCTGTTGCCGCCAGTGATCTGGCTGCCATGGGGGCCACCCCCATCGGCTTTACCCTGGCCCTGACCCTACCCGATGTGAACGCCGAATGGCTGCAAGCTTATGCCCTGGGCCTGAACCAGATGGCGCAGGCGTGCCGCTTGAGCCTGATCGGTGGTGACACTACCCGCGGCCCGCTGAGCCTGACGATGACCGTGTTCGGCCGCGTGCCGGCTGGCCAGGCCCTGACGCGTACCGGCGCACGTGCTGGCGACCTGTTGTGTGTAGGTGGCGAGCTGGGCAATGCCGCGGGCGCCTTGCCGTTGGTGCTCGGCCAGCGCCAGGCCGATCCGGCCGTCGCCGGGCCGCTGCTTGCCCATTACTGGTCGCCGCAGCCGCAACTGGCATTGGGGCAGGCCTTGCGTGGCAAAGCCACCTCGGCGCTGGATATCTCCGATGGCTTGCTGGCCGACTGCGGGCATATTGCCAAGGCATCACAGGTGTCGCTGCAGGTCGAGCTCGAGCGCTTGCCGCTGTCTGCTGCGTTACAGGCGTTCTGTGGGCCTGAAGGTGCCCAGCAGGCTGCGCTGGCCGGTGGCGACGACTATGTCCTGGCTTTCACCTTGCCAGAGGCGCAACTGGCGCCCCTGCAGGCCGCCGGCTGGCCAATCCATGTGGTAGGGCGTGTCGGCAGCGGCAGCGGTGTTTATCTGCTCGATGGTCAAGGGCAAGACATCACCCCGCAAACCCGGGGCTATCAACATTTTAGGGAGCAACCGTGACCGATCACCCCAATCAGGTGCCTGCGGAAAACGTTCCGCCGTCGGTCTGGCGCAATCCGTGGCACTTTCTTGCATTCGGCTTCGGCTCCGGCACCTTGCCCAAGGCGCCGGGAACCTGGGGCTCGCTGGTCGCCTTGCCGTTCATCCCGTTGTGGCAAATGTTGCCCGATTGGGGATATTGGTTAATGCTGGGGCTGACCATGCTGTTCGGCTTCTGGCTGTGCGGCAAGGTTGCCGATGACTTGCGTGTGCACGACCATGAAGGCATTGTCTGGGACGAAATGGTCGGCATGTGGATCACCTTGTGGTTGGTCCCCGAAGGCTGGCAGTGGTTGCTGGCGGGCTTTTTGATGTTCCGCTTTTTTGACATCCTCAAGCCCTGGCCGATTCGCTGGGTTGACCGGCATGTGCATGGCGGCGTCGGCATCATGCTTGACGATGTGCTGGCGGGTGTCTTTGCTTGGTTGGGCATGCAAGTGCTGGTATGGAGTGTCACTTAAGGGAGTCGCACGATGCGTGGATGGCGAGTGGTCCTGTTGAGCCTGGTGCTGGCCGCCAGCGGCGTTAGCGCCAACGAGACACCCGAGGTACCCAAGCAGGTTCGATTGGCCAGTGAGCGTTGGGAGGATTACACCAACGCCGACGGCACCGGCATCGCCTGGGACATTCTGCGCAAGGTTTTCGAGCCCGCCGGCGTCAAGGTCGTGGTGTTCAGCGTCCCCTACAGCCGGGCTATCGGCCTGGTCAAACGGGGTGAAGCCGACGCCTGGGTGGGTTCTTACCACGAAGAGAGCCCCGACAACCTGTACCCGCGCTGGAACTTCGATACCGACCACATCTACGCCCTGAGCCTGGCCAGCAAACCGCTGCCAACCCCGGAAAACCTGGGTCAGTTCAAGCTTTCCTGGGTGCGTGGTTACGACTACCAGCGCTATTTGCCGAAAATCAGCGACTATCGCGAAGTACAGCGGCGTGAAGGGATTTTGCCGATGCTCGAGCGCGGACGTGTCGATTTCTATATCGATGCGCAAACCGAGGTCGAGTACGTACTGGATCAGGCGCCAGAGAGCGAACGCAGCAAATTCCGCAGTACGCACATCGCTGAATTACCGCTGTATCTGGCTTTCGGTAAAAACGATAACGGCCGCGCATTGCAGGCGTTGTTCGATCAGCGCATGGAAAAACTGGTCGCCAACGGCGAGCTGCGGGCGATCTTCAGCCATTGGTCGCAACCGTATCCGTTCGACAAAGTGAAGGGTCCGGAGTAGGTCGAATCGTACATATCGATGGATATGAGCAAACATTCGACCTAAGCAGCTCGCCCACATGCTGATACAATCGGTCCACTTTATTTCCAAGCTTTCAATTCAGGAGCACAAAGTGCCCGTCGTCTTTGTTGCCGCTTCCAAGCTGCCTACCCCGTTTGCGATTTTCACCATGCATGGTTTTCTCGATGAAGCCACTGGCCGCGAGCACGTTGTGCTCAGCCTGGGTGATGTAGCTGACGGGCAACCGGTGCTGGGGCGTTTGCATTCCGAGTGCCTGACTGGTGATGCGTTGTTCAGCCAGCGCTGTGACTGTGGTTCCCAGCTTGAGGCTGCCTTGCAGGCCATCGCCCGCGAAGGTCGCGGTGTATTGCTGTACCTGCGCCAGGAAGGCCGTGGCATCGGCCTGTTGAACAAGATTCGCGCCTACGAGTTGCAAGATGGCGGCGCCGACACCGTCGAGGCCAACGAGCGCCTGGGCTTTGCCGCCGACCAGCGTGACTACGGCATGTGCCAGCCGATGCTTGAGCACCTGGGGGTCAAGTCGCTGCGATTGATGACCAACAACCCGCGCAAAGTGAAGGCCCTGACCGGCATGGGTATTCCGGTTGCTGAGCGGGTACCGCTGCATACCGGTCACAACCCGCATAACAAACACTACCTGGCCACCAAGGCTGGCAAGCTCGGCCACATGATGGGCAATGAGCACCAAGGCGAGGCCGGCCGGGCGTGACCCGCGCGCAGGTTCGTCGTCGTCTTGAGCTTGCCTGGTGGCAGTACCTGGCGGTGGCCCTGGCGCCGCTGCTGGTGTTTGCCTGGGCCTTCGGTGGCGGTCAGGCCCTGATTCCAGTCCTGGCCATGCCGATGTTCATCGCCGGTGTGGCCTCGATGTTTCTCAGCCTGCCGCGCTTTGGCGCTTACAAGCATGCACTGATTGCCACGCAAAAAGCCCTGAACACTGACGCAGAACCGGCCGCCTGGATTGAACTGGCGCGCGTTCGCCGCCTGGGTATGCTGTTCGCCTGCCTGCCGGCGTGGATCTCGGCCCTGTCGGTGTTTGTTGGCCTGGAAGCGGTGCCGCAAATCCTTCTGGCGGTGTCCAGCCTGGTGCTGATGTACCTCTATCGTATCCCGCGTCAGCTGGGCTGATGCGCGGCGTTTTGCTGCTGGTATTGCTGATACTGGCCGCTCCGCTCACGGCGGCCACGCGAGTGGTCAGCCTGGCGCCATCTTTGTCGGAAATCGTCGTTGAACTGCAGGCGGCTGATCTGCTGGTCGGCCAGTTGGAAGGCGGTGAGCGCCTGCCTGCCCTGGAGCATGTGCCTGCGGTCGGGCGCTATGGTCAGATTGATATGGAGCGCCTGCTCAGCCTCAAACCTGATCTTTTGCTGGTGTGGCCAGGCAGCGTGCCGGCTGCGCAACGTGATCAGCTCAAGCGCCTGGGCATTCCTGTTTACAGCGCCGAACCGCACAGCCTCGATGAATTGATCGATCAGATTGAGGCCATTGCGGTGCAACTGGGGCGCGCGCAGCAAGGGCGCGAGCGAGCACGTCAGCTGCGCGAGCAGTTGCAGGCGTTACGCGTACGCTTCCACCGTGAGCAGCCGCTGCGGGCGTTCTATCAGGTTTGGGACAGGCCCCTGTACACCATTGGCGCCGAGCAGATTGTCAGCGATGCGCTGGCGGTGTGTGGCGCGCGTAATGTGTTTGCCGAACTGAAGGTGCCTGCGCCACAGGTCAGTCTGGAATCGGTGTTGTTGCGCGACCCTCAGGTGATTCTGGCCGCTAATCAGGCCCAGCTCGATGCCTGGAAGGCCTGGCCGCAGGTGGATGCGGTGCGCAACGGGCGCCTGTTGCAGGTGCCCGATAAGGGCCTGGAGCGCCCCAGCGGGCAGATGATCGCAGCAACGGCGCAGTTATGTCAGGCGCTTGCGGCTACAGCGCCGGTGTCCAGGTAACCCCCAGCAACCAGGTGCGGCCTTCTTCGCGGTAATCTGCAAAACCGCTCACGTAGCTGTACTGCGCACGGCTATAGGTTTTATCCAGCAGGTTCTCGGCCTTCAATTCCAGGCGAATCTCGTTGCTGAGGTTCCAGCTGCTGCGCAATCCAAACAAACCATAGCCACTCAGCGTGCGGGTATTGTCGGCGTCGGCATAGCTGCTGCTGACCGCCTGCCAGCTGGCACCCAGGCCAAGGCGATCGAACTGGCGGTCCAGGTCCAGGCTTAACGTGCGCCGTGCGCGGCGCTCAAGGGTGTGCCCGGACTCGCGGTCACGTGGATCGATCAGCGACAGCCCAAGGCTGCTTTGCCAACCAAACCATTGCTGCTGCAGGCTGGCCTCGAAACCGTTGATCCTCGCCGAGCCGATGTTCTGCGGAATGTAGTTGCTGTCGTAGACAATCGCGTTGTGCAGGTCTGTGCGATACAGCGAGGCTTCCAGGCGCGTGCTGTCAGTAAGCTGGCTACGCCACTGCAGTTCGTAACTCTTGGAGCGCTCGGGCTTGAGGTCAGGGTTGCTGAAGTCCGGGTAGTAGAGGTCGTTGAAGGTGGGTGCGCGGAAACCTTCGCTGTAAGACAGCAGCACATCGTTATTCGGGTTAACCGGCAGGGTCAGGCTTGCGCTCCAACTGTTCTGGCTACCGAACTGCTGGTTCTGGTCGCGGCGTACGCCCACTTCGGTAGAGAAGCTTTCGCCTTTGTAGCGATGCTGGACAAAGGCTGCACGGTTCCAGCGGCTGTCTTCGGTCAGCGAGCTGCTGGTGTGCAGACGGTCCTGATACCAATCGCCACCGACAATCAGGTTGTTGCGCTCATCGAGGCTGAAGTCGTTCTGCCAGTTGATCGCATCACGGTAGGTATTGAACTCGCTACTGCCCGGTTGCAGCGAGTCGCGCTTGGTGTCGCGGTTTTCGCTATGGCCCAGCTCCAGGCGCGAATGCCAGGCCTCGCTGAGCTGCGCGTCGGCATAGGTGCCGACACTGCTGACAGTGAAGTCGGTATAAGGCTGGCTGCCATCGCCAAACAGGTTGTCGTATTCGCTGCGCCCCCGGTTGTCGAGGAGGTTGACGCCCACTTCCAGCGCGTCGCTGGCGACATGGCTGAGGTTCAGGCTGAAGCTTTTATTGCGGTAGGCGTCGTGATCGTTGTTGGCAGCCTGAATTCATAGAATAAGTGCAACGTTTGAAACGATAGGCAGAGAGTCAGCCACCGGTAGAATCCAGGCTCTCACACCGAAGGATTCAAGCGCAGATGACTACGCATTACCGGCAGCTGACTCAGGGCCAACGTTACCAGATTGAGGCCGGTCTGAGCGCCGGAAAAAGCCAGGCAAGCATCGCGAAACAGGTTGGCGTACATCCCTCGACGATCAGTCGTGAGGTTCGCCGCAACAGCTCCCAGAAGACCTACAAAGCGGTTGCTGCGACCCATGAAAGTGATGCCCGTCGAGCGCAGGCGCGCAAGCACTGCAAGCCATTAACGTGGTTCAGCCATTATCTGCCGCTCTGGCTAAAACACGGTATGAGCCCGGAGCAGATTGCTCAGCGCCTGAAGCAAGAGCAGCCGGAGCGCGCGGTCAGTCACGAGTGGATTTATCGGTTTATCGCCACCGACAAACACGCAGGTGGCGAGTTATACAAGTATTTGCGGCACCGCAGGAAGCTGTACCGAAAACGCTACGGAAGCCACGACCGGCGCGGACAGTTGCGTAATCGCGTATCGATAACCGAGCGCCCTGCTGAGGTCGAAGCCCGCGAGCGTCTAGGTGATTGGGAGGGTGACACGGTGCATGGCGTAGGCGGCAATCTGGTCACGCTGGTTGATCGTAAAAGCGGCTACCTGAGCGCCTATCCGGTCAAGCGCAGGACGCGCCGGCAGGTAACGCGGGCGATCAATCTGTTGCTCAAGGGGCATGCTGTTCACACGCTGACGCTGGATAACGGGAAGGAGTTTGCCGGGCATGAACGCATTGCGCATCGGAGCCAGTGCCAAGTCTTTTTTGCAGAACCCTATTCATCCTGGCAGCGAGGCACTAATGAAAATACCAACGGCCTGCTCCGGCAGTATTTTCCCAAGGGCGGCGACTTCAGCAAGCTGACCGTCGAGGCGGTCAGTCGCGTGGTAACGAAGATCAATTTACGCCCGCGAAAACGCCTGGGCTGGAAGACGCCGTACGAAGTTTATGCAGGGGCGAGCGTTGCACTTATGTGTTGAATTCAGGCAGGAAAAGACTCACGGGTCGCATTGATGCCAGCGCTTTCTTCCAATCCGGCTGCGAGGTTGAATCGAGTCTGCTCATTACCGCCGGAAAGGCCAACATCACGCTGCCAGGTCTGGTTGCTGCCTGCGCCCAGGTGCAGTCTTGGCTGCAACCCTGGCTTATTGGCACGGCGGGTAAAAATCTGGATGACCCCACCAATCGCATCGCTGCCATAAATGGCCGAGCGCGAACCACGCAGCACCTCGACACGCTCGATTTGATCGATGTTGAGAAACTGCAGGCCACTGTCACCGGACGAGGTGTTGGCAATACGTACGCCATCGACCAGCACCAGGCTTTGTGCGGATTTGGTACCGCGAATGAAAATTCCCGGCAGGCTGCCGCGACCGCCAGTACGCGCTACCTGAACCCCGGGCACACGGGTCAGCAGGTCGGTGACGCTGGATGGCTGCAGGCGGTCGATGTCGTCGCGGGTGAATACGCTGTTGGCGGCAGTGGATTGCGTGCGGTCTTCAACCTGGCGGTTGGCGCTGATCAGGGTGTCGGGTAGCTTCAGGGCGCTGTCACGGTCGATGGGGGCGGCGAGCAGCGTGGTGGGCAGGCAGAACAGGAGTGGAGTCAGGCGTCGCATGGGTGTATCCGGTGTTATCGCGGGGCAAGCCCGCTCCCACAGAAGGGTTAATCAACCTACCTGTAGGAGCGGGCTTGCCCCGCGATAGAAGTCTCAAAGACCAAGCAATTGCATGCGCTGACGCACCGAGGCTTCAATACCGCTAGCATCCAGCCCGCACTCAGCCAGCATTTGCGCAGGCTTGGCGTGCTCGACATAGACATCTGGCAGGCCCAGGTGCAGCACCGGCTTGAGCACGGCTTCGCGGGCGAGGAACTCGCTGACCGCAGCACCGGCACCGCCCATGATGGCGTTCTCTTCGATGGTCACCAGCAGCTCGTGGCTTGCCGCCATGTCGCGCACCAAGGCTTCATCCAGGGGTTTGACGAAGCGCATATCCACCACAGTGGCATCCAGGTTTTCAGCAACCTTCAGTGCTTCTGTCAGCTGTACACCGAACACCAGCAGGGCGACTTTGCTGCCCTGGCGGCGCACCACACCCTTGCCGATTTCCAGCGGTGCGAGGTCGTTGTCGATGGTCGCGTTCGGGCCGCTGCCGCGTGGGTAGCGGACCGCCGCCGGGCCGTTGTAGAGGTGGCCGGTGCTGAGCATCTTGCGCAGTTCGTTCTCGTCGCTTGGGGTCATCACCAGCATGCCGGGGATGCAGCGCAAGAACGACAGGTCAAAACTGCCGGCGTGGGTCGGGCCGTCTTCGCCAACCAGGCCAGCACGGTCGATGGCGAACAGCACATCGAGGTTCTGCACGGCAACGTCGTGGATCAGTTGATCGTAGGCGCGCTGC
Organism: Pseudomonas sp. NUPR-001; assembly: GCF_052147955.1. NCBI lineage: Bacteria > Pseudomonadati > Pseudomonadota > Gammaproteobacteria > Pseudomonadales > Pseudomonadaceae > Pseudomonas > Pseudomonas sp. NUPR-001. The sequence goes on from NZ_CP197353.1 coordinate 649,395, forward strand.
AGGAACGTCGAGTAGATCGCCACCACCGGCTTGGCGCCTTCGCAGGCCATGCCCGCCGCCAGGGTAACCGCGTGCTGTTCAGCGATGGCTACGTCGAAGTAGCGCGCTGGGTAGCGTTCGCTGAAGGCCACCAGGTCGGAGCCTTCTTTCATCGCCGGGGTGATGCCGACCAGGCGCTCGTCAGCCGCAGCCATGTCACACAGCCACTGGCCGAACACCGCCGAATACTTCGGACCGCCAGCCTTTTTCGGCGCGGCAACCGGGGCATCGACAGGTTCGAGCTTGGTAATCGCATGGTAGCCAATCGGGTCGACTTCAGCCGGTGCGAAGCCTTTACCCTTCTTGGTGACCACGTGCAGGAACTGCGGCCCCTTTAGGTCGCGCATGTTGCGCAAAGTGGTGACCAGGGTCGGCAGGTCGTGACCGTCGATTGGGCCGATGTAGTTCCAGCCCAGTTCTTCGAACAGGGTGCCGGGTACCAGCATGCCCTTGGCGTACTCTTCGGTACGACGGGCGATTTCCCAGGCGCCAGGCAGACGCGAGAGCACCTTCTTGCTGCCTTCGCGCATGCTCGAATAGGTGCGGCTGGAGAGGATCTTGGCCAGGTAATTGGACAAGCCGCCGACATTGCGCGAAATCGACATGTCGTTGTCGTTGAGGATCACCAGCATGTCGGCATCCACTTCCTGAGCGTGGTTCAACGCTTCGAAAGCCATGCCGGCGGTCAGCGCGCCGTCACCGATTACCGCGATGGATTTGCGCGGATCGTTCTGCAGGCGGGCGGCAATTGCCATGCCCAGGGCGGCACTGATCGAGGTGCTGGAGTGGCCAACGCCAAAGGTGTCGTACTCGCTCTCGGCACGGCGCGGGAAGGCAGCAAGGCCGTCCTTCTGACGCAGGGTGTGCATGCGCTGGCGGCGGCCGGTGAGGATCTTGTGCGGATAGGCCTGGTGACCGACGTCCCACACCAGCCGGTCGTCCGGGGTGTCGAAAACGTAGTGCAGGGCAATCGTCAATTCGATAACGCCCAGGCCGGCACCGAAATGCCCGCCGGTCTGACCAACGGTATAGAGCAGCTCCTGGCGCAGTTCGTCAGCCAGGTTCTCCAGGTCGGCTTCAGCCAGCCGACGCAGGCCGGCAGGCGTATCGGCACGGTCGAGCAGCGGCGTGACCGGGCGTTCGCGGGGGATCTCTTGAAACGTCGTGGGCATCAGGCGAATCGTTATAGATATGAAGTGGCGGCAGTTTACCTTATTGCGGTAATGGCTGCCCGTTTGCGCTGATCGCTTCGCGGGGCAAGGCCGCTCTCACAGGAGCGGGTTTGTCCCGCGAAACGATCAGCGTTTAATTACGGCGTTCGACGATATAGCGAGCCAGTTCGCGCAACGGTTCGGCCGCTGCGTCGAATGGCCGCAGGGCGTCCAGGGCCTGATCGCGCAATTCCAAAGCATAGACCTTGGCGGCCTCCAGCCCGAGCAGGGCTGGGTAGGTTGGCTTGTCGCGAGCGATATCGGCGCCCTGGCGTTTGCCCAGGGTTTCAGTATCGCTTTCGACATCGAGAATGTCGTCTTGCACCTGGAAGGCCAGGCCAATGGCCTGCGCGTAGGTTTGCAGGGCATCGAGCTGCGCCTGGCTGGCGCGGGCGCTGGCCAGGGCGCCGAGGCGCACGCTGGCTTCAATCAGTGCACCGGTTTTGTGCCGGTGCATGAACTCAAGCGCAGTCTGATCCAGCTTGACCCCCACCGAACCGAGGTCGATGGCCTGACCGCCGACCATACCGGCCGGACCGGCCGCCAGGGCCAGGGTCTGGACCATGGCCAGGCGGATGCTGTCGGCCTGAGGGCTCAGCTGTGGGTCGAGCAGGGCGTTGAAGGCCAGGCTCTGCAAGCCGTCACCGGCAAGAATGGCGCAGGCTTCGTCAAAGGCTTTGTGCGTGGTTGGCTGACCGCGGCGCAGGTCGTCATCGTCCATGGCCGGCAGGTCGTCGTGTACCAGCGAATAGGCATGGATCAACTCGACAGCGCAGGCGGCGCCATTGGCTTGCTCAGGGGCAACGCCCAAGGCTTCGCAAGCGGCATAGGCCAGCAGCGGGCGTACGCGCTTGCCACCGTTCATCACGCTGTAGCGCATGGCGGCGTAGAGGCGGGTCAACTCCGCCGAAGGCGCAATGAACAACTGCTCAAGGGCGGCATCGACCCGAGCCTGAGAGCTGGCTTGGTACTGGGCAATCATTCTGCCGATTCCGCGTCGAAAGGTTCGGCCTTCAGTTCGCCATCGCGCTCCAGCAGCACCTGAACCTTCTGTTCGGCCTGAACCAGTGCGCTCTGGCAGTCGCGGGTCAGGCTGATGCCTTGTTCAAAGGCGGCCAGCGAGTCTTCCAGTGACAGCTCACCGTTCTCCAGGCGCTCGACCAAAGCTTGCAGGTCGGCGAGGGATTGCTCGAAATCAATAGTGGCTTTTTTTCGGGCCATGGCGGCTGTCTCGGTGGCAGTATAAACGGCGCGACACTAGCAGAGCGGGGCGGGGGGAGCAAATCGATAGGTCGGATCTTTCGTCGCATTCTGTTGCATAAACGCCGATGGCTAAGCCTTGATTTTCCTGCATGGCTCGCGTTGTGAGGGCTTGCAGCTCTCTGACATAATCGCGACCGCTTTATCTCGCGCCCTTCGCGCAGGTGCAGCCTTTTTCTCTGACGTCACGTAATGGACTACGTTGTGAGCTTCCTTTCGATCGAGTTTGGCCTCAGCTTCATTCTGTTTTTCGTCATTTACTGGAGTTTGTGCTGGAGCGTTCGCCTGCAGAACGTGTTGTTGCTGGCGGCTAGTTACGCGCTGGTGGCCAGTTTCAGCCTCAACTCCCTGTACGTTCTGCTGGGCTACACCGTGCTGGTGTACCTGCTCGGCCTGTTAGGCGAACGCTACCCCGGGCGACGCTTCAGTTATCTGCTGGTGTTGCTGCTGGTGCTGGGGTGTTTCTACCTGTTCAAGTATCAGGAATTCTTTGTCGGCAGCCTGCAGGGCGCGCTGGCCAGTGCCGGTTTCGATGTGTCGCTGCCGGTGCTGGAAGTGCTGGCGCCAATCGGGCTGTCGTTCTACGCCTTTCACTCGGTCAGTTACCTGGTGTCGATCAATCGCCGCCAGATGACCTCGGCAACCCCGCTGGATTTGGCGCTGTACCTGGCATTCTTCCCTAGCCTGATTGCCGGCCCGGTCAATCGTGCCGAGCACATGCTGGCGCAGATTCGCCCGCAGCGCCTGCGTCAGGTGCTGGAGCCGCAGCGGGCGCTGGGGCTGATTGCCCTGGCGGTGGTAAAGCTGTTTTTCTGCAGTGCCTGGCTGGCCAGCGAATGGGTTGACCCGGTGTTCGAGACCCCGGGCGCTTTTTCGCCCGAGCAGGTGCTGCTGAGCGTCTATGGCTACAGCTTCCTGATCTATTTCAACTTCAGTGGCTACACCAACCTGGTTACCGGGATTGCGCTGTTGCTGGGCTTTCGCTTGCCCGACAACTTCAACGCACCGTATGCCGCGCGCAATCTCAAGGAATTCTGGGCGCGTTGGCACATCAGCCTGTCGTTGTTCATTCGTGACTACGTGTACATCCCGCTAGGCGGTAACCGCCGCGGCGTTTGGCGCGGCAACCTGAACATGCTGCTGGCCATGCTGATTTCCGGGCTGTGGCATGGCGCGAGCGTGAACTTCATTATCTGGGGCGCACTGCATGGTGTTGGCCTGGCCCTGTACAAGGCTTCTACCTATGTACTGCCGCAGCCGATGCGCTGGCCGGGCGCCGGGTTGGCAGCGCGCTTGCTGACCTTCCATTACGTGGCCTTTGCCTGGATTTTCTTTCGCAGCGCCAACCTGGATGACGCCATGGACATGCTCGCCGGCATCGGCAGCTTGAGCCTGAGCGGGCTGTTCTCGGCTACTGGCCTGCTGCTGCTCGCTTGCGTGGCCTATGTTGCGCTGTATCCACAACTGCTGGCCTTGTTGCGGCCATTGTTTGCCGCCAGTACCCGCTTGCCCTGGCAGTTCTATCCGGTTCCGCTCGGGGTGTTTGTATCGTTGGTGATTTTTGCTTCGCAGTCAGGCGTGCCGGGGTTCATCTATGCCAGCTTCTAACTCGGCTCAACTGTTGCGTGCGCACCTGGGCGCGGCCAAGGCGCTCTACGGCATTGTGCTGACCACGGTGCTGCTGTTCTGGTTGAACCAGGACTCGATCAGTCTCTACTGCCAGCAGAAATACCATCAGAGCTGCGAGTTGCCGGTACTCGGTCAAAGCCCGGCCTGGCGCCTGGGCGCTAACCTGACGCAGGCCTTGGGTGCGGCCCGCGACAGCTTTGTCGACAGCCTGAGCCAAAGCGGCACGGCAGTCGCTCAAGTTGAAACCGTCGAGTTGCCAGCGCCGATTCCAGTGGTGCCGGTGCTGCTCGATACGCCTCCTGCGCCGCCTGCTGTCGTGAGCAAGCCGCCAGTTGCCAAAGTAGCGGCGGCGCCAATGGCGGTGGTCAGCAAGCCTGCCGCCGTTGCCCCGCCTTCTGTTCCAGCCGCCACGGTAGTCTCTCTCGCAGCAGGCGACGAAGTGTTCCTGGTGGGGGATTCGTTGATGCAAGGCGTAGCACCGCACCTGTCCAACAGCCTGCGCAAACGCTACCAGATCAAGAGCGTCAACCTCAGCCGGCAGAGCACCGGGCTGGCCTACCCAGGCTTTTTCAACTGGCCGCAAACCGTGGCCCGCACCCTGGACAGTTCGCCCAACATTCGCCTGATGGTGATTTTCCTTGGCCCCAACGATCCCTGGGATATGCCTCAGGGTAAGGGCAAGCCGTTCCTGCGCTTCAAGTCGCCAGACTGGGAAAGCGCCTACCGCCAGCGTATCGACGCCATTCTCGAACAGGCGCGTGAACATCAGGTGCAGGTGATCTGGGTCGGGCCACCGAATATGCAGAAACCGCGGTTGTCCAGTGCCATGGCCTACCTCAGCGGCTTGTACCAGGAGCAGGTCGGTCTGTATCAGCAACACTACCTCTCGGCCAACCCGGTGCTAGGTTACAAGGACGACACCTTCTCCTACACCTTGCAGAACAGCCAGGGTAAGCGGGTCAAGACCCGGGTCGATGACGGCATCCATTTCACCATTACCGGGCAGAAGCTGATTGCCGAACAGATACTGTCGATGATCGCCTTCCCGGGCCTCACTGTAACGGGACACTGATGCGTCAATTGCACAACATGCTCGGGCTCGCCCTAGTGATCCTGCTGTTGCCGGGCTGTAGCCCGGTGGCGGCAGTCAATAGCGCAGGCAAACCGGTCACCACTGCGGCCAGGCCACAGGTAAACCAGAGCGATGGCAACCTGGCGATATTGGCGGGCAAGTTCAAGGCCGCCAACCGTGCGCCGGTGACCATCGTTCAGTTCGGCGATTCCCACACCGCTGCCGATCTGTTCAGTGGCGAGATGCGCCGCTTGCTGCAAGCGCAGTATGGTGATGGCGGCATCGGCCTGGTGGCGGCCACGCCAGTGCCGGGCACGCGCTATGAGCAGGTCATTCTGAAAACTGCCAAGCGCCAGTGGGAACTGGTGTCGGCGCGCAACCAGCAAAGCAGCCAGTTCCCGCTGGGCGGCTACCTTTCGGTGCCGTTGGCGGCAAAGCCCAGCGTGCGCATCGAAGCCCGCGAACCGAGCGCCCAGCGTTACCGGGTGTCGGCGTTGTACCAGGCACGCGAGAGCACCTCGCTGCTGCTCAGTGATGGCCGTGGCCAGAACCGCCGACTGCTGGCGGCCACTGCCGGGCAATGGCGTTTCGGCCCGGTGGTCAACAACGTCGGCCTGCCGTTGGACCTGACCCTCGACAGCCGTCCCGGTACGGTGCTGGGTGGCTGGTACCTGCAAGGGCAGAAAAATGCCGGTGTCATCTACTCGGCCCTGGGTATCAATGGCGCACGGCTGGACGTGCAGAACAAATGGCAGCCCGGTTGGGACACCACGCTGAAATCGCTGCGCCCGGATCTGGTGATCCTCGCCTACGGCACCAATGAAGCCTTCGATGACACCCTGGACCTGAACCTGTACCAGGCTCAACTTCAGCAAACCCTTGAGCAGCTGCGCCGCAACCTGCCGCGTACGGTGCTGTTGCTGGTTGGCCCGCCTGACTCGATCAAACAGCGCAAGGCGCACAGTTGCGCGGCGCGCCAGCCGCAGCAGTTGGCGGCCATCGTGCGCATCCAGCGTGACACCGCCAGGCAAGCCAACGCCCTGTTCTGGGACTGGCAAGCCTATATGGGCGGGCCGTGCTCGATTGTCGCCTGGCAGGCGCAAGGCCTGGCGCGCGGCGATCTGGTGCACCTGAGCGCCGATGGCTATCGCAAGAGTGCGGCAGGGCTGTACGACTATCTGCGTACCCAGCTGAAATTGAAGTAAGGGCGGGGAAAAGGAGAGGCGGGGACAACTCCGGGTTGGCTTGCGGCGCCCCGTGGAGTTGTCTACCCGGCCCTCAAAAAGAGGCAAATCCAGATGCCCACAGGCACCTGCTCAGCACGTGTCGGTTGGCGTCATGCCAGCCGCGATTCGCTCCTCTGAAATACACCTTAGTTGCTGTCTGCTGTACTGTAAAATTTCTCGAACGCATGTATGTATCTGCGTGTAAATACAAGCCTGTCTAGCCGAGGTGGGACATGAACCTGCTCGAAGTGGCCGGTGGCAAACCGATCAAACTCTGGACCGAGGGTGTTCCCGTCGAAGACGAGGCCCGCCGGCAACTGATCAACACCGCGAAGATGCCGTTCATCTTCAAGCATCTGGCCGTCATGCCGGATGTGCATCTGGGCAAAGGTTCGACCATCGGCAGCGTCATTCCTACATTGGGTGCGATCATTCCGGCAGCGGTCGGGGTGGATATCGGCTGCGGCATGATCGCTGCGCGTACCTCGCTGCTGGCCCGCGACCTGCCTGACAACCTGCACCGCTTGCGCAGCGCCATCGAGCACGCCGTGCCCCATGGCAAAACCTTTGGCCGTCACGATCAAGGCGCCTGGGACAATGTCCCGGCACAAGCCGACCATGCCTGGAAAGCGCTGGCGGGACGCTTCAAGGCGATCACCGCCAAGTACCCGCGGCTGGAAAAAACCAACAACCGTCAGCACCTGGGCACCCTGGGCGGCGGCAATCATTTCATCGAAGTCTGTCTGGATGAGGCCGACCGCGTCTGGTTCATGCTGCACAGCGGATCGCGCGGGGTGGGTAATGCCATTGGCAACCTGTTCATCGAGCTGGCCCAGGCCGATATGCGTCAGCACATCGCCAACCTGCCGGATAAAGACCTGGCCTATTTCGCCGAGGGCAGCCGCCACTTTGCCGACTATGTCGAGGCGGTCGAGTGGGCCCAGGACTTTGCCCGGCAGAATCGCGCCTTGATGATGCAGGCGGTGATCAGTGCGGCTCGTCAGGTACTTGGGCGAGCGTTCGAAGCCGACTTGGAAGCGGTCAACTGCCACCACAATTACGTACAGCGCGAGCGCCACTTCGGCCACGACATTCTGGTCACCCGCAAAGGCGCAGTGTCGGCGCAGAAAGGCCAGTTGGGCATCATTCCCGGTTCGATGGGGGCCAAGAGTTTTATCGTGCGGGGCTTGGGCAACGAAGAATCATTCTGCTCGTGCAGCCACGGCGCCGGGCGAACCATGAGCCGTACCCAGGCGAAAAGGCAGTTCACCGTGCAGGATCAGGTGCGTGCGACAGCCCATGTCGAGTGCCGCAAAGACAAAGACGTCATCGATGAAATTCCCATGGCCTACAAGGACATCGACGCGGTGATGCAGGCCCAGCGGGAGCTGGTGGAGGTGGTGCATACCTTGCGCCAGGTGGTGTGCGTCAAGGGTTGAAGTGAGGGCAGCTATGGAGCTGCCCTCAACGTTCGTGGGTAGTGCAAATACCGGTTAAGGCATCTTCCCTTCGGCGCACCAGTCTTCCCACTCACCGATCTGCCCGCTGGTGACCATGGCGTCCTCACCCACTTCATTGCGGTAGGCACTGACCCAGCTGTCCAGGCAGGTTTCGGCAGACACCACGGCGGCAGTGTTCAGCAGCGACGATGCCGACTCGCGTACGCCATTGGCCCAGCGCTCTTCGCCTTCAAGCTGGCCCGTCTGGGCGTTGTACGACTGGATTACGCCATCCGGTACCAGGTTGCCTGGGTAGCCGCTGTGGAAGTCTTCATCCTCAGCCTCTTGAGTGCGCACCAGCTTTATTTCCTGAAGCATCTTTCCATCTGGCGTACTGAACTGGCGGAACCAGCCGGAAACAGCAGTACCGTTTTGGTAAACAACTTCGGACTCTTGCTGCACAATTTCGGTGTGCAGCATGTTCTTGAACTGCTTCTGCACGCCATCCAGCTTGCCGTTGTTGTAGTTACCTTCTGCCGCCACATATTGCTTCATGCCGCCGACAAAGTAGCCATAAGCGGTTTGTGCACCGTGCAGTTGACCGTTGGCATAGTTCTGCTTGCCATTGGAGTCGGTTTCGAAGCCGCTGAACTTGTTGCCGTTGCTCCAGGTCAGCTCAGTGATCACCTTGCTACCGTCGGTGGTCCAGCGAGTTTCCTTGCCGTCTGGCTGGCCATTTTTAAACACTTGCTGGTACGTCAGCACACCGTTCTGGTATTCCTCGGTAACTCCGTCCTGGCGGCCGTCTTTCCAGTTTTTCACCGACACCTTGGCACCCGACTTGGCGTCGTACACGGTTTCTACACCGCTCTTTTTGCCAGCGGCATATTCAACTTCGTAGACCTTGCGCGAATCGTAGAAACATTCGCTTTTACCGTTGTAGCGACCCTTCTCTACTTCCGAGTTGCACAGTGCCGAAACACCGGGCAGGCCAGCTGGTGTGTTAACCACGCGGCCGCTGAACGGGTCGGTGTCGCCGTACTTGTAGATCAGACCGTTTCTCGTCACAACTTCCGCGTTGTCGATTTCGGCGCTGCAGCCTGTCAGCACAACAGCGGCCAAAGTGACTGCAAGTAGATTTCTCATGTTGCGTTCCATATCAATGAGCACCTTGAAGAGGCGGGAAGTCTCGAGGTTCAGAGGGGCGGATGTCAATATGATGGCGCCAGCGCGCCGCTCAGATCGCTGTGAGCGAATCACGCTGCTGCTCTTGTGTGGTGTCGATGATGAAATTGCGCAGCCAGCAGTTGTGCGGATCGTCGTTATGCTCGACATCCCAGACCATGAACACGCGAAAGGCCGGAACGAAAATCGGCACCGGGCTGACGGTCAAACGCGCGATCCGCGCATAGGACAGGGCCGCAAAGGTCGGCAAGGTGGCGATCACGTCGCTTTGCGCCAGGGTCGCCAAGGCGCCACTGAAATGAGTGAACGAAGCCGAGACGCGGCGGGCAACGCCTTCGCTTTCCAACAGGTCGTCGACGAACCCCCGACGCCCATCGAAGGAAATCCTCACATGCTCGTGCTTGAGGTATTCATCACGGGTGAGCGGGCTTTTCAGGCCAAGGCGTGGGCCGTCGTACAAGCACGAGTAAGACGAAGAAAACAGCACCTGTGAGCTGTAATGCGAGGTCAGCTCCTTGGGTTCGGAGCACAAGACCAGATCGATGTCCGGATCCGCCAATGAGGTTTTCCACAGCGAACTGTTGCTCTGATGGAAGGCAAATTTCACCGAAAGCCCACGCGCCTTTGCCTCGTTGACCAGCCTGGGCGAAAGGTAGCTTTCGATATCGTCCGACAGGGCAATGTTGAACACCCGATTCGACGATTCGGCGGAGAACTGTGGGCGTTGCTCGACGATTGATGCGACGGCGGTCAGGGCTTCGGTGATCTTCGGCGCAATCTCCATTGCCCGCCGCGTTGGCACCATGCCCGTGCCGGTGCGGCTGAACAACTCATCCTGAAATTGTTCGCGCAGACGTTTGAGCGAAGAGCTCACTGCGCCTTGAGTGACATGCAGTACCGCTGCCGCACGGGTCACGCTGCGCTCATTCATCAAACACTGAAAAACGATGAGCAGGTTGAGGTCGACCCTGCTGATATTAGCAACACTAATCATGGCTATCTCTTATATTCGTTTGATTAATTTGCCTTGGCATTCTTAATCTCACTGCGCTTAAACACAACAATAAACGGGTGACCCGGAATGCAAGATTCGATAGCGCAGGCACAGCACGCTGAACGTGCAGCCTCATCAAACGACGCGGCAGAGCTGCGCAAACGCGCCATCGCCGTGGGTATTGGCAACTTCATGGAGTGGTTTGACTTTGCCATCTACGGCTACTTCGCCGCAGTGATCGGGCAGCTGTTCTTTCCTTCCACAGCGCCTGGCGTGTCACTGCTGTCGTCGTTGGCGGTGTTTGCCGTGGGCTTTCTCTCACGCCCGTTGGGCGCCGTGGTGCTCGGGCCGATCGGCGACAAACTGGGGCGGCGTGCGGTGCTGATCATTACCGTGTTCGGCATGGGCCTGGCCACCACCTTGATCGGCCTGTTACCCGACTATGCGGCCATTGGCATCGCCGCGCCGATCCTCCTGGTTGCGCTGCGCTTTCTGCAGGGGATGATGGTCGGTGGCGAGTGGTCCAGCGCCGGGATCTACATCGTTGAAAGCGCCCCCGCCAATCGCCGGGCCACCGCCGCCAGTGTCATCACCGGCACCGCGGGCGCAGCCTTTCTGTGTGGTACTGCAATCGCCGCCATCATCACCGCGACACTCTCGGATGCAGACCTGATGCAGTGGGGCTGGCGCGTACCGTTCGTGGCCTCGATCGTCATGGCCGCTGTGGCCATGTACATCCGACGCAAACTGGGTGACACCCCCGTTTACGAAGCGCTGCAGCACAAGCGCGCCACCCATGCCCTGGAGCCGGTGTCGCGCCAGGCCAAACAGCGCGCTTTCGTAATCTCGTTCGCTTTTTCCGCGTTGTTTGGGGTGTCGCTGTATTACTTCATCACCTACGCCAACACCCACCTGACCCAAACGGTGGGCCTGGGCAAATCGACCGCCCTGCTGCTGTGCAGCGTGGCCCTGGCGCTCTATACCCTGTTCAACCCACTGGTTGGCCGCTTGAGTGATCGCTTCGGCCGCCGTCCGTTCGTATTGGCCGCCGCCGCAGGCCTGACCCTGCTGGCGTACCCGGTGTTCCTGCTGATGAACACCGGCAGTTTCGCCGCGATCCTGTTGGGACTGGTGATCATGGCCGTGCTGGTGGCGATCACCGCGGTGATGGATGTGGTGCTGCTGGTTGAAGTGTTTCCGGCATCGATTCGTTCGACTGGCGCAGCCGTCGGCCATAACGTCGCCCTGGCGTTGCTGGCCGGGCCTGGGCCGTTCATTGCCGTCGCCCTGATCCAGGCCACGCACAACCCGAACATTCCCGCAGCCTACCTGGCGGCGGTGTCGCTGATCTGTTTCATCGTGCTGTGGTTCCTGCTCCCGGAAACCAAAGACCGCGACATCACTCGCGGTTAAGACCCTCTTCAACATCCATCAAGGGAAGACTCATGATCAAGGTTGCCGTTGTTCAAGCTTCAGCTATCCCCTTCGAACCGCAACTGAGCGCCGAGAAAGCCGCCGGGCTGATTCGCGACGCTGCTGCGCAAGGCACGGCACTGGCGGTGTTTCCCGAGGCGTTTCTCGGTGGTTACCCCAAAGGCGCTGCGTTCGGCACCGTCGTCGGTAGCCGCAGCGACCTTGGCCGGGCCCAGTACCTGCGTTATCTGCAAGGCGCGGTGAGCCTGGACGGGCTGGAGCTGGCCAGGCTGTGTGAAGTGGTCAATGAAACCGGCGTCCATGTGGTGATGGGCATCATTGAGCGCCTGGGCCGGACCTTGTACTGCACCGCCGTGACCCTGGCGCCGGGGCAGGGCGTGGCGGGCTATCACCGCAAGCTTATGCCAACCGGGCAGGAGCGAATCATCTGGGGCTTTGGCGATGGCTCGAGCATCGCCCCGGTGGATACCCCATTCGGCCGGCTTGGCACCGTGATCTGCTGGGAAAACTACATGCCGGCACTGCGTCAGGCAATGTATGCCCAAGGCACGGAAATCTACTGTGCGCCGACGGCCGACGATCGTCCTACCTGGGCGTCGTCGATGATCCACATCGCTCTGGAAGGACGCGTTCCGGTGCTGTCGGCGTGCCAGGCGATCACCTTGGGCGAATACCCGGCGGCCTATCGGGAAGACTTCGGCCTGGCCGCTGCAGAAGACGACTACATCATGCACGGCGGCAGCATGATCGTCAGTGCCACCGGGCAAGTACTGGCCGGGCCGGTGTTTGATCAGGAAACCATTCTGTATGCCGACATTGACCTGAGCGTGGGGCAAGCCAGCAACCTGGACTTTGACGTCTGCGGGCATTACTCACGGCCGGACGTGTTCACGCTCAAGGTCAATACCGCGGCGATGAAGCCGGTGGTGTTCGAGGGCGATTGAAGTGGGGTAATCGTCCAGGGTGGCACAGGCGGCTTGCCGTCTCCCTCTCGCGATCTAGACTCACACAGTCTTTTATTGCGAAGCATTGATGGGCACAGCTGGCTGTCCATCGTCATGCGCAGTTTCGCCCTCTATCCCGATGTCTGTGCAAGGACGTTGAATATGGCTGACCCGAAGAAACTGTTCTGTGCTGCTCTTTTGACCTTCCCACTTGCTGGCGCCTTGCAGGCGGCTGAACCTGCCAAGGCACCAGCGGAGCAGCTTACCCAGCCTGCCAGCGGGGTGCTGATGCACCCCGAATACGCCAAGACAATTGCGCGGATGGCGTACCTGTGGGGTTGGCCGATGGTCAACATGATCAATCGCTATGATCGCATCACCAAGGCGCCGCACCCAGGTTTGCTGGGAGGCATCCTGCCCGCCGCGCCGCGCGGCCAGCTCGGCATGCTGCACGACTACATTACCCCGGCTGAAACCTTCGTCACCTGCCCGAACCAGGACGTTGTCTACGGCCTGGGCTTCTTCTCGCTGGATGAGGAACCGGTAATTGCTCAGGTGCCGGACTTCGGTGATCGTTTCTGGGTCTACGCGATGTACGACCAGCGCACCGATCAGTTCGGCCAGTTGGGCAAACCCTACGCCAGCAAGCCCGGCTTCTACCTGCTGGTAGGGCCGAACTGGAAAGGGGAAAAACCCGATGGCGTGGAGGCCATCATTCGCAGCCCCACGGCGTTGGCCAACACCATTCCGCGGGTGTTCATGGACGATACCGCCGAGGACCGTGCGGCCATCCAAGACAAGCTCAACCAGGTGGTTTTCTACCCGCTGAAGGATTACGACGGGAAGATGAAAACCATCGACTGGAAGAAAACCCCAGACATCCCGGTACCCAATGCCGACAGTGCGAGTCAGGGCGAAACCAAGTGGGTGATTCCGGAGAAGTTCTTCGACCAGTTCCCGCAGGTGCTCGATACCGTGGCACCGCTGCCGGGCGAGGAAGCCCTTTACGCACAGTTCCGTCAACTGATGGCCATCGCCGCCAAGGATCCAGAGATCAAGAAACTGCTGGTTGAAGAGGCCAAGCTGGCAGACAAGGAGCTGATCGCACCGTTCTTCCAGTGGAAGCACAATGGTCACCCGGCAGGCAACGGCTGGAACCGCTCTACCAATAATGCGCAGTGGGGCGTGGACTATTTCAACCGCACCGGTACGTCCAAGTCGAACATGTTCGACAACCGCCCCAATGAAACCCAGTACTTCTATACCGACTTTGACGGCAGTGGCGCGCAGCTCAACGGTGCTCACAGCTACGAAGTGACCTTTGCCAAAGGCGAGGAGCCGCCGGTGCAAGGTTTCTGGTCGCTGACCCTGTACAACCAGCACCATTTATTCAGCGCCAACGATCTCAAACGTTACTCGCTTGGCACCAAAAACAAGGACCTCAAGCGCAATGCCGATGGCTCGCTGACGATTTACGTTGGCCCGGTTTCCCCAGGCAAGGACAAGGAGAGCAACTGGCTGCCATCGCCGAAGGAGCCGATCTCGTTGTACATCCGCGCCTACTGGGGTAAGGCGCCGATCCTCGATGGAAGCTGGAAGCCGCCAGTTATCCAGAAGATCAAATAGGCCTTGCACTGCGCTTGCTCTGGCGGTGCATGGGCACCGCCACTTATTTTCAGGAGATCGGTCCATGGGTTCCATGCAACGTGTGTTTACGCTGTCGGTTCTGGCGGCTTCGCTGATGGGCCTGCCGCTGGCTCAGGCGGCGGAGCAGGCGCCGGCTTCACCGTTGATCAAGCAGATCAACAATGGCAACTGGCTCGACCCGAAAGAGGCCGAAAGTCTGCGTGATGAGCTGTACTACCAGCGCGCTGTGTTCGCTTACATGACCATGCTGCCGGCGCTCAACACCATCGGCATGAAGGACGGTTCAGAGAAGGCTTTCGGAGCGGGCTACAACATTCTGCCGATCTGGAAACAGCGCATGGACTCGCGGACCATGGTGCCCACGCCAAACGCCGACGTGATTTACTCGATGAGCTACCTAGACCTCAAGCAGACCGGCCCTCTGGTAGTGAAGGCACCGGCCAACGTGATCGGCATGTTCACCGACTTCTTCCAGCGCACGCTAACCGACGTTGGCGCCATTGGGCCTGATCGTGCGCGCGGGGGGCTTTATCTGCTGCTGCCGCCGGACTACAACGGCCCGGTGCCGGGCGGTTACTTCGCGGTCAAGTCGCGTACTTACAACGTGTTTCTGTTCTTCCGCACCGTCATGGCCAAAGGTGAGGGCAAGCCTGACCCGGCACCAGCGGTGAAGAACGCCGAAACCACCCGCGTCTATCCACTCTGGGCGACCGAAAAAGACGCCACACCCATGCAATTCCCCGATGCCAGCGGCAAGTCGCTGGACATGATGTATCCGGTCGACAGCAACTACTGGAGCAAGCTCAAAGCCTTTGTTGATTACGAGCCGGTCGAAGCGATTGATCCGGAGCTGCGTGGCGTTCTGGCCTCCATCGGCATCATCAAGGGGCATCCCTTCGAACCAAACCAGAAACAACAGGAACTGCTGAAAAAGGCGGTGGAAACTGCGCCGAAGATGATCCTCGCCAATCGCCAACTGGGGCGCGACGACAAGCGCAACCTCTATTACAAAGACCGCCAATACGAGAACACCTGGGCGGGCGGCACCAATGACTGGATGCAGGAAAGCTACCTGGACGTGAATCAGCGGGCCAACTTCTTCCAGTTCGCCTACTCGTCGGCACCGGCGATGGTGATGCACACCACAGGCGCGGGTTCGAAGTACCCCTTCACCGGGCGTGACAAAGACGGCAAGTTCCTCGAAGGCGGCAGCACCTACAAGTTGCGCCTGCCGCCAAATCCACCCGCCGCGCTGTTCTGGGCGGTGACGGCATACAACATCACCGACGGCACCATGCCGCAGACCGAGCAATTGCTGCCCTCCACCAACGGCTACTACGACATACCCAAGCAGTCGGACGGGTCTATCGAGATTTGGTTCGGTCCGGAAAAACCTCAGGATGTAGCCGACGCGGCGTTTATCCAGACCATTCCCGGGCGCAACTTCCTGGTCGCCTTGCGCCTGTATGGCAGCGAAGACCCGTTCTACGACCAGACTTGGAAGCCAGATGATGTGGTGAAGGTGAAGTAGGATTCTGAAAATCCTAGGGGCATTAAAAAGCCGGCTTGTGGCCGGCTTCATATTTTTTTAACATGTTGATTTTTATAGAATAAATATTTTATTTCTCTTATGACCCACACATTGACCCACATTCTGGCGCGTGGCTTTGGTTGGAGTGGGGCTAGATCACCCTAGGGCTCAGCATTTCATGCTTGGCTACGGCTGCGTCGATAGCTTCCTGGACTACACGCATTCGGCGTTCTGCAAGAGCTGTAGCAGCTGCTTCGTCTTCGGAGGATAACTCTGGCAGGTCTTCCTTCAGAAAGGTTTCCCAGCGCGTGAGCTGCTTCATGCAGTGGTGCAACTGTTTTCTGGCCTGATCAATCCGAATCTTGTCCAGCTCCAGTGCAAGCTTGTGCGAGTTGCGTATGACCTTGGCCTCTTGAGCATCCCGACGCATCACCTCTTTCTGCGCTGAGGCTACTTGGGCGGCGTCTTCGATCAAGCGCTCAAGTAGAGCCGTCTCTGTTGTTCTTTGACTTTTCGCGAGTCTCTTGAGTGTGGTCTTGGTTTCGAGTGGGAGCGTAAAAGAGCAGGTTTTCCTGCCGCCTTCCGCCAGTCGATAGCGCCTTTGTCTGATAGCGTTTCTTAGTCGCTCAATGAGCTTTACACCTTCAGCCTCATTTTCGAGAGCATGGATCGACCTGACGAGGTAGCTGAAGTTGCTATCGGCAAGGGCGCTCAGGCTGTTTTGCAGCGAAGAAGAGCATCGGCGCAATAGGTAGCGTGCCGCCCACTCCCACTCGTTCCTGTCCTTCTCGTTCAACCAGCCAGGTGCTGCTTCGATCTCGCTCATTTTCAAATCTCCTTTTTGCCCGCCCTATTCGGGAAGCGCCACTCTTCCACTGCTGGACGGTGTTGCAGGACCTAGCATCGGGGCCTGTAGAAAACGCTATTGCGTTGGAAATAAATATAATGTTAACAGCCTTGTTAAAATATTTGTTATCAGAAGCGTTATATGAAGTTGATAAGCTGAATTTATAGGGTGTAAAACGTCATCTAAATTTTCATTTTTCTGTGGATAATATGGCTAGAATGCTATTTTTTTATGAAGATCTAGAGATTGGTGCAGAGTCTAGATTTTTCCTGCAAGCCTTGATATGCCGAGAGCAGGTACTCTTGGCCGCCCCATTCAAGATCAAGTCGATTGCGAGGCTTCTGTGCCTGACAGAAAGGTTGGTCAGAGAGGCTTCGCGGGAGCTGGCCGACGCTGGGCTATTGGTGATCAAAAAGCAGGCAGACAAGGTGGGGCGTCCGGGGCAGGAATATGAGGCGTCGCGGTACCTCCTGGATCTGATGGCCAAGCCAGAAGAGCGTGCGTTTGTTCATCAGGACCTGATCCAGCGTCTCTTCAGTGAGCCGGAGATTTTTGCCGAGGGTCCTCTATCTGAAACAGATGCGGGGAACGAAAAGGCTGCGCGTCAGCCGGTACGCAAGGATGGGCGACCGGCCGCCCCGGGGGCTTGTGGGCGTCTGGGGGCGTCCACGAGAGTGTTTTTGGCTGCCCTTTTAAGCTTTGCCGATCAGTGTGGGGTTGTGGCTGGGGTGGGGGAGGCGAGGCTCCGAGCAATGACGGGCTTGAACCCGACTGCACTCAAGCATCAGGTGGCACGGCTAGTCAGCCTGGGCTTCGTACGTGGTCATGTGCCTGGCGTATCCAATGGCATCTTCGTTGGGGCAAGAGTTCCCAGTACCTATTACCTGAACCTCAATCATCCGCAGCTAGGTGAGCAGAGTTTCCGTTGCGCCGTGCTGGTTTATGCAGAGGATGGACTGTCCTGTAGCGAAAGGTTGACCAGCGGGTTGTCGCTTGATGTAGCACGAGCTCTTCTCGCTCTGGGACCTGCAGCGCTGGATGTCCTGTATCACAAGCTGGCCGGGTATACGTCGCATCTGCTGTCCCAGACATGGGGAGGGCCAGGCGAAAGATACGGCAAAGTTCCTGCGTCTCTAGAGGGCGTGATCGGTCGAGAGTTGGCGCAGCTAAAGGTGGGAAGGCCGGGGCAGGACGAGGCAGGCTACTACTGGCCTGGAGTGCTCGATCACTTCTTTGAGGTGGCGTTCGAGTGGGCTGAACACTTGAAGCAGAAGTTAAATGGCAAGGCGTGGTCGGGGTACCAGCCTCAGGTGATTAGGCTGATACCTGCGCCGGAGTCAGAAGAGGGCGATAGTGACTTGAGGGTCGTTTCCCTGATCGTCTATCCGGCTCCCGAGAATCAGAAAGGCTGTATTGTGTTCAAGGATGTCCATGGTGGATTCCTTCGTGAGTTCGACTGCGAGGCTGACCTGAATGTGCGGAACCGCTACGAGTTTGGCTTGCTAACCGAGTAGGTGCCCGAGCCTTCGAGTTATTTCTTACCACCCCTGCAGATCCTCTGAGCCACAGAGGAGCCTGCTCATGCGAATCATCCGTCTGAAAGAAGTCATCGACTCGACCGGCCTTGCTCGGTCGACCATCTACAGATACATCGCGGAAGGCACCTTCCCGAAACCGGTGTCACTGGGCGACCGTTGCGTCGGCTGGGTTGACAGTGAGGTGCACGACTGGATCCTAGCTAGGATCGAGGAGCGTGACTTGGCAGAAGGTACTGCGGTGCGCACCACTGGCCACCTGAGCATGGTCAGCTAGAAACCACCATTTACGCCATGACCGGTCGGTAGCTGGTCATGGCGTTTATGCCGCATGGAAGAGTTCGGAATTCTCAGCTAACTCTCCCAGGATGCGATTCGGCAAATCTCTCGGCAGGCAGGGCAATGTTGCTCCCCTTTGCCAGGTCTCGCTGGGAGGGTTGGTGATGGGTTGGGCTGCTTCTAGTGATATAGCTATTTGCTATCAGTAACTAATCATTCAATAGCCATTTGAACTTATTCAGTACGACACTTACTGCACAGGTAGGGATAGGTCGTTGGTTAAAAAATACACAACACGTGCCTGTTATGCACAACAAGCAACCAGGTACCCATCCATGACCGATCGCAAGACTTACACCCACCTTTCCCAGGCCGATATTGCCCTACAGATCGAGCGACTTGTCCAGGCCATCGAAGATTCCGATTCACCGGCATTCCGAATCAAGCAAGCCCGGACAGGGTACGAACGCGTCCAAGAGACCAAGCTCTCTCGGTACCTCGATCACATCCAGCAGATGGTCGACCTATTCGAAGGCCCTATCGAATACAGCTACAGCGAACACCTGCAAGCGTTCAGGGCTGCATGTCAGGACATCGGGCTGGAGCGCCACCCTGATGGCCCTGCCTGTCTGAATGAGGAGGGTACGGCCTACCTGGATCATCATCACAGCATGAACGTCTTGGTCGCCCGGATCCGTGAGTTGACTCGTGAGCGGTGGTATCTCCGCAGGAAGCATGACCTCCGCCACCAGGCCAAGGAGCAGGAGATCCAAGTCTGCGACTACGCCGATGCCTTATGTGAGCTCTACTCGCGCATCACCATCATCAGGGTCGACTTCCACTACCGTTCTGAGGCGCAGGCCAGGCTACGCGTCGAGCATGTGTTCGAAGACTTGGATGAGCTGATTGCGAAGCACAAGCGCAATGCGATCTTTGACCAGCTCATCGGCCACATTTATTCGGTGGAGCAGGGAGACAGGAGTGATGGCGGGGGCTACCACATCCATGCAGCCTATTTTTTCAATGGCAACGAGGTGCGTGGAGATGTCTTCAAGGCTATCCAGCTCGGCGAGTTATGGGAAGATATCACGCATGGCCAGGGCTACGTGCACAGCTGTAACTACGACAAGGAGAAATACGGTGACGAGTGTGGTATTGGTCGTATCCTGAGGAGTGATCGAGCAATTCGTGGCCATATTCACAAGGCAGTGAAGTATCTTGTCAAAGACGCTCAGCACCTGCGCTTGAGGCCCGAGGGAGCTCGATGCCTGCGGCCGGGCCAACTGAAACGCCTCCGTGGAAGATAAAACTCCGAAGAGCTAACTGTCGGAGGAAAGCAGCCTTGAAGTCCTGCGGGTATCACGATCACGCATCTCTTCAATGCAATAGTGGGGGTAAGTAGTCGGCCGCGCGGCAATGCTCATGTCCGACGAGCGCGTGGATCTCTTTCACCTGCACCCTGCTCATTCCTTTATCATCCCATCATTTTGCAAGGACGGCAGGCCCCGCGCCTGCCTGAGCCGCTTCTTCGCAGTAGCGACCGGGATAGCCTCATATGAACGCCGTAGAAATCGAACAAGCCATCACCGACCTAGCGGAACAGCCGTTTGACCGGGTCGAGTTCCCTTATGCCTTCCTACAGGCTTTCGGCAACAAGGACACCACCCTGAAGCGTCTGCGCTCGGGGGCAACCAACAAATCCGATCTGGGCGGTGTGCTGCAAACCAGCAATATCCACCTGGCTGTGTGTGAACCAGGCACGGTCACCGAGACCTTGGCGGCGCTCAAGGCCAGTCCGGCCACGGCGCGGGCCAAGGCCAAGTACGTACTCGCCACTGATGGCGAGACACTGGAGGCGGAGGAGCTGGAAAGCGGCGAAACCGTCGCCTGCGACTACCCGCAGTTCCCTGACCATTTCGGCTTTTTCCTGCCGCTGGCAGGCATTTCCACGGTCAAGCAGATTCGCGAGAACTCCTTCGACATTCGCGCTACCAGCCGCCTGAACCGGCTCTATGTGGAATTGCTCAAGGACAACCCGACCTGGGGCACCGCCGAGCGCCGCCATGAGATGAACCACTTCATGGCGCGCCTGATTTTCTGCTTCTTCGCCGAAGACACCGACATTTTCAACGGCACCGGTCTGTTCACTGACACCCTCACGCAGATGAGCGACCGCGATGCCAGCAATTTGCATGAGGTGATGGGCGAGATCTTCCGCGCCATGAACACGCCAATTGCTCAGCGCGCTTCGGCGAGCCTGCCGCGCTGGGCGGATGCTTTCCCTTACGTTAACGGTGGGCTGTTCTCCGGCGAGCCGGACGTGCCGCGTTTTTCCCGGATTGCACGTAGCTACCTGGTGCATATCGGCGTGCTGGACTGGAAGCAGATCAATCCCGATATCTTCGGCTCCATGATCCAGGCTGTCGCCGACGACGAAGAGCGCGGCGCCCTGGGCATGCACTACACCAGCGTGCCCAACATCCTCAAGGTGCTGAACCCGCTGTTTCTCGATGAACTGCGCGCCAAGCTGGAAGAGGCCGGCGACAACCCGCGGATGTTGCTCAACCTACGCAAGCGTCTGGCGCGTATTCGTGTATTTGACCCGGCCTGCGGCTCGGGCAACTTCCTGGTCATCGCCTACAAGCAATTGCGCGAGATTGAGAACACGATCAATGAGCGCCGGGGTGAGCTGGGGCGCAAAAGCGATATTCCCCTGACCAACTTCCGAGGCATTGAGCTGCGAGACTTCTCTGCAGAAATTGCGCGCCTGGCATTGGTTATCGCCGAATATCAGTGCGATGTGCACTACCGTGGGCAGCGGGAAGCGCTAGCTGTCTTTTTGCCACTGTCTAGCCAGAACTGGATTACTTGCGGTAATGCCTTGCGGCTCGACTGGCTGGCTATCTGCCCTCCGACCGGAACAGGGGTAAAACTACTAGCTGATGACCTGTTTGAAGTACCGTTGGAACAGGCACAGATCGATTTTGAGAATGAAGGTGGGGAGACCTATATCTGTGGGAACCCACCATATCTTGGTTCGACCTGGCAGAGTGATGAGCAAAAGGCTGATCTAGAAGCAATCTTCAGCAAACGCGCAAAAAACTGGAAGTCGCTGGACTATGTGGCCGGTTGGTTCATGAAAGCAGCCGATTACGGCAAACAAAGCAATTCTTTCGCAGCTTTCGTATCCACTAACTCCATATGCCAAGGTGCGCAGGTGCCGATCCTTTGGCCGCTGATTTTCGCCAGTGGTCACCAAATTACATTTGCACATACCTCGTTCAAGTGGGCCAATCTTGCCAGCCAAAATGCAGGTGTCACGGTAGTAATCGTTGCCATAAGTAATCATCCAACCAAACTAAAGAGGTTATTTTCGGTCACCGAGGATGGCTCGACCATCGAAAAACAAGTCGAGTTCATTAATGCCTACCTAGTACCAGGTCGAGATGTCATCGTCTCACCATTGTCTCGGCCGACTGATGGGCGAGGCTTGATGGAGTGGGGTAACAAACCAACGGATGGAGGCAATCTCTTTCTATCACCTGATGAGCGGGATGCTGTTCTGCGCGAGAACCCGGAAGCTGCACGCTTCATCAAACGGTTCCTTGGTGCACAAGAATTTATTCGGGGCGAACAACGATATTGTCTCTGGATTGAGGATGCCGAGCGCGCGGACGCTGAAGCCATACCCGAGCTGAAAAGGCGTATCGATGCTGTTGCAAAGATGCGAGCCGAAAGCAAGGCAGCCGAAACGCGGCCTGCTGCAGCTTTCCCGCATCGCTTTCGGCAAATCCAATCAGTCGCCCAGAATTACTCTCTTGTTGTTGCTCGCGTCAGTTCAGAAGGCCGCGAATATCTGCCTATCGGCCTGGAGGACAGTCGTACCACCATCGGTGATCGAAACTTCGCGCTCTATGATGCTTCTCTGTGGAATTTGGCGCTAATTGCTTCGCGTATGCATTGGGTTTGGATCGCGAGCGTCTGTGTTCGCCTAGAAATGCGTTTCTCTTACTCAAATACTCTGGGTTGGAACGCTTTCCCTGTACCTACACTGACCGAAAAAAACAAAGTCGACCTCACCCGCTGCGCCGAAGGCATACTGCTGGCGCGCGAAGCTCATTTTCCTGCCACCATTGCGAATCTCTACGACCCAGAGACCATGCCGGATAATTTGCGTGCTGCTCACGAGCGTAATGACGAAGTGCTGGAGCGCATCTACATTGGCCGTCGTTTCAAGAATGACACTGAGCGCCTGGAAAAGCTGTTCGAGTTGTATACCGAAATGACCCCCGTCCAGAAGACGCGGAAGGCCAAGTGATGCATGACCTTTTCCTTATCAAACGCGCGGGCATGAAGCCCGGAATGGAAGCGTAGCCATGACCCAAACCGTTCCATCCGTTTCAGTTTCCTATGCCCAGAACGGACAATCCACCAAGGCCAACGAACTGGGCATGCGCCCCATGCAGGAGCGCGTCTTTGAGCGGCGTGGCGAGCAATACCTGCTGATCAAGTCGCCGCCTGCTTCCGGTAAAAGCCGGGCCTTGATGTTCATCGCCTTGGACAAGCTGGCTCACCAGAACATCAAGCAGGCCATCATTGTGGTGCCGGAAAAGTCGATTGGCTCGAGCTTTCACGATGAGCCACTTAGCCGCCACGGTTTCTGGGCCGACTGGCATGTGGAGCCGCGTTGGAACCTATGTGATGCCCCGGGCACCGATGATGGTGGCAAGGTCAATGCGGTGGGTGCGTTCCTTGAAAGCAGTGACCAGGTGCTGGTTTGTACCCATGCCACCTTCCGTTTTGCGGTAGAAAAATTCGGGGTGGCGGCGTTCGATGATCGGTTGATCGCCGTGGACGAGTTCCACCACGTTTCCGCCAACCCGGAGAACAGACTGGGCACGTATCTGGGCCAACTGATCGCCCGCGATAAGGTGCACATCGTGGCCATGACCGGCTCCTACTTCCGGGGCGATGCCGAGGCAGTGCTGTCACCCGCCGACGAAGCCCGCTTCGATACTGTGACCTACACCTACTACGAGCAGCTCAACGGCTACGAGCACTTGAAGAAGCTGGACATTGGTTACTACTTCTACTCAGGTGCCTACTCCGACAGCATCCTCGATGTGCTCGATCCGCGCGAAAAAACCATCGTACACATCCCCAACGTGAACTCCCGTGAGAGCACCAGGGACAAGATCCGCGAGGTGGAGCACATCATCGAAGAGTTGGGCGAGTGGCGAGGCGCCGACCTGGTGACGGGTTTCCAACTGGTGGAAACCGCCAATGGGCGCGTACTGCGTATTGCCGACTTGGTGGATGACGACCCGGCCAAGCGCGACAAAGTCTCGGCCGCCTTGAAAGATCCTGCTCAGAAGAACAACCGCGATCATGTCGATATCATTATCGCGTTGGGCATGGCCAAAGAAGGCTTCGACTGGATCTGGTGTGAGCATGCACTCACAGTGGGCTACCGCTCCAGCCTAACCGAGATCGTGCAGATCATCGGGCGTGCGACCCGCGATGCCCCCGGCAAAGCACGGGCGCGTTTCACCAACCTAATCGCCGAGCCGGATGCCAGCGAGAAGGTGGTGACCGAGGCCGTAAACGACACGCTCAAGGCAATTGCCGCCAGCCTATTGATGGAACAGGTTCTGGCGCCACGCTTCGAATTCACGCCGAAATCACTCACCAGTGGGCCCCAGGAAGGCTTTGACTACGGAGACGCAGGCTATCAGCCGGACAAGTGCAATGTGGGCTTCAACCACGAAACCGGCCACCTGCAGATCGAAATCAAAGGGCTGGCTGAACCCAAGAGCCCTGAAGCCAATCGTATTTGCCAGGAAGACCTGAACGAAGTCATTGCCAGCTTCGTACAGGATAAAGCCAACATCGAGCGTGGCCTGTTCGATGATGAGCTGGTGCCCGAGGAGCTGACTCAACTGCGAATGGGCAAGATCATCCGCGACAAGTATCCCGAGCTGGATGCCGAGGATCAGGAAGCCGTTCGCCAGCACGCCATTGCTGCTCTGAACCTGACCCAGCAAGCCAAGCAACTGGTACTAGGTGATGATCCGCAAGGTACGCTTGCCGGAGGGAATGGCGCCCCCAGCACGGCTCTGATTGATGGTGTGCGCAAGTTTGCGATGGATGTGCGCGAATTGGATATCGACTTGATCGACCAAATCAATCCGTTCAGCGAAGCATACGCCATTCTGGCCAAGACCATGAGCGAGGAAAGTCTCAAGCAGGTCGCTGCGGTGATCGGTGCCAAGCGCACCCGTCTGACGCCAGATGAGGCCAAAGACCTCGCCGTCCGGGCAGTAAAATTCAAGAAGGATCATGGCCGGGTACCTTCCCTGACTGCTCAAGACCCT
The DNA here is from genome assembly GCF_052147955.1 of Pseudomonas sp. NUPR-001. NCBI lineage: Bacteria > Pseudomonadati > Pseudomonadota > Gammaproteobacteria > Pseudomonadales > Pseudomonadaceae > Pseudomonas > Pseudomonas sp. NUPR-001. The sequence continues at coordinate 674,041 of NZ_CP197353.1, forward strand.
TGGGAACGGAGCATGGCGGAAGGCGCAGTAGCCTTTGTGCGTTTCAAGAAAGAGGGCCGTTATGTCAAATGAATTAGATCTGGATGAGTTGGAAGCAGAGCTTTCCGATTTCGCCACGTCAGACAAGAAGACCGGTCGCACTCCTCGTGAGGAGCGCATCATCGCTGGCTTCGAGGACATTCAACGTTTTGTTGAGCAGCATGGCCGCGTGCCACGCCACGGCGATGAAAAGGATATCTTCGAGCGCCTGTATGCCGTACGCCTGGATCGCCTGCGCGATCAGGATGAATGCCGCGCGTTGCTGCAGCCGATAGACCATCAAGGCCTGCTGAATGCCTTCGAGGTACGGGAGCCGCAAGGCGACTATACGATGACGGACGATGAGCTGTTGGCAGAACTGGCTGGGGAAGACGGCGGTGCTGACATCCAGAACCTCCGCCACGTTCGCAGCAATGCAGAGAAGCGTGAAGCCGAGGAGATTGCCCAGCGCGAGCGTTGCGAGGACTTCGAGCGTTTCCAGCCGCTGTTTGAGCTAGTACAGCGTGAGCTGCAATCGGGCACCCGAGTGACCCGCACCTTCATCCGGGATGCCAGCATCGAGGAAGGGCAGTTCTTCATCCTCGGCGGACAGACGGTTTATGTGGCTGGGGTCGGCGAGACCATTAAGGCCCCCAATGGTGAGAGCGATGCCCGCTTGAGGGTGATCTACTCCAACGGCACAGAAAGCAATCTACTGCGAAGATCCCTGCAACGTGCGCTGTACAAGGATGATGCCGGTCGCCGTATTACCGATGCGGATGCTGGCCCTCTGTTTGGCGAAACACTTGAGCCCGACGACATCGAGAGTGGCACGATTTACGTGCTGCGCAGCCACTCAACCCATCCCTTCGTAGCTGAGCATCGAGGGCTGATCCACAAGATCGGTGTCACGGGCGGTAAGGTAGAAACACGTATTGCCGGTGCCGACAAGGACGCCACCTACCTGCTGGCGGACGTTGAGGTTGTGGCCACCTACAAGCTGCACAACATCAATCGTACTCGGATGGAAAACTTGTTCCACCGGCTGTTCAGCCCAGCCCAAATAGAGCTGACCATCCCAGACCGCTTCGGCAACCCGGTAAAGCCCAGAGAGTGGTTTCTGGTGCCGCTACATGTGATTGACGAGGCGGTGGAGCGTATTCGCGATGGCTCAATCACTGGCGTGATATACGACCCACAATCGGCTCGGCTCATCACGGAGAAATAGCCCTACTGGAGGGCGCGAGGCCAAGAAAGCCCGCGCCCTATCGTCTTGTCGACTGTCCTAGTCGGCATCGCTTTTAGAGGCACCATTGCGAAATTACACCACACTCTACCACCTGTTTGCATTCGACCTGACCAGACATTTGCACTCCTTCTGACCACCGATTGCATCGGATCTGACCATCACGCTGCCTCACAATGAACGGCAGAAAACGGCCGAGGCTATGTAAAAACGTTTTAGAACGGAGTTTACGGTCAGAGGCGAACCGAAAATCGCGCGCCTACGCAAATTTTTGGTCTGCTGATTAACCAAACGCTGGCAGATTTTACGTAGCAACGCAGACTTTAAAACGATGGCTGCGTTTTTACACAGCCTGGGCCAAGAGCTGCCCGTGACGACGGCAGGGACTTCAGGCTAGGCTGTAAGCACAGTGACAGTATCAAGCGGAGTCTTTTACTTTGGTGTGGCGAAACTGTCACTGTAAAAATGGGAGTGCCCTTTGAATTTTTAACGCAGAGAAATTATTAAGGCGGGCGTTATTTAGTCTTCGTTTTGAACACGCTCTTATAAATAATGATAAACACTGTCTGAGCCCCTATCATTGCAAGTGCCCATTTTCCAATCAGTCCCGTCTGCTCAAGATCAATTTCAAAGCCTAGCCATCCTTGCCTGATCGAGATGGCAGAAATTAAAAAAATGGCTATTGACGGAAGAGTTCCGACAGAAAGAAAGGTCTTTTTAAAATCTTCATCAACATATTTGAGGCAAGCAGTCAAAGCCAAAACCCCAGCGATCAGTAATAAAAGCAAGCTTGGAACTCTCTTTGGATCCCCTCCCCACAGCTCAAATGCCCACAAAGCAATCGCACCTCCCAACGTGCCGCTGAACGTCTGCAAGAACCTCGCAATCAACTTCAAAATAAACTCCATAACGGTTATTGGCGCCCTGCGACGCTTATGATCTGTCAATTAAGTCGAATTAACTAATCTAATCAGAAATACCTTAAATAAGACAGACCATGTCTTCGAGCGACCAAATGCTATGGTCGGAAGCTATCGCTCACGAGCGACTGCTGTTGGCCGCTCTCTGCCGGTCACGACAGGCGGGATACGGCCCAGACCGTGTAAAAACGTTGGCATCGTCCTTGCTGTGATTTGATGGATTCAAAATCAGCGGGGGACGCCAATGAAGCGCTTTATCCAGGGAGAGCACCGAGGGCAAAGCACACTGCTTCCCGAGAGCTTGGATGACTACGTGGCGGACACCAACCCGGTGCGGGTGGTCGATGTTTTCGTCGATGAACTCGACCTTGGCCTACTGGGTTTCGAGGGTGTCGTCCCGGCGGAAACCGGCAGACCCGCCTACCATCCTGCTGACCTGCTGAAGATCTACATCTACGGTTACCTCAACCGTATCCAGTCCAGTCGACGTCTCGAACGCGAGAGTCAGCGCAACGTTGAGTTGATGTGGCTGACCGGACGTTTGATGCCGGACTTCAAGACCATCGCCAACTTCCGCAAGGATAACGGCAAGGCAATCCGCGGCGTCTGTCGGCAGTTCGTGGTGCTGTGCCAGCAACTTGGCCTGTTCTCTGAAGCGCTGGTAGCCATTGATGGCAGCAAGTTCAAGGCGGTCAACAACCGTGACCGCAATTTCACCAGCGCCAAGCTTCAGCGGCGAATGGAGGAGATCGAGTCCAGCATCAACCGTTACCTGACCGCACTGGATACCGCTGATCGCCAGGAACCGGCCGTGGCGCAGGTCAAAGCCGAACGCCTCCACGACAAGATTGCGACCTTGAAAACTAAGCTGCGGGAGCTCAAGGAAGTCGAGGTACAGCTCAACGAAACACCGGATAAACAGATCTCCCTGACCGATCCCGATGCCCGCTCAATGAAGACCCGGGGCAGCGGAATAGTCGGCTACAACGTGCAGGCGGCGGTCGACGCGAAGCACCACCTGATCGTGACCCACGAGGTCACGAACGACGGGGTCGATCGAGACCAACTGAGCTCCATGGCCAAGCAAGCGCGAGAGGCCATGGGTGTCGAGGAACTCTCGGCGGTCGCAGACAGAGGGTATTTCAAAGGCGAAGAAATCCTGGCGTGCCATGAGGCTGGAATCACCGTTTTCGTGCCCAAGACGCTGACCTCGGGAGCGACAGCGGCTGGTCGCTTCGGCAAAGGTGATTTCATCTATGACGCAGCCAAGAACGAGTATCGATGCCCGGCTGGGCAAAGCCTGATCTGGCGGTTCTCAAGCGTCGAAAAAGGGCTGAAACTGCACCGCTACTGGAGTTCGCATTGCCAGGGTTGTGCGTTGAAAGAGCACTGTACGCCTAGCTCAGAGCGCCGAGTGAGCCGATGGGAGCATGAGGCAGTGCTCGAAGCGATGCAGAGTCGCCTGGATCAAGCGCCTGAAATGATGCGAATCCGCCGTCAGACGGTCGAGCACCCGTTCGGCACGCTGAAGAGCTGGATGGGCGCCACCCACTTCCTCACCAAGACTCTCGACCGAGTGAGTACCGAGATGAGCCTGCATGTGCTCGCCTACAATCTCAAACGCGTGTTGAACGTGCTGGGCAGCGGTGCCCTGATGGCAGCGATGAAGGCCTGAGGCCTGTTCTACGACTCGTACCGCCCTCCAGCAGGCGTACTGAAGCCGAAAGTGCCATAGCAACCAGAATTATCGATTGCGCCTGATTGGGCCTCCGACGGCCTCCTAGACGCTGAGAAAATCCCCGGAAGTTGATGGTCATCGTTTGCTGCGTTTTTACACGGTCTGGGCCAGAAGCAGACGTTTGGCCTTTACCTCATTCAGTCATCAGCTGATTGCGCCATTTGAGAGCAAAAAAAGAAAGAGCCGTGGCTCCCTCTATATAGTACGCGGCTGCCGATGCAGGTGGGTGAAATAGCAGCTGTGGTCCAGTGGCGCTTGGGGCCGTTACTGCAACAGGTAACCGACGGGTTGATTGTCCTTATCGAAACAGAGGATTGTCTCGCAGAAGCCGCCGATCTGGTCGATGTTCGCTTCAGCAACTGCCGGCAACCACTTGCCAAGGTCTGTGATCGGGACCTTCTTCTCGTTGATGTAACAGTCGTCATCCATGCGTGGATTGCACCAGGCACTTTTCACTTCCGGCCATTCTGATTGGGGCGAGATGGCAGGTGACTGCAGTGCCGATGCTTGTACACCACCTTTCAGTGCTTGCCACGCTGCGTAACCACCTTCATAACGCCCGTTGAATGTGACAACGAGCTGATCATCGGGGACGCCAATATCCAGATAGAACTGGTACAGGAGAGAGCCTGCCTCGGCATACGACACCTGACGGGAGGAGTCGATGCGGTAGGCCACCGGCTTGCCATCGGTGCTGGTGCCGAGGCGGTACCAGATCGACAGCGCGAAGAAGACATCCTGATTCCATTCACCCACGATGCTGGTGTTCGTCCGGCACTTGCCGCGCAGGCATGTGCCACTGACCTGGTTGACATAGCGCATGTCCTGCTGGCGTTGGGCATCCCAGATGAGCACCTCGCGGGAGGTCTCCAGCCAGGTGCACTTGATCATGGGTTGGCCGTTGAAGGCTTTCTTCGTGATACACGGAATAGCTTCGGGGAGGCCATTGGTGGAGGTCTCGTCTGGGAAGGCGATACTGCCCCAGGCGTAATGGTCGATGACGGCGTTAGCGTTGGCACAGAAGACGAGTAGCAGGACGCTGAGTATCCGTTTCATGGGGTTATTCCAGTGTGTTGATGCTGTCGGGTATGAAATAGGAGCCGGTCGCTGAACGACCGGTGGCGGAGCAAGCGGACCCCGCAGCTCAGCAGGATCTTTCGCTGTTGGTAGCAGTGGGGATGGGCGGGACTACTTTTTGTAGATGACCCTGAGCCGCTTGTTCACGTAGTCCTTCAGGATTTCGTAGTCGGGATCGTAGGTGGCGAGTGTGTGGCCTACACCGGCGGCGGTTGCGATGGTTGCTGCTGCCAATGTTACTGGCATGGACGCGATGCTCAGCATGCCCCCCAAGATGCCGCCTTGTATGGCGGCACTTTTCACGTCGCTCTTGACGCGGCATTTCATCCCAAGTCTTTCAATCTTGGTTTCGACCAGTTTGATGCCGGCTGTGAAGTTGCCCCTGAGGCCATTGATCTCGAAGGACGCTCGGCTGCGCACGAGGCTTTCGATCTGCGCTTCGTTCAGTCCAGTAATGACGTTCATGCTGTTCGGTGCTCCTTGCTAGGGCATTGGTGGTAAAGAAAAAGTCGTATATCAACCTTTTGGGTTGAGTCTCGGTTTATGAAGTCCTTCATGTCAATGGGGTGATCCTCAACCATCCAGGTTGACCTGGAGGGTGGCATGTCGAAAAGCGATTCAAAGCAGTTGGCGGAGCTGGTGGGGCAGGCGATTGCACGTCAGCGCGCGCGTTGCGAGCTGAGCCAGGAGCAGGTCGCGGAGAAGCTTGGGATCGGTAGTGAGGCTGTATCCCGTATCGAGCGTGGGGTCGTCATGCCCAACGTGGAGCGTCTGGTCGAGCTCGCTTCGGTCTTCGGCTGCGAGACGGCCGATCTGCTGACCGAGGGGAGTTCTCGACCGGAAGACCAGGCGCGCCGCCTGCAGAATTTACTGTCTACTCTGAAGGCGGATGATCGGACGCTGGTACTGGAGATGGTGGAGCGTCTGGTGGAACGTCTCAGCTGCTGTTGAGGCTCTCCTGGTCCGCGATAGCCGCGTCGAATAGCGCGCCACAGCGCAGGCACAGGCAATCGAAGCCCCGGAAGTGGAAGCGGGCGACATCCTCAGCCGCATCCAAGGCGGCAGGGTAGGTCGGGGTAATCGCGGCCAGCCCGCTCATGAGCATGTCGCGATTGCATGCTCCGGGTGCGCTTCGAGCTCTCTGAGCCGCACCATCGATCAGCCCGACCAACAGCGCAAGGCCCTTGGCGGCGTCACGGGGCATTACGGCCCTGGACTCGCAGATCAAACATTGTCTGTTCATCTTCATGCTTCCTGGGGACCAGGGTTTACCTGGCTGCTTACGGGGGATGGTCACTGCAAGGAGGTGGGGGGCTTTGTCGGTGCTGCCTCTGACGTCTGGAACAGTTTCAGCAGTCGGCAGAGGATCCAGCACGCCAGCAGCACGGCGATCAGCAGTGGCGGAAAGCGCACCAGCAGAATCACCAACAGCAGGAGCGCCAGGCAGCCGGCGAGAATGCCAACGAACATAAACACGGCAGCCAAGATCCGTAGTAGCGTCATCTTCGTCTTCTCCTCACAGGTGGCCCTGTTCTGCCAGCGACAGGCAGCCTTCGCGACCGACGATGATGTGGTCCAGCGTCCGCACCCCGACCATGCTCAGTGCCTCCTTCAGTTTGTGGGTCAGGTTGCGGTCCGCCTGGCTGGGTTCGGGGTCCCCGGAGGGATGGTTGTGCACCAGGACCATGGCGGCGGCGTTGTGCTCCAAGGCTGCCTTGACGACCTCGCGTGGATAGATGCTGGCACCGTCGAGCGTGCCTCGGAACATTTCCTGGAAGGCGATGACTCGATGGCGGCTATCAAGGTGGAGAAGGGCAAAAACTTCATGCTCGTAATCGGCCAACAGTGCCTGCAGGTGGCTGAACACCGCTTTCGGTGAGGTCAGTGCTCGTCCCCGGCGTAGACGCAGGTTCGCCAACTGCCGGGCCATCAGCAGGATGTCGGTTTCGGTTACCGGCGACTCGACCAGGTAGGTGCCGGTCGAGTCACTGGCCTTCAGCTTGTGCAGGCGCATACTGGGCTCCTTGGTGGTAATCAGTTGGTGGGGTATGGCGCTGGGCTTGCGCCTCCAGCTTCTCGGTCAGGCTGTTTTTCGCGGATCGCTGGGGAGTGTTGGCGATAGGGAATTGACTTTCCTCGACGGGGTAGAACTCCTCGACGATGGTGCCGGCATCCTCCTCGCTGTCCTCGAACGCGCCATTGGCGAAGCCACGCTGCGCCGCTTCATCCAGCGCAGCTTGATCGAAGCCTGCTGCTTGCCGCTGCGCATCGAGCTCATTGGCGGCCTGCAGCGCCTCGGCCATGTCCATACCGCCACGTACTGTGAGGTCGACGTAGAAGATCGGCGTTCCGTGGCTCTGCCGCGTCGATTTTCCGCGCAGTCGCAGTTCCAGCGGCAGGCACGCCAGGCGGTTGCCGGAGATGGCTTGGAAGTAATGCAGCCGGGCGGCGAGGGTGCGGATGCTGTTGAAGCCGGTGGTGCGAAACATGAAGCTACCGAGCGGATCCTCATCGCCAATGACCACGTTCAGCCGTCCATAGGGCCTGCAGGCATTACCCTTGGCCAACGGGCAGGCATCAGGCGAAGGGCAGGGTAGGGACTGCATACCCTCCTGGGTGACGCGCCTGCAGGTCTCACCGTTGCCCACGCACAGCGGTCGTCCGGACTGCCGATCAAACAGCGTGTAGTCGGCACGAAAGTTCAACTCCGGCTCGTTGAACAGCAGACGTACCGGAATGCTGCGTAGCTTGTCGTCCTTGCCCTGGCGCAGTCCGTCGTTGAGTGGGTGCAGCAGCCAGCCGTCCTTGCCTTGCACCTGGGAGGTGATGGTGAACTGGTCATCCTTCTCCGGCAGGCGCTTGCCGTTCTTCTCGATGACCTTACCGATGGAGATGCGCCCGAGCACTGGGGGCGTCAGGGCTAAGCCTTTCAGCATGGTGGTACTCCTAGAAATGAAAAAAGGCCAGCCACGCAGCGCGAACTGCATGGACTGGCCAAGGGGGAAGCGAATGAGGAAAGTGAAAATCAGCCGACCAGGAAGCGCCGCGCACCGGGTTTCAGTAGAGGGTATTTGGCCTGCAAGTAGGGCTTGTCCTGGAGTAACTGAGCGACATCGAGGCCGAGGCTGTCCTTGGCTTTGCGCCAGCTGACGTAGCCACTGGTGAACTCCGCCCGGCTGGCATCGCCCATGGCCTGCTGCAGCATCTGCTTGAGTTCGGCCTCGCGCTTTTCCTTGTCGGCAATCGACTGGCGGACGGCCTTGAGCTCGATGTAGGTCGCCGTCAGTCCGGCATGACTGCTGAAGTCGACGACCTGACCGTTGTCTTTTGGATAAAGGCAGCGCAATGCGAATTCAGCAGAGGCGGTGCCATCGGCTGGCGGTGGCGTATCGGTCTTCACGTATTGCCAGAAAATGCGCTCCAGCTCGATCAGGCGCGCGATCATCTGTTCGTCCCGTTCGATACGGTGCACCTCCAGTATCTGGCCACCGAGCAGCACCGCCACATCTGCAGCCTGCTTGCCGGTGACGGCGAGTTGGTGCATCACTTGAAGCTGAACATACTCGGGGACGCCGTCCCTCCAAAGGCGTGCCCCGTTTATGCCAGCCGTCTTACATTCGAGGATCTGTACGTCGTCGGCCCCGATCACCTCGCGGTCGATGTTGGCCAGCATCCAAGGCAGCTCTGGATCCGGATGCTGCAGCACGGCGTTGATGCGACGGACCCTGTTCTTGGTGCGTTTGCTGTAGTGCCAAGCCACGATGGGCTCTAGGACATTGCCCCAGTACATTGGACTTTCCTCATCGTGAGGATCAACCTTTGGTAGCCCAGCATCGCGACCAGTTTTCTCCAGCCACAGTTCCAGCTGTGACTTGTACGGATTCAGCCCCACCGCTGCGGCGGCATCTGAACTGCCGATGCCTTGCTTGCGGATCTGCAGCCAGTCCTCGCGCGGCAGCTCCTTGGTGCTGACCAGGCGCAGGGCAGGGCGTTTCTTGCGGGTGCTGCCGTTCAATGACGTTGCTTGCATGGTATTCACCTGCAGACATAAAAACGCCCAGCCAGCACAAGGCTGACCGGGCGCGAGGTTGAGGTAAGTGCGGGTTAAGCGGCGAGCTGCAGTGCAGCATCCAGGGCGCGTTGCTTGATCTGCGCCCCCTGGCCGAACCAGGCCGAGTCCATGCGGTACTCGTTGCTACGCGCACGACGCTCGTGGTCAACGTACTCGGTCACGGCATTGAGCAGGCCCCAGGCAGTGCCTCGTGCCGAGTCCAGCTGACTGCCCCGACCCCGGCCCTCGTACAACTCCTGGACCTTACGCAGGGCGCGCTCGTTGGGCAGTTGCTCCGGCAGCGCGCCGGTCGGGCTGGTCTCGCACAGCACGTTCATGAAGAAGCTCATAGCCTCAGGCCACTGCACCTTGCGCTCGGACAGCGTGCGCATGCGGTACATAAACTCGTCCCAGCCAGAGACGGCGATACCCAGTTGCTTTTTCACCGCCTTGGGATCGAAACGGGTGTTGTGCGGCACCTTGATCGCCCGACTGGTGCCGTCCAGGGCAATGGTCAGGGTGTTGTTGCACACGACGCGAACCGTGGTTGGTGTGGCTGTGGTGGCCAGGGTGCCGTCGCAGGAGGTTGCCAGCAGCAGATAGCCATTCACCTGGTCGTTGCCCTTGAGCGCCGCGCCTTGCCCGGTACGCGCCAGCGCCCAGAACTTGCGCCCACCCTTGAGCACGCCGGCCGTTTCCAACTCGTAGCCGGAAACCTCGGTGAGGTCACGATAAAACTCCAGAACTTCCCGAGGTTGCACAGTGTGGTAGCGCTGGGAGACCACCGATAGCGGTGCCTTGGTGTCCGAACGGAACAGCACCTTCTGTTCGGGAAAGGAGTGGATCGCACCCAAGTGGCCGACTGCATCCGACTTGAAGTGCACGGGGCTTTCAAGGATCTGCCAGTCCATGCCGGCTTCGCGTTGCCAGACTTCGATGGGTTGTTTCTGAGTGAGTTGATTGCCCAGGCCGTGCCACGGAGTAGCGCCAGCGTAGGCCATGGTTTCGACGAGATGTGCCATGTGAACGATTCCTTTGGGTGCAGGCCGGCATAGAGCGCTGCGCGAGGCGCAGCACCGACCGGAGGTAATAAATAGAAGGGGAGTTGACTTGGTTAGGTCGGGAGGTTGAAGCGGTGACCGCAGAGTAGGCAGAGGTTGTGGGCCAGGACGTGGCGGTCGAGCGACTCGCCGAGCTGAGCGCCGAGTGCGCAGCCACCGACACCTCCGGCCAGGCCGCCGAGGATGGCGCCCGATACGGAGCCGAGGGTGATGCCAACTGGCCCGGCGATAGCGCCGATAGCTGCTCCGGCCTGCCCACCAGCCAGGGCAGCACTGACGCCACGCGCAACACCGCCAACGGTGCCGATGGCCGCGCCGACTTTCATGGCGTGATGGAAGGAAGCGACTTTGGGGGAGTGACAGTGAGGGCACTGCAATGACATGGGGTGAATCTCCTTGGGGGTGATGTCATTGCAGTAATGTGTGGTTGAGATTATTTTGAAACGAATATGCTGCCCGATTGTCCGCTCAGTTGGGGTGGGTCGAAAAATGGATATGGGCTGCCGCTATAGTCAGATGGGCAGGAAGCTTGCATCAGGTAACGTGAGCTGTTGGGTTAGAGGGCCTTCAACCCCGGGCAGCAGAGTCCGATTGGAGGCTGAGGCACAGGCAGGAGGGACCTATACGTGCAAATAGAGGTCAGACTCTTTGCACGCTTGGGCTTGCCGATCAAGTCAATAGACAACAAAGCTTGCACAGTGAGTTTTGACACCAGTAGGGGCACCAGGCGCCCAGCAGCTAAGCAGCGCTTTACAGTCTGGCAGGACTGTCATAGGATGGTCGGATTTGCTTAGGTGAATCAGTGCGTTACGCTGGTTTTCGACGCCATCTCGGTAATACATGGATGACAATCAATGACTTCGCAGCGCACCATTGCATTCAGCTCGCGTCTGCGAGCTATTCGAAGTCGTCTTGGCTTTTTACATCTACGCCATCATCGCCATCCTTCGCGGCGAGGCCACTGGCTGTGGCGTCACTAAAACCCAGTGGCTTTTTTGTGAGGGCGGTGCTATCCCTCGCTCCGAATCAACCAGAAGTAAGAGCAAGCAACTTGTCATATCCCTGTGCGCCTTCTAGGGTAGTGAAAGAGCACAAGAATTGGTCTGATACTGGCAATAATTACGGAGCTGTTGAGACTCATCAGGTCGAGGAGCTTTTATGAGCACTTACATCGATCTACTTGTCGATATGCTCGGCTACTCCGGCGATGATGGTTTACTTCAAGGTCCTTCAGACTATGCCCGCGCAATTGGCAGTGCCCATGCATTGCACGCTGCTGCGGATGCGATCAAGTTGAAAGCCTGCTTCGGCGCATGGGAGCCAGGGTTTGGTGACCGACTCACTAGTCGATTTGTTCCCATTGTTTATCTTGCTCACGCGGATAGCATTGAGGAAGCACGGCGACACCATCGGTGGGTATGGAGCCAGGGTCTAGCGCCGTGGCTAATTATTGCGGTAGAAGAGCGCTTCATTATCTGCCCAGGCTTTGATTTTGCTCCTGAAGCCGACTGGGCAAGACTCGTAGTTTTTGCCGACTCCGATGACTTGAAGAAGGAGGAGGCAGGCTCAGTCTTCAAAGATTTTGTTGCTGTGCGCTTGCGATCATCACTGCAATGGCGAGATTTTAGGCTGCAGTCAGCAGGTACAGTGGACAAGCGCTTACTCCGAGCCTTGGAGCACCTGCATAAACGCTTAGCCTCTACGATAAAGGGTGGCGAGCTTCCCGCAGCGATCGTCAACCGGCTGATTGGGCGTGTCCTATATACGTTCCTTCTGTTGGATAGGAAGGTGGTACCAAGTGAATGGGCTCAAGGGTTAGTCGTAGACGATAGCTCGTTACACTTCACTCGACCGGCGATTTCTCTTGTTCAATTCTGGGCGCTGCAGGACAGGATTGACGATATCTTCAATGGCGCGGTTTTTTTACTGGATTCCAATCAGCGGCTCAAGATCCAGCAAGACCATCTTGATCTTGCGATCGATTATCTGCGCGGGGGAACAACGCTGCACGAAGGGGGGGAGCAGACTGAACTCTTCGAAATAGATCTCACAGCGATCCAGATCGAGACACTGTCGGCTGTTTACGAAGAGTTTCTAAGGAGTGAGAGTCCGACCAGCGTACGCAACGATGGTGTTGTCTATACGCCACCTTTTCTTGTGGACTTTGTCATCAATCGACTTAGCGATGAGTGTGAATTTTCAAAAGCCTCTCGTGTTCTGGACCCAACTGCGGGATCCGGTGTCTTCCTCGTGGCTGCCTTCCGGCGGATCGTTGAGCACGTTCTTGTCGAGCATCGTCTGCAGCGCCTTCCCATGGAGGAGTTGCGTCAAATCCTGGTGGAGTGCATTTACGGAGTCGAGAAGGCAGCATCTGCAGCGGCAGTTGCTGCTTTCAGCCTTTATTTGAATCTCCTTGAGTACGCTGACCCAGCCGAGTTGCAGGCCATTGTCACTGAGAGGAGGCGCCCGAAGGTCTTCCCTTCTCTCATCGGTAAGAACATCTTAGTGGCTGACTTCTTTAGTGCGCCGAGACATTTCGAAGGGATCGAGTTCACCTGTGTGGCGGGCAACCCACCCTGGAAACCACTAGAGCGAGTCACAACCTACAAGATCGTCAGCGATGATCCGGTTGATGGTCAGGAAGCATCTGAATATATAACGTGGATGAGTTTAAGGCGCTACCTGAAAGCGGGTGGCGTGCTTGGCCTTGTCATGCCGTCGAAATCGATTTCAAGTCCTTCCGCGAAGACATTCATAACGGGATTAGGGCAGGAATTTCATGTTCGGGCCATCGTCAATTTATCGCAATGGCGCCGACATCTTTTCGAGAATGCTGAGCAGCCCGCTGCTTTGCTGTTCGTCTCTGCGCGTACAATTACATATTCCAGCCGCACTGCATTCTATTCGCCTGCAATGTGGACTCAACCTTTCACTCCCAAGGCGATGTGGACGTTGGCGATCGATTGTTCCGACGTACAATGGATGCCCAGTATTCTTGTCTTTCGAGATAGGGAGCATGTCTTTGAGGCGTATGCTCTTCGTCCGCTGGATCGTGCCGCGAAGAACAGGTTGCGACAAGCCGTGTCACGAGGAGCAGCGACTACATTTGGTGAGCTACTGGTGCAATTGGGACTGGTGTCTGCGGGAGGTAGTACGCCGGCAAGAACTCTTTTACGCGCCGATGAGATCTGCAGTATTAGCGATTTTGCCAAATATGGTGACGGGTTTAGTGTACTAGCCAGCCATCCTAAGCAGTTGTCCGAGCAGCGGCTCGAGGACTGCAGTATGCAGCACCGTAAAAAGTTTCAGGGCGAGAGACTGCTAGTCTCACGAAGCTTAGCCCAGGCCTTGTCGGTAGACTTTCCTCTTGCGGTTAATTCTTCAATGAACGTGATCCACTGGAAGGACAACCCAACTCACTTGACGCCCGCTAAACGCGCGGCCGTGCTGTCTAAGTTGGGACGCTTTTTGATGGGCGACTTTGCCCGTTTTCAATTCGCACTGTTCGGCCAGCTGTGGCAGGTGGACCGCACTCGCGTTGAGAGACGTGACTTAGATGGAATTGTGGTGCCTCGACCGGAATATTTTCTGCAGCCTGAGGATTATACCTCGGATACGCCTGATCTTTTGGCGGCGATGCAAGTTGAGGATGTCGCTGCTGCCATGCAAGATTACCTCGACATGCGCCTTCAATTCGAAAATGGTCTCACTCCTACCAATGCAAACGAGCGCATTGACAAGGTGCCGGGCGACTATCTGGAGGTGCTAAGTACTTCCTTGAGCAGCAGTTTTGGCGCACTCTTCCAGGGCTGCGATGCGAGTTACATTAGCGATTCTTCAATACGAATCGTTATTGACATGACTGACCCGCTGCCGAAGTCGCCGGTGACCCACTTAGCTGCGTTTCAGTTTTATGACTCAGCGCATGTCATGTGGATTGAAGGTGAGCGGCAAATAGTAGTCGACAAGCCAGCCGGGCGTCTTAATTTCTCGCTTGACCGTGCATACGGCGATGCACTGCGAATTGCGAACCTTCTCTTGGCTGCTCAATGACATCCTCCGAAAATTTTTCAGTGAAGCTCAAACAGTCCTTGGTCGAAGCGGGCATCAACCCGTATCGTGCATTAGCAGTAGCAACTTTCGTTACCCAATGCTATGACCTTCTCCTGACTGCACATCACGCTTTGGTGCAGCCTGCTAGGTGGAGCCAATTCTGCGCGACACGAGGAGCCACAACAAGAAGAAGGCGCGTAACCGCAGCGCCAGCAAACATCTCGGAAACAGCTATCACAGCCCATCTCTCAAGCGAGGCTCAGCGGCTCCTACAAGAGCGTGGAGGAGTAGGAGCGCTGGTTCCGGGAATCAGTATTGCTTGTGTAATCGCTGATCATACGGCTCCCAGTGACATTGCTACTGGGTCGAGTTCTAAGCGTCCAGATCTTGTGTTTTTCCCTGCTGATCCAGCGCTGCAGCTCCAATTTGCTATGGAGGCCAAGATCATTCGTTTGGCAGCGGACATAGCAAATGAACTGCTTGGTGAGGCGGGCTACGGGTGTTTTGTTCGTAGTATCGATCCGTATGAAACTAATGGTGTGGTTGGTCTGCTGGGCTACGTGGAGCCGGCGCAATCCATTGCCATGATGGGCGAAACTGAACGTTGTATGAAGGCAGATGCCCGCTTCAGGCAAGTGAAGGCGCAGGAATTGATCGTGAGCGAAAGGGGGCTCAACCATCGGCCTCATACTGTAGTCGGCCACATAGCCGGTGCTGGGCCAAAGGTGTGTATCGCCAACATGCTTGCGGTCGAACTCACAGCACAGTAATCATTGAGCTACCAGTTGGAGCGACCGAAGCGTAAGCCGCCTAAGACTGACCCGTGTGAGCTACCGCTCCGATGATGGGCCTCGGCCCACCATCGGAGCGGTGCATCGAGCTGGTGGCATCAGTCGATCATCAGCCAGGGCCGCAGTTCCTTGAGGTTTTTCACCACGATCTGCTGCGCCTCGGGGCTGGTCGCTAGGTTACGCGGGTCGATGTGGAAGCGCTGCAGCACGTATTTCACCAAGGCCTTACGGCTCGGCACCACCAGTTGTTCGTGCTGCATGCCGAAGTCGGCTTCTATGATGGCCTTCTGCGCCTCGTTCAGTCGCCCGTCGGGCTCGAAGATGACCGGCACTTCGGAGTTCCATTCCTCGTCTAGCTCCCGTGTGTTCGGCGACTCGTCGAGCAGGTCCGGCTGCCCGCGCAGGCGGCTGAGCACGAAGTCGCGGTACTGGCCGTTCTTTTCGCAGTAGGCCCGCACATGCCAACGCATGCCGGTGTAGACCAGCGTGTGAGGGGCGATGAGGCGAATCTCTACGTTCGGGGTATTGAACGACACGTACTCGGTTTCCAGGCGCAGGCCTTCGCGGCAAGCCTTGAGCAAGGGGCGCAGGATCTCCGGCCGAATGGGGCGATCCGGTACTTCCAACACTTTGGTGTGCGCATAGGCCAGTGCCAGCCCGTCGATGTGTGGGGCACGCTCATTGTTCTGATAGAGCAGGTGCAAATAGGCACTGGCACTGTCGTCGATGAACAGTGGCTTGAACTGCTTGCTCGGCACATACCCTTTGAGCTGCTTGTCATATGTCAAGTTTTTGGGCGCATGCTCGCTGATGTAGGTATTGATGTCCTTGGACGCCTGCTGGCGGCTGATGCCAAAGCTCTGCATCAAGTGCCCCGTGGTCAGTCTGCCTTCCCACCAGGCAACGGTCTCGATCAAACGATAGCGAAGTGCCAGGTCCCAGCGTACCTGTTCAATGGATTGCTTGCGTTTCATACCCTCTCCATGTGCACGAATACTTTACCTGTATAAGTCTACATTCTAGACCTGTCGTTAATCACTACATATCGTGTATCTGCCTTAGAAATAAATTGAAGTCACGAAAGGAAGTGGACATGACTATGTCTGAAGCGGTTTCGACAGGGGCGTTGGTGTTGATCGGGGTGGTCCTGACGGTGCTCCTAATGCAGTACCTGAGGTTGCGAGAAATCTGGCACATGGCGCTTGCCTGCCGCAAGGACGCACGTTGGGCGCGGATCTGGGAGATGGAAAACCGGGAGCTACGTTCGGCACTGCGTGCTGAGAAAGCGCACATCGAGCAGTTGCAAAGCAAGCTGGTGATTTTGCAGAACCTGATCTCTGCAGAGCGATAAGGGAAGTGCATGAACAGACTTGAACGGATCAAAGGCTGCCTGCTGGGTGGTGCTATCGGAGACGCGCTGGCGCCCCCGTGGAGTTTCTTGAGTGGCCTGCCATCGAAGCCAAGTTCGGTCCGCAGGGCATCATTGATTTTGCCCCGGCTTACGGCAACACCGGCGCCATCAGCGACGAAACGCAGATGATGCTGTTCACCGCAGAAGGTTTGCTGCGCGCTTTTGTGCTTGGCAGTTTACGGCAGGCGTGCCATGTCCCGAGCATTGTTCACCAAGCGTTGCTGCGCTGGCTGATGACCCAGGATTACCCCTCTGCGATACCGATCGTCACAGATGGCTGGTTGATCAAGCAAGTCGAGCTCTGGTCTCGTCGCTCCCCAGGCACAACTTGCCTGAATGCACTAAAGGCCAGCGCGCGGTTGGGAGCGGTTGCCGAAAACAACAGCAAGGGCTGCGGCGCCTTGGTACGTGTTGCGCCCTGTGCATTCTTTGCCAATGCATTTGACTACGCGGCGCAGTCTGGGCGCCTGACGCACGGGCATCCGACGGGCTACCTGGCGGCAGGGCTATTCGCCGACATTCTTCAGCGTGTTGTCGAAAGACAAGACAGCCTGGAACACGCGGTAACTCAAAGCTTGGCCAAATATGGGCAAGTACCTGGTATGGAAGAAACGCGCAGCCTCATCGAGCGCGTGCTGTTTTTCTACTACGAGGGCTATTCACCCACCCCGCAACGCATTGGCGACCTTGGCGGTGGGTGGGTTGCCGAGCAGGCGCTGGCGATTGGACTGTGGTGTGCGCTGACAGCACGATCACTCGAAGAAGGGGTGATCACGGCGGTGAATCACAGTGGCGATAGCAACAGCACAGGGCTTGTCGCCGGGCACTTGTTGGGTGCCCAGTATGGTGCTGCTGCCATTCCTTCCCGCTGGTTCGAACGCCTGGAACTGCGCCAGGTGATCGTGCAGGTAGCCGAGGATCTTGAGCGTGTTCCACGTGATTACTGCGGGGTTGGTGGCGCGTTCGACGAGCAGATCGAATTGGCTTATCCGGGCAGTTGAATGCACCGATGGCAATACATCAGCGAAGAAACCAAGGAGCTTTAGAATGCCCATCAAACCCAGGCCCTTCACCTTTGAATGTGAAGGATGCGGTTGGACAAAGACAGTGGCACCGCAAAGTGATGCGCTGATGCCCGGCGAGTGGTTTGACCAGTGCCCGAGTTGCGGGAGCAAGGCACTGAAGATGCGCACCGCAGGGTGGCTTGAAGGGGCGTTGGCGGAGTTGCTGGCGCGGCGGCGATTTTGAGTGCACAGGCCAGGGTTCAGCGCCCTGGCCAGCAACGGCCTGCCAGCAGGCAGGCCTGGGTTAGTAACACGCTGTGTGCCGGCGTTTACCGGCGTATTCGAGTGCGAAGGAAGCCATCAGACTCGACAGAGGTTCTGGTACGAACGAGTTCGCAAACCTCCAGGGCTTTTCGAGCGGCCAGCTTGAGCGTTCGACGAAGGCCTTCGCATTCATCAACGAGTTTTTCCAGCCCGGAAGAATCGAACATTTGCTCAGAGATGGGGAATGCTCGATCAATTCTGTCAAACAGCGCCGTTCCGCCTATTTCCAGCGCATCGAGCTTGAACGCATTGAACTCGCCCTTGCGGCCTTCCAGTTGCGCAATATCGGCCTGGATGGCCTGCTTGTAGGCATCGAATACGGTATCGAGCTTGCTGTTAACCTTGCCGACTACATCCACTTTACGGTTGATCGAGCGCAGGAACTGCTCGAACGTCAGGCCTCTGGAGGGGTAGTCTTTCTTGCGCGTGGACGAATAGGCGCACATGCCGGCGTACTCGATACCCGCGAAGCTCAGGTCGTCGGCTACTTGCTCCATGATCTCAAGAATATCGTCCTGAGACTTCACATCCGCCTTGTTCAACACGATATACAGCGACTCTGCGCGGAACGGCGTGGACTCGATGAACTCGATGTCGGACTGGTCGATGGTCCCGGCCGGGTCAAGGCCGATGACCCAGACCAGCGCCGAGGCCTGATTGACCAGGGAGGCTGCAGTGCTACGGTCGGAGGCCGCGGCCCCACCCGTGGTACCCGGGTTGTAGCCGGGCGTATCGATGATGCACAGGTTGCCGAACAGCTCCGGGTCCATGGGAACTTTGACGCTGATGAAAGGCAGTATGCGCCGCAGGTCGAAGCCGAAGGCCTGAACATATTCGTGGCACATCGATGCGTACAGGCTGGGCTCAAGGTCGATGGCTCCGCCGTTGTACGAATAGCCCTTGATCCGGGTTTCTTCGGAACACACCACGTAGCTGGGCACCACGGTCACCGGATTGATGCCGGTCGCCAATTTCACGCTCGGGTTGCGGATGAAGCTGTTGACGAACGCCGATTTGCCGCTGCTGAAACCACCCGCAATGCTCAGGATGGTTTTGCCCGCAATGCTCGGGAAGTTGTTCAGCATCTGCATCTCGGCGAGGATCGCCTGCATGTCGAGCACGGCTTGGGCTTCACCGGCCAACGACGATTCCCGGCTGGCGAACTCCATGTAATCGTGGTTGATCAGGTCGGCGAATTTGGCCAGTTCTTCATTACCGGGAGGTTGCTGGGCCAGGACTTTGCTCACCAGAGAAAATTTCTCGGTGAGCGACAGGTGCTGCTTGTTGATGTCAGCGTAGTTGTCCTCCAGATGCTGCTGGGAGGCTTTCAATTGTTCGGTCAGGCTTTCCAGAAGGTCGACGTTCTGCTCCGTGGAAAGCAACTGGTTCTTATGTTCCTCCAGGTACGTCTCCAGCTCGGCAATTTGCGCCAGCGCCTGTGCCTTGCGTTCCTCCAGCTCGGCAGCATTGGCTCGTTCTGCCTGCAACTGGGCTGTTAGCGCTTCATTGTCCGACTCCAGCGAGTCGATCTGTACAGCCTGCCCGGTGCACTGTTCGGCCAACTGCTGTTTGGCGTCGTTCAGTGCTTCGATCTGCTGTTGAGCGTCCGAGAGGGTGTGCCCAAGTTCAGCGATACGCTGTTCTTTTTCCGCCAGCGCCTGCTTGCGATCTGCCAGTTGCTCTTGAAGGGTGGTGATCTCGGCAAGCGCCTGGTCCTTGCGTGCTTCCAGCTCTGTCGTATTGGCCTGTTCGGCCTGCAACTGGTCGCTGAGCGCCTCCTTGCGCGACTCCAGCGTGCGGATCTGCTCAGTCTGTTCGGCGCACTGCTCGCTCAACCGCTGTTTGACGTTGTTCAGTGCTTCGATCTGCTGTCGAGTATCGGCCAGGGTGTCCTGGAGTTCCTGAATGCACCGCTCTTTGTCGACAAGCTGCTGCCTGTGATCGGCAAGGTGCTCTTCGAGCCCGGCGATCTGGGCCAAGGCCTGAGCCTGCCGCTCTTCCAGATCCTTGGCGTACGCCTTGGCCTGAGTGAGTGCGAGCATAGCCTTCTGGAGCTTGCCCTTCTCCTGCGCCAAAGCTTCGGAGGTCGAGGCCAAATTGGCTGTTTCAAACTGCAACGCATCGACGAGCGAGCCGTTGCGCGACTTCAGCTCGCCGATTTCGTCGTTCTGGCCTGCGCACAACGCGGACAATTGCTGATTGGTGCTGAACAACGTGTCGAGCTGGCACTGGGCATCATCGAGGTGGCCCTGAAGCTCAGCTGCCAGCTTCTTGCGTTTGAACTGCCAGAAGCGGGACAGCGACTCCAGCGTCGAGCGTGCCTGTTCATGAATGGCTGGCGGGTTGCTCACAGGGTGACCTCTTCGGCCTTGCGTGCCAGGCGTTCAAGCCGGTCAATGGTTTGAGCCGCGTTGTCGACCTGATCCTTGAGCACATTGATACGGCGTTGAATCTCATCGACGAAGGAGTTAGAGATGGTGGAAGGCGCGTTGCGTTCAACATCGTTGATGAACGAACTGATCTTGCTTTTGACCTTGCTACCCAACGAGCCGATGAAGTCATCGGCGGCATCCTTGAAGCGTTCGGCCTCGTAGCCCTTGAGCGTGCCGTTGCTTTTCAGGGTGTCAGGCAACGGAATGCCCAAATCAAAGTCATCGTCAGGAATCGATTGAATGATCGAAAGAATCGCGAGCTTGATCATTTGCGCATTGGCATCCTGTTCAAGCACCTCACGGATCTTCGGCGTGAGGGTCCGGGCCAGTTCTTCGTTCAACCCGCGATGAGAGCTTTCCACCTTGGCGCCCAGCTCATCCTGGATGTCGTTCATGAACTCGTTGATGGTGGAGATGACCTGGCTACTGATGATCTTGGCGCGGACGACCGTTTTCTCGGTAGTGCCGCCGCCCCAAAGCTTGCGGGCAAACCAGCTGCCAACCCCAGGGTTGTCGACGACAATGGTTTCACTGAAAGAGCCTTCCGCGTCTTTGACAGTGGACTGCGTCTCGCGAAGCAATTGTGCAGCTGACTTGCGCATCTCGTCACGCAACTTCTGGCGGTAGTCGGCCATGGTGTATTTGAAGCTGACATCCAGTTCCAGCGAGAGATCCAGTCGCTTCGATTCCAGCGAAGCCAGTTGTTCGTCCAGCTGATCGACGTTGGCGTTCTTGATCTGGATGACCTGGTTGCGTGCCAGGGTGATGATCAGCGCCTTGAATGCCTCAAGGTTCTTTTGTTTGCGAACCATCAGGTTGGCGATTTTTTCCCGTGTGATCTCCGCTTTCTTCTCGCGCACCTGGGCAAGCATGGCGTTGATCGCATCAATGTTTGCCAGGCTGTCCAGGCTGCTCAACGACAGTACCTGGTTGTCGCGGGTGAAGTAATCCGGGTAATCAGTGGACAGGTTGTCCCACGTCACCTGCTCGTTCGAGTCCCAGGTTTCGGGTGAGTCGAAGCGGCGGTTGAGGCTGTGACACAAGCCGGAGCTGTGCAGCAGGTTACGGTGCACCGAACCGATCAGGTTGTCGAACACCGAGCCCACTTCCGGGCTGCTCAACTTGAGGTCGGTGAGGGTGCTCTGCGCCCGTGCCGACAGCTGGGCACGGATGGCTTCCACGGCATCGCTCAAGCGTGCACGTTTTTCGCTGCCGTACAGTTGTGTGTCGATCTGGCTGGCCACCAGTACCAGTTCCTGAATGCCTTCCTTCTGGGTAATACGCCCCATCACCTCAAGGTCTTGCTCATTGAGGAACTGGCCGGCCGGGCTGACGATGAACACCACGTCGCAGGTTTTCAGCAATTCGACCGTGCGCTCTTCGCGCGACTGGACCGGATCGTTCATGCCGGGGGTATCGATGATGCAGATATCGCGTAGTGCCTCCAGCGGCATGGCGACATGAACCGTCTTGGTGAACGGCATGTATGTGCCATCGGCACCGACATAGTTGTGAAGGCCAGCAGCCAGCTCTTTCGGGTTACCTGCCTGAATCTCGCTGTGCAAGTGCAGCTTGGCCGCATCGAGCCCTGACTTCTTCATGCGCTGGAACTGGTCGTATGCCGCGAACAAGCCTTCTTCGCGCTGCAGTTCGTTCAAGGCTTTTTTATCGGCCATGATCGTCAGCTGCGCCATATCGAGGGGCGCGCCATTGGCTTGGGCGTTACGACGCTTCACCAGCTCTTCCAGGCATTCGCGCTTGCGCGTGGCCAGGCGTTGCTCGAACTGGTCCGATTTGAAGCGGATCGCGGCGATGTCCGTTTCGCTGTAGAACTCAACCTTGGCCTGGAACACTTCGCCCCAGGTAATGGTGGTCAGTGCAGCGGTCATGGGAGTTGCGGCCTTGGGCAGGATCGGCTCGCCATTAAAGATCAGCGCATTGAGCAGCGATGACTTTCCGGCTTTCACGCGACCAACAATACCGATGTTCATCAGCCGGTTCTGGTCCTGCAGCGTCTGGCACGCTTGCGCGAGCTGTTGCGGTTGGTCGATGCCGTTCAGCCGCTTGAACTGCTCGATTTCGCGCTCAAACAGGTCCTGGTTGCTTGCTGCCAGCGTGTGCAGGCTTTCGCTAAAAGCGACGAGTGATTGGTAATCCATTAGGTCGTTCGCCTTACTTGTAGAGGTGTTCGTTTGCAGCGGCTTTTACTGCGGTGGCGAGGTTTTCCAGCACAGCCGTCTTCTCGCTGATCTGCGCTTCAAGCTGCAGGCTTTCCTGTGCAATTGAGTCGATCACATGCTTTTGCTTGGTGATCTGCTCTTCGAAACCGTCGCTGATCTTCTTCAGCATGGCGTTGAGTTGCTCGTCGATGATTGCTGGAATTTTCCCGCGCAGTTCCGCCTTGATGTTGGGGAACACTTCACCGGTCAGCTTCTGGCGAAACTTCTCGCGCTCGTTACCGCCACCGTTAAACATCTTGAGAATTTCGGGCAAGAAGATGATCACCAGCTCTACCAGCGGATTGACCACGGTGGTGGTGACAGCGAGCACGGTAGAGAGGCTGCGGTAGAGCATGACGCCGCTGCTCTTGTCTTCCTCGGCCCGATTGCTCAGGCGTGTCGACCAGTCGCTGAGCATTTCCGTGGTGCGCTCCAGCGAGAATTTGACCTTGTTGGAAAGTTCCTCGCTCCAGTTGCCGCTGATGTCCAGCACGGACATCTGGCTGCTGGTGGCGCTGAGGTTGCTGGCAATCCGGTCGACCATGTTGGTGGAGATGTCCTGCACTTCAGATTTGATCGTGCTGGACAGGCTGCTGCGGATGATGTCGGAGAGTGCATTCGACAGGGCACTCGGGTTCTTGCTGCTGCCCAAGGTGACCAGCTCGTCGAGGGAGTCATTAAGCGCGTTGTCCAGGCCGCGCAGGCTACGGTCGAGCATTTTTCCCGAGTAGCGATCTTTCAGGTCCGACTCGACGTCTTTGCGTTGCTCCAGCAGCTTGGCCAGGGCCTGCTCGAGTGCGCGTGCGGTTTGCTCGCTCTCGGCCTTGTCCTTTTTCAGCATGCTCAGCGCCAGGTTGATCTGCGCCAGTACTTCGAAATTCTGGTCCTTGAGGATGTCGATGAACAGGCGCGAGAACAGAACGTCAGGCTGCAATGCGGTCAGTGCATTTGTCAGTTCCTCGCCACCCCGGTTGCCGAGAGTGATGCTGCGGTAGTGTTCGCCGAAATACACCCCGAGCTGGTCGTCAATGTAGGCCTGCACGTCTTCCACCTGGTCGGCGGCGCGCAGGTTGCATTTGCTCAGCAGGAAGGTGAAATCGGTGTTGTAGGTTTTTAGCTCATCGAGTTTGCGTAGCATCGACTGCGTAATGTTGCCGTCCTCGATACTGGTCAGCACCACGAAGTGCACACCGCGTGGCAGGTAGTACGCAATGGCCTTGTTGTGGTTTTCCAGCGATGAGCCAAAGCCAGGCATGTCGACCAGCACCAGAGGTGCAATGGCTTTCAGCGCCTCGCTGTCCAGGTAAAGGCGCAAGTGCGAAAATTCGCTGGAACGACGATTGATGGTACTCAGCGCTTCAACAGGCAAACGTTCTTGCACACCGTCGGGTTTGATCGCCAGCAGATAAGGCTCGGAGGAATAACGCAGCTCGGTCGCCAGTTCAGTTTCTGGCGCAATTCCGACCGGCAAGATGTCCTTGCCCATCAGCGCGTTCAACAGCGAGCTCTTACCGGCACTGAAGGCCCCGATCACGGGCACCACAAGCTCGGTCTCCATCACTTTTGCAAGCAATGACTGATCGAATGAAAACGCCTGGCCATTGAGCAGCGACTGCATTTTCTTCAAATAAGTGGCGAACTCTTTCTGGCTTTCGAGCATGGTGATATTCCTTTAAGTGTTGATGGTCTGCGCGAAGACACGGCATAGGGTGCACAGAGGCTTATGCGCTGGGATATTCAAGTAACCGCTGGTCTTTTGTCATCGTTCGAGAAGGGGGCCTGCCCGAGAAGGTTACAACCGCAGTTGCCTCATTCGGGGCGCGTCCAGTGCCGTTCACGAGGTCGATGCGTCACTGCTTGGCGTCGGGGTCCTGTTCCAAAAGCATTGAGTGCAATTGAAGGGGAGGGGCAAAGGCATGCACACGTCCTTGTCTGTAGGGTGTTGATCGCGCATGCCCTGTAAATAACGGCATACCGCTTCCCGGATGAGATGGCATTGGGTGAAACCTATAGATCGGCACGATCTGTATCGCCTGCATGATGGCACTTTGACTTGGCAGCGTAAACTGTCAACAAAACGCCCATATCCCAGGGTTTTCTTCAGATGCAATGCGTATTTTCAAGGCCTAGCGCGGCGGTATATGTTTTAAAGTGTTACCTGTATATTTAATCAGTGCTCAGGCGCTGTACGTGTAACTGCTAGCGGTAGGGGTAGAACGAAAGCAGGCCAAGCTATTTTCTCGCCAGTAAGGATTTGGCGACGGCTCCATTTTTCTGGTGGCGGCCTATTGATACTATGCTGGTCGAGTTTTTGATGACGGATCTCGCTTGGCTATCCAGCGAACTGGCAGGAGCAGCAGTGAATGGTTGCGGTTATTGGTATTGTCGTCGCGTTGATCGGCTTTGCGATGATGTCTCGTCCTTTCAGAATTGGTTTCGCCCTCTATTTGGCCTTTCTGGCTTACTACATCTACCTGTATGGCGGTAATGTGCGTCCATCGATTACGGGAGAACGCTCGAAAACTCGCATGGTTGGTGCCTGCCTGATAGTTTCCCGAGGTTGCGTCTGGGCAGCCCACAATGCTCCCGCGTACCACGCCGGCACTCCGGCCCGGCTGCTGGCTGAATAGAAAGAACAACGCAGCGATGAAGGGATTGAGGAGTATCTATCGTGAGCACAGGTAAGAAAGGCCAGATCGACAGTGCCAAGATCGTGATCGGCGAAGTGTTTTCCCGTTTCTGGTTCCGCATTCCGGACTACCAGCGTGCCTACGTCTGGGGCAAGGATGAGATTTCCGAGCTGATCGACGATGTGAACTACGCCAGCGAGCATAATCCAGACGGGCAATACTTTCTGGGCTCGATGGTGCTGCGCAAGGCTACACGCACTACCGACGGGGTGAGTTTTGAGGAGTACGAGCTGCTGGATGGCCAGCAACGCCTGACCACCCTGATGCTGATGTTGGCCTGCATCCGTGACCGGGTTACGGACGATAAGCTCAAGGGGGCCTGTCGCGAGATGCTGTTCCAGGAGGAAAACAAATGGAAGAAGATTCCTGGACGTAACCGCATCGTCTATGACATCCGCGATAACGTGGGCAATTTCATTGAGCGCTATGTCAAGGCCGACAACGGTTCGTGTAGCGCAGACTTGCGGGGCATTGCCGCTAGCAAGAATCTGTCCTTGGCCAATATGGCAGCAGGCATGCAGACCATTCATGGTGGTTTTGATGATAGCAGACGCTTCCCCACGGAAGGGGGCTTCGACCGATTCGTTGGCTATCTGCTGAACAACGCCCTTTTCATCTATGTGGCCACCGAAGACCTGGACGATGCCTTCCGGCTTTTTACCATTCTCAACGACCGGGGTATTCCGCTGTCCAACAGCGACATTCTCAAGGCCAAAAATCTCGGGGCGGTCACCAAGGAAAGCGAACGCAGCAAGTGGGCTGAATACTGGGAGGAAGTTGAAGGCGAGATGGGGCGCGACGAGTTCGACCGCTTCCTCTCGTTGGTGCGCACCATCTATGTGAAGGACAAAGCACGGGAAGGCCTGCTCAAGGAGTTTGACGAACGCATCTACGGCACTAAGCCGCCTCTACTGGCACTGGGCAGCGAGAGCTTTGAGGCCGTGAAGGCCTACAAGGATGCCTTCGATGAGGCGATCCAGCTCGATGGCCTGCCGATCGGTCTGGGCAATGCCTATCGCAACCGTATCAACGTGATGCGTCGAGGCCTGCCATCCACCGATTGGATTCCGCCGGTACTGGCCTGGTATCGCAAGTTCAAGGCAGAGAAGTTGCTCGATCTGATCGAGCGCATCGACAACAAATTCTCGGCTGACTGGATCGTGCAACTCACGCCCACCCAGCGCATCAGCAACATGAATGAAGTGCTAAAGGTGATCGAAGCGGCCGAGACTCCGGCTGAAGTGCTTGCCAGCAAGGCTTTCGACTTTGACCGCAAGCAGTTGCAGGACTTACTGGATGACGCTATCTACGGTCGGCGTTTCGCTCGATATGTCCTACTGCGCCTGGAGTACCTGCTGGCCAGCCATGCTGCGCCGCTTAATCTGCCCGATGATATTAGTGTGGAGCACATCCTGCCGCAGAATCCGGGCGGTGCGAGCCAGTGGGTCAGAGACTTCAATGAGGAGCAGCGTGAGACGTGGCTGCACCGACTGGGTAACCTGATGCTGCTCTCGCGGCGCAAGAACACGT
Source organism: Pseudomonas sp. NUPR-001 (assembly GCF_052147955.1). Lineage (NCBI taxonomy): Bacteria > Pseudomonadati > Pseudomonadota > Gammaproteobacteria > Pseudomonadales > Pseudomonadaceae > Pseudomonas > Pseudomonas sp. NUPR-001. The sequence continues at coordinate 700,606 of NZ_CP197353.1, forward strand.
CCCTGGGTAATCTGGACTTTGCGAGCAAGCGGGTTCGATACTTTGAGGATCGGGTGGAAAGCTTGCCAAACTCGCAGCGCTTGTTGGCAATGGGGTGTTTTGCGCTGGCTGATCTGGAGGCGCGCCACAAAGATCTGTTGCAACGTCTGAAAGACTCCTACGCTCCGGGAAAGTGATTCGGCGCTTGGTAAGGCCTCACGCAAAGAAAAAATCCAAGTCACAGCATGAGCAGCCAATGGCTGCTCATGCTGGTTTATGCCCGATTGACTGGAGTGAGTTGTTGGTGTTCGGGATCGCCGCATGGATGGGCACCCTGACGTAGGCCGTCGTTGAGCGGGTGCAACAGCCAGGGGGCTCTAGAGGCGCTACCGTCGACAGTTTTCGGTGATGCGGTTTGTCAGTCAAAACATGATAGGGTTTTCTTACTAGAAGGCGGTTCTTCTGCAGCTGGAATTATAACGGTTCACCACTTATGGCTTTATCCGGAATAACCTTGTGAGTCGTCTCGGTGTCGTGGAGTAACTTAGGCTGGATTTGCTAGGTGGATCTTTCGGCTTTCCGTTTATGTGGCTTTTGTCGACCGTATGATCCATCTCAAGTGAAATGCTGTCACTTTATGTGAGAGCAGAATGTTGCCCAGTCCGCCATTAGGATTCTGCGCTTCTCCAGAAGATCCGAGCGTGAGTAGGCAGCTTCCGTTTGGTCGCGCTCATCGTGTGCGAGTGCGAGTTCGCAAACCTCTCGTGGATAGTGTGTGTACTCATTCGCCCAGTCCCGGAAGGTAGAGCGGAAGCCGTGTCGTGTAATATCCGCGTGGCCGAGCTTATGTAGTAGGTTGCGTATTGCGTTGGCATGGATGACTCCGCTCTTCCCTTGACCGGGGAACACATTGGGCGAGTCTGTGCGGGTCATGTCACGTAGCATGCCAACTACTGCTGAAGGGAGTGGTATTACGAATGCCTTTCTCATCTTCATTCGTGCAGCTGGCAGTGACCATACTCCTGCCTCTAGATCAAACTCTGACCATTGGGCGAAACGAATCATGTGGGCGCGGGCTCCCGTCAAAATTAGCAGGCGGGCTGCGATGGCATCTCGGCTGGGAATTTTAGCGAGCTTCTCCATCAGCTCTGGCAAGTCCTTCCAGTGCATAGCGGGGAAGTGTGTTCGCTGACGAGCTTTCTTCTTTTCTGCTTTGCTCAGGAGGTTATCTAGGTGACCTCGCCAGCGGGCGGGATTGTCGCCAGTACGTAGACCGCGGGTTCTTGCTGCATCCAATATCTGCTCGATCTGGCCGCGAACTTCGTCAGCAGTACGAGTCTTGGTGGCCCAGATTGGACGCAGCACGTTCACCACTTGCTCGGTTTGGATCGCATCTGCCGAGACAGATCCGATGGTAGGGAATGCGTAGAGCTCCAGTTTTCTAAGCCAGCCTTTGTGCCACTTCTCTGACCAGGAAGCTCCGTGTGCTTGTTGATACTGCAAAGCGAGGTCTTTGAAGGTTATACGGCGTGCGTCTGCCTGGCGCTGAGCCTCACGTTTGGCTTCTCGTTCTGCATCGCGGGTGCCCAGAGGGTCTGCTCCGCTTGCCAGTATTTTGCGTTGCTCAGCAGCAAGCTGGCGTGCCGCACTGAGAGTGATAGTGGGGAAGGGACCTAATCCCATCTCACGGCTTCGCCCCTCCAGCTTGTAGCGGAAGATCCAACTGGATGCTCCGCTTTTCGATACCTGGAAGTAAAGCCCGTCACCGTCGTTGGTTTTTCCTGGCACTGCAGCCTTGGACAGCGATTCGGCCGTCTTGCTCGTTAGCTTACCCATTCTGACTCTCCAGATCTGCCCCCTTGACCCACACTCTGACCCACACCTTGGGCTCGGATTTAGTGGTTGCTTATCGGACGCTATGGGACAGATGGTACGCAGCAGGCCATGTAAATACTAGGCTGTGGGATCTTGGTGGATTTCTTTGGACAAATAAAAAGCCGGCTTGTGGCCGGCTTCCAGGGGAAGGCTTTGGCTAATTTATGGTAAGCCGCAACCCTCTTAAAATCGTTGGACCGGCACTGGGGCCGGGAGTGGCTGCAAGCAGTGTATGCCGCGCCAGGCCCGCTGGCGTGCTAGGCAGCCGGGGCTAAATGTGCGGCGTAGCATACTGGGTATGGCGGCCGATGCCCAGCAATAATTGCATCTCAAGCGCTCAAGCCGGGCGACTGGCTCGTAGATGCCCCCACCAGAACACCCAACCCAATATGCTCAGCTTCTGACTTTTCAGCTGCGCCGGGCTGTAGGTTTCGGTGGGGTGTTCGTCGCTGTTATGGCTGTGCAGGCGCAGGCTGCCGTTGGCTTGCTGGCTGAGGCTGTTGATGCGTAAGCGTCCGTTGTGCAGCAGGGCATAGCATTCGCCTTCGACGATGCGGGTCAGGCCGCAGTCGATGGCCAGGGTACTGCCCCTCGGCAGCAATGGGCTCATGTTGCTGGTGGGCATGCTCAGGCACAGGGCCTGGCGAGGGTCGACGCCAAGGGCGTCGAGCGCGCGAGCGGGCAGGCGCAGGTAGTGGTCGGCAATGGGTTTCAGCTGCCGGGATTGCATGCTGTAGAACGGCAACTGGATGTCGCTGGATGTGTGAGCGGCCAGCAGGGCCGAGTCTGTGGGTTCGATGCCGGGTTTGCGCGGTGCTGCGTCAAGGCGCGGTAATGGAGTGGGGTGCTTGGGGCCTTCGCCGGTGCGCAACCACTTGCTGCGAACACACAGTAGCTCGGCGATTTCCTCGAGCCGGGCCAAAGGCACTCCGCGTTTGAACCAGTTATTGACGTGCTGCGGAGTGACCTTGCGCTGTGCGGCAAAATCCGAAGGCGAGAGGTTGCACTCGTGCAGCAGTGTTTTGAGACGATCACCTGACGTATTCATAAAACCGAGTCTAGTGGGCTTGTACGGGCAGGGATATAAACGCGAAGTTCATTTTTGAAGGCGATAAATAGCTAGGTTTACAGGCATTTCCTAGATGGCTGTAAGAGATTTCCTGGCAAAAAATCAGCCTGACCTGCGCAGCACCTGAATCAGGTGCGACCCGGCGCACATTCCTTGAAATCGGCGCAGGATGATGGCCAATTGATGGTTACCTGTTCAGGAATATCGCTGTATAAGGCAGTCAGCGCGAGAGGGTCCGTTCAGACGGGCCGCGCCTGCACGCAAGCGTCCATGAGGGCGGTTGGTAAAAATGGAATTTGTGCTCGCTTTGGATAGCCTGCGGCGACGCACCTTTGGGCCTGCCTTATGAAAACCTACAAGCTCATTGCAGTACTGATCCTGCTGCCTTTATGTCTGAACCTGTTCGGCGTCTGGGAGCTGAATCGCAGCACCGAAACCAATTCGGAGCTGGTCAGTATTCAAGCCAACATCAACGAAATCCTTCCCGAACTTGAAGCGCTGGTCTCCCAGAGCGGCGCACGCGCGCCGATGGTCGAGATCGACGGGGAACGCCTTTCCGCCAGTCTGGCCTTGTCCCGGCTGAGCACCGCTAAAAGTGACATAGAAACGCTGATACCCCTGGGTGAATTGAAGAGCTGGCTGGCCAAGGCGGTGATTGCCTTGGGGCTGCTCGCCGCGCTGGTCGGCGGAATCGGCATGTGGGGGTTGAACTGGGCAGGGGCGCGCGCCCTGCATTCCCGTGAGCGATTGCTTCACACGTTCACCCGCGTCAGCCGGATTCTGCCCTACGTGCTTGTGGGGCATATCATTTTGATGGGCGCCGCGGTTGCCTCGATTCTCGCCTTTGAAGGCTTGGGGATCTGGCACGCGGGGAAAATGAACACCGGCGAAATCAAGTTGATGCTGGTCACGCTTTTGATCATGGCGGGCTGCCTGTATTCAATGTGGCAAATGGCCAAGCAGTTGCGGGTCATGCTGCACATGTTCGAGCCTACCGCCATGCCGGTGTTGGGGCAGGACGTTAGCGAAGCACAAGCGCCGGTGCTGTGGGCGCATGTGCGCGAGCTGGCCGGGCGACTTGGTGCGCTGGCACCCGATCACATCGTACTGGGCATGTCCGAGGGCTTTTACGTCACCTCCAGCGACGTCGACCTGTTGCCCGCCGGCAGCACGCTACAGGGCCGTACGTTGCATGTGCCGCTGATGTACCTGGGGCTGCTCGATACCGGGGAGATCGATGCGGTCATCGGGCATGAACTGGCGCACTTCGCCGGTGCCGACACCGAGTACAGTCTGCGCTTCGTACCGATTTACGATGGCATCGGCCGCAGCCTCGGGGTGATTGCCGAAACCATGCTGGCCAGCGATATGCTGCAGCGCACGATCTTGCGTCCGGCATTCATGCTGGGCGTCTATTTCATGGAGAGCTTCGACCACGCCGTCAATCACTGGAGCCGTGTGCGCGAGCTGGCGGCCGACGCTGCAGGCGCACAATTGGCGGGCAATCTGGCTATGGCTTCGGCACTGGTGCGTATCTCCGCCATCGATCCTGTACTGCTGGAGCGGATGCACACGCATATCGCCAGCGCGGTCCAACAGACGCCCGAGCATCCGCCGGTTGCCGACTTGCCGACCTGTGTCACCCAGGAGTTGGCGGTGCAAGCATTGCACCTTCCGGAAGAGGAGATGGCGACGCAGTTGCCGCACCCTTCTGACACTCACCCCTCCAATGGCGAGCGCGTAGCCGCATTGCAGATTGCTGTCGATGATGCCGTCCGTAGCGGCACCCGCGCCTTGGACGCCGGGCAGGCCTGCGCTGCGATGGATCGCTACTTTGCCGACCCGCAGGCGTTGCGCACGCGCATCACCCAGGATTACATCAACCACTATGTGGCCCAGGATGCCGCAGCGGTTGAAGCGTTACGTGATCATGCCAGCAAGGTCAGCGGCAATGTCAGCCTGCATGAAGGCTCGCAGCTGCGTGGTTTGCTGTTGCTGGTGTTTTGCGCGGTGCTCACGCTTGCAGCGTTTGCTGTGCTGGCCGTGCCGTTCCTGTCTCCGACGGCGGGGGAGAAGTTCCCGCGCATCTTGATTGTGACCTTCAGCGTTTTGATTTTCACGGTGGTGTGCATTGTGCCGTTTGCGTTGCGCATGCGTGCCCGCGCCGACAAAACGGCCTTGTTGCTTACGCCGGACCATCTGGTTTTCAGCAACTTCAAAGCGCCATTGCCGATTCAACACATTGCCGACTTCGGTTTGCAGACGGGTCAGGGCATGATTCTGAACATTCAGCTTGAAGAGGACGCGCCATTGCCGGAGTTGGCGTCGCGGTCGTTCTTTGCCCCAAATGCCAAAGTGTTCAAGAAAAAACGCTGGATACAGTTGCAGTTGACGCAGTTCTGTCGCGATGGCAAAGCGCTCAAGGCTCAGGAACTCGCCGACCTGATCGGTAGCTACCTGAACGCCGGCGCCGCGCGGCACTTGCTGCAACAGCGTTTCGAACAGGCATAACGAGCCCTCTGCAAACAAAAAGCCCCGCAAATGCGGGGCTCTTTGTTAAGCGGTGGCTTAGCCTTTGTAGGCAGCAACCGATTTGGTGATCGCAGCGCGGGCGGCGTCAGCGCCGTCCCAACCTTCGATCTTGACCCACTTGCCCTTCTCCAGATCCTTGTAGTTGGCGAAGAAGTGCTCGATCTGCTGGATCAGCAGCGCTGGCAGGTCGGTGTATTCTTTGACGTCGACGTACAGTTGCGACAGTTTGTCGTGCGGTACGGCAACCACTTTGGCGTCGCCGCCGCCGTCGTCGGTCATGTTCAGGATGCCGACCGGACGAGCACGGATCACCGAGCCTGGGGCGACTGGGTACGGGGTAACAACCAGGACGTCCAGCGGATCACCGTCGTCAGCCAGGGTGTTCGGGATGTAACCGTAGTTGGCCGGGTAGAACATCGGGGTGGCCATGAAACGGTCAACGAACAGGCAATCGCTGTCTTTGTCGATCTCGTACTTGATCGGGGCGTGGTTGGCTGGAATTTCGATGGCGACGTAGATGTCGTTCGGCAGGTCTTTGCCAGCCGGAATCTTGCTGTAGCTCATTGGGCAGTGCCCCCATGTTTGGCCAAAAATTGGTCGCGATTATAGGCACATTCCGCACTGCTTGCCACGTCCGCCCTGATGTCCGGCGTATCAGCCTTGTGTCTGCTGGTAATGCGGGTGGCTGTGCTGCAACTGATGCAGGCGGGCCAGCGGGTCCTGGCGGTAAAAGCCGCGCAATTGCTGGTATACAGCGGGGTAGGCGTCGTTGAGCAGGTCGGGGGCGCTGAAGAAGTATTCGCTGGTGACAGCGAAAAACTCCGCGGGGTTTTCCGCCGCGTAAGGGTCGATGGCGGTCTCGGCGTCCGGGTCGCGGTCCAGCTGGCGATTGAGGTCGTCGTAGGCGTCTTGCATGGCCTTGGCCCAGTCGCTGACGCGCATGTCGTTGTGCAGCGGCGGCAGGCCGTTGGCGTCGCCGTTGAGCATGTCGAGTTTGTGCGCCAGTTCGTGGATGACCAGGTTGTAGCCTTCCCAGCCACCGCTGGCCAATACGCCGGGCCAGGCCAGAATCACCGGGCCTTGCTGCCAGGCTTCGCCGCTGTGCTCACCGTTCCATTCATGCTCCACGCCACTGGCGTCGCGGTGGCGCTGAGGGCTGAGGAAATCATCGGGGTACAGCACGATTTCATGGAAGCCCTGGTACCAGTTCAACTCGCCCAGATGCAGCAAAGGTAGCTGGGCCTGGGCAGCCAGGAACAGGCGTTGCTCGCCGTCGAGTTCAACACCGGGCAGGGCGCTCAGGTGTTTGTCATGCAGAAACAGTACACAGGCTTCGCGTAGCCAGTGGTCTTCGTCGGCACTCAGCCCGTCGAGCATCGGCAGGCGCTCGCGAACCCGCTGCCAGCGCTGCGGGTCGATGGGGTGACGTGCCAGGGTGCGGCGACGGCGCCAGGCGCTCAGCGACCACATGGCCCGGGCTTAATGAACCTTGGCAGCGCGGTGCATGCGGCTGCGCACTACGCCAATGATCATCGGCACCAGCGACAGCAGGATGATCGCGACGATCATCAACGACAGGTTCTGCTTGATGAACGGTACGTTGCCGAAGAAGTAGCCGAGGGTGACCAGGCCGCCGACCCACAGCACAGTGCCGGCGACGCTGAAACCGAGAAAACGTGGGTAGTGCATTTTCGCAATGCCGGCGACGAACGGTGCAAAGGTGCGCAGGATCGGCAGAAAGCGCGCCAGGGTGACGGTTTTGCCGCCATGACGCTCGTAGAAGTCGTGGGTTTGCTGCAGGTAGTCGCGGCGGAAGATTTTCGAATTGGGATTGCGAAATAGCCGTTCACCGGCGGTTCGGCCGACCACATAGTTGGTGCTGTCACCCAGAATCGCCGCAGCCATCAGCAGGCCACCCAGCAGTACCGGGTCCATGCCACCGCCAGCGGCCACGGCACCGGCAATGAACAGCAAAGAGTCACCCGGCAGGAATGGCATCACTACCAGGCCGGTCTCGCAGAAGATCACCAGGAACAGGATCGCGTAGATCCACGGGCCATAGTTGTTGACCAGCAAATCGAGGTAGGCGTCGAGATGCAGAATGAGGTCCAGCGGGTTGAAATCCATGTACAGCACCTGTGTTCTTTGACCCGGTCGAGGGGCATGCGAGGACTGGCAGTGCGAATGCGAGCAGCCGCTACCCGAGAGATGGGTAAAGTTTCACACATTTTGAGAGGGTGCATTATACGGAGGCGATAAGAATGTGCCCGTGCAGTTTGTAGCGACGGATTTCTAAAATTGTGGGAGCGGGCTTGCCCCGCGATAGCGATATACCTGACACACCGCTATCGCGGGGCAAGCCCGCTCCTACCGGGGGATCAATCTGATTTGATTGGCAGGATGTAGCTTTTGAACTCGGTGTCTTCACGAAAGCCGATGGATTCGTAGGTTTTCATCGCCACTTCGTTGTCGCTGCTGGTCGATACCCGCAGGCGTACGGCGTTGGTCTCCTTGGCCATTTTCTTGGCTTCCTGCATGAGGTGGTCAGCGACCAGCATGCGTCGGGAATCTTCCGCTACAAAGATGTCGTTGAGAATCCACACGCGCTTGAGCGACAGCGACGAGAAACTGGGGTAGAGCTGGCAAAAGCCCATCAGCTTGGTGTCGTCATCGTCTGGCAAGGCCAGGTAGATAATCGATTCGCCGCGCTCAAGGCGCTTTTGCAAGAAATTGCGCGACGAGTCGGGGTAGGGCAGTTGTCCGTAGAATTCGCGGTAACGGACGAACAGAGGGGCAAGCAGGTCCAGATGTTCCAGGGTTGCTTTGATGATTCGCATAAGCAGGCCTCAGGGTCCATGGAAGTGTGCGGCGAATCGCCGGCAGCCGCGGTAAATGCTGCCTGAAGGCAATTAGAAAGTGCAATCTACGAAACCGCCACCGCTTCAGGATTTGCTTAGCAAGAAGTTTCCTTTGTTCGGCGCATCCGCTGCTGACTCAAGTGTGTGCACCTGCGCTTCATCTTTGAGGTTGACCCCGGACAGTTGGCGTCGGCACGCCTCGCGCATCAGGTACAACAAACGATGGGCGGCCATGCCGTAGCTGAGGCCTTCAAGGCGGACATTGGAAATGCAGTTGCGGTAGGCGTCGGTCAGGCCGACTTTGGGGTTGTAGGTGAAGTACAGGCCGAGGCTGTCGGGAGAACTCAGGCCAGGGCGCTCACCGATGAGGATCACGGTCATTTTCGCCCCGAGCAATTCGCCGACTTCGTCCGCCACCGCCACGCGCCCTTGTTCCACCAGGATCACCGGCGACTTCGACCAGCCTTCGGCAGCAGATTGCTCTTCAAAGCGCGTGAGGAAGGGCAGGGTGTGGCGATGCACGGCCAGGGCCGAAAGGCCATCGGCGACGACGATGGCCAGGTCTACGCCCCCGGGATTGGCTTCGGCATGCGCGCGCAGCTGTTGCGCCGAGTCCGGGTGCAGGCGGCGGCCCAGGTCGGGGCGTTGCAGGTAGCTGTGGCGGTCGGCAGCGGCGCTGTGCAGCAGCAGGCTCTGTTGTTGGCGTTCATCCAGCTGTGCACGCAGCCCCTGGTGATCGAAGGCCAGATGCACGGCATCACGGGCCTGGGCGTGGGCAAACTGGAAGTCCAGCTGGGCGCTGGTCGGCAGGCTGGTGCCGGTACGGCCCAGGGCAATCCGGGCCGGGGTCAGGCGGCGCAGTTCCAGCCAGGGGTTGCTGCTGTGGTCGGGGGTGTTGTCCATGTTCGCCTCGCTTATCCCAATTGCGCCAAGGCCTGGCGGAACGCCGGTGGCAGGTTGTCACCGAAGCGCACGCGGCCATCGGCCTGGGTGAAAATACCGGTGCGTGCCAGCCAGGCTTCGAATTCCGGTGCCGGTTTCAAGCCCAGGGTCTGGCGGGCATACAGGGCATCGTGGAATGAGGTGGTCTGGTAATTGAGCATGATGTCGTCGGAGCCGGGGATGCCCATGATGAAGTTGATCCCGGCAACGCCAAGCAGGGTCAGAAGCATGTCCATGTCATCCTGGTCGGCTTCGGCATGGTTGGTGTAGCAAATGTCGCACCCCATCGGCACGCCAAGCAACTTGCCGCAGAAGTGATCCTCCAGACCGGCACGGATGATCTGCTTGCCGTTGTACAGGTACTCCGGGCCGATGAATCCGACCACGGTGTTGACCAGAAACGGCTTGAAGTGGCGGGCCACGGCGTAGGCGCGGGTTTCGCAGGTTTGCTGGTCGACGCCATGGTGGGCGTTGGCCGACAGCGCACTGCCCTGGCCGGTTTCGAAGTACATCAGGTTTTGCCCGAGGGTGCCGCGATTGAGGCTCAGGCCGGCTTCGTAACCTTCTTTGAGCACATTGAGGTTGATGCCGAAGCTGGCGTTGGCCGCTTCAGTACCGGCAATCGACTGGAACACCAGATCCAGCGGCACGCCACGGTTGATCGCTTCGATCGAGGTGGTGACGTGGGTGAGTACGCAGGCCTGGGTCGGGATGTCGTAGCGCTGGATGATGGCGTCGAGCATTTCCAGTAGCGCGCAGATCGAGGCGATGCTGTCGGTGGCCGGGTTGATGCCGATCATGGCGTCGCCGTTGCCATACAGCAGGCCATCGAGAATGCTTGCGGCGATACCGGCCGGTTCATCGGTCGGGTGGTTGGGCTGCAAGCGGGTCGAGAGGCGTCCACGCAGGCCCATGGTGCCGCGAAAGCGGGTTACTACACGGATTTTCTGCGCCACCAGCACCAGGTCTTGCACGCGCATGATCTTCGACACGGCAGCAGCCATTTCCGGCGTTAGACCGGGCGCCAGGGCACGCAGGCGGGCTTCATCAGCCTGATCGCTGAGCAGCCAGTCGCGCAGGCCGCCCACGGTCAGGTGGCTGACCGGGGCGAAGGCGGCGGCATCGTGGGTGTCGATGATCAGGCGGGTGACTTCATCGGCTTCGTAGGGAATCAGCGCTTCGTTGAGAAAGTGTTTGAGGGGGATATCGGCCAGGGCCATCTGCGCGGCAACCCGTTCGCCATCGTTGCTGGCCGCCACCCCGGCGAGAAAGTCGCCCGAGCGGGCCGGGCTGGCTTTGGCCATGACTTCTTTGAGACTTTCAAAGCGGTAGGTCTGCTGACCTGCCGTGTGTACAAAACTTGCCATACAGACTCTCCAGAACGCCGCAGGTCTGGCCTGCGGCGCAGGTGGCGTTGATCAGTGCAGGGCCTCTTCGGCCTTTTGGATCGCGGCGAACTCTTCTTCCGGTGTGCCCGCTACCAGGTGGTGGCGGCTGTAAAACGCAAAGTAGGCAATCAGTACGCCGTAGATTATGGCGGCGCCAATCACTACACGCGGGTCTACCAGAAAACCGGCGACGACGGCGATGCAGGCCAGCACCAGAGCCACACCCGACGTGAAGATCCCGCCCGGCGTGCGGTATGGGCGCTCCATTTTGGGGCGTTTGATGCGCAGGGTGATGTGCGCGGCCATCATCAGTACATAAGACAGCGTAGCGCCGAACACCGCAACCAGGATCAGCAGGTCGCCCTGGCCGGTCAACGACAGAGCAAAACCGATGATGCCGGGGATCACCAGGGCCAGCACGGGCGCTTTACTCTTGTTGGTTTCCGAGAGTTTGCGTGGCAGGTAGCCGGCCCGCGACAAGGCGAAGATCTGCCGGGAGTAGGCGTAGATGATCGAGAAGAAACTGGCGATCAGCCCGGCCAGGCCGACCAGGTTGACGAAGCCGCCCATCCAGGTCGAGCCGCCGTAGGCTTTGGCCAGTGCTTCGACCAGCGGGTTACCCGAGCTTTTCAGCGCTTCTGCGCCTGCCCCCCCCGGCCCAACCACCAGAATCAGCAGGGCGAAGGCCAGCAATACCAGCATGGCGCCGATCAGCCCGCGGGGCAGGTCGCGCTTGGGGTTTTTGGTTTCTTCGGCAGCCAGTGGTACGCCTTCAACCGCAAGGAAGAACCAGATGGCGTAAGGGATCGCCGCCCACACGCCGACATAACCGAACGGCAGGAAACTGCTGGCGCCCACGGCGTCGGTCTGGGCGATGTCGAACAGGTTGCTCACTTCGAAGTGCGGCACCATCGCGACCAGGAACACGCCCAGTGCAATAGCGGCCACGGCCGTGATGATGAACATCAGTTTCAGTGCTTCACCGACCCCGAAGATGTGGATGCCGATAAAGATGATGTAGAAGGCCAGGTAGATCATCCAGCCGCCAATGCCGAACAACGATTGGCAGTAGGCACCGATGAACACGGCAATGGCCGCCGGGGCGATGGCGTATTCGATGAGGATGGCGGTGCCGGTCAGAAAGCCGCCCCAGGGCCCGAACGCGCTGCGGGCAAAGCCGTAGCCGCCGCCTGCGGTGGGGATCATCGAAGACAGTTCAGCCAGGGAAAAGCACATGCACAGGTACATGGTGGCCATCAGCAAGGTGGCGAGGAACATGCCACCCCAGCCGCCTTGGGCCAGGCCGAAGTTCCAGCCGGCGTAGTCGCCGGAAATCACGTAGGCAACGCCAAGGCCGACCAGCAACACCCAGCCTGCTGCGCCTTTTTTCAGTTCACGTTGTTGGAAGTAGTCGCTGCCGACCTTTTCGAAGTCGACGGAAGAACCGGCCGGCACACTGCCGGAATGATCGCTTGGCATAGGGTTCACCTGTTTTTTTCTTTTTCAACCGGCGGCTGCCAGCTGTTGGTGATGGTCTTGCAGGAAGCGAGCCAGCGCGGCCCCGGGGTGGGGCCGCGCTGTTTTGCGGGTTAGAAGAAGCCCAGCGGATTGATGTCGTAGCTAACCAGCAGGTTTTTGGTTTGCTGGTAGTGGTCGAGCATCATTTTGTGCGTTTCGCGGCCAACGCCGGACTTTTTGTAGCCACCGAACGCGGCGTGCGCCGGGTACAGGTGGTAGCAGTTGGTCCACACGCGGCCAGCCTTGATACCGCGGCCCATGCGGTAGGCGCGGTTGATGTCGCGGGTCCATACGCCAGCGCCGAGGCCGAACTCGGTGTCGTTGGCGATCGCCAGTGCTTCGGCTTCGTCTTTGAAGGTGGTGACGCTGACCACCGGGCCAAAGATTTCTTCCTGGAACACGCGCATCTGGTTGGTGCCCTTGAGCAGGGTCGGCTGGATGTAATAGCCGGTCGACAGGCTGCCTTCGAGTTTTTCCACTTTGCCGCCGGTCAGCAGTTCAGCACCTTCCTTCTCGGCGATTTCCAGGTAGGAGAGGATCTTGTCGAACTGCTGCTCGGACGCCTGGGCGCCGACCATGGTGTCGGTGTCGAGGGGATCGCCGCGCTTGATCTGTTTGATCTTCTTCATGACCTCCTGCATGAACGCTGGGTAGATCGACTCTTGCACCAGCGCACGCGATGGGCAGGTGCACACTTCGCCTTGGTTGAAGAACGCCAGTACCAGGCCTTCGGCGGCTTTTTCGATGAACGCAGGCTCGGCCTGCATGATGTCTTCGAAGAAGATGTTCGGCGATTTGCCGCCCAGTTCTACGGTCGACGGGATGATGTTCTCGGCAGCGCATTTCATGATGTGCGAGCCGACCGGGGTGGAGCCGGTGAAGGCAATCTTGGCGATGCGTTTGCTGGTGGCCAGGGCTTCACCCGCTTCGCGGCCATAGCCTTGCACCACGTTGAGCACGCCGGCTGGCAGCAGGTCACCGATCACTTCCAGCAGCACGGTGATACCCAGCGGAGTTTGCTCGGCAGGCTTGAGCACCACGCAGTTACCGGCAGCCAGGGCGGGTGCCAGTTTCCACGCGGCCATCAGGATCGGGAAGTTCCACGGGATGATCTGCCCGACCACGCCCAGTGGTTCGTGCAGGTGGTAGGCAACGGTGTTGCCGTCGATTTCTGCGGCGCCGCCTTCCTGGGCACGCAGGCAGCCGGCGAAATAGCGGAAGTGGTCGGCAGCCAGCGGGATGTCGGCGTTGAGGGTTTCACGGATGGCCTTGCCGTTGTCCCAGGTTTCGGTAATGGCCAGCAGTTCAAGGTTCTGTTCGATGCGGTCGGCGATTTTCAGCAGGATCAACGAGCGTGCCTGGGCCGAGGTGGTGCCCCAGGCGTCAGCGGCGGCATGGGCAGCGTCCAGGGCTTTCTCGACGTCTTCGGCGGTGGAGCGCGGGAACTCAGCGATCAGTTGGCCGTTAACGGGCGAGGTGTTCTCGAAGTATTGCCCTTTGACCGGCGCAACGAATTCGCCACCAATGTAGTTCCCATAACGGCTCTTGAAGGAAACCTTGGCGCCTTCGGTACCGGGGTGTGCGTAACGCATGGTGTGTCTCCTGGCTTTTGTGCTTGTTGGGGAGGTTACTTAAGCATAGAGCAAGGCTTGGGCCAGTGTGGCCGGGGTCAAGTAAATCAAGGGCTTGCGAGGTTTTGCCAGGGCAGGGCGCGGAGGTGCTGTGGCAGCCTCGGCACAGTACAGGTGACACTTTGTACCGTTTCTGGCACAGGCGGTGACTTGCCGGTCAAGCCAGCATTGCATTGCGCGGACGGGTAGAGGATGCTGAGGCCATCTCGTCTGCGGAGAACAATAAAAAGTGCAGAACAATCACCTCAGCCGGCACGCCCGGCAAGTGCTTACGGTGACTCAGGGACAGGCACAGATGCAGGGGCCCGGCAGTGATCCTTCGATTGCCCGCTCATGGCTGCGCTGCCTTGAGGATTACCACCTGGACCCGGCCCTGAGCGTGGCGCCCACCGTGCTTGAGCACGGGCGCGTGCTGGAGAGCCGTGAGCGCCTGCAGCAGGTCTTGCAAATCGCCGGCAACGAGATGAACAGCCTGCATCAGCAGTTGTCGGGCGCAGGCCATGCGGTGCTGCTCACCGATGCCCGCGGGGTGATCCTCAACTGTGTCACCGCCGCCACTGAACGGCGGATTTTCGAGCGTGCCGGGCTATGGCTGGGGGCCGACTGGAGCGAAGCTCGCGAGGGTACCAATGGCATTGGTACCTGTCTGGTCGAGCGTCAGGCGCTGACTATCCATCAAGATGAACATTTTCGCGGCCGCCACACTGGCCTGACGTGCTCGGCCAGCCCGGTGTTCGATCCGCACGGCGAGCTGATGGCCGTGCTCGATGTCTCTTCGGCGCGCCCGGATGTGTCGCGCCAGAGTCAGTTCCATACCATGGCGTTGGTCAACCTCTCGGCGCGGATGATCGAGAGCTGCTATTTCCTGCGTTACTTCGAGAACCAGTGGCTGCTGCGTTTTCACCTGCAGGCGGAATCGATCGGCCTGTTCAGTGAGGGCCTGCTGGCGTTCGATGGTGAGGGGCGAATCAGTGCGGTCAACCAGAGCGCGCTGAACTTGCTCGGCACCATCCGCGGCGGCGTGCTGGGCAAACCGGTGGAGATGTTTTTCGATTGCTCCCAGGACGAGCTGTTCAGCCGGGCAATGGCGGAAGGCAGCACTCGCTGGCCGCTGCGCACCCGTGATGGGCGGCAGCTGTTTGCCAGCCTGCGGGGGCAAGCGCGCTCGGTGCCGTCAGTGGCGGTGCCGGCTGTACCTGCACAGGCGTGCAGCCCCGCGAGTATCTGCCTGGTCGATCCGGCGCTGCAGAATGATTTTCGCCGTGCCGTGCGGGTGTTCGAGCGTGATGTGCCGTTGCTGCTCAATGGCGAAACCGGTTGTGGCAAGGAGGCGTTTGCCAAGGCGGTTCATCAGGCCAGTCAGCGCAGCGGCAAGGCTTTCGTGGCACTCAACTGTGCTTCGATCCCTGAAAGCCTGATCGAGAGTGAGCTGTTCGGTTATCGCGGCGGCAGCTTCACCGGCGCACGCAAAGAGGGCATGCGCGGCAAGTTGCAGCAAGCTGATGGCGGCACGCTGCTGCTGGACGAGATAGGCGACATGCCGCTGGCCTTGCAGACCCGCCTGCTGCGTGTGCTGGAAGAGCGCATGGTGGTGCCGATTGGCGGCGAGCCGCAGGCGGTGAACGTGCGCATCATCAGCGCCACGCACCGCAATCTGCTTGAGCGGGTCGAAGACGGCAGTTTCCGTGAAGACCTTTATTACCGTCTCAATGGTCTGGAAATTCAGTTGCCAGCGCTGCGTGAGCGCAGTGACAAGTCGCAGTTGCTGGATTTCATCCTGGCCGAGGAGGCCGGTGAGCAAACAGTGGTGCTGGAGCCTGAGGCGCGCCAGGCGTTGCTTGAATTTGCCTGGCCCGGCAACGTGCGTCAGTTGCGTAACGTGTTGCGCACGCTGTCTGCGCTGTGCGATGACGGCTGCATCCGCCTCCCCGACCTGGTAGGCGCGGGCTTGCCCCGCGATGCGGTGTGTCAGGCAGAACGCAATCGCGGGGCAAGCCCGCTCCCACTGTTAGTCGATGCGGAGCGCAGTGCATTGCTCAGTGTGCTGGAGCAACACCGCTGGCATATGACGCATGTGGCCGCGCAGTTGGGGGTCAGCCGCAATACCTTGTATCGAAAACTTCGCAAACACGGCATCGCCCGCGACGCATGAGCGAAACACAGGGTGCGAATTCCGACGCCCTGGGCTACCCTGCCTCGACGTTTTACGAGGTCGATCATGCATATTCATATTCTTGGTATTTGCGGCACTTTCATGGGCTCTCTGGCGGTGCTGGCCAAAGAGCTCGGGCATCGGGTTACCGGCTCCGACGCCAATGTCTATCCGCCGATGAGCACTCAGCTCGAGGCGCAGGGCATCGAACTGACCCAGGGTTATGATGCCGCCCAGCTGGATCCGGCTCCCGATCTGGTCGTGATCGGCAACGCCCTGTCGCGCGGCAACCCGGCGGTCGAGTATGTGCTCAACAAGGGCTTGCCGTATGTCTCGGGCCCGCAGTGGTTGGCTGACCATGTACTGCAGGGGCGCTGGGTGCTGGCAGTGGCCGGTACGCACGGTAAAACCACCACCAGCAGCATGCTGGCCTGGGTGCTGGAACATGCCGGTATGAGCCCGGGCTTCCTGATCGGTGGCGTACCGCAGAACTTTGCCGTGTCGGCCCGACTGGGCGGCACGCCGTTCTTTGTGGTGGAGGCCGATGAATACGACAGTGCCTTCTTCGACAAGCGCTCGAAATTCGTGCACTACCGTCCGCGCACCGCGATCCTCAATAACCTTGAGTTCGATCATGCGGACATTTTCCCTGATCTGGCCGCCATTGAGCGACAGTTCCACCACTTGGTGCGAACCATTCCAAGCGAAGGCCTGGTGATTCATCCCACCACTGAACCGGCGTTGGAGCGGGTGATCAAGATGGGCTGCTGGACGCCGGTACAAACCACCGGTGAAGGCGGGCAGTGGCAGGTCAAATTGCTCAGCGCGGACGGCTCGCGTTTTGAAGTCAGCTTCGAAGGCGAAAGCCAGGGCGTGGTTGAGTGGGAACTGACCGGCCAGCATAACGTCGCCAACGCCTTGGCGACGCTGGCGGCGGCCCGTCATGTGGGCGTGGTACCGGCCATGGGCATCGCTGCGCTGAGTGCCTTCAAAAGCGTAAAACGGCGTATGGAAAAAGTCGCGGAAGTGCAGGGCGTGACCATTTACGACGACTTTGCCCATCACCCGACCGCCATTGCCACCACCCTCGATGGACTGCGAAAACGCGTTGGCGATGCACCACTGATTGCCGTGATCGAGCCGCGCTCCAACTCGATGAAGCTTGGCGCCCACCGCGATGGTTTGCCGGAAAGCGTCAACGATGCGGATCAGGTGATCTGGTACGCACCACCGAACCTGGGCTGGGATCTGGCTGCCACTGCGGCTGAGTGCACAGTGCCGTCGATGGTCGCCGACAGCCTTGAGGCGATCATTGCCCAAGTCAAGGGCCAGGCCAAGCCCGGCACCCAGGTGGTGATCATGAGCAACGGCGGCTTTGGCGGCCTGCATGGCAAATTGGCAGAGGCGCTGAAATGAACGGGCCGGAACGCATCACACTGGCGATGACCGGCGCTTCGGGGGCGCAGTATGGGCTGCGCCTGCTCGATTGCCTGGTGCGCGAAGACCGCGAGGTGCATTTCCTGATTTCCAAGGCGGCGCAACTGGTGATGTCGACCGAGACCGATGTGGTGCTTCCGGCCAAACCTCAGGCAATCCAGGCGTTTCTGACCGAATACACAGGGGCTGCTGACGGGCAGATTCGCGTGTATGGCAAGGAAGACTGGATGTCGCCGGTGGCCTCCGGTTCGGGCGCGCCAGCGGCGATGGTGGTGGTACCGTGCTCCACGGGGACCTTGTCGGCAATTGCCACGGGCGCCTGCAATAACCTGATCGAACGCGCTGCCGATGTGACCTTGAAAGAGCGTCGGCAATTGATTCTGGTACCACGTGAAGCGCCATTTTCGACCATTCACCTGGAAAACATGCTCAAGTTGTCGAACATGGGCGCGGTGATTTTGCCGGCGGCGCCGGGGTTTTATCATCAGCCGCAGACCATCGACGATCTGATCGACTTTGTCGTGGCGCGGATTCTCAATCTGTTGAACATCCCTCAGGACATGCTGCCGCGTTGGGGTGAGCATCACTTCGGCGCTGATGAATGAGGCGTTTGCTCGGGGTAGCGCTGCTGGGGTTGTTGGTCAGCGGCTGCGCTACCGTGCGCACGCTGGATGCAGCCAAGCCGGGGGCACCGTTGGTGTATAGCGGCACGCGCCTGGACATGTATGCGTTGCAAGGTGGGTGTTGTGCTATGGATCGGTTCGGTGCCGAAGCGCCGAAGTACCCGGGGTATGACCTGCCGGGCAGCGTTTTGCTCGACACCTTGTTGCTGCCGTTGTCGGTTTTGACGGCTATAGGCGTGAGTTTTCAGGCGACGGGTGGATTGTGAATCGCGGGGCTTGCCCCGCGATCATTCATTTCCCCAGCCTGCGCAGCTCGTCAGACTCGACAACACGAATCCCGTCCTGCTCTTCCAGTGCCAGGCGCCACAACGCACGCGCCAGCTGGCAGGCTTCAATGCCTCGATACTTTCCTGGAATCAGCTTCGACAGCGGCCCGGCAACCCGTTCGGCCAGGCGTGGCTCTTGCCGATCGCCCAGCAGCAGGGAAGGGCGGGCAATGGTCAGTTGCGGCCAGTCCTGCGCTTTCAGCGCTTCTTCCATCTCACCTTTGACCCGGTTGTAGAAGATCGGTGATTTTGGATCGGCGCCCAAGGCACTGATGACAATCAGGTGACGCGCACCCATCTCCCGCGCGCGTTTGCCGAAGGCCACCACCATGTCCAGGTCAACGGCCCGGAACGCCGGTTCAGAACCTGCCTGTTTGATGGTGGTACCCAGGCAGCAGAAGGCGATATCGACGCGACCGCCCAACTGCGGCAAGAACAGCGCAGGGTCGCCCACCGGGTTTTCCAGGTGCGGGTGTTCCGCCAGTGGCCGACGCGTTGGCGCCAGTACACGGCTGACGGTCGGCTCGTTGAGCAGCCGGTCAAGTAGATGTTCACCGGTAAGACCGGTGGCTCCAGCAAGCAGGATGTGTTGAGGCGTCAAGTACATGATGTCTCTCCCTTGATACACTCAAGCTTAGTGGTTGCTGGCATTTTTTGCATGTCCTGCCTCGTTTGGCGCACTGCTCTGCAGGGCTTTACGCGCCTGCTGTTGGCGCAGTTGCTGCCAGCGCGACAAGACCTCGCCTGGGGCCCATATCTGCGGCTCGGACGCTTCGAAACCTTCCACCGCCTCCCGCTCGGCAACCAGGGTGTTGGCCAAGTCAAATGCCTGACGCAAATCGTCGGTCTGGTTCAGTGCCTGGGCGAACAAGGCATCACCAAAATAGGTGAAGTCGGCTTCTTCCGAGCAGCCAAACGACACGCGGTCGGCGCGTGCGGCGGTCATGATCAGGGTCTTGTTGTCTTTGAGGGCATCGATGAAACCGCCGGAATAGCACGCCGAGATGACGATGACTTTGTTGCGATCTTTTAATGGCGCCAAAGCACTGGCCAGCGCTTCGGCGGGCAGGTCGGCCAGTTGCAGGCGCGGCAGGTCCAGCACCAGTTCGTGTTCCGCGCTGCCATGGCTGGTCAGGTAGATGAACAGCAGGTCTTCCGGGCCGCTGCGTTCGGCCAGGGTGCGTGCGGCGCGCGCGAGGTTCTCGCGGGTGGCCAGCGGCCGGTCGTCGAGGTGGTCACGGTGGTTGATCAGATTGATCTGCCCTACGGCGCCAAAGCGGCTTTTGAGCAGGGCGCTGACATACTCGGCTTCGCGCATGAATACGCTTTGCTTGCCGTCACCCGCCAACACCAGGCTGTACAGTTCGATCTCGGGTGTCGATGGCGCGACCTTGGCCAGGGAGTGCTCCAGTAGAGTGCCCTGGTTGAGCAGCGCCAGCTCCAGCGGGTCGGGCAGTAGCCGACCGTACTCGTCGCGCACACGCTGACCATTGACCCAGTAACCACTCTGGCTGCTGCCATCGCTAGAGGTCAGGTGGCCTTGACCGTGATAGGTATCGTTGTCGAATCCGCCGACATACAGGCTGCCGTCGGCCAATTGCAGGCGGCCCTTGCCGGAAAAGTGCCAATCCTCGAAGTTGCCCTTGTAGTGGCTGCCATCGGCGGCGATCAGTTCACCTTTGCCGTTGAGCGTGCCGTCCTTGAACTGACCAATCCACACATCGCCCTCGGCGCTTTCGTAGCGGCCGCGGCCTTCCAGGCGGTTGTCACGAAAAGCGCCGATGTACTGGTCGCCCTCAGCGCTGTTGAAGGTGCCGCTGCCTTCGAGCTGGCCATTGACGAAGCGACCGCTGAACTGGTTGCCGCTGGCGTCACTGCGAATGCCTTCGCCATTGGGCTTGCCGCGGGCGAACAGACCTTGATACTGGCTGCCATCGGCCAGTTCCAGATGCCCGGCACCGCTGTATTGGTCGTCTTTGAACTGGCCTCGGTACAGCAGGCCGCTCTCTTTGAGGGTGCCCTCGCCATCGCGCCGTCCAGATTTGAAGCCGCCGCTGTAGCTGCTGCCCGGTGTTTTCAGGGTGCCTTGCCCGTGAAACAGCCCCTGTTGGAACTGGCCACGGTAGACCTCGCCATTGCTGCCATGCCATTCACCCTGGCCGTGCCATTGACCGGCCTGAAAGTTGCCGGCATACCAGCTGCCATTGGGGTAGTCGATGCGGCCTTCACCTTGCAGCAGGCCATCCACGACTTGCCCACGGAAACGACCGCCATCGGGCAGGCGCGCGTCAGGTGGCGACAGTGGTTCACCTTCACCGCAGGCGGTGAGTAGCAAGGTCAGGGCAAGCGGAACAAGTGGGCGCATGACGGGGTCCGGACGGGTAAGGCCCCGAGTATGCCGCACAATGCGCAGGCTGAAACAGCCACAGGGGCTGTTTCAGTGTAGGGCGGGGTTCAGACGAAGCAGAGGGTCAGCGGCTCGGCAATGTAAGCGGGCTTTTCCTGGCCTTCGATTTCCAGGGTTGCGGTGAGCTTGATCAGCCATTGACCAGGCTTTTTCTCAGACACTTCGGCCATATCGACTTTGAGTCGAACCTGGCTGTTGACTTTGACCGGCTGGATGAAGCGCACGCTGTCGAGGCCGTAGTTAACCACCATCTTCACGCCTTCAGGCAGCACGACGATGTCTTCCATCAGCTTGGGGATCAGCGACAGGGTGAGAAAACCGTGAGCGATAGTGCTGCCAAATGGCGTTTTTGCCGCCTTGGCCGGATCGACATGAATGAACTGAAAGTCGCCAGTGGCTTCAGCAAACAGGTTGATGCGGTCTTGATCGATGGTCAGCCATTCGGAACGTCCAAGTTCCTTACCAACGTACTGCGAAAGCTCTGCAACAGGTACTTGAGGCATCGTGACTCTCCAGATTGCTTTGGTTTTCTTATGGGGGCGGCAGAATCGAAAGGCTAAGATCATCACGCCTTCCCAAAGCGGTCAAGTCGCTATGTTTTCGGCGAATATCAGCTTATAGCGCGGTCGTTAGCATGCTTATAATGGCCGCCAGGCCCGAAGGAGAAAGTTATGCTGTTGCGTGGTTTGACCTGGCTGGTGTTGTTTCAATTGCTTGGGACGGCGATTAATCATTTATTTGTACCCATCTTGCCGGGGCCGATCATTGGCCTTCTGCTGCTGTTGGTGTTTCTGATGCTGCGCGGCGAAGTCGGCGCACCGCTGAGCGAAGCGGCCAATAGCCTGTTGCGCTACCTGCCGTTGCTGCTGGTGCCGCCAGCGGTGGGGGTGATGGTGTACGCCGCCGATATTGCCGCAGATTTCTGGGCCATTGTCGGCGCGCTGGTGATCTCGGCGTTGGTGACCATGGCCTTTGTCGGTGTGCTCATGCAAAAGCTCATCGCCCGCCAGAGCAAGCGTGAGGAGCAGCCATGAGCCTGGACTGGAACGGCGCGCTGAACGCGGTGATTCACCATCCCTTGTTCGGCATCGGCATTACCCTGGGCGCCTACCAGCTGGTGCTGGCGGCCTACGAAAAGACGCGCTGGATCTTTCTGCAGCCGGTGCTGGTGTCGATGCTTGTAGTCATTGGCGTACTGCTCACTTGTGGCCTGACTTACAACGAGTACCGCAAAAGCACCGAGATCATGAGCATTCTGCTCGGACCTGCGACGGTGGCGCTGGCCGTTCCGCTTTATCTCAATCTGCGGCGCATTCGCCAGCTGTTCTGGCCGACCTTTACTACGCTGGTAATCGGAGGGGTCGTGGCAACCGGTGCTTGCGTGTTGCTGGGCTGGTGGTTTGGTGCCGAGCATATGATTCTGATGACCATGGCCCCCAAGTCGGTGACCTCGCCTATCGCCATGCTGGTGGCCGAGCAGATCGGTGGTGTGGCCGCATTGGCAGCGGTGTTTGTGCTGATTACCGGCGTCATCGGCGCGATCTTTGGTCCGCAGCTGCTGTCGCGTTGCGGTGTACACAGCCCGGAAGCGCGGGGCATGGCCCTTGGCGTGACCGCGCACGCAGTGGGCACTTCGGTGGCGCTGCAGGAAAGTGATGAATGTGGGGCTTTTGCGGCCCTGGCGATGAGCTTGATGGGGGTGGCTACCGCGGTGTTCCTGCCGCTGGCGGTCAGCCTGGTTGCGTGAGGAATTGCAATGACGTTACCGCTGTTTCCACTCAATACCGTGCTGTTTCCAGGGTGCTTCCTTGATCTGCAGATCTTTGAGGCGCGCTACCTGGACATGATCGGCCGCTGCATGAAGCAGGGCGGCGGCTTTGGTGTGGTTTGCATTCTGGAAGGCGAGCAGGTCGGCAAGGCGCCTGAAGGCTATGCCTCGATCGGCTGTGAAGCGGTGATTCGCGATTTCCAGCAGCAGGACAATGGCCTGCTGGGCATTCGGGTCGAGGGTACCCGGCGGTTCCGGGTGCAGAGCGCCCAGGTGCAGAAAGATCAGCTGTTGCTGGCCGACGTGCAGTGGTTACAGGAACGCCCGGACACGCCATTGAGCGAGCAGGATGACGATCTGCTGGCCCTGCTCACCGCACTGGGTGAGCACCCCATGGTCGCGGCATTGAGCATGCCGACTGAGGTGCTTGGCCAGCAGGCGTTGGCCAACCAGTTAGCCTACCTGCTGCCGTTCGTCGAAGAAGACAAGCTCGACCTGCTGGCCATCGACTCCGCTCAGCAGCGCCTGAATGCAATTCAGGCACTGCTTGATCGTCTGCAAGGCGAGCTGTTCGCCTGAGCCCTCAATACTGATAACGCAGCAGCGCATGCGGCAGCGAGTGCAGGCTGAAGAACGCCAGCAGGGCGACGCACGCCGGCAGAATCAACCACCAGACCTTCAACGGCAGGGCGGTAAGCGGTTCGCGGTGCTGGATCAGGGTCAGACTGGTGGCGCAGATGCAGCAGGCGAGCATGGCCCCGGCCAGAATGTCGGTTGGCCAGTGTGCGCCCAGATAAACCCGCGACAGGGCAATGGCCAGCGCCGGCAAACAGCCGAGCATGATCCAGGTCAGGCGCATACGTGCCGGTTGGCCGCGCCCGGCCAGTACCGCCAACACCAGGAAGAAGGCGAAGGCTGCCGAACTGTGGCCACTGGGCATGCTGTAGGTGGTGAGCGGGTCGGTCAGGACTTCCGGGCGGGCGCGGGCGAACAGCCATTTCAGGCCACCATTTGCCAGCGCGGTGCCGATCAGGGTGGTACCGGCAAACAGCGCAGGGCGCCACTGGCGTGCCAGCAGCAACAGCGCGGTCAGCAGGCCGCCGAGGAAAAACTGGGTGCGAAAGTCGCCCATGCGCGTGATCAATACCACGCTGCCATCGATGACGTTGCTGCGATGTTCCTGGATCAGGGTCATCAAGCCTTGATCGAACTCATGCAGATACGGCCAGCCAACGAACAGTGCGGTCAGCGCCAGTAGGCTGAGCCCGGCAATTACCCGGGTGCCGCGACGCATGCTGCGCAGGCTGCAATTGATACTGACGCCCACCAGCAACGCCAGGCCTGCAGCGATCAGCCCGGCATCCAGCCAGAAGCCTTCGGGTAATGGCAAGCGCATGGCGGCGCCGGTAGCCCAGCCGGGCAACAGGTACGCCACCGACCACCCCGCACCGGCGACCAGGCTGACGGCGATAAAGCGTGGCAGAGGCATGTCGAACATGCCGGCGACCATCGGCAGCATCGGCCGCAGTGGCCCGATGAAACGGCCTACCAGCAGGCTGGCGATGCCATAGCGTTGGAAATAGGTTTCGGCGCCGCCGATCCATTCCGGGTGATGGCGCAATATTGGCAAGCGGCGGATGTTTTGATGGAACTTGCGCCCCAGGGTGTAAGAGATCGCATCACCCAGCAGGCCACCGAAAAAACCCAGCAGCAGGGTTTCGCCCAGCGACAGGGCGCCGCTGCCGGCCAGCACGGCGACGGCAAACAGCAGAACCGTGCCCGGCACGATAATCCCGGCGATGGCCAGGCATTCCACGCAGGCCACCAGAAATATTGCCAAGCCTAGCCATTGCGGGTTGGCGCCAAGCCAACCAGTCAGGCTGTCGAGCCATTGGCCCATCGTGTCAGTTTCCTTGTGTCAGTAAAAAATAGTCGCGGCCTTCGACTTGGCCACGACGCAACGGGTTCCGTGTGCAGAGGTGGGCAAATTCGGCGTCGACAAAACGATAGGGCAGATGTTCGTCGCGGCCTGCGGGGATGCCTAGACGAGTGGTCTGAATAATGTGTTTCACGTTAATACCGCAGTCTTCCACGAACAACCGCTCAGGGTCGAAGCGTTTGGCATCCCAGTGCGGCACTTTCAGGCCCAGCGCCTTGCACAGTAGCGTCTGGCCGGAGCAGAGGCGTTGGCTATCGCGCAATTGGCCATTGGCGGCGGGGTTGTTCAGTTGCATCTGGGCCAGGCTGTTGGCGTCGGAGATGGCGTCAACGAAGGCAACGGCAGATTTGATCAGCACCGCATTGCCGGGGCCGTGGGCACTGAAGTTCAGCGAGTCGCCGCCGCGTGCGTAGTACATGTAGATGTGTCCGCCATTGAGAAACAGCGCCTTGCGTTTTTCGGTGTAGCCCAGCGAGGCGTGGCTGCCTTTGTCGCTCAGGTAGTAGGCCTCGGTCTCGATAATGCGTGCTGCCAGCCAGTAGGGGCCCTGGCGGTGGCGGATGATCTTGCCCAGCAGCGCCTTGGCCAGTTCCTGCGCATCACGGTCGAAGAAACAGTCGGCTAGCGCTTGGGTCGGGCAGGGGGCTGAGTCGGGCATGCGCACGGATTCGTGGTGGACGGGCGGCGATAATAGCAATTTCTACCTTAACCGAACCTGTAGGAGCGGGCTTGCCCCGCGATAGCGATTTGTTTGTCACATCGTATCGCGGGGCAAGCCCGCTCCTACGGGGAATTGAAACTGTTTTTGACCATCCGCCTGTCACCGCTGGGCGCGGGGCGGCGCGACAGTTATAATCAGCCGATTTCCCCTTCGCCAAGACACTGAGCCCATGACTGAGTCTGTTCTTGACTATATGACCCGCTTGGGTCGCGCCGCCCGTGAGGCTGCCCGCGTTATCGCCTGTGCCAGCACCGCGCAGAAAAACCGCGCGCTGCAGGCTGCCGCCAATGCTCTGGACGCTGCCCGTGCCGAGCTGACTGCCGCCAACGAGCTGGACCTGGCCGCCGGCCGCGCCAATGGTCTGGAACCGGCCATGCTCGAGCGCCTGGCGCTGACTCCTGCACGTATCGACAGCATGATCGTCGGCCTGCGGCAAGTGGCCAGCCTGCCCGATCCGGTCGGTGCCATTCGTGACATGAGCTACCGGCCATCGGGTATTCAGGTCGGCAAGATGCGTGTTCCGCTGGGCGTCATCGGCATCATCTACGAGTCGCGCCCGAACGTGACCATCGATGCGGCCAGCCTGTGTCTGAAGTCGGGCAATGCCACAATTCTGCGCGGCGGCTCGGAGGCCATTCACTCCAACCGCGCCATCGCCGAGTGCATCCAGCGCGGTCTGGCTGAAGCCGGGTTGCCAGCAGCGGTGGTTCAGGTGGTCGAAACCACGGATCGCGAGGCGGTCGGTGCGTTGATCAGCATGCCGGAGTATGTCGATGTGATCGTGCCGCGTGGCGGCAAAGGCCTGATCGAGCGTATCAGTCGTGATGCGCGGGTCCCGGTGATCAAGCACCTCGACGGTATCTGTCACGTGTATGTGGCCGAGCATGCCGAGCTGGACAAGGCGCGGCGTATTGCCTTCAATGCCAAGACCTACCGCTATGGCATCTGCGGGGCGATGGAAACCCTGCTGGTCGATCAATCGGTAGCTGCAGACTTCCTGCCGGAAATGGCCGGTCAATTTCGGGAAAAAGGCGTCGAACTTCGCGGTTGCGAGCGTACCCGTGCGATCATCGATGCGCTGCCGGCCAGTGAAGAAGACTGGAACACCGAGTACCTGGCGGCGATTTTGTCGATCCGCGTGGTCGATGGTCTGGATCAGGCGATCGAGCACATCAACCATTACGGCTCGCACCACACCGATTCCATCGTCACCGAACACCAGGGCCAGGCCCGGCGCTTCACGGCTGAGGTCGATTCATCCTCGGTGATGATCAACACGCCAACCTGCTTTGCCGACGGTTTCGAGTATGGCCTGGGGGCGGAAATCGGTATTTCCACCGACAAGCTGCACGCCCGCGGCCCGGTCGGTCTGGAAGGCCTGACCTGCGAAAAATACGTAGTGATCGGCGACGGTCAACTGCGTGGTCAGGAGTCGCTCTGACTTGGCTGAGCGCAAACCGCTCGCTACAGTCATGACGATGACGCCCGGCCGGCGCATCGGCGTGCTCGGCGGGACATTCGACCCGGTTCACATCGGTCACCTGCGCAGCGCGCTGGAGGTGGCCGAAGTGCTGGCGCTGGACGAGCTGCGGCTGATGCCCAACGCCCGCCCGCCACACCGGGACACGCCGCAGGTGTCGGCACAGGACCGTCTGGCGATGGTCCGTTGCGCCGTTGAAGGTGTGCCGAACCTGTCGGTGGATGCGCGTGAGCTGGAACGTGACACGCCGTCGTATACCATTGAAACACTTGAGCTGATGCGCGCCGAAATGGCCGCCGCTGATCAACTGTTTCTGCTGCTGGGCTGGGACGCGTTCTGCGGCCTGCCCAGTTGGCACCGTTGGGAAGAATTGCTGCAACACTGTCACATCCTGGTGCTGCAACGCCCGGATGCCGACGTCGAGCCACCGGATGCCCTGCGCAACCTGTTGGCCGCACGCTCAGTCAGTGATCCGCAGGCCCTGGTTGGGCCGGCGGGACATATTGCATTCGTCTGGCAGACGCCGCTTGCGGTGTCAGCCACGCAGATCCGACAGCTGCTGGCCAGCGGCAAGTCGGTGCGGTTTCTGGTGCCGGACGCAGTACTGGCCTACATCGATGCGCACAACCTGTACCGTGCGCCGAACTGAAGGTGCTGTGAAGCGCCTCATACTATTGAGTTGAATGAGTTTTATATGACCAAGCAAAAAATCAGTGCCATCAGTGGCGAAGAACTGGTCGAACTGACCAAGGCCGCCCTGGCAGACGTCAAGGCCCAGGACATCCAGGTCATCGACGTGCGTGACAAGCACAGCCTGACCGACTACATGATCATCGCCACCGGTACCTCCAACCGCCAGATCAACGCGATGCTGGAAAAGGTCCGTGAAGCCGTCAAGGCCAAGGGCGCGCAGCCACTGGGCGAAGAAGGCAAGGGCGAGAGCGATTGGGTGCTGCTCGACCTCAACGACGTCATCGTTCACATGATGACCGCTGCTGCCCGTCAGTTCTACGACCTCGAGCGTCTGTGGCTCGGTGCCGAGCAGAGCCGTGCCGCCGATGGCAAGCACCACAGCCCGGAAAACACCCACGCCTATTCCGACAATCTCAAAGACCGGGAATAAGGAAGGCTTGTGCGTCTGCGTCTGATCGCGGTCGGCTCGCGCATGCCCAAGTGGGTCGAGGATGGCTGGCATGAATATGCCAAGCGTCTGCCCTCGGAGCTGTCGCTGGAGCTGGTGGAAATTCCGCTCAATACCCGGGGCAAGAATGCCGATGTCGCCCGCCTGATTCGTCAGGAGGGTGAAGCCATGCTCGCCAAGGTCCAGCCAGGGGAACGGATTGTCACCCTGGAGGTCCATGGCAAGCCCTGGAGCACCGAGCAACTGGCTGTTGAGCTGGACCGCTGGCGCCTGGATTCGCGTACCGTGAACTTCATGGTCGGTGGCCCGGAAGGGCTGGCGCCGGAAGTCTGCGCGCGCGCCGAACAGCGCTGGTCGCTGTCGCCGCTGACCCTGCCGCACCCATTGGTAAGGATACTGATCGGCGAACAGCTGTACCGCGCCTGGACGGTATTGTCCGGGCACCCTTACCACAAATGAACCTGTAAGCCTTTCAATGACGCAGCCGATTCGTCTCAAGGATCACGAGAAAGACGCCCGTTTGGTGCGCAGTCGCGTCGTGGTCGGTGCCGTGGCGATCGTCCTGCTGATCTGCGTGCTGATCGCTCGCCTGTATTACCTGCAGGTGATCCAGTACGACTATCACTCGACCCTGTCGGAAAACAATCGGGTGCACGTGCAACCGATTCCACCGACCCGCGGGCTGATTTTCGACCGTAATGGCGTGATCATCGCCGATAACCGGCCCAGCTTCAGCTTGAGCATGACCCGGGAGCGTTCCGGCGACTGGCAGCAGGTGCTCGACGTGATTGTCGAGGTGCTGGAGCTGACCCCGGACGACCGCACGCTGTTCGAGAAGCGCATGCGTCAGGGGCGGCGGCCGTTCGAGCCGGTACCGATTCTATTCGAGCTGACCGAAGAGCAGATCGCCCGGATTGCGGTGAACCAGTTCCGCCTGCCCGGTGTTGAAGTGGTCGCCCAGTTGGTGCGCCACTATCCGCAGGGCGCGCACTTCGCGCATTCGGTCGGCTACGTGGGGCGGATCAACGAGAAAGAGCTCAAGACCCTCGATCCGGTCAATTACAGCGGTACCCACCACATCGGCAAGACCGGTATCGAGCGCTTCTATGAGCCTGAACTGCATGGCCAGGTGGGCTATGAAGAGGTCGAGACCAACGCCCGCGGCCGGGTACTGCGGGTGCTCAAACGCACCGACCCGATTCCTGGCAAGGACATTGTCCTGAGTCTCGACATCAAGCTGCAGGAAGCCGCCGAGGCCGCGCTGGCCGGGCGTCGTGGCGCGATTGTCGCGCTCGATCCGAACACCGGCGAAGTGTTGGCCATGGTCAGCCAGCCAAGTTTCGACCCTAACCTGTTCGTCACCGGTATCAGCTTCAAGGCCTACGCCGAGCTGCGTGATTCGATTGACCGGCCGCTGTTCAACCGGGTGCTGCGCGGCTTGTATCCGCCTGGCTCGACGATCAAACCGGCGGTAGCAATTGCCGGTCTGGACAGTGGCGTGGTGACGGCATCGAGCCGGGTGTTCGACCCTGGTTACTATCAACTGCCCAATTACGATCACAAGTACCGTAACTGGAACCGCACCGGTGACGGCTGGGTCGACCTCGACACGGCGATCATGCGTTCCAACGACACGTACTTCTACGACCTTGCACACAAGATGGGCATCGATCGCCTGTCCAGTTACATGAATCGCTTTGGTATCGGTCAGAAGGTCTCTTTGGACATGTTCGAAGAGTCGCCAGGCCTGATGCCGTCGCGTGAATGGAAACGTGCAACCCGCCGTCAGGCCTGGTTCCCGGGCGAAACCCTGATTCTCGGTATCGGCCAGGGCTACATGCAGGCCACGCCTTTGCAGTTGGCCCAGGCCACGGCGCTGATTGCCAACAAGGGCAAGTGGAACCGTCCGCACCTGGCCAAGACCATCGAAGGCCAGCCGCCGGTGGATGAGAACCCGATCGACGACATCATCTTGCGTGACAAGTCCGACTGGAACAAGGTCACCCACGGCATGGAGCAGGTGATGCATGGCGCCCGCGGTACTGCACGCAAAGCCTCGATTGGTGCGCAATATCGGATTGCCGGCAAGAGTGGTACCGCCCAGGTGGTTGCGATCAAGCAGGGTGAGAAGTACGACCGCAACAAGCTGCAGGAACGCCACCGCGACCACGCCTTGTTCGTGGGCTTCGCGCCGGCAGATAACCCCAAGATCGTGGTGTCGGTGATGGTCGAGAACGGCGAGTCCGGTTCCGGCGTTGCCGCGCCTGTGGTGCGTCAGGTCATGGATGCCTGGCTGCTTGGTCCTGACGGCCGTCTGAAACCTGAATTCGCCAACCCGTCCATTGCTCAGGAATCGGCCCCGTGATGAGTAATTTCGATCGCATGCTCTCCAGTGAGGATGTGATGCGCCGCCGCGCCAGCTTCTTGCAACGCATACATATCGATGGCCCGTTGCTGATCCTGTTGCTGACCCTGGCGGCCGGCAGTCTGTTCGTTCTGTACTCGGCCAGTGGCAAGAACTGGGACCTGCTGCTCAAACAGGCCAGCTCCTTTGGTATCGGCCTGGTGGCGATGGTCGTTATCGCCCAGCTGGAGCCGCGTTTCATGGCGCGCTGGGTGCCTCTGGCTTACGTCTGCGGGGTGGTCCTGCTGGTGGTGGTCGATGTCATGGGCCACAACGCCATGGGCGCCACGCGCTGGATCAACATTCCCGGGGTGATTCGCTTCCAGCCTTCGGAATTCATGAAAATCATCATGCCGGCCACCATCGCCTGGTACCTGGCCAAGCGCTCACTGCCGCCGCACCTCAAGCATGTGATGATCAGCCTGATCATGATCGGCGTGCCGTTCATCCTGATTGTGCGCCAGCCTGACCTCGGTACAGCGCTGCTGATTCTTGCTTCCGGCGCATTCGTGCTGTTCATGGGTGGCCTGCGTTGGCGCTGGATCCTCAGCGTGCTCGCCGCTGCGGTGCCGGTGGCGATTGCCATGTGGTTCTTCGTCATGCACGACTACCAGAAGCAACGGGTACTGACCTTCCTCGACCCGGAAAGCGATCCGCTGGGTACGGGCTGGAACATCATTCAGTCCAAGGCGGCCATCGGCTCCGGTGGCGTGTTTGGCAAAGGCTGGCTGCTCGGTACCCAGTCACACCTGGACTTCCTGCCGGAAAGTCACACCGACTTCATCATTGCCGTACTCGGTGAAGAGTTCGGCCTGGTGGGTATTTGTGCATTGCTGCTGATCTATTTGTTGCTGATCGGCCGCGGCCTGGTGATTACCGCCCAGGCGCAGACGCTCTACGGCAAGCTGCTGGCGGGTAGCTTGACCATGACCTTCTTTGTGTATGTGTTCGTCAACATCGGTATGGTCAGCGGCTTGCTGCCCGTTGTGGGTGTGCCGCTGCCCTTCATTAGTTATGGCGGAACTTCGTTGGTGACGCTGCTGTCAGCGTTTGGAGTTTTAATGTCGATCCATACGCATCGCAAATGGATTGCGCAGGTTTGAATAAGGTGAAGAATTACATGCAAGCAATGCGTGGCTGGGCTGCTCGTTGTGCGCCTTGGGTTGGCCTGTTGGGCCTGCTCGGTGGCAGCCAGCAAGCAACGGCCGGGGATTACGACGGCTCGCCTCAGGTGGCCGAATTCGTTGGCGAAATGAGCCGTGACTACGGCTTTGCCGACGAACAATTGATCGAAGTGTTTCGCGACGTACAGCGCAAGCAGTCCATTCTCGACGCGATTTCGCGTCCGGCGGAGCGGGTCAAACCCTGGAAAGATTACCGCCCGATGTTCCTGACTGACGCCCGGGTTGCCCGTGGCGTGGACTTTTGGCGCCAGCACGAGGCGGTGCTGGCCCGTGCTGAGCAGGAATACGGCGTTCCGGCCCAAGTGATCGTCTCGATCATCGGCGTGGAAACCTTTTTCGGCCGCAATACCGGTAACTACCGGGTGATCGATGCGCTGTCCACGCTGGGCTTCGACTATCCGCCGCGCGCCGAATTCTTCCGCAAGGAATTGCGTGAGTACCTGCTGCTGGCCCGTGAAGAGCAGGTCGACCCGCTGACCCTCAAAGGCTCGTACGCCGGTGCCATGGGCTTGCCGCAGTTCATGCCGAGCAGCTTTCGTGCGTACGCTGTGGACTTTGACGGCGACGGCCACATCAATATCTGGAACAACCCCGACGATGCGATCGGCAGTGTTGCCAGCTACTTCAAACGCCACGGCTGGGTCGGCGGCGAGCCTGTGGTCAGCCGCGCCACGGTCAGCGGTACGCGTGTCGATGAAGGCATCAGCCCGGGGATCGAGGCCGTCAAGACGGTCGCAGAGTTGCGGGCACTGGGCTGGTCAAGTCATGATGCGTTGCGCGATGATCTGCCGGTCACCGCTTTCCGGCTTGAAGGCGACAACGGCCCCGAATACTGGCTGGGCCTGAAAAACTTCTACGCGATCACTCGCTACAACCGCAGCGTGATGTACGCGATGGCGGTACATCAGCTATCGGACCTGCTGGTTCAAGCACGGGGCGCCAAGTAATGCGCGTATTGTTTTCTGATACATCTCTGAAGCTGATCGGTTGCGCGGCCCTGGGCCTGATGCTGGCCAGTTGCTCGTCGAGCAAGCCCGCGCAGCAAAGCACCAACGTGGTGCGGGCCAAGCCGGGCCTGGACATCAACCGCGCGCACAAAGACGGCGCGCCGTGGTGGGACGTGGATGTCTCGAAGATCCCGGACGCCACGCCAACGGTGCATACCGGCAACTACAAGGCCAACCCTTACACCGTACTGGGCAAAACCTACTTCCCGATCCAGGAGTCGCGCAATTACCGCGCCGAAGGTACGGCATCGTGGTACGGCACCAAGTTTCACGGCCAGAACACTGCCAACGGCGAGGTTTATGACCTGTACGGCATGAGTGCCGCGCACAAGACCCTGCCGCTGCCGGCCTACGTCAAGGTCACCAACCTCGACAACCAGCGCAGCGTCATCTTGCGGGTCAACGACCGCGGGCCGTTCTATTCGGACCGCATCATCGACTTGTCCTACGCCGCCGCGAAAAAGCTCGGTTACGCCGAAACCGGCACCGCGCGCGTGCGCGTCGAGGGCATCGACCCGCAACAGTGGTGGGCCCAGCGTGGCCAACCGGCGCCGATGATGCTGAACCAGCCGCAGGTCGCCCAGACCCAGGCATTTACGCCTAGCACCGGCGCGGTCGAGCAATGGACGCCTCCGGCGCAACAGCATGCAGCCGCCGTTGTGCCAGTGCAGGTCGCCAGCAACCGTGCCCAGGCCGCCAATGGTCTTTACTTGCAGGTCGGCGCTTTTGCCAACCCGGACGCCGCCGAGTTGTTGCGCTCCAAGCTCAGCGGTATGGTCAGTGCGCCGGTCTTCATCAGTTCGGTGGTACGCAACCAGCAGACTCTGCACCGGGTGCGCATGGGGCCGATCAACAGCCAGGGCGAAGCCCAGCAGATGCAGGACAGTGTGCGGCTGGCCAATCTTGGCCAGCCGAAAGTCGTCACGGCAGACTGATCGGGGGGACTGGTCGGTTTGTCATGCAAGCGGGCAGAACAGCCATGTACAATGGCGGTTTTGCTCGCAAGGCCCAGTGCCTGAATACGTTTTGCCCATAAGGGCATGAGCCCATTAGCCATTTCGAGAGACGGATGAACATCACCACCTTTGCCAAACGCCTTTGCCTGCTTGTTCCGCTGATGATCACCCCTGCCGCTTTCGCGGCAGAGCAGATGATGCCGTCGCCGCCACAACTGGCAGCCAAGTCCTACGTGCTCATGGAAGCCTCCAGCGGTAATGTCCTGGTCGAGAACAATGGTGACGAGCGTTTGCCGCCGGCCAGCCTGACCAAGCTGATGACCGCCTATATTGCGACCCTGGATATCCGTCGCGGGCAGATCGGCGAGAACGACCCTGTCACCGTCAGCGAAAACGCCTGGCGCACCGGTGGTTCGCGGATGTTCATCAAGGTCGGCACCCAGGTCAGCGTCAGCGACCTGCTGCACGGCATCATCATTCAGTCGGGTAACGACGCCAGTGTCGCCCTGGCCGAGCACATTGCCGGCAGCGAAGACGCGTTCGCCGACATGATGAACAAGACTGCTACCGATCTGGGCATGACCAACAGTCACTTCATGAACCCGACTGGCTTGCCGCACCCGGAGCATTACTCGTCGGCTCACGACATGGCCGTGCTGGCCCGTGCGATCATCCACGAAGACCCGGCTCACTATGCGATCTACTCGCAGAAAGAGTTCTTCTGGAACAACATCAAGCAGCCTAACCGCAACCTGCTGCTGTGGCGCGACAAGACCGTCGACGGTCTGAAAACCGGCCACACCGACGAAGCCGGCTACTGCATGGTGTCTTCGGCTGTCCGTGATGGCATGCGTCTGATTGCCGTGGTCTTCGGCACCAACAGCGAGCAGGCCCGTGCCGCCGAAACCCAGAAGCTGCTGACCTACGGTTTCCGTTTCTTCGAAACCCAGACCTTCTACCAGAAGGGCACCGAGCTGGCTCAGGCGCAAGTCTGGAAAGGCGCATCCAATCAGGTCAAGGCCGGTCTGGCTCAAGACCTGACCATGACTTTGCCTAAAGGCCAATTGAAGAAACTGGCTGCAAGCATGACCATGAACCCACAACTGACCGCGCCAATCGCCAAAGGTGACGTGATCGGTAAAGTGGAAGTCAAACTGGATGACAACGTTGTTCACAGCGCTGATCTGATCGCGCTGGACGCTGTTGAGGAAGCTGGTTTCTTCGGCCGGGTGTGGGATAGCATTCGTCTATTCTTCTACGGGCTGTTCAACTGATATCGTGACCTGCCACGCCCCCGCTAACGCATGCGGGGGCGTTGTTGTTGCCACGGCTTACGAGGCCGTTACTGCCATGACCGAAGCTGACAAATCGCACAAAATCGAATTCCCCTGCGCTGACTACCCGATCAAGGTAATCGGTGACACCGTGGTCAATTTCAAAGACACGGTGATCGAGATCCTCAAGAAATACGCTGAAGTCGATCTCAAGACCCTGGCCGAGCGCCAGAGCAAGGAAGGCAAGTACACCACCGTACAACTGCACATCGTCGCTACCGGCGAAGAGCAACTGCACAACATCAACAGCGCCCTGCGTGCTACCGGCATCGTGAAAATGGTGCTGTGATGTCCGCAAGCCTCGGCTTTCGCGATCTGGGATTATTGCCTTACGAGCCGGTGCTCCAGGCCATGCAGCGGTTTACCGACCAGCGTGGCCCTGAAACCGGTGACGAAGTCTGGCTGGTGGAGCACCCGGCGGTGTTCACCCAGGGCCAGGCGGGCAAGGCCGAGCACCTGCTGGTGCCCGGTGATATTCCGGTGGTGCAGACCGACCGGGGCGGCCAGGTGACCTATCACGGGCCTGGCCAGTTGGTGGCTTATTTGTTGTTGGATGTTCGCCGCCTCGGCTTTGGCGTGCGTGATCTGGTTTCCCGGATCGAACGCTGCCTGATCGAGTTGCTGGCCAGTTACAACGTTGAGGCGTCGGCCAAGCCCGACGCTCCGGGCGTTTATGTCGATGGGGCGAAGATCGCCTCCCTCGGCCTGCGGATTCGCAATGGCTGTTCTTTCCATGGCCTTGCCTTGAACGTGGACATGGACCTTGCGCCATTCCGCCGGATTAACCCCTGCGGGTATGCGGGGCTGGCCATGACCCAGCTGCGCGACCAGGCAGGCTCGATCGAACTCTCTGAGGTAAGGGCAAGGCTGCGCGGGCAGCTGGTCAAGCACCTCGACTATGCTGAGCAGACGACCCTTACGGGCGGAATATTCTGAATATGACTACTGTTGTGCAAGAACCAGTGCAAAGTGTGACACCGGCGCCGCGGCCCAAGGTCGAGGCGGGTGTCAAACTGCGTGGCGCGGAAAAAGTCGCGCGTATCCCGGTAAAGATCATCCCTACCGACGAGCTGCCGAAGAAACCTGACTGGATTCGCGTGCGTATCCCGGTTTCGCCGGAAGTCGACCGTATCAAGCAACTGCTGCGCAAACACAAGCTGCACAGCGTGTGCGAAGAGGCTTCTTGCCCGAACCTGGGTGAGTGCTTCTCCGGCGGTACTGCTACCTTCATGATCATGGGTGACATCTGCACCCGTCGTTGCCCGTTCTGCGACGTTGGTCACGGCCGTCCGAAGCCTCTGGATGTCGACGAGCCGAAGAACCTGGCGGTGGCCATTGCCGACCTGCGCCTGAAGTACGTGGTGATCACCTCGGTAGACCGTGATGACCTGCGCGACGGCGGTGCCCAGCACTTTGCCGACTGCATCCGTGAAATCCGCGCGCTGTCGCCGGGTGTCCAGCTGGAAACCCTGGTACCTGACTACCGTGGCCGTATGGACGTTGCCCTGGCGATTACCGCCGAGACGCCGCCAGACGTGTTCAACCACAACTTGGAAACCGTGCCACGCCTGTACAAAGCGGCGCGTCCGGGTTCCGACTACCAGTGGTCGCTGACCCTGCTGCAGAAGTTCAAGGAACTGGTGCCGCACGTACCGACCAAGTCCGGTTTGATGCTGGGCCTGGGCGAAACCGACGAAGAAGTCATCGAAGTGATGCACCGCATGCGCGAGCACAATATCGACATGCTGACGCTGGGCCAGTACCTGCAGCCATCGCGCAGCCACTTGCCAGTACAGCGCTTCGTGCACCCGGACACCTTTGCCTGGTTCGCCGAAGAAGGCTACAAGATGGGCTTCAAGAACGTCGCCTCCGGCCCGCTGGTACGTTCCTCGTACCATGCCGACCAACAGGCGCACGAGGCCAAGATCAAGCTCTGATCCCGGCTGTTATCAATGCCGATGCCTGCTTGCCAGCAGCATCGGCATTTTTGTTTCCGGCATTTTTTCCGCACGCAATTTGAGCGTCAGCAGCGCTATGTTTGATGCTCAAGTCCGAACAAGGAGCTGTCTGGATGAATCTTCCTATCGATCATCGGCCTGAGCTGCACTCAGGTTGTTCGATGTTGCCAAAAGCGCTGTCCGCCACGGGGCGTATCGCCATCATCGCACCGGCTGGCCCGGCCCAGCTCGATACGCTCAAGGCGATCGAGTGGTTTGAGGCGCGTGGGTATCAATGCCGGATCTACCCGGGGGTGACCGAGGCGCAAGGCTATCTGGCCGGGAGCGATGAGCATCGTCTGGCTGACTTGCATGCAGCGTTCGCTGCAACCGACGTTGATGCGATCATTTGCCTGCGTGGTGGCTACGGCAGCATGCGCCTGCTTGAGGGCCTGGACTTCGAGCTGTTGCGCAATAACCCAAAGCCGCTGGTCGGCTACAGCGACATCACCGCGTTGCACGGCGCCATTGCCCGGCATGCCGGCTTCGTGACCTTCCATGGTGCGATGCTCAAGTCCGAACTGCTGGCAAATAAACAGGCACCGACCCTTTCGTCACTGTTCGACCTGCTTCACGGGCGTTTAAGGTGTGGTGATGTAATAGAGCACCCACAGGCCTACCCATTGAGCACAATCGTCTCTGGCGCGGCCTCAGGGCGTTTGTTGGGCGGGAATCTGGCCATGCTGTGCGCAACCTTGAGCACGCCGGCCGAACTGCATTGCGAGGATGGCATCCTGTTTTTCGAGGATGTGAACGAGCCGCTGTACCGCATCGACCGCTTGCTGACTCAACTGCGCCTGGCTGGCAAGTTCGAGGGGTTGCGTGGGGTGTTGGTGGGCGATGTCGCCGGGCTTACGCTGGAAGGGCTGACGCCGCTGCTGCGGGAAACGTTCGAGCCGCTGCAGATTCCGGTGCTGGCGGGTTGGCGCAGCGGTCATTGCGATCCCACCATTACCTTGCCGTTGGGGGCTCAGGTGCAGCTGGATGCTGATCGCAAGAGTTTGCGCCTGGGGCAGGATTTGTTTGTTTGAACATCATCGCGGGGCAAGCCCGCTCCCACCGGTTGTGTGGGAGCGGGCTTGCCCCGCGAAGGGCTCAACGCTGACGCAGACTCTCCAGCAGCTTATGGGTCGGATAGCCATCGGCTGGCCAGCCCAGTGACTGCTGCGCGTTGCGAATCGCTTTGCGGGTGTTGGCGCCGATAATGCCGTCGGCGGCACCGGCGTCGAAGTTCCTGGCGCTGAGCAGCGTTTGCAACTCCACGCGCTCGCTGCGGCTCAGCGGCAGGTCGTCTTTCGGCCAACTACCGGCGATGTAACCCGAACCCGAGAAGCGCTCGCTGAGCAGGCCTACCGCCATCGCATAGGACGACGAGTTGTTGTACTTGAGAATGGCACGGAAGTTATCCAGCACCAGGAATGCAGGCCCGCGGTAGCCCGCCGGTAGCAACAGGGCAGCGGACAATTGCTCACTGCCCGCAGGCAGGCGCACCCCAGCTGGCAGTTTCAGGCCCAGCTGCATCCACTCGGACACGGTTTTGCGTTGGCTGCCATCGGCCAGCCAGTAATCGAAGCCCGGTGCCAGTTGCACTTCAAAGCCCCAAGGTTCACCACGCTTCCAGCCGGAGCTTTGCAGGTAGTGGGCGGTGGACGCCAGGGCATCGGCAGAACTGTTCCAGATGTCGCGACGTCCGTCACCATCGAAGTCCACCGCGTGGGTGTTGTAGGTGGTGGGGATGAACTGGGTCTGGCCCATGGCTCCGGCCCAGGAACCTTTCATGGCGTCGGGCTGGATGTCGCCGTTT
Source organism: Pseudomonas sp. NUPR-001 (assembly GCF_052147955.1). Taxonomy (NCBI): domain Bacteria; kingdom Pseudomonadati; phylum Pseudomonadota; class Gammaproteobacteria; order Pseudomonadales; family Pseudomonadaceae; genus Pseudomonas; species Pseudomonas sp. NUPR-001. The sequence goes on from NZ_CP197353.1 coordinate 739,078, forward strand.
TGCAGGATCTGCAGGGCTGCGATCAGTTGCGCCTGGGCGAACGCCGGGCGCCGGCCTTCGTAGGCGAGGGTGGCCAGGGAACGGATCACCGACTTGCTGCCCTGAAACTGGCCGAAGTTGCTTTCCATGCCCCAGACCGAAACCAGGACATCGCGGTCAACGCCATAACGTTGTTCGATCTGGCTCAACAGGGCTGCGTGTTTTTCCAGCAGCGCTTTACCGTTGCGCACGCGTACTGGCGACAGGGCACCGTCAAGGTACTCCCAGACCGGACGGGTGAATTCCGGCTGGCTACGGTCGGCTTTGATCACGTCCATGTCGGGCGTGACGCCGAGGAATGCGCGGTCAAAGGTGCCGGCATTGATGCCCGCTTGCAGGGCTTGCTGACGGAAGCCCGCTTGCCACTGGGCAAAAGTTTGTAACGGTTGAATTTCAGTGCTGGTGTCGACAGCCGGGTTTGGCACGGTCACAACCGGAGCTGGCTGGGCAGGGGCCAGCGGCAGCGCATCGGCGGCAGTGGGTTTTTCCGCGCAGGCGACAAGCAGGATGAGGCTGGAGGCAGCAATCAGCTGGCGAGGTTGCCAGCGATGGGAAAGACAAAAGGGCATGCACAGGTCCAGGTATTACAGGTCAGGTGCCGACCATACCATGCCTGTCGATTTCTTGCTTTTATGCGATCAAAAAGTAAAAAGCCTCCCAATCTCTCGATTGGAAGGCTTCGCGGCGGTAGCTGCCTTTGCCTTTGCCGGCGCGTTCCTGGCGGCTGCGGAACATGGGCTGGGCGACGATGGATTTGGCCTTGTTGGGCCGGGACTTTTTGCTCATGGCAGGGGCTCCTTTGGTGGCGTTGGGCGCAATATAGGGGCGAAGAGTTCGCGGGGCAAGCCCGCTCCCACAGAGATTGGTCAACACCTGTGGGAGCGGGCTTGCCCCGCGATTGATATCACTCTGCCGGCAATGGCAACCGCTGCCCGGCCATCAACAGCGACAAGCGCGCCAGGCTGGTCCAGGGTGAGCCCTGTGCCTGGCCTTTGATCTGCGCGTCAATGCGTTGCGCATCTTGCAGCAGTTGGCTCCAGCGCTGCGCCGACAGGCGTTGCAGGGCCTTGCTCATCAGCGGTTTGCGTTTGTCCCAGACCGGTGGCCTGGCTTGGCTGAAGGCCTTGTCCAGCGGTACACCCTGGCTGAATTGCTGGGCCAGGCCCGCCAGTACCCGCAACTCACGGGCCAGGGCCCAGAGAATCACCGGTGGCTCGACCCCTTCGCCGCGCAGGCCTTCAAGCATGCGCAGGGCGTGAGCGGCTTCGCCGTTGAGGATGGCATCGACCAGGCCGAACACATCGAAGCGTGCACTGTCGGCAACCGCCGCTTGCACGGTTTCGACCGTGATTTGATTGCCTTCGGCCAGCAGCTTGAGCTTTTCGATTTCCTGCGCCGCAGCCAGCAGGTTGCCTTCAACCCGTGCCGCGATCAGGTCGACGGCGTCGCGTTGGGCAGACAGCCCGGCCTGGGTCAGGCGCTGATTGATCCACTGTGGCAGTTGCTGGGCATCGACGGGCCAGATCTGTATGAACTGGACCTGTTGCCCTTCGACCAGGGCTTTGCCCCACTTGGTTTTCTGCGCACTGCCGTCGAGTTTGGGCAAGCTGATCAGCAGCAAGGTGTCTTCAGCAGGGCGTGAGCAGTACTCGATCAGCGCAGCAGCGCCTTTGTCTCCCGGTTTGCCGGACGGCAGGCGCAGTTCCAGCAGGCGCCGCTGGGCGAACAACGAAAGGCTGGCGCCGGCCTGGAGCAGGGTGCCCCAGTCGAAGTTGGCATCGGCACTGAACACCTGGCGCTCGTCAAAGCCTTGCTGGCGTGCGGCGGCACGTACCGCGTCGGCGGCTTCCTGACAGAGCAGTGGGTCGTCGCCACTGATCACGTAGACCGGCGCCAGGCTACCTTGCAGGTGCTTGTTAAGTTGGGCGGGGGCGAGTTTCATGATCGCAGGCGGGGCACCGAAGTGCCCCGTTCAGGCTCAGTTGATCGGCAGTTGCAGCGGCGACTGCTGAGGTGTTTCGTCTTGAGCGCGGCGGGCCGCTTCCACGGCTTCGGCTTCAGCCTTGGCGCGTGCGTCGGCTTCCACTTGCAACTGGTCGAGCTGGCTTGGGGTCAGCAGTTGCAGGCGTACCATCATGCTCTGCACCAGGTCGCGGCGCATTTCTTCGCGGGTTTGTGCCGCGTCCTGGTCGCCACCGGTGATGTTGTTGCCGTCGTACACATAGACCTTGCGCACTTCAAGCTTGTCGTTGAGCAGGTTGGTGTTGTTCAGGCCGTTGATGCTGTAGCTCAGTACGGTAGTCAGCTCATACTCGGCAGTGCTGCCGGAGCCGGAGTAGGTGGCTGCGCGCTGGGACTCGGCTTCGTTGGTCAGTACCAGTTTGTACGGTGCGCCGGCGTAAACATTGACGCCGCTGCTTTTCAGGGCCTGACGCAGTTGGGTCACGGTTTCGCCATAGGCGTTGCGTGCGCTGACGTCCAGTTCCTTGATGCTCAGCTCACTGTTGCCGGTACCACGCAGCTGGAAACCGCAGGCACTGAGCATCACAGCCAGGCCCATTACCAGCAGATTGCGTTTGATCATCTTGTTGCTCCCTTGTGGGCCGATTCTGTGCACCGGCCCGCTGTTCAGGCGGGCCGGTATTCCTGTCAGTTGGCGACGATGTTGACCAGCTTGCCCGGTACCACGATGACCTTGCGGATGCTCAGGCCTTCGGTGAAACGCAGCACGTTCTCGTTGCTGCGAGCAGCGGCTTCGACCTCTTCACGGCTGGCGCCGGCCGGCATTTCGATCTGCCCGCGCAGTTTGCCGTTGACCTGAATGACCAGCACGATGCTGTCCTGAACCAGGGCACTTTCGTCGACTGCCGGCCAGCCAGCGTCGATCACTGCACCCTGGTGACCCAGGCGATGCCACAGCTCATGGCTGATGTGCGGGGTGATCGGGGCCAGCAGCAAGGCAACGGCTTCCAGGCCTTCCTGCATCAGGGCGCGGTCTTGTTCGCTGGCTTGCGGCGCTTTTTCCAGCACGTTCATCAGGGTCATCACCTGGGCGATGGCGGTGTTGAACTTGTGGAACTGGCCGACATCGATGCTGGCCTGCTTGATTGCCGCGTGAATGGCGCGACGGATCACTTTTTGCGCATCGTCCAGGGCGGCAACGTCCAGCTTGCCTGGCAGGCCTTGGCTGACGTGGGCCTGGGCCAAACGCCAGACACGGCGCAGGAAGCGGCTGGCACCTTCGACACCGGAATCGGACCATTCCAGGCTCATATCGGGCGGCGAGGCGAACATCATGAACAGACGGCAGGTGTCGGCACCGTAGGCTTCGATCATCGCCTGCGGGTCAACGCCGTTGTTCTTCGACTTGGACATCTTCTCGGTGCCGCCGATCTCGACAGGCAAGCCGTCGGTTTTCAGGCGTGCGCCGATGATCTTGGCCTTGGCGTCACGCTCGACTTCGACGTCCGCCGGGTTGAACCAGTCTTTACCGCCGTTGCTGGCAACGCGGTAGTAGGTTTCGGCCACGACCATGCCTTGGGTCAGCAGGTTCTTAAACGGCTCGTTGGAGGTCACCAGACCTTCGTCACGCATCAGCTTGTGGAAGAAGCGTGCGTACAGCAGGTGCAGGATCGCGTGTTCGATACCACCGATGTACTGATCGACCGGCAGCCAGTGGTTGGCTGCTTTTGGATCGACCAGGCCACCCTCGTAGTTCGGCGAGGCGTAACGGGCGAAGTACCAGGACGACTCAACGAAGGTGTCCATGGTGTCGGTTTCGCGCTTGGCTGCGGTGCCGCATTTCGGGCAGGTGCATTCGTAGAATTCTGGCATGCGTGCCAGTGGCGAACCGGCACCATCCGGTACGACATCTTCAGGCAAGGTGACGGGCAACTGATCCTCAGGTACCGGCACATCGCCACAGGATGGGCAGTGGATGATCGGGATCGGGCAGCCCCAGTAACGCTGACGGCTGATACCCCAGTCACGCAGACGGAACTGGGTGCGCGATTTGCCGAGCTCTTTTTTGATCAGGGCTACTTCGATGGCGTCGAAGGCACCCGGGAAGTCCAGGCCGTCGAACTCGCCGGAGTTGATCAGTACACCGTGCTCGCCGCAGGCGGCATCCCACTCGGCAGCGACGTCGTCGCCGAGGCTGGTGCGCACCACTGCTTTGAACGGCAGGTTGTACTTTTTGGCGAACTCGAAGTCACGCTCGTCGTGCGCCGGCACTGCCATCACTGCGCCATCGCCGTAGTGCATCAGCACGTAGTTGGCGACCCATACCGGCAGTTTTTCGCCGGTCAGCGGGTGCTCGACGAACAGCGAGGTCGGCAGGCCTTTTTTCTCTTGGGTGGCGACGTCGGCTTCGGCGACGCTACCGCTTTTGCATTCATCGATGAACGCTTGCAGTTCCGGGTTGCCTTGAGCGGCCTGGGTGGCCAGCGGGTGCTCGGCGGCGACGGCGACATAGGTGGCGCCCATCAGGGTGTCCGGACGGGTGGTGAAGACTTTCAGCGCCCCGGCGTGGCCGATGCTGGCCTGGTCGAAGGGGAACTGGACTTCCATGCCACGGGACTTGCCGATCCAGTTGCGCTGCATGGTTTTGACCTGTTCAGGCCAGCCCGGCAGCTCGTCGAGGCTTTCCAGCAGCTCGTCGGCGTAGTCGGTGATCTTGAAGTAGTACATCGGGATTTCGCGCTTCTCGATCAGCGCGCCCGAACGCCAGCCACGGCCGTCGATGACTTGCTCGTTGGCCAGTACGGTCTGGTCGGCCGGGTCCCAGTTCACGGTACCGTTTTTGCGGTAGATCACGCCTTTTTCGAACAGGCGGGTGAACAGCCACTGTTCCCAGCGGTAGTAGTCCGGCTTGCAGGTGGTGACTTCGCGGGACCAGTCGAATGCCAGGCCCAGGCTCTTGAGCTGGGTCTTCATGTATTCGATGTTTTCGTAGGTCCATTTGGCCGGCGCGACGTTGTTTTTCATCGCTGCGTTTTCGGCCGGCATGCCAAAGGCGTCCCAACCCATTGGCTGCAGAACGTTTTTGCCCTGCATGCGCTGGTAACGGGCGATCACGTCACCGATGGTGTAGTTGCGCACGTGGCCCATATGTAGCTTGCCGCTTGGGTACGGGAACATCGATAGGCAGTAGAAAGACTCCTTGCCTGGCTGTTCGCTGACTTCAAATGACTTTTGCTCGTCCCAATAGGTTTGGGCGGCTGCTTCAATTTCGCGGGGCTGATAGGTTTCGTGCATGGCTACTTTGCGCTTAGAAATGGGAGACCTTATCCAGGCAGCTGAAAAACGCTGCATCGGCAATCCGGTGTCAAAATGGTGAACGGCCTAGCATACATGACCCCTGTCCATCGAGGGAAACCCTGATTGCACCGCCTGAGCGCCTGCGGGCCGTTGGTCGCAGCGTCCGGCTGCTTTTGCGAGTGGCGCTAAGCTCATTTGTGGGGGGAGATATTTTATCTTCAATGAGGTGAACGGATGGGAGAGTCACAGCTTCACGTAACAAAACCGGAGCTTTACGAACGCCTGATCGATCGCTTGGGGTTGGCCCTGGAAGTGGCCAAAACCTCGGTTCGTTTGCGCGACGAAGTGCCTGCTGAATTGGAATTGCGTGGCCTTAGCCGCGCAGAATTCGATGTGATCAAGGCCTATCTGGACTCCCTTCCAGAGGGCAGGCATGGATGCTCTGGCGCACAGCTATCAGCGGAGCCGACTCCTTCAGCCAGTGTAGTTTGGCTCAAGGACAAGAAACGCTCTATCACCACGGCAAAATCCAGGACGCTGCAGTTCAAATAGCCGTCCGGATTCCCAGGCGCAATGCGGAGTGCGCTCTCTTTGGAAATGCTCTTAAAACCAGGTGATCGGCATCTGACTATTGTTGCCAGGTGTCGATCCTCTTAGGCTGCGCATCTCCAAGGAGGTGACGTGTGCCGATTCGTTATTTGATCAAACAAATGATCCTGCCGCCCGGGCTGTTGTTCCTGCTGTTGATTGCCGCCTGGTGGCTGCGCCGTTCCTGGCCGCGCCTGTCTGCCCTGTGCTTTGCCCTGGGGTTGGGTGGACTGTGGGCGATGAGCCTGCCGATTGTCGTCGAACGCAGCGCGCGTCTGCTGGAAACCGAGTCAGCCTTGAGCCCAGAGCAATGGGCGCACCTGGCAGAACACGCCGATGCCATCGTTATTCTCGGGGCCGGGCGCGAGCGCGGCGACCCGGCCTGGGACTTGCGTGATCAACCTACAGGCGTGGCCATGGAGCGCATGCGCTATGCCGCGCAGTTGGCAAAAGCATCTGGCTTGCCGTTACTGACCAGCGGCGGTTTGCATTACGGCACCCCGCCGAGTGAGGCGCAGCTGATGGCCGAAGCCTTGCAGCGTGATTTGGGTGTCAGCGTGCGCTGGAAGGAAGAACGCAGCCGCACTACTTGGGAGAACGCCCAGATGAGTGCGCAGATATTGTTGCCGGAAGGCGTCAAGCGGGTGGTGGTGGTCACTCAGGCCTGGCACATGCAACGCTCACGCTGGAGCTTCGAGCAGGCAGGTTTCACCGTGGTCCCGGCGCCAGTGGGCTTCCTCGGCCGTGACCATGCCCGCCCATTCGGTGGCTGGCTGCCGGAGAGCAAAGCCATCTGGCAGAGCGGCCAACTGCTCAATGAGGCAGTCGGCCTGCTCGGATACCGCCTGTTCTATTAGACGGTTTTGGCCACCCGGCTGGCCAGCAAAGCCCAGCCCAGCAACAGCGCGCAGAGAATCACCAGCGGCCAGGAGCGCCACTGCAGGTACGGCGTGAGCTGCTGCATCGGTACCACTTCACCGTAGAGAATACCGCGCTCGAACTGCGGGATCTGTGCGGTGATGCGGCCGAACGGGTCGATCAGGCCGGTGACACCGTTGTTGGTGGCGCGGATCATCCAGCGACCGGCCTCCAGTGCGCGCATCTGGGCCATCTGCAGGTGCTGCAGCGGGCCGATCGAGGTGCCGAACCAGGTGTCATTGCTGATGGTCAGGAGGATGTCGCTGCGCGCGGCCAGGCTGGCAGCGAATTCCGGGTAGACCACTTCGTAGCAGATGTACGGCGCGATCTGATAGCCCTTGGCTTGCAGCAGCGGCTGGTCTTCAGGGCCGCGGGCAAAGTCCGACATCGGTAGGTCGAAGAAGGCGATCAGGCCGCGCAGCATGTCCTGCAAGGGCACGTACTCGCCAAACGGCACCAGTTTTTGCTTGAGGTAGGTGCCATCGCCTTCACCGGCCACAGTGATGCCGTTGTAGTAGCGACGTTGCTGATGCACCACTTCACGCACCGGCACGCCGGTGATCAGCGCCGAATGCCGCTCGGCGGCGAAGTTGCCCATCATGTCCAGGTAGCCCTGGGCTTGTTCCTTGAGAATCGGCACAGCGGTTTCTGGCCAGACCAGCAAGTCGACCGGTTTGGAGCTGAAGCTCATGTCACGGTACAGCGCCAGCTGGGCATTGACGTGCTCGGGGTTCCACTTCAGTTCCTGCTCGACATTGCCTTGCAGCGCAGCAACCGTCAGCGGCTTGCCGGCAGGCTCGGTCCAGGCATGGTTCTTCAGGCCCAGGCCCAGCAGCCAGGGCGCTACCAGCAGTACGACTGCAACGGCCAGGAACGACTTGCGCTCACGCAGACGCGGCAGGTTGCACAGCAGCGCAGCGCTCAGGGCAATGCAGAAGGAGATCAGCCACATGCCACCGACAGGGGCCAGGCCGGACAACGGGCCGTCGAGTTGGCTGTAACCGGAATAAAGCCAGGGGAAACCGGTGAGGAACCAGCCGCGAAAGGCTTCCTGGCCGACCCACAAGGCCGCGAAACACAGGGCGTCGGCCAGCGGCGCCTCGTTACGCCGCAGCCAGCGCGCCCAGACCCAGGCGGGGAGGGCAAAGAACCAGGCAATGGCGGCAAAAAATGCCACCAACAAACCGGTGGCAAGCAATGGCGTTGCGCCGCCATAGGTGTTGATGCTGACGTAGATCCAGCTGGTGCCAGCGGCATACAGGCCGAAGCCGAAGCACCAGCCGCGTCCCAGTGCCTGGCGCGGGCTGAGGTCGCGCAGGCCAAGGTAGAACAGACCCACCGCCAGCAGCGCCAGCGGCCAGATGTCGAACGGCGCCAGCGCCAGGGTGGTGATTGCACCGGCCGCCACGGCCAGCAGGTTACCGGGCCAGCCGGGGCGGGTGATCCAGCGCATGGTTGTCCTTAACGGGTGATAGGGGTCAGTCGCAGTAAGTGAATGCGGCGGCTGTCGGCATTGAGAATGCGGAAGCGATAAGGGCCGATTTCGGTGGTTTCGTTACGCTTTGGCAGGTGGCCGAAGGCACTCATGACCAGGCCGCCCACGGTGTCGAACTCATCGTCAGAGAACTGACTGTCGAAGAACTCGTTGAAGTTCTCGATCGGGGTCAGTGCTTTGATCAGGAAGTCACCGCTGGGCAACGGTTTGATGTAGCTGTCTTCCTCGACGTCGTGTTCGTCTTCGATGTCGCCAACGATCTGCTCAAGCACGTCTTCGATGGTCACCAGGCCCGCCACACCGCCGTATTCGTCGATGACGATGGCCATGTGGTTGTGGTTGGCGCGAAACTCGCGCAGCAGCACGTTCAGGCGTTTGGACTCTGGCACGAAGGTGGCCGGGCGCAGCAGGTCCTTGATATTGAAGCTGCCGCCGTTGTCCTTGAGGATCAGTGGCAGCAGATCCTTGGCCAGCAACACGCCCAGCACATCGTCATGGCTTTCGCCGACCACCGGGTAGCGCGAGTGCGCAGCGTCGATCACCGCTGGCAGGAACTCGCGAGGCGATTGCGTCGCCTTGATGCTGATCATTTGCGAGCGCGGCACCATGATGTCGCGCACTTGCAGGTCGGCGACCTGGATAGCGCCTTCAACGATGGTCAGCGCTTCGCTGTCGAGCAGCTTGTTCTGATGGGCTTCGCGCAGCAGCTCAAGGAGCTCCTGGCGGTTTTTCGGCTCATGGGCAAAAGCCTGGGTCAGTTTGCCCAGCCAGGACTTTTGCCCGTTGCTCGATCGATCTTCGCTCATGGCGGTTACTCGTGATCCTTGCAGATATCAGTGTGGGGTGTGTCGTGTTCGTCGTCGGCGTAAGGGTCCGGGTGACCCAGTTCAGCCAGCAATTCTCGTTCCAGGGCTTCCATTTCCTCGGCCTCATCGTCGTCGATGTGGTCGTAGCCCAGCAGGTGCAGGCAGCCGTGGATCACCAGGTGCGCCCAGTGAGCTTCCAGCGACTTGCCTTGCTCGGCCGCCTCGCGTTCGACCACGGCGATGCAGATCACCAGGTCGCCCAGCAAGGGAATGTCGAGCATGTCGTCAGGGACGTCAGCGGGAAAGGACAGCACGTTGGTGGCGTAGTCTTTGTGCCGGTAGGTGTGATTGAGCTCACGGCCTTCGGCTTCATCGACCAGGCGGATGGTCATTTCCGAATCGGCCGTGCGCTGGCGCAGGGCCAGCTCACACCATTGGCGGAACTGTTCTTCACGTGGGTGCGGGGCATCGCTTGCCAGCTGCAGATCAAGCTCAAGCATCGCGTTTAGTGCCTTCGCTGGAGTCCTGAGAACGGCTGTCAAAGCGCTCGTAAGCCTCGACGATACGCTGCACCAGTGGGTGGCGAACCACATCTTTGGGCTGGAAGTGGGTGAAGCTGATTCCCGGCACGTCTTTGAGCACTTCAATCACATGGGCCAGGCCCGATTTGGTGCCACGCGGCAGGTCGACCTGGGTGATGTCGCCCGTAATGACCGCCGTGGAGCCGAAACCGATACGGGTCAGGAACATTTTCATCTGCTCGACCGTGGTGTTCTGGCTTTCATCGAGGATGATGAAGCTGTTGTTCAGGGTGCGTCCGCGCATGTAGGCCAGCGGCGCAATCTCGATGACCTGGCGCTCGATCAGTTTGGCCACATGTTCGAAGCCGAGCATTTCATACAGGGCGTCGTACAGCGGGCGCAGGTACGGGTCGATCTTCTGGGCCAGGTCGCCGGGCAGGAAGCCGAGCTTTTCACCCGCTTCGACCGCCGGGCGCACCAGCAGGATGCGGCGCACCTGCTCACGCTCCAGCGCGTCGACCGCGCAGGCTACAGCGAGATAGGTCTTGCCGGTACCTGCCGGGCCGATGCCGAAGTTGATGTCGTTGGCCAGCACTTCCTTCACATAGCGCTGCTGGTTCACCCCGCGTGGGCGAATCATGCCCTTGCGCGTGCGCAGGGAAACACTGACTTCGTTGACGGCTGGATGCTCCAGCTGTTCTACCGCAGACTCCTGTAGGAACAGGTGAACCATTTCCGGCGACAGCTCAGTGGCCTTGGTCTCGCGATAGAGACGGCGCAGCAGTTGCTCGGCAGAAGAGGTGTGTTTGGGTTCGCCGATCAATTCGAACTGGTTGCCGCGATTGCGGATTTCGATAGCCAGGCGTTGCTCGATCAAGCGCAAATGCTCGTCGAACTGCCCGCACAGATTGGCGAAGCGGTGGGCCTCGAAAGGTTCGAGGATGAAACGATGAGGTTCTATGGGTGCGTTCAAGGTCGTTTTTCAGCCGCCCAACGGCAATGGAGATGGTCTCAAGGATAACCCTAGCCGCTGCAGGGCGAAAGCGCTGAAACGATCAAGGGTCGCCGGGCCTGTATAAAGGCCCGGCAGGACAGGTCAATGCGCCAGCGAGCCGAACAGCGAATGCGGGCGGGCGTCGTCGATGTGAATGTCGACGAACTGGCCGATCAGCTTCGGATTGTCGCAGCGGAAGTTGACGATACGGTTATTCTCGGTGCGCCCTTGCAACTGGCCGGGGTCGCGGCGCGAATAGTCGGTGACCAGAATGCGCTGGACCGTTCCGACCATTTGTCGGCTGATTTCAAAGCCCTGGGTGTCGAGGCGATGCTGCAGGGCCTTGAGTCGTTCTTTTTTCACCTCTTCCGAAGTGTCGTCGGGCAGGTCCGAGGCTGGTGTGCCCGGGCGCTGGCTGTAGACGAACGAGTAGGAGAAGTCGAAGCCGACATCGGCGACCAGCTTCATGGTTTGCTCGAAGTCTTTCTCGGTTTCGCCGGGGAAGCCGACGATGAAGTCCGAGCTGATGCAGATCCCCGGCACGGCAGCCTTGAGTTTGCGCAGCTTGGACTTGTACTCGAGGATGGTGTGGTTGCGCTTCATCGCTGCCAGCACGCGGTCAGAGCCCGACTGCACCGGCAGGTGCAGGTGCTTGACCAGTTCCGGAACCTCGGCGTGGGCCTGGATCAGGCTGTCGGAGAACTCCAGCGGGTGCGAGGTGGTGTAGCGGATGCGATCGATGCCATCGACGGCGGCCACCACGCGGATCAGCTCGGCCAGGTCGGCCAGGCGGCCATCGTGGGTCTGGCCGCGATAGCCGTTGACGTTCTGCCCCAGCAGGGTGATTTCACGCACGCCGTTTTCAGCCAGGTGAATGACTTCGGACAGCACGTCGTCGAACGGCCGGCTGACTTCTTCGCCACGGGTGTAAGGCACCACACAGAAGGTGCAGTACTTGCTGCAGCCTTCCATGACCGAAACGTAGGCGGTAGGCCCGTCGATGCGTGGCTCGGGCAGGTGGTCGAACTTTTCGATTTCCGGGAACGAGACGTCTACCTGCGGCAGGCGGGTGGTGCGCGCAGCGTCGATCATTTCTGGCAGACGGTGCAGGGTCTGCGGGCCGAACACCACGTCAACGTACGGCGCACGCTTGCGAATGGATTCGCCTTCCTGGCTGGCCACGCAACCGCCGACAGCGATCACCATGTCCGGATTCTGGTCTTTGAGTTCACGCCAGCGGCCCAGCTGGGAATACACCCGGTCCTGGGCGCGCTCGCGGATCGAGCAGGTGTTGAGCAGGATCACGTCGGCGTCTTCGGCCCGTGCAGTGACCTCCAGGGCTTGATGTTCACCCAGCAAGTCGACCATGCGCGAGCTGTCGTACTCGTTCATCTGGCAACCGTGGGTTTCGATGTAAAGCTTCTTGGCCATGGGAGATCATCAGGTAATTCGAAGAACCGCACATTATAGGGAGGCGGTGCGATGGTTCCTAGCGTTCTCGGATTGGGGGCTATGTTATAGTTTGCGCTTTCTTTACAACCTGTGACTGTCCCCGCCGAAATGAGCAAACGCGAAGCGCCTATCTACAAAGTAATCTTTCTCAATCAGGGTCAGGTGTTTGAGATGTATGCCAAGCAGATCTACCAGAGTGATCTGTGGGGCTTCCTTGAAATTGAAGAATTTGTCTTCGGTGAGCGCACCCAGGTGGTGGTCGATCCGAGCGAGGAAAAGCTCAAGGCCCAGTTCGAGGGTGTGACGCGCAGCTTTGTGCCGATGCACTCGATTGTGCGCATTGATGAAGTCGAGCGTCTGGGGACGCCGAAAATCAGTGAGGCCCGTGGCGTCAGCAACGTGATGCCATTTCCGATGCCAATGCCGGAAAAATAACCCCGGCTATCAGGGGAGTGGCGAGAAGGGTGTGCGCCCTTCGGCGGTCTGCAGTTCCAGCAGGTACTTGCGGAAAATCTGCCCCAGCACTTGGGTAGCCACTTCCAGATCTTCCCGCGGCATTTGCTCGGAGACCTCGTCGGCCAGGTCCAGCGCATCTTCGGCACCGTTCACGGCGGCCATTTTCAGCACGATGTAGGCTTGCACGTTGTTGGCGGCAACCCCTTCACCTTTGAAGAACATGGTCCCCAGGCGGTACTGGGCCTGGGCGTGGCCTTGCAGCGAGGCCTGTTCAAAGTAGTTCAGCGCTTGTTTGAGGTCGCGAGGGGTGTTGGTGCCCTCGTAATAGAACTCGCCCAGTTCGTATTGGGCTTGCGCGTCGCCTTGCTGTGCAGCCTGCTGGCAGGTAGCCAGGGCTTGCGGCAAGTCTTCGGGCTGGGAATTGAGGGTGCAGCGGCCCGTTGCTGGAATCAGCAACGAGTTACCGCCTGCCGAGGCCAGCAGGGGCTGAAGGAGCAACAGGCAGCCCAGGGCGAGGGCGCGGCCGGTGCGGTTCATGGGGATCGACTTACCTCTGCAAAGCTGCGGCCAAAGTGTCTGGTGGCACATTATGGGATAAGCAGCGCCTACCTTACAAAGTCTTTACTCGATTTTCTCTTCATCGCGGGGCAAGCCCGCTCCTACATTATCCTCTGTAGGAGAGGGCTTGCCCCGCGATCAGTCCAGAATCAGAGTTTAGCGAAAGCCCGCTCAGCAGCATCCAAGGTGATCTTCAGCTCGGTTTCGCCGTGGGCGATCGAGGTGAAACCTGCTTCAAATGCGCTTGGCGCCAGGTACACGCCGCCTTCGAGCATCAGGTGGAAGAAGCGCTTGAAGCGCTCGGCATCGCTGGCCATCACATCATCGAAGGTGACGATATCGTCAGCGCCACTGAAGTACAGGCCGAACATGCCGCCGGCCTGCGTGGTGACGAACGGAATGCCTGCGGCATCGGCGCGTTGTTGCAGGCCGTCGAGCAGACGGCTGGTGTAGGCGCTGAGCTCGTCGTGGAAGCCTGGGCGGCTGATCAGTTTCAGCGTGGTCAGGCCAGCGGCCATAGCCAGCGGGTTACCCGACAGGGTGCCGGCCTGGTAGACCGGGCCCAGCGGTGCAATGCATTCCATGATCGAGCGCTTGCCGCCGAAGCAGCCCACTGGCATGCCGCCGCCAACGATTTTGCCGAAGGTCGACAGGTCTGGGGTTACGCCGTAATGCGCTTGAGCACCGCCCAGGGCGACACGGAAACCGGTCATCACTTCGTCGAAGATCAACACCACGCCGTGCTTGTCGCACAGCGAGCGCAGGCCTTCAAGGAAGCCAGGTGCTGGCGGTACGCAGTTCATGTTGCCAGCCACCGGCTCGACGATGATGCACGCAACGTCCTGGCCGACTTCAGCGAGCATTTTCTCGACGGCGGCGATGTCGTTGAAGGGCAGGGTCAGGGTGTGTTTGGCAAACGCGGCGGGCACACCGGCGGAGCTTGGTACGCCCTGGGTCAGCAGGCCGGAGCCGGCTTTTACCAGCAGGCTGTCGGAGTGACCGTGGTAGCAGCCTTCGAATTTGATGATGCTGTCACGGCCGGTGAAACCACGGGCCAGACGAATGGCGCTCATGGTCGCTTCGGTGCCGGAGCTGACCATGCGCACCATTTCCATCGACGGCACGATCGAGCACACCAGGTCAGCCATCTCGGTTTCCATGGCGGTTGGGGCGCCATACGACAGCCCGTGTTCCAGCTGTTTGCGCACCGAGTCGAGCACGTCCGGGTGGCTGTGGCCAAGGATCATCGGGCCCCAGGAGCCCACGTAGTCGACGTAGCGTTTGTCGTCTTCGTCAGTGACGTAGGCGCCTTCGGCATGTTTGAAGAACAGCGGCGTGCCGCCAACGCTCTTGAACGCCCGCACCGGCGAGTTGACGCCCCCGGGGATGTGTTTCTGGGCGTTGGCGAACAGGGTTTCGGAACGAGACATGATGGGCTCTCTCAATCAGGCAGAAGCGAACAGGGCATTGAAGGCGCGGGCACGACGGGTGACGTCCTGCGTGCTGTCGGCGCCGAACAGGCCGTGAATCACCGCCAGCAGGTCGGCGCCATGGGCGACCAGCGGGGCGGCGTTGTCCAGGGTGATGCCGCCGATCGCGCAGATCGGCAATTTGAGCCGGGAACGCGCCTGCGCCAACAAGGCCGTATCGGCTGCTGGCGCGCCCGGTTTGGTCACGGAGTTGAAGAAGCGGCCGAAGGCAACATAGCTGGCGCCTTCACGGGCCGCCTGCTCGGCCAGCTCCAGCTGGGCATGGCAGGTTGAACCGATGATTGCGTCGTGCCCGAGCAGGGTACGCGCTGGTGTCAGTGGGCCGTCGGTCTGGCCCAGGTGCACGCCGACACCCAGGCGCGCGGCCAACTCGGCATCATCGTTGATGATCAACGGCGTTTTGTAGCGCGCACAGAGTTCGGCCAGTGCTTCGGCCTCGCGCAGGCGGCGTGCCTGGTCCTGGCTTTTGTCACGGTATTGCAACAGGCTCAGGCCACCTTCAAGGGCCGCTTCAACATAGGGCAGAAACTTGCCCGCCAACAGTTGGCTATCAGTGATGGCATACAGACCGCGCAGCTTCATCTATGGCCTCGGGCTCAGGAACAGAAATCCAGGGGTAGGCGACGTGGCACATATTGGCCTTTGCCCAGTTGTTCGGCATCGCGCAAGGTGCGCCAGGTGTAGTCCAGGGCTGAGCGCACCGCGCTTTGCAGCTGCTCGCCGAGGGCCAGACGGCCGGCCAGTGCGCTGGCCAGGGTGCAACCCGAACCATGGTAGCTGCCGGGCAGGCGCTGGCAGGTCCAGGTGTGACGCTGGCCGTCGCGGCTGTACAGGCGGTTGTGAATTTCGTGTTCGTCACCGTGACCGCCGGTGATCAACAGGTGTCTGACGAAGGGCAGCAGTTTTTCTGCGCACTCATCGGCGCTGCCGTCCGGCAGTTCGGCCAGAATGCGCGCTTCAGGGAGGTTCGGGGTGGCGATGGTAGCCAGTGGCAATAGTCGTTCGCGCATGGCGTAGCCGACTTCGTCCTTACCCAGACGGCCGCCGCCGCCGGCACGCAGTACCGGGTCGCAGACCAGCGGCAGGTGGGGGTGGGCGCTGAGCAGTTCGACGACGGTGTCGACCATTTCCAGCGAGCCGAGCATGCCCAGCTTGACTGCTGCTACCGTTGAATCGGTAAGCACAGCGTTGGCTTGGGCCAGTACCCACTCGCGGTCGAGGACGCGGAAGTCACTGACATTGACGGTATCCTGAACAGTCAGGGCGGTCACGGTAGGCGCAGCGTGACAGCCTTGGGCGATCAGGGCTTCGATATCTGCCTGCAAGCCGGCGCCGCCACTGGGGTCGTGGCCGGAGAGACAGAGGACAACGGGGCGGGAGCTGTAGGTATTCATGGTGCGCGAGCTTACCACCAATCGCTTTTGCCGGGTCTGCCCCTGCAGCAAGCTTTTTTGATCAAGTGGTCAGAAAATTGCTTTTATTATCGCTGTAAGTGCCGTGCTAGAGCCTTTTCTTCAAAATTTTATGTGGCGCCTGGAAGCGATGAAAAGCTATGCTAGAGTGCTCGAACAATTGATAACGGTTACTGCCGGATCGCGTCGCCTCAAACGGACAGGAGGCCAGCGCGACACGACCGGGACAGACCATGCTGGGGCTGTATGCGCTATTTGCTGATTGTTGTGCTGGGCTGGTTGCCACTACTGGCCACGGCGGTCGATTTCGACGACTCGACCCGCAGCCTGCCCTTGGGGCGGGTGATGCAGGTATTCGAAGACCGCGATGGCAGCGCCAGTATTGCCCAGGTCAGTGCCCCGTCTTTCAGTGAGCACTTCCGCACCCATCAGGCTGATGTGTTGAACGCCGGTTATTCCACCTCGGTGTTCTGGATCAAGCTCGACTTACGTTACACCGCACTGCCTTCGGCCGCGCCGCGCAGTTGGTTGCTGGAGCTGGCCTACCCGCCGCTGGATCACCTTGAACTCTATTTGCCCGACAGCAGTGGCGTGTTCCGATTGGCACAGCGCACCGGTGATGCGCTGCCCTATACCAGCCGCCAGATCGAGCAGAACAACTACCTGTTCGAGTTACCGTTCAGCCCCGGCCAAACCACCACCGCTTACTTGCGCTTGCACAGCCAGGGCTCGGTGCAGGCACCATTGACCTTGTGGTCTACCGAAGCGTTTGTGCAAGCGCAGCCAACCCACTTTTATGTGCTCGGCCTGATTTATGGCGTGCTGCTGGGGATGCTGGTCTACAACCTGTTCATCTACCTCAGTGTGCGTGACACCAGCTACCTCTATTACATCCTCTATATCGCTTCGTTTGGCCTCTATCAGGTATCGGTCAACGGCGCCGGTGTCGCTTACTTCTGGCCCGACAACCCCTGGTGGGCAAATGCTGCCACACCGCTGTTCATTGGCGCGTCGGGATTGTTTGGCTGCCAGTTCGCTCGCAGCTTCCTGCAGATGGCCCAGCACAATCGAACCTTCGATGGTGTGCTCAAGCTATTGATGGCCTGTGGCGGCCTGGTCATGTTGTTGTCGCTGGTCAGCAGCTATGGCATCGCCCTGCGCCTGGCCACGGTGCTGGCCCTGCTGTTCACCGTGTGCATTTTTACCGCTGGCGTGTACGCCTGGTGGCGTGGCCTGCGGGTGGCGCGGTACTTCATCATCGCCTGGTCGGCATTCTTGCTCGGGGGCTTGATCAATACCCTGATGGTATTGGGTTACCTGCCCAATATGTTCCTGACCATGTATGCCAGCCAGATCGGATCGGCGCTGGAAGTCTGCCTGCTGTCGCTGGCGCTGGCGGACCGCATCAACAGCATGCGTGACCAGCAGGCCCAGGCGCTGCGTGACACCGGGCGGGCGCTGGAAGTGCTCAACCAGCAGTTGGCCAACAGCAATCGGCTCAAGGATGAATTCCTGGCAACCGTCACCCACGAACTGCGCACGCCGATGAATGGTGTTATCGGTTCGCTGGAGCTGATGCAGACCGTTCCCATGGACTATGAGCTAGCCCAATACCAGCACACGGCAAGCGCCGCCGCCCAGGACATGATGGGCATGGTCGACAACATCCTGATTCTCACCGAGCTGCAGGCAGGGCGTTTGAGCGCGCATTTTGAGCCGTTTGCCTTGCGTGGCCTGTTGCAGGAACTGCGCGGCAAATACGCCGCTGCGGCGCTGAGCAAGGGGTTGTACCTGAGCCTGGACACGCCCGCCGATTTGCCCGAGATGTTGATTGGCGACCGGCATAAGTTGGCCCTGTGTATCAGCTACCTGCTCGACAACGGCATCAAGTTCACCCACGAGGGTGGCGTTGTACTGGAGGTTCGCGGACGCCTGCAAGGGCCGGACTTACTTGGCTTGGTCATCAGTGTCAGCGACAGCGGTATCGGTTTTGACCGTCTCGCCGAGCCGGGCCTGTACCAGCGCTTCTTCCAGGTGGATGGTTCGATGAGCCGCCAATATGGCGGATTGGGTATTGGCCTTGCGATTTGTCGGCAATTGGCCGACTTAATTGGCGCGCGCCTGCAGCACGAGTCGAACCCGGGGTTGGGCAGCCGCTTCGAACTGGTCCTGAACCTTGCCTTGAGCCAGCCCCGCGCCTTGACCCGGCAGGGGTTAAATCGCGGCTAGTTAGGCGTATTTGTCACTTTGACCGGGGGGTGGGGCGTGATTCACTGAAATATCAGTCACGTCCAGATCCAGGAGGCCCCCCTGATGAACCTGCACCAGTACGCTGAAACCCACGAAGTCACCAATCAACCGCCATCGCTGGACGGGGCCAACCTGTATCGCCTCGACCTGCCGTTGCAGCAATGGTCGCGGCACTTTGGTGCAGGCTGGGCCGAGGCGCGGATCGATGCCTACGGGGCGCTGGCTGGCGGGCCTCTGATGGCGGCAGGGTTTCTGGCCAACCAGAACAAACCGCAGTTCAGCAGCCATGACCGCTATGGCCACCGTATTGATCTGGTGGAGTTTCATCCGGCTTACCATGAGCTGATGCGCACTGCTATCGAGCATGGTCTTCCGTCATTGCCGTGGACTGATCCACGCCCAGGCGCGCATGTCGCCCGTGCTTCGATGACCTATCTGCACAGCCAGGCGGAAGCCGGTAGCGGATGTCCGCTGACCATGACCTTTGCGGCGGTGCCCGCGCTCAAGTTGCAGCCTGAACTGGCTGAGTACTGGCTGCCCAAGGTGCTGGCCACGCAATACGACCCCCGTAACATCGGTGACCGGCACAAGGTCGGGGTCACCCTGGGCATGGCCATGACCGAAAAACAAGGCGGCACCGATGTCCGCGCCAACACCACGCGCGCTTACCCGGTGGCGGCTGCGGGGCCGGGGCAGGCCTATGAACTGGTGGGGCATAAATGGTTCTGTTCGGCGCCGATGTGCGATGCGTTCCTCACCCTGGCGCAAACTGAGAAGGGCCTGAGCTGTTTCCTGCTGCCGCGCCATCGTCCGGATGACAGCCGCAATGAGTTCTATATCCAGCGTCTGAAGAACAAACTCGGCAACTGCTCCAATGCCTCCAGCGAGGTGGAATTTCGTGGGGCTCTGGCATGGATGATTGGCGAGGAAGGGCGCGGTGTGCCAACCATCATCGAAATGGTTGCCATGACCCGCTTCGACTGCATGGTCGGCTCCAGCGCCTTGATGCGCCAGGCCCTGACCCAGGCCGCTCACCATTGCGCTCATCGTCAGGTGGGCGGGCGGCTGTTGGCCGAGCAGCCGTTGATGCAGAACGTCCTGGCGGACCTGGCCCTGGAAAGCGAAGCCGCCCTGGCGCTGAGCCTGCGCATGGGGCATGCCCTCGATCAGCCGGAGGATTCGCAACAAGCGCGGTTTGCGCGGCTGGTCACGGCGGTGGGCAAGTATTGGATCTGCAAGCGCGCGCCAGCCATGATCAACGAAGCCGCCGAGTGCATGGGCGGCGCCGGTTACGTTGAGGACAGCATCTTGCCGCGCTTGTACCGCGAGGCGCCGGTCAACTCGACCTGGGAAGGCTCGGGTAACGTGCAATGCCTGGACGTGCTGCGTGCCTTGTCCAAGGAGCCCGGTGTGCTGGACGTGTTGTTCGATGAGTTGGGCGATGGTCATGGCGATCCGCGTCTGGCGGTGCACATCGGCAACCTCAAGGCGGCCTTTGCCGACACCGGGGATATCCAGTACCGCGCGCGGCAACTGACCGAAGACATTGCGTTGGGCCTGCAGGCCAAGCTGTTGCTTGAGGCCGGCAACAGCACCGTCAGTGATGC
Source organism: Pseudomonas sp. NUPR-001 (assembly GCF_052147955.1). NCBI lineage: Bacteria > Pseudomonadati > Pseudomonadota > Gammaproteobacteria > Pseudomonadales > Pseudomonadaceae > Pseudomonas > Pseudomonas sp. NUPR-001. The sequence goes on from NZ_CP197353.1 coordinate 758,923, forward strand.
GTTCATCGGCAGTCGCCTGGGCGGCAGTGGTCGCGTTTACGGTGTGTTGCCACGGGGGATAAATGTTGGCGAATTAGTGGCACGGTCGACACCAAACTGGCCGCTCTAACATGCGTGCCTTTGCCTGAATAAGTAGGCAAGATGGAGGCATGCATGTCAGACAGGAAGTACATTGTGAGCCGTACTGATGAAGCCTTCGTTGTCGTAGAAACCGCCGAGCAGGCCGTCGAGCGTTTGGCGGCCCTGCACGAGAAAGCCACCGCAGCCCTGAGTCAGGCGCTCAAGCGCTACCTCAAGGACCGCACCGAGCCCGATGCCGATGAGCGGGCACTGTTTCGCTACCCGGAATTACGCCTGACTTACGAGTACCACGGGGAAGTGCCCGCCACCACGCGTGCCTACGCCAAGGTCCAGACACCGGGCACTTACAGTGTCACGGTGACTCAGCCCGCGGCCTTCCGTGGTTATTTGCTGGAGCAACTCAAACCGCTGATGCGTGATTTCACCGTTACCGTTGAGGTCGGCGTCAGTCAGCAGAACATTCCGTACCCTTATGTGGTCGAGCAGGGCGACGAACTGGCGGGCAGCGGTATTACCGCTGCGGCGCTGGCGCGTGTGTTCCCCAGCACCGACCTGTCTGCCGCCACCGATGGCATCGCCGATGGCCTGCATGACTGGGCCAATGCCGATCCGCTGCCGCTGGCGTTGTTCGATGCGGCGCGTGTGGACTTCTCCCTGCGTCGCCTGGTGCATTACACCGGCAGCGACTGGCGCCATGTGCAGCCGTGGATCCTGCTGACCAACTACCATCGCTATGTCGACCAGTTTGTCATGCATGGTCTTGAGCAACTGCGCGAGGACCCGCGCTTTGTGCGCATGGTGCTGCCGGGCAATGTGCTCATCGAAAAAAGCATGGACAACGGTGAGGCCCAGGCGCTGGTGGCGAGTGTGGTGTGGCACCGTTACCAGATGCCGGCCTATCACCTGATTGCCGCCGATGGCGACGGCATTACCCTGGTCAACATTGGTGTTGGCCCGTCCAACGCCAAGAACATCACCGACCACTTGGCGGTGCTGCGTCCGCATTGCTGGCTGATGATCGGTCACTGCGGCGGGCTGCGTCAGTCGCAGACCATTGGCGACTATGTGCTGGCCCACGCTTACATGCGCCGTGACGGCATTCTGGACCGGGTGGTGCCGCCGCATATCCCTATCCCGGCTTTGGCCGAGGTGCAAATGGCCCTGCAGGAAGCGGCGGCGCAAGTCACCGGCGAGCGCGGCGACGAGCTGAAAAAGCGCCTGCGCACCGGTACCGTACTGACTTACGACGATCGCAACTGGGAGCTGCGTTGGGCCCAGGAGCGTCCATTGATCAACCTGTCGCGGGCGGTAGCGGTCGACATGGAAAGCGGCACCATCGCCGCCCAGGGGTATCGTTTGCGTGTACCTTACGGCACCTTGCTGTGCGTTTCCGACAAACCACTGCACAGTGAAATCAAACTGCCCGGCGCGGCCAACGCCTTCTACAACAGGGCGGTCAGCCAGCACCTGAAAATCGGTATCGCCGCACTGGACCTGCTGCGCACCGAGCTGCATTCGCTGCACTCGCGTAAACTGCGCAGTTTTGACGAGCCGCCGTTCCGCTGAGGCCCCATGTCGTTACCCCCTCGCTCCAAGCCGCGCCATGGCGCGGCCAAACCCGCCGGTCCGCGTCGCCAAGCCAAGGCGCCGCCGACCGAGCCGCGGTTGATCCTGTTTAACAAGCCTTTTGATGTACTGACCCAGTTCAGCGACGGAGAAGGGCGCGCGACCCTGAAGGACTTCATCGATGTGCCGGGCGTTTACCCCGCCGGGCGTCTGGACCGTGACAGTGAAGGTTTGCTGTTGCTGACCAACGATGGCCAGTTGCAGGCGCGCATTGCCGACCCGAAGCACAAGCTGGCGAAAACCTATTGGGTTCAGGTGGAAGGTGAGCCGAGCGAAGAACAGCTGCAGCGTTTGCGCGATGGCGTCGAGCTCAATGACGGGCCGACCTTGCCCGCTCAGGCCCGGCAGCTTGAAGAACCGCAGCTATGGCCGCGCAATCCGCCGGTGCGTTTTCGCAAAAGCGTGCCAACCAGCTGGCTGGAACTGGTCATCAAGGAAGGGCGCAACCGTCAGGTGCGGCGCATGACCGCTGCCGTCGGCCTGCCGACCCTGCGCCTGGTACGGGTGCGGATCGGCGACTGGACGCTGGACGGTCTTGATCAGGGGCAGTGGCGGGAAGTACCGGCCAGGCGTTAAACGCCTTCGATATAGCCGATGACCACGCTTTTGATGATGAAGGCGAGGACACCCAGGCCAAGGACGAAGAACAGAATGAATGTGCCGAACTTGCCGGCTTTGGATTTCTTCGCCAGGTCCCAGACAATAAAGCCCATGAAACCAATCAGGATGGTGACCAGGATGGTCATCATCCACTCTTCGAACAACGCAGGATCCATCGATTCTCTCCGGCAGGTTGAGGCGCGCGATTATACGCCCCACTTTCCGGTCTGACTAACGCAGGTGCGTCAACGGTAGTTCGGTGCTGGCCAGTACCTGGTTGAGGACAAAGCTGGATCGCACGCTGGTGACCCCTTCGATGCGGGTCAGATGCCCTAGCAACAGCTTCTGGTAGTGGTCCATGTCGGGGACCACCACCTTGAGCTGATAGTCGGCATCCATCCCGGTCACCAGGCTGCACTCCAGCACTTGCGGCAAATTGCGGATCGCCGTTTCGAACGCCTCGAAACGCTCAGGGGTGTGGCGGTCCATACCGATCAGCACGTAAGCGGTGAGGCTCAAACCGAGCTTTTTGCGGTCGAGCAGGGCGACCTGACGCGCAATATAGCCGTCGTCTTCCAACTGCTTGACCCGTCGCGAGCAGGGCGACGGTGACAGGCCGATGCGTTCGGCCAGTTCCTGGTTGGAGATACGCGCATCGCGCTGCAATTCAGCAAGAATGCTCAGGTCGTAGCGGTCCAGTTTGCTCATGGAACATGCCTTTTCTATTTCGATTGCGTTGAATTATCAATCCGTGGGTAAAAATTGCGCAAGTGATATTTGATTGAGCAATCTTCGCAATCCTCTGCTGCCGCTCTAGCCCTATGCTTACACACAGAATCACTGCCCGGACATCAGTCCACTGCAGCAGGCCATATCTGGGCTGTTGCGGCCAGCAACCCAACAGGGTTGTGCTCGGCCCCCGGGCTACACACTGTCCACAAGACAGCGTGAGGTGAGCCGACGTCACAAGCGTCGAGCACGGACAAAATTCTCGAAGGGAGACCCCAGGGTCTCCCTTTTTTATTGCCTGCGATTTTTTCGGGCGCGGCCGATAAGCTGGTGTCGATCATGGCCCAAGAGAACCGCTATGAAGTTGCGAGTGAGATGTTTGGCAGTGCTGTGTGCGAGCCTGGCGCTGCCTGTAGTGGCCCAGGAGCAGGGCGGTTCGCCTTTGCAGTCGCGCCCGGACGAAGTGCGCCAGACCCAAACGCCACGCCCCGGCTATTACCAGGACATCCCGCGGCGTAATGAAGGGCACCACCACTATCGGCCAGGGCAGGTTGTTGATCGATTTCCCGATCAGTACTGGCGTGTGCCTTATCGGGGCAAGGACTACTTCTACTCCGGGGGGTATTGGTACCGTCCACAGGGGCCGCAGTTTGTTGTGGTAACGCCGCCTTATGGCGTTCGGATCAACCAGCTGCCGGGCTATGCGCGACAAGTGAGGATTAATGGCGTGCTGTACTTCGTTGCGGCAGACACCTATTACCAGTACCTGGAAGACAGCCGCGAATACAGCGTGGTGAGCCCGCCGGGTAGCGCCGCCGACGCCATAGCCTATCCTGCTGCAGGGCAGAGCCCTGAACAACAGGATCGGGACCGTTATGAATGTGATCGCTGGGCGCAGCAGCAAGGATCGGGCAACTATCCGCGGGCGCTGGGGGCTTGCCTGAAAGGCCGCGGCTACAGCATCAACTGACAACCCGGTAGGAGCGGGCTTGCCCCGCGATGCGATTCAACTGACAGACCGCTATCGCGGGGCAAGCCCGCTCCTACTGTGCCCCTAATCGGGAACAAAGATCCGTTGCACACCGACGCCATCAAGCACTGCATCAATCAGCGCACGCGCTGTCTCGATATGTTGGCCGGCGCCAGAGACAATCGAGCGGTCGTTGAGCGTGAGGTGATCAACTGCATCGCTGACCGTGGCTTCGGCAAATCGCAGTAGCTGGCAGGCGTGAAGCAGCGCCTCTTCGGCGGGAATGCCAGCGCGTATGTTGAACATGTGATTGGTGCCGAAAGGAGTGTTGGCTGTGGAGGCGTTGGCAAGGTTGAGAGTGGGGGGATCGGGGACGATTTTTTTCATAAATAACCTCTGTCAGTGGCGCTGCCAACATTCGCTGCTAAACGAATAAGGTGGCAGCTGTACGCGGGTTAGCAGACCGGGACAGAGAAACCGGCGCACTCGAAAGTGCCCCACGCACAGCCGCCATAACAGTGGTGTCCGTAGTTCTTTGTCAAATTCGGACTGCTAAATCCGATCGCTGGATTTTCCAGTGACGGCAGCAGCCTAGGCCCCAGCAGGGCCGGGCACAACAGAGCAACGGCGTCGGAAGTATGATTCAGATCGGTCTGACAGAAAACGCCTACGGTGTCGCGAATTGTCGCTGCTGCATGTATGAACGCCTTCGGTAGGAGCGGGCTTGCCCCGCGATGCGATTCAACTGACAGACCGCTATCGCGGGGCAAGCCCGCTCCTACCGAAGAGGTATTCAGGGCACGGGATCGGCGTGTACCAGCACTTCGGCCTTGGGGTATTTGCCATGTATCGCCGCCGCCGCCCGGTCGCACAGCTCATGGGCCTGGGTCAGCGGCAGGTCGCCGGGTAGCTCCAGGTGTAGTTGCACGAACCAATGACTTCCAGAAACCCGTGTACGCAGGTCATGTGCGCCGCGCACGCCAGGCACAGCGCAGGCCAGCGTCAGCATCTGTTCGCTGATGTCGCCCGGCAGTTCCTGGTCCATCAGGATCGAGGTACTTTCCCGGGCAATCTGCAGCGCGCTCCAGAGGATGTACAGGGCAATGCCCAGACCAAAGAAAGCGTCCAGTTGTGGCCAGCCGAGGCGGGCCAGTACCAGGGCGAGCAGGATGCTGCCGTTGAGCAACAGATCGGAGCGGTAGTGCAGCGAGTCGGCACGCACCGCTGTGGAGCCAGTAATGCGGATGACCCGCGCCTGCAGCATCAACAAGGCGATTGTCAGTGCCAGCGACAGCAGCATCACCGCGATACCGATGGCGGTGTCGCCCAGTGGCTGGGGATTCTGTAACCGTTCAACCGCTTGCACGCCGATCAACACCGCGCTCACCGCAATGAACAGCGCCTGTGCCATGCCCGCCATGGCTTCGGCCTTGCCATGGCCATAACGATGATCGTCGTCGGCCGGGCGCAGGGCGTAGTGCACGGCGAGCAAATTGAGGAACGAGGCGACACCATCGAGTGCCGAATCGGTCAGGCCCGCCAGCAGACTCACCGAGCCGCTGAGCCACCAGGCCACCGCCTTGGTCAGAATCAGAATACTGGCCACGGCCAGTGAGGCACGGGTGGCCAGGCGCAGCAGGCGTTGGTGTTCAGCCGAAGAATTCATGCTGCCAGCGACATCCTGTGGCTACTCATGCGGCGGGCTTCAGACCATACATCGCCAGTTGCTCGACACTGCCTTTGTGCTGGATCAGGCGCGGGTCGTTCAACGGCAGGCTCTGGCCCAGTTCGCTTTCGAGGATAGCCTGCAGTTTACTGTTGTCGACCTTGCCGTCTGCGGTAATGGCTTGGTTGAGCTTTTCCGGGGCGACCTGGGCCGAGCGGCCACCGGGCAGGTAAATAGCACCGGTGGCGAAGTCGACACCGAAGGCGATCAGGCCGGGAAGTACGTAGAACAGGATGCCGATGGCGTCCATCGCGGCAACCACAGGGTCGATCTTGCCTTCGATCTGACCGCGTCGGTCAGGGTAGAAAATCGTGCCGCAGGCCGATAGCTGGGTCAGCAGAGTGGTGATCAGAACGCCGCCAATGACGCGAGAAGGAATACGCATGGATATCTCCGGAATGAAGGCCACAACGATACAGGCAAAGAGCCGGTAGCTACAGCTAAGACCATGATAGGGCAGGCTCGGTTCGCCGTTATACTCGGCGCATTGTTTGAGGGCCACCATGATTTCGTTACCGATCGATGCCGTACTGCCAGCCTTGCGTGAAGCGCTGAACCAGCGCCATGAGGCGGTGCTGGAAGCGCCACCCGGCGCCGGCAAAACAACCCGCGTCCCCCTGGCCTTGCTCGATGAGCCGTGGCTGCAGGGGCAGAGCATTCTTATGCTGGAACCACGCCGCCTGGCCGCGCGTGCAGCAGCCGAGCGGCTGGCCAGTGAGTTGGGCGAGGCGGTCGGGCAAACGGTCGGTTACCGGATACGTCTGGACAGCAAAGTTGGTCCCAATACCCGGATCGAAGTGGTCACCGAAGGCATCCTCACCCGCCGTCTGCAGGCCGATCCGGCGCTGGAGGGCGTTGGCCTGCTGATTTTCGACGAGTTCCACGAGCGCAGCCTCGATGCCGACCTTGCCCTTGCCCTGAGTCTCAATGGCCGCGAACTGCTGCGTGATGAGCCGCCGCTCAAAATCCTGTTGATGTCGGCAACGCTTGAGGGTGAACGCCTGTCGAGTTTGCTCGGTGAGGCGCCGGTGATCAGCAGTGAAGGGCGCATGTACCCGGTCGATGTGCGCTGGGGGCGGCCGTTTCAACCGGGCGAATTCATCGAGCCGCGGGTGGTCGACACGGTCTTGCAGGCGATTGCCGATGAGTCGGGTAGTGTGCTGGTGTTTCTCCCAGGCCAAGCCGAAATTCGTCGGGTGCATCAGTCACTGCAAGACGCGCTGGGCGAGCGTCAGGACTTTCTGCTGTGCCCGTTGCACGGTGTGCTTGAGCTCAACGCCCAGCGCGCCGCTATCGATGCCGCGCCACCGGGCAAGCGCAAGGTGGTGCTGGCAACCAACATTGCCGAGACCAGCCTGACCATTGATGGCGTGCGGGTGGTGATTGATGCCGGGCTGGCGCGTGTACCGCGTTTCGATCCAGGCAGCGGCATGACCCGCCTCGATACCCAACGCATTTCGCGCGCCAGTGCCACTCAGCGTGCCGGTCGCGCCGGGCGGCTTGAACCGGGGGTGTGTTACCGACTGTGGTCCGAGACCCAGCACGAACAGATGGCCGCCTACGGCAGTGCCGAAATTCTTCAGGCCGACCTCGCCGGCCTGGCCTTGCAACTGGCGCGCTGGGGCGTTACCCCGGAGCAGTTGTGTTGGCTGGATCAACCGCCCGCCGCCGCGTATGCACAGGCGCTGGATCTGTTGCGCCGTTTGGGCGCATTCAAGGCTGGCGCTCAGGACGCGCTGACCGAGCACGGTCAGGCCATGGCCGAGCTGCCGGCGCATCCGCGTATCGCCCATCTGTTGTTGCGCGGGCAGGATCTGGGCCTGGCGGAGATGGCCTGCGATGTGGCTGCGCTGTTGGGTGAACGCGACATTCTGCGTGGCGGCGGTGCTGATCTGCACAGCCGCCTTGCCTTGCTCAGCGGTGAAACCCGCGCGAGCAAAGGCGGACAGGGTGGGGTGCAACGCGCCCGGCAACTGGCCCGACAGTACCGAGGTTACTTGCGGGGCAAAGCGCGTTCAGCCGTTGCCGACCCGCAGCACGCCCGCTGGTTGGGCGCGTTGTTGGCGCTGGCCTATCCCGACCGGGTGGCCCAGCAACGCCGTGCCGGGGGCGCCGAATACCGTCTGGCCAATGGCCGGGCGGCAATGTTTGCTGAGGCGGATGCGCTGATGAAGTGCCCGTGGCTGGTGGTTGCTGACCTGGGCAGCCGTCAGGGACAGCGCGAGGAGCGTATCTACCTGGCCGCCGAATTCGACCCTGTTTTGTTCGACGGTGTATTGGCCGAACAGGTCAATGATGTCGATCTCCTCGACTGGGATGAACGCGAAAACGTCCTGCGCGCCGAACGTCAACGCAAGGTTGGCGAGCTGGTGCTCAGCCGTGAACCCTTGACCGGGCTGGATGAGGATGCGCGCGCCAAGGCGCTGCTGGAACTGGTCAGACGCAAGGGCCTGGAGCTGTTGTCCTGGACGCCTGAGCTACGCCAATGGCAGGCACGGGTGGCGCTGTTGCGCCAATTGGACCTTCAGTCCGGTACGAGCAGCGAATGGCCGGACCTGAGTGACACGGCACTGCTGGCAAGCTTGCCAGACTGGCTTCAGTCTTACCTGGGCAAGGTCACCCGCCTGAGTCATTTCGCTCAGCTCGACTTGTCGTCGATCTTGCGCAATCTGTTGCCCTGGCCGTTGCCGCAACGCCTGGACGAATGGGCACCGGTGCACTTGAGCGTACCTTCGGGATCGAACATCCGCCTGGACTACAGTGAGCAGCCACCGGTGCTGGCAGTGCGCCTGCAGGAACTGTTCGGCCTGGCCGACACGCCACGCATCGCCCAGGGCCGTCAGGTGGTGTTACTGCACCTGTTGTCCCCGGCGCGCCGTCCGGTGCAGGTGACGCAGGACTTGGCCAACTTCTGGCGCACCACCTACGCCGAAGTGAAGAAGGATTTGAAGGGGCGTTATCCAAAGCACTATTGGCCGGACGATCCGTTGGTGGCAGAAGCGACGGCGCGGGCTAAACCGCGTGGTGCGGGTCGCTAGTGAGCGTTGCTGAGTGCTAGTGCGCTGACGTTAACCTCAGCCAACGTCAGCGCCTTTAACGGTTTTATCAGTCGACACGCTTGACCAGAAACTCATGAACGTCACCCTCGGTGACGTTCAATAGGTAGAAGGTGCCCTGATCGAAATGAGGGGTGTCTGGGATCGCCCTGACAAGATTGCCCAGGTGATCGCGCCAACGGCAAACCAGACCTTTTTCAGTCCAGTTCAGTGGCTCAAGCTTCCAGTAGTCTGTGACCTCTGACACTTCATATAGCCCCAGATAGCCGTTGCGGCTGGCCCCGAGTTTCTTCGTGGCTTTACGACCCGTGCCGGAAATATTGAAGTGCAGGCGGTTTTCAGTTTGTGAATGGAAGACGAACTCGAACAGGGGCGGTTTTTGCGTTCCGCCTGCCTGCAGCCAGTCATCTTCAGGCGTAAAGCCCCAATTGAATTTGTCACTGGATTGGCTGAGCCGCAGCGGGATTTCACGGCCCGCTTTCAGCATGTAGATTCTGCCCAGAAACGTCGAGAGTTCTTCGGCGTGCAGGGGGGCGTCCTGAGTGTCGGTCATGTGATGTCCTTCTCTGTGTATTTTCCGGATGTGCGCACAGCAGCAGTCAGCTGCAGTGCGCGCATTGTGTGTCCGGTAAATGCGCAGATGGGAGACCGAAAGGTTTCCGGATCAGCTCAGGCTTCAGGCCGCTTTTCAGCCGTCTCGCTGATCAGCATGAACAGCCGGAACATCACCACGGTGCTGAACAACTGCAGGAAGCCATTGCCACTGTCGAGGGCCAGTTCCATCAGCGGTGTTGGCTCCGGTACCAGCATCTGGCTCAAGCCGTCGATCAGCCACAGCGGGGCGAGGACGCCAAGTACGCAGGTCAGGATTCGCCAGAAATTGCCGGTGGTCATCTGGAAGCTTGCCTGCATGGCCGCCAGTGGCTTCAGGCCGCGTAGCACCAGCAGGTACTCGGCAAATGTCAGGTTGATCATTACCCAGATCCCCGGGAGGATGAACAGCGCGGCGCCAGCAATGATCAACAGCGAACTGAGCATGATCATCAGGGCGAACGATGGCCACAGACGCAGGGCCATGGCCAGCAGGTTGCGCTTGAGCGGTGTATAGCCGTTGCTGCGGGTGTCGAGATAGAGAATCAGGGCCGCGCTGTAGAGTGGGTAGAACACCAGGCTGGCCAACATGCCATAGGCCTGTGAGGCCTCTTTACCCACTTGCTGATACAGCCATTGGTTGCAGAGTGCTTCGAGCACCACCAGTGGCAAGCACAGCTGGATAATGCTCAGCAGGTGGCGGCGGAAAAAATACAGGGAGTCACGCAGAATACTGAGCGGATTCATCGGTCGATATCATTTTGAAAAAAAGCAGGGCGTAACTTTAGCCCAGCCAGCCCTTAATCTGAAGAAAGTTTCATTGCGCCTTGTGTTGAATCTGCGCCGCTGAAACCCCATTTTCGGTAGGCCTGAATTCCCCGGCTCTAGTGTGAGGTTGCCCATGAACAGTGAAGAACAAACCCTGATCGATGGCCTGTTTGGCCGGCTCAGGCAAGCCGAGGATCCGGCTGCTCCGCGTGATGCACAGGCCCAGGCACGGATTACCGAGCACCTGCAGCAACAACCGGCGGCGCCTTACTACATGGCGCAGGCGATTCTGGTTCAGGAGGCTGCGCTCAAGCGGCTGGATGAGCAGAACAAGCAACTGCAGGCCGAACTCAAACAGGCCAAGGCGCAGGTGGCAGCTACCACCTCGAATAGCAGCGGGGGGTTTCTTTCCAATATCTTCGGCAGTGGTACCCGTGACCCTCAACCGGCTCAGGCGCAAGCACCGGCCAGTACACCTGGCGCTGGCGGCTGGCGTGAGCCGGCACGCGGCTTCAACCCGAGCGCGGCCGCCGCGCAGCAAGGTTTCAATGCCGCACCTGCGCAGGCCCCGGCGCGCAGTGGTGCCAGCAGCTTCCTTGGCGGCGCCTTGCAAACGGCAGCTGGCGTCGCGGGCGGGGTGATGCTGGCGCAGGGCATCAGCAGCCTGTTCAACCATCACTCACAACCTGAAGAAGTGGTCGAGGTGATCAAGGAAGAGCCCGCACCTGCCAGCGACAGCGGCGGCTGGGGCAGCAATGATGAGCAACGCCTGACTGCCGACAACAGCGACTACGGCAACGATCAGGGCGGTTTTATGGACACTGACTACGGCAGCGACGGCGGCGGATTCTTCGACGGCGACGACAGCTTCGTCTGAGTACGCATACCCGCACCGCCTCCAGGCTGGCATACTGGGCGCCAAAATGGCCCCGGTGTGCGGTGGCCGGCAACCGCGCCACGGCGCCATGAGGAAGAACGGTGAAGAAGATCGCGGTGTTCGCCGATGTGCAGAACCTCTACTACACCGTGCGCCAGGCCTATGGTTGTCATTTCAACTATGCCGCGTTGTGGGCCGAGATCAGCCAGCGTGGGCAGATTGTCGAAGCGGTCGCCTACGCCATCGATCGCGGCGACAGCAAACAGCAGCAGTTTCAGCAGATCCTGCGTAACCTCGGATTTACCGTCAAACTCAAGCCTTACATCCAGCGCAGCGATGGCTCGGCCAAAGGTGACTGGGATGTCGGCATCACCCTGGATGTAATCGATGCAGCGGCCAGGGTCGATGAGGTGGTACTGGCTTCTGGCGACGGCGATTTCGATCTGTTGCTGGAGCGGGTCATCAGCCGTCACGGCATCGAAGCGGTGGCCTACGGTGTACCGGGCTTGACCGCCAACTCGCTGATTCGCGCCGCCAGTCGTTATGTGCCCATTGAGGGCGCGTTGTTGCTGCGCCACTAAGTTTTTCTGAGGTTCAGGTTTGGAACGTATTGCTGTTATCGACTTTGAAACCACCGGTATCTCGCCGGGTGCCAACTGCCGTGCCACCGAAGTGGCGGTGGTGATGCTTGAGCGGGGGCGTATTGTCGAGCGCTACCAGAGTTTGATGAATGCCGGTTTGCCCGTACCTTCTTTCGTGGCCAGCTTGACCGGTATCACCACCGCCATGCTGCGCAGTGCACCACCCGTTGAGCAGGTAATGAATGAAGTCGCCGAGTTCGTTGGCGATACCCCGATGCTGGCGCACAACGCCTCGTTCGACCAGAAGTTCTGGGACTACGAACTGGCGCAGATCGGCCGCAGCCGCAGCCAGCGCTTTGCCTGTTCGATGCTGTTGGCCCGGCGCCTGATGCCGGCGGCGCCCAATCACAAACTCGGCACCTTGACGCGCTGGGCTGGCCTGCCTGATACCGGTACCGCTCACCGGGCGATGGCCGATGCCGAAATGGCTGCCAACCTGGCCCAGCACCTGGCCGGGCAGTTGCGTGAACAGGGCGTCAGTGCCGTGTCTCACAACGTGTTCTGCAGCCTGCAAAAGGTGCCTGCAGCGAAGATTGCCGAGGCGCTGAAGAGCTACCGCTAGGCCTTCTTGCCGTTGTGCTCCAGGTGGCTCAACGGCACGCGGCGCTCCACCGCGCTGGAGAGAATGATCGAGGTTTTACTGAAGCCGAACTGCGCAACGCGGTTGATCAGCGCCTCCAGTTCCGGCATCGAGCCCACCGCCGCTTGCATGATCACGCAGGGATCACCGGTCACCCGATGGCACTCGGTCAGTTGTGGGATTTGCGTAAGGGCTTCGTATGCCTGCTGATTACCATGGCTAGCCAGACGCAGTTCAATCACACACCGGATGGGCAGGCCGATCTTTTCCAGGTCAACGTTGGCCTTGTAGCCGGTAATGACACCGCTGGCCTCAAGTTTGGCAACCCGCTCAGCAACGGCCGGAGCCGACAGATTGACCTTGCGCGCGAGCTCTGCAAAGGAGGCGCGGCCGTTTTCCAGCAAGGCGCTGAGGAGCATTCGATCGTACTTGTCCATGGGTTTCCTGAGGCGACTTGTTATTCGAAGGTGTATAGCCTTAAGAACCGTTCTTTCAAAAGTGTACGGCTCTTTTAAACAGGTTTTGTAACTTATGTTTGCGCGTATGGCTTTCTAAACTAACCCCCCGACCAACAAAATTCGAGCCCCCCATGCCTGCCCCTCGTCGTTTCCCCTTGGTTTTGATCGGCGCCTTCCTTGCGTTGTATTTGGTGTGGGGCTCGACTTACCTGGTCATTCGTATTGGTGTCGAGTCCTGGCCGCCGCTGCTGATGGCGGGTGTGCGCTTTGTGATTGCCGGTACGCTGCTGTATGGCTTTCTGCGCTGGCGCGGCGTGCCCGCACCGACCTGGCCGCAGTGGCGTGCCGCTGGCATTATCGGTGTGCTGTTGCTCAGCTGTGGCAATGGTGGCGTGACGCTTGCCGAGCATGCTGGCGTGGCCTCCGGAGTGGCTGCGTTGGCCGTCGCGACCGTGCCCTTGTTCACCCTGTTGTTCGGCCTGTTCTGGGGGCATCGCAACACCCGCCTGGAGTGGGCTGGGATCCTCCTTGGGCTGATCGGTATTGCCATGCTTAACCTGGGCTCGAACCTGCAGGCCAGCCCTATGGGCGCGGCACTCATCCTGTTTGCGGCAGCGTCCTGGGCGTTCGGCTCGGTGTGGAGCAAAAGCCTGCCGCTGCCTCAGGGCCCGATGGCCAGTGCCGCCGAGATGCTGGTCGGTGGCGCTGCCTTGTTGATAGGCAGCGCACTCAGCGGTGAACGCATGACCCAAATGCCCACGGCGGCGGGCTGGGGCGCGTTGGCCTACCTGGTGTTCTTTGGCTCGATCCTGGCGTTCAGCGCCTACATGTACCTGCTCAAGCATGTGCGCCCGGCGGCGGCTACCAGCTACGCCTACGTCAACCCGGCCGTGGCGGTGTTGCTGGGCATTCTGTTTGCCGGCGAGCAGATTGGCTTTGAGGAATGCGTGGCGATGGCGGTGATCATCGGTGCGGTGGTGTTGATCGGTTTGCCGCAGTGGCGCAAGCCAGCCACTGTCGCCAGCAAGCCGCAAGCGCCAGTAGAGGGCGAGCTGTGCAAGTAGCAGCGGTTTGTCAGGAAGCAGCAGGCTGAACAAGGTAAACTGCCGGCATTGCTGAACTCCCCTGACGGTACTGCTATGACATTCGCCAAACTCGGCCTGATTGAACCCTTGCTGCGCGCGCTTGAGCGCCTGGACTACAACACCCCGACGCCGGTCCAGGCCCAGGCCATTCCTGCCGTGCTGGCAGGGCGTGACCTGATGGCCGCAGCCCAGACCGGTACCGGCAAAACCGCAGGCTTCGCCCTGCCACTGTTGCAACGCCTGACCCTGGAAGGCGCCAAGGTTGCCAGCAACTCGGTGCGTGCCCTGGTGCTGGTACCGACCCGCGAACTGGCGGAACAAGTACACAGCAACATCCGCGAGTACGCCGAACACCTGCCGTTGAGCACCTATGCGGTGTACGGCGGCGTCAGCATCAACCCGCAGATGATGAAACTGCGTAAAGGCATCGACCTGCTGGTGGCCACGCCGGGGCGTCTGCTGGACCTGTTCCGCCAGAACGCGGTGAAGTTCAATCAGTTGCAGGCCTTGGTACTCGATGAAGCTGACCGCATGCTCGACCTGGGCTTTGCCGAAGAGCTGCGCGCGGTGTATGCCGCGTTGCCAGCGCGACGCCAGACCTTACTGTTCTCGGCAACCTTTTCCGACGAGATTCGCCTGCTGGCCGGGCAAACCCTGAACGATCCGCTGAGCATCGAAGTCAGCCCGCGCAACGTGACTGCCAGCACGGTCAAACAGTGGATTGTGCCGGTGGACAAGAAGCGCAAGCCGGAGTTGTTCAGCCACCTGCTGCGCAAACAACGCTGGAAGCAGGTGCTGGTGTTTGCCAAGACGCGTAACGGTGTTGATCAACTGGTCGAGCGCCTGCGTGGCCAGGGCGTGAACGCCGACGGCATTCATGGTGACAAGCCCCAGGCAACCCGCCAGCGTGCGCTGGACAGTTTCAAAGCGCGTGAGATCCAGATCCTGGTCGCCACCGACGTTGCTGCGCGGGGGTTGGATATCGACGACCTGCCATTGGTGGTCAACTTCGATTTGCCGATTGTGGCTGAAGATTACATCCACCGTATCGGCCGTACTGGGCGTGCGGGGAATACCGGTGAGGCGATCTCGCTGGTGTGCGCTGATGAAGTGCAGCTGCTTTCAGCCATTGAGATGCTGACGCGCAAAACCTTGCCGCGCCATGAAGAGCCGGACTTTATTCCGGATCACAAAGTGCCGATGACTGATGCCAGTGGGCAGGTGCTGAAGAAGCCGAAGAAACCGAAGAAGCCCAAGGAAAGCAGCAGCAAGCGCAGCCTGGGGCGCTGGATGGACAGCGCAGAGACGGCGACGGCGCCAGTGGCCAAGCCGGTGCGCAAAGTGCCGACCTTCAATACCGGGCCGCGCAAGCGTAAGCCTTGAAGTAGCTGTAGGAGCGGGCTTGCCCCGCGATCGCGGTTTGCCTGACACACCGCGATCGCGGGGCAAGCCCGCTCCTACAGGCCCGCAATCCAGTTCAGCACACCAAACCCCGCCTGGCGCCCACTGGCAAAACACGCTGTGAGCAGGTAGCCACCGGTAGGCGCTTCCCAGTCCAGCATCTCCCCGGCGCAGAACACTCCCGGCAGCGCCTTGAGCATCAAGTGTTCATCCATCGCTTCAAACGTAACGCCACCTGCGCTGCTGATCGCTTCATCCAGCGGGCGCGGGCGCACCAGCACAATCGGCAGGGCCTTGATCGCCTGGGCCAGCAAGGCCGGGTCGGCGAAGGTCTGGGCATCGGTTTGTTCGCGCAGTAACGCAGCTTTGACCCCATCCAGGCCCAGCTGGCTGTGCAGGTGTTTGGCCATCGAGCGTGAGCCGCGAGGCTTGCTCAGGGCCTTGTGAATGTTATCCACAGAACGGTTAGGCAGCAGATCGAGCAGCACCGTGGCGCTGCCCGCGCGGTTGATCGCTTCGCGGATCTGCGCCGACCAGGCATACACCAGGCTGCCTTCAAGCCCCTGTGCGGTGACGATGCATTCACCCAGGCGCGGGGTTTGCCCAGCAAGGCTCAGGGCGATGTTTTTCAGTGGGGCACCGGCGAATTTGCTCTTGAGCAGGTCACTCCAGGCGTGAACTTCGAAGCCGCTGTTGGCCGCTTGCAAGGGCGCGACCTGTACGCCTTTATCCACAAGCCAGGGCAACCACGCCGCATCAGAGCCCAGTCGTGCCCAACTGCCGCCACCCAGGGCCAACAGCGTGGCGTCAGGCGTGAGGGTCAGTTCACCCTGTGGATAAGCCAGCCGCAAGCTGCCGTCATTGTTCCAGCCAAGCCAACGGTGCCGGGTGTGGATAACTACGCCGATTTCGCGCAGGCGCTTGAGCCAGGCGCGCAGCAGCGGGGCGGCTTTCATGTCGCGGGGAAACACGCGGCCAGAGCTGCCGACAAAGGTTTCAATGCCCAGCCCGTGAATCCACTGCCGCAAGGCATCGGCGTCGAAGTGTTCCAGCAACCTGGCGATTTCACCGCTGCGCTCGGCATACCGCGAGATGAACGCAGGGTAGGCTTCGGAGTGGGTGATGTTCATGCCGCCGACCCCGGCCAGGAGGAACTTGCGTCCCACCGAAGGCATGGCGTCATACAGGTCTACCGCAACCCCGGCCTGGCCGAGCACTTCGGCGGCCATCAGCCCGGCCGGGCCGCCTCCGATAATTGCAACGTGTGGGCGGCGGGTGGAGCGGGTGTCGGTCATGGTCGGCTGCAGGCTGGAAAAAGAGCCGGCATTCTACCTCAGCAAGGCCAGCGGAAACACTGAACAAAAAATGAGCAGTTGCTTCAAGCCCAGGCCAATAAAGGGCTGCAGTGGCTTTCACGCAGGTTATCCACAGGCGGCTCCACAGTCATTGTGAGTAACCCAGTACCCGGCTGGCGCTGTGATGAAGAATACCGTGGCGGCGTGCCAGGGCCTGGCGGTCTTTGCTGTAACCACCGCCGATGACGCCAACCACCGGAATATCCCTGCCCAGGCACTGACGCAGTACCAATTCATCACGTGCCGCGACGCCCTCGTCAGTCAATTGCAGGTAGCCGAGGGCGTCGTCTTTGTGCACATCCACGCCGGCGTCGTACAGCACCAGATCCGGGCGGTACAGCGGTAACAGGTAGTTGAGGGCGTCTTCCACCACCTTCAGGTAGGCCTGATCGCCCATGCCCCGGGGCAAGGGAATGTCCCAGTCGCTGTGGGCCTTGCGCGCCGGGAAATTCTGCTCGCAATGCAACGACACGGTAATCGCATCCGGGGTGTTCTGGAGAATCCGCGCGGTACCATCGCCCTGGTGCACGTCGCAGTCGAAGATCAATACCTTGTGAACCCGCCCGGCTTCGAGCAGGTAGTGGCTGATGATTGCCAGGTCATTGAAGATGCAGAAACCGGCCGGGTGGTCGTAGTGGGCGTGGTGGGTGCCGCCCGCCAGGTGACAGGCGATGCCGTGCTGCAAGGCTTGCTCGGCCGCTAGCAAGGAGCCGCCCACCGCCCTGACGGTGCGCCGCGCCAATGCTTCGCTCCAGGGCAGACCGAGGCGGCGCTGGTCTTCGCGGGACAACTCGCCATTCATGTAGCGTTCGATGTACCCGCGATCATGCGCCAGGGCGAGAATATCGTTCGGGCAGATCTGTGGGCGCAGCAGCGCCTGGTCGGTGGTCAGGCCGCTGTCGACCAGGTGGTCGCGCAACAGGCGGAACTTGTCCATCGGAAAGCGGTGCTCGGCAGGAAATTCCGGGCTGTAGTCGTCGTGGTAAATCAGCGGCAGCGGCATGGCAGGTACTTGAACAAGATAGATCTCGATCTTGCCAGTTGCGCTCACCGTTACGCTACTTTGTAAGAGGCACGACTTTTTTACCTAAGGCACAACCATGCTCGCTTCCTGGACGTTCTGGGCGCTTCTTTCGGCGGTATTTGCCGCACTCACCGCGATTTTCGCCAAGGTCGGCATCAGCGGTATCAACTCCGATTTCGCCACTTTGTTACGCACGGTGGTGGTGTTGATCAGCCTGGCGCTGATTCTTTACGCCACCGGCCAATACCAGTCGTTGAGTTCGATTTCGCCACGCAGCTACCTGTTTCTGGTGCTCTCCGGGTTGGCCACCGGTGCGTCCTGGATTTGCTACTTCCGTGCGTTGCAATTAGGCCAGGCGTCACAGGTGGCCCCTGTGGATAAACTCAGTGTGGTGCTGGTTGCCGTGTTGGGAGTGACCTTGCTGGGTGAAAAACTCGACCTGCGTCAGTGGGCGGGCATCAGCCTGGTTACTCTGGGCGTAGTGATGCTGGCATGGCGCTGAGCGCTGTTGTTCGTGTTGCCTGTGACCGGCGCAGCGCTGGTGCTTGCAGCGCTTTGCGACCATAGAACAGCAGTGCGCTGAGCCAACTGGACAGCCACACGAAGATGCCGGCCCAGAAGGTATGAGACATATAGTGCCAGCCCTGCAGTACCCGCGTGGTGCCGTAGATCAAGCCAATCAACAGGATGGCAACCAGCAGCTTGCGGGCGTGCTGCCAGCGATGGCGTCTGGCCACAAAGTACAAGGCCAACAGGGTAAAGCCGTTGGAAGCATGGCCGCCCGGCCAGCAACGACCGTCCCCTGCCTTGTTGAACCAACTGAAGTTCTCGAACCACTCGACACGCAAGTGCTCACCGCCGTAGAGCGTGGTTTCGACCGGGCAGTACACACTGGTGTGGCTTTTCAGGTAGTGAATTACCGTGGTACTCAGGGCAAAGGCCACTACTACGAAAAAAAAGTCGCGCCGATACCGAGTGGTGAAGCGCAGCAGTGGGGCGATGCGCGACTTTTCCAGGAACAGGTTGTTGGCCAGCGTCGGGCGCTTGGCCAGCAGTGGCCAAAGGCAAGACAGCAATGCGCCGATGATGGCGGCTTCACCGGTCCAGTTCGGCAGGATCCGCGGCCACTTGTGGGTAACTTTTTCAAACCATTGGTTATGCAACAGAGGAAACTGGCCGGTGGCAGGATCGAGCAGCAGGTTGCTGATCATCCTGTCCAGATGGGTGAGGTCAAAGAGCATGAACACAACCATGGCCAGTACCAGTGGAACGCCAAGATTGAGCAGGTAGTAGGCTTTGCGTGTGCCGGCTTGCATGCTTATGTCCTTGTGCTGACCAGCAGTTTTTGCCATTCGTTGGCGTTCATCTGGCCGAGAATTCTCGGTTTGCCGTTAGCGGCGACAGAGATAAACAGCGCACTGGCATAGTCGCTTGAGCGCAAGCCACCGGGCACCTTCAGTTGGCGCTCCATATGGTCGATACAACCGCTGTGGGTCACCAGCACCAGATTGTGCTGCGGCGATTTGTGCGCCAGGGCGGTGTCGGCGAAGTCCTTGTCGCACGCTTTCACCCAGTCTTCGCTGCTGATGGCTTTGCCGAAGATAAAGTGTGCGGTCTGGCGGGTCCTCACCTCGGGGCTGCTCAGCACCTCGGTGCCTTGCATGCCCAGTTGCTGCAAGCCGTTGCCAACGCCTTTCGCCGCTTCGCTTCCGGCCACCGTGATCCCGCTCGGGTCGTTGAGACAGGCGTCGTTCGACCGATCACAGCGCTCGGCGTGACGGATCAGCACGATTACTGCGCCTTTGGACCACTCACGGTACACACCACTGTTGTGCATTTGATTGTCACTGCCCAAGTCCACAATTTGAGTTCTCGTTGAAGCCCAAGTGGTGAGGATGGCTAATGCGAACACGACGCACAGGCCAAGCAACATCGTTTTGAACGAGAGCAAACGTCGTCGCTTGGCTGGGGACAGGACAGGGTTCTTGGTTGCGCTCGGCAACATGCTGCTACTCCATAACGCGGAATCGAATCGAGCACCCATGACAGAGGCGGGGGCTACGAGCGTGGCAGCACTTTAGGCGGCTGCACGTGGAGAGCAGGTGAAGTGGATGTGAAAAAAGTCTGCCCGGCATAACCGCGAGCGGGCCCTACCGTGGGCTGTCTGCGAAGAACAATTGAACGCAGCTTGGTATGCGCTGTCAGAGCGATGGCTTGTATTGATGAATAGTGCACAAGTTAACTTGTAACTAGATATATGTAACTGAATATATGTAACTTAATGTGCGCTGCGAAATAATATGTTACTCCGCGTAAATTATGTAAATACACTTCATCTGATAATTGCTCGTAAATAGTATTGCGCATCATTTTCTGATGGTGACATTACTAATGGCATATAAGGCTGAAACAACACGTCGTTCAGAATCAGGTCATCTCTACACTGCGCTGGGTCTGGCGGTGGCTTCCTGGTCTTCGGCAAGTATTGCGGACACTTCCAATACGTCCGCTAGCAAGCCGGGAACAGCATTGGAACTGGATGCAACTGCGATCACCGGTAAACATCACGAAACATTTAAAGTCGATGAAATGTCATCGCCGAAGTTCACCGCGCCGCTGCTTGAAACCCCTAAGTCGATCACCATCATTAATGAAGCGTTGATCAAAGAGCGTAGTTTCAAGTCGCTGACTGATGTGTTGCGTACCACCCCAGGTATCACCCTGGGCGCTGGCGAGGGTGGCACACCGCTGGGCGATCGCCCGTTCATTCGTGGCTTCGAATCCAGTACCGACCTGCAGATCGACGGCGTGCGTGACCTCGGCCGGATGTCCCATGAAGCGTTCAACGTCGAATCGGTCGAGATCGTCAAAGGCCCGGGCTCTGCCTACAGCGGCCGGGGGTCGACTGGTGGCACCATCAACCTGGTGAGCAAGTCGGCGAAGATGGAAGACTCCATCGGCGGCAGTATCACCATGGGTACTGACCAGCTGTGGCGCGAGACCATTGATATCAACCAGTACCTGCCCGACCAGGACATTGCCTTCCGCCTGAACGCGATGAAGCACGAGGCCGATACACCAGGCCGTGATGATGTCGAGGTCAAGCGCTGGGGTATCGCCCCAACCATCACCTGGGGGCTGCAAGGGCCGACCCGCGTGACGGCCAGCTACTATCACTATGAAACCGATGACATTCCGGATCAGGGCCACCCGATTTCCCTGATTACCAATAAGCCAGCCGATGTTGACCGTGACAACTTCTACGGTTTGGTCGATCGTGATTTCCAGAAAACCTCTGCTGATCTGGCTACGTTGATGGTCGAGCATGACTTTAGTGATGAACTGAAGTTGCGCAACACCTTGCGCGGTGGTCGTAGTATGCAGAACTACGTGATGAGCCGGCCGGTGTTTGCCAACGTCGCGCAGGAACAGAACGGGCAGGTTGGCCGCGGTTTCCGCCAGCGCAATGTGGTTAACACTTCGGTGATCAACCAGACCGACCTGTTTGGCAGTTTCCACACCGGTAACATCAAGCACACCTATGCCACAGGTGTGGAAGTTAGCCGCGAGACCATTACCGACAAAAACAAGCATGCCGGTAATAACGGTCGCCCCGCAGACTTGGAGAATCCCAACCCTCACGATGGCGGTTGGACGCTGCGACCGGGTACAGGCGAAGTCAGCAGCAAGAACCAGACTGAAGTCAAATCGCTGTATGCCTTTGACACCCTGGGCTTGCATGAACAGTGGGACCTGAACCTGGGCATCCGTTACGACGACTATGAAGTGAAGGACCGAGTTCCTGGCGGCGCCGAGTCGTCCAGCGAGCTGTGGAACTATCAGCTCGGCGTGGTCTTCAAGCCACTGCCTAACGGCAGCATTTACCTGGCTTACGGCACCTCTTCCAACCCGTCGGGTGAGAACACCCAGTCGGGCGGTGCCGATGGTGCCGGTGCCGGTAACCTCAATGGCAACAAAGCCAACCTTGATCCGGAAAAAGCGCGCAGCGTAGAACTGGGTACCAAGTGGGATGTGTTCAACGAGCAGTTGTCGTTGACCGCCGCGATCTTCCGCACCGAGAAGACCAACGCGCGGGTGACCGACCCAACCACCGGCCTGGTGGCGCTCGATGGCGACCAGAAAGTCACCGGTGTCGAACTGGGCGCCACTGGCCGTATTACCGACGTCTGGGCGGTCTGGGCCGGTTACACCTACCTCGATGCCGAGGTGGTCAAATCGGGTGGTGACGGCAGCAACGACGGCAACCAGTCCAAGTTCATCGCGCCCAACAGCTTCAGCCTGTGGAGCTCCTACGACCTCACCGATCGCTGGACGGTCGGCGCTGGCGCCAACTACATGGATGAGCGCTACATGAACGACGCCAACACCGTCACCATCGATGACTACTGGCGCTACGATGCGATGGTTGGCTACAAGGTCAACAAGAACCTCGACCTGCAACTCAACGTGCTCAACCTGACCGACGAAACCATCTACGATGCGTCCCATGTCGGGCTGTTTGCCACCGTTGCACCAGGTCGCTCTGCCGAGCTGACGGCAAACTTCAAGTTCTGATCGACCCCGCCCCTCCAGAGCCTCGACAGCCAACGCTGCCGAGGCTTTGTCTATGAATAGTGTCTGATAGCCAGCTTTCTTGTGCTTGCCTACGCTGTAAACTGCAGGTGATGTGCTCAGGAGCTGGCAATGACCCCGATACTTGAATTGGAAAGTGCACGTCTGGTGCTGCGCCAATGGCAGGACGACGACCTCAGCGAGTTCGCAGCCATGTGTGCCGACCCCCAGGTCATGCGCTATTTTCCCGCCCCGTTGACGCGCCTTGAAAGCGCGGCCCTGATCGGCCGCATCCGTGGCCATTTCAACGAATACGGTTTTGGTTTGTGGGCGTTGGAACGCAAAGACTCTGGCGCGTTCATCGGCATGACCGGGCTTCTCAACGTCAACTTCGATGCCGACTTCACGCCCGCAGTGGAAATTGGCTGGCGCCTGGCACGGCGTCATTGGGGGCTGGGTTTTGCCAGCGAAGCGGCGTGGACCAGCCTGCGCTGCGCTTTTGCCCAGTTGGGCCTGGAGCAGGTGGTGTCGTTTACCACTGAAAGTAACTTGCCTTCGCAGAAAGTCATGCAGGCTATTGGTATGCAGCAGGATGTGGACGCAAGCTTCCTGCATCCGAAACTGCCCGCCGATCACCCGTTGCGCGCTCATGTGTTGTACCGCATCAACCGCGAACAGTGGCAGCAGACCCTGCGTGGCTGAATTGCACGGCATACAGGTGAGCTATGACAAACCCTGTATCATTCGTTGCAGTTGCGCATTGCTTTGGAGAATCTTGAATGAGCCACGTGTTGGACGATCTGGTCGATTTGTTGAGTCTGGAAGCCATTGAGGAAAACCTGTTCCGCGGACGCAGCCAGGACCTCGGCTTTCGTCAGCTGTACGGTGGCCAGGTGCTGGGCCAGTCGCTGTCGGCCGCCAGCCAGACAGTCGAAGAAGCACGTCATGTGCATTCCTTGCACGGCTACTTCCTGCGCCCGGGCGACGCCTCGATGCCGGTGGTCTATTCGGTTGACCGCGTTCGTGATGGCGGCAGCTTCAGTACCCGGCGGGTGACGGCGATCCAGAAGGGCCAGCCGATCTTTACCTGCAGCGCCTCGTTCCAGTACGACGAGGAGGGTTTTCAACACCAGACCCAGATGCCCGCCGTGGTGGGCCCGGAAAACCTGCCTTCGGAAGTCGAGTTGTTCCAACGCATGGCTGACCGTCTGCCAGAAAGCATCCGCGACAAGATGCTCTGCGCCAAGCCGATCGAGATGCGCCCGGTGACCGCTGAAGATCCGTTCAATCCGCAACCGGATGAGCCGGTGAAGTACATCTGGTTCCGTGCCGATGGCACCCTGCCGGACGTACCTGCGCTGCACAAATACATGCTCGCCTACGCCTCGGACTTTGGCCTGCTGACCACCTCGCTGCTGCCGCACAGCAAGTCGGTGTGGCAGAAGGACATGCAGATTGCCAGCCTCGACCATGCGCTGTGGTTCCACGGCAACCTGCGGGCTGACGAGTGGCTGCTGTACGCCATGGACAGCCCGTGGGCCGGCAATGCCCGTGGTTTCTCCCGGGGCAACATCTTCAATCAGGCCGGGCAACTGGTGGCATCGTCCTGTCAGGAAGGGCTGATTCGTCATCGCAAGGATTGGGCATGAGCCTTAGCGCGATCCGTCACTGGGTGTTCGACATGGACGGCACCCTGACCGTGGCGGTGCATGACTTTGCCGCCATTCGCGAGGCGCTGGAGATTCCGCCGGCAGATGACATCCTCACCCATTTGGCGGCGTTGCCTGCGGCTGAAGCTGCGGCCAAGCATGCCTGGTTGCTGGAGCACGAACGTGACCTGGCGATCGGCTCGCAGGCTGCGGTGGGTGCGGTGGAGCTGGTGCGAACGCTGGTCGGGCGCGGTTGCCAGTTGGGCATCCTGACCCGCAATGCCCGCGAACTGGCGCACGTGACGCTGGAGGCCATTGGCCTGGCGGACTGCTTTGCCGAGCAGTATGTACTGGGGCGTGACGAAGCGCCGCCCAAGCCGCATCCCGGTGGCTTGTTGAAACTGGCTGATGAATGGGGGGTGGCGCCTGCCGAGATGGTCATGGTGGGCGACTATCGCTTTGACCTGGATTGCGGTCGCGCGGCGGGGGCCCGCACCATCCTCGTCAACCTGCCAGACAACCCCTGGCCGGAGCTGACCGACTGGCATGCGGCCGATTGCCGGGCATTGCAGGCGTTACTGCAGGGCTAAAAGCAATCGCGGGGTAGGAGCGGGCTTGCCCCGCGATTGCGGTAAACCTGACACACCGCTATCGCGGGGCAAGCCCGCTCCTACAGGTCAGACTTTAGAAATCCCAACGTGTGGTCAGCATCAGGTTGCGCGGCTCGCCGTAGTAAGTGGTGTCGAAGTTGCCCAAGCCGCTCAGGTAGCGCTTGTCGAATACGTTGTTGGCGTTAACGGTGAAGCTCAGGTGCTCGTCGTACTGATAACGGCTCATCAGGTCGACCAAGGTGTAGCCGCCTTGTTTGATGTAGGTGTAGTCGTTCACCGCACCGCTGTAGATCTTGCCGTAGAACGCACTCTGCCAGTTAACACCACCACCGACGGTAACCTTGTCCAGCATCCCAGGTAGGCGGTAGGTGGTGAACACACGCACCAGGTGCTCCGGTTTGCTGGTACTCATCGGGAAACCGTACATGCGTTGCTCGTCGGCATCCCGCGTGCGGGCATAGGTGTAGCCGGCCGACAGGTTCCAGCCTTCTTGCAGTTCACCGGCGATTTCCAGCTCCACGCCCTTGGTGGTGGCGCCGCTGGTGGCTTTGTAGATGCCTTCGTTGGTGATCGGGTTGGTGCCGATCGATTCGGCGACGTTATCTTGCTCAATGCGGAACACCGCCAGGCTGGCATTGAGCTTGCCGTCGAAGTAAGCCGCTTTCAGACCGGCTTCGTAGCTGTCGCCTTCAACCGGGTCGAGGGTGACGCCGTTGCTGTCCTTGTTGCTTTGTGGCTGGTAGATCGAGGTGTAGCTGGTGTACACCGAATAGGTGTCGTTTAGGTCATAGACCACACCGGCGTAAGGCGTCACGACACCATGCTCTTTGTAGCTGGCCGAGTTGTCCTGGAAGTTCGGGTTCAGGCCGTCGTAGTCGTAGTTATCGTGGTACTTGAAGGTGCTGACCCGGGTGCCGAGAATCACCGAGAGCTCGTCGGTGGGGCGCAGGCGGGTGGCGATGTAGGCACCGTTCTGGCTTTTCTTCTGCTCGTATTTGCCGTTCTTCGGGAAGTCCGGCACGCCGATGTGGCCGTCCCAGTCGAAGATGCTGCCGGGCACCAGACCAAACTCGCTGGTGTCCCAGGTGCTGCCTGTCTGGCGGGAGTGCGCGGTGCTGTAGCCGACGACCAGGTCATGCTGACGGCCAAACAGGCTGAACGGGCCAGAGAGGTTCAGGTCGGCAGTGTTCTGCACCCGATGACCTTCCCAACGCCCCCAGTAGAAAAACATACCGTTGCCGTCGCGGTCCGGGCTGCCGCCACTGGCGGAGGCCAAACGGGTGTCGTGGTCGCTTTGCAATTGGTTGACGCTGAACTTCAGTGACCAGTCGTTGGCCAGGGCTTGTTCAAGCGAGGCGAAGTAGGTGCGGTTCTGGAAATCGCGACGGCTCCAGTCGGCCCCCGGGTTGAATGAACGGGAAAAATCCGTGCGACCGCCGTCGGTGAAATACACCGGGTTGCCGGTCCAGGAGGTACCACGCGGGGTGGTGTTCTGCTGGTCGATGCCAACCGTGAGCAAGGTGTCGGGGGTGATATCGGCTTCGAGAATGCCGTAGTACACCTCTTTCTTCTGCTGGTA
The DNA here is from genome assembly GCF_052147955.1 of Pseudomonas sp. NUPR-001. NCBI lineage: Bacteria > Pseudomonadati > Pseudomonadota > Gammaproteobacteria > Pseudomonadales > Pseudomonadaceae > Pseudomonas > Pseudomonas sp. NUPR-001. Next base: position 784,902 of record NZ_CP197353.1, read on the forward strand.
ATGATCCTGGTAGCCCTTTTTGTCCTGCTGCGCGCTGACAAAGCGCCCGCGCAGGGTACCGCTGCTGTTGAGCGGGCCGGAGACGTCGGCTTCACCACGGTAGTTGTCCCAGCTGCCAGCACTGCCGCTCAACGAGGCCTGGAACTGGGCGGTGGGCTTCTTGCGGATCAGGTTGACCGTTGCAGAAGGGTCACCGGAGCCGGTCATCAGGCCGGTCGCGCCCTTGAGCACTTCAACGCGATCATAGATCGCCATGTCGACGTGGGCAGTACCTTCGCCATAGACCCCGTCATAAATGGTGTTGACCCCGTCGTACTGGTAGTTGGTGATCACCAGGCCACGGCTGGAGAATTCGGTGCGGTCGCTGTCGTAGGTCTGTGCTGATACGCCGGGGGTGTCGCGCAGCACGTCGGAGATGCTCTGCGCGCCCTGGTCGTCCATCAATTGCCGGGTGACCACGGTGATTGATTGCGGCGTTTCCCGAATCGACAGTGGCAACTTGGTTGCAGTGCGTGACGCTGCAGTGGTGTAGGAACCGGTGTTTTCTGTGGTTTCGCCGAGCAGTTGGCCGTTGATGCTGGTTGCGCCAAGCTCCAGGGCGCCGCTGTTGTCAGCCTCGACCAACACATAACCGCCGTTGCTCTGACGTTGCGCCTGCAGCCCGCTGCCCTGAAGCAGACGCGCCAGGCCTTCTTCCACTGAGTAGTTGCCCTGCAAACCGACCGATTGCTTGCCCTGAGTCTGACGGGCATCGAACGACAAGGTGATGTTGGCGCGCGTTGCAAACAGACTCAGATTAGTGCCCAGTGCACCCGGTGCAATCTGGAAACTCTTGCTGGCGCTTTGTGCCATGGCGTGAGTCGGCAGCATCGCCAACATTGGCAGTGGCGCCAGGGTCAGGCCGAACAATGCCAGGTGAACGGCGCGAACCAGGGGGCGGGGGCAAGAGCGGGTCATGCAGGTTTTCCTTCGATTGGCTGGGCAGAAGTGCAGCTAGATGTGCTGCTTTACCTGCGTAGCCGAATGAGAATGAAAATCGGCAACCCATTTATTGAAAATTTTCAGGCCGGTTCGATGCTGACCCAGTAGCGGGTCAGGTAGTTGACCTTGACCGGAAGAGAGGCGCTGAGGTTCTCCAGCAGGGTGTCGCTGTCATCGATGCGAAAGGCGCCAGACAAACGCAAGTCGGCAATGCTCTCGGCGCAACGCAGCACCCCGGGACGATAACGGCGCAGCTCACTGACAAAATCGGCCAGGCGCCACTCGATCACGGTGAGCATGCCTTGCGTCCAGGCACCGGTGCCGGGGGCGGCACGATGAGGGGCCGCGATCCGCTGCGGGTCAAAACTGACGGACTGCCCGGCGTCCAAGCGCAGCACCAGCGCGTTTTGCGCAGGGCGGATTTCTACCGCATGTTGCAGAACGCTGACCCGGCTCAGGCCCTCATCACTGCGCACGCTGAATTGCGTACCCAGTGCGCGAACCCGGCCTTCGGCAGTCTGTACTTCAAACGGGCGGGCGGCGGGATCGCTGGCGGTTTGCACCATGATTTCGCCCCGGTGCAGCTGCAACTGGCGCTGATGGCCGTCAAAGTGAATGTCCACTGCGCTGTCAGTGTTGAGTACCAGTTGGCTGCCATCGCTGAGTGTGACTTCGCGCCGTTGGCCTTTGCCGGTGCGCAGTTCGGCCATCAAGGCTTGAGCCGGGCTGCTTTCACGTACCGCCCAGCCGCTGGCGCCGACGGCCATCAACAAGGCAAGGGTCTTGAGCACCGCACGACGGCGCGCACGCACACCCGCCAGGGTCGGCAGGGCGACGTCGGCGGGCAGGTTGCCGAACTGGCGCTGCAGTTTCTCCACCCGGGCCCAGGCTTGGGCATGGGCCGGGCTTTTGCCCAGCCACGCCTGCCAGGCCTGAAGCTGGGCGTCAGTGGGCTGTGCGCCATTGAGTTGCACATACCAGGTGGCGGCCGCTTCCAGGGTGCGGTAATCCAGCGAGTGCGCCATTCAGTCGTCCGTCAGCAGCAGGCAGTGGGTCATGGCACGAATCAGGTGTTTCTTCACCGTGGTCACCGAAACGCCCAAGCGCTCGGCAGTGGCGACGTAGTTCAAGCCTTCCAGCTGCACCGCCAGGAAGATCTGCCGGGTACGCTCGCCCAGGCCATCGAGCAAGGTGTCGACCGCCACCAGGGTTTCGAGGATCAGCAAGCGCTTTTCCGGTGAGTCGGCCAGGCGTTCCGGGCGGTTGGCCAGTTCGGTCAGATAGGCTTGCTCCAGCGCTTTACGGCGGAATTTATCGATCATCAATGCATTGGCGATGGCGCCCAGATAGCTGCGTGGCTCGCGAATCGTCTGGGCATTGCGTGCATTCAGCACCCGGATGAAGGTGTCCTGCGCCAGGTCTGCGGCATCGCTGGCGTTGCCCAGGCGGGCGCGTAACCAGCTTTTGAGCCAACCATTGTGTTCGCTGTAGAGCGTATGCAGAGCAGCGTGATCGGGAGCGGGCATAAACGGCAACTAGCGTGGTAATTGATAATTAGTCGCATTATTGAGGTTTAACAGGATATTTCGCAAGTGCTGGCGCTTGACCAGCCTTCAGTGCGAGCCAAAACTGCTCAGCTACTTACCGAATCCACACAGGAGGTTCGCATGACCAGCAAGGCTATTTACGTTCTGGCGGGCGGCGGTTATGACAAGGTGCAGGTCGGCACGTCCGAGGCACCGGCACCCAAGGCAGGTGAAATCACCGTGCGTCTGCACGCCAACTCGCTCAACTATCACGACTTCGCCGTGGTCAGTGGCATGTGGGGGCCGAGTGAGTCGCGCATCCCGATGGCTGACGGTGCGGGTGTGGTGACGGCGGTCGGCGAGGGCGTCAGCGAGTTCGCGGTGGGCGATGCGGTGGTCAGCACCTTCTTCCCTGACTGGCTCGATGGTCAGGCCCAGGTGGAAGGTTTTGCCACGGTGCCAGGTGACGGCATCGATGGTTATGCCCGTGAGCAGGTGACTGCACGCGCCACCTCGTTCACCCATGCCCCCAAGGGCTTCAGCCATGCCGAGGCCGCAACGCTGACCACCGCCGGGCTCACCGCCTGGCGGGCCTTGATGGCCGACGACTCACTCAAACCCGGTGACACCGTGCTGGTGCAAGGCACCGGTGGCGTTTCGATTTTCGCCCTGCAGTTTGCCAAGCTGGCCGGCGCTACGGTGATCGCCACGTCCTCCAGTGATGAGAAACTCGAACGCCTCAAGGCCATGGGCGCCGATCACCTGATCAACTACCGCAAGACGCCGGCCTGGGGTGAGACTGTGCGTCAGCTAACCGGCAATCGTGGGGTTGACCACGTCATTGAAGTGGGTGGCCCGGCGACCCTGGAGCAATCGATGATCGCTGCCCGCATCGGTGGGCACATTTCGTTGATCGGTATTCTCACCGGTGTTGCCGGCCAGTTGCCGCTGGTTCAGGCACTGGTGCGCCAGATCCGCCTGCAAGGTGTGTTGGTTGGTAGCCGTGCGCAGCAGCAGGCGATGGTGCGGGCAATCGATGCCAACGGCTTGCGCCCGGTGATCGATAAAACCTTCGCCCTGGAGCAGATCGCCGACGCGTTCCGCTACCAGGAAAGCAACCAGCATTTCGGCAAGATCTGTCTGGAATTCTGACCGCAGCCCCTCTGAGGCAGCCCGACCTTGGTCGGGCTTGACCTCTGCACGATAGCACTCACCTTCGCTAACTCTCTGCTTTTAAAGCACTTTCCAGAAATCTGGGTTCACACTCTTTCGTCTCGCATGGATGTTATTTCGAACACCTTGTGTGATATTTTGCCCGCCGCTCGAAATATCCATGGCACAGCGCCTTCACGTTGCTGAAGGCCTGTGACGCATCGTTTCAGGTGCTTCCGGTAATAAATATAAATACGCAGTGAGTGTGATCATGAGTGCAAACCCCAACACCGCCGTGGGCGGTGCTGACGCGTCCGTATCCGAGTCATCGGGCCTGGAGGTCAAACGCCTGACCTTCGTTGAGGCGGTGGCAATGATCGTTGGCACCAACATCGGTGCAGGCGTGCTGTCGATGGCCTATGCCAGCCGTCTGGCCGGCTACATGCCGCTGCTGCTATGGCTGGCCGTGGCGGGCGTCTTTACCACCATTTCCATGCTCTATGTGTCGGAAACCACCCTGCGTACCCGCAGCCACCACCAGTTGAGTGGCCTGGCGCAACGCTACGTCGGCTCCTTCGGCGCCTGGGCGATTTTCCTCTCGGTAGCGGTCAACAGCATTGGCGCGCTGACGGCTTACATGAGCGGCAGCGGCAAGATTCTCAGCGAGTTCTTCGGCATCAGCCCGGCGCTGGGCAGCCTGCTGTTCTTCCTGCCGGCGGCGTTCGTGCTGTACCTGGGCCTGAAGGCCATCGGCAAGGGTGAGAAGTTCATCAGTATCGGCATGGTCTCGATGACCCTGGTGCTGGTTGCCGCCACGCTGATCAACGAGCACACGGATTTTGCCAACCTGTTCGATGGCAGCTGGATCTACATGATCCCAGTGTTCAACATCGCGGTGTTCTGCTTCTCGGCGCAGTACGTGGTGCCAGAAATGGCCCGTGGTTTCAGCCATGATCCTAAGCGTCTGCCGATTGCCGTGATTACCGGGATGGTGATTACCTTCATCTTGCTGGCGATCGTGCCGATGTCGGTGATTGCCCTGAACGGCCTGGAAAACCAGACTGAAGTGGCCACCCTGGCGTGGGGCCAGGCCCTGGGGCAGTGGGCGTTCTACACCGCCAACACCTTCGCCCTGTGCGCGATGATGACCTCGTACTGGGGCCTGGGCGGTAGCTTCCTGACCAACATCTTCGACAAGTTCAAAAGCCTGGGTTCGGAAAGCAACCCGAAGAACCGCCTGCTGGTGCTCGGCATTGTGTGTGTGCCGCCGTTCATCCTGGCCTACAGCGGTATGGTCGGCTTCGTTAACGCGCTGTACTTCGCCGGTGTGTTCAGTGGCGTGATCCTGTCGATCATGCCGATCCTGATGCTGCGCTCGGCGCGCAAGAACGGTGACATCGTCCCGGCCTGGCAGTGTGGCTGGATTGCCCATCCGGCGATTCAGGTGATGGTAGTGATTCTGTACCTGTGCAGCATGGCCTATGCCATTGCCAGCGCGCTGGGCTGGTTGCCGGGCGGCTGGTAAGTCATCAAGCCAAGCGCTGTCGTGTGGGTTGTTACAGCAACGCGCGGCAGCGCAACACGGCATCGCGGATCATGCTGTTGACCAGCGCGGGTGAGACGCCCAACGCGGTGGCGATCTGCTTTTGCGTCATGCCGTGAATCCGGCACATCTCGAAGGCATCGCGGGTACGTTGCGGCAGGTCGGCGAGCGCCACGGCAATGCGTTCCAGCAGCTGCTGGTCCGAGACCAGGGTTTCGGGCGATTCGGCAGGATGGGCAGGGGCTTCGCCTTGCTCATCCTCGCAGGCCATCAAGCGCTCTTCCAGCCGACGGCGTCGGTAATGGTCGATCGACAGGTTGCGTACCACACGGGTCAGGTACGAGGCCTGCGAGCGGATTGGCTCGCCAGTGCCGGCTCCGGACACCTTCATGAAGGCATCGTGCACGATGTCTTCAGCCTGGCTGCGGCACCCGATGATACGCGTGGCAATGGCGATCAGGCGGTGGCGATGGCTGAAGCATTCTTCTAGCAACTGGGCGTCGGTCCCGGCCACTCCTCGATTCTGCATGAGGCACCTGATCTGTTTGGGGGTTGGCTACGAGCCTGCAGAATCTAATCTTATTAAGAATAATTTTCAATCGCGGGCGTGTTGATACGGTAGGGTGTAACTGCAACCGCAGGAGTTGGAGTAAGCTTGGCCAAATTTTCTGCGCTTGCGGCCAAGATGCCTGACCAACAGCCTCCTGCTTCCTTGAGTGAAATCGCCACCGACTGGTGCATGCGCCTGCATTTTGATGAGTGCAGCGATGCTGATCGCGAGGCGTTTCAGCGCTGGCATGACGCCGATCCGTCGCATGCGGCGGAGTACGCCACCATTTGCCGGATCTGGAATGTCAGTGCGCAGCTGCCTGCGCGTCCGGCGACGCTGACCCAGGCGAAACCCCGTCGGCGATATCAGTCGGCGTGGGCAAGGGCGGCGGTGGTGGTACTGGCCTGTGGTGCCATCTGGGCGACGGGGTGGTCCGCTGGTGTATTGCCGGGTAGCGTTCGCTATTACACGGCGCAAGACACTCGACACCACATAATTTTGCCGGACCTCAGCCAGGTCGAGCTGAACCGCAACTCCGACTTACTGTACCTGGGCTACATCGATCAGCGCCGCGTGGTGTTGACCGACGGCGAAGCCTATTTCGATGTGCAGCACAATGTTGAAAAGCCCTTTGTCATTGCTGCAGACAATGCCAACGTCCGGGTTACCGGCACTCACTTCAACGTCTGGACCGCGCCCCAGCAAACCACGGTGACGCTTACCCAAGGGGCGGTGCAAGTCACGCGTGACGATCAACGGGCAGAGCTTACCCCGGGCATGCAGGCCACTGTGATGCCGGGGCGCGAACTTCAACTCGGTCGCGTGGACCCTACCCGAGTGTCGGCATGGCGCAAGGGCAAATTGATGCTCGATGACATCAGCCTTCGCGATGCGTTGCCATTGATCAATCGCTACTTGAACGTCCCGCTGCAGTTGCACGACCGGGAAGCGGGCGAATTGCGTTTTGGTGGGATCTACGACACGGCCGCGTTGGAACAGTTGGTCGCAGCGCTGCCGCAAATCCTTCCCGTAACGATGCACCAGGCTGACGATGTGCGTCTGATCTCAAGCCGACCCTCTCGCTGATTTTCAGCATTTTCCCGGGTAGTACAGGCCGCTCTCGATTCATCCTTTGTGTGTACCTGTTGTGATTCGCTGAACGAATTTGATGTTCGTTCGTCATTCAGACGAGCCCTTGAAACGACCTGCTTTTGTCGTTGTCCGGGCCCGCCAACACAATGACAACACTTACAGGGAACAGCATGGGCACCTATTCGTTGAACTGGCCGAAACAGCGCTTGCGCCACGGCATTACTGTTGCGCTCTTGAGCCTTGGGCTGTTGACGTCGGTGCCTGGTTTGGCCGAACCGGTCCAGTTGAATATTCCGGCTCAACCCTTGGCGTCGGCGCTGTCTGACTTGGGTAACCAGGCCAATCTGCAGATCATCTACAGCCAGGACACCGTCTCCGGGCTTCGCAGCCCGCAGGTCTCCGGGCGTATGGAGCCGCAAGAGGCGTTGCGCCGGTTGCTTCAGGGCACCTCGATCACCCCGCGCATCGAAGGCGATCATGTCACCTTGCTGGGCACCAGCGACGACTCGGCGTTGGCCTTGCCAACCATCAGTGTTGTTGGTCAGGCGTACAGTTCGGTAGCGCCAGACGACGGCTATGTGGCCAAGCGCGCGTCTGCTGGCAGCAAAACCGATACGCCGCTGATTGAAACGCCGTATTCGGTGTCGGTGGTGACACGTGAGCAAATCGAGGCCCAACAACCCAAGTCGGTCTCGCAGGCCCTGCTTTACACCCCGGGTGTACACGCCGAACTGGCCGGGCCGCAGTTTGTTACCGACCAGCTAATGATCCGTGGTTTTCAACAGGGCACCGGGCGCATGCTGCGTGATGGCACCCGTACCTTCCTGCCAAATTTCCTCGGTTGGGATGCACCAGAAACCTACGGCCTGGAGCGCATTGAAGTGCTGCGTGGCGCCAGTTCGGTGCTCTACGGTGCGTCTGATCCCGGCGGCCAGATCAACCTGGTGAGTAAGCGCCCGACCACCGAGCCGCTGCGTGAAGTGCAGTTGCAGGCGGGTAACCTGAACTACAAGCAGGGTGCCTTCGACCTGGGTGACGCGCTGGATGACGAAGGCGTGTGGAGTTACCGTCTGACGGGTTTGTTCCGTGAAGGCGATGCGCAGGTCGATCACATTACCAATCGTCGCCAGTACATTGCCCCGGCCATCAGCTTTCGCCCCAGCGATGCTACCGAGCTGACGTTCCTGGGTGAGTACCAAAAGCAGACCGGCAACTTCGCCAACCCGTTGCCAGCGGTTGGCACAGTGTTTCGTGATGCCCGCGGGCGCCTGGACCGCGACACCTATGTCGGTGACAGCGCTTATGACTTCATGACCAATGAAAAAACTTCCTTGGGCTATGTGTTCGAACACCGCTTCGACGAGACCTGGACGGTGCGTCAGAACGTGCGCTACAGCGACTATCGTCAGTCGAGTTCGGAGATTGCGATTTTCGGCGCGGCGGGCGATCAGTTCTCCCGCTACAACGATCAACGCAAAGGCGATGGCCGGTTGTTCACCATGGACAACCAGGTGCAGTCCAACTTCGCCACAGGCAGCGTCGAACACACGTTGCTGACCGGTGTTGATTACAACAACGGAAAGTTCGACCAGAAGCAATCGCTGAACTTCATCCTCGAGCCTTTCGACCTGTTCAATCCGGTATACGGCGAGCCACTGACGTTCCTGCCCTTCAGTGCATCGAGCTATGAACAGAAGATGTCGCAGACCGGCGTCTACCTGCAGGACCAGCTGAAAATCGACAACTGGGTGTTGCTGCTCGGTGGCCGTTACGACTGGGCTTCCGATCAGAACGACGGGCGTTCGCCACAAACCCAGAAGGACGAAAAATTCAGCGGCCGCGCTGGCATCGTCTACCTGTTCGACAACGGCCTGGCGCCTTACGCCAGCTACAGCGAGTCGTTCCTGCCGGTGGTGGGGACCACGATCAACAACGCGCGGCTTGAGCCGGAAACCGGCAAACAGTACGAAGTGGGCCTGAAGTACGAGCCGCCGGGCGCCAACAGCCTGTATACCTTGGCGCTGTTCGACCTGACCAAACAGAACGTCACCGAGCAGGTCAATGGCTTCAGCCGTCAGGAAGGTGAAGTGCGTTCCAAAGGCGTGGAGCTGGAAGGCAAGAGCGAGATCTTCACCGGCTTCAACCTGATCGGCAGCTACACCTGGAATGATGTCGAGGTCACAAAGTCTGATACCGGCAACAAGGGCAACACGCCATTCCGCGTGCCAGAGCACATGGCTTCGTTGTGGGGTGATTACAGTATCCAGGGCGGCACGCTGGAAGGCCTGCGTTTCGGCGCCGGTGCGCGTTACGTAGGCAGCACCTACGGCAATTCGGCGAACAGCTTCAAGGTCGACAGCTACACCGTGGTGGATGCCCTGGTCAGCTACCCGCTGGGTAAAGTTGATGCTTCGTTGGCGGGTGTCGAATTGGCATTGAATGCCAGCAACCTGTTTGACAAGGAATACGTGGCCGGTTGCTTCAGCGACTTCGGTTGTCAGTACGGGCAGCAGCGCACGGTGTACGGCACCGTTACCTACAACTGGTAACAGGCACTGTAGGAGCGGCGGTGCGGCGACCCGACTTGCCCCGCGATCGCGTTGTGTCAGTCACATCGCATCGCGGGGCAAGCCCGCTCCTACCGGATGGTATTTTGTGGCGCCAGTTTGTTTTTGCTGCATTCGGCTGTAGGAGCGGGCTTGCCCCGCGATAGCGTTTTGTCAGCCACATCGGATCGCGGGGCAAGCCCGCTCCTACCTCTTCATCTACCCCCCGCGGTGTATGTACAAGCCAAAGGCGCGATTGATAGCGTTGCCTCCATCTTCTGTTTACGACACACAGCTTTCATTACAAAAACAATAGTGGAGAGGTGCGTTATGAGTGGTTTGAAGTTGAGCCGAAGCCTGGGGTTCTGGGCTGCCTACTCCACCTCCGTGGGGTTGGTCGTTTCAGGCACGGCGATGGTGGCGCTGGGCAACGGCTACGGTGTTTCCGGGCCGGCATTCAGCCTCGTCGCGCTGCTGGCGCTGGTGATTATTCTTTGCGTCGCGATGTCTTATTCCGAACTGGCGGCCATGCTGCCAGGCGCCGGTATGGTGGGCGAGTACACCTTACCGGCACTGGGCAAACTGCCCGCCTTGTTTGCGGTGCTCGCGGGCTACATCGTGCTGGTGGGCACGGATGGCGGTACCAACATGATCATTGGCGGCCAGTCGCTTGAGCGCCTGACCGGGGTGCCGTGGTACCTGTTCTCCCTGGGTATTCTGGCCGTATTGGTGGCCATCAACCTCAAAGGCGTCGAGTTGTTCGGGCGCGTACAAACCACGTTGGCCATCGCCATGATGCTGATGCTCGGGTTGGTTGGATTGTGGGGATTGTCCGGCTTTCAGACGGCAGAACCGTTGGCCGAGCAGCCTGTGTTCTCGCAGGTGTCCTGGACCGATCAGCTCGGCCATCTGAGCCTGGCGATCTGGCTGTTCATCGGCATGGAGTTCGTGGCGCCCTTGGCCGAAGAGGTAAAAGAGCCGGGCAAAACCATTCCGCTGGCGATGATCTTTGGCTGCGCCAGTATCTGGTTGGTCGACCTGCTGTTTGGGGTGAGCATTACCCGCTACCTGCCCCTGGAAGAGTTGGCGGCTTCGACCATCCCTCATGTCGATGGCGCCGCAGCAATGCTGGGGCAACCCGGCTTGATCCTGATGGGCAGTATCTCGATTCTGGCCGCAGTCACCACGTGTGACACCTACCTGATCGCTGTGCCGCGCATGTTGTATGGCTTGTCACGCGAAGGGATGCTGCCGAAGATTTTTTCCTGGCTGCACCCGGTGGCCCGAACGCCTTGGTTCAGCATCTTCTTTGTGGTGGCGCTGATACTGATTGTGTTGGTCTACGCCATGGCCAATAACGCCGATATTGCCCTGATCACCATGATGATCAGCGTGGCCTGCACCACCTGGTTGATGTCGTACCTGATCGCGCAGTTGAACGTGGTGATCCTGCGGGTTCGCTACCCCAACGCCAACCGTCCTTTCCGCACGCCGCTGTACCCGCTGCCGCAACTGATTGGCATCGCGGCCTGCCTGTACATGATTGCAACCTTGATTTCCGACGCTCAAGTGTTCGGCATCGCAGTGGTGTGTTCAGCGTTGATCCTGGCCTTTGGTGTTGTGTATTTGAAGTCGACCGGACAGGCCTTGTTTCAGCCGGTGCCCCTTGATGATGTGCTGCGCCGTATTGTCCACCGTTCCGAAGCTGTCGACGGTCATCCTGAGGGTGACGAAGGCGTCTTGCTTGCGCAGTTGAAACGACAATAACCGGCGTTCGGAGTGAGCATGGACCTTTATTCAGTCATTGATCGTCGCGCGCAGCACATGCTGCAGGACACCGTATCGCGCTTTGGCGAGTATATGGCGCCTGAGGCTGCTGGCAGTGCCCGCGCCGTTCTGGGTGTCGATCACCGCCTCGCTGCAGATGGCCTGGTGCTTGAGCATCGTTTGTCGAGCAAGCTGATTGGCAGAATCTACACCTGCCGCTGGCGCTGGAAGGTCGCGGTAGACCTGGGCGGTACGCCGCTGACCCTGCGCTTGAACTACCGCGGTTGGAAGCCTTCGACGCGTACGGCGAAATTTGTCGGGCCTTCTGACTGCAGCGCCTTGCTGCAACAACTGAACAGCCATGCCGTGTTACTGCCATTGTGCGTGGCCATGGAACTCGGCGGTTTGAGTATTCAGTACCACCCGGCAGAAAAGTGCTGTGAGGTGGTGCTGACGCCGAACTATGGCGACTTCGTCTGGATGCTCCTGCCCCCGGTGAAGTACGCACGCCAGCCAACACCTGCCGAGGTAGACAGCACGGTGATGTTGATCCAGCACCTGTCATTGCTGCTTCACGCCAGCACCCCACTCGCACTCGCCAGCTGAGTGCCGTACCCGATGCGTTGCCCGTGCTCAGGCTGACACCTGAGCGCGCAGGGAAAGTGTTCTCGAAAAACGTTACTGCATGAGGATGTCGTTATGTTGGACTCGAACAAGAAAACCATGACTGCCGCGATTCTTCGTGAGCTGGGCGGGTCGCTGCAACTGGAGCAGGTGCCGATTCCCAAGCCAGGCATTGGCGAGATTCTGATCAAGGTCGTGGCCTGCGGCGTGTGCCACAGTGATGTGCATGCCTGCGATGGTGACTGGCCTAGCCCGCCTAATCTGCCGTTGATCCCTGGCCATGAAGTGACCGGCCATATTGCCGAGTTGGGTGAAGGCGTGACCGGTTACTCGATTGGCGACACGGTCGGTGTGCCGTGGATGTACAGCGCCTGTGGCGCCTGCGAATACTGCCGCGCCGGCATGGAAACCATCTGCAAGCAAGGCGAGGCCACCGGCTACAGCAAGCCGGGGGGCTATGCCGAGTACATGATCGCGCCGGCGGCATTCGTGGCGAAAGTTCCAGACGGTGTCGACCTCTACAGCCTGGCGCCGATTCTCTGCGCCGGGGTAACGACCTATCGCGGGCTCAAGCGCTCGGGGGCACGCCCTGGGCAATGGATGGCGGTGATTGGCATTGGTGGCCTTGGCCATGTGGCGGTGCAGTACGCCAAGGCCATGGGGCTCAAGGTAGTGGCGGTCGATGTCAGCGATGAAAAGCTGGAACTGGCCCACCGCCTGGGCGCCGAGCGTGTGTACAACGTCTTGAACGACCCGGAAAGCGCGATCCACGCAGACCTGGGGGGCGTGCATGGTGTGCTGGTAACCGCGACCTCCAACAAAGCCTTCGAGCTGGCCGTGAAGCTGTTGCGCCCCGGCGGCACCGCGATTTACATCGGTCAGCCGGGTGGGGCGGCGGATGAAGTGCGTAGCTCCATCGACCGCATCGTTAACTGGGAGCTGTCGATTCGTGGCTCCAACGTCGGCACCCGGCAAGACCTGCATGAGGCGGTTGAATTCGCCGCCAATGGCTTGGTTAAAGTGGAAAGCAGCCTGACTACCCTGGATGAGATCGATGCCATATTCGATCAGATTCGTCAGGGTGCGGTCGTGGGCCGCAAAGTGTTGAAAATTTCCTGATGTGGGGCGGGTTGGCGCGTCAGCGCCAACCGCGCCGCTTTGTTGGAGCGCAAGCATGAATGCCTATACCCAGCTTTACATCAACGGCCAGTGGCTGGCCCCGTTGGCAGGCGGCACATTTGAAACGTTCGATCCCAGCAGTGAAGCACTGATCACCCGGGTTGCCGCCGCGACTGCCGCCGATGTCGACCTCGCCGTGCAAGCCGCTCGGCATGCCTTTGATGAGGGGCCTTGGCCGCACATGAGCGGCGCGCAACGTGCTGTGGTGTTACGGCGGATTGCCCAAGGTATCCGCGATCGTCAGCAAGCACTGGCCGAGCTTGAGGTGCGCGATAACGGTAAACCGCTACCCGAAGCACTTTGGGATATTGCCGATACCGCTGGCTGTTTCGATTTTTATGCCGATCTGGCCGAAGACCTCGACAGCCATCTGGAGCAACCTATTGCGCTGGCCGATGAGCGCTTCAGTTCGGTAGCCCGCAAAGAGCCGGTGGGCGTGGCTGCGGCGATCATCCCGTGGAACTTCCCGATGCTGATGGCGGCCTGGAAAGTCGCTCCGGCGTTGGCGGCCGGTTGCTGCATGGTGCTCAAACCCTCCGAGCTGACCCCGCTGACGGCCATCGAGCTTGCGCGTATCGCCGACGCGGCTGGGCTTCCTGCCGGTGTGTTGAACATGCTGCCGGGCTTGGGCCACGAGGCGGGCGCTGCGCTGGCCGAGCACCCGGGGATCGACAAGGTGGCGTTCACCGGCAGCGTGCCGACCGGCAGCCGCATCATGCAAGCAGCGGCACGTGACATTAAAAACATCAGCCTGGAGCTGGGGGGCAAATCGCCGTTCATCATCTTTGCCGACAGCGATATCGAGGCGGCTGTCGAGTGGATCATGTTCGGTATTTTCTGGAACCAGGGTCAGGTCTGCTCCGCCACCTCCCGTGTGCTGGTTCAGCGTGAGTTGTATGTGCCGCTGCTTGAGCGTTTGAAGCAGGAGGTCGAGAAGGTAAAGATCGGCAATGGCTTTGAACAAGGCGTGCTGCTTGGCCCGCTGGTGAGCCAGGGCCAATACGACAAGGTGCTGGCCGCCATCGCCCGTGGTCAGGAAGACGGCGCCCGCTTGGTTTACGGCGGCGCGCGCCCGGACGGATTCGACTGCGGCTTCTATGTGCAGCCCACGATCTTCGCCGATGTGCCGCAAGACAGCTGGATCTGGAAAGAAGAAATCTTTGGCCCGGTGGTGTGTATCAACGCGTTTGATGAGGAAACCGAGGCCGTTCGCTCAGCCAACGACTCGCGTTTCGGCCTGGCTGCTGCGGTGATGTCACACGACCTTGAGCGCGCGGAGCGAGTGGCCCGTAAGCTGCGCGCCGGTATCGTCTGGATCAACTGTTCGCAGCCAACCTTTACCGAGGCCCCGTGGGGAGGCTATAAGCACAGCGGTATTGGTCGCGAGTTGGGCGAGTGGGGCTTGGGCAACTACCTGGAAACCAAGCAGATCACCCGTTACGACAGCGATCAGGCTTGGGGTTGGTACCTCAAGTAAGGCTTGCGCCCAGTAAGCAGGTGGCGTTCTGAGGCAACCTCAGTGCGCCACTTTTCTGCCTTGCGGGTTTGACCGCATTCTTTGAGGCCTTGCGCTGATGCACCTGACGGATTGGACCAACAGCGTCGTCGAAGTATTGAGCAAGCCTGCTGGAGCCCCGCAGTTGCAGGCGCTTGCCGCCTGGCTGAGGCGCTTGAGTGTTGTCGATCACTTCGTGCTGTTTGTCTATGAAGGCAGTTATCGCCCGCTGTCGTTATTCAATACCTTCAGTGCAGAGCAGCGCTGCATCTTCATCGATGAGTATCAAACCGGCCCTTACTTGCTCGATCCCTTCTATCTGGCCAGCCAGCCGTCTCAAGCAGAAGGGGTGTACAGCATGCGTCAGCTGGCACCTGACCAGTTTTATAAGAGCGAGTACTTTCAGACCTACTACCACCACCTGGGCTTGAGTGAGGAGGTGGGCTTCTTCATGAACCTGAGCCCCGATACCCACGCGGTGCTTTCACTGATGCGGCGAAGGGGCCGAATGAAGTTTCATGACGATGAAGTCCGGCAGCTGGAAAGTGCTGTACCGGTCGTCAACGCAGCGGTGCGCGCAGCCTGGGAGGCGAGCCAGAAGGTGGCTGCCAGATCCGTCGATGATCATGACCACAGGGTGCAAGAGGCGTTTGCCAACTTTGGCCGTGGCCTGCTGACTGACCGCGAGCGTGAAGTGGTCAGGTTACTTTTACAGGGGCACTCCAGCCTGTCCATTGCACAAAAGCTGCGAATCAGCCCTGCCACGGTGAAGGTTCATCGTAAAAACCTGTATGAAAAACTCGGCATCGGCAGCCAGTCCGGACTGTTGGCGCTTTTTGTTCAGGCGATCAAAGGAAACGCCTCCGGCGAGCTGATAAGTGCTGGGAAATGACCAGTTCGACACAGTTTGTTGAAGGTTTTTTAACGCCCTGAAAAGCCGCAAACAGTGGTGCTTGAGCGTCTCGTCTGCATTTGTTTCAATCTTGAAATACTTTGTTACAAGTTGGCTCTGTAGTCCGAATCGGACTTTTGTATATTTCGTCACGTTTACGTAAACGTCACCAGCAAAGTAAGTGTGTCAGCAGCGCCATAACCAATAAAAACAATCAAGGTTAGAGGGCTCCACATGTCACCAGAGTTTGTGTTGGAAACACGCGGCCTGACTAAGGAGTTTCGCGGTTTTACCGCTGTTGACTCGGTCGATCTGCGTGTGCAGAAGGGACACATCCACGCACTGATTGGCCCCAATGGGGCGGGTAAAACTACGGTCTTCAACCTCCTCACCAAGTTTCTGCCACCCACGCGTGGCGAAATCCTCTACCTGGGCAAACCGATCACTCACCTCAAACCCAATGCAGTTGCGCGTTTGGGCCTGGTGCGCTCGTTTCAGATTTCGGCAGTGTTCGGCCACATGAGCGTGGTTGAAAACGTGCGCGTGGCACTGCAACGCAAGCAGGGCAACTCGTACCATTTCTGGAAACCCGAAAGCAGCCTCGATTCACTCAACGAGCGCGCCCTGCAGATGCTCGATGAAGTCGGCCTGCTCGACTACGCCCACACCCAGACCATCGAACTGCCCTATGGGCGCAAACGCGCGCTGGAACTGGCTACCACTTTGGCACTGGACCCTAAGGTTCTGCTGCTCGATGAACCGACCCAGGGCATGGGCCACGAGGATGTGAACATGGTCATTGAACTGGTGCGCCGCGCCGCAGTGGGGCGCACGGTGTTGATGGTCGAGCACAACCTGAGTGTGGTCAGCGAACTCTCTGACCGCATTACCGTGCTGGCCCGTGGGGCGATTCTGGCTGAAGGTGATTACGCCAGCGTGTCTGCCAACCCACAGGTGCGCGAAGCCTATCTGGGCAGTGAAGCGGTAGTGGCTGAAGGGGCATGCGCATGAGTGGTCTGCACACCCCTGAGTTTGAACAACTGCGCGTCTCTGATCTGCATGCCTTCTACGGCGAATCGCATATCCTGCACGGTATCGACCTGCAAGTGCGGCGTGGCGAACTGGTGACCTTGCTGGGGCGCAACGGTTCCGGGCGCTCCACCACCTTGCGCGCGATCATGAACATGGTGGGCCGCCGCACCGGCTCCATCGTCGTCAATGGCACCGAAACCATCGGCCTGCCGGCGCATTTGATCCCGCGTCTGGGAGTCGGTTTCTGCCCCGAGGAGCGGGGTATTTTCGCCAGCCTCAACGTTGAGGAAAACCTGTTGCTGCCGCCCACGGTGCGTAGCGACGGCATGAACCTCGATGAAATCTACGAGATGTTCCCCAACCTCTACGAGCGTCGTTTCAGCCAGGGCACACGCCTGTCGGGCGGTGAACAACAGATGCTGGCCATGGCGCGGATTCTGCGCAGCGGCGCCAACCTGTTGTTGCTCGACGAGATCACCGAAGGCCTGGCCCCGGTGATTGTGCAGAAGCTGGCGCAGGTGCTGATCAAGCTCAAGAACAAGGGCCTGACCATCGTTCTGGTGGAGCAGAACTTCCGTTTCGCCGCGCCTTTGGCTGACCGCCATTACTTGATGGAACACGGCCAGATCGTGGAGCAATTCAGCGCTGCTGAGCTGGACGCCAAGCAGGATCTGTTACACCGCTGCCTGGGCGTCTGACCCCCGCTTTACCCCTCGCATCATGCAGGTCGTCGTGCCCCTGAAGCCCGACGATCCGGGGCCGCTTTGCCTTGAACAATAAAAATAACTTTGGACAGTGGGTGAATGACATGACGTTTTTCAAGCAAACAGCAAGCGCCATCCTTGTTTCGAGCCTGATCGCCGGTGCCGCCCAGGCACAGATCAGTGACGACGAAATCCGCATCGGTTACCTGGCCGACATGTCGGGTACTTACCGTGATCTTTCCGGTCCGGGGGGACTGGAAGCGTTGAACATGGCCATCGAAGATTTCGGCGGCCAGGTCAACGGCAAAAAAATCGTCGTGTTCAGCGCCGATGACCTGAACAAACCAGACGTCGGCGCCAACACCGTGCGCCAGTGGGTCGATGAACGTAACGTCGATATGGTCACCGGAATGGTGGCCTCTTCGGTGGTGCTGGCGGCGAGTAAAGTCGTTGAGCAATCCGGCAAACTGGCGCTGATTTCGGGTGCCGCAGCCTCCAGTCTGACCAACGAATACTGCTCGCCCAACCACATCCACTGGACCTACGACTCTTACGCGCTGGCCAACGGCACCGCCAAGTCGGTACTGGCCGGGGGCGGCAAGAAGTGGTTCATCCTCACCGCCGACTACGCCTTCGGCCACGCCATGGAAGCGGACATCACCAAGGTGGTCGAAGCCGATGGCGGCCAGGTGGTCGGCAAGGCGCGCCACCCGTTCCCGAGCAGCGACTTCTCTTCCTACATTCTGCAAGCCCAGGGCTCTGGCGCAGACGTGATCGCCTTCGCCAACGCCGGCTCCGACACCGTCAACTCGCTGATGACTGCCAGCCAGTTCGGCGTGGCCCAGTCCGGGCAGAAGCTCGCCGGCATGGTGGTGTTTCTCAACGACATCCACGCCATGGGCCTAGACGTCACCCAGAACCTGATGCTGACCACCGGCTGGTACTGGGACATGAACGACGAAAGCCGCGCCTGGGCTCAGCGTTATCACAAACGCTTCGGCAAGATGCCGGGCATGGTGCCTGCCGGTATCTACTCGGCAACCATGAGCTACCTCAATGCGATCAAGGCCACCGGCAGCGACGAAGCGCAGGCCGTTCGCACGCAAATGATGGCAACCCCCGTCAATGACATGTTCGCCAAAAACGGCAAGATCCGCGCCGACGGCCGCATGGTGCATGACATGTACCTGGCCCAGGTTAAAACTCCGGCCGAGTCCAAAGGTGAGTGGGACCTGTATAAGATCGTGCGCACCATCCCCGGCGATGAAGCCTATCGCCCGGTATCCGAAAGCAAGTGCACGCTGCTCAGCAAAAACTGAGCGAGGCGTGACTGATGCTGCTTGCCCGGCTGACTGCAGCCGGGCGACACGGACTTTCTGCGGGTGGTGAATCATGACTGTGTTATTTGGAATTCCCCTGAGCGTCTTGTCGGGACAGTTACTCCTGGGGCTGATCAACGGCGCCTTCTACGCCTTGCTCAGCCTGGGCCTGGCGATCATTTTCGGCCTGCTGCGGATCATCAACTTTGCCCACGGCGCGCAGTACATGCTCGGCGCCTTTACCGCGGTGCTGGCGCTCAACTACCTGGGCGTCAACTACTGGGTCGCGCTGGTGCTGGCGCCACTGGTGGTCGGTGTGGTCGGGGTGTTGATCGAGCGCTTGCTGCTGCGCCGCATCGCCGGTGAAGACCACCTCTACGGGCTGCTGCTGACCTTCGGCCTGGCGCTGATCCTCGAGGGTTCGTTCGTAAAACTGTTCGGCGTGTCCGGTTCGTCTTACCCGATGCCGGAACAACTCAAGGGCGGCTACAACCTTGGCTTCATGTTCCTGCCAACCTACCGCGCCTGGGTCATCGTCGCGGCGCTGGCGGTGTGCCTGGTGACCTGGTTCATGATCGAACGCACGCGCCTGGGCTCCTACCTGCGCGCCGGTACCGAGAACCCGAAACTGATGCAGGCCTTCGGCATCAACGTGCCGCTGCTGATCACCCTGACCTATGGCTACGGCGCCGCGCTGGCTGCCTTCGCTGGTGTGCTGGCGGCACCAATCTACTCGGTGACACCGACCATGGGCGCCAACCTGCTGATCGTGGTGTTCGCCGTGGTGGTGATTGGCGGCATGGGCTCGATCATGGGCGCCATCGTCACCGGCCTGGCCATGGGCCTGATCGAAGGGCTGACCAAGGTGTTTTATCCAGAGGCATCCAACACGGTGGTGTTCCTGGTCATGGTGCTGGTGCTGCTGGTGCGCCCGGCCGGGCTGTTCGGAAAGGAGGCATAGACGATGACCAGTCTGCAAATCAAACCGGCTGCAGCGCACCTGCAACCGCAAGTGGTGCTGGAGCGGCAACAGGCCGCCACACGGCGCAAACGCTGGTTCTACCTGGCGCTGTTCGCCGTCGCCCTGGTCGCGCCAGTCGCGATCTACCCCGTGTTCCTGATGAAGTTGCTGTGCTTTGCCCTGTTCGCCTGTGCCTTCAACTTGCTGCTGGGCTATGCCGGGTTGCTGTCATTCGGGCATGCGGCGTTTCTGGCCACCGGCGGCTACGTCACCGGCTTTTTGCTCAGCCACTACAGTGGCCTGGGCACCGAGTGGGGGATTCTCGCCGGCACCCTGACATCGGCGCTGCTTGGCCTGGTCTTCGGGCTGTTGGCGATCCGTCGTCAGGGCATCTACTTCGCCATGATCACCCTGGCATTGGCCCAGCTGGTGTTTTTCATCTACGTCCAGGCCCCGTTCACCGGCGGCGAGAACGGCCTGCACGGGGTACCGCGCGGTGAGCTGTTCGGGGTATTCGACCTGAGCAACAACCTGACGATGTACTACTTCGTGCTGGCCGTGTTCGTGTTCGGTTACGCGGTGATCCAGCGCACCATCCACTCGCCCTATGGTCAGGTACTCAAGGCCATCCGTGAGAACGAGCCACGGGCGGTTTCCCTGGGCTACAACGTCGATGCCCACAAGCTGCTGGCTTTCGTCATTTCGGCTGCACTCACCGGCCTTGCCGGCTCGACCAAAACCGTGGTGTTCCAGCTGGCGTCCTTGACCGACGCGCACTGGCACATGTCGGGCGAAGTGATCCTGATGACCTTGCTGGGCGGCGTTGGCACGGTGCTCGGGCCTCTGGTGGGCGCCACCGTGGTGGTCACCCTGCAGAGCTATTTGTCCAACGGCCCGCTGGGGGAATGGGTGCACGTGATCCTCGGGGTGATCTTCGTCGCCTGCGTGCTGCTGTTCCGGGTCGGCATTGTCGGCTGGGTGCTCAAATTCAGCCGCCGCAACTTCTAGATCAACGTTGCCATCGCCATTGGGAGCGCCCGCGCGGAGTGCGCGGGTGTGCTGCACAACAACAATAAAAAAGAGAGCCTTATGCACGTCAAACGATCTACTCGCATTGTTCAACTGACTGGCATCGCCAGCGCTATCGGGGTGTGCATGCCGGCCTCGGCCGCGTTCGTCGACGACAGCAAAGCCAGCGTCGAAATGCGTAACTTCTACATGAACCGCGACTTCCGTCAGGCTGGCGCCGCGCAGAATAAAGGCGAGGAGTGGGCGCAGGGTTTCATCCTGCGCGTTGAGTCGGGTTTCACCGAAGGCCCGGTGGGCGTGGGCGTCGATGCCCTGGGGCTGTTGGGCGTCAAGCTCGACTCCAGCCCGGACCGTGCCGGGGTCACCGGCTTGCTGCCTCAGGGGCCACAGTCCAAACGTGCCCCGGACGACTACAGCGAAGTGGGCCTGACCGGCAAACTGCGGGTTTCCAAAAGCACCTTGAAGGTCGGCACCCTGATGCCGAAATTGCCGGTGTTGGTGCCAAACGATTCACGCCTGTTGCCGCAGACCTTCCAGGGCGGGCATTTGAACTCGATGGAGCTCGACAACCTGAGCTTCAACGCAGGCCGCCTTACTCAGGTCAGCCAGCGTAACTCGTCGAACCGCGAAGACATGACCGTGATGAAGGGCCCGCGCCGCAACATCATCACCGGCGCCAACCCCACCACTGACCAGTTCGACTTCATTGGCGCTGACTACAAATGGACCAACGCGCTGACCACCGGCTACCACTACGCCCACCTCGATAGCCTGTACAAACAGCACTTCCTGACCCTGACCCACACCTTGCCGGTGACCGAGGGGCAGTCGTTGAAGACGGACTTGCGTTGGTCCAGCGCCGACGATGACGGTAACAGCAACGTCGACAACCGCATGCTCGGCGCGATGTTCACCTACGCGATCGGTGCCCATGCGTTTGGCGTCACCTATCAGAAAATGAGCGGTGATACCGGCTTTGCCAACGTCAACGGCGCCGACCCGTACCTGGTCAATCTCGTGCAGATCAACGACTTCGCCAACCAGGATGAACGCTCCTGGCAGGCGCGGTATGACTTCAACTTTGCTGGTATCGGCATTCCTGGCCTGACCTTCATGACCCGTTACGTCAAAGGCGACAACGTCAATCTGGGGGCTGCACCGGGGGATGGGAAGGAGTGGGAGCGCAACACCGACATCGGTTATGTGATCCAGAGTGGCCCGCTGCAGAACGTCGGCATCAAATGGCGGAATGCGACCGCGCGCAGCAGCTTCGCTAGCGACCTGGATGAAAACCGTTTGATCCTCAGCTACAGCCTGCCGCTCTGGTAACAGGGTTTCGGTAAAAGCCGCCAGCCCAAGGCTGGCGGCCCGATTGCCACAAGCATTTACCTGAGCCTCGGCACGTGAATATAATGCGAGTCATTATCAATCACGTCTTGCCGGGATGCCGATGCGCAGCGATGAAACACTAGGTACTGCAGATCTAGCGCTGCTCTATCGCACCCACCATTCCTGGTTGCATGGCTGGCTGAGCCGCCGCCTCGGCTGTCGTGAAAACGCAGCGGATCTGGCGCAAGACACCTTCGTGCGTCTGCTCAAGTCCCGGCAAATAAGCCCCTTGCGCGAACCGCGTGCCTATCTGAGCAGCATCGCCCGCGGCCTGATGATCGACCAGTACCGTCGCCGCGAACTCGAACGCGCTTACCTTGAAAGCATCGCGCTGCTACCTGAGCAAGAGGTTCCCTCGGAAGAAAGTCGGCTGCTGATTCTTGATGCTCTTGAGCGCATCGACCGCATGCTCAGCACGCTTAAACCCCGAGTTCGCCAGGCGTTTCTACTGGCCCAGCTCGACGGCTTGAGCTGCCCGCAAATCGCTAAAGCATTGGGCGTTTCCCGCGCGACCGTGGAGCGCGACCTGGCCAAGGCCCTGCAGCATTGCTATCGCTTGCGCTATGTCGAAGCGTGAGTCGCAGGCGCTGGATCAGGCCGTGGTCGACCAGGCGATCCACTGGCTGGTGTGCCTGCGCTTCAATCAAGCCGATGAGCAAACACAGCGCAGCTTTGAGCAGTGGCTGCAACAGCGCCCGGAGCATCTGTTGGCGTGGCAGCGGGTGGACGCGCTGGGCGATGATTTCGCCGGCATCCCAGCGCAATTAGCCCGGCAAACCCTGAACGCCAGCAACGCCGGAATGCACCGTCGGCAAAGCCTGAAGCTACTGGGGGTGTTGGCCACCGTGGGTGGCGCGGCCTGGCTTGGTCGCGATTACACGCCGCTGCCGGCCCTGCTCGCTCAGCAACAGAGCAACACCGGCGAGCAACGACACTTCCAGCTCGATGACGGCAGCCTGATCCAGCTCAACAGCGACAGTGCGGTCGACAGCCAGTTCGACGCACAGCGGCGCCTGATCATCCTGCGCCGTGGCGAAATCATCGTGAATGCCGGTGCCGATGAACACTCAGCGCGAGTGCGACCCCTCTGGGTACAGACACGCGATGGCGTCATACGTGTCCTCAGTGGCCGCTTGCTGGCGCGCCAACGTGACGACGGCACTTTGCTCGCCGTGCAGGGCGGGGCAGTCAACGCATTTCCTGGCTCGACGCAAACCCTTGCCGGTAGCGGCAGCCACATCGTTCTGGGCGCAAATCAGCTGCTGTTCACAACCGATGGCGCCCATGAGTACGGGGGTAACGGCCTGGATGTATGGGGCTGGAGCGACGGGGTGATCAGCGCACGCAATATGCGCCTCAGGGACTTTGTTATGGAGTTGTCGCGCTATCGCCCCGGCGTGTTGCGCTGCGCTGAAGAGGTTGCGGACCTTCGAGTCTCCGGCACGTTCCAACTCGCCGACAACGATCAGGTACTGGCATTGGTCGCGCAGTCACTGCGCTTGCGCGTTGATTACCGCACCCGTTACTGGGTGACGCTGACCGCCGCCAGTTGAGTCGATTTTCACCTCGCGGCCACCGCAAAAAAATAAATGAGGTGGTTTCTCATTCTCGTTCGACCTGTAAGGAAAGCCGAAGTACTGGCCAATCTGCCGACCCCTTTCCACGGAGCGAGTACATGAGTTCGTCCCCAGTGCCACAGCGTCATCCCTTGAATCGAGCCTTACACGCTGCGGCCTTTGGTTTGATCATCAGCAGCTACGCGCTGCCCTCGCTGGCGCACGCTGCGAGCGCTGAGCACAGCAACCAGATTCAGCAGTGGAACATCCCGGCCGGCCCATTGGCGCCAGCGCTCGACCGCTTTGCTCGTGAAGCGGGCATCAGCCTGTCTTTCGATGCGGCGAGCGTAGCGGACCGCAACACCCGTGGCGTTAACGGTTCGTACGAGACCTCGGCAGCACTGTCATCGCTGCTGCAGGGCAGCGAGTTGCAGGCTGAGCTGCTAGGCCCGAATGCGTACCTGATCACACCTGCGGACAAGCCCGCTGGCCCGCTCGAACTCGGCGCCACCGAGGACTACCGCCTTGCGCCAGTCATCATCAATGCCAAGGTCAAAGCCAGTGCCGACGATGACGCCAACTCGGTGGTAGCCAAAGAGCTCTGGGTTGGCGGCAAAGTCGCGACCAGCATCCTCAACACACCGGCTTCGGTGTCGGTGGTCACCCGCAAGGAAATGGAACAGCGCAGCGTCAGCACCACCGAAGAGGCGCTGCAATACACCCCCGGCGTCGTCAGCGACTTTTATGGCTCGGACGACCGCAACGACTACTTCCAGATCCGCGGCTTTCAGGCCACCACCTACCGTGACGGCCTGACCCTGAGCTCGATGCGCGGTGTGCGCGAAGACCCCTTCGCCTACGAGCGCATCGAAATTCTGCGTGGCGCCAACTCCACCCTGTTCGGCCCGGCCGACCCGGGTGGCTCGGTGAACTTCGTGACCAAACAGCCGCGCTTCGAACAGTTCGGCCAGGGCTATGTCACCTACGGCTCCTTTGACCATGCCGAAACCGGCATCGACGTCGGCGATGCATTGAACGACGACAACACCGTGGCCGGGCGCTTCACCGCCAAAATGCAAAACAGCGACCGCGAATACGACCACTCGCAGGACGACGAACGTTTCGTGATGGGCGGCCTCACCTGGGCGCCCACCGACTACACCTCGGCCACCATGATTCTCGACTACCTGAAAACCAACAGCTCGCCGAACAGCGGCGGCTACCCGTTGGACAAGGAATACGACCGCAGCGATTTCTACGGTGAGCCCAGCTACAACTTTCACGACGTCGAACGCACCAGCCTCAGCGGCAACATCACCCACGACTTCGACAACGGCTTCGTGCTGCGCAGCAACCTGCGTTACAGCGAGCTGACCGACAACTACGGCTACGTTTACCTGAGCGATTCCGCCACGCGTGTTGGCACCAGCATCCCGCGCTACCTCCTGGGTAGCGACAGCGATGCCGACCAGTTCAACGGCAACCTCATGCTGCAATACGATGCCCGCTTCGAACACATCGACAGCAGCACCCTGGTCGGCGTGGAATATCTCGACTCGTCGAGCAAAGAAAGCTCCGTGTACGACCTGGCATCGCCGATCGACATCGCCAACCCGGTGTTCACCGGTGTTTCCAGCGCACTCACGCCTTACACCCGCAAGAAGAACGACGCCACAACCAAAGCTGTTTTCCTCCAGCAGAACCTGTCGTTCTACGAGCGCTTCATCGTCACCGGCGGCGTGCGCAACGACTCCATGGAACTGTCCAGCAAGGGCTACAACCAATTCTCCAGCCCGGTGCAATTCGACGATAACGACAGCTTCTCCGAAACCTCTTACCGCGGCGCACTGACCTACATCGTCAACGATGAAGTCTCCACCTACGTCAGCATGGTGGAATCCGTCTCGCCCCCTCAAGTCGGTGTTACACCGCAGACCGGCAAACAGTACGAAGTCGGCGTGAAGTACTCGCCGATCGGCATGGACGCACTGTTCTCCGCAGCCGTTTACGACCTGACCCAGGAAAACGTCACCATCGCCGTCGTGCTGCCGAGCGGCATCATCGAACAGCAGACCGTTGGCGAATCGCGAGTACGCGGCCTCGACCTGGAAGCCAAAGCGCAAGTAACGCAAGACCTCAGCCTGATCGGCGCTTACTCCTACATGGAGTCCGAGGTGGTACGCGGAACCTTGTACGACGGCTCCTCGCTCAAGGGCAACGAGTTCACCACCGCGCCGAAGCACTCTGCTTCGCTATGGAGTTACTACAACGTGCCCGGCACCGACGTGAGTGTTGGCTTGGGCGCGCGCTATGTGGGGGCTTATTACATGGATGCCGCCAACACCAAAAAAAGCGACGGCACCACCTTGTTTGATGCCGCCTTCAACTACCAGATTGCCAAAGGCACCGACCTTGCGGTGAACGTCAGCAACTTGCTGGATGAGCAGCATGTGGTGGGGTCTGGGACGGCGAACTACTACAACCCAGGGCGGGAAGTGACTGCCAAGGTGAGTTACAGCTGGTAAAGCGGTGAAACTGTAGGAGCGGGCTTGCCCCGCGAGGCGATGTGGCAGATGAACCGCCATCGCGGGGCAAGCCCGCTCCTAATTACAGGTGATAGCCAATGGGCCGGGGTAATCTGAAACAAGGCGGTATCTATATGTTTTTTCTGGTTAATGATTTATTGGTCAACATGTTTGGAATACCAGTTGGAACGCTGCGTGGTCTGGATTCCGATGGACGGTGCTTTTTGAGCTCCACCCCAAAAACGAATCGGGTCCAAATCTATCAAGCAAATGGTCGTGCTGTTGATTGTCGCCCCTGCGCGTACGATGTCCCCACTCGCACGTACAGGAGCTCCTGACAACGATACCGTCAATGATTACCGTGCTGGCTAAGCCGACTCTCGAAGTACTGCGCAGTCTCTTTGTCGGTGCAGTACAGGTAGCAACCCTTCATCCCGCGTGTCATCAGGGTTCGGTACGTATTTTTGATGATCAGGTCTGTTTCACTTTTCGCGAGGGTAGGTTGCTCTTTCATCATTTTTTTCCAGCCGCGAATCGATTTATCGTGCTTGTCGCGCTCATCTGGGGATGTCACGACCTTACCGTCACGTACGACTAGGTCTGGCCCGATGATCACCCCGACGTAGTCGACTTCCAAACCTTGGCAGGTATGAATGCAGCCAACCTGCTCAATGGAGTTCTCAGCGATGATCCATAGGCTGCCATCCTGATCCAGGTTCCATTGGCGTTTGTAGTCACCAATCACGATATCAGCAGCGGTGGGGTCTTTCTTGCTCAACCAAGGCCAGCAATAGCCCGCGACCACACGAGCTTTGTTCCCGTGGTTTTTCTCGTTGATTGCGTCATGCATCGCCTGAGGTGAGTCGAACACCTTAAACTCGTACTCTTGTGTCTCAAGCGTCGGATTTGCCGTCGAGCGAATGCCTAGCGTGTCATCCAGCCATGCCAGGTAACCGTCAGAACCACTGCAGCGAAACTGCGAAGACAGCACGTGTTCTTCAACCACAGCACCCTTGGCTTTCGCAAAGGCGCGAATCGCCTGCTTGCTGCCGATATCGCTCAAGGTTACACGCTGGTCCTCATCAATGAAGAAAATGGAGCATTTCGCTGAGTCAATCAGCTCCTTGATTTGGTTCTCCCCAAGGTTTCCATAAAGCCCGCTTTTCTCATTCAGTCGGTGAGCTTCGTCCACGATGAGCGCATCGAATGTGTTGGGCTCAGTGTCGATGAATGCCCCAGAGCCTGAAAAGAAATTTGAGAAATGGCTGCGCTTGATGGTGCCAACTAGTTTGCTTTCGTAGACCTTGCGAGGGGCGGCATTCTTGGAGACGTATTTGCTCATCAGCTTCAATTCGGTGAGCTTCACCAGCAGATTGATAGCCAGAACAGTTTTTCCGGTGCCCGGTCCACCTTCGATGATCATCACCTTGGGTGCTTGGTCCGAAGCCTCGCTTGCCGCCGCCAGCGCCGACTCAAAAATTGCTTTCTGATCGTCAATCAACACGAACTCGGGTTTGCCTTTCATCAACCCGCTGAGGGCTTCGGCTAGCGCCTTGGACGGGCGAATTTTTCCTTCGGACAGCTCATACAGCACCTCTTTGTTGTCGCCATGGGTTATATGCTTTTTCAGAAAACTTCTGAGTTTACTGAGCTCTTCCGGGCCTTTCAGAAACAGCGGAGCATTGCTGATGTGGGGCTCATAGTGGGCTGAATCTATGACCCCGTCGCTGATGTAGTTATGGAGGTAGGCACACGGACGGATTTCGATGCTTTTGTCATACACCGCCTCGTTGAAGCCTTCCAACAGCGCTGCATATGACCACACCTGATAGGACGGGTGAATGGTCTCAATGAGACCGCCACCCAAGGCCGTTTTGACGATGGCATCCTTGGTTGTTGCGGTGGCCTTACTCCATTGCTTCAGCTCGATCAGTACGGCCTTTTTTGCCTGGTTCTCGTCGCGACCGGTGAGTAGAAAGTCGATTCGCTTTGACGACTGCGGAATGTGTAATTCAATGGCCAGGCCTGCATCGCTGGGGAGGCCCTCATCTCTAAGGACCTTGGCCATGTACGTCAGGGACCCTTGCCACGACCTGATTTCCGAGGAGCCAACATTCTTGCCGGTAGCTTCCTTGTAGTGCCTGAGGATCACCTCCTCAATGTCATCGTTATCGTTGTCTTTAAGAAATTGCTGTTTGGTCGCAGCGTAAACGATCACGGTTTGTCCTTAGGTGCGTGTTGGTCAGAGTCGGTCGTACTTTTTGCTGGTGCTTCTGGCTTTATCCACCGGGTACTTCTGGTCATTCGAGGCGATTTTTTGTGTCACCGCCTCGTTGAGGTCAATGCCAAGTACGCTGCTCAGGCGAACCAGGTACATCAGAACATCCGCCAGCTCATCCTTGATGGCTTGGCCGATTTCGGGATCTGTTGCGGAGGAGATCGAATCCGCATCGCTCATCCATTGGAAAATCTCGCAGAGCTCACCTACCTCGCCAGTGAGAGCTAGGATGAGATTTTTGGGGGAGTGGAACTGCTGCCAGTCGCGATCATCTGCGAACCGCTGGAGCGATGCGGCAAGCTTCACTACGTCAACCAGTGGCGCTGATGAACTGTCTGAGTGACTCACGGGCTTATCTCTTGGGTATCGGTGAGGGGCTGAATCAGGTGTAGGAAATCCGGTCTTGGATTGTAAGGGTTTTCGCTGTATGAGCAGATTTTTTGTGTTTTCTCTCTCACGTGCGGTCTGCCGGCGGAACTCCTTGTAGGCGTTCTTGCTTTGGGCGTGGGGAATTGTTCCGTCAAAAAACAAGTCTTCCACTGCTTGTCGGTGGGCGTAGCTCAGTTAACCGCAATAACGATTATGCCCAGCGAACAGCGGCCTTTTCTTCGCCCTCATAGCGTGTGCAGATAGAGCGGCAGTGCGTTCCTGTGGTTGGCACTTTCCAATTGCTGCCTGTTTGCTAAGCAGTCGCTCACCTAGCTTTGCGAGGTCGGCAGACTCCAATAGTGAGGCGGCAGGTGACAATCTGCGCAGTTTCTGGCCTTACACGTGGGGACACAGCAGCCAGTGTCGTTGCTACCCAGAGTAATGATGCGGCGCATGGTGGCCGAGCTAGATTTCTTGCGGGCTTCCCTAGCTATCCACCGCCATTCCCCCACAATTCAGCTGCTTGTTGCGGGCGATGGTAAAACGCTACCATTGGATTCATGCGGTGTTCCCGTTTTGGGAATTTATGCGATTGACGCGCGTTCGAAAGGGATTTACATTGATCCCAAATTGGGAACATTACTATGCATCTGGTTGGCAAGGACATACTCGATAGGCTGAGAGGGCGTGGACCAGAAATTGACACGTGGGTCAGCGCGTGGGTTGCTGAAATTATCCATGCGGTGTGGACGCAGGAATCTGATCTATTTGACCAGTTTCCCTCGGCAAAAGAGCGGAAGTCCGGTGTTTTTATTTTTGAAGTGAATTTAGCAAAGTGCTGGTTAGAGGTGAAAATTGTGTTTCCTCAAAAAATAGCCCTCATAACCGCGCTATTAGGTGCAGAAGAAATTGATGGACACTAAGGTCATAAAAACAGAAGAACAGCATCGAGCTTATCTGAGTGAAGTGGATAGGTTGATGTCAATGATGCCTAAGCCTGGTTCTTCAGAAAGTAATCGCCTTGAGGTTCTGATTCTTCTTATTGAAGATTATGAGAGTAAAAAACATCCGATAGATGCCCCTGACCCAATCGATGCAATTCTGTTTAGGATGCACGAGAGAAATTTAAAGCAAGCAGATTTGATTCCTTACTTTGGCACTAGAAGTAGGGTTTCGGAAGTTCTGGGTCGCAAACGACCCCTGACTGTTCCTATGATAAAGGCTCTCTCGGTCGGATTGGGGATTTCGGCAGAGACCTTACTTGGGTTATCCCATACAGAAGAAAAGAAATCGACCGACGAAGTTGACTGGTCTAGATTCCCAGTGAAAGAGATGGTTGCTAGGGGATGGATTGATAAAGCTATAGGGAAGGCCTCCAAAACTACTGAGGAAACGCTTCGGGAGTTCGTGTCCCTTATAGGATGGCAGTTCGGTGAGGCTGCATTCAGGCGTACACCATTGGGTGATGCATACTCACCGACTACGAAATATTCTCTGTATGTATGGCTTCTTAGGGTTATTCAACGTGCTAGAGAGAGTAGTCATCTTTTAGGTACATTTGACCAGAGTAAGCTGTCGAATTCATTTTTGAAGGATTTGGCCCAGTTGAGTTGGTTTGAGAATGGACCTCTCCTAGCTATCGAGTTTCTTAAGAAACATGGTATAGCAGTGATAATTGAACCTCATCTGAAGGGTACCATGTTAGATGGTGCTGCGTTGAAAGATGTAGATGGAACTCCTGTTATAGGTTTGACGCTTAGGCACGATCGATTAGATAACTTCTGGTTCACGTTGCTTCACGAAGTTGCACATATATGGAAGCATATTGGTAATGAAGAAGCTTTCCTAGATGACTTAGATGCTTCTTCAGAAGATAGAAGAGAGTCGGAAGCAAATCGAATAGCCAGAGAAGCTTGTATACCTAGGGTTACTTGGAAGCGCTCTGGCGCCTACTTAGATCCCAGCAGGGAAAATATAGATAAGTTATCCAGAGAGCTAAAGATACATCCTGCTATTATTGCAGGCAGAATCCAGCGAGAGAGAGAAAACTACCAGTTGTTTTCTGATTTGTTGGGGCGTGGCGAAGTTAGAAAAATGCTTTCTAATAATCTTAATGGTGAGTTATGAAACTTATTTACGTCCCAATTTTGAAAGCTAAACCTGGTGAGCTCACTGCTCTTGCCGAGCTAAAAAAGTTTGCGGCAGAAAAAATTGTACCTTGGTTCGATATTTCACCAGTTAACGATGATAAGTTAGAAAAGCTTAGCGGTCAGCTGTTTCCTCCGATCGAGTCCTATTTGAGCGGTATTGCTGCAGAGATCTCCACTGTTTGGAAAGGTCGTCAAATTTTCTTAGATATGCCAAAGTGGTCTACTAATGCTCAAACAGAGGGTGGGGAGCATGTTATTCCATTTCTTCGAAACCAGCTGGAATCGCTTCGCGTTAAAACAAATCTAGTTGTCGATTATGTCCGATGGGATGATCCTGTATACGTTAATGCGCTTCGTGGAGCTCGCCTATCCTCAGCGTGTGATTTTGTTCTGCGTCTTGTTATGGATTCAGATACCGTGGAGGAACTCTCTGAAGAGGATTTTGTATTAGAACGTCTGAATGAGATAACTGATACTTTGGACCTTGATCCAGTCCTTGTCATGGTTATGATCGACTTTGGAGACGTATCCTCCCAAAAGCACACTGTTCCTGATATTGTGTCTAAGTCGGAAAAAGCGATAGCTTTGTTGAAAAGAGCTGGATTTAATAATTTTAGAGTGGCGGGCTGTTCGCTTCCTGCTTTTATATCTTCGGCGATTAAGGATCAAAATAGCACTGGCTTGGTTCTTCGCAAAGAGATGTCTGCATGGAGAACTTTGGTTGTACAGCCGGGATTCGAGTCGCTTGGTTTTAGCGATTATGGCATCCGCGGTCCCAATTCTAAAGAGACAGGTGGGCCGTCGAATGCGAACGGAAAAATTCGTTATACCATTCAGGAAGAGATGTTCATCGCTAGAGGTTACCCTCTGACAGAGGGGCTCAAAGGTGTTCAGCATCAGGAGCTTGCAAGGTTAGTTATTGCATCAGGTCACTGGGCTACAGAAAAGTTCAGTTGGGGTGACAATGAGATTTATCGTTGTAGCCAGGGTGAATTTTCGGGGACGTCTTCAGATTGGATCTCTATTGACACCAACCACCATATACACTCGGTTGTGCATGAGGTAATAGAGTATAAAGAACTTGTTGCTGCAAAGCATGCGAGGCAGTTTGTATGAAGCTGTTGTTTTAATTTGCTTTTAATTGGCCGTTCAGGCGAATAGCTGAAACAGCATGTTACAGCTTTTCGTGCATGAAGTATCTTCAGTGATTTAGGTTTTGTATTTTAGCCAATCGCGGATATGGTTTGTGCGGGGTAGGTATGCATACGATATGTAGTGATTTCAATTAGTTTGTAATTAGTAACAACAAATTAGAATGATTGTAAATTTCTGAGCTATGAAAAATGGGATTACTTGCAAGTAAATATCGTGCGCTACAACCTACCTTTGAGTATCTGACAGATAAAGTTGTGCTTGCTCAAGCCTGGAAAAAGGCGCATCAGTATATTCGGTCGACGAATTGGTACGCTGACAATTTTGAGCTCGATAGGTCTGCACTAGATCTAGATGAACGTCTCAATCATTGGATTGCAGAATTAAAGAGCCCTGAATTTTCTTTCGACGCATTACGGCTAGTGCCTGCGCCTAAAGCTGAGCGTTGGGCTTTTGTTAAGGCTCAAGATCTAAATGTATTAGATATGGGGTTGCACGATTGGACTTTTGATGCATCAGAAACTTATACTCATAGATGGTCTCCCGAGGCAAAAAAACCGAAACCACTTAGACCTTTAGCCCATGTTTCCATTCGTGATCAATGCTTACTGATGGCGCTCATGATGTGCTTGGTAAATAAGGTCGAATCTAGTCAAGGTAATGCGGCTACACCTCTAAATGAAGTCCACCAGAAAAAATAGTGAATTATGGTAATCGCCTCTATTGTCAGTTCAAGGGCTCTGATGCGACATTCGCATGGGGTAACAGTACGAGCTATAGTAAGTACTTTTCGGATTACCAAAAATTCCTTGCCAGGCCTTTATATTTTGGGGCGGAGGCGCTGCAGCAGAAGCACAAGGGGCAACAAGTCTTTGAAGTTCATTTAGATATAGCTAAGTTTTACGATAATATAGATCGTAACAAGTTAGTGTCTGGTATTAGAGACCTGTGTGATAACAATCAAGATCCGATCGTTGAGCGGTTGCTAGAAAGCCTTGTTAGTTGGAAGTGGGACGAAGCTAGTCCAGCTATTTATGAAGAAGTATGCAAAAGTGATCAAGAAAATATTCCAAGTGGGATCCCGCAGGGCTTGGTTGTGGGTGGTTTTCTAGCGAATATTTATCTTTTGAATTTTGATGAGGTGGCTCAGGCTCTAATAGGTCAAGATCTTTCGGATAAAATCCGTCTTGTAGATTACTGTCGCTATGTCGACGATATGAGATTGATTCTGTTAGTGGACGACGGTATTCGTTCGGAAGAAATTAGGTCTGTGATTGATGAAAAGATAGGTTGCTATCTTCTAGCGCTTGGCCTGAAATTCAATCATGATAAGACTAAAGTAGAGAAGTTTATATATAAGCGTTCTGGAATTTCTACGAAACTTAAGGATATTCAAAGCAAGGTCAGCGGCCCGTTATCTGCCTCGGAAGTAGATGAGCAGCTTGGTCATCTGGAGGGACTGATTGGTCTGGCGGACAGTCTGCGAGACTCCCAAACTGATCAGGATAACACCAACCCGCTTGCAATTATCGAAGCGCCTAGTAATGACGTTCGTGATGACACGCTGTTACGATTTTCGGCTAATAAGATTCATTCCTTGTTGAAGCAAAAGCGAAGTTTTTTTTCGCAAGAACTAGATGAAAATGGTAACCCTAAACCAGGAACCTGGGATTACCTACAGGAAAGGATGGCCCGAAAATTTATTTCATGTTGGAGTAAAGATCCATCTTTAACTCTTTTGTTGAAAAAAGGATTAGAGCTATTTCCAGATAAGCGAATCCTGAAGCCTGTGTTGGGTCAGCTAATGTCGGTCGCTCAGCGTGAGGCTGAAGTCCACCAACAGCAAGTTGCTCAATATTGTTTGGGGGAGATTTTTCGTCATGCGGCAACAGTAATACACACAAAAGATAAATGGACATTTCCAGCGCATGCTGACACAAATGGTTTTTTTGAGCACCTGCAAAATCTAGCGGTAGATATCATTTCTTCTTCGTCTGCTCATAAAAATCTTATTGATCAGGCAATGTTTTATTGCTTGGTTAGGAATGACTCTCCCTTAGATCAAGATACAAATAGTGATGATTTTAATGTCATTACAAAGATGATGAAGGGATATCGTAATACTTCAGCAAAAATGAGTGCCGCCGATTTTGTGGCAAATGCACTTCTATCCTATCAGTTGTCGTGTGATAAGGGATTGGTCGTTCGTGCTGTCAGTTGTTTGCTAGAAAAGGCTTTTGCAAAGATTTTTCCTTTTCCTGCCGGTAGTCTATGTAGATTAGATGTAAAAATATTTTGCAAAAAAATAGCTGTTGAGTCACCAGCTTTTTTGTCTGCCTTAGCTGATTATGCAAAAAATAACGATTGCCGTTGGATATCTGAATGCAAAGACGTTATGGAAAAGGCCGGCCTATTTCAGTTGGCCATTACCGGCGACCTTAACCGTTTTAATGGAAAGCCTATTTCATTACTTGGGGTTGTCAAAAGGTCAGATAATCCGTTTGCACATGAGAATTCCGCTCTTGCTTTGTTGCAGGCATTGCTGAGTGGTGGTGACTTCGATTGTGAATTGGGTTCTTTAACTGAATATTCGTTAGATCTCATTTCTAATATTGATCTA
The DNA here is from genome assembly GCF_052147955.1 of Pseudomonas sp. NUPR-001. Lineage (NCBI taxonomy): Bacteria > Pseudomonadati > Pseudomonadota > Gammaproteobacteria > Pseudomonadales > Pseudomonadaceae > Pseudomonas > Pseudomonas sp. NUPR-001. The sequence goes on from NZ_CP197353.1 coordinate 819,333, forward strand.
GGGAAGTGTACGATAACATGCTCAAACTGGGGCAAGATTCAGTCGTTGGATGTTCGATTCAGTATCGTGATTGACTTCGATGAAGATCCGATATTTCCTTTGCCGGAATGGATCGAGGAAAATCACAAGCCTCTATACAGGTTAGGCATCTTCCTCCGTAGTTGCTTAATGGGAAATGTTGACTGGTCTTCAATGAGCTCTGCTGACTCAAGTCAGGCTCGATATATAGGTTTGAGATCGAGTTTTGTGAAGCGTCAGTTAGGCATGATGCACTCTCCTGAAGCTTTGAATGGTGAGACGGCACCTATGTCTAACTGGGTTTCCAGTCTTTTGTTTGCTTTACTGCAATGGCCGGGAACCAATTTGCACGAGGGGAATTATGAATGGCCAAAAATTTGGGATATTAAATCCCTTCAGAAATTAACAATTGAGCGCTTGAGGTATCAGAAGAAACTATTCTGTACGATGACAGGTATTCCTGCATATGTAGAAAGATTTAGCTTTGATTGGCAGAAAGACAAGAAGTCACTAAAGGTTGTTATGGTCCAATCTTTGTTGCCATTGAAGGGCGACTTCCAAGAGCATGGGCTTATGTTGGATACACCAAAATATAGGTCTAGACACCGTAGGCACATAGCTTCTGTTGCTGAGTTGATTTTACACAAAGCTCATAGTCAGCGTAGTATTGATGATCTTAACTACAAAGATAGTAGTATAGATCTTATAATTTGGCCGGAATTATCAGTTAGTGAACAAGATACTGATATTTTGCATCAGCTCGCGAATAAAACTGGGGCAATGATCTTTACAGGTTTAACTTTTATGAAGCTTCATGGGGTGGAGGGTCCTAATAATGTAGCAAAATGGCTCATACCTCAAAAGCTTTCAGCGGGTAAGAAATTTATAAGTAGGCTTCAGGGTAAGTTTAATATGATGAAGGACGAAGTAGGCAAGGTGAAACCTTGGCGCCCTTATCAGCTGTTAATTGAGTTAGTTCACCCGGCTTTTCCGAAGGATAAAGGATTTACGCTCTCGGGGTCAGTATGCTACGATGCTACTGATATAAAAATTAGTGCTGATTTGAAAGATAAGTCGGATGCATACTTGGTCGTTGCATTGAATCAAGATGTGACCACATTTGATTCAATGGTGGATGCTTTGTATTATCACATGTACCAGCATGTTGCGCTGGTTAATACTGGTGAGTTTGGCGGTTCGGTTGCAAAGGCGCCATATAAAGAGCGCTATGATAAACTTATAACTCATGTTCATGGTTCTAATCAAGTGTCGATATCTTCTTTTGAAATGAACATGTTTGATTTTCGCAGCGTTGGGTCTAGTTATAGGTCTGGTAAAAAGGTAAAAACTAAACCTGCAGGGTGAGCTGGCTTGTTATAGGAAGTTTTTAAAGGCGTTTTGTTTTTCAAGGCGCTTTATTATTAGTCTGATGGTGATTTTATAGTAATTCCAAGTGGCTTCGCTTCGGCCATTTCTTTTGTTTGCAAGAAACCAAGCAATATGTTTGCGTTTCCAGGCCCATGGATTATCTCTACTCCACCGATCAGCGATTGCTGCTTGAATTGTCTTCGCCTGGCAAATGTGGCGTTGGCGGGTGGAGTAAGAACCGGTCAAAACGCTTGCCAGGAATAGGTCCATGTCGAATGACTTACTCATGCGCGCCCTCCAATGTAGGCAGCTACCACATCGACTCGACCGTGCCCCAGTTCATAGCTGATTTGCCTTCGTGCCTCACGATCAAGGTTCTTATCTACGAGGTAATACTGGCCTCCGTTGATAGGGGCACAGTGTTGGGTGATTTGTTCATAGCGCTCACATGCGTATGCCGCTCGCAGCTCATGGAAGCCTTTTAGGTTGTGTGCATGCAGGATGCACCGCACAGGGCGGATGATTTTTTGCAGAAAATTCAGATAGCTTTCGTCTGGCGCAATTAGGTTGTGGCTACCAGCAGGCGACACCTGCCGTGCAAACCCAAGCGCACCTCGAATATGGTCGTCCACCGCAATCCAACGCGGTGCCGAAGCGCCGGAACGACCGCCTTTGGTGCCATCCTGAATATTAATTCTGCCTAGGTCGTTAGCCTCACGGGTTAGCCGTGGCAGGTCAGCCAAGATGGTCTCACGCAGGCGCATGCCTGTGGCTCGCGCCAACAATACGATCGCGGCGGCCAGTCTCTGGTCACGACTGCAAAGCGCATCGACGATTTGCTCAACCTGTTTGCGATTCTGGCCCTGAGGGACTGCGTGACGAACCCCGCTGCGCTGCATACCCAACGCCTTGCTCGGACTGGGCAACTTCACGTACTGATCACCGCGAAGCGCTGCCATGGTTCTGTTAACGCTGGATAGCCGGTTTTGTGCGGTGCTGACGGCGAGATCACCACGCCTAACAATGTCGCGCAGATACGCCGCATAGTCGGCCAATACCTTTCGATCAATCTGCCGCGCATCATTGATACCGGGGCCCTGATCGGAGCGGCACCACTTCACGAATGCCTGCCACCGATCACAGTGCGCTTTGACCGTGCCGTAGTGGCCTCCGCCAAACATGTCTTTCAGCGCCTGCGGCCCTGCATAGCTCAGTTGCCTGCCGTAACCGAAATTACGACCATCGCGTCTACCCACCAATGCCATGTCAGTCACCTCATCAGCCGATCTCCGATCCTCGCCCCACGTCATCCCGCCAAGAATGCTGAGTGTTATCAGGGATCAAGGCCCCTGCGACCTGTGGGGAATGTCCTCTACGCGGGACTGGCGGCTCCTTACGACCGGGAGCAAGGGCATCTCATGACCTGGCCTCCTGAACACCGTTACCGGTGGGCGGGTGGAGGCAGCGCTGGCTGACGAGACCAGCGCCTGAAGATCCTGAGCCAGGTGCAAGCAGCAATGCGATGACCGGGGCATGCCTGACTGTCAGTCAGGTGCAGTCCATTCCTTGGTCTGCGGCACCATCATCTACAGCGCTGTTGCTGGTGACATCGGCGTTTGTCACGCCGATTGTCACGAGGGGGAATGCCGCAAAGCCTTGTGCAATGAGGGCTGCAGCAGTGGTAGAAGTGCCCGTCTCTTTCCAGAAGAAAGAGACGGGCGCAGGTTGGCGCAATATTCGGCCAAGCGGATAGGTTGCTGCAGGGCAGCGAGGTACGGTGTGTCTGGCGCACGAGCGCTATAGGTATAAGAGCATCCATCACATGGGTAGTGACCGGGCGAGCTGCCGGATGCGAATCGCCCTTGGGCTGAACCACCGCCAGAGCGGCGTGACCTTTAAGGCTCGGGTCACCTGGGGTGCTGTCATCGACAGCCTTTGCACGGCCAGTTCTACGCCTGTGGATAAACCCGGTCAAGGGCCGAAATTAAGCGCCCTTGAGGACGTGAAAAGCGGTTATCCATCGGTGGAATTACTTGGTAAATCCCGGACAACGTCGTGGCTTTTAGCTCTTCAAAATGAGGTCCATCCAAACAGGGCGGCTTTGCAGCCCTGTTTGGATGGACCCGCGCTGAGAAGCAGATAAGCGAGGCTGCTTGCCCCGAATCTTGGACGTTCAGTTGTTTCCGCAATTCTTGCGCCGTACAGAGCTAGCGGATCGGTACCACGTTCTTGTCTCTGACTTGACCGTATGCTGAGGCAAGCAGGCTGCCGGTGGCGGCTTTCTGGATGTACTCACTCCACCAGGCCATCATCGGTCGTCTGCGTTCAATGTAGTCGGCTCGGTTGTAGGCGCTGCGCACCTCATCCTTGTCGACATGCGCCAGTGCGACCTCAATGAGTTCGGGGTCCCACCCATGTTCATTCAAGATGGTGCTGGCCATCGAGCGCATACCGTGGCTGACCAATCGATCCTGAAAGCCCATGCGTTTCAATGCCATGTTGGCGGTCTGGCTATTGGCGTGGGTGCGTGGATTTCTATCGGCCGGGAAGACGTATTCGCGATGGCCGCTGTGAGTCTTCAGTGACTCCAATAGTGCGACAGCATGATCACTCAACGGGATGCTGTGTGGACGGCGCTTCTTCATACGCTCCGGTGGGATAGTCCAGACACGCCTTTCGAAGTCAATGTCTGCCCAGCGAGTAGTCGCCGCCTCGGCGGGGCGGGTCATCGTGTGCAACTGCCATTCGATCAGGCAGCGGGTGGTGCGTTTGATGCTGGCGTTCGCGATCTCCAGCATGAGCTCCGGGAGCTCTTCGGGTGGAAGCGCAGCCATGTTCTCTTTTTTGGGCTTCTTGAAGACTGCCCTGATGCCGTTGAGCGGGTTGGCGAAGATCAGGCCGGAGTTTACGCCGTAGGTCATGATCTCATTTAGTCGCTGGCTGAGACGCTTGACCGTCTCCAGGCTGCCTTTCGCTTCGATTGGGCGAAGCAATGCGATCACCATCGGAGCGGTGATCTTCGTCAGTGGCGTCGTCTTCAAATCGGGGAACACGTGCAGCGTGAGCGATCGCCAAATGTCCTCGGCGTAGGCCGGGGTGACCGAGTCTTTCTTGAGTTCAAACCAGGCGGTGGCCACGTTCTCGAAGGTGTGTTCGGTTTCCGCGCGTTTGGCTTCATTCAACGTATTGCGCTGCACCTTCGGATCGATGCCTTGAGCGAGCAGCTCGCGGGCTTCGACTGCCTTCTTTCGTGCGTTCGCCAGTGACAGTTCGGGGTAGGTCCCGAAGCCAATGTTGATGCGCTTCTTGGTCACCGGTTCGCGGTAGTTGAAATTCCACAGCAACGAGCCGTTGCTGCGTACGCGGAGCTGCAAACCGTCACCGTCAGTGAGGACATAATCCTTGGACGCGGGTTTGACTCCTTTGAGCTGTCGATCGGAGAGGCGGAGGTTTTGAGCAGGCATGAGATTGTCCTCAAGCACTGATTCGGTATTCCAAAGATTAGCAGCGGATGAGCTGGAATACCGTCTGGAATACCCGAATGGCTGGAACTCAAAAACTCTTGAAAGACCGCAAAAGCGCTGGAGGCCGCGGATTTACTGGGTCGCAGGCACAAAAAAAGACGTCCGTGGACGTCTTTTTTTGATCATTTGGTGGAGCCGGGGGGATTTGAACCGCCGTTTGCGCGTAGGTAAAAATGTTTAAAGCCAAGAAGTGAAAGGTTTACGCATGATTGCTGACGTTTAATATGCCACCAACAAGGCGATTCGGTTGGTACGCGAGCGCTAGAGAAACACAACAGACGCAAGGATGCAGCAATGGCAGTAAAAGCGCTGGTATACGGTTGGGCCAGCTATCTAGTTATAGCGTGGGTCACCAGCCTAGGCATTTTCTACAGCGATATCGCACTCAGCAGTGATCTGCACCAATGGCTGCCAGTTATTGCACGCGCTCAAGACTATTTCGTTGCGCACGGGCAGTTGGACTTTTTGAAGAAAACCGCCTGGATTTACGAAAAAGACCTCGTGCTTCTGGCAATCATGCTGGTTTGGCTTACCCTGGTCTGCCGGTTTTCGCTGCGTGTGAGTGCAATTGGTTTCCTCAGGATGGCCAACTACAGAAAAAACTACCTTGGGCTGCTTCTCTTGTTCGGGGCGGGCATTGTGATCACGGCAGCCATTCTTGGGCCGGACATGGAACGGTCCACTTTGGGTATTTTCAGCAACAAGCTGTACCGCTTCAGTGTTTTGTTTGGCGCGTTCCATAACACGCTGCTTCTACCTACGCTGGTACCCCTCATAGCATTTGGCTTGAGCGGTTTTCTGGAGCCGATCAAAGAGCGCACCTCAGAGTGCTCTAAGCCAACCTGATGCAACCGAAGTACATTATGCGAGCCTTCTTGAAATAGTCTGCGCGTGTGAATTCAGCGAGCGTTTAGGCCGGCTTCTTTCAGAATTAACCGATACCCTGTAGTCCATTTCCGATTCATACTCCCGCAGCCTTCAAGCCATTGCGATGGTTCCTTTGGCGCTCTAGTCTCCCCGAGTCGTTGCCAATTCAGCGACCGGTTTTGACAGACCGCATCAAATGGAACCATCTGTGCAATCGCGTAATGGCGGCTGTGCGTGGGGCACCTTCGTGTGCGCCGGGTTTCTTCGTTTACCGGTCTGTCAACCCGCGTACAGCTGCCACCCCTTTGTTTGACAGCATGTGTGTGGCAGCTCCACTAAACGGAGTTAGACCTAATGCTGAAAATAGTTCCAGACCCGCCGATTCATCCGAACCATTCCCTCGAAGACATCCTCGTCCAGGTTACCGAGCACCTGATCTGCGCCCTGACAGTGGCTCAGCAAACCGTCCTGTTGCATGCCAGCCCACCCGGCCAGGTGCTGACCATGGCGGCCATGCATGAAATCGATAATGCCCGTGCTTTGGTGGATGTGGCGTTGAGTAGGGTTCAGTTGCTGCATTGATGTTGCGGTGAACTGGCTCGGTTGGGGGCGGGTTTGTCCCGTGATTGCGGTCTGTCTGGGGCATCGTATCGCGGGGCAAGCCCGCTCCCACAGGTGGTGCAAGACAGTTGCTCCCACCGGGGCTGTGCAGATTCTTAGCATGTGGGAGGCGATGGCTAATGCTGGGCAGCCAAGGAGGTTGGGATGGAGGATGAAGCAGGCAGGGGCTGTGTTTGTGGGCTGAAGACGGTAGGTGTTGGTTCATTCGGTGACGGCGAGGGCGGGGCGGGGGCCGGGCGGTTGTTTCGGGTTGAGCCGGGGCATTCAGCCGCGTTTGTGCTGGAACAGGCGACGCTGCTGATGGGCTGTGCGCAACAGCTGACGCTGGATGCCAGTATCGAACAGGAGGGCGCATCGAGCTGGGCTGCGCATTTTTTGATCGGAATGGCCAAGGCGCTGGTCGAGGACTTGGCGCATAGCTTGCCAAGCTCAACTTAGATTTCAGGCATAAAAAAAGACGCCCGTGGGCGTCTTTTCAGTGTTTGGTGGAACCGGGGGGATTTGAACCCCCGTCCGCCAGTGCTCCGCTGTCGGTACTACATGCTTAGCCGTGTCTATTGAGTTAATCCGCAGCCGCCCGACGGGCAGGGTGCTTTGGACGAGTTGTGTAAGTTTTAGCCGCTTCGTCCACAACGTACTGCACGGCGATCCTGTTCTGTATGACAATCACTTCGGGTTTACAGGCATCCCCTAGTGATTGCTGGAGCCGAAGCTACCAGGAGAGCGGGCTCAGCTGCTTACGCAGCGAGAGCGTAACCCTCGTAGTTTTCGTCATTGGCAACTATAGAAAGTTGCAACAGTGGATTTACGAGTTCTGTTACCAACTCGGCATGCACCTAGAGTTTCACGACCGGCGTCGAATCCTAATCGGCCCCATGTGTTGCGCTCTAGCTGAAGCGTTTTTCAACGCTTGTGAGGGAGTATACGCCATCGGTCGGGCGACGTCGACTGCGGTTCCAGTCGCCCTGCCAATTGACTACTGACCGCCTTTATCAACTTTCTCCAGGCGCTCAATTATTTTGCTGGTGATGGCGATGCAGTCTTTGTCGTTGCCAGCAGCCTGGGCCTTCTTGGCATCGTCGACATCAGTATTGATGGTCTTGTCCAACCCTTCCGAGGTGGCGCCAGCCATGGCCATCATGTTGTCGATTTTCTGCAGGTTGGTTGCACACAGGTCGTCAGCGGCAAATACCGGTGAAGCCAGCAGTGCGGCGCTCAAGAACAGTCCGGAAATCGCAGTACGCTTCATGTGAATCTCCTTGGCGGGATGGCCTTGGGAGGTAGGCCTTACTGGGTGGACTGCGGTGCTTTTCGGGGGTTCAGATTAATTTGATTGTGGGGTTCGCGGGGCAAGCCCGCTCCTACAGATGGCTGTGGGAGTGGGGTTGCCTGCTATGCATTCAAATTGTTCGTGCCCGGGTCACGCGGTCCACCAGATAAACTAGTCCGTGGTAATCAATCCCGCCATGATTCGACAGGCCGATTTCACAGGTGCGGCTGGTGGAGATCCCTTCGTTGCAGTACTGCACGGCGTCTTTGAGGTTGCGTAGCGAGTGGGCGTTGAGCTCGGGGGTGGTGAAGCCTTTGTCGCCGGCAAAGCCACAGCAGTGGATGCCTTCTGGAATCACCACCTGTTTGCTGCAGCGCCGCGCCAGGTCGATCAGGGCCTGGCTTTCGCCCAGGTGCTGGGTGCTGCAGGTCACGTGCACGGCAATCGGTTCGTCCTGGGGGGTGAATTCCAGTTTGTCGAGCAAGTGGGTGCGGATGAAGCGCACCGGGTCGTAGAGGTCCAGGCGGGTTTCGGCCAGGTCTTGCACCAGGCGCAAGGTGCACGGGCTGGTGTCGCAGTAGATCGGATCAAGCCCGCCGCGGCTGGCGTGGAGCAGGGCGTTGATCAGTTCCTGGCGTTTGTGTTCGGCCTGCTCGGCGTAGCCTTTGGAGGCGAACGGTTGGCCGCAGCACAAGTTGTCCTGGTTGTCCGGGAATACCACTTGGTAACCGGCTTTTTCCAGTAGGGCGCGGGTTTTGTCGAGCAGCGAGGTTTGCTCGCGGTCGGCTGCCGCCGGGCCCATCACTCGCGACACGCAGGCGGCCAGGTACACCACCCGCGGCCGGGCATCGTTGCTGGCGGGGCTAAGCGAAACGGTTTTGAGCGGTTGCGGCATGGCTGCTGTCCATTGCGGCAGGCGGCCATGGCTGATTTTGCTCAGGTGGCTGCTCAGGCGACTCAGGCGTGGCGCGCCGAGTAGTTTGCGTGCGCCGTTGGCAGCTCGCAGGGTAAAGCGTGCGCCGCTAAGTGCAGTGTGGAAGTTTTCCGCCAGCCAATCGGCGGCTTTCACATGTTCCGCAGCCTGGCCGCGCAGCTTTTTCACCAGCTCGCCGGTGTTGATCCCGACCGGGCAGCGCTGGGCGCACAAGCCGGTGGCCGCGCAGGTGTCGATGCCTTGGTACTGGTAGTCACGTTCGAGCTGACGGGTGTCGCTGCCCGCGCGTTTTTTTGCCTGGATGTCACGCCACATGACGATACGCTGGCGGGGGCTGAGGGTTAGTCCTTTCGACGGGCACACCGGTTCGCAGAAGCCGCATTCGATGCACTTATCGACGATCTCGTCGGCGGCGGGCAGCGGTTTGAGGTTCTTCAGGTGCAGTTGCGGATCGTCGGTCAGCACCACGTCGGGGTTGAGGATGCCGGCAGGGTCGAGCAAGCGCTTGAGCTGCCACATCAGTTGATAGGCATCGCTGCCCCATTCCAGCTCGACGAAGGGCGCCATGTTGCGGCCGGTGCCATGTTCGGCCTTGAGCGAGCCGCCGTATTCCACAGCAACCAACTGGGCGACTTCGTCCATAAAGGCCGAGTAGCGCGCGACCTGCTCAGGTGAGTCAAAGCCCTGGGTGAAGACGAAGTGCAGGTTGCCTTCCAGCGCGTGGCCGAACAGGATCGCTTCGTCGTAGCCGTGCTTGTCGAACAGGGCGATCAGGCGGTTCACGCCTTCGGCCAGTTTCTCGACCGGGAAGGTTACGTCTTCGATGATCACGGTGGTGCCGGTTTCGCGCACGGCGCCAACGGCGGGGAAGGTGTCTTTGCGGATGCGCCAGAGCTGGTTGTACACCACCGGGTCTTCGCTGAAGTCCACCTGCTTTTCCACCGGGAACTGGGCGATGGAGGCGCTGATCTGCGCCAGTTGCTCGTGCAGCAACGATTGCGTCGCGGCGCGGGATTCGATGAGCAGGGCGCAGGCGTTGGCCGACAGGCTCTTCACCCACGTCGGCATGCCTTGCATGTTCTCCACCGAGCGCAGGCTGCGGCGGTCGAGCAGTTCGACGGCGGACACCGGCTGCTGCTTGAGTACCGGCACGGCATTGCAGCAGGTTTCGACATCGGGGAAGACGATCAGCGCACTGGCTTTGTGCGGGTGGTCCGGCACGGTGTTGTAGGTCACCGCGCTGATAAAGCCCAGGGTGCCTTCCGAGCCCACCATCAGGTGAGTGAGGATATCCAGCGGTTCGTCGTAATCGACCAGCGCGTTCAGCGACAGGCCGGTGGTGTTCTTCAGTCGGTATTTGTGGCGAATCTTGGCGGCCAGCTCGGTATTGGCGCGAGTCTGGCGGCCCAGTTCGCTCAGTTGATCGAGCAGTGCCCCGTGGCTTTGCCGAAAGCTTGTAACGCTGTCGGCCAGCTCGCTGTCGAGCAGGGTGCCATCGGCGAGCAGCAGGCGCATGCCGGCCAGGGTGTGGTAGCTGTTTTGCGCGGTGCCGCAGCACATGCCGCTGGCGTTGTTGGCGACAATGCCGCCAATTTTGCAGGCGTTGATCGAGGCCGGGTCGGGGCCGATCTTGCGTCCGAACGGGGCCAGCCAGGCGTTGGCCTGGGCGCCGATCACACCCGGTTGCAGGCGAATCTGTGTACCGCCGTGGCGAATGTCGCTGCCATTCCAGTTGTCACCGAGCACCAGCAACACCGAATCACTGACCGCCTGGCCAGACAGGCTGGTGCCTGCGGCGCGGAAGGTGACCGCCACCTGATGGGCGTGTGCGGCTTTGAGCAGGGTGGCGACTTCTTCTTCGCGCTCGACGCGGATCACCAGTTTAGGGATCAGGCGGTAGAAGCTGGCGTCGGTGCCGAAGGCCAGGGTCGAGAGCGGGTCGTCGAAACGTCGCTCGCGGGGAATCAGGTGTTCAACCGTGTCGAGGAACGCGGCGGGCAGACTCATGCAATCTCCTCGCGGGGCCGCGGCATCTGACGCGCCGTGTGCCCCGGTCAATCAGGCGGTGATTGGTGCGGGCGCGGCAATCACGCGCCCAGTTCGCGTACCAGCGAGTCGCGGGTGATCTCGCTGATGGTCTTGGCACCAGTGAGTACCATGGCCACGCGCATTTCTTTCTCGAACAGATCCAGCAGGTTCTTCACCCCGGCTTCACCGGCAGTGGCCAGTGCATAGAGGAAGGCCCGGCCAATCAGCACGGTGTCGGCACCGAGGGCGATCATGCGCACCACATCCAGGCCGCTGCGAATGCCGGAGTCGGCAAGAATCTTCAGGTCGCCTTTCACAGCATCGGCAATCGCTGGCAGGGCGCGGGCGCTGGACAGCACGCCATCAAGCTGACGGCCACCGTGGTTGGACACGACGATGCCATCGGCACCGAATTTCACCGCGTCTTTGGCGTCCTGCGGGTCAAGGATGCCCTTGATCACCATGGGGCCGTCCCAGAATTCGCGAATCCATTCCAGGTCTTTCCAGGAAATCGATGGGTCGAAGTTATTGCCCAGCCAGCCGATGTAGTCGGCCAAGCCGGTTGGGCTACCGCGATAGGTAGAGATGTTGCCGAGGTCGTGCGGCTTGCCGAGCAAACCGACGTCCCAGGCCCATTGTGGGTGGGTCATGGCTTGCCAGACGCGACGCAGCGGCGCATTCGGGCCGCTCATGCCCGAGTGGGCATCACGGTAGCGGGCGCCAGGCACCGGCATGTCGACAGTGAATACCAGGGTGGTCACACCGGCCGCTTTCGCGCGCTCCAGCGCATTGCGCATGAAGCCACGGTCTTTGAGCACGTACAGCTGGAACCACATCGGCCGGTCGATCGCCGGGGCGACTTCTTCGATCGGGCACACCGACACCGTCGACATGGTGAAGGGGATGCCTTTGGCAGCGGCGGCACGGGCGGCCTGCACTTCGCCGCGGCGGGCGTACATACCGGTCAAGCCGACAGGGGCCAGGGCGACCGGCATGCTCAATGTCTCGTTGAACAGCTGGGTTTCCAGGCTCAGCTCGGACATGTTTTTCAGCACGCGCTGGCGCAGGGCGATGCCGGCCAGGTCTTCGACGTTGTGGCGCAGCGTGTACTCGGCGTAAGCACCACCGTCGGCGTAGTGGAACAGAAACGGCGGCAGCTTGCGTTGCGCTGCAGCGCGGTAGTCGGTAGAGGCAGAAATGATCATGTGGTCTCGCTGCGTCGGTTGAAAGGGCGGATGCCGGGCGCGCTCATTCGCGCCCGGCCTCAGTCACTTTAGTGAACCAGCATGCCAGTCAGCCAATAAGCCTGAACCAGAGTGATCAGGCCGACGATGGTGGCGAAGAACAGGCTGTGTTTGAGGGTGAAGCGGAACAGGTCCGATTCTTTGCCGACCAGGCCGGTGGCCGCGCAGGCTACCGCGATCGATTGTGGCGAAATCATTTTGCCGGTCACGCCGCCGCTGGTGTTGGCGGCAACCAGCAAGGTGTCGTTGACGCCGATCTGATGCGCGGTGGTGGCTTGCAGTGAGCTGAACAGGGCGTTCGACGAGGTGTCGGAGCCGGTCAGGAACACGCCCAGCCAGCCGAGGAACGGCGAGAAGAACGGGAACGCCGCGCCAGTGCCAGCCAGTACCAGGGCCATGGTCGAAGACATGCCCGAGTAGTTGGTGACGAAGGCGAAAGCCAGGACCATGCCGATCGACAGAATCGGCCAGCGCAGTTCAACGAAGGTCTCTTTCAAAGTGGTCAGACCAGTTTTGAAATTAATCTTCAGGACCAACATCGAGATCAGCGCCGAGAAAAAGATTGCGGTACCGGTGGCGGAAATCGGGTCGAGTTTGAATACCGCAGGCATTGCCGTCGCATTGGTAACGATTGGCGCCGTTTTGATCACCAGTTGATCAAGGTGCGGGATGGCAAAGTTGAACACCCAGCTGTACATCGAGCCGCCAGCCGCGAAGGCTGCTTTGAACGGCTTCAAGGTCCAGATGGTGACTAGTACGGTGAGGATCAGGAACGGCGACCATGCCTTGAAGATTTCACCGAAGCTGTACGGCGAAGGCTGGCTGCCACCGGCATTGACCACTGCGGCGCCGACGCTGCCGGTTGCGGTGGTGAACGAACGCTTGGGCTGCCAGACCTTGAGGAACAGGGTCAGCGAAATCAGGCTGGCCAGTGCCGAGGTGATGTCTGGCAGTTCAGGGCCGATGAAGTTCGAGGTGAAGTACTGGGTCACCGCGAAGCTCAGGCCGGCAACCAGGGCGGCAGGCCAGGTTTCTTTGACGCCACGCAGGCCGTCCATCATGAACACCAGCCAGAACGGTACGAACAGCGACAGCAGTGGCAGCTGGCGGCCGGTCATGGCACCGATGTGGAAAGCGTCGATACCGGTAACCTGACCGGCAACAATGATCGGGATGCCCAGGGCGCCGAAGGCCACCGGGGCGGTGTTGGCGATCAGGCACAGACCGGCTGCGTACAGCGGGTTGAAGCCCAGGCCTACCAGCAGGGCGGCAGTAATCGCCACTGGTGCGCCGAAACCTGCTGCACCTTCCAGGAAGGCACCGAAGCAGAAACCGATCAGCAGCACCTGCAGGCGTTGGTCATCGGTGATCGACAGTACAGAGCTGCGGATCACTTCGAACTGGCCACTCTTGACCGTCAGTTTGTAGAGGAACACCGCGGCAACGATGATCCAGGCGATCGGCCACAGGCCGTAGGCAAAACCGTAACCGGCGGCGGCAAACGCCATGTCGGCAGGCATCTGGAAGGCGAAGATCGCGACCAGAATCGACAAGCCAAGGGTGATGCTACCGGCGACGTGTCCTTTCAAACGGAACACGGCCAAGGCAAGGAAGAAAAATACGATCGGGATGACTGCCGCGAGTGCGGACAGACCAAGACTACCAAGCGGGCTGTAGAGCTGTTGCCAGGTTTGCATATGGGGTGGCCCCTAATTGTTGTTGGTCAGCACTGGCATTGGATAATTGGTAAGACCAATTTACAATGACGAGGCGCTAGGTTAAAAGCCTCGTTGTGGGTGTGTCAATTTGTCCCAAGAAAACTTTTGTCGGATGGGCGTAGGAACAAGGGCCTGAGCGGCACGGAAAGTTGCGATCTGATGGGTGTCGTCAGCGTGCGGATAGGCCAGAATAGACAGCCCCGAACGCACTCGGGATTGTGGAGAGCATGTGATGGTTTTTGATCAGGTCCGCCAACGCCGTTTGTCCGACGATATTGTCGAGCGGCTTGAGGGGATGATTCTTGAAGGCACCCTGAGTGCCGGTCAGCGCCTGCCTGCCGAACGGACGCTGGCCGAACAGTTCGGGGTGTCGCGGCCATCGCTGCGCGAAGCGATCCAGAAGCTGGTTGCCAAGGGCTTGCTCGTCAGCCGCCAAGGCGGGGGTAACTATGTGGCGGATTCACTGGGGTCGACCTTCAGTGACCCCCTGTTGAAATTGCTCGAAGGCAGCCCCGAAGCGCAGCGCGATTTGCTGGAATTCCGGCATACCCTGGAAGCATCGTGTGCCTATTACGCGGCGATCCGCGCAACCGAACCTGACCGCCTGCGGCTCAAGGCGGCGTTCGATACCTTGCAGGATTGCTACACCCGCCACGACGAAGTCAGCCGGGCGGAAGAGGGCGTTGCCGATGCCAGTTTTCATCTGGCGATTGCTGAGGCCAGCCACAATGCGGTGTTGCTGCATACCATCCGCGGCTTGTTCGACCTGCTCAAGCGCAACGTGGTGACCAACATCGGTGGCATGTACAAGCAGCGCGCAGAAACCCGCGACATGCTGATCAGTCAGCACCGTGACCTGTACTTGGCGATTGTCGAAGGGCGTGCCGAAGATGCACGCGAAGTGTCCAGCCGACACATTCTGTATGTGCAGGAAGTGCTTGATGAAGTGCGTGAGGAAGTGCAGCGCACCGCGCGTGCCGAGCGGCGTAGTGGGCGTTGAGTAAGTGCGCAATCGCGGGGCAAGCCCGCTCCTACAGCCGGTAGGAGCGGGCTTGCACCGCGATCAAGGAATCAATCTTCCTTGCCTTTGTTCCGCACAGCCCGCTGCAATTCGCGATCAGAATCCCGCTCACGCTGAGTATCGCGCTTGTCGTATTCCTTCTTGCCCTTGCCGAGTGCGATCTCGCACTTGATCAGGTGCTTGCTCCAGTAAATCGACAAGGCTACGCAGGTGTAGCCCTTTTGCTGGACGGCCGCATGCAGGCGCTCCAGCTCACGACGATTGAGCAGCAGTTTGCGGGTGCGTGTCGGGTCGGCGATAACATGCGTACTGGCGGCTGTCAGTGGCGTGATATGGCTGCCCATCAGCCAGGCCTCGCCATCTTTGAGCACCACGTAGCTGTCCGTCAGATGCGCCTTGCCGGCACGCAGACTTTTTACTTCCCAACCGGACAGGACCAATCCGGCCTCGAACTTATGCTCGATGAAGTAATCGTGTCGCGCCTTTTTATTCTGCGCGATGGTCCCTGTCGGATGTTTCTTTTGTTTAGCCATAGGGGCGGCATTATAGGCAGTCGTTGCGCTGTCGGCTATGGGGTAGCAGTGCGCTTGAGCCTGTGAGTTGAATCCCGGACAATGCGCGCTCTTTTTTTTGCACAGTTGAGCGTGTTGATGTCGACGGACAAGGTTTCTGTCCATGGTGGCTGGGCCAGTCGCTGGGTATTCGTGCTGGCGGCAACCGGCGCTGCGGTGGGGTTGGGAAGTATCTGGAAGTTTCCCTACATGGTCGGCGTCTACGGTGGCGGTGCCTTTGTTCTGGTGTTTCTCGCCTGCATCGCCCTGATCGGTATTCCGGTGATGCTCGCCGAAACCTTGATCGGCCGCCGCACCCGGCAAAGCCCGGCCAACGCCCTGCGTGACCTGGCGGTAGAGGCTGGGCATTCACCGCGTTGGTCCTGGTGGGCATTCGCCGGGATGATCACCGCGCTGTTGATCCTGTCGTTCTATAGTGTGGTGGGCGGCTGGTCGTTCGACTACATCATCAATATGGGGCGCGGCGACTTCCAGGGTGTCACCGCGGATCAGGTCGGCGGCTATTTCAACGGTGTTATCAGTGACCCTTGGCGTCTGGTGCTGTGGCATAGCCTGTTCATGCTGCTGTCGGCGCTGGTGATCGCCCGGGGCGTGGTGGCCGGGCTGGAAAAGAGCCTGCGGATCATGATGCCGCTGCTGTTTTTGCTGCTGGTTATCCTGCTGGGGTATAGCCTGACTACCGGGCGCTTCATGCAGGGCCTGCATTTCATGTTCGATTTCGACACCTCGCGCCTGATGGATGGCCTGCTGCCCGCTATGGGGCATGCCTTCTTTTCCCTGAGTGTCGGGGTGGGCTCGCTGTTGATCTACGGCGCCTACATGCCCAAAGGCTCCTCCATCGGTGGCACCATTGTTGCCGTTGCCTTGCTTGATACCTTTGTATCGCTGCTGGCCGGCCTGGCGCTGTTTCCGATCGTATTTGCCGCTGGCTTGAACCCCAGCGAAGGGCCGGGGCTGATGTTTGTCGCCTTGCCATTTGCATTCGGTAATGTGGCCTTTGGCCAATTGATGGGCGTCGTATTCTTTGTTTTAGTGGCGGTAGCGGCCTGGAGTTCGGCGATTTCGCTGCTCGAACCCATGGTGGCTTACCTGGTGGAGCGCACCGGCGTTCGGCGTGGCTGGATTACCACCTGGCTGGCGTTCAGTTGCTGGCTGGTGGGGCTGGGAACGGTGTTTTCGTTCAACATCTGGCAGCAGGCGCGCTTCTTTGTGAGTGACGACAGTGGATTCCAGCTCTATCAATGGGGCGCAAGCGGTGGCTTGGATTTCTTTGGCGTCATCGACTTTTTCACTTCGCGGATCATGTTGCCGCTGGGTGGTTTGTGTTTTGTGATATTCGCTGGTTGGATCATGGGGCGTGAGGCCGTGCGCGATGAATTGGCGATGCGCAGCCCGCTGCTGTTTGCTCTTACCTTCTTCTTGATGCGCTACGTGGCGCCCCTCGGCATTCTGATTGTGTTTGCCGCTCAGCTTTGGAAGTGACACCTGGATGACTACCCATATTCAACGTTCGGCCCTGCTGCCCTATCCGGCGCAGGCGTTGTACGACCTGGTCAACGATGTTGCGAGCTATCCGGAGTTTCTGCCCTGGTGCTCCGCCAGCACCGTGCATGAGGCGAGCGACACGCTGATGCGCGCCACCTTGGAGGTGGCGAAAGGGGGCATGAGCCAGAAGTTTGTTACGCGCAATGTCTTGGTGCCGGGGCAGTCCATTGAGATGAACCTGGAAGAAGGGCCGTTCAACCAGCTGCACGGCTTGTGGATCTTCAAACCGTTGGGCGACAAAGCCTGCAAGATCAGCCTGGACCTGTCTTTCGACTATGCCGGGCCTCTGGTGCGGGCAACGCTCGGGCCGCTGTTCAACCAGGCTGCCAACACGCTGGTCGATGCCTTCTGCCAGCGAGCCAAGCAGATCAATGGCTGAGGCGTTGGTGCAGGTTGAGGTGGTTTATGCAACCGCTGAGCAGCAATGGTTGCTGACGCTTGAAGTGGCTCCTGGCACCACGTTGCGCGAGGCGGTGCGGATGTCAGGAATCGCCGAGCAGGTGGCGGGGTTGGATATAGAAGCCTGCCCGCTTGGTATCTTCGGTAAGGTCGTTGCTGAGAGTGCGCAACAGGTGGTTGCTGAAGGTGACCGTATCGAGCTGTACCGGCCTTTGCTGGTAGACCCCAAAGAAATACGCAAGCAGCGTGCGGCCAAGGTGGCCAGGGTGTTCAAGAAAGCCAAGCGTTAATGGTTGTGTGTAGGGGCGGGCTTGCCCCGCGAGGCGGTGTGACTGACAAACCGCAATCGCGGGGCAAGCCCGCTCCCACACACACAAAGACAAAGACAAAAAAGCCCGGAATATCCGGGCTTTTTTGTGCCTGCAGTGAGCTTACTGCGGCGAGGTTTCGATTGGCGCTGGAGTAGGTACCGGAATCGTTTCGATGGTATCGACTTCGCGCTGGATCTTCTCTTCCAGGGAGCCTGGCTTGGCCGGCTTCTCTTGGACCTGTTCGACCTGTTCGGTGGTTGCTGGTTGTGCCGGGCTGACGCTGGTGTCGCCACTGCCACCGAGGATTTCCTGGTCGCGGCTGACACCTGGCATGAAGTCGCCAGACAGGCTGACCAACTGATCATTTTCGTTGAAGAAAATGCTCATGCGTTCCTGCTGGCGCTCACCGCCACCAGGCTGCAGGCTATACAGGTAATCCCAGCGATTGGTGTGGAAGGTATCCTGGATCAGCGGGTTGCCCATGATAAACCGTACTTGCCGACGGGTCATTCCAGGGCGTAATTGGTCTATCATATCTTGCGTGACGACATTGCCCTGCTGGATGTCGATTTTGTAAACCCCGGGGAACGAGCAACCGGCGAGTGCGAGCAGTCCCACAAAGGTGAGGCTGGTTAGCAAGAGCTTGGTGTTTTGCATCGGTGGGCGACTTCCACTATCTTGGCTGGACAACGTAAACCCCGATCATACCCGTATTCAGAGAAGCTGCGAAGCAGCATCGGCGAGAAAGCTGACCATGGTTGAAAATAGCGAACTGCGCAAAGCCGGTCTCAAGGTGACACTGCCTCGAGTTAAAATTCTACAGATGCTCGACTCTACCGAGCAGCGTCACATGAGTGCTGAGGATGTCTACAAGGCGCTGATGGAGGCTGGCGAAGATGTTGGCCTGGCCACGGTTTACCGTGTTCTGACCCAGTTTGAAGCCGCTGGCCTGGTTGTGCGCCATAACTTCGACGGCGGTCACGCCGTGTTTGAACTGGCTGACGGTGGCCACCACGACCATATGGTCAACGTGGACTCTGGCGAGGTTATCGAGTTCTTCGACGTGGAAATTGAAAAACGTCAGAAAGAAATCGTTGCCGAGCACGGCTTCGAGCTGGTTGACCATAATCTGGTTTTGTACGTGCGCAAGAAAAAGTAAGCAAAAGTTTCTTGCTGCACAGCATCAAAGGCGACCCGAGGGTCGCCTTTGTGCTTTTTGCGGTCATCAGGCCTTGCTGGTGACCACCATCTTGCGGGCGTGAGCCAGCGATTCTTTGGTCAGGTCGATGCCGCCCAGCATTCGCGCCACTTCTTCAACGCGCTCACGCTTGCCCAGGCTGGCCACTGCGGTGTGCGTGGCGTCACTGTTACGCACCTTGTGGACAAACAGGTGGTGATGGCCTTGGGCCGCGACCTGCGGCAGGTGGGTGACGGTCAGTACCTGGCCGCGCTCACCCAGGCGGCGCAGCAACTGGCCGACGATCTCGGCGGTAGGGCCGCCGATACCGACGTCAACCTCATCGAATACCAGCGTTGGAATGCGTGAGGTCTGCGCGGTGATGACCTGAATGGCCAGGCTGATACGCGACAGCTCACCACCCGAGGCGACCTTGGCCAGGCCCTTGAGCGGTTGCCCGGGGTTGGCGCTGACCAGCAGTTCTACTTGTTCCAGGCCGTTAGGTGACAGCTCGTCGCTAGCGTTGGCATGCAATTCGATGTTGAAGCGGCCGCCCGGCATGCCCAGGCGCTGAATTTCCTGTTCAACGGCGGCAGACAGCTGGCTCGCCGCCTGGCCGCGCAGGGCGCTCAACTCACTGGCTTTGTCCTGATAATGGCGGGCGTAGGCAGCCAGCTCTTCGCCCAGGCGCTCGATGGACTCGTCATTGGCATTCAGGCCTTCAAGCTCGTCCATCAGGCGCTGCTGCAGGTTGGCAAGCTCGGTTGGGTGTACGCGATGCTTGCGGGCGAGGGTGTAGATAGTGTCGAGGCGCTCTTCCAGTTGCTGCAGGCGCGCCGGGTCGGCGTCGAAATGATCAAGGAAGCGGTTCAGTTCGCCCACTGCTTCTTCTACCTGAATCTGCGCGCTGGCAATCATGTTGGCCGCTTCGCCCAGGGCTTTGGGCGCATTCTGCACGGCGGTGAGGCGGTTGAGGCTGGCGGTCAGGGCATTGAGGACGTTGCCGGAGTCGCTTTCGCTGCAGTGGTCGATCACCTGACGGCAAATGCCGAACAGGGCCTCGGCGTTGGTCAGGTTCTTGTGTTCCTGCTCCAGTTGCTCCAGCTCGTTTTCGCCCAGGCCCAGGTTGTCGAGCTCTTCGAGCTGATAGCTGAGCAACTGATGCTGTGCGCGCTGCTCGTCGCCGGAATTGGACAGCCGTTCAAGCTCCAGGCGGGTTTGGCGCCAGCGCTGGGCGGCCAGCTGTACCTGGCGGGCCAGGTCGGTGGCACCGGCGTATTCGTCGAGCAGGCGCCGGTGGGTGTCGGATTTCAGTAACGATTGGTGTTCATGCTGGCTGTGGATATCGATCAGCAGTTCGCCGAGCGCCTTGAGGTCGCCAAGGGGGCAGGGGCTGCCGTTGATGTAGCCACGGCTGCGGCCTTCGGCGGTGATGACCCGGCGCAGGATGCACGGGCCGTCGTTGTCGAGGTCGCGCTCGGCCAGCCAGGTGCGGGCCTCGGGAATGTCGACAAGGTCGAAGGTGGCAAGAATATCGGCCTTGTCGGCGCCTGGGCGCACCACGCCGCTGTCTGCGCGATCCCCCAGGGTAAGCCCCAGGGCGTCGAGCATGATCGATTTACCGGCCCCGGTTTCACCGGTGATGACGCTCATCCCGCGGGCGAGTTCGAGGTCCAGGTGTTCGACGATGGCATAGTTGTGTACGGACAGGTGCACCAGCATTGGGGCGGCTCCCAGGCGTTAAGTCTGGTTATTTATACAGTGTTTTTTGATCGACTGACAATGCTCCGATTTAGTTCAATTTGGTTATCAGGGCGGCGTTCTGATTGCGATGAGTTATGAGCGGATGCGGACAAGCTGCGTTGCAGCCCTTGAACCTGGGTTTTGCGACCCCATATACCCGACCAGAAGCGCGAGTACGGCTCGCTGACACTATTCGAGAGGAGAGATTTTATGGCTGACGAACAGCTGGATGAACAGAATCTGAACGCCGAAGCCACTGGCGACCAAGACCTGAGCGCCCGCGTGCAGGTGCTCGAAGAGCAGCTGGCGGCGGCCCAGGATCAATCCCTGCGCACTGCAGCTGACCTGCAGAACGTGCGCCGTCGCGCCGAGCAGGATGTAGAAAAGGCACACAAGTTCGCCCTGGAAAAATTCGCTGGTGACCTGCTGCCGGTCATCGACAGCCTCGAGCGTGGTCTGGAACTGTCCAGCCCGGACGACGAGAGCATTCGCCCGATGCGTGAAGGCATCGAGCTGACCCTGAAAATGTTCCACGACACCCTCAAGCGCTACAACCTCGAGGCGATTGACCCGCACGGCGAACCGTTCAACGCCGAACACCATCAGGCCATGGCCATGCAGGAAAGCGCCGAGGTCGAGCCGAACAGCGTGCTCAAGGTGTTCCAGAAGGGCTATCAGCTCAACGGTCGCCTGCTGCGTCCGGCGATGGTCGTGGTCAGCAAGGCACCTGCAGCGGTTTCGCCGTCGATTGACGAGCAGGCTTGAAATCGTTTCGAGCGCCCCCATTTAGGTGTCAAGCATTCAAGTATTACCGCAGGTAGCCACCACTGCTGCGGCAACCAAATTCAAGTTTCGGGAGAGTTAACATGGGCAAAATCATCGGTATCGACCTGGGGACCACTAACTCCTGTGTCTCCATTCTGGAAAACGGCAACGTCAAAGTTATCGAAAACGCTGAAGGCGCGCGTACTACGCCGTCGATCATCGCTTACGCCAATGATGGCGAGATCCTGGTCGGTCAATCGGCCAAGCGTCAGGCTGTCACCAACCCGCACAACACCCTGTACGCGGTAAAACGTCTGATCGGTCGTCGCTTCGAAGAAGAAGTTGTGCAGAAAGACATCCAGATGGTTCCGTACAAAATCGTCAAGGCTGACAACAGCGACGCCTGGGTCGAAGTCAACGGCCAGAAAATGGCGCCGCCACAGATCTCTGCCGAGATCCTGAAAAAAATGAAGAAGACCGCCGAAGACTACCTCGGCGAGCCTGTCACCGAAGCGGTCATCACCGTTCCGGCCTACTTCAACGACAGCCAGCGTCAGGCCACCAAAGATGCCGGTCGCATCGCCGGTCTGGACGTAAAACGTATCATCAACGAACCAACCGCAGCCGCGCTGGCTTACGGTATGGACAAGGCTAAAGGCGATCACACCGTGATCGTT
The DNA here is from genome assembly GCF_052147955.1 of Pseudomonas sp. NUPR-001. Lineage (NCBI taxonomy): Bacteria > Pseudomonadati > Pseudomonadota > Gammaproteobacteria > Pseudomonadales > Pseudomonadaceae > Pseudomonas > Pseudomonas sp. NUPR-001. Next base: position 841,135 of record NZ_CP197353.1, read on the forward strand.
TATGACCTCGGTGGTGGTACCTTCGACGTTTCGGTTATCGAAATCGCTGAAGTGGATGGCGAGCACCAGTTCGAAGTACTGGCAACCAACGGTGACACCTTCCTCGGTGGTGAAGACTTTGACATTCGTCTGATCGACTACCTCGTCGACGAATTCAAGAAAGAAAGCGGCATGAACCTCAAAGGTGACCCGCTGGCCATGCAGCGTCTGAAAGAAGCTGCTGAAAAAGCCAAGATCGAGCTGTCCTCGAGCCAGCAGACCGACGTCAACCTGCCGTACATCACTGCAGATGCCACCGGTCCTAAGCACCTGAACGTGAAGATCTCCCGCGCCAAGCTGGAGTCGCTGGTAGAAGACCTGGTTCAACGTACCATCGAGCCATGCCGTATCGCCATGAAAGACGCTGGTATCGACGTCAGCAAGATCGACGACGTGATCCTGGTGGGCGGTCAGACCCGTATGCCGCTGGTGCAGAAAGCGGTTACCGACTTCTTCGGTAAAGAAGCTCGCAAGGACGTCAACCCTGACGAAGCTGTTGCCATGGGTGCTGCGATCCAGGGTGCGGTACTGGCCGGTGACGTGAAAGACGTACTGCTGCTGGACGTCAGCCCGCTGACCCTGGGTATCGAAACCATGGGCGGCGTGATGACTGCGTTGATCGAGAAGAACACCACTATCCCGACCAAAAAGTCGCAAGTGTTCTCGACTGCCGATGACAACCAGAGCGCTGTGACCATTCACGTGCTGCAAGGTGAGCGTAAGCAGGCTGCACAGAACAAGTCCCTGGGCAAGTTCGACCTGGCCGAGATTCCACCAGCACCACGTGGCGTGCCACAGATCGAAGTAACCTTCGACATCGACGCCAACGGCATCCTGCACGTAGGCGCCAAAGACAAGGCTACTGGCAAGACTCAGTCGATCGTGATCAAGGCCAACTCCGGCCTGTCTGATGAAGAAATTCAACAGATGATCCGTGACGCTGAAGCGAACTCGGAAGAAGACCGCAAGTTCGAAGAGCTGGCCGCTGCTCGTAACCAGGGTGATGCACTGGTTCACTCGACTCGCAAAATGGTCGCTGACGCTGGTGACAAGGTCACTGCTGAAGAGAAAGCTGCAATCGAGGCTGCTGTTGTTGCTCTGGAAGCCGCCATCAAAGGCGACGACAAGGCTGCAATCGATGCCAAGGTTGAAGAGCTGTCGAAAGTGTCGGCTCCAGTTGCTCAGAAGATGTACGCCGAGCAGCAGGCCGAACAGCCACAAGCTGGCGCGCAGCAGGCTGAAGAAGCCAAGCACGACGACGTCGTTGATGCTGAGTTCGAAGAAGTCAAAGACAACAAGTAATTGCTACAGGTTGTCGGCCAGCCAGCTGCTAGTTAGCAGTTGGCTGGTAGGATGTCGCCGCGCGGGGGCTTGCTCCCGCGTTGGCGTGTCTGGAATACCCGAAATTTTACAGCATCTGTCAGGGCCTTCTGGGCGGCAGGTGCTGGCGGCACGGCGCGGAATGCGCAGAGGTTTGCCGAACGTCCTCAAGAGTGCAAAGACTTATGGCAAAGCGTGACTATTACGAAGTTCTGGGAGTTGAACGCGGCTCCAGTGATGCGGATCTGAAGAAGGCCTATCGCCGTCTGGCGATGAAGCATCACCCGGACCGTAACCCTGATGACAAAGAGTCGGAAGAGAAATTCAAAGAAGCCAACGAGGCTTACGAAGTGCTCTCCGATGCCAGCAAGCGTGCAGCCTATGACCAGTATGGTCATGCGGGTGTCGACCCGAGCATGGGTGGCGGCGGTGCCGGCTTCGGTGGCGCGAACTTCTCCGACATTTTCGGCGATGTGTTCAGCGACTTCTTCGGCGGCGGCCGTGGTGGGTCGCGTGGTGGCGCCCAGCGTGGCAGCGACCTGCGTTACACCCTGGAGCTGAACCTGGAAGAAGCTGTGCGCGGTACCACGGTCAATATCCGTGTGCCGACGCTGGTCAACTGCGAGCCGTGCGATGGCTCCGGTGCCAAGAAAGGCTCGTCCCCTTCGACTTGCCCGACCTGCGGTGGTATCGGTCAGGTACGCATGCAGCAAGGCTTCTTCTCGGTTCAGCAGACCTGCCCGCGCTGCCACGGCCAAGGCAAGATCATCACTGATCCGTGCAACTCCTGCCACGGCGAAGGTCGTGTCGAAGAGTACAAGACCCTGTCGGTCAAAGTGCCGGCCGGTGTCGATACGGGCGACCGTATTCGCCTCTCTGGTGAGGGCGAGGCCGGCTCTCATGGTGGTCCGACCGGCGACTTGTACGTTGTGATCAATGTGCGTGAGCACGCGATCTTCCAGCGTGATGGCAAGCACCTGTACTGTGAAGTGCCTATCAGCTACACCGATGCAGCGCTGGGTGGCGAGCTGGAAGTGCCGACCCTCGATGGCCGGGTCAAGCTGAAGATTCCGGAAGGCACCCAGACCGGCAAGCAGTTCCGCTTGCGTGGTAAAGGTGTTGCTCCGGTTCGCGGTGGCGGTGCAGGCGATCTTATGTGTCGCGTTGCGGTCGAAACCCCGGTCAACCTCAGCCGGCGTCAGCGTGAGTTGCTCGAAGAGCTGCGTGACTCGCTGGGCGGTGACAGTTCCCACTCGCCCAAGGCCAATGGCTGGTTTGAAGGCGTAAAGCGCTTCTTCGGCGACTTGTAAGAAGGAATAGGGCATGCGACGTATAGCAGTAATGGGTGCGGCAGGGCGCATGGGTAAAACCCTGATCGAAGCTGTGCAGCAGACGCCAGGCGCTGGGCTGACGGCGGCGATCGATCGTCCGGACAGTTCGCTGGTCGGTGCTGATGCCGGTGAGCTGGCGGCGCTGGGGCGGATTGGTGTGCTGTTGTCCGATGATCTGGCCAAAGTGGCCGATGAATTCGATGTACTGATCGACTTCACTCACCCGTCGGTAACCCTGAAGAACCTGGCGTTCTGCCGCAAGGCGGGCAAGGCCATGATCATCGGCACCACCGGTTTCACGGTTGAGGAAAAGCAACTGCTGGCCGAGGCGGGCAAAGACATTCCGATCGTCTTTGCCGCCAACTTCAGCGTTGGTGTCAACCTGAGCCTGAAGCTGCTGGACATGGCTGCGCGTGTGCTCGGTGATGATGTTGATATTGAAATCATCGAGGCGCACCACCGACACAAGGTCGATGCACCATCGGGTACCGCGCTGCGCATGGGTGAAGTGGTTGCCAATGCGTTGGGGCGTGATCTGGAAGAAGTGGCGGTGTATGGCCGTGAAGGCCAGACCGGTGCTCGTGATCGCAAGACCATTGGCTTTGCCACGGTCCGTGCCGGTGACGTGGTGGGCGACCACACCGTGCTATTCGCCGCTGAAGGTGAACGCCTGGAAATCACCCACAAGGCTTCCAGTCGCATGACCTTTGCCAAGGGTGCCGTCCGTGCTGCCTTGTGGCTGGACGGGCGCGAGCCTGGCCTGTACGACATGCAGGACGTCCTCGACCTACGTTGATCTGCTGTCCCTAGTGGGAGCGGGCTTGCCCCGCGATTGCGGCTTTTCTGTTTCACCGTAATCGCGGGTCAAGCCCGCTCCTACAGTGCTCTTGCGCTCCTGCTGTCGCATTTCTGCGCCTTTCAGACACATCAGTGGTAGACCAAAAAAGCGTTTTTCTGTAAGCTACAGCTTTAGTGTGTCCACTAAAAGCGCGCAGATAATTCGACGAAGAAAGCGGGGTGACGTGTCTATACGTCATTCCGCTTTTTTGCAACCTGCGATCGCCCCTTCAGGCTTTATTTTTGGGAGGTCTTCTTGACTAAGCCAGCCATACTCGCCCTTGCCGATGGCAGCATTTTTCGCGGTGAGGCCATTGGAGCCGACGGTCAAACCGTTGGAGAGGTGGTGTTTAACACCGCAATGACCGGCTATCAGGAAATCCTGACTGACCCTTCTTATTCTCAGCAAATCGTTACCCTGACCTACCCGCACATCGGCAACACCGGCACCACGCCGGAAGACGCCGAGTCCGACCGCGTCTGGTCGGCCGGTCTGGTGATTCGCGATCTGCCATTGATCGCGAGCAACTGGCGCAACAAGCAGTCGCTGCCTGATTACCTCAAAGCCAACAATGTTGTAGCGATCGCCGGTATCGATACGCGTCGCCTGACGCGCATCCTGCGTGAGAAGGGCGCGCAGAATGGCTGCATTCTGGCTGGCGACAACATCACTGAAGAAGCCGCAATCGCTGCCGCTCGCGGTTTCCCGGGCCTGAAGGGCATGGACCTGGCGAAAGTCGTCAGCACCAAGTCCAGCTACGAATGGCGCTCCAGCGTCTGGGAGCTGAAAACCGACAGCCACGCGACGATCGATGCCGCCGAGCTGCCGTACCACGTGGTCGCTTACGATTTCGGCGTCAAGCTGAACATCCTGCGCATGCTGGTTGCCCGTGGTTGCCGCCTGACCGTGGTGCCTGCGCAAACCCCGGCCAGCGAAGTCCTGGCACTCAACCCTGATGGTGTGTTCCTGTCCAACGGCCCTGGCGATCCGGAGCCTTGCGACTACGCAATCCAGGCGATCAAGGACATCCTCGAAACAGAAATTCCGGTGTTCGGTATCTGCCTGGGTCACCAGCTGCTGGCCCTGGCCTCTGGTGCCAAGACCGTGAAAATGGGTCATGGTCACCATGGCGCTAACCACCCGGTCCAGGATCTGGACACCGGCGTGGTCATGATCACCAGCCAGAACCACGGTTTCGCGGTCGACGAGGCCACCTTGCCGAGCAACGTGCGCGCCATTCACAAGTCGCTGTTCGACGGTACCCTGCAAGGTATCGAGCGCACCGACAAGAGCGCGTTCAGCTTCCAGGGTCACCCTGAGGCAAGCCCAGGCCCGACTGACGTCGCGCCACTGTTCGACCGTTTCATCGATGCCATGGCCAAGCGCCGCTGAGCATCTGGCGAGAAGGCCCTGAACCGGTGCAAGCCGCGTTCAGGTGCTGTCCCAAGATTGTTCAAAGCGGCTTGCCGACTGACCTGCGGAATTGAGTGATACCCATGCCAAAACGTACAGACATTAAAAGCATCCTGATTCTTGGCGCTGGCCCGATCGTTATCGGCCAGGCCTGCGAATTCGACTACTCCGGCGCCCAGGCCTGTAAAGCCCTGCGCGAGGAAGGTTTCCGCGTCATCCTGGTGAACTCCAACCCAGCGACCATCATGACCGACCCGGCCATGGCCGACGCCACCTACATCGAGCCGATCAAATGGCAATCGGTGGCCAAGATCATCGAAAAAGAGCGTCCTGACGCACTGCTGCCAACCATGGGTGGCCAGACTGCTCTGAACTGCGCACTGGACCTGGAGCGCGAAGGCGTTCTGGAAAAGTTCGGCGTAGAAATGATCGGCGCCAACGCCGACACCATCGACAAGGCTGAAGACCGTTCGCGCTTCGACAAGGCCATGAAGGCCATTGGCCTTGAGTGCCCGCGCTCCGGTATCGCCCACAGCATGGAAGAGGCCAACGCGGTCCTCGAGAAGCTGGGCTTCCCGTGCATCATTCGCCCGTCCTTCACCATGGGCGGCACTGGTGGCGGTATCGCTTACAACCGTGAAGAGTTCGAAGAAATCTGCGCCCGTGGTCTGGACCTGTCGCCAACCAAGGAACTGCTGATCGACGAATCGCTGATCGGCTGGAAAGAGTACGAGATGGAAGTGGTCCGCGACAAAAAGGACAACTGCATCATCGTCTGCTCGATCGAAAACTTCGATCCGATGGGCGTGCACACCGGTGACTCGATCACCGTTGCTCCGGCACAGACCCTGACCGACAAGGAATACCAGATCATGCGCAACGCCTCGCTGGCGGTGCTGCGTGAGATTGGCGTTGAAACCGGTGGTTCCAACGTTCAGTTCGGTATCTGCCCGAACACCGGCCGCATGGTCGTGATCGAGATGAACCCGCGCGTATCGCGTTCCTCGGCACTGGCTTCCAAGGCTACCGGCTTCCCGATCGCCAAGATCGCCGCCAAGCTGGCTGTTGGCTACACCCTCGACGAACTGCAGAACGACATCACTGGCGGCCGTACCCCAGCGTCCTTCGAGCCGTCGATCGACTACGTCGTGACCAAGCTGCCGCGCTTCGCCTTCGAAAAATTCCCGAAAGCCGACGCCCGCCTGACCACCCAGATGAAATCTGTGGGTGAAGTCATGGCCATCGGCCGTACTTTCCAGGAGTCGCTGCAAAAAGCGCTGCGCGGTCTGGAAGTCGGTGTCTGTGGTCTGGACCCGAAAGTCGACCTGGCCAGCCCTGAAGCTGCCAGCATCCTCAAGCGCGAGCTGACCGTGCCTGGCGCTGAGCGTATCTGGTACGTGGCTGACGCCATGCGCTCGGGCATGACCTGTGACGAAATCTTCGCCCTGACCGGCATCGATCACTGGTTCCTGGTGCAGATGGAAGACCTGATCAAAGAAGAAGAGAAGGTCAAGACCCTGGCGCTGTCGGCCATCGACAAAGACCTGATGCTGCGCCTGAAGCGTAAAGGCTTCTCCGACCAGCGTCTGGCCAAACTGTTGGGTATCACCGACAAGAACCTGCGCCGTCACCGCCACAAACTGGAAGTTTTCCCGGTTTACAAGCGCGTCGACACCTGCGCGGCCGAGTTCGCCACCGACACCGCTTACCTGTACTCGACCTACGAGGAAGAGTGCGAGTCCAACCCGTCGACCCGCGACAAGATCATGATTCTGGGTGGCGGTCCTAACCGTATCGGCCAGGGCATCGAGTTCGACTACTGCTGCGTACACGCGGCACTGGCCCTGCGCGAAGACGGTTACGAGACCATCATGGTCAACTGCAACCCGGAAACCGTCTCCACCGACTACGACACCTCCGACCGTCTGTACTTCGAGCCGCTGACGCTGGAAGACGTGCTGGAAGTGGTGCGGGTCGAGAAGCCAAAAGGCGTGATCGTCCACTACGGTGGCCAGACCCCGCTGAAACTGGCTCGCGCCCTGGAAGAAGCTGGCGTACCGATCATCGGCACCAGCCCTGACGCCATCGACCGCGCCGAAGACCGTGAGCGCTTCCAGCAGATGGTTCAGCGCCTGAACCTGCTGCAGCCGCCAAACGCCACCGTGCGCAGCGAAGACGAAGCCATTCGTGCCGCTGGCCAGATCGGTTACCCGCTGGTTGTGCGCCCGTCCTACGTACTGGGCGGCCGTGCCATGGAAATCGTCTACGAGCTGGACGAGCTCAAGCGCTACCTGCGTGAAGCGGTACAAGTGTCCAACGACAGCCCGGTGCTGCTTGACCACTTCCTCAACTGCGCCATCGAAATGGACGTGGATGCGGTGTGCGACGGTACCGACGTGGTGATCGGCGCAATCATGCAGCACATTGAACAAGCAGGTGTTCACTCCGGTGACTCGGCCTGTTCGCTGCCGCCGTACTCGCTGCCAGTTCATGTTCAGGACGAAGTCCGTGTTCAGGTCAAGAAAATGGCCCTGGAGCTGGGCGTTGTCGGCCTGATGAACGTGCAGCTGGCGCTGCAGGGTGACAAGATCTACGTGATTGAAGTCAACCCGCGTGCTTCGCGTACTGTACCTTTCGTGTCCAAGTGCATCGGCACCTCGCTGGCGATGATCGCTGCCCGCGTCATGGCTGGTAAATCGCTGAAAGAGCTGGGCTTCACCAAGGAAATCATTCCTAACTTCTACAGCGTCAAGGAAGCGGTGTTCCCGTTCGCCAAGTTCCCAGGGGTTGACCCGATCCTCGGCCCTGAGATGAAATCCACCGGTGAAGTCATGGGTGTTGGCGACAGCTTCGGTGAGGCCTTCGCAAAAGCCCAGATGGGCGCCAGCGAAGTGCTGCCGACCGGCGGTACTGCCTTCATCAGCGTGCGTGATGACGACAAGCCGCAGGTAGCAGGTGTTGCCCGTGACCTGATCGCGCTGGGCTTTGAAGTGGTTGCCACTGTTGGTACCGCCAAAGTTATCGAAGCGGCTGGCCTGAAAGTGCGTCGCGTGAACAAGGTGACCGAAGGTCGTCCGCACGTGGTCGACATGATCAAGAACGACGAAGTGTCGCTGATCATCAACACCACCGAAGGCCGCCAGTCGATCGCTGACTCCTACTCGATTCGTCGCAATGCGTTGCAGCACAAGATCTACTGCACCACTACCATTGCGGCCGGTGAAGCCATCTGTGAAGCGTTGAAGTTTGGTCCTGAGAAGACCGTTCGCCGCTTGCAGGATCTGCATGCAGGACTCAAAGCATGAGCATTACCAAATACCCGATGACCGTCCAGGGCGCTCGCGCCCTGGAGGAAGAGCACCTGTTCCTGAGCAAGACCGAGCGTCCGCGCTTGAGTCAGGCAATCGGTGAGGCGCGCGAGCTGGGCGACCTCAAGGAAAACGCCGAATACCATGCTGCCCGTGAAGAGCAGGGCATGGTCGAAGCGCGCATTCGCGATATCGAAGGCCGTCTGCAGAACTCGGTCGTGATCGACGTGACCACCATTGCCCACACCGGCAAGGTCATCTTCGGCACCACCGTAGATCTGGAAAACACCGAAACCGGCGATCAGGTGACTTACCAGATCGTTGGTGAAGACGAAGCTGACATCAAGAAAGGCAAGCTCTCGGCTGGTGCACCAATCGCCCGCGCCATCATCGGCAAGGAAGAAGGTGACATCGTCGTCGTCAAGACGCCAAGTGGCTCGGTCGAGTACGAGATTGTCGAAGTCAAGCACATCTGACCGGCGCCTGCGGGCGCCGACCCTCGAGGGTATCCTCTGGCAGCTGGCCCAGGTTTTCTGGGTTGGCGGCCTGTGGGTGTTCCACGTAGGGCTGGTGCCCGCGCTCAAAGTCAGTGGCCTGGCGCCGCTACTGGTGCAGGATGTTGCCGTGCAGATCGACCGTTGGTTGATCGGCGTAGCGGCAGTCGGCCTGCTGACTCAGTTGGCGGTGTTGGTGAGGTTGAGAGGGGTGGCAGCCTGGTGGCAAACATTCAGCGGCCAGATGCTGCTGGTGGGTTTTGCCGCCTGCGTCGGCTACTACACCTTGCGCTACGGTATTTCTGCCGGGGAGCGTTGGCAGATGTTCTGCTTCGTGATCCTTGGGATCAGCGGTATCGTGCTGGCAGCCCAGCCAGTCCCGACCAGGGCGCGCTAGCCGCGCCACTGATCGGAGCCACCATCATTTGTAACGGTGGATGTTGGACAGTTGCTTGTTCGGTTGCGGGTTTTTGCGGTACAGCAGCACCATCTTGCCGATGATCTGCACTTGTTCTGCGCGACTGACCTTGCTCAGCTCGTCCATTACGGCCTTGCGCTCTTCGCGATCTTCGAGCTTGACCTGGACCTTGATCAGTTCGTGATCAGTCAGGGCGCGCTCCAGTTCGGCGAGGACACCTTCGGTCAAACCATTGCCCGCCACGATCAGAACCGGCTTCAGGTCGTGACCAATGGATTTGTACTGTTTCTTCTGCTCGTTATTGAGCGGCATAATCTGACCCTTTGTCTGATTCTGTAAAAATGGCGGCCATTTTACCCGAGGGCCCGTGGATCCGCCCAACAAATCACGACCCTTATCATCGAGGCACCCCATGGCGCGTTCCAAGACAAGCAAAAAGTGGCTGGAAAGGCATGTCAGCGATCCCTATGTGAAACAGGCACAGAAGGATGGTTACCGCTCGCGTGCGAGCTACAAGCTTCTGGAAGTCCAGGAAAAATACAAGCTGATCCGTCCAGGCATGAGCGTCGTTGACCTCGGCGCGGCCCCAGGTGGCTGGTCGCAGGTGACCAGTCGTCTGATCGGCGGCCAGGGTCGCCTGATCGCCTCGGACATCCTGGAAATGGACAGCATTCCCGACGTTACCTTCATCCAGGGTGACTTTACCCAGGACGAAGTGCTGGCGCAGATCCTTGAGGCGGTAGGTAATTCGCACGTAGACCTTGTGATTTCCGATATGGCCCCCAATATGAGTGGAACGCCTGCTGTGGATATCCCCAAGGCCATGTTCCTGTGCGAACTGGCGCTCGATCTGGCCACCCGGGTACTCAAGCCGGGCGGTGATTTCCTGATCAAGATCTTCCAGGGCGAAGGGTTTGATGTTTACCTGAAGGACGCTCGTCAGAAATTCGATAAGGTCCAGATGTTCAAACCTGACTCTTCACGGGACAGTTCCCGCGAGCAGTACTTGCTGGCGCGGGGTTATCGCGGCGAGTAAGGCTTCAGGCCGGTGGCTTTCAGAGTATCCGATAGTTTTTTCCAATCGGCTGTTCTGCCTGACCTGGATGAACATCGTGTAGTCTAGGTTTCACAAAGGGTTACAGACGGCGCCTGCAGATGTGTAGGTTATGTAGTAAGTTAGGCCGGTGAATATCATGCGAGGCACGGCTGCGCCGTCAGCCGGCTTCAGAGGGTAGCTAATTGAACGATATGGCAAAGAACTTGATCCTGTGGTTGATCATCGCGGCTGTCCTGGTGACAGTGATGAACAACTTCTCCAGCCCGAATGAACCACAGACCCTCAACTATTCCGACTTCATTCAGCAGGTCAAGGATGGCAAGGTCGAGCGCGTAGCGGTCGACGGCTACGTCATCACCGGCAAACGTACCGATGGCGACAGCTTCAAGACCATCCGTCCGGCCATCCAGGACAACGGCCTGATCGGCGATCTGGTCGACAACCACGTCGTGGTCGAAGGCAAGCAGCCTGAGCAGCAGTCCATCTGGACCCAGTTGCTGGTAGCCAGCTTCCCGATCCTGGTGATCATTGCCGTGTTCATGTTCTTCATGCGCCAGATGCAAGGTGGTGCAGGGGGCAAGGGCGGGCCGATGAGCTTTGGTAAAAGCAAGGCGCGGCTGCTCTCCGAAGACCAGGTGAAAACCACGTTGGCCGACGTTGCAGGTTGCGACGAAGCCAAGGAAGAAGTGGGTGAGCTGGTCGAGTTCCTGCGCGATCCGGGCAAATTCCAGCGCCTGGGCGGTCGTATTCCGCGTGGCGTGTTGATGGTTGGCCCACCAGGTACCGGTAAAACCCTGCTGGCCAAGGCCATCGCGGGCGAAGCCAAGGTACCGTTCTTCACCATCTCCGGTTCCGACTTCGTCGAAATGTTCGTGGGTGTGGGTGCCAGTCGTGTCCGTGACATGTTCGAACAGGCCAAGAAGCACGCACCGTGCATCATTTTCATCGACGAGATCGATGCCGTTGGTCGCCACCGTGGCGCCGGCATGGGCGGCGGTCACGACGAGCGCGAGCAAACCCTCAACCAGTTGCTGGTAGAGATGGACGGCTTCGAAATGAATGACGGCATCATCGTCATTGCCGCCACCAACCGTCCTGACGTGCTTGACCCGGCGTTGCTGCGTCCTGGCCGTTTTGACCGTCAGGTTGTAGTTGGTCTGCCGGACATCCGCGGTCGTGAACAGATTCTCAAGGTCCACATGCGTAAAGTGCCGGTTGGCGAAAACGTCAACCCTGCGGTTATCGCGCGTGGCACTCCAGGCTTCTCCGGTGCCGACCTGGCCAACCTGGTCAACGAGGCTTCGCTGTTCGCTGCTCGTTCGAGCAAGCGCATCGTCGAAATGAAAGAGTTCGAACTGGCCAAAGACAAGATCATGATGGGCGCCGAGCGCAAAACCATGGTCATGTCCGAGAAAGAGAAGCGCAACACCGCTTACCACGAGGCCGGTCACGCCATTGTTGGTCGCGTGGTGCCTGAGCACGATCCGGTCTACAAGGTCTCGATCATTCCTCGTGGCCGTGCCCTGGGTGTCACCATGTTCCTCCCTGAAGAGGACCGTTACAGTCTGTCCAAGCGTGCGCTGATCAGCCAGATCTGCTCGCTGTACGGCGGCCGTATCGCCGAGGAAATGACCCTGGGCTTCGACGGCGTGACCACCGGCGCTTCCAACGACATCATGCGGGCCAGTCAGATCGCCCGGAACATGGTGACCAAGTGGGGGTTGTCGGAGAAGCTCGGGCCGCTGATGTATGCCGAAGAAGAGGGCGAGGTGTTCCTCGGTCGCAGCGCCGGCTCCCAGCACGCCAGTGTTTCCGGTGAAACTGCCAAACTGATCGACTCAGAAGTTCGCAGCATCATTGATCAGTGCTATGCCACTGCCAAGCAGATCCTCACGGACAATCGCGACAAGCTTGATGCGATGGCCGATGCGCTGATGAAGTACGAAACCATCGATGCCGAGCAGATCGACGACATCATGGCCGGTCGTACGCCACGCGAACCGCGTGACTGGGAAGATGGTTCGGGCACCCCTGCACCGCAGAGTGACCGTCCAGAATCGCCGATCGGCGGCCCAGCGGCGCAAATCTAAGGGCTCTTATGACGTCACAGCAGTACCCAACCCGGTTGCCTTGCGGCAACCGGGTTCTTGATTTGTCCCGTACCCATGTCATGGGTATTCTCAATATCACCCCCGATTCCTTCTCCGACGGCGGACGCTTCAATCAGCGTGATGCTGCCTTGCGTCATGCCGAAGCGATGGTCGCAGCGGGCGCAACCCTGATCGACATCGGTGGCGAGTCCACGCGCCCTGGTGCCCGGGCGGTTTCCGCGCTCGAGGAGTTGGAGCGTGTAGCGCCGATGGTTGAGGCGATCAATCGCGAGCTGGATGTGATCATCTCGGTCGATACCTCCACTCCGGCGGTCATTCGCGAGTCTGCCAGGCTCGGTGCCGGGCTGATCAACGATGTTCGCTCGCTCAGTCGCGACGGCGCCCTGGACGCGGCAGCTGCCACTGGCTTGCCGGTGTGCTTGATGCACATGCGTGGCGAGCCGGGCAACATGCAGGACAGCCCTCATTACGAAGATGTCACCGCTGAAGTAGCGAGCTATCTTGAACAACGGATGGCAGCGTGCGCAGCGGTGGGTATCGATGCTGAACGGATCATCCTCGATCCGGGATTTGGCTTTGCCAAGACCCTTGCGCACAACCTCAGTCTGTTCAAGCACATGGAGTCGCTGTATCGATTGGGGCGTCCATTGTTGGTGGGCGTTTCGCGCAAGAGCATGATCGGGCAGGCGCTGGATCGTCCGGTCGAACAACGACTCTACGGCAGCCTGGCCTTGGCTGCGTTGGCGATGACCAAAGGAGCGAGCATCCTGCGCGTTCATGATGTCGCCGAAACCGCCGATGTAGTGCGGATGATTGCCGCGGTTCAAGCCGCCGAATAAGTGTGATGGAGCATCTATGAGCAGAAAATACTTTGGTACCGACGGCATCCGTGGCCGTGTCGGCGAATACCCGATCACTCCTGACTTCATGCTCAAGCTCGGTTGGGCTGCTGGCATGGCCTTTCGAAAGCAGGGTGCCTGCCGGGTTCTGGTCGGTAAAGACACGCGAATCTCCGGTTACATGTTCGAGTCCGCCCTGGAGGCCGGCCTTTCCGCCGCAGGCGCGGATGTGATGCTGCTCGGGCCGATGCCGACCCCGGCCATTGCCTACCTGACGCGCACCTTTCACGCCGAAGCCGGCATCGTCATCAGTGCCTCGCACAATCCGCATGATGATAACGGCATCAAGTTCTTCTCCGGCCAGGGCACCAAGCTGCCTGACGAAGTCGAAAAAATGATCGAAGAGCTGCTCGATCAGCCGATGACCGTGGTCGAGTCGAGCAAGCTCGGCAAGGTCTCGCGTATCAACGATGCCGCTGGTCGCTATATCGAATTCTGCAAAAGCAGCGTGCCGACCAGCACCGATTTCGCCGGCCTCAAGCTGGTGGTCGATTGTGCCCATGGCGCTACGTACAAAGTGGCACCTAGCGTGTTCCGCGAGCTGGGCGCCAGCGTCACCGTGCTGTCGGCGCAGCCAGACGGTCTGAACATCAATGAAAATTGTGGTTCGACCCACATCGAGTCGCTGCAGGCAGCGGTACTGGTTGGTCATGCCGACCTGGGTATTGCCTTTGATGGTGACGGCGACCGGGTGCTGATGGTCGACCATACCGGTGCAATCGTCGATGGCGACGAGCTTCTTTACATCATTGCCCGCGACCTGCAAGAGCGCGGCAAGCTGCAGGGTGGGGTAGTTGGCACCCTGATGAGTAACCTGGGCCTGGAGCTGGCGCTCAAGGAGCTCGACATCCCGTTCGTTCGTGCCAAGGTCGGTGACCGCTACGTAATGGCCGAGCTGCTGGAGCGCGAGTGGGTGCTCGGTGGTGAGAACTCCGGGCATGTGGTGTGCTTCAACCATACCACCACTGGTGATGCGATCATTGCCGCGCTGCAGGTGCTGATGGCGCTCAAGCGACGCGAAGAGACCCTCGCGCATGCGCGTCAGGGGCTGCGCAAGTGTCCGCAAGTGCTGATCAATGTGCGCTTTGGTGCAAGCAAGGTCGATCCACTGGAGCATCCGGCTGTGAAAGAAGCCAGTGCCCGTGTCACCGAGGAAATGGCCGGGCGTGGCCGCGTGTTGTTGCGCAAGTCCGGAACAGAGCCTTTGGTGCGCGTTATGGTCGAGGGTGACGACGAAACTCAGGTTCGCGCCCACGCAGAAGCGCTGGCAAAACTGGTAAGTGAAGTTTGCGTTTGAAATACGCTTGCCAGCAGTGATCGGGTTGGGTAACATCTGCGCCCACTTTGACCGACGAGGTAAAGCATGCGTCGCCCTATGGTAGCTGGTAACTGGAAGATGCACGGTACCCGCGCCAGCGTCGCTGAGCTGATCAAGGATTTGAGTAATCAAGCCTTGCCTCGCGGTGTTGAGGTCGCGGTGTTTCCTCCCTTGCTGTACATCAACCAAGTGGTTGAAGGGTTGCAAGGAGAGTCGATCGCTGTTGGCGCTCAGAATTCTGCGGTACAGCCTGAGCAAGGCGCATTGACCGGTGAAGTTGCACCGAGTCAGTTGGTCGAGTCAGGTTGCGAGCTGGTACTGATTGGGCACTCGGAACGCCGCCAGATCATTGGCGAGAGTGATGAAGTGCTTAATCGCAAGTTCGCTGCGGCACAGGCTTGTGGTTTGAAGCCGGTGCTCTGTGTAGGGGAAACCCTCGAAGAGCGCGAAGCGGGTAAGACGCTAGAGATTGTCGGGCGTCAGCTGGACAGCATCATCGAAGCATTCGGTGTTGATGTCTTCGCCAATGCGGTGATTGCCTATGAGCCTGTATGGGCCATCGGTACAGGGCTGACAGCCACGCCACAGCAGGCTCAGGATGTGCACAAAGCCATTCGCGAGCAGCTGGCGGCAAAGAATCCTGAAGTCGCTCAAAATGTGCGGCTTCTATACGGCGGCAGCGTGAAGGCGGCCAATGCGGCTGAACTGTTCGGCATGCCGGATATCGATGGGGGCCTGATTGGTGGGGCTTCCCTGAACGCAGACGAATTCGGTGCAATTTGTCGCGCCGCAGGAAACTGAAAAATGCTGGAAACAGTGATCGTTGTGTTTCATCTGTTGGGCGCACTGGGTTTGGTAGTGCTGGTGTTGCTGCAACAGGGTAAAGGTGCGGAAGCGGGTGCATCTTTCGGCGCAGGTGCTTCAAATACTGTGTTCGGAAGCCAAGGTTCTGCTACCTTTCTGAGTAAGTTTACTGCTATACTAGCTGCCTCTTTCTTCTTAACTGCTCTTGGGTTAGGATACTTTGCTAAAGAGAAAGCTCATGAGCTGACTCAAGTAGGGTTGCCAGATCCAGCAGTATTGGAAGTGAAGCAGCAAAAACCGGCAACAGATGATGTACCGGTGCTCCAGGAGCAGAAGAGCGAAGCCACTAACACTGGCGATGTTCCTCCCGCTCAAGAGCAGAAGTAACGGGTTTCAAAGTAGTATTGCCGAGGTGGTGGAATTGGTAGACACGCAACCTTGAGGTGGTTGTGCCCATAGGGTGTAGGGGTTCGAGTCCCCTTCTCGGTACCAATTGAAACAAGACAGCCCGCTACAGCGGGCTTTCTTGTAGGTGGAGGTTAGATTGACCCTTATAGGGTTCGGTCGTATACTTTCGCCCCAGCTTTGTCGCGGGGTGGAGCAGTCTGGTAGCTCGTCGGGCTCATAACCCGAAGGTCGTTGGTTCAAATCCAGCCCCCGCAACCAGTTTCAGCGGAGCCCCTTTTTCAGGGGCTTTTTCTTGGCTGAACAGTCATAACGCCGGTATTCAACGGCGTATCAGGGATGGGCGCTTTGCCCATTTTTTATTTGCATAGCATGCACGAGGGGGTTCAGGTGTCGAGCAAGCTAGAACAGTTGCAGGCCTTGTTGGCCCCGGTGGTCGAGGCTCTTGGCTATCAATGCTGGGGGATCGAATTCATCTCTCAAGGCAAACATTCGGTCCTGCGTATCTATATCGATAAAGAGGAAGGCATTCTGGTTGATGACTGCGCAATCGTCAGTCACCAGGCCAGCGCTATCCTTGATGTAGAAGATCCAATTTCTTCCGAATATACCCTTGAAGTGTCCTCTCCTGGCATGGATCGCCCACTGTTCACTCTGGAACAGTACGCTTCGCATGCCGGCGAACAAGTGAAGATCAAGCTGCGCACGCCCTTTGAAGGTCGTCGTAACTTTCAGGGCCTTCTCCGCGGTGTGGAGGACCAGGATGTGGTTGTTCAGGTAGACAACCAAGAGTTCCTGTTGCCGATCGATTCGATCGACAAGGCCAACATTATTCCCAGTTTTGACTGAGACGTGCCGGATCTCGCGGACCGCGCGGATCCAATGGCTTGCGAAAGGCGAGGCGTACGATGAGCAAAGAAGTACTGCTGGTTGTTGAGTCGGTATCCAACGAAAAGGGCGTACCGGCCGGCGTAATTTTTGAAGCGCTGGAAGTGGCTCTGGCCACTGCAACCAAAAAACGTTTTGACGACGAAGTCGACCTGCGTGTGGAAATCAACCGCCACACCGGTAGCTATGAGACCTTCCGTCGCTGGACAGTCGTCGAAGAGAAAGACCTGGACGATCCAGCCATCGAAGTATGGCCGGCCAAAATCCAGGAGTCTCACCCTGAGGCGAAAGTCGGCGACGTGATCGAAGAGAAGATCGAGTCGATCGAGTTCGGTCGTATTGCCGCCCAGACCGCCAAGCAAGTCATTGTCCAGAAGGTCCGTGAAGCCGAGCGCGCTCAAGTGGTAGATGCCTACCGCGAGCGTCTGGGCGAGATCATCTCCGGTACCGTCAAGAAGGTCACGCGTGACAACGTCATCGTTGACCTGGGCAACAACGCCGAGGCGCTGCTTGCCCGTGAAGACATCATCTCTCGCGAAACCTTCCGGGTTGGTGTGCGTGTGCGCGCCCTGCTCAAGGAAATTCGCACCGAGAACCGTGGCCCGCAACTGATCCTGTCGCGTACCGCACCACAGATGCTGATCGAACTGTTCCGCATCGAAGTGCCGGAAATCGCCGAGGGCCTGATCGAAGTTATGGCCGCGTCCCGTGATCCGGGTTCGCGTGCCAAAATCGCCGTACGCTCCAAAGACAAGCGCATTGACCCGCAAGGTGCCTGCATTGGCATGCGCGGCTCGCGCGTCCAGGCAGTGTCCGGTGAACTGGGCGGCGAACGTGTGGATATCGTCCTGTGGGACGACAACCCGGCACAGTTCGTCATCAACGCAATGTCGCCGGCAGAAGTCGCGGCGATCATCGTCGATGAAGATGCCCACGCCATGGACATCGCTGTGGGAGCAGACAACCTGGCCCAGGCGATCGGTCGTGGTGGCCAGAACGTGCGTCTTGCCAGCCAGTTGACTGGCTGGACCCTGAACGTGATGACCGAATCGGACATCCAGGCCAAGCAGCAAGCTGAAACCGGTGACATCCTGCGCAACTTCATCGACGAGCTGGAAGTCGACGAAGAGCTGGCACAGGTGCTGGTCGATGAAGGCTTCACCAGCCTGGAAGAGATTGCCTACGTACCGTTGGAAGAAATGCTCAACATCGACGGCTTTGACGAAGAAATCGTCAATGAGCTTCGTGCTCGCGCCAAGGATCGCTTGTTGACCAAAGCCATCGCTACTGAGGAAAAGCTGGCAGACGCCCATCCGGCCGAAGACCTGCTCTCGCTTGAGGGTATGGACAAGGATCTGGCGGCGGAACTGGCGGTGCGCGGCGTAGTTACCCGCGAAGACCTGGCCGAGCAGTCGATTGATGACCTGCTCGACATCGACGGCATCGACGAAGAGCGTGCCGGCAAGTTGATCATGGCCGCCCGAGCCCACTGGTTCGAGTAATTAGGCGCGGCCTGAGGAGAGAAGTGCATGACGCAAGTCACGGTGAAAGAATTGGCCCAAGAGGTCGCTGCACCGGTAGAGCGCCTGCTGCAGCAGATGCGTGAGGCAGGTCTGCCGCACACCGACGCCGGTCAGGTAGTGACCGACAATGAGAAGCAAGCTCTGCTGGCTCATTTGAAGAGCAGCCACAAGGCGAAGGTGGAAGAACCGCGCAAGATTACCTTGCAGCGCAAAACCACCAGCACCCTGCGTGTCGCCGGTAGCAAAAGCATCAGCGTAGAAGTACGCAAGAAGAAAGTATTCGTTCAGCGCAGCCCGGAAGAAATCCAGGCCGAGCAGAAGCGCGAGCTGGAAGAACGCCGTGCAGCCGAAAACGCTGTACGTGAAAAAGCCGACGCTGAAGCACGTCAACGTGCCGATGAAGAGGCTCGTCGTCAGGCTGCGGCCGCGCCTGCAGCCCCGGCTGCACCTGCTGCCGCTGCTCCGGTTGCCCCGGCTCCTGCCCCGGTGATCGAGCCTGCTGACGTCGCTCCGGCGCCGGTTGCCGATCGCAAGAAAGACGACGTGCGCCGCAACGACAAGTCGCGTGACGACGATCGTCGTGGTGGTGAGCGCCGCAACGAAGCGCCGCGCGTGTCGGTCAAGGTCAAGGAAAAGGAAAAGGCGCCGACTCCGCGCGCCGCTCCGCGTACCACCGACGAAGAAAGCGATGGCTTCCGTCGTGGCGGTCGTGGCAAGGGCAAGCCGAAGAAGCGTAATGCTCACGGCTTCCAGAGCCCGACCGGTCCGGTTATTCGTGACGTACAGATCGGCGAGACCATCACGGTTTCCGATCTGGCGAACCAGATGTCCGTCAAGGGCGCTGAAGTCGTCAAGTTCATGTTCAAGCTGGGCACTCCGGTCACCATCAACCAGGTGCTCGATCAGGAGACCGCACAGCTGGTCGCCGAAGAGCTGGGCCACAAGGTCACCCTGATCAGCGACACCGCCCTGGAAGACTCCCTGGCTGAATCGCTGAAGTTTGAAGGTGAGACCGAGACCCGTGCACCGGTTGTGACCGTAATGGGTCACGTTGACCACGGTAAGACCTCGCTGCTCGACTACATCCGTCGTGCCAAGGTAGCTGCTGGCGAAGCCGGTGGTATCACCCAGCACATCGGTGCCTACCACGTAGAAACCGACCGCGGTATGGTCACGTTCCTCGACACTCCGGGCCACGCCGCGTTTACCGCGATGCGTGCACGTGGTGCCAAGGCCACCGACATCGTGATCCTCGTGGTCGCGGCGGACGATGGTGTGATGCCGCAAACCCGTGAAGCTGTTCAGCACGCCAAGGCGGCTGGTGTTCCACTGGTTGTTGCAGTGAACAAGATCGACAAGCCGGGTGCTGACCTCGATCGCATCCGCAACGAGCTGGCTGTCGAAGGCGTAACCTCCGAGGACTGGGGTGGAGACACGCCGTTCGTCAAGGTTTCGGCGAAGATGGGTACCGGTGTCGACGAACTGCTCGAAGCCGTTCTGTTGCAAGCCGAGATCCTCGAGCTCAAGGCCACGCCATCGGCTCCAGGTCGTGGTGTTGTCGTTGAATCGCGTCTGGACAAAGGCCGCGGCCCAGTGGCCACCGTGCTGGTTCAAGACGGTACCCTGCGTCAGGGCGACATGGTTCTGTGCGGTTCGAACTACGGCCGTGTACGTGCCATGCTCGACGAAAACGGCAAGCCTGTTAAAGAAGCCGGTCCAGCCATTCCAGTCGAAATCCTCGGCCTGGATGGTACGCCGGACGCTGGTGACGAGCTGTCGGTGGTTGCTGACGAGAAGAAGGCCCGTGAAGTCGCGCTGTTCCGTCAAGGCAAGTTCCGCGAAGTCAAACTGGCTCGTGCACACGCTGGCAAGCTCGAGAACATCTTCGAGAGCATGGGCCAGGAAGAGAAGAAGACCCTCAACATCGTTCTCAAGACCGATGTGCGCGGTACTCTCGAAGCCCTGCAGGGCTCCCTGGGCGGCCTGGGTAACGACGAAGTACAGGTTCGGGTGATTGGCGGCGGCGTCGGTGGTATCACCGAAAGCGACGCTAACCTGGCACTGGCTTCCAATGCAGTACTGTTCGGCTTCAACGTGCGTGCCGATGCCGGCGCCCGCAAGATCGTCGAGCAGGAAGGTCTGGATATGCGTTACTACAACGTGATCTACGACATCATTGAAGACGTCAAGAAGGCCCTGACCGGTATGCTCGGCAGCGATGTTCGCGAGAACATCCTCGGCGTTGCCGAAGTGCGTGACGTGTTCCGTTCGCCGAAGTTCGGCGCCATCGCTGGCTGTATGGTCATCGAGGGTACCGTGTACCGCAACCGTCCGATCCGCGTACTGCGCGAAGACGTGGTTATCTTCGAAGGCGAGCTGGAGTCGCTGCGTCGCTTCAAAGACGATGCCTCCGAAGTACGTGCCGGCATGGAATGCGGTATCGGCGTGAAGAGCTACAACGACGTCAAAGTCGGCGACAAGATCGAAGTCTTCGAGAAAGTCCAAGTGGCTCGTACGCTCTAAGCATCGAGCATGGGAAGTGCGAAACGCCCGTCACACGGCGGTCGTCAGCGCCTCTGAACGCAACGCCCGATCAGGCTTCTGCCTGGTCGGGCGTTTGCCGCTTTAGTTACAGGTAGCAAAAATGGCAAAAGAATATAGCCGTACCCAACGCATTGGCGACCAGATGCAGCGTGAGCTGGCACAACTGATTCGTCGTGAAGTGAAAGATCCACGCGTCGGCCTGGTGACGATCACCGCCGTCGACGTTAGTCGCGATGTTGGTCACGCCAAGGTGTACATCACCGTGATGGGCCAGGATAGCGCTGAAGACATCAAGCAAAGCCTCAAAGTGCTGAACTCCGCCGCCGGTTTCCTGCGTATGCAGTTGGGCAAGGAAATGAAATTGCGCAGCGTGCCGCAACTGCATTTCCACTACGACGAAAGCGTGAGCCGCGGTGCCCACCTGTCGGCCCTGATCGAGCGTGCAGTGGCCGAAGACAGCCAGCACCAGGACGCTGACACCCCGGACACCAAGGAGTAAGCGGTGGCCCAGGTCAAACGTATCCGTCGTAACGTCAGCGGTATCATTCTGCTCGACAAGCCATTGGGGTTTACCTCCAATGCCGCCTTGCAGAAGGTGCGCTGGCTTCTCAATGCCGAGAAGGCCGGTCACACCGGCAGTCTCGACCCGTTGGCCAGTGGCGTGCTGCCACTGTGCTTCGGTGAGGCCACCAAGTTCTCCCAGTACCTGCTCGATTCCGACAAGGGCTACGAGACGGTCATGCAGTTGGGTGAGACCACCACCACCGGCGACGCCGAAGGTGAAGTGCTGAAAACCCGTGACGTGACCGTTGGTCGCGCCGATATTGAAGCTGTTCTGCCACAATTTCGTGGTGAAATCAGTCAGATACCGCCGATGTACTCGGCCCTCAAGCGCGATGGCCAGCCGTTGTACAAACTGGCGCGTGCAGGGGAAGTAGTGGAGCGGGAAGCGCGTTCTGTTACTATTAACCGCTTGGAGCTGCTCGAGTGCGATGGCACCCGGGTTCGTCTCTCGGTCGGTTGCAGCAAAGGTACCTACATCCGCACCCTGGTCGAAGACATCGGCGAGGTTTTGGGCTGTGGCGCCTATGTTGCCGAACTGCGTCGCACGCACGCCGGGCCATTCGAGCTGGCACAGACAGTGACCCTCGAAGAACTCGAAGCGGTCCACGCCGAAGGCGGCAACGAAGCGGTCGATCGCTTCCTGATGCCTTCCGACAGCGGTCTGCAAGACTGGCCGTTGCTGCAGTTCTCCGAGCACAGCGCTTTCTACTGGCTGCATGGTCAGCCGGTCAGAGCTCCCGACGCGCCGAAATTCGGTATGGTACGGGTGCAAGATCACAACGGTCGCTTCATCGGTATCGGTGAAGTGAGCGAAGACGGACGCATTGCGCCACGTCGTTTGATTCGGTCGGAATGATCGAAACCTTCAGTACCAGGCTTCGGCCTGGCGCTGGTGGCAAAGAGGATGGCTGTTAATAGGCATGGTCATGCCTCACTTTATGAATACAGGGATTTGTCCCTGGCCTATTGGAAACCGTTTGTTCGGTTTCCCTTGATTTGGAGAAGCCAGATGGCACTCAGCGTTGAAGAAAAAGCTCAGATCGTTGCCGACTACCAGCAAGCTGCCGGTGACACCGGTAGCCCAGAAGTGCAAGTTGCACTGCTGACCGCCAACATCAACAAGCTGCAAGGCCACTTCAAGGCCAACGGCAAAGACCACCACTCCCGTCGTGGTCTGATCCGTATGGTTAACCAGCGTCGTAAGCTGCTGGACTACCTGAAGGGCAAAGACACCACTCGTTACAGCGCCCTGATCGGTCGTCTGGGTCTGCGTCGCTAATAGCGGCCTGGCCAGTGGTGTGCACGGCGTGCTGCATTCATCGCTTCCGGTGCCTGGCATCGGGAGCGATGAGCACGCCGCGCGTATCTATGAGGTTGGCTGTCTGTCTCGCCTGAGCGTTTTTCGCAAGGGCAGGGCAGGCTCCCAACCTCTAGTTTTATCTGGACTGCTGACAGGGCCGATTCCCTGGGCTGCCCAAGAATTCGCAAGAACCAGTTCCCCCAGAGCCACTGAAGAAGGTAGGAAACCGTGAACCCGGTAATCAAGAAATTCCAGTTCGGTCAATCGACCGTTACCCTCGAGACGGGCCGTATTGCTCGTCAAGCGTCCGGCGCCGTATTGGTCACCGTCGACAACGATGTCACCGTACTGGTGACCGTGGTCGGTGCCAAACAGGCCGATCCAGGCAAAGGCTTCTTCCCCCTGTCTGTTCACTACCAGGAAAAGACCTACGCTGCCGGCAAGATCCCTGGTGGTTTCTTCAAGCGTGAAGGCCGTCCTTCCGAGAAAGAAACCCTGACCTCGCGTCTGATCGACCGTCCGATCCGTCCGCTGTTCCCTGAAGGCTTCATGAACGAAGTGCAGGTTGTCTGCACCGTCGTTTCCACCAGCAAGAAGACCGATCCGGACATCGCTGCGATGATCGGTACCTCGGCTGCCCTGGCCATCTCCGGCATTCCGTTCGAAGGCCCGATCGGTGCCGCGCGCGTTGCTTTCCATGAAAGCACTGGCTACCTGCTGAACCCGACTTACGAGCAACTGGCCGCTTCGAGCCTGGACATGGTCGTTGCCGGTACTTCCGACGCCGTACTGATGGTTGAATCGGAAGCCAAAGAGCTGACCGAAGACCAGATGCTGGGCGCCGTACTGTTCGCCCACGATGAATTCCAGGCGGTGATCCAGGCAGTCAAAGAGCTGGCTGCTGAAGCTGCCAAGCCTACCTGGGACTGGAAACCTGCTGTTGCCAACACCGAACTGTTCAACGCCATCCGCGCTGAATTCGGCGAAGCCGTTTCCCAGGGTTACACCATCACCGTCAAGGCCGACCGCTACGCGCGTCTGGGCGAGCTGCGTGATCAGGCCATTGCCAAGTTCTCCGGCGAAGAAGGTCAGCCATCGGCTGGCGAAGTCAAAGAGATCTTCGGCGAAATCGAATACCGCACCGTTCGCGAAAACATCGTTAACGGCAAGCCACGTATCGACGGTCGCGACACCAAGACCGTTCGTCCGCTGAACATCGAAGTCGGCGTTCTGCCGAAGACTCACGGTTCGGCCCTGTTCACCCGTGGCGAAACCCAGGCCCTGGTCGTTGCGACCCTGGGTACTGCCCGTGACGCACAGCTGCTGGACACCCTCGAAGGCGAGAAAAAAGACCCCTTCATGCTGCACTACAACTTCCCGCCGTTCTCGGTGGGCGAGTGTGGTCGCATGGGCGGTGCTGGCCGTCGCGAAATCGGTCACGGCCGTCTGGCCCGCCGTTCGGTTCAGGCAATGCTGCCTGCTGCTGACGTGTTCCCGTACACCATCCGTGTGGTATCGGAAATCACCGAGTCCAACGGCTCCAGCTCCATGGCTTCGGTCTGTGGTGCTTCCCTGGCCCTGATGGACGCCGGTGTACCAATGAAAGCCCCGGTTGCCGGTATCGCCATGGGTCTGGTTAAAGAAGGCGAGAAGTTTGCCGTTCTGACCGACATCCTCGGTGACGAAGACCACCTGGGCGACATGGACTTCAAAGTAGCCGGTACCGCCAAAGGTGTTACCGCGCTGCAGATGGACATCAAGATCAACGGCATCACCGAAGAAATCATGGAAATCGCTCTGGGCCAAGCCCTGGAAGCGCGCCTGAACATCCTCGGCCAGATGAACCAGATCATCGGTCAGTCGCGTAGCGAGCTGTCGGAAAATGCTCCGACCATGATCGCCATGAAGATCGACACCGACAAGATCCGTGATGTTATCGGTAAAGGCGGCGCGACCATTCGTGCCATCTGCGAAGAAACCAAGGCTTCGATCGATATCGAAGACGACGGTTCGATCAAGATCTTCGGTGAAACCAAAGACGCCGCTGAAGCTGCTCGTCAGCGCGTTCTGAGCATCACTGCAGAAGCCGAAATCGGTAAGATCTACGTCGGTAAAGTCGAGCGCATCGTTGACTTCGGTGCCTTCGTCAACATCCTGCCGGGCAAAGATGGCCTGGTTCACATCTCCATGCTGAGCGATGCTCGCGTTGAGAAAGTGACCGACATTCTCAAAGAAGGTCAGGAAGTCGAAGTACTGGTACTGGACGTGGACAACCGCGGCCGTATCAAGCTGTCGATCAAAGACGTTGCTGCTGCCAAGGCATCGGGCGTCTAAGCTGACGCGGTAAAGAAAAGGACCCTTCGGGGTCCTTTTTTTATGTCCGCTACACTGGCTGGGTGGACTTGCATGTTGCATGCAAGATTTTCCCAAGGCTTGCAAAATGCACGATCACGGTTTTTTCGCTTATCTGTAAGCTATTGATTTAAAACGATTTAATTTAATTCAAAAGCTGGCACAGGCCCTGCAATGGTACTTGTACCCCTGCTGCCAGGACTTACGGCGCAGACTTTTCGAAAAACAGGAGTGTCTCGTATGAAGAAGTTCGCTATTGCTGCCGCTACTGCCACCGCCCTGACGCTGACGCTGGCCAATGCGGCATTCGCCCAACAGTCTGCCGCGCAGGCTCCGATGACCGTTGCCGCTGGTGAGATGGACAAAGCAACAGACGCGACCAAAGACACCTGGATCACGACCAAAGTCAAAGCTGACCTGATGACTGAAAAAGGCATTCCAGGCAGCGATATCACTGTCGAGACCAACAAAGGCGTGGTGTCCCTGTCTTCGGATGTCGCCTTGAGTTCTTCGCAGAAAGAAACTGCGATCACAATCACCAAGAAAATTGATGGTGTGAAGGCGGTATCGGCTGACGGTCTGAAAACCAACTAAACACGCGTATCAGATCGCGGGGCAAGCCCGCTCCCACCAGTAGAGATTCGGTGGGAGTGGGCTTGCCCCGCGATCGCTTTTACCTCACTCAGCATCCAGATGCAGCGGGGTAATCACCCGCCCATCGGCCTCGGCCTGTCCAAGGCTGGCATCAATGAAGTACACCCGATCGTCCTCAAGCTTGCCCTTGTCGACCAGGTAATCCTTGATACTGCTAGCCCGGGCCTGACCCAACTGGCGCAGCAGCAATGCACTTTCTCCCCACGACTTGAGCACCGCATCGCGCAATTGGTTGGTGCGTTGTTCGCGGTCCAGTTGCTCCCATTCTGCCGGTGGCTGCTTCTTCATGCGCGTGCGGTAGATGCCTTCAAGCATTGCCGGCTTATCGCCATCTGGTACCTGTAGGTCCGATGCCTGGGCAGGGACTTTGTCGCCACGGCGCTGGAGCATTTTGTAGTAAGTGCTCTGGTATTCACGCTCCAGACGCTGTTGGGCAATCAACGGCCCGTCGCTGCTCTGGGCGCTGGTGCCTTCGATTTCCAGGCGCAGGGCAGGGCGCTCCTTAAGCGCGGCTGCCAGTTTGTCGAGGGCGCTCTGGGCATCGGGTGCCAGATCGCTGGAACCGGCGGCAAAGGCAACGCTACCCAGGTCCTGGGCATCGCCACCGCTGATCAAACCACCGATGAACTTGAACGGCGCCTGTGCCGCCCGCAGCACCAGGTTACGCAGGGTTTGCCAGACGATCGGCATGACGCTGAACTGTGGGTCGTTCAAGTCACCGGTCACCGGCAGTTCGATGGAGATCTTGCCTTCAGTGTCCTTGAGCAAGGCCACTGCCAGGCGAATAGGCAGGTCCACGGCATCGGGGCTATCGACTTTCTCACCCAGTTGCAGTTGTTCGACCACTACTTTGTTGTCGGCTTTGAGCTTGCCCTGGGTAATGATGTAGTGCAGGTCGATGTTCAACCGGCCTTTGCGGATACGAAAGCCCGCGAATTTGCCCGAATAGGGTGTCAGGGTCGTCAGCTCGACGCGTTTGAAACTGGTAGCGATGTCGAGGCTGGCCATCGGGTCGAACGGGTTGAGCGCGCCTTTGATAGTCACAGGCGCATAGCGATCGACCTTGCCCTTGATATCGACTTTGGCCGGTTTCGGCTGACGGTTGTCGATCGTGCCAATCTGGCCATTGAGCTGCTGGATAGCCGTGGCGAAGTTGGGCGTCAGGCTGAAATCGGCGAAATTCGCCGAGCCATCGTTGATGTCGATTGCGCCGATACGAATACCCAGCGGCTTGTCGCTGCTGGCCGGGGCTTTGGCCTTGGCCGGGCTGCTGGCTGGCGCGCTGGTTGGCTGCGGGATCAGCAGGTCATCGACGTTGGTGGTGCGATCTTCGTTGATCATGAAGCGTGCATAGGGCTGCTTCAGGCTGACTTTGCCAATGCTCAGCGCATCACCATGACGGTAAGACACGCCATCCAGGTTCAACTGCTGCCATTTGACGAAGTCACGGTCCTTGATGGTGTCCAGGGTGTGCAGCTGGTTGACCTGCGCCTTGCCATCGATGGTGAAGGCCAGCGGCTCGGTGCTTTTCAGGTCGACCTTAAGGTCGCTGCCCAGCATGCCGCTACGCAGCTCCAGGCGGATGAACGGGGTGATGTAGGCCTGGGCGATGCGCAGGTCGATGTCCTGGGTGCTGACATTGAGTTTGGCAGTAACCGGGGCCAGATTGACCTCACCGGCAGCTTGCAGCTTGCCCTGTTTGCCCACACCGGTGTCGAGCTTGAGGGTGAACGGCGACTGGTTGAGGCTATCGAAGTTCTGCAGGTCGAGGTTCAGCGGCCCGACATCCAGGGCGACCGGCTCTTTCTGCGAGCGGTCGGCCAGATGCACCTGGTAATTGCGCAGCTGTACGTCCTTGAGCAACACCTGCCAGGGTTTGTCCGGTTCGGCAGCTTTTGCTTGGGCTTTGTCAGGTTCGGCTGCCGCAGGCTCGGCTTTCTCCTTGGGTGTGGCTTTGGCTGGTTGGCTGGCGAACAGCTTCTGCCAGTCGAGTTGGCCGTCGGCTTCCAGCGCTGCCCAGGTTTCGAGCTCCTCGCTGCGGATCTTGCCTACCGTAACCAGCTGTTTGGCCAGATCCACCGAGGTTTCACTGACATCCAGCTTGGCCAGACGCACCAACGGACGGCCATCAGGCGCCTTGATGGCGAACGGCGCAATGCTCACCGACGTCTTGTCGAGCAGCAGCTCGGTTTCTTTCGACAGGTTCAGCTTGTAGTGGGTATCGAGGCTGACCACGCCTTCCTCCAGCACCAGCGGCACGGCATCGCGCACATAGGGCCAGAAGGCTTTCATCTTGCCGTCAGTGACCTTCAAGGTGCCTTCAGAGGCAATCGGCACCAGGCTGAAGGTACCGCTCCAGTCGATACGGCCACCGTGTGGCCCGATGGCCACCAGGGTCATGTCGGAGCTGTCGTCGGGCAGAGTACTGAGGTTCTTCAGTTCCAGGTTCATCGAGTCGTAGAGGAACTCAATCGGCTCGCTAGGGCGTAGATCCTGAAAGTGCAGGTAGCCTTCGTTGAGCTTGATACTGCCGATACGGACCGGGAACGGGTCGCTGGGCGGCTCGTCCGGCTTCGGCTCGCTGGGCGGCAGCTTGAACAACTGGCTGAGGTTGAGGCTGCCGTCCTTGGCGAACAGCAGCTCGGTACGTGGCTTGTCCAGCTCGACGCCCACCAGGTGCACGGCGTCTGTCCACAGGCTGTCGAGCTCCAGGTTGGCATACAGCCGTTCGAAGCCGACTTGCTCCTTGCCCGGCTCGCCGATCTGCAGCCCCCACAGGGTCAGCTCGAGGCTGAACGGGTTGAGCTCGATCCGGTTCAAATGCGCAGGCACTGTGGCGTAGTTAGCCAATTGCTGGTTGGCGATACGCAGTGCCACACCTGGGAGAATCAGAAAACCAAGCAGGCTATACAGGGCCAAAGCGGCCAACATGGCGCCGAGGGCGCGTTTCAATCCTTTGTACATGTGCGGCGTCGTCTGTCTGGAACGGGAGTGCTTGGAGTATGGCACGTAAAAACGGTTCCGAAGATCGCTCGGAAATTAGCCGATTTTTGCTTTAGAGCTGCAGAATCAAGGTCTTCAGGGGCGGCTGGCCATCCTGCGACGGAAAGTCGCTGGCAGGTTTCAGGGCTTGCCAGTCGCGCACCGGCCGCCCGGCTTTCTCGGCGCAGCGCAGCACTTGTTCACGCCAATCATCGAAGTTGACCTTGGCCAGATTGTTACAGCAGATCAGCACACCGCCCTCGGCGGTACTGAGCAGTGCCGGTTTGAGCAGGCTCTGGTAGTCGCGCAGCAGATCGACAGTGCCAAAGGCGCTCTTGGCCCAGGCCGGCGGATCGAGAAACACCAGATCAAACTGACGCTGTTCCAAGCGCGGATAGGGCGGCAGTTTATGGCCGCGGCGCTGGCTGATCGGCAAACCGGCAAACTGGCGGATCGCCGGGAAGTAGTCGGACTGGATAAAGCTCATCGCCGGAATTTGCGGGTTGAGCGCGCCGTTCTCCTTGCCCACGGCCAAATTGCCTTCGGCGAAGTCCAGATTGCACACCTCCCGGGCGCCGCCTGCTGCCGCGCTGAGACCAACGCCACAGGTATAGGCAAACAGGTTAAGCACGCGTTTACCGGCACTGTGCTGTTTGACCCAGCCGCGGGCATTGCGCAGGTCGAGAAACAGTAAAGGGTCCTGCCCGGCATGACGGCCACGCACGCGGTAGTTCAGGCCCCATTCATGGCCGACGTGATCCGCCAAGGCGGCTTCGCTGGCCTGGAATATCGGGTCACGACGATCGATGCGGCTGTTACCTTGCGAGCGATCGTTGTAGACCAGCAATAGCTCAAGGCCCAGATGCGCTTCAACTTGAGCATGCAGCTCAAGCAGTGCACTGGTCTCTAGCGTCTGGTGAAAGCTCTGAACCAGCAACTGTGGGCCGTAGCGATCGACGGTCAGACCACTGGCGCCTTCCTGACTGCCATGAAACAGGCGATAGCAGTCGGTACCCTGGGTGTGGAGTTCGGCGATAAGGCCCTGGCGGGCATCGAGGGCGGCGCGCAGCGCCTGATTCAAGAGGGACATGCACGTGGCCTTGGTTTGCGGACGTGCAGTTTATCAGTTCGAGCCAGGGGAGGGGCCGTTGCAGCCCCTCCCGCTACCATTAGCGCTCGATAGCCAGGGCGACGCCTTGACCGCCGCCAATGCACAGTGTGGCCAGGCCTTTGCTGGCGTCACGCTTGATCATTTCGTGCAGCAGGGTCACCAGCACCCGGCAACCCGAGGCGCCGATCGGGTGGCCCAGGGCGATGGCGCCACCGTTGACGTTGACCTTGCTGGCGTCCCAGCCCAGCTCTTTGCCTACCGACAGGGCCTGGGCGGCGAAGGCTTCGTTGGCTTCGATCAGGTCGAGGTCGGCCAGCTCCCAGCCGGCCTTTTCCAGGCAGCGGCGGGTGGCGCTAACTGGGCCGATGCCCATGATTGCCGGGTCGACACCGGCATTGGCATAGGCTTTGATGCGTGCCAGTACTGGCAGGCCCAACTGCTGGGCCTTGGCCGCGCTCATCAGCATGACCGCAGCAGCGCCGTCGTTGAGCGACGAGGCGTTACCGGCGGTGACGGTGCCGTCTTTTTTGAAGGCGGGTTTGAGTTTGCTCAGCGATTCGGCAGTGGTGCCGGCGCGCGGTTGTTCGTCGGTGGCGAAGGCAATCGGCTCACCTTTGCGCTGGGGAATCAGGATTGGGGTGATTTCGTCGACGAAGCGCCGGGCTTCAATCGCGGCAGCGGCTTTTTGCTGGGAAGCGGCAGCGAAGGCATCCTGCTCTTCACGGCTGATTGCGTACTTTTCCACCAGGTTCTCGGCGGTGATGCCCATGTGGTAGTCGTTGAAGGCATCCCACAGGCCATCACTGATCATGCTGTCGATCAGGGTGCTGTGGCCCATGCGCAGACCGGTACGGGCGCCTGGCATCACGTAGTTGGCCAGGCTCATGTTCTCCTGACCACCGGCGATGATCACTTCGGCGTCACCGCAACGGATGGCCTGGGTCGCCAGGTGCAGGGCCTTCAGGCCGGAGCCACAGACTTTGTTCAACGTCATGGCAGGCACGGCGTGGGGCAGTCCGGCCTTGATCGCGGCCTGGCGCGCCGGGTTCTGTCCGGCGCCGGCGGTCAGCACCTGGCCAAGGATCACTTCATCGACCAACTCGGCATCGATGCCGGTCTGGGTCAATAGTTGGCGGATCACTGCAGCACCGAGGTCGACTGCGGGAATAGCGGCCAGCGCTCCTTGATAACTACCGACAGCGGTCCGGGTGGCGGCAACGATAACGACATCTTGCATGGCGCGGGTCCTCACTCTTATTCGATTTGGCGTCAGAACAGCACAAGCCCCAGCGGGGCCATGAGTAGAGGGCAATGGTGGCATAGATGTACTGACAACTTCCAACCCAACAACCTGCAGGTACAACTGCCTTGCTTCTCCTGTGGGAGCGGGCTTGCCCCGCGATACGGTGTGACAGCTAGACCGCAATCGCGGGGCAAGCCCGCTCCCACAGGACAGATGCTTGGTCGCGTTCAGTGAACGCCCATGCGCCGCCGCGCGCGATGTGCCGAGCCGTCGCGCATGGCCCAACGCAGCACAGGGGCCGTGGTGTGGATACCCAGACGGATCAGCCGCCGCTGTAACGCAGGCTGCTGCAGCGCCAGCATGTCGCTGGCCCACGTCGGCAGCAGATCGATACCCGCATGCAGCATCAGGCTCGCCACCGGTTTAGCCAGACGGCTAGGCGCAGGTGCCGCCAGCAGCACCTGCACAACCTCATGACTGCGCGCATCGCACTGCAGCGCCGGGCGCATCGCCTGCAGGTAATCGCTGACCTGCTGGCGCGAGCGGGGCACATCACGGGCGCCCAGGCGTTCAGCTATCAGCGCGATCTCGGCGTAGTAGGCGTCTTGCTCGGCGAGCGGCAGGTTCGGGTTACGGTAGCGCAGGTGGGCGGCGAGAAAGCTGCTGACCTCGGCGACATGCACCCAGGTCAACAGGTCGGGGTCGCTGGCGGCATAGGGACGCCCGTCAGCGGCAGTACCGACCACTTGCAGGTGAATGGTGCGGACCTTTTCGATCAGCCAGTTGGCATCGCCGGTGGCGCCGAAGGTGGTGCCAGAGATGAACTGACTGGTGCGGCGCAAGCGTCCGAGCAGGTCCTGGCGAAAGTTGGAGTGATCCCAGACGCCCGCCAGCGCCAACGGATGCAGCAATTGCAGGAGCAAGGCACTGATGCCACCGATCAGCATGCTCGGAAAGTCGCCGTGTACCTGCCAGCTGGCGCTGTCCGGGCCGAACAGCCCTGGGTCGCCCTTGGGGTTTTCCAGATCAAGCTGCCCCAGGGACAAGCCGGTCA
This sequence comes from Pseudomonas sp. NUPR-001, assembly GCF_052147955.1. NCBI lineage: Bacteria > Pseudomonadati > Pseudomonadota > Gammaproteobacteria > Pseudomonadales > Pseudomonadaceae > Pseudomonas > Pseudomonas sp. NUPR-001. Next base: position 873,105 of record NZ_CP197353.1, read on the forward strand.
GGCTCATCACCTGGGTTTCGATGCGGCGGCGAATCGCTTCCATGGTTACCTTGCGTGCGAGGCAGCCACAGAGCACTGCCGTTTAGGTGTTGAATCGGTTGTCGATCAGGCCCTGAACCACGCTGGGGTCGGCCAGGGTCGAGGTGTCGCCGAGGCTGTCGATCTCATTGCAGGCGATCTTGCGCAGTATGCGGCGCATGATCTTGCCGGAGCGGGTCTTGGGCAGCGCTGGTGCCCACTGGATCAGTTCCGGCTTGGCGAAACTGCCAATCTCCTTGCTGACCAGCGCCAACAGTTCCTGCTTGAGCGCGTCATCCGCGGTGACACCATTCATCGGTGTGACAAAGGCATAAATGCCTTGCCCCTTAAGATCGTGAGGGTACCCGACTACGGCGGCTTCGGCGATGCTGTCATGCAGTACCAGCGCACTTTCCACCTCGGCAGTGCCGATACGGTGGCCGGAGACGTTGATCACATCGTCGATGCGCCCGGTTATCCACAGGTCGCCATCGGCATCGCGGCGCGCGCCGTCGCCGGTGAAGTAGTAGCCGGGAAGGGGTTTGAAATAGGTGTCGATCATCCGTTGCGGGTCGCCATACACGCTGCGGATCTGCCCGGGCCAACTGGCCTTGATCGCCAGCATACCGCTACCGGGGCCCTCGATGAGTTTGCCCTTGTCATCGAGCAACACCGGCTGCACGCCAAACATCGGTTGCGTCGCACAGCCGGGCTTGATCCGACGGGTACCGACCAGCGGGCTGATCATGATGCCGCCGGTTTCGGTTTGCCACCAGGTATCGACGATAGGGCAGCGCTCTTCGCCCACGGCTTTGAAATACCACTCCCAGGCTTCCGGGTTGATCGGCTCGCCGACGCTGCCGAGCACGCGCAAGCTCTTGCGCGAGGTGTTCTTCAGCGGCCCTTCACCTTCGCGCATCAAGGCACGCAAGGCAGTGGGCGCGGTGTAGAAAATGTTCACCTGGTGTTTGTCGACCACTTGCCAGAATCGCGAGGCATCGGGGTAGTTGGGCACGCCTTCGAACATCAGGGTGATTGCCCCATTGGCCAGTGGGCCGTAGACGATGTAACTGTGCCCGGTGACCCAGCCGACATCGGCGGTGCACCAGAACACTTCGCCTTCACGGTAATCGAACACGGTCTTGAAGGTCAGCGCGGCTTGCAGCAGGTAGCCGGCGGTGGTGTGCAGCACGCCTTTGGGTTTGCCGGTGCTGCCGGAGGTGTAGAGGATGAACAGCGGGTCTTCGGCGTCCATCGGTTCGGGTGGACAGTCATCACTCACCAGGGTGATTGCCTCGTGGTACCAGAGGTCGCGATCCTTGAGCCAGTCGATCGAGCCGCCGGTACGTTTGATGACCACCACCGTGCTGACATTCGGGCAGTTGAGCAAGGCCTTGTCGACATTGTTTTTCAGGGCAACGGTTTTGCCGCCGCGCGTGCCTTCGTCGGCGGTGATCACGGTGCGGCAGTCGGCATCGAGGATGCGATCACGCAACGCATCGGGAGAAAAGCCACCGAACACCACCGAGTGAATCGCACCGATACGGCTACAGGCCAGCATGGCGTAGGCGGCTTCCGGGACCATGGGCATGTAAATGCACACCCGATCACCTTTCTTCACCCCGCGTTGTTTCAGCACATTGGCCAGGTGGCAGACATGGCTGTGCAGTTCACGGTAGGTGATGACGCTGGAGTCGTCAGGCTTGTCGCCTTCACGAATGATCGCTGGCTGGTCTCCCCGTGTGGCCAAGTGACGGTCGATGCAGTTGTAGCTGACGTTGAGCTGTGCGCCGGTGAACCAACTGGCCTGGCCGGTTTTCATGTCACTGCGCTGAACACTGCTCCAAGGCTTGATCCAGTCCAGGGCTTTGGCCTGCTCGCTCCAGAACGCATCAGGTGTTTCAATCGACTGGCGGTATAGACGCTGGTATTCAGCTTGGGTCAGTTGCGCCGATTTGCTTACGGCATCGGCGAGAGGGTGGGCGCTGAGATCGAACATGGTGGGGGGCCTGTCCTGACTGTTTTTGTCAGGACAGTGTAGCCGCTACCCCTGGCCGCGTTCGTTCAGCCAGGGGTAACGCGGGCGATCAACCGCGGTGACGGCTGCGGAAGAAGTTGATCAGGCCCTGGGTCGAGGCGTCTTCGGCAGCGTCTTCGATGCCGCCGATCAGGCGTTGGTACACACCCTTGCCAAGTTCTTTGCCCAGCTCCACGCCCCATTGGTCGAAGGCGTTGATACCCCAGATCACGCTTTGCACGAACACCTTGTGCTCATACATCGCCACCAGTGCGCCAAGACGGCGTGGACTGATGCGCTCGACCACCAAGGTGTTGCTCGGGCGGTTACCCGGGATCACTTTGTGCGGCGCCAGCTTGTTGATCTCGGCTTCGCTCAGGCCCTTGTCGCGCAGTTCAGCTTCCGCCTCGGCGCGGGTCTTGCCGAGCATCAGCGCCTGGCTCTGCGACAGGCAGTTGGCGTAGAGCCATTGATGGTGATCGGCAACCGGGTTGAAGCTGACCACCGGAACAATGAAGTCTGCCGGAATCAGTTGGGTGCCTTGGTGCAGCAACTGGTGGTACGCATGCTGACCGTTACAGCCGACCCCACCCCAGATCACCGGACCGGTGTCATGGTTGACCGGGGTGCCGTCCTGGCGAACGCTCTTGCCGTTGGATTCCATGTCCAGCTGTTGCAGGTGTTTGGTGATGTTACGCAGGTAGTGGTCGTACGGCAGGATGGCGTGGCTTTGCGCGCCCCAGAAGTTCCCGTACCAGACACCCAGCAGGGCCAGCAGCACTGGCATGTTCTGCTCGAACGGTGCGTTCTGGAAGTGCTGGTCCATGGTGTAGGCGCCCGACAGCAGCTCCTTGAAGTTGGCGGTGCCAATGGCCAGGGCAATCGGCAAACCAATCGCCGACCACAGCGAGTAACGACCGCCGACCCAGTCCCACATCGGGAAGATGTTTTCTTCGCGGATGCCAAAGGCCACTGCGGCGGCCTTGTTGCTCGACACGGCAATGAAGTGCTTGTACAGCTCGGCTTCCGAACCACCCTGGGCCAAGTACCAGCCACGGGCTGCCTGGGCGTTCTTCAAGGTTTCCAGGGTGTTGAACGACTTGGAGGAAACGATGAACAGGGTGGTTTCGGCGCGCAGATTGGCCGACAACTCATGGAATTCGCTGCCGTCGATATTGGCCAGGTAGTGGCAGCGTACGCCACGCTGGGCGTAGGGCAGCAGCGCCTCGGATACCAGCTCAGGGCCTAGGAACGAGCCGCCAATACCAATGTTGACCACGTCGGTGATTGGCTTTTCGCTGTAGCCGCGCCACAGGCCGTCATGTATGCGGCCAACCAGCTCAGTGACCTGATTGAGAACTTTGTGCACTTCGGGCATCACGTTGACGCCATTGACGCTCAACTTGTCGCCCACTGGCCGGCGCAATGCTGTGTGCAGGGCCGGACGGCCTTCGGAGGCGTTAAGAATCTCGCCCGCGAACAACGATTTGACCGCTTCTTGCAGGCCTACTTCATTGGCCAGGTTGACCAGCAGATCGCGCGTCTGGCCATTGATAAGGTTCTTCGAATAATCGAGAAACAGTCCGCAAGTGCTCAGAGAAAACTGCTCGAAGCGTTTTGGCTCGGCATTGAATGCGTCGCGCATGCTGAAGTCCTGCATGGCTTCACGGTGCTGCTGGAGCGCCTTCCACGCGGGCAAAGCGGTGACATCATGAGGGGTGCGGTAGTAAGCCATCGCTGCAGGTTTCCTTATTGCGTGAACTGCCTTGGACACTGAAAACAGCGCCCTGTTTGCAGGCTGATGCCAATTATAGGCACGCGGTCTGCAAACAGGGAGTGGGCTCGGCTGGCGACCTTGTTACAGGGTGCCAAGATCCAGATGCAGGTTGTCGATCAGGCGGGTAGCACCGAGGAAGGCGGCGACGAGGATGACCAGGTCGCGGTCGTCGGCGGTTGCCGGGCGCAGGCTCAGGGCCTGGCGAATTTCCAGATAGTCGCGGCGAAAGCCCGCGCTTTCCAACTGTTGCTGACCATTGGCGATCAAGGCCGGGTAGTCCCGATCACCCTGTTCGATCGCATCGGCCATTTGCCGCAGCACCCGATACAGCGTCGGTGCAATGGCACGTTGTTCATCGTTCAGGTAGCCATTGCGTGACGACAGGGCCAGGCCGTCTTCAGCGCGCACGGTCGGCTCGCCAATGATCTGAATCGGCATGTTCAGGTCACGCACCAGCGCACGGATCACCGCCAGTTGCTGGAAGTCTTTTTGACCGAACACGGCCAGATCTGGCTGGACCATGTTGAACAGTTTGCTGACCACCGTCGCCACACCTTCGAAATGCCCAGGTCGGCTGGCGCCGCACAGGCCTTCGGACAGTTGCGCAACGCTGACGCGGGTCTGGCCGTCCATGCCGTCGGGGTACATTTCTTCGACGCTGGGGGCGAAGAGCAGATGGCAGCCGGCCTCAAGCAGTTTCTCCTGGTCGGCGGCGAGCGTGCGTGGGTACTTGTCGAGGTCTTCGTTAGGGCCAAACTGCAGCGGGTTGACGAAGATGCTGGCAACCACGAAATCGACGCGTTGGGCGGCCTTGGTCACCAGCGCGGCGTGGCCGCTGTGCAGGTTACCCATGGTCGGCACGAAACCGATGCGTTTGCCTTCGCTGCGTGCACGCGCCACGGCGGCACGCAGCTCGCGTACGGTTTTAACTGTATTCATGCACTGAACCCGTGTTCGCTGGCAGGGAAGCTGACGTCCTTGACGGCGGCTACATAAGCCTTGAGCGCACCTTGAATATCGCTCTGGCCGACCATGAAGTTTTTCACGAACTTGGGTACGCGTCCGCTCAGCGACAAGCCCAGCATGTCGTGCAGCACCAGCACCTGGCCATCGGGGGCGCTACCGGCACCGATACCGATCACCGGGATGCTCACTGCTTGAGTGATTTCAGCGGCAAGTTCGCTGGGTACGCATTCGAGCAACAGCATTGCGGCGCCCGCTTGCTCCAGGGCAATGGCATCGGCGCGCATTTGCCGCGCCTGGTTTTCCTGGCGACCCTGGACTTTGTAGCCGCCGAGGATATTGACGGTTTGCGGGGTCAGGCCCATGTGGGCGCACACTGGAACGCCGCGCTCGGCCAGCAGGCGGATGGTTTCCGCCAGCCAGGCGGCGCCTTCGACCTTGACCATATGCGCACCGGCCTGCATCAAGGCGCCACTGTTGGCGAACGCTTGTTCAGTGGTGGCACAGGCCATGAACGGCAGGTCGGCGAGGATCAGCGCACCTTCGTTACCGCGTTTGACGCAGGCAGTGTGGTAGGCCATCTCGGCGTTGGTCACCGGCAAAGTGCTGTCATGGCCCTGCAGGACCATGCCCAGGGAGTCACCCACCAGCAATATTTCCACGCCGGCTCGGCTGGCGGCCTGGGCAAAGGTCGCGTCGTAGCAGGTCAGCATGGCTATTTTCTCACCCTTGGCCTTGAGGCTTTGCAGGGTGGTCAGGGTTACATCTGGCATGAAAAGGAATCCTCATTCAGGCGCTGTGAAAAACGACTGCGTACAACGCATGTATTCATCTTCTGGAACAGCACATCATCGATTGTGGTGTTTTAGTTACGACCTGTTCCAGGCCTATATACGCCTTTTTGCGGCGCGCACGCGCCACCGGACGCCTATAGTCGTGAGGGAGGGGGCTGAAGTCAATTACCCTGTTACCGCATTGTTACTAATGCGCTGTTACGGGCGTTACCGCGTGGGGGAACGCCCGGTTACAGGCGTTCCAGGCCGACGAACGGGCAATCTGCCAGCAACTGGGCGAGGCTGCGCTGGTCGGCCAGGCGAAAGTCCTGCGGGACCAGTTCAGCCAGTGGGTAGAGGACGAACGGTCGCGCATGCATGTGGTAATGCGGGACTTTCAGGCGCGGGATGTCGATGGTGTGATCGCCATACAGCAAGATATCCAGATCGAGCGTACGCGGCCCCCAGCGCTCTTTGCGCTCGCGGCCTTGCGCGGCTTCGATGGCTTGCAGCTGATCGAGCAGGTCGAGGGGCGCCAGCGCGCTGTCCAGCTCGGCCACGGCATTGGTGTAGCGCGGTTGGCCGGGAGACAGCGATTCACTGCTGTAGAACGCAGAAATGCCTGTCACGGTGGTGTCGGGCAGCTCGCGCAGCGCGTTGATGGCGCTGCGCAGTTGCTCCTGCGGTTCGTCCAGATTGCTGCCCAGGCCGATGTACACGCGCTCCATGCTTATTCGCCTGCGCCGCCGTCGGCACGCTTACGCTTGCTCGGGCTACGTTTGCGCTTGCGCGGGCCGGCACTGGTACCGTCTTCACGACTGCCCAGGTCGCGGATCATGTCGCGCCGCTCACTGTCGTTGCTGTCCTGGTAGTCGGTCCACCATTGGCCCAGGCCGTCGGTTTCCTCGCCAGCGCTCTCGCGCAGCAAGAGGAAATCATAACCGGCACGGAAGCGCGGGTTGTCGAGCAAGACCTCGGCACGCTTGCCGCTACGGCGCGGCAGGCGCTCCTGCATGTCCCAGATTTCGCGAATCGGCAAGGTGAAGCGTTTCGGAATGGCGATGCGCTGGCACTGCTCACTGATCAGCTCATGGGCTGCTTCGTTCATTGCCGGAATCGGCGGCATGCCACGGCTTTGCAGGCGCAGTGCGCGGCCTGGCAAGGCTGGCCACAACAGTGCGGCAAACAGGAACGCCGGTGTGACCGGTTTGCCCTGCTTGATGCGCAGGTCAGTATTGATCAGCGCCTGGCTGATCAGGGTATGCGTGTACGTCGGATGCTCTTCCAGCGCTTCGGCGCTGGCAGGGAACAGCGGATCGAACAACTGCAGGTCGACCAGCATTTCGAAGGTGTCAGCTGCGTTTCCGGAGAGGAACAGCTTGAGGGTTTCTTCGAACAGACGGGCGGCCGGGATCTCGCGCAGCATCGGTGCCAGTTGGCGGATTGGCTGTACGGTGTGTTTTTCGATACCGAAGTTCAGCTTGGCGGCGAAACGCACGGCGCGCAGCATGCGCACCGGGTCTTCCTGGTAACGCTGGGTCGGGTCACCGATCAGGCGGATCAAACGATTGCGGATGTCGTGAACGCCATTGGCGTAATCGAGAATGCGCTCGCTGACCGGATCGTAGTACAGGGCGTTGATGGTGAAGTCGCGGCGTTGCGCGTCTTCTTCCAGGGTGCCGTAGACATTGTCACGCAGAATCCGCCCGCTCTCGTTACGCGAGGAGGTGTGGCTGTCTTCTGCGGCTTCGTTTTCCGGGTGGTTGGCACGGAAGGTCGCGACTTCGATGATTTCACGACCGAAGTGAATGTGGACCAGCTTGAAACGGCGGCCGATGATGCGCGCATTGCGAAATTCGGCACGGACTTGCTCGGGGGTGGCGCTGGTGGCGACGTCGAAGTCCTTGGGGGTGATGCCCAGGAGTTGGTCGCGGACACAGCCGCCCACCAGGTAGGCCTGGTAGCCAGCATTTTGCAGGCGCTCAACGATACTCACCGCATGACGACTGAATTGGCCACGTTGCAGCGAGTGTTGACCGCTATTGATCACTTCAGGCGTGGTGCGTTTGTGGTGCGCGCCACGTACGGGAGGACGGAACGACTGGAACAGCTTCTTCAGCATGGGATGCACTGTTTGAAGGAATGTTCGGCCAAAAACGAAGAATGGCCGCATGATGGGCGGGGATTCTAGCATTTACTCGGGGGATGGTGTAGGCGCTAGCAAAGCGGGGTGATGCAGGAGGGGAGAAACTACAAGGGGAGCCGAAGCTCCCCAAGAAGTAGTTGCGTGCTCTTATTGTTTTTTTGCCGGGCTTCTTGTTTTTGTTGAGCGCCCTATCCACAAAACGCAAAGCTTGTGGACGATCTCCCTAACCGGGATTCAAGAGCAAACGGATTGCTTTGGTCGCTGATGTTGTAATGATCGTGTGATCCAACCAGTTCAGGCTCTGCTTTAGTGCAGTTTTTGTTGTTCTCTGCCTGGTTGTGGGGCAAGCCCCAAAAACAACCCCTCTCCAAAAGAATCAGTTAGCTGCGCCTCCGCCGTCTTGTTCTTATTGTGCGTGAGCCGATTCGTCTTATTTTTATTGTCTTTTGCAGTGCTTGTTATTGTTCTTGTACCAAACATATAGCAGGTGCCGTGCCAACTTTTGCAAACCCCAGTAAAACAAGGGCTTGGAGCGATTTTGGGGGCCCGGGAGGGCGAAAAAAAACCGGGGCTTCGTTACCGTAAGCCCCGGTTTTTGTTACGAGATTGCGGTGGGGTAACAGTTTTTTCACATTTGCCCGTGTTACCGCTTTGCACCCCACATTGTGCTGAAATGAATCAGCTGTCGCTGGTGGCACCGCTCTTGCGCCGTGGGATACCCAGGCGCTGGCGACGTTCCCACAGGCACTTGCGACTGACCCCGAGTTTGCGCGCCAGCTCGGTTTCGGTCATGTGGTCCTGATGCTCAAGGACGAAGTGCTGGAAGTAATCTTCCAGTGACAGGTCTTCGGTGGGCTCGTGGCTGGTGTTGTTGCCGGTACTGCCGTTACCGGACAGCCCGGCAAACGGCTCGTCGTCATCCAGATCGCTCAGCTCAATGTCGATACCCAGCAGGTCCGCGGAAATTTCCGGGCTCTCGCACAGAATCACCGCACGCTCGACCGCGTTTTCCAGCTCGCGGACGTTACCCGGCCAGGAGTAATGACGAATGGCTTGTTCGGCATCGTGACCAAAACGCAGATCGTTACGGCCGATGCGCGCGCTTTGGCGGGCGAGGAAGGCGTTGGCGATCTCGTTGACGTCAGCACCACGCTCACGCAAGGCAGGCAGTTTGAGGGCAATCACGTGCAGACGGTAATAAAGGTCTTCACGGAACTGACCGACCTTTGCCAGGTTTTTCAGGTCGCGGTGAGTAGCGGCAATCAGGCGTACATCGACTTTTTGCGATTGCACCGAGCCGACCCGGCGAATTTCGCCTTCCTGCAGCACCCGCAGCAGGCGAGCCTGTGCTTCCAGAGGCAGTTCACCGATTTCATCGAGGAACAGGGTGCCACCGTCGGCGGCCTCGACCAGGCCTGCGCGGCCAGCGCTGGCACCGGTGAAGGCGCCTTTTTCATGGCCGAAGAGTTCCGACTCGATCAGGGTTTCCGGAATGGCGGCGCAGTTCACCGAAATCATCGGCGCCTTGGCGCGCCGTGAGAGGTTGTGCAGGGCACGGGCAACCAACTCTTTACCGGTGCCTGACTCACCCTGAATCAACACATTCGAATCAGTCGGCGCGACTTTGCGGATTTTTCCGTACAGGTCTTGCATCGGTGGGCAGGAACCGATGATGCCGATTTCGCCATTGGCGGCATTGCTGCTGCCTTTGTCGGCAAGGCCGGCCTTGTTGCCACCCCGAGCTTCGGCGGGCGCCGCAGGTGCGTTTTGCCGATCACGCAGGATGCGCGCCACGGCTTGCAGCATTTCGTCATGGTCAAACGGCTTGGCGATGTAGTCCACCGCGCCCATTTTCATCGAGTCGACGGCTGAGCGCAGGCTGGCGTAGCTGGTCATGATCAGCACGGGCGTGCCTTGGCCGAGCTTGATCAATTCAGTGCCCGGAGCGCCAGGCAGGCGCAGGTCACTGACGATCAGGTCGAAGGTGGCAATACTGAAGCGTTCCTGGGCTTCCTGTACCGAGCCGGCTTCGCTGACTTGGTACTGGTTCCGCTCCAGCAGGCGACGCAGCGCCGAGCGGATGATGGTTTCGTCTTCGACGATCAGAATATGAGGCATTGATTCAATTCTCTCGACGGTCTCAGTTCACAGCGGACGTCGCTACGACATGACGCGGCAGGGTCACTCGAATCCGAGTGCCACGTTGACTCTGGATGTCAGCCGGGCTGTCGATGGTGATTTGTCCATAATGCTCTTCCACGATGGAATAGACCAGAGCAAGCCCCAGTCCGGTACCTTCGCCCGGGTCCTTGGTAGTGAAGAAGGGTTCGAACAGACGATCCATGATGTTTTTCGGAATACCGCTGCCTTCGTCCTCGACGATCAGGTCAACGGTATGCTCGCTCGCTTCGCTTTTGACGCGCACGGCACTGCCGGGCGGTGAGGCGTCGCGGGCATTGGACAGTAAGTTGATCAAGACCTGGGCCAGACGCTGCGGGTCGCCATCGACCCAGTGCTCGGGGTCGCACAGGTTGAAGAACTGTACTTCGAAATTGCGCCGGTTCAAGGCCAGCAGACCGATGGCGTCTTGCGCCACTTCGGCCAGGCACACCGGCTCGTCGCTGTGCTGGTGGCTGCCGGCGTGGGCAAAGCTCATCAGCGACTGGACGATGCGTGAAATACGCTTGGTCTGCTCGAGAATCTGGCTGCTCAGTTCGGTGATCTCACCGTCATCTTCACGCTCTTCACGCAGGTTTTGCGCAAGGCAGGCGATGCCGGTGACCGGGTTGCCGATCTCGTGGGCCACCCCGGCAGCCAGGCGGCCAATACTGGCCAGGCGTTCGGAATGCACCAGCTTGTCTTCCAGGGCCTGGGTTTCGGTGAGGTCTTCGACCAGTACCACCAGGCCGCTGTTACCCGGCGCCAGGGGCTCGTCGATGGCGGCCTTGTGCAAGTTGAGCCAGCGGGTTTGACCGTCCAGGCCCAGGCGCTGCTTGTGCAGGTGCTCATCAGGAATGTTGGTGAAGCCCAGCAGCAGGCCGCGCCAGGGTTCGCTGATCGTCGTCAGGCGCGAGCCAACCACGCGCTTGGCCGGAATGCCGGTAAGTTCTTCCATGGCCTTGTTCCACATCAGGATCTCCTGATCCTTGGCCAGCGAGCAGACGCCCATCGGCAGTTCCTGCAAGGTCTGGCGGTGGTAGCGGCGCAGGGCGTCAAGCTCGGCGGCCAGTCCGGTCAGGCGCGAGTGATAGTCTTCCAGGCGACTCTCGATGAAGTGAATGTCTTCGGTAACGTAATTTTCGTTACCCGACTTATAGGGCAGGAAGGTTTCCACCATGTCCTGGGCCACACTGGGGCCCATCAGGCCCGACAGGTTCGCCTCAATGCGATCGCGCAGGCGCCGCAAGGCGTAGGGGCGGCGCTCGTCAAACGGTAAATAAAGGTCACGCAGGGCCTGTTCCACTTCTTTTTGTGCGGCCTTGGCGCCCAGGGGTTTGGCCAGTTGCGTGGCGAATTCCTGAGGTGAGGCAGCATGCAGTTCGCGGCGTTGCGGGCGGCGCACGTTATCTACTGCGCAGGCTTCGGCAGCGCTGATTTCTTCGGTGCTGGCATTGGTGAACAGCGAAATCAGGGTGAACAACAAGACGTTTGCCGCCAGCGACGCAATGGCCGCCATGTGCCAACTGGTGTCGTCGAGCACGTAGATCATGTTCAGCAGCGGAATGTAGAAGCCCTGCAGGTTGCCGATCAAAGGCAACAGCATGGTGACCATCCACACCAGAATCCCGGCCAGCAAACCGGCAATGAAGCCGCGACGGTTAGCGGTCGGCCAGTACAGCACCGAAAGAACACCCGGCAAGAACTGCAAGGTAGCAACGAAGGCGACGATACCGAGGTTGGCCAGATCCTGTTGGCTTTCCAGGGTCAGGTAGAAACCAAAACCGGCAGCGATGATGGCGACGATCAGTGCCCGGCGGGTCCATTTCAACCAGCGATAGATATTGCCCTCGGCGGGCGGTTGGTACAGCGGCAGCACCAGGTGGTTCAGGGCCATGCCCGACAGGGCCAGGGTGGTGACGATGATCAGCCCGCTGGACGCCGATAACCCGCCGACATAAGCGAGCAAGGCCAGCGCCTGGTTGTTGGCGGCGATTCCCAGGCCCAGGGTGAAGTATTCCGGGCTGGTGCTGGCGCCCATTTTCAGGCCGGCCCAGAGGATCAGCGGCACCGCGAGGCTCATCAGCAACAGGAACAGTGGCAGGCCCCAGCTGGCGCTGACCAGCGAACGTGGGTTGAGGTTCTCGGTAAAGGCCATGTGATACATGTGCGGCATGACGATGGCCGAGGCGAAGAACACCAGCAACAGGGTTCGCCACGGGCCTTCCTGCAATGGCGTATGCAAGGCGGCCAGCGCGGTCTGGTTCTGCAGCAGCCACACTTCCAACTGATGCGGCCCGCCGAACACGCCGTACAGGGCGTACAGGCCAATGCCACCGAGGGCCAACAGCTTGATCACCGATTCGAAGGCGATGGCAAACACCAGCCCTTCATGTTTTTCCCGGGTGGCGATATGGCGCGAGCCGAAAAAGATGGTGAACAAGGTAATCAAGGCACAGAAGGCCAGGGCAACCCGAGCCTTGACCGGCTCGCCGGTGAGGATACTGATCGAGTCGGCCACCGCCTGAATCTGCAGGGCCAATAACGGCAGCACACCGATCAGCATGAACACCGTGGTCAGCGCACCGGCCCAGGTGCTGCGAAAGCGAAAAGCGATCAGGTCAGCCAGCGACGACAGCTGATAGGTGCGGGTAATTTTAAGAATCGGGTACAGCAGCACCGGCGCTAGCAGAAACGCCCCGGAAACACCCAGGTAACAGGCCAGAAAACCGTAACCATATTGATACGCCAGCCCGACCGAGCCGTAGAAGGCCCAGGCGCTGGCATAGACGCCCAGTGACAGGGTGTAGGTCAGCGGGTGGCGAATGATCGAGCGCGGGATCATCCCACGTTCGCTGACCCAGGCCACGCCGAACAGCACCAGCAGGTAGGCGGCGCTGATCAGGATCATCTGGGTCAGACTAAAGCTCATCGGCATCACGTTGGCTCTGCAGGATAAAGGTCACGACGATCAGGATCAGCCAGAGCAGGTAAGGGCGATACCAGGCACCGGTTGGCTCGATCCACCAGTCCATGATGGCCGGAGAGAACAGATAGATCCCCACGACCAGAAGCAGGACCAAACGATAGATATACATGCTGGCCTCAAAGGTTAGGGCGCTATGGCTTGGACTTATTATTGGCGCAAATGGCTGTGGCGATGGTAACGGATGGGCTGACGACTGCAAGCGGCCTTGCGCAAATTAGCCAAAGATTTGAATTTATTAGAGTTTGTGCTGCTCGGTAGGAGCGGGCTTGCCCCGCGATTCGATGAACCTGGGACACCGCTATCGCGGGGCAAGCCCGCTCCTACAGGAGGTCTGCTTCTGGCACGGTGAGGCGCCGGGGGATGGCGCCGGGGTTCCAGTGTGTGGCGGCGTGTGCCAGTACTTCGGCCGGTGAGCCTTGTTCCATGCCTGCATCGGTGGCTTGGCCCAGTGCACGCAGGGCCCGCAGAATCAGCGGTGTGGCCTGTTCAGCAGGCAGGGGCGCGGAGCGGTAGCTTTTACCCAGCTTATGGCCGTCGGGCTGGGTAATCAGCGGTACATGCAGATAGCGCGGTTGCGAAAAGCCCAGCAGTTCCTGCAGGTAAAGCTGGCGGGGAGTGTTATCCAGCAAGTCGGCACCGCGAACGATGTCGGTCACGCCTTGCCAGGCGTCATCCAGCACCACGGCCAACTGGTAGGCATAGAGTCCGTCGCGGCGGCGAATGACGAAGTCACCCACCTCACGGCCCAGATGCTGCTCGAAAGTACCCTGCACCCGGTCTTCAAAGCGGTAAGTCAGCTCCGGGACGCGCAGGCGAATGGCAGCCTCTTCTTGGGCATGGCAGCAGTTACGGCACAGACCGGGGTATATGCCGTTGTAACCTTCAAGCTGTTTGCGCGAACACGTGCAGGCGTAAGCCAGGCCCTGACGGAACAAGCGCTCGACCACCTCGGCGTAGGCCGCATGGCGTTGACTCTGGTAGACCACCTCGCCATCCCATTCCAGGCCATAGCTTTCCAGGGTACGCAGGATAGCTGCCTGGGCACCGGGCGCTTCGCGAGGCGGGTCAATGTCTTCCATACGCAACAGCCACTGGCCACCTACGGCGCGGGCATCGAGCCAGGAGGCGAGGGCGGCGACCAGCGAGCCGAAATGCAGAAAGCCGCTGGGGGTGGGGGCGAAACGCCCGACATAGGAAGTCTGGTTCATGGCAACGCTGGAAGTATAAGAGGGCACAAATGAAACGGGGCGCTCGTGGCGCCCCGTTCTGGTCGGTTGGCTATCAGCCTTTGCCGACGGTCTTTTCTTTCTTCTCCGCCAGTTCCTTGCAGTCGAAGCACAAGTCGGCGGTTGGGCGGGCTTCAAGACGGCGCAGGCCGATCTCTACACCACAGGCTTCACACCAGCCGTAATCTTCGTCCTGGATTTTCTGCAGGGTCTTGTCGATCTTCTTGATCAACTTGCGCTCGCGATCGCGGTTACGCAGTTCCAGGGCGAATTCTTCTTCCTGGCTGGCGCGGTCGGCGGGGTCTGGGAAGTTGGCCGCCTCATCCTTCATGTGGTCCACGGTGCGATCGACGCTGGTCATCAGCTCATGTTTCCATGCGCCGAGCAGCTTGATGAAGTGCTTGCGCATGGGCTCGCCCATGTACTCCTCACCCTTTGTTTCCTTATAGGGTTCGACGCCGTACATGGTCTGACTAGCTTTTTGCTTTTCTAGGGTGGACATGAATAGACCGCCTCTCACTTTTCTAATCCATTGCGCAGGCTGCTCCATCTCCGGCGCCCGCCGGCCCTGCGACTGCGAGCCGCCGAACTTACCAGATCGAATCGGGGCGCGCTACTCCCGTTGTCTTCGTGGTTGACCACAGGTTTAGCCACACGTTCGCTTCAGGACACGGGTAGAATCATTATTCTAGACTCATTTGAGAGAAGGTTGATGGCCCAGTCCTACAGTGCGCGCAGCCGCGCCATAGAACCCTTCCACGTCATGGCGCTGCTGGCCCGTGCCAATGAGCTGCAGGCCAGCGGCAATGATGTGATTCACCTGGAGATCGGCGAGCCAGACTTCACCACGGCCGCGCCTATCGTCGAAGCCGGGCAGGCGGCACTGGCTGCCGGGCATACCCGTTACACGGCTGCGCGCGGCCTGCCAGCGCTGCGCGAGGCCATTTCCAGCTTCTATCAGCAACGCTATGGCCTGGGCATCGACCCTGAACGAATCCTCATTACCCCCGGCGGTTCCGGTGCCTTGTTGCTGGCCAGCAGCCTGCTGGTGGACCCGGGAAAACACTGGCTGTTGGCTGACCCGGGTTACCCGTGCAATCGGCATTTTTTGCGTTTGGTCGAAGGCGGGGCGCAACTGGTACCGGTAGGGCCAGAGGTCAACTATCAACTGACTGCTGACCTGGTAGAGCGTTACTGGGATCAGGACACTGTCGGTGCACTGGTGGCATCCCCTGCCAACCCAACCGGTACAGTGCTCGACCGCACCGAGCTGGCTAGCCTGTCGGCAGCGACGCGGGCGCACAATGGCCATCTGGTGGTGGATGAGATTTACCATGGGCTGACTTACGGCATGGACGCAGCCAGTGTGCTGGAAGTCGATGACAGCGCCTTTGTCTTGAATAGTTTTTCCAAGTATTTCGGCATGACCGGCTGGCGCCTTGGCTGGCTGGTGGCCCCTCCGGCAGCGGTGGGTGAGCTGGAGAAGCTGGCACAGAATCTCTACATCAGTGCCCCGAGCATGGCGCAACATGCCGCCCTGGCCTGCTTCCAGCCACAGACCCTGGCCATCCTTGAAGAGCGACGTGCCGAGTTTGCCCGGCGCCGCGACTTCCTCTTGCCAGCCCTGCGCGAACTGGGCTTCAAGATCGCCGTCGAGCCTCAGGGCGCGTTTTACCTGTACGCCGATATCAGTGCTTTCGGTGGTGATGCGTTCGCCTTCTGCCAGCACTTTCTGGAAACCGAACATGTCGCCTTTACCCCAGGCCTGGACTTCGGTCGTCACCAGGCCGGACACCACGTGCGCTTTGCCTATACCCAGAGCCTGCCGCGCTTGCAGGAGGCAGTGGAGCGTATCGCCCGTGGTCTGCGGAGTTGGCAAGGCTGATGCGTTTTTCTCCAACACTTGAATCCGGGCGGTTGCTGCGACGTTACAAACGCTTTCTCGCGGATATCGAACTGGCCAGCGGTGAGCAGATCACCATCCACTGTCCCAATACCGGCTCGATGCTCAATTGCATGGTTGAGGGTGGGCAGGTCTGGTTCAGCCGCTCCAATGACCCCAAGCGCAAACTGCCGGGGACCTGGGAAATCAGTGAAACCCCTCAGGGACGCCTGGCCTGCGTGAATACCGGGCGAGCCAATGCGCTGGTCGAGGAAGCCTTGCTTGCCGGGCGCATCAACGAGCTGGCCGGGTTTACCACGCTGAAGCGTGAGGTGCCTTACGGCGAAGAGCGCAGCCGGATCGACTTTCGCCTGGAGTTTGCTCAAGGGCCGGCCTATGTCGAGGTCAAGAGCGTCACCCTGGGCTACGCCGACTCAAGCGTGGCGGCCTTTCCGGATGCCGTGACGCAGCGCGGTGCCAAGCACTTGCGTGAGTTGGCAGCGCTGGCCCGTCAGGGTATTCGGGCGGTGCAACTGTACTGCGTCAACCTCAGTGGTATCGAGGCGGTGCGGCCTGCTGAAGAAATCGACGCTGCCTACGCGCAAGCGCTGCGGGCTGCAGTGGCGGATGGCGTTGAAGTACTTGCTTATGGCAGCTACGTCGATGGCGAGCAGATTTACATCGACCGTGCCTTGCCGGTGCTGCTCAATCGATGAGCCAGATGCCCTGAGGGTCTTCCAGGCAATTCAGGGAGGTGAGTTGTTCGCCTTCACAAGGTCCGGCCACGCATTCGCCAGATTCGATCAGAAACAGCGCGCCATGCCGAGAGCAAGTGATCAGGCTGGCGCTGCTGTCGAGAAATTGGTCGGGCTCCCAGTCCAAAGGGATGCCGCGGTGCGGGCAGCGATTGCGGTAGAGATACACGCGACCAGCACGGCGCACGGCGAACACGCTGGTGTCGTCGACGGTAAAGCCGCGGCTGTGGCCTTCGCCCAGATCGTTGGGTAAACAGAGAAAGTGCATAGCGTCGCTTTATACCGCGTGGTGCTGGGTTTATCTACCCAGGTGCGGAGGTGGTACGCCACAATCGCGGGGCAAGCCCGCTCCCACAGGTGGTACAAGACAGTTCCCACAGCGCAAAAAAAAGACCCGGCAAAAAGCCGGGTCAATAACCGTGATTAGCCTGATGAGGAGATAATCTGAGAGTCCGAACCAAGGGCTTTCAGTTTATCCAACCAGTCTCGCGACCAGTTGTGGTAATCATAACGATTCTCATTACGCTGTCAACTACCACACCGCAATATTCTCAACTATTTTTCTGAATGCATTTGCCATCGAGTTGCTGGTTCAGGGCTTCCTTGCGTTCGGCCGGAATGTCGTTCCAATGCACGTCAAGCAAGGCGCCTTCAATCGCGTAGAGCAGCACCTTGGAGGCCCGGAAGCCACGGGTACGCACGGCCTTGTAGGCATTCACCGCCCCTAGGCGGCGCAAATCCGAGGCGCTGTGGATACCGACCGCATGCAGCCACTGCGCAGAAGTCTTGCCAAGGTTTTTCAGATGCTGCAGTTCATCGTTCATCAAGCCTCCTTGCGACGGCTGAACGGGTCTTTATAGGGAATCGTAAGCAGGTCAAAGAGGAGTGTAGCGGCACTTGGGAAATACGCGGCGTTTTGCCATCCTTGTACCGACGGGTAGCCCAAAGACGCCCGCTGAGCTTTAGCTGGCGGGCGCTTTAGCCTGTGCAATCAACGGGTTCGGTAGCGTAAGCGGGTGCCGAAATTAACCGACATCAAAATCTCGTCGGCGCTCAGTTCGCTGGGGAAGTAAGTGCCGGAAATCTGTGCATGGGAAAGGCTGGCGCCCTCCAGGCCATTGTGGCGCAGGTCCAGACCGCGCAGGTCAGCGGCGCGAAAGTAAGCATCGGTGAAGTCGATACCGGTGGTGTCCAACTCACGCAGGTCGAGGCCGCGGAAATCGCCGCCGCGAAAGTCGATGCTGGCATCCTTGGGCTTTTCGCGGTTGAAGCTGGCGATCTGTTCGTCATGCACCAGCGCATACAGTGCGCTGTCCAGTTGCCGTGGCTGATTCATGCGAGCGCCTCCCTGTTGGACTCATGATGGCACTATAGTGCCATCATGTGAGGAGCGCCCGGATTCAGGCGTGAAGTGTCGACTGCTTCACGTCCTTAAGTTGTCAGAGCCCTGGCAGGCGCTGACGAATCTGCTTGACCAACTCGTCGAGGCTGCCACTTTCGTTGGTTTCGACACGCTTGCTTTGCAGCAGCTCTTCACTGCTCAGCGGCTCGCGATTGGCCAGTTGCGCTTCAACTACTTCCAAGGTGGCGTCGGAAGGATCGTTTTTGTCGGCCTGACGCTGTGCCAGCCAACTGCTGATCACGGCCAACGGTGCATTGCAGTCGAGGATCAGGAAGGGCACCCCGGTCTCGTTGGCAACGCCTGCTGCCGCCTGGCGTTGGGCCTGCTTGAGGTAAGTGGCATCAATCACCACCGGGAAGCCGGCGCGCAGAACGGTTTGCGCCAACTGGTGCAAACGCTCATAGGTGGCCTGGCTGGCATCATCGCTATAAATGCCGGCTTGCAACTGGCCAGCGCTGCTGCTTGCTTGCTCACCGAACAGGCGCTTGCGCTCTACGTCCGAGCGCAGGCGGATGGCACCCAGGGCGTCGACCATGCGCATGGCGACATGGCTTTTACCTACGGCAGAAACACCCTGGGTGATAGCCAGGAAGCGCGAAGGAATGGCGCTGTAGCTTTCGGCCAGGTTGGCGTAGTTGCGGTAGGTGCGCAGGGTAGTGGCGCGCTGCACGGCGTCGGCATTGCCCGGCATGCTGAACAGGGCGACCTTGGCCCGTACCAGGGCGCGGTAAGCCTTATAGAAGTTCAGCAGCTCCAGGCCGGCGTAGTCACCGGTCAATTCCAGGTACTGGCTGATGAAGCGCCGCGACAGCGATTTCAGGCCACGGTCTTCAAGGTCCATGGCCAGGAAGGCGGCATCGGCATACACGTCAGTCAGGCGGAAGGGCTCGTTGAACTCGATGCAGTCGAAGATCACCACGTTGCCGTCGATCAGAGTGGCGTTACCCAGGTGGATGTCGCCGTGGCACTCGCGAATGAAGCCTTCAGCTTTACGTGCCTCGAGCAGGCTGTGCAGACGCTTGAAGCTGTCCCGAGCCCAGGCTTGCAAGGCGTCGAGCTGTTGCAGGTCGGCTTTTTCGGTGAGGAACGGGCGAATCTGTTCGAAGTTCTGCTCAACCGGCGCCATGACGCTGTCCGGGGTGCCCAGCGGATGCTCCACCGAGACTTTCGGGGCCTGCAGATGGAACTCGGCGATTTGCCGGGCCATCTGGTCAATATGCTCGGCGGTCAGTTCACCATTGGCCTGTAGGGTGCTGAGCATCTGATTCTGTGGGAATTGGCGCATTTTCAGCGCGTATTCGATGGCGCTGCCTTCGCCGCCCAGTTGTGGTGCTTCGGCACTGCCGGTAATCGGCAACACTTCCAGGTACAGGCCTTCAGTCAGGCGCTGGTTCAGGCGTAGCTCTTCGTTACAGAAATGCTCGCGCTTGGACAGCTCGGTAAAGTCGAGGAAACCGAAGTTCATCGGCTTTTTGATCTTGTAGGCGTAGTCGCCGGTCAGCAGTACCCAGGAGATATGGGTCTCAATGAGCTGAAACTCCTTCACCGGGTGAGGGAACAGGGCGGGGTTCTGCAGCGCGGTGATCAAGGCTTGGCTCACGGGCGATCCTTCTGGGTCTTGGTGATTTCGAGTCGGCCATTATGGCGGCAAGCGTGGCTGGTGCAAACCGCCGGAGGGCGCCTGTCGATGATCGATAAAGTGCGTATAATCCGCCGCCATGACTCGTACCCGATCCCCCCGTACCCCGAAAAAACGCCCGTCTGGCCGCTCTCGCGCCTGGCTGGGCTGGGCCATCAAGCTCAGCCTGGTTGGCCTTGTGGTGCTGGCAGGCTTCGCCATTTACCTCGACGCTGTGGTCCAGGAGAAGTTCTCCGGCAAGCGCTGGACCATCCCGGCCAAGGTCTATGCCCGGCCGCTGGAGCTGTTCGTCGGACAGAAACTGAGCAAGAGCGACTTCCTCATCGAGCTCGATGCCTTGGGCTATCGCCGTGAGAGCGTTGCCAACGGCCCGGGCGCGGCTGCCGTCAATGGCAACACCGTCGAGCTCAACACCCGTGGCTTCCAGTTCTATGAGGGCATGGAGCAGGCGCAAGCGGTGCGTGTGCGTTTCTCTGGCGACTATGTAGCGGGCTTGAGTGGCCTCAATGGTTCCAAGCTCGACGTGGTTCGCCTGGAGCCGCTGTTGATCGGTGGTTTGTACCCGAAAAACCTTGAAGACCGCATCCTGATCAAGCTCGATCAGGTGCCGCCGTATTTGCTGGAAACCCTGGTCGCTGTGGAAGACCGCGACTTCTATAGCCACTTCGGGGTGTCACCGAAGTCGATTGCCCGTGCTGTCTGGGTCAATACCTCTTCGGGGGCGATGCGCCAGGGCGGCAGTACCCTGACGCAGCAGTTGGTGAAGAACTTCTACCTGACCAACGAGCGCAGCCTCAGCCGCAAGCTGACCGAAGCGATGATGGCGTTGCTGCTGGAACTGCACTACGACAAGCGCGAGATCCTCGAAGCGTACCTGAACGAAGTGTTCGTCGGTCAGGACGGCCAGCGTGCGGTGCACGGCTTTGGCCTGGCCAGCCAGTTCTTCTTCAGTCAGCCGCTGTCTGAATTGAAACTGCATCAAGTGGCGCTGCTGGTGGGGATGGTCAAGGGGCCTTCTTACTACAACCCGCGCCGTTACCCAGAGCGCGCCACCGTGCGGCGTAACCTGGTGCTGGATCTGCTGGCTGAGCAGGGTGTAGCCACTCCCGAAGCGGTTGCCGCAGCGAAGAAAATGCCGTTGGGTGTAACCAAGCGCGGCAGCTTGGCCGACAGCTCCTTCCCCGGTTTCCTTGATCTGGTCAAACGCCAGCTGCGCCAAGACTACCGCGACGAAGACTTGACTGAAGAAGGCCTGCGAATTTTCACCAGCTTCGATCCGATTTTGCAGATGAAGTCTGAGTCTGCAATGTCCGAGACTTTCAAGCGTCTGGCCGGTCGCAAAGGTGCGGACGAAGTCGAAGCGGCGATGGTCGTGACCAACCCTGAAACCGGTGAGGTTCAGGCGTTGATCGGCAGCCGCCAGGCGGGCTTTGCCGGGTTCAACCGGGCGATTGATGCCGTACGGCCGATTGGCTCGCTGGTTAAACCTGCTGTCTACCTGACCGCCTTGGAAAAGCCGAGCCAGTACACCCTGACCAGTTGGGTGCAAGATGAGCCGTTCTCGGTCAAAGGTGGCGACGGCCAGGTCTGGCGGCCGCAGAACTATGACCGTCGTTCCCACGGCACGATCTACCTGTACCAGGGCTTGGCAAACTCCTACAACCTGTCGACGGCCAAGCTAGGCCTGGAACTGGGGGTGCCAAATGTGCTCAAAACCATTGGGCGTCTGGGCGTGAATGTTGAATGGCCAGCGTTCCCGTCGATGCTGCTGGGCGCTGGTGGTATGTCGCCGATGCAGGTCGCAACCATGTACCAGACCCTGGCCAATGGTGGTTTCAACACGCCGATGCGCGGTATCCGCAGCGTGCTGACTGCAGAGGGTGAACCGCTCAAGCGTTACCCGTTCCAGATCCAGCAAACCTTCGACCCGGGGGCGATCTACCTGGTGCAGAACGCTATGCAGCGCGTCATGCGCGAGGGTACCGGCCGCTCGGTCTACAGTGTGTTGCCAAGTTCGTTGAACCTGGCAGGCAAGACCGGTACCAGTAACGATTCGCGTGACAGCTGGTTTGCAGGCTTCAGTCAGGATCTGCTGGCGGTGGTCTGGCTGGGGCGTGATGACAACGGCAAAACACCGTTCACCGGTGCCACCGGCGCCCTGCAGGTCTGGACCAGTTTCATGCGCAAGGCCGACCCGTTGCCGCTGGACATGCCGCTACCCGATAACGTGGTGCAGGCATGGATTGACCCGCACTCCGGGCAGGGCTCTGACAGCAGTTGCCCGGGGGCAGTACAGATGCCGTATATTCGCGGCAGTGAGCCGCCTGCCGGTGCTGCCTGTGGCGGTACGCAGGACCCGGCCGAATCCGTTATGGATTGGGTCAAGGGCTGGATGAATTAAGCATTAAGCGAGAGGTGTGAAGTGAACAAGTGGTGGATTCCTGCCTTGACGGCTCTAGCTTTGCTCAACGGTTGTGCCAGCGTGCAGCGCGGCTCGATTCCGGTGGTCGACTCGGGCACGCGTGTATCCAACAGCGAGCGGGTCACCGCCAACCGTGGCGCGCAGCAGGTCAATAGCGGTACTCGTCAGGCTCAAGCAGTGCCTCAGGACTCCGGTGTCACTGTGATGGTGCCGCAAGGGGCAGGCGCTTCGCCGATTCAAACCTTCCCGGCTTCGACCGCGCCAGCGCCGATCAGCACCAGCCCGATCACGCCGGGCCCAAGCAGTTCGCTGCCGTTCGAGAGCAGTTCGACCAACGCTGGCAGCTACACCATGCCAAGCAGCACTACGCCGAGCGCACCTAGCGGCATTCCGCGCAGTGCAGCCAGCGGCGTCTTGTCGGCGGATGAACAGCTCGACGGTCCAGTGCTTGCGCTGTTGACCACGGCCCAGCAACAGCAGGGCAGCGGTGATTACAACGGTGCGTCGTCGAGCCTGGAACGTGCCCAGCGTATCGCCCCGCGCGAACCGCAAGTGCTTTACCGCCTGGCCCAGGTGCGTCTGGCTCAGGGTGATGCCGCGCAATCCGAGCAGTTGGCCCGCCGCGCCCTGACTTACGCCAACGGCCGCCCAGACCTGCAAGCAGGCCTGTGGGGGATCATTGCCCAGGCCCGTGACAAGCAGGGCGACTCCGCCGGTGCAGCGCTGGCGCGGCAGAAAGCGCAGGTCAACCTGTAATGGACCCGCGCATTCTGGAAATTGCCGATCACCTGCTGCTGATTGAGCACGAGTTACACGCCCAGGGCTGGTGGAGCGACGCAGCCCCTAGCGCGCAAGCGCTGGCGAGCACCGTGCCGTTTGCGGTCGATAGCATGAACTTCGACCAGTGGCTGCAGTGGATTTTTCTGCCGAAAATGAAAGAGATTCTCGAAAAGGGGCTGGCGCTGCCGAATGCTTCCGGCATCCTGGTCATGGCTGAAACGGTTTATGCCGATCGTCCGGAGCAAAGCCGCGAGCTACGCAGGCTACTAGCAGAATTTGATCAATTGATCAGTCCATCTGCCTGAATTTCCCTCTTTTCACCCTTGGAGCCACAGATTGTGGCTCTTTTTGTATGGAATGTTTGTTTTTCTGCTGCTGTCGTTGGTAATAGTGGTGGCTGTTGTTCGTCCTTGCGCGAAATTGGCAATAATTTTTCTTGACTTGCGCGCGCCGAAAAAGAAGAATCCAGATTCCGCTGTAGAGGGACTGCCAGAAGCAGACCCGCTAAGCAGATCATGAGGCGCACACCCGCGCCGACCTGTTACACCCCGCAACGCGTTACCTCGCGCTGGGTGGGAAAACCCCGCAACACTTTGGGGTGCTCCCAATACTTGCTCAGTCAGTGCTGACGTAGTCGGCGATTCCGTCGCTCATGCTCTGCTTGGCAGTAAACCTATTAAGACCCGTCCACCGTGGGCGGTATTCTGGCGTTTTAGAGGTGAACAACGTGGAGCTTTTATCTGGCGCTGAGATGGTCGTCCGCTTTTTGCGTGACGAAGGCGTTAAGCACATCTACGGGTACCCTGGTGGTGCTCTCCTTCATGTTTACGATGCCCTGTTCAAAGAACCGGAAGTGCACCACATCCTGGTTCGTCACGAGCAGGCTGCTACTCATATGGCGGACGGTTACGCCCGTGCCACCGGCAAAGCCGGCGTGGTACTGGTAACTTCCGGTCCGGGCGCAACCAATGCCATTACCGGTATTGCCACTGCGTACATGGACTCCATCCCGATGGTCATTCTTTCCGGTCAGGTGCCTAGCACCATGGTCGGCACCGATGCCTTCCAGGAAACCGACATGATCGGTATTTCCCGGCCGATCGTGAAACACAGCTTCATGATCAAACATGCGTCGGAAATTCCGGAAGTGCTGAAAAAAGCCTTCTATCTGGCGCAGTCGGGCCGTCCAGGTCCGGTCGTTGTCGATATCCCGAAAGACATGACCAACCCGGCGGAAAAGTTCGAATACGTCTACCCGAAAAAGGTCAAGCTGCGCTCTTACAGCCCGGCTGTCCGTGGTCACTCGGGGCAGATCCGCAAGGCTGCAGAAATGCTCCTGGCGGCCAAGCGTCCGGTGGTTTATGCCGGCGGTGGCGTGATCCTCGGTGGCGGCTCTGCTGCGCTGACCGAAATCGCCCAGATGCTCAACCTGCCAGTTACCAATACCTTGATGGGCCTGGGTGGCTATCCGGGTACCGACCGCCAGTTCCTCGGCATGCTCGGTATGCACGGCAGCTACACCGCCAACCTGGCGATGCACCACGCCGACGTGATTTTCGCGGTCGGTGCACGCTTTGACGACCGCGTGGTCAACGGCCCGGCCAAGTTCTGCCCGAACGCCAAAGTTATCCACATCGATATCGACCCGGCGTCGATCTCCAAGACCATCAAGGCCGATGTGCCGATTGTCGGCCCAGTCGACAGCGTCCTGACCGAAATGGTTGCGACCTTGCGCGAAATCGGCGAGCAGCCAGAAAAGGCCGCGATGGACGCCTGGTGGAAGCAGATCGAAGAGTGGCGTGGTGATCGCGACATGTTCCCTTACGACAAGGGCGACGGTAACGTCATCAAGCCGCAAACCGTAATCGAAACCCTCTGCGAAGTGACCAAAGGCGATGCCTTCGTGACCTCCGACGTGGGTCAGCATCAGATGTTCGCGGCGCAGTACTACCGCTTCAACAAGCCGAACCGCTGGATCAACTCCGGTGGTCTGGGCACCATGGGCTTCGGTTTCCCGGCGGCCATGGGCGTCAAGTTGAACTTCCCGGACCAGGACGTTGCCTGTGTTACCGGCGAGGGCAGCATCCAGATGAACATTCAGGAGCTGTCGACCTGCCTGCAGTACGACCTGCCGGTCAAGATCGTCAACCTGAACAACGGCGTATTGGGCATGGTTCGCCAGTGGCAGGACATGTCTTACAACAGCCGTCACTCGCACTCCTATATGGAATCGCTGCCTGACTTCGTCAAGCTGGCTGAAGCCTATGGTCACGTGGGCATTCGCATCACCAGCCTGAAGGACCTCAAGCCCAAGCTCGAAGAAGCGTTCGCCATGAAAGACCGCCTGGTGTTCATCGACATCCAGGTCGACAACAGCGAACACGTCTACCCGATGCAGATCAAAGACGGCTCTATGCGCGACATGTGGCTGAGCAAGACGGAGCGTACCTAATCATGCGGCACATTATTTCCCTGCTGTTGGAAAACGAACCCGGTGCCTTGTCTCGCGTGGTGGGTCTGTTCTCGCAGCGTAACTACAACATCGAAAGCCTGACCGTAGCGCCGACCGAAGACCCGACCCTGTCGCGTCTGACGTTGACCACGGTCGGTCATGATGAGGTGATCGAGCAGATCACCAAAAACCTGAACAAGCTGGTTGAAGTCGTCAAGCTGGTCGACCTCTCGGAAAGCGCGCACATCGAACGTGAACTGATGCTGGTCAAGATCAAGGCCACGGGCGCACAGCGTGCCGAGATCAAACGCACCACCGATATCTATCGTGGGCAGATCGTCGATGTCAGCAGCAGCGTCTACACCGTGCAGCTGACTGGCGCCAGCGACAAGCTTGATAGCTTCATTCAGGCCATCGGTACCGCGTCCATTCTCGAAACAGTGCGCAGTGGCGTCACCGGCATTGCCCGTGGCGACAAAGTGCTCAGCATCTAACTCAAAAAATTAGCGATGGCCCTATCGGGCCGAGATAACAGGGGTATGTTCATGAAAGTTTTCTACGACAAAGACTGCGACCTTTCGATCATCCAGGGCAAAAAAGTTGCCATCATCGGTTACGGCTCCCAGGGCCACGCTCAAGCGTGCAACCTGAAAGACTCCGGTGTGGATGTCACTGTCGGTCTGCGTAAAGGTTCGGCCACTGTTGCCAAAGCCGAAGCTCACGGCCTGAAAGTTGCCGACGTAGCTTCCGCTGTTGCTGCTGCCGACCTGGTCATGATCCTGACCCCGGACGAGTTCCAAGGCCAGCTGTACAAGAACGAAATCGAGCCGAACATCAAGAAGGGCGCTACCCTGGCCTTCTCCCACGGCTTCGCGATTCACTACAACCAGGTTGTGCCACGCGCTGACCTGGACGTGATCATGATCGCGCCAAAAGCGCCAGGTCACACTGTACGTTCCGAGTTCGTCAAAGGCGGCGGTATTCCTGACCTGATCGCGATCTACCAGGACGCTTCGGGCAACGCCAAGAACGTTGCGCTGTCCTACGCTGCAGGCGTTGGTGGCGGCCGTACCGGTATCATCGAAACCACGTTCAAAGACGAAACCGAAACCGACCTGTTCGGCGAGCAAGCCGTTCTGTGTGGCGGTACTGTTGAGCTGGTCAAAGCGGGCTTCGAAACCCTGGTTGAAGCTGGCTACGCGCCTGAAATGGCCTACTTTGAGTGCTTGCACGAACTGAAGCTGATCGTTGACCTCATGTACGAAGGCGGTATCGCCAACATGAACTACTCGATCTCCAACAACGCCGAATACGGCGAGTACGTGACCGGCCCAGAAGTTATCAACGCCGAATCCCGTCAGGCTATGCGCAACGCTCTGAAGCGTATTCAGGACGGCGAATACGCCAAGATGTTCATCAGCGAAGGTGCTACCGGCTACCCATCGATGACCGCCAAGCGTCGTAACAACGCCGCTCACGGTATCGAAGTAATCGGCGAGCAACTGCGCTCGATGATGCCTTGGATCGCAGCGAACAAAATCGTCGACAAAGCCAAGAACTAATCTTGTTTTGATGCGATGAAAACGCGGCTTCGGCCGCGTTTTTTCGTTTAGGCGGTCAGCTTCTGGTATAAAGCTTCATCGTCTGTCGGCGAACCCTCGTCGCAGACATCTGTCGAAATTTTCCACTCCGTTGCAAGGTAATCTCAATGAGCGAACGTCCCGAAGAGCCGAACAAGGCCTCTGACGCCGAAAGCCTGCTACCGATCGATGAGCATGTTGAAGAAGGGCATGACGCCGAAGGACGCAAGGTACGTCATCGCGGCATCTATTTGCTGCCTAACCTGTTCACCACCGCGAACCTGTTCGCCGGTTTCTATTCCATCATCAACTCCATGAGTGCCCAGGCGGCACTGAGCGCTGGTGACCCGCGCGAGGCGAGCAAGTATTTCGCCTTTGCTGCAATCGCGATTTTTGTTGCCATGGTGCTCGACGGTCTCGATGGCCGTGTGGCGCGTATGACCAACACGCAAAGTGCCTTTGGTGCCGAGTACGACTCGCTGTCGGACATGGTTGCCTTCGGTGTGGCGCCGGCATTGCTGGCGTTTGGCTGGGCCTTGGGTGACATGGGTAAAGTCGGCTGGATGGTCGCCTTCATTTATGTTGCAGGCGCAGCGTTGCGTTTGGCGCGCTTCAACACCCAGGTCGGCAAGGCTGACAAACGCTACTTCATCGGCCTGGCCAGCCCGGCTGCGGCGGGTGTGGTGGCCGGTACCGTGTGGGCGTTCAGTGACTACGGTATCCAGGGCTCGAAGCTTTCGTTCCTGGTGGCGTTGCTGGTGGCTGCGGCGGGTATGCTGATGGTCAGCAACATCAAGTACAACAGCTTCAAAGAGCTGGATCTCAAGGGCCGCGTACCCTTCGTAGCAATTCTGGCAGTGGTGCTGGTATTCGCAGTAGTCTTTAGTGATCCACCGCGCATTCTGCTGTTGGTGTTCCTCGGCTATGCGGCTTCCGGCCCGGTGCAGTACCTGCTGCGCATCCGTCGACGGAAAACTATCGAGTGATGTAATTTCACTTGGGCTCCGTAGTCTACTGGTGCATCAGTCTTCCAGTTCTACGGAGCCACTATGCTAATCAAGCTGCCCAAAGCGTCCGATTGCAAAGAGTCGGAAATTACCCCCGAATCCCTTTACGTATCACGCCGTGCCGTCCTCGGCGGGTCACTGGCTGCCTTGGCCGCTACAGCATTGCCGCGTCTGGTGGGGGCGGCAGAAGTATCACGGTATGCCAATGTCGAGGCGGGCAGGGCGCCTGGCTGGTTCAGCGAAAAGCTCGGCGCTACGCAGTGGCAGGCCGTCACTGCACCGGGGGAGGCGATTACCCCGTTCAAAGATGCCACTCACTACAACAACTTCTACGAGTTCGGAACCGACAAGGGTGATCCGGCCG
The DNA here is from genome assembly GCF_052147955.1 of Pseudomonas sp. NUPR-001. Classification (NCBI taxonomy): domain Bacteria; kingdom Pseudomonadati; phylum Pseudomonadota; class Gammaproteobacteria; order Pseudomonadales; family Pseudomonadaceae; genus Pseudomonas; species Pseudomonas sp. NUPR-001. The sequence continues at coordinate 901,454 of NZ_CP197353.1, forward strand.
CCAATGCCGGTAGCCTAAAGACCGAGCCGTGGACGGTTGTTATTGATGGTGAGGTGGGCAAACCCGGGCGTTATGCGCTGGAAGACTTCATGAAACCCTACCAGCTGGAGGAACGAATCTACCGACTGCGTTGTGTTGAGGCGTGGTCGATGGTCATTCCCTGGCTTGGTTTTCCGATTTCGGCGTTGCTCAAGCAGGTAGAGCCCACAGCCAAAGCGCGTTTTATCCGCTTCGAAACGCTGCAAGATCCGAAATCCATGCCGGGGCAGCGCTCCAATTTCGCGCTGATCGACTGGCCTTATATAGAAGGCTTGCGCATGGATGAGGCGATGAACCCCTTGGCGATCCTCGCGGTGGGCATGTATGGGCGAGAGCTACCGAATCAGAACGGTGCGCCGTTACGCCTGGTGGTGCCATGGAAGTACGGCTTCAAGAGCATCAAGTCGATTGTCCGTATCAGCCTGGTTGAACAGCAGCCTCGCACCACCTGGCAGGCAATAGCGCCGGAAGAGTACGGCTTCTATGCAAACGTCAATCCCGAGGTTGATCACCCGCGCTGGACCCAGGCGCGAGAGCGTCGATTGCCGAGTGGCTTGTTCAGTCCGAACGTGCGCCCTACCCAGATGTTCAACGGCTACGCCGAAGAAGTGGCAGGGCTTTATAGCGGGCTTGATCTGCGGAAGAACTATTGATGCGCTATCCACTGTTTCGTCTTGGTATTTTCATTTTGGCCAGTGCCTGGCCACTGTGGTGGCTGTATGAAGCAGCCATGAATGCGCTGGGGCCGGACCCCGGCAAAATCCTGGTTGACCGATTGGGGCTGGGGGCGCTGATCTTTCTTCTTATTACCTTGAGCATGACGCCGCTTCAGCGCCTGACTGGCTGGGCGGGGTGGATCGTCTCGCGCCGGCAGCTGGGGCTTTGGTGTTTTGCTTATATAGTGCTGCACATGACGTCGTACATGGTGTTTGTGCTGGGCCTGGACTGGGGGCAGTTGGGCGTCGAGCTCAGCAAGCGGCCTTACATTATTGTCGGGGCATTGGGCTT
>NZ_CP197353.1:905000-4012500 GCF_052147955.1 Pseudomonas sp. NUPR-001
CTTGCACGCAGGAGGTCAGCGGTTCGATCCCGCTTGGCTCCACCACCCCCTACCGCTTGGTAGTGCTACCGTGTCAAAGCTTAGAAATGAATATTCGCGTCGAATATTGATTTCTGAACTTTTTCAGAATCGTTCTTTAAAAATTTGGGTATGTGATAGAAATAGACTGAATGACACTTTCACTGGTGTTTATTCAGGCTAAGGTAAAATTTGTGAGTTTCTCTTAAGACTTTAAGAGTATTGCGAATTTTCGGCGAATGTCGTCTTCACAGTATAACCAGATTGCTTGGGGTTATATGGTCAAGTGAAGAAGCGCATACGGTGGATGCCTTGGCAGTCAGAGGCGATGAAAGACGTGGTAGCCTGCGATAAGCTTCGGGGAGTCGGCAAACAGACTTTGATCCGGAGATCTCTGAATGGGGGAACCCACTCAGCATAAGCTGAGTATCTTGTACTGAATACATAGGTGCAAGAGGCGAACCAGGGGAACTGAAACATCTAAGTACCCTGAGGAAAAGAAATCAACCGAGATTCCCTTAGTAGTGGCGAGCGAACGGGGACTAGCCCTTAAGTGGCTTTGAGATTAGCGGAACGCTCTGGAAAGTGCGGCCATAGTGGGTGATAGCCCTGTACGCGAAAATCTCTTAGTCATGAAATCGAGTAGGACGGAGCACGAGAAACTTTGTCTGAATATGGGGGGACCATCCTCCAAGGCTAAATACTACTGACTGACCGATAGTGAACCAGTACCGTGAGGGAAAGGCGAAAAGAACCCCGGAGAGGGGAGTGAAATAGAACCTGAAACCGTATGCGTACAAGCAGTGGGAGCCTACTTTGTTAGGTGACTGCGTACCTTTTGTATAATGGGTCAGCGACTTATATTCAGTGGCGAGCTTAACCGAATAGGGGAGGCGTAGCGAAAGCGAGTCTTAATAGGGCGTTTAGTCGCTGGGTATAGACCCGAAACCGGGCGATCTATCCATGGGCAGGTTGAAGGTTAGGTAACACTGACTGGAGGACCGAACCGACTACCGTTGAAAAGTTAGCGGATGACCTGTGGATCGGAGTGAAAGGCTAATCAAGCTCGGAGATAGCTGGTTCTCCTCGAAAGCTATTTAGGTAGCGCCTCATGTATCACTGTAGGGGGTAGAGCACTGTTTCGGCTAGGGGGTCATCCCGACTTACCAAACCGATGCAAACTCCGAATACCTACAAGTGCCGAGCATGGGAGACACACGGCGGGTGCTAACGTCCGTCGTGAAAAGGGAAACAACCCAGACCGTCAGCTAAGGTCCCAAAGTCATGGTTAAGTGGGAAACGATGTGGGAAGGCTTAGACAGCTAGGAGGTTGGCTTAGAAGCAGCCACCCTTTAAAGAAAGCGTAATAGCTCACTAGTCGAGTCGGCCTGCGCGGAAGATGTAACGGGGCTCAAACCATGCACCGAAGCTACGGGTGTCACTTAGGTGACGCGGTAGAGGAGCGTTCTGTAAGCCTGTGAAGGTGAGTTGAGAAGCTTGCTGGAGGTATCAGAAGTGCGAATGCTGACATGAGTAACGACAATGGGAGTGAAAAACTCCCACGCCGAAAGACCAAGGTTTCCTGCGCAACGTTAATCGACGCAGGGTTAGTCGGTCCCTAAGGCGAGGCTGAAAAGCGTAGTCGATGGAAAACAGGTTAATATTCCTGTACTTCTAGTTATTGCGATGGAGGGACGGAGAAGGCTAGGCCAGCTTGGCGTTGGTTGTCCAAGTTTAAGGTGGTAGGCTGAGATCTTAGGTAAATCCGGGATCTTAAGGCCGAGAGCTGATGACGAGTTGCCTTTAGGCGACGAAGTGGTTGATGCCATGCTTCCAAGAAAAGCTTCTAAGCTTCAGATAACTAGGAACCGTACCCCAAACCGACACAGGTGGTTGGGTAGAGAATACCAAGGCGCTTGAGAGAACTCGGGTGAAGGAACTAGGCAAAATGGCACCGTAACTTCGGGAGAAGGTGCGCCGGTGAGGGTGAAGGACTTGCTCCGTAAGCCCATGCCGGTCGAAGATACCAGGCCGCTGCGACTGTTTATTAAAAACACAGCACTCTGCAAACACGAAAGTGGACGTATAGGGTGTGACGCCTGCCCGGTGCCGGAAGGTTAATTGATGGGGTTAGCTAACGCGAAGCTCTTGATCGAAGCCCCGGTAAACGGCGGCCGTAACTATAACGGTCCTAAGGTAGCGAAATTCCTTGTCGGGTAAGTTCCGACCTGCACGAATGGCGTAACGATGGCGGCGCTGTCTCCACCCGAGACTCAGTGAAATTGAAATCGCTGTGAAGATGCAGTGTATCCGCGGCTAGACGGAAAGACCCCGTGAACCTTTACTATAGCTTTGCACTGGACTTTGAATTTGCTTGTGTAGGATAGGTGGGAGGCTTTGAAGCGTGGACGCCAGTTCGCGTGGAGCCATCCTTGAAATACCACCCTGGCAACTTTGAGGTTCTAACTCAGGTCCGTTATCCGGATCGAGGACAGTGTATGGTGGGTAGTTTGACTGGGGCGGTCTCCTCCTAAAGAGTAACGGAGGAGTACGAAGGTGCGCTCAGACCGGTCGGAAATCGGTCGTAGAGTATAAAGGCAAAAGCGCGCTTGACTGCGAGACAGACACGTCGAGCAGGTACGAAAGTAGGTCTTAGTGATCCGGTGGTTCTGTATGGAAGGGCCATCGCTCAACGGATAAAAGGTACTCCGGGGATAACAGGCTGATACCGCCCAAGAGTTCATATCGACGGCGGTGTTTGGCACCTCGATGTCGGCTCATCACATCCTGGGGCTGAAGCCGGTCCCAAGGGTATGGCTGTTCGCCATTTAAAGTGGTACGCGAGCTGGGTTTAGAACGTCGTGAGACAGTTCGGTCCCTATCTGCCGTGGACGTTTGAGATTTGAGAGGGGCTGCTCCTAGTACGAGAGGACCGGAGTGGACGAACCTCTGGTGTTCCGGTTGTCACGCCAGTGGCATTGCCGGGTAGCTATGTTCGGGAGAGATAACCGCTGAAAGCATCTAAGCGGGAAACTTGCCTCAAGATGAGATCTCACTGGAACCTTGAGTTCCCTGAAGGGCCGTCGAAGACTACGACGTTGATAGGTTGGGTGTGTAAGCGCTGTGAGGCGTTGAGCTAACCAATACTAATTGCCCGTGAGGCTTGACCATATAACACCCAAGCAATCTGCAACGCAGATTGTGGTGGTGAAGACGAAAGTCACCGAAAGTTTGCAAAACCACAAAGTCACATACCCAATTCGCTGGAGTGTCTAACAAGACCTTCTGGCAACAGAATTTCTTGACGACCATAGAGCATTGGAACCACCTGATCCCATCCCGAACTCAGCAGTGAAACGATGCATCGCCGATGGTAGTGTGGGGTTTCCCCATGTGAGAGTAGGTCATCGTCAAGATTAAATTCCGAAACCCCTATCTGCGTACGCAGGTAGGGGTTTTGTCTTTCCCGCGCTAGTAACGCTCTTGCTATGTTTCAGTCATGAAACACAGAGAAATAATCAATCAGTTAGAATAGCGCTCTTATGTAAACTCAGAAGTTCGCTATGTCCGACCCTGTCGATTCACATCAGCTTGCCGACTTACCCCTGGATCAGCTGGTGGGGTGTCACGAATGTGACCTGCTGATGCGCAAGCCAGTGCTCAAGCTGGATGAAAAAGCACACTGCCCACGCTGCGGCTATGAGCTCTATGCCCATCGGCATAACGTCGTCCAGCGCAGCCTGGCATTGGTGATAGCCGCCTTGCTGCTCTACGTCCCGGCAAACTTCCTTCCCATCATGCAACTGCATCTGCTTGGTCAAAGTTCAGACGACACTGTATGGACCGGCGTGGTTGGCTTGTACAACACCGGTATGACCGAAGTGGCGGTGGTGGTATTTCTCTGCAGTATGGCCATTCCTCTGCTCAAGCTGTTGTGTCAGTTGGCGGTACTACTGAGCATTCGCCTGAATATCGGGCGCAGTTACGGTTTGTTGCTTTATCGGATTTATCACCACTTGCGTGATTGGGGCATGCTCGAGGTTTATTTCATGGGCGTGCTGGTTGCCATGGTCAAGCTGGTTGACCTGGCGGAGCTAAGTCTCGGCCTGGGTCTGGTCTGTTTTATCAGCCTGTTACTGGTGCAGGTATGGCTGGAGGTGGTGATGTCGCCCCACCAGATCTGGAGTGCTTTATCGGGGGAAGACCTGCATGCGTGCGATTGATGCCGGGATTCTGATTTGTGGCGAATGTCATGAGCTGAATCGCCAGGAGCCAGAAACTGACTCGCAGACCTGCAGCCGTTGTGGCGCAAAGGTACATGCGCGGCGGCCAAACAGCCTGACGCGGACCTGGGCGCTGCTGCTCACGTCGGCCATTTTGTACATCCCCGCCAACGTGCTACCGATCATGACGGTCAGTGCGCTGGGGCAGGGCAGCCCAGACACCATCATGTCTGGCGTTATCACCTTGATGAAGCACGGCATGTTGCCCATTGCGGCGGTGGTGTTCATCGCCAGTATTCTGGTGCCTACCTTCAAATTGGTCGGTATCGGGCTGCTGCTCTACTCGGTGCAACGGCACCAGCCGTTGTCTGCCCGGCAACGGATTTTGATGTACCGCTTCATTGAATTCATCGGACGCTGGTCGATGCTGGACATCTTCGTGATCGCCATCCTGGTGGCGGTGGTGAATTTCGGCAGGATCGCCAGTGTCGAAGCCAATCTGGGCGCCGTCGCCTTCGCCAGTGTGGTGATTTTGACGATGCTCGCTGCAGTAACTTTCGATCCCCGACTGATTTGGGATAACACGGAGTCGGATGACGACCATGAGTGATTTGCCTACGGCTAGAACCCGCCCAGCGTCTAACTGGTCGGCTATATGGATTTTGCCCCTGATTGCCCTGGTCATAGGGGGCTGGCTCGGCTGGCAGGCCTACAGAGACTCAGGCGTGAACATCCAGGTTCGCTTTGAAAGCGGTGAAGGCATCGTTGCCAACAAGACCGAAGTAGTCTTCAAAGGCATGTCGGTGGGTAAGGTCAAGGAGTTGATACTTGATGCCAGTGGCAGCAAGACGGGTGTCATCGCGACCATCGAGATGAACAAGGAAGCAGAGCCTCACCTCAATACCGGCACACGCTTCTGGCTGGTGAAACCGAGTGTCAGTCTGGCCGGTATCACCGGGCTGGAGACGCTGGTGTCAGGTAACTACATTGCCGTGAGCCCTGGAACGGGGGAGCCGACCAAGCGTTTCAAAGCGTTGGATGAGGCGCCGCCGCTGTCTGATAGCGAGCCTGGTTTGCACCTGACCCTCAAAGCCGATCGGTTAGGTTCGCTCAACCGTGACAGTCCGGTGTTTTATAAACAGATTCAGGTAGGGCGGGTGAAGAGCTATCGCCTTGCAGAAGACCAGGGCACGGTAGAGATCAAAGTCTTTATCGAACCGGCCTACAGCAACCTGGTGCGCAAACACACGCGCTTCTGGAACGCCAGCGGCATCAGTATCGACGCCGGTCTGTCCGGGGTGAAAGTGCGCAGTGAGTCGCTGGCCAGCATCGTCGCCGGCGGTATTGCCTTTGCCACACCAGAGCACCGCAAGGACAGCCCGCCGACGGATCCTAGCCTGCCGTTCCGCTTGTTCGAGGACTTCGATGCAGCGCAGGCGGGTATTAAGGTCAAGGTCAAACTGAGCGATTTTGAAGGCCTGCAGGCCGGACGTACGCCGGTGATGTACAAAGGCATCCAGGTCGGCTCGCTGAAAACCCTGAAAGTCGACGCTGACCTGACCAGCGCCGTAGCTGAATTGACGCTGGACCCTCTGGCAGAAGATTACCTGGTGGATGGCACTCAGTTCTGGGTGGTTAAGCCGTCGATCTCCCTGGCCGGGATCACTGGCTTGGAAGCCTTGGTAAAGGGTAATTACATTGCTATCCGTCCGGGTGACAAGGGTGCCACTCCGCAGCGCGAGTTCGAAGCGCGAGAGAAGGCTCCGCCGCTCGATCTGAAAGCGCCGGGGCTGCACCTGGTGCTGTTCAGTGACAACCTCGGTTCGCTGGAGGTGGGTAGTCCAGTGCTCTACCGTCAGGTCAAGGTCGGTACCGTGCAGAGCTACCAGTTCTCGAAAAAGAGTAAGCGCCTGCTGATCGGTGTGCACATCGAGAAGGAGTATGCCAACCTGGTAAACGGTTCGACGCGCTTCTGGAATGCCAGCGGTATCACCCTTACCGGTGGATTGTCGGGTATCCAGATCAAGAGCGAATCGCTGCAGAGTCTGATGGCCGGTGGTATCGCGTTTGATACGCCAACCCCGAATGTACCGCTCAAGCGCCGTATTCCAAGTTTCCGCTTGCATGAAAACCAGGAGTCGGCAAACCGCAGTGGCACCACGGTAACCATTCGAGTGGAGCGTGCGGACGGTCTCAAGGTCGGCACCCCGGTGCGCTTCAAAGGCCTTGATGTCGGCAAGGTCGAGCAGGTCGATCTGACCGATGACCTGCAGGCAGTTGTGCTCAAGGCGCGTATTACTGAAGTGCCAGAGCGTATTGCGCGCGAAGGTACGCAGTTCTGGGTGGTCAAGCCGGCCTTGGGTATCGTTAAGACCGCGAACCTGGAAACCTTGGTGACCGGGCAGTATCTGGAAGTACAGCCTGCAGCGAAGAATCTGGGACCTCAACGGGTGTTCACCGCCTTGGCGCAGGCGCCAGACTTCTCGGCGCGTGAGCCGGGGTTGGCATTGGTACTAAGTGCGCCGCGGCGTGGGTCGATCAAGCCAGGTGTGCCGGTGACCTATCGCGAGATTCCGGTTGGCAAGGTCACTGGATTCGAGTTGGGGCAGACTGCAGACCGGGTGCTCATTCATATCCTGATCGAGCCGCGCTATGCCGCGCTGGTGCGTGGTGGCAGCCGCTTCTGGAACAGCAGTGGCTTCGGCTTTGACTTTGGCTTGTTCAAGGGCGCTACGGTGCGTACCGAGTCGTTGGAAACCCTGATCGAGGGTGGTATTGCCTTCGCGACGCCAGATGGCGAGAAGATGGGCAATCCGGCTCGGCCGCAGCAGACGTTCGCCTTGTTCGATAAGGCTGAAGATGAATGGCTGCAGTGGGCGCCGAAGATTCAGATTGGTAAGTAATCTATCGCGGGGCAAGCCCGCTCCTACAGGATTTCCTCCTGTAGGAGCGGGCTTGCCCCGCGAAGACAAATCGCAGGCAATAAAAAACCGACCCTAGGGTCGGTTTTTTAACAAGCGTGTCGCTTAGGCAGCTGCAGCTTCTTTCAGCGCCTTGATGTGGCCATTCAGACGGCCTTTATGGCGAGCAGCCTTGTTCTTGTGGATGATGCCTTTATCGGCCATACGGTCGATAACTGGCACAGCCAGGATGTAAGCAGCTTGCGCTTTTTCGGCGTCTTTTGCGTCGATGGCTTTAACTACATTCTTGATGTAGGTGCGAACCATGGAACGCAGGCTGGCGTTGTGGCTGCGACGCTTCTCAGCCTGTTTTGCACGTTTTTTGGCGGAAGGTGAGTTGGCCACCGTCGAGCTCCTCGAAAGACTTGGTAAATAGCAAACAAAATAGGCCGCGAATCATGCCGATGAGTTAATCGGTTGTCAAGGGCACTTGCATGGATCCGCTGAGTGGTTGTTCCTGAGAAGGGAGTGATTCCCTTCTGCGGTACGACCTGTAAACTCGGGAGTTTTTGCTCTGCTTGCGTTGCGGCGCGGAGTATCGCACAACTGAGCGCTTTCCGGCACAGCCCTTTATCTTAAGGCGTAAAAATCTTTCAATGAATCTTCTGAAATCCCTGGCCGCCGTCAGCTCCATCACCATGATTTCCCGGGTATTGGGCTTTGTCCGCGACACTATCCTGGCGCGGGTGTTCGGTGCCGGTGTGGCAACCGACGCCTTCTTCATTGCCTTCAAACTGCCCAACCTGCTGCGCCGGATATTCGCCGAAGGCGCGTTTTCCCAGGCTTTCGTACCCATTCTGGCCGAGTACAAAACTCAGCAGGGCGAGGAAGCGACGCGTACCTTCGTTGCCTACGTCAGTGGTCTGCTGACCCTGGTGCTGGCACTGGTCACCGCGCTCGGCATACTGGCGGCGCCCTGGGTGGTGTGGGTCACGGCGCCGGGCTTTGTCGACAACAGCGAAAAATTTCAGCTCACCACTGACCTGCTGCGGGTGACCTTTCCTTATATATTGCTGATCTCGCTGTCGTCGCTGGCCGGGGCGATCCTCAATACCTGGAACCGCTTTTCGGTACCCGCCTTTGTCCCGACCTTGCTCAACGTGGCGATGATCGCCTTCACCCTGTTCCTCACGCCGTACTTCGATCCGCCGATCATGGCGTTGGCCTGGGGTGTGCTGGCAGGTGGCCTGGCACAGCTGTTGTACCAACTGCCGCACCTGAAAAAAATCGGCATGCTGGTACTGCCGCGCCTGAATCTGCGCGATACCGGCGTCTGGCGGGTGCTCAAGCAGATGTTGCCGGCCATCCTCGGGGTGTCGGTGAGCCAGATCTCGTTGATCATCAACACTATCTTTGCCTCGTTCCTGGTCGCAGGTTCGGTGTCCTGGATGTACTACGCCGACCGCCTGATGGAGTTGCCTTCCGGGGTGCTTGGTGTAGCCCTTGGCACCATTTTGCTGCCGACCCTGGCCAAGACCTACGCCAACCGCGACCGTCAGGAGTACTCGCGGATTCTCGACTGGGGCCTGCGCCTGTGTTTCCTGCTGGTGCTACCGTGCACTCTGGCGATGGCGATCCTGGCTGAACCGTTGACCGTGGCGCTGTTTCAGTACGGCAAGTTCTCGGCATTCGATGCCGCCATGACCCAGCGTGCGTTGATCGCCTATTCGGTCGGCCTGCTGGCAATCATTCTGGTCAAGGTGCTGGCACCTGGCTTCTATGCGCAGCAGAACATTCGTACTCCGGTTAAAATCGCCATCTTTACCCTGGTCTGCACCCAGCTGTTCAACCTGATGTTCATTACCCACCTGCAACACGCGGGCTTGGCACTGGCCATCAGCCTCGGCGCCTGCTTGAATGCCGGCCTGTTGTACTGGAAGCTGCGTCAGCAGCAACTGTTCCAGCCGCAACCGGGCTGGGGCAAATTCCTGAGCAAGCTGGTGCTGGCCGTGGTGTTGATGTCGGCGGTATTGCTGGTAGGGATGCATTACATGCCGGCCTGGGTAGAAGGGCAGATGCTTGAGCGTTTCCTGCGCCTGGGCGTGCTGATTCTGGCCGGTGTACTGACTTATTTCGGCAGTCTGTTTGTGTTCGGTTTCCGCCCGCGCGACTTCGCGCGCAAGGCATTGCATTGAGCCGCGAACATGGCCAGACGTCGGTTTTATCTATTCCACACCTCGGGGTGACGCTGCTGCCTGTCGCCAGCGCCCGGGTGTGGTTATAATCGACCACTTTATGAGCAAGAAGCGCGTTATGCAGCTGGTTCGAGGCCTTCACAACCTACGCCCCCAGCACCGGGGCTGTGTCGCCACCATTGGCAACTTCGACGGTGTTCACCGTGGCCACCAGGCAATCCTGGCGCGCCTGCGTGAGCGTGCGGTAGCGCTGGGCGTGCCCAGCTGCGTGGTGATTTTCGAGCCGCAACCGCGCGAGTACTTTGCTCCGGACACCGCGCCGGCCCGCCTGGCCCGCCTGCGTGACAAAGTCGCGCTGCTGGCCGCCGAAGGCGTAGACCGGGTGTTGTGTCTGGCGTTCAATCAGCGCCTGAGCAAACTCAGCGCCGCCGAGTTCGTCGACACCATTCTGGTCGATGGTCTGGGTGTCAAACACCTGGAAGTCGGTGATGATTTCCGTTTTGGCTGTGATCGGGTCGGTGACTTCGAGTTTCTCCAGCAAGCCGGGCTGAGCCAGGGCTTCACCGTAGAAGCCGCGCAAACCGTCGAGCAGGAAGGCCTGCGCATCAGCAGCACACAGGTGCGTAATGCCCTGGCCAAGGCTGATTTCGCGCTGGCTGAACGCCTGCTCGGGCGCCCGTACCAGATCAGCGGCCGCGTGCTGCATGGGCAGAAGCTGGCTCGCCAGCTCGGGACGCCGACAGCCAACATACAACTCAAGCGCCATCGTGTGCCGCTGACCGGCGTCTATCTGGTCAGCGTCGAACTTGATGGCAAAGCCTGGCCAGGCGTCGCCAACATCGGCGTACGGCCAACCGTTTCCGGTGATGGCCGTGCCCACCTGGAAGTGCATATCCTGGATTTTGCCGGCGATCTTTATGGCCGGCGTCTGACGGTGGAGTTCCACCACAAGCTGCGCGACGAGCAGCGTTTCGCCTCCCTGGAGGCGCTGAAGTCGGCGATCGATGCGGATATCGCCGCCGCACGTGCCCATTGGCACGCTCAACCGCTAACGAAGAGCCTGAAATGACCGACTATAAAGCCACGCTAAACCTTCCGGACACCGCCTTCCCAATGAAGGCCGGCCTGCCACAGCGCGAACCGCAGATTCTGCAGCGCTGGGACAGCATTGGCCTGTACCAGAAGCTGCGTGAAATTGGCAAGGATCGTCCGAAGTTCGTGCTGCACGACGGCCCGCCTTATGCCAACGGCAAGATTCACATCGGTCATGCGCTGAACAAGATTCTCAAGGACATGATTGTCCGTTCCAAGACCCTCTCCGGTTTCGACGCCCCGTACGTCCCGGGCTGGGACTGCCACGGTCTGCCGATCGAGCACAAGGTGGAAGTCACCCACGGCAAGCACCTGACTGCCGACCAGACCCGCGAGCTGTGCCGCGCCTACGCCGCCGAGCAGATCGAAGGCCAGAAAACCGAGTTCATCCGCCTGGGTGTACTGGGTGATTGGGACAACCCATACAAGACCATGAACTTTGCCAACGAGGCCGGCGAAATCCGCGCCCTGGCCGAGATGGTCAAGCACGGATTCGTGTTCAAGGGCCTCAAGCCGGTCAACTGGTGTTTCGATTGCGGTTCGGCCCTGGCTGAAGCCGAGGTTGAATACGCCGACAAGAAATCGCAGACCATCGACGTCGCCTTCCCGGTTGTCGACCAGGACAAACTGGCCAACGCCTTCGGCCTGGCTGAGCTGGCCAAGCCGGCGGCGATCGTGATCTGGACCACCACCCCGTGGACCATCCCGGCTAACCAGGCGTTGAACGTTCATCCAGAGTTCAAATACGCGCTGGTCGATGTTGGCGACAAACTGCTGGTGCTGGCTGAAGAGCTGGTCGAGTCTTGCCTCAAGCGTTACGCGCTGGAAGGTTCGGTCGTTGCTACCGCTGCGGGTTCGGCCCTGGAGCTGATCAACTTCCGTCATCCGTTCTACGATCGCCTGTCGCCGGTGTACCTGGCTGACTACGTAGAGCTGGGTGCCGGTACCGGTGTGGTTCACTCCGCCCCGGCGTACGGTGAAGACGACTTCGTCACCTGCAAGCGCTATGGCATGGTCAATGACGAGATCCTGACCCCGGTACAAAGCAACGGCGTCTACGTTCCGTCGCTGGAATTCTTTGGCGGCCAGTTCATCTGGAAAGCCAACCCGGCGATCGTCGACAAGCTCTCGGAAGTCGGTGCGCTGATGCACACCGAAACCATCAGCCACAGCTACATGCACTGCTGGCGTCACAAAACCCCGTTGATCTACCGCGCTACCGCGCAGTGGTTTGTCGGTATGGACAAGCAGCCAGACAACGGCGACACCCTGCGCAAGCGTGCGGTCAAAGCCATCGAAGAAACCAAGTTCGTGCCGGCCTGGGGCCAGGCGCGCCTGCATTCGATGATCGCCAACCGCCCAGACTGGTGCATCTCGCGTCAGCGTAACTGGGGTGTGCCGATTCCGTTCTTCCTCAACAAGCAAACCGGCGAGCTGCACCCGCGCACCGTCGAGCTGATGGAAGAAGTGGCCAAGCGCGTCGAGAAAGAAGGTATCGAAGCCTGGTTCAAGCTCGACGCCGCCGAACTGATCGGTGAAGAAGCCGCTCAGTACGACAAGATCGCCGACACCCTCGACGTCTGGTTCGACTCCGGTACTACGCACTGGCACGTACTGCGTGGCTCGCACAGCATCGGCCACGAAACCGGCCCGCGTGCCGACCTGTACCTGGAAGGTTCCGACCAGCACCGCGGCTGGTTCCATTCCTCGCTGCTGACCGGCTGCGCCATCGACAACCATGCGCCGTACCGCGAACTGCTGACGCACGGTTTCACCGTTGACGAAAACGGCCGCAAAATGTCCAAGTCGCTGGGTAACACCATCGAGCCGCAGAAGGTCAACGACACCCTCGGCGCCGACATTCTGCGCCTGTGGGTTTCGGCCACCGACTACTCCGGTGAAATGGCGGTTTCCGAGCAGATCTTGCAGCGCAGCGCCGACGCCTACCGGCGTATCCGCAACACTGCGCGCTTCCTGCTCTCCAACCTGTCCGGCTTCGACCCGGCGCGCGATCTGCTGCCGGCCGAAGACATGCTGGCGCTGGACCGTTGGGCCGTCGACCGTACCCTGCTGCTGCAGCGTGAGCTGGAAGAGCACTACGGCGAATACCGCTTCTGGAACGTCTACTCGAAGATCCACAACTTCTGCGTGCAGGAGCTGGGTGGCTTCTATCTGGACATCATCAAGGACCGTCAGTACACCACTGGTGCCAACAGTGTTGCCCGCCGTTCCTGCCAGACCGCGCTGTACCACATCAGCGAAGCGCTGGTGCGCTGGATCGCGCCGATCCTGGCGTTCACCGCTGACGAGCTGTGGCAGTACCTGCCGGGCGAGCGCAACGAGTCGGTCATGCTCAACACCTGGTACCAGGGTCTGACCGAGCTGCCGGAAGGCTTCGAACTGGGTCGCGCCTACTGGGACCGCGTCATGGCTGCGAAAACCGCAGTCAACAAAGAACTGGAGAACCAGCGTTCGGCCAAGGCCATCGGTGGCAACCTGCAAGCCGAAGTCACGCTGTTTGCCGACGAAGGCCTGAGCGCCGATCTGGCCAAGCTTGGCGATGAGCTGCGCTTCGTGCTGATCACCTCGGCGGCAAGCGTTGCGCCGTTTGTTCAAGCACCGGCCGATACCGTTGAAACCGAAGTCCCGGGCTTGAAGCTCAAAGTGGTCAAGTCCGGTCATGCCAAGTGCGGCCGTTGCTGGCACTTCCGGGCTGACGTCGGGGCTAACCCAGAGCATCCGGAAATCTGCGCCCGTTGCGCTGACAACATCAGCGGTAAAGGCGAGGTGCGCCACTATGCCTAACCCTGCCGCAGGGCGCTTCGGGCGCCTTGGCTGGCTCTGGCTGAGCCTGCTGGTCCTGGTCCTTGACCAGGCCAGCAAGTTCTACTTCGAGAGCACACTGAGCCTGTACCAGCAGATCGTGGTCATTCCTGACTATTTCAGCTGGACCCTGGCCTATAACACCGGTGCAGCCTTCAGCTTCCTGGCCGACAGTTCCGGTTGGCAGCGCTGGTTGTTTGCCCTGATCGCCCTGGTGGTCAGCGCTGTACTGGTGGTCTGGCTCAAGCGCCTGGGGCGCAACGAGACCTGGCTGGCGGTGGCGCTGGCATTGGTGCTGGGCGGTGCGCTGGGTAACCTGTATGACCGCATTGTGCTTGGCCATGTGGTCGACTTTATCCTCGTCCATTGGCAGAACCGCTGGTATTTCCCGGCCTTCAACGTCGCCGACAGTGCCATTACCGTCGGTGCGGTGATGCTGGCGCTGGATATGTTCAAGAGTAAGAAGTCCGGAGAACCCGTCCATGACTGAGACCCGAATCGGCCAGAACACCGAAGTCAAATTGCACTTCGCGCTGCATCTGGAAAACGGCGATACCGTCGATAGCACCTTCGACAAGGCGCCAGCGGTGTTCAAAGTGGGCGACGGTAACCTGCTGCCTGGTTTTGAAGCGGCGATCTTCGGCTTCAAGGCCGGCGACAAGCGCACCGTCACCGTCGCACCGGAAAACGCCTTCGGTCAGCCCAATCCGCAAAACGTGCAGGTTATGCCACGCTCGCAGTTCAACGACATGGAGCTTTCCGAAGGTCTGCTGGTGATCTTCAACGACGCTGCCAATGCCGAGCTGCCCGGTGTGGTCAAGGCCTTTGACGATGCCCAGGTGACCATCGATTTCAATCATCCACTGGCCGGCAAGACCCTGAGCTTCGAGGTACAAATCCTCGAAGTCACGGCGCTTTGAGCCTGGAGCCGAGCATGCAAATCAAACTCGCCAACCCCCGTGGCTTCTGCGCGGGCGTGGATCGGGCGATCGAGATCGTCAACCGCGCCCTGGAAGTGTTCGGCCCGCCGATCTATGTGCGTCACGAAGTGGTGCACAACAAGTTCGTGGTCGAAGACCTGCGCGCCCGCGGTGCCATTTTTGTCGAAGAACTGGATCAGGTGCCGGATAACGTCATCGTTATCTTCAGCGCCCACGGCGTTTCCCAGGCGGTCCGCCAGGAAGCCGCCGGGCGTGGCTTGAAGGTCTTCGATGCCACCTGCCCGCTGGTGACCAAGGTGCATATCGAAGTCGCGCGCTACAGCCGCGACGGTCGCGAATGCATCCTGATCGGCCACGAAGGCCACCCGGAAGTCGAAGGCACCATGGGTCAGTACGACGCCAGCAATGGCGGCGCGATCTATCTGGTCGAAGACGAAGACGATGTCGCCACGCTGCAGGTCAATGACCCGGACAAACTGGCGTTCGTTACCCAGACCACCCTGTCGATGGATGACACCAGCCGCGTCATCGATGCTCTGCGTAAGCGCTTCCCGAATATCGGCGGGCCGCGCAAAGATGACATCTGCTATGCCACCCAGAACCGTCAGGATGCGGTCAAGCAATTGGCCAACGAGTGCGATGTGGTCCTGGTTGTCGGCAGCCCAAACAGCTCCAACTCCAACCGCCTGCGCGAACTGGCCGAGCGCATGTCGACCCCTGCCTACCTGATCGACGGTGCCGAAGACCTGCAGAAAAGCTGGTTCGACGGTGTCGAGCGCATCGG
Source organism: Pseudomonas sp. NUPR-001 (assembly GCF_052147955.1). Taxonomy (NCBI): domain Bacteria; kingdom Pseudomonadati; phylum Pseudomonadota; class Gammaproteobacteria; order Pseudomonadales; family Pseudomonadaceae; genus Pseudomonas; species Pseudomonas sp. NUPR-001. Next base: position 919,977 of record NZ_CP197353.1, read on the forward strand.
TATCACCGCAGGTGCTTCGGCACCGGAAGTGTTGGTGCGCGGGGTGATCGAGCAGCTCAGAGCCTGGGGTGCTACCGGCGCTGAAGAGCTCGATGGCCGTGAAGAGAACATCACCTTCTCAATGCCCAAGGAATTGCGCGTTCGTTCACTGACCTGACCCGGCAGCCGCGCACAGCGGCTGTTCGATCAAGTCGTCACGCAGGCTGACCCGTCCGCTGCGTGACAGCACCACCCGGTACTGACTCAGTGCTTCGGGACGTTGGCAAACATACAACGTCCCGGCCTGAAACCCACCCGATTCCAGCACCGCTACACCCAGGCCACTGAAGCGTACTTGGCGGGCCACCGGTCGATTGCCAACGATCACCGTTCTTCCGTTGTTGCGCCGTTCAAGCAATAGTTCCGCGCTGTCGTGCTCATCCAGCAGCATCCTCCAGCCTTTGCTCCAATCTGATTCCAGTGCCTCCAGGCGCACTGTGCTATTGCGCGCCAGTGCTTCGCTGCGCGCGCTACGCAGTGCCTGCGCCAGATCATTGGCCACAGCCTGCCGCTGTAGCCCGGCACTCATGTTGTTGTAGGCCGGAATACCCAGCTGTGTCAGCAGCCCCAGCAGGGCCAAAGCGAGCAATAGCTGGATCAGTGTTACGCCCTGTTGCTTCACCGTGCATTCCTCCCTGGAAGTGCTTCGCTATAGATTCGAAGCGCGTGACGCTGGCGTCCAGTCAGCCGGATTGGCAAAGGGTTGTTGAAAAGTCGCGGGAGGTTGGCCATGGATGGCGGGCAACAACAAGGTATGACGTTGATTGAAGTGTTGGTGGCAATGACGGTGCTGGGGTTGGGACTGTTTGCGGCCGCTGGCTTGCAAGTAAGGGCACTGCAGACGACTGAAAGCGCGTTGCACACCACTCAGTCGGCTTATGTTGAATACGGCACGCTTGAGCTGAACCGTGCTGGCGCAGCGCTGAACGATGAGGCGCAGCGGCCATGAGCAGACAAATGGGTTTCAGCCTGCTGGAGGTGCTGCTGGCCCTGAGCCTGGGGTTGCTGTTGTTACTGGGTGCCACCCGCCTGTTTGTTGCAGCGAGTCAGTCCTGGCAGGCACAAGCAGCCTCGGCACATATGCAGGAGGATGCCCGTCAGGCCTTGCAGCGCCTGGCCCAGAGCATTCGCATGAGCGCAATGTTCGGCTGCTTGCGCGACGATGCCATGGTTTTTCACGATCCCTCGGCTCGCGAGGCCTTTGCGCAGCCGCTGCGGCTAATGCGTGGTGTGGATGGGCGTTTACAGCGCTTAAGCCTGATCAGTGCCGATGTCGCCCACACCACTGGCGAACCTGACTGGACCCTGGTGACCGATTGCCAGACGCAGGCCAGCGTGCATGCTGGTGTGATGGCGCCTGGACCGGGACAGTTTGCCGTGCCCCTGCGCCGCCAGCACTATCGCCTGGTCGCCAATGAACTGCATCTGCGTAGCGCTGCGGCCAATGGTGTATTGGTCGAGGGCGTTGGTGATCTACAGATCGAGCTGCTCAGGGACAGCAATCTGGCCATCGCCGCTGTGCGCCTGGAATTGACCATGATCGACCCGCAGCAACGGGTCAGGCCACAGACTTACCGAATGAGCATCGCTCTGGGTAACCCGGTATTTGGCTCATGACGCTGTGCGCCAGGGGTTTGCAGCGCGGCCTGGTATTGCTGGTGAGCCTGACCTTGGTCCTGTTGCTGGGGCTGCTGGGGATGTCAGCGATGGGCAGTGCGACCCAGCAGGAACGCATGACGCGTAACCTGCTGAGCAGCCTGCAGGCGTTCGAGCAGGCGCAGCAGTTGCTACAGCAGGTAGAGGCGAAAGCGCCGGTTCAGGGTTTACCGCGCTGCGGGTTTTGCCTGCCGCCGCCGGAAGCCGGGTTCGTTATCCACAGCGGTGTCTATTCAGGCAAAGGGGCCAGTTCCGGTTTGCTTTGGCAGGCAACTGACAGCGGCTTTTATCTCATTCAGCCTTTGGGGCAGAGCAGCCAGGCCAGAAATATGCCGCAGGGGCAGGAGGTCAATCTCTATCGCGTCACTGTGGTCGGGCGAAGCGGCACCGGCCGTAGTGTCTTGGAGAGTGTGCTTGCCCAGCCGGTTGGGCCACAACCAGCACCGGCGCGGCGTATTCTCTGGCGACAGCGGTACTGAGGATTGAACTCATGAAGAAGCAGAAAGGATTGAGCCTGATCGAACTGTTGATTGTCATCGCTGTGGTCGGCATTCTGGCGAGCATTGCTTTCCCCAGTTACCGCGACCAGGTCCGAAAAGCGGCGCGCACAGAAGTCGTTGGTGTGCTGCTAACCACTGCCCAGCAACTTGAACGCCACTACACGCGTGCGGGCCAGTACAGCGACACGGACGAACTGGTGTTGCCTTTGACCGCTGGCACCGCTCATTACCGCTTGCAGGCGGTGCGCGACACGACGTCATTCACCCTGTTGGCACGACGCCTGCCCGGTGGCCTGATGATGGCCGACGTCTGTGGTGACTATGCGCTTGACCAGGCGGGCGTGCGCGGCAATCCCGGCAGTCCCGGGGATTTCACTGATGGTTGCTGGGGTGGCTGAAGCCTTTCGCGATTTACTTTAGAAGTTGGATCGATAGATGACCAAGCAAGTAGTAATAGTCGGCGGTGGCGTAATCGGCCTGCTGACGGCGTTTAACCTGGCCGCCGAGGTCGAGCAGGTGGTGCTGTGTGATCGCGGTGAGCTGGGGCAGGAGTCGTCCTGGGCTGGCGGCGGCATCGTTTCACCGCTCTATCCTTGGCGCTATAGCCCGGCGGTGACTGCGCTGGCGCACTGGTCGCAGGACTTTTATCCACAGCTGGGTGAGCGTCTTTTTGCCAGCACCGGCGTTGACCCCGAAGTGCATACCACCGGCCTGTACTGGCTGGATCTGGACGATGAGGCCGAGGCCCTGGCCTGGGCCGAGCGGGAAGGGCGCCCACTGAGCGCAGTGGATATCGCTGCCGCTTATGACGCCGTGCCGGTGATCGGCCCAGGCTTCCAGCGGGCCATCTACATGGCGGGCGTGGCCAATGTGCGTAACCCGCGCTTGGTCAAATCGCTCAAGGCAGCCTTGCAGGTAATGCCGAACGTCAGTATTCGCGAACACTGTGAGATTAGCGGCTTCAGCCGTCAGGGCGAGCGAATTACCGGTGTCGAAACCACTGATGGGGTCATTGAAGGTGACCACGTAGTGCTGACGGCTGGCGCCTGGAGTGGTGACCTGCTGCGTCCACTGGGCCTGGAGTTGCCGGTTGAGCCGGTGAAAGGGCAGATGATTCTGTATAAGTGCGCGGAAGATTTCCTGCCGAGCATGGTGCTGGCCAAAGGGCGTTACGCCATCCCGCGGCGTGACGGGCATATTTTGGTGGGCAGTACCCTGGAACATGCCGGCTACGACAAAACCCCGACTGCAGAGGCGCTGGAGAGCCTCAAGGCTTCGGCCATCGAACTGCTTCCGGCCCTGGCTAACGCCACGCCGGTTGGGCATTGGGCTGGTTTGCGCCCCGGCTCGCCTGAAGGTATTCCGTACATCGGCGAAGTGCCGGGCTGGCAAGGCTTGTGGCTGAACTGCGGGCACTATCGCAACGGCCTGGTGCTGGCGCCGGCCTCCTGCCAGTTGTTTGCCGACCTGTTGCTGGGCCGAGAGCCAATCATCGACCCGCAGCCCTACGCGCCAGCAGGCCGACTCGAGAAGGCATAGATACGCCTGTAGGAGCGGGCTTGCCCCGCGATTGCGATCTGTCTGTCACATCGCATCGCGGGGCAAGCCCGCTCCAACCAGCGCTCAGCGTTTGTCGCCAGGCCCTTGTTCCAGGTGCGCCTGGCTGCAATACCACTGGCTACCCCGGTGCAGGGCGCGGTCATTGGGCAGGTGCACGCCGCAATGGGCGCAACGCACCATCTTCAACGGGTCTTCCAGGCTGTTATCGGGGGAGGCTGCGTTGCTGGCCTTGAACTTGCGCCACAGCCAGAAAGCAGCGGCAATCAGGGCGATCCAGAAAAGTAGGCGAACCATGGTGTCCAGCTTTGTCAGTGTAGAGCTCCAATTCTAGGGCTCAGGCATAAAAAAAGGGAGGCCTGGGCCTCCCTTTATCTGTTGCAGTTGTAATCAGTCGAACACGCCAAAGGTCATGTAGCTGAACCAGGAGCGGTCGTCGTTGTTGCCTTCCGCTTCGTGTTCCTCTTCTTCGACGGCATCACCGTCTTTAGGCAGTAGTTCGGCCGGAATCGCTTCCTTGGCGTCTTCGTACTGCTTGATCACGTCCTGGTTGGCGCGGGTTTCGCCCGGCGGCAGCGGCGTTTCGGTTTCGATCAGGCCCAGGGTGGCCTTGGACAGCCACGAACGGTTGTCGGCTTCATCCTGCTTAGGCTGGAACTGACCATCGACCAGGCTCGGGTGATCCGGGTAGTTGAGTTTCAGGGTTTCCAGGCTGGTAGCCGCCAGTTCGTCCAGGTGCAGGCGCATGTAGGCCTCGGTCATCACCGCCAGGCCGTCGCCGACCGATGGGGTTTCCTGGAAGTTCTCTACCACATAACGGCCACGGTTAGCCGCAGCGACATAGGCCTGACGGCTCAGGTAATAGTCGGCAACGTGGATCTCGTAGGACGCCAACAGGTTGCGCAGGTAGATCATGCGCTGTTTGGCGTCTGGCGAGTAACGGCTGTTAGGGAAGCGGCTGGTCAGCTGGGCGAACTCGTTGTACGAGTCGCGGGCAGCGCCCGGGTCACGCTTGGTCATGTCCAGCGGCAGGAAACGCGCCAGCAGGCCACGGTCCTGGTCGAAAGAGGTCAAGCCCTTGAGGTAGTAGGCGTAGTCGACGTTCGGGTGCTGAGGGTGCAAACGAATGAAACGCTCGGCGGCCGACTTGGCGGCTTCAGGTTCGGCGTTCTTGTAGTTCGCGTAGATCAGCTCAAGCTGTGCCTGATCGGCATAGCGACCAAACGGATAGCGCGATTCCAGCGCTTTGAGCTTGCTGGTGGCGCTGGTATAGCTATGGTTGTCCAGATCGGCCTGCGCCTGCTGGTACAGCTCGGCTTCGCTCAGGTTTTCGTCGACGACTTCCTTCGAAGAACAAGCAGCGGTCAGTCCGAGGATGGCGATCAGCAGCAGGTGTTTCACTTGCATGGCGGCTTGCGTCCCTATGACGGCCGCTGTCTTGGGCGTGGCCGTCCTGTTATGATGAGCACCCCGATGAAACTTGCGGGGCAAAAGACGTCGTATTTAACCACAAGCGTGCAGCCGAAACCAAAGGCTGTGCCGCCCGCTGATTCGAGCATGTCCGAGATCATTCAACTTAGCGCAGAGGTGCCGTCCGAATTGGGCGGGCAACGCCTCGACCAAGTCGCCGCCCAATTGTTCGCTGAGCACTCGCGCTCGCGCCTTTCCACCTGGATCAAGGAGGGGCGCCTGACGGTCGATGGCGCGGTCCTGCGTCCACGCGATATCGTCCATGGCGGCTCGCTGCTGGCCCTTGAGGCCGAGCAGGAAGCCCAGGGCGAGTGGGTGGCCCAGGATATCGAACTGGATATCGTCTACGAAGACGACCACATCCTGGTGATCAACAAGCCGGCCGGGCTTGTCGTGCACCCGGCTGCCGGTCACGCCGACGGTACCCTGCTCAACGCCTTGCTGCACCACGTGCCGGACATCATCAACGTACCGCGTGCCGGTATCGTCCATCGGCTGGACAAAGACACCACTGGTCTGATGGTGGTGGCCAAGACCATCCAGGCGCAAACCCAGCTGGTTGCCCAGTTGCAGAGCCGCAGCGTCAGCCGCATCTATGAATGCATCGTGATCGGTGTGGTCACGGCAGGCGGCAAGATCAACGCGCCGATCGGTCGTCACGGTGGCCAGCGCCAGCGCATGGCGGTCACCGAGGGCGGTAAGCCAGCGGTCAGCCACTACCGCGTGCTGGAGCGTTTCCGTTCGCACACGCATGTGCGGGTCAAGCTGGAAACCGGGCGTACCCACCAGATTCGCGTGCACATGGCCCATGTGAACTTCCCGCTGGTCGGCGATCCGGTCTACGGTGGTCGCTTCCGTATTCCACCGGCAGCCAGCCAGACCATGGTCGAAGCGCTCAAGACCTTCCCGCGTCAGGCCCTGCATGCGCGTTTCCTGGAGCTGGATCACCCAGTGACCGGCGAGCGCATGGGCTGGGAGTCGTCGCTGCCGGACGATTTTGTCTGGCTGCTGTCGCTGCTCAAGCAAGACCGTGAGGCGTTCGTCGGATGAGTGAGCTGACGCATGCGCTGCTGACCCCGGACTGGCCTGCGCCAGCCTCGGTGCGCGCGTGCGTCACCACCCGAGAGGGCGGGGTCAGCCTGCCGCCCTATGAAAGCTTCAACCTTGGTGACCACGTGGGTGATGAGCCCGCTGCGGTCGCCGAGAACCGCCGCCGCCTGACAGCCGAGTTCAACATCCAGCCCGCCTGGCTCAAGCAGGTGCATGGTGTGGTAGTGGCCGATGCCAACCCGGCGGTTATCGCCGAAGCCGACGCCAGTTGGACCGCCACGCCCGGTATCGCCTGTACGGTGATGACCGCTGATTGCCTGCCATTGCTGTTTTGCGACCGTGCCGGCACTCGCGTTGCGGCGGCTCATGCTGGCTGGCGCGGCTTGGCCAACGGCGTAATCGAAGCCACCCTCGACCGTTTGGCTGTGCCGCCGGAAGAGGTATTGGTATGGCTGGGCCCGGCAATTGGCCCGCAAGCCTTCGAGGTTGGGCTGGAGGTGCGCGATGCGTTCACGACCGTTCATCCGGAAACTGCCCAAGCCTTCGTCCCCGGTGTACGTGCCGATAAGCTGATGGCCGACATCTATAAGCTGGCGCGCCTGCGCCTCGCTGCACGCGGCGTACAGGCCGTGTATGGCGGTGGTTTCTGCACCGTCAGCGACCCACGCTTCTATTCTTACCGGCGCACCCCGCAAGGCGGGCGCTTCGCCTCATTGATCTGGCTGGCGCCACGCTGACCTGAATCAACCCCGCTAAGCTTGAATCCTCCAGAATCACCCTTATCTAATGGGGTATCTCTGGCAGGTTTATCTTCATCAGGTGTGTCCATCGCTCCGGCCTGCCCATAAAGGAAGGTAACTTATGCGAATAGACCGTTTGACCAGCAAGCTACAGTTAGCTTTATCCGATTCCCAATCCCTGGCCGTTGGTATGGACCATCCCGCCATCGAGCCTGCGCACCTGTTGCAAGCCTTGATCGATCAGCAAGGTGGCTCGATCAAGCCGCTGCTGATGCAGGTCGGCTTTGACGTCAACAGCCTGCGCAAAGCGCTGAGCAAAGAGCTCGACCAACTGCCGAAAATCCAGAACCCGACCGGTGACGTGAACATGTCGCAGGATCTGGCGCGTCTGCTCAACCAGGCAGACCGTCTGGCCCAGCAGAAGGGCGACCAGTTTATCTCCAGCGAACTGGTGTTGCTCGCCGCCATGGACGAGAACAGCAAACTGGGCAAATTGTTGCTCAGCCAGGGTGTCACCAAAAAAGCCCTGGAAAACGCCATCAGCAACCTGCGCGGTGGCGAAGCTGTCAACGACCCGAACGCCGAGGAGTCGCGTCAGGCCCTGGACAAGTACACCGTCGACCTGACCAAGCGTGCCGAAGACGGCAAGCTTGACCCAGTCATCGGCCGTGACGACGAAATCCGCCGCACCATTCAGGTGTTGCAACGCCGGACCAAAAACAACCCGGTGCTGATCGGTGAGCCAGGTGTGGGTAAAACCGCCATCGCCGAAGGCCTGGCCCAGCGCATCATCAATGGTGAAGTGCCCGATGGCCTGAAAGGCAAGCGTCTGCTGTCGCTGGACATGGGGGCGCTGATTGCCGGTGCCAAGTTCCGCGGTGAGTTCGAAGAGCGCCTTAAAGCACTGCTCAATGAACTGTCCAAGCAGGAAGGGCAGATCATTCTGTTCATCGACGAACTGCACACCATGGTCGGCGCCGGTAAGGGCGAAGGCTCCATGGATGCCGGCAACATGCTCAAACCCGCCCTGGCGCGTGGTGAGCTGCATTGTGTCGGTGCAACGACGCTGAACGAGTACCGTCAGTACATCGAGAAAGATGCCGCCCTTGAGCGACGCTTCCAGAAAGTACTGGTAGAAGAGCCGAGCGAAGAAGACACCATTGCCATCCTGCGTGGCCTCAAAGAGCGTTATGAGGTGCACCACAAGGTGGCGATCACCGACGGCGCGATCATCGCCGCGGCCAAGCTCAGCCATCGTTACATCACTGATCGGCAGTTGCCGGACAAGGCGATCGACCTGATCGACGAAGCGGCCAGCCGCATTCGTATGGAGATCGACTCCAAGCCTGAAGTGCTCGACCGTCTGGAGCGCCGCCTGATTCAACTGAAGGTTGAATCCCAGGCGCTGAAGAAAGAAGACGACGAAGCGGCGCTCAAGCGTCTGGAGAAGCTCACCGAAGAAATTGCCCGGCTGGAGCGTGAGTACGCTGATCTGGAAGAAGTCTGGACCTCGGAAAAAGCCGAAGTACAGGGTTCGGCACAGATCCAGCAGAAAATCGAACAGGCCCGCCAGGAGCTGGAAACCGCACGACGTAAAGGCGACCTCAGCCGCATGGCCGAGCTGCAGTACGGGGTGATCCCGGATCTGGAGCGCAGCCTGCAGATGGTTGACCAGCACGGCAAGGCCGAGAACCAGTTGCTGCGCAACAAGGTGACGGAAGAAGAGATTGCCGAAGTCGTGTCCAAATGGACCGGTATTCCTGTGGCCAAGATGCTGGAAGGCGAGCGGGAAAAACTGCTGAAAATGGAAAGCCTGCTGCACGAGCGCGTGATTGGTCAGGAAGAAGCCGTTGTCGCGGTCTCCAACGCCGTACGCCGTTCGCGCGCTGGGTTGTCGGACCCGAACCGGCCTAGCGGCTCGTTCCTGTTCCTCGGCCCGACCGGGGTGGGTAAAACCGAGCTGTGCAAAGCCCTGGCCGAGTTCCTGTTCGACACCGAAGAGGCGATGGTGCGTATCGACATGTCCGAGTTCATGGAGAAACATTCCGTGGCACGGCTGATCGGTGCTCCACCAGGCTATGTCGGCTATGAAGAGGGCGGTTACCTGACTGAAGCGGTACGCCGTAAGCCTTATGCTGTAGTGCTGCTCGATGAAGTCGAGAAGGCGCACCCGGATGTCTTCAACGTGCTGCTGCAGGTACTGGAAGACGGTCGCCTGACCGACAGCCACGGACGCACGGTGGACTTCCGCAATACCGTGATCGTGATGACCTCCAACCTGGGGTCGGCACAGATCCAGGACCTGGTGGGTGATCGTGAAGCGCAACGGGCGGCAGTGATGGACGCAGTGGGCTCGCATTTCCGCCCCGAGTTCATCAACCGTATCGATGAAGTCGTGGTGTTCGAGCCGCTGGGACGCGATCAGATTGCCGGCATCACCAAGATCCAGTTGGGCCGTCTGCGTAGCCGTCTGGCTGAGCGCGACCTGAGCCTGGAGCTGAGCGACGAGGCGCTGGATAAACTGATTGCGGTTGGCTACGACCCGGTCTACGGCGCACGGCCACTGAAACGGGCAATTCAGCGCTGGATCGAAAACCCGTTGGCGCAGCTGATTCTGGCGGGCAAGTTCTTGCCGGGCACAGTAATTACTGCCAAGGTCGAGGGCGAGGAAATCGTCTTCGCCTGACCTTTCATAGGGTTAAATCAAGGCCTCGATATTCGAGGCCTTTTTTTTCTTTGCATTTTTTCTCCAGTGCTTGTAAAGTGCGCCCCGCTGTATGTCACCCCGCAGCTTCCCAGCAAAATCGGGAATCTGAAAAAAAGTTGCAAATCAGTAAGTTGAATGCAAATTAGGGGTTGACAAGGGTTTTGAAGGTTGTAGAATAGCGCGCCTCAGAGACATGAACGCAGCGATGCACAAGGTCGAAGAGTTCGAAGCGGTAGAGATACAGTTTTCGAAATTGCTGTAACGAAGTTTGTAGTTCCGCGATAGCTCAGTCGGTAGAGCAAATGACTGTTAATCATTGGGTCCCTGGTTCGAGTCCAGGTCGCGGAGCCAATTTCGGGGTGTAGCGCAGTCCGGTAGCGCGCCTGCTTTGGGAGCAGGATGTCAGGAGTTCGAATCCCCTCACCCCGACCATATTTGGGTCGTTAGCTCAGTTGGTAGAGCAGTTGGCTTTTAACCAATTGGTCGTAGGTTCGAATCCTACACGACCCACCATTTTCGAGTCCGGTTCGCTGGATTTGGATCTTAAAAGATCAGTTCGCCATTAGCGGCTGGTCAACGAAAAAAAGGCGCCGTAACGGGTGCTTTTTTTTTACCGGGGTGTAGCGCAGTCCGGTAGCGCGCCTGCTTTGGGAGCAGGATGTCAGGAGTTCGAATCCCCTCACCCCGACCATATTCAGAAAAAAGGGCACCTTGCAAAAGGTGCCCTTTTTTCGTTTCTGCATTACCTCCGCTGTAGGAGCGGGCTTGCCCCGCGAACGCGGTGTGTCAGGCAAACCGCGATCGCGGGGCAAGCCCGCTCCTACCGGTGTGTAGGCGTTAGTGCAGCTTCAGGCGTGGTTCGGTACCGCGACCAATCCGGCTACCCAGCATCAACATCAACGTACGGAACGTGCCATATAGCGCCATCTGGTGCATGCGGTACAGCGACACGTAGAACATCCGCGCCAACCAGCCTTCAAGCATCACGCTACCGGTCAGGTTGCCCATCAGGTTACCCACCGCCGAGAACCGCGACAGCGATACCAGCGAGCCGTAGTCGCGGTAGGCGTAGGTTGGCAACGGCTTGCCCTCCAGGCGCGCCTTCAACGACTTGGCCAGCATCGAGGCCTGCTGGTGAGCCGCCTGGGCCCGTGGCGGCACGTTGCGGTCGCTACCCGGCTGCGGGCAAGCGGCGCAGTCGCCAAAGGCAAAGATATCGTCATCCAGGGTGGTCTGCAGGGTAGGGCGCACCACCAACTGATTGATCCGGTTGGTTTCCAGGCCATCGATGTCCTTGAGGAAGCCTGGTGCACGAATACCCGCCGCCCAGACTTTGAGGCTCGCCGGGATCACATCGCCATTGCTGGTTTTCAGCTCGGTTGCCGTCACTTCACTGACCGAGGCATTGGTCATCACCGTAACGCCGAGTTTTTCCAGGGTCTGGTGCACCGGCACGCTGATGCGCTCAGGCAGCGCCGGCAGCACCCGCGGGCCTGCTTCGATCAGGGTAATGTGCATGTCCTTGGGCTGGATGCGATCCAGGCCATAGGCGGCCAGTTCGTGCGCGGCGTGGTGCAGTTCGGCAGCCAGTTCCACGCCCGTGGCACCGGCACCGACAATCGCCACGCTGATGGTTTCGTTGGCCTGATCTCCGGCATGGGCGCGCAGGTAGTGGTTGAGCAGTTGCTGATGGAAGCGCTCTGCCTGCTTGCGGGTATCGAGGAACAGGCAGTGCTGGGCCGCGCCGAGGGTGCCGAAATCGTTGGTGTTACTGCCTACAGCAATCACCAGCGTGTCGTAGCCCAGCGTGCGCGCAGGCAGCAGCTCGCGGCCCTCTTCATCGAGGGTAGCGGCCAGCTGGATCTGTTTGCCCTCGCGGTCCAGGCCACTCATGCGGCCGAGTTGGAACTGGAAGTGATTCCACTTGGCCTGAGCCACGTAGTTCAGTTCGTCTTCCGAGGAGTTCAGCGAGCCTGCGGCCACTTCGTGCAGCAGGGGTTTCCAGATGTGAGTCAGGTTGGCATCGACCAGGGTGATGCTGGCGCTGCCTTTTTTGCCCAGGGTTTTACCCAGGCGGGTCGCCAGTTCCAGGCCGCCAGCGCCGCCGCCGACAATCACGATACGGTGAGTCATGGAGATATCTCATAAGGTTTACGGAATTCTGGTCGTGAGTCATCGGCCGCTCAGGGCGGGCGGTTTGGGCGAGCGCTAGGCAGCTCATAGCACCAGGTTACTCAGGAGGCGGCTCAACAGGCCCAGGCCAACGGTCACGAGCACCACCATCCAAAGGAGCAGCCACGGCCGAAAAGGCTTGCGCTCGACTTGATGTTGGGGTGCTTGCAGGTATTGATCGACACGACGTTGGTCTTCGGGATTCAGGCGGCTGGTCATGAGGGCCTCGTCAGGTAGACGCTTGTGACTGAAGGGACGCTACAGGGTTCACTGTAGTTGTTTACGCAAGCCCCATCGTGCAGTCACGCACGGTCGTGATGACGAATGATTGCGCTTTGTATCACCGCCGGGCAATTTATGCCATTACGCGTTGGCAGGGGGCCAGCTCAGAGGCTGATTCCAACATCGAAAACAATGCTGCGCCCCAGGTTGCTGCGCAGAAAGTCGGGTGCATCGGGGTGGGCGAACAGCACCCTGGCGAAGGTTGGCCCCACTAGCGAAAGCGAACGCCAGCCCTGGCGCAGGTATTCGGTGGGCGGTGGAAAGTGGCTGTTCAGATCGAGCACTTCGCGCTTGAGGCTGGCGAAGGCGATGATATCCAACTCGCTCAGGTCAAGGCCGCGTTCCTGATAGTTATGGGACTTCTTGCGCAAGGTCGGCGCCAAACGCTGTAACAATTCCTGAGCGCTGATCCGCCGTGGCCGGGCCTCGCGGCGCACCAACTGGCTCAACGAAAAGGCACTGCGTCGCCGCTGCAACTCTTCGCGCCATTCGTCGTTAAGGCGGCGGCCTTCGTCGAGGACGAAAAACACCTCAAAGGCCGCATCGCGAAACAATACGTCAGGCGGCTCTTGCCCGGCGGGGGTGAAGTCCTCGCTACGGTAAGGAATGTTCAAGCCTTGCAACAGGCGCTGGCAAACCCAACGCTCGCGTTCCCACTTGCGGGCATTGGAGAGAAACGCATTGGCTTGTTCGGCCTGAATGGTAAGCAGGCGCAGGTAATCTGAGTCGTCCATGGGGACAAGCTTAGCGTTCAATTGTGTCTGCATGAACAAAGTCGCTTACATGCCTTCTGCTGGGCCAGTTGGCGCGCGGTAGATTTGCTGTGTTCGTTGACGATCAAACTGCGTACCAGTTGGTTTCTGAATTTCCAGGCTTTCTTGTCTTTGCACTTTGGACGCTACTTTTCCCAGGTTGTACTCATTGGTGATGGCGTTAAAGTTGATCGCTTGAGCGCTTTGTTTTCTTTCGATCAGGATCTGCAGATTGCTGCGCACCCCGGTCGGTAAGTTCTGGATTTTGTCGACGTCCTTGCCGTTGTTATCAACGATGTTTTTGGTGCACTCCATATAGCAGGGCGGGGCTGGTTCGAAGGGGTAGGACAAGCAGTAACAGTCGGCTTGGGCATGTGAGTTCAAAAGGCCGAGGCCCAGAAGTGTCCAGGGCAGTATTTTCATTGCTTGTCTCCTGCACGCAGCTTTGTGAGAAATATCCAGGCCAGGGTGTACCCGGTGAGCCAGATGGCAAAAAAAGCCAGTGACCACAGCAAGTAGGAACGTTGATCGGCATACAAATTGTTGATCAGCTCGGAAATAACATCGATGGAGCTGGGGTTGAAGCGTGTTGCCAGGTAACTACCGACTAGCTGATTTCCCAGATAAATGGAGTAGGCAAGACCAGCCCAGCCGGGTAAGAACAACAGGTAAAGCAATCGGAGGGGCCAGCTGTCAGGCCGGTTGTGCGACGTACCAATGATGACGGCCACTGTGGCTCCGCCGATTGCCACCGCCCAGCCGGAAAGCACGGTGGAGCTGTCGAGAACTTCTTTGAGAATGCTGGGTAAGTCAGTCATGGTGTATCCCTCCTGGCATTATTTGTTTACCGTCGGCAGGGCGATTTCACTAAACGGCATGGGCATCACAATCTCTGAATCCTTTGGCAGGGTGGTGCGCACAATCCGGTACATCGCCGGTTCGTCTTTCTCGCCGCGTAACACTTTGGGATCGTCCAGTTCGCCGCCAAAGAAATCTTCCCAGTGACACAGCACCACCAGCCGCGGTTGAGTCAGTGCGATCAGCGCCTGTGGATATTTTTTCACGTTGACCCACGATGCCACTGGCAAGATGGCGACATCGATGCGTCGCTTATCACCCAAATCGGGAGGGAAACCGTAAGGTGCATCGCTTGAGCTGTCCTGAAAGTGGATGCGATATGCGGTTTTACCGCTTTCATCCAGCAGGTCCACCAGCCAGGCCAGGGTCTGGCCTTCCTTCCAGTTCCAAAAGGCCTTGGGCAATGCCTTCAGGTCTTGGCTGTAGCTGCCGCCCATCAAGTCCACACCGGTGACATTCGGGGCATGACTGCTCTGGATCGGCATGGCGCGGATGGCGCCTTTGCTTGAGGTGAACCAGCCGTTGTCACGGGCAACCGGGCGCGGGCCGTTGGGGCCGGGTAGCCAGGCCATTTTCGCCTCGGCGTCTTCGAACTTGCGCGTAGCCGGCACTTCGGCTCGTAGGATGTGCCCGGCGGTACGGGAACCATAGAAGGTGGCGTTGGGCGTTTTATGGTTCATCACCCAGGCCACATCGAGCAGGTGATCGTAGTGGGCGTGGCCGACCAGCAGCATGGTTGCTTCCGGGATGTTCGGCATCCTTTCGTCGATCTGCTGGATATCGGGCCTTAGCCAGAACAGTTGCAGCAGTGAAGGGCGGCTGAAGAACGGATCAAACACCACCGCTTCATCACGCCAGCGCAGCACAAACCCGGCCACGCCAAAGAACTCCAGCTTAGGCTTGGCCAGATTTTGCTGATCCGCTGGTTTAATCGAGCCAAGTTCGCTCAGGTCCTGGGCGCACCCGGTCGTGATCAGTACCAGCACCATGAACATCCAGCGCATTGCAGTTCCTCCGACGCCTATTCAACGCGATTCGCTCACCGTGACGCGTGCGCAGCCCTGGTTGTTGCCGTACAGGTAGGTGGTAAAAAACGGCCAGTTCACCGATTCATTGACGTAAAAGAACAGCGGGCCATCCGCCTGTGCGGTAAAGCTGCTGCTGAACACCCGGCCACCTTCGACGGGTACTGCGTCAGGCGGGCAGCGCCAAGCCTTGGGCCATTTTGTGATGGTTGGCCCGCCATTTTCGCAAAGCTCCGGCGGCAGAGCGGGGGGCGGCCTGATTGCAAGTGCATAGCTGTTGCTGTCGTTGGCGCCGACTTGCACCATGGTCAGGAACCACGGCTGGTCAGTGTGCCGGCGTGTCGGGCCTGAGATTGCGATGGCCCACGAGGTGGGGAACTTGAGCGGGCATTCGTAGCCGCCCGGATTGGCTGGCGTGTTTTTATCGCTCCAGCGCCATTGCTCGGGTACTTGCAGGGTGACCTGATAGGTGTGGCCCTTGTGCACCTGCAGGCCGGAATAGGCGCAAGGGTCACGGGTGTCGAACCAGAAGGTGGTCTGCCCGTTGTCGCTACCACCTTGCGCCTGGCACAGGTCGCTTGACGAAGCGCCCCAGGCGAACAGCGGCTGGCCCAGCAGCATCATGCCACCGGCCAGAATGGCCAGTACAAACACAAAGGGCAGCAGCTGATAGCCAAGGAAATACATGAACGCCTTGTAGGCCGCATGCGTGCGTAACTGATGGATGGCCCGGTCGCGCAGCGTAGGTTTTTTCAGCGCTGGCATCGCGGCTACTGAGCTGGGTTTGAGTGGTGCAATGCCGTACCAGACCCGGCGCATCTTGTCCCGGATCATCGTGTCCAGGCGCTTACCCCAGGCCATGCAGATCAACAGCGCCAACAGCAGCGGCAAAAACACATTCGGGTTGCTGGCAAAAGAGGCCGTCCAGGTACTGGCGAATGCAGGCAGCACATAATCGAGCAGGCGCACAGGTTTGCTCAGCATGCACAGGGTTTCCTGACAACTGCCCCGTGCAGGCGCAAACAGCGGCATGGCCACCAGCGCCAACGACACGAACAGTGTCAGAAAGTACGCAACACGGCGCCGCCACACGGTGTTGTAAACATCTTCGCGGGCCGCCCTGAAGCCCTTCATCCAGCGCCTGGGTACGCCATCTGGATGGACATTGCCTTGCCTGGCATCCATCTGCGTCAGGTATTGCTCGACATTGCAGATGCTGCCGTCGATGCGTACCACGGAAAAATTCGGCGGCAGGCTAATCGGCGCGTAGCCGTCGGGATCGACCCTGATGCGCCGCAACACGCTTTCATGCACCTTGGTCCTGGGTACCCTGACCATATCGGTGCGATTGAGCCGGTCGATGCGCCGCGGGTTGTAGCAGTAGTAACTGGCGATACCGTGGCGCGAGTCATAGAGCTTGCCGTTCTCGTCCGACAGGGCGATCAGTTCGTTCCAGATCGAGGGTTCCAGGCGCAAACCGTGTTTGTCGGCCTCGCTCATGATCCACTGCAACGGCACATAAGACAGGCTGTCGTCGGCGTAGCCGCCACCAACGTTGGCGTGCATACCGCAAAACCACACCTGGCTGATGCGTTCACCGTCAATGTGGCGGCTGCGCCGGTTGGCATTCGGCACGCCCTGCTCGGGGTATTGCGGGTCGGGCGCTTCGTTCCACAAGCGTGGGTAAAAGGCATTGCGCTCGTCATCCAGCGCCAGTGCATGGCGCGCGTGGCGAACCCTGGGGCTGAGGTTGTAATCGCGCATGGTCAGCGGCCAGATGAACTTATCGATGGCGCGCGTGAGTTGATCCACCGGCAAGCCGTAAGCATCAACGGTGTCCCACAAGCCAAGGAATTCGACTTCTATCGGCGCGTCAGAGTCTGGCAGGCCAATACGTTCGGCCTCACGGTAAGGGGTATTGCCACGGACTAGATCCTTGACTGCAAGGAAGCGGTCGCGCAAGTCCCTGAGTAGTTTTATCCCCCAGTGGCTGGGGAAGCGCTCACGGCGAAAGGCGCGATAGGCGTCCCAGGCCAGACGCTCAAGGTCGCTCTCGCTGCCGCGATAGCGCAGCAGGCCTTGGGTCATGATCAGGCCGATCAACACCCTGACGGTAAACGCACCGCGGCTGAAGCCGAACACGTAGATCTTGTCGCCCGGCGTATACATTCGGCAGAGGAACAGGTACAGGTCGATGACATTGCGCGCCAGCCCGACACCAAAACCACCGCCCGCCAGCGCCAGCGGCTTGAACGCCGAGGTGCCGACACCGTCATCGTAGAAGGCGAACTGCCTGGGTTGTTGCGGATTGGCTGGGTCGCTGAGATCGACTGCCTGGTACAGCCGCCAGACATTGGTCTTGAACAGTTTCCCGGCGCTGTTGCCGGTACCGTCTGAAAACAGCACAAGATGCTTGGGCATGACCAACTCCTTGCAAAGGAGCGTCAGGACTGCCCACGACTGCTTATCCAGTGGCCTGCGCCAGTGTCGATAGTCTGAGCATAGTCGAAGGCCAACGCCGTGAGCGCGTGGCTTGAGGTGTAGACTGCCGATAAAGTCTTGGAAGAAGGGCTGCGCGACCGTGATTGATGCTCAAGTGCTGTCTGACCTTAGCCTGACCGTCGGGTGGGTCGGCTATGTCGTTGTGCTGGTGTGGGCAATGGCGCGTACGCGCTGGGTCGAGCTGTTCACCGACAGCCGCCGTCAGCACTTGCTGTTCGGCACGGTGTTCGCGCTGTTTGCCTTGTGGCTGGTACGTCGCGACTTCGACAACGGTGTGTCGTACCACTTCATCGGCATGACCGCCGTGACCTTGCTACTGGACTGGCCGCTGGCAATTGTTGGCGGCTTGCTGGCGCAGATCGGGTTGATCTTGCTTGGCCGTCAGGACCTCGCCGCCATGGGCGTCAACGGCCTGTTGTTCATCGGCCTGCCGGTGCTGGTCACCGAGGTCTGCGCAATCCTTGTGGAGCGCGCGCAGCCACGCAACCTGTTCGTGTACATCTTCTGCTCGGGATTTTTTGCCGCTGCCCTGGCGGCACTGCTGTGCCTGCTGCTTGGCCTGGGGCTGCTGTGGTTCGACGGGCGCTTCGTGATGCCGGAGTGGATCGAAGACTTTATCGGCTACCTGTGGCTGATCATCTTTCCCGAGGCCTTTATCAACGGCATGGTGGTCAGCGCACTGGTGGTGTTTTGCCCGGAGTGGCTGGAAACCTTCAACCGCACCCGCTATTTGCAGGCGCCGTGGAAGGATGACGACTCCGGGCGCTGAGGATCAGTGGTGAGCGCGCGGATCGAGCTCGCCGGAAAACAGCTCGTCTTCAGCGTCCGGGGCTACCGGGATCTTGTGTTCTTCAGCGGCCCAGGCGCCCAGGTCGATTAACTTGCAGCGATCGGAACAGAACGGCCGGAACGGGCTGGCTGCGTTCCATTCAACGGGGGCGCCACAGGTTGGGCATTCAACGGTCAGGGGTTGGCTCATGCTTGGCCTCCTCGCAAAGTCAGGTAAAAGTGGTGCAGGCGGTCGACCTCCGAGTGCAGCCAGTTCAGGTCGCGGTCATTGACCAGCACATCGTGGGCATGGCGCAGGCGCTCTTCACGGCTGGCCTGGGCCTTGAGAATGGCCTCGACCTGCTCGGGGCTGGTCTGATCGCGTAGCAGGGTGCGCTGTACCTGCAATTCTTGCGGGGCATCAATAACCAACAGACGCTGGGTGCGCTGGTACTGCCCCGACTCGACCATCAGCGGCGAGACGAACACCGCATAAGGCGACTCGGCCTTGGCCAGGTAACTGAAAATCTCCTGACCGATCAACGGATGCAGCAGCGCTTCCAGCCAGCGCCGTTGCTCCGGGTTGCTGAAAATCAGCTGGCGCAGTGCCGCGCGGTCCAGTTGCCCGTCTTCCTGTAGCACGCCGGGGCCGAAGTGCTCGACGATCCGCGCCAGCGCCGGACGCCCGGGCTCGACCACCCAGCGTGCTGCCTGATCGGCATCGACCAGATGCACACCCAGTTCGACAAAACGTTGGGCAGCGGCGCTTTTGCCACTGCCGATGCCGCCGGTAAGGCCGAGAATCCAGGGAGTGAAAGCAGCGGTGGTCATCACAATCCAGAGAATTTCAGATAAGAAGCGGTTATTTGACCACCCCAGAGCAGCGCGATCCAGCCCGCGATGGCCAGATAAGGACCAAAGGGAATCGGCGTGCTGGTCTTCAATCCTTTCGCGCGCAACAGAATCAGGCCAATCAGCGCGCCCAACAGCGACGACATCAGCAATGTCTGCGGCAGAATCTGCCAGCCGCCCCAAGCCCCAATCAGCGCCAGCAACTTGAAGTCGCCGTAGCCCATGCCTTCTTTACCGGTGATGAACTTGAACAGCCAGAACACCGACCACAGGCTCAAATAGCCCGCAACCGCACCCCACAGCGCATCTTCCAGTGGCACGAACAGCTCAAAGGCATTGACGATAAGCCCCAGCCACAACAGCGGGAATACCAGAGCATCGGGCAGTAACCGGTGCTCGATATCGATCAGGCTCATCGCCAGTAGCCCCCAGCTGAGGAGCATCAGCGCCAGTGCTGCAGCGCTGGCGCCCAGCCTCCAGGCAACAAATACCGTCAGCACCGCACAGCCCAGTTCCACCAGCGGATAGCGCGGACTGATGGCGCTGCGGCAACTGCTGCAGCGCCCGCGCAGTAACACATAACTGAGCAGCGGAATATTTTCCCAGGCGCGAATACGGTGGCCACAGTGCGGGCAATGTGAGGCGGGGAGGAACAGATCGTAGCGCTCGGCGGCCTGCACTTCGGGCAAATCCAGCACCTCCCGAGCCTCTGCCTGCCACTGGCGTTGCAGCATCAGCGGCAAGCGATGCACCAGCACATTGAGAAAGCTGCCGACGATCAGCCCCAGCAGCAGGGCAACGCTCAAGTACAACAGCGGCTGGCTGGCCAGCGTATCCATCAAGTCCATGTTCAGATCACACTACCCAACTGAAAGATTGGCAGGTACATGGCGATCACCAGGCTGCCCACCAGCAGCCCGAGAATCAACACGATCAGAGGTTCGAGCAAACTGGCCAGGTTATCGAGTGAGCGTTCGATGGCGCTTTCATAATGGCTGGCGACTCTGGCGAGCATATCGTCCAGCGTACCGCCTGTCTCGCCAATGGCGCACATCTGTTGCATCAGCCGCGGAAACAGCCCGCTGTAAGCCATCGTCTGACTCAACGACTGACCACTGGCCAGATCCTTGCGCAAGCGCAGTACCGCTTGTTCATATAACGGATTACCACAGGCACCGGCCACCGGCCCCAGCGCCTCCAGCAGCGGTACACCGGCCGCGTACGAGGTGGCCAGGGTACGAGCGAAACGGGCCAGCGCAGCATGGCTGAGCAAAGCGCCGAACACCGGCAGCTTCAACGCCTGATGCAGGCACCACAAACGAAACCCGGGCTGGCGCTGATAGGTGCGGTGCAAACCCCAGGCACCCGCGAGCACACACAGCAATAACCCGCCAGCGTACTGCCCCAACCAGTCGGAAAGGCCAATCACCCGCCGGGTGAATGCTGGCAGCTCAGCGCCGAAGCCGTTGAACATCGCCTGAAACTGCGGCACCACCTCAAGCAGCAACAGCGCGGAAACGCCAAGCCCGGTCAGCAGCACAATCAGTGGATAACGCATCGCCTTGTTCAACCGTGCCCGCAGTGCCTGGCGTTGCTCCTGTAGGTTGGCGACCTGTTCAAGCACCGTGTCCAGGCTGCCGGATTGCTCACCGGCGGCAATCAGATTGCAGTAGAGCGCATCGAAATACTGAGGGTGTTTGCGCAAGGTATCCGCCAGATTACATCCCGCACTGATATCGGCCTTCAGCGTACCCAGCAGCGCAACCAGTGCCGGATTGCTGCTGCTCTGGGCAATCACCTCGAACGCCTGCAGCAGCGCGATCCCCGAGCCGATCAAACTGGCCAGCTGGCGGCTGAACTGGCTGAGCTCGCGAGCACCCAGCTTGCCCTGCCTGCGCCACAGTTGCGTCCGCACCCGCTCGATGTTGCCGGGGCGAATGCCGCGCTTGCGCAGTTCCACACGCAGCAGGGCAGGACTGTGCCCGCGGCTTTCGCCTCGCACCAATGCGCCCTGCGCCGTCGTGCCTTGCCAGGTGTAGCTGTAGGTTTTCTTGGTCATCGCGACATCCTTGTGGCGTGGCCCGCACAAACCCGGAAACAGCTTCGCGGCTCGTGCGGCGGGCAGGAGTGCCCGCTGCTCACTAGAGTAGTCGAGCCGGTATGAATGAATGACAGGCGCAGGGTGACAAAAAGTGTCTATTCGGGCCTACTGGCGCGCTTGTTGGCAGCCTGCGCCGAAGTGCGGCTGAGCAGAACCAATTTTGTGAGGGAGACCGTCCATGAAAGGGCAACGTGGCATTACCTTGATCGAACTGATGATCGTCGTAGCGATCATCGGCATCCTGGCGACCATCGCCTTACCGATGTACACCAACCACCAGATCCGCAGCAAAGCGACCTCCGCCCTGGTGGAAATCAGCGCGCTGAAAACCCCGTTCGACCTGCGCATGAACGAAGGCAAAGACGTCACCGATGTCACCGCCCTGGGCGGCCAGGCCACCACCAGCAACTGCAGCATCACCGCCACCGGTACAGCCGCCACAGGCGTTGGCAGCATCGTCTGCACCCTGGTAGACGCCCCAGCCATCGCCGTCGGCAAAACCCTCACCTGGGCCCGCACCAGCACAGGCTGGACCTGCACCAGCACCCTCGAAGAAGACCTCGCCCCCGCCGGCTGCAAGCCCGCAAAAAGCGCCCCGGCACAGTGAGCAATAGCTGTTATTAAACAGTGATTTGCGTAAGTGATTCGGCAGTGGTAGCGTTGGTGCCACGCCGGTGTAGCTCAGTCGGTAGAGCAGCGCACTCGTAACGCGAAGGTCGCAGGTTCGATTCCTGTCTCCGGCACCACATCCAGCTCCGATGCAGCTTTTGTTGCAGTCGAGCCCCCCAAAAGCCCGCCTCACGCGGGCTTTTTTGTCTCTTCTAGGCTCCGCCCCGCGAATTGTCTTGGCTGGCAGTTAGCACCCGGTGGGCAACTGTCTTGCACTACCTGTGGGAGCGGGCTTGCCCCGCGAACACGGGCGAAGCCCGTGCCTTTCACCGCAGTGCCTGCTTCGCGGGTCAAGCCCGCTCCCACTGACCCGTGCTGCCCACTGCTATGGCGGGACGATGTAGGGAGGGGGGAGAAGAAGTAGATATGGCAGCGTTGATCTAAATTGTTTAATGAAACCAACTTATGTAAGTCGCTTCGCACTACATAAGTCGCTGTTGCCTGACTTTCTATTCTCAAGAATGTAGCTAGAATGTTGATGTGGCAGGAATCAATAACACATTTATTAATTTTTGCATGGCTTCTAATCGCTGGTTATAAATACGCACATAAGTAGCGAGCAGCTGTAGCGAACCGTAGACAACAAGTTACGGTCTTCTTTCGAGGGCCCGAGAGTCTGTTGGGTTCGCTCAATAGAACCAATAACTCGTGTCCTTAGGGGCTGTTTTTCATCGATTGTGTGGGTCGACGCATGGCAGTGAGGCTGAAGTTTCTAACCGAGGATGAGCAAGAGATCGCGCTTGCGCTGAGGTATTGGGCCATGGACGAGGAGGGGGCCTATCTTGAGCGTGTGAGCGATCTAGTGCCCTTTCGAGAGATCACTCAACCTGGTGCAGTCGCTAAGTTTGTTCGTCAGATTTGTTGGGCCTATGACGAGAATCAAGTTTGCCGGGTGTGTAATAAGGCAATGCGAGTTAATGGCCGAACCGATGCCAAAAAAACACCTCAGCGATCCTATCACCCTTGTCACGACTGTCAGGAGCGCGAACGGGAAGAACAAGATAAAAGAGCGGCTGCGCAAAGGGCCGAGCTGGAAAAACAGCTTGCACCTTATATCGCACGCGCTCGGACTATAGCGATTTCCTACATTGATTTGACTGATGACGCGGCACTTATCCTTCAGGCAATTCACGCGTTGGTCGGGCAACGACTTACTCAGGGGACATTCAATCGGGTCGACTGCGATGAGTTAACCCCAATGGGGGCGGATGACTTCATTGATCGCTTGTATGCGCAAGATATTCTTGAAGACGATCCCACTGCTGCCTGCGCTGAGGCCTATTTTATTAAAGATGGGACGGTCTGGCACAAAAAATCTCTGGCGCACTATTTTCTTCCGCCAGATACCAGGCTAGGAGGAGCAGAGGATGCTTTCAGCTTATTGCTTGAACGAGAATTTTCTGATGCAGAGGCACTGACTAATCTCTGGCTAGACTACGCTGTTACCGACGTGATGAGGTACCTACACTATCAATGTTCGATGCATAACCAAATCCTTGAATTTGAGGCTATTAAAAAGATCGAGGGTACGGCACGGCACGGGCTGCGAAAATATAGCGTCGCGCAATTGTGGTTCATTATGTGGAAGGTTGTCCGGGATGCCGCTGCACTAGCGAGTCGTAGTTATTACAGTCGAGAGAAAGCGGTAGCAACGATACCGACTAAGGTTCGAAAGCAATTGGAAATTGCAGACCAAGGCAGCGAGCTGCGTAATGACTGGTCTCGTCCTGAATCTCACATCACCGGTTCGTTAGGAATGATATTCAACTCTAAATTTGATTTAGATGAGTTTTCCACGGGGGCAAAGGTTATTGAAATGTTCACCCGCCTTGGGAATAAAAAAAGAGGTGGTGTTGAACTCAATGAATTGGCTGTAGCGTTTATGAAGGGAACGTTGGAAAACCAGAGCTCACTCCCAGCGTTGGAAGCGTTCACTGAAATGGTTCGGGCTGGGTTGTCGACCGGGGATGCGCTGATGGAAACTATTACTCGCAATCCAGAGTTGTTTCGGTAAGTTAATTTATCGCTTTGACCTGGAAGTTGTACGAGTCCCAATGCTTATTGAGTGACGTGTTTTGGATTTTCAGTCACCGAAAGTGTTTGATATATGGTGTGCTGATTTGCTCTCATATTCTCCTCGGTACTGTGAATTGGAACATAAATAAAGTCAGGGAGACGTTACATGTTTTTAGGTCGAGTGCCGTCATGGCAGCAGATTGAAGACCGTATAACCAGCCAGATGGGTTACCAAGGGGGGGCGAGTTTTCGAACCCACTTCAACGAATACGTGGCCTCCGTGTCGCTGAACATTCGTCGCGTCAACAGTGTCAGAACTGCATTCATCCACGCGGAATGGAAAGCCGCCGAGCTGTTACGGAAACGTTTTTCCGAGCTTGATATTTCCAGCATCCTTCACGAGCTGCTAAGTGTCGTTACTCAAATGGCGATGATTGTCGCGGGCAGCGTTCTTACCGGGGGAGCAATCGGCGCAGGCGTAGGGGCTTTTGCTGGTGGTGCAGGTGCCATCCCAATGGGAGCTGCAGGTGCCGCAATGGGCCTTCAAGTCAGCACCTGGATCTTGGGAGTATTGGGCTTAACGTCCATTGCTGAATTTTTCGTAGAGGGTTTGCCTGCCATTGGCAAATACTACGTGGACGGCATCAA
Source organism: Pseudomonas sp. NUPR-001 (assembly GCF_052147955.1). Classification (NCBI taxonomy): domain Bacteria; kingdom Pseudomonadati; phylum Pseudomonadota; class Gammaproteobacteria; order Pseudomonadales; family Pseudomonadaceae; genus Pseudomonas; species Pseudomonas sp. NUPR-001. The sequence goes on from NZ_CP197353.1 coordinate 944,341, forward strand.
TATCGCATGGGAGGGCACACAGGGGGATGATGGATTAAGTCCATACAGCCGCGATGACCCCTTCGCGCAGCACAGAGCGACTCATCAGATTGCATTAGGGCATGTAGAGGTGGTTGCCCTGCTGCTGGGTGCCATCGTCGATTACCTTACCCGTGGTCGGGGAAATGCACATGTTCTTGCCCAGGAAATGCGCGCCAGTGGTAAAGGGGCACGGTTAGGCGAATGGATGCTCAAGCATGAAGACGCGCTGAAAAAGCGCCCCGACCTGCAATCCTCATCATCTCGCAAAGCTACGATTGGTCGGCAGGAGCCGCCGCCGAGCCGTCCAGTTGAAAAAGACAATGGCCCGACCAAAGGCAAGCCATACACTATGCCGCACCATGACGTCGAGTGCTTCAAGGCTGACAAGATGCCGGCCTCTAAAGTTGGAGAATTCGAGCGACAGTTAAAGGGTCAAGAGGACGGGCTGAATCGGCTGACGGTTGATGAGTATTTAGAGAATATCGCCAATCCGGTTAAGCGTAGCCAAACGGCTGCCAGACGGGCTCGAAAAGATTTACAAGCCAGCTTGCAAACACGACTTCAAAGGGAATATTCGAAAACGATGGGCCCCGTAGCTGCGAAAGCAGAGAGTGTAAAAAAAGCCAAGGAAACGATGTCAAACCTTGCAGGACTTCACAACCCTGATCTGAGCGCTGGCGGGAACGATATCATCGCTGATTTCGGTGATCGACAAGTAAATTCCAGTATAGGCCCTCAGTGGGGACCAAAAATAAAAAATTTGAAGAGGGCAGTGGAGGCCGTGCCAGAAACTTTGCGCGGTGACACCTATCTAAATGTCAAGCTTCATAAATGTTAAGGGGAAAAGCAATGGATGAAGTGTTTTCAATTTTTTTAAAAAACTTTGGCGGACGTATTGACCGGCAGGAAGTACCACTGTCAAGCATTGAGTTCTATAGAGGCAAGCTGCCCAATAAGTTGTTGGAATATTGGGCCGAACACGGTTGGTGCGGTTACGGTGAGGGAATTTTCTGGATAGTGAACCCGCAAGAGTACGATGGGGTGGTAGCGTCCTGGATTGAAGGGACGAGTTTTGAAGAGCGAGATACCTACCACCTGATTGCCCGCAGTGCCTTTGGCGACTTGTACCTATGGGGAGAAAAAACAGGATTTTCGCTTAAAATTACCAGCTGTATTTCTCGGTGTGTTATTCACGACTTTGAAATTACAAGTGAGGAAATGGATAGAGAGCTACAAAATTTTCTTCTATCTACAGAAGTTGAGTACAACGATTTCGATGATTTGTTCAAGCCGACGAAGAAAAAGCTCGGCACGTTGCGCCATGATGAAATGTATGGTTTTGTTCCAGCGTTAATGCTTGGTGGATCGGCATCCCTTGATCATGTTGAGAAACTAAAAGCAGTCGAGCATTTAATCCTGCTGTCCCAGCTTGCAGAGCTTGAGCCATATAGCTTTTAAGGCATACATTCGGGCACGCAGCCTGAAGTATTAAATCCAGTTGCCACTTATGCAGCAGCAACTGATCGATTTCACTCGCCCGCTGCGTCGGCAGGCGTGTGTGGATCGCTCAACGTCAGCTTACATAAATGCTAGCCGGAAAAGGTGATGCCAATGGATAGAGTGTTTGCCAGGATCATAGAAAAATTTGGTGCTCCGATTGACCGACAGGAGGTGCCATCGTCGAGTATTGAGCGTTATCGAGGAAAGTTGCCAGACCAGCTATTGGTGTATTGGGCCGAGCATGGATGGTGTGGTTATGGTGATGGTGCTTTCTGGCTGGTCAACCCACAAGAGTATGAGGGGGTTGTGGCATCTTGGCTTGAAGGGACGCCGCTTGAAAAACTTGACTCGTATCACTTGATTGCCCGAAGCGCCTTTGGTGACCTTTATTTTTGGGGAGAAAAAACAGGCGCCTCCTTAAATATAACAAGCATTCTTTCTAGGTATTTGACTTTTAGCTCCGCTCTTGGCGATGAGCAAATGGACAAGCAGTTGAGAAACTTCTTGCTCACAAGGGATTTAGAGAGCAATGATTATGGCCGGCTATTGAAGCCGGCGAAGAAAAAGCTTGGAGTATTAAGTCACGATGAAATGTATGGTTTTGTTCCTGCATTGATGCTTGGTGGGGCGGATACTCTCGAACATCTTGGGAAGGTAAAAGCGGTAGAGCATCTTACGCTACTTTCACAGATCGCCGAGCTTCAGCCTTATGGTTTTTCAGATATTTAAGTCGGCGGACTGGAGTAGAATTTAAAATCCTTTAGAGCATACGCCGCTAAGTTACAAGAAAAGCCAAGCAGAAATGGACACGCCGCCCCACTGCTTGAGGATGTGCTATCAACGACAAGGAGTCCGTTTATGAAGATGAATACGTTGGTTCCAGAGATGATTGTCTCTGACTTAAAACGAAGCCTGGATTTTTACTGCCAGATCCTGGGCTTCCAAGTTGAATACGAACGCCCAGAAGACAACTTCACCTTCCTGTCCTTTCAAGGGAGCCAATTGATGCTGGAGCAGGATGACATGGAGGAGTCTCCATGGCGTGTTGGTCCTCTTTTAGCTCCCTATGGTCGAGGGATGAATCTTTCAATTCGGTGCTCTGATGCCAACGCGTTGGCCAAGACCATCGAAGATGCTGGTATTGAATTGCGCAGACCCATTCAAGAGTGTTGGTACCGAGATAACGAGCGTCTGCACGGCGAGCTGAATTTCTTGGTACTCGATCCAGATGGCTATCTTTTGCGTTTCGCTCAAAGCTTAGGCTTCAGAGCCGTCGAGCATCAATCGAGCACGCCATAGCGGATCTATGAAACGCGGAGTTGACGCGAGCCGTTTCGCGGCAGGATCAGCGCCTGGCATGAAACCAAACGCTCAGCGTGGGGCGGTGCACTTCCGTCTCCGCCCTGGTGGCGTTATCCCGGGCGATGCTTCAAGCCTGAACCGCCTCCACCCTATTGCGCCCAGCCGATTTGCCCTTGTAAAGCGCAAGATCAGCCCGCGCAATGGCAGTACTGAGTGCCTCTTCAGCTCTGTACTGAGTGATGCCGATGGACAGTGTCACACCAACTTTGGTGTCGGCACTGTCCAACCGCATCGCTTGTATCGTGTTGCGTATACGTTCAGCAGTTTCCGCAGCCTGCTCAAGATTGGTATCCGGCAATACCGCAAGAAACTCCTCACCACCCCAGCGGCCAATAAAATCCTGTTCGCGCATCAAGCTCTGGAATAAACGGCTTACTGCAGTCAGCACCCGGTCACCCACATCATGTCCGTGCCGATCGTTGATCTGTTTGAAGTGATCTATGTCCATCAACATCAAAGTGAGGTTAGTGGGGCGTCTGTTGTGGCGCGCCAGTAGTTTTTCGGTGAGTGCAATCATCTGGCGGCGGTTGAGCAGGCCGGTCAGTGAGTCTGTGGTTGCCATCTGCGACAGGCTGTTATGCGCGCGGGTAACGGTGATCACGTAGAACAATGCGAGGTAGCTGAACATGAAGAACACAACGGTCAAGTTGAAGATGTTCACACCCAACAGAGCGTTTGAAGGGATCGGTTGTAGGGGTTCGATGTACCACATGAGCACATGCAACCCGGCATAGTAGGACCACAGGCAGGCCGCGAGGATCCAGGCGCTGCGGGCCTGCATGGTGACGAACAGGGCGGGCACGAACATAAGCAGATAGTAGTGAAAGCCACTGTCCCAGCCGATCAGTACCGTTCCCAACCCTACATGCACCAGCACTTCTGTTTGTATCAGGCGGAATGCAAGCAGGTTACGTCGGCGCTTGAAGGCGCGATAGGCGCACACGTACATAGTGACGCTGATCACGTTGATCCAGGCCAGGATCGGTGAGTCCAGAAACAGGAAGATGAAGAAAAAGGCGACATCCACGCTGCCGGCTAACTGGCAGCAACGCATGGACAGTTGCCAGAATTCGGGGCGTGCGTTGCGCTTGTAGGGCGTGTTGGGCGGCAATCCTTGCATGGCATTCGCTTCCTCGAGTCCGGTGATGAGTCCCGGTTTCAAGAGGTGACTGCATGCCCGGTGGCCAAAGTGTAAAAATCGCGTTACACCAGGAATGTAGGCCAACAATACGAGGCGCGGCCGGTAATATCCAGCGCTACAAAAACGGGAACGATTCAGTAATGAGTCGGTGCGTGGGGCGTGCCAGCTCAGGCGTGACCGCTAAGTCATGGCGTAGAGCCTTGCAGCAATCAAAAGGACTGAATGTGAGTGAGTTACCGGCGGCCAATGCTGGCCATGATGATGTGACGCGCAAGAAGATCCGGGCGGCCGTCTTATCGTTACAAGTTGGTGATGGGCCATATTTCGGGCTGGGATACGGAGTGGTTTTACCATTTGCCGTTTCCGTTTGCGTCGGTTGAATGGTTTGACATTGGTTTGACGGAGTTGGCGCCTTCGCAGGGGCGGTTGCTTGCACGGGCAGTCATTGACCATAGCGATGATATTGCGCAGGTGGTTACGCGGATTGGTTTCGAGTCTGAAGTGCGTGCGGATGTGCTGAGGATCTGGGGATATCTGCCCAAGTCGTTTGAAGATTTTCCGCCGGTATGATCCAGGCTTGGGGTAGGAGCGGGCTTGCCCCGCGATTGCGCTATGACTGACAAATCTTAATCGCGGGGCAAGCCCGCTCCTACCGATCCGCGAAGCTCGCATCGAGCGGGCTTCGCTGGGCTCCGGTCTTCATCACCACGGCGAGTACCACCGCCTGAGTTCCCACCCCACTGGGTTAGCGAAGCAATGCAGGATCAAACACCCAAAAATCAGCCACTGCAGTGATGGGGACCCAATGTAAAGATCAGGAACGTACCCAATAAACAAAAGATATTCTCTTTTAAACCACCTCAGATGATAGGTTAAGAAGAATAGATTGAAGGCCAGGCAAGCGAAAGACTTCAGATAGCCTAACTTCGGCCCAGAAAGCCGGAATCTCAAGTAGTAAGCCACTGCTACAGCTATAAGCGAAACACTTATGTACAGCGACAGAATCATTTTTTTGTCTCTACGTAAACCTGCTCACCGGTCAACATATCGATACCTACTTCAAACACAATTGCCCCTTTGCTCATGTTTGTGTAAGAGCGAACGTAGTCAGATGGCATATATTTGAACAGTCTCCATGCATCTAGTTTTAATACCATCCGGGTCATCCCATAAACGGACAGCCCAATATCTAACACCCCATAAGCGATATTTCCGTCTCGCGTGGTACCGCCCATAGACTTCGAAACGGCCTGATACCCTTTTCGAACCAAACCCTCACTGTCCGAACGCCCTGTTAATAAGTTTTCACCATTCTCGTAAACGTTGTTCGCACCATGCGCAATCATCGGGAGGCCCGCCACACCGCAAAGCACAATCGCTGGGCTGGCGCAGATTGTCGCTCCAGCAGCTAACTGGAATAACCCCGCAATCAGCCCGGCGCCTTTCCTGCCAATTTCCACTGATTGGTCGATCAGGCTCCTCTGTTCGTTCTGGATCTCCAGCAGAGCCTCATCCGGTGTTTTCTTCCCGTTGGCTACATCATCGATGATGCTTTTGGCGTAATAGGCTATTTCTCGGTTGAACTGCGTGCGAACTACACCATCCTTGATATGCATTGCGGCGAGTGTGCAGGCCTGTTTGGTCAGCACGCTTGCGGCTTCGCAGGCCTCCCAGTAGTCATTGGGTTCAACTTGTAATGGGGAAGGGCGTGGAGTCATTGATCCGCGCCCCAGTAGGCATAAGCACTGGTACCGGCGATGTGATGGGTCCAGCGGATGGTCTGATAACGTAGCGAGAGTACTTCCTGGCCTTCCGTTTCGTTCTGCAGAATCGCGTGAGGGACATCCGATACCAGTTCGGCTACCTGGCCGCCTTTAATCTCGACGCTGTAGTAGTTCTCCTGTCCGCCGTTTGCACCGACCCGATAGAAGTGGATCTTGCATTCGACCTCTTCTCGGGAGGCCAAGGCCTGAGCAAGCAAGGGCGATGACTTGTCGATAGCCTTGGTAATGACTATGGGGAGATGAGTGGGATGAGTGGAATTATCGACATTGATCATGCTGTGGCTGAACGACAACACCATGATTTCATCGGTATGCCCGCTCTGGCATTTGTTACCGATGGAGTCGGGGGTTGAACAACCAGCGGAAATCAAACCTTGTTGCTTACCGGTTATAGTCATGTAGCCGTGACTGGCCATAGGCGCCACTCCTTGTAATCGAAGTAGGCAGGCTAGCCATGTAGGCGGATCTCTGTATGTAGGCATCATCCTTGTGGCCGGTAGGACGATGCCTTAATGATAAGTACCCCCATTCCGGCGCAATATGAATTGCGAGCACTCCGGGCCTCTTAAGAGTGGTGGCCTGCGAAATGTTCTTTTGCTTTGGGATTATGGTTGTGTGGGAGTGTTGGTGCTGGGCGTGACAGATTCTGGTAGGAGCGGGCTTGCCCCGCGATTGCGATGTGCCTGACAAAACGCTATCGCGGGGCAAGCCCGCTCCTACCAACAGTGGTGGGCTGCATGTAACATCTGCGCTTTTCACCGCAAGCTGCTTCGAGTCAGGCTATGCGGGGTATTCGAAGGGCATTATAAGCCCTCATTTTTTTGCTGGGGCGATGGATGAAACAAGGGCCAGTTTGGGCACTGATAGTGATGGTCGTGATGTTGGCGGGCTGCGCTACTGCACCACCTCGAGATCAGAACAATCTCTGCAATATTTTCCGCGAGTACCCCGATTGGTATGAAGACTCGCTGGAGATGCAACAGAGGTTCGGTACGCCACAAAATGTGGCAATGGCAATCATGAAGCAGGAAAGCAGTTTCGTGCACGACGCGCTGCCACCCCGTGATTATCTGCTGTGGGTCATTCCGTGGGGGCGGGTAAGTTCGGCTTACGGTTATGCACAGGCCCAAGATCCGGTCTGGGGCGAGTACAAAGATGACGGCAATGGCGGCTCGCGTGACAACTTTGACGACGCGATCATGTTTATTGGCTGGTACACCGCAGGCACCCAGAAGCAACTGGGAATTTCCAAGTGGGACACCTATAACCAGTACCTGGCGTACCACGAGGGGCGCGGTGGTTTTAGCCGCGGCAGTTATCGCAGCAAACCCTGGCTGATGCAGGTTGCGCGTAAAGTCGAGCAACAGTCGAAGATTTACGGCGCGCAACTCAAGCAGTGCAGAGCAGAGCTTGAGGACAACAGCGGCTGGTTCTGAAGCAATGCATTGGGCCTCTGCTATTATCGCGCCATCATGGATTGGAGGTAGCGATGCTCATTGGTGATCATCTGGTATCAGCGCGGTGCGGTTACACCCACCATGGCTTGTATCTGGGCGGTGGCATGGTCATTCATTACTCGGGGTTGGCAGATGGCCTGTCCAGTGGCCCGATTGAAATCACCACTATGAACGCGTTCAGTGGAGGAGGCAGTGTCTCCATTTTCCCGCACCCACGCGCTTTGCATAACCTTGCGCAACGGCTGGCACGGGCGATGAGTAGGCTCGGGGAAAACCGCTACAACCTGGTCACCAATAACTGCGAGCATTTCGTTAATTGGTGTATCGACGGGATATCTGTCAGTGAACAGGTAAATCGCGGATGGCGGATCGTGGCCATGACTGCGGCGACGGCAAGTCCAATCGCTGGCGTGTTGGTAGGTGGGGTGGGCGCTCTGATCACCGCTAAGAAAGCGGCTCTGTCATCGGATCAATCCGTTTAAGTTGATGTGCTTGATTCGGTCTTTGAACCTTCAAGTACCGGCACTTCCATCATTGCATGCGCGACATCTTCAACTAACGCTTTGGCCATGCCGCTCAGATAATGAGCGGCCAAAACCATGGCCTCGTCCTGCTCGAACAACACATGCTGGGTGAGTTTGCTTACACAGCCCATCAGTAAAGCCGCTTGTTCCATCACAAACTGCGCATCGTGCCCTGGCTCCACGCGGAACAAGCGTTCAGTTCGGCTTTCGTGCTCGCCTTCACCAAACATTCCGACGCCGGTTGTTTTAAAACCTTCTTCGCTCATTTGTTGCGCTCCTGGCATGCGCCAAGCGGCCAGCCTTGCCGCAGCAAGGCTGGCGCTCAAACTCAGTGCTGTGACTGAACCTTGCTCAACGCCAGTTCCACCAGGCGGTGGGCGTTGTCGATTTCGTGCAGGGCGGCCAAGCTCAATGCCTGGCAAGAGGCGCAGGAGTGAAGCAGGACTGTTTGATGCGACACCGTCAGTGCGCACACGAGGTATTCGGAGATCTGGACGAGTATGTCTTCGAGGGTGTGGTGAGTATGGATGGGTGGGTCAGGAACGATTTTTAGCATGGCAAACTCCGACATCGGTGGAGCTGCCACGTCTCTGCTGTCAAACAAATGGGTGGCAGCTGTACGCGGGTTGACAGACCGAGGATATCGGAACTCGGCGCACACGAATGTGCCCCACGCACAGCCGCCATAAAGCGATGAGCATGTGATCCGAACTCAGAAATCGGCCTGTCAAAACCGGTCGTTGAAATTGACAACGACAGGCCGAGACTAGAACCCAAGCGGGATCACTGCAATGCCTTGAAGGCGGCAAAAGTATGCTTGGGAAATGGACTACATGGAATCAGGAAAATACGACAACTTCACAGGTTTCTTCGGTCTGCGTGGTAGGAGCGGGCTTGCCCCGCGATAGCGATTTGTCGGTCAGATCGCATCGCGGGGCAAGCCCGCTCCTACCGAGTGTTACCAGCCGAATAGCTCAGAGGAATTGCGGGTACTTACTTCGGCCAACTGTTCCACCTCAATCCCGATAATCGCTGCCAGCGCCGCCGCAATCTGCGGCAGGTGTTCGGGGCTGTTGCGCTGCCCGGCAAACATCGCCGGGGCCATGTCGGGGGCGTCGGTTTCCAGCACCAGGCTGTCCAGTGGCAACTGCGGCAGCACTTTGTGCAAACGCAGGGCCTGAGGCCAGGTGGCAGCGCCGCCGAGGCCGAGTTTGAACCCCAGTTTGTGGTATTCGCGGGCTTCTTCAACGCTGCCGGCAAAGGCGTGGATGATGCCGCCCCGTGGCAGTTTGAAGCGTTTGAGGGTGGCAATCACCGCAGCATGGCTGCGGCGCACGTGGAGCAGGGCAGGCAGGTTGAAGTCGACGGCCAGTTGCAGCTGGGCTTCGAAGCACTGCTGCTGGCGTTCGCGGTCCAGCTCCGGCAGGTAGTAGTCCAGGCCGAATTCGCCGACGGCACATAGCTGGCGCTCACCACGCAGACGGCTCAGCCAGTCGCCGAGTTGTTGAACGTGTTCGGGGCGGTGCTGATCGATGTACACCGGGTGCAGGCCGAACGCGGCGTACAGCTGCGGGTCGCTTTGTACCAGCTCCCACACCCGCTGCCAGTTGCTCTGGTACACCCCCAGCACCACCATGCGCTCGACACCCGCAGCCCTGGCGTTGGCCAGCAGGGCCGTGCGGTCAGGGTCGAAATCCGGAAAATCCAGATGGGTGTGGGTGTCGATCAGGCGCATGTTCAGGCCTTGATGATTCGCTGTTTGAAGGTTCGACTTACGGCATGTACGCCGGGTTCGTAGTGCTTGTCTTCAACGGCGGCCAGGGCCAGCTTGAGGGCGATCTCGGCCATGACGCCATGTTGCTGGGCCATGGCGTTGACCGGCAGCGGCAGGAAGTCGAGCAACTGGTTGTCACCGAAGGTACCCAACTGCAGGCTGCGCGAGTCTTCCGGGCGCGCTTGCAGTACGTCGAACACGCCTTGCAGCAGCACGTAGGAGGTGGTCACCAGAGCGTCCGGCAGGCCGCCCAGTTCGCTGATCAGTTGGGTCATCAAGCGCTGGCCGCACTCGCGGCTGAAGGCTTCACCCTGGTAGCGGCTGACGTTGCCGTTGAAACCCTGCAGGGCATCGTCGAAACCACCGGCACGTGCCTGGCTGACACTCAGCTCTGGGCGGGCGCCGATCAGGGCGATGTGCGCAGGCTCGGTAGCGAGCAGGCTGCGGGTCAGTTGCTGACTGGCGTTACGGTCGTCGCTGACTACCGAGCAGAAATGCGCCGGGTCCAGGCTACGGTCGATGGCGATAACCGGCAGGCCTTTGGCTTGCAGTTGGCGATAGCTGTCGTCATCGGCCGGCAGGCAGCTGGCCACAAACAGCGCATCGCAACGCCGGGCACGGAACAGCTGCTGCAACTGGCGCTCGCTGTCGGGCTGGTCGTCGCTGCTGGCAATCAGCAGTTGATAGCCTTTGGCCCGGGCACCTTGTTCCAGTTGCTTGGCAATGCGTGCGTAGCTGGGGTTTTCCAGGTCCGGGAGAATGAACCCCAGGGTCTTGGTGTGTCGGCTACGCAGGCCGGCAGCCTGTGGGTTGGGGGTGAAGCCATGGGCTTCCACCACCGCACGCACACGTTCCACCGTGCTGCTGCTGATGCGTTGCTGTTCGGCCTTGCCATTGATGACATAGCTGGCAGTGGTCACGGACACACCGGCCAGACGCGCGATATCGCTGAGTTTCACCGCAAATTCCTTGTTATACCGGGGCTGTTTGCACAGCCTGACCGGGGATTGTCGCCGATTCTGCGATCACGGCGCAGACGACCATTGTCGCAATTGTCCGACAAGATGGGGCTTCATTGATCGAAGATTATCGAGTAACGTGCTCACAATTCTAGATTAAACGTTTCAGCAGGCGACTTTTCTGCCCAACCATCGCCTGCCAAGGGCTCAGTGCAACTGGCCCTGTGCTGAATAATTCACAACAATACCTCAGTACCCACCTGGTGCTGTAAAGGAGAAGGACATGCTCGAGCTCACTGTAGAGCAGATATCCATGGGCCAGTCGGCTGTGGATAAGGCCGCGGCGCTGCAGCTTTTAGCCGAGCATCTGGTCCGTGACGGCCTGGTGGCCGACGGTTATCTGGCCGGCCTGCAGGCCCGTGAGGCGCAGGGTTCGACTTTTCTTGGCCAGGGCATTGCTATCCCGCATGGCACCCCGCAAACCCGTGACCAAGTGTTTACCACCGGCGTGCGTTTGCTGCAGTTTCCCGAGGGTGTGGACTGGGGCGATGGCCAGCGGGTGTACCTGGCCATTGGTATCGCTGCGCGCTCCGATGAACACCTGCGGTTGTTGCAACTGCTGACCCGCGCCCTGGGTGAAACCGATCTGGCCGAGGCGTTGCGCCGGGCCAGCAGCGCTGAGGCGCTGCTCAAACTGCTGCAAGGCGCGCCGCAGGAGCTGGCGCTGGATGCGCAGATGATCGGCCTGGGGGTTGCTGCCGAAGACTTCGACGAGCTGGTCTGGCGCGCCGCCCGTTTGTTACAGCGTGCCGATTGCGTCAGCGGCGGCTTTGCCGGGGTGCTGCAACAGGTTGAACCGTTGCCGCTGGGTGAAGGCCTGTGGTGGCTGCACAGCGAGCAGGCCGTGCGTCAGCCGGGGCTGGCTTTTGTCACACCGCAGCAGCCGCTGCGTTTCCGTGATCAACCGCTGCTTGGCGTGTTCTGCCTGGCCAGCCTGGGCGCGGCCCATCAGGCGCTGCTTGAGCGCCTGTGCACCCTGCTGATCGAAGGCCGTGGCCAGGAGCTGTGCCGCGCAACCAGCAGCCGAACGGTATTGGAGGTGCTGGGCGGTGAAGTGCCGGCCGACTGGCCCAGCGTGCGCATCGGCCTGGCCAATGCTCACGGCTTGCACGCGCGCCCGGCCAAGGTGCTGGCGCAATTGGCCAAAGCTTTTGACGGTGAAATCCGTCTGCGGTTGGTCGACAGTGGCCAAGCCGCAGTATCGGCAAAAAGCCTGAGTAAGCTGCTGAGCCTCGGTGCGCGGCGCGGTCAGGTGCTGGAGATCATAGCCGAACCGCATGTGGCCGCCGATGCGCTGCCGGCCTTGCGCGCGGCCATTGAAGAGGGCCTGGGCGAAGAAATCGAGGCGCTGGCGGCAGCTCCTGAAGCAGTGCCTGAGCCGTTACCGGAGCCTGAGCTGCAGGCACCTGCAGAAGGTGCCGTGATTCAGGGTGTGGCTGCCGCACCGGGTATCGCCTGCGGTCCGGCGTACATTCAGGTGCAACGTGAGTTCGACTATGCGCTGCGCGGTGAATCGCTGCCGGTTGAGCGCACGCGTTTGCAGCAGGCGCTGGCGGCGGTGAATGCCGAGATCGCCGCGCTGATCCAGCGCAGTCAGGCCAAGGCGATTGGCGAGATCTTTATCACCCATCAGGAAATGCTCGCCGATCCCGAGCTGGCCGACGAAGTCGACCTGCGCCTGCGCCAGGGCGAAAGTGCGCCAGCGGCATGGATGGCAGTGATCGATGCCGCAGCACGCCAGCAAGAAGCCTTGCACGACGCCTTGCTCGCCGAGCGTGCCGCCGACCTGCGTGACATTGGTCGCCGCGTGCTCGCCCAGCTGTGTGGTGAGGCGGATCAGCCTGCGCCCGAACAACCTTATGTGCTGGTGATGGAGGAGGTTGGCCCCTCGGATGTCGCCCGCCTGGACCCAACGCGGGTGGCCGGCATCCTCACCGCGCGTGGCGGTGCCACCGCGCATAGCGCCATCGTTGCCCGTGCACTGGGCATACCGGCGGTGGTCGGTGCCGGTGATGCGGTGCTGTTGATTGCATCGGGTACCGAGCTGTTGCTCGATGGTCAGCGCGGGCGCTTGCAGGTAGCGCCGCCAGCCGATGAACTGCAGCGCGCCCTGGCCGAACGCGAACGCCGCGAACAGCGTCTGCAACAGGCCCGCGCCCATCGCCTGGAACCGGCAGTTACCCGTGACGGCCACGCCATCGAGGTGTGCGCCAACATCGGTGAAAGCAAAGGCATCGAGGCGGTGGTCGATCACGGTGCCGAAGGCGTCGGCCTGTTACGCACCGAGCTGATTTTCATGGCGCACCAACAGGCGCCGGACGAAGCCGTGCAAGAGGCCGAGTACCGCCGCGTGCTCGATGGTTTGGACGGTCGGCCGCTGGTGGTGCGTACCCTGGACGTCGGCGGTGACAAGCCGCTGCCGTATTGGCCGATTGCCCAGGAAGAAAACCCGTTTCTCGGCGTGCGCGGTATTCGCCTGACCCTGCAGCGTCCACAGGTGATGGAAAGCCAGTTGCGCGCCTTGCTGCGTGCAGCCGGTGATCGGCCGCTGCGGATCATGTTCCCGATGGTCGGCCAGCTTGAAGAATGGCGGCAGGCGCGGGCCATGGTCGAGCGCCTGCGTGAAGAAATCAGCGTCACGGATTTGCAACTGGGCATCATGGTCGAGGTACCGTCAGCGGCGTTGCTGGCCCCGGTGCTGGCGCAGGAAGTGGATTTCTTCAGCATCGGCACCAACGACCTGACGCAATACACCCTGGCCATCGACCGCGGGCATCCGAGCCTCTCGGCACAGGCCGACGGTCTGCACCCGGCGGTGCTGCAACTGATCGACATCACCGTACGCGCCGCCCATGCCCACGGCAAATGGGTGGGCGTGTGCGGCGAGCTGGCGGCTGATCCGCAAGCAGTCGCGGTATTGCTGGGCCTGGGCGTCGATGAGTTGAGCGTGGCGGCGCGCAGCATTGCCGAGGTCAAGGCCCAGGTACGAGAACTGAATTTTGAACACGCCCGGCAGCTTGCTCAGCAAGCCTTGCTGCAGGGCAGTGCCAGCGCCGTACGGGCGCTGGTGGAGAGCAATTGAATGGCCAGGATACTCACCCTCACTCTCAACCCGGCACTGGATCTGACGGTCAGCCTTGATGCGCTGCACAGCGGTCAGGTCAATCGCAGTCAGGCTCAGCACAGCCATGCGGCGGGCAAGGGCCTGAATGTTGCGCAGGTGCTGGCTGACCTTGGCCACCAGGTGACCGTCGGCGGTTTTCTCGGCGCCGATAACCTGCAGCCGTTCGAGGCGCTGATCACCCGCCGAGGCTTTGCCGACTGCTTTGTACGCGTGCCCGGTGAAACCCGTTGCAACATCAAACTGGTCGAAGCCGATGGCCGTGTCACCGACATCAACGGGCCCGGCCCACAGGTGGATGAGCAAGCCTGTGAGCAATTGCTGGCCAAGCTTGCGTACCTGGCGCCGGGGCACGATGCGGTGGTGGTGGCAGGCAGTTTGCCGCGTGGTATCAGCCCGCAATGGTTGCAGCAGTTGCTTGCGCAGCTCAAGGCCATGGGCATGAAGGTCGCCCTCGACAGCAGCGGTGAAGCCCTGCGTGCCGGGCTGCGCAGTGCGCCTTGGCTGGTCAAACCCAATACCGATGAGTTGGGCGAAATGCTTGGCCGAGGCGTGCACAGTTTTGCCGAGCAGCAGGCCGCGGCCCGTGAGCTGATCGCCCAAGGCGTGGAGCATGTGGTGGTGTCCCAGGGTGAGCAGGGGGTCAATTGGTTCCAGCCAGGGCGAGCGCTCAGCGCGGTGCCGCCACGGGTAAAGGTCGCCAGCACGGTTGGTGCGGGTGATTCGTTGTTGGCGGGCATGGTCCACGGCCTGCTCAGTGCCGCTAGCTCGGAAGCCACGTTGCGCCTGGCCACCGCGATTGCCGCGCAGGCGGTTACCCAGATCGGATTTGGCATCAACGACCGGGCGCAGCTGGCGCAACTGCAACACGACGTGCGCCTGAGCGAAGAACAACAAGAGGGTTGCAGATGAACATCGCCATCGTCACCGCCTGCCCCAATGGCCAGGTTTCCAGCGTGCTCAGTGCGCGTTTGCTGGAGGCCGCCGCGCAACGTCTGGGCTGGAGCACCAGTGTTGAAGTGCATGATCCGCAACAACCGCAACGCCAATTGTCGGCAGCGGTGATTGCTGCGGCTGATTGGGTGCTGGTGGTCAGCACAGGTCCTCTGGACTTGCAGCGCTTTGCCGGCAAACGCTTGTTCCAGAGCACCCCAGCCCAGGCGTTGAGCGATACGCAACATTACCTCACTCAGGCGGCATCGCAGGCTGAGGTGTATCAGCCCACCACCCAGACGCAACCGAGCGCTCAGCCGCGCAGCGCCAAAATCGTCGCCATCACCGCCTGCCCGACCGGTGTCGCGCACACCTTCATGGCTGCCGAGGCGTTGCAGCAGGCGGCACAGCAACTGGGTTATCAACTCACGGTCGAGACCCAGGGCTCGGTCGGTGCGCGTAACCCATTGCCGCCTGCGGCCATCGCTGAGGCGGATGTGGTGCTGCTTGCCGCCGATATCGAGGTGCCAACCGAACGCTTTGCCGGTAAGCGCATTTATCGCTGCGGTACCGGCGTTGCCTTGAAACAGGCCCAGGCCACCTTGAACAAGGCCCTGGCGGAAGGCCGTGAAGAGTCCGCCGCGCAAAGCACCGCTGCCAGCACCACTGGAAGCGAGAAAACCGGGGTGTACAAGCATCTGCTGACCGGTGTGTCGTTCATGCTGCCGATGGTGGTAGCGGGCGGTTTGCTGATCGCCTTGTCGTTCGTATTCGGCATTGAAGCGTTCAAAGAGCCCGGTACCTTGCCTGCGGCACTGATGCAGATTGGCGGTGAGGCGGCGTTCAAACTCATGGTGCCGCTGCTGGCCGGGTACATCGCCTACTCGATTGCCGACCGCCCAGGGCTTGCGCCCGGGATGATCGGCGGCTTGCTGGCGAGCACCTTGGGTGCCGGGTTTATTGGCGGTATCGTCGCCGGTTTTCTAGCCGGTTACAGCGCCAAGGCCATCAGCCGTTGGGTGCGTTTGCCCAGCAGCCTGGAGGCGCTCAAACCGATCCTGATCATTCCGCTGCTGGCCAGCCTGTTCACCGGCCTGGTGATGATTTATGTGGTGGGCCAGCCGGTGGCGGGCATGCTGGCCGGGCTTACACATTTTCTCGACAGCATGGGCACCACCAATGCGATTCTGCTCGGTGTGCTGCTGGGCGGGATGATGTGTGTAGACCTGGGCGGGCCGATCAACAAGGCCGCGTATGCGTTCTCGGTGGGCCTGCTGGCGTCGCAGAGCTATGCACCGATGGCGGCGACCATGGCGGCCGGGATGGTGCCGCCGATTGGCCTGGGCATTGCCAGTTTTATCGCTCGGCGCAAATTTGCGCAGAGTGAGCGCGAGGCGGGTAAAGCGGCGTTTGTACTGGGCTTGTGCTTTATCTCCGAAGGCGCGATTCCGTTTGCCGCCAAAGACCCGCTGCGGGTGATTCCGGCGAGTATTGCCGGTGGTGCGCTGACCGGGGCGCTGTCGATGTATTTTGGCTGCAAGCTGATGGCACCGCATGGTGGGCTGTTCGTCATGCTGATACCTAATGCCATCAACCATGCCTTGCTGTACCTGCTGGCGATCGTTGCGGGCAGCCTGCTGACGGCCTTGCTGTATGCCGTACTCAAACGCAGCGAAGTACAGGAGCTGGCGGTACAACCAGGGTAGGTGGGAGCGGGCTTGCCCCGCGAGGCGATGTGGCTGACAGACCGCTATCGCGGGGCAAGCCCGCTCCTACCGTGTCTTATCGTTTTGCGTTTCTTAGTGGCACCAGCAGATCACCGAGGCCGTTGTGGTCGATCTCGTGCATCAAGGCCAACAAACCACCCAGTTCACCCTGGGGAAAACCCTGGCGGGCAAACCAGGCCAGGTAATGGCCGGGCAGGTCGGCGATCAGCCGGCCTTTGTATTTGCCAAACGGCATTTCACGGGTAACCAACAGTTGCAGCTTCTCGG
Organism: Pseudomonas sp. NUPR-001; assembly: GCF_052147955.1. Classification (NCBI taxonomy): domain Bacteria; kingdom Pseudomonadati; phylum Pseudomonadota; class Gammaproteobacteria; order Pseudomonadales; family Pseudomonadaceae; genus Pseudomonas; species Pseudomonas sp. NUPR-001. Next base: position 960,971 of record NZ_CP197353.1, read on the forward strand.
GGTTCATGCACGCGGATTCTCAAGAGGATGCCGCGAACATACATGCAATCTGCATGAAGGCCAAAGGACAGTTCATGCAGATCGCTTGCACCTTGAGAGTTCAATTAATCGTAAGTCGTTGAAAATTATAGAGATAATTCGAAGCAACAGGCTGGCATGAACACTGCTCCGTATTCCTGCATCTTTTCTCGTGCAAAGGAGTAATGGTCATGACCAATCCCAACAAAGACGCTGTTTCGGTACTCAACGACCTGATCGAATTCAGCAAGGATGGCGAGAAGGGTTTTAAAACCTCGGCCGAAGATGTGAGCAATCCTGAGCTGAAAACCTTCTTCCTCAAGCTCGCCAGCGATTGCGGCACCGCGGCTTCCGAACTGCAGCATCAGGTGCGAGCCCTGGGCGGCGATCCAGAGACTTCCACCAGCATCAGCGGTGATCTGCACCGCAAATGGGTCGACCTCAAGTCGAAGCTCACCGGCAAGGATGAAGAAGCCGTGCTCAATGAGGTGGAGCGCGGTGAAGACCACGCCCTGAAGGCCTACAAGCATGCGCTGGAGAAACTCACCAAGCTGACCCTGGCACCAGGTAGTGAGGTCTATGCCTTGGTCGAGCGTCAGTACCATGGCGTGCAGCGCAACCATGATCAGGTCAAGGTCTTGCGTAACAACGCGCGGGCGCGCTCTTAAACCGCCGTTTCCACCCGGTTGCGGCCGTTGCGTTTGGCGCAGTACAGCGCTTCGTCAGCATTGCCCAGCAAGGTCGCCAGGTCTTGCTGGGTATCGGGGGTGTAGCAGCCAATGCCAATGCTGACGGTCACCGGGGCGGTGTCATCACCGAACAGCGGCAAGGCTTCGATACTGCGACGAATACGCTCAGCCAGGATCTGCGCGCCCTGGCGTTCGGTCTCTGGCAATACCACCAGAAACTCTTCGCCGCCGTAACGCGCGGCCAGGTCGGCCGGGCGGCGGATGCTGCGAGCGATGGCGCTGGCCACCTGACGCAAGGCGTCGTCACCGCCCTGATGGCCATGACGTTCGTTGAACGCTTTGAAGTGATCGACATCCACCATCAACACTGCCAGCGGTCGCTGGTTGCGTTGTGCCCGTGACCATTCGCGGCGCAGCACCTGGTCGAGTTGGCGACGGTTGGCAAGGCCGGTAAGGCTATCGGTGGCGGCCAGTTCTGCCAGGTCTTGCTCAGCGCAATGGCGACGACGCAGCTCGCGGCCCAGCAGCAAGGTCAGCCAGAGAATGCCCACGCACAGCACCCCCGTGGCACCGCCCACCAGCAAGGCGGTGCGCCGCCATGCCTCGAACACTTCGTCACTGGAGCGCGCCACCACCACGATCAGCGGCAGGTCGGCGACCCGGGCAAAAGTGTAGAGCCGGGGCTTGCCGGTACTCCCGGAGAAACCGGCAAAGCTGCCGCTACCATCGGCGATCAGGCGTTTGAAGTTGGGGCGGTCGGCGAAGTTGGCGCCGACCCGTGCTTCTTCGGGGATGTTCGATTGCCGTGCCAGCAGCACCCCGTCGGTGTTCATCAGGTTGATGCTGCTCTCATTACCGATGTCCAGGCGTTTGAACAAGTCGGTGAAGTACGACAGGCGCAGGGCGCCTGCAGCCACCCCGGCAAAGTCGCCGTTGGCATCGGAAATGCGCCGGCTGAAGCTGATGCACCAGTCCAAATCGCCCAGGCGTGCCTTGAACGGTGGGCTGATCACCATGCCCAGGTCGGCATGTTGGCGATGCGCCTGAAAGACTTTGCTGTCGGCAAAGTTGGCCTGGCGCGGCGTCATGCTGGTGGAGTCGGCCACCACATTACCTTGCGCATCCAGCCAGAGCATGTCGCCACGCACCGGCATGGCGAAGGCCTGATTGAACAACAGATTTTGTCGCAGCGCAGGCGACAGGGTATTCAGGTCGGGCTGTTGCACCGCCCAGATCAGGCCGCGGAGTGACAGGTCGTAGAGTTCGACATTGCGCTGAATGTCGCTCTCGATCAGTTGCACGATGTTGCTCGCCGAACGGCTGGCGCTTTGTTCAACGTTGATCCGCTCGCGCATCAGCAGGTAGCTGACGATGGCGACAATGGCGAGCACCGCAAGGCAACTGCCCAGGTTCAGGATCAGCTCCGGATGAGACTTGTAAAGTGCCGATCGCTGGGATCGAGAGGGCAAAGTCATGGTCGCTGCAGCGGAAAACCCCGAAAAGAGTGGCGGCGCAGGTGCGCGGCGGCGGTATTTTAGGGGGCACAGGATTGTCGGACAAGGACTTTGGTCGGCGGGAGGATAGAGCTGGCGAGATCGCCAGCTCTGGTACGGCAAGGATCAGAAAATGTTCAGCGGGTAATCGATGATCACCCGGTACTCGTCAACATCGTTGTCGATCTGCGAGTAACCCTGGCTGCCACGGTGGCTGGCCCAGCGCAGCAACACCGAGAGGTCTTTGAGCTGGCCTTCCTGGAAGACGTACTGCAGGTCGAAGTCGCGTTCCCAGTGCTGGGCGTTTTCGCCTTCGGGGTTATACCAGTGCTCGCCGTAGCCGACGCTGTTGGGATCGACCTTGGTCAGGTCCAGCTCACCGCGGGAGTAGGAAATGATCGAGGTCAGGCCGGGAATGCCCTGACCGGCGAAGTCGTAGGCGTATTTAAGCTTCCACGAGCGCTCGTTGGGGCCGTTGAAGTCCGAATACATCTGCGAGTTGTCCAGGTACACGCTGTCGCCCTGGTTGATGTAGTCGAATGGCGTGTTGCCGTTGACCCGCTGGTACACCGCGGTCAGGCTGTTGTAGCCGACGTTGACGGTGAAGTGCAGGCTGTAGGTGTTGTTGTCGATGTTGCCCAGCAGCGCCTGGCCGGTGTCCTGGGTGTGGTAGAAGTGCAGGCCCGGGTTGAGGCTGACCAGGTCGTTGACCTTGTAGGTGTAGTCGAGGTCGAAGTAGTACTGGTTCCAGATGTCCTTGAGCTCGGAGGCGTACAGGCTCGAGGTCAGGTTCGGCGTGCCGCTCCAGGCCATGCCGGCCCAGCTCAGGTGGCTGCTCTCACGGTCGTCCGGCAGGGCGCCGTAGAACGTATCGATACGGCGGTGGCCGCTCTGGTTGTACGGCTTGGTGAAGCTGGCTTGACCGCCTTCAAGCATCAGGCCCTCGATGCTGTTGTTGGTCAGGCTCACGCCGCGGAAGGTTTGCGGCAGCATGCGCGACTCACCACCGGCGATCACCGGGTTGGTCAGAAACAGGTCGCCAGCCTTGAGTTCGGTGTCGAACGCTTTGAGTTTGACCGCTGCACCCGCCGTCGAGAACGAATCGGGGGCTTTGCCCGGTTCGCCATCGCCCTGGGTGTTGATCGGCAGGATGCTGCTACCGGAAGTGCCTGCGCCGCCGTCGAGTTTCAAACCGAGCATGCCATGCACATCCAGGCCGAAGCCGACGGTGCCTTGGGTATAACCCGATTCAAATTTACCGAGAAAGCCCTGTCCCCATTCCCGATTGTCATTCACGCCACGGTTCAACTGGTTACGGTTGAGGTAGTAGTTGCGTGCATGCACGTTCAGGCTGGACCCTTCGATAAAACCGTCGGCCTTTTCCTCTTCGGCCTGTACGTTGAAGGGGATCGTTGCAGCCAGTGCAACGAACAGGGGGGTGAAGCGTAAAGCAGTGTTCACCGGGTGGTACTCCTTGAGGTGAAAGTAAGGCAGTTTTTATTGTGCGAAAGGTGATCTTGTTTTGAACAAACGAACCCGCAGACCGGTACTTTTCGACACACGAAAAAAAGCCGCTAATAAATAGCGGCTTTGAAAGACAACCGTACTGGCGCTCAAGTCACCTGTGCGATCACCAAAGGAGTCGAAGGGTACAACGGCGTGTCGCTCAGCTCTCGGCGGCGTCACGCGAGGAAGCCTTGGAAACGGTCTGTTCTGCGGTCTCGGAGGCTTGCTCGGACTGGGCGGCAAAGGCCTCGCGCGCTTGTTCGTGAACAGCGGCCAGTTCAGCATTGCGAGCAACGAACGCCTGGGATTCCTCGGCCATGGCCAGAGGCGACAATAACAGGGAAGACAGGACGAAAACGCTGGCAACACCCATACTGTTGGACATTTGAAACAACCTTCTTGCGGTGTAAGTGTTAAGTAGGTCCGAGTAAATTAGTCGGAAACACCGGCAAGAAAAAGTTACTTTTTCGAGAAGTACTATTGCGTTTAGGGTAATAGTCGATCATCTGGTGGGAGCGGGCTTGCCCCGCGATGCATTTTGCCTGACACACCGCAATCGCGGGGCAAGCCCGCTCCCACAGGGGTTCAGGTCGGCAGCACAATTCCGAAGGTGTTGGCCCCCGCCTGGCTACGCACGAACACGCTGCCACCATGCATCAGCGCAATGGCCTTGACGATCGCCAGCCCCAGGCCGTGGTTGCCACTGCCGCTGCTGCGCGCCGCATCTACTCGGTAGAAGCGTTCGAACAGCATCGGCAAATGTTCCTGATCGATAGCCGGTCCCGGATTGCTCACGGCAATGCTGATCTGCCCGTCTTGCTGCTCGATCCGTACCTGTATCACCTGCTGTGGCGCGGTGTGTTGCACGGCGTTGTTCAGCAGGTTGATCAACGCCCGGCGCAGTTGCGCCTTCTCGATATGCGCCTGGGCATCGCCACTGACCTCAACCCGTACCTGGGCATCCTCAAGGATGTAATCCAGGTAATCGAGGGTTGCCGCCACTTCGTCAGCCAGCGAACTGCAGGTCAGTGCGGTGGCTTTGCTGCCCTGGTCGGCGCTGGCCAGGAACAGCATGTCGTTGATGATGGTGCGCAGGCGTTCCAGTTCTTCCAGGTTCGATTGCAGCACCTCGAAGTAATGCTCGGCACTGCGTCCCCGGGTCAGCGCTACTTGGGTCTGGCCAATCAGGTTGGTCAGCGGCGAGCGCAGTTCGTGGGCCACGTCGGCGTTGAACGCTTCAAGGCGTGTATAGGCTTGATCGACGCGCTCCAGTGTGGAGTTGAAGGCGCTGGCGAACTGCGCCACTTCCGGCGGCAGGTCGGCTAGCTGCAGGCGCCCGCTCAGGCGTGGTGGCGCCAGTTTCTGCGCTTCGGCCGAAAGGCTGCGCAGCGGCCTCAGGCCGATCCGTGCCACCCAGTAGCCAAGCAAGGAGGCCAGCAACACACCGAACACCGACAGGCTGATAATCGCCACCAGCAGGGTGTGTTGGGTTTGCCAGAAGGTCTCGGTGTCGATGGCAATCAGAAAGCGAAGCGCTGGGCGCACACCCATCGGCGGCAGTTCACTGACCAGCACTTTGTACGGGTAGGGGCTGTCGGCCAGGCGCAGGTCGCGCATGCCCAGCGAGCCTTGGGCGAAGTCACGGAGGCTGGCGTCGGGTTGGCCGAACTCGTACGGGCTGTGCCCACTGACCACCCAGAAACGGATGCGGCGGTCTTCTTCACCCAGCAGGTTGAGCTTGTTGGTGATCTTGGCCCAATGCTCGGGTGTGTCGTAGCGGGTCAGCGATGATTCCAACACGCTGAAGCGCGCTTCCAGTTCGGCAGCCGGCAACAGGTCGAGGCTGCGGTCTACCTGTTTGTACAACGCGCTGCCGATCAGCAGGAATACACCTAGCGCCACCAAGGTGAACAACGCGCTCAGGCGCAGGGCGATGGAGTTAGTCGGCACGGCTTTCCAGAACATAACCCATGCCTCGGATGGTGTGCAGCAGCTTGGTCTCGAACGGGCCGTCGAGCTTGGCCCGCAGGCGTTTGATCGCCACTTCGACAACGTTGGCGTCACTGTCGAAATTGATGTCCCAGACCAGCTCGGCGATGGCGGTCTTGGAAAGAATTTCGCCCTGGCGCCGGGCCAGGACGCTGAGCAGCGAGAACTCTTTGGCGGTCAGTTCCAGGCGTTGCCCGGCACGGCTGGCCTTGCGGCTGATCAAGTCTACCCAGAGGTCGGCGACCTGGATCTGTACCGGCTCGTGGCTACCGCTGCGGCGGGTCAGGGCTTGCAGGCGGGCGACCAGTTCGAGGAACGAGAACGGCTTGCCGAGGTAGTCATCGGCGCCTTCGCGCAGGCCGTGAATGCGGTCTTCCACGCGTTCGCGGGCGGTGAGCATGATCACCGGGGTTTGCTTGCGCGCACGCAGGGCACGCAGCACGCCGTAACCGTCCAGGCCGGGAAGCATGACGTCGAGGACGATCACCGCATAGTCACCTTCCAGCGCCAGGTGCAGGCCATCGATACCGTCGCGGGCCAGGTCGACGGTAAAGCCTTGTTCAGTCAGACCGCGGTGCAGGTAATCGGCGGTCTTTTCTTCATCTTCAATAATCAGCACACGCATAGTCGTTTCTCAACTGGCAGTGGCCTGCGCCACTTTTTCAGGCGCCTGACGCCGGTGGAACAGCCGTTCCAGGGCCAAGTATATGATCGGTGTGGTGAACAGTGTCAGCGCTTGGCTCACCAACAAACCGCCGACCACGGCGATGCCCAGCGGCTGGCGCAGCTCCGCCCCGGCACCCACGCCGAACATCAGCGGCACCGCGCCGAGCAGCGCGGCGAGGGTGGTCATCATGATCGGCCGGAAGCGGGTCAGGCAGGCTTGATGGATGGCCTGCTCGGGGCTCATGCCCAGGGTGCGTTGAGCATCGAGGGCAAAGTCGATGAGCAGGATGCCGTTTTTCTTGACGATCCCAATCAGCAGGACGATGCCGATCAGGCCCATGATGCTGAAGTCCTGGCCGCTCAGCCAGAGCAACGCCAAGGCGCCGAGCCCGGCGGAGGGCAGGGTGGAGATGATGGTCAGCGGGTGCACGAAGCTTTCGTACAGCACGCCAAGGATGATGTACACCGCCACCAGCGCCGCGAGGATCAGCCAGGGTTGGCTCGACAGCGAACTCTGGAAGGCCTGCGCTGCGCCCTGGAAGTTGCCAATGATCGAGTCGGGCATGCCCAGCTCGCGCTGGGTGCGTTCGAGGATCTGCACCGCATCGCCCAGCGCCACGCCGGGGGCCAGGTTGAACGACAGGTTGGCCGCCGGGAACAGGCCGTCATGGCTGATCGACAACGGCCCGGTGCTCGGTGGTGCGACTTTGGCCAGCACCGACAGCGGCACCATTTCGCCGCTCAGCGGTGAGCGCAGGTAGAAATAGTTCAGGCTTTCCGCTTTGCCGCGCTGGCGGGCGTCGAGTTCAAGGATCACCTTGTACTGGTTGGTCTCGGTCTGGAACTCGCTGATCTGGCGTTGGCCAAAGGCGTCGTAGAGTGCCTGGTCGATGTCGGTGGTGGTCAGGCCGAAGCGCGCAGCGGCGCGGCGGTCGATATCGATGCGGGTGACGCTGGCGCCCAGTTGCAGGTCGTTGGACAGGTCGCGAAAGGCCGGATTGGCCTTCAGGCGTTCGGTCAGACGTTGGGTCCACAGGTTCAGGGCGGCACCGTCGTTGCTCTTGAGCACGTACTGGTATTGACTGCGAGTGGGCCCGGAACTGAGGTTGATGTCCTGACCGGCGCGCAGGTACAGCACCACGCCCGGCACCTTGGCCAGTTTCGGGCGCAGGCGATCGATGAACTCGCTGGCGGAAACATCGCGGTCGCCCCGGTCTTTGAGGGCGATCCAGAAGCGGCCGTTGGCGATGGTCTGGTTGCTGCCGGTGACCCCGACCGCATGGGAGAAGGCTTTTACCGCCGGGTCGGCCTCGATGACTTTGGCCAGTGCCTGGTGTTTTTTGATCATGTCCGGGTAGGAGATGTCGGCAGCGCCTTCGGAAGTGCCGAGGATGAACCCGGTGTCTTGCACCGGAAAGAAGCCTTTGGGTATCGCCACATAACCCACCACCGCCAGCGCCAGGGTCACGGCGAAGATCCCCATCATCAGTCGTTGGTGCGCCAGGGCCTTGATCAGCACCCGCTCGTACCAGGCCAGCAGGCGCTCGCCGAAGCTGGCCTTCTGCTGCGCGCGGTGTTGCGGGCGCTCCATGAACAGGGCGCAGAGGGTCGGTGCCAGGGTCAGTGACACCACCACTGAAATCAGGATGGTCGAGGTGGCGGTGAGGGCGAATTCCTTGAACAGACGCCCGACCACACCGCCCATGAACAGCAATGGAATGAACGCCGCCACCAGCGAAAAGCTGATCGAGACCACGGTGAAACCGATCTCTCCGGCCCCCTTGATCGCCGCCTCGCGTTTGCTGTCGCCCGCCTCCAGATGACGGTGGATGTTCTCCACCACCACGATCGCATCGTCGACCACAAAGCCTACGGCAATAACGATGGCCACCAGGGTCAGGTTGTTCAAGCTGAAGCCGAACAGGTACATCAGGGCGAAGCTGGCGGTCAGCGAGACACCGAGCACGCTGGAGACAATCAAGGTTGCCGACCATTGCCGCAGGAACAGCGCCATCACGCCGATCACCAGGGCAACGGCGATCAGCAGGGTGATTTCCACTTCGTGCAGCGAGGCGCGAATGGTCTGGGTGCGGTCGTTGAGCACGGAAACCTGGACCGAGGCGGGCAGCATTTGCTCAAGCCGTGGCAACGCCTCCATCACGCCGTCCACGGTTTCGACAATGTTGGCGCCCGGCTGGCGGAACACCACTAGGTTCAGGCCCTGCTGCTCGCCGGACCAGGCTTTGACGTAGGCGTTTTCCGCGCCGCTGATAACCTTGGCGACATCCTTCAGGTGCACTGGCGCGCCGTCGCGGTAAGAGACGATCAGCTGGGCATATTCATCCGGGTGGAACAGTTGATCGTTGGTGGCCAGGGTCGAGACGCTGCTGTCGCCATACAGCGCACCTTTGGCCAGGTTCAGGCTGGTCTGCTGGATGGCCTGGCGCAGATCGGCGAGGGTCAGGCCGAGGGCGGCGAGTTTTTCCGGCTGCGCTTGCACGCGGATCGCCGGGCGCAATTGGCCGGTAATGTTGATCAGGCCGACCCCTTCGATCTGGCTGAGCTGCCTGGCCAACAGGGTTTCGGCGTAGTCACTCAATTCGTTGGCGGGCATTTGCGCGGAACTGACGGTGAGGATCAGCACCGGGCTGTCGGCCGGGTTGACCTTGCGCCAGGTTGGCGGGCTGGGCATGTCCTGAGGCAGGCGGGCGGTGGCGGTATTGATTGCCGCCTGAACTTCCTGGGCGGCAGTGTCGATGCTTTTTTCCAGGCTGAACTGCAGGATCAGGTTGGTCGAGCCCAGCGCGCTGCTGGAGGTCATCTGGGTCATGCCGGGAATGGCACTGAATTGCACCTCCAGCGGGGTGGCCACTGACGAGGCCATGGTCTCGGGACTGGCGCCGGGTAATTGCGCGGTCACCTGAATGGTCGGGAAGTCGGCCTCGGGCAAGGGCGCGACCGGCAGACGCGGGAAGGCGATAACCCCGAGCAGTACCAGGGCGAAGGTCAGCAGCAGCGTGGCAATCGGGCGGTCGATACACCAGGCCGAAATCGAGCCACGGCTGTTCATGGCTGCTCCCGGCGATTGACCACTTCTTCGGTGGCAGCGTTGTCGGCAGCCACCTCCACCGTGGCGCCCGGCTTGAGCCGTGACTGGCCATCGGAGACCAGCGTGTCACCTTTGCCGATCCCGGCGATGATGTTCAGTGTGCTGTCTTGATACAGCACTTTGACCGGCACACTTTCGACCTTGTTGCCAACCAAGCGGTAAACGAAGTGGCCGTCGATTCCGCGTTGCACCACTTGCGGGGGTACCACCAGGGCATCCTGGTCCAACGCGGTCTGCAGTTTCAGGGTCACCAGTTGCCCGGGCCACAGGTGTGCATCGGGGTTGGCGAACTCGGCTTTGACCCGAATGGTCCCGGTGTTGGCAGCCACCTGATTGTCGATCAGGGTCAGGTGCCCTTCAGCCAGCAACGTGCCGCTGCTGTCGCCATCGCCCTCCAGATAGGCCTGCACAACGGCCGGCGGTTGCGCATGCAGCAGCCCCTGCAAGGTCGGCAGCATGGCTTGTGGCAGGGAAAACTCGACACCGATCGGGTCGATCTGGGTGACGCTGAACAGGCCTTGGGTATCGGTCACCCGTAGGAAGTTACCTTCATCGACGTTGCGGATACCGACCCGGCCGGTCACCGGCGACGCAATCTGCGTGTAAGACAACTGCACCTGGGCTGCAGCAATCGCCGCCTGATTGCCCAGCACCGTGGCTTGCAACTGATTGAACAGGGCTTGCTGTTGATCCAGGGTCTGGCGCGATACGCCATTGTCGGTGCTGAGCAGCTTGTAGCGTTTCAGATCGACACCGGCCACCTGCAACTGCGCCTGGCTCTGGCCTAACTGGGCCTTGGCCTGCTCCAGACTGGCGCGTATGGCGCGGTCATCGATGGTTGCCAGCAGGTCCCCCTGCTTGACCCACTGCCCCTCCTTGACCAGCAAGCGGGTCAGCACCCCTTCAACTTGCGGGCGGATGACCACACTGTGCAGCGACAGCACCGAGCCAATGCCGCTGACATAGCGCGGCACATCCTGCTGCTTGACCGCGACGACCCGCACCGGCACGGCGGGGTTGTGCGCGACTTTCTCATCCCGCGCGCCACCGAACCACCACAAGGCGGCCCCGGCCAGCGCAAACAAGGCAGCACAGATCACAACAGAGCGGGTCTTGATACGCATACAAAAAGTCTCAGGGCGATCCTTACTGTATAGCGGCTGGATCGGGTCAGCAGCGTGACCGCTAACTGACAGCGCTGACAGAAACCCGGTAGGAGCGGGCTTGCCCCGCGATTGCGGTGTGCCAGCCAAATCGCTTCGCGGGGCAAGCCCGCTCCTACAGGAAACGGTGGTGGCAAAGTGCCAAAATCCTGCGCTGGATCAAGGAATCGCGCTTATTTGTCACTAGAGTCGTATGCCCTGCCGATTCTCCCAAAAAACAACGAGTGCCTCCGATGAAGTGCAATATGCCTGTGACCGGTCGCAATGTGGATTATCCCGGTGACGCCAACATCCTTTCTACTACCGACCTCTCCAGTGGGATCACCTATGCCAACGACGACTTCGTCAAGGTCAGTGGTTTCAGCCGTGAAGAGTTGATGGGCAGCGCCCACAACATCGTGCGTCATCCGGATATGCCGCCTCAGGCATTCGAACAGATGTGGCAAACCCTCAAGCGTGGCCAGTCATGGATGGGGCTGGTGAAAAACCGTTGCAAGAACGGTGACCACTATTGGGTCAGTGCCTTTGTTTCGCCGATCGCCAGCCAGGGCCAGACCGTGGAGTACCAGTCGGTGCGCACCAAGCCCAGTGCCGAGCAGATCGAAGCCGCCGAGCGTTGTTATGCACAGCTGCGCAGCGGCAAACGGCCTTGGTGGCAGCGCTTGCCGGTGCTGGGGCTTGGCTGGCAATTATGGGCGGGGGTGACGCTCGGGGTGATGCTGGCCACCGTGCTCAGCCGTTTTCTCCTGCCGGTGTTGCCCTGGCAAGGCCTGGTGGAAGTGCTGCTGGCCAGTGGCTTGAGCGCGCTGGTGATCCTGGCCGTGCTCAAGCCGTTCCAGCGTTTGTGTGCCGAGGCCCTGAGCATCGCTGACAACCCGCTGAGTCAGCAGTTGTACACCGGCAGGCGCGACGGCATCGGCCAGATCGATTTTGCCTTGCGCATGCTCAAGGGCCAGCTCGGCGCGGTGGTCGGGCGGATTGGCGATACTTCCCGGCGCCTGGCCGGGCATACCGGTTCGCTGGCGCAGTCACTGCACAGCAGCCATAGCAGCCATCTGGAGCAGCAGGGCGAAGCGGATCAGATCGCCACGGCGATCCATCAGATGGCGGCCAGCGTCGCCCAGGTGGCCAACAACGCCCAACAAGCCTCGCAAGCAGCCGATCAGGCTGAAGACGAAACCCGCGCCGGCCACCAGTTGGTCGACCTCAATCGCAGCGCCATCCAGAACCTGGCCGACTCGCTGGGCGCCGCCACCGAGGTTATCCACAACCTGCAAAATCACAGCAGCGAGATTACCGGGGTGGTCGAAGTGATTCGCGGGATTGCCGAGCAAACCAACCTGTTGGCGCTCAACGCCGCCATCGAAGCGGCCCGCGCCGGTGATCAGGGCCGTGGTTTTGCCGTGGTCGCCGATGAAGTACGCGGCCTGGCGCAGCGCACGGCGCAATCGACCCATGAGATACAGCGGATGATCAGCGTGTTGCAGGGGGTGGCGCGCGATGCGGTGCAGGTGATGCAGCAGAGCAGCGAGCATGCCGATCACAGTGTCGATCAGGCCCGGCAGGCCGCCAGTGCGCTGGATGGCATCAGCCTGCGGGTCAACCAGATCAGCGAGATGAGTGTGCAGATCGCCGCGGCGGTGGAGCAGCAGAGCCAGGTCAGCGAAAGCATCAACCGCAACATCATCAGTATTCGTCAGGCCAGCGAGTCAACCGTGCAGGTCGGTCAGCAAAGCCACCTCAGTGCCAGTGACGTCGCGGCGCTGGCCGAGGATTTGCGCCGCCTGGCTGCGGAGTTCTGGCGGCGCTGTCACTGAGGTTTTTCAGAAACCGATAAAGGCGTAGTGCCCGGCGGCTTCGCTGTACACCTGGGCACCGTTGGCCTGCAGTTGTTCGCACAGTGCCGGGTCAATCACATGCAAGGTCCAGGGCGTGATCGGCGCTTGTGTGTCTACTTGCTGCAGTGCCTGATCCAAGGCTTGGGTGTCGGGCAGGTAGGCGGTGAAACCGTTGCCTTTCAGGGCACTGGTGTCGATACCCAGGGCCTGGCAGATGGCGACTTTACTGCGGATATCGTCGCGGTCGGCCTGGCGTGAGCGTTCAATCAATTCGGCCAGGCGCCGGTCGACCAGCTGTTGGCCATGTATCAGCACCGGGCCGCTTTGCCAGGCTTCACTGGGGCAGTCTTTGCCTTCAGGGCGCAAGGGAATATGCGGGTTGATTTCCATTGGGTAAATGCGGCACACCAGCGGCCGGCTGTCGTAGATGGTGCACAGGTCGTTGGCGTCCAGGTTGCGGCAACGCTCGGGGTTGAAGGCCGCGAAGGTGATCGCCACCTGCACCTCGGTGCTGCCACAAGGTACCGGCCAGGAGCGGCGCAAGGCGTGTTCGCGTTGATCGGCAGGCAAGCCCAGGCCGTTGGCCAGGAAGGCTTCGATCAGGACGATGACCTGGCCACCCGAGCCCGTCCACTGGCGCGCTTCGCTCAAGGTCAGGGGCACATGGTGGCCAGTGCAGCACTTGCCACAGCCGGTGCAGTCGAAGCGGATATCAGCGGTTTGTGCGGTATTCACGGTTTGGCGGGGGCCCATTCAGTCACGAAGGCCAGGTTGCGCTGGCGCTCGTACAGGCACAGTTCGGTGCCTTTGCGGTTGTTCATGTGTTTTTGCGGGTAACGGCCTTCCAGCAGCAGTGCGCTGTAGCCGACGCGGTCGTCGAATTCGGCAGGCTCGCCCAGCACCTTGACGTTTTTCAGGGTGCTGGCGGCGATGCAGCGCTCGCTCATCTGTGCGTTGTGGTCGTTCCAGGCTTGATCGCTGGAGGCGTGGGCCAGGGAGGTCAAGGCGCTGCAGGCAAGCAGCAGGCTAACAAAGGCTTTCATGAGCGGTACCCCGGTAGGCGATGGGCTCAATTGTGCCTGAGGTTCAGGCACATTCAAGCACGCCGCTCATGAGGTGTGTTTCAGCTTTCTTCGAAGGCAACCGCGCGCGCCGCGACGATCAGGCAGTCGGTCAGTTCCGGTGAGGAGAACTTGGTCAGCACGGCGTTGGCTCCGGCGAGCCGCGCCTTCTCACTGTTCATGGCGCTGTCCAGCGAAGTGTGCAGCAGCACGTAGAGGTGTTTGAAGTCCGGGGTTTCGCGCAGGGTACGGGTGAAGGCAAAGCCGTCCATCTCGGACATTTCGATATCCGAGACCACCACGTTGATCTCCTGGTCAGTGCCTTGCAGCTCCAGCAGGGTGTTGATCGCATCCTTGGCACTGCGTGCAGTGTGGCATTCGATCCCCAGGCCGCGCAGGGTGTGCACCGATTGCTGCAGGGCCACCTGGCTGTCATCGACCACCAAAATGTTGGTGGCAGCCAGCACGGCGGCATCATCGGCGCTCAGTTCGCTGCTGATGGGGTCATGGGCAGGCGGGGAGATGCCATGAATGACTTTCTCGATGTCCAGCACCTGCACCAGGGTGTTGTCGACCCGGGTCACGCCGGTGATAAACGACTTGTTGCCCGAGCCATAGGGCGGCGGTTTGATGTCGGTGCTCAGGCAGTGAACGATCTTGCTCACCGCCTGCACATGCAGGCCCTGCTTGGAGCGGCTGATATCGGTGACGATCAGGCAGCCGCCCTGTGGGTCGAGCAGCGGCTGTTCGCCGATGGCGCGAGACAGGTCGATCACCGACAGCGAGTTGCCGCGCAAGGTCGCCACGCCTTTGACGTGCGGGTGCGACTCCGGCAGTTTGGTCAGCGGCGGGCAGGGGATGATTTCACTGACCTTGAGCAGGTTGATCGCCATCAGCTTGCCGCTGCGCAGGGTGAACAGCAGCAGCGACAGCGAATCGGCGCGGGCATTGTGCGAGGCCATAGGCACCTTCAGGACAGATTCAAAGGGGGGATATGCCGGGTTATCGACCCGCCAGCCCGTGGCTTTAATCGGTTGGCCAAATCAGCGTAGACCCAGACGTTTGGCCAGGCGACCGAGGTTGGCCCGGTCCAGGCCCAACTCGCGGGCGGCGCTGGCCCAGTTGTGCTGATGGCGTTCCAGGCAGCCCTGAATGAGCTGGCGTTGGTAGTCGTCGAGGGCCTGGCGCAGGTCACCCATAGGCAACGAGGTGATTGCCGGCCCCGCCTGCGGTTCAGGGCTGGCCTGCGCTTCGACCGGCTTGAGGTCCAGGTCAGCGGCGTCCAGCGTCAGAATTTTCGGGCGCTGGCGGTGTTGGCCCAGGGCTTTGAGCGCCGAGCGGCCGATCAGGTGCTCCAGTTCGCGCACGTTGCCGGGCCAGTCATAGGCCAGCAATGCCGCCTGTGCTTCTGCGCTCAGGCGCAAACTGCCCAGGCCCATGCGTGAGCGGTTCTGTTCGAGGAAGTAACCGCTGAGCAGCAACACATCGCGCCCGCGTTCACGCAGGGCTGGAACCAGCAGCGGGTAGACACTCAGGCGGTGATAGAAGTCGGCACGGTAGCGCCCGGCGCGCACTTCGTCTGCCAGGTCACGGTTGGTCGCGGCGATCAGGCGCACATCGACGCGGTGCTCCTGGTCCGAGCCCAGGCGTTGCAGCTGACCACTTTGCAGCACGCGCAGCAGCTTGGCTTGCACGGTCAGCGACAGTTCACCGACTTCATCGAGAAACAGCGTACCGCCGTTGGCCAGTTCGAACTTGCCACGGCGTTCACCGACCGCGCCGGTGAAGGCACCGCGCACATGGCCGAACAGCTCGCTTTCCACCAGGGTGTCGGGCAAGGCGGCGCAGTTGAGGCTGATCATCGGTTTGTCGGCACGGCTTGAAGCCTGGTGGATGGCCTGCGCTACCAGCTCCTTGCCGACGCCGGTTTCGCCGTTGATCAAGACGGTCAGGTCACTGCTGCCAACCAGTTGGATTTCTTCAAGCAGGCGCTTTTGCGCTTTACTCTGGCCGATCAGTTCTTTGTATTGCTGGCCGCTGGCCTGGCGATAGACCTCCGCACGCTCATGTTCATCTTCGGCGCGTAACGCCAGGCGTTCGATGCGCTCGGCCACATTGACCGTGGCGGCGGCGAGGCTGGCAAAGGCTTGCAGGGCATCGAGTTCGACCTGCTGAAACTGCTCAGGGTCCAGCGCATCGAGGGTGATCAGGCCCCAGGGTTGCTCATCGACGAACAGCGGGCAGCCCATGCAGTCGTGGACTTCCAGGTGCTGGTGCAGGCCTTCGACCAGCCCGTCATACGGGTCGGGCAGCTCGCTGTCGCTGGCAAAGCGGGTGGGGGCGCTGTGGCTGAGAATGGCCTGGAAGCGCGGGTGTTCGTTGACCTTGAAGCGGCGCCCGAGGGTGTCGGTACTCAAGCCATCGACCGCCAGCGGCACCAGCCACTCGCCATCCAGACGCAGCAGGGCGGCCGCGTCGCAAGGCAGCAGGCTGCGCATGGCTTCCAGCAAACGCCGGTAGCGCTCGCGCTCGGGCAGGTCGCGGGCCAGATCGCTGACCAATGGCAGTAAGGCGGTGAGTAGGGATTTTGCAGTCATAAAGACTCCTGTTGGTCTTATTGACTATATATCAGGGCTAGTCTTTATGACTCATATATTTTTAAGCCATTGATTTTAAACAATAAAAAAGTTGGCACAGAATCTGAATTAGCTCAGGCATTCATCAGAAGCCACAGGCTCAGGAGTCATCCATGCTCAATGCCCAGGATCGTGCAATCGTTAAAGCCACTGTTCCCCTGCTGGAAAGCGGCGGTGAAGCGCTGACGACTCACTTCTACAAAATGATGCTCAGCGAATACCCGCAGGTGCGTCCACTGTTCAACCAGGCTCACCAGGCCAGCGGTGATCAACCGCGCGCCCTGGCCAACGGCGTACTGATGTATGCCCGGCACATCGACCAGCTGGAACAGCTGGGTGGCCTGGTGGGGCAGATTATCAACAAGCATGTGGCCTTGCAGATCCTGCCGGAGCATTACCCGATTGTCGGTAGCTGCCTGTTGCGCGCCATTGAAGAAGTGCTTGGTAAAGAAGTTGCCACCCCTGAAGTCATCGCCGCGTGGGGCGCTGCTTACCAGCAACTGGCCGATATCCTGATTGGTGCCGAGGCCGAGGTTTACGCCCAAAAAGAGGCCGCACCGGGCGGCTGGCGCGGTGCGCGTGAGTTCAAGCTGGCGCAGCGAGTGGAAGAAAGCAGCGAGATCGTGTCCTTCTACTTCGCCCCGGCGGATGGCGGCGCGATTCTCAAGGCCGAACCGGGCCAGTACATCGGCCTGCAGTTGATCATCGATGGCCAGGAACAGCGTCGCAACTATTCGCTGTCGGCGCTGAGCGATGCCGGTCAGTACCGGATCAGCGTCAAGCGCGAAGCCGGTGGCAAGGTGTCGAACTACCTGCACGAGCAACTGGCCGTGGGCGACAGCATCAAACTGTTCCCGCCATCAGGCGAGTTCACCCTGAGCGCCAGCGACAAACCACTGGTGCTGATCAGCGGTGGCGTCGGTATCACCCCGACCTTGCCGATGCTCGAAGCTGCACTGGAAAGTGGCCGGGTGGTGCACTTTATCCACTGCGCACGCAACGGTGCGGTACATGCCTTCCGTGATTGGGTCGACGGCCTGGCGGCGCGTCATCCGCAGGTGAAGCGCTTCTACTGCTACGCCGAAGACGATGGTGTCAGCGAGCCGGCAGATGCCCTGGGCCTGCTCAGTGCAGAACAGCTCAACGCCTGGCTGCCTGCGGAGCGTGACCTGGACGCCTATTTCCTTGGCCCTAAAGGCTTCATGGCGACCATCAAGCGTCATCTCAAAGGCCTCGGTGTGCCTGAACAGCAGAGCCGTTACGAGTTCTTCGGCCCGGCGTCGGCGCTGGAATAAACCGGTTTTCGCACTTTACGCTTGAAAGGACAAGGCACAGCCAGCGATGGCTGTGCCTTGCGGCATTTGGCCGCCTTCTCAAACAGGGCGTCTGGCCTTTTAACTGCATGCAGATAAACCGTCATGCGTGTGGCGCATCATCCTTTCAGCCGTATCAAGGAAACCGAAATCGTGAGCAATAACTGGGCAGATAAAACGCGCAAGGGCTTGCATAGCTCGGCTGATTCGTTGGGCAATTTGTGCGTTGAAGCATTCCACTACCTGGCGCTGTTCGGCATTGGTGCGATTACGGCCTATGCTGCGGTGGCGACCTTCATCGACATGCTCAGCAAAGGGGGCGTGAGTGTCGATGACATTCTCTTGCTGTTTATCTACCTCGAGTTGGGGGCGATGGTTGGGATTTACTTCAAGACCAACCACATGCCGATCCGCTTTCTGTTGTATGTGGCGATTACTGCATTGACTCGCCTGCTGATCGGCGATGTTTCGCACCACAAGGCGCCGGATGTTGGGCTGCTGTATGTGTGTGGCGGTATCTTGCTGTTGGCATTTGCGATTCTGGTGGTGCGCTATGCCTCGTACCAGTACCCCTCGACCAAAGCGATTGATGCCAGCGGCAAAGAGATCGAAGAAAGCAAATAAAACTGTCTTGCACCCTCGGTGGGAGCGGGCTTGCCCCGCGAGGCGATGTGGCTGGTAAACCGCAATCGCGGGGCAAGCCCGCTCCTACCGGCCATAAAAAAGGCGAGCCCAGTGGGCTCGCCTTTTTACCGTCTGCGTCAGGTTGTTCAGCTAATGCTGCGAGCTTGTTCGTTCTCCAGGAATTCTTCCTGCAACAGCCCGTCGTTCTGGGCGCCGTTAACGCTTTGTTGGGCAACCGCACGTTTGCTGCGCAGTTTGCCGTAGAAGTGCTCCAGGGCATGGTTGAGCTTGGTCGCAGCACCCTCGACAGCCTGGTCGAGCGATGCGCAGGTGTGGCTCACGGAAATCGGTTGATGGCCTTTTGGGCGTGCCTCCATCTGGCAGCGTTTGTCGTGCGGACCTGGCTTGGCGCCATTCTCGTCGCGCAGGTGAACCTCAATGCGGGTGAGGTCTTCATCAAATCGTTCGAGCGTGCTTTCTACGGTGCTACGGACCCACTCTTCCAGTCGAATGTTGCCTTGAATATGGTTGTCGCTATTGACTTGGATTTGCATAGTTCAATCCCTTATTCAGCTAGCTCGCAAGAGAATCGATGGGGCCTTTGCGGCCTGTGGAAACCATCGCCTCTTGACTACAAGGTCAGGCACTTGGCGCAACATTTCAAGTCCTTTTGAAAGATAAATTTCTTGTTGCAAAAAGCCCGGCGTCGGCCGGGCTTTTGCATGCGCTGGATCAAAACGCGACGGAAGTCTGCAGGTATACCGTACGAGGCTCACCGACATACTTGCCCTTGTTGTTGTCGTCAAAGGAGCGTGTGTAGTACTGGTGATTGAAGATGTTCTTCACCCCAACGGCGACGTTCAGGTTCGACAGTTGCGGGCCAAAATCATAGCCCGCGCGGCTGCTGAACAGCATGTAGCCGGGGATGCGTCCGGTGCTGCCGTCGGCACTTTCGCTCGAGGTGTTGGCGTTGTCGGCGTACTGGTCGCTCTGGTAGGTGCTGTCCAGATTCAGCTGCCATGGGCCCTCGGTGTAACCGATGCCCAAGGTGCCTTTGTGGCGTGAGGAGAACGGCACACGATTGCCCTTGTTCGGCCCGTCTTCGCGGATTTTCGCATCGACAAAGGCATAGGTCGCATACACGTCGAATCCGGCCAGGGCCGGGTTCAGGCCTTCGAGTGCGTACTTGACGCTGGTCTCGATACCCTGGTGGCGGGTTTCGCCACGGGCAATCACCGAATCGTTGGTCTGGTTGCTTTCGTACTGGTTGTCGAAGTTGATCAGGAACGCGCCGATTTCGGCCTGCAACACCCCATCGTCATAGCGTGTACCCAGTTCCCAGGTGCGCGCTTTTTCCGGTTTGACTTCGCCGCTGCTGACCCGGTTGGGCATCTGGCTGTACTGCACGCTGCCGAACGAGCCTTCGGTATTGGCGTACAGGTTCCAGCTGTCGGTCAGGTGGTACATCACGTTCAGCGCAGGCAGTGCGGTGTTGTAGTCGCCCTGGTAGCGCACGCCGCTGATTTTATTGGCCTGCTCGGAGTCGATCATTTCGTAGCGGATGCCCGGGGTGATGGTCCACTGGCCAATGTCGATGCGGTCATCGAGGAAGATCGCGTGAGCATCGGTGCTGCCCCGGGTGTCTCGGTCTTTGCGGCTGGCGGTGGTAGGCAGTTGATCGGCGCTGATCGGCTCACGGTAGCGCAGTTCGTGGCTGGCTTCGTTGACGTAGCGGTAGCCGACACCCACTTCGTGCCAGCTTTCACCGAGGGCGAAACCTTGCGAAAAGCGTGTCTCGATGCCACGTACCCAGTACTCGCGTGGCGACAGCGAAATGAAGCTGCCCTGGTCCAGGTAGCCGCTGCGCAGGGTCTTGGTGAAGAAGCTGTTGACGCTGAACTGGCGGGCGTCTTCCTTGTAGTCGTAACCGAAGTTGAACATGGTCCGGCGGCCCCAGAACTTGTCTGACAGACGCGTCGACTGATACGGGTCGGCATCGTAGTCGGCGACGCTCAGGCCACCGGGCATCTGCGCTTCACCTTCGTAGTACTGGGCCATGGCGTGCAGGCTGTTGGCTTCGTCGAGTTGCAGCTTGCCTTTGAGGATCAGGTCGTCGATCTGTGTGTCGCTGTGTTCGCGCCAGTCGCCGCCACGGGTGCCGGAGTAGAGCAGGGCGCCGCCCAGGCCGTTGTCGTTGGTGCCGCCAGCGAGCAGGTTGGCGCTGGTCTTGAAGCCGTCATGGCTGGACGACGGGCTGGTCTGGGTCTGGAAACCGGCCTTGACGGTCGGCTCATCAGGAATCGCCCGGGTCACGAAGTTGACGATGCCGCCGACGTTCTGTGGGCCGTAGCGGACCGCACCGCCACCGCGTACCACGTCCACGGCGTCCATGTTGCCCATGCTGATCGGCGCGAACGACAGCTGTGGCTGGCCGTAAGGGGCGAAGGGCACCGGGATGCCGTCCATCAACACCGTGGAGCGCGAGGCCAGGCGCGGGTTGAGGCCGCGAATACCGAAGTTCAGCGCCATGTCGTGGCTGCCGGTGCCGTTGTTGTCGGGGGCGTTGACCCCGGGAATACGGTTGAGCACTTCGCGGGCGGTGGTGGCGCCCTGGCGCTCGAACTCTTCGCGACGAATCACATCGCGGGCGCCGGGGTGTTCGAAGACGTTGTCTTGCTGAGCAACGCCCAGCCAGTCACCGACTACGGTCGAGGTTCCCAGCTCTACCGGGGCATTGGCCGCCGTTGCCGGTTGCAGGCTGAAGGCGTTTTCACCTTCGGCGCGCGCTTGCAGGCCTGTGCCTTGCAGCAATGCATCCAGCCCCTGCTGCGGGCTGTATTGACCCTGCAGGCCGGGGCTTTGCACACCGCTGGTCAACTGCGAGCCAAACGAAATCAGCACGCCACTTTCTCGCCCGAACTGGTTCAGCGCGTTTTCCAGCGACATTGGTGCAATCTGGTAGCTGCGTGCGGCGGCCTGTTCAGCCATGGCGGGAACGGCGGCAACGCTCAGGCCGATACCGAACAGCAGTGTGCGAAGGGCCTGGGCCAACGGGCTTGGTCGAAGGGGCATGCAAGGTGTCCTTGAGAAGGTCAAAGCAAAGGGTTCTGCCTTCTCTGTCACGCGAGATGAAAAAACAGCTCAGCGGATTTGAATTTTTTTCAGGCCCGGGCTTCGACCGTCACCCAGTAGCGGGTAAAGCGTCGCACCCGTACTGGCAGGGCGACTTCCAGCAGGTCGAGAATGCGCTCGCTGTCGGCCAGCGGGTAGCTACCGGAAATCAGTAGTTCGGCCACCTCGGGGGCGCAGTTGAGCTGGCCGCGTCGATAGCGGCCCAGCTCGTCGAGGAAGTCGCCAAGGCGCATGTGCGCGGCCACCAGCATGCCATCGACCCAGGCTCCGGCATTGCTGTCGATTAACTGCGTAGCCTGCCATTGCGGGCCGTTGAAGCGGGCCTGACGACCGGCGCCCAAGGGCTGACCGGCAAGGCTGGCGCTGCCCTGGTGCACACTGAGCTGGCTGTACTGCGGGTACTGGCGCAGGTTGTAGCGGCCCTGCTCGAGCTGCAGCAAGCCGAAGTCAGTCAACAAGCGAAGCGGGCGGGCATCGTCGGCGACGGTCAGTTGAATTTCACCCTCAAGCAGGTGCACCAGGCGTTGCATTGCGTCGAAGCGCACGTCGGCGGCACTGCGGGTATTGAGGTGCAACAGGCTGCCATCGTCGAGTGGCTGGCGACGTCGCTCACCCACCGGGCTGCGGTAGTCGGCGAGCAGGGTTGGCAGCGCGTTGTGCTGCTGCAAGGTCAGGCCCAGGCTGCCGCCCACACCGAGAATCAGCAGGGTCTTGAGCGCCCGGCGGCGGCTGGCCGAATGCGGCGCCTGCAACGCGGCATGGGCCAGCGGTGACGACAACCCGCGCAAGCGCTGGTTGACGTGCTGGATATGCTCCCAGGCCCGGCGGTGTTCTTCATGGGCTTGCAGCCACTGCTGCATGGCCTGCTGCTGACGCGGGTCGAGGGCACCGCTCTGCAGTTCGATCAGCCAGTGCACGGCTTGCTCGGCCACCTGCGGCGAGAACGTCTGTTGGGCGTTGTTCACAGGGCAAAGTAACAGCGCATGGCTGCCTTGTTCAGGTAACGCTTGACCGTGGCCAGCGAGATGTTGAGCTGTGCGGCAATCTCGCCATAACTCAGGCCGTCGACCTGGGCCAGCAGGAAGGCGCGCTTGACCAGCGGCGCCAGGCCATCGAGCAGACGGTCAAGCTCCAGCAAGGTCTCGAAAATGATCGCCCGGTGTTCCTCCGAGGGCGCCAGTTCTTCTGGCAATTGCGCCAGCGCCTGGTAGTAGGCGCGCTCCAGGTCCTGACGGCGGTAGTGGTTGAACAGCACGCGCTTGGCCACGGTGGTGAGGAACGCCCGTGGCTCGTTGAGTACCGGCGTTTCGCGGGCCTGCAGCAGGCGCATGAAGGTGTCTTGTGCCAGATCCGCTGCATTGTCCGGGCAGCCCAGGCGCTGACGCAGCCAGCCGGTCAGCCAGTTGTGATGGGCGTGGTAAAGGCCTTCGAGCAAGGAAGAAGGGGAGGCACTGGGCACCGTGAACACTCCGGCGCCAGGATGCGCAACAGAATAAGAATTGTTCGCATTGTAGTGTTTTCGCTGCCGGTTCGGCAATCAGACGCTGACTGGCGGCAAAACCGGAGGGCTGAAAATGTAAATAACGTAAATAAGCTGTACTCTCATTTGAGAATAAATAGCATTCGCTCCCTGAGAACCTTTACCCAATCTTTACACACTCAGGGAGAGCTCTACGTGTACCCGCTTTTTACCCGATCCTGTCTCGCGCTCACCCTTTGCTCGCTGTACACCAGCCACGCCAGTGCCGATCAGCAGAAACCGATGGAACTGGACAACGTGGTGGTCACCGCCTCCGGTTTCTCCCAGCAGATCAAGGACGCGCCGGCGTCGATTTCGGTAATTACCCGCGAGCAGATCGAGAACAAGTCCTACCGTGATGTCACCGATGCCCTGAAAGATGTACCGGGCGTGGTGGTTACCGGTGGCGCCAGTTCCAGCGATATCAGCATCCGTGGCATGGCCTCCAAGTACACGTTGATGCTGGTCGATGGCAAACGCCAGGACTCGCGGGCCACCCGTCCGAACAGTGACGGAGCCGGGATCGAACAAGGCTGGATGCCGCCCCTTGAGGCGATCGAGCGTATTGAAGTGGTGCGCGGGCCGATGTCGTCGCTGTACGGCTCCGACGCCATGGGCGGGGTGATCAACATCATCACCCGTAAAGTCACGCCGAACTGGTATGGAGGCGTGCGCAGCGAAGCCACCTTCCAGGACCGCTCCGATTCAGGCGACTACAACAGCACCAGCGCGTTCGTCTCCGGGCCGTTGATCGAGAACCTGGTCGGTTTGCAGCTTTATGGGCAAACCTCGAACCGTGACGAAGACGACTTTGCCAACGGCTTCAACGAGCAGAGCACCGACAGCGGTACCGCCAAACTGTCGTTCACTCCTGATGAACATAACGACATCACCTTCGAGGCGGGCAAGTCCGAGCAGGAACGTAATGCGCACAAAGGAAAGTCGGCGCGTTCTTCCGACAGTTTCAGTGACTACGAGCGCACCAACTTCGCGATCAGCCACTCCGGGCGTTGGGACAGCATCACCACCGACAGCTACCTGCAACGCGAGAAGATCGAGAACCCGGGTCGGCGCATGGAGTTGGAGAACACCGTGCTCAATTCGCAGGTGTCATTCTTCAGTGATTCGCACATCACCACCTTTGGCGGCTCGTACAAATACGAAGACCTGAGCGATGAAGGTAACCAGCTGGCCGCGGCCTCCGACGTCAACCAGCTGACCCGTTGGTCCTGGGCATTGTTTGCCGAAGATGAATGGCGTCTGACCGAAACCTTCGCCTTGACCGGCGGCATTCGCATGGACAAAGACGAAAACTACGGTACGCACTGGTCACCACGTTTGTACGGGGTGTATCACCCGACCGAGCACTGGACCGTCAAGGGCGGCGTCTCCAGCGGCTATCGCTCGCCGGATATCCGCGCGGCAGTGGATGACTGGGGGCAGATCACCGGCGGCGGTGGCGATCCGGCAATCATCGTCGGCAACTCCAACCTCAAGCCAGAGAAAAGCCTGAGCCAGGAGATCGGCGTGATCTGGGACAGCCTGGAAGGCTTCTCCACCGGCTTGACCGTGTTCAACACCGACTTCAAAGACAAGATCACCGAAACCCGGCGCTGCACCGACAGCACCGGCGGTGCCTCGGGTCAGTGCCAGATCGGCGGCACCTCGTACAAGTTCATCAGCGACCGGGTGAACGTCGATGAGGCGCAAATGCGTGGTATCGAAGCGACCCTGGACTGGGAAATCAC
The DNA here is from genome assembly GCF_052147955.1 of Pseudomonas sp. NUPR-001. Taxonomy (NCBI): domain Bacteria; kingdom Pseudomonadati; phylum Pseudomonadota; class Gammaproteobacteria; order Pseudomonadales; family Pseudomonadaceae; genus Pseudomonas; species Pseudomonas sp. NUPR-001. The sequence continues at coordinate 985,475 of NZ_CP197353.1, forward strand.
CCAGGCGCTGAAACTCGCCACCAACTACACCTTCACCGACTCCGAGCAGAAGAGCGGCCCGCAGAAGGGCAAGGCCCTGAACCAGATGCCGCGGCACATGGTCAACGCCACCCTCGACTGGCAGACCACCGATCAGCTGGGGACCTGGGCGCGCCTGAACTATCGCGGCAAAACCTCCGACTACCTGGGGCGCACCACCATGTCCGATGGCACACCGTCGTACACCTTCGTTGACCTCGGTGGCACCTATCGGCTGACCAAGAACGTCAAGCTGCTGGCTGGCGTGTACAACGTGTTCAACAAGGAAGTCGACTACGAGAACTACCAGACCGTGCTCGATGGTCGTCGCTACACCGTAGGTATCGACCTGTCGTTCTGACGTAGTGGGCTGCGGCTTTGCTTGTGAGAATATAAATCATTATTATTGGTGACTCTTCACAAGGAATGGATGCCATGAAAAGCAAAGCCGCCGGCTTGCCCCTGAGTTATCGCCTGGCTGTGACTTCACGCTGCCTGGCCGCCGTATTCGGTGGTTATCTGCTGGCGGCCATGGCCAGTGTCTGCGTCACCTTGCTGGCACCGATGCCGAAAGCTGAAGCGGTGCTCAGCGGCATGATGCTGTCATTCCTGTTCTACCTGGTGGCGTTTCTCTGGTGCTTTGCCAGTCGCAGCGCCTGGCAGGCCTGGCAGGGGGTGTTGCTGCCGAGCCTGGTGCTCGGGGTGATCAACGGCCTGGCCTACTGGATGAAGAGCTGATGAAAGAGGGCTTTCGCCAGGCGATGTCCTGGCTGCATACCTGGACCGGACTGATTTTCGGCTGGCTGCTGTTTGCGATTTTCCTGACCGGGACCATGTCTTACTTCAAGGAAGAGATCAATCACTGGGCCAAGCCCGAGGTCAAAGCGCGGGCGCTGGAGCCAATGACCAGCCTGGCCTTGGCGCAAGACTACCTGCAGCAGCACGCACCCAACGCGCGCAGCTGGTTTATCCGCCTGCCCGAGGCGCGTGAACCGGGCTTGAGTGTCGGCTGGAGCGCCGCAGGGGCCGGGCCGCGCGGCTTCATCGACAAAACCCTCGACCCGGCCACCGGCGCTGAGGTGCAGGCGCGGGAAACCCGCGGCGGTGAGTTCTTCTATCGCTTCCACTTCCAGCTGGAAATGCCACACCCCTGGGGCCGCTGGTTGTCGACCTTTGCCGCGCTGATCATGTTCATCGGGCTGGTCACCGGGATCATCATCCACAAGAAGATCTTCAAGGAGTTCTTCACCTTCCGTCCCGGCAAGGGCCAGCGCTCCTGGCTGGACGGGCATAACGCGATTGGCGTTCTGGCGTTGCCGTTTCACTTGATGATCAGCTACAGCAGCCTGGTGATCTTCATGTCGCTGGTGATGCCAGCGAGCATCATTGCCAGCTATGGCGACAACACCCGCGGCTTTTTCAATGACCTGTTCGGCGCGCCTGAACAGCTCAAGGCAGCTGGCACTGCCGCGCCGCTGTTGCCATTGCCGACGCTGTATCAGCAAGTCCAGGAGCAGGCGCCCGGCACTCGCGTGGGCTGGATTGAAGTGCAAAACCCCGGTGATCAGCACGCTCGCGTGCGCTTCTCGTACCATGGCGGTGATCGTATTGCCTACAAGCGTGGCGGTGGCTGGACCTTCGATGGCGTCAACGGCAACCTGCTCGGCGGTAGCAAAGCCGAATCTGCGCCGGTGCTGATCGTCGGCGGCATGTACGGTTTGCACATGGGCAAGTTCGCCGAGCCCTGGCTGCGCTGGTTGTACTTCTTCTTTGGCGTGCTCGGCACGGCAGTCATCGGCACCGGCCTGGTGATGTGGCTGGGCAAGCGTCAGCTCAAACATGCCAAGAGCGGTACGCAGCCGTTCGAGTTGCGTCTGGTGGAAGTGTTGAACATCGCCAGCATGAGTGGCTTGTTGCTGGGCGTGGCGGCGTTCTTCTGGGCCAACCGTTTACTGCCGGTTGGCCTTGAAGGCCGGGCGGGTTGGGAGGTCAACAGCTTCTTCCTGCTGTGGCTGCTGGCGCTGGTACACGCCAGTGTGCGCCCGGGCCGTCGCGCCTGGGCTGAACAACTGTGGCTGGCGGCGCTGCTGTGGGCTGGCTTGCCGCTGCTCAATCAGTTGACCACCGATCAAGGCCTGATGCAGTCGATTCCAGCCGGTGACTGGGCCATGGCCGGCTTCGATCTGACCGCACTGGGCTGCGGCCTGTTCTTTGCCTGGGGCGCGCGCACGATGCAGCGCCCGCCGGTGGTCGCCGCTAAGCGCGCGCCTAAGGCGGCAAAAGCCGCCAACGCCACCCTGATCGAAAGTGAGGCCAGTTGATGCTCGCCGTTACCCTGTTCGGTTTTGCCGGCTTTGCCTGCCTGTGCCTGGCCATGGAAAAGCACTACAAGGAGCTGCTGGGCAGCACACCCAGCGTTATGCGCCTGCGTGTGCTGCGGGTCGGCGGCTGGTTGTTGCAACTGCTGGCCCTGTCTTTGGCGGTGCATTACAGCGGTTGGGCCATGGGCCTGGTTGAATGGTCTGCGGTGTTGATGGCTGGCGTCACCTTGTGGGTGTTCCTGCTGCCGTATCAACCACGGCTGTTGCTCGGGCTGCTTGGCCTGAGTCTGGTGCTGGGGCCGGTGTTGTTGATACTGCCCCAGTAACTTATGGCCGGAAGGCTGCCCGGTACTCACCGGGCGTCGCGCCTAGCGCCTGGCGAAAGCGGTTACTGAAATGGCTGGCACTGGCGAAGCCGCAGCGCAGGGCGATGTCGCCCAGGGCCAGGTCGCCGAAGCGCAACAACTGCCGTGCCGTGGCCAGGCGCCGCGCCAACAGGTATTGGTGCGGCGGCAGGCCGAAGCTGGCACGGAACATCCGCGCGAAGTGGTATTCGGATAGGTTGCACAGTGCCGCCAGCTCACCCAGGCTCAGCGGCTGGTCGAGATGCGCTTCCACGTAATCACTCAGTAGACGGCGTTGATGCGCGGCCAGGCCACCTTTGAGGCGCAAGCCCTGACGCAGGCCAACCTGGCTGAGCACGGCATGGTCGAGAATCTCGTGGGCCAGGGTGCTGGTCAGCAGGCGTTCGCCCGGTTCGTCCCATTCCATGGCAATCAAGTCACGAAAACGCTGCGCCTGCGCGGGGTCGTCGAGGAAGGTCGCTTCCTGCAATTGCAATTCGCGCGGTTCGCGGTCGAGCAGGCGGATGCAACCGAGGGCGAACTGTTCCTGGCTGATGTACAGGTGGGCCAGGCGGATCGAGCCATTGACCACCCAATGCGACGCCGAGCCTGCGGGCATGATGCACAGCTTGTCTGGCGCGCCTTTGTGGCTGGGCTGATCGCGGCGGAAGGTGCCGGTGCCGTCGGCGATATAGCACGACAAGGTGTGGTGCGTCGGCGCTTCGTAGTCGCGGGCATCGTGGCGGTTGTTCCACAGGGCTGCGGCCAGGCCATCGCCCAGTTGCGCGCTGTGTTCCAGACGGGCGTGGGGCGAGTCGTGCATGGCTTTGAAAACTTGCAGTTGATCCAATGCGTTCATCAGCGACTCCTCTGACCGCCATCCTACGCTGGCGGGCAACGTCTGACAGCAGTGGTACATGTAAAAGCGCAAGAATCTGCAAGCGCGCACGCTGCTGACGGCAGGAGACTTAAGGCCTGAAGTCGAGGAGTGTGGCCATGAACCTGTCGTTGTATCTGCTCACCGTATTGATCTGGGGTACCACCTGGATCGCCCTGAAACTGCAGTTGGGCGTGGTCGCCATTCCGGTGTCGATTGTTTATCGCTTCGCCCTGGCGGGGCTGATTCTGTTTGCCATCCTGCTGCTCAGCCGGCGTCTGCAGCCGATGAACCGGCGTGGCCACGGGATCTGCTTGGCGCAGGGCTTTTGCCTGTTCTGCGTGAATTTCATGTGCTTTCTCACCGCCAGCCAGTGGATTCCCAGTGGCCTGATTGCCGTGGTGTTCTCCACCGCCACCTTGTGGAATGCGCTGAACGCGCGGGTATTTTTCGGCCAGAAGATTGCCGCTAATGTCCTGGGTGGCGGGGCGTTGGGTTTGATCGGCTTGGGCCTGTTGTTCTGGCCGGAGCTGGCGGGCCATACCGCCAGCCGTGAAACCGTGATTGGCCTGGCCCTGGCCTTGCTCGGCACCTTGTGTTTTTCGGCCGGCAACATGCTCTCGAGCTTGCAGCAGAAGGCCGGTTTGCGGCCGATGACCACCAACGCCTGGGGCATGCTGTACGGGGCCGGGATGCTGGCGGCGTACTGCCTGGTTAGCGGCATTCCGTTCGATATGGAATGGAACACGCGCTACATCGGCTCGTTGCTGTACCTGGTGATTCCGGGGTCGGTGATCGGTTTTACCGCCTACCTGACGTTGGTCGGGCGCATGGGGCCGGAGCGTGCGGCGTATTGCACCGTGCTGTTCCCGCTGGTGGCGTTGAATGTATCGGCGTTGTATGAGGGCTATCAGTGGACAGCCCCGGCCTTAGCGGGGTTGGTGCTGGTGATGTTGGGCAATGTGCTGGTGTTCAGAAAACCCAAGCCTGTAGGAGCGGGCTTGCCCCGCGAGGCGATGTGACAGACAGACCGCAATCGCAGGGCAAGCCCGCTCCTACAGCGCGAGGCGACGTGACAGACAGATCGCGATCGCGGGGCAAGCCCGCTCCTACAAGGCTATTACTTCCAGACCTGCGGGTTAACCAAATCCCGCGGCCGCTCACCCAGCAGGGCGCTGCGCAGGTTGTCGATGGCGCGGTTGGCCATGGCGTCACGGGTTTCGGCGGTGGCCGAGCCCACGTGCGGCAAGGTCAGGGCATTGGGCAGCTGGAACAGCGGCGATTCGGCCAGCGGCTCTTTCTCGTACACGTCCAGGCCAGCGCCGCGAATGGTGCCGTTGCGCAGGGCTTCCACCAGTGCCGCTTCGTCAACCACCGGGCCACGGGACACGTTGATCAGGAACGCGCTGGGTTTCATCAGTTGCAGTTCGCGGCTGCTGATCAGGTGCTTGGTCTGCGCGCCCAGTGGCACCACCAGGCACACGAAATCGGCTTCGGCCAGCAACTCGTCGAGGCTGCGGAACTGGGCGCCGAGTTCCTGTTCCAGCGCGGTCTTGCGTGAATTGCCGCTGTAGATGATCGGCATGTTGAAGCCAAAGCGGCCACGGCGAGCGATGGCCGCACCGATATTACCCAGGCCGACAATACCAAGGGTTTTGCCATGCACATCGCTGCCGAACTGCGCCGGGCCTACGGTGCCCTGCCATTGCCCGGCCTTGGTCCAGGCGTCGAGTTCGGCGACGCGCCGGGCGCTGCCCATGAGCAGGGCAAAGCCCAGGTCGGCGGTGCTTTCGGTGAGTACGTCGGGGGTGTTGGTCAGGGCAATGCCGCGTGCATTGAGGTAGTTCAGGTCGTAGTTGTCGTAGCCCACCGAAACACTCGACACCACTTCCAGCTTGGCGGCAGCGGCCAATTGCGCTTCACCGAGCTTGCGGCCCACACCGATCAGACCGTGCGCTTCGGGCAAGGCTTCATTGAACTGCGCGCTGATATCGCCGAGCTTGGGGTTGGGGACGATTACGTTGAAATCTTGCTGCAGGCGTTCGACCATCGCCGGGGTGATGCGGCTGAAGGCAAGTACGGTCTTTTTCATCGACGAAATCTCTGCTGGCGGGGGAGAATGGGTAGCACGCTATCATTCTCCACTGCCTCTGTGCAGCAAGATTTCTGTACTGACCCCTGGTAGGAGCGGGCTTGACCCGCGAAGCAGTTTCAATGACACACCGCAATCGCGGGGCAAGCCCGCTCCCACCGAGGGCAGCCCGGCCAGATGTCAGTTGGCGATCAGCAACTCGTGGGTCTTGAGGTCGGCCTCGTGGGCGGCGAGGATTTCCGGCAATGAGTTGCGCAGGTACTCAACCCAGGTTTTGATCTTGGCATCCAGGTACTGGCGCGACGGGTAGATCGCATACAGGTTCAGCTCCTGCAGGCGGTAGTCCGGCATGACCCGTACCAGCGAGCCGTCACGCAGCCCGTCTATGGCCGAATAAATCGGCAATACGCCAACGCCCATGCCACTGCGGATCGCGGTTTTCATCGCGTCGGCCGAATTCACCTGGAATGGCGCCTGGGTGATGTTGACCATCTCCTGGCCTTCCGGGCCGTCGAACAGCCATTTCTCCAGAGGGATCACCGGGCTGACCATGCGCAAGCAGGCGTGCTTGAGCAAGTCGCTGGGTTTATGCGCGACGCCGTGCTGTTTCACGTAGTCGGGCGAGGCGCAGACGATGCTGTAGGTAATGCCCAGGCGCTGGGAGACAAAGCCCGAGTCCGGCAGCTCGCTGGCCAGTACGATGGACACGTCGTAGCCTTCGTCGAGCAGGTCCGGCACACGGTTGGCCATGGTCAGGTCGAAGGTTACGTCCGGGTGGGTTTCGCGGTAGCGGGCAATCGCATCGATGACGAAATGCTGGCCAACGCCCGTCATTGAATGCACCTTCAACTGCCCGGCCGGACGGGCATGGGCGTCGCTGGCCTCGGCCTCGGCTTCTTCGACATAGGTAAGAATCTGTTCACAACGCATCAGGTAACGCTTGCCCGCTTCGGTCAGGGCGATACGTCGGGTGGTGCGGTTGAGCAGGCGCGTTTGCAGATGGGCTTCAAGATTGGAGACCGCCCGCGAGACGTTGGCGGTGGTCGTATCCAGTTGCACGGCTGCGGCAGTGAAGCTGCCGACTTGCGCTACGCAACTAAAAGCACGCATGTTTTGCAGGGTGTCCATGGGTCGCTCTCAAAGTAGACGACAAATTGTGACATGAAGTAACCGAGGCGGTCTTCAGACTAAAGCCGGATTATCGCTGTTTTCGTAACAAAGATTCGCAGTAATACACGCTTATCGCCAGTGCAGCGGCCCCCTAGAATTGCGTCTCCAAGCGTCATCCACCTATTACGTCAGGAATTCGCAGCTGTGCCGCGTCGCATCATCAGAGCGCTCAATGCGCTCAGTGTCTGTGCCTTTAGCTTGACCTTGAGCGGCTGTATCGGAACCTGGGGCATTGCCCCGCAAAGCAAGACGCTGCAAGCCAATACCCTGACCACCTCCGAGGCGATCCGTGAGGCCGGCAAGGATGCCCACTGGCCTGACCAGCAGTGGTGGCGCGCCTATGGCGACCCACAACTGGACCGCTGGATCGCCTTGGCCGTGGACAACAGCCCGAGCCTGGCCATGGCCGCCGCCCGGGTGCGTGAGGCCAAGGCCATGGCCGGCGTGGTCGAGTCGGCCGAAAAACTGCAGGTTAATGGCGAGTCGACCCTCAAGCGCCATAACTGGCCGGAAGATCAGTTCTATGGCCCGGGCGCCTTGTCGGGCGCCAACACCTGGGACAACAACGCCGCGCTGGGCTTCAGCTACGCCCTCGACCTCTGGGGCCGTGAGCGCAATGCCAGTGAGCAGGCCGTGGACATGGCCCACATGAGTGCGGCGCAGCTACGCCAGGCGCAGCTTGAGCTGCAGAACAACATCGTCAAGGTGTACATCCAGCTGTCGCTGCACTTTGCCCAGCGCGATATCGTCAAAGCCGAACTGGCGCAGCAAGAGCAGATTCTGGCCCTGGCCGAACGGCGTCTGGCTGGTGGCATCGGTACCCATTTCGAAGTCAGTCAGGCGCAAACCCCGCTGCCGGAAACCCATCGTCAGCTCGATGCCTTGAATGAAGAAATCGCCCTGGCGCGTAACCAGCTGGCCGCATTGGCCGGTAAAGGGCCGGGCGAGGGCGCACAATTGCAGCGTCCGCAACTGGCCCTTGGCGCGCCTTTGAAACTGCCCTCGGCGTTGCCTGCAGAATTGGTCGGCCAGCGTCCGGACGTGGTCGCCAGCCGTTGGCAAGTGGCGGCGCAGGCGCGCGGTATCGATGTCGCCCACGCCGGTTTCTTCCCCAACGTCGACTTGGTCGGTGGCCTCGGCTTCATGGCCACCGGCGGGGGGGCGCTGGAGTTTCTCACCGGACGCAAGTTCAACTACAACGTCGGCCCGGCCATCAGCCTGCCGGTATTCGATGGCGGCAGGCTGCGTTCGCAATTGGGTGTGGCCTCGGCCGGTTATGACATCGCGGTGGCGCAGTACAACCAGACCGTGGTGAACGCCCTCAAGGGCATTGCCGACCAGTTGATTCGCCGTGAGTCGATGAACGAGCAGCAGCACTTTGCTGCCGAGTCGGTGGCTTCTGCGCAGAAGACTTACGACATCGCCTTGATCGCCTTCCAGCGTGGCCTGACCGACTACCTCAATGTACTTAACGCGCAGACCTTGCTGTTCCGTCAGCAGCAGATCCAGCAGCAGGTCCAGGCCGCGCGCCTGAGTGCGCACGCCGAGTTGGTTACCGCGCTGGGCGGTGGCTTGGGCGCCGGTAATGATGTGCCGGACGAAGACAAGCAACAGGCGCCGAAAACCCCGGCTACCCTGGCGATTTTCGATAAGCCGGACCACGCCGAATGAGCGCACTGACACTGCCTTGGCGCTGGTTGGCAAGCCTGGAATGGCGCCGCGGCTTCTTCGAGTGGGCACGCACCGACGGCGTGACCTGGGTGTACATCTTCAAGGTGCTCAGCGCGGCGTTCCTGACCCTGTGGCTGGCCATGCGCCTGGAATTGCCGCAGCCGCGCACGGCGATGATCACCGTGTTCATCGTCATGCAGCCGCAGAGCGGGCATGTGTTTGCCAAGAGCTTCTGGCGCTTGCTCGGCACCTTGGCCGGCTCGTCGATGATGGTGCTGTTGATTGCCTTGTTTCCGCAGAACACCGAGTTGTTCCTGCCGAGCCTGGCGATCTGGGTGGGCCTGTGCTCGGCCGGAGCCATGCGCTACCGGACCTTCCAGGCCTATGGTTTCGTACTCGCCGGTTACACCGCGGCCATGGTCGGCCTGCCGGCCTTGCAACACCCCGACGGCGCGTTCATGGCGGCGGTCTGGCGGGTGCTGGAAATCTCTTTGGGGATTCTGGTCTCGACCCTGGTCAGCGCTGCGATCCTGCCGCAGTCGGCCAGTGCCGCCATGCGTAATGCCCTGTATCAGCGCTTTGGTGTGTTCGCCGGTTTCGTTGTCGAGGGGCTGCGCGGCGACAGCCAGCGCGACCGCTTTGAAAGCAGCAACGTGCGCTTTATCGCCGAGGCGGTCGGGCTGGAGAGCCTGCGTAATGTCACTGCCTTCGAAGACCCGCACATGCGCCGGCGCAATGGCCGTCTGGGGCGGATGAACAGCGAGTTCATGGCCATCACCACACGCTTCAACGCCTTGCACCAGTTGCTTGAGCGCTTGCGCCTGCGTGGCCCGCTGCAGATCGTCACGGCAATTGAACCCGGCCTTGCGGCCCTGGCCGAACTGCTCGACGCCTACTCAGGGCGGGCCCTGACCAGCCCGGACGCGGCACGCCTGGCCGAGCAACTGGCAGCTTACAAGGAAGGCTTGCCGGAGCGGGTACGCAGCCTGCGTGCGGCTTATGTCGAAACCGGGCCGAGCGATGCCGATTTGCTCGATTTCCATACGGCTTATGAGCTGCTCTATCGCTTTGTCGATGACCTGCACAACTACGCCCTGACCCACGCCTCGCTGGCCGAGCACAACCATGCCCGTGAGCAGTGGGACGAGCCTTATGTGGCGCAAACCAACTGGATGGTGTCGCTGGCCGCCGGGTTGCGGGCATCGTTTATCTTGCTGGTGCTGGGCAGCTTCTGGATCCTCACCGCCTGGCCGAGCGGGGCGATGATGACCTTGATCGCTGCCGCTACCGTCGGCTTGTCAGCAGCGTCGCCGAACCCCAAGCGCATGTCATTCCAGATGGCCTGCGGCACCTTGCTCGGCGCCTTCATCGGCTTTTTCGAAACCTTTTTCGTGTTCCCCTGGATCGACGGCTTTCCGTTGCTGTGCCTGGTGCTGGCGCCGGTGTTCGTGCTCGGTGCATTTCTGGCGTCGCGCCCGGCCTATGCCGGGGTTGGTCTGGGCCTGCTGATCTTTTTCGCCACCGGTTCGGTGCCAGACAACCTCACGGTGTACAACCCGTACAACTTCATCAACGACTACATCGCCATGGTCATCGGCATGCTGGTGTGCGCTGCCGCTGGCGCGATCATCCTGCCGCCGAACAGCCGCTGGTTGTGGAGCCGCCTGGAGCATGACTTGCGTAGCCAGGTGCTGTTCGCTATTACCGGGCGCCTGCGCGGCCTGGGCTCGGCGTTTGAAAGCCGTACCCGCGACCTGCTGCACCAGGCCTATGGCCTGGCCGCCGGTAAACCGCAGGTGCAGAGCAGCCTGCTGCGCTGGATGTTCCTGGTGCTTGAGGTTGGGCACGCGATCATCGAGCTGCGCAAAGAGCAAGCGATCCTGCCGGTGCACCCGTGTTATGCCGAGTCGCAACCCTGGCGCCAGGCCATCCGGGTCATGGGCCGGGCGCTGGCGCGGTTGTTCCTGCAACCGAGCGCGAGCAACCACGAACGTGCCCTGGTTGCGGTAGACCACGCCATCAGCCGCGTGCTGGCCACCGACGAACCGTTCGCCCGCCACTTCGACACCTCGGCCCTGCGCCGGGTGCAGAGTTACCTGCATTTCATCCGTACCTCGTTGCTCGACCCCCAGTCGCCGCTGGCTGCATTGGCCCCGGCCCAAGGACTGCCCCATGCCTCGTGAAATCGCCTTCCACGGCGTCTACATGCCGACCATGACCCTGATGTTCCTGTTCGCCGCCGGGCTGGCCTGGGGCCTTGACCGGTTCATTGCCAGCTATGACGGCTACCGCTTTTTCTGGCACCCGGCGTTGCTGCGCCTGTGCTTGTTTATTTGCTTGTTCGGATCCATCGCCCTGACTCTCTACCGTTGAGACCCCTGTTGATGAAAAAGTTTTTCAGCCTGATCGCCACCTTGCTTGTACTGGCTGCTGCCGTGGTGATCGGCCGCCAGCTCTGGGTGCATTACATGAACACCCCCTGGACCCGCGACGGGCGGGTGCGCGCCGATATCATCAACGTTGCCGCAGACGTGCCGGGGTATGTGGTCGATGTGCCGGTGCGCGACAACCAGTTGGTGAAGAAGGGCGACCTGCTGATGCAGATCGACCCCGAGCACTACGAAGTGGCGGTGAAACAGGCGCAGGCGCTGGTGGCCTCACGCAAGGCCACCTGGGAGATGCGCAAGGTCAACGCGAACCGACGTGCCGACCTCGACAACCTGGTGATCTCCCGCGAGAACCGTGACGACGCCAGCAACATCGCCAACTCGGCCCTGGCTGACTACCAGCATGCCCAGGCGCAGCTAGCCGCGGCTGAGCTGGACCTCAAGCGTACAAAAATCCTTGCCACCGTCGACGGCTACGTCACCAACCTCAACGTGCACCGCGGCGACTATGCGCGCACCGGCGAGCCGAAAATGGCGGTGGTCGATAAAGACTCGTTCTGGGTGTATGGCTTCTTTGAAGAAACTAAACTGCCGCGGGTGAAGGTTGGGGATCAGGCTGAACTGCAAATGATGAGCGGCGAAGTGCTCAAGGGTCATGTCGAGAGTATCTCGCGGGGTATTTATGACCGCGACAACCCGGAGAGCCGTGAACTGATCGCCGACGTCAACCCGACCTTCAACTGGGTGCGCCTGGCCCAGCGGGTGCCGGTGCGCATCCATATCGACGAAGTGCCGGAGGGCTTTTTGCTGGCTGCCGGTACCACCTGTACGGTGGTGGTGAAGCCGTCGCAGGGCAAGCCAGCTCCCACAGAAGGATGACATCCAACCCCGTGGGAGCGGGTTTGCCCCGCGATAAGTTGTTCAGACAGACCGCGAATCGACCAGCACCGGGCACGCCACCTGATCAATCACCTTGTTGCTGATCGACGGATCAAGCAAGCGCCCCAGGCGGCTCAGGTGGCGGTGGCCCATGATGATCAAGGCGCAGCCGAGCCGCTGTGCTTCACTGACAATGACCGTCACCGGCTCGCCCTGAACCAGACTGCCGTCACTGTCGAAGCCCATGTCCCGCAGTTGTTGTGCTACCGACTGCACGGCAAGGTTGGCATGCCGCTGTTCGTCGCTGGCCGCCGGGTATTCTTGCTGTTCGTACGCGCCGATGGCGCCCACGGCAAACGCTGCGTCGATGGCCAACACAACATGCAGACGGTGACGAGCGGGCTGGCAGTACTGTTGCGCAAGGTCCAGCAAAGTCTGCGAGGCACTGGAGCCATCGATGGCGATCAACACGGGACTGAGCATGCGCGGCTCCACTGGCCAATGGTTAGCCGGGTATTGTTGGTCAGGTGGCGCTGCGGATAAATGCCCCGGCATGCATTGTGTAGTTGTGTGCGGCGCAACTCGGTGGCTGCTGTCGAGCTGTTAACATCACGGTTTATTAGCCCAAGGAAAATCGCCCATGCAGATTCCGGATATGAACCTGTTGGTTGCCCTCGACGCCTTGCTCGATGAGGGCAGTGTGGTGGGTGCGGCACGGCGCATGAACCTGAGCCCGGCGGCGATGAGCCGCACCCTTGGGCGTATCCGCGAGGCCATCGGCGACCCGATTCTGGTCCGCGCCGGGCGCGGGCTGGTGCCGACGCCACGGGCATTGGCCCTGCACGATCAGGTGCGGGCGCTGGTCGAGCAGGCCGGGCTGGTGTTCCGCAGCCGTGAGGAAGTTGACCTGGCGACCCTGGATCGGGCGTTCAACATCCGCACCAACGATTTGTTCATTGCCCTGTACGGCGCGCAGTTGCTGCGCACCATGCACGAACAGGCACCGCATACGGTGCTGCGCTTTGTACCGGAAGGCGGTGGTGACGACGACTCGGTGCTGCGCGACGGGCGCACCGACCTGCTGGTCAGCTCGACCATCGACCTCGGCCCCGAGATCAAGGTGCAGAGCCTGTTCAACACCATCTACGTGGGCCTTGCCCGTCAGGACCACCCGATCTTCGACGGCGAAATCACCCCCGAGCGATTTGCCGCCTATCCGCAGATCAGTGTCTCGCGGCGTGGCCGCGCCAACGGCCCGATCGATCTGGAGCTTGCCAACTACAAGGTGCAACGACGGGTGGCGCTGATCACTCCGAGTTTTCATTCGGCGATGTTCTCCCTGCCCGAGTCCGACCTGTTGCTGCCGATGCCGGCCAATATCCTCTCCAGTGTGACCAAGCTCGGCCTGCCACTGCGTTCGTTCCGCATCCCGCTGCCGATGGAGCGGGTGACGGTGATGCAAGCCTGGCATCCACGCTTCGATAACGACCCGGCCCATCGCTGGTTGCGCCAGACCCTCAAAGCCTGTTGCAGCGAGAGCCCGTAACGCGCGGAATGCGTTTGCTGCACTAGTAAACTGCCGATATGTCAGTTTTCGACAACATTGACCCTTCAATAGACTTCTCCCGGTAGTTGTTACCCCCCGGAGATGTCTTACATGAGTTCGTTGACTGCGCTGCCCAGCGTTGCCGCGCCTGTGGCCAGCCCTGCCGCGCCGAGTGCGTTTGGCCCGCGCATCGTGGTCGGGCTGCTGGGTGTGTTGCTGGCGGTGTTGTGTGCTGGCCTCAACGAGATGGTCACCAAGGCCTCTCTGGCCGACATCCGTGGTGGCCTGTTTATCGGTGCCGATGAAGGTGCCTGGCTGATCGCGGTGTATGCCGCTGCGTCGGTGTCGGCGATGGCCTTTTCTCCGTGGCTGGCGGCGACGTTTTCCCTGCGCCGTTTTACCCTTTGTGCCATCAGCGCGTTTGCCTTGTTGGGGCTGTTGCAGCCCTATGCCCCGACTCTTTCCAGCCTGATGCTGTTGCGTACTTTGCAGGGTCTGGCATCAGGGGCTTTGCCTCCGATGCTGATGAGCGTTGCCCTGCGTTTTCTGCCGCCGGGTATCAAGGTCTATGGCCTTGCCGGTTATGCCCTGACCGCCACGTTTGGCCCGAACCTCGGCACACCGCTGGCCGGTTTATGGACTGAATACGTCGGCTGGCAGTGGGCGTTCTGGCAGATCGTGCTTCCGTCGCTGCTGGCCATGGCCTGCGTTGCCTGGGGCCTGCCGCAGGACCCGCTGCGCCTGGAGCGTTTCAAGCAATTCGACTGGCGCGGCGTGCTGCTGGGGTTACCGGCGATCTGTTCGCTGGTGATCGGCCTGACCCTCGGTGACCGTATGGGCTGGTTCAATTCCCCGCTGATCTGCTGGTTGCTGGGTGGCGGCCTGCTGTTGCTGGTGTTGTTTCTGTACAACGAGTGGTCCGAGCCGTTGCCGTTCTTCAAGCTGCAGATGCTTAAGACCCGCAACCTCACGCATGCACTGGTGACCTTGTTCGGCGTGTTGATCGTGCTGACCGCGGCGATCCTGATTCCTTCCAGTTACCTGGCGCAGATCCAGGGCTACCGCCCGGCGCAGACTGCCCCGGTGATGCTGCTGGTGGCCGTGCCACAGTTGCTGGCGCTGCCATTGACTGCAGCCTTGTGCAACCTGCGCGCGGTGGACTGTCGCTGGGTGTTGGCCTGCGGCCTGGGCATGCTGGCGCTGTCGAGCCTGCTGGGCAGCCAGCTCACCAGCGCGTGGATTCGCGACAACTTTTACCTGCTGCAGATGCTGCACATCTTCGGCCAGCCGATGGCGGTATTGCCGCTGCTGATGCTCGCCACCGGCGGCATGACCCCGCAGGACGGCCCCTTCGCATCGGCCTGGTTCAACACCGTCAAAGGCCTGGCCTCGGTGGTCGCCGCCGCGCTGATCGAGGCGCTGACCACAGTGCGCCGACATTTTCACTCCAACCACCTGGTCGACAGCCTGGGCAATTCGCCGCTGGCCGACAGCCAGGTGCCGGGCTTGGCCAAACGCATTCATGAGCAGGCGCTGGTGCTGACGTCTGCCGACCTCTACCTGTGCATGGCCGTGCTCGCCGTTGCCTTGATTGCGCTGATTCCTTTTGTGCCTACACGAATCTATCCACCGCGTACCGTGGCTTAGGCTATGTACGAAAAGTATGGTCATCCATCGTTGTGGGAGCGGGCTTGCCCCGCGATCTGCCGCAACGCGGCAGCAAAGCCTGAATTCGCGGGGCAAGCCCGCTCCCACAAAACTTTTCGTACAGAGCTTAGGTTGCTGTTCTGAGAGAACCCCATGACGACAATAACGACCCACCGAAAAACCGCCTTGATCGTTGCCACGCTGGTGCTGGCTGGCCTGCTCGGCGCAGGCGTGCCGCTGCTGCTGGGCGGTGATGAACAGAGCACCAACGATGCCTATGTGTCTGCCGACTACACCGTGGTCGCGCCGAAAGTGGCCGGTTTCATCACCCAGGTGCTGGTTGAGGACAACCAGCAGGTCAAGGCCGGGCAAGTGCTGGCGCTGATCGATGACCGCGATTATCAGGCGGCGCTGGCGGCGGCGCAGGCGCAACTGCTGGTGTCTACTGCGCAGCAGCACAATGCCCGGGCGACCCTGGAACGCCAGGCCTCGCTGATCGCCCAGGCGCAAGCAGCGGTCAGCGCGGATCAGGCCGAGATGGCCTTCGCCAACCATGAGCTGACGCGCTACAGCCGCCTTGCCGAACAAGGCGCCGGTACCGTGCAGAACGCCCAGCAGGCGCGCAGCCGGGTTGACCAGGCCAGCGCACGCCTGAACAACTCGCAAGCGGCGTTGGCAGCGGCACGCAAACAGGTCGATATCCTCCGCGCGCAAATGGACAGCGCCGAGGGCAGCCTCAAGCATGCCCAGGCCAGCCTGGAACGGGCGCAACTGGATGTCTCTTACACCCGCATCGTTGCGCCCATCGACGGCATGGTCGGTGAGCGGGCGGTGCGCGTTGGCGCCTACGTCAATCCCGGGGCGCGGCTGCTGTCGGTGGTGCCGCTCGAGCATGCCTACATCGTCGGCAACTTTCAGGAAACCCAACTGACCCATGTGCAGCCGGGGCAACCGGTACAGATCCGCGTCGATACCTTCGCCGATCAATACCTGCACGGTCGGGTCGAAAGCATCGCCCCGGCCACTGGCGTGACCTTTGCCGCGGTCAAACCCGACAATGCCACCGGCAACTTCACCAAGGTGGTGCAGCGTATCCCGGTGAAGATCGTCTTCGATGCCGATCAACCCTTGCTGCAGCGCTTGCGCGTCGGCATGTCGGTGGTGGCGACCATCGATACCCGCGCCACCCTCAGCAGTGGTAATGAGGTCAGCGCACGATGAAAGCTGCCTTCGCCGCAAGTCCCTTGCTGCTCAGCCTGTTGGCCGGTTGTACCTTAGGGCCGGATTTTCAAACTCCGGCAAATCAGGCCCCGGCCAACTGGGCGCCGTTGCAGGAAACGCCAGCGCCGAGTCAGGCCTTGGCCGAACCGATGGCGCAACGCTGGTGGGAGCAGTTTGACGATGCCAGGCTCAGTGCCCTGATCGAGCGCGCCAGCCAGCGCAACCTCGACCTGCAGATCGCCAGCGCGCGCCTGCTGCAGAGTCGCGCGCTGCGCACCAGCATCGCTGCCGAGCAAACCCCTGGCGTCGATCTCAACGCCGGTTACAGCCGTGCCCGCAACAGCGCTGAAGGCCTGAGCGATCCGTCCGGCAAGGGCGGCAAGTCGGCGTTCAATCTCTGGCAAGGCGATCTGGTCGCCAGCTGGGAACTGGACTTATGGGGGCGTGTGCGGCGTCAGGTCGAAGCCGCCGATGCGGTGGTTGAAGTGGCCGAAAACGACCGTCGTGGTGTGTTGCTGGCGTTGTTGGCGGAAACCGCCGGTAACTACATCCAGTTGCGTGCGGTGCAGAGCACCCTGGCGGTGACCCGAGAGAACCTGGAGGTCTCGCAGCACAGTTTGCGTCTGTCGCAGATGCGCCTGCGCGACGGGGTTGCGACCGCCCTGGATGTGGCCCAGGCCAGCGCTCAGGTGGCCTCGATCGAGGCACGCTTGCCCTCCCTGGAAGAACGTCAGGCGCAACTGATCAACGCCTTGAGCCTGTTGCTGGCCGAGCCGCCACGCAGCTTGCAGGCCGAATTGCTCGCACCGGCAGCGATGCCCGCGCCGCAGCAACGCTTTGCGATTGGCGTGCCTTCCGAGTTGGCCGAGCGCCGCCCGGACATTCTCCAGGCTGCTGCCCAGTTGCATGCAGCCACTGCCAGCATCGGTGTGGCCAAGGCGGATTTTTATCCGAGCATTCGTTTGTCGGGCAATGTCGGTTTTCAATCGATGCAACTGTCTGACTTTGGCGGTTGGGATTCACGTCGTTTCGGCATCGGGCCGCAATTGAGCCTGCCGATTTTCGAAGGCGGGCGGCTGCGCGGCGTGCTGCAGTTACGCGAGGCACAACAGCAAGAGGCCGCCTTGCACTACCAGCAAGTGGTGTTGCGCGCCTGGCACGAGATTGATGATGTGCTGCGCCTGTACAACGCCAGCCAGCTACGCCGCGACCTCCTGGCCGAAGCGGTGCGCCAGAACCGGATTGCCTTGCAGACGGCGCAACAGCAGTACGTGGAAGGGGCCGTGGACTTTCTCAATGTGCTGAGTGTTCAGGGCGCCTTGCTCGCCAGTGAAGAGCAGTGGGTCGAGAGTTCGGCGGCGGTGTCGCAGTCGTTGGTGGGCTTGTACAAGGCGCTGGGCGGAGGCTGGCAGGCGTTCGACCCTGCCAGCTTGAGCGCTGTCGTTACAACGGGCGGTTAAGGCCGAAACGCTTTTTCAGCACCGCATCCAGCAGCGCCTGCGGCAGCAGGCGCGCCATCAATGGCAGCGCGCGGCTGCCGTTACCCAGACGCACCAGGCTTGGCGTCGGTGTTTTTGCCACGGCCGCCAGCAGGCCTTGGGCAAAGTCGCTGGCTGAGGTCGGGTGATCCTGCGAGGCGCGGGCGCGTGCATGAATCTGCTCGCGCAACGGCCACCACGGCGAATCGGCAGCCAGCACCTGTTCCGCCTGGCTCTGGGCGTTGTCGGCAAACTGCGTGGCGATGGCGCCCGGCTGTACCTCCATGACCCGCACGCCCATCGGCGCCAGTTCCAGGCGCAGCGCATCGCACAAGGCATGCACGGCGGCTTTCGACGCGCAGTAGGCTCCGGCAAACGGTGTGACCAGTACCCCGGAAACGCTGCCGATGTTAACCACCAGCCCTTTGTTGCGGCGCAAGGCCGGGAACAGCGCGCGGGTGACGCCGACCAGGGCAAACACGTTGGTCTCGAACTGGCGCTGCATGGCCTCGACACCGCCATCGAGCAGCGGCCCCATGGCGCCGTAACCGGCATTGTTGATGAGGATGTCGAGGCCGCCATGGGCCGTTTCGATCTCAGCGCTCAGGTGTTGCAAGGCCTGCGCATCGTTGACGTCCAGCTGGCGGCCGGTAAAACCTGCGGCCTGCAGGCGCGCGACATCGTCGGTTTTGCGTGCGGTAGCCCAAACCTCATAGCCGGCCTGTTTGAAGCACTCTGCCAGGGCGCGGCCGATACCGCTGGAGCAACCGGTGATGAGAACGATGGGCATGGACGATCCTTCGCGAGGCGGGGGAGGGAAGCCCGATCATACGCAGCTCGCCCGTCGACGCAAATGCCAGCGGTGCTGTGGGAGCGGGCTTGCCCCGCGATTGCGGTGTGTCAGTGGAATTGCATCGCGGGGCAAGCCCGCTCCTACGGCTAATTGCTGAAGCTGCCGCGCAGTTGTTCCGCGTGAAACTCCACCGATTGCGGGCGATAACCAGAGCGCAGCGGTGGCAATGGCAGGCAGTCGCTCCACTCGGCGCCTGGCTGCAGTTCGCCGGGGCCGCGGTAGCGCGGTGCGCTGTAGGTGTTTTCGCTGAGGTTGACGCTGTCGCCCGGTGCATAGGCGGCGACGCGCCAGCGCAAGGTTTGCAGCGGCACATCGTTGCCGTTTTTCAGGTGCACGCGCAGTGGGCGGTCAGCCGGGCATTGCTCGGGGGCGTAGGTCAGGCGCAGGTCCAGGCGCGCCAGTTGGCGGGTTTCGCGGTTGTCCTGCCAGACTACCCAGAGGGCCACCATTGCCAGGCCGAAAACGGCCGCCAGGGAAATCGGCAGGGCTTTGGCGGGGTAGCGCAGCAACAGCACCAGCCAGGTGAGGATGAGTAGGGCACCGATGATCATGGACACGGCCTTGTGGTCGGAAATGCTTTTATCCTAACCAAAAAGCATCGCGGGGCAAGCCCGCTCCCACCGGTTCAGACACAACCGGTGGGAGCGGGCTTGCCCCGCGATAAAGCGCTTACTGCGCGATGGACTTGATCGATACCCCACGCTCAATCGGCGTCGAGCGCCCGTAGATATCTTCGAAACGCTCGATATCGTCCTCACCCAGGTAGCTGCCCGACTGCACCTCGATGATCTCCAGCGGGATCTTGCCCGGGTTGCGCAGGCGGTGCACCGAGGCAATCGGGATGTAGGTGGACTGGTTCTCGGTCAGCAGGAAGACGTTTTCGTCACAGGTCACTTCAGCGGTGCCCGACACCACGATCCAGTGTTCGGCGCGGTGGTGGTGCATCTGCAGCGACAGGCTGGCACCCGGTTTGACCGTGATGTGCTTGACCTGGAAACGTCCGCCCATGTCCACCGAGTCATACGAGCCCCACGGCCGATACACTTCGCAATGATTTTGCGTTTCGCTACGGCCCTGTTCGTTGAGGGTGTTGACCAGTTGCTTGACGCCTTGCACCTTATCTTTGTGAGCAATCATCATGGCGTCTTTGGTCTCGACCACGACGATGTTCTCCAGGCCGATCACTGAGACCAGTTTGCCGTTGCCGTGGATCATGCAGTTGCGGCTGTCTTGTACCACCACATCGCCTTTGGTGACGTTGCCGTTGCTGTCTTTGTCATGCACCTCCCACAGCGACGACCAGCAACCCACATCGCTCCAGCCGGCACTGAGCGGTACCACGCAGGCGCGCTGGGTTTTTTCCATCACCGCGTAGTCGATGGAGTTATCCGGGCAGCAGGCGAAGGTGGCGTCGTCGATGCTCAGGTTATCGCCGTCTTCTTCACTGCGCTCAAGGGTCAGCAGGCAGGTGTCGTAAATGTCCGGGTCGTGCTTTTTCAGCTCTTCGAGGAAGCGGCTGGCACGGAACAGGAACATGCCGCTGTTCCAGAAGTAGCCACCGGCCCGGACGAATTCAGTGGCGCGTTTCTCGTCGGGCTTTTCCACGAACTGGGCGACCCGGCTGACGCCTTCGGGCAGCAGCGCGTCCTGGCTCGATTTGATATAGCCGTAGCCGGTTTCCGGTTTGCTTGCCGGTACGCCGAACAGCACCATCTCGCCACGCTCGGCGGCCACGGTGGCCAGGGCCAGGGCGCGTTGCAGGGCTTTCTGGTCGTCGATGACGTGATCCGCTGGCAGCACCAGCATCAACTCGTCACGCCCTTCATTGAGCAGCTTCATCGCCGCCAGCGCGACGGCCGGTGCGGTGTTGCGGCCAAAGGGTTCGAGCAGAATCGCCTGGGTTTGCAGCTTCAGGTTCTGCAATTGCTCGGTGACGATGAATTTATGGTCCTTGTTGCAGACCACAATCGGTGTGTCCATGCCTTCGAACACCAGGCGCGACAGGGTTTGCTGGAACAGCGTGTGCTCGCCGGTCAGGGCCAGGAACTGCTTGGGGAATTGTTTGCGCGACAGGGGCCACAGACGCGAACCGCTACCACCGGACAGGATGACTGGAATCATGAGTGTTCTCCGAAGTTTGAAAAAGGCAGTTGATTAACGGGTCGATACCGGGCGCTTGACCCAGACCGGCGACAGCGAGTCGCCGGAACCGGTGACGTAGAGCACCGCTGCTTCGCCGCGCTCCAGCGCCACTGGCTTCAGGTCGCTGACTTTTTTGTCGCCTTCGTACAAGGCCAGGCTGACCTTGACCGGATTGATTTCACGCTCGCCGCGGGACTTGGCTGCCACCGGCTTGACCACCTCGGTCTTGCCGTCGGCGGTTTTCAGGGTCAGGGCCTGGTTGCTGAGGTTCTGCACGCGTACCAGGGATTTCTGTTTGTTCTTGAACGGCGGTTCTTCAACCAACTGCGGCGCGCCGGCCGCGTTGTTGACCAGTGTGTAGTAGTGGTCGGCGGCAAGCTTGACCGGCAGGCTCTGGCTACCGAGCTTGGCGCTGTAGTCGCCTTGCGGCATGAAGCTGAAGTCGCTGCTGGCCTGCGCTGCGACGTCATTGATCTGGGTGTTGCCGACGCTGGCGCTGACCGCCTGGTTGCCGGCGTTGTAGATGCGCACGAAGGTTGAACCCTTCGGCGCGCTCGGGCCGTACAGGGCGGCATCGGCGCCGGCCCAGGCCTGCAGCGAGAGCAGGCTCATGCCGGCAGTCAGGGCAAAGGCTTTGGCAATACGGTGCTTGGTGGTCATGTGCGTTACCTCTCAGTGTTCCGTCCGATTGGACGACAGGGCCAGATCGTGATTGGCATTACGGGTTTTCTTCAGCTGGGCGATCCACTGTGGATCGAAGTCGCTGAGGTCGTTCTTCATTGGCAGATAGCGTTCCGGGAACTCCCAGATCAGCACTTGCGGGGCGCTGTCTTTGAAGGCCGCGCTTTGCAGGTACTTGAGCATCGGTAGCAGCGGGCCATGGCCGTCTTCGGCGTAATTGACCACGTCACTGCGCAGGGCTTGCTGCAAGGCGCCGAGGAAGTTCCAGTTGGGGTTAGCGCTGTAGCTGGTGCCTACCAGAGCCACCGGGATTTGGTTGTCAGCAAACAGCGCGTCAGGGTTTTGTGCTGCGCTCTGCGCCGGGCGGGTGCTGCGTGCCTGCAGGGTGTCCGGTGGCGGCAGCAGGTTGCTGAACAGCGGGTCGAGCGGCAGGAAGTTGGTCAGGT
Organism: Pseudomonas sp. NUPR-001; assembly: GCF_052147955.1. Classification (NCBI taxonomy): domain Bacteria; kingdom Pseudomonadati; phylum Pseudomonadota; class Gammaproteobacteria; order Pseudomonadales; family Pseudomonadaceae; genus Pseudomonas; species Pseudomonas sp. NUPR-001. The sequence continues at coordinate 1,007,248 of NZ_CP197353.1, forward strand.
CGCCTTTGTACGGCGCGCCGGGGCGCTGTTCGGTAATGAACTGCTGCGGTTCGCCGCTGAGCAGGTTCTGGCGGCTGACCGCTTCAGCCAGGTGCTGGGCGGCCACTTCGGCGCCCAGCGGCGTCCAGTGCGTATCGGTGCGCAGGAACACCTGGCCACGATTTTTCGCGGTGGTCAGCGGCGCCAGCAGGTCCGGGGCAAACACGCCGGCCTGACGGGCCTGGGCATGGAACTCGTTGTACAGGTCGTCGTGCAGGCTGGCCGGAGTTTGTTCACCCAGGTACTCGCTGTACAAGCGCGCCTTGGCCGGAACGATCGCCAGCACCAGTTGCACGCCGCGCTGTTGCAGGGTGTCGCGCACACCACGGATCAGGGCGAGGTTTTCCTGTTCGAAATGATCGCTGTTGGCGACCGGTTTGAACTCCTCGTCGCTGAACAGCCACTGCTCGCGGCCCAGTACCACGCCAGGGCGACCTTCGTTGAACAGCTTGAAGTCCAGCGCTGCCCACAGGTTGGTGCCGATGCGTTTGAGCGGAAACTGCTCGTCGTAGTGGGTTTCGGCGGCTTTTGCCAGCTTGCCGTCGAGCACACTCATTTGCGCGGTGCGCTGGAAGCTACCCAAGCCGCCCAGCGACCACAGGCCCAGGCCCAACAGCAGGGCGAGGAACAGCACGGAATAGAGTTTGCGTAATGATCGGGTCATGGTCGCCTCACTCAGAACTGGAAGTAGAGAAACGGTGAGTAGCTTTGCGCCGAGAGCTTGAGGATCGAGGCGACAAACAGCAGCAGCACCAGGGCACGGGTGGCGTACAGCCCCCAGTCCAGGCTCAGGCTGCCGTCAGCATGCACGGCCACCGGCTGCGCCTTGGGTTCGGGCTTGGCGTTGCGATAGAAGTCGCGCAGGCCGAAGAACGCCAGGCTCGCGTAGGCCACCAGCAGGGTGGCGACTTGCAGGCCGGTGAGGTTGGCGCGATTGAGTTCCGACAGCTGCCAGTCGGCGAAGCTGAACATGGCGCCGTACATGCGCGCAGCGACATCGAGGTTCTCGGCGCGGAAGATCACCCAGCCGATCACCACCAGCAGGAAGGTGAAGGCCCATTTGACCGGATTGAAGCGCTGCGGGTTGGTGTCCAGGCCCAGGGCGCGCTCGATGGCCAGCCACATGCCATGCCAGGCACCCCAGATGATGTAGGTGAAGTTGGCGCCATGCCACAGGCCGCCCAGCAGCATGGTCAGGAACAGGTTGCGGTAGGTGGCGAAGGTGCCGCCACGGTTGCCGCCCAGGGTGATGTACAGGTAGTCGCGCAGCCAGGTCGACAGGCTGATGTGCCAGCGCCGCCAGAACTCGGTGATCGACTGGCTGATGTAAGGCTGCTTGAAGTTTTCCATGAAGCGGAAACCCATCATCAAGCCCAGGCCGATGGCCATGTCGCTGTAGCCGGAGAAGTCGAAATACAGCTGCGCGGTGTACGCCAGGGCGCCCAGCCAGGCGTCGCCGGTGCTCGGGTTCTGCAGGGCGAAGCAGTGGTCGGCGACCACCGCCAGGGTGTCGGCGATGAATACCTTTTTGATAAAACCCTGCATGAACCGCGTGCAGCCCTCGGAGAACTTGTCGAGGGTATGGGTGCGGTGATTGAACTGATCGGCCAGGTCGCGAAAGCGCAGCACGGGGCCGGCGATCAGGTGCGGGAAGATCGCCACGAAGGCCGCGAAGTCGATCAGGTTGCGCGTGGCTGGGGTGTCGCCGCGGTACACGTCGATGATGTAGCTGATCGATTCGAAAATGTAGAACGAGATACCGATCGGCAGCAGCACGTGGGTGAGGATGAACGGCTCAAGCCCGAACGAAGTCATGATCGCGTTGAGGCTGTCGACCCCGAAGTTGGCGTATTTGAAGTAGCCGAGGATGCCCAGATCGACGGCCACCCCGAGCAACAGCCAGCGCTGCGCCGATTGGGTACGCACACCGGCGGCACCGACTTTCAGGCCGATCCAGTAGTTCCACAGGGTAACCCCGGCGAACAGCGCCAGGAAGTCCACGCGCCACCAGGCGTAGAACAGGTAGCTGGCCAGCAGCAACAGGGCGTTGCGATAGCGTTGCCCGCTCAAGTAGTACAAGCCGAGAAAGATCGGCAGGAACAGGAACAGGAACACATTGGACGAAAACACCATCCCGATCTCTCCTTGTCGTTATCCATATAGGGGCAGCAGCCCCCCAAACCCCCCGTGAACAATCACCGGGGAAACCGTTGCGGTGGGAGCGGGCTTGCCCCGCGATTGCGGTGTGTCAGCGACATCGCATCGCGGGGCAAGCCCGCTCCTACCGGTGTTCGTAAACTCGGGTCAGGTCGCCGCCCAGGCGGAAGTTTCTGAACGGCTGCATGTCGTGCTTTTTCTCCAGGGCATCGGCACTGCAGCGGTAGAGGCTGCACCAGGGTTCGAGCCAGGCGTATTTGCTCTCGACTTTCAGGTCGTTCATGTTCTGTTTTTCGCCGCTCTTGGCCTTGAACGGGCCAGGATCCTTGGCCCCGGACAGCACCCGATCACCCAGGCGTTTCAGGGCGCCATGGTTTTCGGGGCGCACATCGACGCCATTGGCCTGGGCGAAGCTGGCGATCATTGCCAGCGGTGGCAGGGCATAGTTGTGGTAGGCCAGGGCACGTTGCTTACGCTTGAGCTCGTTGGGTAAGAAGCCCTGGTCATCGACCTGGTTGGCGGCGACCCGGTACTCTTTCACCGACCAATCGAACAGGTCGCGGCGGTCGGTGGCGACGGCGGTGGCCATCACCGACCAGGCAGCCCAGTAGGAGTGATTGTTGATCTTCTCCAGGGGCAGGTTGCTCCAGTCGTTGACCACTTGATCGGCCAGGCGGGCAAACCATTTTTCGATCAGTTCGGCTTCTTGCTGGTGCGCCGCCAGCGGCTGGGAATTGGAGAACTTCAGGTGCAGCCACGAACCGCTGAGGCTGCCTAGCGCCCATTTGCGCATGGACTTGCCGGTGTGGTTGTAGTCGTTCGACATCAACGCATCGGCACGCGCCCAGGTACCCAGCCATTTCAGGGTGCAATCGAGTTGCTGCGGGCGGCCGTCGCGCATGTACTGCATCACCTGTTTGCTGACCCCGCGCTCCAGCGTGGTGATGCTGGCGGTGGAGTCGCGGAAGGCTTTTTCCGAAGCCTTGTTCAGGGTCGCACGGGCGCTGTCCGAGCCTTCGTACTTGCTGCGAAATTGCAGCTTGCCGGTGTAGGGCTTGGGCACAGCTTCGCAGGTGTAGTTGCCAGGGCCGGTTTTGAGTTTCTCGATGCCGGCGTAGTAACCCGGTGGCGGGACCAGCCCGGCGGCGTGTGCAGCCGGACCAAACAGGGCCAATGCCAATCCAAGTGCCTTGAGGTGTGAACAGGCACTGTGGGAGCGGGCTTGCCCCGCGATAGCTGTTCCGGCTTTTTCGCGGGGCAAGCCCGCTCCCACAGAGGTGGGTAGGATATTGAGCATGTTCATTAGTGGCTCACTTTCGTTGGCACAGCGTGGCTTCGACGTTCTGGGTGCCGCTTTGCGGGCCCTGGACTTCCACTGCGAGCAAGGTCTGGCTGGCCCAGTCCTCGTCTTCGCGCAACTGGAAGGCGAAGCGGCCATCGGTGTCGGCGGTTTCCGGCTTTTCGATTTTCAGGTCTTCGTGACGGCCATTGAGGTACCAGAGGGTAGCCTGCAGGACCTTGACCGAGGTGTCTTCGAAGCGGATATCCAGCTGGTGACGCTTGTTGGTCAGGTCTTTGATCACCCCACCTTTGCCGTTGACCATCAGCTCGTTCTTGCCCGACTTTAGGGCAGTCTTGGCGTGCATCAGCGCCGGTTTGCCCTCGCAGCCGTTATCGAGCAGGGCGAGCATCTGCCGCCAGATGGTTTCCTGGTCCAGGCGATACAGTGGTGAGAATTCCCAGATGAGGATCTTCGGCGGATTGTTCTTGAAGTCGTCGCTGCCCAGGTACTGGATCATCGAGCCTTCAAGGCCGCCACCGGGGAAGGCGACGTTGAGCACGTCGGCGCCGATGTACTGTTCAAGGAAGCCGGAGAAGTTGTAGTTCTTGCCGCTGTGGCTGGTGCCGACCAGGGTGATTTTTGGGTTACCGGAGTCGCCGAACAGGTCGTCACTGCCACTTTCGCCTTTCGGTTCGGTGACGAACTGGTCCATGTACTGCACCGCATAGCTGGTGCCGCACAGCTGCCCGGCAACGTTGTGCAGGGTGCCGGTTTTACCCATGCGTCCGGACTTGTGGCTTTCGAATTCGCGGCGCGGAATGTCGGCGAAGGCCGGCATGTTGTGCACGGTGTCGGCGACGATTTTCGCCGCCCGCTCAGCGCCGTATGGCGTCCAGTGCTGGTCGCCACGGAAGTAGAAGTCTTTGCCCTGGTCTGCTGCGGCCAGTTGCTCGTTGGTCAGGGGCGACAGGTCCGGCACGTTGTAGCCCATCTTGCTGAAGCGGGCGAGCATCGCCTGATAATTGCCCAAAGCTTTCTCGTAGTTGAACGCGGCTTTCTCGGCGGGGTTGAGCATGTTGCGGTTCACCAGGCCACGGGTGGGCTGATACACCACCACCAACTCGATACCCCGCGCCTTGAAGGCGTCGTGCAGCTGCTGTAGGCGTTTGTAGCCGGCCGGGGTGGTCTGGAATTCGGTGCGCAGGTCTTCACGGGTACGGAACAGCCAGTCGCCCTGCGCCTGCACCAGGGTGGTGAAGTTCTGCTGATAGCGTGTGGTGTAGCGACTGGCGTCGTGCGCTTCGGGGCACAATTGGCAGCAGGGTTCGGCGCTGAAGCTTGGGGCCTGCGCCGTTTCGGCCTGCGCGCCGTTGCTGAGCGCCATCAGGGCCGCACTCAGGCCCAGCAGTTTCATCAGGTGTGGGGTCATGTCGTGGCTTCCTCAATCCGCCATTTCGGTCTGGCGTTCGACCGGGTCGATCAATACGGCTTTCTGCTGGCGCACCATCAGGTCGAGGATTTCGTCCTGACGTTCCCCCAGCACACCGGAAAAGCTGATACCGCTGGCCTTGCTCGGGGCCAGCATCGAGACCCGGTACAGCTCGACGCTCAACGGCGAGTCGATCGACAGCGGCCCACTGCGGTTGGCTGCCAGCTCGCCACCGACGACGATCAGCGAAACCTTGGTGTCGAACGGGTCGAGGGCGATGTCGCGATCGGTGTCGGAGAGGTCTTTGATGTGCCCGTACACACCCACCAGGCCGTTGGCCATGGCGACGTTTTCGTACAGGCGGATGTTGACGCTGTTGCGCACGCGAATGCCGTGGCGGCGGTTGCTGATGACCTTGTTGCCCCAGATCAGGTTGTCGCCGCTCTCATACAGGGTGATGCCGTCGGTGTGGTTGCGGTAGATCTCGTTGTAGGCGATCAGGTTGTTGACGCTGTTACGGTCGATCACCACGCCCGAGAGCTTGTTGTCGTAGCTCTTGTTGTTGATGATCCAGCTGTCGTTGACCTCACGGGAAATAATGATCCCGTGCTTCTTTTTCGTGCCATAGACGGTGTTGCCGGCAATGATCAGCCGGTGCGAGCGGTCGTGCGGGTCGATGCCGTAGACGATGTTGTCGCGGTAGGTGCTGTCTTTGACCACAAAGTCGCTGGTTTCGTAGCAGTAGAAGCCGTACCACATGTCGCTGAACTCGGAGCCGATGATCCAGCCGGTCGGCTCCGGGCGGCCCATCTGCTTGGCCATGTTCGGCGTGTACTGGGAAATACTCACGCCGTAGGATTTACTTTTGGCGTAGCCGAAGCTGGCCATCTGGCTGTTGACGATATACGTCTCGGTACCGCCCCACGACAGCAGAAACGGGCGGAACTCATTGGCTGAGCGGAAGGTGGCCGGGCCGTTGTCCTTCTCGCGCCAGCCGGTGACCTTGGTGTCGGTGACGAACAGTTTGCCGTCGTTGACGATAAACGAGCCGCCTTCCTGCGACAGGCGCAGCGCTTTGACCTTGGCGTCGATTTCCAGCACACCTTTGGCCCCCACCACAATCGGCAGGCGCGCCAGGTACACCCCAGGCGAGGTTTCGCTCAGGTACTGCTTGGGCACGCGCTTGCTCAGTTCGGTGAAATCGACATGGCCGTCATCGATGAAAATCGCCTGGGGAATGCCGTGCTGACGCGCCACCCATTCGGCCATTTTGTTGTCGCCACCGATGAACTCCTTGAGCGCGTTTTCTTGCAGCATGCGCCGCACCGAGACCTTGCCCTTGTGCGCACGCTGGATCTTGTTCTGCACCGCCTCGGCGGTATAGCCAGACAGATCGGGCAGGGTCGGCGCTGGAATCTGCAGCGGTTCGATCGGCGCACTGCTGACGGTGTAGGTCTTGGCCTGCTGCAGCCCTTTGGCCACCGGTGCAGCCGCCTGGGCGTTGGCCAGGGCGATGCTGCTGGCCAGCAGCAGGGTGCCGGCCAGCAAGCGCTGCAGGCTATTTGTTTGAAGGCTCATATCAGTGCACTCCCGGCATCAGAACCGCCAGATCACGTCGACGAAGGCGCGATGCATGTACGAGTCGGTGTCTTTGCCATAGGCGTCGCCTGGCTTGAACACACCGGCACGCAGGCGTACCAGTGCCGATGGCTCATCAACCGACTGGCTCAGGGCCGCTGGCAGCAGACCTTGTTTGAAGTACTTGGTGACCACCACGTCCATTTCCTGGCCGAGGTCTTTCTCGCCCTGAATCAACGGACGGTTGATGCCGTTGTCCTCGACCACGGCGTTGATGCCGCTGCTGCCGATGTTCTGGTCGCCATCGACGCGCCAGAACTTGTGGTAGATCAGGCTGGCGTCGTAGTCGTCACGCAGTTGCCAGGAGGTGAACAGGGTCGCAGCCTGCAGGTTGCCCAGTTCGCCACGGAAGGCTTCGCCGAAACGGTGCACACGTGAACGGGTGCCGGTGAAGTTCGAGCGGTTGCTCTCCAGCCCGGTTTGCTCGTAGTTGCCGGAACCATCGCTGCCACCGCCGCCGCTCCCGCGGGCATAGGCGGCACCGACTTGCCAGTTCGGGTCCAGGCGCAGGCGGATGCCGAGGTCGGTGGCCCAGGCGTTGACGTCGCCACTTTGTTTGCCGCTGGCGACCTGTTCGCCGTTGACCGTGGTGGTGTTGAGGCTGTCGCGATCACCGCTGAGCCAGGTCACGCTACCCCAGTAGTTGACGCGGTTCTGGTTGCGCCAGTTGTAGGCGTCGCTGTTGGCTTCAAGGCCGAGCCAGGTCAGGTCGCCGGTGCGGGTCTTGTCCAGCTCGTCCACGCGTTCGCCAGGATTTTTCAGGTTGCCGTCATCATGGGTGTGGTGCGCGCGCAGGCCCACCCAGTGGCCGGGCGTCCATTGCGTGGCGATGTCGCCGTACACGTGCAGGCGGTCCTTGTCTTCCGGGGCCAGCTCGGTGAGGTCGGTGCGGTATTCGCTGAAGCGCTCGGCAACCCCGAGGTTGGCACGCAGCAAGGTGGTGTCGAAGGTCCAGTTCAAAGCTTCGATGTTGGTGTCGCGCCACATGCCGTCTTCATTGCGCAGGCGTTGGCGACCGAAACGCAGTTGCTCGCCGGGGTAGGCGGTCAGGCCGCTGTAACCGACCCAGAATTCACGCATCGCCAGGTAGCTTTTGTCGGCCTCGCGACCGTCGGCATTGCCGCTGTCGGTTTCCGCTTCGTCGCCGGACTGGCGCAGGGTGTCGGTTTCGATGATGTCGGTGGCGGTAACCGCTTGGCCCATGGCAAAGGCGCTCCAGTTGCCGCGTTCGCCATAGACCCAAGGGCGCAGGTCCAGACCCAGGCCATTGACGTCACCGCCGGAACGGGTGCCGAGGTCGCGATCGTCTTCCGATTGGCCGGTGATTTTCACATCGAGGCCGAAGTTCTTTTCAGCGGTCATGGCCGCCAGGGTCGGGCACGACCACAGCAGGGCGAAGCCCAGGCCGAGGCCGGCTTTCATCCACGGATTGAGTGTCATAGGGAGTCCTCGCCTTGTTCGGGTGCTGGCACGGCCTGCAGGGCCAGGGCGTCGATGCCTTGGCCGCGGGCGCCACGGGCCTGGCGCTCCTGTTGCAGCAGGCGCTGGCCTTGGGCCTTTTGCGCCGGGGAGAGTTGCTGGTCGAGCTGGGCAGCCAGCTCACGCGATTGATCGCTGGGGTTGGCTTGTGCCAGTTGGCTGAACACCCAGGCATTGACCGGGTCCTGGCGGATGCCGTGGCCTTCGCTGAACAATTGGGCCAGGGCATAGTCGGCGCTGAGCTGGCCACCACGGGCGGCGGTCAGCAGGTGGTCGACGGCTTTTTGTGGCTCGACAGTGCCCAGGTAGCCGCGGCGGTACAGCTGCCCCAGGTAGTAGTGGGCGCTGATTTCGCCAGCGTTGGCCGCGCTGAGCAGGTGGGTTTCGGCCTTCTCGGAATCGGCCGGCACGCTTTTGCCTTCGTAGTACAGGCGCCCGAGCAGCAGCTCGGCACGCGGCAGTTGGGCGCTGCGGCCTTTGTCGATGTAGGCCAGCAACTGCTCGCTGTCACCCAGTTCGGGGAAGTCGTAGAGCAGCTGCGCCAGGCTGACCCAGGAAGCGGGGTTGGCCGGGGCAATCTGTTCGAGCAGGGCCTGGGCGGTTTTCTCGTCGGTCGGGCCAAGGCTGCGGTCAGCCAGAACGCGGGCCACACTGTCGACCCGCGTGGCCGGGATCGCGCCGCGTTGGTAAGCGCTGTTCATCTGCGCCAGCAGGGCGGCCTGCTGCTCAGGTTGGCTGCGTTTCTGGTAAACCGTGGCCAGCTCGAGGTAGCAGATGTCGGTGCTGCTCAGTGCTGCCTTGCAGATCCGCTCGACCTCGGCCAGGTGCTGGTCGTAGGTGTTCTGGGTGCGGTACAGCAGAATCTGCGCCAGGCCCGCTTCCGGGTAACCGGCGGCGCGCCACTGATCGATCTGCTGTTGCGCGTTGGTGCTCGGGAAGCTCTGCGGGTATTGCAGGTAGAGCATGGCCAGCGGGATCAGGGTATTGCTCTCACCGTTGGCGAAGGCTTTTTTCAGCAGGGTTTCGGCTTCTTCGCGTTCGGCTTGCGAGGCATCCGGCTTGGCGGCCAGCAGGCGGCCAAGGCGGGCCTGGGCGCGCGGCGAAATCGCTGCGGCGGCGCGGTAGGTGGCCTCGGCTTGCTTGAGCTTGGCCGGGTCGAGGGTTTGTACCTGAATGTCGGCCAGGCCTACCTGCGCTTCGCTGTAGCCGAGATCGGCCAACTGCCGGTAGTTCTGTTCGGCCAGCGCGGTGTCGCCGCGCTTGAGGGCTTCATTGGCCAGACGCTGGTCGGGCAGCCCGGCGCAACCGGCCAGGCTGATGGCCAATGCCAGCCCTAGCACCACACACCGGTGGGAGCGGGCTTGCCCCGCGATTCGGGTTGTCAGGCTGCAAACGCTATCGCGGGGCAAGCCCGCTCCTACAGGGGGAAAGGTGGTGGTCATGGGCTTGTCCTCTTAGAGCCCACGGGCCACGGCTTTGTCGATCAGCCAGTCCAGCGATGGACCGCTGTCGCTGTCTACCGCAACCGGGCGGCCCACCAGTTCAGCGGGCAGGGCACCTTGCGGTTTGATCTGCACGCGAATGTCCGAGGACAGGTCTTCGCTGTTCAGGCTGGTGCTGCTGACGATTTCGCCAGTGCGCCAGGCTTCGTCGCCAGCAATCTGGAAGTTGACCTGGGTACCCGGCTTGACGTCGTTGAACTGGCGATAGCTGAAGCGCGCTTCGATGGTCGGGTTGGCGGTACGTGGGATCAGCTGGAAGATCACCTGACCTTTGCTGGCGTACTGGCCGTCATCCACCAGTTGGCGGCTGACCACGCAATCGCACGGGCTGGTCAGGGTGCCGCTCATTTGCTTGCCGAACAGTTCTTCCACCTTGCTCGGCTCAAGCTGTTGGTCGTCGAGGTGACCTTTGAGCATGTCCAGCATGCTGGTGCTGAACGAGGCCAGCGGCGCTCCCTTGAGCACACGGCCACCGTCTTCGACCAGGCTTTGCACGGTACCGTCGCGAGGCATGGTGACGTTGGTGGTCGGCACGCTGACCACACCCGCCTGGGCGTGGCTGACGAAGTACACGCCGTACACCGACTTGGCAATAAAGCCGAACGCCGCCACGCCAACCACGAACACGCCAAGGCTGAAGGTCACTGCGCGCAGGCGGCCGAAGGCACTCATGCCGGCGCCGGCGTCTTTCTGCTTGCGGGCTTTGGTGAAGTTGTCGCGCTGCAGGGTGCTCAGTACGTCGCCGACGGTAATCAGCTCACCCGACAGGTGTGAGGTGATGATGTGGCGCAAGGTGGCGATGTCACGTGGCTCGAGGTTCTGGAACTGCACGCCGGTGCGCCCGCTGGCGCTGTCGAACGAGCGCACCTGGAACTCGATGTCCATGGCCAGACCGAGCTTGTCGACGGTGAACTGCAAGCGGCCGCGCAGCACTTCGCCAACTTTCAGCGGGTGCTTGGCATGGAAGCTCAGGCCCCCGGCAGACAGGTCGTCAACCTTCACTTCCAGGGTTTCGCGGCTGCTGCCCAGGTAGCGCAACTTGGCTGGGATACGCACCCGGGCGTGCTGACGCTGGGCTTCTGACTCATGCACGACATTGACGTTCACGGCGGTATTCATGGCGATTTGTTCCTGTTTAATCCAATCGGGTTCCGGCTCACACGACCATGAACAGCACAGCAATGAAGATGCTGGCCGCCGAGAAGGTCATGGTCCGGGAGGACCAGGTGTTGAACCATTGTTGAAAGCTGGCGAGATCGCGTTTGAGTGCAGTGGGCTGGCGGGTCCAGGACTGCTTGTCGAGGCGGAAGAACACGTAGATCTTCATGATCGCGCCGACGATCTGGTTGTAATAAAGAATCAGCGGGTAGGCCGGGCCGATGTTGTGCCCCGAGCACAGCAGCATCAGGGTCAGGATCAGGCGGGTGATGCCGATCCACAGCAGGTACACCAGCAAAAAGCCCAGGCCGAATTGCAGGCTGGCAATCACTGCCACGGTCAGGCCGAGCAGGCTGGTCCACATCGACACGCGCTGGTCGAACAACACCACGCTGGTGAACAAGCCCAGACGGCGGATACCCAGGCCCAGGGCCCGTGAGTTCTGCCGCAGGTTGTTGCCGTACCAGCGGTACATCAGCTTGCGGCTGGCTTTGATGAAGCTTTTTTCCGGCGGGTGCTCAACCGTGTTGATCGCTGCATCTGGCACGTAGAAGGTGTCGTAGCCCAGGCGCATGAGGCTGAACCAGCTGGACTTGTCGTCGCCGGTGAGGAATTTGAAGCGGCCCAGGCGCCAGTGCTGCAGCGAGTCGTTCTCGACGTCGGCAATGAACTCGGGGTTGGTCACCACTGCGGCGCGGAACACCGACATGCGCCCGGTCATGGTCAACACGCGCTTGGACAGGGCCATCGAGCACATGTTGATGTGGCGTTGGGCGAAGCGCAGCTTGTGCCACTCGCTCATGATGTAGCCGCCGCGCACTTCGCAGAATTCGTTGGTGGTCAGGCCGCCAACGTTGGCGAACAACTTGAACCACGGCACGGTCTTGCGCACCACACCTTCGCCCAGCACGGTGTCACCGTCGATCACGGCCACCACGGCGTTGTCGTCGGGCAGGTGACGGGAGATGGCGCGAAAACCGTAGGCCAGGCCGTCACGCTTGCCGGTGCCGGCGATCCGCACGAAATCCAGGGTGACGCGGTCGGGCGGATTGAATTTTTCCCAGAGACTCTTCACCAGCAGTTCGTCGGACATTTCCACCAGCGAACAGACCACGGTGGTTGGGTAACCGCAGGCAATCGCCTCGCGAATCACCGAGCTGTAGACCTGGGCAGTGGTCAGGGCGTCGATGCGAAAACTGGTGACCATCAGGTAAACGTGGGACGGATCGGCGGCGCTGCCCAGCTTGCGCACTTTGCGCCGCAGCATCGGGTAGACCACGTAGAGGAACACCATGCCGCGCACGAAGTGGGTGGCGCCCATCGAGTAACGCCAGATACCGACCGCACCGACGAGGAAAATGAAATCCTTCGAGTCGGGATCGAAAATGGAGTTGGGCAAGGCCAGGGCGATCAGCATGAGCAGGCTCACGTAGAACAGCCAACCGGCGACCTGTAGCAGGCCGTGCTTGAGCCTTTGCATGTTCTGCATCCGTATCCAGTGAAAAAGAGAAGGGGCAGGGCCCGAAGGCCCTGCGCCGCCTGCCGGGTTACCAGCAGATGCCTTCGGTGCGGGTGGCAGGCGAGCTGGTTTTGCTCATGAAGCCGACCAGGTCGATGACCTGCTTGCCTTCGGGGGCCTGCTGGGCAAGGGCGCGGAACTTCTCGTCGCGGTTACCCAGAATGATCACGTCGGCGTGGTGGATGACCTGGTCGAAGTCGGCATTGAGCAGCGACGAGACGTGGGGGATCTTCGACTCGATGTAGTCTTTGTTCGCCCCGTGAACGCGGGCGTACTCGACGTTGCTGTCGTAGATGTTCAGCTCGTAGCCTTTGCCGATCAGGCGCTCGGCCAGCTCTACCAGCGGGCTTTCGCGCAGGTCATCGGTACCGGCCTTGAAGCTCAGGCCGAGCAGGGCGACTTTGCGCTTGTCGTGGCTTTCGATGATGTCGAAGGCGTTTTGCACCTGCGATTCGTTGCTGGTCATCAGCGAGTTGAGCAGCGGTGCCTTCACGTCCAGGCTGCTGGCGCGGTAGGTCAGGGCGCGTACGTCTTTGGGCAGGCACGAGCCGCCGAAGGCAAAGCCCGGGCGCATGTAGTACTGCGACAGGTTCAGGGTTTTGTCCTGGCAGACCACATCCATCACTTCGCGGCCATCGACACCCACGGCTTTGGCAATGTTGCCGATCTCGTTGGCGAAGGTCACTTTCGCCGCGTGCCAGACGTTGCAGGTGTACTTGATCATCTCTGCCACTTCGATGGCCTTGCGGATGATCGGTGCGTCGAGTTCTTCGTACAGCGACTGCAGAACGTCGCCGCTGGCGGTGTCCAGTTCGCCGATAACGGTCATGGGCGGCTGGTCGTAATCTTTGATGGCGGTACTTTCGCGCAGGAACTCCGGGTTGACCGCAACACCGAAATCAACCCCGGCTTTTTTCCCCGAGCAGTCTTCCAGAATCGGGATCACCACATTTTTCACCGTGCCTGGCAGTACCGTGCTGCGTACCACGATGGTGTGGCGGCTGGACTTTTCGCGCAGCACATAGCCGATTTCGCGGCACACCGACTCGATGTATTCCAGGCCCAGGTCACCGTTCTTTTTGCTCGGCGTACCAACGCAGATCATCGACAGATCGCTGTCACGGATGGCTGCGGCAAAGTCGGTGGTGCCACGCAGGCGACCGGTGTTGATGCCTTGTTGCAACAGTGCTTCCAGCCCGGGTTCGACAATTGGCGACTTGCCCTGATTGATCAGGTCGATCTTGGTCTTGGAAACATCCACACCAATCACGTCATGACCCCGTGCGGACAGGCAACCGGCACAGACTGCACCTACATAACCCAAACCAAAGATGCTGATACGCATCGCTATCACCTCATGTGTTTATCATGCCGGCTCAACTAGCAGAGCCAGACCGGATTGATTAACCAGCAATTTACGGGCGAGCGGAGTTGTGGCAAAAAGATGTCACTTCACCGATCGCAGGCATATAAATAGGGAGTGCAAAGGTAATTCGCACTCAAAGTTGGCAGTCAATGGCCAAAGTTATGGACGTGCCCTGAAATGCAGCCGTCTTTATTGCAGCGCGGTATTCCGATACTGCAGTGCTTGCTCTTTCAAGTGGATTAAATCCTTTGAAATCAACCACTAGGACGAATTGTTAGGGCGCGGCTCTCCTGCTCTTGATTGAAAGTACGCTTGTCGACTTCCAAGTTTCAGTTGTTGTGCTGCACACAGGTTGTGCATCGCAACTGTTTTGTAAGTCATCTCTTACATACGGTGCGAGAATCGTTACGGGTGGTATGAGCGATGCGCGAGGGGATAAGTTCCGAACGCGGTTCGCTGAAGGTGAAAGATTTCTAAATATTTTTTCAAGTGCCATTACTTCCACTTTGATAGCACTTGTTGGTTTCGACCCTGTATATAAAGGGCGAACTCGGGGTGGGATGTTTTTGTGCCAGTACTGAAATTATTTTTCGAATTTTTTCAAAATAATTGCGCTTCGCCGGTGAGATTTTCTGCCGATTCATCGCTCGACTGAATGCTGGCGTTATGTGCATGGCCAAAATGTCCATGACGCTCCGAGACTGGACACCTAGGTGTTCGCGTCGCACGGCCTGGACTTATGGCGGGAGCAGGTCCGGCTCAAGCCCAGGGGTGCCCAGGTGTTTTTTGTCCGCATTCTGGTGTACGAAAAATCAATCTAACTCACTGATAAATAACATAAATAATTTTTGTGGCGAGTCGCGTGCGAAGGCCATTCCGGATTCGCCGCGAAGGCGCGAAATTCAAGGCACGAGCGTCGTACACTCGCGCTCGCACATTCATATTCTCGGACAAGCAAGCTGCCACGCAGACGCCCATTGGCTGAGGCGCGCGGCCGGTGCATGAGCGTGGAAATCGCCAGAAAAAAAACAACAGTGCAATACACCTACTCGTGAGGCTTCCATGTTGAAATTGGTGTTTCGAACCACTCCATCAATGATCATCGAGCAGGGTGCTTCAACCCGGCTCGCCAGCCACGTACGCGCGTTGGGCGGCACCTCGGTTCTGTTGGTAACCGATGCCGGGGTGATTGCTGCGCGGCTGCTGGATGCGGTGCTTGCCGGGCTGCAGGAGCAGGGGGTCAGTGTCACCGTGTTTTCCCAGGTGCAGGCCGACCCGCCGGAGTCGGTGATCGAGGCCGCAGTCAGTGCCGCCAAAGCCTGTGGCGCCGATTGTGTGGTGGGCCTCGGTGGCGGCAGTTCGCTGGATGCCGCCAAACTGGCGGCCCTGTTGGCGCGTAGTGGTGAATCCTTGAGCGAGGCCTATGGCATCAACAACGCCAAGGGCCCGCGCCTACCACTGATTCTGGTGCCGACCACGGCAGGCACCGGTTCGGAAGTGACGTCGGTGTCGGTGGTAACCACCGGCGCCGGAGAGAAGAACGTGGTGTATTCGCCGCTGTTGCTACCCGATCTGGCCGTGCTCGACGCCCAGCTCACGTTGGGCCTGCCACCGCACGTCACGGCGGCAACCGGTATCGATGCCATGGTGCATGCCATCGAGGCCTATACCACCAAGCACCTGAAGAACCCGATTTCCGACGGCCTGGCCAAGGAGGCACTGAGGTTGTTGTCGGGCAGCCTGTTCAAAGCCTGCCAGGACGGTAGCAACCTGCAAGCGCGCGAGGACATGCTGCTGGGCGCCTGCCTGGCGGGCATGGCCTTCGCCAACGCTCCGGTGGCGGCGGTGCATGCTCTGGCGTATCCATTGGGTGCTCGCTTTCATGTGCCACACGGGCTTTCCAATGCCTTGGTGCTGGGCCCAGTGATGCGCTTCAACCTTGAGGCGGTGGCACCGCTGTATGCGCAACTGGCCGATATCGTTCTGCCAGGCACTTTGGGTAGCGATACAGAAAAAGCCACGGCACTGGCCAGCTATCTTGGCAGCCTGGCCGGGGAACTGGGACTGGCAACCTGCTTGCGTGACCTGGGCATCGCCGAGTCCGACATCGAGGCACTGGCAGTTGATGCGATGAAGCAGCAGCGCTTGCTCAGCAGCAACCCCCGGGAACTTGGTCTGGCCGATGTGCGTGCGATCTACCGGGAGATCCTGTGAGCGGCTAACGCAATCGCCTTGAATGCCATGTGCCTTATGGTGAATACCAAGTAACTGCGGACCGCCACCGCCAGTTCAGCCTTGATGGCACGTTTTTTCCGATGACATTCGTAAAGACCGGGAGATGGCCGAGTTTTTGGTGTACCAGACCTGGAGGGTGCAACTGGTAAAAATGTCAGGTTACGTCTGCCCAGGGATGGAGTGAAATGAGCGCTCACATACGTATCTGAGGGCGTGACGATGGACCGTATTTCAGCATGGGAGCAAGTATTCCTTCCGCATTCAGGTGAGTTTAGCCTTGATAGTCCTGAGCTTTTGGCGGATGGCTATTACTATTCGACAGGGGTAGCGGAGCAGTGCCTCGCAGTCTGGAAACATCATCAGGACGGTTCGCCAGCAAGCGAATTCGGTACGCAGGGAAAGAGCGAAATTGCCTGGCCGGGGGAAGAGGGATTTTGGCCGGATATTGCGCTGATTGGCGAGCATTTGTACGGTGGTGCAGCCTTGCGAGGCAGTCAGAATTTCGTCCTTTACCGCTTGGACAGTACAACCGGAGCGCTGGATTTAAGCTTTGGCAATAAAGGCTTGAAGATCATTCCGTACCCCGACGAGCCTGGGGTGCCCTCAGATCAGTATCCTGACACTGAGAACGTCGCTGACTACAACCAGAAACCTGGCGCGGAACCGTTCAACGTTGAGCTGCAAGGCCGTGCACCGCAGGTACCAGACAACAAGTTCCGTCAGGCGGTGAACTCGGGGTTGGCCCAGTTCGACAGCAGTGGCGAGTTGGATCGTTCATACAATGAGGTAGGGATGCGGCGCTTCTTCGTCCGCAACGGCCGCTTGCATTTCACCCTCCGATTAGCTGCGCGTCATGACAATGGCCAACACGCGGGATTCTACTACGGTGGTATGTATCGCTATCTGGGTGATGATGTGCAAGCGTGGGTAGGGGCTGTTGATCAGTATGGCAGCGTGGTTACCGATTTCGCCGATAACGGTGTTTGGATTGTTTCTCGGTTACCTGGCTTGCCCGATATCGCTCACGTTTCCACTCATGCCATCCTGCAGACTCGCAACCACCTCTATTGCGGTGGAACCGTGGGTGATGATGCCTTTGTCCTGCGTCTGAACCTGGATGGCAGTGTCGACAGTACCTTCAACAATGGTAACGCGGTGCGTTTTGAGGGTGGATTTGACGAGGAGCGCACCCGTACCTTTGACCTGGCTGAGGACGGTGACGGTGTGCTGGTTGGATTGCGGCCACAAACACAAGCAAGCATGCTCCGTTGTCTGGTACGGCTCGATGGCGCAGGGCAGATTGACAGGCAGTTCGCACAAGAGGGCTATTTGATGTTCCCTGAAAACTGGCCTGTGGATAAGCTGCTGGTCAGAGAAATTGGCGGGCTCAGGACGTTGGAGATTTGCGCTCCAGGCTACATAGGGCGCTATACCCTCGCTCCCAATCGCTCGATGTAGCCGGTCCAGGGGCGCCGCCAGAGGTGTATTGAGCTTCTGGCGGCGAGGAACCAAGCCCGGGCCGTCAGGCGTCCGGATGATCGCGCAGGAATACCAGGTTGTCTGGCTTCGACTGCTCGGCACTGTAGTAGTAACCCTGCACATCGAACTGCTTGAGCTGTTCAGGGTCGTTGATGCGCTCCTGGATCACGAAGCGGCTCATCATGCCGCGGGCTTTCTTGGCGTAGAAGCTGATGATCTTGTACTGACCGTTTTTCCAGTCGCGGAACTCGGTGTTGATGATCCGCGCCTTGAGGGCGTTGCGCTTGACCGCACTGAAGTACTCGTTGCTGGCCAGGTTGAGCAGCACGTCGTCACCTTGTTCGGCCAGGGCCTGGTTCAGCCATTCGCTGATGCGCGTGCCCCAGAAGGCATACAGGTCTTTACCGCGGGCGTTGGCCAGCTTGGTGCCCATTTCCAGGCGGTACGGTTGCATCAGGTCGAGCGGGCGCAGCAGGCCGTACAGCCCCGAGAGCATGCGCAGGTGCTGCTGGGCGTAGCTGAAGTCGTCTTCGCTGAGGCTTTCGGCATCCAGACCGGTGTACACATCACCCTTGAACGCCAGCAGGGCTTGTTTGGCGTTGTCTGGGGTGAACGCCGGCGTCCAACTGCCAAAACGCGCGGCATTGAGGCCGGCGAGTTTATCGGACAAGTGCATCAGCTCGCTGATTTGCGCTGGCGACAGTTCGCGCAGTTGCACGATCAGTTCCTGGGAATCGTCCAAATACTGCGGCTGGGTGTAGCGCTGGGTTACCGGCGGGGTGTCGTAATCGAGGGTCTTGGCGGGGGAAATCACCGTCAGCATCGGTCGGGCTCCTGAAATCGTGAGCCCGATTCTACGGGGCGAGCGCGCGGATCTCCACCTATGAGCTCGATAGCCACAGACCATCCCGACGCTTGACGCTATAGTGCGCGGCGAGGAAACCGGAGAGTTCGACCGTGCGCATTGCTTTTCTACTACTGAGCGGCCTGTTGAGTGCAGCGGTGCACGCTGCACCTGTGGCGCCGACCACCTTCGATCGCGCCTACTGGCCCGAGCAACTCGAAAGCCCGACTTTGTTCGATGTCGCTTCGCGTGCCGAAATCCTGGGGTTTGCCCAGGCCCTGGAAGCCAGTGAAGCACTGGATGAACCGGCGCTGGCAGCGCGCCTGGGGCTCAAGCAGATCAACCTGGCTTCGATCAACCAGGTGCGCGAGCGTCTGTGGCAGCAGTTGTGGCGCAACTATGCGCTGGCGCAGCAAAGCTGCGAGCAGGATGCATCGTTCTGCTATGCCATCGACTCGCAAACCGAGCTGCGCCAGCAGGCGGCCAAATTCGAAGTGGCCAGCGACTCGTTCTACGCCGGTTGGGCCGAACCCAGCCGCGAATTTCACCAGCGCTACCTGAACGAATTGTTGCGAAAAGCGGCGCTGTTTCCGCAAAACGCCAGCGAAATTGCGCGTTACTCCGAGATCGAGCGCAACGGCGATGAACTCAATGACCGCCTGTTCATGCTGACTTTCGACGCCGGCCCGAGCCTGGGTACCGAAGCCTTGGCCGACTACCTGCGCCGGCAGAAACTCGCGGCGACCTTCTTTGTGCTGGGCAACAGCCTGCAAACCCGCCGCGACAAGACCTCCCTGACACAATTGCGCGCTCTCTACAAAGGCCAATGCGTTGGCACTCAAGGCTGGCAATACCGCTCCCATGGCCAATGGCAGGACTGGCAAAATTCGGTTATACGCAGCCAGGCGCAAGTGCAGGCAGATTTGCCCGAGCAATACGTGCCATTGTTCAGGCCGCCCTATGGCCAACGCCGCGCCGACAGCCAGGGTTTCTTTGCCAGCCAGGGGCTTGAAGTGGTGCTGTGGAACATTGATGCCCAGGACCTGAGCGCGCTGAGCGCCGAACAATCGGCGCAACGGGTATTGACCCTGATGCTGCTGTGGCGGCGTGGCGTAATTCAGTTCAACGATGCGCAACCGAAGGCTCAGGAAGCGCTCGCCTGGCTGCTCAAGCAAACGGCACAAAGCGGAATTGGCTGGGAAGACTGTCGACACTACGCCGCGCGGGGCTGAAAACTCGCCGCTAAAAACGTGCAGCTGATTTATGACTGTAGCGGTGCTTAGACCCTGCGCCAAGCGCAAAATGCCCTGTCGAAAAATAAACTTCAAAAATACGTAAAAGTGCTTTTTTCGGTCATGGGTTTTGCGGTATCAAGAAGACAGACCGCCGAACCCTGCAGCACAGGTGGCGTCATTGGGCACCCATTCTGTGAGGGCTGCTTCCCACCCGTAACGACGCGGACACGGGAAGTACCGGCGGCCACTTCACGGCGCAACACCGTTCAGGTTTTGCGTTGTATGGCTTCCACAAAGGTGACCGAGTATGGATGATCAAGGACGCACCAATTCCTCCAACCAGCCAATCCTTTATGTGCTCGATACCAATGTACTGATTCACGATCCCAACGCCTTGCTCAATTTCGAGGAGCACCACGTCGCTATCCCGATGACGGTGCTGGAGGAGCTCGACAAACTCAAGACCGGCAAGCAGACCATCGCCGCTGAATGCCGCCAGGCCATCCGCCTGATCGACCAGACACTGGGCGATGCCACACCCGCTGACGTCGAGCAGGGCGTGCCGATCCAGCGTGGCAAGAGCGGGCCCAAGGGCTTTCTGTCTATCCTGATGACCGCGCGCAACGAACCGAACCGTCTGCTGCCGGAAACCCTCAACGACAACATCATCATCAACCAGTTGCTGGAACTGCGCAGTCGGCGCAAAGACCTCGACGTGGTGCTGGTGACCAAAGACATCAACATGCGCCTCAAGGCCCGCGCGTGTGGGATCGCGGCCGAGGACTACAGCACCGACCAACTGGTTGACGACGTGTCCCTGCTGTCCAAGGGCTATCACAGCGTTACCGGCTCGTTCTGGGACCGCGTCAGCAAGGTCGAGACCCGCCAGGAGCGTGGCCGTACCTGGCACCGGGTGCAGATGACCGACAACCTGCCAGCGGTGCACATCAACGAGTTCATCATCGATGAGCAGGGCTTTGTCGGCTGGATCAAAGGCATCCGCGAAGACGAACTGCTGCTGCTCGACCTGCACCAGGAACCGCTGCTGCATCAGGAAGCCTGGGGCCTGAAACCGCGTGATATCCATCAAAGCCTGGCGTTGTTCGCGCTGCTCGACCCGGACATTCACCTGGTCAACCTGACCGGCGCGGCCGGTTCCGGCAAAACCATCCTGGCCCTGGCGGCGGCGATCGAACAGACCATGGTCAGCAAGCGTTACCGGCGCATCATCGCCACCCGTAGCGTGCAGGGGCTGGATCAGGAGATCGGCTTCCTGCCCGGTACCGAAGCCGAGAAAATGGAGCCTTGGCTCGGCGCGATCACCGACAACCTCGAAGCACTGCACATGGATGATGAAAGCACCCACGGCAGTGTCGACTACATCCTTGAGCGGGTACCGCTGCAATTCAAATCGCTGAACTACATTCGCGGTCGCAGCTTCCAGCAAAGCCTGATCCTGATCGACGAATGCCAGAACCTTACGCCGCACCAGATGAAAACCATCATCACCCGTGCCGGTACCGGTTCGAAAGTGATCTGCCTGGGTAACCTGGCACAGATCGACACCCCTTACCTGTCCGCCACCAGCTCGGGCCTGACCTACCTGACCGAGCGCTTCAAGGACTTCCCTAACGGCGTGCACATCACCCTGCAGGGTGTGCCGCGTTCGATTCTGGCCGAATACGCCGAATCGCATCTGTAACCCTTCATCACCGGGCGGCCAGGCCGCCCGGCTTTTTTCGCTGCGAATTCCTGACTCCTGGGTTTACACTCAGCATTCCTGAACAGGAGGAAGGCTGTGCTGACTCATCTCGATTCCCAAGGTCGGGCCAATATGGTCGACGTCACCGAAAAAGCCATGACCTCGCGTGAGGCTGTGGCCGAAGCGCGGGTGCGCATGCTCCCGCAAACCCTGCAAATGATTGTCGATGGTGAGCATCCCAAGGGCGACGTGTTCGCGGTTGCGCGCATTGCCGGTATTCAAGCGGCGAAGAAGACCAGTGACCTGATCCCGTTGTGCCACCCGCTGATGCTGACCAGCGTTAAAGTCGAACTCAGCGCTGAAGGCACCGACACCGTTCACATCGTTGCGCGCTGCAAGCTGGCCGGGCAGACCGGTGTGGAAATGGAAGCCCTGGCCGCTGCCAGCGTGGCGGCGTTGACGATCTATGACATGTGCAAGGCGGTTGACCGCGGCATGGTCATCGACAGTGTACGGGTGCTGGAAAAGCTCGGCGGCAAGAGCGGCCATTACCAGGCGGACGCTGCGCAATGAAGGTTCAGGTGATGTACTTCGCGCGGTACCGGGAGGTGCTGGGCTGCGACGGGGAGACCCTCGAAGGTGAGTTTGCCACCCTCGACGCAGTGCGCCGGGCATTGCTGGAGCAAGGCGAGCGTTATGCGGTACTGGCTGAGCAAAACCTGATGTGCGCGCGCAATGAGGAGTTGTGCAAGCCTGAAGAGCCGGTCAGTGACGGCGACGTAGTGGCGTTCTTCCCGCCCGTGACCGGAGGTTGAGATGAGTGTTCGAGTGCAGACCACCGCGTTTGATCCGGGCGCTGAGGTCAACGCCATGCACGCCGCCAACGTCGGTGTTGGCGCGGTGGTCGGTTTTGTCGGCTATGTGCGCGACTTCAATGATGGCCGGGAAGTGGCGGGCATGTTCCTTGAGCATTACCCGGGCATGACCGAAAAAGCCTTGGCCAAGATTGTGCTTGAAGCCGAGCAGCGCTGGCCGCTGCTCAAGGTCGAGGTGCTGCACCGCATCGGCGCCCTCGAACCGGGCGAGCCGATTGTGTTTGTCGGCGTCGCCAGTGCCCATCGCCAGGCAGCGTTCGATGCCTGCAACTTCATCATGGATTATCTCAAGACCCGTGCACCGTTCTGGAAGAAAGAACAGACCGCTGACGGCCCGCGTTGGGTCGAAGGCAAGCAGAGCGACGAGGATGCTGCAGGACGCTGGTAGCTAGACACATCGTATCGCGGGGCAAGCCCGCTCCCACCGAGTAGGAGCGGGCTTGCCCCGCGATACAGGCCCACCGACACACCAGTGCTTGAGTTTTTGTACAACAAAGTCCAGTATGGAATTATAAGTACAAAATAATTCCAGGCGGACGCGTGCCTGCCCCCTTTTCTCTGTCTTGCAACACACCTCCAATAACGAGCGAGAGAGACCCAGCATGAAGAAGTTCACCCTGATCAGTGGTCTGGCCCTGAGCCTGTTGACCAGCAGTCTGTTCGCTGCCGAAGACACATTGCGCATTGGCATTGAAGCGGCCTACCCACCCTTCGCTTCGAAAAACGACAAAGGTGAGATCGTCGGCTTCGACTACGACATTGGTAACGCCTTGTGCGCGCAGATGCAGGTCAAGTGTGTGTGGAACGAGGTGGAGTTCGACGGCCTGATTCCTTCGCTGAAGGTGAAGAAAATCGACGCCGCGCTGTCGTCGATGACCATCACCGACGAGCGCAAGAAGTCGGTCGATTTCACCCACAAGTACTACTTCACCTCATCGCGCCTGGTGATGAAGAAAGGTGCGCAGGTCGATGACCAGTACGCCAGCCTCAAGGGCAAGTCGGTAGGGGTGCAGCGCGCGACCACCACCGATCGCTACGCCACCGAGGTGCTGGAGCCCAAGGGCATCACCATCAAGCGCTACAGCAATAACGAAGAAATCTACATGGACCTGGCATCCGGACGGGTCGATGCGATTTTCGCCGACACCATTCCCCTGGATGATTTCCTGTCGATGCCACGCGGCGCTGATTACGCCTTTGTCGGCCCGGAGCTCAAAGACCCGAAATACGTCGGTGAAGGCGCCGGGATCGCCGTGCGCAAGGGCAACGAGGTGCTGGTGAGCAAACTCAACAAAGCCATCGACGACCTGCGCGCCAACGGTGAGTACCAGAAAATCCAGGCCAAGTACTTCAAGTCGGACATCTACGGCGACTGATCGCCAGCCTCAAGGCCTGAAGCTTTTCAGGCCTTGAGTTCCTTCAGGTGTTTGTACACCGTCGCACGTCCCATCCCCAACACATTGGCCACGTAGTTGGCGCTGCTCTTGCCCTTGAAGGCGCCTTCGGCGTGCAAGGCCAGCACCAGCTCGCGCTTGTGATCACGGGTCAGCAGATTGAGGCTCAACTGGCGCTGGCGTAACCAGGCGTTGAGGAAGGTATTGATCCGTTCCTGCCAGTCGTCGCGAAACAGCGCATCGGGCTGGGGAATCAGCTTGCTCGGTGACAGGAACAAGTCCAGCGCCGCTTTGGCGTTTTCAAACAGGGTGATGTTCAGGTTGATGCACAGCACCGCCTGCGGGGTGCCGGCCGCATTGCGCAATACTGTGCTCAGCGAACGGATTTTCTGCCCGTCCCAGTTGAGCTTTTCATAAGGACCGATGTTGGTTTCCTCGCTGCCGGTCTCGAGCATGTCTTCCAGTGCAGCGTCATCACCGACCTGGCGTTTGGACAGGTTATTGGCGATGTAGTCGATCTTCTGGCTGCGCAAATCGTGCAGCACCACCTCGGCATGGGGGAAGAACAGCGTGGCGATGGCATCGGCAATGGCCCGGTAATTATCCAGGGCAGGGTCGGGGCGGGGTGTCGACATTCGGGCAGGCTCCAAGCGGTGTCAGCGCCCTTGGCACAAGGGCGCTGCGAGTGTGCCGTAATCGCTGCGGCGCGTCACCTTTGCAGGCGTTGCGGTGACAGGATCCGGGCGTCCAGGCCAAAGCCCTTGAGAGCCTCGGGCAGGTCTTCGCCGCGAACCAGCGCGGCGCTGGCCTGACCCATTGCCGGTGAGGTCTGGATGCCGTAGCCACCTTGCGCCGCGACCCAGAACAGCCCGGGCACCTGCGCATCGAACCCGGCGACCAGATCGCCATCGCTGACGAAGCTGCGCAGGCCGGCCCAGGTGCGGGTAGGGCGGCGAATGCTCAGGGTGGTGGCTTCTTCGATCTGGTAGATGCCCATGGCAATGTCCAGCTCTTCAGCCTGCACGTCATGCGCGTCGACCGGGTCGGCATTGGCTGGCGAGCCGAGCAACATGCCGGCGTCGGGCTTCATGTAGAACGACTCGTCGAGGCTGACCAGCATTGGCCAGGCATGCGTGTCGATGCCTTCCGGCGCGGCGAAGATGAACGCCGCGCGGCGTTTGGGCTGCAGGCCAAGGGGCTGAGCCCCGGCCATCACCCCGAGCTGGTCGGCCCAGGCGCCAGCGGCGTTGATCAGCACCGGGGCGCTGAACAGGCCACGGCTGGTCTGCACCTGCCACAAGCCATCGCTGCCGCGGCTCAGTTGCTGAACTTCACAGTCGCTGTGCACTTCGCCCTGCTGGCGGCGGATACCGCGCAGGTAGCCCTGGTGCAGGGCATCGGTGTCGATGTCACTGGCGCTCGGGTCGTAGAGGGCGCCGTGGACTTTGTCGCGACGCAGTACCGGCACGCGCGCGCAGGCCTGGTCGGCGCTGAGCAGTTCGACTTCGGGCACGCACGCCTTGGCACTTTCATACTGGCGTAGCAGTTCTTGCGGGTCGCCAGTGAGGTCGACGGTCATTTCACCGCGCGGGCTGAGCAAGGGGTGTTCGGCAAAGCCTGCCGGTGGATGATCGAAGAACGCGCGGCTGGCCAGGGTCAGTGCGCGCACTTGTGGTGTGCCGTAGGCGGCGGTGTACAGCGCTGCCGAGCGACCGGTGGAGTGGTAGCCCGGTTGCGACTCGCGTTCGAGCACAATCACCCGGCCGTGGCTGGCCAGCCAGTAGCCGGTGGAAGCGCCAGCGATACCGGCGCCGATGATGATGAAGTCAGCCTGTTGCATGAAGCTCTCCTCAGTCGGCACGCGGCAAACGGTACAGGGCGTTGGCCAGGGCGATGTCTTCCAGGCCCAGGCCGATGGAGCGGAAGAAGGCGTGGCGCTGGTAAGTCGGGAGCGGCGCCTGATTGCTCAGGACCTCTGGCAGATCACCGACGATGGCCTCTGCCTGCCAGCCGTGCTGTTCGGCGGCAATGCGCATCTCGCCTGCGCTGCCAGGGGTGGTAACCCGGTAGTCACAGTACACATCCATGGTGGCAAGGCTGGCGGGCGGCACTTCATGGGCGCGCACGGCATTGGTGCTGATAGAGGTGATCAGGGCGGGTTTGCTCAAGGTAGCCGGGTCGATGACCGGGGTGGCCGACGAGGTACACAGCATGATCACGTCGGCATCGGCTACCGCTTGTTCGAGGCTGTCGCTGAGCACCAGGCGTGGGTCGAGGTCGGTCAGTGCCTGGCGCTGTTCGGCACGTTGCTCGGCCAGGCTCGGGGAGTACAGGCGGATGTCCTGCCAGGCGCGCAGGCCGCGCACATAGTGCAGGTGCGCGCGGGCAATCGGGCCGCTGCCAATCAGGGTAAGGCGCCGGGCGCCGCTGGCTGCGAGGGCGTCGACCGCAACGGCGGTGGTCGCGGCGGTACGCGCGGTGGTCAGTTCACCGGCGTCGCACAGCAGCAGGGGCTGGCCGCTGTCCATGGACATCAGCAAGGTCCAGGCAGTCACCAGCGCGCCTTGTTCGCGGACGATGTAGGGCGAGGTTTTGACCCCGTATACCCGCTGTTGCGCCAGCACACCGCCGTAATTGATGAAATCGCCCTGGCCCGCCGGGAACTCCACCAGTTGCTGGGGCGGTTGTACCGCTTGCCCGGCCGCCAGGTCACGGAACAGGGTACGCAGGATCTGCGGGACATCCACTTGCGTCAGCAGGTGGCGGGCGTGCTGTTGATCGATGACGAGAGGCGCGGACATACGAGACTCCAAATAAACTATTTTGTCTATTATGGACTCTTTGTATATTTGAGCAATATCCGGCTGTACAAAAGCATCGCGGGGCAAGCCCGCTCCCACAGAGATGATCCTGTAGGAGCGGGCTTGCCCCGCGATTACTGAAGCAAAAATCAGTGATGCTTGCGCGGTACCGGCTTGAGCAACTCGGTCGGCGGCATTTCGCAGCTGATCTTGCGGCCCAGCAGTTCTTCGATCGCTGGCAACTGGTAGGAGTCATCCTCACCGGCAAAGCTGATCGACACGCCGCTGGTGCCAGCACGCCCGGTACGGCCGATACGGTGTACGTAGTCGTCCGGATCTTCCGGCAGGGTGAAGTTGATGACATGGCTGATGCCATCAATGTGGATGCCACGCCCGGCCACGTCGGTAGCCACCAGCACGGTAATGCGGCCTTCGCGGAAGTTTTCCAGGGTCTTGATGCGCTTGTGCTGGGGCACGTCGCCCGACAACTGGGCGGCATTGACGCCATCACGCACCAGACGTTCTTCGATGCGCCGCACTTCATCCTTGCGGTTGGCGAAGACCATCACCCGTTCCCACTTGTTCTCGGTTACCAGGTTGTACAGCAGCTTGTACTTGTCGCTGCCAGCCACGGCATAGACGTGCTGTTCGACCGTTTCGCTGGCGACGTTTTCCGGTTCGATCTCGACGATCGCCGGGTTGGTGGTCCACTGCTTGGCCAGGTTCATCACGTCTTCGGTGAAGGTGGCCGAGAACAGCAGGGTTTGCCGTTCGCTCTTCGGTGGGGTCTGGCGGATGATCTGGCGTACCTGCGGGATGAAGCCCATGTCGAGCATGCGGTCGGCTTCGTCGAGCACCAGCACCTCGACCATGTCCAGGTGTGCTTCACCACGCTGGTTGAAGTCGAGTAGACGGCCAGGGGTGGCCACCAGGATGTCGCAGTGGCGGGCTTCAAGCGCCTTGAGCTGCTTGTCGAAGTCCATGCCGCCGACGAAGGTCATCACGTTCAGACCGGTGTACTTGGTCAGCGCCGCAGCGTCTTTGGCGATCTGCACCACCAGCTCGCGGGTCGGGGCGATGATCAGCGCCCGTGGCTCGCCCATGTAGCGCTCTTTCGGCGGTGGGGTCTGCTGCAGCTGGCTAATGATCGAAATCAGGAAGGCCGCGGTTTTACCGGTACCGGTCTGGGCCCGGCCAATGGCGTCCTGGCCACGCAGGGTATAACCCAGCACTTGCGCCTGAATCGGCGTGCAATAAGGAAAGCCCAGGTCGTGGATCGCATGCATCAGCTCGGGCGAGAGCTTGAAGTCATGGAAACGGGTCTTGCCTTCTTGTGGCTCGACCACGAAGTCTTCCAGCTTCCAGGTGGAGGCTGCAGGTTTTGGTTTGCGTGCGCGGCGAGGCTTGGGCTCGGCAGGCTTTTCGCTGCGTGCCGGTGCGCTGGCTTTAGCCTCGGTATTGAGCGGGGCGGCCGGGGCAGGGGCCTGGGGCGCTGCGGGTGGCTGCTCTACGGGGGCAGCGGCTTCGACGGCGAGTTGCTCAACCTCGCTCTTGCCGAACATTTTTTTGAGTGCTTTGAGCACGGTCATCTCATCAATTGGTTAAGGAATGTACGCCGGCCAGTGTAATGCAAGAATCGGGCGCGGCGTAGTGGATTGCATGGGCAACTACCGACCTGTGCGTTTTTAGCGCAGACGGCTGCTCAGCCAGTCAGCAATATCCTGTACTTCGTGTGGCAGTACCTCATGCTCCATCGGGTACTCCTTCCACTCGGCGTCGACCCCCCAGTGCTTGAGGTGTTCGTAGGCGCTGCGGCCCATCGCTGGCACCACTACCGGGTCGTGCACGCCGTGCAGGCACAGGGCCGGCGTACGTTGCTGGCACGCGCTCAGTTCGCGCTCCTGGGCAAAGGTGGGGGCATAGGTCGACAGGGCGATCACGCCACCCAGCGCTTCTTGCCACTTTATATAAGCCGTGTGCAGCACCACCGCGCCGCCCTGGGAGAAGCCAGCGAGGATGATGCGGGCCAGGTCGATGCCTTTGGCCTGTTCGGCCTTGATCAAGGCGATCACCTGATCAGCCGACGCCTGCAGTTGCTCTTCGTCGATGGCCCGGGCCGGGGTCATGGCTTTGATGTCGTACCAGCTGGGCATCTCGTAGCCGCCGTTGATGGTCACCGGGCGGGTCGGGGCCTGAGGCATGACGAAACGGGTGCTCAGCAGCACTTCCTGCAAGGCCTCGGCCACCGGCAGGAAGTCGTAACGATCAGCGCCCAGGCCGTGCAACCAGATCACACAGGCATCTGCAGTTTTTTGTGGTTCAAGAATCAGCGGGTTTGGCATGACTGCTCCGAAAGTGTGCGCGCGCTCTTGTTTGCGTGCATGAAATGAAGGCGCGTTGAGTAAATCCGGGAAGAACCTGTCGCAACGGTGCAAGTTTTCCTATTGACGTTAACTGAAACGCTTTAGCCGCTCAGTGTGGTACGCGCTTTGCTATGAAACTCCTGATGCGAGGTTACACGTTTTGGACGGTAACACCCGTTAGCGGTCCCCAAGGCTGTCACAGAACAGCGCATTGCGCCAATTGACCCAAAAACAAGCCAACACGGGTCGGATGCGCCTCATAAGGGTGCGGTGCAATCCCGGCTCACACAACAAGAGCAAAACTGGAGGTTTGAATGAAGATGTTGAAATCCACCTTGGCAGTGGTTACCGCTGCAACCGTGCTGGGTATCAGCGGTATGGCACAGGCAGGTGCAACCCTGGATGCGGTGCAGAAGAAAGGCTTCGTTCAGTGTGGCGTGAGTGACGGTTTGCCGGGTTTCTCGGTACCTGATGCCAAAGGCACCATCGTCGGTATCGACGCCGACGTCTGTCGCGCCGTGGCCGCTGCGGTATTCGGTGACGCCACCAAGGTCAAATTCAGCCAGCTCAACGCCAAGGAACGTTTCACTGCGTTGCAGTCGGGCGAAGTCGATGTGCTTTCGCGTAACACTACCTGGACCAGCTCCCGCGATGCAGGCATGGGCCTGGTGTTTGCCGGTGTTACCTATTACGACGGCATCGGTTTTCTGGTTAACAAAAAGCTGGGCGTTTCCAGCGCCAAAGAGCTGGACGGTGCAACCATCTGCATCCAGGCCGGTACCACTACCGAACTCAACGTCTCTGACTACTTCCGCGCCAATGGCCTGAAATACACCCCGATCACCTTCGACACCTCCGACGAAAGCGCCAAGTCGCTGGAGTCCGGCCGTTGCGACGTGCTGACGTCCGACAAGTCGCAGCTTTACGCACAGCGCTCCAAGCTGGCCGCGCCGACTGACTACGTGGTACTGCCGGAAACAATCTCCAAGGAGCCACTGGGCCCGGTAGTGCGCAAAGGCGATGAAGAGTGGTTCAGCATCGTCAAATGGACCCTGTTCGCCATGCTCAACGCCGAGGAAATGGGCGTCACCTCGAAAAACGTCGAAGCTGAAGCCAAGTCCACCAAGAACCCTGACGTCGCGCGCATGCTCGGCGCCGACGGTGAATACGGCAAAGACCTGAAACTGCCTAAGGACTGGGTCGTGCAGATCGTCAAGCAGGTCGGCAACTACGGCGAAGTGTTCGAGAAGAACCTGGGCAAGGCAACCCCACTGCAAATCGACCGCGGTCTGAACGCCCTGTGGAACAACGGCGGCATTCAGTACGCGCCACCGGTGCGCTGATGGCTGCGGCCAGCGACGGTTTTGGCCGTCGCTGGCTGTTCGGTTCCCTTTCTTTCGGGGCATTACATGCAAAATCAAATCGGCGCACCCAAGGGGCTCTCCTTCAGCGATCCACGTGTGCGTGCCTGGCTGTTCCAGATTCTCACCGTGGTCGCGGTGGTGGGGCTGGGCTGGTACCTGTTCCACAACACCCAGACCAACCTGCAGCACCGGGGCATCACTTCAGGCTTCGACTTTCTTGAGCGCAGTGCCGGCTTCGGCATCGCTCAGCACCTGATCCCCTATACCGAGCAAGACAGCTATGCCCGGGTATTTGTCATCGGCTTGCTCAATACCCTGCTGGTGACCTTTATCGGCATCGTGCTGGCCACCCTGCTGGGGTTCATCATCGGCGTCGCCCGCTTGTCACCGAACTGGATGATCAACAAGCTGGCCACCGTGTATGTCGAGACGTTCCGTAACATTCCACCGCTACTGCAGATTCTGTTCTGGTACTTCGCGGTGTTCCTGACCCTGCCGGGACCGCGGGGTAGCATCAACATCAACGACGCTTTCTTTATCAGCAACCGGGGCCTGAACATGCCCGGTGCTTCCATGGCCGACGGATTCTGGCCATTCGTTGTCAGCCTGGTGCTGGCCATCATCGCCATCGTGGTAATGGTGCGCCTGGCCAACCGCCGTTTCGAAGCCACCGGCGAGCCGTTCCACAAGTTCTGGGTTGGCCTGTTCCTGTTCTTGGGTATTCCTGCGCTCAGCGTGTTGCTGGCAGGCAGCCCGGTGCACTGGGAGATGCCGCAACTCAAGGGCTTCAACTTCGTTGGCGGCTGGGTGTTGATCCCCGAACTGTTGGCCTTGACCCTGGCGCTGACCATCTACACCGCAGCGTTCATTGCCGAGATCGTGCGCTCGGGGATTCGTTCGGTCAGCCATGGCCAGACCGAAGCCGCCCGTTCGCTGGGGCTGCGTGAAGGCCCGACGCTGCGCAAGGTCATCATTCCCCAGGCATTGCGAGTGATCATTCCACCGTTGACCAGCCAATACCTGAACCTGGCGAAGAACTCTTCGCTGGCGGCCGGTATCGGTTATCCGGAAATGGTCTCGCTGTTCGCCGGGACCGTGCTCAACCAGACCGGTCAGGCCATCGAGGTTATCGCCATCACCATGAGCGTCTACCTGGCCATCAGCATCAGCATTTCCTTGTTGATGAACTGGTACAACAAGCGCATTGCGCTGATCGAGCGGTGAGGACACGCGCATGACTACCCATGTTTTCAAACCTGATATGCCGCCACCGGTGAAAACCGTCGGCGTGCTGGCCTGGATGCGCGCCAACCTGTTCTCCAGCTGGCTCAACACCCTGCTTACCCTGTTTGCGCTGTACCTGGTGTGGCTGATCGTGCCGCCACTGCTGCAGTGGTCGATTTTCGACGCCAACTGGGTTGGCACCACCCGTGCCGACTGCACCAAGGAAGGCGCCTGCTGGGTGTTCATTCAGCAGCGTTTTGGCCAGTTCATGTACGGCTACTACCCAAGCGAACTGCGCTGGCGCGTTGACTTGACCGTGTGGCTGGCAGTGATTGGCGCGGCGCCGTTGTTCATCAAGCGCTTCCCACGCAAGGCGATCTACGGCCTGTGCTTTCTGGTGCTGTACCCGCTCATCGCCTTCACCCTGCTGCATGGCGGTTACCTGGGCCTGAGCACGGTACCGACCAACCAGTGGGGCGGCCTGATGCTGACCCTGGTGATTGCCACAGTCGGCATCGTCGGTGCCTTGCCGCTGGGCATTCTCCTGGCGCTGGGGCGGCGTTCGAACATGCCGGCGGTGAAGGTGGTGTGTGTGACCTTCATCGAGTTCTGGCGTGGCGTGCCGTTGATCACTGTGTTGTTCATGTCGTCGGTGATGCTGCCGCTGTTCCTGCCTGAAGGCATGAGCTTCGACAAGCTGTTGCGGGCGATGATCGGGGTCATCCTGTTCCAGTCGGCGTACATCGCTGAAGTGGTGCGGGGCGGTCTGCAGGCCATTCCCAAGGGCCAGTACGAAGCGGCTGCGGCCATGGGCCTTGGCTATTGGCGTGCGATGGGCCTGGTGATTCTGCCGCAAGCCCTGAAGCTGGTGATTCCCGGCATCGTCAACACCTTCATTGCCCTGTTCAAAGACACCAGCCTGGTCATCATCATCGGTTTGTTCGACCTGCTCAACAGCGTCAAACAGGCAGCTGCCGACCCTACCTGGCTGGGCATGGCAACCGAGGGCTATGTGTTCGCCGCCCTGGTTTTCTGGATTTTCTGTTTCGGTATGTCCCGCTACTCCATGCATCTGGAGCGCAAGCTGGACACAGGCCACAAGCGTTAGGAGTGTTCCCATGAGTGAAGCGATCAAACAGCCTGTGAGCCCTGAAGGCATTATTCAGATGCAGGGTGTGAACAAGTGGTACGGTCAGTTCCACGTATTGAAAGACATCAACCTCAATGTTCGCCAAGGCGAGCGTATCGTGCTGTGCGGGCCGTCGGGTTCGGGCAAGTCCACCACCATCCGCTGCCTCAACCGCTTGGAAGAGCACCAGCAGGGTCGCATTGTGGTCGATGGTGTGGAGCTGACCAACGACCTCAAGCAGATTGAAGCGATCCGTCGTGAAGTCGGCATGGTGTTCCAGCATTTCAACCTGTTCCCGCACCTGACCATCTTGCAGAACTGCACCCTGGCGCCGATGTGGGTGCGCAAGATGCCCAAGCGCAAAGCCGAAGAAATCGCCATGCATTACCTGGAGCGGGTGCGGATTCCTGAGCAGGCCAACAAGTACCCGGGGCAGCTGTCCGGTGGTCAGCAGCAGCGGGTGGCGATTGCCCGTGCGCTGTGCATGAAGCCGAAGATCATGCTGTTCGACGAACCGACCTCGGCGCTTGACCCGGAGATGGTCAAGGAAGTGCTCGATACCATGGTCAGCCTGGCTGAAGACGGCATGACCATGCTCTGCGTGACCCACGAAATGGGCTTTGCCCGGACCGTGGCGAACCGGGTGATCTTCATGGACAAAGGGGAGATTGTGGAGCAGGCAGCGCCGGACGACTTCTTCGACCGGCCGCAGAATGAGCGGACCAAGTTGTTCCTGAGCCAGATCCTGCATTGATGCTCGGCCTGTAGGGGCGGCGGTGCGGCGACCCGACTTGCCCCGCGATTGCGATCTATCTTCGACATCGCATCGCGGGGCAAGCCCGCTCCCACAGGGTTAGTCTTCTTGGGCCACTGGTGCAGGCGCCGGCGGTGGGCGCAGGCCGATTTCGGCGGTCAGCTTCAATTCCTTGCCATTGCGGATGACTTCAATCGCCACTTTGTCGTTGGGTTTGATCCGCGCCACCTGGTTCATCGAGCGACGGCCATCACCGGCCGGTTCACCGTTGATGCTCAGAATCACATCACCCAACTGCAGCCCCGCCTTTTGCGCCGGACCGTCGCGGAAAATACCCGCCACGACAATTCCCGGGCGCCCTTGCATACCGAACGACTCCGCCAGTTCCTGGCTCAGTGGCTGCACTTCGATGCCCAGCCAGCCGCGAATCACCTGACCGTGTTCGATAATCGACTTCATCACCTCCAGTGCCAGCTTGGTTGGAATGGCAAAGCCGATTCCTTGCGAACCCCCGGACTTGGAGAAGATCGCAGTGTTGATGCCGGTGAGGTTACCGTTGGCATCGACCAGCGCACCGCCGGAGTTGCCGGGGTTGATCGCCGCGTCGGTCTGGATGAAGTCTTCGTAGTTGTTTAGGCCAAGCTGGTTTCGGCCGGTGGCGCTGATGATACCCATGGTGACGGTCTGGCCGACGCCAAAGGGGTTGCCGATGGCCAGGGCGACATCGCCGATGTGAATGTTGTCGGAGCGGCCGATGGTGATCGATGGCAGGTTTTTCAGATCGATCTTCAGGACTGCCAGGTCGGTTTCCGGGTCGCTACCAATGACCCGCGCCAGGGTTTCACGGCCATCTTTAAGCGCCACGACGATCTGGTCGGCACCGGCGGTCACGTGGTTGTTGGTCAGCAGATAGCCTTCCGGGCTCATGATCACCGCCGAACCCAGGCTCGATTCCCAACGGCGCTGCTTGGGCAGGTTGTCACCGAAGAAGCGGCGGAACTGTGGGTCTTCGAACAGCGGGTGGGTGGTTTTGTTGACCACCTTGGTGGTGTACAGGTTGGCCACCGCGGGTGCCGCTTTGCTCACCGCGTCGGCATACGACACCGGGCCTTGCATGATGCGCTTGGTCTGCGGCGCCTGCTGCAGGTTGACGTCCTGGCTGGGCAGGCCGACCCATTGCGGAAAACGCTGGATG
The DNA here is from genome assembly GCF_052147955.1 of Pseudomonas sp. NUPR-001. NCBI lineage: Bacteria > Pseudomonadati > Pseudomonadota > Gammaproteobacteria > Pseudomonadales > Pseudomonadaceae > Pseudomonas > Pseudomonas sp. NUPR-001. The sequence continues at coordinate 1,041,411 of NZ_CP197353.1, forward strand.
ATCAGCAGGGCGATCAGCACGCCAACCAACAGCGGCCAGCCAAAGTAACGCAAAGCCTTGAACATTGAACGAATCCTGGGTGTGGGCAGAGGGCCGCCAATCTGCGTGGGAGCGAGCGCGCGCGATCATACTGCGCCCAAAGCGGCGCACAAACAGTTAAATCGTAACGCGAGCTGTGAATACAGCGTGCAGGCCCCCAAGCAGCCGCCATCGGTTTCCCCAAACCCGGCGACGGCCCATAATGACGCTCATTATACGGGGCCTTGCGCCGCGCTGAACTGCTGATTTGAGGAGTCTTTTCATGGCTGTTGCCCTGAGCACCCTGGTTGAGGAAGCTGAACGTTACCTTGGCAGCGCAAAAATCCAGGATTACTGCCCCAATGGCCTGCAGGTCGAGGGCCGGCCGCAGGTCACCCGCATCGTCAGCGGCGTGACCGCCAGCCAGGCACTGCTCGACGCGGCCGTCGAAGCCGATGCCGACCTGATCCTGGTGCATCACGGTTATTTCTGGAAAGGCGAAAACCCGTGCATCACCGGGATGAAGCAACGCCGCCTGAAAACCCTGCTAAAGCATGACGTCAGCCTGCTGGCCTACCACTTGCCGCTGGACCTGCACCCCGAAGTCGGCAACAACGTACAACTGGCCCGTCAGCTGGACATCACCGTAGAAGGCCCGCTGGACCCGGACAACCCGCGGGTGGTCGGCCTGGTTGGCTCGTTGGCCGAGCCGATGTCGGCGCGCGATTTTGCCCGCAAGGTGCAAGAGGCCATGGGCCGTGAGCCGTTGCTGATCGAAGGCGAGCAGATCATTCGCCGGGTCGGCTGGTGCACCGGCGGCGGGCAGGGCTACATCGACCAGGCGATTGCCGCTGGCGTCGATCTGTTCCTCAGCGGTGAAGCCTCCGAGCAAACCTTCCACAGCGCACGGGAAAACGGCATCAGTTTCATTGCGGCCGGTCACCACGCTACCGAGCGTTATGGCGTGCAGGCGTTGGGTGATTATCTGGCGCGGCGCTTCGCCCTGGAGCACCTGTTCATCGACTGTCCGAACCCGATCTGAGGCTAAAACGGCAGGGCATATTCTTATACTGTTTCGTTCTAGTTGGGCGCCTAAATAGAATCGAGTGCTGTGATACAGTGGTCCGCTCGAACACGGCCCGCTGGCCGTCCATAAGATCGTATTTCCGTGAGTAGCCATGGTCGACAAACTGACGCATTTGAAACAGTTGGAGGCGGAGAGCATCCACATCATTCGTGAGGTGGCCGCCGAGTTCGATAACCCGGTGATGCTGTACTCGATCGGCAAGGATTCGGCCGTGATGCTGCACCTGGCGCGCAAAGCCTTCTTCCCGGGCAAACTGCCGTTTCCGGTGATGCACGTCGACACCCAGTGGAAATTCCAGGAGATGTACCGCTTCCGCGACAAGATGGTCGAGGAAATGGGCCTGGAGCTGATCACTCACGTGAACCCGGACGGCGTCGCCCAGGGCATCAACCCGTTCACCCACGGTAGCGCCAAGCACACCGACATCATGAAGACCGAGGGCCTCAAGCAGGCGCTCGACAAGCACGGCTTCGATGCCGCCTTCGGTGGTGCGCGTCGTGACGAAGAGAAGTCGCGTGCCAAAGAGCGCGTGTACTCGTTCCGCGACAGCAAACACCGCTGGGACCCGAAGAACCAGCGTCCGGAGCTGTGGAACGTCTACAACGGCAAGGTCAACAAGGGCGAATCGATTCGCGTGTTCCCGCTGTCGAACTGGACCGAGCTGGACATCTGGCAGTACATCTACCTGGAAGGTATCCCGATCGTACCGCTGTACTTCGCCGCTGAACGCGAAGTGATCGAGAAGAACGGCACCCTGATCATGATCGATGACGAGCGCATCCTCGAGCACCTCTCGGATGAAGAAAAAGCCCGTATCGTCAAAAAGAAAGTGCGCTTCCGCACCCTTGGCTGCTACCCGTTGACGGGTGCGGTGGAGTCTGAGGCCGAAACCCTCACTGACATCATCCAGGAAATGCTCCTGACCCGCACTTCCGAGCGTCAGGGCCGAGTCATCGACCACGATGGCGCAGGCTCGATGGAAGACAAAAAACGTCAAGGCTATTTCTAAGTTAGGGTCAGACCATGTCGCACCAATCCGAATTGATCAGCGAGGATATCCTCGCCTACCTGGCCCAGCACGAACGTAAAGAACTGCTGCGCTTTTTGACCTGCGGTAACGTCGATGACGGTAAGAGCACCCTGATCGGGCGCCTGCTGCACGACTCGAAGATGATCTACGAAGACCATCTGGAAGCGATCACCCGCGATTCGAAGAAAGTCGGCACCACCGGTGACGATATCGACCTGGCGTTGCTGGTCGACGGCCTGCAGGCCGAGCGTGAGCAGGGCATCACCATCGATGTCGCCTACCGCTATTTCTCCACCGCCAAGCGCAAGTTCATCATTGCCGACACCCCGGGCCACGAGCAGTACACCCGCAACATGGCCACCGGTGCTTCCACCTGTGACCTGGCGATCATCCTTGTCGATGCCCGTTACGGCGTGCAGACGCAAACCCGCCGTCACAGCTACATCGCGTCCTTGCTGGGCATCAAGCACATCGTCGTGGCGGTGAACAAGATGGACCTCAAGGGCTTCGACCAAGGCGTGTTCGACAGCATCAAGGCCGACTACCTGCAGTTTGCCGAAGCCATCAACATGAACCCGAGCAGCCTGCACTTCGTGCCGATGTCGGCGCTCAAGGGTGACAACGTGGTCAACCGCAGCGAGCGTTCGCCGTGGTACACCGGCCCGGCCTTGATGGAAATTCTCGAAACCGTGGAAGTGGCGGCCGATCGCAACTTCACCGACCTGCGCTTCCCGGTGCAGTACGTGAACCGCCCGAACCTGAACTTCCGTGGCTTTGCCGGTACCCTGGCCAGCGGCGTGGTGCACAAGGGCGATGAAATCGTCGTGCTGCCGTCGGGCAAGAGCAGCCGGGTCAAATCCATCGTCACCTTCGAAGGTGAACTGGAGAACGCCGGCCCGGGCCAGGCCGTGACCTTGACCATGGAAGACGAGATCGACATCTCCCGTGGCGACCTGTTGGTGCATGCCGACAACGTGCCACCGGTGACCGATCAGTTCGATGCCATGCTCGTGTGGATGGCTGAAGAGCCGATGCTGCCGGGCAAGAAATACGACATCAAGCGCGCCACCAGCTATGTGCCGGGCTCGATTGCCAGCATCGCCCACAAGGTCGATGTGAATACCCTGGAGCAGGGTGCAGCCAGCGCGTTGCAGCTCAATGAAATCGGCAAGGTCAAGGTCAGCCTCGACGCGCCGATCGCGCTGGACGGCTATGACAGCAACCGCACCACCGGCGCCTTCATTGTCATCGACCGTTTGACCAACGGTACCGTGGGCGCGGGCATGATCATCGCGCCTCCGGTCGTGCCACACGGCACTGTCGGTCAGCACGGCAAGCTGGCACATGTGGCTACCGAAGAGCGCGCCCTGCGTTTCGGCCAGCAACCTGCCACTGTTCTGTTCAGCGGCCTGTCGGGCGCCGGTAAGAGCACCCTGGCGTATGCCGTGGAGCGCAAGCTGTTCGACATGGGCCGTGCGGTGTATGTGCTCGATGGCCAGAACCTGCGTCATGACCTGAACAAAGGTCTGCCACAGGACCGTGCCGGGCGTACCGAGAACTGGCGTCGTGCTGCGCATGTTGCGCGTCAGTTCAACGAAGCGGGCTTGCTGACCCTGGCGGCTTTCGTTGCTCCGGATGCTGAAGGTCGTGAACAGGCCAAGGCACTGATCGGCAAAGAACGCTTGCTTACCGTTTACGTCCAGGCTTCGCCAATGGCCTGCCGTGAGCGCGACCCGCAGGGTCTGTACGCAGCCGGTGGCGACAACATCCCGGGCGAAAGCTTCCCGTACGACGTGCCGCTGGATGCCGACCTGGTGGTCGACACCCAGAACGTCAGCCTGGAAGAGGGCGTCAAGCTGGTGCTGGAGCTGCTGCGTCAGCGTGGCGCAATCTAAATAGCGGCATCATCGCGGGGCAAGTCCGCTCCTACCGGTAGGAGCGGGCTTGCCCCGCGATGCGTTCAGATATGCTTCTCTGACACCGGAATCACCCGTTTCTCCTTCACCGCCTTGAACGAGAAACTCGAGTAAATCTCCTTCACCCCCGGCAACGTCTGCAACACCTCGCGGGCGAACTCGCCAAACGACTCAAGATCCCGCGCCAGGATTTCCAGCAGGAAGTCATAGCGCCCGGAGATGTTGTGACAGGCAACGATCTCTGGAATCTCCATCAAGCGCTGCTCGAAGGCCCGCGCCATCTCCTTGGAGTGCGAGTCCATCATGATGCTGACAAACGCCGTGACGCCAAAGCCCAGCGCCTTGGGCGAGAGAATCGCCTGGTAACCGGTGATATAGCCGCTGTCTTCCAGGAGTTTGACCCGTCGCCAGCACGGCGAGGTGGTCAGGGCGACGTTGTCGGCCAGTTCGGAAATAGTCAGTCGTGCATTGTCTTGCAGGGCGGCGAGCAAGGCGCGGTCGGTACGGTCGAGGGTGGCAGGCATGTTTTGCCCTCCGTGGCCTGAATTCATAGGTTTTTTGTTAATAACCACGCTGAGCGGTGGTTATATTTGGAAAAAAATCAGCACCTCAGTGGCATAAGCTTATAACAAACCACAAGAGGCTGTTGTCATGAGCGGCTCCACCAAGGATTCAGGTTTCGCGACCCGTGCCATTCACCACGGCTACGACCCACTGGCGAATCAAGGTTCGCTGGTCCCTCCGGTCTACCAGACCGCCACCTTCGCATTTCCCACGGTTGAATACGGAGCTGCCTGCTTTGCCGGCGAGCAGGGCGGGCATTTCTACACGCGAATTTCCAACCCCACCCTGGCCTTGCTGGAACAGCGCATGGCCTCGCTTGAAGGCGGGGAGGCCGGGTTGGCCCTGGCCTCGGGCATGGGCGCGATTACCGCGACGCTGTGGACCTTGCTGCGGCCGGGTGATGAGGTGTTGGTCGGGCGCACTTTGTACGGTTGCACCTTCGCCTTTCTGCACCACGGCATCGGTGAGTTCGGGGTCAAGGTTCGCCATGTCGACATGACCGACCTGCAGGCACTTGAGGCGGCGATCAGCGGGCAAACCAAGGTGATCTACTTCGAAACACCGGCCAACCCGAACATGCAGATGGCCGATATTGCGGCGGTGGCGACTATTGCCCGCAGCCGGGGCATCACGGTGGTGGTCGATAACACCTACTGCACGCCCTACCTGCAGCGGCCGCTGGAACTGGGCGCTGACCTGGTTGTGCATTCGGCGACCAAGTACCTCAGCGGGCATGGCGATATCACTGCGGGCCTGGTGATCGGACGCAAGGCACTGGTTGACCGGATTCGCCTCGAAGGCCTGAAGGACATGACCGGCGCGGTGATGTCTCCACAGGATGCTGCTTTGCTCATGCGTGGCATGAAGACCCTGACCTTGCGCATGGAGCGTCACTGCAGCAACGCCCAAACCATCGCTGAATATCTGCAGCAACACCCGGCGGTGGAGCTGATCAACTACCCCGGCCTGCCCGGTTTCCCTCAATACCAACTGGCCCGGCAGCAGATGCGCTTGCCTGGTGGCATGATCGCCTTTGAGCTTAAAGGCGGGATCAGCGCCGGGCGCCGCTTCATGAACGCCCTGCAATTGTTCAGCCGCGCCGTCAGTCTCGGTGATGCCGAGTCGCTGGCCCAGCATCCGGCGAGCATGACCCATTCCAGCTACACCCCCGAAGAGCGTGCCCAGTACGGCATCTCTGAAGGGCTGGTGCGCTTGTCGGTCGGGCTTGAGGATATTGAGGATCTGTTGGCTGATATCGAGCAGGCCCTGAAGGCCTGTGCCTGAACCCGTCACGGATGAGGTCCAATGCAATGGTGGCAATGATGAGCCTTGTGTCAGGTGATGGTATGCCGCGTGGCCTGGGTGATGATCCACAGGCCGACAGCGACCCGGGCGAAACGGCTGAGTGGCTGGATGCGCTCGATTCGACCCTGCAGCACTGTGGCCCTGAACGCGCGCGATTCCTCCTCGAACAGCTCCAAGCGCATGCCCGTGAACTGGGCCTGGAGCGTGGCGCGCCGGCCTACTCGGCGTACCGCAATACCATTGCGGTGGAGCAGCAGGGCGCCTATCCGGGGGACCTGGAGCTTGAAGAACGGATCACCAGCCTGTTGCGCTGGAACGCCCTGGCCATGGTGGTACGCGCCAATCATGCCTATGGTGACCTGGGTGGGCATATCGCCAGTTACGCCTCGGCTGCGGAAATTTTCGAAGTCGGTTTCCAGCACTTTTTTCGCGGTGAGTCCGCTGCCGGGCAGCGCAATGCCGATCTGGTGTTTTTCCAGCCGCATTCGGCACCTGGCATTTATGCCCGGGCATTCCTTGAGGGGCGCCTGAGTGAAGCGCAACTGGCCAGTTACCGCCAGGAAGTCGCGGGTAATGGCCTGTGCTCTTATCCACACCCTTGGCTGATGCCCGACTTCTGGCAGTTTCCGACCGGCTCCATGGGCATTGGCCCGCTCAATGCGATCTATCAGGCGCGGTTCATGCGCTATCTGAAGCACCGCCAGTTGCTGGACACCGACGGGCGCCATGTCTGGGGTGTGTTTGGCGATGGCGAGATGGATGAGCCTGAGTCGATTGCCGGCCTGACCCTGGCAGCACGGGAGCAACTGGATAACCTCACCTTTGTGGTCAACTGCAACCTGCAGCGTCTGGACGGCCCGGTACGGGGTAACGGCCAGATCATTCAGGAGCTCGAAGCCCTGTTCAGCGGCGCAGGCTGGAACGTGATCAAGGTGCTCTGGGGTTCGGAGTGGGACGCACTGTTCGCCCGGGATCATGAGCATGTGCTGCTACGTCAGTTGGCGGCGACCCCGGATGGCCAGTTCCAGAACCTCGGCGCCAAGGATGGTGCCTACAACCTTGAGCATTTTTTCAATCAGCACCCGGCGCTGCAGAAGCTGGTTGAGCACATGAGCTCCGCCGAGATCAACGCGCTCAAGCGTGGTGGCCACGACTTTCGCAAGCTGTACGCCGCGTTTGCCGCGGCCAAGGCCTGCAAGGGTCGCCCCAGCGTGATTCTGGCCAAGACCAAGAAAGGTTACGGCATGAGCGCTGCGGGTGAGTCGCGGATGACCGCGCACCAGGCCAAGAAGCTGGATGTCGAGGCCTTGCTGGCCTTCCGTGACCGCTTCCACCTGCCGCTCAGTGATGCTCAGGTGGAACAGTTGCAGTTCTATCGCCCGGCCGAAGACAGCGCCGAACTGCGGTACTTGCGTGAACGGCGCGCGGCGCTCGGCGGCCCGTTGCCCGCCAGGCGCAGCGAGGTACGCCCGGTGCCGGTACCGGCGCTGGAGGTGATGGGGGGCTTTGCCTTGCAGGCTGACGGCAAGGAGATGTCGACCACCATGGCCGCGGTGCGCATGCTTAGCGCCTGGCTCAAGGCTCCGGAGCTGGGGCCGCGCGTGGTGCCAATCGTAGCCGATGAGGCACGCACCTTCGGCATGGCCAGCCTGTTCCGGCAGATCGGCATCTATTCGCCGCAGGGGCAGTGCTATGAGCCCGAGGATGCCGGTTCTCTGCTGTCCTACAAGGAAGCCCGTGACGGTCAGTTGCTGGAGGAGGGTATTACCGAAGCCGGGGCTATTTCGTCGTGGGTGGCTGCGGCCACCTCCTATGCGGTGCACGGCGAGCCGATGTTGCCGGTGTACATCTACTACTCGATGTTCGGCTTCCAGCGCGTTGGCGACCTGATCTGGGCTGCCGCAGACCAACGTGCCCGCGGCTTGCTGCTGGGCGCAACGGCAGGCCGTACTACCCTCGGTGGAGAAGGGCTGCAGCATCAGGACGGCTCGAGCCTGGTGATGGCCGCAATGGTGCCCAACTGCCGGGCCTGGGATCCGTGCTTCGCGGGCGAGCTAGCGGTGATTCTGGAACACGCGGCAAGGCGCATGCTCAGCGAGCAGTGCGACGAGTTTCATTACGTGGCGGTAATGAACGAAAACTATCCACAACCCTCCCTGCCTGCGCAGGTGCATCAAGAGGTTTTGCGCGGCATGTACCGTTACGTTGAACAACGCGTTGCAGCTGCCAGAGGGCGCGTGCGTTTGTTGGGTTCTGGCGCGATTTTGCGTGAAGTCATTGCTGCCAGTGAACTGTTGGCGAGCGAATGGCAGATCGACAGTGAAGTGTTCAGCGTCACCAGCTTCAGCGAACTGGCACGTGAGGCGCGGGATATCCAGCGCGCTGATCGCCTGGGTCCGGATACCGGGGCAATCAGTCATGTGCAGCGCTGTCTGGGCGGCAGTGATCCGGTGATCGCCGCCAGCGACTATGTGCGTGCCTGGCCACAGTTGATTGCCGAGTATGTGCGGGCGCCCTATGTCACCTTGGGCACTGATGGGTTTGGCCGCAGTGACACCCGTCAGCAGCTGCGACGCTTCTTCGAGGTTGATCGCTTCAGTATTGTGTTGGCCAGTTTGCACAGCCTGGTGCAGCAAGGGGCAATGGAGCGTTGGGTGCTGGATCAGGCGTTGGCGCGTTATGGTCACAGCGCAACGACTGCCCCTTGGTACAGCTAACCGCAGGTAGGAGCGGGCTTGCCCCGCGAAGCGATTTGGCTGGCAAACCGCAATCGCGGGGCAAGCCCGCTCCCACAAAGTTTAAGACAGCCTTGCAATAAAAAGCCCCGCCGATTGGCGGGGCTTTTTGTCAGTTACGCTTGAGCCCGTAGTGCTCATCCAGCATGCCCGGTGCGTTCGGCGCTTTCGGCGCGTAGTCACGCGGTACTTCGGCATCCTTGGGTGGGGTCAGGCGGTCACGCGGAGCCTGGGTGGCTTCCGAGTGCAGCGAGGCCAGCAGGCGCTGGCGGGTCAGTTCGTCCAGGGCCAGGCGGTTGGCGCCATCGGCCAGGTGGTCCTGAACTTCCTGGTAACTTTGGGTCAGCTTCTTGACCAGCGCAGCCGTACTGTTGAAGTGAGTAACCACCTCGTTCTGGTAGCTGTCGAAGCGTTCCTGGATATCATCCAGCTGACGCTGAGTGCTGCTCGGCGCGGCATTGGGCAGCAAGCGGGCGACCAGGAAACCAACGACAACGCCCACGACGAGGGCCAGGGTCGGCAACAACCAAACTAAGAGCGAGAGTTCCACGAGTCCTTCCTCTATAAACGGCTTTGCTTTACGTTAACGGCTCGGACCTGCGCTGTATACCGCGAACGATCGCAAATATCTCAGACAGAATCATTCAGCTAGACGAGTCGACCCTTTCCGAGGTCACGGAGTTTACCTTTGCTTATCCGCGAAACCCCAGTAATGATCGATGGCCCGGTCGGCCAATTGGAAGCCTTGTACCTCGATGTTGCCGAGCCGCGTGGCCTGGTGCTGCTGTGCCACCCCAACCCGGTGCAGGGGGGGACCATGACCAATAAAGTGGTGTCGATGCTGCAGCGCACCGCTCGTGATGCCGGTTACATTACCTTGCGATTCAACTACCGTGGCGTTGGCGCCAGTGCTGGCAGCCATGACATGGGCAGCGGCGAGGTAGACGATGCCCAGGCAGTGGCGGCCTGGCTGCTCGCTAAATATCCGGATTTGCCGCTGACCCTGATGGGCTTTTCCTTCGGTGGCTTTGTTGCGGGAAGCTTGGGCGGGCGCCTGGAGGCTGCGGGCCAGCCGCTCAAGCAGCTGTTCATGGTGGCGCCGGCGGTGATGCGTTTGCAGGATCACGATGCCCTGCCATTGAACTGCGCCCTGAGCGTTATCCAGCCGGAAACCGACGAAGTGATCGATCCACAGCTCGTCTACGCCTGGTCTGACGCACTCACACGCCCCCATGAGCTGCTGAAAGTGGCAGAATGCGGACACTTTTTCCACGGCAAGCTCACCGACCTCAAAGCGCTGGTGCTGCCACGCCTTTCGAATTGATTGAAGTCTGATAAGCGATTACCCATGACTACGCGCATCCTTACCGGTATCACCACCACGGGCACGCCTCACCTGGGCAACTACGCCGGTGCCATTCGCCCGGCGATCCTCGCCAGCCGTGAGCCAGGCGTCGACTCGTTCTACTTCCTGGCCGACTACCACGCCCTGATCAAATGCGATGACCCGCAGCGCATCCAGCGCTCGCGTCTGGAAATCGCCGCGACCTGGCTGGCCGGTGGCCTGGACCCGGAACGGGTAACCTTTTATCGCCAGTCCGACATCCCGGAAATTCCTGAACTGACCTGGTTGCTGACCTGCGTCGCCGCCAAGGGCCTGCTCAACCGTGCGCATGCCTACAAGGCCTCGGTGGACAAGAACCTGGAGAACGGCGAAGACCCGGATGCCGGCGTCAGCATGGGCCTGTACAGCTATCCGGTGCTGATGGCTGCCGACATCCTGATGTTCAACGCCAACAAGGTGCCGGTCGGTCGCGACCAGATCCAGCACGTGGAAATGGCCCGTGACATCGGCCAGCGCTTCAACCATCTGTTCGGCCAGGGCAAGGAATTCTTTGCCATGCCGGAAGCGTTGATCGAAGAAAGCGTGGCGACCCTGCCGGGCCTTGATGGCCGCAAAATGTCCAAGAGCTATGACAACACTATCCCGTTGTTCACCAGCGCCAAGGACATGAAAGACGCGATCTCGCGCATCGTCACCGACTCGCGTGCCCCTGGTGAAGCCAAAGACCCGGACAATTCGCACCTGTTCACCCTGTTCCAGGCCTTTGCCACTACGGCACAAGCCGAGGAGTTCCGTAGCGAACTGCTGCAGGGCCTGGGTTGGGGCGAGGCCAAGCAGCGCCTGTTCCAACTGCTCGACGGTCAACTGAGCGAGCCGCGCGAGCGCTACCACCAACTGATCAGCCGTCCGGGCGATCTGGAAGACATCTTGCTGGCGGGCGCTGCAAAAGCTCGCAAAGTGGCCACGCCGTTCCTTGAGCAACTGCGTGAAGCGGTCGGCCTGCGTTCGTTCCGTGCCATCGATCAGGGTGCTGCCCAGGTCAAGAAGAAGGCTGCCAAGGCCGCGCGTTTTGTCAGCTTCCGCGAAGACGACGGCAGCTTCCGTTTCCGTCTGCTGGCGGCCGATGGCGAACAGTTGCTGCTGTCGCGCAACTTTGCCGATGGCAAGACTGCCGGTGCGGTGAGCAAGCAGTTGCAGCAGGGCGGTGAGCTGGACGTACGTACCGAAGGCCTGGGTTTCAGCCTGTGGCTGGAAGGTGAATGTGTTGCCGAGGGGCCGCAGCTGGCCGATGAAGCGGCACGTGACAACGCCATCGACAGCCTGCGCGCAGCCTTGCAACCACAGCAGGACTAAACGGCCAGACGCAAGTCTGATTGCCATTATCCGGGGCCGTCGCTACAGTGACGGCCCGCTTTTGTTACCTTGCTAACGAATTATGACGCCCCTAGAACGATATCAAGCAGATCTGAAACGTCCCGAATTCTTCCATGACGCGGCGCAGGAAACAGCGGTGCGTCATCTGCAGCGCCTGTACGACGATCTGATCGCGGCGCAGAACAACAAGCCCGGGGTATTCGGCAAGTTGTTCGGCAAGAAGGATCAGGCGCCGGTCAAGGGCTTGTACTTCTGGGGTGGGGTAGGCCGCGGCAAGACCTACCTGGTCGATACTTTCTTCGAAGCGCTGCCGTTCAAGCAGAAAATGCGCACGCACTTCCACCGCTTCATGAAGCGGGTGCACGACGAAATGAAGACCCTCAAGGGTGAAAAGAACCCCCTGACGGTCATCGCCAAGCGTTTTTCCGATGAAGCACGGGTGATCTGCTTCGACGAATTCTTCGTTTCCGACATCACCGACGCGATGATCCTTGGCACCCTGATGGAAGAGCTGTTCAAGAACGGCGTAACCCTGGTGGCGACCTCGAACATCGTGCCTGATGGTTTGTACAAAGACGGTTTGCAGCGCGCCCGCTTCCTGCCAGCGATCGCCCTGATCAAACAGAACACTGATATCGTTAACGTCGACAGCGGCGTTGACTACCGCCTGCGCCATCTGGAACAAGCCGAGTTGTTCCACTTCCCGCTGGACGAGGCCGCACACGAAAGCCTGCGCAAAAGCTTCCGCGCCCTGACTCCGGAGTGCACCCAGGCGGTCGAAAACGACGTGCTGATCGTCGAGAACCGTGAAATCCGTGCCCTGCGTACCTGTGATGATGTCGCCTGGTTCGATTTCCGCGAACTGTGCGATGGCCCGCGCAGCCAGAACGACTACATCGAGTTGGGCAAGATCTTCCATGCAGTGTTGCTCAGCGACGTTGAGCAGATGGGTGTGGCCACTGATGACATCGCGCGGCGTTTCATCAACATGGTCGACGAATTCTATGACCGTAACGTCAAGCTGATCATCTCGGCTGAAGTTGAACTCAAAGACCTGTACACCGGCGGTCGCCTGACCTTCGAATTCCAGCGTACCCTCAGCCGCTTGCTGGAAATGCAGTCCCACGAATTCCTCGCGCGGGCGCACAAGCCCTGATTCATCGCGGGGCAAGCCCGCTCCCACCGGTGGGAGCGGGCTTGCCCCGCGATAAATTCCTCAAGCCTCCTGCATGAACTGCTGCCGATACTGATTCGGCGACAGCTCGGTGTGCTGCCTGAACAGCCGCGCAAAGAAGCTGGCATCGTCATAGCCCACTTCATAGCTGATGGTCTTGATGCTCTTGCGCGTGCCTGACAACAAGCCCTTGGCCGTTTCGATCCGCAGCCGCTGCAGATAGTGCAGGGGTTTGTCGCCCGTCGCGGTCTGGAAGCGACGCATGAAGTTGCGGATGCTCATGCCGTGATTGCGGGCGACGTCTTCGAAGCGGAACTTGTCGGCAAAGTGTTCTTCGAGCCACTGCTGGATTTGCAGGATGATCAGGTCCTGGTGCAGTTTCTGGCCGCCAAAGCCCATGCGTCCCGGGGTGTAGTTGCGCTGGACTTCGTAGAGGATGTCACGGGCAACCGCCTGGGCCACATTGGCGCCGCAGAAACGTTCGATCAGGTAAATGTACAGGTCGCAGGCTGAGGTGGTACCGCCGGCGCAGTAGAGGTTATTGGCGTCGGTCAGGTGCTTGTCCTGGTTCAGGATGACCTTGGGGAAGCGTTCGCTGAACTGGTTGAAGAAGCGCCAGTAGGTCGTTGCTTCCTTGCCGTCGAGCAAGCCCGATTCGGCCAGCCAGAACACGCCACTGGCCTCGCCACAGAGCACCGCGCCGCGCGCGTGTTGTTCGCGCAGCCAGGGCAGTACTTGAGGGTAGCGCTGGCAGAGCGCGTCGAAATCGTCCCAGAAGGCCGGCAGGATGATCACATCGGCGTCTTCCAGGCCGCTGTCCACCGGCAGCACGACGTCGCTGAAACTGCGCACAGGCTGCCCGTCGGGGCTGACCAGGCGAGTCTCGAATATCGGCTTTAACCCCACGCCCAGCTGCTTGGCATAGCGCAGGCTGGCGAGGTGGAAGAAGTCCTTGGCCTGCGTCACTGTGAAGGCAAAGACGTTATCGATGGCCAGTATGCTGACGCGCCGCAAGGACGCAGAGGGTTGGGTAAACATCATTTTCGTTGTTCTTATAGGGGAGAGTGGTCAATCACCGGCTGGATCGTCTTATTTTTTGGCTGTTGTGTCTACCCTGGGTTGTTGGCGGCAACTCACTCAGCGGTGGGAGCGGGCTTGCCCCGCGAGGCAATGTGACTGACACGCCCAGATCGCGGGGCAAGCCCGCTCCCACCGATTGTTAAGGCGCGGGGTTGGGCTGATCCTGATGAATGGCCTCGATGCCCGCCAGCAGCTCGTCAGACAGCTTGAGGCTGAAGCTCGCCAGGTTGCTGTCCAGTTGCTCCAGGCTGGTCGCGCCGATGATGTTGCTGGTCACGAAGGGCTGCCGGGTGACAAAAGCCAGGGCCATTTGCGCCGGGTCCAGGCCGTGCTCGCGCGCCAGTTGCACGTAGCGGCTGCAGGCCGCGACGGTCTGCGGGTTGGAGTAGCGCGAGAAGCGGCTGAACAAGGTTAGGCGGCCCTTCGCTGGCCGCGCGCCGTTCTCGTATTTGCCCGAGAGCATGCCGAACGCCAGGGGTGAGTAGGCCAGCAGCCCGCATTGTTCGCGGATAGCGATTTCCGCCAGGCCCACTTCGAAACTGCGGTTGAGCAGGTTGTATGGGTTCTGGATCGAGACTGCGCGGCTCCAGCCACGGCTCTCGGCCAGTTGCAGGAACTTCATGGTGCCCCACGGGGTTTCGTTGGACAGGCCGATATGGCGGATCTTGCCCGCTTTCACCTGTTCGTCGAGTACTTCCAGGGTTTCTTCCAGCGGGGTGAAGTGGTCGTTTGGCAGGTGCTGGTAGCCGAGCTTGCCGAAGAAGTTGGTGCTGCGCTCAGGCCAGTGCAGTTGGTAGAGGTCGATCCAGTCGGTCTGCAGGCGTTTGAGGCTGGCGTCGAGGGCGGCAACGATGTGCTGGCGGTTGTGCTTGAGCTGGCCATCGCGGATGTGGTTGATGCCATTGCCAGGGCCGGCTACCTTGCTGGCCAGGATCCAGTCGGCACGATCACCGCTGCGTTTGAACCAGTTGCCGATGATGCGCTCGGTCGCGGCATAGGTTTCCGGGCGGGGCGGCACCGGGTACATCTCGGCGGTGTCGATAAAATTGATGCCTGCGGCTTTGGCGCGGGCGATCTGGCTGAAGGCCTCAGCCTCTTCATTCTGCTCGCCCCAGGTCATGGTGCCCAGGCACAGTGCGCTGACATTGAGGTCGGTACGGCCCAGCTGGCGGTAGTCCATCGGCGTCTCCCTGGCAAAAGAAGCATAAAAGCAGGTTGAATTTTTTTTCGCAATCTGGATAATTCGGCCCCTCTCCGTGTGTGGGAGTGATGCCCCCCACATAGAAGAACCCTGCCGAATATTGGACGCGCTGACCCGAGCCCCCGATAGCGTCCGTGTGCGGCTGTGTCCTTGTATTGTCAAGGTACGCACTATCCAGTAAGATCTGCCGTCTTATTTTCGCTGGGCGGCCCCTGAGGCTATAAAGAATGAAAACTTTTACTGCTAAACCGGAAACAGTAAAGCGCGACTGGTTCGTAGTTGACGCCGCTGGTCAGACCCTGGGTCGTCTGGCTACCGAAATCGCTAGCCGTCTGCGTGGCAAGCACAAGCCAGAGTACACTCCTCACGTTGACACCGGCGACTACATCGTCGTCATCAACGCCGAGCAGATCCGTGTGACTGGTGCCAAAACTTCGGACAAGATGTACTACTCCCACTCCGGCTTCCCGGGCGGTATCAAGGAAATCAACTTCGAGAAGTTGATCGCCAAGGCCCCTGAGCGCGTGATCGAGACCGCGGTTAAAGGCATGCTGCCTAAGAACCCACTGGGTCGCGACATGTACCGTAAGCTGAAAGTCTATGCGGGCGCTACTCACCCTCATACTGCTCAGCAGCCCCAAGAACTGAAGATTTAACGGAATAGTTCATTATGTCGGCGACTCAAAATTACGGCACTGGCCGTCGCAAGACCGCAACCGCTCGCGTTTTCCTGCGTCCAGGTACCGGTAACATCTCCATCAACAACCGTTCTCTGGACGTGTTCTTCGGTCGTGAAACCGCGCGCATGGTAGTTCGCCAGCCGCTGGAACTGACCGAGACCACCGAAAAGTTCGACATCTACGTCACCGTTATCGGTGGTGGTGTCAGCGGCCAGGCCGGTGCAATCCGTCACGGTATCACCCGTGCACTGATGGACTACGACGAGACTCTGCGTGGCGCTCTGCGTCGTGCTGGTTACGTTACCCGTGACGCTCGTGAAGTTGAGCGTAAGAAAGTGGGTCTGCGTAAAGCGCGTAAGCGTCCTCAGTACTCCAAGCGTTAATTTCGCTTCGGCGTTCAAAAAAAGCCCGGTTCCTGGTGGAACCGGGCTTTTTTTATGTCTTGAATAAGTATGTTGGTCTTTACTGTGACAACTTGCCGCATAGACGCAAGTCAAGAGCTACAAGGGATTGCGGCTTGGTCGCGGGCTAATCACCTTGTCAGAGAAGGGTCTTTTCATTACCATGCGGCAAATTTTTAGCAGTTCAGAAATTACTTAGTAGATGCCTGTTGTAACAGGCCATAAAGCTGATGGGAGAGGACTGAATGAGCAATGACGGCGTCAATGCAGGCCGGCGTCGCTTCCTCGTAGCAGCCACATCCGTGGTGGGTGCTGCAGGAGCGGTGGGGGCTGCGGTCCCGTTCGTGGGGTCATGGTTCCCCAGTGCCAAGGCGAAAGCCGCAGGTGCACCGGTGAAGGTCAATATTGCCAAGGTGGAGCCAGGTCAGCAGATGATTGCTGAATGGCGTGGCCAGCCGGTCTTCATCGTCCGTCGCACCGAAGAGATTCTTGGCAACCTCAAGAAGATCACCGGTGACCTCTCCGACCCTGAATCCAAGGCATCGGTTCAACCGACGTACGTCAACCCGGAAAACCGTGCGATCAAGCCGGAAATCCTGGTACTGGTCGGTTTGTGCACCCACCTGGGCTGCTCGCCAACCTTCCGTCCTGAAGTCGCCCCGGTCGACCTGGGTCCCAAGTGGGTCGGCGGTTACTTCTGCCCATGCCACGGCTCCCACTACGACCTGGCGGGTCGCGTCTACAAGGCCCAGCCGGCGCCGCTCAATCTGCCAGTGCCGCCGCACTCTTATGAGTCGGACGACATCATTGTCGTTGGCGTCGATCAGGAGAACGCGTGATGAGTAAGTTCATGGATTGGGTTGACGCCCGCTTCCCCGCGACCAAGATGTGGGAAGACCACCTCAGCAAGTATTACGCACCGAAGAACTTCAACTTCTTCTACTTTTTCGGCTCCCTGGCACTGCTGGTGCTGGTTAACCAGATCGTCACCGGCGTCTGGCTGACCATGAGCTTCACGCCGTCGGCCGAAGAGGCATTCGCCTCGGTCGAATACATCATGCGTGACGTCGAATACGGCTGGATTCTGCGCTACCTGCACTCCACCGGCGCCTCGGCGTTCTTCATTGTCGTTTACCTGCACATGTTCCGCGGCCTGCTGTACGGCTCGTACCAGAAGCCTCGCGAACTGGTCTGGGTGTTCGGCATGCTGATCTACCTGGCGCTGATGGCGGAAGCCTTCATGGGTTACCTGCTGCCGTGGGGCCAGATGTCCTACTGGGGTGCCCAGGTGATCATCTCGCTGTTCGGTGCGATTCCGGTAATCGGCGATGACCTGACCCAGTGGATCCGTGGTGACTACCTGATTTCCGGCATCACCCTGAACCGCTTCTTCGCCCTGCACGTTGTGGCCCTGCCGATCGTGATTCTCGGTCTGGTGGTGCTGCACATCCTGGCGCTGCACGAAGTGGGTTCGAACAACCCTGATGGCGTCGACATCAAGAAGCTTAAAGACGAAAACGGTGTGCCGCTCGATGGCATTGCCTTCCACCCGTACTACACCGTTAAGGACATCGTCGGCGTCGTCGTGTTCCTCTTCGTGTTCTGCGCAGTGGTGTTCTTCTTCCCGGAAATGGGTGGTTACTTCCTGGAAAAACCGAACTTCGAGCAGGCTAACGCCTTCAAGACTCCTGAGCACATTGCACCGGTCTGGTACTTCACGCCGTTCTACGCGATCCTGCGGGCCGTTCCCGACAAGCTCCTGGGTGTCATCGCCATGGGCGCTGCGATTGCCGTGCTGTTCGTCCTGCCGTGGCTCGACCGCAGTCCGGTCAAGTCGATGCGCTACAAAGGCTGGATGAGCAAGATCTGGCTGCTGGTGTTCTGCATTTCGTTCGTGATCCTGGGTGTGCTGGGCGTACTGGCGCCAACCCCGGGCCGTACATTGCTGTCGCAGGTATGCACCTTCCTGTATTTCGCCTACTTCATTCTGATGCCGTTCTACACCAGGCTTGAGAAGACCAAACCGGTTCCGGAAAGGGTGACTGGCTGATGAAAAAGCTATTTGCAGTAATGATCCTGGCATTGATGCCAACACTGAGCTTTGCCGCCTCCGAGCACGGTCCGGTCCTCGACAAGGTCGATATCGACCTCGCCGACAAGGCTGCCATGCAAGATGGGGCGCGCACCTTCGCCAACTATTGCATGGGCTGCCACAGCGCCAAGTTCCAGCGTTACGAGCGGGTTGCCGATGACCTGGGTATTCCTCACGAGCTGATGCTCGAGAAGCTGGTATTCACCGGCGCCAAAATTGGCGACCACATGAAGATCGGCATGCAGCCGCAAGACGCCAAAACCTGGTTCGGTGCGGCACCGCCAGACCTGACCCTGGTTGCGCGTGTTCGTGGTACCGACTGGCTGTACACCTACCTGCGCAGCTTCTATGAAGACAAGTCGCGTCCGTACGGGGTGAACAACAAGGTTTTCCCGAACGTCGGTATGCCTAACGTGCTGGTTGGCCTGCAAGGTAACCAGGTTATCGGGTGCAAGCAGATTCAGACGGTTGTCGATGGCAAGAAGCAATTCGACCCGCTGACCGGTTCGCCGTTGACCCATGAAGCGTGCGACCAGCTGACCGTGGAGCCGAAATCCGGTACCCTGACCGAAGAGCAGTTCGACGAGAAGGTCAAGAACCTGGTGACCTTCCTGGCCTACTCGGCCAACCCGGTCAAACTGGAAAGTCAGCGCATCGGCACCTACGTGCTGCTGTACCTGGCCTTCTTCTTCATATTCGCCTACTTGCTCAAGCGCGAATACTGGAAGGACGTGCACTGATCACGCAGTAGTTTCTGGTAGTTGAACGCGCCCTGGGGTGCCTCCGGATATCGGAGGTGCCCGCAGGGCGCGTTTGCATTTGTAGCTTCTATAATTTCATCTGCGAGGAGGACCACTATGGGCGTGACCAACCGGTTAGCCTGCTACTCCGACCCCGCTGACCATTATTCTCATCGGGTGCGCATCGTTCTCGCCGAGAAGGGTGTCAGCTGCGAGATCATCAATGTCGATCCTGGTCGTCTGCCGCCCAAACTGGTCGAAGTGAACCCCTATGGTGGCGTACCGACCCTGGTCGATCGCGATCTGGCGTTGTATGAGTCGACGGTGGTGATGGAATACCTCGACGAGCGTTATCCGCACCCGCCATTGTTGCCGGTCTATCCGGTGGCACGGGCCAACAGTCGCTTGCTGATGCACCGTATCCAGCGCGACTGGTGTGCGCTGGTTGATCTGATTCTCGACCCGCGGACCAAGGACGCCGCCCGTGCTCAGGCGCGCAAAGAGCTGCGCGAAAGCCTGACCGGGGTGTCACCGCTGTTTGCTGACAAGCCTTGTTTCCTCAGTGAGGAGCAAAGTCTGGTCGATTGTTGTCTACTGCCCATACTCTGGCGTCTGCCGGTGTTGGGAATTGAACTGCCGCGGCCGGCCAAGCCGTTGCTCGATTACATGGAGCGACAGTTTGCCCGCGAAGCTTTCCAGGCAAGCCTGTCCGCTGCTGAACGTGAAATGCGCTAGGTTTTAAGGAGCTGTCGATGAACTCCAGTCGCCCCTATTTGGTACGTGCACTCTATGAGTGGATCGTCGATAACGACTGCACCCCCCACATACTGGTCAATGCCGAGTACCCGGCGGTACAGGTGCCTCAGGGCTTTGCCAGTGATGGTCAGATTGTCCTGAATATCTCGCCCAGTGCAGTGCGTCATCTGCACATGGATAACGACGCGGTGAGCTTTGAGGGTCGCTTTGGTGGCGTTGCTCATACCCTGTTTGTGCCAGCCGGAGCGATTCTTGGTATTTATGCCCGGGAAAACGGTCAGGGCATGGTCTTTGAGCTTGAGCCGCCGCTGCTGGAAGACGATGAGTACGAAGAAGACGAGGGCGTTGAGCCGGACGATGATGGTCCGCCAGCGGGTGGGCAGCCGCCGCGTCCAAGCGGGCGTCCTAGCCTGAAGGTTGTGAAGTAACCCAACTGTCTTGCACCACCGGTGGGAGCGGCGGTGCGGCGACCCGACTTGCCCCGCGATTGCGGTCTGACCGTCGCACCATAATCGGGGGCAAGCCCGCTCCCACAGGATAAAAAAAGGCGATCCATCTGGATCGCCTTTTTTTTGTCCGGCCTGATTACAGGTCGGTGATGGTGCGAACCTGGTCTTTGTTGACGCGGGTTACTTTGCCATCGAGTTGTTCGAACTCGTAGAAGCCGGAGCTGCGCTCGTAGTGAGGTGCGTCGATTGCCTGGAACTCGCGGCCGTCGTTGAGGGTAATCAGGCTGGGGGTGGAGCAGCCGGCCAGGGTGGCGAAAGCGCCGATCAGAAGGGTCGACAACAGGCCGTTTTTCATGGGTACTTCCTTGGCTATGAATGATCGCGGGGCAAGCCCGCTCCTACAGGTGGGAGTGGGCTTGCCCCGCGAAGGGTGGATTAATCAATGTACTCGAACAGCTTGACGATCTTCTGTACGCCCGACACGCCCTGCACCAGGCTGGTGGCGCGGGCCGCTTCCTGTTGGGTCAGCAGGCCGAGCATGTAGACGATGCCGTTCTCGGTGATCACCTTGATCCGCGAGCCGGGGATGTTGGCATCGGTGAGCATCTGGGTCTTGATCTTGGTGGTCAGCCAGGCGTCGTTGTTGCGCGCCAGGATCGAGGAGGGCGGCAGTACCTGCAGCTCGTTGTGCACCTTCTTCACTCGCTGAACCTGGCCTGCGGCTTGTTCGGCCAGGCTTTTCAGGTCGGCGCGTGGGGTTTGTCCGGCGAGCAGGACGATGCCATTGAAGCTGCTGACAACGATGTGCGAGTTCTTGTCCAGGTCAGGGCTGGCCTTGGCAACGTTGACCGAAACCTTGGTTTCGATCAGCGAGTCATCGATTTTGCTGCCGAAGGTGCGGGTGCCCCGGTCATCTTCAATCGGCGTGTCGCGGGTGGCGGTAAGGACCGAGCTGCAGCCGGTCAGGCTCAGGCACAGGGTCAGGGCCATCAGGCCGATGTGCTTAGGGGTCATTCTTCACTCCCGAACAATTGGCTGTCGATCAGATCGCAAAGGCAGTGGATCGCCAGCAGGTGGACTTCCTGGATACGTGCGGTGACGTTGGCCGGTACGCGAATCTCGACGTCTTCTGGCAGCAGCAGCGAAGCCATGCCGCCGCCGTCGCGTCCGGTCAAAGCTACGACAATCATTTCGCGATCATGTGCGGCCTGGATCGCTTGAATGATGTTTGCCGAGTTACCGCTGGTCGAAATTGCCAGTAGCACGTCACCGGGCTGGCCCAGGGCGCGGATCTGCTTGGAAAAAATTTCGTTGTAGCTGTAGTCGTTGGCAATCGAGGTAATGGTCGAACTGTCGGTGGTCAGGGCGATGGCTGGCAAGCTTGGGCGCTCGCGCTCAAAGCGGTTGAGCAGTTCGGAGGAGAAGTGCTGGGCGTCGCCGGCCGAGCCGCCGTTGCCGCAGGCAAGCATTTTGCCCTCGTTGAGCAGCGCATTGACCATGACCTGACTGGCTTGCTCGATGTGGGGTGCAAGGACTTCCATCGCCTGTTGCTTGGTGTTGATGCTGGCCTGAAAAAGCTGGCGAATTCGGGATTGCATGTCCATCAGTGAGACCTTAAGTAGGGCGGCTGGCCGGGCGTGTCGGGAGTGTACAGAAAAGGTCCCGGCACATGACTGTGCAGCCCGCGAAGCAAAGAGCAAAAAAGGTTATAGGGGTAAACGTGCAGGGTCTGGGCGGGCTCAGCATTCAAAAGCGTTTTTCAGCCATTGGAGCGCTTGGCCCGAGTGGCCTCTGCCTTGCACGGCGATTACATCGAAACGGCAGGGGTGGGTGGCCCAGCGTGTTTCCTTGTGCAGAAAAGATTCGGCGGCGAGCACCAGTCTGTTCTGCTTGCGCCCGTCGATACTGCCGAGCGCACCGCCAAAGTTCGCATGCAACCGATAGCGAACTTCGACGAATACTACTGTATCGCTGTCGAGCATGACCAGATCAAGCTCACCACCTTTGCATCGCCAGTTCTGCGCCAGCAGGTTCAGGCCTTGCCCTTGAAGGTACTCAAGGGCGTGCCGTTCGGCGGCCTGGCCGGCGTGCTGGCGCGAACTGTCGGGCATCAGCGCGGGGTATCAGGCAGACGCTTGATTTGCCCGCCAGAGAACTCTGCCCAAGGCAGCTGGCGCTCGATACGCTGGTTAGGGTTCATGCTCAGGCTGCCGGAGAAGCCTTCGATGCGGTTGTCTGGCAGAGCCTTGAGCTGCCCCAGGCGTGGCGCCAGGCTGTAGGCATCGATACCCATGGCATACAGGCGGCCGAGGCTGCCAGCGGCTTGTGGCCACTGGCTGACGACCTGCTGGCGCAGGTTGTTGGTGGTGTCAAGCAGCCACGGGGTTTCGCAGAAGCGAATGCCGTTCATGTCGTTGTACTGGTTGACGTCACCGCTGGCGCTGTACAGGTGCGAGGTGGCGTAGACCGGAACGTCACCCGCGTACTGGAAGTTCAGGGTCGGCTTGATCTGCTGGCCTTGCTGCGGTGTGGCGGCGAGGAAGATGAAGTCGATGTCCTGGCGGCGCGATGGCTGGGCCGAGACGCTGCCGCCTACGGCGTCTTGCAGGCTCTTGGCGCGGCCTTCGCTTTGGCGCAGCTGGAACAGGTCGGCGATCTGCTGGGCCAGTGCTACGGGCTGGTCGATATGTTCAGCGGCGAGCAGGGTGCCGCCGCGGGCTTCCCAATCCTGGCGGAAGGCCTTGAGCACGCGATCGCCCCATTCGCCACGCGGAACCAGGGCAACGGCGCGGACCATGCCATCGGCGTGGGCGCGGCGCGACACTTCGCGGGCTTCGTCTTCGGCGGCGAGACCGAACTGGAACAGTTGCGCCGGGCCTTTCTGGCCAGCGTCGCTGTAGTTCAGGGCCAGGGTGGTGATGGGCAGTTGCGGGCGAGCGGCAAGCTGCTTGACCAGTGGTTTTTCCAGCGGGCCGACGACCAGCTGGGCGCCAGCGGCCTGGGCCTGGCGGTAGAAGTCATCCAGGGACGTCAGGCGTGAGCTGTCGAATACTTCGATGGCCGGTGGTTTCTGTCCGGCTTGCTGGGCCTGGAAGTGCGCGGCCATGAAGCCATCGCGCAGGGCGCGGGCAACACCGGCCAGTTGGCCTTCCTGTGGCAGCAGCAGGGCAATCTTGGTCAGCGGTTGGCTGGCCATTTCCTTGAGCTTGACCAGCGGCAACGGCAATTGCAGTGCAGCAGGATGCTCAGGGTGTTGGCTGCGCCAGGTATCAATGGCGGCTTGCTGCTGCTCCAGGGTGCCGGCGCTTTTTACCGCCAGGGCCAGGCTGGCCCAGCCGGCCAGTGGCTCGCTGCCGGCGCTGGCGCTTTGCAGTTGTTCGGCAGGCAGGGCGGCGACCAGGTTCCAGATGGCGTCCTGGTTGGCGCTGGCGGCGTTGCCGGTCAGCAGCGGTGCCAGGTCTACGCGGGTCTGGGCGGCGGCCAGGGTCTGGCCATTGGCCTCTTGTACGTTGGCCAGGACGCTGCGGGTGCGTCGTTGCTGATCTTCGGGCAGCTCACCCAGGCGCGCCAGGCTTGGATGGCTCAGGGCGGTCAGGGCGGCTTTGGGTTGATTGCGGCTCATGGCCAGTTCAGCGCTCAGCGTGCTGGCGAAGATCTGTTGGGCCGGCTTGAGCTGATCGACCGGTACCTGCTCGAGGATTCGCGCTGAGCGCACATTGTCCTTTTGCTGATACGCCAGGTCGGCGGCGCTCAGGCGCAGCAACGCGGCGTCTTCCGGGGTCTTGCTGGTGTTGGCCTGTTCAAGCAGTTGCTCGATGCTGGCGTCCGGGGTGCGCGGCAGTTCGCCGAGGCTCGACGAGGGCGAGCTGGCGCAGGCTGCCAGCAAGGCGGCGAGGCAAAGGGCTGTGAACAGCCGCAGGCAAGCGATCATGTAAAGGTCCTGTTACTCGATCAAATTAACGGGCAATTGTACCCAAGCACTGGCCGGGGCGCGATGTTGCTGGTGTTAATCCTTCAATATAGGTGGTGCAAAGCAGTCTGCAGGCGGTCCAGGTTACGCATTGTTGCCGTCAGTCGGGCTACAATGGCGCTTTGTTCAAATGACAGGTGTGTGCTGTGACTGATGTTCCAGGGGCTTCCCATTCCACTGCCGGCACGCTTTACGTGGTGGCCACGCCGATCGGCAACCTGGATGACATGAGTGCGCGGGCACTGAAAGTGCTCAGTGATGTGGCGCTGATCGCCGCTGAAGACACCCGTCACTCCGTGCGTTTGCTGCAACATTTCGGGATCAATACGCCGCTGGCGGCCTGCCACGAGCACAACGAGCGGGATGAGGGCAGCCGCTTTCTCACGCGTTTGCTGGCGGGTGACAACGTGGCGCTGATCTCCGATGCCGGCACCCCCCTGATTTCTGACCCGGGCTACCACCTGGTGCGCCAGGCGCGGGCTGCCGGCATTGCCGTGGTGCCCGTGCCAGGGGCCTGCGCCTTGATCGCGGCACTGTCGGCGGCGGGGCTGCCATCGGATCGTTTCATCTTCGAAGGCTTCCTGCCTGCCAAGGCGGTCGGCCGCCGGGCGCGTCTGGAGCAAGTAAGGGAAGATCCGCGTACCTTGATTTTCTACGAGGCGCCGCACCGGATTCTTGAATGCCTGCAGGACATGGAGACAGTGTTCGGCCCCGAGCGCCCGGCATTGCTGGCGCGCGAGCTGACGAAAACCTTCGAAACCCTCAAGGGCTTGCCGTTGGCAGAATTGCGCGCGTTCGTTGAAGCAGACAGCAACCAGCAGCGTGGTGAGTGCGTGGTGTTGGTCGCTGGTTGGACTGCACCGGAAGATGAGCAGGCGGTCAGCAGCGAAGCGATGCGCGTGCTTGATCTGCTGTTGGCCGAGATGCCGCTCAAGCGCGCGGCGGCTTTGGCGGCGGAAATCACCGGCGTGCGCAAGAATGTGCTGTATCAGGTGGCCTTGGAAAAACAGAAAGACAAATAGTGGCTTTGTACTACTATTGGTTTTATCGCTTGTTCTTGGGCCTCCGTACCGTTAACCTTTGCGGCGGAGAGTCGATCGGACAGTCGCTGCCTTCTTTTGTTCCGCAAAAGAGGGGGGAGGAAAGTCCGGGCTCCATAGGGCAGAGTGCCAGGTAACACCTGGGGGGCGTGAGCCTACGGAAAGTGCCACAGAAAATAACCGCCTAAGCACTTCGGTGCCGGTAAGGGTGAAAAGGTGCGGTAAGAGCGCACCGCACGACTGGCAACAGTTCGTGGCTAGGTAAACCCCACTCGGAGCAAGACCAAATAGGGTTCCATATGGCGCGGCCCGCGTTGGAACCGGGTAGGTTGCTAAAGGCGTCCAGTGATGGCCGTCGTAGAGGAATGACTGTCCTCGACAGAACCCGGCTTACAGATCGACTCTCCGCTTTTCCCTCTCCTGCTTGAATCGATAGCAGATGCGCCTTCGTAATATCGAAAAAATCTTACTCTTAATAAATCACTTTAACTTCGGGCTCTATTTGTCTGAATGAGTTTGATTTTTTTTGTAAGAAATCTCCCAAGGTTGTCCTTCCATCTTCCTACAATGCGCTAAATCTCCGTTCTGTAAGGGATTTCCTTATAGGCGTGCCTTGACGGTGTGGTAGGCGGATTCCTATAGTGTGCGCAAGTGGCAGAAAGTGGCATGAAGTGGGTTTTCTGATCACAAAAAAGCTAACAAGTGGGGAATCGCAGCCGTGTTCCGCGGAGCCAACGCCATCAACCTCGACGCAAAGGGCCGTCTCGCAATGCCGAGCCGGTACCGTGACGAGCTCGATTCGCGTAGTTCCGGGCAGTTGATCGTGACCATCGACGCGGTTGACCCCTGCTTGTGTGTATACCCGCTCGATGAGTGGGAACTGATTGAAGCCAAGTTACGCGCGTTGCCGTCATTGCGTGAAGAGAACCGTCGCCTGCAGCGTTTGCTGATCGGCAATGCGGTGGATCTGGAGCTTGATGGCAGTGGGCGTTTCCTGGTGCCTCCGCGTTTGCGCGAATACGCCAAGCTCGACAAGAAGGCGATGCTGGTGGGGCAACTGAACAAATTTCAGCTGTGGGATGAGGATGCCTGGAACGCAGTTTCGGCAGCCGACCTTGCAGCTATTCAACAACCGGGCGCCATGCCTGATGAACTGCGTGATTTGATCCTGTGACTATAAATAGCGGCTTTAACCACATCACCGTACTGCTTGACGAAGCCGTCGAGGCTCTCGCCGTACGCGCCGATGGCTGCTATTTGGATGGCACCTTCGGACGCGGCGGCCATAGCCGCCTGATTCTCAGCAAGCTCGGGCCGCAAGGGCGGCTGCTGGGTTTCGACAAAGATCCTCAAGCGATTGCCACCGGGCAAGCGCTGGCGGCCGAAGACGGCCGCTTTGTCATTGTGCAGCGCAGTTTTGCCGAGCTCGGTGCGCAAGTGCGCGAGCTGGGTATCGACGGCAAGGTCAGCGGCATCCTGCTTGACCTGGGGGTGTCTTCGCCACAGTTGGACGACCCTGAGCGTGGCTTCAGTTTCCTCAATGACGGCCCGCTGGACATGCGTATGGACCCAAGTCGCGGCGTGAGCGCTGCCGAGTTCATTGCCACGGCGCCTGAAGAAGAAATTGCCCGGGTATTCAAGGAATACGGTGAAGAACGCTTTGCCAAGCGCATGGCTCGCGCGGTGGTATTGCGCCGCGAGCAAACTCCTTTCACCCGTACCGCAGACCTGGCCGAAGTGCTCAAGGTCGCCAACCCTGCCTGGGAAAAGGGCAAGAACCCGGCGACCCGTGCGTTCCAGGGCCTGCGTATTCACGTCAATAACGAGTTGGGCGACCTCGAAGCCGGTCTTGAAGCCGCACTTGATGCCCTGGAAATCGGTGGCCGCCTGGTGGTCATCAGCTTCCATTCGCTGGAAGACCGCATCGTCAAACTGTTCATGCGCAAGCTGGTCAAGGGCGAGGCCGACAACCTGCCGCGCAACCTGCCGGTTCAACACAAAGCGTTTGAACCTCGTATCAAAGTACATGGCAAAGCGCAGTTCGCCTCTGAAGCTGAACTCAAGGCCAACCCACGTTCGCGCAGTGCTGTGATGCGCGTTGCCGAGAAGCTGCGGTGAGCCGCCTGTTCGCCAAGCCTTTGCCAGGCGGAAGCTTCCTGATGCTTCTGCTGTTTATTGCCGTGCTCGTTTCTTCGGTGGCGGTGTCGTACAGCGCGCACTGGAACCGCCAACTGCTCAATGCCCTGTATGGCGAACTCAACGAACGTGACAAGGCCCAGGCCGAATGGGGTCGGCTGATCCTTGAGCAAAGCACCTGGACGGCACACAGCCGTATCGAGAACCTCGCCAGTGAGCAGCTGAAAATGCGCATCCCGGCCGCTGACGAAGTGCGGATGGTGGCGCCATGATGAAGCTCGAAGGTGCACTCTATCCGTGGCGGTTCCGTGTGGTCATTGCCCTGCTGGCGTTGATGGTCGGCGCGATTGCCTGGCGCATCATCGACCTGCAAGTGGTCGATCGTGACTTCCTCAAAGGCCAGGGCGATGCCCGTAGCCTGCGCCATATCCCGATTCCTGCACACCGCGGGCTGATCACCGACCGTAACGGTGAACCGCTGGCGGTCAGTACGCCGGTCACGACCTTGTGGGCCAACCCCAAGGAAATGCAAGCGTCCAAAGAACGCTGGCCAGCGTTGGCTGCTGCGCTCAAGCAGAACCCGCAGCAATTGGCGCAGCGTCTGGAGCAATCGGCCAACAAAGAATTCATCTACCTGGTGCGTGGCTTGACCCCGGAACAGGGGCAAGTGGTGCTCGATCTCAAGGTTCCTGGTGTCTACGGCATCGAGGAATTTCGTCGTTTCTACCCGGCCGGTGATGTTGCCGCGCACATGGTTGGCTTTACCGACCTGGATGACCATGGCCGTGAAGGGGTGGAGCTGGCCTACGATGAGTGGCTGGCCGGCGTGCCCGGCAAGCGGCAAGTGATCAAGGACCGGCGTGGCCGGCTGATCAAAGACATTCAGGTAACCAAAAACGCCAAGGCCGGAAAGACCTTGGCGTTGTCCATCGACCTGCGCCTGCAATACCTGGCCACGCGCGAGCTGCGCAATGCCATTGCCGAGCAGGAAGCCAAGGCCGGCAGCCTGGTGATTCTCGATGTGAAAACCGGTGAAGTGCTGGCCATGGTCAACCAGCCCACCTACAACCCCAACAACCGTCGCAGCATGTTCCCGGCGGCCATGCGTAACCGCGCGATCATCGACGTCTTCGAGCCTGGTTCCACGGTCAAGCCGTTGTCCATGAGTGCGGCCCTGCAAAGCGGGCGCTGGAAGCCGACCGACAAAGTCGAAGTCTATCCGGGCACCTTGCAACTGGGGCGTTACACCATTCGTGACGTGTCCAGGAGTGAGGGGCCGATCCTTGACCTGACCGGCATTCTGATCAACTCCAGTAACGTCGGCATGAGTAAGATCGCCTTCGATATCGGTGGTGAGTCGATCTACCGGGTGATGTCCCAGTTGGGTCTGGGCCAGTACACCGGTCTGGGCTTCCCGGGTGAGCGGGTCGGTAACCTGCCCAATCACCGTGAGTGGCGCAAGGCTGAAACGGCGACCTTGTCTTATGGCTATGGCCTTTCGGTAACCGCGCTGCAGCTGGTTCACGCCTACGCGGCGCTGGCCAACGACGGCAAGATGGTGCCGCTGAGCATTCTCAAGGTCGACAAAACCCCAGAGTCCACGCAGGTTGTGCCGGTCGAAGTCGCCAAGACCATTCAAGGCATGGTGCAGCAAGTGATCGAAGCGCCGCGCGGTGTATTCCGCGCCCAGGTGCCGTTCTACCACGTCGGTGGCAAGAGTGGTACGGCGCGTAAGGCGACCATTGGCTCCAAAGGCTACACCGAGAATTCCTACCGCTCGCTGTTCGCTGGCTTCGGGCCGATGAGCGATCCGCGTTACGCCGTGGTCGTGGTGATCGACGAGCCGAGCAAGGGTGGCTACTTCGGTGGCCTGGTCTCGGCCCCGGTATTTAGCAAGGTCATGTCTGGCACGTTGCGCCTGATGAATATTCCGCCGGATAACCTGCCGCCGGCGACTCCACAGCAGCAAGCCGATGCTGCGCCCGCCAAAGGAGGGCGCGGTTAATGACGATGCCATTGAGTAAACTTTTCGCCCAGGCCAGCCGCGATCCGTTGATCCGCGAGTTGACCCTGGACAGCCGTAAAGTACGCCCGGGCGACCTGTTCCTGGCGGTGCCGGGTGCGCTGGTCGACGGTCGTGAGCACATTGCCGATGCACTCAAGCGTGGGGCGGCGGCGGTGGCTTATGAGGCTGAAGGTGCCACCGTACTGCCGATCACTGAAGTCCCATTGATCCCGGTGAAGGGCTTGATCGCACAGCTTTCGGATATAGCCGGGCGCTTTTATGGCGAGCCAAGCCGACAGTTGAATCTGGTCGGTGTGACCGGTACCAACGGTAAAACCAGCGTCACTCAGTTGGTGGCGCAAGCGCTGGACAAGCTTGGTCAGCGTTGCGGCTTGATCGGCACCTTGGGTACTGGGTTTTATGGCGAACTGCAAAGCGGTCGCCTGACGACGCCGGATCCGATTGCGGTGCAGGCGACACTGAATGATCTGAAAAAGGGCGGTGCCAAGGCCGTAGCGATGGAGGTTTCCTCGCATGCGCTGGAGCAAGGACGGGTTGCGGCGCTGGACTTCGATATTGCGGTGATGACCAACCTGTCGCGTGATCACCTGGACTATCACGGCAGCATGCAGGCCTATGAAGCCGCCAAGGCACGTCTGTTTGCCTGGTCGAGCCTGAAATGCCGGGTAGTTAACCTGGATGACGATTTCGGTCGTCGTCTGGCGGCTGAAAAGGGCGAATCGCGTCTGATCAGCTACAGCCTCAAAGACAGCAGTGCTTCTCTGTACTGCCGCGAAGCGCATTTTGACGATGATGGCGTGCGCGCGGTGATTGTCACTGCACAGGGCGAACGCACCTTGCGTAGCCGCCTGCTCGGCCGCTTCAACTTGAGCAACATGCTGGCCGCCGTCGGCACCTTGCTGGCGCTGGACTATGCGCTGGATGAAATCCTCAAGGTCACCCCGCTGCTGGAAGGGCCGGTCGGCCGTATGCAGCGCCTCGGGGGCGGTAGTAAGCCGCTGGTGGTCGTTGACTACGCCCACACACCGGATGCCCTGGAGCAAGTGCTGC
Source organism: Pseudomonas sp. NUPR-001 (assembly GCF_052147955.1). NCBI lineage: Bacteria > Pseudomonadati > Pseudomonadota > Gammaproteobacteria > Pseudomonadales > Pseudomonadaceae > Pseudomonas > Pseudomonas sp. NUPR-001. The sequence goes on from NZ_CP197353.1 coordinate 1,071,580, forward strand.
AGGCTCTGCGCCCGCACGCCAAAGGCCAGCTGCTGTGCTTGTTCGGTTGCGGTGGTGATCGTGATCGCGGCAAGCGCCCGTTGATGGCCGAAGTGGCCGAACGCCTGGCCGACCGCGTGCTGGTCACCGATGACAACCCGCGCACGGAAGACCCACAACAGATTTTTGCCGACATCCGCCCTGGTTTTGCCAATGCCGATGCCGTCCAGTTCGTCGCCGGGCGTGGTGCGGCCATTGCCCAGCTGGTCGCTGGTGCAGGGGTTGATGATGTGATTGTCCTGGCCGGTAAAGGGCATGAGGACTATCAGGAAATCAACGGCGAGCGCCACGATTTCTCCGATCTGGTCGAGGCCGAGAAAGCCCTTGCTGTCTGGGAGGCTCCCCATGCTTAAGCCTTTGACCCTCAGCCAACTGACCGCGCCACTGCAAGGCCGTCTGCTGGGTGCTGATGCTCAATTTGATGGTGTCAGCATCGACAGCCGCGCAATCGTTGCCGGGCAATTGTTTGTTGCCCTGGCCGGGCCGCGCTTCGATGGCCACGACTATTTGAATGAGGTTCAGGCCAAAGGCGCCGTTGCCGCGCTGGTCGAGCGTGAAGTGCCCGGCAGCAGCCTGCCGCAGTTGCTGGTTGCCGATTGCCGTCTGGCCCTGGGCCAGTTGGGTGCGCTGAACCGCGCTGCGTTCGACAAGCCTGTCGCCGCCATCACCGGTTCCAGCGGCAAGACCACGGTCAAGGAAATGCTCGCCAGCATTCTGCGCACGCGTGGCCCGGTTCTGGCAACCCGTGGCAACCTGAACAACGACCTCGGCGCGCCACTGACCCTGCTCGAAATTGCGCCTGAGCACACTGCCGCAGTGATCGAACTGGGTGCCTCGCGCATCGGTGAAATCGCTTATACCGTCGGTTTGACCAAGCCGCAGGTGGCGGTGCTCAACAACGCCGGGACCGCGCATGTCGGCGAGTTCGGCGGGCCGGAAAAAATTGTCGAAGCCAAAGGCGAAATCATTGAAGGCCTGGATCAGGATGGCACGGCCATATTGAATCTGGATGACAAGGCCTTTGGCATCTGGAAACAGCGTGCTGGCAAGCGCCGTGTGCTGAGCTTTGCCCTGAGCAACCCGGCTGCTGACCTGTACGCCGCGAACATTGCCCCGGATCAGCGCGGTTGCCCGGCATTCGATCTGCACAGCCCGATGGGTGTCGAGCGGGTTCAACTGAATTTGCTCGGTACCCACAACGTTGCCAACGCACTGGCCGCCGCGGCTGCCGCACATGCCTTTGGTCTGACGCTGGACGGTATCGTCGAGGGCTTGAATAACGTGCAACCGGTCAAGGGCCGCACTGTCGTGCAGATGGCTGCCAACGGTGTACGGGTGATCGATGACACTTACAACGCAAACCCCACCTCGATGTGCGCTGCCGTTGATATACTTGCCGGCTTTTCCGGGCGCACCGTTCTGGTGCTCGGGGATATCGGTGAATTGGGCCAGTGGGCCGAGGAAGGCCATCGGCAGGTAGGCGAGTACGCCAAAGACAAGGTATCGGCACTCTACGCGGTGGGCCAGAACATGGCACATGCGGTAGCAGCGTTCGGTGCCAATGCCCGACATTTCGCTAATCAAGCTGACCTGATCGACGCCGTTCGCGCCGAACAGGCCACCAATACCACTATTTTGATCAAGGGCTCGCGTAGCGCTGCGATGGAGAACGTCGTAGCGGCTTTGTGTGGTTCCAGCGGGGAGAAACATTAATGCTGCTGCTGTTGGCTGAGTATCTGCAACAGTTTTACAAAGGCTTCGCGGTCTTCCAGTACCTGTCCCTGCGCGGGATTCTTGGTGTACTGACCGCGTTGTCGCTGGCCCTGTGGCTGGGCCCGTGGATGATTCGCACCCTGCAGATTCGTCAGATCGGCCAGGCAGTTCGTAACGACGGCCCGCAATCGCACCTGTCCAAATCCGGCACCCCGACCATGGGGGGTGCACTGATTCTTTCGGCGATCGGTATCAGCACCTTGCTGTGGGCCGACCTGACCAACCGCTACGTCTGGGTGGTGTTGATCGTTACCCTGCTGTTTGGCGCGATCGGCTGGGTCGACGACTACCGCAAAGTCATCGAGAAGAACTCGCGTGGCTTGCCAAGCCGCTGGAAGTACTTCTGGCAATCGGTGTTCGGCCTGGGCGCCGCGATTTTCCTTTATGTAACTGCACCGAGCAGCGTCGAAACCACGCTGATCGTACCGATGCTCAAGGATGTCACCATCCCGCTGGGTATTGGCTTCGTGGTGCTGACCTACTTCGTGATCGTCGGTTCGAGTAACGCGGTGAACCTGACCGACGGCCTCGATGGCCTGGCAATCATGCCAACGGTCATGGTCGGTGGTGCGCTGGGTATCTTCTGCTACCTGTCGGGCAACGTGAAATTTGCCGAATACCTGCTGATTCCGTACGTGCCGGGCGCCGGTGAGCTGATTGTGTTCTGCGGCGCTTTGATCGGTGCCGGCCTGGGCTTCCTGTGGTTCAACACTTACCCAGCCCAGGTGTTCATGGGCGACGTCGGTGCGCTGGCACTGGGCGCTGCTTTGGGCACCATCGCCGTGATCGTTCGTCAGGAAATCGTCCTGTTCATCATGGGCGGCGTGTTCGTCATGGAGACCTTGTCGGTGGTGATCCAGGTCGCTTCGTTCAAGCTGACCGGCAAGCGTGTGTTTCGTATGGCCCCGATCCATCACCACTTTGAACTCAAGGGTTGGCCCGAGCCGCGGGTGATCGTCCGTTTCTGGATTATCACCGTGATTCTGGTGCTGATCGGCCTTGCCACCCTGAAACTGAGGTAGAAACGCGTGTCACTGATCGCTTCTGACCACTTCCGCATCGTTGTCGGCCTCGGCAAGAGCGGCATGTCCCTGGTTCGCTTCCTGGCGAACCGGGGCGTTGCCTTTGCGGTCGTCGACACCCGTGAACAACCGCCGGAACTGGAAACCCTGCGTCGCGATTACCCGCAGGTAGAAGTGCGCTGTGGTGAGCTGGACGTAGAGTTCCTGTGCCGCGCCGACGAGCTGTACGTCAGCCCAGGCCTGGCCCTGGCCACTCCGGCGCTTCAGCAGGCAGCGGCCCGTGGCGTGAAGCTGTCCGGTGATATCGAACTGTTCGCACGCAATGCCAAGGCGCCGATCATCGCGATCAGCGGTTCCAACGCGAAAAGCACCGTGACCACCCTGGTTGGCGAAATGGCCGCAGCGGCCGGCAAGCGCGTTGCCGTGGGCGGCAACATTGGTACGCCAGCGCTGGACCTACTCAGCGACGACGTCGAGCTGTACGTCATGGAGTTGTCGAGCTTCCAGCTGGAAACCACCGATCAGCTCAACGCTGAAGTCGCGACTGTGCTCAACGTCAGCGAAGACCACATGGACCGCTACAGTGGCCTGCCGGCCTATCACCTGGCCAAGCACCGGATCTTCCGGGGCGCGCGGCAAGTGGTGGTCAACCGTCAGGATGCCCTGAGCCGTCCGTTGCTGGCAGAAGGTCAGCCGTGCTGGACCTTCGGTTTGAATACCCCTGATTTCAAAGCCTTCGGCTTGCGCGAAGAAAACGGTGAGAAGTTCCTGGCGTTCGAGTTCCAGAACCTGATGCCGGTGCGCGAACTGAAAATCCGTGGTGCGCATAACCAGTCCAATGCCCTGGCGGCGCTGGCGCTGGGGCATGCCGTAGGCTTGCCGTTTGACGCCATGCTCGCCAGCCTGCGCACCTTTTCCGGCCTCGCCCATCGCTGCCAGTGGCTGCGCGAACGCGACGGCGTGAACTGGTACGACGATTCCAAGGCCACCAATGTCGGGGCTGCGCTGGCGGCCATCGAAGGCCTGGGTGCCGACATCGATGGCAAGCTGGTGCTGGTTGCCGGTGGTGATGGCAAGGGTGCTGATTTCAGCGCGCTGCGGGCACCTGTTGCGGCGCACTGCCGTGCGGTGGTGCTGCTCGGGCGCGATGCCGAACTGCTGGCTCAGGCCTTGGGCGATGAGGTGCCACTGATCCGCGTCAAAACCCTGGATGAAGCCGTACAACAGTCGGCTGCCCTGGCGCAGCCTGGCGATGCCGTGTTGCTTTCCCCGGCGTGCGCGAGCCTCGACATGTTCAAGAACTTCGAAGAGCGCGGGCGTCTGTTCGCCCAAGCGGTAGGGGGGCTGGCATGATCTTCGGCATCATCAAGCCGTATCCGTCGCCGCTGATCAGCGGTCGTGGTATCGACCTGGATTTCGCCATGCTCGCCGGCTGCCTGGCGCTGCTCGGCCTTGGCCTGGTGATGATCACCTCGGCGTCCTCGGAAGTGGCCGCCGCGCAGTCGGGCAACCCGCTGTACCACATGTTCCGCCACCTGGTGTATGTCGCCATTGGTGTGGTCGCCTGCATTGTCACCATGATGGTGCCGATCGCCACCTGGCAGAAGATGGGCTTCGCCATGCTGGTCGGTGCCTTCGCCTTGCTGGTGTTGGTGTTGGTGCCGGGTATCGGTCGTGAAGTGAACGGTTCGATGCGCTGGATCGGCTTTAGCTTCTTCAACGTTCAGCCTTCGGAAATTGCCAAGGTGTTCGTGGTGATCTACCTGGCCGGCTACCTGGTGCGTCGCCAGACCGAAGTGCGCGAAAGCTGGATGGGCTTCTTCAAGCCCTTCATCGTTTTGCTGCCGATGGCGGGTCTGCTGCTGATGGAGCCGGACTTCGGCGCCACTGTAGTAATGATGGGCGCCGCCGCCGCGATGCTGTTCCTCGGCGGGGTGGGCCTGTTCCGCTTCAGCTTGATGGTGGTGCTGGCGGTGGCCGCGGTGTTCGTTCTGGTACAGGCCCAGCCTTACCGGATGGCGCGTCTGATTACCTTTACCGACCCATGGTCCGACCAGTTCGGTTCCGGCTACCAGCTGACCCAGGCGCTGATTGCCTTCGGGCGTGGCGAGTGGCTGGGCGTGGGCCTGGGCAATAGCGTGCAGAAGCAGTTCTACCTGCCAGAAGCGCACACCGACTTCGTGTTCTCGGTACTCGCCGAAGAACTGGGCGTGGTCGGCTCGCTGGTGACTGTGGCGCTGTTCGTGTTCGTCACCGTGCGTGCCTTGTACATCGGCTTGTGGGCCGAGAAAGCCAAGCAATTCTTTGCGGCCTACGTGGCCTTTGGCCTGGCCTTCCTGTGGATCGGCCAGTTCCTGATTAACATCGGCGTGAACGTCGGCCTGCTGCCAACCAAGGGCCTGACCTTGCCGTTCCTCAGCTACGGCGGTAGCTCGCTGGTGATCTGCTGCGCCTGTGTCGGGCTGTTGCTAAGGATCGAGTGGGAGAGTCGTACCCATTTGGGTAGCGAAGAGCACGAATTCAATGAAAGCGATTTTGCCGAGGAGCCGAATCATGGCCGCTGACGGCAAGAATGTTTTGATCATGGCAGGCGGTACCGGGGGCCACGTGTTCCCGGCCCTGGCCTGCGCCCGTGAGTTCCAGGCGCGCGGTTACACCGTGCACTGGCTGGGCACCCCGCGTGGTATCGAGAACGAACTGGTGCCGCAGGCGGGTTTGCAACTGCACCTGATTCAGGTCACCGGTCTGCGTGGCAAAGGTAAGTTGTCGTTGCTCAAGGCGCCGTTCACCTTGGTGAAAGCGGTGCTGCAGGCGCGGCGCATCATTCGTCAGCTCAAGCCGGTCTGCGTGATCGGCTTTGGCGGTTACGTGACCGGCCCAGGCGGCGTGGCTGCGCGGCTCTGTGGAGTACCGGTGGTGGTGCACGAACAGAATGCCCGTGCCGGTACCGCCAATCGGCTGCTGGTGCCGTTGGCTGGCCGAGTCTGCGAAGCTTTCCCCGGCACATTTGCGACTTCGCAAAAGTTGCGTACCACTGGCAACCCGGTGCGCAGCGAGCTGTTTCTGCAAACCCCGCGCGAGCCTCTGGGCGCGCGTCGGCCACGTTTGTTGGTGCTGGGCGGAAGCCTGGGCGCCGAACCGTTGAACAAACTGCTGCCCCAGGCCCTGGCCCAGGTGCCCGCGGACATTCGTCCCGAGGTGTTCCACCAGGCTGGCAAGCAGCACGATCAGATTACCGCCGAGCGTTATCGCGAGGCCGGAGTCGAGGCTCAGGTAGAGCCGTTTATCAAGGACATGGCCAAGGCATATGCCTGGGCCGATCTGGTGGTCTGCCGCGCAGGCGCGCTGACCGTCAGTGAGCTGGCTGCAGCCGGCTTGCCCTCGATGCTGGTGCCTTTGCCCCATGCCATCGACGATCACCAGACCCACAACGCCCATTATCTGGCCCGTGAAGGCGCTGCCTTCCTGATGCCACAAGCGACAACTGGCGCAGCGCAACTCGCTGAACGCCTGAACGAGGTGCTGATGCAACCGGAAAAACTCTCCACCATGGCCGCCACTGCCCGGCGCCTGGCCAAACCTGCAGCAACCCGCACCGTGGTCGATATTTGCCTGGAGGTGGCCCATGGTTGAACGCCAGAAAGCCATGCCACAACCAGAGATGCGCCGTATCCGCCGTATCCACTTCGTCGGTATCGGCGGCGTGGGTATGTGCGGGATTGCCGAAGTACTGCTGAACCTGGGTTATCAGGTATCGGGCTCGGACCTCAAAACCTCGCCGGTCACTGAGCGTCTGGAATCCTTCGGTGCACAGATTTTCATCGGCCACCGTGCCGAGAACGCTGCCAGCGCTGACGTGCTGGTGGTGTCCAGCGCCATCAATCCGGCCAACCCGGAAGTTGCCACGGCCCTTGAGCGCCGTATCCCGGTAGTACCGCGTGCGGAAATGCTCGCTGAGCTGATGCGCTATCGCCACGGCATCGCCGTCGCCGGTACCCACGGCAAAACCACCACCACCAGCCTGCTGGCGTCGGTGTTTGCTGCCGGAGGCCTGGACCCGACGTTCGTCATCGGTGGTCGTCTGAATGCAGCGGGCACCAATGCCCAGTTGGGCACCAGCCGCTACCTGATCGCCGAAGCCGACGAAAGCGACGCCAGCTTCCTGCACCTGCAGCCGCTGGTAGCGGTGGTCACCAACATCGACGCCGATCACATGGCCACCTACGAAGGCGACTTCAACAAGTTGAAGAAAACCTTCGTCGAGTTCCTGCACAACCTGCCGTTCTACGGCCTGGCGGTCATGTGCCTGGACGACCCGGTAGTGCGCGAGATTCTGCCGCAGGTCAAACGCCCGGCGGTGACCTACGGCTTCAGCGAAGAAGCCGACGTGCGCGCCATCAATGTGCGTCAGTCGGGTATGCAGACTCACTTCACCGTGCTGCGTCGCGACCGCGAGCCACTGGATGTCTCGGTCAACATGCCGGGTAACCACAATGTGCTCAATGCCCTGGCGACCATCGCTATTGCCACCGACGAAGGCATCAGCGACGACGCCATCGTCAAGGGCCTGTCGGGCTTCCAAGGGGTAGGGCGGCGCTTCCAGGTGTACGGCGAACTGCCGGTCGACGGCGGCAGCGTGATGCTGGTGGACGACTACGGTCATCACCCGACCGAAGTGGCGGCGGTGATCAAGGCCGTGCGTGGTGGTTGGCCTGAGCGGCGCCTGGTGATGGTTTATCAGCCGCACCGCTACAGCCGTACCCGCGACCTGTACGACGACTTCGTCCAGGTGCTGGCCGACGCCAACGTACTGCTGCTGATGGAAGTCTACCCAGCCGGCGAAGAGCCGATCCCGGGCGCCGACAGCCGTCAGCTGTGCCACAGCATCCGTCAGCGCGGTCAGCTCGACCCGATCTACATCGAGCGTGGTATCGAACTGGCGCCGCTGGTCAAGCCGCTGCTGCGCGCCGGGGACATCCTGCTGTGTCAGGGCGCCGGTGACATCGGTGGCCTGGCTCCGCAACTAATCAAGAGTCCGTTGTTCGCTGGTGCCGTTGCCAGTCAGGGGAAGTCGAAATGACTGATAACCAATACGCCAAGCTGCATTCGACCATTGCCGTAAAAGACTTCGGCCGTGTTGCCGTGCTCTACGGTGGCAAAAGCGCAGAGCGAGAGGTATCGCTGAAATCCGGCGCGGCGGTCATCGACGCGCTGACCAGCGCCGGTGTTGACGTCGTGGCGATTGATGTCGGCGACGACCTGCTCGACCGTCTGCAAAGCGAGAAGATCGACCGCGCCTTCATCATCCTTCACGGCCGTGGCGGTGAAGACGGCAGCATGCAGGGCCTGCTCGAGTGCCTGGGTATCCCGTACACCGGCAGCGGCATCCTGGCGTCGGCCTTGGCGATGGACAAACTGCGCACCAAGCAGGTGTGGCAGAGCTTGGGTATTCCGACCCCGCGTCACGCCGTGCTGAGCAGCGAAGCTGACTGTATTTCTGCCGGCGCGGAACTGGGCTTCCCTTTGATCGTCAAACCGGCCCATGAAGGCTCTAGTATCGGTATGGCGAAAGTGACCGGCGTCGACGAATTGATCGCTGCCTGGAAAGATGCCGCCACCTACGATTCGCAAGTGTTGGTCGAACAATGGATTCACGGTCCGGAGTTCACCGTCGCGACCCTGCGTGGCCAGGTGTTGCCACCGATCGCCCTGGGTACGCCGCACACCTTTTACGACTACGACGCCAAGTACATCGCCAACGATACCCAGTACCGCATTCCGTGCGGTCTGGACGCGGCCAAAGAGCAGGAACTGATCGACCTGACCGCCCGCGCCTGTGATGCCGTTGGCATTGCCGGCTGGGGACGTCTGGATGTCATGCAGGACGAGCAGGGGCGTTTCTGGCTGCTCGAAGTCAACACCGCACCAGGCATGACCGATCACAGCCTGGTCCCTATGGCGGCACGTGCGGCCGGTCTGGACTTCCAGCAGTTGGTGCTGGCGATCCTGGCGGCCAGTGTCGAGGCGCGAGGTTAAGCCCATGCAAGGCGCGATGTTACGTCATCAGCAACCCGCCACCGGCCGTAACAAGCCGGTGCCGCGTGGTGCCAGCCGGATGGTGGCCAAGGAGCCATTGTCGGCGCGCCTGCCCAAGGCCAACTTCAGCATCTTCAAGCGTCTGCTCTGGCCGGTGCTGCTGGTGGCGGCAGGCTTTGGTGCCTATGAAGGTGCGCAACGCCTGATGCCGTACGCCGACCGGCCGATCACCAAGATCGCCGTGCAAGGGGACCTGAGCTACATCAGCCAGCAAGCGGTGCAGCAGCGAATCGCCCCGTACGTGGCGGCGAGCTTCTTCACCGTCGATCTGGCCAGCATGCGCGCCGAGCTGGAAACCATGCCCTGGATTGCACACGCCGAGGTACGGCGGGTGTGGCCGGACGAAGTGGTGATCCGCCTGGAAGAACAGTTGCCGGTGGCGCGTTGGGGTGAGGAGGCCTTGCTCAATAACCAGGGCCAGGCCTTCACCCCGCGCGAACTGGCCAACTATGAGCACCTGCCGCAGCTGTTCGGGCCGCAGCGGGCGCAGCAACAAGTGATGCAGCAATATCAGGTACTGAGCCAGATGTTGCGGCCAATGGGCTTTTCGATTGCCCGCCTGGAAGTGCGTGAACGCGGCAGCTGGTTCCTGACCACTGGCGCCAGTAGCACCGGGCCAGGCATCGAGCTGCTGTTGGGGCGCGATCATCTGGTGGAAAAAATGCGCCGCTTCATTGCCATTTACGACAAGACACTTAAAGAACAGATCACGAACATCGCCCGCATCGATCTGCGTTACGCCAACGGCCTGGCCGTGGGCTGGCGGGAACCGATTGCACCGACGACGGCCCAACCCGCCGTTGCGAAGAATTAGAGAGAGGCAGGACCATGGCAAATGCGCATAGCGGCAAAATGATCGTCGGGCTCGATATCGGCACCTCCAAGGTTGTGGCGCTGGTAGGTGAAGTCAAAGACGACGGCTCCCTGGAAGTCGTCGGTATCGGCACCCATCCTTCGCGCGGGTTGAAGAAGGGCGTGGTGGTCAACATCGAGTCGACCGTACAGTCGATCCAGCGGGCGGTGGAAGAAGCCCAGCTGATGGCCGGCTGCCGGATCCACTCGGCGTTCGTTGGCGTGGCCGGCAATCACATCCGCAGCCTGAACTCCCACGGCATCGTGGCGATTCGCGACCGTGAAGTCAGCTCGGCTGACCTTGAGCGCGTGCTCGACGCCGCGCAGGCTGTTGCCATTCCGGCCGATCAGCGCGTTCTGCACACCCTGCCGCAGGACTACGTGATCGACAACCAGGAAGGCGTCCGCGAACCGCTGGGCATGTCCGGTGTGCGTCTGGAAGCCAAGGTTCACGTGGTCACTTGCGCCGTCAATGCCGCACAGAACATTGAAAAATGTGTGCGCCGCTGCGGCCTGGAAATCGACGACATCATCCTTGAGCAACTGGCATCGGCCTATTCGGTGCTCACCGATGATGAGAAAGAGCTGGGCGTGTGCCTGGTGGACATCGGCGGTGGTACCACAGACATCGCCATCTTCACCGAAGGCGCGATCCGTCACACCGCGGTGATCCCGATTGCCGGTGATCAGGTGACCAACGACATCGCCATGGCCCTGCGCACGCCGACCCAGTACGCCGAAGAGATCAAGATCCGTTACGCCTGCGCCCTGGCCAAGCTGGCCGGTGCTGGCGAAACCATCAAGGTGCCAAGCGTCGGCGATCGTCCACCGCGCGAACTGTCGCGCCAGGCCCTGGCTGAAGTGGTCGAGCCACGTTACGACGAACTGTTCACCCTGATTCAGGCCGAACTGCGTCGCAGCGGCTACGAAGACCTGGTGCCTGCGGGCATCGTCCTGACCGGCGGCACCTCGAAGATGGAAGGTGCGGTAGAGCTGGCCGAAGAGATTTTCCACATGCCGGTGCGCCTGGGCGTGCCGCATAGCGTGCGCGGTTTGAGTGACGTTGTACGCAACCCGATTTATTCCACCGGTGTGGGCCTGCTGACCTACGGCTTGCAGAAGCAGTCCGACGGCGTGTCCCTGACCGGTACCAGCAGCAACAACTATGGCGATGAACCCAAGGCACCGGCGTTCGAGCGTTTCACACGCTGGGTCAAAGGCAACTTTTAAAGTTTCAAAGCAGTAGTAGTAGGCGCAAAAACTAGAGAACTGTAAGGAGAGGGAAAATGTTCGAGCTCGTAGACAACGTCCCGCAAAGTCCGGTCATTAAAGTGATCGGCGTCGGTGGCGGCGGTGGCAACGCCGTCAATCACATGGTCAAGAGCAACATCGAAGGCGTCGAGTTCATCTGCGCCAACACCGATGCTCAAGCGCTGAAAAACATCGGCGCACGCACCATTTTGCAACTGGGCACCGGCGTAACCAAGGGACTGGGTGCTGGCGCTAATCCGGAAGTGGGCCGTCAGGCCGCTCTGGAAGACCGTGAGCGTATTGCCGAGGTACTGCAGGGCACCAACATGGTGTTCATTACTACGGGCATGGGCGGTGGTACCGGTACCGGTGCTGCGCCGATCATCGCCGAAGTGGCCAAGGAACTGGGTATCCTCACCGTTGCGGTGGTGACCCGTCCGTTCCCGTTCGAAGGCCGCAAGCGAATGCAGATCGCCGATGAAGGCATCCGTGCACTGGCAGACAGCGTCGACTCGCTGATCACCATCCCGAACGAAAAACTGCTGACCATCCTCGGCAAAGACGCCAGCCTGCTGTCCGCCTTCGCCAAGGCTGACGACGTACTGGCCGGTGCCGTTCGCGGTATCTCCGACATCATCAAGCGTCCGGGCATGATCAACGTCGACTTCGCCGACGTTCGTACCGTGATGAGCGAAATGGGCATGGCAATGATGGGCACTGGCTGCGCCAGCGGTCCGAACCGTGCACGTGAAGCCACCGAAGCGGCGATTCGCAACCCGCTGCTCGAAGACGTCAACCTGCAGGGCGCCCGCGGTATCCTGGTCAACATCACCGCAGGTCCTGACCTGTCGCTGGGTGAATACTCGGATGTCGGTAGCATCATCGAAGCCTTCGCTTCCGATCACGCCATGGTCAAGGTCGGTACCGTTATCGATCCGGACATGCGTGACGAATTGCACGTGACCGTGGTTGCCACTGGTCTGGGCGCGAAAATCGAGAAGCCGGTCAAGGTTATCGATAACACCATGCAAACGGCTGCCATGCAGACTGCCGCCCCAGCCCCTGTTCGTCAGGAGCAATCGTCGGTGAACTACCGCGATCTGGAGCGTCCGACCGTCATGCGCAATCAGGCGCACGCCGGTGCTGCCGCGGCTGCCAAGCTCAATCCGCAAGACGATCTGGACTATCTGGACATTCCAGCTTTCCTGCGTCGTCAGGCCGATTGATGAAATTTATCAGGGGTATAAGGGTGATTGGTGTTCAGCAAAGGCCGGGTCTGGTATTATCCTCAGCCTTTGTTGATACCAGTTCGCAATTTGCGCTGAAGCGGCCAATGCCATGATTAAACAACGCACCCTGAAGAATATTATCCGTGCCACAGGTGTCGGCCTGCACTCCGGGGAAAAGGTTTACCTGACCCTCAAACCTGCACCTGTGGATACCGGCATCGTATTTCGCCGTGCCGACCTCGACCCCGTGGTGGAAATTCCTGCCCGCGCGGCAAATGTCGGTGAGACCACCATGTCCACGACACTGGTCAATGGCGATACCAAGGTAGACACGGTTGAGCACTTGCTCTCGGCCATGGCTGGCCTGGGCATCGATAACGCCTACGTCGAGCTCTCCGCGTCCGAAGTGCCGATCATGGACGGTAGCGCAGGACCCTTCGTATTCCTGATTCAATCTGCCGGCCTGGAAGAACAGGACGCAGCCAAGAAATTCATCCGCATTCTGCGCGAAGTGACAGTGGAAGATGGCGACAAGCGCGCTACTTTCCTGCCGTTCGACGGATTCAAGGTGAGTTTCGAGATCGATTTCGATCACCCGGTGTTCCGTAACCGGACTCAAAGTGCCAGCGTGGACTTTTCCAGCACCTCGTTCGTGAAGGAAGTCAGCCGCGCCCGTACCTTCGGGTTCATGAGCGATATCGAGTACCTGCGCAAGCACAACCTCGCACTCGGCGGCAGCGTGGAAAACGCCATTGTGGTCGACAAGGACGGCGTGCTCAATGAAGACGGCCTTCGTTACGAAGACGAATTCGTCAAGCACAAGATCCTCGACGCCATCGGCGACCTCTACCTGCTGGGCAACAGCCTGATCGGCGAGTTCAAGGGCTACAAGTCCGGACACGCGCTGAACAACCAGCTGCTGCGCAAGCTGATCGAGGAAACAGATGCCTGGGAAGTGGTGACTTTCGAAGATGCCAGTACGGCACCGATCTCTTACATGCGTCCGGTTGCGGCAGTGTAAGTTCGAACACTCTCTCTAGTGATTAAGGCCACCTTCGGGTGGCCTTTTTTATTGGCGGCTCAAGCAGCCCCGGTGGGAGCGGGCTTGCCCCGGTACAAACCGCAATCGCGGGGTAGTGCGCTTCAGCCTGTGGGAGCGGGCTTGCCCCGCGAAGCGATGTGACTGGCAAATCGCAATCGCGGGGTAAAACCCGCTCTTACCGGTCTGTTTTGCGGGTATGGCTGGCCAGGCGCTCCAGCGCTGCGCGCAGTTTCGGGTCGCTGATGCCTTCAGCCGTTGCCTGAATGCTCTCCACGGCCTGGCTGGAAAGGTCAACCGTATGACCGGTCGCACGACTTTGGGTAACCGGCGGCTGCACTTTGAACAGAATGCGTGTCAAACCGGCAAAGGCTTCCAGCTCCTGTAACTGCCGCTGCAGGCGTTTTTGCTGGTAGCGCAGGCGGGTCGCCCAATGGCCATCGGTGACCACCAGCAGCAGTACACCTTCGCGCCAGGAGGCAATGTGACAATGCTCACGTGCTGCGGGCTGCAGCTGGCTGTCGAGCAGTTTTTGCAGTTGTGCCAGACGCTGGGCCCGGCTGAACAAGGCTTTGAGCGGCCGGGCTTCGCGCAGCAGTACGGCGGGGGCACGGGCCGGCAGGGGGCGAAAAGCCATGTAGGGACACCTGAAGTTACAGTTCCGCCATCTTATCAGATACCCCGGCATGCGCCTTGTCTGGGGGCCCGCTGAAAAACTTCATGTTGCCAATGGGTTGAAGTTGTGAAAAAAGCCCTTATTGTTTAAAAGCCCCGTCAAAGGCGCTGTGCCAGCATCGTGGAAATCCGCCACTTTCCTCACCGTCGTTTCCGGGTAGAATGCTCGTTCGCATGCGGCCATAAGGGCTGCACGGGCGACTCACGGGGCCGCCCTCCATCCCTATGTGTGGAAGATCCTGCCGATATGTTTGCGCCTTTGTTAAAAAAACTTTTTGGAAGCAAGAACGAGCGTGAGGTGAAACGCCTGCTCAAGGCGGTGCAGTCCGTCAATGCCTTCGAAGAGAAGATGGTGGCCCTCTCGGACGAACAGCTGCGCGGCAAAACCGCAGAGTTCAAAGAGCGCCTGGCCAAAGGCGAGACCCTCGACCAACTGCTGCCAGAAGCCTTCGCCGTCGCGCGTGAGGCTGGCAAGCGGGTCATGGGCATGCGCCACTTCGACGTCCAGTTGATCGGCGGCATGGCCTTGCACGAAGGCACTATCGCAGAAATGCGCACCGGTGAAGGCAAGACCTTGGTCGCAACCCTGGGCGTGTACCTCAATGCACTGTCCGGCAAGGGTGTGCACGTGGTCACGGTCAACGACTACCTGGCCCGCCGTGACGCCAACTGGATGCGCCCGCTGTATGAATTCCTCGGCCTGACTGTCGGCGTCGTTACGCCGTTCCAGCCGCCGGAAGAAAAGCGCGCTGCCTATGCTGCCGATATCACCTACGGTACCAACAACGAATTCGGTTTCGACTACCTGCGCGACAACATGGCGTTCAGCATGGAAGAGAAATTCCAGCGCGAGCTGAATTTCGCCGTGATCGACGAAGTCGACTCCATCCTGATCGACGAAGCCCGTACTCCGCTGATCATTTCCGGTCAGGCTGAAGACAGCTCCAAGCTGTACATCGAGATCAACAAACTGATCCCGCGCCTGAAGCAGCACATCGAAGAAGTCGAAGGCCAGGTTACCCAGGAAGGCCACTACAGCATCGATGAGAAAAGCCGTCAGGTCGAACTCAACGAAGCCGGTCACCAGTACATCGAAGAGATGCTCACTCAGGTCGGCCTGCTGGCTGAAGGCGAGAGCCTCTACTCCGCGCACAACCTGGGCCTGCTGACCCACGTTTATGCCGGCCTGCGCGCGCACAAGCTGTTCCATCGCAACGTCGAATACATCGTCCAGGACGGTCAGATTCTGCTGATTGACGAGCACACCGGCCGTACCATGCCGGGCCGCCGTCTGTCCGAAGGCCTGCACCAGGCCATCGAAGCGAAGGAAAACCTGAACATCCAGGCCGAAAGCCAGACCCTGGCATCGACCACCTTCCAGAACTACTTCCGTCTGTACAACAAGCTGTCCGGCATGACCGGTACCGCTGACACCGAAGCCTTCGAGTTCGCCCAGATCTATAACCTCAACGTTATGGTCATTCCGCCGAACAAGCCGCTGGCCCGTAAGGACTTCAACGACCTGGTTTATCTGACTGCCGACGAGAAGTACGCGGCGATCATTGCCGACATCAAGGAAAGCATGGCGCAGGGTCGCCCGGTGCTGGTCGGTACGGCCACCATCGAAACTTCCGAGCACATGTCCAACCTGCTCAAGAAGGAAGGCATCGATCACAAGGTACTGAACGCCAAGTACCACGAAAAAGAAGCCGAGATCATTGCCCAGGCCGGTCGTCCGGGGGCGCTGACCATCGCTACCAACATGGCCGGTCGTGGTACCGACATCCTCCTGGGCGGTAACTGGGAAGTGGAAGTCGCGGCCATGGAAAACCCGACCCCTGAGCAGATCGCGCAAATCAAGGCCGACTGGCAGAAACGTCACCAGCAGGTGATCGAGTCCGGTGGCCTGCATGTCATCGCTTCCGAGCGCCACGAATCGCGCCGTATCGACAACCAGCTGCGTGGTCGTGCCGGCCGTCAGGGTGACCCGGGTTCCAGCCGCTTCTACCTGTCGCTGGAAGACAGCCTGATGCGTATCTTCGCCTCTGATCGGGTGAAGAACTTCATGAAGGCACTGGGCATGCAGTCCGGTGAAGCGATCGAGCACCGCATGGTCACCAACGCCATCGAAAAAGCGCAGCGCAAGGTCGAAGGTCGCAACTTCGACATTCGTAAGCAACTGCTCGAATTCGACGACGTAGCCAACGAACAACGTAAAGTCATCTACCACATGCGTAACAGCCTGCTGGCCGCTGACAACATTGGTGACACCATCGCCGAGTTCCGTCAGGAAGTGCTCGACGCCACCGTCGCCCAGCACATTCCACCGCAGTCGTTGCCTGAACAATGGGACGTGGCGGGTCTGGAAGCGGCGCTGGCCAGCGATTTCGGGGTCAAGCTGCCGATCCAGCAATGGCTCGACGAAGACGATCACCTGTACGAAGAAACCCTGCGCGAAAAACTCATGACCGAGCTGTTGGCGGCCTACAATGAGAAAGAAGAGCAGGCCAGTGCCGAAGCGCTGCGTACCTTCGAGAAGCAGATTCTGCTGCGCGTACTGGACGACCTGTGGAAAGACCACCTGTCGACCATGGACCACCTGCGTCACGGTATCCACCTGCGCGGCTATGCGCAGAAGAACCCGAAGCAGGAGTACAAGCGCGAGTCGTTCGCACTGTTCCAGGAACTGCTCGATTCGATCAAGCGCGACACCATTCGTGTGCTCTCGCACGTTCAGGTACGCCGCGAAGATCCGGCCGAAGAAGAAGCCCGTCTGCGCCGCGAGGCCGAGGAGCTGGCAGCACGCATGCAATTCCAGCACGCTGCAGCACCGGGCCTTGAGCAAAACCAGGAGCAGGAAGAGGGCGCTGAAGTCGCCGTCGCCGCCGCTCCGGTGCGCAACGACCTGAAACTGGGCCGTAACGAACTGTGCTGGTGTGGTTCGGGCAAAAAGTTCAAGCACTGCCACGGCCAGATCAACTAACGTCGTCTGCCCGGCCGTTCACTGACTCACGAACACCACGCCGCGCCGGTCTTGACCGTCGCGGCGTTGTTCCATCTCAAGCACCGGCCTATTCGCCCCGGTGTACTTTTTTCTAGGAGCGCTTTCATGGCTGTTGGTCTTGGTCCTTTGCCAACGTTGCACCCGGTTCCAGGTTTTGAACTCGGCATCGCCTCTGCGGGTATCAAGCGCCCGGGGCGCAAGGATGTAGTGGTCATGCGCTGCGCCGAAGGCTCCAGTGTGGCTGGCGTGTTCACCCTCAACGCCTTTTGCGCAGCGCCAGTGATCCTCGCCAAGCAGCGCGTGCAGGGCACCGTGCGTTACCTGCTGACCAACACCGGTAATGCCAACGCCGGTACCGGCGCTCCGGGCCTGGCCGCTGCCGAGCGCACCTGCGCCAAACTGGCCGAGCTGACCGGGGTCGATGCCAGCGCCGTGCTGCCATTCTCCACCGGTGTCATCGGTGAACCGCTGCCGGTGGAAAAAATCGAAGGCGCGCTGCAGGCGGCCCTGGATGACCTGTCGGAAAACAACTGGGCCGCTGCCGCCACCGGCATCATGACCACCGACACCCTGCCTAAAGGCGCCAGCCGCCAGTTCCAGCATGATGGCGTGACCATCACTGTCACCGGTATCAGCAAGGGCGCCGGGATGATCCGTCCGAACATGGCCACCATGCTTGGCTACATCGCCACCGACGCCAAGGTTGCCCCGCAGGTGCTCAAGGACCTGATGCTCGATGGCGCCAACAAGTCGTTCAACCGCATCACCATCGATGGCGATACCTCGACCAACGATTGCTGCATGTTGATCGCTACCGGCAAGGCCAACGTCGCTGAAGTGACCGAAGCCCGCGGCCCATTGTTCGAAGCGCTGAAAAAAGCCGTGTTCGAGGTGTGCATGGAAGTGGCCCAGGCCATCGTTCGTGACGGTGAAGGCGCGACCAAGTTTGTCACCGTTGAAGTCAACGGCGGCGGCAACCACCAGGAGTGCCTGGACGTCGGTTATGCGGTGGCCCACTCGCCACTGATCAAGACTGCGCTGTTCGCCTCTGATCCGAACTGGGGCCGCATTCTCGCCGCGGTAGGTCGTGCCGGTGTGCCGGAGCTGGATGTCAGCCTGATCGACGTGTACCTGGGAGATGTGTGCATCGCCAGCAAAGGCGGGCGCAGCGCCACCTACACTGAAGCGCAGGGTGCAGCGGTGATGGCTGAAGAAGAAATCACCATCCGTATCGAACTGGGCCGTGGCCAGTGCAGCGAAACCATCTGGACGACTGACCTGTCCCACGAGTACGTGAAGATCAACGCTGAGTACCGTACCTGACCTTTTCGCGGGGCAAGCCCGCTCCCACAGTAATTGGTGGGAGCGGGCTTGCCCCGCGATCGTCCCCCCTGATGGAGCCGAACCATGAGCTACCACCTGATCATCGGCGACAAGCTTTACTCCTCCTGGTCGCTACGCGCTTTCCTGGCCCTTGAGCTGGCTGGCGCTACCTTTGAAGAAACCCTGATCAAACTCAACCAGCCCGACACCCGTGCGCGGCTGCTGAAGTACTCGCCGACTGCCAAAGTGCCGCTGCTCAAGTGTGAGCACGGCACCATTGCCGATTCCCTGGCGATTGCCGAATACCTGGCCGAGCGTCATCCACAGGCCAACCTGTGGCCGACCGACGTCGCCGCCCGGGCCCAGGCACGCTCTGCCTGCGCGCAGATGCACAGCGGCTTCTTTGCCCTGCGTGGCAACATGCCGTTTGACCTGTCTCGCGACCAAGCACTGGAAAGCATGCCGCTTGAAGTGCAGGTCGAAATCGACCGCATTGTTGCGCTGTGGTCGGAATGCCGTTTGGCGGCCAAAGCAGCCGGTCCGTTCCTGTTCGGCACGCCGAGCCTGGCGGATGCCTTCTTCGCCCCGATTGCCGTGCGCTTGCGTACCTATCGGGTGGACGTGCCCGCCGAAGCGGCTGCCTATATCGAAACTATCTACCAGTGGCCGGCCTTCCAGGCCTGGCAGAAGGCTGGCCTGGCGGAGCGTGAAGGGTGAAACGCATACATGTAGCCGCTGCCGTGATTCGCGGCGCCGATGGCCGAATCCTGATTGCCCGTCGTGCCGATAGCCAGCACCAGGGCGGTCTGTGGGAGTTCCCGGGCGGCAAGGTTGAAGACGGCGAGGCTGTGGACGTTGCCTTGGCCCGTGAGTTGAATGAAGAGCTGGGCATTGTCGTCACCCGCGCGCGGCCCTTGATCAAGATCTACCACGACTACTCGGACAAGCAGGTATTGCTGGATGTTTGGGAAGTCGATGGCTTTACCGGCGAACCCCATGGCGCCGAAGGCCAACCACTGGCCTGGGTCACCACCCGTGAGTTGCCGCAGTATGAGTTCCCGGCGGCCAATCAGCCGATCGTCGCAGCGGCACGCTTGCCGGGTGAGTACCTGATTACCCCGGACGGCCTGGAAGTGCCGCACATGCTGCGCGGTATTCAAAAGGCCATTGCTGGCGGGATCAAACTGGTTCAACTGCGTGCGCCGAACATGTACGACCCCAAGTACCGTGACGTGGCGGTGGATGCCGTAGGCCTGTGTGCAGGCAAGGCGCAACTGATGCTCAAAGGGCCGCTGGAGTGGCTGGGGGACTTCCCTTCGGCGGGCTGGCACCTGACCTCCGAGCAACTGCGCAAGTACGCCAGCAAGGGCCGACCGTTCCCCAAAGAACGCTGGTTGGCGGCTTCTTGCCACAGTGCTGAGGAACTGGCATTGGCCGAGCAGATGGGTGTGGATTTCGTCACCTTGTCGCCAGTGCAGGCAACCCAGACCCATCCTGACGCTCAGCCGCTTGGCTGGGAGCAGGCCCGGCAGTTGATCGACGGTTTTAGCAAGCCGGTGTATCTGCTCGGTGGTGTTGGTGCAGCCGAGCGTGAGAAAGCCTGGTTGCATGGTGCTCAGGGCGTGGCTGGGATTCGCGCGTTCTGGCCTGAGGTTTGACTGCATCGCGGGGCAAGCCCGCTCCTACAGTGTTCGGTGGGAGCGGGCTTGCCCCGCGATGAGGCCCTCAAGGCTTCGCCGCCGCCTGCCAAAGCACCTCAGCCACCCCCTGGCGCCGCCCGATCAAGCGCGCTGCCACAAACAGCAAATCCGACAACCGATTGATATAAGCCAGGCCAACCCCGGCCAGCGGCTCAACGCTGTTCAATTGCTGACACCGCCGTTCGGCACTACGTGCCAGGCTCCGGCACACATGGGCCTGGGCGATCAGCGCAGAACCACTGGGCAGGATGAAGTTTTCCAGCGGCCCCAGCTCTTCATTCCAGCGGTCGATAGCGGCTTCCAGGCGCTCCACTTCGATGCTGTTCAGTGCCTGGTAGCTGGGCATCGCCAATTCACCACCCAGGTCGAACAGCCGATGCTGGCAAGGTGCCAAAACCTCGATGACTTCTTCCAGGCCGTGTTCGGCCAGCCCGGCCAGCAGCAGGCCGAGCTGGCTGTTGAGGCTGTCGACCTCGCCAATCGCCTCGATACGCGGGTGATCCTTGGGCACCCGGCGGCCATCGCCCAGGCCGGTTTCGCCCTTGTCGCCGGTGCGGGTGTAGATTTTCGACAAGCGAAAGCCCATGTTCATGACTCCCTTTTCAGTGGCTCGGCCCCGGTCGGCGAGCTGTTGGCCAGTGGCAGGCGCAAGGTAAAGCAGGTGCCCTGACCCGGTGCCGACTGCACTTCCATCTGGCCTTTGTGGTTGTTGGTAATGATGAAGTACGACACCGACAGGCCCAACCCTGTGCCCTGGCCGATTTCCTTGGTGGTGAAGAACGGCTCGAAGGTCCGTTTGCGCACCGCCTCAGGCATGCCGACACCGTTGTCTTCCACCTGAATCTCTGCCCACGGCGGGTTGAGCCGGGTGCGCAGAATAATGCGCCCCGGTTCGCTGTCGTCTTCGCGCAGGTGGATGGCCTGGGCGGCGTTTTTCAACAGGTTGAGCAGCACTTGCTCCAGTTCGTTGGCGGTGCAGGGCACCGGCCCCAGGTTAGGGTCGAACTGGCGGATGATGGCTTGGCCTTTGAAGTCGAAGCCAATGGTCAGGTCGAAGTCGTTACCGGCAATTTCTACCGCCTGGTCGATCAGTGCAGGCAGGTCGCAAGGCGCCAGCTGGCGGTTGCTGCGACGGCTGAAGCTGAGCATGTGGGTGACGATTTTCGCCGCACGCGCCCCGGCTTGTTGGATGCCGTCGAGCAACTGCGGTACTTCGCGGCTTTCCAGGTAGCGGTTGACCACCGGCAGGTCGATGCCCAGTTCGTCTGCCTGTTCCTGATTTTTCGCAAGGTCCGGCGACAGGCGCCGACGGATGTTCTGCACGTTGTGCAGGATCGCCCCCAACGGGTTGTTGATTTCGTGAGCCATACCGGCCGCCAGGCCGCCCACCGAAAGCATCTTCTCCGACTGCACCATCATTTCTTCCAGTGACAGGCGCTGGGTAATGTCGTCGATACGGATCACCACGCCGCGTCCGCCGCCGCCCATCAACGGGTAGAAGGTCAGGGCGTAGTGGCGGGCATCCTCGCCTTTGGTCCAGGTCACCCGTTCAATTTTTGCTACCCGGTGCTTCTCGACGCTTTCCTTGAGCTGTGGCAAGAACGGCTTGAGCGGCTCGAAGGCGAGGAAAATCGGCTGGTTCAGCGCTTCGTCCAGCGGTGTGCCAGACAGGGCACTGGCTTCCTGGTTCCACTGGGTCACGTACAGCTGTTCGTCGAGAGCGATCAGCGCCGACGGCATGGAGTCGATGATGCTGTTGAGGTAGTTCTGGAATCCGGTGAGCTTTTTCTCGATTTTGCTGCGCACCTGAACTTCAAGTTCCAGTTTACGGTTGGTGTGGCGGGTCTCCACGGCCAGGCCCTGGGCTTGGTCGTAAGCCTCCTGGAACTCGTCACGGGCGCGCTTGAGCTGCTGCTCGCGGGCTTCGATACGTGAAAGCATGGTGTTGAACGCATCGGCCAGGCTGCCGATTTCGTCGTCATTGCCGCGCTGGGCGCGCAGCGCGTAATTCTCTTCGCGGGTGACCTGGCGCGAGAGCTGTTCGAGCTGGTTGATCGGTTGGGTGATCAGGCGCTTGATCTGCCGGGCGATGATCATCCACAGCAGCACACTGAACACCAGAATGCCCAGGCTGGCGGTGAGAATGCCGGTGTAGAAGGCCATCGGCAGTTCGCTGCTGGCAACCATCAGCAGGTAGCCGGGAGGGCTGCCCGGTCGCGGCAGCTTGGTCAACTGCGTGCTGCGAAACTCGGTGACGCGCCAGTTCTCAATGTGCCGGTAGCGGGTGGGCAGGGGCAGTTGCTCACCGTGTTGCAGCTGCGCGAGCAGTTTGCCGTCGCTGCCATACACGGCCGCTGCACGCAGCGGGGTGTAGCTGTCGAGCTCTTTGAGCAGGGCGTCAGCCGCTTCGGGGGAGTCGGCGGCCTTGCTGGAAAGCTCAGGATTGGCCACCAGCCGACCGATGGTCTGCAGGGCTTGTGGCGCCATGCTTTCCTGGGAAATCCAGTAGGCGGCGCTGATGAAGGTCAGGTTGGCCACCAGCAAAATGGTGATCAACAGTACCAGCAGGGCGGCCAGCAGTTTCTGGCCGACCGGCAGGTTCTCCAGGCGTTCGCGCAGCGTCATGTGAAAGCGGGATCCTGGTCTGTTGGTGAGAGGGCAGGGTAACGCTGCGTTCAGTCGCAGGGCAATCCGCGCGCGTTCAGGTGCTCAAGCAGGCGCCGATAGAGGCGCTCCAGGTGCGCAAGCTCAAGACCATGGCGGCTGGCGACGCGGCAGGCGTGACCGAGCAGGTAGTGGATTTCGGTGCGCCGACCCTGGCGAACATCCTGATACATGGAAGAGTAGTTGGCGGCGGTGGCCTTGATCACGCGTTCGACTTCTTCACTCAAGCCCTCGGCTGCCTGCGGTTGACCACAGCATCGCAGCAATTCAGTGAGTTCGGCGCACAGCGTGGCCACTTCACAGTGGTGCAACTCCAGGCCACCGTTGCGGCAGTCGTGCAGCACGGTCAGCGGATTGATCGCGCAGTTCAGGGCCAGTTTGCGCCACAGGCGGGTGAGGATGTCGGGCGTCCACTGATGGGGAATACCGGCATCAGACAGATCGTCGAGCCATTCGGGCAATGCTGGATTGGCCTGATCGCCCAACCAGTTGAAGCCGTGCCCGGCAAAGTTGACCTGCCAGTCTGCTTCGCGAAAAGCGCCTTCGGTGCTGGAGGCAAAAATGCAGCGGGCGTGGGGTACTTGGTTGGCCACCGCATCCTGGCTGCCCAGGCCGTTCTGTAACAGAATCAGATCGGCGCCATGGGCCAGGCGAGGCGCTATCTGGGCCACGGCCTGTTCGGCATCGTAGGCTTTGCACGCCACCAATAAGCGATGAATGGGCGTGTTGTCGTCTGCGGTTTGGGCCGGAATGGCGTGCTGTTGTGCCTGGCCCTTTTCGATCAGGGTCAGCCCGCCGCTGGCCTCGTACGCCTCAAGCCGCGCGGTGTCTCGCAGGATCAAACGGACCGCTTTACCTGCACGGGCCAGTCGGCAGGCCCAGAGGCTGCCCAGACTGCCTGCGCCGAGAATATGCCAGGTGCTGCTCATCAGCGTTTCGCAACCGTTATAATGAGCCGGTATTTTAACCGTCAAACCCTGCGCGCTCCATCGCGCTCTTTCGTTAGAGCCAGGTGCGTGCGTTTATTTTTTGGAGAGAAGGTATGCCGTCGTTCGACGTGGTATCGGAACTGGACAAGCACGAAGTCACCAACGCCGTAGACAACGCGATCAAAGAACTGGACCGTCGTTATGACCTCAAGGGCAAGGGTAGCTTCGATTTCAAAGAGAAAGAGCTGACGGTTGGCCTGACCGCCGAAGCTGAGTTCCAGCTCGAAGCGATGATCGAAATCCTCAAGATGGCCCTGATCAAGCGCAAGATCGACGTTCAGTGCCTGGAAGTGAAGGATGCCTACCCATCGGGCAAGGTGATGAAGCAGGAAGCCACCCTTAAAGAAGGCATCGATAAAGAGCTGGCGAAGAAGATCGTCGCGCATATCAAAGAAGCCAAGCTCAAGGTTCAGGCCGCCATTCAAGGCGAGCAGGTACGGGTCACCGGCAAAAAACGTGACGACCTGCAGGAAGCCATCGCTGCACTGCGCGCCAAGGAATTCGGCATGCCGCTGCAGTTCAACAACTTCCGCGACTGATCGATGCACTTCGGAACCTTGGCGCCGTTTTGGCGTCCGAGGTCTCTGGTGCCGCTGAAACGATTGCGGCGTGATTTATACAGCTTTTGCCGCTCGGCATCAGGAGAACATTATGGATTTAAGTGCTGAAGTCGATCAGCTGGTGAAAACCTCGCAAACCTGGCTGCCGTTGATCATGGAGTACGGCAGCCGCTTTTTGCTGGCATTGCTGACCCTGGCGATTGGCTGGTGGGTGACCAACAAAGTGTCCGCCCATCTGGGCAAACTGGTGGCATTGCGTAATACCGACCGCGCGCTGCAGGGCTTTATCACCAGCCTGGCCAATATCATTCTGAAGATTCTGCTGGTCATCAGCGTCGCTTCGATGATTGGTATCGAAACCACGTCGTTCGTTGCCGCTATCGGTGCGGCGGGTCTGGCCATTGGTCTGGCCCTGCAAGGCAGCCTGTCGAACTTCGCCGGTGGCGTGTTGATCCTGTTGTTCCGTCCGTTTCGTCTGGGTGACTGGATTGAAGCCCAAGGCGTTGCCGGGACCGTGGACAGCATCCAGATCTTCCACACCGTGCTGCGTACCGGTGACAACAAAACCGTGATCCTGCCTAACGGCAGCCTGTCCAACGGCATCATCACCAACACCAACCGTCAGCCGACCCGCAAGGTGGTGTTCGATGTCGGTGTTGATTACGAAGCCGACCTGCAGAAGGCCCGTCAGGTGTTGCTGGAGCTGGCCAAAGACCCACGCGTGCACCAGGATCCGGCGCCTCAGGCGGTGGTTTCGTTGCTGGGTGACAGCTCGATCACCTTGTCGTTGCGGATCTGGGTCAATACCGCTGACTACTGGGATGTGATGTTCATGCTCAACGAGCATGCGCGTGACCGTCTGAAGGAAGAGGGGATCGACATCCCGTTCCCGCAGCGGGTTATCCGCGTGGTGCAAGAAGCAGCAGTGTAAGGGGTCTGTGGGAGCGGGCTTGCCCCGCGATGCGGTGTTGGCTGACACACCGCTATCGCGGGGCAAGCCCGCTCCTACAGCCGGGGGATTACACTTGTTCACGTCTTCCCGCTACCTGCCCCCCGGTGTTTCTGGCATATAGGCTGGCTTACTTCTGTTTGTCCGGTCTTTCCATGCTTACCCCTCTGATCAATATCACACCCTTGCGTGCCTTGTGCTTCGCAATGACCCTGGCGCTGTTCGAGCTGCTGACTTACCTCGCCAGCGATGTGGTGATGCCGGCGATGCCGGTGGTGGTCGCTGATCTCAATGCCAGCCCCGCCTACATTCCCCATGCGCTTAACCTGTACCTGCTGGGCGGTGTGCTGCTGCAATGGCTGATCGGCCCGCTGGCGGATCGCTATGGCCGCAGACCCCTGCTGTTGCTGGGCTGTGCGATTTTCTGCGTCACCTGTCTGGCAGCCTTCTGGGTACAGGGCATTGAACTGTTCAACCTGCTGCGGCTGTTACAGGGTATTGGCCTGGGCTTTGTCGTGACGGTCAGCTATCCGGCGCTGAACGAGGCATTCAGTGAAGCCGATGCGGTACGCATGATGGCGTTGTTGGCAAACATCGCGCTGCTTTCGCCATTGCTCGGCCCATTGGTCGGCACCTTGTTGCTGGAGTGGGTGTCGTGGCGTTGGTTGTTCGTGATCTTCGGCGCCTGTGCGGTGCTGTCGTGGTTTGCGCTGTACCGCTTTATGCCAGAGACCCTCGGCGTCGAGCGCCGTGACGGTTCGCGCCTGGCGTTCCAGCCTATTCACGTGAAGGCATTGCTAACCGGCTATGCCCAATTGCTCAGCAATCGCCGCTTTGTTGCTGGCAGTGCAGCGCTGGGGCTGGTCGGTCTGCCGCTGATCGGCTGGATTGGCTTGTCGCCGGTGCTGCTGATTCACGATGAAGGCCTGAGCACTTTGGACTATGCCTTGTGGCAGTTGCCGGTGTTTGGTGGCCTGATCCTCGGCAATCTGATCATCAACCGTATCGCCGACCGTTACTCGCTCAAAGGCTTGGTGCGGCGTGCGCTTTGGCCGTACCTGAGCGGTATTCTGGGCATGCTGCTGGCCACCTGGTTGTTGCCCAGCGTAGCCAGCCTGGTGGCGGGGATGTCGGTGTATGCCCTGGGCCTGGGCATCGCCAATGCGGTGTTGTACCGCATGACCCTGTTCTCCAGCGAGCAGAGCAAGGGCCTGGTATCGGCCATGCTGGGGATGATCACCATCGCCTTGTTGGGCCTGGGCGGTGCGCTGCTGGCAGTGCTCGGCGCAGGCGACAGCCTGTTGAGCTTTGCGGTGGCGGCGGGGGCGGCGGGGGTATTGGCGCTGTGGCCGCTGCAGGTCGTTCTCAGGGCGTCCAGCGAACAGGCCGAGGCGATGCCGGGGTAATCCCGGCAATGGCCTCAGGCAGGCTCAGGGGCGTTGCTCGGCTACAGGATTTTCGGCAGGTTCTTGCTTACCCTTATCTGTCTCCTGGCGCCACTGCAGGGCGATCAGAATCAGGGTCGGCACGCCGAGCAAGGCGGTGATCAGGAAGAAGTCGTGGTAGCCGAACTTTTCTACCATCACCCCTGAGTAGCCACCGATCAGGCGCGGCAACAGCAGCATGATCGAGCTCAGCAAGGCATATTGGGTGGCGGAGAACTTGAGGTTGGTCAGGCTCGACAGGTAGGCCACGAAGGCCGAGGTCGCCAGGCCCGAGCTGAAGTTGTCGAGCGAAATGGTCACCACCAGCATCTGCAGGTTCGGGCCCATGTCGGCGAGCATCAGGAACAGGATGTTGGTGGCTGCCGAGGCGGCACCGCCGATGAACAGGATCGGCAGGATACCGAAGCGCACAATCAGCAAGCCGCCCATGCCGGCGCCGACCAGGGTCATGATCAGGCCGAAAATCTTGCTGACACTGGCGATCTGGTCCTTGGTGAAGCCCTGGTCGATGTAAAACACGTTGGCCATGACGCCCATGACCGTATCGGACATCCGGTAGGTGGCGATCAGGCCGAGCAGCAGCAATGCCTGCCAGCGGTAGCGCAGGATGAAATCGTTGACCGGCGTCAGCACCGGCGCCAACCCGCGACGGCCCAGAGACGACAGGCACAGTGTCGTCAGGGTGATGTAGAGGATCGCACGCAGGAACGCGCGGTCTTCAAGCAGCAGGTCGAGCAGGCTGACGCCGTCGAACAGCACGCTGGCGAAGTCGGTGTTGTACAGCTGGGTGAAGGTCGCAGGTACCGAAACCAGCAGAATGATCAGCACGAACACCGATACCAACTGATGGGCCAAACCGTAACGGGCGGCGGACAACTGGGTGCGCAACGGCACCGGCGGTTCGCGCATGAGCAGGGTGGTAATGACTGCGGGCAGCATCAGTACGCCGAACAGCACATAGGTGCCGGTCCAGGCTTTGTGCAGGTAGCTGAAGCCGGTGGAGCCGAAGCCTTCGGCAAAGAACAGGGCACCGGCGGTGGCTAACAGCGCGGCAACCCGATAGCCGGCCATGTAGCTGGCGGCCAGTGCGGCCTGGCGTTGGTCGTCGGCGATTTCCAGGCGATAGGCGTCAACGGCGATGTCTTGAGTGGCCGAGGCGAAAGCGACCAGTACCGCCAGGGCGATCAACCAGGACAGATGTTTTTGCGGATCACAAAAGCCCATCCCCACCAGACCGATGACCACCAGCACTTGCGACAGCACCAGCCAGGAGCGACGTCGACCCAGTTTGCCGAGCAGCGGCAAGCGCCATTGGTCGAGCAGCGGTGACCAGACCCATTTGAAGGCATAGGCCAAACCGATCAAGCTGGCATAGCCGATGGTTTCACGGGCCACCCCGGCCTCGCGCAGCCACACCGACAGGGTTGAAAACACCAGCATGTAGGGCAAGCCGGCCGCAAAGCCGAGCAGCAACAGCACCAAGGTAGACGGGCTGGCATAGGCAGCGAGCGCAGCGCGCCAGGTTTTACGGGGCATGGGCCAACATCTGCCTCAAGTTTACGAAAACAAAGCGCGCACTCTAACCGCTGTGCTCCATCGGGCGCCAGCCATGACGCAACATATCCACACGATTATTGTGCACGGTGATGCCTTCTGCCCGTAAGCGTGCACGTTGTTCGTCGCCTGACGGCGTGCCCAGCGCCAGGCTCAAACGCCCACCAGCGCCTAACACCCGATGCCAGGGGAGTTGGGTGTCTGCGGGCAACTGGCTCAGGATACGCCCTACCCAGCGCGCGGCGCGGCCCAGCCCGGCCAGTTCGGCAAGCTGGCCGTAGGCGACGACCTTGCCAGCGGGCACTTGGCCAAGCACCAGATAAAGCGCCATTCGTCGGGCTTGGGCGTGTTCCGTCGGATCGCCAGGGGGCACTGTCATCGCGGCCTCGCAGGTATTTGCAGTGAAGTCGGTGTGATCGGGTTACAAACAGGAATTGAACTCATTGGCCTGAGCTGGGTCAGTCCTTGCTCTACGAGCGGGTATCTGGATAATGCCCGACTTTTTTGCAAACCAGAGTCCGCATTTGCTTATGTTTTCCAGAGTTTTGTTGTGCCTTGCCTTAGTTTCCGCTTGCTCTGCGGCTGTTGCAGATACCGTATGGATGAAAAACGGCGATCGGCTCAGCGGCAAGATCACCGTGTTTGACGGCGGCAAGCTGTTGCTCAAGACCGAATACGGTGGCTCCATTGCCCTGGACTGGAAGCAGGTCAAGACCCTGGAAAGCGATCAGGAACTGCTGGTCAAGCAGGATGCCTACACCGGCGAGAAAGCCAAATCGCTCAGTGCTGCCGAAGATGGCAAGGTGATCCTGGCCAACGGCGAGGCGCCGAAAACCGTCGAACTGGCGAGCATCCAGCAAATCATGAAGCCTAAGCCGGTGATCGAAGACCTGTCGTGGAAGGGTAACGTCGATGTGGCCATGGACTACAAACGCGCCGAGTCCGACAGCGATGACTATGACATCGACTTCAAGACCATTGCACGCCACGGGCGCTGGCGCCATCAGGCCGAAGGCGAGTACAACCGCGAAAGCAAAGACGACCTGACCACCACCAACAACTGGAGCGCGGAATATGCGCTGGACCGCTTCCTTACCGAGAAGTGGTTCTGGCAAGGGCGCCTTGAGTACAAGCGTGATCATATTGAAGACCTGGCACGCCAACGTACCGTGGGTACCGGCCCGGGTTATCAGTTCTGGGACGATGAGCTGGGGGCCTTCTCCCTCGGTTCGCTGGTCAACCGTACCGACTATGAATACGCCGACGGTGGCAAAGACAATTTCTACTCCCTGGCCATGAAGTGGGACTACAACCGCTACCTGATCGGCAAGCGCGTCGAGCTGTTCACCAGTGGCGAAGTCGGCAAGCCGCTCGATGGCGTGGCCAACTATGCGCTGGATGCCGAAGTCGGCTTGCGTTACAAAGTCACCGAGTGGGCGTCGCTGAACCTCAAAGCGGAAAAAGATGTGATCAGCGGTACCCGCGACAGCGACCTGGACAAAACCCGCTACACCGCAGGCTTCGGCGTGACGTGGTAAGTCTTCTGGCAACCGACGCCGATAATGATTATTTTGACGGTGCTGCATAGGGCCGGAGCTCACCTCCGGCCAGCCCTCAGAACATTATCGAGTCGGGAGTCACACCGTGAGCGCTAAAGTCGCACAACAGGCCCGCGAGCTGCTGCTCAAGGAATACCGTGGAGTGCTGTCTACGCATTCCAAGTCGATGCCAGGCTTCCCCTTTGGCTCGGTAGTGCCGTACTGCCTGGATGCCGAAGGCAATCCGCTGATTCTGATCAGCCGCATTGCCCAGCACACCCACAATCTGCAAAAAGACCCCAAATGCTCCTTGCTGGTAGGCGAGCGCGATGCTGAAGACGTACAGGCCGTGGGTCGCCTGACCGTCCTGGCCAACGCGCAAAAGCTCGATGAGCCGGCCCAGATCGAAGCCGCAGCCGAGCGTTACTACCGCTACTTCCCGGAGTCGAGCAATTACCATAAGGCCCATGATTTCGACTTCTGGGTACTCAAACCGGTGCGCCATCGCTACATCGGTGGCTTCGGCGCGATCCACTGGGTTGATCACCTGAGCCTGGCCAATCCATTTGCCGGTAAAGCCGAGCTGAGCATGATCGAGCACATGAACAGCGATCATGCCAACGCCATTGCCCATTACGTCCAGCTCAGCGGCCTGCCGCAAGGCACGGCGCAGATGGTCGGGATCGACAGCGAAGGCATGCACCTGCGCATCGGTCAGGGCGTACACTGGCTGCCGTTTGCAGTGCCTTGCAACACGCCGATACAAGTGCGCGAAGCCCTGGTTTTTCTGGCGCGCGCCGATCAATGGCCGGCGCGTGAAAGCGCTCAGGGTTGAAATAGCGCTTGAGCGCAACCATTAAAGGTCTACTGCAAGGGCTACTTGCGTAGAGGATCCATTGATGCGTGCTTTTCTATTGCTGTTTCTGATTTTTCCGGTGCTGGAGTTGTATGTGTTCTTCAAGGTCAGCACCGCGATCGGCTTCTTTCCGGCGCTGCTGCTGATCATCGCCGGCTCCGCCCTGGGTGTGCTGGTCGTACGGGTGGCCGGCCTGGCCACTGCGCTGCGTGCCCGCGAGAGCTTGCAGCGCGGTGAACTGCCTGCTGAAGACATGTTCCAGGGCCTGATGCTGGCGCTTGGCGGTGGTTTGCTGCTGCTGCCAGGTTTTATCAGCGACGTGATCGGCCTGATCTGCCTGTTGCCGTTCACCCGCCGTCTGGTCGGGCGCAAGATGCGCGAACGCGCCGAGGCCCAGGCCATGCGCCAGCGCGCCTTCAGCGATGATCCGTTCATGGCGCGTCCGGGCAACCCTGGCAGCTCGCCGCGTCAGCCCAACGTCATCGAGGGTGAGTACGAACATCGCGACTCGCGTCCCACCCGTGATCCGCGGGATCTGTAAGCACCGCAACGCTCACCACAACGGTCCCGAAAGGGGCCGTTGTGCGTTATGCGACACGATCGCTAAAAATTTTCATCAGCAAGCCTTGTAATTGATCTTGGCGACCCTATGTAGGGGTTACCGCAAGGTTTCCGTGGGAATGCCCCGGACATTACATGCGTGGTTCGCATTGCGAGCTACGAGCGGCTACGCCGCAAGCATCAACCTGCCGGTGTCGATACCGGCCGATGAAAACCACAATTAGGAGAGATCGACAATGAAGCTTCGTCCTCTGCATGACCGCGTCGTTATCCGCCGCAGCGAAGAAGAATCGAAAACCGCTGGCGGTATCGTGCTGCCAGGTTCGGCTGCTGAAAAACCTAACCGTGGCGAAATCGTCGCTGTAGGTACCGGTCGCATCCTGGACAACGGTGAAGTGCGTGCGCTGGCCGTGAAAGTGGGTGACAAGGTGGTTTTCGGCCCTTACTCGGGCAGCAACACTGTGAAAGTTGACGGCGAAGACTTGCTGGTAATGGCTGAGAACGAAATTCTCGCCGTTATCGAAGGCTGATTCTGCTGGTTTCCCGTTACTCCAAAGTATTCAAGGATTAAACGATCATGGCTGCTAAAGACGTAAAATTCGGCGATTCCGCCCGCAAGAAAATGCTCGTTGGTGTCAACGTTCTGGCTGACGCTGTAAAAGCGACCCTCGGCCCGAAAGGCCGTAACGTTGTTCTGGCCAAGAGCTTCGGCGCTCCGACCATCACCAAAGACGGTGTTTCGGTTGCCAAAGAAATCGAACTCAAAGACGCCTTCGAAAACATGGGCGCCCAGCTGCTCAAAGACGTTGCCTCGAAGGCCAACGACGAAGCCGGTGACGGCACCACCACCGCCACCGTTCTGGCTCAAGCCATCGTTAGCGAAGGCCTGAAAGCCGTTGCTGCCGGCATGAACCCGATGGACCTCAAGCGCGGCATCGACAAGGCCACTGTTGCCATCGTCAAAGAGCTGCAAGCCCTGTCCAAGCCATGCGCCGACTCCAAGGCCATCGCTCAGGTGGGTACCATCTCGGCCAACTCCGACAACTCCATCGGTGACATCATCGCCGAAGCCATGGAAAAAGTCGGTAAAGAAGGCGTGATCACCGTTGAAGAAGGCTCGGGCCTGGAAAACGAACTGTCGGTTGTAGAAGGCATGCAGTTCGACCGTGGCTACCTGTCCCCTTACTTCGTCAACAAGCCAGACACCATGGTTGCCGAGCTGGAAGGCCCGCTGCTGCTGCTGGTTGACAAGAAAATCTCCAACATCCGCGAACTGCTGCCAGTTCTGGAAGCCGTTGCCAAGGCCGGCCGTCCACTGCTGATCGTTGCTGAAGACGTTGAAGGCGAAGCGCTGGCTACCCTGGTCGTCAACAACATGCGCGGCATCGTTAAAGTTGCTGCGGTCAAGGCACCAGGCTTCGGCGACCGCCGTAAAGCCATGCTGCAGGACATCGCCGTCCTGACCGGCGGTACCGTCATCTCCGAAGAAATCGGCCTGAGCCTGGAGTCCGCGACTCTGGAGCACCTGGGCAACGCCAAGCGCGTAACCCTGTCGAAAGAAAACACCACCATCATCGATGGTGCTGGCCAGGAAGTTGACATCGAAGCACGCGTCA
The DNA here is from genome assembly GCF_052147955.1 of Pseudomonas sp. NUPR-001. Classification (NCBI taxonomy): domain Bacteria; kingdom Pseudomonadati; phylum Pseudomonadota; class Gammaproteobacteria; order Pseudomonadales; family Pseudomonadaceae; genus Pseudomonas; species Pseudomonas sp. NUPR-001. The sequence goes on from NZ_CP197353.1 coordinate 1,104,315, forward strand.
AGCAGATCCGTGCCCAGATCGAAGAAACCTCTTCGGACTACGACCGTGAAAAACTGCAAGAGCGTCTGGCCAAACTGGCTGGCGGTGTTGCCGTGATTAAGGTCGGTGCTGGCACCGAAGTTGAAATGAAAGAGAAGAAAGCCCGCGTTGAAGACGCTCTGCACGCTACCCGTGCAGCCGTTGAAGAAGGCGTGGTGCCTGGCGGTGGTGTTGCCCTGGTTCGCTCGCTGCAAGCGATTGCCGAGCTCAAAGGCGACAACGAAGACCAGAACGTTGGTATCCAACTGCTGCGCCGTGCTGTTGAAGCACCTCTGCGTCAGATCGTTGCCAACGCCGGCGATGAGCCAAGCGTAGTGGTCGACAAGGTCAAGCAAGGTTCGGGCAACTTCGGTTACAACGCTGCTACTGGCCAGTACGGCGACATGATCGAAATGGGTATCCTCGACCCAGCCAAAGTAACCCGTTCGGCCCTGCAAGCTGCTGCTTCGATCGGTGGTCTGATGATCACTACCGAAGCCATGGTTGCTGATGCTCCGGTTGAAGCTTCTGCTGGCGGCGGCATGCCAGACATGGGCGGCATGGGTGGTATGGGCGGCATGGGCGGCATGATGTAAGCCAGCCTTACCCGCTTGAGAAAAAGCCCCGCTATATGCGGGGCTTTTTTTTGGGTTTTTCACGGGTTGCCGGGGAAGGATTGGCTTTGGCTTTGGCTTGGGGGCTGGGCTGGCGCCTACATCCGGCCCTACCGGTGGGAGCGGGCTTGCCCCGCGATTTGCTGTATCGGGCCAGATCGCGGGGCAAGCCCGCTCCTACAGCAACCCGCGATGAGCTTTTTGGTGCCTATTGTAGGCGCGGCGGTGCAGCGACCCGATTTTCCCGTTCCCACTGAGCCGCCTCGACAGGTTTGCGGTACAGCACCCAGTAATAGCAACCCAGGCTGATCAGCCAGCAAAACACCGCAGTCCACACGTTGTGCGAGAAGAAGTGCGCGCCTTGCAGCATGCGCCCAATCGAAAACACGGTGCCTAGGCCAAAGGCGAACAGCAGCGCGGCGCGGGCCAGTCGCGGGCGTCGGTCGCGCAGGGCGAAGAACAGCGCAAACAAGGTAAACCCAGTCGCTGCATGACCGCCCGGCCAGCACCGCCCAGGCTTCTCAGTGGCTGGCCGAGGGCTGAGCAATTCGCTGTAGGTTTCCTTGCCACCAAATTCTTTGAGGCTCCACGGGCACTGCACCGCAGTCACCGCTTTTACTGGCGTAACAAAACTGGTCGACAGCCCCATGGCCAGCACCAGATAGCCCAGTTCGCGCCGCCAGCCTTTCAGAGGCTGCCAGAAGAAACTGCCGATGAAGGCGACAATGGCACCCAGGGCCAAGACAATAACCGCTTGTTTGGCACGGTCATGCAGAATGTCTTCCAGGAAGTAGCTGTGCCGACCTATGAACTGCCCGGCAACCGGGTCGAAGGCCAGGTTGGCCAGGTCCATATCCAGTGAGGTCAGTTCCAGCAGGATTAGCAGCAGTGCGGTAACCACAGGGATGCCGAGGGCAATCCACAGGTTGAGCGGGCGAGAAGGGGCAGATAGCGGCATGGTAGGTCCAGGCAGGTCAAAGGGGCAGTCCCGACCGGCAATTCTCGGGGAGTCGCTATAACCTGTCTGTGAAGACTAAGTGAAAAAAACGTCAGCCAGCATTAAAGTTGCGCCGCCCTAGCCGAGCGTGGCTGTTGGCCTTAAGCTGCGCCTGCCAAGCAGGCAAATGCCCCGGACGGGAGAACCCCACATGCGCATTCTTTTGGTTGAAGACAACCGCGATATTCTGGCCAACCTCGCCGACTACCTGGGCCTTAAAGGCTACACCGTAGACTGCGCCCAGGACGGCTTGTCGGGTTTACACCTGGCCGCCACCGAACACTATGACCTGATCGTACTCGACATCATGTTGCCGGGTATCGATGGCTACACGTTATGCAAACGTTTACGCGAGGACGCGCGACGTGACACTCCAGTGATCATGCTCACCGCCCGCGATCAACTCGACGACCGCCTGCAGGGCTTTCGTTCTGGCGCTGATGACTACTTGCTCAAGCCCTTTGCCTTGTCGGAGCTGGCTGCGCGTATTGAAGCGGTACTGCGGCGTGCCCAGGGTGGCGGTCGACGCACGCTGCAAGTCAGCGATCTGGTGTATGACCTCGACACGCTTGAGGTAACCCGCGAAGGCAAACTGCTCAAGCTCAACCCGGTGGGCTTGAAGTTGCTGGCGGTGCTCATGCAGAAAAGCCCTCACGTATTGCGCCGTGAGGTGCTGGAGGAAGCGCTGTGGGGCGACGATTGCCCAGACAGCGACAGCCTGCGCAGTCACGTCCACCAGTTGCGTCAGGTGATCGACAAGCCATTTGAGAAGCCGTTGCTGCATACCGTCCATGGCGTGGGTTACCGCCTTGCCGAGGGCCGTGATGGAGTTTAAGCAAAGCCTTGCCCAGCGGATCATCATTGCCTTCGCACTGATGAGTGCGCTGGTGGCCGGCGCATTCGCCTTTGGCATCGTGGCTACGGTGCATCTGGTTGAAGAACGCCTGATTTCGGCGGTGCTGGGCGGTGACTTGCAACGCTTGCTGCGCATGGACAGCGTCAGCGACTGGAGCCACCGGCCGCGGCCGGATCAATTGTTCTACTACAGCGGCGGGCGCGGCGAGTTCGATATGCCCAAAGACCTGCGTCACCTGACGCCGGGTTTTCACGAAGTGTTTCGTGAGCAGTTGTCTTATCACGCCATGGTCGAGGTGGTGGACGGCCGGCATTACGTCTTGCTGCAGGATCAGAGCGATTTCGAAGAACGTGAGCGCGTGCTGTTTGCCGTGGTCGTGGTGGGCTTTGTGCTCAGCCTGGCCCTGGCAGTGTTTCTAGGTTGGGTATTGGCGCGCAAGGTGATGGCACCGGTGATCCGTCTGGCCCATCAGGTGCGTCATCGCGATCAGCTACTGGGCCTGGCGCCGCCGCTGGCACCCGACTATGCCGCCGACGAAGTTGGCCAGCTGGCCATGGCGTTTGACGACACCCTGGGACGTCTGCGCGATGCCTTGACGCGTGAGCGCCTGTTCACCAGTGATGTGAGTCACGAACTGCGTACACCGTTGATGGTGTTGGCCAGTTCCTGTGAGTTGCTGATGGTCAACCCCAACATCGACCCGCGTGCCCGCTCGCAGATCGAGCGGATCGCCAGGGCCACGGAGGAGATGCAGGAGCTGGTGAAAACCTTCCTGATGCTCGCCCGCGCTCAGCGAGATGTGGGTGCCGTGGCATCGCGCGCCACCCTCAAGGAAGTGGCTGATGATCTGATTGGCGTATGGCGAGACACCATTGAGCAGAAAGGTCTGTCGCTGATCTACGACTGCAAGGTCTTTCCCTCGACCCTGTTTAACGCCACTTTCCTGCAGGCGGTGATGGGCAACTTGTTACGTAACGCCGCCCATTACACCGATTACGGCTTTATCCGTCTGACACTGGATACCAATGGCTTCACCGTCGAAGACAGTGGCGTAGGGATCCCGGAGGAGCAGCGCGAGGCGATGTTCCGCCCATTTGTGCGTGGCGATGAGCGCCGTGGTGAAGGCCTGGGCCTGGGCCTGTCGCTGGTGCAGCGTATTTGCGACGACCAGGGCTGGACGGTGCAGCTGTCGGCCATGGTGCCCAATGGCTGTCGTTTTCACGTTGATCTGAGCCGTGCACCAGAGTGTTTGCTCGACGCGGAATGAGGGGGCAACGCCCCTCACGCATGGTCACTTCTTGTAACTTTTCTCATGCGTGCTCACAATTTTTTCACATCCGCATGACCTGACGACAACGCTTGCCCGCCTAAGGTGGGCGAATTGGAGTCAGGAGATGCACCATGCGTAGCCCCATCAAGCTTGAATTTTCCGAGAAGTACGACCAGCAGCACGCGCAAGACTACTTTCTCAAGCATCAAGACGGCCTGGCTCGGCGTTTGTCCCACCAACGTGATGAACAACTGGCCCGCCGTGCCCTGGCCCTGGCCGGAGAGCCTGGCCTGGTGCTCGACCTGCCGTGTGGCGCCGGTCGTTTCTGGCCGATGCTGGCAGAAAAGCCAAATCGGGTAATCATTGGCGCGGACAACTCTGAAGCGATGCTGGAGACCGCCACCAAGTCGCAACCTGCCCATATCGTGGAACGGGTACGGACTTTGCAAACTTCAGCGTTCGCCATCGACTTGCCGGACAACTCAGTCGATAGCATTTTCTGCATGCGGCTGATGCACCACATTGGTGAGGCCGAGCATCGGAAAACAATTCTCTCGGAATTTCAACGTGTTACCCGCGACAGCGTGATTCTGTCGTTGTGGGTCGATGGCAATTTCAAAGCTTGGCGTCGTCAGAAACTCGAGCAACGCCGCTACGCAGAAACGGGTAAACCCAGCTATCAGAACCGTTTTGTGTTACCGGTTGCTACGGTTGAAGAAGAGTTTCAGGCAGCAGGCTTCCGAATTCAGGAACGTTTGGACTTTTTACCGTTCTATGCCATGTGGCGAGTATACGTATTGCGTAAGGGGTAGTAAGGCATGGCGGTAGAGCGCTCCGGAACAACGGCGGGAAACAACAGTTTTAACCATTTCTGGCAGCAGCAGGGTGAATGGGTCGAGGCGCCTAACCAGCGACGGGGCGGCGAAAGTGGTGTACAGCGGCTGAGCGATGAAAATGGCCAGGTGCTGTATTCCAAACGCCAGATTGGCCATATCTACCGCAGCTTGATGCACCCGTTCGGGCGTCCGACGGTGTTGCGTGAGTACGATGCAATCAACAGTTTTGAGCAATTGGGTGTGCGGGTGCCGCACATCGTCTATTGCGGTGTCGAACGCGATGCCGATCACCAGTGGCGCGCCCTGCTGGTGAGCGAAGCCCTGGATGGCTTTGAAGACTGCGACAACTGGTACGCCAGCGGCGCACGCGAGCGTTACAGCGAAGCGTTGCACGAGCGTATGTTGCAGGACCTGGCGCAGAACCTTGCGCGGATGCACCGCGGTCACTGGCAGCACGGTTGCCTGTATGGCAAGCACGTGTTTATCAAGGTTATCGGTGAAGGCGATGAGGCACGCGCCGAAGTGGCATTGCTGGACCTGGAAAAGTGCCGCCGACGCATCAGCTGTCAGCGCGCAGCGGCAAATGACCTGAAGCAATTGCGCCGCCATTCGTCATTCAATGACGCAGAGTGGCGAAAGCTGCTCTATTTTTACCAAATGGCGTTTGGCAGCGTTGTCAAAGGTTTAGCGTAATGAAACTAGAAATAGCTCGAGGTTTGTTTCTCCTGGCCGCCCTTGGGGTGGCTACGGCTGCTGTGGCGGCTTGGGAAGAGCCCGGGCCTGTGGTGGTCAGCCATGGCGACAGCGCGCCGCTGCCGAGAGTGGCGAAGGTGCAGACCCCCGTCAGCCCCGATCACGACTTGTTGCTGTTCATGTTTGGCATGAGCCAAGGCTTGCGTTCGCAAAACTGACACGCCTCGGTGGGAGCGGGCTTGCCCCGCGATTGCGGTTTGGGTGTTACACCGCTTCGCGGGGCAAGCCCGCTCCTACTGGGTGTTTGTGTGCCAGCAGGGTGTATACGCAGGGCAACACGAACAGGGTAAACAGGGTGCCCACCGACATCCCGGTGGCAATCACCGTGCCGATATCAAAACGGCTTACTGCCCCAGCGCCACTGGCGAAAATCAACGGCACCATGCCAAAGACCATCGCCGCCGTGGTCATCAGTACCGGGCGCAGGCGTATCGCCGCCGCTTCTTCTACCGCCTCACGGGCGCTCAAGCCTTTCTGCTCACGCAACTGATTGGCGAACTCGACCACCAGAATGCCGTGCTTGCTGATCAGGCCGATCAGTGTCACCAGGCCGACCTGGGTGTAGATGTTCATGCTGGAAATCCCCAGGAACAGTGGTATCAGCGCACCGCAGATCGACAGTGGGACGGTTACCAGGATCACCAGCGGATCGCGGAAACTTTCGAACTGTGCAGCCAGCACCAGGAAGATGATCGCCAACGCCAGGCCGAACGTTACCCACAGGGCACTGCCTTCCTGCACAAACTGGCGTGCGGCACCGGCGTAGTCGAAGGCGTAGCCTTGCGGCGCCTCTTCGCGGGCAATGTTGCGCACGGTGTCCAGCGCTTCGCCCATGCTGACCATGGGGAAGCCCTGGATGATCGCTGAGTTCAATTGCTGGAACTGGTTCAACTGGCGTGGCCGCGCGCGGTCGCTGATGCTGATCAGTGTCGACAGCGGCAGCATCTGCCCCTGTTGGTTTTTCACGTAGTAGTTGCTCAACCAGTCGGGGTTATCGCGGTAGGGCCGCTCGACCTGAGCGATCACCTTGTAGCTGCGGCCATCGATGGTAAAACGGTTGATTTCTGCCTCCCCGAGCAGGGTCGCCAGGGTGCCACCCAGGGCGTCCATGGACACCCCCATCTGCGCCGCCTTGGCGCGGTCGATATCGACTACCACCTCGGGTTTGTCGAAGGCCAGGTCGATGTCGAGGAAGGCAAATTTGCCGGAGGCCTGGGCGCGTTCCTTGACCCGTTCGGCGACCTCCAGCAGAGACTCATAGTCGTTGGCGGTGTTGATCACAAACTGGAACGGCAGGCCTTCGCCAGTGCCGGGCAAGGAGGGCAAGTTGAAGCCGAAAATCTGCAGGCCGGCGATACTTTCAAGCTTGCTTTGCACCAGCGGCAGTAGTTCCATCTGGGTGCGCTCGCGTTCGTTCCAGGGCTTGAGCAAGAAGCCGCCGATACCCGACTGCACCCCGTTGAAACCGTTGATCTGGAACGAGGAGTAGTACTCGGGGAACGCCTTGAAGATATCGATGAACTCGTCGGTGTAGGTGTTCAGGTAATCGAGGTTGGTCGGTTGTGGCGCAGTGGCCATCATGAAGATCACGCCCTGGTCTTCATCCGGTGCCAGTTCGTTTTTGGTGAACATCAGGAACACCGGGATCAGGCACAGCACGATCACGGCGAACACCAGCACCACTGGGCGGGTGTTGAGGGTCGCGTGCAGCAGCTTCTGGTAGCGCACCTTGAGGCCTTCGAACATCTGGTCGAGGCGGTGGGCCAGGCCACTGGGGTTGACGTCGTGGCGCAACAGCAGGGCGCACATCATCGGTGACAGGGTCAGGGCGATGATCCCGGAAATGATCACCGCACCGGCCAGGGTCAGGGCGAACTCTTTGAACAAGGCCCCGGTCAGGCCCTCGAGAAAGCCGATAGGCGCATACACCGCAGCCAGGGTGATGGTCATCGACACCACCGGCATGGCGATCTCCCTGGCGCCTTCCAGCGCCGCTTCGAAGGGGGTCTTACCTTCTTCGATGTGCCGATGAATGTTTTCCACCACGACAATCGCGTCGTCTACCACCAGGCCGATGGCCAGCACCATCGCCAGCAAGGTCAGCAGGTTGAGCGAGTAGCCCATCAGTTGCATGAAGAACAGCACGCCGATCATCGAAAGCGGAATGGTGATCACCGGGATCAGCACGGAGCGCAAGGCGCCGAGGAACAGGAACACCACGACGATGACGATCAGTACTGCTTCGACCAGGGTCTTGACCACCTCGTCGATCGACGCCTGGATGAACAGGGTCGCGTCGTAGGCGATCGAGGCCTTGAGGTTGGGTGGCAGCTGGCTTTGTAGCTCCGGCATCAGCTTGCGCACCTCCTTGATCACATCCAGCGGGTTGGCGCCCGGCGTGGCCTTGATGCCGATGTACACCGAGGGCGTGCCATCGAAGGAACTGACGGTGTCGTAGTTTTCCGCGCCCATCTCCACCCGTGCCACGTCACCCAGCAGCACACGGCTGTCGCCGCTGGTTTTCAGCGGGATGTTGGCGAACGCCTCGGCGGTTTTCAGCTCAGTAGTGGCGTTGATACTGGTGACAATGTATTCGCCTTTGACCTCACCGGCAGCCGAGAGGAAGTTGTAGCGGCGCACGGCATCGGTCACTTCATTGGCGCTGAGGCCGTAACCGGCGAGTTTCACCGGGTCGATCCACAGGCGCATGGCAAACAGCTGGTTGCCGAGGATTTCCGCCTCGGCCATGCCCGGCAGGGTGGCCAGCTTGGGCTGGATCACCCGCGACAGGTAGTCGGTGATCTGCGGATTGCTCAGCTCGCTGCTGAAGAAGCTGATGTACATCAGCGCCGAGGCATCGGCGGCTTCCTTGCTCAGTACCGGGTCTTCGGCGTCTTGTGGCAGTTTGTTTTTCACCTCGTTGGCCTTGGCCAGCAGCTCAGTGAACAAACGGTCGCTGTCGGCGCCGATCCGCGCATAGATGGAAATCACTGAGAAGTTCTGGCGACTCACCGAAGTCATGTAGTCGATGCCTTCGGCACTGGCCAGGCTTTGCTGCATCGGCTGGGTGATATAGCCCTGGATGGTTTCGGCGTTGGCACCGGGGTAGGCGGTGGTCACCGTGATCAGGGCGTTTTCCATCTGTGGGTACTGGCGGATGGGCAATTTGCTCCAGGCCTGGAAGCCCAGCAGCACAATCAACAGACTGACGACGCTTGCCAGCACCGGACGACGGATGAACGGGTCGGTAAAAGCCATGATGCATCCTCGGTCAGTTGGCGCGCGACTGCTGGTTGCTCGATGGGGCCTGGGTTTTGTCCGGGCTGATGGTGATCGACGCACCCTGGGTCAGTTTCAACTGGCCGGCAGTTACCACCTTCTCGCCCGCTTGCAGGCCTTTGTGAATCACCACCAGGCCGTCACGGCGCTCGCCGGTCTCGACAAATCGGCGCTCGGCGATCAGCTCCGGCTGACCTTGAGGATTATTCTGCACCTGGCCGTCTTCGGCTTTTTTCGGTACTACCACGTACACCGAGTTGCCGTAGAGGGTGTAGGTCACGGCACTTTCCGGTACCACCACCTGTGGCTTGGGATCTGGCAGCAGCACCTGCAAACTGCTGAACATGCCCGGCAGCAGCTTGCCTTCAGGGTTGGCCAGGGTGGCGCGCACGCGCACGTTACGGGTGCTGTCTTCAACCTTGGGGTTGATGGCGCTGATGGTGCCGGGGAAGGTTTGCTGCGGATACGCCGCGACGGTGACCAGCACTTGCTGGCCAATGTTCAGCTTGGGAATCGCCTGTTCGGCGACAAAGAAATCGACATACAGGCTGCTCAGGTCTTGCAGGGTCGCGATCACTGTGCCGCTGGCCAGGTAGTCGCCGATATCGACCTGGCGGATGCCGATGGTGCCACTGAAGGGCGCGCTGATGCTTTTCTTGGCCAGGGCGGCCTTGAGCTGATCGACGACTGCCTTGCTGCGTTTGTACTGCGCGTTGAGGCGGTCGTACTCGCCGCGCGAAATGGCCTGGCTGCCGACCAGTTGGCTGCCGCGATTGAAATCCACCTGCGCCAGGCCCAGGTCGGCCATGGCCGTGCCTAGCAGTGCGGTCTCGACATCACTGTCCAGTTGCAACAGCGGCTGGCCTTTGCTGACTTTCTGCCCGGACTCAAACTGCAGCGCCTTGACTGTGCCAGCGGTTTCCAGGCTCAGGTCGACACCTTGAAACGCCGTGAGGCTACCGACGGCGGGCAGGCGATTTTGCCAGGCGCGTTCGCTGGACTCGGTCGCCGCCACACTGATCGGTGGTTTCGGAGCCGAGAACATCTGCACCTGCTGATAGATGGAGAAGGCCTTGTAGCCCCCCAGTATCAACACCAGCAGCACAACAACACCTAACATGATCAGCATGCGGCGGCGCAGCATAGTCCAGTTCCTTGGATACGATTTATTGTTTGACGCGCACGACGACGGGCGATCCTGCCCACATGCGCTGTAGCCGAATATTACTCGTTTGACCGGGGCAGGGAAGCCTGTGTTCCCAGGTATTTGGTAGGAACGGGCTTGCCCCGCGATGCGCTGCAACTGACTTGTGGGAGCGGGCTTGCCCCGCGATGCGTTGCAACTGACCTGTGGGAGCGGGCTTGCCCCGCGATACGTTGCAACTGACGAAACGCAATCAACGGGGCCACAGATGTCAGGCCAAGTGCAGGTGATTGTCCCAAAGCCCGGAAGGCAGCTGCAGCGGCTGGCCGATCAATTCAGTCTTGCGGCAATCGTACAGCCGGCAACGGCCCTGACCGGAGGTGACGACAAAGCCATCGGCCACCGCGCCCACGCCAGCGCAATCGGGCATTGGTGCATCGACGCGTATTTGCGCGGTGTCCAGGTCCCAGATGAACAGGCGATTGGCCCGTGGTGCCGTCAGGGCAACCAGGCGCAGTTCGTTATGAATGGCCACGCTGGCGGTGTAGTTGGCCATAGACTGCAACTGCTGCTCGGGCACCGGGAAGGCCTGGAAGGCTTGCCCAGGCCGCTTGATCGCCAACAGCTCGGCGGTTTCATCGCCCGATCCCATGAACTGTTGACCGGCGACGATGGTGCCGTCGCTGGCGATCGCCAGGTGGCGCACGCTGTTCATTTGTTGCGCCAACACCTCCTTGCTGATCAGCGTACCGTCACGCTGCATCAGCACCAGGCTTGGCTGCATGGCGTCGAGGTTCATTTCCACCCGGCTTTCGGCTTCGGTACGAATACCCCCGTTGGCCACCACCAGGGTTTCGCCATCGGGCATCCACGACACCTGATGCGGGCCGATACCGTGGGTGGAAATTTCACCACTATGGCTCAGGCGCTCACCCTCGAAGCGGTAGACCCCCAACACACCACGACCGGGATCTGTGGTGTCGTTCTCGGTGGCGTACAGCCATTCACCGCTCTTGTGGATCACCGCATGGCCATAGAAATGCCGGTTCGGCTGCGAGGCGAGGGTCTGGATCAAGCGGCCATCGCGCAGGTCGATCAGGTAGCTCTCGGTGCCAGGGCGGCGAGCGACGAACAGGGCAATTGGCTGCTCTGGGTGGTTGATGATGTCATGGCAACGCTGGGCAACTTCGGTGGCGAACACCTGGGTGCCGTCCAGACGATAGCCGACGGCATAGTGTTTGCCGTCGCTATCGTCGCGGGCCGACAGCAGCAACGGGCTGCCGTTTTTGCCGCGAAACAGCGTCCAGCCGCCCAACGTGAGGGCGCTGAGCAGAACGCTACCGAGTTTGAGAGCCTGGCGTCGCAACATGATCAGTCACCGTCGTTGGCATTGAAGCCCAGCTGAATGCCCAGCGCCTTGGCCAGTTCGCCTTCGTGCAGGCGGTGGACGGCGTTGAGGCTGTCGTAGATGTCGTTCAGGCGCTGACGGCCGGTTTCGTCGTCCAGCAGTTCACCCAGCGGCTGCTGATTGGCGTTTAGCAGTTTGAGGGCGTTGGCGTAGGCAGCATCGATCTTGTCGGCCAGGGCCTTCTGATCCTTGCCCAGCAGGCCACGCAGGCCCTGGTTATCGACACCCACCCAAACGGCTTGTGCGGCGGTCAGGCTGGCTTCCAGGCTCTTGAGCGAGGACTGGCTGCGCCAGGCTTCAGCTTGCAGCGGCTGTGGAATGCCCTTGCTCAGGCGACCCATGGGTGCACCCAGCTTTTTCTTCAGGGTATCGAGGGCCGTTACCTGGGCACGCAGCAAATCGGCGATCGCTTCGTGGGAGTCGGCATAGCGCTGGTTGGGGAATTTGGTCAGTTGCGCCAGCATGCCGTCGGTGCTGTTCCAGCCTTTGAGGATGTCTTCGGCCAGGGCTTTCTGGTGTTCGCCGATGGCCACCAGCAGCGGGCAGTAACGGGCCTTCTGTTCGGCGCTGGCGACGTCTGGCTTGCTGTCGAAGAGGATGTATTCGTAGGCGGAGAGGCCACGCACCACAACGCTGGATTTGCCCAGGCTGGCGGCATCGATGGGCTTGTCGCCATTGACCAGTTGCTCAACCTGACGGCCCACCAGGTTCTTCTTGTCGGGCCAGAACTGCACCTGCCAGGCGCGGTTGCCTTCAGCCAGCGGGCCGATCAGCAGGGGCTGCAGCTCAGCCCAGGCTTTTTGCGCGTGGAGGAAGTCGGCGCGGGCGGTTGCCAGCTCAGCCTTGCCTTCGCAGTAGGCCAGGGCGCTGACGGCCAGCTGGCGGTCGGCTTCGACCCAGCGGCTGTAGGTGGGCAGGATCACCTGCTTGGCAATGGCAGCGGAGGTAACAGCCTGTGGATCTTGTGGCGAACAGGCGCCCAGGGCGAGGGCGGCAAGGCTGGTGAACAACAGTTTGGGACGGAACATGCCCGGCTCCTCTCTCTTAGAGTGAATTCAGAAACGCCAGCAACGCAGCGCGTTGGTCGGCATTGAAGGTCAAAACATGTTGCTTGGCCGTTTCCGCCTCGCCAGCGTGCCACAGCACGGCTTCGAGAAGATTGCGGGCACGGCCATCGTGAAGGAATCCGGCTTGGGCATTGACCGTCTGGGTCAGGCCGATGCCCCACAGCGGTGGCGTGCGCCAGTCCTGGCCACTGGCTTTGAACTCGGTGCGGTTATCCGCCAGGCCCGGGCCCATGTCATGCAACAGCAGGTCGCTGTAAGGGCGGATCAACTGGTTGGCCAGCTCCGGTTCAGCGGCGGTGGCTGCGGTGGTGAAGCTTGGGGTATGGCAGCTCTGGCAACCGGCCTGGTGAAACAGGTTCTTGCCGGCCAGTACTTGTGGCGAGTCGACATCCTGACGGATCGGTACCGCCAGGTTGCGGGTGTAGAACAGCACCAGGCGGGCAATATTGTCGCTGACTTCCTGCTCGCCATTGGCGCCGTTGCCGTTTGGCGCGTTGAGGCAGTCGACTTGTGCCGGCGTACAGTCGTCCATCGGCCGCAGGCTGGTGGTCAGGCCCATGTCGCCGGAAAACGCATGGACGTTCTGCTGGTTGATGTTCGGTTGCCCGGCTTTCCAGCCGAAGCGGCCCAAGACGGTTTTGCCCAGAGCGTCGTCCCAGACCTGATTGGGCCGGCCACGGATGCCGTCGCCGTTGCGGTCGTCAGGGTCGGCGTTGGCCAGAATTGCCGACTCGGGTATGGCTTCAAGCAGGCCCAGGCCGATCATCGGCGGGGCAACACGGGCGGAAAAGCGCGTATCGGGATGCATCGGGCCATAGCCCAGCTGACTGATTTGCAGCGTTGGCTGGCGCAGCTCGACCTGGGTGCCGTCCTTGAAGGTTACTGGCACCGGGGTGTACTCGACCCGCACTTTGCCTTCCGGGGCGACGCCAGGTACGGCCATGTCCTGGAACTGCCCGCCATAGACTGGCTCGGGCACGATCCCCAGCTGCTCGATGACCTTGGCGTACTGTGGCTGGTCGGGAATCGACAGGCGCACCAGCATTGACACTGCATGACGCGCATTGGGGCCGGGCGGGTGACCGCGGCCATCCTTGATATGGCAGTTCTGGCAGGCGTTGGCGTTGAACAGCGGGCCCAGGCCGTCACGGGCAGTGGTGGTCGACGGTGCGATCACCCACGGGTTGCGAAAGAAACTGTTGCCGACGCTGAAGTCCAGGCGCCGGCTTGGCGCGAGGTTGGCCGAAGGCATGGAGTAGGCGTTCTGGTCGCGCTTGTTCACCGTTGTCTTGCCGCCGCCCAAGGCTTCGCCGGGTTCTGCCTGGGTGAAACGCGGGGCGTCATCACAGGCGACCAGGGTCATGGTCAAAACCAGCGGGCTGAGACGGAGCAGCAACGAAGACATCAAGAATCCTGAGCTTGAGCAAAAAACCGGCGTGCAAGCTTAGCAGGCTCAGGATTCTGGAATAAGAGGGATTTGCGTTCGCTAGATGAAATCGTCGGCAGTTCCCGGTCTGTCTCAAGCCATGATCAGGCTGAAATCCCGATTGACCAGGTTGATGATCAGGTTTTTGTTACCGCCGCCGCGGTTAGTGCCAGGTACCTCATTGGTTGTGCCAGCGTAATCCATCTCGGTGGCGGTGATGTATTTGACCGCGTCCTTGTGGGCCGGCAGCCAATAATCCTGAAACAGCCAGATCCTGGTTTCCGAGCGCGGCCCGAGGATCAGTTGCAGGGCCTTGTAGTTTTCATCGGTTTTGCCGACCCAGGGCACGGCCATTGAGCCGTTCCACGCGCTTTGTGCGCCGATGGCGAACATGTAGCTGGAGTTCTCGCCATTAATCAGCGTCAGGGTGTAGGGCGTGTTGTTGGCGATCGATTTGAGGTAGGTAACGCTAGCCATGGTGTTCTTCCTTGAAGGTAGGCGTTCAGGCGTTGAGCTGAGGTTTGTCCAGCGGCACGCGCGGGCTCATGTAGACATACACGGCCTGCAGTGAGATTTCGTTGAACGGTGGTTGCAGTTCCGACGGTTTGAAGCGTCCGTGCAAGGTAATGCGGTGCTCGCTGGCAACCGCTTCGAAAGTCCGGCGATCGAAATCATTGGGGTCATAGAGGTAAATCGTGCCGGGCAACGACAGCACCCGACACATCTCCTTGGCCGTGCCGGTGGTGATCGGTGCGCCCATCAAGGTGATGTGCGGTACCGATCGGCTATCGACGGGAAACACCGGATTATCGTATTCGGTCACCGGCAGTAGGTGGGGAATGGGCCGGCCGGTGTGGGGACCATTGGAAATGTGCTGGCCGATTTTGTTGAGGTTGTAGGCGTGGGTGAACCCTGTAACGACTGCAGGCTTGGTCGACGTGTCAGTGATTCGGCCTTCACCCCATACATCCAGTATCTGCTGCATTGATCTTCCTCTTTGAGCCTGGGGGAGGCATGAGGATGACCCTTGGCTGGCGCGCTGTTCAGCGGGCAAGGTTTCACCGGCAATAAAGCAGAACGCCCGGTACAAAGACCGGGCGTTCGCTTAGTCAGACGCGGGATCAGAACTCGTGATCAGCGGTGTCCGGGTTCAGGTTGGCGATACCCAGCTTGCCAGCGGCTTGCTCGATGGCGCCGGTCTGCTTGACCAGGGCGGCGATGGCGTCGCGGACGATCTGGTTGCCGGCAGCGTTGTCGGCGGCAATCAGTTGGTCGTAGTGCTCACCTTTGGCAGCGTGGTCGACCATGACCTGGATCTTCGCTTCGGTGGCTTCAAGGTCGGCCTTGAGGGTAGTGTCGGTGGCCGGATCGACCTTGGCGACCAGCGACGACAGGCTTGGGCCAGTCAGCTTGCTGCCATCAGCGCGGGTGTATTCGCCCAGGTAGACGTTGCGGATGCCCTTGGCGTCGTAGAAGTGCGAGTTGTGGGTGTTGTCGCTGAAGCAATCCTGCTCGTCTTCAGGCGAGTTGGCCTCCAGGGAAACCTTCATGCGCTCGCCGGCCAGTTCGCCCAGCGACAGGCTACCCATGCCGAACAGCATTTTGCGCAGGCCGTCGGTAACTGGCTCTGCTTCCAGGGTGGCGCGGTAGTTGTCGGCAACGTTTGGCTTCCAGTTGCCGACCATTTCTTCCAGGTCGTTGACCAGCAGTTGGGTCACGGCCTTGAGGTAAGCACGGCGGCGCTCGTTGTGACCGCCGGTTGCGCCTTTGCCTTCCAGATAGTCGGAGGCAGGACGGGCGCCAGCACCTGGGCCGGTGCCGTTGAGGTCTTGGCCCCAGAGCAGGAATTCGATGGCGTGGTAGCCGGTGGCGACGTTGGCTTCGGAGCCGCCCAGCTCGTTCAGGCTGGCGAGTTTCTCAGGGGTGATGTCTTTGACGTCGACTTTGTCTTCGCCGACCTGAATTTCGGTGTTGGCGATGATGTTGGCGGCGGCACCCGGGTTACCCAGGGCGTGCTCGTAGCTGGCGTCGACGTAGTCGATCAGGCCTTCGTCCAGTGGCCAGGCGTTCACCTGACCTTCCCAGTCGTCGATGATGGTGTTGCCGAAACGGAACACTTCGCTCTGCAGGTAAGGCACGCGTGCGGCGGTCCAGGCGGCCTTGGCGGCTTTCAGGGTTTCGTCGTTGGGGGTAGCGAGGAAGGCATCGATCGCGGTTTGCAGGGTTTTCGCGGTGCTCAGCGAGTCGCTGTACACAGCATGGACCATGTCGGCGTAGTGCTTGACCACGGCCTTGGCGGCGGCCTCGTCGACCGCGCCTGCGGCGGGGGCTGCCGGTGCTGCTGCAGTGGCCGCTGGAGCTTGCGGTGCGGCGGCCTTGTCCTTGTCGTCGCCGCAACCGGCGAGAGAGATGGCAATGGCCAACAGACTGGCGGTGGCCAGAGGCATACGAATCATGGTGAATTCCTGCGTCGAGAGGTTGGACAGGCGTACCGGGGTACGCAAAACTGCAACATAATGCGAAAGATTTGCATTTTGTGTAAAGAGGTAGCCACGTAAATATTCAAATGCGTGTTTCTGCCCGATTGCCCACGGTCTGCAAGGGGTTAGAGAATCGAAACCTGATTACGCTGGGCCTGTTTGAGGAACACCGTCAGCTCCCGGGCTGGCAGGGGTTTGCTGTAGTGGTAGCCCTGACCTTCATGACAACCCTGGGCAATGATGTAGGCCTCTTGTTCTGCGGTTTCCACGCCTTCGGCGATCACCTGCATGCCAAGGCTCTTGCCCAATTGGATGATGGCGCGAACGATGGTGGCATCGTCGTCGTCATCGAGCAGGTCCTGAACGAAACTCTTGTCGATCTTGATCTTGTCCAGCGGCAGCGATTTCAGGTAGCTGAGCGAGGAATAGCCGGTACCAAAGTCGTCAATGGCGATCATCGCGCCAGAGCGGCGCAGGCTCAGCAGGTGCTGGGCGGCGGTGCTGATGTCCTCCATCAGGCCGGTTTCGGTCACTTCCAGTTCCAGGCTGCGTGGCGGCAAGCGGTAGATCTGCAGCAGGTTGTTGACCACCCGCGGCAGTTCATTGTGGTGCAACTGCACGGTCGACAGATTGACCGCCATGCGCAGCTCGCTGAAGCCCTGGTCGTGCCATTCGCGCAACTGACGGCAGGCCTGATCGAGTACCCATTCGCCGATGGCAATGATGCTACCGTTTTGTTCGGCCAGGGGGATGAACTGGTCTGGCGGAACCATGCCCAGCTCGGGGTGGCGCCAGCGCAGCAGCGCTTCGACGCCGACCACACGGTGGTCGCGGTAGCTGATTTGCGGCTGGTACACCAGGTACAACTGATTGCGCGGCAGGGCTTCGCGCAGGTCCTTTTCCAGCTCGCGGCGCCGACGCATTTCGCTGTCGACACTGGCGATGTAGAACTGATAGCGGTTGCGTGAGCGTGCCTTGGCCAGGGTCATCGTCTGTTCGGCTTTTTGCAGCAGCTTTTCTGTGCTGTCGCCGTCTTCCGGGAACAGGGTGATACCGATGGTCGCCCGCAGGCGGATTTCATGATGGTCCAGGGCGAAGGGCGCCTCCAGGTCATCGAGAATGCTCTGGGCCAGTTCTGCGGCTTCGTAGGGCTGCTCGATATCGGCCTGGACCAGGGCGAACTGGTCGCCGCCAAGCCGCGCCAGGGCACCAAGCCGGCCGCTGTGGGCGCGCAGGCGATCGGCCAGGGCCAGCAGCAATTGGTCGCCCGCCTGGTAGCTGAACTGTTCGTTGATGCTTTTGAAATCATCGAGACCGACGCACAGCACCGCGACCTGACGTTGCAGGCGGCCAGCATCGACGAGGATTTTGTCTAGCTGTTGTTGCAGTTGCTGGCGGTTGGGCAGGCCGGTGAGGAAGTCATACTGAGCCATGCGCAACAGGCTGTTTTCGGCCTCATGGCGCAAGTGGGTATTGCGCTCGATCGAGGCCAGCAACTGGTTAGCGGTATTGACCCACAAGCCCAGCTCGTTGCGTTCGTGGCCTTTGAGCAAGGGCAGTTGATGCTGGCTGGGGCGGTCGGGATTGATCTGGGTGAGATGCTCGATGATTTTTGACAGCGGCTTGGTCAGCATCCAGTGATACACCAGGTACAGCACCAGGCCCATGGCCAGGGCGCGCAGAACCCCGGAAACAAAAATGATGACCGAGTTGACCAGAAAGCCTGCGCCGTAAGACGCGGTGTCGAGGGTGATGCTCAGGTCGCCGTAGTACTCGCTGTAGGGGCCGCGGCCGACCAGTTGCGTGGTAAAGGTGCGTTCCTGGTCAAGAATCAGGTCGGTCAGCCAGCGCGTTGACGATTCCTGCAGCGGCCGGGATTTTTCGGCGAGCATGGTTTCGTTGGGATGGCCGATGGAGGCCATGCGCACCGACTCGTCCTGGAACAGCCCTTCCATGACCTGCATGCCCATTTCCTTGTCCAGGCTGTACACCGCCTGGGTGGAAGGGTCGCGGAACATATCGAGGATTCGCTGGGCGTCGCTGGCTACTGCCTGGCGGGTCTTGTAGGCATCAAAGACGATCTGCGCACAGCTGAGCACGACACCGACCACCAGTGCCGAGAGCAGTACGACCCTGAGCAACTTAACCGATAAGCTGTTCTTGAGTTCCAGCTTCAATGGGGTTTCCTTAATCCATGCGCATGGCATCATTTTGCCATCATTCGTGGCAATCCACTATCGGCCGATGGCAGAACTTACCTCACTTGTTGGTGAGGGTCTTCCTGCTGTCTCTGTATCGGTTGCCTGGCCTTGCGACTTTAGTGCTGCAACTAAACTTCTCAAGGTTTGATGTTAGCGCGGTATCAGCTTGGGGCAAGAGCCGAAACCCGTCTTGCAGACGAAAAAAAACCCGGACAAACCGGGTTTCAGAACCTGTAGGAGCGGGCTTGCCCCGCGATTGCGGTCAATCTGTCTAACCGCATCGCGGGCCAAGCCCGCTCCTACCATCGCTTAAGCGGTGAAGGTCTTGCCTTCGAACTGCTCAGCGACGAATTTCCAGTTAACCAGGTTCCAGAACGCCTCAACGTACTTAGGACGCAGGTTACGGTAGTCGATGTAGTAGGCGTGTTCCCACACATCGCAGGTCAGCAGCGGGGTGTCGCCGCTGGTCAGCGGGCAGCCGGCGCCGATGGTGCTGGCCAGGGCCAGGGAACCGTCAGCCTTTTTCACCAGCCAGCCCCAGCCGGAACCGAAGGTGCCGACGGAAGTCTTGGTGAACTCTTCTTTGAACTTGTCGAACGAGCCGAACGCAGCGTTGATGGCATCAGCCAGGGCGCCGGTAGGTTGGCCGCCAGCGTTTGGCGCCAGGCAGTTCCAGTAGAAGGTGTGGTTCCAGACCTGAGCGGCGTTGTTGAAGATACCGCCCGAAGAGGACTTGACGATCTCTTCCAGGGTTTTGCCTTCAAACTCGGTGCCTGGCACCAGGTTGTTCAGGTTCACGACGTAGGTGTTGTGGTGCTTGTCGTGGTGGAACTCCAAGGTTTCCTTGGAAATGTGCGGCTGCAGGGCGTCGTGTGCGTAAGGCAGCGGCGGCAATTCAAAAGCCATGGTGATTCTCCTAATCAGGTCTGTTGCGGTGAGCGCAAGGCCGATCACGGGCGGCCGGTGTGCGTCGGGGAGTTTGTACTCTTTGCGACGCAAGGGCTGGATCATAGCACCCGGCCCTGTGCTTAACCACGCAACAAGTGTACGGGAAAGAGGTTCCAGAGCCTTCGAGCGCGCCTGACCAATGGTAATCAGGTGAAGATCAGTTGCGCCGCCACGGCGAACATCATTACCGCCACCATCAGGTCCAGCAGGCGCCAGGTACCGGGGCGTGCCAACCACGGGGCCAGCCAGGCGGCTCCGAGGGCGAGGGTAAAGAACCACAACAGCGAGGCACTGGCGGCACCGGCCACATAAGCACCGGGAACGGTTTGCTGGGCGCCGAGCGAGCCGATCAGCAGGACGGTGTCGAGGTACACGTGAGGGTTGAGCAGAGTCACCGCCAAGGCGCTGAGCAGCACCGCGCGGCGCGAGCGCAGGCCCTGGCCTTCATTCTGCTGCAGGCTCTGCTGCGAGCAGGCGCGCAGCAAGGCTTTGCTGCCGTACCAGATCAAAAACACGGCACCGCCCCAGCGCGCGACCGCCAGCAAGGTCGGGTTCTGTGCCAGCACGGTAGCCAGGCCAAACACCCCTGCCGCAACCAGCAGGGCATCACACAGTACACAGAGCGCGGCCACCGGCAAATGATGTTCACGGCGCAGGCTTTGCGCCAGGACGAATGCGTTCTGGGTGCCGATCGCCATGATCAGGCCGAAGGCGACCAGCAGGCCGTTCAGATAGCTTTGCCACATAGGGGGACGCTCCGCAGGCACCAGCCGGGCACTGGTGGATAAAACCGAAGAAGATGCTGGCTATTTTGCGGCGCAGAGCGGTATAAGAAAAACAAATAAACCTGATCAGGCATTAGGAAAAATAATGTTCGATTACAAATTGCTGTCAGCCCTTGCAGCGGTCATCGAGCAGGCCGGTTTTGAGCGTGCAGCGCAGGTGCTGGGGCTGTCGCAGTCGGCGATTTCCCAGCGCATCAAATTGCTGGAAGCACGGGTCGGGCAGCCGGTGCTGGTGCGTGCCAATCCACCCAGTCCTACAGATGTTGGCCGCCGTTTGCTCAACCATGTACAGCAGGTGCGGCTGCTGGAGCGCGACTTGCAAAGCCAGGTGCCGGCGCTGGACGAGGAGGGCATGCCGGAGCGCTTGCGCATTGCCCTGAACGCCGACAGCCTGGCCACGTGGTGGGCGGCTGCGGTCGGCACCTTCTGTGCCGAACAGCAGGTGTTGCTGGATATGGTGGTAGAAGACCAGGAAGTCGGCCTTAAACGCATGCGCGCCGGTGAAGTGGCCGCATGCCTGTGTGGCAGCGAGCGGCCAGTGGCCGGTGCCCGCAGCATGCTGTTGGGGGCGATGCGTTACCGCGCCTTGGCCAGCCCGGCGTTCATGGCCCGCTACTTTGCCCAAGGCTTTGACGCTACACGCTTGGCGCGCACGCCAGCACTGGTGTTTGGTCCGGATGATTTTCTTCAGCACCGTTACCTGGCGTCGTTGGGGATCGACGGGGGCTTCATGCATCACCTGTGTCCATCTTCCGAAGGCTTTCTGCGCATGACCGAAGCCGGTCTGGGCTGGGGGCTGGTGCCGGAGCTGCAGGTGCGCGAGCAACTGGCCAGTGGTTGTTTGGTAGAAATTTCGGCGGATAAGCCCATCGACGTGCCTTTGTACTGGCATCATTGGCGCAATGGCGGACAACTGCTCGGGCAACTGACCGAACACCTGCGGCAAACCTCGCGGCAATGGCTGGTGCCGTTATGAGGTTGAGCAGCGTCAGCAGCATCTGAAATTTGGCAAGGCGGAGTGGTACATGCGAATTCTGGTTACCGGCGCAAGCGGCTTCATTGGCGGACGCTTTGCGCGTTTTGCCCTGGAGCAAGGCCTTGAGGTTCGGGTCAACGGCCGTCGTGCCGAAGGCGTTGAGCACCTGGTGCGGCGTGGGGCACAGTTCATCCCCGGCGACCTCGGTGACGCGGAGTTGGCCCGGCGCTTGTGCCAGGGTGTCGATGCCGTGGTGCATTGCGCTGGCGCGGTGGGCAACTGGGGGCGCTACCAGGATTTTTACCAAGGCAATGTGGTGGTGACCGAAAACGTGGTCGAGGCCTGCCTCAAAGAGCACGTGCGGCGTCTGGTCCACCTGTCGTCACCCTCGATCTACTTCAATGGCCGTTCGCAGCTGAACATCCACGAAGAGCAGGTGCCGCGGCGCTTTTACGACCACTATGGAGCCACCAAGCACCTGGCCGAGCAGAAAGTCTTCGGTGCTCAGGAGTTCGGCCTTGAGGTGCTGGCCTTGCGTCCACGCTTTGTAACCGGGGCTGGCGACGTGAGCATTTTCCCGCGCTTGATGCAGATGCAGCGCAAGCGTCGCCTGGCCATCATCGGTAACGGCTTGAACAAGGTCGACTTCACCAGTGTGCAGAACCTCAACGAAGCGTTGTTGAGTGCATTGTTTGCAGATGAGCAGGCACTGGGGCAGGCCTATAACATCAGCAACGGTCATCCGCTGCCGTTGTGGGATGTGGTCAACTATGTGATGCGCCAGATGCAACTGCCGCAAGTCACTCGCTACCGCTCCTTCGGCTTGGCCTATAGCCTTGCCGCGCTCAATGAAGGGGCTTGTATGCTCTGGCCAGGCCGTCCACAGCCGACCTTGTCGCGCTTGGGCATGCAGGTGATGAGCAAGGATTTCACCCTGGACATCAATCGCGCGCGTCAACAGCTGGACTACCGGCCTGCGGTCAGCGTGTGGACCGCACTCGACGAGTTTTGCGCCTGGTGGAAGGCTCAAGAGCCGCAGTAGTGAACCCTTAGGCGGGTTTGCGATCGACTAGTGCGCGGTGTAAGCGGTTTATACTAGTGCCCATTTGCTATTACAGCGGTTGAAGGTTCTCATGCGTAACGAAGCTCAAGACAATTTCGACAATGTCCCGACCTTGCGTGTCAGCACGCGCGATGACGATGACTTTGACAACCTGCCGCCGCTGCGCAGCGGTGCCGTTGCAAACGCTGGCAAGGCGCCGCGCGCGGCTAATACCGGGCCGTTGTGGGCGTTGCTGGGCGCGTCGTTCATTGCCTTGGCGGGGCTAGGCTGGTGGAGCTTCCAACAGGTAAACCTGATGGAGCAGCAACTGGTGGCCACCCAGGAAAGCTTTGCCCGTATCAGCGAAGAAGCGGCTGGTCGCCTGCAAGCCATCAGTGGCAAGGTCGCCGCCAGTGAGTCCAGTGCCACCACCGGTAGCGAAGCGTTGAAACTGCAGATCAAGCAACTGCAAGCCAATCTGGTTGAACAGAAACAGCTGCAGCAGGGCGTGGCCGGGCAAGCGGGTGACCTGGGCAAGCGTCTGGAGCAGGTGTTGGCACAGGCCAGCGAACAGCAGGCGGCCACGGCCAAGTTGCAGGCCGAATTGCAGGCGCAGCTTAAAGCGGTGAATGAACAGCTGGCAGCGTTGAAAGCGGCTCAGGTCGATGGTGGCAAGCTCGACAGCCAGATCAGCAGCCTGAATGCTGAGGTTGCGGCGTTGAAGAAGCAGGGCAACCCCAATGCCGCCATCGAGCGTCTGGAGCAGGACCTGTTGGTGCTGCGCAGCGAGCAGGACAATCGTCCTGCCGCGCCCGTTGCAGCGGGTGCCTCGGTGGCCGAGTTTGACGCCTTTCGCCGGCAGATGAGCCGCAGCATCAACACCCTGCAGAGCCAGGTGCAGAACCTGCAACAACAGATCAACACCCGGCCGTGATCAATCCGTAGGAGCGGGCTTGCCCCGCGATGGCGGTCTATCTGACACACCGCCATCGCGGGGCAAGCCCGCTCCTACCGTTTTACATCCGTGGGTAGTCGATGTAACCGACCGGCCCTTTGGCGTAGAAGGTTTCCGGACGTGCTTCGTTCAATGGCGCATCCGCCGCCAGCCGGGCCGGCAGGTCAGGGTTGGCGATGAAGGGAATGCCAAAGGCCACCGCATCGGCATTACCGCTGGCCAGCGCAGCATTGGCCGTGTCTTTGGTGAAGCGTTCATTGACGATGTAAGGGCCGCCGAAGGCTTCCTTGATCAACGCGCCGATGCTGTCATCACCTTCTTTCTCACGCGAGCAGATAAAGGCAATACCACGCTTGCCCAGCTCGCGGGCGACGTAGGTGAAGGTTTCGCCACGGTTGGCATCTCCCATGTCATGCGAGTCGGCCCGCGGTGCCAG
The DNA here is from genome assembly GCF_052147955.1 of Pseudomonas sp. NUPR-001. Taxonomy (NCBI): domain Bacteria; kingdom Pseudomonadati; phylum Pseudomonadota; class Gammaproteobacteria; order Pseudomonadales; family Pseudomonadaceae; genus Pseudomonas; species Pseudomonas sp. NUPR-001. The sequence continues at coordinate 1,127,806 of NZ_CP197353.1, forward strand.
GTGTACGCCGACACGCTCTGCGCCCCACACGTCGATGACCGCATCGGTCACTTCCAGCAACAGCCGTGCACGGTTTTCCAGTGCCCCCCCGTATTGGTCGTTGCGCTGGTTGGTGCTGCTTTGCAGGAACTGATCCAGCAGGTAGCCGTTGGCAGCGTGCACCTCTACACCATCAAAACCGGCCGCCTTGGCGTTCTCGGCACCGGTGCGGTAGGCCTCGACAATGTCGGCGATTTCCGCAGTTTCCAGAGCGCGTGGGGTCGGGTAATCGGCCATCGGGCGCACCAGGCTGACGTGGCCTTTAGGCTGGATCGCGCTAGGTGCCACCGGGGCTTCACCGTTGAGGTAGATCGGGTGCGAGATACGCCCGACATGCCACAGCTGCAGGAAAATACGGCCACCGGCAGCATGGATAGCCTTGGTCACGTTGGTCCAGCCACGGACCTGGTCGTCGGACCAGATGCCCGGGGTGTCGGGATAACCAACGCCCATCGGCGTTACCGAGGTGGCTTCGCTGAGGATCAGGCCGGCGCTGGCACGTTGTACGTAGTACTCGGCCATCAGCGCATTGGGCACGCGGCCTTCATCGGCGCGGCAACGGGTCAGCGGCGCCATGATGATGCGGTTGGGCAACTGCAGGTCGCCCAGGGTGATCGGATCGAAAATAGTCGTCATACAAACCTCAAGGCTGATTAATGCGTGGCAGGTGCCAGTTCGGCGTTGTTGCCGCGCTGGCTGAAGGTAATCAGGGTGACAATCAGGGCCAGCACCGCCAGGGCGGCAGCGGCCAGTGGTACGCGCGTCAGGCCCAGTCCTTGAGCAATCACAGTGCCGCCTACCCAGGCGCCCAGGGCATTGCCCAGGTTGAAGGCGCCAATGTTCAGGGTCGACACCAGGTTCGGTGCAGCTTTACCAAAGGTCACCACGTTGACTTGCAGCGCCGGTACGGCGGCAAAGGCGGCGGTGGCCCAGAGGAACAGGGTGATTTCGGCCGGGACCAGGAAGGCGCTGGTCCAGCTCAGCACGGTGGAGACCACCGCCATGCTGACGAACACGCCGACCAGGGTGGCGCCCAGGCGCTTGTCGGCCAGCTTGCCGCCGACGATATTGCCCAGGGTCAGGCCAACACCGATCAACAGCAGGGTCCAGGTCACGCCCCGTGGCGAAACGCCGGTGACATCGCCGAGCAGCGGCGCGACATAGGTGAACAGGGCGAACATCGACGCCGAGAACAGCACCGTCATCGACAGCGACAGCCAGATACCTGCGCCTTTGAGGGCAGCCAGTTCAGCGCGCATGTCGAGTTTTTCTTCGTCATGGCGAAACGGCAGGAAACGGATCAGGCCGATCAGGGCAATCACACCGATCACGGTTACCGCCCAGAAGGTCGAGCGCCAGCCGTATTCCTGGCCCAGGGCCGTACCCAGCGGTACGCCCAGCACGTTGGCCAGGGTCAGGCCGGTGAACATCAGGGCCACGGCCGAGGCGCGGCGGTTGGCCGGAACCAGGCTGGCAGCCACCACCGAACCAATGCCGAAGAAGGCACCGTGGCACAGGGCGGTCACCACCCGGGCGAACATCAGCAGGTTGTAGTCGGCGGCGACGGCACACAGCAGGTTGCCGACGATAAACACGCCCATCAGTGCAATCAGCGCGGCTTTACGCGGCAACCGTGAAGTGGCCAGGGCCATGAACGGGGCACCGATGGCCACGCCCAGGGCGTAACCGGTGACCAGCCAGCCGGCACCTGGAATCGATACGCCCAGGTCGCTTGCAACATCGGGCAGCAGGCCCATGATGACAAACTCGGTCGTGCCGATGGCAAAGGCGCTGAGCGCCAGAATGATGAGTGAAAGGGGCATTGCAATGTCCTTGTCAGAGCTCTTGGCTCATCTGCTTGAGGAAGGCCTGAATGGTTTCCTCATTGCGCTTGAAAAAATGCCACTGTCCGATCTTCTGGCTGCTGATCAGCCCCGCACGTTGCAAAGTGGCCAGGTGGGCCGAGACCGTGGACTGCGACAGGCCGCAGCGTTGGTCGATCTGACCGGCGCAGACACCGTGTTCGGTGCTGTGGTGTTGGTCAGGAAACTGAACGTCGGGGTCCTTCAGCCAGTTGAGGATTTCTCGCCGTACTGGGTGGGCCAGGGCTTTTATTATTTCGTCGAGATCGAGAGGCATGGTTGGGCTCATGGTTGTGTAGCGGTATATCGCGATGTGGCGAAATATAAATCGGTATTTCGCGATATACAAATATGAAGAGGTTCTTAGCTCAGCGTAAATCGCTATATCGGGTTATAACGATATGGGCGTACCCAGTGCTAGACTGCGCACATGAATTACCTCGCGCACTTACATCTGGGCGGCCAACAACCCGAGCAATTGCTCGGCAGCCTGTATGGCGATTTCGTCAAAGGACCGTTGGCCGGACGTTTTCCCCTACCGCTGGAAGCGGCGATCCGCCTGCACCGGCAAATCGATGTGTTCACCGACAGTCACCCGCTGGTGCTGCAGTCGCTCGCGCGTTTCCCTCGTGAGCGGCGGCGCTACGCCGGGATCATCCTCGATGTGTTTTTCGATCATTGCCTGGCGCTGCACTGGCAGGACTATGCCGAGCAACCGCTGGAGCAGTTTACCGGCCGGGTTTATCAGGTATTGGCGGCGCAAGCGGATCTGCCCGGTCGACTGGCGCAGATTGCGCCCTACATGGCAGCGGATGACTGGCTGGGCTCGTACCGCGAGTTTGCGGTGTTGGGGCCGGTGTTTCGCGGGATCGCCCGGCGCTTGTCGCGCCCCGAAGGGATGGACGGCGCCCTGGAGCTGGTCGAGACCTTGTACGCCCCGTTGATGGAAGACTTCCGCGCCTTCTACCCTGAACTGCAAGCCTTCGCCGGCAACGCCCGGGCTCAGGTCTAGGCGGCTTTGGCCCGGCGTTGTGGCTGAATGATAGGTTGCTCGGCGCCAAACAGCGCGACCTGGATCGCCTGTTGGGCCTTGAACGCCAGCGCTGCGCGTTCTTCCCCAGCACTGGCAATCGGAGGCAGCAGCTGGATCTCGACCTCGGCGCAGTCCTGGGTGAACAGCCGCATCAGGTGTGAGAGCAGGTCGTCATCACCGATGAACGGCGCCACTGGATCGGTCTGGCCATTGCGCAGGTAACGCAGCGCTACCGGTTGCACGGGCACCTGAGTGTCGATGGCACCGGCCAGCAGGCGGCCGTGGAAGGTGCGCAGGCTGCGACCGTCGGTGGTGGTACCTTCCGGAAAAATCAGCAGGGCGCAAGCCTGTTGCAGATGCTGGCTGATCTGTTGACGTAGCTGCTGGCTGTCGTTGCCGCCACGGCGAATGAACAGGGTACCGGCCTTCAGGGCCAGCCAGCCGGCAACAGGCCAACCGCGAACTTCGGCTTTGGACAGGAACGACAGCGGGGTCAGCATGCCCAGCAGCGGGATGTCGGTCCACGACACGTGGTTGCTGACCCACAGCATCGGTTGTTGCGGCAACTTACCCACTACACGGACCTTGAAGGGCAGGGCGTTGCTGAGCTTGCGCATGAACAGCTGCGACCAGCGCTGGCGCCGTTCGCGGGAGGCAGCGATTCCCAGGCGTTCATACACCGAAAACAGCGCGGCCATGGCCAGGCCGAGCAACACCACCAGCAGTACCCGCAGCAGGCGTGCAACCACACGCAGACGCCGCATCACACCGCTGCCTTGAAGTGACGGGCATAGCGCGGGCACAGCTCGTCACGTTTGAGCAGGATGAACACGTCGGCGACCTGGAAGTCTTCATCCCAGCACGGTTCGCCGCAGATTTTTGCCCCCAGGCGCATGTAGGCCTTGAGCAGCGGTGGCATTTCAGTAATGACGTTGCCGGGCAGGGCCAGGCTGGGCAGTGGTTTCTTCGGTTCGGCGCGCAGGTGCTCGGTGCACAGGTAGCGTTCGCGCAGGCGCTGCATGATGGCATGGGCCTGCACACCGCCGTCTTGCATGGGAATGCTGGCGCAACCCATCAGGTAGCTGTAGCAGCCCTCGTTGAGTACCTCGGCCAGCTCCGCCCAGAGCACGGCAATGGTGCCGCCGTTGCGGTAAGCCGGGTCGACACAGGTGCGGCCCAGCTCCAGTATCGGGCCCTGCAAGCCCGCCAGACCGTGCAGGCTGAACTCTTCTTCGCTGTAAAAACGCCCCAGGCTGCTGGCGGCCTGATGGTCGAGCAGGCGCGTGGTGGCAACCAGATGACCCGTGCAGAGGTCGCGTACACCGATGTGGCGACAGTGAATATCGTAGTCGTCCATGTCCAGGCCCAGTTCGGCGCCCTTGAGCTTGGCCTTGAACTCAGCGCTGAAGACCTTGAATCGAAGGGCCTGCGCTTCTTGCAGGGCCGCAGGGCCAACCAGACGCTCGGCGTGCAGGCGGCGTTCAGTGCGGGTGTCGCTGGTGCGCGCGATTCGAGTCATTGCGAGTCTCCATAAGCCAGCCAAGGGGTTGCGGCCGGTCGACTTTGTTGTGCAAGCTCAGCCTAGGGAGAGGGGGTGTCACCCCCATGAATCTTTGGTGATGCTTGTATGACAACCCTCAAGGAGCGTGACGATGGCCTGGCTGCAACGACTCAACGACCCACAGCGATCGCCGCTGTCCGCTGACCTTGGCGAGACCTACAGCAGCCTGCTGGCGCGCCTGGGCAGCGTCAGCCCGTTCGAGCTGGCGGTGCTTGGCGGCCGGGCCATGCCGACGCCGGGGTTGGCCTTTCTGATCGGCTACCAGGCGGCCTTGCGCATGCTCTGGCCAAGCGCCCCGGCCAGCCTCGGTGCCTTGTGTGCCAGTGAACGGCGCAGCGTGCGTGTGGCCGACATGCAAGTTCGCCTGGATGACTTGCGCCTGAGCGGCAGCAAGGATTTCGTCACCGCCGGGCTGGATGCCGACTGGCTGTTGGTGGCGGCACGCAGTGAAGCGGTGGGGGAGGCGCCGCAACTGAGCTTGGCGGTGGTCTACCCGGGTGAGCCCGGCGTTCGCCTGGAACCATTACCGGCCTTGCCACTGATGCCGGAAGTCGGCCACGCCCGCTTGCACCTCGATCAGGCCCTGTGTGAGCGCCTGGCAGGTGATGGCTGGGATGCCTACGTCAAACCGTTCCGTTCCCTCGAAGACCTTTATGTACTCAGTGCACTGTGCGCCTGGCTGTATGGCGTCGGTCAGGACAATGGCTGGCCGCAGAGCCTGCAGTTGCGCTTGATCGGTTTACTCGGCGGCTGCGCCGAAGGCAGCCGCCAATGTGCCGATTCCAGCGCCTGTCACGTGCTGCTGGGGGGCTTGTTCGCCCAGTTCGCCGCGCTCAAGGATGAACTCAATCAGGCGTTGAGCAATTCGCCGGGTGAATGGGCGCCGTTGTGGCAGCGCGACCAGGGCCTGCTGGAAATTGCCAGTGCGGCGCGAGCCAAGCGCCTGGCCAAGGCCTGGGCCTCCTTCGGATTGTCATGAAGCGCCCTTAAGCTGGCTGAACCCTGGCCTTGAGCGACACCGCATGATCAGAACGTTTACAGCGCTGTGGCTCGGCCTGTTGTTCATCAGCACCCAGGCCTCGAGCCAGGAGGACTGGCCGCTGCCGGACTGGCGTCAGGCGGCTGAGGTCAACAGCCCTGCCTGGCAGCAAGTGCAGGCCTATGCGTTTGCACCCCGTGATGAGCAGTGCCGTGAAGGTATACGCACCGATGCCTTGTTGGTCATCAAGAACGGCCGCATCGTGTTTGAGCAGTACGCTGCACCGACCACCGCCTGGACCCCGCACCTGACCTGGTCGGTGAGTAAAAGCGTGCTGGCGACGCTATTGGGTGTAGCTCGTCAGCAAGGACGCTTTGCCCTCGATGACCCGGTTGCCCGTTTCTATCCGCCCATGCATGTCCATCCACAGATACGTCTGCAAGACCTGCTGCACTGGGCCAGCGGTCTGGACTGGCAGGAAGACTACGAATACGCGCCATTGCATTCCTCGGTGGTGGCCATGCTCTACACCCGCGGGCGGGCGGACATGGCCGCCTATACCGCTGTGCGACCGGCGCTGGCCGAACCGGGCCAGCGCTTTCTCTACTCCAGCGGTGACAGCAATCTGTTGGCGGCCGCATTGCGCGGCATGCTCGGGCCTGAGCACTACACGCAGTACCCGTGGGACGCGCTGTTCACCCCCTTGGGCATCACTTCGGCAGTCTGGGAGCGAGATGCCAGCGGCACCCTGGTCGGTTCCTCCTACCTGTATATGACGGCGCGCGATCTGGCCCGTGTTGGCTTGTTGATGCAACGTGACGGTCGCTGGCAAGCGCAGCAGTTGCTGGGTACCGATTGGGTGGCGTTCAACCGCACCTTGTTTGCCGCGGCTATTTCCCAGCCCGGCGAAGCCAACCCCGGCGGCCATTGGTGGCTCAACCAGCCGCTACCCGGCGCCGCCCGTCCTTGGCCGGACGCCCCAGCCGACACCTTCGCCGCCTTGGGCCATTGGGGCCAGGCGTTGTATGTGCTGCCTGCTGAACAACTGGTGGTGGTGCGTTATGCCGACGACCGCGACGGCCAGTTTTCCCACAACGAACTGCTCAAGCGTGTGCTGGCGGCACAGGCGCAGGGGCGACCATGAAGCGCTTGATACTGCTTGTGCTGCTGGCCGTGGCCGGTTGGGCCTGGTACGAACGCCAGGCCCTGGCCGACTTTACCGGCATTCTCAGCGCCTACTCGGCCAAGGAGTACTGCTCCTGCCGGTTCGTCATGGGTTTTGAGGCGCCTTACTGTCGGGCCTATGTGCGCCAGTACCTGCCGTTGAGTCGTCTGGAGGAAGACACCCAGACCCGCCTGGTTGTCGCCAAGGGGCTGGGGGTCGAGCGTCGGGCGCGTTGGCAGGGCGTACGTGAGGGCTGTGGCTTGCTGCCGTGAAGGCAGGCGGGTAAGGTTGACGGCCTCTGTGTCACAGGATTGCTCATGTTCTCTCTGCCTCGTCTTTTACTGGCCCTGCTCGCTCTGGTGAGCGTCTCGGCCCACGCCAACTGGCACCTGGATGGCGAATCTTCACGCCTGTCTTTTATCTCCAGCAAAAATGGTGATACCGCCGAAGTCCATCGCTTCCTGGTATTGCACGGCAAGGTCGATCGCAAAGGCGCAGCGCAGTTGCAGATCGAAATGGACTCCAACAGCAGCGGTGTACCGTTGCGCGATGAGCGCATGCGCAAGGAGCTGTTTGAATTTGCCCGCTTCCCGGAAGCCAAGGTCACCGCGCAGATCGATTTGCAGCCCATCAATGACCTGGCCAATGGCGCCCAGGTGGAACTGCGCCTGCCGCTGACCGTCGAGCTGCACGGCAAAAAACACAGTTACAACGCCTTGCTGTTGGCGACCCGCCTGGACGAACGACGCTTCCAGGTAGTGACCCTGGAGCCGTTGATGCTGCGTGCCGAGGAGTTCGATTTGCTACCGGGCCTTGAGACCTTGCGCAAGCTGGCCGGGCTCAAATCCATCAGCCCGTCGGTGCCGGTGTCCGCGGTGTTGATCTTTACGGCGCGCTGATATGGCCGGACCGGTTTTCCCCTGGCGAGATGGTAACCGGTTCGAATTATTGATCGACGGCCCCGCGTTTTTCCCGCGCATGCTCAGTGCCATTGGCGAGGCCGAACAACACGTTGATCTGGAGCTGTACCTGGTGGAAGCGGGCGCCTGCGCCGAAGCCGTGGTGCAAGCCCTGGTACAGGCCGCCGAGCGGGGCGTGCAGGTGCGCTGCCTGTTTGACGATTACGGCTCATTGGCGTTCACCCTGAACCTGCGTCAGCGCCTGATGGCGGCGGGGGTCGAGCTGCGCTGGTACAACCGCCTGCGCTGGCGCCGTGGCTTGCGCAACCTGTACCGCGACCACCGCAAACTGCTGATCGTCGACCAGGCCTGGGCAGTGGTTGGCGGTACCGGGGTGACCGATCAGTTCTGGATGCCGGGCCAGGACGCCAGCGAATGGCATGAGGTCATGGTGCAGATGCAAGGGCCATTGGTGGCCGACTGGCAGATGCTCTTCGACCGCCAGTGGCGTGCCAACCTGCGCCGCACTGCCTGGCGGCCGCCGACCCACTTCGGCCTGACGCGCCTGCCGCACGTACCAGACAGCGGCCAGGGCATGGGCCGGGTGGCCTATGCCGATGCCCGTCAGCACCGGGATATCGTGCAATCGCTGGTACGTGCCCTGAACAGTGGCCAGCGGCGCATCTGGCTGGCCACACCTTATTTTCTGCCGACTTGGAAAGTACGCCGCTCCTTGCGCCGCGCTGCGAGCAAAGGCATCGATGTACGCCTGCTGCTGACGGGGCCGCGCACCGATCACCCCTCGGTACGCTATGCCGGGCATCGTTACTACCCGAAGTTGATGCGCGCTGGTGTGAAAATCTACGAGTACCAGCCGTGTTTCCTGCACTTGAAAATGGTGCTGGTGGACGATTGGGTCAGTATTGGCTCGTGCAATTTCGACCACTGGAATTTGCGCTTCAACCTTGAAGCGAACGTCGAGGCGCTTGATCCGCCGCTTACCGCAGCGGTGGCGGCCAGTTTCGAGCGTGACTTCAGCCTTAGTCAGGCAATCGATCTGGAGCAGTGGAATACGCGGCCACTTTGGCGTCGGTTCAAGCAGCGGCTGTGGGGGTGGTTGGATCGGTTGGTGGTTAACTTGTTGGATCGGCGAGACTGAGCGCTGCGGTCAGAAGTTGTTATCAGGTACGAGGTACTTTTTTCGGACGAAAAAGAATCGGTTCGGCTGGCGCGATATCCGAATAGTCAGAGAAAGGGCCACCTGGTATTGGTGGAACACGTTTGAATACGGTATTGCTGTTGGCATAGGCTTGTCCTATTTTTTCCGGCTGATTAGTTTGAGTTGGGTTTCTCATGAAGATATTGTCACCGTATGCAATTACCCGTCTTTTCAGCGTATTGGCCACTGATTGAGCTGCGCCATTTTTTCCCGCTTCACAGGCAAGCAGTAATATTGGCTTTTTGGGTCTCCAGAAGTATGCAAGTGATCTGGAAGTTCGCGGCGCTATTTCTTGCAAGGCAAAATCTTGCGCGGTCACATACACACCTTTTGAATTCATAAGTAGTCCTTTAGGTGTACTGTGCGTTTCAAAACCCATCACGGATGTGCTGAATACTCTTCGATGAAACACTACTGAATAGTCTTCACCAGGTAAGGTGTGCAAAAGTTCGGAATTGCCTACACGGGTTACTGTTGTACTGGAAATCGGAGTTTCGCCTGCAGCCCTGCCGCTCTTGAATTGCCCGGCGGTATTGAATGCTCTTCCAGGTTGTCGGCTGGACTGGCTTACCAGTTTGTTCACCGACTTCGACACCCCTCCCAGTACACCACTCGCCAATCCTGTCCCCAAGGAAATCCAGCCAAGGATGCTGGCGGCTTTCGAGTCCTTGTCAATGGCTTCCAATGCCGTGGCGGCGACGCCTGTGCCGAATGAAACGGCGCCCAGGACGGCTGAGCCAACAGCGAAGGCGCCGCTCATGGTCATGGCGCCGATCCCCCCCGCGGCGACGGTGGCGAACACCGGGGCCAAGGCGCCAAAGCTGGCGACCGTAGCGACAGCGCCCAGGGCCAGGCCGATACCGGCAATCACCCAGTTCAACCAGGCGTGGCCGTCCGGGTCAACGCGGTTGACCGGATCGCCTGCGCAGTAGGCGTAGGCATTGAGGCCGCCGCGGCCGAACGGGCTTTCGCTGTCGGGGCTGAGGAAGATCATCAGCAGCGGGTCATAAGGCCGGTAGCCGGCGGGGATGTACCAGCCGCTTAGCGGTTCGCGGCGTTCTCCGGCAAAACCATAGTCGCTGTTGGCGGCGTTTTTGTGTTCGCTGCCATGTGCACTGTACTGACGGTAGCGCACTTGGTTGTCAGCCTCGATGCGCACACTGCCCTGGGCATCGTGGCCGAGCAGGGTGGCCTGGCGCAGGCTGCCGGTGATTTTGTTCAAGGCCACCACGCTTGCACCGTCGCTGATGTGTTGGAGCACATGCTCGTCGGTGTGCTCGTGGGTGAGCTGGCCGTCGCTGAAGAAACTGCGGCTAAGCCGACCGTCGAGTATGCGGTCGCAGAGGCTACCGCTGGGGTCGTAGCCGTAGGCGCAGCTTTTACCCTCGTAGTCGACACGGGTCAGGCGGTCCTGGGCATCCCAGCTCATGCGTCGGCCAAGGCTGTCGGCGATAACGCGACCACAAGCGTCATACGTCAGTTCGATCAGGGCTGGCCATGATGAGTGGCTGTGGCTGATGGCGCTGACCTGAGTCGGGTCTTTGAGGTTGTCGTAGCGGTAGTGCGCAATGTCCTGGCTGTTGTCGGCGAAGGTGGTGGTGACCTGCTGATAGCCGTCGAGGGCATTGAGGATGAATTGCTGCTCGACGATGCGGTTGCCGTACGGGTCTTCGGGGGCCACAGCAGGCTCTGCGGTGTAAGTGATGAGTCGCCCGCGCAGGTCGTAGGCGAAGGTTTCGGTGCCTTCGCGGCTGGCGTCTTGCCAGCGCCGCTCGGTGAGCTGGTCGAGGTCGTTGTAGCTCAGCGTTTGCAGGCTGATGTGGGTGGCACTGCCGACGGTGGCGGCGAAGCTGCGCGAGCACTCGCGGCCGAGGCTGTCGTAACCTACTACCTGGACCAGCTGATTGCCGCTGATACGGTCGCGGGTGCTGAGCATTGTGGGTCGGGAGAAATCGTCATAAGCAATGCTGGCAGTGATGTTCTCGACCACTACCTCGCTCAGGCGGCCGAACTGATCGAAATGGCGCTGCTGGTCTGCGCCGTTGGCATCGATAAAACCGAGCAACAGGCCATCCAGCGAGAAGCGCCAGGTGGTGATGTGGTCTTGGCCGTCAACCGTCCAGGTGTCGCTCAGTGGTTTGCCAGAGGGGGTGTAGCGCATCCGCTGCGTGCCCAGCGGGCCACTGGCCGATGCGGTTACGGCCAGTTTTTTATCGTAGGTGAAGGTGTGGGCGGGTTCATTGGCCGGGTGAATACTGAGTAGTTGATACTCCAGTGTCGGCTCGTAGGTGAAGTCGACCTGTTTGCCGTCGGCAAGCAGGGTGGCTGTTGGTGGTAACTGGCCAGGGGTGTAGTTGAAACGGGTGCTACGGCCACCAGCTTCGACCTTGAGCTGGCGACCGAGGCCGTCGAATGTCTGGGCGCCCAGTAAAAATTTCTGCACGCGTGGAAGGCTAGGATTCAAAGTTTTGTCACTTGCACAAACTGACGTTGACTGGGTGACCAAACAGTGATCGTTGAATTGAGGGGCGGAGAGCCGCTTGTGCTTGAGCGGGAGGGTGAGGGCTGGGGCTCAGGAGCGGCACGATTGGAATTTGTTCGACTGCGTGCAGGGTTGGCCGTGTGGCGCGTCGATTCGTTTGTGCCAGGCCCGGAGGTCAACAGCGCTTCGGATTCCTGTGTCACTGAGGACGATCGAGTGGGTGGCGCGGTGAGCCTCGCTGAAGCTCCGGAGGTTGAAGGCTGAACCCGCGGTAGCTCTGGAGTGAGCGCTTCAAGATCTGCCACGCTTGGGTAAGACAGGTCTGGGGGAGCGGGGGCAGGACCGCTTCGTGTTGGAGCAAAAAAATCAGTATTACCGATGCGCGCCCCCGCGATGCGCGATTCGTCTCTAAAAAGAGGGACTCGCTTGTTCAGCTTTTTCAGTGCCCTGCCTGCCGAGCGCCTGATCCAGGCAGACAGCTTTGCCCCCGGTTTCGGCGCCGCACCCTGAATCCCACCAACGATACCAGTCAGAAGAGAAACGATGCCCAGGGTATCGACGGCCATTTCGTCCTTCTTTAAGCCATCAAGTATCGCAGAGGCAATACCAGTAGCCAACGATGTGGCAGTGAGGGTCGCTGAGGCAAGGGTAAGCGCGGTGCTGATAGTGATGTTGGCACTGACGGTAGCAGCCGTTACCGTGATGGCGCTGCCAACCCCACTGCTCAACAGGGCAGCGGTGGCGGGAAGCAAGGCCGGAGCGAAGCTGCCCAGGGTCATGGCTGTGGCAAGTACGCCCAGAGCAATACCGATGCCGGAAATAAACCAGCTCTTCCAGTCATGGCCATCAGGGTCGATGCGGTTGACCGGATCGCCCGCACAGTAGGCGTAGGCATTGAGACCGCCGCGGCCGAACGGGCTTTCGCTGTCGGGGCTGAGGAACATCATCAGCAGCGGGTCGTAAGGCCGGTAGCCCGCGGCAATGTACCAGCCGGTGAGTGGTTCGCGGCGTTCTCCGGTATAGCCGAACGGACTGTTGGCGGGGTTTTCAGGTTCGATGCCGTGCGCGCTGTAGTGACGGCTGCGTACCTGGTTGTCCGCTTCGACCCGCACGCTACCTTGGGCGTCCTGGCCGAGCAGGGTGGTCTGGTACAGGCCGGCGGTAATGCGGTTGAGGGCGAACAGGTTGGTCTCGCTGCGCAGGTGCAGGAGCGTTTCATCGCCGGTCTGTTCATGAGTGATTTGACTGCCGCTGAAGAAACTGCGACTGAGGCGACCGTCAAGTGTGCGGTCGCTGAGGTTGCCGCTGGGGTCGTAGCCGTAGGCGCAGCTTTTACCGTGGTAGTCGACACGGGTCAGGCGGTCTTGGGCATCCCAGGTCATGCGCCGGCCAAGGCTATCTGCGCTAACACGACCGCAGGCGTCGTAACTCAACTCGATGAGGGCTGGCCATGATGAGTGGCTGTGGCTGATGGCGCTGACTTGGGCCGGGTCTTTGGGGTTGTTGTAGCTATAGTGGGCAATATCCTGGCGCTTGTCGGCGTAGGTGGTAGTGACTTGCTCGTAGCCATCGAGGGCATTGAGGATGAAGGTCTGTGCAATGATGCGCCCGCCGAACGGGTCTTCAGGGGCCACCTCGGGCGTAGCCGTGTAGGTGATGAGTCGTCCGCGGGTGTCGTAGGCAAAGGTTTCCATACCTTGGCGTTCGGCGTCTTGCCAATGACGTTCGGTGAGCTGGTCGAGGTCGTTGTAGTTGAGGGTTTGCAGGCGTGCGCTGGTGCTACCGGCGACGGTGGTGGTGAAGCTGCGGGTGTGTTCGCGGCCGCAGTGGTCGTAAGTCAGGGCCTGCAACAGTTGATTGCCACTGGCATTGTCTGTGGTGTTCAGTAGCCTGGGACGGGAAAAGCCATCATAGGTGATGGTGATGGTGACGTTGTCGACCACAACCTGCACCAGGCGGCCGCACTGATCGTACTGCTGTTGCCGATCAGCGCCACTGGCATCGACAAAGCCGAGCAACAGGCCCTTCAGGGAGTAGCGCCATCGGGTGGTGTGGTCCTTGTCGTCAACTGTCCAGGTGTCGCTCGAAGGTTTGCCTGAGGGGGTGTAGCGCGTTCGCAGAGTGCCCAGTGGGCCGTCGGCGGTTGCGATTACGGCCAGCTTTTTATCGTAGGTGAAGTGGGAGGCGGGTTCCTCGACTGGGCAGATACTCAGCAGTTGATGCTCCAGTGCCGGTTCGTAGGTGAAATTGACCTGTTTACCGTCGGCGAGATGGGTAGTTGCCGGTGCAGGTTGCCCAGGTGTGTAAGTGAAGCGGGTGATGCGTCCGCCGACGTCAATGCTGCGCCGACGGCCGAGGCCGTCGAATGTCTGGGTGCCCAGAGAGTATTGAGTAGGCGCAGCAGTTGAACAGGTCATGAGGTGCTCCCTGCCTTTACTGGCGGCGCTTCAACGGTTATCGATTCAGGATGATCACTGTCGCTGTAGGCCAAGTACGTCCATACCACTACCGTGTCGTCGGGCAGGGTGCGTCGAGTCAGGCGTGAGTAAGCGTCGTATTCAAAGCGTGTCACCAGCGGCTCACCCTTGGCGGGGGTGATGCGCTGAGCAATCACCCGGTCAAGTCCATCGCGGGTGTTGTCAGTGGTGCGTACCAATTGCCCCCTGTTGTCATAGTATTCTTCTCGCTTCGGGCTACCTGCCACGTTGTTGTAGATGACCTGTTTGCCGCTGAGCGCGCCTGAAGCACTCTGTGACCACTGTTCGCTGCGTTGCGCGACAGGGTCATGAACGCTATGGGTAATAACGCCGGTTGGATCTATCTGCGAACTGAGGCTGCCCCAATCGTCGTATTCGAATCTGCTGGTCAGTGTCATTAGCGGTTCACTGCGGCCCGGCGCCCAGTCCCAGGTGGTTTGCCTGGTGATTCGGCCCTGCGCATCGTAAGCGCTGGATTCCATATCAAAAAAACGTGCAGGCTGTTCGGGGTTTGCGGATGACCAGTCGATGTCCTCCAACTGCACCAGTACGGCCCGACCACTGCCGTCGAGCCAGGTCCGCTTGCGCTGGCCAGTGGCGTCAGTTTCCTCGATGCCCACTGCTGAGAGCTTCTTTGTCGAGCCGTCACAGCGTGTGATGTGTGGCGCCTGCACGCTGGCGAATTCGTCATTCAGGTGATATGCGCAGGTTCGGCTGGCTTCATACTGCGAACCTGCGGCGATCACGGTGCGGGTGATTCGACCCAGGGCATCAAAGTGGTAGTCGGTTCGCACATTTGCTGTGCTGATCTCCCAGGCTGTCTGGCCGGTAATCAACGAGCGGACGTCACTGCTGCTCGATTGAGTCATTTCGTTGTTTTCGAAGCCTTTAATGGTCGTAGTGGTTCGTAGCAGCCGCTGGTCTTTGATGCTCTCGATCCGGTACTCCAAAGCCGTTGTGGTGTCTTTTCCGCCAAGGCGGGTGGTGATTTTTTTGGGCCTGCCATAGTGCTGCTTGTCGATAAGTTCGTAGACTTGCCGAGTGGTTTCCAATACCCGGCCAGTGCTCATGTCCGTCAGTTCTTCCAGCATGACCACTGCGTGATCCGGATTGCCCTCTATCAGCGACGGCAAATTCTGGTATTCGTAGCGCGTCGCAAGCTTAGGTGCTGTTCCGGGGGCGTTTGGTGCGGGCGATATTGTTTTGCGTTTCAGGTAGCGCACCATGCCTGAAGCATCGAATGGACAGGCACCTTCTTCGCCGGTTGCTGGGTAGTACTCACAATGCTCCTGAACACCTGTTGGATACAGGGTCGTCAGCACGTTTCCATAACGATCGTAGGTATAGGTAACCTGCTCGGAGCGTCGCTTGCCGGTTTTGCCGTCGACGTAGGTGGTTGTTGAACAGTGTGGAAGCTGACACCAGGGTTCTTGCTCTGGCCAGGACTTGTCGTAGTCAATACCGTAAGTTGTTTCAACGTTGACCTGGCAGTCGCCTGATACCGTGCTTTCGAATGTCAGCAGATGATGCCGATCCCATTGGCGGGTGATAGTGGCCAGGGTTGTCGAGCTGGCATCGAGCTGCGTCTCGATGACTGAATACTCATACGCTTCGCGTAATTGATAGAGGTTGTCCCTCCCGCTCTGCCACTTGAAGCCCAATGTGCTGCCATAACCAAAGTGGTTGTGCCGACCCACCCACTCGTAGCTTCGCAGCAGGGTTGTTTCCGGAGCACCGTCAGTGTGCAGCCAGGTGCTGACCCGTGGCAGGAATTGCAAGGGTGCATCATCGGGTAGTTGGTGCGAGTTGGCCTCTGCAGTCCAGACCACTGTGTCTGTAGTTCCCAGTGGGCTATTGACCTCACTGGGGAACAGTAGCTGCTGCCCTTTTCCTGTTGACTTCAACGTGTAGGCAAAATTGAAAGGTGTCTCCAGCGTTGGCAGTAACAGGGCTTGCAGCTGATTGTTCAGCACCAGAAACTGGATGTCGGACTGCTGGGCTGTAGCAGGCTCGAGTTCCAGTGTTGGCGAACCGCTCTGGCGATTGATTCTGGCCAGTGTGCGTTGCTCGTCTCGCACCTCGATGAGATGCGCGACATCATTGAGCATGCTCCAATTGAGGTACAGCTTGCGGCCTTCGGGGCTAAGTAGCTCATGAAGCACGTAGCTGCCACGGTTGTCGACCTGGCGCAGCACCTCCATTTCGCCAGTTTTGTGCTCAACTCGGAAGCTGGTTTCGTCATGGCGGATGACGCGCAGGGCTTCAAGCTTGTAATCGTAAAATGCCAGCTTTCCGCCGATGCTCAGGTCAGATTCATCCAGATTCACCGAAAATTGCTCGCCTGACGAAAGGCTTAACGACGAGGCGTTGACGGCCAGGGTCAGTTGCGAGAGCGCCAACGACCAGCCCAGGCCGAAGCCAAGGTCTCGATGTGAACTCAAGGAGCTGAATAGCCAGGTCAATGACAATGTCGGGCCGGTCAAGTTATTGGCCGCGCCGAGTGGAACATTGATGGCGAGGTTGAACTGCCCGGTTCTGGGGTCGACACCGGAATGCACAGCCTGTAAAAAATTGTTGGCTTGAGTATGGATACCGCCCACATTGAGTGGCGTGATTGGCGCTGCGCAAATCAACTTTGAAGTATCAGTCATGGCCATTATCCCAATAGCATCTTGAAGTTGCAAAATGTGAAGCTTGGGTTACCCGAGGGCAATGAAGTTGGCTTCTTCATATGGCTTTAAATACACTGCGTGGCCATTACCATGCTGGTCGCGATAGGTCACAAGAAGGCTGAAGTAGCGCTCGCCGGAGGCATCGTATTTGTACCCTTTTACCCGCGCGGCTGTAGCATCACCCGTGTTGGTGTTGATCGGCACCCGTTGTGGAATGGTACCGAAGTAAAGTGTGGAACCTTTGACTTCGTTGCATTGGTAGTAGGCTAGATAATTTGCTTTTAAATTGCCAATGTAATCGTACATCCAGACGGAGGTAGGGGCGTCGCTCCAGACGATGAAATGGTTTGCTGAGTTGATTTTTATGGTGTATGTGTCTACGTCGTAAATGCCCGGGGTTAAGTCTACCGATGAGTTTTTGCGCTCAAGACTGAAGTCTTCCTTGCGGTAGTTGTAGTCCTGTAATTGTGGTGAAATTACGGCGGCGCTGTTTGATTTTCCGGATACTGTCTTTCCGCCGGGCTCAACATCGGTTTGATACGTGTGATAAGTGATGCCGTCATGTACCAAGCGTGCGCCGATGGTCAGGTTGGTTCTCGACAGTGTGCTGATCCAGTACGTAATTGACTGCCCGCCTTGATTGGGCGTGGCAGAGGACGCTTCATTGCTATATGTCGATTGGATTATATGAAAACGTTTATCTCTATCGCTTTGGCGGCGAGAAATAGAATAATCGCTCGGTGACAAGGCGGTTCCCGTGTCGTAATCGACTAACAGGATTTTATCCAGCACGTCCTGGGGGAGGCTGATTGGCTCATCTCTTGAATTGACGGCGGTTATAACGATATTGACATAGGTTTGCTGTAGTCCGTTATTGTAGAGCTTGCATATTTGTTTGTGAGCGTCGCTGTTCAGGCCTTTGACCTGGAAGTGAGTAATGTGAATATCATCACTGTTTATGTGATCGTTGTTACTGGTGCTGACCGTCAGCTTGGTGCGTTTATCAAATGCGCTTCCTTCACTGTCGTCGAAGGCGATGCTGATGCTGTGCAGTGTGCCGTAGCGGTCGTAGGCTTGAAGCTTGAGCGGTCCTTGCTGGTCAAAACCTTCCGAGTAGTAAGGGATCTGATTATCACCTTGCAGCAGCACGACGATACTGTCGGGGTTTTCGGCGCTGATGGTCGTTGCTTTACGTGCGGGAAATTGTGCTCCCAGCTTGATGTTGTCGTTGTAATGAATGTTTCTGGCGTGCGGCAGGGCGACACCGACATGTGACGCAAAAGTTTGTCCCGGCGTATGGTCTTGCCAACGAATCATGCCTTTGGATTGTGCAGTGTCGGGATGAAATTCGGCATATGAAAAACGTACATGCCTGGGTGATAAAGAGAACTCATGAATGAACCGCGCATCATTGTCTTCCGAGGCGTAGGTGTTGCTGGCCAGCGATACTTTTTTCTGAGTCCAATTGTAGTCTTCGGGGAATTTGAAGGCAGGTGTCGATTCTGCAATGAGTGTAACTTCACTTTCGCTGTCTTTGCTGTAGTAAATGGTTTCCTGGTTTTTTTCAATGCAGGCATATAAGGTGATATCGGTCCCGGCTCGTGAATGGCTCTGAACATAAAAACGCTTTACTCTGCGAGCGCCGTTGACTTGTGTATTTGTGCTGCTGATTTCTGTGTTGCTCGTGACAGGGTCGGCGTTGTTGGCATCTAACCAGTTCCCCTCCGGTCCCAACGTCAGTAATTGTCCAAGGCTTCCATCTTCATTAAAAGTGGCAGCGGTCAAGGGTTCAGGTGTGAAAGTAGAGGGGAGGTAGTCGAAGTTTGGGTTTTCACTGCTGGAATAAAACCAGCTTTCATTGCTTGTCAATTCAGGCAACGCTACGTAGTTACCATCATCGTCGAGGTATACAGGTTTCAGTGTGTTGAATTGAGCATCGCTGATTTCTTGGTTAGCCTGTGGCTCGACAGTCAGGCTGATCTCTATTTGCTGGCGGCCATTGTTATAAACTCGGTCATTGCCCGATGAAACTTTGATGCTGAATTCTTTAAGCCAAAGGATTGGGTTTTCAGCACTTTGATTGGTTTTTCCGTGTTTCATTGGGCTTGTCCTTTAAGGGGATAAAGTCAAGCCGAGTCTAAGCCAGAACGTTTTAGGCGACACCTGACAAAAATATCAGGTCGCTTTCGTTCAGGGCGATGGCTCGTCACCGAACGCAACGAATTTTCACTCGAAAAATGACGCAACGTTCAGACGGAGAAAATCGATTATTCAACAAGATACAGAAGAAAAAACGCCCGGCAGAGGCCGGGCGTTTTATACAAAGCGAAGGCGTGAATTACTTCACTTCCACCGCCAGGCTTTCAGCGATTTTGCTCTGCCACAGGGCAGGCCCGGTGATGTGCACCGACTCGCCATTGCTGTCGACCGCGACGGTGACCGGCATGTCTTTGACTTCGAACTCGTAGATCGCTTCCATGCCCAGTTCGGCAAACGCCAGGACTTTGGACTTCTTGATCGCCTGAGCCACCAGGTAGGCAGCGCCACCTACGGCCATCAGGTACACGGCTTTGTTGTCTTTGATCGCGTCGATTGCGGTCGGGCCGCGCTCGGATTTGCCGATCATGCCCAGCAGGCCGGTTTGTTCGAGGATCTGACGGGTGAACTTGTCCATCCGTGTGGCGGTCGTCGGGCCAGCAGGGCCAACCACTTCTTCGCGTACCGGATCAACCGGGCCCACGTAGTAGATGAAGCGGCCTTTCAGATCGACTGGCAGCTCTTCGCCACGGTTGAGCATTTCGACCATGCGCTTGTGCGCAGCGTCGCGGCCAGTGAGCATTTTGCCGTTGAGCAGGATGGTCTCGCCCGGCTTCCAGCTCTGCACGTCTTCCGGGGTCAGGGTGTCGAGGTCGACGCGGCGGGCCGATGGGCCAGCTTCCCAGACGATTTCCGGGTAGGCGTCCAGCGACGGCGCTTCCAGGTCGGCAGGGCCGGAACCGTCGAGCACGAAGTGGGCGTGACGGGTGGCGGCGCAGTTAGGGATCATGCACACCGGCAAGGAGGCGGCGTGGGTTGGGTAGTCCATGATCTTGACGTCGAGCACGGTGGTCAGACCGCCCAGACCCTGGGCACCGATACCCAGCTGGTTAACCTTCTCGAACAGCTCCAGGCGGATTTCTTCGATGCGGTTCTGCGGGCCACGGGCTTTGAGCTCGTGAATGTCGATGGATTCCATCAACACTTCCTTCGCCATTACCGCAGCTTTCTCGGCGGTGCCGCCGATACCAATGCCGAGCATGCCCGGCGGGCACCAGCCAGCGCCCATGGTTGGTACGGTTTTCAGTACCCAGTCGACGATCGAGTCGGACGGGTTGAGCATGGCCATCTTCGACTTGTTCTCGGAACCACCGCCTTTGGCTGCCACGTCCACTTCCACGGTGTTGCCCGGAACGATGGAGTAGTGGATGACCGCAGGGGTGTTGTCCTTGGTGTTCTTACGCGCACCTGCCGGGTCGGCCAGGATAGAGGCACGCAGGACGTTTTCCGGCAGGTTGTAGGCGCGGCGCACGCCTTCGTTGATCATGTCGTCCAGGCTCATGGTCGCGCCATCCCAGCGCACATCCATACCGACGCGCACGAACACGGTGACGATACCGGTGTCCTGGCAGATCGGGCGATGGCCGGTGGCGCACATGCGCGAGTTGATCAGGATCTGGGCGATGGAGTCACGCGCAGCGGGCGACTCTTCACGCAGATAGGCCTCATGCATGGCCTGGATGAAGTCAACGGGGTGGTAGTACGAAATGAACTGCAGGGCGTCGGCAACGCTCTGAATCAGGTCGTCTTGCTTGATCACGGTCATGCAGCGCGCTCCTCTTAAAGACGGGAACATTCAATAAGGTATTCCGACGCGGACAGGCCGAGGTGTCGAAACGACCTTTCACGGCGCGCCGACGGACTGGCTGGCGGCGCAAAAAGGCGCGGCAGTATAGCGTGCATCGGCCGTGGGTACACGTATCAGTGGTCTGACGAAGGTCGGTAGGCGACGGGCATTGTTCTTGCGTAGCCCTTTTTATAGGTTCTTCACGGATTGTCGGGGAGGGTGGCTTTGGCTTTGAGGACTGTGGGCTTATCCATTTGCTGGGGGGGCTTTGCTGGCCTCTTCCGCCCTTATGGCAGCAAAACCGCTGGCTCCTGCATCCGGCCCTGCCGGTGGGAGCGGGCTTGCCCCGCGATTTTTTGTATCGCGCCAGATCGCGGGGCAAGCCCGCTCCCACCGTGACAGGCCCTCCACTCGGCCGCCGTAGAGGCGGAAGGGGATAAGCCCACAGCTCTCAAAGCCAAAGCCAACGCCAATCCTGCCCCGGAAATCCGTGAAGAACCTTTTTATATGCAAAACTGGCGATCTGAAGGCCTGGGAGAACATCAATGCCGGAGTTGCGGGTAGGCGAGCGGCAGTGGACGGTAGCAGCGGGCAGCAATCTGCTCGATGCCCTCAATGCGGCAGGGTTGTCGGTGCCGTACAGCTGTCGTGCGGGCAGTTGTCATGCCTGTCTGGTGCGTTGCCTGCACGGGCAGCCGCAGGATGCGCGGCCTGATGCCTTGAGTGAGCAGCAGCGGCAGTTGGGTTGGCGTTTGTCGTGCCAGTGCCGGGTCGACTCGGATGTGCAGATCGAGCTGTTCGATCCGCTGCGCGACGGCATTGCGGCAAGCGTGACCGGGCATGACTGGTTGAGCCCCGGGGTGTTGCGCTTGCGCCTGCAGGCCGAGCGGCCGCTGCGTTACCGGGCTGGTCAGCACCTGGTGTTGTGGAATGCCAGTGGTGTGGCGCGGCCATATTCGTTGGCCAGCCTGCCCGAGGAGGAGCGCTTTCTCGAGTTTCATCTTGA
This sequence comes from Pseudomonas sp. NUPR-001, assembly GCF_052147955.1. NCBI lineage: Bacteria > Pseudomonadati > Pseudomonadota > Gammaproteobacteria > Pseudomonadales > Pseudomonadaceae > Pseudomonas > Pseudomonas sp. NUPR-001. Next base: position 1,149,083 of record NZ_CP197353.1, read on the forward strand.
TTGCCGCAAGACGGGTGCGTTTTGTGATGCGGCGCGCCAACTGCAGGTTGGGGATGTAGTGCGCCTGGGTGAGTTGCGTGGCGGGGCGCTGCACTATGATGCCGATTGGCAGGAGCGGCCGCTGTGGTTGTTGGCGGCTGGCACCGGGTTGGCGCCTTTGTGGGGGATTTTGCGTGAGGCGTTGCGTCAGCAGCACCTGGGCCCGATTCGTGTGTTGCACCTGGCGCATGACCGTCAGGAACACTACTTGGCCAGTGAGTTGAATGCGCTTGCCGAGCGTCATGCCCAGCTGCAGGTCGAACTGTTGACTGCGCAGGAATTGCCCCAGGCCCTGGCTGCGCTGCGGGTGCAATCACGCCAGACGGTTGCCCTGGTTTGTGGTTCACCTAGCAGTGTCGAGCTGTTTTCCCGACGTTTGTTTCTGGCTGGGGTGCCGCGTAATCAGGTGTTGGCCGACACGTTCAACGAACACGCTTAGGTAGGGGCGGGCTTGAGCTGCGATGCGGTGAGACAGGTTAACCGCAATCGCGGGGCAAGCCCGCTCCTACAGGCGTGGGAGCCGTCAGACCAGCGAATCACCTACGTGCAGGATCTTCATGCCGTTGGTGCCACCGATGGTGTGGTAGCTGTCGCCTTTGGTCAGGATCACCCAGTCACCCGGCGCAACCAGGCCACGCTTGAGCAACTCGTCGACCGCCGCCTGACTGACTTTTTCCGGTGGCAGGGCCGCCGGGTCGAAGGCAATCGGGTAAACGCCGCGGAACATCGAGGCTCGGGCCTGAGTAGCACGGTGCGGCGACAGGGCGAAGATCGGCACCGATGAGCGCAGGCGCGACATGATCAGCGGGGTGTAGCCACTTTCGGTCAGGGCGATGATCGCTTTGACGCCCGGGAAGTGGTTGGCGGTGTACATGGCCGCCAGGGCGATGCTTTCGTCGCAACGCTCGAAGGTGGTGTGCAGGCGGTGGCTGGACTTCTGGCTGGTCGGGTGCTTTTCAGCGCCCTGGCAGATGCGCGCCATGGCCTGGACGGCTTCGATCGGATAGGCACCGGCAGCACTTTCCGCCGACAGCATGACCGCGTCGGTGTTGTCGAGCACGGCGTTGGCCACGTCAGACACTTCAGCACGGGTCGGCATCGGGTTCTGAATCATCGACTCCATCATCTGGGTCGCGACGATCACCGCCTTGTTGTTGCGACGGGCGTGCTGGATGATCTTTTTCTGGATCGCGATCAGTTCGGCATCGCCGATTTCCACGCCCAGGTCACCACGGGCAACCATGACCGCGTCGCTGGCTGCGATCAGGCCATCAAGGGTTTCGTCGTCGGCAACCGCTTCGGCGCGTTCGATCTTGGCCACCAGCCAGGCGCTGCCGCCGGCTTCGTCGCGCAGGCGACGGGCGTATTCCATGTCCGAAGCATCGCGCGGGAAGGAAACGGCCAGGTAGTCCAGGTCCATTTCCGCAGCCAGTTTGATGTCGGCCTTGTCTTTTTCGGTCAGTGCCGGGGCAGTCAGGCCGCCACCTTTGCGGTTGATGCCTTTGTGGTCGGACAGCGGGCCGCCGATCAATACCGAGCAGTGCAGGGCATCGTTGGTAGCGGTTTCTACGCGCATTACCACGCGGCCGTCATCGAGCAGCAGCTCGTCACCGACGCCGCAGTCCTTGACCAGGTCGGGGTAGTCGATACCGACGATGTCCTGGTTGCCTTCGGTCAGCGGGTGGGCGGTGGAGAAGGTGAAGCGGTCACCGACTTTCAGCTCGATGCGCTTGTTGGTGAATTTGGCGATACGAATCTTCGGGCCTTGCAGGTCGCCGAGCAGCGCTACGTGGCGTCCCAGGCGTGCCGCGATTTCGCGGATCAGGCGGGCGCGGGCCTTGTGCTCATCGGGCGTGCCGTGGGAGAAGTTCAGGCGAGCGACATCCAGGCCGGCAAGGATCAGTTGTTCGATAACTTCCGGCGAGTTGCTGGCGGGGCCAAGGGTGGCGACGATTTTGGTACGGCGGATGGTCATGCACAGACTCCTATAGTGAAGCGCAGCGAAAGGCTACTCTGGAATTTCGCTGTAGTCATTGTTCCTTTGCACTACCTGCCCGGGGATAGGGGTAGCATTTGAACGGCCTGTGGCCCACCGTGATCGCGGGGCAAGCCCGCTCCTACAGATTTTGCGGGTGACGCCGATAAACTGCTCAATACAGGAGATACCTTATGCGAGCCTTGATCGTTCTGGCGCTGGCGACCTCTGTCGTTGGCTGCACCCGCTGGTCGATGGACCACCATCTGAACAATGCCTACCGTGCCTATGATCGCGGCGATTGCGAGAAGGTCATGCTCGAGCTGTCGCAGGTCGACCGCACCAGCCGCGCACGGCCGTTCATCCATCCGGAAGTGTCGATGCTGCGTGGCCAGTGCCTTGAGCGTCAGAAGCTGTATGTCGATGCGGCACAAACCTACCAGTACCTGATTGCGCGCTACCCGCAGAACGAATACGCCTACCGTGCTCGTGCTCGCCTGCAGACCCTGGAGCAGTTGGGGCATTACCGCAGCGGCGAAGCGGCCATCGCTCGGCCTGCCACCGCCACACCATGGCGTTAATACCAAAGAGCCTGGCGCGATTGTGACGCCAGGGTCAGGTTGCGCTAATCTTATAACTGCAATATACGTCAACCCGCAGCACTAGCGCGGCCCTGCTCAAGGGTCTCCGACAGCGATTCCGATCATGATTGACGAGCGCCACATCGAGCGTCATCAGCTCCCTTACTTTCTTAAAGTCTTCAACCGCTACACCGATCAGCCGATTGGCTACCTGGGTAATGTGTCGGAAGACGGCTTGATGCTGATCAGCCAGTTGCCGATGCTGGTCGGCCCCGACTACGAACTGCAACTGAAAGTGCTGGGGCGTAGCGGTGGGGTGCATCTGCTCAACCTGACCGCCAGTTGCCTGTGGTGCCATGAAGACGAGACGCCGGGGCATTATGACTCCGGTTTCATGCTGTTGCAGGCACCCTATGAGTACGCGCAACTGGTGCGTGCCCTGCGCAATTATTTCAGTTTCTATCCCTTGGGTGCCTCGGCATGAGGCTGGTGATGACGGGCGACTAGCCCTAGACTCTGGGCGATCTTATGTTCAGGACGGCCCCGTGAGCACCAGCATTTTCTGGCACGACTATGAAACTACCGGTATCAATCCGCGCAATGACCGGCCACTGCAGGTAGCCGGCGTGCGCACCGACCTCGATCTCAACGAGATCGAAGCGCCGATCAACTTCTATTGCCAACCCAGCGACGACATTTTGCCGCACCCGGCAGCCTGCCTGGTAACCGGCATCACTCCGGCGCAGTTGGCCAGCCAGGGCTTGCAGGAAGCCGAGTTCATGACCCGGATACATGCCGAGCTGGCCCGTCCCGGCACCTGTGGCGCAGGCTACAACAGCCTGCGCTTTGATGACGAAGTGACCCGATACAGCCTGTACCGCAACTTCTTCGATCCCTATGCCCGAGAGTGGCAAGGCGGCAACAGCCGTTGGGACTTGATTGATGTGGTGCGGGCCGCTTATGCCCTGCGCCCTGATGGCATTGTCTGGCCGCAGCAAGATGGGCGCACCAGTTTGCGCCTGGAGTTACTGACGGCTGCTAACGGGATCGATCATGGTCAAGCGCATGAAGCTCTCAGTGATGTGCGGGCGACCATTGCATTGGCTCGATTGATTCGGGAAAAACAACCGAAGTTATATGACTGGTTGTTTCAATTGCGCAGTAAACAGAAGGTGCTGGATCAGATTCGATTGCTGCAACCACTTGTACATATTTCCGGGCGATTCTCCGCAGAGCGCAATTATCTGGGGGTTGTCCTGCCGTTGGCCTGGCACCCACGTAATCGCAATGCATTGATTGTCTGTGACCTTGGAATGGATCCGCAGCCGTTATTGCAGGAACCAGGCGATGCATTGCGTCAGCGTTTATACACGCGGCGAGAGGAGATGCTGGAAGGGCAGTTACCTGTGCCCTTGAAGTTGGTGCATATCAACCGTTGTCCGGTTGTTGCGCCGCTGGGTGTATTGCGCGTGCAAGATCAGCAACGCTTGGGATTGGATATGTCCTTATTTCAAGCGCGGGCTTCGCAGTTGATTGCCGATCAGGCGATCTGGCAAGATAAATTACAAACCCTTTACAGTCAGGAAGAATTTGCACCGTGTGAAGATCCCGAGCAGCAGCTGTACGACGGCTTTATCGGCGATCGTGACAGGCGATTGTGTGAACAAGTTCGGAGCGTAGACCCACAGCAGTTAGGGCAGGGTCACTGGATGTTCGACGATGAACGATTACCGGAATTGTTGTTCCGCTACCGTGCGCGCAATTTCATTGAAACCTTGAATGAACAGGAGCGGCAGCGCTGGACGCAGTTCTGTCGGCAGCGTCTGACCGATCCGGCAATGGGCGCACCCAACACCGTTGGTGATTTTGAGCGAGCGCTGCAAGGCTGCTGGGACCAGGCTGACGTAGCTCAGCGGGAGCTGCTGGGGCATTGGCAAGCACACGTTCAGGCGTTGAAGTTGCAGCTGGGGATATAAGCTGTGGTCGAAAAAAAACGCCAGCAAGCTGGCGTTTTTTTCATCTTTGCAAACGCTGTTGCAGCGATGGCTAATTAACCCAGCAGGGTTGCCCAGCCTTCAACCACATCGCCGCCCCACTTGGCTTTCCACTCTTTCAGCGTTTTGTGGTTGCCGCCTTTGGTTTCGATGATTTCACCGTTGTGCGGGTTCTTGTATTGCTTGACCTTGCGAGCACGCTTGGTGCCAGTGGTTTTAACCGCGCCACGTGGTGCTTTGCTCGATTTGGCTTCTGGGTCGAGCAGGGCAATGATATCGCGCAGCGACTTCTGGTATTCGCCCATCAGATTGCGCAGTTTGCCTTCGAACTCCAGCTCTTTCTTCAGCTTGTCGTCGTTCGACAGGTTGGCCAGACGGGCCTGCAGTTCTTTGATGGCTTCTTCTGTAGCGCGATATTCGTTGATCAGGGACATTGGGTGATCCTTGCGAAGGGGGGTATCAGGTAGACAGTGAGGCAATAATAGTCAGAGTGTACTGCCAAGTAAACATTAAACTTGGCAATAATTAGCGCTGCGGTTAAAGCGATTCGATAAATTGTATAAAAAAAAATTTACAAACTAATACTGGTAAAGCTCAGTTAATTTTGCCGCCTCGGCCCAATCCGTATCGCCTGCACTCGCTACTCAGGTACTGCTGACACATGCGACAAAGCGCGTGCATTGCCTACTGCAGTTTTGCTGTGTACTCGTTAGAATGAGCGCCTTTGCGAAGTATCTGGAGTCTCATTCATGCGCACCTATCGGCTGGTGATTGCTTGCCCCGACCGCGTTGGCATCGTCGCCAAAGTCAGTAATTTCCTGGCGTCCTATAACGGCTGGATCAACGAAGCGAGCCATCACTCCGATGAGCAGAGCGGTTGGTTCTTCATGCGCCACGAAATCCGCGCGCAAACCCTGCCATTTGGCATTGAGGCGTTCCGCGAGGCGTTTGCACCGATCGCTGAAGAGTTTTCCATGGTCTGGCGGATCACCGATACCGACCAGAAAAAGCGTGTGGTACTGATGGCCAGCCGTGAGTCCCACTGCCTGGCCGACCTGCTGCACCGCTGGCACGCCAAGGAGCTGGATTGCGATATTCCCTGCGTTATCTCCAACCACAATGACCTGCGCAGCATGGTCGAGTGGCATGGCATTCCGTTTTTCCATGTACCGGTCGATCCGCAAGACAAACAACCGGCGTTCGCCGAAGTGTCGCGCCTGGTCAAAGAGCACGGTGCTGATGTAGTCGTGCTGGCGCGTTACATGCAAATTCTGCCGCCGCAACTGTGTCAGGAATATGCCCAGCAGGTGATCAATATTCACCACAGCTTCCTGCCATCGTTCGTCGGTGCCAAGCCCTATCACCAGGCCTCTTTGCGCGGCGTGAAACTGATTGGCGCGACTTGCCACTATGTCACTGAAGAACTGGATGCCGGTCCGATCATCGAGCAGGACGTAGTACGGGTCAGCCACAGCGACAGCATCGAAGACATGGTTCGCTTTGGCCGTGATGTCGAGAAAATGGTGTTGGCGCGTGGCTTGCGTTATCACCTGGAAGACCGTGTGCTGGTTCACGGCAACAAGACGGTGGTCTTCAACTAAACCGTTTGAGGAGGTTGCAGCATGGCCGATCCCTTCGACAAGGCAACCTCCAAAGCCCCGCCAGTTCTCGGTGAGGGCTGTCTGAGCCGTTACGACCCCGAAGCCCTGAACAGCGATGACGGCACCGATTTTCCCGGTGCCGCCGAGCTGTGGCAGCAGCTGCAACCAACGGGCAAAGCGGCGGAGCCTGATTCAACGGCCGGCTAGCCAGGCCGACTTTGTTAGGGGTGTCCGCCCCTGATACAGCAGCTGTTGCAAGGTTTGCATCCAGAAACGCCGGGAAAGGTCATGGCGCATATCCACCGGGTGCAGGCCCAGGCGTATCACCGCAGCCTCCTGCATGCGGGAAAGCTGAAGATTACACACCCCCTTGGACAGGCCGCGGCGCCAACCGCTGCGCGCGCTCCAGACCAGGCCGGGGGCAGCAATCGGTGTGAAGTCCGGCAAGCGATAAAGGTGCCTCGGGCCGCTGGTGTATGCCAGGGGGAGCGTGCTCAGCGCTTGTCGCGTGCCCAGGCTCATCAGCCAGGCCGGGGCAACAAAGCCAGCCAGTGGCCAGCCAAAGCGCTGAAACAAGGCTATTCCGTCTTCCAGGCGTTGCCGCGCGGTAGCCTGGTCAAGTGTGGAGAACTCGCCTTCATGGGTGTAGATACGCCGCATGACATAGTCTTTGAGCGAATGCGGTGGTGGGCTGTCGTCGAGATGATAAAAGCCATGCAGTACCAGCTCGTCGCCCCGCTGCAGGCGTCGATCAAGCATATGGCGAAATTCAGTCGCGCAAGCCAGTGGATTGCGCTTGTGAAAATCCGGTACCACCAGCCAGGTCATGGGAATGCTGCCCAGGGCATCCACCGCTTCGACGAACGTCTGGTAGTCCGGCCAGGTTTGCGGGGCTACGTCGTGCAGGACCAACAGCAGGTTCTGCTCAGGCATGAGCCCGTACCGGTAGCTCATAGCCCAGCACCGCCCGGTAGTGTGCCAGCAGGCCATTGACCACCGTGTCCCAGGCGTAGTGCTGCTCGACATGGCGACGGGCCTGCAAGCCAAGCTGCGCGGGGCCTTCTTCGAAGACTTCGCGTACTGCCCTGGCCATGGCCTGACCGTCATTGGGCGGGCACAGGCGGCCAAAGCGCTGATCGAGGATTTCCCTGAACGCGCCAGCGTCTACGGCTACCACGGGAATCGCGCTGGCCATGGCTTCGAGAATGACCAGGCCGAAGGTTTCCTGATCGCCTGCGTGCACCAGCGCATCGGCACTTGCCAACAGGCGGGAGACTTCGCTGGCAGGGCAGAAGTGGTCGATAACGCTGACATTGCCGGGTACGTTGGAGGGCATGTGCGAGCCCAGCAGTAACAAGTGGTAGTGCTTACCCAGGCGCTGCATGCAGTCGAGCAGTACCGGCAGGTTTTTTTCCCGTGAGCCACGGCCGGCAAACACCAGCAAATGGGTGCTGTCTGCAATGTGCAACTGCCGGCGCAGGGTTGGGTCGCGGTGACGTGGATGAAAAGTGTTCAGGTCTACGCCCAGGCGCTGAACATGCACATTATTGATGCCCAGGCGGCGCAGTTTGTTGGCCATTACCTGGCTGGGCGCCAGCACCCGGTCGAAATTGCCATACAGCTTGCTGACATAGGCTTCGACATTGGGGGTGAACCAGTTGCCCATGCGATTGCTGACCAGCAGCGGCAGGTCGGAGTGATAGAAGCCGATGACCGGTATATCGAGCTGACGCCGTGCGTCCAGCGCTGCCCAGGCGGTCAGGTAAGGGTCTGCGACTTCGATCAGGTCCGGCTGCAATTGCTGCAGGACGTTGCACCAGGGCGCCAGGCGCAATGGAAAGCGATAGCCATTGCCGAACGGCAATGCCGGTGCCGGTACCTGATAGACACCGTTGTCGTGCTGGGGGCTAGCGCCGGGGACCAGCAGGCTGTGACGGACACCTGGCGTCAGCCCCAGGCGGCGATGTTTGGCATCAAGATAAGTACGCACACCGCCACTGGCGGGGGCATAGAACATAGTGATGTCAGCGATATGCACGATCTGCATCCCTCCGAGATCGTCTTCAGAGTGTGTCGTGCGGTGTTGGCATGCACCGCAGGACGCGCCCTAAGGTTGACCTCTATACAGGATAGTTTGTTCGATCGCGTTTCGAGGGGAGGGCAGCGGCGCTGGCCGCTGCCTTTGCTGCTTAGATGCGGAAGCTGCCGACCAGCTGTTTCAGGCGGCTGGCCTGTTGCTCCAGGTCGGCGCAGGCGCGCAGGGTCGATTGCAGATTCTCGACCCCTTCCTGGTTGAGCATGTTGATTTCATTGATGTCCATGTTGATCGAGTCAACCACGGCGGTTTGCTCTTCAGTGGCAGTCGCCACCGATTGGTTCATGCCGTCGATTTCACCAATGCGCAGGGTGACGCTGCCAAGACGCTCACCGGCCTGGTTGGCAATTTCGACACTGTCCTGACTGTGGCGTTGGCTCTGGCCCATGGTATCGACCGACTCGCGCGCACCGACTTGCAGCTCCTCGATCATGTTTTGCACCTGCTGCGCCGATTCCTGCGTGCGGTGCGCCAGGTTGCGCACTTCATCGGCAACCACGGCAAAGCCACGGCCGGCTTCACCCGCTCGGGCCGCTTCGATCGCGGCGTTGAGCGCCAGCAGGTTGGTTTGCTGGGAGATGCTGGTGATCACTTCGAGGATCTGGCCGATGTTCACGGTCTTGCTGTTGAGCGTCTCGATGTGCGAACTCGACGTGCAGATCAGATCCGACAGACGGTTCATCGCGGCAATGCTGCGATCGACCACTTGCTGGCCTTCTTCTGCCAGATGACGCGCGGAGCTTGCCTGTTGCGAGGCCTGGGCGGCGTTATGGGCAATTTCCTGGGCCGCAGCGCCGAGCTGGTTGATTGCGGCAGCAACACTGTTGGTGCGGTTGGACTGCTCGTCGGAGTTGACCATCGAAGAGTTGGAGGCGCTGACTACCCGCAGTGCCACTTCGTTGACCTGCTCGGTGGCCGACGACACCTCGCGGATTGAACTGTGAATGCGCTCGACGAAATGGTTGAAGGCTTTGCCCAGCACGCCGAATTCGTCCTGGCTGTGCAGGGTCAGGCGCTTGGTCAGGTCACCTTCACCTTGGGCGATGTCTTCCATGGCCCGGGTCATGGTGTGCAGTGGCTGCAGCAGCACGCGAATCAACAGGCCGAGCAGGGCGATGATGATGGCCACCGCAACCAGGGTGGCGATCACCGCTGAAGTGCGGAACTCGCTGAGCATTGCGTAGGCTTTGTCTTTGTCGACAGACAGGCCGATGTACCAGTTGGCCGAAGGCAAGCCTTTGACCGGGGCGAAGGTCAGCAGGCGGGTTTGACCGTTGACTTGTACTTCACTGAGGTCTTTGCTCAGGCGCGGGGTGTTCTGCGGGAACAGGTCCGACAGCGACTTCATCACCAGATTTTTGTCGGGGTGCACCAGGATCTTGCCTTGGTCATTGACCAGGAAGGCGTAGCCCATGCCGCCGAAGTTCAGTGAGTTAATGATTTCGGTCAGGCCGTCCAGCGCCAGATCGCCGCCGACCACGCCGACGTTGCGCGCGGCAGTGGCCACCACCGAAATCACCATCTTGCCGGTGCTGACGTCGATGTAGGGTTCGGTCAGGATCGGGCCATTGGCGGCCATCCCGTCTTTGTACCAAGGGCGCACACGCGGGTCATAACCGTCAGGCATCTTGGTTTGCGGACGAATGGTGAAACCACCATTGACGTCGCCCAGGTAAATCGTCAGAAAACTCGACACCAGGGCTTGTTGCCCCAATAAGGTGCCAATCTTTTCAGCTTCAGGAAATGCGGCAATGTTCTGTGCCACGTTTTGTACTAGCAGGATACGTCCATCAAACAGGTTTTTAATATTGGTTGAGGTGGTATCGCCCATCTCCGCGAGATAACGTTCAAGATCTTCACGGATCGCATTGCGCTGCAGGTAATCGTTGTACAAAGTAAACAAGGTAAACGCGATCATGACGATCAGAGAAGCGGCCAGAAGGATCTTGTGGCTGAAACGGAGGCTTTTGTTCATAACGAGTTGGTCCGCTAAGGTTTTGTTATCCGGGTCGTTCGCACAAAGAACAGTTTGAAAGCAGTGCAGGTCCCCTTCCTTGTCGGGCTTATCCTGTCTTTCTGGTGGTCTATCGCTAATGAGCTATCGGCCGATTTGTATCAAAGCTTGAATAGAGGGTGAAAAAACATGCCTGACTCTTCGCAGTTCATTCTCGGCGCTGATCTGGCCGGACAACCAGTTGCTCAAGCCATGCGTCTGGCTAACCGCCACGGTCTGGTTGCGGGGGCCACCGGTACGGGAAAAACCGTCACCCTGCAGCATATGGCCGAGGCCTTTAGCGATGCCGGGGTCGCGGTGTTTGCGGCTGACGTCAAAGGCGACTTGTGTGGTCTGGGTGCGGTCGGCAACCCTCAAGGCAAGGTGGCTGAGCGGATTGCCGGTATGCCTTGGCTCGGCTATCGGCCGCAGGCCTATCCGGTCAGTCTGTGGGATATTCATGGGCAATCCGGCCATCCTTTGCGCACTACCCTGAGCGAAATGGGCCCGTTGTTACTGGGTAACTTGCTGGAACTGACCGACAGCCAGCAGGCTGCGCTGTATGCCGCGTTCAAGGTGGCCGACCGCGAAGGTTTGTTGTTGCTCGACATCAAGGACCTCAAGGCGCTGCTGGCGCACCTCAAGGACAATCCGCAACTGCTCGGCGAAGACAGCGCGCTGATGACCACAGGTTCCAGCCAGGCACTGTTGCGACGCCTGGCGACCTTGGAGCAGCAGGGCGCCGAAGCCTTGTTTGGTGAGCCGGCTTTACAGCTCGAAGACCTGCTGCGCCCGGATACTGACGGCCGTGGTCGTATTCATTTATTGGACGCCAGCCGCCTGGTGCACGAAGCGCCCAAGGTCTATGCGACCTTCCTGTTGTGGTTGCTGGCCGAGTTGTTCGAACAGTTGCCTGAGCGTGGCGATGCCGACAAGCCGCTGCTGGCGCTGTTCTTCGATGAAGCGCACCTGCTGTTCAATGGTACGCCCAAGGCGTTGCAGGATCGTCTGGAGCAGGTGGTTCGGCTGATTCGTTCCAAGGGTGTTGGGGTGTATTTCGTTACCCAGTCGCCGAGTGACTTGCCGGATGATGTCCTGGCGCAGTTGGGCTTGCGTATTCAGCACGGTTTGCGTGCGTTTACCGCCAAAGAGCAGAAGTCGTTGAAGGCAGTTGCCGACGGTTTCCGCCCCAATCCCGACTTTGACACCTTGAGTGTGCTGACTGAGCTGGGTATCGGTGAGGCCTTGGTCGGCACCTTGCAGGATAAAGGTACGCCGGGCATGGTTCAGCGGGTGTTGATTGCGCCGCCGCAGTCGCGCATCGGGCCATTGAGCGACGTTGAGCGCACAGCGCTGATTGCCGCCTCGCCACTGGCCGGGCGTTACGACAAACCGGCAGACCGTGAATCGGCTTATGAAATGCTCAATGCCCGCAAGGGTGGGGTTGCACCACCTGAGCAAGCGCCGGCCGCTGCCGAAGAGAGTTTGGCCGACAAGGCTGGGGAGTTTCTGCAGAGTGCGGCAGGGCAGGCGATCAAATCTGCCATGCGCCAGGCCGCCAACCAGTTCGGGCGCCAGTTGGTGCGTGGCTTGATGGGCTCGTTACTCGGTAGCAGCAAACGCCGCTAACTGCCTGTAGGAGCGGGCTTGCCCCGCGAGGCGGTGTGACAGGTGCACCGCAATCGCGGGGCAAGCCCGCTCCTACAGGTGGTGCAAGACAGTTCCCACCATGAAAAAAGGCGCCCGGAGGCGCCTTTTTTACTGCGAGCAGGTTCAGACGAAGAACTTGGTCGCCAACCAGAACAAGCCAGCCGACAGGCCCACGGTTGCTGGCAGGGTCAGTACCCAGGCCAGCAGGATGGTCTTGACGGTGCCGCCTTGCAGGCCGCTCTTGTTCGCCACCATCGTACCGGCTACACCCGACGACAATACGTGGGTGGTCGATACCGGCAGGCTGAAGATGTTGGCCATGCCGATGGCGCAGGCTGCGGTGATCTGTGCCGCCATGCCCTGGGCATAGGTCATGCCCTGCTTGCCGATTTTCTCACCGATGGTCAGTACCACACGCTTCCAGCCGACCATGGTACCCAGGCCCAGGGCCAGGGCGACCGCGAGAATCACCCAGAACGGGGCGTATTCGGTGGTGGCCGTCAGGTCTTTACGCAGCTTGTCCAGGTCGGCCTTTTCACGCGCCTGCAGGCCTGGCAGCTTGCCAACTTTCTTCGCGGTGTCGTCCAGGCAGAGCAGGTAGCGACGTACTTCTACACGCTTTTCAGGCGTCAGCGAGCGGTACTCGGTTACACCCTTGAGCGATTCGAGCAAGGCCGCGATGGTCGGTTCGGTTTGCTGCGGGTTGCAGCTGAACTGCTCTGGCAGGTCGCCAGTCTTGGCTTTGCCCAGTGCCAGGAATTCACCCAGGGTCGCTTCGTTGCGCTGGTAGAACTGGCTCAGGTGCAGGGTAGCGTCGCGGGTCCGCTCGATCTGATAGGTGGTGCTGTTCAGGTCGAGAACGAACTGCGCCGGAACGATACCGATCAGTACCAACATGATCAGGCCAATACCTTTCTGGCCGTCATTGGAGCCGTGCACGAAGCTTACGCCCATTGCCGACATGACCAGCACCAGGCGGTTCCAGAACGGCGGGTGCTTCTTGTCGTCGAGCTTGCGGCGCTGTTCAGGCGTCTTGTGCATCTTCGACAGTGGGCGCCACCATTTCAGGCCCAACAGCACGAGTGCCGCAACGGCAAAACCAGCCATCGGTGACAGCAGCAGGGAGACGCCGATGTCGATTGCTTTTTGCCAGTTGACGCCGTCACCCAGCGGAATGTCGCTGATCAGGGCGTTGGCCAGGCCAACACCGAGGATCGAGCCGATCAGGGTGTGGGAGCTGGAGGCCGGAATACCGAAGTACCAGGTGCCCAGGTTCCAGGCGATGGCCGCCGTGAGCAAGGAGAACACCATGGCCAGACCATGGCCGGTGTTCACATTGATCAGCAGTTCTACCGGCAGCAGGTGCACGATGGCGTAGGCCACACCGACACCGCCGAGCAGCACGCCGAGGAAGTTGAACACCCCGGAAAAGAACACTGCCAGGTGTGGGGGCATGGCTTTGGTGTAAATGACTGTCGCTACCGCGTTAGCGGTATCATGAAAGCCATTAATGAACTCGAAGGCGAGTACGAAGGTCAAAGCAAGCACGAGGCTCACCAGTACCCAGGCATCAAGTCCGCTGAATAAATCGATCATGAAGGTTTTCTGACCCGGTCATAAGGGGGCGCGATTATGCCAGAAATCCCTGCTAATCGATGCACCTGCCGCTGACCGGTTCTGGCCGTCCGGACACTTTTCCAGCAAGGGATGTGTCGGAAACGACCGCGAAAATGTCGGCTAAAATCGGTAAAAATCTAGAAAATATAAGGGTTTACCGAAAGTCGCTGCGTCTATGAAAAATTCAAACGCATGTATGAAATTTGTGAGAAACCATTACCGCTTGCGGTAGGGCTGTAACGATCAGCCCTATCCGGCTTTTCTCAAGTACCACTCATCCGGCCAGCAACGGTGCAGGACAGGGGCGAGCATCAGGGCTCGTCGGCCTTGAGTTCTTTCTCGATCTTTTGGATTTCCTGGGCGAATGCCTGGTCAAGAATACTGGCGCGCTTGCGCCAGGGCTTGCGCTCTGGATCGGGTTGGGCGGCGTAAGTGGTGACTTCCCCGCCGTAAACTTCCTTGTAACGTTGTTCCTGGCGCTCAAGTTCCGCGCGCAGTTCGTCTTTCGTCACAGTGCTACCTGTTGGTTATGAATAAACTCTGGCGTTAACGCGTCAGCGGTTACGCTCCTGCGCAACATCAACGCGGCTACGCTGCCAGAGCGTAGTTACTGTCGCAGCAACAGTCGATTTTTAGCGTGCAAGTCGAATGCAACGAAAGGGTGCTCATTGTTATGACGTTGCAGCAGGTCCTTTCTCTGCGGCATCAGGCAAACACGGATTGGATCCGACATAGCCCCGCCAAGCAGCAGAAAGTAAAAGTGATTATAGCAAGCAAGTTGCACTACCGTATAAGCCAGTTGTTTCACTAATGACAACAAAGACCGGCGTTTGTTACGCGCTTGTTAACGTAGGTATGCAATCGGATTGTTCACACTAGCGCTGGCGCGAAGCACGGCGTAATTGTTTTCAGCGCGTAGAAGCAGTTAACACTTGGCTGAAAGAAGAAAAAACGGCCTCGCTTCGTGGGCAAGGCCGTGCCTGGGACTTCTACGGTGGGTACCTGACCAGTCTCTCCAAGAAGCCACATGGTGGCAGTGGAAAGGTATAAGCAATTGAGGGTAGCGGTCAATTGCGATTATCGGTCGTTGGTTCGATAATCGCCCCAGTGACCGTGTTGCCGAGGTGAACCATGACAGAAGAAACATCGCCCAAGGGGGCCGGATTGAACGATCAGGTGCGCAGTTCGTTTGCGTCGCTGGCACCGCCCATCGTTGCTTCACCGGCCAGGCGCATCCAGGCCTTCACCGGTGACCCGGACTTCATGACGTCGCTGGCGCGTGGCCTGGCGGTGGTCCAGGCATTCCAGGAACGCAAGCGTCACCTGACCATCGCGCAGATCAGCCACCGTACGGAAATTCCCCGTGCTGCGGTGCGTCGTTGCCTGCACACCTTGATCAAGCTGGGCTATGCCACTACCGACGGGCGCACTTACTCGCTGCTGCCCAAAGTGCTGACGCTTGGCCATGCCTACTTGTCGTCTACGCCACTGGCGGTGTCGGCCCAGCCCTACCTCGACCGTATGAGCGATCAATTGCACGAGGCCTGCAACATGGCCACGCTGGAAGGCGATGACATTCTTTACATCGCGCGTTCGGCGACGGTGCAACGGTTGATCTCCGTCGATCTCTCGGTCGGCGGGCGACTGCCTGCCTATTGCACCTCCATGGGTCGGATTCTGCTGGCCGCACTGGACGATGCGACCTTGCATGAATACCTGGAGCATGCCGACTTGCAGGCCAAGACCAGCCGTACCATCCGCGACCCGGTGGCACTGCTCGAATGCCTGCAGCAGGTCCGGCAGCAAGGCTGGTGCGTGGTTGATCAGGAGCTGGAGCAAGGCCTGCGCTCGATTGCCGTGCCGGTCTACGATGCTTCCGGTCAGGTGCTGGCGGCCCTTAACGTCAGCACCCATGCGGGTCGGGTCAGCCGCACCGAGCTTGAACAGCGCTTCCTGCCGATCATGCTTGCCGCCAGTCGTGACTTGAGCACACAGCTGTTCGCATAACCCTGTACGTTCCTGTTCGATAAACGCACAGTGTTGCGTTTATCGAATTGCGCGGCTTTCGACTGCTTATTAATGTCCTTCGCACCAGTCGGTCGGTCTTGATCGATTGTGTCGCTCACGCGCGCCCCGCACACATGCGCGCTACTACTGGATAAAAATAATGAACAGTCCGCAAGCTGCTGTCGGGAACTGCCTTGATGTGCAGTCCTTTATTAATGAACAACCACTGTCACGTTATCAATGGCGTGTGGTGATCCTGTGTTTCCTGATTGTGTTCCTCGATGGTCTGGATACTGCGGCCATGGGCTTTATTGCCCCAGCGCTGTCGCAGGACTGGGGGATCGACCGTGCCAGCCTGGGCCCGGTCATGAGCGCGGCGCTGATCGGCATGGTCTTCGGTGCCTTGGGCTCGGGGCCGTTGGCCGACCGCTTTGGCCGCAAGCTGGTGCTGGTGGTAGCCGTGGTGGTGTTCGGGGCATTCAGCCTGGCGTCGGCGTACGCCACCAACGTCGACCAGTTGCTGGTGCTGCGCTTTCTGACTGGCTTGGGTCTTGGCGCAGGTATGCCCAACGCCACCACCTTGCTGTCTGAATACACCCCCGAGCGGCACAAGTCGCTGTTGGTCACCAGCATGTTCTGTGGTTTCAACCTGGGCATGGCCGGCGGTGGCTTTATTTCAGCCAAGTTGATTCCGGCGTTCGGCTGGCACAGCCTGTTGCTGATCGGTGGGGTACTGCCCCTGCTGTTGGCCTTGGTATTGATGCTGTGGTTGCCAGAATCGGCACGCTTTCTGGTAGTGCGCAACCGTGGTACCGACAAAGTACGCAGAACACTGGCGCCGATCCAACCGGCGGTGGTCGGTCAGGCCTCGAGCTTTAGCGTGCCAGAGCAGAAAACGGTCAAGGCTCGTAATGTGTTCGCGGTGATTTTTTCTGGCACCTACAGCGTCGGCACCTTGCTGTTGTGGCTGACCTATTTTATGGGGCTGGTGATTGTCTACCTGCTCACCAGCTGGTTGCCGACCTTGATGCGTGACAGCGGCGCGAGCATGGAGCAGGCCGCCTTTATCGGTGCCTTGTTCCAGTTTGGCGGGGTCCTCAGTGCGGTGGCGGTGGGCTGGGCCATGGACCGCTACAACCCTCACAAGGTGATCGGGGTGTTCTACCTGTTGGCCGGGGTGTTTGCCTACGCGGTCGGGCAAAGCCTGGGCGACATCACCTTGTTGGCCACCTTGGTGTTGATCGCCGGCATGTGTGTCAACGGCGCGCAATCGGCCATGCCGTCTCTTGCGGCGCGTTTTTACCCGACCCAGGGCCGCGCCACTGGAGTGTCGTGGATGCTGGGTATCGGGCGTTTCGGGGCGATTCTTGGTGCCTGGATGGGCGCCACGCTGCTGGGGCTGGGCTGGAACTTCGAACAGGTGCTGACAGCGCTGGTGATTCCGGCCGGACTGGCTACGGTGGCGGTGCTTATCAAGGGCATGGTCAGCCACGCTGATGCGACGTGATTTGATGGTGTAGGAGCGGGCTTGCCCCGCGATGCGATTCGTCTGCCAAATCGCTATCGCGGGGCAAGCCCGCTCCCACTGCACGACAATTCGTTCGATAATCGAACAGATAGTCGATTATCGGATTGTACCGCTCCAGACCCCGCCTTAATCTGAAGTCCTACCGGCGCCACCCTCGGCGCCTTGCACACCGACCTCGACTCAGCATATCCAGGAGTCTGCAATGGCTGAAATTCTCTCGCTCCACGACGCCGTGAAGCAGTTCGTCCACGACGGTGACAGCGTCGCCCTCGAAGGCTTTACGCACTTGATTCCGACTGCCGCCGGGCATGAAATCATTCGTCAGGGCAAGAAAGAGCTGACCCTGGTACGTATGACGCCGGACCTGATCTACGATCAGCTGATCGGCGCTGGTTGTGCCCGCAAACTGATTTTCTCCTGGGGCGGCAACCCAGGCGTAGGCTCGTTGCACCGTCTGCGCGATGCCGTAGAAAAGCAATGGCCGCAGCCGATGGAAATCGAAGAGCACAGCCACGCTGACCTGGCCAACGCCTACGTTGCCGGTGCCTCGGGCCTGCCCTTCGCGGTGCTGCGTGCCTACGCCGGTTCCGACCTGCCCAAGGTCAACCCATTGATCAAGAGCGTTACCTGCCCCTTCACCGGTGAAGTGCTCGCCGCCGTCCCTTCGGTTCGCCCGGATGTCACCGTGATCCATGCGCAAAAGGCTGACCGCAAAGGCAACGTACTGCTGTGGGGCATTCTTGGCGTGCAGAAAGAAGCGGCCCTGGCGGCCAAGCGCTGCATCGTCACAGTCGAAGAGATCGTCGACGACCTCAATGCCCCGATGAACGCCTGTGTCCTGCCGACCTGGGCACTGTCGGCAGTGTGCCTGGTACCAAGCGGTGCGCACCCGTCGTACGCCCATGGTTACTACGAGCGTGACAACCGTTTCTATCAGGCCTGGGACCCGATTGCCCGCAATCGCGAAGCCTTCACCGCCTGGATCGACGAATACATTCGCGGCACCACCGACTTCACTGAATTCAAGGCAAAACTGGCCAGCGCTTCGGAGGCTGCACAATGAGCTACTCCACCAATGAAATGATGACCGTCGCCGCAGCTCGTCGTCTGCGCAATGGTGCGGTGTGCTTCGTCGGTATCGGCCTGCCTTCCAAGGCGGCCAACCTGGCGCGTCTGACGTCCTCGCCGGATGTGGTGCTGATTTACGAGTCTGGTCCGATCGGTGCCAAACCAAGCGTACTGCCACTGTCGATTGGCGATGGCGAACTGGCGGAAACCGCTGACACCGTAGTGCCGACCGGCGAGATTTTCCGCTACTGGCTGCAAGGTGGGCGTATTGATGTGGGCTTCCTCGGCGCCGCCCAGGTGGATCGCTTCGGCAACATCAACACCACCGTGGTCGGTGACTACCATCAGCCGAAAGTGCGCCTGCCTGGTGCCGGTGGCGCGCCGGAAATTGCCGGTTCTGCCAAGCAAGTGCTGATCATCCTCAAGCAATCGAACCGTGCCTTCGTCGACAAGCTCGACTTCATCACTTCGGTGGGGCATGGCGAAGGCGGTGACTCGCGCAAACGTCTGGGCCTGCCAGGTGCCGGGCCGGTGGGGATCATCACCGACCTGTGCATCATGGAGCCGGAAGCCGGCACCAACGAATTCGTGGTAACCGCGATCCACCCGGGCGTTACCCGTGAGCAGATCATTGCCGCGACCGGCTGGGCGATTCGCTTTGCCGATACAGTAGCGACCACCGAGGCGCCGAGCGACGTCGAGCTGACCGCGCTGCGTGATCTGGAAGCCCGTACGGCTGCCGCTCACGGCCAAGCACCAGGAGAAGCCTGATGCGTGACGTATTTATCTGCGATGCCATTCGTACCCCCATCGGCCGCTTCGGCGGCGCGTTGGCCGGTGTGCGTGCCGATGACCTGGCGGCGGTGCCGATCAAGGCCTTGATCGAGCGCAACCCGCAGGTGCAATGGGAACAGCTGGACGAAGTGTTCCTCGGCTGCGCCAACCAGGCCGGTGAAGACAACCGCAACGTGGCGCGCATGGCGCTGCTGCTGGCGGGGCTGCCGGACAGCGTGCCGGGGGTTACCCTCAACCGTCTGTGCGCTTCGGGCATGGACGCGGTGGGCACTGCCTTCCGCGCCATTGCCAGCGGTGAGATGGAGCTGGCGATTGCCGGTGGCGTCGAGTCGATGTCGCGTGCCCCGTTCGTCATGGGCAAGGCCGACAGCGCCTATTCGCGCAACATGAAGCTGGAAGACACCACCATTGGCTGGCGTTTCATCAACCCGTTGATGAAAGCCCAGTACGGCGTCGATGCCATGCCACAGACCGCCGATAACGTCGCTGACGACTATCAGGTCTCGCGTGCTGACCAGGACGCCTTCGCCCTGCGCAGCCAGCAACGTACAGCAGTGGCTCAGGCCGCCGGCTTTTTTGCTGAAGAAATCGTGCCGGTGCGCATTGCCCATAAAAAAGGCGAGACCGTCGTCGAGCACGATGAGCATCCACGCGCCGACACTACGCTTGAAGCGCTGGCGCGGCTGAAGCCGGTCAACGGCCCGGACAAAACCGTCACCGCCGGCAATGCCTCCGGGGTCAACGACGGTGCTGCAGCACTGATCCTGGCCTCGGCTGAAGCGGTGAAAAAACACGGCCTGACCCCACGTGCCCGAGTACTGGGGATGGCCAGCGCCGGTGTGGCGCCGCGGGTCATGGGCATTGGCCCGGTGCCTGCGGTACGCAAACTGACCGAGCGTCTGGGTGTGGCAGTGAGCGATTTCGATGTGATCGAGCTCAATGAAGCGTTTGCCAGCCAAGGTTTGGCGGTGCTGCGTGAACTGGGCCTGGCCGATGATGCGCCGCAGGTCAACCCGAACGGTGGCGCTATTGCTCTGGGCCATCCGCTGGGCATGAGTGGCGCGCGTCTGATCCTGACGGCCCTGCACCAACTGGAGAAATCCGGTGGTCGCAAGGGGCTGGCGACCATGTGCGTTGGCGTAGGGCAGGGCCTGGCCCTGGCTATCGAGCGCGTGTAAACCAATGATCCCAGGCGAGCGGCTCCCACGCAGGGCTGTTCGCTTGGGGTGATTGTTCTGCGGAACGAGGTGTTACTGAATATGTCTAGACTTCAGTAACCCTCCAGGAGTAAACGGTCATGACTACAGCCTATTACACCGGTGAGGAGCGCAGTAAGCGTATCTTCGCCATTGTCGGTGCCTCTTCGGGCAACTTGGTCGAATGGTTCGACTTCTATGTCTATGCCTTCTGCGCCATCTACTTCGCCCCGGCGTTTTTCCCCTCCGACGATCCCACGGTGCAACTGCTCAATACCGCAGGGGTGTTCGCGGCTGGCTTTTTGATGCGACCGATTGGTGGCTGGCTGTTCGGCCGGGTGGCCGACCGGCATGGCCGCAAGAATTCCATGATGATCTCGGTGCTGATGATGTGTGCCGGCTCCCTGGTCATCGCTTGCCTGCCCACCTACAACTCGATCGGCGCCTGGGCGCCTGCGCTGCTATTGCTGGCGCGGTTGTTCCAGGGCCTGTCGGTAGGTGGCGAGTACGGCACCACCGCTACCTATATGAGTGAAGTGGCGCTGCGTGGTCAACGCGGGTTTTTTGCCTCGTTCCAGTACGTCACCCTGATCGGCGGGCAACTGCTGGCGGTGCTGGTGGTGGTGATTCTGCAGCAACTGCTCAGCGAAGATGAACTGCGCGCCTGGGGCTGGCGGATTCCGTTCGTGGTGGGCGCCGTTGCTGCGGTGATCTCGTTGTTCCTGCGCCGTTCGCTGGAAGAGACCAGCAGCGCCGAGACCCGTAACGACAAAGAGGCAGGCAGTATTGCCGGGCTGTTCCGTCATCACACGGCGGCCTTCATCACCGTGCTGGGTTACACCGCTGGCGGCTCGCTGATTTTCTACACCTTTACCACCTACATGCAGAAGTACCTGGTGAACACCGCCGGCATGAGCGCGAAAACCGCCAGCTTCATCATGACCGGCGCGCTGTTTCTGTACATGTGCATGCAGCCGTTCTTCGGCATGCTTTCCGACCGTATTGGCCGGCGCAATTCGATGCTGTTGTTCGGTGCCTTGGGTACCGTATTCACCGTGCCGATCCTGATGGCGCTGAAAACCGTTACCAGTCCGTTTCTGGCCTTTGTGCTGATTACCCTGGCGCTGTGCATTGTCAGTTTCTATACCTCGATCAGTGGCTTGGTCAAAGCCGAGATGTTCCCGCCGCAGGTGCGCGCGCTGGGCGTCGGCCTGGCCTATGCGGTGGCCAACGCGATGTTTGGCGGCTCGGCCGAATATGTGGCGCTGGGGCTGAAGTCGATGGGGATGGAGAACACCTTTTACTGGTACGTTACCGCCATGATGGCGATCGCTTTCCTGTTCAGCCTGCGCCTGCCGAAACAGGCGGCTTACCTGCACCACGATCATTGACTTGCGAAGGATGTGTAGATGACCCCGCGACCCGGCAATCAGCTGTTCGATGCCTACTTCACCGCACCGGCGATGCGTGAGGTGTTTTCCGACCGTGGCCGGGTACAGGGCATGCTCGATTTCGAGGCAGCCCTGGCGCACGCAGAAGCGGTCGTTGGAGTCATTCCGCAGGTGGCAGTGGCACCGATCGTGGCCGCCTGTAAGGCTGAACGTTATGACTTTGCCGCACTCGCCGAGGCCATTGGTATTGCCGGAAACTCCGCCATTCCGCTGGTCAAGGCCCTGGGCCGGGTGATCGCCAGTGGCGTCCCCGAAGCCGAGCGTTATGTGCACCTGGGCGCCACCAGTCAGGATGCCATGGACACCGGCCTGGTCTTGCAACTGCGCGAGGCCTTGAGCCTGATCGAACGCGACCTGCAACAACTTGCCGAAGCCTTGGCCCGTCAGGCCGAGGCCCACGCCAATACGCCACTGGCCGGACGCACCTGGCTGCAACACGCCACCCCGGTGACCCTGGGGATGAAAATTGCCGGTTGGCTGGGCGCCTTGACCCGCCATCGCCAGCGTTTGCAGGAACTCAAGCCGCGCTTGCTCACCCTGCAGTTCGGTGGCGCCTCCGGAACCCTGGCGGCGCTAGGGGAACAGGCCTTGCCGGTGGCCGAAGCCCTGGCCGCGCACTTGCAACTGCAACTGCCGGAACAACCGTGGCATACCCAGCGCGACCGTCTGGTGGAGTTCGCCTCGGTGCTCGGGATGCTCGCCGGTAGCCTGGGCAAGATGGGGCGCGACATCAGCTTGCTGATGCAGACCGAAGCGGCCGAAGTATTCGAGCCTGCGGCGCCTGGCAAAGGTGGTTCTTCGACCATGCCGCACAAGCGCAACCCAGTGGGTGCGGCGGTGTTGATCGGCGCGGCAACGCGGGTGCCGGGGCTGGTTTCTACGCTGCTCAGCGCCATGCCGCAGGAGCACGAGCGTAGCCTGGGCCTGTGGCATGCCGAGTGGGAAACCCTGCCGGAGATCTGCTGCCTGGTTTCTGGTGCCTTGCGTCAGGCACAGATCATCGCCGATGGCTTGCAGGTCGATGCCGAGCGCATGCGCCACAACCTCGACCTGACCCAAGGCCTGGTGCTGGCGGAGGCGGTGAGTATCGTCCTCGCCCAGCGCCTGGGCCGCGACACCGCGCATCACCTGCTGGAAACCTGCTGCAAGCGCGCCGTGGCCGAGCAACGCCACTTGCGTGCCGTGCTGGGTGACGATCCGCAGGTGAGTGCTGAACTGTCTGCAGACGAACTCGATCGTCTGCTAGATCCGGCGCATTACCTCGGTCAGGCGCGTGTCTGGGTCGAGCGTGCGCTGGCTGAACATCATCGTTTCCAAGCCTGAAGGAGGCCGCAGTGGCACAGGTACAACTCGCCGATGGCGCACTTAACTATCAACTCGACGGCCCGGAAGGCGCCCCGGTGTTGGTGTTGTCCAACTCCCTGGGCACTGACCTGCACATGTGGGACACCCAGGTCCCGGTGCTGGCCGCGCATTTTCGCGTGTTGCGCTACGACACCCGTGGGCATGGCGCGTCGCTGGTAACCGAAGGGCCTTACTCGATCGAGCAGTTGGGTCGTGACGTGCTGGCACTGCTGGATGCGCTGAACATCGAGCGCGCGCATTTCTGTGGTCTGTCCATGGGTGGTTTGATTGGCCAGTGGCTGGGCATCAATGCCGGTGAGCGAATCAACCGCCTGATCGTCTGCAACACCGCGGCCAAGATTGGCTCGCCAGACACCTGGAACCCGCGCATCGAGATGGTCCTGCGCGACGGCAAGGCGGCGATGGTCGGCCTGCGCGATGCCTCGATCGAGCGCTGGTTTACCCCGGCTTATTCGTCCAGCAACCCGGATCAGGCCAAGCGCATCACCGACATGCTCGCCGCCACCTCGCCGCAAGGCTACGCCGCCAACTGTGGTGCGGTGCGTGATGCTGACTTCCGTGATCAACTGGGTGAGATCAAGGCGCCGTTGCTGGTGATTTCCGGTAGTCACGACGCGGTCACGCCCCCTGCGGGCGGGCTGTTCATTCAGGAAAACGTGCAAGGCGCCGAATACGCCGAGTTCCATGCCGCGCACCTGTCCAACGTCGAAGTCGGCGAGCCATTCAGCCGCCGTGTGATCGACTTTTTGCTGGCCCGCTGAGGAACCGTTCGTGGACGAAAAACAACGTTACGAAGAAGGCATGAAGGTGCGTCGTGCGGTGCTGGGCGATGCTCATGTCGACCGCAGCCTCAATAACCTGACCGACTTCAACAGCGAGTTCCAGGAAATGATCACCCGCCACGCCTGGGGTGATATCTGGACCCGCCCGGGGTTGCCACGGCACACCCGCAGCCTGATCACCATCGCCATGCTGATCGGCATGAACCGCAATGAAGAGCTCAAGCTGCATTTGCGTGCCGCTGCCAGCAATGGCGTGACCCGCGAAGAGATCAAGGAAGTGCTGATGCAGAGCGCGATCTACTGCGGTATTCCGGCGGCCAATGCCACCTTCCACCTGGCCGAGTCGGTGTGGGATGAGTTGGGGGTTGAGTCGCGGGTGTAGCCTCAATCGCGGGGCAAGCCCGCTCCCACAGAATGCTCACCTACCGCTGTGGGAGCGGGCTTGCCCCGCGATACGATATGGCTGACAAACCGCAATCGCGCGGCCCGATGAAAAACCGTAAATCTGTCGGAATTTCCCGATTCCATGTAGTCCATTTCCCAAGCATACTTTTGCCGCGCGAAGTTGGTTGCGATGGCACCAATACCGCTCTAGTGTCACCCAGTCGTTGGTTATCAACGATCGGCTTTGACAGGCTGACTCAGATCTCTAGAGCACGTGCACGCGTTATGGCGGTTGTACGTGGGGCACCTTGTGTGCGCCGAGTTCTAGAGTCCTCGGTCTGTCAACCCGCGTACAGCTGCCACCTTCTTGTTTGACAGCAGGTCTGTAGCAGCCTCACTGACTCTAGAGGTTCGCATGCTCAAGATAGTCCCTGATCCACCTGCAAACACTTACCACACCCTCGAAGACATACTCGTCCAGATCTCCGAATACCTTGTGTGCGCATTAACTGTGTCGCATCAAACAGTCCTGCTTCACTCCAGCGCCTCTTGCCAGGCATTGAGCCTCGCCGCCCTGCACGAAATCGACAACGCCCACCGCTTGGTAGAACTGGCGTTGAGCAAGGTTCAGTCACAGCACTGAGTTTGAGCGCCAGCCTTGCTGCGGCAAGGCTGGCCGCTTCGTGTATGCCCGGAGTGCAACAAATGAGCGAAGAAGGTTTTAAAACAACTGGTGTCGGTATGTTTGGTGAAGGCGAGCACGAAAGCCGTACTGAACGGCTGTTCCGGGTGGAGGCAGGGCACGATGCGCAGTTTGTGATGGAGCAAGCGGCTTTGCTGATGGGCTGTGTGAGCAAACTGACCCAGCATGTGTTGTTCGAGCAGGATGAAGCCATGGTTTTGGCCGCTCACTACCTGAGCGGCATGGCCAAAGCGCTGGTTGAAGACGTAGCGCATGGCATGGTGCAAGCGCCTTGGAACCGGTGACACTTGGGAACTGTATCTGTGTACTTATCCCTTAGGTAGGCTGGGACGCGGCGAGAACCGCGTCTGAGCCAAAAATGTGTAAACCATGTCTCCGGTTTACAGAGTAGCGGATGTCTGCGGTTGTACACCCGCGATCTATTCACTCATTCACACCGCCGCCTTCTTCTGCCTGACCGCCACCGGACCTGCATTGCGTTCAATGGCCTGCTTCAGCTCCGGCCGCATTCCCAGCAAAAAGCCCAATTCCGCCACCACGAACAACGGCCCGACGATCAAGCCGCTCAGGTCATCGACAAACGCCGGTTTGCGCCCCTCGTAGTAATGGCCGACAAACTGGATCGCCCAGCCGACCACAAACAACCCCAGCCCGGCGCTCAACCAGACCAGCGTGCTCTGCTGCGCCAGCGCTTGCCCGGCCCACAGGCACAAGCCCAGCAGCAGTGCCATGATCAGCCCGAACTGTTGGTCCAGGCGCAGGTAGAACCAGCCCGCCCACAGGGCCACCAGCAGCGCAGGCGACAGCCACATCCCCGCCATTTCTGTGCCGGGGCGTGACAACAGCACGGTTACCGCGAGCACAATCATCGGGATGCCAACGAAGTGGGTGGCGATGTTGCGCGGGTCACGGTGGTAGGCTGCGTATTGACTGAGGTGTTCGACCAGGTTTTTCATTATTGTTCCTCCTGTAGGGTGGCATGAGCATGCCCTGCAGCTGTTGCGGCTGTCTGTCGGCTAGCCGACAGAGTTGACCTTCGAGGCGTTATGAATATCGATCCCGTCTGGCGCGAAACCCTGCTTCAAGGCCACTGGTTCCAGCACCTGCCTTTATCCCTTCAGCATAGCCTGATGGGCCTGGCCAAACGCCGCGAGCTGGCGCCGGGGCAATTGTTGTTCCAGCGCGGCGATGCGCCCTGCGGTTTGTATGCGGTGCTGGCGGGCAGCATGCGGGTCGGTGCGGTCAGCAGTGAAGGCAAGGAAGCCTTGCTGACTCTGGTGGAAGCCCCGCACTGGTTCGGTGAAATCAGCCTGTTCGATGGTCAGCCGCGCACCCATGATGCGCAGGCTGAAGGCGTAGTCAGCCTACTGTGGATACCGCAGGCAGCGCTGCTGGCGCTGTTGGCACAACACCCGCAGCACTGGCGTGACTTCGCGCTGTTGATGAGCCAGAAATTGCGTTGGGTGTTCGTCGCGCTGGAGCAGCAGAGCCTGATGGCGGCCGCTCCGCGGGTCGCCCATCGATTGCTGCAGATGGCTGCAGGTTATGGCGAGGTCGATGGCAGTCGCCGTGTGCTGCAGCTGTCGCAAGAGCAACTGGCATTGATGCTGTCGCTGTCGCGGCAAACCACCAATCAGGTCCTCAAGTCGCTGCAACAACAAGGTGCATTGCGTTTGGGCTATGGCGAGATCGAAATTCTCGACCTCGCCCGCCTGCACGCGGTGGCTAGTCCGGCTGGAATGGCGACTCGCTGAGGATCACTCCGGTTTCCTCGACGTATTTTTGCCATTCAGCCAACAGCGCTTGCAGCTTGGCCGGTTGTGCCTGGGCCAGGTCGTCGATTTCTCCCGGGTCGTTGGCCAGGTCATACAATTGCCAGGTGGCCGGGCCGACGGGGCCAGGGATGTACACTGCCTTCCACTGGCCCTGGCGAATCGCGCGGCGGCCAAACAACTCCCAACCGGTGACGGTGTTGTCGTCATGCACCTGTTCGGTCTCGCCCGACAAGTAACCCAGCCACGACTTGCCACGCAGCGCCGCGACATCGCGCCCGCGCCAGCGGGTGCCAGGGTGTCGAACACCGGCCAGGTCGAGCAGGGTCGGGGTGATATCCATCACCGTGCTGAACTGGTGACTGATCTGCCCCTGGCGCGCCAGGGCCGGGTAGTGCAGCAGCGCCGGTACGCGAATACCACCTTCGCTGGTAAACGCCTTGAACAGCCGCGACGGTGCGGTGGCGGCCTGTGCCCACTGCGGGCCGTACCAGACGTAGGAGTTGGCCCGGCCGATGTTGTCCAGGCTGTTGTCGTAATGCTGGTCGAGGTAGCTGGCCAGGTGCGGGCCGAACTTGGGGAAGGCTTCCAGCAGCGCGCCTTCGGCACCGTTGTCGGACATGAACAGCACCAGGGTGTTGTCCAACTGACCTTGGTTGCGCAGGTAATCGAGAATCCGGCCGATGTTCCAGTCCATGCGCTCAACCATGGCGGCGTACACCTCCATGGAACGCGCCGAACGTTGCCGCTGCTCTGGCGTAAGGCTTTCCCAGTGGTTGTCGACCGGGTGTGCGCGGGTTTCGCTTTTGATCAGGCCCAGTTCACGCAGTTTCTCCAGACGCTCCTGGCGCAGCACTTCCGGCCCGGCGTCGTAGCGGCCCTTGTAGCGTGCAACGACTTCAGCCGGTGCCTGCAATGGCCAGTGGGGGGCAGAGAAGGGCAGGTAGGCGAAGAACGGCCGGCTCTGATCACGCTCCTTGAGGTAGTGCAGCAGCTTGTCGCCAAAGGCATCGGATGAGTAGAAACCTTCAGGTAACTGTTCAACGAAGGTCTGGTCTTCGATGTACAGCGCAGGGGTGGACTTGAGCAGGCGTGGGGTCTGTTCGTCGTAGGTCGGCTCGAAACCGTAGTGGTTGGCAGCTCCTGGCAACAGGGCAAAGGAGCGCTCGAAACCACGGGCATGCGGCGCCAGCTCAGCCTTCAGGCCCAAGTGCCATTTGCCACTCATCAGGGTCTGGTAGCCAGCTTCGCGCAGCAGTTCCGGCAGCGCTACGACGCGGTCATTGAGGTAGCCCTCGTAGCCGGGTTTGCCGATCAGCTCCGGGGTCAGGGCCTCGGCCATGGTGCCGATCCCGGCGATATGGTGGTCGGTGCCGGTGAGCAGCATGGAACGGGTCGGCGAGCAGGTCGGCGCGGTGTGAAAGTCGGTCAGGCGCAGGCCGGCAGTGGCCAGGGCATCGAGGTTGGGGGTGGCAATCTCACCGCCGAAGGCGCCGAGGTCGGAGAATCCCAGGTCGTCGGCAACGATGACCAGAAAGTTGGGGCGTTGGCTCATGTGCGGCTCTCAGTAGGCAAGGTAGGACAGCGGGAGGTTGTTGATCTGCGCCGGTACGGGCGGCAGGTAACGATCGTCGGCGGTCAGGTCGTGCAGCAACGCTTCACGCAGGCGATGGAAATCGTGGCTGGAACGCTGACGGGGGTGCGCCAGAGCAACCGTATTGATGCGCTTGATCCGCCCGGGGCGGGGCTCCAGCACTACCACGCGGTCAGCCAGAAACAGCGCTTCTTCCACATCGTGGGTCACCAGCAAGGTGGTAATGCGCGCGCGTTCGCGGATGGCCAGCAACTCCTCCTGCATCTGTTGCCGGGTCAGCGCATCGAGGGCCCCGAACGGCTCATCGAGCAGCAGAATGCGTGGGCTGGCCACCAAGCCGCGGGCAATCGCCACACGTTGGGCCATACCGCCGGAGAGCTGGTGCGGGTAGGCCTGACTGAAATCTTGCAGGCCGACCAGGGCGATGTATTCGGCAACCCGCTGGGCCCGCGTACTGTCAGGCAATGGCTGATTGACCAGGCCCAGGGCGATGTTTTCCTGCACCGTCAGCCAAGGGAACAGGCGGTGTTCCTGGAACACCATGCCGCGTTCAAGACCAATGCTCGATACCGGCTGGCCATCGATCAGGATCTGGCCCTGAAAGTCGTTGTCCAGGCCGATCAGCAAGCGCAGTAAGGTGGACTTGCCACAGCCGCTGGCGCCGACAATGGCGACGAACTCGCCCTCGGCAATCTGCAGGTTGAAGTCGCGAATGGCTTCCAGCTGACCACCGGCCACCGCGAAGTGTTTGCCGACGTGGTTGAAACTGACCAAAGGATGGGCGATGGCGTTCATGCTCTTCTCCAGCGTGTGGCGCGTGATTCGATGTGTTGTCCAAGGGCGCCGAGCAGCGCCCCGGTGAGGCCGACCAGCAGCATCCCGGCCATGATCAGGTCCATGCGCAGCAACTGCTGGGCGCCAATCATCAGGCTGCCGATGCCACCGCCGGAGGGCATGAAGTATTCGGCGCCGATGGTGCCCAGCCAGGCGTAGATCAGCCCCACCCGCAGGCCGGCGAAAATCCCCGGGGCGGCGCCGGGCAGTACCAGGCGCAGCAAGCGTTGGCGCAGGTTCAGGTGCAACACCCGTGCGGCTTCATCCAGTTGTGGCGAGCGGTTGGCAACGCTGCGCTGGGTCGCGATGAACAGAGCAAAGAACGCGGCCAGGCCGACAAACACCCACTTGGCCAGCTCACCCAGGCCGAACCAGGCGGTGAGCAGCGGTACCCAGGCAAAGATCGCAATCTGCCGCAGCGCCGCCAGGGTCGGCCCGAGCAGGCGCTCGGCAGGCTGCGACAGCCCCAACCACAACCCCAGGGCGAAACCCAGGCCGCCACCCAGCAGCAAACCCGCCAGTGCACGCCCAACGCTGATTGCCAGCGCGGTGGTCAGCGAGCCGTCGAGCAAACCGCTCCAGGCGGTGCTCAATACCTGCACAGGCGCCACCAGAATATTGGCATCCACCCATTGCAACTGGCTGGCCAGTTGCCAGGCGGCCAGCAGCGCGAGGGGGAGCAGCAACGCCTGAAAGCGTTCGATGCCCTGCAAGCGATGGACGCGAAGCTCGGCGCCGGCCGGGTGTGGCCAGTGCACCAGGCGCTGTTCCAGCCAGCCCAGGCTACGGTCCATGGCAAAACCGAACAGGCCGATAACGGCGATGCAGACAAAGACGATATCGAGCATGAACAACTGCCGGGCCCAGACCATCAGGTAGCCGATGCCCTCACTGGACGCGAGCAATTCAACCGCCAGCAATGACGACCAGCCGGTGGCCAGGGCCAGGCGGACACCGGCCAGAAAGGCGGGCAACGCGGCCGGCAGGATCAGCCGGGTGATCAGCAAGCGCTGGGGGAGTTTGAGTACCGTGGCCGCTTCGCGCAGGCGGGGTTGGGCATCCCGTACGCCGACCAGTGTGTGCAGGGTGACCGGAACGATGATGGCCTTGACCAGCACCACCAGCTTGAGCAGTTCGCCGATGCCGAACAGCACCATGAACAACGGCACCCAAGCCAAGGTCGGGATCTGCGCCAGGGCATTGAAGGTCGGCAGGATCAAGCGTTCGGCACGCCGGCTGAAGCCTAGCCAGGCGCCGAGCAGGGCACCACTGGCGACCCCGACCAACAGCCCGACCAGCAATCGCTGCAGGCTGATGCCCAGGTGCATCCACAGCTCGCCGTGGGCCAGTTCCAGCGCGCTGTGCCAGACCAGGCTGGGGGCTGGCAGTATCTGTTCGCTCATCCACAGGTTTGCACTGGCCAGCCACCACAACAGTGCCAGTGCCAAGGGCAGGTACCAGGCCAGCAGGTGGCTCTGGGAGCGTGTGGCCACTGCGCGCAGGCGACCTGTGGGCCGGGCCAGAGGCAGGCTGGGAAGTGATGCTTGGGCCATGGCAGAGCTCCTTGGATTGGCTATTTCTATATTCCTTTCCGGTATATTTTTTAAAAAATAAATTCGAATAGGTGATAAGAGAAAGCATTTAAAGCAGGCCGCTGGCGCTGTATCCAATGCATTCGGCGCATATTTTTCTTGTGCTTGAGGCATCGCTTGCGCGAGCCCCGTGGCTGCTTGCTTATTCTTTAAAGTTTTTAAAATGTAATTTATTAGTATTTATTTTGCGTTCCAGGATGTGGTTAGCGTGGCGCCATCACTACAAGGAGTCGCCCGCCATGAACCTGTCTATCAACCGTGTGTTCAGTCTGTTTGCCGCCCCCGCCCTGGCCGCCGTAGTCGGTTGGCTTCCGCCGCTGGCCGAGGCCAATCCGGTGCGGGAAATCCGCATCGCTGTGCCTGACCTGAGTGCCGGGCCGAAAAACTCCGGTGGCGGTGTCAGCGATGTATTGCGCAATCAGCAATTGCTGGAAAAAGCCTTCGCGGCCGACGGCATCAAGATTCAGTGGAATTACTTCAAAGGCGCCGGGCCGGTGATCAACGAGGCGTTTGCCAACGGCCAGGTCGATTTCGCCTACCTCGGCGATCTGGCAGCAATCATCGGTAAGGCCAATGGCGTGGACACGCGCTTGCTGGCCGCGACCGGACGCGGCATCAAGCACTACCTGGGCGTCGCGCCGGGCAGCGGCATCCAGTCGTTGCAGGATCTGAAGGGCAAACGCGTGGCGATCTTCCGCGGCACTGCCAGCCAGCTGTCGTTCGATGCCGCGCTGGCCAGCCAGGGTTTGAGTGAGAAGGATCTGAAAATCATCAACCTCGACTTCAACGCCTCCATCGCTGCGTTGGCAGCGAAGCAGATTGACGCCACCTGGGGGCTGTCCGGGCTGACAGCGTTGCAGGCACGTGGCCTGGCCGAGTTGCCACTGAACACCCGTGACCTGGGCGGCGCCGGTAGCATTCAGGCGGTGCTGGTCGGTTCCGGTGCGTTTGTCGACGCCCATCCTGAGCTGGTGCAGCGCCTGCTGGCGGCTCAGCAGCAGGCGGTGCAGTGGCTCAGCGATGAGAACAACAAGGAAGCCTACATCCAGTTGGTCTCGGAATTGGCGAGCTATCCGCCGGTAATCCTGCAACGTGATTTGCAGGATGAATTGCTTGAACAGACCTTCCGTTCCAGCCTCGACCAACCTTTCCTCGACCAGCTTCAGGCCTCGGTCGACCTGGCGGCCGCGCAGCGCCTGATCCGTAAGCCGTTCAAGGTCAGCCAGTGGCTGGCGCCACAGGCTAGCCAGCCAGTGCCTGTCGCGCAGGCTGCTGATCGAGGCTGATCAGCGTATCGATCATTTCCCGGGCTGCCGGAGACAGGCGATAACCGCTGCGGCTGACAATGCCGCAGCGGGCATTGAGACTGTCGACCTGGGCCGGCAGATTGCGCCAGTGCAAGCGCACCAGACGGCCCTGCTGGATCTCCTTGGCAAACGCTTCCTCGGTGCCGATGCCGATGGCATCGCTGTCGAGCACCAGGCTCACCAGGGTCGGCAAGTGCTCCGTCAGCAACTGCGGGGTGAAATCAGTCTTGCCGCTGAGGTTTGCCAACAGCTTGCGCACCCCAGGCGGTATCAGCGTGGTGGCCAGGGGGTAATCGAACATATCGTTGGTCGACAGGCTGTCCTTGGCCAGCAGCGGATGCCCGGGGCGGCAGAAAAACAGGCCTCGGCGCGGGCTCAAGGGCAGGGTCTGGAAGTTCGGGTCGGCCTCGAACTGGCGCACGTCGGCGATGAAGAATTCAATCTCCTCACGGTTCAATGCCCGGCTGAGTTTCTCCCAGCTATCCACTTCAAGGCGGGTGCGCACATTCGGGTGCGCCTTGAGAAACACACTCAGCGCTTGAGGCACCAACTGCACGGCAGGCGCCGGCCCGCAGCCGAAGTGCAGTTCGCCGGCATCGAGCTTGGTCATCTGCAGGACTTCACAGCTCAACTGTGCCGCACCCTGTACCAGGCGCAAGGCGTGCTGCAACACCACCTGGCCTTCGGGCGTGGGGCGCAGGTCCTTGTTGCCACGGTCGACCAACACGCAGCCGAACTCCTGTTCCAGGCCCTGAATGCTGCGGCTGAAGGCCGGTTGGGTGATGCCCATGGC
Organism: Pseudomonas sp. NUPR-001; assembly: GCF_052147955.1. Taxonomy (NCBI): domain Bacteria; kingdom Pseudomonadati; phylum Pseudomonadota; class Gammaproteobacteria; order Pseudomonadales; family Pseudomonadaceae; genus Pseudomonas; species Pseudomonas sp. NUPR-001. Next base: position 1,181,799 of record NZ_CP197353.1, read on the forward strand.
GTCCGCTGCACGGACAAAACTGCGGTGTTCGGTAAGGGCGATGAAGTAACGCAGTTGGCGAAGATCCATATGCTTTCCCGGCATTCCAAAAATACGGCGAAGGTATTTGCCGCCACGAAGGCTCAGGTTTTAAATGCAAGCTCTTATTCCGTCAATGAAGCGCTTGAATATTTATTAGAGCTTATTTGCATATAGATAGCGCAAGTGCCTCATTGGCTTTTTCCGAGAGCAGCCAGATGAGGGTCGTACCATGAGCAATGCCGCACACGCCGTAGCACCCGTCAGCCACGTGCTGGACATCCACCCGGTGGCCGGACGCATCGGCGCCGAGATCCGTGGCGTACAGTTGAGCGCCGACCTTGAACCGGCGGTGATCGAAGCCATTCAGGCCGCACTGGTTGAGCACAAAGTGATCTTCTTCCGCGCTCAGCATCAGCTCGACGATCAGGGCCAGGAAGCCTTTGCCCATCTGCTGGGTGAACCGATCGCGCACCCGACCGTGCCGGTTCGCGAAGGCACGCGTTTTCTGCTCGAACTCGACAGCGAGCGGCGGGCCAACTCCTGGCACACCGACGTGACCTTCGTCGATGCCTATCCCAAGGCTTCGATTCTGCGCTCGGTGGTGGCGCCAGCGTCAGGCGGTGATACGGTCTGGGCCAATACCGCGGCGGCTTACCGGGACCTTCCCGCAGAACTGCAGGCCCTGGCCGATCAACTGTGGGCGGTGCACAGCAACGAGTACGACTACGCCGGGGCAAAGCCGAATGTCAGCGCCGAGCAGCAGGAAAGCTACCGTCGTATCTTTACCTCGACGGTGTATGAAACCGAGCATCCGGTGGTGCGTGTACACCCGGTCAGCGGCGAAAAGAACTTGCTGCTCGGCCATTTCGTCAAGCGCTTGAAAGGCTACTCGCAGTTTGACTCCACACACCTGTTCAACCTCCTGCAGAGCCATGTCACGCGTCTGGAGAACACCGTGCGCTGGCGCTGGCAGGCCGGTGACGTAGCGATCTGGGACAACCGCGCCACTCAGCACTATGCGGTGGATGACTATGGCACCCAGAACCGCGTGGTGCGCCGAGTGACACTGCAAGGCGATGTGCCGGTGGGCGTGCTTGGCCAGCGCAGCCGCACTGTGCGCGGCGCCTGACGCTGTGTAGGAGCGGGCTTGCCCCGCGATCGCGATCTGTCAGCCATATCGCATCGCGGGGCCGATTCAGAGAATACCGATCGGGTAACTGATGATCAGGCGATTCTCGTCGAAGGCATTGCTGCTGTAGTCGCGACGCATGGTCGAGTTGCGCCATTTGACCGACAGGTTTTTCAGGCTTCCGGACTGAATCACATAAGCCAGTTCCGTTTCGCGTGCCCACTCTTCGCCATCGCTGACAGTGGCGGTGTGCACGTTATCGCCGCTGATGTAGCGGTTCATCAGAGTCAGGCCGGGAACGCCGACCCCAGCAAAGTTGAAGTCGTGGCGCAGTTGCCAGGAGCGTTCTTTGGCGTTGTCGAAGCTGGAGTTGTAGCTGTCGTTGGCCAGGGTGCCGCCGCTGGTGCCATTGACCCGCATCCAGCCATCGTCGCCGCTGACTTTTTGCAGGCCGACATAGAACGTGCTGCTGCCATATTTGGCGAAGAGCAGTGCCGAGGCGGTGCGGTTGTCCAGGTCACCGGCCCGTGCTGCGCCGTCTTCCTTGCCGATGAAGTAGCCGAGGTTGGCACCCAGCGTCCAGTCACCCAGCGGCTGGCTGTGCACCAGGTTGAGGTATTGCTGGCTGTAGATGTCGTTGAGCTCGGCATTCCACAGGCCAATCAGGGTGCGTTTTTCGTTGAAGCTGTATTCACCACCAGCAAAGTTGAAACGGTCGGACGTGAAGGCCGCTTTGCCGTTCATCGACATGTCTTCCATGCTCGCGTCATTGCGCGGGCTGTTGCCGCGGAACTGCCCGGCATACAGGGTCAGGCCGCTGATTTCCTGTGACGTGATCTGGCCGCCGCGAAAGGTTTGCGGCAACGAGCGGCCATCGTCCGCGCGCAAGATCGGCAACACCGGCATCCATTCACCCACTTTCAGTTCGGTGTTCGACAGCTTGGCTTTCAACGCCACGCCCAGGCGGCCGAAATCATCGGCGGGGCGGCCGTCATCATGCACCGGCAGCAAGTGAGTGCCCGCCGTGCCCTTGCCGCCATCGAGTTTGATCGAGTACAGCCCCAACACATCGACGCCGAAGCCGACCACGCCTTGGGTGAATCCGGAGCGAGCATCGAGGATGAAGCTTTGGGTCCATTCCTCGCCCTTGCCTTGTGGGTAGGCGGGGTCGACGAAGTTGCGATTGATGTAGAAGTTGCGCAGGTTGAGGTTGACCTTGGCGTCTTCGACAAAGCCGCTTTCGCTGGCCAGGGCCGGCAAGGTGAAGGTCATGGCCAACAGGCCGGAAAGCAGGTGCCGTGCGGGTGCGGGAGTGATCATGTGTGTGTCTCTTGTTTTTATTCAAGCCGAAACCATCCGCTGCGACATTCAGAGGTCTCAGGCCGGGTATCAGTCTTTTGGGGTGTGCTTTGTTAAGGCTGCGAGGGAATGGTGCGGGGGCGGGCGGGGGTGAATCAATTCGTTACAGGCGGTATTGGGCGGTAATCGAACGTTAACTGAATGGTTAGTTTGTTTTCGCGGGGCAAGCCCGCTCCCACTGGCGATCACTACAATCGGTGGGAGCGGGCTTGCCCCGCGAAGCATAAAAAAACCCACCGCAAGGGTGGGTTTGTAAGCCTCAAGTCAGCGTCAGCTCTTCGACGCGTCAACCGAAGCTTGTTGCTGTGCCTGCCCGGTCTGCTCGTACCAGCCGCCACCGAGGGCCTTGTACAGGTTGACCTCGCTGACCAGCTGCGACAGGCGATCAGTGATCAACGCCTGCTGGCTGTTGAACAACTGACGCTGAGCGTCGAGGAATGTCAGGTTGCTGTCGACACCGATACGGTAACGACGCTCGGCCAGACGGTAGTAGTCCTCGTTGGCGGAGACCAGATCACGCTGGGCTTTCAACTGATCGTTGAAGGTCTGGCGTGCGGCGAGGCCATCGGAGACTTCCTGGAAGGCAACCTGAATGGTTTTCTCGTACTTGGCGACGTTGATGTCTTTCTGGATCTTCGAGTAATCGAGGCTGGCACGCAGGGCACCGGCGTTGAAGATCGGCAGGCTGATCTGCGGCTGGAACAACCAGGTACCCGAGCCACCGCTGAACAGTCCGCTCATGTCCGGGCTGATGGTACCGGCGTTGGCGGTCAGGCTGATGCTCGGGAAGAACGCTGCACGGGCGGCGCCAATGTTGGCATTGGCGGCCTTGAGCAGGTGTTCGGCTTCCTGGATGTCAGGCCGGCGCTGCAGCAGATCCGACGGCAGGCCCGCTGGCACCTTGGCCAGCAGCTCGCTGTTCAGGTCCTTGGCTGCTGGCAGGTTGGTCGGCACACCGGTACCGAGCAATACCGCCAGGCTGTTCAGGTCCTGAGCAACCAGGCGTTGGTACTGGGCCAGTTTGACTCGGGCGCCTTCAACCGAAGTGCGCGCCTGGCTCAGGTCCAGCGCAGAAGCCACACCGACTTCATTGCTGCGCAAGGTCAGCGCATAGCTTTGCTCATAGGTTTTCAGCGTTTCTTCGGTCAGCTTGAGCAGGTCCTGGTCGGCCTGCCAGGTGAAGTAAGCGTTGGCAACGCTGGCGACCAGAGCAATCTGGGTCGAGCGCCGGGCTTCTTCACTGGACAGGTAGATTTCCAGCTGTTGCTCGGTGAGGCTGCGCACCCGGCCAAACAGGTCGAGTTCATAGGCACTCACGCCGAGGGTGGCCGAGTAGGTGCTGTTGATACCGGCTTCACCGCTCTGCGACATATTGGCCGGCAGACGTTGACGGTTGCCGCTGCCATCGGCGGTGACCGCCGGGAACAGGTCAGCACGCTGGATGCGGTATTGCGCCCGGTAGGCGTCGATGTTCAACGCCGCGACCTTGAGGTCGCGGTTGTTGAGCAGCGAGACCTGGATCAACTGCTGCAGCGCCGGGTCATGGAAAAACTGACGCCAGCCCTGCTCGGCAGCGGCGACATCCGCCGACTCGGTCGGCGAATAGGCAGGGCCTTGCGGCCACTGCGCAGCCACCGGCGATTCCGGGGTCTGGTAGTCAGGAATCAGCGAGCAGCCGCCTAGAATGAAAGCGGTGACCGCCAAAGATAACAGGGACTTACTCATTGCCCGGCCTCATTGCGTGGGGTTTCAGGGGTGAAGTCTTCTTCAGTTTTCTTGCTACTGAACATCGACGACACGCTAACGAAGAACAGCGGTACCCAGAAGATCGCCAGTACGGTGGCCGTCAGCATGCCGCCGATTACCCCGGTACCGATCGCGTGCTGGCTACCCGAGCCGGCACCGGTAGAGATAGCCAACGGTACCACGCCGAGGATGAACGCCAGCGAGGTCATGATGATCGGGCGCAGACGCATCCGGCACGCTTCAATCGCCGCATCGACCAGGCTACGGCCTTGTTCATGCAGTTCCTTGGCAAATTCGACGATCAGAATCGCGTTCTTCGCCGCCAGACCAATGGTCGTCAACAAACCGACCTGGAAGTACACGTCGTTGGACAGACCACGCAGGCTGGTAGCCAGCAGCGCACCGATGATCCCCAGCGGTACCACGAGCATGACCGCGATCGGAATCGACCAGCTTTCATACAGCGCGGCCAGACACAGGAACACCATCAGCAGCGACAAGGCGTACAGCGCTGGCGCCTGGGAACCCGACAGGCGCTCCTCGTACGACAGACCGGTCCAGGAGTAACCGATACCTTTTGGCAGTTGGGCCGCAATGCGCTCGACCTCGAGCATGGCTTCACCGGTACTGTAGCCAGGGGCTGGCGCACCGAGAATTTCCATGGCCTCGACACCGTTGTAACGCGACAGCTTCGGTGCACCGTAGATCCACTCGCCTTTGGCGAAGGAAGAGAACGGCACCATTTCACCGACACTGTTGCGCACGTACCACTTCTGCAGGTCTTCCGGGTTCATGCGCGATGCGGACTCACCCTGGATGTACACCTTCTTGACCCGACCGCGGTCGATGAAGTCGTTGACGTAGCTGGCACCCAGGGCAATCGACAGGGTGTTGTTGATGTCGGCGATGGTCACACCCAAGGCACTGGCGCGCTCGTCATCGACGGTCAACTGGTATTGCGGTTCATCGTTCAGACCGTTCGGACGTACTGCCGAGAGGATCTTGCTCTGCGCGGCCATGCCGAGGAACTGGTTACGCGCTTCCATCAGCTTGTCGTGGCCGACGCCGGCACGGTCTTGCAGGAACACGTCGAAACCGGTGGCGTTACCCAACTCCAGTACCGCAGGCGGGGCAAAGGCGAACACCATCGCGTCGCGGAAGCTGAAGAAGTGCTGCTGGGCACGTGCCGCCAGGTTGAACACGTTGTTCTCGGCGGAACGCTCTTCCCACGGCTTGAGCATGATGAAGGCCATACCCGAGCTCTGCCCGCGACCGGCGAAGTTGAAGCCGTTTACGGTGAACACCGAGGCAACGGTATCGGCTTCTTTGTCCAGCAGGTAGCTGCGCATTTCATCGATCACTACCTGGGTCCGCTCGGCACTGGAGCCGGCAGGGGTTTGCACCTGGGCGAACAGTACGCCCTGGTCTTCCTCAGGAAGGAAGGCGGTAGGGATACGCATGAACAGCCAGACCATACCGACCATGATCAGCAGGTAGGCCAGCAGGTACGGTGCCTTGTTGCGCAGGATGTTGCCCACGCCACGCTCGTAGCTCTGAACGCTGCGGTCGAAGTTGCGGTTGAACCAGCCGAAGAAGCCACGTTTGGCAACATGATGCTCACCCTTGGCAATCGGCTTGAGCATGGTTGCGCACAGTGCCGGGGTGAAGATCAGGGCGACCACGACCGACAGCGCCATGGCCGATACGATGGTGATCGAGAACTGTTTGTAGATCACCCCGGTGGAGCCACCGAAGAACGCCATTGGCAGCAGTACCGCCGAGAGCACCATGGCGATACCAACCAGCGCGCCCTGGATCTGGCCCATGGACTTCTTGGTCGCTTCTTTGGGTGACAGGCCCTCTTCGGACATCACCCGCTCAACGTTTTCCACCACAACGATGGCATCGTCTACAAGCAAGCCGATGGCCAGCACCATGCCGAACATGGTCAGGGTGTTGATGCTGAAGCCTGCAGCGGCCAGGATACCGAAGGTACCCAGCAATACCACCGGTACGGTCATGGTGGTGATGATGGTGGCGCGGAAGTTCTGCAGGAACAGGTACATCACCAGGAACACCAGCACGATCGCTTCGATCAGGGTGTGGATCACCCCGCTGATCGATTCGGTCACCACGGGCGTGGTGTCATACGGGAATACCGCCTTCATGCCTTCCGGGAAGAACGGCTCCAGTTCGCTGATGGTCTTGCGCAGTGCTTTGGCAGTGTCCAGGGCGTTGGCACCGGTTGCCAGCTTGACCGCCAGACCCGAGGCCGGCTTGCCGTTGAACTGGGCGCTGACCGCATAGTTCTCACCACCAAGGCCAACTTCGGCGACGTCTTTCAGACGTACCTGGGAGCCGTCGCGGTTAACCTTGAGCAAGATCTTTTCGAACTGCTCGGCGGTCTGCAGACGGGTCTTGCCGATGATCGTGGCGTTCAGTTGCTGGCCGGGCAGGGCAGGTAGGCCACCGAGCTGACCGGAGGAAATCTGTACGTTCTGTGCCGCCACAGCGGTACGCACGTCGATCGGGGTCAGTTGGTACTTGTTCAGCTTGGCCGGGTCGAGCCAGATACGCATCGCGTACTGGGCACCGAACACCTGGAAGTCACCGACACCCGCGGTACGCGAGATCGGGTCCTGCATGTTGGAAACGATGTAGTTGGCCAAGTCGTCCTTGGTCATGCTGCCGTCTTCAGACACCAGGCCGATTACCAGCAGGAAGTTCTTCACTGCCTTGGTTACCCGGATACCTTGCTGCTGTACTTCTTGCGGCAGCAGCGGGGTCGCCAGGTTCAGCTTGTTCTGCACCTGGACCTGCGCGGTATCGGGGTTGGTCCCCTGTTCGAAGGTCGCGGTGATGGTCATGGTGCCGTCGGAGTTACTTTCCGACGAGACATAACGCAGGTTGTCGATACCGTTGAGCTGCTGCTCGATCACCTGGACCACGGTGTCCTGCACGGTCTGCGCCGAGGCGCCCGGGTAGGTTACGGCAATGGCGATGGCCGGCGGTGCGATGCTCGGGTACTGGTTGATTGGCAACTTGAGGATCGACAAAGCGCCGACCAACATGATCACCAAGGCGATCACCCAGGCAAAAATCGGGCGATCGATAAAGAATCTCGACATGGTTTACTCCCCTTTGGCCCCTGCAGACTGTGCATTGGCCTGGGTTGGCTGAGCAGGCTTGACGTTGGTGGCTTCGCTGACTTTGACCTCGATGCCCGGCTTGACGTACTGCAGGCCTTCGGTAATCACCCGGTCACCGGCGTTCAGGCCTTCTTCGATCAGCCATTCATTGCCGACGGTACGGCTGGCCTTGAGCTGGCGCAGTTCGACCTTGTTGTCCTTGTCGACCACCAGCGCGGTCGGCTGGCCCTTGAGGTCACGGGTAACGCCTTGCTGTGGCGCGAGGATCGCCTGGGCGTTGACCCCGGCTTTCAGGCGGGCGTGGACGAACATGCCCGGCAGCAAGTTGTGCTCAGGGTTGGGGAATACGGCACGCAGGGTGACGGAACCGGTGGTCGGGTCAACCGACACTTCGGAGAATTCCAGGCGACCTTCCTGGCGGTAGGTGCTGCCATCTTCGAGGGTCAGGGTGACCTTGGCGGAATTGTCGCCGACCTTCTGCAGCTGACCGCTTTCCAGTTCACGGCGCAGTTTCAGCAGTTCAGCCGAGGACTGGGTAACGTCAACGTAGATCGGGTCCAGTTGTTGAATCACCGCCATGGCATCGGCCTGGCCATTGTTGACCAGGGCGCCTTCGGTGACCGAGGAGCGTCCGATACGGCCGCTCAGCGGGGCCAGGACCTTGGTGTAACGCAGGTCGATCTGGGCGCTGCGCAGGGCTGCTTCAGCCTGCAAACGTTTGGCTTGCGCGTCGTCGTATTCCTGACGGCTCACCGCTTGTTCGGCGACCAGCTGCTTGTAACGCTCAGACAGCGAACGGGTCGACTGCAGGTTCGCCTGGGCGCTGGCCAGGGTCGCTTCGTACACCGACGGATCGATCTGGTACAGCTGCTGACCTTCCTTGACCTCAGTGCCTTCTTTGAACAGGCGCTTGAGAATGATGCCGTTGACCTGTGGGCGAACTTCGGCAATGCGGTAGGCAGTGGTGCGTCCCGGCAGCTCGGAAGTCAGGGTGTAGGCCTGGGTTTGCAGGGTAACGACGCCGACCTGAGGAGCTTGCGCAACAGGCGCTGCCTCTTCCTTTTTACAGCCGCTGAGCAGTGTTGCCAGGGCGACGGCGGATACCAGAGCGGTAACAGCGGGCTTGAATTGCATGAAGATCCTCGGGTCGCAAGAGCTGAAGACGCTCAAGAATAAATGGAAAGGGTGCGAATAGAAAAAATGTTGTCGAGTGGATAAATAGCTTGCTAAGGAATATACTTACATTCATGGTTGTTTGTAAATACCTTGCAGGCGATGCTCCAGGCCGCCGCAAGCCTAGAATCTACTATCGCTGGTAACAACTTGTTAAAGGTTGATCCGGCTCAGCTCCCAGGTGCTTACGAATGCATCTGGGTTTTGATGAGGTCGTACTGCCATGGTCCGTCGAACCAAAGAAGAAGCCCAGGAAACCCGCGCCCAGATTCTCGAAGCGGCGGAAAAGGCCTTCTATAAGCGCGGGGTAGCGCGTACTACCCTGGCGGATATCGCCAAGCTGGCGGGGGTTACCCGCGGTGCTATCTACTGGCACTTCAACGACAAGGCCGAGCTGGTCGAGGCCATGCTCGAAAGCCTGCGCGAACCGCTGGATGCCTTGGCCCGGGCCAGCGAAAGCGAAGATGAAATTGATCCGCTCGGCTGCACGCGCAAACTGTTGGTCCAGCTGATGCACCAGTTGGTGCTTGATCCGAAAACCCGTCGTATCAATGAAATTCTGCATCATAAATGCGAGTTCACCGATGATATGTGCGAGATCCGCCAGCAGCGGCAAACCTCGACGGTGGAATGTCATGCCAATATCGCGTTGTCACTGGGCAATGCAGTCAAGCGTGGGCAATTGCCTGCGGATGTCGATCCCGAGCGTGCGGCGCTGGCGATCTTTGCCTATATAGACGGCCTGATTCGCCGCTGGTTGCTGTTGCCGGAAAGCTTCGATCTGTTGGGTGATGCCGAGCGTTGGGTCGATACCGGGCTGGATATGCTGCGCTTGAGCCCGGCCTTGCGCAAATGAGACTTTGTGAAGGTTTGTGATGAATTGTTTCCATAGCCTTCTGAAACTGCCTACATACGGCCGCGCAGTTGCCTATCTGGCAGGGCGAGCGCGGCCGTCAGACCAAACAGCGACACCATCGCACTGCCCAGGAGCAAGTTGCGGAAGGTATCAAGCAATTGTGCTTGCGCCTGCGCACTCGGCTCCCCGGCCTTGAGGCTGCCGAGCAGAGCGTCGGCGTTCTGGCTCAGGTCACCGTGCTGCAGCATCGCCAGTAGCAGCGCCGACATGCACGCAACGCCCATCGCGCCGCCCAGTGAGCGGAACAGGTTGCTGGTGCTGGTGGCGACTCCGATATCCTTGGGTTCCACGGCGCTCTGGGTGGCAACCAGTGAGGTCGGAAACTGCAGGCCCGAGGCGATTCCAGTGAGGATCATGAACAGCCCGCTGAGCCAGACCGACTGCGGCGCAGTGAAGGCCATGCCGACAATGGTAAAGGGCATCAGCAGCGCACCGGCGAGAATCTGTGGCTTGTAGCGCCCGGTGAAACTGGTCAGGCGGCCACCGCAGTAGGCGCCGATCGGTAAACCGATGGCCAGTGGCAGCAAGTGCAACGCAGCGCTGTCGGCCCCGGCGCCGGTGATGCTCTGGTAACGCAACGGCATCAGCATGGTCAGGGAAATCGCCTGGAAACTGGTGAAGAACAGCGTGCACCAGCACAGGGTTGCGACCCGGTTGGCAAACAGCTTGAGCGGCAGCAAGGGCTCCGCGGCGCGGCGCTCATGCAGGACAAAAATCACCAGCCCCACCAATGCACAGCCCAGCAAGACGCTGACTTGGGAAGAATACCAGGGGTGCCCCTGGCCGATCAGGGTGATACCCAGCAACAGGCTGCTCAAACCGAAAATCAACAGCGCCGCACCGAGGTAATCGACCTGCGCCCGATGTTGCGGCACCACCAGCGTACGCAGCGCGCGGCGGGTCACCCACCAGGCGGTCAGCCCCAGGGGCAGGTTCAGCCAGAACACCCAGCGCCAGGACAAATATTCAGTGAGGTAACCGCCCAGCACCGGACCGGCCACGCTGGCCAGGGCATACATGCTGCTGAAGTAACCCTGATAGCGACCGCGTTCACGCGGTGGCACAAAGTCACCAATGATCGCCTGACTGACCGAGACCATGCCGCCCGCACCGATGCCCTGGAGTACCCGCGCCAGCACCAGTTGCTCCATGTTCTGTGCCAGTGCGCAGAACAGCGACGCCACGGTGAACAGCGCGGTGCCGGTGAGGATCATCCGGCGCCTGCCGTACAGATCGCCCAGTTTGCCGTAGATCGGCACCGCCACGGTCATCGCGACCATGTAGCCGGAGATGACCCAGGCCAGCAGGCCAACATCATTGAATTGGGCGGAAATCGCTGGCATCGATACGGCGACGATCGTCTGATCGAGGGCACCGAGGAAAATCGCCAGCATCAGCGCAACCAACACGCTGCGCAGGACCGGTTGCGGAGTATTGAGTTGCGTCACTGGCCAGCTCGAAGGGCAGGGTTATTCCGCAGGGGTAGGCTGCAGAAGCAAGTGCTGGTCAGTGTACTCGATAGCTTGCTAAGCGTCTGCGTCATTTAATTAGACCGCAGCATTGCCCACGGGATTGATGCTTACCTCAGCGCGCTCAGGGTGGCGGTGTGCGGCACGCAATGAGCCAGGCTGCAACTGGCGGCTGAATACGGCTGATGGCGGGCTTGTTCGACCCGATAGGCAGCGGTGCCATATAACCCGAACACAGCAGCAATGGCGAAGACCACCGCACATCGTCTGGATTTGAGGCTCATAATGCTTACCCCTTTCAAGCTGTACACAGGTGCTATTAAAAGCATAGGTCAGCTTTGTCCGGCGTGCTTGCTAGTCCAGGCCACGGTCCCATTCCGGCTCGGTGGTGAAGCGTTCGGCCAGAAAGTCGAGCATGCTGCGTAAGGTGGCCGGCATGTGTTTGCGTGAGGTGTACACCGCGTTGAGATTGAGCTCTTGCGGCTTGGCTTGGGGCAGCAGGCGTATCAACTCGCCGCTGCGCAGGGCTGCGGCGGCCTGATAGGTCGGCAGCATGGCGATTCCGGCGCCGGCCAATGCTGCGCGTTGCAGGGTCATGGCTTCGTTGGCGCTGATGCTGCCCTGCACCGGCACCGAGAGCGATTGGCCGGCGACCTCGAAGTGCCAGAGATTGCGGCCAAAATAAGAGTGGGTCAGGCAGTTATGCTGCGCCAAGTCCTCAACCTGCAAGGGGGTGGGGTGTTCACGCAAGTAGGCGGGGGAGGCGCAGATCACCGAGCGGCACACGCTCAGGCGGCGGGCGATGAGGTTCGGATCCAGGTCGTTGCTGGTACGAATGGCCAGGTCGATGCGCTCATCCACCAGGTTGACGGTGCGATCGAGCATCTGCAGGTCGATCTTCACGCCAGGGTAGCGCTGCACGTACGCGGCAATGGCATCGATCAACTGCGCCTGACCAAACGAAGTGCTGACGCTGATGCGCAGTTCACCGCGTGGCGCCTCATCCGGCGCACGCACGGCCACCCGCAGGTCATCGGCCAACTCCAGCAGCTGGCGGCAGCGTGTCAGTGTCTCCTGGCCCGCCGCCGTCAGGCTCAGGCGCCGGGTGGTGCGTTGCATCAAGCGTGCACCTACCCAATCTTCCAGTTCGGCCAGATAACGTGACACCACCGGGCGCGACAGGTCCAGATGCTCGGCCGCCGCCGATTGGCTGCCGAGGTCAACGACACTGACGAAGACGCGCATTGCGCTCAGACGATCCATGATTTGCCCGATTTCAGAAACAAACTAATGCCAAGCATCGCATTTTTTGTACGGGTTCGCGCAACTAAGCTGTTGCGCACACCCTCTGTCACAGGAACTGCCTTGATGCGTCGTTCATTCTCCCTGCGCCGCTTGCTATTGGCCTTCGCCACACTGGCTGCGCTGACTCAGGCGCAGGCTGCCGAGCAAGCACTGCACCTGGATGTCTACAACCCGGGTAGCAACGCCTTGTTTCCGGTGAGTTCGGTGATTGTCAGCGGCGAGCACGAGGCAATACTGGTCGATGCTCAGTTTGGCAAAGGCCAGGCTGAACAGGTGCTGGCCAAGCTGCGTGCCAGCGGCAAGCAACTGACCACCATCTATATCAGCCATGGCGATCCGGATTATTACTTCGGCCTGCACACCCTGACTGACGCTTACCCTGGTGCCAAGGTCGTGGCCTCTGCCGCCACGGTTGCCCATATCAAGCAGACCATGGACGCCAAGCTGGCTTTCTGGGGGCCGCAGATGGGCGCGGACAAGCCGTCGAAACTGATGGTCCCGCAGGTGCTTGAAGGTAATCTGCTGAAACTTGAAGGCCAGACCCTTGAAGTCGTAGGCCTCGATGGCCCGCAACCTGACCGCAGCTTTGTCTGGATTCCTTCCATCCGGGCCGTGGTGGGCGGTGTGGTGGTCGCGAACAACCTGCACGTATGGATGGCCGACACGCAAACAGCGCAATCACACCGCGATTGGCTGACCACGCTGCAGCGCATCGAAGCGCTGAAACCGCAGATTGTGGTGCCGGGCCATTACCTCGGCCAGCCTGGCGAATCGCTTGCAGCGGTACGTTTTACGGCGGACTACATTCGCGCTTTCGACCAGGAAAGCGCCCGCACTGGCAACGCTGCCGAGCTGATTGCGGCGATGAAAAAACGCTACCCGGACCTGGGTGAAGAGAGTTCGCTTGAGCTCAGTGCCAAGGTCGCCAAGGGCGAGATGAAGTGGTAAGTGACATTCAATCCTGACTGGAGGTTTTCCATGAGCAAGATCGCAATTATCGGAGCAACCGGCCGTGCCGGAAGCCAGTTGCTGGAAGAGGCGCTGCGTCGTGGCCACCGCGTGACGGCCATTGCTCGTAACCCGGCGTCACTGAGTGGCCGTGAAGGGGTGACCCCGGTGGCGCTGGATGTCACGGATGCGTTTGCGCTTGAGCGGGCACTGCAGGGGCACGACGTGGTGCTCAGTGCTGCGCACTTTTCCGGCATCAAGCCCGAGGCCATTATCGAGCCGGTCAAGCGTGCTGGGGTCAAACGCTTGTTGGTGGTCGGTGGCGCGGGCAGCCTGCTGTTGCCGTCCGGGCACAAGGTGATCGACAGTCCGGACTTTCCTGAAGCCTACAAGGCAGAGGCCAGCGCCGGTGGGCATTACCTCGACACCTTGCGCCAGGAAAAAACACTGGACTGGACATTCCTGTCACCGTCGGCCGAATTTGTTGAAGGGGCGCGCAGCGGGCGTTACCAGACGGGTAAGGATCACCTGTTGATCGGAGCCGATGGCAAGAGCTGGATCACCTTTGCCGACTACGCCATCGCCATGCTCGATGAAGTGGAAAACCCCGCCCACTCGCGCCAACGTTTCACCGTCGGCTATTGACCCTGTAGGAGCGGGCTTGCCCCGCGATAGCGTTCTGTCAGTCACAGCGTATCGCGGGGCAAGCCCGCTCCCACAGGTGGTGCAAGACAGTTGCTCCTACCGGCAGCGCGCTCTTGCAGCCAGGTGAGCAACGCCTGCAATGGCGCTGAACCTGAACCCTGCGGCCAGACCAGGTAATAAGCCTGACCGGTTCTGACCTTGAGCGGAAAGGGCGTAACCAGACGCCCACAGCTCAGATCATCGCCAATCAACGACCAATCACCAATCGCCACACCCGTGCCTTGCGACGCCATGGACATGGCCATGTCCAGGGTCTCGAAATGCTGGCTCTTGCCTTGACGCGGCAGACTGGCACCAGCGGCACTGAGCCAGGCACTCCAGTCGAGCTGGTCACGGGTCGGGTGCAGCAGCATGTGTTGCTCCAGATCCGCAAGCTCCCGCAGCGGCACCGGGCCGGCCAGCAGTTGCGGTGCACACACCGGCGTCAGTTGCTCATCAAACAGCTTGAGCGTCTGTAATCCATGATTCGGCGCTGCGCCATACACCACGGCGGCATCGAACACTTCGCGGCGAAAGTCCACACCGTGCTGAACGGTGGTGGTCAGTTCTACCGGGACATCCGGGCGCAACGCTTGCCACTCCATCAAACGCGGAAGCAGCCAGCGCATCACGCAGGTGGGCGCCTTGAGTTGCAAGGTGGCGCTGCGCGCACCGACCTGCTGCACGCCTTCTTCAATCACGGCAAATACCTGCTGCACCCGCGGTAGCCAGTCCTGTCCTTCGCGGGTCAGGCTCAAACCACGGGCCTGGCGCAGGAACAGCGGGTAGCCCAGGTGATCCTCAAGCCCGGCAATCTGTCGGCTCACCGCCCCTTGGGTGATGTGCAGCAGTTGCGCCGCGCGGGTGAAGTTGCAGCACTGCGCGGTGACCAGGAACGTGTACAAGGCGGGTAGCGGCGGCAGGCGTTTCATTGGGCTCAAGCCATGATCTGTAGACATGCCTAGTATGAGCTTTTTTGCATTGTGCCGGTAGCGAGGCGGCGGTCCAATAAAGCCTGTTTTCAGCACAATAACAGGCAGACGAACATGGCAACTTGCGGTGAAGTACTGGTAAAACTCCTTGAAGGCTATGGCGTTGACCATGTCTTCGGAATTCCCGGCGTGCATACCGTCGAACTCTACCGCGGGCTGGCGCGTTCCTCTATCCGTCACATCACGCCGCGTCATGAGCAAGGCGCAGGCTTCATGGCTGATGGCTATGCACGCACCCGTGGCAAGCCTGGGGTGTGCTTCATCATTACCGGCCCGGGCATGACCAACATCACCACCGCCATGGGCCAGGCTTACGCCGATTCGATCCCGATGCTGGTGATCTCCAGCGTGCAGTCACGCAACCAGCTGGGTGGCGGACGCGGCAAACTGCATGAATTGCCAGCCCAGGGCAGCCTGGTTGCCGGCGTCGCGGCGTTTTCCCACACCTTGATGAGCGCTGATGACCTGCCGATGGTGTTGGCCCGCGCCTTCGCCGTGTTTGACGGTGCCCGTCCGCGTCCAGTGCATATCGAAATTCCGCTGGATGTGCTGGTCGAAGATGCCGATCACTTGCTGGCTACCACGCCGGTGCGCGTGGCCCGGGCAGGCGCCGCGCCGGGACCGGTCGCGGCAATGGCCGATGTACTGGCCAATGCACGCCGGCCGTTGATCCTTGTCGGTGGTGGCGCGATCGAAGCAAGCGCCGCACTGACGCGCCTGGCCGAGTACCTGCAGGCACCCGTGGCGCTGACCATCAATGCCAAGGGCGTAGTACCTGCCAACCACCCGCTGCAGATCGGTTCGACGCAGTCGCTGGTCGCAACGCGTGAACTGGTGGCCGAAGCGGATGTGGTGCTGGCGATCGGCACTGAACTGGCCGAAACCGATTACGACGTGACCTTCAAAGGCGGGTTCGAGATCCCTGGGCGTCTGCTGCGCATCGACATCGACGCGGACCAGACGGTGCGTAACTACCCACCAGAAATCGCCCTGGTGGCCGATGCCACGGTAGCCACCCAGGCGCTGCTGGTGGCCCTGGCCGAACAGCCAGCCCCGGTACGCGCTGTCGAGTGGGGTGCCAACCGTGCAGCACGTTTGCGTGAGCGCCTGCTCGCCGACTGGGACCTGCCGATGCACAGCCAGACGCGCATGCTTACAACCGTACTGGAAACCCTGCCGAACGCAGTACTGGTCGGCGACTCCACTCAGCCGGTATACACCGGCAACCTGACCCTGGATATGGATCAGCCACGGCGCTGGTTCAATGCCTCGACCGGTTACGGCACCCTGGGCTACGCCTTGCCTGCGGCCATGGGCGCCTGGCTCGGCAGTGCCGAGGCCATCGAAGAACGTGCGCCGGTGGTGTGCCTGATTGGTGACGGCGGGTTGCAGTTCACTTTGCCGGAACTGGCCAGCGCCACCGAGGCACAGGTGCCGCTGATCGTCCTGTTGTGGAACAACCAGGGCTACGAAGAAATCAAGAAATACATGGTCAACCGTGCCATTGAGCCGGTTGGTGTAGACATCCATACCCCGGACTTTATCGGCGTGGCCAAGGCGTTGGGCTGTGCTGCCCAAGCGGTGGGGAATGTCGAGCAACTGCGTGATGCCTTGCGTCAAGCATGCGAGCGCAAAGGCCCAAGCCTGATCGAAATCGACCAGAACAGCTGGGTGCAGGCGGTGCCAGCATGATGCAGATTGCCGGTGTTTACATTGAGGGTGTCTGGCAGCATGGCCCTCAGTCGCTCAAGGTCATCAACCCCAGCAACGAGCAGCAGTTGGCTGACGTGGCCGGCGGCGATGGCGCTGCGGTAGAGCGCGCCACCCTGGCCGCTCAGGCCGCATTCGACGGCTGGTCGGCTACCACCGGCGCCCAGCGCGCAACGCTGTTGCGGGCGATTGCCGAGGGTGTCGAGGCGCGCCGCGAACGTCTGGTGTTCTTGCAGGCCAGTAACAATGGCAAGCCGCTCGCCGAAGCGCAGATGGATGTCGACGATGTCATCGCCACATTCCGTTATTACGCTGAGCTTGCCGATCAGCTGGATGAAGGGCAAGACCGCCCGGTAGCGCTGCCTAGCAATGAGTTTGTCGCGCGCCTGCGACGTGAGCCGTGCGGCGTGGTCGGCCTGATCGTGCCGTGGAACTTCCCCATGGTCACCACCGCCTGGAAACTTGCCCCGGCGCTGGCCGCTGGCTGTTGCGTGGTGCTCAAACCTTCGGAAGTGACACCGCTGGCAGAGCTGGAGTTGGCCAGCATCATTGCCCAGTGCGGTTTGCCTGACGGGGTGTTCAACCTGGTCTGCGGTACCGGCGTTGCAGTGGGCGCCGCCCTGGCGGCTGATCCGCGTGTGGCGAAAATTTCCTTCACCGGCAGCAATGCGGTGGGGGTGCAGGTCATGCAGCGGGCAGCGGAGACGGTCAAGGGCGTGAGCCTGGAACTGGGCGGTAAGTCGTCTTTGCTGGTGCTGGAAGCGGCTGACCTTGAGCTGGCGGTGGAACTGGCCTGCATGGGCGGTTTTTTCAATGCCGGGCAAATGTGTTCGGCTACCAGTCGCGTACTGGTCGCAGAAGCCTTGTACCCGGACTTTATCGCACGGCTCAAAGCCCGCGCCGAAGCCATTCGCGTGGGTGATCCGTTCACCGGCGAGAATGAAATGGGCGCCCTGGTCAACCTGCTCCAGTACCAGCGGGTGCAGGCGCACATTGCTGCCGGGCTGCAAGCCGGTGCGCAATTGCTGTGCGGTGGTACCCGGCCTTCAGCCTTGCCTTGCGGGTATTTCATCAGCCCTACCGTGTTCACTGATGTGCCGCTGGACAGTGCGCTGTGGCGTGAGGAAATTTTTGGTCCGGTGCTGTGTGTGCGTGCGGTGGCCAGTGAGGCCGAAGCGCTGGCGCTGGCCAATGACAGCGAGTTTGGCCTGGTGGCCAGTGTGGTCAGTAGTGACCTGAACGCGGCAGAGCGGGTGGCCAATGCCTTGCGTGCTGGCCTGGTGTGGATCAATGCGCCGCAGGTGATCTTCCCGCAGACCGCCTGGGGTGGCTACAAGCAGAGCAGCATCGGCCGGGAGCTGGGGCCTTGGGGTTTGAGTGCCTTTCAAGAGCTAAAGCATGTGCTCAGGGCGGTGTAATTTCGAGCGCGGGGCAAGCCCACGCCTGCAGCAGGGTAGAATGACGGTTTTCGTCAATTGATCCGGGTTTCAGGTACATGGCACGTAGAGAGTTTTCGCAGTTCGAAGCAGTATCAGCAGCCGTACGTGGTGAGGAAGGCTACAGTGCGGCAATCGCCGTGAAAGGCTTGGGCGCTTCGGGAGCACCTCGTTTTCACAAGGTGCTCGACGGGCAGGTCTTCAAAACCGCACTGGCTGCCGATGAAGCGGCGTGTGCCGAGCTTGAACGTCTCAAGGATGTCGGCGACGACGCCGAGCTGGTGTGGTGAGTCAGTCGTTTACCAGCGGGCGGGCCATCTTGAACAGGTTGCCCAGTTCGAAATAGTCCGCAGGCCCACCGCCGCGCAGGATCGGCTGCGCGGCAGCGGTATCGTAGATACCGTCCTTGAGCAGGTGCTCGGCAATATGCACGGCCACCACCTCACCCAGAATCAACCAGCTTGGCACCAGCACCTGATCGGCGCGTTGCAGCTGAATGATTTGCGTCACCTTGCATTCAAAGGACACCGGGCTTTCTTGCACGCGCGGTACGGCGATGACCTTGGACGCCACCGGTGTCAGGCCGCTCAAGGCAAACTCATCGACTTGCGGGGCAACGGCTGCGCAGCTCTGGTTCATCGCCTCGGCCAAGGGGCGGGTGGCCAGGTTCCAGGCGAACTCGCCGGTTTTCTCGATGTTGTTCAGGCTGTCTTTGCGCCCGACGCTGGAGAAACCAATAATTGGCGGAATGTAGTTGAAGGCGTTGAAGAAGCTGTACGGCGCAAGGTTCAGATGCCCATCGCTGTCCTGTGAGGAAATCCAGCCAATAGGGCGGGGGCCGACGATGGCGTTGAACGGGTCGTGAGGCAGGCCGTGGCCTTTTGCGGGTTCGTAGTAATACATCTGCGCTGGCCTTGCGGCCTTCCCTGTGAATAAGCGCTTAGTGTGCCAAGGCTTTGCCCGGCTGAAAACGATTAAGCCCGGCCGGGGCCGGGCTGACTGCGTCGTATCAGCGCTTAGCTGATGCGGTGGGCCTGGGTGCGATCGAAACCATCTTCAGCGAATTTCGCGCCGCCAGTACGGTCGAAGCCGTCTTCAGCGAATTTGGCACCGCCGGTACGATCGAAGCCGTCTTCAGCGAATTTGGCGCCGCCGGTACGATCGAAACCGTCTTCAGCGTAGGTAGCCGATTGGGTTTGTACGGCACCGAAGTTGTGGCTGTTGGTGCGGTCAAAGCCGTCTTCGGCGAACGCGTTGGCAGCCAGTACCGAGAAGGCGAGGGTCAGGATCAGTTTGCTTTTCATGGTCGTTGCTCCGGGGTGGTGTGGGGTTGTTTGTTTCTATGGGTTTGATGTTACGCCGATTAAATTGATTAAAAAGCGCAAAAAATAGCGCATAAAAATCTATTTAATAGATATGTTTATTCGTGGTGATGCCTGATCGCGGGGCAAGCCCGCTCCCACCGGGGGGATCAGAGCAACCTGTGGGAGCGGGCTTGCCCCGCGATAGACATGAAGATGACAGCGCGCAATTAATTCGGCGTTAAACACAAAAAAGGGGGCGTCCACTGCTGGACGCCCCCTTTTCAAACCACAGCCTAAGACTCAGTCGGTGGTGATCCGCGAATGCTTGCGGGTGTCTTTCATGAACACATAGACCAGCAGCGAGCAGGCAATACAGGCCGTCACGTACCAGTAGAAACCGGATTCCATGCCATGGCTCTTGAACCACAGTGCGACGTATTCAGCGGTACCGCCGAAGATCGAAACGGTCAGTGCGTAGGGCAGGCCGACACCCAGGGCGCGGATCTCGGTTGGGAACAGTTCGGCTTTGACCACCGCGTTGATCGAGGTATAGCCGCTGACGATGATCAGCGCCGCCATGATCAGGAAGAACGCGCCCCACCAGGTCTGAATGGTGTGCAGGGTGGTCAGGATCGGTACGGTGCACAGGGTACCCAGCACGCCGAAGGCGATCAGGATCGGACGACGGCCGATCTTGTCGGACAGGCTGCCGATGATCGGCTGCAGGCACATGAACAGGAACAGGGTCGCCGCCGAAATGGTGGTCGAATCACTGATGCTCATGCCGACAGTGTTCACCAGGTACTTCTGCATGTAGGTGGTGTAGGTATAGAAGGCCAGGGTGCCGCCCATGGTCAGGCCGACCACGGTCGCCAGTTCCTTGGGATGGCGCATCAGGGTGCGCATCAGGCTTTCCTTGGACTTTTCCTTCTTGGTGAAGGAGGTGGTTTCTTCCATGCCACGACGCAGGTACAGCGCGACCACTGCGCACAATGCGCCGATCACGAAAGGTACGCGCCAACCCCAGGCATACAGCTGCTCGGTGGTCAGGGTTTGCTGGAGAATGATCAGCACCGCCAGGGCGATGAGCTGGCCGGAGATCAGCGTCACGTACTGGAAGCTGGAGAAGAAGCCACGACGCTCCTTGGTCGCCATCTCGCTCAGGTAGGTGGCCGAGGTGCCGTACTCGCCACCGACCGACAGGCCTTGCATCAGGCGGGCGATCACCAGCAGGACAGGCGCGGCAACGCCGATGGTTTCATAGCCAGGGGTCAGGGCGATCACCAGCGAGCCTGCACACATCAGCAGGACCGAAGCCATCAGCGCCGCCTTGCGGCCCTTGCGGTCGGCGTAGATACCCATCAGCCAGCCACCGATCGGGCGCATCAAAAAGCCCACGGCGAAGATCGCGGCGGTGTTCAGCAACTGTGCGGTGCTGTCACCGGCAGGGAAAAAGGCTTTGGCGAAGTACAGGGAAAACGCGGCGTAGACGTACCAGTCGTACCATTCGACCATGTTGCCGATCGAACCGCTGAAAATCGACTTGAGTCGGCTTCGGGTGGTTTTATCCGCGGCGGGCGCAACGGCCGCCCCGGCGGGCAGGGTGGTGGAGTTATCCATCGAAGGGACCTTCATAGTTGTTTTTGTGGAGCGCGCCGAAACGCAGCCTGCCAGGGCTATAGCAGGAGCTGTGCCAGGTGCTGAAGGCCCGGTTTAGAAGGGTTGCTGGTGGCGGATGAGCGGAAATCCGCTCATTGCTTTCATCGCTATCGGCAAGAATCCGCTTATCGGGTTCAGAGAAAGTCTTCGCGCAGCAGGCCGTGACGCTGCATCTTTTCGTTGAGTGTGCGGCGGGGCAGTTGCAGCTCTTCCATCACCGCCTTGATTTCACCTTTGTGTCGGCTCAGCGCGGCACGCAGGCACTGGGCTTCAAAGGCTTCCTGTTGGGCGGCCAGCGACTGCCCGGACTCAACCTGCGCAACTTCCGGTTCGCCCAGGCCCAGGGCGTGGCGTTCGGCGGCGTTGGCCAGTTCGCGGACGTTGCCCGGCCAGTCGTGGCTGAGCAGGCGTCCCAGGTGCGCAGCGCTGAGTTGAGGAGCGCTGCGGCCGATACGCTCGGCAGCCTGACGGGCAAAGTGCGCGAACAGCAACGGAATGTCTTCGCGGCGCTCGCGCAACGGCGCAAGACGCAGCTCCGCGACGTTCAGGCGGTACGCCAGGTCTTCGCGAAAGCGCCCGGCACGCGCCTCTTCCAGCAGGTCAGGCTTGGTTGCCGCGACGATGCGCAGATCGACGTTGATGCTTTGGTTGGCGCCAAGGCGCTCCAGTTTCTGTTCCTGCAACACACGCAACAACTTGGCTTGCTGGGCCAGGGGCATGCTTTCGATTTCATCGAGGAACACCGTGCCGCCATTGGCATATTCGAGCTTGCCGATGCGCTTGCCCTGCGCGCCGGTAAAGGCGCCGGTTTCATGGCCGAACAGCTCGGCTTCAAACAAAGCCTCGGGAATCGCCGCGCAATTGAGCGCGACGAAAGGTTTGCCCGCCCGCGGGCCGAAGTCGTGCAGGCAGCGCGCAACCTGTTCCTTGCCGCTACCGGTTTCCCCACGAATCAATACATTGACCGGCAGGCTGGCCAGGTCCAGCACTTGACGGCGTAACTGCTGCATGCCTTGCGACATGCCCAGCAGGTTCAGTTCCAGGCGTGCCTTGAGGTCGGCCTGCTCATGCAAGCGGCGGTTCTCCAGCACCAGCTGGCGTTTCTCCAGGGCCCGGCGCAGGCTGCCCAGCAGGCTCTGCGGGCTGAACGGCTTTTCCAGAAAATCATAGGCACCGTTGCGCATGGCCTCGACGGCCATCGGCACATCACCGTGGCCGGTCAGCAGGATCACCGGCAGGTCGGCATCACGCACTTGCAACTGTTCAAGCAATTGCAGGCCGTCCATGCCGGGCATGCGCACATCGCTGAGGATGACACCGGGGAAATGCTCAGGCAGTTGGCTCAGGCAGTCTTCGGCGCGGCTGAACAGCTGCACGTTGAAGCCGGACAAACTCAGCCACTGCTCGACCGCAGTACGAATGCTGGCTTCATCGTCGACGACCATTACCGAATTGAACATCAAGGCTCCAGATCACAGGGCAGGGTAAGGCTGAAGCGGGCGCCGCCAGGTTGATTATCGACGGTCAGGCGCCCACCGGCTTCATGAATGATGCCATAGGATATCGCCAGGCCCAGCCCCAGCCCTTCCCCCACGGGTTTGGTGGTGAAGAACGGATCGAAAACGTTGGCCAGGTGTTCTTCAGCGATCCCGCCTCCGCTGTCGAGCACGCTCAGGCGCCAGTGTTCGGCCTCGGCTTCGATACGGATTTCCAGGCGTTTGTAGCTTTTACCGGCCATGGCATCCAGGGCGTTGCGCAGCAGATTGATCAGTACCTGTTCCAGGCGGATCGCGTCACCACGTACCCAGGCTGGGCGCGCCAGGTACAGGGAGACTTTTACCTGCTCGGCGCGGATGCGCGTTTCCAGCAACTGCAAGGCCTGATCGACCACGGTGGCCAGGTCGAGACGCTCGCGCAAACCGCTGGGGCTGTTGCGGGCGAAGGTTTTCAAGTGGCCGGTGAGCGCCGCCATGCGGGTGAGCATCTGCTCCAGCGGCTCGAGCGCCTGCGCGGCTTCCTCGTAGCGCTGGTTGTCGAGCAGCAGGCGCAAGGTTGCCAGTTGCATGCGCTGGGTGGTCAGCGGCTGATTGATCTCATGGGCCAGGGCCGCAGACATCTGCCCCAACGCCGCTAGCTTCGCCGATTGCACCAGGCCTTCCTGCGCGGTGCGCAGGTCACGGGTGCGTTCCTCGACCAGGCGTTTGAGTTCTTCACGGCTGCGCTGACGCAAGCGCGCCAGGCGCAGGCGCTGGCTGATGAACAACAAGGCAAAGACCAGGCTCAGCCACACCGCCGCAGCGGCCAGGGCGGCATTACGTCCGTCGTCGCTGACCTGCGGCTTGCGCAGCAAGTGCAAGGTCCAGCCTTCGGCCTCCAGGGGCAAGCTTTCCCACAGGTATTCGCTGCTGCCTTCCGGCCCCTGCACGCGCATCAAGTGACTGTTGTCATCGAAACGGCTGAGCACCTGATGCTGCAGCGGCACCAACTGTTGCTTGTCATACTGACGGGTGACCGCAAGTTCAGCACGATCGGCATTGGTCAACGGCTTGAGGTGGCGATAGCGCCAACCTTCCTGGTTGGCAATGAAGATGATCCCGCGGGCATCGCTGACCAGCAGGACGTCGTTGCCCTGGCGCCATTCACGCTCAAGTTCGGGGAACTCCAGCTTCACCACCATGGCGCCGAGAAAGCGCTGGTGCTCATCCTGCACGGCACTGGAGAGGAAATAGCCCGGCACGCCACTGGTCACGCCGATGGCGTAGAAGCGTCCGCTGCCCTGGCTTTGGGTCTGTTTGAAGTAAGGGCGAAAGCCGTAGTTGGAGCCGACATAGGTGCTGGGCAAGCGCCAGTTGCTGGCGGCCACGGCAAGGCCGGTGTGGTCGAGCAACTCCAGGGTCGAGGAGTTGGCGGCACCGTTGATTCGTTCGAGTTTGCGGTTCAGGGTGTCCTGGACCTGCGCATTGACCGGCCCGCTGAGAGCGCTGATCAGCTCCGGGTCCAACGCCAGCACCGCAGGCAGGGCACGGTAGCGTTCGATCAAGGTGTGCAGGGAGTTGGCGTACAGGCCCAGCTGTTGGCTGGCCCGCGTGGCATCCTCGACCATCGACTGGCGCTTGGCATGGTGCATGGCCCAGCCGGCGGTGAACAAGGTGCCGGCCAGGATGAAGAAAATGATCAGCCCCAGACGCAGGGCGCGAAACGAATAAGGCATGGTGCAGACCCCGGCAGATGGGGAAGGCCTCCTGGCCTTCCCTTGACGCTTGGCAACGGTTTACAGAAGTTCAAATCGCTGCTGCTGCACCGCCTGCGAGTCCAGGCCTACCTGGACATTGAACTCGCCGGGCTCAGCCGCCCATTGCAGCTGGGTGTTGTAGAACTTCAGGTCTTCTTCACTGATCTGGAAGCGAACGGTGCGTTGTTCACCGGCCTTGAGCATGACCTTCTGGAAGTTCTTCAGCTCCTTGACCGGGCGGCTCATCGACGCGGCGATGTCCTGTACATACAGCTGCACGACCGTCTCACCGTCACGCTTGCCGGTGTTTTTCACCTCGACGCTGGCTTCGAGGGTCTGGCCCTTTTTCAGGGTTTTGCTCGACAGGGTCAGCGGCGACACGCTGAAGTCGCTGTAGCTCAGGCCGTAGCCGAAGGGGTACAGCGGGCCGTTCGGCTCCTCGAAGTACTGCGAGGTGTAGTTGCCAGGCTTGCCAGGGGTGAAGGGGCGGCCGATGCTCAGGTGGTTGTAGTACATCGGAATCTGCCCGACCGAGCGCGGGAAGGTGATGGCCAGTTTGCCCGACGGGTTGTAGTCGCCAAACAGCACATCGGCGATGGCATTGCCGCCTTCGGTACCGCTGAACCAGGTTTCCAGAATGGCGTCAGCTTGTTCGCGTTCCCAGCTCAAAGACAGTGGACGGCCATTCATCAGCACCAGTACCAGCGGCTTGCCGGTGGCTTTCAGGGCTTTGATCAGTTCGCGCTGGGCTGCCGGGATTTCCAGGGTGGTGCGGCTCGACGACTCGTGGGACATACCACGGGACTCGCCAACCACCGCCACGACCACATCGGACTGTTTAGCTGCCTTGACCGCCTCATCGATCAACACCGCAGCCGGACGTGGGTCGTCGACGATTTCCGGGGCATCGAAGTTGAGGAAGTTCAGGTAGTCGAGAATGGCCTTGTCATGGGTGACGTTGGAGCCTTTGGCGTAAATCACCTTGGCTTGGTCACCGAGGACCTGGCGCATGCCTTCACGCACGGTGACCGATTGCTGTGGACGACCGGCTGCAGCCCAGCTGCCCATCATGTCGATCGGGGCGTCGGCGAGCGGGCCGACCAGGGCAATGGTGCCGGATTTTTTCAGCGGCAGGGTCTGTTCGCGGTTTTCCAGCAGAACCAGGCTGCGCCGTGCGACATCACGGGCTTCGGCGCGGTGCAGGCGATTGTCGGCGTAGGTGTCGACAGGGTCGTCGCTGGCCTTGCCGATGCGCCGGTACGGGTCGGCGAACAGGCCCATGTCGTACTTGGCGCCGAGTACTTCACGCACGGCGTTGTCGATATCGGCCTGGTTGATTTCGCCAGCCTTGAGCAGGCTGGCCAGTTCTTCACCGTACAGCGAGTCGTTCATGCTCAGGTCGATGCCGGCCTTGATCGCCAGTTTTGCCGCCTCGCGGCCATCGCGTGCGACGCCGTGGCGCACCAGTTCGGTGATGGCGCCGTGGTCGCTGACGGTCACACCCTTGAAGCCCCAGTCCTTGCGCAGCAGGTCGTTCATCAGCCAGGTGTTGGAAGTGGCCGGCACGCCGTTGATCGAGTTCAAGGCCACCATCACACCACCGGCGCCGGCATCAATCGCCGCGCGGTAGGGGGGCAGGTAGTCGTTGAACATCTTCGTCGGGCTCATGTCGACGGTGTTGTAGTCGCGTCCGCCTTCCACGGCGCCGTACAGGGCGAAGTGCTTGACGCTGGCCATCAGGCTGGTGGGCTCGGCCGGGCTTTTGCCCTGGAACGATTCGACCATGACTTTGGAGATGCGCGATACCAGGTAAGTGTCTTCACCAAAGCCTTCGCTGGTACGGCCCCAGCGTGGGTCGCGGGCGATATCGACCATCGGCGCAAAGGTCATGTCGATGCCGTCAGCCGAGGCTTCCAGAGCTGACACGCGGCCGACCTTGGCGATGGCGTCCATGTCCCAGCTCGAGGCCAGGGCCAGGCTGATCGGGAAGATCGTGCGGTGGCCGTGGATCACGTCGTAGGCGAAGAACATCGGGATCTTCAGGCGGCTACGGCCGGCCGCGTCCTGCATTGGACGGTTCTCGGCACGGGTGATCGAGTTGAAGGTGCCGCCGATGCGGCCAGCAGCGATTTCCTTGCGGATCATCTCGCGTGGCATTTCCGGGCCGATGCTGATCAGGCGCAATTGGCCGATCTTCTCGTCCAGGGTCATTTGGCCCATGAGGTCGGCAATGAATGCCTGTTTAGTCTTCAACGGATCAGCAGGGGTATCGGCAAAGGCCGACTGACTGGCCAGGCTGACGACCAGGCCCAGCAAACACAGCTTGTTCATTTAGTTTGTTCTCAAGGCCCAGGGCAGTATTCACGGTGATACTGCCCAGCCGAAGTTGGGGAAGCGGCTATTGTTGTAGTTTGCTGGGGCATCTTTTAGCCAATTGGGCCGTTACCAGCCAGCGGCGGTGACGGATTATGCCTTAAGTTCGATGATTCACGCTGATCAAGGAGAAGAACCACTATGCAGGTCATCCAGTTCAAGAGCGTAAGGCTGTGGTTGCTGCTAATGCTGGGCAGCCTGCTGGCCGGTTGCGGAATCAACAACATTCCCAACTATGACGAACAGGTCAAGGCCGCCTGGGCTCAGGTGCAGAACCAGTACCAGCGCCGCGCCGACTTGATCCCCAACCTGGTCGAAACCGTCAAAGGCTATGCCAAACAAGAGCAGGAAACCCTGACGGCGGTCATTGAAGCGCGGGCCAAGGCAACCTCGATCCAGGTCGATGCCAGCACCCTGGACGATCCGCAGAAACTGCAGCAGTTCCAGCAGGCGCAAGCGCAGTTGAGCGGTGCACTCAGCCGTTTGATGGTGGTGTCGGAACGTTATCCAGACCTCAAATCGAACCAGAATTTCCTCGCCCTGCAGTCGCAACTTGAAGGGACGGAAAACCGTATCGCCGTGGCGCGCAAGGATTTCATCGCCGCGGTTCAACGCTACAACACCGAAATTCGCACGTTTCCCGGGCGTATCTGGCACAGCCTGATGTACAGCAGCCTGCCAATTCGGGAGAACTTCGAGGCCACTGCCGCTGATGCCGACAAAGCCCCTGAAGTGAAATTCTGATGCGCCTGGTGCAGTGGGCGTTGCTGCTGGCGTTGCTGATTGTCACACCGCTGCGGGCCGAGCTGAACTTTCCGGCCCTGACCGGGCGGGTGGTGGACAACGCCGGCCTGCTTGATGACAGCAGCCGCACGCAACTTGAACGCATGCTCACCGCCCATGAGCAGGCCAGCGGCGAGCAAGTGGTGGTGGTCACCGTGAATGACCTGCAGGGCCTGCCCATCGAGGAGTTTGGCTACCAATTGGGCCGGCATTGGGGGATCGGTCAGAAAAATAAAGACAATGGTGCGTTGTTGATCGTTGCGCCGCAGGCGCGCAAGCTGCGCATCGAAGTCGGCTACGGCCTGGAAGAACGACTGACCGACGCCCAGGCATCGGTGATCATCAACGGCATCATTACGCCTGCGTTTCGCCGTGGCGAGTTCAGCCTGGGCATCGTCCAGGGCACTGCAGCCATCTTGCAGGTCCTGGGTGGCAACCCGTTGGCAGAGCCGTCCCGGGCACAGGGTGGCGGCGAAGAGGGCGCGCCGGCCTGGTCGGTGGGCATTTTTGTGTTGCTGATTATTGTCGTCTTCGCCTTGCAGTCCCTGGGGCTGGGCGGCGGTGGTCGCGGTGGCCGTGGTGGTATGGGGGGCATGGGCGGTGGTTTTGGCGGTGGCTATGGCGGCTTTGGCGGCGGTGGTGGTGGCGGTGGTTTCAGTGGCGGTGGAGGTGGCTTCGGTGGAGGAGGTTCTTCCGGTGGCTGGTAAAACAATAATCAAGGAGAGACTCAGGGCATGACATTGCTCAGTGAATACGAACAGCGACAGGTTGCCGAGGCCATCGCCAAGGTCGAGCGACGCACCGACGCCGAGCTGGTCACGGTGCTGGCTACCCGCGCTGACGATTACGCTTATATCCCCTTGCTGTGGGCCAGCCTGCTGGCCTTGCTGGTGCCGGGTGCGGTGTATTACCTGGGCGGCTGGTTGAGTGTCGATGGCTTGCTGATTGCCCAGTGGCTGACCTTCATCGTGCTGTGCCTGCTGTTTCGCCTGCCGGTCCTGACCTCCCGCCTGATTCCGCGCACGGTGCGGCACTGGCGCGCCTCGAACCTGGCCCGGCGGCAGTTTCTCGAGCAAAACCTGCACCACACGGCGGGCAGCACCGGGGTGCTGATTTTCGTCAGCGAGGCCGAGCGTTACGTTGAAATCCTGGTGGATGAAGGCATTTCCCGGCGTCTGGACAACCAGGTCTGGGAGGCCATCGTCCAGCGCTTTACCGAGCAGGTGCGCCAGGGCCAGACCTTGCAGGGCTTTGTCACCTGCATCGAAGCCTGTGGTGAGCTATTGAGCCAGCATGTGCCGTTGACCCACGAACGCAATGAACTGCCTAACCGTTTAGTCGTGCTGGCTTGAGCGGGAAACACTCCTCCACGTAAAATGCCGAACTTTCCCATTCTCGGTAGGAGCGGGCTTGCCCCGCGATTGTGGTGTGTCAGTCAACACGCTTGGCGGGCAAGCCCGCTCCTACCGTCGGTCAATCCGAGGCACCCATTTCCGATGTCCGATTCCCCCACCGCCCAGGCTGCGCCGGATGCGCGTGCGCAGTTTCTGAGCCTGCTCGCCACCAGCCTGCAACAAAATGCCTTGATCAAGCTGGTGCTGGCACGCCATGTCGGTACTGAAGAAGCCTTGCAGCGGATTATCGCCAAGCCCTTGACCGTCAAGGGCCAGGCTTGCCTGTCGCTGGTGTACCGCTATCAGACCCGTGACATTACCCGCAACCTGCCCAATGAAGAGGCGCTGGCGTTGGTGGCCGAGCTGTTGCCGGGTTCGTTTCGCAACGCCCACCTGTTGAGCCTGAGCGATGAAGCGCAGCTGGAGTTCAGCAAAAAGGGCAAGCCGATGCTGCACTGCAACGCCGTGCAGCAGGCGCGTCCTGCCGCAGCGGGTGAGCACGATCGGGAGAAAAAGCGCTACCTGGAACTGAGCCGTCCGTTCCTCCACGACCTGGGCGTCACCGATAAGCAACAGGCGTTGATCCCGGCCATGTCGCGCAAGTGGAAGCAGATCAACAAGTTCATCGAAGTGTTTTCCCATGCCCTGAGCACTGCACCGCTGGCGGCGGACCAGCCCTTGCGAGTGGCCGATTTCGGTTCGGGCAAGGGCTACCTGACCTTCGCCATCCACGATTACCTGCGTAACACCCTGCAGCGTGAGGCTCAGGTGACCGGCGTGGAGCTGCGCAAGGACATGGTCGAGCTGTGCAATGCCGCTGCGGCGCGCTTGGAGCATCCGGGTCTGGTGTTCGAGTGTGGAGATGTGCGCAGCGTGGTGCCCAGTGCCATCGAGGTGATGATTGCCTTGCATGCCTGTGACATTGCCACCGATTACGCGATTCACACCGGCATTCGCTGTGGCGCAGCGATCATCATGTGCTCGCCGTGCTGCCACAAACAGATTCGCCCGCAGTTGCACAGTCCGGGTTTGCTCAAACCGATGCTGCAGTATGGGCTGCACCTGGGGCAGCAGGCCGAAATGCTTACCGACAGCCTGCGCGCGTTGTACCTGGAAGCCTGTGGTTATGAAACCAAGGTGTTCGAATTCATCTCGCTGGAGCACACCAACAAGAACAAGATGATTCTTGCGGTGAAGCGTCAGACGCCAGGGGATTCAGCGGCGCTGCTGGAGAAGATCCAGCAGTTGAAAGAATTCTATGGGGTCAAGGAGCATTGCCTGGAGACCCTGTTGCGGGCGGATGGTTTGATTCCGCTGTAAAGCAGCGCGGGGCAAGCCTGCTCCTACCGGTAGGAGCGGGCTTGCCCCGCGATGAGGCCCGTCAGACCCTCACCGGCGCTGGATGCACACGGGTCTTGCGCCCCAACACCACAGTAGCAATCACCCCCGCGGCAAACACCCAGGTGATCGGCTCAACCTGCTCACCAAAGAACAGCGCCGAAAAGGCGATGGTGAAGAAAATCTGCAGCAGCTGAATCTGGCTGACCCGCGCAATGCCGCCCAAGGCCAATCCGGCATACCAGGCAAAGAAGCCAATGAACTGCGAAAACAGCGACACATAGCCAAAAGCCCACCAGGCCTTGGCGCTGACCGGGCCTTGATGCTGCAGGGCCAGGTACACCACCGGGCCGATCAACAGCGGGCTGGACAGCACCAAAGCCCAGCAGATCACCTGCCAACCGCCCATTTCCCGCGCCAGCCGCCCACCTTCGGCATACCCCAGGCCACCGACGGCAATCGCCGCCAGCATCAACAGGTCACCGGCCTGAATCTGCCCGGCGCCCATGATCATCGCGTAGACCAGCACCAACGCACTGCCCAGCGCGGCGCACGCCCAGAAGGCCTTTGACGGCCGTTCATGGGACAACCAGGCAGCATAGAAGGCAACGCACAAGGGTTGCAGGCCGTTGACCAGGGCACCGTGGGAGGCGGGTACGCTTTGCATGGCCCAGGCGGAAAACACCGGGAAGCCAAGAATCACCCCCAGGGCCACCAGGCTCAGGCCTTTGATCTGCTGCCAGGTCGGCCATTTCTCGCGCCGCCACAGCAGCAACAGCGCTGCGGGAATCGCGGCAAGCAAGGCACGGCCGAGGCCATTGAGCAACGGATGCATTTCCTGCACGACGATGCGGGTCATTGGCAGGGTCAGGCTGAAAATGATGACACCAAGCAGGCCGAGGGCCATTCCGGTGTTTTCGCGGCTGGTCATAGCAAAAGCCTGTGGCAGATAAGTCCAGCCATTGAGCCACAGCTGGCACGGATGATCTTGTTACAGTTGCTCACAAGTTCATCCGTACAGTTTGCCGTCGTCTTAGAAGAAGCGGGTGATGCTTATCTTGGCATTGCGCCCCTGGCTGTAGGCATAGTCGCCGCTGAGTTCGGCGCGGTAGTCGTTGTTGAACAGGTTGTCGACGGTCAGGTTGACCTCGGTGCCCTTGAGGTACGGCTGCTGGGGTTTCCAGTTAGCGAACAGGCCGTGGATCTGATAGTCGTCGTTGGCGTAGTGATCGTAGTAACGGTCACCCAGCCCGCTGGCCGGACCTTCGCGGTACTTGTCGCTGGGCAGGCGGTCGGTCTTGCGCACGAACTGCGCCTGCCAGCCGACCTTGGCATCCCAGCTGGGGATCTTCACGCCCAGGGTGGTGATCCACTTCGGTGCTGGAATGTCCTTGGCCCAGACGTCCGGCCCCCACGGGTTGGTGTAGGCGCCTTCATGACGGCCGCTGATCCACGAATACGAAGCCGAACCGAACAGGTAGGTGGAGTCGTAGAAGCTTTCGACTTCAAAGCCTTTGATGGTGACGCTGTTGATGTTGCGGTAGTTGGACATCAAGCCCCCGCCACAGGCCTTGGCGATGCTTAGGCCGTTGACCAGTTGCTCCGGGCAGCCGATGCCGGTGGCTTTGAAAATCTCGTCATCGATTTTGTTGCGGAACAGGGTGGTGCGGATCAGTACGTTGTCCTGATCGGTGAACACATTCGAGAGGGTGGTGATGTTACCGGCGCGCAGGGCGGTGATGCGCTCGGGATCGAGGTTGCGGCTGCTGGCGGTGCGGCTGCCCAGCCCCTGGATTTCGTATTGCTCATCGAGCACGGGTGCGCGCCAGGTTTTGCTGTAGTCGGCGAAGAACGCCGTTTGCTCGTTGGTTTTCCAGAACACCGACAGGCGTGGCGACCAGCCAGTGTAGGTTTTCTCGCTGTAGTCGTGGCCCAGCTGTGGATTGTTGTAGAACGGCGCGTCGTTTTCCTTGCCTTTGTTGGCAACGTGATCGTAGCGCAGCGATGGCGTCACGGTGACCTCACCAAGGGTGATGGCATCCTGGATGAAGTAGCCCTGGCTGTCGACGCTGCCGCTGGGCATGAAGTTCGGCTGGTAAATGCCGTTGTTGTACAGCGGCGTCTCGTACTTGCTGCCCGGCATCCACATTTCGGTGTCGCGCTCATGGCGGCGCACCTGGAATCCGGCGGTGAAGGCATGTTCCAGCGGGCCGGTGGCGAACAGGCTGGTATTGCGTACATCGAGCATCTGGTCGGTGTATTCGGTGTCCATCTTGCGTCCGCCAGTGGACGGCTGGAAGTACGCCGTGGCCTCGCGCTCATCAGTCTGCTCGGTGTCGGACACCGAATACTTCACCGTCAGGTCCACCAACGGGTTGTTGATCGGCTGGTATTTGTAGGTGGTCGACCAGGTTGTGTCAGTGGTCGTGCGGTGGGCCAATTTGCGTTTGAGCGCCGCTTCGTAGCCGTATCTGTCGACATCACCCTGCGACGGAGGCGACGGGTAGGAGGTGGAGGAAAATGGCGCCCAGCGCTCACTTTCCGAGCGCGACCAGGAAAAGCCCAGGCTGTGTTCGTCGCTCAGGTGCAGGTTGAACTTGAACAGGGCACCGTCCAGGTCCAGGGCACTGTTAGGCAGGCGCTGGGGATTGAGCGGGTACAGGTTGTCCGGATCGGGTGGGGTGTCGGCTAGTTTCATGTCGCCACCGTCACGCTTGGTCAGGTAGGCCAGTGCGTCCATGCGGCCATCATCGGTACGGCCAAACAGTGCCGAGCTGTACACCTGCTGATGATCGTTACTGGCATAGCCGTACTTGAGCATGGCGCCACTGTTGCGGCCTTCCTGCAGCAGGTCCGGGGCGTCTTTGGTGGTCATGTTGACGCTACCACCGAAGCCACCATTGCCGGTGTAGATCGAGTGCGGGCCTTTCTCGACTTCGATGTTCTTGATCAGCTCCGGCTCGATGAAAATGGTGCCTTGCTGGTAGCGTTCAAAGCCGCTTTTGGTTGCACCGTCGACGGTCATCGGTACGTCTTCGGCGTCGCCCAGGCCCCAGATGTTGATGGTCTGGCCGCCGGGTTTGGCCGAGCCGCCCATGTTCACCCCGGGCAGGGTCGAGAGGATGCTGGGGATGTTGCTGGGTTGGTAACGATCGATGTCTTCTTGAGTCAGGGTCGAGCGCCCGACGGTGCTGGGGTCGATCTGCTGGCCGTCGCCGACAATGCTCACTGCGCCCAACTGGATACCGTTGTCGGCGGTCGGGTCGTCTTCGCGCAGGCGCACCACGTAAGTGCTGCCCATCTTGACTACGGTAAAGCGGCTGTTGCGCAGCAGTTGCTCGATCGCCTCCAGAGGTTCGTAAGCGCCATTCAGGGCCGGGGCCTGCACGCTGCGCAATACCGTTTCGTCGAACAGCAGTTGCACCTTGGCCTGTTGCGCCAGCTGGCTCAACGACACCGCCAGCGATTGTGCTGGCAGGTTCAACGCGACCGGCGCGGCTTCAACCTGCAGGCTCAGGGCCAGGCAGGCAGCCAGCAGCGATGGACGGGCAGACAAAGGTGTGAATGGACGAAACGCGCGCAACATGAAATCCCCCAGTACGGCAACAAAGGCCAAAAAGGCCTGCAATGACTACGCAGACGGGAGGAAGACGCGGTGCAGCGGAAAACCCTCATATGCGAATGAAAAATATTCTCAGAATTTAGCGGCGTTCGATCCGCAGACGGCCATCGGCCAGGGTCATGGTTTTGACCGGGAGCAGGGCGGGCAAGGCGTTGAGCAAGGCATCGGGGTCGTTGACATCAAGGTTGCCCGAGACTCGGAAACGGCCCAGCGCCGGGTCGGCCAGCACGATTTCGGCAGGGCGGTAGAGGGAAATTTCATCGATCAGGCTGCTCAACTCGCGATCGCGGAAGGTCACATGACCGCCACGCCAGTCCGCCACCTCCTGGTTGCCCAGCGCCTGAGCACTGAGCGTACCGCGCGCCGCATCGTAGATGGCGCGCTGACCGGCACCGAACAGGGCCGCTGCCGCGCCTCGCTCAGAGGTTTCCAGCGCGACCTGGCCGTGGGCAACACTCAACACCAGCTCCTGACGGCTGCGGCGCAGGTCGAAGCCGGTGCCCACCACCCTCACGTGGGCGTTACCGGCATCGACCAACAGCGGGCGCTCTTTGTCGGCGGCGACGTCGATGTAGAACTGGCCTTTGTCGAGCTGGATCAGGCGGCGCTCGGCGTTGAAGTCCAGACGCAATCGGGTATGGGCATTGACGCTCAGCTGGCTGCCATCAGGCAGTTCCAGGGTTTGCGCTTGTTCGCTGGTGATCGCCACGCTGTGCTGGTAATGCTGAGCCGGCAGCCCCAGGTTGCCTGCCAGCAGTGCACAAACCAGCGCCGCGGCGGTTGCCAGTGCCGGCCGCCAGTTGCGTGCTTTGCGTGCGGGCAACGGCACCACTTGGTTGAGGCTTTTGAGTGCGCCAAGGTCGTCCCAGAGTTGTTCGAACTGCTGGTAGGCACGGGCGTGTTCAGGCGTCTGCAACCACAGCGCAAAGTCTTTGCGCGCGGCACGCGAAGGGTTGTTGCGGTTACGGGTGAACCAGCTGGCAGCCTGAGCGTCGACCGAGCGCTTGGTGGTATCGGGGAGGGTGGTCATTCAGGCTGCTCCATGCCGTTGTCACTGTCCAGGCGTTGCTTGCAATGCAGCAGTGCAGCGGCAATGTGTTTTTCCACCATGCTCACCGAGATGCCCATGCGCTCACCAATCTGTGCCTGCGTCAAACCTTCGAAGCGGTGCAGCATAAGGGCTTCGCGTCGGCGCGGCGAGAGTTCGCCGAGTACGCTCTTCAATTGCTCCAGGCGTTGTTGCTGCTGAGCGTGATTAAGGGGGTCGGCGTTGCTATCGATGACCGCATGTTCGTCGACCGCTGCTTGATCATCGAGTAGCGTGTGCCGCACACGTTGGCGTCGCCAGTGATCGCTGAGCAGATTGCGCGCGACCTGGAACAGAAACGCTCGCGGTTGTTCCACCCGTGCCCGGTCGCGGTAACCCAGCCATTGGGTGAACACGTCCTGGGTCATGTCGGCAGCATCACTGGCGTTGTCCATGCGCTTGCGCAGGAAATGCAGGATGTCGGCATAAAACCCGCGACAGGTGTCATGCGCGAGCGGGTCGGGTTTGCGGCGGTGCATGCAAGCTTTCCAGGGTAGAGCACAGAAGAAAGCCGCGAATGGTATCGATAGTGATTACTATTTGCCACGAGAAAAGTGTCGCGGCATTTATTTCCGCTTGCGCATCGCGACCGGCGCCTCGACTTCCAGGCCAGGTGCGCCCAAGGGGTGGCTGGTGGCGTCGAAGAAATACAACGGTATGTGCGGGGTGTCGGCAAAACGCTGGGCGTAGTGCTGTTTCTGGCTGATGATCGACGCTTCGCTCAACGGCCGGATGGCGATGGCGATGTGCGCAGGGCGCGCTTGCTTGATCGCCTCCAGCAGGTGGCGATCGCTGGCATCCAGGTGCTGACCGAACAGGCACAAGCCGCCTTGATGGCGTGCCAGTTCGCCCAGGCACCAGCTCAGGTAGTCAGAGCTGCGGATCGCTTTGAGCTTGTCGTCGCTGCTGCTCTCGTTGACGAACAGCGGTACATCCCCCGGTGTGTTAACGGCAAAACCGTCGAGCAGCTCGCTGCCGCTGGCGCTGCGTTGACGGGTACTGCCATCTTGCTGCTTGAGCAGGTGCAGGCCTCCGTGCAGGTACAGCAAGCGGGTGCCCGGGGTGTGCGTGCGGCGGATATCGAAGCTGCCTTCTTCATCGAACAGCATCTGGAAAGCTTCCGGGCTCTGGCTGGCGGCCCAGTGGCAGAGCAGGTCGTAATTGCTTGAATACACGCTGTGATAGCGGCGCAGTTCAGCGTTGATGTGCTGCAAGGTCGATGTTGGCAACAGGCGCCAAGGGATGTGCACGCTGCGCACGGCGTGAATCAGCGCTTCTTTGATCGCGTAGTAGCGGTTCAGCGGTGCCGACGAACTGATCGCCAGGGCGGCGTTGATCCGTACCGTGGTGTTCAGGGCGCTGAGCACCGGTTCGAACAGCTCGCTGCCGTAGGATTTGAACAAGGCCTGGTCGGTCAGGCTCAAGGGCTTGTGGCGTACCCGTTGCGCTTGTTCGAACAGGGAAAAATAGGTGAACGGGCGCCACACGGCTCGACTGGCACCATTGCCCAGCAACAGGCCGCTGCACGGGTGGCGGGCAATCAGCTCAGGCCAGACATAGAGGCTGGAATCGAGGTCGGTGTGGGGCATGGGGCAGGGTTCCAGGTCAGGCACGTGATCGGCGCGACTGTACCATGCCACTGCGTTGTCATCAGCGTGGGTGACTATGCTGGATTCGCAATCGATCAAGAGGAAGGGTGATGACGATGCAAGCAATTGCCAGGTTGTGCTGTTTGATGCTGCTGCCTCTGGCTGGACTTGCCGAGGCCGAGCCGGGTCGTGAACTGGCTGCGCGTCAGGGCATTGCCTATCCGGCGGTGATTGCCCATCGCGGCGCCTCGTTCGATGCCCCGGAGTCCACCGCTGCGGCTTACGTGCTGGCGCGCGAGCTGGGGGCCGACTACCTCGAACTGGACCTGCAGCGCAGCAAAGAGGGCGTGTTGGTGGCGGTTCACGACAACGATTTACAGCGCACCAGCGATGTCGCCGAACGCTTTCCCGAGCGCAAGGACAGTCCGGTCAATGCCTTCACCCTGGCTGAACTCAAGTCATTGGATGCCGGCAGCTGGTTCAACCAGGCCTACCCTGAACGGGCGCGGCCGGGCTTCAAGGGCTTGCAGATCCTCACTCTGGATGAGGTCATGGATATTGCCGAAGGCGATGCACAGAAGCGCCCAGGCCTGTACATCGAGACCAAAGTGCCAAGCTTGTTTCCAGGTATCGAAGCAGACCTGAACGCGCGTCTGCAGGCACGTGGCTGGCTCGAGCAGCCGGGCAGGGTGGTGTTGCAGAGTTTTGACCGTAACAGCCTGGCCTTGCTGCACAAGCACATGCCTCAGGTGCCCAAAGTGCTGTTGTTGTGGATCGGCAAGGGCAGCATCGAACCTGCCTCGACGCAGAGTTTTGCGCAGTCTGGCGAAACCGACAAAGCGGCCTTCTATGCCCGCCAGCAACCGCGCAGCAGAGCAGAGTTTGAACGCTGGCTCGATTACGCCAAGGCTGCGGGCGCTATAGGCACTGGCCCCTCTGCTGCGCTCAGCGCTGGCGGTGCGCAGAGTTATGCCGATCTGGTGCAGCCGTGGATGAACCAGCTGAGCCATGACAAAGGGCTGCTGGTGCATGTGTACACCGTGGATGAGGACGTGGACTTCGCCAAGGTCATGGCGGCTGGCGTCGATGGCATTTTCACTAACCGCAGTGGTCGCTTGCTGCAGTACTTTTCCCGGCCAGCCGTGCTGAGTGAAGCGCAGATCCTTGAGGCTCAGGGCTTCTGAATATCTGGTCTGGTGTTGGCGGCTGCCGTAGACTCCGTCCTTTGTGCCCTCGCTCAGGATCCGCGCCCCAATGACCTTGTCGCTGCTGTTTGCCGTGCTGGCTTCCGGTTTTATCTATGGCATCACCCCGGGGCCTGGTGTGCTTGCGGTGTTGGGCATCGGTGCCACTCGCGGACGCAAGGCCGGGGCTGGATTTCTCTGCGGGCACCTGCTGGGTGATGTGCTGTGGTGCAGCACGGCGCTGGTGGCCATTGTTGGCGCGCGGCAGATCGGCAGTTCGGTGTTCGACATTCTCGGCCTGGTCAGCGGTCTGTACCTGTTCTGGTTGGGCCTGCGTGCGCTGCGCAGCCGTCCGGGCAATGGCGGGGGTGAGCAAGGGCCGGTGCGCAAGCCATTCTTGCATGGCATCGTGTTTGGCTTGACCAACCCCAAGGCGTACCCGGTGGCGGTGGCGACCTTCACTGCCCTGATCTCCAGCCGTGCCGAGAGCCTGGAATGGTCAATGCTGCCGGCGCTGATTGCCCTGAGTTTTGTGGGCGGCTTGCTGGCCTACGTGATCCTGATCGCGATTGTTGGCGCCCGCCATGTGCGCACCCTCTACACCCGTTATGAACTGTGGATCACCCGCGCCTGCGGGGTGATGTTCATCGGCTTTGCCGTCAATGCCCTGATGCATGCACTGCCAGGGCTGATGCCACAACGGTAGGAGCGGGCTTGCCCCGCGATAGCGATATACCTGTAAAACCGAATCGCGGGGCAAGCCCGCTCCTACTGGGCCTCTTTGCGGGTGCGGTTACGCCATACGCGATAGGCACGTATCCCGGCGCGAACCGAGCCGAACAGCAACTGCTGCTCCATTTCCCGAGCCATGCCCGAGCGCACCAGCATGCGCAGAAAACGTCCACGGGCGCGGGCAATAGCGAAGTGAATACCGCGGGCCTTCAGGGTTTCGCGCACTTCGCGCAGTGCAGCAATGCCACTGACGTCGATGGACGTCACCGCTTCGGCATCGAACAGCACCGCCCGTGGCTCCAGTTCCCGTTGCACCGCTTCGAGCAGGCGCATTTTGAAGTAGTCGGCGTTGAAGAACAGGATCGCATCGTCGAAGCGGTACACCACCAGGCCTTTGACCGTGCGCGCATCCTTGTGCCCTTCGATATCCACCTGGCCTTCAATCCCAGGCACCCAGCCAAGTACTGCATCGGTGGGCTGATAGATGCTGTAGAGCAAACGCAGAATGGCCAGGGTCACGGCGATGATGATGCCCGGCAAGACCCCCACGCCCAGCACCCCAACGGTGGTCAGCACGCACAGCCAGAATTCAAAACGGCTGAGCTTGTAGATTTTGCCCAGGGACTTCACATCGATCAGCCCCCAACCGGCCATCAGCAGAACCGCCCCCAAAGCGGCTTGGGGGATCCAGGCCATCGGCGCGGTAAAGAACAGCAGGATCATGGCAATCACCAGCGCAGCGATAATGCCTACCAGCTGGCTTTTGCCTCCGACCATGTCGTTGACGGCAGTACGCGAGTCGGCACCACTGATGGCGAAGCCCTGTGAAACCCCGGCGGCGATGTTGGTCACCCCGAGGGCCAGAAATTCGTGGTTGGCGTTGATTGCGTAGCCATGACGGGCGGCAAAGCTGCGTGCGGTGAGCATGGCGCTGCAAAAACTGACGGTGGCGATACCCAGGGCGTCGCGCAACAGGCTTTTCATTTCTTCAAGGTTGGTTTGCGGCCAGGCCAGCTCGGGCATGCCAGCCGGTACCGGACCGAGAATCGCTACGCCATAGCGGTCCAGACCGAACACGCCAACCACCAGCGTGGCAATCACGACCGTAACCAATGCGGAAGGTAAGCGCGGGTATTTACGCGGCAGCCAAATCAGTAGCGCCAGGCCGGCCATGCCGATACTCAGAGTGACCCAATGGATTTCCCCGAGGCGTTCCAGCAGGTTGATCAGGCTGAGAATGAAACCGTTGCCTTCAATCTTGAAGCCGAGGACTTTGCCCAGTTGCCCGGCCAGCAGGCTCAGGCCGATACCGTTGAGGTAGCCGATCAGAATCGGCCGCGAGAAGAAACTGGCAATAAAGCCGGCACGGGCCACCCCGGCAGCGATCAGCATCAACCCAACCAGCAGAGTGACAATCACCGACAACTGCGCGAGGCGCGCGGGGTCACCCATGGCTAAAGGCGCA
Organism: Pseudomonas sp. NUPR-001; assembly: GCF_052147955.1. NCBI lineage: Bacteria > Pseudomonadati > Pseudomonadota > Gammaproteobacteria > Pseudomonadales > Pseudomonadaceae > Pseudomonas > Pseudomonas sp. NUPR-001. Next base: position 1,221,598 of record NZ_CP197353.1, read on the forward strand.
ATGGCGCCGGCCACCATGGCACAGGTGGCGGCATCGGGGCCAACCATCAACTGCCGTGAACTGCCGACCAGGGCATAGACCATCATTGGCAGAATGCAGGCGTATAGCCCGTACTGCGGTGGCAGGCCGACAATCTGTGCGTAGGCAATGGCGATTGGAATCTGAATTGCGGCGACCGACAACCCGGCTTGCACGTCGGCATGGAGCCATTCACGGCGGTAATGCAGGAGATTGGCCAGGCCCGGAAGCCAGCGGGAAAGCAGCATGAACGGGTCCTTTCGACTAGGCGCACGAGGCTGAGGAATACGCAATCGGCTTAATTAAAGCGCATTGCTGATGCCAAAGTGGGGTGTCAGATCAAAAGGTCGGTGTTTGTACAGTTCAGCCGCTGCGGGCTGTGACAGGCGGGGCGCCTTGGAGAGAGTGGAGCGGGTGAAGGGAATCGAACCCTCGTTATCAGCTTGGGAAGCTGGAGTAATGCCATTATACGACACCCGCGCTCAGGGCTGACTTTGTACCAGAAGTGCTATGCGAATTGAAGTCTTGTTGCGTAAAAACTCAAGACGTTGGCCAGTAGCGCGAGGTCATGCATCTTCCTTCTGCCCAAACGGGCCGTTGATGCAGGAGGCTGCGCTACCGCCAACCAGGGTATTCAGATCGCCAGTGCATGGTGTGCCTGGGCGTATGGGTATCGCACACGGGATTCCCGGGTGGCGGGTTTGAGGAAACTCAGCAAGGCGTCACGGGTTTCGTCGCAGGCAGCCTTGTGCTCCATGTCGAGGAAGTGCCCGGCGGCGCGGATTTCGCTGAAGTGGCTGTTGCGCACATGCTGGCTGAACTGCCGGGCATCATCGATTGTGGTGTATTCATCCCACTCACCGTTGATGAACAGCACCGGAATGTCGATGACCCGGGCCGAGCGCAAGGCATTGTCCAGGTCGTGGTCGAGCACCTGGTTGATGTGAAAATGCATCTGCGCGTATTCGTGGTTGTCCAGGCTGCTGACATGCCGGTAGTTGAAGCGCTTGAACAGCGAAGGCAAGTGCTTGCCGATGGTGTCGTTGACCAGGTTGCCCACCTGTGGACGGTCGCAGGTGCTGAGGTACTGGCAGCCGCGCTCGAGGTAGTCGCGCATCGGTTCGTTGATCACCGGCGAGAACGAGCTGACCACTGCCTTCTCAATGCGCCGCGGCTTGTGCGCCAGGGCCAGCAGGGTGCAGGCGCCGCCCCAGGAGAACGACATCACGTGGTCGGCGGCAAAGTGATCGATCAGTTCCAGCAGGATCTGCCCTTCGGTTTCCTTGGTCAGCAACCGCTCATGACGGTTGTGCGCCTTGGATTTTCCAGCATACGGCTGATCGTACAGCACCACGTTGAATTGCGGATGCAGGCTACGCACGGTCTGGGCAAACGAGGCCGTGGTGGCCAGCGAGCCATTGATCAGGATGATCGTCTTCTCAGCGGCGTCTGCGCGATAGAACTCCGTGTAAACCCGATACTGACCTTGTATATCAAGCACAGCAATTTCTGGCCTCATGTCGTCGACTCCTGGCGCAAAAAGGGTATTCGCGCATGCAAGGATGCGCGTTCTTTATGACAGGTAGGCATACGCCTTGAAGAAGAGAGGCTGAGGGCCCTTGTCGATCCTTTCACGCCGGTCGACGGGTATTGTTCTAGGTGGGCAATCTGCCGGACCCCGGTACTTCGAGGCACTGGTGGCCAGCAAAAAGGTGTCTTTGACTACGGTTGTGACTGGTGAGTCACATGCAGACCGACGATTGGATTCAAGCAGGCAGCGCTGTAACCCGCAAGTGCCTTTGGGGAAATTGACGAAATCTTTCCGCCCAGCGGTCGTTGCTTCAGATTGCCAGGATTTCTTCGGGATAGAGCGCTCGGTACTCGCCGGGGCGCAGGCCTGGGTCCAGCTGCAGCGGGCCCATGCGTTCGCGGTGCAGGCGTAGCACCTTGTTGTCGAAGTGGCCGAACATGCGCTTGACCTGATGATAACGGCCTTCAACGATGCTCAGGCGAGCGCTGCGCGGACCGAGCACGGTGAGTTCGGCGGGCAGGGTGGTGAGGTCTTCGAAGGCGAAGTAGAAGCCCTGGCGGAATTTGTCGATGTAGTGCGGTTCGATCACCTGTTCGGTTTCGACGTAATAGATTTTCGCCAGCTTGGTTTGCGGTTGGGTCAGGCGCCGTGACCATTGGCCGTCGTTGGTCAGCAGCAACAGGCCGGTGGTGTTGTAGTCCAGGCGCCCGGCGATGTGCAGTTCGTGCTTGTCGCTTTCATCGAGCAAGTCCAGCACGGTGCGGTGCTCGGGGTCTTGGGTGGCGCTGACGCAGCCCTGGGGTTTGTGCAGCATCAAGTAGCGCGCCGGGCGTCCGGCTTGCAGCAGTTGATCGTCCACCTCGATGCGGCTGAACTCACGGACTTCCAGGCGCGGGTCACTGACGCACACACCATCCACCCGCACGCGCCGTTCTACCAGCAGCACACGAACTTGCTGACGGTTGAAGCAGGGCAGGTTGCTGAGAAATCGATCGAGACGCATACAGGCTCAGGGGCAGGGCGTTGCAGTTTAACGCTCGCTGGCAGGCTTTGCCGCTTCAAGTTGCTCCAGCACCTTTGCGCAGGCGGGGCACAGGCAAGCCTTGTTGCGCTGTTCGGCAGGCAACGCCTCGATCACCTGCGCATCGATGCTGACGCTGAAGCACCAACAGGCGTTGGCCGCAGTGCGCGGGTCAGCAAGGCTGCAACGGTTGCTGGCACCGCAGGCGGGGCAGCGTTGGGCATCATTCATGGTCGGACCTGAGCATCTCTACACATACGCGGTTGCGCCCACTTTGCTTGGCGCGGTACAGGGCATGATCGGCGCGGGCGATCAGGCTGTGCAGGGTATCTTCAGCCTGCAGGCTGCTCAAGCCAATACTGGTGGTCAGCCTGATCAGGGTGTTGTTGAAGTGGAAATCCTGTTGCTCGGTGAGCAAGCGCAGTTTTTCCGCAACCTCGAGGGCATGTTCGCCGTCGGTATCCTTGAGCAGCACGATAAATTCTTCACCGCCCCAACGGCAGATAATATCCGCCTGACGCAGGCAGTTTTCCAGGATGCGGGCGAATTGGCGCAGCACTTCGTCGCCGGCCAGGTGACCGTGGGTGTCATTGAGTTGTTTGAAGTGATCGAGATCGATCAACAAGGCGACCAGTGGCTTGGGTTCGCGTTGCGCTTCATGCAGCGCCTGGCCGGCCAGCAGGTCGAAACCACGGCGGTTGGGCAGGCCGGTGAGGCTGTCACGGGTAGCCAGGGTTTCGATGTTGTCCTGATGTCGCTTGACCATGGCATTGAGCAGCGACAACACCACCAGGCCGATGATGGTGCAAATCGCCAGGTTCAGATAAAGCGACTCGCGGATGTTGTCCAGGGCGCCGTCTTCACGTTTGTCGACGAACAGGTACCAGTTCAGCTCCGGCACCAGGCGCACATTGAGGAAATGACTGTCACCCTCGCTGCTCAGGTATTCGTAGCTGCCGCTGGCCGGTTTCGGCATCTGCTTGAGCAGTTCGCGCAAGCCGTGCAGGTCGCGCAGTGATTGCCCGGTGCGGGCACCATGGGCGCCGCCATTGGATCCGGTCAACACCACGTTGCCTTGCGGGTCAACGAAGTACACCTGGCGCTGATAGCGCTGTTGGTAGTCATCAATCAGGCGCACCACGGCTTCGACGGTGAGGCCAATACCCGTGACACCGATGAATTTTTGCTGGTAGTCGAGCACCCGGTAGTTGATGAACACCGTCAGTTTGTCCTGGTTGGCCATGTCCAGGTCGACGTTGAGTTCGTAGGGCACGTCCATGTTGCGCACCCGGTAATACCAGATGTCGCGCGGCTCCTGTGGGTCGATCTTTTTCAGCACGCCTTTTTGCGCCTGGTAGTAGTTCCCGGTGACGTCGGAGATGAAGAACGCGGTGTAGGCGTGATACTCGCCCATCACTTCATTGAGGTAGCGGGAAATCTGTGTCCGGTCAGGTTCGCCGGCCAGTGCCCAGTCACGCAGGAAAGTGTCGTGGGCCATCATCGAAGAGATCAGAATCGGCCGCACCAGGTCTTTCTGGATTTCCGAATACACGGTGTCGGAGGTCAGCGGCAGTTCGGTGTTGACGATGCTGTCGCGGATCGAACTGCGCGAGGCGAAATAGCTCAGCAGCGATGTCGCCAGAAAGCCGCTGCCCAGCAGCAATAGCAAGGTCAGAATCAGCGAGCGCTGCGAAAACAGGGCGGAGCGAGGCAATATGACATTCCCTTGAAATAAGCCAATGCCGTCCATTCTAGTGCGATGGCCGGAAAATAACTGGACAAATATCAAGGGCATTGGCCTTGTTGCAAATTATTACGGCAACGGCACCGGACCGCCTCTTCGTGGTCTTAATCTATGTCGCTCAGCGCTTGCTGACCGACGCCGACCAGCGCCGCTGGGATGGGCAGTTCCGCGGTCCGGGAGGCCGCCATGTATCGCCGACTTTTGCTTGTTGCCGTGCTGAGTTTGCTGACTAGCGCTTGTGTCCCTTATGGAGGTAACGGTTACTACCGTACAGAAGTCTATACCGCTGATCGTTATGGCTACCCAGGCTATTACCGGCCGGGTTACTCCTACAACCGTGGTTACTACGTGGTGCCACAGCCACGCTATTACGCACCCCCACCGCGCTACTACTCGCCACCGCGTTACTACCGGCCGACGCCCCACTATGACCGTCCGGCACCGCACTATTACCGCACGGCCCCCGAGCGTCACTACCAGCCCTACCCGAACCATCGCAATGACCGTTACCGTCAGGGACCTTCACGTCATGACCGTGATCGCGATGACCGGCAGGGGCGCAACTGGCACCGCTAGGTCGCTCAGGCCAGGTCGGCCAGCGGATGGCGACCTTCCCAGGCTTTGGCAAAATGCGCGTTGATGACCGCCGTTGGTACCTGGGCAATGTCTGCCCAGTGCCAGCGCGGTTGTTGATCCTTGTCGATCAGCCGCGCGCGTACGCCTTCGCTGAATTCCGGGTGTCGGCAGCAGTTGAGGCTCAGGGTGTATTCCATCTGGAACACTTGCGCCAAAGACAGGTGGCGGGCGCGTTGGATCTGCTGCCAGACTAGGTGAGCCGTCAACGGACAGCCTTCGAGCATGGTGTTCGCGGCTTTGGCCAGCAGCGGGTCGGCATGATTGCGCCATTGCCCGATCGCGCGCCAGGCACATACCGGGTCGGCGGCATCCAGCAGGGCATCGATCTGCTTGCGCCGGGGTAGCCATTGCGCTTCGGGTAACTCACTTTGCGCGCTGTGCTGCTGGGCCTTGAGCAGGCTGTTGAGCTGCAAGGCGGTCTGTTCCTGCCAGTTCAATTGCAGCAGGTCATCGAGCAGTTCTTCCTGTTGGCTTTCGCCGAGAAAACGGTCGGCCAGGCCCAGCTCCAAAGCATCGGTAGCGTTGATCGGCGCGCCGGTCAGGCCGAGAAACAGGCCCAGCTTGCCCGGCAAGCGCGCCAGAAACCAGCTGGCACCGACATCCGGGTACAGGCCGATACTGATTTCGGGCATGGCCATGCGTGTACTTGGGGTAACGATACGCACGTTGGCACCTTGCAACAGGCCCATACCACCGCCGAGCACATGGCCGTGGCCCCAGCACAGCAACGGTTTGGGGTAAGTGTGCAAGCGATAATCGAGGCGATACTCATCGGCGAAGAACTGCGCGGCCAGCGCCGGCACTTGCCCTGGGTGATCGCGGCAGGCCTGGGCCAGGCTGCGCACCTCGCCACCGGCGCAAAAGGCCTTGGCACCGTCGCCACGCAGCAGCACGCACACAATGTCCGGGTTGGCGGCCCATTGGGCCAGTTGCTGGTCGAGCACTTCGATCATCGGTAGTGACAAGGCATTCAGCGCCTTGGCGGCATCCAGGGTGGCGATGCCGATCCGGGCACCATCGACGCCGGTGAGTTCTTCGCACTGTACGGCCATGGGCGACCTCATTCGTCTGATCCGGACAAGTATGGCCGGTGTCGGCAAAACTGCCGGTCGCCGGTCGGATCGATTGACAAGCTCGGGCAGCTTTCCTAGTGTCGCGCCATTGTTTACGGATGGCCCCATGACTGACGACGATCGCATCAAACTTGAAGCAGGCTGGAAAGCAGCGCTGCGCGCCGAATTCGACCAGCCCTACATGCAGCAACTGCGTGAATTCCTGCGCCAGGAATATGCGGCGGGTAAAGAGATTTACCCACCAGGCCCGATGATCTTCAATGCGCTCAATTCCACGCCGCTGGACAACGTGAAGGTGGTGATCCTCGGCCAGGACCCTTACCACGGCCCGGGCCAGGCCCATGGCCTGTGCTTCTCGGTGCAGCCTGGGGTGCCGACGCCGCCGTCGCTGGTGAATATCTACAAGGAATTGCAACGCGACCTGAACATCGAAATTCCCAAGCATGGCTACTTGCAAAGCTGGGCTGAACAGGGCGTCTTGCTGCTTAACACCACCATGACGGTCGAGCGCGCCAATGCCGCTTCGCATGCCAAGAAAGGCTGGGAATTCTTCACTGATCGAATCATTCAGGTGGTCAGTGAGCATCAGCCCAATACCGTGTTCCTGCTGTGGGGCGCGCATGCGCAGAGCAAGCAGAAACTGATCGACGCCACCAAGCACCTGGTGCTCAAGTCGGTGCACCCGTCGCCGCTCTCGGCGTATCGCGGGTTCCTGGGTTGTGGGCATTTCAGCCGCACTAACAAGTTCCTCGAACAGCATGGCCTGACGCCCGTAGATTGGCGCCTGCCACCGCTGTAACGGTGGGAGCGGGCTTGCCCCGCGATTGCGATTTGTCAGACACATCGCATCGCGGGGCAAGCCCGCTCCTACACGCGTTCGTTGATCCAGTGACGGAACAAGGGCTCGGCCAGGAACAATACGAACAGTAAGCGCATCACCTGCAGGGCCGTTACCAGCGGTACTGATAGCTGCAAGGTTTCGGCGGTCAGGCTCATTTCAGCGATACCGCCCGGCATCATGCCCAGGGTCAAGGAGCGCAAGTCCAGTTGGCTCAGGTGGCTCAAGACCAGGGCAGCGGCTGCAGCGATCAGCATGCTCAAGGCCGTCGCAACCAAGGTGCGGCCAAGAAAGGACGGCGCCCGGCGAAAAAACGCCCGGTTGAAATGACAACCCAGGCCACTGCCAATCAACCACTGGCCAATCTGGCTCGCGCCGTCGGGCAGGGCGATGTGCAAGTCACCGCTGACACTGGCGATAGCAGCCACCAGCAAGGGCCCGAACAACCAGGGGTTAGGCTGTTTCAGCCGCTGCCATACCCAGGCCATGAGCACGCCCAGCGGGCAGATCAGCGCCAGCCAGCCCCAACTGACGCTGCCGTTATGAGTGATCGGCACGCCATCACCGAGCAGGTATTTGAACAGGGCCGGTACGCACAGCACGATGGCCAGCACCCGCAGGCTTTGTGCAGCCGCAACCTGACTGAGCACGGCGCCGTTGCGCGCCCCGAGGTTAACCATCTCCCCGGAGCCACCCGGCATGCTGGAGAAGAACGCCGTGGCGCGGTCTTCACCAGTGCGCCGCAGCAACCAGATGCCGGCGACACTGGACACACTGGTAATCAACGCGCCACAGAAGATCAGGCCGAAATTGCTGGCCACTTGCTCGACCACTGCCGGGGTGAAGTGCAGGCCGATGCCAATGCCGATAATCCACTGGCCGCATTTGCGGCCACCGGGGATTTCGTTCAATTGCCAAGGGGTCAGGCAGCGCACCAGGATGATCGCCAGCAACGAGCCGACCATCCACGGTAACGGCCAGCCGACCTGGCTGGCGAGAAACCCGCCTGCCAGGCCGACCAGGCCAGTGGCCCAGAACAGAGACGAAGGCCGATCAGACATCGGCCAGGGCGCGACGCTGAAGGCTTCGTTTGCGCCAGATGCGCAGCAGCGGGAAGGCCAGCATCACTGCAGTCAGCGACCACACCGTCATGCTGATCGGGCTGGACCAGAGAATGTCCAGGCTGCCGTTGGAGATCGACAGGGCACGGCGCAGGTTCTGTTCCATCAGGCCGCCGAGGATAAAGCCGAGCAGCAACGGCGACAGCGGGAAGTCGAGCTTACGCAGGATGTAACCGAAGATACCGATACCGATCATCAGGAACAGGTCGAAGGTCGTCGCGTGAACAGCATACACCCCGATGGCGGTGATGATTGCAATTACCGGCACCAGCGCCCAGTTCGGCACGGCAAGGATGCGGGTGAACAGACGCACCATTGGCACGTTGAGAATGATCAGCATGACGTTGGCAATGAACAACGACGCAATCAGGCCCCAGACAATGTCGGGCTGCTGTTGGAACAGCAGTGGGCCAGGCGTGATGTTGTACAGGGTCAGGGCGCCGATCATCACCGCAGTGGTACCAGAGCCGGGTACACCCAGGGTCAGCATCGGTACCAGCGCACCGCAGCAGGCGCCACCGATGGCGGTTTCCGGCGCGGCCAGGCCGCGTTTGTCACCCTGACCGAATTTACCACTGGCACCGGCCAGACGTTTTTCGGTCATGTAGGCCACCGCACTGGCCAGGGTCGCACCGGCACCCGGCAACACACCCATGACGAAACCCAGCACGCCGCAGCGGATGTTGACCCAGAACACCGAGGCCGCTTCTTTGAGGTTGAACAACATGCGCCCGGTGGCCGTGACTGCTTGGTGGCCATGGTGGGTTTTTTCCAGCAGCAACAGAATTTCGCTGATCGAGAACAGGCCCAGTACCAGCACCACGAACTGAATACCGTCGGCCAGGTTCACGCTGTCGCCGGTAAAGCGGTAGACGCCGCTGTTGGCATCGATGCCGACGCAGGACAGAAACAAGCCGATCAGCGCCGCGATGAAAGTCTTCAGCGGTTTGTCACCGGCCATGCCGCCCAGGCAGACAATGGCAAAGACCATCAGCACGAAGTATTCCGCCGGACCAAAGGCAATCGCCCATTTGGCCAGCAACGGCGCGAACAGGACCATACCGCAAGTGGCGATAAAGGCGCCGATGAACGAACTCCACGCCGACAGCGACAGGGCGACACCGGCCAGGCCTTTGCGGGCCATCGGGTAACCGTCGAGGGTGGTCATGACGGTTGCAGCTTCACCGGGAATGTTCAGCAGGATCGAACTGATACGCCCGCCGTATTCGCAACCCAGGTACACCGCAGACAACAGAATCAGCGCCGACTCCGGCGGCAGGCCAAGGGCGAACGCAATCGGGATCAGCAGCGCCACCCCGTTAATCGGGCCAAGGCCCGGCAGCAGGCCAACCACCGTACCGATCAAGCTGCCACACAGGGCAGTGACCAGGTTGTACGGGCTCAGGGCAACGCCGAAGCCCTGGCCGAGATAACCAAGCGTATCCATGTCAGTTCTCCAGTACGTCGAGCAGGCCCAGGGGCAGTGGCACATCCATTACACGGTCAAACAGCCAGTACAGCGCGATGCTCATCAGCGTGATGATGACGATGCTCGGCAGCCAGCGGCCGTCGTAAAGACGCGCCATAGGCACGCCAACCAGGATGCTGCTGAGGACAAAGCCCAACGGTTCGAAGGTGCTGGCAAAGAGCAGGAGCAAGGCCACACAGAGGCCGATCTTGATCAGCGATTCGCGATCCAGCTCGGGCTCATCGTCCTTGCGCACGATCGGGGTTGGACGAAAAGCCAGGTACAACAGGCCGCAGCCCATCAAACCGATAATCAACAGAGGAAAGGCACGAGGGCCGACAGGCTCGTAGGAAAACGCCGCCTGATAGGGCCAGGCCATGACTGCCAGTGCGGTACATACCGCTAGCAGCAACAAGGCGAAAATGCGTTGCAGGATCATTGGGGAATCCTCTTTTCGCGGGGCAAGCCCGCTCCCACAGCGAGAGACCGTGTCTGTAGGAGCGGGCTTGCCCCGCGATGCTTCTCGAAAGGTTAAAGGCTTACTGAATCAGCCCAAATTCCTTGGCCAGGACTTTGTAGTCGGCCACCTGTTTCTTCACGTAGGTGTCCAACTCTGCGCCGGTCATGGCAAAGGGGAACAGTTCGCGCTGATCACGCAGCTTGGTGAACTCTTCCGAAGCCAGCATCTTGTCGAACGAGTCTTTCCACCAGGCGTACTCTTCATCGGAGACTTTCGGCCCCATGTAGAAACCACGCACTACCGGCCAGACGATGTCGTAGCCCTGTTCCTTGGCGGTTGGAATGCTCTTCATTTCCGGCTCGTCCAGGCGGTTTTCGGCGAACACGGCCAGCAGGCGCATGTCACCGCTCTGGATGTGCGGCATGGAGTCGGAGATGTCGGTACTGCCTACCTGGATATGCCCACCGAGCAGCGCAGTAGCAATTTCGCCACCCCCTTCAAGGGCGACATAACGCAAGTCGCGTGGGTTGATGCCCGCGGCTTTGGCAATCAGTGCGGTCTGCATCCAGTCCTGGCTACCGACCGTGCCGCCGGAGCCGATCACCACTTTGCTTGGGTCTTTTTTCAGCGCTTGAACCAGGTCGTCGAGGGTTTTGTAGGGCGAATCGCTTTTCACTGCGATGGCGCCATAGCTGGTGCCAACGGCGGCCAGCCAACGCACGGCGTTCTCGTCGAAACGGCCAAACTTGCCTTGGGCCAGGTTCAGCAGCGAGCCGCTGGACCAGGCCACCAGGGTGCCGGCATCGGCGGGGCGCTGGGCGACCACGGCGTTGTAGGCCACCGCGCCGACACCGCCAGGCATGTAGGTCACACGCATAGGCTTGCTGAGGATTTTTTCATTGACCAGGGCGCTTTGCACCAGCTTGCAGGTCAGGTCGAAACCACCGCCAGGCGAGGCGGGGGCAATACATTCAGGGCGTTTGGGTTCGGCGGCCATGGCGTGGCTGGTCAACACCAGGCAGGCAGTGGCCAAGGCAATGCGGCGCAGTGAAAAGGTCATCGTCAATCTCCGTGAGCATTATTGTTGTCGGGGATTACCACAGCGCAAGGCTGTAACTCACCAGCAGCCGCACTTCATCCGCATCGCGGGCAAAGTTCGAGCGGAAGGTAGCGTTGCGCAGGCGCACGGCGACGTTTTTCAGGGCGCCACTTTGCACCACATACTTGAACTCGGTGTCGCGTTCCCACTCCTTGCCTTCACCGCCATCGGCCAGGCTGACATTATCGCCGCTGATGTAGCGGGTCATGAAGGTCAGGCCGGGAATGCCCAGTTTGGCGAAGTCATAGTCGTAGCGGGCTTGCCAGGAACGCTCGTCAGCGTCGGCGAAGTCGTTGATCTGGACGAAGTTGACCAGGTACGGGTCGGCGCCATCGACGTAAGGGAAGGCGGTGTCGCCAGACAGGTGCTGGTAACCGGCGCTGAGCTTGTGGCCGATGATGCTGTAGCTGAGCATGCCGTTGAGCGCGGTGTTGTCGATCTTGCCACCGCGGGCCTGGCCTTGGTCGTCGCTGAACGCCATGCGCAGGTCAGCACCGAAGGTGCCCGGTCCCCACGGCTGGCTGGCGAGCAGGCCGACAAAGTGCTGAGCGTACACGTCATCGAGCTGCGCCCAATGGTAGCTACCGGTGATCTTGTCGGTGAACGTGTAGTCCAGGCCGGCCATGTCGAAATGGTTGCCGGTAACGGTGCCGGCAAAACGGCGGTTCTTGTTGTTGAGGGCGATGTCTTCGTTATTGGTGCTGTCGCGATCCCGGGCTTTTTCCAGGCGTCCGCCGGTGAAGGTCAGGTTCTTGATTTCCCCGGACGTCAGCAAGCCACCTTCGAAGGTCTGCGGCAGAATTCGACCGTCGTTGGGTTGCAGGGTTGGCAGTTCTGGAATCAGCGTACCGAGTTTCAGCTCGGTGTCGGAGATTTTGACTTTGCCGGTTATGCCGAGCTTGGAATACTCGTCGGCAGCACGGCCATCATCGTGGGTAGGCAACAGGCCGGTGCCGGTGCGGTCGGGGCTGGAGTCGAGCTTGATACCGAGCATCCCCAGGGCATCCAGGCCAAAGCCTACGGTGCCATCGGTGTAACCCGACTCGAAATTGAGCATGAAGCCCTGAGCCCATTCGTCACGCTTGGATTGCTGGGCGCTGGTGCCATCGCGAAAGTCGCGGTTGAAGTACATGTTGCGGGTTTCGAAGGTCGCCTTGCTGTCTTCGAAGAAGGCGGCCTGGCTCAGCGGTGCGACGCCGGTAAGGGCGAGGGCGCTGACAACTGCGGTCTGGCGGGAAGGTAAACGGCGAGTAGGCGCGGACGCCCGTGGCTGTATGGACAGCATCGTCAAGTAACTCCGTTTTTGTTTTTATTAGTCGAACGTCAATGTTCAGTTTTTACGGCGCGCAGAGTGAGCCGTGAGGGGATGCTAGGGCTTTAACCTTTCGCTAACCTTTCAATACTTTTTCATTGTTACGAAGGCTTCACAGGCTGCCTGTCGGCTGTACACTCCGCGCCATTGACCGCGACGCGACCGGGGAGAAAACCATGCGTGTGCTGCTCGTCGAAGACCATTTGCAGTTGGCTGAAAGCGTGGCCCAGGCCCTGAAAAGCAGCGGCCTCACCGTCGATGTGCTGCACGATGGCGTGGCTGCCGACCTGGCCCTGGCCAGCGAAGAATATGCTGTGGCCGTGCTTGATGTAGGCCTGCCGCGCATGGACGGATTTGAAGTGCTGGCGCGCTTGCGCGCGCGCGGCAAAACCGTGCCGGTGCTGATGCTGACCGCACGCAGTGACGTCAAGGACCGGGTGCACGGCCTCAACCTGGGTGCTGATGATTACCTGGCCAAACCTTTTGAACTCACCGAGCTTGAGGCGCGGGTCAAGGCGCTGCTGCGCCGCAGTGTGCTCGGTGGTGAGCGACAGCAGCGCTGTGGCCCACTGGTGTACGACCTGGACACCCGACGCTTCACCCTCGGTGAAGAACTGCTGACGTTGACCTCGCGCGAGCAATCCGTGCTTGAGGCCTTGATCGCTCGCCCGGGGCGGGTGATGAGCAAGGAGCAAGTGGCTGCCCAAGTGTTTGGCCTGGATGAAGAAGCCAGTGCCGACTCGATCGAGATCTACATCCATCGACTGCGCAAGAAACTCGATGGGCATGCCGTGGCCATCGTCACGTTCCGGGGGCTCGGCTACCTGCTTGAGCATCGCGATGCGTGACAGCGTCAGCCTGCGCGGGCGGCTGCTGTGGAACCTGGCGTTGCTGCTGGTGGTACTGATGCTCGCCAGCGGCCTGAGTGCTTACTGGAACGGCCGCGAGGCCGCCGACACCGCCTACGATCGCACCTTGCTGGCCTCGGCGCGGACCATTGCCGCCGGCTTGTCCCAGCGCGATGGCACCCTCAGTGCCGATGTGCCGTACGTGGCGCTGGACACCTTTGCCTATGACAGCGCCGGGCGTATCTATTATCAGGTCAACGACATCCATCAGCGCCTGATTTCCGGCTACGAAAACTTGCCCGCACCGCCGCCGGGCACGCCGCGAACCGATGCCTACCCGGCCTTGGCGCGCTTCTACAACGCGCGCTATCTGGGCCAGGATGTTCGCGTGGTCAGCCTGCTCAAGCCGGTCAGTGAGCCGAACATGAACGGCATGGCCGAAATTCGCGTGGCGGAAACGGAAGAAGCGCGGGTGCGCATGGCGCGTGGTTTGATGGCCGATACCCTGCTGCGCCTCGGTATGCTGGCGCTCGGGGCATTGATGCTGGTGTGGTTTGCGGTGAGTGCAGCGCTACGTCCGCTGGAGCGTTTGCGTAGTGCGGTAGAAGAACGTCAACCCGATGACCTGCGCGCGTTGCCGCTGGTTGAGGTGCAGCGCGAGTTGAGCCCCTTGGTACGCGCCTTGAATCACTTCACCGAACGTCTGCGTGGCCAGTTCGAGCGCCAGGCGCAGTTCATTGCCGAGGCTGCGCATGAACTGCGCACGCCGCTGGCAGCGCTGAAGGCCAGGGTTGAGTTGGGGTTACGTTCCAACGAGCCACAGGTGTGGCGCGAGACCCTGGAGTCAGCGGCGCAGGGCACTGATCGCCTGACCCACCTGGCCAACCAACTGCTTTCCCTGGCACGGGTGGAAAACGGTGCGCGGGCCATTGCCGAAGGCGGGGCGCAGTCACTTGACCTGAGCCAGTTGGCGCGCGAGCTGGGCATGGCCATGGCACCACTGGCCTATGCGCGTGGCGTTACGCTGGCGTTGGAGGCTGAGGCCCCGGTGCATGTCCGTGGCGAGCCGACCTTGCTCAACGAGCTGCTCAGTAACCTGGTCGACAACGCCCTGGCGCACACGCCCAAGGGCGGCAACGTTATCTTGCGGGTCTATGCGCCTGGGATACTGGAAGTTGAAGACGACGGGCCAGGCATTCCTCAGCCTGAGCGCGAACGGGTGTTCGAGCGTTTCTACCGGCGCGGTGCTCAGGGGACCGGTCTGGGCCTGGCGATTGTCGGTGAAATCTGCCGCGCCCACCTGGCGCAGATCAGTCTGCATGACGGTGAGCGCGGCGGCTTGAAGGTGCGGGTCAGTTTTACCGTTGATTAACGGAACATCGAGCGGGCAAACAACAGGTCGTTGGCCACCAGTTCGGTGCCGGTTGGCAGCCCCAGGTGGCGGTAGGCCGGCAGTGCTGCCAGGGGGCGGGTCTTACCCAGGGCAGGGCTCAGCGCGCGGGCAATCTGCACGATGTCCACGTAGTCGATCTGCGCGCTGCCGCGGTCCAGGTCCAGGACCTGGCCCGGCAAACTCACCAATTGTTCGGGAAACTCCCAGCTGCTGAGGATCTTGTCACCGAGCACCGGATGAATCTGGTCGATGACATAGTTCAGGCACACCGGGTCGGAGAGCAATTCGTTGTGTTCTTCGGCGTAGATCAGGATCGGCAGTACACCAATCTGGTGAACCAGCCCGGCGAGGGCGCCCTGATCGGGTTTGAGCTGGGTGTAGCGCAGGCAGAGTTCGTAACTGATACCCGCCACTTCCAGGCTGGTTGCCCAGATTTCGCGCATTTTCTTTTCCACCACCTCGGAGCGGGCGTGGAATATCTGCTCAATCACCAGGCCCACGGCCAGGTTGCAGCTGTAATTGATGCCAAGGCGGGTGACGGCCGTCTGCAGGTCGGTGACCTCGACGGTCGCTCGCAGCAGGGGGCTGTTCACCACCTTGATCAGGCGTGCCGACAGGGCAGCGTCGCGGCCAATGACCTTGCTCAGGGCGCTGACGCTGATCTCGCTGTCTTCGGCGGCCTCGCGGATGCTCAGGGCGACCTCCGGCAAGGTCGGCAGCACCAGGTCATCGTTGTCGATGGCGGCCAATAACTGGGCCTGGACCATCTCGGCCAGCTTGTTCATCGTAAATCTCTAGCGCAATTCAAAGAGAGCCCCGGCGAATCAAGCACCGGGGCAGGGCTGGCTCAGCGCTGGATCTCGCGGTCGCGGTCCAGCTCGTACGGCAGCGTCAGCAGGTCCAGACGAGGGCCATCAGGGCTGCCCAGGTGCAGGTTGTTGTCTTCTACCGCATCGGCCGTCAACACGGCCAGCAATTCGCTGCCGGCGCCGCTGTGCGCCGCCAATACCACTTCACCCACCGAGGAGCCGTGAGTGGGCGAGAAGATTTCAGTGCCGGGCTCAGGCAGGCTGTCGCTGGCCAGTGCAACCCGGTACAGGCGACGCTTGAGTTTGCCCAGGTACTGCATGCGCGCGACGATTTCCTGGCCGGTGTAGCAGCCTTTCTTGAAGCTCACGCCACCGACGGCCTGCAGGTTGATCATCTGCGGGATGAACAGCTCGCGGGTTTGCGCCATGACCTGGCCGATGCCGGCACGGATCTGCCCGAGCAGCCAGTCGTTCAACGGCGCTTGCGGCAAGGTGGCAGCCAGTTGGGTCTGAACACGCTCGGCCTGATCAGCCGGCGCCCAGAGTTCGATACGCCCGGCCGACACGGCAATGGCAATCAGCCCATCGTGGCGAGTGATTGCGTCAGTCTGCTGCGGAACCTCCAGGCCCAGTGCCTGCAACGCCGCATCACCGCCCTGCAGGCCAAAGCGTACCCAGGCATCGCTGTCATCGGTCAGCTTGGCCTTGGAGAACACCGCGTACTTTTTCAGGTCGGCCAGTTGCGCTTCCAGCAACTCGCGGGTCATCGCCAGCAGGAAACCGTCGCCTTCAGGCAGGATACGGAAGCTCGACTGCATCCGGCCCTTGACCATGCAGCGGGCGCCCAGGCTACTGGTGTTGTCGCTCAGGTAGTTGATATTGCAGGTCAGTTGGCCTTGCAGAAACTTACCGGCGTCCGAGCCGCGGACGGCGAGAACGCCTTCGTGGGAGAGGGTGCAGAAAAAAGCGGTATCGGCCATGGGAGATCGCAGGGTAGTAAGACTGGGGGCCATGATAGAGCGCCGTTGGCAAAATAGGTAGTTGAGTGCGCTCCTCTGTCATTATTTGCTCACAGGTCCGGACCAACGTCGCGTGTCCCTCAGGCGCTGGGTCTGTATACTGGCGGCCTATTTCTGGAGGGTTCCATGGTCGAACAAGTTGAACTCAATCGGCTCTTTTGGCACAGCCGTCGTGGCATGCTCGAGCTGGACGTATTGCTGGTGCCTTTCAGCCAGGACGTGTTTGCAACCTTGAGTCAGGAAGATCGTGCCCTGTACTGGCGCTTGCTGGGCTGTGAAGACCAGGACCTGTTCGGCTGGTTCATGGAACGCGGCGAGTCGGAAGATCCGGAGCTGCAGCGCATGGTTCGCATCATCCTGGACCGTGTCCAGCCCAAGTGAGCAATTCGTGTGCCGCTGGCAAGGCTCGACAGCCTTGCTCGCGGCGTACCTGGCCAGTCAATTGCTGGCCGCGCTGGCACTGAGCATTCTGCAAGTGCCCGTCTGGTGGCAGGTAGTGGGCGTGCTGTTGTGCCTGCTGCATGCGGGCTGGATGATTCCCCGGCGTATTCTGCTCAGCCATCCCCATGCTATCAGTGGCTTGCGCCGGGACCGTGACGGCTGGCAGCTGTTCAGCCGTGCCCTGGGGTGGCAAACCGTGCAACTGCGCCCCGACAGCCTGGCCTTGCCGGGCTTGGTGGTGCTGCGTTACCGCAGGCCGGGGCGTTTGTGCAGTGAAGGTTTGACGATCGCCTATGACGCGCTGGAGCCGGAGCAACACCGGCGCCTGCGCGTGCGCCTGAAGTTCAGTCGGCGAAGGTGGGCGGCTGCAGGATAGTGTCGCGGGCTTCGCTGAGCATGCCCGGGTAGTCCAGGGTGTAGTGCAGGCCCCGGCTTTCCTTGCGCTGCATGGCGCAACGGATCATCAATTCAGCGACCTGGGCCAGGTTGCGCAACTCGATCAGGTCACGGCTGACCTTGTAGTTGCTGTAGAACTCGACGTGATGAGGCTAAACCCAATGGATACAGGGGTTTCAGCCGATGACCATCAATCCACGCTCCCAAACTGGGACAAACCTGTTACAAACTGCCCTCGCCAAGCCATACCACTATCGCCGGTCTGGTCGCTATTACCTTCGCCTTCGCCCTCAAGGCACCGCTAAGGGCTTCTTCACGCTATCACTCAGGACCACCGACAAGGCCACCGCTATGACCATCTCGCAAGACATCCTCTCGACCCTCAAGGCCTACCATCTGGACAACCCAGAGGCTTCATGGGATGAGCTGAGAGAGCGTCTCTTGGACATCGCTGAGTACAGCCTGACGATGGCCCACGGTGATAGCTCACTGGTCGCCTACGAGATGATTAACGATGAGCACCATCAGGCCCTCCGTGAGGCAAGCGCAAAGCTACCCTTGAGCGTCAATCAGCAACGGGCTGTGAGTAAGGCATTGGAGATCATTGAGGCGTCTCAGGAGCGCATGAAGGGCAGGTCGGGGAATCTGGTGGATATCGTAAAGGGTCTAAAGGATGAGTCTTGTAGCACGTCAGTGGCCCTGTCTCCGTCCCTATCTGTAAGTTCATCTGAGCGGCTGACCTTCAAGGCTCTGTCTGCGCTGTACATGGAGGAACGCAAAGACAGCATTCAGGCCAGCACCATGCGGGACGTGAGATCGTCCTGTGAGGCTATCGCTACGATCCTCGGTGACTTGGACTTGAAGGCTCATACGCGGGAGGACATGAAGAACCTTCGGGACAAACTCCTTGAGGACCGCAAGCCATCGACGGTGAAGAAGCTACTGACCCGGCTATCAACTGTCATGGACTGGGCTGTGCATAACGGTTACCTCGATAAGAGCTTCGACAAGGGTCTGAAGCCAACGAAAGGAGCTGATAGCTCCCGTGAGGCGTTCTCTCTGGATCAGGTGAAGGCCCTCATGGCTCACGCTAAGACCCTGCCAGTGGACGCATGGCAGCGCTGGGCGTTGTCCCTTGGGGTCATCACTGGGACCCGTATTGAGGAACTTAGGCAGTTGACTAAGGCTGACGTTAAGCAGGTCGGGGATGTCTGGGTCATCGACATCAATAGGAACGATGGCAAGACGGCCAAGACCAAGAACGCTCTGAGGGTTATCCCGTTGACCGATGGGGCCTATGGGTTTGACCTGAAGGCTTTCCTTGAGTTTGTCCAAAGGGCGGACTCTCGCCTGTTCGCTTTGGGCGCTGGGCGATTCTCTGAGTTGCTCAATGGGCTTATCCGTGATGTCTTAGACCTGAAGGCTGATCGCACCCAGACCTTCCACTCCCTACGGCACTCTCTGGCTGGTGCCTTGAAGGCCGCTGAGATTCCTGTGGGCACCGCTGAGTCGATCTTGGGTCACGCTTCGGGGTCGATCAGCTATGACCTATACGGGGCGGGGAGCGGGGTTGATGTAGGGCGTATGGCTGAAGCGCTGCAAGCAGCCTTGCGTTGATTACGTAGGAACCTTTCCTCGTAGCTCCTACGCGGGGTCTCAGCGGGTTCCTGTGGGGGCACTCCATGAAGCACTCGTGAAAGCGTTCGCTCGAACTGTCCAAGTCTCGAATGGTAATTAATAAGGAGTAGGCTCATATGGAAAAAGCTAAAGCCAACAATGAAATCAAGTGGCTTCTTTTAGATCAGATGACGGACTTGACTGCCGCAGTTTGTATGGGCCGAGATTTTTTAAAAGCTTACAGCGATGGCAAGCTGACACTGATTCAGATCATGACGCGACTGAGAGTGTGTAACCACAGCCTAATCCTTTCACTTTACAAGGTTTGGGAGATTAGGGACAAATATAACCAGCACCTCTACTCACTTGATAAAACCTTCGTTAATCCTTTATTCCAGTACGCCAAAGAAATTGACAAACGTAACATAAACAAATTTCGAGGCAGATACGCTGCTCACATTTGGGACTTAAAGGACAAACCAATCTCGCTTATCGAAGCTCAGGCACTACTGGACACAATCACCGGAGAGAACAACTCCAAGGTGCAAGAGTTCTATGATTGGATTTGGCTCGACGGGGAGCCGTGTGTAGTGAAAGCGCTTCACGACCTGATTGACTACCTAAGAACTCTGCCGGGTGGGGACTTCGCAAGGTTCTGATGAACTCGACCTTGATCGCTCTCGGAAAGCGGTGTCGTTAAAAACCCTCACTATGGCTGCACGTTCGCAGCGGCCATATGAGGACCACTATCATGACCCTGCTCACCCAACCCGGACCATTACACCGTCACGTCGATCACGAAACCGGCACCATCCTTCACATTGACCCACTCTCTGGCGAGGTCATCCGCCGCAGGGATATGGTTCGACCCGCAAACCTCGAAGCCCAGTATCAGTCATGGGCCTCTGAGCGTCGTGCCGATGAGTCCCTCTTTGATGACCAACAGAAAGCCGCCAAGGGCCTGACCAACGGCACCCAAGGGCAACCCCAAGAGACCCCAAGCGATGAACCCAAGCGAGGCCGTGGACGCCCAAAGGCCACCTTCGCTAACCCTGTCGCAGCCTACATGCACCTCCTTGCGATTCCCGATCCGCTGCCATGGGTAGACGACATCATTACCGGGTCAATCATCACCAGTGCCGGAGTCACCAACGGAAAGATCAACGTCAAGGCACGAGCGGTCATCGGAGCGTTGTTCCTTTCGGAGATCACAGCGGACGCCTGCAAGACCAATGAGTATTCCTTGAGAACCGCCCAGCGAATCGCCAAGGCTGCGCGACACGCTGCCCATGGGATCGCTTCGTATGTCGAGAGACACCCAGACATCAAGGCTGAGATTGTGGCCGAGGTGGGCGCAGAGGCTCTATTCCGGGGCTTAGCGACTTAACGCCGGATAATATAAAGAAAATCTCAACGACCATCTTCAGGTCAAAGCATCGACCAGACCCAGAGGGAGGGGTTGTTAATTACAACTCCCCTCATCTCAAAGGGCATCTTTAAGACACCTCAAAGGAGACCTTCCAACATGACCAGCATTGTCTGCCCAGCTAACTCACGCCTCACCGAACAAGATATGTCAGTCTTGTCTACTGTATTCCCTCGACCAGCTCGAACCCAGCTCATCGAGTTGCGTCGTGCCCTTAGTGACCATCGCTCCAACTTCAGGACCTACAAGGCTGGACAGGTCACCTTCGATATGGACGGTGTGGCCCAACGGGTCCTCGCTAAGTGTCCCCAAAAGACTCTCGACCGTTTGAACCAACTACTTGAACAAGGGTTGTGTCTTCAAGCCATCGCCTCGACTCACTTGAGGATTCCATTAAGCGGCTCTGAAGGAATCTCACTCACAACTTAAAGGCGTCCGTCAAGACTGTCGTTAAAAACCCTCACTATGGGTAAGACAGGAAGACCAACAACAAAATAATTTCCTCGACCCTGCACAACAGCCGTCGCCACGGTTGATCCCTTCGATGCCCTTCAGGCTTGCCATGTCCCTGAATCAGCGTCATCAACACCACTTGAAACCCAGAACCTTTTGATCGTCCTTGAAGATGCCCGCGAAGGCTTTCTCCTTGGCCGTCTGGTCGTGCGCGTCTATGGCGCAAGGACGAATCAAAGGGTCCCCAATAGGAGAACCCAAACCATGAAAATCACTATCACGAAAGTCCTGAAGAACGAAGTCACCGTGTCGGGCCAGACCCTGAACCGTGAGTACGTCGAGAACATCATGCTGCCCATGTTGGTCGCCCAATGCGGGACCGTTAAGGGCCAGCAATTCGAGATCGTTAAGGCGTTCGATGAGGCCGGTCTGTCGCTCCAAGCGATTCCCGTAGTTGCCCGAGAGTACCGCCAAGACCAATACCAGAAGGCTCAGGAGCGTGCTCGCTTGCAGGCTGAGGCCAATGCCCATGCCGAGCGGTGCCGTGAATGGTCGCCTCGTGAGATCGCCCAAGCGAAGCACGAGCGGGAAGCCCGAGCCGCTGCCATTCGTGAGCATGGTGCCCGTATGCGTGCCGCTTCCCGTAGCAATAGCGGTGGCTGGTAACAGCACCTCCCTCGACACACCCACTTCATTCATCTATTCAGGAGAACCATTCCCATGAAACAACCATTCCAGTACGCCAAGCCATCGACCTACACCACCGCCATCACTGATGAGCACACCGGTTCGATTCGATTCAACACCGCCGATGTTCGCCCAGAGACCCAAGCGGCCACCGATGTGTCGGTCTATGTGGAAGCCCTTGTGGAAGCCGCTGAGGACTATTTGAACGGCGATGAGTGGCGAGAGGCTGCCATGGAGGCGACTCCTTGCGAGTTCCGTCCGGCTGGCTCCGAGGCCACTGGGCAACAAATCATCACCATGGCTGACCGCTCCGTCACCTTCGACCCTCGCAAGAACTGGGATAACCAGACCATCGAGAAGGGTGAAGTGCTGGCCGGGTCGATCATCTTCACCGAGGCCACCGACACGGCATTGGTCATCAGCCACCGTGCCACCATCCTCGACCACAATCTGATGGCAGGCTTCACCGTACAGTCTATGGAGCAAACCGCTGACAAGATGCTCCGTGACATCGAGCACAGCGCAGCCGGTAAGGTCGCTGCCATCTTGGCGACTGCCCCAAGCACTGAGAGCGTCTCTGAGGCTAAGCCAACAGGTAAGCCTATGGAGATCGCTGAGGAACTCATTGACCTCATGACGACCCACGTTAACCAGACTGTAGGGACCTCGCTGAGTGACTTCGTGATCCTGCTGCCCGTGTCACTGGTGGCCGTCCTTGAGCGTGCTGCTCAACGTGCTGGTCAGGACTCTATTGAGGACCTCATTGGCGCAGGCGTACAGCCGTACACCGGGACCGACCATGGCATCTTTATGTTGCCCAAGCTGTTCACCTCGCTGAGCTACCGTGAGCGCCAAGACGGGAGCGTTTGGCGCATCGAAGCGACCCGCAACCCGAACGCCCAAGGATGGGACCTTGAGATCATGGCTGTGGTGGACATCATCGCCAAGGGCATGGTCAAGGTGAAACTGACCACTGATGGTCTTCAGACTGTTCAAGTGCCGTTCCCGCTGGTCACTCGCATTGCCCTGAGCTGATCTAAAAGCGCCCCGTAAGGCCGGACCTACACAGGGACCGGCAGGGGCACGGCTTCACCTATCCGCATCATCGCCCGTCGCTGGGCATCCATCTAATCGAAAGTCTTTCTGTTTGCTCTCTGTGCCACCGGCAGAACCCTTGTCTGGGGTCTTTCGGCTGCCCGTGGGAGCGAACTCAGAGAGCAAACATAAGGAAAACAGACTATGACCATGACCACCAATACAGCAACCATCTTCGAGAACATCTCCAAGGCCGGAGCGGTATCCTCAACGACTCTCAACGGCTTACCCGGTATGTCGTCCTTGGAGATCGCTGAGATCACCGGTAAGCGCCATGACCATGTACTCAGAGACATCCGAAAGATGCTCAACGAGCTGGAAAGGGAGACCCCAAATCTGGGGGCACCTCAATGGGTCGAGGCCAGCTACCAGTCCAGTCAAAGCAAGTTATTACCGCTGACCATTCTCGACAAAGAGCTGACCTTTACGCTGCTCTCCCGGTATTCCTTCAAGCTGTCCAACATGATCGTCAAGCGCTGGCTTGAACTGGAAGGCTCAGGGTTTGAACGTGTGTCGATACAGGCTGCTGTGGTTCACCTGCTCGAACGAGAGAAGGACAACTATCGAATCGCAATGAGGGACATCAAGGCCGCTGCAAGGCGTCTCAAGGCCCGGTAAGCGCCAAACGACACTTCCATAAACGAAGCGTGACGCGCTAAGCTCTTGGACTAAGTTGCCTACACTAAGGCCCGTCGATGAGTGTCACGCTGTGCTACACATACAAGGGCAAGCGGGTAGTTACTAAAGTGCCTGTCGAGTCTCTGACCCCGCATGCTGCGCTGTGCTTTGCCCTGCTGCAATCAGGCGCCTCTGACGACCAATCCCAAGGGAGCTGGCCGCATTCATATGAGCGCCTCCTTGAGGTAGCCCTGCAACACGAACTCACAGACGTTCGCTTTCACAAGTCACTCTAATCCCTCAAGGAGAACCCCATGGACCACCTACAGGCCCTCTACTGGGTCTGTCTGGCCGTTCAACTGGGGTTCTGGTTGTGGTCTCGCCGACCCTCTTGAGAATCTGACAGAAAAATCTGAAAGGTCACCATTACAAGACTTCCCGCGCAGGCTCCCCCGTAGGCCCTCGCATGGGTGCCCGTGAGCGCGTTAAGGACCCTCGCGGGCGCACCATAAAGACCCCAGAGGCTGGGACAAATGTGCGCCAAAGCTGTTACAAAACCCAGCCGAACGGTGTACGCTGAGCGCTCCTAACGTGCCTCATTTGTCGGGTGTAAGGATCGTATCCTTCGCCTCTGGCAGCATCTCTGGATAGTCCAGCGTGTAGTGCAGACCCCGAGATTCCTTGCGTTCCATGGCTGACCTAATCATCAGCTCTGCTACTTGAGCAAGGTTCCTCAGTTCAATCAGGTCTCTGCTTACTCGGTAGTTGCTGTAGAACTCGTCGATCTCGTCCAGCAACAGGCGTACCCGGTGCTCAGCGCGTTGCAGGCGTTTGCTGGTGCGCACGATCCCTACGTAGTCCCACATGAATCGCCGCAGTTCGTCCCAGTTGTGCGCAATGATGACGTCTTCGTCCGAGTCGGTGACCTGGCTGGCATCCCAGCCTGGCAGTGCGCGTGGCATCGGCACCTGGTCCAGATGCGCTTCGATGTCGTTGGCCGCGGCGCGACCGTACACAAAGCATTCGAGCAGCGAGTTGCTGGCCATGCGGTTGGCACCATGCAGGCCGGTGAAGCTGGTCTCACCGATGGCGTACAGGCCGGGCACGTCAGTGTGGCCGCGGTCGTCGACCATAACGCCGCCGCAAGTGTAGTGCGCAGCCGGTACCACCGGGATCGGTTGGCGGGTGATGTCGATGCCGAACGTCAGGCAGCGCTCATACATGGTCGGGAAGTGACTTTTGATGAAGTCGTCAGGTTTGTGGCTGATGTCGAGGTACACGCAGTCCACGCCCAGGCGTTTCATTTCGTGGTCGATGGCGCGGGCCACGATGTCGCGCGGCGCCAGCTCTTCACGCGGGTCGAAGCGCGGCATGAAGCGCTCGCCATTGGGCAGGCGCAGCAAGGCGCCTTCGCCGCGCAAGGCTTCGGTAATCAGGAAGCTCTTGGCCTGTGGGTGATACAGGCAGGTGGGGTGGAACTGGTTGAATTCCAGGTTGGCGACCCGGCAACCGGCACGCCAGGCCATGGCAATGCCGTCGCCGCAGGCCCCGTCGGGGTTACTGGTGTACAGGTAGACTTTCGCCGCGCCGCCGGTGGCCAGCACGGTGAAGCGCGCACCGTAGGTGTCGACTTCGCCGGTGTTGCGATTGAGCACATAGGCGCCCAGGCAGCGCTCGCCGTCCTGGCCCAGGCGTCGTTCGGTAATCAGGTCAACGGCAACCCGTTGTTCCAGCAATTCAATGTTCGTGCGTTGCCGTGCCTGGGCCAGCAGCGTCGTGAAAATCGCCGCGCCGGTGGCATCGGCAGCATGAATGATGCGCCGGTGGCTGTGACCGCCTTCACGGGTCAGGTGGAACTCGAAGCCGCCGTCGTCAACGCTGGCGTGCTCGTCGCGGGTAAAGGGTACACCCTGGTCGATCAGCCACTGGATGGCTTCACGGCTGTGCTCGACGGTGAAGCGCACGGCGTCTTCATGGCACAGGCCGCCACCGGCGTTGAGGGTGTCTTCGACGTGTGATTGCACGGTATCGGTGTCATCCAGCACGGCAGCAATGCCGCCCTGGGCCCAATAGGTCGAACCGTTGGCAAGATCGCCCTTGCTGAGCACGGCGATGCGCAAATGACCGGGAAGGTTCAGCGCCAGGCTCAGACCAGCGGCGCCGCTGCCGATCACGAGGACATCATGTTGGAATTGTTGGCTCATGTCAGGACACTAGTATCTGAAGGGGGGGATCGGCACAATAGTCAGGCGCGTATGGCATTGTGAAACTATCGTGAATCAGGACCGGCTGTCTTTATAGCAGCCCCAAGGCCCTGATTTCCAATGGCGCTTGTAGTGGCCTGGTGGCTTTCCATGGGAACTTTCCCTGCTGTGTGGATATCCATAGAAGGTTGCCCGCACACCACAATGCCGTGGCGACGCATGGCAGTAGCCCATAATGAAGGTACTGTTGGCGTATTCGAGACCCGATTATCGACGCAGCCGGCCGTGACCGCGCTGCGTTTTTCGTGCGAGCCGACCAAGGGCCGCAGGAAACTTGCTTGGAGGGGAGAACTTTTGCGAAAAGCCCGAGTCTATGGTTGCAAGCCTGAACGATGCTTCTCGCAACGCTCCTTCACGTTTACTGAGGAGTGTTCATGCTAACCCAGGAAGAGGATCAGCAGCTTGTCGAGCGCGTGCAGCGTGGCGACAGGCGAGCGTTCGATCTGTTGGTGCTGAAGTATCAGCACAAGATTCTCGGGTTGATCGTGCGTTTTGTACACGACACCCATGAAGCCCAGGATGTGGCGCAGGAAGCTTTCATCAAAGCTTACCGGGCGCTTGGTAATTTTCGCGGAGACAGTGCTTTTTATACCTGGCTGTACCGCATTGCCATTAACACGGCAAAGAACTATCTGGTGTCCCGCGGTCGGCGGCCACCGGACAGCGATGTAAGTTCCGAGGATGCGGAATTTTACGACGGCGATCATGGCCTCAAGGATCTGGAGTCCCCCGAGCGTGCGTTGTTGCGAGATGAGATCGAAGGCACCGTCCATCGGACCATTCAGCAACTGCCAGAAGATTTACGTACGGCGTTAACTTTACGTGAATTCGATGGTCTGAGTTACGAGGACATTGCGAGCGTCATGCAGTGTCCAGTGGGTACCGTGCGCTCCCGGATCTTCCGCGCTCGGGAGGCCATAGATAAAGCCCTGCAGCCGTTGTTGCAGGAAACCTGAGACAGCGGCGACAGCCAAGAGAGGAACCGCCATGAGTCGTGAAGCGTTGCAGGAATCGCTGTCCGCGGTAATGGATAACGAAGCGGACGAACTGGAATTACGTCGGGTGTTGAACGCCGTCGATGATGCCGAAACCCGCGCCACCTGGTCGCGCTATCAGGTTGCCCGTGCCGCCATGCACAAGGAACTGGTGCTGCCACAACTGGATATCGCCGCCGCCGTTTCTGCTGCGTTGGCTGACGAAGCCGCGCCGGTCAAGGTCAATCGTGGTCCTTGGCGCAGCCTGGGACGTCTGGCTGTGGCAGCTTCGGTTACCGTTGCCGTGCTGGCCGGTGTACGCCTGTACAACCAGGACGAAATCAGTGGTGCTCAGCTGGCTGCGCAGCAACCTGCCCAGCAAGGCGTGATCACCCCACAAGTTCAAGGCCCCGCCGTGCTGGCAGGCTATAGTGAGAGTGCAGAACAGCCAGGCCCGATGGCCAATGGCGTGCTGCAAGGGCAATCCGGCTGGCAAGACCAGCGTCTGCCCGGCTATCTGCGTCAGCATGCTCAGGAAGCAGCCCTCAAGGGCACTGAGAGCGCACTGCCTTATGCCCGCGCGGCCAGCCTGGAAAACCGTTAAGTAAGGAGGATCATGCGCGCGCTACCTCTTATACCGCTGCTGTTGGGTGGCTGGCTGACACTGCCGGCCCTGGCTGCCAACTCTTCGCCCGAAGCGGGCGACTGGTTGAAGAAGCTGGCACAGGCTGAACAGCAGCAGAGTTATCAGGGTACTTTCGTTTACGAGCGTAACGGTAGCTTCTCCACCCACGACATCTGGCATCGAGTCCAGGATGGCAAAGTCAGCGAGCGCTTGCTGCAGCTCGATGGCTCGGCCCAGGAAGTTGTGCGTGTCGACGGACATACCCAGTGCGTGAGCGGAACCCTGGTGCCAGGTGTGATGAGTTCGCCGGAGTCCACCGCGCGAGTGCTTGATCCTCTGAAACTGATGAGCTGGTATGACCTCGGGATTGCTGGTAAATCCCGGGTGGCGGACCGCTCGGCCGTCATTGTTACCCTAAGCCCGCGTGATCAGCATCGTTACGCATTTGAGCTGCACCTTGATCGTGAAACCGGTCTGCCGCTCAAGTCGCTGATGCTCGATGACAAAGGGCGCTTGCTGGAACGCTTTCAGTTCACCCGCCTGGACACCAAAGAGGCGCCGACGGATGACGAGCTCAAAGCCGGTGAGCAATGCAAACCGGTCACTCAGGCAGTTGCGCAAGAAGCACAGCCGGTCACCGGTTGGCGCTCGGACTGGCTACCGCCAGGTTTCGAACTGGTCAACAGTTCAATGCGCAAGGATCCACAAGGCAAGGGCACCGTCAGCAGCCTGATGTACGATGATGGCCTGGCGCGCTTCTCGGTGTTTGTAGAGCTGTTGAACGGCGGTACTGCAGCGGATATTCGTACCCAATTGGGGCCGACGGTCGCAGTCTCCCGGCGCTTGACCACACCGAAAGGTGAAATGATGGTCACTGTGGTCGGGGAAATTCCGATCGGTACAGCCGAACGGATTGCCCTGTCGATGCGATCCCAAGACACCCAGGCGCAAAAATGAACAGTAAGTACTGCGCTGGCCGGTCGAGGATCCCTTGGCTGACATGATTAGCAAGCTTTGCAGTTTGCAAAAACCTCAGAATTTTTCTATAGGTCAGTCCTTTCGGGGTCTGGCCTTTCCTGCGTCTGCAGGGCCCTACTGCTAACCACGCTCGATGTGACGGGAGCCGTATGTCAATACCACGCTTGAAAACCTACCTATCGTTGTTCGCCGCCGTGCTGATGCTCGGTCAGGTGGCCACCGCTGCCCAGGCCGAAGCCCTGCCGGACTTCACCACCCTGGTCGAGCAGGCTTCGCCTGCGGTGGTGAACATCAGTACCAAGCAGAAGTTGCCCGATCGTCGCTACGCGACCGGGCAAATGCCAGACCTTGAAGGCCTGCCGCCCATGTTCCGCGAGTTCTTCGAGCGCAACATGCCGCAGCAGCCGCGTTCCCCGCGCGGTGACCGCCAGCGTGAAGCGCAGTCGCTGGGCTCGGGCTTCATCATTTCCAGCGACGGCTACGTGCTGACCAACAACCATGTAGTGGCCGATGCCGACGAAATCATCGTTCGTCTGTCTGACCGCAGCGAGCTGCAAGCCAAGCTGGTGGGTACCGATCCGCGTACCGACGTGGCGCTGCTCAAAGTCGATGGCAAGAACCTGCCAACGGTGAAGCTGGGGGATTCCGAGAAGCTCAAGGTCGGTGAGTGGGTGCTGGCCATCGGTTCGCCGTTCGGCTTTGACCATTCGGTGACCAAAGGTATCGTCAGTGCCAAAGGCCGGACCCTGCCTAACGACACCTATGTGCCGTTCATCCAGACCGACGTGGCGATCAACCCCGGTAACTCCGGTGGCCCGCTGTTCAACATGAACGGTGAAGTGGTGGGTATCAACTCGCAGATCTTCACCCGCTCCGGTGGCTTCATGGGCTTGTCGTTCGCCATCCCGATCGACGTGGCGATCGATGTCTCCAACCAGTTGAAGAAAGACGGCAAAGTCAGCCGTGGCTGGCTGGGTGTGGTGATTCAGGAAGTCAACAAAGACCTGGCCGAATCCTTCGGCCTGGACAAGCCGGCCGGCGCGCTGGTAGCCCAGGTGCTGGAAGACGGCCCGGCAGCCAAGGGTGGCCTGCAGGTCGGTGACGTGATCCTGAGCATGAATGGCCAGCCGATCGTCATGTCTGCTGACCTGCCACACCTGGTCGGTAGCCTCAAGGATGGCGCCACCGCCAAGCTCGATATCATCCGCAACGGCAAACGCCAGAGCCTGGATATCAAGGTGGGTGCGCTGCCAGATGACGATGCCGACATCACCGCCGGTGTCGATGGTGGCGCCGAGCGCAGCAGCAACCGCTTGGGTGTTGCCGTAGCCGACCTGACTGCCGAGCAGAAAAAGACCCTGGAACTCAAGGGTGGTGTGGTTATCAAGGAAGTTCAGGACGGTCCTGCTGCCTTGATCGGCCTGCGTCCGGGTGACGTCATCAGCCACCTGAACAACCAGGCGATCTTGTCGGCCAAGCAGTTCACCGAAATTGCCAAGGAGCTGCCGAAGAATCGTTCGGTGTCCATGCGCGTGCTGCGTCAGGGGCGTGCGAGCTTCATCACGTTCAAGCTGGCTGAATAATCCAGGCGCGCGAAAGCGCGTATGGATGTGCGATCAAAGCCCGGTGCGTAGCGTACCGGGCTTTTTTTGTTTTTACTGATTGAGAAAGCTGAAGATCATTCCTGTGAGGCCCGCCGCGCCGGTGGTATTCATCGCGATCAGGGTGTCTTCGTTGCGCACAAACGCAATCATTGTTTCGTTTGTATAGAACGGCATGCCGAGGCTGAATGAGGTGTCCTGAGCACCATCGACGTGGTAGCGAAGTGCGTAGAGCGTAATGTCCTCGGAGTGCCCCACAACCGTCAGTTTTCCATCCTCGCCCAGGGCGCCGCTGCGGTAGGTACTGAAGGCATCGTGGAAGTGCGCGAATACGGGTTGTCCTCGGTTGAACGCCGGGTCGACGCGGCCATTCGCAGTGAGCTGCATGATCATCGCATCGGTGCGCGGCAGGGCGCTTCGTTGAGCTTCACCTAGGGCTAACAGTCTCCCATCGGGACGCAGGATCAGTTGATTGATTCGGGTATGTGCGCTGTCGGCCAGAAAACTGTAGAAGCCTGCTCCATTTGCAAACGTCAGATCCAGGTTACCGTTCGTCAGGTAGCGGGCGATGAATCCGTAATCGTTGCCGTCGTTCTGTCTCTGGTGTCCGCCAATCAGGAAGGTGTCGGGTTGCTGGATCAAGCTGGAAATTCGGATCAGGCCCTGTTCGTGGCTGATATCGATGTACTGTTTTCCACCAAATCCAGGATTGCCTTGCAAATCCAGGCGATAAACACGCGTCTGGCTCGGTGTTCCGTCGATTTCAGTGAAGTTGGCTGCGGCCATTACTGAGTGGCCCAGGATGCTCAAGGCGCTGTTGAGCGTTACCAGTTTTGTGTTCTCTGGTTGATCCAGCGGGTGAGGCATTTTTTCTTGAGCGTTGCGATCAAAGCGCAATAAGCCAATTTTTGCATTATCGGTCTGATAGTTCTTGTACCAACCCAGCATCCAGATACTGCCGTTGTCCTCGTCGGCTGTGCCAATGGCTTCGCAGCCTGAGTGTGAGCTATTTTCGAACTGGCCGGTGACGGTTCCTTCCTTGCCGAAGGCGTTGTCTAACGCTCCGTCTCTGGTAAAGCGTGCGATCGCAAAGTAGCTTGGTGCGGGGCCGCCAATGGTGTAGGCAGAGGCTCCAGCTATGATGTCGTCACCTTGCATAACGCTATCAATGACGTGGCGATCCTGGATAGTGTCAAACTCTGGAAGTACGACTACGCCTCCATCGCCAAACGCAGGGTTAAGGCCGCTAGGTCGGGTGAAATGATTCATGTCTTATCTCCGTTATGAACAGAAAAATTCATGCTCTTGAGTAAGCGCAGGCGCAATTTCCGCCACCAGCGAGGGGTGTCGAACGCAGTAGCAACCATTTCGACGCTTTCATTCTGAATCGCAGCGATTGTTCCGATCACTCCGTTCGCCGCAGTTGCGTTCCAGGCCAGCAAGGTATTTGTGCCGTGGGGCAAGCACAGCATGGCGTCTTCGATACCGGTTAAATCATCTGGAGGGATGTAATCGGCGTCCGGCGAACCCTCCATCAGGTAGCGTTTGTGCACCAGCGCCGGTCCTCGACCAAAGGTGATCAGCCTGCCGTTGGCATCGAGTGCGGCGTTGTGCCAAACGGCAACTGCCTCATCCAGCACCGGACGGGCGTTGTTGAAACGTGGGTCTGGCAAGCCTTGGGCGGTGAATTGCCAGACAAATGCAGTACTTTTTTCAGCAATCTGTGCGTTGCCCAGGACAATCAGTGAGCCATCAGGCCTTTGCACCAGTGCTCTGGCCCAGGTGGGTTGGCCTTGTACATCAAAGGTGACGAAGCCCTCGTTGCCAAATGAACAGTCGAGTTCGCCGGTATCGCTGTAGCGTGCAATGAAGCCTTCAGCACGGTCGCGCAGGCTGCGTGTACCGCTGACAATAAAGCCATCCGGCGCTAGCACCAGCCCTGTTACTTCATGTTCGCCCAGCAAGAAATCGGTTTCGATGAAGTTGCCATGCGTAAAGCCCGGTTTGCCATCGTTGGCTATCCGGTAGATTCGCGAGTTCGGTGGCGGCAGTCCTGGAGCGGTGTACAGGTTCAGGGAAATCATGAAGTGCGTATCGGAAGCGGTGAGCCGTCCACTGCCAATCACCATTGCCGCGTTTTCGGGGAGCTCCAGGGCAAATGCCACGCCTGGTTGTTGGCCGTCTCGCGTAAGCATAAGGAGATGTGCCTGGGGAAAAGGGCGCGCTGGGTCTGAGGAAAACCCGAGCATGATGATGGATCCGTCTCTCAGGACGGCCAAGGCCTCGGGCTGTGCATGTTCGTCGGGATTGAATCTGCCGACTACCGCGCCATTTCTGCCGAACTGCTGGTCCTGCCTGCCGTCCTTGGTGAGGCGTACAAGGCCGCAGTGCCTGCCTCCGCGTTCGTCAAATGCGAGGGCGGCGACAAGAATGCTGTCGTCCTGCAATGCCACTCCGGTAAAATTTCGCGGGAGTAAGGGGTTGAAGAAGGGGGGTAACTCGACGATGCCTTGCTCGCCGAATGAGCGGTCATAATCACCGGCCTGCCTGTTTGCAGTTTTCATGGCTCGTGCTCTGCGTGCGGGAGTCAAGAGCATAAAAACAGGGGCTTTTTACGGCTACTGACAAAAATATCAGGTGCGCCTTTGTGTTTCGTAGCGCCGTATGCCGGGGCGTGGCGGTTGAAGAACGTACGGCTCGATAGAGGAATCTCCCATATCCCCGCGGCTTCAGGTACAATTCCCGGCTATTTTTCGGTGGGCGTCCGGCCCGCAGCCTTTTCGAGTGTTGACCCGTGAGTGATTTGAGTCATATCCGCAATTTCTCCATCATCGCCCACATTGACCATGGCAAGTCGACCCTGGCGGACCGTTTCATTCAGATGTGCGGTGGCCTGACTGCCCGTGAAATGGAAGCCCAGGTCCTCGACTCCATGGATCTGGAGCGTGAGCGCGGTATTACCATCAAGGCCCACAGCGTCACCTTGCATTACAAGGCGCAAGACGGCAAAACCTACCAGCTGAACTTCATTGACACCCCCGGTCACGTTGACTTCACCTATGAAGTCAGCCGCTCCCTGGCGGCGTGCGAAGGTGCGTTGCTGGTGGTCGATGCCGGTCAGGGCGTCGAGGCCCAGTCGGTCGCCAACTGCTATACCGCCATCGAGCAGGGCCTTGAGGTCATGCCGGTGCTGAACAAGATGGACTTGCCTCAGGCCGATCCGGACAAGGTCAAGGACGAGATCGAGAAGATCATCGGTATCGACGCCACCGACGCCGTGGCCTGTAGCGCCAAGAGCGGCATGGGTGTGGACGAGGTGCTCGAGCGCCTGGTTCAGGCCATTCCGGCACCTACCGGTGATATCGACGCACCGTTGCAGGCGCTGATCATCGACTCCTGGTTCGACAACTACCTGGGCGTTGTCTCCCTGGTGCGCGTGCGTCATGGCCGCGTGAAGAAGGGCGACAAGATCCTGGTCAAGTCCACCGGCAAGGTCCACCTGGTCGACAGCGTGGGTGTGTTCACCCCCAAGCACACCCAGACCGCTGATCTCAAAGCCGGTGAAGTAGGCTTCATCATCGCCAGCATCAAGGACATTCACGGTGCCCCGGTGGGTGACACCCTGACCTTGAGCTCCACCCCTGAAGTTGAAGTGCTGCCAGGTTTCAAACGCATTCAGCCGCAGGTTTATGCCGGTCTGTTCCCGGTCAGTTCCGATGATTTCGAAGACTTTCGTGATGCATTGCAGAAACTGACCCTCAACGACTCGTCGCTGCAGTACCTGCCGGAAAGCTCCGACGCCCTGGGCTTCGGCTTCCGTTGCGGCTTCCTCGGCATGCTGCACATGGAGATCATCCAGGAGCGCCTGGAGCGTGAATACGACCTGGACCTGATCACCACGGCGCCAAGCGTAATTTTCGAGGTCAAGCTCAAAACCGGCGAAACCATCTACGTCGACAACCCGTCGAAGCTGCCGGATGTGTCGTCGGTTGAAGATTTCCGCGAGCCGATCGTTGCCGCCACCATCCTTGTGCCTCAAGAGCACCTGGGCAACGTCATTACCCTGTGCATCGAGAAGCGCGGCGTCCAGCGTGACATGCAGTTCCTCGGTTCGCAGGTGCAAGTACGCTACGACCTGCCGATGAACGAAGTGGTACTGGACTTCTTCGACCGCCTGAAGTCCACCAGCCGCGGCTATGCTTCGCTGGACTACCATTTCGACCGTTATCAGTCGGCCAACCTAGTCAAGCTCGATGTACTGATCAACGGTGACAAGGTCGACGCCCTGGCGTTGATCGTGCACCGTGACAATGCGCACTACAAGGGCCGCGCATTGACCGAGAAGATGAAAGAACTGATTCCTCGGCAGATGTTCGACGTGGCAATCCAGGCCGCCATTGGCGGGCAGATTGTGGCGCGAACCACTGTCAAGGCGCTGAGAAAGAACGTACTGGCCAAATGCTACGGTGGTGACGTGAGCCGTAAGCGCAAGCTGTTGGAAAAGCAGAAAGCCGGTAAGAAACGCATGAAACAGGTCGGTAACGTGGAGATTCCACAAGAAGCCTTCCTCGCCGTGCTCAGGTTGGATAATTAGGCCCTATGTCACTAAATTTCCCGCTGTTGCTAGTCATCGCCGTTGCCGTTTGCGGTCTGTTGGCCCTGGTCGATCTGCTGTTCCTGGCGCCGCGTCGGCGTACGGCGATCGCCAACTATCAGGGCAGCGTCAGCCAGCCCGAAATGGCAGTGGTCGAGCAGTTGAACAAGGAACCGTTGCTGGTTGAGTACGGTAAATCGTTCTTCCCGGTGCTGTTCATCGTCCTGGTGTTGCGTTCGTTTCTGGTCGAGCCTTTCCAGATCCCTTCGGGATCGATGAAGCCGACCCTGGAAGTGGGCGACTTCATCCTGGTGAACAAGTTCTCCTACGGCATCCGCCTGCCGGTGATCGATAAAAAGGTCATCGAAGTCGGTGACCCGCAACGCGGCGACGTGATGGTGTTCCGCTATCCGAGCGACCCGAATGTCAACTACATCAAGCGTGTAGTCGGCTTGCCGGGCGATCAGATCCGTTACACCAGTGACAAAAAGCTGTTCGTCAACGGCCAGCCGGTTGCCGAACGCCTGGTAGGCACCGAGCCGGGCACCCTGGGCAGCGCCGAGCTGTACAAGGAAAAGCTCGGTGAAGCTGAACACCTGATCCGCAAGGAAATGAGCCGTTACCGCATGCCGCCTGACCAGCAATGGACAGTCCCGGCCGGCCATTACTTCATGATGGGCGACAACCGCGACAACTCCAACGACAGCCGTTACTGGGATGACCCTAATATTCCCAAAGCGCTGCATGGCATGGTCCCGGACCAGAACATCGTCGGCAAGGCCTTCGCGGTCTGGATGAGCTGGCCAGAGCCTAAACTCAGCCACTTCCCGAACCTGTCGCGGGTTGGCCTGATCCAGTAACAACACAACGGCGCTGTCCTGGGACAGCGCCGAATGCATTTCTGGCATAGGCTGTGTTCAGAGGGTCTGCGGATCCGCCTGGCACGCCAACGCTGGTGAGCATGAGCTAAACAGTCTTTCAGGATGTTGATTTGAACAAAGCGTTGAATATCGACCACGAACTGCGCGTGGGTACACTGTGAGCGTTTCTTTGAGCCGCCTCGAGCGCCAGCTCGGTTACACCTTCAAGAACCAGGAGCTGATGCTGCTGGCCCTGACGCACCGTAGTTTTGCCGGGCGCAATAACGAGCGCCTGGAATTTCTTGGCGATGCGATCCTTAACTTTGTCGCCGGTGAAGCGCTGTTCGAGCGTTTTCCCCAGGCCCGTGAAGGCCAGTTGTCGCGCTTGCGCGCACGCTTGGTCAAGGGTGAAACCCTGGCGGTACTGGCCCGTGGTTTTGACCTGGGTGAGTACCTGCGTCTGGGCTCCGGTGAACTGAAAAGCGGTGGTTTTCGCCGTGAATCGATCCTGGCTGACGCCCTCGAGGCGCTGATCGGCGCCATTTACCTGGATTCAGACATGCAGACCGCCCGTGAGCGGGTACTGGCCTGGCTGACCGGTGAATTCGAGAGCCTGACCCTGGTCGATACCAACAAAGACCCGAAAACACGCCTGCAGGAATTTCTGCAGTCGCGGGGCTGCGAGCTGCCGCGTTACGAAGTGGTGGATATTCAAGGTGAGCCCCATTGCCGGACGTTTTTCGTCGAATGCGAAGTGACCCTTTTGACTGAAAAAAGCCGAGGCCAGGGCGTTAGCCGGCGTATCGCCGAGCAAGTCGCGGCCGCTGCAGCACTGATCGCCCTGGGCGTGGAGAATGGCAATGACTGATACGAACACCACCCGCTGCGGCTACGTTGCCATTGTCGGCCGCCCGAACGTCGGCAAATCGACCCTGCTCAACCACATCCTCGGCCAGAAGCTGGCGATCACCTCGCGCAAGCCGCAGACCACCCGGCATAACATGCTGGGGATCAAGACCGAGGGTGATATCCAGGCGATCTACGTCGATACCCCGGGTATGCACAAGAGCAACGAAAAGGCGCTCAACCGCTACATGAACAAAACGGCGTCGGCGGCTCTGAAAGACGTCGACGTGGTGATCTTCGTGGTCGACCGCACCAAATGGACCGACGAAGACCAACTGGTCCTGGAGCGTGTGCAGTACGTGCAGGGGCCGGTGATCCTGGCGATCAACAAGACCGACCGGATCGAAGAGAAAGCCGAACTGATCCCGCACCTGCAGTGGCTGCAGGAGCAACTGCCGAATGCCGAAATCGTGCCGATTTCCGCGCAGCAGGGGCACAACCTCGAAGCGCTGGAAGGCTTGATCGCCAAGCACCTGCCGGAAAACGATCACTTCTTCCCGGAAGACCAGATCACCGACCGTAGCAGCCGCTTCCTGGCCGCTGAACTGGTGCGCGAAAAGATCATGCGCCAGCTGGGTGCAGAGCTGCCGTACCAGATCACTGTGGAAATCGAAGAGTTCAAGCAGCAGGGCAAGATCCTGCACATCCACGCCTTGATTCTGGTTGAGCGTGATGGTCAGAAGAAGATCATCATTGGCGACAAGGGCGAGCGCATCAAGCGCATCGGTTCCGAGGCGCGCAAAGACATGGAAGTGCTGTTCGACGCCAAGGTCATGCTCAACCTCTGGGTCAAGGTCAAAGGCGGCTGGTCCGACGACGAACGCGCCCTGCGTTCGCTGGGCTACGGCGACCTCTGATCGCATCAGGCCCGGCAGCGTCCGCTGCCGGGTCGAACCTTTTCTGAAGCGCTGCCCATGGAACTGCCAATTGGCCAGCCGGCCTACGTGCTACACAGCCGGGCCTACCGTGAAACCAGCGCGCTGGTCGATTTCCTCACCCCGCAAGGCCGCCTGCGCGCCGTGTTGCGTCGTGCGCGTGGCAAAGGTGGCAG
This sequence comes from Pseudomonas sp. NUPR-001, assembly GCF_052147955.1. Classification (NCBI taxonomy): domain Bacteria; kingdom Pseudomonadati; phylum Pseudomonadota; class Gammaproteobacteria; order Pseudomonadales; family Pseudomonadaceae; genus Pseudomonas; species Pseudomonas sp. NUPR-001. Next base: position 1,258,574 of record NZ_CP197353.1, read on the forward strand.
CCAGGCGCGTCCCTTCGTGCCGCTTGAGGTCGAATTCCGTGGCCGTGGCGAGCTGAAAACCGTCGGGCGTCTGGACAGTGTCGGTGTAGCGGCCTGGCTCAATGGCGATGCCTTGTTCAGTGGCCTGTACCTGAACGAACTGCTGATTCGCCTGCTGCCCGCCGAAGATCCTCAGCCGCTGTTGTTCGAACACTACGCCGCAACCCTGCAAGCACTCGCCGCCGGACGACCGCTGGAGCCGCTGCTGCGGGCGTTCGAGTGGCGCTTGCTGGACGAGCTGGGTTACGCCTTCGCCCTCGACCAGGACGTCAATGGCGAGCCGCTGGTTGCCGACGGCTTGTATCGCCTTCAGGTGGACGCCGGGCTTGAGCGGGTTTACCTGCTGCAACCCGGTTTGTTTCGCGGCGAAGAGCTGCTGGCCATGGCCGAAGCCGACTGGAATGTGCCGGGTGCCTTGAGTGCTGCCAAGCGCCTGATGCGCCAGGCGTTGGCCGTTCATTTGGGCGGGCGGCCCTTGGTCAGTCGGGAACTGTTTCGCAAGCGCTGAGCACGTCGTATGCTGTCAGGCTAAATCTTCAGGAGAGCCTTTTCGTGACTCAAAGCAACCGCATGCTCCTTGGCGTCAACATCGACCACGTTGCCACCCTGCGCCAGGCGCGCGGCACGCGCTACCCCGACCCGGTCAAGGCTGCGCTGGACGCCGAAGAGGCTGGCGCCGATGGCATCACCGTGCACCTGCGTGAAGACCGTCGGCATATCCAGGAGCGCGATGTGCTGGTGCTCAAGGACGTGCTGCAAACGCGCATGAACTTCGAAATGGGTGTCACCGAAGAGATGATGGCCTTTGCCGAGCGCATCCGCCCGGCGCACATCTGCCTGGTTCCGGAAACCCGTCAGGAACTGACTACCGAAGGTGGCCTGGATGTCGCCGGTCAGGAAGCGCGGATCAAGGCCGCGGTTGAGCGCTTGTCGCGTATGGGTTCGGAAGTCTCGCTGTTTATCGATGCTGACGAGCGCCAGATCGAAGCCTCGCGCCGCGTCGGTGCACCGGCAATCGAGCTGCACACCGGCCGTTATGCAGACGCCGAAACCCCGAGCGAAGTGGCCGAAGAGCTCAAGCGCGTTGCCGACGGCGTGGCTTTTGGCCTGGCTCAGGGCTTGATCGTCAATGCCGGTCATGGCCTGCACTACCACAACGTTGAAGCGGTGGCCGCGATCAAGGGCATCAATGAGCTGAACATTGGCCATGCCCTGGTGGCGCATGCCTTGTTCGTTGGCTTCAAGTCGGCGGTGGCGGAGATGAAAGCGCTGATCATGGCGGCTAGCCGGCATTAATCAGATCGCGGGGCAAGCCCGCTCCCACAAAGCTTTGTGGGAGCGGGCTTGCCCCGCGATTCACTCCACACGCCCCGGAAACACCAGACTGAACCGCGTCAATCCATGCAACTGGCTGCTCACCTCAACCCGCCCACCATGCAGCTGCATGATCGATTTGACGATCGCCAGCCCCAGCCCAGTCCCGCCCTCTAGCCGCGAACGGCCCGATCCTGCGCGGTAAAAGCGTTCGAACAAGTACGGCAGATGCCCCTGTTCGATGCCCGGTCCGCGATTCTTAACCCACATGAAAACCTCATCACCACTGCGCTCGACACCTATGTCGATCGGCTGCCCTTCAGGGCTGTGGCGAATGGCGTTGCTCAACAGGTTCGACAACGCCCGTTGCACCATCAGGCGATCAGCCATGATCGTGCCCCAGCCGTGCAAGCGCAGGCTGATGCCTTTCTGTTCCGTATTGAACTCGAACAACGCACTGACGCACTTGGCCTCATCCGCCAAATTGACCGGCTTGAGTGACAACTGGCTTTGCGGCTGACTGACCCGTGCCAGAAACAGCATGTCGTTGATGATGCGGCTGAGCCGGGTGAGCTCCTCGATGCTGGTTTCCAGCACTTCTTTGTATTGCTCGATGGGGCGCTCTCGGGACAGGGTGACTTGCGCCTTGCCCATCAGGTTACTGATAGGCGTGCGCAGTTCATGCGCCAGATCGTCAGAGAATTGCGAGAGCTGCTGCACGCCACCGTCGAGGCGGTCGAGCATGACATTCATGCTTTTGGCCAGCTCGTACAGCTCTTGCGGCAAGTCGTTGAGCGGCAGGCGCAAGGCCAGTTGCTGGGCCGTTACCTGCTCGGCGACCTGGCTGAACCTGCGCAACGGGATCAGGCCACGCTGCACCAGTTTCCAGGCGCCAAAACCGATCAGCAGCAATAGCAATGGCACGGCCAGCAAGGTCGAGCGCAAGTACGCCTGGAGCAAGCTGTGATCGTCGGCGCGGTTGACGCTCAGCAGCACGCGCACCTCGGTGCCGTCTTGCAGGCGCAGCAGCCGCGAGGCGGTGAGCAGGTGATTGCCGCTGCTGTCGCGCCACTTGCTGAAGCCCAACTGCGCGCTACCGGGAATCTGCATCAGGGCCTCGGCGTCGAGGCCCGGGCCAAGGGTCAGCAGGGCCGAATGGCGGCCGGTCAGGGCGATCACGCTCAGGCTCAGGTTGTCATGGCCCATCACCACATCCAGCAGGGGGTGCGCGGAAGTTTGCAGGTCGCCTGACTTGAGGTCGATGCTCAGGCCGTGCTCGATCTGCGCCATCTTCGCGGTCAGGCTTTTGCGCGCGCGGCTGTCCAGTTCATGGTCCAGGGCGAACACCGCCAAACAGGCCAGCAGTAGCACCAGTGCCGCGCCCATCAGGCAAACGCTCAAGCCCAGGCGCAGGGAAAGCCGCGCCGGTTTCATTCGCGCGCCTCAAGGACATAACCGACACCGCGCAGGGTATGGATCAGCTTGTTCTCGAACGGGTCATCGATCTTGGCGCGCAATCGGCGGATCGAGACTTCAACCACGTTGGTGTCGCAATCGAAGTTCATGTCCCAGACCAGCGAAATGATCTGCGTGCGCGACAACACTTCGCCACTCTGACGCATCAACAGGTGCAGCAGGGCAAACTCTTTGGCGGTCAGGTCGATACGCTGGCCGGCGCGGTAAGCCCGGTGTCGGCCAGGGTCCAGCTCAAGATCGGCGACTTTCAAGGTGTTGGGCTGCAGGGCCTGGTCGTTACGGCGCAACAGGCTGCGGATGCGTGCCAGCAGCTCCGGAAACTCGAACGGTTTGAGCAGGTAGTCATCGGCGCCCAGGTCCAGGCCTTTGACCCGGTCGGAAAGGCGGCCGTGGGCGGTGAGCATCATGATCCGCGTGCTGGAGTCGGCACGCAGGCGCTGCAGGACGGTCCAGCCGTCGAGTTCAGGCAGGTTGACGTCGAGAATGATCAGGTCATAGGCCTGCTGGCGGGCCAAGTGCAGGCCGTCGGCGCCGCTGTGGGCACAGTCGACGATGTAGCCGTTTTCGCTCAGACCTTGTTGCAGGTAATCGGCGGTACGCAGCTCGTCCTCGATAATCAGTAAGCGCATGGGATGACTCGGTAATGGCAAAGGCGGTGATTCTCAACCCTGAAGTAACTGTAAGGTCAAGACCTTGGAAGGCGTCGAGCGGCGGATACTAAGCCATCTTTGCTCCGGTGATGGCTGGATAACAGATTTGTAATATTCGAGTCATCTTGGGGATAAACCCCGATAACTACAGTGCGGGCTCTCGAAAAGGCGCAGGAGCCCGCCATGTTTTGCTCTCTGGACAGGCCCGGCACAGGCCGCGGCTGCATGCTGTTGATGCTGGTATTACTGGCCGTGCCCTCGCTGGCACTGGCCCAGGGCCCGGTGTTGACCCTCGATCAGGCGCTGCAGAGCGCGCAAGCGAACAACCCTGAACTGGCATCCGCGCGCTGGGGTATCGATATCGCCGAAGGCGAGCGGCGCCAGGCCGGCGTGCTGCCCAACCCCGAGGTGGGGTGGGAAGTTGAAGACACCCGCAGCGGTCAGCAGACCACCACCCTTAGCGTCAACCAGATGTTCGAACTGGGCGGCAAGCGCGGTGCCCGTCTGGACGTGGCCGGGCGCGGTTCGCAACTGGCCGAGCTCGAGCTTGAGCGCCAGCGCAATACATTGCGCGCCGATGTGATCGGTGCTTTCCAGGCGGCGCTGCAGGCGCAGGAAGGCTTGCAACTGGCCGAGCAGTCACTGCGTTTGAGTGAGCGGGCGTTGCAGGTGGTGCAGGGGCGGGTCAAGGCGGGCAGTGCTTCGCCTGTGGAGGCGACGCGTGCGCAGGTGCAGCTTTCTGAGGTGCGTCTGGAGTTGGGGCGTGCCGAGCAGGCACTGACCGTGACCTATCAACAACTGGCTGCCGTTACCGGTGCGCCGATGGCGCAGTTCAGCCGGGTTGACAGCATCGGCAGCGAAGACCCGGCAGTGCCGAGCCGCACCCAGCTGCTTGAGCGCCTGGAGCAGACCCCGGACATGCGCCTGGCACTGGTGCAGATCGATCAGCAAGAGGCGTCGCTGAACCTGGCGCGTACGCAGCGGATTCCCGACCTGACCGTCAGTGTTGGCAGCCAGTACAGCGAAACCGAGCGCGAGCGCATCAATGTGGTTGGGGTGTCGCTGCCAATTCCGTTGTTTGACCGCAATCAGGGCAACATTCTGGCCGCCGCGCGCCGCGCCGATCAGGCCCGTGATCAGCGCAATGGCGCTGAATTGCGCTTGCGCAGTGAAGTGGTTCAGGCCCTGGCGCAGTGGAACACCGCCAATCAGGAAGTGCAGGACTTCGACCGCTCGATCCTGCCTTCGGCACAAAACGCCGTGGACGCCGCCACCCGCGGCTTTGAACGCGGCAAGTTCGCCTTCCTCGATGTCCTCGATGCCCAGCGCACCCTGGTTGCTGCACGTCTGCAGTACCTGCAGGCGCAGGCACAGCGCAGCGAGGCACGGGTGCGCCTGGAGCGCATTTTCGGCGACTTGAGCCTGGCTACCCGCTGAACCGCATCGACATTTCCCCCCCGCTTTGATTGACGCCGCCGAGCGCGGTGAGTGCTAAGGAGACTGCATGAACAAGAAGTCCGCAACGCTGCTGATCGCTGCCTTGTTGCTGGGCCTGGGCCTGGGTGTGTTACTGGCGCGCCAGAGCGGCCCGCAGCCACAGGCGGCCACGGCAACGTCAGCCCATGATCATGCTGAAGAGGGTGATCACGACGAGCCGGAGCAAGACGAGCGTGGTCATGGCGATGGCCATGGCGAGGCTGAAGGCGGGCATGAGCAAGAGGAGGGGGCCATCACGCTCAGTCAGGAGCAGATTGACTTGGCGGGCATCGCGTTGGCCGCCGCCGGGCCACGCCAGTTGCAGCGCAACCTGTCGTTGCCAGGGGAAATCCGTTTCGATGAAGACCGCACCGCGCATATGGTGCCCAGGGCTGCCGGGGTGGTCGAGTCGGTCGCGGTAGTGCTTGGCCAGCAGGTCAAGGCCGGTGATTTGCTGGCGGTCATCGCCAGTCCGCAGATTTCCGAGCAGCGCAGCGAACTGGCAGCCAGTCAGCGTCGACTGGAGCTGGCGCGCAGTACCTATCAGCGTGAGAAGGACCTGTGGCAGGAGGGGATTTCCGCCGAACAGGATTACCTGCAGGCGCGTCAGGCCTTGCAGGAGGCGGAGATTGCCCAGGCCAATGCCCGGCAGAAAATCAGCGCCCTGAGTGGCACCACGGTACTGGCCGGTGGCAACCGTTACGAGCTGCGCGCGCCGTTTGCCGGGCAGATCGTCGAGAAGCACCTGGTGCCGGGCGAGGTGGTCAACGAGACCAGCGCGGCCTTCACCCTGTCTGACCTGTCCCGCGTCTGGGCAACCTTCGGTGTCGCGCCACGGGATCTGGGCAAAGTACGCAGCGGCATGGCGGTGAACATCGTCGCCAGCGAGCTGAACGAGCAGGTGCAGGGGCAGATCAGCCATGTCGGCAGCCTGCTCGGTGAGCAGTCTCGTACCGCCACGGTCCGCGTCACCCTCGACAACCCACGCGGTGCCTGGCGCCCGGGTCTGTTCGTTGCGGTCCAGGTGCCGAGCGAAAGCGTTGACGTTGCACTGGCGGTGCCAGATCAGGCGATCCAGAACCTTGAAGAGCAAGCCACCGTGTTTGTCCGCACCAAGGAAGGCTTTGTTGCCCAGGCGGTAGAGCTGGGGGCCAGCGCCAACGGCTACGTCGAAATCCGCAAAGGCCTGCAAGCCGGACAGCAGGTGGCGGCGTCGGGCAGCTTTGTCCTCAAGTCGGAGCTGGGCAAGGCCAGCGCCGAGCACGTCCACTGACCGGCGCGAGTACCTGTTATGTTCGAACGTCTTATTCAATTTGCCATCGAGCAGCGCTGGATGGTGTTGCTGGCGGTGTTGCTGATGGCCGGGCTGGGTGTGGCCAGCTACCAGAAACTGCCGATCGATGCGGTCCCGGACATCACCAACGTCCAGGTCCAGATCAATACCCAGGCCGACGGCTTCTCGCCGCTGGAAACCGAACAACGCATCACCTTCTCCATCGAAACGGCAATGGCCGGTTTGCCCGGCCTTGAGCAGACCCGCTCGCTGTCGCGCTCGGGGCTGTCGCAGGTTACGGTCATCTTCGAAGAGGGCACCGACCTGTTCTTCGCCCGGCAGTTGGTCAACGAACGCTTGCAACAAGTTCGAGGGCAATTGCCTGACGGTGTCGAGACGGCGATGGGGCCGATTTCCACTGGCCTTGGGGAAATCTTCCTGTGGACCGTGGAGGCTGCCGAGGATGCCCGCAAGGAAGACGGCAGCCCTTACACGCCAACCGACCTGCGTGAGATTCAGGACTGGATCATCAAACCGCAACTGCGCAACGTGCGCGGCGTGGCGGAGATCAACACCATTGGCGGCTTCGCCAAGGAATATCAGATCGCCCCCGATCCCAAGCGTCTGGCCTCGTACAAGCTGACCCTGGCTGACTTGCTCACCGCCCTGGAACGTAACAACGCCAACGTCGGTGCCGGCTACATCGAGCGGCGCGGCGAACAGTTACTGATCCGTGCGCCGGGACAACTGGCCGGGATCGACGATATTGCCAACATCGTGCTGGCCAACATCGATGGCACCCCGATCCGCGTGCGCAACGTCGCTGAAGTCGGCATCGGCAAAGAGCTGCGCAGCGGCGCGGCCACCGAGAACGGTCGCGAGGTGGTGCTGGGTACCGTGTTCATGCTAATTGGCGAGAACAGCCGTACGGTGTCCCAGGCGGTGGCGCAGAAGCTGGTGGAAATCAATCGCTCGTTGCCGCCGGGGGTCAGCGCGGTAACCGTGTATGACCGCACCAATCTGGTCGACAAAGCCATTGCCACAGTGAAGAAGAACCTGATCGAAGGCGCGATCCTGGTGATCGTGATTCTGTTCCTGTTCCTCGGCAACATCCGCGCGGCGCTGATTACCGCGATGATCATTCCGCTGTCGATGCTGTTCACCTTTACCGGCATGTTCAGCAACAAGGTCAGCGCCAACCTGATGAGCCTGGGCGCGCTGGACTTCGGCATCATTGTCGATGGTGCGGTGGTGATCGTTGAAAACGCGATCCGTCGTCTGGCCCACGCCCAGCAACACCACGGCCGTCTGTTGACCCGTTCCGAGCGTTTCCACGAGGTGTTCAATGCCGCCCGAGAAGCGCGTCGACCGCTGATCTATGGGCAATTGATCATCATGGTGGTGTACCTGCCGATCTTTGCCCTGAGTGGTGTTGAGGGCAAGATGTTCCACCCTATGGCGTTCACCGTGGTGATCGCCTTGCTCGGCGCCATGCTGCTGTCGGTGACCTTCGTGCCTGCGGCCATTGCCCTGTTTGTCACCGGCAAGGTCAAGGAAGACGAAAACCTGCTGATGCGCAGCGCCAAGCGTGGCTATGCACCGCTGCTGCGTTGGGTCATGGGCCATCGGCCACTGGCGTTCAGCCTGGCTGCAGTGATGGTGCTGTTGTCGGGGGTGCTGGCCAGTCGCATGGGCAGTGAGTTTGTCCCGAGCCTGAGCGAAGGCGACTTCGCCCTGCAAGCCTTGCGTGTGCCCGGCACCAGCCTTAGCCAGTCGGTGGCCATGCAGCAGCAACTGGAGCAGAGCGTGATGAGTCAGGTACCGGAGGTGGAGCGCGTGTTTGCCCGTACCGGTACTGCCGAGATCGCCTCGGACCCGATGCCGCCGAACATCTCCGACAGCTATGTGATGCTCAAACCGCAAGATCAGTGGCCCGATCCAGGCAAGTCGCGCGAGCAGTTGATTGCCGATATCCAGCGTGCCAGTGCGCGGGTGCCGGGCAGCAACTACGAGCTGTCGCAACCCATTCAGTTGCGCTTCAACGAGCTGATTTCCGGGGTGCGCAGTGATGTTGCGGTGAAGGTCTTTGGCGATGACATGGCGCAGCTCAATCGTACCGCCGCGCAGATTTCCGCAACGTTGCAGGCAGTGCCGGGGGCCTCGGAGGTCAAGGTCGAGCAGACCTCGGGCTTGCCGGTGCTGACCATTGAAGTCGACCGCGACAAGGCTGCACGTTATGGCCTGAATGTCGGTGATGTGCAGGACACCATTGCCGTGGCAGTGGGCGGGCGTCAGGCCGGTACGCTGTACCAGGGGGACCGCCGCTTCGACATGGTGGTGCGCCTGTCCGAAACCTTGCGCACCGACATCGAGGGGCTGTCGCAATTGCTGATTCCGGTACCCGCAGGTACCAGTGGCGATGGCCAGATCGGCTTCATTACCCTGGCCGATGTGGCCAGCCTGCAACTGGTTCAAGGCCCCAACCAGATCAGCCGTGAGGACGGTAAACGGCTGGTGGTGGTCAGCGCCAACGTGCGTGGTCGTGATATCGGCTCTTTCGTTGCCGAGGCCGGTGAACGCATCGACGCTCAGGTCAGTATTCCGGCAGGTTACTGGATTCGTTGGGGCGGGCAGTTCGAGCAACTGCAGTCGGCAGCCCAGCGCCTGCAGGTGGTGGTGCCGGTGGCCTTGCTGTTGGTGTTTGCCTTGTTGTTCATGATGTTCAACAACTTCAAGGACGGCCTGCTGGTGTTCACCGGGATTCCGTTTGCCTTGACCGGTGGGGTGGTGGCGTTGTGGCTGCGCGACATTCCGTTGTCGATTTCGGCCGGGGTCGGTTTCATCGCCCTGTCGGGTGTGGCCGTGCTCAACGGCCTGGTGATGATCGCCTTTATCCGTGGCTTGCGTGAGCAGGGGCGCAGCCTGCGCCAGGCCATCGATGAAGGGGCACTGACCCGCCTGCGCCCGGTGCTGATGACCGCACTGGTAGCGTCCCTGGGCTTTATTCCCATGGCACTGGCCACCGGTACCGGCGCCGAGGTGCAGCGGCCGCTGGCCACCGTGGTGATTGGCGGGATTCTGTCGTCTACCGCGTTGACCCTGTTGGTGTTGCCAGCGCTGTACTACCGGGCGCACCGCAAGGACGAGGAGCCTGAGGCGAGTGAAGTGACGAAACTGTAATTTCCCGCTCATCTTCGAGTTATTCAGCCCTTGTCAGGATACCCACGGCGGCCGCATCAGCGGCCGTTGTGCGTATTACGGCGAATAATCAGGAGTTGAAGATGGGGAATAAAACCACAGCCTGTGTAACCGGTGTGCTGGCCCTGGCCAGCTGTGCGGTCAGTAATGCCGCCACGCAGCCTCAGGGCTTTATCGAAGACAGCAGCCTGACGCTGCTCAGTCGTAACTTTTACTTCAATCGCGACTATCGCAAGGGCGAGGTATCACCGACTGGCAAGGCTGGTTATGCCGAGGCCTGGGCCCAGGCGTTCATCGCCCGTTTCCAGTCAGGTTATACCCAGGGCACCGTCGGCTTCGGCCTGGACGCCCATGCCATGCTGGCGCTGCAGCTCGACAGCGGTGACGGCCGCAGTGGCGGGCGCAGTTCGTTCGATATGCTCCCGGTCGACAGTGAGGGGCACACCGCCAATAACTTCAGCAAGCTCGGTGGCGCCGTCAAGGCGCGCCTGTTCGACACCGAAATCAAAGTCGGCGATGTGTTCCCCACCACCCCTGTGGTGCACTTTGGCGACTCGCGCTTACTACCGGAAAGCTTCAGCGGCTGGACCCTTGAGAACACCACGCTGGAAGGCCTGACGGTGCAGGGCGGTCGCCTGCATGCGATGAGCCAGCCACTGTCGAGCAACAACCGCGATGGCTTTGAGACCTTTTATGCCGGCCCGGTCGACTCGCCCTGGCTGGGTTACTTCGGGGGCGATTACCAGGCCACTGATAACCTGAGCCTGAGCCTCTACAGCAGCCGCCTGAAAGATGCCTGGGACCAGTATTACGCCGGGGTCAGCTACCAGTATCCGATTTCCGAACAGCTCAGTGCCTTCACCAGCTTCAACTACTACAAGGCCAAAGACCAGGGCAAGCAACTGCTGGACAGCTTCGACACCGATATCTGGAGTGCGCGGGTCGGCTTCACCTACGGCGCCCACACCCTGGCCTTGTCGCACCAGCGCAACCAGGGTGACAACGATTTTGACTACCTGCGTCAGGCCGATTCGATCTACCTCGACAACTCGATCCAGTACAGCGACTTCAACTCGCCCAAGGAGCGTTCGTGGATGCTGCGCTATGACCTGAACATGGCCAGCTATGGCGTGCCGGGGCTGACCTTCATGACCCGATACGGGCGCGGCAGTGACATTGATTATTCCGACGCCAACTCGGTGTACATGCGCCGTGACGACGCGGGCAACCCGCTGACCGATCAGAAGCGCTGGGAGCGGGATATCGAGGCGAAGTATGTGGTGCAGGAGGGGACCTTCAAAGACCTGTCGTTGCGCGTGCGTCAGGCCACGACGCGGGCGACGGCGTTTGAGTCTGACCTGGACGAGGTGCGTCTGATTGTCGAGTACCCGCTGACCCTGCTGTAGGGCCTTTCTTGCAACACTGTAATGTCCGCCTCACCTTGTCGTTAGCTTGGCCTACGTAAGATTGAACTGTACTGAAATTCAATCACGAGGTGAGCAACATGAGCCTGATCAAGTATGTGTTGATGGGTGTTCTGGCCCTGGGAAGCGGTGCCGCGCTGGCTGAAGGCGGCTCGGAGCGTTCGAAACAGTTCTGGGAGAAGTTTCGCCTGAGCCAGGAGCAGATCCACGGCAAGAAAGATCAGGCGGTTGCTACTTCCGAGGCGCAGAAGCGCAGTGATGCTCAGCAGCAGGTGGCTAAAGAGTAGCTCCATTCACCTTGGTAGCTCCCCGCTCCTTTGGTAAAGGTGAATTTTCGGCGCCCAGATGGGCGCCTTTTTTTTGGGCTCTTCACGGATTGGCTTTGAGGGCTGTGGGCAATTATCCAATTGCTGTGGTGGCACCACTGGCCCCTGCATCCGGCCCTGCCGGTGGGAGCGGGCTTGCCCCGCGATGGCTATTTGCGTGCTACCAACACCGCACGCCGCGGCGCTGGCAGCCCTTCGATGGTACGGCTGTGGTCGTTCGGGTCGAGGAAGTCGCTGAGCGACTGATAACGCATCCACTCGGTGCTGCGCTGCTCTTCAACGCTGGTGACACTGACATCGACGCAACGCACATCACTGAAGCCGGCACGCCGCAGCCAACGCTCCAGCGCCGGTACCGACGGCAGGAACCAGACATTGCGCATCTGTGCATAGCGGTCTTCAGGGACCAGCACCTGATGTTCGTCGCCTTCTACAACCAGGGTTTCCAGCACCAGTTCACCGCCTTTGACCAGGCAATCCTTGAGCGCCAGCAGGTGCTCGATCGGCGAGCGGCGGTGGTAGAACACGCCCATGGAAAACACTGTGTCGAAGCCTTCAAGGTTGGCCGGCAGGTCTTCCAGGGCGAAGGGCAGGTGCCAGGCCGGCAGCTCCGGCAGGTAGCGCTGCACGGCCTGGAACTGGCAGAAGAACAGCCAGTTGGGGTCGACACCAATTACGCTGTCGGCACCGGCACCGAGCATGCGCCACTGGTAGTAGCCGTTGCCGCAGCCGACATCGAGAATGCGCTTGCCCTTGAGGTCCAGGTGCGGGGCGACCCGTGACCATTTCCAGTCTGAACGCCATTCGGTATCGACGTGCACGCCGAACAGATCGAACGGGCCCTTGCGCCAGGGCGACAAGCCCATCAGCGCCTGGCGCATGCGCTCGCGGGTGTCCTGGTCGCAGTCGCAATCAAGGTTCAGGCCATTGACCAGATCGATCTGGCTGGGGAGCAGGGCGGGCAGCGCGTCGAGGGCATTCTGCCAACGCTCCAGGTCACCGTGACCTTTCTCCATTTTCGCGTCGAGTTGCGCTTGCAGGCCTTGCGACCATTGCGCCAGGGGAGTGCCCGCCAGGCGGCGGACCAGAGGGGAAAGATCAATCATGGCAGGGCAATCAACGAGGCAAAGTTAAGGCATTGGAACCACGGCGCGACTTTTGAGAAACCAGCGGCCAGCAGGCGCTCGCGGTGTTCTTCAAGGCTGTCGGGCTTCATCACGTTTTCGATGGCGCTGCGCTTCTGGGCAATTTCCAGTTCGCTGTAGCCATTGGCGCGTTTGAAGGTAACGTGCAGGTCAGTGAGCAGTGCGTGTTCTTCGGGGTCGTTGAAACGCAGTTTCTCCGAGAGGATCAGCGCGCCACCGGGCAACAACGATGCACGGATGCGAGCGAGCAATTGCTGGCGCTGTTCGGGGGCGATGAACTGTAAGGTGAAGTTCATCGCCACCACCGAGGCCGGCTGGAAATCCAGGGCGAGGATATCGCCTTCGATCACCTCGACCGGCAGCAGCTCCTGGAACATCGAGTCCTGGGCCGTGAGGTATTGCCGGCAGCGCTCGACCATGGCTGCCGAGTTGTCGACGGCAATCACCCGGCAACCGTCGCTGCGCACATGGCGGCGCAGGGCTTGGGTCACGGCGCCCAGCGAGCTGCCGAGGTCATACAGGGCGGTGTTGGGCTGTGCAAACTGAGCTGCCAGTACACCGAGGTTTTCGACAATGGTCGGGTAACCGGGCACCGAGCGCTTGATCATGTCCGGAAACACCCGCACCACGTCTTCGTTGAAGGCGAAGTCGGGCACCTGGCCAAGCGGCTGGGCGAATAGGCGATCGGGTTCTTTGCTCACGGGGCAGTCCAGGCGTTGGGCAGTAAAAGGCGGGCATTTTAGCCAAACCGCTCAGTAGATGCATGGTTTGGCTGACCAGCGCAGTTACTTCACGCTGATCACACAGTCGAAGGTCTGCACCGGGCGTACTTCCGGGGCCCAGGGTTGTTGGTACACCAATAGCAAATGCCCTTCACCTGCGGCCTGCGCCTGGAAGCGCCACACCGATTGACCGGCGCTGCCCACTACCCCAGCGTCCTCCGGATGGCTGTACACCTCTGGCCCCAGGCTACGCAGAACGCCTGCCGCCGGATTCTGCACCAGCCAACGATACCCAGTGCTGGGGTTGCTGGGCAGGGTCAAGGTCAGGGTTTGGCCGGTTTCCAGGCGCACAGGGCATTGGCTGAGTTTTTCCAGGACCAGGTTTTCCGGGCGTTCTGGGGTTTGTGAACACGCGGCCAGAAGGGGCAAGCCTAGGGCTAACAACTTGTAGTTGATGTTCATCGACAATCCAGTGGTTCAGGTGGGGATCGGCTTTCAGGAAAACCTGCCCTCTGCAGGGCAAAACCCAGCGCTATTAGTTTGAAGGTCCCGGGCCGTTCTGGCCTATCTGGAGGGACGTGAGCATGAATGATACACAAACTGATTTTGAAACATTGCAGAGCGAGGCTGAAGATCTACCAAAGGCTCTGATTCAGGGGATGGCTCAGCGTGATGGCCCGAATGAAGGCGGCTTGACCCTGACGCGCGAACATATCGTCACCCTAAACCAGTACGCCAATCACGTGTTCAGCCTGCCTGTTGAACAAGCGGAAGTCATTCATTGGTTAGGCTATTCCACCATCGCCGAACCGGACTTGATGCCAGCCAGAATGGCTGAAATGCATCGCCGCTTGCAGGAACATGGGCATCGTTGGACGTCACTGTCCGATAACAGCAAAACACTTGGTTTTCAGTTGGCTACTCATGCCAACAGCATCAATACCACGGGTAACGAGGTGCTGCAGCTTCTCGAAGCGACCAAGACACTGGGCAAGAAGAAGGAGGTATGGGAGACCATTCATTTCGAGCAGCCCATCAGCCTGGGTGCAGACGATAAGCATACCGTCCTGAATCTTGTCGATTACCTGCAAGTGCTGCGTGGTGACGTAGATAGGTTTGCTGAACGCGTACAGACCGTTGGTGATGAGGCCAAACAGTTTCGCGATCAGGCGCGTGAATCGCTGATCCCTTCGGTTGTGAAGAAAACCGAAGCCATCAAGCGACAGCAAGCCAGTGGCCTGACACAGGAGCTGCGTGACGATCTGGCAGAGATCGACAAGGAAATTACCAGGCTTGAAGCCGAGTATGACCAGTATGTCAAAGCGGCGTTGAGTGGTCTGGCAGCCGGCGTGTTGGGTGTTGTGATTACCGGATCAATTTATGGTTCAAAGGCAGAGAAAGCCCGCAAACGCCGCAATGAGTATCAGCAGCGCCGCCGTGAGGTAAGCCAGCAACTGAAAGCCGCCGTCAGGTTGGAGGGACTGGTGGAAGAATTGAGTACGCAGATGGGGCAAATGGAAACACGGCTGCGTGATGTTGTAACGGCTTCCGCTCACTTGCACTCTGCCTGGGCGCTTATTGGTAATTATATTGATGCTTCGATTGAGCAACTCGGTCGAATTGAGTCGAATCAGCAGTTATTTAAGTTTGCAATATTTTTCAAGCGCTTTATCAGTCAGTGGGGCGATATTGAAAGGTTCGCCAAGCACATGAATAAAGTATTTGACGACACTATCGCAGCAAAATGAGGGGCAGGAAATGAATGACAATGTTGCTGTGCTTAATACGGCTTTGCAAAAACCTGATATGACTAAAGTTCTGGCTGCAGCCAGTGCATATGCTGCGTTCTGGGAAAAGAATACCTTTGAGTTTTTACCGCTGCTGCATACCTCGATAGAACGGCATTACAAAGGATTTGTTAAGTATTTTGACGACTTTTCAAAACTTGCCGGAGACCTCGCTACCAGCATCAAGTCTGAACGTGTGGAAGAGTCACTTAGTGCACTTCAGGGGGCAGCGATCGATCAAGATGAGAGGGACTTTTACTTTGAAGAGGTCCAGCGCGCCGCAGGCGTTATTGGTAAAAAACTGGATGTACTGCTAGTGAGTGTCGAGGACTCTACAACGTCGATTGCCAGCCTCCCGGTTTATGACGTGGAGCGCGACCGCGTTAATTATGCGCAGACTCATGAACGCTTGAACAACGCCTTGCAACTGCTCGACAGCACGCTGGCCAGTAAGCGAAATGAACTGGCAGAGCTGGAAAAAGCGATTGCGGTGCTTGAGGCAAATGGCATTGAAAGCCAGTTCGAAGGCCAACTGCCAAGCGTTGAGCAAATTCAGGGGCTGGTGACTCAAGGCGCCACTACCGCAGGCGCGGCCATTGCGATCGAACAAGCCCTGGAGGCAGTGAATAAAATCCTTGGCGGTCTACAGGATGGACTGCGCTATTCACAGCTCCAAGATCAGCGTCGTGCACTGCAGGCTCATGTGCAGGACATGGTCGTCCAGCAGCGCGAACAGCAACAACTCGAACGCCAGGCACGCAGCAATATCGAGGCGCTTGAAGCCTATCTGCCGTTGGTTGCTATGCGTGCAGAATGGCTGGCTGAGAAAAGTAAAATCTATATTCAAATTAAAAATGAACGTAACAAGCTAGGTGCTATTTCGCTGAATGATGTAGAACATGTTCAGGCGTTGATCAGGCTGTTGCTGGGCTTGGTCGAATACGCACAGCATATCGTTAGCGTCTATCGCGAAGCATTCTAATGTCTCTCGGGTGTCGGCTTGCTTGCCGGTGCCCGGGATTGGTTTTTTTTCTAGTGTGGTGGATGTAATAAAAAAGCATTAGGTTGAATAAATATGGTCGTGTACGTGGATGCTAACTGGCAAGTGTGTTCTTCAGGTCTGCCAGGAGATTTTTTGAAACTGATGGATGAAAGCCTGGATACAGGGGCAATGACCTTGTCATCTGCGCATATAAGCAGCCTGAACCAGTATGTATGTGCTGTACGCAAATTACCGCAGTCAACTCAGGATTTGCTGCGCTGGTTGGGTTCAGCTGCAGGGAAAGTTGAAATAATAGTGTTGATTGGCGTGATGTCGAGCAGCCCCCAGCTAAGTCCGGATAATATTCTTTCTTTTATTCGTAACGTGAAGGCGCACGCCAACCGTTGGCAGCCGCTCTTCGCAAAAAATCTGCAACTGGCAATGGCGTTGACCGAGACTGCCGGAAAAATAAGTATGATCGGCCCCGTCATTCTAGAAGTATGCTCAAAAACCAAAGCATTGGGTAAACGACGAGAAGCCTGGGATGAACTGTTAGTTGATACATTGACCCCGCTCAGCCCGGAAGATAAGCAGATCATTTCAACCTTGCCCAAGCAGGTGATCGCGCTCAAGCGCTTGGTGTCCGAGTATGACAGGCAGGTCGAGCATGTGCGCGATGAATGCACGGGGTTTCGCGATGACGCCAGGACGCAATTGGTGCCTGCGGCAGTGAAAATCCTGCAGGCGCTGGACAAGCTCAGAGGGCCGACGAGCAAAGATTTCAGCACTACCACAATGGCGAAAATAGCATTGAAAACGCGCATTGCCGAGCTGTCAGATCCGCTACGGACGCTGGAACAAATGCTCAGAGAGGTGCTGACGGCTTCTTCACATTTTCATTCGGCCTGGCAGAGCTTTGATAGTTACATCGACGCTTCGCAGGATAAAATTCAGGAAATCACCAGCCAGCAGCAGTTGGCGTTTTTCGCGATTTACTTCAGCCAGTTTCTCGGGTTGTGGCGTGACATCGAGCAAAGTACCAAGCAGATGACAGACAAACTGTCTTCGTTGCAGTTGTCTGCGGCATGAAAGGGTTCGCCAGGTTGAGATAAACCTGATGCGAGCTTTGCCGGCCCGCATACAGGTTCAAGCGATCTCAGCCGAACAGTACCTTTGCCACATCACCAAAGCGTTTGGCGAAATGCACGCTCAGGCCTTCCTTGAGGTAGTCAGGCAGCTCTTCGAAGTCGCCGCGGTTGGCTTCCGGCAAGATCAGTTCGAAGATCTTCTGCCGCCGTGCAGCAATCACCTTCTCTCGCACCCCGCCAATGGGCAGCACTTGCCCGGTCAGGGTCAGTTCGCCGGTCATCGCCACGCCTTTCTTCGGTGCCTGGTCGCGGGCCAGGGACAGCAGGGCGCTGGCCATGGTGATCCCGGCACTTGGGCCATCTTTCGGGGTGGCGCCTTCGGGCACATGCAGGTGGATAAAGGCTTCGTTGAAGAATGCCGGTTCGCCTCCGTACTTCTTGAGGTTGGCACTGACATAGCTGTAGGCGATTTCGGCCGACTCCTTCATTACATCGCCCAGTTGCCCGGTCAGTTTGAAACCGCGGTTGAGGGTGTGAATGCGCGTGGCTTCGATCGGCAGGGTGGCGCCGCCCATGCTGGTCCAGGCAAGGCCGGTGATCACGCCTTTGCCCGACAGCACCTGTTCACTGCGGAACACCGGCATGCCCAGCGAAGCTTCCAGATCCTTGGTGCCGATCTTGATTTTCGCCTCGGGGTTTTCCAGCAGTTGCATCACCGCCTTGCGCACCAGTTTGCCCAGTTGCTTTTCCAACTGGCGCACACCGGCTTCACGCGCATAGCCTTCGATCACGGTGCGCAGTGCGCCATCGCTGATACTCAGGCTGGACTTGGCAACCCCGGCTTTTTCCAGCTGTTTTGGCCACAGGTGACGCTTGGCGATGGCGAGTTTTTCTTCAGTGATGTAGCCGGACAGGCGAATCACTTCCATACGGTCGAGCAACGGCCCGGGGATCGAGTCGAGGGTGTTGGCGGTGCACACGAACAGCACTTTCGACAGGTCCAGGCGCAGGTCCAGGTAATGGTCGAGGAAGTCGACGTTCTGCTCGGGGTCGAGGGTTTCCAGCAAGGCCGAGGCGGGGTCGCCTTGGTAGCTCTGGCCCATTTTGTCGATCTCGTCGAGCATGATCACCGGGTTCATCACTTCGACGTCTTTGAGTGCTTGTACCAGTTTGCCGGGCTGGGCGCCGATGTAGGTGCGCCGGTGGCCTTTGATTTCCGCCTCGTCACGCATACCGCCAACACTGAAGCGATAGAACGGACGCCCCAGGGACTGGGCGATGGACTTGCCGATACTGGTTTTACCCACCCCAGGCGGGCCGACCAGCAACACAATCGAACCGCTGATCTCGCCTTTCCAGGCGCCGATAGCGAGGAACTCAAGAATCCGGTCCTTGATGTCGTCGAGCCCGGCATGGTGCTGGTCGAGGACCTTGCGTGCGTGCTTGAGGTCGAGCTTGTCCTTGCCGTAGACGCCCCAGGGCAGGGCGGTGGCCCAGTCCAGGTAGTTGCGGGTGACGGCGTATTCCGGTGAGCCGGTTTCCAGAATCGCCAGTTTGCCCATTTCTTCGTCGATACGCTTTTTCGTCGCGGCCGGCAGGGTTTTGCCTTCCAGGCGCTGTTGGAACTGCTCCAGGTCGGCGCTGCGATCGTCTTTGGTCAGCCCCAGTTCCTGCTGGATGACCTTGAGCTGTTCCTTGAGGAAGAACTCGCGCTGATGCTCACCGATCTGGCGGTTCACCTCGGCGGAGATTTCATTTTGCAGGTGAGCGACTTCGACCTCTTTGCGCAGCATCGGCAGGACTTTCTCCATGCGCTTGAGCATGGGCACACAGTCGAGCACTTCTTGCAGCTGATTGCCGGTGGCCGAGGTCAGTGCTGCGGCGAAGTCGGTCAGAGGTGACGGATCGTTGGGACTGAAGCGGTTGAGGTAGTTCTTCAGTTCTTCGCTGTACAGCGGGTTGAGCGGCAACAGTTCCTTGATCGCGTTGATCAGGGCCATGCCATAGGCCTTGACCTCATCGGTCGGCTCGCTCGGCTGGTGCGGGTATTCGACCTCCACCAGGTAAGGCGGGCGATGGTGTTTGAGCCAGGTACGGATGCGCACTCGGGTCAGGCCCTGGGCGACAAACTGCAGCTTGCCGTTTTCGCGGCTGGCGTGGTGAACCTTGACCAGGGTGCCGTACAGCGGCAAGGCCGAGGTGTCGAAATGGCGGTGATCTTCGGGCGGGGTGTCCATGAAGAACAGCGCCAGGGAGTGGTGCGGGGTTTTGGCTACCAGATCCAGGGTTTCGGCCCAGGGTTCTTCGTTAACGATGACCGGCAGCACTTGCGCCGGGAAGAACGGGCGGTTGTGAATCGGGATGACATAAACCTTGTCCGGCAGTTGCTGGCCGGGCAGGGCGAGATGATGGCCGGTGTGTCGGGAAGCTTCAGGGTGCTCGACTTCGGCGTGGTCCTCGGGATGTTCGGGTAGATCCTGCTGATCGCTCATGGGGCACCTGTGCAAATGACTATGGTGCTTAGATGGGGCGGCTTTCTGGTGGTTTCAATGGTTGGGCAGATCGCGGGGCAAGCCCGCTCCTACAAACGCCTGTAGGAGCGGGCTTGCCCCGCGATGAATTTACTCAGCCAATTTGTAAGCGATTACGTAATCGCCCATTTTGGTTCCCAGCGAACCATGGCCACCGGCGGTAACCAGCACGTACTGCTTGCCGTCCTTGCCGGTGTAGGTCATCGGCGTGGCCTGGCCACCTGCTGGCAGGCGCGATTTCCACAGCTCTTTGCCGGTGTTGCTGTCGTAAGCACGCAGGTACTGATCCAGGGTGCCACTGAGGAAACCCAGGCCACCCGCGGTGACGATCGAGCCACCCATGCTCGGTACGCCAATCGGCAGGCCGATCGGAATCGGCGAACTGTCGCGGCTGGTGCCGTTCTTGTGTTTCCACACCACCTGGTTGGTGGTCAGGTCGATACCGGCCACATAGCCCCAGGCCGGGGCCTGGCAGGGCACGCCCAGCGGCGACATGAACGGGTGCATGATCACCGCATACGGCGCACCGGTGTTGGGTTGCACGCCGCTGGTCTCACTCTCGCGCTTGCTGCCCGCCGCCACTTCTGCGCGCGGTACCATCTTCGAGACGAAGGCCATGTAGTTCGGCGAGGTGAACAGCATTTGCCGCACCGGATCGACCGAGACGCTGCCCCAGTTGAAGACACCGACGTTACCTGGGTACACCAGGCTGCCCTGCAGCGACGGCGGGGTGTACTGGCCTTCATAGCGCAGCTCGCGGAACTGGATGCGGCAGAGCATCTGGTCGAACGGGCTGGCGCCCCACATGGCTTGTTCGGTCAGGTCCGGGCCGAGCAGGTTGAGGTCGGAGCGGGCCTGGGTCGGGGCCGTGTGGTCGCCTTCAACGGCGCCTTGCGGGGCCGGGATTTCGCGGATCGGCACGATCGGCGTGCCGTCACGACGGTCGAGCACGTACAGGCTGCCCTGTTTGGTCGGGGCGATCAGCGCCGGTTTCACGCCGTCAGCGGTTTTCAGGTCGAGCAGGGTCGGCTGGCTGCCGACGTCCATGTCCCACAGGTCGTGGTGGGTGAACTGGTAGTTCCAGCGCACTTTGCCATTGGTCAGGTCGAGGGCAACGATGCCCGCGCTGAACTTCTCGGCGCCCGGGGTGCGGTCGGCGCCCCACTGGTCCGGAGTCTGGTTGCCCAGCGGCAGGAAGACCATGCCGAGTTTTTCATCGACACTGGCCAGCGACCACATGTTCGCCGAGTTGCGGCTGTAGGTCTTGCCTGGCGCCAGTGGTGCGGTGTCGTCCGGGTTGTTGCTGTCCCAGTTCCATACCAGGCGGCCATCGTGTACGTCATAGGCGCGGATCACCCCGGACGGCTCGTTGGTCGACTCGTTATCGGTAACATGGCCGCCGATGATCACCAGTTCGCGGGTAATCGCTGCAGGTGAAGTGGAGTAGTAACCGCCGGCCGTGAACGGGCCGATACCTGTGGTCAGGTCGATCACACCCTGGTTGCCGAAACCTTCACAGACCTTGCCGGTGTCGGCGTTCAGGGCAATCAGACGCGCATCGGCAGTAGGCAGGTAGAGGCGGCGCGGGCAGGCGCGGGCGACGATCTGGCCGGCGTCGGAGATTTTCGGTGCCGGGCTGCCGTCGACGCTGAGGTAGTTGTTCTCGTCGTAGTACGAGACACCGCGGCAGGTCATGTGGGCAAAGCCCTTGAAGCCGGTCGGGCTTTTGATCTGCGGGTCGAAACGCCAGATTTCGGCGCCGGTGTCCGGGTCCAGGGCCAGCACTTTGCTGTGCGCGGTGCAGGCATAGAGCATGCCGTTGACCTTGAGCGGGGTGTTCTGGTTGGTCAGCTCGACCGGGTCGTTGTCGGTCGGCAGGTCACCGGTACGGATACGCCAGGCTTCCTGCAGTTTATGCACGTTGTCCGGGGTGATCTGGCGCAGCGGCGAATAGCGGTCGCCGAATTCGGTACGACCGTAGGCTTGCCACTCGCCATCGGGCATCTGCGGCGCGGTGCTGCTCAGGCCGGTGCTGTCGCGACCCAGCTTGCCTTTGATTTCACCCGGGTGAGTGAATTGGCTGGCCACGGCGGTGGCACCCGACAGGACCACGGCCAGGCTGAGCAGCGCCGGGTTGATTTTCGACGGGTTGCCCAGCAGCGGGCGACGCGCCCAAGGCAGCAGCAGGACCACACCGAGGGCGAACCACAGCGCCAGACGTGGCACCAGTTGCCACCAGTCCAGGCCGACTTCCCACAGCGCCCACAGGGTGCTGCCCAGCAACACCAAGCCGTACAGGCCCAGGCCATGGCGACGCAGGGCAATCAGGAGGATGCCGGACAGGGCGAAGCCGATACCGGCAATCAGGTAATACAGCGAGCCGCCGAGCTGGCTCAACTTGATGCCGCCCGCCAGTAGGGCCAAGCCCATCAGCAGCAACAGCACGCCAATCAGGCGCGGCAGCCAGCGGGTTCTACTCAAGGCACCTTCTGTGCTCATCGTATGTTCTCCGTAAGGTGGAAGGGGTGATTAAAAACTGCTCTGAATCTTGATCCCGCCGATCAGCGCGTCGTCGACCTGGCTCACGCCACCGGGGTGGCGGATGTACTGCAGGTTCGGGCGCACGGTCAGCCAGTCCGCCAGGTGAATGCCGTAATACAGCTCGGCGCTGTACTCGGTGTCCTGGATCGGACGGAACAGGGGATCGTTGTAGTCGCTGACGCCGTTGGCCTGATTGAGCGCTTTGGCGTTCTTGCGATAGGCAGGGTTGACGTGCACGCGGGCCAGGGCGAAGCCGATATCGTCCTGCGCGCGGGCGTCGAAGGGCCCCTTGTACACCACACCTGCCGAAACATAGTTGTCGATGGCATTGGTCTTCTTGTCGTGCACCGTGGCGTTGGCGAACACACTCAGGCCACGGGAGTGGTCGGAAGCCTGCGACGTAACCTGCTGCTGGGCGCCGAGCCAGAAACCATGTTTGCTCGAACTGCTGCGATAAGCCTGGCCGCTCAGCGCTGCCGGTTGGTCGTTGCTGTCTTTGTAAACGTCGGTTGCGTTGGCATTACTGTAGTAGTAACCCGCGCGATATTCCCCTTTCAGGCCATTGAGCGCCGGGCTCCAGACCAACTCGACGGGTATCACGGCACCCTGGGTGCCGCTGCCGCTGAGCTTGAAGCCGTTGTCACGGTCCAGGTTCGAAGGGTTTTGCTCGAAAGCGCCGATTTGCGCATACAGCTCGGGTGTGAGGTTGTATTTGACCCGCAGGGCCCACTGGCTGACGGGCCAGTTGTACCAGATGTCACCGGCCCAGTTGCCCACCTGGGATCCGCAGAACGCCAGGTTCTGGAAGTCGCAGGGGAAGCTGTTGAAGTCTTCACCCTGACCGAAGCGGCCGAATTTCACATCCAGGGCACCGTCGAAGTACTTCTGCTTGATCCACATCTGGGTCAGCCGCCAGGTTTGGCCGCGGCCCCAGACTTCCTGCGCCGAGGTAAAACCGCCGACCCGTGGGTCGTTGATCCGGTCGTTGCTGATGTTGTCACCGTGGCGCTCGGTCACGGTGAGCTGGAACTCAGCGTCGTGCCAGCCAAGAATTTTTTGCAGGTCCAGGTGTGTGCCGAGCGCGAACTGGCCGCTGTAGCGCGCAGTTTCGTCGTCGTCATACCCGCCGTGCAGGTTGGCACCCATTTCGCCGGTGTAGCCGAGGGTGAAGTCGTAGCCGCGCTCGGCCAGTCCGCTGCGCGTACCACCCCAGTCGCCGAGCATCCAGGGGGAGTCGCTGGCAAAGGGCGCGGCGGCTTGGGCGCTGGGGGCCAGGCAAGTGAAGGCCAACAGGGCGGGGAATAGGCGAGAACGATGAATCTGAGGCATGAGATAGCGCTATCTTTTGATTATTGAAAAACGGCAAGCGCGCCGGATCCTGAGGAACTTCGGCGAAAAGGCTTTAGGGATGGATAACTGAAGCGGTTCAGCTTGCGGCGCAGAGGATATAGGTGAATTTGTAATAAAAAAAGTCAAATCAATAAGAGGGACCGTTGCCGGATCGGTAACAGTCCGTAGGCGCGGGCTTGCCCCGCGATTGCGGTGTATCTGGTACACCGCGATCGCGGGGCAAGCCCGCTCCTACTGGAGGTTAGAAGGTGGTGCGCAGGCCTACTTCTACACTGCGCCCCGGCGCCGGGGCGATGTCGCGCAGGATCGAGCTGGCGTAGCGCACAGTCTGGTCCGTCAGGTTTTCACCCCGGACAAACGCCAGCCACTGACTCTGCCCGATGTCAAAGCGATAACCGAGGCTGGCGCCCAGGGTGGTGTAGCCGTCGGTGCTGGTTTCGTTGGCCGGCTTGTGGTGCTGGGCACTGGCATGTTGCACGTCGATCCGCGCCTGCCAACGCTCCAGTTCCCACAACAGGCCGCTGTTCAGGCGCAGCGGGGCAATGCGTGGCAGGTCTTCGCCGGAGTCGAGGTTTTTCGCCCGGGTGTAGTCGCCAGACAGCTCCAGGGCAAAACTACCCAAATGGTTCTGCACCAATTGCCAGCGGTCCTGAGCCTCGATGCCATAGAAGCGGGCTCGCACCCCCTTGTACACATACTCGGGTACCTCGGCGCCGTGGTCATGATCATGATCGTGATCGTGGTCGTGGTCTTCATGGCCATGGTTGTGATCATGCCCCTCGCGCAAGTTGCCACTGGCCAGCAGGCCGATGTAGTTGCGGAAATGGCTGTAGAACACCCCGACGCTGCCTTTGTGTACGCCGTTGTCAAAGCGCAGGGCCAGGTCACTGGAGATGGCTTTTTCTTTGCTCAGGTTCGGATCGCCGACTTCATAGGTGCCGGTGGCGACGTGCGCGCCATTGGCATACAGCTCGTAGAAGGTCGGTGCGCGCTCGGTGTAGCCCAGGGTTGCAGCCAGCGACCAGATCGGCGTCAGCTCATACACCGCGCCAGAAGACAGGCTGGTGGCGGTGAAGCTGCTGGCGCTGTCGGCCTGGGCAAAACGCTCACTGCCCTGGCTGTCGGGGTTGATGCGGGTGTGCTCCAGTCGGCCACCCAGACTCAGATTGAGGCGTTCGCTGGCTTGCCATTGTTCGAGCATGAACAGCGCCAGGCTGTTGGTATCGGATTGCGGCACAAAGGCTTCTTCACCGAGGGCCGAGAATTCGTTGCGGCTGGCCTGAACGCCAATCACACCTTCCACTGCGCCCCAGGGCTGATGGCGCGCTTCAACCCGTGCTTCGTAGCCCTTGTTCTTGAACGTGGTATGTACCTCGCCACCTTCCAGTTCGCGGTGCTGGTAGTCGGTGTAGCCGACATCGAACTTCAGCGCGCTGAACGGGCCATCGAGATCGCGCAGTTCCGAGGCGAAGCCGTAGTGATCCTGTTGCATGTCCAGGCGCACACCCGGCTCAGCCACCGAGCCATAGTTCGAATCGTAGCGGCTGTACGACAGCCCGGTGTAACCATGATCCCAATGATAGGCACCACCGACCGCACCGCCATGCTGGCGGCCATCGCTGTTTTCCAGCGTATGCCGGCTGCCCGGCTCGTCGGTGTCGCGGACCTTGGAACTGCGGGCGTAGCCGGGAATGCGCAGGTCGTTGAACTGACGGCTGTTGGCGTCCACATGCAAGGCGAAACGGCCATCACCGGCCTCGAGTTTGCCCGCACTGCTGCGGGTCGTGTCGGCGCCGCCGTAACGCAGCTCACCGGCGCCGTGAATACCGTCGACCGGTGAACTGGGAATGCGGTTATCGAAACTGTTGACCACCCCGCCAATGGCGTTGCCGCCATACAGCAAAGCCGCCGGGCCACGGACAATTTCGATGCGGTCTACGGTGGCTGGGTCCAGCGGTACGGCGTGATCGTAGGACAGTGACGAGGCATCCAGGGCGCCAACGCCATTGCGCAGAATGCGAATACGGTCGCCGTCCAGGCCGCGAATTACCGGGCGGCTGGCGCCGGGGCCAAACCAAGTGGACGCCACACCGGGCTGGTTGCTCAGCGTTTGGCCGAGGCTGCCTTTTTGTTGCAGGGTCAGGTCATCGCCTTCCAGCACTGTAGTAGCGGAGGCCAGTTCGCTGTTGCCCAGCGGGTTGGCGGTGACGATTTGCGGGTCCAGTTCTACGGCCTGGCTCAGCGGGGTAGCGAGGTAGAGAGCGGCGGCGAGGGGCAAGCGACGCATGGGGTTCCTTAGGGGTGAGGTGTTTTCGATATAATATAACGTTTCATTTGCATTTTGGTAGGAGCGGGCTTGCCCCGCGATTGCGGTGTGTCAGGTGCGTCGCTATCGCGGGGCAAGCCCGCTCCTACAGCACTAGAATGTTTGTTAAGGTGCGCATCTTTGATTCGCTGGAGCACAGGCATGTCTACCGCCAACCCCAATCCGCTGCATGGCGCGACCCTGGAGCAGATCCTCAACGCCCTGGTGGCGCACTACCAATGGGAAGGGCTGGCCGAACGCATCGACATCCGTTGCTTCAAGAGCGACCCGAGCATCAAATCGAGCCTGACGTTCTTGCGCCGTACGCCGTGGGCGCGAGAGAAGGTCGAGCGCTTGTACTTGAAGTTGCAACGCGGCCGTTGATTGATGCGCCAGCGCGAGGTCGTGATCGGCCTGGCCGCCTGCCTGGGTTGGAGCGCTCTGGCGATCCAACTCTATCTGGTGTTGTTGGCGCGTTGGCAGGAGCAGGCCAGCCTGATCGGCGGCCTGATCAATTTTTTCAGTTTCTTCACCGTGCTGACCAATACCCTGGTTGCAGTCGTACTCACTCAAGCGGCCTTTGGCAGGCCGTCTGCGGCACAGCGCTGGTTTTTGTCTGCGCCAGTCAGCTCGGCTATTGCCGCCAGCATCGTGCTGGTCGCGTTGGCCTACAGCCTGCTGTTACGTCACCTGTGGCAACCACAAGGCTGGCAGTGGCTGGCTGACGAACTGCTGCACGACGTCATGCCGCTGGTGTTCGTGGGTTACTGGTGGTGTTGTGTAGAGAAGGGCAGTTTGCGCCTCAAGCATCTGTTGGCCTGGTTGCTGTATCCGCTGGGGTACTTTGCCTTGGCGTTGATGCGCGGACAGTCGATAGGGGTGTATCCCTATCCGTTCATTGATGTGGCCAGGTTGGGGTATGCGCAGGTCCTGCTCAACGCGCTGGCGATTTTGCTTGGCTTTATTGTCATCAGCCTGTTGCTGTTAGGCCTGGATCGCTGGCAGGGCGGGCGCCTGGCCAAGGCCAGGACGCAACCCTGAGGGTGCCGGTTACGCGTCGTCGTGCGGGTCGAGGCGCCAGTACGCAGCAGCCTTGATCTGCTCCTCTTTCAGACCTTTTTCGTCGATCAACAGACGCTTGGTTGCGCGGGTCAGGGCTTTTTCCAGTGCCACCCAGGCGTACAGTCGGCCTTCAGGCAACGTCAGGCCTTTGACCACGTTCAGCAGGTGCTGCTGGTGGCGCTGGACCCAGATCACCTCCAGTTGCGCCTGGCTGTGCAAAGGCTGCTGCTCCTGCGCATCTTCAATCTCGATGACGGCCAGGACCTTGCGGCTGCCGGGCAGTTCTTCCAGGCGCCGGGCAATGGCCGGGATGGCAGTCTCGTCACCGATCAGTACATAGCTGTCGAAGATGTCCGGCACCACCATCGAGCTGCGCGGACCGGCAATGTTAAGCACCTGGCCGACTGCTGCCTGGGCCGCCCAGGTCGACGCCGGGCCATCACCGTGCAGGACGAAGTCGATGTCCAGCTCACCCGCTGCCAGGTCAATGCGCCGCGGGGTGTATTCGCGCATGGTGGGGCGCACGCCGTCGCGGCTGAAGTCGAGGTTATCCAATGCCGCCTGTTCTTCTGCCGAGCAGGCGAACAGCAGTTTGATGTGATCGTCGCTACCGACGCTGGTGAAGCCTTGCAGTTGTGGCCCGCCAAGGGTGATACGGCGCATGCGCGGGGTCAGCTCGGTGACCCGCAGCACCTCCAGGCGGCGATGTTTGATCTCATGGTTGACGCGATGAATCGTGGCGTTTTCGCTGACACTCATTCGGTAGTCTCCGTGGGGGTCGCAGCAGGCCCTGCGACGATGGCTTTGGCAGTGTTGTTGAGCAAGGTACGCACCCGCTCGATTTCTGCCGGGTTCCAGCGGCCACTGTGCATCTGCAGGGCATGACGCAGGTTGTGTACCGCTTCGTGGATTTCCTGCGGGCGGTCGTGGCCGCACAGTGAGCGCTTGCTGACTTCGATGCGCATGCGCACGCCGTCGAGGGCGACCGCTTGTTCGGCCAGCGATTCAAGCCCGGCAGCCGTGACGCTGTAGAGCTTCTTGCTGCCGTGGACCTGGCCGACGATCAATTCGCTTTCTTCCAGGAACGTCAGGGTCGGGTAGATCACCCCCGGGCTTGGGCTGTAGTTGCCGCCGAACAGGCTTTCAATCTGGCGAATCAGGTCATAACCGTGGCGCGGCTGCTCGGCCACCATCGACAGCAGCAGCAATTTCAGATCGCCCGGGGCGAAGACCCGCGGACCGCGATCGCCACGCTCGCGGCTGTGGCGGCGTTCGATACCGTCATGGCGTTCGCCATGTTCACGGTGAGGATGATGTTCACGCATGGAGGACTCCGTTTGCGTTAGAGATGTCTTTAGATATTACTCAAGATATATCTTAGTGCAAGGGTGAGAGTGAGAATAATTCTCATAATTCGCAGTTAGGGGATGAACGGTACTGCAGACAAAGCAACGCCCAGGCGCTGGATAAGTGCCTGGGCGTTGCTTCAGAGGACTACTGCTGCGCCACTTGCGGTGATTTGCACAGGGTGTGGC
Source organism: Pseudomonas sp. NUPR-001 (assembly GCF_052147955.1). Classification (NCBI taxonomy): domain Bacteria; kingdom Pseudomonadati; phylum Pseudomonadota; class Gammaproteobacteria; order Pseudomonadales; family Pseudomonadaceae; genus Pseudomonas; species Pseudomonas sp. NUPR-001. The sequence continues at coordinate 1,286,798 of NZ_CP197353.1, forward strand.
TGCCCGGTTGCAAGTAAGGCGTGAGGATCGGTGCCATTCCCTTGAGCACCTGCACCGGCAACGCCGAGGTGAACTTGAACGACTCGGCAGCACGCCCCGGTACGAAGGCGGTGAGGGTGCCAAAGTGGTTATCGCCGAGGAAGAACACAAAGGTCGCGGTACGGTTGATCGCTTTCGAGCCAAGCAGGCGGCCACCGGCGCCCCAGCTTTCGATGCGGTTGTCGCCGGTGCCGGTTTTGCCGCCCATCACCATCGGCGTGCCGTCATTGAGTTTGAAGCTGCCAGACACCCGTCGTGCGGTACCGGCATCGACCACCTGCGACAGTGCACCGCGCAGCGCGCGCGCCACTTCCACCGAGAGCACTCGCTGGCCCAGATCGGGGTCACCGGCCAGGCGCGTCTCGTAAGGGGTGTCGGCAGCAAAGTGCAAGGTATCGATGCGCAGCGTCGGCAGGCGAACACCATCGTTCTGAATAATCCCGACCAACTCGGCCAGGGCGGCCGGGCGATCACCCGAACTGCCGATGGCGGTAGCCAGCGAAGGCACCAGGTGGTCGAACGGATAGCCGACACGCTTCCAGCGCTGATGGATATCGAGGAAGGCTTCGATCTCTACCAGGGTGCGGATGCGGCTGTCACGGGCGCCTTTGTGGCGGCTCTTGAACAGCCAGCTGTAAACCTCCTGGCGCTCGAACTGGCTGGCTTGCGCGGCGTCCTGGAAGCTGGCGTTGGGGTTGTTGAGCAAATAGCCCAACAGCCAGAGGTCGAGTGGGTGGACCTTGGCAACGAAGCCTTGGTCCGGCAAATCGAATTTGCCGGGGCCATAGGCGTAGTACAGGTCGTCCAGACGCTGGTCGGTGACCGAGTCCTGTTTGGTCGGTTTGCGCTTGGTGTCTGCCAGTTCCTTTTTCATGTGAGCACGAACGAAGGCATTGAACGTGGCCTGGTCGGCTTCGGGGAACAGGTAACGGTGGACCGCCGCCAGGCGGATAGGCGTGACGCGCAAACTGTCGAGGAAGGTGTCCAGGCGTTGTTGCGAGGTTTTGCGCTGGTACTTTTTCCAGAACCTGCGCATGTAATCGGTGCCTTCTTTGTCGGCGAAGCGCGCCAGGTACTCCTGACGGCGTGGCTCGGCATCGTCTTTGAGCAGTTTGGCGCTGTTGCCCGGTGCCTGATAGGTGCTGTAGCGCACCAGGTCACGCATCAGGCGAATGAACGGCAGGTTGATCGACTCGCGCAAGGCGTCCTTGAGGGTTGGAATGCGGTTGTTGTCTTCCTTGCGGAAGTTATTGAACACATGCATGCCGCCGCCGGTGAAGAAGGCTTCGCCGGGGCTGGCCGAATACTTGCGATTGAGTGCGGCATCGAGCATCGCGGTGACGTTGCGGTCCTTGTTCTGGATCAGGTAGTCGATGGCCCAGCGGGTGATGAAGTCCAGTTCGGCGACCTCGACTTTTTTCAGGTCGGCGGCGGGCGTATTGGCGTACTTGTCGTGCAGCTCGGCAATGATCTCCAGGTAGCTGGTCAGCACCCGCAGTTTGGCGGTAGAGCCCAGTTCCAGTTTGCTGCCTTCGTTGATGTCGAACGGCTGGTCGGTACTGTCGGTTTGTACCCGCACCCGTGAACCGTTGGCGGTGCGTTCCAGCAGGGTAAAGCTGTAACGCACCTGGGTGGTGCTGGTGGGGGTCAGCAAGCGTTCGCCAAACAGCCCGACTTTTTCTGCAACGGCCGGGTCGGCAAGGTCCTTGAGGTACTGACTGACCTGGCCTTGCAAGTCCGATTGCAAGGTGCTGGTGGCCGACAAGTCCAGGCGGTCGAGGTCATACAGCGGGCGGGCCAGGGCCAGGGACAGGCGGCTGCGGGCCACGCTGATGCCTTTGTTGGTCACGATCGGCTGGATGGTCGGTTGTGCCACCCAGTCGCGGTAGATCGCCTTGCTGGCCAGTGCCGCGTCGGCCAACGGACGGTCGACGATGTTGCTGGCGGCCAGAACGCGGATATGGCTGTCGGTGAGCTCGGCCAGTTCGTTGCGGCCTTTGGATAGAAAATGTGAAGGGCGGCGCTGGGCAATCATCAGCGACAGCACTTGCCGCAAGGCCAGGCCACGCGCGGCCATGCTGGCAGGATCGGTTTCCGTCGAGGCCAAGGCCTGGTTGACCTGGGCAAAGTCGGCGCCATACCAGACCCGCAGCCCTTCGGCCATGCCATGTACTTCACCATGCCCGGGCACCGCCGACAGCGGCACGCTGTTGAGGTAGTCGCGCACGATGCGCTGACGCGCCTCAAGGGTTTGCGGGCCGCCCTGGTAAGCGCGCACGCTGGCAGAAATCATCTGGCGTATTTTTTCGCTGCCGGAAACGGTCAGGCCGTCAGGCGAGTGACGGTACTTCTCCAGTTGCGTGGCCAGGGTGCTGCCGCCAGCGGACTGGCCGGGCAGGGCCAGGTACTTGGCGACCTGGCTGTAGGCCGCTTTGGCAAAACGCGGCCAGTCCACGGCCGGGTTGGCGTTGGGGTCGTTGGGGTCGAGCAGGTCGCGGTTTTCGATGAACAGCAGGCTGTTGACGATCACCGGCGGGATGGAGTCGAAGTCCGGGTACAGGTATTGCGGGTAGTGGTACTGATAGAGCACGTCGCCTTTGCAATCGGTGATCGACAGGCCGGACTGAATCTTTTCTTTGTAGGGCACGAATAAACCGTGCTCGGTGTAGTCCATCAACGCCGGAGAAAAGTGCACCTGCTCGCTGATCACGTAGTCGCGCTTGAGCAGACGCGGCAGGAACTCGCCCAGCGCGCTGTAGCCCAGGCGTTTGTCGAAGGGCCCGTCACCCGGATAGACGATGGCATCGCTCGGCCCGGGTTGCAGCGAGTAGGTCAAGGTCGAGGCGAGTTGACTCAGTTCGCGAGATTGCAGGCGCGAGGTGTGCATTTCGTTGACGATGGCATAGCCCAAGGCAATCAGGGCGAGCAGCAGCACCAGCCAGACCAGCCGCCACCACAGATGACGTTGGCGGGGGCTTTTCGGCGATGGCGATTCTTCAAGGGATTCAGTGGGAGTTTCCTTACTCGTTGGTTCCGATTGCCACAATGCGCCCATAGTGTTTTGCCCGGCTACGTATTTTCGTCTTGCTTGCCTGAAGCTTAGACGGTGAGCGCATTTGGTGAAAAATTTGTGAGGCCTGTAAGGCACTTCCTGTAATTGAGTGGGATGTTCTCCTTTGGTGGAAGGTTGTAATGCCCTGTTTTGGTGCTATGTTAGCCGCCCTGTTGGCCATCCATGAAAAAACACGGGAAAAGCCTTCGATAAATAGGGTCTTTATCCAGAAATCTCGCTAAATATCCTGCTCTTTATAGTGAAATGCCCTGCATGGGCCTTTCTATACTGCTCGGCCCTTTCGCTCTGCCCGCGCCTTTAACGCGGACAGGCGGGTCCGCCCACAAGGTGGTACCCGGCAAGGCAGCGTATTCGCCTATCGGCGGTGCCAGGCCTGCACGAACGGTTTATATCCAATAACAAAATGAGGTTGTATTTCTATGCCAGTCGGCAACCCTTCTTCTCACGCTGAGACCGCCCAGGGCGGCCCGCTCAAGCGAGAGCTCGGCGAGCGCCACATTCGCCTGATGGCGCTGGGCGCCTGTATCGGTGTCGGCCTGTTCCTGGGCTCGGCCAAGGCCATTGAAATGGCCGGCCCGGCAATCATGCTGTCGTACATCATTGGTGGCCTGGCGATCCTGGTGATTATGCGCGCCCTGGGTGAAATGGCCGTACACAATCCGGTCGCAGGCTCGTTCAGCCGTTACGCTCAAGACTACCTTGGCCCGTTGGCGGGCTTCCTCACCGGCTGGAACTACTGGTTTCTGTGGCTGGTGACCTGCGTGGCCGAGATTACCGCCGTGGCCATCTACATGGGCATCTGGTTCCCCGATGTACCGCGCTGGATCTGGGCCCTGGCGGCCTTGGGCAGCATGGGTGCGATCAACCTGATCGCGGTCAAGGCCTTTGGTGAGTTCGAGTTCTGGTTCGCCCTGATCAAGATCGTCACCATCATTGCCATGGTCCTCGGTGGCATCGGCATCATTGCCTTTGGCTTTGGTAACGATGGCGTGGCCATGGGTATCTCCAACCTGTGGAGCAACGGCGGCTTCATGCCCAACGGTGTGACCGGCGTGTTGATGTCGCTGCAGATGGTGATGTTCGCCTACCTGGGCGTAGAAATGATCGGCCTGACCGCCGGTGAAGCGCGCAACCCGCAAAAAACCATTCCACAGGCCATCGGTTCGGTGTTCTGGCGCATCCTGTTGTTCTATGTCGGCGCGCTGTTCGTGATCCTGTCGATCTACCCGTGGAACGAAATTGGCAGCCAAGGCAGCCCGTTCGTGATGACCTTCGAGCGTCTGGGCATCAAAACCGCCGCCGGTATCATCAACTTCGTGGTGATCACCGCAGCGCTGTCGTCGTGCAACGGCGGTATTTTCAGCACCGGGCGCATGCTCTACAGCCTGGCGCAGAATGGTCAGGCGCCGGCAACCTTCGCTCGTACTTCCAGCAATGGCGTACCGCGTAATGCCTTGCTGCTGTCCATTGCAGCGTTGCTGCTGGGCGTGTTGGCCAACTACCTGGTGCCCGAGAAAGTGTTCGTCTGGGTCACCGCGATTGCCACCTTCGGGGCGATCTGGACCTGGGTGATGATCTTGCTGGCGCAGCTGAAGTTCCGTGCCGGCCTGAGCAATGCCGAGCGGGCCGCGCTGAAGTACCGCATGTGGCTGTGGCCGCTGAGCTCCTACCTGGCGCTGGCGTTCCTGATCCTGGTGGTGGGCCTGATGGCGTACTTCGAGGAGACCCGCGTGGCGCTGTACATCGGCCCTGCGTTCCTGGTCATGCTGACGGTGCTGTATTACGTGTTCAAGCTGGCGCCGAAAGCTGACAACGTAGAGCTGGCGCGTACGTAACAGCAATCGCGGGTAAACCCGCTCCTACCGGTAGGAGCGGGCTTGCCCCGCGAACACGGGCGCAGCCCGTGCCATTCACCGCAGTGCTCGCTTCGCGGGGCAAGCCCGCTCCCACAGCGTCTGTAATTCCAAGTGGGCTTGCCCCGCGATCGTTCAGGACGCCGCCACCGTCACCGGCCGGTTCAAGCGTTTGTTCAGGTCCAGCCAGACCGCCAGTAACATCATCAAGCCCACGCCCGTCAGTGCGGTCAGTAACTGCATGGCCCAGTGTTCGTCCGCCAGGGCATTGCCCATGTCGGCCAGCGGCGCGAGCAGTACGCCAAAACAGAACACTTCCAGCGAATAGCGGCCCATCCGGCAACTCTGTTGCGCCAGCCAGCTCTGCACCCAGGCGCCTTGTGGCAACAGCTTGGCCGTGCAATAGGCCAAGGCCAGGAAGTGCAGCAGGCGCGCAGGCGACAGGTTGGTCTTGCTGATCGGGTACAGCCATTCGGCCAGCTGCCGCGGCATCAGCGCATCGTGCAGGGCAGGCCAGCGCCAGGACAGGGCGATGGCGGCACACACCAGCAAATAGCTCGCCGCCGCGATGAACAGTGGCTGCCGCCAAGCCGGGCGCAGGTCGGCAGGTTGCGGGCGTTGGCTATGCAAGGCCGCCGCGCCACCGAGAATGAACAGCAACTGCCAGGCCAGTGGGTTGAAGAACCACACGCCACCCTCCTGGGCCGCCAGGTTCCATTGGAACATCGGCGCCAGCAGATACAGCGCCGCCGACAGCCCGACCACGATCTCGACTTTGCGCAGCATCGCAGGCAGCACCAGGGGCAAGCCGAGCAGCAGCAGAATGTACAGCGGCAACGGGTCCATCAGGTTGGGTTTGAAGCGCAGCAGCAGTTCATCCACCAGCGCTTGCTGCGGATTGGCGAGGAAGTAATTGAGGCCCATCTCCTGAATCATGTCGCGGGTCTGCACATGATTGTTGGCGACAAAGACGATGCCCATCAGCAGCACCAAGAGGAAAATGTGCACGACATACAGCACCCAGGCCCGACGCAGTATGCGCACGCAGGCCACCAGCCAGCCATCGCGCAGGGCGATCTTGCCGTAGGCCAGCACGGCAGCGTAACCGGCCAGGAACACGAAGATTTCCGCCGCGTCGCTGAAGCCGACATTGCGCACCGTCAGGTTGGCCAGCGGGTTACCCGGTATGTGATCCCAGAAGATGAAGATCAGCGCCAGTCCGCGAAAGAAGTCGATGCGATGGTCGCGACCGTTGTTCATGATCAGAGCCTTGCGAGGGTGTTTCAATAGAGGATAGGCGCCCGCAGGCGTGGGTTCCGCGCCGTCGGCGCAAGCCGATCGGCGGCGGGAGGGTTACAAGTTTTGTCGGCGAATGCAAAGTGAGGGTATTTCCGGATGTCTCTACCTCACTCTGCATTGCGCTGCGGTTCTCGGCTTAGGCCGCCACCTCACTGTTCGGCTCAAAGCTGTCGGCCCGGGCCAGTTGCCACATCCGCGAATAGAACTCGCCACTGATGTTGCCACTGAGCAGCTCACCGGGTTTGAGGAACACATGCATCTGTGAAAACAGCTTGATCTCGGTGGCTGAAACCCGGCGTACCAGGTGCTTGGCTTCCAATTGCGAGGGGTGGTCCAGGCCCGCGGCGGCGAGCATCTCGGCCAGGGCCTTGAGCGTGCTGTGGTGGAAGTTGAACACCCGCTGCGCTTTGTCGGGCACCACCAGCGCCCGCTGGCGCAGGGCGTCCTGGGTGGCGACGCCGGTGGGGCATTTGTTGGTGTGGCAGCTTTGCGATTGAATGCAGCCGATGGCGAACATGAAGCCACGTGCCGAGTTGGCCCAGTCGGCACCGATCGCCAGTACGCTGGCAATGTCGAAGGCGCTGACGATCTTGCCGCTGGCGCCGAGTTTGATCTTGTCGCGCAGGTTCAACCCGACCAGGGTGTTGTGCACAAACAGCAAGCCTTCGCGCAGCGGCACGCCGATATGGTCGGTGAATTCCACGGGTGCGGCGCCGGTGCCGCCTTCCTTGCCATCGATGACGATAAAGTCCGGCAAGATGCCGGTTTGCAGCATCGCCTTGGCAATCCCCATGAACTCCCAGGGGTGGCCAAGACAGAACTTGAAGCCCACCGGCTTACCGCCCGACAGCTCACGCAACTGGGCAATGAACTGCATCATTTCGATCGGCGTGGAAAAGGCACTGTGGCGCGACGGTGAAATGCAGTCTTCACCCATCATGACCCCGCGGGTTTCAGCGATTTCGCGGGTGACCTTGTGCTTGGGCAGGATACCGCCATGGCCAGGCTTGGCGCCTTGGCTCATCTTGATTTCGATCATGCGCACCTGCGGGCTGCGCGCCTGTTCGGCAAATCGCTCGGGGTCGAAGCGCCCGTCGGCGGTACGGCAGCCGAAGTAGCCGCTGCCCAGTTCCCAGGTCAGGTCGCCGCCATGTTCACGGTGATAAGGGCTGATGCTGCCTTCACCGGTGTCATGGGCAAAGTTGCCCAGCTTGGCTCCCTGGTTCAGGGCACGGATGGCATTGGCGCTGAGCGAGCCGAAGCTCATCGCCGAGATATTGAACACCGAAGCCGAATAAGGCTGGCTGCACTGCGGGCCGCCGACAATCACCCGGAAGCTCGACGGGTCGCTCAACGGTGCCGGGCGCATGGAATGGCCGATGAACTCGAAACCGGACTGATAGACATCGATCAACGTACCGAAGGGCTTGTCGGACGCTTCGTTCTTGGCCCGGGCATACACCAGCGAGCGCTGCGCCCGCGAAAATGGCAGGGCGTCGCTGTCGGCTTCGAGCAGGTATTGGCGTATTTCCGGGCGAATGCCTTCCACCAGATAACGGATATTGCCGAGGATCGGGTAATTGCGCCGCACCGCGTGACGGCTCTGCAGCAGATCGAACAGGCCGAGCAGGCTCAGTAGCGCGGTGGTCAGGGTAAATGGCCACAGCCATTCATGCTGCAGGAAAGGCAGGCTCACCACGGTGAACAGAACACAGGCGGCGAAGAAGGCATAGCGGCTGAGAAGTGACAGGCTCATACGGGTTCCTTGCGATGGCACGGTCAGGCTCAGGGCCTGGACAATCTTCGACCATAGCCCGGTTGCCCGCGCTAGCGCCAGCCCGTAAAGATGAAGCTTTCCAGCTCGGTTGCGGAGTGAAAATCATTCGCGCAGTTGTCGTCAGCAGGGGTGTCCCGTCTCCCGGATCAATCGCTCGCGCAGTGAGTTTTGTTGTGCGGGCTCTACCTCGATCAGGAATTCCGGGGTACCGGCAATCAGCGTGGCGCAGGGCAGGCCATCGCGATAGAGCAGGCGGTTACCGCTCAGCGCGGGCACTTTGGTGCCGGGAAGCAGGGTGCCCACCAGGTTCAACGGGTCGCTGGCGCTGACGGCCACCAGGCTGCCGTCCAGCGGTCGGCGCCGCACTTCGCGCAGCAATGCCACCGCTTCAGGCAGGGCAAACTGTTCACCCGCCAGGCCGCTGATGAAGCGTCCGCCACGGATTTCGCCGCGCGCTTCCAGGCGGTGATAGCAGCGCAGCAGTTCGCGCCAACTTGGTAGCCAGTCGGCCTCGCGTTCGAGCAAGCGCCAGCAGATCACACCGTAGCGGCGCAGCAAGGTGCGGGCGATGTGTTCCAGGCTGTCGTCACGCTTGTCCGCACTCGATGGTTTGCGCAGCAGCGCCCATCGACCGGCATCTTGCATGCCGCCGAACAGCGGCCCGCGCCCACGTCGATGGCTACGGTTCTGACGCTTGCTGGCGGGAGTGATCAGCGCGCGCAGGCCGGCGAAGCTGTCGGCGCTGACCAGCCCGGCGGCGACCAGTTCTTGCAAGGCGACCTCCAATTCACTGGGCAGCAGGTGGGCATCGCTGACCAGTTCGTCGAAAAACAACGCACCGTGCTCGCTCAGGGCGCCATGCACCTTTTGCGCCCTCAAGCTCAAGTCTTCACAGGCCAGCGCCGGGCCAAGTGCGCGCCACAGGTTCAGCTGCGCGCGCGGTAGCAGCACCAGCGGCGTGCTGCGCAAGGTGCTGCTGGCGGCACTCGGGGCCAGGCGTGCCCAGGCATGCCTACCCGCACGACAGCTTTCATCGAGCCACAACGGGCTGTAGTCCTTGATTCGTCCTGGCAGCAAATCGGCTTCCCAGGCTGCAGCCGCTGCCGGGTATCCTTCGAACTGGCCCAGCACTTCACTCAGGGCTGCCGGGCCTTGCAATTGAGCGGCGGGCGCCACGTGTTGCCAGTCGAACAGGTAACGCATGAAGTCCTGCAGGCTGACCGGTTCGATTTCCCGGCGCAGACGTTTGACGGTGTAGCGGTGGATGCGTGCCAGCAAGTGCCGCTCGCACCACTGCAGGCGCTGCTCGCCAGGGCGAAAGTAGCCGCGCATGACATAGCCTTCCGACTCCAACTGCAGCAGGGCCTGTTCGACTGAGCGAGCAGGTAACTGCATTGGTTCGACCAGTTGTTCCAGGGCCAGCGGCCCGAAGCCACTCAAGCGTGCGCGTACCACTTCGAGCAGCGCCGCCTCAGGCTCGACCGGCTGATCGAAGCCAGGCAGCGCGGCACAGTCAGGCGTCCGCTGCCGATCAGGCAACAACGCACTAAACAACATCAGGCGTTCGCGCGCCAGCCACAGGCAGGCCGTTGCATTCAGTTGCAGGCAGCAGGCTCGGCCTGTGCGCTCAAGCGCTTCCAGCCATTGCAGCCAGCCGGGGTTGGCGTTCACCTCGGCCTGGCTGATGCAGGCCAGGCTCATCAAGGCTTCATGCATCTCATCGGCGCGTGTGGGGTTTGGCCAGGTTTCCAGTTCTACAGCGTGAATGGCCTCGGCATCCAGGGCACCGAGGTCATCGCTGCTGTTTACCTCGCTCCAGCGCCGGCTCTGAACCGCCTGGGTGCGGCGCTCTTCCAGCGGCGCATCGTCGAGAAAAGTGTAGGGTCGGGCATTGAGGATCGCAGCGGCGAGCGGCGAGGGTGCTGGCAGGTCGCGGCTGATCAGGGTGATCTGACCCTGTTCGATACGCCGCAGCAACTGCAGCCAGCCTTCACAGTCCATGGCCTGGTGCAGGCAATCGTCAAGGGTTTGCTCGACCAGAGGGTGATCGGGGATCTGCCGTTCGCCGACGATGTTTTCCAGGCAGGCGATCTGGTCAGGGAACACTGCGGCAATCAAGTCTTCGCTTTTCATCCGCTGGATCTGCGGCGCCACCTTGCGTCCGCCGACAAAGCGCGGCAACGCCAGGGCAACGCCGGCGTTCCAGCGCCAGCGCACGGCAAACAATGGCGCATCGAGCAGGGCCTGGACCAGCAGTGATTCAGCGCTGTTGCTGGACAGATAACGCCACACCTCGTCCAGTGCAAAGCTGTGGCTGGTGGACAGCGACAAGACGATGGCGTCTTCGCTGGCGGCCGCCTGCAGTTCGAAGTTGAAGGTACGACAGAAGCGCTTGCGCAAGGCCAGGCCCCAGGCGCGATTGATCCGGCTGCCGAACGGGCTGTGAATGATCAGTTGGGTGCCGCCAGACTCGTCGAAGAAACGCTCCATGATCAGGGTGTCTTGCGAGGGCAGGGCGCCTAGCACCTGGCGGGTATGGGCGAGGTAATCGAGCAATTGCTCGGCGCTATCTGCGGCCAGGCCGAGGGTGTCCTGCAACCAGCTCAGTGCGGCGGGCAATCCATCGGCCGACTCGCTCAGACGCTGGTCGATCTCGCCCTGCAGGCGGGCGACCGCGAACGACAACTCGTCACTGCGCCCCGGCGCTTCACCCAGCCAGAACGGGATGCTTGGTGGCAAGCCTTTGGCATCTTCGACACGCACCTTGCCGCTTTCCACACGCAAGATGCGGTACGAGGTATTGCCCAGCTGGAAGATGTCGCCGGCAATGCTTTCCACCGCAAAGTCTTCGTTGACGCTGCCGATGTTCAAGCCCTGGGGTTCGAGCAAAACCGCATAGTCGGCGTTGTCGGGGATGGTGCCGCCGCTGGTCAGTGCGGTCAGCTGGCTGCCACGGCGTCCACGCAGGCTGTGGTTGACGGCATCGCGGTGCAGGTAGGCGCTGCGCACACCCTGACGGCCGTTGAAACCTTCGGCGAGCATGCGCAGCAGTGCCTGGTAGTGCGCGGGGTCCAGTGCGGCATAGGGCGAGGCCTTACGCAGGCACTCGAACAGCGCTTGCTCTTGCCACGGTTGGCAGCTGACTTCGGCAACGATCTGTTGCGCCAACACATCCAGCGGTGCCTGCGGGACGTGCAGCAGGTCCAGCTCGCCGCGGCGTACGCAGTCGAGCAAGGCGGCGCACTCGATCAGGTCGTCACGTGACAGGGGAAACAGACGGCCCTTGGGCGTACCTTCGACCTGATGTCCGGCACGTCCGACCCGTTGCAGGAACGCGGCGATCGAGCCGGGCGAACCGATCTGACAGACCAGTTCGACTTCGCCGATATCAATCCCCAGCTCCAGTGAGGCAGTCGCCACCAACACCTGCAGCGCCCCGCTTTTCAGACGCTGTTCAGCATCCAGGCGGTATTCCTTGGCCAGGCTGCCATGATGGGCCGCCACCGCCTCGGTGCCCAGGCGTTCGCTCAGGTGACGGGTCAGGCGCTCGGCCAGGCGCCGGGTGTTGACGAACACCAGGGTGGTGCGGTGTTCTCGGGCCAGGGCTGCCAGGCGGTCATATACCAAGTCCCAGACATCGGTGGCCATCACCGCACCCAGGGGCACGGGCGGTACCTCCAGAGCCAGGTCTCGCGTGCGCGCATGGCCGATGTCGACAATGGCACAGCTGCGGCCTTGGCCGACCAGAAAGTCAGCCACCCGCTGCAGCGGGCGCTGCGTAGCCGACAGCCCGATACGCCGCAGCGGCCGGGCGCACAACGCCTGCAGGCGCTCAAGGCTCAGGGCCAGATGGCTGCCGCGTTTGTTGCCCGCCAGGGCATGGATCTCGTCGACGATAACCGTGTGCACACTGGCCAGGCCCTGGCGTCCGGAATCGGAGCCGAGCAGCACATAAAGGGACTCGGGGGTGGTCACCAGAATATGCGGCGCCTGTCGGCGCATGGCGGTGCGTTCCTTTTGCGGGGTATCGCCACTGCGTACCGCCGTGCGGATTGCCAGCGCTTCGTGGCCTTGCTCGATCAGCGCTTGATTGATGCCGGCCAGCGGCGCTTGCAGGTTGATCTGAATGTCGTTGGACAGCGCCTTGAGCGGGGAGACGTAGACCACTTGGGTCTGGTCGGGCAGTTGTCCGTTGGTTAGGCCTTGCTCGAACAGCTCGTCGAGGATCGCCAGAAAGGCCGTCAGGGTTTTGCCGGAGCCAGTGGGTGCGGCCACCAGCAGTGACTGACCGTCACGAATCAGCGGCCAGGCTTGTGCTTGAGCTGCGGTCACACTCGGGAAGCGGCGCTGGAACCAGGTGCGCACGGCGGGGTGGAAGGCTTGCAGTTCCGGGTGATTCAGAGCGGGCAGGTTCATGGCCTGTTTATGCGGCCAATGCACCCAGGTTGCAAGCCACGTTCGTCCGGAGCCGTAGGAGCGGGCTTGCCCCGCGATGCGGTGTGCCTGACAGACCGCCATCGCGGGGCAAGCCCGCTCCTACATAAGGTTGTTCGGTTTTTCTCTACATGGGATCCTAGCGCGCCTTCACCGCGACGAGTTTCCCATGCGCAAAACCATTCATATCGCCGCCGCGTTGCTGCTCGATCCCCAGGGCCGTACCTTGCTGGTGCGCAAACGCGGTACCAAAGCCTTCATGCAACCAGGCGGCAAGATCGAGGCCAATGAGCCGCCGGTCGCGGCCCTGGCCCGTGAACTGTTCGAAGAACTCGGCTTGCGCATCGACGCAGAAGACGCCCACTACCTCGGCCAGTTCAGCGCTCCGGCTGCCAATGAGCCCGGCTTTGAAGTTCAGGCCGAGCTGTTTCAAGTACACACCGCAATGCTCGTCGAGCCAGCCGCAGAGATTGAGGAAGTCGTGTGGGTCTCGGCACGTAAGCCGTTGACGCTAGAGCTGGCCCCGCTGACGCGCGACCAGATTCTGCCACTGTACCGGCGCCTACCGCGCCAACCCGCCTAAGCGTTTTATCAGTGCAAAGGAATGCCTATGATCCCCGTGAATGAGTGGTTGTTGTTTACCGGTGCCGCACTGTTGATGGTCCTGACCCCGGGACCCAACATGATCTACCTGATCTCACGCTCGATCTGCCAGGGACGCATGGCCGGGATTACGTCGTTGCTGGGCGTGGTGGCCGGGTTTCTGGTGCACATGACAGCGGCGGCAGTGGGGCTGACCGCCTTGTTCATGGCTATCCCGCTGGGATACGAGCTGCTCAAATGGGCAGGTGCCGCCTATCTGTTGTGGATGGCCTGGCAAGCGGTCAAGCCGGGGGCGCGCTCGCCGTTCGAAGCCCGTGAGCTGAGCCCTGACTCACCGGCCAGGCTGGTGATGATGGGCTTTCTGACCAGCCTGCTGAACCCTAAGGTGGCGATGTTCTACCTGTCGATCCTGCCACAGTTCATCTCCCCGGAGCATGGCTCGCTGCTGGCTCAGAGTCTGATCCTGGGGCTGACCCAGATCACCGTGAGCTTCTCGGTGAATCTGCTGATCGCCTTGTTCGCCGCCGGGCTGTCGGCCTGGTTCGTGCGCTACCCGCTGTGGCTGATGGTGCAGCGCTATGTGATGGGCTTCGTCCTCGCGGGCCTGGCGCTGCGTCTGGTGCAGGAGCAGCGCAAGCTGGCTTGAGGCTCAGCGTACGGCGCTGACACCGTCGAGCGTGGAGAACGAGGTGTCCTTGGCCGTCAGCAGGAAATCACGCATGTAGGGCGCATCGAGCATGTCGGTGCGCACTGCTGCGTACAGCGTGGCGAACAAACCTTTCTCGCCCAGGCGTTTACCTTTCACGTAGCCCCGTGAGCTGTACTCATGCAGCGCCCAGTGGGGCATACCGCAGACACCACGGCCGCTGGCGACCAATTGCATCATCATCACCGTCAGCTCGGCAGTGCGCACTTGCGCCGGTTCGACGTCGGCGGGCTCGAGGAAACGGGTGAAAATATCCAGGCGGTCACGCTCCACCGGGTAGGTGATCAGCGTTTCTGCGGCCAGGTCATCCGGCACGATGTAGGGCTTGCTGGCCAAGGGGTGCTGGTTGGCCACCGCCAGCATCGCTTCATAGGTGAACAGTGGCACGTAGGTCAGGCCGGCCAGTTCCAGCGGGTCGGAGGTCACCACCAAGTCCAGATCGCCACGGGCCAGGGCCGGGAGCGGGGCAAAGGCGAAGCCTGACGCCAGGTCCAACTCAACCTCCGGCCAGGCATCGCGGAACTGATCGATGGTGGGCATCAGCCACTGGAAGCAGCTGTGGCATTCGATGGCCATGTGCAGACGCCCGGCAGTGCCACCGGCCAGGCGGGCAATGTCACGTTCGGCCGTGCGCAGCAGGGGCAGGGTGGCATCGGCCAGTTGCAGCAAGCGCAAGCCGGCACTGGTGAAGCGAATCGGCTTGGTTTTGCGCATGAACAGCTGCATCCCCAGGCGCTCCTCCAGCTCCTTGAACTGGTGCGACAGCGCCGACTGCGTCAGGTGCAGGCGTTCCGCCGCTTCGACCAGGCTGTCGGCCTCGCGCAGGGCATGCAGAGTTTTGAGGTGGCGAATTTCCAGCACTGCGTGCTCCATGAATTAATTTTGAGATCAACACGAATTTATTGAGTTTGTCTCATGTTGCCCTGCCTGTCGACAATAGCGCCATCTTTTACATGGAGCACGATTGTCATGGCACTGGCCCACAACCTTGGTTTTCCGCGCATCGGCGCTGACCGCGAACTGAAAAAAGCGCAAGAAGCCTACTGGAAGGGTGATATCGATCAGGCCGCGTTGCAGGCCGTGGGCCGTGAGTTGCGTGCGCGTCACTGGCAGGTGCAGAAAGATGCCGGTATCCAGTTGCTGCCAGTCGGCGACTTTGCCTGGTACGACCAGGTGTTGAGCCATTCGCTGGCCTTCGGTGCGATTCCTGAGCGATTCGCCAACACCTTGGGCAGCAACGGCCTGCCCACCCTCGACACCCTGTTCGCCATGGCCCGGGGCGCCACCACCTGCTGCGGCGGCGAGCATGGCCAGACGCAATACGCGCAAGAGCTCACCAAGTGGTTCGATACCAATTACCACTACCTGGTGCCGGAATTCACTGCCGACCAGCGCTTCCTGCTGAGCTGGGAGCAACTGTTTGAAGAAGTCGCAGAAGCTCAAGCCTTGGGCCACGCGGTCAAGCCGGTACTGATCGGGCCGCTGACCTACCTGTGGCTGGGCAAGACCAAGGGCGCAGACTTCGACAAACTCGACCTGTTGGAGCGCCTGTTGCCGGTTTACGGCGAGATCCTCAGCCGTCTGGCGCGTCAGGGTGTGGAGTGGGTGCAGATCGATGAGCCGATTCTGGGCCTCGACCTGCCGCAGGCGTGGAAGAATGCCTTCGAGCGCGCTTATCACATTCTGCAGTACTCGCCGCTGAAAAAGCTGGTAGCCACCTACTTCAGCGCCCTGGAAGACAACCTCGGCCTGGCGGTGAGCCTGCCGGTGGACGGTCTGCACATCGACGTTGTGCGTGCCGCAGAACAATTGCCAGCGGTGCTGGATCGCCTGCCTACCTATAAAGTGCTGTCGCTGGGCGTGGTCAACGGCCGCAACGTCTGGCGTTGCGACCTGGAGCAGGCGCTGGAGCAACTGCAGCAGGCCAAGCAACGGTTCGGCGCCAATCTCTGGGTCGCCGGTTCCTGCTCGCTGTTGCACAGCCCGGTGGACCTGGCGCGTGAAGACAAGCTCGACACGGAACTGAAAAGCTGGCTGGCCTTCGCCGTGCAGAAGTGCGAAGAAATTGCCCTGTTGTCCAAGGCACTGGAGGTGCCCCACCTGCCCGCAGTGCAAAGCGCACTGGCCAGCAGCCGCGCTGTTCAGCTCAACCGTGCGCAATCGCCACGCATCCACAAACCGCAGGTCCAGGCGCGTCTGGCAGCGGTCAGTGCTGGCGATCGTCAGCGTCAGTCAGCCTTTGCCCAACGCATTGACGCCCAGCGTCAACGCCTACAGTTGCCAGCGTTCCCGACTACCACCATTGGCTCGTTCCCGCAGACCTCGGCCATCCGTCTGGCGCGTCAGGCTTACAAGCAGGGCAAGCTGTCGGCCAATGATTACACCGACGCGATGCACAGTGAGATTCGCCATGCCGTACAGGTGCAGGAGCGCCTTGGCCTGGACGTGCTGGTGCATGGCGAAGCCGAGCGCAATGATATGGTCGAGTATTTTGCCGAACAACTCGACGGCTACCTCTTCACCCGCTTTGGTTGGGTACAGAGCTACGGCTCGCGTTGCGTGAAACCGGCGATCATCTACGGTGACCTGAGCCGGCCGCAGCCGATGACAGTGGCCTGGATCGAGTACGCCCAGCGCCAGACCAACAAGGTCATGAAAGGCATGCTGACTGGGCCGGTGACCATGCTGATGTGGTCGTTCCCACGCGAAGACCTGTCGCGCCAGGCTCAGGCCGAGCAACTGGCGCTGGCCATTCGCGACGAAGTACAGGACCTGGAAGCGGCCGGTATCAAGATCGTGCAAATCGATGAGGCAGCGTTCCGTGAAGGCCTGCCGCTGCGCCGTGCGCAATGGCAGGCGTACCTAGACTGGGCAGTTGCAGCCTTCCGTTTGTGCTCCAGTGGCGTGCGGGATGAAACGCAGATTCACACGCATATGTGCTACAGCGAGTTCAACGACGTGATCGAGGCTATCGCAGCCATGGATGCTGACGTGATCACCATCGAGACGTCACGTTCGGACATGCAGTTGCTGGAGGCTTTCAAAGCCTTCGACTACCCCAACGACATTGGTCCGGGCGTGTACGACATTCACTCACCGCGCGTGCCGGACACCGCTGAAATGGTCAAACTGATGAGCAAAGCGGTCGAGCGTATTCCGGCCGAACGCTTGTGGGTCAACCCCGACTGCGGCCTCAAGACCCGGGCCTGGCCGGAAACCGAAGCGGCGTTGGTGAATATGGTGGCTGCGGCCCGGCAACTTCGCAGCCAGTTGGCTTGACGATATCGCGGGGCAAGTCGGGTCGCCGCACCGCCGCTCCCACCGGCTGGCAACTGTGGGAGCGGGCTTGCCCCGCGATAATGACCACTGAGCGCCTGTCATCAAACGGTCACGGTTTTGTGGCAGCGCGCCCGCATGAAAGTCATCAGACTCCCGCTCTACTGGGGATTTGCATTCTGGTGTTTCTTTCATGCGGGCATTTTTGTTTTTTCTGGTGCTGATCAGCGCCTTACCTTCCGTTGCAGCGTCACGTTGCGACACCAACGTGCCGACCCAACACGCCGACCTGGCACAGCTGAGCGTGGCCTATCAAAGCATTGGCCGAGACTCAGACCCGGCACTGCTGTTGGTCATGGGCCTGGGCGGGCAGTTGATCCACTGGCCGGATGAGGTGGTGGCGGCGTTGTGTCAGCAAGGCTTTCGGGTGATTCGCTACGACAACCGCGATGTTGGCCTGACCCACTGGACCCAGGCACCGGCCAGCGCCAACCTGACCTACCAATTGTTGCGCTACAAACTCGGGCTTTCGGTCAGCGCGCCTTATAGCCTCACCGATATGGCTGAAGACGGCCTGGGCTTGATGGACGTCTTGGGGATTGAGCGCTTTCACGTCATGGGTGTGAGTATGGGCGGCATGATCGCCCAGCACCTGGCGGCCATGGCGCCGGCGCGGGTGGAAAGCCTGACCTTGATCATGTCCAGCTCAGGTGCCCAAGGCTTGCCGACGCCCAGCCCTGCCTTGGTGCAGTTATTGGCACGGCGTGAGGCGCCGAACCGCGCAGTGGCTATCGAGCAGCAAGCTGACCTGCTGGCTGCGCTGGGTAGCCCGCAGGTCGAGGATGATCGTCAGGCCCTGCTGGAACAGGCGGCGCAATCCTATGACCGCGCATTCAACCCGGAGGGAGGCAAGCGCCAGATTCTGGCGATACTGGCGGAACCGAGTAGGGTTGAACTGCTCAACCACCTGCGCCTGCCGACGCTGGTGGTGCATGGCACCGCCGACCCTTTGTTACCGGTGATGCATGGCGTGCACCTGGCTGCGCATATTCATGGCAGCCAGTTGAAGTTGATTCCAGGTTTGGCTCATCGTTTTCAGGAACAGTTCAAAGTACCGTTGCTGGCCGCAGTGCTGCCTTACCTGAAAACCCAGCGCCTGGCCGATACGCACCTGGCGGCGTACTGACCGTGTAGGAGCGGGCTTGCCCCGCGAGGCAATTTCACTGACACACCGCAATCGCGGGGCAAGCCCGCTCCTACTGAAACTTCACCCAGACGCTGACCAGCACCGTGGCCGCCACAAGCCAGGCCACCGCTGCCAAGGCCAGCGACAGCTCCAGGCGCATGCGATCCACCAGCACATACAGCGCCGCCAGGTAGACGAAGTACGGGATGATCGACCACATGCCAAACAGGATGGTGGTTTTCAAATCGTCCAGCGAACGGCCCTTGCCGACGATGTAATGGGCAATCAGGGCAAAGGTCGGAAAAAGCGGGACCAGCCCGGCGATGTAGTAATTGCGGGTTTTCGCCAGCGCAGCAAGGATCACCACCACTGCTGCGCCCAGGCAGGCTTTGAGTATCAGGTCCACAGGTTTTCTCGAGGCAGCGGCCGGTCAACCCAGGCCATATTTTTTCACTTTGTCGAACAGCGTGGTCTTGGCCATGCTCAGCTCCTGGCTGGCCTGGCTGAGGTTGCCGCCGGTACGTTGCAGGGCATCGCTGATCAGGTTGCGTTCGAACGCCTCAACCGCTTCGGCAAAGCCCAAGCCCTGGCTGGCACTGGCGCCAACTTTCTTGAAGGCCGGTAAGCCAAGGGCGAAGCGTTCGGCGACGTTGCGCAATTCACGTACGTTGCCCGGCCAATCATGGGCCATCAGGCGCGACAGTGTCTGGCTGTCCAGTTGCGGTGTCTCGCGGTCGAAGCGCAATGAGGACAACTGCAGAAAGTGTTCGAACAGCTGCAGGATGTCTTCACGGCGTTCACGCAGCGGCGGCAGTTCCAGGGTCACCACGTTGAGGCGGTAATACAGGTCGCTGCGAAACTGGCCGCTCTGGCCGAGGGCGGCCAGGTCGGATTTGGTCGCGGCAATTACCCGGCAATCGATCGGTATGCTCTGGTTCGAGCCCAGGCGTTCGAGGGTACGCTCCTGCAACACGCGCAGCAGTTTGATCTGCAGGTTGATCGGCATGCTTTCGACTTCGTCGAGAAACAGCGTGCCGCCGTTGGCGTGTTCGATCTTGCCGATGCGCCGTTTGCCCGCGCCGGTAAAGGCGTTGGCCTCGTGGCCGAAGATTTCGCTCTCGAACAGGTTCTCCGGCAGGCCACCGCAGTTGAGGGCCACGAAGGGTTGGCCCTGGCGCCGGCTGAAATCGTGCAGGCAACGGGCGACCAGCTCTTTACCGGTGCCGGTTTCGCCTTCGATCAAGACATTGGCCGAGGTGTCGGCGACGTTGGCGATCAGGTCACGCAGGTTCTGCATGGCTGGCGAGCGGCCAATGATGCGGCCCTCCAGGGTGCTTTGCTCCGCCAGTTGGCGGCGCAAGGCGAAGACTTCCCGCGACAGCCCGCGTTGTTCCAGGGCGCGGCGTACCACTTCGACCAGACGCTCCGGGGCGAAGGGTTTTTCCATGAAGTCGTAGGCGCCATTGCGCATCGCGCCAACGGCCATGTCGATGTCGCCGTGGCCGGTGATCAATACCACCGGCAGGCTGCTGTCGCGGGCCTTGAGGCGGCTCAGCAGTTCCAGGCCGTCGATGCCGGGCAGGCGAATGTCGCTGACCACAATCCCGGCGAAGTCATCACCGATGCGCTGCAGGGCTTCTTCGGCGCTGCCGACGCCTTCGCAGGCAATGTCTTCCAGCGCCAGCGCCTGCTGGCAGCCGAGCAGCACATGCGGGTCGTCTTCGACGATCAGGACAGTAAGGGGCGCTTGGTTCATAGGCACTCGGCAGATTCTCCAGGGGCAGTGACCAAGGGCAGGGTGAGGACGAACGCGGTACCACCATTGGCGGGATGTTCGACGCTCAGGTTGCCCTTGGCGGCAGCGGCGAGGCTGGCAGACAGAGTCAGGCCCAGGCCCAGGCCGTGCTCTCCTGGTTTGGTGGTGAAGAAAGGTTCGAACAGGTGCTTGCGTGCTTCAGCGTCGATGCCGTGGCCGTTGTCGCGCACCCGCAGGCGGTATTTGTCGCCTTGCAGCTCGCCTTCGAGCCAGAGTTCGGGCAAGGGCTGGGCGGCCATGGCGTCGAGCGCGTTGCCGATCAGGTTGACCAGAATCTGCTCAAGGCGGGTCTGGTCGATCGCCAGTTGTTGATCTTCGTACTGATGGTTGAGCTTCAGGTGGCAACCGGCAACGCGCGCGCCCAGTACCTGCAGGCTGGCTTCCACCGCTTTGCCCAACGAAGCCTGGCCACTGTCGTCACCACGACGGGCAAACGAGCGCAGGCTGGCGGTGATCCGCCCCATGCGGTCGATCAGGTCATTCATGGTCAGCAGGTTGGCGCTGGCGGTTTCCAGGGCGCCACGTTCGAGGAAGCGTACGGTGTTGCCTGATAGGGTACGCAACGCGGCCAATGGCTGGTTCAGCTCATGGGCAATGCTGGTGGACATCTGCCCGATAGCCGCAAGCTTTCCGGCCTGGACCAGTTCGTCCTGGGCATGGCGCAGGGTCTGCTCGGCCTGCCGGCGTTCACGAATCTGGCCCTTGAGGCGGTCGTTGCTGGCCCGCAAGTCAGCGGTGCGCTCGGTAATTTTGCGCTCCAGCTGGCTGTTGGCCTCTTCAAGTGCCTCACGGGCGGCCAGGCGGGTGGCAATGACTTTACGCCGCTCGTTCCAGGCAATCAGCACAATGGTCAGCAAGGCGAAGGCGACCGCTACCAGCACGCCCTGGATGATCGATTCACGACGCAAGTCCTGCAAGGGTGTGAGCAGGGTGAAGTGCCAGGGCGTGTCACTCAGACGCCGGGTCTGGGCCAGGTAGGCGACTTCGCGGCGACCATCACCCAGTTCTGCATTGGCCGGGAAGCTCAGCTTCTCCAGGCCATCGGCGAGCTTTTCCCGCGACAGGGGTTGCAGTTCATTGAGCGGCCACCAGTAGTACTGCAGGCTGCGCGCCAGGCGTTCCTTGATGTCCGGGGTCAGCGGGCGTACCGACTTGAGGCGTCGGGCCGGGTCGCTGGAAAGAATGATGATGCCATTTTCGTCGCTGACGAAGGCTTCCAGGCGTGCGCGCTGCCAGCGCTCTTCCATGTTTTCCAGGCGGACTTTGATCACCGCCACGCCAATGATTTTGCCGTGTTCTTCCAGGCCATGGGCGAGGTAGTAGCCTGGCTCGCCGGTGGTGCTGCCAATGCCGTAGAAACGCCCGGGCTGGCCGCGTACGGCGTGCTGGAAATAGGCACGGAACGACAGGTCTTCACCGAGAAAGCTGTCGACGTCACGCCAGTTGCTGGTGGCCTGGACCCGGCCCGTGGTGTCGAGCACGAAGATGGCTCGACTGCGGCTGCGCCGGTTCAGGCCTTCGAGGTATTCGTTGACCGTCTGGCGGTGTTCGCCTTCAGGATCGGTCAGCAGGCTGGAAACGCTGCTTTCCAGTTCCAGCACGCTGGGCAGGTAGGTGTATTTGCTGATTTCGCTTTCGACGCCGCGGGCGTGCAGCTCAAGCTGGCGCTCGCCAGACTCGCTCAAGGTGCGAATGCCGTTGTGCTCGCTGATCATGAAGCCAGCCACACCCAGACCGATCATCAGCAGAATGATCAAAGGCGGGATCAGCAGTTGGCGAAGCAAACGGGGTTTCACGGCAAGAGCAGGCTTGGCTGGGCGAAAGAGCGTGGGATCGCATTTCATCACAGTGGCCTTTGAACGGCCAGCACCCAATGTCCGCTACAGGTCGGACAGTGGGCGCTGGTCATCACCTCAGTGTTGCAGGATTTTGCTGAGGAAGTGCTGGGTACGCTCATGGCGGGCGCTTGGGTCACCGAAGAACTCTTCCTTCTGGCAGTCCTCGATGATCTTGCCCTGGTCCATGAAAATCACCCGATTGGCGACTTTGCGGGCGAAGCCCATTTCGTGGGTCACGCACATCATGGTCATGCCTTCGTGGGCCAGTTCCACCATCACGTCCAGTACTTCATTGACCATTTCCGGGTCCAGTGCCGAGGTCGGTTCGTCGAACAGCATGACGATCGGGTCCATCGACAGGGCGCGGGCAATCGCCACACGCTGCTGCTGACCACCGGAGAGTTGCCCCGGGTGCTTCTTGGCGTGGGCGCTGAGGCCGACGCGGTCGAGCAGGGCCAGGCCCTTCTTGGTGGCTTCTGCTTCACTGCGGCCCAGTACCTTGCGCTGGGCAATGGTCAGGTTCTCGGTGATGCTCAGGTGCGGGAACAGCTCGAAATGCTGGAACACCATGCCGACCCGTGAGCGCAGCTTGGGCAGGTTGGTCTTGGGGTCGGCGATCGAGGTGCCGTCCACCACGATGTCGCCTTTCTGGAACGGCTCCAGGGCGTTGACGCATTTGATCAGGGTCGACTTGCCCGAACCCGACGGGCCACAGACCACAACCACTTCACCTTTCTTGACCTCGGTGTTGCAGTCGGTCAGAACCTGGAAGTCGCCGTACCACTTGTTGACGTTCTTGATGGAAATCATACGGTTATCCTTTTCTGCAGACGCTTGACCAGCCAGGAAGCGGAGAAGCTGATGACGAAGTACACGATGCCGGCGAAAATCAGGAACTCGTTGGAGCGCCCGATGATGTCGCCACTGGCCCGTGCCGAGTTGAGAAAGTCCACCAGGCCGACGGTGTAAACCAGCGAGGTGTCCTGGAACAGGATGATGCTCTGCTGCAGCAGCAGCGGGGTCATCTTGCGAAACGCCTGGGGCAGGATGATCAGGCGCATGGTTTGCCCGTAGGTCATGCCCAGCGCTTGTGCCGCACCCATCTGGCCTTTGGAAATCGACTGTACGCCTGCACGGACGATTTCGCAGAAGTAGGCGGCCTCGAACATCATGAACGCCACGACGCAGGAGGTGAAGGCGCCGACTGGCGTGTCTTCGCCGGTGATCCAGCGCAGGATGAACGGCACCGCCAGGTAGAACCAGGTGATCACCAGCAGCAGCGGGATCGAGCGGAAGTAGTTGACGTAAACGCCGGCGAAGTTCGACAGCAGCTTGTTCGACGACAGGCGCATCAGTGCCAGGATGGTGCCCAGCACGATACCGCCGACAACCCCCATGACCATCAGTTGCAGGGTCATCAGCATGCCGTTCCACAGGCTCGGCAGGGCGGGAATGATTCCACTGAAGTCCATTATTTGCCCCCCACGGAGATCAGGCCGGGTACCGCGACTTTCTTCTCGACCATGCGCATCAGCAGCATCAGGCCCATGTTCAGGGTGAAGTAGATCAGCGTCGCCAGGGTGAAGGCTTCAAACAGGTTGGCCGAGAACTCGGCGGTTTGTTTGGTTTGCGCCAGCAGCTCCATCAGGCCGATCAGCGAGGCCACCGAAGAGTTCTTGAACACGTTCAAGAATTCCGAGGTCAGCGGCGGAATGATGATTCGGTAGGCTTGCGGCAGCAGTACGTTCCAGTAGATCTGCGGCAGGCTGAAACCCATGGCGCGTGCGGCCGACTCCTGGCCACGCGGCAGTGCCTGGATACCGGTACGCACTTGTTCGCACACCCGTGCGGCGGTGAACAGGCCCAGGCAGATGACCACGCTGATCAGCGCCGAAGTGGTCGGGTTGAGGTCTTGTTTGAACCATTCCTGCAGGCCTTCAGGCAGCAGGTCGGGTACCAGGAAGTACCAGATGAACAGCTGCACCAGCAGCGGCACGTTACGAAACAGTTCCACGTAAGCTGTGGCGATGCCCGATACCAGGCGGTTCGGCACCGTACGCATGACGCCGAGCACCGAGCCCAGCAGCAATGCAATGATCCACGCCGCAATGGCAATGGCGATGGTCCAGCCCAGGCCGGTGATGTACCAGTCAAGGTAGATCTCGTTGCCGATGCCGGTGGACTTGAAGAAAACGCCCCAGTCCCAGTTGTAATTCATCGGGATTTCCCCTCAGATCAGTTGTTTCACGGGCACCTTCGAGCATCCGAGGGCACAAGGCACCCTCGGATGAAAGGTTAGACACTAACTAGCTGGGGATCAGGACTTCTTTTCGTCTGCAGCTTTGTCGGTAGGAGTGGCGATCAGCGCCTTGAGCTCGTCGCTCATCGGGAAGTTCAGGTTCAGGCCCTTTGGCGGTACAGGTTGCATGAACCACTTGTCGTAGATCTTGTTGATCTCGCCCGACTTGTAGAGGTCGACGATGGCCTTGTCGACAGCTGCCTTGAACGCTGGGTCGTCCTTGCGGACCATGCAGCCGTAGATTTCATAGGACTGTGGCGTACCGACGATGGCCCAGCCTTTTGGATCTTTGGCTTTCGCCATTTCACCTGCCAGCAGCGCGTCGTCCATCATGAAGGCGACAGCGCGGCCGGATTCGAGCATCTGGAACGACTCGCCGTGGTCTTTGGCCGAGATGACGTTCATCTTCATCTGCTTGTCGGCGTTCATGGCCTTGAGGATGCGCTCGGACGTGGTGCCTGCGGTGGTCACGACGTTCTTGCCAGCCAGGTCAGCGAAGTCTTTGTACTTGGCATTTTCAGGCTTGCCGTCTTGGGCTTTGGTCAACAGACGGGTACCGACTTCGAAGATACCAACCGAGAAGGCTACTTGCTGCTGGCGCTCGACGTTGTTGGTGGTCGAACCACACTCAACGTCAACGGTGCCGTTTTGCACCAGCGGGATACGGGTCTGGGAAGTGACGAGGTTGTATTTGACCTTCAGGTCTGGCTTGTTCAGGTCCTTTTTCAGGGCCTCGACGATTGCCAGCTGGATGTCATGGGAGTAACCGACGGGTTTACCCGAAGCGTCGGCGATGTAGGAGAACGGGATAGAAGCGTCGCGGTGCCCCAGAGTAATGGTGCCCGAGTCGTTGATTTTCTTCAGGGTGCCGGTCAGCTCTGCGGCGACAACTGGCGAACTGATCAAAGCGGCCGTGATGGCTGCGCCCAACAGGTGGGGAACGATACGCATCAAAATTTCCTCGACGTTGTTTTTTTTATTGAGCCGTTGGCGGGCTCTTTCGTTCAGCGAACACTGCAATGAAGCGGTTTGCGCATTCGGGTACTGAGTGTAGAGCATGACTCATGCCAAGCCCTGACATTGATCATAAAGCCTTGAGAAATCAGGCCATTAAACTTTTCTGACGCCTAAGTGGCTGTAGGATTCGTCCGGGCGGCCGAATGCGAGGATGTGTAACGTTCGGAAATCCGAATATAGCGCTGTAGGAGCGGGCTTGCCCCGCGATCGCGGTGTGACAGGTAAACCGCAATCGCGGGGCAAGCCCGCTCCTACACGGTGGTTCAGGCTGCGCGATGCAGCTCCAGGCGTTGCAGGTAGTCGCGCAGGGCCTGTTGTTCGGCGGCGGTGGTGAACAAGCCGAGCTTGCTGCGGCGCCAGAGGATGTCGTCGGCGCTGACGGCCCACTCTTCGCTGCACAGGTAATCCACCTCGCGGGTGAACAATCCACCACCGATGGCATCGCCCAGGTCTGCCGGGCCTTGCACGCCTTCAAGCAGGCGCCAGACGCGGCTGCCGTAGGTCAGCGCCCAACGCTTGGCGATGTCGGCTGGCAGCCAGCCACATTGGGTCAGGATGCTATCGGTCAGGGCTTGCGCGGTGGTCATGTTCTCGCCACCCGGCAGGGCGGCGCTGGCGGTCCAGCTGCCACGCATCTGGGTGAAGAACGGTGCGAGTTCGCTCATGGCCGACTCGGCCAGCTTGCGGTAGGTCGTCAGCTTGCCACCGAATACCGACAGCAGCGGGGCATCACCGCTGCTGGCCGAGAGGGCCAGGGTGTAGTCGCGGGTAACGGCCGAAGGGTTGTCCGACTCGTCGTTACACAGCGGCCGTACACCGGCAAAGGTGTGCAGGATATCGGCACGGCTGAGCTGATGGTTGAAGTGCGCGTTGACCACGTTGAGCAGGTAGTCGGTTTCGCCTTCGGTGATCGCGACCTTGGCCGGGTCGCCAGTGTATTCACGGTCTGTGGTACCGATCAGGGTGAAGCGTTCCAGATACGGAATGGCGAATACGATGCGTTGGTCTTCGTTCTGCAGGATGTAGGCGTGCTCACCGTCATACAGCTTCGGCACGATCAGGTGGCTGCCCTGAATCAGACGAATGCCGTACGGGGCGTCGAGTTGCAGGTCATCTTTGATGAACTTGGCCACCCACGGGCCGGCGGCATTGACCAGGGCGCGGGCGCGGATCGACTGCTGGCTGCCATCGGCGTTTTCGAGCAGCACGTCCCACACGCCATCGACACGTTGTGCGCGAACGCAGCGAGTGCGGGTGCGGATGTCTGCGCCTTTTTCGCGCGCAGCCATGGCGTTGAGGACTACCAGGCGGGCGTCATCCACGGCGCAATCGGCGTATTCGAAACCACGGGTGATGTTGGCCTTGAGCGGGTTGCCCGGGCCGAAGCGCAGGCTGCGCGAGGCGCCGAGTTTTTCGCGTTTGCCCAGGTGATCGTAAAGGAACAGGCCGGCACGGATCATCCACGCCGGGCGCAGGTGCGGGCGGTGCGGCAGGACGAAACGCATCGGCTTGACGATGTGCGGAGCCTTGGCCAACAGCACTTCGCGCTCGGCCAGCGCTTCACGCACCAGGCGGAACTCATAGTGTTCCAGGTAGCGCAGGCCGCCGTGGATCAGCTTGCTGCTGGCCGACGAGGTGTGGCTGGCGA
Organism: Pseudomonas sp. NUPR-001; assembly: GCF_052147955.1. Lineage (NCBI taxonomy): Bacteria > Pseudomonadati > Pseudomonadota > Gammaproteobacteria > Pseudomonadales > Pseudomonadaceae > Pseudomonas > Pseudomonas sp. NUPR-001. The sequence continues at coordinate 1,313,662 of NZ_CP197353.1, forward strand.
GGTCGTCTTTTTCGCAGAGGAATACCGACAGGCCGCGTCCAGCCGCGTCGGCGGCGATACCCACGCCATTGATGCCACCGCCAATGATGGCGAGGTCATAGATGTCGGCAAGGGCAGGCGATGACAAGCTGGATTGCGGCACGGGCGGCTTCCTTAAATACTTTCTAACATCGAATTTGAACATTGATGTTCATTTTCGAAAATATTAGCGCAACGGAATGGGGTCTGCCAGTCGCTTTCCATAGAAAATACTGATCGGATGACAAATAAATGAAAAATAGTGAACATTTGCGCTGCCACCGTTGCGGTGGCAGCGGATCACGCCTCAGACCACTTCGAGGCGAATCTTGTACTGGCTGAGCAATTGGCTGAGGGCGGGTACTGGCGCCTGATCGGTCACCAGGCAATCGATCAGGCTGATCGAGCCCAGGCGCACCATGGCGTTGCGTCCGAACTTGCTGGAGTCGGCGGCGAGGATCACCTGGCGGGCATTGGCGATGATCGCCTGGGAAACCCGTACTTCCTGGTAGTCGAAATCGAGCAGGCTGCCGTCTTCGTCGATACCGCTGATACCGACCAGGGCAAAGTCGACCTTGAACTGGTTGATGAAATCGACACTGGCCTGGCCGACCACGCCACCGTCACGCCGCACCGTACCGCCGGCCAGTTGCACTTCGAAGTCATCCTTGGCGCTGAGGATCGAAGCCACGTGCAGGTTGTTGGTGATGATCTTCAGATGGTTGTGATTGAGCAGGGCGCGGGCAATCGATTCGGTGGTGGTACCGATGTTGATGAACAGCGAGGCATGGTCGGGGATCTGTGCGGCGATGGCTTCGGCGATGCGCTGCTTCTCGTCACGCATCTGGTCGGCGCGCATGGCATACGCGGTGTTTTCGATGCTCGAGTCATAGGCAGCGCCACCGTGATAGCGGCGTAGCAGATTGACTTCAGCAAGCTGGTTGATATCGCGGCGAATGGTTTGCGGGGTGACAACAAATAGCTGCGCCATCTCATCGATACTGACGTAGCCGCGTTCGCGGACCAGTTCGAGGATTTGTTGTTGGCGAGGGGGCAGGTTCATGGGCGGTCCTTTGGGGCTGCCGGGCAAATAGCGCCATGATGCCGCAGGAATTGCCTGACAGCCAGCCGAGTGAAGCGATCGCGAGGCAAGCCCGCTCCCACCGAGTCCGGTGGGAGCGGGCTTGCCTCGCGAAAACCTTACTCCTCGTGCGGCTCCCAATCGCGCGTGCGATCTACCGCCTTCAACCAGCCGGCATACAGCTTCTCTTTCTGTGCTTCGTCCAACTGCGGGCTGAACTCGCGCTCGATCACCGCCTTGCCGCGCAGTTCATCCAGGCCACTCCAGAATCCGCACGCCAGACCGGCCAGGTAGGCCGCGCCCAGTGCCGTGGTTTCGCGCATTTGCGGACGCTCGACGCAGGTGCCGAGGATGTCGGCCTGGAACTGCATGAGGAAGTTGTTGGCCACGGCACCGCCGTCAACCCGCAGCTCGCTCAGGCGCTGGCCGCAATCCTGCTGCATGGCGTCGAGAACGTCGCGGGTCTGATAGGCGATGGATTCCAGCGCCGCACGGATGATGTGATCGACCTTGACCCCACGGGTCAGGCCGAACAACGCGCCACGGGCGTAAGGGTCCCAGTAGGGTGCACCAAGACCGGTGAACGCCGGCACCAGGTACACGCCGTTGCTGTCTTTGACCTTGCTGGCGAAGTACTCGGTGTCGTGGGCGTCATTGACGATTTTCAGCTCATCGCGCAGCCATTGCACGGTGGAACCACCGTTGAATACCGCACCTTCCAAGGCGTAGGCCACTTCGCCGCGCGGGCCGCAGGCGATGGTGGTGAGCAGGCCGTGGGAAGATTTGACCGCCTTGTCACCGGTGTTCATCAGCAGGAAGCAGCCGGTGCCGTAGGTGTTCTTGGCCTGGCCGGGTTCGACGCACATCTGGCCGAACAGGGCTGCCTGCTGGTCACCAGCAATACCGGCGATGGCGATGCCGCTCTTGGTGTGGCCGTACACTTCGGAGGAGCTGTGAACCTGCGGCAGCATCTGCCGCGGAATTTTCAGCACTTCAAGCATCTTCTCGTCCCACTGCAGGGTGTGGATGTTGAAGAGCATGGTGCGCGAGGCGTTGGTGTAGTCGGTGACATGCACCTTGCCGCCGGAAAATTTCCAGATCAGCCAGCTGTCGACGGTGCCAAACAGCAGGTCACCGCGCTCGGCGCGTTCGCGGGCACCTTCGACGTTGTCGAGGATCCACTTGAGCTTGGTGCCGGAGAAGTACGGATCAGTGACCAGGCCGGTGGTTTCGCGAATGTAGTCCTGCAGGCCGTCGCGCTTGAGCTGCTCGCAGATCTCGGTGCTGCGTCGGCATTGCCAGACGATCGCGTTGTACACCGGGCGTCCGGTTTCCTTATCCCAGACCACCGTGGTTTCACGCTGGTTGGTGATGCCGATGGCGGCCACTTGGTCGTGGCTCAGGCCAGCCTGCGCCAGGGCTTCGACCATGGTCGCGCTCTGGGTAGCGAAGATTTCCATGGGGTCGTGCTCGACCCAGCCGGCTTGCGGATAATGCTGTGCGAATTCGCGCTGCGAGGTGCCTACCACGTTGGCATCGCGGTCGAAAATGATAGCCCGCGAACTTGTCGTGCCCTGGTCCAGGGCAATGATGTAGTTCTTGTTGTGGGTGTCTGTCATGTCGTTGGCCTTGCACTCAATAGGGTAGTTATCAGGGCAGGGCGAGCGTGGCTCGCCAAACAGGCATCAGGATGCCTGGGTCTTGCCCTGAGGATTGGCATCGATCTGGGCGTTTTCGCACTCGGCAACCGGCAGGTTGCGGGCAATCACACCGCGATACAGGGCGGCACCAAGGCTCGCCCCTATGATCGGCGCAAAAATCGGAATCAGGAAATAGGGAATATCACGGCCGCCAGTAAAGGCGATTTCGCCCCAGCCGGCGAGGAACGCCATCAGTTTCGGCCCAAAGTCTCGCGCCGGGTTCATCGCAAAGCCGGTCAGCGGGCCCATGGCGCTGCCAATCACGGCGATCAGCAGGCCGATCAGCAGTGGCGCCATAGCGCCGCGCGGCAGGCCGTTGTTGTCGTCGGTCAGGGCCATGATCACCGCCATCAATACGGCGGTGATGATCACCTCGACCAGAAACGCCTGGCCAGTGGACAGCGCCGGGTGCGGGTAAGTGGAGAACACCGATGCCAGCTCAAGGCTGGCCTGGCTGCCGCGAACCATGGCATGTGCTTGTTCGTAATCGAAGAACAGGTTGCTGTACAGCGTATAAACCAACGCGGCACCACAGAATGCCCCGGCAATCTGGGCGACGATGTAAAACGGTAGTTTGCGCTTTTCAAAACCGGCGAACAGCCACAGGGCGATGCTCACAGCCGGGTTCAGATGCGCGCCGGACACCCCGGCGGTCAAGTAAATCGCCATGCTTACGCCGACACCCCAGATGATGCTGATTTCCCACAGACCGAAGCTGGCACCCGCAACTTTGAGCGCGGCCACGCAGCCGGTACCGAAGAATATCAACAGGGCGGTGCCGAGAAACTCGGCCATGCATTGGCTGGATAAGGTTGGTTGTCGTAGAGCTGTCGTCATTCGTTACCTCGGTTTTTGTTGTTGTGAGGCGCAGTGAGCGCTCGACAAAAGCCCGACAGAAATCCCCATTTCGGTCGGGCGGGCGGCAAAAATGCACCTAAAAGGGGCATTGGCGGTATTCAGATTCGAAAAAATATAGACAAGAAACGCTTATGTCAAAGGTCGAAAGTGAACGATTGGCCACATTCTGACTATTGGCCGGGCCAATGGTAATCCGTAGACGCAAACGGTTGCGTGTAATGCCGTGTCGCGCATCGGTGGTTGGGGTGATGGATTTGCCCTACAGTAGCGAGCGAAAACGTGTTGATCCTCTTACATGGAGTCCTGCATGACGCCCGCCCTGGATTTGTTGAAAAAAGTTCGTGCTGAACATCGCATCCACAGTTACGAGCACGACCCCAAGGCGGCGTCGTATGGCTTGGAAGCAGCTGAAAAGCTCGATCTTGAGCCGGTGCGAGTGTTCAAGACGCTGCTGGCCAGCAGCGAGAAGGGCGAGTTGCTGGTAGCGGTGGTGCCGGTGATCGGCAGCCTCGATCTGAAGGGCCTTGCCCACGCCGCGGGTGTGAAGAAATGTGAGATGGCAGACCCCGCCGCCGCCCAGCGTTCAACCGGTTATTTGCTGGGTGGCATCAGCCCACTGGGACAGAAGAAGCGTTTGCGCACTTTTATTGATCAGTCCGCCCAAACTTTTGAAACCATTTTTGTCAGCGCCGGCCGTCGCGGACTGGAAGTGGAGTTGGCGGCTGCGGTGCTGGCCGAACACACTAAGGCCACCTTCGCCGCGATTGCCCGCGACTGAAATCTGTATGCCCAAAATCCTGCGCCTCTGTCTCTGTTAGCGCCTGCCCGGTAACGGGCATGCTCTGGGTCCAACAACACAGAGAGTCGTCGCATGCAGCTGGAATTTCATCAGGTTGACGCGTTCAGTGAACGCCCCTTCGCCGGTAACCCGGCCATGGTCTATCGCCTTGATCAGTGGCTCAGTGACGCGTTGATGCAGCAGATCGCCGCTGAGCACAACCTGGCCGAAACCGCTTTTGTCGTACCTGACGGCGAGCAATGGCACATACGCTGGTTCACCCCGACCACTGAAGTGCCCTTGTGTGGCCATGCGACGTTGGCCAGTGCGCATGTGTTGTTTGAGGTCTACAAGGTGCCTGGTGAGCGATTGGCGTTCCAGAGCATGTCTGGGCCGTTGAGTGTCAGCCGTGAAGGCGGGCGCCTGCTGCTGGACTTCCCGCGTATCGATCCGCAGCCGATTCACGAGCCGTTGCCGGTAGCGCAAGCCTTGGGTTGTCCGGTAGTCGAGGTGCTGCAGACCAAGGAATTGCTAGTGGTGCTGGAGTCGGAGCAGGCGGTACGTGATTGTGTGCCGGACATGGCGGCAGTCGCGAAGTTGCCTGGCTTGGGTGTGATCGTTACCGCGCGCGGCGAAAGCCACGACTTTGTATCGCGCTACTTTGCGCCGGGGATTGGCATTCCTGAAGACCCGGTGACCGGATCGACTCACTGCTGCCTGATTCCCTATTGGGCTGAGCGCCTGGGGAAAACCGAACTTGTTGCCTTTCAGCGTTCGAGTCGGGGTGGTGAGCTGTATTGCCGCCTGGAGGGGCAGCGGGTGAGGATCGGTGGTTATGCCCGGCGTGTGGCGAGCGGTTCGTTGTATCTGTGAATCATCGCGGAGCAAGCCCGCTCCTACGGTAGGAGCGGGCTTGCTCCGCGATCACTGCAATCACACCGCCGAGCTGTACCGGCGAACACCGTTCTCCGGCACTGGCAACTGCGCCGCGACGCTGCCCGGCACGGCAAACAGCACCAGATGATCGGCGGCCACTTCAATCCCGACTTCAGTTCCGACCTGATGGTCGATATGGCTTGGGAAAATCGCCTCAAGCTGGCTGCCGGTTGGCAGTTGCAGACGATACAGGGTCGATGCACCGAGGAAGCTCTTGCCGGTGATCTGCGCTTTGAGCGCACTGTGCGGTGCGTGAATGATGTCATCCGGACGCAATAGCACATCGACCGCACTGCCTGGGGTAAAGGTGTAGGCACGGTTGCCACGCAGTTCGCCCAGTTCGGTCTGCACCGATTCCGGACTGGTCAGCTGGCCGCGAATGAAATAACCCTGGCCAATAAAGCTGGCGACGAACGGGGTAAGCGGCTCGTGATAGAGGTTATACGGGGTATCCCACTGCTCCAGACGGCCTTCCTTGAACACCCCGACATGATCGCTGACGGCGAACGCTTCTTCCTGGTCGTGGGTGACCAGAATAGCACTGGTGCCCCGGCTCTTGAGGATGTCGCGCACCTCATGGCTGAGACGGCGGCGCAGTTCCACATCGAGGTTGGAGAACGGTTCGTCGAGCAACAGTAGCTGCGGCTCGGGTGCCAGCGCGCGGGCCAGGGCCACGCGTTGTTGCTGGCCGCCAGAGAGCTCATGCGGGTAGCGCTTGCCAAGCCCGCCAAGCTTCACCAGCTCAAGCATCTCGGTCACAACCTGTTGCTGCTGTGGATGCTTGCCGATACCGAAGGCAATGTTTTCGGCGACCGTCAGGTGCGGAAACAGGGCATAGTCCTGAAACACCATGCCGATCCTGCGCTTCTCCGGGGCCAGGGTAAAACCGGCCTTGGAGATGACGTCGCCCGCCAGCTGAATCTCGCCTTCGTGCACCGGCTCAAAGCCGGCGATGGCGCGCAGGGTGGTGGTTTTGCCACAACCCGACGAGCCCAGCAGGCAGCCGATGTCACCCGCGTTGAGGTGCAGGTTGAGGTTCTGGACGATGCGTTGCTCGCCATAGCCGCAGGCGAGGTTGCGCAGGTTAAGCAGTAAAGGTTGACTCATGCGTGGTGGTAGGCCGGTTCTACAAGGTATTCGAGAAGCGCCTTCTGTGCATGCAGCCGGTTTTCGGCCTGATCCCAGGCGACCGAACGCGGGTCGTCGAGCAGGTCCAGGCTGATCTCCTCGCCACGGTGGGCGGGCAGGCAGTGCATGAACAGGGCATCGGGTGCTGCCAGGTCGAGCAGTTCGCGGGTTACCTGATAAGGCGCGAACAACTCCAGACGCCGTGCAGTTTCCTCCTCCTGACCCATGGAAGTCCAGACATCGGTGCTCACCAGGTGTGCGCCCTGCACTGCATCCTTGGGTTCACGGAAGATCTGTACGCGGTCACCGGCGTTGGCCAGGAACTTTGGATCGGGCGCAAATTCGGCCGGGCAGGCGATGCGCAGCTGGAAGTCGAACTGGATCGCCGCTTCTATATAGCTGTTGCACATGTTGTTGCCATCGCCGATCCAGGCCACGGTTTTGCCCTGGATCGAACCGCGATGCTCAAGGAAAGTTTGCATGTCGGCGAGCAACTGGCACGGGTGCAGGTCGTCCGACAGGCCGTTGATCACCGGCACGCGGGAGTTGGCGGCGAACTCGGTCAGGGTGCTGTGGGCGAAGGTACGGATCATCACCGCATCGAGCATGCGCGACATGACGATGGCGCAGTCGCCAATCGGCTCGCCACGCCCCAGTTGGGTGTCGCGCGGGGACAGGAAAATCGCCTGGCCGCCGAGCTGGATCATGCCCGCCTCGAACGACAGCCGGGTACGTGTCGAGGATTTTTCGAAGATCATCCCCAGTACGCGGTTCTTCAAGGGTTCGAACAGTACGCCGCGGTTACGCAGGTCCTTCAGCTCGATGCCTCGACGGATCACACTGAGCAGTTCGTCGGGTGTGAAATCCATCAGGGAGAGAAAGTGCCTAGCGCTCATGTTTGACTACCTTTTTGCAACAGACCGCAGATCAACAATGCCGGTTTTCAGAAACAACGGAAGTGACCTGCGGCGAAAGCCGCACGGGGCGACGAAATAAGGGAAGACGCAATACTATAATTAAATGTCGCGTCATACCAAGAGGGGCGTTCACTGACTGCAGGGCGGGCAGTGTCGTAACTCATTGGTTGGCTGATTTTTTTGTTCGCTACACAGGGGTTTTACACTGCCCGCTCAGGCCTTGGCAAACACTCGCGCGTATCGCTGCGCCTGATGCCACTAGATTCACCGGGTAAAACTCGCTGGTGGTCATGCTCGCGCAAGCCCATAGTCGGCTGCATCAGCAGACACCCGCAAGAGGTGGCCATGAACAAGACCTTGCATCACCGCGCCTGTCATCTGTGCGAAGCCATCTGTGGCTTGAACATTGAAATTACCCACGAACCCGGCGTGGCGCCGACGATCAGCTCGATCAAGGGCGACCCGCAGGACAGCTTCAGCCGCGGCCACATTTGCCCCAAGGCCGTGGCCCTGCAGGATATCCAGAATGATCCAGACCGCTTGCGTGCGCCGCACAAGCGCGTAGGTGAAGATTGGCATGCCATCAGTTGGGAAGAAGCCTTCGAGCTGGCCGCGCAGAAACTCTGGGCTATCCAGCAAGCCCACGGGCAGAACGCCGTCGCGGTCTACCAGGGCAACCCCAGCGTGCATAACTATGGGTTGATGACCCACAGCAACTACTTTCTCGGCCTGCTCAAAACTCGCAACCGCTTCTCTGCCACGTCGGTTGACCAACTGCCTCAGCACCTGACCAGCTATCTGATGTATGGCCACGGCTTACTGCTGCCCATCCCAGACGTCGATCACACCGATTTCATGCTGATCCTCGGTGCCAACCCGCTCGCGTCCAACGGCAGCATCATGACCGTGCCCGATGTCGAAAAGCGCCTCAAGGCGATCCAGGCCCGGGGTGGCAAGCTGGTGGTGGTCGATCCGCGGCGCAGCGAAACCGCAGCGATGGCCGACCAGCATATCTTTGTCCGCCCCGGTGGGGATGCCGCGCTGCTGTGTGGTGTGCTCAATACCTTGTTTGGCGAAGGGCTGGAGCGTGCTTCGAGCTTGCCGGTCGATGGTCTGGACGAGGTGCGTACCGCCATTGCACCGTTCAGCGCTGAATCGATGGCGCCGCTGTGCGGTGTCGATGCGTTGGTTATACGGCAATTGGCGCGCGACTTTGCAGCGGCCGACAAGGCCGTGTGCTACGGCCGTATGGGTGTTTCGACCCAGGCGTTCGGCACGCTTTGCCATTGGCTGGTGCAATTGATCAACCTGGTCAGCGGCAACCTCGATCGGGTTGGCGGCGCCTTGTGTACCGAGCCTGCAGTGGACCTGGTGGCGAGCACTGCGGGTGGCCATTTCAATGCCTGGCAAAGCCGTGTCTCTGGCTTGCCGGAGTACGGCGGAGAGCTACCGGTGGTGGCGCTGGCCGAAGAAATGCTCTGTGAGGGGGAGGGGCAGGTGCGCGCGCTGGTGACCGTGGCCGGTAACCCGGTGCTGTCCACGCCCAACGGGCGGCAGCTGGAACGGGCGCTGGCAGGGCTTGAGTTCATGCTCAGCATCGATCTGTACATCAACGAGACCACGCGTTATGCCGACCTGATCCTGCCGTCCACTTCCGCATTGGAGAACGATCACTACGACACCACCTTCAACCTGCTTGCGGTACGCAATGTCAGTCGTTTCAACCGGGCGATTTTGCCCAAACCGCAAGGTGCATTGCACGATTGGGAAATTTTCGTTGGCTTGGCTCAAGCCTTTGCCAGGCTTGCTGACAAACCCTTGAAGCCGACGTTGCCACCGGCGCAGCTCATTGATCTTGGCCTGCGCCAAGGGCGCTACGGCGAGCAGTCGCCCTTCAACTTGTCGATAGAGACGTTGGCGCAGTACCCGCACGGCATTGACCTGGGGCCGTTGCAGCCTAACCTGACAGCGCGGCTGAAGACGGACAATCAACGTATCCAGACGGCACCGGCGCAGATTCTTGACGATCTGCAACGATTTGCTGCCCAGCCTGCTGCCGGGCCTGAGCAATTGCTGCTGATTGGTCGTCGCCATGTCCGCAGCAACAACTCCTGGATGCACAACTTCCACCGCCTGGTGAAGGGCAAGCCGCGGCATCAGTTGCTGATGCACCCGGACGACCTGAAAGGCCGGCAGTTGCACGACGGGCAGCGCGTCAAGGTCAGCTCGCGGGTGGGTAGCATCGAGGTGGAAGTGCAGGCCTGCAGTGACATGATGCCGGGAGTGGTCAGCCTGCCGCATGGCTTTGGTCATGCCCGGCCGGGTGTGCAGATGGAGATTGCGTGCAATCAGCCCGGTGCCAGCGCCAATGACTTGACCGATGAACACCACCGGGATGCGGTGTCGGGCAATGCTGCGCTCAATGGCGTGCCGGTGCAGGTGGTTGCCGCCTGATATCGGCAAGGCCGAGCACCGCGCTCGGCTTTCCGATACAATGCGTCACCGTGCCGACAACCAGGTCGGAAAGTTCAGCCGCGAGGTGCTTCATGGATATCATCGAAACAATCAAAGAGCAGATTGCCAACAACACCATTCTGCTTTACATGAAAGGCTCGCCGAATGCCCCGCAGTGCGGTTTTTCGGCCAAGGCGGCGCAAGCCGTAATGGGTTGTGGCGAGAAATTCGCTTACGTGGATATCCTGCAAAACCCGGAAATCCGTGCCAACCTGCCAAAGTACGCCAACTGGCCGACCTTCCCGCAACTGTGGGTAGCCGGTGAGCTGGTTGGCGGTTCCGACATCATGGCTGAAATGTTTGCCAACGGCGAACTGCAGACCCTGATCAAGGAAGCGGCTGCCAAGGCTGAAGCAGCCAAAGCCTGATAGTAGGAGCGGGCTTGCCCCGCGATTGCGATATCACTTATAGATCGCAATCGCGGGGCAAGCCCGCTCCTACATGCACACAAAAAAAGCACCCCTTGGGGTGCTTTTTTTGTGTAAGCGAAATTACTCGCCCATCTGCGACTGCAGGTAGTTTTCCAGACCGACTTTGTCGATCAGACTCAGCTGGGTTTCCAGCCAGTCGATGTGCTCTTCCTCGGACTCGAGGATGTCTTCCAGCAGCTCACGGCTACCGAAGTCGCCAACGGTTTCACAGTGGGCGATAGCAGCCTTGAGGTCGACCAGGCCTTTTTGCTCGATCTTCAGGTCGCATTCGAGCATTTCCTTGGTGTGCTCGCCGATCAGCAGCTTGCCCAGGTCCTGAACGTTAGGGATGCCTTCGAGAAACAGAATACGCTTGATCAGTTTGTCAGCGTGTTTCATCTCATCGATGGATTCCTTGTACTCGTGCTTGCCGAGCTTATCCAGGCCCCAGTCTTCGTACATGCGCGCATGCAGGAAGTATTGGTTGATTGCGACCAGCTCGTTTCCGAGGATCTTGTTGAGATGCTGGATGACGCTAACGTCGCCTTTCATGATGGGGTCCTGCCCTGTAAGTGTGCCTATACACCAGAGTTTGAGCCCGGTAACTTAGGCTGTCAAACCTAAGTTATTGAATAATAAGTAAAAATTAATCGGAATAAGAATGTTTGTGTTCCGCGTTTTAAGCCTAAGTTATTGAATTACCGGCATAAAAAAACCGGACACGAGGTCCGGTTCTTGGAATTGGCTGTTTTTACGCTGCAGTAAATTCTACAGGGTAGGGCAAGGCGGCCTGGCTTACCTGCAGTTCGGTCAGGGTTTCACGCACAACCTGTTTGGCCAGGCAGGCACATTTGCCACACTGGCTCGCCACATTGGTGGCGCTTCTGACTTCCTTGTAGCTGCAGCATCCTTCATAGATCGCATCGCGGATCTGTCCGTCGGTTACACCAACACAAAGACACACATACATAGGGCAGGCCATCGCTGGTAAAGGCTCAATGCGAAGAAGCTTAATGTTAATGAGAATGCTTGTCAAAGCACTTTCTCCCAAGCCTTGTGCCAGAGCGACCGGCGGCAGTTTTGCAAACATCCGACCCCTGAAATTCGGCGCGCAGCGTCAGGCGGTGTATCATGGCCGACCTTTGCACTGGCAGCTGGCTTATGCCAGCCTGCGCAGCGTGTTTCAAACCATCAGGAGATATCGAATGAGCGTACTCGTTGGCAAAACTGCCCCGGACTTCACCGTTCCAGCCGTACTGGGCAATGGCGAAATCGTCGACAGCTTCAACCTGGCCTCGGCCATCAAAGGCAAGTACGGCCTGGTGTTCTTCTACCCACTGGACTTCACCTTTGTCTGCCCGTCCGAGCTGATCGCTCTGGATCACCGCATGGCCGAATTCCGTGACCGCAACGTTGAAGTGATTGCTGTGTCGATCGACTCGCACTTCACCCACAACGCCTGGCGCAACACCCCGATCAATGCCGGTGGCATCGGTCAGGTGCAGTACATCATGGCTGCCGACATGAAGCACGAAATCGCCAAAGCCTACGACGTTGAGTCCGAAGGTGGCGTGGCTTTCCGTGGCGCGTTCCTGATCGACGACAAAGGTGTTGTACGTTCGCAGATCGTCAACGACCTGCCACTGGGCCGTAACATGGACGAGCTGCTGCGTCTGGTTGACGCCCTGCAATTCCACGAAGAGCACGGCGAAGTCTGCCCTGCCAACTGGAAAAAAGGCGACAAAGGCATGACCGCTTCGCCAGAAGGCGTTGCTGCATACCTGAGCGAGAACGCTGGCAAGCTGTAATAGCTGCAGGCATAAAAAAACCGGCCCATGTGGCCGGTTTTTTTATGCTCGCGGTGAAATGGCACCTGTAGGAGCGGGCTTGCCCCGCGATGCGATGTGGCAGATAAACCACTATCGCGGGGCAAGCCCGCTCCCACCGCAAGTCCCAGCTACAGTGCAGCTTCAGTCGTTGAAGTCTTGCCAGCCGCCCATCTCTTTCCAGCGGTTGACGATGCCGCAGAACAGCTCGGCGGTCTTCTCGGTGTCGTAGCGCGCGGAGTGCGCCTCGCGACCGTCGAAGTCGATGTCGGCGCTCTGGCAGGCACGCGCCAGGACGGTTTGCCCATAGGCAAGCCCGGCCAGGGTCGCAGTATCGAAGCTGGAGAACGGGTGGAACGGGTTACGCTTCATGTCGTGGCGCGCCACGGCGGCATTGAGGAAGCCCAGGTCGAAGCTGCTGTTGTGCCCGACCAGGATGGCTCGTTTGCAGCCATTGGCCTTCAACGCCTTGCGTACACCGCGGAAGATATCGGTCAGGGCCGACTCTTCACTGACCGCCATACGCAGCGGGTGATCCAGCTTGATCCCGGTGAACTCCAGTGCTGCCTGCTCGATGTTGGCGCCTTCGAACGGCTCGACGCGGAAGAAGTAAGTGTGTTCCGGGAACAGGAAGCCTTTTTCATCCATGCCGATGGTGACCGCTGCGATTTCCAGCAGGGCATCGGTGGCGCTGTTGAAGCCGCCGGTCTCGACATCGACTACAACCGGCAGGTAACCACGAAAACGCTCTGCCATCGGGTGGCGGGGGCCACCGCTTGGACCGTCCTGGTCGTCGTACAGATCTTCACTCACGCAGTTTCCTCCAGCAGGCGCCAGCGCAGTTGCTCACCGGCGCGCAGCGGGATAACGGTTTGCTCGCCGAACGGCAAGCTGCTTGGGGCGGTCCAGCTGTCGCGAACCAGGGTAATGGTGTCGGTGTTGCGCGCCAGGCCATAGAAGTCAGGGCCGTGTTTGCTGGCAAAGCCTTCAAGCTTGTCCAGGGCGTTGCGTTGTTCGAACGCTTCGGCGTACAGCTCGATCGCCGCGTAGGCGGTGTAGCACCCTGCACAGCCGCAGGCTGCTTCTTTGGCGTGACGGGCGTGCGGTGCCGAGTCGGTGCCGAGGAAGAACTTGCTGCTACCGCTGGTGGCGGCGTCAAGCAAGGCCACCTGGTGGGTGTTGCGCTTGAGGATCGGCAGGCAATAGAAATGCGGGCGGATACCGCCAACCAGCATGTGGTTGCGGTTGTACAGCAGGTGCTGGGCAGTGATGGTGGCGCCGACGTTGGCCGGAGCCTCATTGACGAACTGCACGGCATCGCTGGTGGTGATGTGTTCGAACACCACTTTCAGCGTTGGGAAGCGCTCGACGACACGGCGCAGATGCTCGTCGATAAACAGCTTCTCGCGGTCGAAGACGTCGATTTCGCTGCGGGTCACTTCACCGTGTACCAGCAGCGGCATGCCGACTTCGGCCATGGCTTCAAGTACTGGGAAAATGTTGTCGATGCTGGTCACGCCAGAGTCGGAGTTGGTGGTGGCGCCGGCTGGATAGAGCTTGGCGGCATGCACAAAACCGGTGGCCTTGGCCGCGTGGATTTCCTCGGGCTGAGTGCGGTCGGTGAGGTACAGCACCATCAGCGGTTCAAAGCGGCTGCCGGCCGGACGGGCGGCCAGGATGCGCTCCCGATAGGCGCCAGCTTCTTCGGCATTGCGCACGGGAGGTACCAGGTTAGGCATGATGATTGCGCGTGCAAAGGTGCGCGCAACGTCGCCAACGGTGTGGGGCAGCACAGCACCATCACGAAGGTGGATGTGCCAGTCATCGGGACGCAGGAGGGTCAGGCGGTCGGACATTGGGGATTCCAGGCGGGTCGAACTCAAGGTGAATGCTACCGGAAAAGCGGGTGCCGAGCACTCGCTATCAAGTTTTGCCGCGCCTGACCGATAGCCTGCGGGTATGCCGTAAAAATTTGTGGAGCCGCCCGTGCGCCAGCGTTATCTAGCCCTGCTCAGTGTGTTCGTTTGCCTGCCGGCGACAGCGCTCACCTTCCAGACCCGTCTGGAGAATGTTGAGTGGAAGGTCGAAGGCGATCAGTTCGAATGCCGCCTGGTCCAGCCGATTGCCGATTTTGGTACGGGTGAGTTCGTGCGTCGGGCCGGTGAGCAGGCCACCTTTCAATTGCGCTCGAGCACCAACGTGCTGGGCACCGGGGCAGCGGCGTTGCTGGCTGCGGCGGCGCCGTGGCAGCCTGGCCGTGCCGATATCAACCTGGGGTCGGTACGCATGGCGCGCAGCGGCGTACTGTTTACCAGTAGCCAAGGCCAGGCGAGTCGTCTGATCAATGGTCTGCTCGATGGCCGTAGCACCGTGGTGCGTAATTTCGCCGGTGAGGCCGGGCGTGCCATGGAAGTGCGCGTGTTGCCGGTGAAGTTCAGCCAAGCCTACGGTGACTATCAGCTGTGTGCCGCCAAGCTGCTGCCGATGAACTACGATCAGGTACGCCAGGCGCGGGTTGGCTTTCCGGGCGGTGGTATTGACCTGGACGCCAATGCCAAGGCACGCCTGGATGTGATCCTGGCGTTCCTCAAGGCCGACCCGACGGTCAACCACATCGAGGTCGATGGTCATTCCGATAACAGTGGCAATCGCCTGAGCAATCGTGACCTGTCTCGCCGGCGGGCGCTGGCGGTGATGGAGTACTTCAAAGCGCACGGTATCCCTGAAGAGCAGATCCAGGTGCGCTTCCACGGCGAGCGCTACCCACTGGCGGCCAACAACTCGGCGGCCAACCGCGCACGCAATCGTCGGGTGAACATTCAGCTCGACCGCGTGACGCCTGTGGAAACGGCGCAGGAGAAAGCACCGCAAACCCCGGCGGCGCCTGCGGCTCAGGCGGAGAATGGCAAGCCTTCAGTGAAGTCCTGACCTGCGACCGTCCGTCGCGCTATCGACAGTTCCTGTCGCTTTGTCGTCACAAGCTGTCGCCCCACTGTAATTTTTGCGGCAAGGCCGGTAGAATCGTCGGCTTTCCGTACAACCCCGTGGAGTGATGGCATGGCGGACGTAAAAAAGGTCGTACTGGCGTATTCCGGCGGCCTTGATACTTCGGTGATTCTCAAGTGGCTGCAGGATACCTACAACTGTGAAGTGGTGACGTTCACCGCTGATCTGGGGCAGGGTGAGGAAGTCGAACCGGCTCGCGCCAAGGCTCAGGCCATGGGCGTGAAAGAAATCTACATCGACGACCTGCGCGAAGAGTTCGTGCGCGACTTCGTATTCCCGATGTTCCGCGCCAACACCGTTTACGAAGGCGAGTACCTGCTGGGTACTTCCATCGCTCGTCCGCTGATCGCCAAGCGCCTGATCGAAATCGCCAATGAAACCGGCGCCGATGCCATTTCCCACGGTGCTACCGGCAAGGGCAATGACCAGGTACGTTTCGAGCTCGGCGCCTATGCGCTCAAGCCAGGCGTCAAGGTTATCGCGCCATGGCGTGAATGGGACCTGCTGTCCCGTGAAAAACTGATGGATTATGCCGAGAAGCACGGTATTCCGATCGAGCGTCACGGCAAGAAGAAGTCGCCTTATTCGATGGACGCCAACCTGCTGCACATCTCCTATGAAGGTGGCGTGCTGGAGGATACCTGGACCGAACACGAAGAAGACATGTGGAAGTGGACCAAGTCGCCAGAAGCCGCGCCAGACGTCCCGACCTACATCGAACTGACCTACCGCAATGGCGACATCGTCGCCATCGACGGCGTTGATATGACCCCGGCCACCGTGCTGGCTACCCTGAACCGCATTGGCGGTGAGAACGGTATCGGTCGTCTGGACATCGTTGAAAACCGCTATGTAGGCATGAAGTCCCGTGGCTGCTACGAAACCCCAGGCGGCACCATCATGCTGCGCGCCCACCGGGCGATCGAGTCGATCACCCTGGACCGTGAAGTCGCTCACCTGAAAGACGAGCTGATGGCCAAGTACGCCAGCCTGATCTACACCGGCTACTGGTGGAGCCCTGAGCGTCTGATGCTGCAACAGATGATCGACGCTTCCCAGGTCAACGTGAACGGTGTGGTTCGCCTGAAGCTGTACAAGGGCAACGTGATCGTCACTGGTCGCAAGTCTG
This sequence comes from Pseudomonas sp. NUPR-001, assembly GCF_052147955.1. Taxonomy (NCBI): domain Bacteria; kingdom Pseudomonadati; phylum Pseudomonadota; class Gammaproteobacteria; order Pseudomonadales; family Pseudomonadaceae; genus Pseudomonas; species Pseudomonas sp. NUPR-001. The sequence continues at coordinate 1,329,963 of NZ_CP197353.1, forward strand.
ACGATTCGTTGTTCGACGCCAACATCGCAACCTTCGAGGAAGATGGTGGTGCTTACAACCAGGCCGACGCGGCGGGCTTCATCAAGCTCAACGCCTTGCGTATGCGCATTGCTGCAAACAAGGGCCGTTCGCTGATCTGAACCGTGTCCTGAACAAAAAACCCCGGCTTGCCGGGGTTTTTTTTTACGGGTTTATCGACTCGGAGGCCAAGATGGTTCGCCTGCCTGTTTCCAGATTTTCAAGAATCAGTGTCTGACACAGAGGTTTGTCCTGATGCAATGCATGGATGGCAAAGTGTTCCAGTAGCTGGCTGGCGCTGTTTCCTTTAACCGAAATAATGACCGTTGCTTGTAAAGTTTGTAATGTTTTTGCACAAGATTGGTTAGGCAGTGTGTTGGGAATCACCGGTGTATTGATGACTTCTTTGTAAGTTTCTATTTGTTCGGGAAATTGAACTTCATTGTGTACAGTCTCTTCAGGCTCAATGGTGTGTGCCGGTGATGCAGGGTAGATGGCGGGGCCAGTGACGTCAGTAGCAGGCGGTGAATACAAAGATTTGTAATTAAAATTTAGCGTGAGAAAAAATAAGACTGTAAGAAAAAATGGAAAACCGACCAGGAACCACGTGTAGATATTTTGACTGTCTTCGCTTAGGAATGGTAACGAAGCCAAAGCGGAGGCTTCGATAATACCCGCGAAAATAGCAATGATGGTCAGCGGGCTTTTAGGCTCTGCATTGCTCATGGCTGTGTCCTCGCGTTTGCTGTCGCTTAGTACAGCGCAGTTAGCCAAGGAAGCAAGAACGCCTGACAGCGGGCGGGATTTCTGATTGGGGAATTTATTTCCCTGCATTACCACCCTTACGCCAGGACTGCAGGTAGATATTGAACGTAATTATAGGAAATTTCCTTCGCTCATTACCTCTTTACAAGCTGGGCATATAAAGCTGACTGGTGTTACTTTCGAATTAGAGGTTGGTTCTGGTTTGCTTGAGTTCGCCGCTAAAGTTTGGAACGGTGCGGGCTTGTGTTTTTTGTAGGAAATATCCTCTGTGTGTGTAGGTTTTATCTTTGTGTGCATTTGCTCGCGGGTACTGCAATACAATATGTCGTGTGACTAGGCTATTGTGCGGGCTCAATAAAAATCGAACAGCGAACAATTGGATCTGCCCATGAATAAAGTGCTGATCGTGGATGATCATCCGGTCATACGCCTGGCGGTACGGATGCTGATGGAGCGGCATGGCTATGAAGTCGTTGCGGAGACGGACAATGGCGTGGACGCATTACAACTGGCAAGAGAGCACATTCCGGACATTGTCATACTGGATATTGGCATTCCGAAGCTTGATGGCCTCGAGGTCATCGCCCGGCTCACGTCCACCTGTCCGGGCGCCAAGGTGCTGGTGCTGACCTCACAGGCGCCCGGGCATTTTTCGATGCGGTGCATGCAGGCAGGTGCTGCGGGGTACGTGTGTAAACAACAAGACCTTACGGAGCTGCTCAGTGCAATCAAGGCGGTGCTGTCCGGCTACAGCTACTTCCCCAACCAGGCACTGCATTCAGTGCGCACCCACATGGGCGGCGCCAGCGAGGCCGATATGGTCGAGCGCCTGTCGGGGCGAGAGATGATGGTCTTGCAGCAGCTGGCGCGAGGTAAGAGCAACAAGGAAATCGCCGACGGTATGTTTCTGAGCAACAAGACGGTCAGTACCTACAAAACCCGCCTTTTACTCAAGCTCAACGCACGCTCATTGGTTGATCTGATCGAGTTGGCGCAACGCAACGGCTTGGCCTGACCCATCAGAAACCACAAAGCCTCCGTAATGGAGGCTTTGGTCGTTGCCTTGTGCTGGCCTGTCAGAGGTCGAAGTCGTAATCGGCCAGTTGTTTTTGCAAGCGACGTTCTTCCAGCATGTTATCAATGGTGCGGCGTTTGCTCAGGTTGGTCTTCGCGGTTTCTACCGGCGGCTCCACGTCTTCTGAATCAACAGGAGAGAATTCTTCATCTACTTCCAGGTCTTCTTTAACGGTGCTCATATGTCACTCCCAGCCAAGAGGCCATTGGCGCACCTTATAGCGAGAATCCTTGAGCGGGTAAAAAAGATTTTTTCAATCGGCTGAGCCGAATATTTGCTATCGGCTCAATCGTCAGAGGTTTTCTGCTTGTATTCACACAGGTCTTCGATGCGGCAACTTCCACAACGGGGCTTGCGCGCCAGGCACACATAGCGCCCGTGCAGAATCAGCCAGTGGTGGGCATCGAGCAGGTAGGCCTTGGGCACGAACTTCATCAGTGCCTTTTCAACTTCAAGCACTGTCTTGCCAGGGGCAATCCCCGTGCGGTTGCTGACCCGGAAAATATGCGTGTCGACGGCCATTGCCAGTTGCCGGAATGCCGTGTTGAGGACAACGTTGGCGGTCTTGCGGCCCACGCCGGGCAAGGCTTCAAGTGCCTCGCGGGTTTCAGGTACCTGGCTGCCATGCTGTTCAATCAGCAAGCGGCAGGTTTCGATCACATTGCGTGCTTTGCTGTTGTACAGGCCAATGGTCTTGATGTAGTGCGACAAGCCTTCGACACCCAGGGCATAAATGGCTTCTGGGGTATTGGCAACCGGGTACAGCTTTGCTGTTGCCTTGTTGACGCTGACATCAGTGGCCTGAGCCGAGAGAATCACCGCAATCAGCAGTTCAAAAGGTGAGGAATAGGCCAGTTCAGTTTTTGGTTCGGGGTTGTCTTCGTGCAGCCTGCGAAAAATTTCCAGGCGTTTGGCAGCATTCATGGGGTCAGCGCTTTCCTTGACGACGTGAAGGGGCTCGCCGCAGGCAAACCCTGTTGTACAGGGCCAACAACAGGCCCAACAGAAAAAATGCTCCAGGCAGTAGCACCGCCAGGCGCAAGCCGGCCCATTCGCTCAGAAACTCGCGGCAAAAACCCAGGGCGATGCACAGCACGGCAAACCCGGACAGCAGACGCAGCGCCGCTGACCAGCGGCGTTGTTCGCCTTGAGCATGTTCGAATACCAGACATTGTACGGCGATCAATGCGGTATAGGGGGTTAATGCCTGATACAGCGGTAAAGCCCAGGCGCGCAGGCTCAGTTCCAGGCAGGTGGCTAGCGTCGCCGCCACCAGCACACTGGCCAGTGTTCTACCTCGCACGGTGAGCCTGGGGTACAGAGGGCCCATTGCCAGGTGATGCAGCGCAATCAATAACACGCTGAGAACGGCAATTGCGCCAGCGTTGAGTACGGTGTGGGTGGCGCCCAGCAGCGGGGCCAGGCTCAGCGCCGCTAGCCATTGCCTATTCATCGTTGGTTTCCCCGAGCAAGGCTTGGCGATGTTCATCGAAGTAGCGCAGCGCGTCGTGCACGGCGTGTATCACGGCGCGGGAAGTCACCGTGGCGTTAGCCAATTGATCAAACTGTCCGCCATCGCGCTTCAGGGCCCAGCCAGCGTCAGCGATGTTTGTGCGGCTCGTACCTGCGAAGCCCTGCAGCCAGGTGTTACCCGGCTCTACCAGCTTGCCGCCCAGGCCGGTTGTTTCCTGCTGGCGCAGGACTTTGCTGCCGATCATCCGACCTTGTGGGTCGATGGCAATCAGCAGCTCAAGTTGGCCCGCATAGCCTTGCGCCTGGCTGTGCAGCACTACTGCGCTGGGGCGGCCGCCAAGGGTGACGCGATAGCCCGCCAACAGTTGACTGTGGGCGAGGGCCGGATCGCTGAGTACCAGTGGGGACTGCAGTGGCTGATTGTCGTAGGCATTGGCGGGTAACACGCTGAGCCAGGTTTGTGCCTTGAGCGTTTGTTCCGCCAAGGCAATATTCCGGGCACTGAAGTGCTGCCAGGCGACGCTGCTGCCCACGCCCAGCAGGGCAACAAACAGCACGATAGCGCCGCTGCGCAGTGATACGCGATTCATGGGGTCACCGCCTGGCGCCGTTCGGCCCAGCGCTCCAAGGCAGGTACACAGAGATTCATCAGCAGCACCGCGAAAGCAGTGCCATCAGGGTAATTGCCCCAAGTGCGGATCAGGTAGATCAGCAGGCCTATGCCGATGCCGAACAGTAGGCGGGCCTGGGGCAACTTGGGGCCGGAAACCGGTTCGGTGGCGATGAAGAAGGCGGCCAGCATGGTCGAGCCGCTGAACAAATGCAGGAGTGGCGAGCCATTGGAGTCGGAGCCCGACCCGTTCCAGCACAGCAGGCTGATGACAAACAGGCTTGCCAATAAGCCAACGGGGGCATGCCAGCTGAACACTTTACGCTGCAACAGCAGCAAGCCGCCCAGCAGAAAAGCCAGGTTGACCCATTCGCTGCCTTTGCCACCAACATGACCAAAGGCCGGGTGGCTGCTGAACAGTTCTTCCACCGTCAGGCTGCGGTTGTTGCGCAGGGTGTCGAGGACGGTGGCCTGGGCCCAGGCATCAGGTTGCCCACCGCTGTTCAGGCCGAACACCTGCTGCAGGCTGGCGCCCAAATCCAGCAACTGCGCGCCGGGCCATTGCGTCATGTGCTGGGGGAAGCTCACCAACACGATGGCATAGCCGAGCATGGCCGGATTGAACGGGTTTTTGCCGACGCCACCGTACAGCTGTTTACCCAGTGCGATGGCGCTGACCGTGGCCGTTACCGCGACCCACCACGGGGCGTAGGCGGGCAGGGCTACCGCAAGTAGGGTGGCGCTGACCAAGGCGCTGCCATCGGTGAGCGAAGGCATGAGCGGACGTTGTTGTAGTTTGAGTAGCAGCGCTTCGCTTGCCAGTGCTGCGCTTGCGCAGAGCACCAGATTGAACAGCAGGCCCCAGCCATGCTGCCAGAGCAGCGTCAGTGCGCCTGGTAAACAGGCCAGCAGCACCAACATCATGGTGCTACGCAGGCGTTCGCTGGTCTCAATGGTTGGCATGTGCGGCAGCCGGTTGCAGGACCTGCAGGTGTGCTTGAGCCTGTTCGGCCTCTCGCTCCAGCTCGGCCAGCTGAGCGAGCTGCGCCTCGTTTGGCGTCTCTCCAAAGGCGCTTCTGGCTTTGTTCAACTGTGCTCGGCTCATGGCAGCAGCGATCTTGGCTTTTTTCAGGGCCGCGTCGGCAGCCGCAGCTTTCTGTGCCTTGACCCGCTCAATCGCAGCTTTGATGGGATCGTCACTGACCGCCGCCGGGTCCGCTGCGGTGTTGCTTAGGGTTGTACGCTGGTTGCGCGCCGCACGTTCAGCGTGTTTGCGTGCTTCTTCGCGCTGCAGGCGGCTGTTGCGTGCCTCAAAGCGTCGGCGGGCGTGATTGCGCTTGTTGCTGCGCGCTGCCAGCGCTGGGGCATCGGCAGCCATACCGCCGACGATCGGGATGATGTTGCTGGTCGCGTCCAGGGGTAACAGGTCGATACAGTCGACCGGGCAGGGGGCCACGCACAAGTCACAGCCTGTGCACTCGGCGCTGATCACCGTGTGCATCAGTTTTGCCGCACCGACAATGGCGTCCACCGGACAGGCCTGGATGCACTTGGTGCAGCCGATGCATTCAGCTTCACGGATAAACGCGACTTGCGCCGGTGCGCGGCCGCGCTCGGAGTCCAGAGCAATAACCGGTACGTTCAGCAGGCTCGCCAGCGCGGCGATGGTTTCGTTGCCCCCAGGTGGGCATTTGTTGATCGCTTCTCCCTTGGCCAGCCCCTCTGCATAGGGCTTGCAGCCAGGGTGGCCACACTTTCCGCATTGGGTCTGCGGTAGCAGGGCGTCGATGCGTTGAATCAGACTCATGATGTAAATAATCCGTTGAAGCCGAGAAACGCCAAAGCCATCACACCGGCGCCGATCAACGCGGCAGGCAGGCCGCGAAAGCTCTGGGGCATAGCCTCGTGGTCGCTACGTTGACGCAAGTCGGCGAACAGGCACAAGGCTAGCCAGAATCCCAATCCACCTCCCAGGCTCCAGGCCAGGCTCTGCAACACCCCATAGCCACCTTCAGACAGTTGTAGGCTCAAGCCTAGCAGCGCCACATTGCCCAGCAGCCAGGGCGTCAGCCCGGTGAAAGGCAGGCTAGGCACTGCGCGCGACAGCAGCCCAAGCAACGGCTCGGCCAGCAGGGCATACAGCGGTAAAAAGATGAACAGGCGCAGGTACGCAAGCTGCAGGGGTTGCAAGACGAAGAGGTACAGCCATTGTCCCAGCTGCGTGGCCACCACCAGCAGTGTTAGCGTGGCCAGCCCCAGTGCATGGAGTCGACGGCGGTCATGGTCCGCTGAGGCACGCAAGGCCGGGTCGATGGCCAGCCCTTGATGCAGGACCAGGTTGTTGACCAGCGCGGCGCTGATCAGGGCCAGGATGAATTCGCTCATGGGAGTGCACAATGCCAGGGCTGTTCGCCATTATCCGGCAATGACGCGAGGATGAGAACGCCCCGGACGCAATCGTCCGGGGCGTCGGGCCTTACTTGATGCGCTGACCTGGCTTGGCGCCGCTATCAGGGCTGAGCAGGTAGATTTCTTCACCGCCAGGGCCAGCAGCCATGACCATGCCTTCGGAGACACCGAAGCGCATTTTGCGAGGCTTGAGGTTGGCGATCATCATGGTCAAGCGACCTTCAAGCTTGGCCGGGTCCGGGTAGGCCGACTTGATGCCGGAGAACACATTGCGTTGCTCGTCACCGATGTCCAGGGTCAGGCGCAGCAGCTTATCGGCACCTTCCACGGCTTCGGCTTTGACAATCAGTGCGACGCGCAGGTCTACCGCGGCGAAGGTGTCGAACTCGATTTCAGGCGACAACGGATCTTTGCTCAGTTCGCCGTTGCCGGTCACTACCGAAGTCTGGCTGGCAGCCAGGTCTTCTTTGCTGGCGGCGGTCATGGCTTCGACTTTGGCCGGGTCGATACGGTTCATCAGGGCCTTGAACGGATTCAACTGGTGATTGCTCAGGCGGCTCTTGTGGTCGTCCCAGGTCAGCGGCGCGACGTTGAGGAACGCTTCGGCGTCGGCGGCCAGCAGCGGCAATACCGGCTTGAGGAAGATCACCAGTTGGCGGAACAGGTTGATGCCCTGGGCGCAGATGGCCTGGACTTCGTCCTGCTTGCCTTCCTGCTTGGCCAGAGACCACGGAGCTTTGTCGGCGATCCAGGCGTTGGCACGGTCAGCCAGGCCCATGGTTTCGCGCATGGCACGGGCGAAGTCGCGTGCTTCATAGGCTTCGGCAATGCTCGGGGCTGCGGCCAGGAAGGCTTCGGTCAGCTCAGGGGCTGCGTCGCCAGCGACCATGACGCCGTCGTTGCCTTTTTGAATGAAACCGGCGCAACGGCTGGCAATGTTGACCACCTTGCCGATCAGGTCGGAGTTGACCTTCTGCACGAAGTCTTCCAGGTTCAGGTCGAGGTCATCGACGCCGCGGCCGAGCTTGGAGGCGTAGTAGTAACGCAGGTATTCCGGTGCCAGGTGATCCAGGTAGGTGCGGGCCTTGATGAAGGTGCCGCGCGACTTGGACATTTTCGAACCGTTGACGGTCAGGTAGCCGTGCACGTTGATGCCGGTTGGCTTGCGATAGCCGGCGCCTTCGAGCATGGCAGGCCAGAACAGGGCGTGGAAGTTGACGATGTCCTTGCCGATGAAGTGGTACAGCTCGGCCTTGGAGTCCTTGTTCCAGTAGGCGTCGAAGTCCAGCTCCGGGCGACGGGCGCAGAGGTTCTTGAAGCTGGCCATGTAGCCGATCGGCGCGTCCAGCCAGACGTAGAAGTATTTGCCCGGCTCGTCGGGGATTTCGAAACCGAAGTACGGCGCATCACGGGAAATGTCCCATTCCTGCAGACCGGCATCGAGCCACTCGGCAATCTTGTTGGCCACGGCATCTTGCAGGGTACCGCTGCGGGTCCATTGCTGGAGCATGGCCTGGAAGTCTGGCAGCTTGAAGAAGAAGTGCTGGGAATCCTTGAGGACCGGAGTGGCACCGGAAATCGCCGACTTGGGGTTCTTCAGTTCGGTAGGCGCGTAGGTGGCGCCGCACTTTTCACAGTTGTCGCCGTACTGGTCTTCAGCGGCGCACTTGGGGCAGGTGCCCTTGATGAAACGGTCGGCCAGGAACATTTTTTTGTCCGGGTCGAAGTACTGAGTGATCGAACGGGTAGCAATGTGCCCGGCATCACGCAGCTTGAGGTAGATATGGTTCGACAGCTCGCGGTTTTCTTCGGCATGGGTCGAGTGGAAGTTGTCGAACTCCACCAGGAAGTCGGCGAAATCGCTGCAGTGCTCGGCCTGGACCCCGGCGATCAGTTGCTCAGGGGTAATGCCTTCCTTTTCTGCACGCAGCATGATGGCCGAACCATGGGCGTCGTCTGCGCAGACATAAACGCACTGGTTGCCGCGAAGTTTCTGGTAGCGCACCCACATGTCTGTCTGCACGTACTCAAGCATATGGCCAAGGTGGATCGAACCATTGGCATAGGGGAGGGCGCTGGTGACGAGAATCTGACGGGGCTCGGACATGAGGGGCTCGGCTACTTTTTTCGGCTACTAGAGATGAAACGGTGATCGGCCACTATAAAACGCCGGGAAATTTATTTCACCCCATGGACGTCTATGGATGTTTCGCGGGTTAGCATAGTGGTCTGTTTTACTCAGTCTTTATCACGGGAGTCTCCATGAGTGCCGTCACTCGCGCAGCCGTCGAAGCCGTTCTTCGCCAGTACACCGACCCTTACCTGAACCAGGACCCGGTCAGCGCAGGTTGTGTTCAGGCCATTGATATCCAGGGCGATCGAGTCAGTGTTCAGTTGCAGCTGGGATACGCTGCGGACCTGTTCAAAAAGGGGTGGGCCCAGGTACTGCAAACCGCCATTGAAGGCATCGACGGGGTGGCCGCGGCCAAGGTCGACATCCACTGCGTGATCGCCGCGCACAAGGCCCAGGCGCAAATTCCGGGTCTTGCCAACGTCAAGAACATCATCGCGGTGGCCTCGGGCAAAGGCGGCGTGGGCAAATCCACGACCGCCGCCAACCTGGCCCTGGCCCTGGCCCGCGAAGGTGCGCGGGTGGGTATTCTCGACGCTGATATCTACGGCCCAAGCCAGGGTGTGATGTTTGGCATCCCTGAACGCACCCGTCCGCAGATTCGCGATCAGAAGTGGTTCGTGCCGCTCAAGGCTCACGGTGTCGAGGTGATGTCGATGGCTTTCCTCACCGACGACAACACGCCGATGGTCTGGCGTGGTCCGATGGTTTCCGGGGCCTTGCTGCAATTGGTAACCCAGACGGCCTGGGATAACCTCGATTATCTGGTGATCGACATGCCGCCGGGCACCGGCGATATCCAGCTGACCTTGGCGCAGAAAGTCCCGGTGGCCGGTTCTGTGATCGTCACCACCCCACAAGACCTGGCGTTGATCGATGCCAAGAAAGGCGTGGAAATGTTCCGCAAGGTCAACATCCCGGTGCTGGGTGTGGTCGAGAACATGGCCGTGCATATCTGCTCGAATTGCGGACATGCCGAGCATCTGTTCGGTGAGGGCGGGGGCGAGAAGCTGGCCTCGCAGTATGGCGTTGAGCTGCTGGCGTCGCTGCCGTTGTCGATGCTGATTCGCGAACAGGCCGATACTGGCAAGCCGACCGCCATCGCTGAGCCTGAAAGTCAGATCGCCATGGTTTACCAGGAACTGGCCCGTCAGGTGGGCGCGCGGATCGTGTTGCAGGAAGCTGCGGCTCCGGCCATGCCGAACATCACCATCAGCGAAGACTGATACTCCACACCTGTAGGAGCGGGCTTGCCCCGCGATTGCGATCTATTAGTCACATCGTAATCGCGGGCCAAGCCCGCTCCCACAAGGCAAAAAAAAACCCGCCTGTTAAGGGCGGGTTTTTTTCAAGCTGTAAAGCGGAAGTTAGATAACTTCTACTTCTTCAGCCTGCATGCCTTTCTGACCGCGAGTAGCGATGAAAGAAACCTGTTGGCCTTCTTTCAGGCTCTTGAAGCCGTCAGCTTTGATAGCTTTGAAGTGTACGAACAGGTCGTCACCGGATTGTGGGGTGATGAAGCCGAAGCCTTTTTCATCGTTGAACCACTTAACGGTACCGGTTTGGCGATTGGACATGGTCTGTCTCCTTGGACAAAGTTAACTACGACTCAGGAAAAGCCCTGGCCGAGACTGAGTGCAAAGAGGCAGAAAATTCAGAGATGGGTTGATCGAAATCTTGCATCAGGTAGATATTCTCAGTGACACGTGCAGCACAGTGGCGTCACCATAACCGTTTTTCCAGAACGTGCCAATGGTCTTGTTCAGCTTTCGCGCAAATCATGACTGACGGTGCTACAAGGCACGCTGCGGGCCCCGGCGCACGGGGATTCGACGCCTGACGCTGCATGGAACTTTGAACCGGGCGCCGGGCCCGGTAAGATGCGCCTCAGAATTTCTTCACCTCGTTATTTCAGGACACCCGCCATGAGCATCAAATCGGACAAGTGGATTCGCCGCATGGCGCAGGAACACGGCATGATCGAGCCTTTCGTCGAGCGCCAGGTGCGCGGTGAGAGCGACAACCGTCTGATCTCCTTCGGCGTCTCCAGCTACGGCTACGATGTGCGCTGCGCCGATGAGTTCAAGGTGTTCACCAACATCAACTCGGCGACCGTCGATCCGAAAAACTTCGACGCTGGCAGCTTTGTCGACGTTAAAAGTGATGTCTGCATCATTCCGCCAAACTCTTTCGCCCTGGCCCGTACCGTCGAGTACTTCCGCATTCCGCGTAATGTGCTGACCATCTGCCTGGGTAAAAGCACCTACGCGCGCTGCGGCATCATCGTCAACGTCACTCCGCTGGAACCCGAGTGGGAAGGGCACGTGACCCTGGAGTTCTCCAACACCACCACGCTGCCGGCTAAAATCTACGCCAATGAAGGCGTGGCACAGATGCTCTTCCTTGAGTCTGACGAAGAGTGCGAAGTGTCTTACAAGGACCGTGGCGGCAAATACCAGGGCCAGCGCGGCGTCACCCTGCCACGCACCTGAGCCGACCAAGCGAGGGAATTCCTGGCGGTTTGTACACTCCAATGATGTGAACTTTCCCGCCAGGCACAGCGCCTGGCGGATGTCGTCAAGGAGCCGCTCATGAAACTCGACCCGAGCATCAGCGCCAAGCTGGCCGTGTTGCAGCCCAATCACGTTGGGGTGATGGCCTGGTCGCTGCTGGCTCATCCGCACCCCCACACCGCCCACGCGGGCGGTGTACCCGGTCAACCTGACCCAGACACTCCCGATCAGCCGCCACCCGGTGAAAGCCAGCCGATGGAGCCGGGAGAGCCTACCCTGCCCGACGAAGCCCCCCCTGCACCGGTCGCCTGAGCGCTATTGCGCCACGTGTGTGCTCAAGGCGAGAGCAGGTAACCGCTGCGATACGCCTGACGACCGGCGACATGGGCGATGACCATGCCGGCGGTAGCCATGCGTCGCAGCGAGCGTGCGTACAACAAGCCCGGCTGGGCGTTGCGTACCGGGGTGACGCGGTCAGTGAGTGGATCGATCACTTCGGCAATCAACTGGTCAGCTTCCAGGTACTGACCAGGTTTGGCGTGGAACACCAATAGTCCACCCAATGGCGTTGCCACAGGCTCTACCCCGGCAAGCGGGGTAGCCGGGTAGCTCAAGGGCGGCAGGGCACGGACTTCGCCCTCGATTGCACCGTGATGCGTGAGGTACGCCAGAATCGCTGCGCAATCCTGTTCTGCCAGGGGATGGCTGACATCGCCTTGCCCGCGCAACTCGACGGTGACCGAAAAGCTGCCTTGGGGAATCGGGAACTGTTTGCCAAAGCGCTGTTGCAACTGCCACCACACCAGGGTGAAACACTCATCGAAGGACTGCCCGCCGGAGTCGGTGGCCAGCAGGCTGGCCTGGGCGCCAAGGTAGCGCGACAACGGTTCAACCTGTGGCCAGGCCTCGGGGGTGGTGTAAAGGTGGGCGACGGCGTCGAAGTCGCAGTGCAGGTCCAACACCATTTCGGCGTCACAGGCCAGGCGTTGCAAGGTCAGGCGCTGCGACTGCAATGGCGTGTGTGCGGGGTGAGCGTCCAGGGCGCGGCGCAGGCAATCACGAATCAGAGCAACGTTGTGTACAGGGTCCTGGTTGAGCTGCGCTTCGATCTGGTCACCGATCGAATCGCTCAGGTCGACGAAATTGCGGTTGAAGTTCTCGCCGCTTTGCAGTTCAAAACGACCCAGCGGCACATCCAGCAGCACTTGTTCCAGGCCGACCGGGTTGGCAATCGGCACCAGGACGATTTCGCGGCGCAGCAGGCCTTGGGCTTCCAGTGCGCCCAGGCGTTGCTTGAGATGCCAGGCCACCAGCATTCCCGGCAGTTCATCGGCGTGCAGTGACGCCTGGATGTAGATTTTGCCGGCATCACGGGGGCCGAAGTGAAAGCTGTGGATCTGGCGGGCAATGCCTGGAACCGGTGCCAGAATGTCGTGGGTCAAGTGATGCATATCAGTCCTAGTGGGGCGATCCTGGAAGGAAGATATAAGCATAAACTGACTTGTTACGCAGGCCTGATCGCGTTTGTTGTAGGAGCGGGCTGGCCCCGCGATTGCAATGGGTCTGCTCCATCGCATCGCGGGGCAAGCCCGCTCCTACCATCGGTCAATAACGGGCATCCACCGGCCTGCCGCCGTTGGGCCAGTCTTTGACCTTGTCCGGGAAGTCCGGACGCGGCTGTTGCGAGAACCAAGCGGCAACATCCACCGCTTCCTGGTCACTCAGGCCACCCTGGCCCAGCGGGAAGCGTTCGTGAAAGCCGATTGGCATGTTGCGTTTGACGAACGCCGCAGCGGTGTAGGTGCGTGCCATGCCCGCGCCAATGTTGAAAGATTGCTCGCCCCACAGTGGTGGGAAGACCAAGCTACCATCCTCGCGGGCCAAACCTTCACCGTCGCTGCCGTGGCATACCGCGCATTGTTTGACGTAGATCTGCTGACCATTGGCAAGGTCGGGCTTGATCGAAGGATCGATCTTGCCAATCCCGCGGCCGGCCACTTTATCGCCGGGCTGAGTGTTGTTCTTCATCCACTCGAAGTAGGCAACCATGGCCTGCATATCGGCGGATTGCGGCGCCAGCGGCAGGCCGTTCATCGAGCGTCGGAAGCAGCCGTTGATGCGCTCTTCCAGGCTAATGATCTTGCCAGCGCGCGGTGCGTAGCCTGGGAAAAACGCAGATACACCGACAAACGGCGAGCCGTCGGCCACGGTGCCGGCGTTGAGGTGGCAACTGGTGCAGTTCAACGCATTGCCGACGTTGTTCGGCAACAACGCTTTGGTTTGCAGGTGAAGACGCATGCCACGGATGACCTGATCGGCATTCGGGGCGGCCAGCAGGTCAGCCAGGCGTGGGGTTTCAAAAGCAGTGGAATCGGTGGTCTGTGGGTTGAGCTGGGCACGCAGCTTCTTCACCTGGTCGGCGCTGACTGGCGAGCTGTCATTACCCCAGCGGCCGCGCACGAAGCTGAGGATTTCAGCGATTTCCTGATCAGAAAGGCGGGCGAAACCGGGCATGGTATAGACCCGCGAGTGCGTGGCGGTCTGCGCGGTTTCCCAGCCGGTCAGGGTGATGTGCATCAATGAGGTCGGGTCGCGGGAGGCAATGCTCGGGTTACCCGCCAACGGTGGGAACATCCCCGGCACGCCACCACCATCGGTCCGGTGGCAGTCACTGCAGAATTGGGTATAGCCCAGCCCGCCGCGGCTGCTGAACAAGTCGGCAGGTGGCGCGGCTGGGCTGACGGCAACGTTCGGCATCGGCAGGTCGTTTTCGCCCGGTGGCAAGGATTTGAGGTAACTGGCGATGGCGGTCAGGTCGGCGTCGCTGAAGTGCTGGGTACTGTGGTGAATCACTTCGGCCATGTTGCCGGACACCGTGGCAAATCGGTTCTGCCCGGTTTTCAGCAGTTCCACGGTGTCGGGGACGGTCCACAGGTTACGCAGGCTCAGGGCGCGCCAGTGTTCCACGGTTTCGCCAGCAAGGAAGTGTTTGCCCTCGCTGCCATCGTCGCTCATGGCCTTTTCCTGAAAGGCTATGCCCCGTGGCGTATGGCACGCGCCACAGTGGCCCAGGCCCTGCACCAGGTAGGCGCCACGGTTGATCAGCGGGTCGCGGTTCGGGTCGGGTTTGAACGGTTGGTCGTCGACAAAGGCCCAGTTCCACAGCGCCAGCCCCCAGCGCATGTTGAACGGCCAGCTCATATCGGCGGCCTGGTTGGACTGGCTGATCGGCGCGACCCCTTGCATCAGGTAGGCGTACAGCGCGCGCATGTCGTCCTCGTTCATTTTCGCGTAGGACGGGTAGGGCATGGCCGGGTAAAGGTGGGTGCCGTCGGCACTTACCCCTTCGCGCATGGCCTTGTCGAATTGCTCGAAGCTGTAGTTGCCAATGCCAGTTTGCGGGTCAGGGGTGATGTTGCTGGAGTAGATCGTGCCCATCGGCGTTTGCAGTTCCAACCCACCGGCCATCAGCGCGCCTTGCGGGGCGGTGTGGCAGGCAATGCAGTCACCCAGTTGGGCGACGTAGCGACCTCGTTCGATCAGGGTTTGCTCGGCAGGTTCGCTCGCTGGCGTTTCAGGCTCGCTGGCGTGAACGGCGGGTATCAGCAAAAACGCCGTGGCACACAGGGCCAGGCGGGAAAAAACAGAAGCCATTGCATATTCCTTTAGTCACCTGGCCTGGGTGGTCCCTTGGGCCCAGGTGTGCAATCGTTTTTTATGGTTTATCAGGCAGCACTGAGGACGAAACTCGCCTCAGTTTCGTTGTAGAGCAATTGTTGGCGGGGGCTGTTGATTTGGATCAGCGCAGCCGGCATTGCACCGGCTGCGCGCAGAGGCAGGGGGTTATTTGCCTGGGGTCAGGGTCAGGCGTTTGTTGCCGTAGCCACGATCAAAGTTCTGTGGCTGCAGCGGCAAGCTCATGTAACGACCTTTGAACCAGGCATCCAGGCCATCGGCAAAGTGAGGGCTGGCGGGGTTGCCGGACTGACCGCTGCTGCTCTGCAGTTGCAGCGGTTCGGTCTGGCCGAAGTCCACGACCATGCGCAGTGACGGTGCCAGTTGCGCGTTGAAGTCTTTACCCCAGGCGTAAGGCGTCAGGTTGAGCGTGCTGTGGTCACCGCCGCTGGCTTGTGGGCTGCGGTTGATGCTGTCGCCCAGGCCATGGAAAGTCGGCGCTGGCCAGCGCAACTGATGCAGTTTGCCCCACTGCCAGGCACGTCGGTCGCTGCCCAGTTGTGCTTCGCCGGCACTGATGGCGGCGGCCAGGCTGCGGGCGAGAATCGCAGGTTTGTCTTCTTTCTGTGCGCTGCGCTGGTCATCCCAGAACGGGCTGTCTTCACGGCCGAGCAAATGGTCGGCTTGTGCCGAATACGACAGCCGCGCGTTGTTGACGAACGCTTGCCAGGTCGCTGATGACTCCGGGCCCAGTTCATCGAGGAAGGTCTGCTTGGCACTTTCCTGCAGGAACAGCTCGTACAGGGCGGCGTCTGCTGACGTAGTGCTCAGGCGGCCATCGAAGGCCATCAGGCGCGTGTAGGCTTCGCGGGCCTTGCTGCGCTGATCGGCGGGCAGGGCGTCGATTGCCTGCTTCAGCGGTTGGGCCATGCCAGGGGCTTCGAACATCTGCTTGAGCTTGGCGGCAAACAGTGTGGTCTGGTCGTTCTGCATGGTGATCAGGCTGCGGCTGTCGTGCTTGCCATTGGCGGCCAGTTGCCCGAGACGTTCCGCGCGCTCGGGGTAATACCAGCTATTGGACAGCTGCATGCCGTAACCTTTGGGCACGCTGCGCTGGTTGGCATTGCCCAGCCAGCCCTGCGGCGGGTCCTGGTCGTAAGGGTGGAGCATCGGGTCGGCATAACCGTCCCAGTCGTAGCGCCCGTCCCAGCCTGGCGAGGGCAGCAAACCCTGGCCTTCACGGCGGTTGGGGAAGCGCCCACTGACCTGCCAGCCGATATTGCTGGCATCGGCAAACACGAAATTCAGCGCCGCTGCGCCAATTTCACGGGTGTTGTCGAAGGCGCGCTCGACATTCTGTGCCCGGGACAGGTTGAAGAAGGCATCCAGGCTTTGGTCGCCCTTGAGCTGCGGCACTTGCAAAGCCAGGCCCAGGCTGGCGTTCTGTACCTGTCCGAGCAGGGTACCGTGGCGGGTGTCGTAGAGGGTTTCGCGCTGTGGACGCTGGCCTTTGATGAAAAAGGTCTCGTTGCGTGCCAGGGCCGGTAACCATTTGCCGTCAGCCTGATACATCAAGCGACCGCCTTCACGTTTGAGCCGTTCCACAAACAGATCCTGGTTGTCAGCCATGACCGCACTGGCACTCCAGGCCAACTTGCCGTTGTAGCCCGACAGCAACAACGGCAGGCCGGCAATCGAGACGCCAGCGGCATGGTATTTCGGCGCGCGGATCTGCACCGGGCTCATGGCCCAGGCCCCCAGGGTGTCGCTGGCCAGCAGGCTCTTGCCGCTGCGGCTGCGTTGCGGGGCAATCGCCCAGTTGCTGGAACCGGCAGTGCCCAGCAGGTTGAGCGCGGCCAGTTGCTCGCTGGCGGCGCTCAGTGGCGCCAGCCCGGCCAGCGCACTGCCCAGATTCAGGCCCTTGAGTTTGTCGGCTTCGGCCAGTGGCAGGGGTTCGTCGGGGTAGCTGGGCAGCAGCCAGGGCAGTTTGTCGCTGCCGACTTTCTGCGCCAGGGTCAGCGCGGCGAGTTCTTCCTGCAGGTTCACCGACTGGCTGAAGTTGTACAGGCTGAAGATCAGCGCCGAATCTTCAGGCTTCCAGTATTCCGGGCGATAGCCGGTTTGTGCCAGTGGTGCCGGCAAGCGGTCGCGATAACGGAACAGGTAGGCGTTGACGCCACGGGCATAGACTTCGAAGAAGCGCTTGAGTCGTGGCGAAGCGTCGGCATAGAGCTGGTTGGAGGTTTTTTTCAGGTTGGCGCCGCGCATCAGGCGGTCGACTTCCAGCACC
Source organism: Pseudomonas sp. NUPR-001 (assembly GCF_052147955.1). Taxonomy (NCBI): domain Bacteria; kingdom Pseudomonadati; phylum Pseudomonadota; class Gammaproteobacteria; order Pseudomonadales; family Pseudomonadaceae; genus Pseudomonas; species Pseudomonas sp. NUPR-001. The sequence goes on from NZ_CP197353.1 coordinate 1,346,922, forward strand.
TCGGGCCCGGCTATTTCGGCCAGACGGCCTTGAGCCAACAAGCGCATGGCAACCATCTGCCCGATGCGGTCGCCGGCATGCACGTAACCCAGCGCGAACAGGGCGTCATGGAAGTTGTTGCTTTCGATCAACGGCATGCCCATGGCATTGCGTCGTACCGAAACGTTCTGCGCCAGGCCTTTGAGCGGCTGCACACCGCTGGTCGGTGGCACGCTGTCGCGATAGCCGCCCATCTGGCAGCCCGTCAACGACAATAAGCCCAACATCGCTGCGGCTACGCCGAACCGGGGGAGAAAGGGGGGGAGGGCTGGCGCGGCCATGATCGGGCTCCTGCAGGGCGTGGCGTCTAAAAGGCGCTACGTTAGTGAGCCCGACCACGCCATGCAAGCGGGGCACAGCCTTTATTTTCAGGGCTGTTCAAAGGCCACTATCAGGCCCCGTGGCACTTCTTGAACTTCTTGCTGCTGCCGCACGGGCACGGATCGTTGCGGCCGACATCTTTCAGGGCATTACGCACCGGCTCCTGGTGGCCGTGGTTGCAGTGCGGGCCATGCACATGGCCGTGATCGTGGTCGTGGTGATCGTGACCGTGGTTGCAGTCAGGGCCGTGAACATGAGGTTGTTGGGTCATTGCGGGTTACTCCGGTAAAAGATCGCCGGGAATTATCTCACCACTGCGCGACAAGTGCAGGTCGCGGGCGAAGATTAATCCGCTGTTGAGTTCGCCGTCGAGGCGATAGCGCAACGGACCCTCGGTGTTTTTCAGCATTTTTGCCAAGGGTTTGACCTGTTGCCAGAGGTTGGTGCGGATCGGAATCTTGAAGGTGCGCTGGGCGTGCCCGCCAACGCTGCGCCACAAGCTGGTCTCGCCCTTGGCCAGCAGCAGGTCGTTCAGGTGCACGGCGTAGCTGAGGTAGCGGATGAATAAACGGCTGTCGTTGGGGTTGTCGACGCGTACATGCAGGACGAATTCCTGTTCGAGCAGGCGCATCTTCACCGCCTCGACCTTGACCAGGCGCACCTCCGGGTCGCGGTAGTCACTGTCAAACCAACTTGCGCAACCCGTCAGTTGCATTATCAGGAAGCTGAACAGCAACAGGCGGGTCATAGAGGTCAGCTCCCTAGGTAACTGGCGCAGCACTTCTTGAATTTTTGTCCACTGGCACAGGGACAGGCGTCGTTGCGTCCTGCTTTGAGGCCTACGGTCGGGTCGATGAAATACCAGCGACCGGCATTCTGCACAAAGGCCGAGCGCTCACGGTGGCTGTGCTCACCGTCAAGGTCGTGCCAGCGTGCAGTAAAAGTGACGAATGCGTGTTCCGGCTGGCCGCCGAACACTTCGGCGCTTTCCACTTCCAGGCCCAGCCAGGTGCTTTGCGAGCTCCAGGCGGCAATAGCAGCGCGGTCAAGGCCGGCCTGTTGCGCGGGCAGGGTGGTGTCCACCAGGTAGTCGATCAGCCCCAGCACGTAAGCGCTGTAACGCGAACGCATCAGGGTTTGTGCGTCGGGGGCCGGATGCCCGGCGTGATAATGCCCGCAACAGGCCGGGAGCAGGTTGCCGCTGCCGCAGGGACAAACCGAAACACTCATTGTTTCACCACCAGTACTTGCCAAAATTTTGCGGATTGGCCCAGAACTTGGCGTTCAGCCAGTCCGGGACCTGCTTGTATTCCCGTAGATCATAGGTGAACAGGCTCAACACCTGGTCGTCACGCTGAAACTTTTCGTTAGCCTGCAGGGCCAGGGCGAAAAAGTCGGTGTCTTGCCAGCCGCAGGCACTCAGGTCAGCCAACACTGCAACGCGGCTGGCATTGAGGTTGCGAATACCACCGAGTAACTCCAGGCCTTTGCGCTTGGGCAAATGCTCCAGGCAGTCAACCAGCAAGGCCAGGTCAAAGCGCTGAGCCGCCAATGGTTCGGGCAACGCGCCAGGTTCGGCCTGGGCAATTTCAACCTGCGGATGTGCCTGGGCAAAGGCTTCCAGCGCAGGAAAACGTGTACCTACTAATAGCAGACGTTGCGGTGCATGGCGCTCCAGCAGGGCCGCGAGGGCCTGTTGGGGCGTTCGTGGGGAAAATCCGTCAATCATCGGGAATCCTCGGTCAGATACGTCAAGACTAACGGTCTCGGGCCGTCAGGCATAGTGGCTGACAGCCGCATCATGGCTTATTGCTGGCGGAGTCGGTTTGCGCGGTCTTTACTCCCAGAGCATCGGTTTAGAACCGATTCCCCCTAGGAGATGCAACAAAATGAGCATAGTACGCACAGCAATACCTTTGGTTCTGCTAACCAGTGTGTTGACTGGTTGCGCAGGTTTGCAAAAAACCGACTGGCCGATGTGTGCTGCCGTCGGGGGTGTAGGCGGCGCAGCGTTGGGCGCGATTGAAAGTTCGAGTTGGGCCGGGTGGGGCGCGTTGCTGGGCGGTGGCCTGGCAGCAGGCTATTGCTGGGCCCATGGCGATGGCGACGAAGATGGTGACGGCGTACCGGACAGCCGTGACAAGTGCCCGGGTACCCCGCGTGGCGTTCAGGTAGATGCCAACGGCTGCCCACCGGAACCTGTGGTCGAAGAAGTGGTGGTGGTCAAGGAAGAGGTCATCGTCATCCGCGATGTGCACTTCGAATTTGACTCCGCCAGGCTGACGCCTGCCGACAAGGAGCGCCTGAACACCATCGCGACGCGCCTGAAAAATGAAGCACCTACCGCCAGGCTGAGTGTGACCGGGCATACCGACAGTGTCGGTCGCGATGCCTATAACCAGAAACTCTCGGAGCAACGTGCCCAGTCCGTTACCGATTACCTGGTTGAGAGTGGGGTACCGAGAGCCAGTTTCGTTTCGGTAGAGGGCGCCGGTGAGTCGCGGCCGGAGGCCGACAACGCGACGGCCGAAGGTCGGGCAATGAACCGTCGTGTGGAGATTCGTATCCAGCGTTGATGCGCTGCCGGCCTGCCGCTTGAGAAGTGCTGCAGGCCGGTCTTTACTCCTGTGTGACCGGTGGTTATGCCGGTGACACAGGAGCAATGCCCATGAGTGTTTTCTCCAAGGCCGCAGTGCCAGTGCTGGTGACTGCAAGCCTGCTCTCCGGTTGCGCCACCCACAGTGATGGCAGCGCACCACTCAATCAAAGGACCTGGCCAATTTGCAGCCTGCTCGGCGGTTTGGTCGGCGGCGGTTTGGGGGCGATTGAAAGTTCTGCCTGGGCTGCCGGTGCCGGTGCCGCCGGCGCCATTGCTGGCGGTTTGATCTGTTACGCCCAGGATGGTGACGAGGACGAAGATGGCGTTTTCGATCGCCGCGATCGTTGCCCGGACACCCCCGCCAACACACCGGTCACCGAGAAGGCCGCAGTTGAGCCAGAAGTCATTACGCTTAATGATCAGGGCTCGGTGATGTTCGCTTTTGACTCGGCCGAGCTGACCAGCAGCGCCCACAGCCAACTGCAAGCGTTGATGAGCAAGCTCAATGCGCCCAGTGTGGCCAGCGTCAAAGTGATCGGCTTTACCGACAGCCAGGGCACCGATGCCTATAACCAGACGCTTTCCGAGCGGCGCGCCAGTAGTGTTGCCGAGTACCTGATCAGCCAGGGCCTGGCGCCGTCGAAGGTGACCAGTCAGGGCCGTGGCGAGCGTGATCCGATTGCCGACAATGACACCGAGAGTGGGCGTGCACAGAACCGCAGGGTAGAGCTGCACCTCAATTGATCAGGGTGCTGGTGTACGATCGTGCCAACCGTTACTGTTGACGGCGATGCCGGCGTGATTGGGCATCGCCTACAACAATAACAGCAGGGGGGCGTATGAAGGGCTTACTGGGGCTGGGCAAAGCCTTGACCGTAGTGTTCTGGTGGGTGGTGCTGGTGAATCTGCTGATTCCCCAGGAATTTCCCTTCAATCGATTGATCAGCATTGCTGGCGCCACACTGCTGGGCTTGCACCTGCTTGAAGTGCTGTTTTTCAATGGCTGTTTGCGCGAGCGTAGCCATCGTTGGTTTGACCGCTTGCAAATCCTGCTGGTCGGTATCTTTCATGTGCTTTCGATTCCGGCGCCACGTCAGGAGGCTCGTCATGCGTAAGTTGGTCTTGTTGGCTGCATTGTTCAGCCCTTTGGCACTGGCTGAGTCGATCAGTGTTGCCCCTCACTCGGTGTTGCGCTTGCCGAACAAATCCAGCGTCGTGCACTTGCAGCGCCTGCAGGTTGCCGATGCCGCCACCTTGTTGTTGCCGGCCAGTCTGGTCGAGTTGAAGGTCGACGAGTTGCAGCTTGGTCAGGAAGCACGGATTGCCATCGCTCCGGCAGACGGCACGCTGCGTATCGAAGTAACGCGGGCGCAACTGGCTGAAGGTAGCCAGATCGCAGCGCGTGGTGCACCGGGGACCTATGAGCGCGCGGCTAAAGCCGGGCGCAACCTTGATGTGCAGGTGCATGCCCTGCAGGCGCCGCTGCTGGCCATCGATGCCCGGGGCGGAGCGGGGGCACCGGGGTACGTCGGGCTTGATGGTGGCAACGGCAAGGCCGGTGGTTGCACCTGGGGTCAGGCGAGTCGCGGCGCCAATGGTGACAATGGCGGTGACGGGCATGATGGTGCTGCGGGTGGGCGGGTGCGTCTGGCGCTGCCGGCCGGCTTCCCGGTTGAGCGGATCAAGGTCCAGCTTGATGGTGGCGCGCCAGGTGTTGCTGGTGCTGCTGGCAAGGCGGGTGCGGGCGGGGCGAGCAAAGGCTGCCTGGTCTACCGCACTGCTGCGGGGGCGCCCGGAAAGCCTGGGGTAGACGGGCAGCCAGGCTTGGCCGGGGCCACAGGCGAACTGATCCTGCAACGCCTCTAAACGCAGGTGACCTGTGGGAGCGGGCTTGCCCCGCGATTGCGGTGTATCTGTCACATCGCTTCGCGGGGCAAGCCCGCTCCTACCCGCGTCAGGTCAGCAGGCGGGTAGTTGCTACCAGCACCACGGCAATACCCAGCAGCAGGTTAATGCCCACCAGACGGCGAATCTTGCCCAGCACCGCAGCGCCTGTCGGCCAGTCTTGTGCTTCTACCGCCTTGCGCAATTCCGGCAGCAGCAATGACCGCACACGAATAAACAGCGCGATCATGGCAATACCACCGCCGATCATCACTTGCACATAGCGTGGCGCTGCGTCGAGGCCGCCAAAACGCAGGTGCAGCATGCCCACGCCGCTGATCGCCAGGACGGCGATGGCCACCCAGACCCACACAAAAAAACGCTGAAACACTTCTACCCACAGACGCAGGCGTTCAGGTCCGGCAAGCGCTGCAACCGCCGCAGGCCGCAGGATCAGCCAGGCGAAGAACATCCCGCCGACCCACACCAGGGCGGCCAGAACGTGCAGGCTATAAGGAAGGGCAAAGGCGGTCATCGGGATCTCCATTCGGCGCAAAGGGCAATAGCGGGGTATGATAGCGGCCCGATCGAAACACTGAAAATTTATCCAGCCCTCCGGGCGCCCCGACACCATGATCAGCAACGAACTCAAAACCACCATTCAGGGCGCCTATTCGCGTTTTCTCGAAGCCAAGAGCCTCAAGCCTCGCTATGGCCAGCGCCTGATGATCGCCGAAGTCGCCAAAGTACTCGGCGATATCGCCTGCGACGATGAAGGCCGCCGTGCCGGTGACCCTGCGGTGGTAGCGGTCGAGGCCGGTACCGGTACGGGTAAAACCGTTGCCTACAGCCTGGCCTCGATTCCAGCCGCCAAGGCTGCGGGCAAGCGCCTGGTGATCGCCACCGCCACGGTGGCCCTGCAGGAACAGATCGTCTTCAAAGACCTGCCCGACCTGATGCGCAACAGTGGCCTGAACTTCAGCTTCGCCCTGGCCAAGGGCCGTGGCCGTTATTTGTGCCTCTCCAAGCTCGACCTGCTGCTGCAGGAGGGCCATGCACAATCGGCCACTGCCCAGCTGTTCGAAGAAGAAGGCTTCAAGATCGAAGTCGATGAGGCCAGCCAGAAGCTTTACACCAGCATGATCGAAAAGCTCGCCGGTAACCGTTGGGACGGTGACCGCGACAGCTGGCCCCAAGCCCTGGAAGACCAGGACTGGGCGCGCCTGACCACCGATCATAGCCAGTGCACCGGCCGTCATTGCCCCAATTTTGGCCAGTGCACGTTCTATAAGGCCCGTGAGGGCATGGGCAAGGTCGATGTGATTGTCACCAACCACGACATGGTCCTGGCTGACCTGGCCCTGGGCGGTGGAGCGGTGCTGCCGGACCCTCGCGACACGATTTACGTGTTCGACGAAGGCCACCACCTGCCCGACAAGGCCATCGGCCATTTTGCGCATTACACCCGCCTGCGCTCCACCGCCGACTGGCTTGAGCAAACCGCCAAGAACCTGACCAAATTGCTGGCCCAGCACCCCTTGCCGGGTGACTTGGGCAAGCTGATCGAGCAGGTGCCGGAACTGGCGCGCGAAATCAAGGCGCAGCAGCAATTCATGTTCAGTGCCTGCGAACAGGTGGCAGATTTTCGCCCCGGCGAAGACATGGAAGGCCGCGAACGGCCGCGCCATCGCTTCGAGGGCGGCGTGGTACCTGAGCACATGCGCGAGATGGGCATCGAGCTGAAAAAAGGTTTCTCACGCCTGACCGACTTGTTCACTCGCCTGACTGACCTGCTCAAGGAAGGTATGGATGCCGAGGTGAACATCGGTATTGCCAGCCATCAGGCCGAAGAGTGGTACCCGCTGTTCGGTAGCCTGTTGATGCGTGCCCAGGGCAACTGGGAGCTGTGGACTGCGTTCACCACCGAAGACCCTGAAGACAGCCCGCCCATGGCCCGCTGGCTGACCCTGGCTGAAAGCGGTGCGCTGTTCGACATCGAGGTTAATGCCAGCCCGATCCTTGCGGCCGAAATGCTACGGCGCAACTTGTGGAATGTGGCCCACGGTGCGCTGGTCACCTCGGCAACCTTGACTGCCCTGGGTAAGTTCGATCGTTTCCGCATGCGTGCCGGCTTGCCCAAAGATGCTGTCACCGCTGTCGTGCCCAGCCCTTTCCATCATGTCGATGCCGGAGTGTTGCGGGTGCCGGATTTGCGTGCCGATCCCCGCGATGCGGTCGCGCACACGGCGGCCATCATTCGCGACCTGCCCGAGCTGGTGGAAGGTTCGCGTGGCTCGCTGGTGCTGTTCTCTTCGCGCAAGCAGATGCAGGACGTGTTCGACGGCCTGGATCGCGACTGGCGCAAGCAGGTGTTCATCCAGGGCAACCTGTCCAAGCAGGAAACCCTCAACAAGCACAAGGCCCGCGTCGATGGTGGCGATTCCAGCGTCTTGTTCGGCCTGGCCAGCTTTGCCGAAGGAGTCGACTTGCCAGGGGCCTACTGTGAGCATGTGGTGATCGCCAAGATCCCCTTCGCCGTCCCCGATGACCCGGTCGAAGCGGCACTGGCCGAGTGGATCGAAGCCCGCGGCGGTAACCCGTTCATGGAAATCGCCGTGCCAGACGCCTCGTTACGCCTGATCCAGGCCTGCGGTCGCCTGCTGCGCACTGAAGAAGACCGCGGCACCATCACCTTGCTGGATCGACGTGTGGTCACCCAGCGCTATGGCAAAGCTATTCTCAATGCGCTGCCGCCGTTTCGCCGGGAAATTTCCTGAGCCCCGGGGATCTATGCGCCGGGGCGTTGTCTATGTCTGAGTTCAAGGCCCGCAAGGGCCCTCAAGGAGAGTTCCAGCCCTATGATTCGCCGTACCTTGCCTGCTGTCTTCGCACTGTTGTTCAGCACACCGCTGCTGGCCGGACAACAGACGCTGTTCAGCTTCGTGCGCCCGGCCGCCGTGGTCAACGTGGTAACCGAAGACGCCAGCCTGCCGCAATACAATGCAGAGCAGACGGCCGAGGGCGAAGTGTTGCGGCGTGTGGTGTTCAATCCGGTGCAGCGCCCCAGCCTGCGTTTGAGCCCACAAAGTGGTGCGTGGGACTGGTCGACAGCAACGGCCATGACGCTGCGTTTGCAAAGTGCGATGGATTGGCCGCTAACCGTGGACGTCACGGTAGTGAGCAGCGACGGCAAAACCCTCACCAGCCGTATCGACCTGCCCGCCGGGCCTGCGCAAACGGTGCTGGTGCCGCTGACCGCCAACTCGCCGCTGAGCCAGGGCATGCGTGCCGGCCCGCCGATGCCCTGGGTGCATGAGGGGCAGCGCTGGCTGCTGACCAGCAGCAGTGGTGCGGTGGATTTGAAGCAAGTGGTGTCGGTGACCTTGTCGATGAACAAGCCCAATGTCGCCCAGAGCCTGTTGATTGAACGTGTCGGCATCCAGGATGACGACCAGGTGCAAAAGGCCGTGTATACCGGCTTGATCGATGCCTATGGCCAATCCACGCGAGGCCGCTGGCCGGAGAAAATTGTCAGCGATGACCAGCTCAAGGCCGCCGCAAGCCGTGAGCAGCAGCAACTCAAGGGCTGGCTGGCCGAGCGCAGCCAATTGCCTCGCGATCGCTTTGGTGGTGTCACCAGCGGGCCGAGTTTCGAGGCCAAGGGCTTCTTCCGTACCGAGAAGCGCGACGGGCGCTGGTACCTGGTTACCCCTGAAGGCCATCCGTTCTACTCGTTGGGCGTCAACACGGTGGCTGTTGATGGTGGGCGCACCTACGTTGCCGGGCGTGAAGCCATGTTCACGGCGTTGCCGCAAGCAGGCGAGCCGTTGGCGCAGTTCTATGGCGAGGGTAACAACAACGACGGTAACGGCTCGTCCAGCGGGCGCAATTTCAATCAAGGCCGCTGGTTTGACTTCTACGCGGCCAACCTTGAGCGCAGCTATGGCAAACCCTGCACGCCGACTGCTGCAACCGGCACTGCGGCGGCAGTGGAATGCCCAGCCCCGGCGCTAGACCTGCAGCGTTGGCAAGGGCACACCCTCGATCGCCTGCAGGCCTGGGGTTTCAATACCCTGGGCAATTGGAGCGAACCTGCACTGGGGCAGGCTGACCGCATGCCTTACACCTTGCCACTGTCGATTGTTGGCGATTACACCAGCATCAGTACCGGGATGGACTGGTGGGGGCGGATGCCCGATCCGTTCGACCCGCGTTTTGCCATGGCCACCGAGCGGGCTGTGGCTATCGCAGCCCGTGACCACCGAGACGACCCGTGGCTGATTGGCTACTTCGCTGACAATGAGCTGGCCTGGGCCGCCCCGGGCGATGATCCCAAGGCGCGTTACGCCCTGGCCTACGGCACCCTGCGCCTGACCACCGACGTACCGGCTAAACGGGCCTTTCTCAAGCAATTGCGCGACAAATACCGTAACCAGGCAGGCCTGTCCAAGGCCTGGGGTATCGAGCTGAGCGCCTGGGAGCTGATGGAAGACCCAGGCTTTGAGCCGCCACTGCCGAGCGCGGAATACCCTGAAATCGAGGCCGACTTCAAGCACTTCCAGAAAGTCTTCGCCGACACTTATTTCAAAACCATTGCCGATTCGCTCAAGTGGCATGCACCCAATCACTTGCTGCTGGGTGGCCGTTACGCGGTCAGCACACCGGAAGCAGTGGCGGCCTGTGCCGAGTTCTGTGATGTCCTGAGTTTCAACTTCTACACCCCCAAACCCCAGGACGGCTACGACTTCGCTCAGCTCAATGCCTTGGACAAGCCAGTGCTGGTATCGGAATTCCAGTTCGGGTCGCGCGACCGCGGGCCGTTCTGGCCCGGGCCGATGGAAGTGGCCAAGGAAGAAGGGCGCGGTCCGGCCTATGCCGCTTTCGTCAAGGCGGCGCTGGCTGAACCGTCGATTGTCGGCGTGCACTGGTTCCAGTACCTCGACCAGCCTGCCAGCGGGCGTTTGCTCGATGGCGAGAACGGTCACTTCGGCTTGGTAGGCATCACTGATGTGCCGTTCCAGGGCTTTGTCGGCAGTGTGCGTAAAAGCAACCTGCAAGCGCAGGAGCAGATTGGCAAGGCCCCGGCCGCTGATCAGGTTGGCAAAGCCCGCTAACAATGGCCTGGCAGCCCGCGGTGCAGTAAGCGCGGCGGGCCGCTGAACCAGCCCCTGACTGATGTCTGTTCCCAAAAGCCTCGCAGGCTGAAACAATGCACGCCATTTTCGACAGCAGTGTGCGTGAGGAGCGGCCGGGTGCAGATTCAGGGTCATTACGAGCTTAAGTTCGAAGCCGTGCGTGAAGCCTTTGCAGCGTTGTTCGACGACCATCAGGAACGTGGTGCGGCGCTGTGCATTCAGGTGGGTGGCGAGACCGTCGTTGACCTCTGGTCCGGTACCGCCGACAAAGACGGCGCCGAAGCCTGGCACAGCGATACCATCGCCAACCTGTTCTCCTGCACCAAGATGTTCACCGCCGTGACGGCTTTGCAACTGGTAGGCGAGGGCAAGCTCGACCTCGATGTTCCGGTAGCGCGTTACTGGCCGGAGTTCGCCCAGGCGGATAAACAAGCCATTACCCTGCGCCAGTTGCTCAGTCATCGGGCGGGTGTACCTGCGCTGCGTGAGCAACTGCCACCGGCAGCCTTGTACGACTGGCAAACCATGGTGCAGGCCCTGGCCGCCGAGGCACCTTGGTGGACACCGGGCACCGCCCATGGCTATGCGGCGATCACCTACGGCTGGCTGATTGGCGAGCTGATCCGGCGTGCCGACGGCCGCAGCCCGGGCGAATCGATCGTTGCCCGTACAGCACGCCCGCTGGGCCTGGACTTCCACATCGGCCTGGCCGACGAGGACTTCCCGCGGGTTGCCCATGTCGCCCGTGGCAAGGGCAATATGGGTGATGCCGCCGCTCAGCGGCTGGTGCAGGTTACGATGCACGAACCGCAGGCGTTGTCTTCGCGCGCGTTCACCAACCCCCCAGGTATGCTCACCAGCACCAACAAACCTGAATGGCGGCGGATGCAGCAGCCCGCGGCCAACGGTCATGGCAATGCCCGTAGCCTGGCCGGGTTTTATGCCGGTCTGCTCGACGGCAGCCTGCTGGAGTCCGAACTGCTCGATGAGCTGACACGCGAGCACAGCCTGGGCGAAGACAAAACCCTATTGACCCAAACCCGCTTTGGCCTGGGCTGCATGCTGGATCAACCGAGCGTGGCCAATGCCACCTTTGGTCTGGGCGGCAAAGCCTTTGGTCACCCCGGCGCCGGAGGGTCTGTTGGTTTCGCCGATCCGGAGTACGATGTCGCCTTTGGTTTTGTCACCAATACCCTGGGCCCTTATGTGTTGATGGACCCGCGTGCGCAGAAACTGGTGAGGGTCTTGGCAAGTTGCCTTTGATCGGTTAACCGCCGTATAGCCTGAACCCTTTGGCTATCCTGAATTCCAAGCCTTGCGCTATTGGGCCGTTTTTCTTTCATTTTCATGGTGTATCTCAGATGTCTTCACACAAAACCTTAGCTATCGCCCTGTGCCTGGCCATGACCGGTTGCGCCCAGCACTCTCAGAAAGGCACGGCTGACAGCGGGATTGACTGGTGGCCTTTTGGTTCGGACCAAGTTGCCAGCCAGGAAGTGAAAGAGGTCGTTGTCGATAAAGTCGCCAAGGCCGATGCCAAATCCGAGAGCAACAGCCGCTGGTGGTGGCCGTTCGGTGACAGCGACAAGGCAAAGGTTGCCGCTGTACCGAAAATCGATCACAAAGCCACCCAGGCCTGGCTGGACAGCTACGAGCCGCGCTTGCGCGAAGCGATCAAAGACAGCAAGTTCGAGCTTGAGCGCCGTGAAGACGTGCTGGTCGTGACCGTGCCAGTCGACAGTTCCTACAACCCGGACCGTCCGGCCATGCTGCTGCCGGTCACTTTGGGGCCGATCACCCGTGTGGCCAAAGCTATTGAAACCGACAAGCAAACCGCTGTGCTGGTGCTGGGCCATGCCGACACCAGCGGCGCTGCTGCCGGTAACCAGAAGCTCAGCCAGGAGCGTGCCCAGTCGATCGCAGCGATCTTCCGCCTCAGCGGCCTGGAGCGTGATCGCCTGATGCTGCGTGGCATGGGCTCGGAAATGCCACGTGCAGCCAACGACAGCCTGCAGGGCCGTTCGCTCAATCGTCGGGTAGAGATGGTGCTGACCCCACAAAACACCATGGTCGCCTTGCTGGCCAAGTACAAGCAGCCTACGCCAAGCCCGGCCGAGCTGGTTGCGGTGCAAGATGCCAAGGCTCCGGTCAAGGCAGCGGTAGCTCCTGCAGCCAAGGCCCCGGCTAAAAAGGCCAGCGCCAGCAAAAAAGCCACCCCGGCCAAGGCCACCACCGCCAAAAAGAAAGCCCCTGCAGCCAAGCCCGCCGCTAAAAAGCCGGCGCCCGCTGCCAAGAAAGTGGCTGCCAACACTAGCCCTGCGAAGACCAACTAATCGTCAAGGAACGCAGCAATGACCCAAACCCTGGCCGATATGCGCCGCGACTACACCCGTGATGGCCTGGCCGAAGCCCAGGCCCCGGCGGAGCCTTTCGCGTTGTTTCGCCAATGGTTCGCTGACGCCGTGAAAACCGAGCAGCCGCCCGTCGAAGCCAATGCCATGACCGTGGCAACGGTAGATGCTGACGGCCGCCCACACTGCCGGATCCTGTTGCTCAAGGGGCTGGATGAACAAGGTTTTACCTTCTTCACCAACTACGACAGTGCCAAGGGCCAGCAACTGCAGGCCAACCCGTTCGCGGCGATGACGTTCTTCTGGCCTGCGCTGGAGCGTCAGGTGCGCATTGAGGGGCGTGTGGTCAAAGTGACGCCAGAGGAGTCGGATGAGTATTACCAGGTGCGGCCATTGGGCAGCCGCCTGGGCGCCTGGGCCTCGCCGCAGAGCCAGGTGATTGCTGATCGCGCCGAGCTCGAAGGTCTGGTCAAGGCGACCGAGCAACGCTTCAGCGACAGCCAGCCGCATTGCCCGGAACACTGGGGCGGCTACCGTTTGCTGCCAGAGCGTATCGAGTTCTGGCAAGGGCGTGCCAGCCGCTTGCACGACCGCCTCAACTACCGTCTGCAACAAGGCGCCTGGTTGCGCGAACGTCTGGCGCCTTAACCCGCCCGGTAACCGGCGGCCTCGCGTTCCAGCCAGGCCGCCAGCTCGGCACGTTTGACCTTTTGCGCCCTGGCGTTGTCCAGACATTTAAGCATGTAAGCCTTCTTGCCTTCGTCCGCACCGGCCATTGAAAGCGCCAGGTCGCGGTCCATCCAGCGGCGGATGCGTACGTACAACCACCAGTGAAAATACAAACCCGCCACAGTCGTAATGACGACGATGAAGTAATCCATGTCTATCCTTGCGCTAAACGTTTTCAGGCTGCATCGATGACACAGGCTGTATGGAAGCTGAATGGAATCAATTTTACTCCGCCTCAGCCGTGACAGGCGTCAATGTGCGGAGTCTAATAAACACCTGACTTTTGGAGATCATCCTATGCGTAAATCTGTTTTGCTGGTTGCCTGCTTTACCACCCTGTCGCTGCTGCTCACCGGCTGTGCGTCCAGCCTGACGGGTGACTCCTACTCGCGTGACGAAGCTCGCCGTGTACAAACCGTGCGCATGGGTACCATCGAAGCGCTGCGTCCGGTGAAAATCGAAGGTACCAAGACCCCTATCGGTGGTGGCGCTGGTGCTGTTGTCGGTGGTGTAGCCGGTAGTGCCATCGGTGGTGGTCGTGGCAGCATCGTTGCTGCGGTCATTGGTGCCGTGGCCGGTGGCCTGGCGGGTTCTGCCGCTGAAGAAGGTCTGACCCGTACCCAAGGCGTTGAAATCACCGTGCGTGAAGATGACGGCAGCATGCGTGCCTATGTTCAGGCAGTCCAGGAAAACGAGATTTTCCGTGTGGGCGAGCGTGTTCGTATCATGACCGTTGACGGTACCAGCCGCGTTTCTCACTGATACCTAAGTAACAATAAAAACCCCGACTCGGCAGTGCCGGTCGGGGTTTTTTTGTGTGGGAGCGGGCTTGCCCCGCGATTGCAGTGTCAGTACCGCCGCTATCGCGGGGCAAGCCCGCTCCTACAGGCGTCAGGCAACCGGGGCCTTGCGGCTGGCCAGTGCGGTCACGCTGTAACCGATCAGCGCAGCAAGAATGGAACCGGTGAGAATGCCCATGCGGTCCATGCCGGCGTACTCACTGCTGCCCGGAACAAAGGCCAGCGAACCGACGAACAGGCTCATGGTGAAGCCGATACCGCAGAGGATCGCCACACCCAATACCTGACCCCAGTTGGCGCCACTTGGCAGGGCCGCCATGCCAAGTTTGACCGCCAACCAGGTCAAGCCGAATACCCCCACGGTCTTGCCCAGCAGCAGGCCAACGGCAATGCCCATCGGCACGTAGTGGGTGAAGCTTTCCAGGGTTACGCCTGCCAGCGATACCCCGGCATTGGCAAACGCGAACAAGGGCAGAATGCCGTAGGCCACCCAGGGATGCAGGGCATGCTCAAGCGTGAGCAGTGGCGACGGCTCGGCATTGCGGGTGCGCAAGGGGATGCACAGGGCCAGGGTGACCCCGGCGAGGGTCGCGTGGACGCCGCTCTTGAGTACGCAAACCCAGAGGATCAGGCCAACCACCATGTAGGGGCCGAGTTTGACCACGCCGAGGCGGTTCATGGCGATCAGGGCCAACAGGCAGGCAGCAGCCAGCATCAGCGACAGGCTCGACAGTTCACCCGAGTAAAACAGCGCGATGACAATGATTGCGCCCAGGTCATCGATAATCGCCAGGGTCATCAAAAACAGTTTGAGCGACACCGGTACACGCTTGCCCAGCAGTGCCAGCACGCCCAGGGCAAAGGCGATGTCGGTGGCCATGGGAATGGCCCAGCCGGCAATCGCGGCAGGGTTGTCCTTGTTCAGGAACCAGTAGATCAGCGCCGGAACCACCATACCGCCAATCGCTGCAGCGCCTGGGAGGACGATCTGCGACGGCTTGGACAAATGGCCATCGATGATTTCGCGCTTGACCTCAAGGCCGATCAACAGAAAGAACAGGGCCATCAGGCCGTCGTTGATCCACAGCAGCAAGGGCTTGGCGATTTTCAGGGCGCCGATCTGGGCGACCACAGGCACATCCAGCAAGCCGTTGTACAAGTACGACAACGGCGAGTTGTTGATGATCAGGGCCAGGGCGGCTGCAGCAATCAGCAATAGACCGCTGGCAGCTTCCAACTGAAAGAAACGAGTGAAAGTGCTACGCAGCAAGGGCGCTCTCCATCCTGAGGGTTCTGATAGGGGCACACCCTACCCTGTGAGGATATGCTTTCAAACAAAAACTATATTCTTTTTTGTTATAAGCTGTGACTAACCCGTCGAGGGCAGCCTAGCAGTTGGCCGGAAACATTTTGCCTGGCTGTACCTGTTGATGATGTAGGGACTTTCTTAACATGATCACTTGTACATCGATCTTTTTCGGGACTGGACCATGAACGATCACCGTCAGTGGGCACGTGAAGCTATTCGCATCATCGAGGCCGACTTCCAACGCAGTGCCGATACGCACCTGATTCCGCTACCGTTGCCGGGCTTTCCTGAGGTCGAGCTGTATTTCAAGGATGAATCCAGCCACCCCACCGGAAGCTTGAAGCACCGCCTGGCCCGCTCGCTGTTCCTGTATGCCTTGTGTAATGGCTGGCTGCAGCCCGGCGCGCCAGTGATCGAGGCGTCCAGTGGCTCGACGGCAATCTCTGAAGCTTACTTCGCACGCTTGCTTGGCCTGCCGTTCATTGCTGTGGTGCCTGCCAGCACCTCACAGGAAAAGATCGCGCAGATTGCGTTCTATGGCGGCCAGAGTCACCTGGTGGACGATCCGACCCAGCTGTATGCGGAATCCGAGCGCCTGGCGCGTGAAACCGGCGGTCATTTCATGGACCAGTTCACCTACGCCGAGCGCGCAACCGACTGGCGAGCCAATAACAACATTGCCGAATCGATCTTTACCCAGATGCGTTTTGAGCGGCACCCGGAACCGGCCTGGTTGATTTCCAGCCCGGGTACAGGGGGGACCACTGCGACCCTCGGACGCTATGTGCGCTATCGCCAGCATGTAACGCGGGTGCTGTGTGCAGATGCCGAGCGCTCGGTGTTTTTCGACAGCTACACCAGTGGTGACCGCTCGTTGTCGCTGGACTGCGGGTCTGGAATCGAAGGCATTGGTCGACCGCGTGTTGAAGCGTCATTTCTGCCGCAGGTCATCGACGCCATGGTCAAAGTGCCCGATGCACTGTCGCTGGCGGCAATGCATTACCTGGCTGAGCGATTAGGACGGCGGGTGGGCGGTTCGAGTGGTACCAACCTGATTGGTGCGCTGATGGCTGCGCAACAGATGAAGGCAGCAGGAGAGGCCGGGTCGATTGTGGCCATTCTCTGCGATGGCGGCGATCGCTATGCGACCACGTATTACGATCAGGATTGGCTGGCGGGGCAGGGGTATGAGTTGGCAGCGTTGATTTCGGCGGTACGCGCCTGTGTGGAGCAGGGACAGGCGTTGCCAGAAGCGGTTTTGCGGGCGGGGATTTGAAGGCCATCGCGGGGCAAGCCCGCTCCCACCGGAAAGGTCTGGTGGGAGCGGGCTTGCCCCGCGAAAGCGATCAGGCTTAGATACCCAACATGCTGCGCGCCACTGCTTCGGCAATCCGAATGCCGTCAACGCCAGCCGAGAGGATACCACCGGCATAACCGGCACCTTCGCCCGCCGGGAACAGACCCTTGAGGTTCAGACTCTGCATGCTGGCATCACGGGTGATACGCAGCGGTGAGGATGTACGCGTCTCGATCCCGGTCAACACGGCGTCATGCAGGTTGTAGCCCTTGATCTGACGATCGAAGGCCGGCAAGGCCTCGCGAATCGCCTCGATGGCAAAGTCAGGCAGGCTCGGAGCCAGGTCGCCAAGGTTGACGCCCGGCTTGTACGACGGCTCGACACTGCCCAGCGCGGTGGACGGCCGACCGGCGACAAAGTCGCCCACCAACTGGGCTGGCGCCTGGTAGTTGCTGCCGCCCAGTACATAGGCGTGGGCTTCCAGTTGCTCCTGCAACTCGATACCGGCCAGCGGGCCGCCCGGGTAATCCTGCTCCGGAGTAATACCCACAACGATACCGGAGTTGGCATTACGCTCGTTCCGCGAATACTGGCTCATGCCGTTGGTGACGACCCGGCCTGGCTCGCTGGTGGCCGCAACGACAGTACCGCCTGGGCACATGCAGAAGCTGTACACCGAACGGCCGTTCTTGGCGTGGTGCACCAGTTTGTAGTCGGCCGCGCCCAGTTTAGGGTGGCCGGCGTATTTGCCCAGGCGGGCCTGGTCGATAAGCGACTGCGGGTGCTCGATCCGGAAACCGATCGAGAAGGGTTTGGCTTCCATGAACACGCCACGGGCGTGCAGCATGCGGAAGGTGTCACGGGCGCTGTGACCCAGTGCCAGTACCACATGGCGGGAAAGCAGCTGTTCGCCGCTGGCCAGTACCACGCCATTGAGTTGACCGTCTTCCATCAACAGGTCAGTCACTTTCTCTTCGAAGCGTACTTCGCCACCCAGCGCGTGGATCTCGTGGCGCATGTTTTCGACCATGCCGGTCAGGCGGAAGGTACCGATGTGCGGCTTGCTGACATACAGAATTTCTTCTGGCGCGCCTGCTTTGACGAACTCGTGCAGTACTTTGCGGCCATGATGGTGCGGGTCTTTGATCTGGCTGTAGAGTTTGCCGTCGGAGAAGGTCCCGGCACCGCCTTCACCGAACTGCACGTTCGACTCTGGGTTGAGCACGCTTTTGCGCCACAGGCCCCAGGTATCCTTGGTGCGTTGGCGTACTTCCTTGCCTCGCTCGAGGATGATTGGCTTGAAGCCCATTTGCGCCAGCAGCAGGCCGGCGAAAATCCCGCAGGGGCCGAAACCAACGACAATCGGACGCTCCTGCAGGTCGGCAGGCGCCTGGCCAACCACTTTGTAGCTGACATCCGGGGCGACGTTGACGTTGTGGTCGTCGGCGAACCTGCGCAACAGCTCGGCTTCGTTGCTGGCGTTCAGGTCGATGGTGTAGATGAACAGCATTTCGCTGTTCTTCTTGCGGGCATCATAGCTGCGCTTGAACAGGGTGAAGTCCAGCAACTGCTCGTCGCTGATCCCCAGGCGTTGCACGATGGCCTCGCGCAGGGCTTCATCAGGATGATCCAGCGGCAGCTTCAGTTCGGTGATTCGTAACATGGCAGGGTCCAGTATCCCGGCCATGAACGGCCGGCGGCTTTACACAAACCGCCAAGTATAAGCTGTTCACCGCCTTTGCAGGCAGGATAAACGCAGGCGCCGATGATCAGTCGCTGCGCGAGCCACCGTAATAGGCGCAACCGCGCATGGTTTTGCCATCAACGCGCAATTCGGCACTCAAGTGGCTGACCGCACCGCTCATGCTGTCGACACAGCGTTGTGGGGCAACCCAGAGGTCTACGCGCTGGCCATTGGCTTCAGTGCTGAGGTTGTAACGCCCGTCTGGCAATTGCTCTTCCAGGAACGGCACAGCCAGCTCTGGCACGCCCGGGCGGGTCAGGACCATGCCCTTGCCACTGGCTTTGAGGTCCCAGTCCGGCTCATTGCCGTGCGCGCGCAGGGTCAGGCGCTTGAAGTTGGGGTCGCTGCAGGCACTGTTGGAGTGCTCTACCCGATACAACCGCTGCACATTCAGCTGTCCATCGTTGCCGGCGTTCTGGCTGGTGGAAAGGTTGCCGCTGACATCGGCAAACAAGGTGCCGGGTTCACTGGCCAGTGCCGAGGCTTCCTGCAGCAGGCCGGTGTTGCCGCTATCGGCAATGGCAAAGTGGCGGCTTTCGCTGCAGGGTTTGAACAGCAGCTGGCCACCCTTGGCGCTCAGCTCACCTTGCATGCGGGTCATGCCGGCCGTGGGCGACTGCGGTTTTTCGGCCAGCATCTGGCAGCCGGCAAACAGCGGCAGCAGGGCGACAAGCAATAACGAAGGGGCGGCACGCATCGAGCAAACTCCAGGGTCTCTACCGAAAGGTGCCGCCACGTTACTCAGGCTGGGCGCCGATCACAAGGCCTCAGCCGACATGATAGGTTTGCCCGGTCTGCAGGCCCTCGACACTCTTGGCATAGGCCAGTGCCACCTCGGCCGCCGGTACCGGTTTGAAACCGCGAAAGTACGGGGCGTAGGCTGGCATTGCTTCGACCAGTACGTTCGGGCTGATCGAATTGACCCGCAGGCCGCGCGGCAGCTCGATGGCCGCCGCTTTGACGAAGGCGTCGATGGCACCGTTGACCAGGCTGGCCGAAGCACCGCTGCGAATAGGGTCATGGCTGGTGACACCGGTGGTGAAGGTGAACGAGCCACCGTCGTTAATGAACTCACGACCGATCAGCAGTAGGTTGACCTGGCCCATGAGTTTATCGTTCAGGCCCAAGGCAAAATGCGCTTCGGTCATCTCGTCCAATGGGGCAAAGGTGACATTCCCCGCTGCGCAAACCAGCGCATCGAAACGCCCGGTTTGCTCGAACAAGCGGCGAATCGAGGCGCTGTCGCTGATATCGACCTGATAATCGCCGCTGCTGCGACCAATGCGCAGCACTTCATGACGCTGCTCAAGTTCTTTGGCTACCGCCGAGCCGATAGTGCCGTTGGCGCCGATCAAGAGGATTTTCATTGAACCGTTCCTTGTAGGAGGTGAGGACAAGGCTCAAGTCTAGGGTGGATTTTTCTGCGGATAAGCGTGCTAATGGGCAACCTTTGGTTTTCATTTGGAAACAGTCCATGAGCGAGCTGGATGATCTGGCAGCCTTTGCCGTGTTGATGGATGCCGGTAGTTTCACCGTGGCTGCACAGCAACTGGGTTGGAGCAAGGGCCAGTTGTCCAAGCGTATTACTGCATTGGAAACCAGCCACTCGGTCAAACTGTTGCATCGCACCACCCGGCGCCTGAGCTTGACTGCGGCCGGCGCGATGTTGTTGCCCCAGGCCCAGGCCTTGGTGCGGCAAATGAATGGCGCCCGCCAAACCCTGGCCATGCTCAAGGATGAATTGGCCGGCCCAGTGCGTATGACCGTGCCGGTGTCTTTAGGGGAGACGTTTTTCGAAGGCTTGCTTCTGGAATTTACCCAGCGCTACCCCGACCTGCGGCTGGAGCTGGAGCTGAACAACGGGTACCGGGATTTGCTCGCTGATGGCTTTGACCTGGCGATCCGTACCGAGGTTGAGGACGATGCCCGACTGGTCGCTCGCCCGGTATTGGCCATGCAGGAACTGACCTGTGCCAGCCCGGCTTACCTTGAACGTCATGGGACGCCGGATACACCGATGCAGTTGAGTGGCCATCGATGCTTGCTCAACAGCCACTACAGCGGGCGCGAAGAATGGCTGTATCACCAGCAACATGAGCTGTTGCGGGTGCAGGTCAGTGGCAGCTTTGCCAGTAACCACTACAGCTTGCTGAAGAAAGCGGCATTGCTGGGAGCCGGGATTGCCCGCTTACCGTCCTACATGTTGCATGCGGAGTTGGCGGATGGGCGCTTGCAATGGTTGTTGCGTGATTATCAAACCCGCAGCGTGCCTTTATTTCTGGTTCACCCTTATCAGGGCAGGATGCCCAAGCGGGTGCAAGTGCTCGTCGACTACTTGATGCATTGGTTCAAGGGAAGCGGTCAGGTACTGCTGACCTTGTAGGAGCGGGCTTGCCCCGCGATTGCGGTGAGTCAGCAACATCGTATCGCGGGGCAAGCCCGCTCCTACCGGAGGTTGGGTTTAGTGGCAGCTAAAAATGAAAAAAGGCCCGAAGGCCTTTTTTCACGGGTTGCTGCAATCAGCCGCCCAGGTAGGCATCGCGAACCTTCGGATCGGTCAGCAGTGCTTCACCGGTGCCTTGCATCACCACCCGGCCGTTTTCCAGCACGTAGGCGCGGTCGGCGACTTTCAGCGCCTGGTTGGCGTTCTGCTCGACCAGGAACACCGTTACACCATCACGACGCAGCTGTTCGATGATGTCGAAGATCTGCTGGATGATGATCGGTGCCAGACCCAACGACGGCTCGTCGAGCAGCAACAGCTTGGGTTTGCTCATCAAGGCCCGGCCAATGGCGAGCATTTGCTGTTCGCCACCGGACATGGTGCCGCCACGCTGGTTGAAGCGCTCTTTCAGACGAGGGAACAGTTGCAGGACTTTATCCATCTGCTCCTGGTAGTCGCCCTTGTCGGTAAAGAAGCCGCCCATGGCCAGGTTTTCTTCCACGGTCAGACGAGCGAACACCCGACGACCTTCCGGCACCACGGCAATGCTTTTGCGCATGATGTGCGAGGAAGACTGGCCGACCAATTCTTCACCCAGGTACTTGATGCTACCGCTATGGGCCTGGGGCGATCCGCAGAGGGTCATCAGCAGGGTCGACTTGCCAGCACCGTTGGCACCGATCAGGGTCACGATCTCACCCTGATTGATCTCGACGTTGACGCTGTGCAGGGCCTGGATCTTGCCGTAGAACGTGGAAACGTTTTCAAACTGCAGCATTTACGCTTCCCCCAGGTAGGCTTTGATCACATCAGGGTTGTCGCGGATCTGCTCCGGCGTGCCATCGGCCAGCGGCGTACCCTGGTTGATAACGACGATATGGTCGGAGATGCTCATGACCAACTTCATGTCGTGCTCGATCAGTAGCACGGTGACGTTGTGCTCCTGGCGCAGGTAGGAGATCAGCGCCTTGAGGTCTTCGGTTTCCTTCGGGTTCAGACCTGCAGCGGGTTCGTCGAGCATGATGATCCGCGGACGGGTCATCATGCAGCGGGCGATTTCCAGGCGGCGTTGCTGACCGTAAGCCAAGGTCCCGGCGGGACGGTTGGCAAACTCCACCAGGTTGACCTTCTCCAGCCAGTACTGCGCGTACTCCTTCGCTTCGTGCTCGCTGCGACGAAAGCTCGGGGTTTTCAGTAGGCCGGCCAGGAAGTTGGTGTTCAGGTGGCGGTGCTGGGCGATCAGCAGGTTTTCCAGGGCGGTCATCTCTTTGAACAGACGCACGTTCTGGAACGTCCGCACCACGCCTTTGCGGGCAATCTCGTGACCGGCCAGGCCTTGAATCGGCTGGCCGTCGAGCAGGATGGTGCCGGCGCTGGGTTTGTAGAAACCGGTCAGGCAGTTGAACACTGTGGTTTTACCGGCACCGTTAGGGCCGATCAACGCCACCACCTGTTTTTCCTTGACGGTCAGGGCCACGCCGTTGACCGCCAACAAGCCGCCGAAGCGCATGCTCAGGCCGCTGACTTGCAGAATTTCGCGGCTCATCGACGCAGCTCCATATGAGGACGTTGCATAGGCAGCAGGCCTTGCGGACGCCAGATCATCATCAACACCATCAGCGCACCGAACATCAACATGCGGTATTCGCTGAATTCACGCATCAGTTCAGGCAGCAGGATCATCACGATGGCCGCAAGAATCACGCCCAGTTGCGAACCCATACCGCCCAATACCACGATGGCAAGGATGATGGCCGACTCGATGAAGGTGAACGACTCCGGTGTCACCAGGCCCTGACGGGCGGCGAAGAAGCTACCGGCGAAACCTGCAAAGCAAGCGCCCAGGGTGAACGCCGACAGCTTGATCACCGTTGGGTTCAGGCCCAGGGCACGGCAGGCGATCTCGTCTTCACGCAGCGCTTCCCAGGCGCGGCCGATCGGCATGCGCAGCAAGCGGTTGATCACGAACAGTGCCAGCAGGGCCAGCAGCAGGGCGACCAGATAGAGGAAGATCACTTTGTTGATCGAGTTGTACTGCAGGCCAAAGAACTCATGGAAGGTCTGCATGCCTTCGGCGGCCTTGCGTTCAAAGGTCAGGCCGAAGAAGGTGGGTTTCTCGATGTTACTGATCCCGTTTGGACCGCCGGTCAGCCCGGTGAGGTTACGCAGGAACAGGCGGATGATCTCACCAAAGCCCAGGGTCACGATCGCCAGGTAGTCACCACGCAAGCGCAATACCGGGAAGCCGAGCAGGAAGCCAAAGGTCGCCGCCATCAGGCCAGCGATCGGCAGGCAGATCCAGAAGCTCAGACCGTAGTAGTGCGAGAGCAGGGCGTAGCTGTAGGCGCCGACGGCGTAGAAACCGACATAACCCAGGTCGAGCAGGCCCGCCAGGCCGACCACGATGTTCAGGCCAAGCCCGAGCAGTACGTAGATCAGGATCAGGGTGGCAATGTCGACCGCGCCGCGTGAGCCGAAGAACGGCCACACCAGGGCTACCACGATCAAGCCCATGATCACCCAGCGCTGGGTTTTGGGCAGGGTCAGGAAGTTGCTCATGGCCGGCGAAATCAGCTTGCGGTCCGAACGGCTGCGCGTCACTGCGCTCCATTGCTTGTCGAACAGCACGCGCAGGAACATCAGCACCGAGCACACGGCGATGACCGTGATAGTGAAGGGGCCCTGGCTATGAACGATCAGGTTGATGCCGTCGATGCTGAGCTTCAGGCCCAGCACTGGGAAGGCCACGGCCCAGACCAGCAAGGCGCTGAAGAACGCTTGTTTGAGATTTCTGTTCATACTTTTTCAACCTCCGGACGGCCGAGAATGCCGGTCGGACGGAACAACAGCACCAGAACCAAAAGACCAAAGGCCACCACGTCCTTGTACTGGTCGCCGAAGATGTCGGCGCCAAAGGCTTCAGCCACCCCCAGTACCAGCCCGCCGAGCATCGCGCCCGGGATACTGCCGATACCGCCCAGCACCGCCGCGGTAAAGGCTTTCAAGCCCACCAGGAAGCCGGCGTTGGGGTTGATCACGCCGTACTGCATGCTCAGCAGTACCGCCGCCACGGCTGCCAGGGCAGCACCGATGACGAAGGTCAGGGCGATGATGTTGTTGGTGTTGATGCCCAACAGGTTGGCCATCTTGATGTCTTCGGCACAGGCGCGGCAGGCGCGGCCCAGGCGAGAGCGGGAGATGAACAGGGTCAGGCCGGTCATCGCCACCAGGGTGACAACGAATACCAGGATCTGCATGTAGGAGATCAGCACTTCCTCTGCGCCGCCCGGGCCGAAGGAGATACTCCCAGGGATCAGGTTGGGGATGGACTTGTCCTTGGAGTCCTGGGATAGCAATACGGTGTTTTGCAGGAAAATCGACATACCGATGGCAGAGATCAGCGGGATCAACCGGTTGCTGTTACGCAAGGGGCGGTAGGCGACCCGTTCGATACTGTAGCCATAGGCACTGGTTACACAGATCGTGGCGACGAAGGCGACGGTCATCAATATCGGCAGTGAGTGAATCCCCATCATGGCCAGCCCGGCAAGGGCAATGAAGGCCACGTAGGAGCCAATCATGTAAACCTCGCCATGGGCGAAGTTGATCATTCCAATGATGCCGTAAACCATTGTGTAGCCAATGGCTATCAAGGCATAGGTGCTGCCAATGGTCAGACCATTAACCAGCTGTTGGAAGAAGTGATAGATCTCAGGCATTACAGCGCTCCTAAAAACCCGATACGCATTTCACTGGTGGGGCAACCCGGCCCGGTCTTGTGGTCTTCAGCCACTTCGACCCAGGCACTGCCAGAGAACCGCTGGTGACGGTTTTAAGATTTTCAGGTGAACCTGCCCCCGGATCGCGGGAATCAGGCCCATGAACCTCGTAAAACAAAGCCCACTGCTCGCACAGTGGGCTTCTAGTCATTTAGTCAAACGGGATTACTGTGGGGAAACTTCGGTTTTAGGTTTGCCGAAATGCCATTCGTAGACCACGAATTTGAAGTCTTTCAGGTCGCCCTTGGCGTCGTACGACAGGTCGCCAGTCGGAGTCTTGAAGGTACCGGCGTGGATGGCTGCAGCCACTTTGTCGGTGTCTTCGGACTTGGCCGCCTTGATGCCCTGGGCGATCAGCTCGACTGCAGAGTAGGCCGGGAACACGAACGGACCGCTTGGGTCTTTGCCGTCAGCCTTGATTGCATCGGCGATGGCTTTGTTCGCAGGATCGGCGTCAAACGACTTCGGCAGGGTAACCAGCAAGCCTTCGGAAGCGCCTTGAGCGATCTGCGAGATGGAGTCGTTGCCGACACCTTCTGGGCCCATGAACTTGGCTTTCAGGCCTTTTTCCTGTGCTTGACGCAGGATCAGGCCCAGCTCTGGGTGGTAGCCGCCGTAGTAGACGAAGTCGACGTTGGCTTGCTTGAGCTTCTGGATGATCGAGGAGAAGTCTTTGTCGCCGGCGTTCAGGCCTTCGAACACGGCAACCTTGGTGCCTTTGCCTTCCAGGGTTTGTTTGACCGCGGTGGCGATACCTTCACCGTATTGCTGCTTGTCGTGCAGTACGGCAACCACTTTCGGTTTGACGTGGTCGGCGATGTAGTTACCTGCAGCCGGGCCTTGGGCGCTGTCCAGGCCGATAGTACGGAAGACCAGCTTGTAACCACGGGCGGTGATTTCCGGGCTGGTGGCCGCCGGGGTGATCATGATCACGCCTTCGTCTTCGTAGATATCCGAAGCAGGCTGGGTGGAGCTGGAGCACAGGTGGCCGATCACGTATTTGACGCCATCGTTGACCACTTTGTTGGCAACCGCTACGGCCTGTTTAGGGTCGCACGCGTCGTCGTATTCCTTGGCTTCAAGCATCTTGCCGTCAACGCCGCCTGCAGCGTTGATGTCTTTGATGGCTTGTTTTGCACCGATGAACTGCATATCGCCGTACTGCGTTACCGGGCCGGTTTTCGGGCCAGCAATGCCGATCATGATGGTATCGGCGGCAAACGAATGGCTGGCAACCCCGGCCAGAACCATTGCGGCAAACAGCTTGGAAATCTGCTTAGTAGCCTTACTCATAGTGCTCCACTCATTCTGTTGTAATTTTTATAGTCCTGCGGCCAGAGCGTGAGGACCGGATTGCACCGAATTCGCCCTGGCAACTGTACCGGTACAGTGTAGAGCGCTGCTTTGTCGCTTGAAAAGCAGCCCAGCTGAGGCAAATTCGGCGCGTGTCGCTTAATTGACAGAAACTTACAAGAAAGCGGCTTGGTCTTGCCCTGATTCCCGGGGCCATCCTTTGCTTTCAAGTCCTTTTCGATCAATTACTTATTTGAAACCGGGTTTTTCTGCAAAAATACCGACTTCTTACAGTAGTCGAATTATTTCTGGCAGGAACCCATGACTGATCAACCAAGCACCCTCTATGCCAAACTGCTCGGCGAGACCGCAGTAATCGAGTGGAAAGCCCTGGAACGTTTTTGGGCCAAGGGTGACCTGATTTGGGTCGACGCGAGTCTGGACCTGATCGAAGTTGCGCAGGCAATGGCCGAGAACCGCAGTGAAACCTTCGCTGCATGGCGCAATGCTGGCACTGTAGGCCAGGTGACTGCCGAGCAGGCGCTAGACCTCCAGAGCCGCGATCCAGAGATCTGGGCGGTGGTGGTTTCGCCGTTCATTGTGATTCAGGAAAAGAAAAGCGCCTGACCGCGCCCCAGATTGGTGCGCGAAAACAAGCAGCAGGGAGATTTTGGTGCGCAGGACTGTTCAGCGAAGGTGGCTGTTGGTAACAGTTGAGTGTGCTTAACGTTAACGGTAACAGGTCGCGGGGCAAGCCCGCTCCTACACGTCATGTGTAGGAGCGGGCTTGCCCCGCGATGCTTCTAACTCAGTAATCCACCTTACCTGTGTGACTATTCAGCGAAATCACGCGGGTCTTGCCAATGCGGTGACGGAAGATTTCACGCAGGTATTTCACCGCTTTCTTCACGCATTCGCGCGACAGACGAATGTCATTGATCGACACGAACTTGCTCTTGTCGTTGATCAGCTCGCGGTACTTCTTCTCGTACATCGGCTTGATCGCATACCAGTTGGTATCGAGGATCTTCGCCGGGTTCTCGAATTCGTTGAGCAGATCATCGATGCGGTCTTCATCGAAGCTGTCGCTGGTGATGAACTCCAGGATCGCATTGTCCAGGGTGTCATCGAAGCGATACGGGTTACGCGCAAAGCAGCGCTTGATGAAGGCCACGATCAAGGTCAGGAAGTCGTCTGACAGGCACGGGCTCTTGGCGATCAGGGTGGTCAACGACAGGTTGGCCGACGCACCGATCACCAGGGCATAGCGTTTTAGGGTGGTGTTGGGGAACAGGCTGTTGAGGTGAGTCTTGAGCCGGTTCAGGTCCATGTACGAGAGTTTGTAGTCCTTGGGCAGCGAGACGATCGACACCACCGACGAGCAGTTTTTGAAAAAGTGCAGGTCGTGCAGGGCGGCTGCGTCATAGCCGGAGGCTTTGTACTGCTCCAGCGCCGCGCGATAACGTTTGGACTCGATCGGCAGCAGACTGATGCCCTCGATTGCCTGGGTCACCTTGTTGAAGTGCGGCAGGTCGATGGAGCGGAAGAACAGGTCGTCGATGTTCAGGCGCGGCTGATCTTTCTCGAACACTTTGAACTTGTCCGAGTTTGGTGACGGCTGTTCCGGTACCACGGACTCTGCATAGGCAATGGCCACAGGGCCGGCCAGGCTCATGAACAGGTCGTTGGCGTCCAGGCGGATGGTTTCGCCGATGTCGATGCCGGCACGGCGGAAGTAGTTCTGGTCGTAGTCGGTGGTGACCGCCTGGGCAGTGAGAATGTTGAAGATCTGCTGGGAGATGTACTGGTTGGCGTGCTTCTCCATGGCATTGACGTCAATGTTCTGGATGTTGCCGTCATCATTCTCTTCGGCGTAGCGCATGATGTCGTTGGAAATCAGCATCATCGCGTTCCATGGGCGAATGCGCCCCATGACGCTGGCTTCGCTGCTGTCTTCATTATCGAAGTTATAGGAGAAGTCCCATTCTTCAGACAGGTATTTGCACAGCAAACGTCCGGCGTTGATGTGCAGGGCTTCAGACATTTCGCTGCGGTGGTCGGAAATGTTCGGCAGCACACAGATGCCGCTGGTGAAGATCGGCTCGAAGACAAACGAGTGCCCGCTCTTGCCGTCGTTCTCGTCGGCAGGCTTGGTGTCGAAGGTCTTGTTCATGTACGAGTACTGCTGGGCCAGGCCGAACTCCGAAGCCATGCCTGAACCGGTACCGCCACCGGCGCTGAAGATGTAGAAGTACAGGCGTGACTGGTTGGCCTTGATCCCGCAGGAGTCGATCAGGTACGAGTGAATCAGCTTCCAGTCAGCGCTGGAAAACCGATGGGTTTCTTTGTTGAGGATGATCTTGGCCAGGTACTGGCCAAGGATCGGGGCGTTACCGGCACCGCCAGCATGGACTTCCGAGAGGTCCATGATCTTCATTTTGCTGTAGTCGCGGATGAAGCCGCTTTTTTCGCCCTTGCGCGAGAAACGGATGCGCCCGGCAATGTCTTTGTCCAGGTCGCCGAGCATGACCAGGGGTTCAACCAGAAAGACGGGCTTGCTGTGCTTGTTCTGCACCAGGCGCAGGTTGTTACGAATCCAGCGTGCCGGGCTGTAGTTCGGCTCGTTGCCGGCACGGTCTTCGTTGTTGAATTCGTTGAGGTAGAAGGTGCGGGCGTTGTATACAAGCTCGGCGACATCCAAGGCGATGTTCGAGCCGCAACGCCCCAGGCCGATCAGGCAGACCGACGGAAACTGTTGATCCAGACGGAGCTGGCTATCGTCCTCGACGTGGATGCTGGGCGGGAACACCAGGTCACGCAAGCCGTCGAGGTTGTCGAGGATGCGCTGGATATCGGTCTCGGTGAAGTACAGGTACTGCTGCGGGTTAAGCGCTCGCGGGCTGTAGAATTCTTTCGAGCCCGAAGCGCTGTACGCGGGAGTGGGTAAGGTCAGCTCGGAAACCGCGTTGGCAGAAGTAGTCTTGGAGGTCATTTTGCGCCATTTGCCTGGGGGTGGGTGGCTGTTCTGGTAAATGTCATAAAGCCATCACTGGATAAGTTTCGCGACTGTATCAGTGCGCATTTGGCGTGAGCGATAGGGGTTTACCCTAACCGTGTAGGAGTTTTCCTTGTCACGCCTGCAAACTGAATCGTCCAATCGTTCAACTTCTTTAATCTGCCTGGAGCTGTACATGAGCACTGCACGTCCTTCACTGGGGTTTGCCGGAATTGGTCTGATGGGGTTGCCGATGTGTCGGCGCTTGCTGGCAGCGGGGTACCCGTTGACGGTCTGGAACCGTTCGCCGGACAAATGCGCGGCGTTGGCCGACGCCGGTGCCCAGGTGGTGTCGACGCCTGCCGAGCTTTGCCAGGCGGCCGATGTGGTGCTTTTGTGTCTGGCCGATACGGCGGTGGTGCGAGAGGTGGTGTTCGGTGCCGAAGGCATTGCCAAGGGCGCCAGGGCCGGGCAGTTGCTGGTGGATTTCTCCAGCCTGGAGCCCACCGCTACCCGCGAAATGGCGGCGGAGCTGGCGGCACTCAGTGGTATGAGCTGGCTCGATGCACCGGTTTCCGGTGGTACGCCTGGCGCAGAGGCTGGCACGCTGGCGATCATGGTCGGTGGCGCTGCGGCAGACCTTGAGCGCGTGCGCCCGGTGCTGTTGACCCTGGGCCAACGGGTCACGCATATGGGCGCGGTGGGAGCAGGGCAGGTGACCAAGGCCTGTAATCAGATGATTGTGGCCTGTAACGCCCTGGTGATTGCCGAGGTGGTGGCACTTGCCGAGCAATCCGGGGTGGACGCCAGCCTGATCGCCGAAGCGCTGGCCGGTGGTTTTGCCGACTCCAAGCCACTGCAGATTCTCGCCCCGCAAATGGCCGAAAGTCGTTTCGAGCCGGTCAAGTGGCACGTGCGCACGTTGCTCAAAGACCTCGATACCGCGGTGAAATTCTCACGCGAGCAGGGCTCGGCGACGCCTCTCAGCGGCCTGGCCGCACAGTTGATGCGCTTACATGGTAGTCAGGGGTATCTGCAAAAAGATCCGGCGACATTGATTGATTTGTACCGAGGTAAGGACTGAAACGGGCGAGTGAAGGCGCGCTGCGTTGATCGAGCTGATCAAGAATTGAACGCAGATCGCCCAGGGGCACGGGGCGGCTGAGCAGGTAGCCTTGCACGAAATCGCACCCCTGTTGGGCGAGAAATTGATACTGCTCGATGAACTCCACACCTTCGGCGATCACCTGCAGGTGCAGGGTGTGGGCCATGACGATGATGGCCTGCACGATTTCCATGTCTTGTGGGCAATGCGGTACATCCTGAATGAACGAGCGATCGATCTTCAGGGTGTCCAGGGGCAGGCGCTTGAGGTAGGCCAGCGACGAGTAGCCGGTGCCAAAGTCATCGATCGACAGTGAAACACCAAGGGCGCGAATCTCCTTGAGCATGGCAATGGTGTTGTGAATATTGCCCATCAATGCATTTTCGGTCACTTCCAGTTCCAGCTTGCAGGCTGAAAGCCCGGCGTTTTGCAAGGCGCTGGCGACCTCGTGGGGCAGGGCTTCGTGGCCCAGGGTCAATGCCGAGCAATTGACGGTGACTTTCAGGCCGCTGTAGCCATGACGGTCGAGTTGCGCCAGGTCTTGGCAGGCGCGGCGCATTACCCACAGGTCAAGGTCGGTGATCAGGCCATTGGCTTCGGCGATGCCGATGAAACGATCCGGGCTGAGCAAGCCATGTTGTGGATGCTGCCAGCGCACCAAGGCTTCAAGCTTGGCGACTTGCCCGGTATGCAGGTCGAAAATCGGCTGGTAGTGAATGCGCAAGCCGTGTTCTTCGAACAACGCACTGCGCAGTTCTTCTTCCAGTTGCAGCTCAAGGGTGGCGCGTGTCTTCAGGCTGCTGTTGAAGAAGTTCAGGCTGTTGCGTCCGCAACCCTTGGACTGATAAAGGGCAAGGTCGGCATTTTTCAGCAACTCCTCAGCGCTTACGCCGTCGTCGGGGAAAATGCTGATGCCAATACTGGTGGTCATGACCATGCGCCGCCCGGCCAGGTCGATCGGTTCTTTCATTTTCTGCATGATGCGCTGGGCAAGATTGCGTGCTTCTTCGCGGTTGCTCAGCGAAGTGAGAATGCAGAACTCATCCCCGCCGAAGCGTGCAACCACGTCCTGGCTGCGGGTGGCGGCCTTGATGTAGCCGGCAATGACCTTGAGCAGCTCATCGCCAGCATCGTGGCCGAGGCTGTCGTTGATGCGCTTGAAATGGTCGATGTCGAGGAACATCACCGCCAGCATGCCTTCGTTGGTGGCCTGCTCGATCAGCCGTTCGGCAAACACCTGGTTGAAGCCACGACGATTGATCAGGTTGGTCAGGGCATCGTAATGAGCCGCTTGCTGCAGCGAGACCCGTGCCTGATCCAGCTGGCTGAGCAGGACATTGACGCGGCGCAGGTCATGCTCCTTGCTTTGCAGCTTCTGGTCGGACAGCGCGGCACTGATACTGCTGGCGCTGATCAGCAAGGTGATGAAGGCGATGGTCAGGCTCAGTTGCAGGTTATTGTCAGCGCTTGGCAACACCACGGTGGCATCGGCAGGAATGACCAGGGTCATGCCCCACATGCCCGTGAAGTGAGTGGCGAAAATGCCGGCGGCCATCAACATACTGGCCGCGTACTTGAGCAGTTGATAGAGCGTGCCACTGCCATAGCGGAAATAACGGGCCAGAAAGACCGCCAACAGGCTGGTGCCGATGGCAATGGCAATCGAGGCGACAAACATGTCGGCGCGGTAAAACTGTTCGGCGTTCGAGCGCATCGCGCTCATGCCGATGTAATGCATCGCGGCGATGCCTACGCCGGTGTAGCTGGCGGCCTGAAAGTAATGGCGGCTGTGAAGATCGCGACGGCTGAGGGTGTTCATGGCCAGCCAGCCGGCGAGCAGCATGACCATCAAGGAAAGGCCGGTGAGCGAAAAGTCGTACTGCACCTCAATGGGTGCCTGGAATGCCAGCATGCTGATGAAGTGCAGTGCCCAGACCCCACCGGCCAGGCAGCAGGCACCGAGCAATCGCCATTGGCGCTGGGCTGCAGGTTGCTCTACGTGGCTCAGGCGTTCAGCCATGCTCAGGGTGGCAAAGCTGCCAGCACCGGCAACCAGCAACGCCAAGGCAACCAGGTAAGGGTTGTATTTGCAGTCCAGAATGATCTGTCCGGTAGCCGGAAGATCGGCGAGCATTTGTAGTCCCACCCACTCCATAGCCTGCCTCTTTGTCGAGTTTTCACTCGTCCCCCAAAGACCGTCTGGAGACTGTTGGACAGGAGTATAGAAACAGAGCATTAACCCATCCGGATTAATGGCACTTTGATTGCTACGATTTGGACATTGGCTTAATAGCGGTGGGTTCTAAAGCATCGCGGGGCAAGTCGGGTCGCCGCACCGCCGCTCCCACAGATTACCTGTAGGAGCGGCGGTGCGGCGACCCGACTTGCCCCGCGATCACAACAATGGACTCAACCGGCAACCAATACCCGGATCGCCTCCAGGCGCAGTGCGGCTTTTTCCAGCATGGCCAGACCTTGCTCACGTTGCTTGCGCAACGCGTCGATTTCGCTGTCACGCACGCTTGGGTTCACCGCTTGCAAAGCGGTCAGGCGCGCCAGCTCTTCATCGGTTTCCGCTGCCAGGCGGCGCTGCGCTTCGGCAACACGTTCGGCGTGGCGCGGCATGATCTTGGCTTCGCCGCTGTTGATCCGCGGCGTCAGCACATCGCGCTGGGCCTGGATGAACTTGTTGGCACTGGCTTTAGGCACGCTTTCGAGCTGGTCGTTGAGGGTCTCGAACGACACGCGCGAGGCCAGGTCGTTGCCGTTGGTGTCGAGCAAGCAGCGCAAGGCAGCCGGTGGCAGGTAGCGGCCCAGTTGCAGGGCACGAGGTGCCACCACTTCACTGACATACAGCAGTTCGAGCAGCACAGTCCCCGGCTTGAGTGCCTTGTTCTTGATCAGCGCCACCGCGGTGTTGCCCATCGAGCCGGACAGCACCAGGTCCATGCCACCCTGAACCATCGGGTGCTCCCAGGTAATGAATTGCATGTCTTCGCGAGACAGCGCCTGGTTGCGGTCGTAGGTGATGGTGACGCCTTCGTCATCGCCCAGCGGGAAGCTGGCGTCGAGCATTTTTTCGCTCGGCTTGAGGATCAGTGCGTTTTCCGAGTGGTCTTCGCTGTCGATACCAAAGGCATCGAACAGGGTTTCCATGTAAATCGGCAGGGTGAACTGATCGTCTTGCTCAAGAATCGCTTCAACCAGCGCCTGACCTTCACCCGCGCCACCCGAGTTAAGCTCCAGCAGGCGGTCGCGACCACTGTGCAGTTCGGCTTCAAGACGCTCGCGCTCGGCACGGGCTTCGTCAACCAGGGCTTGCCATTCGCCGTCGTCACCGCTTTCCAGCAGCGGCAGCAGGCGCGGGCCGAACTGATGCTGCAAGGCGTTGCCGGTCGGGCAGGTGGCCAGGAAGGCGTTCAGGGCCTGGTCGTACCATTGGAACAGGCGCTCTTGCGGGCTGTTCTGCAGGTGCGGTACATGCAGTTGGATAGTGTGTTTCTGGCCAATCCGGTCAAGACGCCCGATACGCTGTTCGAGCAGGTCTGGGTGGGCGGGCAGGTCGAACAGCACCAGATGATGGGCGAACTGGAAGTTGCGGCCTTCACTGCCGATTTCCGAGCAGATCAACACCTGGGCGCCAAATTCTTCGTCGGCAAAATAAGCCGCGGCGCGGTCGCGCTCCAGAATGCTCATGCCTTCATGGAACACCGTGGCAGGAATACCCGAGCGCACGCGCAGGGCGTCTTCCAGGTCCATCGCGGTTTCGGCGTGGGCACAGATCACCAGGACCTTGACCCGCTTGAGCATTTTCAGGGTATCGATCAGCCAGTCGACCCGTGGGTCGAAGCGCCACCAGCGCTCTTCTTCGTCGCTGTCGCTCTGGGACTGGAATGCCACTTCAGGGTACAGCTCGGCATGCTCGCCCAGCGGCAGTTCCATGTACTGGTCTGGGTTTGGCAGCGGGTAAGGGTGCAGGTTGCGTTCCGGGAAGCCCTGGACCGCAGCACGGGTGTTACGGAACAGCACGCGGCCAGTGCCGTGGCGATCAAGCAATTCGCGAATCAGGCGTGCGCTGGCCTGGCTGTCACCATCGTTGACCGCCGCCAGCAGTGCTTCGCCTTCGGCACCGAGGAAACCTTCGATGGTGGCGTGTGCCTTGGCCGACAGGCGTCCTTCGTCCAGCAGCTCCTGCACGGCTTCGGCCACAGGGCGATAGTGCTCGCTCTCGGCGCGGAAGGCGGCGAGGTCGTGGAAACGGTTCGGGTCCAACAGGCGCAGGCGCGCAAAGTGGCTGTCCTGGCCCAGTTGTTCCGGAGTTGCGGTGAGCAGCAGTACGCCCGGGATCACCTGAGCCAGTTGTTCGACCAGCGCATATTCGGGGCTGACCTGATCTTCGTGCCACACCAGGTGGTGCGCTTCGTCGACCACCAGCAAGTCCCAGCCGGCGGCGAACAGCGCGTCCTGGGCTTTTTCGTCTTCGGTCAGCCATTCCAGCGCGACCAGCGCCAGTTGGGCATCTTCGAACGGGTTGCTGGCGTCGCTCTCAATGAAACGCTCGGCGTCGAACAGGGCAACCTGCAGGTTGAAGCGGCGGCGCATTTCTACCAGCCACTGATGCTGCAGGTTCTCTGGAACCAGGATCAGCACGCGGCTGGCACGGCCGGAGAGCAACTGGCGGTGAATGACCAGGCCAGCCTCGATGGTTTTACCCAGGCCTACTTCATCGGCCAGCAGTACCCGTGGGGCAATACGGTCGGCGACTTCACGGGCAATGTGCAACTGGTGGGCGATAGGCTGGGCACGTGTGCCACCCAGGCCCCACAGGGAAGACTGCAATTGGCGGCTGGTGTGTTCCAGGGTGTTGTAGCGCAGCGAAAACCACGACAGCGGGTCGATCTGCCCGGCGAACAGACGGTCGCTGGCCAAACGGAACTGAATGAAGTTCGACAGTTGGGTTTCCGGCAGGGTGCAGGCCTGGTTCTGCGCATCGAGGCCGTGGTAAACCAGCAGGCCGTCGACATCGTCGACTTCGCGCACGGTCAGCTTCCAGCCTTCGAAGTGAGTGATCTGATCGCCGGGCGAGAAGCGCACCCGGGTCAGCGGCGCATTGCGCAGGGAATACTGGCGGGTGTCGCCAGTGGCCGGGTAGAGCACGGTCAATAAGCGGCCGTCCTGTGCCAGAACGGTCCCCAGACCTAGCTCGGCTTCGCTGTCACTGATCCAGCGTTGCCCCGGTTGATACTGCTGCGCCATACTGCCTGACTCCCGCCTTGAAAAGCCGACTATCTTAACGGATAGGACTCTGCAGACCAAAGAGTCTAGCAATTTGTGCGATAAAAGCTGCGTCGCCAGTGAGGGCCCGAACGTTCATGCGTCTACAGCCGTCGTGTCTACCCCGTTATCTGTTGGTTGCCAGCGTGTCACTGTTGAGCGCTTGCGATTCTCCCAAATTTGAACTGTTGGCGCCGCTCCCGTCCGGGCAACTTAATGCATTGAGGATCGAGTCGCCGGTGCAGGCGGTGCACTTTCGTGACCGCGAGGGCGAAGGTTTGTTGATTCTCAGCCGTGGTGACGATCAGGTTCAGGACGAGCAAACCAGCGAAGACCTCGATCAAGTGATCCTCACCGCCACGCTGTATGGGCGGCCCACCGAGCGCGACACCTTTAAAGTGCGCTGGAAGATCGAAAATGAAACCGACTGTGCCGGGCTGGACCTGGACGTCGGCTTTTATACCGATGTCAGCGGCGTGACTGACCTGAACAATGATGGCGTTGCCGAGCTGACCGTCGCCAGCCATGCGTTCTGCGGGGGTGGCATCGACCCTCACGAGTTGCGTGTTGAGCTTCGAGAAGGTCAGCAAAGCTATGCCATTGTCGGCCAGTCGCTGATCACTCCGCCGGGCGAAGCCCCCTATGGTGGTGAGCGTGAAGACAGCCCGTCATTGCAGGCAGCACCGGTTGCCATCCGTGAGCATCTGGACCAGGTGTGGAACAAAATTCTTACCCGGCCCTGGAACGAGATTGCTCCCATGCCAGAGGACAGCGACGAGCCATAGCCAGGCAACCGCTATACTTGGCCGCAACGCGTGATGTGGGCATCACGTGATTACGGATTCTCGGCTCAAGGCCGCGGCTGGCTAGCCGACACACTGGCGACAGGAGATTACCCCATGCTGCCGCCCATTATTCCGCTCAGTGCTGCTCCCGTGACATCGCAACTGGACCCGGTCAAGCCAACCCCGGATATCAAGCCCGTGGTGCCTGCGCAACCGGCCTCCAGCGAGGGTGCCATCGACTTGAAACATCGCGACCCGGAAAAGTCGGCCTTACTGCTGCGGGAAGAACAGCGCCGCCAGCAGGGCGGGCGCCAGTCGGGCAAGGATCAAGAGCGCTATCAGGCGCAACCGGGGGATGACGTCAATGCCGACAACACCGTGCCGGTCTCGCCCTTGATGGATGACCAGCCGCGCCAGGGCTTGTTGGTCGACATCGAAGTCTGAAGGCAGCCTTCAGACTGGTCAGCGACGGCAACTGCCTTCATTATTGCCAGATCGCAGCCCGCTTTCTGAGTCAGACCATGAGCCAAGATGACAACCTGATCGACCTAGGTGCCGAACGCGCCCGGCGCGTCCACGACCTTAATGAAAAACGCCTGAACGAAGTGCGCCAGGCGTTCGAACAGGCCATGCCACTGGGCAAGGTCAAGAAAAAGCCCAAGGGCAAACCCAAGAAGCGTTGAAAACTTGATGCAGGTCAACCCTGCACACGCCTCCCGCGCCCGGTTCCGGGCGCTATTGACCTCGGTCAATTTCCTCTCGCAGTCCATTCGATACCTTGAACCCATCAGACAGGTACAGGCGAATGGAGGCCGACATGTTCTTCGATAATGTGGTAATCGCTGGAGTGATTACAGTCGGCCTGATGCTGCTGTTCTTTGTCGGATTCGGAATTTTCATCTGGAAGGATTCGAACAAGCGCAACCAGCGCTGATCCTTTCAGTACACGAGCACGCAAGGCATTTAGGGCGACTTCGGTCGCCCATTTTTTTGTGCGTAAAAAAAATCCCGGTAGGAGCGGGCTTGCCCCGCGAGGCGATGCGGCTGATAAATCGCTATCGCGGGGCAAGCCCGATCCTACCGGGCGCTGGACTTTTGATAGTTAGCTAGCTAATAATTCACCTCGAATGCTTCTGCTCCATCCTGTCTATCGTTACAAAACAGTCAGCCAAGGTTCGTCCCGTGCCCATCACTTTGCAGGCCCTGTTGGCGCCGAACAAACTCGCCGTGCAATTTGCCATCAAGACGCTGCTTGGCGGTGGCCTGGCGCTGTGGCTGGCACTGCGCTGGGGCCTTGAACAACCGGCCTGGGCGCTGATGACCGCTTTTATCGTGGCTCAGCCACTGTCCGGCATGGTGTTGCAAAAAGGGCTGGCGCGACTGCTCGGTACCTTGGTGGGTACCGTCATGTCGGTGGTGTTCATGGGCCTGTTTGCGCAGACGCCGTGGCTGTTTCTGTTGGCCTTGGCCTTGTGGCTGGCCTTGTGCACTGCAGGCTCGACCATGCTGCGCAGTGCCTGGGCGTATTCCTTTGTGCTGGCGGGGTACACCGTCGCAATCATTGCCTTGCCCGCAGTCAATCATCCGCTGGCGGTGTTTGACCAAGCGGTAGCACGCTGTACCGAGATCAGCCTGGGCATTGTCTGCGCCACCCTGACCAGTGCCTTGCTCTGGCCGATGCGCGTTGAACAACAGCTAAGCGGTCAGGCACGCCAGGCCTGGGCCAGTGGCCTGCAGGCAGCCAGTGCAACCCTGGGTGGTGAGGCGCAGGCCCGCAAGGGGTTGCTGGAGATCCTCGGGCGGATTGTAGCGGTCGATGCACAGCGTGAGCACGCCTGGTTTGAAGGGCGTCTGGGACGAGAACGTGCCAGGGCGATCCGCAGCTTGAGC
The DNA here is from genome assembly GCF_052147955.1 of Pseudomonas sp. NUPR-001. NCBI lineage: Bacteria > Pseudomonadati > Pseudomonadota > Gammaproteobacteria > Pseudomonadales > Pseudomonadaceae > Pseudomonas > Pseudomonas sp. NUPR-001. The sequence goes on from NZ_CP197353.1 coordinate 1,384,694, forward strand.
CAGAAATTGCTGATTCTGTTGCGCATTGCCCGTTCAGTGCGACGCCAATGGCAGCAACTGGATGACACCCAGGCGCAGCATCTGCAACCCTGGCTTGATGCCGTGCATGACACCTTGGCGGCACCCGATCAGGCCAGTTTGCTGGCCCTGCGGCAACGCCTGTGGGATGCCGCACACGATGAACGACTCAGTTCGGCCGAACATTATTGTCTGGCCCGCCTGACCTTGCTGCTCGACAGCGCCATGGCCGCGACTCTGGCTTTGCGCGCAGTAGAGGAGGGCAAGGCGCCGGACAATGTTCCTGATAGCCTGGCGGTACACCGCGACCTGCCCCTGGCCTTGCTGTTCGGCTCGCGCAGTGCCTTGGCGTTCTTGGCAATGGCAAGCTTCTGGATGGCCACCGCCTGGACCGCAGCCCCTGGCGGGCTGGTGCTGACCTGCGTGGTCTGCAGCCTGTTCGCCAGCCGTGAGAACGGTGCCCAGATTGGCATGAGCTTCTTGCGCGGCATCCTTTTGGCCATGCCGGTGGCGTTTGTGGTCGGGCAGATCCTGTTACCGCAATGGAGCGGTTTTCCCATGCTGTGCATGGCGATGGGTGTGCCGTTGTTTTTCGGCGCACTGGGCATGGCCAATCCACGAATTGGTGCGACGGCGACCTCCTATTGCCTGCACTTCATTGTTTTGGTCGCGCCGCTCAACGCCATGAATTTTGAGGTGGCGACCTTCCTTAATAGTGCCCAGGCCATGCTGATTGGCGTGGGCGCGGCGGTATTAGCCTTCAAGTTGCTGGTGCTGCGTAATCCGGCCTGGCACGGCCGCCGTCTGCGCGCCGCAACCCAGAACGATCTGGCGCGCTTGACCCGACGTGAGTTGCGCGGTGCCGATACCTGGTTCGGTGGGCGCATGGCTGACCGTCTGATACAACTGGCGCGGCACTACGCGGCGTTGACCGAGCAGGAACGCGGGCGTTGGGATGATGGTGTACACGGGCTGGATATCGGTGATGAGCTGCTGCACCTGCGCCACTGCCTAGCGGTCGCGCAGGCGCCGTTGGATGCTGCCGAACGCGAGTACTTGCACCAACTGCAAGCCGTATTGGCACGCGGCCCGGCACCGGGCCGCGGCCAGCGCCTGGATGCCGCCAGCGAAGCCTTCATCGACGCCCTGCAGCGCCAGCCGCCCAGTGATGCGCTGCGTCTGGCGGTTGGGGCAGTGCTGCAGTTGCAGCGCAGTTGGGGCAAATGGTGCCGTCGACAGGAGGAAATCCATGGGGTTGCGTGAGTGGGCGTTGGGCGGGGTACTGCTTAGCCCGTTTCTGATCTATGTGGTGCTGGCCATGGCGCTGACGGTGGTCGTGCGCCTGCTGCTGCGCCTGACGCCATTGGGACGCTGGATCTGGCATGAAGCCTTATTCGATTTCGCGTTGTTCATCTGTGTGTTGACCCTGGTCACGCTTGAGTTGGGACCTCGGTAAGGAGAGTGTTGATGCGAGCTTTACTGCGAATCGCAGTAACCCTGAGTCTGGTGGCTGTGGCGGTATTCGCCGGCTGGAAACTCTGGCAGTACTACATGCTGACCCCCTGGACTCGCGATGCAAAAATCCGCGCCGATGTGGTGATCATTGCCCCTGATGTATCGGGGTGGGTGCGTGAGCTGAAGGTGCAAGACAACCAGCAGGTCAAGGCCGGCGAGCTGTTGATGTCGATTGATCGCGACCGCTTCGAGGCAGCCCTGGATAAAGCCAATGCGGTGGCCGAAACCCGTCAGCAGCAATTGCGCCTGCGTGAGCACGAAGCGTCTCGCCGCGCTGCGCTTGGCCCTCAGGCCATCAGTGCCGAACTGCGCGAAAATGCCCAGATCAATGCGGCGGTGGCCCGGGGTGAGTTGAGCCAGGCGCAGGCGGACGTCAAGGCTGCGGCCATCAACCTGGCCCGTAGCCAGGTCAAGGCCCCGCGTGATGGTCACATCACCAACTTGCGCCTGGCCGAGGGTAACTATGTCAATGCCGGGCAGCCGGTGATGGCCTTGATCGATGACTCGACCTTCTACGTGCAGGCGTACTTTGAAGAAACCAAACTGCCGCGTATTCGTGTCGGCGACCCGGTCAAGGTCTGGCTGATGAGCGCTGGCGAGCCGATGCAAGGGCATGTCGAGAGCATCAGCCGCGGCATCACCGACCGCAATGCCAACCCCGATAGCCAGCTACTTGCCGAGGTCGAGCCTACGTTCAACTGGGTGCGCCTGGCCCAGCGCATTCCGGTGCGGATCAAACTGGATCAGGTGCCTGACGGCGTGACGCTCAGTGCCGGTATGACCGCCAGTGTCCAGGTGCACGAAGACCAGGCGCAGCGCTGATCAAGGCTGCTGGCGAGTAGCGGCCAGGACAATTTCGCGGATGCACACATGTTGCGGTTGCTGATAGGCGTAGGCGATGGCCGAGGCAACATCGTCGGCACTCAGGACCTGACCGCCCATTTCCGCTTTCCAGGCTTGATAGCCGTCTTTGATGGCTTCGTCGGTGGTATGCCCGAGCAGTTCGGTTTCCACGGCGCCTGGGGCAATCGTCACTACCCGCACGTTGTGCGCCGCGACTTCTTCGCGCAGGTTCTCGGAAATCCCGTGCACCGCAAACTTGGTGCCGACATAGGCGACATGGTTGGGGAAGGTCTTGCGCCCGGCCACCGAGCTTACGTTGATGATGGTGCCTTGGCGGCGCTCGATCATGCCGCCCACCAGCGCATGAATACCGTTCAACAGCCCTTTGACGTTGACGTCGAGCATCTGCTCCCACTGCTGTGGGTCTTGCTCATGCATTTGCCCCAACAGCATGACCCCGGCATTGTTGATCAGCGCATCGGCCGGGCCATACAGCGCTTCGGCTTGCTTCACCGCCTTGACGAACCCTTCGCGGTCACTGACATCCACTGCCAGGCACAGGCAATTGGGCAGGTTAAGCGCCTGCATGCGCTCCAGGCGTCGGGCCAGCAGCAACAGTGGGTGGCCGGCCTGGGACATCAGCCGCGCGGTGGCTTCGCCGATCCCTGAACTTGCACCGGTGATAATGACTAATGGTTTGCTCATGGTAACCTCCGAGACATAATCGTTTTGAATGGCTCAAGTGTATTGGCTTGGGTTTGCCCTGAAAAACTGCTTGTTTCTCTGGCTGGCATCGGAATTAGCTATGGATATTCGCCATCTGAAGGCGTTTCTCGCGGTGTTCGAGGAGCGCAACATCACCCTGGCCGCTCAGCGTCTGTGTGTTGCCCAGCCCACCTTGTCGGTGACCATTCGCCAGCTCGAAGAGGAGTTGGGCGTGGCCTTGTTCCTGCGCCAGGCACGCGGTGTTGAGGTCAGCGAGCAGGCCCGTCAGTTGTACCCGCAGGCTCAGCGCATGGTGGCCCAAGCCCAGGCGTTGAGCCGGTGCTTTCGCGAGCCTCAGGATCGTGTGGCGTTGCAATTGGGTATAGAAGCAGATATCGCCGTTAGCCAGGTCGAGGCGTTCGTGCGTTTGGCCACTCAAGCGCTGCCCACTGTGCAATTGACCCTGCTCGACGGCTGTACCGGCGATGCGCGGCTCGGGGTAGAAGCGCTGTGCTGCGAGGACGAGTTGTTTCTGGCGTTGTGGGAGGAGCCGTTTGTGTTTGCCATGGCCACTGGCAGCAACCCGGTTAACCAGTGGATTACCTGCCCACAGCACATTTCCCATCAACGTTTGCTTGGTTTCTATGGCAACGACGAGCAGGTCGGCCATGCCGCTTCTTTGCAGCAGGTGGTGCCAATGGTGGCCGCTGGATTGGGCGCGGCGTTGTTGCCGCAGTCGTTGGTCGAGCGCCATCCCGGCTTGCAATGGCGCCCGTGCCAAGGCTCGGCCCTGAGCCGTCGGGTAGGGTTGTGCTTTGCTGCTCAAGCCTTGCAACTGCCAGTGCTTGAGCAACTCTATCAAGCCTTGGGCGGTGTACCGGCCGGTTAGAGGAACATGCCGCCGGACACTTCCAGGCGCTGGCCATTGATCCAGCCACCGCCATCGCCAAGCAACAGGGCAATAGCCGCGCCGATATCGTCTGGCACGCCCACTCGTCCCAGGGCGGTATTGCTGGCAATAAAGCCGTTAACGTCGGCGTTGTCGCGCACCACACCGCCACCAAAGTCGGTTTCGATCGCGCCGGGGGCCAGAATGTTGACACGGATCCCGCGTGCACCCAGCTCTTTGGCCTGATAGCGGGTCAGCACTTCCATCGCCCCCTTCATCGCCGCATAAGCGGCGTAGCCGGGCAGGGCAAAGCGCGTCAGGCCGGTGGAAATATTGACGATGCGGCCGTGGTCGGCAATCAGCGGCAGCAGGCGCTGAGTGAGGAAAAACGGCCCCTTGAGCTGAATGTTGCAGAGTTGCTCGAATTGCGCCTCGGTGGTTTCGCTGAACGGTACATGGATGCCGATGCCGGCATTGTTCACCAGATAGTCCAGGTTGCTGCGGCCAAACACTGACGAGAGGGTTTGCTGCAATTGCCGGGCGAAATCTTCAAAACCTGCGCTATCACTCACATCCAGTTGCAGCATGGCGGCACGTACACCCTGTTGCTCCAGCGCCTGTACCAGCGCCTGAGCTTCCTCGGCCTTGCTGTGGTAAGTGCCGATGATGTCGATGCCTTGGGCGGCCAGGTGTTGCGCGGTGTTTTTACCCAGGCCGCGGCTGGCGCCAGTGATCAATGCGATTTTGCGGTTCATGTGCTGTACCTCGAAGGGCGGGGTGTCGAGGAAAGTCTATTGGTCGGTTTACTGCTGATAAATCCATGCATTTCGGAAATACTGGTCGGTACTTGCGAACAATCGAGCCTGCACCCATGAACAAGTTGGAGTTGCTGCGTACCTTTGTCCGGGTCAGCGAGTTATCGAGCTTTACCCTGGCCGGAGAGCGCTTGGGGCTTCCGCGATCGACGGTCTCCGAGCAGATCCGGGCCTTGGAGGCATTGCTTGGGACGCGGCTGCTCAACCGCACTACGCGACGGGTCCAGGCCACTCAGGATGGCTTGCAGCTGTACGAGCGTAGCAAAGAGCTGTTGGCGCGTATGGATGAGATCGAAGGCCTGTTCCACAGCGACCAGGCGGCGCTGGCCGGCCGTTTGCGGATTGACCTGCCGACGCTGATCGCGCGGCGCATCATCTTGCCTAACCTGCCGTCATTCGTTGATTGCCATCCGGACGTCGAGCTGGAGATCAGTTGCACGGATCGCCAGGTCGACCTGCTGCGCGAGGGCTTCGACTGCGTGCTGCGCATTGGCACCTTGAGTGACCTTGACCTGATCGCCCGGCCACTGGGGCAGATGCTGCAAGTCAATTGCGCCAGCCCGGCCTATTTGCAGCGCCATGGTGCGCCTCAGAGCCTGGCAGACCTGCAGCACCATCGTTTGATCCACTATGTGAAAAACCTGGGCAGCCGTAGCCCGGGCTTCGAGTACCTGCAAGCCGGTACCCTGCAGGTTCAGCCGATGGCCGGGGCGATCACCGTCAACAGTAGCGAAGCTTACGAGAGTGCCTGCCTTGCCGGCCTTGGCTTGATCCAAGCGCCATTGGCGGGTTTGCAAAGCTATTTGCAGCGTGGCGAGTTGGTCACCCTGTTGCCTGATTTCGTTCCGCCGCCGTTGCCGGTGTCGTTGCTGTATGCCCGGCAGCAGCACCTGCCGCCCCGCGTGCGTGCCTTCATGGATTGGCTGGCGGCGTTGCTTGAGCCGCGCCTGGATCCAGTGGCATGTGGAAACTGAACAGCGTCCCGGCTTCCTGGCTTGAAATCACATCCAGACGCCCGCCATGCGCCAGAGCGATCTGGTTGGCGATGTACAGACCCAGCCCCAATCCGGGCTGTACTGCGTCATTCAGTGGGTGGGAGAAGGGCTGGAACATCTGTGCCAGCACCTGCGGGGAGATTGGAGCGCCAAAGTTGTGAACCCCGAGTAACAGGGACTGGTCACGTATCTGAGCGCTGACTTTTACCGGTTGATCCTGAGCACCATGGGTCAGCGCGTTGGCGATCAGGTTGGAGAGCAATTGGGTGACGCGTTCGCGGTCACAGTTAACATCACTCAAGTCGCCAATCTGCAGGTCGATCTGCCGTTGTGGGTGGATACGTTGCAGTTCTGAAGCAACATGCCTGATGGCATCGCCCAGGTCTGGGCAAGGCTGGATATTGACGGTAATGCCATTGCCCAGGCGTCCGCGGGCAAAATCGAGAATGTCGCGGACCAACTGCGTAGCACGCCGCCCGCAGGTGAGGATGTGCTGGGCAATCGTGCGGCTTTTTTCCTCCTGCAGGCGTTGGGTCAAAAGCTCAGCCCCGGCGGTGATCGCAAACAGTGGATTGCGCAGATCATGGCCCAGTACGGCAATGAATTGTTCGCGTAGCTCAGCCATGGCCCGTTCTTTTTGCAGGGCCTCTTCGGTTTTCTGAGCGCTTTCCTCGCTCTCGATCTGGATCGACAGCAAGCGCGCGAAAGACTCCATCATCGGCTGGATGGCACTGCCTTTAAGGGCTGCGGGTAGGGGGTCAAAGGCGCAGATGGTGCCGAAAAAGCTGCCATCGGTACGGAACACCGGTACCGATATGTAACTTTCGAATTGATAGATACGAGGGGTTTGGTGGTTGCAGTACAGCTCGTCTTCGCTGGCTTTATCGATGACGATGGTCTGATGACTGCCGCGAATTTCGTGGCACAAGGTGGTCCTCAGGTCCAGCTCCTCACCCGCCTTCAAGCCAAACCCCAACAGGTCGAGCACGGCACACGCCGTCCAGCTGTCATCGGTGACCCGTGTCACCGCAGCAAAACGCATCCCGGTGGATTCGCAGATCACCTGCAAAATAGCCGGTACCACATTGATGCGGCCTATTGTGGCGATGTCGGAGGTAATAGCGTTGCTCATGAACCATCCACAGTAGCAGGTGACCTGAACAGCCAGTGTGGCTTAAGTCTAGCGAGCAGGTTCGAATCGGGTGAGAAATCCGTAACGGCTGGTCAGTATTTTCCATTAACCTTGGGGCCAGAGCCGTTCCGCCAGAGAACAGCCAGCAATGCCCAGCGTGCCAATCCCTTTCCCTCGCCCCCAAGGGGCTTCAGTGAGGTTTGACATGCAGATCACATCACAGGACATTTGTGCCGCCGCCGACCAGCTCAAGGGCTTTGTCGGATTTCATCGCAAGTTTGGCAAGCACATCGTGCGTTTCAGTGAAGACTCCTTCGGCATGGACGTTGCCGATGACAGCATCACTCCCAGCAACGAATTCGTCTGGAAGGCGGGGGAGGGCGACGTCATGACACTGAGCCGTGCACTCATCGAAATCCTCCTGGCGCAGAATGTCGATGAGCGCCTGAACGTCAGTGAGCCATTGCGCGTTTACCTGCGCCGCCGTGACTTGCCGGAAATCGCCGCGCAACGGCGTTTACGCGCGTAGTTTCCGCTTCATCGGGCGCGCAGCGAGCGTTCAGTCGGGGTAGGCCGGGTTCAGCGTGGTCAACGCCGGTTGGCAGAAGTTGACCTGGTTGCGCCCGCTTTTCTTCGCCGAATACAAGGCTCTATCGGCTTCGTTGAGCCAGGCTTCGGCGTCGCTCAAACCCTCGCGGTAGCTGGCCAGGCCAATACTCAAGCTGATGCGCAGCTCCGGCAGTTGTGGATTGCGGTAGCTGCCGACCCGCTCGCGCAAGCGCTCCATGGCCCGTTTGGCCTGCTCCAGGTTGGTGCTGGGCAGAATCAGGCAGAATTCGTCACCGCCATAGCGGCCCGCCAGATCCTCTTCTCGCAGGCTGCGTTTAAGCTCGCTGCTCAGTTGGCTGAGTACGCAGTCACCCACCACATGGCCGTACGTATCGTTGATGCTTTTGAAGTGATCGATATCGATGATCGCGATCACCGCCTGGCAGTGCTGCTGCTGGCAGATCTGGAACTTGAGCTGCAGCATGTCCTTCCATGAGCCGTGGTTCAGCAGGCCGGTCAGACTGTCGGTGCGGCTCAAGGCGCTGAGCCGGCGTTTATGTTCGGCAAGCTTCATCGCCAGCGTATAGCAGACCCAGCCAACGGCCATCGGGTAAAGCGTCAGCATCGGCAGGCAGGCATATACCTGCAGCGGCGTAGCTTGCAATTGCACGTGGGCGCCAAACAAGGCCATCGAAAATCCTGCCCCCAGGCCTTGGGCCAGCAATCCCCTGAAGAACAGGCGCTGGCCGCCGGCGGCAAAGTTGTTCATCGTCATCATCGCCAGGATGGTCACGCTGGGCAGGGGATTGAACTGCAGGGCAGCGGTCCAGAATCCGCCCATGAACGAATCGAGCAGCAGGTTACGGTACTCGGCGTTGTACGGGACGGCTGCACGTCGCGCCAATTGATAGGCCAGGTGCGGCCAGAGCAGACCATTGAACAGCAATAGCCCCCACACCCAAGTAGGCATCTGCAGGGTGGAAATACCGGCCATGACGCTGAGCATTCCGATGCCCAGGCCAACAATGCGCGGCAGGTATATTCTCCTGACGAATGAAAGTCCCTTGCCGCTTCTATTATCCATCATGGTGCTGGCCTATTCCGGGGCGCCGTTTATCGCATAAAAAGTGTCAATATTGTTGGACAATCACAGGCTATTGAAAAATGGCCTTACAAGCCATTTCACGGTTGATGCAGCCACCTTGGGGTACTATGAAACTCGCCCTCATCCTTGGAGTGCTTCTATTTATGGCCCCCTTGACTCCCAAGGCCGGTGATCCGGCACCGTACCAGGATGGGCGATATCATAATCAGCGCCAGTTACCGCAAGACAGCGTGTTCAAAAAACTGCGCATCGGCCTGAAGTTTCTGTTCATGGGCAAGCCGCCCGGAACCCGCCCTGAGGTGGAGATCGCTGTGCAGCCCTTGAGCCGCCAGCAGCTGATCGACGCTCCGGATCGCAGCCTGTGGCGCCTGGGGCATTCCACGGTATTGCTCAAGCTGCATGAACGCTTCTTTATTACCGACCCGGTGTTTGCCGAACGCGCCTCGCCAGTGCAGTGGGCGGGTCCCCAGCGTTTTCACCAACCACCGATCAAACTGGAAGATTTACCGCCGCTGACCGCGGTGATTCTGTCCCATGACCACTACGACCATCTCGATGAGCAGACAATACGTCAGCTGGCCGATCAGGCCGAGTTCTTCCTCGCACCGAAAGGGGTAGGGGACTTGTTGATTGAATGGGGTGTAGCCACAGCCAAGGTTCGGCAACTGGACTGGTGGCAGGAGACCCAGGTTGCAGGCATTCGTTTTGTTGCCACACCGGCGCAGCACTTTTCCGGACGTGGTCTGTTCGACAGCAATAGTACGCTGTGGGCGTCTTGGGTCATCCTGGATGAAAACCTGCGGTTGTTCTTCAGCGGCGACACCGGCTACTTCGACGGCTTCAAGCAGATCGGCGAACAGTACGGCCCCTTCGACATGACCTTGATGGAAACCGGTGCCTACAACCTTGAGTGGCCCAATGTGCACATGCAGCCTGAACAAAGCCTGCAGGCCCATCTGGATTTACGCGGGCGTTGGCTGCTGCCGGTGCATAACGGTACGTTCGACCTTTCCGTGCACAGCTGGCATGAGCCGTTCGACCGCATTCTGGCCTTGGCCAATGCTGCCCAAGTGCCGCTCAGTACACCGCAGATGGGCGAACGGGTCAGCCTGGATCAGCCGCACACCGGCCCGGCCTGGTGGTTACCCAAGCCGCTGCGTAACCCGCATGAAGGTAGCGAGCGGGCAATGGCGATGAAGCAGTGGTAGGCACGGCGACCTAGTGCTTTGAGCTGGCACGCGGCTTTTTGTTATCCGCTACTGGTGGCTGTGGTGCGGGCGTGCCGCTGTCGCTACGCACCTGGGCATGGCTGATCAAGGCAAAGATAAAGCTGCCGCCGATGATGTTGCCCACCAGCGTGGGGGCGGCGAAGTCTAGCCAGAACACCTCCCAGCCGATCTCTTTGGCCCACACAAGGTAAGAGATTTCCACCGAGCCGACGACGATGTGGGTGAAGTCCCCCAAGGCCATCAAGTAGGTGATCATCAGGATGATCCAGATTTTCGCGTGCTCCATGGACGGGATCATCCACACCATGGTGGCAATCATCCAGCCAGAGATGATGCCTTTGGCGAACATCTGGCCCCATTCGTTCTCCAGCACCTTGCGGCCAATGTCGAGAAAGGCTTCGTCGGCCTTGGTGTCGAAAATCGGCAGGTTCAGCATTACATAGGACACCAGCATGGTGCCGGCCAGGTTGCCAAGCAGCACAATGGACCATAAGCGCAGCAGTCGGCCGAAGTTACGGGGTGTCGGCGTAGTCATCACCGGCAGCACTGCTGTGAGGGTGTTTTCGGTAAACAGTTGCTGACGCGCCAGAATCACAGCCAGAAATCCGGCTGAGTAACCAAGGCTGGCAATCACCTGACTGCTGTCGCTGTCTGGTAGCCGGGCATAGAACAATCCCATGGCCATCATCGATAGCCCCATGCTGAGCCCGGCGGCCAGCGCCGACCACCACAGCGCAGCGATCGTGCGCTCGAGCTCCTGATCGCCCTGGTAGCGAATGATCTCGTGCAGCACGGCAGCGCGCGGCGGTTGGTTCTGACTGACTTCCTGCTCTTCATCTGCCGACAGGCCAGGGGTCTTGCTGCTTTCAGTCTTACTCATGGCAGTGGCTCGCGTGGGATGCCTTTACTACAGATCAGCGCCAAGCCCGATTAGTTGCCTGAGGGCGGTGTATTAAATGCAAGTTGGGCTATCTGGGAAGAAAGTTGAAATAAGTGCTTGACGCCCCCTCAGATCTCTCTATAATTCGCCCCACTTCCGGCGCAGTCGGAACGGAAAACTCCTTGAGATTCAACGAGTTAGATGTTCAAGGTAGTGCCGGAGGGGCTTCGATCGAAAGATCGACAGCGGTGAAAAAGGTGGTTGACAGCGAATTGAAACGCTGTAGAATTCGCCTCCCGCTGACGAGAGATCGCAGCGAGTTAAGCGGTTGAAGTTGAAAGAGAAATTCTGAAAAACTTCAAAATAAACGCTTGACAGGATCTGAGGAAAGCGTAGAATGCGCGCCTCGGTTGAAGCGAAAGGCTTCAGCCAAACGCTCTTTAACAATCGAATCAAGCAATTCGTGTGGGTGCTTGTGACTCAGACTGATAGTCAAAAAGATTATCAGCATCACAAGTGACTACACGGAAATCGAAAGATTTCAAATTTAGTCATTTGAGATTGCTGAGCCAAGTTTAGGGTTTTCTCAAAACCCAAGCAGTATTGAACTGAAGAGTTTGATCATGGCTCAGATTGAACGCTGGCGGCAGGCCTAACACATGCAAGTCGAGCGGATGAGAAGAGCTTGCTCTTCGATTCAGCGGCGGACGGGTGAGTAATGCCTAGGAATCTGCCTGGTAGTGGGGGACAACGTTTCGAAAGGAACGCTAATACCGCATACGTCCTACGGGAGAAAGCAGGGGACCTTCGGGCCTTGCGCTATCAGATGAGCCTAGGTCGGATTAGCTAGTTGGTGAGGTAAAGGCTCACCAAGGCGACGATCCGTAACTGGTCTGAGAGGATGATCAGTCACACTGGAACTGAGACACGGTCCAGACTCCTACGGGAGGCAGCAGTGGGGAATATTGGACAATGGGCGAAAGCCTGATCCAGCCATGCCGCGTGTGTGAAGAAGGTCTTCGGATTGTAAAGCACTTTAAGTTGGGAGGAAGGGCAGTAAGTTAATACCTTGCTGTTTTGACGTTACCGACAGAATAAGCACCGGCTAACTCTGTGCCAGCAGCCGCGGTAATACAGAGGGTGCAAGCGTTAATCGGAATTACTGGGCGTAAAGCGCGCGTAGGTGGTTCGTTAAGTTGGATGTGAAATCCCCGGGCTCAACCTGGGAACTGCATCCAAAACTGGCGAGCTAGAGTAGGGCAGAGGGTGGTGGAATTTCCTGTGTAGCGGTGAAATGCGTAGATATAGGAAGGAACACCAGTGGCGAAGGCGACCACCTGGGCTCATACTGACACTGAGGTGCGAAAGCGTGGGGAGCAAACAGGATTAGATACCCTGGTAGTCCACGCCGTAAACGATGTCAACTAGCCGTTGGAATCCTTGAGATTTTAGTGGCGCAGCTAACGCATTAAGTTGACCGCCTGGGGAGTACGGCCGCAAGGTTAAAACTCAAATGAATTGACGGGGGCCCGCACAAGCGGTGGAGCATGTGGTTTAATTCGAAGCAACGCGAAGAACCTTACCAGGCCTTGACATGCAGGGAACTTTCCAGAGATGGATTGGTGCCTTCGGGAACTCTGACACAGGTGCTGCATGGCTGTCGTCAGCTCGTGTCGTGAGATGTTGGGTTAAGTCCCGTAACGAGCGCAACCCTTGTCCTTAGTTACCAGCACGTTATGGTGGGCACTCTAAGGAGACTGCCGGTGACAAACCGGAGGAAGGTGGGGATGACGTCAAGTCATCATGGCCCTTACGGCCTGGGCTACACACGTGCTACAATGGTCGGTACAGAGGGTTGCCAAGCCGCGAGGTGGAGCTAATCTCACAAAACCGATCGTAGTCCGGATCGCAGTCTGCAACTCGACTGCGTGAAGTCGGAATCGCTAGTAATCGCGAATCAGAATGTCGCGGTGAATACGTTCCCGGGCCTTGTACACACCGCCCGTCACACCATGGGAGTGGGTTGCACCAGAAGTAGCTAGTCTAACCTTCGGGAGGACGGTTACCACGGTGTGATTCATGACTGGGGTGAAGTCGTAACAAGGTAGCCGTAGGGGAACCTGCGGCTGGATCACCTCCTTAATCGACGACATCAGCTGTTTCATAAGCTCCCACACGAATTGCTTGATTCATTGAAGAAGACGATATCGGTAACAGCTCTTAACTGGGTCTGTAGCTCAGTTGGTTAGAGCGCACCCCTGATAAGGGTGAGGTCGGCAGTTCGAATCTGCCCAGACCCACCAGTTTCTTGTTGGGGCCATAGCTCAGCTGGGAGAGCGCCTGCCTTGCACGCAGGAGGTCAGCGGTTCGATCCCGCTTGGCTCCACCACCCCCTACCGCTTGGTAGTGCTACCGTGTCAAAGCTTAGAAATGAATATTCGCGTCGAATATTGATTTCTGAACTTTTTCAGAATCGTTCTTTAAAAATTTGGGTATGTGATAGAAATAGACTGAATGACACTTTCACTGGTGTTTATTCAGGCTAAGGTAAAATTTGTGAGTTTCTCTTAAGACTTTAAGAGTATTGCGAATTTTCGGCGAATGTCGTCTTCACAGTATAACCAGATTGCTTGGGGTTATATGGTCAAGTGAAGAAGCGCATACGGTGGATGCCTTGGCAGTCAGAGGCGATGAAAGACGTGGTAGCCTGCGATAAGCTTCGGGGAGTCGGCAAACAGACTTTGATCCGGAGATCTCTGAATGGGGGAACCCACTCAGCATAAGCTGAGTATCTTGTACTGAATACATAGGTGCAAGAGGCGAACCAGGGGAACTGAAACATCTAAGTACCCTGAGGAAAAGAAATCAACCGAGATTCCCTTAGTAGTGGCGAGCGAACGGGGACTAGCCCTTAAGTGGCTTTGAGATTAGCGGAACGCTCTGGAAAGTGCGGCCATAGTGGGTGATAGCCCTGTACGCGAAAATCTCTTAGTCATGAAATCGAGTAGGACGGAGCACGAGAAACTTTGTCTGAATATGGGGGGACCATCCTCCAAGGCTAAATACTACTGACTGACCGATAGTGAACCAGTACCGTGAGGGAAAGGCGAAAAGAACCCCGGAGAGGGGAGTGAAATAGAACCTGAAACCGTATGCGTACAAGCAGTGGGAGCCTACTTTGTTAGGTGACTGCGTACCTTTTGTATAATGGGTCAGCGACTTATATTCAGTGGCGAGCTTAACCGAATAGGGGAGGCGTAGCGAAAGCGAGTCTTAATAGGGCGTTTAGTCGCTGGGTATAGACCCGAAACCGGGCGATCTATCCATGGGCAGGTTGAAGGTTAGGTAACACTGACTGGAGGACCGAACCGACTACCGTTGAAAAGTTAGCGGATGACCTGTGGATCGGAGTGAAAGGCTAATCAAGCTCGGAGATAGCTGGTTCTCCTCGAAAGCTATTTAGGTAGCGCCTCATGTATCACTGTAGGGGGTAGAGCACTGTTTCGGCTAGGGGGTCATCCCGACTTACCAAACCGATGCAAACTCCGAATACCTACAAGTGCCGAGCATGGGAGACACACGGCGGGTGCTAACGTCCGTCGTGAAAAGGGAAACAACCCAGACCGTCAGCTAAGGTCCCAAAGTCATGGTTAAGTGGGAAACGATGTGGGAAGGCTTAGACAGCTAGGAGGTTGGCTTAGAAGCAGCCACCCTTTAAAGAAAGCGTAATAGCTCACTAGTCGAGTCGGCCTGCGCGGAAGATGTAACGGGGCTCAAACCATGCACCGAAGCTACGGGTGTCACTTAGGTGACGCGGTAGAGGAGCGTTCTGTAAGCCTGTGAAGGTGAGTTGAGAAGCTTGCTGGAGGTATCAGAAGTGCGAATGCTGACATGAGTAACGACAATGGGAGTGAAAAACTCCCACGCCGAAAGACCAAGGTTTCCTGCGCAACGTTAATCGACGCAGGGTTAGTCGGTCCCTAAGGCGAGGCTGAAAAGCGTAGTCGATGGAAAACAGGTTAATATTCCTGTACTTCTAGTTATTGCGATGGAGGGACGGAGAAGGCTAGGCCAGCTTGGCGTTGGTTGTCCAAGTTTAAGGTGGTAGGCTGAGATCTTAGGTAAATCCGGGATCTTAAGGCCGAGAGCTGATGACGAGTTGCCTTTAGGCGACGAAGTGGTTGATGCCATGCTTCCAAGAAAAGCTTCTAAGCTTCAGATAACTAGGAACCGTACCCCAAACCGACACAGGTGGTTGGGTAGAGAATACCAAGGCGCTTGAGAGAACTCGGGTGAAGGAACTAGGCAAAATGGCACCGTAACTTCGGGAGAAGGTGCGCCGGTGAGGGTGAAGGACTTGCTCCGTAAGCCCATGCCGGTCGAAGATACCAGGCCGCTGCGACTGTTTATTAAAAACACAGCACTCTGCAAACACGAAAGTGGACGTATAGGGTGTGACGCCTGCCCGGTGCCGGAAGGTTAATTGATGGGGTTAGCTAACGCGAAGCTCTTGATCGAAGCCCCGGTAAACGGCGGCCGTAACTATAACGGTCCTAAGGTAGCGAAATTCCTTGTCGGGTAAGTTCCGACCTGCACGAATGGCGTAACGATGGCGGCGCTGTCTCCACCCGAGACTCAGTGAAATTGAAATCGCTGTGAAGATGCAGTGTATCCGCGGCTAGACGGAAAGACCCCGTGAACCTTTACTATAGCTTTGCACTGGACTTTGAATTTGCTTGTGTAGGATAGGTGGGAGGCTTTGAAGCGTGGACGCCAGTTCGCGTGGAGCCATCCTTGAAATACCACCCTGGCAACTTTGAGGTTCTAACTCAGGTCCGTTATCCGGATCGAGGACAGTGTATGGTGGGTAGTTTGACTGGGGCGGTCTCCTCCTAAAGAGTAACGGAGGAGTACGAAGGTGCGCTCAGACCGGTCGGAAATCGGTCGTAGAGTATAAAGGCAAAAGCGCGCTTGACTGCGAGACAGACACGTCGAGCAGGTACGAAAGTAGGTCTTAGTGATCCGGTGGTTCTGTATGGAAGGGCCATCGCTCAACGGATAAAAGGTACTCCGGGGATAACAGGCTGATACCGCCCAAGAGTTCATATCGACGGCGGTGTTTGGCACCTCGATGTCGGCTCATCACATCCTGGGGCTGAAGCCGGTCCCAAGGGTATGGCTGTTCGCCATTTAAAGTGGTACGCGAGCTGGGTTTAGAACGTCGTGAGACAGTTCGGTCCCTATCTGCCGTGGACGTTTGAGATTTGAGAGGGGCTGCTCCTAGTACGAGAGGACCGGAGTGGACGAACCTCTGGTGTTCCGGTTGTCACGCCAGTGGCATTGCCGGGTAGCTATGTTCGGGAGAGATAACCGCTGAAAGCATCTAAGCGGGAAACTTGCCTCAAGATGAGATCTCACTGGAACCTTGAGTTCCCTGAAGGGCCGTCGAAGACTACGACGTTGATAGGTTGGGTGTGTAAGCGCTGTGAGGCGTTGAGCTAACCAATACTAATTGCCCGTGAGGCTTGACCATATAACACCCAAGCAATCTGCAACGCAGATTGTGGTGGTGAAGACGAAAGTCACCGAAAGTTTGCAAAACCACAAATGTCACATACCCAATTCGCTGGAGTGTCTAACAAGACCTTCTGGCAACAGAATTTCTTGACGACCATAGAGCATTGGAACCACCTGATCCCATCCCGAACTCAGCAGTGAAACGATGCATCGCCGATGGTAGTGTGGGGTTTCCCCATGTGAGAGTAGGTCATCGTCAAGATTAAATTCCGAAACCCCTATCTGCGTACGCAGGTAGGGGTTTTGTCTTTTCCGCCGACCAAAATCTGCTGGGATGGGCTTCTTCTGTGGGAGCTGTGGGAGCGGGCTTGCCCCGCGATCGCAATCTGCCTGACACACCGCTATCGCGGGGCAAGCCCGCTCCTACAGGCTGGGGGCACAAAAAAACCACCCCGTGGGGTGGTCTTGTGTTTGCCTAGGCTTAAACGAATGCCTGTGGTGCAACACCTCGAGGCAAGCGGCAGCGATCGGCCTGGGCCGTCAGGCGTTCACGCCAGCTGGCTTTGAAGCAGAACGCAGAAGGCTTCGCCTGGCTTGCCTGACTCGCAAGGCGCTGCTTGCGCAGCTCTGCCAACGAAGGAGTGGCTTTCTTGACTGGGGCCGCGTCGACTTTGTCCAGCGAACGCTGGCACGACTTGCAATCAACCTTGTCGGTTTCAGAAGTGCTGCTGAGATTATTGCCATTGCGGCCGCAAGCGACCGAGTCGCCGCTGGTTGAGTAGTGCATTACCAAAACTGTACATCTCCACACTGTGAACAAAAGCGCCGCTATTTTCGCATAGGTTGGCAGTGGATGCGGCTAAACCTTATCCAGTGCCGTCAGGTACGCCTGGATATCCACGTCGTCGAGCTGTTCAGGCTGAAGGAATTTCTCACCGTACTCGCGATA
This sequence comes from Pseudomonas sp. NUPR-001, assembly GCF_052147955.1. Lineage (NCBI taxonomy): Bacteria > Pseudomonadati > Pseudomonadota > Gammaproteobacteria > Pseudomonadales > Pseudomonadaceae > Pseudomonas > Pseudomonas sp. NUPR-001. The sequence continues at coordinate 1,401,835 of NZ_CP197353.1, forward strand.
AACGCCGCTGGTGAGAAACAAGCGAAACAGCTCGGCATCAATGTGATGGTCACGGGCCATGTAGCTGAGGATCGTCAACGACTCTGACAGGGTCTTTGACGCTTTATAAGGGCGGTCCGCTGCGCTTAACGCCTCAAAAATGTCGGCAATCGCAATCACCCGCTCGGCAATGCTCATGTCGTCTTTGCGTAGCCGCCGTGGATAACCGGTGCCGTCCATTTTTTCGTGGTGGTTACCGGCAATGTTCGGTACCCGTTTGAGGTGACGGGGTAAGGGCAGGGTGTTGAGCATGATGATCGTCTGCACAATGTGTTCGTTGATCTTGAAGCGCTCTTCATCCGTTAACGTGCCGCGACGGATGCTGAGGTTGTACAGCTCGCCATAGTTGTAGGCTTGCGCCGGCAAACGCATATCGAAGCCCCAGAGGTTACGCGGATCACCTTTGACTACCGGTGGTTTGCGCTCGCCCCAGGGGACGATGTGATCGTCACGGTCAGCCAGCAAGCGCTCTTGCGCTGGCAGGGCATCGGCTGGCTGGGCGGCCAGGCGCTGCGCTTCGTCGCGGGACAGGCCAAGACGGTTGTCGAAATGCCGTAACCAGTGCCGCGCTCCGATCTGCTGCAAACGTTCGACATCCGTGTCAGACATGAACTCGCCACCAATGTTGGCGTTAGCAATAAAGCTGAACTCATCCTCCAGTTCAGCCTGTCGGTTATGAAGCGTCTGCTCCAGTGCGGGTTGATCGCCGCCTGCGGCTACCCCCTTCCAATAATCCAGCTCAGCGTCGCGCCAGAGCACTTCAAAACGCGTGCGGATTTCGTGGATGCGGTTATACAGCGTCTCCAGTTTGGTGGCCTTGTCGACCACATATTCCGGGCTGGTCACCTTGCCGCAGTCATGCAGCCACGCGGCAATCTTGAACTCGTAGCGTTCCATTGCATTCATGCTGTAGTGGGCATAAGGACCACTCGGGGCCGCAATTACCTTGTCGATGAGCATTTCAGCGAGCTGCGGGACCCGTTGGCAATGCCCGCCGGTATAGGGGCTTTTGGCATCCGTGGCGTCAGCCAGGAGCTTGATGATGGCGTCGAGCAGGCGCTGTTGCGCTTCGATCAGCTGCCGCGTCTCGATCGCTACTGCAGCCGCGCCGGAAAGCTCCTGAACAAAGCGCCGGAACGGTTGCTGCACAGTGCCCGCTTGTTGCTGGGCTTGCCCCAATTGCAGCACCAGAACACCGAGCAATTGCTCGCCGCGGTCGTTCAGCGCAACGGCCAGGTAGTGCGCCTGATCACCCAGGGCGTGCGTGACGGCGGCATCCAGATCGCCGTGGTTGTGGCGAGTCAGCTGCAGTTCGCCAGGATACTCGGCGTCCTGTGAACGAGCCGCCAGTTGCAGGGTGTCGGTGTCGTCGGCAATCAGGTAAACCGCACCCGAGCGGGTTGCGCTGGCTTCCACCAATTGCCCGAGTACCTCGCCGAGCATGTTGTCCAGGTGCGTTTCCCGGCTCAGGGTTAGGGTGATCGCCTGGAAGTTGTTAATGGTGCGAGACATGCTGCCAAGCACCTGACTCAGTTCGCGAACCTCGTTGATCCGTGATTTCACACCGACCTTGCGGCTGAAATCAAAATTGCTCAGAGCCTGTACTTGCTGGGTCAGCTTCTGCAGCGGCTTGGCAATACGTTGGGCGAGTAACCAGCCCACAATCAGCAGCAAAACGATCAAGGCCGCCGTCCACAGCACTTGTTCAAGCAGCATCTGGCGTGCCCCGATCAGCAGCTCGGCAGCCGGTACAGCGATCAGCAAGTGGATGTCGTGTTGGGCAAAGGTCGATAGCGGCACGCGCATTCCATACCAGGCCTGGCCTCCCGACATGTAGCGTCTGGGGCCGGTACTTTGCTGATTGTTGTTGAACAATTGATTCAGGCTGTCCACGCCTAACTCATCAAGGCGCGACAACCGCAGGCTTTCACCCTCCTGGACCAACACCCGTTGCAGATCCGGGTAGGTCAGCACCGTGCCCGAACTGTCCACCACTGCCATCTCAGTGCCGGGGCTGATGTTCAAGTCATCAATGCCACTGCCAAGGTCATTCACCGAAGCATCCATACCCAGCACGACGGCGCCATCAATGCTGCGCTGCGACAAGGTCAGGCCGATCTCGCGGGTGGTGAAGAACACATACGGCTTGGTCAAAGCGGTCGACGCAGCGTTCATGCCCGAGACGAACCAGGGGCGGGTGCGCGGATCGAAGTGGTAATCGGCTTTGATCTGATGCTGCAGCAGCGACAATTGCGCGTCGTAGAAGCGCCATTCGCCGAGCGGTTGTCCGCGATTATCGAGACTGATGCTCTGGACGAGGTAGGCTGCCTCCGTGGGCGCTTGCAGGTGCTGTTTGACCGCCTCATCGCGCAGCACGCGCACCAGCAGGAATTCGCCGTTTGGATAGCCTGCGTACACCGCGCTGAGCATCTTGTTGGCATTCAGGCTGGCCACTAGCAACGGCAAGCGCTCAAGTCGCTGCGCTAACGTGCTGGCTTTGGAAAGCGGGTCATAAGCCAGTAACTGGATAGAGCTGAGCGCCGGGTCGAGCAAGCGTCGGGCCCGTTCGTTGATGGTGCGGCTCAGCTGCTGCGCAGTGTCTGCAGAGGCGCTGAGCAACGCCTGCTGCATACCCACATAGCTTTTGTAGGCGAGCACCCCACCTAGTACGAGGGTGCTGAGCATGATGGCCAGCGCGATAAGCACCCGTAGAGAGAAGCCGCGACTGGCGTTGTTCATGGCTGGGGATCCTGGCTTGTCACTCGTGGTGATGATCGCTGCTGAACAAATCGCGGCGTACGCGTACGACTCTAGACCAGCAACCGCACAGCTGCACGGCTGCTGCTGAAGGCTTTTTTGCGGGAAATCCCGGTGGCATCGCTGACATCAAGATGATGGCGTTTTGCGTTCCAATTGCGCCAAATAATGATTATCATTAGCGATTATTTTTTGCGCCTAATTGATCATGCCTAGCAAGGATGTAGTCGTCAGCCTCTATCAGAATCACAGTGGCTGGCTCAAAGGATGGTTGCAACAACGCCTCGGGTGTTCCAGTGATGCCGCGGATCTGGCCCACGACATCTTCGTCAAGGTACTGCAGCGCAACCTTGAAGACTTACGCGAACCGCGTGCTTTTCTCAGAACCATCGCCCACGGCCTGATGGTAGATAAAGTGCGTCGCAAGGAGCTTGAGCGAGCCTACCTGGCAACCTTGCAACACCTGCCTGAAGCCTTGGCCGCGTCCCCTGAGTTGACCTGCTCGATGCTCGAGAGCTTGTTCGCGCTGGATCGTATGTTGGCCAGTTTGCCGGCCAAGGTGCGCCAGGCGTTCTTGCTCTGCCAGGTAGATGGCCTGAAGTACGCTGAAGCGGCTGAACGCCTCGGTGTCACTGTCAGCTCGGTCAAGAAGTACATGCACACCGCGCTGTTGCGCTGTCTGGAACTGGAGTTGGAGCTTGAGCCATGACCGCGCCGCATGAGCAGCAGAGCCTGAGTGAAGCGCTGAACTGGCTGATCGAACTGCGTGAAGCGCAGGACGGTGACCCCCGCTACCACCGCTGGCAAGCCTGGTTGGCGCAAAGCAGCCAGAACCGCCAAGCCTGGCAGCGTGTTGAAACCCTGGGCCAACGGCTCTCCGGTGCGCAAGGCCGGTCGATGCTTCACGCTGTGCGCACCGCTCCGGCCCATACGTCGCGTCGCGCCTTCGTTGGCAAGCTGTGCCTGCTGCTCGGTGGTGCTGGCACCCTGGGCTACAGTGGGCAGCAACTGCTCTGGCCGCAGCTCAGCGCCGGTTACCACACCGCTACCGGTGAACTGCGTAACCTGACCTTGGCCAACCAGCTTCAACTCACCCTGAACACTGCCACAGCACTGGATGTTGAAGCTGACGTTCAGCGTACGCGGATTGATTTGCTGCAAGGCGAGATCATGGTCGATTCGCGTCAGGTGGCCTCTGAACCGACCCAGGTCCACCTGGCACGGATGAACATCTGGGCAGGGCAGGCGCGCTTTTCGGTGCGTGCGCTGGCAGGGGAACCACAGCGGGTGAGCGTTTACCAAGGGCAACTGAACGTGAACATCGGCGTTCAAGAGCATCCGCTTGCCGCCGGCCAGCAACTGCTGATTTCGCCCAGCGATGTTCGCCGCCAGGTCTTGCCGTTGGCTTCGGATGCCTGGGTCCGCAGCCTGTTGATCACCGACGGCATGCCTTTGTCGCTGTTCACCCGCGAGCTGGACCGCTACCGCAGTGGCCGCCTGCACTGCGACCCGGAAGTCGCAGCGCTGCGGGTTTCCGGTGCTTTCGATGTGAAGCAGCCGGAGCAGGTACTGGCCACGCTCAGCCAGGTGTTGCCGGTCAAGGTGCAATACCGCACTCGCTACTGGGCAACGCTGGTGCCTGCGGTCTGAACATCCGCGCCGGCCGGCGCCAGGATGAACAGTTTCGGGTGGCGTCCCAGCAGGGTTTTGCACAAGGCATTGATGCTGGAGAGCTGCAGATCGCGCACGCGCTGCGGCGCTTGTTCAAGGCTTTTGAAATCATCATCGACCATCGCCACTTGCGCCAAGGCCTGCGCCCAGTAGATGGCACTGCGGCGTTGCTGTGTCAGCTCGTTGAGTTGCGCCTGACGCACCTGCTGCAATTCGCTCTGGCTGATACCGTGCTCAGCCAGCGTCGCCACCACGGCCTGGGCTTGTGCGGTCAAAGCGTCCGCGCGCTCGGCAGCGCTGGTGAAGTTCAGGCGCGCCAGGTAATAGGCTGTCGGCAAGCGGGTCAGTAGCTGGCTGAAGCCGATGGTGTACGTCCCGGAGGCCTCCTCGCGAATCGCCTGGCGCAGGCGTTGATTGGCCACTTTGTCTACCAGGCCTAGCATCAGCACATCGTCGGCACTCCAGCTGGCCGGGCTGCTGTACAGCAGGTTGACCATGGTTTTCGGGCTGCTCGACCACGGGTAGCGGTGTTCCATGCTGTGCTGCAGTGGTTGAACGCCCACATCACGCCACTGCGGTGCAGGCCCGGGTGCGGCAGGCAAGCTGGCCAGCCAGGTGCGCGACAATTCCTTTACCCGCTCTAGAACCATCGGGCCGCTGACTACCAGGGTCATGCCTTGGCGTACGCTGAAGCGATCACGGTACACCTGACGCAATTGCTCGATTTCGAATGTGCGCCAGGGGCCTTGAGCATCACTGACCAGACGCTGACCGTTGCTGTAGGCCGTGCGGTTGATTGCATCCATGAAGCGCCGCTCAGCCGGCTGGTTGTCCAGGCTGGTGCTGTAGCCTTGACGCATTTCTTGCAGGCGGTCGGCATCAAAGCGCGGTGCCGTGAGTTTCAGATTGAGCAGTTTGAACAGGGTTTCCAGTTCATCGGCCGGTGCGCTGCCACGCATACCGTGGAACAGGCTTTCGCTGAAGGGCTTCAATTGCACTTGGCTGGTCTGCCCCAGGCGGGCCAGCTGCAGCGCGGAGTAGTCACCGTAACCACTGCGTTCTGCCAGGCTGATCGACCAGTTGGACACGCCCGCCTGTGCGATAGGGTCGAGTGATGAGCCGCCGAACTGGTGCAGCTCCAGGCGTACGTTATCTTGCAGCGCGGGATCGGCCTTGACGATGACCCGCAGGCCATTGCCCAGTTGCCACTGCACGGCGCCGACTTCGTTGATCGGCGCTACTTGGCTCAGACTGCCCGCTGCAGGGGGTGTCACCTTCAGGGTCTGGGGTCGTGCGGTATGTGGGAAAGGCCCTGGTTGGCTGGCGAGGGCTTGTTGCCAAAGCGCTGCCCATTGCGCTTCGTTGTGTTTCGCACTGTCGCCCTTTGGCCCTACCAGCGCCAGGCGCGGTGATGCGTCACTGAGTAATTCACTCACGGCAGCTTGCAGGTGCAGTGCACCGATGTTCGGGAGCCAGGCTTGCGTCATCTGCCATTGTTGGCGCTTGTCGAACAGCGGCATCTGGAACTCGACCGCTTGCGCAATGCCGTCGGCCAGCACCTGATTGCTATAGCGCTGCTGACCCGCCGCCTGGTTTTCCAGCTTTTCCGTCAGGCGCTGTTTGGCCGCTGCCAGCTCCTGCTCGCTCACAGGCTGGCGCGCCATACGCTGCAGTTCGGTGAACAGTTGCTCGCTGGCTTTGGCGTAGTTGGTGTCGCGTGGGTGCAGCACCATGCGGTATTGGCTGCGTCGGGCATCGAGCAAAATCGCGCGTTCGGCAACGCCGGCCTGGCTGAACAGGCCTTGCTCGACCAACAAGTCCAGGCGCTCATCCAGCACACTCAACCACAAGGCATCGATCAGGTCGCGCCATTGTCCATTCTGACTGTCCAGCGCGGCGGGCAGGTTACGTTGCAGCACCAGTTGCAGCATGCGCTGACCCTGTTCGGCATCGAACACCGAGGTCACCCGCAAGGCCTTGTCGCCACGAAATTTCGCCGCGCTTGAGGCTGGCGCGCTGCCGCGTGGCTGGGCACCGAACAGGGTGTCGATGCGTCCGCGTAATTGCGCCTGGTCAAAGCGCCCGACCAGCAGCAAGGTCATGCGCTGGGGCTGGTACCAATCGCGGTAGTAGGCTTGCGCCTGCTCGACCGGGGCGTGACGAATAACCTCAAGGTCGCCGATCGGGTTGCGGTTCTGGTAATCGCTGTTTTGGTAGAGCAGGTCGTCAATGCGCTGATTGATGCGCTGCCCGACGCCCTGGCGCAAGCGCCATTCCTCGACGATCACCTCGCGCTCGGCCTCGAAGGCGGCCGGGTCGAAACTCAAATGGGCGGCCCAGTCGGCCATCAGGCGCAAGGCGAGGTCGGTATGGCTGCTGTCATCCTCTGCCAACGAGATTTTGTACTGGGTGCTGTTGAAGCTTGTTGCGGCGTTGATGTCGGGCCCCAGACTGATACCCAGACGCTCCAGCGCCGCCAGCCCGGCTTTGCCGGGGAAGTGCTGGCTGCCCTTGAACGCCATATGCTCGACAAAATGCGCCAGCCCGCGCTGTTGCGGGCTTTCCTGCAGTGAGCCGCTGCCGACCAGCAGGCGCAGTTCCAGGCCATCGGACTCGCGGGGGACCAGCATCACGCGCATGCCGTTGGCCAACTGGTAGTCCTGCAGTTCAGGCCTGGCGGGCAATTCTGCACGAGGCGCACTGGGCGCCGGGGTTGTGGCCTGCGGCACTACGGCTGTACCACAGGCGGTCAGCAGCAGCGTGCTGATTAGCAAAAGGGGTTTAAGACTCATGAGCAAAGCGTTCCTCGCAAGGTTGAAGCACGGTATGCAGATCAAGGACGTGGTCGGCCTGAGCGGCGAGATGCGGTTGATGGCTGACCAACAGGATCGCGCTGCTGCGCAAGTGCTGACGCACTACACCCAGCAGGGTGCTGGCGGCTGCGGGGTCAAGCGCTGACAGCGTTTCATCGAGCAGCAGCAGGGCGGGGCGGTTGAGTAACAGGCGGGCAATCAGCAGGCGCTGGCGTTCGCCGCCAGACAAGCACTGCTGCCAGTCCTGGCTCTGCGCCACATCAGCAAAGCGCTGGCCCATGCCCACTGCGTCCAGCGCCCAGTGCAATTGTTGCTGGCTGAAGGTGCCGCTCAGGCTCGGATAGGTCAGCAGGTCGGCCAGCGAGCCATCGCCCAGGTAAGGGTCCTGAGGCACCCAGAACACCGGCGCGCGCGTCATCAGACGGCCTTGGTAGTGCGGCCAGAAACCGGCAAGGCAGCGCAGCAGTGTCGATTTACCCAAGCCGGAGCGGCCACAAAGCAGGGTCAACGTGCCTGGCTGCAGGTGCAGCGCCACTGCAGGCAGCAAGGGCGAACCATCGCTGCGCTGAATCGACAGCTCTGCCTCCAGCATCGTTGTACCGCTAGATGAGGGCGATGTGCTCGGTGCTGGCAACGGCTCGTCCAGCAGGGTGACAAAGCCATGCAGGCGCTCGACACATGCCGCCCAGGCGGCGATGTCGCGGTAGGCGTAGATAAACCAGCTCAATGCGCCCGCGACCTGGCCGAACGCCGACTGGATACGCATCAAACCACCCAGTTGCAGTTCGCCGGAGAGAAACTTGGGCAAGGCGAAAAACAGCGGTGCCAGAATGGTCGCCTGCTGGTAGCCGACCGTGAAAAAAGCCAGGTTGCGTTCCGCCCGCATCAGGCCATACCAGTTGCTGATCACTTCACCGAAGCGCAGGCGCAAGGCTTCACGGTCATGGGCCTGGCCTTGGTGACCAGCGATCGCATCGGCGTGGCGGCGGCGAAACATCAGCGCGCTGCGGTAGTCGGCTTCGCGGTGTTGCTGGCGCACGTTCAGGCCCGGCAGGGCGGCGCCGATCCAATGGGTCAGGGCAATGCCGACCAGGGTGTACGCCAGGCAAACCCAGACCATGTAGCCCGGCAAGCGGTACGAGTCGCCGGCGACGCTGAAGGTCAAAGCCCCCGACAACGTCCAGAGAATACTGACGAACGAGATCAGCGTAACCACTGAGCGGGTGAACGACAGCAGCAGCTTGAGCGAGTGTTCGAGCATCAGCCGCACGTCATCGGCGATACGCTGGTCAGGGTTGTCGGGCTCGCGGTTTTGCAACTGCAGGCGGTAGTGCTGGCCGTCTGGTGAGAGCCAGCGGGTGCACAGGTGTTCGGTCAGCCAGCCTCGCCAGCGGATCAGCAGTTGCTTGCGCAGGTAGTCGGCATACACCACCACCAGAATCATCGCCGCCACCAGGCCGACGAAGCTGTACAGCAGTGGGTACAGGGTGTTGCCGTCGAGTGCTTGCAAGGCGTTGTAGAAATCGCCGTTCCACTGGTTCAGGCGCACGGTAATCGCCACCCCCAGCAGGGTCAGGGCAATGACCGTGGCGAGCAGCAACCAGGCCGGTAACGCTGCCCGCGAGCGCCAGAAGGGGCCAGTGATGGCCCAGAATTGTCGAAGTCGTATCATCAGGATCCACGGCCCTCGCCGAGCCGCTCCGTAAAGTAAGGAGGCGGCCCCGCAGGGCCGCGTGGGCTCAGAAGTCGTAGGTCAGCCCCAGCCAGACCTGACGCCCCGGCTGGTAGATCTTGTAGGTGTTACCGCCCCACGACAGGGTGTCGCTCTGGTTCTTGGTGTTGAGCAGGTTGTTGATCTGAGCGTTGAAGCCCAGGCCGTGTGCGAACGCCGGCTTCCACTGCACGTTGGTGTCCCAGCGCCACAGCGAACCAATGCGTGCCGAGCTGTACTTGCGTACCCGCAGGTTGCTGTCGGGCAGCGGGTAATAGCCGTCTACGCCGGTGTCGTGCTTGTACACCTGGTCGCGGCTGCTCTCCCAGGTCAGGCGGTTGAACAGCGACACGCCGTAATCCTGCCAGTTTGCTTGCCAGTCGACGTTGAGCTTCCACGGTGCGTTGAAGTCGCTGGCGGGCAGGTCTTTGGCATCGATCACTTTGCCTTCGAACCAGGCTTTGCTCGGGTCCAGCTTCATGCTCAGGTCGATGTCGCTGTAGCCCAGCTCAAGCGCGGTGTCGCTGTGGGTGCGTTGCCAGGCCAGGGCGGCGCTGAAACGGTGCTCGGCATACAAGGCGCGCAACGGTTCGATCATGCTAACGCTCAGGTAAACGTTATCGCTGTCGGTTTTGCTGTCGTTGACGAATTCCTTGATCCCGCGCTCGCCACGGACGCGGCTGTCCGGGTACTTGGGCCGGCTGCGCACTTCGTTGCGATGCTTGCGGTTGACGTACTGAATCGCCCACAGGCTGTTGCCCCAACGCTGGTCCAGGCCGAGCATCAATTCATCGCTATAGGGCGTCTTCAGTTTATCCAGCCCTTCGTAATCCGGTGTCGCATCCCAGGTGCCGTCGCCGGTGTCGATCATCGGCCAGCAGTCTTCGTAGCAGTGTTTCAGCCCGCCGTTCTGCGCGCCGTACAGCGCATAGGTGAGCATGGAACTGCCGTAGTAACGGTTGGCACCGGCCTTGAGCACCGTCGCGCCGTTGCCAAAGGCATCGAACGACACCGACAGACGCGGCGCCACGTTGTTCTGGTCGATGAAGTCGTCGCGATCCAGGCGCAGGCCCGGGCGCACGGTCAGGCGGCCCCAGTCCATCTCGTTTTCGGCGAACAGGTAGTAACTGGTGTAGCGGGTGCTGGAAGAACCGGCGAAGAATGCATCCACCTGGCGCAACCGGATGTACTCTTCGAACATGTCGTAGTTGGCAGCGAAATAGGTCTCTTCGCGTTCGAACTTGGCATCGACATGATTGAGCCCGGCACCGAGAGTCACGCGGTGCCCTAGCCCGGCAGCGAACACGCGGTCGAAGGCGAACTGCCCGGACAATTCTGCCGTGTCCTGGTAACTGTTGAGGCTACCGGGGCCGCCGTAGTTATAGGTGATGGGGTTGCGCCAATCGGTGTAGTCCAGCAACGACACACGGTAGTCGGTGTCGCTGTCACGGATGTCGGTCATGTGCCGGTAGCTGGCATTGAGATCCAGTTGCCCCAGCGACGTCAGGTGTTCCAGCTTGAGCATACTGGCCAGGCCATCATGGCTGTTGTGGTAGCCGGAGTTGGCCACGGTGTTCTGGAACATCTGCTCCTCATAACCGGAGTACAGCACCGTCCAGTGCACGGTGGTTTCCGGGGCCGCATACCAGCTGAACTTGGTTGACAGGTTGTCGGACTGGCGGCGTTGCAGGCGGTTACGGGCCGGGTAATCGAAGTCGCTCAGCACGCCGTCCGTGTACTCAAGGCCCGTTCCACCCAGGTCGCGCATGGGGATCTTCGAGTCCCGCCGCGAAGCACTGATGACCACCCCGAGGTTTTCCGCCAGTTGCGTTTCGGCCCACAAGCCGTAGTCACTTTTCTGGTAGCTGGGCTGGAAGCGCGACGGGTGCGACATGCTGTTGTTGGAACTGTCGAAATCCAGGCGGTCATCGGTGAAGGTGGTGTTCCAGTCGGCGTCGGTGTGGCGGTAATACAGTTGCCCGGCCTGGCCACCGCGCCAACTGCGCGAGGTAGCTTCCACCACGCCGCCGGTGAATCCGCTGTAGCGCGCGGAAATGTTCGAGTCGTGCACCTCCAGGCTGTCGATCAGGCGGCTGTCGAGGTAGAACCCCTGCTCACTGGACGTGCCTGAAGCCATGGTCACGCCATTACCGGCGTCCACGGGGTCGAGGTCGTTGTTCATGCGCATGCCGTCGAGGCTGAACAAGCCCTGGTACGGGCGTGAGCCATGGATGGAGATCGAGTCGGGTTTGATCTCGCCTTGGCTCAGGCCGTTCTGGCTGCTGTTGGAAAACTGCACCACGGGGTGGCTGCGCAACAGGTCGGTGAGGTTACTGTTGGCCTGCGGGCGCTGTTCGATCTGCTCGGAGGTCAGCCTGAACGGGTGGGCGAAGCGGTTTTCCTCCTGTACTTCCGGGATGGTGACATTGGTGCTGGGCAGGCGAACGCTGTCTGCCTGCCAGCCTTTGTGCGCCTTGACCAGGTAACCGCCATCGACCGCTTCATAGGTCAACCCGCTGCCTTCCAGCAACAACTGCAGGCCAGAGGCCGGGGTGAAGTTGCCTTGCAACGGTTGTGCTTCAAGCTTGTCGACCAGGCGGGCATCGAAGGCCAGGCGAATCCCGGCGTGCTCGGCAAAGCGCGCAAGGCTTAGCCCCAGCGGCCCGGCGGGCAAGGAGAAATAGCGTTTTTCAGCCGACTGCTCGGCCTGCACAGCAGGCGCAGCAGCGAGTAACAATGAAGCACACAGCAAAGACGGAAGGTGTGGGTGATGGCGGAACATCAATCGGGGATCCTATGCAGTCTCGATGCAATTCCACCGAAGTGGAAATCATTATCGATTGCTATGCCGATCCAGATTGAAAAAGGGACAAAGCCATCCCGTAAATTTTTGGTTCTTCACGGATTGTCGGGGATGGATTGGCTCCTGCATCCGGCCCTGCCGGTGGGAGCGGGCTTGCCCCGCGATGCAGTGTCATTGGCGAAATACGATCGCGGGGCAAGCCCGCTCCTACAGTTCCGAACGCTGTCGCGCGATCCGCGCAGCGAGGGGTAAGAACAAGGCCCAGATCGGCGCCAACAGCAGGCCGGTGTGCGCCCAGCACACATGCCCACCAGCCAACCTGCAACCACAAGGCGTTGCCGATGATCCATCCGCGGCGCATGTTCACTCGCCCGGCAACGGTGCCCGACGTGCCTTCGGCGTAGCCCACAGTAACTGCGCCACGCTGATCGCACGCTCTTCGAAGCCGCCTTGGCAGTAGCACAGGTAGAACTCCCACAGGCGCTGGAAGATGTCGTCGTAACCCAACTCCGTCAGCGCCGTGCGCGCCTGACGCAGGTTGTCGCGCCAATGGCGCAGGGTGCGTGCGTAGTCCTGGCCGAAGTCTTCCAACTGCACCAGGTTCAGCGCGGTCTGGCGGCTGGCGGTGTCGAGCATCACGCTCAGCGAAGGCAGCGCGCCACCGGGGAAGATGTAGCGCTGGATGAAGTCCACAGAGCGGCGCGCCTGGGTATAGCGCTGGTCGCGAATGGTGATGGCTTGCAACAGCATCAGGCCATCGTCCTTGAGCAACGACTCGCACTGGCGGAAGTAGGTGGGCAGGTAGCGGTGGCCGACGGCTTCAATCATCTCGATTGAAACCAGTTTGTCGAATCGCCCGCGCAGGTCGCGGTAGTCCTCGCGCAGCACCGTGATGCGCTGCTCCAGGCCCAGCGCCTTCACTCGTTGGCGCGTATGCGCATATTGCGCGTCGGAGAGTGTCGTGGTGGTGACCCGGCAGCCGTGGCGAGTAGCGGCATGGATGGCCAGGCTGCCCCAGCCGCTGCCAATTTCCAGAAGATGCTCGTCGGGCTTGAGTTCAAGCTTCTGGCAGATGCGCTCAAGCTTGTTCAACTGGGCCTCTTCCAAGGTCTGCTCAGCATGTTCGAACTGCGCGGCGGAGTACATCATGGTTGGGTCGAGCAGGCGCTCGAACAAGGCGTTGCCCAAGTCGTAATGGGCAAGAATGTTGCGTCGAGCCCCCCGCAGGCTGTTGCGGTTGAGCCGGTGCAGCAGGCGCAGGGCTGGACGCCCAAGACGCGCCAGCCCGCTTTCCATCGCGTCGAGCACATCCAGGTTGGCAACGAACAGACGGGTCACCGCTGCCAGGTCAGGGCTGCGCCAGTAACCGTGGATGTAGCCTTCCCCCGAGCCAATCGAACCATTGCTGGCAATCAGGCTCCAGGCCGCGTCCTCAAGGATCTCCACCTCAGCTTGCAACGGGCTGGCCGGGTCGCCAAAGCTCCATTGTTGCCCCCTGCTGAGCACTCGCAGATGCCCCAGGCGCAACCGGCGTAACTGAGCGAGTACGGCGTTTCTGGCGAGGCCGCCAAGCAAGGGGATGATACCTGCGGACTTGCTAACGCTCAGGGTGGGATCGGACATTATCGGAGTCCTCGCGGGGGTGGCCGAGCACCAGGTTGCCCCGGCTGGCGGTGTGATCGTGGACGGGGGTGCGCTTGAGCAAAAGGCGCAGGGCTTGCCAGTAAATGGCTGAGACGGTACGCAGGCTCATCCACGGGAAGGTCAGGATGTGGCGATGCAAGGCGGCGCGATTCAGTGGTAGGCGTTGCAGTGCCAGGTCGGCTTCGAACACTTTGTGCTCCGCACGCCAATTTTCCATGTGGATGCGCAGGCGGTGTTCATCGAGCAGGACGCGCACGTGGTAATCCATGTCCGGCGGCAGGAACGGTGAGACGTGGAAAGCCTTGGCCACGATGAACGCGCCTCCCCGGCCTTCCTGCACCGGCAGCACATAGTGAAAACGTTCGCGCCAAGGCGTGTTGCGAACCTCCAGCAGGATCGCCGCCAGTTGCCCATCCAGCTCATGGCAGAAATAGAAACTGACCGGGTTGAACGACACCCCCCAGCAGCGCGGCTGGGTCAGCAGGTGCACGGCGCCCTCGGGGAGGCGCCCGGTGGCCTGTTCGACCAGCAGGCGTGCGGCTTGGGCCAAGGGTTCACCGTTGCGGGTGAGCTGTGGCAAGTAATCGGTCTGGCGCCAGCTCAGGGGTGCCCACCGCGAGCGACCTAACCAGCAAGACAGGCTCAGCAACCAGGGTTGCTCATCCAGGTCCAGGTAGAACATGCCGACCCGATAGCGGAAGGCATGCTGGCGAGGCGTCAGGCGCCGATGACTGACCCAGCCTTGGCACAGGCGACTGTTCATAGGCGCTCTCCGAAGCACTGCGCCACCTGCAACGCGCTGAGCACGCCGTCTTCATGAAAGCCATTGCCCCAATAGGCGCCGCAGTAATAGCTGTGCTGGCAACCCTGCAGTTCAGCGTGGCGGGCCTGGGCGGTGAGGGCGGTGAGGCTGTATTGCGGGTGGGCATAGTTGAAGCGGGCGAGGACCTGCGCCGGATCCACCTGGGCGTTTTGGTTGAGGCTCACACAGAAGGTGACGGGCGCTTCGATCCCCTGGAGGATGTTCATGTCGTAAGTCAGCGCTGCGCCAGCGTGCTGCGGGTCGCCCAGGCGATAGTTCCAGCTAGCCCAGGCCTTGCGCCGGCGGGGTAGCAGGCGGGTGTCGGTATGCAGCAGCACCTCATTGTCTGCGTAGGTAATGGCACCCAGCACCGCGCGCTCGTCCATACTCGGCGCACCCAGCAGCGCCAGGGCCTGGTCACTGTGGCAGGCGAACACAACGGCGTCGAAACGCTGCGTTCCTGCTGCGCTGAGCAGGGTGACACCCGCCTCGTCGCGGTCGACCCGATGGACCGGGCAATTCAAACGGATGCGCTCAGCGAAAGGCCGGCACAAGGGCGCCAGGTAGCTACGCGAGCCCCCCTCGATCACCCGCCATTGCGGCCGCTGGTTCACCGACAGCAGGCCGTGGTTGCGGCAAAAGCGCACGAAGAACTGCAACGGGAAAGCGAGCATGTCAGCCCGCGACATCGACCAGATCGCCGAGCCCATTGGCATGATGTAGTGATCGATGAAGCGCTGCCCATAACCCTTTGCCCTGAGGTAGCTACCGAGGGTGGCGGAGTCGTCGATACGTTGTTGGTCAAAGTCCGCGAGAACCTGACGATTGAAGCGCAGGATGTCTCGCAGCATGCCCCAGAAGCCGGGTGATAGCAGGTTGCGGCGTTGGGCGAACAAGGTATCCAGCGTGTGACCGTTGTACTCGAAACCCGTATTTGGCTCATGCACCGAAAAGCTCATTTCGGTGGGGCGCGTAGCGACCTGCAGGTGCTTGAGCAGGTTGATGAAGTGCGGGTAGGTCCAATCGTTGAAGACGATGAAGCCGGTGTCTATCGCATACGCTTGACCTTGGCATTGCACATCAACGGTATGGGTGTGGCCGCCCACCCAGGGGGCGGACTCGAACACCGTGACCTCATGCTGGCGCGACAGCAAATAGGCGCAGGTCAAGCCGGAGATGCCACTGCCAATGATTGCAATACGCATGAGTGGCTATTCCTGTCTTGTGGGGGCCAAGCGTCTGCCCAGCGCCAGGCGCCAGCGCGCCGGCAGGGCGCCCAGCAGTCGCAGCACCAAGGTGAACAGGCAAGGGAAGTTGATCTCCAGCGGGCGTCGGGGCAGGCGCTTGATGATGTGCTCTGCGGCGCGCTCGACACTCCACAGTTGGGGCATGGCAAAGTCGTTTCGGCGGGTTAGTGGTGTGTCGACAAAGCCGGGGTTGATCAGCGTGACGTCTATACCCTCGCTGATCAGGTCGATACGCAGTGATTCGATCAGGTAGCGCAGGGCTGCCTTCGATGCGCCATACGCGCCTGCGCGCGGCAGGGCCAGCCAGGTGACCGAGCTGCCGGTGACCACCAGATGCGGGTGTTCGCCGCGACGCAGCAGCGGCAGTGCCGCCGCCAGGCAATGGCTTACCCCGAACAGGTTGGTGCGAACCACTCGTTCGACGAGTGTCGGATCGAAGCGGCCGGGTTCGAGGTACTCACAGGTTCCGGCGTTGAGGATAACCAGGTCGAGTGCGCCCCATGTGCGCGCAATCTGTTCGACGATAGCCGTTACGTGTTCGGGTACATCGACATCACCGATGGCCGCCAATGCCTGCCCTGGGTAGCGCTCCAGCAACAGCGACAGGCTCTCGGCTCGGCGGGCGCCCAAGGCGACCTGATGGCCTTGCTCCAGCAAGCGCGTGGCAAGCGCCGCGCCAATGCCGCTGCTGGTGCCGGTCATCCAGCAGCGGCTCATGCCAGCCTGCCTTTGAGCCAGCGCACCGCGCCGCCCATGATCGGCACGTGCTCGTACAGCAGCGCGCCTGCATCAAAGTAATCCTGATGGAAATAAACCCGCTCTTGCCACCTCAGGAAACTGCAACCCTGCAGGCTGACAGGCTTGCCGTGGGCCAGTCGGGGGTGACGGAAAGCCAGCGACCAACGCAAATAGCCTTGGCCCGGCTGGACTTCGTCGGCACCGGCGAAGGCGTAGCGAATGTCCTGGGCGTGGGCGTAAAGCGCCGCGAAATAAGTGCGAAGGGCTTGCAGGCCATCGATTTGATGCAAAGGGTCACGGAACTGTACATCATCGCTGTACAAGTCTTCGAGGCAATCGAGGCTTTGCCCATCAAGCTTGGCAAAGCGTTCGGCGAAATGTTCCAGGTAAATGGACATCCGAGGCTCCCGATAATCCTGTACAAAATTGAATTTATGTACAAGTTATAGGGAAAGCCTACGACTAAATCTATACAAGTCAACTTCCTTGTATAGATTTTTCCAGCTTTGCGTTACGAACAAAGGTAGGAGCGGGCTTGCCCCGCGATTGCGGTGTATCAGTCACATCTTATCGCGGGGCAAGCCCGCTCCTACAGGTGGTGCAAGACAGTCTCCCACCAGGCGCAGTTCAATCCCCCATCCCCTGCATTCGCAAGCACGCCCGCCAACTCAGCTTGCGCTTCACCGGCGCCACCACAGGCTGTTCCGCCGCCATGACCACCGGAACATCGCGCAAGCGCACCCACGGCTCGCTCTGCCAATACAACAAACTTGCCGTGTGCCCACCCGGCCAGCACATCCGCCCCAGGTGCGGCAGGTCTGCCATCGCCGATTCCTGCCCATCGCGCAACACTGCTACCACCTCGTGGGTCAGCCAGTGCCGCAGGTGGCGGTTTTCCGGAATGTGATGGTGAGCGAGAAGGGTATAGGCACCCGACTCGCTGACCATGGTGGTGGTTTGGTATCGACCGTAGCGCAGCAGCTGCACAGGGCGATGCTGGTCCGGGTCGAGCTTGCGGATGCAGTGTTGGTCGTAGAAGCGTCCGGTCATTCGGCCCAGTTCGTGAGCGCAGAACCAGGCCTGGGATTCCAGCCAGAGGGTATGAAGCGGGCGATTGTGGCGCGTGAAGAGGGTGGGGGCGTGAGCGCACGTCTCGATAGGCATTTACATTACCTCCGTGTAGATCAGCCATTTCAAGGCTGGGTGTCGGGAGCTAAGAAACCCCACACGGTAGGCCGGACGTATTTCCCTTTCAGGTCTTGTATTAGCCCACTCCCGACATAACAGAGTGTTTCATGCGCGCAGCAGTAAACCACACGCACAAAAATGCCGCATCTGTCGGGAGCGGGCTCAGCCGCCGTGGAGGCGTTTCTTAGGCGCCACGAGCGAAGGTAAAAGGGATCGCGCCCAAGGGCAACAAGCAAGGCTGTAGGCTATTTCTGAAATGTGTTCATGCGCATCGACGGACGCTACAGGAAAGCGACGTCTGCACGTCGCGTTCCTGAGCTCAAGGCAGATCAGTGCATCGGCTGGAGCTGCTGACCACGACGTGCCGAGGCCGGCTCGTGCCCTTCCTCGGTCTCGACGATAGGCACTTCGTTGCCGTCATAGTCGTACAGTTTGCCATCGCGGAAAACGTCGCCCTCGATGAGCCCGGCGATATCCCGGTAACGCAGGGTGCGCTCACTCGCAGCAACAAAGACTGACTGCTGGTCGGAGTTGCCCTGACGCAGATGGTTGAACAGCAGGTTCAGCAGGATAGCCATGATCGCGGCGGAGCTGATGCCCGAGTGGAAAATGGTCTCGAACCATGCCGGAAAATGATGGTAGAAGCTCGGCGCGGCAATGGGGATCATGCCGAAGCCGATGGAGGTGGCGACGATGATCAGGTTCATGTTGTTGCGATAGTCGACCTGGGCCAAGGTGCGAATGCCGCTGGCGGCAACGGTGCCGAACAGCACCAGCCCGGCACCGCCGAGCACGGCAGTGGGCACGGCGGCGACCAGGCGTCCCATCACCGGCAGCAGCCCGAGCGTCACCAGAATCAGCCCGGCGGTGGCGACCACATAGCGGCTCTTCACCCCGGTCACCGCAACCAGGCCAACGTTCTGCGCAAATGCACTTTGGGTAAAAGAACCGAACAGCGGCGCCAGCGCGCTGGAGATCATATCGGCGCGCAGGCCGTTGCCAAGGCGCTTGGAGTCGACTTTGGTTTCGATGATCGCGCCTACGGCCAGAATGTCGGCAGAGGTCTCGACCATAGTCACGATAATCACAATCAGCATCGACAGAATGGCGGCGACCTGGAACTGCGGAATACCGTAATGCAACACTTTGGGCAGGGCCACCAGCGGGCCTTCAAAGGTTTGCGAGAAATCGGTCATGCCAACGGCGGTTGCTACCAGGGTGCCAATGACAATCGCCAGCAGAATCGACAGGCGCGAAATGCTCGCGCTGCCCAGTTTGCTGAGCAGCAACACGGTGACCAGGGTAAACGCCGCAAGGCCGATGTTGGCCATGCTGCCGAAATCGGCGGCCTGGCTGTTGCCGCCCATGGCCCAGCGCGCGGTAACCGGCATCAGGGTCAAGCCGATGGTGGTGATGACAATACCTGTCACCAGCGGCGGAAAGTATTTGATGATGCGTGAGAACAGCGGGGTGATTAACAGGCCGATCAACGACGACACGACCACTGCCCCGAACACCACCGACAATCCGCCCGTGCCGTCGCTGCCGATGATGGCAACCATGGTTGCGACACCCGCGAACGATACCCCTTGAACCAGTGGCAGGCGGCAGCCGAAGAAGGGAATGCCCAGCGTCTGCAGCAGAGTCGCCAGGCCACCGGCGAACAGTGATGCGGCAATCAACAAGCCGACCTCGGCAGATGACAGGCCGGCAGCCTGACCGATGATCAGCGGGACTGCGATGATCCCCCCGTACATCGTCAGCACATGCTGCAGGCCATAGGCCAGGTTGGGGCCAATACCGAGGTTCTCGTCTTCAGGACGAGATGAAGCGGGAGATGTCATGGTGAGTAGCTCGCTTTTTTTATAGTGATGCGTCTAACAGCACGGTCTCAGTCGCAGTTGATGCTTCTGTGGGTACAGCAGGTGTTGCGCCGCTGCGCTCAGCATCGAGCGCAGCGGTGTGAAAGGGTCAGTCGCCGCTGACCAGTTGATGGGCCAATTGGTTGTGGCGCTCCAGCACCACGGGCAGGTCGATGGTGGTGATGCGGCCATCCTTGACCACCACCCGACCGTTGATCACGCTGGTATCGACGTGGGTCGGGGTGCAGAACACCAGGGCCGCCAGCGGGTCGTGATGGGCGCCGGCATACGCCACATGGCCCAGGTTGAAGGCGACGAAGTCGGCAATCATGCCCGGTGCCAAAGTGCCGATATCATTACGGTTGAGCACCTTGGCGCCACCCAGCGTGGCGATTTCCAGCGCTTCGCGAGCGGTCATCGCATCAGGGCCAAAACCGACGCGCTGCAGCAGCAGCGCCTGGCGTACTTCACCAATCATGCTTGCCCCATCGTTAGAGGCCGAACCGTCGACCCCCAGGCCTACCGGCACACCGTGGTCGCGCATCTTGCGGATAGGCGCGATCCCCGAGGCCAAGCGCATGTTCGAGCATGGGCAGTGGGCGACCCCGGTGCCGGTACGGGCGAACAGCTCAATGCCGTGCTGGTCGAGTTGAACACAGTGGGCATGCCAGACATCGTGGCCGACCCAGCCCAGGTCTTCGGCGTATTCGGCCGGTGTCATGCCGAACTTCTCGCGGCTGTAGGCGATATCGTTGACGTTCTCTGCAAGGTGCGTGTGCATCGACACACCGTACTGGCGCGCCAGCACTGCAGCTTCACGCATCAGGTCGCGACTGACCGAGAAGGGCGAGCAGGGCGCCACGACCACGCGCAACATCGAGCCATGGCTGGCGTCATGGTAGTCCTCGATCAGGCGCTGGGATTCCTTGAGGATGTCGCTTTCCTTTTCCACCACGGAATCGGGCGGAAGCCCGCCCTGGCTGCGGCCGACACTCATACTCCCGCGTGCGGCGTGGAAACGCATGCCGATTTCTTGCGCCGCATGGATGCTGTCGTCGAGCTTACAGCCGTTGGGGTAGATGTAGAGGTGGTCACTGGAGGTGGTACAGCCAGAGAGAATCAGCTCCGCCATCGCCGTTTGCGTCGATACCGCAATCATCTCAGGGGTGAGCTTTGCCCAGATGGGGTACAGGTTGGTGAGCCAGTTGAACAACTCACCGTCCTGAGCCGCCGGCACTACACGGGTGAGGCTTTGGTACATGTGGTGGTGAGTGTTGACCAAGCCTGGAATGACGACTTTGCCGGCCATGTCCAGAATTTCATCGGCGTGTTGCGGCAGGGTCTCGCTAGGGCCGACCTGCTTGATCACGTTGTCTTCAATGAACATGCCGCCGCGACGGATCTCCCGGCGCTCGCCATCCATGGTGACCAACAGTTCGGCGTTCTTGACCAGTAAAGTTTTTGGCATACGAGTGACTCTCTCGATTGTTGTTCGATTGCAGCTGAATTCGCTTGCAGGCACTGCTGACGGCTACTGTGGCCCGAGCGCAGTTACGCCCACGCGCTGACGCAGCGTGACGGCGCACCACATGAGCGCTGATTAACGCGCAGGCAGATGTCCGCAAAAGCGCGGCCCACGGTTAAAAGCCGAAGCGATTCACGGTGCGTGTGGGGGTGACGGTATTAGGAGGAACGAGTCGTTCTTGCGATGGCTGAAGCCTGTACCGCGGTGAAGGTTGAACGACATTCGAAGAGGGCGCTCGAGCTGATCGAGCTGAAGTGGGTGTTGCATGGCGTAAGACCGTCGCAATATGCATCGGCGATTACCGACGTCATAGGCGTGCGATACTGTAATCAAAAATTCTGGTTTTTGTACACAGAAATAATCGTGGGGTTGGCCGCAAGAGGCGGCCTGTAGCAACTGGATCAAGGACATTGGACTTCCAGACGCGATTGCAGTAACCGCCAAGCGGGAGCGCAACAGGCTCATGTATTACCAAGCGTAATAGCTAAGACCCTTCTTTCTATTTATAGGTAATTCACGGCTGGGGGTAACATCCCTTCCATGCACCGGGATGCGTCGAGCAGCACAGCTGCGAGCCCATGCATGGTTTCGCCGATCAGCGGCCGCCGCTCCTTCCATAAGAACAAGTAATAGAGGAACTCGCATGTCTTTGTCCGTCCCGCTCACCCGTGAGCATTTCGAACGTCTCGATCACGATGATCCCCTGGGCAACTCGCGTGCACAATTTGATCTTCCGGCGGGTGAGATCTATCTCGATGGCAACTCGTTGGGTGCGATGCCCGCTCATGTCCCTGCTCGCATCGAGCGAGTGCTGAAGCAGGAGTGGGCCCACGGCCTGATTCGCTCCTGGAATGACGCCGACTGGTACCCTGCGCCGCAGCGCGCCGGCGGCAAGATCGCCCGGTTGATCGGTGCGGGGACCAATGAGGTGATCGTTGCCGACTCCACCTCCGTCAACCTGTTCAAGGTGCTGGTAGCGGCTATTCGTATGCAGCCAGGCCGCAAGGTGATCCTCGGCGAACGGGGCAACTTTCCGACTGACGTTTATGTCGCCTCCGGCGTGGCCGAGTTGACCGGTTGCGAGCTGCGTTGCGTCGAGCCGGACGAGGTGCTGGCAGCGCTGAACGAAGAGGTCGCAATCCTTTCCCTGACCCATGTGAACTACAAGTCTGGCCGCCGCTACGACATGGCAGCAATCACGGCGCGTGCCCACGAAGTCGGGGCCTTGGTGGTCTGGGATCTGTGCCACTCCGCCGGTGCCATGCCCATTGACTTGAACGGCGCCCAGGCCGACTTCGCCGTCGGTTGTGGCTACAAGTACTTGAACGGCGGCCCTGGTGCGCCGGCGTTCGTGTATGTCGCCGAACGCCACATCCCGCAGGTGCGTCAGCCGCTGACCGGCTGGCACGGGCATGCTCGGCCGTTCGACTTTACCCACGACTACGAGGCGCATCCGACCATCGACCGCATGCTGGTGGGTACCGCTCCACAGTTGGGCATCCTGGCCCTGGAAGCGTCGCTGGAGGTGTTCGACGGCATCGACATGAACGTACTGCGCAACAAGAGCGTCGCGCTCTGTGATCTGTTTATCGAGCTGTGCGACGAACAGTTGGCTGGCCTGGGCGTGACGCTGCGCTCACCGCGCGATGCCGCGCAGCGCGGCAGCCAAGTGTCGCTGGCGCATGCCAATGCCTACCCGGTGATGCAAGCGTTGATCGCCCGCGGGGTGATCGGCGACTTCCGTGCCCCGGACATCCTGCGCTTTGGTTTTGCTCCGCTCTACAACAGCTACGTGGACATCTGGGACAGCGTTCAAGCGCTGCGCGAGGTACTTGCCAGTGGCGAATGGAACGCTCCGCGCTTCATCGCCAGGAAGTCGGTGACCTGATCCCTTCTTGACCAGACCTGAGCACTCGAACATGACAAAAATAACAAGCTCTTTCGATAACTTGGTTCAGCGTGAGCAGGGCCTTAAACAAAGCTTGAGCAGCGGCCAGCTGTCGATGATTGCCATCGGCGGCGCCATTGGCACCGGGCTGTTCCTCGGCAGTGGCTTTGCGATTGGCTTCGCCGGTCCCAGCGTGCTGCTGAGCTATAGCATTGGTGCGCTGATCGCGCTGCTGCTGATGGGTTGCCTGGCGGAAATGACCGTCCGCCACCCGACTTCCGGCTCCTTCGGCTCTTTCGCCGAGTTCTATGTGGCGCCCTGGTTCGGCTTCCTGATTCGCTATGCGTACTGGGCGTCCATCGTATTTGCGGTGGGCACCGAGATCACTGCGGCGGCCATGTACATGAAGTACTGGTTCCCGGACGTGCCGGGCGGCTACTGGATGGTCACATTCTCGGCGGCGCTGGTGTTAAGTAACATCCTCAGCGTCAAGGTCTTCGGTGCAATCGAGTACGTATTCTCTCTGCTCAAGCTGTGCGCCATCGTCGCCTTCATTCTGTTGGGCGCCTGGGTGGTTTATGGCGCGCCGGCGGATTCGTCCATCGGTTTTGCCAACTATACGAATGATCGCGGCTTCTTCCCCAACGGCATGTGGGGCACCTGGGTAGCGGTCATCGTGGCGTTCTTCAGCTACCTCAGCATCGAGATGATCGCGGTGGCAGCCGGGGAGGCCAAGGACCCCAAGCACGCAGTGACCAAGGCCTTTCGCATCACGGTGGTGCGCCTGGTGGTGTTCTACCTGCTGACTATCGCACTTGTCCTGGCGATTTTGCCATGGGGGCAGAACAACGGTGGTCAGAGTCCTTTCGTCACCGTGATGCATGCGACCGGCGTTCCCTATGCTGGCGCGGTGTTCAACGCGGTCATTCTGATCGCGGCGCTGTCGGCGATGAACAGCCAGCTGTACATCACGTCGCGGCTGATGTTCAGCCTGGCGCGAGCTGGCCAGGCGCCGGCGATGTTCGGCCGCGTGAACACTCGGGGCGTGCCGGTGGCGGCGCTGCTGCTGTCGTCGCTGGGGATCGGGCTGGGCACCCTGCTGTACATCGCCTACCCGGAGGATGCCTTCACCCTGATGATGTCGATTGCCATGTTCGGTGCGATGTTCACCTGGGCCGGAATCTTCCTCACCCACCTGTTCTTCCGTCGTCATCAGGACAGTGCGTCCCTGGAGTTCCGTCTGTGGGGCTACCCCTGGACCAGCCTGGCCGGCCTGCTGCTGATGCTGGCGGTGATGCTGACCACGATGTTCACCGAGGAGTTCTCCCTGACGCTGGTCTGTGGCGTGCCCTTCCTGCTGGTGATGGCGCTGATCTACTTCCTGCGCTTTCGCAAGGCCCGTTCCGTCGAGGGTGAGGCACCTAGCCCGCTGCCGATTCGGCGCTGAGTCCAACCCGGCCTGATCTGCCGATCGGGCCGTCGATTCCCTGAACAATTAGTCCCCGGGCGCTTCGCCGTCCGGGTGGGGAGCGGCTTGCCCGCTCACCTCGAGCATTCAGTCGTACGAGGATGATATGCGCGCATTCCGCTCAGCCTTGCCCCTGATTCCTGGCCTGCTGTTCATGCCGGCCCACGCGGCGACGGTGTCCGCCGAAGGCTGGGGCAACCTCGTCGAAGGCAGCCAGCTCAAGCTGTTGTTGCGCAATTCCTACTTCAATCGCAGCAAGCAAGCGGGTCGCCCCGACCAGCGCGACTGGACCCAGGGTATCAACCTGGACTTCACCTCTGGCTTCACCCCCGGCACCCTCGGAGTCGGGGTGGATGCATTCGTCTACCAGGGGCTCAAATTGGATGCCTCGGCGGGCAAGACTGGCACCCGTAACCTGCCGGTGCACGATAACGGCGAGCCGGCCGATGAGTACGCCAAGGGCGGGGCGGCGTTGAAGTTGCGGCTGTCGAAGACCGAGCTCAAGGTCGGCGAGCAGCGCCCGGATACCCCGGTATTTGGCGTCAGCCACTTTCGCATCGTGCCGCAAACCGCAACGGGGCTGACTCTGCGCAGTCGGGAGCGCGACGACCTGGATTTACAGGTCGGCCATTTCACCTCAGCCACCAGCCCGGTAACCACCAATGCCGATGGTGACCTGTGGGCAGTCATGGCCGAAGTCACCACGCCGCGCGCCGACTATGCCGGCGGTACCTGGCAATGGGCGCCGGGGCACTCCCTGGCACTGTACGGCGCAAGATTCGAGGACATCTGGTACCAGGGCTATGCCAGCTTGAATTCGCGATTCGTGCTGAACGACGAGCGCGAAGCGGGGCTGAACCTGACCCTGTACCGGACCACCGAGACCGGCGCGGCGCGCGCCGGCGAGATCGACAACCTGACACTAGGTGCCTCGACCTACCTGCGCCAGGGGAGCCACCGCTTCCTGCTCGGGCTGCAGAAGGTCCGCGGCGACACCCCCTTTGACTACCTCGGTGTGGGCGACAACGACAGCAAAGGTCGTAACGGCAACGACCAAGGGGCCTCCATCTGGCTGCCCAACTCGGCCCAGTTTTCCGACTTCAACGGCCCCCATGAGCGGTCCTGGCAGATTCGCTACGACTATTCGTTCGCGGGCTTGGGGCTGCCTGGCGGCTCGATGATGGTCCGCTACATCCAGGGCGATCAGATCGATGGCAGCGGGATTGCGCTCGGCAGCCCTTACGCCGGGCGCTATGGAGACGACGGCTCGCATCGCGAGACCAACCTGGAATTGCGCTACGTGGTGGCGTCCGGACCGGCCAAGGGGTTGAGCTTTCGGCTGCGCCAAGCCTGGCATCGCGCTGATGCCGGTCAGGGCTCCGGCGACCTCGATGATTTTCGGCTCATCACCGATTACCCGCTGGAGATTTTCTAACGCCTCGCGCAAGGCGGCCTGTGCGCAGGCAATGCGCTCAAAGAAGTTGTTCGGAAAGGATTCCGGGAAAGGTGAAACGCAAAGATTGCCCGATGGGGCACTACCAAACGGAGTAAATAATGAAAACAAAGCTGATCTCTGTTAATCCTGGCAATGCATACAAACGCAGTCGCCTTGCGCTTTCGCTGGCGCTCGCACTGGTCGCCAGCGCGAGCCTGCATGCCCAAGAGCATGCCCCGATGAACATCGTCGACCCCATCGTCAAGCGTCTGACCGAACTGGGACCGGAACGCATTCCGCCGGAACCGGCTCCGGGCAGCTATGGCATGGACAAGGCCACCGGCAAGTTCATCTGGCCGGTAGCCACGCCGTTCTCCCATGAAGGCAAGCCGTTCCCTGGCGAGTTGGATCACTGGGACACCAAGAGCTACATCAAGAACATGAAGGTGGAGGCTTACTACCCGATCGCGGTTGAGCCCTTCCACACGTGGCAGAACATCGTCGACTTCGCTGGCAAGCGCTACCTCTACCAGTACGTGCGCCGCGACCTGAAGATCTTTGATATCACCAATCCCAAAGACGTGAAGGTGCTGCTGTCCAAGGGCGCACCTTGGGGGGTGGAAGGCCCGGGTGAGGAGGTCAACCCGTATCCTGCGGACGACTTCTTCGGCGCCGCGTCGATCCAGTGGAACAAGAAGCTTGGCAAGAACATCATGGTGCAGTCTTTCGAGACCCGCCGTTTCGGCGTGCTGAGCGACAAGTATCGTGAGCCAGACAAGGTCGAAGCCATCCGTAAATCCAAGCACCTCAAGGGCTTCAAGGTTTACGAGATGAATGGCCCGTTGCCCGAGGACTGGAAGCTGATTGCCACTCGTACCACCGACATCGAGCACCCGGATGCGCCAATCGGCGAGCAACAGGGCTCCGGCTCACGCGACATTCCTGCCTACTTCGGCGGCGATGTGATGTATGTGGCGGCTGCACCGAGCGACAACTATGCACTCACCGAGTACCCCAACGATCTGTACAACTCAGGCTATCAGTCCTGGGATATGTCCGATCCGAGCAACCCCAAGCTGCTCGACGTATTGACCGTGCCGGGCCAGATTATCGGCGATCCTGAGCACGAGGCTGTGTTCAAGGCCAACCCGCGCGCTGGCAACCGTGCGTCCTGGATGGGATCACGTGCGTCGCTGTTCATTCCCAAGCCGGTGGAGCAAGGCGGCAAGTACGGTTATGCGGCCATGGGCGGCATGGGCCTGTACGTGGTCGACATCACCGACTCGGCGAACTTGAAGGTGGTCGGCCATCTCGAGTTCCCGGTCAGCGTGGCCGGCACTGAAGGCGACGGCATCGATGTGAGTCAGGTGGAGAAGACAGGCCTGATCTACTTCAGCGGCTACCCGCTGACCGAGGACTGCTACGAGGCGGAAAAGCCGATCTACGCCGTGGATGTTCGCAACCCGACTAAACCGGTGATCAAGCACACCTTGCCGATGCCGACGCCACCGGCCGACGCCGAGTTCACTGACTTCTGCCAGCGCAAGGGCAGCTTCGGTCCGAAGCGCAGTGGCTATTACACCCAGCCTGGGGTATCGCGTGACGGCATCCTGCCGTACGCCTACTACAACGCCGGTGTGCAGGTCTTTGATGTGCGCAACCCAGACAAGCCGACCATCGGTGCCTACTTCGTACCGCCGTACGACACCAAGAACGTAGTGAGCTGGGCCATGGGCAACCTCACCCACGGCACCTACACCGAGTACGACCGCAACCTGATCTGGGTCTTCACCAACCACGGCTTCTATGCGTTGTCGACCCCGTTGCTGGGCGAGCCGAGCTTCGAAGCGCCGAAGAAGATCTGGCCGCCTCGGGACTGATCCACCCCCGCAAGAACCAGTCATACCAATAAAAAACCAGGCCGCGACAGCAGGGGAGTGCTGTCGCGAGCCTCTACTCGTTCTATCGGAGCATGCAATGCGCAAACTTTTACTCATTCTGCCGCTGGTGAGCGGTTACGCCTGCGCGGACATCGCAGACCTTCAAGACGTCTCGGGCATCGACGTTATTGAGCTTTCCGGGGTCATCGACGTCAACTACGAGGTGGCCAAGTCCGGCGGACACACCGAGGAGCGTGCCAACGGCGGCGGCTTGAGCGCCAACCGCCTGCAACTGCACATGCAGGAAGCGGTCACCGACGACCTGTCGCTGAACTGGATTTACCAGGCGCAGTACAACCCGCATTCCGATGATGATATCGGCAAGCGCGAAACCTACTTCGAGGTCATTTCCAAGCGCTGGGGAACGCTGAGCGCAGGCCGCCGGGATACCCCGTCCGCCAACGCCTACGGTTATGCTGACCCGTTGTACAACAACGACTACAGCCTGATCAGTAACGTGATGGTGTTCTACGCGCCGTGGCGTGAAGACGGCTTGCTGATGTACATCAGCCCGCGAATCAATGGTTATGAGTTCCGCGGTGGCGTCTCCAAGGGTGAGGACGATGGCAGCCGCGACGGGCAAGTCATCAGCGTCGCCGTGGATCGCTGGACCGACAGCCCCTGGTACTTTTCAGCTGCTGTGGACCGCAAGTACCAGCGTAACCTGTGGGACAAACACACGATGCAGCAGTCCACCGACGCCTACCTGACCGCGGTGTACAGCATGGGCAAGACCGACCTGTCGGCGGTGTTCCACCGCTACGTGGGCTACTACGCCTACGCGCCCTGGGTGGATTTCGAATCCAACGGCAACGACCTGCAGCTCGGCATGCGCCACAACTTCGGTAACAAACACAATGCCACTGTCAGCTTCATCTACAAGGACGACCGCAAGGATGAAGCACTGAGCGATGCCGCGGCAATCAGCCTCGGTTACATCTACAACTACGACAAAAACATCGACCTCTACGGCGTTTACGCTTACATCCATCACAAGCGGGACAGCGAGATCCGCTATCCGGTCAGTTGGAGCCTGGACAGCCCGCTGCCGAACGAGAACCCGCAAGGCCTGCAACTCGGCGTGCGCATCAAGTTTTAAAGCCCCGCATCCCCGGCAGTGGCCGGGGATGCGCCTTTCTTACCGGGTTGGGCGGCCGGTCGAGCGTCCAGCCTTCTGACCGGAAGCCTCCCATGAACCGCTCCTTCGGTTTTGGCAGCAAGTTGCTGCTGGCCACCTCACTGCTGGTGGTCACCAGCTTCAGCGTATTCACACTGTATAACGATGCACATCTGCAGACCGCGCTCGGACACACGTTGGAGAGCCGCTTGCACAATGCTGGGCGGCAAGCCGCCAATACCGTGCAGCTCTGGCTGGGCGGGCGCCTGACACTGATCGAGCAGGCCGCGCAGGGCATTACCCAGCAGGGTGTCGAGCACGATGCCAGCAATCACCTGGCACTGCAGGTGATGCGCGACAGTTTCGTCCATGCCTACCTGGGGCGAGCCGATGGTACCTTCCAGATGTCGTCGGACGATCCACCTCCGGAGGGTTACGACCCGCGGCTGCGACCCTGGTACGTGGCCACCCGCAATAGCCAAGGCACGGTTGTTACCGAGCCGTATCAGGATGCAACCGCTAGCCAATTGATGTTGACCATCGCCGTTCCGCTCAGGCAACAGGAGCATTTACTGGGCGTGGTGGGCGGTGACCTGAGCCTGGCGACCCTGGTAAAAATCATCAATTCCCTGGATTTCGACGGCATAGGCTACGCCTTCCTGGTCAGCGCCGACGGCAAAGTGTTGGTGCATCCGGAGCAGGACAAGGTGATGAAGCACCTGCGTGACCTGTACCAGCAAGACACGCTGTTACCGAGCGCCGACTTGCGCGAAGTTGAATCCGCTGAAGGCACGCGCATCCTGACCTTCTCGCCAGTACACGGTTTGCCGACGGTGGACTGGTACGTGGGCATCTCGGTGGACAAAGACAAGGCCTACGCCATGCTCAGCGAGTTCCGCACCTCGGCGCTCATCGCCACGCTGGTGACCGTCGTTTGCATCATCCTCCTGCTGAGCATGCTTATCCGCGTGCTGATGCAGCCACTGCGCACCATGGGCCGCGCCATGCAGGACATCGCCGAGGGCGAGGGCGATCTCACCAAGCGCCTGGCGATACAGGCCAAGGATGAGTTCGGCGAACTGGCCGAGGCCTTCAACCGCTTCGTTGCGCGCATTCACGGCTCGATCAGCGAGGTGTCTTCGGCAACCCGCCAGCTCAACGATCTGGCCAAACGGCTGGTCGATGCGTCCAACTCGTCGATGGTCAATTCCGACGAGCAGGCCAACCGCACCCACAGCGTCGCCGCTGCGATCAACGAACTGGGAGCCGCAGCTCAAGAGATCGCTCGCAACGCCGCCGATGCTTCGCGTCAGGCTTCTGATGCTCGCCAGCAGGCTGAAGGTGGTCGTCAGGTGGTCGACTGTACCCTCACCGCGATGCATGAGCTGTCGGCAAAGATCAGCAGCTCCTGCGTCAACATCGAGCAACTCAACAGCAAGACGGTGAACATTGGCCAGATCCTCGAGGTGATCAAAGGCATCTCTGAGCAGACCAACCTGCTGGCCCTCAACGCCGCCATCGAAGCCGCCCGTGCCGGCGAGGCGGGTCGTGGTTTCGCCGTAGTCGCCGATGAGGTGCGCGGTTTGGCGCAACGCACGCGGGAGTCTGCGCAAGAAATCCACTCGATGATCGATGAACTGCAAGTCGGTGCGCGTGAGGCGGTGACTGCCATGGTCGAGAGCCAGCGCTATAGCGAGCAGAGCGTGGAAATCGGCAACAAGGCTGGGGAGCGCCTTGGCAACGTGACTCAGCATATCGTTGAGATCGATGCGATGAATCAGTCGGTAGCCACCGCTACCGAGGAGCAGACCGCGGTGGTCGATTCGTTGAACCTGGACATCAGCGCAATCAACATCCTCAACCAAGGTGGTGTGGAGAACCTGCGTACCACCCTGGGCGCTTGCGCTGAGCTGGAGCGCCAGGCCAGGCGCTTGCAACAACTGGTCGGCAGTTTTCGGGTCTGATGTTGTGGCTGCAAGCTGCAAGCTGCAAGCTTCAAGTATTCCGTAAAGAACCATAAAAAAGCCCCGTATCCGATCAGGGATACGGGGCTAAAAGGCCAAGTGGCCGGAACAAAAGAATTCAGAGACTGAAGAACTCTCGGGCGTTTCCGCCAGCAATACGACGCTTGTCGCTTTCAGACAATGACGGGTGCTCCAGGACGCCAGCGCCGATCTGCTGCTCCCCAAGCGGAAACGGTGCATCGGAGCCCAGCATCACACGATCGGTCCCCATCACATCAACCAGCAGCTTGAGCGAGCGCTGGTCGAAGACTGCGGAGTCGACGTAGAAGCGTTTGACATAGCTGGAGGGCAGGTTGGGGCAGTCTTCGCGGACAATGTCGCGGTGCAGCCATGCGTTGTCGACACGGCCAAGCAGGAACGCGAAGCCACCACCACCGTGAGCGAAACAAAGGCGCAGGGACTCGGGCAGGGTTTCGAAGGCGCCTGAGAGAATCAGCGAGAGGATGCCGAGCTGGGTTTCTGCCGGCATGGCGACCAGCCAGGGCAGCATCCACTTCTTCATGCGCTCGCGGCCCATCATGTCCCACGGATGCACCAGCAGAGGGATGTTCTCGCTGGCGCAGTGGTGGAGGAATGTCACCAGGCCATCGTGATCAAGGTCGTGCTCGCCGACGTGGTTGCCGATTTGCACACCGATGTGCCCACAGGCCTTGGCGCGGCTGGCCTCGCGACAGGCGGCGTCAATGTCCTGCAGCGGCACCTGGGCCAGCACCTTGAGGCGCTCAGGGGCGTGGGCAGCCATTTCCACTGCGCGGTCATTCATCAGTTGCGCCCAGGGCAGGGCGCGTGCAATGGGCTGGTCGTAGCCGAACATCACCGGAGTGGCGCACATCACTTGAATGTCCAAGCCTTGCTCGTCGAGGTGTTCGAGGCGACGCACCGGGTCCCAGAGTACGTCGTGCACCGGGCGGAAGGGCTTGTTGCCAATCATGATCTGCCCGCTGCGGCCTTCGGTATGCAGCCATGGCGCGCGTTCGGGGCTCAGCCGGGCGGCTTCTTCCTGGCTAATGAGGGGGAAAAAGTGCGAATGGATATCAATTTTCATGCGGGGTGGAACTCCTGGAGTGTCTGGTGCCAGGTTTGCCAATCTCGGCCGGGATGGACCTCACCGCATTCCAAGCAGCGGCGCTCTTCATCTGTGGTGGCGTAGAAACGCTCGTACACCGGTGGCAGGTCGGTAACGATACTTTCCAGTTGCATCTCGTAGCGCTTGGTCAGCTGGCCGCAGCGGGCGCAAGACCATTGCAATGCGTCATACAGCCCGGCGGGGCGCTGGCGCTCGATCACCAGGCACAGGCTGCCGGGCTCGGGGCGCTGGGGCGAATGGATGACATGCGGCGCCATCAGGTAGATGTCGCCTTCCTTCAGGTACACCCGCTCATAGTTGCCCCGGTCCCAGATGTTCAGGTAGGCGTTGCCCTTGAATTGGTAGAAAAACTCTTCCACCGGGTCGTCGTGAAAATCGGTGCGCTGGTTGGGGCCGCCGACCACGGTGACCATGAAGTCGCTGCCATGCCAGATCTGCTGGTTACCTACCGGAGGCTTGAGCAGGTGGGCGTGGTCTTCGATCCAGCGATTGAAGTTGAACGGCGGGCTGAAGTGATGCTTGTTCATTATTATTATCTCAACGTGAACGGGGCGCGTAGGCGACGGCTTTGATCTCGATGCGCAGGTGCGGGTGCGGCAGTTGGTGTACGGCGACGGTGGTACGGGTCGGCCCGGTTTCGTCGAAGTACTCGGCATAGACTTGGTTGTATCCACCGAAGTCGTTTATATCGACCAGGAAGGTACTGATCTCCACCAGGTTGTCGAGGCTGGCGTTCTCGCTGGCGAGAATGTCACGTATGTTTTCGATGACCGCGCGGGTTTGTGCGCGGATGTCCAGGTTGGTGGTGCCCATCTCATCGACTTCGACACCGACGAAGCTGTTGTCCGGGCGACGCGAGCTGGTGCCGGAGACAAACAGGAAGTCGCCGGCACGTTTTATGTGGGGGAAGCGGCCGCGAGGCTTGGCCTTGCCGGCGACGACGGTGGCGCGGTTGTCACTCATGATGCGGTTCCTTATGCGGTTGGGTCAGGGGCGCAGGCTGAAGCTGCTTTCGCCCAGACCCTGGATTTCGACGCTGACGTGCATGCCCGGGCGCAGCGCTTCGGCGGCAGTGGCGGCACCGGCCATTACCAGGCTGCCGGCCGGCAGCACCCGTTCGGCGTCGTGCAGCAAGCGCGAGGCTTGCACCAGGCTACGCAGTGGCTGGCCGAGGATCGCGGCGGTGGAGCCGACCTGTACGGCGCGGCCGTCCAGGCGCATCACCACACCGGCGTTGGCCAGCGCGGAGAAATCTCGCGACCAGGGGCCGACGGTCAGGCCGGAGGAGGAGCAGTTGTCCGCCACCACGTCCTCCAGGCTGAACTTGAACGCTTGGTAGCGCGAATCGATGATTTCCAGCGCCGGAGCGCATGCCTCTACATAGTCCGCCGCTTCCAGCAAGGTCAGCGGGCGGTCGATATCTCGGCGCGTGAGGAAACAGATTTCCGGTTCGGCGCGCGGGTGGATGTAGCGCGCCAGATCGACCAGGCCGCCGTCTTCCTCCAGCATGGCATCGGTGAGCCAGCCCCAGATCAGGCTGTCAACGCCCATCTGGATCATCTTGGCGCGGCTGGTGAAGCCCAGCTTGATGCCGATGCAGCGCTCGCCATCGTCGTAGCGGCGCTGCATGGAAGCACGCTGGATGCGGTAGGCGTCATCCAGCGAGAAGGGCGTTTCAACGCTGAACTGCGCCAGCGGTTGGGCGCGCCGTGCCGCTTGGTCGAGCGCGGTGGCGATGCGGGCGATATCGGTGCTCATGGACGGATCTCCGGGCGCTGGGCCAACAGGTCGAGGGCGACGTCAACAATCATGTCTTCCTGGCCGCCGACCATGCGGCGTTTGCCCAGTTCGACGAGGATGTCGAGGGTCTTCAGACCGTACTTGGCGGCGGCCACTTCGGCGTGGCGCAGGAAGCTGGAATAGACCCCGGCATAGCCGAGGCCGAGGGTTTCGCGGTCGACTCGTACCGGGCGGTCCTGCAGCGGGCGCACGAGGTCGTCGGCAGCGTCCATCAGGCGATACAGGTCGGTGCCGTGGTTCCAACCCAGGCGATCCGCGGCGGCGATAAACACTTCCAGCGGAGCATTCCCGGCGCCGGCGCCCATGCCGGCCAGGCTGGCGTCGATGCGGTCGCAGCCTTCCTCTACCGCAACGATGGAGTTGGCCACACCGAGGGACAGGTTATGGTGGGCGTGCATGCCGGTCTGGGTCTCGGGTTTGAGAAGCGCCTTGAAGGCACGCATGCGGTCGCGGATGTCGTTCATGTTCATGGCACCGCCAGAGTCGGCCATGTAGATGCACTGCGCACCGTAGCGCTCCATCAGTTGTCCCTGCCTGGCCAACTCTTCGGCCGGAATCATGTGGCTCATCATCAGGAAGCCGACGGTGTCCATGCCGAGCGAGCGGGCGTACTCGATGTGCTGCTTGGCGACGTCCGCTTCGGTGCAGTGAGTGGCCACCCGCACCGAGCGAGCGCCGGCATCGTAGGCGGCTTTCAGGTCGTGCACGGTGCCGATGCCAGGGAGCAGCAACACGGTGAGCTGGGCGTGCTCGATCACATCGGCCGCGGCTTCGATCCACTGCAGGTCGGTGTGAGCGCCGAAGCCGTAGTTGAAAGACGAGCCCTGCAGGCCGTCGCCGTGTGTCACTTCGATGGAGTCGACGTGGGCCTGGTCGAGGGCGCGGGCGATGGCCTGGACCTGTTCGAGGCTGTACTGGTGGCGGATCGCATGGCTGCCGTCACGCAGGGTCACGTCGGAGATATACAGCTTCTTGCCGTTCATGGGGCGTTCCTCAGGCGTTCAGCAACGATTGCGCCATGCGCTCGGCGGTGGCCAGCGCGGCGGAGGTCATGATGTCGAGGTTGCCGGCGTATGCCGGCAGGTAATGGGCAGCGCCTTCCACCTCGAGGAAAATCGAGGTCTTCAGCCCGCTGAATCGTCCGTGGCCGGGGATGTTCAGCGGCGTGGACTCGGGGATTAGGTCGAATTGCACTTTCTGCTTCAGGCGGTACCCCGGCACGTAGGCCTGCACGGCGACGGCCATTTCCTCCACGCTGGACTGGATGCGGGCCTGGTCGGCGGCCTCGGACAGCACGAATACGGTGTCGCGCATCATCACTGGCGGTTCGGCCGGGTTCATGACAATGATCGCCTTGCCCTTGGCGGCACCCCCTATCACCTCAATGGCCTTGCTGGTGGTCTCGGTGAATTCGTCGATGTTGGCGCGGGTACCTGGGCCGGCGGATTTGCTGGCAATCGAGGCGACGATTTCGGCGTAGTGCACCCTGGCTACTCTCGACACGGCCGCCACCATCGGGATAGTCGCCTGGCCACCGCAGGTGACCATGTTGACGTTAAGTGCCTGCAGGTGCTGCTCCAGGTTAACCACCGGCACGCAATAGGGGCCGATAGCAGCCGGGGTCAGGTCGATCAGGCGCAGGCTGGGCTTGTGGCTGCGCAGCAAGGCGTCGTTCTTCACGTGGGCACCGGCGCTGGTGGCATCGAAGACGAAGTCGATCTCGTTGAAGACTGGCAGGCGGGTCAGGCCCTCGACCCCTTCATGGGTGGTGGGCACGCCCATTCGTGCTGCACGCGCCAGACCGTCTGACGCCGGGTCGATACCGACCATGGCGCCCATTTCCAGATACTGTGCGTTGCGCATTACCTTGATCATCAGGTCGGTGCCGATGTTGCCGGAGCCGACGATGGCGACTTTGAGTTTCTTGCTCATGGGGGCTCCTCTTAACACCGGTTGGCAAAGGTGGCGCTGACGCTGCCCAGGCCCTGAATGTGGGCGGTGAACTGATCGCCCGGCTGGGCC
The DNA here is from genome assembly GCF_052147955.1 of Pseudomonas sp. NUPR-001. Lineage (NCBI taxonomy): Bacteria > Pseudomonadati > Pseudomonadota > Gammaproteobacteria > Pseudomonadales > Pseudomonadaceae > Pseudomonas > Pseudomonas sp. NUPR-001. The sequence goes on from NZ_CP197353.1 coordinate 1,437,416, forward strand.
GCGACCATCGGGCCGAGCGCCCCGGTAAGCAGGATGTCGCCGGCTCGCAGCGGCTCGCCGAGTCGAGCCATGGTGTCGGCGAGCCAGACGGCTGCGTTCAGCGGGTTGCCCAGGCAGGCAGCGCCAGCACCGACGGACACCGGCTCACCGCGTAGGGTCATGCTCATGCCACAGCGCACCAGATCCAACTGGTCCAGCTTCACTGCACGGGTACCGAGCACGAACAGGCCGGACGAAGCGTTGTCGGCGATGGTGTCGACCAGCGTGATGTCCCAGTTGGCAATGCGGCTGCCGACCACTTCGATCGCCGGCAGGGCAAAGGCGGTAGCGCGGATCAGGTCGGCCACGGTATGGCGTTCATGGGGAAGATCGTGCTCCAGCACCAGGGCGATCTCGGCCTCGACCTTGGGCTGGGCGCAATCGGCCCAGGCGATTGGTTGGTCGTCGTTGCGGGCCATGTCGGCCAGCAGCAGTCCGAAGTCCGGTTGGTCGACCCCCAGCTGGGCTTGCACCGCCGGGTTGGTCAGGCCGATCTTGCGGCCCACCGGGCGGCGCCCGGCGGCCAGCGCGAGCTGGTTGTTGTGACGTTGCACGGCGTAGGCCAGGGCTATTGCCTCGGCATTCGGTTCATCAGCCTGGGCGACGGCGATGAACTCGCGAATCGGCGGGCAGGGCTGGCCGCTCAGCTGCGCCTGGCGCAGGAGATCGGCGGCTTCGAGGAGGACGGCATGCATGGGAGTACTCCTGCTCAGGCGTTGACGCAAATGGTGGTGGCTTCCGAGTAGAAGTCCAGAGAGTGACGGCCACCCTCGCGACCCAGGCCGGAGAGTCGCGCACCGCCGAAGGGCGTGCGCAGGTCACGAAGGAACCAGGTGTTGACCCACACCATGCCGACGCGCAGCTGGCGGGACACCTTGTGGGCGCGCTTGAGATTGGTCGTCCAGACGGCGGCGGCGAGGCCATAGGCGGAGTCGTTGACACGACGGATCACTTCCTCGTCGCGGTCGAACGGGGCGACGTGGCAGACCGGGCCGAAGACTTCCTCACGCACACAGTGGGCGTCATCGGGCAGGTCAGTCCAGATGGTTGGCTGCACATAGGCGCCATTGTCTCGGGCATCGCCGAAGTGTGGCACGCCGCCACCGGTGACGACTGTAGCGCCCTCGCGGCGGGCCAGTTCAAAGTAGCCCAGAACCTTGTCACGGTGCTGGTGGGAGATCAGCGAGCCCATGTTGACGCCGTCCTCGTCCGGGTAACCGATCTTGAGCTTTTCCGTGCCCTCCTTGAGGGCAGCGACAAAGCGTTCGTAGATTGGCCGTTCGACGTAGACCCGCTCCGAGCAGAGGCATACCTGGCCGGCGTTGGTGAAGCTGGAGCGCAGCACGCCGGCGACGGCAGCGTCGAAGTCGCAGTCGGCGAAGACTACGGCAGCGTTCTTGCCACCCAGTTCGAACGATACCTCGCGCACGCCCTCGGCGGCCGCTTTCATGATGGTGGCGCCGGTGCGCGACTCACCGGTGAACGTAATGGCGTCGACATCGGGGTGACGGGTGAGGAACTCGCCGGCCGAGTTCGGTCCAAAACCATGCACCAAGTTGAACACGCCCGCTGGCACGCCGGCTTCCAGCATGACTTCGGCCAGCAGGGTGGCGGTGGTGGGCGAGTCTTCCGAGGGTTTGACCACTACCGAGTTGCCACAGGCCAGCGCAGGCGCCACCTTCCAGGTGAGCAGCAGCATCGGCAGGTTCCAGGGCGAAATAATGGCGACGACGCCGTGAGGCTTGCGCACCGTGTAGCTGAAGACATCGCTGTCATCGGCGGTACGCATCTCGAAGTACTCGCCGCCGGCCTGGCGAATCAGTTCGGCGAACGTGCGAAAGTTGTGAACACCGCGGGCGATATCCAGGGTCCGGGCCTGCTGTACGGGGCGGCCGGTATCGGCCACCTCCGCCGCGACGAATTCCTCGAAGCGGCGCTCGATGCCTTCGGCGATGCGCAGCAGGACGTCAGCTCGCTGGCTGGCACTGTAGCTGGCCCAGGGACCCTCCTGGGCAGCTTTGGCCGCAGTGACTGCACTATCCACCAGTGCCGCGTCGGCCTTGCAGACCCGGGCCAGGGTGCGACCGTCGATGGGAGACACCTTGTCAAAGGTCGAGGCGGTCGCCACGAACTTTCCGTTCACGAAGTGGCACAGCAGGGGCAAGGGATTGGGCACGGTAACCTCCGATTCTTGGATTTTCGGAGGAGTCTATGGGGTCTTCCTATAAGCGAGTAATGAAAGAATTGCCGTCAGGTATTAGCAAATGGAATTTCTGGCGGTTAGCCTTGCAGTTCGCCATGTTGCTCTTGGGCAGCCTGCTCGAGGCACTCGCGGAACAGCCGGGCTGCCGGCCCCAGCTCGCGGTTGCGCGTTTGGAAGTAGCCGATGTCGCCGAATTGCAGGTGGGTACCCAGGTCCAGGGTGGTCAGCAGTCCGGCTCCGGTAAATTGCCGGGTCGCTTCCAGCGGCATAACGGCGACGGTTTGCTGGTCCTGCATCAGGCTGATGTTGGTGAGAATCGATAAGGACTCGACCACGTTCGGTGGTGCCGTCAGTCCGGCGTCGTCGAACAGGCTATCGACGGTGCGGCGGAGCAACGAATCGCGCGTTGGCAGTACCCAGGGATACTCGAGCAGGGCCTTGAGGTTGACCGGGTTCTGGCCAACTAGCGGGTGATTCGCGCCAGCGACGACGGATAACTCCTCACCATAGAGCACTTGCGCCTCCAACTGTGACGATTCCTGGTACCAACGCCAGTCGTCTGGTACACGCCCCACCACCAGGTCGACCTCGCCCACGGACAGGGCCGGGAACAACTGGTCCATCTGGCCGACCCGCAGTGATACCAGCACCTTGGGTGCTCGTTGTTTGAGCAGTTGCAGGGCACGCGGTAGCAGCGAGCTGGATGCGGAGATCAGGGTGCCAACCAGCACATGTCCCGAGGTGCCTTCCTGGTAGGCATTGACCTCGTCCGTCAGTGAGCGCAGTTCGGCAAGCAGCGATTTGCTACGCCGCACTACCAGTTCGCCCAATGGTGTGGCTCTGACACCCCGGTTACCACGGACCAGCAACGGTGCATCGAAGTAGGATTCCAGCTCGTGGATGATCTTGGTGACCGCAGGTTGGGTCAGGCTCAGTGCCTGGGCAGCGCGTAGCAAGGAGCCGCTCTGCAGGACCTGGTCGAATACCATCAACTGGTAGAACTTGAGTTTGCGCGCAACTGACAGGTGAGTGAACTGCATGCTTGACCTTCGAATGACGGGCTTGTGAGGCGCAGCATTGCACAATAGCTGCAGCTTGAAGCTTGAATCTTTTGCGTACCCGCTCGTTCAGATGACGCTCACAGTTCGCAAAGCCAACCCTTCACCGGGCATTCCGTGAAGAGCCAAAAAAAAACCACCTCAGCGTGTGGCTGAGGTGGCTCAGTTTCTTAGGCTACGGGTTCAGCTGATCGTGAACGCCTGCGGAGCAAGGAATCAATCCCAGCTCAACGCACCACCAGTCTGATACTCGATAACCCGCGTCTCGAAGAAGTTCTTCTCTTTCTTCAAGTCCATGATTTCGCTCATCCATGGGAACGGGTTGGTGGTACCTGGGTACTCTTCCTTCAAGCCGATCTGCGACAGGCGACGGTTGGCGATGAACTTGAGGTAGTCCTCCATCATCGCTGCGTTCATGCCCAGTACGCCGCGCGGCATGGTGTCGCGTGCGTATTCGATTTCCAGCTGGGTGCCCTGCAGAATCATCTGCGAGGCTTCTTCTTTCATTTCGGCATCCCACAGGTGCGGGTTTTCGATCTTGATCTGGTTGATCACGTCGATACCGAAGTTCAGGTGCATGGATTCGTCACGCAGGATGTACTGGAACTGCTCGGCAACGCCGGTCATCTTGTTGCGGCGGCCCATCGACAGGATCTGGGTGAAACCGCAGTAGAAGAAGATGCCTTCCAGAACGCAGTAGTAGGCGATCAGGTTGCGCAGCAGTTCTTTGTCGGTTTCGACGGTGCCGGTGTTGAACTCCGGATCCGAGATCGCACGGGTGTAGCTCAGGCCCCAGGCGGCTTTTTTCGCGACCGACGGGATCTCGTGGTACATGTTGAAGATCTCGCCTTCATCCATGCCCAGCGATTCGATGCAGTACTGGTAGGCGTGGGTGTGGATCGCCTCTTCGAAGGCCTGGCGCAGGATGTACTGGCGGCATTCCGGGTTGGTGATCAAACGGTACACGGCCAGGGCGAGGTTGTTGGCAACCAGCGAGTCGGCGGTGGAGAAGAAGCCGAGGTTACGCATGACGATGCGGCGCTCGTCGTCGGTCAGGCCTTCCGGGCTCTTCCACAGGGCGATGTCCGCGGTCATGTTGACCTCTTGCGGCATCCAGTGGTTGGCGCAGCCGTCGAGGTACTTCTGCCAGGCCCAATCGTACTTGAAGGGCACCAGCTGGTTGAGGTCGGCGCGGCAGTTGATCATGCGCTTTTCATCAACCGCGACGCGGGCGGAAGAGCCTTCCAGCTCAGCCAGGCCTTCGGCGATGTCGAGTTTGTCCAGGGCGGCCTTGGCGCGCTTGACGGCTTCCGAGTCATCGGCGGTCACGGCGCGGGCTTCCAGGGCGGCTACGCCACCGGCGTTGTCCAGCTTGTCGATACCAGCGGCAGCGGCTTGAGTGGCAGTGGCGCCTTTGGCAGCTTCTTCGCTGTCGTCTTTATCGAATTCGTCCCAGCTCAGCATGGTGGGTCTCCTGCTTGAGGGCCATATTCAGTATGGCCGGTGGATCTTGGTTGCGGTGCTTGCGGTTAGGTACGGCGGTGCACGCAAAAACTTGGAATGCTTCCGGGAGCGGGGCTCCGCGGAGGAGGTCAGGGTGGGCCCTGACCTTCTTCTTTGTACTGTGGGAGGGGACTTATCGCGGGGCAAGCCCGCTCCCACAGGGAGACTGCCTTATTGGCAGGCTTCGCAATCCGGCTCGTCGATCGCGCAGGCCTTCGGCACTGGCGCTGGGCCTGCTGCCTGGACCGGGGCGCTGTCGCCACCGCTGGACACGGCGTTGAGCTTGCCGGTGTTGATGGTCGACTTCTCGGTGCTGGTCGCCGCCAGGGCACGGAGGTAGTAGGTGGTTTTCAGACCACGGTACCAGGCCATGCGGTAGGTGACGTCGAGTTTCTTGCCCGAAGCACCAGCGATGTACAGGTTCAGCGACTGCGCCTGGTCGATCCACTTCTGACGGCGGCTGGCAGCGTCGACGATCCACTTGGTCTCGACTTCGAACGCGGTGGCGTAGAGGTCTTTGAGCTCCTGCGGAATACGCTCGATCTGTTGTACCGAACCGTCGTAGTACTTCAGGTCGTTGATCATGACCGCGTCCCACAGGCCGCGGGCCTTGAGGTCGCGAACCAGGTACGGGTTGATCACGGTGAATTCGCCCGACAGGTTCGATTTCACGTACAGGTTCTGGTAGGTCGGCTCGATGGACTGCGATACGCCGGTGATGTTGGCGATGGTCGCGGTCGGCGCGATGGCCATGATGTTCGAGTTACGAATACCTTTCTGTACGCGAGCACGGACCGGTGCCCAGTCCAGGGTTTCGTTCAGGTCGACGTCGATGTACTTCTGGCCACGGGCTTCGATCAGGATCTGTTGCGAATCCAGCGGCAGGATGCCTTTGGACCACAGCGAGCCCTGGAAGGTCTCGTAGGCGCCACGCTCGTCGGCCAGGTCACAGGAGGCCTGGATGGCGAAGTAGCTGACCGCTTCCATCGACTTGTCGGCGAACTCGACGGCAGCGTCGGAACCGTAAGGGATGTGCTGCAGGTACAGCGCGTCCTGGAAGCCCATGATGCCCAGGCCAACCGGACGGTGCTTGAAGTTCGAGTTGCGCGCTTGTGGTACCGAGTAGTAGTTGATGTCGATTACGTTATCGAGCATGCGTACGGCGGTGTTCACGGTGCGTTGCAGCTTGGCGGTGTCCAGCTTGCCGTCAACGATGTGGTTCGGCAGGTTGATCGAGCCCAGGTTGCAGACGGCGATCTCGTCCTTGTTGGTGTTCAGGGTGATCTCGGTGCACAGGTTCGAGCTGTGGACCACGCCCACGTGCTGCTGCGGGCTACGCAGGTTGCACGGATCCTTGAAGGTCAACCATGGGTGGCCGGTCTCGAACAGCATCGAGAGCATTTTGCGCCACAGGTCTTTGGCCTGGATGGTTTTGAACACCTTGATCTTGTTGTACTCGGTCAGGGCTTCGTAGTACTCGTAGCGCTCTTCGAAGGCCTTGCCGGTCAGGTCGTGCAGATCAGGTACTTCGTTCGGCGAGAACAGGGTCCACTTGCCGTCATCGAAGACACGCTTCATGAACAGGTCAGGGATCCAGTTGGCGGTGTTCATGTCGTGGGTACGACGACGGTCATCACCGGTGTTCTTGCGCAGTTCGATGAATTCTTCGATGTCCAGGTGCCAGGTTTCCAGGTAGGCACACACAGCGCCTTTGCGCTTGCCACCCTGGTTAACGGCAACGGCGGTGTCGTTGACCACTTTCAGGAACGGTACGACGCCCTGGGATTTACCGTTGGTGCCTTTGATGTAGGAGCCCAGTGCACGCACAGGGGTCCAGTCGTTGCCCAGGCCACCGGCGAATTTCGACAGCATGGCGTTGTCGTGGATCGCGTGGTAGATGCCCGACAGGTCATCCGGAACGGTGGTCAGGTAGCAGCTCGACAGCTGTGGACGCAGGGTACCGGCGTTGAACAGGGTCGGGGTCGAAGCCATGTAGTCGAAGGACGACAGCAGGTTGTAGAACTCGATCGCACGGGCTTCTTTGTCTTTTTCTTCCAGCGCCAGGCCCATGGCCACACGCATGAAGAACACCTGAGGCAGCTCGAAGCGCACGCCATCCTTGTGGATGAAGTAACGGTCGTACAGGGTCTGCAGGCCCAGGTAGGTGAACTGCTGGTCGCGCTCGTGGTTGATTGCCTTGCCCAGTTTTTCCAGGTCGAAGTCGGCCAGGGCAGGGTTCAGCAGTTCGAATTCGACGCCTTTGGCGACGTAGGCCGGCAGGGCCTTGGCGTACAACTCGGCCATTTCGTGGTGGGTGGCGCTGTCGGCCACGCCGAGGAAGCCCAGGCCTTCGGCACGCAGGGTGTCCATCAGCAGGCGGGCGGTGACGAACGAGTAGTTCGGCTCACGCTCAACCAGGGTACGGGCGGTCATCACCAGGGCGGTGTTGACGTCTTTGATGGCCACGCCGTCGTAGAGGTTCTTCAGGGTTTCGCGCTGGATCAGGTCGCCATCGACTTCGGCCAGGCCTTCGCAGGCCTCGGAGATGATGGTGTTCAGGCGGTTCATGTCCAGCGGCGCGAGGCTGCCGTCGGCCAGGGTGATGCGGATGCTTGGGTGCGGCTGCACGTTGCTGTCTTCGGCGTGGACGCGGGTCGCACGCTCTTTGGCGCGCTGGTCACGGTAGATCACGTAGTCGCGGGCGACTTTTTGCTCACCGGCACGCATCAGGGCCAGTTCGACCTGGTCCTGGATTTCTTCGATGTGGATGGTGCCGCCCGAAGGCATGCGACGCTTGAAGGTTGCAGTGACTTGTTCGGTCAGACGGGCAACGGTGTCGTGGATGCGCGACGAGGCAGCAGCGGTGCCGCCTTCAACTGCGAGGAACGCCTTGGTGATGGCCACGGTGATCTTGTCGTCGGTGTAGGCGACGACAGTGCCATTGCGCTTGATCACACGCAGTTGGCCTGGGGCGGTAGCAGCCAGATCCTGGTTCGAATCAGCGGCCTGCGGCGCCTTGGCCTGCGGGTTCTCGCGAGTTGTGTCGGTTTGCATGGGTGTCTCCACGTTCTCTAAGTTTGTTTAGGCGCCTTGTGGGCGCCAACCGTTCCGTCCGAAAGCTCAACAACCGACGCCGATGGCACACAAGAGCACGGCGCTCTGGCATGCCGACCAGGTCGGGCATACTCACTTCGGGACAGATCAGGAAAAAAGGGGCAATCGTTTGCCGCTCCCTGGCCGAAGTCAAAGGTTCTGAATCCACGACTCAAAACTGTTGCTGTCAGGTGTGCCGATGGCTTGCAACACCCGTACCCGAAACAACACCCTCCGAGGGTTTGCATCGGTCGCCTCCGCAGGAGCGGTTTGGCTGCTGATTCCGTTTAAAGTTCAGGCAAAAAAGCACCGTTTAAGGGCTTGAGTTCTTTGCTTGACTTGTGCTTGGGATTTGCTTCAAACCCCAAGATGTAGTGTTTTGTTTCAATGGGGATACAAGATAATGCGGTCTCGGGGGTATTGCAAGTTGGTGCTCTGTGGATAACTTGTGCGTAGTTTGTGAGTGATTTTCGCCAACGCCTTGTAGGCCGCGTCTTAGCGCCAGATGACCGTCCGTCACCCTTTTTTCACTGACAGCGGTTATCCAGGTGGAATTTTTCGGGCGCGCACCCTACCACAAATCTGTAGGCCTTCCGAGCATTCTGCGTTGTGCTGTATCAGCGCTGCTGGCGACGGTTGGCAGGCGTCGGTGCCCGACGTAGTATCCGGGGCCGGTGTTGCCTTTTGGTGCAGCAATATTCAAGGCACGCTTTCAATAACAACAAGCCGTCGAGGTGAGCCGTGGAGCAGCAGCGCAGTCAGGTATTGATCGTCGAGGATGACCAGCGTCTGGCCGATCTGACCCGCGAGTACCTGCAGGCCAACGGCTTTGACGTCGGGGTCGAGGGCGATGGTGGCAAGGCCGCAGCACGGATCATTGCCGAGCAGCCGGACCTGGTGATTCTCGACCTGATGCTGCCCAATGAAGACGGCTTGAGTATCTGTCGTAAGGTGCGCCAGCAGTTCGCCGGGCCGATCCTGATGCTCACCGCTCGTAGCGACGACCTGGATCAAGTCCAGGGCCTGGATCAGGGCGCCGACGACTATGTTTGCAAGCCAGTGCGGCCACGGCTGTTGCTGGCGCGGATCAACGCGCTGCTGCGGCGCACCGAACCTGCGCCCAGCGAACCGGCTCAATGCCTGGAGTTCGGGCCGCTGCGGGTAGACAACAGCTTGCGCGAAGCCTGGCTGCGCGATGAGCGCATCGACCTGACCAGCGCCGAGTTCGACTTACTCTGGTTGTTGGTCAGCAACGCCGGGCGGATTCTCTCCCGTGAGGAGATCTTCACGTCGTTGCGTGGGGTCGGCTATGACGGCCAGGACCGCTCCATCGATGTGCGTATTTCCAGGATTCGCCCGCGAATTGGCGACGACCCGGAGCACCCCCGGATGATCAAGACCATCCGCAGCAAAGGCTATCTGTTCGTACGCGAGGCAGCCGAGGCCATGGGCCAGGCGCGATGAATTCGATTTTCCTGCGCATCTACGGCGGCATGCTCGCCGCGCTGGTGCTGGTGGCGGTGTTGGGGGCGCTGAGTGTGCACCTGCTCAACGAGGTGCGTGCCGACCAGTACCGCGAGCGTCTGGCGCATGGCACCTTTACCTTGATGGCTGACAACCTGGTGCCGCTGGGCGAGCTTGAGCGCAAGCGCACCTTGTTGATCTGGGGGCGCTTGCTGGGGATTCCGCTGCAACTGCAGAGCATGGCGGTGGCCGGTGTCGATGGTGGCCAGCGCAGTCAATTGCAGCGCGGCCTGGTGCTGGTGGAAAAGACCGGCCCGCATGCAGCCAAAGTCATGCGCCAAATTGGTACAGAAGACCTGCTGCTGACCGGCGAAGTGGAGCAGATCAGCGAGCAATTGGCGCGAGCGACTATTTACCTGTTGGTCGATGAACTGGTTCGCTACCCGATTGGAGAACAACCGCGACGGCTCGCCGAGCTGAAAAAGAACAAAGGTTTTGGTTTTGACCTGAGTCTGCGTCGTCTGGAACAGACCGACATGGACGACGACCAGCGGCGGCGTGTCGATGAAGGCGACACAGTGATGGCGCTGGGCAAGGATGGTGACTCGATCCGCGTAGTGGCTGGCCTGGCCGGCACGCCCTGGGTGCTGGAGATCGGCCCGCTGTACCAGATGAACCCCTATCCACCGCAGTTGCTGGCGCTGATTGCGCTGCTGGGGCTGTGCCTGATTGGCTTGATCGTGTATCTGCTGGTGCGCCAGTTGGAGCGGCGCCTGTCCGGCCTGGAAACTGCCGCCACGCGCATTGCCCAGGGCAGCCTGGATACCCGCGTGGCGGCGGATGACGCCGATTCGGTCGGACGCCTGGCCGCCGCCTTCAATGGCATGGCCGAACACTTGCAGCGTTCGCTGGCGATTCAGCGTGAGCTGGTACGCGCGGTGTCCCATGAACTGCGCACACCGGTAGCGCGCTTGCGTTTCGGTCTGGAAATGATTGCCAGCGCCCGCGATGACCAAGCCCGTGAAAAGTACCTGCTGGGCATGGACGGCGATATCCAGGACCTGGACAAGCTGGTCGATGAAATGCTCACCTACGCCCGCCTGGAACACGGCGCACCGGCGTTGAATTTTCAGCGTGTCGACCTCGACGCCTTGCTGGATCAGGTGATTGCTGAGCTGGCGCCGCTGCGCCGCGACGTCAGGGTGGTGCGCGGGCCGTGCCAGGTGGAAGAGGCAGGCGGCGAGGCGCAGGAGCATTGGGTCGAGGCCGAGCCGCGTTACCTGCACCGCGCCCTGCAGAACCTGGTGAGCAATGCCATGCGCCATGCTGAATCACAGGTCAGCCTCAGCTATCAGTTGGGTGTACAGCGTTGCCGGATCGACGTCGATGATGATGGCCCGGGCATCCCGGAAAATGTCTGGGACCGCATCTTTACCCCCTTTACCCGCCTGGATGACAGCCGTACCCGTGCCTCCGGCGGGCATGGCCTGGGCTTGTCGATTGTGCGTCGGATCATCTATTGGCATAACGGGCGGGCGCTGGTCGGGCACAGCGAGCGCCTGGGCGGCGCGTGTTTCAGCTTGAGCTGGCCGCGTACTCAGAGCGCGCCATGAGCACCACGCTGTCGCTACCGCAGTTGCTGCAACAGGCCCGTTTCGAACCTTTGCTGCTTGAGCTGTATGGCCCTGAGCTGATGCCTGCGCAACAGCCGGTACTGGTGTCGCAGTGGTCCAAGTATTACTTCGCGACGGTCTGGCAGATGTTGCTGAGCGGTGCAGTGCTGCCGGTGTTCGATGCCACCGAGGTCACCCTCGACCGCCGCGGCCTGCCGCAAGCGCTGAGCGGGCAGGACGCTGCTTGCCAAGGACTGGAAGCGATCATGGTGTCTCATCTGCAGCCGCTGGTGGCGCGTCTGGCGGCGCTGGGCCCGTTGATGCCTCGGGTGCTCTGGGGCAATGCCGGCGATTGCCTGGATCAGGCGTTGCAGCGTGCCGACGCTGATACCGGTGAATTGGCGCGCTTGCTGAGCTCAGTCGATAGCCCGTTGTATGCGGCCGTCAGCCTGGATGCCTCAGGTCGGCGCCGACGCCGCAGCTGTTGCCTGAGCTACAAGGTGGAATGGGTGGGGCATTGCGAGCACTGCCCATTGCTCGACTGAACCTCAGACGCTGACCAGGCTGAGCAACTGCTCATCCTGCAGGCAAAACTGCCCCTCAAGTTCCCGTCCTTTATGCCACTGCGCCGACAGATCGGTGAGCAGGCGCAGGCGCGCATGACCGTCGGCGGTCCACGCCAGCACTTCGGCATGCTCGAAGTAGAAACGCTGCTGGACGATAGGGTAGAGGGCCTTGAACAGGCTTTCCTTGAGGGAAAAGGTCAGGGTGACGGTCAAGCCCAGCTGGCTGGCATCCATCCTGGCCAATTCCGCTTCAGTGAGGATTTCCCGCGCCAGGCGTTCGGCGCGTTCGTCGCTGAGCAGGCATTCCTGATCCAGCCCCAGCCCCTGACAGTCACTGCTGTGTGCCACCACGGCGGCGGCCCAGCCTTTGCCATGGGTGATCGAACCACTGATGCCGACCGGCCAGATTGGCGAGCGATCTTCGTGGGTACCGGGCACGTATTCACGGCCATCCAGGCGTTGTAGCGCCGCACGTGCACACACACGTCCAGCCAGGTATTCGGCCTGACGCTTGGCGACCGAGCGTTGCAGGCTTGGCGTTTGCTCGATGCCCGCGCGGGCGAAATCGTCGCTGGCCAGCAAGGCCGGATCGAACGGGCAACTGACCAACACCGCCCCTGGAACCGGGCGCGGCAGGGGCCAATGGTGCAGCAGCGGGGCACAACAGGTGGGGAGTGGCTTCATGCGCGCCATTGTGCCATAGGACAGAACCGGTAGGAGCGGGCTTGCCCCGCGATTGCGGTGTGTCAGTGGAATCGAATCGCGGGGCAAGCCCGCTCCTACCAGGTTGTTCAGCTCAGGTTCAGCGAGGGTTCAGCGGTCGTTCAGGCAGTTTTCCTTACTCTGGCTTCAACACCCAAACGGCACATTGCCAGGAGTAAACCTTATGAAAGCGCTCAACACGCTGTTCCTCGCCGTCGCCTTTTTCGGCGCCAGTGCTGCTGTCCAGGCAGCTGACACGACCTTCGCCGGTGTCACTTACGGCCAGACCAGCGACAAGATCAAAAAGTCCGGCCTGCTCAGCAGCAATACCGATCACCTCAACACCGACGGCATCATCAGCAAAGACGACACCTGGGGCGTCCGTGTCGGGCAGATGAATGACCAGCGCCGCTACTACCTCACCTATGACAACGTTTCCAACGACCATAGCGGCCTGAAAATGCGTCAGGAAAACCTGCTCGGCAGCTACGACATGTTCTACCCGCTGGGTAACAGCACCAAACTGTTCGGCGGCGCCAGCGCCGGTGTCACCAAGCTCAGCCAGGAGTCGTCCGGCTATAGCCGCGACACCGACACCGGCTATGCCGTAGGCCTGCAGGCCGGTGTGCTGCAACAGGTCACCGACAATGCCTCGGTGGAACTGGGCTACCGTTACCTGCGCAGCAATGCCAGCACCGAGCTGGTCGAGCATGGCGGTTCGAAGATCGGCACCCTGCGCCTGGACAGCAGTGCGCAAACCTATCTGTCGGCCAACTACGCCTTCTGAGCCGCTGATCAGACGCGCCGAACCGGCTGTGCAGGGGCAGGGCCGGTTCGCTGTTATGCTGCAGGCGCCAGGTAGGTTGCCGCAGGTGTGTATTAGGGAGGAAGCTATGAAACTGCTGGTGGTTGAGGACGAAGCGCTGCTGCGTCATCACTTGTACAGCCGCTTGAGTGAAAGCGGCCACGTGGTTGAGGCCGTGGCAGATGCCGACGAGGCGTTGTACCAGGCCGAGCAATACAACCATGACCTGGCGGTGGTCGATCTGGGCCTGCCAGGCATGAGCGGCCTGGACCTGATCCGTCAATTACGCTCCCAGGGCAAGAGTTTCCCGATTCTGATCCTCACCGCGCGCGGCAACTGGCAAGACAAGGTCGAAGGCCTGGCGGCCGGTGCGGACGACTATGTGGTCAAGCCGTTCCAGTTCGAAGAGCTGGAGGCGCGCCTCAATGCCCTGTTGCGTCGCTCCAGTGGCTTCGTGCAGTCGACCATCGCCGCGGGGCCATTGCTGTTGGACCTGAACCGTAAGCAGGCAACCCTCGACGATGAACCGCTGGCGCTGACGGCCTATGAGTACCGCATTCTGGAGTACCTGATGCGCCATCATCAGCAGGTGGTGGCCAAGGACCGTTTGATGGAGCAACTGTATCCCGATGACGATGAGCGCGATCCGAATGTGATCGAAGTGCTGGTCGGCCGTCTGCGGCGCAAGCTTGAGGGCAACAACGGCTTCAAACCGATCGATACGGTACGTGGCCTGGGCTATCTGTTTACCGAGCGCTGCCGATGATCCGCTCGCTGCGCTTGCGTTTGATGGCGGCGGCGGCGTTGCTGGCCGTGTTGTTCATGCTGGCGCTGCTGCCGGCCTTGCAAAAGACCTTCAGCCTGGCGTTGCAGGAGGCGATCGAAAAGCGCCTGGCGTCAGACGTGACCACCCTGATTTCTGCGGCACGCATCGAGCATAACCAGCTGCAGATGCCGATGTTGCTTCCCGATGAACAATTCAACCTGCCAGACAGCCGCTTGCTCGGTTACATCTACGATCGCCAGGGCAATCTGGTCTGGCGTTCACGCGCGACCGCCGATGAAAACATCAACTACACCCCGCGCTATGACGGCCGTGGTAACGAATTTGCGCGGATCCGCCAGGACGATGGTGAGGAGTTTTTTGTCTACGACGTCGAGGTCAAGCTGCTCGGCGGCAAAACCGCCGCCTTCAGTATCGTTGCCCTGCAACCGGTGCGTGAGTACCAGCAAACCCTCAATGGTCTGCGTGAGCGCCTGTACCTGGGCTTTGGTGCGGCGCTGCTGGCCTTGCTGGTGTTGCTCTGGGCCGGTCTGACCTGGGGGTTGCGTTCCTTGCGCCAATTGAGCCACGAGTTGGACGATGTCGAGTCCGGTGCCCGTGAAGGGCTCAGTGCGCAACACCCGCGGGAGTTGCTGCGCCTGACTGGCTCGCTGAACCGGCTGCTGCGCAGTGAGCGTGAACAGCGCCAACGCTACCGCGATTCATTGGGCGACCTGGCCCACAGCCTGAAAACCCCGCTGGCAGTGCTGCAAGGGGTGAGTGAAAGCCTGGGCCAGCGTCGCGAAGACCGCGAGCAGTCGCGAATCCTGCAAAGCCAGATCGAACGCATGAGCCAGCAGATCGACTACCAGCTGCAGCGTGCCAGCCTGCGCAAGAGCGGCCTGGTGCGTCACCAGGTGCTGCTGCGGCCATTGCTGGAAAGCCTGTGCAGCACCCTGGCCAAGGTGTACCGCGACAAGCAAGTCAAAGTCACCCTGGATATTCCCGAACACGCCGTGGTGCCGATGGAGCAGGGCGCTTTGCTGGAGCTGCTTGGCAACCTGCTGGAAAACGCCTACCGCCTGTGCTTGAGCCAGGTGCGTGTCAGCCTGCGTGATCAACCCACACAGGTTGAACTGTGCGTCGAAGATGATGGCCCTGGCGTGCCGCCGGCGCAGCGCGAACGCATCCTGCAGCGCGGCGAACGCCTGGATCGGCAGAACCCGGGGCAGGGCATCGGTCTGGCGGTGGTCAAGGACATCATCGACAGCTATGACGCCAGTCTCACCCTCGAAGATTCGCCCTTGGGCGGCGCCGCGTTTCGTATTGGCCTGAGCCGCGACTAAGGTGCTTCACGCCGGGCGGATTACCGCCATCCTTGTCCCTTTGCAAAACATGTCGGGCGGAAATCCGCCAAGCCGCTCGGCATTTCTGCTTCCTCATTGTGCGTTGAACCCCAGCAAATACGGGGTCTGCACCGCTAAAGCGCATTTTGGCATCGGGCTTGCTATTGCCTAGACAGAGTTCTGCCAGGCAGCTCGACACAACAAATCCCTCCAGTGCAGGAGGGTTCGCGCTTTAGGTACCCCCGCGTCCTGGGAAGGATCGGTCCGGTACACTTGAGGAAATAGCCATGACGACGCGTCAGCCACTGTACAAATCGCTGTATATCCAGGTGTTAGTAGCGATCACCATCGGTATCCTGCTGGGCCACTTCTACCCTGAAACCGGCGTTGCCCTGAAACCGTTGGGTGACGGGTTCGTCAAACTGATCAAGATGGTTATTGCCCCGATCATCTTCTGCACCGTGGTCAGCGGCATCGCTGGCATGCAAAGCATGAAGTCGGTCGGCAAGACCGGTGGCTATGCGCTGCTCTACTTCGAAATCGTCTCGACCATTGCCCTGATCATCGGCCTGGTCGTGGTCAACGTGGTCAAGCCTGGCGCTGGCATGCACATCGACGTCAGCACCCTGAACGCCAGCAGCGTGGCCGCGTATGCCGCCGCCGGCGCGCAGCAGACCACCGTCGGCTTCCTGCTCAACATCATCCCTAACACCGTGGTTGGCGCCTTCGCCAACGGTGACATCCTGCAAGTACTGATGTTCTCGGTGATCTTCGGTTTTGCCCTGCATCGCCTGGGTGCCTACGGCAAACCGCTGCTCGACCTGATCGACCGTTTCGCCCATGTCATGTTCAACATCATCAACATGATCATGAAGCTGGCGCCGGTCGGTGCCTTTGGTGCCATGGCGTTCACCATCGGCCAGTACGGTGTGGGTTCGCTGGTGCAGTTGGGCTACCTGATGGCCTGCTTCTATGTCACCTGCGTACTGTTCATTCTGGTGGTGCTGGGTGGTATTGCCCGCGCTCACGGCTTCAGCGTTATCAAGCTGATCCGCTACATCCGTGAAGAGCTGATGATCGTACTCGGCACCTCGTCGTCCGAGTCGGCCCTGCCACGCATGCTGACCAAAATGGAGCGCCTGGGTGCGAAGAAGTCGGTAGTGGGTCTGGTGATCCCGACCGGCTACTCGTTCAACCTCGACGGTACCTCGATCTACCTGACCATGGCGGCGGTGTTTATCGCTCAGGCCACTGACACCACCATGGACATCACCCACCAGATCACCTTGCTGCTGGTGCTGCTGGTGGCGTCCAAAGGTGCTGCGGGCGTGACCGGCTCGGGCTTTATCGTGCTGGCGGCAACCCTGTCGGCTGTTGGCCACCTGCCGGTTGCCGGCCTGGCGCTGATCCTCGGTATCGACCGCTTCATGTCTGAAGCCCGCGCCTTGACCAACCTGATCGGTAACGCCGTGGCGACCGTGGTGGTGGCCAAGTGGGTCAAGGAGCTGGACGAAGACAAGCTGCACAGTGAGCTGGCTTCGGGTGGTTCGCCGCTGGTTGATACCCGTCCGATGGATGATCTGGGTGTGGCTGAAGGTCCGGCTCGCTAATAGTCGTCGGCCTTATTCGCGGGGCAAGCCCGCTCCCCCAGTGTGGGAGCGGGCTTGCCCCGCGATGCTTTCTACTCCACCCGCGTCTCGCCGCTATACACCAAGGTATGCCGACAGCGCCGACACAGGTAGCGCCGCCCCTGGCGCACCAGGCTGTGACGTTGGGCCGAGAAGGCGAAGTCGCTGTCTACACATGGGCAGCGATAGATGTAGCGCGTCACCGTGCGCCGTTTCACGGCATAGTTGTGGCAGCGGTTAGGCGGCAGCTCGTACACCCCACGCATAATCAATTGCCACTCTTCGCCATGCGGCTGGATACGGTCACCAAACAATTGGTGCGCCACCAGGTGGGCAACTTCGTGGGCCACGGTTTGCTTGAGAAAGTCTTCACTGTTTTCACGGTACAACTGCAGGTTGAAACGCAGCAGGTTCTCATGCAAATGGGCGACGCCAGCCTTTTGCCCACGCAGTTTGAAACTGACTTCAGGGCGAGGGAAGGGGCGCTTGAAAAAGGTTTCGGCTTGCTGGTAACAGGTTTCGACGCGTGATTTGAGCAGTTCGGGCATATCGGGGAACACTCCTGACCGGCAATTATGCCGCAACCGTCGCAGCACTGCCGAGCCACCTGTCAGCGCACAGCATCAGGCCACCTTGCGGTGGCCTGATGGTTTCTGCGCCTATGTTGCAGTGTTTCTTATAGTGGTAGGGGCGGGCTTGCCCCGCGATGGCGGTGTCTCAGTCACATCGTATCGCGGGGCAAGCCCGCTCCTACTAGTTGGTGTACACAGGCCCCACGCCAAGTCCCCAGACAATCACGGTGAAGGCCATGATGGCGACCAGCACCACCAGGCCGACCGCCAGTACCGAACTCGAGAACAGGAAGCCTTCATCTGAAGGTATGTTCATGAAGGTCGGCAGGCCGACATAGAGCAGATAAACCGTGTAGCACACGGCTGCCGTGCCGATGATCATTCCCAGCCACAGGTGGGGGTAAAGCGCCGCCAGGCCGCCAACGAACAGCGGCGTTGCGGTGTAGGTGGCGAACGCGATGCAGCGCGCCATACTCGGGTTGGCATCGTAGGTTCGCGCCATCCAGTGAATGAACGCACCCATCACGGCGACGCCGGCCAGCATGGCCAGGTACGACATGATGGTCATCCATAGCGCGCTTTCCTGGGTCAGCATGACCGGGGCGCGATCGCCGATGACCCAGCCGACCTGGGTGGTGCCGATAAACGCTGATACCGCAGGGATTGCCGCCAGTATCAGGGTATGGGTCAGGTACATGTGGCTGATGCTTTCTTCCTCGCCACGGATTTCTTTCCATTCTTGGTCAGGATGGGTAAACAGCCCCAAAACGTGATGGATCATGCCAGTCACTCCTTCCGTTGTTGCCATCGCCCCCCAGCGGAGCGCTTGCGACCCCAAGTGATGGGGGCCAGAGGATCGAGGTCACCTTTGATGTGGCCTTATGTCGCAGTATAGGAAGGAGTTAGCTGCTCAAAGCCCGCTTTTTAGAGCAAATTGCGCTGTCAGTGCTGCGGCTAATCACCTTGCAGTCTTTATCGGATTGGCCTACGCCTATCGGCGGTTTGTGCGTAAAATAGCCCGCTTTTGTCACACCTCGCGGATTCCAAGCGCTATGGGCACCCTTTCGGTCAACCAGAACAAACTGCAAAAACGCCTGCGTCGTCTCGCTGGCGAAGCCATCACCGACTTCAACATGATTGAAGACGGTGACAAGGTCATGGTCTGCCTGTCCGGCGGCAAAGACAGCTACACCATGCTCGATGTTCTGCTGTACCTGCAGAAAGTGGCGCCGATCAAGTTCGAAATCGTCGCGGTGAACATGGACCAGAAGCAACCGGGCTTCCCTGAGCACGTGCTGCCGGCCTACCTCAAGAGCCTCGGCGTCGATTACCACATCGTCGAGAAAGACACCTACTCGGTGGTCAAGGAGCTGGTTCCGGAAGGCAAGACCACTTGCTCGCTGTGCTCGCGCCTGCGTCGCGGCACCCTGTACACCTTCGCCGACGAAATCGGCGCGACCAAGATGGCCCTCGGTCACCACCGTGACGACATTGTCGAGACCTTCTTCCTCAACATGTTCTTCAACGGCACGCTCAAGGCCATGCCGCCGAAGCTGCGCGCCGATGACGGCCGTAACGTGGTGATCCGCCCGCTGGCCTACTGCAGCGAGAAAGACATCCAGGCTTACTCGGACCTGAAAGAATTCCCGATCATTCCGTGCAACCTGTGCGGTTCGCAGGAAAACCTGCAGCGTCAGGTGGTCAAGGACATGCTGGTGGAGTGGGAACGCAAAACCCCGGGCCGTACCGAGAGCATCTTCCGTGGCCTGCAGAACGTGGTGCCGTCGCAACTGGCCGACCGCAACCTGTTCGACTTCGTTAACCTCAAGATCGACGACACGGCGCCGCCTCGCTTTCTCGACGTGCTGAACCTCTGACCGGCATGCGTGACTATCAATGGCTGCATGAGTACTGCCTGAATCGCTTCGGCTCTGCCGAGGCGCTGGAGGCGTACCTGCCTCAGGCGAAAAGCGCAGAGCAACTGCGTGCCCTCAGTGCCGACCGTTACCTGTCGCTGCTGGCCCTGCGGGTGTTTCGCGCTGGGCTCAAGCACAGCCTGGTAGACGCCAAGTGGCCAGCCTTCGAGCAGGTGTTCTTCGGTTTTGATCCGCACAAGGTCGTGCTGATGGGCGCCGAGCACCTTGAGCGGCTGATGCAGGACACACGGATCATCCGTCACCTGGGCAAGCTCAAGAGCGTGCCGCGCAATGCGCAGATGATCCTCGACGTCGAAAAGCAGCAGGGCAGCTTTGGCAATTTCATTGCCGACTGGCCGGTGACCGATATCGTTGGCCTGTGGAAGTTTCTGGCCAAGCATGGCAATCAGCTCGGTGGGCTGTCGGCGCCGCGTTTCTTGCGCATGGTCGGCAAAGACACCTTCATCCCCACCGATGACATGAGTGCGGCGTTGATAGCCCAGGGCATCATCGACAAGCCGCCGACCAGCCAGCGCGATCTGGCCTTGGTCCAGGCGGCGTTCAACCAGTGGCATGCCGAAAGTGGCCGGCCGCTGTGTCAGTTGTCAGTGATGTTGGCGCACACCGTCAATCATTAGTGCTCTGTGGGAGTGGGCCTGCCCCGCGATTGCGATCTGCCAGACACATCGCATCGCGGGGCAAGCCCGCTCCTACAGGTTTCAGTTTTCTCCAGCCAACCGCCGGTCGTACTGAAAACGCCAGCGCACATACAGCAAGGCGCTGACAAACAGTGCCAGGCTGATCGCCACTTCCAGCCAGCCGAACAGCGCCCGTGCCGGGTCGAAGGCGGCCAGTACCCCTTTGATGAAGTACAGGTTGACCACGAAGCAGGTCCAGGCGTGGGCACGTGCATTACCCAGGAGCATCCCGGGCAACAGCAGCGCCAATGGCACCAACTCGACCGCCAGGATCACCCCGATGCGCGCACCGTGCAGGTCGGCGAACATCAGGTTGTTGATCGTCAGCAGCGCGATCAGGCCGAAAAAACTCGCCAGGCTCAACGCCCGCGCCAGGCGCAGGCGGGGTGCCAGCCAGTCTAACGAGGGCAGCACCTTGGGCTTTTTAGCCACGGCTGTTCTCCAGCAGTTTGGCGGTGGTTGCCAGGCGTTGCCCCAAGGCGCGGCACAGGGCGATTTCGTCGGCATCCAGGTCGCGTTTACCGTCGGCCCCGGCGTGGTGGCTAGCGCCATACGGGGTGCCACCGCCACGGGTTTCCAGCAAGGCCGACTCGCTGTAGGGCAGGCCCATGATCAACATGCCGTGGTGCATCAACGGCAGCAGCATCGACAGCAAGGTCGACTCCTGACCGCCGTGCAGGCTGGCGGTAGAGGTGAACACTGCCGCTGGCTTGC
Organism: Pseudomonas sp. NUPR-001; assembly: GCF_052147955.1. NCBI lineage: Bacteria > Pseudomonadati > Pseudomonadota > Gammaproteobacteria > Pseudomonadales > Pseudomonadaceae > Pseudomonas > Pseudomonas sp. NUPR-001. Next base: position 1,458,099 of record NZ_CP197353.1, read on the forward strand.
CGACCAGGCCACCGCTGAGCCACAGGCTGCTGGTGCCGTCGATGAAGTACTTCAGCGGCGCGGCCATATTGCCAAAGCGCGTCGGGCTGCCCAGGGCCAGGCCCGAGCAGTGGCGCAGGTCGTCGAGGGTGGCGTACAGCGCGCCGGATTCGGGAATGTCCGGGGCGACCGCTTCACATTCGGTGGAAATCGCTGGGACGGTGCGGATACGCGCTTCCAGGCCGCTCATTTCGACGCCACGGGCAATCTGCCGCGCCATCTCGCTGGTCGAGCCGTGGCGGCTGTAGAACAGAATCAGAATGTACGGTGCGCTCACGGCAGGATCTCCAGCACCTTCTCTGGCGGACGGCCGATCACGGCTTTGTCACCGGCGACCAGGATCGGCCGCTCGATCAGTTTCGGGTGCTTGACCATGGCCTCGATCAACTGCGCCTCGCTTAAGTCCGGGGCGGCCAGGTTCAGGTCTTTGTACTCGTCTTCACTGGTGCGCAGCAGTTGGCGTGCGCTGATGCCCAGCTTTTCCAGCAGGGCCTTGAGCGTGGCTGCATCGGGGGGTGTTTCCAGGTAGCGAACCACCGTTGGCGCCAGGCCGCGGGCTTCGAGAATTTCAAGCGCGCCACGGGATTTGGAGCAGCGAGGATTGTGATAGAGGGTCAGGTCAGTCATGTTCGGGTCGCATCCAGCAGGGTGTGGCGGCTATTCTAACCGCAGCGACTTCGCATTTTGCTTGAATCTTCGAGAAGGATTGACCCATGACAAGGCGTTTGGCAGCAGCACTGGCCATCACCGCGAGCTTGCTGCTCGGTGGTTGCGGTGCAGACTATGGCCTGGACCAGAACGGACAGACCGTGAAAGCCGAGCAGATGGACGGGCACTGGCTGGTGCTCAATTACTGGGCCGAGTGGTGTGGCCCGTGCCGGACTGAAATTCCGGAACTCAACGCCGCCGCTAAACAGTGGCAGGCGCAAGGCATCAAGGTGGTCGGGGTGAACTTCGATGGCCTGCAGGGAGAAGAGCTGAAAAAAGCCAGTGAGGCCCTGGGGATCGGCTTCACCGTATTGGCCAGCGACCCGGCCGAGCGTTATGAGCTGCCGCGCAGCGAAGCCTTGCCGGTGACTTACATCATCGATGACAAGGGCAAGGTACGTGAGCAGTTGATGGGCGAGCAGACCCTGGAAGGGTTGAACGCCAAGATCAAGGCGCACAAGGGTAGCTGATCGGGGTGGGTTCTATCGCGGGGCAAGCCCGCTCCTACCGGACTGGTGGGAGCGGGCTTGCCCCGCGATGCATTTCAGCCCTCTTCAGGCCAAAAGCGCAAAGGCTTGCCTTCGGCAGGCCAGAACCGTACCTGCTCGATCGGCGAGATGTCCCAGCGCTGGACCGTCTCCAGCGCCTGCAGGAAGCGCTTTTCCTGTTCCATCAAGGCCGGGGCGCACAGTTTGCGGGTGCTGCCGACTTTGCCGAAGGTCAGTGTGTGGCCGTCCAGCTGGTAAGGCGCGAACCAGTGGTTGCAGCCCGCGTTGCCATAGGCGCGGCCGTCGTCAGCCAGGGTCAGGGTCAGGTGGCTGTAGTCCATCAACGGGCGTTCGCCGATCCATTCCAGAATATAGCTACGCTCTTGTTCCAGCTTCATCGGCTCTGCGGCGCACCCCAGCAGGGTGGTGCCGGCCAGGGCTGAGAGCAACAGGGTTTTCACTGGGCCGTCTCCTTGCATTTCGGGCACAGGTGCTTGTCGCTACGGCTGCTCCAGCCCAGTTCGGCAATGCGGGCAGTGGCGGCAGGCTGCAGGGCTTTTTTGCCCAGCTTGGCATCAACCGCAAACTCGAAGCTCAGGTTGGCCTGGCAGCTGTCGCAATTGACTTGCCAAGTGTGGATGGCCAGCTCGCCAAACACCGGGCCACTGGCAACCGCGACCCATTGACCGGTCGGGTTGATCAGGTGGCGTACGGTTTCCACGGTCAGGCGCATGGACAAGTCTTTGCTGCCCTTGAGGGTGACCAGCAAAACATCGTGCTTCTGGATCGAGCCACCGTTGCCAGTCACCTGGTAGCGGCCTGGCACCAGGGCGCGGCATTCGATCAGGGTGTGTTGCGGGTTAAACAGGTTGTAGCGGAAATCGTGTTCGACCATGGGTCCTCCAAATCTGCCGCGTATCCTAGCATCAACCCTCGACCAAGTTTTGCGGATTGCCTGCCGCCCAGCGGGTAATGTTGTCGAGTGTCGTTTCAGCAATCGCCGCCAGGGCTTCACGGGTAAGGAACGCCTGGTGGGCGGTAACGATCACGTTGGGGAAGGTCAGCAGGCGCGCCAGCACGTCGTCTTGCAATGGCAGGTCGGAGCGGTCTTCGAAGAACAGTTGGGCTTCTTCTTCGTAGACATCCAGGCCGAGGTAGCCCAATTGACCCTCCTTCAAGGCTTCAATCAGCGCCGGGGTATCGATCAGCGCGCCGCGTCCGGTGTTGATCAGCATGGCGCCGGGCTGCAGTTGGGCCAGGCTCTGTGCGTTGATCAAGTGGCGGGTGTGCTCGGTCAATGGGCAATGCAGGCTGATGATCTGTGCCTGGCGCAGCAGTTCGGGCAGTTCCAGGTAGCGTGCGCCGAGGGCCAGCAGTTCGGGGTTGGGGTAGGGGTCGTAGGCCAGCAGCTGGCAGCCGAAACCGGCCATGATCCGCGCAAAGGTGGCGCCGATCTGGCCGGTACCGACCACGCCGACGGTTTTCCCGTGCAGGTCGAAGCCGGTCAGGCCATGCAGGCTGAAGTTGCCTTCGCGGGTGCGGTTGTAGGCACGGTGCAAACGCCGGTTGAGGGCCAGGATCAGGGCGACGGCATGCTCGGCGACGGCGTGGGGGGAGTAGGCGGGGACGCGTACCACCGCCAGGCCCAGGCGTTTTGCTGCCGCCAGGTCGACATGGTTGTAACCGGCCGAGCGCAGGGCGATCAGGCGCGTACCGCCTGCGGCAAGGCGCTCAAGCACCGGGGCACTGAGGTCATCGTTGATGAAGGCGCAGACCACTTCATGGCCTCCGGCAAGCGCGGCGGTGTCTTCAGTCAGGCGTGCGGGCTGGAAATGCAGCTCCAGGCCGTGGGTCGCCGGGGCGTGGTTGAAGCTGTCCTGATCGTAGGTCTGGCTGCTGAAAAACAGTACACGCATGGGGTCTTCCTGAGTCGATTGCGGGTCACTTTAGCCGTAAGGGCTGTTCGTCATCTTGCTGCAGATCAGGCGCTCAGGCGCGCCTGGGCAGTGAGTCGGATAATCGCCCGGTCCAGCTCGTCCAGAGCATGGGGTGCTTCGGGGTCATTCTGTTTGAGCAGGGTTTCGCTGCGCTGGCAGGCGGCGCGCAATTGTGGCACCCCGCAGTAGCGAGAGGCGCCGTTGAGGCGGTGCACCCGTTCGATCACCCCATTGCGGTCGGCGGCATCGCGGGCGATGCGAATCGCCTCACGGTCGGCTTCCAGCGAAGCCAGCAGCATGGCCAGCATGTCGGCAGCCAGGTCGGGTTTGCCAGCCGCCAGGCGCAAGCCTTCCTCCGGATCGAGCACCTTGAGTTCACTGTTGTTGGCGATGCGTTCTGGCTGGCGTTCACTGTGCGGCGCGGCGATGTTCAGCCCGGTCCACTTGAGCACCACTTGCGCCAGTTGCCGCTCACTGATCGGTTTGGTCAGGTAGTCGTCCATCCCACTGTGCAGCAAGGCACGTTTTTCGTTAGCCATGGCGTGCGCGGTGAGGGCGACGATCGGCAGCGGTGCGCCGTTCTGGCTGCTTTCCCAGCGGCGGATCTGCTCGGTGCACTCGCGACCGTCCATGCCCGGCATCTGCACATCCATCAACACCAGATCGAAGCGTTCATCCTGCACGGCCTGCACGGCGGCATAACCACTGTCGACCGCCAGCACCGAGGCGCCCATGTCTTCGAGCAAGGTCTGCACCAGCAGCAGGTTGGCCGGGTTGTCGTCGACACACAGTACTTTCGGCAGCGGCTGTTCGCTGTTGGCCTGGGCCTCGTTGATACCGCGTCGAGGCTGCACCAGATCAAGCAGGGCGCGGCGCAACTTGCGGGTACAGGCCGGCTTGGCCTGGAGCTGGCTGTGGGCGTTGGGCAGATACGGGTGATAGAGCGCCTGCTCGGTGGTCGGGCACAGCACCAGGGCCTGGCACTCCAGGCGCTCCAGTTGTTGGATGTATTGGCCCAGGCGCTCTGGCGATACGCTGTCGAGGTTGACCCCCAGTACCGCCAGGGTAAAGGGTTCGCCTGCCATCCGCGCTGCTGCCGTGGCGTGCAGCAGCGGATCGATTGAGTTGAACGCCGTGACCCGCAAGCCGCAGTCTTCCAGTTGGTGTTCCAGGGCCTGACGCGCCAGCTCATGGGCATCGACAATCGCTACCCGGCGATCCACCAGCGATTGCAGCGGCAGGTCCTCGGCGTCGTCACGGGCTTTGGGCAGGCGCACACTGACCCAGAATTGCGAGCCTTCGCCCGGCGTGCTGTCGACCCCGATCTCGCCACCCATTTGCTCAATCAGGCGTTTGGAAATCACCAGGCCCAGGCCGGTGCCGCCGGGTTGGCGAGACAACGAGTTGTCGGCCTGGCTGAAGGCTTGAAACAGTGCTCGCACATCCTGGCTGGACAGGCCGATGCCGGTGTCTTGAACACTGATTCGCAGTTGTACGCTGTCTTCGTGCTCTTCTTCGAGCATGGCGCGGGTGACGATGGTGCCTTCGCGGGTGAACTTGATCGCATTGCTGATCAGGTTGGTGAGGATCTGCTTGAGCCGCAACGGGTCGCCCACCAGCGACAGCGGCGTGTCACGGTACACCAGGCTGACCAGCTCCAACTGCTTGGCGTGAGCGGCAGGGGCGAGGATGGTCTGGGTGTCCTGGATCAGGTCGCGCAGGTTGAATGGAATGCTGTCGAGCACCAGCTTGCCGGCCTCGATCTTGGAGAAGTCGAGAATCTCGTTGATGATTCCCAGCAGGCTGCTGGCCGACTTCTCGATGGTGCCGAGGTAGTCGAGCTGACGCGGGGTCATCTCACTTTTCTGCAGCAGGTGGGTGAAGCCGAGAATGCCATTGAGCGGCGTGCGAATCTCGTGGCTCATGTTGGCGAGGAACTCGGACTTGATCCGGCTGGCCTCCAGGGCCTCCTTGCGCGCCATGTCCAGCTCGATGTTCTGGATCTCGATGGTTTCCAGGTTCTGGCGCACATCTTCAGTGGCCTGGTCGATGCTGTGCTGCAACTCTTCATGGGCGTTGTGCAGGGATTCGGCCATGCGGTTGATACCGGCGGCCAGCTCATCCATTTCGTAACTGCCCATGGCCGGCAGACGCTCTTCCAGGTTGCCGTCCTTGAGCTGGGTCACCGCGTGCTTGATCTGACCGATCGGGTCGTTGATCGTGCGGCTCATGCGCATCGCCAGCAGGGCTGTGGCGAGCAGGCCGAAAAATATCAGCAGCAGGCTGGTAAACAGGCTGCGGTAGCCGCGCAACAGCGTGCCGTCGTGGGACAGCTCGATTTCTACCCAGCCCAGCAGCCGATCGGTTTCGCTGGGAATATGTTCGCCGGCCAGGTCACGATGGTGGCCGAATACCGGCAGCAAGTAGCGGGTCGCATCACGGCCAGTGCGTTGCAATAGCTCAGTGCCGCCACCGGCCGGGGCCTGGTTGAGCATGCTCGGCCCCGCGTGGGCAAGGTTGTTGCGCTCCGGGCTGAGCAGGGCGACGGCGCGCACATCGGCTTGTTCCAGGGTTTGCGCGGCGACGCGCTCCAGCTGTGCCAGGTCGTGGCGCGCCAGGGCCGGTGCCACCAAAGGCGCCAGATGCTCGGCGATCATCTTGCCGCGCTGCAGCAATTGGGTTTGCAGCTCGCTCTGCTGCAGCCAGGTGAAATAGCTGCCCAGCACCAACGCCATCAGGCCGGCAGGCATCAAGGCCAGCAGCAATACGCGGCTGCGGATTCCCAAACTGTTGAGCACGCAACTCTCCTGTGCCTGGCAAGTGCTGTAAATCGCCGTCGGCGCTAAGCGACGGAGCAAATCGGAAAAGTACCGCGCCTGCTGACGCAATGCACTCATTTGTAGCTATTTTCGACGTGGGCAAAATCTTAGTGGCAGCCCCGGCCAGCAGTTGCGGGTTGAATGAGCAAGGCAATTACTCAATAATCGCGTAACTGAGAATTGCTAGCACCCGCCAATGAATCCCGAAGTCGTTAGTGAATCCACCATACTTGCCATTGAGGACGATCCCGTTCTCGGCGCGCACCTGCACGAAACACTGCAACGTGGCGGCTTCAAGGTCACCTGGTGCAGAAGTGGGCGCGACGGCCTGGATGTCGCGCGCCAGTCACGTTTCGATGTGGTGCTGATGGACATCCTGCTGCCGGGCCTCAATGGTCTGGACGTGCTGGCAAAGTTTCGCGAAAGCAGCTCGACGCCGGTAATCATGATGTCGGCCCTGGGCGCCGAGGCTGACCGTATCAGTGGCTTCCAGCGCGGCGCCGACGACTACCTGCCCAAGCCGTTCAGTATGGCTGAATTGCAGGTGCGTATCGAAGCGATCCTGCGCCGTGTGGCACTGGAGCGCCGCCGTCAGGCGCCAGTCACGCACGCGGTCAGTGCCTTGCAGTTCGACGAGCAGGCCTGTGATGTGCACTGCGGCGAGCGCTGGGCGGGTTTGACCCTGAGCGAGTACCGTCTGCTCGACACGCTGCACCGCAGCCATGAAGAAGTGCTGAGCAAAGCCTTCCTTTACCAGCAAGTACTACAGCGCGGCTACGCACGTCACGACCGCAGCCTGGACATGCATGTCAGCCAGATCCGCCGCAAGCTCAAGGCTATCGGCTATCAAGAGCGGGAAGTGCGCACGGTGTGGGGTAAGGGCTATGTGCTCAGCGCCGCTGAGGTCAACTGAATTGCCCAGCCGTCACTCGTTGTTCTGGAAGCTGGCGATCCTGCTGGTGGGCTTCTGTTTGCTGATGATCGGCCTGAGCTGGAGCTGGGGTCGGCACATGGAAACCCAGAACGCTTTTCTTTCTAAAGAAGCGCGCGCGACCCTGACCCACTATGCTGCCGAAGCCGAACAGGCCTGGGAGCAGGGCGGGCAGTCGGGTGTGGATGCCTGGTTGGTTGACATGGCCAGCAAGGAAAACACCTGGCTCGCTGTGCTCGGGCCCGACTTGCAGTCGTTGAGCAGCACCCCGCTGACATCAGAACAAGCGCGCAAAATCACCTTCCTGCGCGGTATCGACTGGCCTGTCAGCCGCCGCGTGATCGGCTTGCCATGGATGCGCGTCCCCTTTGTTGAACACCCCGAGCAGGGATTGCTGGTGATTGAATTGCCGCAACGCCTGTTACCCGGCCAGTACCGCCTGTTCTGGCGGATCATGACCAACGGCATCATTCCCGGTTTGTTCACCCTGTTGCTGTGCGTAGGGTTGTACCGCATGTTGATCATGCCGTTGATCCAGCTGCGCGAGCAGGCCAACGCCTGGCGCGCGGATCAACTGTCGGCACGGGTAGCCAGCAGTACCACCAGCCGCCGGGATGAGCTGGGCGAGCTGGGCCGTGCCTTCGATGACATGGCCGAACGCCTGCAGGGCACGGTTGCCTTGCAGCAACAGTTGTTGCGTGACCTGTCCCACGAGTTGCGCACACCCTTGAGTCGGCTGCGCGTCGCCAGCGAAGGTGAAGTGGACGCCGAGCAACTTCGCGACCGCGTGAGTCGAGAAATCGATTGCATGCAGCGACTGGTGGAAGACGCCTTGCAACTGGCCTGGCTCGACACCGAGCGGGCACCGCTGAGCAAAGAGCCCATCCAGGTTCAGGCGTTGTGGGAGATGCTCGCTGAGGATGCCTGTTTCGAAAGCACCTGGCCGACGGCGCAACTGCATTGCGCGCTGGATGCCTCGTGTTGGGTGCAGGGTAACCTCAACACCCTGGCGCAGGCGCTGGAGAACATCCTGCGCAATGCCATCCGCCATTCGCCTGCTACCGGCGTGATTCGCCTGGATGGGCGTCGTCAGGGCGATCACTGGCTACTGTGGCTGGAAGATCAGGGCGGGGGGGTGGCCGAGTCTGAGCTGGAGCGCATCTTCGCGCCGTTTACCCGGCTGGACGGTTCGCGTCCGGGGGATGGTGGATTTGGCCTGGGCCTGAGCATCGCCCGCAACGCCATCGCCCGTCAGGGCGGCCGCTTGTGGGCGCAGAACACCGGTGAAGGCTTGCGCCTGAACATCCAACTGCCAATCGCCGTGTAGGAGCGGGCTTGCCCCGCGATACGATGTGACTGACACACCGCAATCGCGGGGCAAGCCCGCTCCCACAGTAAGCCCGCTCCTACAGCTTATAGCTTTGCGCTATAACCCCTACACATTGCGTGATATGGGCAACGCGCGTTTGCCGGTATGATAGGCGCCCCCGCAGTCTGGATTGCGAACTACGCCATGACCTTGCAGTACCCAACCATCGCCGATTGCGTCGGCAACACGCCTCTGGTCCGCCTTCAGCGCATTGCCGGTGAGACCAGCAACACCCTCCTGCTCAAGCTTGAAGGTAATAACCCGGCAGGTTCGGTCAAGGACCGCCCAGCGCTGTCGATGATCACCCGCGCCGAACTGCGTGGGCAGATCAAGCCAGGCGACACGCTGATCGAAGCGACCTCGGGCAATACCGGGATCGCCTTGGCCATGGCGGCGGCGATCAAAGGTTACAAAATGATCCTGATCATGCCTGACAACTCCAGTGCCGAGCGCAAGGCGGCCATGACCGCTTATGGCGCCGAGCTGATTCTGGTCAGCAAGGAAGAAGGCATGGAAGGCGCGCGCGATCTGGCAGATCGTCTGCAAGCCGACGGCCGTGGCCTGGTACTCGACCAGTTCGGCAACGGTGACAATCCCGAAGCCCACTATGTCAGCACCGGCCCTGAAATCTGGCAGCAGACCCAGGGCACTATTACCCATTTCGTCAGTTCCATGGGCACCACCGGCACCATCATGGGCTGCTCGCGTTACCTCAAAGAGCAGAACCCAGCGGTACAGATCGTCGGTCTGCAGCCGATGGAAGGCTCGGCTATTCCGGGCATCCGTCGCTGGCCTGAAGAATACCTGCCGAAAATCTACCAGGCCGATCGTGTCGATCGCGTGGTCGATATGGCGCAGAGTGAAGCTGAAGAGACGACTCGCCGTCTGGCCCGAGAAGAGGGCATTTTCTGTGGCGTGTCTTCTGGTGGTGCAGTGGCAGCCATGTTGCGGCTGTCGCGCGAGCTGGAAAACGCCGTGATCGTGGCAATCATTTGTGACCGTGGCGACCGTTACCTGTCGACCGGCATTTTCGACGCGGCGAACTGATGTCCAAAAGTAAACGTAACAGCGGCCTGCGCTTCCAGCCGGCCGGCGGTAGCCGTACTCCGCAGATCCCCACCGGCAAAAAGCAGCGCTTGCGTATTGAGCGCCTGACCGGTGATGGTCGCGGCATTGCTTTTCTCGAAGGGCGCACCTGGTTTGTCAGTGGTGCGCTGGCCGAGGAAGAGGTTGAAGCACGGGTGCTCAACGCCCACGGCAAAGTGGTCGAAGCGCGTCTGGAGCGGGTGTTCACCGCCAGCCCGGAACGCCGTGAAGCACCCTGCAAACATTTCGATCGCTGCGGCGGCTGCAATTTGCAGCACCTGCCGCATGCCGATCAACTGGCGCTGAAACAGCGCTTGCTGGCTGAGCAGTTGCAGCGCGTTGCCGGTGTCGTCCCTGAGCGCTGGGCCAGCCCGTTGAGCGGTCCTGAGTTTGGTTACCGGCGTCGTGCGCGGGTCGCGGTGCGCTGGGACAACAAAGCGAAAAAGCTCGACGTCGGGTTCCGCGCTGAAGCCAGCCAGGACATCGTCGCCATCGATGACTGCCCGGTGCTGGTACAACCCTTGCAGGCCATCATGCGTCATTTGCCGCTGCTGTTGCAGAGCTTGAGCAAACCGCAGGTGGTTGGCCATGTCGAGTTGTTCAGTGGTACCGCAGTGGCTTTGCTGCTGCGCCACACCGCGCCATTGGCAGATGCAGACCTTGCGCGGGTACAGGCGTTTTGCGCCGAGGCCAACGTGCAGCTGTGGTTACACGGTGACGGTGAACCTTATCCGGTTGATGCCAGTCAGAGCCTCGGCTTTACCCTGACACCCTGGAACCTGGAGCTGGCGTACCGGCCTGGGGACTTTGTGCAGGTCAACGCTGAGGTCAACACGGCAATGATCGAGCAGGCGCTGGCCTGGCTGGCGCCGCAAGCCGACGAGCGCGTACTCGATCTGTTCTGCGGCCTGGGCAATTTTGCCTTGCCGCTGGCCCGTCAGGTGCGCGAAGTGGTGGCGGTTGAAGGGGTACAGGCAATGGTCGAGCGGGCAGCGGCCAATGCACGAAACAACAATTTGCATAATACGCAGTTTTTTCAGGCCGATTTATCGCAGCCTTTGTCTGCCTCCGGCTGGGCCGCTGGAGGCTTTTCTGCGGTACTCTTGGACCCACCGCGAGACGGTGCTTACGAGGTAGTGCGAAATATCGCAGACCTTGGGGCGAAACGTCTGGTGTATGTATCGTGCAACCCGGCAACCCTGGCCCGCGACACGCTCGAGCTGGTCAGGCAGGGTTACCGGCTAAAATGTGCCGGGATTCTCGACATGTTTCCTCAAACGGCGCATGTCGAAGCCATGGCGTTATTCGAAGCGGGCTAGCGGGACTGGCGCGTCAGGCGCTGCACCTTGGGTCCGGCAGGGGCAGCACCAGTGATTTCAAGCGCATCGCGAATGCGCTGTAGGGAAAGGTAAACAAAGATGGTACAGGTGAGAGTGCACCAGCCGGTCAACACAGACGGCAGTATCAATCTCGAAGCATGGCTGGATCATGTGGTGAGCGTCGACCTGGCGCTGGACCGTGAAGCCCTCAAGGCGGCTTGCGAGTTCGCTCAGGAAATCGAGAAAAAGGGGAACCCGGCCAAGCATTCCTGGGCCGATGGCACCTCCAGTTTTCAGGCCGGCCTGGAAATTGCCGAAATCCTCGCTGACCTCAAGCTTGACCAGGATTCGCTGGTAGCCGCAGTGATTTACCGCGCCGTGCGCGAAGGCAAGGTGACCCTGGCCGAAGTCGGTCAACGCTTTGGCCCGGTGGTGTCAAAACTGATCGACGGCGTGCTGCGCATGGCCGCCATCAGCGCCAGTCTCAGCCCTCGCCAGTCGCTGGTGCTGGGTTCCCAGGCGCAGGTCGAGAACCTGCGCAAAATGCTTGTGGCCATGGTTGATGACGTGCGCGTGGCGCTGATCAAGCTGGCTGAGCGTACCTGCGCGATCCGTGCGGTCAAAGGCGCCGACGACGAAAAACGTCACCGCGTCGCCCGCGAAGTCTTCGATATCTACGCCCCGCTGGCGCATCGCTTGGGCATCGGCCATATCAAGTGGGAGCTGGAAGACCTGTCGTTCCGCTACCTGGAGCCGGAGCAGTACAAGCAGATCGCCAAGCTTCTGCACGAGCGCCGCCTGGACCGTGAGCGGTTCATCAGCGATGTGATGAACCAGCTGCAGAATGAGTTGCTGGCTACCGGGGTCAAGGCCGACATCAGTGGCCGGGCCAAGCACATCTATTCGATCTGGCGCAAAATGCAGCGCAAAGGCCTGGAATTCAGCCAGATCTACGACGTGCGCGCCGTGCGTGTACTGGTGCCGGAAATGCGCGATTGCTACACCGCGCTGGGTATCGTGCACACCCTCTGGCGGCATATCCCGAAAGAATTCGACGACTACATCGCCAACCCCAAGGAAAACGGCTATCGCTCCTTGCACACCGCAGTGATCGGCCCCGAGGGCAAGGTGCTGGAAGTGCAGATCCGTACCCACGCCATGCACGAAGAGGCCGAACTCGGCGTTTGTGCGCACTGGCGTTACAAGGGCACCGACGTCAAGTCCAGCTCCAACCATTACGAGGAGAAGATCTCCTGGTTGCGGCAGGTGCTGGAGTGGCACGAAGAGCTGGGTGACATCGGCGGCCTGGCTGAGCAGCTGCGGGTTGATATCGAACCCGACCGGGTCTACGTGTTTACCCCGGACGGCCATGCGATCGACCTGCCCAAAGGCGCCACGCCGCTGGACTTCGCTTACCGCGTGCATACCGAAATCGGTCACAACTGCCGCGGCGCGAAGATCAACGGACGGATCGTACCGCTCAACTACAGCCTGCAGACCGGTGAGCAGGTCGAGATCATCACCAGCAAACACGGCAACCCGAGCCGTGACTGGCTGAACTCCAACCTCGGTTACGTCACCACCTCGCGGGCGCGGGCCAAGATCGTTCACTGGTTCAAGCTGCAGGCCCGTGACCAGAACGTGGCCGCCGGCAAAACCCTGCTTGAGCGTGAACTCAACCGCCTGGGCCTGCCGCAGGTCGACTTTGAGCGGTTGGCGGAAAAAGCCAACCTCAAGGCGGCTGAAGACATGTTCGCCTCGCTGGGGGCCGGTGACTTGCGCCTGGCGCACCTGGTCAACGCTGCCCAGCAGTTGGTTGAGCCGGAGCGCAGTGGCCACGTTGAGCTGGTGCCGCGCAAGGCGACCGGGTACAAGCCAGGCAAGCGTGGCGATATCCAGATTCAGGGTGTTGGCAACCTGCTGACGCAAATGGCCGGTTGCTGCCAACCGCTGCCAGGCGATGCGATTGTCGGCTACATCACCGTAGGGCGTGGGGTAACGATTCACCGTCAGGACTGCGCCTCGGTGTTGCAACTGGCGGGGCGCGAGCCCGAGCGGATCATCCAGGTCAGCTGGGGCCCGGTGCCGGTGCAGACCTACCCGGTCGACATCATCATTCGTGCCTACGACCGTCCGGGCTTGCTGCGTGACGTCTCCCAGGTACTGCTCAACGAGCGGATCAACGTTCTGGCGGTCAATACCCGCTCGAACAAGGAAGACAACACCGCGCTGATGTCGCTGACCATCGAGATTCCGGGGCTGGATGCGCTTGGGCGGTTGCTCGGGCGGATATCGCAGTTGCCGAACATCATCGAGACGCGGCGTAATCGTACCCCTTGAAATCATGATCGCGGGGCAAGCCCGCTCCTACAGTAGGAGCGGGCATGCCCCGCGATAAGGACCCGAGATGTACAACCTGGATGACCTGCTACACCTCATGGCCCGCCTGCGTGACCCGCAGTACGGTTGCCCGTGGGACCTCAAGCAGACCTACGCAACGATCATTCCCTATACCCTCGAAGAAGCCTACGAAGTGGCCGACGCCATCGAGCGCAGCGATTTCGAGCATTTGCAGGGTGAGCTGGGCGACCTGCTGTTTCAGGTGGTGTATTACAGCCAACTGGCCCGTGAAGAAGGCCGTTTCGAGTTTGCCGGGGTGATTGACAGCATTACCCGCAAGCTGATCCGCCGCCATCCCCATGTGTTTCCTACCGGCGAGCTGTACGCGCCGCTGGATGCGCCGAAGCTCGATGAGGCCCAGGTCAAGCAACGCTGGGAAGAGATCAAAGCTCAGGAGCGCGCCGAGAAGGGCGTTCCTGAACAGCTGTCGTTGCTCGATGATGTGCCGGCAGCCTTGCCCGCATTGTCCCGCGCCGCCAAGCTGCAAAAGCGCACGGCCAAGGTCGGCTTCGATTGGCCGGATGCCTTGCCGGTGCTGGACAAGGTCCGTGAAGAACTCGACGAAGTGCTCGAGGCAATGGCCAATAATGACAGCGCAGCGCTGGCCGAAGAGCTGGGTGATTTGCTGTTTGCCACCGTCAACCTGGCTCGGCACCTGAAGGTTGATCCGGAGAACGCCCTGCGTGGCGCGAACCAAAAGTTTGAACGACGTTTCCGATTTATTGAGCAGGCATTGCGCGAAAGCGGGCGTCCGATTGAAGATTGCACCCTGGAAGACATGGATGCGCTGTGGGGCGAAGCCAAACGTCAGGAAAAGAACCAGCCCAGCTGCGGCTGAACTGAAGTTTATAAGTGAGTGAACAATGAGCCTTTCCCTTCGTGACCAATTGCTCAAAGCCGGTCTGGTCAACCAGAAGCAGGTCAAGCAGGTCAACAAAGAGCAGAAGAAACAGAAGCGCCTGGAACACAAGGGCCAGGTCGAAGTAGACGATAGCCAGCAGCGGTTGGCCAAGGAAGCGATGGCGGAAAAAGCCCAGCGCGACCAGGAGCTCAACCGCCAGCAGCAAGAGAAAGCCGAGCAGAAGGCCCGGGCGGCGCAGGTCAAGCAGTTGATCGAAGTGTCGCGCCTGCCCAAGCTGACCACCGAGGATTACTACAACTTCGTCGACGACAAGAAGGTCAAGCGCCTGTCGGTCAACGCCCTGATGCGCAGCAAGCTGAGCAGCGGCTCGCTGGCCATCGTTGCCCACGGCGGTGGCTACGAAGTGATCCCTCGCGAGGCGGCCTTGAAGATCCAGGAGCGCGATCCCAAGCGTATTGTCTTGCTCAATACCCAGGTTGAAGCGCCGGATGCCGATGATCCGTACGCCGCTTACGTCATCCCTGACGATCTGATGTGGTAAAAACGACAAACCCCGCTTCGGCGGGGTTTGTGTTTTCTGGAGGGCGTTATTGCGGCTGCTGCCTGCTTTCCAGGAACTCAAGTTCAATCCGGTAATCATGGGCTTCATGCTCATTGTGGAACATGCCCACCAGCTCATCCTGCTGGTGCACATCCCAGATGCGCAGACCTGCTGCCAGGCTTTCATAAGACATTTTGCTTTCGTCGCGCTCAGTTACTTTGACAGTCATCTGCAAACTCCAGGTTCAGTTAACTGCGGCACTTTGTCGCAGGTCTCTTTTATAGAATTTGTTAGCTGACTAAGTAAATGCTTGCCTCATGAAACATCTTTCATGTGGGGGAGGGCTTACTGTAGGAGCGGGCTTGCCCCGCGATTGCGGTGTGCCAGGTTTACCGCAATCGCGGGGCAAGCCCGCTCCTACAGCCCATAAAAAACCCCGCACTGGGCGGGGTTCAGTAATCAGTTGCCTTTGACAGCCTTGCCATCAACCGTACCGTCTTGCAGCACGATCACGTACTCTTTGCCGTCGGTCTCGACCTGGCGCAGTTGTACCAGCAGGTAGTCCCAATCTTTGGCGAACCACAGTTCGGTAATACGTTTGCTCTGGCTTGGGTCGCGTACGCGCTCAACCTTGATGGCATCGACCTGGCCGGTTTTGGTGGTGACCTTTTCGGTACCCAGAACGCGGAAGTCGTAGGTGTCGATTTCGTCGCCATCAACCACCTGGTAGCTCACGCTTTTCTTGCCGGCAGCCACGTCGTGCTGCAGGGCCAGTTGGTAGGTGGACTTGTCGAGCACGCCACGGTTCAGCGGCAGCTTGATCGCGTCACCACGATCGGTGCCGGTGATCTGCTTGCTGTTCCAGTCAAAGTTCAGATCGACCTTCTTGGCTTTGCCCAGGCCGCCACGTTCAAAGTGGTAGGTCTGTGGCAACAGGGTGTCCTTGTCCAGGCGCAGGGTGCTTTGCTCTGTCAGGCTGGCGATCATCATCGATGCCTTGAAGTTCAGGCTCCAGGTACCGTTGGCGTTCTTTTCCAGGCTGCGCTCGGCGGTGCCGCTCATGGGCAACTGCTTCCAGTCAGCGGTGTAGCTGGCCGAGAATGGCTTGAGGTCTGCTGCCTGAAGCGGCAGTGCGAGCACGGCAAGAGCGAAGAGCAGGGCGCGACGCATAGTATCTCCTAGGGTCGAATCAAGTGGCCGCTGGCCGCCAGGGGCTGGCCATCCAGTAGAGCACCGTGTTCACCAAGGCGCAAACGGCCTTCGGCGAACCAGCGCACTGCCAGCGGGTAAATCTGATGTTCCTGGCTGTGAACCCTTTGTGCCAGGCGTTCCGGCGTGTCATCCAACTCTACCGGTATTACAGCCTGTACGACCAGCGGGCCGCCATCGAGTTCCTCGGTAACGAAATGCACGCTGCAGCCATGCTCCTGGTCACCGGCCTCAAGGGCGCGCTGATGAGTGTGCAGGCCTTTGTACTTGGGCAGCAGCGAAGGGTGGATGTTCAGCAGGCGGCCCTGATAGTGGCGGACGAAGCCGGCACTCAAGATGCGCATGAAGCCTGCGAGCACCACCAGTTGAGGCTGGTAGCCGTCGATCAGCTCGACCAGTGCGGTATCGAACGCTTCGCGGCCTTCGAAGGCCTTGTGGTCGAGTACCGCAGTGTCGATACCGGCATCACGGGCGCGCTGCAGGCCGTAGGCATCAGCGCGGTTGGAGATGACAGCACGGATCCGCACCGGGCTATCGCCGGTGCGGAAGCTGTCGATCAAGGCTTGCAGGTTACTGCCGGTGCCAGACAGCAGCACCACCACATCACAGGGCGTGCTTGGCATCAGTGCGCCTTGACGTTTTTCAGCTCGACCTGGGCAGCGCCTTCGGCAGCGACGCCGATCTGGCCGATGACCCATGGTTGCTCGCCGGAATCACGCAGGTTCTGCAGGGCGACTTCGACCTGGTCCTGGGCCACGCAAATGACCATGCCAACGCCGCAGTTCAGCACGCGGTGCATTTCGTGCTCGTCGACGTTGCCTTGCGCTTGCAGCCAGTCGAACACGGCAGGGCGGTTCCAGCTAGCGACGTCAACAACGGCCTGGGCGCCTTTTGGCAGGACGCGCGGGATGTTGTCGAGCAGGCCGCCACCAGTGATGTGGGCCATGGCTTTGACCGCGCCGGTGTCTTTGATCAGCTTGAGCAGCGGCTTGACGTAGATGCGGGTCGGGGCCATCAGCAGTTCGGTCAGCGGCTTGCCGTCGAGCTGGATGTTTTCGATGTCGGCACCGGCCACTTCGATGATCTTGCGGATCAGCGAGTAACCGTTGGAGTGCGGGCCGGAAGACGGCAGGGCAATCAGGGCATCGCCAGTGGCAACTTTGGAGCCGTCGATGATTTCGGCTTTTTCCACCACGCCAACGCAGAAGCCGGCCAGGTCGTAGTCTTCGCCTTCGTACATGCCAGGCATTTCAGCGGTTTCGCCGCCGACCAGGGAGCAGCCTGCCAGTTCGCAGCCAGCGCCGATGCCAGTGACCACGGTGGCCGCTACGTCGACGTTGAGCTTGCCGGTGGCGTAGTAGTCGAGGAAGAACAACGGCTCGGCGCCGCACACCACCAGGTCGTTGACACACATGGCGACCAGGTCCTGGCCGATGCTGTCATGCTTGTTCAGGTTCAGCGCCAGGCGCAGCTTGGTGCCAACACCGTCGGTGCCGGACACCAGAACCGGTTGTTTGTAGCCGGCCGGGATTTCACAGAGGGCGCCAAAACCGCCCAGGCCGCCCATGACTTCCGGGCGCGCCGTGCGCTTGGCAACGCCTTTGATGCGTTCGACCAATGCTTCACCGGCGTCGATGTCTACACCGGCGTCCTTGTAGCTCAGGGAGGGTTGCTTGCTCATGATCCAGGCCTTTAAGAGGGAGGGATTCAGGGGAATCGACCGTGACCTGCCAGACAAGGTGGGGAAATTCCGCCTGCCTGACCGTCAGCGGTCTGCGAAGGCGCGCGATTTTATCAGGGTTGCCCGGTAGCGGCCATCCTCAGGCCGACGGGCAGGGCCCTGATTGGGCAAAAAAATCATTGGCTGCGGCTTTTCCTGGTAGGCGCGGGCTTGCCCCGCGAGGCGATGTGCCTGAAAGATCGCTGTCGCGGGGCAAGCCCGTGAACAAACAAAAAATAGCCTTTAATAGTGTCTGACTGGTTGCCAGGGCACAGGCTGTATAAGGTATAGCAAAGGCGATGAGGTGGAACTGGACGCCCAGGCCGTTGCTCAAAGCATCGCTTCTTTATTATCAGGACAGGAATCCTTCATGCGTTTGCGTAAATACCTGGCCGCTGGCTGTCTTGCCTTGTTTGGCCTGTCGGCACAGGCCGAAACCGTCTCTGGCCTTTATCAGGTGCGTGAACCGGTCGATGGCCAGGGGGCCGAGGCCCGTACTCAGGCCACCGGTAAAGCCCTTGAAACCCTCATTCTGCGCTTGACGGGCGACCCCAAGGCGGCGCAGAGCCCGGCCCTGGCAGGGTTGCGTAAGGACCCCCAACAAATCATCAGTCAGTTCGGCTTCGAAGCCGGACCGCCGGAAACCGTACTGGTGGACTTCGACCCGGGCAGCACCGAGCGCACCTTGCGTCAGGCTGGCCTGGCCTTGTGGGGCAACAACCGGCCTGCAATCCTCGGCTGGTGGCTGAACGACAGCGCCGAAGGCTCAAGTCTGGTCGGCGATGGCCAAAACAGTGCCGCACCCTTGCGCCGCGCCGCGCAACATCGCGGTCTGCCATTACGACTGCCATTGGCCGACCTCAACGAACAATTGGTGGCCACCGCAAAAAACCTGGAAGGTTCAGACCCAGCGCCGCTGCGCGATGCTTCGGAACGATACGGCGCAGATGCCTTGTTAGCGGTGCACGCCAGTGAGGCCGATGGCAAGTGGCAGGGCACCTGGCGCCTGTGGCTGGGCGAGCAGCGCGAGCAGGGCAAGGTTGAGGCAGGCGACCAGGCCGCGCTGGCCGATGCAGTGATGCTGGCGGTCAGTACCCGTCTGGCGCCGCGCTTTGTGGCACGCCCAGGCGCCAGCAGCGTCATGCAAGTGCAGGTTCAGGGCATGACCCTGGCACGCTATGCCGAGTTGGGCCGGGTGCTGGAACCTTATGGCGCACGCCTTAATCAGGTAACCGGCGACACCCTGACCTATCAGGTGACCGGCAACAGCGATCAGTTGCGTGCCCAGCTTGGCTTGGCCAAGTTGCAGGAACTGCCCGCCGAAGCACCGGCAGCACAGGCGCAACCGGTGGTTGACCCGGCCAATCCGGCCGCCACTCAGGCAACTGCTGTAAAACCGTTCGATGGCCTGCGTTTTCGTTGGTAATCCCTGACCAGGCTTGGAGCCGTTCATGATTGATATGCGTCGTTGGGTATGGCCCGGCGTAATTGTGCTGTGCGCAGCACTGTTGTACTGGCTGCATCCGATTCTCTCGCCGTTTCTGGTGGGCATCATGCTGGCGTACCTGGCCGATCCGCTGGTGGATCGCCTGGAGCGAGCCGGCATGTCACGCACCTGGGGCGTCGTGGTGGTATTTGCCCTGTTCACCCTGCTGTTGACCCTGCTGCTGTTGGTACTGGTACCGATGCTCGCCAAGCAATTGGTGCGCCTCTACGAGCTGGCGCCGCAGATGCTCGACTGGCTGCAGCACGATGCCTTGCCCTGGCTGCAGACCCGTTTCGGGCTGGCCGAAGGCTTCTGGAAGTTCGACAAGATCAAGGCCGCAATCAGCGGGCATATGGGGCAGACCGGCGACATTGTCGGCGTCATCCTGTCCCAGGCAACCGCCTCGGGGCTGGCACTGCTGGGCTGGCTGGCCAATCTGGTGCTGATCCCGGTGGTGAGCTTCTACCTGCTACGCGACTGGGACGTGATGATGGCCAAGCTGCGCAGCCTGTTGCCGCGTCAGCGCGAGGAGCAGGTGGTGGGATTGGCGGGCGAGTGCCATGAAGTGCTCGGTGCATTCGTTCGCGGTCAGTTGATGGTGATGCTGGCGCTGGGTGTGATCTACGCCTCTGGCTTGATGCTGGTTGGCCTTGAGCTTGGGCTGTTGATCGGCCTGCTGGCTGGGTTGGCGGCCATCGTGCCGTACATGGGCTTCATTATTGGTATCGGCGCGGCAATGATTGCGGGCTTGTTCCAGTTCGGCGCAGACCCTTATTCGTTGCTTGCTATCGCTGCGGTGTTCATGGTCGGCCAGGCGCTGGAAGGGATGGTGCTAACCCCGTTGCTGGTGGGGGATCGAATTGGATTGCACCCGGTGGCGGTGATTTTTGCCATTCTTGCTGGCGGAGAGCTGTTTGGCTTCACCGGGATTTTGCTGGCGCTGCCCGTGGCGGCGGTGATCATGGTGCTGCTGCGGCATGTCCACGATCTCTATAAAGAGTCGGATATGTACGGCGGTGAGATCGACCCCGAGCTCTAGCTTAATGGCCAAAGGCTTTCATCGACCGCCAGGCATCGATGCAAGCCTTTGATTTTACTTGTGGTCCGCGCCGATTGTGCCAGGGGCGCCACGGGTATAAACTTTGCAGACTTTTCACAAAAGGCCCTTTGTGGTTCTTCGGAACTGCCCAGCCAGCATGAAACCGATCCAGTTGCCCTTGGGTGTGCGTCTGCGTGACGACGCCACCTTCATCAACTACTACCCGGGTGCCAACGCCGCCGCATTGGGCTACGTCGAGCGACTCTGCGAAGCCGACGCCGGCTGGACCGAAAGCTTGATCTATCTCTGGGGCAAGCAGGGCGTCGGGCGTACCCATCTGTTGCAAGCCGCCTGCCTGCGCTTCGAGCAATTGGGCGAGCCTGCCGTTTACCTGCCGCTGGCACAGTTGCTGGACCGGGGTGTCGAGCTGCTCGATAACCTCGAGCAATACGAGCTGGTGTGTCTGGATGACCTGCATGTGATTGCCGGTAAGCCCGAGTGGGAAGAGGCGATGTTTCACCTGTTCAACCGCCTGCGCGACAGCGGCCGCCGCTTGTTGCTGGCGGCCTCCAGCTCGCCGCGGGAGTTGCCGATCAAACTGGCCGACCTCAAGTCGCGTCTGACCCTGGCGCTGATTTTCCAGATGCGCGCGCTGTCTGACGAAGACAAGCTGCGTGCCCTGCAACTGCGTGCTTCGCGCCGCGGCCTGCACCTGACAGACGAAGTCGGGCATTTCATTCTGACCCGCGGCACGCGCAGCATGAGCGCATTGTTCGACCTGCTCGAACGCCTCGATCAAGCCTCTTTGCAGGCTCAGCGCAAGCTGACGATCCCGTTTCTGAAAGAAACTTTAGGCTGGTAAGGTAGGGGCTAGAGCCTCGGAACATAAAAGTCACATTTTTTTCGATTGAATTTGCAAATCGATGCGATAGAAGGCATAGTCTCGACTTCTTTAAATCTCAAGACACGGTCGTGCCCATGCTAAATCGCTTCGCACCCCTCGTGCCCCTCGCACTTGTGACCCTGCTTTTTGGCTGCGCGGCGCATAGCCCGGTTTCGCAGCAGCAGGATCAACAATCGGTCATTTCTCAGGTCTCGGCCAAATCCTCCACCTCGTCGGTGTTCGAGGAAGAGCTGGCCACTGAAGAAGACCTGCAAGATTTCGCCAGCAGCAAGCCTTACCAATTGCCAGCCCTGGCTGACAACATTCTCGAACGCGGCATGTCGCTGATCGGTACCCGTTACCGTTTTGGCGGTACCTCCGAGAACACCGGCTTTGACTGCAGTGGCTTCATCGGCTACCTGTTCCGCGAAGAAGCCGGCCTGAACCTGCCACGTTCCACCCGCGAAATGATCAACGTAAAAGCCCCGCTGGTTGCTCGCAACAACCTCAAGCCGGGTGACCTGTTGTTCTTCAGCACCAATGGTCGCGGTCGTGTCAGCCACGCCGGGATCTACCTGGGTGACGATCAGTTCATTCACTCCAGCAGCCGCCGCAGCGGTGGTGTGCGCATCGACAAGCTCGGTGATCGCTACTGGAGCAAAACCTTTATCGAAGCCAAGCGTGCATTGGCCATGGCACCGACTGCGACGACTATTTCGCGCAACTGAACCCTGGCCTTGCCATACCACGGCGACGTCGCTGAAAAGCGCGTCGCCGTGCGTGTTTACAGAAAGCGTCTAATCTAAATTCTCAACTATTTCCGGCCACACCGCCGGACGGCTTCAGACAGGATGTTCTGACCATGGCGATGAAGGCGCGCTTCGCTCTACTTTCCCTGCTGGCACTGCTCGGTGCCTGCTCCAGTCATGCCCCGAAACCCGCCAAAGTGGTTAAACCGGTGGTCATGGCGCCTCAAGTGTATTTCTCTCCCGTTGCTGAAGATGTGCTGTTTCAGGCCCTGGGTCTGGTCGGTACGCCTTATCGCTGGGGTGGCAATACCCCCGATTCGGGTTTTGATTGCAGCGGCCTGATCGGTTACGTCTATCGTGACTCTGCGGGTATTTCACTGCCGCGTACCACCCGTGAAATGATCGGCATGCGTGCGCCCACTATCGACCGCACCGCGTTGCAGTCGGGCGATCTGGTGTTCTTCGCCACCAATGGCGGCTCCCAGGTCAGTCACGCTGGCATTTACGTGGGTGAGGGGCGCTTCGTGCATGCCCCGTCTGCCGGTGGCACCGTGCGTCTGGATTACCTGTCCAACAGCTACTGGAACAAAGCCTACCTCAACGCCAAGCGCGTTCTGGCGCCGCCTCAACTGGCGCGTAACCCCTGACCTGGCGAGGTAGGCGATGACGGCACAAACGCTATACCTCGACGATGCGCTCTACCACTACCTGCAAGCGGTGTCTGTTCGCGAGACACCGCTGTTGGCGCGTTTGCGTGTGGAAACCCAGGCCTTGCCCGAGGCGCGCTGGCAGGTAGCGCCGGAGCAAGGGCAATTGCTGGCCTTGCTGGTACGCCTGATCGGTGCACAGCGAGTCATCGAGGTGGGTACCTTCACCGGCTACAGCGCGCTGTGCATGGCCCAGGCCATGGAGCAGGGGCAACTGCTGTGTTGTGATCTTGAAGGCAGCTACAACGCGATTGCCTGGCGCTACTGGCGTGAGGCGGAGGTGGCACAGCGCATTGAATTGCGCCTGGGGCCTGCCTTGAAGACCTTGGCGAGTCTGCCGTCAGAGCGCTACGACCTGATCTTCATCGATGCCGACAAGGCCAATTATCCGGGTTATCTGGAAGAGGCGCTGCGTTTGCTGCGTTGCGGTGGGCTGGTGCTGTTCGACAACACGCTGTGGAGCGGGCGGGTGTTGCAGGAACAGCCTGACAGTGACGATACGCGGGCGATCCAGGCGTTGAATCTACAGCTCAAGGATGATGCGCGGGTGGACCTTTCCCTGTTGCCGATTGGGGACGGTTTGACGTTGTGTCGTAAGCGTTGAGACTCAATCGCGGGGCAAGCCCGCTCCTACCCTGTAGGGACGGGCTTGCCCCGCGATCGTGCCCTGATTTCAAGCCTGCTTGAGCAGCAAGGCAACCCCCGGATAATACTGCCCCGCCTCGTTATGCAGCTTGCGGTAGGCATAAGGGAAATACCAGGCAATGGCGCAAGCCGTATGCTTTTGCAGATCTTCAACCAGGTCCTGCAGCTCTTCCGGGCTGGCATGCTGCCCGGCTTTCCACGGGCTGGCGAACAGCGCAGCCACTTTGAGCTGACTGGGGGCGGCCACCTGGCGGGCAGCGAACACGGTTTCCTGCAGGGCGTTGCTCAAGTCAAGGCGGCCGATACGCGGCCAGCGCTGGCTGCCTTGCAGGTAGGCGGCCTCTTCACGATTGGCGATGTACAGGTCGCAATGTCCTTCGCGGTCGCCTTCGTCGCGCTGCTTTTTACTCGGGTGGTGTTGCAAGGTCACGAGCTCAGCTTGCCAGGCGGCAGCGCAAAGCACACTGAGGTTGGTTTGAGCGCCGTGCCAGTAAGGCGCTTCGCTGTCGCCCAGGGTCTGGTTGAGTCGGTCAATGCATTCAACCCAGCGCTCCAGCGCCGGGCGCAGGAATTCCAGGCGCGGGTTGTTGATGATCAGACCTTGCATGCCGTTCTCTCCTTTATCGTTGTAATTGAGTGCAGCCAGATCATGGCTATTTGATATCACTGATATCAGGGTGACACAAGCCGACAAACACGCCATTGATCCAGGCCAGTGCAGCACCTTTCATTGACGCTCCGGGTGCAACCCTCTAACCTTCGCGACTTGTTTCAGGTGCTCTGTGGGCTGCGGTCTGGCAGGGTGA
The DNA here is from genome assembly GCF_052147955.1 of Pseudomonas sp. NUPR-001. Classification (NCBI taxonomy): domain Bacteria; kingdom Pseudomonadati; phylum Pseudomonadota; class Gammaproteobacteria; order Pseudomonadales; family Pseudomonadaceae; genus Pseudomonas; species Pseudomonas sp. NUPR-001. The sequence continues at coordinate 1,481,842 of NZ_CP197353.1, forward strand.
AACAGGGAAGCCGGTGGCTGCGCTAATGCGTGCGAGTCCGGCGCTGCCCCCGCAACGGTAGGTGAGTCAAGGTCGCGCATGGCCACTGGGTAATGAACCCCGGGAAGGCGCACGACCCTGGGTGTTCAAGGCCCCGCTCACAAGCCCGGAGACCGGCCTGTTACAGCCAACGGCATCACGGAGGGTGATGCGCGTATCCTTCGGCCCATGCCGCAGCCTTGCGCGTTTCTCCGTCTGCCTTATCCATTCATCTATTACTGTCTTTTTTGCCGCGAACGCTGTACGGCCCTGTGCCGACAAGCTCGCTGCGAACTGACGGATAGTGCTATGCGGAGACTGCGATGACTGAATCCAATGAGCGTGACGAACGCCACCTGGCGCGTATGCAGCGCAAGAAGGCGGTGATCGACGAGCGTATTGCCAATGCGCCGAACGAGTGCGGTTTGCTGCTGGTGCTCAGCGGCAATGGCAAAGGTAAAAGCAGCTCCGCTTTCGGCATGCTGGCCCGGGCCATGGGCCACGGTATGCAGTGTGGCGTGGTGCAGTTCATCAAGGGCCGCAACAGCACTGGCGAAGAACTGTTCTTCCGGCGCTTTCCAGAGCAGGTGCGTTACCACGTGATGGGCGAGGGATTCACCTGGGAAACCCAGGACCGCCAACGCGATATTGCCGCCGCTGAAGCTGCCTGGGCGGTGTCGCGTCAACTGCTGCAAGACCCGGCCATTACCTTTGTGGTGCTGGATGAACTGAACATCGCCCTCAAACACGGCTACCTCGACCTGGAGCAGGTGCTCAGCGACCTGCAGGCGCGCCCGCCGATGCAGCACGTGATTGTCACCGGGCGTGGCGCCAAAGACGAAATGATCGAACTGGCCGACACCGTCACCGAGATGGGCATGATCAAGCACGCCTTTCAGGCAGGCATCCGCGCCCAGAAAGGCGTTGAGCTATGAGTGACACGCGCCACTGCCCGGCGGTGCTGATCGCCGCCCCGGCCTCTGGTCAGGGCAAGACCACCGTGACCGCCGCTCTGGCGCGGTTGCACCGCAATCTCGGGCGCAAGGTGCGGGTGTTCAAGTGCGGCCCGGACTTTCTGGACCCGATGATCCTAGAACGGGCCAGCGGCGCCCCGGTGTACCAGCTGGACCTGTGGATGGTCGGTGAGCAGGAAAGCCGTCGGCTGCTCTGGGAGGCAGCAGGTGAGGCCGATCTGATTCTGATCGAAGGGGTCATGGGTTTGTTCGACGGCACGCCATCGAGCGCTGACCTGGCCCGGCATTTTGCCGTGCCTGTGCTTGCGGTGATTGACGGGACCGCCATGGCCCAGACCTTCGGTGCACTGGCCCTGGGCCTGGCGCGCTACCAGCCGGACTTGCCGTTTGCAGGCGTGCTGGCCAACCGTGTCGGTACCTTGCGTCATGCGCAGTTGCTTGAAGGCAGCCTGACCGAAGGGCTGCGTTGGTACGGTGGCCTGTCGCGGGAAACCGGGATCGAGCTGCCAAGCCGCCACCTGGGCCTGGTGCAGGCCAGTGAACTCAACGATCTGGATGTGCGCCTGGACGCCGCCGCTGCGGCGCTGGCAGCCAGTTGCGAGTCGTCGTTGCCGCCGGCTGTGGCCTTCGCTGCGCCGAGCGTGCAGGTCATCGAACCCTTGCTCGAGGGCGTAACCGTCGCTGTGGCCCGGGATGAGGCGTTTGCCTTTACCTATGGCGCCAACCTCGAGCTGCTGCGCGCCATGGGCGCCGAGCTGAAGTTCTTTTCACCGCTGCATGATCGTACGCTGCCGCAGACCGACAGCCTGTACCTGCCGGGTGGCTATCCGGAGCTGCATCACCAGGCGCTGGCTGCCAACACCTCGATGCTGGCGGCGATTCGCGATCATCACCAGGCCGGCAAGCCGGTGCTGGCAGAGTGTGGCGGCATGCTCTACCTGCTGGAGAGCCTCACCGATGTCGCGGGTACGCGTGCCGAGTTGCTCGGCCTGTTGGCAGGCGAGGCGGTCATGCAGAAGCGCCTGGCTGCCCTGGCGTTGCAAGCGGTGGAGTTGCCGGAGGGCACCTTGCGCGGGCACACCTACCACCATTCGCTGACCACCACCGAGTTGCAGCCGATTGCCCGCGGGCACAGCCCCAATGGCGGGCGCGGTGCCGAGGCGGTCTACCGTCAGGGCCGCTTGACGGCGTCCTACGTGCATTTCTACTTTGCTTCCAACCCCCATGCGGCGGCGGCGCTGTTGGCGCCATGAGCGATCAGGCTTTCAGCGATGCCGAGCGCGCCGCGGTGTACCGCGCCATCGGCGAACGCCGCGACATGCGCCATTTCATCAAGGGCGAGGTAGCCCCTGAGCTGCTGGCGCGCCTGCTGGCGGCGGCGCATCAGGCCCCCAGTGTCGGGCTGATGCAGCCCTGGCGTTTTATCCGCATCACCGACCAGGCCTTGCGCCAGCGTATACAGGCGCAGGTGGAAGCCGAGCGGGTGCGCACGGCCGAGGCGTTGGGCGAGCGTTCGGATGAGTTCATGAAACTCAAGGTCGAAGGCATCAGCGAGTGCGCTGAGTTGCTGGTGGCCGCCTTGATGGATGACCGTGAGAAGCACATTTTCGGCCGCCGCACCTTGCCGGAGATGGACCTCGCTTCGCTGTCCTGCGCAATCCAGAACCTGTGGCTGGCGGCGCGTGCCGAAGGGTTGGGCATGGGCTGGGTGTCGTTGTTCGAACCTCAGGCGTTGGCCGAGCTGTTGCACATGCCGGCGGGCGCCAAGCCGCTGGCGATTCTGTGCCTGGGCCCGGTCCGGGCGTTTTACCCGGCGCCGATGCTGGTGCTGGAGGGCTGGGCTGCCGAGCGCCCGCTGAGCGACATGCTCTTTGAAAACCAGTGGGGAGAGTCTTGATGAGTGTGGCGTTGCTGACCGTTGCCGGTGTAGCGCTGGATGCGCTGCTGGGCGAGCCCCGGCGTCGGCATCCGTTGGTGGCTTTCGGGCGTCTGGCCGGGCGCCTGGAGCAGCGTTTCAACGCCGGGGGATGTGGCTGGCGCAGCCACGGCGTCACGGCCTGGTTTCTGGCAGTGATTCCCCTGACCTTGTTGGCCACCTTACTGTCCTGGCTGCCCTACATCGGCTGGCTGGTGGAAATTCTGGCGCTGTACTGCGCGCTGGGGCTGCGCAGTTTGGGCGAACACGTGACCCCGGTTGCCGCCGCATTGCGTGCCGGTGATCTGGAGCAGGCACGCCAGCGCGTGGGCTATCTGGTCAGCCGCGAAACCCGCGAGCTGGACGAAACCGCCGTGGCACGCGCCGCCACCGAATCGGTGTTGGAGAACGGCAGCGATGCGGTGTTTGCAGCGCTGTTCTGGTTTGTCGTGGCGGGCGCGCCGGGTGTGGTGCTCTATCGCCTGAGCAACACCCTGGACGCCATGTGGGGTTACCGTAACGAGCGCTTCGAGCGTTTTGGCTGGGCGGCGGCGCGTATCGATGATGTGCTCAACTACATTCCGGCACGCCTGGTGGCGTTGACCTACGCTCTGCTCGGCAAGACCCGACTGGCCCTGAGCTGCTGGCGCCGTCAGGCACCGCTGTGGGACAGCCCCAATGCCGGGCCGGTGATGGCCGCTGGCGCGGGCGCCCTGGGTGTCGAACTGGGCGGCCCGGCGGTGTACCACGGTGAATTGCACGAACGCCCGCAACTGGGCGAAGGTCCGGCGGCGGATGCCGACGCCATCGAGCGTGGCTGGCGTCTGGTGTGTCAGGGTGTGTGGTTGTGGTTGCTGCTGATGTGCCTGGGGGCTGAACTCTATGCTTGAACACGGTGGGCGCCTGCAACGCGCCGTGCAGCACTACGGCATTGCCCGGGAGCAATGGCTGGACCTGTCCAGCGGCATTGCCCCGTGGTCGTTTGCCATTCCAGAGATTCCACTGCGTGCCTGGGCGCGCTTGCCCGAGACCGACGATGGCCTGGAGCAGGCCGCCGCCGGGTATTACGGTGTCGAGCACCTGCTGGCGGTCGCCGGTTCCCAGGCCGCGATTCAGGCCTTGCCCCAGCTACGCGCGCGCGGCACGGTGGGCGTGCTGTCGCCGTGTTACGCCGAGCATGCCGAGGGCTGGCGCCGTGCCGGGCATCAGGTGCTCGAACTGCGCAGTGAGGAGGTCGATGAGATGCTCGACAGCCTTGATGTGCTGGTGGTGGTCAACCCCAACAACCCAACCGGTTGCCTGCATCCGGCTGCACAGTTGCTGGGCTGGCACCAGCGTCTGGCGCGGCGCGGCGGTTGGTTGCTGGTCGATGAAGCGTTCATGGACAACAGCCCGCAGCACAGCATTGGCGCCCATGCCCAGCAGGCGGGGCTGATCGTACTGCGCTCGTTTGGCAAGTTCTTCGGCCTGGCCGGGGTGCGGTTGGGCTTCGTGCTGGCGGAGCCGCTGCTGTTGCAACGCCTGGCGGAATTGCTGGGGCCCTGGACCGTCAGCGGGCCGACGCGAACGCTGGGCCAGGCGTGTTTGCTCGACAACGCCGCGCACCAGCAGCAGATCGCTCGTTGTGCCGCTGCCAGCCAACGCTTGGCCGCTTTGCTGAGCCGGGTCGGCTTTGCCCCGACGGGGGGCTGTGATCTGTTCCAGTATCGGGTGATTGATCAGGCTGCACAGGTGCATGAGTTCATGGCCCAGCGCGGCATCCTGCTGCGGCTGTTCAGCCAGCCCGCCAGCCTGCGCTTCGGCCTGCCAGCCACTGATGCGGATTTTCAGCGCCTGGAACAGGCACTCAACGATTACTGCAAGGAAACACCATGACGACCCTGATGGTGCAGGGCACCACCTCCGATGCAGGCAAAAGCACACTGGTGACCGCGCTGTGCCGCTGGTTGCTGCGTCAAGGCGTGGCAGTGGTGCCGTTCAAACCGCAGAACATGGCGCTCAACAGTGCGGTGACTGCCGACGGTGGCGAGATTGGCCGGGCTCAGGCGGTTCAGGCCCAGGCAGCGCGGCTGGCGCCGCACACCGACATGAACCCGGTACTGCTCAAGCCCAACAGCGACACCGGCGCTCAAGTCATCGTTCACGGCCGTGCCGTTACCAGCATGAATGCCGTGGCGTACCACGACTACAAGGTTATCGCCATGCAGGCGGTGCTGGACTCGCACCAGCGTCTGGCTGCGCAGTACCCGGTGGTGATGGTGGAAGGGGCAGGCTCACCCGCAGAGATCAACCTGCGCGCTGGCGATATCGCCAACATGGGCTTTGCCGAGGCGGTGGACTGCCCGGTGATCCTGGTTGCCGACATCAACCGCGGTGGCGTGTTCGCCCATCTGGTCGGCACCCTGGAACTGCTGTCGCCCAGTGAGCAGGCGCGGGTCAAAGGTTTTGTGATCAACCGTTTCCGTGGCGACATTGCCTTGCTGCAGCCCGGCCTGGACTGGCTGGAGGCGCGTACCGGCAAACCAGTGCTCGGGGTGCTGCCTTACGTGATGGACCTGCACCTGGAAGCCGAAGATGGTATCGACCAGCGCCAGGGCGACAAGGTTGCACGCGCCCTCAAGGTGATCGTGCCGGTACTGCCACGCATCAGCAACCACACTGACTTCGACCCGTTGCGCCTGCACCCGCAAGTCGACCTGCAGTTCATCGGCCCGGGTGATTCGATTCCCCCCGCAGACTTGATCATCTTGCCAGGCTCCAAAAGCGTACGCGGCGATCTGGCGCAGTTGCGTGCCCGCGGCTGGGACCAGGCCATCACTCGCCATCTACGCTACGGTGGCAAGGTCCTGGGGATCTGCGGTGGCCTGCAGATGCTCGGCAAGCGAGTGGACGATCCGCTCGGCCTGGAAGGTCCGGCCGGTAGCAGCGAGGGGTTGGGCCTGTTCGATTTCGTCACGGTGTTGGAGGCGCAAAAACAACTGCGCAACGTTGCCGGTACCTTGCAGTTGGAGCAGGCGCCGATCAGCGGTTATGAAATTCACGCCGGGGTGACGCAGGGCGCGGCGCTGGAGCAGCCTGCGGTGCAACTGGCGGATGGACGCAGCGATGGCGCCATCAGTGCCGACGGGCAGATTCTGGCGACCTACCTGCATGGCCTGTTCGAGAGCCCGCAGTCGTGCGCGGCGTTGTTGCGCTGGGCGGGTTTGCACGAGGTCGAGCAGGTTGATTATCAGGCGCTGCGTGAGCGTGATATCGAACGCCTGGCTGATCTGGTCGAGCAGCACCTGGATACCATCCAACTACGGCAACTGTGCGGGCTGAACTGACATGCTCAATCTGATTCTCGGCGGTGCCCGTTCCGGCAAGAGCCGCCTGGCCGAGCAATTGGCCGAACGCAGCGGCTTGCCGGTGACCTACATCGCCACCAGCGAGCCGCTGGACGGTGAAATGAATGCCCGGGTGCAACTGCACCGTGAGCGTCGCCCGGCCAGTTGGGGGCTGATCGAGGAGCCGCTGGCCCTGGCGCAGGTGCTGCGCGCCAATGCCAGCGCCGATCGCTGCCTGCTGGTTGACTGCCTGACCCTGTGGCTGACCAACCTGCTGATGCTGGACAACCCCGAGCGCCTGCTCGCTGAGCGCACGGCGTTGCTCGAGTGCCTCGACACGCTTCCGGGCGAGATCATTCTGGTCAGCAACGAGACCGGTCTGGGCGTGGTGCCACTGGGTGAGCTGACGCGTCGCTATGTCGATGAAGCCGGCTGGCTGCACCAGGCCATTGCCGAGCGCTGCCAGCGGGTAGTGCTGGCGGTCGCTGGTCTGCCACTTACTTTGAAAGGAACCGCACCATGAGTCAGACCTGGTGGCTTGATGCCTGCCGTGCCGTCGATCCTGCTGCCCGCCAGCAGGCGTTGGCGCGTCAGCAACAATTGACCAAACCCAGCGGCTCGCTTGGCCGCCTGGAGTCGCTTGCGGTGCAACTTGCCGGACTGCAGGGGCAACTCAAGCCCAGTGTGGAACAGGTCAGCATTGCGATCTTCGCCGGTGACCATGGCGTGGTGGCCGAAGGCATTTCCGCCTATCCGCAGGCGGTCACCGGGCAGATGCTGCAGAATTTTGTCGCCGGTGGCGCGGCGATCAGCGTGCTGGCGCGTCAGCTCAATGCCCAGCTGGAAGTCGTTGACCTGGGCACCATCGACCCGGACCTGAACCTGCCGGGTGTGCGTCACCTGCGCGTGGGGCCCGGTACAGCGAACTTTGCCAAGGCCCCGGCGATGACCCGTGAGCAGGGCCTGCAGGCGCTGCAGGGCGGGCGAGACGCTGCCTTGCGTGCTGCCGCCTGTGGCGCCCGGCTGTTCATTGGCGGTGAGATGGGCATTGGCAACACCACCGCTGCCAGCGCACTCGCATGTGCCTTGCTGGGCTGCCCGGCCAGCGAACTCAGTGGCCCGGGTACCGGCCTGGATGGCGCAGGGGTTGCGCATAAGGCCGAGGTTATCGAGCGGGCGTTGGCACTGCACGCAGGCCTGGCAGATGACCCGTTGCGGCGCTTGTTCTGCTTTGGCGGCTTTGAAATCGCCGCCTTGGTAGGGGCTTATCTGGGCTGCGCGCAAGCCGGAGTCGCGGTACTGGTTGATGGTTTTATCTGCACGGTCGCTGCGTTGGTGGCTGTGCGCCTCAACCCGGATTGCCGTGACTGGCTGTTGTTTGGCCACTGCGGCGCTGAGCCTGGGCATCGCCGGGTGCTGGACGCGTTGCAGGCCGAGCCGCTGCTGGCGCTGGGCTTGCGCCTGGGCGAGGGCAGTGGCGCGGCGCTGGCGGTGCCGTTGCTGCGCCTGGCCTGCGACCTGCACGGGCAAATGGCGACTTTCGCCGAAGCGGCCGTGGCGGATCGCCCGGCATGATCATCGACCTGTTGCGCCACGGCGAAACCGAACTTGGTGGCGGGCTGCGCGGTAGCCTGGATGATGCGCTGACCGCCAAGGGCTGGGCGCAGATGCAGGCCGCAGTGGACACGGCCGGGCCCTGGCAGGTCTTGGTCAGTTCCCCGTTGCAGCGTTGCGCACGATTTGCCCAGTTGCTGGGTGAGCAGCGAGGCCTGCCGGTGCACTTGGCGCCCGGGCTGCAAGAGTTGCATTTTGGTGAGTGGGAAGGGCGTAGCGCCGCTGACTTGATGCTCACCCACGAGCAGCAATTGGGTCAGTTCTGGGCTGACCCCTACAGCTTCACCCCGCCAGCGGGAGAGCCGGTCAGCGACTTTTCTGCGCGTGTACTGACGGCACTTGCCGCCTTGCGTGCTGAGTATGCCGGCAAGCATGTGTTGCTGGTCACCCACGGCGGTGTGATGCGCCTGTTGCTGGCGCGTGCCAGGGGCTTGCCGCGTGAACAACTGCTGCAAGTAGAAGTCGGCCATGGCGCCCTGTGCCGCCTTGAAGTGCTGGCCGATGGCACTCTGCGAGAAGCGCTCTAAGATGCTGGCGTTCTGGATAGCCCTGCAATTTCTAAGCAGCCTGCCTGTACGCCTGCCGGGGATGCCGACAGCCGAGCAGATGGGGCGCTCGCTGCTGTTTTACCCAGCGGTGGGATTCGTGTTTGGCGTGCTGCTGTGGGGGCTGAATACCGCACTCGACGGCAGCCCGCTGCTGTTGCACACGGCCCTGTTGCTCAGTGCCTGGGTGCTGCTCAGTGGCGCCTTGCACCTTGATGGCCTGGCCGACAGTGCCGATGCCTGGTTAGGCGGCTTCGGTGACCGCGAACGCACCCTGCAGATCATGAAAGACCCACGCAGCGGGCCGATCGCGGTGGTGACTCTGGTGCTGGTGTTGCTGCTCAAGTTCTGCGCCTTGTTGGTGTTGGTCGAGCGTGGCCAAGGGCTGTTGTTGATGGTAGCGCCACTTTTGGGCCGAACCGCCATGCTCGGGCTGTTTCTCACCACACCGTATGTGCGCGCAGGTGGATTGGGACAGGCGCTGGCCGAGCATCTGCCGCGACGCAGTGGCTGGTGGGTACTGCTGGCCAGTGGCGTGCTGTGTTTGGGCCTGACAGGCCCGCAAGGTCTGTATGTGCTGGCTGCGGCGGGCGTCGTGTTTTTCTGCTTGCGTCGCTTGATGATGCGTCGACTGGGCGGAACCACCGGCGATACTGCTGGCGCGTTACTGGAGTTGCTGGAGTTGGCGGTGTTGCTAAGTCTGGCGTTGTAGTCGAGCAGGAAATGCTTGCACCTGAATAGATGCGGGTATATACACGTATTCATGTTGACCAGCGAATGCATCTGCACCCACCTGCGTCGAGCGGCCCGTGGGGTTAGCCGACATTACGACGAGGCCCTCGAAGGCTTCGGGATCAACGTCGCGCAGTTTTCCCTGTTGCGTCATTTGCGCCGCCTCGATCAGCCGAGCATTTCCACCCTGGCCGAGGCCATGGGGCTGGATCGCAGTACCCTGGGGCGTAACCTGCGGGTGCTGGAAGCTGAAGGGCTGGTGGCCTTAGCCGAAGGCCGTGATTTGCGTAATCGTCTGGTATTGCTGACAGCGCAGGGCCATGAACGTCTGTGCCTGGCAGAGCCAGCGTGGGAAAAGGCGCAGATCAGTTTGATCGACACCTTGGGTGAAGGCCAGCGTGATGAGCTGGTGCGTTTGCTGGAGCTGCTTGCTTGAGCTTTTTCCGACCTAAAGCGGGTATATACCCGCATAACCTTGCGGTGCTGTGGAGAAAACAATAATGACATCGGTATGGCGAACCAGTGGGTGGATTCTCCTCGGCGCAGCGTTGATTCTGGCGCTGTCGCTGGGCGTGCGGCATGGCTTCGGCCTGTTTCTGGCGCCGATGAGTGCCGAGTTTGGCTGGGGGCGTGAAGTGTTCGCCTTCGCCATAGCCTTGCAGAACCTGATCTGGGGCCTGGCGCAACCCTTTGCCGGAGCCCTGGCTGATCGCCTGGGCGCGGCGAAAGTAGTGATGGTCGGCGGCATTCTCTACGCCACCGGGCTGGTGCTGATGGGCATGTCCGATTCGGCGCTCACCCTGTCATTGAGCGCTGGCTTGTTGATTGGTATTGGCCTGTCCGGCACCTCGTTTTCGGTGATTCTCGGTGTGGTTGGCCGCGCGGTACCGGCGGAGAAACGCAGCATGGCCATGGGTATTGCCAGCGCGGCGGGGTCGTTCGGTCAGTTCGCCATGTTGCCGGGCACCCTTGGCCTGATTGGTTGGCTGGGCTGGTCGGCGGCCTTGCTGGTGCTGGGCTTGCTGGTGGCGTTCATTGTGCCGATGGTGAGCTTGTTGAAAGACCGTCCACTGCCGAGCAACGGTGCCGAGCAGAGCCTTGGTCAGGCGCTGCGTGAAGCCTGTTCGCATTCCGGCTTCTGGCTGCTGGCGCTGGGCTTTTTCGTTTGTGGTTTCCAGGTGGTGTTCATCGGTGTCCACCTACCGGCCTACTTGGTCGATCAGCACCTGCCGGCCACCATTGGTACCACGGTGCTGGCCTTGGTGGGGCTGTTCAATATTGTCGGCACCTACACCGCAGGTTGGCTGGGCGGGCGGATGTCCAAGCCGCGCCTGCTGACGGCGCTTTATCTGTTGCGCGCGGTAGTGATTGTGTTGTTCCTGTGGGCGCCGGTGACACAGTTCAGCGCTTACCTGTTCGGCATTGCCATGGGCTTGCTGTGGCTGTCGACCGTGCCGCTGACCAACGGTACAGTCGCCACGCTGTTCGGCGTGCGCAACCTGTCGATGCTCGGCGGTATCGTGTTCCTGTTCCATCAATTGGGGGCATTTCTGGGCGGTTGGCTGGGTGGCGTGGTGTACGACCAGACCGGCAACTACGACCTGGTCTGGCAGATCTCGATCCTGCTCAGCCTGTTGGCCGCAGCGCTTAACTGGCCGGTGCGGGAGCGTCCGGTGGCGCGCTTGCAGGCGCAAGCGGCATGAGCCGCGTGGCGCTGCGCGGGCTGCTGGCCCTGGCCGCACTGCTGCTACTGCTGCTGGTGTGGTGGGGCTGGCAAGAGGGCGGCCTGGCGTTGATGCAGTTGGGCATGGGCGTGTGCTAAGCGTATCCTCAATGGCAGATGCCGGCTCAAAGGAGAGACAACAATGCGCACACGCTGGATATTGGTTCCGCTGTTCACCCTGATGGCTGCGGCAGGCGCGCAGGCGGCTGGGTGTCCAGCGCTGTATGAAACGCAAGGCAGCCTGCCGGAACTGCGGGGCAAGGAGCAGCTCGACCTGTGCAAACGCTTTGCCGGTAAGCCGCTGGTGGTGGTCAATACCGCCAGCTATTGCGGTTTCGCGCCTCAGTTCGAAGGCCTGGAAAGTGTCTACAAGGCTTATCATGAGCAGGGTCTGGAAATGCTTGGGGTGCCGTCCAATGACTTCAAGCAAGAGGACACTGACGCCGAAAAAACTGCCAAGGTGTGTTATGCCAACTACGGCGTAACCTTCACCATGACCAAGGCCCAGCCGGTGCGGGGCAGTGACGCCATTCCACTGTTCAAGAAGCTCGCCGACCAGAGCAGCGCGCCGAAGTGGAACTTCTACAAGTATGTGGTCGATCGCCAGGGCAAGGTGGTTGCCAGTTTTTCCAGCCTGACCAAGCCGGACGACCCTGAGTTTACCGCCGCGATCGAGAAAGCCATTGCTTCGCAGCCCTGACATCCGCATATAAAAAAACCGCCGATATCGGCGGTTTTTTGTGTTGCCAGCGTTGAATCAGAAGCGGTAGGTGAGCGACGCACCCAGGCCGTGAGCGCTGTTCTCGTACTTGGCCTTGTAGGTGCCCTTGGTTTGGCTGGCCAGGTTGACCTTGGTGTCTTCTTCCCACAGGTAGGAGTAGGCCAGGTCGATGGTCATGTCTTCGTTCGGGCTGTAGCCGGCACCGAAGCTGATGACCTTGCGGTCGCCAGTTGGAATGCGTGGCGAACGGTCGTGGTTGTTGGTTGGCGACTGGTCGACGGTGAAACCGGTGCGCAGTACCCACTCTTTGTTCAGCTTGTACGAAGCACCGATGGCGTGAGCCCAGGTGTCGTGCCAGTTCTGGTCTTCGCTGATGGTGCCGAACTGAGGATTCAGTGGCGCAGGCACATCGTTGTTTACCGTGATCGCTTCCAGGCGGCTCCAGCGAGTCCAGGTGCTGCCCGCGTAGAGGGTCCACTGATCATCCAGCTCGTGGGTGACCGACATGTCGACCGACTCTGGGGTTTTGATCTTCAGCTCAGCGTCGAACTTGCTGCCGCTGAACGGGCCGATCAGGGCGTTGTTGATCTTGGTGTTACCTTCGAGCTTGTAATCGACCATCGAGTGGTAGGTCAGGCCGACGCGGGTTTTGTCGGTGGCCTGGACGAGCACACCGATGTTGTAACCAACGGCGGTATCGTCACCTTTGATCTTCACTTCACCATCATTGGAACCCGGGGTGAAGGGGTTGATGGTGTTGGAGCTCAGCTCGCCCTTGATCTTGTTGATGGTCGGGCCGAAACCGATCGACACCTTGTCGTTGAAGGCGTAGCTGACGGTTGGCTGGAAGGTGACGACTTCAACGTAGCTTTTCTTGCCGTAGTAGCGGCTGGCAGCAGTGCTTTCGTAGTCGGTTACCAGGCCGAATGGGACGTAGACACCGAAGCCGACGCTCCAGTTGTCATCCAGCGGCTTGACGTAGTAACCCATAGGCACGCCCACGAAAGGCACCATGTCGCCATCGGTAGTGCCGCCTGGGAAGCCGCCACCGGAGATGTCGGACTTGGCAATCACGGCTGCGCCACCAACGGTAACCTGTTCACGTTTCAGGCGCGACATACCGGCAGGGTTGCCGAATACGGTGCTGGCATCATCGGCAGAAGACGAACGCCCCGCGAAACCTGTGCCCATGCCGCTGACGCTTTGTTCGTTAAGGGCAAAGCCGCTGGCGAACAGTTGAGTCGAGGCAAGAGTGATGGCGAGGCCGAGAGACGATTTGAGCATTACTTTTTTCATTATTAGAACTCCTTGGGATCTCCGGGGCGAAAATTACCAACATTTCGCCCGCAGCGCTATAGGCTGTATCGCAGGAGATAGAGCGGTTTTGTAGGACAATCCAACCAGATTGGTAGGAGTTTTCCGAATGTGGGTTTCAGTGACTATCAGCAGGCCTGAAGAGTCACAGGGGCGATGCAGGTTTGCCAGGCGCAAGTGAAATCGCGCAGGCGTCCCTGAGGTTGGAAAGTCTGGCGCCAGATACGTGCCAGACCGAGCAGATCGTCGGCATCGGGGAGTTGCGGGGCTTGTTCTTCGATCAGCATCCAGGCGATGGCCGTGGCGTAGCGCAGGTTGACGGTCAGTTCCAGGTGCGGGCCGCTGAGGAAGGCGTGCTGGCTGGCCAGGCCGCGCACCAGGCTGGCCAGTTCCGGGTCACGGGCCAGAAATTGGTCCCAGATACTTTGGTGGCGCAACTCGCCAATTCGGTACAGCCCGTGGCCGCGTCGATCATGCAGGGCAGAGCCTAGTGCTGACTGGCTGGCTGCAACACCGAGCAACAAAGCTTCGGCGCTTGCGCAGTGGCGGCCCAGGTAGATCAGGGTCGGGCGGATGACAAATTGGCTTAACTCGCTCGCGGCGATACCCATAACACCCTCGAACTTGAATTTGACCGGCGGACGCTGGAGCTTGGCAGCTGGAGAGTCGGTCAGGTCCGCCGGAAGCGGTGCTGGCCGCTTGAGTTGAAGTGTAGTGTCATCTTCGCGCTGTAAAGGGCTGTTTTTAAAACATTTGCGGCTTTTAGTTATAAATCATATGCCGTGGAGTGATTAGCTTTGGCTTAGTGGGCTGTCCCTTTCGCGGCGCAAGGCCGCTCCCACAGTGACTGTGAATCGGCTCGAACACAGGTAATAAAAAGCCCCGCACAGTGGCGGGGCTTGAGCTGTTGCAGCGAAGCGCGATCAGGCGGTCAGGGCCTGACGGGTGCGCTCGATGACCGCTTGAAGCGGCTCGGATTGGCTGTACTGCTCGGGGTACAGTCGCTCGCTGTGACGGGCAATGCCGTGCTCGTTGACCAGGGTGAAGCTGAAGCCGCCTTTGCGCGACGCCAGGATCAAGCAGTTCAATGGGGCAAATGCCTGGGAAAGGGTGCGAATCGCAGCCTGAGTATGGATAGAGTGAGTCATAGTTATTAGATGTTCCTGCAATAGACACGGATTCGATCCGTGCACACTTAAAACGTTCCAGTAACGCCCGGATTTAGCCGTGGCGAAGAACCTGACTGGAACAGGGCAGCCAGTTTTGGGCGCATTTATAGGTGGCGCTGGGGCTGACTGGTAGGTACGTCGGAGGACAGGCAACACGCCGGGTCGAGGTTCTATGCCACGGGGTGAAGATCCTGATCATTCTGCAGGTTGGCTCGGTCAGCGTAAGAAGTGATTTACGTGGGAGCCATCAAGTGGGCCGGTCCTGGTTTCAACAGGCGCTGTTCCAAGGTGGAGCAGGGCGCTGTAAGGACTGCTTTGGCCAGAATTGACTTTCAGCTTGGTACTAACGGCGGCAAGACTACAGCACAAGCCATCAGTTGGCAAGGAATGCTGACTTGTCGTTCGAGGAGCCGGCCAGTATCTCGTGTTTTTCCCGGGTTGGGAAGGGCCTGCGCAGGAGGGAAACGCAGGGAACGTGCCAAATTCGTGCAACGAAGTGCCTTCCTTTGGGGCGGTTGTACACACTTGGCGCAATCGATGTTACAGCCCTGCAACACTCCCTGGTTAGGCTGTCGATGACTTGGCTGAGGTCTTAAGTCAATGAAAAAAAACACTTATTTTAGCTGGTGAAAAAATCGACAGTTTGAGCCGGAGCCCCATTCTATGGGGGTTTGCGGGGTCTTGGAGGGGGTTGTCCACCGAGTTATCCACAGCTTCTGTGGATTGTCCCGAGCGCTTGCTCTAGGACGGGCGTGCTAGGTTTTTCCGATGTGTCCGACAATCGTCGAACAGACTTCTGGTGGAGAAAATTTCCGTCATCGAGGTCAACAAAAAAAGCTGAAATATTTTGAAAAAAGTATCGGCCCAACTCGGGCCATTGGTCGAAAAAAGGAGTAGAGTGGCGCGCCTCTCGAGTTGCCTTCGCTGTTGGTTATGAAGTTCCGCGCCAAAATTCCTGCAATTTCTTCCACACCACCCCCTTTGCCCGAGCCCAAGCGCTTTTCGTTGAAAGTAGCCTTGTGGCTGCTCGATAGCCCTCGGCTGGGCGACAACCCTAACGTCAAACATTTTGCCGGGCGCCTGCTCAAGCAACCTGCGCGTCAGGGTGTGGTGGTTGCGCAAAGCCGTCTTGGGCAGATGCTCTGTCGTGACTGTGGCAATGCCCGCGACCGGCGTATCGGTCACGACCTGTTGCGTCAGGCTGCCCGTGCCGGCGACCGGCGTGCCCAACTCGAATACGGTCGGCTATGCGCTCAAGCGCAGATCAATGAGCCCGAACAAGCCCGCTACTGGCTGGAGCTGGCAGCGTCGCAGGGCTCGCAGGAAGCGCGACGTTTGCTCAAGCAACTGCCCGACGCCTGACTGCAGCAAGCTGACAAGGCTGATAAGCTCAGGCGTTGAATGGAGCCGGGGGAATTGGGGTGGCAATAGCGTTTGATCTGACCAGCATTGTGCTGGGCATGGTGGTGGCCGCAGTGCCAACCCTGGGCTGGGTGTTTCAACAGCAACGGCGCCTGGCCGCCCGTGAGGCGCAGGCCGCGTTGCTTGAGGAGCGCCTGAGCAGCGCGCAGATGGCTCAAGAGGGTGTGCTCGCCCAACTCGATGCCAGTCGCGACGAAATCAGCGACCTGAGCCAGGCCAATGCCGCCAAGCAAGCCACGCTGGCAGCACAGGCGCGTGAACTGGAGCTGTTGCATATCGACCGCGACAATGCCCGCGATGCCGCGCATGCCTGGCAGCTCGAGCGTACGGCGCGCGAGGCTGAATTGCGGCGTCTGGATGCACAGAGTGCAGCCCTGAGTGCCGAGCTGCGCGAGCAGCAAGACAGTCATCAGCAGCGTCTGGATGACCTGCAAGGCTCGCGTGACGAGCTGCGCGCCCAGTTCGCCGAAATGGCGACGAAAATCTTTGATGAGCGCGAGCAGCGTTTCGCCCAGACCAGCCAGCAGCATCTGGGGCAACTGCTTGACCCGCTCAAAGAGCGCATTCAGGCATTTGAAAAGCGTGTTGAAGACAGCTACCAGCAAGAGGCCAGGGAGCGTTTCTCGTTGGCCAAGGAGCTGGAGCGCCTGCAGCAACTGAACCTGCGCCTGAGCGATGAAGCGACCAACCTGACCCAGGCGCTGAAAGGCCAGAAAACCCAAGGTAACTGGGGTGAGCTGATTCTGGAGCGTGTGCTGGAGCATGCAGGCCTGGAGAAGGGCCGCGAATACCAGACCCAGGTCAGTCTCAAGAGCGCCGACGGTGAGCGCTTCCAGCCAGACGTGCTGATTATGTTGCCTGGCGATAAACAGGTGGTCGTCGATTCCAAGGTCAGCCTGACGGCCTATCAGCAGTATGTTGCCGCCGATGACAGTGAAATTGCCCAGGCGGCACTGAAGCAGCATGTGCTGTCGCTGCGTAATCATGTCAAAGGATTGTCGGGCAAGGATTACAACCGCCTGGAAGGCTTGCACAGCCTCGATTTCGTCCTCCTCTTCGTACCGATCGAGGCGGCGTTCTCGGCAGCGCTGCAGGCCGAGCCGAACCTGTTTCAGGAAGCCTTTGACCGGCAAATCGTGATTGTCAGCCCGACCACCTTGCTTGCCACGCTAAGGGTGATCGACAGCTTGTGGAAACAGGAGCGCCAGAGCCAGAACGCCCGGGAAATCGCCGAGCGTGCGGGCTGGCTCTACGACAAGTTCGTGCTGTTCATCCAGGACCTGGACGAACTGGGTAGCCGTTTGCAGCAGGTCGATAAAGCCTACAGTGCAGCGCGCAATAAGCTGTGTGAAGGGCGTGGCAACCTGATCAGCCGTAGCGAGCAGCTCAAGTTGTTGGGGGCCAGGGCCAGCAAGAGTCTGCCGGCCGATTTGCTTGAGCGCGCAATGAGCGAAGGCGACCCGCTGGCCGCCAGCGCCCTTACTGGACCAGGCTCAGATGCCGATTGAGCAGGGCGCGCAAGGCGGCCGGCTTGACCGGCTTGGCCAGAAAGTCGAGGCCGGCGGCGTGCACCTGGGCCACGGTTTCGCTACGGCCGTCGGCACTGATTACCACGCCGGGAACCGGCTCGCCCAGGCGGGTGCGTAGCCAGGCCATCAACTCGGTACCGGTTTCGCCATCGTCCAGATGGTAATCCACCAAGGCCAGGTGAGGGCGCATGCCCTTGTTCAGCAAGGCATCGCACTCTTGTTGATTGCGCGCGGTCCAGACCTGGCAACCCCAGCGACTGAGCAGGCTGTTCATGCCGATCAGGATGCTGTCTTCGTTATCGACACACAGCACCTGCATGCCCGCCAGCGGCTGACCGGCTTGTTCGGCAGGCGTTGCGGCCACGGCGGCCGGGGCGGTGGCCAGCGGCACGCTGACACGGAACACGCTGCCTTTGCCGGGCCAGGAGCGCACTTCCAGTGAGTGACCGAGTACCCGGCACAAGCCATCGGCGATCGCCAGGCCCAGGCCCAGGCCTTTTTCGGCACGGGTCTGGTGGCTGTCCAGGCGTTTGAATTCTTCGAAGATCACCTGCAGCTTGTCATCGGCAATGCCCGGGCCACGGTCCCAGACTTCCAGCCACAGCTTGCCCTGGGTGCGGCGTACGCCCAGGAGGATCGGGCTTTTGCCATAGCGGAAAGCGTTGGTGAGGAAGTTCTGCAAAATCCGCCGCAGCAGCTTCATGTCGCTGTGCACCCGCAAACGGCTGCCACGCACACGGAAGTCCAGGCCCTGTTGCTGGGCCAGCACCTTGAATTCGGCGCCCAGGGTGTCGAACAGCTCGTTAAGGGCGAAGGGCTTTGGATCAGGGGTGATCTTGCCGTTTTCCAGGCGCGAGATGTCGAGCAGGTCGCTGATCAGTTCTTCGGCAGAACGCAGCGAGCTGTCCAGGTGCTGGACCAGTTGCTGGGCGTCGGCCGAAAGCCCGTCGCCCTGGTGCGAGAGGGCGGCGGAGAACAGCCGGGCAGCGTTCAGCGGTTGCATCAAGTCATGGCTGACGGCCGCCAGGAAGCGGGTTTTCGATTGGTTGGCGGCCTCGGCGTGGCTCTTGGCTTCGGTTAGTGCCTGGTTCAGCTGCGACAGTTCCTGGGTACGTTCAGCAACCCGCTGTTCGAGGCCCTCGTTGGCATCCTTGAGCGCTTGTTCGGCTTCGCGGAACGGGGTGATGTCGGTGAAGCTCATCACGAAACCACCGCCGGGCATGGGGTTGCCGATCAGTTCGATCACCCGGCCGTTGGGGAACAGTCGCTCAGAAGTGTGGGCGCGGCCCTGGCGCATCCAGTGCAGACGGCGCGCCACATGCACCTGGGCTTCGCCCGGTCCGCACAGGCCGCGTTCGGCGTTGTAGCGGATGATGTCGGCAATCGGGCGGCCAACGCTGATCAAGCCATCCGGGTAATTGAACAGCTCCAGATAACGACGGTTCCACGCCACCAGGTGCAGGTTCTGGTCGACCACACTGATGCCCTGGCTGATGTTCTCGATCGCGCCTTGCAACAGGGCGCGGTTGAACTGCAGCACTTCCGAGGCTTCGTCGGCGATGCGCACCACGTCTTCCAGCTGCATGTCGCGGCCTTCGATCGCCGCCTTGACCACCGCACGCGTCGAAGAAGCGCCGAGGACACCGGCGAGCAAGCGTTCGGTGTGTTCGATCCAGTCACCGTCAGCGTTCTGGTTGGGGTTGAAGCCTTTGCCTTGTCGATAGGCAAAGCGGATGAAACTTTGCCGAGCGCGTTCTTCCCCGACAAAGCGGGCGGCCAGTTCAAGCAGGTCTTCGATCTGCACCGCCAGCAATGAGCGGCTGTTGGGTCGGGCGCTGGTTTGTTGGCCAATGAAACGGCCGGCTTGCCAGTGTTCGGAGACTCGGGTGCGCGACAGGATCGAGACCCAGGCGAACAGGGTGAAGTTGCCCGCCAGTGACAGTACAACGCCCTGGGTCAGCGGGGTGATTGGCAAGTCCAGCGGGTTGCCGTGCAGCCAGGCCAGGCCCGGGAACAGGTCCAGTGACCAGCCAACGCTGTGGGCGGCAATCGGCAGCACCAGGGTGTAGAACCACAGGAAGATGCCGGCCGCCAGACCGGCAAACACGCCACGGCGGTTGGCCTGTTTCCAGTACAGTGCGCCGAGCATGGCCGGGGTCAACTGGGTAACCGCAGCAAAGGCGACCTGGCCAATGGTGGCCAGGCTGGCGGTAGAGCCAAGCAGGCGGTAGCTGACATAAGCCAGCAGCAAAATCACCACGATGGTCACCCGGCGTACCGAGAGCATCCAGTGGCGGAACACTTCGAACGGCCGCTCGGCGTTGTTGCGTCGCAGCAACCATGGCAGCAACATGTCGTTGGAAACCATGGTCGACAGCGCCACCGCCTCAACAATCACCATGCCGGTAGCGGCCGAGGCACCGCCAATGAATGCCAGCAAGGCCAGCGCCGGATGGGCCTCAGCCAGCGGCAGGCTGATGACGTAAGAGTCCGGGATGACGCCCGGCAAGAGCATCTGCCCGGCCAGGGCAATGGGCACCACAAACAGTGCTGCCAGAATCAGATAGGTCGGAAACACCCAGCGGGCCAGGCGCAGATCCTGTGGCTCGATGTTCTCTACCACGGTGACATGGAACTGACGCGGCAGACAGATAATCGCCATCATCGCCACGCCAGTCTGCACAATCATCGACGGCCAATTGATGGTCTCTTTCCAGAAACCTTCCAGGCGTGGTGCCAGATGCGCTTTGCTGAACAGGTCTTCGAATCCGTTATACAGGCCGAAGGTAATGAAGGCGCCAACGGCCAGAAACGCCAACAGCTTGACCAGCGATTCGAAAGCAATCGCCAGCACCATACCGCGGTGGTGCTCGGTCACGTCCAGGCTGCGGGTACCAAACACAATCGAGAACAGCGCCAGCACCAGCGACACCACCAATGCCGTGTCTTGAACGCGGCTGCCAGTGGCGTCGGCGCTGGCACCGATCAGCAGGTTGACGCCGAGCACAATGCCTTTGAGCTGCAAAGCGATATAGGGCAGCACACCGACCAGGCAGATCAGCGCCACCACCACCGCCAGTGATTGCGACTTGCCGTAACGGGCAGCGATGAAGTCGGCAATCGAGGTGATGTTCTCCTGCTTGCTGATCAGCACCATCTTCTGCAAGACCCAGGGCGCGAACAGCAACAACAGCACCGGGCCTAAATAGATCGGCAGGAACGCCCAGAGTTGTTCGGCGGACTGGCCAACAGCGCCGAAGAAGGTCCAGCTGGTGCAGTACACCGCCAGCGACAGGCTGTACACCCATGCGCGCAGACGCGGTGGCAGCGGCGTTTTACGGCGGTCACCATAGAATGCGATAGCGAACATGATGGCCATATAGGCCAGGGCGACCATAGCGATCAGCCCACTGGACAGCGACATGACAACTCCGAAACAGAAAAATGCAGCGAACCTCGATCAATCAGTCTGGCACGCCGTTGACGCTTCGTCAGCGCCGACCATGGTAGCAGTGGCAGAGCGTCGCAGGTTGGAGGAGCGGCGTGCCTTGCGAACACGGACGAAGACCGTGCCATTCACCGCAGTGCCCGCTTCTACAGAGTCTTTATTTCCAAGTGGGAGCGGGCTTGCCCCGCGATACGGTGTGGCTGAACGATCGCTATCGCGGGGCAAGCCCGCTCCCACCGAGAGCATTTTCAGACGCGTCTGACATCAATTTTTTTTTGCACCCTGTAGCGTTTCCGTTGGCTTTGCTCAGCCCGTCCCGCAAATCGTCAACAAGGAAGCGCTATGTACCCGCCCGTAACAGAAGCCGAACTGAACCAGGCCCGGCGCAACCAGGAATTCACCAACGCGCCGCTGGGCATCGGTAAATGCGCCTTCCGCCACCCCGACGTGTCGATTTTCCCGGTGCGCTATGCACTGGACGAATCACCGCACAGCAAAGGCAGCAACCAAGGGCCCAACCCGCTGCCCAAGGGCTGGACAGGCAAACTGCCGGAACTGCATACCCGCAGCTACACCCTGCGCCAGTTGCGCGATGGCTGGCTGTATGTGTGGAACAACAGCGACCAGACCTTCCATGAATACCAGGTCAGCGCAGAGCGTTTCACCCGCCACCTGTGGACCGACGCCCAGCTGTATCAGGATGCCCGCCACAACCCGGGCGAAACCCAGCCGTACCTGCTGTACCCGCGGCGCAGCCAACTGCGCATCGCCTACTCGCCAGTGCAATGGACCTGGCGGATGTGCGAACTGATGCGCAGCAACCCTGCTGCCCAAAGCCGGTGGATGCGCGCCCTTGATCTGCCGGCCTATTGTGCCAACGGCAAAACCGAGCACGGCGGCAAGTTGACCGGATTGGGCAACAGTGTCGCGGACATTTACGTGTTCGGCGCCAGCGCACCAACCTTCACCAGCACACTGTTGCCGACCATCGCCGGCGCGCCGGGCCAGCCGTATAAACCGGCCTTCGAAGAAGCCTTGGTGCGCGGCCGGGTGCCTGAGCAAGACACCGCGCTGTACATCGCCCTGGACGACCCGTTGGCCCTGATCGACGACCTGAGCATGAACCTCTCCGGTCGCCTGCAGGAACAGCAGGCGTTCGACAGCGTGCACCAAGCCAGCCTGGAAAGCGCCCTGGCCGTCGAGCGCTTGTGTGGTTTCGATACCGAAGCCTTTATCCCCGAAACCCTGCACGACCCGCTGCAGCGCCAGGCCTACAGCGACGACCTGTACCGCCTGCTGGGCACCTTTGACGAGCTTGAACGCGCCAAGGACATGGTCCCGGCCGAGGAGGAACAGCTGGTGATGATGGGCGCGGCCAAGGAAGTCAGCGCCGCCCAGGCCCGCTTCAAGCAGACTTGGGGGCATCTGCCGGCCCACGCGGATTGGCAAGCCGCCCTGGAAGAATGGAACGCCAAGCGCTTATGGCGCGAAGACGTGCGCTTTGATGACCTGCGTCGTTACCTGAGCGAGGTCCGCGTCGAGGCGCAACAACTGCAAGCGCATTGCCAGCGCAGCGAAGCCGACCTGCTCACCTGGCTCAATCGCCTCAGCCCCAGCGCCGAAGCGGTGTACCACGACACCTGCAATCGCGAGCAGGCCCGCCAGTTGCTGGAAACCGCGCACATGCTCTACACCTTGCTCGGCAATGGCCAGCAAGGGCAACAGTGGCTGTGCCAGCAGGCCGAGCGCCCGAGCACCCTGTTTGGCCTGGCACTGTTCAACTTCAACGCGGAACTGGCCAGCCTGATCCGCACCCTGTCGCACAACTTCACCACCTACGGCACCCTTGACGACCAGGGCCGTCAAGGCGATGGCAGCAGCGGGGCGCTGACGCCGTCTTCGTCGGGCGACGCCACCAGCATGACCACCCGCGTCAATGAACTGAAATCGGTGTTCGACCTCGAAAGCGTGCGCAACAGCCGGCTGTACCAGGCCGTGAGCAGTGTCACCCGCGAGGCCATGAGCAGCCTGATCGAGGTCGCCAACCACCAGGCCCGTGAGGCCTGGCATGGCCTGAGCGGCCTGCTGCTGCCGGCGATGAAACAGCACACGGCGTTTGCACTCGTCGCGACCCAGGTACTGATCTCCACGGAAATCGCCAGCACCACCCAACTGCTGTTCAACCCCGCCTACCCGCGTGCGTTCCAAGCCTGGTTGCTGCACGTGCAAGCCCTGAATAACCAGATCGCTGGCGTCAAACGTGTGCTGCACACCCCCGGACAGGTGTACGACCAGCGCGCCGCGCGTCGATCGCTGCAGATCCTTGAACAACAGCGGCAAGCGCGGTTCCTCGAACGCCCGATCCAGATCATCGCCAAAGCCTCGGGCAGCACCCGCCTGGAAGTCAGCCTGTGGCAAATCAACCACTGGTTCGAAAACCTCGGCCAGAACGAAGTGACGGCACAACTGAAACTGCTGGGCACACGTGAATACCTGACGCGGACCAAAGCCTGGATGGCGCAGAACCTCGGCAGTGCCCTGCCGACGGTGCTGGTGGGCCTGAACGCGTGGAACCTGTGGAGCAGTGCCCAACAGGCGCAAAACGACGGGCAGTTCACTGCGGATGAATGGCGGGTGATGGGGGCGAATGCGGCGTATGCGGGGAATGCGCTGGCGGCGTTGTGGGTTGGGCCGGCTTGGAGTCGGGCGGGGGGGATGGTTGGGAAGTTGAGCGATGAAACGCTGAAAGTTGCCCAGGCAAGCTACTCGGCATGGATTGCAAAGTACAAAGCTGCCTCCGCAGGGAGCGCCCAAGCTGCGGCGGCAAACGAGCTTGCTACGGTGTCGAAAGGTCTGATTTTACGCACTGTGACGTGGGCTGCTTTGGGGGCTGTTGCGGCAGGTCTTGAGGCCTGGCAGATCTTCGAAGACGCAGGCAATGCCGCTAGTGAGATAGAAAGCTCACTACTTTGGACGAAGCTTGGTGTCGTCTCACTAATGGCCCTGGTTGCAGGCATACAAACTATCGGTGCAGGCCTCGGCTATTGGTTGGGTTTCTCCTGGGTAATGTCGACGCCAGTGACGATCATTATTGCGCTGCTGGGTATTGCCTATTTTCTGGTCTCCATGGCCGCCAACCGTTTCAAGCGCGAGGGCCTGCGTTTGTGGCTGTACCGTTGCAGTTGGGGGCGCGGGTCAATCCCAGAATGGCGAGGCGATGGCAATCATCTCAAGCAGATGCACGCGTTGCTGGAAACCTTGCAGCGCCCGACGGTAGTGGGAAGAGCTTTTTATAAAGACGGTGAGCGTGCTCTCAGGAGGTGGCTGGGCTTCTGGGTGCAGATTCAAGTGCCGGTAGCGTTGGCGGGTAAAGAGTTGACCCTACAACCGACGGTCGTGAACCGGTGGACATTGGAAGAAAACCTCACGGACTTCGAGCACAACAGGTTTTACGATCAGTTTCTAAATGGCCATTGGGTCGATCCGAAGCTACTGGGAGAGTTGCCCAGTGTTCCGGGCAGCAGCCTGCGCTTAACCGATTTCACTTACGCCCCGCAGGATCAACACCGCCTATGGCAAGTTTGGATCAATGATCCGACGGATAACCCGCTTCTTGAGCTAGAGGTTAAATACCCGTCCGGTGTGTGGCAGGGCTCAAGCGGCCACAGTTACATGTTCCGGTTGGCACTGAAATGGGCGGCGAGTGAAGCTGACCGAGTCAACGCTGCCGTAAGCGGGGAGTTGCGGGAAAAAGACCGTGTTGTGATCTATAGCCCGTGCAGCAAGCTGTTGAAGTTGTCAGTCCCCAATTCAAGTGATGGTTGAGTCTAAACATGTTTATTTTTAATAAGCCCCTTGAGCTACCGCCGCAGCTGGAGTGGAAATTTGCGCATGAGCCTGAGTTGATGGCGTGGACGATTCGGGCGCGTGATTACAATACATTTGTGGCTAATGGCATGTTTGTGGGGGTGGCTTTTTTGTCGGCTACTGTTACGTATGCACTCTACTCAGCGTACGAGGGGGTGGAGCAGCCTTGGCGAACATTATCATGTATTGTTTTTTATTTGATTGCATTGTTTGTGACGTTAACTATGACTCATCAGAGAGTGAATTTTGCCTACCGAATTGCTGAATCTGGAGTTGAGTATTGTGTTTGGAAGGATTTCCCAGAGTGGGCTTTAAAATTTTTAAAATGGATTGCAGGAATAACGGCGGTAATTTTTCTTTTCATAGCGACTATCGATCCTTCATTTTTGTTGGGTGCGTTGTTAGGTCCAGGGGGGATGGGGTTGACGTACCTCTCGATGGCGCACTCAAAAAATTACCGGGAAATGCATACCCGATACCATAATTATGCATTTAAATGGGGGGATTTTACGCAGCTTGCCATTGCAAGCAATCGAGAGGTAGTCGATTTGAAATACACAATAACCATGGAAGGCGATGACTTTGAAACCCGTTGGAGCCTGAACGTTTTTTGCAGGAGAAAGCAGAAAGAAAAAGTAGCGGAGCTCATAAGGCCTTATCTTTCTCCGGACGTTCCTTTTATCAGGGCCAAGGTCAACGTTCCGCTCAGTACTGATTGATGGAACAAACACTCCAAATGGGTACGCCACGAAGGCGACTGATTTCTGGGTGCAGATTCAAGTACCGGCAGCGTTGACCGGTAAAGAGTTGACCTTACAACCGACGGTCGTGAACCGGTGGACACTGGAGGAAAACCTCACGGACTTCGAGCACAACAGGTTTTACGATCAGTTTCTAAATGGCCATTGGGTCGATCCGAAACTACTGGGAGAGTTGCCCAATGTTCCGGGCAACAACCTGCGCTTAACCGACTTCACTTACACCCCGCAGGATCAGCATCGCCTATGGCAGGTTTGGGTCAATGATCCGACGGATAACCCGCTTCTTGAGATGGAGGTCAAATATCCGTCCGGTGTGTGGCAGGGTTCAAGCGGTCACAGTTACATGTTCCGGTTGGCACTGAAGTGGGCGGCGAGTGAAGCTGATCGAGTCAATGCTGCCGTAAGCGGGGAGTTGCGGGAAAAAGACCGTGTTGTGATCTATAGCCCGTGCAGCAAGCTGTTGAAGTTGTCAGTCCCCAATTCAAGCGATGGTTGAGTCTAAACATGTTTATTTTTAATAAGCCCCTTGAGCTACCGCCGCAGCTGGAGTGGAAATTTGCGCATGAGCCTGAGTTGATGTCGTGGACGATTAAGGCGCGGAATTACAATATATTTGTGGCTAATGGCATGTTTTTGTTCATGGCTATTTTCATACTGGGATGTGCATTCATTATGTACTCTGTGTATGAGGAGATGGATCAGCCTTGGCGAACATTATCCTGTATCGTTTTTGGCGTTATTATGTTGTCGGTGATTTCATCTATGACTCATCAGCGTATGAACTTTGCCTTTCGCTTTACTAGGTCTGGATTTGAGCACTGTAAGTGGAAAGACTTTCCGGAATGGGCGCTCACATTTTTGAAGTGGCTGGCTGGGGTGACGGCAATTATTTTTCTTTTTTTGGCAACTATAGACCCTTCGCTCCTGCTCGGGGCACTGATAGGCCCCGGCGGGATAGGTTTGACGTATTTGTCGATGGCGTGTTCGAAGAATTACCGAGAGTTGCATACTCACTACCACCACTACGCATTTGAGTGGAAAGAACTTACTCAGCTTGCCGTTGTGATCAATAGAGAGATTGTTGATTTGAAATACAGTGTGATCCAAGAGGGGGAGGATCATATAACCAAAGGAGGTATTAATATTTTTTGCAAGCGTAAACAAAAAGAAAAAGTGGCTGAGTTTATCAAGCCTTATCTGTCTCCAGATGTTCCTTGCATAAAAATCAAGGCCGACGTTCCGCAGTATTGATGGCAAAGCTGCTGCAACGACTGAAGGCAATGGGACGACCTTTTCTCATAGCGGCGGTAATACCCAGGGAGGTAGCTGTGCTTCTGCAGGCTCCAGCACCTCCCCAATCGCTGACACTCAGCGCCGAGCTCCCAGGTAATAGAACAACGCCGCCAGCACCACCGCAGCAATCAACAGATAGAAAGTCGCCACCGGCACCAGATGGGCCAGGGCAAAGCCGCAGATCACCGGCCCCAGCGCCGCCCCCAGGTTAGACAGGTTCTGCGCCCCGTAATACACCCCGCGCAGATGTTCCGGGGCGATGCTGTCGATGAACATGTATTCGGCGGGAATGACGATGATTTCGCCGAGGGTGAAGACCAGCATCGCCAGGCACCAGACCAGCAGTGTCTGCGCCACGGAGAAGCCCAGCAAACCGACCAGGAACAGCGCCATGCCGGCCAGCAGCCAGGGCATCAGCTGGCGGCTGCTGATGCGGCGGCCGATGACATACTGCAGGGCGATGACGGTGACCGCGTTGGTCGCCACCAGGTAGCTGATGTAACGCGCGGCCTCGCTGGGATTGCTGGTTACCACCAGGTACTGCGACAGGTACGCGGTGAACTGGCCGAACACCACGGCGCTGAGGGCGCCGCCGAGGGTGAAGCAGATCAAGCGGCGATCCTTGAGCAGTTGCCCGCCAATGCTGAGAAAGCCGGCTTGCGGGTTGCCTTCCAACTGAGCCCGCGCCGAGCGTTCACCCCAATGCCGGTAGCACAGGCATATCAGCAGGCCCAAGGCGGCTGAGAGCAAGAAGGGCAGGTGGCCGTCCAGTGTCACCAGCGCTACGCCAATAAAGGGGCCAACCGCATAGGCGACGTTGCTCAGGGTGTACTTGATCGAGAACACCTCGGAGCGTTCTTCCAAGGGTAACAGCGCGCAAAAACCGGCCTTGGCGGCAATGTCGACCACTGCCAGGGTCAGGTTGATCAGAACCAGGCTGATGAAGAACAGGCTCAGCTCGCGGCTGGCGATCGCGGCAATGAAGGCCAAGGTAAACACCAGGGTCGAAACAATGATCACCGTGTAGCTGCGCAGGGTATCGATCAGGTAGCCGCCATACAGGCTCAGCAGCGAGGCGACGATCAGCGCGCCGCCGATCATCAAGCCGATGCCACTGATGTCCAGGGCGAAATTTTCTGCCAGGTAAACCACCAGGTAGGGCAGGGTGATCGCCCGCGCCAGGGTCAGCACGAAGGTGGTGGCCAGCAGCAGGCGCACTTGGGGTGCATAGCGCTTTACGGCGTCGAGCATGTCACGTCCTTGTTGTGTAATTGCGTTGGGCCGTTCGCCGCCAAGCATACGCCTGGTTAGGAAGCTGGGACAATATTGGATCCATATCTATGTAATAGATAACAGATAGAGAAAATACCCGTTATATGGATATTCTTTGTGAGCATAAGATGGTCATACGTCACTGGACTACAGGAGACCCCGACCATGCCCTGCTTACAACAAACCACTTCGCCCCTGCGGCCGCTGAGCCATCTGGCTCACCCGCGGGAAGTCATTCGCCAGTTCACCCCCAATTGGTTCGCTGCAACCATGGGTACCGGCGTGTTGGCCCTGGCCCTGATGCAGATCGGCATCGACAGCCTGCATGGGCTGGCAGAATCGCTGTGGTGGCTGACCATTGCCTTGTTCGTGCTGTTCACGGCGCTGTATACCGCGCGCTGGGTGATGTTCTTCCACGAAGCCCGGCAGATTTTTGCCCACTCCACCGTGTCGATGTTCTTCGGCACCATCCCTATGGGCCTGGCGACGATTCTCAATGGTTTCTTGCTGTTCGGCATCAATCGCTGGGGTGAGGGGATCGTGCCGTGGATCGAAGCCCTGTGGTGGTTCGATGTCGGTCTTGCCCTGCTGTGCGGGGTGGCGATTCCTTATCTGATGTTCACCCGTCAGGAGCACAGCATCGACCAGATGACTGCCGTTTGGCTGCTGCCGGTGGTTGCCGCCGAGGTCGCCGCCGCCAGCGGTGGCCAGTTGGCGCCGCACCTGGTCGATGCCCATAGCCAGTTTCTGGTGCTGATTACCAGCTATGTGCTGTGGGCGGTGTCGCTGCCGGTGGCCTTCAGTATCCTGACCATCCTCATGCTGCGCATGGCCTTGCACAAACTGCCGCACGCCAACATGGCCGCCTCGAGCTGGCTGGCGCTGGGGCCGATCGGTACCGGTGCCTTGGGTATGCTGCTGCTGGGTGCAGACGCTCCGGCGATCTTTGCCGCCAATGGTTTCGGTGAACTGGGTGAAATTGCCAAAGGCCTTGGCCTGGTCGCCGGGATTGTGTTGTGGGGCGCAGGCCTGTGGTGGTTGCTCACCGCTGTGCTGATCACCTTGCGCTACATCCGCCACGGCATGCCGTTCAACCTCGGCTGGTGGGGGTTCACCTTCCCCCTGGGTGTTTATACCCTGGCGACCCTGAAGCTGGGCGCCTGGCTGGGTCTGGCGTTCTTCCAGCACATGGGCGTGGTACTGGTGGTGGCACTGGCCGGCTTGTGGATGATGGTCACTACCCTGACCGTGCGCGGTGCCTGGCGCGGTGAGCTGTTTGTGTCGCCGTGTATTGCCGGGTTGAACAAGTAGATTGCAATTACCTGAGTGATTGTGGCTTTGTGCGCGTTGGATGCCTCCAATGCTAAAGCCCCACTCAGGTACACGGATGATGAGTCAAACCTCGCAATTCAGCCTTCTTGGCAAGCAGCGGTTTTTGCCCTTCTTTATTACCCAGTCGCTGGGTGCGTTCAACGACAACCTGTTCAAGCAGTCGTTGATCCTGGCCATTCTCTACAAGCTGGCCATCGACGGTGATCGCTCGATCTGGATCAACCTCTGCGCGCTGCTGTTCATTCTGCCGTTCTTCCTGTTTTCGGCGCTGGCCGGGCAGTTCGGTGAAAAATACCCCAAGGATGCTTTGATCCGTCTGATCAAGCTGGCGGAAATCGGCATCATGGCCGTTGGTGCGATCGGTTTTTTGACCAATCATCTCGCGTTGATGTTGCTGGCACTGTTTGCCATGGGGACCCACTCGGCCCTGTTCGGCCCGGTCAAGTACTCGATCTTGCCGCAAGCCCTGCATGAGCAGGAATTGGTCGGTGGTAACGGGCTGGTGGAGATGGGCACGTTCCTGGCTATTCTGGCCGGCACCATTGGTGCCGGGGTGATGATGTCCAGCAGTCACTATGCACCTGTGGTGGCCTGTGCCGTGGTTGCCGTGGCGGTGCTGGGCTACCTCTCCAGTCAGTGGATTCCACGGGCCAGCGCGGCGTCGCCGCAGATGAAGCTGGACTGGAACATCTTTACCCAGTCCTGGGCCACCTTGCGCCTCGGGCTGGGGCAGACCCCAGCGGTATCGCGTTCGATCGTCGGCAACTCCTGGTTCTGGTTTGTCGGGGCCATTTACCTCACCCAGATTCCGGCCTACGCCAAAGACTGGCTGCACGGCGACGAAACCGTCGTCACCCTGGTACTGACCTTGTTTTCAGTGGGGATCGCCCTCGGCTCTCTGCTCTGTGAGCGCCTCAGCGGCCATAAAGTGGAAATCGGCCTGGTGCCGTTTGGCTCGTTCGGCCTGACCCTGTTCGGTTTGCTGTGGTGGTGGCATTCCGGCGATGTTCCGGCGGCGGCAACCCCTTACGACTGGTTGGCCTTGCTGGGCATGGCCAAGGCCTGGTGGATCTTGCTGTCGATTGTCGGCCTGGGCGTGTTTGGCGGCTTCTATATTGTGCCGCTGTATGCCTTGATTCAGTCGCGTACGCCCGAGCAGGAGCGCTCGCGGGTCATCGCCGCCAACAACATTCTCAATGCGCTGTTCATGGTGGTGTCGGCGATTGTCACCATCGTGCTGTTGAGCGTGGTGGAGTTGAGCATTCCCCAGCTGTTCCTGGTGGTGTCGCTGTTGAACATTGGCGTTAACACCTACATCTTCAGGATCGTTCCCGAGTTCACCATGCGCTTCATGATCTGGCTGCTCAGCCACTCCATGTACCGGGTCGAACACCGTGACTTGCAGCAGATCCCCGAGGAGGGCGCGGCACTGTTGGTGTGCAACCATGTGTCGTTCGTGGATGCGCTGTTGATCGGCGGCGCGGTGCGGCGGCCGATTCGCTTTGTCATGTACTACAAGATTTACCAGCTGCCGGTGCTCAATTTCATCTTCCGCACGGCGGGTACCATCCCGATTGCCGGACGCAATGAAGACGCCGAGATTTACGAGCGTGCTTTCAAGCAGATCGCCGCGTATCTGGCAGACGGCGAACTGGTGTGCATCTTCCCAGAGGGCAAGCTGACCAGTGACGGCGAAATTGATGAATTCAAAGGCGGGCTGAGCCGGATTCTTGAGCAAACCCCAGTGCCGGTGATTCCGTTGGCGTTGCAGGGGTTGTGGGGGAGCTTTTTCAGCCGCGATCCGGCCAAGGGCTTTTTCCGTCGGTTGTGGTCGCGGGTCACCTTGGTTGCCGGGGCCGCCATCCCGGTAGAGGCAGCGGCGCCGGCGATGTTGCGCGAGCGGGTCAGCCAGTTGCGTGGCGACGCTCGCTGAAGGGGCAGGGCAAGGTCAGCTGGCGCTGACCTTGAGGCCTACCAGGCCAGTCACAATCAAGGCCACGCTGGCCAGGCGCACCAGCGCCATGGATTCACCGAACAGGATAATGCCGGCGATCACCGTGCCAACGGCGCCGACACCGGTCCAGATCGCGTAGGCCGTGCCCAGCGGTAGCTCTTTCATGGCCAGGCCCAGCAGGCCGAGGCTGATAACCATGGCGCCGACCGTCAGCAGCGTGGGCAACGGACGGGTAAAGCCGTCGGTGTATTTCAGGCCAACCGCCCAGCCTACTTCGAACAGGCCAGCGAAAAACAGGATGATCCAGGACATGCAGGGTCTCCATCAGGGTGATGGGGCCGTCCCCGAAATGGTCACGCAAAGCGTCGTGAGGCCGTCCTCACTGGGAGGGTAGGGTAAAGTTGCACGCTTCAAGCTGCAAGCGGCAAGTAAAAGCACAGGGCTCGGTGGGGTGGGGGCGGGCTTGCCCCGCGATAGCGATCTGTCAGGCAAATCGCATCGCGGGGCAAGCCCGCTCCCACCGGGTGCTGCATTAATAGCCCGATAGCCTGGCCATCACGGGCACCGTTTAAACCCCTTGCGGAATCTCTTCGCCGCCCAGCGCTTCGAACAGCGCTGGCAGGAACTCGCCAAAGGTCAGCATCATCAGGGTGAAGCTGGCGTCCAGTTGGCCCAGGGCTTCGTCGCCGCCGTCTTCTTCTGCCTGATCCTGCAGCAGTTCCTCAAAGCGCAAGCGCTTGATCACCATCTTGTCGTCCAGCACGAACGACAGTTTGTCTTGCCAGGCCAGGGACAGTTGAGTCACCACCTTGCCGGTACCCAGGTGCAACTGGATCTCGTCGCTGGTCAGGTCCTGGCGTTTGCAGCGCACGATGCCGCCGTCTTCGTGGGTGTCACGCAGTTCGCATTCGTCCAGCACAAAGAAGTCTGGCGCCGCTTGCTGGGTCTTTACCCAGTCGGTCATGGTCGCGCTTGGGGCGATTTTTACGGTGACCGGGCGCACCGGCAGCGAGCCCATCACTTCACGCAGGGTCGAGAGCAGGTCTTCGGCGCGTTTGGCACTGGCCGAGTTGACCAGGATCAGGCCCTGCTTGGGGGCGATAGCGGCGAAGATCATCGAGCGGCGAATAAAGGCACGCGGCAGGAAGGCCTGGATGATCTCATCCTTGATCTGGTCGCGCTCCTTCTTATAGACCTTGCGCATTTGTTCGGCTTCGATCTCGTCGACCTTCTCTTTGACTGCATCACGCACCACGCTGCCAGGCAGAATGCGTTCTTCTTTACGCGCGGCAATCAGCAGGAAGTCACCGCTGACATGAACCAGCGGGGCATCTTCACCTTTACCGAATGGCGCGACGAAACCGTAGGTGGTCAACTCCTGGCTGGCGCAAGGGCGTGCAGGCTTGCTGGCCAGAGCGGTTTCCAGTGCTTCGGGGTCGAACGGGACTTCCTGGGTCAGGCGATAGGTCAGCAGGTTTTTGAACCACATGGGGTGAATCTCTCCTTACATATAAGGAGGGCATTATTCTCCGAGCGGGTGCTTGAGGCCAAGCCTGCTAAGTCGTTGGAACGCCTGAAAAAATTTTTTAAAAAAGTGCTTGCCAGAGTGTTCGGTGCTCCGTAGAATGCGCGCCACACCGAGACGAAAGGGTGATTAGCTCAGCCGGGAGAGCATCTGCCTTACAAGCAGAGGGTCGGCGGTTCGATCCCGTCATCACCCACCACTTCTCAGTGTATCGCGCAGCGGTAGTTCAGTCGGTTAGAATACCGGCCTGTCACGCCGGGGGTCGCGGGTTCGAGTCCCGTCCGCTGCGCCATATTTAGCTTCCAGGGCCCACTGAACACCCGGAAGCAACAAAGAAAGCGACCTTAGGGTCGCTTTTTTTGTTTCTGGCATTCGTCCAGAATCCACCAGCACGCTGGTACGTCGCTGCTTTCTCGGTGCCAGCCCCTACTGAGCAAGAGATCAATCATGCAGGATGCAAACAACACCCCAGCGCCTTTGCTGGGTATCGACCTGGGAACCACCAACAGCCTGGTCGCTGTCTGGCGCGATGGCCAGGCGCAATTGATCCCCAACGCCCTTGGCGATGTCCTCACCCCTTCGGTTGTCAGCCTCGATGAAGACGGCAGCATTCTGGTCGGGGCGGCAGCGCGAGCGCGCCTGACCACGCACCCTGATCGCACCGTCGCTGCCTTCAAGCGTTTCATGGGCAGTGATAAAAAACTGGAACTGGGTCAGCAGTCGTTCAGCCCCGAAGAACTCTCGGCGTTGGTGCTTGGCGCCTTGAAAGCAGACGCTGAGGCCTTTCTCGGTTGCCCGGTGAGTGAGGCGGTGATTTCGGTACCGGCGTATTTCAGTGACGAGCAGCGTAAACGCACCAGTTTTGCCGCCGAGCTTGCCGGGCTCAGCGTGCAGCGCTTGATCAACGAGCCGACTGCGGCAGCCATGGCCTACGGCCTGCATGAAAAGAAGTTCGAGCGCACGCTGATCTTCGATCTGGGCGGCGGCACCTTTGACGTTACCGTGCTGGAGTACGCGCTGCCGCTGATCGAGGTGCATGCGTCGACCGGCGATAACTTTCTCGGCGGTGAAGACTTCACTGCGGCGCTGCTGCAAGCCTGTCTGCAGGACTGGCAGCTCAAATCGTCAGCGCTGACGCCACAAGCATTGTCCAGCCTGGCCGATGCCATCGAACAGCTCAAGTGCAAGCTGGGCGAGGGTGAGCAGCAGCTGAGTTGGGACGGCGCCGGTGAAAATCGCCAATGGTCACTGGATGAAGCGCGTGCGCAAAAAATCTGGGCCGGGCTGCTGGCGCGCATTCGCGCCCCGATCGAGCAGGCCATGCGTGATGCCCGGGTCAGCCCCAAAGACCTCGACAGTCTGGTGCTGGTTGGCGGCGCCACGCGGATGCCGGCGGTACAGCAAATGGTTGCCACGCTGTTCGGCCGTTTGCCGTACCGGCACTTGGATCCGGACACCATCGTCGCCCTCGGCGCCGCCACCCAGGCGGCGTGCAAGGCCCGTGACGAGGCGATCGAAGAGCTGATTCTCACCGATGTCTGCCCGTATACCCTGGGCATCAGTGCCATGCGCGGCGAGGAAGCCGTCGGTGTGTTTGCACCGATCATCGAGCGCAATACGGTGATCCCGACGTCCAGGGTCAAGCGGTTCTACAGCACCCATGCCGATCAAACGATGATTCGTATCGAGGTGTACCAGGGCGAGCGACCGTGGGTGCGTGACAATATCTTTGTCGACGCGTTCGACATTCCACTGCTACCCAATGGCGCGATCCAGAGCCTGGATGTGCGCTTCAGCTACGATATCAACGGCTTGCTGGAAGTGGATGTAACCCTGCTCGCCACCGGCAAAAAGCTCAGCCACAGCATTGATCGCAGCCCCACAGGGCTTGATCAGAAGGCCCGCAAGGCCAGCCATGCACGGCTGGCGGAGCTGAAAATCCATCCCCGTGATGCATTGCCCAACCGCACCCTGCTGGCCCGCCTGGAGCGCGCCTGGATGCAGAGTCTGGGTGAGGATCGAGAGCAGATCGGCGGCTGGCTGGACGAGTTTTCCACGGCCTTGGCCAGCCAGCAACCGGAGCAGATCAAGCGTCAGCGCCAGCGCCTCACAGAGGCGCTGGAACATCTGCGGTTCTAGCCGTTCAAGCGTCGCAATGCAGCTTGCAGGCCGCCCTGCAGGTTGTCTTGCGAGGCGTTTTGCGGCGGTAAACCGTAGCGATTGGGCAGCGGTTCACCGCGCAACATCAGCAGCACCAGCGGCAGAAAGGGCAGGAACGGCGTCAGCGCTGCGAACACGATCAGCGTTGGGATTCCCCGGCCGATGTCGTGCAGGCGGCGCAGGCTGGCACTGACGAGCAGAGCGATGAACAGCACGCCGCAGAGCAGCTGCATCGACGCATTGGGCGCCATCAATGTCAGTATCGGGCCGAGGAGGATGCTGCCCAGCACTTGCGCGGCATAGCCCTTGCGACCGAGGCGGCTGCCCAGTTTCCACACGTGTGAGGCGGGTGCCGCCAGACGGCCGGATTTCTCCGCCAGCAACCGCTCAGACCACGACAACAACGCCATCATGGCGGCACGAATGCCGGTGTCCATGCCGGGGAAGTCTTTGGCCCGTTGCAGTTCCATGAGCACTTTGACCTGCGGCACACCGGCATGGCCGTAGCGGGCCAGGTTCTTCAAGGTGTCGAGCGCGGAGTAGATCAAGTCACTGTTGAGTAGAAAGTCTTTTTCGAGGATGTTGCTGGGTGGGCGTACCGGTTCGCCTTTGATCAGGCCATCGCGGAACGGCTCGAACCAGTCCCCGGAGCAAGTCAGGTTGGCGATGCGTTGCAGCACGTCGCGGTGCTGCTCGGCGTTCAGGCTTGGGTCGTGATAGAGCACGGCGCACAGTAGCAACAGCCCGAGCATGTCGTCTTCGAAGGCGACAGGGTCGCGTTCAAGGCAGGCGTACAGCTGCTGGTTGCTTGGCAAGATGCTGCTGTCCAGCGCTTGTTGCACGTTCGACAAGCGTTCGCCTATCAACCGCTGCAGTGGGTCGTTCTGGTCCAGCCAGCCCAGCAAGCCGTTGAGGTTACCCTGCTGCGCTTGCAGTTGCAGCATCACCTGCTGCAGGGGCATAAAGGGGTGATCTGCCGGGTAGGGCATGGCCAGCAAAGCCGGTGATGTCATGTCCAGCCAACGTTCCGGCTGATCGATCAAGGTCAGCATGAACAGATTTTGTTGGTGCCAGGTCCACACGTC
Source organism: Pseudomonas sp. NUPR-001 (assembly GCF_052147955.1). NCBI lineage: Bacteria > Pseudomonadati > Pseudomonadota > Gammaproteobacteria > Pseudomonadales > Pseudomonadaceae > Pseudomonas > Pseudomonas sp. NUPR-001. The sequence continues at coordinate 1,517,541 of NZ_CP197353.1, forward strand.
GCCCTCGGCAGGCAAGGGCGGCAGTTCGACACCCGCTGCCGCCAGTTGCGCGATCAACGCAAGGCCGTACGGCGCCGGGAACAGCGATCCCGGATTGATCTCCTCGGTCAGTTGCAGCACGCCCGCAGCAGGGTAACTGCGCATACGCCGCATCCACTCGCGACACACGGCCCGGGCATTGCCTTGGAGCAACGCTTCGGGCAGCTGTGCTTGCGCAAAGGGTGGATTGATGAAGTCGGTCAGGGTCAGGGCAATCGGCGATTCGCCGAGCCAGTGCAGCTGCTGTGTGGCCTGATACTGGAAGCCTTCGATGATCAGCGCGTCGAGCGGGTCATCGCCGAGCGCCTGGTCTTTGACCTGGCGCAGTAGCTTGATGTCGCCGCGATGCAATGCCCAGGCATGACGGTACAGGTGCTGCAGGTGCGGGTCGGGGTGTTCATCCAGTAACCAGGCCAACAACGGCTGTTCATCGTTAGCGTACAAGCGCCAGCGGACGAAGGTGCCCGCAATGTCAGGCAACTCCAGGCGAGCGGCTTCGAACCAGCGTGTCAGGGTTTCCGGGCACTGCGATGGGCTGCCCCAGATCTGTTCTTCGGCGTCCAGCGCTTCTGGCCAGGTACGCACCGGCTGCAGCCGGTCGAAAGCTTGAATCAGCAGTGGCAAACGTTGTGGCTGGTGCGTGCGGCAGAGGTCCAGCAGCCAGCGTGCAGCCCGCGGATGCTGATGTTCTCGCCACAGGCGGGTCCAGCACTGGCGCGCCAGCGCTTCCTGACCACAGGCGCTGCTCTGGCAGGCCAGCAGGTACAACAGGTCGACATCGTCCGGGGCCTGGCGTTGCTGTTCGGCCACCAGGGCGCACAAGGTCGGGCTGCCAATACCGGCCTGGCTGAACTGCACCAGCACACGCTGGATAAAGCTGGCATCGTCGGGCAACGCCACGCAAGTGTGCATCGATACGAAGTGTTTGTACTCGGACAGTGGCCGATGATGGAACAGGTGTTCAAGGGAGCGGGCGTACCACAGGGTTTCCACTTGAGCTTCTGCCGACCAGTCTTTCATCAGCGAGGTGTCGAAGGGGTCTGATTCGGCGATACGCTCAAGGAAGGCTTCCACCTGCTCCGGTTGCTCCAGGTACAGCAACTGGCTGGCCCAACCCATGCGTGCGGCCAGCAACTGCACGCAGTTGTGCGACAACGGACTGGTGTGCATCAAGTCGTTCAGTAGCGGCCAACGAACCTGCTCCAGCTCATCCAGCGACAACTGATCGAGCTGTTCGATAAAGGCATGCCAGGCGGCCAGGTTGAAGCGCTGGGCCGGGTCGTTGAGCAGCTGTTTGAAGGCCGCTTTGCTGCGCTCGTGCGGTCGTTCCTCGCGGGGCGACGCGTCGTCGGTTGCTTGTTGCTCACGGGCCTGCTGCAACGCTGTTTCATAGGCCTGGCGCAGGGCCTGGAAACCTTCCGGGTCGGTTTCCGGATGGTGCTCTGGCAGGCGCGCGCGGTAGGCGCCACGAATCACGTCGGGGTCGGTGGTCGGCTCAATGCCCAGGTGGATCCAGCAACTCATGACCAGGCATCCTCTTCCAGCGTGTCAGGGCGTTCAGGCAGGTTCAACGGCAGGTCCCAGGGCAGGTTGGCGAGCAGTTCACCGGCACCGTTGTAAAGGTTGTTGAGCAGGCAGCGGTTCCAGTGCTCGTCACCTTGACGCATGAGGGTCTGGGCCAGCTCGGCGTCGTTGGCTTCCGAGCAATTCCACAGGGCCTTGCCGAAGAGGTAGCCAGCGATATAGGCGTTCCAGCTGCTGTAGTAATGCCGTGCACGCAGGGCCAGGCGACCTTGTAGCCAGAGGCTTTCATGGAGACTGATAAAGCCTTTGCGCAGACCGCTGCGCAGCAAGAAGCCCATGCGCCCCAGGTCCCACGCGCGTACGCCGCCCGGGCCGCATTCGGCCAGGGTGCGGTAGGCGAATTGGTACTGGATCTGCTGGCGCGGCTCCAGTTGCGCCACAGCCTCCTGCCACTCGCTGGGCAGGCAGCGCCCGGCTTGCCAATAGGCGTTGTTAAGCTCGGTGGCATGACCGTTGTCGGCCATGGACAGCATGTCGAGCAATTGCCGGCGATTGGTGATGCCCCACCATTTCTGCAAGTCCGCTTCGTCTTCGTCTTCGACGGCGTAATAGGTGGCGGCGGTGTAGCTGGCGCCATTGAGGGCGGCCATGGGCGCGGAAAGGGCGAAAAGCCAGTGCTGCTCTATTTCTTCCATGAAAAAACTCCGGGGCCGGGAGGCGAAGGTGCGGGGCCGGCCAAAGTGGCGTGAATTGTAAAGTCCTACAGGCTGTGCGGCAAATTCGCTATGAGCTGCCTTGGTGCAGGCACACCCAAGACGGTGCGCAGCTGACACAGCGCTGCTGCGCGCAAGCCCGCAACAGCGGGCTTCTGCTGTTCTGGCGCGGCCCTTGCAACGGCTTGCGCATTCGGCAATCAACGCAGATTGCCCCGATCACGACAAAGGCGCCGTGTTGCCCAGCTTGTTAATACAAGCCGGGGCAGCAGGGCGCCTTTTTGTTTGCGCAAGCAGGAGGTAGGCAGATGAGCAGCACTCAAGTGCGCAGTGTTTGCCCGTATTGTGGTGTGGGCTGCGGTATTGTCATGACGGTTGAGGGTAACCGGGTGAGCAAAGTCAGCGGTGACAAGCAGCATCCGAGCAACGTGGGTCGCTTGTGTACCAAGGGGCTGACCGCGCATCAACCGCTGCGCGAGTCCGGACGTATGGAGCATGCTTACCTGCGTGAACTGCGTCAGCGTGACCCGGTGCAAAGCGCAATGGATGCAGCAATCGAGCAGACTGCCCAGCGTTTGCGCGCAACTCTTGAGGCGCATGGCCCAGATGCCCTGGCGTTCTATGTGTCCGGGCAGATGTCGCTGGAAGCCCAATACCTGATCAACAAACTGGCCAAGGGCTTTATTCGCAGCCGTCACATCGAGTCCAACTCGCGCCTGTGCATGGCCAGCGCCAGCAGTGGCTACAAATTGTCGTTGGGGGCCGACGGCCCGCCCGGCAGCTACCAGGACTTCGAGCGCGCCGAGGTGTTTTTCGTCATCGGTGCGAACATGGCCGACTGTCATCCAATCCTCTTCTTGCGCCTGCTCGACCGCCGCAAGGCCGGTGCCAAGTTGATCGTGGTTGACCCCCGACGCACCGCCAGCGCCGACAAGGCCGACCTGTTCCTGCAGATCAAGCCAGGCACCGACCTGGCGCTGCTCAATGGCCTGTTGTACCTGCTAAGGCTCAACGGCCACTGCGACGCGGATTTCATCGCGCGCTACACCGAAGGCTGGCCCGCGTTGGACGAGTTTCTCGATGACTACACCCCGGAGCGGGTCGCGGCCATCACCGGGCTTGCCGAAGCGGATATCCGCCAGGCGGCCGAGTGGATTGGCCAGGCGCCGGAATGGATGAGCTGCTGGACCATGGGCCTGAACCAGAGCATCCATGGCACCTGGCACACCAATGCCGTGTGCAACCTGCACCTGGCCACCGGGGCGATCTGTCGGCCAGGCAGCGGGCCGTTTTCCCTGACCGGCCAGCCCAACGCCATGGGCGGGCGCGAGATGGGCTACATGGGCCCCGGCCTGCCTGGCCAGCGCTCGGCCCTGGTCGACAGTGACCGCGCCTTCGTCGAGCAGCTCTGGCACATCCCCGCTGGCAGCCTGCGCCGTGAAAGCAGTGACGGCACAGTGGCGCTGTTCGAGCAGATGGCGGCCGGGCAGATCAAGGCCTGCTGGATCATTTGCAGCAACCCGGTGGCCAGTGTCAGCAACCGCCAACAGGTGATCGACGGCCTGCAGCGAGCAGAGCTGGTGATCACCCAGGATGCTTTTCTCGACACCGAGACCAATCGCTACGCCGATGTGCTGTTACCTGCCGCGCTCTGGGCCGAGGGTGAAGGGGTGATGATCAACTCCGAGCGCAACCTCACGCTGATGGGCAAAGCCATCGAACCACCGGGTGAAGCATTGCCCGACTGGCAGATCATTGCCCGGGTCGCCTGCGCCATGGGCTACGCCGAAGCGTTCAGCTACAGCAGCGCCGAGGCCGTGTTCGAGGAAATCCGCCAGGCTTGGAACCCCGCCACCGGTTACGACATGCGCGGTATCAGCTATGCCGGCTTGCGCCAGGCGCCGCAGCAATGGCCTAGCGCGCCTGGTCGCCGCGACACGCGCAGCCCGGTGCGCTATCTCAACGATGGCAGCAGCCAAACGCTGCACCGCGACGCGGATGGCCAGGCACCGGCCATCGCCTTTGCCACACCCACCGGCAAAGCGCGGTTTTTCGCCCGGCCTTGGCTGCCCAGTGCAGAACTACCTGACGATGAGTATGCGCTGGTGCTCAACACCGGACGCGTCCAGCACCAATGGCACACCCTGACCAAGACCGGCAAAGTCGCGACCTTGAACAAGCTCGATCCCGGCCCTTACGTGGAACTGCATCCCGACGATGCCCAGCGTCTGGGCATTGCCGAGCATGATCAGGTCCAGGTGCGGTCGCGCCGAGGCCAGGCGCTGTTGCCGGCACGCATCAGCACGCGGGTGTTGCCGGGTAACTGTTTTGCGCCGTTTCACTGGAACGATGTCTACGGCGACAACCTGGCGATCAACGCGGTCACCAGTGATGCCATCGACCCGCTGTCGCTGCAGCCTGCGTTCAAGTATTGCGCGGTGGCCTTGAGCCGGGTCGCAGGTCCACGAATCCCCGCCACACCGATTGATCAGGAGTACGCCCCGATGCCGACCGACCCCCTGAGCCGCTTGCTCGGCCTGGAAAGCAGCGTTGAACTGGTGCTGGCTGAGGATGAAAAACACTACATGCACGGCTTTGCCCTTGGCTTGCGCAGTGCACAGACGAGCGTAGCGGGTGTGCCCACCTTGCCGCTCAGCGCGCCCTTTACCGCGGCACGGCGGCTGCTGATCGATGGGCTGCTGGCAGGCTTGTACTCGCGTTGCGCTGAACCACAAATGCCGACACTTGAAGCGCCCCGGCAGTCGCGGCATTGGCTGCTCTGGGCCTCGCAAACCGGCAACGCTCAGGCCTTGGCAGAACAGAGCGCCGAGCACCTGCGCAACGCGGGCTTTGCCGTGCAATTGAGTTGCATGGAGGCGGTCACCCTCGAACAATTGCAGGACGCCGCCAGCCTGTTGCTGATTGCCAGCACTTTTGGTGACGGTGACGCCCCCGACAGCGGTGCAGCGTTCTGGCAGGCGTTGCAGGGCCAGCAGGCTGCTCGCTGCGCAGGCGTGCCCTATGCCGTGCTGGCGCTGGGCGATTCCAGCTACGACCAGTTCTGCGGCTTTGGTCGCAAACTTGATCAGCGTCTGGCTGAGCTGGGTGGGCAGCGCTTGCTCGAGCGGGTCGAGTGCGAGGGGGACATCGAAGCGCCCACGGCGCAGTGGCTACAAGCGCTGCTCGACAAACTGGGAAGTACCACCTCGGTGGCTCCAGCGCCCAAGCCGGTCGCCGCCGCATCGGCTTTCAGCAAGCAGCAACCGCTGCAGGCACGGCTGTTGGAAAACCGCGTGCTCAACAGCCCGGGCGCCAGCAAAGAGACTCGGCAGATCGTGTTTGAACTGGCCGACAGTGGCTTCAGTTATCAAGCGGGTGATGCCCTGGGGGTGTGGCCGCGCAACTGCCCGGCGCTGGTCGACGAACTGCTGACAGCGGCTAATCTGCACGGCGGCGCAGCGGTCAGCCTCAAGGGCCATGCCGACATGCCGCTGGCCAAGGCCTTGAGCGATCATCTGGAGATCGCCCGGATTACCCCGGTAATGCTCGAGCACTTTGCGCAAAACCGTGCTGACAGCGTGCTGCACGACTTGCTCAGACCGCAGAACAAAGCAGCGCTCAAGGACTGGCTATGGGGCAAGCAACTGATCGACCTGGTACACACCGTCAAGCCTGAGCTCGATCTCGACACCTGGCTGAGCCTGCTCAAGCCCTTGCAACCACGGTTGTATTCGATCAGTTCCAGTCCTAAATGCCACCCGGATCAGGTGCACCTGACCCTGTCCACCGTGCGCTATGGCCAGCGCAAAGGTGTTTGCTCCAGCTACCTGGCCGACCGTGCGGCGCAGGCTGAAGTGGCCATTTTTACCCAGTCCAGCGCGCACTTTCGCTTGCCCAAGGACAGTAATGCGCCAGTGATCATGGTCGGCCCCGGTACCGGCATCGCGCCGTTTCGGGCGTTCTTGCAGGAGCGTCAGGCCGAGGGCGCCAAGGGGCGTAACTGGCTGCTGTTCGGCGAGCAAAAAGCGGCCAGTGATTTCTACTACCGTGATGAACTGCTGGCCTGGCAACGCGAGGGGCATCTTACCCGACTGGATACCGCGTTTTCACGTGACCAGCCGCAAAAGATCTATGTGCAACAACGCATGCTCGAACACGGCGCCGAACTCTGGCGCTGGCTGCAAGAGGGTGGCCACTTCTATGTGTGTGGCGATGCCGAGCGTATGGCCCGCGATGTCGATGCCGCCCTCAAGCAGGTGGTCGCTGCGTACGGTGACTTGAGCGCTGAGCAGGCCGACGCCTATGTGACGGAGCTGAGTCGCAGTAAACGCTACGTACGCGATGTGTACTGAGCGCCCCATAACAGGGAACGCTGCACCAGGCTGGGTCGTCATTGACTGGCTGAAACAGTAGAAACCGCCGTTTTAAAGGCTTTGGCAGTTGGCACGCTCCCTGCTTTTGTACCGTTACAACGTTCCCGCAGGTCAATGGCGATCTGCAGGTGGAACCACATAAAACGACCAGGCAAAGGCGCCTGGAGCTTCGGCTCCAGGCGCCTTTTTTGTTTTTTCGGGGCACGCCCCAGCAGCACCGCCACCGTGAATGGCCTTGAGTGAGGATCGGCTATGAATGCAGCAACAACCATCGCCCAACGGCAAAAACTGATCATCGTCGGCAACGGCATGGTTGGGCATCACTGCGTCGAACAATTGATCGAGCGGGGCGCCTTGAGTCGCTACGAACTGCGGGTGTTCGGTGAAGAGCCTCAGCGTGCCTACGACCGTGTTCACCTGTCTGAGTACTTCAGCGGCAAAGACGCTGAAACCCTGGCCCTGAGCAGTGCCGGGTTGTATGCCGAGCATGGCGTTACCCTGCACCTGAACGAAGCGGTGCTGGAAATTGATCGCCAGCGCCGCGAGGTGCTGACCTCGCGGGGGCGCTACCGGTACGACCAACTGATTCTGGCTACCGGCTCTTATCCCTTTGTGCCACCGATCGATGGCTGCGAGGGGGCGTCGCGTCTGGTGTATCGCACCCTTGATGACCTCGATGCCATCCGCGCAGCGGCAGCCAACGCCCGGCGTGGGGTGGTGGTCGGCGGTGGTCTGCTTGGCCTGGAGGCGGCCAATGCGCTGAAGTCGTTGGGCCTGCAAGCCCATGTGGTGGAGTTCGCCCCGCGTTTGATGCCGGTGCAACTGGACGCTGAAGGTGGCGCGGCCTTGCGGGCGCAGATCGAGGCGCTGGGCGTCGGCGTACACGTATCGCGGGCGACCCAGGCCGTGGTGGCAGGTGACGAGTATCGCTACCGCATGAACTTTGAGGGCGGCGAATTTATCGAGACTGACCTGATCGTGTTTTCCGCCGGTATTCGCCCGCAAGATGCCCTGGGCCGCAGCAGCGGCCTGGAAGTGGCCGCCCGCGGCGGCGTGGTGATCGACAGCGACTGTCGCAGCAGCGATCCGCGCATCTACGCCATCGGTGAGTGCGCCTCATGGAACGGCAGTGTGTTTGGCCTGGTGGCGCCCGGCTACAGCATGGCCCGCAATGTCGCTGCAGCCTTGGCCGGTGAGAGCGGCGCCGGTTTTGCAGGCGCCGATATGTCGACCAAGCTCAAACTGCTGGGCGTCGACGTTGGTTCGATTGGTGATGCCCATGGCGCAACACCGGGGGCGCGCAGCTACCGATTCATCGACGAAGCCAATGCGGCTTACCGCCGCCTAGTGGTCGATGCCAGCGGTAAACGCGTGCTCGGTGCGGTACTGGTGGGCGACAACAGCTACTACGACACGCTGTTGCAGTACGTCCAAAACGGCATTGCCCTGCCAGCAGATCCAGCCGCCTTGATCCTGCCGCAAACCGCCGGCGCCCCTGCGCTGGGGGCCGACGCGTTGCCGGACACTGCCACCATCTGCTCCTGCCATAACGTCAGCAAAGGCGCGATCTGCAGCGCCATCGACAACGGTTGTGGTGAGTTGGCAGCGCTCAAACAGCAAACCAAGGCCTGCACCGGTTGTGGCGGTTGTGCGGCATTGCTCAAGCAGGTCTTCGAACATGAACTGATTGCCCGTGGGGTCAGCGTCGATAAGAGCCTGTGCGAGCACTTCGCCTACACCCGGCAAGAGCTCTATGCCTTGGTGCGGGTCGAAGGCATCCTTAGCTTCGACGAGATGCTCGCCCGCCATGGTCGCGGCCACGTCGGCTGCGATATCTGCAAGCCCACCATCGGCTCGATCCTCGCCTCGTGCTGGAACCAGCCGATCATGGACCCATCGCTGGTGCCGTTGCAGGACACCAACGACACCTTCATGGCCAACATGCAGAAAAACGGCACCTACTCGGTGGTGCCGAGGATTCCTGGTGGCGAGATCACCCCGGAGAAACTGATCGTTATCGGTCAGGTGGCGAAAAAATACGACCTCTACACCAAGATCACCGGTGGCCAGCGCATCGACCTGTTTGGCGCGCAACTGCACGAATTGCCGGCGATCTGGAGCGAGCTGATCGACGCCGGTTTTGAAACCGGTCATGCCTACGGCAAGTCCACGCGCACGGTGAAGTCCTGCGTTGGTAGCACCTGGTGCCGTTACGGCGTGCAAGACAGCGTACAAATGGCCCTGACCCTGGAAGACCGCTACAAGGGCTTGCGCTCACCGCACAAACTCAAGTTCGCCGTCTCCGGCTGTACCCGTGAATGCGCTGAAGCGCAGAGCAAGGACATCGGCGTGATTGCCACCGAAAAAGGCTGGAACCTGTACATCTGCGGCAATGGCGGCATGCGTCCGCGGCATGCCGAGCTGTTCGCCACCGACCTGGATGATGCCGGGCTGATTCGCCTGATTGACCGGCTGCTGATGTTCTACATCCGCACCGCCGACAAACTGCAGCGCACCTCGGTATGGCGCGAGAGCCTGGAAGGCGGGCTGGGCTACCTCAAGCAGGTGATCATCGACGACAGCCTGGGCCTGGGCGCCGAGCTTGAGACGCAGATGCAACTGGTGGTCGATCGTTACGAGTGCGAATGGGCCAACGCCCTTAAAGACCCGGAAAAGCTCAAGCGCTTCAGAACCTTCGTCAACGACCAACGGCCAGACCCTGGTGTGCATTTTGTCCGTGAACGCGGCCAGCGCAGGCCGATAGCGGCGGCTGAACTGCATTTGATTCCAACCACTGAAGAGGTGCTGTGATGAGCCTGTCCACTGTTGCTGTAAACCTGCAAACGCATGACTGGCAAGTGGTCTGTAGCCGCCAGGATCTGGTTGCGCAATCGGGGGTGGTGGTGTGGTTTGAAGGCCGTCAAGTCGCGCTGTTCTACCTGCCGGAGCAGGACACGCCGGTGTTTGCGATCGATAACCAAGACCCCAAGTCCGGGGCCAATGTCATCGGCCGTGGCCTGGTTGGCCAGCTCAAGGGCGAACTGGTGGTAGCCGCGCCGTTGTACAAACAGCATTTCAGCCTGAACGATGGGCATTGCCTGGAAGATCCGCAGCAGGCCTTGCAGGTCTGGCCGGTACGGATCACCGGCGAGCAAGTAGAAATCGCCCTGTAGGCGCAACTACTGGTGGGAGCGGGCTTGCCCCGCGATTGCAGTGCGGCAGGCATATAGCATCGCGGGGCAAGCCCGCTCCCACAATTATCGGTGTGTAGGAGCCGGCCTTGTCGGCGATTGGGTCAGTGCAAGGCAGTTGCTCCCACAGTGGTGCATGCTCCTATAGACTCTGGGGCATGAACCTCGATACCCGCATCAAATTCCGCCATCTGCTGTGCTTTCTCGAAATTGCCCGCCAGGGCAGTTTCGCCAAGGCGGCAGATGCCATGGCGATTAGTCAGCCGGCGATTTCCAAAACCCTCAAGGAGCTTGAGGACCTGCTGCAAACCCGGCTGTTCGAACGCAGCAAGCAGGGCGTCGAATTGACCGCTGCCGGGGTGCATTTCATGCGCTACGCCGGGCCCAGCGTGCAAGCCTTGCGCGAAGGCGTAAGCAGCTTGCGCGGTGAACAGCATGCACCGCCGCAGGTGCGGATCGGCGTGCTGTCTACCGTCGAAAGTCTGCTGATGCCAGAGGTGCTGTGCCGCCTGCATCAACGCCATGAGCAACTGGTGGTGAGTGTCGCGACCGGGCCGAGTGCCCACCTGTTGGCACAATTGCACGTCGGCGAGCTGGATCTGGTCATCGGGCGCATGACCGACAGCCCGCAAATTCAGGGCCTGATGTTCGAGCACCTGTACAGTGAATCGATGTCGCTGGTGGTGCGCCCCGGGCATCCATTGCTGTCCCACAAGCCAATCGAGCGCAGTCTGCTCGGGCGTTATCCGCTGGTGCTGCCATTGGCCGGCACCACCATTCGCAAGCATGCCGACAGCCTGTTCGTGCAGTGCGCCATCGAACAGCCTGCGCAACGCCTGGAAACCCTTTCGCCGGCCTTGAGCCGCCGCTATGTACAAAGCAGCGACGCAGTCTGGGTGGCGCCGCGTGATGCGGTGCGTGTCGATCTGGGCCGTGGCGAGTTGTGCGAGCTGGACCTGGGCGTCCAGGAACCGGGCGGTTCGGTGGGTATTTGTAGCAACGCTGCGCTGCCGCAGAGCCTGGCGGCGCGCTGGTTGTGCGAGGTGCTGCGGGAAGTGGCGGGGCAGTACCGCGACGGCAGCTATCCATGAAAGAGAGGCAATCTTACAAACAGCTACAAAACCTCGGTAATCAAGTTGCCCAACGGCGTTGTCCCGTCAATACTGGCCACTGGCTGCAGCTCGGTATGAAGAAGGTTTTACCTGGCTGAACTTATCCGGCTTTTCTTGCTCTCATGCCGGTAGCCATTGGTTGTGGCCGCCTGATAAGCTCGCGGCTTTACTCGATTGCCCTATTGGCGCATGAACAAGGAAATAGCATGAAACAGCATCGGTTGGCGGCTGCGGTTGCCCTGGTTGGTCTGGTCCTGGCGGGTTGCGATTCGCAGACCAGCGTAGAGCTCAAGACGCCGGCACAGAAAGCCTCCTACGGTATTGGCCTGAACATGGGCAAAAGCCTGGCTCAGGAAGGCATGGACGACCTTGATTCAAAAGCGGTTGCTCAAGGCATCGAAGATGCTGTCGGCAAGAAAGAGCAGAAGATCAAGGACGAAGAACTGGTTGAAGCCTTTGCTGCCCTGCAAAAGCGCGCTGAAGAGCGCCTGGCCAAGATGAGCGAAGAGTCGGCTGCCGCCGGCAAGAAGTTCCTAGAAGAAAACGGCAAGAAAGCCGGTGTCGTTACCACCGCTTCCGGTCTGCAGTATGAAGTGATCAAGAAGGCCGATGGCGCTCAGCCAAAGCCGACTGACGTGGTCACCGTTCACTACGAAGGCAAGCTGATCGATGGCAAGGTCTTCGACAGCTCGGTTGAGCGTGGCAGCCCGATCGACCTGCCGGTCAGCGGCGTGATTCCAGGTTGGGTTGAAGGCCTGCAACTGATGCACGTTGGCGAGAAGTACAAGCTGTTCATCCCGTCTGACCTGGCGTACGGCGCTCAAAGCCCAAGCCCGATGATTCCGGCCAACTCGGTCCTGGTTTTCGAACTGGAACTGCTGGGTATCAAGGATCAGGGCAAGCCTGAAGCCGATAGCGCTGCCGAGTAATCTGCGCGCTGTTCAGACAACGCCCCGTCTCGACGGGGCGTTGTCGTTTCTGTAACCGCCTCGAACCCATGGGGGCAACAGCGGTCAGAACTGCTGCAAGTGCCACGGAAAAGGTGCAGGATGGGTAAAACGTTTGCGCCATTGAAACAGGTGTGTAAAAAACGCCCGATTTAAGCCCAGCCCTTGCCCGGCGGGCGCCCTGAGCTGCAAAAGTGGCTCTGTTCACAAGGTTATCCACAAATAATGTGGATAACATTTCCCCCGTGTCGGCCCAGGAGGCTGTATGAAAGCACCGTGGAACTTCGCCCGTTTTCTACCGCTGGCTGAGCGACTGCTTAGCCGGGGTCGTCTGCCGGCACTGATTTTTGCCGTGGCGCGTAAAGGGCCCCGGCTCGGCAAGCTGCGTGAAGACGTGCGTCTGATGCAGGCGCTGTGCCTGGCTTGGTGGCGCGGCGAGTACCGCACCATCAGCCCCAAAGCATTGGTCACCGTGGTCGCCGGGCTGCTGTATTTTGTCAGCCCGATCGATGCCATCCCAGACTGGTTGCTGGGTGTCGGCCTTCTCGATGACATCGCGGTACTGGCCTGGGTCCTCAAGGCCGTGTCTGATGAATTGGCCGCTTTCAGCGCCTGGCGCAATCGTCAGGCGCCAGAAAAACTGCGGGTGGTTGAACGCCTGCCCGCCACCCCGGAAGCCCTGCGTCTGGAGCAGCCAAAAGGCTAATTACATCAGGCCCCTGCACACCTCTGTTGGCTGGTAATATAATTGGCATAAGGATTATGCCTACAGATTACATCCAGTAATCCTACAAGAGGGGTTGTAATGGGTATTCAGGTCATCAGCCGGGACGGTCAACCCGAGTATGCGGTTGTACCCTGGGAGCAGTATCAGGCATTACTGAAAGCCGCTGGCCAGCTTGAGCCAGCGGTTGTTGCACAGACACCGCCAGCCCCTCCAGAAAGCGCCAGCTTGCCGAACTTCAGCGAGCTGGCGCGTTTGCGTGAGGGCAAAGGGCTGAGCGCCGAGCAACTGGCGCGCAGCGTCGGTATCAGCCCGGTGTATCTGGCCCTGATCGAAAGCGGCGAGCGTCAGCCGGATGCCGCGATTCGCCGCAGCCTGGCCTGGGAGCTAGGCGTCGTCGGCTGGAGTGAGCCATCGTGAGTAGCGTACGGATCAGCCGCCAGCACTGGGAGGGCTTGCTGGGCGAACTGGACCTGGCCCGTCGCCAACGCCATCTTCTTACCTACCGCGCCCTGCTCGAGCGCCTGCAGTTGCCCAGCCCCGCCATGCAGACGCTCACCGCCGCGCTGGAGCATCTGGCGGCGCTGGATGCCCGTGCCGAGCAACCGCTGCGCAGCTCGTTGGTTATCAGCCAGGGGGCCAGCCGTTTGCCGCGCACCGGCTTCTTCGAGTGCGTTGAGCGCCTCGGACGTTTTTCCGGGCCCTCGGATGGTATGGCGGCGGCTTCCTGGCACGCTTCGGAAGTGGTCAGGGTGTTCGAGTACAGCTACCCGGAAAAAGAAGAGGCCTGAGCGGTTGCTGCGGTATCGATCAGGTACAGGCTGAAACCGGCATGGTCTTTGGCGTGGTGCTTGGCCTTTGACGCCAGTTCCGCCAGATGCCCGGCATCGAGGCTGGCGCAGGCTTCTGCGCGCAATTTCACGACACCAATCGACAGCGACAGCAGGGCGAACTCCTGACGCTGCCCTTGGCGGTTGAGCGCAACAAAACAGCCCGCCTGCACATGCTCGGGGCGGTAGAAGCGTCGGCACTGCTTCTGAAAGTCTTCCAGTAGCATTTGCAACCTGAGCTCCCAGTCCGCAGAGCTGAGCACCAGCATGAAGTCGTCGCCACCGATATGACCGACAAAGTCATGATTGGGGTCGACCCGTTCGTTCAAGCACTGGGCCAGGCACAGCAAGACCTCATCGCCGCGGGCGTAGCCGTAGATGTCATTGAAGGGCTTGAAGCTGTCGATATCCACATAGCAGATGGCGGCCTCGCGTTGCTGTTGCAGCAAACGGCTCAGGCATTGCTGGATCGGCACGTTGCCAGGCAGCAAGGTAAGCGGGTTGGCGTAGCGTGCTTGCTGGATCTTCTGTTCGGTAATCAGCTTGAGCACATCGATGACCCGGCCCAGGCCCAGGTAGCGACCGTTGTGGATGATGATGAAATCTTCTTCGATGCGCTGGCGTGCGCGGCTGGTGAGCAGGCGGCTGACCTGTTGCAGCGACTGCGTCAGCTCCACGGCGAGAAAGTCGTCGCTCATCAGCCGACTGATCGGCTTGCGGGCGAACAAGTCGGTAGCGAACGGCTTGAGCAGGGCATCAGACAGCGAGTGGCGATGGACGATGCCGCAGGGTTGGCGGCGTTCGTTGAGCACCGCCATGGAGTTGAGGTTGGCCTGGCGTCGAAACAGCTCCAGCACCTGTGCCGTCGGGGTGTCCTGAGTGACAGCAGGTTGTTCGTTGAGCAGCGCCGCGAGGTTGCCGGTGTCCTCGTTGAGCACCTGAACGCCACGGTCCGGGGTGCCGAGCATCTGCTGGATATCCCGCGAGGGATGCTCTTGCGGGCGACCCAGCAAGTAGCCTTGAACCAGGTCGACGCCCATCTCGGTCAGCACCTTGAGCTCTTCGGCCAGCTCGATGCCCTCGGCGATTACCTGGGCCCGTGAGGCACGGGCTATTTGCAAAATAGAGCCGACGAACTCGCGCTTGACCGCATCCAGGTGAATACCGTCGATGAAGTGGCGATCGATCTTGACGTAGTCCGGGCGCAGCTCCGACCACAAACGCAGGCTTGAATAGCCAGCACCCAGGTCATCCAGGGCAATGGAAAAACCCATGTCTCGGTAGTGGTGCAGGGCATTGAACAGTAGCTGGAAATCGTCGGTGGGGGTTTGCTCGGTCAGCTCAATGACCACCCGGCTGGGTGGCAGGCCCATGTCGTGGAGCATTTTCAGGGTGCGCCCGGATTGGTACTGGGGTTCGAGCAGCGATTCTGGCGAGACGTTGAGAAACAGCTTGCCCTCCAGCTGTTGCTGGCTGAAGCGGCGGCAGGCGCTTTCCCGGCAGGCCACTTCCAGGTCGGTCAGGCGCCCGGCCTGGCGGGCCACCGCAAACAGATTGATCGGTGAGTGCAGCGGGCTGTTGGACGGGCCGCGGCTCAAGGCTTCGTAACCGAGGATGCGCCGCTCAGACAAGCATACGATCGGCTGGAACAGGCTATGCACGCTGCTTTGAGCAAGAATGGTGCTCAACGCGCTGAGCTGTTCGGTCACGGTCATGGCGGCACTACCTTGAAAAAAAGGGACTGAGGCCAGCGGCGCTCAGTCCCTTATTTCACGACAGAATCGTGACTGTTTAATGACGCAATAGAGGCACAGTCACATTATTTTGCCATCACCTGTTTACGGGTTGTTCTTTGCTACTGCCGCGTTCAGCCCCAGGTAGTCGAGCAAGATCCGCCCCGACTCCGCCAGGTAGGCGTCGTCTTCCGGTTTGGTATCGTCCGGCTCGGCGGGCAGCGCGTCTTCGTCTTCCTTCTTCAGTTCCTTGAGCGGCTCTTCGCCCTTGGCCTTACGGCGGGTGTTTTCCAGGGCCAGTTGCTTGCTTTCGATATCCGCGTGCTGGGCACGGCGCTCGACTTCATTGAGGCTGACGGTTTTTTCATTCATCAGCTTCTGGGTCAGCGCCAGGCGATCGCGGATGTAGACGAACTCCGGATCTTTTGCGGTGCGGCTGTCATGCCGTGCCTTGAGCTGGGCCAGGAACGGCTTGAATGGATCGACCGCAGGTTTGATCGCCGGGCGGATGGTGTCCCATGGCATGGCTTCAGGCAGGGCGCTTTCGCCAATTTCCTTGGTGTCGATGATCGACGGGTAGTCGATGTCTGGCAACACGCCCTGGTGCTGGGTGCTCTGCCCGGAAACCCGGTAGAACTTGGCCAGGGTCAGCTTCAGCTCACCATGGTTGAGTGGCTGAATGGTTTGCACCGTGCCCTTGCCGAAGGTCTGGCCGCCGAGGATCAAGGCGCGATGGTAGTCCTGCATGGCACCGGCGAAAATTTCCGACGCCGAGGCCGACAGGCGGTTGACCACCAAGGCCAGCGGGCCTTTGTAGAACGCGCCAGGGTTTTCGTCTTCCAGCACGTCGACGCGGCCATCGCTGTTGCGTACCAGTACGGTTGGGCCTTTGTCGATGAACAGGCTGGTCAGTTCGGTAGCCTCCTGCAGGGAGCCGCCGCCGTTGTTGCGCAGGTCAATGACCACGCCGTCGACTTTTTCTTTCTGCAGCTCGGTAAGCAGCTTCTTCACGTCACGGGTGGTGCTCTTGTACTCAGGATCGCCGGCACGGAACGCTTTGAAGTCGAGGTAGAAGGCCGGGATCTCGATGATACCCAGCTTGTACTCGCGGCCATCCTGCTTGAGTTTCAGCACGGATTTTTTCGCCGCTTGTTCTTCCAGCTTCACCGCCTCGCGGGTGATTGGCACGATCTTGCTGGTCTGGTCGTTCGGGGCGTTGCTGGCCGGGATCACTTCCAGGCGTACCACCGACCCTTTCGGCCCGCGGATCAGCTTGACCACTTCATCCAGGCGCCAGCCAATCACGTCGACCATTTCTTTGTCGCCCTGGGCAACGCCGATGATCTTGTCAGCCGGGGCCACTTGCTTGGTCTTGGCGGCAGGGCCAGCCGGCACCAGGCGGACGATCTTGACCTGATCGTTGTCGCTTTGCAGCACGGCGCCGATACCTTCGAGCGACAAGCTCATGTTGATATCGAAGTTTTCCGCGCTGTCGGGCGACAGGTAGTTGGTGTGCGGGTCGTAAGACTGGGCAAAGGTGTTGATGTAGGTCTGGAAGATGTCTTCAGCGCGGGTCTGATCCAGGCGCGTCAGCTGGTTCTTGTAGCGCTTGGTCAGCAGTTCCTGGATCGCCTTGGGCTCTTTGCCGGCGATCTTCAGGCGCAGTACTTCGTCTTTGACACGTTTGCGCCACAGGTCGTCGAGTTCGGCCTGGGTTTTGATCCACGGCGCGTCTTTGCGGTCGACCAGCAGTGTTTCTTTGGTGGTGAAGTCGAAGTTATCGACACCTTTGTTCAGCTCGGCCAGGGCGAAGTCCAGACGCGATTTGACCCGGTCCAGGTAGCGCTTGTAGATGGTGAATCCGGGGTCGAGATTGCCGCTTTTGAGGAAATCGTCGAACTGGGTTTTCCACTTGTCGAACTCGGCGATGTCACTGGCCAGGAAGTAGCTGCGGGCCGGGTCGAGCAGCTTGATGTAGCTGTCGTAGATGATCACCGAGCGCGCATCGTTGAGCGGCGGCTTGCTGTAGTGGTGGCGCTTGAGCAGCTCAACGACGTTGAGGCTGGCGACGACTTCGTCGCGATCGGGCTGGAGTTTATCCCAGCTGTTGCTGGCCCATGCAGTGCCTGCCAATGGCAGGGTGCCCAGTCCGATCAACAGTGCGAGGGTGGTGCTTGGCAAAAAATGCTTCATGCTGATTCGACGTAGGGACAATTGATCACGCATATTAGGCCGTCTTTGAATTCGCCAGTTCCAGAAGAACTGGACGCATAATGCAAAAAGCCCGGGGCTACAGCTTCGGGCTCAGTCATGACTCAACTATGGAGGCACTGTGAAGGCATTGCAAGGCGTTGACGGACATGTGGAGTGGGTTGCGACGACAAGTCCAGCTTGCGATATCGGTCAAGTACGAATTCGAGTGGCTGCCGCAGGCCTCAATCGTGCCGATCTGCTGCAGCGGGCCGGGCTCTATCCACCACCGCCAGGGGCCAGCGAGTTTCTTGGCCTGGAGTGTTCCGGGGTGATCACCGAAGTCGGGGCGGGTTCGTCCTGGCAGGTGGGTGATCGGGTCTGTGCGCTGCTGGCGGGTGGCGGCATGGCTGAAGAAGTGGTGGTGGATGGCCGTCATGTGCTGCCGGTGCCTGAAGGCCTGAGCCTGCAGGAAGCGGCGGCGATCCCGGAGGTGTACGCCACGGCCTGGCTCAATGTGTTCCAGCTGGCCGCGCTGAAGCCTGGCGAGAAAGTGTTGCTGCATGCCGGTGCCAGTGGCGTAGGGTCGGCGGCGATCCAGCTGTGCAAGGCCTTTGGCAGCCCGTGCTGGGTCAGTGTCGGCTCGGCTGAGCGCTTGGCCTACTGCGAAGGGTTGGGCGCCACTGCTGGCGTGGTGCGGGGTGAAGACCTGAACAGCCTGAGCGATTTCGGGCCATTCGATGTCATTCTCGACCCGGTCGGTGCCAACTACGCCGAGCTCAACCTCAAACTGCTGGCGCGCGATGGCCGTTGGGTGATCATTGGTCTGATGGGCGGGCGCAAGGCTGAACTGGACCTGGCGCAACTGCTGAGCAAGCGCGTGCAGGTGGTGGGCTCGACGCTGCGTACTCGTGATGATCAGTTCAAGGCTGACTTGCTCAGCGACCTGGGTCAGCAGGTGTGGCCGTTGTTCGCTGAAGGCCGGCTCAAGCCGCAACTGGCCAAAGCGTTCCCGATCAAGGATGCCGAAGCGGCGTTTGCCGAGCTTGCGAGCAATCAGGTGTCGGGCAAGCTGGTGTTGGTGATCGACGACAGCCTGGTGTAGTTGGTAGGAGCGGGCTTGCCCCGCGATTGCGGTGTGTCAGGTATACCGCAATCGCGGGGCAAGCCCGCACAACAAGCCCGCTCTGTAATGCTGTTCACTTAGGTGGAACAACTGTACGGGTGGCCTATTGTTGTGTGGGCTTATCCATTGGTACCACTGGCCCTTCCGCCTTTACGGCGGGTCCCTTTTGTCTTGGCAAAAGGAACCAAAACCGCCGGCTCCTGCATCCGGCCCTACGCTTCGCTCCGGGTCCCCTCGGCTCCGGTGCCTTCCAGGCCCGCGCGGCCTACGACTTGCTTCGCAAGTCTACATCTCGCGCCTTCGGCTAAGCCGAAGGGTGCTGCGCACCTGGCCCTCCAGTCACCTCCACCCGGCCTCCTGAAGTCGCTAAGTTACGGGCGGCGCCTGGGTTGACGTTAGCTTCGCTAGTGACGGCTGGGGGACTTGTAGGTTTGTCGCTTGTCGCTTTGCTTTTGCTTTGCGTGCGCGTTAGTTCAGGCGCCGCGATTTGCGACTTCAGGAGGCTGAGTGGAGGTATTGCGTAGTGAGGTGACGGGCAGGAACCCGTCAAGCGCTTCGGGCCATGGATGGCCCGTTAGCGCGGTCCTCACGGGAGCAATGCCGGAGCGAAGGAACCCGAAGCGCAGCGTAGGGCCGGATGCAGGAGCGAGCGGTTTTGCCTCCTTTTTCCAAGAAAAAAGGAGGTCGCCGTAAAGGCGGAAGGGGCCAGCACAGTCACCACAGCAAATGGATAAGCTCAAAGATCCAGCACCAACCTCGGCCGTAAATGCTTAAGTGAACAGCATTAAGCTCCCATCGGGAGGCAATCAGCTCCAGTTATGGATCGGCCAGCCATTTTTCTCGGCTTCTTCGCGCAATGCCGGGTCCGGGTTGACCACATGCGGGAAGTCCACCTTACGCAACAGCGGCAGGTCGTTGCGTGAGTCCGAATAGAAACTCGCGCCTTCGAGGTTCTCTTCTTCCTGATCCAGCCATTCCAACAAGCGCGTGATCTTGCCTTCACGGTAGGTCAGTACGCCCTCGGTCTTGCCGGTGTAAACGCCGCCCTCAACCTGCAATTCGATGCCAAGGATTTCATCGATGCCCAGACGCGCGGCAATCGGCCGTACCAGGTGTGTGCCGGATGCCGAAATCACCAGAATGCGATCACCGTCATGGCGGTGCTTGGCGATGGCTTGGGTCGCGTCACTGAAGATGATCGGTTCGATGAAGTCTTCCACCCACGGTTCTACCAGGTGTTCAACTTCTTCCGGGGTACGCCCGATCAGGGGTTCCAGGCTGAAGGTCATATAGTCCTCCATGGCCAGCAGCCCTTTGCTGTAGGCGTCCATCAGCTCTTTGTCTTGGCGCAGGAACGCTTCGCCATCGACCCAGCCCAGGCGGGCCATCTGCGCGCTCCATAGCGAAGCGCAGTCACCGTGAATCAGCGTTTCATCCAGATCGAAAATCGCGAGTGCCATGTTCTGAAAAACTCCTGTGCAACCCTCAGGCGACTTCGCGGAGGGCGGTGGGATCGATCGACAAGGATACCCGCTGGCCGTCCGGGTGCAGATCGGCGGACGAGCGGTTGAGTACATCGACCAACAATTCTACGCCACGGGCTTCGACCCGGTAGCGGATGACGTTGCCAAGCAGGCTGTGGCTGCGCACCAGGCCGTCCAGCTCGCCGCTGAGGCTCAGGGCGATAGCTTCCGGACGAATCGCCAGGCGGCCGCTTACCGGGCGTTGCAGCAAGCGGCTGGCGCTGTCGGCATCGAGCAGGTTGTAGTTGCCGATAAAGCCGGCGGCGAACGCGTCTACCGGTGCGGTGTAGAGGGTTTCGGCATCGCCGCTCTGGACGATGCGGCCCTGGTTCATCAGGAAAATGCGGTCTGACAGGGTCAGCGCTTCTTCCTGGTCATGGGTCACGAAGATGGTGGTCAGGCCCAGCTCACGCTGGATCTGGCGGATCTGATCGCGCAGGTGCTTGCGAATCCTCGCATCCAGTGCCGACAGCGGCTCGTCGAGCAGCAGCAGGCGTGGCCGGGTCACCAGTGAGCGGGCCAGGGCCACGCGCTGGCATTGGCCGCCGGACAACTGATGCGGGTAGCGGCTGGCGAAGTCTTGCAGTTCCACCATGTGCAAGGCTTCGCGCACACGGCTGCGGCTGTCATCGGCGTTGACCTTCTGCATGCGCAGGCCAAAGGCGACGTTCTGTTCCACGGTCATGTTGGGGAACAGGGCATAGCTCTGGAACACCATGCCGATCCCGCGTTTTTGCGGGCTCAGTGGCACCAGGTCGTTGCCGTCGAGGAGGATCTTGCCGCTGTCGACCGATGTCAGGCCGGCGATGCAGCGTAGCAGGGTGGACTTGCCGCAACCGGAAGGGCCGAGCAGGGTGACGAACTCGCCGCGCTGGATCTGGCAGTTGATGTCGTTGAACACCGGGCTGCCGCCATAGCTTTTCTGCAGATTCTGTACGCTGACAAAACTCATATCAGGACTTGTCCTTGTTCAGGCGGTTGGCGGCCCAGGTCAGCACCAGCACAAAAAGGAAATAGGAAATCACCAGGGCGCTGTTGAAGTGGCCGCTGCTGTTGCGCATGTTGTTCAGGTACACCTGCAGGGTTTCGTAGCGGGTGCCGACCAGCAGGTTGGCGAACACGAACTCGCCGAACAGGAACGAGAACGACAACAGCAAGGCGACCAGCAGGCCCTTGCGCAGGTTGGGCAGCACCACCAGGAACGCCGCCTGGAAGGTGCTGGCGCCGAGGAGCTGGGCGGCGTCCATCAGGTCGCGCAGGTTGATCGCTTGCAGGTTGTTGGTAATGGCGCGGTACATGAACGGCAGGGCGACGGTGAAGTAGCAGCCGATCAGGATCCACGGCGTGCCGACCATGGCCATCGGGCCAGAGCCATACAGCTGCAGCAGGCCCACCGAAGACACCACCGGCGGCACCGCAAAGGGCAGCAGGATGAGGATGTTCATCAGCGCATCCAGGCGCGGGAAGTGGTAATGCACCACGAACAGCAGCGGCAGGATCAGTACAACCGACAGTACCAAGGCGCCAACGCAGACCAGCAGCGATTGACCGAAGGCGGCCAGAAAGCGCGGATCACTCCACAGCGCCAGGTACCATTTGAAGGTCAGGCCACTGGGTAACAGGCTCGCCGACCAACTGGTGGCCAATGAATACAGAAGGGTGCCAGCCAGCGGTAACAACAGGATGATGAACAGCAGGTACACCACCAGGTGATGGTAGAGGCGGCTGCTGCCGGGTTCAGCGCGCGACATGGTAGCTCCTCTTCAACAGCCATTGATGGACGACGGTCACCAGGGTCATCAAGCCCACCAGAATCATCGCCAGGGCGCTGGCCAGGTTAGGGTCCAGGGAAATATCGCCGGCCACCAGCGCGGCAATGCGGATCGGCAGCACGTTGAAGTTGCCGGTGGTCAAGGCGTATACCGTGGCGTAGGCGCCCAGGGCATTGGCCAACAGGATCACGAAGGTACCCAGTAGAGCGGGTGTCAGCACCGGCAGGCCGATGTGCCGCCAGTATTCCCAGGCGTTGGCGCCGAGCAGTGCGGCCGACTCGCGCCAGTCTTCGCGCAAGGCGTCAAATGCCGGGTAGAGCAGCAGTACGCCGAGCGGAATCTGGAAGTAGGTATAGAGAATGATCAGCCCGGTTTTCGAATAGAGGTTGAAGTCCTCGATGATGCCGGCCTGCTTCAGCAGCAGGGTCAAGGCGCCGTTGAAACCAAGCAGGATGATGAAGGCAAAGGCCAGCGGCACTCCGGAAAAGTTGCTGGTCATGTTGGCAAAGGCGTTGACGAAATCACGCAGGCGCGAATCGACCTTGCGCAACGAATAGCTGCCGAGAATGGCGATGAGGATGCCGAACAGGCTCGACCAGAAGCTGATCTCCAGGCTGTGCTGGATGGCCTGGCGATAGAACCTGGATTCGAACACCTTGGTGAAGTTGGCCAAGCCCCAGCCACTCTCAGCCTGCAGGCTGTGGATCGCCACCCAGGCCAGTGGCGCGATCTGGAAAATGATGAAGAACAGCGCAAACGGCAGCAGGCACAGCGCCGCCAGCCACTTGGCGCGTTTGATTGAATTCACTTGAGCAGCTCCCGGCACACCGGTTTGTCGTGGGGCACACCGAGCAGTTCGCAGACGGTGCCGCACAGTTCGGTTTGCAGCGGTTTGGCCGCAGGGTCCAGGCTGAAGGCATCACCGAAGACGAACAGCGGAACCTCGCGCTCTTCGGCCAGCAGGCCGTTGTGCGAGCGGTCGTTGTTCATGCCGTGGTCGGCGGTGACCAGTACTTGATAGCCGTCTTGCAACCAGGTGTGCAGGTAGTCGGCCA
Organism: Pseudomonas sp. NUPR-001; assembly: GCF_052147955.1. NCBI lineage: Bacteria > Pseudomonadati > Pseudomonadota > Gammaproteobacteria > Pseudomonadales > Pseudomonadaceae > Pseudomonas > Pseudomonas sp. NUPR-001. Next base: position 1,540,393 of record NZ_CP197353.1, read on the forward strand.
GAAGAATGTCGGCGCTGCGCGCGCTGTTACGGTACTGGCTGCTGTCCAGACCGTGGCGGTGACCGGCGTCGTCAATGTTCATCGGGTGCACCAGCAGGAAATTCGGCGCATGACGACGGCGCAGGTATTCGGCATCGGCGAACAAGTGCGAGTCCGGGTAATGGTCGGCGTAGTAGAACAGGCCGTGCTGGATCGGCAACTTGGGTGCATGGGTGTGGCGGTCGCGCACGGGGTCGAAGGGCGAGCGGTTGTACAGCTCGCTCATCCAGTGATAGGCCGCCGCCGCAGTGCCCAGCCCCGCTTCACGGGCGTAGTGGAAGATGCTGCGCTGGTTGGACAGGCGGTTGACGTTGTTATGCACGATGCCGCTGTCGATAGGCGTTACGCCCGTGAGGATGCATTCGTACAGCGGGCGCGACAGTGCCGGTAGTTCGCATTCCAGGCGGTACAAGGCCGCACGGTCGGCCTCGACATAGGCGTGCAGATGACCCATGGCGTGGTGGGCGACCTGATGGTTGAGACCATCGAGCAGGACCAGGATGACGTTGTGGTTCATGGCTTCTCCGCAATGCTGTGGTGGCCTTGTCGCGGGGCAAGCCCGCTCCCACATATCTTCTCGAGTGGGAGCGGGCTTGCCCCGCGATCAAGAATCACTCCATCTCGATAATCACTTGCTCCTGCCACATTTGTGGCAGCTTCTTGGAGGTCGCTTCCCAGGCCGCGGCGTCTTTGATCGGCTGCACTGCTTTGTATTGCTCATTCGGCAGCAGTTTGGCCTGTACATCGGCTGGCAGGGTCAGGTGCTCGGCGCGTATTGGGCGGGCATGCCCCTTGGCCAGGTTGATTTGCCCGGCATCGCTGAAGATGTACTCGCGGGTCAGTTTGGCGGCGTTCGGGTGCTTGGCGTATTTGTTGATGATGGTGGTGTAGCCGGAAATCACCGAGCCGTCAGAGGGGATCAGCACCTCAAAGCGCTTGGGGTCGATCTGCTGGCGATAGCTCAGACCGTTGAAGTCCCAGACCACACCCACTTCGATTTCACCCTTTTCCAGGGTCTGGATGGTCGGGTTGGCCAGCGACAGGCGCTTTTGTTGCGCCAATTTGGTGAACAACTGCAAGCCCGGCTCGATGTTCTTTTCGTCGCCCTTGTAGGCAATGGCCGCTGCCAGCACGCCGTTGGCTGCCTGGGCGGCGGTGCTGACGTCACCAATGGCGACCTTGTATTTGCCTTTCTCCAGGTCGTGCCAGGTTTTAGGCATGTCGGCTTCCTTCACCAACTGCTTGTTGATGATGAAAGCGATGGAACCGGTATAGGCCAGGGCCCAGTGACCGTCTTTATCCTTGGCCCACTCCGGGATCTGCTCCCAGGTGCTGGGTTTGTACGCCTGGGTCACGCCTTTGGCCACGGCAATCGGCCCGAAGGCGGCGCCGACGTCACCGATGTCGGCGCTGGCGTTGTCTTTTTCAGCATCGAACTTGGCCACTTCCTGGGCCGAGCTCATGTCGGTGTCCATGTGCTTGAGGCCGTACTTTTTCGCCAGGTCTTCCCAAGTGCCTTTCCAGTTGGCCCAGGCATCGGGCATGCCCACGCTGTTGACGGTGCCTTCTTTACGGGCGGCGTCTTCCAGGGCTTTGAGGTCGGTGTCGGCGGCCATGGCCGAAGTGCACAGGGCGATGGTTGAACCTAACAGTGATGCCAGAAAAAGCTGTTTCATCCGAAGCTCCTTGGTGGGTGCCTTGCAAAACGCGAATGGTTGTTGGACGTCGTTGCGATTCGGTTGGTCTAGGTCAGCAATACCCGAGCCAAGGTAGGCGTGTTGCATGACAGTTTGATGTCGAAGGTTCGTTTTCAGGCTCGTCTGTCAACCCTGGAAATAGAGCTTAGACCAGTTTCAAGTGCTTGATCCGCAAGGTCTTGGCATGCTTGTTGTAAGAAATTTCATCACTGATATCAGCGGTCCTGTCATCGGACGTTCATCTGCGCAACCTAGGCTTGCACTATTCTCAGAGCCCTGGTGTCGCGCGTTTGTGCGCTTTGTTGGGGCTGGACTAGTCCAGATAGGTAACCTTTGATGCAATCACTGCCACCGCGAGCAGTAACAGCTATCTGCCATGCCCTGCAGGAACAGATTGAGCATGGCCTGTTGGCGCCTGGCTGCAAGTTGCCTGCTGAGCGCAAATTGAGCGAGGTGTTCGACACCACGCGCATCACCCTGCGCGAGGCCTTGGTGCAACTGGAGGCGCGTGGCTTGATTTACCGCGAAGAGCGGCGCGGCTGGTTCGTGGCCCCCGAGCGATTGACCTACGATTTGATTGAGCGCAGTCATTTTCATGCCATGGTGCGCGCCCAGGGCCGAGAGGCGGCGACCGAACTGCTGTCGGCTCGCCTGCAACCGGCGACTGCAGCGGTGTGCGCGCGCTTGCAGTTGCCGCCGTTGTCCAGCGTGATCCAGATTTGCCGCTTGCGGCGCATAGACGGGCGGGCCGTGTTGTATGCCGAGCATTACCTGAACCCTGAGTTTTTCCCCGGGATTCTGGCGTGTGATCTGAGCCAGTCACTGACCGAACTGTATGAGCGGCACTACGCGATTCGCTATGGCCAGGTGCGCTTCGAAATCCTGCCCACCGCGTTGCCGGTGGCTGCGGCCCAGGCTTTGAAGGTATCAGCGGGTAGTCCGGGGTTGCACATCACCCGGGTCAACAGCGACCAGCATGGGCGCCTGATCGACTGTGACCTGGAGTATTGGCGCCACGACGCCATTCGCATCCGCGCCGAGGCGGGCTGACATCTCAGTGGGAGCGAGCTTGCCCCGCGATTGTGGTTTGCCTAACACATTGCATCGCGGGGCAAGCTCGCTCCTACCCGGCCGCATCCCCCGTGCTTCCTCCGCCCGCCGTAATCACTTGCACCGACAACCGCGGCGTCGCCAGATCCAGCCCGGCCTCATCAAGCTGGCGCTTGAGCGCCAGGTTGAACGCCCGTGACACCTCCCACTGCTTGATCGGCGCAGTCTTGAAGCGCGCCCGCAGAATCGCCGACCCGGATTCGAAGCTTTCCACCCCTTGCAGCTCCAGCGGCGACCAGATGTTGCGGCGCATCAACGGATCGTTGCGCAGCTTCTGACCAACATCGCGAATCAGGCTGATGGCCTGGTCGATGTTCATGCTGTGCGGGATCGCCACGCGGAAGATCGCGTAGCCGAACTCGCGGGAGTAGTTCTTGATGCTTTTGATTTCGCTGAACGGGATGGTGTGGACGATGCCGTCAATATCGCGCAGGCGCACGGTACGGATGGTCAGGCCCTCGACCGTGCCGAGGTGGCCGCCGACATCGACATAGTCGTCAATGGCCAGGGAGTCTTCGATGATGATGAAAAGGCCGGTGATCAGGTCGGCGACCAGCGATTGGGCGCCGAAGCCGATGGCCAGACCGATCACGCCGGCACCGGCCAGCAGCGGGGTGACGTTCATGCCCATGTTGGCCAGGGCAACGATCACCGCAATGATGAAGATGGCCACGAACAGCACGTTGCGGATCAGCGGCATCATGGTTTGCGCGCGGGTATTGGCCAGGCCTTTGCGCGAGCGGGTCAAGGCATGGTGAACGGCGGTGTCGGCGAGAATCCACACCAACCAGGCGGCGATCAGGGTGCCGGCCAGACCGAGCAGGCGGACGGCGACTTCATGGCCTTCGCCTTCGGTGAAGCCGATCAGAGAGAAGCCCCAAACGCGCAGGCCCAGCTCGATGAACACCAGCCAGATGGCCATGTGCACCAGGGTATAGCCGAAGTTGCGCAGGCGTTCGCCATACACTGCATGGCGGCGGTTGGCGCGCTGTGGTTTGAGCCCATGGCGGCGCACCAGGCCGTTGATGACCATGCACAGAATCAGCAACACGGTGCACATCAGCGACTGGCGCAGCGCGGTGCTGGTATCACCTGCGGAGATGAAGGTGGCAAACAGCGAGATCGCTACCAGCACCAGGGCCGGCAGGTACCAGAAGGTGCCGAGGATTTCGATGGTATCGCTCAGGGCGCGCCGGGTCAGGCGCCGGGACAGTGGCTGATTGCGGATCAGGTGGGCAATGGGGCGGCGGAAACGCAGGATGAACAGCCCGGTAGACAGCGCGGCGAGGATATTGGCCAGCGTTGCCAGGGTATGTGCCAGGTGATCGCCCAGCGCGCCAGCCATGCGTGGATCATTCATCGCTTCGCCAAAGGCGGCGAAGCTGCCGATCAGCCACAGCGGGCGGAAGGCCTGATGGCGGAGGATATGCAAGGCGCGATGGCGATGCGGGCCATCGAGTAATGAAAAGGCGATCACGCAGATGGCTGAGAAGCATGTACCCACGACCAGGGCGTAGGCCAGCACCATGGCCATTGACTTACCCAGCGAGGAGGGCAGGGCGAAGCTCAGGTATACGGTGATGACCAGGGCGACCAGCCAGGGCCCGAGTTTACGCAAGGCAAAGCGCACCAGGTCCCAGGTACTGGGGTGTTGCGGCAATTCTTCGGTCAGGCCAAAACGCAGGCGTACCTGATGGCCGATCCAGTTCAAGGCATAGGCCAGCAGGCTCCACAGGGCAATGATTGCCGCAAAGCCGAACAGGATCGGCGGTAACTCCTTGATCGGTACCAGGCGTGCGTCGAATTCGATCTTGGCCAGTTCAAGTTCCCGGCCCCAGCGGGTGAGCGGGCTGGCGTCGCCACTGAATTGTTTTTCCAGCTCAGAGAAGGTGGTGCCGATCAGCCCCAGCACACCTTGTTCGGCAGCCGGCTGCGCCTGTTTGGTGCTGTCGCGCAGCTTTTTCAGGTCGGCCAGCAGCTTGCTGCGTTGCTGGTCGTTCTCCAGGTTCTTGATGACTTCGTCCAGCGACTGGGCCAGAGGCTCAGTCGCTTCGGGCTGAGTTTTACTCCCGCCGAGCAGGCTCGGCAGGCCTGCGGCGTGGGCCGGGGCCAGGATCAATAACGCCAGGCAAACAGTCAGAACACGGAAAAAAGCGGACACCGGACAATCAACCTCACAACGATCAATCGCCCGAGTGTAGTGTATTTGTCAGTTGAGTTTCTCGAGGATCTTCCAGCACATGATGCCAATCATGCCAAGGGTACCGATCCACATCATGAACACGCCGATGTTGCGGTCGCGCATGCTGAAACCAACGGTCAGCAGAATCAGGCCGGCGATGACCGGAAGGAACAGGGATTGAAAAGCTGACATGCGGCAAGGTCCTTGGGTACGGATTTATGCTGCAAGCATAGCGGGTATCGGTGTGGGGGAGGCTGACTGAGGTCAGTAGAGGTCTCTATCGCGGGGCAAGCCCGCTCCTACATTGCGGTAGGAGCGGGCTTGCCCCGCGATAACTTCAAGGCAAATCGCGACTACGGTAGAACGCCGTCAACACCTTGACCAGGTGCGCCAGGTCATGGCTGCCGCACAGCTCGCGGATCGAGTGCATGGCGAAGGTCGGCAGGCCGATATCCACAGTACGCACACCCAGGTGGCTGGCGGTGATCGGGCCGATGGTCGAGCCGCAACCCATGTCGCTGCGCACCACGAAACTCTGTACTGGCACTTCTTCGGCCATGCACAGATGACGGAAGAAGCCCGCCGTCTCGCTGTTGGTGGCGTAGCGCTGGTTGTTGTTGACCTTGATCACCGGCCCGGCATTGAGCTTGGGCCCATGGTTGCCGTCGTGCTTGTCGGCATAGTTGGGGTGCACGCCGTGGGCGTTGTCGGCCGAAACCAGCAGCGAGCGCTGGATGGCGCGGACGAAGTCGTCACCATCGGGCATCAGGCGGCGCAGGGTTTGCTCCAGCATCGGGCCATCGGCGCCACAGGCAGAGCAGGAACCGACTTCTTCGTGGTCGTTGCACACCAGTACGCAGGTTTCGTCGCTGTCGGCGTTGAGCAGGGCCTGCAGGCCGGCGTAGCACGACAGCAGGTTATCGAGACGGGCGCCAGCGATGAACTCACCGTTCAGGCCGATCACGGCGGCGCTTTGGGTGTCGTAGAAGCTCAGCTCGTAGTCCAGCACCACGTCGGCGTTCAGATCATGCTCGCGCGCCAGTTGGTCGGTCAGCAGAGCACGGAAGTCGACGCGCTCGTCACCGGCAACCTGGGCCAGGATTGGCGGCAGCTCGGTCTGCGGATTGATCGGCCAGCCTTCGTTGGCGGTGCGGTTGAGGTGAATCGCCAGGTTGGGGATCACCGCAATCGGTAGTTTGAAGTCGACCAGCTGGCTTTCAACCTTACCGTCGCGGCGGAAGGTAACGCGCCCGGCCAGCGACAGGTCGCGGTCGAACCACGGCGCCAGCAAGGCACCGCCGTAGACTTCCACGCCCAGCTGCCAGAAACCCTGGCGCTGCAGCTCTGGCTGCGGCTTGACCCGCAGGCACGGGCTGTCGGTGTGGGCACCAACCAGACGAATACCATCGAGCAGCGGCGAATGGCGACCGAGCTTGAAGGCGATGATCGATGAGTCGTTGCGGGTCAGGTAATAACGACCGCCGGCCACCGTGGCCCAGCTGTCGCGCTCGTCCAGGCGCTGGTAACCGGCGGCTTCCAGGCGCTGGGCCAGGGCCGCGGTGGCATGAAACGGCGTAGGGGAGGCTTTGAGAAAGTCGATCAGGCCTTGGTTCAGTGCATCACGCATAGGTCACTCCAGACAGCAGTGGCGCGAGTTTAACGTACTTGGGCGCTCTGCCGGTAGGAGCGGGCTTGCCCCGCGATTGCGGTCTGTCTGTCGCAGCGCATCGCGGGGCAAGCCCGCTTCCACCGGGTTGTGAATCAGAACGGCGCCGGGCACTCGAAGCGCAGGCGCTCACCGGACACCGGGTGGGTGAAGCTGAGCATGCTTGCATGCAAGCACAAGCGCTCATGGGCGGCGAGGGCTTCGGGGTATGCGTACAGCCGGTCGCCAAGCAGCGGGTGACCAATCGAAAGCATGTGCACGCGCAACTGGTGCGAGCGGCCGGTGATCGGCGTCAGTTCGACGCGGCAGTGATCGCCGCAGCGTTCGACGATGCGCCAGAAGGTCAGGGCATGCTTGCCGTGTTCATGGTCGACCACATGGCGGGGTTTGGTCGGCGGATCGTAGCGCAAGGGCAGGTCGATGCTGCCGCTGTCGAGCGACGGCTGGCCCCAGCACAAAGCGGTATAGGCCTTCTCGGTTTCGCGGTCATGGAACTGTCGTGACAGTTCACGGTGACTGTCAGCGTTGCGAGCGAGCAGGATGATCCCTGAGGTTTCCCAGTCCAGGCGATGGACGATCAGGGCATCGGGATAGCCGTTTTCCTGCAGGCGAGTGATCAGGCAATCCTTGTTGTCTTCGGCCCGCCCGGGCACCGACAACAGCAGGGTCGGTTTATTGATCACCAGGATGGCGTCATCCTCATAGAGGACGTGAACATTGGACAGCGGCATTGCGAGTTCTCTGCAAACGCCAACGGCGACGGATGACACCAATGTGGGAGCGGGCTTGCCCCGCGATGACGATTGTTCAAAGACATCGTCATCGCGGGGCAAGCCCGCTCCTACACCAGCCCCAACCGTCGCCGTGGCAGGTTACCCGTGTGCGCCGATCAACGATCGGGCAGGGTGATGTTGAGTTCCAGGATCGAGCAGCTGCCCTGGTTTTCCAGAGCGACCTGCACATCATCGGAGCCGATGTTGACGTACTTGCGGATTACCTCCACCAGTTCCTTCTGCAGGGCTGGCAGGTAGTCCGGAGTACTGCGCTGACCGCGCTCATGCGCCACGATGATCTGTAGACGCTCTTTCGCGACCGAGGCGGTGCTTACTTTTTTGCTGGCACGAAAGAAGTCAAAAAGGTTCATTGGTTAGTTGCCTCCAAACAGGCGCTCGAAGAATCCCTTCTTCTTCACATCAAGGAACCGATGTTCCACATTTTTGCCCAGCAGGCGATCTACGGTGTCGCTGTAGGCCTGGCCGGCGTCGCTCTGATCGTCGAGGATCACCGGCACACCCTGGTTGGATGCCTTGAGCACCGCCTGGGATTCCGGAATCACACCCAGCAGGGCAACCGAGAGGATTTCCTTGACGTCTTCGACGCCCAGCATTTCGCCCTGGCTGACGCGCTCTGGATGGTAGCGGGTAATCAGCAGGTGTTCTTTGATCGGGTCTTCGTTGCGTTCGGCGCGGCGCGATTTGCTCGCCAGCAGGCCGAGCATGCGGTCCGAGTCACGTACCGAGGAGACTTCCGGGTTGGTCACGACAATCGCTTCGTCAGCGAAGTACATGGCCAGGTGAGCACCTTTCTCGATACCGGCCGGGGAGTCGCAGACCACGTATTCGAATTGCTCCTTGAGCTCCATCAGGACTTTTTCCACGCCTTCCTGGGTCAGCGCGTCTTTGTCACGGGTCTGGCTGGCGGCCAGCACGTAGAGGTTCTCAAGGCGCTTGTCCTTGATCAGGGCCTGCTGCAGGTTGGCTTCGCCGTTGACCACGTTGACGAAGTCGTACACCACGCGGCGTTCGCAGCCCATGATCAGGTCGAGGTTACGCAGGCCGACGTCGAAGTCGACGATGACTGTCTTGTGACCGCGCAGCGCGAGGCCGGTACCAATAGCGGCGCTGGTGGTGGTCTTACCCACACCACCCTTGCCGGATGTAACCACGAGAATCTTGGCCAAGGTGTTTCACCCCTAATGAAAAAGGACGTCGAGTCCCAAAAAATACAAAAAACGGCAACATATAGAAAAGTTGCGCTAAAAATGGTGGCAAGTATCCGTTAAAGACGAGTGATGTTCAACACGTCACCAGACAGGCTGATCTGCACACCCATCCCCCACAAAGGATCACGGCGCAGGTCTTCGGAGACCTTGTATTGCCCGGCGATCGAGACCATCTCGGCAGTCAGCTGCTGGCAGAAGATCCGTGCCCGGGTATTGCCCTTGATGCCGGCCAGCGCTCGTCCACGCATTGCACCGTACACATGGATGTTGCCATCGGCGAGAAGTTCCGCGCCCGGGCTGACCGACGACACCACCACCAGGTCGCCACCTTGGGCATAGATCTGCTGGCCGCCGCGCACTGGCGTGGTAATGATTTTGGTCGGTTTGATCGCAGGTTCCGGTGCGGGTGCAGGCACTGGCGCCGGTGCCGGTTCGACCTTCTTGACCTCGGGCTCAGGCTCGACCGGCCGCTCGCGCGCACCCGACGGTGGCAGTACGGGCAGGTCGATGGCGATCGCCGCGGCAATGTCTTCGATGCGGCTGGCGCGAATGGCCAAGGTGCGCAGGCCATGATGGCGGCAGACGCGCATCAGCCCTGGCAGGTCAATCGGGCCTTCGCCTGCGGGAAGCTTGTCGAGGGCCAGCACCAGCGGTGTGTTGCTGAAGAAATTCGGCGCCTGGGCAACTTTGGCCGCCAACTGCCGGTCGAGGCCTTCAAGGTTGTTCCGGGCAAGCTCGAGCACGGTAATGGCGAGCATGCTGCCCTTGAGCTGGAACACGGGGTCTTGGTCTGGCGTTTGGGTTTGGCTCATGGTCTGCATAGGGCGACTTGTTGCGAAAAAGTGCACAGACTTATAACGAGAACGCCGGTTAGCCGCAACCCGTGCCGAACCGTTGTAGAATGCCCGGCCAATGTCTTTCCGGAATCTTTAATGGATCGCCCGCGTTTTCGTCTCTATTTTCTGCACCCACGCTTCTGGCCGCTGTGGCTGGGCCTTGGGCTGCTGTGGCTGATCGTACAGCTGCCGTACCGGGTATTGCTGGTGATCGGCCGCATCCTCGGTGCTTTGATGTACCGGGTTGCCGGGGAGCGCCGCTATATTGCGGGGCGCAACCTGGAACTGTGCTTCCCGCAGCTACCGTCCGTCGAACGTAAGCGTTTGCTGAAAGAAAATTTCGCTTCCACCGGCATCGCCTTCTTCGAAATGGCCATGAGTTGGTGGTGGCCAAAGGCCCGCTTGGCGCGCCTGGCGCACATCGAAGGCCTGGAGCACCTGCAGGCTGCCCAGCGCGATGGCCAAGGGGCGATTCTCATGGCCCTGCACTTCACCACCCTGGAAATCGGTGCGGCCCTGCTTGGCCAGGAGCACACCATCGACGGCATGTACCGTGAGCACGGTAACCCGCTGTTCGACTACGTCCAGCGCCGTGGGCGTGAGCGGCATAACCTCGATTCGCTGGCTGTCGAGCGTGAGGACGTGCGCGGCATGCTCAAATTACTGCGCGCCGGGCGAGCGATCTGGTACGCACCAGACCAGGACTACGGCGCCAAGCAAAGCCTGTTCGTGCCGTTGTTCGGCATCCAGGCGGCCACGGTTACCGCCACCACCAAGTTTGCCCGCCTGGGCAAGGCGCGGGTGATTCCCTTCACCCAGCAGCGCCTGGCCGATGGCAGCGGTTACAAGCTGGTGATTCATCCGCCGCTGGCCGATTTCCCCGGTGAGACCGAAGAAGCAGACTGCCTGCGCATCAACCAATGGATTGAACAGGCCTTGCGCGAGTGCCCCGAGCAGTACCTGTGGGCGCACCGGCGCTTCAAATCGCGTCCGCCGGGAGAGCCCAAGCTCTACGAAAAGCGGCGTTGAGCCCATCGTGGGGCAGTGAGAGCGGGCTTGCCCCGCGATCCATTCACCACACATGTCCAGGATGATTTGATGTCAGCACCGATCACAGGATTGATCCTCTCCGGCGGTGGCGCTCGCGCCGCCTACCAGGTCGGCGTGCTGGCGGGTATTGCCGACCTGCTGCCACCCGGTGCGGCCAATCCTTTTCCGGTGATCGTTGGTACTTCGGCCGGGGCGATCAACGCCGTGACTCTGGCCAGTGGCGCGATGCACTTTGCCGATGCCGTCCGCCGCCTGACCGCCTTCTGGCAAGGTTTTCGCAGCCATCAGGTGTTGCGCAGCGACTGGCCCGGGGTGATTCGCCAGGCCAGTCGCTTTGTCGGTCATAGCTTGCTCGGCCTGGGGGCACCGGTGCCGGTAGCGCTGCTCGACAGTTCACCACTGCGCCACCTGCTCAATATGCATCTGGACCTAAATGGCATAGCCTGTGCGCTGGAACAGCAGCACCTGCATGCCGTGGCGGTGACGGCGTTCGGTTACGAGTCCGGTCAGGCGGTGACCTTCTATCAAGGCAGGGGGGCGATCGATCCCTGGCTGCGTCACCGGCGAATCGGCCTGCCGACCCGTTTGAGTGTCGAGCACTTGCTGGCCAGCTCGGCAATTCCGCTGTTGTTTGCGCCGGTCAAACTGGGCGAGGAGTACTTTGGCGATGGCGCGGTGCGCCAGTCGGCGCCGATTAGCCCGGCCCTGCACCTGGGGGCCAGTCGCGTGCTGGTGGTCGGGGTCAGCGGCAACCCGCAGCGCCCGGTCGAAGGCGAGCCACGGGCGCGGATCTTCAGTGGCCAGCAGCCGAGCCTGGCGCAAATCGGTGGGCACATGCTCAACAGCACGTTCATTGACAGCCTGGAAGACGACATCGAGCTGTTGCAGCGCCTCAACCACCTCAGCCACCTGATGCCCGAGCACCTGGAACGGCGGCGCCTGGGACTGGCGCCGGTGGAGGTATTGGTGGTTGCGCCGAGCCAGCCCTTGGATGAGATCGCCGCACGTCACCGTCGCGAACTGCCTGCCGCCTTGCGCTTGTTCTTGCGCGGCCCGGGCGCGACCAAAACCAGCGGTGCCGGGGTGCTCAGCTATTTGCTGTTCGAGGCCGGCTACTGCAGTGAACTGATCGAACTGGGGCGGCGCGACGCCCTGGCCAAACGCCGCGAGCTGTGCAACTTCCTCGGCCTGTAGGAGCGGGCTTGCCCCGCGATTGCAATCCATCTGACAAATCGCTATCGCGGGGCAAGCCCGCTCCTACAGGGATTACTCGGCTATCTGCAGTTTGCGCGCTTCGGTGTAGACGTAGCGGACTTTCTCGTACTCGAACGGTGAGTTCAGCTGGCCGTAGCGGAAGCGGGTGGTGTAGCGCTTGTCCACCGCCCGCAGTACCACCACTTCCGGGTGATTGCTGCTGACTTCGGCAACATTGAGGAAGTTGATCGCGTTTTCGGCGCTGAAGTCCACCGCCAGTCCGCCGGTATCGCGGATGTTCGACGGGCCGAGGATCGGCAGCATCAGGTAAGGGCCGTCGGGTACGCCATAAAAGCCCAAGGTCTGGCCGAAGTCTTCACTCTGGTGGGGCAAGCCCATTTTGCTCGCCGGGTCCCAGAGGCCGGCAACGCCAATGGTGGTGTTGAGGATCAGGCGCGCGGTGATCTCCATCGAGCGCTTGCCTTTGAACTGCAGCAGACTGTTGAGCAGGTTGGGCACATCGCCCAGGTTGCTGAAAAAGTTGCTCACACCGCTGCGAACAAAGCCTGGCGTGATGTAGCGGTAGCCATCGACCACCGGCAGGAACACCCATTGGTCGAAGCGGTAGTTGAAGTGGTAGATCCGCCGGTTCATTGATTCCCAGGGGTCGTAGACGTTCAGTGCCGCTAAGGTCGAGCGTTCGAACTCACGCTGGTCCAGGCCCGGGTTGAACTTCAGCTCGTTGAGTGGCTCGGTGAAACCATCGGCGTCAACCACGCTGGCACGCGGAGCGGTTTCTTCAGCCTGGGCCAGTCCGCTGGCCAGTAATGCAGTGACAATCAATAGGCGTTTAACCACGGAAAAACTCCAGCATGGCGTCGCTGTTGACGCGATAGTTGATGTTGCCGCAATGGCCGCCATGGGGGTAAAGGGTCAAGCGATCACCAAAGGTCTTGCGCAGAAAACCAATATCGCCAGGGCCGAGGATGACGTCGTCGGCGTTGTGCATCACGGCAATCTTGCTGCTTTGCTTCAGGTAATCCTGCAGGGCGTAGAGGCTGACCTGATCGATCAACTGCAGCAGGCTGCCGCCATCGGTGCGGGCGCGCCACATCGGGATGACCTGTTCGGTCATGTAGCAATCGAAGTCGCACTGCAAGGCCCGTTTGAAGAACGGGGTCAGGCTGCTGCTTTCAGTGATCGGGTATTTGGGCGGGATGATCAGCCCGCGACGGTTGATCAAGTCGGAGGTGAAGGCGATGTCGGCTGCCGAGAAGCGGAACGAGGTGCCGATGATCATGGCCATCTGTTCATTGGACAGGTGCTGACGTGACTGCTGGAAGTCGTAGAGCAGGGCGTCGTTGAGGTCGATGTAACCTTTTTGCTGGAAGTAGCGGGTCAGCTTGTTCAGCACCAGTTCGTAAAAGGTCGTGCTGCTGGTGACGCCTTTGACTTCGGTCTGCACCAGTTTGTCGAGGTTGGTGACCGAGGTGTAGAGGTTGACCGGTGGGTTGAGCAACAGCACCCGCTTGAAGTTGAAACTGCGCCGGGTTTCGTCCAGATGGCTGACAAACGCTGCATCCAGGGCGCCCAGGCTGTAACCGCTGAGGTAATACTCAGTGACCGGCAAGCGCGGGTGTTGGGCACGCACCGCTTGCATCACCCGGTACAGGTCTTCGGCGTCGTCACGGGTAACCCCGGGGGTGGCATAGCGCGAGGCGGAAGTGATGAAGTCGAAGCTGGTCGGTGAAGACAGCTGCACAACGTGGTAGCCGGCCTTGTAGAACAACTTCTTGAGGTATTCGTTGAGGCTACTGGTATAGGGCGCTCCGGTGCCGGCGATGAGGAAGATCAGCGGTGCCGGATGGTCTTGGCGGGCAATCCGGTATTTGAGTTTTTTCACCGCCCAGAAATTGTCGGGCAGGGTGAAGGCGCGCTCCGGGCGCATGTTCAGGCTGTAGTCGGACTGGTTGATCTCATCGTCGCTGGGCAACTGCGGGCGCAAGTCGGGCGGCGTGGAGGCGATCGTCGCCTCGAAAGGGTTGGTCAGCGGGTAGCCGTAACTGGCGGCATCGATATCTTGTGCCCAAGTGCACGCACTCAGGATGAGGCCGCCAGACAAGGCGGCTAGGCGTAGTAATCGAAGCATGACGGGTCCCCAAAAAAAGCAGCAGCAAAGTGCGTTACGCAGGCTAGGACCATAGTGTCCCTGGCAAAGTTGCCTGGCGCTCCAGCATTTATGACCCAAGATGTTGCCGTTTCCCCACATATCACAGCAACAATTGGTTCCATTTATCTTCTGTTCAAAGTAGCCGAGACTGGCGCTTTTGCCTTGCATAGACGGCCCGGCGCATTATGCTGGGCGCCGATTTCGAAGATTCCGGAGCCTTGCATGTCTCGCCGTTTGCCGCTGATCACTTTGTTGCTGTTTTTGCCGTTGTGGCTGGCGGCCAGTTACGGGGTGCGTTATGGCCTGATGGAAGACGCGCAGTGGGTTGGCATTTGTGCTGAGCAGGCGCAGGTGTGGCAATGCCAGGCGCGTTCGACCCTGGGTTTGCTCATTCATTTTCGGGTAATTGCCTGGACGGCGTTGGGCCTGGCATTGCTGGCCCAAGTGATTCCTGCACGGGCCGGTTGGCGTCTGGCGGTGCTGGCGCTGGTATTCGGGATTCCAGCGTTGGTGCTGTACAGCGCCAGCATCGCGGTGTTTGTCGTGGTGCTGGCGGGGTTGCGGCTGGTCCGGCGTTAACGTCTCTGCCGTCAGTGGGAGCGGGCTTGCCCCGCGATCGCGATATACCTGATACACCGCTATCGCGGGGCAAGCCCGCTCCTACCTGGTCATTCAGCGCAGGCGCAGGCTGCGCCACAGCGCACCGACCATCAGCACACTGACCGCGGCCCAGACCAGCGCCTGCTGGTTGCTCAGACCTTCACGGTACAGTTGCGGGGCGATGCCGGCGCCAACGATGAAGGCCAGCAGGCCAATTTCGGCGCGCCGTCCACGTACCGGACGCAATAGGTAAACCACCGCCGGCAACACCAGGGCAGCGCTCGGGAAACTGCGGTAGCGCGGGTCGAATACCAGCGCCAGCATGCTCACTGCTGCGGCAAAACCTGCTGCCAGCAACCACCAGCCCGCCCGTGCTTCAAGCCAGGCGAAGGCCCGCTCGCGCCAGCCTTGGCGTTGCGCCAGGGCCAAGGCCGCGTGGGCCAATACGATGAAGTTCAACGCCGCCAGCAGGCCTGCCCAGATCCACTCACCGGCAAAGCGGCTGTTGATGCGCACCAGCTCACCCCACAACCCCAGGCTAGTGGCGCCCAGAGCAGCCAGCAGCGGCAACAGCAGGGCTGCACGCGTACCTTGAACGCGACCGGCCAGCAGCAAGGTTGCACCGAACAGCACGCTGCAGGCGATCAACCACTGTGGCCAGAACACCAGGTTGCTCACCGGTCCTTCGAGAATGCCCTTGTCCTGGCGGTCGGCGTCGTACAAGCCCCAATAGCCACCCACCGCACCTTCACTGGCACGCTTCCATGGCTGGTCAAAGGCTTCAATCAGGTTGTAGTGCCAGCCGTGTTGTTCAGCCATGGTCACAAAGCCACGAATGAAGCGCGCTTCGTTGACCCGGCTGGGCAGGGCGGTTTCGCGCTGGCGGCCTTCACTGGGCCAGCCCGTTTCGCCAATGACAATGTCTTTGGGCGCAAAGCGGTTGCCGAACACCTGTCGAATCTCGCCGACATGCACCAGGGCGTCGTCGATGCCTCGTGGATCATCTTCCCAGTAAGGCAGCAGGTGAATGGTCAGGAAGTCCACCGCCGGGGCGATTTCCGGGTGCTGCAGCCAGAACTCCCAGACATCGGCGTAGGTGACCGGCACGCTGACCTGGCTCTTCACCTGATTGATCAAGGCTGCCAGTTGCGGGCCGGTGACTTCTTTGCGCAGCAGGGTTTCATTACCGACAATCACCGCCTTGACCACATCCGGGTTGGCGTTGGCCGACGCGATCAGCGCCTTGACCTCTTTCTGGGTGTCCACCGGGTTGGCGTTGATCCAGGCACCGAGCATGACCTTCAAGCCGTGTTTGCGCGCCAGTTCCGGGATGGCTTCAAGCCCGGTCATCGAGTAGGTACGGATACATTCGAAGCGCTGGGCGAGCAGTTCCAGGTCGGCATCCATGCGTGCCGGGCGCAATTGAAAGGGCTGGTCGAAGGGCGACTGGTCTTTGTCGAATGGCGTGTAGGACGCGCACTGCAGCTTGTGCGAGGCACTGGCGGCATCAGGCAGCACGACTGGCTTGCCCAGCCCATACCAGAGCCCCCCCAGCGCAAACAGGCCAAGCAGGCAGGCAAATAGATAAGGCAGCAGGGGGAAGCGGGCAGTCGGGTGCATGGATCAGACCGTCAGGGAGCAAAGCCGCCAATAGTACCTGCAAATGGCACGGTCTAAAGCCTTGGCTGGTAAAGTTAGCGGCGGTGGATGTTGCTTGATGTAACGGCACAGGTGGCTGGCGATGTGATGTCGCTTCTCGCGTTGCTGGAGGTCGCTGTCAGAGCAGGTCAGGGCGGGGCAGCGGTTAATGATGCAGCTTCCGTGACGTGACGAGGGGAAGCTTTGATGAAAATGCGACGACTCCTGGGGGTAGGCACCGCGCTGGCGTTGGCCGTGGCTGCTGCGCAAGCGACGGCCAAGGAAGTGAGCATCGGCTATGTCGATGGCTGGTCCGACAGTGTGGCGACCACCCATGTGGCTGCTGAAGTGATCAAGCAAAAGCTCGGCTACGACGTCAAACTGATGCCGGTGGCCACCGGCATCATGTGGCAGGGCGTGGCGACCGGCAAGCTGGATGCCATGCTGTCGGCCTGGTTGCCAGTGACCCACGGTGACTACTGGGCCAAGAACAAGGACAACGTGGTCGATTATGGCCCGAATTTCAAAGACGCCAGAATCGGCTTGATTGTCCCCGAGTACGTCAAGGCGCAATCGCTGGCTGATCTGAAGACAGACGACAGCTTCAAGAAAAAAATCGTCGGGATCGATGCCGGTTCCGGGGTAATGCTCAAAACCGATCAGGTCATCAAAGACTACGACCTCAGTGGTTACAAGCTGCAAGCCAGCTCTGGCGCAGCCATGACCTCGGAGCTCGGCCGCGCCTATGCCAAGCATCAATCGATTGCCGTTACCGGCTGGGTGCCGCACTGGATGTTCGCCAAGTGGAAGCTCAAATTCCTTGAAGACCCTAAAGGCGTGTACGGCGCTGCAGAAACCGTCAACAGCATCGGCAGCAAGGAACTGGCGAGCAAGGCGCCCGAGGTGGCGGGCTTCCTGAAAAAATTCAACTGGCAGTCCAAGGACGAGATCGGTGAGGTCATGTTGGCCATTCAAGAGGGCGCAAAACCCGAAGCTGCGGCCAAGGACTGGGTCGCCAAACACCCCGAGCGTGTCGCCGAATGGACTGCTCAATAAACGCTTGAAGCTTCTAGCGCGCGTCTTTCAGGGCCATCGCTCCGAGCAGGGGGCGATGGCCCTGTGTTTTTTGGCTGTTACCGAATCGGTAAAACAGTTTTGCATCTAAGACTAAGGTCGTCTGGAGTGCGTCCAAAGGCAGCATAAAGTGGAGCGGGTACTACCTAATCTGTGCTGCGAGGACAAAAACAATGAACGACAGCATTTATCTCTCGATACAAAACAGCTCGCGGTTCAAAGAGCTGGTGTCAAAACGTGAACGTTTCGCCTGGATTCTCTCGGCGATCATGCTCGGCCTCTACTCCGCTTTCATTTTGTTGATCGCCTATGGCCCGCAGGTATTGGGTGCCAAGCTTAGCCCTGAGTCTTCGGTTACCTGGGGGATTCCTCTGGGGGTTGGCTTGATTCTCTCGGCATTCGTACTGACCGGCATTTATGTGCGTCGCGCCAACGGTGAGTTCGATGAGATGAACAAAGCGATCCTCAAGGAGGTTCAGCAATGATCCGGCGTCTACTGGCAACTCTGGCCTTCGGCATTTTCGCACCCGCCGTGTGGGCCGCCGACGCCCTCACCGGCGAGGTGCATAAACAACCCTTGAACCTGTCGGCGATCCTCATGTTCGTCGCCTTCGTCGGTGGCACGCTGTGCATCACCTATTGGGCTTCCAAGCGCAATAACTCGGCATCCGACTACTATGCTGCTGGCGGCAAAATCACCGGTTTCCAGAATGGCCTGGCGATCGCCGGTGACTACATGTCGGCGGCCTCGTTCCTGGGTATTTCCGCGCTGGTGTTCACTTCCGGCTACGACGGCCTGATCTACTCGATCGGCTTTCTGGTGGGCTGGCCAATCATCCTGTTCCTGATCGCTGAGCGCCTGCGTAACCTCGGTAAATACACCTTTGCCGACGTTGCCTCGTATCGCCTGGGGCAGAAGGAAATCCGCACCCTGTCGGCCTCTGGCTCGCTGGTGGTGGTGGCGTTCTACCTGATTGCGCAGATGGTCGGTGCGGGCAAGCTGATTCAGCTTCTGTTCGGCCTGGACTATCAGGTTGCAGTCATCCTGGTGGGTATCCTGATGTGCCTGTACGTGCTGTTCGGCGGCATGCTGGCTACCACCTGGGTACAGATCATCAAGGCAGTGCTGCTGCTCTCCGGTGCCAGCTTCATGGCGCTGATGGTGATGAAACACGTCAACTTCGACTTCAACGCGCTGTTCTCCGAGGCCATCAAGGTTCACCCCAAAGGTGAGGCGATCATGAGCCCTGGCGGTCTGGTCAAAGACCCGATCTCGGCCTTCTCCCTGGGCCTGGCGCTGATGTTCGGTACCGCTGGCCTGCCGCACATCCTGATGCGCTTCTTCACCGTTAGCGATGCTAAAGAAGCACGTAAGAGCGTGTTCTATGCAACCGGCTTCATTGGTTACTTCTACATCCTGACCTTCATCATTGGCTTCGGCGCAATCCTGCTGGTCAGCACCAACCCCGATTTCAAAGACGCCGCTGGCGCTCTGATCGGTGGTAACAACATGGCAGCGGTACACCTGGCCAACGCCGTTGGCGGCAGTGTGTTCCTCGGCTTCATCTCGGCAGTAGCGTTCGCGACTATCCTGGCGGTGGTGGCCGGCCTGACCCTGGCCGGTGCTTCGGCGGTATCGCATGACCTGTACGCCAGTGTGATCAAGAAAGGTAAAGCCAACGAGAAGGACGAGATTCGCGTCTCGAAAATCACCACCATCGCTTTGGCTGTGCTGGCTATCGCACTGGGTATTCTGTTTGAAAGCCAGAACATTGCCTTCATGGTTGGCCTGGCGTTCTCGATTGCTGCCAGCTGCAACTTCCCGGTTCTGCTGCTCTCGATGTACTGGAAGAAACTCACCACCCGTGGCGCCATGATCGGCGGCTGGATGGGGCTGGTCAGTGCGGTGGCGTTGATGGTTCTCGGCCCAACCATCTGGGTACAGATCCTTGGCCACGAGAAAGCGATCTACCCGTACGAGTACCCGGCGCTGTTCTCGATGCTCATCGCGTTTGCAGGGATCTGGTTCTTCTCGATCACTGACAAGTCCAAGGCGGCTGATGAAGAACGTGCGCTGTTCTTCCCGCAGTTCGTTCGCTCGCAAACTGGCCTGGGTGCCAGCGGGGCGGTGTCGCACTAAGGCGCAAGGCAGCCTTTGGCTGCCTTGCTAGCGGCAAGCTTTAAGCTCAAAGCCGCAAGTTGGAGCAGTATGCGTACTGCTTTGGCTTGCGGCTTTTTGCTGCTTCTAGATTTTTCCCAGTAACAACAAGATCAACAGGATGATCAGCACGGTACCGATAATGCCGGAGGGGCCATAACCCCAACTTCTGGAGTGTGGGAACACAGGTAAGCCACCGATCAACAGCAGTATCAGAATGATGATGAGAATGGTGCCCATGGCAGTATCCTTGTTTGACTTGGGGGAGTAGGCCGGTCAGTACGATCCTGTTGTCCGGTCATGCTTTTCACGACCGCCTGTTAATTCCGACTGCTGCCCGCAGCGAAAAGTTTAATCCCCGTTTCACCAGCGTTTGCCCGAGCCATTCAGCATCCTGATACAGCGTGGGTGGCCGGCTTGGCTTCGCTACACTGGCGATACCTTGGAAAACGGATAAGGCATCGGTCTATGCAAAATCGCATGATGATTACTGGCGCAGGCTCGGGGCTGGGCCGTGAGATGGCGCTGCGCTGGGCCCGTGAGGGGTGGCAACTGGCGTTGGCGGATGTCAATGAAGTGGGCCTGAAGGAAACCCTGGCGCTGGTCCGGGAAGCCGGTGGTCAGGGCTTTGTGCAACGCTGTGATGTACGTGACTACAGCCAGTTGACCGCCTTGGCCCAAGCCTGTGAAGAGAAGTTCGGCGGCATCGATGTGATCGTCAACAACGCCGGGGTCGCTGCTGGCGGCTTCTTCGCCGAGCTGTCGCTGGAAGACTGGGAGTGGCAGCTGTCGATCAACCTGATGGGCGTGGTCAAAGGGTGTAAGGCCTTCCTGCCGCTGCTTGAACGCAGCAAGGGCCGGATCATCAACATCGCTTCGATGGCCGCCTTGATGCAGGGGCCGGCGATGAGCAACTACAACGTGGCCAAAGCTGGTGTGCTGGCACTGTCCGAGAGTCTGCTGATCGAGCTGCGACAGCAGCAGGTGGCGGTGCATGTGGTGTGCCCCTCGTTCTTCCAGACCAACCTGCTCGACTCGTTCCGCGGGCCGACGCCAGCGATGAAAGCGCAAGTGGGCAAGCTCCTGGAAAACTCGCCAATCAGCGCTGCCGATATCGCCGACTATATCTACCGGCAGGTTGCCGATGAGCAGTTCCTGATTCTGCCCCATGAGCTGGGACGCGAAGCCTGGCAGGTCAAGCAGCGTGACCCGCAGCGGATCTACGATGAGATGGCCAGCATGGCCGAGAAAATGCGCGCCAAGGCAAAGCCCGCGTCGTAAACACTTTCTGGTGGGAGCCTTGCACCACCTGTAGGAGCGGGCTTGCCCCGCGATTGTGATTTGCCTGGCACACCACAATCGCGGGGCAAGCCCGCTCCTACCGAGCTATCCTAGGCGCCTTTTTTGCGGACCTGGATGCCTGGCGTGATCAATTACTTGTGGTTCTTCCTCGCGGCGGTCTTCGAGATCGCCGGCTGTTACGCCTTTTACATGTGGTTGCGCTTGGGCAAGAGCGGCTGGTGGATTGCCCCAGCGTTGCTGAGCCTGACCCTGTTCGCCCTGATCCTCACCCGCGTCGAGGCCGCCTACGCCGGGCGTGCGTATGCCGCTTACGGTGGCATCTATATCGTTACTTCGTTGCTCTGGCTGGCACTGGTCGAACGGGTGCGGCCGCTGGGCAGTGACTGGATCGGTGCGCTGCTGTGTGTGCTGGGGGCCAGCATCATTGTGTTCGGGCCGCGCCTTCAGAGTGCTTGAACGAGCGGAGGTGGCGAAAAGCTGTAGGCAAATTCGTCAGCTTTAGTAGGACTGGTCTATTTGAAAGGCCGCGCATTGAAGCCGCCTGACACCGCGTGCAGTCTCTAAGTCCTCAGCAGAGCGGAGGATTTGAACATGCTGGTTATAGGACGCGAAGTCGGCGAAGTCATCGCCATCGATGAGCACATCAAGATCAAGGTGATTTCGGTGGAGGGCAACGTGGTGCGTTTCGGCATCAGCGCACCCCGTGAAGTTGAAGTGCACCGCGCCGAAATCTACCGGCGTATTACCGAGCAGGCCGCCAAGGATCTGAGCTGATCAGTCGAACAGTTCCTTGGGGATATCGTGCTTGGCCAGTAGTTGGCACTGCTGGCTTTCCAGGTCGAACAGAATGAACGCCTGCTTTTTCGCCAGGGCCTGGCGCACACGCAGCACACGGGTTTCCAGTGGCGTATCGTCGCCGTTGTCGGTGCCGTCGCGGGTGACGAAATCCTCGATCAGGCGGGTGAGGGTTTCGGCTTCCAGTTGGTCGTAGGGAATCAGCATAAACAGGACAGGTTTGGCGAAGTGTGTCGCTATGCTACGCGAAACCTGTCCAGGCTGTGTAGGCGCTAGTGCTTGTTACCGACCAGGCTGTCCACTGCGGGCACCCGCGTGTCGCTGGCCATTTGTGTTTCATGTTCCAGTTGATGGCTGAAGCTTTCCAACGAGCTGCCAGTGGCCTGCGAGTCGCTGGCAAACACCGGCGGGCTGAGCAGGTAGGCGGTCAGCAGGCGGCTCAACGCTGCCAGGCTGTCGATGTGGGTGCGTTCGTAGCCGTGGGTGGCGTCGCAACCAAAGGCCAGCAGGGCGGTGCGAATGTCATGGCCGGCAGTGATGGCTGAGTGAGCATCGCTGAAGTAATAGCGAAACACATCGCGCCGTGCTGGCAGTTCATGCTCGCGGGCCAGTTTGAGCAAATGCCGCGTCAGGTGATAGTCGTAGGGTCCGGCCGAGTCCTGCATGGCCACGCTGACGGCATGCTCGCTGGAATGCTGGCCAGGGGCGACCGGGGCAATATCAATACCGACAAATTCGCTGACATCCCACGGCAAGGCGGCGGCTGCGCCCGAGCCGGTCTCTTCGGTGATGGTGAACAGCGGGTGACAGTCGATCAAGGGCTGCGCGCCACTGTCGATTACCGCTTTGAGTGAGGCCAGTAGTGCGGCAACCCCGGCTTTGTCATCCAGGTGACGCGCACTGATATGGCCGCTCTCGGTGAACTCCGGCAGCGGATCGAAGGCGACGAAGTCACCGATATCCACGCCCAAAGTCTGGCAGTCGGCGCGGGTGGCGCAGTAGGCGTCCAGGCGCAACTCGATGTGCTCCCAACTGACCGGCATCTGATCGATGGCGGTGTTGAACGCATGCCCGCTGGCCATCAGCGGCAAGACGCTGCCGCGCAGCACACCGCTATCGGTAAACACGCTGACCCGGCTGCCCTCGGCAAAGCGGCTGGACCAACAGCCCACCGGCGCCAGCGACAACCGGCCATTGTCCTGAATAGCGCGGACACTGGCGCCGATGGTATCCAGATGCGCTGAAACGGCGCGGTCAGGCGAGCTTTTGCGGCCTTTGAGGGTGGCGCGGATGGTGCCACGACGGGTCAGCTCAAAGGGGATGCCGAGCTCTTCCAGGCGTTCGGCAACATAGCGCACGATGGTGTCGGTAAAGCCGGTAGGGCTGGGGATGGCGAGCATCTCCAGCAAGACTTTCTGCAGGTAGTTGAGGTCTGGCTCCGGGAGTTGTTCAGTCATGCGGCCTCCTGTGTTCAGGCGAGCGACCGGCTGTGTGGAAACAGCAGGTCGACAAAGCGTTCGGCGGTGGGCTGTGGGTCGTGGTTGGCCAGGCCGACGCGTTCATTGGCTTCGATAAACACGTGTTCTGGTTGGTCGGCGGCGGTCACTATCAGGTCCAGGCCGACCACCGGGATATCCAGCGCGCGGGCGGCGCGAATGGCCGCCTCGGCCAGGGCCGGATGCAAACGCGCGGTGACATCTTCCAGGCAACCGCCGGTGTGCAGGTTGGCGGTACGGCGCACGGCCAGGCGCTGGCTGGCAGGCAGGACGCTGTCGTAATCGACGCCAGCCGCGTGCAGGGTGCGTTGGGTTTCGTCATCCAGCGGAATACGGCTCTCGCCGCCGGTGGCCGCCTGACGCCGGCGGCTATGGGCTTCGATCAGGGCGCCGATGCTGTGCTGGCCGTCACCGACAATCTCGGCCGGGTGGCGGATGGCGGCGGCCACTACTTCAAAGCCGATGACCACGATGCGCAGGTCAAGGCCCTGGTGGTAGCTCTCCAGCAACACGCGGCTGTCAACACGGCGGGCGCTGTCGATGGCCCGATTGATGTCTTCAAGGCTGGTGAGGTTCACCGCCACGCCCTGACCTTGCTCACCGTCCAGCGGTTTGACCACCACGGCACCGTGGTCTTCCAGAAAGGCCAGGTTGTCATCGGCATTGCCTGCCAGTTGCTGGGCTGGCAGTTGCAGGCCGGCGCTTTTCAAGACCTTGTGGGTCAGGCTTTTGTCCTGGCACAGGGTCATGCTCACAGCGCTGGTGAGGTCGCTCAATGACTCGCGACAGCGCACCCGCCGCCCGCCGAAACTGAGGCTGAACAGCCCGGCTTCAGCGTCATCGACCTGGACCTCGATGCCCCGCCGATAGGCTTCGTCGACGATGATCCGGGCATAGGGATTAAGCCCGGTTTTGGGGCTGGGTCCGAGGAACAGCGGTTGGTTGATGCCATTTTTGCGTTTGATCGCGAAGGTCGGCAGGGTGCGAAAGCCCAGCTTGGCATACAGGCGCTTGGCCTGACGGTTGTCGTGCAGCACCGAGAGGTCCAGGCAACTCAGGCCACGGCTCTTGAAGTGCTCGATCAGGTGCCGTACCAGTACTTCACCGACACCGGGGCGGGTGCACTGTGGGTCGACTGCCAGGCACCAGAGGCTGCTGCCATGTTCGGGGTCGGCAAAGGCCTTGTGATGGTTCAGGCCCATGACGCTGCCGATCACCGCGCCGCTGTCGTCGTCTTCGGCCAGCCAGTACACCGGGCCGCCGAGGTGGCGTGGCGTCAACAGCGCCGGGTCGACCGGCAGCATGCCGCGGGCCAGGTACAGGGCGTTGATCGCCTGCCAGTCGCTACTGCTCTGCGCGCGACGAATGCGAAAACCGCGAAACACCCGCTGCGCCGGGCGGTAGTCACTGAACCACAAGCGCAGGGTATCGGAAGGGTCGAGGAACAACTGTTGCGGGGCCTGGGCCAGCACCTGCTGCGGTGCGGCAACGTACAAGGCGATGTCACGCTCTCCAGGCTGTTCGTCTTGCAAGGCCGTGGCCAGGCTTGTCGCGTCGGGGTAAGTGTGGCCGATCAGCAGGCGGCCCCAACCGCAGTGCAGTGCGCGCGGTTGGTCGTGGGGGTCGTTGCCATCGCCGGCCAGTTGCGCCTGCAAGCGCTCATAGGACGGCACCTGGCCGCGCAGCAGGCGCTGGCCATAAGGTGAGGTGTGGGCTTTCATCGGTCAGATTCCTTGTTCGCTGAGCCACAGGTTCAAGGCTGCCAGTTGCCACAGCTTTGAACCGCGCAGCGGCGTGAGCTGGCCGTGCGGGTCGCTGAGCAGGCGATCCAGCGCTGCGGGTTCGAACAGGCCGCGGTCCTGGCTCGGGTCCAGCAGCAGTTCACGCACCCAGTCCAGGGTCGCGCCTTGCAGGTGCTTGAGGCCCGGCACCGGGAAGTACCCTTTTTTGCGATCGATCACCTCGGCGGGGATGACCAGGCGCGCCGCCTCCTTGAGCACCTGTTTGCCGCCGTCCGGCAGTTTGAAGCGTGCTGGAATACGCGCCGACAGCTCCACCAGGCGGTAGTCGAGAAACGGCGTGCGGGCTTCCAGGCCCCAGGCCATGGTCATGTTGTCGACGCGTTTGACCGGGTCATCGACCAGCATCACCGTGCTGTCCAGGCGCAGGGCTTTGTCCACCGCCGCAGCGGCGCCGGGTTGGGCGAAATGCGCGCGGACAAAATCGCCCGCAGCGTCATGATTCACCTGCCAGGGGTGCTGGACGGTCGCGCGGTAGTCTTCAACACTGCGATCGAAGAACGCCTCGCGGTAAGCGCCAAACGGGTTTTGCGCGCCTTCAACGTGCGGGTACCAGTGATAACCAGCAAACAGCTCATCGGCGCCCTGGCCGCTTTGCACCACCTTGCAGTGTTTGGCGACCTCGCGCGACAGCAGGTAGAAGGCGATGCAGTCATGGCTGACCATCGGCTCGCTCATGGCGCGGAACGCGGCGGGCAATTGCTCGATGATCTCGCGCTCGTCGATGCGCAACTGATGATGGCGGGTACCGTAGTGGCGGGCGATCAGGTCGGAGTACTGGAACTCGTCACCGCGTTCGCCACCGGCATCTTCGAAGCCGATCGAGAAGGTCGACAGTTCCTCGACACCCACCTCACGCAACAGGCCGACCAGCAAGCTGGAATCGACCCCGCCAGACAACAGCACACCCACATCCACCGCAGCACGTTGACGAATCGCCACCGCTTCCCGGGTACTGTCCAACACCTGGTCGCGCCAGTCTTCCAGGCTCAGGTGCTGCTCGTCGCTGCGCGGGCCGTAGTGCAGTTGCCACCACACCTGCTGCTCAACGCGGCCTTGGGCATCCACGCGCATCCAGGTCGCAGGCGGCAGTTTCTCGATATTGGCCAGCAGGGTGCGTGGCGCTGGCACTACCGCATGAAAGTTGAGGTAGTGGTTCAGCGCGACCGGGTCGAGCACCGGGTTGATGTCGCCGCCTTGCAGCAGCGCCGGCAGGCTCGAGGCGAAGCGCAGGCGCTCGCCGTTGCGCGACAGGTACAGCGGTTTGACGCCCAGACGGTCACGGGCGAGAAACAGCTGTTGGCTGTCGCGTTCCCAGATCGCCAGGGCAAACATGCCATTCAGACGCGGCAACAAGTCGGCG
Organism: Pseudomonas sp. NUPR-001; assembly: GCF_052147955.1. NCBI lineage: Bacteria > Pseudomonadati > Pseudomonadota > Gammaproteobacteria > Pseudomonadales > Pseudomonadaceae > Pseudomonas > Pseudomonas sp. NUPR-001. The sequence goes on from NZ_CP197353.1 coordinate 1,566,564, forward strand.
CCCCAGGCGTGGTAGCCCTTGAGCAGCACTTCGGTGTCGCCGCCGGAATAGAAGGCATAGCCCAGGCTTTCCAGCTCACTGCGCAGTTCCGGGAAGTTGTAGATAGCGCCATTGAAGGCCAGCGACAGGCCCAGCTGATTATCGACCATCGGCTGCGCCGAGCCGTCAGACAAGTCCATGATTTTCAGGCGGCGATGGCCCAGGGCAATCGGCCCCTGGCTATGAAAACCCCAAGCGTCGGGGCCGCGAGGTGCCAGGTGGTGGGTTATTCGCTCGACGGCAGCGAGGTCTGCCGGGCGTGGTGGGTGGGCAATCGGGGTGAAACGAAACTCTCCAGCTAATCCGCACATAAGTCCTTACCGGTTTTGCCGTTGGGGAAGGTGCCCGAGTGTGGGCACCTAGGTAGTGACCGGTGCGGTTGGTGAGAGTTTTAGATCGATCAGTTATAAGGGCTTAGCTGCGTTTGCCCTTGCCGCGTATCAGCTCACGCAGCATGAAGCGGTTCGGGTGGCAGGCTTCGGCGACATCGCGCGGCACGGGAAGCGGGGCGTTATCGATCCAGGCGGCAATCAACTCGCCCGCCAACGGCGCCGTGATCAGCCCGCGCGAACCATGACCGCTGTTGATGTACAAGCCTTCAAACCAGGGGCAGGGCGTGTCGGGCAACTGGCGCGCGTCCTTGGCCAACACCGCGTAGTGCTGGTTGAACGTTGCCTGGTCTGCCAAGGGGCCGACGATGGGCAGGTAGTCGGGACTGGTGCAGCGAAACGCTGCCCGCCCTTGCAGGGTGTGTGGGTCAATCTGGTGGGCATCGAGGCGTTCGGCCAGGTCGCTGGAAATTTCTTCCAACAGGCGTAGGTTGCCGATGTGCTCACCGGCAGTGGGGGTAAGGTCGGTGCTATGGAAATCGAAACTGGCGCCCAGGGTGTGTTCGCCAGCGCGTGGAGGCGCCACGTAGCCGTCGGCACACACCACCGCTTTCAGCGTTTGGCTGTCTGCCGTGGCGGGCAGGCGAGTGATCTGCCCGCGTATGCGCTTGAGTGGCAGCGCTGCACAGGGGGCAAAGCGCTGAATCTCGGCAGCGGTGGCCAGCACCACCACAGGCGCACTGGCCAGGCACTTTTCACTTTCCCAGGCTTGCCACAGGCCGTCGACCTTGCGCAGTTCCATCACCTGGTGGTGAGTCAGCACGGTGATGTTCGGGTGCTGCAGTTGTGCCTGGCACAAGGCCGGTGGATGGACCCAGCCCGCCTCGGGATAAAACAGCCCACCGCTGGCCAGCGCCACCCCGGCCACGGATTCGGCCTGCTGACGATCCAGCAGGTGCAGCAGTTGTGGGTCGAAGGCGTTGGCCAGCAGCGCTTGGCGTTGTGCTTCCTTGGCGTCGAAAGCCAGTTGCAGCACGCCGCAGCTGTCCCAGTCCTGTCCGCGCTGCAGGGTTTCGAGCAGGCGTCGGGTGTAGCCGAAGCCACAGAGGATCAAGCGTGACAAGGCCGTGCCGTGGGCCGAGAGCTTCAGGTAAAGCACCCCTTGCGGATTACCCGAGGCTTCGGCCGCCACGCTGGCGTGGCGCTCCAGCACGGTGACCTGCCAGCCTCGGGTCGCCAGGCTCAAGGCGCTGGCGCAACCGGCCAGGCCGGCGCCGATCACCAGTGCCTGGCGCGGGCCGGGCAGGGGCGTGGGGCGGGCGAACCAGGGGGCGACCGCCGGGGCTGCAAGCGCTTCCGGCGGGGTGCCACGGAATATGCCGCGCAACACTTCCCACTTCTTGCCAATACCGGGAATGCGCTTCATCTCAAAGCCCACGGCGATCAGGCCGCGACGCACCCAGCCGGTGCTGGTGAAGGTGCCCAAGGTGGCGTTGGCGGCAGACAGGCGGCCAATCTGGGTGAACAGCTCAGGGGTCCACATTTGCGGGTTTTTCGCCGGGGCAAAACCGTCAAGAAACCAGGCGTCGACCTGTGCATCGAGCTGTGGCAATTGCTCCAGGGCGTCACCGATCATCAAGGTCAGGCGTACTCGGCCCTGATCGAAGACGAAGGTCTGGAAACCGTCATGTACCGCCACGTACTGCTTTAACAGTTGCGTGCTGAAGGGCGCCAGTTCCGGCCACAGCGCCAGGGCGCGGGACAGGTCGGCGTGGCTGAGCGGGTATTTTTCAACGCTGACGAAATGCAGGCGCGCCTGAGCATTGGCGCACTCGTTGAACAGTTGCCAGGCACAGAAGAAGTTCAGCCCGGTGCCGAAACCGGTTTCACCAATCACCAGGCACTGGCCGGACGGCAGCGCGCTCATGCGTTGGCGCAGGTCATTCTGGTCGATGAAGACGTGACGGGTTTCTTCCAGGCTCTGGTCCTTGGAGAAGTAGATGTCATCGAACTGGCGTGAATGGGGGCGGCCCTGGTCGTCCCAGTCGATCTGGGCGTAGCGGGTTTCTTCGGTCATGGTCGGCTCAGGTCAGGCTAGAGCGGCATTTTAGCTTACCCGGACAAACTCTACCCGGATCCGCTAGTCTTGCTTATCCATGTAGGGAGCCTGGTATGTTCGAATCCGCTGAAATTGGTCACGCCATCGACAAAGAAACCTACGATGCTGAAGTTCCGGCATTACGTGAAGCCTTGCTCGAGGCGCAGTTCGAGCTCAAGCAACAGGCGCGTTTTCCGGTCATTGTGCTGATCAACGGCATCGAAGGCGCTGGCAAGGGCGAGACCGTCAAGCTGCTCAACGAATGGATGGACCCGCGCCTGATCGAAGTGCGCACCTTTGACCAGCAGACCGACGAAGAGCTGGCCCGCCCTCCCGCCTGGCGCTATTGGCGCGCATTGCCGGCCAAGGGCCGAATCGGCGTGTTTTTCGGTAACTGGTACAGCCAGATGCTTCAGGGCCGAGTCCACGGCGTGTTCAAGGATGCGGTGCTCGACCAGGCCATTCGCGGTGCTGAGCGTCTGGAAGAGATGCTCTGCGACGAAGGCGCTCTGATTTTCAAATTCTGGTTTCACCTGTCGAAAAAACAGATGAAAGCCCGGCTCAAGGCGCTCAAGGACGACCCGCTGCACAGCTGGCGTATCAGCCCGCTGGACTGGCAGCAATCGGAAACCTACGACCGTTTCGTCCGCTTCGGTGAGCGGGTATTGCGCCAGACCAGCCGTGACTACGCGCCCTGGCATGTAATCGAAGGTGCTGATCCGCACTACCGCAGCCTGGCGGTCGGGCGCATTTTGCTTGAAGGCCTGCAAACCGCGCTCAAAGCGCAGCATGCGCCGATCCATCAGGCCAACATTGCGCCATTGGGGCAGAGTATCGACCAGCGCACCTTGCTCGGCAGCCTGGATTTGACCCTGCGCCTGGACAAGAACGACTACCAGGAGCAATTGATCACCGAACAAGCGCGTCTGGCCGGTTTGTTACGCGACAAGCGTATGCGCCGTCATGCCCTGGTGGCGGTGTTTGAAGGCAACGACGCCGCCGGCAAGGGCGGCGCCATCCGCCGCGTGGCTGCGGCACTCGACCCGCGTCAGTACCGCATCGTGCCGATTGCCGCGCCTACCGAGGAAGAGCGTGCGCAACCCTACCTGTGGCGTTTCTGGCGGCATGTCCCGGCGCGTGGCAAGTTCACCGTGTTCGACCGTTCCTGGTACGGCCGGGTGCTGGTTGAGCGGGTCGAGGGCTTCTGCACCCAGGCCGACTGGATGCGCGCCTATGGCGAGATCAACGACTTCGAAGAGCAACTGACCAACGCCGGTGTGGTGCTGGTCAAGTTCTGGTTGTCGATCGATGAGCAAACTCAGCTGGAGCGTTTCAAAGAGCGAGAGCAAATCCCGTTCAAGCGCTTCAAGATTACCGAGGAAGACTGGCGCAATCGCGACAAGTGGGGGCAGTACGCTGCCGCAGTGGAAGACATGGTCGACCGCACCAGTACCGAGATCGCACCCTGGACGCTGGTGGAAGCCAATGACAAGCGTTGGGCGCGGGTCAAAGTGTTGCGCACCATCAACGATGCGTTGGAAGCTGCATTCAAACGTGACAGCAAGAAGTAGCTGCTGATCGCGGGGCAAGCCCGCTCCTACACCGGTAGGAGCGGGCTTGCCCCGCGATCATCGCTCTACCACAGGACTTCTGGGAATGATGTGCTGAAATCTTTTCCACAATTGTACCTGTCGGCCCCCCGCACCCAACCCGTAGAATTCAGCTTCCCCCCACCACAGGGCTATTGAGGCTGGTATGCACATTTCTTCCGGACGCTGGGTCTATGGCCTTTGCCTTTCGCTATTGACCGCTTTGCTCTGGGGCATCCTGCCGATCAAGCTCAAGCAAGTACTGCAGGTAATGGACCCGATCACCGTTACCTGGTTTCGCCTGTCGGTGTCTGGCGGCCTGCTGCTGGCCTGGCTGGCGGCAAGCAAACAACTGCCGTCGTTCGGCCGCCTCGGGCGCAAGGGCTGGGGGTTGGTGGCGCTGGCCACCGGAGGCCTGGTCGGCAACTACGTGCTGTACCTGATGGGCTTGAACCTGCTCAGCCCCGGCACTGCGCAACTGGTTGTGCAGCTTGGCCCGGTCATGTTGCTGGTAGCCAGTGTGTTCCTGTTCAAGGAGCGCTTCAGCGTCGGTCAGGGAATCGGCCTGGCAATCCTGCTGTTGGGTTTTGGGCTGTTCTTCAATCAGCGTCTGGAAGAACTGCTGACGTCGCTGAGCGTTTACACCACCGGTGTCTTGACCATAATCCTGGCCACCACCATCTGGGTGTTCTATGCCCTGAGCCAGAAGCAGTTGCTGACGGTATGGAATTCGATGCAGGTGATGATGGTGATCTACCTGTGTTGCGCGGTGCTGCTGACGCCCTGGGTGCATCCACTTGAAGCGCTGCAGTTAACCCCTGTGCAAGGCTGGTTGCTGCTGGCGTGCTGCTTGAACACCTTGGTGGCCTATGGTGCATTCGCTGAAGCACTGGCGCACTGGGAGGCGTCGAAAGTCAGTGCGACGCTGGCGCTGACCCCGTTGGTGACTTTCGTTGCCGTTGCGCTGGCGGCCTGGTTCTGGCCTGACTTCGTGCATGCCGAACAGATCAATTCACTGGGCTACCTTGGCGCGATGGTGGTGGTGCTGGGTTCCATCCTGACTGCGTTGGGCCCTTCACTGGTGGCCGGCTGGCGGGCCAGACGCGTGCGCCTGGCCCGTTGATTCAGCCTTTCTTGCCGGGTTCGAGCATGTCTTGCGGGCGCACCCACTGATCGAATTGCTGGTTGGTGAGGTAGCCCAGGGTCAGCGCCGCCTCGCGTAAGGTGGTGCCTTCGCTGTAGGCCTTTTTGGCAATCTCCGCGGCTTTGTCATAGCCGATGTGCGGGTTCAGGGCGGTGACCAGCATCAGCCCGCGCTCCAGGTGCGCGGCCATCTGCTCGGCGTCGGGTTCGATGCCAGCGACGCAATGCTGCTGGAAGTTGCTGCAGCCGTCGGCCAATAGCTCGATCGACTGCAGCAGGTTGTGGATGATCACCGGCTTGAACACGTTCAACTGCAGGTGCCCCTGGCTGGCGGCAAAGCCGATCGCGGTGTCGTTGCCCAGCACCTGGCAGGCCAGCATCGACAGTGCTTCACACTGGGTCGGGTTGACCTTGCCGGGCATGATCGAGCTGCCCGGTTCGTTGGCCGGCAAACGCACTTCAGCCAGGCCAGCACGCGGACCGGAGCCGAGCAGGCGCAGGTCGTTGGCCAGCTTCATCAGCGCCACAGCGAGGGTTTTCAGGCCACCGGCGAGGGTGGTCAGCGGCTCATGCCCGGCGAGGGCGGCGAACTTGTTCGGCGCGGTGACGAACGGCAGCCCGGAGAGTGCCGCCAGCTCAGCGGCAACGGCTTCGGCGAACCCGTGCGGGGCATTGAGCCCGGTACCCACGGCCGTGCCGCCCTGGGCCAGTTCGCACACCGCAGGCAAGGCGGAGCGGATTGCCCGTTGGGCGTAGTCGAGCTGGGCAACATAAGCCGAGAGTTCCTGGCCAAAGGTGATCGGTGTGGCATCCATCATATGGGTGCGACCGGTCTTGACCAGGTGCTGATGACGGGCCGACAGCTCCGCCAGCCCCGCCGACAACTCTGCAATCGCCGGCAGCAAGTGATGCTGCACCGCCTGGGCGGCGGCAATGTGCATGGCGGTGGGGAAGCAATCGTTGGAGCTTTGCGAGCGGTTGACGTGGTCATTGGGGTGTACCGGGACCTTGCCGCCACGGCCCTTGCCGGCCAACTCATTGGCGCGCCCGGCAATCACTTCATTGACGTTCATGTTGCTCTGGGTGCCGCTGCCGGTTTGCCAGACGACGAGTGGAAACTGATCGTCGAGCTGGCCGTCGAGCACTTCGTCGGCAGCCTGTTCAATCAGCCGGGCAATTTCCGCGGGAAGGTCTCCGTTGCGGTTATTGACCCGGGCAGCGGCTTTTTTGATCAGCGCCAGGGCATGCAGGACGGCAAGCGGCATGCGCTCTTTGCCAATGGCGAAGTTGATCAGCGAGCGTTGCGTCTGGGCACCCCAGTAGGCCTGTTCAGGAACTTCGACCGGCCCCAGGCTGTCAGTTTCGATGCGGCTCATGCTGCGCTCACTCCCTTGTGGTCTGAATTCGCAGTTTAGGTCCCTTTTTGTCGCAGCGGTTCCATCGCTCGTCGACCCACTTGAGTGCCGTACCCTGGTCGGCGCAGAATGCTCTACTCTGGGGTACTACCTCCTCTGTCTAATGAAGGAATTACGATGACCCGTCTTCGCGCCCTTTGCACTGCTGTTGCGCTGGTCTGCGCCAGCGGCCAGGTGCTTGCCGATACCGCTAGCCACAATGCCAGTGCCGAAAAATTCCTCATGATGGCGCACGCTGACAAGCTGGGCACCCCTGTGTACATGCAGGTGCAACAGATGTTTGCCCAGCGTTTCGAGCAAACCAAGGCCCCGGCTTCGAAGAAGTCCGTGCTCGACAGCTACCAGGCCAAGGCGAATGCCGCCCTGGACCAGGCGATCGGCTGGAACAAGCTCAAGCCGGACATGGTCAAGCTCTACACCACCACCTTCACCGAGCAAGAACTGAAGGACCTGGTTGCCTTCTATCAATCGCCACTGGGCAAGAAAGTCCTGGAAAAAATGCCGCAGGTGACCCAGCAATCGGCCCAGCTGACTCAGCAGAAGCTGGAAAGCGCCGTGCCTGTGGTCAACAAGCTGTTGGCTGATATGACCAAGGAACTTGACCCTAACGCCGGCAAAGCCGCGCCAGCGAAGAAGTAATCGCGGAGTTGTCCATGTCGATGCAGCAAAAAATTGAACAGAGCCTGGCCGCGCTGGCGCCGCAGCACCTGTCGGTGCTCGACGAAAGCCACATGCACAGCCGTGGGCAAGAGACCCACTACAAGGCGGTGCTGGTCAGTGAGCTGTTCGAGGGCCTCAATAGCGTTAAACGCCATCAGAAGGTCTACGCCACCCTGGGTGACTTGATGGGGCAGTTCCATGCCCTGGCCCTGCACACCTACACCCCCGAAGAATGGCAGAAGATCGGCGCAGCGCCTGCTTCGCCGACCTGTGCCGGTGGTAGCAAACACTGATTTCATCATCAGGTATTTGCTAGAATGTGCAACGCGCCGCTCGTCGGCGCGTTTTTTTTGCTATCCGGTCCGCCCTTTGCGAGGGTGACCACCTGGAGATTTACTGCATGAGTCACCCTATCGTCGTTGCGGCGCTGTACAAATTCGTCACCCTTAAAGATTACGTCGAGCTGCGCGAGCCGCTGCTTGAAACCATGCTGGCCAATGACGTCAAGGGCACCTTGCTGCTTGCCGAAGAAGGCATCAACGGCACCGTTTCCGCCAGCCGTGAAGGCATCGATGGCCTGCTGGCCTGGCTGCGCAGCGATGCCCGCCTGGTGGATATCGACCACAAGGAATCGTACTGCGACGAACAACCGTTCTATCGCACCAAGGTCAAGCTCAAGAAAGAGATCGTTACCCTGGGCGTGCCGGGCGTAGACCCGAACCACACGGTGGGTACCTACGTCGAGCCGCAGGACTGGAACGCGCTGATCAGCGATCCTGAAGTGCTGCTGATCGATACCCGCAATGACTACGAAGTGGCGATTGGTACTTTCGAAGGTGCGATCGACCCGAAAACCACCACGTTCCGTGAGTTCCCCGAGTACATCAAGGCCAACTTCGACCCGGCACGCCACAAAAAGGTGGCGATGTTCTGCACTGGTGGTATTCGCTGCGAGAAAGCTTCCAGCTACATGCTCGGTGAAGGTTTCGAAGAGGTCTATCATCTTAAGGGCGGGATCCTGAAATACCTCGAAGAGGTGCCTCAGGATGAAAGCCGCTGGCAGGGCGACTGCTTCGTGTTCGACAACCGGGTCACCGTGCGTCATGACCTCAGCGAAGGCGACTACGACCAGTGCCATGCCTGCCGTACCCCGATCAGCGTCGAGGAGCGCGCGTCCGAACACTACTCGCCAGGCATCAGTTGCCCACATTGCTGGGACAGCCTGAGCGAAAAGACCCGACGCAGCGCCATCGACCGGCAGAAGCAGATTGAGCTGGCCAAGGCCCGCAACATGCCGCACCCGATCGGCCACAACTACCGCAAAGCAGCCGAGGCCTGATAGATGTCTGCACGCCTGCTCTATGTGATGGACCCGATGTGCTCGTGGTGCTGGGGGTTTGCGCCAGTGGCCCAGGCCTTGATCGCCCAGGCCCGCGACGCCGGGATCGACACCCAGTTGGTGCCCGGCGGCCTGCGCACCGGCAGCAGCGCGCTGGACGCATCGACCCGTGGTTACATCCTTGAGCATTGGCAAGCGGTCAACCAGGCCACTGGCCAGCCTTTCACCCTGGAAGGGGCGATGCCGGACGGTTTTGTCTATGACACTGAACCTGCCTGCCGGGCGCTGGTGGCAGCCCGCGGGCTCGACCGGCAGCGCACTTGGGCGTTGCTGGCGGCGATTCAGCAGGCGTTCTATCAGGGCGGCGAAGACGTCACCCGTGCGCCCGCGTTGGTAGAGCTGGCCGAGCAGGTCGGCTTTGAGCGGGCGCTGTTTGCCGAACGCTTTGCCAGTGCCGAAGTACGTTCGGCCACCGCGTCTGATTTCACTTGGGTTCAGGACCTGGGCATTGCCGGCTTCCCCACCTTGTTGGCCGAGCGTAACGGCCAACTGGCGTTGCTGACCAATGGCTATCAGTCGCTCGACGCCTTGAGTCCGCTGCTCGGCCGTTGGCTGCAGCAGGCTGCCTGTGCTTGATCTTCCCGGGTCACCCGACCCTGTGCCGGGGCCTGCCCCGGTTGCTGCCGATCGGTTGAGCTGGGCGGAAATTCGCCGCTTGGCCCTGCACCATAAAAAAGCCTTGTGGATTGCCAACGGTGTCGCGGTATTGGCGGCGCTGTGCAGTGTGCCGATTCCTTTGCTGCTGCCATTGCTGGTTGATGAAGTCTTGCTCGGGCATGGCGATGCGGCACTCAAATGGATGAATCAGCTGCTGCCCGACAGTTGGCAGGTGGCAGCGGGCTACATCGGTCTGATGCTGGTGGTGACGCTCTGCCTGCGCTGCGCGGCGCTGGCTTTCAACGTGATTCAGGCCAAGCTGTTCGCCGGCCTTGCCAAAGACATTGTCTATCGCCTGCGCATCCGCCTGATCGAACGGCTCAAGCGAATTTCCCTGAAGGAATACGAAAGCCTGGGCAGTGGCACGGTCACCACGCACCTGGTCACCGACCTGGACACGTTGGACAAGTTCGTCGGTGAAACCCTCAGCCGTTTCCTCGTCGCCATGCTGACCCTGACCGGCACAGCGGCCATTCTCATGTGGATGCACTGGAAGCTGGCGCTGTTGATCTTGCTGTTCAACCCCTTGGTGATTTTTGCCACGGTGCAGTTGGGCAAACGGGTCAAACACCTGAAAAAGCTCGAGAACGACAGCACCTCGCGCTTTACCCAGGCGCTGAGCGAAACCCTGGACGCCATTCAGGAAATTCGTGCCAGCAATCGCCAGGGCTATTTCCTCGGGCGCCTGGGCTTGCGCGCGCAGGAAGTGCGTAACTATGCAGTAGCCTCGCAGTGGAAAAGCGATGCCAGTGGCCGGGCCAGCGGCCTGCTGTTCCAGTTCGGCATTGATATCTTCCGCGCCGCAGCGATGTTGACCGTGTTGTTCTCCGACCTGTCGATTGGCCAGATGCTGGCGGTGTTCAGCTACCTGTGGTTCATGATCGGTCCGGTGGAGCAGTTGTTGAACCTGCAATATGCCTACTACGCCGCTGGCGGTGCGCTGACCCGGCTCAATGAGTTGCTGGCGCGTGCCGACGAGCCGCAGTACCCCGGTGGTATCGATCCGTTCAAGGGGCGTGACACCGTCGGTATCGAAGTGCAGGGACTGCGCTTTGCCTATGCCGATGAGCCGGTGCTCGACCAGTTGAACCTGTCTATCGCGCCGGGCGAGAAGGTTGCGATTGTGGGCGCCAGTGGTGGCGGCAAGAGCACCCTGGTGCAATTGCTGCTTGGGCTTTACAGCGCTCAGGCCGGCAGCATCCGCTTCGGTGGCTCGACCTTGCAGGAGATCGGTCTGGAAACCCTGCGTGAACATGTTGCGGTGGTGCTCCAGCACCCGTCGCTGTTCAACGACACCGTGCGCGCCAACCTGACCATGGGCCGTGACTGCAGCGACGAGGCGTGTTGGCAGGCGTTGGGCGTTGCCCAGCTCGAGAGCACCGTCGCGGCCATGCCACGCGGGCTTGATACCGTGGTCGGGCGCTCGGGTGTTCGCTTGTCAGGTGGTCAGCGCCAGCGTCTGGCGATTGCGCGCATGGTGCTGGCGGAGCCGAAAGTGGTGATTCTCGATGAGGCCACCTCAGCGCTCGATGCAGCCACTGAATACAACCTGCATCAGGCCCTGGCGCGCTTCCTCAGTGCACGTACTACGTTGATCATTGCCCACCGCTTGTCTGCCGTTAAGCAGGCCGACCGTGTGCTGGTTTTCGATGGTGGGCATGTGGCCGAGGATGGCGATCATCAGCAGTTGATTGCCGACGGTGGGTTGTACGCCAAACTGTACGGACATTTGCAACAGAGCTGAGAGTAATACACCGGGGAAATGAGAAAAGCGCTCTAGTCGGGCGCAAATAGCCTAGGCTGTGCATTTATAAAATAAAGAATCATTCGGCTCTTTGTGAAAGGGACCTCATGAAGCACACACGGACTTCCGAAGCCCCGAATCTGTTGGGCATCATCTGGCCATTTGTTGCCGTGGTGCTGTTCCAGGCGCTGTTGGGGGGCATTAGCTTGTACGCCTTGTCTGCCGTGCGCGGTTACGTGGCGGGCGAGAGCCTTTGGTCCAAGGGCCAGAAAGACGCCATCTATTACCTCAACCTGTACGCCGACAGCCACGATGAAGCGGTGTTTCGCAAGTATCAAAAGGCCTTCGCGGTGCCGCAGGGTGGGCATGAATTGCGCGCCGCCCTGGATTTGCCTTCACCGGATCTTGAGGCTGCACGCCGCGGTATCCTGCAGGGCGGCAACCACCCTGATGACGTTTCCAGCCTGATCTGGCTCTATCTGAATTTTCGTCACGTCAGCTACATGGGCAAAGCCATTGAGCTGTGGGCCGTGGGCGATAGTTTTCTCGTTCAACTGGACCAGCTTGCCCAGCAGATGCATGAAGGCTTTCGCTCCGGGACGGCAACGGCTCAGAACGTGGCCGAGTGGAAGTCACGCATTGCCACCATCAACGACGGCGTAACGCCCGCCGCCAGGGCTTTCAGTGATGCGTTGGGCGAGGGCTCGCGGGTACTGTTGCGGGTACTGTTGCTGACCAACCTTGCCACAGCCCTGTTCTTGATTGCCCTGGCCTGGAGGCGCTCAAGCAAGTTGCTGGCGCAACGTCAGGCGTTTGCCAATGCGTTGCAGGTAGAAAAAGAACGGGCGCAGATCACCCTTGAGTCGATTGGCGACGGCGTGATCACCACCGACGTCGAAGGCTGCATCGCCTATATGAACCCGGCAGCCGAACAGCTGACCCATTGGCATGCCGCTCAGGCTCAGGGGTTGCCGTTGGCGTCGTTGTTCAGTCTGCTGGATGACAATGCCGAGAAAGACAGCCAGACACTGGTCGAGCGCATCCTCAGTGGCGGTCTCAAGAGCGGCAGCGACCACACCCAATTGATCCAGCGCCTTGATGGCAGCACGGTGTCGGTCACCTTGGTCGGTGCGCCGATCATGGCTGAAGGGCAGATCAGCGGCATCGTGCTGGTGCTCCACGACATGACCCAGGAGCGCCAATACATCGCCAACCTGTCCTGGCAGGCAACGCATGATGCCCTGACCGGGCTGGCCAACCGCCGGGAGTTCGAGTATCGCCTGGAACAGGCCCTCAATGCCCTGGCGCGCAAACCCTCACAACATGCCTTGATGTTTCTCGACCTCGATCAGTTCAAGTTGGTCAACGATACCTGCGGGCATGCGGCCGGTGACGAACTGCTTCGGCACATCTGTGCCGTGCTACAGGCCGGTTTGCGCGACGGCGATACCTTGGCACGGCTCGGTGGCGATGAATTCGGCATCCTGCTGGAGAACTGTCCACAGGAGCAGGCTGAACGCATTGCCGAGGGACTGCGCCAGGCGGTGCAAAGCCTGCACTTCGTCTGGAAGGGAAGGCCGTTCATGACCACGGTGAGCCTCGGCCTGGTACACATTGCGCAGGCACCTACCACCCTGGAAGCCTCCCTGCGGGCGGCTGATATGGCCTGCTACATGGCCAAAGAGAAGGGTCGCAACCGGGTGCAGGTGTACCATACTGACGACAGTGAGTTGTCCATCCGCTTCGGTGAAATGGCCTGGATTCAACGCCTTCACGTGGCGCTGGAAGAAAACCGCTTTTGTCTGTACGCCCAGGAAATCGCCGCCCTGGGCACTGATAACGGGGCTGGGCACATTGAGATCCTGCTGCGTCTGCAAGATGAAAACGGACGCATCATTCTGCCTGACAGTTTCATTCCTGCCGCTGAGCGTTACGGGCTGATGACGGCCCTGGACCGCTGGGTGGTGCGCAGTGTGTTCAAGGTTATCCGTCAATGTCTGGATGAGCGGCACGAGGGGCCGCTGGCGATGTGCGCGATCAACTTGTCCGGCAGCAGTATTGGTGATGACAAGTTCCTGGAGTACCTGAAGCGTCTGTTTGGTGAGTATGCGATCCCACCCCACATGATTTGTTTCGAAATCACCGAAACTAGCGCCATCGCGAACCTGGGGAGTGCGATACGCTTCATCAACGAACTCAAAAGCCTGGGGTGCCGGTTCTCCCTGGATGACTTCTGTGCCGGGATGTCGTCGTTCGCGTATTTGAAGCATTTACCCGTAGACTTCCTGAAAATCGACGGAAGTTTTGTCAAAGACATGCTCGACGACCCGGTTAACCGCGCTATGGTAGAGGTCATCAATCACATTGGTCATGTCATGGGCAAGCGCACCATTGCCGAGTTCGTTGAAACGCCGATGATCGAACAGGCGCTGCAGGACATAGGCGTCGACTACGCCCAGGGGTACCTGATCGAGCGACCGCAGGTGTTTACCTGTGAAAGCCTGCAGCGCCAACGGATTGTTGCGAGACCCTTGCTGTTCAAGGCACCCGGGACCTTTCGCTGAACATCCGCACAATAATCACAAGGAATTAAGGAGCAGACAGTGATTGACGCGTTTATCCGTACGGGCCCGTTGATGGACCCGACCAGCTACCCGCTGTGGGCTCAACAGTTGATCAAGGACTGTTTCGAGAGCAAGCGCCGGGTGGTGGAGCACGAACTCTATCAACGCATGCGCGATGGCCGGCTCAGTGCCCGCACCATGCGCCAGTACCTGGTGGGCGGCTGGCCAGTGGTCGAGCAGTTCTCCTTGTACATGGCCACCAACCTGACCAAAACCCGCTATGCCCGCCACCCCGGCGAAGACATGGCGCGTCGCTGGCTGATGCGCAACATCCGCGTTGAACTCAATCATGCCGACTACTGGCTGTACTGGAGCCAGGCCCATGGTGTGAGCCTGGAAGACCTGCAGGCCCAGGATGTGCCGACCGAGCTCAACGGCCTGAGTGACTGGTGCTGGCATACCTGTGCAGCCGACTCGCTGGTTGTTGCTGTCGCGGCTACTAACTATGCGATTGAAGGGGCGACGGGGGAGTGGTCGGCGGTGGTCTGTTCAACCGGCGTGTATGCCCAGGGCTTTCCGGAGGAAGGGCGCAAGCGTGCGATGAAGTGGCTGAAGATGCATGCCCAGTACGACGATGCCCACCCTTGGGAGGCATTGGAAATTGTCTGCACGCTGGCGGGCAATAACCCGACGCAGGCGCTGCAGGCCGAATTGCGCCGGGCTATTTGCAAGAGCTACGACTACATGTATCTGTTCCTGGAGCGCTGCATGCAGCTGGAACAGCGCCAGCCCACCCGTGCTCAGGCGGAGCTGGTCGAAGGCTGAACTTACTGGGCGTTGAAGGCCTGGCCGTTGACGCCAGTGCTGTCGGGGCCCATCAAGTACAGGTACACCGGCATGATCTGCTCGGGCAGCGGGTTGTTCTCCGGGTTCTCGCCCGGATAGGCCTGCGCACGCATGCTGGTGCGGGTCGCGCCAGGGTTGATGCTGTTGGCACGTACCGGCGCGACACCTTCCAGCTCGTCAGCGAGGGTTTGCATCAGGCCCTCGGTGGCGAATTTGGAGACGCCATAAGCGCCCCAGTAGGCCCGGCCTTTGCGCCCGACGCTGCTGGAGGTGAAGATCACCGACGCATCCTGAGACAGCTTGAGCAGTGGCAGCAGGGTGCTGGTGAGCATGAACATGGCATTCACGTTGATTTGCATGACGCGCATGAAGTTGTCGCCCGACAGCTGCTCCAGCGGCGTACGCGGGCCGATGATCGAGGCGTTGTGCAGCAGGCCGTCGATATGGCCGAACTCGCTTTCGATCATGGCCGCCAGTTCGTCGTACTGATGCGGCAGGGCGGTTTCCAGGTTGAACGGGATGACCGCAGGCTTCGGATGGCCGGCCGCTTCGATCTCGTCGTAGACCTGGCTCAGGTTGGCTTCGGTTTTGCCCAGCAGCAGTACGGTAGCGCCGTGGGCGGCGTAGGCTTTGGCAGCCGCTGCGCCGATTCCGCGACCAGCGCCGGTGACCATGATGGTCCGGCCTTTGAGCAGGTCGGGGCGGGCGGAGTAATCGAACATGGGGTTACCTTGGGGGAATGGGGTGATTTTTATCGCGGGGCAAGCCCGCTCCCACCGTGACCTTGTGGGAGCGGGTTTGCCCCGCGATGCCTGTCAAATCAGCAGCCGCAAAGCGCGCTATCAAGCACCTTGCGCAGCTCCAGCGGATGATCGACCACCACATCCGCACCCCAGTTGTTGGGGTTGTCGTCTGGATGAATATAGCCGTAGCGAACTGCCGCCGTACGGGTGCCGGCATCGCGGCCAGACTCGATATCGCGCAGGTCGTCACCGACGAACAGCACGCTGGCAGGGTCCAGGTTCAGGGTCTTGCAGGCGAGGATCAGCGGCTCGGGATCCGGTTTGCTGTTTTTCACGTGATCCGGGCAAATCAGCAGTGCCGAGCGTTCGGCCAGGCCGAGTTGCTGCATGATTGGCTCAGCGAAGCGCACTGGCTTGTTGGTCACCACGCCCCACAGCAGGTTGCCTTTCTCGATATCGGCCAGCAGTTCGGCCATACCGTCGTAGAGCTTGCTGTGAATCGCGCAGCCTTGCTGGTAGCGCTCAAGGAACTCCAGGCGCAAGGCTTCAAATTCCGCAGCCTCCGGATCGAGGTTGAAGGTGACCGAAACCATCGCTTTGGCGCCCCCGGAAACCACATCGCGAATGCGCTGGTCGTCGATGGCCGGCAAGCCGCGCTCGGCAAGCATCGCCTGGCAAATGGCAATGAAATCCGGCGCCGTGTCGAGCAGGGTGCCGTCCATGTCAAAAAGTACTGCTCTAAGGCGCATGCTTATTCCTCGCGCAAGGTCTGGATCATGTAGTTGACGTCAACGTCGTTGGCCAGCTTGTAGTGCTTGGTCAGCGGGTTGTAGGTCAGGCCGATGATGTCCTTGACGTTCAGACCGGCTTCACGGCTCCAGGCACCCAGCTCGGAAGGGCGGATGAATTTCTTGAAGTCATGGGTGCCGCGCGGCAGCAGCTTCATGATGTATTCGGCGCCGATGATCGCGAACAGGTAGGCCTTGGGATTACGGTTGATGGTCGAGAAAAACACCTGGCCGCCCGGTTTGACCATGCGGTAGCAGGCGCGGATCACCGACGACGGGTCGGGTACGTGCTCAAGCATTTCCAGGCAGGTGACTACGTCGAATTGCTCGGGCATTTCTTCGGCCAGGGCTTCGGCAGTGATCTGCCGGTATTCGACTTGCACGCCGGATTCGAGCTGGTGCAACTGAGCTACCGCCAGTGGCGCTTCGCCCATGTCGATGCCGGTGACCGTGGCGCCGCGCTGGGCCATGGCTTCGCTGAGGATGCCGCCACCGCAGCCAACGTCGAGGACTTTTTTGCCGGCCAGCTTGACCCGCTCATCGATCCAGTTGACCCGCAGCGGGTTGATGTCGTGCAGCGGCTTGAACTCGCTTTCGCGGTCCCACCAGCGGTGGGCCAGGGCTTCGAACTTGGCGATTTCGGCGTGGTCGACGTTGCTCATGGAACGGTCCTCTGAAACTTTGATTAAAGGTGTTACGGGCGGACAGCCAACGCTGCCCGCCGGTTATTCGGTGTGCTCGCCAATGCGCTGGCCCCAGTTGCTGGCAGTGGCGTGCAGTGCCTGTTCGTCCATACGGGTCAGGCGGCGCTCGTCGAGCAATTGCTTGCCTGCGACCCAGACGTGCTTCACGCAGTCGCGGCCGCAGGTGTAAATCAGTTGTGAAACCGGCTCGTAGATCGGTTGCTGAGCCAGGCCGGACAGGTCGAATGCCACCAGGTCGGCGGCCTTGCCTATTTCCAGCGATCCAGTCAGTGCTTCCAGCCCCAGCGCTCGGGCGCCATTGAGCGTCGCCATGCGCAATGCCCGATGGGCATCCAGCGCCGCTGCCGAACCGGCCACGGCCTTGGCCAACAAGGCCGCCGTGCGGGTTTCGCCGAGCAGATCAAGGTCGTTGTTGCTGGCTGCGCCATCGGTGCCGACGGCCACATTGACACCCGCCTGCCACAGGCGTTCGACCGGGCAGAAGCCGCTGGCCAGCTTGAGGTTGGATTCCGGGCAATGCACCACACTGGTGTTGCTTTCTACCAGCAGGGCCAGGTCGTCGTCGCTGACCTGGGTCATGTGTACCGCCTGCAGGCGCGGTCCGAGCAGGCCGAGACGGGCCAGGCGCTCCAGAGGGCGCTCGTTGCGGGTTGCCAGCGATTGCTCAACCTCGTAGGCGGTTTCATGGATGTGCATGTGAATCGGCGCATCCAACTCCTCGGCAATCACCCGGATTTTTTCCAGGTTCTCGTCACTGACGGTATAGGGCGCATGCGGGCCCATGGCGACGGTGATGCGCGGGTGGTGGCGCAAGTCGCCGAACAGCTCGACCGCCTGGTGCAGGCCTTCCTCGGTGCTGCGGGCGCCCGGGATCGGGAAATCCAGTAGCGGCACGGCGATCTGGGCACGGATACCACTGTTGTGCACCCGTTCAGTGGCGATCCTGGGGAAAAAGTACATGTCGGCAAAACAGGTGATACCACCTTTGATTTGCTCGGCAATCGCCAGGTCCGTGCCGTCGCGCACGAAGTCTTCATCGACCCAGCGGCCTTCGGCGGGCCAGATATGTTGCTCAAGCCAGGTCATCAGCGGTAGATCGTCAGCCAGGCCGCGAAATAGTGTCATGGCCGCGTGGCCGTGAGCGTTGATCAGGCCGGGGCTGAGCAGGCAGCCTGGCAGCTCCCGGGTTTCGGCCGCTACGTAGCGTTCGGCTTCGGCCCGAGGGCCGATGAACACAATCTGGCCATCGCGAATGCCCAGGCCATGATCCTTCAATACCACCCCGGCAGGTTCGACAGGCACCAGCCAGCTAGGCAGGAGCAGCAAGTCGAGCGGCGTAGCGGGTTTGGGCATGGCAGGATTTCCCTGGGCACTTGGACTGAGGGCGAAGTATACCCGAGCGTCTGCGCCCGGGGCTCGCTATAATCGTACGCTTTTGATGTCCGGATGATGGAGTGAGGCATGCGCGATCGGTTACTGGCGGCAGACACGGTGAAAGCCATCGATTGGCGCGACGGTGTCCTGTACCTGCTCGACCAGCGCGCGCTGCCGTCGCAACACCTCTGGCACGCCTGCGCCGATGCTGCGCAAGTGGCCCAGGCTATTCGCGCCATGGTGGTGCGCGGGGCGTCCGCCATTGGCATCAGTGCGGCCTACGGCCTGGCCATGGCGGTACGCCAGCGCCTGGCGCAGGGTGACGATTGGGAAATGGCTCTGGAGGAAGATTTTGACCTGCTGGTGCATGCACGCCCCACCGGTGCCAACTTGTTCTGGGCGCTCAACCGCATGCGTGAGCGCTTGCTGCGGGTCAAGGAAGGCGAGGATGTGGCGGCAATCATGCTTGCCGAGGCAGTGGCCATCCACGACAGCGACCGCGAAGCCAATCTGACCATGGCGCAGTTGGGGGTCGAGCTGATGCGCAAGCATCAGGGCAATGAACAGGCGATCCTGACGCACGGCAATACCGGTGCGCTGGCGACCGGGGGCGTGGGGACCGCGCTGGGCGTGATCCGCGCAGCGCACCTGGAGGGCATGGTCGAGCGGGTGTATGTCGATGAAACCCGACCCTGGCTGCAGGGCTCGCGCCTGACGGCCTGGGAATTGGAGGGGGCGGGCATTGCGGTAACGGTCAATGCGGATTCCGCCGCTGCGCACCTGATGAAAACCAAGGGTATTACCTGGGTTATCGTTGGTGCCGACCGCATTACCGCCAATGGCGATGTGGCCAGCAAAATCGGCACTTATCAGTTGGCGGTCAACGCCATGCACCACGGCGTGCGTTTCATGGTCGTGGCCTCCAGTTCCAGCATTGATATGAATCTGGAGAACGGCGAAGACATTTTGCTCGAAGAGCGCAGCGCCAGTGAGTTGCTGGACTTCGGCGACAAGTGCCTGGGGGCAGCAGTCGAAGCCTTTAACCCGGTGTTTGACGTCACGCCGGCTGACCTGATCGATGTCATAGTGACCGAGAAAGGTATCGTCGAGCGGCCCGACACCGTCAAGCTGGCTCAATTGATGTGTCGCAAGCGTTTGCATTGACTGTTTACACCCGTCTGGCGCCTGTTGTGGCGATTAGCGGGCGTTACTGACGAGCAGTAGGGTAGTAGTGCCGCAGGCTACTCCCACCGTCTGGGCGATTGTGGTAACATCCGACGGTTTCCAAGGCAGCCCAAGAAGGCTGTCTTTACTGCGCAGATCCATGGCTTAACTCGTTGATTTGTCGTAAGTCGCTGCAAGGAGTCGCTTTGCAGCGGCGAGCTTCGTTCGTCCCATATGGATGTGACGAGGTTTCACCAGAAAAAGGAATCAGGCTTCTCATGGGCGAACTGGCCAAAGAAATCCTCCCGGTCAATATCGAAGACGAACTGAGACAGTCCTACCTCGACTACGCGATGAGCGTCATTGTCGGGCGTGCACTGCCCGATGCGCGTGATGGCTTGAAGCCCGTGCATCGCCGCGTTCTGTATGCGATGAGCGAACTGGGTAACGACTGGAACAAACCGTACAAGAAATCCGCCCGTGTGGTCGGTGACGTGATCGGTAAGTACCACCCGCATGGTGATATCGCCGTTTACGACACCATCGTACGTATGGCTCAGCCGTTCTCGCTGCGTTACCTGCTGGTCGACGGCCAGGGTAACTTCGGTTCGGTGGATGGCGACAACGCCGCTGCCATGCGATACACCGAAGTGCGCATGACCAAGCTGGCTCATGAACTGCTGGCGGACCTGCACAAAGAAACCGTCGACTGGGTGCCCAACTACGACGGCACCGAGCAGATCCCGGCGGTCATGCCGACCAAGATCCCCAACCTGCTGGTCAACGGTTCCAGCGGTATCGCCGTGGGCATGGCGACCAACATTCCGCCACATAACCTCGGTGAAGTCATCGACGGCTGCCTGGCGCTGATCGATAACGCCGATATCACGGTTGATGAGCTCATGGAGTTCATCCCGGGGCCGGATTTCCCGACGGCTGCCATCATCAACGGCCGCCAGGGCATCATCGAGGCTTACCGTACCGGCCGCGGGCGCATTTACATGCGTGCGCGCTCCACGATCGAAGACATCGACAAGGTTGGTGGCCGCCAGCAGATCGTCGTTACCGAGCTGCCTTACCAGCTGAACAAAGCGCGCCTGATCGAAAAGATCGCCGAGCTGGTCAAGGAAAAGAAACTCGAAGGCATCACTGAACTGCGCGACGAGTCCGACAAAGACGGTATGCGTATCGTCATTGAGCTGCGTCGTGGCGAAGTGCCAGAGGTGATTCTCAACAACCTCTACGCCCAGACTCAGCTGCAGGCAGTGTTCGGCATCAACATCGTTGCGCTGATCGACGGCCGCCCGCGTGTCCTCAACCTCAAGGACCTGCTCGAAGCGTTCGTTCGCCATCGCCGCGAAGTGGTTACCCGTCGTACTGTGTTCGAGCTGCGCAAGGCGCGTGAACGTGGCCATATCCTTGAAGGTCAGGCGGTTGCGCTGTCCAACATCGATCCGGTCATCGCCCTGATCAAGGCCTCGCCGACCCCGTCGGAAGCCAAGGAAGCACTGATCAGCACACCGTGGGAATCCAGCGCAGTGCAGGTCATGGTCGAGCGCGCCGGTGCCGACTCCTGCCGTCCGGAAAACCTCGACGAGCAGTACGGCCTGCGTGATGGCAAGTACTTCCTCTCGCCAGAGCAGGCCCAGGCCATTCTGGACTTGCGCTTGCACCGCCTGACCGGTCTCGAGCACGAGAAGCTGCTGGCCGAATACCAGGAGATTCTCAACCAGATCGGCGAGCTGATCCGCATCCTCAACAGCGCCGAGCGCCTGATGGAAGTGATCCGCGAAGAGCTCGAGCTGATCCGCGCTGAATACGGCGACGTGCGCCGCACCGAAATTCTCGATGCGCGTCTGGACTTGACCCTGGGTGACATGATTCCGGAAGAAGACCGGGTTGTGACCATCTCCCATGGCGGCTACGCCAAGACCCAGCCGCTGGCGGCCTACCAGGCCCAGCGTCGTGGTGGTAAAGGTAAATCGGCTACCGGCGTCAAGGACGAGGACTACATCTCGCACCTGCTGGTCGCCAACAGTCACACCACGCTGCTGCTGTTCTCCAGCAAGGGCAAGGTGTACTGGCTCAAAACCTATGAAATCCCTGAAGCTTCCCGTGCCGCACGTGGTCGACCGCTGGTCAACCTGTTGCCGCTGGACGAAGGTGAGTACATCTCGACCATGTTGCCGGTCGAAGAGTACACCGAAGGTCACTTCATCTTCATGGCCACCGCTAACGGTACTGTGAAGAAGACCCCGCTGGAGTCCTTCAGCCGTCAGCGCAGCGTCGGTCTGATCGCGCTGGAACTGGACGAAGGTGACGTGCTGATTTCCGCCGCCATTACCGATGGTGAGCGCGAGGTCATGCTGTTCTCCGACGCCGGTAAGGTCACTCGCTTCAAAGAGTCCGACGTGCGCGCCATGGGCCGTACCGCTCGCGGTGTCCGCGGTATGCGACTGGGCGAAGGGCAGAAGTTGATCTCGATGATCATTCCGGAGGAGGGCAGCCAGATCCTCACCGCTTCCGAGCGTGGCTATGGCAAGCGTACCGAGATCGGCGAGTTCCCTGAGTACAAGCGTGGCGGCCAAGGTGTAATTGCCATGGTCAGCAACGAGCGTAACGGTCGTCTGGTGGGTGCTGTACAGGTGCAGGATGGCGAAGAAATCATGCTGATTTCCGACCAGGGCACCCTGGTACGTACCCGTGTCGGCGAAGTGTCCAGCCTGGGGCGTAACACCCAGGGCGTGACCCTGATCAAGCTGGCCAGCGACGAAACCCTGGTAGGTCTGGAGCGTGTCCAGGAGCCGTCCGAAGAGGAAGGTGACGAGGACTACGAAGAAGAGGCGGGCGCCATTGATGCACCAGAGGCTCAGGCCGCTGGCGATGAAGAGGCACCGCAGGAATAAACAACGCAGTAGCGTAACCCTGGTGGGGTGGTCGTCGCGGTGCATTGTGCGCCGCCGACCACCGCCACGGACATCAAGAGCAGAGCGAGAGTGGATGTGAGCAAACGAGCCTTTAACTTCTGCGCAGGCCCTGCTGCGCTCCCTGACGCTGTCCTGCAGCGCGCCCAGGCCGAAATGCTGGACTGGAACGGTAAGGGTCTGTCCGTGATGGAAATGAGCCATCGTAGCGACGACTACGTAGCCATTGCCGAGAAGGCCGAGCAAGACCTGCGCGACCTGATGTCCATTCCCGCCAATTACAAAGTGTTGTTCCTGCAGGGCGGTGCGAGCCAGCAATTCGCTGAGATCCCGCTGAACCTGCTGCCTGAAAGCGGCACTGCCGACTACATCGAAACCGGTATCTGGTCGAAGAAGGCCATCGACGAAGCGCGTCGCTATGGCAACATCAATATCGCGGCCAGCGCCAAGCCTTACGACTACCTGAGCATTCCTGGTCAGAACGAGTGGAACCTGACCCCGGGCGCCGCCTACGTGCATTACGCTACCAACGAGACTATCGGAGGTCTGCAATTTGACTGGGTGCCGCAAACCGGTGACGTACCGCTGGTCGCCGACATGTCCTCGGACATTCTGTCTCGTCCGATCGACGTCAGCGACTTTGGCCTGATCTATGCCGGCGCACAAAAGAACATCGGCCCGAGCGGCCTGGTGGTGGCGATCGTGCGTGAAGACCTGCTCGGTCGTGCCCGTAGCAGCTGCCCGACCATGCTTGACTACAAAATCGCGGCCGACAACGGCTCGATGTACAACACTCCAGCGACCTATTCCTGGTACCTCTCCGGCCTGGTGTTCGAGTGGCTGAAGGAGCAGGGTGGGGTGGCGGCCATCGAGCAGCGCAACCGCGCCAAGAAAGACCGTCTGTACGGCTTTATCGACAGCAGCGACTTCTACAGCAACCCGATCAGTGTCAACGCCCGCTCCTGGATGAACGTTCCGTTCCGTCTGGCGGACGAGCGCCTGGACAAAGCCTTCCTCGCCGGCGCTGATGCCCGTGGTCTGCTCAACCTCAAGGGTCACCGTTCGGTAGGCGGCATGCGTGCCTCGATCTACAACGCGCTGGGCCTGGACGCTGTGGAGGCACTGGTGGCCTACATGGCTGAATTCGAGAAGGAGCACGGCTGATGTCGGAGCAGGAACTCAAGGCGCTGCGGGTGCGCATTGACAGTCTCGACGAGAAGATTCTCGAGCTGATCAGTGATCGCGCGCGCTGTGCCCAGGAAGTGGCGCGGGTCAAAATGGCTGCGCTGCCTGCAGGCGAAGAGCCGATTTTCTATCGCCCGGAGCGTGAAGCCCAAGTGCTCAAGCGTGTCATGGAGCGTAACCAGGGGCCGCTCGGCAACGAGGAAATGGCCCGTTTGTTCCGTGAGATCATGTCGTCGTGCCTGGCGCTTGAGCAGCCGCTCAAGGTCGCTTACCTGGGGCCTGAGGGTACCTTTACCCAGGCGGCCGCCATGAAGCACTTCGGTCATGCGGTGATCAGCAAGCCTATGGCCGCCATCGACGAAGTGTTCCGCGAAGTGGCGGCCGGTGCGGTCAACTTTGGCGTGGTACCGGTGGAAAACTCTACCGAAGGTGCGGTCAACCACACCCTCGACAGTTTCCTCGAGCACGACATGGTGATCTGTGGTGAAGTCGAGTTGCGTATTCACCACCACTTGCTGGTGGGCGAAAACACCAAGACCGACAGCATCAGCCGTATCTACTCCCACGCCCAGTCGCTGGCGCAGTGCCGTAAGTGGCTGGATGCCCATTACCCGAACGTTGAGCGTGTTGCTGTATCGAGCAACGCCGAGGCGGCCAAGCGGGTCAAGGGTGAGTGGAACTCGGCAGCTATCGCCGGTGATATGGCCGCAGGCCTTTACGGCCTGACGCGTCTGGCCGAGAAGATCGAAGACCGTCCGGACAACTCTACGCGCTTCCTGATGATCGGTAATCAGGAAGTGCCGCCGACCGGCGACGACAAGACCTCGATCATCGTCTCCATGAGCAACAAGCCGGGCGCCTTGCACGAGTTGCTGGTGCCGTTCCATGAGAACGGTATCGACCTGACCCGTATCGAGACGCGTCCATCGCGCAGTGGCAAGTGGACCTACGTGTTCTTCATCGATTTCATGGGCCATCACCGCGACCCGTTGATCAAGGCTGTTCTGGAGAAAATCAGCCAGGAAGCCGTGGCCCTCAAAGTATTGGGTTCCTATCCCAAAGCGGTGCTGTGAAGCAATGAGTGGCATGCATGCAGATTTGAATAGGGTCCTGCTCCGTGGTTGAAGTCGTGGTGAACAAGGTCGAGCCGCTTATCGGGCGGCTGGTGGTGGTCGGTCTCGGTCTGATTGGCGGTTCGTTCGCCAAAGGCCTGCGAGAAAGCGGCCTGTGCCGTGAAGTGGTCGGTGTCGACCTCGATCCGCAGTCGCGCAAGCTGGCGGTGGAGTTGGGTGTTGTCGATCGCTGCGAAGAAGACCTGGCTGCCGCCTGCGTGGGCGCTGACGTCATTCAGTTGGCCGTGCCCATTCTGGCCATGGAAAAGCTGCTGGCGCGCCTGGCGCAACTGGACCTGGGGCATGCAGTACTGACCGATGTTGGCAGTGCCAAGGGCAATGTAGTGCGCGCGGCCCGCGAGGCGTTTGCCGAGCACCTGCCGTTCTTCGTGCCTGGGCACCCGATTGCCGGCTCCGAGCAGAGCGGGGTGGAGGCGTCCAATGCGGCGCTGTTCCGTCGCCACAAGGTCATCCTCACGCCGCTGGCTGAAACCGATCCGGCGGCGCTGGCCGTGGTTGACCGGCTTTGGCGTGCGCTCGATGCCGATGTCGAGCACATGCAGGTCGAGCGCCATGACGAAGTCCTGGCGGCAACCAGCCACCTGCCGCACCTATTGGCGTTTGGCCTGGTCGACTCGCTGGCCAAGCGCAATGAAAACCTGGATATCTTCCGTTACGCTGCCGGAGGTTTCCGCGATTTCACAAGAATCGCCGGAAGCGACCCGGTCATGTGGCACGACATATTTCTCGCCAACCGCGAAGCTGTTCTGCGCACACTCGATACATATCGCAGCGACCTCGACGCCTTGCGCGACGCGGTCGATGCAGGGGATGGGCACCAGCTGCTGGGTGTATTCACCCGCGCCCGGGTTGCCCGCGAGCATTTCAGTAAAATCCTGGCCCGCCGGGCCTATGTGGACGCTATGAACTCCAACGACCTGATTTTCCTGGCAAATCCTGGTGGCCAACTGTCTGGCCGAATTCGCGTACCAGGCGACAAATCGATTTCCCATCGCTCGATCATGCTGGGCTCCCTGGCTGAAGGCACCACTGAAGTCGAAGGCTTCCTTGAGGGTGAAGACGCGCTGGCAACCTTGCAGGCGTTCCGCGACATGGGCGTGGTCATCGAAGGCCCGCACCATGGTCGGGTGACCATTCACGGCGTGGGCCTCAATGGCCTGAAGCCGCCTCCGGGGCCGATCTACCTGGGTAACTCCGGTACCTCCATGCGCCTGCTGTCCGGTCTGCTGGCGGCACAGCCGTTCGATACCGTGCTGACCGGTGATGCCTCGCTGTCCAAGCGTCCGATGAACCGCGTTGCCAACCCGCTGCGGGAAATGGGCGCAGTCATCGAAACCGCCGCCGAAGGCCGTCCGCCGATGACCATCCGTGGTGGCCACAAGCTCAAGGCGCTGACCTACACCCTGCCAATGGCCAGTGCCCAGGTGAAGTCCTGCCTGCTGCTGGCGGGTCTGTATGCCGAAGGCAAGACGACCGTCACCGAGCCTGCGCCGACCCGTGACCACACCGAGCGTATGCTGCGCGGCTTTGGCTACAGCGTAAACGTTGATGGCCCGACAGCTTCCCTGGAGGCTGGCGGCAAGCTGACTGCGACCCATATCGAAGTGCCTGCGGATATCTCTTCGGCAGCGTTCTTCCTGGTCGCGGCGTCGATTGCCGAGGGTTCCGAGCTGGTGCTCGAGCACGTGGGCATCAACCCGACCCGTACCGGTGTCATCGATATCCTCAACCTGATGGGCGGCAACATCACCCTGGAAAACCAACGTGAAGTGGGCGGCGAGCCGGTTGCCGACCTGCGCGTGCGTGGGGCTAAACTCAAGGGTATCGAGATTCCTGAGCACCTGGTGCCGCTGGCCATCGACGAATTCCCGGTGTTGTTCGTCGCAGCTGCCTGCGCTGAAGGGCGTACCGTACTGCGTGGCGCGGAAGAGCTGCGGGTCAAGGAATCCGACCGCATCCAGGTCATGGCCGACGGCCTGCTGACCCTGGGTGTGAAGTGCGAACCGACTCCGGACGGCATCATCATCGATGGTGGTCCGATCGGTGGTGGCGAAGTTCATGGGCATGGTGATCATCGTATTGCCATGGCATTCAGCGTTGCTTCGTTGCGTGCTTCGGCGCCGATCCGTATCCATGATTGCGCCAACGTCGCGACCTCGTTCCCGAACTTCCTGGCACTGTGCGCCGAAGTCGGTATTCGTGTTGCAGAAGAGGGCAAGTCGTGAGTGTGAACGCGCCAGTCATTACCATCGACGGTCCAAGCGGCTCGGGCAAAGGCACCGTTGCCGGCCTGCTGGCGCGCGAGCTGGGCTGGAAGTTGCTGGATTCGGGTGCGCTGTATCGTTTGCTGGCTTTTGCTGCGGGCAACCATGGCGTCGATCTGACCAACGAAGAACTGCTGGTGAAGCTGGCTGCCCACCTCGACGTGCAGTTCATTGCCGCCGAGCCCGGTAAGCTGCAGCAGATCATTCTCGAGGGTGAGGATGTCAGCAATGTGATCCGCACCGAGACAGTCGGGGCTGGTGCCTCGATGGTCGCCTCACTGCCGGCGGTGCGCGATGCCTTGCTGCAGCGCCAGCGGGCCTTCCAGGAGGCGCCTGGGCTGATTGCCGATGGTCGTGACATGGGCACCGTGGTGTTCCCGGATGCACCCTTGAAGGTTTTTCTGACCGCCAGCGCCGAAGAGCGTGCTCGCCGCCGATACTTGCAGTTGAAGGCGAAAGGCGAAGATGTTAGTCTGTCGAGTCTGCTAGATGAGATTCGTGCGCGTGATGAGCGCGACACCCAGCGCGCGGTGGCCCCGCTTAAACCGGCGGCCGATGCGATACAGCTGGATTCCACGGAGTTGTCCATCGAGCAGGTGTTGGAACGCATCAAGAGCGAGCTCGCCCTGCGCGATATCGCCTGATGACCAGGAAGGCAGGCAGGGGCACCAGTCAACGTCCTGTCGGCTTTCCTTTATATGAACGAAACCCACATTGTCTGGAATGTGGCTGATGGGCGTATGTCTCGCCCTAATCTACAGGAATTAAAATGAGCGAAAGCTTTGCAGAACTCTTTGAAGAAAGCCTGAAAACCCTCAATCTTCAGCCGGGTGCAATCATCACCGGTATCGTTGTCGACATCGACGGCGACTGGGTTACCGTACACGCTGGCCTGAAGTCCGAGGGCGTCATCCCGCTCGAGCAGTTCTACAACGAAGCTGGCGAGCTGACCATCAAGGTCGGTGACGAAGTTCACGTTGCGCTGGACGCGGTCGAAGACGGCTTTGGCGAAACCAAACTGTCCCGTGAAAAAGCCAAGCGCGCCGAGTGCTGGATTGTTCTGGAAGCAGCTTTCGCCGCCGAAGAAGTGGTCAAGGGCGTTATCAACGGTAAGGTTAAAGGCGGCTTCACTGTCGACGTTAACGGTATCCGTGCGTTCCTGCCGGGCTCCCTGGTTGATGTCCGCCCAGTGCGCGACACCACCCACCTGGAAGGCAAAGAGCTGGAATTCAAGGTCATCAAGCTGGACCAGAAGCGCAACAACGTTGTCGTTTCCCGTCGCAGCGTCCTGGAAGCCGAAAACAGCGCCGAGCGCGAAGCTCTGCTGGAATCGCTGCAGGAAGGCCAGCAAGTCAAAGGTATCGTCAAGAACCTCACCGACTACGGCGCATTCGTTGACCTGGGCGGCGTTGATGGCCTGCTGCACATCACCGACATGGCCTGGAAGCGCATCAAGCACCCATCGGAAATCGTCAACGTTGGCGACGAGATCGATGTCAAGGTTCTGAAGTACGATCGCGAGCGTAACCGTGTATCCCTGGGCCTGAAGCAACTGGGTGAAGACCCATGGGTTGCTATCAAAGCTCGTTACCCAGAAAGCACTCGCGTTATGGCGCGCGTCACCAACCTGACCGACTACGGCTGCTTCGCAGAGCTGGAAGAAGGCGTGGAAGGTCTGGTACACGTTTCCGAAATGGACTGGACCAACAAAAACATCCACCCTTCGAAAGTCGTACAAGTCGGCGACGAAGTGGAAGTTATGGTTCTGGACATCGACGAAGAGCGTCGTCGTATCTCCCTGGGCATCAAACAGTGCAAGTCCAACCCATGGGAAGACTTCTCTGGCCAGTTCAACAAGGGCGACAAGATCTCCGGCACCATCAAGTCGATCACCGATTTCGGTATCTTCATTGGTCTGGACGGCGGCATCGACGGTCTGGTTCACCTGTCCGACATCTCCTGGAACGAAGTGGGCGAAGAAGCCGTACGTCGCTTCAAGAAGGGCGACGAGCTGGACACTGTGATCCTGTCCGTAGATCCAGAGCGTGAGCGTATCTCCCTGGGCATCAAGCAACTGGAAGACGATCCGTTCTCCAACTACGTTGCTGTCAACGACAAAGGCGCTATCGTCAAAGGTACCGTTAAAGAAGTTGACGCCAAGGGCGCTATCATCACCCTGGCCGACGACATCGAAGCCACTCTGAAAGCTTCTGAAATCAGCCGTGACCGCGTTGAAGACGCGCGTAACGTCCTGAAAGAAGGCGAAGAGATCGAAGCCAAGATCATCAGCGTTGACCGTAAGAGCCGTGTCATCAGCCTCTCCATCAAGTCGAAAGACGACGCTGAAGAGAAAGAAGCTATCCAGAGCCTGAAAGAAACTGCTCCGGAAGCTGCTGATACCACCATGGCCGCGCTGCTGCGTCAGGCAATGGCCAAACAGAACTAAGTTCTGCTTGGATAAAAAAAAGGGCGACTTCGGTCGCCCTTTTTTGTGCCCGTAAAAACCTCCCTCGAGGTAAAGGCATTGGTCTGTAGGAGCGGGCTTGCCCCGCGATGCAATCTGACAGCCAGACTGCAATCGCGAGGCAAGCCCGCTCCCACCTGGTTCCTCTGGCAGCAGGTCATACAAGATTCTTCGATTAAGTCAATAACCACCCTGTTCAAATCCCTCAGGTCATGCTAAAAACAATGAAGCAATGATCTAGCTGCTTGATAAAGAAGGGAAAAATATGACGAAGTCGGAGCTGATCGAACGTATTGTCACCCATCAAGGGCTGCTCTCATCCAAGGATGTCGAGCTGGCCATCAAGACTATGCTTGAACAGATGTCCCAGTGCCTGGCGACCGGAGATCGCATCGAGATCCGTGGCTTTGGCAGCTTCTCCTTGCACTACCGTGCCCCACGGGTAGGGCGCAATCCCAAGACTGGTCAATCCGTCAGTCTCGACGGCAAATTCGTACCGCACTTCAAGCCAGGCAAAGAACTGCGCGACCGCGTCAATGAAGACGAGCAGCATGAAAGCCAGTAATTCCCAGGGAGTGACTCATGCGTAATCTGAAGCGCGCCTTGGTGCTGCTGTTTGTTCTGGCATTGGCGGCATTGGTACTGTTTTTCGTGCTTGAAAATCAGCAAACCGTTGCCTTGGTCATGTTCGGCTGGTCGGCTCCGGCGATGCCGGTGGCGGTGCCTGTGCTGGTGGCCTTGCTAGTAGGGCTGGCGGTTGGTCCGTTGCTAGGCGCTTATGGTGTGCTGCGCAGTAAGCGTCGGTTGCGGCGCGCACCTTAAAAGAGCTTCTCGTTTCGCAGTGTTGAATTTTCCTACGCGCTGCGGCGGTTTGTCTGGCTTGGGTTCTTTGGGGGGTGTGGGAGCATAGCGCTTCTTTCCTCCAGCTTGGAGCATGCCTCTCATGAGGGGTTATCCTTTTCTGTCCCACCATGGTGCCACCCGAGGTGTCACCGGCTCTTGTCACCAACTTCACCTTGATGCTCACTGTAGCCTTCTTGTCGACTGCGGCCTGGAACAAGGCGCGGATGTTCAGTCACCCATTGATGGGCTGAGTCTGGGTTTTGAGATTCAGGGCATCGAAGCGCTGATCATTACCCATGTTCACCTTGATCACGTCGGCCGAATCCCGGCCCTGCTGGCCGCGGGCTTTCGTGGTCCGATTATTTGCAGTGAGCCTTCCGCTCGCCTGCTACCGCTAGTGCTCGAAGACGCTTACCGATTGAGCGTTACTAGTGAGCCGACAGAAGTGGCTCGCTACGTGGCGTTGCTTGAACGGCTCATCGTCCCGCTAGCCTTTGGTCAGTGGCATTCGCTTGTGCAGCGGGAAGCCGTCCACTGCCGAATTCGATTGCAACGTGCCGGCCACTTGCTGGGTTCTGCCTACGTCGAGTGCGACGTGCAAGATGTTGTTAACTCAAGTGACACGCGCATTGTGTTCTCCGGTGACCTCGGCGCGTCCAGCAACCCCTTATTGCGCGATGTGCAACCGCCCGAGCGCGCCGACATCCTCGTACTGGAAAGCACCTACGGCGATCGCTTGCACGCGGATCGCAGTCAGCGCCAGCAGCGGCTGGAGGCAGTCATTGATCGAGCGCTGAAGGATCAGGGGACGATCATGATCCCCGCGTTCAGCCTGGGTCGCACACAGGAGCTGCTCTACGAGATCGAAGACATCCTCCACCGCAAAGCCCTGTTGCGCCACGAAGAAGATGGCGAGCTCGATAGCGAGCTTGACCCCGTCAATGCCATTGACTGGTCGCAGCTTCCGATCATTCTCGACTCCCCCTTGGTCCAGCGAATTACCCAGGTTTACCGCGACTTGCACGCCTACTGGAACGATGAAGCACGGCAACGCCTGAGTCAGGGGCGCACGCCGCTGGGTTTTCGGCAGCTCATCAGCGTCGATAGCCACGCCAAGCACCAGCAGGTCGTCAACTACCTGAAAAGCACAGGGCGCCCGGCCATTGTCATTGCTGGCAACGGCATGTGCTCCGGCGGTCGTATCGTCAATTACCTCAAAGCCATGCTCGGTGACCCGCGGCATGAGGTGGTATTTGTCGGGCATCAGGTCAAAGGTACGCCGGGCGCCGTTATCCAGGCGAGCGAAGGGGCTGAGGGCTTTGTCATGATCGATCTGGATGCGCAGATGTATGAAGTGCGTGCAAAGGTCATCACCCTGGAAGGCTATTCCGGGCATGCGGATCAGGCGGGGTTGGTCGAATTTGCGATGGGTGTGAATGAGTCGGCCAAAGAGGTGCTGTTGGTGCATGGGGAGCGGAAGGCAAAGCGTCTTTTGGCTGAAGCGTTGCAGCAGCGTTATGCGCAGGCGGGGCAGGAGGTGAGGGTCACCATTCCCGGCCTTGGTTGACCGTTTGGCGGTGAGAAAATCGTTAGTCGGAAGTGATGGAACTTATTGTGTTTTCAGCTGCTCTATTACAAATTATTGTTCCGGGCCCGTGATGCCGGTGAACAGGAAGCGCAGCTCGTGAGCATATTGGCGAAATGCCGCTACGCTTCAGGGTTAAGCGGGTGACATCCGCTGACTCTGGGTGCAGGGAGCGGTCAGGCACGACCATGGCGCACCTTAAGTACGAATACAGTTAGACGGACCCAAGGAAAATTAGAATAAATGCGCAATGAATCTGAGCGCCGTGTTGCTGATGACGAGATTGATCTGTTTGAGTTGCTGGGGGGGTTGTGGAAGCAAAAGCTGCTGATCATTTTGACGACGGTGGTGGTGACGGGTGGTGCGGTGGCGTATGCGCTGCTGGCGACGCCGATCTATGAGGCCAAGGTGGTTGTGCAGCCGCCCTCGCAGAGCAATATTTCGCAGTTGAACTATGGGCGGGGTGGGGACACAGGGTTAGCCATGCTGTCGGTAAGAGACGTCTATGAGGTTTACCTGCGAAACCTTCAGTCTGAATCGTTAAGGCGTGAGTTTTTCCGCAAGGTGTACCTGCCGAGCTTGCCTGAAGAGGCTCGCAAGGGGTCGCAGGATGATTTGTACGGTAGATTCAACAGTGTCTTGACTGTCGCGTTGACCAGTAAAGATTCGCCAAATCGTTACTACGTCATGGCCAGCTTGCCTTTTGCGCAGCAAGCAGCTGATTGGGTGGTGCGCTTTGTGCAAATGGCAGGTGAGCAGACCAAGCGTGAAGTGATAAGGGATGTACGTGGTGATGCAATGATCAAGGCGAATAACCTTGAACAGCAAATCAACGCCGCCCGTGAGAGTGCGCGTAAGCAGCGGGAGGACCAGATCGTACAGTTGACAGAAGCATTGCGTATTGCTGATTCGATCGGTTTGGAAAAGCCTCCCATTATCTCGAATAACCTTTCGAATGAAGTCTCTGCTGGTATGGATGGTTCGCTTACCTACATGCGAGGCAGTAAGGCGTTGCGAGCTGAGATCGAGAACCTACGGAACCGAGTTTCAGATGACCCTTTCATCGTTAATTTGAGGCAGCGCCAAGAAGCGATCGCTTTCTACCGCTCTTTACAGATTGATTCCGAGGTGATCGAGGTGTATCGCCAAGATGGGGCGATCGAGTCGCCGGATAAGCCGGTGAAGCCCAAGAGGCTGATCATTGTAGTGCTGGGGGCTTTTTTGGGGGCGACATTGGGTGTTTTCGTTGCCTTGATTAGGCATGGTTGGGGTAAGCGGCATCGTAAAAGCACCTTTGCATAGTCGGTATGAAACGTTGCTAACGGTGGGGCATGGAGAAAGTTCGCAGTTGATGTCACAATGATGCTTGTTCGTTTCTTTGGACAGGGATGGTTCTGCTGGTTGTTGAGGCTCAGGATGCAGCCGTGATAACGAAGGCGCTGGCCCTGTCAAGAGTATGTTTTCTTCGACAGACAGGCACTGGTGTGACTAGCATTTCTCCTATCCCCCCCGTAGTACCTCATGATGAGATAGATGTTCTGGCGATGCTTCAATCGCTATGGCGGCAAAAGGTGTTGATTTTGGCCTCGGCATTGCTGTTTGCGGTGCTGGCACTGGTCTATGCCTATTCCATCACGCCTGAATATGAAGTCAGTACGATTCTACGACCGGTTGCTCTGAATGACTTGGACGCTTTGAATCGGTCGAAGGTCTATTCGCTTCCACCAAGCAAGGCCCTGGTTCGCGTCGGAGCAGCGCTAGATTCTTACGAGACGCGCTTGGGGTACTTTCGTTCCAACATGGAGTTGCAAGCGGCGTACAGCAAGTCTGGGCGTAGTGCGGAGCAGGCTTTCGAAGCCTTCAATCGCGATGCATTGAAGCTGGTTCAGCCGGACCCCAAAAAAACGGACTTGTTGAGCGCCTTTATTGGCTTGGAAATGCGTTACTCGCAGGGTATCAATGGGAAGGATGCACTCAACGGTTTGGTAAAGTACGCCATCGAAAGTGAGCGACAGAAGATATCTGCAGACCTCAAGGTGATGATTGATAATCGTGTCAAGGAGGTTGATGACAAGTTGGTTGCTCTGCGTGTCAAGTATAACGCGGGGAAAGAGGGGCAAATTGCTAGCTTGTTGGAAGCAGATAATCTCAAACGAGCTCAGCTCAACGACGAACTGAAAGCTTTGCGGGTACAACTCAAGTTGCGTCGTGAGGATCGAGTGGCTCAATTGAATGAGGCGATCTCCATTGCGCGATCTCTCGGTCTGAAAAAGCCTACGACCCCCTCGGCCATGGGGCGCAGCGAGGTTGAGGTCACTGGCAACGTCATTACTGAAGTCAACAATCAGCAATTCCCGCTTTACTTCATGGGGACGGATGCTCTGGAGGCCGAACAACAGGTATTGCGCAAGCGTGCCTCGGACGACTTTGTAGACCCACGGATTGCTCAAATCCGTAAGGAGCTGTTGCTTTTGAGCAACAATCGACAGATTCAGATGTTGAAGCAGCGTGAAAATGAAGACCTGTTTGTTAAGGGGATTGAAGCCCTGAGGGCGCAGCGTACTGAATTGTTGAACATACCTACGGATATGAGCGGCTTGAGCTTAGTCAGCATTGATCGCCTGGCTGTAGAGCCTGTCAGCCCTGTCAAGCCCAGAAAATCGCTTTTTGCCGCGCTGGGCGCGATTTTAGGTGGAGTCATTGGATGTATTATCGTTCTGCTACGTCTCGCATTCAAAAAGCGACGCCGTGAGCAGGCTCGTATCAGCTTATCGTCTGTGCCGAAAAAACTCGAAACCGAATTCACCTCGCCACCTGTCGTGGTGAGGTGAGGTACACATTCGGTATGTCGCTCTCTCGACTTGCGAGCCTGCCCAGAGGTGTTAAGGTCTGTTCAGGTTCAAGCCGTTAGCACACTAGGGTGTTTCGGTATGATCGAGACGACTAGGGAAGGTCGTGCAGCTCATGTAAACTCTAACGATCAGAATTGATTGTTACTGCTCTCGGGAGTCGTAAGCAGAAGGCATGAGGCCTATGGCTATCACTTTTTTAGGCTATGGGAGTCCCCTCAGTCATGCTGCCTTGCATCTCGGTCGGCTCAAGTGAGCTAAATTCAACCGCCCACCGTTCTCAGGTGAGAGGCGAATAGGGCACGTATATGCTGGGTGCAACGTCCATCTGGCCGAAGGGTCGGCCAAACTAGGACCGGGCTATCAACGCACCAGCCCTAAGTTTAAAAATCGTGATTATCTTGGAATGACTCATGCTCTCATTGAAAGACATCAAACTCGCTGTGATTGGTCTTGGCTACGTTGGCTTACCGTTGGCCGTTGAATTTGGTAAACAGCGTAACGTTGTCGGGTTTGACATCAATCAGGCGCGCATCGATGCCTTGAATGAGGGGCACGATGCAACGCTTGAAGTCAGTGATGAAGAACTGCTAGAAGCCAAAGGTCTTCAATACAGTGCAAATCTGGAAGATTTGCGAGGCTGCAATACCTTCATCGTGACCGTGCCAACGCCTATTGATGAGTACAAGCAACCTGATCTTACGCCGTTGATTAAAGCTTCCGAAACGATCGGTAAGGTACTCAAGCAGGGCGACATCGTGATTTATGAGTCGACTGTTTATCCTGGCGCTACAGAAGAGGATTGTGTACCTGTTCTGGAAAGGGTTTCTGGCTTGGCCTTCAATCGTGACTTCTTTGCGGGATACAGCCCGGAGCGCATCAACCCGGGTGACAAGGAGCACCGGGTCACTACGATCAAGAAAGTGACTTCAGGTTCTACTCCAGCGGTAGCCGATCTGGTCGACGATTTGTATCGTGAGATCATTGTTGCTGGTACGCATAAGGCCAGTAGCATCAGGGTGGCTGAAGCGGCCAAAGTGATCGAAAATACCCAGCGTGATCTTAATATTGCATTGATCAATGAGTTGGCAGTTATTTTTAACAAAATGGGTATCGACACCGAAGCAGTGTTGAAAGCTGCAGGAACGAAGTGGAACTTCCTTCCCTTTCGACCGGGCCTTGTTGGCGGACACTGCATAGGTGTCGACCCTTATTACCTGACGCATAAAGCGCAGAGTATCGGCTATCATCCGGAAATTATACTGGCTGGCCGCCGTCTGAATGACAGTATGGGAGCATACGTCGTTTCACAACTTGTCAAAGGTATGGTCAAAAAGCGTATTCATGTCGATGGTGCGCGAGTTCTGATTATGGGGTTGACGTTCAAAGAAAACTGCCCAGATCTGCGCAATACTAAGGTTGTGGATATTGTCAAGGAGCTGCAAGAGTACAATATCCAAGTGGACGTTCATGATCCATGGGTCAGTGTTGAAGAGTCGCAGCACGAGTATGGTATTACTCCGGTTCAGATGCCTCAAACAGGGGCCTATGACGCAGTGATCCTGGCTGTTGCCCATCAGCAGTTTAAAGACTTGGGCGTTGAGAGCATTCGTGCACTAGGAAAGGCTCAGCATGTACTGTACGACTTAAAGTATCTGTTGGCAGCAGAGGATTCTGATCTGCGTCTGTGATCCACACGTGGAGGCGCTACGCGCCTCCAGCCCTATCTTTCCTATGTGGTGTACCTCCATGACTGCTTACCAAGTCCTTGTCGAAGCTTTGCCTCGCGCTCCTCGAACCTGGTTGATCACCGGCGTAGCTGGCTTCATTGGCTCAAACCTGTTGGAAACCTTGTTGAAGCTCGATCAACGGGTGGTTGGGCTGGATAACTTTGCTACTGGGCATCAACGCAATTTGGATGAAGTCCAGAGTCAAGTATCGCCGGAACAATGGTCAGCTTTTAAATTTATTCAGGGTGACATCAGAAAGCTGGAAGACTGCCAGCTTGCATGTGCTGGTGTGGAATATGTTTTGCATCAAGCAGCCTTGGGGTCTGTACCGCGCTCCATTAACGACCCAATCACGACTAATGGGACCAATATTGACGGTTTTTTAAATATGTTGGTCGCTGCCCGAGACGCAGCAGTTACAAGTTTTACTTATGCTGCAAGCAGTTCTACCTACGGGGACCATCCTGGCTTGCCGAAGGTCGAAGACACTATTGGTAAGCCGCTTTCACCTTATGCCGTTACTAAGTATGTAAATGAACTATATGCTGAGGTTTTTGCGCGGACTTATGGGTTCAAAACTATTGGTCTTCGTTATTTCAACGTGTTTGGTAAGCGTCAGGACCCCAACGGAGCTTATGCGGCTGTGATACCCAAGTGGACTGCTGCAATGATCAATGGTGAGGATGTCTTCATCAATGGTGATGGCGAGACCAGTCGCGATTTTTGCTACATAGAGAACACAGTTCAAGCGAATCTGTTGGCAGCGACAACAACCTGCGAAGCAGCACGTGATCAGGTTTACAATGTGGCAGTGAGTGGTCGCACTGATTTGAACCAGCTTTTTACTGCTTTGCGTCAAACATTGAATGAAAATGGCGTCAGCTATGCCAAGGACCCGGTATACCGGGATTTCCGTGCAGGTGATGTGCGTCATTCACAGGCCGACATTGGCAAAATACGTCGATTGCTTGGTTACGACCCACAGTTTGATATCACCAGAGGTATCGTACAAGCGATGCCTTGGTATATTCGGTTTTTGAAATAATAGCCAAATCATCTGAGGGCGCATTGTTTCGATGTCTCTCTGGTTCAGTTCCCGCACTTGCTGTGGGGC
Organism: Pseudomonas sp. NUPR-001; assembly: GCF_052147955.1. Lineage (NCBI taxonomy): Bacteria > Pseudomonadati > Pseudomonadota > Gammaproteobacteria > Pseudomonadales > Pseudomonadaceae > Pseudomonas > Pseudomonas sp. NUPR-001. Next base: position 1,603,911 of record NZ_CP197353.1, read on the forward strand.
TGTTGAGTAAAGTCTGGATTATCTTTAACACATGAAAATACTTGTCACTGGTGGCGCAGGTTTTATCGGATCAGCGGTGATCCGTCATATCATATGCAATACCACTGAGAGCGTAATAAATCTCGATAAGCTGACCTATGCAGGCAATCTTGAGTCATTAGTCGACGTGGCTGATAGCGAACGCTATTGCTTCGAACGGGTAGATATATGTAACCGTTCTGAGCTGGATAGAGTTCTTCAATGTCATCAACCTGATGCGGTGATGCACCTCGCCGCTGAATCTCATGTTGATCGCTCAATCGATGGCCCAGCTGCCTTTATAGAGACGAATATTGTTGGCACCTACACTCTCCTTGAGGCGGTACGAGCGTACTGGCAGAATTTGGATGAAGAGCGCAAGACACACTTTCGTTTTCATCACATATCGACCGATGAAGTGTACGGTGACCTGGAGAAGCCTGATGAGTTCTTCACAGAATCAACTCCTTATGCCCCGAGTTCACCATACTCAGCAAGTAAGGCTAGTTCCGATCACCTCGTCCGTGCTTGGCGTCGTACGTACGGTTTGCCAATACTTATTACTAACTGCTCTAATAACTACGGCCCTTACCATTTTCCAGAAAAACTTATCCCGCTGATGATCCTTAACGCACTTGAGGGTAAGCCGTTACCTGTATATGGCAAAGGAGATCAGGTGCGCGACTGGCTGTTCGTCGAAGATCATGCGCGTGCTTTATATGCAGTGCTGAGCCGTGGTGAAATTGGTGAAACGTATAATATCGGCGGCCACAACGAGCGGCGTAATATCGATGTAGTTTATACCCTATGCGATCTCTTGGATGAGATGTGCCCAACAGCACAAAACCCCTCAACTAAGCACCTGACGAGCTACTCAGCATTAATAACCTACGTGGAGGACCGCCCAGGTCATGATCTACGTTACGCCATCGATGCAAGTAAGGTTGAAAGTGCGTTGGGGTGGGTGCCTGAGGAAACTTTCGAGTCAGGCATCCGCAAGACTGTCCAGTGGTACCTGGACAATTTGACTTGGTGTGGGCGTGTTCAGGATGGCAGCTATCAGCGAGAGCGTCTTGGTGCACAGGCTCAAGGAGCAGTAGTATGAAAGGTATTGTATTAGCCGGAGGCTCTGGCACTCGTTTATACCCTATCACCAAAGGGGTATCGAAACAGCTTTTGCCAATCTATGACAAACCGATGATTTACTATCCTTTGTCTGTACTAATGTTGGCGGGTATTCGAGATATTTTGCTGATTAGTACCCCCGAAGACATGAGCGGCTACAAGCGTCTACTGGGCGACGGTAGCGATTTCGGAATCCGTCTGAGTTACGCATTGCAACCAAGCCCGGACGGACTTGCCCAAGCCTTTATAATAGGTGAGGAGTTTATTGGTCAGGACGCGGTATGTCTGGTCCTAGGGGATAATATTTTCTACGGTCAAGGTTTCACGCCTATGTTGCGTCAAGCCGCTCAGCGCCTTACTGGCGCGACTGTATTTGGCTATCAAGTAAAAGACCCAGAGCGTTTTGGAGTGGTTGAATTTGACGCGCAGAAACGGGTTGTATCCATTGAGGAAAAGCCGTTAAAACCGAAATCACATTTTGCTGTAACAGGACTCTACTTTTACGACAACGATGTAATAAGAATTGCAAAAAATGTCCGCCCTTCCGCTCGAGGCGAACTGGAAATTACCAGCATCAATCAGGCTTATCTCGAACGAGGAACTCTTAATGTGGAGTTACTTGGCCGTGGTTTCGCTTGGTTGGATACAGGGACGCACGAAAGTCTGCTGGAAGCGGGTCACTTTGTTGAAACTATTGAAAAGCGTCAAGGTTATAAAGTTGCTTGCTTGGAAGAAATTGCTTTTAACAATGGTTGGTTACAAGCAGATGACCTTCGACGTGTAGGGGCATCACTTAGCAAAAATAGTTATGGTCAGTACCTGTTGTCGCTGACTGAGGAGTTGACATGAGTGACAAGCCGGTTTTCGTAACGCAGCCATACCTACCGCCATTGGAAGAGTTTATTCCCTATCTGGAGAAGATTTGGGATACAAAGACGCTTACAAATGGAGGGCCGATGCACCAGAAACTGGAGAAAGCACTCTGTGATTACCTTGGCGTTGAACACGTCGCTTTGTTCAATAATGGCACTATTGCGCTCCTGACTGCCTTACAAGCGCTAAGAGTTACAGGGGAGGTGATTACTACACCTTACTCCTTCGTTGCTACTGCGCATTCTTTGTTGTGGAATGGCATTAAGCCAGTTTTTGTAGACATTGATCCGAAAACCTTGAACTTAGACCCGGAAAAAGTAGAGGCAGCAATCACACCTCAGACTACTGCGATCATGCCGGTACATTGCTATGGGAATCCTTGTGATGTACACGCATTGCAGCAAATAGCAGATAACTACCATTTGCGTATTATTTATGATGCCGCTCATGCGTTTGGCGTGAGGGATTCAGGTGGAAGTGTCCTTCGTCATGGTGATCTAGCGGTTCTGAGCTTTCATGCCACAAAAGTTTTTAATACTTTTGAGGGGGGGGCAATTATTTGTCCTGATGCAAAAACGAAGAAGCGGATTGATCAGCTAAAGAACTTCGGGTTTGTGGATGAGGTGACTGTTGTTGCTCCTGGTATCAACGGTAAGATGAGTGAGGTTAATGCGGCTTTTGGGTTGTTGCAACTACAACATATCGATCATGTGATCGCGCGCCGCAGAGAAATTGATCGGCTTTATAGAGAAAAGCTCAGTGCCGTAAAAGGTATTCGCTTGGTTGATCAATTAGACGGGGTTGTAAGTAATTATTCGTATTTCCCGATATTGGTTGAGCCCGGGTACTCCCTGACTAGAGATGAGCTATATGAGAAGCTAAAGTTTAACAATATCTATGCTCGCCGGTATTTTTATCCTTTGATAAGTGAGTTTCCGATGTATCGCGGAATGAAATCCGCAGAGTCTAAGAATCTACCAGTAGCAAGCAGGGTGGCCCAAGAAGTGATTTGTTTGCCCATTTATCCTGATTTGAATGAAAGGGACTTTAACGAAATAATTGAAATTATCACTGCGGGTTGACTTGAATTATGAAATTAGCAGTTATGCAGCCCTATTTGTTTCCCTATGCAGGATATTTTAAGCTGCTTGCGCAGGTGGATAGGTTTGTATTTTTTGATGATGTCAACTATATCAACAGAGGTTGGATTAATCGGAATAGGTTAATTCTCTCTGGGGAAATTCGCTATTTTACTGTTCCATTGTTAAAGGCTAGTCAGAACTTAAAGATCAATCAGATTGCCGTCCAGGATCGGACTTTGTGGGAAAGGAAGATCCTTGAAAGCGTTCGCCAGTCATACGCGAAAGCGCCAAATTTTGCAGATGTATTTGACTTGATGCGTGATGTGTTTTCGTGTGATGCGGAAAGCATTGCAGATTTAGCCAGGGTTAGTATTGAAAAGTCTTGTGAGCGCTTGGGCTTAGGCGTTGAGTTTGTGAAAACATCAGCAGTCTATGCCAACGCAGACCTTAAAGGGGCTGAGCGCATACTCGATATATGTCGAAAAGAAGGCGCTAATGAATATATGAATCTTCCTGGTGGGAGAAGCCTTTATGATGAGCGTCAGTTTTCTGATAATGGTATCCGCTTGGAATTCTGCTCCTCTGATTTGCCAGTGTACACGCAATTTCAGGAAGCGTTTGTACCAGGTCTTTCTGTTATAGATATGATGATGTTTAATGACTTTGATGAATGTGGGAGGCTTTTGATTAAGTCATGATCTGAATTTAACTCTATTGGGCTGGAGGTGGTAATGGAAGATTTGTTTGCAATGATCGAGTCAGAGCAGGCGCGCCAAAGCGATCGATTGATTCAAGGGGTGTCGCTTGAGCAGTACTTTCAAAAGATTGAGTCCAATGCAGAATTCCTAGTTCATAGAATTTCAGGGGAGACTGCGGGGTTTGTTGCGTTTTATTGCAATCAGCCGGATGCGGGCGTTTGTTTTATTACCATGGTGTTAACAGCTCAAGAGTTTAGAGGTAAAAAAGTTGCAGGTGCTCTTTTAGATGGAGTTATTTCGCTTGCTCGTGCAAGAGGGTTTTCCAAGTGCGAGCTAGAGGTTAGGAGAGATAATTACCCAGCGATTGCCCTATATTCAAAGCATGGGTTCACTTTTGTCGATACCGATAGTGATCAAAGGAAGATGATGTTCTTGCTCTAGGTAGCGTCTGTTGGGTTTGGCTGGTTAATAAATTAAGGCGTCTGGCTGTGTCTTTGAAAAAGAATATTCTCGCCAATTACATAAGTCAGCTGTATGTAGCTGTTATTGGCATTGTAGTTCTACCTCTTTATATTAAGTATATGGGGGCAGAGGCTTACGGTCTCGTGGGCTTTTTTACGATGCTACAAGCCTGGTTCGCGTTACTAGACCTGGGGTTGACACCGACGATCGGACGCGAAACGGCGAGGTTGCGAGGGGGGGTAACAACCGCTTTGGCATTTCGTCAATTGCTTCGAGCTTTGAATGTTTTGTTTGTTTCCATGGCTGTAATTGGCGGTGGGATTTTATGGATGCTTTCTCATACTATTGCCAGCAAGTGGCTGCATGTTGGATCACTGGAAGTAGAGGATGTGGTTCAGGCTGTGCATATAATGATATTTTGTATAGCACTGAAGTGGTTGGGGGGGATTTATAGAGGGGTGATCAGTGGTTCTGAACGCCTGGTTTGGCTCAGCAATTTCAATATAGTCATAGCGACCTTTAGATTTGTCGCAGTTTTTGGGACTATGTCAGTTTTCGGTTTTACACCTAAGGTTTTTTTCTATCATCAATTGATTGTGGCAGTTTTTGAGTTGGCTGGATTGTTTGTAATGAGTCGGTATTTACTACCTGCTCTTGATCAGCACAGTCATCCGGTAGGCTGGAGTTTCCGTCCTATTCTACCAGTGCTAAAGTTCTCATTAAGTATTGCATTTACCTCTTCAGTTTGGATACTGGTGACACAGACAGATAAACTTATTCTATCTGGTATTTTGCCTCTAGCAGAGTACGGCTATTTTTCACTAGCTGTTTTGGTGGCTGGAGGAATCATGATTATAAGTGGACCTATCAGCAATGCATTGCTACCACGGATGGCGAGGATGCATGCAGAGGGTTCGAATACTGATTTGATAAATCTTTACCGAAAATCTACCCAACTGGTGGCGGTATTAGCCGGTGCCGCATCTGTCACAATTGCATACTGCGCTGAGCCGCTTTTATTTGTATGGACAGCAGATCAGAAGCTCTCTGAAAGCACGGCTCCGATACTTAGGCTTTATGCAATTGGTAATGGTATTTTAACACTTGGTGCGTTTCCCTATTATCTCCAATATGCAAGGGGAAACCTCAAGTATCACCTGATTGGTAGCGGCTTGATGGTTTCTTTGCTGATTCCAATTATTGTATTGGCGGTTAATAATTTTGGCGCCGTTGGTGCAGGGTATACTTGGCTTGGTTTGAATTTGTTTTTTTTGCTTTTTTGGGTCGGGTATGTGCACCAAAAATTAGAGCCGGGATTGCATTTACAATGGCTTTTTAAAGACTGCTTAGGAATAGTTGTCGGGCCGATACTAATACTTTCCCCATTGATATGGATTAATGTCAGTTTTCAAGAGCGCTGGCAGACATTGATGTTTATTGCTGGCGTCAGTACTGCTGCTCTGTTAGCCGCAGTCGTTTGTTCTGATTGCTATCGCGAAATGCTTCGCAATCGGTTAAGGAGATGGCTCTAATGCCTGGAATAAAAAAAGTTTCCGTGTGCGTGATGACTTACAATCAAGCGCAGTACATAGGGCAATGCTTGCAAAGTCTCGTCGATCAAGAAGTAAATTTTGATTACGAGATCCTTGTGAGCGATGACGCTTCCAGTGACAGCACCCCGGACATCGTTAGAGAGTTTCAGCTAAAATATCCTGAGTTGTTCAGGGTGTTTTTGCATGAAACTAATAAGGGGGTGAGTGATAACTATCATTTTGTTCACCAGCAAGCAACGGGGCAGTATATCGCACATGTGGATGGTGATGATTACTTTCTGCCAAATAAGCTTCAGAAGCAGGCCGACTTTTTAGATGAAAACTCACAGTTTAATATTGTATGGCATCGTATGCTGGTAGAGCTTCCCGATGGGACTTTACGTAAGGAGAGTGACTCCGAAGGTTTAGATAGTATTTACACGGGAAGCTATGGGCGATCAGAAATTATTCAGTTTATCGCAGTGGGTGCAAATAGTTCAAAGATGTATAGAAAGTCTGTCCGAGACTTCGAAGATCCGGGTTTTGATGCTGTAGATTATTATGCAAATGTTGAGCAAGTAGGCGATGGTTATGCTGGGTTCGCATGCACGGAGCCTTTAGGGGTCTATCGTTCAGGTATAGGTATTTCTTCAGTTGGTTCTAAAACGCGGGAAATTCTGTACAAGTGTTTTATATTTTTCTCGAAAAAATATCCTGAATACAGGCTGCAGGTCAATACCGCTGCGTTAACCTACCTAGTAGCTGATATGAAAAACAGGAGAAGTACCTGGCCGATGTTCCTCAAAGCGTACTTTAAGACCTTTCATCCATTATCAGTATTTAACTTTGTTAAGTCTTTACGGTTCATTAGCAAGCTGAAGGTTAGGAAGTAATGATGTTTGATAATATTTCTAGGGATTTGAAGCGTTTTGCTGGTGGTGGGGGTATGGCCAGTATGATTAAAACATGCCTGATAAGCCATAGCTTTCATCTTGTTGCTGTCTATCGCATGGGGGTGGTTCTATCTAAGGTTCCGCTGATAGGTTTGTTGTTTCGAGTGATGATTGAGTACTTTATAAGGGTGGTGTATGCAAGTGATATATCTCTCCGCTCTAAAATTGGGCCTGGCCTTATTATTATGCATCCGCATGATATCGTGATAGGTAGTAGTGTCGTAATTGGTGAGAATTGTAAGATTTTAAATGGTGTTACATTTGGGAATAAAGATACTGAGTCGGATATTAATCAGCAGCCTCTTATTGGAAGTGGGGTTGTCGTGGGTACTGGCGCTAAAATTCTCGGTGGGCTTGTAATTGGTGATAATGTGAGAGTTGGAGCAAATAGCGTCGTGACAAAAGATGTTCCTTCTAATGTTGTCGTTGCAGGGGTTCCGGCCAAAGTCATCCTGAAATAGTGATTTTATGAGGTAGCCGAGGGATCAGAAATTGACAATTTCGCCGTTTTTTTGCTTGTTTTCTTTGTATTTTCTAGCAAATCTAGTGTCAATGGTTTTTGCCGTCAATGATGGAGGTATGGTATTAGAGGGTTATTTTTTTGAACTGGAGTCAGAATCGCTGGTTTATGCTTTCATTTTGCAAATGTCGAGTTTGTTGTTTCTCTATTTGTTCTATAGGGTTTTTTTTAACGGATGTCACAAGGGGGATTTTTTTCTAAAAAATGGTTATGGTTTTTTTCTAGCTGTCGTTCAGGTCGCTTTTTTGATATTTAATATTTCCGCCGGGGTCAACGTGGCTGGCGTGGAGTCAAAAGGCGGACTTGTTAACTATATTTTCATATTGCTGCAGCCTGACTTATTATTTCTACTGATCGGTGTTTGCCTAATCTCAAATAAGCTATTCTGGGTAAACTGTTTAATATTTTTAATTTCGATGTTTTTGCGCGGCTGGATGGGGGGTGTATTCGTTGTTATTATTTTGCTAATGTGCAGAATGCATCCGATGCGGGTTTCCTTGAGAGTTTTTTTTGGAGGCGCATTTGCAAGTGTATTATTTTTCGCATCTATTCCAGTCATTATTGAAGCTAAATGGGCAATGCGAACAGGCATGTCTGTTGTCGATTTTTTTTCCAGTCTGCCAAGTCCAGACTCCGAGAGTTATGAGGCAGCATTGCGTTATTTGTTGAATAGATTTCAACATGTAGGGCATGTGGCATTGATCCTGGAGAACTCTGAGCGATTGCAGTATTCATATCTCAAGGGGAGCTTTATCCCTTATTGGGCAGATGGACTTCCGCAGATGTTTTTTTACAAGATTCTTGGTATTGAATATATAAAATTAAATTCATATATGGTTGGCGATTTGTTTGGATTGCCTGATGTAAGTTGGAATACTAACCCTGGTATCGCCGGTTGGTTTGGTTTGCTTGGTATGTATGGCGTAGGTCTTTTTGTTTACTTATCAGCGCTGTTATTGGTTTCATTCGGTTTCGTAAGACAATATGGAGGGGGGAGAGTTGTGCTGCTAATCTCCTGCTTTTCTCTAGTTTATCTATACCATGGTTGGATAGGAGCATTTTTCAACATGGTATTTTTTGCTATAATTTTTCTGTTTTTTGTTCGTGTCAGACTGTTTAGTGGTCATGCAGGGCATAGGAATAATTTCTGATGTGTGGATTTTCTGGGTATTTTCAGTCTTCACCTATCTCGTACGATCCGGCTGAAGTTCTGCGGAGGATGGGGGACGCTATATACCGTCGTGGTCCAGATGATGGCGGCGAATGGTTTGATATAAATCAGGGTATCGGCTTGTCTCATCGTCGATTGGCGATTGTTGACTTGTCTTCAGCCGGAGCACAACCGATGCTCTCTGCATGCGGACGGTATGTCCTAGTGTTTAACGGAGAGATCTACAACCATTTAGAGTTGCGAAAAGAGTTGCAGAGGCATGGGCAGCACTTTAGTTGGCGTGGTCACTCGGATACCGAAACGCTACTGTCCTGTTTTGTAAATTGGGGAGTAGAGCGGACGTTAAAAAGTGCTGTAGGGATGTTTGCTTTTGCTTTATGGGATCGCCAGGATCGTACCCTCATCCTTGCTCGCGACCGTTTGGGCGAAAAACCTCTCTATTGGGGGTGGCAAGGAAAAACGTTGGTATTCGGTTCTGAACTCAAAGCACTGAAAGCACATCCATCATTTTCTGCCAGCGTGGACCGGGGAGCACTGTCTTTGCTCCTTCGACATAATTATATCCCTGCCCCCTACAGCATCTATAAAGGGATCAAAAAATTACTGCCCGGCCATTTCGTTTCTATTCCTTGCGGAGAGGAAGGCCGCAAAGCTGAGACTCATGCTTACTGGGATATGAACGCTGTAGTTGAGTCTGGGTTACGTACACCCTTTATTGGTACTGATGAAGATGCGGTTCAAACGCTCGAAGGTATATTGAGTAAAAGCATTTCCGAGCAAATGCTGGCTGATGTTCCATTGGGTGCATTTCTTAGTGGTGGCGTTGATAGCAGTTTGATTGTTTCACTTATGCAGAAGCAAAGCGAGCGTCCAATTAAAACCTTTACAATTGGTTTCCGTGAGGAAGGTTTTAATGAGGCTGAGCACGCGTTAGCGGTCGCACAACATTTGCATACAGAACATACCGAACTTTATGTCGGCTCCGCTGAAGCTATGGCAGTCATTCCAAAGTTGGCTGATATTTATTGCGAACCATTTGCGGATAGTTCGCAGATTCCGACATTCCTTGTTAGTCAGATGGCCAGACAACATGTAACCGTGGCATTAAGCGGGGATGCCGGTGATGAGCTTTTTGGTGGCTACAATCCTTATTTGTTCGCACCTAAAGTTTGGAGACACCTGTCGAGAGTTCCCTATGCCTTGCGAAAATTAGCATATCGTTTGGGTGGGCAGGTTAATTTGCCAGGGAAGTTTCAAGTCCTTTCTGAGATCGTTGACTCTCCTACGCGAGAAGTTTTTTATCAGAAACTTTTGAGCCACTGGAAGAAAACAGAAGGTGTTGTAATCAATGGAGAGGTTCCAGATACATTCTTTGATGCTGCTGAACTTTGGCCAGCGACAGATAGTTTTGAAAGCTGGATGATGGCTGTTGATGCCCAGACTTATATGGTGGATGACATACTTGTTAAGGTTGATCGAGCCGCAATGGCGAATAGCCTAGAAACACGTGTGCCATTACTAGATCACCGAGTGGTTGAGTTTGCTTGGAAGCTGCCATTAGATTTGAAAATTCGAGATGGAAAGGGTAAGTGGATCTTGCGTGAGTTGCTCTATCGGCACGTGCCGAAAGAATTGATTGAGCGTCCCAAAAAAGGATTTTCAATTCCTCTTGGAGCATGGTTAAGAGGTCCGCTACGTGAATGGGCGGAGTCGCTCCTTGATCCTGTAGTGCTAGCTCAACAAGGTTACTTTCATCCGCAACCCATCAGACAGCTTTGGCAGCAACACTTGACTGGAAGGGTTGATCGATCCAGACAGCTATGGAGTATCTTGATGTTCCAGGCCTGGTTGCAGGAGCAATGACTTTGAAGGTTTTGCATGTGATTGTGGGCCTTAATGTGGGAGGCGCCGAGCTAATGCTCAAGCGCTTGATTGAATCCCAGCTCAATTGGCCAGAGTACGAACATTCGGTTATTTCGCTTACCGATATCGGGATAATTGGTCCACAGTTGCAGGCGCAAGGAGTTCTTGTCAGCAGCTTAGAAATGCGCAATCTATTGGGCGCTCCTAAAGCCTTGTGCAGCTTGTACGGAAAAATTCGCCAATTACAGCCAGATATTGTGCAGACCTGGATGTATCATGCTGATTTGTTGGGTGGCTTAGCCGCGCGTGCTGCTGGAGTGCGAAATGTAATCTGGGGGGTGCGGACTACCGATCTAAGCAAGGGTGGAAAGCGTTCAACACGGTTAATTCGTAAATTATGCGCTTTCCTTTCAAGATTGCTGCCGTCCAAGATCGTTTGTGCTGCGGAAGCTTCAAGGAATGCTCACGTTAAAATCGGTTATGACAGCAGCCGTATGGAGGTCATCCCCAATGGTTTCGATCTCAGCCGTCTCGTCGCAACTAATACACAACGTGATGCAATACGCAAAAGTTGTTCCATTACCAATGAGCAGATTGTCATTGGCAGTCTTGGACGTTTCAACCCTGTAAAAGATCAAGCGAATTTCGTGGAGGCCACAGGAATTCTTGCAAAGCGTTACCCGTCATTGCGTTTCATGATGGTGGGAAGGGGGCTTGAAAGTTCTAATCAGGTGCTGACAAACCTAATTGAAGCTACAGGTTATCCTGATCGCTATATATTATTGGGTGAGCGGCAAGACGTACCCGCTTGTTTAATATCGATGGATATCTTTTGCCTTCACTCAAAGACAGAAGGCTTTCCCAATGTATTGGGCGAAGCGATGGCTGTTGGAGTGCCTTGTGTCGCCACAGATGTTGGTGATGCTGCTCTGCTGCTTGGCGGAAATGGTATTGTTGTACCACCACAGGATGCTGATTCACTTGCCAATGGCCTAGAGAATATGATCCAGCTTCCTCAAGAGCGCCGCGAACTACTTGCGAATCAGAGCAAGGCTCGAATTTTCAATGAGTTCTCACTGGAGCGCGCTTCTCTACGCTTCCGAGACCTGTACGACTCACTAATTGAAGCTCATGGTAAATAGGTATTTAAGAAGGCCAACGCAATGGAGTGAAATTAGTATAAAGATTATTATGGTTTTGGGGTTGTATATGTTTATGAGTAAAATTCGATGTTCGTTACTTTTCTAAAGTATTCCTAGAGTTTTTGTAACTGGCTATTTAGCGGTTCATGTTTTTTTGGTCGCGCGAGAAATTTTTAGGTTTTTCAGAGGCTAAAATTTTTTAATGTAATAGACTTGCTGTGAACAGCTTCGCTGTAGGATCGCTTCAATCTTTCGTTGAGTGAGGGAGTATGGCCTGGTTTAGCTATTATTAGGGTGCTAAGTGTTCGCCATATTTTCTTTGCTGAACTTAAAGTTGCGTACGTTTTATTGCTGCCGAGTGGCTCGTTTATTTGTTGGCAGGATTAGGTTGTTCGTTGTTGTTATTTTGACTGTTCTATCTCTTGCAGTATTCTCGGCTTGTGCAGTTGGTGTCTTGGGGCGGTGTTAAAATGCGTGGCTGATAGTTTTGTTGTATTTTGGTTCGCGGTCGTTCCTTATGTATTTTAAATACAATATTTAATGCAGAGCTTGTTGTTCAAATTGTTAGCTCTGCCTCTACAGACCACCCTATAAATTTCGTATAGCTAAAGCCTAAACTCTTTGATGCTCTGTTGAGCTGGGTGCTTGTGCAGCTTTGGGACGGCTAACCTTTTTACAATCTCCGTTGGTTTGAGATCTCACAAATATTCGGTTCTTTAATGGTTTGTGTTGGATTGTCGGGATTTCGAACGTAGCTTAGGGATGTTAACCTAGCTTAGGTAAGCCTACACCGGGGAGCCATTGAGCATGGTCAGGAGAAGGCTCAGTCTTTGTGCTGGCAACTCCAGCGCTGCGCCATCCGGTTAAAATAAGGAGATTGGTTGTTGCTCGCATACAGCTGGAGTCGAGCGTTGGTTACAATGGCTGCGATTGTAGCGGTGCTTCCCTCATAAATTCTTGTTAGCCTAGTAGAGTGACAGGATTTGGTTTTTTATGGGAGGCTGTTGGCAGTTTTTGAATTTATCGCCACTGTGGAAGTCGGAAGTATTTTTACGGTGAGAGATGGCGTCCCATAAATGCAAACACCTTGAGATTGGGGCGCAGAAATAGCTTGTTTTTCTCTAATGAAATTTGCACGCAATTGGGTCTGAATTGAGTCCGTGTAGTGGAATTTTCCAGGACAAGAATCAAATTGGATCAAGCACTGACAGGATTAACATGAAACCAGTTCTACTGATAATTGGGAATGATGCCAAATATTTCCTTTCGCATCGTCTACCTATCGCTCTGGCAGCACGAGAAGAAGGGTACGAGGTTCATATTGCCACTCCAGAGGGGCCGTCTGTTAAGGAAATAAAAAGCCTGGGTTTCAGTCATCACGAACTGTTCTTCTCGCGGAGTGGTACTAATCCTTTCGGTGAGTTGAAAGCTTTACTTTCAATTTGTTCGCTTTGCTGGAGTCTTCGCCCCGAAGTTCTTCATTTGGTAACTATAAAGCCTGTTCTATACGGTGGCATCGCAGCGCGATTGTCACCAGTAAAAGGTGTGCTGGCAGCAGTTCCTGGGCTTGGTTTTATATTTATGGCTCGGGGAGTTAAGGCAAACTTGGTGCGGGGAATAATAAGCATCATGTACCGGCTTGCATTGGGTAAGCGGAATCTTTTAGCTGTTTTTCAGAATCCAGATGATCAGAAAGCATTAATGGATATAGGAGCAATTACCCTCCAAAAGAGTATGATCATTCGCGGCTCCGGTGTGAGCCTTTTGCAATATAGTATGTCTCCTGAGGTCGACGGTGTACCGGTCGTTACTTTTGCTGCCCGTCTTTTACGTGATAAGGGTGTTATTGAATTTGTGGAGGCGGTACGAATTCTTAAGTCGAGAGGTTTGAATGCACGTTTTCAATTAGTTGGTAATATTGATCGAGGTAATCCAACTAGTATTTCTGCAGAGAATGTTGACAGCTGGCTGAATGAAGGTGTGGTCCAGTCCCTTGGCTACTGTAGTAACATGGCGGAAGTTTTGAAAAATTCACATGTTGTGGTACTTCCCTCTTATCGGGAAGGGTTACCGAAAGTTTTAATAGAAGCGGCGGCTTGTGGACGTGCGGTGGTTACTACAGATGTTCCGGGCTGTAGAGATGCTATTGATCCTGATGTGTCAGGGTTGCTGGTTCCTGTTCGAAATGCATCTGCGTTGGCTGAGGCGATCCAACGCTTGCTTGAGAATCCAGAGCTCCGCCGGGAAATGGGGCTCGCTGGACGTGCTCTGGCTGAGCGCGCATTTGCTATCGAAAGTGTAGTTTCGAAGCATTTGGAAACTTATAGGCTGCTGGAGCGCAATATTTAAAAAAGCGTGAATGCATCCGGTAATCTTGGTTAAGTTTTATAAACCCTTTGCCTTTCAACCCAAACCTGGCCTGGGGTGTTGATTGACACTCGAAGGCCAGTTCTGGAGTTTTATATTCTGATTACTTTAAAGGTTTACAGTTCCAAGCGTCTCTGTTGATAAACCCAGTCGACAATCTCCCCTTCTGGGGTGTACCCGGTCACTGTCGCCCTCAAGAGCTGCCGAACACGTGTGAAATCCTCTTGAGAAGCGGCGCTCAATAGCTCGGAGAGACGGTTTTTGAGTGTATCCCAAGGAAGGTAATCCTCGTTTGCTCTCATAATCATAGGGTGCTGAGTTGGCGCAACGTTGTCGCCAATCAGTAGTTCCTCATAGAGTTTCTCACCGGGACGCAGTCCCGTAAACTCTATAGCAATATCACCATGTGGATTCTGCTCGGAGCGAACGCTCAATCCGGAAAGATGTATCATTTTTTCGGCTAAATGGGCAATGCGAACAGGGTCGCCCATATCCAGTACGAATACATCCCCCCCTTGCCCCATTGATCCTGCCTGGATCACCAATTGTGCGGCCTCTGGAATCGTCATGAAATACCGGGTGATCTTGGGGTGGGTTACTGTCAGGGGGCCGCCAGCTTTAATTTGTTTATGAAAAAGTGGAATTACTGAGCCTGAAGAGCCCAATACATTTCCAAATCGTACCATTGTGAACCGCGTCTTATTTACGCGCGCAACATTTGCTGAGTCGCCAAATAATACGGGAGCCATTTCCTTGCTCAGTGCTTGTAGTGAAAGCTCGGCCAAGCGTTTGGTGCTACCCATGACGTTTGTCGGACGTACTGCTTTATCGGTAGAAATGAGTACAAAATTTTCAACATTGGCTTGAAGTGCGGCTTGAGCTGTATTCAAAGTGCCAATGACATTGTTGAATACGCCCTCGGCTATATTGTGCTCTACCATCGGAACATGTTTATAGGCTGCCGCGTGATAGACAGTGTTTACATGCCACATGCTCATTGTGTCATACAAGTGCTTCTGGTTGCGTATAGAGCCCAGGAAGGGAAGAACTCGCACGGGGAGCGATTCACGAGTGACACGTTGTTCGAGTTCACCAAGGATGCTGTAAAGATTAAATTCACTATGCTCGAAGAGGATTAGCGCTTTAGGTTCAAGAGAAATAATTTGCCGACAGAGCTCTGAGCCAATGGAGCCTCCGGCACCAGTTACCATTACGGTCTGACCCGTAATGCATTTAGCAAGCAGATCACCCTGAGCAGGCACTGCATCGCGTCCAAGCAAGTCCGCGATATCTACTTCCTGAATGTCATCCACCTTCACGCGTCCGCTTGCAAGGTCCATTACGCTTGGAACGCTACGAACGTGCAACGAAAATTTTTCGAGAAGCCCGAGAATTTCGCTACGCCGTGCGCGTGTTGCTGAGGGTATAGCGAGCAGTACTTCGTCGGCGCCGGTCATATCTATCATTCGTTGGATGTCGGTACCCCTGAATACCTGCAAGCCCGAAATGACGCGATCCGCAATGCTTTCATCGTCATCAATGAATGCTACTGGGCGCATTGCCCGATCCAGGCGCAGTGCTGCCATGAGCTGGTTGCCAGCTGCACCTGCTCCGTAGATTGCTACCTTTGGTAGCCCGTCTTTAAAATTGGTGAAGGGGACGTGTTGCTTAGTAGCGTACCAATCTCCAAGGAAGAACTGGCGCATTACTAGGCGTAAGCCCCCGATCATGACAAGGCTAAGCCACCAGTAGTTGAAAATTATAGAGCGCGGGACAACGGTTGTGTGGTTGCTATACCAATAGACCACAAGAGCTAAGACGAGGGCTGATAGGCTAACTGCCTTGGCAATCA
Organism: Pseudomonas sp. NUPR-001; assembly: GCF_052147955.1. Taxonomy (NCBI): domain Bacteria; kingdom Pseudomonadati; phylum Pseudomonadota; class Gammaproteobacteria; order Pseudomonadales; family Pseudomonadaceae; genus Pseudomonas; species Pseudomonas sp. NUPR-001. Next base: position 1,619,569 of record NZ_CP197353.1, read on the forward strand.
TTATTAAGGCATCGTTTCCAAAATAACGCATTACCGCTCTGTACATACCGAAGCGGATAAAGATAGGTATCGCTACCAATGGTGCGGCTATGAATAGCCAAAAATGGCCCTTAAGCGGATTATTCAAATCCTCGAGTCCTAAGCGAACCACAAAAGCCAGCCAAAGCGCGAACCAAACTAACAGCACATCCGTAAAAACTTGTACTATGCGCTTATGCGGTCGTGGCAGCTCTAGCATGCGCTTTCTTAATTTATCCATAACCCCTCTATCTATCCTCAGTTTCTGCATTCATGCTCTGAGTAAAATACCCTTCAGCTAATAGTCGCTAACCATTGAAGCTTCTCTGTCTTCCGGCCCCGAAGCTTGAGTAGGCTACCCTGCCTTTGCTGGGTATCGCTATGCGGCTTGTCGGAAAGGACGCGAGGTAGCGATGCCTTGGCTTGGTCAGATCAGCCTGCAGATTATGACGCTTTCTGTGCGTTCAGGTGTGTTTTATTTGCCCTGTGTGCCACCCCGGGCAGGCAAACCTTATCCTGGCCAAGCGGCAGTTCGAAAATGGTCTCGACCACTACTTTCCTTGGTGGCGCCACGCCAGCCTTGCTGATTTTTGATTCGCCCTTAATTGAGGCGCTGATAGCTCAAATAGTGGAAGGTTTACAGTAAGCACTGCCATCACTTCCGGCGTAAACGGCATCACGGCCTGTACGTGAGTGACATTGCCCCATCGTCGCTCTGTCGCAGAAACCTCAATGCCTTGCCTCTAAGGCTATGTGCCCTTAAAGCAGCGCGGCTAAGCTCTCATCAGTCAATGGGCAAATATTTTGCTCGTATCGTCCTGCCATGGTACGGTCTTGGCCATCATTGAGTTCATGTGACAAGCTATAATTCCAGCCAAGCTTCGGCTTCGACCAAATCTGCGGTTGACTCAGACGACTCGACCTAACGGCTTTTCGAGCGCCCATTGGTCAATCCGTTTGGCCGCAAGCGAAGTATGGTTGTGAGGTTTTTTCCTGATTGGGTATGCGGGAAGAGCGGACGGTTTCGGATATAATGGTGCAGCGTTCTTGAGTCTAGGTACTTGGTCCTCTTCAGTAATAATCAAATACAAAGATCCCTCCTTGGTTCTCAGTCTAGGGTTGGTCTTTGATGGTGATTAATTGTTGTGAGTACAATAGATTTAGTTTAATTGGCGGGCTGATGAGGGAACTAAGTCAGTGAAAATCATGCTAACTGGTGCGACGGGGTTTGTTGGTCGCGCGCTTATAACGCACTTGCATCGTCTTGGCCACGAGTGTGTCGGTGTTTCGCGAGCGAAAGTCGAGATTGTTTCGGGGGTGGTTACACAAGCCGTCGGGGATATTAGCGATGATACCGACTGGAGAGATCTTCTGGCTAGCGTGGAGTGCGTTATCCACTTAGCGGCGAGAGCTCATCTGCTTAATGATCGCGTTATTAACCCACAGTTAGAGTTTGATCGAGTAAACTACCACTCTACTATGAACTTGGTTCGGCAAGCTGCTGAGGCTGGTGTCAAGAGGTTTGTCTATATAAGCAGCATTGGTGTTCACGGGGCTTCATCCGGAGATGTTCCTTTTACAGAAGTTTCAGCGTTAGCGCCTCACTCGTTTTATGCTAAGTCAAAGTTAAAGGCAGAGGAAGGAATTATACGCTACCTGAAAGACAAACCGATGGAATGGGTTGTAGTCCGTCCACCGTTGATTTATGCCGCCGATGCGCCTGGAAATTTCCAACTACTGCTCAAGTTAGTCAGAAAGGGTCTACCACTTCCTTTCGGTAATGTGTGTAACGCCCGCTCCATGGTTGCTCGGGAAAATGTTGTTGATTTTCTCACCTGTTGTGCCTCCCATCCGCGGGCGGCAAGGGAAGTGTTTGTAGTTGCTGATGGTCAAGATTCATCCATTGGTGAAATCGTCGAGTTGATCGGACGAGGAATGGGAGTTCGCACGCGACTTTTTAGCGCGCCAGTCAGCTTTATTAAATTTTGTGCACGTCTGATCGGACGTCAGAATATGTACGTCCAATTATTTGAGTCATTGCAAGTAGATGCTGCCAAGGCAGCAGAACTACTCGAGTGGCGGCCAGTGGTCAGATCAGATGAGGCATTAATCGATAGCGGACGGCTGTTCCAATCTGGCAAGTAAAGTGGTGATTAAATGAGTTTTCTTTTTATTGTAGTTGCGGTTCTATCAGCATGGGGGCTGACTTGGCTATTACGTCGTTATGCGCTGGCACGCAGCATCATAGATGTCCCTAATGCTCGCAGTTCTCATTGTGTACCCACCCCCCGAGGGGGGGGAGTTGCCATCGTCGTATCGTTTTTGGTAGCGCTGGTGTGGATGCGTAGCTCTGGATTGGTGGATGCTGTGACCACTTGGTCCGTGTTTGGCGCCGGTGTCGCTATCGCCATATTGGGTTTTCTAGACGACCATGGACACATCGCTGCGCGGTGGCGGTTACTCGGTCATTTTGGCGCTTCGGCCTGGGCTTTATGGTGGTTAGGCGGACTACCGCCGTTGACACTTTTCGGTAGTGAGTTACAAATGGGGTGGATAGGCCACAGCTTGGCTTTATTCTACTTGGTGTGGTTGCTCAATTTGTACAATTTCATGGACGGGATCGATGGTCTAGCCAGTGTTGAAGCAATTACTACATGTATTAGTGTTTGCCTGTTGTACATATTAGTAGAAGCTCCGGATTTGGTGTCGCTACCACTAATACTAGCCGCAACCGTGGCAGGATTTTTATTCTGGAATTTCCCACCAGCCCGGATTTTTATGGGAGATGCGGGTAGCGGTTTTCTTGGAATTACCTTGGGTATTCTTTCGTTACAGGCGGCCTGGGTTTCATCCGACTTACTCTGTGCGTGGCTAATTCTGCTCGGTGTATTCATTGTTGATGCCACAGTTACTTTACTACGTCGTTTGCTGCGCGGAGACAAGGTTTACGAAGCGCATCGAAGTCATGGATATCAGTATGCTTCTCGTCGGTTCGGTCGGCATTTGCCTGTGACCTTGGCGGTCTTACTGATCAACCTCATCTGGCTATTACCTATGGCTGCCTTGGTAGCACTCAATTACATTGATGCTGCTGTTGGAGTAATAATTGCCTGGTCTCCTCTGGTCGTTCTGGCGTTCTTGTTCAATGCAGGGGAGCTTGAGAAAGTTTAATCGAGCTTTAAGTTTGCAAGGGTTTTGCCGAGAATTACTTCATTTGCGGTGAATCAGACTCTGTACGGAAAAATATAATGCTACCTGTTTTCCGTGCAGAGCTTACATTCGATCGAAGCGTTAGCTGGCGATCAAGTGTGCGTTATGCAGTGTCGCTACACCAAATATGATGATCAATTGAGTGAACTCCGTTACAGGGTCTGATGATACCTTTGCACGCTAATCTATTGGTCTCCGATGGTAAGCTCAATGGTTGTTGTAACTTCGGACGGTCGCTTAGCAGTAACCTCGAGCGGATCAACTGTTGATAGCAAATTTGCTGGTCGACCTCGCTAAAGCAGTATCCACGTATGGATGATGTTAGCGCTGATGCTCTCTCTGATAGAGAGGCTGGAAGTGGTTACTTCGAGCGGCTGTTGTTAATGCGCGACTGGGGGGGGGCGAAGGTTTTTCAGGTAGGGGCATTGTTCGTGCGAAGAAATCTTGGTGGTAAGAGCGATTGTATTCACTTAATAATAAGCGAATACAATCGCTCTTAATTCTGCAGGCTGGCGTAGGCGTGGATAGAAGCTTATGTTTGTTTCATGAAAAGCTATTAATGAAAATCTGAAACTTCTGTAAGTTTATTTGTAATTACCGTAGACGCTTTGGTGGACCCATCAATTGATAGGTGAGTGGCGTCGGAGTAAAGGATTTTCCCACTTTCTATTGTGCTGCACATTCCGTCCGGGCATAGGGCTTCGAAAGAATCAATATAGTATGTGTTTTTGTGATTTCTCGCAAAATTCTTCAGTATCATATTGATTTTGTAAGAGTATGCCTGTTCTGCTCGATAGTGCATGCTTTCTTCGCATCGTTGGTAAACATAGCTTGGGCGCAATAGGCAAGAAGCAGCAGATTTACTTAATGAAAGATACGGTTGACTACCCACAATTATGAACGGACGGTCGCCAATGTCTGAACGAACGCCTGAAAGCAGGTTGGTAATCACTGTGGCGTAGTCTTCGTCACTTGACGAGTTTACTAGAGTCCCGGCAGAGTCCACAATTTTATTTTTGTACCCGTCCCAGCTTTGGGCGAACACGAATGGCAGATTGTTACCATTGAGGCTGGATATTATCTTTGCATAGGAATCGCGGCAGTCTTGTCGAGGTACATTATTAAGCGTTCTGGTATATTCGCCTGATAGTACACAACCGTGCTGGAATATGCCGTCTATGTACAAGCCCTTTCCCTTCAAGAGTTTATCTATGCCGGAGGCATATTGGTGGGCGAAACTATCGCCGCCAATAACTGCTATTTTTTTTCCGGAGGTGTCACCAAGGGGGGTTTCAAGTTTAAATCCAGTTCCGCCATAGTTTGATCTGTGGAATTTGACTGGGTCCGATGCCATGGCTAAATAGCTTGCGGGGACTCGGCTAGGAATTCCTTTGTTGTTCACGATAGAGGTTGAGGCAATAAATACTGCGAAAGACCCTAGCGCAGTTAGTGTGGTTCCAATTATGAGAGTTAATTGTTTTCTAGATATGAAGACTCTTTCAATTGCTTTGTATTGGAGCCATCCAAGGGCGATTGAAACGATCAGAAGTGCTAGTTTGTCTGGAGTCTCAAGCTCGCGAAATACGTAATATTTGTATAGTACCAGCAGTGGCCAGTGAACCAAATATACAGAGTAGGATATAAGGCCAATGGATACTGCAGGTTTAATTCTTAGTATCGCTCCGGCAGAAGAGTAGCCGTAAGCAATACATAGAGCCGTTCCTATGACCGGGATCACTGCATGAAGCCCAGGGAAGGGGTCAGCTGAATTAAGAAGAAATGCTGATGCAATTATAGAAACTGCGCCGATGGTGAAAAGTGATGAGCTGATTTTATCACTTACTTGTGACTGGCTTAGAAAGGCAAGTAGGCCTCCAGACGACAGTTCAAAAATTCTAAATGGAGTAAGGAAATATGCCGCGGAAGAATCAATGGATAACATGAGTTCTGACGCGATGAGAGAAGCGATAGTTATTGATAATAATGTTAGGGTTGATAGGTTTTTTGGGAGTTTTACAATGGCCCACATGATGAACGGCCAGACTAAATAGAATTGCCATTCAGCAGCAAGGGACCATGTGTGTAGCAGCGCTTGAGTCTGTGCTGATGCGTCAAAATAATCCTGATGTTGCCAAAAATATATATTTGAAATAGAAAGTATGGCGTGTTTTGCTGACTCTGCGAGAGATGAAAATGAGGCAGGGTCAAAAATTACGTAGGCTGCTGCAAGGGTAGTAGCAACTGTTGATATCAGTGCAGGGTGCAGCCGAAGCAGACGGCGAATATAAAAATCTACAAAAGAGAAAGATCCCTTTTGCATTGATCCTCGAATTATCCCAGTTATTAAAAAGCCAGAGATCACAAAGAATACATCTACGCCTATAAAACCACCGGGCACACCAAGTTCGAAGTGGAATAGTAGTACCAGGATAACTGCAATAGCCCTGAGGCCGTCTATGTCTGGCCTATAGACCAACTGTTTGCCTTGCATTTCGTAGATTTCCCTTCTGGGGCCGCTTTCGGGTCGCAGATGATACCGTTTTGCCCGCTATACGGGGCTTTTTTATGCCGAATGAAGGACCTTAACCCCTAGCAGGGCTTGTCCCAGTCCGATTTAGAAACGATTCCCTTGTCGCTCCCAATTTGACTCCCCCCCATCCCGTTCTACGGTTCAAAGGCAGCCAAGGAAAAGCTGCCTTCGAAATCACCCTAGGAGTCAAACCCCATGCGCAACACCGTCCTGACCTACCTGCTGCTCCCCCTGTTCGCCAGCGCTTCCCTTGCCCTCAACGCAGCCCCAGCCACTGAGCCCGTGACAAGCCCAGTGCCTGTCGTCGCTACACAACAAACCACCCCGCAGCTAGACCTCAACACGGCCGACGCACTCACCCTCCAAACAACCCTCAGTGGCATCGGCAAAACCAAAGCCGAAGCAATCGTCGCCTACCGTCAGGAGCACGGCGCCTTTGCTTCAGTGGACGAGTTGTTGGAAATCAAAGGCATCGGCAAAGCCTTGCTAGACCGCAACCGAGACAAGCTCACCGTCAACTAGCCTTCGTGCAAAGGCCGGTCAGTTGACCGGCCTTTTTGTTTGGAGGCGCCTTTGGTCGGGGGGGTATTGTGAAAATATTACGCTGGTAATATTTTGCTCGGGCAAAGCGAACCAATCACGGCGACCCCTCGGAGATCACCGCTATGTCAGGCTTCTCGCAATCCTTTACCGCGCTCGTCACGGGCGCTTCTTCTGGAATTGGTGCGGTCTATGCCGAGCGCCTCGCTGCCCGAGGCCACGATTTGTTGTTGGTTGCTCGAGATCGTCAGCGTCTTGAAGCCCTGGCCGCCGATCTTCAGGCCCGTCATGGCATCAATGTCGAGGTGCTACCCGCAGACCTTGCGCAATCGGCTGATGTGGCACGCGTTGAGCAGCGCCTTCGCGACGATCAGCGCATCAGCGTGCTGGTTAACAATGCTGGAATCGCCATGCATGGCACCTTGGCGCAGGCTACGGCCGAGCAGATCGACGCTTTGGTGGCGCTCAATATTGTCGCGTTGACGCGCTTGGCATCTGCGGCGGCCACGCAGTTCGGCAATGCCGGGCGCGGTACCATCATCAATCTGGCTTCTGTTGTGGCGTTGGCGCCGGAATTGTTCAATGCGGTGTACAGCGCCAGTAAGGCCTATGTGCTGAGTCTGACCCAAACGCTGCAGGGCGAGTTGAGGGACAAAGGCGTGCAGGTTCAGGCTGTGTTGCCCGGTGTTACGCGCACGGAGATCTGGGAGCGTTCAGGACTGGATGTCGCCCATATCGATCCGCAGATGGTCATGGAAGCAGGGGAGATGGTGGATGCCGCGCTCAGCGGGCTGGAAAGCGGGGAGTTGGTAACCATCCCGTCGCTGCCCGATGCGGCAGATTGGTACGCTTATATCAAGGCGCGCGATGCTTTGGGGCCAAATCTTTCGCGCAGTTCGGCAGCAGCACGTTACAAGTGATGCTGTGACTTAAATCAGGCCGCCGGGCTTAGCGGTCTTGGGCATCCTTGGCATCCATTTCTGCATTGCGTTCATGAATGCGTTTGAGCTGCTCCTCGGTCAGGGGCAGCTTTTTCGCGGTGTCGCGCAGCAGCATCAGGCCACCAACGATGGAGCCTATCGCGAGCACCAGAATCAACCAGGCATACCAGGGCATGGGGACCTCCTTTGCGCGGCGAACGTCGCTGCGTCTATAAATTGGAGCGAATCTGTTATTTGTTGGTTCAATTATAGGGGCGCCTGCTTTGCGGGGCCAATTCGCGATCATCGGCCCCCCACACGCCGCTGCTTCGTTTACAATGCGCGCCGTTCAAGACTTGCCAAGAGACCAGCCCATGTCCGCCTGCCAGACGCCCATCATTGTCGCCCTGGATTTCCCTACCCGTGACGCCGCCCTGAAACTGGCGGATCAACTCGATCCGTCCCTGTGCCGGGTCAAAGTCGGCAAAGAGCTGTTCACCAGCAGCGCGTCGGGCATTGTTGAAACGCTGGTTGGGAAGGGCTTCGAGGTGTTCCTCGATCTGAAATTCCACGATATCCCCAACACCACGGCGATGGCGGTGCAGGCTGCTGCAGAAATGGGTGTGTGGATGGTTAACGTTCACTGCTCCGGCGGTCTGCGCATGATGTCGGCGTGCCGTGAAGTGCTGGCCAAGCGCACGGGGCCGCAGCCACTGCTGATCGGTGTCACCGTGCTTACCAGCATGGAGCGCGAAGACCTTGCCGGTATTGGTTTGGATATCGAGCCGCAGGAGCAGGTGCTGCGCCTGGCAGCCTTGGCCGAGAAGGCCGGGATGGACGGTTTGGTCTGCTCGGCGCTGGAAGCTCCGGCACTGAAGGCTGCGCATCCGTCGCTGCAGTTGGTGACTCCGGGTATTCGCCCAGCCGGTAGTGCGCAGGATGACCAGCGTCGTATCCTCACTCCGCGCCAGGCGCTGGATGCCGGTTCCGATTATCTGGTGATCGGTCGCCCGATCAGCCAGGCTGCTGATCCTGCCCAGGCATTGGCAGCAGTCGTCGCAGAGATTCGCGGCTGATTTGAAATCGGCCAGTAGGGGTGGGCTTGCTCCGCGATTGCGATGTATCTGATACACCGCAATCGCGGGGCAAGCCCGCTCCTACATTGGTTAAATCTTCAGTACTAGCTTGCCGAAGTTTTCTCCGCTGAACAGCTTCAATAGCGTTTCAGGGAAGGTTTCCAGACCTTCGACTACATCTTCTTTGCTCTTCAGCTTGCCGCTCGCCAGCCAGCCGGCAATCTCCTGGGCCGCTGTGCCGTAGTTGGCGGCATGGTCCATCACCACGAAGCCTTCCATACGCGCACGGTTAACCAGCAATGACAGGTAGTTGGCCGGGCCTTTGACTGCTTGTTTGTTGTTGTACTGGCTGATGGCGCCGCAGATCACTACCCGCGCCTTGAAGTTCAGGCGACTCAACACAGCGTCGAGGATGTCCCCGCCGACGTTGTCGAAGTAGACGTCCACGCCTTTCGGGCATTCGCGCTTGAGACCTTCAAGTACGTCTTCGGCTTTGTAGTCAATGACGCCGTCAAAGCCCAGCTCGTCGATCAGGTAGCGGCATTTTTCCGCGCCACCGGCAATCCCGACGACCCGGCAACCTTTGAGTTTGGCGATTTGCCCGGCAATGCTCCCCACAGCGCCGGCGGCACCGGACAGCACAACAGTTTCACCGGCCTTCGGTGCGCCAACCTCCAGCAGGGCGAAATATGCAGTCATGCCGGTCATGCCTAAAGCTGAAAGGTAGCGGGGTAGGGGGGCCAGTTTGGGGTCGATCTTGTAGAAGCCTTGTGGCTCGCCAACAAAGTAGTCCTGCACGCCAAGTGGGCCGTTCACGTAGTCGCCTACAGCGAAAGCAGGGTGTTTCGAGGCAATCACTTCGCCCACACCCAGGGCGCGCATCACCTGGCCGATCCCCACCGGCGGGATGTATGACTTGCCTTCGTTCATCCAGCCGCGCATGGCCGGGTCCAACGACAGGTACAGGTTTTTCACTTGCACCTGACCTTCGGCAGGTTCGCTCAAGGGTGTCTGCTCGAAGTTGAAATCGTCACGGCTGACAGCGCCGATCGGGCGTTTGGCGAGTAGGAAACGGCGGTTGGTCTGTGGGGTCATGACGGCGTCTCGCGTAAAGGTCAAAGCTTGTTGATAGACCCTCATCGGCATTCCGACAAGGTTTACCCGCCTGGCGAATGCATCGTGATCCATGGGGGTGATCCAAGTGAGGTGAGATAATCACTCACAGCGATAGCCTGCCAACGGGCACCTTGATGATGCTGCCCATTGCTGATGATGACTGCATAGACTCCGGGTCGTTGACCTCACTTTGTTGCAGGAGCAAGCGATGACGATGACTTTTTCCGGCCAGGTTGCCCTGGTCACCGGCGGTGCCGCAGGTATCGGCCGCGCAACTGCCCTGGCGTTTGCTGCTGAAGGATTGAAGGTAGTAGTAGCTGATCTGGATGCCGTTGGCGGCGAAGGAACGGTGGAGTTGATCCGTGCCGCAGGCGGCGAGGCGTTGTTCGTTGCCTGCGATGTCACCCGCGAGGCCGACGTTCAGCGCTTGCTGGCCAGCACCGTTGAGGCCTATGGCCGCCTCGACTATGCCTTCAACAATGCTGGCATCGAAATTGAGCAGGGGCGGCTGGCCGAAGGTAGCGAAGCCGAGTTCGACGCGATCATGGGCGTTAACGTCAAAGGTGTGTGGTTGTGCATGAAGCATCAACTGCCGTTACTGGTGGCGCAGGGCGGCGGGGCGATTGTTAACACCGCTTCGGTGGCGGGGCTGGGGGCAGCGCCGAAGATGAGCATTTACAGCGCGTCCAAGCATGCAGTGATCGGTCTGACGAAATCCGCGGCCATCGAGTACGCCAAGAAAAAAATCCGCGTCAATGCGGTGTGTCCGGCGGTGATCGATACCGATATGTTCCGCCGTGCCTATGAAACGGACCCACGCAAGGCCGAGTTTGCTGCTGTCATGCACCCGGTGGGGCGAATTGGCAAGGTGGAGGAAATTGCCAGTGCCGTGCTGTACTTGTGCAGCGATGGTGCGGCGTTCACCACCGGGCAGGCTCTGGCGGTTGACGGCGGGGCTACCGCTATTTGATCGGGGCCAGTGTAACGGGCGCGGCTCTGTTGCGGTGCAGCAGAGCCAGGCTGGTCACCAGGCAACCAGCCAGCAGGGTCAGGCCGAATACCAGCAATGAGGCTGCGGTGCCGATGTTCTCGATCAGCAGGCCGGTGAGAATGACCGGCAGGCTGAAGCCGATATAGGCCAGCAAGAAGAAGCCTGCGCTGGCACGGCTCTTTTGCTCACCGGCCAAGTGAGTCACTGCCGACAAACCACCCAGATAAATAAAGCCATAGCACGCGCTGCTTGCGGCTATCGCCCCGATTAGTACTGCCAGTAGGTGCCCGTTGTCAGCACCCCAGGCCAGCAGTGCATAGCTGCAAGGCAATACCGCAAGGCCGAGGAGGGTGGCTGTGCCAGATGGCATGCGCCGGGCCAACGGTTGAAACAACACACCACAACTGATCACGCAGAACGTTGAAAACCCAGACCAGCGGCTCAAGCCATGTTCCTTGAGAATGGCAGGCAGCAACGCCGACACCAGACCGACACAGGCCCACGCCAAGAGTATCGCCACGCCATACGGCAGACTGCCACTGGGGTAGCAGGGCAGGCGTAACCAAGGGCTGCGGCTGTTTTGGCGCTGATCAGGCAAACGCCAGACCAGTACCAGCGCCAAGCCGGCCAGTACCACCTGAAGATAAAAGCTGTCAGGGGTCAGGGTTGGTGCGTGTAACAGGCACAGACTGGTCATCGCCGCCCCGAGGCCAAAGCCCAGTGATGTGCTGGCGGTGACCCAGTTGGTTGCGCGAGAGGTGTCGGCGTTTTGCATCAGCTCGCCCATATACGCCGTACCGGTTGCTGAGGCCAGCGCCGTGCCGATGCCCAGCAGCAAGCGCGCCAGCCCCAGGGTTTCCAGGCCGGGCGCCGCTAGCATCAGCGAAGTGGCCAGAATCGACAGGCCCAGAGCGACAAGGATTAACGGCCTGCGCCCGACCCGATCTGCCAGACCGCCGAGCAACAGCAGCACCGGTATCACGCCCAGCACATAGGCTGAGAAGGCCACTGCCGTGGCGCTTGCACCTTTGCCGGAAAGCTCGGCGTAGACGGTGTACAGCGGCGCCTGCAGATTGACGGCGAAGGTGATCATGCACAGGGCAAAGGCCAATTGGGCCGGGGCGCGTGGGGCAGGCATTGAGGTCTCCTTGTCGATAGCGCGACTATCCTGCGCCGGCTGGGGGCTCACAAGGCACACTGCCCGAGGATTTGTGATTAACTGTTTGAACAAAATCAGCAAACACTTTGCCTATGAACCTGACACTTGATCGCCAATCGTCCACACCACTGGTTCAGCAACTGGTGGATCAGTTACAGGGCTGGATTTCCAGTCAGCGTTTGCGCCCCGGCAGTCGCTTGCCGTCGATCCGGCAATTGGCGCGCGAGCTGAGCGTCAGCCAATCCTGCGTGATCGAGGCCTATGACCGGTTGGTGGCTACAGGATTGTTGGAGGCACGGCATGGCGCGGGCTTTTTTGTCGCCGAGCAGCGCCTCAGGGTGCCTGTGGTTGATCAGCCGTTTCGCGATGAAACCTTCGATAATCGCTGGCAACAGTTCAGCGACCAACCGGCCGATCTGCTTAATTTGTGTTGTGGGTGGCTACCTGCCAGCTGGCGAGATTGCGAGGCGATTGCCCAGGCGGTACGACAAGTGAGCCGCGGCCCGCTGGAAGATTTGCTCGACTACTGCCCACCCCTGGGCTTGGCCAGTTTGCGCAGCCAGTTGCACAAGCGCCTGGAGCAGATCGGTATCCAGGTCAGCCCGCAGCAGATCCTTACCACCCAAGGCGCCAGTCACGCGCTCGACTTGCTGGTGCGGACCCTGCTCAAGCCCGGTGACAAGGTCGTGGTGGAAAGCCCGGGGTATTACAACCTGTACAACTTGTTGCGCCACCATCAGGTCGACATGCTGTACGTGCCGCGCAACAGCAGCGGCCCCGACCTTCAGGTGCTGGAAAGCTTGCTCAAGCGCCATAAACCTCGGTGTCTGTATATCAACAGCCTTTATCACAATCCCACGGGCAGCAGCCTGACACCGAAGGTAGCTTATCGCCTGCTCGAGCTGGCTCGCGAGCATGACGTGCAGATCATCGAAGACGATATCTACGCCGACTTTCAGGACGGTGCGGTCACGCGTCTGGCGACGCTGGATGCGGAGCAGCGGGTGATCTACCTCGCGAGTTTTTCCAAAACCCTGAGCAGTTCGTTGCGCTCTGGCTATCTGGTGACAGAGCCGGCGCTGGTTGCGCGGCTGGCGGAGCTGAAGATGGTCGCCGGACTGGGTACCAGCCGCTTCACCGAACAGGTGGTGGCACAGATGCTTGCCAATGGCAGTTACCGCAAGAGCGTGGCCCGACTGCGTCCGCGCCTGGCCCAGCACATGGCCAAAGCCCTGAGCCAGTTGGAGGCCAACGGCTGGGAGGTGTTCACCGAGCCCTACGGCGGCATGTTCGTCTGGGCGCGACGTCCAGGTTGGGATTTTGAGGCACTCAACCGGGCGGCACTGGCATGTTCGGTGTTGTTGGCGCCGGGTAGCGCGTTCGATCCGCAGGGCGCAGCCAGTGACTGGTTACGGATCAACGTCGCCTACGTCCAGGACCAGCGCGCCCAAGCGTTCTTGCGCCTCACCCGGTAGGAGCGAGCTTGCCCCGCGATAGCGGTTTGTCAGCCACATCGCATCGCGGGGCAAGCCCGCTCCTACCGAGCAGCATCAAGCGTTCTTGCGCCAATTGAGGATCATCAGCGTCAGCACGCCTGCGACAATCCCCCAAAACGCCGAGCCAATCGAGAACAACGTAAAACCTGAGGCGGTAACCATGAAGGTGATCAACGCTGCTTCGCGCTCTTTGGCTTCATTCATGGCAACGGTCAGGCCATTCATAATCGAGCCGAACAGCGCCAGGGCGGCAATCGACAGCACCAGCTCCTTGGGCAGGGCGGCGAAGAGGGCGGCCAGGGTGGCGCCGAATACGCCAGCGATGCCATAGAAAATCCCGCACCAGACCGCCGCGGTATAGCGCTTGCTCGGGTCTTCATGGGCGTGGGGCCCGGTGCAGATAGCGGCGCTGATGGCGGCCAGGTTGATGCCGTGAGAGCCGAAAGGTGCCAGTAGTAACGAGGCCACACCGGTGACCGAAATCAGCGGCGAGGCCGGCACCTGATAGCCATCGGCACGCAGCACCGCAACACCTGGCATGTTCTGCGAAGTCATGGCGACCACGAACAACGGTATGCCGATGCTGATCGTGGCCGCCAGGGAAAAGCTCGGGGTAGTCCACACCGGGGTTGCCACTTCCAGGCTGAAACCACTGAAGTCCAGCAAACCCATCGCACCCGACAGCGCGGTGCCCACCAGCAAAGCAGCCAGCACGGCATAACGTGGCGACAGGCGCTTGATGATCAAGTAACTGAAGAACATCCCCAGCACCAGCGCAGTACGGTGCTGGGCCGCAATAAAGATTTCGCTGCCGATCTTGAACAGAATGCCGGCCAACAGCGCCGAGGCCAGTGAGGCGGGAATGCGTTTGACCAGGCGTTCGAAGCTGCCGGTCAGGCCGCAGATCACCACCAGCACGGCGCAGGTGATGTAGGCACCAATGGCTTCGCCGTAGCTGACGCCGCCCAGACTGGTAATCAGCAGCGCGGCACCCGGGGTCGACCAGGCGACAGTCACCGGTGTGCGGTAGCGCAGCGACAAGCCGATGCTGCACACCGCCATACCAATCGACAGTGCCCAGATCCAGGAAGAAATTTGCGCGCTGGTCAAACCCGCAGCTTGTCCGGCCTGAAACATCAGCACCAGGGAGCTGGTATAGCCGGTCAGCATGGCGATAAAGCCTGCGACCACGGCTGAAGGGGAGGTGTCAGCCAGCGGGCGCAGTTGTGCGGAAGTGGCATCGGACATGGGGCAATCCTTGTACTAGGTGTAAGCAGATTTTGCAGACTAACGTGCAGTTCGCTGAGCTTTGTCATACAGCAGGCATTGCATTTAGCCGTACAGTCGCCAACTATGGGCGGCGTGCAGGATCAGCTATTGAACAGGGGGAGTGATGTACAAGGTCTACGGTGATTACCAGTCGGGCAATTGCTACAAGGTCAAGCTGATGTTGCATCTGCTTGGTCTGGAGTACGAGTGGCACTCGGTGGATATCCTCAAGGGTGAAACGGAAACCCCGGAGTTTCTGAAGATGAACCCCAACGGCAAAGTGCCAGTGTTGGCGCTTGAAGATGGCACTTACTTGTGGGAATCCAACGCGATCCTCAACTTTCTCGCGCATGACACAGATTTCCTGCCGAGGGATTCGCGCTTGCGAACCCAGGTGCTGCAGTGGCAGTTTTTCGAGCAATACAGCCATGAACCCTATATTGCCGTGGCGCGCTTTATTCAGTTTTACCTTGGCCTGCCGCAAGAGCGCCTTGAAGAATACAAGTCCTTGCACAAAGGTGGTTACAAAGCCTTGCGGGTGATGGAGCAGCAGCTGCAGTTGACCCCGTATCTGGTCGAAGACAGCTACTCGATTGCCGATGTTGCTTTGTATGCCTACACCCATGTCGCCCACCAGGGTGGATTTGATCTGGATGCGTATCCGGCAATTCAGGCTTGGTTAGAGCGTGTGGCCGCCCATCCTCGCCACGTGAAGATGGTCGACTAGGTCGGTCTGGGGCGGTGGGAGCGGGCTTGCCCCGCGATGCGATGTGACTGACGCACCGCAATCGCGGGGCAAGCCCGCTCCTACCAAGGCGTCAGAGCGGTGCGAAGCGCTTGTTGAGATAGTCGATGATCACCTTGGATTCGTACATCCAGGTGGTCTTGCCATCTTCTTCGATGCGCAGGCACGGCACTTTGATTTTGCCGCCTTCCTTGAGCAGCAGCTGGCGTTCCTGCTCGTTATTCTTGGCGTCGCGCAGCGCCACCGGCACGTTCAGACGGTGCAGGGTGCGGCGGGTTTTTACGCAGAATGGGCAGGCGTGGAACTGGTACAGGCTCAAGCCCTTGGCCTGTTGCTCGACCAGCGCCTGGGCTGCCGGGTCGCGCTTGAGCTTGGCCGGACGGCTGATCCAGTCACCGAACACAATCAACTGGCCTAAGCCCACACGCAGTGCTTTGACGATCATGGCAACTCCTGAGAATAAAAAAGCCGACCACGGAGGGCCGGCTTGCAGACGTACCTGATTACTTGATCAGGCTGAGAAACTCGCTGCGAGTCGCGGCATTTTCGCGGAATTCGCCGAGCATCACCGAAGTGATCATGGTCGAGTTCTGCTTTTCCACACCGCGCATCATCATGCACATGTGCTTGGCCTCGATGACCACCGCCACGCCCAGCGCGCCGGTGACCTGCTGGATCGCCTCGGCCACCTGGCGGCTGAGGTTTTCCTGGATCTGCAGGCGACGTGCGTACATGTCGACGATCCGCGCCACCTTGGACAGGCCCAACACCTTGCCATCGGGAATGTAGGCAACGTGAGCCTTGCCGATGAATGGCAGCATGTGGTGTTCGCACAGCGAGTACAGCTCGATGTCCTTGACCAGGACCATTTCGCTGTTATCGGAGCTGAACAAAGCGCCGTTGGTCACTTCTTCCAGGGTTTGTTCATAACCGCGGCAAAGGTACTGCATGGCCTTCGCAGCCCGTTTGGGCGTGTCGAGCAGGCCCTCGCGGGAGACGTCCTCGCCAATCTGGCCGAGGATAGCGGTGTAGTTCTGTTCCAGGGACATGGATCTACCTGTGGGATTTATCGCAAACGCGAAGGGTACGGCGGCTGTGGCGGCGCTGCAAGTACGGCGTTACTCGTCACGGCCTTCGAGCATGGTTCGTTTGAGCATCACGTACACCGCACCGGTGCCGCCGTGACGCGCCTGGCACGAGGTAAAACCCAGTACCTGCGGGTGTTGGCGCAGCCAGGTGTTGACGTGACTTTTGATCATTGGCTTCTTGCCATCCAGGCGTACAGCCTTGCCATGGGTGACGCGTACGCATCGTACCTCGAAGCGGGTGGCTTCGGCGAGAAAGGCCCAGAGGGTTTCACGGGCTTTTTCCACATTCATGCCGTGCAGGTCGAGGCTGCCTTCAAAGGCGATCTGGCCGAGCTTGAGCTTGCGCATCTGGCTTTCCTGAACGCCGTCACGGCGCCAGTGCAGGTCGTCTTCAGGGCCGACGTCGATGACAAACTGGTCTGACAAGCCGTCGACTACGCTCTGGTCGCTCCGCACCGTTGCGGCCTGGCGCAGGCCGGCCAATTGCTTGCGGTCGGCTTTGGGTTTGCCGACTTCAGCGCGATCATGCTTGATCGGTTTGACACCGCGCATCTCGCTCTTGAACAGGGAAAAATCGTCGTCTTGCATGTAAGCCTCCGCCTGGGCGGCGTAGTTTACGCGACTCCCCCTCAGGTTGCAGTCAATCGTGCTTTTTCATCAGGTGCGGTGACAGGTTCAGCTCACGGCTGCGGCGCAGGCGCAAACGACTGCGCCGCCAGAACCAGACGCCCAGGTACAGCAACAACAAGCCACCGGCCAGTACCACGGCGGCACCCGCCCGGTTGGCGTTCAGCTCGGCCAATGCTTCAAGGTTACCAAGCAGGCTGGCGGTGCCGGCCATGGCCAGCAACACGCCCAAGGTAGCCAGCAGCGCTGAAAAAGCGGCAGCCAGGCGAGCCCCCCAATTACGCGGCTCACGCTGGCGCAAGCGCTTGGCATCGAAACCGTCGGACAATTTCATGCCGATTCCCTCTCTGGATATCCGGCGTATGACCGAATTACCGCAAGGTGGTTCCGCGAGCCGTCAGATCGCCGATCAGATCAGGCTGCTGGTTGGAGCCACACAAGCGAAGTTGTCGGCCATGATCGCCAATTCACTTTGCTGGATCTGTGCCGCCGGAATGACACCGCCTTTGTAAGGCAGGTCACGGGTGGCGCAGGCGTCCTCGATCAGGGTGCAACGGTAACCATAGTCCTTGGCCCGGCGTACGGTGGTGCTGACGCTGGAATGGCTCATGAAACCGCAGACAATCAGGTCCAGATGACCATACTTCTGCAGGGTTTCATGCAGGGTGGTGTTCTTGAAGGCGTTGGGCATACGTTTTTCGATGATCACTTCATCACCCTGAGGCTCAAGGCCGGGGATGAATTCGCCACGTGGACCTTGTGGGTCGAACATGCCGCCGACGGTGCCGAGGTGGCGCACGTGAATGATCGGGCGTCCGGCCTTGCGGGCGGCCTCGAGCATTTTAGCGATGTTCATGACAGCTTCGTCCATGCCCGACAGTGCCAGAGGACCGCTGAGGTACTCTTTCTGTGCGTCGATAATGATCAGGCTGGCGTTGTTCAGCTTGGCGGGTGGATAGCCACGGCCGCTGAGGTGGAACATCGTCGTTGGAACAGACATCAAGGGCTCCTTTGGATAGGGCTTTTCACCTATTGTCCCCTGCCTGAGCACTTATGTGAATCGCTTCGCGTACAAGCAGCGTCGTTAGTGGCCTGCAGCCATGTCGGCGAAACACTTACACGGCGTTTTGCCGAACCTTTTCTGTGAGCGGGCTGTTAGAATCGCAGGTCGTCTTTCAAGGAGTCTGTTGTGATCACTTCTCGCCTGCGCACCCTGCGCGATCATATCCGTTGGGCTGTCAGCCGTTTCCATGAGCATGGCCTGTTTTTCGGGCATGGCGCCGATAACGCCTGGGACGAAGCTCGGTTGTTGGTGCTGGGTTCGGTGCATTTGCCTTGGGAAGTTGCCGACAGCTACCTGGACTGCCAGCTGGAAGATGACGAGTTGGTGCATCTGCAGCGTTTGCTCAAGCGCCGTATCGAAGATCGCGTGCCAACCGCTTACCTGTTGGGAGAGGCGTGGTTCTGTGGCCTGTGCTTCATCGTGGATGAGCGCGTGCTGATTCCGCGCTCGCCCATTGGCCAACTGATTGAAAAACGCTTCGAACCGTGGCTGGCCAATGAGCCGGCGCGAATCCTCGACCTGTGTACCGGTTCCGGTTGCATTGGGATCGTCAGTGCCGAAGTGTTCCCGCAAGCCGAAGTGGTGTTGGCCGACCTGTCGTTCGAAGCGCTGGAAGTGGCCAATCAGAACATCGAGCGTCATGGCCTGGAAGAACGTGTCTTTACCGTTCAAGGCGATGGTTTCGACGGATTGCCGGGGCAGCGCTTCGATTTGATCCTGTCCAACCCGCCGTATGTCGATGCCGAAGATTTTGCCGACATGCCGGAAGAATTCCACCACGAGCCGGAGCTGGGCCTGGCCTGTGGCAACGATGGTCTGGACCTGGTGCGGCGGATGCTGGCCGAAGCGGCAGATCATCTGACCGAGAAGGGCTTGTTGATTGTCGAGGTGGGCAATAGCCAGGTGCACGTCGAGGCGCTGTACCCGGAAGTGGACTTTGCCTGGCTTGAGTTCGAGCGCGGTGGGCACGGGGTGTTCATGTTGACGGCGGAGCAGTGCCGACAGCATCAGGCGTTGTTTGCTTCGAAGGTGTAAATCAATCGCGGGGCAAGCCCGCTCCTACGGTAGGAGCGGGCTTGCTCCGCGATGCATTCATTCAGTGAGTCGCAATCCAGATCAGCAACCCCGCTTGGAACACGGCAAAGGCCACCAGGCAGGTAATGGTGAAGCGCAGGCCGCTGTCTTCACGGCGGTACTTGCTGACCCGCTCGTCACGTTCACGCAGTTGTGCTTCTTTTTCCTGCAGGCTTTGTTCAGCCTGCTGGAGCATCTGCGCCGCCTCGAGGATTTCGACGCGCTGCACTTTTTCTGTGTTCCAGCCGCCTTTGAGTTCGCCGACCTGCACATCGACGTAGCGCCCCTTGAGGTGCTGGGCATCGGCGTACTCGACTTCCAGGCCGTGGCTACGCAACAGTTGGTCGCGGCGCAGGCGGGTGTCTTCGTTGAGCGCGTCTTTACTGGCCAGGGCCGCGCCTTCGACCCGGTAATGTGACCATTTGCGCTGCGCCCAGCTAATCGCCTGGGCCAGCAAAAAGCGCCCCAGGCCGCGGTTCAACGGTTCGACTTGCAGGCCACTGTCGGGGCCGATGCGCACGTGTTTTTCCAGGTGATCAACCCAGATGTCCAGATGGTTCTGTTCCTTGCGCACTTTTTGACCCGGCAACTGGATGGTCATGCGCAACAGGCTGAGGTCTTTGCCGTGGCGCTCAGCGAAACCGTACTGGACGAAGCGCAGCGGCCGAGCGCCGCTGTTGCGGTCAGTGGGCAGGGGCGCCAGACGCAGCATCTGGAAATGTTCTGCACTCACCTCGGCCCACGGCAGCGGGGCGGGTTCCGGCGCGTCCTCTTGGATTTCGGGGGCGTCCTGGGGGGCAACTTCAGTCATCACGGCAATCCTCTTGTGCGCAGCAGGCTGGACACAATCACGATGCCAGCACTGGCTTATCGGCAGAATCGTCCGGGACTGGAGGCGAAATATCGGTGAAATGCGTTCAAGCTGCGGGCAGCCTGTGAATGAAGTCGACGATGCGCTCGCCCAGCTCGCTGGCTTGTGGCAATTGCGGGTTCAGATAGCTGTCGCGCTGCTGGCTTGCCGCTTGCGGGGCAATTCTCAGCATGTGGTTCATGCCCTGGATCAACACCAGCTCAGCATCGGGTTTGGCGGCTTTCAGGCGTTGGGCATTGCTGACATCGACCTGAATGTCGTGGGTACCCTGGAGGATCAGCGCAGGCACCTTGACCTTGGCGAAGGCGGCGGCGGGGTCCTGGCGAAACAACGAAATCAGATAAGGCTGCACGCTCGGACGCAACACATTCTGCAAGGGCCGGGGAATATCCGCCGACGTCTGGCCGGCCTTGAGGTTGTCGAGTATTTGCAGGACACGCGCGTTGTAGCGGGGCGGGATCTGCCCGGCCAATTGCGTGCGAAACACGTCATCGATCGGCCTGCCGCTACCGGCCACGCTGATCACAGCGCTGGCGCCTGCAGGCCCGGCTGCCAGGCTGGCAATCAGTGCCCCTTCACTGTGCCCCAGCAGAATCAGGGGGCCGAAACGCGGGTCGGCCTTGAGCGTGCGGCTCCAGGCCACGGCATCGGCAACATAGCCTTCAACGCTCAAGTTGCGCTCATCGGGTGTCGCGGCTTGGCTGGCGGCTACGCCGCGCTTGTCGTAGCGCACACTGGCAATGCGGTTTTTGGCCAGCACCAGCGCCAGTTGCCTGAGGTTGTCGGTGTGGGCGCCGTCCGGGCTGTTGCCGTTGCGGTCAGTGGGCCCCGAGCCCGGGATGATCAACACCACGGGCGGCGGCTGTTCGGTGCGCGGTAACAGCAAGCTGCCGTAGAGCGTGCCGTTCCCGGTATCGAGGCTGATCGGGCGTTGCAACACCGTGGGAGCAGCTGCTTGCACCAGGCTGCTGAAGAGCAGGGCGAGTACCGCAAATACGCGCAACATCATGAGGCCACTATGAAAGAGATGCGACGTTGGACCGGGTCCCGAACAGAAGGTTCGCTGTCAGGGATGAACTGAATGGTTAGCCTGCGTATACTGGCGCCCTTGTTCAAATCAGGCTGATTCGCGGAGCGTCCTGCATGTCCGGCAATACCTACGGCAAGCTGTTCACTGTCACCACCGCTGGCGAAAGCCATGGTCCGGCGTTGGTCGCCATTGTCGATGGCTGTCCGCCAGGTGTGGAAATTTCCCTGGCCGACCTGCAGCACGACCTTGACCGGCGCAAGCCCGGCACCAGCCGGCACACCACCCAGCGTCAGGAAGCCGATGAAGTCGAAATCCTCTCCGGGGTGTTCGAAGGGCGTACCACGGGCTGCTCGATCGGGCTGTTGATTCGCAACACCGACCAGAAGTCCAAGGACTACTCGGCGATCAAAGACCTGTTCCGCCCGGCCCATGCCGATTACACCTATCACCACAAGTACGGTGAGCGCGACTACCGTGGCGGCGGCCGCAGCTCCGCGCGGGAAACCGCCATGCGTGTGGCTGCCGGTGCTATTGCCAAGAAGTATCTGGCCAGCCAGGGCATCCGTATTCGTGGCTACATGAGCCAGTTGGGGCCGATCGAAATTCCCTTCAAAACCTGGGACTCGGTAGAGCAAAATGCCTTTTTCAGCCCCGACCCGGACAAAGTGCCAGAGCTTGAGGCCTACATGGATCAGCTGCGCCGTGACCAGGATTCGGTGGGTGCGAAGATCACCGTGGTTGCCGAAGGTGTCATGCCCGGCCTTGGTGAGCCGATCTTCGACCGCCTGGACGCCGAGCTGGCGCATGCGCTGATGAGCATCAACGCCGTCAAAGGCGTGGAGATCGGCGCCGGTTTCGCCAGCGTGGCGCAACGTGGCACTGAACACCGCGACGAAATGACCCCGGAAGGTTTCCTCAGCAACAATGCTGGCGGCATTCTTGGCGGGATTTCCTCCGGTCAGCCGATTGTCGCGCACCTGGCCTTGAAGCCGACCTCGAGCATCACCACGCCGGGCCGCTCCATCGACATTCATGGCAACCCGGTTGAAGTGATCACCAAAGGCCGTCATGACCCGTGCGTAGGCATTCGCGCTACACCCATCGCCGAAGCGATGATGGCCATCGTATTGATGGACCACCTGTTGCGTCATCGTGGGCAGAATGCCGACGTACGCGTTACCACACCGGTGCTGGGCCAACTGTAATGGCGCTTTCTGGCGCGCGCGCCGCGGCCTGTTGAGCCGTGGCGCCGATTCCTTACTGGCGATTGTCCAGCTTCTACCTGTTCTACTTCGCCTTGCTCGGTTCTACAGCGCCCTTTCTGGCGCTGTACTTCCATCACCTGGGCTTTTCAAGTGCGCGAATCGGCGAGCTGGTCGCCATTCCCATGCTCATGCGTTGCATCGCGCCGAATTTATGGGGCTGGCTGGGTGACCGCAGTGGTCAGCGCCTACTGATCGTGCGCCTCGGTGCGCTGTCGACCCTGGCCAGTTTCTCACTGATCTTCTTTGACAAAAGCTATGCCTGGCTGGCGCTGGTAATGGCCTTGCATGCCTTTTTCTGGCACGCCGTGCTGCCGCAATTCGAAGTCATCACCCTGGCGCACCTGCACGGCCAGACCGCGCGCTACAGTCAGATTCGCCTATGGGGCTCGATCGGCTTCATCCTCACTGTGGTCGGCCTCGGCCGCCTGTTCGATGCGTTGAGCCTGGATGTCTACCCGCTGGCGCTGGTGATCATCATGGCCGGTATCGTCGTTGCCAGTTTGTGGGTGCCTAACGCGCAGCCACCGGGGCAGCAAGAGCGCAGCCCGGGTGGCTTTCTCAAACAGTTGGCGAGCCCGGGCGTTGTTGCTTTCTATGTCTGTGTGGCGCTGATGCAGCTTAGCCACGGCCCTTATTACACCTTTCTTACCCTGCATCTGGAGCAGCTCGGCTATAGCCGGGGTGTGATCGGCATGCTCTGGGCCTTGGGGGTCGTTGCCGAGGTGCTGATGTTCCTGGCCATGAGCAGGATTCTGGCGCGGGTTTCGTTGCGTCGGGTGTTGATGGCGAGTTTCGTCCTGGCAGCCCTGCGTTGGCTGCTGCTGGGTAATTTTGCCGAACACTTGCTGGTGTTGTTGCTGGCCCAGGTGCTGCACGCCGCAACCTTCGGCAGTTTCCACGCCGCCTCCATCGCTTTTGTCCAACGCAGCTTTGCCGCGCGTCAGCAAGGCCAGGGCCAGGCGCTCTACGCAGCCCTGGCTGGCACCGGTGGCGCGTTGGGGGCGTTGTATTCCGGCTACAGCTGGAACCTGCTGGGTGCGGCTACCACCTTTAGTATTGCCAGCGTCGCAGCCCTGGCTGCAGCCGTTATCATTGCCACCCGAATGCATGAAGCCGAGAAATAGGAATCGCCGCTGATGAGCAGCCTGACCGTATACCACCATTCCACCCCGGATATTCCCAACAAGGTATTGACCCACCTGGAGGATATCGCTGCGACCCTGGCCGAGCAGGGCGTACGCTTTGAGCGCTGGCAGGCCAGTGCACCGATCCAGCCAGGTGCTGGTGACCAGGAGGTGATCAGCGCTTACCGGCAGAGCATCGATCAACTGATGGCTGAGCAGGCCTGCACGCAGGTCGATGTGGTGCGCGAGGTTGATCCGCAGTTACGCGATGAACATACCTGTGAAGAAACCCAGTTGCGCTTTTTCGCGGCCGGGCGTGGGCTGTTCAGCTTGCACATTGGCGGCTACATCTACGCGGTGTTGTGTGAGAAGGGTGACTTGATCGGAGTGCCGGCGGGTACCCGGCATTGGGTCGATATGGGCGAGGATCCACGCTTTGTGGTTGTGCGTGTGTATAACGAAGCTGCGGGGCTGGTTGCTCAGTTCAGTGGTGACAAGATCGCTGAGGGGTTCCCGCGGCTTGAGGACTGATCGATCGCGGGGCAAGCCCGCTCCTACGGCCTATAGGAGCGGGCTTGCCCCGCGATGAATTCAACTATAAGTCGGCAACGCAAACCGCTGCTGACTCTGCAGCCGGGAAATCACCGGCAATTCACTGGCCTGCTCCGCCAGGTCACGGCGAATCGCACTGATTGCCCAGGTTAATTGGTCGGCACTATGCAGTTGAGCGTAAGAAATCGAGCGCTTGATCTGTTTGCCATCTGCTGCACGCAACGTCAGCAGAATCCCGCCATCTGGTCGTGCCTGGGTGGTCACGGTGTAGGCGGAGAATACCGAGGCAAACTTTTCCTGGATGAGGTCCATATCAGCTCCTGACTGTGTGTGGCAGACATAGCGTGATAGGTGCAGTGACTGTGCCAGGTTTTATTTTTATAAAATTCTATATAAATCAATAAGTTAAATTGTTTATCAAAAATTGTTGCCATGCATTGTGCAAGGTCGGGCACGCTGCACCGTGCATTTTGCAAGGTGCCTTGGCCAATAGAATTGTTCTGTCGGTGCCATGGGTTATCCACAATGGACCCAATGGCCAGGCTGACCAATACTTGGGCTTTCCCGCATACCAGGAGGTTCCCCATGTCTGATGAACGCAACGCTACGCCGATGACTGATGAGGAAACCGCAGCGTTTGCTGAACAGGTTTTCGACCGGGCGCGCCAAGGCGATGCACAGATGCTGGCGCGTCTGCTGGAGAGCGGCTTGCCCGCCAATCTGCGCAACCATAAAGGTGACAGCTTGTTGATGCTGGCCAGTTACCACGGCCATATCGACGCCGTTAAGGTCTTGTTGCAGCATGGCGCCGATCCGCAGATTGCCAACGACAATGGTCAGCTACCGATGGCGGGGGCCGCGTTCAAGGGCGATCTGGCGATGGTCCAGTTGCTGGTCGAGCAGGGTGTAGCAGTTGACGCTGCATCGCTCGATGGGCGCACCGCACTGATGATGGCTGCCATGTTCAACCGTACGGCGATTGTCGAGTATCTGCTCAGCCAAGGCGCCGATGCCCGCCGCCAGGATGCCAAGGGCCTTACCGCGCTAGGGGCCGCCCAGGCCATGGGCGCCGCAGACACCGCGGCACAATTGCAGGCGCTGATCGGCTAACCCCCAGGGGCCATTTGCGGCTATCCTTGGCGACTTTTTTTCAGTGTCGCAGGGCCCCTTCATGAAACCCCAACTGCTCGAACTCATCGGCAAAATCAGCGCAGGTTGCATGCGCGAAGCAGACATCGAGCGCATCGCCGACGAGGCCGCCCAGGCCTACGCCGACCCGCAAGCCTTCCTGGCTGCCAACCCTGATATCAACTACGACGATAGCTTCCCGATGCCTCTGGGCGAGTGGGTCGTGGTTGGCAGTCTGCCAGATACCGTGTTGTTCCAGGCCGATAGCTATGAGGATCTGTTCGCACAGATCGTCGATTCTTTCGACAAGAGCGTGGCGTTCAACCTCAAGCCCAAGCAGCTGGCCAAGGTCGAGCCGTTGACGGCGCTTAACCGTATTCAGGTACAGATGGGCGCACTGAACAAAGAAGCCGGAGGCTATGTGCTGGTGAATTTCAGCCAGTTGCTCGATGACGAGCTGCAGATGGTCATGGTCGGCAACAACGATCTGCAGCGGGTGTTGGAGCTGAGCGCCGAGGTAGGTATTGCCGCAGCGCCGGCACTGGAGGCGCTGCGGGTAGCGGTGCACGTTTAACCGAGGGCGGTGTCGAGGAACATCATCACCGCAAAACCGCCCATCAGGCCCAGGGTGGCGGAGGTCTGGTGGCCGTTGCGGTGGGTTTCCGGAATCACCTCGTGAGACACTACGAAGATCATCGCACCCGCCGCCAGGCCCATGCTGACCGGGTAGGCGATCGCAAAGCCGGTGGAAATCCCCAGGCCGATCACCGCGCCGATGGGCTCCATCAGGCCAGAGCCGATCGCCACCAGGGCCGCCTTCACGGTTGAAAGCCCGGTAGCGCGCAACGCCAGCGCCACCGCCAGGCCTTCGGGAATGTCCTGAATGGCGATGGCGCTGGTCAGCGGCAGGCCAACATTCAAATCGCCATTGGCAAAGCTGACGCCAATGGCCATGCCTTCTGGCAAGTTGTGCAGGGTGATGGCCAGCACGAACAACCACACGCGATTGATCCGTTCGGACTGTGGCCCGCAGGGGCCGGTGCTTTCGTGTTCGTGTGGGGTGAAGCGGTCCAGGCCGAGCATCAACAACACCCCAAGCCCCATGCCTACCACTACGGTCAGTGCCGCATAAGGACCGTTGCCAGTGATCTCCCGGGCAGCGTCCAGGCCCGGCAGGATCAACGAGAATGAACTGGCGGCGAGCATCATGCCGGCAGCAAAGCCGAGCATGACATCCTGGCTACGCGCGCTGACTTCGCGCAGCACCACCGCCATCACCGCGCCCAGCGCCGTCGCCGCAAATCCGGCCAGGCCGCCAAGCATGGCCATGTGCAGGTTTTCCTGATGGTCGCCGTGCACGGCATTCCAGGCGCTGGCGCACAACAGGCCAAGCACCACCAGCAGGCTCAGGCCCAGCCCCGCGCTCAGCCACGGTGTGGTTTGTGCCTGTTGCATCCAGGCACTCCAGAGTGACGGTTGTGCAGCGCTGCTGGAGCTTTGGGCGGGGGGCATAGGAACCTCACACAATCAGATCGATGCAGCCAGTGTAACCAGTGCGCTAGCGCGCTCGCCAAGCAATAGCCTCTATGGAGGTTATAGCCAGCTATCCTGTGAACAGGCATGTGCAAGGGAGCTACAGCATGGGTTCGACATTCAATGGCTTGGTTGGCCTGATTATCCTCGTCCTGGATATCTGGGCGATTATCAATGTGCTCAAGAGCGGAGCAGGGACGGGCGCCAAAATCCTCTGGATCCTGTTGATTCTGCTGCTACCGGTGCTCGGATTGATCATCTGGGCGATCGCCGGCCCCCGCGGTGGTGGACTCACGCGATAAGTAGGAGCGGGCTTGCCCCGCGAGGCGATGTGACTGAACGCACGCAATCGCGGGGCAAGCCCGCTCCTACAGGAAGACATCAGATCAGCCAGGCGCCTTCAAGCTCCAGTAGCATCTGTTTGCGCTCCACGCCGCCAGCGTAGCCGGTCAAGGTGCCGTTGCTGCCAATCACCCGGTGGCAGGGCACGATGATTGCAATTGGATTGGCGCCGTTGGCGGTACCGACGGCGCGTACCGCGCGCGGGCGGCCGATGTGTTCGGCCAGGTCGCGGTAGCTGCAGGTGGTGCCATAAGGGATGCGCTGCAGCGCTTGCCAGACTTCCTGCTGAAACGGCGTACCCAACGGCGCCAGCCTGACGTCGAACACTTCGCGCTCGCCTGCGAAATACTCCTCCAACTGGCGGGCCACCGCATCTAATTGGTTACCCGCAGGCATCCAGCTTTGCGGCAGCTCCCAAGGCTGTGCGGCGTCCATGTGCAGCAAGTGCAAACCTTGCTGGTCGCCCGCCAGTAGCAGCGGGCCAAGTGGGCTTGGCTGATAGCGGTAATACATGGTGTAGCGCCTGGGCAGTGAACACGCGACTAAGATAGCGCAACCTGTTGCCAAGGATGTTTCTCAACGAAATTTTCACATTCGATTATGGAAAATCCGCGCGCGCAATTATCCGTTCGCCGAATGGCCGTGCATTGCTCTCGGGTTTAGTGCACATTTGCCGACTGCTTTTCGCCTTCTTGAATCTGAATCCTAGGGATCTTCCAATCCATGGCTAACACGGACGCCTTGAGTGATCAGCGGGCTGCGTCGCGCCCGCTGCAACCGACGTTAAAATCGCACCTGGTCTACACCCTGTTGTGTGGCCTGGTGATCATGCTGATGCTCAGCCTGGTTCGCCTGGCACTGCTGATCTACAACAGCGACATGATCGGCGATACGCCGATGTCGACCGTGGCCGAGGGTTTTCTCAATGGCCTGCGCTTCGACTTGCGCGTTGTGGTCTACCTGAGCATCCCACTGCTGCTGGCCACCCTCAGCGCACGCGCCATGGCGGCCCGCGGCCTGTTCCGGGTGTGGTTGACCCTGGCCTCGAGCGTTGTGATGTTCCTCGGCCTGATGGAACTGGACTTCTACCGCGAGTTTCACCAGCGCCTCAACGGCCTGGTGTTCCAGTACGTCAAAGAAGACCCTAAAACTGTTCTGAGCATGCTCTGGTACGGTTTCCCGGTGGTGCGCTACCTGTTGGCGTGGATTGTCGGTACCTGGCTGCTGAGCCTGGTGTTCAAAGGCATCGACCGCCTGACCCGCCCACGCGCAGCCTACCAGAACCAGACCGCCGGTAGCCGTGCGGTGGCGCCGTGGTACGTGCGTGGCGTGGTGTTCTTCATGATTCTGCTGGTGGCCGTCATCGCCGCTCGTGGCACCCTGCGCCAGGGCCCGCCAATGCGTTGGGGTGATGCGTTCACCACTGACTCGAACTTCGTCAACCAGTTGGGCCTCAATGGCACGCTGACCTTGATCGATGCCGCCAAGAGCCGTTTCGGTGAAGACCGCGCCAACGTCTGGAAGTCGACCATCGAGCAGACGCTGGCGACCCAGACCGTGCGTGACATGCTGTTGACCGAAAACGACAAGCTGGTCGATGCCGACACCGCCGCTGTGCGTCGCGACTTTACACCGCCGGCCAACAATACCCTGCCGGTCAAGAACGTTGTCGTGATCCTCATGGAGAGCTTCGCCGGTCACTCGGTAGGTGCACTGGGCAGCCCCAACAACATTACGCCGTACTTCGACAAGCTGGCCAAAGAAGGCCTGCTGTTCGACCGTTTCTTCTCCAACGGTACCCATACCCACCAAGGTATGTTCGCCACCATGGCCTGCTATCCGAACCTGCCAGGTTTCGAATACCTGATGCAGACTCCGGAAGGCGGTCACAAGCTGTCTGGCTTGCCGGCACTGCTCAGTGCTCGTGACTACGACGATGTCTACGTCTATAACGGCGACTTTGCCTGGGACAACCAGTCGGGCTTCTTCGGCAACCAGGGCATGACCACCTTCATTGGCCGTAATGACTTCGTCAATCCGGTGTTCTCCGACCCGACGTGGGGCGTGTCCGACCAGGACATGTTCGACCGTGGCGCTGAGGAACTGGCCAAGAACTACGGCAAAAAGCCGTTCTATGCACTGCTGCAGACCTTGTCCAACCACACGCCGTACGCCCTGCCAGCCCAGTTGCCGGTGGAGCCGGTTACCGGCCAGGGCCGTCTCGATCAGCACCTGACTGCCATGCGTTACTCCGACTGGGCGCTGGGCCAGTTCTTCGAGAAGGCGCGCAAAGAGCCTTACTTCAAGGAAACCCTGTTCGTCATCGTCGGTGACCACGGCTTCGGCAACCACCAGCAGGTGACCGAGCTGGACCTGGGCCGCTTCAACGTTCCGCTGCTGCTGATTGCCCCGGGCATTCAGGAGAAGTTCGGGGCGGTGAACCACACCGTAGGCACTCAGATCGACATCGTGCCGACCATCATGGGTCGTCTGGGCGGTGAAACCCGTCATCAGTGCTGGGGCCGCGACCTGCTCAACCTGCCGGCGGGCGATCCTGGCTTCGGCATGATCAAACCGTCGGGTAGCGAGCAGATTGTGGGCCTGGTGAAGGGTGATCGCATCCTGATCGAGTCCAAAGACATGTCGCCGCGCATGTACCGCTACGAGCTCGGTGCCAACTTCAAGGCCGAGTTGATCGAAAGCCCGGACCAGCAAGAGCTGACCCACAAGCTTGAGTCGTTCATTCAGACCGCGACCAAGAGCCTGCTGGATAACACCGCAGGGGTTGTGCATGGTGTGCCGGAGTAACCGGCCGCTGGCGTTGCGCTGAACAAAAAGAGGCCTGCGGGCCTCTTTTTTTTGGCTCTTCACAGATTGTCGGGAAAAGGTTGGATTTGGCTTTGAGGGCTGTGGGCTTATCCATTTGATGGGGGGGCTGGGCTGGCCCCTTCCGCCTTTACGGCGGCCTACTTTGCTCTTGGGCAAAGTAGGCAAAACCGCTGGCTCCTGCATCCGGCCCTACGCTGCGCTCCGGGTCCCCTCGGCTCCGGCGCCTTCCAGGCCCGCGCGGCCTACGACTTGCTACGAAAGTCTACATCTCGCGCCTTCGGCTACGCCGAAGGGTGCTAACGCACCTGGCCCTCCAGTCACCTCCACTCGGCCTCCTGAAGTCGCAAAGTTACGGGCAGCGCCTGGGCTGACGTTAGCTTCGCTAGTGACCCGCGAAGAGCCTTTTTTGAGGGAGGGCAGTGGGAGCGGGCTTGCCCCGCGAAGCGATTTGACAGGTACACCGCAATCGCGGGGCAAGCCCGCTCCCACAGGTAGTTACCCACCAAACCTTTTTTCGCTGATGGGCATTCGCCAGCAGAACAATCCATCCTGCTGTGTGGTCAACAGAGGGAACGCAGCGCTAGCTGGAATACCTGCCCAGAGGAGAATCCAATGAAAGCGTGGGTCATTACCTTTGTTGATCAAAAAGGCGAGCGCACCTCGCTGCCCTACATTGGCGAACATGAGCCCACCGTCGAGGAGGCCGCACGGCGAATACGTGCCCACCTTTTCCCCGTCATGGATGAGCTGAATCTGACCGACTACGAAGACCGTGCTTCGATGCCCACGGCAAAGTGGCTCAAAGAGCAAAATGGAGTCGAGATCACCGCCATCACCGAAGCGCCCTGAGCGCGCTAATTGGCGCGCTTGGCAACTTGGCGCTACGCTGCAATCAAGGTCGGGCCGTTTTTTTGTGATTGCCCGGGCTTGCCGATCCACGTCATGCATCAGCTCGAATTGCCCCCGCACGTTTTGTGTGGCGGGCAGGTGCGTTTTGCACTGAAAGTCTATCCATCGGTAGTTAGGAGGACGATTCATGAGCAGCCAATACGAGGACATCAGCAGCACTGTATTACGGCAGATGAAAGAGGGTGGCTTCAACTTTGCCCAGATTCATCCCATCGAGTTCTATGCGGTTTTTCCTGATGAAGCGCGGGCCAGACGGGCCGCCGGGCAGTTCCGTGGAGAATCGCTCAGTGCTCAAGTGCATGAGCGCGACGATGGTGCCTGGAACCTGGAATTGAGCAAGGTGATGTATGCCACCTATGGCGGCATTGGCGAATTCGAGCAGGATTTCGAAGCGGTTATCGCACCGTTAGGCGGTGAAATAGAGGGTTGGGGCGTGAAACAGGAGCGCCCGTTGGCTTGAAACACGCTTCGCAATGAAGCGTTAGTGCGCAAAGCAGCCGTAGCGGTTGCACACATCTGGTGCAACCGCGCGTCTTTGAAATTACAACCTATTGAAATCAAAGGAATTGTGCCGCTGGCACGGGGCTTGCGACGGCTCTGCTGCACGGGTGACAAGGAGTTCGGCATGATCCGCACTTTTTACGATGAGATGTACAGCGCAGACGGCCAGGTCCGTCCGCATTACCGGGAGTTCGCCCGCTGGTTGGCCGACACCCCACCGGAGCTGCTGGCGCAACGTCGGCGTGAAGCTGACCTGTTGTTCCATCGCGCCGGTATTACTTTCACGCTGTATGGCGACGAGCAAGGCACCGAGCGCCTGATTCCCTTCGACACCATTCCGCGTAGCATCCCGGCCAGTGAGTGGCGCGTGGTGGAGCGCGGCTGTATCCAGCGGGTCAAGGCCCTGAACCTGTTCCTGGCCGACCTTTACCATGGCCAGCGCATCATTCGCGCCGGCATCATTCCGGCCGAGCAGGTGCTGGCCAACGAGCAGTACCAGCTGGCAATGCAAGGGCTGGACCTGCACCGTGACATCTACTCGCACATCTCCGGGGTTGACCTGGTGCGTGACGGTGATGGCAGCTACTACGTGCTCGAAGACAACCTGCGCACCCCCAGCGGCGTCAGCTATATGCTGGAAGACCGCAAGATGATGATGCGCCTGTTCCCCGAGTTGTTCGCTGCGCAGCGCATCGCGCCGATCGACCATTACCCGAGTTTGCTGCTCGACACCCTGAAAAGTGCCAGCCCCCTGGATAACCCCAGTGTCGTGGTGTTGACCCCGGGGCGGTTCAACAGTGCCTTCTTCGAACATGCCTTTCTGGCCAGGGAAATGGGCGTAGAGCTGGTCGAAGGGGCTGACCTGTTCGTGCGTGATGAGCGGGTGTTCATGCGCACCACCGACGGACCCAAGGCGGTGGATGTGATCTATCGGCGTCTGGACGACGCCTTCCTCGATCCGTTGGCGTTCAATCCCGAGTCGATGCTCGGCGTGCCCGGCCTGCTTTCGGCCTACCGCTGCGGCAATGTGGTGCTGGCCAACGCCATCGGCACGGGTGTGGCCGACGACAAGTCGATCTATCCCTATGTCACCGACATGATCCGCTTCTACCTGGACGAAGAGCCGATCCTCAAGAATGTGCCGACCTGGCAGTGCCGCAAGCCTGAGGAGCTCTCCCATGTGCTGGCGCACCTGCCAGAACTCGTGGTCAAGGAAACCCAGGGCTCGGGTGGTTACGGCATGCTGGTCGGGCCCGCTGCCACTCGCGCCGAAATAGAGGCCTTTGCCGCCCGAATCAAAGCGCGCCCGGCGGCTTACATTGCCCAGCCGACGCTGTCGCTATCGACCTGCCCGACCTTTGTGGAAAACGGCATTGCCCCGCGGCATATCGATCTGCGCCCGTTCGTGCTTTCCGGCCGCGAAACCCGGGTGGTACCTGGCGGTTTGACCCGGGTGGCGCTGCGCGAAGGTTCACTGGTGGTCAACTCGTCCCAGGGCGGCGGTACCAAGGACACCTGGGTGGTCGAGGATTAAGTCATGTTGAGTAGAACTGCCTCTGATTTGTATTGGATGTCGCGCTATCTTGAGCGAGCGGAAAACCTCGCGCGGATGCTCGATGTCAGTTATTCGCTGTCATTGATGCCACAGGACGGCCGTGGCGATGGCCTGGATGAAATGGCCATGCCATTGCTGATCACCGGCACCCTCGACGACTACCTGGAGCGCCACGGGCAGTTGCATGCCGAGCGTTTGTTGCACTTCTTCGCTCTTGATCCCGACAACCCGGCGAGCATCTACAGCTGCCTCGGTGCGGCTCGCGCCTGTGCGCATGCGGTGCGCGGGCGCATCACCGCCGACATGTGGGAAAACATCAACGCCACCTGGCTGGAGATTCGCGGCATTGCCGAGCAAGGCCTGGGCCGTTATGGCATGAGCCGCTTTTGTGAGTGGATCAAGGAGCGTTCGCACCTATTCCGCGGCGCCACCTACGGCACCATCATGCGCAACGATGCGTTTCGCTTTATCCGCCTGGGAACATTCATTGAGCGCGCTGACAACACGCTGCGCCTGCTCGACGCGCGCTATGAAATGCTCGGAGAAGAAGCCGAAGCGGTCAGTGACAGCTCGGCCCGCGGCTACTACCAGTGGAGCGCGTTGCTGCGGGCGTTGTCGTCGTTCGAGGCCTACACCGAAATTTATCGAGACGCGCCCGCCGCCCGCCATGTTGCCGAACTGTTACTGCTGCGCGCTGATGTGCCGCGTTCATTGCGTGCCTGTACCGAAGAGATCGACCAGATTCTCGCCAGCCTGCCAGGCAGCAACGGCCGCGCTGCACAGCGCCTGGCCGCCGAAGTGGACGCACGGCTGCGGTACACCGGCATCGACGAAATTCTCGCCGAAGGTCTGCACCCCTGGTTAACCCACTACATCCCGCTGGTGCGCCAGTTGGGCAACGCCATCCACAGTGCCTATCTGGAGGCTATATGAGACTGACCATCAGCCACGAAACCGCCTATCACTATGAAGATCAGGTTCGTGCCAGCATTCAGTACCTGCGCCTCACTCCCCACGACAGCGAACGTCAGCAGGTGCTGGCCTGGCAACTGGACCTGCCACGGCCGGCGCGGGCGCAACTCGACCCGTTCGGCAATATCCTCCACGTCCTGAGCCTGGAGGAGCCGCATTCAGATCTGGTCATCGCGGCACGCGGCCTGGTAGACATCGACGAAACCCGTGAAGTCGAGCACGAAGCACAATCGCCGTTGCCCTTTTTGCGCTTCACCCGCCTGACCGAGGCCGACGAAGCCTTGCGCGCCTTTGCCCTGCAGCAATGCCGCAAACGTCGAGACCGTTCGG
Source organism: Pseudomonas sp. NUPR-001 (assembly GCF_052147955.1). Classification (NCBI taxonomy): domain Bacteria; kingdom Pseudomonadati; phylum Pseudomonadota; class Gammaproteobacteria; order Pseudomonadales; family Pseudomonadaceae; genus Pseudomonas; species Pseudomonas sp. NUPR-001. The sequence continues at coordinate 1,653,432 of NZ_CP197353.1, forward strand.
CGTTGATCGATTTGATGAACGCGCTCAATCAGCGCATGACCTACCAGCCCGGCAGCACTGCAGTGGACACCAGCGCTGCTCAGGCTTTTGCCGGTGGCGCTGGCGTCTGTCAGGACCATACGCACGCCTTCCTGGCCTGCGCCCGCAGCCTTGGCGTGCCGTCGCGCTATGTTTCGGGCTATCTGTTCGACAGCCAAAGCCAGCAGATGGCCAGTCACGCCTGGGCTGAAGCCTGGTTGGACGATGGCTGGTACAGCTTTGACGTGACCAATCAACTGGCCAGGCCTGAACGCCATTTGAAGCTGGCTGTGGGCCTCGACTACCTGGACGCCTGTCCGGTGCGTGGCATGCGCAGAGGGGGAGGATTCGAGCAAATGCATGCCAAGGTGCTGGTGCTGCCGAGCGTTACCGCCCAGCAGCAATAGCCATCAGGGCTGTTTGCGCGTGGCCATGTGCGCCAGGTAAGCGAGCAGGGCATCGAGTTCCGCATCGCTGAGTACCTCAGGTGAGAAGGCGGGCATTCTTGCCTGTGGCCACTGGCGCAAGCTCTGAGGGTCACGAATGTAGCGGCGCAGGAAGGCTGGCTGGAAGTACTCGGTGGGGTTGTGCGGCAGGTTAAGGTCCGGGCCGAACTGCGCATCACCGGCGCCATTGAGGCGATGGCAGGCCAGGCAGTTTTTCTGGAACAGGCTGAAACCGAGATTGATAGGGTCGTTGCTTGCCAGTTGAGGTGCTGGCAGCAGCCCCGGGAAGCGTGTAGCGACCGGCTCCAGGCGACGAATGCTGGCAACATGGAATGGCCACTGTTCCGGGCTGATGCGTCCGGCCTGCGGGTTGGTCCACACCAGATAGAACGGGCCGGCACTGGGTTTGCCGGTCCCCAGCGGCGGCCAGGGTTTGGCCGGGTCTTCAATCGCCAGCCAGGCCCTGGCGGGGCCGTTCTTGAGCAAGGGCGCCGCCGGCATCTCGGCAACGAAGCCATCATCCGCCACGGCCTGCAGGTGGTCACCAGTGGCGACACCTTCAAGCAGCACCGCCAGCGGTACGGCACGGTAATGCATGGTGCGTTTGTAGGAGACGTCGTTGTCGATACGGATCTCCTGCGCCTGAGGGTGGGCGAGCAGATCGGCGCTTTGCCACTGCCGACTAGTGTCACCCAGTTCCAGGGTCAACTGCGCTGCCTGTACAGGCAGGCAGAGCAGTGGCAGCAGAAGGGCGAGGCAAAAGCGCATAGGTAATCTCCAGCAAGTCAGGGCTGGCAGAGTACTTGCGCAGGGCCGCCGAGGGCTATAGGAATTCAGCCGAAAAGACGTGAGAGATTTGGCAAAATCAGCAGCAATGTCGTGGCAAAGAGAATGAGCCCGGCTTGACGTACTTTGTGTTGTTTGAACATGGCTGACCGCCTTCTTGTTGTTATTCCTGAGTGCCCAATGGCTTCCTTGTCGTTCCGGCAAACATGGGTAACGCGGTTTGACGTCCAGACGCGAACCTTTGCTGATGGGTATACAACTAACAGTAGGGTCAACGTCAGCGATATTTTAGATCGCTTTCGTATTTGTAACTTTATTTTTCATTGTTTTTGTTATGAGGCCTTATGCCATCTGGCAACTATTCCCCTTGCTAGACGCTTGCAATGGTTCTTTAACGGGAATCGCTAAATGTGACCGTTCGTCAGTGCATCGGACTTGCCTGTAAGCCTTATTCGGGGCAGGCTCTAGGGGGCAATCCCGCCTTTGTCGTTCAGGACTATTTTTATGCCGTTACGCATCTGCATCCTGGAAACCGACGTCCTGCGACCTGAGCTGGTCGAGCAGTATCAGGGCTACGGACGGATGTTCGAGCAACTGTTCGCCAGTCAACCGATCGCCGCCGAGTTTGACGTATACAACGTGATGAATGGCGACTACCCCGCCGATGATCAGGTGTTTGACGCTTACCTTGTGACCGGTAGCAAAGCCGACTCCTTCGGCAGCGATCCGTGGATCGAGCGCCTCAAGGCCTATCTGCTTGAGCGCTACAACCGTGGCGACAAACTGTTGGGCGTGTGTTTTGGTCATCAGGTGCTGGCGTTGGTGCTGGGCGGCAAGACTGAACGCGCCTCTCAGGGCTGGGGCGTGGGCGTGCATCGCTATCAATTGGCTGGCAAAGCGCCGTGGATGGACCCGACCGTGTCGGAGCTGACCTTGCTGATCAGTCATCAGGATCAAGTCACGGAGCTACCAGAAAACGCCACAGTGATTGCCTCCAGCGATTTCTGCCCCTTCGCCGCCTATCACATCGCCGATCAGGTGCTGTGTTTCCAGGGGCACCCAGAGTTCGTTCACGATTACTCGCGTGCACTGCTGGACCTGCGTCAGCAAAGCCTGGGTCAGGAGGTTTACCAGAAGGCGGTGGCCAGCCTGGTGCAAGAGCACCAGGGCGGCATGGTCGGCGAGTGGATGATGCGCTTTGTGGCGCATCAGCAGGAGGCTAAAGCCAGCCTGAGCGCTTGAAGCTGGCAAACAGCGCCGTGCAACCTACGGTGATGGCACCGAGCACGGCGAAGTAACCGTAATGCCAGCTCAACTCCGGCATGTTCTGAAAGTTCATGCCGTAGATCCCTGCCACCGCGGTAGGGAAGGCGAGAATCGCCGCCCAGGCGGCGAACTTGCGTTGCACGATACTCTGGCGTGATGACTCCAGCAGCATACCGATCTCAATGGTCTGGCTGGCGATGTCACGAATCCCGGCCAGATCTTCCATCTGCCGGGTCACATGAATCTGCACGTCGCGAAAGTACGGTCGCATGTTTTTGTCGATGAACGGAAAGGTCAGGCGCTGCAGTTCTTCGCTGATCTCGACCATCGGCGCAACGTAACGGCGCAAGCGCAGAATGTCGCGGCGCAGGCTGTGCAGGCGCTGGATGTCTTCTTCCTGTAGCGAGTTGCTCAGCACACTTTGTTCCAGCTCTTCGATTTCGCCGTGAATGGCTTCGCTGATAGGCTGGTAGTTTTCGGTGACGAAGTCGAGCAGGGCGTACAGCACAAAATCCTCACCATGCTCCAGCAGCAACGGCCGTGCCTCGCAGCGCTGGCGCACCAAGGCGTAGGATTTGGATTGGCCATTGCGACAGGTGATGAGGTAGCCAGTGCCGGCGAAGATGTGGGTTTCGATGAACTCCAGCTTGCCTTCATGGCGCACCGGCGAGTACGTCACGATAAACAGCGCGTCGCCGAAGGTTTCCAGCTTCGGCCGACTGTGTTTTTCCAGGGCATCTTCAATGGCCAGTTCATGCAGGTTGAACTGCTGTTGCAGGTTGGCCAGCTCTTCGGCGTTGGGTTCTTCCAGACCAATCCAGACGAAATGCCCGGGTTTACTGGCCCATTGGCTGCCTTCATCGATGCTGATGTTGGTAACTTTTCTGCCGGCGCTGTACACAGCCGCCGCAACGACTCGTCCCATGGTGGTTCGCTTCTTGTGATAACCGTGCCAGTAGCTTGGTCTGACACGCACAATTGAGCAACCCTTCAGGCGTGCGGCAATTCGGCCTCCATCAGGTCGATGCAACGCTGCATCTGCGCCTGGCATTGCTCCGCCAGTGCAGGCACATCCTGTTGGGTCAGTCCGGTAGTTGCGATCGGTGGCAGCGAGCGAATGATGACTTTGCTGCGACGCCAGCGGTTAAGGCCCAGGCGTTGGGTGTAGCGGCTGACACACACCGGCACAATCGGCACTCCGGCCTCGACGGCCATGTGGAACGCACCTTTCTTGAAGGGCACCAACTGCTCGCCAGCATTGCGCGTGCCTTCGGGGAATACCCAGATCGATGTGTCGTTTTCGCACAGGGTGCGTGTAGTGGTCTGCATTGCCCGGCGCGCCTGGTAGGCGTTGCCGCGATCGATCAGCACATTGCCGCTGAGCCAGAACAACTGGCCGAACAGTGGAACCCATTTCAGGCTTTTTTTGCCGATGCACACGGTCCGCGGTGGCACCACGTGGCCCAGCACGAACAGGTCGTGATTGGATTGATGGTTGGCAACGATCACGCAACCGGGGGGCTGGTCGAACAGCGGGCCGACTTCGGCTTTGACATCCATACGCATCAGCCAGGTAGCAGGCAGCCCATAAAGACGTGCGCAAATACGGCTGTTGTCCGGGTTGAAGGGCCGGCACAGGCCAACCAGTACACCGATCACACCAACCACAATGAAGTGCAGCCCCAACAGGAACATGCGGATAAGAAAAAGCATCGTACGACTCACACCAGACAAACGCGGCGCAGTGTACGGATGTGCACAGGCGCGGGCAAACGCTCTATGCACCAGTGGCAGCCTGATTGCGCAAATAAACGCAATCAGGCCTTGGTAGGAGTCAGCCCAGGTGTTGCTGGTCGCGGATGATCGCGTCATCGAGGCTGTCGAGCAGCGCCTTGCGCACCTTGAGCTTGGTGTGTTTATGCGCGTTCATGTTGATCTTCTTAAGCTGCCGCGCGGCTGCCAGTGCCGTTTCCTGCAGTTGTTCGGCGGCCACAACCTTATCGAGGAAGCCTGCGTCCACAGCGCTGACCGGGTCGAACATCTCGGCGTTGATTACCGAGCGATGGAAGGCCGAGCGGCGCAGGCGGTCACGGGCAAGTTCAATACCGGCGTGGTGCATGGTCATACCGATCTGCACTTCATTCAGGCCAATATTGAAAGGCCCTTCAACACCGATGCGGTAGTCCGCCGAGAGCAGCAGGAACGCGCCCTTGGCCACAGCATGGCCTGGGCAGGCAACAATGATCGGGAACGGGTGCGCCAGCATGCGCCGGGCCAGGGTGGAACCGGCGGTGACCAGGCTGACCGCTTCTTTAGGGCCTGCGGTCATCACTTTGAGGTCATAGCCGCCAGATAGAATGCCCGGCTGGCCGGTGATGATTACCACCGCACGATCTTGCGTGGCCTGATCCAGGGCTGCATTGAAGGCCGCAATGACATCGGGCGAGATGGCGTTGACCTTGCCGTTGTTCAGGGTCAGGGTCGCGATGCCGTCGTCGAGGTGGTAGGTAATCAGCTCACTCATGACAGAGTTCCTTACTGGGAGAGTGGGGCAGACGTTACTCAGGCTGCGCAGTCAGGTAAAGCGCTGTGACTGACTGGGCAGTCAGGCTTAGCCCGCTTTGCCTTGCAAGCCGGGGCCAGCGGCTGAACGGCTACCGAAGCACAGCAGAGATTGGCGAGTTTGCCCTGTGCACCGTCGTGTTTTCGCTCGATCGGCTTAAGCGCATGAAAATTCTGAAAAAAACCTTTGCCATCAGCAGCTCTTTCGACTACATTAGCGCGCCTCGACAGGCTGAACAGCTTGAAGAGAAACGGTGAAGTGTCCGAGTGGCTGAAGGAGCACGCCTGGAAAGTGTGTATACAGGAAACTGTATCAAGGGTTCGAATCCCTTCTTCACCGCCACATTTAGAAAAGCCCCGCAAATTACGATTTGCGGGGCTTTTTGCATTCTGGGTCAGCTGTTTTCTGATTGAACTTGCAGAATTGTCAAAGGGTGGGATTGCAGCGCGATGAAAATAAGAACCTTAGGCTGCCTGTTAATGTTGGTGTCGCTAAGCGCCGTTGCCGGCGTGAATGAAAATGCGCAAAACAAGTGCCGGGCGATGGAACGGGATGTTCCAAGCTACAACATTCCGTTTGAAAGCATGCGCACAACAGTTGTTCAGTACGTCGTTGTAAAAGGTGTAAAGGACAAGGCCAACCAAACGGATCAGCAGATACCTTCACTGTTACGCGAAAAAATCAGTGTATTGGCTCGTCCTGAATACAGTGAGTTCCTCGAAGAGGCGATTGCGCTGCGTCTTGAACAGGCGCAGGTGGCGCATAAGGCTGCATACCAGAGAGTCGGTGCGTCGGTGCAAGCGAAATACGATCGGTATGCTGAATGTTATCTGGACAGTGTCTCGGATCCGCAATCAGCAGCGTACGTTGATGCCAGCAAGGCACTGGACGAAACCTATGCGTATGTCAGCTTCAAAGCTGAGGAAAGACAAATCCAAGCCGAGGCACAGCGGCGACAGGATGAATACCTGGCCAGTGAAAATGCCAGAAAAAAACGAGAGCTCGAAGCGCATAAAGTGCTGGAGCAGCGTCGCCAGAATCCGCCTTCACGTTCTGCTGAAATTGGCCCTTTTGTTGTAACAGTGGACAGCTGTACAACCAGTCAGAACGCAGACTTTGGCCTGATACCTGTTAGTTCGCAACCCGGCTCAAAGTTTTTGATACTTCAGGCTACTTTCAAAAATACCAGCAACACTGGGCAATTGATTGTTCCTGGTGTGTTGCTGATGAACCATTCTGGCAAGACCTACACCTACAACGTCATTGAGCCGGTGCTTGGCGACCCGATCGGTGTTCCGCAGGGGCCGATCAATCCGCTGATCGCTCAAAAAGTCAGAGTGGTTTATCGGGTATCAGATGATGTCTCAGGCGCGCTACGCTGGCAGCCAGGGCAGAACCCGGACAGGCTGACGCTCAAGTGCGGTGTCATCTGATCATCGCGGGGCAAGCCCGCTCCCACAGGTGGGAGCGGGCTTGCCCCGCGATAACCCTCCTCAAAAACTCACAGAAGCCGACACCCGCGCAGTCCTTGGCGCGCCCTGGAACAGGTAGCCATCTCCCAGGTATTCGCCCGCGTCACGCCAGTAGCGTTTATCAAAAACGTTGTCGACCATCAGCCGCAGTGTTGTGTCGTAACCGCCGATTTTTGTGCTGTAGCGGCTGCCCAGGTCGAACACGGCGTAGCTGCCGACTTCCACGTTGCCCGCCTGGTTGGCGTACTTGCTGGCGCTGTAGCGTGCCCCGCCGAGCAGGGCCAGGCCGTTGATCGGCAGGCTGTAGTCGGCCTGCACCGCAGCACGCAGGTTGGGCACATTCAGCGCCTGATGGCCTTCGTAGTCAGCAGTTCCGCTGTTTTTCACCCGCGCACGAATGGCCGCAGCGCTGGCGTTGATCTGCAGGCGCTCGGTCAGCCAGCCGCTGGCGCCCAGCTCCAGGCCGATATTCTTTTGCTGGCCTTGTTGCACATAGGTGAAATGCCCCGCGCCGTCTGGCCGTGAGTATTGGTAGGCCTGGCGCAGTTGAAACAGCGCTGCACTCAGGCTCATGCGCTGCCAGTCGCGTTTGATGCCCACTTCCAATTGGTGCGACAGGGTCGGCGCGAGGATTTCGGCGCTGTTGCTGGCGAACCAGGGCGCTGTACCGCCGGAGGAGATTCCTTTGCTGTAACGGGTGTACACCGAGATGTCCGGGCGCGGTTTGTAGATCAGGGCGGCGTTGGGCAGCAGTTGATAGTCACGGGTATGGCGCCCAGGGTCGCCATTTTCGTCGAAGGTTTTTTCGTCCAGGCGCACCAGGCGCGCGCCCAGCACGGTCTGCCATTGCTCGTTGAAGCTGATCCGGTCACTGGCGAACAGGCCATATTGGCGGCTGTCCAGGCGACGGGTGCTGGGCCCAACGGCTTTCTCGGAGGGCGGTAACGCCGGAGTCGGTTGGTAAATGTTGCCGCTGCCAAGCCATTCATTGAAGTACGGGCGTTGGTCAAGGGTGCGGCGCTGGGCACTGGTACCGACCGTAAGTTCGTGGTTCAAACTCATGGCCTCAAAGTGACCATTGAGTGCGGCCTGCACTTCGTCGGTGCGGCGGGTGTCATCGGGGCTGCGGTAATCGTAGATGTCGTAGTCGCCAGCGCTGCTGAAATACGGCCCCTCGCTCGAACCCCAGGCAAATGAGCTGTAGTCATCGATCACCACTTTGCTGCGCGAGGCGCTGAGGGTGCCGGTCCAGCTATCGTTGAAGCGATATTCAAAGCGCCCGCCAAGGTTCAATGAGTCAATGCTGACTGGATTGGCCCATTGTTGGTACGCCAGGCGGTCGTGCGGGTCAATGTCGTGGGGCAGTTGGCTGCCGCCGAGCAGTTGATAGCCGGGGACCGAGCGTTGTTCACGCTGCTGGTACTCGGCATCCAATTGCAGTACGGCGTCGGGGTTGATCTGCCAGTCGAAGGCCAGCGCGGCAAAGTCACGCTTGCCATCGGCATGGTCTACGTACGAGCGGATGTCTTCATGCGCGAGGTTGGCGCGCACCCCAAACTGGCGCTCGCTGCCGAACCAGCCGCCCAGGTCGGTAGCGATGTAGCGTTCGCCCTGGTCGTTGCTCGACACCGTCACCGAACGCACGTCTTCTGGACGCTTGGTCACGTAGTTGATCAATCCGCCGGGTTCGGCAACGCCGCTCTGCAACCCGGACAAGCCTTTGAGCAGCTCGATCTGTTGCTTGTTCTCCAGCGCCACGTTCTGTTCGCCAGCGATGGTTTGGCCATTGATCTTGTAGCTGCTGGCGGCATTCAGTTCGAAACCGCGTACGTTGAAGTTTTCGTAGTAACCGATCGGCGCATAACTTTCGCCTACCGAGGCATCGCTTTGCAGTACTTCACTGAGTTTGCGCACCTGCCGATCAGCCAGCAGCTGTTCGCTGAATACCGCCACCGATGCCGGGGTGTCGAGCAAGGGCGCGGGAGCAAAGCCTGCGACGGATGCGTCCTGCACCTGATAGCCCTCGCTATAGGCCTCGGAGACTTTTACCGGCGCCAGGGTGATGCTGTCTTGCGCCAGGCTGTGACAGGCAGGCAGCGCCAGGCTCAAGCCGAGCAGGCTTGCGGGCAGGCGAGGGTGGGGCAGGGGCATGCAAAACGTTCCTTGATAGCGCGGAGTTAAAACGAGCGCGCATCTTAACAGGGGCTACTGCCTCACGGAGCCCCTGTCCAGGTGGTTCAAGCAATGCCGTGAATCGCCTAGCAGCTGATTCAGCGATTGGCTGCCGGTTGGTTGTGGCGACGCCAATGACCATTGAGTTTCGACCAGGTCTTGCTGTCGGTAACCGCCATCAGTTTGCGGCCATCTTTGAAGGTGGCCAGGAAGGTGATTTCCTCTTCCTTGCCGCCCAACCACATCCCGGCAATCAGGCCCACCGGCCCAGCCATCAAGGCGCCAGCCACGCCCCAGCCCAAGGTACTGCTCAGGCTACGGCTGGACTCCTGATTGGCAACGATCAGTTCACTGATTCGGGTAAGGGCGATTTTTTCCCCGGGGGAAGGGCTGCGGCAGGTCTTGAGAGTGAGCGATCCATTGCGGTACTCGCCTTCACCTTGCAAGAAATCGCCGGACTGAACCGTGAGTCTTGTCATCGTGGCATCCAGTAAGAAGGGGCTGTTGACCACCCGCTACTCAGCGCCACCGGCTCAAACAAGTCAATCCTCAGGCGACGGAGGGTCGCCTGAGCTGACCACATCAGGCCGTGCGCACCCGCACGCTGCGCTGGCGTTCGGCCAGGGCCCAGACCAGCAAGGCCACACTGCCAATCGCCAGGCCGGCGGCGACGATACCGTGCCAGCCATAGTGCTGGAACAGCTGGGTGCCAAGCAGCGAACCCAGCGCGCCACCAATGAAGTAGCAGGTGATGTAGCCAGCGTTCAGGCGATTGCGCGCTTCAGGACGCAGTGCAATGACGGCGTTCTGGTTGCTCACATGCACCAGTTGCACGGCCAGATCCAACAGCAGCACGCCGATCAACAGGGCAACCAGCGAAGATTGGGCAAAGCCCAGGGGAATCCAGGACAGCAGCAGGGCCAGTAAGCCGACTGTGGTGCCCAGCGAGCCTTTGCCGCGATCAGCCAGGCGGCCGGCCCAGTTGGCCGACAGCGCGCCTGCTGCACCGGCCAGGCCGAACAGGCCAATGATGGCATCGGAATAGTGGTAGGGCTCGGCGGCCAGAAGAAACGCCAGTGGAGTCCAGAACAGCGCAAACAGGCTGAAGGCCAGTAGCCCAAGCAAAGAGCGCAGGCGTAATACCGGCTCATCAACGAACAGACGAAACACCGAACCGATCAGGGCGGGGTAGCGCAGTCCCGCGTGTTGTCGGCGTTCTGGCAGGGCGCGAAACAAGGCGATGGCGCACACCGCCATCAGCCCGGCTGCCAGCAGATAGATACTGCGCCAGCCGCCCAGTTCGGCCATGAACCCAGCCGCTGTACGCGCCAGCAGAATGCCCAGGAGCAAACCGCTCATCAAGGTCCCGACCGCGCGGCCGCGCTGGCCCGGGTCGCTCAGGCCAGCAGCCATGGGTACCAGTACCTGAGCCACTACCGAAAACAGGCCGGTCAGGGTCGTACCCAGCAGCAACCACACAAGGCTCGGTGAAAAGGCACTGATCAGCAGCCCCAGGGTACTGATGGCGATCATGCTGACGATCAGTCGCCGTTGTTCGAACAAATCGCCCAGCGGTGCCAGTAGCAGAAGGCCTGCGCCATAACTCAGTTGCGCGGCAATCACGATGGCACCGGCGCTGGCAGTGCTCAGGCCGAACTGCTCAGCGATGCTGTGCAGCAGCGGTTGGGCGTAATAGTTGCTGGCGACGGCCAGGCCGGTGGCAGTGGCCATCAGCAGGATCAGGCCGCGGCTCAAGGATGTGCTGGAGGAGGTCATGGACCGTCTCGATCAGTGGCAGTAAAGGAGTGACAGTATCGGAAATGTGCTGGCGGGATGCCAATGTATCAACATCAGCTCCGGCGGCCCGGGCCTGTGTCGAGATGATCTCACACAGTCAGGGCCGTCCGGGGCGGTGTGTCAGGCGGCAAAGCCGCCGTCGATCGTCAGGCTGGCGCCGGTGATATAGGCCGCCTCGGGGCTCGCCAGGTAAGCGACGAAACCGGCAATTTCTTCGACTTCACCGTATCGCCCCACCGCCATGTAGCCCATCAGGCTCTCGGCAAATTCGCCATGAGCAGGGTTCATGTCAGTGTCAACCGGGCCGGGCTGCACGTTATTGATGGTGATGCCCAGGGGGCCGAGATCACGGGCCAGGCCGCGGGTCAGCCCCACCAGAGCCGATTTGCTCATGGCGTACGGGCCGCCACCGGCAAAGGGCATGCGCTCGGCGTTGGTGCTGCCGATGTTGATGATCCGCCCGCCTTGGCCCATGTGCCGGGCTGCGGCCTGGCTGGCGACGAACACGCTGCGCACGTTGACGGCCAGGGTACGGTCGAAGTCGTCGAGGTTGAACTCCAGCAGCGGGGCAACGGCCAGTACACCAGCGTTGTTGACCAGAATGTCCAGGCCGCCAAAGGCCTCGACCGTGTGCTCCACGGCTTGTTGCACGGCGCTGGCATCGGCGCTGTCGGCCTGGATGGCCAGGGCTTTGCCACCGGCGTCAACGATGCTCTGTTGTAACGCTTGAGCTTGCGCCGTGGCGCTGGCGTAGGTGAAGGCAACACGGGCGCCTTCGGCGGCCAGGCGTTTGACGATGGCTGCGCCGATGCCGCGTGATCCACCCTGAACCAGGGCCACTTTGCCGGTGAGGCGGGCTTGATGTGACATGCTGTGCTCCAGAAAGAACAAGGCCCGATGCCTTGGATGGAGCTCAGTATCGGCGCTGGATTACCTTCTGATAAGCCAGTAATCGCTATAGTCTGTGTAAACCAAAAGTATGGAATCACGGGTGTGGAATCGTTCAGCAGCATCGAATGCTTCGTGCGTAGCGCGGAAGTGGGCAGTTTTGCAGAAGCCGCGCGGCGCCTGAGTCTGACGCCTGCAGCGGTGGGGAAAAATGTCGCCCGCCTGGAGCAGCGTCTGGGCGTGCGCTTGTTTCAGCGCAGCACCCGGCGCCTGACCCTGACCGAAGCCGGTCAGCGCTTTCTGGGCGAGGTGGCCAGTAGCTTCCAGACCATCCAGCACGCCATGGCCAACCTCGCCAGCGCCGAAGGTCAACCCGTCGGCACTTTGAAAGTCAGCATGGGCACGGTGTTCGGGCGGTTGTACATCGTGCCGTTGCTGGCTGAATTTCTTGATCGTTACCCTGCGATCAGCCCCGATTGGCATTTTGATAATCGGCAGGTCGATTTGATTGGCCAGGGTTTCGATGCGGCGATTGGCGGCGGTTTTGACCTGCCCCAGGGCGTTGTTGCGCGCAAACTGACCCCAGCGCACCGGATTCTGGTGGCTGCCCCTGCGTTCCTTGCACAGCACCCGGCGATACTGCAGCCGGCCGACCTGCAGGCGCTGGACGGTATTCTGATCCGCTCACCGCAGACCGGGCGGGTGCGCTCCTGGCCGCTGACCAACCGCCAACAGGAGCAGAGCCCCCTGACTATTCGCCAGCGCATGACCATGAGCGATTCCGAGGCCGCCTGTGCGGTGGCACAGCAGGGCTTGGGCGTGGCCTTGGTGAGCATGCCGTTTGCGGTGCCCTACCTGCAGGCGGGCAGCCTGGTGCGGGTGCTGCCGGATTGGTATGTGGATGATGGCAACATCTGCCTGTATTACGCCGAGCACAAACTGTTGCCGGGCAAGACCCGAGCGTTTATCGATTTCATCGTCGAGCAGTTTGCCGCCCAGGGATTGGCGCAGCGTTTCAACGCCTTGGCTTCCGGATATCACTGACATGTCACCGCCGCTTCTACCGGACTTGCAGCACCAGGTAATCCTGGCGCACGCCGCCGAGCACCAGGCTGACTTCCTCATCTTCGACCTTGCCCAGCAAGCACTGCCCCAGCGGCGAGCGCGGTGTAATCACGGTCACCAACTGTTCACCCTGACCGATCTTCAGGCCTGCACCTTCAGGGCCTAGAAACAGCTGCTGACAGCTGCCATTCTCGGCTTCCAGGGTTACCAGATTGCTGAGTTGAATACCGCGGCTGGCATCGTAGTCGCGCAGCACCAGTTGCTGGTAGGCCGCGCGTGCCTGGCGAATTTCTTCCATCCGTCGGGCCTGCCCGGTGGCAAGGTACGACGCTTCCAGGCCCAGGGTGTCGTATTTGTTTTCGGCGATGTTTTCTTCGGCCGTGGCCGCTTCATAAGCGGTTTGCGCAGCGCGTTGGGCCACGTCGAGATCGAAGCTCAGGGTGTCGATGATGCGTTGCAGCAAGTCGGCTTTGTTCATGGTGCTAGTGACAGAATTCAAGGACAAGGGCGCGGCTCTTTTCGGTTGGTGCCGTGCGGTTTTGTTGCAACCAGAACTGGCATTTGGGATTGGACAGATTACGGACGCTGCTTTCAGCCTGATCCTCGGCCTGCTGCAGTTCCTGGTTGCGCAAAATTTGTTTGTACTGCTCGAACATCTGGCTCTGCTGCTCGGCGCCTGGGGCTGGTGCTGCGACAGGCGGGATCAGTACCTGGCTCAAGGGTTGCACTGTCTCCGGCACAAAGCGCCAGGCCAGCCACAGGCTCAAGGCGATCGCCAGGGCACCGAACCAAAGGCCCAGGGCAATGCACACAATCAACTGGAGTGGTTTGAGGGTGATCTTCAGTTCGCGAGGGCGGGGCATGATGGCCTCCTGGCCAGGGCACAGGATTCTATTGTGGCATGGCGTTGCAGGTTTTTTTCGCAGTGTGCTTTTGTCTGCGATGATTTCCCCGGACAATTGGCACTTTTTCCAAGAGGCCAGCTATGAAAGCTGACTGGGACATCTTCTGTTGTGTCGTTGATAACTACGGCGACATCGGCGTGACGTGGCGCCTGGCCCGGCAACTGGTGGCCGAGCAGGGAATGGCGGTGCGCCTGTGGGTGGATGATCTCAACGCCTTCGCGCGTATCTGCCCAGAGGCTGACGCCCAGGCGCCGCGTCAATGGCAGCAGGGCGTAGAGGTGTGCCACTGGCTAGCGGACTGGCAGGAAACGTCAGTAGCAGATGTAGTCATCGGCGCTTTTGCCTGTCAGTTGCCGGCCGATTATGTGCAGGCAATGCTCGATTGCCCGCGCCCGCCGCTGTGGCTGAATCTTGAGTACCTGAGCGCTGAAAACTGGGTGGAAGGCTGTCATGGTTTGCCTTCACCGCAACCCAACGGCCTGCGCAAAGTGTTTTTCTTTCCAGGTTTTACCCCCAAGACCGGTGGCTTGCTCCGCGAGGCCACACTGCTGGCGCGGCGCGAAACCTTCGAGCAAGACCCCGCCGCGCGCACGGCATTTCTTCAGCATCTGGGCGTAGTTCCGGCCGATGGCGCCCGTTTGATTTCGCTGTTTGCTTACGAAAATGCCAGCCTGGCCAGTTGGCTCGACGCGTTGGCCGCCGATTCTCGAAGCAATCACCTGCTGGTACCTGAGGGACGGATTCTGGCAGACGTGCAGGCGTGGCTGGGCGACGGCGAGATGCAGGTGGGCCGTGTGCTCACACGGGGTGCGCTGACCGTGCAGATTCTGCCTTTTGTCAGCCAGGACGAGTATGACCAGTTGCTCTGGAGCTGCGACTTCAACGCCGTGCGTGGTGAGGATTCGTTCGTCCGCGCGCAATGGGCAGGGCGGCCGTTGCTCTGGCACATCTATGTGCAGGAAGAGTATGCCCATTGGGAAAAGCTCGAAGCGTTTCTCGATCACTACGTAGTGGGGCTTTCGCCGTCAGCCCAAGCGGCGATTGTCGATTTGTGGCGCGCCTGGAACATGGATCGCGACATGGGCCAGGCCTGGCAACAGGTGCTTGAACACTGGGACGAACTCGACCGCCACGCCCGCCATTGGGCCACCGCACAGGCCGCTCAGCCGGACCTTGCCACGGCGCTGGTACAGTTTTACCGAAATTCGCTATGATACGCGGCCTCGATTTTTGTAAATCCATCCAAATTCGGATATCTCGCGATGAAAACTGGTAAAGAACTGAAACCCGGTACCGTACTGCGGATCGACAACGACCCTTGGCTGGTCCAGAAAGCTGAATTCACCAAGTCGGGCCGTAACAGCGCGATCATGAAGACCAAGCTGAAGAACCTGCTGACCGGCTACAAGACCGAAACCGTTTACGGTGCGGACGACAAGCTGGACGACGTGATCCTGGATCGCAAAGAAGCGACCCTGTCGTTCATCAGCGGTGACTCCTACACCTTCATGGACACCACCGACTACACCATGTACGAACTGAACGCTGAAGACCTCGAAGCCGTTCTGCCGTACATCGAAGAAGGCATGGAAGACGTCTGCGAAGCAGTCTTCTTCGAAGGCCGTCTGGTTTCGGTTGAACTGCCGACCACCATCAGCCGTCAGGTTGTTTACACCGAGAACGCTGCTCGCGGCGACACCTCGGGCAAGGTCATGAAACCTGCCAAGCTGAAAAACGGCACTGAAATCAGCGTTGCTGACTTCATCCAGATCGACGAGTGGATCGACATCGACACTCGCGACAACAGCTTCAAAGGCCGTTCCAAGAAGTAATTCCTGGCGCCCAGAAAAAACCCGGCCTTGGCCGGGTTTTTTTATGTCCGGGACTCAGCCTCAGACCGTCACGTGCAGGCGAACGTCAACGTTGCCGCGGGTGGCGTTGGAGTATGGGCAAACCAGGTGAGCAGCATCCACCAGCGCCTGCGCATCCGCCTGCTGCAGGCCCGGCAGGGCGATGTGCAGGTCGATATCCAGGCCGAACCCGCCCGGGATCTGGCCGATACCGACCTTGGCGGTAATCGAGCTGTCGGCAGGCAGGGCTTTTTTCTGCTGGCCGGCAACGAACTTCAGGGCGCCGATAAAGCAGGCCGAATAGCCTGCAGCAAACAGTTGTTCGGGGTTGGTGCCGTCACCGCCAGCGCCGCCCAGTTCTTTGGGCGTACTCAGTTTGACTTCGAGTTTACCGTCGCTGGAGCGCGAGCTGCCGTCGCGACCACCGGTGGACTTGGCTTCAGCAATGTACAGCGGAGTGACCTTTTGCATGTTGAGCCTCGCTTGTATGTTGCGCCGCAGCGCTGAGTGGGTACGGGGTTTAACTTAGTGCGCAATTATTTTGCGCGCAAGATAAATTTCGACCAGCTTACAAACGGTCATTCACAGCATAGCTGTCAGAGGCTTTTCTGCAGGTTGGTGCGCAGTTCCAACAGCTCCGCCTGCAAGTGTTGCAGGCGCGCCAGGCTTTCGCCGCTGGCCGCCAGAATGCACTGCGGAACGTTCTTGGCGCGGTCTTGCAGGGCGCGCCCCTGGTCGCTCAGGTGCACCTGTACAACCCGCTCGTCTTCCCGGCTGCGGGTGCGTTTGAGCAGGCCTTCTGCTTCCAGGCGTTTGAGCAGTGGGGTGAGCGAGCCCGGATCGGTCAGCAGGCGCTGGCTGATTTCACCGACAGTCAGGCCATCCTTTTCCCATAGCACCAGCATTGCCAGATACTGTGGATAAGTCAGTCCGAGTTGCTGCAGCAGCGGCTTGTAGACTTTGGTCATCAGCAGCGATGTCGAGTACAGGGCGAAGCACACTTGGTTATCCAGCAACAGCTCATCGCACAGGGCAGGGTTTTTCGCGGCGTTCATGCACATCCTTTATTTCGTTGAGTCCTTTGAATTTAGCACGCTGTTCATTAGCACGAGGATGACCAGCGCAGCTCGCTTTGCAAGGCCAGATCCCAAGGCGGTACGGGGCTGAAGCGGCTCTTGAGGAATTCGAGTAGCAAACGGCTGCGAGAGTTCGTTTCGTGTTCCAGGCGCAAGGCATAAATTCCGCTGGACTCGGCAGCGGGCAGGCCCTGTTCGCAGAACAGCGGCAGCAATTCGCCGCGCAGCAGGTAGTCGCTGATCAGCCAGGTGGGCAAGTGAGCAATGCCCAGGCCGGCCAGCGCCCCGAACAGCAACGTCTCGGCATTGTTGGCGCTCATGCGCATTCGGGTGGGGCGATACAGGCGCAACTGGCCGTCAACGGCAAAGCGCCAGGCAAACGGAGGCGCCAGGCCATCCCAGTCCAGGCCGTCGTGCTCAGGGAGTTCGGCGGGACTGCTGGGAACGCCGCGGGCGGCCAGGTAAGCAGGGCTGGCACAGGCAATACGGACCATGTAGGCCAGCGGCGTGGCCACCAGGCGGGTATCGGCCAATGGCCCGGCGCGCAACACCAGATCGACTTCTCCCAAGTGCGAGCCGTGCAGGTCGACAAAACTGTCGATCAGGCGCAACTGCACATCCAGCCCGGGGTAGGCCACCAGAAAGTCGGCAATCGCCGGGGCCAAATGCCGACGACCGAACGCTGCGGGGGCATCGATGCGGATCAGCCCTTCAGGGGCATTACTCAATGACACTGCTTCGGCGCGGGCCAGGCGTAATTCTTCCACGATGCGCCGGGCGCGTTCAGCAAATGCATTACCAGCCGGGGTAGGGCGCACCGCGTGCGTACTGCGCACGAACAGGCGGCTGCCAACGGCACTCTCCAGCGTGTCGATACGCCGGGCAACGGCAGAAGGGGTCAGCGGATGGCGCCGGGCGGTGGCGGAAAAGCTGCCGGTCTCCAGCACGTCGAGGAACAGGCTGAGTTGCTCGGTGAGGGTGTCAGGGTTCATTTCGCGTGGTCTGCTTGTGCGTAAATGGCAAAGCCATTGTGCGTTGCTATGCGTTTCCCCGCTAGCACTGGCTCGGTAGCATGCGCCCATTGGTTTTCGGTGAGAGGCAGCAATGATTGAGTGGGCAATGTACATCGCGCTGGGCGCAGCACTGGGCACCGTGGGTGGTTTGTTTGGCATCGGCGGTGGCCTGATCGCCATTCCGGCCCTTGGCGTGTTGTTCGGTCTCGACCAGCAGCTTGCCCAGGGCACTGCACTGGTGATGGTGGTGCCTAACGTGTTGCTGGCGCTGTGGCGCTACCACCAGCGCAATCGCATCGAATTGCGGCATGCGCTGCCACTGGCGGCTGCCAGCTTCATCTTTGCCTGGCTCGGTTCGATCTGGGCTGTCGGTATCGATGCGCAGTCGATGCGCATGGGGTTCGTGGTGTTTCTGGTGGCTCTGGCAGCATGGAACCTGGCGCGGATGTTCATGCGCAAGGCGCAACCGAGTAGCGAGCTACGCCATCCCTGGCCGTGGCTCGGGGTGCTGGGCGGTGGTGCCGGGGTGTTGGGCGGTTTGTTTGGCGTGGGCGGAGCGGTGGTGGCAACGCCGATCCTGACCAGTGTCTTTGGCACCACCCAAGTGGTTGCTCAAGGGCTCTCGCTGGCCTTGGCCGCGCCAAGCACAGCGGTGACGCTGATGACCTACGGCATTCACCAGCATGTGCAATGGAGCATGGGCATTCCGTTGGCCATTGGCGGTTTGCTGAGCATCAGTTGGGGCGTGAAGCTGGCGCATGCCTTGCCGGAAAAAGTCCTGCGTTCACTGTTTTGTGGATTTCTCGTAATTTGCGCGGCGATGCTGGCCTTCAAGATTTGAAGCCTTCGGCAATGTAGTCAGCCATGCAATCGGTCATCTGCGACTGATTGCTGTGGTTGCGTAGCAGCATGATGCTTGCCGTCGGCAGCTCAGGCAGGCCTTCTGCTTCACCAATAATGCGTAGGTCGTTGGTGATCAGACTCTGCAATTGAGCAGTGACTGCCAGCCCGGCGCTGACCACCGCCATGATCGCGGGTGTGCTGGCGCTGGTATAGGCAATGCGGTATTCCTTGCCGATCGTGTCCAGGGCATTGCAGGCCCAGGTGCGGCAGCAGCAATCGGTATTGAACACTGCAAGTGGCAAGGGCTGGTGTTCGTGCGGGCAAAAACCTTGTGCCTGCACCCACACCGCACGTTCCCGGCGCAGTAATTGGCCGACTTCATGGCCGGGCTCGCAGGTGACAATGGTCATGTCCAGATCCTGACGCTGCATCAATTGGCGCGAGCTTTCGCAGTGCACCTCTACCTGAATCAGCGGATAGGCCTGGGCGAAGCTGGAGAGGATGCCGGGCAGAAAGCGCATGGCATAGTCGTCGGGTGTGCCGATGCGCACCGTGCCGACCATATGGGGCATACGCAGTGTATTGATCACCTCACCATGCAGCTTGAGGATGCGCCGGGCATAACTGAGCAACACTTGGCCCTCGGCGGTCAGGCGCACTTGGCGGCCGTCACGCTCGAACAGCTGGCGTTGAATGATGTCTTCTTCCAGGCGTTTCATCTGCATGCTCACCGCCGACTGAGTGCGGTTGACCACTTCGCCGGCACGCGTAAAACCGCCATGTTCGGCAATCGCGACGAAGGTGCGCAGCACCTCGGAGTCGATACTCTGATACTGGGACAATGCATCAATCCCCTAGATGTATGACATAAGAAACATTCGTTGGATTGATTTTAGGCCCGGCCTGACACTGTCGTCATCCCACACGGAGGGCAAGACGATGAAAGGTCAGAAATCGCAGGTCCCGATGGATTTCCAGCCGCACCTGGTTCAGGAAGTTGTCCGGCAGTTTGCGCGCTGGTGGCAGTTGCATCAGCAACGTATGGAACTGGCGCGTCTGAGTGATGCCGCGCTGCACGATATCGGTATGAGCCGTGTTGATATCTTGCAGGAAGTGGAGCGGCCATTCTGGGATGACCCGCTGAAAAAATGAGTCGCGCGCTGCAGGCGTCGCGGCTACCTTGAGTGGGCTTGTTCTGAAGGAGTCGGGCATGCCCACCACACAATCCTTTTCCATGCTGCAGGCGCGTCGGCTGGTGTTGTCGGCCCAGGGTCTGGCAGGCGCCGGGCCTCGGTCAAGCGTGAACGGCACTCACCTGCAGCGTTTGATCGAGCGCCTGGGCGTGGTGCAGATCGATTCGGTCAATGCCTTGGTGCGTTCGCATTACCTGCCGCTGTTTTCCCGCCTGGGTAGTTATCCACAGGCCTTGCTTGATCAGATCGCCTGGGGCTCCAGGCGTCAGCGTAAACTCTTTGAATACTGGGGTCATGAGGCCTCGCTGTTGCCCTTGCAGCTTTATCCGCTACTGCGCTGGCGCATGCAGCGTGCGCGTGAAGGGCAGGGGATTTATCAACAGCTGGCGCGATTTGGTCGGGAACAGCAAGCGACCATCGCTCGCGTGCTGGCTGCTGTCACCGCGCAGGGCGCGTTGGGGGCAGGCAGTCTGTCGACTCGGACAGAACGTGCCGGTCCCTGGTGGGACTGGAGCGCGGAAAAGCATGCGCTGGAGTGGTTGTTCGCTGCGGGGCTGGTAACGGTGGCCGGGCGGCGTGGCTTTGAGCGTTTGTATGACTTGCCGGAGCGGGTGTTGCCGGCAGCGTTGCTGCAGCAGCCGTTGCTGGATGAGGCAGAAGCTCAGCGCGGTTTGCTACTGCAGGCGGCCAAGGCGCTGGGCGTCGCTACGGAAAAGGATCTGCGCGACTACTATCGCTTGAGCCCGGCCGACAGCCAGGCACGGCTGGCCGAGCTGGTTGAGGAGGGGCAATTGCAGACCTGCTCGGTTCAGGGGTGGGCGCAACCAGCCTATTGCCTCAACGAAGTCCGAATGCCGCGCAAAGTCGTCAGCAGTGCGTTGCTGTCGCCATTCGATTCATTGGTGTGGCAACGCGAACGCACCGAGCGGCTGTTCGATTTTCGCTACCGCCTGGAAATTTATACCCCGGCCCACAAGCGGGTGTACGGCTATTACGTCTTGCCGTTTCTGCACAACGAGCGCATTGCAGCGCGCGTGGACTTGCGCGCCGAGCGGGCCAGCGCGTGTTTGCTGATTCATGCGCTGCATGAGGAAGTGCAGGGGCTTGATGACGCCGGGATGCAGGCGTTGGCCGATAGCCTGTGGCAAATGGCGGCCTGGCTTGGTCTGAGTCGAGTACAGCTTGAGTGCCCGCGCTCCAGCGCCGCACGCTTGCGTGTGGCGCTGGCAGGCAGTGCGGTCAGCGGCGCACTTGCTTGAGCGTTTCGGCGATCAGGAAGGCCAGTTCCAGTGACTGATCGGCGTTCATCCGCGGGTCACAGTGGGTGTGGTAGCGGTCAGACAGGGCGTCTTCGGTGATCGGCCGCGCACCACCGATGCATTCGGTGACATTCTGCCCGGTCATTTCGATGTGAATACCGCCGGCATGGCTGCCTTCGGCCTGATGCACCTGGAAGAACTGTTTGACCTCGCTGAGGATCTGCGCGAAATCGCGGGTCTTGTAACCGCTGCTGGCCTTGATGGTGTTGCCATGCATCGGGTCCGAGCTCCACAGCACCTTGCGGCCTTCGCGTTCAACGCTCTGGATCAGCGCCGGCAAATGTTCGCCAACCTTGTCGGCGCCCATGCGCACAATCAGGTTCAGGCGGCCGGGGTCGTTGTCCGGGTTGAGCACATCGATCAGGCGGATGAGTTCCTCGGTGTTCATGCTCGGCCCGACTTTGACGCCAATCGGGTTGTTGACCCCGCGCAGGAACTCCACGTGGGCGCCATCAAGCTGACGAGTACGGTCGCCAATCCACAGCATGTGCGCGGAGCAGTCGTAGTAGTCGTTGGTCAGGCTGTCGCGGCGTACGAAGGCCTCTTCATAGTTCAACAGCAGCGCTTCGTGGGCGGTGAAGAAGCTGGTTTCGCGCAGTTGCGGCGAACTGTCCATGCCGCAGGCGCGCATGAAGGCCAGGGTTTCGTCGATGCGGTCAGCCAATTGGCTGTATTTTTCTGCCAGCGCCGAGTTGGCGATGAAGTCCAGGTTCCATTTGTGCACCTGGTGCAGGTCGGCAAAACCGCCCTGGGCGAAGGCGCGCAGCAGGTTCAGGCTGGCGGTGGACTGGTGATAGGCCTGCAGCAGGCGCTCTGGGTCCGGTACGCGGCTCTTTGAGTCAAAGCCGATGCCGTTGACGATGTCGCCGCGGTAGGCCGGCAGGGTCACCCCGGCAATGGTTTCATCGCCGGCTGAGCGTGGCTTGGCAAATTGCCCGGCCATGCGCCCCACCTTCACGACCGGACAACCGGCGGCAAAGGTCATGACGATGGCCATTTGCAGCAGTACTTTGAACGTGTCGCGGATTTTCGCGGCAGAAAACTCGGCGAAGCTTTCTGCGCAGTCGCCGCCTTGTAAGAGAAACGCCCGGCCCTGAGTGACTTCGGCAAACTGGCGGCGCAGCTCTCGCGCTTCGCCAGCGAAGACCAGCGGCGGATAGCTGGCCAAAGTCTGTTCGACCTTGAGCAAATGTGCCGCGTCGGGGTAGGTCGGTTGTTGCTGGATCGGCAGGGCGCGCCAGCTGTCAGGGCTCCAGGGTCGGTTCATTACAGGCTCGATCTGATCGTAAGTGGGCTGTCTGCCATGTTAACAGTTGCGGCATGCCTTGTTGCACTGGCGCCATTGACGGACAATGGCGGTTTTTGCCTGGGGCAGCGGCGCGAGCCGGGAGACAGCATGACAGTGGAACGGGTAGAGCGGGTGCTGGCCCGGGTACAGGATCAGTACGGCACCATCAGTGTGCTGGAAGTCGAGGACTACCGCTTTCTCGAATTCGGCGACGCCATCGAGCAGAGCTGTGTGTTCACTGCCGACCCCAGCTGGCTGGAATACGACTATACCCGCGCCATGTTGATTGGCGCGCTGTGCCATGAAGCGCCTGAAAGTGCGCTGTTCCTTGGCCTGGGCGCTGGCACCCTGACCCAGGCGTGCCTGAAGTTCCTGCCGCTGGAAGACGTCGAGGCCATTGAACTGCGCCCCGATGTGCCGCGCCTGGCCATCGAGTACCTGGGGCTGGATGACGACCCGCGCCTGTACATTCGCATTGGCGATGCAATGGAGCTGCTCAATAGCGCGGAACCGGCCGATCTGATCTTCGTCGATCTGTACACCGATCATGGTCCGAACGCTGCACACCTGGCATGGCAGTTCCTGGAAGACTGCCAGAAGCGCTTGAACCCTGGTGGCTGGCTGGTGATCAACCAGTGGGCCAGCGATGACGGCAAGCCGCTGGGGGCCGCGTTGTTGCGCGGTCTTTATCATCGCCACTATTGGGAACTGCCGGTCAAAGAAGGCAATGTCATCGTTTTGGTGCCGGCCGATCTCGATCAGGTCCTGGACATGGACGGCCTCAACGCGCGTGCGCAGGCCCTGGCGCCACGTCTGGGTTACTCGCTGCAGCCACTGATCGGCGCGATTCGCCCGGCCACCTGAGCCGCGTGCTAGAGCAGGCGCAAGAAAATCGATTCAGCCGCCTGCAGACTCACCCACCCAGGCCCGTAGCAACGCGGCCTGACGTAGGCGTGTTGCGATAAAAAAATCTCCCGTGATTTGCGAATTCAGGTATAGTACGCGCCGGTCTTTTACCGGACCTCGTTTAGGTAGTGCAATTCCCCGAAGCCAGCTTCGGTTGCGCGTCCGCCCCGCGGACTCTCCCTGACGTTCCTTTTTTTCTTCAATCGTTTTCGCAAATCCCCGCCGACAAAGCTGCCAGGGTGACCTTCGGGTCTTACAAGGCATGTGCAGCTTTGGAGCATGGGTCTTTGCGGATGCACTTAGAGGCAGACCCATGACCCAGGAAACCGGCGGCTTCGCCGCTCTCGATCTTCATCCGAGCATTGTTGCTGCAGTACTGGCTACCGGCTACGAAGAGCCTTCAGCCATTCAGCAGCAATCGATCCCGATTATTCTTGCTGGTCACGACATGATCGGTCAGGCACAGACAGGTACCGGTAAAACCGCTGCCTTCGCACTGCCTATCCTGAACCGTATCGACCCGAGCAAGCGCGAGCCGCAAGCCCTGATCCTGGCGCCAACCCGTGAGTTGGCGCTGCAAGTAGCCACTGCATTCGAAACCTACGCCAAGCAAATGCCAGGCGTAACCGTAGTGGCCGTATACGGTGGTGCCCCAATGGGCCCACAACTCAAAGCAATCCGCAACGGCGCGCAAATCGTCGTGGCTACCCCTGGCCGTCTGTGCGACCACCTGCGTCGCGACGAGAAGGTCCTGGCTACCGTCAATCACCTGGTGCTCGACGAAGCCGACGAAATGCTCAAACTGGGCTTCATGGACGACCTCGAAGTGATCTTCAAGGCCATGCCGGAAACCCGTCAGACCGTGCTGTTCTCGGCTACTCTGCCAGCCTCGATCCGCGCTATCGCTGAGCGTCACCTGCGTGATCCAAAGCACGTCAAGATCCAGACCAAGACCCAGACCGTAACCGCTATCGAACAAGCCCACCTGATGGTCCATGCCGACCAGAAGGTTTCCGCTGTTCTGCGTTTGCTGGAAGTCGAAGAGTTCGACGCGTTGATCGCCTTCGTGCGTACCAAGCAAGCCACTCTGGACCTGGCCAGCGCCCTGGAAGCCAAAGGCTACAAAGCCGCTGCGCTGAACGGTGACATTGCCCAGAACCAGCGTGAGCGCGTCATCGACTCGCTCAAGGATGGCCGCCTGGACATCGTCGTCGCCACCGACGTTGCTGCTCGTGGTCTTGACGTACCGCGCATCACTCACGTGTTCAACGTTGACATGCCGTACGATCCGGAATCCTACGTTCACCGTATCGGCCGTACCGGCCGTGCGGGTCGTGAAGGTCGTGCACTGCTGCTGGTCACCCCGCGTGAGCGCCGCATGCTGCAAGTGATCGAGCGTGTGACCGGTCAGAAGGTTGCCGAAGTTCGTCTGCCAAATGCCCAGGCCGTTCTTGATGCACGCATCAAGAAACTGACCAGCAGCCTGGCGCCGCTGGTTGGCGACGCTGAGTCGACCCACGGTGATCTGCTCGATCGCCTGACTGCCGACATCGGTTGCAGCCCGCGTGCCCTGGCCGCAGCCCTGCTGCGCAAGGCCACCAACGGTCAGGCCCTGACCCTGGAAGCCGTCGAGAAAGAGCAGCCGCTGGTTCCGACCTACACCCCGCGTGAGCGTACTGGCGGTGATCGTCCAGAGCGTGGCGAGCGTGAGCGTCGTGCACCAATGCCGCTGGCTGAAGGCCGTGCTCGCTGCCGTACCGCGCTGGGTGCGCGTGATGGTATCGCCGCCAAGAACCTGCTCGGCGCCATCCTCAATGAAGGCGGCCTGGCCCGCGAAGCTATCGGCCGCATCCAGGTGCGCGACAGCTTCAGCCTGGTCGAGCTGCCGGAAGAAGGTCTGGAGCGTCTGCTGGCCAAGCTCAAGGATACCCGTGTTGCCGGTAAGCAGCTGAAGCTGCGCCGCTACCGCGAAGATTGATCCGCGAGCGTTAAAAAAAAATCCCCGACCGAGTCGGGGATTTTTTTTGTCTGCCTGATGGGCCTGTAGGAGCGGCGGTGCGGCGACCCGACTTGCCCCGCGATACGATTTTTACTGACACACCGCAATCGCGGGGCAAGTCGGGTCGCCGCACCGCCGCTCCTACAGGTGAGGTTAGTCAAAGCGGTATATGTCCATCCCCAGCGCTCCCATCGTGAAGCCTTGGTGGACGATTCCGAAATGTTCGCCAGCGCCCCGTGCAAAGTACAGCGGCAGCAAATGCTCATCGCTCGGATGGCTGCGTACGGCAAAGGGTGCTTGCTGCCGGTAATCATGCAGAGCCGCTGTGTCGCCTGCCTGCAGCTTCTCGATCATCCAGTCGCGAAACGCCAGGGCCCAGGGCTCGATGCTTTCCGGGCCGGCGTGCCAGTCCAGTTCGCCGAGGTTGTGGGTGATGCTGCCGGAGCCGACCAGCAGGATGCCTTGTTCACGCAAACCGATAAGCGCTCGGCCTACCAGCTCCTGCAATTGCGGGCCAAGTTGGGTAGGCAGGGAAACCTGCACCACTGGAATATCGGCCTTGGGGTACATCAATGACAGTGGCACCCAGGTGCCGTGGTCAAACGGGCGTTGCGGGTCGAGGCGCGCAGGCAGGCCGGCAGCGCAGAGCAATTCGCTGATGCGCTGGGCCAGGGCAGGGTCACCGGGGGCCGGGTATTGCACGGCGTACAGCGCTGCCGGGAAGCCGCCGAAGTCGTGCCAGGTTTGCGGTTGCGGGCTGCTGGAGACCAGCAGCTCACGGCTTTCCCAGTGCGCCGAAACCACGATAATGGCTTTCGGCCGATCCAGCTCGGCGGCCAGACGCTTCAGGGCCGGGCCACTGGCGCCCGGCGCCAGGGCGAGCATGGGGGAGCCATGAGAAATAAACAGGCTGGGCAGCATAGGAGCATTCCTGACGTTAAGATGGGCCCATCTTCAGGCACAACATAGATCTAAATCTAATATAAGTTTTCGCAGCTTTTGATCGAATTTATTGAGGTGAAGCATGCAGGCGGATTTTTGGCATTCACGCTGGAACAGTAATCAGATCGGCTTTCATCAGTCGCAGGTCAATGCCTACTTGCAGCAGTACTGGCCAGCATTGGCGGTGGCGGCGGGAGAGCGGGTATTGGTGCCATTGTGTGGCAAAAGCCTCGACATGCTCTGGTTGGCTGGGCAAGGGCTGCAGGTAGTGGGTGTGGAGCTGTCCGAGAAGGCGGTGGAAGACTTCTTCAGCGAACATCAGTTGCAGCCGCAGGTGACGCAGAAGGGCGCCTTCAAGGTGTTTCGCTGTGAGGATATCGAAATCTATTGCGGTGATTTTTTCGCCTTGAGCGCTGAGGACGTCAGTGGTTGCAGCGCGTTGTATGACCGTGCGGCGCTGATCGCGTTGCCGGCGGATATGCGCCAGCGCTATGTCGCGCATTTGCAGGCAATACTGCCTGCCTCGGTCAAGGGGCTGTTGATTACGCTCGACTACGATCAGTCGCAGATCGACGGGCCACCTTTTGCCGTGACGGATGCGGAGGTTCAGGCATTGCTCGCCAGTTGGCATCCTGTTGAGCTAGCGGCACACGATGTGCTGGAGTCGAGCCCAAAATTTAAGCAGGCCGGTGCTACGCATCTGTTTGAGCGGGCCTACAGTCTGCAGCGCTAATTGGTCAAGGTGGGAGCGGGCTTGCCCCGCGATAGCGGTCCATCTGCCACACCGCCTCGCGAGGCAAGCCCGCTCCTACCGAGCCAGTTCGAATAACCAATAGAGCAAAAAAAGGGCGACCCTGAGGTCGCCCGTTTTCGTTGCCGTAAGACTTAGCCGCGACGGCGCAGTGCTTCGATGCGGTCTTCCAGCGGCGGGTGGCTCATCAGCAAGCCAGCCAGGCCTTGCTTGAGGCCGCCGTTGATGCCAAAGGCGTTCAGCGTGTCGGGCATGTGCACAGGCACGCCTTGTTCCGAACGCAGGCGCTGCAGGGCGCCGATCATGGCATTGGTGCCAGCCAGGCGGGCACCGGCTTCGTCAGCACGGTATTCGCGTTTACGCGAGAACCACATGACGATGATGCTGGCCAGAATACCCAGTACCAGCTCGGCGACGATGGTCGCGATGTAGTAGGCAATGCCCTGGCCTTCTTCGTTTTTGAAGATCACCTTGTCGACAAAGTTACCGATGATCCGGGCGAAGAACATCACGAAGGTGTTGACCACGCCCTGTACCAGCGCCAGGGTGACCATGTCGCCATTGGCGACGTGGCCGATTTCGTGGGCCAGTACCGCGCGCACTTCATCGGGCGAGAAACGCTCCAGCAGGCCCTGGCTTACGGCGACCAGAGCGTCGTTGCGGTTCCAGCCGGTGGCAAAGGCGTTGGCCTCGTAGGCCGGGAAGATGCCCACTTCCGGCATTTTGATGCCAGCTTCACGGGAGAGCTCTTCGACCGTTTGCAGCAGCCACTGCTCGTGGCGAGTGCGCGGCTGGCTGATGATCTGCGTACCGGTGCTCATTTTCGCCATCCACTTGGAGATGAACAGCGAAATCAGCGAGCCGGCAAAGCCGAACACGGCGCAGAAAATCAGCAACTGGTCGAGTTTGAGGTCAACCCCGTTTGCCGCCATGAACCCATTGAAGCCGAACAGGCTCAAGGTAATGCTGGCAATCAGCACAACCGCAAGGTTGGTGGCTACAAACAGTAAGATGCGCATCATGGTTGTTACGGTCTCCTGACGGATAAAAATGTCACGTATGCGGGGTATATAAGGCGCGGGCTTCAGTGATTCAACCGGGCGACTATTTCAAACTGTGTACTTCTCTGTATTACAGCCGAATTCCGTCAACTCGCACGTCAGGTAGGCGAGGTCTTACAGAGGCGGTAATTAATCTGAAGGACCTGCGCCGGAAGCGACGCAGGCTTTCTCAACCGACTGCAGGTTACTGCTGATAGGTTTTCAGGAAGTTTCCGATGCGGCCGATGGCCTGCTCGAGGTCGTCGACCCGCGGCAGGGTGACTACGCGGAAGTGATCGGGCCACGGCCAGTTGAAGGCGGTGCCTTGCACGATCAACAATTTTTCCGACAGTAGCAGGTCGAGTACGAACTTTTCGTCGTTGTGGATCGGGCAGACCTTGGGGTCGATTCGTGGGAAGGCATAAAGCGCTCCCATAGGTTTGACGCAGCTGACGCCGGGAATGCTGTTGAGCAGCTCCCAGGTGCGGTTGCGCTGTTCGAGCAGGCGGCCATTGGGCAGTACCAGGTCATTGATGCTCTGGTAGCCGCCCAGGGCGGTCTGGATGGCATGCTGGCTCGGCACGTTGGCGCACAGGCGCATGTTGGCCAGCATGTCGATGCCTTCGATATAGCTCTGGGCGTGCTGCTTGGGCCCGGAGATGATCAGCCAGCCGGAACGGAAGCCCGCGACCCGGTAGGATTTCGACAGGCCGTTGAAGGTCAGGCAGAGCAGGTCAGGGGCCAGCGATGCGGTGCTGATGTGCACGGCTTCATCGTAGAGAATCTTGTCGTAGATCTCGTCGGAGAACACCACCAGGTTGTGCTGGCGTGCCAGCTCCAGCATGCCCAGCAGCAGTTCGCGCGAGTACACCGCACCGGTCGGGTTGTTCGGGTTGATGATCACCAGCGCTTTGGTGTTCGGGGTGATCTTGGCCTTGATGTCGTCAAGGTCGGGGAACCAGTCGGCCTGTTCGTCGCACAGGTAGTGCACCGGGTTGCCGCCGGCCAGGCTGACTGCAGCCGTCCACAGCGGGTAGTCCGGCGCCGGGATCAGCACTTCGTCGCCGTTGTTGAGCAGCGCCTGCATCGACATCACGATCAGTTCGGAGACGCCGTTGCCCAGATAGATGTCTTCGATGCCGACACCTTCGATCTGCTTCTGCTGGCAGTACTGCATCACCGCTTTACGCGCGCTGAACAGGCCTTTGGAGTCGCTGTAGCCTTGCGCAGTTGGCAGGTTGCGGATCACATCCTGGAGGATTTCGTCCGGCGCTTCGAAACCAAAGGGCGCCGGGTTGCCGATGTTCAGCTTGAGGATGCGATGGCCTTCCTCTTCCAGGCGCTTGGCGTGCTTGAGCACCGGGCCGCGAATGTCGTAGCAGACATTGGCGAGCTTGTTCGATTTGCTGACCTGCATGATGTGATCCCGATTAGAAAAGATCGCCGCGCACTGCGCTGTGAAATCGTTTGAAATGCGTGTAACGCGGGTGCCAGACTGATGTCTGATGAGGCGCAATAATATACGTGCCGACCGCGTTGTGGAAAAGACGCAGCGCGGGGTTTTTAGTCTGCCGAGGCCTGCACATGCAAAAGATAGAGAAAACCCTGGAAGAATGGCGTGCCATGCTCGACCCGGAGCAGTACAACGTCTGTCGCCTCAAGGGCACCGAACGGCCGTTCAGCGGCAAGTACAACAGCAGCAAAACCGACGGCGTCTATCACTGCATCTGCTGCAATGCGCCGCTGTTCGACTCGACGGCCAAGTTTGACTCCGGTTGCGGTTGGCCGAGCTTTTACCAGCCGATCGAGGACAGCGCGATGATCGAAATTCGCGACACGTCCCACGGCATGATTCGCACGGAAGTGACCTGCGCACAATGCGACGCACACCTGGGCCACGTATTCCCTGACGGCCCGCCACCGACCGGGCTACGCTATTGCATCAACTCGGTCTGCCTGGACCTGGTCCCACGCTAACAGAGGAGAAACGGTCATGGCCGACGCACTGTTGAGCATTCCCTGCGTCACCCTGAGCGGTGAACAGAAGGCCTTGGGCGATTTCCAGGGCAAGGCACTGTTGGTAGTCAATACTGCCAGCCAGTGCGGGTTTACCCCGCAATACAAGGGGCTGGAGCAGCTCTGGCGCCACTACCGCGAGCGCGGCCTGGTGGTGGTGGGCTTTCCGTGCAATCAGTTTGGCAAGCAAGAGCCGGGTGATGCCCGGGAAATTGCGCAGTTCTGCGAAAGCAATTTCGGTGTCAGCTTTCCGCTGTTTCGCAAGATCGAGGTCAATGGTACGGGCGCCCATCCGTTGTTCGTCGAGCTGAAAAAGCGTGCCCCCGGCCTGTTTGGCTCGGAAAAGATCAAATGGAATTTCACCAAGTTCCTGCTGGATCCGGTCAGTGGCAAGGTCACCCGTTTTGCGCCAAGCACCAAACCAGAGGCGCTGACTTCATCGATCGAGAAGCTGCTCAGCTAGTGCTCAGCGGTACCCAGTGGTCGATCAGGGCCAGCAGCTCTTCGCGGCGAAAGGGCTTGGCCAGGTAATCGTTCATGCCCGCCACCCGGCAGCGCTCGCGCTCTTCGGGGAGGGCATTGGCCGTCAGGGCGACGATGGGCAAATGCGGCCAGCGCCCGCTCTGGCGAATTTTGCGACTGGCTTCATAGCCATCCATCACCGGCATGTTGCAGTCCATCAGCACCAGGTCAAAAGGCGCCTGCTCCAGGTGTTCCAGCGCTTCGGCGCCCTGGGCGGCAACGCTGACATCACAGCCGAGCTTGGCAAGCATGCCTTTGGCCACCAACTGGTTCACCGGGTTGTCTTCCACCAGCAGGATGCGCGCGCGGCTCAGGCTGCCAGGCGTGTTGTGCTGCGCATTGGGCTTGAGTGTGTGGGCGCCTTGGAGGGCGCGCCGCAAGGTTTGGTACAAGGCGTTGCGCGCCAGTGGCCGGGCCTGCTGCTGCAAGGGCGCCAGGCAGTTGGCCTGTTCGCTCGGCAGGAAGTTGCCATAAGCAGTGACCAGCAGAATCGGGGCCTGAATCTGCGGGCGAAGGCTGAACAGGTTTTCCAGGTCGTCGGTAATCAACAGGTTAGGTTGTGCACCGTGCAGTTGGTTTGCCTGGTCATAGCGTCGGTAATCCAGCCCCCAGCCTGGAAGCAGGCTTTGCAGTAGCTCGGCCAGGCCGCTGCTGGCATTGGTCAAGGCGGCGATATGACCGTGCAGGCGCTCAGCAGGTACCGCCGGGGAGTGGCAGGGCAGGGGCAGTTCGGCGCTGAACTGGCTGCCGAAACCCGCTTCAGAGCTGATACTCAGGCGGCCCTGCATGGCCTCGCAGAGGTTGTTGGTCAGTGTCAAACCCAAGCCGGTACCGCCATATTGGCGGGTGATCCCTGCGCCGGCCTGAGTGAAAGGCTGGAAAATTTTCGCCTGGGCGTCCTGGGCAATACCGATGCCGGTGTCGCAGACATCCAGGCGCACACCGCCGTTGTGAGCACTCAGGCGCAGATCGACGCGACCGAAGCGGGTGAACTTCAGCGCGTTGGACAGCAGGTTGCTGACAATCTGGCGAACGCGCGTGGGGTCGCCCAGGACCATGCTGGGAAACTGCGGATCGATCAGGCAGGTCAGCTCGACGCTGGGGGCGGTATTTTGCGATAACAGGTTGGCGGTATCTTCAACCAGCGCGCCGAGGTCGAAGGGAATGCGCTCAAGCTCCAGTTGGCCAGCGTCGAACTTGGACAGGTCGAGGATGTCGTTAAGCAGCTCCACCAGTACTTTGCCGGAGTCGTGGGCGATGGACAGCTGTTGGCGTTGTTCGGCGTTGAGCGGGCTGTCCAGCGACAGCGCGATCATGCCCAGCAGGCCGTTGAGCGGTGTGCGGATTTCGTGACTCATATTGGCCAGAAAGGCCGCCCGTGCCTGGGCCATGTCCAGTGCCCTGCGGCGTGCGGCCTCAAGCTCTTCGTTCGACTGGCTCAGGCGGATGTTGCTGGCCTTGAGTTCATTGGTGCGTGCCGAAACGATATTTTCCAGCTCGTTAAGGTACTCGGTCAGGCGATTTTCGGCACTGCGCCGCTGCTGAATTTCAGTGGCCATGCTGACGAACTGCTGATTGGCGACTTTGACCAGCACGCCGATCTCATCATGCTCGTGGCCGGGTGGAAACGACAGTTTCGACTGCTCTGGCTGGCGCGGGTCGCGGTTGGCCAAGGCGCTGATCAAGCGCACCAGCGGTTTGGTCAGCATGAAGTAGAACAGCGTCAGCAGAATTCCGGTGAGGATCAGGCTGCGGAAAAAGCCATTGAGCAAGGTAATTTCGGCACGCTTGAGAAAGCGGCTGCCAAAGGCAAAGGTGTCGACCTCCAGGTACAAGGTTCCGAGGTTTTCGTCTGGCAGATGGCTAAGGAACAGCGGGTCTTGAAACGCTCGGCTTTCACCGAAGAGAAAATCGCTGAACAGGCGGTAGTTGCTTTCAGTGCGCGGGCGCTGCACGTCGGCCAGCACGGTGTCGTTGTTATCGATCAGGCGTGCGCGGGTGATCGCTGGCGATTGCAGCAGGCCGCCGGTCAGTTCCTGGGCCAGTTCGGCGTCGATGTTGTAGGCAATGCGTGAGGCCGGGTTATGGCTGATTTGCAGCAGCGCCTGCATCTCGCGGTTGATAGAGGCGTCTTCGCTGGCATAATCGATACCGATCTGGATGAGACTGAGCAATGTACCCAGGATGAAGCCGACCAGGACCGTCAGCCGGGCTTGCTTGTAGGACAGGCGATTGGTGAACTTGATATCCATGAGTCCCGAGCCAGTTTCACTTTCCGTGCGCTGCGCAAGCATAGCCGATCAGGCCCCGCTGCTGGCACGCCCTGTCTCACATTCAGCACTGCCGTTGTCCTTGAAACTGTCTTGAGGAATCGTTGTGGACTCTCGTTTGAATGCTTTTCTGGAGCGTGCCGAAACCGTGCTCGCCCGTCTTGAACCGTTGTTGCCGGCTCCCCGTGCACCGATCGACTGGAGCCGCTGTCTGGCCGCACGTTGGCAGCGCGATGGCCGCAGCGGTTATCTGTTGCCGCTGGAAGTCAGCCTCGACATGCGCCTGTCAGACCTGATCGGCGTTGATCAGCAGCGCGAGCAACTGGGGCGCAATACCCGCCAGTTCCTCGATGGCATGCCCGCCAACCATGCGCTGCTGTGGGGCTCGCGCGGTACCGGCAAGTCGTCACTGGTGCGTGCCCTGCTGGCTGAGCACGCTGAGGCAGGCCTGCGGCTGATCGAGATAGAACGTGATCACCTGGCCGATCTGCCACGGGTAGTGGAGCAGTTGAGCAAGCTGCCGCAGCGTTTTGTGCTGTTCTGCGATGACCTGTCGTTCGAAGCGGGGGAGGGCGATTACCGGGTGCTCAAGAGCGTGCTCGATGGCTCCCTGGAGCAAGCACCGGATAACGTACTGCTATATGCCACTTCGAACCGTCGGCACTTGGTGCCGGAGAAGCAGAGCGACAACGAAAACTGGAAGATGGTTGACGGCGAACTGCACCCCAACGAAGCGGTGGAAGACAAGATTGCCTTGTCTGATCGTTTTGGCCTGTGGCTGTCGTTCTACCCATTCACCCAGGACCATTTCCTCAATGTCGTGGAGCACTGGATCGGTCAACTGGCTGAGGCTGCCGGGCTGGTCTGGCAGCGCGATGAAGCCCTGGACATCCTCGCCGTGCGTTGGGCCACTGGCCGCGGCAACCGCAATGGCCGTTGTGCCTATCAGTTCGCCCGCTATTGGGTAGGACTGCAACTGTTGGAGCAGAAAAAATGATTGACCTTAACGCTTCTGGCGCAGGCCTTGAGGGCTACGCCCTGATGGCTGCACAGCTGGAGGCATTGTTTGCCGACGAGCGCGATTTCATTGCCAATGCGGCACAGTTTTCGGCGTTTCTCTACAGTCAGGTCGACGACTTGAACTGGGCAGGCTTTTACCTGAATCGCAATGAAGAGCTGGTGCTCGGTCCGTTCCAGGGCCAGGTGGCCTGTGTGCGGATTGCCTTTGGTCGCGGTGTGTGCGGGGCGGCGGCAGCCACTCGGGAAACCCAGCGGGTTGAGGACGTGCACGCGTTCCCGGGGCATATCGCCTGCGACAGCGCCTCGAACAGCGAGCTGGTGATTCCGTTGGTCAAGGACGGGCGCCTGATTGGCGTGCTGGATCTGGACAGTCCGAAGCTGGCGCGCTTCAGTGAGGCGGATCAGGTGGGGCTGGAGCGGTTGGCGGCGATCTTCTTGCGTTTGACTGACTGCTGATGGTTGATCGCGGGGCAAGTCCGCTCCTACAGGATTTGTAATGAACCTGTAGGAGCGGGCTTGCCCCGCGATGCTTTCAGCCGGCGTCAGTCGTAAATAACCTTCTTCTTCCAGTCTTCACTGGTATCGGTCTTCAAACCTTCGGTCAGCTCGTTGACCTCGTCCTCGGCAGGCTCCAACTGGCTCAGTACTTGAGCATTGGCGCGGGCCAGCAGTTTTTCCATGTAATCAAGCTGCTCGCGGTAAACCGCCGGGTCCGGCTGTTTGCGCAGGTACTGAACGCCACGTTCGAACGCCAGGCGTGCATGCCCAGGCTGGTTTTGCTGCAGCGCTTGCTGGCCGAGGTTGTTGAAAAACTCGATGTGCAGCAGTACCAGAATGTGGCGGATCTCTTTGATCCAGTACTTGGCTTCGTTGGTGGGCAGAAAGCCTTCGTGGGCCGCACGGGTGATCTGGTTGTGCATGCCTTCCAACAGAAAGCGTACGTCCTTGGCCCGGGCTTCGGTCTGGATAGGGGCGGGCGGGTTGTTCACCGGCAGTGCTTCACCCTGGGCGATCAGGCCTTCAAGTTCGGCAATCCGCGCGCGGATGTCGCGGCTGTTTTTATCCAGAGCCAGCTGGCGCTGATTGAGGTTGAGTTCGAGGCGGGTTAACAGCAGCTTTAGGGCCGGGGTCATCAACTGGCCGGGAAAGGTTTCGGTGATCTCGCCACAACGGCGCAAGCGGTCGGCCAGTTCGATCTTCAGCCGGGCACGCTCGAGCTTGTTGTTTTCGACCACATTGTTCAGGTAGCCGATCACAATCAACAACGCGATCCCCGCCACGATAAGCAGGGTGATCATAAGTGGTGTCACCGTTAACGCCTCATACAGGATGATTTACTGTTTGAGTGTAGTGACTTCGCTTTTGGCCGGATAGAGCTGTTTGGCGGTTGTCGAGTGTGCGTTGATGGCCTTTTGCTTGTATCGCGCCGTCGCTGCTGGGGTTTCGGCACCGTTGGCGCGCCAAAAAATAAACGTCAAGGACCAGGCGCCGTTAACCGCCGTGAGCCTTGCGAAGCTCCGGGAAGTCATTGATTTAAATAAATTTATCGGCAGGGGTTGACGGAGTGTCAAAGCCTCCATAGAATGCGCGCCACTTGCAGCGTAAAGCACACAGCGGAACGCGGCAGGGAGTGAATGCAGTAGCGTGTCCCCTTCGTCTAGTGGCCTAGGACACCGCCCTTTCACGGCGGTAACAGGGGTTCGAGTCCCCTAGGGGACGCCAATGCGGGAATAGCTCAGTTGGTAGAGCACGACCTTGCCAAGGTCGGGGTCGCGAGTTCGAGTCTCGTTTCCCGCTCCAAATTCAATCGGCGCCAGCCGATCAAAAAAGAGGCCTAAGGCCTCTTTTTTTGTGCCTGAAATTCCTTCCTTCTTCTTGTTCTTGTTTACTCAGCGCAGTTCTCAACGTGCTGCACCTGCCTGTCTATTCAATTTCAACGGTTCTCGATTGAAAGGTGCTACCTTGGCGCTGCTGGCAAGCGGCGGGGTTGGGCGATTCTCACCTCATGGAAGTCATTGATTTAAATAAATTTATCGATAGGGGTTGACGGCTTGTCCAGGCATCCATAGAATGCGCGCCACTTGCAGCGTAAAGCACACAGCGAAACGCAGCAGGGAGTGAAGTTGTAGTGTGTCCCCTTCGTCTAGTGGCCTAGGACACCGCCCTTTCACGGCGGTAACAGGGGTTCGAGTCCCCTAGGGGACGCCATTGCGGGAATAGCTCAGTTGGTAGAGCACGACCTTGCCAAGGTCGGGGTCGCGAGTTCGAGTCTCGTTTCCCGCTCCAGTTTAAATACTGTGGCGTTCATGACGGTACAGGGGTAGTGAGTCGCTTCAAGGCAGTTCACACCACAGCGGTTTGCTTCACATTGCGGGAATAGCTCAGTTGGTAGAGCACGACCTTGCCAAGGTCGGGGTCGCGAGTTCGAGTCTCGTTTCCCGCTCCAATTAAAAAACGCCGTTCGATTGAACGGCGTTTTTTTTCGTCTGGACTTTTTACTGTTAACGGCGGCAGGGTATTCAACCTTGCCGCCGTTGCAGGTCAATGCTTGCTGTCGTCGTCCGACATGCTCAGCAGCTGCTTTTCCTGGTTCCAGTCGAACGGCTCATCGTTCTGCTCGGCCTCGTAGCGGCGCTCTTCCAGGGCCTGGTACATGTCCAGTTCTTCGTCTGGCATGAAGTGCAGGCAGTCACCGCCGAAGAACCACAGCAAGTCGCGTGGTACCAGGTGGGCGATTTGCGGGTAGCGCTGGATCACCTGGCACATCAGGTCCTGGCCCAGGTACTGGCTTTGCAGTGGGTCGATCGGCAACTCTGCGCGCAGTTCATCGAATCGCTCGAGAAACAAGGCATGGCTCTCTTCTGGAACCTGCTCGGCTTCGCCCAGGGCAACCAGGATGCTGCGCAGGTGATCGAGCAGAAGGAGGTGATACTCCAGATGTGGGGTGGCCATGTGGCGATCCTCTTGGGTTAAAACGGGCGCGGGAGTATACGGCTCCCAGCGCCCGATGTCCCGACCGTTAACGAATTTTGCCGGGGGTCGCCAGCAGTTCTTCCTGGCTGAAGGCATCGACATCGATGACCTTGCGCCGGGCTGCCTCGGCGGCGAGCAGGGAGTGCGCTTCAGCGGCCTCAAGCACGCCAGCCTGCAGGGCTGCCTCGATGTTTGACTCGCCTGGTGCCGGGTTGACCTTGCCCTCCTTGAGTGCTTGATGCAGTTTTTTCTGCAAGGGGGAGCAGGCGTCGAGCAAGGTGCTGGCGTGCTGCAGCGCACCTACCGGGTCATCTGCATCCTGTGGGCGATAGCAGCCGGCAAGCAGCTCCTCCAGCGCCGGATCGCCTTTGGCGCGCCCAATCAGTGCGGCAACTTCGGCGTCCAGTGCGTCGCTGGGGCCGGTGTGCTGGCGACCGAACGGGAATACCACCACACGCAATGCACAGCCAAGGAAACGATTGGGGAAGTTGTCGAGCAGGCGATCCAGCGCCTTCTCCGCCTGGCCCAGGCTTTCCTCCATGGCCCAGCGCAGCAGGGGTTGCAGATGTTCTGGCGAGTTGAGGTCGTGATAGCGCTTTAGCGCCGCCGAGCTCAAGTAGAGGTGGCTCAGGACATCACCCAGACGCGCTGACAGGCGCTCGCGGCGTTTCAGTTCACCGCCGAGCAGCATCATGCACAGGTCGGCGAGCAAGGCGAAGGCGGCTGCCTGGCGGTTGAGGGCGCGGAAGTAACCCTGGCTCAAGGCATCGCCCGGGACTTTTTCAAAGTGTCCCAGGCCCAGCCCGAGGATCAGGGTGCTGGCGGCGTTACCTACTGCGAAGCCGATGTGTTGCATCAGCAGTTGGTCAAATTCCTTTAGCGCCTGGTGATGGTCTTCGCGTGCTGCCAGGGCCATTTCCTTGAGGACGAAGGGGTGGCAGCGAATCGCGCCCTGGCCGAAGATCATCAGGTTGCGCGAAAGGATATTGGCACCCTCGACCGTGATGAAAATTGGCGCGCCTTGCCAGTTGCGGCCCAGGTAGTTGTTCGGGCCCATGATGATGCCCTTGCCGCCATGCACATCCATGGCGTGCTGAATGCACTCGCGGCCACGCTCGGTCAGGTGATACTTGAGGATGGCCGACAGCACCGACGGCTTCTCTCCCAGGTCCACGGCCTTGGCAGTCAGCAGGCGGGCGCTGTCCATCAGGAAGGCGTTGCCGCCAATGCGGGCCAGCGATTCCTGAATGCCTTCGAAGGCCGCCAGCGGGACGTTGAACTGTTCGCGAATCCGCGCGTACTGGCCGGTGACGAGGCTTGTGTACTTGGCCGCGCCGGTGCCCACCGCTGGCAGCGAGATCGAGCGGCCCACCGACAGGCAGTTCATCAGCATCATCCAGCCCTTGCCCAGCATCTGTTGGCCACCGATCAGGTAGTCCAGCGGAATGAACACGTCTTTGCCGCTGTTGGGGCCGTTCATGAAAGCGGCGCCCAGCGGCAGATGGCGCTTGCCGATGTCCACGCCGGGCGTATCGGTTGGGACTAGCGCCAGGCTGATCCCCAGTTCCACTTGTTCGCCGAGCAAGTGCTCTGGATCGTAGGCCTTGAAGGCCAGCCCCAGCAGGGTCGCCACCGGGCCGAGGGTGATGTAGCGCTTTTCCCAGTTCAGGCGCAGGCCAATGACCTCTTCACCTTGCCACTGGCCTTTGCAGATAACCCCGCTGTCGGGCATCGCGCCGGCATCAGAGCCGGCCAGTGGACCGGTCAGGGCGAAGCAGGGTATTTCCTCGCCGCGGGCCAGGCGGGGCAAGTAGTACTGGCGTTGCTCGTCGGTGCCGTAGTGCAGCAACAGCTCAGCCGGGCCCAGGGAGTTGGGGACCATGACCGTCGAGGCCAGGTCGCCGCTGCGGGTCGCCAGTTTCATCGCCACTTGCGAGTGGGCATAGGCGGAAAAGCCTTTGCCGCCGTACTCCTTGGGGATGATCAAGGCAAAGAAACCGTTGGACTTGATGTGCTCCCAGGCGGCTGGCGGCAGGTCCAGTTGCTGGCCGATCTGCCAGTCGCTGACCATCGCGCACAGTGCTTCGGTGGGGCCGTCGATGAAGGCTTGTTCTTCCTCGGTCAACTCGGCTTTGGAGTAACCCAGCAAGGTATTCCAGTTCGGGCGTCCGCTGAAAAGTTCACCATCCCACCACACGGTGCCGGCATCGATTGCCTCGCGTTCGGTCTGCGACATCGGCGGCAGGGTGCGTTTGAACCAGCCGAACAGCGGGGCGCTGAACGCCTTGCGGCGCAGTTCGGGCAGCAAGACCAGGGCAGCTTTGGCTGCCACAACCAACCAGAAAATCGTCAGTAGCCAACCCGGCGCGTGGCTGAAAATCCCCATCAGCACCAGATACAGCGCAATCAGGGCCAGTGCGGGTAGGGCGGCGATGCGTCGGTGGGCAAGGTAGGCGGCACCGATCACCAGAACGACTAACCACAACAGCAACATGTTCATTCCTCCGTGAAACCTCAGGGCATTTTGCAGTCCATCAGAGCTTAGACGGCATCCGATGTTCGGCTTGTCAGAACAGTGACAGGTTGTGGCAGCAGGAGTTCGCCATAGGCTGTGGGCGATTGTCAGGGCCGGAGTCTGGGGTAGACTGGGCGGCCGCTCATTCATCAGGACGACGTTATGCTCAAGATCTGGGGACGGAAGAATTCGACCAATGTCAGGAAAGTGCTGTGGTGCGCCGAAGAGTTGGGGCTTGAGTATGAGGCGATTGATGCTGGTGGCGCCTTCGGCCTGGTCAATGAGCCGCAATACCGGGCGCTGAACCCCAATGGCCTGGTGCCGATGATCGAAGATCAGGGGCTGGTGCTCTGGGAGTCCAACGCCATCGTGCGCTATCTGTCGGCCGAGTATGGGGCCGAGGATGGTTGGTATGCCGGCAACCCACGTCAGCGCGCCGAAGCGGACAAGTGGATGGATTGGGTCACCTCGTCGCTGGCGGCACCGTTTCGCCCGCTGTTCTGGGGTATTCTGCGCACCCCTGCCGAGCAGCAGGATTGGGTCGCGATCAATGCCGCGCACAAGACCTGCGCGCAATTGTTGTCGATTGCTGACCAGGCCCTGGCGCACCAGCCTTATCTGTCTGGTAAGTCCCTGGGCATGGGCGACATCCCCCTGGGCTGTTTCGCCTATGCCTGGTTCGAAATGCCCATCGAGCGCCCCGAAATGCGCCATTTGCGCGCCTGGTACGAGCGCTTGCAGGAGCGGCCGGCATTCCAGGCGGCGGTGATGACTGCACTGACCTGATCACTACGGTTAAGCTGATAGTTATTATCGATACACATGACTGTACTTGTATGGCCTGGGCACGCACCATGGCCATATTCACTGCGATCGGCCTGCTCGGTCGCGTCTTGAACCCCTCACACTGGTACGCGACCCGCTATGAGTTCTGCTCTGTCCATAAGGCAGCTAACCAAAACCTACGGCAACGGTTTCCAGGCCCTCAAGGGCATTGATCTGGACGTCGCCGAGGGTGACTTCTTTGCCTTGCTCGGCCCCAATGGTGCGGGTAAATCCACCACCATTGGCATTCTTTCGACGCTGGTCAACAAGACCAGTGGCACCGTGAGCATCTTCGGTCACGATCTTGACCGTCAGCCTGCAGCGCTCAAGCGCAGCATTGGCGTGGTGCCGCAGGAGTTCAACTTCAACCAGTTCGAAAAGACTTTCGACATTGTCGTGACTCAGGCCGGTTACTACGGTATTCCGGCCAAGGTGGCCAAAGAACGCGCCGAAAAATACCTGACCCAGCTCGGACTGTGGGACAAGCGCGATGTGCCGTCGCGTTCGTTGTCGGGTGGCATGAAGCGGCGCTTGATGATTGCCCGGGCGCTGATCCACGAGCCGCGTTTGCTGATTCTCGATGAGCCGACTGCCGGTGTGGATATCGAACTGCGCCGCTCGATGTGGAGCTTTCTCACCGAGCTGAACCAGCAGGGCATCACCATCATTCTCACCACCCATTACCTGGAAGAAGCCGAGCAGCTGTGCCGACACATCGGCATCATCGACCACGGCACCATCGTTGAAAACACCAGCATGCGCGCGCTGTTGAGCAAGCTGCATGTCGAGACGTTCCTGCTCGACCTCAAGCAAGACCTGCCTCAGGCGCCAACCCTGGTGGGCTATCCGTGCCGGTTGATCAGCCCGCACACCCTGGAGGTACAAGTGGACAAGGATGTGGGGATCACGGCGTTGTTCGGCCAATTGGCCCTGCAGAACATCGAAGTGCAAAGCCTGCGTAACAAGAGCAACCGTCTTGAGGAGTTGTTTGTGTCTTTGGTTGAGAAAAACCTGGCGAAGGTGGCGGTATGAGTTCTGAGCTGAGCGCCAACCTGGTTGCCCTCAATACCATTGTTTATCGCGAAGTACGTCGTTTCACTCGGATCTGGCCGCAAACCTTGCTGCCGCCGGCGATCACCATGGTCCTGTACTTCGTGATCTTCGGTAACCTGATCGGTCGGCAGATTGGCGACATGGGTGGCTTCACTTACATGGAGTACATCGTGCCGGGGCTGATCATGATGTCGGTGATCACCAACTCCTATGGCAACGTGGTGTCGAGTTTCTTCGGCAGCAAGTTTCAGCGCTCGATCGAAGAGCTGATGGTGTCGCCGGTATCGCCGCATACGATTTTGATCGGTTACACCCTCGGTGGTGTTCTGCGTGGGCTGGCAGTGGGGGTGATCGTTACCATTCTGTCGCTGTTCTTCACTCACCTGCAGGTCCATCACCTGGGTGTGACCGTTCTGGTGGTGTTGTTGACCGCAACGATCTTCTCGCTGTTGGGCTTCATCAACGCGGTGTTCGCGCGCAACTTTGACGATATCTCGATCATTCC
The DNA here is from genome assembly GCF_052147955.1 of Pseudomonas sp. NUPR-001. Lineage (NCBI taxonomy): Bacteria > Pseudomonadati > Pseudomonadota > Gammaproteobacteria > Pseudomonadales > Pseudomonadaceae > Pseudomonas > Pseudomonas sp. NUPR-001. The sequence continues at coordinate 1,694,729 of NZ_CP197353.1, forward strand.
GACCTTCGTCCTGACACCGCTGACCTACCTGGGCGGGGTGTTCTACTCGATCAACCTGTTGCCGCCGTTCTGGCAGACAGTGTCGTTGGCCAACCCGGTGCTGCACATGGTCAACTCGTTCCGCTACGGCATTCTCGGTGTGTCGGACATTCGCATCGGCGTGGCCATCACCTTCATGCTGGTGGCCACGGCGGTGCTGTACCTGGGTTGCGTACGCCTACTGGTCAGTGGGCGTGGAATGCGTAGCTGACAGCTTTTGCTTGCGCCGGTGCCATTGCCGGCCTACCCACCAGCGCCAGTAGAGCATGGTCAGGCAGTAGGCCAGGGCACCGAGCAGCAGGCCGCACACCACCGAGCCGAGCAGGAACGGCTGCCACAGGGTCGACAGCTCGCCGGTGATCCACTCGAATGTCAGTTCTTCTGGCAGGGTTCTGGGCGGCACCTGCATCAGCCAGGCGCCCATCTGGTAGGTGCAGTAGAACACCGGCGGCATGGTGAACGGGTTGGTCAGCCACACCAGACTGACGGCTATCGGCATGTTGCCACGCACCATGACGGCCAGGCTGGCGGCCAGCAACATCTGCATCGGCACCGGAATGAACGCGGCGAACAGGCCTACCGCCATGGCTCGCGCCACCGAATGCCGATTCAGGTGCCAGAGGTTGGGGTCGTGCAGCAGCCGGCCGAGAAAGCGTAAGGATTTGTGTTCCCTGATGCTGGTCGGGTCGGGCATGTAGCGTTTGAAGAGACGACGCGGCATGTAGGCTCTCGACTGGGTGAAGGGGGCAAGTATGCACCGAATCTAAAAAGCCCCCATTACAGACTTTGTGACAATTATTGAGTGAGCAGTCGCCCACGCTGATCTAAGCCTCAGGAAGGGAAATTTTTCTGGAGCTTCAAACCATGCGCACAGGGATGGTGGCGCTGGCACTGGGCTTGCTGAGCCTGCGTGTTTTACCGGCGTTGCCATCGGTCGGGATGATCGTGTTGATGGCGCTGGTCGGGGTGATTTGTTTGTTCTGGCGCACGCGTGCGCTGGGCTTGTTTCTGTTGGGCCTAAGCTGGGCGTGTCTGTCGGCGCAGCAGGCACTGGATGATCGTCTGGCGCCAGCGCTCGATGGTCGCACGCTGTGGCTGGAGGGGCGGGTGGTTGGCTTACCCCGGCAAACTGGCCGGTCGGTGCAGTTCGAAATCGACGCCGCGCAGTCACGCCGTGCCCAGTTGCCGCAACGCCTGCAACTCAGCTGGTTTGCCGGGCCTGAGATCAACAGCGGCGAACGATGGCGGCTGGCGGTTACCCTCAAACGCCCGCATGGCTTGCTCAATCCCCATGGTCCGGACCGCGAGGCGGCCTTGCTGGCGCGGCGCATCGGCGCTACCGGTAGTGTCAAAGCCGGCACGTTGCAAGCGCCTGCCCAGGGTGCCTGGCGCGACTCGGTGCGCCAGCGCTTGCTGAGTGTGGATAGTCAAGGGCGAGAGGCCGAGCTGGTCGCGCTGGTGTTGGGCGATGGCGCTGGTTTGACGCGAGACAGCTGGCAAGTGCTGCAGGCGACTGGCACCGTGCATTTGTTGGTGATCTCCGGGCAGCATATCGGGCTGCTGGCCGGCCTGGTCTATGGCTTGATTGCAGGCCTGGCCCGCCTCGGTGCCTGGCCTCGGGTTTTACCTTGGCTGCCCTGTGCGTGTGCTGCAGCCTTTCTGTCAGCCTTGGCCTACGGTTTGCTGGCCGGTTTCCAGGTGCCAGTACAGCGTGCCTGCGTGATGCTGGCGGTGGTGCTGCTGTGGCGTTTGCGCTATCGCCACCTGGGAGTGGGCGTGCCGTTGCTGCTGGCGCTCAACGCTGTGCTGTTGTGGGAGCCGCTGGCCAGTTTGCTGCCGGGCTTCTGGTTGTCGTTCGCCGCGGTTGCCGTGCTGCTGTTTACCTTCAGTGGCCGTCTGGGGGCTTGGAGTCCTTGGCGGGCGTGGGGCCGAGCGCAGTGGTTGATCGCTCTGGGCTTGCTGCCGGTGCTCATCGCCCTGGGGTTGCCTGTCAGTCTCAGCGCGCCGCTGGCCAACCTGTTTGCCGTGCCCTGGTTGAGCCTGTTGGTGTTGCCTCTGGCGTTGCTGGGCGCTGTGACGCTGCCCGTCCCTATGCTTGGAGTCGGGTTGCTCTGGCTGGCGGGTGGGTTGCTCGACGCATTGTTCAGCGTGTTGACCTATCTGGCACAGTGGCAACCCGCCTGGGTGCCGGAGCCGTTAGCCTGGCAGGTGTGGCTGTTGCTGTGTCTGGGTGCGATCCTGCTGTTGCTGCCTTCGGGGTTGCCCATGCGTGTGCTGGGCTGGCCTCTGCTACTGCTGGCCGTGTTTGCCCCTCGCGAGCGTATTGATCATGGTCAGTTGGATGTCTGGCAACTGGATGTTGGCCAGGGCCAGGCCTACGTGCTGCGTACTCGCAATCACACGCTGCTGTATGACGCCGGGCCTGCGCTAGCCGATCACGACCTGGGGGAGCGGGTGGTGTTGCCGACCTTGCACAAATTGGGGGTGAAAGAGGTTGATCTGATGCTCCTTAGTCATGCCGACGCCGATCATGCCGGTGGGGCGATGGCGCTCAAGCGTGGGCTGCCGATGCGTCGGGTTCAGGGCGGCGAAGTCGCGAAGCTGGCGCCAGCGCTGCACGCCCAACCTTGCGTGAGTGGTGAGCGTTGGCAATGGGATGGCGTCGATTTTTCGCTCTGGCAGTGGCTGGGCGCTGGCGACAGTAATCAAGGGTCCTGTGTGCTGTTGGTGGAAGCGGGAGGCGAACGCCTGTTGCTTACTGGTGACCTCGATGCCAAGGGCGAGCGGGCCTGGATCAACGACTGGCAGGCCACTCGGGTCGACTGGCTGCAGGCGCCGCATCATGGCAGCCGTACCTCATCCAGCCAGGCTTTGCTGGCGGCCACGGCACCCCGCGGTGTGCTGATTTCCAGGGGGCGTTACAACGCCTTCGGGCACCCGCATGCCGAGGTTATGACGCGTTACCGGACTAATGGTATCGAGGTGTTCGACAGTGCGGAGCAGGGCGCTGTGCGCTTGCGCCTGGGGGCTTTCGGCGAGCCGCAGGGGCAGCGTAGCCAGCGGCGCTTCTGGCGTGAGCGCAGTTGACGACCTTCGGCAGATGAGTGCCCAAGGGTCCTATGGTAGAGTGGCGGACTTTTTCAAGGGGATGCTAACTGTGTGGGAATTGGTCAAGTCCGGTGGTTGGATGATGCTGCCGATCATTCTGAGCTCCATCGCTGCCATGGCTATCGTCGCCGAGCGTCTCTGGACTTTGCGCGCCAGCCGGGTCACTCCACCGCACCTGCTGGGCCAGGTGTGGATGTGGATCAAAGACAAACAGCTGACCAACGACAAGCTCAAGGCCCTGCGCGCCGATTCGCCGCTGGGTGAGATTCTGGCAGCTGGTCTGGCCAACTCCCGTCATGGTCGCGAGATCATGAAAGAGTGCATTGAAGAGGCCGCCGCCCGGGTCATTCATGAGCTTGAGCGCTATATCAACGCCCTCGGCACCATTGCTGCGATGGCTCCTTTGCTGGGGTTGTTGGGTACGGTGCTGGGGATGATCGACATTTTCAGCGCGTTCATGGGCACCGGCATGAGCGCCAATGCCGCTGTGCTGGCCGGGGGTATCTCCAAGGCCCTGATCACCACCGCTGCAGGCCTGATGGTGGGTATTCCAGCGGTATTCTTCCACCGCTTCCTGCAGCGCCGTATCGACGAGCTGGTGGTTGGCATGGAGCAAGAGGCAATCAAACTGGTTGAAGTGGTGCAGGGCGACCGTGATGTCGATCTGGCCGGAGGCAAGGCGTGAAGTTTCGGCGCAAGCCACGGGAGACCGTGGATATCAACCTGGCGTCATTGATCGACGTCGTGTTCATCCTGCTGCTGTTTTTCGTGGTGACCACTACCTTTACCCGAGAAACCCAGTTGCGCGTTGAGCTGCCAGAGTCGGTCAGTGGTGCTCCAGCCCCTGACAGCGAGCTCAAGCAGCTGGAGATCACCATCAGCGCCGAGGGCGTCTACTCGCTGAACAACAACTTGCTGCCCAAGAGCGATCTGGCCACCTTGATCGAAGCCCTGCAGAAAGAATCTGCCGGTGATACCAAACTGCCGTTGTCGATCAGCGCCGACGGCAAGACCCCGCACCAGGCGGTGGTGACTGCCATGGATGCGGCCGGCAAGCTCGGTTTCAGCCAGTTGCGCATGACCACGGTCGAGGCTGCTCAGGGGACCCCTTGATGGCCTTGGCTGACCGTTTACTCAATGCTTGGTACAACGGGCATCCGGCGTTGGCGCTGTTGCGCCCGCTGGAGGCCCTCTATCGCCGCGTAGTGCTACGCAAACGGGAGCGTTTTCTCAGCGGGGAGAGCGCCAGTTACCGTGCGCCGGTGCCAGTGATCGTGGTCGGCAACATCACCGTCGGCGGCACGGGCAAGACGCCGATGATTCTCTGGCTGATCGAACATTGTCGCCAGCAAGGTCTGCGCGTCGGTGTGGTCAGTCGTGGTTACGGCGCCAAGCCGCCGCAGTTGCCCTGGCGGGTGCGGGCTGATCAAGCTGCGGCCGAGGCCGGCGATGAACCGCTGTTGATCGTGCAGCGTAGCGGTGTGCCGTTGATGATCGATCCGGACCGCTCACGCGCTGTACAAGCATTGCTGGCCAGCGAAACCCTTGACCTGATTCTCTGTGACGATGGCATGCAGCACTATCGCCTGGCGCGTGACTTGGAGCTGGTACTGGTTGATGCGGCCCGTGGTCTGGGCAATCGCCGTTGCCTGCCGGCCGGGCCGCTGCGCGAGCCGGTGGAGCGTTTGCAGGCGGTCGATGCGCTGCTCTACAACGGTGCCTTGGCTGATCGCGACGATGGTTTTGCCTTTGCCCTCAAGCCTACCGCGCTGATCAACCTGCGCACCGGAGAGCGTGCCGGTCTTGAGCACTTTCCGGCAGGCCAGGCGCTGCATGCGGTTGCCGGAATCGGTAATCCACAACGTTTCTTCAATACCCTGCAGGGGCTAAAATGGCGGCCTGTGCCGCATCCTTTTGCCGATCATGCCGAGTACAGTGCCCGGGCCCTGAGCTTCAGCCCGGCGCTACCGCTGGTCATGACCGAAAAGGACGCAGTCAAATGCCGTGCCTTTGCTGCCGATGACTGGTGGTATCTGGCGGTTGACGCTGTGCCTTCGCCGGCCTTTGTGGCCTGGCTGGATGGCCAGCTTGAGCGACTGTTACAGAGATCATCGAAGCCCTGATTCTTTTCTTTTTCCGGCCCCTGGCCTGAGGAATACCCATGGACACCAAATTGCTCGACATCCTCGCCTGCCCAATCACCAAAGGCCCACTCAAGCTCAGTGCCGACAAGACCGAGTTGATCAGCAAGGGCGCCGGCCTGGCCTATCCGATCCGCGATGGCATTCCGGTGATGCTCGAAAGCGAAGCGCGCACCTTGAGCGATGAAGAGCGCCTGGATAAATGAGCCTGACCTTCACTGTGGTGATTCCTGCGCGGTTGGCGTCTACCCGCCTGCCGGGCAAGCCGTTGCTGATGATTGCCGGTAAGCCGATGATCCAGCATGTCTGGGAGCAGGCGCGCAAGAGCAGCGCCAGTCGTGTGGTGATTGCCACCGACGACGCCGGTATTTACCAGGTCTGCGAGTCGTTCGGCGCGCAAGTGCTGATGACCCGTGAAGATCATGATTCAGGCACCGATCGCCTGGCCGAAGTGGCCAGCAAACTCGGCTTGGCGGCGGATGCCATTGTCGTCAATGTCCAGGGCGATGAACCGCTGATTCCACCGGTCATCATCGATCAGGTGGCGGCGAACCTGGCCGCGCATCCTGAGGCCGGGATCGCTACCTTGGCCGAGCCGATCAGCGATGTCACTGCAGTGTTCAATCCCAATGCCGTTAAGGTGGTCAGCGATTGTAACGGTCTGGCGTTGACCTTCAGTCGTGCACCGTTGCCCTGGGCGCGGGATGTATTCGCCCAGCAGCGAGACATGCTGCCGGAAGGTGTGCCCTATCGTCGTCATATCGGCATGTATGCTTACCGTGCCGGCTTTCTACAAGACTTCGTCGGTTGGGGGCCGTGCTGGTTGGAGCGCACCGAATCGTTGGAGCAGCTGCGAGCGCTCTGGCATGGCGTGCGTATCCATGTTGCCGACGCCATCGAGGCGCCACCGGTGGGAGTCGATACCCCTGAAGACCTCGAGCGCGTCCGGCGCATTCTGGAGGCCTGATGCGGGTTCTGTTTGTGTGCCTGGGTAATATCTGTCGCTCTCCGACTGCTGAAGGTGTGTTGCGCCATCAACTGCAGGCCCAAGGCCTGGAGGGTTTGGTCGAAGTGGCCTCGGCCGGAACCGGCGACTGGCATGTGGGCAAGCAGCCTGACAGCCGCACTCGTCGCGCCGCGCAATTGCGCGGTTACGACCTGTCGCAGCAGCGTGCCCAGCAGGTTGAAGCCAAACACTTCAACGACTATGACCTGATCCTGGCCATGGACAAAAGCAACCTTGGCCACCTGCGCGCCATGCAGCCTGCAGGTGCCAAGGCCGAGCTGGACTTGTTCCTGCGCCGCTATGAAGGCCCGTTGGATGAAGTGCCGGATCCTTACTACGGCGGTGAGCAGGGCTTTGAGCAGGTGCTAGACCTGATCGAGGCGGCTTGCCAGCGATTGGTCGTCGAACTCAAGGGACGCTTATGAGTGCTCAGTGGCAGGAGCAGGTATCGCTCAAGCCGTACAACACCTTCGGCATTGATGTCAGGGCACGCTACTTCACCGAGGCGCACAATGATGAAGATGTTCGTCAGGCGCTGACACAGGCGAAATCGCAGGATGTACCTGTGCTGGTCATCGGTGGTGGCAGCAATCTGTTGCTGACCGCCGACGTGCAGGCGTTGGTGATGCGCATGGCCAGCAGTGGCCTGCGTATTCTGAGTGATGACGGCCAGCGGGTGATTGTAGAAGCCGAGGCAGGGGAGCCTTGGCATCCGTTCGTGCAGTGGAGCCTGGCCCAGGGTTTGTCGGGGCTGGAGAACCTCAGCTTGATTCCCGGTACTGTCGGTGCGGCGCCGATGCAGAACATTGGCGCTTACGGCGTCGAGATCAAGGATGTGTTTGCCGGGCTGACTGCGCTGGATCGGCAGACCGGCGCGCTGCGTGACTTCGATCTGGATGAATGCCAGTTTGCCTACCGTGACAGTGTGTTCAAGCAGCATCCAGGTCGTTGGTTGATTCTGCGGGTGCGTTTTGCTTTGAGCCGCGTGATGCACGCACACCTGGACTATGGGCCGGTGCGCCAGCGTCTGAGCGAGCAGGGTATTAGCCAGCCGACGGCGCAGAATGTCAGCGATGCGATCTGTAGCATTCGCCGGGAGAAACTGCCAGACCCAGCGGACTTGGGTAATGCCGGGAGCTTCTTCAAGAACCCGGTGGTGGCAAGCGTGCTGGCGGAGCAGATTCGTGCGCAGCATCCGGGGCTGGTGGCTTATCCACAGGCTGATGGGCAAGTGAAGCTGGCCGCTGGTTGGCTGATCGAGCAGGCCGGGTGGAAGGGCTACCGTGATGGTGATGCTGGGGTACACCGCTTGCAGTCGTTGGTGTTGGTCAACTATGGCCAGGCCACGGGTGGGCAGTTGCATCAGCTGGCGCAGAAAATCCAGGCCGATATTCTTGAGCGTTTTGGCGTAAGCCTGGAAATGGAACCCAACCTTTACTGACTGCCTGTAGGAGCGGGCTTGCCCCGCGATGCGTTATCACTGATAGATCGCATCGCGGGGCAAGCCCGCTCCTACAGACACAAAAAAGCCCCGCCAGCTACCTGGCGGGGCTTTTTATTGCCTGGACCTTAGACGAGCGGCTTTTGCTCTTCTGCGGTTTCCGAGGCTTCAGCTGCGGCAGCAGCAGCGGCTGCTTCAGCTTCACGCTTGCGACGGCGCACTTCACGAGGATCGTTAGGTGCACGACCATTTGGCAGCATGACCACCGGGGCTTCTACTGCAACCGGTTCGGCAGCCTGGGCAGGCTCTGCAACCACTGGTGCTGGCTCGGCAACTACCGGTGCAACGGCTTCAGCCTCAACCACTGGAGCCTGAACAACTTCTGGCTCGCGTGGGGCTTCAACCACTGGCTCGGCAACAACCGCAACAGCAACCGGTGCTTCAGCGACGGGCTGCGGGGCAACCTCGACAATCGGCTCGATGCTCGCTTCGACCACTGCCACCGGTTCGCTGATTGGCTGCTCGACCACAGGGGCGATGGCAACTTCTTCAGCAACCACAGGCTGTTGTGCTTCAACCACGGCAGGCTCGACAGCGATCGGCTGGGTGGATTCAACGACCTCAACAGCTTCAGCGACGACCGCTTCGGCAGGTGCTGGAGCGGCTACCGGGGCAGTCTGTTCAACGGCTGCGGTGGCGCGTTCAGCTTGAACGTTGGCTTGAGCTTCGGCTTCAGCGCTGATGTTGATGGTAGCAACAGCGGCGGTTACGGCAAGACCAGCGGCCAGTTCAGCGCCCGATGGCTCGTTGCCTTCCTCGGTAGCGTCTTCGGCGCCTTCGACGACGTCACCGTTGGCATCACGCTGACGCTCGCGGCGGTTGCTGCGACGACGCTGACCGCGGGAGCGGCGACGTGGGCGTTCGCCTTCGGTGCCTTCCTGGTTGTCATCCTGCAGCAGTTCTTCGTTTGGCAGTTGCTCGTCGGTCGCTTCAGCAGTTGCTTCGGCTGGACGAGGCTGGCGCTCTTCGCGTGGCGGGCGTGGTTGACGCTCTTCACGTGGGGCGCGTTCTTCACGCGGTGCACGTTCTTCACGTGGGGCACGTTCTTCACGCGGTGCACGCTCTTCGCGTGGTGCACGTTCTTCACGCACTACACGCTCTTCACGCGGCTGACGCTCTTCACGCGGTGCGCGCTCAGGACGCTCTTCGCGTACTGCTGGAGCAGCATCCAGTGGCTCACGCAGTTCGCGGACCGGGCGCTCTTCACGCGTGCGGCGATCTTCACGCGGGGCGCGAGGCTGACGCTCTTCGCGCGGCTGGCGTGGGGCGCGCTCTTCGCGGGCCTGGGTTTCTTCGCGGGCTTCGCGTGGTTGGCGCTCTTCACGTGGTGCACGTTCTTCGCGAGGCTTGCGCTCTTCGTCGCGACGACCGTTACGGTTGCGGCTCTGCTGGCGACCGTTACGACGCTCTTCGTTGCGCTGCGGGCGCTCGGTGGCCGGCTTTTCGGCAACCACTGGAGTGGCGGCAGGTTCTTCCTTGCCGGCAAACAGGCTGACCAGCGATTTCACCAGACCTTTGAACAGGCTTGGCTCTGGAGCAACGTGTACGGGTGCTGCAGGTTGCTCCTGTGTGGTTGGCACTGGGGCGTTGGCGCGAGCTGGTGCAGTTTTGACCGCCGCTTCCTGGCGTACCAGGGTGCGGGTGGCTGCAGCCGGTTGGGCTTCTTCCGCCTCAGTGGCAGCGATTTCGTAGCTGGATTGGCTGCTCAGTGCTTCCGGGCTGTCGTCGCGCAGGCGCTGGACTTCGAAATGCGGGGTCTCCAGGTGATCGTTCGGCAGGATGACGATACGGGCCCGGGTGCGCAGTTCGATCTTGGTGATCGAGTTGCGTTTTTCGTTGAGCAGGAAGGCGGCAACCGGAATCGGCACTTGGGCGCGAACTTCAGCGGTGCGGTCTTTCAGGGCTTCTTCTTCGATCAGGCGCAGAATGGCCAGCGACAGCGATTCGACGTCACGGATGATGCCGGTGCCGCTGCAGCGTGGGCAGACGATGCCGCTGCTTTCGCCCAGGGAAGGACGCAGGCGCTGACGGGACATTTCCAGCAGGCCGAAGCGCGAGATACGACCGACCTGTACGCGAGCACGGTCAGCTTCCAGGCACTCACGGACTTTCTCTTCGACCGCGCGCTGGTTTTTAGCTGGGGTCATGTCGATGAAGTCGATGACGATCAGGCCACCGATGTCACGCAGGCGCAGCTGGCGGGCGATTTCCTCAGCCGCTTCCAGGTTGGTCTGCAGGGCGGTTTCTTCGATGTCGCTGCCTTTGGTGGCGCGCGCCGAGTTGATGTCGATAGACACCAGGGCTTCGGTTGGATCGATGACGATCGAGCCGCCGGACGGCAGGTCGACTACGCGCTGGAAGGCGGTTTCGATCTGGCTTTCGATCTGGAAGCGGTTGAACAGCGGAACGCTGTCTTCATACAGCTTGATCTTGCTGGCGTACTGCGGCATGACCTGGCGGATGAAGGTCAGGGCTTCTTCCTGGGCATCGATGCTGTCGATCAGCACTTCGCCGATGTCCTGGCGCAGGTAGTCGCGGATAGCGCGGATGATGACGTTGCTTTCCTGGTAGATCAGGAAAGGCGCAGCGCGGTCCTGGGAGGCTTCCTTGATCGCAGTCCAGAGCTGCAGCAGGTAGTCCAGGTCCCATTGCATTTCTTCGCTGCTGCGGCCAAGGCCGGCAGTGCGAACGATCAGGCCCATGTCGGCAGGGGCAACCAGGCCGTTCAGGGCTTCGCGCAGTTCATTGCGCTCTTCGCCTTCGATACGACGGGAGATGCCACCGGCACGCGGGTTGTTGGGCATCAGCACCAGGTAGCGGCCGGCCAGGCTGATGAAGGTGGTCAGGGCTGCGCCCTTGTTGCCGCGCTCTTCTTTCTCGACCTGGACGATGACTTCCTGGCCTTCGCTGAGCACTTCCTTGATGTTCACCCGGCCTTCCGGGGACTTCTTGAAGTATTCGCGGGAGATTTCTTTCAGCGGCAGAAAGCCATGACGCTCGGAGCCGAAGTCGACGAATGCGGCTTCCAGGCTAGGTTCGATCCGGGTAATCCGGCCTTTGTAGATGTTGGCCTTCTTCTGCTCACGCGCACCGGACTCGATGTCCAGGTCGTAGAGACGTTGGCCGTCCACCAGAGCTACACGCAACTCTTCGGGTTGAGTCGCGTTAATCAGCATTCTTTTCATGTAATACCGTCGGTTTCCGGGCTGCCGGAAACGGCGTTCGGCACACACGACTTCTCACGGTCGGTGTCAGGTGCGCAAGGGGTGGCGGGCCACCCCCGTGTCCAGCGACTGTCGAACCAGACTGGTAACCCAGTACTGCCGAAGTCGCGACAACGCGTCCTGCTTGCTGTGGTGTCAAATGCACTCAGTCAGGAGGAGGAATCAGCCTTCGGCCGTGGACACCCCAGGGGCATCTTGATCAAGACCGGGTCCGGTCGCCTGGCCAAAAGGCCGCTGGACTGGACGCAGTACTACACGGTCCGACGGTTGTGCATCTCCACCCTACACGTATCCCTGATAATTCGGGTGCTGCCGCGCGCTGAATCCGCAACGGGTTGCATTTATCGCCAGCTCCAATACGGGAGCCCGCGCCTTTTATGTCCAAGGCTGGTATTTCCGAAGCCTTCGCCATGGCTGCGTGAAATTGACGGCACTGACAGAGTGGCATCGAAAAAAACATCAGGGGGAGGGCAATACACCGCTCTTGTCGTTTTTATCGGTCTTCTCTGCACGGCGCTGGTGGCGATTCCAGGCAGTTCAGTAAACTGGCGAAAACCCCGTCGGACGGCCTCGCGTCCTCAAGATTTTGCGTCGGTCAGGGCCGGCTAGAAGCCGTGGGTCCGCTGGCCAGCCGCTTTTGGCGGCGTTCGCGACTATAGCAGCAATCATTAAGTGCTTCAAATCCATAAAAAATTGTTATGATTGGCAAATGACGACTAATGCCCCCCCGACCTCCGGCGTCCAGCTGATCGAGGTCGCGCCGGAACTTGCCGGCCAACGAATCGATAATTTCCTCATCACAGCACTCAAGGGTGTTCCCAAGACCTTGATTTACCGCATTTTGCGCAAAGGCGAAGTGCGCGTGAACAAGGGGCGGATCAAGCCCGAGTACAAGCTGCAGGCCGGTGACATCGTGCGCGTGCCGCCCGTTCGTCTGCCGGAACGCGACGAACCTGTGCCGGTGGCCCAGGGGTTACTTGAGCGCCTGGAGGCGGCGATTGTCTACGAAGACAAGGCCCTGATCGTGCTGAACAAACCGGCCGGCATTGCCGTGCACGGCGGCAGCGGCCTGAATTTCGGGGTGATCGAAGCCTTTCGTCAGATGCGTCCGGATGCCAAGGAGCTGGAGCTGGTCCATCGCCTGGACCGTGACACCTCTGGCCTGCTGATGATCGCCAAGAAACGCAGCATGCTGCGTCATCTGCATGCCGCGCTGCGCGGTGATGGCGTCGACAAGCGCTATATGGCGCTGGTCCGTGGTCACTGGGCGACGGCGAAAAAGCAGGTCAATGCGCCATTGCTCAAGAGTAACTTGCGCTCGGGCGAGCGCATGGTCGAGGTCAACGACGAAGGTAAGGAAGCGTTGACCATTTTCCGGGTGCTGCGTCGCTTTGGTGAATTTGCCACCATCGTCGAAGCGCGGCCGATCACTGGTCGTACCCATCAGATCCGTGTACATGCCTTGCATGCCGGGCACTGCATCGCCGGTGACAGCAAATACGGCGATGAAGATTTCACCCGTGAGATCCGTGAGCTGGGTGGCAAGCGTTTGTTCCTGCACGCCTATGCCTTGACCGTGCCGCTGCCTGATGGTGGTGAACTCAAGCTTGAGGCGCCGGTCGACGAGATGTGGAAGAAAACCGTGGAGCGCTTGAGTGCGGCGTGATTACGACCTGCTGATCTTTGATTGGGACGGTACCCTGGCAGATTCGATCGGGCGCATCGTCGAGTCCATGCATGTGGCTGCGGGTCGCGCAGGTCACCCGACCTGTGCTGACGAGGCGGTCAAAGGCATCATCGGACTGGCGCTGAACGAGGCCATCAGCACACTTTATCCACAGCTGGATGCTGAGCAGGTGGCGGTGTTCCGTCAGCACTATGCTGATGTGTACATGGCGCTAGACGCTCAGCCGTCGCCACTGTTCGATGGGGTGGTGGAGTCGCTGGAGGTGTTTCGAGCCCAGGGGTATCGTTTGGCTGTGGCAACGGGCAAGGCGCGTCGCGGTCTGGATCGCGTGTTGCGAGCCAATGGTTGGCAGGATTACTTCGACATTACTCGGGCGGCCGACGAAAGCCGCGGTAAGCCTCATCCGCAGATGCTTGAAGAAATTCTCGCCCATTGTCAGGTTGAGCCTGCGCGTGCCTTGATGGTGGGTGATTCATCTTTCGATTTGTTGATGGCCAGCCATGCTGGGATGCATTCGGTGGCGGTCAGTTATGGGGCCATGTCCTCGGAGGCGTTGGCTGCCTTTGGGCCGCAGGTCTGTATTGAGCATTTTTCACAGTTGCAGGCCTGGCTGAGCCGGGCGCCTGTGGCAGGAATTCCAGGGTAGGTGAGCATGGCTGACGAATGGAAGGCGCCTCGCGCCGAAGAAAACGAAAGCAACGAAGAGCAGAAAAGTTGGAAGTTGTTGGAAAAAACCCTCCTGGCGGGTGTGCAGGAGCAGCGTCGCGCGCGGCGCTGGGGGATTTTTTTCAAGCTGCTGACCTTCGCCTACCTGTTTGGCATTCTCGCGCTGTTCACTCCCTTGATGGGTGTGGACAAGGCCGCCTCCCGCAGTGTCAGTCACACGGCGCTGGTTGAGGTGCGTGGGATGATTGCCGATCAGGAGCCGGCCAGTGCCGACAATATCGTCAGCGGCTTGCGCGAGGCGTTCAAGGACTCGAAAACCAAGGCCGTGATCCTGCGCATCAATAGCCCAGGCGGCAGCCCGGTGCAGTCGGGCTATATCTACGACGAAATTCTTCGCCTGCGCGCCGAATATCCGCAGATCAAACTGTATGCGGTCATCAGTGATCTGGGTGCTTCTGGTGCCTATTACATCGCCAGTGCTGCTGATCAGATTTATGCCGACAAGGCCAGCCTGGTTGGCTCCATTGGGGTGACGGCTGCTGGTTACGGTTTTGTCGGCACGATGGAAAAACTCGGTGTCGAGCGGCGTACTTATACGGCTGGCGAGCACAAGGCATTTCTCGATCCGTTCCAGCCGCAAAAGCCTGAGGAAACCGAGTTCTGGCAGGGTGTGCTGGAGACCACGCATAAACAATTCATTGCCAGCGTCAAGCAAGGTCGCGGCGATCGTCTCAAGGATAAGGAGCACCCTGAGCTGTTCAGTGGTCTGATCTGGTCTGGTGAGCAGGCGTTGGCGTTGGGCCTGGTGGATGGCCTGGGTAGTGCCGGTTACGTGGCGCGTGAAGTGGTTGGGGAGAAAGAGCTGGTCGACTTTACCGTCGAAGAGTCGCCGTTCGATCGTTTCTCCAAGCGCCTGGGTGCCAGTATTGCCGAGCGTCTGGCGCTGTGGATGGGCTTTCAGGGGCCGTCGTTGCGCTGAAGTGTTGCTTGATGAAAAAGCCGGCCCTCGTGGCCGGCTTTTTGCTTTCTGTGTGGGAGCGGGCTTGCCCCGCGATAGCGTCCTTCCTGCTAAATCGCTATCGCGGGGCAAGCCCGCTCCTACAGAGAATTTCAGGGCAGGTCGACACCTTCGGTGAGCAGCATGTCTACCAGGCGAATCAGTGGCAGGCCGACCAGGCTGGTGGCATCGACGCCGTGGGTGCTCTGAAACAGGCTGACACCCAGGCCTTCGGCCTTGAAGCTGCCAGCGCAGTCATAGGGCTCCTCGGCGTGCAGGTAGCGTTCGATGCGTGCCAGCTCCAGCTCGCGCATGTAGACCGTGAACGGTACGCAATCGACTTGGCAGTGGCCGGTCTGGCTGTTCAGCAGTGCTACGCCAGTGAGAAAGGTCACATGGTTGCCGCTGGCGGCGAGCAGTTGTTCGCAGGCGCGGTCAAAGGTGTGCGGTTTGCCGAGAATTTGCTCGCCAAGCACCGCTACCTGGTCGGAACCGATGATCAGGTGGCCGGGGTGGCTGCCAGCCAGGGCCTGGGCTTTTTCCCGGGCCAGGCGTTTGACCAGGTCGGCAGCAGGCTCTTCGGGCAGGCGCTGTTCGTCAATATCAGGGGCGGCCCAGCTGAAAGGAAGGCGCAAGCGTTCAAGCAATTCGCGCCGATAGGGTGAGCTGGAAGCCAGTAATAAAGGCAGCATGGTAAACTCCTGGGCAAGTGAAACGATTCTAACATGCTGAACGGAGCCGAATTTCCTTTGACAGGGGCGGGGGTCATCCCTAGAATGCTGCGCCTATGTTGAATGACCCGATTCCACCTCACGTTGACCCGCGCAAATTGGCCGACCGTGGCGTTTCTCTCGAAGGAACACTGCAGCTCGCCGATTTGGAGAGACTCTGCGACCCGCTTTCCGACAATGTCGGTACGGTGCAGGCTAAATTCGATTTTGAGCGAGACGAGCAGAAGGCTGTGGTTATCCACACCGACCTGAGCGTCGAGGTCAAGATGGTTTGCCAGCGTTGTCTTGAGCTGGTCACCCTGCCGATCCACAGCGAATGCACTTACGCCGTGGTGAAGGAGGGTGCGAATACCCAGTCGTTGCCGAAAGGTTATGACGTGCTGGAACTGGGCGAAGATCCTTTGGATCTGCAGGCCTTGGTCGAGGAAGAGCTTTTGCTTGCCCTGCCGATCGTGCCTGCTCATCATCCGGAAGAATGCCAGCAGCCGGCGGGCGCCGATGAGCCCGAACCGAGCAAGGACGAGGTAACACGGTCCAACCCGTTCAGTGTATTGGCGCAGTTAAAGCGTGACCCAAACGTTTAGGAGTTAATCAATTATGGCTGTTCAGCAGAACAAAAAATCCCGCTCTGCCCGTGACATGCGCCGTTCGCACGACGCTCTCTCGGAAAACGCTCTGTCCGTAGAGAAAACCACTGGTGAAGTACACCTGCGTCACCACGTATCGCCAGAAGGCGTATACCGTGGTCGCAAAGTGATCGACAAGGGCGCTGACGAGTAATCCTTGTCCGCTCAGATCATCGCGATTGACGCAATGGGCGGGGACTTCGGTCCCCGCAGCATTGTTCAGGCAAGTATTGCTTGCCTTTCAGCTACTCCCTCGCTGCACCTGACCCTCGTCGGTCAACCCTCCCTTCTTGAAGAGCTTATCGCTGGCCAGTCGGCAGCGGATCGCGCGCGCCTGCAGATTGTTGCTGCCAGCGAAGTGATCGGCATGGATGAGCGACCTTCCCAGGCATTACGTGGCAAGCCGGATTCGTCTATGCGCGTGGCTCTGGAATTACTACGTGATGGCAAGGTTCAGGCTTGCGTGAGTGCTGGCAATACCGGCGCGCTAATGGCGCTGTCGCGTTACGTGCTCAAGACCCTGCCGGGCATTGATCGTCCGGCTATGGTGGCGGCCATTCCCACCCAGACCGGTTACTGTCAGTTGCTGGACCTGGGCGCCAATGTCGATTGCAGTGCGGACAACCTCTTCCAGTTTGCGGTGATGGGTTCGGTGGCGGCGCAAGCGCTGGGGATATCCCGGCCTCGGGTGGCGCTGCTCAATGTCGGTACCGAAGATATCAAGGGCAATCAGCAGGTCAAGCTGGCGGCCAGTCTGCTGCAGAACGCGCGCGGGCTTAACTACATTGGTTACGTCGAAGGCGATGGCCTGTACCGGGGTGAAGCCGATGTGGTGGTGTGCGACGGTTTTGTCGGCAACATCCTGCTCAAATCCAGTGAAGGCCTGGCGACCATGATCGGGGCGCGCATCGAGGCGCTGTTCAAGGGTGGAGTTGCTTCGCGTCTGGCGGGGGCGGTGGCCATGCCGCTGCTCAAGCGCCTGCAGGCCGACCTGGCACCCGCGCGGCATAATGGCGCAAGCTTCCTGGGGTTGCAGGGCATTGTTATCAAAAGCCACGGTTCGGCGGGCGTGCAAGGCTTCCAGAGCGCCATCCAGCGGGCGTTGATCGAGATCCAGGAGAACCTGCCGCAGCGCCTGCACGGGCGTCTGGAAGATCTGTTGCTTTAGGCATCTGCCTCAGGAAGTGGTTAAATGTGACCGCTTGGTCCTCGTTACCATCCAAGTCTTCAGTTTCTTGTGCTCAGCCTGGCGCTGAGTACTTCATTTCCGACGACAAGATCATTAGGGGCTTGTTCAATGTCTGCATCCCTCGCATTCGTCTTTCCCGGTCAAGGTTCGCAGTCCCTCGGCATGCTCGCCGAGCTGGGCGCTCAGTACCCACTGATTATTGATACCTTCCGTGAGGCCTCCGAGGCTCTGGGCTATGACCTTTGGGCGCTGACCCAGAACGGTCCGGAAGAGCAACTCAATCAAACCGACAAAACCCAGCCGGCCATTCTCACCGCCTCGATCGCCCTGTGGCGCCTATGGCTGGCTGAAGGTGGCGCGCGTCCGGCGTTTGTCTCCGGCCACAGCCTGGGTGAATACAGCGCGCTGGTTGCCGCCGGCAGCCTGACCCTGGCTGATGCAGTCAAACTGGTCAAGCGCCGTGGTGAGCTCATGCAAGAGGCCGTTCCGGCCGGGCAGGGCGCCATGGCGGCGATCCTTGGCCTGGACGACGCCGACGTCGTTGCCATCTGCGCCGAAGCGGCTCAAGGCGACGTGGTAAGCGCAGTCAATTTCAACTCGCCGGGCCAGGTGGTTATCGCCGGTGCCAAGGCCGCTGTCGAGCGCGCCATGGAAGCCTGCAAGGCCAAAGGTGCCAAGCGCGCACTGCCATTGCCGGTGAGCGTGCCATCGCACTGTGAGCTGATGCGTCCGGCTGCCGAGCGTTTCGCCGAGTCGGTCAATGCCATCGACTGGGAAGCGCCGCAAATCCCGGTGGTTCAGAACGTCAGTGCTGGCGTTGCAGCTGACCTGGACACCCTCAAGCGCGACCTGCTGGAGCAGCTGTACAAGCCTGTTCGCTGGGTCGAGTGCGTACAGACGCTGGCGGCCAATGGCGCGCTGCAACTGGTCGAGTGCGGCCCGGGCAAAGTGCTGGCCGGCCTGAACAAGCGCTGCGCCGACGGCGTCAACACCTCTAACCTCAATACCCCGGATGCTTTCGCCGCCACCCTCGCGGCGCAGGCCTGAATTAGGAGAAGCTTGCATGAGCCTGCAAGGTAAAGTTGCACTGGTAACCGGCGCCAGCCGTGGTATTGGCCAGGCTATCGCCCTGGAACTGGGCCGTCTGGGCGCTACCGTGATCGGTACTGCGACCTCCGCCTCGGGTGCCGAGCGCATCGCCGCGACCCTCAAAGAGCACGGTATCACCGGTACCGGCCTGGAACTGAACGTCACCAGCGACGAGTCGGTTACCGCCACCCTGGCCAAAATCCAGGAGCAGTTCGGTGCGCCGACCATTCTGGTCAACAACGCCGGCATCACCCGCGACAACCTCATGCTGCGCATGAAGGACGACGAGTGGTTCGACGTTATCGACACTAACCTGAACAGCCTCTACCGTCTGTCCAAGGGCGTGCTGCGTGGCATGACCAAGGCGCGTTGGGGCCGTATCATCAGTATCGGCTCGGTAGTCGGTGCCATGGGTAACGTTGGCCAGGTCAACTACGCTGCTGCCAAAGCTGGCCTGGAAGGTTTCAGCCGTGCTCTGGCGCGTGAAGTGGGCTCTCGTGCGATCACCGTCAACTCGGTAACGCCAGGTTTCATCGACACCGACATGACCCGCGAACTGCCAGAAGCCCAGCGCGAAGCGCTGCAGACCCAGATTCCTCTGGGTCGTCTGGGCCAGGCTCAGGAGATCGCCAATGTGGTGGCTTTCCTGGCCTCTGAAGGCGCAGGTTATGTGACTGGCGCGACCATTCCGGTCAACGGCGGCATGTATATGTAAAACTAATGTGACGGATTGCTTCAAAAAAATGTCATACGAGCTGTCTAAAATCCGTTATAAAGCTGCAACCAGATTCTAGTCGGTTGGCAGGTGTGGTCTGGCGAGGCGTGTTGCGCTTGAAAAGCGGACGTCTTTCTATACACTTACACACCGGCCAGCTGCCTGACATATGTCCATTAGGAGTGAAAACAAGGTATGAGCACCATCGAAGAACGCGTCAAGAAAATCGTCGCCGAGCAACTGGGCGTTAAAGAAGAAGAAGTAGTGAACACTGCTTCCTTCGTCGAAGATCTGGGTGCCGATTCCCTTGACACCGTTGAGCTGGTGATGGCTCTGGAAGAGGAATTCGAGACCGAAATCCCTGACGAAGAAGCCGAGAAGATCACTACTGTTCAAGCTGCTATCGACTACGTCACCAGCCACCAGGCTTAAGACGTTGTAGTCGTCGCTTCTTGTCATGAGAAAGCCGCACTGCCTTAACCGGCGTGCGGTTTTTTCTTTACAAGACATGTAGTCAATGTGAATAAGGAGAGTGCTGTGTCGCGTAGACGCGTCGTGGTCACCGGTATGGGTATGCTGTCGCCACTGGGCACGGATGTGCCGAGCAGTTGGCAGGGCATTCTGGCTGGCCGCAGTGGCATAGGTCTGATTGAACATACGGACCTGTCTGCCTACTCCACCCGTTTTGGCGGCTCGGTAAAGGGCTTCGAGGTTGAGCAGTATCTATCGGCCAAGGAAGCTCGCAAGCTCGATCTGTTCATTCAGTACGGCCTGGCGGCCGGTTTTCAGGCAGTGCGTAACGCCGGCCTGGAAGTCACCGACGCCAACCGCGAGCGCATTGGCGTGGCCATGGGCTCGGGTATCGGTGGCCTGACCAACATCGAAGAAACCAGTCGGACGTTGCATGAGCAAGGCCCGCGGCGCATTTCGCCGTTCTTCGTGCCGGGTTCGATCATCAACATGATTTCTGGCTTCCTGTCGATCCACCTGGGTGTACAGGGGCCTAATTACGCTATCGCCACGGCTTGCACCACAGGTACTCACTGTATCGGTATGGCTGCGCGCAACATCGCTTTCGGTGAAGCCGACGTGATGATTGCCGGTGGTGCCGAAATGGCGGCCTGCGGTCTGGGTATGGGCGGATTCGGCGCTTCGCGCGCGTTGTCCACCCGCAATGATGACCCGACCCGTGCCAGCCGTCCGTGGGACAAGGGCCGCGACGGTTTCGTCCTCGCCGACGGCGCGGGTGCGCTGGTGCTTGAAGAGCTCGAGCACGCCAAGGCGCGTGGCGCGACCATCTATGCCGAGCTGGTTGGTTTTGGCATGAGTGGCGACGCCTACCACATGACTTCGCCGCCAGAAGACGGCAGCGGTGCTGCACGCTGCATGGTCAACGCCCTGCGCGATGCGGGTCTGAACGCTGATCAGGTCAGCTACATCAACGCCCATGGCACCTCGACCCCGGCTGGTGACCTGGCTGAGGCTTCGGCCATCAAGTCGGTGTTTGGTGAGCATGCCTACAAGCTGGCGGTCAGTTCGACCAAGTCGATGACCGGCCACCTGCTGGGTGCTGCTGGTGCGGTAGAAGCGATTTTCAGCGTGCTGTCGATCAACAGCCAAGTGGCGCCGCCGACCATCAACCTCGATGAGCCGGACCAGGGCTGCGACCTGGATTTCGTGCCACACGAGGCGCGCAATATGGCAATTGATGTCGTGCTGTCCAACTCCTTCGGTTTTGGCGGTACCAACGGCTCGCTGGTGTTCCGCCGGTTTGCCGAGTGATGCACAGCTGGATTGATGGCCAGCCGGCGGATGCAGTCAACCTGCGCAGTCGAGCGCTGACCTACGGCGACGGTCTGTTCGAGACCATCGCCGTCAGGGCTGGTCGGCCATCATTGCTCGAGTATCATCTCGAGCGCCTGGCGTTGGGTTGCCAACGCCTGGCGATCAGCCTCGATGCAGTGCTGATTCGCGACGAGCTATGCCGTTACGCCAGTGCACTGGGTGACGGCGTGCTCAAACTGATTCTTGTGCGTGGTGACAGCCAGCGCGGCTATGCGCCCGCGCCTGATGCGCCCGCGCGACGTATTCTTCAGGGCAGCCCTTTGCCCGCTTATCCGCTGCAGCACGCCGAGCACGGTGTTCGTCTGTTCGCTTGTAGCACGCGCCTTGCTGAGCAGCCGTTACTGGCCGGGCTCAAACACCTCAACCGCCTCGAGCAGGTACTGGCGCGTGCCGAGTGGCAAGATGCTGAATGTGCCGAAGGCTTGATGCGCGATACTTCGGGGCGAATTGTCGAAGGCGTCTTCAGTAACCTGTTTCTGGTGCGTGGAGGCGAACTGTTGACGGCCGACCTGAGCCGTTGTGGTGTGGCCGGGGTCATGCGTGCAGCCTTGATCGAGCAGGCGGCGATTGCCGGGATCACGTTGCGCATCACCGATCTGTCCCTGCAGGACCTGGAGCAGGCTGATGAGGTTTTCGTCTGCAACAGTGTCTACGGTGTGTGGCCTGTGCGCGCATTTGCATCACTGAACTGGTCGCCGGGCCCGCTCACCCGTAAACTGCAGGCCATTGCCCGTACGTTACTGGATGCCTGATTAGTGAGACGTAAATTCTTGGTGCTGCTGGAAACTGGATTGATCCTGGCAGGCCTGATGTTGGGGTTTTCGGCCTGGAAAGTGAATTCAGCGCTTGAGCAGACCTTGCACGTTAACCAGGAGCAATTGCTCGACGTGCCCACCGGTACCAACCCCAATCGCATGTTCTACCGCATGGAAAGCCAAGGCCTGCTGGACGACGCCTTCTGGCTGCGCCTGTACTGGCGCTTCAACATGGCTGGGGTGCCATTGCACACCGGCGAGTACCGCATGACCCCCGGCATGACCGTGCGCGAGCTGTTTGAGGTGTGGCGCCGTGGCGACGTCGTGCAATACAGCCTGACCCTGGTCGAGGGCTGGAATTTCCGTCAGGTACGCTCGGCGCTGGCCAAGCACGAAAAAATCAAACAGACCCTTGATGGCCTCAGCGATGCTGAGGTGATGGACAAGCTCGGCCACCCCGGGGTTTTCCCTGAAGGGCGCTTTTTCCCGGACACCTACCGCTTTGTACGCGGCATGAGCGATGTGGAGTTCCTCCAGCAAGCCTATGCTCGACTCGACGAGGTGCTGGCCAAGGAGTGGGCTGAACGCCCGGCTGACCTGCCATATCGTGACCCGTACCAGGCGCTGATCATGGCGTCCCTGGTGGAGAAGGAGACAGGGGTGCCGCAAGAGCGCGGTCAGATCGCCGGGGTGTTCGTGCGGCGTATGCGCATCGGCATGCTGCTGCAGACCGACCCTACGGTGATCTACGGTATGGGTGAGCGTTACAACGGCAAAATCACCCGCGCCGACCTGCGCGAGCCAACGCCTTACAATACCTACACCAATGCCGGCTTGCCGCCGACGCCGATTGCCATGGTCGGCCGCGAAGCCATTCACGCTGCGTTGAACCCAACGCCGGGCACCAGCCTGTATTTTGTTGCCCGCGGTGACGGTAGCCACATCTTCTCTGACGACCTGGATGCGCATAATTCGGCGGTCCGCGAGTACCAGATCAAGCGCCGGGCCGATTACCGTTCCAGCCCGGCACCGGTAACAGAACCTGAATCCGAGGATGCACCTGAGGCCGAGCCGCAGGCGCCGCAAGCCCCTGAGGCGAGCCCTGAGCCTGAAGCGTCGGCTCCGGCCACTGAATCCTCTTCGCAATGAACCACTGTAAGGACTGCCTGTGAGCGGCTTGTTTATCACCCTGGAAGGTCCCGAAGGCGCGGGCAAGAGCACCAACCGCGAGTACCTTGCCGACTACCTGCGCGCCCACGGCGTGGATGTGGTGCTGACCCGCGAACCCGGCGGCACGCCACTGGCCGAGCGGATCCGCGAATTGCTGCTGGCGCCCAGCGATGAGCGCATGGATGCCGACACCGAGCTGTTGCTGGTGTTCGCTGCCCGTGCCCAGCACCTGGCGCAGGTCATTCGCCCGGCGTTGGCCCGCGGTGCAGTCGTGCTGTGTGATCGTTTTACCGACGCCACCTATGCCTATCAGGGCGGCGGTCGTGGGCTTTCGGTTGCGCGCATTGCCACTCTGGAGCAGTTCGTTCAGGGCGAGCTGCGCCCTGATTTGACCCTGGTTTTCGATTTGCCGGTGGAAGTCGGTTTGTCCCGCGCCGCGGCTCGTGGTCGTCTGGACCGTTTCGAGCAGGAAGGTCAGGCCTTCTTCGAAGCGGTACGCCAGGCCTACTTGGCGCGCGCCAAGGCCGCGCCGCAGCAATACACGCTGGTTGATGCCTCGCAGTCACTGGCGCAGGTGCAACAAACACTGGATGCCTTGCTGCCGCAGATCCTGGAGCGCTGCCGTGGCTGAGGCCTTCCCTTGGCAGCAGGCAGTGTGGCGACAACTGGCCGGGCGTACCCAGCATGCTCACGCCTACCTGCTGCACGGGCCGCAAGGCATCGGCAAGCGGGCCTTGGCCGAGCGCCTGATGGCCTTGCTGCTGTGCCAGCGTCCGCACGATCTGCAAGCCTGCGGGCAGTGCAAATCCTGCCTGTTGCTGGCCGCCGGCAGCCACCCGGACAACTATGTGCTGGAGCCGGAGGAGGCTGACAAGCCGATCAAGGTCGACCAGGTGCGTGATCTGGTTTCCTTCGTGGTGCAGACCGCGCAACTGGGTGGGCGCAAGGTAGTGCTTATCGAACCGGTCGAGGCGATGAACATCAACGCGGCCAACGCCTTGCTCAAAAGCCTGGAAGAACCCTCTGGCAATACAGTGCTGCTACTGGTCAGCCACCAGCCCAGCCGTCTGTTGCCGACCATCAAGAGTCGCTGCGTGCAACAGGCCTGTCCGTTGCCTGATGCCGCACAAAGCCTGGCGTGGCTGAGCAAGGCGCTGCCTGAGTGTGACGAGCAGGAACGTCTTGAGCTGCTCGCTCTGGCCGCAGGTTCGCCGCTGGCCGCCGTCAGCCTGCAAGCCCAGGGCGTGCGTGAGCAGCGGGCGTTGGTGGTCGAGGGGGTGAAAAAACTGCTCAAGCAGCAACAGTCTCCAAGTCAGCTGGCTGAAGCCTGGAATGCTATTCCTTTGCTGCTGTTGTTCGATTGGTTCTGTGACTGGTCCAACCTTGTCCTGCGCTACCAGTTGACCGAGGACGAGGAAGGTTTAGGCTTGAACGACATGCGCAAGGTCGTGCAGTACCTCGCGCAAAAAAGTGCCCAGAGCAAGGTGCTGGACATCCAGGACTGGATCCTCGCCCAGCGCCAGAAAGTGCTGGGCAAAGCCAACCTCAACCGCGTGTTATTGCTCGAAGCGTTGCTGGCCTCCTGGGCAATGTTGCCTGGCCAGCGTTGAGCTGAGCTGTCCCTATTACTTTTTTCAGCGTTGTCATGTGCCCATGCTTGTAGATTCCCATTGCCACCTCGACCGACTCGATCTCAGTGCTCACCAGGGCTCGTTGGATGCCGCCCTTGAAGCTGCCCGGGCCCGCGGTGTCGGCCACTTCCTGTGCATCGGTGTCAGTGCCGACAACGCCAAAGCGGTCAAGGACCTGAGCGAGCGTTACAGCGATGTCGACTGCTCGGTGGGTATCCATCCGCTGGACCTGACACCCGACGGCGCGCCACCTTTGGAGTGGCTGCTCAAAGAGCTTGAGCATCCCCATGTGGTGGCCATCGGTGAAACCGGGCTGGATTATCACTACGAGCCGGAAGCGGCCGAGGTGCAGCAAGACTCCTTCCGCCTGCACCTGCAGGCCGCCCAGGTGACCGGCAAGCCGGTGATCATTCACACTCGTGCGGCGCGCGCCGATACCCTGGCGCTGTTGCGCGAAGCCGACTTGAGCCAGGCAGGGGTGTTGCATTGCTTCACCGAAGACTGGGACATGGCCAAGGCAGCGCTCGATCTGGGTTATTACATTTCGTTGTCTGGCATCGTTACCTTCCGCAATGCCGATGCCTTGCGTGACGTGGCCCGGCAAGTGCCAGCCGATCGTTTGCTGGTGGAAACCGATTCGCCTTACCTGGCGCCCATTCCCCACCGTGGCAAACCCAACCTGCCGCAATATGTTCGGGAGGTTGCGGAGTTTGTCGCCATGGTGCGCGGTGAGCGCTACGAACAACTGGCCGAGCAGACCACCGCCAACTTCAAGCGCCTGTTCCCGCTGGCACGCTTGTAGGAGCGGGCTTGCCCCGCGATAGCGGTGTACCTGTCAAACAGCTTCGCAGGCCAAGTCAGGTCGCCGCACCGCCGCTCCTACAAAAATTGCAGGCAAAAAAAACCCGGGTTCTGGGGGGTGAATCCGGGTTAAGACCATTAGGAGTAAAACAAAGGTACGCGGTCCCTGGGCACCTTTATCGGCGCGCCACTTGGGGGGATGCGCCGCGCCAACACCTGAAGTATTGGTCAGGATTGGCGCGCTGCCAGCGCTTGCTGGTCGTTTTTTAAACAGATTTGGAATACGGCTGCGGCTGCTGAGCACTCATCGCTCTGCGATCCGCCGTACCAATGCCAAGGTTTCGTCGATTATCAGCTTGGGCGTGTAGAAATGCGGCGAAAATCGCACTCCAGGCCCACGGGTGATGCAAACCACCTGTTCGCCTTTCAAGCGTTGATGGACGTTGTTGTTATCCAGCCCGGCAATGCTGAACGAGACGATGCCGGAGCGGCGCTGCGGATCTTCCGGGCTATGCAGGCGAACCCCGGGAATGGCCGCCAGTCCGTCATACAGCCAGCCTACGCGCTCTGCCAGAAGCGCAGCCACCTGCGTCATGCCCACCTCTTCAAGCAGCGACAGGCTGGCGTCCAGCGCGGCGGCGCCGAGCATGTTCGGGCTGCCGCACTCAAAGCGCCGCGCGCTGTTTGCCGGTTCCCAGGTGGTGCGGGTGTAGTCGCCCATGTGTTCAAGCATGTGCCAGCCGTACTCGCTGAGCTTCAGGCGCGGGCGAACTTCGGCACGGCAATAGAACACCCCCAGGCCTTCAGGGCCGAGCATCCACTTGTGACCATCGGCCATAGCGAAGTCGCATTGGTAGGCTTGCACGTCGAAGGGCAGGGCGCCCAGTTGTTGAATGGCGTCGATGCAGAACAGCACATCGCGTTCGCGACAGCCTTGGCCAAGGCGCGCCAGATCCAGGCGCAAGCCGCTGGCAAACTGCACGGCACTGATGGCCAGCAGGCGAACGCGTGGCCCGCAAGCGGCCAGCAGGTCGGCCTCCGGATCCTGGCCCTTGAGGCTCACCTGCAGCACTTCTACGCCCTGATCGGCCAAGGCTTCCCAGACGATACGGTTGGAAGGGAATTCCTCATCACTGATGACGATCTGATCCCCGGCTTGCCAAGGCAGTCCGAAGGCGACGAACGAAAGTGCCTCGGAGGTATTTTTGACCAGGGCGATGTCATCGGTCGAAGGCGCGTTGGTCAGGCGCATCAGGCGCTCGCGCAGACGCTGCTCCATGCTCATCCAGGACGGATAGTCCCGGGCGCCGAGCCAAACGTTTTCGTCGGCAAAGCGTGCGACCGCCAGACTGGCCCGTTTCGGCCACGGTGCGACGGCAGCATGGTTCAAGTAGCGAAGGCCTGGAGCCTGTTCAAACTCATCAAGAAACATAGACATGGTCGGATGATCCGTGCATTTTGGCGCAAGTTAGGCATAATAACCGGCTTCGATTTCGATCCAGTCCTTCTTATGCAGAAAGAACCTCGTAAGGTCCGTGAGTTTCGTCGCCGTGAGCAAGAAATTCTCGATACCGCACTCAAGCTGTTTCTCGAACAGGGTGAAGACAGCGTCACCGTCGAGATGATCGCTGATGCAGTGGGTATCGGCAAAGGCACGATCTACAAGCATTTCAAATCCAAGGCGGAGATCTACCTGCGCCTGATGCTCGACTACGAGCGCGATTTGAACGAACTGTTGCACTCTGCCGATGTTGACCGCGACAAGGAAGCCCTGTCGCGTGCCTACTTCGAATTCCGCATGCGCGATCCGCAGCGCTACCGCTTGTTCGATCGCCTCGAAGAAAAGGTGGTCAAGGGCAACCAGGTACCGGAAATGGTCGAGGAGTTGCACAAGATCCGTGCCTCCAACTTCGACCGCCTGACTTTGTTGATCAAAGGCCGCATCAGCGAAGGCAAGCTTGAAGACGTGCCGCCGTACTTCCATTACTGCGCTGCCTGGGCGCTGGTACATGGCGCCGTGGCGCTGTACCACTCGCCGTTCTGGAGCAACGTGCTGGAAGACCAGGAGGGCTTCTTCCAGTTCCTGATGGACATCGGCGTGCGCATGGGCAACAAGCGCAAGCGCGACCCGGATGTGGCCGGCAACTGACCGGCTCTGTTGGGCGCCAACCCTCCTGCGATAAGGCCTGAGGCCTATACTGATGGAAGAGGCTTGCAAAAACCTGATTTTTGAGTCAGGTTTTGCAGGCCCGATTCATCTATCCTGGAGTCACCCATGATCGTCGACCGCCAAGGCAGGCGTTTTCGCAACTTGCGCGTCAGCCTTACCGCTGCGTGCAACTATGCCTGCACCTATTGCGTACCGGACGGCAAGCGCCTGGTGGCGGCCCAGGATGAGCTCAGTGCCGAGGCCATGGCGCGTGGCGTGGCCTATCTGATCGAAGCGGCGGGTATCGAGCGGTTGCGCGTGACCGGCGGTGAGCCGCTGGTCAGCCCCAAGCTTGAAACCTTTCTGACATCCGTTGCCGGGCTGGGGTTGGACGAAATCAGCCTGACCACCAATGGTCAGCTATTGGCTCGCAAGCTGCCGTTGCTGCGCGAGGCAGGCATCCGCCGACTCAATGTCTCCCTCGATACCCTCGATGCCGATGCCTTTCGCCGCATTGCCCGGGGTGGCGACCTGGCTACCGTGCTTGAAGGTATGGAGCAGGCCAGCGCTGCCGGGATGAAGATCAAGGTCAATATGGTGCCCCTGCGTGGGCAGAACTTCGATCAGGTGTTGCCGTTGCTGGAATACTGCCTGGCGCGTGGTTTTGAGCTGCGCTTCATTGAGTTGATGCGCATGGGGCATCTGGCGCGTGATAGCAATGCCTTCCTGCAGCAGTTCGTCAGTCTTGAGCACTTGCTGCAGCTGATCGGCGAGCGTTACGAGTATTTGCAGGCCAATGCTCCGGTGGATGCAACTGCGCTGCGCTATCAGATCCCTGGGCAGGGGTATTTCGGGGTGATTGCCAACGAAAGCGTACCCTTCTGCCGCACCTGTTCGCGCCTGCGCCTGTCTTCTACTGGCTGGCTGCATGGCTGTCTTTCATCGACTAACCGTCACTTTATCGGCGACCTGCTCGACAAGCCGCGCCATCAGGCGTTGCCAGCCTTGCAAGGACTGCTGGTCAAAGCCTTGGGCGACAAGCAGCCGGTGGCCTTTTCCGGTGGTGCTACGGTGATGAAGATCATCGGCGGCTAAGACTGGCGCAAAAGCTGCATCTGTCAGCCATTCGCCGGTTTTCCGTCACCGGCCATTGGAGGATAGATGCGTAGCCTGGTTTTGCTGCTGGCGCTGACGGCGCTGGGTGGCTGTATGAATGTCAGTGATATGGGCGAGGGCGTGCGCTATCACATGAGTGATGCCGGTCTGCTTGATCACAGCGATACCCGGCGTTCGCTGTCGGTACGCCTGCAACCGGATTCATTCATCTATATCGGCCAAGGTGTCTTCGTTCCGCCGGGCAAGGGCCCGTACCCGCGGCCCAATGTGGTGGCTGAAGAGGCGTTCAAAGGCTTCATCGAATATTTCCCGATGGTGCGTCGTGCACAGGGTCCGCTGGGGCTGGAGCAGGCGCTGGTGGAGGCGCGTGGGGTAGGGGCTCATTACCTGCTGTATGCCCGCTTCGCGCGCACCGATGACCGTATTGGCAATGGTGACGAATGGTATGACGAGCAGGCGGTCGATCGCTTGGGTGTCGATACCGGCGTGGTCCAGTTGATGCTGGTTGAAACCAATACGCGCTACCTGATCGACACCGCACGGATCAATACCCGCGGCGGCTTGCTGACGTTCCATGACAACAGGCCGGAAGATTTGCTTGGCCCGCCGCTTGAGGATTACGCTCGTAGCCTTTTGGGCATGAGCCGTTGAGGAGAGGGTGATGACAGATACCGGTAAGGCCATTGACCTACTGGCGCAGATTCCTAAATCTGAAAAGGGGCTGCCACCGGTGCATCTGTGGAACCCGGACTTCTGTGGCGATATCGACATGCGTATCGCCCGCGACGGCACCTGGTATTACCTGGGCACGCCAATCGGGCGCAAGCCGATGGTTCGGCTGTTTTCCACCATCATGCGCCGGGACGGTGATGATTACTTTCTGGTCACGCCTGTGGAGAAGGTGGGCATCAAGGTTGATGACGCGCCGTTCGTGGCGGTGACCCTGGAGGTGCAAGGTGCCGGTGAGCAGCAGGTGCTGCGCTTTACCACTAACGTAGACGATCAGGTCGAGGCCGGCCCCGAGCATCCGTTGCGCTTCGAGATTGATCCGCAGACCCAGGAGCCATCGCCCTACGTGCACGTGCGTGACAACCTGGAAGCGCTGATTCATCGCAACGTGTTTTATCAGTTGGTTGAACTGGCTGTGCCGCAGCACATCGATGGTGAGCAGTGGCTGGGAGTTTGGAGCGGCGGTACGTTCTACCCCATTGGCCGCAGCTGATTGGCGACCTCGCTTTTCCCTGGCCGACTGCAGGGCAGGGGAAAGTGCAGGGGCGGAAACGAAAAAACCTCCAGTGCTTAGCGCAACTGGAGGTTTTTCAGGTATTTGGCTCCGCGACCAGGACTCGAACCTGGGACCCAATGATTAACAGTCATTTGCTCTACCGACTGAGCTATCGCGGAATCTGTGGCGTATCTTACTGATTGCTAAGGGGAAGTCAAGCCTCCCCTTGGCAAAAAGTCAGTTACAGGACCGCGACGATAGCCTTGGTCACCACATGGATGTTGCTTTGATTCAAGGTAGCCACGCAGATACGACCGGTGTCCAAGGCATAAATGCCGAACTCGTTCTTCAGGCGTGCCACTTGCTCAACGCTCAGGCCCGAGTAGGAGAACATGCCGCGCTGGCGACCGACGAAGCTGAAGTCGCGCTGGGCACCGTATTCAGCCAGCAGTTCGACCATTTGCTTACGCATGCCGTGGATGCGCTGACGCATCTCGCCCAGCTCTGCTTCCCACATCGCACGCAGCTCTGGGCTGTTGAGCACGGCAGCAACAATGCTGGCACCGTGGGTTGGCGGGTTTGAGTAGTTGGTACGGATTACACGCTTGACCTGCGACAGTACGCGAGCGCTTTCTTCCTTGGACTCGGTGATGATCGACAGCGCACCCACGCGCTCGCCGTACAGCGAGAAGGATTTCGAGAACGAGCTGGAGACGAAGAAGTTCAGGCCCGATTCAGCGAACAGGCGCACAGCGAAGGCGTCTTCATAGATGCCGTCGCCAAAGCCCTGGTAAGCCATGTCGAGGAATGGCACGTGGCCTTTGGCCTTGACCACTTCCAGGACGTTTTTCCAGTCGTCCAGGCTCAGGTCGACGCCAGTCGGGTTGTGGCAGCAGGCGTGCAGCACGATGATCGAGCCGGCTGGCAGGGCGTTGAGGTCTTCGAGCATGCCGCTGCGGTTGACGTCGTTGGTGGCGGCGTCGTAGTAGCGGTAGTTCTGTACCGGGAAACCAGCAGTTTCAAACAGTGCGCGGTGGTTTTCCCAGCTTGGATCGCTGATCGCCACGACGGCGTCTGGGGAAATCTGCTTGAGGAAGTCAGCGCCGATTTTCAGGGCACCCGTGCCGCCAACGGCCTGGGTGGTGATGACCCGGCCAGCCGCCAGCAGCGGGGACTCGGCGCCGAACAGCAGCTTTTGCACGGCCTGGTCGTAGGCGGCGATGCCGTCGATCGGCAGGTAACCGCGGGAAGCGTGCTGGGCAGCGCGCTGGGTTTCGGCTTCGATCACTGCGCGCAGCAGTGGGATACGCCCTTCTTCGTTGCAGTAAACACCTACGCCCAAGTTGACTTTGTTGCTACGGGTATCGGCGTTGAAAGCTTCGTTGAGGCCCAGAATGGGATCGCGTGGTGCCAGCTCGACAGCGGAAAACAGGCTCATTATTACCTTGGCTCTGAATGGAGAGTGATAGGGGTCGCACGCTCCAGTCGGATGCACTAGAGCGGTGCACAAACGGGGAGTCAGTATAGTGATACCCATCGGTCACGGCGACAGCCTGAAGCAGCTTTTCCTGCTGTTTCACCGAATATTTTTCGACCGTTAGTCGAATTGACCGGTCGTTAGGCAAAATTGGCCACAACACTGAGTTGAAAGTGGCGCAGCAGACCACTATTTCGGTATAACTACTGTCTATAAATACAGTTGCCCGCATCAGCGACAAACGTGTCGCGATAACACAGAGGTTTGTCATGTCCGAGTTCCAGCTCGTCACCCGTTTCCAGCCGGCCGGCGATCAGCCCGAGGCCATTCGCCTGATGGTCGAAGGGATCGAGGCAGGCCTGGCGCACCAGACCCTGCTCGGGGTGACCGGCTCGGGCAAAACCTTCAGCATCGCCAATGTCATCGCCCAGGTGCAGCGCCCGACCCTGGTGCTGGCGCCGAACAAAACCCTGGCAGCGCAGTTGTACGGTGAGTTCAAGGCGTTTTTCCCCAATAACGCTGTGGAGTATTTCGTCTCTTACTACGATTATTACCAGCCCGAAGCCTATGTGCCGTCGTCCGATACCTTTATCGAGAAAGATGCCTCGATCAACGACCACATCGAGCAAATGCGCTTGTCGGCGACCAAGGCTTTGCTGGAGCGTCGGGACGCCATCATCGTTACCACGGTGTCTTGCATTTATGGCCTGGGCAGCCCGGAAACCTACCTGAAGATGGTCCTGCATGTGGACCGTGGCGATAAGCTTGATCAGCGCGCTTTGCTGCGCCGCCTGGCCGACCTGCAGTACACCCGCAATGAAATGGACTTTGCCCGTGCCACCTTTCGGGTGCGCGGCGACGTTATTGACATCTTCCCGGCCGAATCGGACCTGGAAGCCATCCGCATCGAGTTGTTCGACGATGAAGTCGAGAACATCGCCGCCTTCGACCCGCTGACCGGCGAGGTGATCCGCAAACTGCCGCGCTTCACCTTCTACCCCAAGAGCCACTATGTAACGCCGCGGGAAACCCTGCTCGAAGCGGTGGAGGGCATCAAGGAAGAACTGCAGCAGCGCCTGGAATACCTGCACAAGGCCAACAAGCTGGTCGAAGCCCAGCGTCTGGAGCAGCGCACCCGTTTCGATCTGGAGATGATCCTTGAGCTGGGTTACTGCAACGGCATCGAAAACTACTCGCGCTACCTCTCCGGGCGTCCAGCCGGTGCGCCGCCGCCGACCCTCTACGACTACCTGCCGGCTGATTCCCTGTTGGTGATCGACGAATCCCACGTCAGCGTTCCCCAGGTGGGGGCGATGTACAAAGGTGACCGTTCGCGCAAGGAAACCCTGGTTGAATACGGTTTCCGCCTGCCGTCGGCGCTGGACAACCGGCCGATGCGTTTCGATGAGTGGGAGAATGTCAGCCCGCAGACCATCTTTGTCTCCGCAACGCCCGGGCCGTATGAGGCTGAGCATGCCGGGCGGGTAGTGGAGCAGGTGGTGCGTCCAACCGGCCTGGTTGACCCTCAGGTTGAAGTGCGCCCCGCCACGACACAGGTCGATGACCTGCTGTCGGAAATCCGCAAGCGCGTGGCCGTGGAAGAGCGCGTGCTGGTCACCACCCTGACCAAGCGCATGGCCGAAGACCTCACCGATTACCTCGCCGATCACGACGTACGGGTGCGCTACCTGCACTCGGACATCGACACCGTGGAGCGCGTCGAGATCATCCGCGACCTGCGCCTGGGCACCTTTGATGTGCTGGTGGGGATCAACCTGCTGCGTGAAGGCCTGGATATGCCTGAGGTGTCGCTGGTGGCCATTCTCGATGCCGACAAGGAGGGGTTCCTGCGCTCCGAGCGCTCACTGATCCAGACCATCGGCCGTGCTGCGCGTAACCTCAATGGTCGGGCGATTCTGTATGCCGACAACATGACAGGTTCCATGCAGCGGGCGATTGGTGAAACCGAGCGCCGCCGTGACAAGCAGATTGCCTTCAACCTGGCCAACGGCATCGTGCCCAAGGGCGTGGTCAAAGACATCACCGACATCATGGAAGGCGCCAACGTGCCGGGCTCGCGTAGCAAGAAACGCAAAGGCATGGCCAAGGCGGCGGAAGAGAGTGCCCGCTACGAAGCCGAATTGCGCTCCCCGGGCGAGATCGCCAAGCGTATCAAGCTGCTGGAGGAGAAGATGTACCAGCTGGCCCGCGACCTGGAGTTCGAAGCGGCAGCGCAGATGCGCGACGAAATTGCTGCCTTGCGCGAGCGTATGCTCACCGCCTGAGCAGGTTGCACGGCGGTGGGAGCGGGCTTGCCCCGCGATTGCGGTGTGCCCGTCACATCGCTTCGCGGGACAAGCCCGCTCCCACCGCCGCTGATTTCAGTGGGCTTCGCCCGCTTTCAGGCCTTGCGGCAATTTGCGCGTCATCATCACCGCCAGCATGCTGATCGCCAAACCGATACCGACAAAATGGAAGGCGTCGTTGTAGGCCATGATCATCGCCTGCTGGTGGGTAATCTCACTGAGTTTGCCCAGCGCCGCACTTTCACTGCCCAGTCGTTCCGCCAGTTGCGCCAAGCGCTCTGCCACTTGCGGGTTGGTCGGTACCACCGATTCGCGCAGGTAATCGAAATACACCTTGGCGCGCGCATCCAGCAGGGTCGCCAGCAGGGCAATGCCGATGGCGCCGCCGAGGTTGCGCAGAATGTTGAACAGGCTCGATGCCGACCCGGCATCCTGCGGCAGGATGTAGCTGGTGGCGATCAACGAGATGGTGACCATGATCATCGGCTGCCCCAGTGCACGAATGATCTGGATATGGTTGAACTGCTCGCCCGCGAAATCCGGGTTGAGAACCCCGGAGCCGAAGCTGGCCAGGCCGAACAGGCCAAAGCCCAAGGTGCAGAGTATCTTCGGCGAAATCACCTTCATCAGTTGCGGCACCAACGGAATCAGAAACAGCTGCGGCACGCCCATCCACATGATCACTTCGCCAATCTGCAGGGCGTTGTAATTCTGGATTTGCGCCAGATACAGCGGTAGCAGGTAGATCGATCCGTATAACCCAACCCCCATTCCCAGGCTGGCGATGCTCGACAGGCCGAAGTTGCGGTTGCCGAGGATGCGCAGGTTGATCAGCGGGTT
Source organism: Pseudomonas sp. NUPR-001 (assembly GCF_052147955.1). Classification (NCBI taxonomy): domain Bacteria; kingdom Pseudomonadati; phylum Pseudomonadota; class Gammaproteobacteria; order Pseudomonadales; family Pseudomonadaceae; genus Pseudomonas; species Pseudomonas sp. NUPR-001. Next base: position 1,728,763 of record NZ_CP197353.1, read on the forward strand.
GGGTTTGGAGAACTGCACGATCACAAAGGTGATCAGGCTGAGCAGGGCGATACTGCCAAGGCTGACAATCAGCCCGGATTCCAGCCAGTCTTTGCGGTGACCTTCTTCCAGGAACACCTGCAGGCAGCCCAGGCCCACGCCGAGGGTGACGATGCCGACGTAATCGGTGCTTTTCAGCAGCTCCCAGTGCGCCTCTTTCTTTTCCAGGCCATACATCAGGCCACCGATCATGATCAGACCGGGTGGGATGTTGATGTAGAAGATGTACTCCCAACCCCAGTTTTCGGTCAGCCAGCCGCCCAATGTCGGTCCGATGGACGGCGCGAAAGTAGCCGTCATGGCAAACATGGCCATGCCTTTGGCGCGGTGGTGCTCAGGCAGCTTGATCAGCGTCAGGGTAAACGCCAGCGGAATCAGCGCACCGCCGGTAAAACCCTGCAAGGCGCGAAAGATGATCATGCTCTCCAGGTTCCAGGCCATCGAGCACAGCAGCGACGAGACCAGAAAACCCAGTGACACCCACACCGCCAGGCGCCGTGCCGACAGCAGCTGCACCAGCCAGGCGGTGAGCGGGATCATGATGATCTCAGCGACCAGGTAAGAGGTCGAGATCCACGAGCCTTCTTCCAGGGTGGCCGACAGCGCGCCCTGGATATCTTTGAGCGAGGAGTTGGTGATCTGGATGTCCAGTACCGCCATGAACGCACCGAGCATCACACTCATGACCGCGATCCAGTCGCGTCGGCTCGGTTCGCCGACGGGACGGATCAGTGCATCACCGGCCATTGTCGGCTGTATTCCGGATATCCACGGTGGCAGTGACGGACATACCCGGGCGGATTCGGCCTTGCAGTGGGTTGTCGGCCGCGAAGGTCAGCTTGACCGGAATGCGTTGCACCACCTTGGTGAAGTTGCCGGTGGCGTTGTCCGGTGGCAGCAGGCTGAACTGGGCACCTGAGGCGGCGAACAGGCTGTCGACCCGGGCGCTGATCGGTTCGTCTGGGTAACTGTCAAAAACCAGTTCGGCCTGCTGTCCCGGCAGCATGTGGCCAATCTGGGTTTCCTTGAAGTTGGCCTGGATCCAGATGTCTTGGTCCGGAACGATCGACAGCAGGTAGGCGCCGGCTTGTACCACCTGGCCATTGCGTGCCGCGCGCTGGCCAATCATGCCGCTGATCGGTGCATGGATTTCGCTGCGGGTCAGGTTCAACTCGGCCTGGGCCAGGTCGGCACGGGCATTGACGATCTGCGCGTCCAGGCGCTTGATTTCGGCGCTCAGGGCATTGACCTGCTGACGCTGGCCTTGCAGGTCGGCTTGGGCTTTGCTCACCTGGGAGCGGGCGACATTGTTTTCTGCCGACAGGGTAGTGACCCGTTCTTCGGAAACAAAGCCGGGTTTGCGCAGCGCCTGGGCGCGGTTGAGGTCAAGTTCGGCGCGGCCGAGGGTGGCCTGGTTGGCGGCGACCTGGGCCTGGCCGGCGGCAATCAGGCTGGATTGTTGGGTCAGGCGGCTTTCAGCTTGCAGGCGCTCGGCCTGGCGGGTGTCGAGGGCAGCACGCGCGCGTTCCACGGCCAGGCGGAAATCGTCCGGCTCCAGGCGGACCAGCAGGTCGCCTTTGTTGACATGCTGGTTATCCTGCACCAGCACTTCATCGATGCGTGCACTCAGTTGGCTGGAAACCCGGGTGATTTCGCCCTGGACATAGGCGTTGTCAGTACTCTCGAAAAAGCGTCCTTTGAAGTACCAGTGAGCGAGAAAGGCGAGGGCGATCAGCACAACCAGGGTCAGGAAAACCAGCAGGCGGCGTTTAAGTTGAGCGGGCATGTGTACCATCGTTCCAAAAATGTAAGCAAATTTAACCGTGTTTGGATCCAGCACCACAAGTGCCGATCGCGCCCATTGCTGGAGCCCGGTGCCCGCTCCCTGTTAACATTCAGCCTTTGATTCATCTCTAGTCCGAGACTCTCCATGACCACCGTTCGCACGCGTATCGCGCCTTCACCTACTGGCGATCCCCACGTCGGCACCGCCTATATCGCCCTGTTCAACTACTGCTTCGCCAAGCAGCACGGCGGCGAATTCATCTTGCGTATTGAAGATACCGACCAGCTGCGTTCGACTCGTGAGTCTGAACAGCAGATTTTCGACGCCCTGCGCTGGTTGGGTATCGAGTGGAGCGAAGGCCCGGATGTCGGCGGCCCGCATGGCCCTTACCGGCAGAGCGAGCGTGGTGACATCTACAAGCAATACGCTCAGCAACTGGTCGACATGGGTCACGCCTTCCCGTGCTTCTGCACCGCCGAAGAGCTCGACCAGATGCGTGCCGAGCAAATGGCGCGTGGCGAAACCCCGCGTTACGACGGCCGTGCCTTGCTGCTGTCGGCAGAAGAAGTGCAGCGTCGCCTGGCTGCCGGTGAGCCGCATGTCATCCGCATGAAAGTGCCGAGTGAAGGCGTTTGCGTGGTACCGGACCTGCTGCGCGGCGATGTCGAGATCCCGTGGGACCGCATGGACATGCAGGTACTGATGAAGACCGATGGCCTGCCGACCTACTTCCTGGCCAACGTCGTCGATGACCATTTGATGGGCATCACCCATGTGCTGCGTGGCGAAGAATGGCTGCCGTCGGCTCCCAAGCTGATCAAACTGTACGAATACTTCGGTTGGGAACAGCCAACCCTGTGCTACATGCCGCTGCTGCGTAACCCGGACAAGAGCAAGCTGTCCAAGCGCAAGAACCCGACCTCGGTGACCTTCTACGAGCGCATGGGCTTCATGCCGGAAGCCATGCTCAACTACCTGGGCCGTATGGGCTGGTCGATGCCGGACGAGCGCGAGAAGTTCTCCCTGGCCGAGATGGTCGAACACTTCGACCTGTCGCGGGTGTCCCTGGGTGGGCCGATTTTCGATATCGAGAAGCTGTCCTGGCTCAACGGCCAGTGGCTGCGCGACCTGCCGGTGGAAGAATTCGCCGCACGGGTGCAGAAGTGGGCGTTCAACAGCGACTACATGATGAAAATCGCCCCGCATGTGCAGGGCAGGGTAGAGACCTTCAGCCAGATCGCCCCACTGGGGGGCTTCTTCTTCGAAGGCGCGCTGAAGCTCGATGCCAAGCTGTTCGAACACAAAAAGCTGTCGGCCGACCAGGTGCGCCAGGTCATGCAACTGATCCTGTGGAAGCTGGAAAGCCTGCGCCAGTGGGAAAAAGAGCGCATCACCGGTTGCATCCAGGCGGTGGTCGAAGCGCTGGAACTGAAGCTGCGTGATGCCATGCCGCTGATGTTCGCTGCCATCAGTGGCCAAGCCAGCTCGGTATCGGTGCTCGACGCCATGGAAATCCTTGGCCCGGACCTGACCCGTTACCGCTTGCGCCAGGCACTTGATCTGCTCGGTGGCGTGTCGAAGAAAGAAAACAAGGAATGGGAGAAGCTGTTGGGCACCATCGCCTGATAGTTTTCGCGGGGCAAGCCCGCTCCTACCAGACGGTAGGAGCGGGCTTGCCCCGCGATGCTTTTCAGCCCGCTACCCAGCAAAACCGGGCATTCGAAGGTAAGTGTTTGTTATCTCGGAAAAAAAATTCAAAAAAAGTCGAAAATAAATTTGACAGGTGTGCAATCCGATCTTAATATGCGCCCCGTCCACAGCGATGAACGAAACGAAGCGCGAAGCACCCAGCCAAGCGATTCAGTTCAAAGCGACATTGTGGGGCTATAGCTCAGCTGGGAGAGCGCCTGCATGGCATGCAGGAGGTCAGCGGTTCGATCCCGCTTAGCTCCACCAAATTCCGATTCGTAGTCAGCTACACTGACTGCGGAGTCAACCAGGTTCCAGCAGCCGGGTTGTTAAGGTAAGAAGGTTCGTCCCCTTCGTCTAGTGGCCTAGGACACCGCCCTTTCACGGCGGTAACAGGGGTTCGAGTCCCCTAGGGGACGCCAGTTTTACACAAGCGATATCGAAAGACATCGCTGGGCCGCGAGGCTAGAAATCTGGGGCTATAGCTCAGCTGGGAGAGCGCCTGCATGGCATGCAGGAGGTCAGCGGTTCGATCCCGCTTAGCTCCACCAATTTTGCCAGGATTCGTGAAAACGGATCTGCACGAAGGTTACAAGTCCCCTTCGTCTAGTGGCCTAGGACACCGCCCTTTCACGGCGGTAACAGGGGTTCGAGTCCCCTAGGGGACGCCATTTTACCCACTTTGTGGGATTTCAAGGCTCATTCGATTATTGAATGAGCCTTTTGTTTTTGCCTCGAAAAAAGTTTCCCTCCACTGCAAGTGTTTGCCGCGCGACGAGCGGCACACGAAAGCGCTTGCAGAAAAATATTATGAGAATAATATTTCGAGCATAATATTCGGAGGCGAGTCATGAACGACAAAAAAGCAAAAACCCGTGAACGGATTCTCGATGCCGCCTGCAGTGCCTTGATCCAGCACGGCCCCGCCGAGCCCAGTGTCAATCAGGTCATGGGGGCTGCCGGGTTGACCGTCGGTGGCTTCTACGCGCACTTCGACAGCAAAGACGCGTTGATGCTGGAGGCCTTCAGCCAACTGCTCTCTGAACGTCGCGCCTTGTTGGCCGAAGTAGACCCGAACATGACAGGTGAGGAGCGCCGGGCGCTGGTTGCCGCGTTCTACCTGTCACGCAAGCACCGTGACGCCACCGAACGTGGCTGCCCATTGCCCACCGCCTTGAGCGAGATGGCGCGTCTTCCTGATGCCTTTCGCCAAGTGCTGGCCGACCACCTTGAACAGATGATGGCCAACCTCGCCGACAGCCCCGAAGACGCCGATAAAGTCCTGGCTGACATGGCCTTGATGATCGGTGGCCTGGCCCTGGCCCGCGCCTTGGGCACTGACGAGTTGTCTGACCGTATCCTGCGTGCCGCCAAGTCGGCGGTTGTCTGACTCGCACTATCCACCGGAGCGAAGCGATGAATACCTTGAGCTGGATTCGTAGCGTAAACGGTACCCTCGGACACCTGGCGCCGGAGCACATCGCCGGCAAGATGCGGCGCGCTTTCATGACCCCGCGTAATTTGCCGCCGCGTGAGTGGGAGTTGCCACTGCTGGCGAGCGCCGAGCGCATTACCCTGCGTTTCGGATTATCGGCGTTGCGCTGGGGGCAAGGGCCTACGGTGTTGTTGATGCATGGTTGGGAAGGGCGGCCGACTCAGTTCGCCCATCTGATCAATACCCTGGTGCAATCCGGCTATACAGCCGTCGCGTTGGAAGGGCCTGCCCATGGTCATTCGCCGGGCGATCAGGCACATGTCGTGCTGTTTGCGCGAGCGCTGCTGGAAGCCGCTGCCGAGTTACCCCCCTTGAAGGCGGTGATTGGCCATTCCATGGGCGGCGCCAGTGTGCTGTTGGCCTTGCAGTGGGGCCTGCGTGCAGAGGCTGTAGTGAGTATTGCTGCGCCAGCGCGATTGATTGGCGTGCTGCGTGGTTTTGCGCGGCGTCTGGGCATGCCGACCCGCTCGCGCGCAGCGTTCATTCGCCAGATTGAGCGCGATCTTGGTGTACAGGTATCGCGCCTGGATGTGAGTGGCTACCAACTGGAAATGCCCGGCCTGATCGTCCACGCTGAAGACGATCAGTTGGTACCGGCCAGTGAAGCGCAGGTTATTCACGATGCTTGGTTCGATAGCCGGTTGATGCTGTTGCCTGAAGGCGGGCATCAGCGTGTGCTGGCTGATTCGCGGGTAGTTGAAGGCATCATGGCTCTGCTTGAGCGTCGCACGTTACCTGCGGAGCAATCGGCTTGAGGGCTAAGGCGCCGCGCTAACGGAAAAGGCGGCGTCCTGAGTCAATGACTTAATGAACGCTTCATCGAGTGACGTTGCGTTGTATCTTTTCAAGTAGTCCTCGCCGCCTGTGAATGTTAAGAACTGGCCATTGCTGATCGAATGGAATACATCACAATGGTTTGCCAACTCCTCAATGTAGTGAGAAGACACCAGTATGGTGGTGCCTTGGCTCGCAGCCTGGCGCAGGCATTGCCATATGTAATAGCGGAATTCGGGATCGACACCTGCTGTAGGTTCATCGAGGATGACCAGATCGCTAGGTATCAGCAGCAGCGATAGAGTGAAAAAACATCGTATTTCCCCGTAGCTGCAAACAGCAGGCTTTTTCTTGCTGATTTCCCGGTAGCGATTGCCAATTTGGACTGGCCACTGTGCCAACTTGGCGGCGACCTGTGCAGCGGATGGCGGGTTTGCGCAGGTGAGCGCCGCCAACAGCTTGAAGACTTCACTCATGCGAAGTGAACTCGGTGTCGATAAGGTCTGCGAGAGGTAAAGCTGTGTATTGGCCGTGTTCGTCACCGTACCGGATTGCGGTCTTCGGAAACCGCAAAGCATATCGAAAAAGGTCGTCTTGCCTGATCCGTTGGGGCCTAGCAGGCCAGTGATTGTGCCTTGCTTGATCTCAAGGGACGCCTTGTTGAATAAGTTTTTGTTGCCAAAGCTATGGCTGATTTCGCGAACGCTGAGTAAGTTCATTAGTAGCGGCTCCACACAGGCTGAATGCGAAGAAACTTGTAGAGAATCCAGCTGCAGGCCAACAGCAATACTATTGCACCTATCGCTATAAAGATGAGATTGGGTGGATTATTGATAAGTGCTTGCGCCACTATCAGCGGGTTGAACGAGTTGAAGCCTTCAAGTGGACTGCCTGAGGTTGCGCCGAGGTAGCTGAGCGATAGCATCATGAAAGAAGCAATCGAGAATAGCGTACTTGCGGTCGAGAACTTCAGTGGCAAGAGTGCAATCAGCAGCCCGATAGATGAGAAAACGGTGTAGCAAATAAAAAAGCGGAGCAGCAGAGTTGCTAACTCTACTGCCGAGTAAGCTCCAAACGCTGGGCGTGTCACTAGATAGAATACAGTGCCGTAGCACAGGGCGATAAGCGAATATCCGATAATGTGTGCGCATAAATACAGCGCAATTGATGAGCGCTGATAGATGAATGAGCGAACGAATCCGCTTTCACGTCTGCCGATCAGATAAAAGCTGCAACCGAAGAGGGCAGTGCTTGACGCTATGTAGGCATAAAACCAGGATGAAGCAAGTGTGTAGTCGGTGGTGAGGGTTTCTCCGTTGCTCCGTAGAAAAGTCAGAAAATAAAAGAAGGCACAAGGTGAGGCGATCGTCCAGAGGATGGCGATGGGTTCGCTGATTTGTTCCTTGAAAAATATATGTACAAGTGTTTTGAGCCTGCGACTTGTTTTGTTTGTTGATTTTTTCATGCTTTGGATTACTCACCGTTTTTTTTTTGTGAGTGTTTAATGCATTAAATGTTCAGTGTCAAAGTGGGTGGTGTGTGGTTTTTATTTTTGTTTTTTTATCTTGGTTGGGTGTGGTGTTTTATATTCTCTCAGGTGATTCTTTTTATTTTGTAAGAGTGCTCTTTGATTTTATTTTGTGTCAGTTCTGTATTTTTCTTTTGTAGGGCTGCTCTTTGTTTCATCAAGAAGGGTCTGCTTTTTGTGTGATTTGTTCTGGCGGCGATCATTTGAGAGGTTTACTTTGTTTTACAAAAAATGCGCGTTGCGACGAGTGGTTTGGGAATAGTTTCCTGGCTATCTATGAGCATGAAGCGATTGGTTGGAACGCGAGTTAGCAGTCCGCCTCAGTCCTACGTCTTTACGACGCGGCAATCCGCCTAAGCTTCCGTTACACTCTGCCCGTTCATCACAGACCTGGAGCGGGCATGAGTTGGGATCTGGCAACACCGTTCATCATCGATCTGCGTGTCGCAGCCGACGATATCGATGGCCTCGGCCACGCCAACAATGCGGTCTACGTGACCTGGCTGGAACGCTGTGCCTGGCGCCATTCCCAGCGTCTGGGGCTGGATCTGGCTGAATATCGGCGCCTGGACCGGGCGATGGCGGTGGTCCGCCATGAGATCGATTACCTGGCGGCAGCATATGAGGATGATGAATTGCAGTTGGCAACCTGGATCGTCGATTGGGATCAGCGCCTGAAGATGACCCGACGCTTCCAGCTGGTACGCCCCAGCGATGGCACGACCTTGCTGCGTGCGCAGACCACGTTTGTCTGCATCGAGTTATCCACAGGGCGGCCGAAGCGCATGCCGGGCGAGTTCATAGACGGCTATGGCCCGGCGCTGATGGTCGGAGCGCTGTAGCTCACGGATTTTGCTAGACTGCGGGCCTTTTTCGCCCGAGATGCAAGCCATGCAAATTGCCCTGGCCCCGATGGAGGGGCTGGTCGACGATATCCTTCGCGACGTACTGACTCAGGTCGGCGGTATCGACTGGTGTGTCACTGAGTTCATTCGCGTCTGCGACCGGCTGTTGCCTGCTCCGACCTTCGACAAGCTGGCACCTGAACTGCGCCAGGGTGCGCAAACCGCTGCCGGGGTGCCGTTGCGTGTGCAGTTGCTCGGGTCTGACCCTGTTTGCCTGGCAGAAAACGCCGTGCTGGCCTGCGAGCTGGGCGCGCCGGTGATTGATCTGAACTTTGGTTGCCCGGCCAAGACTGTGAATAAGTCTCGCGGCGGGGCGGTGTTGCTCAAAGAGCCGGAACTGCTGCATGCCATTCTGCGTGAAGTGCGCCGCGCTGTCCCGGCGCATATTCCGGTGACCGCCAAGATGCGTCTGGGCTTCGACAGCCCGGATGGCGCCCTGGATTGCGCGCGGGCGCTGGCCGAGGGCGGGGCTGAGCAGTTGGTCGTGCATGCGCGCACCAAAGTCGATGGTTACAAGCCGCCTGCTCACTGGGAGTGGGTCGCCAAGGTGCAGGATGTGGTCAAGGTGCCGGTGTACGCCAACGGCGAAGTCTGGACCCTGGATGATTGGCGGCGTTGCCGCGAAGTCAGTGGGGTAGAGGACATCATGCTCGGTCGTGGTCTGGTGTCGCGCCCGGACCTGGCTCGGCAGATTGCCGCTGAGCGTGATGGCGTTGAGTTCGTGCCGATGGACTGGCAGAGCCTGTTGCCGCTGATTCAAGACTTCTGGGGTCAGGCCCGGGCGCAGATGACCCCGCGTCAGGCGCCGGGGCGACTGAAGCAATGGGTGGCAATGCTGACCCGCACCTACCCGGAAGCGGTGGCGTTATTTACCGAGCTGCGCCGTGAAACCGACTGCGATCGGGTCGGGCAGTTGATCGGAGTAGCGGTCAGCGAGGCGGCCTGAAAAATTTTTCTGGTGTCGCTTGAAAAGCAGACGAGGGTCCTTATCTAGGTAGTACGCGATGCCGAAGTCGGGTCGCGTTACTACACAAACTCGCTGATTTTCAGGAGATGTACCATGACTACTGCTTTTTCTCTGGCTCCACTGTTCCGTCATTCCGTAGGCTTCGACCGTTTCAACGACCTGTTTGAATCTGCGGCGCGTAATGAGGCGGGTAGCAGCTACCCACCCTACAACGTTGAAAAACATGGCGATGACCACTATCGAATTGTCGTTGCTGCAGCTGGTTTCCATGAGCAGGACCTGGACCTGCAAGTGGAGAAGGGCGTCTTGACCGTCACTGGCGGCAAGCGTGAAGGCAACGGCGAAAGCGTCACCTATCTGCATCAGGGCATTGCCCAGCGGGCGTTCAAGTTGTCGTTCCGCCTGGCCGACCATATCGAGGTCAAGGCTGCGGCACTGGCCAACGGTCTGCTCAGCATCGACTTGCTGCGCATTGTGCCTGAAGAGGCCAAGGCCAAACGTATCCCGATCAATGGGGATAGCAAGCCTGCACTGAACTAAGTGCTGTGGTGAAAAGAGGGCACCTTCGGGTGCCCTTTTTTATGGTTCACGGATTGTCGGGGGAAGAATTGGCTTTGAGGGCTGCGGGCTTATCCCTTCGATGTGGTGACTGTGTTGGCCCCTTCCGCCCTTACGGCGGCCTACTTTCTCGCGGGAAAGTAGGCAAACCGCTCGCTCCTGCATCCGGCCCTACGCTGCACTTCGGGTTCCTTCGCTCCGGCATTGCTCCCGTGAGGACCGCGCTAACGGGCCATCCATGGCCCGAAGCGCTTGACGGGCTCCTGCCCGTCACCTCACTACGCAATACCTCCACTCAGCCTCCTGAAGTCGCAGACCGTGGCGCCTGAACTAACGCGCACGCAAAGCAAAAGCAAAGCGACAAACCACCCCAACCGACATTAGCGAAGCTAACGCCAGCCCAGGCGCTGCCCGTAACTTAGCGACTTCAGGAGGCCGACCGGAGGACTTGTCGCGGTGGGAGCGGGCTTGCCCCGCGATCTGGCGCGATATAGCAAATCGCGGGGCAAGCCCGCTCCCACCATGTGTCCGGTCCATACACCAAGAAAAAAGGAGGCCGCCACAACAAATGGATAAGCTCACAGCTCACAAACCAAAACCAATCCTTCCCAAGGATCCATGAAGAACCTTTTTTATGGGGGTTGTGGAATGTCGGGAAGGATTGCTGGCTTGCTGCAGTAGTGGGCACTCAATGATCCGCAGGCGCCTCCAGTAGCAATTGCCGGAACTGCCCCAACGGCAGCGGCCTGCTGTGCAGATAGCCTTGATACAGGTAACACCCCTGCCGTTCGAGAAACGCCAATTGCTCGGTCAATTCCACGCCTTCAGCAATCACCGCTAGCTCCAGGCTGTGCGCCATGGCAACGATGGCTCGAACGATTTCCGCGTCGTTAGGGTCCACAGGCGCGTCGCGCACAAACGACTGGTCGATTTTCAAGGCATCAACCGGTAAGCGTTTGAGGTAAGTCAGCGACGAGTACCCGGTGCCAAAGTCATCCATGGCAAAGCTCACGCCATAGCGTTTGAGTTCGCGCATTTTGTTGATGGTGTCTTCCAGGTTCTGGATAACGATGCCTTCGGTGATTTCCAGTTTGAGCATGTGGTAAGGCAAGCCGAAGTCATCCAGGCTACGCAGTACCCGCTCAACAAAATCGTTCTGACGAAACTGGCGCGGGCTGATGTTGACGCACAGGCTGAAGTCGTCAGCTTCGATCAGGTGGTCACGCAACATGCCGGCGCAGGCATCGCAGGCCTCATCGAGTATCCAGTTGCCAACTTCCAGAATCAGGCCGCTTTCTTCCAGAACCTGGATGAATTGGGCGGGCGGTTGCTGGCCCAGTTGCGGGTGGTGCCAGCGCAACAACACCTCGGCACCGACAATATGGTTATCGCGGGCATCAACCTGCGGCTGGAAGTGCAGGGCCAATTCGCCACGGGCCAAGGCCATGCGCAGGTCGCTCTCCATGCGCAGGCGCTCGCTGGCGGCTTTCTGCATGGTGGTGTGGAACAGTTGGGTGGTGTTGCGCCCGGAGTCTTTGGCCCGGTACAGGGCGATGTCGGCTCGCTTGAGCAGGTCGGCTGGGGTCGAGCCGTGATCGGGAATCAGCGCCACGCCAATGCTTGGCGTGACTTGCAGGCGTTGACCGTCAAGGAACATCGGTTCGGCGAGCAATTCGCGCAGGGTGTCGGCCAGTTCGCGGACTTTGTCCGTGACCTCGTCGCGGCTGCCGTCCAGGCCGCTGAGCAGTACCACGAACTCGTCGCCGCCCAGGCGGGCCACGGTGTCTTCCATGCGCACGCTGGCTTCAAGGCGCGCGGTGATGATTTTCAGCACCGTGTCGCCAACCGGGTGGCCGAGGGAGTCGTTGATGTGTTTGAAGTGGTCGAGGTCAAGGAACAGCAAGGCACCGCGCAGGTTGTGGCGTTTGAGCAAGGCGATCTGCTGGCTCAGGCGGTCCATCAGCAGGGCGCGGTTGGGCAGGTTGGTCAGGGGATCGTGGTAGGCCAGGTGGCGGATCTGTGCCTGGGCGTTTTTCAATTGGCTGACATCACGGGCGGTGAGCAGCAGGCAGTGGGTCTCGTTGAGGGTGATCGGCTCGATGGATACCTCCACCGTGAGGATATCGCCGCGTTTGTTGCGACCGAGCATTTCCCGGTGGTGCACACGGCCCTTGTCCTGCAGCTCGGCGATCAGCATGGAACGCTGTTTGTCATCGGCCCAGATGCCGATCTCATACACGGTGCGACCAATCACTTCGCCGGCGTTGTAACCGGTCAGGCGACAGAAGCCGTCATTGATCTCCAGATAACGGCCACTGACCAGCTCGGTGATGGTGATCGCGTCCGGGCTGGAATGGAACGCTTTGGCGAACTTCTCTTCGCTGGCCTTGAGCGCGGCTTCGGCCCGTTGTTGCTGGGTGATATCGCGCAGGGTGGTGACGCTGCAGGCGTGGTCGTCGACTTTGATCAGGCGGCTGGAAATCACGCAGGTCAGCGTTTGACCGTCTTTATGGTTGACCACGACGGCGACGTTGTTCAGCGCTTCGTCGCGGATCACCTGCTCGATTCGGCGGGCCCGTCCGGCAGACTCGGCCCATAAACCGACTTCCTCGGCGTTGCGGCCAATGACCTGTGCCGCGTCCCAGCCGAATGTCTGGGTGAAGGCCGGATTGATTTCGATGAATTGACCGTTGTCCTGACGCGTCACGCAGATCGGGTCCGGGCTTGCCTGGAACAAGCTGGCGAATTTTTCTTCCGAGCTGGTCAGGCGTTGCTCGCGCTCAACCTGATCGGTGATGTCGAGCAGGGTGCCGGCCATGCGCAGCGGATTACCCTGTTCATCGCGATACAGCCGGGCGCGGCTTTCGATATAGCGCACCGTGCCGTTTTCCAGTTGCACCTGGTAAGTGATCTGGTAGTTATCGGCCGGGCCTTCACGCAGGCTGCGGTAGGCCTTGCGCATGCTGTTGCGTTCTTGCTCTGGCACGCCTTCGAAAAACGCGTCGAAAGACTCATGAAACGGTTCGGCTTTCATCCCGTGCAGCTCGGCGGCGCGTGCCGAGCCGTAGAGCATCCCGCTGGGAATATGCCAGTCCCAGGTGCCGAGCTGGGCGGAATCGAGGGCCAGGTCGAGTCGTTCCTGGCTGTCTCTGAGGGCCTGGTCGGCGCGCTTGCGCTCGCTGGTATCGACGAAGGTGCTAAGCAGGTAGACGGTGCCTTCGAGCTCGATGTTCTGGGTGCTGAGAATGCCGTCGTGAACCTTGCCGTTGCTGGCGCAGAACTGCACCTCCAGCGTTACCGGGCCGCTGGTGCTGCGGGTGGCCTCAAGCACCAGTTGGCGCTGGTTGGGATTGGCCCACAGGCCCAGTTCGATGGTGGTTTTGTTGATCACCTGGTGGCCGGGCCAGCCCAGAGTCTGCTCGAAGTGTTGGTTCACTTCGTAGATCAAACCGTCGGAGCGACGCGTCAGCAACACCACGTTGGGGCTCAGGTGAAACAGGGTGGCGAAGCGTTTTTCCGAGTTGATCAGCGCCGTTTCGCGCTCGCGCTGGCGGGTGATTTCGCGGATAACGCCGATCATCTGCGGGCGGCCGTGTTTATCCTTGGCCATGCTACCGTTGATTTCCAGCCAGTGCAGGCTCCCGTCGGGCCAGCGGATACGGTGACGCAGGGCCTGTTCCACCGGCTCACCGTTAAGCACCGCATGAAACGCCTGCAAGGTGCGGGCGCGGTCTTCGATGGGCAGCAGGTCGAGGTAGTCGACGTCGTTGGGTAAGGGTTGTTGCGGGTCGAAGCCGAATAACGCCTGGGTGCCCCGTGACCAACTGATGTGCCCGGTCTCGACATCCCAGAACCATGCGCCCAGGTGCGCGCCATTCAACGCCGCCAGGAGTTGCGGGGCATTCTCCCAGGTTTGCTCCAACGCCTGGGGGTCTGCCGAATGGATACGCGGCAGACGCGGAAAGCGATTTACTGATTTGGGCATCGATACCAGACCTTTGGCAGATGACACGTCCTTGAGGGTTGTACTGACCGGTTTTACCTCAGTGGCTCAGGGCTGCTTGCATGGCTGTCGAGCAGTGCCATAAAGGCCTTGGCTGCATTCGATAACGTTCGTTCGGTGTGCAGAATGTAGCCTAGCTGGCGCGACAGCTGTACGCCCGGCAATGCGATAGGCGCAACCTGCTCATCGAGCATAGTACGCGGCAGCACGCTCCAGGCCAGGCCAATGGAAACCATCATTTTTATGGTTTCCAGGTAGTTGGTGCTCATGGCGATGTTCGGGGTCAGCCCCTGGGCTTCGAACAGGCGCTGAACAATATGGTGGGTAAAGGTGTTGCCGCCGGGGAAAACTGCCGGGTGATGGGCAATGTCAGCCAGGCTCACGGCGCCGTTGCAGGCCAGTGGGTGCTCTGGGGCGGCGACGAAATCCAGCAGGTCGTCCCACACCGGCACCGCCTGAATCAGCGCATGAGGCTCCGGGGCGAGGGTGATCACGGCGATTTCGGCGCGGCCGTGGAGTACTTCGTCGTAGGCCGCTTCCGAATCCAGAAACTCAATATCCAGTGCAACGGCTGGGTACTGGCGGGTAAATGCCCGTAAAACCGGGGGCAAGCGGTGCAGGCCGATGTGGTGGCTGGTCGCCAACGTCAAACGGCCTGCCACTTCACCGGTGAGGTTGGTCAGGGCGCGGCGGGTATCGTCCAGCACGTTGATGATCTGGTAGGCGCGCGGTAACAGGGCGCGGCCGGCTTCGGTCAGGTTGACCTCGCGGCCAAGGCGGTCGAACAGGCGCACATCCAACTGCTGCTCAAGCCCGGCAATGCGTTTGCTGATGGCCGGTTGTGTGAGGTGCAGGCGCTCGCCTGCCCCGGAAAAGCTGCCGGTTTCGGCCACGGCAATAAAGGCATTGAGGTTAGCGACGTCCACCGTTCTCGTATTCCTTGGAGTTATTCAAAGCATAAAAATTATGAATTTGAGTTATTCAATCTACCGTCATAGCATCGTCCGTACAAGCCAAGTGGTTATTGGCATAGAAAGACGCTGATGAGGAACAGTCTGATGGCCGGCAAAACGCTCTACGACAAGCTCTGGGATTCGCATTTGGTCAAACAGCGCGACGATGGTTCGGCGCTGATCTATATCGATCGTCACATCATTCACGAAGTGACGTCGCCGCAAGCCTTCGAAGGCCTGCGCCTGGCCAATCGCAAACCCTGGCGCATCGATGCCAACATCGCCACGCCGGATCACAACGTGCCGACCACCCCTGAGCGCAAGGGCGGTATCGACGCCATTGTCGATCAGGTGTCGCGTTTGCAGGTGCAGACCCTCGATGAAAACTGCGACGAATACGGCATCACCGAATTCAAGATGAATGACGTGCGTCAGGGCATCGTTCACGTCATCGGCCCGGAGCAGGGCGCCACCTTGCCGGGCATGACAGTGGTGTGCGGTGACTCGCACACCTCCACCCACGGTGCCTTCGGCGCCTTGGCGCATGGCATCGGTACTTCGGAAGTCGAGCACGTGCTCGCCACCCAGTGCCTGGTGGCCAAAAAAATGAAAAACATGCTGGTGCGTGTTGAAGGCCAGTTGCCGTTTGGCGTCACCGCCAAAGACATCGTATTGGCGGTCATCGGCAAGATCGGCACCGCCGGTGGCAACGGCCATGCCATGGAATTCGCCGGTAGTGCGATTCGCGACTTGTCCGTCGAAGGCCGTATGACCATCTGCAACATGTCGATCGAAGCCGGTGCACGTGTGGGCCTGGTGGCGACCGATGAAAAGACCATCGCCTACGTCAAAGGCCGCCCCTATGCGCCGAAAGGCGAGCAATGGCAGCAAGCCGTAGAGGCCTGGAAAGACCTGGTCTCCGACGCTGATGCCGTGTTCGACACCGTGATTGAGCTGGACGCCGCGCAGATCAAGCCGCAGGTCAGCTGGGGCACTTCGCCGGAAATGGTTCTGGCGGTTGACCAGCGCGTTCCGGATCCGGCGGCTGAAGCCGATCTGGTCAAGCGTGGCTCGATTGAGCGTGCCTTGAAGTACATGGGCTTGAGCGCCAATCAGGCGATCACCGATATCCAGCTTGATCGTGTGTTCATCGGTTCCTGCACCAACTCGCGAATCGAAGACTTGCGCGCAGCTGCCGAAATCGCCAAGGGCCGCAAGGTCGCTGCGACCATCAAGCAAGCCATTGTTGTGCCGGGTTCGGGCCTGGTTAAAGCCCAGGCTGAGCAAGAAGGCCTGGACAAGATTTTCCTCGACGCCGGTTTTGAATGGCGCGAGCCGGGCTGCTCGATGTGCCTGGCAATGAACCCTGATCGCCTGGAGAGTGGCGAGCATTGCGCCTCCACCTCCAACCGTAACTTTGAGGGGCGTCAGGGTGCTGGCGGCCGTACCCACCTGGTGAGCCCGGCGATGGCCGCTGCCGCCGCTGTAACCGGTCGTTTTGTCGATGTTCGCGAGTTGATTCAAGGGAGTGCAGCATGAAAGCCTTTACCCAGCACACTGGCCTGGTCGCGCCTTTGGACCGTGCCAACGTCGACACCGACCAGATCATTCCCAAGCAGTTTCTGAAGTCGATCAAACGCACCGGCTTCGGCCCGAACTTGTTCGATGAATGGCGTTACCTGGATGTTGGCCAGCCGTACCAGGACAACAGCAAGCGCCCGAAGAACCAGGACTTCGTCTTGAATCACGAGCGTTATCAGGGCGCCAGCGTGTTGCTGGCCCGTGAGAACTTCGGTTGCGGCTCAAGCCGTGAGCATGCGCCTTGGGCGCTTGAAGAATATGGCTTTCGCAGCATCATTGCGCCGAGCTACGCCGACATTTTCTTCAACAACAGCTTCAAGAACGGCTTGCTGCCAATCATCCTCAGCGATGAGGAAGTCGACGAATTGTTCAAGCAAGTCGAAGCCGACCCGGGCTATCAGTTGACAATCGATCTGCAGGCGCAGACGGTAACCCGTCCTGATGGCAAGGTGCTGAGCTTCGAAATCGACGCCTTCCGCAAGCACTGCCTGCTCAACGGCCTGGACGACATCGGCCTGACCTTGCAGGACCGCGATGCCATCGAAGCATTCGAAGGCAAGCACCGTGCGAGCCAGCCTTGGTTGTTCCGCGATGTTTGATTGAAGTCATCGCGGGGCAAGCCCGCTCCCAACGTAGGAGCGGGCGTGCCCCGCGATCAGCCCCACAATATTTTGAAGGCAAGCCAACATGGCCTGCCGCTTGATTCGAACAAGAGGAACCCATGAGCAAGCAGATTCTGATTCTCCCAGGTGATGGTATCGGTCCGGAAATCATGGCCGAAGCGGTCAAGGTGCTGGAGCTGGCCAACGACAAGTTCCAGCTCGGTTTCAGCCTGTCCCACGACGTTATCGGTGGCGCCGCCATCGACAAGCACGGCGTGCCATTGGCAGACGAGACCCTGGAGCGTGCACGCCAGGCAGACGCAGTACTGCTGGGCGCCGTAGGCGGCCCGAAGTGGGACAAGATCGAACGTGATATCCGCCCTGAGCGCGGCCTGCTGAAAATCCGCTCGCAACTGGGGCTGTTCGCCAACCTGCGTCCGGCGATCCTCTACCCGCAACTGGCCGATGCCTCGTCGCTGAAACCGGAAATCGTTGCTGGCCTGGACATCCTCATCGTGCGTGAGCTGACTGGTGGCATTTACTTCGGCGCCCCGCGTGGCACCCGTGAGCTGGAAGGTGGCGAGCGCCAGGCCTACGACACCCTGCCGTACAGCGAAAGCGAAATCCGCCGCATCGCCCGCGTTGGCTTCGACATGGCCCGCGTGCGTGGCAAGAAGCTGTGCTCGGTGGATAAAGCCAACGTTCTGGCCTCCAGCCAGCTGTGGCGTGAAATCGTCGAGCAAGTCGCCCAAGACTACCCAGACGTCGAACTCAGCCACATGTACGTCGACAACGCCGCCATGCAACTGGTGCGTGCACCCAAGCAGTTCGATGTGATGGTCACCGACAACATGTTTGGTGACATTTTGTCGGATGAAGCTTCCATGCTCACTGGCTCCATTGGCATGCTGCCTTCAGCGTCGCTGGATGCCAACAACAAGGGCATGTACGAGCCGTGCCACGGCTCTGCGCCGGACATCGCCGGGCAGGGGATCGCCAACCCGCTGGCGACCATTCTGTCGGTGTCGATGATGTTGCGTTACAGCTTCAACCAACAGGCGGCAGCCGAAGCAATTGAAAAGGCCGTCAGCCTGGTGCTGGATCAGGGGCTGCGTACTGGCGACATCTGGTCGGCAGGCTGCAGCAAAGTAGGTACGCAGGAAATGGGCGACGCAGTAGTCGCAGCGCTGCGGAATCTGTAATCTCTCGGGCCCGCTGCTGTTTTTCCTTGTGAAGCAGCGGCCCACTTTTTAGCAAAGGTGCAGTTGCGATGAAACGTGTAGGTCTGATCGGTTGGCGCGGTATGGTCGGTTCCGTGCTCATGCAGCGGATGCTGGAAGAGCAGGATTTCGACCTGATCGAGCCGGTGTTCTTCACCACCTCCAACGTAGGTGGCCAGGGTCCTGCTGTGGGCAAAGACATTGCCCCACTCAAGGACGCATACAACATTGAAGAGCTCAAGACCCTCGATGTGATCCTGACCTGTCAGGGTGGCGACTACACCAACGAAGTATTCCCCAAGCTGCGCGAAGCCGGCTGGCAGGGCTACTGGATCGACGCCGCTTCCAGCCTGCGTATGCAGGATGACGCGGTGATCATCCTTGACCCGGTCAACCGCAAGGTGATCGACCAGCAGCTGGATGCGGGTACCAAGAACTACATCGGTGGCAACTGCACCGTCAGCCTGATGCTGATGGGCCTGGGTGGCCTGTTCGAAGCCGGCCTGGTCGAGTGGATGAGCGCCATGACCTATCAGGCGGCATCCGGTGCCGGCGCGCAGAACATGCGTGAGCTGATTCGTCAGATGGGGGCTACCCACGCCGCCGTGGCCGACGATCTGGCCAACCCGGCCAGCGCCATCCTCGACATCGACCGCAAGGTCGCCGAGGCCATGCGCAGCGAAGCCTACCCGACCGAAAACTTCGGTGTGCCGCTGGCTGGCAGCCTGATCCCGTGGATCGACAAGGAACTGCCAAACGGCCAGAGCCGCGAAGAGTGGAAGGCCCAGGCCGAAACCAACAAGATTCTCGGTCGCTTCAAGAGCCCGATCCCGGTCGATGGTATCTGCGTGCGCATCGGCGCCATGCGTTGCCACAGCCAGGCGCTGACCATCAAGCTGAACAAAGATGTGCCGATCGCTGATATCGAAGGCATGATCAGCCAGCACAACCCGTGGGTGAAGCTGGTACCGAACCAGCGCGAAATCAGCATGCAGGAGCTGAGCCCAACCAACGTCACCGGTACCCTGAACATTCCGGTGGGTCGTCTGCGCAAGCTGAACATGGGTTCGCAGTACCTGGGCGCCTTCACCGTTGGCGACCAACTGCTGTGGGGCGCGGCCGAGCCGCTGCGCCGCATGCTGCGGATTCTGCTGGAGCGTTGATCTGACGCTGGCTGCACCTCCAGGCCCGTGCTGGTAACAGCACGGGCTTTTTTGTGCCCGCACTCACTGTAGGAGCGGGCTTGCCCCGCGAAGCGATGTGATTGGTAAACCGCAATCGCGGGGCAAGCCCGCTCCCACAAGAAGACAGTTGTGCCCACTGAGTCTGTGTAATCTTGGCCGCTATTGTGGTGTAAAGTGCCGCTCCCGCCGTTGCCGCAGAGAATGTCCCCATGAGCCAGCTTATTGATATCGCCGTGATCGGCGCCACCGGAACTGTCGGTGAGACCCTTGTGCAGATTCTCGAAGAGCAGGATTTTCCGGTGGGCACCCTGCATCTGTTGGCCAGCAATGAGTCGGCCGGCAGTGGCGTGATGTTCCGCAGCAAAAGCCTGCGTGTGCGTGAGGTCGACAGTTTCGATTTCAGTAAGGTCAAACTGGCGTTTTTCGCTGCCGGTCCTGCGGTGACGCGCAGCTTTGCCGCACGCGCCCAGGCCGCTGGCTGCGCCGTGATCGATCTGTCAGGCGGCCTGACCGCCGAGCAAGCGCCCGCGCTGGTGCCCGAGGCAAACGCCGCACGCCTGCAAAACCTGAAGAAACCGCTGCAAGTAAGCAGCCCGAGCGCCGCAGCGGTAGCGTTGGCCGTGGCCCTGGCGCCGCTCAAGGGCTTGCTCGATATCGAGCGTGTCAACGTCACTGCCTGCCTGGCGGTGTCGGCTCAAGGCCGCGAAGCCGTCAATGAGCTGGCGCGCCAGACTGCTGAGCTGCTCAATGCGCGCCCGCTGGAGCCGCGTTTCTTTGACCGGCAGATGGCGTTCAACGTGCTGGCCCAGGTCGGAGCGAACGACGCCGAAGGCCATGGTGCGCTGGAGCGCCGCCTGGTCAGCGAGTTGCGCGAAGTGCTGGAGCAGCCGGCCCTGAAAATTTCCGTCACCTGTATTCAAGTCCCGGTGTTTTTCGGCGATAGCTACAGTGTATCGGTGCAAAGCCGTGAACCGATTGACCTGGCGGCAGTCAATGCTGCGCTGGACGCTGCACCGAGCATCGAGTTGGTCGAGTCGGATGACTACCCAACACCGGTCGGTGACGCAGTCGGGCAGGACGTGGTCTATGTTGGACGGGTGCGCGGCGGAATTGATGATGACCACCAGCTGAACCTCTGGTTGACCACCGACAACGTGCGTAAGGGCGCGGCGTTGAACGCCGTGCAACTGGCGCAATTGTTGATAAAACATGTTGTGTAAAAGATACTTGCAGCTAATTTTTACCGAGATATTGCTCGCTTGCCGGGGGCGGTTCTTTCAAAGGATGAGGTCATGCTTCGAATTCGCAAACTGGTCTTAGCAATAGCCGCGGCGTCGGCGCTGTCGTCCGGTATGGCGCAAGCTCTGGGCTTGGGCGAGCTGACCCTCAAGTCGGCGCAAAACCAGCCGCTGGATGCCGAAATCGAACTGCTCGATGTGCGCGATATCACGGCCGCAGAAATGGCCCCGAGCCTGGCGCCGCCTGAAGAGTTTGCCAAGGCCGGGATCGAGCGCCCGTCGTACCTCGACGATTTGACTTTCACACCGGTGATCAACCCTAACGGCAAGAGCGTGTTGCGGGTGACGTCCAGCCAGGCGCTACCGGCACCGATGGTCAAGTTCCTGGTGCAGGTGATGTGGCCAAGCGGGCGGTTGCTGCGTGATTACAGCGTGCTGGTCAATCAGGCCGCGCTGCCGGGTGCCAAGCCGGAATCAGCGATCAGCCCTGCGGTCAGTGCGCCGGCCAGCTACACCACGGTACGGCGCGACACCTTGTGGGAAATTGCCTCGAAAGCACGTCAGGGTGGCTCGGTACAGCAAGCGATGCTGGCCATTCAGGCCCTGAACCCCGACGCCTTTATCAACGGCAACATCAACCTGCTGAAAACCGGGCAGGTGTTGCGCCTTCCTGATCAGCAGCAAGTCATGAGCATCCCGCAAGGTCAGGCGGTGGCAGAAGTTGCCGAGCAATACGCCGCCTGGCGTGAGGGCCGACGCCTGGGGCCGCGTGCCCGTCAGTTGGATGCTACCCGCCGTACTGGCGCTGAAGCGGCGCCAGCGCGCATTGCCAACCAAGACAACCTGCGCCTGGTCGCGCCGGGCAGCAAAGCGGCTGCCGGTAGCAACAAGGCCGTCAGCGATAAGCTCGCGATGGCCCAGGAAAGCCTCGATACCACGCGCCGTGATAACGCCGAACTGAAAAGCCGCATGACCGATCTGCAAAGCCAGCTGGACAAGCTGGAGCGCTTGATCGCGTTGAAAAACGATCAGTTGGCCAAGCTGGAAGCGCAAGGCGCTGCCGAGCCCGATGCCGCGGCACCGACGCCTGAGTCACCGGCGATTTCCGCTGAGTTGCAACCGGCGCCAGTGGCGTCGAACGCTACGCCAGCGCCTGCAGCGGTAGATACGGCGCCGCTCGATACCGCGCCACCTGCCGTTGAGCAGGCACCTGGCAGTTCCAGCAAAGTCCTCGATGACCTGATGGGTAATCCGGTGCTGCTGGCGCTGATCGGCGCTTCTGCCTTGTTGGTACTCCTGTTGTTGCTGTTGCTGCTGGCGCGCAAGCGCAAGGCAAACCAGGAAGCGGAAAAGCACTTGCGCATGGCACGTGCCCTGGCTGAAGAGGGCGAGCGTGGTCCTGACCTGGACTTGCCACCCAGCAGTTTCGATGGTCTGGAAGTGTCTGCGCCAAGCGTGACCTTGGCGCCGGCCGTGGTTGCAGCGTCTGCTGCGGCGGCCAGTGCTGCAGTGGAAAACACTCAGACCGCGCAGAAGCCTGCCGAACCGGCCCCGGCCAAGCCGCAACCGATGGCCGCGCCATTGGTGGCGCCGGCTGCCGATGCTGCGCCGGTACCCAGTGGTGATGCGCTGCTCGACGAAGTCGAATTGAGCATTGCCCGGGGTCGCCTCAATCATGCTGCTGAGCTGCTTGAGCCGGCCGTGGCGGCTGCGCCAGGGCGTAGCGACCTGCGTTTGAAGTTGATGGAAGTCTATGCGCGCCAGGGTGACCGCGACGCTTTTGTGGGTCACGAACGGCAGTTGATCGCCACCGGCCAGAACCATGCTGATGTCGAAGCCCTCAAGAGCCGTTTCCCGGCCATGGTGGCCTTGGCGGCAGCGGGCGGTATTGGCGCGGCAGCTTTGGCCGCCGAGCTTGATGCGCAATACGTCCAGGCATTGTTGCAGGACGCGCCGGCGGAAGAACCTGCGCCAGAGCCAGCAGCGGAGCCGGAGCTAGCGCCAGAACCAGAACCAGAACCAGAGTTGGCAGTGGAGCCGGAACCCGCCCCGGTTGCCGAGCTGGAGCCAGAACTGGAGCCAGAAGTGCAGCCGGTTGTCGAAGACGATCTGGACAGCGCCTTCGACCTCAGTCTGGAAGATGACCTGCAGGGCCTGGACCTGAACGAACCGCTGCAGTTGGGTGAGTCTGCACCTGAAATTGAGGTAGAGGTTGCGCCCGAGCCCGTGCCCGAGGCGCCGGTTGCCGAGATGGAGCTGGACGCGCCAGAGTTGCCAGTCGCCGAGCAGGCCCCGGTCACCCTGGATGACCTGGCTGATTTCGATCTTGACGTGGCAGGCGACCAAACAGCAGCGCTGCCAGCGCTCGAGCCGGTGGATATCGCTGCCGAGCTGGCCGCTTTCGACGAGACGATGCCGGAGTTCGATCCGTTGAGCGAACTGGAGTTGCCGGAGGACTTCGACCTGTCGTTGTCGCTGGAAGACGATTCTGACGCGGCCAAGAGCTTTGCGTCCGAACTCGATGACGTCAACGCCGAGCTCGACAAGTTGTCGCAAAGCCTGGAGCAGCCTTCGATCGAACCTCACTTCACCGCTGAGGACGCCTTGAGCGACGACCTGGGTGATGACCTGGAGTTCGATTACCTGGGCGGTGCCGACGAGGCCGCGACCAAGCTTGATCTGGCCCGTGCCTACATCGACATGGGGGACCATGACGGTGCCCGCGACATTCTCGACGAAGTGTGCAAAGAGGGCAGCGATGCCCAGAAGCAGGAAGCTGAAGAGATGCTTTCGCGTCTGGTCTGAAGCCTGCCTTTGTACGTCCGACGGCAGCCCTGGTGGCTGCCGTTGTCGTTATAATTCCCGCCATCTGCTTAATCTACAGGCTGTATTTTCTTGGAAATCATTGATAACACGGCGGCCGAGTCGGCAGCCGACGGCTTCTTCCGCATCGCCCTTGGCGTCGAATACAAAGGTTCGCGTTATCGCGGATGGCAGCGCCAGGCCGATGGTGTGCTGAGTGTTCAGCAGACCCTTGAAGAGGCGTTGTCGAAAGTCGCCGACTCGCCTGTATCGCTGGCGTGCGCCGGACGCACCGACGCCGGGGTGCATGCCTGCGGTCAAGTGGTGCATTTCGACACCCAGGCGGTGCGCAGCATGAAGGCCTGGACCATGGGCGCCAATATCAACCTGCCGCACGACATCAGCGTAAGTTGGGCCAAGGAGATGCCGGCGCATTTTCACGCACGCTTCAAGGCCATTGCCCGGCGCTACCGCTACGTGATCTACAACGACCAGATCCGCCCGGCGCACATGGGCCAGGAGGTCACCTGGAACCATCGGCCGCTGGAGGTCGAGCGCATGGCCCTGGCGGCCGAGTATCTGGTGGGTACCCATGACTTCAGCGCCTTTCGCGCGGGGCAGTGCCAGGCCAAGTCGCCGATCAAGAACATTCACCACCTGCGGGTCACCCGTCACGGCAAGATGATTGTCCTGGATATCCGTGCCAGCGCCTTCCTGCATCACATGGTGCGCAACATTGCCGGGGTATTGATGACCATTGGCGCTGGCGAGCGACCGGTGGAGTGGGCCCGGGACGTACTGGAGAGCCGTGAGCGGCGCGCCGGTGGCGTCACCGCCCATCCTTTTGGCCTGTACCTGGTGCAAGTGGAGTACCACGACGAGTTCGCGTTGCCCGAGCGTTACATCGGCCCACACTTTCTCACCGGTTACGAGTCGCTGGCGGCTGACGGCCCAGACGTCATTTGCTAACATCCGGGACTTTCCAGATCAGCCGAGGTTCACGCTTCATGAGCGCCGTTCGCAGCAAAATCTGTGGTATTACCCGCATCGAAGATGCGCTGGCGGCGGCCGAGGCGGGCGCTGATGCCATTGGTCTGGTGTTCTATGCCAAGAGCCCGCGGGCGGTCGATGTGCAGCAGGCGCGGGCCATCATCGCGGCCTTGCCGCCGTTCGTGACCACGGTGGGGCTGTTCGTCAATGCCAGCCGCTGCGAGCTGACTGAAATCCTCGAAGCCGTGCCGCTGGACCTGCTGCAGTTTCACGGCGATGAAACCCCGGCCGATTGCGCGGGTCATAACCGGCCATGGATAAAAGCGTTGCGGGTGCGTCCCGGCGATGATCTGGAAGCCGCCTGCCAGTTGTACAGCGGGGCCAGCGGGATTCTGCTCGATACCTATGTCGCCGGCGTGCCGGGCGGCACCGGTGAGGCGTTCGACTGGTCTCTGGTGCCGGAAAAACTCAGCAAGCCGATCATTTTGGCCGGCGGTCTTTCGGCCGATAACGTTGCTGCAGCCATCGCTCAGGTGCGGCCATACGCAGTGGACGTCAGTGGAGGTGTGGAGCAAGCCAAGGGCATCAAGGATGCCGCGCGGATCGAAGCCTTTATCAGCGCGGTCAAACGCGCCTGATGCCGACGGTTGATGCCAATGTGACGGCTGGCCGCGCGCCATCGTCCATAGCTTTCGCAGCCCGTTGCTGCCGGATCGCGCCCATGGGCCGGTCGAAATTACCGGGCGACGCCCTTGGCGTTGCCCTTACAGGTTGACGATGGTTCGGTATCGGGGCACCTCGCAGTATGTGGGGCGCCGGAGCCGGTCCATCATCGCGACATACATGAATTGAGCTCAAGGGCATACGTGCGAACCTGGCAGCCAAAGCCTGCCGGTCGCCGTTACTGGAGAAAGAAAGCATGAGCAACTGGTTAGTAGACAAACTGATCCCATCGATCATGCGTTCCGAGGTGAAGAAGAGTTCGGTACCTGAAGGGCTGTGGCACAAGTGCCCGTCCTGTGAGGCCGTGCTGTATCGTCCGGAGCTGGAAAAGACCCTGGATGTCTGCCCCAAGTGCAACCATCACATGCGTATCGGCGCACGTGCTCGTATCGACATCTTCCTCGATGCTGAAGGCCGTGCCGAACTGGGTGCCGACCTGGAGCCGGTCGATCGCCTGAAATTCCGTGATGGCAAGAAGTACAAGGACCGTCTGAGCGCCGCGCAGAAGCAAACCGGTGAAAAAGACGCCCTGATCTCCATGAGTGGTACCCTGCTGGGTATGCCGGTGGTGGTCAGCGCCTTCGAATTCTCGTTCATGGGTGGTTCGATGGGTGCCATCGTCGGTGAGCGTTTTGTTCGCGCCGCCAACTATGCCCTGGAAAACCGTTGCCCGATGGTCTGCTTCTCGGCCTCCGGTGGCGCGCGTATGCAGGAAGCGCTGATCTCGCTGATGCAGATGGCCAAGACCTCGGCAGTGCTGGCGCGTCTGCGCGAAGAAGGCATTCCGTTCATCTCGGTATTGACTGACCCGGTCTACGGCGGTGTTTCGGCGAGTCTGGCAATGCTCGGCGACGTTATCGTTGGTGAGCCAAAAGCCCTGATCGGCTTTGCCGGCCCGCGAGTGATCGAGCAGACCGTGCGTGAAAAACTGCCAGAAGGCTTCCAGCGCAGCGAGTTCCTCCTCGAGCACGGTGCGATCGACATGATCATCCCGCGTCAGGAACTGCGTCAGCGTCTGGGCAACCTGCTGGCACAAATGATGGGCCTGCCGACGCCGAAGTTCGTCGAGCCTGTGCTTGAGCCGATCGTCGTTCCGCCGGCGCCTGCCACCGTATGACCCAACGTACCCTTGGCGACTGGCTCGCCTATCTCGAGCAGTTGCACCCCTCGGCCATCGACATGGGCCTGGCGCGTTCGCAACAGGTTGCAGCCAGGCTCGGGCTGGACAAGCCGGCGCCACGGGTAATCACCGTGACCGGCACCAATGGCAAAGGCTCTACCTGCGCCTTTGTCGCCGCGTTGCTGCGTGCCCAGGGCCTCAAGGTCGGGGTCTACAGTTCGCCGCACCTGCTGCGTTACAACGAGCGGGTGCAGATCGACGGCCAGGAAGCTGACGATCAGCAGCTGTGCGAAGCCTTTGCCGCTGTTGAAGCGGCCCGTGGCGAGATCTCCCTGACCTATTTCGAGGCGGGCACGCTGGCGGCGTTCTGGCTGTTCAAGCGCTCGGCCCTGGATGCCGTGGTGCTTGAAGTCGGTCTGGGCGGGCGTCTGGACACGGTCAATATCGTCGATGCCGATATGGCGCTGGTTACCAGTATCGGCGTTGATCATGCCGATTACCTGGGTAATACCCGTGAATCGGTAGCCTTCGAAAAAGCCGGTATCTTCCGTCAGGGCAAACCGGCCTTGTGCGGTGACCTCAATCCGCCGCAGCCCTTGCTCGACAAGGCGCGTGAGCTCAATTGCCAGTTCCTGTTGCGCGGCCGTGATTTCGATCTGGCCAGCACTGACCGCTACTGGCAGTGGCGAGGAGTGGGCAGCCGAGGCCAGCAGGTCGAGTTGCACGACTTGCCACTGCTCGATCTGCCGATGGAAAACGCCGCGCTGGCCTTGCAGGCCCACCTGCTGCTGGACCTGCCCTGGGATGCCGAACAGATTGCCGGCGTGTTGCGCGCCACGCGCATGGTTGGTCGTCTGGATCGTCGGGCGTTTCGCTGGCAGGGCAAGGCATTGACTATCCTCATGGATGTCGGCCACAACCCGCACGCAGCCGAGTACCTGGCGCAGCGCCTGGCGGCACGGCCGGTAGCGGGCAAGCGTCTGGCAGTGTTTGGCCTGTTGGCCGATAAAGACCTGGCTGGTGTTGTGCAGCCGCTGCTGAGTGCCGTCCAGGGCTGGGCCGTTGCGCCGCTGGGCACGGCGCGCAGTCGTCCTGGCGCAGAGCTTGAAACGGCGCTGGCGAATCTCGGTGCTGAAGTGACCGCGTATGCCAGTGTCGCCGAAGCCCTTGACGGTCAAGCTGCGCTGGCAACGGCGGATGATGAAATTCTGCTGTTCGGATCGTTTTTCTGTGTCGGCGAAGCCCTGCAGTGGCTGGAGCGGCACGCCATGGAGGAAGGGGCAGATGGCATTGCTGGATAAAGTGGTCAAGCAACGCATGGTCGGGGCGCTGGTGCTGGTGGCGCTGGCGGTGATCTTCTTGCCGATGCTGTTCTCGCGTGAAGATGAAATGCGGCAGGTGCGCGTCGACGCGCCGCAAGCCCCGGCAGCGCCAAGCATGCCGCAAGTGCAGGTTGAACCTGTGGCGGTACCTGAGCCACAGGTGCTGCCGGATGAAAACCCGGTGATCGTCGACGAATCCACAGCGCCCGTGCAGGCGCCGAGTACACCGATCGCGCCAGTTCCCGCAGCGGTTCCTGCTCCGGCTCCAGCCTCGACACCTGCTCCTGCACCAGCCGTTGCCGCCAAGCCTGCCACGCCGCCATCAGCGGCCAAGCCTGAGGTCAAGCCAGCGCCTGCCGTGGCTGCTGCGGCCAAGCCTGCGGCGGGCAAGATCGACGCCAATGGTCTGCCGGTCAGCTGGTCGGTGCAATTGGCCAGCCTGTCCAACCGCGCCGGTGCCGAAAGCCTGCAGAAAACCTTGCGCAGCCAGGGTTACAACGCCTACATCCGCTCCGCTGGCGGTCTTAACCGGGTGTACGTCGGGCCGTTGATCGAGCGTGCCGAGGCCGAGCGCCTGCGTGATGTGATCAGCCGCCAGCAGAAGCTGAACGGCATTATCGTGCGCTTCCAGCCCGAGCGCAGTTGATTGCTCGTCGCCCGGCCAGAGCCGGGCGGCAAATCACTGCTTACCGATAGCCCGTTGCTCTGGTAAAATGCGCCGCCTTATCCGTTTGCAGGCAACACTGTGGCATTTACCTGGGTCGACTGGGCGATTTTCGCAATCATCGCCGTTTCTTCGCTGATCAGTCTCAAGCGCGGCTTTGTCAAAGAGGCCTTGTCGCTGCTTACCTGGATCATTGCCGGTGCGGTGGCCTGGATGTTCGGTGGTTCGCTGTCGCAGTACCTGGAGTCCTATATCCAGACGCCATCGGCCCGCGTCATTGCCGGATGCGCCATTCTTTTCGTCGCCACCTTGCTGGTGGGGGCCATGATCAACTTTCTTATCGGCGAGCTGATTCGCGTTACCGGGCTTTCCGGAACCGACCGCTTCCTGGGCATGGCCTTCGGTGCCGCCCGTGGGGCCTTGCTGGTGGTAGTGGCTGTCGGGCTGTTGAGCCTGGGGCCGGTACAACAAGATCAGTGGTGGCAGGAATCACGCCTGATACCACAATTTCTATTGGTGGCTGATTGGTCGAAAAACCTCATTCTGGGGTTCACCAGTCAGTGGCTAGCCAGCGGAATCAGCGCACCGGCTGATCTCCCGTTCAAGGAACAGCTTCTGGGGCCAAAAACGCCTTGAAAGCTGCTCAGTCCAGTTTCATTAAGTAGGGGTTGCGTCGCATGTGTGGCATCGTCGGTATCGTCGGTAAGTCGAACGTCAATCAGGCGCTGTATGACGCGCTAACCGTCCTCCAGCACCGCGGCCAGGACGCTGCCGGTATTGTGACCAGCCATGACGGCCGGTTATTCCTGCGCAAGGACAACGGCCTGGTGCGTGATGTGTTCCAGCAGCGCCATATGCAGCGCCTGGTCGGGCACATGGGCATTGGTCACGTGCGTTACCCAACCGCAGGCAGCTCGACCTCGGCCGAGGCTCAGCCGTTCTACGTCAACTCGCCCTACGGCATCACGTTGGCGCACAACGGCAACCTGACCAACGTTGAACAGTTGGCCAAGGAGATCTACGAGTCCGACCTGCGTCACGTCAACACCAGCTCCGACTCTGAAGTGCTGCTCAACGTTTTCGCCCACGAGCTGGCGGTGCGCGGCAAGCTGCAGCCAACCGAAGAAGACGTGTTCGCCGCCGTGACCGATGTACACAACCGTTGCGTCGGTGGCTACGCGGTGGTGGCGATGATCACCGGCTACGGTATCGTCGGCTTCCGTGACCCGAATGGCATCCGTCCGATCGTCTTCGGTCAGCGCCACACCGACGAAGGCGTCGAGTACATGATCGCCTCCGAAAGCGTCTCCCTCGACGTCCTCGGCTTTACCCTGATTCGCGATCTGGCGCCGGGTGAAGCGGTGTACATCACCGAAGAAGGCAAATTGCACACCCGTCAGTGCGCAACCAATCCGCAACTGTCGCCGTGCATCTTCGAGCACGTGTACCTGGCCCGTCCCGATTCGATCATCGACGGCGTTTCGGTGTACAAGGCGCGCCTGCGCATGGGTGAGAAGCTGGCCGAGAAGATCCAGCGCGAACGCCCGGATCACGACATCGACGTGGTCATTCCGATTCCTGATACCAGCCGTACCGCTGCGCTGGAACTGGCCAACCACCTGGGCGTCAAGTTCCGTGAAGGCTTCGTCAAGAACCGCTACATCGGCCGCACCTTCATCATGCCTGGCCAGGCGGCACGCAAGAAGTCGGTACGCCAGAAGCTCAACGCCATCGAGCTGGAATTCCGCGGCAAGAACGTGATGCTGGTCGATGACTCCATCGTCCGTGGCACCACCTGCAAGCAGATCATCCAGATGGCCCGCGAAGCCGGGGCGAAGAATGTCTACTTCTGCTCGGCGGCGCCGGCGGTACGCTTCCCTAACGTCTACGGCATCGACATGCCGAGCGCTCATGAGCTGATCGCTCACAACCGCAGCACCGAAGATGTCGCCGAGCTGATCGGCGCCGACTGGCTGGTCTACCAGGACCTGCCAGACCTGATCGAGGCTGTGGGGGGTGGCAAGATCAAGATCGAGCATTTCGACTGCGCGGTGTTCGACGGCAAATACGTGACCGGCGACATCGACGAGGCCTACCTGAACAAGATCGAGCAGGCGCGTAACGATGCCTCCAAGGTCAAGAATCAGGCGGTCAGCGCGATCATCGACCTCTACAACAATTGATTTAGGAGCAGCGGCATGACACAGGAATGGGATGCCGGGCGCCTGGACAGCGACCTCGAAGGGGTCGCTTTCGATACGCTGGCGGTACGCGCCGGCCAACATCGCACGCCGGAAGGTGAGCACAGCGATCCGCTGTTCTTCACCTCCAGCTATGTGTTCCGCACAGCGGCCGATGCCGCTGCGCGGTTCGCGGGCGAGGTTCCAGGCAACGTCTATTCACGCTACACCAACCCGACCGTTCGTGCCTTCGAAGAGCGCATTGCCGCCCTGGAAGGCGCTGAGCAGGCTGTGGCGACCTCCACGGGCATGTCGGCGATCCTGTCGACGGTGATGGCCTTGTGCAGCGCGGGTGACCATGTACTGGTCTCCCAGAGTGTGTTCGGTTCGACCATCAGCCTGTTCGAGAAGTACTTCAAGCGCTTCGGTGTCCAGGTCGATTACGTTCCTCTGGCGGATCTCGCCGGTTGGCAGCAAGCGATCAAGGCCAACACCAAGCTGCTGTTCGTCGAATCGCCATCCAACCCGTTGGCCGAACTGGTAGACATCGCGGCGCTGGCCGAGATCGCTCACGCCAAGGGCGCGCAACTGGTGGTCGACAACTGCTTCAGCACCCCGGCGTTGCAGCAGCCGCTGAAGCTGGGCGCCGATATCGTCGTGCACTCGGCGACCAAGTTCATCGACGGCCAGGGCCGTTGCATGGGCGGTGTGGTTGCCGGGCGCAGCGAGCAGATGAAAGAGGTGGTGGGCTTTCTGCGCACGGCCGGGCCGTCGCTGAGCCCGTTCAACGCGTGGATCTTCCTCAAGGGCCTGGAAACGCTCAACTTGCGCATGCGCGCCCACTGTGCCAATGCCCAGGCCCTGGCCGAATGGCTGGAGCAGCAGGAAGGTATCGAGAAGGTGCACTACGCCGGGCTGCCAAGCCATCCGCAGCACGCTTTGGCGAAAAGCCAGATGAGCGGTTTCGGTGCCGTGGTGAGCTTTGAGGTCAAGGGCGGCAAAGAGGGCGCCTGGCGCTTTATCGACGCCACCCGTTTGATCTCGATCACCGCTAACCTGGGTGACAGCAAAACCACCATCACCCATCCAGCCACCACCTCTCACGGCCGTCTGGCGCCGCAAGAGCGTGAGGCCGCTGGCATTCGCGACAGCCTGATCCGCGTCGCGGTAGGCCTGGAAGATGTGGTTGACCTGCAAGCCGACCTGGCCCGCGGTCTGGCGGCGCTGTGATCGACTGGTCGGTGGGCGACAACAGCCATAATGGCCGTGTCGCCCTGGTCACCGGCGCGGCCCGAGGGATTGGCCTGGGCATTGCTGCCTGGCTGATCGCCGAGGGCTGGCAGGTGGTGCTTACCGATCTGGATCGCGGGCGCGGTGCCAAGGCTGCCAAGGTACTGGGCGACAACGCCTGGTTCATCGCCATGGACGTCGCCGATGAGGCTCAAGTCAAAACCGCTGTGGCCGAAGTACTCGGCCAGTTCGGTCGCCTTGATGCATTGGTGTGCAATGCCGCGGTTGCCGATCCGCACAACACCACCCTCGAAACCCTGAGCCTTGCGCACTGGAATCGGGTGCTGGCGGTCAACCTCGGTGGGCCGATGCTGTTGGCCAAACACTGCGCGCCGTACCTGCGCGCCCATGGCGGCGCCATCGTCAACCTGGCGTCTACCCGTGCCGGGCAATCAGAACCTGACAGCGAAGCCTATGCGGCGAGCAAGGGCGGGCTATTGGCCCTTACCCATGCGTTGGCGGTCAGCCTGGGTCCGGAAATTCGTGTCAATGCGGTAAGCCCTGGCTGGATCGATGCGCGTGATCCGTCCCAGCGCCGTGCCGAGCCACTGACCGAAAGCGACCATGCCCAGCATCCGGCGGGCAGGGTAGGGACCGTGGAAGACGTTGCAGCCATGGTTGCCTGGCTGTTGTCGCGCAATGCAGGCTTTGTTACCGGGCAAGAGTTCGTGGTCGATGGTGGCATGACCAAGAAGATGATTTACCGGTAGCTTCAAGTTGTAAGCTGCAAGCTTCAAGTGGTTCGCGGTGTGCTTTGGATTTTGCTTTTACTTGCCGCTTGAAGCTCATCCCTTGCAGCTGTTTTTTTCACCTCCGTGAAAAAAACTTCAACAGGGGTATTGACTTAGGTTCGATACCTGCGTAAATTTCGCCACCTCAGCGAAGCACACGGGTGATTAGCTCAGCCGGGAGAGCATCTGCCTTACAAGCAGAGGGTCGGCGGTTCGATCCCGTCATCACCCACCACTTCCTGAGATGTTCCTGGTTCGACACTTTCGCAAGAAGGCGTCACCTGAGAGGAACCGGACGCAAGTCCACACTGCGCGGCGGTAGTTCAGTCGGTTAGAATACCGGCCTGTCACGCCGGGGGTCGCGGGTTCGAGTCCCGTCCGCCGCGCCATTTTTCTCCAGATCGGTCAATGACCGGTTTGAGGTCCGAAGGCACCGAAGCCTTCAGGCCAGATCCCAGTTTCAAGCAAGCGCAAGCTTGTACGATACGCAGCGGTAGTTCAGTCGGTTAGAATACCGGCCTGTCACGCCGGGGGTCGCGGGTTCGAGTCCCGTCCGCTGCGCCATATTTGCTTCGAGGCCCTTGAACTCCTCGAAGCTACAAGAAGAGCGACCTAAGGTTCGCTTTTTTTGTGCCTGAGATCAGCGGTGGTTTCGCGATCCAGGTTTGCACGACACGCAGCGGTAGTTCAGTCGGTTAGAATACCGGCCTGTCACGCCGGGGGTCGCGGGTTCGAGTCCCGTCCGCTGCGCCATATTGAAGTCACAAAGAAAGCGACCCCCGGGTCGCTTTTTTTGTGCCCGTTGCGGTGGGAGCAACTGCCTTGCCCCCCCTGTGGGAGCGGGCTTGCCCCGCGATGCAATATGACTGACGCACCGCAATCGCGAGACAGGTCGGGTCGCCGCACCGCCGTTCCTACAAATCCGTTCATCCCACTGCACTCATACTCTAAAACGTGCCACCAGCTGTTGCAGCTCGTTGCCAAGGCGCGCCAGCTCCATCGACGAGGTCGCAGTCTGCTGCGAGGCGGTGGACGACTGTTCCGCGACATCGCGGACACTCAGCACACTTCGATTGATCGATTCGGCCACAGCGCTTTGTTGTTCGGCCGCTGTGGCAATCTGCACGTTCATGGTCTGGATGCTGGTAACCGTCTGGCTGATGGCTTGCAGCTCAATGCCGGCCTCATTGGCCAGCGCTACCGTGGCACCCACCATCTGATGGCTGCTGTGCATCATCTCGGCGGCTTTTTGCGCCCCTTGCTGCAGCGAGACGATCATCGCTTCGATTTGGGCGGTGGACTGCTGGGTGCGCTTGGCCAATCCGCGCACTTCGTCGGCGACCACGGCAAATCCACGTCCGGCATCACCCGCCCGTGCCGCTTCAATGGCTGCGTTGAGCGCCAGCAGGTTGGTTTGCTCGGCGATGGCGTTGATGACGGTCATGACGCTGCTGATGCGTTCGCTTTCTGCTGACAGCACGTTGACGGCTTGAGTCGAGCTACCGATGTCCGCGGCCAGTTGCTCGATCTGCGCCACAGCCCTGCGCACTACCTGGTCGCCTTGATGGGCCTGGCTATTGGCCTGGCGGGTCGCTTCGCTGGCGTATTCGGCGTTGCGTGCGACGTCCTGAACGGTGGCGACCATCTCGCTCATGGCCGTGGCCACTTGGTCGGTCTCGATTTTCTGGCTGTTGATGCCTGCGCTGGTCTGTTCGGTG
Organism: Pseudomonas sp. NUPR-001; assembly: GCF_052147955.1. NCBI lineage: Bacteria > Pseudomonadati > Pseudomonadota > Gammaproteobacteria > Pseudomonadales > Pseudomonadaceae > Pseudomonas > Pseudomonas sp. NUPR-001. Next base: position 1,762,825 of record NZ_CP197353.1, read on the forward strand.
ATGGTCGATAGCGCTTCGGCGGCGCTGGACAGTTGACGGGTGACGGTGCCGGTGTGGCCGAGCATCTCGCGCAAGTTAGTGCTGCTTTGCGTCAGCGCTTGCAGGAGTTGGCCGAATTCGTCGCGGCGCGGCTCATGGCTGGCGTTGGTCAGATCACCTTCACCCAGACGCTGGGCAATCTGCAGGGCCTGGCCCAAGGGACGGGTGATTTGTCGAATGATCAGCGCGCTGATGATGCCGCCCAACACCAGGGCGCAGAACAGCAGGGAGAGCATCAAGGTGCGGCTGTGGCTGGCCTGCTCTTCGCTACGCTGGTTCTGTAGGGTGATCAGTTGGTTGATCGCCTTGAGCCCTGTGTGCAGCGTGTCCAGCAGTTGCTCGTGCAGCGTTATGGACTGCGGGCTGTTGGCGGCTGCTGCCTGCAACTGCTGGAACTGCTCCAGATAGCGCTGCAGGTCCTCGCGGGTGGTGCGCAACAAGCGCTGCGAGTCGGCGTCCGCCAGGTGCTTGAGGTTTTCATCGAGCAATTGCCGGGTTTGTTGGTAGGCGGACTCCAATTGGCTGGCAAAGGTGGCCTCACGGCGTATTTCGAAACTCAACTGGGCAGCGCGCATTTCATTGAGGTTGTCGAGGATGTAGTTGACCGATACCAGCCTGTCGGCGCGCTGAGTCAAGGTGTTCAAGCTGTTGATGGCGGTGACAGCGAGGAGCACCATCAGCACCAGAATGGGGGTGAAGCCAAGCAGCAGCTTCATTTTCACTGATACGTTTTTCACCGAGGTAACTCCTGTTGTCCTGTTGAAGTGAATGCTGGCCTCATGCCAGCGTAGTCGGACATTGCTCGGGAAAAAGCGCTGTTATCTTGCCGATTGCAACAAATCGTTTGCTCGATGGACTCAAGGCTTTTTCGACCGGCGGCGCGCCGCTCAAGTGCCTGATTTGCGGTTTTTCCGGTGAATTTTCTGCGGTGATGGCCCGGCTGCGGTTCCAGTGATCTGCCGATGTGTTGCACAATAGGCCCTGATCGTTTTACTCAGGATTTGCAATGTCAAAGTCAACCGTCTTCAGTGCGCTGGGGCTGGCCCTGGTGCTGGCGGGTGTTGCTGGCTGTTCTTCAAAGAAAGCTGCCATTTACGAACACGAGAATTTCGACGACTCGGGTACCTATTCGCGTAGCTTCCCGGTCAGCGAAGCGGGTAGCTGTGAGGCTGCGCGGCGGGCATTGCTCAGTCAGGGCTACATCATCACCAACAGCGATGCCGGGCAGGTGATTGGCAACAAGAGCTTCCAGCAGACCGGCGAGTCGCACCTGCAAATCAGCTTCAACGTGGTGTGTGCCCGCGACAGCGGCGATGAACTGCGCTCGACCATGTTCGCCAATGCCTTGCAGGACCGCTATGCATTGAAGAAATCCAATACCTCGGCCAGCGTCGGGGTAGGGGTGCTGGGCTCGTTGTCGATGCCGATTGGCTCCACAGACGACTCGATGGTCAAAGTGGCCAGCGAAACCGTTACCTCGGCCAAGTTCTACGAGCGCTACTTCGCGCTGGTGGAAAGCTTTCTGCCCAAAGAGCAGAAAAAGAAGCTGTCGCTGAAAAAGTCGCCGGAACAACCTGCGCCCGCACTGGGTGTGCCTGAAAGCGCCGCTGCGCCGGCGCCTGCCGCCCTGGCACCGGTCGAGCCTGCAGCGCCTGCACCGGCACCCGCTGCCGTTGAGCCTGCGCCATCTCAAGCGGTGCCCGTGGTCGAAGCCCCTGCGGCGCCTGTCGTCGACGACAGTGCCGGTTCCAAGCCCGTAGCGCCGCCCAGCGAGGCGACGCCGATCAATGTTGAGCAGCCGGCGCCTGCACCGGCTGAGCCGGTATCGAGCACCGCCCCGGTAGTGCCTGCCAGCAGCCCTGAGCAGGCGCCGCAGTAGCGGCAGGTAATTTTTCCATTAGCTGCTACGTTGTTTTGATAAGCGTCATTGTCATTTTTCTGTCATCGCGGCACTTTAGGCTCGTTGACGAATCAATGAATAGAATGAAAAACGACGGAGCAGATAATGGACGATTATCAAGAAGAACTACTCGAATACCGCGCCTTTGAACTCGACCCGCTCGAGCCTGCCGAGGACGCCACCGAGCTGTAGTTTCAGCCGGTACGCCGCTGACTGCGGCGAAACTCCCCTGGGGTCATGCTGTTCCAGCGCTTGAATGCGCGCTGGAAGGCTTCGGCCGAAGCAAACCCGAGCAGGTAGGCAATCTCACCAAAGGCCAATTCCGTGTCGCGGATGTAGGTCATCGCCAGGTCGTGCCGGGTGTCATTGAGAATGGCGCGAAACTGCATGCCTTCCTCAGCCAGTTTGCGCCGCAAGGTCCAGGTGGGCAGTTGCAGGTGGCGCGCCACTTCTTCCAGATCCGGTTCACGTCCGCCATTGAGCAACGGCCCGAGCAAATGGGCAATGCGCTCGCTCAGGCTGCGAATCCGCGTGCGTTGTTCCAGTTCTGCCTCACACAGGTTCAGCAAATGCCGCCAGGTGCTGGGGCAATGCGCTGGGTTGCGCAGGGCCAGGCTGGCTCGGCTCAAGCGCAACTGGTTGGTCTGCGCGCCAAACTGTATCGGGCTGCTGCACAGCGCCTGGTAGTCAGCAGCGTACTCCGGTGGCTCAAACTCGATCTCTACCCGATCGGCGACAATGTCCACCGCCACCAGGTCCGACAACTGCGCCAGCCAACCGGATAACAGCGAGTCCACGACAAAGCGGTTGTAGGCGTTGTAGGGGCTGATCGAGTAGAAGCGCAGCCAGGCCCCGTTGCTGTCTTCATGAAAGCTTGAGCGGCCACGGTAGTTGCTGGCATACAGCGGCTCGAAGCGCAGCAAGGTGCGTGCGGCTTCACCCACAGTCGGCGCTTGGGCGGCAGTAACGCCAGCCAGTCCGGCATGGCTCAGGCGGCTGCGGCGGCCCATGTGCAGGCCTAGCGCCGGATCGCCGCTCAGTTCGATGGCGGTGTGGCCCAGGTGCATGTAGCGGGCGATGGACAAGCGGGCACCCGCTTCGGCCAGACGAGCATGGTCCAGACCATAGCGCTGCAACAGCGCTGTGGAGTCGATACCGCGCTGGTGCAGGGTTTCACTCAGGCATTGGATAAACCCGACTGAGAGGTCTCCCAGGCGCATCCGTGGGCGGTTCATCATCCACCTACAACCACAGGTTCAGCAGACGCGCACCGGAGCTGCTGTTGCCGTTCAGCGTGACGCCTGCGCGGTTGGCAAAGCCATGCCCGTCAGCAACCACGTCCCAGAAGCGCCCGCGCTGGAACACACTCATGCTGATCATGTTCGAGGGGTTGGCGTTCAAGGTCAGCTGTTGCCAGGCGAGGGCCTCGCTGACTTCGCCGGGCTTGAACGGCAGTCTGGTCGCCAGCGGCTGATGGCGGTTGCCGCGCCAGGGCCCGTTCCAGCTGTCTTTGCCGCCGAGGAATGCCGGGTTGGCGATGATCTGTGCCGACTGATTGGCCAGCTGTTGCTGATTGCTTGGGTACCAGCTGTCGCTGCCGATCAGCACGCCCAGGCGTCCGGCCGGGGTTTGCAACACTTGTGGCGGCTGGTCGGTGCCGCTGTCGATGTAGCGTCGTACGTCGCCATCGGGGTGTTGTTGCAGTTGAGGCTGGCCAAGTACCGAGCCGTCACCAGCGAACACCAGGCTGCTGTTGTACAGCGCCCCTGAGCCGACTTTGAGGACGCCGTGCTCGACCCGTGGCGAAGGCAAGACAATCGAGCCCGCCACCAGGGTGACGCCAAATTCCTTGGCCAGGCCGCCAAACAACTGTTGGTAATCGCTGGCCATTTGCTGCGCCTTCATGCGCAGGTGAGCATCGGCACGGCGGTCGTCACCCTCGGCGTTGAGCATGGCCAGGCCATAGCGCAGCGGGTTGCTGACTTCCAGCCATTGCCAGGCATCACGGCGCTGGGTGACCTGGTACAGCTCGTTTTTTTCGCCGCGCGCCCACAGCCAGGTGCCGATGTGCTCGGGCAGGATGACAATGGTGCGGGTGTTGATCAGGCCCTGGGCGCGCGCCTGCTCCAGATACGCCGCCAGCTTGCGGTGCAGGCGTTGCAGGTTCTGGTAGTCGCTGGGATTGAGCTGCGGCTCGACCCCAAGCAAGTTGCCGTGGTCGGCGGGAACGCCTTCGCTCATGGCCAGTTCGATACGCAGGTCAGACAGGTAATGGCCTGCCGGCCGCTGCTCGGTCCAGAACCCGTAGCCGCAGAGCGCAGCAATGACAACTAGCGCCAGGGCGCCTAACAGAAGTTTTCGCATGAAGCAGCACAGCGCCAACAAGGGATTCGGTCCTAAGGGTAGTCCTCGGGTGCATTAGGATCAATAACTTGTCATTTTCGGTCATTGAGCCTGATGAGCGGGCTCTTTAATGTCGGCCTCAGATAACTGACGGGCCCCGCCAGCCTTGGTGAGGCGCCCGCATCCCGTGATTAGGCCTGTTGTGGAGTTCACTATGACCGCCGCTCGTTACCCGCATTTGCTCGCCCCGCTGGATTTGGGCTTCACCACCTTGCGCAACCGTACCCTGATGGGTTCGATGCACACCGGCCTGGAAGAGAAACCCGGTGGTTTCGAGCGTATGGCGGCGTACTTTGCCGAGCGCGCCCGTGGCGGTGTCGGCTTGATGGTTACCGGTGGCATCGGGCCGAACGTGGAGGGCGGGGTGTATTCGGGCGCTGCCAAACTGAGCACGCCGGAAGAAGCCGAGAAGCACCGCATCGTCACCCAGGCCGTGCATGAGGCCGGTGGCAAGATTTGCATGCAGATCCTGCACGCCGGGCGCTATGCCTACAGCCCCAAGTCGGTGGCACCGAGTGCGATCCAGGCACCGATCAACCCGTTCAAGCCCCATGAGCTTGATGAAGAAGGCATCGAAAAGCAGATCCAGGACTTCGTCAATTGCTCGCTGCTGGCGCAAAGCGCTGAGTACGACGGCGTCGAAATCATGGGATCGGAAGGTTACTTCATCAACCAGTTCCTCGCCGCCCACACCAACCATCGCACCGATCGCTGGGGCGGCAGTTATGAAAACCGCATGCGTCTGGCCGTAGAGATCGTCAGTCGCGTGCGCGAGGCCGTTGGCCCGAACTTCATCATCATCTTCCGCCTGTCGATGCTCGACCTGATCGAGGGCGGCAGTGACTGGGCCGAAATCGTGCAACTGGCCCAGGCCATCGAAAAAGCCGGGGCGACGATCATCAATACCGGTATCGGCTGGCACGAAGCGCGGATCCCGACCATTGCCACCAAGGTGCCACGGGCGGCCTTCAGCAAGGTGACGGCCAAGCTGCGTGGCGCGGTGCAAATCCCGTTGATCACCACCAACCGTATCAACACCCCGGAAGTGGCCGAGCAGATTCTCGCTGATGGCGATGCCGACATGGTCTCCATGGCGCGCCCGTTCCTGGCTGACCCTGAGTTCGTCAACAAGGCCGCGGCCGGTCGTAGCGACGAGATCAACACCTGTATCGGCTGCAACCAGGCCTGCCTGGACCACACCTTCGGCGGCAAGCTGACCAGTTGCCTGGTCAACCCGCGGGCCTGCCATGAAACCGAGCTCAACTACCTGCCGGTCACCCAGGTCAAGCAGATTGCCGTGGTCGGTGCCGGCCCAGCTGGGCTTGCGGCCGCTACGGTGGCGGCAGAGCGCGGCCATCAAGTCACGCTGTTCGATTCGGCCAGTGAAATCGGCGGTCAGTTCAACGTCGCCAAGCGTGTGCCGGGCAAAGAAGAGTTTTACGAGACCCTGCGTTACTTCAAGCGCAAGCTGCAAACCACCGGTGTCGAGCTGTGCCTGAATACGCGCGTGAGTGCCGAGCAACTGGCTGCCGGCGGTTTTGACGAAATCATCCTGGCCACCGGTATCGCCCCGCGCGTGCCGGCGATTCCAGGTATCGAGCACAGCAAGGTACTGAGCTATCTGGATGTGCTGCTTGAGCGCAAACCGGTGGGTCAGCGTGTGGCGGTGATCGGCGCGGGTGGCATCGGTTTTGACGTGTCCGAGTTCCTCGTGCATCAGGGCAAGGCCACCAGCCTGGACCGTGAAGCGTTCTGGAAGGAGTGGGGTATCGATACCGCGCTGCAGGCGCGCGGCGGTGTGGCCGGGATCAAGGCCGAACCGCATGCACCGGCACGTCAGGTGTTCCTCTTGCAGCGCAAGAAAACCAAGGTGGGCGATGGCCTGGGCAAGACCACCGGCTGGATTCACCGTACCGGCTTGAAGAACAAGCAGGTGCAGATGCTCAACAGCGTCGACTACCTGAGCATCGATGATGCGGGCCTGCATATCCGAATCGCCGAAGGTGAGCCACAGGTACTGGCGGTCGACAACGTGGTGATCTGTGCCGGTCAGGACCCGCTGCGCGAACTGCAGGAAGGGCTGCTGGCGGCCGGCCATTCGGTGCACCTGATCGGCGGCGCCGATGTGGCGGCCGAGCTGGATGCCAAACGTGCGATCAACCAGGGTTCACGCCTGGCCGCCGAGCTCTGAGTGGTGTACGCGGCGGGGTGCCCACTCCGCCGCGCTGTTAAACTGCCGCTTCCCTGCGGCAGTGATCTGAAAATGACGGGTTTTGACACACTTCCCAACGCCCCTTTGCAGCGCCTCGACCTGAGCTGGCTACGCCCGTTCGGCGTCGAGCTGGCGGTGCTGCGCCTGGACTTGATCGACCCGCTGATCAGCGGCAACAAGTGGTTCAAGCTTCTTGAGCATCTGCGCCTGGCCCAGCGCGCACAAGCGCCGGGCGTGATCAGCCTGGGCGGTGCGCATTCCAATCACCTGCATGCTCTGGCGGCGGCTGGCAAACGCTTCGGTTTCGCCACGGCAGGCCTGTTGCGTGGGCATGTTCAGGACACCGCGACCGTCCGTGACTTGCAGGCGTTCGGCATGCAGTTGCACTGGCTGGGTTATGCCGGCTATCGCGCGCGCCATCAGGCGGATTTCTGGTTGCCCTGGCAGGCTCACTACCCGGGTTGGCATTGCGTTCCTGAAGGCGGTGGCGGCCCCTTGGGCGCCAAAGGCTGCGCGTTGATCGTCGAGCAAGCCCGCAGGCAATTGGCCGCCTTGGGCTGGTCGGATTACCACGGTTGGTGGCTGGCGGCGGGTACCGGTACCACCCTGGCCGGCTTGGTGCTGGCTGAAGCAGGGGCGCGTGAGGTGCATGGTGCCTTGGCGCTGCCGCTGGACCACGGCGTACCGGCTCAGGTGCAAGCGCTCGCCGGGGACCATGGCTACCGTTTGTACCCGGCCTGTCGCGGCGGCTTTGCCAAGGTCGATGAGACCTTGCTCGGGTTTATCGACGCCTGCGAGGCCGAATCGGGTATGGCGCTGGAGCCGTTGTACACCGGCAAGGCCCTGCTGGCGCTGCGTGAACAGGTTGAACGTGGCGCGTTTGCCCCCGGCACACGCCTGATCTTTCTGCACACTGGCGGTCTGCAGGGCCGTCGTGGATTTACTTAATCGTTGCGCGGCAGCATGCGCAGCAGGGTGTTGTCACGCTGCACATAGTGATGGAACAGCCCGGCCAGGGCATGCAGGCCGATCAGCCAGTAACCCCAACTGCCGATGCGTTCGTGCCAGCCTTTGATGAATTTGGCCAGATCCGGGTCCGGTGCGATCAACGCGGGCAGTTCGAAGCCGTAGAAGGGGATCGGTTTGTTGGCGGCGCTGAGGATCAACCAGCCGGCAATCGGCAGGCCGATCATCAACAGGTACAAGGCCAGGTGCATCAGGTGTGCAAGGCCGGTCTGCCAGGCGGGCGGTGCCGGGACGATGGGCGGCGTCGGCCGGCTCAGGCGCAGGGCCAGGCGTAGCCAGACCAGCACGAACACTGTCAGACCGAGCATAAAGTGCAGGTCTTTCATCAGGTTGCGTTCAACACTGTCTTTGGGGAACAGCCCGCGCAGTTCGATCAGGGCGTACACCGCTGCCAGCAGCACCAGCATTAACCAGTGCAAAGTAATCGACAGGCCGCTGTAGCGTGCCTGGGGTGTGTTCACGGTCATGGTCTTTCCTCGTGGTCAGGTCAAAGTCCACGCTCTGTTGGCGCAGTTAAAGTCACTGTAATCGTTGGGGGGACGATTGCTTGCTTATTGCAACAAAAAATTGCTAACCGTGAATTGATCTGTCGCTAGAATTCGCCGCTTCATCGAATTCGTTTTCAAGGCTTGTGTAATGCTGATGGCATCGCTGATTTTCCTGCTGACCATTACCCTGGTGATCTGGCAGCCCCGTGGTTTGGGCGTCGGTTGGAGCGCCACGGGCGGTGCGCTGTTGGCGCTGCTCAGCGGTGTGGTGCAATGGAGTGACATTCCGGTGGTCTGGCAGATCATCTGGAACGCCACCGGTACCTTCATCGCCCTGATCATCATCAGCCTGTTGCTCGACGCGGCCGGCTTCTTCGCCTGGGCGGCGCTGCATGTGGCGCGCTGGGGGCGCGGCAGTGGGCGGCGCCTGTTCTGCTTTATCGTGTTGCTCGGGGCATTGGTCTCGGCGTTGTTCGCTAATGACGGCGCGGCGCTGATCCTCACACCGATCGTAGTGGCGATGCTGTTGGCCTTGCGCTTCAGCCCGGCGGCGACCCTGGCGTTTGTCATGGCCGCCGGTTTCATTGCCGACACTGCCAGCTTGCCGTTGGTGGTGTCGAACCTGGTCAACATCGTTTCGGCCGACTTCTTCGGTATCGGTTTCAACCGCTATGCCGCGGTGATGCTGCCGGTCAACCTGGTCAGCGTGCTGGCGACCCTGGCGGTATTACTGTGGTATTTCCGCCGCGACATCCCGGCCGACTATGACCCGCTGCAGTTGGATCGGCCACGAAGCGTGGTGCAGGATCCGGCAACCTTCGTTGCCGGTTGGCTGGTGCTGGTGATTCTGCTGGTCGGTTGTTTTGCCCTGGAACCGCTGGGCATCCCGATCAGCGCAATCTCTGCGGTGTGCGCCCTGGTGTTGCTGTTGGTGGCGGCGCGCGGGCACAAAATTTCCACCCGCAAAGTGCTCAAGGAAGCGCCCTGGCACATTGTGGTGTTCTCTCTGGGCATGTACCTGGTGGTTTACGGCCTGCGCAATGCCGGGCTGACCGACTACCTGGCGGGTTGGCTCGACAGCTTCGCGGCGGGCGGCGTGTGGGGCGCAGCGATGGGCACGGGGCTGCTGGCCGCGCTGTTGTCGTCCGTCATGAACAACTTGCCGACGGTGTTGATCGGCGCGCTGTCGATCGATGCCAGCTCGGCCACGGGGGTGGTCAAGGAGGCGATGATCTACGCCAACGTGATAGGCAGCGACTTGGGGCCGAAAATCACCCCGATCGGCAGCCTGGCCACCTTGTTGTGGTTGCATGTATTGCAGCGCAAGGGCGTGACCATTGGCTGGGGTTACTACTTCAAGGTCGGAATTGTGCTGACGGTGCCGGTGTTGTTGCTGACCTTGGCGGCGTTGGCGCTGCGCTTGGGGCTGTAGGAGCGGGCTTGCCCCGCGATAGCGGTGCGTCAGACGGATTGCGATCGCGGGGCAAGCCCGCTCCCACCGGTTGCCCTCAGCCCGGCAGATTCGGCCACAGGTCAGACACCAGAAACACCCGCTGCGCTTCCTCCCACTCGCCGTCTACGCCCTGCACCAGGCGTACCAGCAGTTGTGCAGGTGCCAGTGGGTCGAGGGCGCGCAGCCAGTCGCTCATCCGCGCCTCGCTCCAGTTCTGTCCTTCGGCACAGCGTGCCGGGGCCAGCCAGGCCTCGCGTGGCAAGGGTTGCCAACACCCCTCCAGACGCTGCTCGACGAACGCCGGCCAGTCGCGTTGATGCAGCCATTGCCCGCACAAATGCTGCGGGTGCGCACCTTCAGGCGCGTCGGCATGCCCGGGCCAGGGGTAGAACAGGTAGCCCGCCAGCCACAGGTGGGCGCTCAACTGCTCGATGTTCAAGGCGCTCAGGGCCTCGCGGCTCTCGGCCCGGGCAGATATTGGCAACTGGTGATCGGCCAGGTGCGCAAGCTTGCGGTCCAGGCGGTCGTGGCAGCCGGGGCCCAGCCAGTGCGCAGGATCGTGGCCATCGCCACCCGCTGGCCCCAGGTAGAGCTTGATGGCCAGTTCCTGGTGGTGCACACCCTCGGCATCACGCAGCAGCAGGTCCAGCTCGCCGAGGGTGTGGCCTGCGGTGCGAATCGGCAAGTTGGCGGCCAGCAGCTCGACCCCGGGCGCCTGTTGCAAGGCAAACTGCCATAGCCTTTCGTAGTACAACCCTAAACGCCGCGTGGTGGCCTGCGCCAGCCAGTGTTGCAGTGCGCTGCTGTCGCGATCCAGCGCATACAGCCATTGCTGCAGGCGCTCAGGGTGCGCAACCCAGTCACTGGCGGCCAGCGGATGGCGTTGCGGCCAGGGTGTTTGCTGCAGCATCGGCGGGGCAAGGATCACCCACGCCAGGTCGCGCACCTGAGGCTGGCGCAGCTGGCGGGGCAGGTCGGTCAGGCCGGGGAACGGGTTCATCCAGCGAGCATAGCGCTTTAGCCTGCCGGGCCGCTGATTTTCTCCAGCGTTTGCTGCCACCCGGCGCTTTCGCCCATAATCGAACTCTTTGGCGTACCTCGCCTTTTTACCCGCCGTAGCGCCTAGCAGGAGCCCCATGGAGCAATTTCGCAATATCGGTATCATCGGCCGCCTCGGCAGTTCCCAGGTGCTCGATACCATTCGCCGACTGAAAAAATTCCTGCTCGAGCGCCACCTGCACGTCATCCTTGAGGACACCATCGCCGAAGTCCTGCCCGGCCACGGCCTGCAGACTTCATCGCGCAAGCTGTTGGGCGAGGTTTGTGACCTGGTTATCGTCGTTGGTGGTGATGGCAGCCTGTTGGGTGCGGCCCGCGCCCTGGCCAAGCACAATACCCCGGTACTGGGCATCAACCGCGGCAGCTTGGGCTTTCTCACCGATATCCGCCCGGACGAGCTGGAGGTGAAAGTCGCCGAAGTGCTCGATGGCCATTACCTGGTGGAGAACCGCTTTCTGCTGCAAGCTGAAGTACGCCGCCATGCCGAAGCCATTGGCCAGGGCGACGCGCTCAACGATGTGGTGCTGCACCCTGGCAAATCCACGCGGATGATCGAATTCGAGATCTACATCGATGGCCAGTTCGTCTGCAGCCAGAAGGCCGACGGCCTGATCGTCGCAACGCCGACCGGTTCGACCGCCTACGCGCTGTCGGCCGGTGGCCCGATCATGCACCCTAAACTCGACGCCATCGTCATTGTGCCGATGTACCCGCACACCCTGTCGGGGCGGCCGATTGTGGTCGATGGCAACAGCGAGCTGAAGATCGTGGTGTCCAAAGACCTGCAGATCTACCCGCAGATCTCCTGTGACGGTCAAAACCACTTCACCTGCGCGCCGGGCGACACCATCACGGTGAACAAGAAGCCGCAGAAGCTGCGCCTGATCCACCCGCTGGATCACAATTACTACGAGGTCTGCCGGACCAAACTCGGTTGGGGCAGCCGCCTGGGTGGTGGAGGCGAGTGATGCTCGATCCAGCCCGTAGTTACGACTTGATTGGTGACGTGCACGGTTGTGCACACACCTTGGAGCGTCTGCTCGATGCCCTCGGCTACAAGCGTCAGGGCGGCGTGTGGCGCCATGCCCAGCGCCAGGCGTTGTTCCTCGGCGATATCATCGACCGTGGCCCGCGGATTCGCGAGGCGCTGCATATCGTCCACGACATGGTCGATGCCGGTCAGGCACGCTGCATCATGGGCAATCATGAGTACAACGCCCTGGGCTGGAACACCCCGGCCTTGCCGGAAACCGGCAAGCAGTTCGTGCGTGAGCACAACCCGCGCCACGGGCGCCTGATCTACGAGACCCTGACCCAGTTCGAGAAACACCCGGGCGACTGGCACGATTTTCTCGAGTGGTTCTATGAGCTGCCACTGTTTCTCGATGCCGGCCGCTTCCGTCTGGTCCACGCCTGCTGGGACCCGCGGCTGATCGAGCCGTTGCGCCAGCAGCACCCGGACGGCTGCATCGATGAGCACTTCATCCAGGCCTCCGGGGTGCCTGACAGCTTTGCCGCGACAGTCTGCAACCGCTTGCTCCGTGGCACCGACATGCGCCTGCCGGACGGCCTCACCCTGACCGGCGGCGACGGCCTGACGCGGGCGTTCTTCCGGACCAAGTTCTGGGAAGATGACCCACAGACCTATGGCGACATTGTGTTCCAGCCGGATGCGCTACCCGAAAAAGTCGCCAGTACACCGTTGAGCCACAGTCAGAAGAATGCCTTGCTGCGCTATGGCGAAGACGAACCGATGTTGTTCGTCGGGCACTACTGGCGCAGTGGCAGACCCGCGCCGATCCGTTCCAACCTGGCCTGTCTGGACTACAGTGCAGTGCTGTACGGCAAATTGGTCGCTTACCGACTCGATGACGAAACCCGAATCGACCCGCGCAAGTTCGTCTGGGTTGATGTCGACCGGCCGGAGGCCAGCCAATGAGTGCAGTGGTGGTGTTACGCATGCCCTTGAACATCGACCTGAGTGGCTTTGTCGGCCTGCTACGGCGCCTGCAGGTGCCACACCGGGTCAGCGAGGAGGGCGGCGAGCAGGTGCTGTGGGTGGCAGAAAGCCTGGCCGACGATGTGCGCGAGCTGTACCAGCGTTTTCCCGAGGGCGATGCCGATTTCCAGTTGCCCGAGCAGAGCGCTCTGACGCCACCGGCACGACCGGGTTTCGCCCAACAGCTACAAGCCAGCAAAGCCACTGCCGTGGTGCTGTTGCTGTGCCTGATCGTGGCCGGGCTGACTGGCCTGGGTGACAACTACGCCACCCTGAGCTGGCTGACATTTCTCGATTTTCGTGTACAGGGCGACTACCTGTACTTCACCCCGCTGACCGCGAGCCTTGCTGATGGCCAGTGGTGGCGGCTGTTCTCGCCGATGCTGGTGCATTTCGGCATCCTGCACCTGGCCATGAACGCCCTGTGGTACTGGGAGCTGGGCCGGCGCATCGAATTGCGTCAGGGCCCCTGGTCGCTGTTGAGCCTGACCCTGCTGTTCAGCCTGGTGTCCAACGCTGCGCAGTACCTGTTCGGTGGCCCGAGCCTGTTCGGCGGCTTGTCGGGTGTGCTGTACGGCCTGCTCGGGCACGTCTGGCTGTACCAATGGCTGGCGCCCAACCCGGTGTATCGCATGCCGCGCGGGGTGCTGGTGATGATGCTGGTCTGGCTACTGCTGTGCCTGTCCGGGTTGGTCAGCCTGCTGGGCTTTGGCCAGATCGCCAACGCCGCGCATGTTGGCGGGTTGTTGGTCGGCTGCCTCAGCGGGCTCTTGGGCGGGGCGCTGGCCCGGCGTAAACTGACGGCTTGATTTGGGAGACACTATGTCCACTTTTGCGCAAATGATCGAGAACATCACCCCGGAAATCTACGAGAGCCTGAAATTGGCCGTAGAGCTGGGCAAATGGGCGGATGGGCGCAAGCTCACCACCGAGCAGAAAGAACTGTCGCTGCAGGCGGTGATTGCCTGGGAAATCCAGAACCTGCCTGAAGAGCAGCGCACCGGCTACATGGGCCCGCAAGAGTGCAGCTCGAAGTCGGCACCGGTGCCGAACATCCTGTTCAAGTCGGATGCGATCCATTGATCGAACTTGGCCGCGGCTCCATCAGTAAAATGTCGGCGCGTCTCGACGCGTCGGGGGTGCAGTACGCTTTTCGTCTGGGCGAGCAGGAAGTGCCGGTCAATCCGTTGATCGGCACCACCGTGCGCCTGGAATACCTCGGTGCCATCCATTGCAGCCACTGTGGTCGCAAGACCAAGACCAGTTTCAGTCAAGGGTACTGCTACCCGTGCATGACCAAACTGGCCCAGTGTGACGTGTGCATCATGGCCCCGGAAAAATGCCATTACGATCAAGGCACCTGCCGCGAACCAAGCTGGGGCGAGCAGTTCTGCATGACCGATCATGTGGTTTACCTGGCCAACTCCTCGGGTATCAAGGTCGGCATCACCCGTGCCAGCCAGTTGCCAACGCGCTGGCTCGACCAGGGCGCCAGCCAGGCGCTGCCGATCGTGCGGGTGGCCACCCGTCAGCAGTCGGGGCTGGTCGAAGACCTGTTCCGCAGCCAGGTAGCCGACCGCACTAACTGGCGCGCCTTGCTCAAGGGCGATGCCGAAGCGGTTGATCTGCTTGCCGTGCGCGAGCAACTGTTCGACAGCTGTGCCGAGGGCTTCAGTGCCTTGCAGGCGCGATTTGGCCTACAGGCCATCCAGCCGTTGACCGACGCGCAAGTGCTGGAAATCCGCTATCCGGTCGAGGCCTACCCGAGCAAGATCGTCAGCTTCAACCTGGACAAGAACCCCGTGGCCGAAGGCACGTTGCTGGGGATCAAGGGCCAGTACCTGATCTTCGATACCGGTGTGATCAATATTCGCAAGTACACGGCGTACCAGCTCGCCGTGCATCAGTAAAAGGACCGCCACATGCGTACCGAACAGCCGCAAGTGATCTACCTCAAGGACTATCAGGCGCCCGAGTACCTGATCGACGAGACGCACCTGACCTTCGAACTGTTCGAGGACCACACGCTGGTCCACGCGCAGCTGGTCATGCGCCGCAACCCAGAGCGTGGTGCCGGCCTGCCGCCACTGGTGCTCGACGGCCAGCAGCTGGAACTGCTCAGTGTTGCCCTCGACGACCAGGCGCTGAACGCTGGCGACTATCAGATCGATGACAGTCACCTGACCGTGCAGCCCAAGGCGGCCAGCTTCACCCTCGACACCAGTGTGAAGATCCACCCGGAAAGCAACACCGCGCTGGAAGGCCTGTACAAGTCCGGCAGCATGTTCTGCACCCAGTGTGAAGCCGAGGGTTTTCGCAAGATCACCTACTACCTCGATCGTCCGGATGTGATGAGCACCTTCACCACCACGGTGATCGCCGAACAGCACCGTTATCCGGTACTGCTGTCCAACGGCAACCCGGTGGGCAGCGGCCCGCAGGACGACGGCCGTCACTGGGCGACCTGGGAAGACCCGTTCATGAAACCGGCCTACCTGTTTGCCCTGGTAGCTGGTGATCTGTGGTGTGTCGAAGATAAGTTCACCCGCCAGTCGGGCCGTGACGTCACCCTGCGCATTTATGTCGAGCCGGAAAACATCGACAAGTGCCAGCACGCCATGACCAGCCTGAAGAAGTCCATGCGCTGGGACGAAGAGGTGTATGGCCGCGAGTACGATCTGGATATCTTCATGATCGTGGCGGTCAACGACTTCAACATGGGCGCCATGGAAAACAAGGGCCTGAACATCTTCAACTCCAGTTGCGTACTGGCCCGTGCCGAAACCGCAACCGACGCCGCACACCAGCGGGTCGAGGCGGTGGTCGCCCACGAATATTTCCACAACTGGTCGGGCAACCGCGTGACCTGCCGCGACTGGTTCCAGCTGTCGCTCAAGGAAGGCTTCACGGTGTTCCGCGACTCGGAATTCAGTGCCGACATGAACTCGCGCACGGTCAAGCGCATCGAAGATGTCGCCTACCTGCGCACTCACCAGTTCGCTGAAGATGCCGGGCCGATGGCCCACGCCGTGCGCCCGGACAGCTTTATCGAAATCTCCAACTTCTACACCCTGACGGTGTACGAGAAGGGTTCGGAAGTGGTGCGCATGGTGCGCACCTTGCTCGGCGCTGAAGGCTTCCGTAAAGGCAGCGACCTGTATTTCGAGCGCCATGATGGCCAGGCTGTGACCTGCGATGATTTCATCAAGGCCATGGAAGATGCCAACAGCGTCGACCTGACCCAGTTCAAGCGTTGGTACAGCCAGGCGGGAACACCGCGTCTGGCCGTCAGCGAGGCATACGACAGTGCCGCGCAGACCTACAGCCTGACCTTCCGTCAGAGCTGCCCGGCGACCCCCGACAAAGTCGAGAAGCTGCCGTTCGTGATTCCGGTCGAGATGGGCCTGCTGGATGCCCAGGGCAACGATATTGCCCTGCGCCTGCAAGGTGAAGCGGCCGCTGGCGCCACCTCGCGGGTGCTGTCGGTCACCGAAGCCGAGCAAACTTTCACTTTCGTCGACATCGCCGCCAAGCCGTTGCCATCGCTGCTGCGGGGGTTCAGCGCGCCGGTCAAGCTGAGCTTCCCGTACGATCGCGACCAGCTGATGTTCCTCATGCAGCATGACAGCGATGGCTTCAACCGTTGGGAAGCCGGTCAGCAGTTGTCGGTACAGGTCCTGCAGGAGCTGATCGCCCAGCATCAGCAGGGCAGTGCCATGGTGCTCGATCAGCGTCTGGTCAGCGCGCTGGGTGCGGTGCTGGCCAACGAGCAACTGGACCAGGCCATGGTCGCCGAGATGCTCTCGCTGCCAAGCGAAGCCTACCTCACTGAAATCAGCGAAGTAGCCGATGTCGATGCGATCCACGCGGCCCGTGAGTTCGCCCGTAAGCAGATCGCCGACCAGCTGTTCGACGCGCTGTATGCCCGTTACCAGGCCAATCGCGGCGTCTCGCGCGACACCCCATACGTCGCCGAGGCCGAGCATTTTGCCCGTCGCAGCCTGCAGAACATTGCGCTGTCGTACCTGATGCTCAGTGGCAAGCCTGACGTGTTGGCGGCCACCCTGGAACAGTTCGACGCCTGTGACAACATGACCGAGCGCCTGACCGCGCTGGCGGTGTTGGTCAACTCACCGTTTGAAGCCGAGCGGGCCAAAGCGCTGGACGTCTTTGCAGAAAACTTCAAGGACAACCCACTGGTCATGGACCAATGGTTCAGCGTACAGGCGGCCAGCACCCTGCCGGGTGGCCTGGCGCGGGTCAAGGCGCTGATGCAGCATCCGGCGTTCACGATGAAGAACCCGAACAAGGTGCGCGCCTTGGTCGGTGCCTTTGCCGGGCAGAACCTGATCAACTTCCATGCCGCCGATGGCTCTGGCTATCGCTTCCTCGCGGACCTGGTGATCGAGCTCAACGCCCTCAACCCGCAGATCGCTTCGCGGCAACTGGCGCCGCTGACTCGCTGGCGCAAGTACGACGCTGCTCGTCAGGCGCTGATGAAGGGCGAACTGGAGCGCATTCTGGCGTCTGGCTCGCTGTCGAGTGATGTTTATGAGGTGGTGAGTAAGAGTCTGGTCTGACTTGGGCTCTGATCGCGGGGCAAGCCCGCTCCTACAGGTATTGCCAAACCTGTGGGGGCGGGCTTGCCCCGCGATGCTTTCTGCGCTTAACAAAAGATAACGTCCCATTCGTTGTCAGCCCTTCGCAAACCCCGATAGGATGGCTCTCAGCTATTGCGGGGCTCTGGAACACGGTTTTTGGCAGTACCTGCAAATAGATTGACCCAAATAACAATAATCGGGGGACAGATCTATGACCGTGCCTTATCCGGCAGGTACCGGCGCAGCGCGCGCCCGTCCATGGGCATTGGCCGCCAGCGGATTGCTGCTGCTGGCCATCGGCTTGTGGGCCAATACGGCGGAGGCGGCAGCGGCTGAGCAGCCGGTCTACTCCACTGAATCGGCCAAGGCTGAAAAAAGCCTGTTACTTGATGTGACCCGTGCCGGTAACCGTCTGATTGCCGTTGGCGACCGCGGCCATATTCTGTTCTCCGATGACCAGGGCAAGTCCTGGACCCAATCCAAAGTCCCGACGCGGCAATTGCTCACGGCCGTGTACTTTGTCGATGACAAACACGGTTGGGCCGTTGGCCATGATGCGCAGGTGCTGGTCAGCGCTGATGGCGGCGTGACCTGGACCAAGCAATTTGAAGACCTGCAGCGCGAAGCGCCGTTGCTGGATGTCTGGTTCAAAGACACCCAGCACGGCTTTGCCGTGGGCGCTTATGGCGCATTGCTGGAAACCACCGACGGCGGCAAGCAGTGGCACGATGTTGCTGATCGCCTGGACAACGAAGACCAGTTCCACCTCAACGGCATCGCCCAAGTCAAAGAGGCCGGCCTGTTCATCGTTGGTGAGCAGGGCAGCATGTTCCGCTCCAGCGACGACGGCCAGACCTGGCAGAAGCTCGAAGGCCCTTACCAGGGTTCGCTGTTTGGCGTTATTGGCACGGCCCAGCCGCGCACGCTGCTGGCCTATGGGCTGCGTGGCAACCTCTATCGCTCCACGGATTTCGGTGACAGCTGGCAGCAGATCGAACTGAAAGCTGCCCGCGGCGCGCTCGAGTTTGGCCTAGCAAGCGCTACGCTTCTCGATGATGGCAGCCTGGTATTGGTCGGCAATGGCGGCAGCGTGCTGCGCAGCAGCGACGACGGCCAGAGTTTCAGCGTATTCAACCGTGCCGATCGCGTCGCCCTCGCCGGTGTCAGCGGTAAAAACGGTGGAGGCCTGGTGCTGGTTGGCCAGGGTGGTGTGCATCTGGCTTCGGCCCAAGGCGGCGAAGGGGTGCAGCCATGACTCATCAGGAGCAGTTCAATATGAATCAGCAGCAGCATCATCAAGACAAGGCGACGCTGCTTGAACGCCTGATCTTCAACAACCGCCCGGTGGTGATCTTCATCTGTCTGCTGGTCAGTGTGTTCCTGTTCTGGCAGGCCATGCAGATTCGCCCTTCGACCAGCTTCGAGAAGATGATTCCGCTGCAGCATCCGTTCATCGAGAAGATGATCGAGCACCGCAATGACCTGGCCAACCTTGGCAACACTGTGCGGATTTCGGTGGAGGCCACCGATGGCGATATCTTCAGCAAGGACTACATGGAGACCTTGCGCCAGATCCACGACGAAGTCTTCTATATTCCTGGCGTTGATCGTTCCGGCCTGAAGTCGCTGTGGAGCCCCAGCGTGCGCTGGACCGAGGTGACCGAAGAGGGCTTTGCCGGCGGTGAAGTGATTCCCAACACCTACGACGGTTCGGCTGACAGCCTTGATCAGTTGCGCAACAACGTGCTCAAGTCCGGGCAGGTGGGGCGCCTGGTTGGCAACAACTTCAAGTCGAGCATCATTGATGTGCCGCTGTTGGAGTCGTACCCGGATCCTAAAGATCAGAGCAAGCTGATCAAACTCGACTACCAGCAGTTCTCCCATCAGCTGGAAGAGAAGATCCGCGACAAGTTCCAGGCCCAGAACCCCAACGTCAAAATCCACATCGTTGGCTTTGCCAAGAAGGTCGGTGACCTGATTGATGGCCTGGTGATGGTGGCGATGTTCTTCGGCATCGCCCTGGTGATTACCTGGGTGCTGCTGTACTGGTTCACCTGGTGCATCCGCAGCACCATCGCGGTACTGATCACCACCCTGGTGGCGGTGGTGTGGCAATTGGGGCTGATGCATGCCGTAGGCTTCGGGCTGGACCCGTATTCGATGCTGGTGCCATTCCTGATCTTCGCCATCGGTATTTCCCATGGCGTGCAGAAGATCAACGGTATCGCCCTGCAATCGAGTGAGGCTGAAAATGCCCTGACCGCCGCGCGCCGTACATTCCGGCAGTTGTTCCTGCCGGGGATGATTGCGATTCTTGCCGACGCCGTGGGCTTCATTACCTTGCTGATCATCGACATCGGGGTGATCCGTGAGCTGGCCATTGGCGCATCGATCGGTGTGGCAGTGATCGTCTTCACCAACCTGATTCTGCTGCCGGTGGCGATTTCCTATGTCGGCATCAGCAAGAAGGCCATCGAGCGCAGCAAAAAGGACGCCACCCGCGAACATCCGTTCTGGCGCCTGCTGTCGAACTTTGCCAGCGCCAAAGTGGCACCGGTGTCCATCGTCCTGGCCCTGCTGGCCTTTGGTGGCGGCCTCTGGTACAGCCAGAACCTGAAGATCGGCGACCTCGATCAGGGTGCGCCGGAATTGCGTCCGGATTCGCGTTACAACAAAGACAACAGCTTCATCATCGACAACTACTCGACCAGCTCCGACGTGCTGGTGGTGATGGTCAAGACCCCGACCGAGGGCTGCTCGATCTACTCGACCATGGCGCCGATCGACGAGCTGATGTGGAAGATGGAGAACACCCCGGGCGTGCAGTCGGCGATCTCGCTGGTGACCGTGTCCAAGCAGATGATCAAGGGCATGAACGAAGGCAACCTGAAATGGGAAAGCCTGTCGCGCAACCCGGACGTGCTCAACAGTTCCATCGCCCGTGCCGACGGCTTGTATAACGCCGACTGCTCGCTGGCACCGGTACTGGTGTTCCTCAACGACCACAAGGCCGAGACCCTGGACCGTGCAGTCAAGGCGGTGCAGGAGTTCGCCGATACCCACAACAAGGAAGGCCTGGAGTTTCTCCTGGCAGCCGGTAACGCCGGTATCGAGGCGGCCACCAACGAGGTCATCAAGTCGGCCGAGCTGACCATCCTGATCCTGGTGTACATCTGTGTGGCGGTGATGTGCATGATCACCTTCCGCTCCTTTGCCGCAACCTTGTGCATTGTCCTGCCGCTGGTGCTGACTTCGGTGCTGGGCAACGCGCTGATGGCGTTCATGGGCATCGGCGTCAAGGTGGCGACCTTGCCGGTGGTGGCGCTGGGCGTGGGGATTGGTGTGGACTACGGTATCTACATCTACAGCCGCCTGGAGAGTTTCCTGCGTGCCGGGCTGCCGTTGCAGGAAGCCTACTACCAGACCCTCAAGTCCACGGGTAAAGCGGTGCTGTTCACCGGCCTGTGCCTGGCGATCGGGGTGTGCACCTGGATCTTCTCGGCGATCAAGTTCCAGGCCGACATGGGCCTGATGCTGACCTTCATGCTGCTGTGGAACATGTTCGGGGCGCTGTGGCTGCTGCCCGCACTGGCACGTTTCCTGATCAAGCCGGAGAAGATGGCTGGCAAAGCGAGCAATTCGATCTTCGCGCATTGACCGTGCTTTATCGCGGGGCAAGCCCGCTCCTACCGGTAGGAGCGGGCTTGCCCCGCGATGCTTTCAGGTATCATGCATTTCTTTACCTGACGACACCCATCCCATGACAACCCTCTCCACTATTCTGCAGTCCGCCGACATGCTGCTGGTCGACGGCCTGCACGCCTTTGACTTCACCTACGACGCCACCGGCCTGCATATCGAATGTATGGATGGACGAGCGCTGAAGAAGTGGTCGTTCTCTCCCGAGCAGATCGCTGCCGCCCGCAAGGACGGCGAGGAATGGCTCATCGCAACCGACAGCACCGAGCATCGGCTAGTCTGTATGAGTGCCTTTCGCGCCCCGGATGAGGATGACGATGAAACGCCAACTGAAGACGTTGCTGATCGCTAGTGCCATGAGCGTGTTTGCCACCGCCCACGGCGCGCAGTTGCTGGTGGGCAGCTACACCGATGGCAGCAGCGAAGGGCTCTACCGTTACGCGTTCAACAGCGACAGCGGCCAGATCGACCCCACGCCGTTGCAGGTGCTGCAGAGTGAGAACCCCTCCTGGTTGACCCTGTCGGTGGACAACCGCCTGCTGTTTGCGGTCAACGAAAATGGCGCCGGCAAGGGCCAGGCCAGCAGTTTTTCCATCAGCAGCAAAGACGGCAGCCTCAAGCCACTCAACCAGGTCAGCAGCGCTGGCGATGAGCCAACCCACGCCAGCCTCAGCCATGACCAGCGCTACCTGTTCGTGGCCAACTATGGCGTGCAGCCGACCCCGGGCGGTAGCCTGAGCGTGTTGCCGGTAGCCAAAGACGGCAAACTGGCAGCCTCGGTGCAGCAGGATCAGCACAAAGCCAGCGGCGCCAACCCGCAGCGCCAGGCCGGGCCGCATGTGCATTCGGTGGTGTCTTCACCCGATGGGCATTACCTGTTTGCCAGCGATCTGGGCGCCGACAAGGTGTTCATCTACCGCTACGACGGCGCCAGCCCCAAGCATCCCCTGAGCGCCGCCACCCCCGCATTCGTTGAGCTACCGCCGGGCAGCGGGCCACGCCATCTGCTGTTCAGCAGTGATGGTAAACAGGCCTATCTGACCCTGGAGATGAGTGCTCAGGTTGTGGTGTTTTCCCACGAGGACGGCAAGCTGGTCGAGCTGCAGCGCTTGCCGCTGACCGAGCAGAACGACGCCTCGGCCAAGGCTGCGGGTGCCTTGCACCTGTCGGCGGATGGGCGCTTTCTGTATGTCAGCAACCGCGGTACGGCTAACGAATTAGTGGTGTTCGCTGTGGATGAAGACAGCGGCAAACTGATGCAGGTGCAACGCCGCAGCGTCGAGGGCGACCATCCGCGTGAATTCACCATCGACCCGTCGGGCAAGTTCCTTTTGGTGGCCAACCAGAAGAGCAACGAGATTGTCGTCATTCGCCGTGATCCGCGTAGCGGCATGCTCGGTGACACGGTGCAGAAGCTGCCCCAGGATGCGCCCTCGGACCTGAAGTTTGTCGAGTGACAATCGGCGCATGTAAAGATTCTGGTAATAGCCTATCGCCATGTGATTGAATTTGACGCTAAATTTTTGACTCTTCTCACACAGGGAATGAAGCATGGTCTGGCGCATCGTGGCGGTATTGCTGTTTCTGTATTCGTCGCCGATTCTGGCTGTGTAATGAAGGGACCGCGGGGCAAGCCCACTCCCACCCGGTAGGAGCGGGCTTGCCCCGCGATCGATTGGTTACTTGGCCATAATCGCCTTGAACAACGCCGACTCCAGCCAACCCTGAAGCCAGGCACGCAGCTGCGGGTAAGGCGCGTTGGCGAACCAATCCGGCTCTACCCCGGCAAACTGGCGCATCAACGGCAGCAAGGCGGCATCGGCCAGGCTCGGGTGTTCGGCGAACAAATAGCGCTGCTGCGTCAGCCGGGCTTCCAGCTCGGCTAACCAGCGTTCAGCCTGTTGCCGATAATCCTCACGGGACTGTTGTGGGTAACGCTCGGCGTACTTGTACAGATTGACCTGCACCTTGAAGTCACGGTCATTGCGCACGATCAGGGCTTCGGCTGCTTGCGCCGCCTGCGGGTCGGCGCGCAGCAACCAGTCTTGCGGGTCATGCCGGGCCAGGGCCCAGCGCATGATGTCCAGGCTTTCATCGAGCACCTCGTCACCCGCGTGCAACACCGGCACCGTGCCTTTGGGCGACAGCTCAAGCAGCTCTGGGGGTTTAGCCTTCAAGCTGACTTCGCGGATGTCCACCGGGCACTCGCTGTAACGCAGGGCCAGGCGTGCACGCATGGCCCATGGGCAACGACGGAACGAATAAAGAATCATCCGTTGACCTCGATTGAACTCAAGCCATTGCCCTGACGGCGTACCTGGATCTGTACCGGGATGCGTTCGTGCATCTCCTGCACATGGGAAATCACCGCGACCTTACGCCCTTGCGCCTGCAGGCCGTCGAGGGCGTCCATGGCCAGCTGCAACGACTGCGGATCGAGGCTGCCAAAGCCTTCGTCAATAAACAGCGATTCGATCCGCAAGGTGCTCGACGCCATCGATGCCAAACCCAGGGCCAGGGCCAGCGACACCAGGAAGGTCTCGCCACCGGACAACGAATGCACCGAGCGCAGTTCGTCACCCATTTCGGTATCCAGCACCAGCAGGCCGAGCAGGCTGCCACCGCGCTTGAGACGATAGCGCCGAGCCAGTTGCCGCAGTTGCGCGTTGGCGTGATGCACGAGCAAATCGAGGTTGTAGCCTTGGGCGATTTTGCGGAAGGTGTCGCCGCTGGCCGAACCGATCAGGGCATTGAGACGCGCCCAGCGCTGCCATTGCGCGTAAGCCTCGGCAATGCGCTCGGCCAGGGCCTGATTGGCCTGTTGGCGACGCTGGTCGTCGGCTTGTTCGGCGCGCAGCTCGGCGCACGCCTGTTCGCTGGCGGACAGTTGCGCCTGCAAGGTGTGCAAGGCGTGCTCCAGGTCTTCAGCGGGAAGTTCCAGTGTGCCCAGTGCTTGATGCTGCTCCAGACGTTGTTGCCGCTCCTTGAGCAGCACCTGCGCTTGCTCCAGGGCTTTTTCGCTGTCGAGCAGGCGCTGGCGCAGCTGGCTGACGGCGTTGTCATCCAGGGCCAGTAAGTGCTCCAGACCGCTGTCATCCAGTTCAGGATGCTGTTGGCGCCATTGTGCGATCTGTGCGCTGGCTTCGGCGAGTTCCTGCTCCAGGGCGCTCATGCGCTCGCCTTTGGCCTTGAGTTCAGTCGCCAGTTCAATCAACCGAGCCTGGGTCTCCTGCAGCTGCTGGCCAGCCTGAGTGTCTTGCTGGCGAGCGTTGGCTACCGATTGCTCCAGGTGATGCTGCCACTGCTCCGCAGCAGGATGCTCACCGAGCAGACCGGCAAGGTTGGCCTGACTCTGTTGCTGTTGCTGCTCAAGGGCGGTGCATTGCGCCTCGAGCTCCTGCAGCTTCTGCGCCCGGGTCTGTTGCTGAAGCTGGGCTTTATCCAGTGTTTGCTGACGCTCATTGTGTTCGAGCTGCTCATCCTTGTGCCGTTGCTGCAGGTCCAGGCGTTGGGCCAGTTGCTGGTCGAGGCGCACGAAGGTGGCGGCCGGTTCACGGCGCAGTTCCTCGAGGGTTTCGGCGGGTAGCAAGCTGGCAAAACTGGCCAGTTCCTGCTCCAGGCGCTGTTCATCGGCGCCCAGCGCTTGCTGTTGCTGCTGCAGCAGTTGGTTGGCCTGCTGATTGGCGTCGGTGGCGGCCTGCAATTGCTGTTGCAGACGGGCGGCGTTTTTCTGCACGCTCAGCAGGGCGGCCTGACGCTGCTCGTCGCGGCTGATGTCATCGCTCAGGCGGCGCAGTTGCAACGCCAGCCAGGCGGTTTGTTGACCGACCTGCTGCTCGTTGAGTGCGGGGTACAGCGCATGGGCCTGCAAGCCGGGCGTCAGGCGTTGCAGTTGCTCGCTCAGTTGCTCCTGCTGGTGCAGGTATTCCTTGATCTGCCCATTGACGCCGCCCAGTTGCGTGCGCAGCTCGTCCAGTTGCTTCTTCAATTCATCGACGGCGTGCTGGGCGTTGCGCTCCTCATCCTGATCATGTTGCCCCAACTGCTGCAGCAGGGCTTCAGGCTGATGGTACGGGTGCTCCTGGCTGCCACACACCGGGCACGGCTGATCGTCTTCGAGCTGGGCGCGTAAGGTTTCCACGGTCTGGCTGCGGGCCAGGCGCTGGCGTTCGAGCAATTGGCGGGTGACGGTCAGCGCCTGTTCGGCGGCGGTCAGCTGGCTCTTGCCGCTCAGGCCCTCACTGATCAGTTGCTCACGCTGCTTGAGAGCGGCCTGTTGGCGCTGTTGCAGGGCGGCCAGGCGCTGTTCCAGCTCCTGGTGCTGCTCCCAAAGCCGGCTGAGGTCTTCTACCTGACGCTGTTGCTGGCGATTCTGCTGCAGCAGTTCGCCCAGCAAGCCGATCTGTTCGGCCATGCTCTCGGGCTCGGCCTGGGCTTCCTGGTAGAGCAGGGCGATGGCGGCTTGTTGCTGTTGCAGCTCAGCGCTGGTCTGCTTGACCCGTTCCTGCAGCCCCGGCAGTTCGGCGCGCCCCTGGTTCAGGCGGTTGCCCAGTTGCATCAGCTGTTGCAGGCGATCACGGTAAGCGCTCCAGGCATCGCCCAGACCGGCAAGGGATTCGCTGTGCAGCAGTTGTGCGCTGATCTGCGCGAGCTGCTCTTCAGTGCGCTGCTGTTGCGCGGTCAGCTGAGCGATCTGCTGTTGTCCTTCGCTGCAGGCCAGCGCTGCTTGCTGTTTCAGGGTCTGGTAGTTGCTCAGCTCGGCAGACAGGCGCGCCAGGGTATTTTGCTCGGCGAACGCCTGACGCAGCAGTGGCGCGCTGTCACTTTGCTGGCTCAAGGCCTGGTTCAGGGCCTGCTGGGCCGTGTGTTGCTCGTCCTGCAATTGCTGCTGCCGCGCCAGCAATTCGTTGTGCTGCTGGGTCAACGTGCTGATGCTGTCGGCCAGGGGCGAACGTTGAGCGTTCAACGCCTGCTGGCGGGCGAACTGATGACGCTGCGGCGCCAGTTGTTCCAGGCGTACCAGATTGAGGCGTTCGCCCTGCAGGCTGTCGCTGTGCTGCTGGGCACTGTGCAACTGTTCGGTGCTGGTCTGCACCTGGCTTTGCAACTGCGACAACTCGGTCAGCCAGGCACGTTGCAGTTCAAGCTGGCGCTGTTGGGCTTGCTCGGCCTTGAGCCGCTCCAGCGCCTGGCCGTAGCGTTGGTCGAGGTCTGCACGCGCTTCGGGGGCCATCGGCATCACCCCGGCGGCCTGGTCTTGCAGGGCTTTATGGGCCTCTTCGGCTTCTTTGCTCTTGCTGTAGGCGCGTCGCCCCAGCTGGCTGTAGATCGCCGTGTTGGTGAGCTTTTCCAGCAACTCGCTGCGGTCTTTGTCGTCAGCCTTGAGGAAGGCGCTGAACTCGCTCTGGGCCAGCATCACGGCCCGGGTGAACTGTTCGAAATTCAGGCCCAGGCGTGCTTCGATCAGTTGCTTGTATTCGCCTTTGCTCTGGTTGCTCAGCAGTTGATCGCTGTCCAGGTCATGCAGGCTCTGGCGGCTGCCTTGCAGCTTGCCGTTGGCTTTGTCGCGGGCGCGGTTGGCTTCCCAGCGCGCACGGTAGCGGCGGCCATCGATGCCGACGAAGTCAACTTCAGCAAAACCGCTGCCGGTGCCACGGCGCAACAGGGTGCGCGGGTCGCTGGTGAGGATGTCACTGTCGACTTCTGGCAGCTTGGTTTCGCGGCCGATATTGCTCAGCCGCGGTACCGCCCCGAACAAGGCCAGGCACAAGGCATCGAGCAGTGTACTTTTACCGGCGCCGGTAGGGCCGGTGATGGCGAACAAGCCTGCGCTGGCCAGCGGCTCGGCGGTAAAGTCGATGTCGAACGGACCCGCCAGGGACGCCAGGTTCTTCAGGCGGATGGCGAGAATCTTCATGGCTGTTCCTCTTGCTGTTGAACGTCCTGTAGCAACAGGGCGAAGTCGGCCAGGGTCTGTTCGTCCACGGCGTTGCCGTAGGCCTGGGCCCAGGCGCGGCTGAACAGTTCTTCAGGCGTCATCTGACCAAGCTCCATCAGCGTGGTGTCATCGAGCGCGTCGCCTTCGCGGCTGCCAGCGTACTCGGCGGCAATTCGCACCAGGCGCACGGCTTTGCCCTGCAGGGCGCTCTCCAGTTGCTGGCGCAGGTCGGGTTGCGGTTCATCCAGGCGTACCCGCACCTCCAACCAAGGCTGACGCTGCGGGTCGTCGAGCAGGTCGACCACCGGCAACTCGGCCAGTTGTTCAAGTACCTCGGCCAGCGGCGCAGGGCCCAGGCGTTGCAGGTGCACGGCGCGAGGAATCAGGCGAGATTCGACACTGCTCAGGGTGCTGCCATCGAGCTCGATTTCGAGGATCTGGTGTGGGTAGCCAATCTCGGAAAAGGACAGCGGAATCGGTGAGCCACAGTAGCGGATGCGTTCTTCGCGATTGACCCGTTGAGGCTTGTGCAGATGCCCCAGGGCCACGTAGCTGATGTCTTTGCTGAACAGGCTGGCGGGCAAGGCCTCGGCGTTGCCGATGATCAGGCTGCGTTCGGAGTCTTCCGACACCGAGCCACCGGCCATGTGCGCATGGCTGACGGCAATCAGCGCCTGGCCTGGCTTGCGCCGTTCCAGCGCAGCGGCGATCAGGCGCTCGTGCACCTGGCCGATACCGCGCAAGTAATCATCGCCCAGGTGCGCGCCGGTGACCTCGGCAGGCCGCAGGAACGGCAGCGCCAGGCACCATGCCGCAACCTTGCCGCGAGCATTGGTCAGGGGAATCAGCAGGCGCTCGCTGTCGAGCACGCCGTCGTCGAGCCATTGCACCCGGCCCAGGGCGTAGGTGCGCAAGCGGCGCATCAAAGGCGCTGGCAGCTCGATGCGTGAGCCGGAATCGTGGTTACCGGCGATCATCACGATGTTCAGCTTGGGCTGCTGCTCATGGGCCTGGACGATGAAGTCGTAGAGGCGCTCCTGGGCTTTGACCGGTGGATTGACCGTGTCGAAGATGTCGCCAGCGATCAACAGCGCATCGGGTTGGCGCAGCTTGAGCTGGCCGAGCAGCCAGTCGAGAAAACACGCGTGTTCGAAATCGCGTTCCTGGCCATGCAGGGTTTGTCCCAGGTGCCAATCAGAGGTGTGAAACAGACGCATGAAGGGTTCCGCAGATTGCTGGCGCAGCGCATCGGGCGCTACGCCTTGGGGTTATTTGGGGTACAACGGTGGCAGACTGCCGTTTTCGCTGGCGCTCGGCTGGACCTGTGCGGCCGCCGGGATGGTGCCAATGGCACGCCACAGTTCATCGCCTTGCCAATACTGCCCGCTTTCGCTGTAAAGGGCACCGTTGAGACCGTCCAGCGCATCGGACAGCGGCACGAAACGCGCGGCCATATCGGCCAGGGTTTCCGGCTGTTGCCGGGCCCAGGCGTCCAGGGCCTGACGCGTTGCTTGCGGGTCATTGGCCTGGCAAGCGCGCTTGAGGTCGTCAAGCAAGGTGCGTGGGCTCGGCCCGCTCTGCGCGGCGCGCAGCACCGCCGGTTGCGAACGGGCGCGCCACCACAGGGCGAAGCCGAGCAGGGTGGTCAGCGTCATTATTGCCGTGCTCAATTGCCACGGCCACAGTGGCCGGGTGGTGACACTGACCGGGTCGATGTTGGCGGGCTTGTCGGCGCTCAACGCCGGGTTGTCCTGAATCTGCAGGCTGCGTGCCGGTAGGCTGCTGTGCTCAAGGTGGTCTTCGCGGGTGTTCCACCAGAACACTTCCTGCGCGGGCAGTTCCAAGGTGCCGCTGTGGGTCGGCACCAACGCTTCACGTTCTTCGCGGATACCAAGCAAGCCACGGTCGTTGACCTGGTTGCGCAGTTGCGGCTGGTCCGGGTAACGGCGCAAGCCGGTCACTTCGGTGGCGGGCAGCGGCGGCAATTGGGCGCTGGACAGGCCTTCGGCCTGCACGGTAATGGTGCGGGTCAACGAGTCGCCAATCTGGATCTGTTGCTGGCTTGGGTCGGGGCTCCAGTGTTCTTCCAGGCTCAGGTTGCTGGTCGGCAGCCAGGGGGCGTTGGCTGGATAGTCGGCAGGGATCGGGTTGACCGTCAGCACCAATGGGGTGGAGGTGACCTGAACCTGCTTGCCGACTCTGGGGGTGTTGAGTTCCTGCTCGGCATCATTCTGCGCAGCGGTGGCACTGAACACCAGGGCGGGAACGGTGAGATCGCCGCTCTGCTGTGGATAGATCGCGTAGCGCATTTCGATCACGCCGTGGCGCACGCCGTCGATGACTTTTTCAAAGGTGCGCGATTCGCCCAGCGGTTCGACCTTGGCGTTACTGATCTGCAGCGGGCTCAGGCTGCTGTCATCGTACAGCGGCACCGAGTGGTAGATGCTCAGGGTCAGGACGGCCTGGGCCTGTACATAGACTTCGGGTTGATCGAGGCTGGCATCAATGAACACCGGGCCGTGGTTTTCAGTGCTGGGTTGTTCGGCCAACACCTGCAGGCTGATCGGTTCGCTGCGCAGCTCGCCCATTTGCAGCGCTGGAATTTCCACCGTGCCGTTTTGCCGCGGCAGCAAGGTGATGATCCAGCGGGTGCCGCCACTGTTCTGCTCGTCGAGGCTGTTCAGGCTGTTGACCTGACGGGTATCGCGCACTTCGAAACTGGCTTGCAGCGGGCTCAGGTCCGGTTTGCCGAACTGGGTGACATCCTGGGTCTGTAACGTCAGTTCAAGGGTTTCACCGGCATTCAGGCGCGTGCGATCGACGCTGGCGAGCAGCGCGGCAGCGTGCACCTGCAGGCTGAGCAAGAGGCCAAGTAGCAAGACGCAAAGGCGACTCATCGATGGGGTTCCTGATGTTGTTGCTGTTCGTACCAGAATTTACGCCGCAACAGCTCGGCCGGGTTATCCGGGATCTGCCGCAGCCATTGTTCCAGGGCCTGGCGCTGTTCGGCATCCAGCGTGCTTTCGAGTGGTCGCTGCGGTGGCCGGGTGGTTTCTTCGTCATCACCGTTGTTGGCCTGCTGTTGCGCCTGTTCTGTGTTGCTGGCATCGTCTTTGTTCGGCTCGCTGGGTTGCTGTGTGTGCTGCTCGCTGGCCGGGTCCTGGTTGTTCTGGGCACTGCTGCTGGTGTCGGACTGGGTATTGCTGTCGTTTTGCGGGTTGTCTTCGGGCGGTTGCTCAGGTTGTGCCGCCTCGCGCTGTTGCAGCGCCTGTTCGACCAGCGCCTTGTTGCTCAAGGCAGGCTGCATCTCTGGCTGAAGCTCCAGCGCCTGCTCATAGGCATCGATTGCCGCTTCAAGTTCCCCGCTACGGGCCAGGGCATTGCCGCGATTGTAGTGATCGGCCGCGCTGTTGCCTTGGGCGAACAGGCGCGCGGCGCCGTCAAAGTCACCGGCTTCATAGAGGGCCAGGCCTTTCCATTGGCGGTGTTCAAAGTGCTCTGCGGCTTCTTTTGGCCGCTGTTGCTCCAGCAGCCGCTGGCCTTGCTGGTCAGGCCGCAACCACAGGTCGTTGAATTCGAAGGCATAGCTTGGTTGTGGCAACACCAGCAACAGGGGCAGGCAAAACAGCCAGCCACGACGACCCGCGCAGGCGGCCAGCAGCAACAAGGGTATGAGCAGCCAGTAGCCCTGGTCGCTCCAACTGTCCAACTGCAGCGTCTGGCCATCGTCGCGCAGGCTCTTGGGGTTTTCGAACAGGCGCAGACCGCGCAGGTCGAGGTCGTCGATACGGGCGTTGCGGTAGCGCCCGCCGGTGCTGGCGACAAAGGCCTTGAGGCTGGCACTGTCCAGGCGCGGCAGGAGAATGCCGCCCTGGTCGTCTTTGAGGAATTCGCCGTTGGCTTGCTTGACCGGTGCGCCCTCAGCGGTACCGATGCCGAGCATCAGCAGGCTCGGGCCCTGGCGCCCGAGTGCTTGTTTGATGCCTTGGCGCTCCTCGGGACTCAGTGATGAGCCGATCAGTAGCAAGCGGCCCTGGCCAAGGTCGGCCTGGGCCAGCAGCGCCAGGCCCTTGCGCACGGCAAGGTCGGCGCGCTGACCGGGCTGGGGCATGATCGACGGGTCGAGGGCCTCCAGCAGGTTGCGGCTGGTGGTCAGGTCGTCCGACAGCGGCACCAGCGTATGCGCGCTACCGGCGTAGACGATGATGGCGGTCTGGCTGTCGCGGCGGTGCTCAAGCAGGTCGAGAATTTTGCGCCGCGCGCTTTCCAGGCGGTTGGGGGTGACATCTTCGGCGAGCATCTGCGGGGTCAGCTCAAGCAGGATCACCAGCGGGTCGGCGGGACGCTGGCGGGTTTCTTCCAGGCGCTGCCAGCTCGGCCCGACCAGCGCCAGCACGCTGAGCAGCCAGGCCAGGCCCAGCGCGATCCACGGCAGCTTGCTGTCGCGGCCATTGCCACCGCCAAGCAGCACGGCATGAAAACTGGGCGGCAGAATCATCTGCCAACGCCCGGCACGCTTTTGCCGATGCCAGAGTTTGAACAGCAACCAGGCCAGCAGCGGCAAAACCATCAGCCAGACCGGGCGCAGCCATTGCGGCCAGAGCTCAATCATCGCCGTCTCCTCAGGCGCAGGCGTTTGAGCCGCTCACGCCACTGCGGGTGCGGAACCAGAAAGCTGGGTCGGCGCAGCAGGCGTTGCAGGCGGTTGTCCGGCCATTGTTCGTGGAGCACCAGCAACACGCTCAAGAGCAACGCCAGGGCCAGCGGCCAGCTGTATAAAGCCTCGGCTGTGCGGGTCTGGGTGGGTTGCTGGGCAACGGGTTCGAGGCGGTCGAGCGCTTCATCGATGGCCTGCAGTTCCTCGCCATCGCGGGCGCGGAAATAGCTGCCACCGGTCAACTCGGCAATTTCCTTGAGCGAGGCTTCGTCCAGGTCCAGGCTGGGGTTGATCCCGAGCAAACCGCTGGTACCGGAGGT
Source organism: Pseudomonas sp. NUPR-001 (assembly GCF_052147955.1). Lineage (NCBI taxonomy): Bacteria > Pseudomonadati > Pseudomonadota > Gammaproteobacteria > Pseudomonadales > Pseudomonadaceae > Pseudomonas > Pseudomonas sp. NUPR-001. Next base: position 1,794,619 of record NZ_CP197353.1, read on the forward strand.
TTCCGGGTCGGCACCGATGCCGATCGTGTAGATCCGTACGTTCTCCTGAGCCGCCAGGCGCGCAGCGGTCAGCGGGTGGATCTGCCCACCGTTGTTGGCGCCGTCGGTCACCAGCACCAGTACCCGGCTTTGCGCCGGGCGCTGGCGCAGGCGTTTAAGCGCCAGGCCAATGGCATCGCCAATCGCGGTGTTTTTGCCGGCAATGCCCACTTGGGCTTCATCGAGGAAAGTGCGTACGGTGCGCCGGTCAAACGTCAGCGGGGCTTGCAGGTAGGCCTGGCTGCCGAACAGGATCAGGCCGACGCGATCGCCCTGACGGGCTTCAAGAAAGTCGCCAAGCAGGGCCTTGACCAAGGCCAGGCGACTGACTTCTTCGTCTTGCCAGTGCATGTCGGGATAATCCATGGAGCCGGAGACATCCACCGCCACCAGCAAGTCGCGGCCGCTGGCCGACACCGGCACGGGCTCGCCCAGCCACTGCGGGCGGGCGGCAGCGAACAGCAGCAACAGCCAGATCAATACAAACGGCGCTTGCTGGCGCCAGGTCGGCAGATTCAGGCGTGCGCGTCGTCCGGCCAGGCCTTCCAGTTCATTGAGAAAACTGACCTTGAGGACCGGCTCGCCGCTGTCGGCAGCCGGCAGCAGCAAGCGCGCCAGCCAAGGCAGCGGCAACAGCAGGAAAACCCACGGCCAGGCCAGTTCAAACATGTTTGCGTATCCAGGTTTCGACGGCCTGATTGAGCCCGGCGATGGCCTTGTCATCAAGTTTGCATTCAGGCTTGTAGGCGCCTTCGACCAGCACCATCCAGCGGGTCAGACCGGCAGCCGGGCAGCGGTTATCGAGAAACGCCAGCCACTGGCGACCGTTGAGGGTATGGCTGTGGCTGCCTGGGTAATGGTTGCGGCACAGGCGCTTGAGCAACGCATTGATGCTTTGCAGCCAGGCACCGGCCGGCTCACCGTTGTAGGGCTTGGGCAGGCGCGCCAGTTCGGCCAGGGCCTCGACGCGGATCGGGTCCAGCGGCAGCTCGGCACGCACGATGGGCTGCTTGCCCGGACGCCAGTGGCGTAAGCGCCAGGCGCCCCAGCCCAGCAGCGGCAGCAACGCCACTAGCACCCACCAGCCAGGCGCCAGCGGCCACCAACTGACCGGTGGCGGGGCGATCAGCGGCTGCAATTGCTCCAGCGGGTTCACTGGCCTTTCCCCGGTCGTTGCGCGTTCAGGTATTCGCGCAGTTGCTCGATCATTTCGCTTTGCGTGCTCAACGGCATCAGCACCACCCGCAGCTTTTGCGCCAGCAGTTCCCAGCGCTCGATGCGTGCTTCGCTCTGTTGACGGTAGCTGCGGCGCAGGGTCGGGTCGAGGGTGTCCAACTCCAGTTGCGCGCCGTGCTGGGCAAAGCGCAGCAAACCGGCGGCGGGCAGGGCATGGTCCAGCGGGTCGGACAAAGGCAGCAGGAGCAGGTCGCAATGGCGCGACAACAGGCTCAGTTGCTGTTCCACCGCCGGGCTCAGGGCGCGCTCGTCGCAGATGATGATTGCCAGGCTGCCCGGGCGCAGCACCTCGCGGGCGCGGCGCAAGGCCAGGCCCAGGCTGTCGGCCTGCGGCTTGGCTTCGGTGTGCAGTGCCTGATTGACCCGCGCCAGGCGGTTGAGCAGTTGCAGCAAACTCTGTTTGCTGCGCCGGGGCTTGATTTCGTAATGCTCGTTGTCGCCAAACACCAGGCCGCCGATGCGGTCGTTGTGGCCCAGGGCGGCCCAGCCAATCAACGCTGCGGCCTGGGCGGCGAGCACCGATTTGAACATCAGGCCGGAGCCGAAGAACAGGCGCTGGCTTTGCTCGACCAGAATGAAGATCGGCCGCTCACGTTCCTCGTGAAACAGCTTGGTATGCGGCTCCTGGGTGCGCGCGGTCACACGCCAGTCGATGTTGCGCACATCGTCACCGGCCTGGTAGACCCGTACCTGGTCGAAATCGACGCCGCGGCCACGCAATTTCGAGTGGTGCAAACCCACCAGCGGGCTGCGCTGGCCGGGCCGGGAAAACAGCTGCACTTCGCGCACGCGATGACGCATCTCGATCAGCTCGGCGAGGCTGATACGGATTCCGGGCGCGGCCAGCAAGCGTTCAGGCATGGCGTCAGGCGACGGCGACGACGTCGAGGATGCGCTGGATCACTCGGTCCTGGTCGATCCCGGCGGCTTCGGCCTCAAAGGAAAGAATGATGCGGTGGCGCAGCACATCGAACAGCACGGCCTGAATGTCTTCGGGGCTGACGAAGTCGCGTCCGGCCAGCCAGGCGTGGGCACGTGCGCAACGGTCCAGGGCAATCGAACCACGCGGGCTGGCGCCGTAGGCAATCCAGTCGGCCAACTCCGGGTCGAACTTGGCCGGAGTACGCGTGGCCATGACCAGTTGCACCAGGTATTCCTCTACCGCGTCGGCCATGTACAGGCCGAGGATTTCCTTGCGAGCAGCGAAGATCGCCTGCTGGCTGACCCGGCGTTCGGGCTTGGCCTCGCCATTGAGCGCTTCACCGCGGGCCTGCTGGAGAATCCGCCGTTCCACCGAGGCGTCCGGGAAGCCGATTTTCACATGCATGAGAAAGCGGTCGAGCTGGGCTTCGGGCAGCGGGTAGGTGCCTTCCTGCTCGATCGGGTTCTGGGTTGCCATCACCAGAAACAAAGGCGACAGCTCGTAGGTGCTACGCCCGACTGAAACCTGGCGCTCTGCCATGGCTTCAAGCAACGCCGACTGGACCTTGGCCGGTGCCCGGTTGATTTCGTCAGCCAGTACCAGGTTGTGGAAAATCGGCCCTTGCTGGAACACGAAGCTACCGGTTTCCGGGCGGTAGATCTCGGTGCCGGTGATATCGGCCGGGAGCAGGTCGGGGGTGAACTGAATACGATGGAACTCGGCTTCGACACCTTCAGCCAGCTCTTTGATGGCTTTGGTCTTGGCCAGGCCAGGGGCGCCTTCGACCAGCATGTGGCCGTCAGCCAATAGCACTATCAGCAAACGCTCGACGAGTTTTTCCTGGCCAAGGATCTGGGTTGAAAGAAAGGTGCGCAGCGCGATCAGCGCCTCACGGTGTTCCATCGTTGACGGTTCCTGGAAAAAAGCCAGGGCGGTCTCTGAGAAGGGGCCCGGGCAGGGGCTCATACTTTAAAGCATCCGGGCCTTGGGCTCCTAATGGCGGCAGGTAAATTTGTGCAAATCGGTAGGAGCGGGCTTGCCCCGCGATTGCGGCGTGTCAGCCCTATTGCATCGCGGGGCAAGTCCGCTCTTACCGCTATTGCTGTCTCAGGTCCACCAATAACGCACCAGATGGAAGAAGATCGGCGCCGCAAAGCACACTGAGTCCAGCCGGTCGAGCATGCCGCCGTGGCCTTCGATCATATGCCCCCAGTCTTTGACCCCGCGGTCGCGCTTGATCGCCGACATGACGATGCCACCGGCAAAGCCCAACAGGTTGATCAGCAGCGCAATCAGGAACGACTGCCAGATGTTGAATGGGGTGATCCACCACAGCGCGCCGCCAATCAGCGAGGCCAGCAACAAACCACCGACAAAGCCCTCGACGGTTTTTGACGGCGACAGGTTGGGGGCGATTTTGCGTTTGCCGAAGAGCTTGCCGCAGACGTACTGCAGCACATCGGAGAGCTGCACGACGATCACCAGGTAGGCGATCAGCAACAGATTGCGGCCCTCGAAGCCGGCGATGTCCAGGGTCAGCAAAGCCGGCACGAACGAAATGCAATACACCGCAATCATCAGCCCCCACTGCACCTTGGAGGCGCGCTCGAGAAAGTGCGCGCTGTCGCCGCCCAGTGAGGCCAGGATCGGCAGGAGCAGGAACACGTAGACCGGGATCAGGATCGAGAACAATCCGTACCAGTCGGCATAAATCAGCAGGTACTGCAGCGGCAGGGCCAGGTAGAACGCCGCCACCAATGCCGGGTAATCGCTGCGCCGGGTCGGGGTCAGGGTGAGGAACTCGCGCAGTGCATAGAACGATACGGCGTAGAACAGCAGGATCACCGCGCCGTTGCCCAGCCAGAAGGCGATGCCGATCACCAGCACCATCACCCACCAGGCATTGATCCGCGCATTGAGGTTGTCGATCACAGCGTTAGGCGCGGCACGGGTTCGCCACTTGAGCAGGTAGCCGACCAGCGAGGCCAACACCAGGATCGCGCCGATCCCGGCAAACAACATCAGGGTCTGGTTATCCATGTTCAGCAATGCTCCGGGGCCAGTTCGAGCAACGCATCGCGGCTGCGTTGTAAAAATTGCGCTTTGCTTTCACCGTCTTGCAGCTGCAATGGCGCACCGAAACTGGTGGTGCACAGCAAAGGCAATGGCAGCACCCGACCTTTGGGCATGACGCGGTTGAGGTTGGCGATCCACACCGGAATCAGCTGCACCTGGGGGTGCGCTGTGGCCAAGTGATAGAGCCCGCTTTTGAACGGCAACAGGCCGTCCTCCTGATTGCGTGTACCTTCGGGGAAAATGATCAGCGAGTCGCCACCTGCCAGGGCGTCGAGCATGGGTTGCAAGGGGTTGGCTTGTGGGTCGTGGCGCTCACGGTCGATCAGTACGCCATTGAACACCCGATTGATCACATAGCGGCGCAGGGTGCCGGTTTGCCAGTAATCGGCGCCCGCCACCGGCCGTGTGGCTTTACGCAAGGCCGGCGGCAGCGAGGCCCATAACAGGACAAAGTCGCCGTGGCTGCTGTGATTGGCGAAGTAGATGCGTTGTACCGGCTCGGGCCCGCAGCCCAGCCACAGGCTGCGGGCACCGGTGATCGAGCGGGCGGCTGAGGTGATGAGGTGCGCGACCAAAGGTTCGAGCATGTGGATTCCTTATCCTTAAATGGTCCACCACGGGCTGGCCAGCAGCCCGCTCAGGGTCAGAAGAATTTGTGCGCCGAGCACCATTGCCTGGCGGCGCAGCAGGGTCAATGCACCGCGACTGCGGTCCGGCCACGGCCGGTCGTCGCGTTTGCCAGCTTGCAGTCCCAGCGTAGTCAGGGCCTGATCCAGCGCCTGGGTGCGTTCGCTCAGTGTGGCCGGGCTGTCGGCCATGCGTTGAAACAGATCAGCATCGAAGGCCACCCTGAATGCGTAATACTTTTGCATCGCGCCCAGTACCAACAGTGCGCAGCCTATGATCAACAACCAAGGGTTGTAGAGGCCCTGCAACCACGGGGCGAGCCCGAACGCCACACCCAGCAACGACAGGCCGGTGGAGAATTGATCAAGGCTACGTCCGCGGCGCAGCAGGCTGGCCACGCAGTAAAGTTGCATATCCGTGCTCATTCAGCTCCCTCAGGTTTTTTGCTCAGTGGTACCAGGGCCTGACGGTGCGTGGTGTGCAGGACGATGCGCGGGCGTGCCTGTTGAATCATCGCGATGGCCGCCTCAACGCTGCTGGCGCGGCCGCTGTGCAATAGCCATGCGGCAACGGCCGTCGCACTGCGCGAATACCCCAAGGCGCAGCACACCAGTACCGGGCCTTGTTGCTGCAGGCGCTCCAGTGCCTGGGCCAGTTCCAGGCACTGCGCGCTGGTCGGCGCGCTCAGGTCGAGCACCGGCACGCTGTGATAGGCCCGTGTGCCAGGGGCCAGGGGCAATTCTGCGCAGACATCGAGCACCGCCTTGAATGAGCTGTGCCGCAACGCTGCGGTCGTAGGGATGCGCCCCAGCCAGACACCGTCAACGATCTGATCGGGCTGCGGGTGCTTGCGGGTCCACAGCCGTGAATTGATCCAGGCCGCCGCCAGGTACGGCGCCAGCAACCACTGTGCAGCACTGCTTAAATGGCCATCCGGGGCTTTTTGAAAACCGCCGGCACCGAACAGCGCATAGTTCAGCGCCACCAGCAGCAGTGCCGTTGCGGGCCAGAACAGCCACAACCCGCCGCCACCCAGGGTGATGGCTGCCAGGGCAAACAGCCCGGCACCGAGCGCGTAGCGCAGTGCCAGGCGCCAGCGTTGGCGGTCCCGCGTCAGCTGCATGGATTGCAGCATGCCCGGGCGGTCCAGCGGCCACAGCCACACACATAACCACCCGGCCAGGGCGCCAGTGGGCACATCGATGAAGTGATGCTGGTAGGTGGTCAGCACCGACACGCCAATCAAGGCAAACCAGCCATGCACCAGCCAGCGCCACAGGCCCTGGCAGTGCTGGGCGAAGCACACCCACAGCACCACCAGTAGGGCGATGTGCAGTGAAGGGGCCTGGTTGAACGGTTTGTCGAAGCCCGCCAGCACGGCAAACAGCCAGCCGAACACACCGTCCAGTTCTGGCCGCTCGAAGGTGAAGCGCAGCGGCCAGAGCAAGAAGCAACTGACCGCGATCACCTGGGCGGTGAGCAGGCGCAAGGCATGGCGTTTGAGGGCCAGGCGGCTGCGCGGCAGCAGTAGCGAGAAGCCGTAGAGCAGGTCGATGGACCAGTACGGCACGATGCTCCAGGCCCAGAACGGCATGTGCTGCTCCCAGCCGAACACCAGACTGCCGACATCATCGCGCTGGCTGGTAACCCAGGTGGCGAAACCATACGTGCTGAAAAACAGCGGCGCCAGCAACAGCAGCCAGAGTACGGCGGGTTTGAGCAGGCCCGGTTCGCGAGCGGGTAACGGGGCGACGGCGCTCAGGCTCATCATTGCACCCGCTGCGCCAGCGATACGCTGAAGATCCCCCATTCATCGATGCGCTGGGTCACCTTGCGAAAGCCTGCCGCCTCTACCAACTGGTCCATCTCGGCCTGGCTGCGGCGGCGCATGACCCAGGCCTGGCCAGCACGGTGGCTGGTCAGGGCGCGGGCGATCAGTTCCAACTGCGGGTGCCAGGGTTGGCCGGTGTACACCAGATAACCGCCCACTGGCACGGCATCGGCCAACCCGGCCAGGGAGTTGCCGACCATTTGGTTGTCAGCAAACAGTTCATACAACCCGGACACCACCGCCAGCGTCGGCTTGGGCTCAAGGGCCGCCAGGCTCTGGCGGTCGAAGGCGTCGCCTTTGATAAAGCGGGCGATCTCGCCCAGGCCTTTTTCAGCGATCAGCGCGCTGCCATCGCGCACGTTGATGTCGCTGTAGTCGCGCAGCAGGATCGACTCCGGAAGCGACTCAAGGCCCTGTACGGCTTCGAGGATATAGCGGCCATGACCGGCGGCGATGTCGACGATACGCACCGCCTGCTGTTGCTCACGCAACTGGGCGATGGCCAGGCGCAGCAGTTCTTCGACGTGCAATTTGCGTTGGCGGATACCGCGCCAGCCAATCGAGTCGAGGTAATTGCGGTCGATCAGCCGGCCGACAGGGGACAGCCCGGTCGCACGATTGCGGTACACGTAATCGAGGGTGCTGCCCGAGTCGAAGCCGGTTTCGACGCCCAGTTTGACCCCGGCGGACAGTTTACTGCCCAGACCGAGGCTGGCACGGGTGCTGCGCCAGTAAAGGTCGCGCAGGGAATTGCGGGGCAGCGGGGTGGCCAGCGACTCGGCCTCGGCACAAGTGGCACCCAGGCGGTCGGCATCCAACAGCGACGGACGACTCAGTGGCATGGCGAACATGTGCAGGATGAAACGGCGCATGCTGGCCAGCGCCGGTGCGCGGTCTCGTTCGCCGAGGGTGTCGTGGAAAAAGCCCGGCAGAATGTGCTTTTCCTTGTGCACGCTGCCCAGGCGGTCGAAGAACTGCTCCTGGGGTTTGCGGTGCACGACGAAATCGGCGCCGGAGATCAGCAGTTGGGTCGGCACCTGAATGGCCTGGGCGTCGGCCACCACACGCTCGGCGGCTTCGTACAGGCCGAGCAGAACATTGACCGAGATGCTTTTGGTGATCAACGGGTCCTGGTCATAGGAGGCCACACGCTGCGGATCGTGGCTGAGAAAGCGTGCCTTGACGTAGCTGTTGACGAAGAAATTGCCACGCAGTTTGCGCAACAGGGCAAGGCCTGGGCGGGCGAAGGGCACGTACAGCTTGACCTTGAACGCCGGCGAGGCGAGCACCAGGGCGCGGATACGCGGGGCGTAGTCGTGCACCCAGGTCGCAGCGATCACGGCGCCGACGCTTTGGGCGATGACTGCAATGTGCTCTTCGCTGATGTCATGGGCGTCGGCCAGGTGCTCGCAAAAGGTCTGCACGTCGCGGGCGCTGGTGGCAAAGCTTGGGCTATCACCGCGCTCGCCCGGCGACTGGCCGTGGCCGCGGGCATCCCAGGCAAAGAAGTCGCTGTCGGCCAGGTCCAGTTCATCCACCAGGTGGGCGATGCGCCCGGAATGTTCGTGGCCGCGGTGAAACAGCAGAATCGCCTTGCGCGGCTCGTCAGGGTTGGCCGCGGTTGCCGGCCAGTGACGATAAAACAGCTCGACGCCGTCGTGGGTGGTGAAAGTCCGAGCCTGGGATGGGCGCATTGCATTTTCCTTATGCTGATGGAGCGTTTTCCTTGATTTCTTGCAAGCCTTGGCGCACCCGGTTGATCAGGGTAAAGACCAACAGCACGGCGATTGCCGCGAACACGCCGTTGATCCAGGCGGCGCTGAGCCAGCCCAAAGCAATGGCCGCAGCCAGGGCGCCGAGCACGAAGGCACGGTCGCTTTTGCCCATGGGGCCGTCATAGCGGCGCGAGGCACCGACCATTGGCCCGAGCACGCCAGTGTACTCGCTGAATACCGCCAACAGTGCGACCACCACCACGGCAGCGATGCTGACATCGGGAATCAGCGCGAACGGCAGGATCAAGGCACTGTCGGCGACTATATCGCACAGTTCGTTGAGGTAGGCGCCCAGGTGCGATTGTTGGCCGAACTCGCGGGCGAGCATGCCGTCGATGGCATTGAGGCCCATGCGCAGCAGCATCCACACCGGGATCAGGACGAATAGCCAGGTGTGTTGGGCAAACAGGGCAATCAGGCCGCCCAGCAGTACTGAAACCGCACCGGCGAGCAAGGTGATCTGGTTGGCGGTGATGCCGCGGTCATAAAGGCGCTTGACCAACGGGCGCAGGAGGTTCTGGAAGGCAGGTTTGAGTTGGTAGATGGACACCATCGGCGCAGGTCTCGACCGGTCAGAGAAGGGGGCAGGTCAGGAGGGTGCCAGGCGTAAGCGTGCTGCGCCCACCTGGGTGCAGTGTAACCAATAGCCGCGGTAGTTTCATGGATTCCCGGTAGGAGCGGGCTTGCCCCGCGATTGCGGTTTGTCAGACGCATCGCATCGCGGGGCAAGCCCGCTCCTACCGGGAGGATGAGGGATCAGTTCTTGAAGCTGGAGTGCTTGCGACCCTGGTCACACAGGGCAAACACCACCACCAGTACAGCGGCGACGGCGAGGATGATCGCTACACCATCAGTGGAGTGCGTAGCAGAGCTGGCCACCAGCGCCAGGCCACCCAGCGGTGCCAGGCCACCGGCCACAGCGGTACCGATTTCACGCCCGGTGCCAAAGCCCGAAGAGCGGGTCTGGGTCGGGAACTGACGGCTGAGGAACGAACCCTGCGGGGCGAACATCATCGGTGCGAGGATGCCGGTACCGATGGCGATCGCCAGGTAGATCATCATCGGCTCGCCAGTGTTGAGCAAGGCTAGGAACGGGTAGGCAAACAGCACCGAGAAGATCCCGCCGAGCATCAGTACCGTCTTGCTGCTCCACTTGTCGCACAGCCAGCCGAAGAACGGCACGGCAACAATCGCTACCAGGCTGGCAATGGTTACCGACAGCGAGGTGACATGCGCTTCGACGCCTTTGTACTGGGTCAGGTAGGCCAGTGAGAAGGTCTTGAAGATGTAGCTCAGGGCGTTGTAGCCGATGGCAACGAAGAACACCACGGCCAGGCCTTTGAGGTCGTTCTTGAACAGCAGCTTGAGCGGCGACACCTGCGGTTTGTTCGGAGCCTTGTCGAGTTCTTTGAAGTCCGGGGTTTCCGGAATGCTTCTGCGCACCCACAAACCGACGGCTACCAGCACGATGCTGCAGATGAACGGGATCCGCCAGCCGCCGGAGAGCAGGAAGTCGTTGCCGTTCATGGTCAGTACATACACGGTCAGCGAAGACAGCAGCAGGCCCAGGTTAAGCCCCAGCGCCGGCCAGGCACCCTGGCTGCCGCGCTTGCCTTCGCTGGCGTGCTCGTAGGAAGTGACCGCTGCCGCCGACAGCTCGGCACCGGCGCCCAGGCCCTGGATGATACGTACCAGCACCAGAATGATCGGCGCCCAGATGCCGATCGAGGCATAGCTGGGGATCAGGCCGATCAACATGGTGCACACGCCCATCAGGCAGAAGGTAATGACCAGCACCTGTTTACGGCCAAAACGGTCGCCGAGGTAGCCGAACAGGATGCCGCCGAACGGGCGGGCGATAAAACCAATGGCAAAGGTGGAAAACGCCAGCAGCGAAGCCACGGCCGGATTGCTCGGGTCGAAGAACACCTTCGAGAAGACAATCGCTGCCATGGTTGCGTACAGGTAGAAGTCGTACCACTCCAGCATCGAGCCGAAGATGGTGGCAGCAGCGACCTTACGCAGGCGTTTTTTATTCTGTTCCGGGGTTTCTGTCGCGGCCACGGCCGCCTCATGTACCGACATCGGAGGTTTCCTTTTTGTCTTTGTAGTTATCGTGTTCAGCAGGGGTTCAGCGCGCTTTGAAAATTCTGTCGGCGATCATCTGGCCGATCGGAATCGCCGAAGTGGCAGCCGGCGATGGGGCGTTGCAGACATGCACCATGCGCGGCGTTTCAGCGAACAGGAAGTCGTGCACCAGGGTGCCGTCGCGCATCACCGCCTGGGCGCGGATACCCGCTTCGTAGGGCAGCAGGTCTTCGATGTTCAGCGACGGGCAGTACTTGCGGCATTGCTCCAGGTAGCCGCCCTTGAACAGCGAATTCTTCATTTCGGTGGTGCCGGAGCCGAGGTTGGCCCAGATGGTTTTCCAGAAGCCGGGGAACCGTGCGTACTCGGCCACATCGCGCCAGTTCACAGAGAACTTCTTGTAGTTCTCCCGGCCCAGGCCCAGCACGGCGTTGGGGCCAACGGTGACGCTGCCGTCGATCATCCGCGTCAGGTGCACGCCGAGAAACGGCAGCTCAGGGTCAGGAATTGGGTAGATCAGGTGGTTGACGATGTCGTTCTTGCTGGCTGGCAGGCGGAAGTACTCGCCGCGAAACGGAATGATCTGATGGTCGATCTTGACCCCGGCCAGGGCGGCCAGGCGATCCGATTGCAGACCGGCACAGGCCACCAGCTGGCGGGCTTGCCAGACCTGGTCGTCGCTGCTGATGGTCACCGCGTCGGTGCTTTCGACAATCGCACGCACGCTGGTCGACAAGCGTACTTCGCCGCCCGCGGCCTGGATTACCCGGGCCATGGCCTGGCACACCTGCTTGTAGTCGACGATGCCGGTGGCATCGAGAAACAACCCGCCAAGGCCGACGATGTTCGGTTCACGACGCTGCAGTTCGGCGGCGTCCAGACGCTCGACTTTCAGGCCGTTTTGCTGCGAACGCTCGTACAGCGCTTGCATACGCTGCACTTCCAGCGGCGTAGAGGCCACCAGCAATTTGCCGCAGACGTCGAATTTGATCTTGTGCTCGGTGCAAAACGCTTTGGTCGCTTCGGCGCCGCGTTTGCACAGGTCAGCCTTGAGGCTGCCGGGGGCGTAGTAGATGCCTGCATGGATAACACCGCTGTTGTGCCCGGTCTGGTGTTTGGCCAGGCTCGCTTCCTTTTCCAGGATCAGCAGCGAGGCGCCGGGCTGGCGTTCGAGCAGCGCCATGGCGGTGGCGAGGCCGACGATGCCGCCGCCGATGATGCAATAGTCGTAAATCATGCAGGTGTCACCTTGGTTTGTTCTTGTCAGAGAGTCTGCTTATCAGGTTGTCAGACTAAGTCGGTCAAGCAAAAGGCGCTGTACGTCAGCGCCCGTGGGTTACGGCAATTGAGGGTTCAGTTGATGCTTGGCAATTCCAGCTTCAGACGCTTTGCCGAAGCGCGCAGGTGAGCTTCGGCGCAGGCGGCAGCCGCCTGGCAGTCGCCATCGGCAATCGCCTGGTACAGCGCTTGGTGTTCGCGGTTGGCATCTGCCGAGCCACCCACCGAGTGCGCCGCCGAGTTCTCCCAGGCGGTCTTGCGTGCGGCGGCCAATTGGCCGCGCAGAAAATCATGGAAGGCCACGAAGTAATCATTCTTGCTGGCGTCGGCGATGGCGCGGTGGAACTCGACGTCGGCAGCGGCTGCGGCGGCGAAGTCGCTGCGTTTGTCGAGCATCTCCTGCAGGGCTTTGTTCATGCGCGCAAGGTCGGCGGCATCGCGGCGTTGCGCGGCAACCGAGGCGGCCTGGGTTTCAATCCACAGGCGCACTTCGAACATCTGCACCAGGTCGGGCCTGCGGCCCTGGCCGGAAGGAAAGCGAAATACCGTGCCGGTAGGGGTCTGGGAAATGTACGAACCCAGGCCGCGACGGGCGACCAATACCCCATCGGCCTTGAGCTGGGCCACCGCTTCGCGCACCACCGAGCGGCTGACGTTCAGCTGTTCGGCCAGTTGCTGTTCAGTGGGCAGGCGCGACTCGGCCGCCAGGCGTCCGGAATCGATCTCTGCGCGGATGGCTCCGACGACGCGTTCAACCAGCGTATCGGGGCGCTGAAGCTCAAGCATGGGGGTATTGCTCATTAATCAGGTTGTCAGACAATGCCCTTGCCGCCGTTGCTTGTCAAGAAACGGCCTGTGCGCTTACAGCTCGCTGACGTAAGTGCCAGTGCCCTTGAGGATGTTCTGCAGGGTCTCTTCGACCTCGGCCAGGTCGGTGCCGTTGCTGCTCAGGGTGATTTCCAGATGATCGTCTCCACCGAGGGCGTCGACGTCCAATGGCGCAACCTCAATCAGCAGCCGGGTTGCGCTGAGGGTAACTTTCAAGCCTTCGACCGGGGCGTAGTGGTCATCGAGGGTGATGTCCACGCGCTCTTCATCCGGGTAGCGGGTCATCAGAAACATCCGGCCCTTGTCACTGTGGCAGCACAGGGTGGCCATGTTGTCTTCTTCGTCATCGCATGGGGTGGCAAAGAGCAGGGCGGTGGTCAGTTGCATGAGTGGCTCGATCAATAAGTTGAAACACGATTCTGCCAGTGTTCGGCTTGGCAATACATCAATGTGTTCGCTGTCTTTCGCATCCCACCCGTCCGGTGGGAGCGGCGGTGCGGCGATCCGACTTGCCCCGCGATTGCGGTGTGCCTGTCCCATCGCATCGCGGGGCAAGCCCGCTCCTACATGCACCTCAATGACCGAATATGTCGCAGCACCGCAAGCAGGGGCGGGCGCGCTGTCGTTAAGCTGCGCTGTCGATGGTTACCCGTAAAGACACAGCTCCGCCACGAGCAGTCGTTTTTGCAGATGCCCATCCGTGGAACGGGGCAATGTGACTGATGAGTCGTGTTTTGCACCTGTTCCGCATGGTTTTACCGTCCTCCTGCTACGGGTTGGCTATCGTTGATCCGTAGATGGCGGACGTGCGCGACGCTTTACTCAATTACAAAGCCCAAGCGGAGTACCACAGATGGCGTTTTTCACCGCAGCCAGCAAAGCCGACTTCCAGCATCAACTGCAAGCGGCCCTGGCGCAGCACATCAGCGAACAGGCACTGCCACAAGTGGCGTTGTTCGCCGAACAGTTCTTCGGCATCATCTCTCTTGACGAATTGACCCAGCGCCGCCTGTCGGACCTGGCCGGTTGCACCTTGTCTGCCTGGCGCATCATCGAGCGCTTCGATCCCGCCCAACCGCAGGTTCGCGTCTACAACCCCGATTACGAACGTCATGGCTGGCAGTCGACCCACACTGCGGTTGAAGTCCTGCACCATGACCTGCCCTTTCTGGTCGACTCGGTACGTACCGAGCTGAACCGCCGTGGTTACAGCATCCACACCCTGCAGACCACCGTGTTGAGCGTGCGCCGTGGCGACAAGGGTGAACTGCTGGAAATTCTGCCCAAGGGCACCCAGGGTGAAGGCGTTCAGCAAGAATCGCTGATGTACCTGGAAATCGACCGCTGCGCCAACAACGCCGAACTCAACCTGCTGACCCGCGAGCTGGAGCAGGTGCTGGCCGAGGTGCGTGTCGCGGTCGCCGATTTCGAGCCGATGAAGGCCAAGCTGCGCCAGATCATCGAGCTGGTCGAGCAGACCCCTTACCCTGCGGTGCAGGGCGAAAAAGCCGAGGTCAAAGCGTTCCTCGAGTGGCTGGTAGGCAACCACTTCACCTTCCTGGGTTACGAAGAATTCGTCGTGCATGGCGATGCCCAGGGCGGTCAGCTGGTGTATGACGAGCAGTCGTTCCTCGGCCTGACCCGCCTGCTGCGCGCCGGCCTGACCGCCGACGAGCTGCGCATCGAAGATTACGCCGTCACTTACCTGCACGAGCCGTTGCTGCTGTCATTTGCCAAGGCCGCCCACCCAAGCCGCGTCCACCGTCCGGCGTATCCGGACTACGTGTCGATCCGCCAGCTGGACGCCGAAGGCAAGGTCATCAAAGAATGCCGCTTCATGGGCCTCTACACCTCGTCGGTGTACGGCGAGAGCGTGCGTTCGATCCCGTACATCCGCGACAAGGTCGCCGAAGTCGAGCGCCGTTCCGGCTTCGATCCTAAAGCGCACCTGGGCAAAGAATTGGCCCAGGTACTGGAAGTGCTGCCGCGCGACGACCTGTTCCAGACGCCTGTGGATGAAATGTTCAGCACGGTGATGTCGATCGTGCAGATCCAGGAACGCAACAAGATCCGCGTGTTCCTGCGCAAAGACCCGTACGGTCGCTTCTGCTACTGCCTGGCCTATGTGCCGCGTGACATCTACTCCACCGAAGTCCGGCAGAAAATCCAGCAAGTGCTGATGGAGCGCCTGAAGGCCAGCGACTGTGAGTTCTGGACCTTCTTCTCCGAATCGGTGCTGGCGCGTGTGCAACTGATTCTGCGCGTTGATCCGAAAAATCGTATCGATATCGACCCGCAGCAGCTGGAAAACGAAGTCATCCAGGCCTGCCGTTCGTGGCAGGACGACTATGCCAGCCTGACCGTCGAGAGCTTCGGCGAAGCCCAGGGCACCAACATCCTGGCCGACTTCCCGAAAGGTTTCCCGGCCGGTTACCGCGAGCGCTTTGCTGCGCACTCGGCGGTGGTCGACATGCAGCACCTGCTGACCTTGTCCGAGCGCAAGCCGCTGGTCATGAGCTTCTACCAGCCGCTGACCCAGGCCGGTAAACAGCAGTTGCACTGCAAGCTGTATCACGCCGATACGCCACTGGCGTTGTCGGATGTGCTGCCGATTCTGGAAAACCTTGGTTTGCGCGTACTCGGCGAGTTCCCTTATCGCCTGCGTCACGCCAATGGCCGTGAGTTCTGGATCCACGATTTTGCCTTCACTTACAGCGAAGGCCTGAACCTGGATATCCAGCAACTCAACGACACCTTGCAGGATGCGTTTGTCCACATCGTCAAAGGCGATGCGGAAAACGACGCCTTCAACCGACTGGTACTGACCGCCGGTCTGCCGTGGCGCGATGTGGCATTGCTGCGTGCCTACGCCCGCTACCTCAAGCAGATTCGCCTGGGCTTCGACCTGGGCTACATCGCCAGCACCCTGAACAACCACACCGATATCGCCCGCGAACTGACCCGGTTGTTCAAAACCCGCTTCTACCTGGCGCGCAAGCTCACCACGGATGACCTGGACGACAAGCAGCAGCGTCTGGAGCAAGCGATTCTTACCGCGCTGGACGATGTTCAGGTGCTCAACGAAGACCGCATCCTGCGTCGCTACCTGGACCTGATCAAGGCCACCCTGCGGACCAACTTCTATCAGACCGATGCGCAGGGGCAGAACAAGTCGTACTTCAGCTTCAAGTTCAATCCCAAGCTGATTCCCGAGCTGCCTAAGCCGGTACCGAAGTTTGAGATCTTTGTGTATTCGCCGCGCGTCGAAGGCGTGCACCTGCGCTTTGGCAACGTGGCCCGTGGCGGCTTGCGTTGGTCGGACCGTGAAGAAGACTTCCGCACCGAAGTGCTGGGCCTGGTAAAAGCCCAGCAGGTGAAGAACTCGGTGATCGTTCCGGTTGGCGCCAAGGGTGGCTTCCTGCCACGCCGCTTGCCGCTGGGTGGCAGCCGTGACGACATCCAGGCAGAGGGCATTGCCTGCTACCGGATCTTCATTTCCGGTCTGCTGGACATCACCGACAACCTCAAGGACGGCGCACTGGTGCCGCCGGCCAACGTCGTGCGTCACGACGATGATGACCCGTACCTGGTGGTAGCCGCCGACAAAGGCACCGCGACCTTCTCCGACATCGCCAACGGCATCGCCATCGACTACGGCTTCTGGCTGGGCGACGCATTCGCTTCCGGTGGTTCGGCCGGTTACGACCACAAGAAAATGGGCATCACCGCCCGCGGTGCCTGGGTGGGGGTGCAGCGTCACTTCCGTGAACGCGGTATCAACGTCCAGGAAGATCCGATCACCGTAGTCGGCGTTGGTGACATGGCCGGTGACGTGTTCGGCAACGGCCTGCTGATGTCGGACAAGTTGCAACTGGTGGCGGCTTTCAACCACTTGCACATCTTCATCGACCCGAACCCCGAGCCTGCCAGCAGCTTTGCCGAGCGCAAACGCCTGTTCGACCTGCCGCGTTCGGCCTGGAGCGACTACGACACCAGCATCATGTCGGAAGGCGGTGGTATCTTCCCGCGCAGCGCGAAAAGCATTGCCATCACCCCGCAGATGAAAGAACGCTTCGCCATCGAAGCCGACAAGCTGACCCCGACCGAGCTGCTCAATGCCTTGCTCAAGGCACCGGTAGACCTGTTGTGGAACGGCGGTATCGGCACCTACGTCAAGTCCAGTGAAGAAAGCCACGCCGATGTCGGCGACAAGGCCAACGACGCCCTGCGCGTGGATGGTAACGAGTTGCGCTGCAAGGTGGTGGGCGAGGGCGGTAACCTGGGCATGACCCAGCTGGGTCGTGTCGAGTTCGGCCTCAATGGTGGCGCCACCAACACCGATTTCATCGACAACGCCGGTGGCGTGGACTGCTCCGACCACGAGGTCAACATCAAGATCCTGCTCAACGAAGTGGTGCAGGCCGGCGATATGACCGAGAAGCAGCGTAACCAGCTGTTGGGCAGCATGACCGAGGAAGTTTCCGGTCTGGTGCTGGGCAACAACTACAAGCAGACGCAGGCGCTGTCGCTGGCGGCCCGTCGGGCCCGTGAGCGGATTGCCGAGTACAAGCGCCTGATGGCCGATCTGGAAAGCCGTGGCAAGCTGGACCGCGCCATCGAGTTCCTGCCGACTGAAGAGCAACTGGCTGAACGCTTGGCGGCCAACCAGGGGCTGACCCGTGCCGAGCTCTCGGTACTGATCTCCTACAGCAAGATCGATCTCAAGGAAGCCTTGCTCAAATCGCTGGTGCCGGATGACGACTACCTGACCCGCGACATGGAAACCGCGTTCCCGCCATCGCTGGTGAACAAGTTCGCCGAAGCCATGCGTCGCCATCGTCTGAAACGCGAGATCGTCAGCACCCAGATCGCCAACGATCTGGTCAACAACATGGGCATCACCTTCGTGCAGCGCCTGAAGGAGTCCACCGGCATGAGCCCGGCGAACGTCGCCGGTGCCTATGTGATCGTGCGTGACATCTTCCACCTGCCGCACTGGTTCCGTCAGATTGAGGCGCTGGACTATCAAGTGCCTGCGGAAATTCAGCTGACCCTGATGGACGAGCTGATGCGTCTGGGCCGCCGCGCGACCCGCTGGTTCCTGCGTAGCCGCCGTAACGAGCAGGATGCTGGTCGTGATGTGGCGCACTTCGGACCGAAGATCGCTGCGTTGGGTCTGAAGCTTGATGAACTGCTCGAGGGGCCGACCCGTGAGCGCTGGATGACCCGTTACCAGGGCTTCGTCGAAGCGGGCGTGCCGGAGTTGTTGGCGCGCATGGTTGCCGGTACCACGCACCTGTACACGCTGTTGCCGATTATCGAAGCGTCCGACGTCACCGGCCAGGATCCGGCTGAAGTGGCCAAGGCCTTCTTCGCGGTTGGCAGTGCGCTGGACCTGACCTGGTACCTGCAGGAAATCAGCAACCTGTCGGTGGAAAACAACTGGCAGGCCCTGGCCCGCGAGTCGTTCCGCGATGATATCGACCTGCAGCAGCGGGCGATCACCATCTCGGTTCTGCAGATGGCCGATGCTCCGCAAGACATGGACGCCCGTGTGGCACTGTGGCTTGAGCAGCACCGTGTGATGGTCGAGCGGTGGCGTGCCATGCTTGACGAGTTGCGTGCCGCAACCGGTACCGATTACGCCATGTATGCGGTGGCTAACCGCGAACTGGTGGATTTGGCCATGAGCGGTCAGGCGGCAGTGATGCCTTCCTGAGTCTGAGCTGAAACAAAAAGCCCCGGCAATGCCGGGGCTTTTTTTGGGTTCTGCACGGATTTCCGGGGGGGCGGATTGGCTTTGAGGGCTGCGAGCTTATCCTACGCAATACCTCCACTCAGCCTCCTGAAGTCGCAAACTGTGTCGCCTGATCCATCGCAGAGCTGCCTGTAGGGCTTGTCCCGGTAGGAGCGGGCTTGCCCCGCGATCTGGCGCGATATAGCAAATCGCGGGGCAAGCCCGCTCCCACCGGTGTTACTTGAACCGGCGCTCTACGCCTTTTTCCACAAGGATTTTCGCTGCAATCTCTTCCACCGAGAAATGCGTGGAGTTGATGTGTGGGATGCTCTCGCGGCGGAACAGGTTCTCTACCTCGCGCACTTCAAACTCGCACTGGGCAAAGCTGGCATAGCGGCTGTTGGGCTTGCGCTCATGACGAATGGCCGTCAAACGGTCCGGGTCGATGGTCAGGCCGAACAGCTTGTGCTGGTGGTTTTTCAGGGCCTGAGGCAGTTGCAGGCGTTCCATGTCGTCTTCGGTCAACGGATAGTTGGCCGCACGGATGCCGAATTGCATAGCCATGTACAGACAGGTTGGGGTTTTGCCGCAACGCGACACGCCCACCAGGATCAGGTCGGCCTTGTCGTAGTAATGGGTGCGGGCACCGTCGTCGTTGTCCAGGGCAAAGTTGACCGCTTCGATCCGCTCCATGTAGTTGGAGTTGCCACCGATGGAGTGGGATTTACCCACCGAATACGACGAATGTGCGGTCAGTTCCTGTTCCAGCGGCGCCAGGAAGGTCGAAAAAATGTCGATCATGAAACCATTGGAGGTGGCCAGCACCTCTCGGATATCCTGATTGACAATGGTGTCGAAGATGATCGGGCGAACACCGTCCTTTTCAGCGGCGCTATTGATTTGCTGTACCATAACCCGGGCTTTTTCCACGCTGTCGATGTACGGACGCGTGAATTTATTGAACGGAATGGTATCGAACTGCGCTAGAAGACTTTGTCCCAGCGTCTCGGCTGTGATGCCGGTGCCATCGGAGATAAAGAAAGCAGATCGTTTCATTTGCGCCTTGGGCCTTAAGCTGATGACGAATCTTGGATATGATAGGTTCGGTTTACCGAACACGGCGTTCGGCATTCTCACTTATTTTCCAGGTCCAGGCCACAAGCGCCCGGCCAAGCCAGAGTAGGCAGGCGGGCGACCTGAGCTTTTCCAACACAGTTAGTGGAGAGATCACCTTGGTAGAGTACGTAGTTTCCCTCGATAAGCTCGGCGTCCATGATGTGGAGCATGTGGGGGGCAAGAACGCATCCCTCGGCGAGATGATCAGTAACCTCGCGGGCGCCGGTGTATCGGTCCCCGGCGGCTTTGCCACTACGGCTCAGGCGTACCGTGATTTTCTCGAACAGAGCGGGCTCAATGCCCAGATCCATGCCGCGCTCGACGCGCTGGATGTCGATGATGTCAACGCCCTGGCCCGTACCGGTGCGCAGATCCGTCAGTGGATCATGGAAGCCGAATTCCCCGAGCGTCTGAACACTGAAATCCGCGCTGCCTTCGAGCAGATGTCCCAGGGCAACCCGAACATGGCCGTTGCCGTGCGTTCGTCGGCTACCGCTGAAGACTTGCCGGATGCGTCGTTCGCCGGTCAGCAGGAAACCTTCCTGAACATCCGTGGCGTCGACAACGTTATCCGCGCAGCCAAGGAAGTATTCGCTTCGCTGTTCAACGACCGCGCCATTTCCTACCGTGTGCACCAGGGCTTTGACCACAAGCTGGTGGCCCTGTCGGCCGGTGTCCAGCGCATGGTGCGTTCGGAAACCGGTACCGCCGGTGTCATGTTCACCCTCGATACCGAATCGGGCTTCCGTGATGTCGTGTTCATCACCGGCGCCTACGGCCTGGGCGAAACCGTGGTGCAAGGCGCGGTCAACCCGGACGAGTTCTATGTCCACAAGGGCACGCTGGAGGCGGGTCGTCCGGCCATCCTGCGTCGCAACCTGGGCAGCAAGGCCATCAAGATGGTCTACGGCGAAGAAGCCAAGGCCGGCCGCTCGGTCAAGACCGTTGATGTCGACAAGGCCGATCGCACCCGTTTCTGCCTGAGCGACGCTGAAGTCAGCGAGCTGGCCAAACAGGCAATGATCATCGAGAAGCACTACAAGTGCCCGATGGACATCGAATGGGCCAAAGATGGCGACGACGGCAAGCTGTATATCGTTCAGGCCCGTCCTGAAACGGTGAAGAGCCGTGCCCAGGCCAATGTCATGGAGCGCTACCTGCTCAAGGAAACCGGTACCGTGCTGGTCGAAGGCCGTGCCATCGGTCAACGTATCGGCGCCGGCAAGGTGCGGATCATCAAAGACGTCTCGGAAATGGACAAGGTCCAGGCCGGCGACGTACTGGTTTCGGACATGACCGACCCGGATTGGGAACCGGTCATGAAGCGCGCCAGTGCCATCGTCACCAACCGTGGCGGTCGTACCTGCCACGCGGCGATCATCGCCCGTGAACTGGGCATTCCGGCAGTCGTTGGTTGCGGTAACGCGACCCAGCTGCTCAAGGATGGCCAGGGCGTCACCGTTTCCTGTGCCGAAGGCGACACCGGTTTCATCTTCGAAGGCGAGCTGGGCTTTGACGTGCGTCAGAACTCGGTTGATGCCATGCCCGACCTGCCGTTCAAAATCATGATGAACGTCGGCAACCCTGACCGTGCATTCGATTTTGCCCAGTTGCCCAACGCCGGTGTCGGCCTGGCGCGTCTGGAGTTCATCATCAACCGCATGATCGGCGTGCACCCCAAGGCGCTGCTGAACTACGCTGGCCTGCCAGCCGAGCTCAAAGAGAGCGTCGACAAGCGCATCGCCGGTTACAAGGATCCGGTCGGCTTCTACGTCGAGAAGCTGGTTGAAGGGATCAGCACCCTGGCCGCAGCGTTCTGGCCGAAGAAGGTCATCGTGCGTCTGTCGGACTTCAAGTCCAACGAATACGCCAACCTGATCGGCGGCAAGCTGTACGAGCCGGAAGAAGAAAACCCGATGCTGGGCTTCCGTGGTGCGTCGCGTTACATCAGCGAAACCTTCCGCGACTGCTTCGAGCTCGAGTGCCGTGCGCTCAAGCGCGTGCGCAACGAAATGGGCCTGACCAACGTCGAGATCATGGTGCCGTTCGTGCGTACCCTGGGCGAAGCCAGCCAGGTGGTAGACCTGCTGGCCGAAAACGGCCTGGCGCGTGGCGACAATGGCCTGCGCGTGATCATGATGTGCGAGCTGCCGTCCAACGCGATTCTGGCTGAAGAGTTCCTCGAGTATTTTGATGGTTTCTCCATCGGCTCCAACGACCTGACCCAGCTGACCCTGGGCCTGGACCGTGACTCGGGGATCATTGCCCATCTGTTCGACGAGCGTAACCCTGCGGTCAAAAAGCTGCTGGCCAATGCAATCCAGGCCTGTAACAAGGCCGGTAAATACATTGGTATCTGCGGCCAAGGCCCATCCGACCACCCGGACCTGGCCAAGTGGCTGATGGAGCAGGGTATCGAAAGCGTCTCGCTGAACCCGGATTCGGTACTCGAAACCTGGTTCTTCCTGGCCGAAGGTCAGGCAGATAATTGATGTGTTGAACCGAAACCTTCACCAGCCCTCAGGGGTGGTGAAGGTTTCGACCGTATTCCAGGGCGTGCTCCAGTGATGGATCTCGCCCTTTTTCGTGCAAGAAACCTATGCAAAGCAGCAGTTCTCTATTTCCCGTGGCCCTGCTCAGCGCTGAGCGTCGCGGCGATCTGAGCGAGGATGTGTACCGGATCAAAGCCGGTAACAGCCCGGATCGCACCGTTGAGCTGGCCGTCACCCGTCTCGGTATGGCCGATCAGGCCCGCGTGCGAGGTGCCCCGGTAATTTTGCTGCATGGCAGCTTTTCCAATCGACGATTCTGGTATTCGCCCAAAGGCGTTGGCCTGGGCGCCTACCTGGCACGTGCCGGTTTTGATGTGTGGATTCCGGAAATGCGCGGTCACGGCCTGTCACCGCGCAACCATGCCTATCGGCACAACCGCGTCGCCGACTACGCCCGTTACGATTTGCCGGTCATTGCCGCCTTCGTCAGTGAGCAATGTGGCCGTGCGGCGCACTGGGTTGGTCACTCCCTGGGGGGGACCACACTGGCAGCGGCGCTCGGCGGGCAGTACCTCAGCGCCGAACAGGTAGCCAGCGCGGCCTTTTTCGGCACCCAGGTCAGTCGTACCTATTGGCCATTGAAATTGCCACCGGTGGAGTGGGGCGGGCGTTTGCTGCTCAAGCGCTTTGCGCAACTCTCCGGTTCGCGGCTCAAACGTGGCCCGGAGGACGAGCCGATTGGCCTGGCGCTGGAGAGCATGCGCTGGTACGGATTGTTCGGCCGCTTTGGCGACAAGGAGCGCGACTGGTGGGCCGGTCTTGCCGACGTCAATGTGCCGGTGTTGGCGGTGGCGGCGGCCAATGACCATCAAGATCCGGTATGGGCCTGCCGTAAGCTGTTCGAGCAGTTGGGCAGCGAACACAAGCAGTTTGTGCGCCTGGGCAGCGATTCCGGGTTCGATAATTTCGGGCATGTCGACATGCTGGTCAGCAAGCCTGCGCAGGTTCAGGTCTGGCCGCTGGTCGAGCGCTGGCTGCACAATCCCTTGCTGCCACTGCTGGAAGAAGCCGCGCCAGGCGTTTCGCCGGAGCCCGGTTATCGCTAAGATGCCTAAAGCTGCAGCGCTGCACCTCGTCTCTTCAATGACACTGCGACATTCACATCCGTTGTCTTGGCACTCGACAGGAGTTACCCATGCATTACCTCACGCCCGATTTGTGCGACGCCTATCCGGACCTGGTTCAGGTGGTGGAGCCGATGTTCAGCAACTTCGGTGGTCGCGATTCCTTCGGAGGACAAATCGTCACCATCAAGTGCTTCGAGGACAACTCCCTGGTCAAGGAGCAGGTTGATCTCGATGGCAAGGGCAAGGTGCTGGTCGTTGACGGTGGCGGTTCGCTGCGTCGTGCGCTGCTGGGTGACATGCTTGCCGAGAAAGCTGCCAAGAATGGCTGGGAAGGCCTGGTGATCTACGGGTGCATCCGCGATGTGGATGTCATTGCCCAGACCGACGTTGGTGTCCAGGCCCTGGCCAGCCACCCGATGAAAACCGACAAGCGCGGTATTGGTGATCTCAACGTGGTCGTGACCTTTGCCGGGGTCACCTTCCGCCCGGGTGAGTACATCTATGCCGACAACAATGGTGTGATTGTCTCGCCAAGCCCGCTGAAAATGCCGGAATAAGCACACAAACCGCGAAGTGGAGCTGGAATGTTCGAGGAACAGAACGCGCAGTGGGGGCTGGTGCATGCCTTGCTGCTCGATGGTAAAGGCGGCGCGCGTTCGATTGCTCGAACTGAACTGGATGACTTGCAGTTGCAGCCTGAGCAAAGTCTCTGGCTGCACTGGGATCGCAGTCATCCACAAACCCGCACCTGGCTGCGCGACGACAGTGGCCTGAGCGAGTTTGCCTGCGACCTGCTCCTTGAGGAAAACACCCGCCCACGCTTGCTGGCCTTGCCGGAAGAGCAAATGCTGCTGTTTCTGCGCGGGGTCAACCTCAATCCGGGGGCTGAACCTGAAGACATGGTCTCGGTGCGTATCTTCGCCCAGGCGCAACGGGTGATTTCCCTGCGTCTGCGGCCGTTGCGTGCCAGCGACGAGTTGCTCCAGCAGTTGGCCGAAGGCCGCGGCCCGAAAACCGCTTCGGAGCTGTTGCTGAGCATGGCGCAGTTGCTGACCGAGAAGGTCCAGGCGCTGGTCAGCGACCTCTCGGAAGTGGTCGATCTGGAAGAAGAAAAGCTCGAAGCCGACCCGCGATACGCCCCGGAGCAGGGCTCATTGCAGCAGATCCGTCGGCGCGCTGCTGGCCTGCGCCGCTTCCTCGCCCCGCAGCGCGAGCTCTATGCGCAGATGGCGCGCGGTAAATGGAGCTGGTTCGCGATCGACGATGGCGATTACTGGAACGAGCTGAACAACAGCCTGATCCGCTACCTCGAAGAACTGGAGCTGACCCGCGAACGGGCTGCCCTGGTACTGGAGAGTGAAGACCGGCGCCGGGCCGAGCGAATGAACCGGACGATGTATCGCTTCGGCATCATCACCTGTATTTTCCTGCCCATGAGCTTTGTCACCGGCCTGCTAGGCATCAACGTCGGTGGTATTCCCGGTGCTGAAAGCCCCTACGGCTTCCTCTTTGCCAGCCTCATTGTATTGGGCCTGGCGCTGGGGCAGTGGTGGTTGTTCCGCCGTCTGCGCTGGGTATAAAGCAGTGCATTGGGTGAACGTACGGTCATTAACTGTCTACTGGGTTCATGTGACCTGCGCCGTGACCACCTCGTCTTTGACAGATATTGCGCGAGGTGCCCATGCACGATCCGTTTGAAGAATCTCTGCGAGACCTGCTCAAGGCTTCGCCGTCCGGTCACGACCGTGACGACGACGCCTGCCTTGGGCGTGTCCTGAAAACCGCCAACCGTCAGGTGGGTGCGGGCGATCTGTTCAGCCTGCTTGGCCGCTGGAGCCAGGCGTTGATGATCGCCGTCAACAACGGCTCGGCGCATGTTGCGCCGGTCCGCCGTAACGCTACCGCTCGTAAAGCTGATAAGGCCGATTGACTATGGAACTGAATCTCTGGACCCAGAGCTTGCTCGCCGCGATGACCGCGTTGTGGACCAAAGTGGCGAACTTCATCCCCAATCTGTTTGGCGCGCTGGTTGTGGTGCTGCTGGGTTTTGTCGTGGCCAAGCTGCTCGACACCTTGCTCTCGAAATTGTTGGCCAAGCTGGGCCTGGATCGCCTGATGGGCGGCACCGGCTTGACCAAAATGCTCGACCGCGTCGGCATCCAGGTACCGATTTCGACCCTGATCGGCAAAATCGTCTACTGGTTCGTGTTGTTGATTTTCCTCGTCTCGGCCGCTGAATCGCTTGGTCTAGAGCGGGTTTCGGCGACCCTCGACATGCTGGCCCTGTACTTGCCGAAAGTGTTCGGTGCAGCGCTGGTGCTGCTGGCCGGTGTACTGCTGGCACAACTGGTCAATGGCCTGGTGCGCGGCGCCGCCGAAGGCATCGGCCTCGAGTACGCCGCCGGCGTTGGGCGTATCGCCCAGGGCCTGGTGATTATCATCAGTATTTCAGTGGCAATCAGCCAGCTCGAGGTCAAAACCGACCTGCTCAACCATGTAATCGTCATTGGTTTGATTACCGTTGGTCTGGCCGTCGCCTTGGCGATGGGCCTGGGTAGCCGCGAAATTGCCGGGCAGATTCTTGCCGGAATTTATGTGCGCGAACTCTACCAGGTGGGCCAATACGTGCAGGTTGGAGAGGTCGAAGGGCAAATCGAGGAGATCGGCACGGTCAAGACGACCCTGCTGACCGATGATGGCGAATTGGTTTCGTTGTCCAATCGAATTCTCCTCGAGCAGCGAGTCAATAGCCGCTAACCGGGTAATCCTGCTAATGTATGCCGCCGCGAAATTACCCCAGGCAGGGGTAAGCGGCGACATTGACCTGACTGTCGGCCAGATTCGTTTTGAATAAAGTTCACTCGCTGCCCATGCGTTACGACCCCCGCGAGCTCACTGATGAGGAGTTGGTGGCGCGTTCGCATGAGGAGCTGTTTCATGTTACTCGCGCGTATGAGGAGCTCATGCGGCGCTACCAGCGGACTCTTTTTAACGTGTGTTCGCGTTATCTGGGGAACGATCGGGACGCTGATGATGTCTGTCAGGAGGTGATGCTCAAGGTGCTCTATGGCCTGAAGAACTTTGAGGGCAAATCAAAGTTCAAAACCTGGCTCTACAGCATCACCTATAACGAATGCATCACCCAGTACCGCAAGGAGCGGCGCAAGCGTCGACTGATGGATGCCTTGAGTCTTGATCCACTTGAGGAAGCCTCGGATGACAAGGCACCGAAACCTGAAGAGAAAGGTGGGCTGGATAAGTGGCTAGTGCATGTTAATCCGATTGACCGGGAAATTCTGGTGCTACGATTTGTCGCAGAACTGGAATTCCAGGAAATCGCCGATATCATGCATATGGGTCTGAGCGCAACGAAAATGCGGTACAAACGTGCGCTAGACAAGCTACGTGAGAAATTTGCGGGCCTTGCTGAAACTTAGTAGTGCGCAAATATCTCTAACGTACCGGCAAGTTCTGCTAAACTTGCCGTCGAGTTGTCCCCCGGATGTTGGTGGGACTGCTTAACTATCACCAGATGGGGATTTAACGGATGAAATTGAAAAACACCTTGGGCTTGGCCATTGGTTCTCTGGTAGCCGTCACTTCGCTCGGCGCTCTGGCACAAGGCCAAGGCGCGGTTGAGATCGAAGGTAACGTTACCAAGCAGTACTACGATAGCGAGCGCAATTTCAAGAACGACGGCACCAACCCTGGTGTTCGCCTCGGTTACTTCCTGACCGACGACCTGTCGCTGGACCTGGGTTACAACGAAACCCATAACGTCCGTGGCGATTTCTTCAACAAAGACATCAAAGGTTCCAAGGCCAAGCTCGACGCTACCTACCACCTGGGTACCGTTGGCGACGCAGTGCGTCCTTACGTTTCCGCTGGTTTCGCTCACGAGAGCCTGGGCCAAGCGACCAACAACGGTCGTGACCACTCCACCTTCGCCAACCTGGGCGCTGGTGCCAAGTGGTACATCACTGACATGTTCTTCGCCCGTGCTGGCGTTGAAGCCATGTACAACATCGACAACGGCAACACCGAGTGGGGTCCGACCGTTGGTCTGGGTCTGAACTTCGGTGGTAGCGGTGGCAAAGTTGCTCCTGCTCCAGCTCCAGTTGCTGAAGTCTGCTCCGACAGCGACAACGACGGCGTTTGCGACAACGTCGACAAGTGCCCAGACACCCCAGCCAACGTTACCGTTGACGCTGACGGCTGCCCGGCTGTTGCCGAAGTCGTACGTGTTGAGCTGGACGTCAAGTTCGACTTCGACAAGTCGGTCGTCAAGCCAAACAGCTACGGCGACATCAAGAACCTGGCTGACTTCATGAAGCAGTACCCACAGACCACCACCACTGTTGAAGGTCACACTGACTCCGTCGGTCCTGACGCTTACAACCAGAAGCTGTCTGAGCGTCGTGCAAACGCCGTTAAGCAGGTTCTGACCAACCAGTACGGCGTAGAATCGAGCCGTGTTGAGTCGGTTGGCTACGGTGAAACCCGTCCGGTTGCTGACAACGCCACCGACGCTGGTCGCGCTGTTAACCGTCGCGTAGAAGCACAAGTAGAAGCTCAAGCCAAGTAATTGGTAAGCGCTCTACAGAAAAGCCCGGCTTAGGCCGGGCTTTTTTTTGCTTTATGGATTGGCTTTGGCTTTGAGGGCTGTGGGCTTATCCATTCGATGGGGTGGCTGGGCTGGCCCCTTTTGTCTTGGCAAAAGGAACCCTGCATCCGACCCTACCAGTGGGAGCGGGCTTGCCCCGCGAGGCGATGTGGCTGAAAGATCGCTATCGCGGGGCAAGCCCGCTCCTACCGGGAAAAGCCTGCAGCAGTGAGCTGAGTAAGTGCCTGCTCGGCAGCCACTTCACCGATCACCAGGATCGCCGGGCTGCGCAGCTCAAAGCGCGCGGCATCTTCACACAGGTGCAGTAGCGTGCTGCGCTGTTCGCGTTGCTGGGGCAGGGAGGCGTTCTCGATCATCGCCACTGGCGTGTCCGCCGCGAGGCCACCAGCAAGCAGACCCTGCTGGACTTCACCGAGTTTGCTGACGCCCATGTACACCACCAAGGTGGTCTTGCCCTGAGCCAGCGCCTGCCAGTTCAACGGGCTGTCATCCTGGGTGTGTGCGGTAACCAGGGTTACGCCGCGGCTAACTCCACGCAAGGTCAGGGAAATGCCGCATTGAGTGGCACCGGCCAGCCCTGCGGTAATGCCGTTGACCAGTTCGGTTTCAATGCCGTGAGCCTGCAGCCAGGCCGCCTCTTCACCGCCACGCCCGAAAATGCACGGGTCACCGCCTTTGAGTCGCGCCACGCAACGGCCCTGGCGGGCATAGCGCAGCATCAGGCGTTGGATGAAGGCCTGAGGTGTGGAGCGGCAGCCACCGCGTTTACCGACCGCTATGACCCGCGCCTGAGGGCAGTGGGCGAGTATTTGTGGGTTGACCAGATCATCGATCAGCACCACGTCGGCTTCGTGCAAAGCGCGGACGGCTTTGAGGGTCAACAGCTCCGGGTCGCCAGGACCAGCACCTATCAGCCAGACTTTTGCATTCATCGGGTTTTCCTCATCGGCAAAGGGCGCTGTCAGCCTTTTAGCAGGCAGATCAGCAGGATCAGGTTGAGTAACAGCGACATGAGCGCCAGGCCACGCCAGACCTTCAACGGTTCGCGCTCAAGTAGCGGGCGAGGGCGGACTGACAGGTGCTGGCGTTCGCCTTGTTCCAGCAGCAAAAGCCATTGTTCGGCGGTTTCAAAACGTTGTTGCGGGTCGGCAAGCAGTGCTTGCTCAAGGTTGTGTTCCAGCCATTCGGGCAGGTCGGGACGGTGCCGCGCTGCGCTGGCCGGTTGGCTGAAACGTGGGCGTTGAAACGCTTCGATCTCGCCGTAGGGGTAATGGCCGGTCAGCAGGTAGAACAGCGTGACGCCTACGCTGTACAGATCCTGTTGGGCGCTGGGCGGCTCGCCGTCGAAGGCTTCCGGGGCAATGAATGACGGAGTGCCCGGCAGTTCATGGGCGCGGTCTTCAGAGAGCCCGGGGCAGAAGGCTAAGCCAAAATCCAGCAGGCGCAGTTGGCCGTCATCACCCAGGTGCAGGTTCTCCGGCTTGATGTCGCGATGCAGGATGTTGCGCCGGTGCAGCAGGCCCACGGCCTGTAACAGCTGTTGGGCCAACGATTGCCACTGCGCCAGGGGGAGCGGGCCATTACGCTGGAACAACTGCGCCAATGTTTGTCCTGGGTATTCGCGCATCAGGTAGTACAGGTGCTGGCGTTGACTGGCTGGGTGTACTTCCGGGAAGTAGCGCCCGGCAACCCGGCGCAAGAACCATTCTTCGAGCAGCAGGCTTTGCACTGCGCCCGGTTCGTTCTCGCGTGGGGTGGGCAGGGTCTTCAACAGCCAGGCGATTTGCTGGTGGTCATGGACGCGGTAGAGCAGTGATTGCCGGCTTTGATTGAGCAGTTGCGCCACGCTCCAGCCGTCGATGGATTGGCCGTTGCGCAAGGTATCCGGCAGCGGCCATTGCTGCAACTGCGCCAGCGAGTCGCCGAGGTTGCTTTCGCCCAGGTGGTCGATGCGCACCAGCAGGGCGCTGGCGTTGTCCTGGCTGCCGCTGTGATGGGCGGAGCTGACCAGCGTCTGGGCTGCGTCCTGCAGGTCGATCTGTTCACGCAGCACCGCCCTGATTTGCGACTCGCTGAGGCTGGCCCAGACGCCATCGCTGAGCAGCACGAAACATTCTCCGGCGTGCAGGTCGCCTTCCAGATAGTCGACCTGCAGGTGCTGATCAAGGCCCAGGGCGCGTTTGAGCACATGCTGCATGCCCGGTTGGTCCCAGACATGATCTTCACTGATGCGCTGCAACTGGCCTGCACACCAGCGATAGATCCGGCAGTCGCCGACATGCGCGAGGGTGAAGCGCCGCCCGCGCAGCACCAGGGCACTGAGGGTGGTGAGCAGGGGTTGACCGCCGCCATTGGCGCGCAACCAGCGGTTCTGCGCCAGCAGCAGGCGGTCTAGGGCCTGGGCCACGCCCCAGGTCGGTGGCGTGGCGTAATAGTCCAAGGCCAGCGACTGCAGGCTGGCACGCGCTGCCAGGCCGCCGTCGGCGCATTGGCTGACGCCGTCGGCGAGGGCAAACAGATAGCCTTTGCTGGCGGCCAGCTCCGGGTTTGGCGTTACCAGGCGCAAGGCGTCCTGGTTCTCTTCCCGCGGCCCTGTGGCGCTGGCTTGGGCGAAGCTCAGTTGCAGGCTCATGGTGCGGCCTCAGACCCGTGCTGCGGTGACTGCAGCCGAGCCCCAGGTGGTGCGCCAGCGTTGTTTGACGCCAATCAGGCCGAACCAGGCCAGCACGCCCAGGCTTGCGAACAACCACAAGCCCAGTTGGTAGTCGCCGCTGTGCTGCTTGATGGCGCCCAGGCCTGCAGCAAGCAGGAAGCCGCCGATCCCGCCGGCCATGCCGATCAGGCCAGTCATGACCCCGATTTCCTGACGAAAGCGTTGCGGCACCAGCTGGAATACCGCGCCGTTACCCGCACCAAGACCGAGCATGGCGCTGACGAACAAGGCCAAGGCCGCGACCGAGCTGGGCAGGTTGAAGCCGACTGCGGCGATGCACAGCGCGGCGACGGTATACATTGCCAGCAGCGTGCGGATGCCCCCGAAGCGATCGGCCAGGGCGCCACCCAGTGGGCGCATCAGGCTGCCAGCGAATACGCAGGCGGCGGTGTAATAGCCTGCGGTGACCGGGCTCAGGCCGTACTGGTCATTGAAGTAGCCGGGCAGGGCGCTGGCCAGGCCGATGAAACCACCAAAGGTGACGCTGTAGAAAAACATGAACCACCAGCTGTCGCGATCTCCCAGGGCTTTGAGGTAGTCGGCCATGGCCTTGGGTTTTGGGCGTTGTGGCGCATTGCGTGCCAGCAGGGCGAACAGCACCAGGGTCAATACCAGTGGGATCACGGCAAAGCCGAACACGTTGTTCCAGCCAAAGCTGGCAGCCAGCACCGGTGCCAGGAGGGCAGCGAACACGGTGCCGGAGTTACCGGCGCCAGCGATACCCATGGCCTTGCCCTGGTGTTGCGCGGGGTACCACTGCGAAGCCAGTGGCAGAGACACGGCGAAGGAGGCACCGGCAACGCCGAGGAACACCCCGAGCAACAAGGCGTGCTCATAGCTGTGAATCCCCAGGTTCCAGGCGCAGAACAGGGCAATGATGACGATCACCTGGCCAATCAGGCCGGCGGTTTTCGGTGACAGGCGATCCACCAGAATGCCCATGCCAAAGCGCAGGATGGCACCGGCCAGAATCGGCGTGGCGACCATCAGGCCGCGTTGTTGGGTGGTCAGTTGCAGGTCGGTGGCAATCTGCACCGCCATGGGGCCGAGCAGGTACCAGACCATGAAGCTGAGGTCGAAATACAGAAAGGCGGCGAACAGCGTGGGGATATGCCCGGACTTCCAGAAACTCGTATTCATCGAACACCTCGTTAAGCGTTACACCCAAGGGGAAGAAACGAAAAAGACGTCGCCATCCGGCTCGCTGCTGCGAGGGGAGTGCGACGTCTTTGTCGTGTAAGGGGGCAACCGCCGTTGGCTACCTGTACTCAATGCTCAGCAAAACCCGGGCCAGAACGTCTGGGAGTCCACGGTGGGAGCGGGCTTGCCCCGCGATTGCGGTGTGCCTGAACGCTGGCTATCGCGGGGCAAGCCCGCTCCTACAGGCGTTAGCCGAGTAAATCGCTCATGGCGATGATCTGTTCGGCGACCTGGATCAGTTTCTGCTGTTTGCTCATGGCCTGGCGGCGCATCAAGGTGTAAGCCTGCTCTTCGTTGCAGTCTTTCATTTTCATCAGCAGGCCTTTGGCCAACTCGATGCGCTTGCGTTCGGCCAGTTGCTGGTCGCGTGCTTGCAGTTGGGCCTTGAGTGCCTGGTCGCTTTCAAAGCGCGCCATGGCCACGTCGAGTATCGGCTGCAGGCGCGCGGCATGGATGCCTTCCACGATGTAGGCGCTGACCCCGGCCTTGATCGCCTGGCGCATTACGCCTGGATCATGCTCGTCAGTGAACATGACAATCGGGCGCGGTTGGTCGCGGCTGACCAGGATCACTTGTTCCATGACATCCCGGCCCGGTGACTCGGTATCGATCAGCACTACGTCTGGGTGCACCAATTCGACGCGGGCTGGCAGGTCGATGGTCAGCCCTGACGCCTCGATCACTTCAAAGCCGGCTTCAACCAGTGCGGCCTTCAGGCGCCCGACTTTTTTCTCGGTGTCATCGATCAACAGGATTCGCAGCATCGGGGCGTCTCCTTATCAGCGACGGGCAAGGGCAGCGGGCGTTTCGGCCAGCGCATGCAGGGCGAAGCTGCGGGCGTAAGCGGCAGGGTCGCTACCGTCCCAGTAGCGGCCATCGATCAGTTGGCTACGGCGCATGTTTTGTTCTGTGCAGGGCACGCCAATGGCAGTGGCGGCGTCACGGTACAGGGCCAATTGTTGCACCTGGCTGGCCACGGCCAGGTAGTCAGGGTCTTCGCGCAACAGGCCCCAGCGGCGGAACTGGGTCATGAACCACATGCCGTCAGACAGGTAAGGCAGGTTGGCCCGGCCATGGTCGTGCAGGCGCAAGGCATGCGGGTCGTGCCAGTGATTGCCCAGACCGTCGTGGTAATGGCCGAGCAGGCGCGGTTCGATACTGTTCAGTGGGCTGTTCAGGTAGGCCTTGCCGCTGAGCAATTGCGCGGTGCTGCGGCGATTCTCCGGGCTCTGCTCAATGAACCGGCTGGCGGCGAGGATGGCCTTGATCAGCGCCCTGGCGGTGTTGGGGTACTGCTCGACAAAGCTGCGCGTGCAGGCAAGGACTTTTTCCGGGTGATCAGGCCAGATTGACTGGCTGGTGGCCAGGGTAAAACCTTGGCCCTGTTCGATCGCATCGGCTGACCAGGGCTCGCCAACGCAGAAACCGTCGATGCGCCCAGCCTGCAAATGGGTGAGCATTTGCGCGGGGGGCACAACCACGCTGTTGACGTCATGGAGCGGGTGGATGCCCTGGCTGGCGAGCCAGTAATACAGCCACATGGCATGTGTGCCGGTCGGAAAGGTTTGGGCGAAGGTGAGTTTTGTGCCGCTTTGGTGCACGAAACGCTCCAGCGCTTCAGGGCGGGTCACGCCTTTGCGCTGCAGGGCAGAGGACAGATTGATGCCTTGGGCGTTTTGGTTCAGGCCCATCAGCACGGACATATCCGTTGCGCCGGTACCACCAATCCCCAGGTGCACGGCGTAAACCAGGCCGTACAGGCAGTGGGCAGCATCCAGCTCGCCGCTGACCAGTTTGTCGCGCAGGCCGGCCCAGGAACTCTGGCGCTTGAGGTTCAGGCTCAGGCCGTAGGGCTGGGCGAAGCCCTGGGTCGCAGCGACGACCACGGAGGCGCAGTCGCTCAACGCCA
Source organism: Pseudomonas sp. NUPR-001 (assembly GCF_052147955.1). NCBI lineage: Bacteria > Pseudomonadati > Pseudomonadota > Gammaproteobacteria > Pseudomonadales > Pseudomonadaceae > Pseudomonas > Pseudomonas sp. NUPR-001. Next base: position 1,828,237 of record NZ_CP197353.1, read on the forward strand.
TGAAGCCGATGTTCAGGCTGTGCTTTTCCGGCGCATCGCTGCCGTTGACCCAGGCCAGTGGGGTGGTGGGGGTGTCGTTGTTCACAGTGTCGCGCCTGTGTCGGAGGGCGGGCCGGGTCGCGTGCGGAGCCGGTGTTACAGGTCAACAAAGCAACCCATATGCCAAGGCGGCGCTGTCCCCCGGACCGCGCCGTCTATATAATCGCCCCCTCACTCACGTCGAGCTAAGCCCGCCCATGTATACCCTGGCCCGCCAGCTGTTGTTCAAGCTCTCCCCGGAGACCTCCCACGACCTGTCCCTTGACCTGATCGGCGCCGGTGGCCGTCTGGGTTTGAACGGGCTGCTGACCAAGGCCCCGGCCTCGTTGCCGGTCACGGTAATGGGCCTGGAGTTCGCCAACCCGGTTGGCCTGGCGGCAGGCCTGGACAAAAATGGCGCGGCCATCGACGGTTTTGCCCAGTTGGGTTTCGGCTTTGTCGAAATCGGCACGGTCACCCCGCGCCCTCAGCCTGGCAACCCCAAGCCGCGCCTGTTCCGTCTGCCCGAGGCAGAGGCGATCATCAACCGCATGGGCTTCAACAACCTGGGTGTGGACAACCTGCTCAACCGGGTGCAGGCGGCCAAGTACCGTGGTGTGTTGGGCATCAATATCGGCAAGAACTTCGACACCCCGGTCGAGCGTGCAGTAGACGACTACTTGATCTGCCTGGACAAGGTCTATAACCAGGCCAGCTACATCACCGTCAACGTCAGCTCGCCCAATACCCCGGGCCTGCGCAGCCTGCAGTTCGGCGATTCGCTCAAGCAGTTGCTCGATGCCCTGGCTGAGCGCCGCGGGCAACTGGCTGGGCAATATGGCAAGCACGTGCCCCTGGCGATCAAGATTGCCCCCGACATGAGCGACGAAGAAACCGCTCTGGTAGCCGCGGCGCTGATCGAATCGGGCATGGATGCAGTCATTGCCACCAACACCACCCTCGGTCGCGAAGGGGTCGAAGGCTTGCCACATGGTGATGAAGCTGGTGGTTTGTCCGGTGCGCCGGTGCTGGAAAAGAGCACCCATATCGTCAAGGTGCTGTCGGCTGAGTTGGGTGGGAAACTGCCGATCATTGCCGCCGGTGGCATCACCGAGGGCAAGCATGCCGCTGAGAAGATCGCCGCTGGCGCCAGCCTGGTGCAGATCTACTCGGGCTTCATCTACAAGGGCCCGGCGCTGATCCGTGAGTCGGTAGATGCCATCGCTGCCATGGGGCGCTGAATCGCAGGGATAAAAAAGGGCCCCTTGAAGGGGCCCCTGGGCCTTAGCCCGCCGCCCGGATGGGGCGCGCATGGTGAATGAATTCAGATCCTCGTTCAGCCAACGGCGTGAAGTTCGTTGAGTCTGTGTATACCCGCAGTGCCGGTCATACCGTCCCAGTTGTCGCCACGTCCTTCGCGCCAGCCGTTAATCCAGGCTTGGCGTACCGACGGTAGAGTAAAAGGGCAAAGCTCGCGGGATTTGCCGGCAACCCCATAGTGGTAGCCTCGTGTAAATGCTTTTTCCAACGGATCACGCTTAAGTCTTCTCATAGGGTGTTGCCCTCACTTGTTGACTGTAATGTCCCGTCGGCCTCGTCTGAGGCCGGGCAGAATCGTTCTGCCGGTGTGCGCTCGCTGCCGGCGTGGCGAGCAGAAGTGTTGCCCCGTTGCGGTGACAACCTGAGATGAGTTCTAACCAATGCACGACACAGTGTGAATGATCGTTTTGTCATAAGGGCGTAACCTTTCCTAGGGTCAAAGGATAAGTAAATAAATGCTTCGGCCCAGGACGGGACGAAAAGCCCGCTATGATCAGGGTTTGATCGGCGTTGAAGTCACTTGGCCATTGCCTGGTGATAATTTGTAACAAGGCTGTCAATACGACGAAGGGTCATTTTTCACCCGGCTCGTCATGAAATTTTCATTCTGCCCGGTAATCAAAGACGTTTCTGCCCCTGGCAAAAGGTCTGGATGCCCGGGTGGCCCGGCACGCTTGCAGTGCCATTCGAGCGCTCGCTGGAACGGCGCTCGATTAAACACAGGAAGGCAATGCGCTTGCCCTCCACTTATTGCTCAAGGCACTGGATACCACATGTCGGACCGTTTCGAACTCTACCTAACCTGCCCCAAAGGCCTTGAAAGCCTGCTTGCCGAAGAGGCGCGTGGCCTTGGCCTTGAAGAGGTGCGTGAACACACCTCGGCCATCCGCGGCTCGGCCGACATGGAAACTGCCTACCGCTTGTGCCTATGGTCACGCCTGGGCAACCGTGTGTTGCTGGTGCTCAAGCGCTTCAACATGAAGAACGCCGACGACCTGTACGACGGCGTGCACGAGGTGGAGTGGCAAGACCATCTGGAAGCCAGTGGCTCGCTGGCTGTCGAATTCAGCGGCCACGGCTCCGGCATCGACAACACCCATTTCGGTGCCCTCAAGGTCAAGGATGCCATTGTCGACAAGCTGCGCACCCGTGAAGGCGAGCGCCCGTCGGTCGACAAGCTCAATCCGGATCTGCGCGTGCACCTGCGCCTGGATCGAGGCGAAGCCATCCTGTCGCTGGACCTCTCCGGGCACAGCTTGCACCAGCGCGGTTACCGCCTGCAGCAAGGCGCCGCGCCGCTCAAGGAAAACCTTGCCGCCGCCGTGCTGATTCGTGCGGGCTGGCCGCGTATTGCCGCTGAAGGCGGTGCGCTGGCTGACCCGATGTGCGGTGTGGGCACCTTTTTGGTGGAGGCAGCGATGATTGCTGCCGACATCGCCCCTAACCTCAAGCGTGAGCGCTGGGGCTTCAGTGCCTGGTTGGGCCATGTGCCGGCGCTGTGGCGCAAGCTGCACGATGAGGCCCAGGCGCGGGCGCAGGCGGGGCTTGCCCGGCCACCGTTGTGGATCCGTGGCTACGAGGCCGACCCACGGTTGATCCAGCCGGGTCGCAACAACGTCGAACGTGCCGGGCTCAGTGACTGGGTCAAGATCTATCAAGGGGAAGTGGGCAGTTTTGAGCCGCGTCCTGACCAGAACCAGAAAGGCCTGGTGATCTGCAACCCACCCTACGGCGAGCGCCTGGGTGATGAAGCCAGCCTGCTCTACCTCTACCAGAACCTCGGCGAGCGCTTGCGTCAATCGTGCCTGAACTGGGAGGCGGCGGTGTTTACCGGTGCTCCGGACCTGGGCAAACGCATGGGCATTCGCAGTCACAAGCAGTACGCGTTCTGGAACGGCGCGCTGCCGTGCAAGTTGTTGCTGATCAAAGTGCAGCCGGACCAGTTTGTCACTGGCGAACGCCGTCAGCCTGAGCGTGACGCCCAGGGCAATGACACCCCGCGCAGTGCTGCAGCAGTGGCCAGTGAACCGGCACGCTTGAGTGAAGGCGGGCAGATGTTCGCCAACCGTTTGCAAAAGAACCTCAAGCAGCTGGGCAAATGGGCCAAGCGCGAGCAGGTCAGCTGCTATCGCCTGTATGACGCCGATATGCCGGAGTACGCCCTGGCAATCGATCTGTATCAGGACTGGGTGCACGTGCAGGAATATGCCGCTCCGCGTTCAGTCGACCCGGAGAAGGCCCAGGCTCGCTTGTTCGATGCCTTGGCTGCAATTCCCCAGGCATTGGGTATCGACCAGAGCCGGGTGGTGGTCAAGCGCCGTGAACGCCAGAGCGGCACCCGTCAGTACGAACGCCAGAGCACTCAGGGGCAATTCCTCGAAGTCAGCGAGGGCGGTGTCAAACTGCTGGTCAACCTCACCGATTACCTGGACACCGGCTTGTTCCTCGACCACCGGCCGATGCGCATGCGCATCCAGCGTGAGGCGGCGGGCAAGCGTTTCCTCAACCTGTTCTGCTACACCGCAACGGCCTCTGTACACGCCGCCAAAGGCGGCGCGCGCAGCACCACCAGCGTTGACCTGTCGCGTACTTACCTGGATTGGGCACGACGCAACCTGTCGCTCAACGGCTTCTCCGACAAGAACCGCCTGGAGCAGGGTGATGTGATGGCCTGGCTGCAAGCCTGCCGTGACGAGTTTGACCTGATCTTTATCGACCCGCCGACCTTCTCCAACTCCAAGCGCATGGAAGGTGTTTTCGACGTTCAGCGTGACCACGTCGAATTGCTCGATCTGGCCATCGCGCGCTTGGCGCCGGGCGGCGTGCTGTATTTCTCCAACAACTTCCGCAAGTTCCAGCTCGACGAGCGTCTGGCCGAGCGGTACGCGGTAGAAGAAATCAGTGCCCAGACCCTGGACCCGGATTTTGCCCGTAACAGCAAGATTCACCGGGCGTGGCGCATTCAAGCACGTTAAGTGCGCGCTTGTGCTGGGTTGCAGATTGCTTGATTAGTGGCGAATAGCTATAACTGAGGGAGGTTTTGGCAAACGCACAATGCTGGCGTTATGAGTGCAATCAACTATGTCGATGCATGGCGTTCGTCCAAAAATGCTCGGCTTTCTCAGCGAAGAAGTGTCCGCCTGGCTGGTTGCCCTTGTGGCATTGGCCGTCGGCGGACTGTTGACCGCGTTTCTGGCGTTGGCAACCTACGAGTTGTACCGACAACAGCTGCGTCAACGCTTCGAGTTGCTGGCCAGCGAGCGTTACAGTCGTATCGAAGAACGCTTCGAGGATCAGGTGCAACGCCTGGATGGGTTGCGCCGGTTCTTTGTGTATGCCAACGAAATTACCCTCGACGAATTCAATGGCTATGCCCGTCCGTTGTTGCACCGCACCCAAGCCTATTCCTGGGCGCCGCGGGTGCCGGGTGCAGCGCGTGCAGAGTTCGAGCAGCGCGCGAGCCAGGTCCTGGGGATTTCCTACGCGATTCGACAGCTGTCCGATCGCGGCGATTTGTCGGTATCGCCCGCGCGGGCGCAGTATTACCCGGTGCTGTTTACCCAGGCCTTAGGCCCGCAGCGTCAGCCATTCGGCTTGGATCTGCTCTCGCAACCCCTGCGTGAGGACACCCTGCAGCGCGCCTCCAAGCCGGGCAGCATGGCGGTCTCGGCACCGCTGAACCTTGCCGATGTCGATCCCGCCTATGCCCGTGGTGTGCTGATGGTGGCGCCAGTGTTTTCCCCGCTCAATCCATCGCCTGAACCTCAGGGCTACGTCATGGCGGTGATCAGCGTGCGTCAGTTGATGGCCGAGGGCTTGCCCAATACCGCCCAGGACAATCTGGTAGTGCGTATTCGCGACTTGTCCGGGCCGGATGCTCAACACGAAGTGTTATTCCAATCGGACAACAAGGGCGCCGCTTCGCCGCTGGCGGCTACTCACTTGTTGCACCTGGCCGATCACGATTATCAGCTCGACATCCGCCCAAGCCAGGCCTTCATGCAGGCCAACCGCTCTTCGGCCGTCACGGCTGTGGTGTTTCTTGGCGGCTTGCTCAGTGTGATGCTCAGTGCCTTGCTGTTCAGCTTGTTCAGCCAGCGGCAACGCGCATTGACCCTGGTGGAGCAGCGTACCGGCGAGCTGCGCGTCAGTGAGAGCTCCTTGCGCACAACCCACAACCAGCTGCGCAGTGTGCTGGATGCCGCGACCCAGGTCGCGATCATTGCCACCAACCTGCGCGGCGTGGTCAGCATGTTCAATGCTGGCGCCGAGCGCATGCTTGGCTACAGCAGCGCCGAAGCAGTGGGCAGTCTGACCCTGGAGGCGTTGATCTCGCCTCAAGAGCTGCAGCGTCGGGCGCGGGAGCTGACGCAGCGCTACGGCCGCGACATCACCCCGGCCCAGGCCATCTTCGCGCAGACCGTTCAGGAAGGTGGCAACGAGGCGGGCGAATGGACACTGCAGCGCAAAGACGGCAGCCACCTGTTGGCCAATATGCTGGTGACGGCGGTGCTCGATGAGCACGGCCTGTGGGTTGGCCACCTGGCGATCTGCATCGATGTCACCGAGCGCAAGCGCGTGCATGATGCGCTGGCCGCCCGTGACCGCCTGCTGGACAAGCTCAGTGCCGAGGTGCCAGGCGGGATCTATCAATTTCGCCTGCGAACCGACGGCAGCTCTTGCTTCACCTACGCCAGTGAAGGGCTGCGAGACATCTACGAACTTGAGCCCGAGCAGTTGCGCCAGGACGCTACTGCGGTGTTTGAGCGCATCCACCCGGATGATCTGCTGCGTGTGCGGACCTCTATCCGCTTTTCGGCCGACCATATGACGCCGTGGCGTGAGGAATACCGGGTGTTGCTGCCTGAGGCTGGGCAGCGTTGGGTGCGGGGGGAGGCGACACCGGAGCCGGAAGAGGATGGCAGCACGCTCTGGCACGGTTACCTGACCGATATCTCGGACCTGAAACGTGTTGAGGAAGAGTTGCGCGCGCTGTCGGTGACGGATGCGTTGACGGGCATTCATAACCGCCGCTACTTCCAGGAACGCTTGAAGACCGAGCTTGAGCGCGCTCAACGCGATCAGCTGGATCTGGCGGTGATCATGCTGGATATCGATCACTTCAAGCGCATCAATGACCAGTTCGGACATGCCGTGGGTGACCACGTGTTACGCAGCCTGTGCCAGCGCATCGGTCAGCGCTTGCGGCGCACCGACGTGTTCTGTCGTTTGGGCGGTGAGGAGTTCATGGTGTTATGCCCGGGCAGCGACGCCGAACAAGCGCATTCCCTGGCGCTGGAGTTGTGGCAGGGGGTGCGCAGTGTCGAAGTGGAGGGCGTGGGCCAGGTGACGGCCAGTTTTGGTGTGGCCGGCTGGCGCCCGGGAGAGGGCGCCGATGCCTTGCTGCTTCGTGCCGACTCCGGTGTTTACGCGGCCAAACAGGCTGGCCGCGATCGGGTCGAAGCAGAGCTGCCGTGAGCGATCAGGGTTGAATCGCTGCGGTGCTGTTAACCAGTTTCGGCTGGCGGTACAGGTCGAGCAGTACCTGGTCGAGCACGGCTGAGGCGCCCCATGGTTTCGGGTCGTTGAGGATCGCGGCGACTGCCCAGGTGTTGCCGTTGCTGTCGCGGCTAAAACCGGCAATGGCCCGCACGGTGTTCAGGGTGCCGGTCTTGATATGGGCTTCACCGGTCATGGCGGTGCGCTTGAGGCGCTTGCGCATGGTGCCATCCATGCCGACCAGCGGCATCGAGCTGATGAACTCGGCGGCATATGGGCTTTTCCACGCCGCTTGCAGCAAGGCGGCCATTTCCCGGGTGCTGACCCGCTCGGCACGCGACAGTCCGGAACCGTTCTCCATGATCAGGTGCGGGGCGGTGATGCCTTTTTTCGCCAGCCACTGACGTACCACGCGTTGCGCGGCACGCGCATCGTCGCCATCGGCATCGGTGCGGAACTGCGCGCCCAGGCTCAGGAACAGCTGCTGGGCCATGGTGTTGTTACTGTACTTGTTGATGTCCCGAATGATCTCGACCAGATCCGGCGAGAAGGCACGCGCCAGCAGGCGGGCGCCTTTCGGGACGTTGTCGACCCGGTCGCGGCCCTGGATGGTGCCACCCAGCTCATTCCAGATGGCCCTGACGGCGCCTGCGGCATAGGTCGGGTGATCGAGCAGCGACAGGTAGGTCTGCGAGTTGCAGCCATCGCCCAGTTGCCCGCTGACCACGACGGTCACGCCATCGGCCTGAGTGATCGGGTTGTAGCGCACGTCACCAGTGCATTGTTTGCTGTTGACGGCCTTCACCTGGTTATCGATGCGGATGCTGGCAATCGGTGGTTCGACCGAGACCAGCACCTTACCGCCGTCATTGCGGGCGACGAAGCGCAGGGCCTTGAGGTTGACCAGCAGCGAGTCGGGCTTGACCAGGAACGGCTTGTTGTCGTCGCCGCCGTCATCGTTGAACTGCGGCAGTACCGGCTGGACGAAGTGGCTACGGTCGAGCACCAGGTCGCCGCTGATGGTTTGCACGCCGTTGGCACGCAGGTCGCGCATCAACAGCCAGAGCTTTTCCATGTTCAGTTTCGGGTCACCGCCGCCCTTGAGATACAGGTTGCCTTGCAGGGTGCCGTTACGCAGCGGGCCGTCGCTGTAGAACTCGGTTTTCCACTGGTGGGTCGGGCCGAGCAGTTCCAGGGCGGCATAGGTGGTGACCAGCTTCATGGTCGAGGCCGGGTTGACCGAGACATCGGCGTTGAACACGGTGGGGGTGCCTGGGCCGTTGAGCGGCAGCATCACCAGCGACAGGGCGGAGTCTTGCAGCTTGTTGGTTTTCAGCGCTTGCTGGACTTTAGCCGGCAGCGTGGTATTGACGGCAGCGGCCTGGGACGGGAGTGCAATGGGCAGCAGCAGGCCGGCAAGCAGAAGAGGGCGAAGAGATTTGATCATGTGCAATAAAACCCTGCGAGCGAGGGGTGAAAAAAACGGAGCGAGAAAAGGTGAAGGCCCCGGAACGAAAAATATAGCGCGCATTATGCCCCAAGGCGCACAGCGATGGGGGAACCGCAAGGGGCGGCTTATCGGCTTTTATTTCCCCCGGTAGGCGCGGGCTTGCCCCGCGATTGCGGTGTATCAGGTAAATCGCGATCGCGGGGCAAGCCCGCTCCCACCGGTGGGCAAGCCGTCGAGGAACCTTTTATTCCGGCAGCTTCGTGGTGAAACTGGTAAAGTGCGCGGCGTTATTACTCAAGAGGATTGTTTCATGGCCACTAACCGTTCCCGCCGTCTGCGCAAAAAGCTCTGCGTGGGTGAATTCCAGGAGCTGGGTTTCGAGCTGAACCTGGAGTTCAAGGAAGACCTGTCCGACGAAGCCATTGACGCCTTCCTCGATGCGTTCCTCGACGACGCCATGGACGCCAACGGTCTGGACTATGTTGGCGGCGACGACTTCGGCCTGGTCTGCTCGGCCAAGCGCGGCTCGGTTACCGAAGAGCAGCGTGCCACTGTTGAAGCCTGGCTCAAGGCGCGCAGCGAACTGACCAAAATTGAAGTCAGCCCACTGCTGGACGCCTGGTATCCGGAAAACCCGATCAATCCGGTTGCCTGATGCCTGTTGAAACGGCGGCCCTGGTGGCCGCCGTTTTGTTTCAGCCTGCCTGCGTTGCGGCGTCGTTTGCATCTGTGTGATGCAAGTGCTGGCGCAGGGCGCACTCCACGGCCGCAATGGCCGTTGTCACCTGTTGCTGGTGAAGCTCAAGCGTAGATGCGGGGGCGTTCGTCAGGCAATCCGATTCCAGTTGTTCGCAGGCATCAACCAGCGTGCTGGCTTGAATAATCCGCGCAGCGCCAAGTACACGATGCGCTTCGTTTTTCAATTGTTCGGACTCAAGCGTCGGGTCCAGCGCCTCGAGGATTAGCCGATCCTTGCTGAAACTGCGCTGAAGTTGTTCGAGCAGGGCGCGTAAGTCGCTGGCACTGCTACCTACCACGGGCTGCAGGCCCTGCAAGTCGAACGGGGCAAGCGCGTTGGCGGGTTCACTGCGGGGAAGTGGTTGTACGTTGGCCAGGCGTTGGCCCAAGGCTTTGAGGCTGATCGGCTTGAGCAGACAGTCATCCATGCCAGCTTGCTGGCACTGATTGCGCACTTCTGGCTGGGCGTTGGCGGTGTAACCCAGAATGGTGCAATGCGGCCACTGCCGTTGACATTCTTCGCTGCGCACCGCCCGGGCGAACTGATAGCCATTGATGCCGGGCATGTTGCAGTCAAGGATCAATACGTCGAAGGTCCCGCGCCGCCACAGTTCCAACCCTTCCTGGCCATTGTCGACGCTGCAATGTGCCAACCCCAGGTAGTTGAGCTGTTGGGTCAGTAGCAACAGGTTGGCGGGGTGGTCATCGACCACCAGCACGTTCAATGCCGCAACGCTGATGTACGGCTCCGGGTTGGAGGTAGCCAGTTTGGCGTGGCTGGGCATCAGTGTCACCGGCAGGCAGACATGCGCGCGGGTACCTTGGCCGAATTCACTGTGCAAGGTAAGACTGCCGCCCATCAGATTGCACAGGTCGCGACAGATGGAAAGGCCCAGGCCGGTACCGTTGCGCGCCAGCATGCTGTCGGGATTGGCCTGAACGAACGGCAGGAACAGGCGTTGCTGGTCCTGTACGCGGATACCGATACCGCTGTCCTGGACGCTCATGTCGAGCGTGGCTTGTCCGGGCTCTGGACCGGCCTTGAGGGTCAGTTCAATGACAACCTGGCCATGTTCAGTGAATTTGATAGCGTTGCTGACCAGGTTCGAGAGAATTTGCTTGAGCCGCAGCGGGTCGAGCAGTACGTAGGCGCGCGCGCTGGGGTCGATACCCACCGTCAACTGCAGGTTTTTCTGGCGGGCCAGGCCGTCGAAGACTCGACCGACAGACTCGACCAGTTGCGCCGGGCACACACGCTCTGGTGCCAAGGTCAGATGCCCGGATTCGATCCGGGCAATGTCGAGTATGTCGCCGATCAGGGCCAGCAAGTCTTTGGCCGAGTTATAGGCGACTTCGACAGCTGGACGATCCAGTTGGCCCTGGTTGGCTTTTTCCAGGGTCAGCTCAAGCATGCCGAGAATGGCGTTCATCGGGGTGCGGATTTCATGGCTGATGGTTGCCAGAAAGGTACTTTTTGCCCGATTGGCATCATCGGCCTGCTGCTTGGCCAGGCTCAGGTCCTGAATCAGCTGGCGTCGCTCGCTGATGTCGATCCAGCCACCGATAATGCCTTGAACCTCACCCAGCGAGTTCCGGTAGGGCAGGATCCAGTGATAGATCGTCACCGCGCGGTCGTTGAGCAACAGCGGCCGGTCGACGATCAGCGGCTTGCCTTCGCGCATTACCTGGCGGTAATCGGCCTGCATTTGGCTGGCATAGCAGGTGTCGCCCAGCACGCCGTCTTCCAGGCGCTTGCCGAGCACTTCATCGTGCTGTAACTGCAGCGCTTGCAGATAGCTGTCGTTGCAGCTTTGCAGGATGCCCTCGCGATCGCGCACGTAGATGGGATGGGGCGTGCCGTTGAGCAGTGTGCGCATGAATTCAAGCTGGTCGCCCAGCGCACGCTCGGCGGCTTCGCGTTGTTTGATCTGGCGCCGCATCCAGGCGTTCCACGCCAGTGACAACAGCAGCAAAACGCTGATGCCCAGGACGATTTGCAGGATCAGTTGATGGTAGGTGGTCCAGTACGCATCGTTTTCGCTGCTGTAGCCGCGCCAGCGGCTGTTGATCACGCCCAGCTCTTCAGGGGCAATACTGAGCAACGCTTTGTCCAGGATCGAGGTCAGCTCCTGCGCATGCCCGGCTGTGGCCATTGAAAAGGTTGCCGGTTCGGCGCCAACCGAAGCCCGGATGGCCAGGTCATGGCGGTTGGCAAGGCTGAAATTGGCATGCACCAACGCCGTGATCGCCGCATCCACATAGCCGCTGGCAAGGGCTTCGATGGACTGCTCGCTGCTCTCGGTCGCGATCAACTGAATGCCCGGCACACGCTTGCGCAGGCTTTCAACCAGAGGGCTGTCGCGCACCACGGCCACCCGCCGGCCGGGTAATTGCTCTAGCGTGGCAGGTTGTTGCGGCCCTTTGCGGGTGATCAGTACATAGGAGTTTTCCAGGTAGGGGCGGCTGATGGTCAGGGTGGCTTGCCGACGTTCGCTGGGAGAGATAGCCGCAATCACGTCGGCCCGGCCATGGTTGACCCGATCGATCATGTCACTGATCCCGCTGGCGCGTTGAATGTCGAAGCGCAGCCCGGTGCGCAGGCGAATCAGTTCGAGCAGATCGGCGGCAATGCCGCGAAAACTGCCGGCATTGTCGAAGAACGTCAGGGGCGCATCGGCTTCGTTGACCACGACGCGCACCACCGGATGCTGGCTCAGCCAGCGCTCCTCGCGCTGGGAAAGCTGCAGTTTTCGGTCGGTTAGCAGCACGTCGCTGCCGGCGCTCCAGCGTTTGAAGATGCTGTCTCGCGTGGCACGTGAGAGGTTATCGAGCGTGGTATTGATCAATTGCAGCAAAATGGGGTTGTTTTGCTGCACCGCAAAGCTGAAGCCGACCGGCTCGTGTTTGCCGAAGTTGGCCATCTTGACGTTCTTCAAGTGGCCCTGGTTGATCAGGTAGTGGGTAGAAATGGTGTCGCCGAGAAACACATCGGCTTGGTCGAAAGCCACGGCATTAAGGGCATTCTGATAGGAAGGATAGGCCTTGATCGTGGCGTTGGGGTAGTTGGCGCTGACCTCGGCAAGCGGCAGATAGTGATACACCATGCTCAGGCGCAAGCCCGCAAGACCCGTGTCAAGGGGGCGGCTTTCGTTCTCGCGGGTAACGAGCACCGGCTGATCTACCGCGTAGGGCCTGGACAGCATCAGCCCTGGCGTAGCGGCTTCGTAACCGTTGGCACTGCCGAGCATATCAATCTGCCCCAGCGTCAGGGCGTTTACCGCCTCCTGACGACTGGCGAAGCGCCGCACCTTGATCGGCACACCCAGGGCCGCTTCCACTATGCCTGCAACGTCAGCCGTCAGTCCCTCGTAGTCTCGGCCGCTGGCGGTCATGTCGAAGGGCGGGTAGTCCGGTGCTGAAGTACCCAGCAGCAACTGCTCTTTGCTTTGCAGCCAGCGTCGTTGTGCCGGGCTCAACGAGAGATTCATCGGCTCCGGTTGCGAGCGACTGAGTAGCTGGTAAGTGCTGGCCGGAGCATCGTCGGCATGCGCCGAGGCGAACAGACACAGGCAGGCCAGAACGCTGGCCAGGACATAGTGGAGGATGCGGCTAGGCATGGATTGGCTCAAACCAGGGCATTGCGTTTAGCCATTTCAATAAGTTCGACCAGTGAGTTGGCTTTGAGTTTTTGCATCAAGCGCTTCTTGTAAGTGCTCACGGTCTTGTTGCTGAGAAACATGCCTTGGGCAATTTCCTTATTGCTTCGGCCTTGGGCAAACAGTTGCAGTACCATCAACTCCCGATCATTGACCTGCTTGAACAGCTCAAGCTCACTGTGTTCATCGCTATTGGGGCGCAAGTTGTTGATGGCCTGGCTGGGGAAGTAGTTGTAACCCGACAGTACCGCTTTGATTGCACTGAGCAGCTCGCTCAAGTCTTCCTGTTTGCACACATAGCCGGCCGCGCCTGAATGCATGCAGCGAACAGCAAACAGTGCCGGTGATTGCGCGGTGAGTACCAGAATCTTCAGGGGCGTGGCCATGCTGTGAAAGCGCGATAGCACTTCCAGTCCGTCGAGTCGGGGAATGCTGATGTCGAGAATGATCAGGTCCGGTAGGCATTCGCGAACCATTTGCATGGCATCCACGCCATTATCGGACTCACCAACTACGTTATAGCCCTCGTTTTCCAAGAGCATGCGTACCGCCAGGCGGATGACCGGGTGGTCGTCGATGATAAATACAGAGTGCATGTTGACGGTTCCAGATAAGGTGCCAAAGGTAAGCGGGCACCTTAACGCAGATGGAACAGGTCGCACATGAACTCAAAGGGAGGTTGGTGCTATATCGGAAATGTCTGACTCTAATCGCAGTATTGGACTACAGGTGATATTTCGTATTGTTGCTGTGAGAGTCGGTACTGGTAACTTTGTGTATCTTTTTCCGGGCTTTGTTTAATTTAAAACTGTTGTGTAGTTAATGTCCTACATGCAGGTGCATGAACACGAGGTTGGCTCCCCGGCCACATGCTCACACACCTGCCATTCGCACGCCTCTCAGGTCGGGCTCGATCGTCCCGTCATTTCTCGCGCCATTTCGCTGGCATAGCTGTCTGTCATCCCGGCGATGAAGTCGATCATGCGCAGGAATGAGGTATGCAGCGGCGCATTCGGGTTGGGGGCATTGTTACCCAGCAGGTCGAGGATGCGCCGGCTCTTGAACGACGGTGTGCGGCCACCGTGTTGTTCCAGGGCCGCGCCGCAGAAGGAGTTGAGCAGGATCTCGAGGGTGGTGTAGGCGCCAATTTCATGCAGTGTTTTGCGCTTGTCCTGGAAGATTTTCTTGCGCGCCATGTCTTTGGCTTGCAGCACACAACGTTTGGCCGGCCCGTGCATGTGTTCGACCAGATCGCCCTGCAGTTGCCCGGCCAGCAACGCATCCTGCTGCTCGACAAAGGCGCGGGCGGCGGCATTGGTCAGGTGTTCGATGGCCTTGCCACGCAGAATCGCCAGCTTGCGCCGTCGTGAGTCGCCCGGGCCCAGTTGCCGATAGGTTTCTGGCAGGTCGTCACCGACCAGGCTCAATAGCAGCGACTCCACCTCTGGGTAATCGAGCAGTTCCATCTCCAGGCCGTCTTCCAGATCGATCAAGGCATAACAGATGTCGTCGGCTGCCTCCATCAGGTACACCAGCGGGTGGCGGGCCCAGCGTTGCTCCTCAAGCTGTGGCAGGCCTAGTTTGCGGGCAATCTGCTCCAGCAGCGGCAGCTCGCTCTGGTAGCAGCCGAACTTGTGTTTCTTGTAGCCCAAGGCATCGGCGTGGCGGGCGGTCCAGGGGTATTTCAGGTAAGTGCCGAGGGTGGCATAGGTGAGGCGGGTGCCGCCGTCGAATTGGTGGTATTCCAGCTGGGTGAGTACGCGAAAGCCCTGGGCGTTGCCTTCGAAATTGAGAAAGTCGGCACGTTCGGTCTCGCTCATGGCGTCCAGCCAGCCACGCCCGGCAGCCTGTTGGAACCAGTGGCGGATGGCGTCTTCACCGGAATGGCCAAACGGCGGGTTGCCGATGTCATGGGCCAGGCACGCCGACTGCACGACCATGCCCAGGTCGCTGGGTTCGCACCATTGCGGCAGCCGGTCGCGCAGGGTTTCGCCAACGCGCATGCCCAGCGAGCGGCCCACGCAACTGACTTCCAGCGAGTGGGTCAGGCGCGTGTGGATGTGATCGTTGCTCGACACCGGGTGAACTTGAGTCTTGCGCCCCAGGCGGCGGAAGGCGCCGGAGAAGATGATTCGGTCGTGGTCCTTGTGAAACGGGCTGCGCCCGAGTTCTTCGGGGCTGTGCAAGGTTTTACCGAGACGCTCGCGGGTAAGCAGGGTGTGCCAGTCCAAGGCCAATTCTCCGATACAGGGGCAGGCCTCTAGCTTCCCGTGTCGGCGCAGCGCCTGCAAGCCCATTGTCAGGGGGCTTGCAGGCGTGATCACCCTTCAATCGAGTGACCCTAGCGTTTGTTGGCGCCAGCCTGCATGACCAGTTTCAGCAACGGCAGCAAGCTGCTGCCCAGGCGTATCATCCGGCTCAGGCTGCCGTTGCGGGTGCCTTTGCCGGTGAAGAAACCCAGCACCACCACCGCAGCGATTCCCCACAAGGGCGCATGCTTGATGCCGAGCCCGCCTTGCAGGCTGTCGCCCACGGCACGCAAGCGGCTCAGGGGCGCCAGCATCTGGCTGGACTCGTGGCGTATTTCCTGGCGGTGCATTTCCAGGCGCAGGCGCACCAAGGCCTTGCGCAGCTCGCGCCGGTTGGTGGTTTTCGGTAGCTCAGGCAGGCTCATGGCAACAGGCGCTCCCGGTCTTTGGCAAGTTCTTCAAGCGTTGCACTGAAGGGCGACGACTCGTCGTACACCGCAGCTTTGAGGCGCAAGCCACAGAACAGCGCTGCCAGACCGTAGAACACGCAGAGGCCAATCACCCCGGCGAGACGGTAGTTGTCCCACAGCAGCACCAGCACCAGGGCCGACAATGCCACCAGCAACAGCAGGGTAAACACCAGTGCCAGCCCGGCAAACAACAGCAGGCTCAAGGTACGGGCTTTCTGCTCCTGCAGTTCGATGCCGAACAATTCGACATGACCGTGCAACAGCCCCAGGACCGCAGCACCAAGGCGTTTGCTTGATGCCGGGGCGGTGTCGTTCGCTTCGCTTTGCATAGCCAACCTCAGCGCCGATTGGCGAGCAGGCCGATCAAGAAACCGACGCCTGCGGCGATACCAATCGATTGCCACGGATTGCTTTGTACGTAGTCTTCGGTCGCGCTGAGGGCCGCCTCGCCGCGCTCACGCACAGACTCCTGGGTCAATTGCAGAGTTTCCCGTGCGCGCAGCAGGCTGTCGTGAATCTGACTGCGTAGCTCGTCAGCCTGATCGCCGGCCAGGGTCGCGGTGTGTTCCAGCAATTTTTCGGTGTCACGAACCAGGGCCTGAAAGTCAGCCATCAATACATCTTGAGCAGTCTTTGCCGATTTGCTGGTCATGGGGCTCTCCCTAAGGGTGTGTGGCTATTTTGAGTTGCGGGCGCGGGCGAAGGTTCAGTGAAAAAAGCCTTGGTACAGGATTTGCTGTTCCAGGGTGCACTCAGCTCCGGTGCCTGCGCCAAATCAGCGCGTGAACATACGCCGGGCCTGTAAACCTTAACCCAATCCACGACAAACCCAAGGAAAAACTCCAGCGATCAGCAGGGCCAGCCACAGCGGTGGTGATTCGATGGCCCAGTATGGTGCAAAAAGGAGTCACTCCGCGCTGTCTTGGTGCTTTTTCTGAAGGCCTGCCCATTCCATGGAAAATCTGCAAAGCGCGGTGGACACCCTGGTCCACGGCTCCAACACACTGTTCATTCTGCTAGGCGCCGTTATGGTCCTGGCCATGCACGCTGGTTTTGCCTTTCTTGAAGTGGGCACCGTTCGGCACAAGAATCAGGTCAATGCCTTGTCCAAGATTCTCAGCGATTTTGCCGTATCGACCCTGGCGTATTTTTTTGTTGGCTACTGGATTTCCTATGGTGTGAGCTTCCTGCAGCCGGCCGCGGTGCTCAGCAACGACCACGGTTATAGCCTGGTGAAGTTCTTTTTCCTGCTGACCTTTGCCGCAGCCATTCCGGCGATTATTTCCGGTGGCATTGCCGAGCGCGCCCGGTTTGCCCCGCAGTTGTGCGCCACGGTGCTGATTGTGGCGTTTGTCTATCCGTTCTTCGAAGGTGTTGTCTGGAACGGTAACTTCGGCCTGCAGGCTTGGTTGCAGGCGCAATTCGGTGCCAGCTTCCATGATTTTGCCGGCTCTGTCGTGGTGCATGCCATGGGCGGCTGGCTGGCGCTGACGGCGGTGCTGCTGCTTGGCCCGCGTAATGGTCGCTACCGCGAGGGCAAGTTGGTGGCGTTCGCACCGTCGAACATTCCGTTCTTGGCCCTGGGCTCGTGGATTCTGATCGTCGGTTGGTTCGGCTTCAATGTCATGAGCGCCCAGACCCTGCAGGGGGTCAGCGGGTTGGTCGCGGTGAACTCGTTGATGGCCATGGTTGGCGGTACGGTGACGGCGTTGCTGGTCGGCCGCAACGACCCGGGCTTTCTGCACAACGGGCCATTGGCCGGGTTGGTGGCGGTGTGTGCGGGTTCGGATCTGATGCACCCGGTGGGTGCGCTGGCCACTGGCGCGATTGCCGGGGCTTTGTTTGTCTGGTGTTTCACTGCGGCGCAAAACACCTGGAAGATTGACGACGTTCTTGGCGTCTGGCCACTGCACGGCTTGTGCGGGGTGTGGGGTGGCATTGCTTGCGGGATTTTCGGTCAAACCGCGCTGGGTGGCCTGGGCGGCGTGAGCCTGATCAGCCAGTTGATCGGCAGATTCGCCGGCGTGCTGGTGGCGCTGTTGGGCGGCTTTGCGGTGTATGGCCTGATCAAGCTGTTGCTGGGGTTGCGCTTGAGTCAGGAGCAGGAGTACTACGGCGCCGACCTGTCGATCCACAAGATCGGCGCCACCAGTCAGGATTGATCAGCGCCCGGCGACCAGGCGTGATTCACAGGCGGCCAGGGCGGCAACCGGACCGCTCAGTAGCACCGCATCACCGGCATGCAGGCAGGTGTCGGCGTCCACGGCCAGTTCTTCACCGTTGCGCTGCACCGCCTGGATCTCGACACCCAGCTGTTCCAGGTCCAGCCCGGACAGTGGACGGCCACAGGCGTAGGCGTCGGGCTGCAGGTTGACCGCATGCATCATGGTCTTGGGCAGGCCTTCGCTGTCGACCGGGCTGGTCTGGGCGCCTTGATAGAAGGCTTGCAGCATGCGGTAGCGGGTCTGACGCACTTCATCGATACGCGCTTGTACCTGATCCATCGGCAGGCCAAGCATGACCAGTGCATGGGACGCGAGCATCAGGCTCGACTCCAGCAGTTCCGGTACCACCGCCGTGGCGCCGGCCTTACGCAGTTCTTCACGCTGACTGTCGTCGCGGGTACGTACCAGGATCTGCACATCGGCGTGACGTTCGCGCGCCGCTTTCAGTACGCTCATGGCGATATCGGTCTTGTCCACGGCAATTACCAGCAGGCGTGCACGCTCAAGGCCGATGGCACTGAGCAATTCTCCGCGGCGTGAGTCACCGTAGTGCACGCAGCTTTCGCCAGCCGCGGCTTCCTGCACCCGTACCGGGTCATCATCGAGGGCAATGAACGGGATGTTTTCCCGGCGCAGAAAACGTCCGATCGATTGTCCGACCCGGCCATAGCCGCAGATCAGCACGTGTCCGCTCATTGCCGCACTTTGCGCTTCGATGGCTTCCAGTTGTACTTCCTGGTTGGGCTTGCGGTGCAGGCGGGCAGCGATGCCTGGCGCGGCGCGTAGCAGCAATGGAGTGACCAGCATCGAGCAGAAAGTGGCGGCTAGCAGCAGGTTGCCGATGGCTTCGGGCAGTAGTTGGGTTTGCTGCATTTGCGCCATCAGGGCGAAACAGAATTCACCCCCCTGGGCCAGGGCCAAACCACTGCGCCAGGCGGTTTCAGCGTCACTGCCTTGCACGCGGACCAAGGCGGCGACCACACAGCCTTTGACCAGCAGCAAGCCCAGGGTCAGGGCGAGGATTTCCAGGCCGTGGCTGGCGAACAGCTGCAGGTCGATGAGCATGCCAATACTGACGAAAAACAAGCCCAGCAGAATGTCGCGGAACGGACGGATATCGGCTTCGATCTGATGACGGTAGTTGCTTTCGCCCAGCAGCATGCCAGCCAGGAACGCCCCCAGCGCCGGTGACAGGCCAAGCAAGTGGGTCAGCCAGGCGGTGAGCAGGACGATCACCAGGGCCAGCAATACGAACAGTTCGGCCGAGTGAGAACTCGCCACTTCGTGAAACAGGCGTGGCAGCAGCCAGCGACTGGCAAGCAACAAGCCGACGAAGAGGATCACGGTTTTGCCCAGGGTCAGCGGCAGTGCCCAGTACCAGGCCTGACCACCTTCACCGGCAAATACCGGAACCAGGGTGAGCAGCAAGACGGCAACCACATCCTGGAACAGCAAAACGCCAATCGCGTTCTGGCCATGGCTGCTAAAAATCTCGCCAAGGCTGGTCAGTTCCTTGCTGACGATGGCCGTCGACGACAAGGCCAGGCCTGCACCCAATAACAGCGCTGCGTTGGCAGGCATGCCGAGCAACGCCAGGAGCCCAGCCAGCAGTACTGCCGAGCAGGCAACCTGAAGGCTGCCCAGGCCAAACACAACTTTGCGCAAGGCGAGCATTTTCGACAGGGAAAATTCCAGGCCCAGCGAGAACAGCAGGAACACCACACCCATTTCGGCAAGGTCTGGCAGTTCCTCACTTTCGTTCACCCAATTGAGGGCAGTGGGGCCGACAAACAGACCGACGCACAAGTAGCCCAATACCGGTGGCAACTTCAGGCGCCGGAAGAAGGCAATGACGACCAATGAGGAGGCCAAAATGATCAATAGGTTGGCAAACACAACATACTCCATGTAGGGAGGCCGCAAAAAACCAGTAAGCATGGGCCATGCTTGTTCAGTGGGCGCTGATCTGAATCACACTTTAGTCGGGATTGAACCACGGGTGCTCTGCGCTCGACGCCCCCCGACGGCAGACCTAGAATAATGGTCCCTTTTTACTTCTTGCCGGTACTGATAAATGCTGCCTGAATGCCAACTCTACGGCACCCTGGGTTGCCACCTGTGCGAAGTGGCCGAAGCCCTGTTAATGCCATTTGTCGAACATGGTCTGCTGGTTGAGCTGGTGGATATTGCCGAAGACGAGTCCATGGTGGAGCGCTTTGGCCTGCTGATACCGGTGCTGCGCCGTTGTGACAACGGCGCACAGCTGAACTGGCCGTTCGACGCCGAGCAAGTGGTGGCCTTTCTGCGTTGAGACAGGTTTCAGGGTGACGTTTCCTGTCGTGCGCGACAGCAGCGCGCTGTGCACACTCCTTGGGCGCTTTTATGCATACCAAGGAGCAGGCATGAATCTAAGTGAACACTTCACCCTGGCCGATATGACGGTCTCGCAGAGCGCCGCGCGTAGCAATATCGACAACACGCCGGACGCCAACACCGTCAACAATCTTCGTCGTCTGTGTGCGCTGCTGGAGCAGGTCCGGCTGTTGGTCGGCAGGCCGGTGCTGGTTACCAGTGGCTATCGCTGTGCAGCGTTGAATCGGATGGTCGGAGGTGCACCGCGTAGCGCACATGTACAAGGGCTGGCAGCAGACATCAATGTCTCGGGGCTGACGCCCGCAGTACTTGCGCGGCGTTTGGCGGACAGCGCCTTGATGTTTGACCAATTGATTCTCGAGTTCGATAGCTGGGTACATCTGGGCCTTGCCGAGGGGGCCGAGCGTCGTCAGATCCTGACGATCCGCAAGGGCACCGGCTACCTGCGAGGGCTGGTCTAGGTAGGGTCTGATTGACGCGTCTGAAAACTCTGCATATGCTGTATATAAATACAGTATAGGGGTGGCGCTTGCCTCAAGGATGTACAGCATGGTCAATGTCGAACAACTGAAATACACCGTCAACCGTATGCCGGTCGCCATGGTCAGCGAGGCGGTGCTCGAGTTGCGCCTTGACGGCCTGGTGCTGGAGGGCAAAACGCCCTTTAACAAGTTGCACTTCAATACCTGCTTCGCCGAGATCGAAGCGCTGTTCCAGCGCGCTGGTTATCACCGTCCGCTGGATGTGGTTGGCTATCAGGGATTGTTGTATGCCCTTTACGACCCCAGTCGCTGGGAGGCTGTTGATGTGCTGCGCTGGCTCAAGGAGTTCGTCGAGGCGGCTGCAAGCGAGGCTGGCTGAGGCGCCGGGCATGCGGGATAATGCTTGGTCTATCTGTCACGAGCGTTCCCATGGCCACTGCCTCCTTCGACCCGGCTAAGCATCAAGCCAGCACTGTCTGCCTGCCCGTTGGCAACTGGGAGACCGTGCTCGACTGCCTGAGCGAGCATTTCAAGGCCATTGGCCGCGAGCAGTGGCTTGACCGGATTGCGCGCGGCCGCGTGCTGGACGCCCAAGGGCAGCCGATCAGCGCTGCGCTGGCCTACAAGCCAGGCCTGCGCATTCACTATTTTCGTGAAGTGCCCAACGAGAAGCCGATCCCGTTCCACGAGCAGATTTTGCATGTCGACGAGCATCTGGTGGTGGTAGACAAGCCGCACTTTCTACCGGTGACGCCCACGGGCGAATACGTTGAGCACACTTTGCTGCGGCGGCTGATCCGCCGTCTGGATAACCCGCACCTGGTGCCCTTGCACCGGATTGACCGCCACACTGCCGGGCTGGTGCTGTTTTCTGCCAACCCCCAGAGCCGCGCGGCGTATCAATCGTTGTTCCCCAATCGCCAGATCGACAAACGTTACCAGGCGATTGCCCGGGCCTTGCCGCTGCTTGAGTTTCCGTTGACGCACAAAAGCCGCATGGTCAGTGGCGAGCCGTTTTTCCGCATGCAGGAAGTCGAAGGGCAGAGCAACAGTGAAACCCTGGCCCAGGTGCTGGAAAAGAACGGTGAGTTGTGGCGCTACGGGTTGTCGCCGATCACCGGCAAGACCCATCAACTGCGTGTGCACATGACGGCATTGGGCGCGAGCATCTGCAATGATCCTTTTTATCCGCAAGTTGTGCCGGATCAAGATGATTACAGCAAGCCGCTGAAGTTGTTGGCGCAGAGCCTGCGTTTCAACGACCCCCTAAGCGGCGAAGAGCGCTATTTCGAAAGCCGGCTGACCCTTGACTGGTAGTAGGGGCAAGCTTACAGACTGTGTAGGAGCAACTTGCACCACCTGTGGGAGCGGGCTTGCCCCGCGAACACGGGCGAAGCCCGTGCCATTCACCGCAGTGCCTGCTTCGCGGGGCAAGCCCGCTCCCACAGGATGATCAAGACAGTTGCTCCCACAGAGGGTGTAAGGCCGTTGCTCCCACCCTTTGTCAGCGGTTGAAGCGTTCGACCAGCGAGTACTGCGTGGTCGCGGTGCGGGTCAGTTCTTCGCTGAGCAGCGCCGAGTGCTGCGCCTGTTCGGAGGTCTGGTCCGCCAGGTCGGCGATGGTGCTGATGTTGCGGCTGATTTCATCGGCAACCGCTGTCTGCTCTTCGGTAGCTGCAGCAATCTGCGTGGTCATGTCGGTGATGTTGGCCACCGCTTCGCTGATACCGACCAAGGCCTGGTCAGCCTCCATGACCCGCGCTACACCTTCCTCGGCCTGACGATGCCCGGCTTCCATGGTTTGCACGGCATTGGTGGCGGTTTGCTGCAGCTTGGCAATCAGGCCGTGGATCTGGCCGGTCGATTCGCTGGTGCGTTGTGCCAGTTGGCGAACCTCGTCGGCCACCACGGCAAAGCCGCGGCCCATCTCGCCTGCACGTGCAGCCTCGATGGCGGCGTTGAGTGCCAGCAGGTTGGTCTGGTCGGCAATGCCCTTGATGACATCGACTACACCACCGATTTCATCGCTGTCACGCGCCAATTGGGTCACGGTCAGGCCGGTTTCGCCGACTGCCGCCGACAGGCGCTGGATGGCGTCACGGGTTTCGCCCGCGATATCGCGGCCACGGCCAGTCAGGCGGTTGGCTTCCTGGGTGGCGTCGGCAGTGCGCTGCACGTGGTTGGCCACTTCCTGAGTGGTGGCGGCCATTTGGTTGACGGCGGCGGCGACTTGTTCGGTCTCGACTCGCTGGCGCTCCAACCCCGAAGAACTGTTGTGGGCCAGGGTATCGGATTGCCGGGCCTGTTCGTTCAGGTGTTCTGCGGTGTCCTGCAGACGGGTCAGGCAGGTTTTCATCCGTGCGTCCTGACTGAGCATGGCCATTTCCAGACGGGCCTGAACGCCGCGGCTGTCGGTGTACATCTGGGCAATCAGCGGGTCGGAGGTGGCCTGTTCGGCCAGGCGTAGCAGACGCTTGAGGCCACGTTGCTGCCAGCTCAGGCCCAGCAGGCCGAGCGGCACTGAAAGGGCTGCCGCCAGGGCAAAGCCCCAGGAATGACCAAGCCAGTTACCGATCAGGAAACCAACCTGGCTGACCAGAATGAACGGCAGCCAGTCTTGTACGACTGGCAGCCATTTGTCACGGCGCGGGATCGCTGTGCGCCCTTGGTTGATGCGCTGGTACAGGGCCTCGGCCCGACGTACCTGTTCGCTGGTTGGCTTGACCCGAACGGACTCGTAGCCAACCACCTGGTTGTTTTCGAACACCGGGGTGACATAAGCGTTGACCCAATAGTGGTCGCCGCTTTTGCAACGGTTCTTGACGATGCCCATCCATGGCAAGCCTTGCTTGAGCGTGCCCCACATGTGCGCAAATACCGCTGGCGGAACATCGGGGTGGCGTACCAGGTTGTGCGGCGCGCGCAGTAGTTCCTCGCGGGAAAATCCGCTGATTTCGACGAAGGCATCGTTGCAATAGGTGATAACACCCTTGGTATCGGTGGTCGAGATCAAGCGTTGTTGAGCTGGGAAAGTCCGTTCGCGCTGGGTTATTGGCTGGTTGTTACGCATAAGCTGTTCAATCCGCAAGGCTTTCGTGGTGTATCGGCAGTGTGAAGGTTTTGTTGAATGAATATTTTCGATCCTTGATCTGGCTCAAGGATTCACGGCAGGGCTTACGCTATGTGATGCGCGCAAACTTCAGCGATTTCGCTGCATTCTTTCATATTTTTGACACAAAAGTCGGCGAGTGACCGCTCAGTCTAATGGCGCTTTCACCCTGTAACCGTGGAAGGCCCGGCCGTTGCGGCCGGGCCGCGATTTCACGCTGCGATCAATTGCCGCAGCACGTAGTGCAAGATCCCGCCGGCCTTGAAGTACTCCACTTCATTGAGGGTGTCGATACGGCACAACACCTCGAACTGTTCCTGACGCCCATCCTGGCGGGTGATGTTCAGGCTGAGGTTCATGTGGGGCTGAATCTTGGCATGGCTCAAGCCGAGGATATCGATGCGCTCGCTGCCATCGAGGGCCAGGGTCTTGCGGGATTGGCCTGCGATGAACTGCAAGGGCAGCACACCCATGCCAACCAGGTTGGAGCGGTGAATACGCTCGAAGCTTTCCGCCAGCACCGCTTTGATCCCCAGCAAATTGGTACCTTTGGCCGCCCAGTCGCGGCTTGAGCCGGTGCCATATTCCTGACCGGCAATCACGATCAGCGGCGTACGTTCGGCCTGGTAGCGCATGGCCGCATCGTAGATCGCCATTTTCTCGCCGCTCGGCACGTGGAGTGTATTGCCGCCTTCTTCGCCGCCCAGCATCTCATTGCGGATGCGAATGTTGGCGAACGTGCCGCGCATCATCACTTCATGGTTGCCACGGCGTGAGCCGTAAGAGTTGAAGTCGCGCGGTTCCACGCCTTTGTCACGCAGGTAACGTCCGGCCGGGCTGTCGGCCTTGATATTGCCGGCAGGGGAGATGTGGTCGGTAGTCACCGAGTCACCGAGCAGGGCCAGGACCCGGGCGCCAGGAATGTCTTTGATCACTGGCAACGGCCCGGTGATGTCGTCGAAGAACGGCGGGTGCTGGATGTAGGTGGAGTCGTCCTGCCAGACGTAGGTGGCTGCCTGTGGCACTTCAATCGCTTGCCATTGAGCGTCGCCGGCGAACACTTCAGCGTATTCCTTGTGGAACATCGCCGTGTCGACGCGGGAAACCGCTGCGGCGATTTCCTGCTGGCTTGGCCAGATGTCACGCAGGTACACCGGCTGGCCATCGGAGCCGATACCCAGCGCTTCGCTGCTCAAGTCCAGGCGCACGCTGCCGGCCAGGGCATAGGCGACCACCAGTGGTGGCGAGGCCAGCCAGTTGGTTTTCACCAGCGGGTGCACCCGGCCTTCGAAGTTGCGGTTGCCCGACAGTACCGAAGCGACGGTCAGGTCAGCAGCAGTAATGGCTTTCTCGATCGCATCGTCCAGCGGTCCGGAGTTGCCAATGCAGGTGGTGCAGCCATAGCCGACCAGATCAAAGCCCAGTTCATCCAGGTAGGGTGTGAGGCCGGCGGCCTTGTAGTAGTCGGTGACGACTTTCGAACCAGGGGCCAGTGAACTCTTGACCCAGGGCTTGCGCTTGAGACCTTTCTCGACCGCCTTTTTCGCCACCAGGCCCGCCGCCATCATCACGCTGGGGTTGGAGGTGTTGGTGCAGGAGGTGATGGCGGCAATGACCACAGCACCGTCGCGCAGTACGTGGCTTTGGCCGCCATGCTCATAGCTGGCTTCACCGGCCTGATCGGCATTGCCCACGGCGACACCGCCGCCGCCTTCACTTTCCAGGCGGCCCACATCTTTGCTCGAGGCGCGCAGCTGCAAGCCGAGAAAGCTGTCAAAGGCCTGGCTGACCTGCGATAGCGCGACGCGGTCCTGAGGGCGTTTGGGGCCGGCCAGGCTGGCTTCAACTTCGTGCATGTCCAGGGCCAGGTTGTCGGTGAACAGTGGCTCCTGGCCGGGCAGGCGCCACAGGCCCTGTTCCTTGCAGTACGCTTCAACCAGTTGCACCGTTTGTTCAGGGCGCCCCGACAGGCGTAGGTAATCTAAAGTGACCTGGTCGACCGGGAAAAACCCGCAGGTGGCGCCGTACTCGGGGGCCATGTTGGCGATTGTGGCGCGGTCAGCCAGCGGCAGGTCCGCCAGGCCATCGCCGTAGAATTCGACGAATTTGCCCACGACACCTTTCTTGCGCAGCATCTGGGTGACGGTCAGCACCAGGTCGGTGGCGGTGATGCCTTCGCGCAATTTTCCGGTCAGCTTGAAGCCGATCACTTCCGGGATCAGCATCGACACCGGTTGGCCGAGCATGGCCGCTTCCGCTTCGATACCGCCGACCCCCCAACCCAGCACACCCAGGCCGTTGATCATGGTGGTGTGCGAGTCCGTGCCGACCAGGGTGTCGGGGAATGCGTAAGTACGGCCGTTTTCTTCTCGGGTCCACACCGTGCGTCCCAGGTACTCCAAGTTAACCTGGTGGCAAATACCGGTACCTGGCGGCACTACGCTGAAATTATCGAAGGCATTCTGGCCCCAGCGCAGGAACGCATAGCGCTCACCGTTTCGCTGCATTTCGATATCGACGTTCTCGGCGAACGCCTGCTGGCTGGCATAGCGGTCGACCATCACCGAGTGGTCGATGACCAGGTCCACCGGCGACAGCGGGTTGATCCGTTGCGGGTCGCCACCGGCCCTGGCCATGGCCGCGCGCATGGCGGCCAGGTCGACCACCGCCGGAACACCGGTAAAGTCTTGCATCAGCACCCGTGCCGGGCGGTACTGGATTTCGCGGTCTGAGCGGCGCTCTTTGAGCCAGTCGGCGAGGGCGCCGAGGTCGGCGCGGGTGACGGTTTTGTTGTCCTCCCAGCGCAACAGGTTTTCCAGTAGCACCTTCAGCGACATCGGCAGGCGCTGCAAGTCGCCCAGCTGTTTAGCGGCTTCAGTCAGGCTGAAGTAGTGGTAGGGGCGGTCAGCGACCGTGAGCGTCTTGAGGGTTTTCAGGCTATCGAGCGAGGGCATTACCAACTCCTTCTGCGCCGGTGCTCGGCAATCTTCCTTGCTGTCGCCGATGCACCGCCTCTGTGGGGTCCGCACGGCACGGACCTGGCTGAACGGTCAGGTTAGCCCCGTTTGGCGCACCTGACCAAGTACTGGACCGGCGGGGCATGTCACAGGTTCCGATCTTCCTTTATCATTCGCGCATTTGCCGGCGCAGTGCATTGCGCCCGGTCAGGGTTGGGGCGATTGGCCGCCAACCGTCCTGGAGTGAAAATGAATACCCTGTTTATGCATTGCCGGCCCGGCTTCGAGAGTGAAGTCTGTGCCGAAATCGCCGAGCACGCCGCACGCCTGGACGTTGCCGGTTACGCCAAGGCCAAGCCGCAAACGGCCTGTGCCGAATTCATCTGCAACGATGATGAAGGCGCTGAGCGTCTGATGCGCGAACTGCGCTTTGCGCAACTGATTTTCCCCCGTCAGTGGGCGCGTGGCAGTTTTGTCGAGTTGCCGGAAACCGATCGTATCAGCGTGCTGCTCGACGCACTGGCGCAGTACCCACAGTGCGGCAGCCTGTGGCTGGAGGTGATGGACACCAACGACGGTAAGGAGCTTTCGACGTTTTGCCGCAAGTTCGAGGTACCACTGCGCAAGGCCCTGAGCAAGGCTGGACGTTTGCTTGAAGACCCGAGCAAGCCGCGCTTGCTGTTGACCTTTGTCAGCGGTCGGCGGGTGTTTGTCGGTGTCGCTAGTGCCGACAATTCGGCGATGTGGCCGATGGGTATCCCACGCCTGAAGTTTCCGCGTGAAGCACCAAGCCGCTCGACCCTCAAGCTGGAAGAGGCCTGGCATCATTTCATTCCCAAAGATCAATGGGATGCGCGGCTGTCTGACGACATGACCGGTGTCGACCTGGGTGCAGCACCGGGTGGCTGGACCTATCAACTGGTGCAACGCGGTATGCTGGTGACTGCCATCGACAATGGGCCTATGGCTGAGAGCCTGATGGATACCGGTCTGGTTCAGCACTTGATGGCCGATGGCTTTACCTACAAGCCCAAGCAGACCGTGGACTGGATGGTCTGCGATATTGTCGAAAAGCCGGCGCGCAGTGCTGCGTTGCTGGAGACCTGGTTGGGTGAAGGTTTGTGCCGGGAGGCGGTGGTCAATCTCAAACTGCCGATGAAGCAGCGGTATGCCGAAGTGCGGCGTTTGCTCGATCGCATTGAAGAAGGCTTCAAGGCTCGCAAGGTCAAGGTTTCGATTGGCTGCAAGCAGCTGTATCACGACCGTGAAGAAGTGACCTGCCACTTGCGCCGTCTGGACTTGAAACCACGCTGACTGGCATTCGCGGGGCAAGCCCGCACCTACTGTTTCCGGAGTTATAGATGACCGATTTCACCCCAGATGCCGTGCTCGACGCCACCGGCTTGAACTGCCCCGAGCCTGTGATGATGCTGCACCAGCACGTGCGCGATCTGGCCGCCGGTGGCCTGCTCAAGGTGATTGCCACCGATCCCTCGACACGCCGCGATATCCCCAAGTTCTGCGTGTTCCTTGGCCATGAGCTGGTCCAGCAACAGGAAGAGGCGGGCACTTACCTGTACTGGATCCGCAAGAAACTCGATTAAGGCCTCTGCGCGCGGCGAATATGCTTGGCACTGCTACGTGCCAGGCGAATCGACAACATCAGCGCCGCGCAGGTCAGGCCAGCGATCAGCCCTTCCCACAAGCCGTTAGGGCCGCTGGCCGGGCCGAAGTAGTCGGTCAGGCCCAGCACATACCCCACCGGCAGGCCGATGCCCCAGTAAGCGAACAGGGTCAGGATCATGGTCACCCGGGTATCCTGATAGCCTCGCAGCGCACCGGCGGCGATTACCTGAATGGCGTCGGAGAACTGGTAGAGCGCGGCATACACAATCAGCATCGCGGCGATCTGGATAACCGCGGTGTCCGGGGTGTAGATCGACGCGATCGGTTCGCGCATCAGCAGGATCAAAGCGGCCGAGAAGCAGGCAAATACCAGCGCCGCCGCCAGTCCCACCAACGCCGCAAAGCGCGCCTGATACGGTTCGCCCGCGCCAATCGCCTGGCCCACGCGTACGGTCACTGCCATGCCCAGCGAGTAGGGAATCATGAACAGCAGTGAGCTGATGTTCAGGGCGATCTGATGGCCGGCCACCACGGTCGGGCCGAGGCTGCCGATCAGCAAGGCGATCACCGCAAAAATGCTCGATTCGGCGAATACCGCGATGCCGATGGGCAGGCCAACGCCGATCAAGCGCTTGATCACCGCCCATTGCGGGCGCTCAAAACGCACCAGCACGCGGCTGTTCTGGTAGGCGGGCGCCCAGCGGCTCCACGCGGCCATGCTCAGGGCCATGAACCACATGACGATGCCGCTGGCCCAGCCGCAACCAACACCACCCAGCGCCGGGAAGCCGAGGTGGCCATAGATCAGTATGTAGTTCAGTGGGATGTTCAGCAGCAGCCCCAGGCAGCCAATGACCATGCTCGGGCGGGTAAGGCCCAGGCCATCGCTGTAGCAGCGCAGTACGTAATAGAGCGCCATGCCGGGGAAGCCGAAGGCGATGCCTTGCAGGTAGCCCATGCTCGGCTCGATCAACTGCGGATCAACCTTCATGACCTGCAACACGGGTTCGGCACCGAGCAGCAGCGCACTGGCAATCAGGCTGACGGCGACCGCCAGCCATAGTGCCTGGCGCACCAGCGGACCGATTTCGCTGTGTTGGCCGGCGCCGAAGCGTTGTGCCACCTTGGGAGTGGTGGCGAGCAGGATGCCGGTCATCAGCAGGAACACCGGAATCCAGATCGAGTTACCCAGTGCCACTGCCGCCAGGTCGCGTGGGCTGACGCGTCCGGCCATGACCGCATCGACAAAACCCATGGCGGTGGTGGCCAACTGGGCAATGATGATCGGCGTGGCCAGCATCATCAGGCTGCGCAGCTCAGCGCGTATGCGCGGACGGCGGGAAATGGGCGGGGTGTGAGGGGTGGTGGTCATGGCAGTCACGAGGCAGGCGTCCACAAAAATAGTGCACAAAGCCGCTTAGTCTACACTTTTTGACGCATCGGTCAGGAAGCTTGGCCGGCATCTGTGCATTCGGCTGGATAAGCGCCCTGGCAAAGGCCTACACTGCGCACCCCGATAGGAGAGCGCCATGCTGATTGTTGCCGACGAGAATATTCCGCTGCTCGATGCTTTCTTTGCTGGCTTCGGTGAAATCCGCCGCTATCCAGGGCGTGCCATCGATGCCGCCTGTGTGAAAGATGCCGACGTCCTCTTGGTGCGCTCGGTGACGCGTGTCGATCAGGCGCTGCTCGAAGGTAGCAAGGTCCGTTTCGTTGGCACCTGCACCATTGGTACCGACCATCTGGCGCTGGATTACTTCGCCCAGGCAGGCATTCAGTGGTCCAGCGCGCCAGGTTGCAATGCCCGTGGCGTGGTCGACTATGTGCTGGGCAGTGTACTGACCCTGGCCGAGCTCGATGGCGCTGATTTGTCTGCGCGTACCTACGGCGTGGTCGGTGCCGGAGAGGTGGGCGGGCGCCTGGTCGAGGTGCTGCGTGGGCTTGGTTGGAAGGTGTTGGTCTGTGACCCGCCGCGTCAGGCGCGCGAGGGCGGCGAGTATGTCGGCCTGGAGACCGTGCTGGCTGAGTGCGATGTGATCAGCCTGCATACCCCCCTGACGCGTAGCGGTGAGCACGCCACTTGGCATCTGCTAGATGGTGAGCGCCTGGCGTTGTTGCGTCAGGGTGCCTGGTTGATCAATGCCAGCCGCGGCCCGGTGATCGACAATGCGGCGCTGCGCGAACTGCTGCTGGCACGTGAAGATGTTCTGGCAGTGCTGGACGTCTGGGAAGGCGAACCACAGGTGGATCTGGAGCTGGCAGACCTGTGCGTGCTGGCCACGCCACACATCGCTGGCTACAGCCTGGACGGCAAGCAGCGCGGTACCGCGCAGATCTATCAGGCTTTCTGTGCCTGGCGTGGTGAGCCGGCGTCGGTATTGCTGGAAGACCTGTTGCCCCAGCCGTGGCTGGCCGAAGTTGGCCTGCAGGCGGAAACCGATCCGGCCTGGGCGTTGGCCACGCTGTGCCGCGCGGTATATGACCCACGCCGTGACGACGCTGATTTTCGCCGCAGCCTGAGCAGTGATGTGCTTGAGCAGAAGGCAGCCTTTGACGCCTTGCGCAAACATTACCCACCGCGTCGCGAGATCGAGGGCCTGCGGGTGCGGCTGCACGGTGATGCGCCACACCTGGCGCAGATGGTTCATGCCTTGGGTGGTGTGCTGCTGTAAACGGGGGGAGCCTCAGGCAATAAAAAGGCTCTTCACGGATTGTCGGGGAAGGGTTGGCTTTGGCTTTGAGGGCTGTGGGCTTATCCATTTGATGGGGTGGCCCCTGCATTCGGCCCTGCCGGTGGGAGATACCGTCTTGCACCACCTGTGGGAGCGGGCTTGCCCCGCGATCGCGGTGTAGCTGTCACACCGCCTCGCGGGGCAAGCCCGCTCCTACCGGGTCAAGCCGTACAGGCACCTCTGCGATGGGTCAGGCGACACAGTTTGCGACTTCAGAAGGCTGAGTGGAGGTATTGCGTAGTGAGGTGACGGGCAGGAGCCCGTCAAGCGCTTCGGGCCATGGATGGCTCGTTAGCGCGGTCCTCGCGGGAGCAATGCCGCTGTAAAGGCGGAAGGGGCCAGCCCAGCCACCCCATCAAATGGATAAGCCCACAGCCCTCAAAGCCAAAGCCAAAGCCAAAGCCAATCCTGCCCCGGAAATCCATGAGGAACCAATAAAAACCCGGCGCTGGTGCCGGGTTGAAAATTCGCGCGGTTCAGTCTTTCTTGGCGGGGTCTTTGCGGCTCTGCTCCAGCTTTTCGCAGGCTTGCTGGATCATCTCTTCGGTGATGGTGATCTCTTTGCCATTCTGATCAATGACCGAGCCGCCGACCGGCGCTTGCGGGTTGGGCGTGGTTTTCGGCTGGGTGCTGCTTTGTTGCAAGCTCATTTCCTGTCTCCTCATCAGGTTGCAAGCTCAGACTAGAATCGCCCGGTGACCGAACTATGACAGCGCCGTCGGTACTTCCCGTACGATTTGTCCCAGTCCAACAGAAAGCTAGGTAAACCTCCAGTGGTACTTTAGATCGAAACGGTCTAGTGGTGGATGAACTCGACCTTAAAGCTGACTGGGGTCAGTTTTTATACGGATGACTTGTATTACTCAGGGTTCCTTGGCGTAGGACGAGCGGTACGGTGTAGGCTGGGCAAAACAGCTGACCGTCGGACTTTCCATGCTCAACCGCTTCTCCCCCCGCCAGCGTCAGGCGCTGAGCCTGGCTTGGCGCTTCATTCGGCCGTATCGCCAACAGGTGCTGCTGGCGTTGCTGGCGTTAGTGGTCACGGCGGGTATCACCTTGTCCATGGGGCAGGGTATCCGGTTGTTGGTCGACCAGGGCTTCATGACCCGTTCCCCGCATTTGCTCAACCAAACCATCGGCTTGTTCCTGTTGTTGGTATTGGCCCTGGCGATCGGCACTTTCAGCCGCTTTTACCTGGTGTCGTGGATTGGTGAGCGTTGTGTGGCCGATATCCGCCAGCAGGTATTCGATCACCTGATCTACCTGCACCCTGGCTTTTTCGAGCGCAATCGCAGCTCGGAAATCCAGTCGCGGCTCACCGCTGACACCACCTTGTTGCAATCGGTGATCGGCTCATCGCTGTCGTTGTTCCTGCGCAATGCCCTGATGGTGCTGGGCGGTATCGTGCTGCTGTTCATCACTAACCCCAAGCTCACCAGCATTGTGGTGCTGGCCCTGCCGTTGGTGCTGGCACCGATCCTGATTTTCGGTCGGCGGGTGCGCAGCTTGTCGCGCCAGAGCCAGGATCGGGTCGCCGATGTCGGTAGTTATGTGGCGGAAACCCTGGGGCAGATCAAAACGGTGCAGGCCTACAACCACCAGGCGAGCGATCAGCAACGCTTTGGCCGTACGGTGGAGGCGGCCTTTGCGGTTGCACGCAAGCGCATCATGCAGCGCGCCTGGCTGATCACCCTGGTGATCGTGCTGGTGCTCGGGGCGGTGGGGGTGATGCTCTGGGTCGGTGGCATGGATGTGATTGCCGGGCGGATATCTGCCGGTGAGCTGGCGGCCTTTGTGTTCTATAGCCTGATCGTGGGCAGCGCCTTTGGCACCCTCAGTGAGGTGATTGGCGAGTTGCAGCGCGCTGCCGGTGCGGCAGAGCGGATTGCTGAACTGCTGGCTGCGCGCAGTGAAATCACCGCGCCGACGGTGGGGCTGGAGCATTCGCTGCCGCGGGCCAGTGGTCGGCTTGAGCTGCGCGAGGTGCGTTTCGCCTATCCATCAAGGCCGGAGCCGGCGGCGATCGATGGCTTGAGTCTGAAGGTCGAGCCGGGTGAAACACTGGCTTTGGTAGGGCCTTCCGGAGCTGGCAAGTCGACCTTGTTCGACCTGTTGCTGCGCTTCTATGACCCGCAGCAAGGTCAGATCCTGCTTGATGGGCAAGACCTGAGCCGGCTCGACCCGCAGGACCTGCGTCGTCACTTTGCCTTGGTTGCACAGAACCCGGCGCTGTTCTTTGGCACCGTCGAGGAGAACATCCGTTATGGCCGCGCCGATGCCAGCATGGCGCAGGTTGAAGCGGCCGCCCGCAGTGCTCATGCCCATGAATTCATTTTGCAACTGCCCCAGGGCTATCAAACTCACCTGGGCGATGCCGGACTGGGGTTGTCTGGTGGTCAACGCCAGCGCCTGGCCATCGCCCGGGCTTTGTTGGTGGACGCGCCGATCTTGCTGCTGGACGAAGCCACCAGTGCCCTCGATGCCCAGAGCGAACACCTGATCCAGCAGGCCTTGCCGACGTTGATGAGCGGACGCACGACCCTGGTCATCGCCCACCGCCTGGCCACGGTGCAGCATGCCGATCGCATTGCGGTGATCGATCAGGGCCGCCTGGTGGCCATTGGCACGCACCGTCAGCTGATCGCGGAGAGCCCGCTGTACGCACGGCTGGCAGCCCTGCAATTCAACAACGTTACGGAAATGTGACAGGGTTCCGTAGGCTGTCACATTTCTGTAGCAAAGCCTTGAGACTATCTGTGTCAGCTGTTGCGTAATGCTCGAACTTGGCTGCTATCGAACGATGGCAGCTTTTTTTTCGCCTGCGCCAGTTGCCAGCGAACAAGGACAGGGACGTCTTTGCCTGGTCGATACCCGGCGGTATCGCTCTCCTTTATCCTTGTTCCGAGACTCCTTCCGATGTTGCGTAAATCCCTCAGAGTGCAAATTCTCGCGTTACTCGGTGGCAGCCTGTTGGCGATACTGATGATCGCGCTGGTCTGCTTTCAATTGTTGTCGTCCAGCGTGCACGGTTACGGGCAATTGATCGACGGGCCGGTGCGCGCTTCGCAGTTGATTGATGAGGCCAACCTGCAGTTCAAGGTGCAGGTGCAGGAGTGGAAGAACGTACTGCTGCGCGGTAAGCAGCCGGCAGAGCTGGACAAGTACTGGCAGCAATTTCTGGCGCGTGAACAGCAGGTGCAAGACCTGCTCGATCAGTTGATTCAGGGCAGCGATACAACCCTCAAGGCGCGCGCCGAGCAACTCAAGGAAAGCCATAGGCAGTTGGGCCAGGCCTATGAGCGAGGACGTCAGGCGTTCCTTGCAGCTGGTGCTGACCCAGCCGTGGGTGATCAGGCGGTCAAAGGCGTCGATCGTGCTGCCAGCGAGCAGATGAGTGAGCTGGTCAACCAGTTGCGCAGCGATGCCCAGGCGCGTGCGCAGTCCATCAATGAGTCCGCGCAGCGCATTGTCTGGCTGGGACTGTTGGTGATGTTTGGCTCGGCCTTGCTGGTGGGCCTGTTCAGCCTTTGGTTGGTCAATCGCAACCTGATCCAGCCGATCCGCGGCTTGATCGAATATGTCGCGCAGTTGAGTCAGGGGCGCTTCGAGGCGCGGGTCACCAGTGACCGTCATGACGAACTGGGGCGTCTGGCCGTGGCGGCCAATACCTTGCGCGACTTTCTTGCCGACACCATTGCTCGCTTGCAGAACAATGCCGGTGAGCTGGAGAGCGCCAGTGGTGAGTTGCGCAACATTGCCGGCAGCATGGCGCGCGGTACCGATGACCAGTTTCAACGGACTGATCAGGTGGCCACGGCGATGCATGAAATGTCTGCCGCGGCCCAGGAGGTCGCACGCCATGCCGCCGAAGCCGCTCGCGCCGCGGATGACGCCGACCACAGTGCGCAAGCGGGCGAGCAGGTGATGCAAGACACCATCCGCATCATCGCCTCGGTCAATCAGGAGATTGCCGGTACCGCGGCGGTTATTCGCCACCTGGAAGCTGACAGCGCGAGGATTGGCAAGGTGCTGGAGGTGATTCGCGGGATTGCCGAGCAGACGAACCTGTTGGCCCTTAATGCCGCCATCGAAGCGGCACGGGCAGGCGAGGCGGGGCGTGGCTTTGCCGTGGTTGCCGATGAAGTGCGCAGCCTGGCGCAGCGCACGGCTGCCTCGATTGCCGAAATCAATCAGATCATCAGCGCGGTGCAATCCGGTGCGCTTGAGGCGGTCAAGGCCATCGACAGTGGTCAGCAGCGCAGCGAGGAGGGCGCCGAGCAGGTACAGCAAGCCGGGCAGATGCTGCAGCGCATTACCCTGGCGGTTGAAGCGATTCGCGACATGAACCGTCAGATCGCCACCGCTGCCGAAGAGCAGACCAGCGTGGCCGAAGACATTTCCCGCAACCTGGTGGAAATCACCCGGATTGCCACGGCCAATCAGCAGGCGGTGCAGCACACCGAGCAGGCCGGGCACCGGCTGCATGGGCTGTCGGGGCAGCTGGGCGAAGTCACTTCGCGCCTAAGTGCTTGAGTTGAGGGGGATTTCCGCCACTTGGAAGGCCGATTAGCGGCTGCTGTGGCGGAATCTCGCCAGAAAAACCGCTAAAGATGGGGTGCGACGACACGTCCTAGCTATTAGCCGTTGGTCTTGTAAAAGTTGGCCTGATTTGTGCTTAAAGGCGGTCAGGCCCAGGCCATGCAAGCACCCGACGGCAAGCTTCAGTCGCTATCGTCAGGGTGACGACCGTTCCCGATCCATCGAACAACCCCAGCCGCCAACCATTGCCCACGCGTCCAGTGCGCTTGCCTGAGCGTCGAGCACCGCTAAGCTTTGGTATGCGCGAGCAACAACAAGAAACAGGGCGTGCACAACGGGATGAACGGTCTTTGCCAATTACTTCACCTCAATTGGATTGAACTATGAAAAAAATCCTGCTGGCACTCCTATGCCTGAGTGTCATCGGTTGCTCGAAGCCCAACGAGCCCGAGAAAAGCGTCGATGTACTGCTGATCGGTGGCGGCATCATGAGTGCAAGTCTCGGTACTTACCTCAATGAGCTGGAGCCAACCTGGTCGATCGACATCTACGAGCGTCTGGACAAGGTTGCCGAAGAAAGCTCCAACGCCTGGAACAACGCCGGTACCGGTCACTCCGCGTTCTGCGAACTGAACTACACCAGCGAAGGCGCCGACGGCAAGATCGACATCAGCAAAGCGGTTGGGGTCAACGAACAGTTCGAGATCTCCAAGCAGTTCTGGGCCTATCAGGTCGAGCAGAACGTGCTGAGCAACCCTAAGTCGTTCATCAACAACGTGCCGCACATGAGCCTGGTCTGGGGCGACAAGAACGTCGAGTTCCTCAAAAAGCGTCATGAGGCCCTGCAGCACAGCTCGCTGTTCCGTGGCATGGAGTACTCCGAAGACCACGCACAGATCCAGAAGTGGGTACCGATCGTGATGGAAGGCCGCGCTGCCGACCAGAAGATCGCGGCAACCCGCATGGACATCGGCACCGACGTCAACTTCGGCGAAATCACCCGCCAGCTGATCGGCTCGCTGACCAAGCACGACAACGTCAAGCTGCACGTACAGCACGAAGTGCGCGACATCGTGCGCAACGCCGACAACACCTGGACCGTGGTCGTTGCAGACCTGGCCAACAAGGGTGTCGAACGCAGCGTGAAAGCCAAGTTCGTCTTCATCGGTGCCGGTGGTGGCGCCCTGAAGCTGCTGCAGAAGTCTGGTATTCCTGAGGCTGACGGCTATGCCGGCTTCCCGGTCGGTGGCCAGTTCCTGATGACCGACAACCAGGACATCGTTGCCCGTCACAAGGCCAAGCTGTACGGCAAGGCATCGGTCGGCGCGCCGCCTATGTCGGTTCCGCACCTGGACACCCGTGTGATCGACGGCAAGGAAGTGCTGCTGTTCGGCCCATTCGCCACCTTCTCGACCAAGTTCCTGAAGAACGGCTCGCTGCTGGACATGTTCGCTGCGCTGACCACTCACAACATCATGCCGATGACCCATGCCGGTATCGACAACATCGACCTCAGCACCTACCTGATGGGGCAGTTGATGCTGAGCTTCGACGACCGTATGGCAGCCCTGCGCGAGTACTACCCGAACGCCAAGAACGAAGACTGGAAACTGTTGCAGGCCGGTCAGCGTGTACAGGTGATCAAGAAGGATCCGGTGCACGGTGGTGTGCTGCAGTTCGGTACTGAAGTGGTTGCTGCCCAGGATGGCACCATCGCCGCGCTGCTGGGTGCTTCGCCAGGTGCATCGACCGCTGCGCCGATCATGCTCAGCGTGCTGGAGAAGAGCTTCAAGGATCGTATCAAGACCCCTGAGTGGCAGGCCAAGCTGAAGGAAATCGTTCCGACCTATGGCCAGAAGCTCAACAATAACCTTGAGCTGACCAACAAGACCCGTGAGTGGAGCAGCTCGCGTCTGGGCTTGCTGTATGTGCCGGTGTTGCCGGAAGGCGCGGCAGCGGTACAACAGGCTGAGCCTGCGCTGTAACGTTTGAAGCGGTGAAATATCGCGGGGCAAGCCCGCTCCCACGGGAGAGGGGCTTGCCTCGCGATTATTTGGGTATCAATGACGCTTTTTGCGGTGATCGTCCGCCAGGTTATTGCCCAACGCACCACCCGCCGCGCCACCCAGGCCGGCGCCAATGGTCGAACCGGTGCTGCCGCCCAGTTTGCCGCCAATCAGCGAACCACCTGCCGAGCCCAGACCACCGCCAATGGCGGCCTTGGTCTTGTTGCCATTCTTAGCAGCCATGGCGCTGCCCGCTGCACCGCCAACGCCGGCACCGATTGCCGCACCGGTGCTGCCGCCCAGTTGTTTTCCGACTACGTTCCCCAATGCACCACCCAGGCCACCGCCCAAGGCAGTCTGGCCGTCGCCGGCCATGGCACCTTGTGTGCACAGCAGGCCGAGAGTCAGGATGGCAAGCGACTTACGCATTTTGTTTCAACCTCTAGATTCAAAAGGCGCGCATTCTGCTGGCCGCGCCGCTGTTGCGCAATGCTGGCAACTCGAACTCACTGTCTTGATCATCCGGTGTGGGAGCGGGCTTGCCCCGCGATGCGATGTGTCTGAAAACCCGCAATCGCGGGGCAAGCCCGCTCCTACCGGGGGAGTCCTGTGAGCCATAAAAAAGCCCGCCGAAGCGGGCTTTTTACTGAGTAACTGGTCGGAGAGACAGGATTCGAACCTGCGGCCTTCTCGTCCCGAACGAGACGCGCTACCTGGCTGCGCTACACTCCGATGGAGAAAATATTACTCAAATCGTTCCCCTCGACAAGCCCCGTCGGGCTGTCGCCGCGATCAGAGATCCTTGACCGTACGCACTTGATCTTTGTTGATGCGGGTGTGTTTGCCATCGAGCTGTTCGAACTCGTAGAAACCGGTCTCATCGTCATATTCCGGCGTGTCGACTGCCTGGATTTCTCGGCCGTCGTTGAGGGTGATGACGGTTGGCGAGGCGCAGCCGGCCAATGTACCCAGGCCCAGGGCGAGCAAGAATGCAGGAAGAGTCCGTTGAATCATTTTATTTCTCCAGTAAAGGATGGGCGTAATGTGCTTGAGACGCATGGCGACGGCGCAAGTTCCTTGTCATTAGCAGCATAGCCAGTGCGGGCACGATTGCCCGCCGCGCACGTTGCCTTGAGCAGGAGTTCGAAGGGCTGTGATATAACACCGCCCATACTCTCCAAAGGATCAAGGTCCCATGAAAGCCAAGGCAGATGTACCTTTCGTGCCGTTGAACATTGCGGTGTTGACCGTCAGCGATACCCGCACCCTGGAAACCGACACCTCTGGGCAGGTGTTTGTCGATCGTCTGACCGAAGCCGGCCACGGCCTGGCGGCGCGGGTGTTGCTCAAGGACGATCTGTACAAAATTCGCGCCCAGGTTGCCACCTGGATTGCCGATGAACAGGTGCAGGTGGTGTTGATCACTGGCGGTACCGGATTTACCGGTCGTGACAGCACGCCTGAAGCGGTTGCGTGCCTGCTGGACAAACAAGTCGATGGCTTTGGCGAGCTGTTCCGTCATATTTCCCTGGCTGATATCGGTACCTCCACGGTGCAATCGCGCGCCTTGGCCGGGCTGGCCAATGGCACCCTGGTCTGCTGCCTGCCCGGCTCTACCAACGCTGTGCGCACTGGTTGGGACGCAATCCTTGCCGAGCAGCTCGATGCCCGTCATCGTCCGTGCAACTTCGTCACCCACCTCAAGCAGGCTGAACCCTGCGCTAGCCGTGGTTGAGCCGGTGAACGCGCCGTTGATGCCCGTTGAAGACGCACTGGCACGTTTGCTGGCGTTGGCTGAGTCCACGCCCATCGTGGAAACCGAGCAGGTTGATCTGGCTCAGGCCGAGGGGCGCGTGCTGGCCGAAGCATTGGTGGCCAGCCTCGACCTGCCGCCTTGGCCAAACAGCGCAATGGACGGCTACGCCTTGTGCCTGGCGGACTGGCAGGGTGATGCCTTGCCGGTCAGTCAGCGTATCTTCGCCGGTCACGCCCCCGAGCCGCTGCAGCCAGGCACCTGTGCGCGCATCTTTACCGGTGCACCGTTGCCGCCCGGCGCCGACTGCGTCGAAATGCAGGAAAACGCCGAGGTGCAGGACGATCAGCGCGTGCGTTTCAGCGAGCCGATGCACGTCGGTCAGAACATTCGTCCACAAGGTCAGGAAACCCGCGCGGGTGAGTCGGTGCTGGCGGCCGGAACACGTCTGGGGCCGATCGAGCTGGGGCTGGCGGCGACGCTCGGCTGTGCCGTGCTCACGGTGGTGCGCAAGGTCAAGGTGGCGGTGCTGTCGACCGGTGATGAACTGGTGGAGCCAGGCTTGCCCTTGGGGCCAGGGCAGATCTACAACAGCAACCGACGGTTGTTGATCAGTTGGTTGCAGCGCCTGGGCTGCGAGGTGATTGATGGCGGGATTCTCGCCGATGACCTGCTCAAGACCCGTGAATGCCTGGCAGCGCTGGGGCAGGTCGACCTGATTCTCTCAACCGGCGGTGTATCGGTAGGGGAGGCTGATTATTTAGGTCTTGCCCTGCGCGAAGAGGGTGAGCTGGCGCTGTGGAAGCTGGCAATCAAGCCTGGCAAGCCGCTGACGTTCGGCCACTTTAAAGGTGTACCGGTGATTGGCCTGCCGGGTAACCCGGCGTCGACGTTGGTGACCTTCGGTTTGCTGACCCGTCCTTACTTGCTGCGCCGTCAAGGTGTGCAAGAGGTGACGCCGCTGCAGTTCCCGGTGCCTGCCGGTTTTGACTGGCCCAAAGCCGGCAATCGCCGCGAGTACCTGCGAGCACGTCTGGAGCAGGGCAGTGCGCTGATCTACAAGAACCAGAGTTCGGGTGTGTTGCGCAGTGCTGCCTGGGCCGAGGGCTTGGTGGAGGTGCGCGAAGGCACGACACCCGCCAGGGGTGACACGGTCCAGTTCATTCCCTTGAGTGAATTACTCGGCTGAGCGGCCGAGCAAGTTGTTGTCGTTGAATTGGCCCAGCAGGGGCGCGCGTTGGCTCAGGCGCGCATGCACGCTTTCCAGCTGGGCGGTGGCAATGCTCCAGTCGTGGCGGTCGTTGACGAACTGGCGTGCATTCTCCGATAACTGGCACATGCGCCAAGGCTGGTTGAGTAACTGAGTGATCATCAGCGCCAGTTGATCAGCGTCATCGCTGCCCAGGTAGTGTTCGCCATGGGTTAGTTGCAGCCCGGACGCGCCTTTGAGCGTGGTCACCACCGGCAGCCCGGCAGCCATTGCCTCGAGGATTTTGATTTTCGAGCCGCCACCATAGCGCAGCGGCGCGAAAAAAATTGCCGAATGGCGCTGCAGCTCGCGCAAGTCCGGCAGGTAGCCGACCCATTCGATACGCGGGTCGCTCCAGCGTGATTTCCAGCTTTGTGGCAAGGCATGCCCGACCACCGCCAGGCGCACCGCCGGGTTGCTCTGCCAGACTTGCGGAAGAATGTCTTCCAGGGCCCATTCAATGGCTTCGAGGCTGGCGCTGTACTCGAAATTGCCGACGAACAACAGGCGCTGGCTGCGCGGTGACGGGTGGATATCCTGGTAGTGCGCGCAGTCCACGCCATTGACCACCAGTGAGGCGGGGTAGCCAGTCAGGCGGCTGATGTGCTCGACATCTCTGGGGCTGACCGCCACTACCTCCTCGGCCTGGCTCAGCACGCGGTTTTCCCAGCGCCGGTAGCGCCAGCGGTCAAACGCATTGAACGGCCGCAGCCACAGCGGCAGGCGATCATGGCAGGCGGCGCCAGACACCGATTCGATGGTGTGTTCACTGAGTAGAAACGGCAGGCGCCGGGCCTGCAAGGCCTTCTCGAACGGCTGAAAGCTATAGCTGTGCTCGATCTGGATGACATCCCAGTGTTCTTCCAGCAGTTGCTCGAAGCAATGGCGCAAATGCGGTGCCAGGCCGTTCACGCTGGCGCGCATCGGGTAGCCGGCGTATACCGCGGCGAGCAGGTTCAAGGGGCTGTGCAGGGGGCGCCTGGGCAGCACGATCAGGCGTTCGAGCAGGGGCTCGAGCGCCTGACGTGCCGCCTCGCTGGGCGGAACTTTCGATTGCACCAGCAAGGTGATGCGATGACCCCGCTGCGCCAGATTGCGCAGCAGGTGGTATTGCCGGGTTTTGCCGCCGCTGGTGGTTGGCCAGGGCAGGTAAGGCAGTGTCCAGAGTACGCGCATGACCCCTTTCCTCTATATACCAGGCGGGTAACGGCATGCCGATATGAATGGACGCGCCAGGATGTCAGTTGCTCGCTGGCTCCGGGGCGCGTCCATAGATATCAGTAAAGCGCACGATGTCGTCCTCGCCCATATATTCGCCACTTTGTACTTCGATCATGACCAGGTCGATCACCCCGGGGTTGGTCAGGCGGTGTACTCGCCCCGGTTTGATAAAGGTCGATTCGTTGGTGTCGAGCAAAAACTCGTCTTCGCCGTTGGTCACACAGGCCATGCCGCTGACCACGATCCAGTGTTCGCTGCGGTGATGATGCATCTGCAATGACAACGAGGCCTGCGGGCGTACCACGATGCGCTTGATTTTGAAGCGCGGGCCTTCCTCCAGCACGGTGTACATGCCCCACGGGCGATTCACGGTACGGTGCAGGCGATAGGCGTCGTGGCCCTGGTGCTTGAGTTGTTGGGCAATCACCTTGACCTCCTGGCTGCGCGCGGCATCGGCGATCAGCAAGGCATCAGGGGTGTCGATGATGATCAGGTTGTCCAGGCCCACGGCACCGACCAGGCGGCGTGGCGAGTCGATGTAGCAGTTGGACACGTCGTGCAACACCGTCTCACCATTGCAGTGGTTGCCGTTGTGGTCGGCTTCTTTCAAGCCGCGGACCGCTTCCCAGCAACCGATGTCGCTCCAGCCCAGGTCGGCGGGCAGCACGGCGACCTGGCTGGAGGTTTCCATGACGGCGTAATCGATGGAAATGTCGGGCACCCGGTCGAAGGTCTGTGGGTCGAGTTCCAGTTGCAATTCGCATTCGCCCTGTTTGCGCGCGCTTTGTTGCAGACAATGCTGGACGCTGGCGAGCAAATCAGGAACGTGGCGGTCCAGTTCAGCCAGAATGGCGTCCACGCGCATGCAGAACATGCCGGCATTCCACAGGTGTTGGCCGCCGTCCAGGTAGCGTTGGGCGGTGATGGCGTCGGGCTTTTCGACGAAACACTGCACTTTGTAGCCCTGGGCGTTCAGTGCGTCGCCCTTTTCGATGTAGCCAAAACCGGTTTCGGCGTGGCTGGGTACGAGGCCGAAGGTGGTCAGCCAGCCTTCATCTGCCAGGTTGCGGGCTTGCTCGACTGCACGCTCAAAGGCTGGCAAATCGCTGATCAGGTGGTCGGCAGGCAACACCAGCAACTGAGCATTGTCACCGTACAGGCTGGCACAGTGCAGGGCCGCAGCGGCAATCGCCGGAGCGGTGTTGCGCCCGAAGGGCTCGAGGATGAAGTCCAGCGCCAGATTGGCACTGTTCACCTGGCGATATTCATCTTGCGTGCGGAAGTACACTTCACGGTTGGTCACCGTGACCACGCGCTCGACCCCGGGCAGTGTGCTAGCGCGTGAGAAGGTCTTCTGCAGCAGGCTCTGGCCATCGGGCAGGCGCATGAAGGGTTTAGGCATGGTTTCGCGAGAAACCGGCCAAAGGCGAGTGCCGGCACCGCCGGCGATGATGCAGGGGATCAGAACGCTCATTTCACAGCCTTGAGTCAGGGCACTGAGACTACAGTGCAGTAAAGGGAAATCGAAACCTGGCAGGCGTTTGCGTAATGAGTCAATAAAATGACTTTTACCATCGGCATCCTCCTTGAAGGCCAAATATTTGTCGAATGATGCACCCGGGCGGGCGCTCTTTCAATGATATTTGTGTGAATAGTCGGCATTTTTCTTTTTCAGCCAGCCATCGGGCAGGGAGCAAACACCCGCCTGCAGTGGTCCAGA
The DNA here is from genome assembly GCF_052147955.1 of Pseudomonas sp. NUPR-001. Lineage (NCBI taxonomy): Bacteria > Pseudomonadati > Pseudomonadota > Gammaproteobacteria > Pseudomonadales > Pseudomonadaceae > Pseudomonas > Pseudomonas sp. NUPR-001. Next base: position 1,871,629 of record NZ_CP197353.1, read on the forward strand.
TGCTCGTTGATCAGTGTGTGGGGGAGACGACATGACGCAGCAGAAAGCCCTGGTGATCCTGCATGGCAAGCAGGCCATGAACGAACAAGTGCGCGCGGCCGTCGGTGCTCAACGCGAGCGTGGCTGGCAACTGGACGTACGCCTGACCTGGGAGGCTGGCGATGCGGCGCGCCTGGTAACCGAGGCGTTGGCGGCTGGGTACACGCATGTGGTGGCCGGTGGCGGCGATGGCACGCTGCGTGATGTTGCAGAAGCCATGGCGCAGGCGGGTACTGAGGCAAGTCTGGTGCTCCTGCCGTTAGGTACGGCCAATGATTTTGCCCGCGCCGCTGGCGTGCCGCTGGAGCCTGAGCAAGCGCTGGCGCTGCTGCAGAGTCCGGCCCGGGCCATTGATCTGGGACGGGTAGGGGATCAGGTGTTTCTCAATATGGCCACCGGCGGGTTTGGCAGCCAAGTGACTGCCAATACCTCCGAAGACCTGAAAAAAGTGCTGGGCGCGGCGGCCTACCTGTTCACGGGGCTGTCGCGCTTCAGCGAACTGAGCGCCGCCTCTGTTGACCTGCACGGTCCGGATTTTCATTGGCAAGGCGACTTGCTGGCGCTGGGGATCGGCAACGGTCGGCAGGCGGGAGGTGGGCATGTGTTGTGTCCGCAGGCGCAGGTTGATGACGGGTTGCTGGAAGTCAGCATCCTGCCAGCGCCGCAGGAAGTTGTAGGCACTTTACGTAGCCTGCTCAGCGATGGTCTGGGTCTAGAAAACCTGTTCGTACGGGCGCGCCTGCCCTGGGTCGAAATCAAGAGTTCGCAAGGACTGGACATCAACCTCGATGGTGAGCCGCTGCAAGGCGACAGCTTGCGTTTTGAAGTGTTGCCTTCAGCTTTGAACGTGCATTTGCCGTCGGATTCACCGCTGCTCAGTCGTCAAGGCTGATGATTTGCTCGCGCACGGCAAACAGCACAAGGCCGGCAACGTCGAAGATCTGCAGGCGCTTCATGATCTGCGAGCGATGGGTTTCGACGGTCTTAATACTTAAGCCGAGCCCGTGGGCAATCTCGCGGGTGGATTTGCCACGTACGATCAAGCGCAGGATTTCCAGCTGGCGGGCCGTCAAGTTGTGGGTTTGCGCTGGCGCTGGTTTGACGCTTTGAGTCCGCACCAGGGCCTGGTTGATCACCGTGTGGGCAATGGCCGGGCTCAGGTAGCGCTCATCGCCACACAACGCTGCCAGCGCCTGTTCCAGTTCGGTGGCGGTGGTGTCCTTGAGCAGGTAGCCGTGGGCGCCGCTTTCCAGAGCCTGCATGATCAGCTCGGGGTCGGTGTGCATCGACAAGATCAGCACTTTGCTGCGGCAGCCACTGGCGCGCAGCCCGGTCAGTGCCTCAAGTCCGCTGGTCGAGCGCATCGAAATATCCAGCAGGACAATGTCTGGGTCCAACTGCTGCACCAGTTCAGCTAACTGGCTGCCGTCATTGCCTTCGCCCACCACGGTATAACCGGGAATATCTGAAACCAGGGCGCGAACGCCGGCGCGAATCAGTGAGTGGTCATCTACCAGCAGCAATTTACAGGTCATGGGCGTTACTTGTGTGAGCGCGTTCAAGGGTGCGTGGTGGCCAAGGGAACAGCGCACTGATTCGCGTGCCCTTGCCGGGTTGGCTGCTGACTGACAGCGTGCCATCAAGCAGTGTGACGCGTTCAAGCATGCCGGCCATGCCGCGTTGTCCTTGATCCGCCGGGTTGCTGGCCGGCAGGAAGCCTTTGCCGTCATCACTGATGGACAGGGCCAGGCCTGCCGGTTGGCGCTCTATCGCCACGACCAGATTGTGGGCGTCGGCATGGCGAAGCATGTTGGTGACCGCCTCTTGGGTGATACGGAACGCGGCGATGGCCATTTCTTCTGAAATCCCGCCCAAGCGCTGGCGGCACTCGAGGCTCCAGTGCACGTTGGTGTTTTCCAAGGTACGCAGCAGGTGGGCGCGCAAACTGGCTTCCAGGCCCAGGCTCGCCAGTTGGCGCGGGTTGAGAATGGCGGAGACATCGCGAACGCTGGTCAGGGTATCGTCCAGGGTGCTGCGCAGGGTGCTGCAGTGTTCCTGCAGCTCTTGCGGCACGCGGCGTTGCAGCCAGTCGGCCTGGAGCTTGGCTGCCGTCAGCAATTGACCAATATCGTCGTGCAACTCGCGGCTCAAACGTTGGCGCTCATTTTCCTGAACCTTGAGCAGGCGATCGGCAAGTTCTGCCGGGCGCATGGCAATCGAGCGCGCCCAGCGGCACAAGTGCCAGGCGATGCTCAGCATCGCCACGACATGCAGTATCAGTACCGCGCCTGGCATTGGTAGCGCGTAGAGGTAAAGCACCAGGTTGGCGATGATCGAGGCCAGGCACAGGATTGCGGTCAGCCCGCGTAATAGAGCGGCTCCGGGGCGCCAAAGCTTGAATCTGATAAGGCCTGAGAGCATAAGAAATGAAGCCACTGAAATATCGCTGAAGAAAGCCTTGAAAAGGTCAAACTAGAGGCGTTGCTGTATTACCTTCACTCTTATTTAAATGTGAGGGTAGACGGCTGACGAATACTTGCATCAAGAGAAAAAGTCCTTGGCGGTATGACCGGTCGAGGTTCGATTCCCCGTTAATTGCGCGCATGGTATCACTTCAGATCGCGGGCGGGGCGAACTCTTATAACTGTCTGAAATGCCGGGTTTTACAGGCCAATACCGAAAGCGTTGTGCGTAAAAATGTAGCACTTTGCCATCGCTGTATTAACGGTAAAGCTTCCACAAATTGAATTAAATCTGCAGTTGTGCAAACGACTGCAGACATGATTGGCGAGTGAGGGAAGTTGGCTGTTAGTGCAGAGCGTAGAGTGCTCTGATTGCCGTGGGCTGGCTCTTTGTCTATTACCCTTTAGTTGCCTGCGTCAAAGCGTCCAGTTGCTTTGTGCGGCGTGTGCTGTGGGTGTTCGCAGAGCATCATGCTCGTGCTGCAAGAGGCGCAGGGTGACGCCGGGTTCAGGGCTGCTGCCAGCTTATCCAGCAGTGCGGCCTGTTCATCTGTATCCAGCCCCAGGCGACCGGTGCTGGGATCCACCAGTTCCAACTGCCAGGCCAATAGCGTCAGGCACTCTTCGAGTGCAGGCAGCGCGCTGCCAGGCAAGTGTGACGGCTGCTGGGCGGTGTCCAGCAAGCGTTGCAATTGGTTGCTGTAATTGGCTACCTCAACGAGCCCCAAAGTCTCGGCGCGAGTCACCAGGGTTGCCAGGGTGTCATTGAGGCAATGGCAGGCATCTGGATCATTGTCGATCAGTTCCAGGTGCTGCAGGCACTCTTCGGCCTGGGTCAGCAAGACCTGGGCATCCACCAGAAAGTCCTGGACCAGGCTGCTGTTCAGTGATTCGTTAGCCATCATTTGGCTCCAGCGCAAAGGGCTGGAGCAGGTGCTGGCCATAATGAGGCGATGACTGACAAAAGCCTGACTCCGTTCATGCAATGAGAATGGCGTCACATTAATGGCTAATGGATATCGCGAACATCAGGTCTCGCCCGATTGCTGCTAAGGGTTTCCCTGATGGGATGGGCGGTTTGCGACGCTTTGCGGGCAAAAGCGACAGAAGGGGACTAGGTGCAGTTAACCATGATGTTAAAATGACATCAATGACTGCTTGAGCATTTTCTTCAGGGGTCAAGCTGCGCCTGATCTGGCCGATACAAGGCCATTGGATTCATTTCTTGGAACAAGCCTGGGGGTTCTTTAGATGGCTGGCATTCTCGACACGGTAGACCAAAGAACGCAGCTGGTGGGTGAGAACCGCCTGGAAATCCTGATGTTCCGCCTGGCTGGCCGGCAGTTGTTCGCGATCAACGTGTTCAAGGTTCAAGAAGTGCTGCAGATGCCCAAGCTGACCCTGATGCCGCAGCGTCATGCTTTTGTCTGTGGGGTGGTCAATTTGCGCGGGCAGACCTTGCCAGTGATCGACCTGTCCCAGGCGATCGGTATGCGGCCACTGACGCCTGGTCCTGGTAGCACCATTATTGTTACCGAATATAACAGGTCGGTGCAGGCGTTTCTTGTCGGCGGGGTCGATCGCATTGTCAATATGAACTGGGAGGCCATTATGCCGCCGCCCAGCAGTGCTGGGCGCCAGCATTACCTGACGGCCATCAGCAAGGTCGATGAGCAGTTGGTGGAAATCATCGACGTTGAGAAGGTGCTGGCTGAGATCGTGCCGTACAGCGCCAAAGTCTCGCGTGACAAGCTTGACGACCCGGTGCTGGCGCGTGCCCGTGGCCGTGAGGTGCTGTTGGTGGACGACTCCACCGTGGCCTTGGCGCAACTGCGCGATACCTTGTCGCAGTTGGGGGTAAAAATGCATGTCGCCAGCGATGGTCTCAAGGCGTTGCGCATGCTCAAAGCCTGGGCCGACGCCGGGGAAGACATGTGTGAGAAGTTGCTGATGATTTTCACCGACGCTGAAATGCCAGAGATGGACGGTTATCGCCTGACCACGGAAATTCGTAACGATGCGCGCTTGCGAGCGTTGCACGTTGTGCTGCACACCTCGCTGTCCGGCAGTTTCAACGAGTCGATGGTGAAAAAGGTGGGCTGTGACAACTTCCTGTCCAAGTTCCAGCCCGACAAGTTGGTCGATGTCGTGCGTCAGCGCTTGATGCTGGATGAAGCGACAGTCTGAGTCGGTATAAGCTAGGGCTTTGAACCGACGTAGGGAAGGTCACCCATGCAACTGAGTGCGTTGTACCGATATCCGCTCAAATCTGCGCGCGGCCAGGCGTTGCAGGCTTCTTCGTTGGGTCTGTTGGGGTTGGAAGGCGATCGCCGCTGGATGCTGGTAGAGCGCGACAACGGTCGTTTCCTGACCCAGCGCGCCTATCCGCAGATGAGCCAGTTGACCGCATTGCATGGACCTGATGGCGAGCTGACCTTGCAGGCGCCCGGGCGCCCTGCGTTGCGTGTTGCCGTACCGCCGCCAGACCAAGACCTGCGTGGCGTGACCATCTGGCGCGATACCTTCCGTGTGCCTGATGCGGGTGAGGCTGCGGCGCAGTGGCTCAGCGAATTTATCGGCAAGGAGGTGCGCCTGGTGCATGTGCCGGAGCAGCGTACGCGATTCTTGCCTGGTGGCTATGGTCAGAACAGTGACCGCGTGGCGTTCGCCGACGGCTTTCCTTTGCTGCTGATCGGCCAGGCATCGCTGGATGACCTGGTGCAACGTGTCGGGCGTCCGCTGGAGATGCTGCGGTTCCGGCCCAATCTGGTAATCGAAGGTGCGGCGCCGTTTGCCGAGGATGGCTGGAAGCGAATCCGCATCGGTGACATGGAGTTTCGTGTGCTCAAGCCGTGTGAGCGCTGCATTCTCACCACCATCGACCCGCAGACCGGTGAGCGCAGTGCCGACCGAGAGCCGCTGACCACCCTCAAGACCTATCGGCAGAAGGAAGGGGATGTGCTGTTCGGGCAGAACCTGGTGGCCGATGGCGGTGGCGTGCTTGAGGTGGGGATGCCGGTGACGGTGTTGGAATAATCGCTAATTGCGGGTGGGAGCTGGCTTGCCCTGCGATTGCGGTGTGCCAGTCACATCGCTTCGCGGGGCAAGCCCGCTCCCACAGGCCCGCGATCAGGTACGGTCAATCATTGATCATCAAAGTAGCGCTCGTGCCAGTCGACCAGCGGCTGTGGCGAGTTGAGCTTTTGCCCGTAGATCACCGAGTAAGACAGCACGTTCTGCACGTACTGACGGGTTTCATCAAACGGAATCGACTCCACCCAGACATCGAAGCTCAAGTGATCGGCGCCACGTAGCCATTGCCGTACACGGCCGGGGCCTGCGTTGTAGGCTGCCGATGCCAGCACGCGGTTGCCGTTGAACTGGCTGTGCACCTGGCTCAGGTACGCCGCACCGAGCTGGATGTTCTTGTCCGGATTGAACACCTGGGCCGGGGAGGCCAGCGGGATGCTGAACTTGCGCGCGGTTTCCTTGGCGGTGGCTGGCATCAGTTGCATCAGGCCACTGGCGCCCACGCTGGAGCGGGCATCTTCCATGAAGGCACTTTCCTGACGGGTAATGGCGAACACCCAGCTTGAGTGCAGGCCACGCACCTTGGCTTCGCGCACCAGGGTGTCGCGGTGAGCCATCGGGAAGCGGATATCCAGGTCGTCCCAGTACTGGGCCTGACTGATGGTGCGGATAGCCGGGAAGTACCAGCGCATGTCGTAGGCCAGGCGCGCCTGGGCCACCATTTCGTCACGGCTGAAGTGACGGCTGACGTGGTACCACTCGCGGCGGCCATCGACGATCTGGCCGCGGGCGTGGAATTCCAGGGCGCGGCGGATGCCTGGGGTGTTGCGCACCTTGTTCATCATCGCCTGGCTCAATACCAGTGGCTTGTTGTTCAACTGGTAGGGGGTTTTCGCCCGGTCGGCCGCAAGGAAGCCATAGAAGTCACGCTCGCGGGCAACGGTTTTATACAGCAGTGGAATCTGTGGGTTCTTTGGCTGGGCCAGCTCGAGGCTGCGGGCTTGCCAGTAGCGCCAGCGGTTGCTGCTGGCCAGATCCTGCGGCAGGCGTTTGGTCAGCTCGTAGGCATCTTCCCAGCGCCCCAGGCGCAGGAGTAGGCGCAGGCGCCATTCGGTTACGGTGTTGTCGCGAAGCTCAGGGTCGTAACGGGTCATCAGGTCAAGCGCGCGTGGGTCATAGCGGCGCGCGAGGGTCAGGCCGATCTCCCGGGCGATCGCGACCTTTTCGTCACGCGAAAAATGCATGCGGTTGGCATAGTCGTCGAGCAGGCTCATGGCCCGCTCCGGGTCCTGGCGTGCCAGGCGGCGCAGGCCCAGGCTGACAACGTCGGACATCGCCTCATTGACTGGCACGAAGCGCCCTGGCTGATTGAGCAACTGCGGCTTTTGCGCCACTTCAACCAGCAGCCGCCCTTGTGGTGCCAGGGTGGTCAGGGATTTGCTCAGGCTGGTGGCCAGTCCATAGTTGCGCGCCTGGGCAGCGAGCTTGGTGCGCTCCCAGCGTTTTTGCTCGGTGAGCTGGCCTTCGGCTGCCCAGCGATCGAACAAGGCATCACAGGCTGCTGGCTGCGACTTGCCCACCAGCCACAGTTTTTCCGCCGAGGCATAGCCTTCGGCGCGTTGGCCCTGGATCAACTGACGCTGGCCATTGAGGCAGTCCAGCTCGGTGAAGTTCAGTTTCGGATCGTAGTAGCGGCTGAAGGTTTCCCACTCGCCGCGTTCGGCCAGCCAGCGCAACCAGCGCAGCTTCATCCAGTTGGCCTGGGGCAAGTCGCCGTGCGCGGCGAGAAACTTCTCGATTTCGGCGTTACTGGCGGTTTTCAGGCGTGCGGTCAGCTCGTCGTAGGCCAGGTAGGGTGTCAGCGGGTAGTCGCTCAGTGCCTGGGCGTAGCGCAGGTACGGACCTTTGTCGCCTTTCGCGAGGGCGCGCTTGGCCTCGTCGTAGTACTGGCGCTGCACAGTGATGTCGGTGGCCTGCGCAACGTTGGCCGCAGAGGCCGAGAGAAGCAGGCAGGAAATAATATTGAACAGGCGGCTGCGCATGAGACTTCCGGGCAGTTTGACCATGAAAAGTGACGGCGAAGCCAGCACTGTTGAGGTTACGAGGCTTAAGCTTAGCCGTTTGCCGTAGGCGGATGAAAGCATTGTGCTTGTATCGAGTTGTAATCGGACGGCCTGTCGTCGGATCTAACCATAAGCGTGCCAGCTTAATGTGAAGAAGGCCCAAGTCGGGTAGAATGCGCGCCCGGTTTTTGGAGAAGATCATGACCCTGCTCAAATTAAGCGATGTGTCCCTTGCGTTCGGCGCCATGCCGTTGTTGGACAAGGTGTCCTGGCAGATCGCCCGTGGCGAGCGGGTATGCATTATCGGCCGTAACGGTACGGGCAAATCGAGCATGCTGCGCCTGGTCAAAGGTGACCAGAAGCCCGACGACGGCGATGTCTGGCGTGCACCCGGGCTGAAAATCGGCGAGCTGCCGCAAGAGCTGCCGGTGGCCGATGGGCGCACGGTGTTCGACGTGGTTGCCGAAGGCCTCGATGGTGTCGGTGCCTTGCTGGCCGAATACCACCACCTGAGCCAGAACATCCACAGCGATGCCGACCTGGAAAAGCTGATGCACGTCCAGCACGACCTGGAAGCGCGCGATGGCTGGCGTTTGCAGCAACTGGTCGACAGCACCCTCAGCCGTCTGCAACTGCCGGCCGACAAGACCCTGGCCGAACTTTCCGGTGGCTGGCGCCGTCGTGTGCTGCTGGCCCAGGCCCTGGTGTCCGAGCCAGACCTGCTGCTGCTCGACGAGCCAACCAACCACCTGGACATCGGTGCCATTGCCTGGCTCGAAGAGGCTCTCAGCGGCTTTGGCGGCGCTGTGCTGTTCATTACCCACGACCGGTCGTTCCTGCAAAACCTGGCCACGCGCATCCTGGAGCTGGACCGTGGCGGCCTGATCGACTGGAACGGCGACTACGCCAGCTTTCTGGTACACAAGGAAGCCATGCTGGCGGCCGAAGAAACCGCTAACGCGCTGTTCGACAAGAAGCTGGCGCAGGAAGAAGTGTGGATTCGTCAGGGCATCAAGGCCCGCCGCACCCGTAACGAAGGCCGTGTTCGTGCACTCAAGGCCTTGCGCGTAGAGCGTAGTGAGCGCCGTGAACGTCAGGGCAAGGCGAACATTCAGCTTGATGTTGCTGAAAAATCCGGCAAGCAGGTCATGGTGCTGGAGAATGTCAGCTTCAACCACCCCGGTGGCCCGCAGCTGGTCAAAGATTTTTCCATGGTCCTGCAGCGTGAAGACCGCATCGGTCTGCTCGGCGCCAACGGTACTGGCAAGACCACCCTGCTCAAACTGATGCTTGGCGATCTGGAGCCTACCAGCGGTAAGGTCGAGTCCGGCACGCGTCTGGAAGTGGCCTATTTCGACCAGTTGCGCCATCAGCTGGACCTGGAAAAGACCGTTATCGATAACCTTTCCGAAGGTCGCGACTTCATCGAAATCGACGGGCAGAACCGTCACGTCCTCAGCTACCTGGGCGACTTCCTGTTCAGCCCGCAGCGGGCCCGGACACCAGTCAAGGCGCTGTCGGGAGGGGAGCGTGCGCGCTTGCTGCTGGCCAAACTGTTCAGCAAGCCGGCAAACCTGCTGGTACTCGACGAACCTACCAACGACCTCGACGTCGAGACCCTGGAACTGCTCGAAGAGGTGCTGTCGGCGTTCAAGGGCACCGTGCTGATGGTCAGCCACGACCGGGCCTTCCTCGACAACGTGGTAACCAGCACCCTGGTCTTTGAAGGCGAGGGCAAGGTCCGCGAATACGTCGGTGGTTATCAGGACTGGATTCGTCAGGGCGGTTCGCCGAAGTTGCTCGGTGTCACCGAAAGCAAATCGGGCAAGTCGGAACTCAATACCGCAGTGGTTGAAGCCGTTGCCCCTGCGCCGGTCGCAGCCCCTGCTGCGGTCGCCGAGGCACCGAAGAAAAAGCTCAGCTACAAACTGCAGCGTGAGCTGGAAGCGTTGCCGGGCCAGATCGATGCGCTGGAACAGCAGATGGCCGCGGTGCAGGAAGAGATTTCCGATCCGGCGTTCTACCAGCGTCCAATCGACCAGACCTCCGCCGTGCTGGCGCGCCTGGAGCAGATGCAGGCTGAGCTGGATGTGCTGGTGGAGCGCTGGGCTGAACTCGACAGCTAAGGTGGGACCTGTGGGAGCGGGCTTGCCCCGCGATTGCGGTGTGCCAGCCACATCGCTTCGCGGGGCAAGCCCGCTCCCACAGTCGTTCGGCTTACGGGGTTTTCAGCAGGCGTACGGCCAGCACATCGCACGGTGCGCCGTGCAGTACGTCGTTAGCGGTGGAGCCCAGTAGCAGTGCCAGACCGTGGCGGCCATGGCTGCCGACCACGATCAGGTCGCAGTTCTGATCCTTGGCCAGTTGATGGATCTCCTGGCGTGGCTGGCCGTAGGTCAGGTGTGAATCGCCACGGTGGATCTCAGGGTACTTGTTGAACAGGCGGTCCATGCGCTCTTTGGCCTGGTCGAACTGTTGCTGTTGCAGCTGTGACAGATCCATCGGTACGTCACCACCAAAGGCCATGGCCATGGGTTCAACGATGTGTACCAGCGACACCTTGGTCTGTGTCGGCGCGGCCAGTGTCATGGCGCGTTTGATGACCGGGTCGCATTCTTCGGTCAGGTCGACGGCAACCAGAATGTGTTCGTAGGGCATGAGAGGCTCTCCTGACAGTCGCGATAGTTCAAGTATGGTCGGTTTCGGGCTGATCGCTGGGAACCTCGGCTAACCAGCTCATTTAAAACGCTTTATGGGAATAACAGATATGACGGTCTGGGTGGTGGTGTCAATCCTTGCGCTGATTCTCAGTCCCCTGGCCTGGTTGCGACCTTCGCGCAATCAGAGTGGTCGGATGGCGCTGCGTATGGAAGCCCGGCGCATGGGTTTGACCATGCAACTGGCGCCACAGCAGTGGCCACACTGGTTGCCGAAGGAGCCGCCAAGCCCCTGTGCCCAGTACGTGCGGCCGCGCCGTCAGGGCAGGGCAGACACCTGGAGTTACTGGCAAACCACGCCGGGTACCTGGCTTAACCAATGGCGCGAACCTTGCGCCGATCCTGTGCACGCTGAGCAACTCGCACGTTTGCCAGAAAGTGTTTACAAGGTCGAAGCGGGCCCACAGATGGTCGCGCTGTATTGGGGGGAGCGTGGCGAGCCGGCTGTATTGCAGGATATTGCCGCAGTATTGAAAACCCTGGCCTGATCTCGGGCAATCCGCCTCAAACATTTTGTGTAGGAGCGGGCTTGCCCCGCGATTGAGGGCTGTCAGCCACACAGCATCGCGAGGCAGCAATAAAAAGCCCGATATACGCATCGGGCAGGCGGGCCAGGCAGGCCGGTTCAAGTCTTGATCTCCTCCCAGTGTAGCGGGCTCACCGCTGCTTGCGATTTTTCGTGTCTTTTTATTTACACCTGCCTGGCGTTGATCGGGCGTTTGAGCGTGTAAGTCTTTAACCACTATCGTTGCTATGAATACGGCTCAATCACCGATGCCCGTGTTTGCCCGTGCTCGACAGAAAGTGACCGCAAAGTCGCGTTTTCAGGCCGCTTTCGGGTATTTGACAACGGCGACCTTTTCGTTGAATGTGTGCATACCCAAATCAAACGGGCGTATGAATTGAGCGTTTGTATTGTCAGAATGCTCTTACAGAATCCCGACTATCGCGCTGACGGGTGTGCCTGGCGCAAGGTTCGGCAACACATGGCTAACGGCCAGCCGGGTCTTTCACCAGCGATTGGCGTGTACAGTTCAGCTTCCATATCGTGGAGATCAGTTGATGATTTACGAAGGTAAAGCCATCACGGTTAAGGCTCTTGAAAGCGGCATCGTCGAACTGAAGTTCGACCTCAAGGGTGAGTCCGTTAACAAGTTCAACCGTCTTACCCTGAACGAATTGCGTCAGGCTGTAGACACCATCAAGGCCGACGCATCGATCAAAGGCGTGATTGTCAGCAGTGGCAAGGACGTCTTCATCGTCGGCGCGGATATCACCGAGTTTGTCGACAACTTCAAGCTGCCCGAGGCCGAACTGGTCGCCGGCAACCTGGAAGCCAACCGGATTTTCAGTGACTTCGAAGACCTGGCCGTTCCGACTGTCGCCGCGATCAATGGCATCGCCTTGGGCGGTGGTCTGGAGATGTGCCTGGCTGCCGACTACCGGGTGATGTCCAGCAACGCCAAGATCGGTCTGCCGGAAGTCAAGCTGGGTATCTACCCGGGCTTCGGCGGTACTGTGCGTCTGCCGCGTATCATCGGTGCCGACAACGCCATCGAGTGGATTGCCGCCGGTAAGGAAAACCGCGCTGAAGATGCCCTGAAAGTCGGTGCAGTCGACGCTGTGGTCGCCCCAGAACTGCTGCAGGCCGCTGCCCTGGACCTGATCAAGCGCGCCATCAGTGGCGAGTTCGATCACAAGGCCAAGCGTCAGCCCAAGCTTGAGAAACTCAAGCTCAATGCCATCGAGCAGATGATGTCGTTCGAAACCGCCAAAGGTTTCGTTGCCGGTCAAGCGGGCCCGAACTACCCGGCGCCGGTTGAAGCGATCAAGAGCATCCAGAAAGCGGCCAACTTCGGCCGTGACAAGGCGCTGGAAGTCGAAGCTGCTGGCTTCGTCAAGCTGGCCAAGACTTCGGTTGCCGAGAGCCTGATCGGTCTGTTCCTCAACGACCAGGAGCTCAAGCGCAAGGCCAAAGCCCACGACGAAATCGCGCATGACGTGAAGCAGGCGGCGGTGCTCGGTGCGGGCATCATGGGTGGCGGTATCGCCTACCAGTCGGCGGTCAAAGGTACCCCGATCCTGATGAAGGACATCAACGAAGGCGCCATCCAGCTGGGCTTGAACGAAGCCTCCAAGCTGCTCGGCAAACGCGTTGAAAAAGGCCGTCTGACCCCGGCGAAAATGGCTGAAGCGCTCAACGCGATTCGCCCGACCTTGTCCTATGGCGACTTCGCCAATGTCGACATCGTCGTTGAAGCAGTGGTCGAGAACCCGAAGGTCAAACAAGCCGTGCTGGCTGAAGTGGAAGGCCAGGTGAAGGAAGACGCCATTCTGGCTTCCAACACCTCGACCATCTCCATCAACCTGCTGGCCAAGGCGCTCAAACGCCCGGAAAACTTTGTCGGCATGCACTTCTTCAACCCGGTGCACATGATGCCGCTGGTAGAAGTTATCCGTGGCGAGAAGTCCAGCGATGTGGCGGTTGCCACCACCGTTGCCTACGCCAAGAAAATGGGCAAGAACCCGATCGTGGTCAACGACTGCCCGGGCTTTTTGGTCAACCGCGTGCTGTTCCCGTACTTTGGCGGTTTCGCCAAGCTGGTCAGTGCCGGTGTCGACTTCGTGCGCATCGACAAGGTCATGGAAAAATTCGGTTGGCCGATGGGCCCGGCCTACCTGATGGACGTGGTCGGTATCGACACCGGTCACCACGGTCGTGACGTCATGGCTGAAGGCTTCCCGGATCGCATGAAAGACGACCGCCGTTCGGCTGTCGATGCGCTGTATGAAGCCAATCGCCTGGGTCAGAAGAATGGCAAAGGCTTCTACGCCTACGAAACCGACAAGCGCGGCAAGCCGAAGAAAGTCGCTGACGCTGCAGTGCTTGAAGTGCTCAAGCCAGTTGTCTACGAACAGCGTGAAGTCACTGACGAAGACATCATCAACTGGATGATGGTGCCGCTGTGCCTGGAAACCGTTCGTTGCCTGGAAGACGGCATCGTTGAAACCGCCGCAGAAGCCGATATGGGCCTGGTCTACGGCATTGGTTTCCCTCCGTTCCGTGGCGGCGCACTGCGCTACATCGATTCGATCGGCGTAGCCGAATTCGTTGCCCTGGCAGACAAATACGCCGATCTGGGTCCGCTGTATCACCCCACCGCGAAGCTGCGTGAAATGGCCAAAAACGGTCAGAGCTTCTTCGGTTAAGCGCCCAACGATAAAGAGCGAGAGAATATATGAGCCTGAATCCAAGAGACGTGGTGATTGTCGACTTCGGTCGCACGCCAATGGGCCGCTCCAAGGGTGGCATGCACCGCAACACCCGTGCCGAAGACATGTCCGCGCACCTGATCAGCAAGGTGCTGGAGCGCAACACCAAGGTCGATCCAAACGAAGTTGAAGACGTCATCTGGGGCTGCGTAAACCAGACCCTGGAGCAGGGCTGGAACATCGCCCGTATGGCATCGCTGATGACTCAGATCCCGCACACGGCGGCCGGCCAGACCGTCAGCCGTCTGTGTGGCTCGTCCATGAGCGCCCTGCACACTGCGGCACAAGCCATCATGACCGGTAACGGTGATGTCTTCGTCGTTGGCGGTGTAGAGCACATGGGCCACGTCAGCATGATGCACGGCGTCGATCCGAACCCGCACATGTCGCTGTACGCCGCCAAGGCGTCGGGCATGATGGGCCTGACCGCCGAAATGCTCGGCAAGATGCATGGCATCAGCCGTGAGCAGCAAGACCTGTTCGGCTTGCGTTCGCATCAGCTCGCCCACAAGGCGACTGTCGAAGGCAAGTTCAAGGATGAGATCATCCCGATGCAGGGTTACGACGAGAACGGCTTCCTCAAGGTCTTCGACTACGATGAAACCATTCGCCCGGACACCACCCTGGAAAGCCTGGCGGCGTTGAAGCCAGCGTTCAACCCGAAAGGGGGTACGGTAACAGCCGGTACGTCTTCACAGATCACTGACGGTGCTTCGTGCATGATCGTGATGTCGGCCCAGCGCGCCCAGGACCTGGGTATCCAGCCGCTGGCCGTGATCCGTTCCATGGCTGTGGCGGGTGTCGACCCGGCAATCATGGGTTATGGTCCGGTGCCTGCGACCCAGAAAGCGCTCAAGCGTGCAGGCCTGACCATCGCCGATATCGACTTCTTCGAGCTCAACGAAGCCTTCGCTGCACAGGCCCTGCCAGTGCTCAAGGATCTGAAAGTGCTCGACAAGATGGATGAGAAGGTTAACCTGCACGGCGGCGCCATCGCTTTGGGTCACCCATTCGGTTGCTCGGGCGCACGGATTTCCGGCACCCTGCTCAACGTCATGAAGCAGAATGGCGGGACCTTCGGCGTTTCGACCATGTGCGTCGGCCTGGGCCAAGGTATTACCACCGTCTTCGAACGCGTTTAAGCGTTTTGCGGATGGAAACCGGGGCCTGGTGCCCCGGTTTTTGTTTTTGTAGAAATTTTTTTCAAGAGGGTGAGCAACATGCAGATACAGCCAGGCATATACCGGCATTACAAGGGGCCTGAGTATCGTGTGTTCGGTACGGCGCGCCATTCTGAAACCGAGGAATGGATGGTGGTTTACCAGACGCTTTATGGCGATTTCAGCTGCTGGTTGCGTCCGTTGACGATGTTTACCGAGACGGTTGAGGTTGACGGGAAGTGCGTACCGCGCTTTGCTTTGATCACGCCTGAGGCCGAGCAGTTTCCTCCTCCGGCGCCTGAGCAGCTATTGCGTCAAGCTTGACCTCACTCTGTTGCCACTATATATAGCGGTGCCGCGTCAGGTACCTGCCGTGTTTTTATTTTCAGTATTCAGGAATTTTCCGATCCATGGGCAAATCGCTGGTCATTGTGGAATCCCCGGCTAAGGCCAAGACCATCAACAAGTACCTGGGCAGCCAGTACGTGGTGAAGTCGAGTATCGGCCATATCCGCGACCTGCCCACCAGCGGTTCGGCCAGCGCCAATAAGGAGCCTGCTGCCAAGCGTGGCAAGGCCGCTGCGGGCGAGGCGCCAGCTTTGTCGCCAAAAGAAAAGGCCCGCAAGCAACTGGTTGCGCGCATGGGGGTTGATCCGGACCACGGCTGGAAAGCCAAGTACGAGATCCTTCCAGGCAAGGAAAAGGTCATCGAAGAACTGCGTCGTCTGGCCAAAGACGCCGACACCATCTATCTCGCAACCGACTTGGATCGCGAGGGGGAAGCCATTGCCTGGCACCTGCGCGAAGCCATTGGTGGTGACGACAGCCGCTACAAGCGTGTGGTGTTCAACGAAATTACCAAGAAGGCCATTCAGGAAGCCTTCTCGCAGCCGGGCGAGCTGGACATCGACCGGGTCAATGCCCAGCAGGCCCGTCGCTTCCTCGACCGTGTCGTGGGCTACATGGTTTCGCCACTGTTGTGGGCCAAGATCGCCCGTGGCCTGTCTGCCGGTCGCGTACAGTCGGTCGCGGTGAAGCTGGTGGTCGAGCGTGAGCGTGAAATTCGCGCGTTCATCCCGGAAGAGTACTGGGAAGTGCATGCTGACCTGGGCACCGCCAAGGACGCCAAAGTGCGCTTCGAAGTGGCCCGTGAGAAGGGTGAGGCGTTCAAGCCGCTCAACGAAGCCCAGGCCATGGCGGCGCTGGAGAAGCTCAAGTCTTCCAGCTACACCGTTGCCAAGCGTGAAGACCGCCCGACCAGCAGCAAGCCGTCGGCGCCGTTCATTACCTCGACCTTGCAGCAGGCCGCGAGCAACCGCCTGGGCTTCGGGGTAAAGAAAACCATGATGATGGCTCAGCGCTTGTACGAAGCGGGCTACATCACCTATATGCGTACCGACTCGACCAACCTCTCGACCGATGCAGTGGAAATGGCCCGCAGCTACATCGAGAGCGAGTTCGGCAAGAAATACCTGCCTGAAGCGCCGATTGTCTACGGCAGCAAAGAGGGGGCTCAGGAAGCGCACGAAGCCATTCGTCCATCTGACGTCAACACGCACCCGACCAAGCTCAGTGGTATGGAGCGCGATGCCGAGCGTCTGTACGAGCTGATCTGGCGCCAGTTCCTCGCCTGCCAGATGCCACCGGCGCAGTACTTGTCGACCACCGTCAGTGTCACTGCCGGCGACTTCGAGCTGCGTGCCAAGGGCCGTATCCTCAAGTTCGACGGTTACACCCGCGTGCTGCCACAGCAGAGCAAGCCAGGTGATGACGACGTATTGCCGGAAATGAACCAGGGCGAAGTGCTCAAGCTGATTCAGCTTGATCCGAGCCAGCATTTCACCAAGCCGCCTGCACGTTACTCCGAGGCCAGCCTGGTCAAGGAAATGGAAAAGCGCGGTATCGGCCGTCCTTCCACTTATGCAGCGATCATTTCGACGATCCAGGATCGCGGCTATGTGACCCTGCACAACCGTCGTTTCTATTCGGAAAAGATGGGCGATATCGTCACCGAGCGCCTGTCTGAGAGCTTCTCCAATCTGATGGACTACGGCTTCACCGCCGGCATGGAAGAGAATCTCGATGACGTTGCCCAGGGCGAGCGCGACTGGAAAAACGTTCTGGATGAGTTCTATGGTGACTTCAGCACCAAGCTCAAGCTGGCTGAAGATGGCGAGAAAGGCATGCGTGCCAACCAGCCGACCCTGACCAACATCGCGTGCAAGGATTGCGGGCGGCCAATGATGATCCGTACCGCGTCCACCGGTGTGTTCCTCGGTTGTTCGGGTTACAGCCTGCCGCCCAAAGAGCGTTGCAAGGCCACGGTCAACCTGGTGCCGGGTGATGAAATTGCCGCTGATGACGAGGGTGAATCGGAATCGCGTGTGCTGCTCAACAAGCACCGTTGCCCGATCTGCTCCACGGCAATGGACGCGTACCTGCTCGATGAAAAGCACAAGTTGCACATCTGCGGTAACAACCCGGATTGCACCGGCTATGAAATCGAAGAGGGTAGCTACCGCATCAAGGGGTACGAAGGGCCGAGCCTGGAGTGCGACAAGTGCGGCAGTGAAATGCAGCTCAAAACCGGTCGCTTCGGCAAGTTCTTCGGTTGCACCAATGCCGAATGCAAGAACACCCGCAAGCTGCTCAAGAGCGGCGAAGCGGCACCGCCGAAGATGGATGCGGTGAAGATGCCGGAACTCAAGTGCGAAAAGGTCAACGACACCTATGTGCTGCGTGACGGTGCTTCGGGGTTGTTCCTGGCGGCCAGCCAGTTCCCGAAAAACCGTGAGACCCGTGCGCCGTTGGTGATCGAGATCATTCCGCACAAGGACGAAATCGATCCGAAGTACCACTTCCTCTGCGAAGCGCCGAAAAAAGACCCGGACGGTCGCCCGGCGGTGATTCGCTACAGCCGTAAAACCAAGGAGCAGTACGTGCAGACCGAGGTTGACGGCAAGCCGACTGGCTGGCGCGCCTTCTACGACGGTAATGCCTGGAAGGTTGAAGACAAGCGCTGACCGAGTTGCGGGGCAAGCCCGCTCCTACAGGGCACCAATAACCTGTAGGAGCGGGCTTGCCCCGCGATGAAGTAGTGTAGATTGATAGACCGCCTTGCAGCCTTTCGGAGGGCATCCAGATGGCCCAGGAACTCTATACCCGCACCAAC
This sequence comes from Pseudomonas sp. NUPR-001, assembly GCF_052147955.1. Taxonomy (NCBI): domain Bacteria; kingdom Pseudomonadati; phylum Pseudomonadota; class Gammaproteobacteria; order Pseudomonadales; family Pseudomonadaceae; genus Pseudomonas; species Pseudomonas sp. NUPR-001. Next base: position 1,889,545 of record NZ_CP197353.1, read on the forward strand.
CAGAAGATTTACTTCGCAGGCCTGGCGCTCGACGCCATGGGCAAGGCGCAAGAGAGCCGGGCGATGAATGCCCAGGCGCTGATTCAGGCCGAGCGTGAGTCGGCGCTGTTCCACCTCTACGGTGCCTTACTGGGGCTTTGTCACGAGATTGCCGGTTTTTACCGCTTGCCACAGGCGGTAGCGCCGCGTGCAGAACTGCTGTTGACCCGTGATGTGCTCGACGCAGTGGCCATTCCAGAAATGGCCGAGTTGGTTGAGTTGGCCGAACAACGTGAGACCTGGCTGGCGCAGCTGCTGGTGGCTTATGCCGATTTGTTCCGACCGCCGGTCGCGAAAAAAGCACCGAAAAGCGATGTTACCCAGCCGCTGATTCAGGCGGTGAGCCTTGATGAGCCTGAAGCGCAGCCGCTTTCACGGGAAGAATTGGAAAGCTGGCGGCAAAACCTCAAGGGCCTGACTGTTCGTTTTCGCGAAGGCCTGAGTGAGTGCTGATTGAGGCACTCGCTGGTACAATAACCGCCTTTCGTGGAGAACAGCCCCTTATGCCAACGTCCTTTTTAGAAATTGTCGAGTTACCTGATGGCCGGATCGAGCTGCGCCGTGCCGAGGACGAAGGCTCCCTGGTAACCCTGGATTTCTCCGAGGACGCCAAGGCCTTCCTGCAGGGGCAGCACGTCGAAGTGGCCAAGGCCATGCTCAGTGTTGGCGTGCAGATGGCCGGCAAGCTGGTGGAAGGCGAAATCGAGCGAGACGACGGACCACGCGTCCTGCATTGATCGCGCTGCATGGCTTCCTCGTCCTGAGGAAGCCTGGCTAAACCAATCAATAGTGCTCCTGAATATCAGCCCAGGCGGATGTTCAGGCTTTGCGCATCTCCTGCGCGTGCGGCGTTGCTCAATTGCTGGCGGGTGCTGCTGTTGACGGTGTTCAACCAGCTGACCACGGTATGGCTGCGGCCCAGGCGCAAGGCTTCGCAGGCCAGTTGCAAAGCGCTCTGGTTGCCGCGTGGCTGCAGCAGCAGGATGCGTTCGCGGTTAAGGCCCGCCTCACGTAACCATGCCTGGGTCAGGCTGGCGGGTGGGGCGATCAGGGTGAGCCAGCGCTCGTCCTGTTCTTCGCTCAATTCACTCAGTTCACGCAGCATGGGAGCCAGCAGGCTCTGGCAGCTGCCCAGCGCGCCACGCAAGGACAGTTCGCTGAAAACCTGAGCGGCGCCAGGGTGGGGCGCAGGCTTGGCGGTTTTCAGTCCGGGCAGCACTGGCTGGGCCAGGAACGCTTCGAACAGGGGCAATTGTGCTTGCTGTGGTGCGTGGGGGAACTGCATGACGCCTCCTTTTATCGGCGAATAACGCCGACACTCAAGCCCTCGATCACCAGCTCCTGCTCTTTCAGGTTGACTTCGATGGGGGCGAACTCGGGGTTTTCAGCAATCAGCCAGACCTTGCTGCCTTCTCGCTTGAAGCGCTTGACCGTTACCTCGTCGCCCAGGCGGGCGACCACGATTTGGCCATTACGGGCTTCGCGGCAGGTGTGCACGGCAAGCAAGTCGCCATCGACAATACCGACGTCTTTCATGCTCATGCCGTTTACGCGCAACAGATAGTCGGCCCTGGGGTGGAAGAAGGCCGGGTTGATGTTGCAGGACTCTTCGATGTGCTGCTGGGCGAGGATGGGGGCGCCGGCTGCAACCCGGCCGATAATCGGCAGGCCGCTATCTTCGGTTTTGGCCTCGACGCCAGGGATGCGAATGCCGCGCGAGGCGCCTGGGGTCATCTCGATTGCGCCCTTGCGTGCCAGGGCCTTGAGGTGCTCTTCGGCGGCGTTAGGCGACTTGAAACCCAGCTCTTGGGCGATTTCCGCACGGGTAGGCGGGAAGCCGTTGTCTTCCAGGCAGCGCTTGATGAAAGCCAGAATCTCAGCTTGGCGTGGCGTCAGTTTTAGCATATTGATCGCTCTGTCTTTTTATACAGTGACTGTAATTATATACAGTAAGCGTTGAGCTGCAAGCGCCATGCTTGAAGAAAAACCGGGGTGGGGCGTCAAGCGCTTGCAGCACGCGGCCTGCAGCTGTGATTTAATAGCTGACCGTATAGCCGCAAAACGCCTGCACAGACTTGACAAATCACCGCTTTGAAACGTATGTTTCAAACAAGTGTTTGTCAGGCGGAGTAGTCATGGCCCAGTCGGAAACCGTTGAACGCATTCTCGATGCTGCCGAGCAGTTGTTCGCGGAAAAAGGTTTTGCCGAAACCTCATTACGGCTGATCACCAGCAAGGCCGGCGTCAACCTGGCAGCGGTGAATTACCATTTCGGTTCGAAGAAGGCGCTGATCCAGGCGGTCTTCTCGCGCTTTCTCGGCCCTTTCTGCACCAGTCTCGAGCGCGAGCTGGAACGCCGTCAGGCGCGCCCCGAACACAAACCCAGTCTTGAAGAGCTGCTGGAGATCCTGGTTGAGCAGGCGCTGGTCGTGCAGCCGCGCAGCGGTAACGATCTGTCGATCTTCATGCGCCTGCTGGGCCTGGCGTTCAGTCAGAGCCAGGGGCATTTGCGCCGTTACCTCGAAGACATGTACGGCAAGGTGTTCCGTCGCTACATGTTGCTGGTCAATGAGGCCGCGCCGCGTATCCCACCGATCGAGCTGTTCTGGCGTGTGCACTTCATGCTCGGCGCGGCGGCATTCAGCATGTCCGGGATTAAAGCCTTGCGCGCCATTGCCGAGACCGATTTTGGCGTCAACACCTCGATCGAGCAGGTCATGCGCCTGATGGTGCCGTTCCTGGCTGCTGGCATGCGTGCCGACAGCGGTGTCACCGATGAAGCCATGGCCGCTGCGCAACTGCGCCCGCGCAGTAAATCGTCGAGCACGACAGCCACCGCCAAGGCCTAGCATGGCTGGGCGCGGCGGGCCGCATCGGCTAAGCTAGCGCTCATGCCCAGTCTGGATTTACTGCACATATCCCTTGCCGATCAATGCCTCTATGGGTTTTCCCAGGGGCAGTTGTGCCTGCGCTTGCCGGTGTCCACTGCCGTGAAGGGGGCGGGTGAGCGCAACGGTTCCGGGTGTACGCCACGCGGCCTGCACCAGGTGCGGGCGAAGATCGGTGCCGGCTTACCGCAAGGTGCAGTGCTGCGCGGGCGGCGCTGGACCGGCGAGATATGGACACCTTCTCTGCACATGCAACATCCCGGTCGCGACTGGATCCTCAGCCGTATCCTCTGGCTCAGTGGTTGCGAGCCAGGGTTGAATCGCATGGGCGAAGTCGACACGTTCCGTCGTTACATTTATCTGCATGGCACGCCCGACTGCGAACCTTTGGGTGTGCCGTTGTCCCATGGCTGCGTACGCCTGCGCAATGCTGACCTGTTGCACCTGTTTGAGCGGGTGCCGGTGCATTGCCGGGTGCTGATCGCACAAGCCGCATGCCCTCAATGGGCCAATATGCCCCTGAACTGAAGGATCAAATATGAGTGCCAGCCTGCAAGGCTCCCTGATGGTAGATATCGCCGGTACCTGGCTGACTGCAGAAGATCGTCAGTTGCTGCGCCAACCCGAAGTGGCCGGCCTGATCATCTTCGCACGCAACATCGAAAGCCCACGTCAGGTGCGTGAACTGACCGCCTCGATTCGCGCCATTCGCCCGGACCTGATCCTGGCGGTGGATCAAGAGGGCGGTCGGGTGCAGCGTCTGCGTCAGGGCTTTGTGCGTTTGCCGGCGATGCGCGCGATTGCCGATAACGACAACGCCGAGTACCTGGCCGAGCAGTGCGGTTGGTTGATGGCCACTGAAGTGTTGGCCGTGGGTCTGGACCTGAGTTTCGCCCCGGTTCTGGACCTGGATCACCAGCGCAGCGCGGTGGTCGGTAGCCGTGCGTTCGAGGGTGATCCGCAGCGCGCTACTGCGCTGGCAGGTGCGTTCATTCGCGGCATGAGCGCTGCTGGCATGGCGGCATGCGGCAAGCACTTCCCCGGGCACGGTTGGGCTGAAGCTGATTCCCACGTTGCCATCCCGACCGACGAGCGCAGCCTGGAGCAGATCCGCGCCGTTGATCTGGTGCCCTTTGCGCGCCTGAGCGGTCAGTTGGCAGCGGTGATGCCAGCCCATGTGATCTATCCGCAGGTCGACAATCAACCTGCAGGCTTCTCGCGGCGTTGGCTGCAAGACATTCTGCGCGGTGAGTTGGGCTTTGACGGGGTTATCTTCAGTGATGACCTGTCGATGGCCGGTGCCCATGTAGTAGGTGATGCCGCCAGCCGCATTGAGGCGGCGTTGAGCGCCGGTTGTGACATGGGGTTGGTGTGCAATGACCGGGCCGCAGCGGAGCTGGCGTTGAGCGCGGCGCAGCGCCTGAAGGTCAAGCCTTCGCCGCGTATTGCGCACATGCGCGGGCAGGGTTTTGCACGTACCGATTACCGCCAGCAGCCGCGTTGGCTGGAGGCGCTGGGGGCGTTGAAAGAGGCTCAGTTGGTTGATTGAAATCGCGGGGCAAGCCCGCTCCTGCCGCGGTCGGTGGGAGCGGGCTTGCCCCGCGATACAATCACCCTGTTTTCGACGCTTTACGCTTGCCCGGCAGCGGCGCAAACAACGCATCAATATCTTCTGCCGCCAAACGCCAATCCCCAGCCTGCCTACCATCCAGCACCCCGGCCGCCAGCGCTGACTTCTCCTGCTGCAACTGCTGGATTTTCTCTTCCACCGTGCCGCGGGTAATCAGCTTGTACACGAACACCGGTTTTTCCTGGCCGATGCGATAGGCGCGGTCGGTGGCCTGGTTTTCAGCCGCCGGATTCCACCAGGGATCAAAGTGGATCACCGTGTCGGCGGCCGTCAGGTTCAGACCGACACCTCCAGCCTTGAGGCTGATCAGGAAGATCTGCAAGCGCCCGCTCTGGAAGTCGTGCACCGGCGCCCGGCGATCACGGGTTTCGCCCGTCAACAGGGCATAAGCGATGGCGCGTTGCTGCAGCTCAGCCTCGATCAAGCGCAACATGCTGGTGAATTGCGAGAACAGCAACACGCGCCGCCCTTCGGCAAGCAGCTCTTCAAGCATTTCCATCAGGCTCGCCAGCTTGCCTGAGTGAGCGCTGCGGGCGGTTGATGCCTGGCTGTTGACCAGGCGCAAGTCACAGCACACCTGACGCAGCTTGAGCAGCGCCTCAAGGATGATGATCTGGCTGCGGGCGACGCCTTTGCGGGTGATTTCCGCGCGGACTTTCTGGTCCATGGCCAGGCGCATGGTTTCGTAAACATCGCGCTGGGCATCGCTGAGTTCGACCCAGTGAACCATCTCGGTTTTCGCTGGCAGTTCAGTGGCGACTTGTTCCTTGGTGCGCCTGAGCAGGAAGGGTTTGATCCGTGCGTTGAGGTGCTGCAGGCGTTCATCATTGCCCTGACGCTCAATCGGCACCCGGTAGTCGCGGTTGAAGGCTTTGGCGTCGCCCAGCCAGCCGGGCAGCAAGAAGTGAAACAGCGACCACAGTTCGCCCAGATGATTTTCCAGCGGTGTGCCGCTCAGGCACAGGCGTTGGCGCGCTTCGAGCTGGCGCGCGGCCTGGGCGGCCTTGCTGCCTGGGCTTTTGATGTACTGCGCTTCGTCAAGAATCAGCACATGAAACACCAGGCCCTTGAAGTGTTCCAGGTCCTTGGGCAACAGGGCGTAGGTGGTCAGCAGCAGGTCGTAATCCTGCAGCTGGTCAAAGTGCTTGCGTCGGCCGACGCCTTGCAGGGCCAGCACCTTCAGGCCTGGGGCAAAACGCGCGGCTTCATCCTGCCAATTGGGGATCAGGCTGGTGGGCATAACCACCATGGCCGGGCGGGTCAGGCGTCCGGCGTTTTTTTCGGTAAGCAGGTGGGCGAGGGTTTGCAGGGTTTTGCCCAGGCCCATGTCGTCAGCGAGGATGCCACCGACGTCCAGCTCGCGCAGGGCCTGCATCCAGCTCAGGCCTTCGAGCTGATAACTGCGCAGGGTGGCGTTGAGGCCGTCCGGGGTCTGCGCAGGCTGCAAGCGTATGTCGCGCAGGCGTTCAGCCAGGTTGCGCACCCGGTCGCCACCTTGCCAGCTCAGCGGCAATTCCTCGAGGGCATTCAGGCGTGTGGCGTCAGGGGTGGCCAGGCGCAGGCTGATTTCGCCCGGCTCGCGCTGGTAGAAATCACCGAGGGTAGCCAGCACCGGTTTCAGTCGCCCGTAGGGCAGGGCAACTTGCAGTGGGCGGCGCCCTCCCGCGTGCCCGGGGATGGTCACCAGCAGTTGTTCATCTTCGCGGCGTTTGGCCAGTTGTGCGGTGTTGAGCAACTCCGGGTGAGTGCGTAGCAGGTTGAGCAGAATCGGCAGCAGGCTCAGGCGTTCACCGTCGACCACAATGCCCAACTCCAGGTCGAACCAGTCGCGTTCCGGTGCTTCCTGGATATGTGCATACCAGTCGTCTACCGGGGTCAGGTCAAAGGCGAAGTCATCGGCAAACTCAATCTGCCAGCCTTGCTCACGCAGGGCTGGCAGTTCGCTCAGGACAAAGCGCAGCCAGGCGCTGTCGTTAGGCAGTTCGAACGGATCACCCGCGCTTTCCGGCAGCGCCTTGCTCTGGCGTGTGGCAATTTTGAAGCCCAGGCGCAGCAGCGTTTCACGCAGGCTGCGCTCGGCGGCAGGTTGGCGCTGGATGCGCAGGGTCTGCTCGGCTTCATGCTTGACGATGGCGATGTTCTTGGTGCCGCACACGTATTCGCCGGCGTAACCAAAGGCCAACGCTGCGCGGTGCTGGATGTGGCGCTGCATGCGCCCGTTACGCGGTTCGAAGGCGCTGAATTCGATGCTGCCCAGCCACAACCGTGGTTGTGGCTGGAGGGTGTCAATCAGTTGCTCGGGCATTTTCAGGGCTTGCTGACCTTGAGCAGCAGGGCCAGGTGGCCGCCGTCAAGGAAGGTCAGTTCTCCATTTTTTACCGTGCTGTTGCTTTGCTTGAGTTGTTCGCTCTGGGTGACGGCGCCGTTGCCATCGAACTGGTTGACCCAGAAGCTGGCCTCGACACTGATAAAGCGCTCTTCTTTAAGGTTCAGGTTGCCCTCGATGGGGAAGTGCCCGAACTGTTCTTTGCCGTCACTGATGGCAACGCTGCCGGCATCCTGTTTCCAGGCTTTGTGCAGCAGCACGGTGTATTGGCTGTCAGCGCTCAATTTGGCGGCTTCTTCGGTCAATGCCGGCTGGCGCAGATCGCCTGCGGCAATGGCCTGGGCGCCGTTGCTCCAGTCTTCCGGGGCGAACTGGCTGGTGATCGCCGGAACGGCGTTCTGCCGTACCAGCAGCATTTCAACCTGATAAACGCCTTCAGCAAACGCCGCTGGAGTGAACAACGCCAGCAGCAGGGTCAGGCAGCGAATGGCACGCATGGGTCTTCCTTCACGCAGATTGTGGGGTCAGGCGCTCGAACAGCGCCTCGAGGTTATTGAAGCGTTCTTCCGGGCGTTCCATTGGCACCATGAACTTGAACTGGGTGGCGCCTTCGAACTTGTAGCGTTTGGGCTGGCCCTGGATCAGTTTGATCAGCACCAGCGGATCGACCGGGGTCTCGGCTTCGAACTCGATCTTGCCGCCGTTGGGGCCGGCATCGACTTTCTTGATGCCGAGCTTTTCCGCCTGCAGCTTGAGCAAGGTCAGGCGCACCAGGTTTTTGGTCGGTTCCGGCAGCAGACCGAAGCGGTCGATCATTTCCACTTGCAGGTCTTTGAGGCCGTCTTCGTCCACCGCCGAGGCGATGCGCTTGTACAAGATCAAACGTGCGTGCACGTCTGGCAGGTAGTCTTCGGGAATCAGCGCAGGCAGGCGCAGGTTGATTTCCGGGCCACCGCCCAGCGGCTGGTCGAGGTTTGGCTGCGTGCCTTTGCGGATGGCCTTGACCGCACGCTCGAGCATTTCCATGTACAGGGTAAAGCCGACGGCCTGGATTTGGCCGCTCTGGCCTTCGCCGAGTAGTTCACCGGCGCCACGGATTTCCAGGTCGTTGGTGGCCAGCACGAAACCGGCGCCCAGGTCCTGGGTATTGGCAATCGCTTCCAGGCGCTTTTCGGCGTCCGGAGTGATCTGCTGGCGCGGCGGCGTCAGCAGGTAAGCGTAGGCCTGGTGGTGACTACGGCCGACCCGGCCGCGCAGCTGGTGCAGCTGGGCCAGGCCGAACTTGTCGGCACGCTCGATGATGATGGTGTTGGCGCTCGGCACGTCGATACCGGTCTCGATAATGGTCGAGGCAATCAGGACGTTGAAGCGCTTGTGGTAGAAGTCGCTCATCACCTGTTCGAGTTCGCGCTCGCGCATCTGCCCATGGCCAATGCCGATGCGCGCTTCAGGCACCAGTTCGGCCAGGTCGGCAGCACATTTCTCGATGCTCTTCACATCGTTGTGCAGGTAGTAGACCTGACCACCGCGCAGCAATTCACGCAACAGCGCTTCTTTGACTGTGCTCTTGTTCTGCTCCATGACGAAGGTGCGCACCGACAGGCGGCGGGCGGGCGGGGTGGCAATGATCGACAGATCACGCATGCCGGCCACGGCCATGTTCAAGGTGCGAGGAATCGGCGTGGCGGTCAGGGTGAGGATATCCACCTCGCTGCGCAGGGCCTTGAGCTGTTCTTTCTGGCGCACACCAAAGCGGTGCTCTTCATCGATGATCACCAGGCCCAGGTCTTTGATCTTGACGTCGTCCTGCAGCAGCTTGTGGGTGCCGATAACGATGTCGATCTTGCCTTCGGCCAGGTCGGCGACAGCAGTCGCAACTTCCTTAGGCGACTTGAAGCGGCTCATGACTTCCACGGTCACCGGCCAATCGGCAAAGCGGTCGCGGAAGCTGTTGTAGTGCTGCTGGGCGAGCAGGGTGGTCGGTACCAGAATGGCCACCTGACGGCCGCCGTGCACGGCAATGAAGGCGGCGCGCATGGCCACTTCGGTTTTGCCGAAACCAACATCGCCACACACCAGGCGATCCATGGGCTTGGCTGCCAGCATGTCTTCGCGCACCGCTTCGATCGCGCTTTGCTGGTCGGGCGTTTCTTCGAACGGGAAGCCGGCACTGAAGGTGGCGTAGTCCACCGACGGGTCAGCGAAGGCGTAGCCTTTGCGGGCGGCACGGCGTGCATAGATGTCGAGCAGCTCGGCGGCCACGTCGCGTACCTGTTCGGCGGCCTTGCGCTTGGCCTTTTGCCAGGCCTCGGAGCCGAGCCTGTGCAGCGGTGCCAAGGCGTCGTCACTGCCGGTGTAGCGGGCGATCAGGTGCAGGTTGGCGACCGGTACGTAGAGTTTGGCGCCTTCGGCATATTCCAGGGTGAGGAACTCGGCGGTCTGGTTATCGATTTCCAGTGTCGCCAGGCCCAGGTAGCGGCCCACGCCGTGGTCGATATGCACCACCGGTGCGCCTTCGCGCAGCTCGGTAAGGTTCTTGATCACCGCGTCGTTGTTGGCGTCGCTGCGCTTGTCGCGACGGCGGCGCTGCATGACCCGTTGTCCGAACAGCGGGCTCTCGGCGACCAGGGCAATTGCCGGGTCGTCCAGCAGCAGGCCTTCATCGAGCGGTGCGATAGTGATCGCCAGGCGTTCTTTGCCAGCAACAAAGGCGCTCCAGCTGTCGACCGTTTGCGGACGCAGCTTCAAGCGTTCGAGCAACTCCAGCAGCACTTCGCGGCGGCCTGCCGACTCGGCGGTGAACAGCACCCGGCCTGGGAACTGATCGAGAAAGCCCGACAATGCCGCCAATGGCTGATTGGCTTTGGCTTCAATGGCCAGGCTCGGCAAGGGCTGGGCCGGGAAACGTTCACGGCCAACACCGCTGTCGACATCGTCTTGGCTTACGACCACGCGCGGCCAGTTTTTCAGGCGGGCAAAGCAGTCTTCCACCGGCAGGAACAGTTCGGCCGGTGGCAACAGCGGGCGCGAAATGTCGATGCGGCGCTCTTCATAGCGATTGCGCACATCGTTCCAGAAGTGTTCGGCCGCCTGTTCAACACCTGGCAGGGAAAACACCTGGGTGTCCTGGGGCAGGTAGTCGAACAGGGTCGAGGTGTCTTCAAAGAACAGCGGCAGGTAATACTCGATGCCGGCCGGGGTAATGCCGCTGGACAGGTCCTGGAAGATCGGACAGCGACGGAAGTCGACATCGAAGCGTTCGCGAAAACGTGCCTTGAATTGCGTGACCGCTTCTTTTTGCAGCGGGAACTCGCGGGCCGGCAGCAGGCGTACCGACTCGACCTTGTCGATCGAGCGCTGGGTCTCCGGGTCGAAGGTGCGCAGGGTTTCGATCTCGTCGTCGAACAGATCGATCCGGTACGGCAGTTTGCTGCCCATGGGGAACAGGTCGATCAGTGCGCCACGCACGGCGAACTCGCCGTGTTCGTAGACCGTGTCGACGCAGCGGTAGCCGCTGGCCTCCAGGCGCAGGCGCATCTGCTCGACGTCGAGTTTCTGGCCGATGTCCAGCACCAGGCTGCTGCCCAGCAGAAAGCGCGTTGGCGCCAGGCGATGCAGGGCGGTGGTGATCGGCACCACCAGAATGCCGTGATCAAGCTCCGGCAGCCGGTACAGGCTGGAGATCCGCTGGGAAATGATGTCCTGGTGCGGCGAGAACAGGTCGTAGGGCAGGGTTTCCCAGTCGGGGAAGGGCAGTACCGGCAGCTCAGGCGCGAAGAAGCGCAACTCCTGCTCCAGTCGGTCAGCGCTCTGGCTGTCGGCGGTCAGTAGCAGGGTGAAGCGCTTGGCGGCGCTGGCGGCTTCGGCAATGGCCAGGCTCAGGGCAGCGCCCGGCAGGTTGCCCCAGGTTTGTTTGCCGGCAGTGGCCGGCAGGTGCGGTAGACGCAGAACAGGCACGGGAGGTCGAGCTCCAAGCGTTGCGACAAAGACGCCAATTGTACCGTTCAGAGGCCCGTGCTGTCAGGTTTGCACCAGCTAATTACATGTAGTGACAGAGCGGCGACAGGCGCTCATTGCTCGATGGGCTGCGGGGCGTCATAATGTAGCCCCTTTTTTCTGTCCCTACATGTGGAAGGTTCCCGTGACTCAGAAGCCCGACCAGTGTCTTGGTGAGTGGATTGATCGTGAAGCACTTGCAGAAGCGATGATCCCGCTTATCGGTCAGCTCTACCGCAATAACAATGTGGTGAGCTCGATCTATGGCCGCAGCCTGATCAACCGCTCGGTGATCTCGATCCTCAAAGCGCATCGCTTTGCTCGTCATCGCCAAACCGACGAAACCGAACTCTCTGTCCACGAGACATTCCCGCTGCTCAAAGCGATGAGCGAGCTGAAACTGGGCGCCGCTTCGGTTGACCTGGGCAAGCTGGCCAACAAATTCAAGCTGGAAGGCAACGGTCGCAGCGCCGAGCAGTTCGTGCGTGAAGAAATGGCTGAAGTGGTTGGTCAGCAGAACGCTTCGGCGCGTAAAGGCACCGACGTTGTGCTTTACGGCTTCGGTCGTATCGGCCGCCTGCTGGCGCGCATCCTGATCGAAAAAACCGGTGGCGGCGACGGCCTGCGTCTGCGTGCCATCGTTGTGCGCAAAGGCGCCGAGAACGATCTGGTCAAGCGTGCCAGCCTGCTGCGTCGTGACTCGGTTCACGGCCCGTTCGATGGCACCATCACCATCGACGAAGCGAACAACACCATCACCGCCAACGGTAACCTGATCCAGGTTATCTACGCCAAGAACCCGAGCGAAGTCGACTACACCCAGTACGGCATCGAAAACGCCTTGGTCGTGGACAACACCGGTGTATGGCGTGATGCCGACGGTCTGGGTCAGCACCTGGCTTGCCCGGGCGCCGCTCGCGTGATCCTCACCGCGCCTGGCAAAGGCGCGCTGAAGAACATCGTTCACGGTATCAACCACGGCGACATCAGCGCTGACGACAAGATCATCTCCGCCGCTTCCTGCACCACCAACGCCATCGTGCCGGTGCTCAAGGCTGTGAATGACAAGTTCGGCATCGTCAACGGTCACGTTGAAACCGTTCACTCGTTCACCAACGACCAGAACCTGATCGACAACTTCCACAAGGGCAGCCGTCGTGGCCGCGCCGCGCCGCTGAACATGGTTATCACCGAGACCGGTGCAGCCACTGCAGCCGCCAAGGCACTGCCAGTGCTCAAGGGCAAGCTGACCGGCAACGCGATCCGTGTACCAACGCCGAACGTGTCGATGGCCATCCTGAACCTGAACCTGGAAAAGGCCACCAACCGCGAAGAGATCAACGAGTACCTGCGCCAGATGGCCATGCACTCGGATCTGCACAAGCAGATCGACTACGTGAGCTCGCAGGAAGTGGTATCCACCGACTTCGTTGGCTCGCGCCACGCCGGTGTGGTCGATGCCGAAGCCACCATCTGCAACGACAACCGTGTTGTTCTGTACGTTTGGTACGACAACGAATTCGGTTACAGCTGCCAGGTAGTGCGCGTGATGGAAGACATGGCCGGTGTAAACCCGCCAGCTTTCCCACGCTAAGCTTGTCTTGGTTGTGAAAAACGGGAACCTCAGGGTTCCCGTTTTTTTTGCCTGAATATTCCAGGAGGACGGATGCGCAAGGCAGTCTTGGGGGTTGTGCTGGCGAGTCTGCTGGGCTGTGGGCAGGAGCACGCGCTGGAGCGGATCAGCGGCCCGACCATGGGCAGCAGCTACACCGTGCAGTATGTCCGCACGCCACAAGGACCGGCGCCGGAGCGGGTCAGGCGCGAGGTGGAGGAGGTTCTTGAAGGTATCGACAAGCACTTTTCCACCTACCGCGGCGACTCATCCATCGAAACCTTCAATCGCTTGCCCGTCAATAGCTGTCAGCGTATGCCCGCTGAGGTGCTGGAACTGGTGCGTATGGGCGAGCAACTCGCGCAGCAGAGTGACGGTGCGTTTGACCTGACCGTGGAGCCCTTGCTTGATCTGTGGGGCTTCGGTCCGCAGTCGCGAATGGAAAAAGTACCCGATGCACAGGCGTTGGCCAGCGCGCGTGCGCGTGTCGGGCATGGGCATTTGCGCATAGTCGGTGAGCAGTTGTGCAAGGATGCGCCGGTGGCCGTGGACTTCAACAGCATTGCTGCAGGGTATGCGGTGGACGTGCTGATTGAGCGGCTAAAAGCCCTGGGCGTCGCGGATTTGCTGGTCGACGTCACGGGTGAGCTGAAGGCGGTCGGGCGCAAACCTGATGGTCAAGGCTGGAAAGTGGCCCTGGAGTTGCCGCGCGAAGATCGCCAGATTGTCCAGCAAATGCTGGTGGTCGATGGTTTTGGTGTTTCCACCTCCGGTGACTATCGCAATTATTTCGAGGAGAATGGCCAACGCTATTCGCACACCTTCGATGCGCGCCTGGGGCGACCGGTACAACACGATCTGGCGGCGGTCACGGTAGTGGATCGTTCGGCGTTGATGGCTGACGGCTATTCCACCTTGCTGTTGATCCTTGGGCCGCAGCAGGGCTGGGACTTTGCTCTCAGGCACGGGATCGCCGCGGTATTCGTGACCCGGGTTGGTGACGGTTTCGTTTCGCGCAGCACGCCAGCGTTTGCTCAGGTGGTGGAGTGAAAGTGCTTCGCGGGGCAAGCCCGCTCCCACCGTGGGAGCGGGCTTGCCCCGCGATAAAACACATGTAGTGCAGAGAAAATTAGCCTACGACGCGACCAAGGGTTAATGTGCGCGGCGTTCAAGCTTGATTAGACTGCACCCGAATTTTTTTCATGGCGCCGCTGGCGACATGATCTAGCCTCGCTCGCCAATGTGGCGACCGGGCCTGTTCTGAAGGAGTACGCATGGCTGTCTACAACTACGACGTAGTGGTGCTGGGTTCCGGCCCCGCAGGAGAAGGGGCGGCAATGAATGCTGCCAAAGCAGGACGCAAGGTGGCGATGGTCGATTCCCGTCGCCAGGTCGGCGGTAACTGCACCCACCTGGGCACCATCCCGTCCAAGGCCCTGCGTCACTCGGTTCGCCAGATCATGCAGTTCAACACCAACCCGATGTTCCGGGCCATTGGTGAACCGCGCTGGTTCTCGTTCCCGGACGTGCTCAAGAGCGCCGAGAAGGTGATCGCCAAGCAGGTTGCTTCGCGCACCGGCTACTACGCCCGCAACCGCGTCGACGTATTCTTCGGCACCGGCAGCTTTGCCGATGAGCAGACCATTGAAGTGGTCTGTGCTAACGGCGTGGTCGAAAAGCTGGTGGCCAAGCACATCATCATCGCCACCGGTTCGCGTCCGTATCGCCCGGCCGATATCGATTTCCACCACCCGCGTATCTACGATAGCGACACCATCCTCAGCCTCGGCCACACCCCGCGCAAACTGATCGTTTACGGTGCCGGTGTGATCGGCTGCGAATACGCTTCGATCTTCAGCGGCCTGGGTGTACTGGTCGAGCTGGTGGACAACCGTGGCCAGTTGCTGAGCTTCCTCGACTCGGAAATTTCCCAGGCGTTGAGCTACCACTTCAGCAACAACAACATCACCGTTCGCCACAACGAAGAGTACGAGCGGGTTGAAGGCCTGGATAACGGTGTGATTCTGCACCTGAAATCGGGCAAGAAGATCAAGGCCGACGCCTTGCTCTGGTGTAACGGCCGTACCGGCAACACCGACAAGCTGGGCCTGGAAAACATCGGCATCAAGGTCAACAGCCGTGGCCAGATCGAAGTCGACGAAAACTACCGTACCCACGTGCCGAACATCTACGGTGCCGGTGACGTGATCGGCTGGCCGAGCCTGGCCAGCGCTGCGCACGACCAGGGCCGTTCGGCTGCTGGCAGCATCGTCGATAACGGCAGCTGGCGCTTCGTCAACGACGTACCCACCGGTATCTACACCATTCCGGAGATCAGCTCGATCGGCAAGAACGAGCAGGAGCTGACCCAGGCCAAGGTGCCTTACGAAGTCGGCAAAGCGTTCTTCAAGGGCATGGCGCGGGCGCAGATCGCCGGTGAGCCGCAAGGCATGCTGAAGATCCTGTTCCACCGTGAAACCCTGGAAATCCTCGGCGTGCACTGCTTCGGCTACCAGGCTTCGGAGATTGTTCACATCGGTCAGGCGATCATGGATCAGCCGGGTGAGCGCAATACCCTGAAGTACTTCGTCAACACCACCTTCAACTACCCGACCATGGCCGAAGCCTATCGGGTAGCGGCCTACGACGGCCTCAACCGGCTTTTTTGAGCGGCTCCGGCCGGTGGCCTGAGCCGGCCGGGGAGACCGATTTCAGCGATTCTCGAGGGTGGCGCTGGCCAAACCGGGAAAGTCTGTAATCAGGCTGTCTACGCCGAAGTCAGCGAGTCTGCGCATCAGCGCCGGCTCGTTGACTGTCCACACCGACACGTGCAAACCCTGGCGCTGGGCCTTGATCAGGCGTTCAGGGGTGCACAGTGTCCAGTTCAGCGCGAGCAAACTGCAGCCATAGTTCTGGGCGACCTTCAGTGGGTCGAGCCAGGCATATTCGGCAACCAGCCCTCGGGCAATATCCGGTGTCAGTTCAAGAGCCGCGCCCAGCACTTCCCGTGAACTGGAGGTGATGGTGATCTTGTCGAGCAGGCCGAATTGCTGGGCCATTTCGCGAATGGCCAGCACCGTGGTCACGGCGCGGGTGCGCGAAGCGCTCTTGACCTCAAGCTGCCAATGCTCGAAGTCGCATTTCTCGAACAATTCTTCCAGCCGTGGAATCGGGCTGTGCGAAACCCAGCCCGGGCCACCCTTGCGCGCATCGTAGGTGACCAGGTCGGCGGCCAGGTGCTCGGCGACTTTGCCGCGCCGGCCGGTGGTGCGTTTGAGCGTTGGGTCGTGGATCACCATCAGTTCGTTGTCGGCTGACAAGTGCAGGTCCAACTCGCAGCGGCGCACGCCGTGCTTGAGACAGTGTTGGAAGCTGGTCAGGGTATTTTCGGGGGCTTCGCCCTTGGCGCCGCGGTGGCCGTAAATCTGGGTCACGTTTGTTCCTTCAAGAAGAGGTGAGACTCAAGACGCGCTCGGGGCGTTCTGTTCCAGCGCCTGGCGCCGTTGTTGCGCCTGGCGTTGCAAGATGTAGCGCGCCAGCAACTGGCGCTGGGCGTCAGTCATGTCGACGAATTCGGTGCCGATCTCGTATTGGCCATCCGCCTGGCGGTCGCAGTGGGTGACCCTGGCGCGCAGCAGCAGGCCTAGTGCTTGCGGCATCAAGACCATCTTCACGGCAACACGGGCGTCGGCGGCAATCGGTTGGGCCTGGTTGAATTCAATACCGCCTTCGGACAACACCACCGCCTGTGGCGCGCTGAGTTGCCCCAGCAGGGTTTGCGCGACTACAGCGCTGAGCAGGTCGATACGTTTGTTCTGGGCTTTGAGGAAGGCGGCCAGGGTGCGATCCTTGTCGCTGAGCTGGCGCAGCAGGTGCTGGGACTCGAATTCGCTCAGGTGCAACTCGCTGAGCAGATTGAAAAGTGGTGAATCATCTTGCAACAAGTCTGGGCCAAGGGCTTCAGCAGAACTCAGCGGGCTAATTTCCAGTGCGATCCGATCCTCGATACGGTAGTATTCGCGGCGATCTTCTTCATCTAATGTCGACATGGCGAACCCATGGTAGCGGCGGTGGTCTGAGTGTAAAGCTGCTATTCAAGCCCCGCCACAAGGACGTTCCTCTTTCATCCGAACAAGCCCCGACATGTTCAGACCTCTCTTCGTATTCATCGGTACGCGTTACACCCGTGCCAAACGCCGCAACCACTTCGTCTCGTTCATTTCCCTGACCTCGATGATCGGCCTCGCCCTGGGCGTGGTGGTGATGATCGTGGTGTTGTCGGTCATGAACGGTTTCGATCACGAGATGCGCACCCGGGTATTGGGCATGGTGCCCCATGCCACACTGGAAACCGGCCAGCCGATCAACGACTGGCCGACCCTTGCCAATCAAGTAAAGCAGAACCCGCGGGTTGTGGCGGTGGCGCCCTTCACCCAGATGCAGGGCCTGCTGACCCATGAAGGCAAGGTGCAGAAAGTGCTGCTCAACGGCATCGACCCGGCCCAGGAACGGCAAGTCTCGATCATCGACAACTTCATCCAGCAAGGGCGTCTCGACGCGCTGGCACCGGGGGAGTTCGGCATCATGATCGGCGACAAGGCCGCGGCTAAATTGGGTGTGGGCATCGGTGACAAGCTCACCTTCGTGGCCCCGGAGGTCACCGTGACCCCGGCGGGGATGTTCCCGCGCATGAAGCGTTTTACCGTGGTCGGCATCTTTCATGTCGGTGCCGGTGAGATCGACGGCTACCTGGGCCTGACCAATCTGTCCGACCTGTCGCGCCTGCACCGCTGGAAGGCTGATCAGGTCCAGGGCCTGCGCCTGAAGTTCGACGACCTGTTCCAGGCGCCGCGTGCTGCCTGGGATATCGCGCAGAAACTCGGGGAACACGAGTTCTACGCCCGCGACTGGACCCGCACCCATGGCAACCTGTACCAGGCGATCCGCATGGAGAAGGCCATGATCGGCCTGCTGTTGCTGCTGATTGTTGCGGTGGCGGCGTTCAACATCATTTCCACCCTGGTGATGGTGGTCAACGACAAGAAAGGCGACATCGCCATCTTGCGTACCCTGGGGGCTACCCCCGGGCAGATCATGGCGATTTTCATGGTCCAGGGCACCGTTATCGGTGTGGTCGGTACCTTGATCGGCGGCATTGTCGGTATTGCTGCGGCGCTGAATGTCAGTGCCGCGATTGCCGGGCTCGAGACCCTGATCGGCCACAAGTTCCTCAATGCCGACGTGTACTTCATCGACTACCTGCCGTCCCAGGTCATGGCCGAAGACGTGTGGATGGTCTGCGGCGCGGCATTGGTTCTGAGTTTCCTCGCCACCCTGTATCCGGCCTGGCGTGCGGCACGCACCCAGCCTGCGGAGGCGCTACGTTATGAGTGAGTTGGGCATGAGTAATCAAGCAGTGCTGAGTTGCCGCAACCTGGGCAAGTCCTACGAGGAAGGCCCGGAGTCGGTACAAGTGTTGTCCGGTTTGCAGCTGGAGCTGCACCGCGGTGAGCGCGTGGCGATTGTCGGTAGTTCGGGCTCGGGTAAAAGTACCTTGCTCAACCTGCTCGGCGGCCTCGACACCCCAACCGAGGGCAGTGTCTGGTTGGCGGGTGAAGAACTGTCGGCCCTTGGTGAGCGCGCCCGTGGCCTGCTGCGCAACCGCGCATTGGGTTTCGTTTATCAGTTCCACCACCTGCTGCCGGAGTTCACCGCGCTGGAAAACGTGTGCATGCCGCTGCTGATCGGCCGCACCGCCATTCCCGAGGCGCGTGAGCGTGCCGAAGCATTGCTCAAGCGCGTAGGCTTGGGCCATCGCCTGAGCCACAAGCCGGCTGAGCTGTCCGGCGGTGAGCGCCAGCGTGTGGCGATTGCCCGTGCCTTGGTCAACCGTCCCGGGCTGGTGATGCTCGATGAGCCTACCGGTAACCTCGATCATCACACCGCACAAGGTATCCAGGACCTGATGCAGGAGCTGAGCAATTCCTCGCAAACAGCGTTCCTGGTGGTCACCCACGACCTCAACCTGGCGCGTCAGATGGACCGTGTGCTGCGTCTGGAAGACGGGCATCTGGTGCCGATCTGAGCTGACCGAGTAGCGTGCCCGTCATTGTGGCGGGCCCCGTGTTCCTTTTCTTTACCTGGGTGCTTTCGTTCATGTTCAGACCCTTGGCAATTTTCATCGGCGCGCGCTACACCCGCGCCAAGCGCCGCAACCATTTCATTTCGTTCATCTCCATGACCTCGATGATCGGCCTGTCCCTGGGCGTGCTGGCGATGATCGTGGTGTTGTCGGTGATGAATGGATTCCAGCGTGAAATGAGCGCGCGGATTCTCGGCATGGTGCCGCACGCCAGCATTCTCGGCGTGCAGCCACTGGCTGACTGGCGCCCGGCGGCTGACGCGGCGCTGAAAAACCCGCAAGTGCTCGCCGTGGCGCCATTGACCGAGATGGAAGGCATGCTGTCCTACAAAGGGGCGATGCAGCCGATTCAGGTCAGTGGCATCGATCCGGCCGAAGAGGGCAAGGTTTCGATCGTTGCCCAGCACATTGTCCAGGGCAGCTTGCAGGCGCTGCAGCCGGGGGAGTACGGGGTGGTGATCGGTGAGATCAGTGCCCGGCGTTTCCGTTTGAATGTCGGTGACAAGCTGACCCTGATCGTGCCGGAAGTGAGCAGCGCTCCGGGTGGTATCACCCCGCGCATGCAGCGTCTGAATGTGGTCGGCGTGTTCAAGGTGGGCGCTGAGCTGGATGGCTCGATGGCTTACATTCACATGGCCGATGCCGCGCAGATGCAGCGCTGGCAGCCGGGGCAAGTGCAGGGCGTGCGCCTGAAACTCAAGGATCTGTACAGCGCACCGCAAGTGTCGAAAGCCATCGCAGCGGACTTGGGTGCACAGTACCGCGCAGATGACTGGTCGCACACTCAAGGCAGCCTGTTCAGTGCCATGAAAATGGAAAAGACCATGATTGGTCTGTTGTTGCTGATGATCATCGCTGTGGCTGCGTTCAACATCATTGCCACGCTGATCATGGTGGTCAATGACAAGGGCGCGGACATCGCCATCTTGCGCACCATCGGCGCGACCCCGGCGCAGATCATGGGCACCTTCATGGTGCAGGGTACCTTGATCGGTATTGTCGGCACCTTGATCGGTGGTGTGCTCGGGGTGATTGCCGCGCTCAATGTCAGCCAGATTGTCGGCTGGCTGGAGCGGGTCAGCGGCCAGCACATCTTCACCTCGGATGTGTATTTCATCAGCAGCTTGCCGTCGGAACTGCAATGGGGCGATGTGGCGCTGATCTGCAGTGCCGGGCTGGTGATGAGCTTTCTCGCGACCCTGTATCCGGCGTATCGGGCTTCGCAGGTGGAACCGGCGTACGCGTTGCGTTACGAGTAAGAGCGATCGCGGGGCAAGCCCGCTCCCACAGAGCATGCAATTTCAGGTGGGAGCGGGCTTGCCCCGCGATGATGTTCACGCCACTGGCAATTCAATCAAAAACCGCGTCCATCCCGCCGCCGACTCGGCACGAATGCTTCCGCCATGGGCCTGGATTATCGATCGGGTAATCGCCAGCCCCAACCCCGCATGTTCACTGCTGCCTTCACGGCGCGCCGGATCGGCCCGGTAAAAACGATCGAACAATCGCGGGAGCAGGGCAGGGTCAATCGGTCCGCCGGTGTTGGCAACCTGTAAGCGCACCTGCGCGCCGTGCAGCTCGATGCTGACCCGTATCTCGCCCTGCGCCGGGGTGAAGCGCAAGGCATTGTCCAGCAGGTTGGACAGGGCGCGCCGCAGCATGTGGCGGTCGCCTGCCAGGTTGGCCTGGCCTTCTCGCTGCAGGGTCACACCGGCATCCTCAGCCAGTGGCGCGTAATACTCAAGCAAGGCATCAGCCTCTTCTTCGAGCTTCAGTTGCTGGCGGCTGGGCATCAATAAACCGTGGTCGGCTTTGGCCAGATAAAGCATGTCGTTGACCAGTTGCGCCATCCACTGCAGCTCTTCAAGGTTGCTGTGCAGCGCTTCACGGTACTCGTCCAGTTCGCGTGGGCGGGTGAGGGTGACCTGCGTGTGAGTGAGCAGGTTCGACAGTGGCGTGCGCAGTTCGTGGGCAATATCTGCGGAAAAGGCCGACAGGCGCTGGAAGGCATCATCCAGGCGTTCGAGCATGGCGTTCACCGTTTGCGCCAGCTCAGCCAGCTCCACCGGCATTTGCCCTTCTGGCAGGCGTGTGGTCAACGAGCGTGCCGAGACCTTCGAGGCAATTTCACCCATCTGCCGCAACGGGCGCAGTCCGCTGCGCGCGGCCCAAGCGCCAAGCAGCGCAGTGGCCAGGGCCGAGAGGCCGACGGTCAGCCAGATCAGTTGCTGCATACGCTGGAGAAAGTGCTGGTGGTGGGTGATGTCCAGAAACAATGTCAGCTGTGCCGAGTGCGGGTCGTCATTGTCGAGCATGACGCACAGGCTGCGGTAGTCGCTGTTGGGGCTGTGCACGGTGCTCAGCCCCGGCACCTGCGGCGAGTCAGGCAAGTTGGCCTGGCTGTCGAACCACACCCGGCCATCACTGCCGCGCACACGCACGGCAAGATCGGTCTGATGGCTCAATTCGCTTTGCAGCTCAGGCAAGCGCTGGGAGAGGCTGGCCGGGTCATGCACGCCCTCGAGCATCTGCCTCAATAGCGACAGGCGGCTTTCGAGCAGTTGCTGATCCAGTTCGATGAAATGCCGTTCACTGGCACTGCTGAACAGCACCCCGGCGGTCAGCGACACTGCGGCGGTACAGGCGGCAAACAGCAGTGCCAGGCGGCTACCAAGGGACAATCGACGCATCAGGCCGCCCGCTCTTCAAGTACATAGCCCATACCGCGCACGGTGTGGATCAGTTTGTGGTCGTGGCCGTCGTCGATCTTCAGGCGTAAACGGCGGATCGCCACCTCGATGACGTTGGTGTCACTGTCGAAGTTCATGTCCCACACCTGCGAGGCAATCAGCGACTTGGGCAGCACTTCGCCCTGGCGGCGCAGCAGCAGTTCGAGCAAGGCAAACTCCTTGGCGGTCAGGTCGATGCGTTGGCCGTTACGCTCGACCCGGCGGCGGATCAAGTCCAGACGCAGATCGGCAAGCCCCAGGCTGGTTTCTTGCGTTGGGCTGCTGCCGCGGCGCAGCAGGCTGCGAACCCGTGCCAGTAACTCGGAGAAGGCGAAGGGCTTGATCAGGTAGTCATCGGCACCTAATTCCAGGCCGTGCACGCGGTCTTCGACAGCATCGCGGGCGGTCAGGAACAGCACCGGCACTTCACTGCCTGAGGCGCGAACGGCCTGGAGGATCTGCCAGCCATCGCGGCCAGGCAGCATGACATCGAGGATCAACAGGTCGTAATCGCCAGTCAGCGCCAGGTGTTGACCGGTGTTGCCGTCGGTGGCCAGTTCGGTGGCAAAACCTGCTTCACTCAAGCCTTGGCACAGGTAGTGGCCGGTTTTGCTCTGGTCTTCGACGATTAGCAGTTTCATCGTGGTGGCTCTTGGACATGGATTGCCGGGGGGTTATACCGCGTCGGACAGGGTGGGTGGTTAAGCTGACAAAGTTGTAATGTTTTTGTCAGGTTGCTGCCAGCGCTGGTTTTCTACAGTGAAGGCTGATTTGTCGCAATCCTGGAGTAGGCCTGACATGAAACACTTTTTTTTCGCCGCCACCCTGGCGCTGTCCAGCCTTCCTGCAGTGGCGTCCCCGGCGCCTACGTTTGCCTTTGGTGCGCCCGCAACTGCGGCCAAGGCTGATCGCACCGTCGAGATCGTGATGGGCGATATGTATTACGAACCGCGCAGCTTGCAGGTCAAGGCGGGCGAA
This sequence comes from Pseudomonas sp. NUPR-001, assembly GCF_052147955.1. Taxonomy (NCBI): domain Bacteria; kingdom Pseudomonadati; phylum Pseudomonadota; class Gammaproteobacteria; order Pseudomonadales; family Pseudomonadaceae; genus Pseudomonas; species Pseudomonas sp. NUPR-001. The sequence goes on from NZ_CP197353.1 coordinate 1,911,885, forward strand.
ACCGTCCGCTTCGTGCTGATCAACAAAGGCGCGGTCGCGCATGAGTTCAGCCTGGGCGATGCACTCATGCATGCCAAACATCAAAAGGAAATGATCGCCATGATGGGGCAGATGGACCACGCGGCGATGGGCCATGGCGGCATGCAACATGGCGCCGGCATGCAGCATGACGATCCCAACACCGTGATGGTTGAGCCCGGCAAGCAGGGTGAATTGACCTGGACGTTCAGCCAGGCCACGCCGATCGAGTTTGCCTGTAACGTGCCTGGGCACTATCAGGCTGGCATGGTTGGCAAGCTGACTATCGGCCAATAACAGGCGATTACCCAATGCATGGCACAAACCCGATAAACTAGGCACATTTCGTCCTTCAGGTTTGAGCCATGCACCCCGCCGCCGAACATTCCCCGCTGGGCAAGTCCAGCGAATACATCACCACTTACACCCCCTCGCTGCTGTTCCCGATCCCGCGTACCGCCAAATGGGCCGAGTTGGGCGTCAGCGCCGAGACCTTGCCCTGGCAGGGCGTCGACTTCTGGAACTGCTTTGAATTGTCCTGGTTGTTGCCGTCAGGCAAGCCGGTGGTGGCCATTGGCGAATTCGCGATTCCTGCCGATTCGCCGAACATCATTGAATCCAAATCGTTCAAGCTCTACCTGAACTCGCTGAACCAGACGGTGTTCGAAACCCCGGCTGCATTGCAGGCCTGCCTGAGCAAAGACCTCTCGGCAGCCGCTGGCAAGCCGGTGGCGGTGCAGATTCGCAGTCTGGCTGAAGTTGAAGGGCAGGGTGTAGTTGCCTTGCCGGGTGTGTGCATTGACGATCTGGATGTCAGCATCAGCAACTATGAACAACCGCAGCCTGAACTACTGCGCTGTGACAGAAGCCGTATCGTTGAAGAACAGCTGCATAGCCATCTGCTCAAATCCAACTGCCCGGTGACGGGTCAGCCGGACTGGGGAAGTGTCACCGTGCATTACCGTGGAGCGGCGCTGGATCACAGCAGCCTGCTGACCTACTTGATCAGCTTCCGTCAGCATGCGGATTTCCATGAGCAGTGCGTAGAACGTATCTACCTGGACCTCAAGCGCCTGCTCAACCCTGAGTTCCTGACGGTGTATGCCCGTTACGTGCGCCGTGGCGGTCTGGACATCAACCCGTATCGCAGCACCGAAGTGGTGACCTTGCCGAACCTGCGTCTGGTTCGCCAGTAACACTGGATCATCGCGGGGCGTGTGCCCCGCGAGGGTTGTTCAGATGCCCATGCTTTGCAGGCTTTGGACAATATTGCGCAGGGTAGCGGTCAGGCCTGGGTGATCGACCTCGAAGCGCTCCACTGCCAGGTTGACGCCATCGACCAGGTTGTTGTCCGGGGTTACCGCTTCAAGTTTCATCTCGGCTTCAATCTGCTGCATCAGCTGCTGCAGTTGGTCGCGCTCTTCCAGCGAGAGCGGCGGATTTTGCTCCAGTTGCTCGCGCAGGGCGTTGAGTTGCTCTTGCAGTTCGCGGGCAGGCATGGGTATCTCCCTCTATCAATAGGCATAGTCATGGACCCTGGCAACGGCTGAAAGGTCCATACCTGCCTACTAGAGTAATCCACTGTCTGATGCTTTGCATGACCCGGATCAACGGCCCTGTGTCAGGGTTTTTCGCCCTTCAGGCGACGTTGACCAATGTCGGCCAGGCAGTCGTCCAGCGCGCCGAGATGGTCAATCACCGAGTGTACGCCCAAGGCGAACAGTTGCAGGGTTGCCCTGGCGCGCTTGCACTCTTGTTCCTGCGGTGAGTCGCTGGCGCGGCTCACGCCGTCAGTTGCCAGGCCGATGGTCCACAGGCCGGCGTTAAGGCCCGATTGCAGCAGGCGGGGTTCACTGCTGATCAATACACAGCCTTCCAGGGTGTGGGTCTGCAGGGCCATTAGTGCTTGCCAGCAGGCATCGGGCGCAGGCCAGGGGGCTTGGGCGCGATATTGAGCTTTTATCCAGTTCGGCAGCGGGCTGGCCAGGTGCTCGGCGTCGCTGCTGCTCAGCTCGTCAATCCAGGCACAGGGGATTTGTAGCTGATTCAACCAGTCGAGGGTGTGTAACGCACCGGGCGCAGCGTGTGGACGCTGATGGCTGGCGGCTTCGATCAGGCAACCGCGCAGGCCGAACAGCAAAGCGGTGAAGGCGGGAGAGTCAGGCATGGCAACGTCCCTGAAAATAGCCTGCAGGCTACACTCGGGCTATTACAGATTGGTGACGGTGACAAACACAGTTGTTCACAAAATCGTGACCTCTTTTGTGTCAGGCTGTTTATCAGTGTCAGACCCTTTATACTTGTTTCCTTTTTTGAGCGCCGGGCGTTTAGGGCCTGGCGCAGTGACTGTCGAGGAGTAACTCTATGCGTCGGATCGGTACAGGCGTGATCAATCGGATGACCCAGGCCTGTGTCTGTGCCAGCCTGCTGTTGGCACCGTTGGCTGTAGCTCAGGCGGCAACCGAAGATGACCCATGGGAGAGCGTTAACCGGCCGATCTTTACCTTCAACGACACCGTTGATACCTACGCACTCAAGCCACTGGCCAAGGGTTACCAGGCCGTGACCCCGCAGTTTCTGGAAGATGGCATTCACAACATGTTCCTCAACCTGGGGGACGTTACCAACCTGGCCAACAACATCCTGCAGCTCAAGCCGCATGCTGCCGGTGTCGACACCGCACGGCTGATCATCAACACCACCTTCGGCCTGGGCGGCTTCTTCGATGTCGGCACCAAGATGGGCCTGCAGCGTAACGATGAAGACTTCGGCCAGACCCTGGGCTACTGGGGCGTGAGCAGTGGTCCGTACGTGATGCTGCCGTTGCTCGGCCCAAGCACGGTGCGTGACGCCCTCGGCAAGTACCCTGATACCTACACCGAACCCTACCGCTACATCGATCACGTGCCGACCCGCAACAGCGCCTTGGCCGTGGATGTTGTCGATACCCGCGCCAGCCTGTTGTCGGCGGAAAAGCTGATCAGTGGCGACAAGTACGTGTTCATTCGCAATGCCTACCTGCAGAACCGCGAGTTCAAGGTCAAGGACGGCGAAGTCAAAGACGACTTCTAATTGTTGCGGTAATGATTGGGCGGCCCTTGGGCCGCCTTTTTCATGTCCGTTGTTCAGTTGAGGTGTAACTACTAATCAATCGCATTTGTTTTGCGGTAAACAATATGCCCTTTGGTAACTGAAAAATGCCCCTCTAATAACTCCTGGTGATTTACCGTACTAAAGAGCAACCGCGAGCATCGGCGTACCCTTGAAACCCCCTGCGGATGGGAGTACCGTCTGCGCCTTAGAGGGCACCTCTGCTAGTTGTCGGACAGCCTGTCTTGTCCTACAACTCTTATAAGAGTGGCTAGAAGAAAATCCAGTACGTGTGCTCATGCCTTGTCGAGCCACCTACGCCAACCTAATTCTGGCGCCGTTTGCCCACATGCAGAAAACCAGTGCAACGCTGCTGATAATCGATGACGACGACGTCGTACGTGCGAGTCTAGCCGCCTACCTTGAAGACAGTGGTTTCAGTGTCCTGCAAGCGAGTAATGGCCAGCAGGGCCTGCAGGTCTTCGAACAGGAACAGCCCGATCTAGTCATCTGCGATCTGCGCATGCCGCAAATGGGCGGTCTTGAGCTGATTCGCCAGGTAACCGAGCGCGCGCCTGAGTTGCCGGTGATCGTGGTATCCGGTGCCGGGGTGATGAACGATGCGGTAGAAGCGCTGCGCCTGGGCGCAGCGGACTACCTGATCAAGCCCCTGGAAGACCTCGCAGTGCTGGAGCATTCGGTCCGCCGCGCGCTGGACCGTGCACGCCTGGTGCTGGAAAACCAGCGCTACCGGGAAAAGCTTGAAACCGCCAACCGCGAGCTGGAAGCCAGCCTGCACCTGCTGCAGGAAGACCAGACCGCTGGGCGCCAAGTACAGATGAACATGCTGCCAGAAAGCCCCTGGGTGGCAGACGAACTGTCGTTCGAGCACCAGATCATCCCTTCGTTGTACTTGTCGGGCGACTTTGCCGATTATTTCCGGGTCGATGAGCGACGTATCGCGTTCTACCTGGCAGACGTTTCCGGTCACGGCGCCTCTTCGGCGTTCGTCACCGTATTGCTGAAGTTCATGACCACCCGGCTGCTGTTTGAATTCAAGCGCAACTCCAGGTTGCGTGATTTCAAACCGTCGGAAGTGCTCGGTCACATCAACCGCGGCCTGATCAACTGCAAGCTGGGCAAGCATGTGACCATGGTGGGTGGTGTCATTGACGAGGACACCGGGCTGATGACTTACAGCATTGGTGGCCATTTACCGTTGCCGGTGCTGTATACCCCAGGCCAGAGCCGCTACCTGGAAGGCCGCGGATTGCCGGTGGGGCTGTTCGAAGAGGCCACCTATCAGGACCACGTCCTGGAGTTGCCACCACAGTTCAGCCTGACCTTGCTCTCTGATGGCATCCTGGACCTTTTGCCAGGTGGAACACTCAAAGATAAAGAGGCGGCCTTGCCTGAAATCGTCAAGGCTGCGGGTGGTAGCCTGGATGGGCTGCGCCAACGATTCGGATTAGCTACGCTTGGGGAGATGCCGGATGATATCGCCCTATTGGTGTTGAGCAGGAACCTTCAATGAGTACGGGAAGAATCCAGTTCGCTGAGCAGAGCGGCACGTTCGTTCTGAAGTTTGTCGGCGAAGTGCGCCTGACCTTGTGTTCGGCGTTGGATGCGACTATTGAAAAGATCTTCACGGCGCTGAATTTCTCGGCGATCGTCATCGATCTGACTGAAACCGAAAGCATCGACAGCACCACCCTGGGCTTGCTGGCCAAGCTCTCGATCCTGTCGCGCCAGAAGGTCGGCCTGCTGCCGACCGTGGTCACCACCAACCCGGATATCTCCCGGTTGCTGCAGTCGATGGGCTTCGATCAGGTGTTCAACATCGTCGACCGGCCGGTTCCGTGCCCCGAGTGCCTGACCGACCTGCCGTCGCAAGACCAGAACGAAGATGTAGTGCGCTCCAAAGTGCTGGAGGCGCACAAAATCCTCATGGGCCTGAACGACTCCAACCGTGAAGCCTTCCACGACCTGGTCAACGCCCTCGAGCGCACCTGACCCGTCAGCCAGGCGCTTTTCAGCGCCTGCTTACTGATCCGATACCCGGGCTGGAAATTCGGTCGGCGCCGCACCATCGGCGTTGAGCTGGAAAATCCGCTGCGGCTGCCCTTGCTCATTGAAAAACACCTGGCCCAGGCCGGCGCTGTTCCACAGGCGTTCGCCGGCTTTGCTGTGGCTGGGGGTACGTGGAATCACTTCCATCCGCCGGCGCTTGGTGAACCAGTTGAGCGGTGAGCGTGGCGCATACAGCCAGCGGTTGAGGCGATCGAAGGTGTCCAGCAGGCGTCGTGGAAACTCGTTCTTGATACCGCTGCTGGTGATCTGCCACAGGTGTGGGCTGCGCTGGCGGTGTCGTATGCGCACTTCATAAACGAACGAGTAGTGCACGTCTCCGGAGAGAATCACGTAGTGCCCCGGCGTGCGCGAGTGGCGGAAGATGTTCAGGATCACCTGCGCAGCGCCCTGGTGGGCCATCCAGTTCTCAGCGTCAACCAGCAAGGGGTAGCCCAGCCAGCTGAACACCCGCTGCACCGTCTCGATCAGTTTGACCCCGAATATCGGCGCAGGCGAGACGATGATTGCCGAAGGGTGGTCAAGCAAGGCCTGCTGCAGCTCGCTCAGCGCCTCCCAGTCGAGCAGGCCGGAAGGCTTGGCGAAGTTGCTTTCGCTGCGCCAGCGGCGCGTGCGGGTGTCGAGCACCAGCAAGGGAGGATTGCTCGGCAGTACGAACTGCCAGCCTTGAAAGCGCAGCACTTCATCGATCAGTGCATCTTGCAGCGGGGCATCCAGGTGGTGGTCGGTTGCAGCGCTGCGGCTCAGTTCCTGGCATTTGAGCACCAGCTCCCGGCAGGTGTCGGGGTCATTGCCCCAGCCTTGGCACAGCAGGTAGGCCAGCAGGGCATTGCCAATGATGCGCTTTGAGAAAGGATGGCCATAGGCGGTCTCTTCCCACTGCGCCGACAGATTCCAGTCGTCGGTGATGTCGTGGTCGTCGAAGATCATCAGGCTGGGAAGGTGCGCCAGCACCCGGGCGACACCGCCCAGACCGCTGACAAACGCCTGGATCAGCTGTTGTTCCTGGCGGTAGCGCTGCTGCTGTTGTGGCGTCAGCCCGGCGGGCATGTCGGTTTCGATCAATGTCCAGGGAACCGGCGACCAGACCAGCAGGTACATGGCCATGACCTCGGCAAAGGTCACCAGATGGTTGTCGGCATTGCTGCTGGTGAAGATTGGCTTGCGCGCGCCGCCGAAGAAGCGTTCACGCAAGGTTTCATTGCTTTCCAATGCCGGCAACAGGTCGGCGCGGTGGTAATAGCTTGCCGGGTGGCGATACAGCGCGGCGCTGTCGTCAACCAGCGCGCCTTGTAGCGTCTCGTCAAACAAGCCCAAGCGTTCAATCAGCGCATGAATCGCCCGCAGCATTGGCCCGGCGACATCGTCTGCGTAAACCTGATCACCGCTCATCAGCAGCAGGGCAGGGCGTGAGCGGGGTTCTGTGCAGGTCATCAACAAGCGGTCGGCACACAGCAGGCCGTCTGCGGCGTGATGGTGGGGTTTGCGGCACGAGCCGTGCAGCAGTTGTTCAATTCGTGAATGCACGACGAAGCTGGGCTGCTCGCTGCCGTCGTAAAGCAGGTGTGGCGCCCAATGCGCAATACCTTGCGGCCCCTCGCTAGTGGGCAGGATCAGGTCATAGTCGATTTGCACATCGCAGGGCAATGGACTGTCGAGGTGAATGTCGATCAGGTGTACGAAGGCCTGCTGGCCGATGGCGATGACCTGGCAATCGAGCGTCGGGGTGATGCCTGTGCAACTGAGTGACAGGGTCGGTTGCAACGCTTGTGAAGCCACCAGCCAGAACACCATGCGGGTGGGTTCAAGGCGGCGCAGAACAGGGCCGGCCAATACGGTTGGCAATGCGGAAGAGTCAGGCATCTACATCTCTGAGAGCACAATTGAAAGCATCGCGGGGCAAGCCCGCTCCTACAGTAGGAGCGGGCTTGCCCCGCGATGAGGCCTCAAGGCCGCAAAAAAAGGCAAGAATACTCAGCGTTCCCCACTGGCGTGGCAAACCCCGTTTTGTATCAAGCTTTTGCCGCCAGCAACGCCTCAAGCTTCTCCTGATCGCGAGCGAACAGGCGAATGCCTTCTGCCAGCTTCTCAGTCGCCATGGCATCTTCATTGGACGCCCAGCGGAATTGCGCTTCGCTCAGTTGTTGGCGGGCCTCACCCGGGTTACCCGGCTTGAGGATGCGCGGCAGCTCGCCCTGATCATCGCTCAGTTGCTGGAGCAGTTCTGGGCTGATGGTCAAACGGTCGCAGCCTGCCAGTTGTTCGATCTGACCGATATTGCGGAAGCTCGCGCCCATGACCACAGTGTTGTAGCCGTTGCTCTTGTAGTAGTTGTAGATCCGCGTCACCGACTGCACGCCCGGATCCTCGGCGCCGACATAGTCGGTACCGGTGGATTTCTTGTACCAGTCGTAGATACGGCCCACGAACGGCGAAATCAGGAACACCCCGGCATCGGCACAAGCCTGGGCCTGAGCAAAGGAAAACAGCAGGGTCAGGTTGGTCTGGATACCTTCCTTTTCCAGCACTTCGGCAGCGCGAATGCCTTCCCAGGTCGACGCCAGCTTGATCAGCACCCGATCACGACCGATACCGGACTGTTCATACAGCGCGATCAATTGCCGGGCCTTGGCCAACAGCGCAGGCTGATCGAACGACAGACGTGCATCGACTTCGGTGGAAATACGACCCGGAATCACCTTGAGAATCCCCGCGCCCACCGCCACGGCAAAGGTGTCGCACGCCAGGCCGACATCGCCTTTGCTGCGCTCGATCGATTGCTTGAGCAGCTCGGTATAACCGGGCATGGCTGCAGCCTTGAGCAACAACGACGGGTTGGTGGTGGCATCGACCGGTTTCAGGCGGCTGATGGCATCGATATCACCCGTGTCGGCAACGACAGTGGTGAACTGCTTGAGTTGTTCCAGCTTGGAGGTCATGGGCGTGCTCTGTCCTGTGCGATGGCTTGACATTACCCGAGCGCTGCCAGCCGCTCAAGGGCTGGCTGGCATGCGGGTGAAGGGATAACCCTTCGAGTGTCCAATCGTGCACAGGTTCCGACGCTAGCGACCTTGCAGCAGCTCGCCGGCCTGATCGAGCAGGGCCAGCGGGTCGTTGCTCTTGTGGATATCCACCGACAGTAACTGACGGAACTTGCGCGCCCCCGGGAAGCCCTGGGCGAGGCCGAGAATATGCCGGGTCACATGGTGCATGGCGCCGCCGCTGGCCAGATGCTGGGCAATGTAGGGACGCAGTTTGGCCAGTGCTTCGCTGCGGCTGATCACCGCTGCCTGGCTACCGAACAACTGCTGATCGACCTCGGCCAGCAAGTAAGGATTGTGGTACGCCTCGCGCCCCAGCATCACCCCGTCGAAGGTCTGCAGGTGCGCCTGACATTCGGCCAGGGTCTTGATGCCGCCGTTGAGGACGATCTCCAGGTCTGGGAAGTCCGCTTTCAACTGCGCGGCGACCTCGTAACGCAGCGGCGGAATCTCGCGGTTTTCCTTCGGCGACAGGCCTTCAAGAATGGCAATGCGCGCATGCACAGTGAAACTGCGGCACCCGGCATCACGCACCTGCCCGACGAAGTCGCACAACTCGGCATAGCTGTCACGGCCATTGATACCGATGCGATGCTTGACCGTCACCGGAATCTGCACCGCATCCTGCATCGCCTTGACGCAATCGCCCACCAGCGCCGGATGCGCCATCAGACAGGCGCCAATCATATTGTTCTGCACCCGGTCGCTCGGGCAGCCGACGTTGAGGTTCACCTCATCGTAGCCAGCGTCCTGCGCCAGCTTGGCGCAGGCGGCGAGATCGGCCGGAACACTGCCACCCAGTTGCAAGGCCAGGGGATGCTCGGCTTCGTGGTGGCGCAGAAAACGTTCGGCATCGCCATGCAGCAGGGCGCCGGTGGTGACCATTTCGGTGTAGAGCAGGGCGTTGCTCGACAGCAGGCGCAGGAAGAAGCGGCAATGGCGGTCTGTCCAGTCCATCATCGGCGCAACGGAGAAGCGGCGAGACGGCTCAGGCCTTGGGTTTACTGGGGTTGCAGCGGATTCTAAGGACATTTTTACGTACGCGTATTAGTGCCATTTTCGGGTGTTTTCGGGCGTTTTTGTGCCTCGGCGGTACGATCTACCACCGCTAACCTCATGTGTACCACCGCAATCCATGGCAATGATCAGAGCACGAAAAAGGCCGACGGAACGGTCAGTTACACCGTCCAGGTCCGTCTTAAAAACAAAGGTGCCATAGTCTACCAAGAGTGCCAGACATTCGCCTGCAAGCAGGCTGTCCAAGCCCGGGCGAAAGGACGGGAAGCCGAGTTGTCCGAGCTTGGCACGATCGAGATGAGCCAAGCCAGGCTTAACGCCGACTCAGAGCCAGTCGAACGCCGAGCGCAATAAATGTGCTGCCAACCACCCGATCCATCAAATTCTGCAATGATCTATTTTGCGACACTTTGCCAGCTGCGCTCCCTGCTAACAACGCGAACATTGAGTCAGTCAGGAAAGCTACCAATGCATAGGTAAGGCCCAGAATCAGAAATGATTCTGTTTGATGTGCTCCATTGGGCGTCACAAATTGAGGGAAGAACGAGACAAAAAACAACAGAACTTTTGGGTTGGTAAGCGTGGTAATAAAGCCTTTCGAAAGCAGATCTTTTAAGTGTGCATTGTTTTTGATTTTTGGTTGGTCGGGAGTCGCAGCACTTGTTTTGCTAAAAGTGCCAAGAATCATCTTCAAACCTAAGTACATAAGGTACAACGCCCCGGCATACTTCACCACTGAAAACATAAGGGGTGACGCAGCAATCAATGCGGTCAGTCCCACCACGCTGGCCACCGCATGTGTACAGCTTCCCAACGCTACGCCAGCGGCCGAAATTACACCGGCGCGGCGGCCGTTGGCTACGCTTTGGCCAACGACATAGGCCATGTCTGGGCCGGGAGTAATAGACAGAAGAAAAACAGACAAAATAAAAAGCCACAGGTTGGTAATGTCTAACATCGCTACCTCAAATTTCTGAAATACCTAGGTCCGCAGCGCTTTGGCATGAGCGATCTACCATAATACACAGGGAGAGGGACTCATGGGCATGCTTGAGGGACGGGTGGGTGGCCCAGGTTTTGCGAAGGGGGGTGTGCTTTAACGACGAAGGGCGTTTTGCGGGCCAATTCAGCTGTTGTCGGAGGGTTAGCCTTCGAAGTCCTTGTTCAATTGACAATCTTCAGCGCCTTTTCAGCAGCTGTGAATTGATGATCTGCATCAATTTTTGTCTTTTGTTTGAGTCTTATATTGATCTAAAGGGAATGAATAACTTTCCACCTTTGCGATTATGTTTTGGTGTGAACGTTAATAAAAAATAAGGATTCGTCCGTATTTCGAGTGCACATCGATCAAGGGTGGTGGGTGCTCGATGGTTCCCAGGTGTTACCCATGAAGTCAACCGTGGTTTCCGTTGCCCGCAAGCTCAAACTCTATCAATTGGTGGTTTTCGACCGGTCCCTGTGCAGTGGTTCGCTGGTGGGCGCTGCCCAAGCGCTGAACCTGACCCAACCGGCCGTGACCAAGATCATTCGCGAAATGGAAGGGCTAATCACAGCTGATCTGATCAAAGTACAAACGGATACCCGATTATGAGAACCAATCTGCCGGTCACCCAGCAGGAAGTCATCTTCCAGAATGAGCAGCGGCTGATATCAGCCACCGACTTGCAGGGCAATCTGACCTACTGCAATGACGAATTTGTGGCAGTCAGTGGCTACAGCCGTGAAGCGTTGCTGGGCAGTGCGCACAACATCGTGCGCCACCCTGATATGCCTGAAGCGGTCTTCGCCCATATGTGGTCGTACTTGAAGGCGGGCAAAAGCTGGATGGGGATCGTCAAGAACCGTTGCCGCAATGGCGATCACTACTGGGTCAGTGCCTATGTCACGCCGGTGCTGGAAGGCAACGTGGTGGTGGGGTACGAGTCGGTTCGGGTCAAGCCGCAGCGCGCCGATATCGAGCGTGCCTCGGCCTTGTATGAACGCATGCGCACCGGCAAGCGCAGCTGGGATTTCAGACGGCGGCTCAACGCTGTGATCGAGCACGGGCTGGCGCCGCTTGCCCTGGGTATTCCTGCGGTGGCCGCAGTGATCTTCCTGGACAGCTGGGCGGCCAGTGCGGTGGTGGCGTGCGGTTTTATCGGTATGCAGGTGGCGGCGCAGTGGCGTCTGCAACAGCGCTTTGCCCAGGCCAGGCGAGTAACGCCAGACAGCTTCGACAGCGAGTTGATTGCCCGTACTTACACCGACGAGCAGGGCCCGCTTGCACAGTTGATGATGACGCTGATCAGCGAGCAGGCCAAGTTGCGCACGGCACTGAGCCGCTCCGGTGACTATGCCAGCCAGACCGAGAGCATGGCCGGCGAAAGTGGCAAGCTGGCGCAAGCGTCGGAAGTGTCGCTGCAGCGTCAGCGTGACGAAACGGATATGGCCGCCACCGCCATGACGCAGATGGCGGCGTCGATTGCCGAGGTGTCTACCCATATTCACGATACCGCCCGCGAGGCCGACGACGTCAACCAGCTGACCCAGGTGGGCTCCGAGGAAGCGGGCAAGACCCGCCTGGTGATCGAGACGCTGCAGCGCACGGTCAATCAGATCAGCCAGTCGGTGGAGCATTTCGCGGACGAAACCCAATCGATTCAGATTGCCTCGAACATGATTCGGCAGATCGCCGACCAGACCAACCTGCTGGCGCTCAACGCCGCGATCGAAGCCGCGCGAGCCGGGGAGCAGGGGCGTGGTTTTGCCGTGGTTGCCGATGAGGTGCGGGCACTGGCATTCAAGACTCAGGAATCGACTGAAACCATTCAAGGCATCATTCAGTCGCTGCACGGCGCGGCCAATCAGGCTGTGGAGATTGCCCGCCAAGGCAGTGATGAAGCCCACACCGGGGTGGAGCAGGTGATCGCTACGCAAACTGCGCTCGACGGTATTGGCGTCGCGGTGGAGCGAATCCACCAGATGACCGAGCAAATGGCCGCAGCCTCCGAGCAGCAGGCCCATGTGGCCGAAGACATCAGCCGACAAATCACCACCATCGCTCAGGTGTCGGAGCAGAATGTCGACATTGCTGCCAGTTCGGCCACGCTGGGGTTGGAGCTGGAACATACCGCGCACGAGATGTATGCGCTGGTGGACCGGTTCAATCGCTAGGCTGCGTGGATAACGCGAAATGGCTGTCGATCAGCCTGGCCAACCGATGTGCGATTGCTGCGCGCGATGGGCGAGTTGCCGGGTTGCCGGGCGCCAGAATTCGGTATTACCGGAGGCGCCTGGGAGGAAGATCAGTTGGGAGGGCAGGGACGTCAACAGAGCCTCTGAGTCAGAATGCCAGCTTGTAACCGATCATCAACAACATCCCTGCCAGGCACGGGCGCAGGACGCTGTCGGAAATACGCCCGGTCAAGTGACTGCCCAGGTAGATGCCCGGCAGTGAGCCTAGCAGCAAGTAGCCCAGCAGCGACCAGTCCATGTTACCCATGCTGGCGTGGCCCAGGCCCGCGACCAGGGTGAGTGGCACGGCGTGAGCGATCTCGGTGCCGATCAGGCGGCGGGTAATCAGGAACGGGTAGAGCAGGAACAGCGCCACAGTACCCAGCGCGCCAGCACCAATGGAGGTCAGCGAGACCATGACGCCGAGGATGATGCCGGTGACCACCGTCAGTGCGTTGAGGCTGGTGCCGCTCAGGTGATAGCGATCACCTGCGTGTTTGCTGGCGAAGGCCTGCAGTTTGCTTTTGAACAAAATGGCCAGGGCGGTGAGCACCAGCACCACGGCCAGGCCTTGTTTGATCACGGCGTTGGCGGCCTGGGTGTCGGCATCCAGAGTGCTGAGGAACCACAGGGTCGCGCCGGCGGCCGGGACGCTGCCCAGGGTCAGCCAACCAGTGATTTTCCAGTCGATGTTCTTCTGCTTGCTGTGCACCCAGACGCCGCTGGCTTTGGTAATGGCGGCGTACAACAGGTCAGTACCCACGGCAGTGGCCGGGCTGATGCCGAACCACAGCAGGATCGGTGTCATCAGAGAACCGCCGCCGACGCCGGTCATCCCGACGATGAAACCTACGATAAGGCCCGCAATGGTAAAGCCGAAAGAACCTACATCCATAATCTACCTAACGCCCAACGTGCCCGTGATCGGATGGCAGCCAGCATAAAGGTTTTTTTATAGCGAAATAGACTAGTTCGTTATTAGGTTATAACTGTAGGAGCGGGCTTGCCCCGCGATAGCGCTCTATCAGACACACCGTCTCGCGGGGCAAGCCCGCTCCTACCGGTCGGTCATCACCACCATCACCTGAGCATCGCTGCCGTCTTCACTCTCCGACAGGTAGATATGCCCGACGTTGCTGTTGAAGTACGCGGTTTCCTGCTCGCCGATACTCACTGATTCACCCGTCTCGAACACGATACGTACACGACCGCTGAGCACCAGGGCAAATTCCTGCCCGGGGTGGCGGATGAATTCATCGAACTGCTGACGCTCACGGGCAATGATGCGGGCGTACATCGGCGTCATCAGACGCTCGGGAAACTCCCCGGCAATCAACTGGTATTCGTAGGTGCCGGTGCTGTATCCGGGGCCCTTGGGCAATGGATGCACCACCACGGTGGTCGACGCTGGTGCCTCACTCATCTCCGAAGTTCGAAACAACTGGGCGATGTCTACATTCAGCGCCCGCGCCGCCGCCGCCAGCTTTTCGTAGCTCACCGAAACCTGCGCCAGTTCCATTTTCGACAAGGTCGACACCGGCACCCCGGAGCGTTCCGACAATTGCTTGAGGGTCAGTTGCTGACTTTTGCGCACCGTGCGCAAACGCGCGCCGACTTCACTGCGGTCGATCGGGGCATGCGTACCAGGGCGGTCGGCAGCAGGGGAGCGGTCACTCATCAAGGGTCTCGGTCAGGCATTACGGAGGCGCATCTTACCGTGGGCGCTTGCGTATTTCTAAATTCTCATATATTAGAATTCTCATAAGTGATAATTTTAATTCCCCTTCAGGCATTGGCAAGGTTATGACGCAGATTTTCGACAGCGTGATCATTGGCGCCGGCATCGCAGGTGCGTCCCTGGGCTACCGGCTGGCTGACCAGCAACGGGTGCTGCTGCTTGAGCGCGAAGCGCAACCCGGTTACCACTCCACCGGGCGTTCGGCGGCGATGTTCATGGAGGCCTATGGCACCGAGCAGATTCAGGCGTTGACCCGCGCCAGCCGCGAATTCTATGAATCGCCGCCGACCGGCTTCTGCGAGCATCGCCTGCTTGAGCCACGCGGCTGCCTGTATGTCGCCAACCTTGAGCAACAGGAACTGCTGGCCAGCAGTTACGCGCAGAACCTGGCCAATGGCACCGAAGTCCACTTGCTCGACCCTGAGGCCGCCGTGGCGATGGTGCCGAGCCTGCGCGGCGAGGCGATTGCCGGTGCCTACCATGAGCCGGGCGCGATGGACCTGGATGTGCATGCGTTGCATCAAGGTTTTTTACGCGGCTTTCGTCAGGCTGGCGGTGAGTTGCGCTGCAATGCCGAGCTGGTGGAAGGCTGCTTTGCCGACGGCCTCTGGCACCTGCACCTGGCCGATGGCAGCGTGCTGCAGGCACGGCAATTGATTAACGCTGCCGGTGCCTGGGCCGATCAGGTCGCCAGGCTCTGCGGCGTGCAGCCGGTTGGCCTGCAGCCGTGCCGGCGCAGTGCGTTTACCTTCGAAGGGCCGCAAGAACAGGCGTTTGCCCAGTGGCCTGCGGTTATCGGCGTGGATGAAAGTTTCTATTTCAAACCCGACGCGGGCCAGCTGCTTGGCTCGCCGGCCAACGCCGATCCAGTTGAACCGCAGGATGTAATGCCGGAAGAGCTCGACGTAGCCATCGGTATCTACAACATCGAAGCGCTGACCACGCTGACGATCCGCCGCCCCAGCCATACCTGGGCCGGGCTGCGTTCCTTTGTCGCCGACGGCGATCTGGTGATTGGCCGCGACCCGCAAAACCCGGCGTTTTTCTGGCTGGCCGCGCAGGGCGGTTACGGCATCCAGTCGGCGGCCGGGGTGTCGCAACTGGCTTGTGCGCTCCTGCTCGATCAGGCGCTTCCCGCTTCCTTGCACCGCCAGGGTGTCGAGCCGCAGCGCTTGTCACCGGCGCGTTTTCGTTGATAACCCAAGAGGACCTTTCCATGAGCTCGACCCTCCAGCGTGTTCCCAGCCATCTGCCGTTTCCGTTCTCCAAGGCGATCAAGGTCGGCGGCTTTGTGTTCCTTTCCGGCCAGGTGCCGATGACTGCCAGCGGCGAAGTGGTGCGTGGCGACATCCAGACCCAGACCCAGGCCACCCTGGAGCGCATTGGCGAAACCCTGGCCGAATGCGGCGTCGGCTTCGGCCAGGTGGTCAAGGCCACCGTGTGGCTGTCGGACATGGCGCATTTCGCCGGTTTCAACGAGGTCTACAAAACCTTCTTTGCCGAAGGCTATCCGGTGCGTTCAACGGTGAGCGCCGGGCTTGCCCTGGGCGTGGATGTGGAGATCGAAGTACAGGCCTGGATCGGTCACGACTGAGTCCGCCTGCTTGCGTGGTGCTGGGTAAAAACAACAAGGTCCGACCAGGGCCATAGATGCCAGAGGGTTCGAGATGAAAGAACAGCTG
The DNA here is from genome assembly GCF_052147955.1 of Pseudomonas sp. NUPR-001. Classification (NCBI taxonomy): domain Bacteria; kingdom Pseudomonadati; phylum Pseudomonadota; class Gammaproteobacteria; order Pseudomonadales; family Pseudomonadaceae; genus Pseudomonas; species Pseudomonas sp. NUPR-001. The sequence goes on from NZ_CP197353.1 coordinate 1,927,772, forward strand.
AAAATTGCAGGCGCCTTTATTGGCGTGATCGTCGGTGCAGGTTTTGCCTCAGGGCGGGAGCTGCTGCTGTTTTTCGTCAACTTCGGCCTCTGGGGGCTACTCGGCACACTGGTCAGCGCAGCGCTGTTCACTTTTCTCGGCATGGCCCTGGCCGGACTCGGCAATCGCTTGCAGGCGGCGTCGCACAAAGATGTGGTGTACGCCATATGTGGGCGCTACCTGGGGGTGTTCGTCGACCTGTTGATCACCTTCTTCATGTTCGGTGTCACGGTGGTGATGCTCGCGGGCGGCGGTGCCTTGCTCGAACAGCAGTTCGGCATCCCAGCGCTGACCGGTAGCGTTCTGGTTACCGTGCTGGTGGTGGCAGTGGTGTGCCTGGATGTGCAGAAGGTCATCATGCTGATCGGCGCGGTTACGCCGTTCCTGATCCTCGCTGCGGTTGCCATTGCGATGTACGCGGTGTTCACCCGTGATTTGAGCTTTAGCGCTTTGGACCAAATCGCCAGTCAGCAGGAGGCGGGTGCCAGTCACTGGCTGCTGGGGGCCTTGTTGTATGTGTCGTACAACGTGGTGGCCGGCGCGCCGATGTTGGCGATCCTGGGTGGTTCCGCACGCCTGGAGAAAACCGCGATCTGGGGCGGCATTCTGGGTGGTGCAGGCTTGGGTGGCTTGATGCTGGTGATGAGCGCCGGGTTGCTTTCGCGTCTGGATTCGGTGGCCGATTTGCCGATGCCGATGCTGTCGATTGCCAGTGAAATTTCCCCCGCGCTGGGCGTGATCATGTGCGTGATTATCTTCGGCATGATCGTTAACACGGCCGTGGGCATGCTCTATTCGTTTCTGGCGCGGCTGTTACCGGCGGGCACCCGTAGTTTCCGTGTCGGCTCTGTTGTGGCAGGCGTGGCGGCGTTTGTCTGTAGCCTGATTGGCTTTATCAGCCTGGTCGGCCAGGTTTATCCGCTGTTCGGTTACTTGGGTTTTGTGGTCATGCTGGCGGTGCTGGTCGGCTGGCTGCGCATGGGCAGAATCAAGCGCGCGGTGGTGGCCTGAGGCAAAACGCCGGGCGCGGGCAGAGGGCCCGCACCCGGCGTTGACTCAGATTTTGAAGCTGTCGACCAACTGCTTCAAACGCCCGGCCTGCTGGGCCAACGCGTCGCAATGACGCAGGGTGTCATTGAGGTTGGCCACCCCTTGCTGGTTCAACACGTTGATCTGGGTGATGTCCAGATTGAGGCTCTCGACCACGGCGGTCTGCTCTTCAGTGGCCGCAGCCACCGACTGGTTCATGCCGTCGATCTCACCGATACGCTGGGTCACGCTGCTCAGGCGCTCACCGGCCTGGTTGGCGACCATCACGCTCTCTTCGCTCGATACCTGGCTGGCGTTCATGTTGTGCACCGCTTCACGTGAACCGACCTGCAGGGTGGTGATCATCTTGTGGATCTCTTCGGCCGACTCCTGGGTACGGTGTGCCAGGTTGCGCACTTCGTCGGCCACCACGGCAAAACCGCGTCCGGCTTCACCGGCACGAGCGGCTTCGATGGCGGCGTTGAGGGCCAGCAGGTTGGTTTGCTGGGAGATGCCTTTGATCACATCGAGAATCTGCCCGATGTCGTCGGTGCTGGCATTGAGCGTTTCGATCTGCTCGCACGACTCACTGATTTTCTGCGACAGCGAGGTCATCGCCGAGATGGTTTCTTCCACCACCTGACGGCCATCGTTGGCCTGTTCGCTGGCGCCGCTGGCGTGCTGCGAAGCATCGGCGGCGTTGCGGGCGATTTCCTGGGTGGCGGCGCCCAGCTCGTTGATCGCGGCGGCCACGCTATTGGTGCGCATGCTTTGCTCTTCGGAGCCGATGATCGAGGCGTTGGAGGCGCTCATCACCCGTTCCGACAAGTCATGCACCTGGCGGGTGGCGGAGGAAACTTCGGCAATCGAGGCGTGAATACGCTCGACAAACTGGTTGAAGGCCGCGGCCAATTCGCCGAACTCGTCCTTGTTCTCGACTGTCAGGCGGCGGGTCAGGTCGCCTTCGCCTTGAGCGATGTCTTGCATGGCACGGCCCATGGTGGTCAGCGGGCGCATCAGCACAGGGATCAGCAGGCTCAGCAGGCCGGCGATGGCGGCCACGGCAATGAGCATGGCGATAATGGCCGAAGTGCGGAACTTGCTGATAGGCGCGTAGGCTTTGTCTTTGTCGATGGACAGGCCGATGTACCAGTCCGCCGAAGGCAGGCCACTGACCGGGGCGAACGAGATGATTCGCTCTTTGCCGCCCAGGGTCACGTCATGAATGCCCGGTGCCACTTGCACGGTGCTGCCTGGGTAGATGTCCTTGAGGTTTTTCATGACATGGTCTTTGTCCGGGCTGACGATCACCTGGCCGTTGCCGTCTACCAGGAAGGCATGGCCGATACCGCCGAAGTCCACCGCGTTGATGATCTCGACCAGGGTCGCCAGGCTCAGGTCACCACCGACAACGCCGAGCAGCTCGCCGTTGGCGTTGCTCTTCACCGGCATGGCAATGGTCACCACCAGGCCACCGACTGCCGCCATGTAGGGCGGGGTCAGCATGGTCTTATTGGCGGAGACGGCGGCGCTGTACCACGGGCGTTGGCGCGGGTCGTAGCCATCAGGCATTTTCGCGTCCGGGCGCTGGGTGAACACACCGTTGGCCTGTCCGACGTAGGTGAACTGGAAGTTGCGGGTGAAGGCCGGCTGGTCGACCAACCCGGCAAAATCGGCGTTGGCGCCCTGATGGGCGACGTTCTGGGCCAGGTTCTCCAACACCAGAATGCGTCCGCTCATCCAGTTCTGCACACTGCTGGCGGTTTGCGCGCCGGCCTGTCTGACCGACGACTCGATGTTCTGTCGGATGCTGTTGCGTTGCAGGTAATCGTTGTAGAGGGTGAACAAAGCAAATGCCAGAACCACGACGCCGCAGGCGGACAGCAGGATCTTGTGGCGAAATTTCAGGTTCATGTTCCGAGACCTTGGCCAGTAAGGAGGAGTGCCGAGCGGTGCTTTTGGCGAGTGCTCGTACCTATCCACACCGCTATCGGCCTGGGCTGGGAAAAATTGAAAGGCAAATTGCCGCAGGCCGTGACAGGTTTTTTTGCACCGGTAGGAGCGGGCTTGCCCCGCGATCGCGTTCTGTTAGACACACCGCATCGCGGGGCAAGCCCGCTCCAACTGCCGGACCAATTCCTGAGCCGCCTTCTGTAACGGTTGATTGTGTCGCCAGAACGCATGCACCGGCAATTGCAGCTCGTTACGGGTGTTGTTGAAATCCAGGCGCAGTAAACGTCCGGCCTCCAGCAGCGGTGCAACCTGTGACAACGGAAAATCGCCCCAGCCCAGGCCCGCTTCAACCATGTCCACGGCCATGCTCAGGCTGTCGGTGCGCCAATGCGCTTTGCCGATCAGCGCGCGGGTGTCGGTGATCGGCAGGTCACGATTGGCCACCAGAATTTGCCGGACATTGACCAGGTCTTCGAGGCTGGCGATCTGCCGCGGTTGGCGCTGCAGGGCAGGGTGCTGCGGCGAAATGGTCGCCACCAGCGACTCCATGCCGATGTTCTGGAAGCGTTGCTGCGGGTTGACGGTTAACCCGGCGAAGGCCAGGCACAGATTGACCCGGCCACTGTGCAGCAGGTGCAGGGCTTCTTCCTGAGGGGCGCTCAGGACCTCGACCTCCAGCAACGGATAACGCTCGCTGAGGGCCTTGATTGCCGCCAGCAGCGGCTGGTGATCGATGTCCGGTACCACACTGATGGCCAAGGTGCTTTCCAGCCCTTGCGATAACTCCAGGGCATGTACCTGCAACTGCCCCAGTTGCGCGGCAATCATGCGTGCATGCGGCGCCAGGGCCAGGGCCTGCGCGCTGGGCCGGGTTTCGCGGTGGGTACGTTCGAACAGGCTGTAACCCAACTCGGCCTCAAGGTGCCCGACGGCCATGCTCACCGCCGAGGGTACGCGCCCCAGGGCGCGGGCGGCGGCCGAGAACGAACCGTGATCAAGCACGGCGAGAAACAGTTGGATGTTATCGCTGGAAAAATTCAAATCGGCTATCTCCTTTCAGTTAAGTTGATAGCTGCTGACTTTTTCTGTCAATAACACTGATGCAATCATGCGCACCGCTGCCGCCTGAATGGGTGGCGTTTGTAGATGCAATTGAGGTACTACGGTGCAAGGTGTAAAACGCAAACTGGTCTATGTGACCGCCTACGAAGCTATTGGCCTGTGTCTGTCGACCCTGGGGTTGGCCTACCTGTCAGACACGGCGCCCAGCCATACAGGGCCGCTGGCGGTGATGATCACCACCATCGCGATGGCCTGGAACTTTATCTACAACATCTTGTTCGAGCGCTGGGAAAGCCGCCAGGCCACGCGCGGGCGCAGTGTCACCCGGCGTGTGGTGCATGCCATTGGCTTCCAGCTGACCCTGGTGGTGTACCTGATTCCGTTGATTGCCTGGTGGCTGGACATGAGCCTGGTCGAAGCCTTCCTGGTGGACCTGGCCTTTATCATCCTGATCCCTTGCTACACCTTCTTCTACAACTGGCTGTTCGATCGCCTGTTTGGCCTGCCGACTTCGGCACAGGTGCTGGAGGACAAACCCGTGGCAGCCTGAAGCGGGCTACTGGGCCGGCAGCACGATGCGTAACGAGCCGCGCTCGGGCTCCTGTTGCAGTTGCCGGGCGCCGAGCAGGTTCTCTTCGATTTCGCCGGACAGGTAGTACACCCCGGCCATGGCGCCGGTCTTGCGGTTTTCCATCAGCTCACGCCATTCCTCATTGAGGGCCACATTGAGGATCACCCGCAACTGCTCGACCATTTGCGGTTGTTCCTGGTTGTGCGTGATGACGCCGTAACCGGTCGCCGCCACCGAGATCAACGCCCCGGCGACACGGCCCACTGCGCTGGCCACGGCACTGGCGATACCGCGCGGTGCCAGGGTTGCCCCGAGTTTTTCACTGGCCTGTTGCGCCACCGATGACAGGCCGACGTCTGAGCGCTGGGTGCCGGCGCGCACGGCACTGTGCATTTGCGCGAGTAGCGCCGCATAGCCTGACTGCTGGTTCAGGGGCTTACTGAACAGCAGTTGATACAGCGAGGCATTGCGTGCTGCAGGCGGCCCGAGGTTGATGGCCTGGATGCGCGTCAGGCGCAGATTGAGCTGCTCGGGTGGGGCCCGGTAGCGCTGGGCGATCTGTTGCACTTGCTGGCCCAGTAACTGCAGGTACAGCTCCATGGCGCGCACACGAATGCCTTCGGGGTCGATCTCCTTGGCCACCTGATCGAGCACGCGTTGGTGATACTGTTCCTGCAGGTACAAGGCCAGACGCTTTTCCGGAGGATCTTTGCCCTCACCGCTGTTCATCTTGTACCAGGCCACTTTCATGGTCAGCCATTGCTGGGTCCAGTAACCGGTGAACCAGGGGATGAAATCGCTTTCGGTAAATTGCTGTACGCGGTCTTTCCAAACACGCATGGAGCGCCGCGCGTAGTCATTGACCGAGCTGGTGTTGGCCAGCGAAGCATCGATGATTTCCCGGTCGATCTGCTCCCAGGTGGCGGGGCTCAGTTGCACCGGCGGTGGCTCGACTGCTGGCTGGCGCGAGGCGCAACCGCCCACGGCAAGCAGCACAATGAACACCAGCAGCAGAGGGGAACAAGGGGTCACCAGCGCTACCCCCTTGCGATGGGATGTTTGCCAGGATGGGTACCTCGATGATTTCAGTATAGTTGCGAGGGGGCGGCAGGATGCATCAGAAGGTAATAAGACCGAGGCTCGATGGCGCCGGCTTCGACCTTGCCTGATAAAGGGATATCGACGTCCGATGTTTTCATGCCTGACCGTTTGATCAGCTTAAAATCAATGAAAAACAATTGGTTATGTGAATCAATAGCCATTTGGTAGAAGAAAAACCGTCACCGCTGGTTACAAAAATGTGATGTAATTTGTAGGGTTATTTGACTGTTTTATTACACCGCGTCGCGCAGGGTCTGACACCTTGCCGCTCATTCCTCAGGCCGCGGTAAAGGGAGTGTTAACGTGTGTCTGTACCTGCCGGTTGCCTCAGCCGAACCACGGTTCGCCGAAGGCCAATCGCGTATTCCTGCAATTTTGCGCCGCTACCCGTGTAGCGATACGAGAACACTTTCTAGTGGGCTGTGTGCCCTGGTCGAGCGTTTCACGCGCTGACTTTCCAGGGACGAGGCTTTCATGGACGACAACTACCGCGCAGCCGTTGATGCGGCGGCGATCTTTTCTGAAACCGACCTCAGTGGTCGGATCACTTACGTCAACGAACAGTTCTGCAGCATTTCCGGCTACAGCCGCGATGAGCTGCTGGGCGCCAACCACCGTATTCTCAATTCCGGCCTGCACGAGCCGGCGTTTTTCCAGGGCATGTGGCGGGCCCTGATGGCTGGCAAGGTCTGGAAAGGCGAGATCTGCAACCGTGCCAAGGACGGTTCGCTGTATTGGGTCGACAGCACCATGGTGCCGCTGATCGATCCGGCCAGTGGCCGGGTGCGCAAGTACGTGTCGATTCGCTTCGATGTAACGGAGAAGCGCCAGCTCCTGCATACCTTGCAGTGGCGGGTAGGGCATGACGTACTTACCGGCCTGCCTAATCGCGCCTACCTGTCCGACCTGCTCAATCAGGCGTTGGAGTTCTCGCGGCGAGAAGGCAAAGCCTTGGCCGTGTGCATGCTTGATCTGGATGGCTTCAAGGCGGTCAACGACGGCTACGGCCATGCCTGCGGCGACTTGCTGCTGGTGGAAGTGGCCACTCGGCTCAAGGGTATTTTGCGCGGCGGTGACGCCGTGGCCCGTCTCTCTGGCGACGAGTTCGTGCTGATTTTGCGCGATGTGCCAGACCCTGCCCAGTTGCAACTGGCGCTGGACCGGGTGCTGCGGGCGATCGCTGCGCCGTACCTGATTCGCGAGCGTGAGGTCAGTGTCAGCGCCAGTATCGGGGTGACCTTATTCCCCCTCGACAATGAAGACGCCGACACCCTGGTCCGCCATGCCGATCAGGCCTTGTACGTGGCCAAACAGCGTGGGCGCAATCGCTATCACTTGTTCGATGTGTCGCTGGACCGTGAGGTCAAGGCCACCCACCAGACCGTGGCGCGGGTGCGTCAGGCCCTGAACAAGGGTGAGCTGTGCCTGCATTACCAGCCCAAGGTCAACATGCGCAGCGGCAAGATCCTCGGTTTTGAAGCCCTGCTGCGTTGGCGGCACCCACTCAAAGGCCTGGTGACGCCGGGCGAATTTTTGCCGCTGGTGGAACAGACCGACTTGATTGTCGACATCGGCGAATGGGTGATCGATCAGGCGCTGGCGCAGATGCAGCGCTGGCAGGAGGCCGGGCATGTCTGGCCGGTGAGCGTGAACATTGCTGCCCGGCATTTCCACCGTGGCGATTTTGTCGAGCGTCTAGAGCGTTTGCTGGCACGCCATGCGGCCGTACCTGCACAGATGCTCGACCTGGAAATTGTCGAGTCGGTGGCGATCGAAAATATCCAGCGGGTCAGCCAGTGCCTGGAAGCGTGTCAGCAACTGGGCGTGCAATTCTCGCTGGATGATTTCGGTACGGGCTACTCGTCCTTGAGTTATCTCAAGCGCTTGCGCACACGCACGATCAAAATCGACAAGTCGTTCGTGCGCGACATCCTCCATGACCTGGATGACCTGGCCCTGACCCAGGCGGTGATCAGCCTGGCCACCGCCTTCGGCCGCCAGGTGATTGCCGAGGGTGTGGAAACGGTCGAGCACGGTCTGGTACTGATGGGCCTGGGCTGCGATGTGGCCCAAGGCTACGGCATCGCCCGGCCGATGCCGCCGCAGGCGGTGATCGGCTGGGTTGCCGAGTACATTCAACCGCCGCAATGGGCAGCACTTAAAGGAGGCTGAGCGGCATTTTTACGTAATCTTTATGGCCGGGCTGGCCTCCTGATCTCGCACCTTTACAGGTGCTCTACCGACAATGACCGTCAGCGGCAAGTGCCGTAAGGACGGAGAGTTTCGATGAGCATTGTGGACGGGGTGTCACTGCTGTTGGCAGTGGCGTTGATGATCTACCTGATGGTCGCGCTGCTGCGCGCAGACCGGGGTTAGGAGCAGCCATGCACAGTTACGATTACGCGTTGTTGCTGGCGTTCTTCGCGCTGGTATTGCTCCCGGCACCCTGGCTGGGGCGTTTTTATTACAAGGTCATGGAAGGCCAGCGCACCTGGCTGTCACCCGTTTTGGGGCCAGTGGAGCGTGGCTGCTACAAGCTCTCCGGGGTCAATGCTGAAACCGAGCACAGCTGGAAGCAATATGCCCTGGCCTTGTTGGCTTTCAACCTCGCGGGCTTCGTGCTGGTGTTCTCGGTTCTGCTGTTGCAGGGCTACCTGCCACTCAACCCGCAGAAGCTGCCGGGGCAGGAGTGGTCGTTGGCATTCAACACGGCGGTGAGTTTCGTCACCAACACCAACTGGCAGGCCTACAGCGGTGAAGCATCGGTCAGCTACCTGAGCCAGATGATCGGCCTGACTGTGCAGAACTTCGTCAGTGCCGCCACCGGCCTGGCGGTGTTGGTTGCGCTGTGTCGCGGCATTGCCCGGCGTTCGGCCAGTACCCTGGGGAATTTCTGGGTCGACATGACCCGTGCCACCCTCTATGGCTTGTTGCCGCTGTGCCTGCTGCTGGCCTTGTTTCTGGTCTGGCAGGGCGTGCCGCAAACCTTCAGTCATTACGTCCAGGCCTTGACCTTGCAGGGCACTGAGCAAACCATCCCGCTCGGCCCGGCGGCCAGCCAGATTGCCATCAAACAATTGGGCACCAATGGCGGTGGCTTCTTTGGTGTCAACTCGGCGCACCCGTTCGAGAACCCAACGGCCTGGAGCAATCTGTTCGAAATGGCCTCGATCATTCTGATCTCGGCGGCGCTGGTGTTCACCTTCGGTCACTACGTCAAGGACCTGCGCCAGAGCCGGGCGATCATCGCCTGCATGTTGGCACTGTTCCTGATCGGTGGCGGTACTGCACTGTATTCGGAGTACCAGGCCAACCCGAGCTTGAACAACCCTCAGGTGGAGCAGAGCGCACCGCTGGAAGGCAAGGAAAACCGCCTCGGCACCACTGCCAGTGTGCTCTGGACGGTGACCACCACCGCAGCCTCGAACGGCTCGGTCAACAACATGCATGACAGCCTCAACCCCATCAGCAGCATGGTCGCGCTGGTCAACATGATGGTCGGCGAGGTGATCTTCGGCGGCGTTGGCGCCGGGCTTTACGGCATGTTGCTCAACGTGCTGATTGCCGTGTTCCTGGCGGGTTTGATGATTGGCCGCACCCCGGAATACCTGGGCAAAAAGCTTCAGGCGCGGGAAGTACAACTGCTGGTGGCAACCTTGCTGGTGATGCCGGTGGGTGTGCTGGTGCTTGGCGCCCTGGCGGCGAGCCTGCCCGGCCCGGCAGCGTCAGTGACCAACCCGGGTGCCCACGGCTTCAGCCAGGTGCTGTACGCCTACACCTCGGCCAGTGCCAACAATGGTTCGGCGTTTGCCGGCTTCGGCGCCAACACCACCTTCCACAACCTGATGTTGGGCCTGGGCATGTTGATCGGCCGCTTCGGTTACATCCTGCCGGTGCTGGCCCTGGCGGGCAGCCTGGCGCTGAAGAAGACCGCGCCCATCGGTGCGAACAGCTTTCCGACTCACGGCCCGCTGTTCGCCACCTTGCTGGTGGTAACCATCCTGTTGATCGGTGGCCTGACGTTCTTGCCGGCCCTGGCCCTTGGCCCGATCACTGAACACTTGAGCCTGGGTTTCTGAGGAGCGAATCATGAACATGCCGATTCCTGAAGTGAAAGCGGCCCCGGCTGCAGTGGCTCGCACTAGCTTTGCCGCCCTGTGGCGCCCAGCGTTGCTGCAGGCGTTTATCAAGCTTGACCCGCGTCAGTTGAAACGCTCGCCGGTGATGCTGGTGGTGGAACTGACGGCGATCTTCACCACCGTGCTGTGCCTGATACCTGACAGTGCTGTGCCGGTGACCGTGGCGGTGCAGATCGCTCTGTGGTTGTGGTTCACCGTGCTGTTCGCCAACTTTGCCGAAGCCCTGGCCGAAGGCCGCGGCAAGGCCCGTGCCGACAGCCTCAAGGCCGGTAGCCAGGGGCTGAACGCGCGGCGTCGTAACGCCTCGGGCAGTTTCGAGACGGTGCCTGCCACCAGCCTGCGCAAGGACGATGTGGTCAAAGTGGTTGCCGGCGAGATGATCCCCGGTGACGGTGAAGTGCTCGAAGGGATTGCGGCAGTCAACGAGTCTGCAATCACCGGCGAATCGGCACCGGTGATCCGCGAGTCTGGCGGTGACCGTTCAGCGGTGACCGGCAATACACGCCTGGTGTCCGACTGGTTGCTGATCCGTATTACCAGCAACCCGGGCGAGTCGACCCTGGACCGCATGATCGCCCTGGTCGAGGGCGCCAAGCGCCAGAAGACGCCCAATGAGATCGCCCTGGACATCCTGCTGATCGGCCTGACCATGATCTTCCTGGTGGTTGTGGTGACCTTGCAGCCGTTCGCCCACTTTGCTGGCGGCAGTATCCCGCTGGTGTTCCTGGTGGCGCTGTTGGTGACCTTGATCCCCACCACCATCGGCGGTCTGCTCTCGGCCATCGGCATCGCCGGTATGGATCGCCTGGTACGGCTGAATGTCATCGCCCGCTCTGGTCGCGCCGTGGAAGCCGCCGGTGATGTGCATGTGCTGATGCTCGACAAGACCGGCACCATCACCTTCGGCAACCGCCGCTGCAGTGCTTTGCATGCCGCACCAGGGGTGACCAGCAAGGAACTGGGGGAGGGCGCGTTGCTGGCCTCGCTGGCCGATGACACCGCCGAGGGCAAGTCGATTGTCGAGTACCTGCGCCAGTTGCACGACTTCGCCGAGCCGCGTGCCGAGCAACTGACGCCGGTGCCGTTCAGCGCCGAGACGCGCTTGTCTGGCGTTGACTACCAGCAGCGTCAACTGCGCAAGGGCGCGGTGGATTCGGTACTGGCGTTTGTCGGCATGCAGCGTCTGGAAATGCCAGCCTCGCTGGCCCGCGAAGTGGACAAGATTGCCCAGAGTGGCGGCACGCCGTTGTTGGTGTGTGCGGATAAACGCCTGCTGGGCGTGATTCACCTCAAGGACGTGGTCAAGCCCGGTATTCGCGAGCGCTTTGCCGAGCTGCGCAAGCTGGGTATTCGCACGGTGATGGTGACCGGTGACAACCCGTTGACCGCCGCCGCCATCGCTGCCGAAGCCGGTGTTGACGATGTGCTGGCCGAAGCCACGCCAGAGAAGAAACTCGCACGCATTCGTCAGGAGCAGAACGATGGCCGCCTGGTGGCCATGTGCGGTGACGGCGCTAACGACGCGCCAGCGCTGGCCCAGGCCGATGTCGGCATGGCCATGAACGACGGTACCCAGGCCGCGCGTGAGGCCGCCAACATGGTGGACCTGGACAGCGACCCGACCAAACTGCTGGATGTGGTTCAGGTCGGCAAGGAACTGTTGGTGACCCGCGGCGCCTTGACCACGTTCTCGATTGCCAACGACGTGGCCAAGTACTTCGCCATCCTGCCGGCGCTGTTCGCCGCCATTTACCCGCAGTTGGGCGTGCTCAATCTCATGCAATTGAATAGCCCGCAGAGCGCGATTCTGTCGGCCATCGTCTTCAACGCGCTGATCATCGTCGTGTTGATACCGCTGGCCTTGCGTGGGGTACGGGTACAGGCCGCGAGTGCCGCGCATCTGTTGCGGCGCAACCTGCTGATCTATGGCCTGGGTGGGCTGATCGTACCGTTTGCCGGGATCAAATTGATCGACATGCTGCTTAGCGCTTTGCACCTGGTTTGATGCCAAGGAGATGAACATGACAATGTACCTTCGTCCGGCCGTGAGCCTGATCATGCTGATGACCCTGATCACCGGCGTGGCTTACCCGCTGGTGGTCACCGGAGTGGCGCAAGTGGCGTTCCCGGAGCAAGCCAACGGCAGTCTGCTGCGCGATGATCAAGGCCAGGTGCGCGGATCGCTGCTGATCGCCCAGGCGTTCAGCGGCGATGCCTGGTTCCACTCACGGCCATCAGCAGCCGACTACGCCACCGTGGCCAGCGGTGCCAGCAACCTGGCACCGAGCAATCCGGCCCTGGCCCAGCGCATCAATGACAGCGCCGCGCAGCAGTACAGCCCGGCGCAGGGCCCGATCCCACTGGACCTGCTGACCACCTCGGGCAGTGGCCTGGACCCGCACCTGTCACCTGCTGCCATCGCCTATCAGTTACCGCGTGTTGCCGCGGCGCGGCAACTCGATACGCAGGCCTTGCAAGCCCTGGTCGAGCAGTCCACCCTGCAGCCATTGATTGGCCCGCCGGTGGTCAATGTACTGACCTTGAACGCCGCCCTTGAACGGCTGGCCCCGGCCTTGAAGTAAGGACATGCAGTGAGCGAAAGCAATTCCGAACGCGCCGACGCGCTGTTGGCCGGGCTGCCGCGCGCAGGGCGCGGCAGGCTCAAGGTGTTCCTCGGTGCTGCACCGGGCGTAGGCAAGACCTACGCCATGCTCCAGGCTGCCCATGCGCAGTTGCGTCAGGGCGTGCAGGTGCTGGCGGCGGTGGTCGAAACCCATGGCCGGGCTGAAACCGAGTCGTTGCTCGCCGGCCTGCCACAACACCCGCTGGTGCGTACCCAGTACCGCGGTGTGCAACTTGAGGAAATGGACCTCGATGGCCTGCTCAAGGCCTCGCCACAGCTGGCGCTGGTCGATGAACTGGCGCACAGCAACGCGCCAGGCAGTCGCCATACCAAGCGCTGGCAGGATGTTCAGGAGCTATTGGCGGCGGGAATCGACGTCTACACCACGGTCAACGTCCAGCACCTGGAAAGCCTCAATGATCAGGTGCGCGGCATCACCGGTGTGCAAGTGCGTGAAACCTTGCCCGACTGGGTACTGCAAGAAGCCTTCGAGCTGGTACTGATCGACTTGCCGCCACGCGAGCTGCTCGAGCGTTTGCGCGAAGGTAAGGTCTACGTACCCGAACAGGCGAGGGCAGCCATCGATGCCTTCTTCAGCCAGACCAACCTCACTGCCCTGCGTGAGCTGGCCATGCAGACGGCAGCGGCGCAGGTCGATGCCGACCTTGCCCATGGTTACCGTCAGTTAGGCCAGGATGCGCCGTCATTGCGTGGCCGCCTGCTGGTGGGGGTTGATGGCGATGCCCAGGCCGAGCGCCTGGTGCGCCATGCCAGCCGGGTGGCGCAGCGTCGTCACCTGCCCTGGAGCCTGGTGCATGTCGACAACGGCAAGCTGCGCGACGAAACCGCCCGCCAGCGTTTGCAGGCGGCCCAGCAACTGGCCGAGCGCCTGGGCGGGGAAGTGGTGTTGCTGCGGGCCGGTGAAGTGGCGAAAACACTCATCCAGCATGCCCTGGAGCGCCGCGCCAACCTGGTGCTGGTCGGCCAGTCGCGTGATCGCCTGCGCCGCCGCTTGTTCGGCGCCGGGGTGGCCACGCGTTTGTTGCGTGAGGCCCATGGCCTGGAAGTCAACGTGCTGGACCGGGACGAGCGCCCCGAGCCGCCGAGTGCGGCGGTGAAGAAAGTCTGGGTCTGGCGCCACTACCTGCTGGCACTGGTCGCAACCGTGCTGGCGACGGGCATTGCCTGGGGCGTTTCGGCGGTGCTGCCACTGCCCAACATCTCGCTGGTGTTTCTTGCGGCGGTGTTGCTGGTTGCCGTGCGCAGCAGCCTGGGCCCGGCCCTGGCCTGTGCGGCGATGTCGTTTCTGGCTTACGACTTTCTGTTCATTCCGCCGAACTTCTCGTTCAGTATCCAGCGTGAAGAGGACGTGCTGACTTCACTGTTCTTTCTGCTGATGGCCGGGCTCACCGGCAACCTGGCCGCCCGCCAGCGCCGGCAGTTGCAGGCCCTGCGCGAAACCCAGGGGCAAACCAATCAACTGCTGGAACTGACGCGCAAGCTGACCGCCGCTACAGACCGTCAGGCGGTGTTCACCGCCGCCGGCCAGCACCTCGATGGCTGGAACGATTTGCAGGTGTGCTTGCTGGAGCGGGATGTGGAAGGCCGTCTGCAAGTTGCCAGTGCCGCCACCGTGCAGTTCAACGACAACGAACGCGCGGCCGCTGACTGGGCCTGGCAGCACGGTCAGGCGGCAGGTCTGGGCAGTGACACCTTGCCCAATGGCCGCTGGTGGTGGTGGCCGTTATCGGTGGAAGAACAGCCGCTGGCGCTGCTCGGCGTGCGTCCACGCCAGGGCCAGAGCCTCACCGCGCAACGGCGGCGCCTGCTCAAGGCGCTGAGCCAACCCTTGGCCCAGGCATTGGCGCGGGCGCGTCTGGCCGAGCAACTGGAAGCCGCGCGCCTGCACGGTGAAACCGAACAGTTGCGCAGTGCCTTGCTGGCGTCGGTGTCCCACGACTTGCGCACCCCTTTGACCGCCATGCGCGGCAGTATCGACAGCCTGCTGGCGTTGGGTGAGGCGATCCCTCAGGCCGATCGCCAGGAGTTGCTCGAAGGCACACGCAACGAGGCCGAGCGCCTGGATCGCTATATTCAGAACCTGCTCGACATGACCCGTCTGGGGCATGGCGGCTTGAAGCTGGCACGTGACTGGGTAGCGCCCACCGACATCGTCGGCAGCGCGCTCAACCGCCTGCGGGTGCTTCTGGCCCCGCTGCAGGTCACCACCCAGGTGCCGGACGACTTGCCGTTGCTGTTTGTGCATGCCGCCTTGATCGAACAGGCGCTGGTCAATGTGTTGGAGAACGCTGCGCGTTTTTCACCGGCCAACGGGCGCTTGCAGTTGCAGGTCACGGCAGACGCTGAATACTTGCGCTTCGCCGTCAGTGATGAAGGCCCGGGTATTCCCCCGGCCGACCGCGAGAAGATCTTCGACATGTTCTACACCGCCGCGCGCGGTGATCGCGGCGGGCAGGGCACAGGCCTTGGCCTGGCGATCTGCCAGGGCATGATCGGTGCCCACGGCGGGCATATTCAGGTGGGCGAGGGTATCGATGGTCACGGCACCTGCATCACACTATGCTTGCCGCTCCCGACCCAACCCGAGCCCGAAAGCGAAGCCCCATGAGCCAGATCGCAACCCTGCTGGTTATCGATGATGAACCACAGATCCGCAAGTTCCTGCGCATCAGCCTGAGCTCCCAGGGTTACAAGGTGCTGGAGGCGGCCACCGGTGGCGAAGGCCTGACTCAGGCGGCACTGGCCAAACCTGACCTGGTGGTGCTCGATCTGGGTTTACCCGACATGGACGGGCAGCAGGTGCTGCGCGAACTGCGCGAGTGGAGCACGGTGCCGGTGCTGGTGTTGTCGGTGCGTGCCAGCGAAATCCAGAAAGTCGAAGCGCTGGATAACGGTGCCAATGACTACGTGACCAAACCCTTCGGAATTCAGGAATTCCTCGCCCGGGTGCGGGCGTTGTTGCGTCAGGCGCCGCAGGCCACGGCAGAGGAAGTTGCGCCGAGCTTCGGGCCGTTGACGGTTGACCTGGCGTTTCGCAAAGTCACGCTAGACGGTGTCGAAGTGGCGCTGACCCGTAAGGAGTACGCACTGTTGGCCCAGTTGGCCAGTCATCCTGGGCGGGTGATTACCCAGCAGCAACTGCTCAAGGACATCTGGGGGCCGACCCATGTCGATGACACCCACTACTTGCGCATTGTTGTCGCCCATGTCCGACAGAAGTTGGGTGATGACCCGACGGCGCCGCGTTTTATCGTGACCGAACCAGGGGTGGGGTATCGCCTGGTAGGCCCATGATCACGGGACGGTGGGAACGGCCTCGGTGGGAGCGGGCTTGAACTGGTCAAGTAATCCTGGACACCCGTTAAGGTTTACGCCGCCAGCTTCTCTGCCTCGACCGGCGACCGGTATCCGTTGTAGCTGTGAGGCCTAGTGGTGTTGTAGCGGGTGATAAAGCGCTGCACATCCATTCGGGCCTCATGCTCCGAGTCGTAGCCATCTTCGGGTACCCACTCAGATTTCAGGCTTCCAAAAAACCGCTCCATCGGGGCGTTGTCCCAGCACTCGCCTTTACGGCTCATGCTCTGCCGGTGCCCATGCTCGCGCAGCTCATTTCTGAACTTGTGGCTGGTGTAC
This sequence comes from Pseudomonas sp. NUPR-001, assembly GCF_052147955.1. Classification (NCBI taxonomy): domain Bacteria; kingdom Pseudomonadati; phylum Pseudomonadota; class Gammaproteobacteria; order Pseudomonadales; family Pseudomonadaceae; genus Pseudomonas; species Pseudomonas sp. NUPR-001. The sequence goes on from NZ_CP197353.1 coordinate 1,943,943, forward strand.
TGACAGCCTTGGTCAGAGTGAAATAGCACACCCTTGGGGCGTCCGCGCAGCTCGGTTGCCATGCGTAAGGCCGCGCAGGTCAGTTCAGCATCCGAGATCATCGAGAACGACCAGCCGACAATCCGCCGTGCAAACAAGTCCAAGACAGCCGCGAAGTACAGCCAGCGCTTACCAGCCTTGATGTACGTTACATCTCCGCACCAGACCTCATTTGTCGCCCGCACATCGAATTGCCGTTTGAGCTCGTGCGGTGCGGTCAGGGCTTCAACGCCTGAAGATTTGTATTTGTGGCGTCTGCGTTGACGGCTGCTGATCCCAGCTTCTTGCATCAGGCGGCGCGCCTTGAAGCGGCCGACTGGGTGTCCACTGGCTTGCAGCATCTTGGCCAAGGTGCGCGAACCTGCCGCCCCTCTCGACTCACGATGATGTCTGATCAACTGGGCCTTGAGTTTTTCCCGTCCGGGGTAACGCCGGTCCTTACGCTGGCGCCAGCAGTAGAAACTGCTGCGGCTGACCCCAAGCACCCGACAACACTCATTAACGCCGTATTGCTCACCCAGCTCATCGATCAACGCGAGTGATCTTTGGCGTCCAAAAGCAGGAGAGCGCTGGCCTTTTTTAGGATTTCGATATCCCGGTCTTTCTGCTTGAGCAGGGCTTTGAGCCGTTGGATTTCCTGCTGGTCTGCCGTTATTGCCTTGGCACCCACAGGGGTTAAGCCTTGACGCTCCTGGCGCAGTTGATCGACCCAACGACGCAACGCTGTAGGGCCAATGCCTAAACTGGCACAGACCTGTGGAACTGATTGGCCTTCGTCCAGCACCATGCTGGCCGCCTGTAGCTTGAAGTCACTCGAGTAAGAATTACGCATATCCAAACACCTCAGGTTTGGGCGCCATCATAGCGCCCGATTGAGGTGTCCAGGATCATTAGGCCAGTTCAGCTTGCCCCGCGATGCGATATGGCTGGCAAACCGCAATCGCGGGGCAAGCCCGCTCCTACCGGTGCGTTTACCGCCGCTCCGCCTCATAGTTCTCCAGGGTATCGCGCGCAATCTCCCGCCCCAGGGCGATCAGTTCCGGCGCTTTGTAGAACTCGAAAAACCGGCACACCCGCTTGGGTACGTTGATCAGAATATCCGGCGGGTAACCGGCAATCTTGTACTGCGCCAGCGAGGTCTGCATGACCTCGAAACTCTGGTTGATCAAGTCCAGCAGTGATGCCGGCCCGACGTTGTCGATAATGAACGAGCCCGCCGCCGACTTGGGCGCACCATCGGTTTCCGGGGCGGCTGCCGGTTGCTGGGCCTCGGGGTCGGCGGCATCGCTGAGCCAGGGGTTGGGAATGTGCGCGGCCTGAGGTTGCAGGTCCTGCTCGATGCGCAACAGCTGTTCAGCCTGTTTACGCCGGAACGGCAAGTGCGATCCCAAGGAACTGATCAGGTTGTCAAAGCGCAGCTTGAAGGCGGCCGGACGTTCGATCACCGGCAGTTGGTACTGCTTCTGGTTGGTCGAGTTGAGGTTCACGGCAATGATCAGGTCGCAATGGCTGGAAACCACCGGAATGATCGGCAACGGATTGAGAATGCCGCCATCGACTAGCATGCGGTTGCCTTGCACTACCGGGGTGAACAGGCTGGGAATGGCGGCCGAGGCGCGCATGGCCTGGTGCAGGCAACCCTCCTGAAACCAGATCTCCTGTTGGTTGGTCAGGTCGGCCGCCACGGCCGTGTAGGGGATGCGCAGTTCTTCGATGTTCACGTCACCAACGATCTTGCGGATCTGCCCGAAGACTTTTTCGCCGCGGATCGCGCCCAATCGGAAACTCACATCCACCAGGCGCAACACATCCAGGTAGTCGAGGCTCTCGATCCAGTTGCGGTACTCCTCAAGCTTGCCCGCGGCATAGATGCCGCCAATGACTGCGCCCATGGAGCACCCGGCAATGCAGGAAATCTCATAGCCACGTCGCTCCAGTTCTTCGATCACACCAATGTGCGCATACCCACGGGCTCCGCCCGAGCCCAGTACCAATGCCACGCGTTTACTCATAATGGCTCCCGCTTGCCGTGCGTCGATGGTCTAACAATGCGCCTATTCGTGTCTGTGCTTCAATCGTCATACGCGCTGCGCTACGCTTTGCAGGGCACTTTTCTTCTTTGTAGTCGTCGAACACGCCACGTTGAATATTTCTTTTGAGGGAACACCGATGAAAGCCTGGATTTGCCTGCCTCTGATTGCTCTGGTACTGACCGGTTGTGCTGGCAAGACAGCCTATCGCGACAGCTGCGCCAACCAGCTAGACGCGGCCTGGAAGGAGCTTGATCTGGCCAAGGCCGAAGGCTTTGCCGGTACAGTCAGTTACTCTAAGGCGCTGTCGTTGTTGACCGGGGCCAAGACCCAGCAACAATTCGAAGCCTTTGAAGGATGCAGCAGCAAAGCTGAGAAAGCGCGTTTCTACATTCGTGAGTCGCGCGCTGGCCGCTGACACAGGAGAACACCATGGCGGTAATGCTTGATCATGTGATTGCCCAGGTGCTGGCTGTGCAGGTGCGCCTGCTTGCCTGCCAGGCGCGGCTGGCAGCCGATACCGACAGCGAGGCGTTGCATGATCTGCGAATTGCCACGCGGCGCCTGCGCAGTTTGCTGCGGCCGCTGCATGAGCTGCCCGGGGTCGACCAGCTTGACGGTGCGGCGCAAGCCTTGGGCAACCTGACCACACCGCTGCGCGACCGCGAGGTACTCGCCGCGCAGTTGCTTGAGCGTGAGCAATTTGCCGCCGCGCAGGTGCGCCTGGCGCATCGTGCGCAGACCTTTGCCAGTGTCGCCCAGAGTGCTGAACTGGGGCGCCTGTTGGCGATTGCCGATGCATTCCCGATGTTTTTACGCGCGGCCCAGCGCGAAGGCTTGATCCAGGGTTTGCACCAGCGCCTCGACAAGCGCCTGGAAAAACAATGGAAAAAGCTGCGCCAGGCCCTACAGGATCCCGCCCATGACCGTCATCGCCTACGCCTGCTGATCAAGCGTGTGCGCTACGCCGCCGAAGCCTATCCGCAGCTGGAGCATGCCGGGCGGCGAATGCAGCGGGTGCTCAAACGCGCCCAGGGCGATCTGGGCGACTGGCATGACCGCCTACAGTGGCTGCTGGCGGCCGAGCAGCAGCCTGATTTGCAGCCGTGTGTAGCGGTTTGGCAAACCCAACTGCAGGCAGCTGAACAGCACGCCGACGCAACCCTGGAGCGCTTGCAGGCGCTGTTGGCGCAGCGATAGGCCGCAGATATGGCCGAAATGCGGGCTGTGGCTGCAGCCTGTGCTGGTTAAGATCGGTTTTTTCCCATGGATGAGACCGGCATGAATTTCTCGCAATTGCTCAAGACCGCGCGCCTGCATCCCCAGGCGGTGTCGATTCCTGCCACTTGGGTGCAGGGGCGGGCCTGTTTCGGTGGCCTGATGGCGGCCTTGCTGTATGAAGCGATGCTCGCCAAAACCTCGCCCGGTCGCCCGGTGCGTTCCCTGTCGATCACCTTCGTCGGCCCGGCCGAGCCAGAGGTGCCGATCAGCTTCGAAGTGGAACTGTTGCGCGAAGGTAAAGCGGTCACCTCGCTGTTGGGCCGCGCAGTACAAAATGGCCAGGTCGTCACCCTGATGCAGGGCAGCTTTGGGGGTGGGCGCAGCTCGATGGTCGAGGTGCCAGCCTTGCCCACCGTGGAAATGAAAGATCTGCAGGCATCTGCCCCTGAGCTGCCTCACATCAAAGGGATGACCCCGGAGTTCATGCAGCACTTCGCCTTGCGTTGGGCGATCGGTGGCTTGCCGTTCAGCAACAACCAGTCGCGCAGCATGGGCGGCTGGGTTCGCCTGCGCGACGAGGGGGGTGACGAAACCTTGAGTGAAGCGCACCTGCTGGCCTTGGTTGATGCCTGGCCGCCGTCGCTGATGCCGTTCCTCAACAAGCCCGCTGCAGGCAGCACCCTGACCTGGACCATCGAGTTCCCGCAGCCGGTGCCTAGCCTGACCACGCTGGACTGGTGCAAATACTGTGTGCACACCGAGCATGCCCGCGATGGTTACGGCCATGCGTCAGCGGCGTTGTGGACTGCTCAGGGTGAGTTGCTGGCCATCAGTCGTCAGACGGTGACCGTTTTCGCTTAGGCTCTGTTTGGAAAGCCTTGATACTCGGTGATGCTGCGTTGAAAACAGCCTCGGAATGCTCATTTACAACCCGTAAAGTCGAGCGCGACTCCGACCGTTCCTCGGCTGTTTTCGCCTTGCCTGACCTTCGTCTCAAAGCTTTTCATACAGACCCTAATGACGATGGCGGTCGCGCCAGGCACGCCACCAGGCACCGCTCAACACAAAGCGCGGAAAGGTAACGAACTGCTCGACCAGCAAGCGCCCGACGGCATCTTTGCGGTCGCTGAAGGGCTCGGGCTGTTCAGTCTCAAGACGGTGGCCCTGGCGTTGCAGGCCAAGGCCGGCAATCAGGGCGATGACGCCCACAGCCAGTTGGCCAAGGTCCAGTGAGAACAGCCCGGACAGCACCAGCAGCACGCCGAGGATGAACAGCGGTACGGCAATCAGGTGCAACACCAGGTTGGTCGGGTTGCGGTGATTGTGGTGGTAGCTACGCCATTGCCAGGCGTGCAAGTTGGGCAGGCGTTTGTTCATGGGCTATTCCTCAGGGCTCTGTCTGAAGAATAGTGCGGCCCCCGTTCGGGGGCCAATCAGCGCCGCCTATCGGGCTTATAGCTTGAGTTGGCCGATGGCCTTGCTCAATTCACCGGCCAGGGTGGCCAGCTCGTTGCTGGTGGTGGCCGAGTCAACGGTCTGCTGCACCGTCTCTTCGGTAACGTCGCGAATACTTACCACCGCGCGGTTCATTTCTTCCGCCACCTGGCTCTGCTGCTCGGCAGCAACAGCAATCTGTGTGTTGCTCTCACGCATCTGCGCCACCGCACTGGTGATCTCGGCCAGCGCCGCGCCGGCTTCCTGCGCCTGCTGGACGCAGTCGTCCGCCTTGAACGAGCTTTCCTGCATAAAGTCCACAGCATCGCGGGTGCCAGCCTGCAGCGCTGAAACCATGGTGGTGATTTCATCGGTGGAGGCTTGTACGCGCTTGGCCAGGTTGCGTACTTCATCGGCAACCACGGCAAATCCGCGCCCCAGGTCACCGGCACGCGCCGCTTCGATTGCAGCATTGAGCGCCAGCAGGTTGGTTTGTTCGGCGATGCTGTGGATCACGCCGACCACACCGTTGATTTTCTGGCTGTCTTCGGCCAGTTGGCGAATCATCTCGGCAGTCTGTTGCACGCCGCTGGACAGCCCGGAGATCGAGGTTTGCACACGGCTGACCACTTCCTGCCCGCTGCCTGCCAGGGTATCGGCGGTTTGCGACAGGTCACGCGTGGCACCGGCATGCTGGGCAATGTGATAGACGGTGGCCGACATCTCGTTGATGGCGGTGGCGGCCTGGTCGGTTTCGCTTTGCTGACCGAGCATGCCGTGGCGCACGTCGTTCATGCTGGCGGCCAGGCGTGCGGCCCCGGAGTCGAGCTGGGCCGCGGTGCGCGCCACGGTGTTGACCACGCGGTGATAGGTGGTTTGCATGGCGTTGAAGGCGCTGGCCATCTGCCCGACTTCATCGCCGCACGACAACGGTACCCGCGCTGACAGATCGCCGGTCTTTTCCACATGCAGCATCACATCCTTGAGGGTGTTGAGCTGGCTGAGCAGGAAGCGGATCAGCAGCTGTGAGGCGCAGAGCATCGCCAGCATCAGAATCAGCACGCAGACAGCGTAGTTGGTGAAGCGATCGGTGAACACCTGCAGCAGGCTGGGGGAGGGGGCGAGCACGGCAATCTGTTGACCATCGCGGCTGATCACCTGGGCGCCACTGATCGGCTGGCTACCGGTCAGGGCCAGGCCATGCAATTCGACCCAGCCCTGGGCATTGGCCAGGGCCTGGAACTCTTCATCGGCATAGGCGGGCACTTGCCCAGGGGCGTAGTGCAGCCACAACGGGTTTTCCGGCACGACCTGGCCGCTGGGCCAGGCTTGCAGGAGCTGCGCTTCAGCCTGGGCCTTGACCTGGGCTTGCTCAGCCCGGGCCTGTTGCTCCAGGTGCACGGCATACAGCACCAGAAACAGCGTTGTGACAAAGGCCACCGCGTTGACGGCCCAGAATTTGTACTTCAGGGAGATATTGCTAAGCCAGGCACCCATGGAAGGTCTTCTCTGATTGAGCGGAAACATTGTTGGCAAGGTGCCATCATTGTGCCGGGCTGAGCATAGAGGTGCGTTGATATGCGTCAAATAATCGCGGGCAGGTCGAAGAACGCCCGCGCGCAGGCGGTGGTGTGCGCCGCCAACTGCTCGGGGCTTTCGCCACGGTGCAGGGCGACTTCACGCAGCACTTCGGTAAGGAACGCCGGTTCGTTGCGGCCACTCTTGGGTTTAGGCCGCAGGCTGCGCGGCAGCAGGTAGGGGGCATCGCTTTCCAGCATCAGACGGCCTTGGGGGATACTGCTCACCAGCGGGTGCAGGTGGGTGCCTCGACGCTCGTCGCAGATCCAGCCGGTGATGCCGATGTGCAGGTCCAGGTCCAGGTAACTGAACAGTGCCGCGCGCTCGCCGGTAAAACAGTGCACCACGGCGGCGGGCAGGCGGTCACGGAAGTCCTTGAGGATCGCCAGCAGCCGCTCGCTGGCATCACGTTCATGGAGAAACACCGGCATCTGCAGTTCCACGGCCAGCGCCAGTTGTTCCTCCAGGGCTTTTTCCTGTTGCGGGCGCGGCGAGAAGTCGCGGTTGAAGTCCAGTCCGCATTCGCCCACCGCACGCACCCGCGGCTGCTCCAGCAAGGCCCGTAGTTGGCGGGTGCTGGCGCTGCTCCAGTGGCTGGCGTCGTGGGGGTGAACACCGGCTGTGCTGAACAGTTTCTGGCCGCTTTCATCCAGTGCCAGGCACAGTTCCAGCGCCTGTTCGCTGCCCTCGAGGCTGGTGCCAGTGACCATCATTTGCCGTACGCCAGCCGCCTCGGCGCGCTCCAGAATCGCGTGGTGTTTATCGGCAAAACTTGGATTGGTCAGATTGACGCCGATGTCGATGAGTTGCATGGTGCTACCTCAGGCCGGTGGCCGGCCAGCATAGCAAAGCTCGCGGAATTTCGATAAATCGAAGAACTTCAATGAGTTGTCGTGGTCTTTTGCGGTCAATTGTCACGGAACGACCGCACACTATGGCGCCACCCACACACGCACGGACCTTTGAACGGATGACCCGAGCGCTGTTTTTGTTGATTGTGCTGAGCCTGGGGCTGCTTCACGCAGGCGCGGCCAGCGCGCGCCTGCCCGGGCCACAGCAAACGGTGTCGAAGACCCAGGTTCGCGACCTGGCGCAGATCCGTAGCAGTCGGGTGCTCAAGGTGCTGGTCAATCAGAGCCGCAACAGCTCCGGCGAGGTCAAGGGTGTGCCGGTGGGGGTCGAATACCATCGTTTGCGGGCGTTCGAACACTACCTCAATGGCCGCGCCCGAGACGGCCAGGAGATAAAGCTGAAAATAATTCCACGGGCCAAGGAGCAACTACTGGCCGCGTTGCAGCGCGGTGAAGCCGATCTGGTGGCACCGGGCGAATTGCTGGATCCCACCTCCACCCGTGGCCTGGTGGCCAGCGATCCGGTGGTCGATAACGTGCCGATGGTGCTGGTGGGGCGCAAAGGCGAACGTAGCTTGCAGCGCGTCGAGCAACTGGCCGGACGCACGCTGACCCTGACCAGCGCCAGTGCCGCGGGTGATTCGATCCATGAAATCAATCAGAAACTGGCGTTGCGCAAACTACCGCCAATTAAGGTCGAGTGGGTTGATCCGACCCTCGCCGTAGAGGATGTGCTGGAAATGGTTCAGGCCGGCATTTTTCACCTGACCGTTGTCGAGCAGCCCATTGCCCAGCGCTGGGCGCGGGTGATGCCCAAGCTGCGTATCGATAAAAACGTCCAGGTCGCCGCCCCCGACGCCATGCGTTGGTATGTGCGCCGCGATGCGGTGATGTTGCACGCCAGTGTTGACCGTTTCTTGCAGGGCTACCGGCCCCCGGAGAACCAGGACGCGGCCTTCGAGCGTATCTACCGGCGCTTGTACCGGGTGCACAATCCGTTGGCGCGTACTGATCGCAAGCGCCTGGAAGCCTTGCGCCCGGTGTTGCAGCGCCATGGCAGTGAACAGAATATCGATTGGCTGAACCTGGCGGCGGTAGCCTTCAAAGAGTCATCGCTCAATCCTGCGGCCCGAGGTGCCGGGGGAACCCATGGGTTGATGCAGATCACCCCCAGCGCCGCCCAGCGGGTAGGGGTGAGCAATATCAGCAATGTTGATGGCAATGTCCGCGCCAGTGCGCGTTACATGGCGATGATCCGTCGCAAGTTCTTCTCCAGCAACCAGCTCAATGAGCGTGAGCGCATGGCCTTTACCCTGGCCGCCTACAACCTCGGCCCGGAGCGGGTCCAAGCCATGCGCGCCGAAGCCCGACGACGAGGCCTGAACGGCAACCAGTGGTTCTTCCAGACCGAACGCATCGCCATGGAGCAGGTCGGCATGGGACCGGTCAGTTACGTCAACAGCGTCAACAAGTACTTCCTCGCCTTCGACCGCGCCCGCGCATCGCTTGAACCCCGCGATCAAAAACGATAAACCCCGTTGCCCCTACACATTCCTACAGTTGACAGCCCGCCCGCCGCTTCTCTAGGATGCTGACTTGCGCCGATTTAAACAGCTACTTGCGGGGCGCAGGAGAACCCGATGGGGTTCACCGAATACCGCTAAAACGCTGGTTCGGTGACGCCTCCCACCGCAGCCCAGCGGGATCTGCGAGGCGGAGAAATACTCCATGAGTTGTCCACGTACCAGTGTCTGCTTGACCCCTCTGCCTGCCAGCCAGGCCACTCGCGTGCCGCGTATTCTGCTGGGCGGCAGCCACCAGCCAACCCTCCTGCGTTACCTCGACGGCTGGCCGCGGCGCAAAGGCAGTGCGACTGCCTTTCTGATTCAGTTCGCCGACACCTGCGCCTCCCTCGACCAGTTCGCCAGCGACCGTTTTGACCTCGCCGTGATCCAGGCGCCCAGCGCCGCCGACGCCGCCGAAGTGATCGGGCACCTGACCCGCGTTGCGCGCCAGGGCTTGATCACCCGCGGTTGATCAGGGTTGGGCTCAATGTTCCTTGGCTTTTCTGATTCGTAGCAAAATCACCAACAGGATGAGCATCGCTACCGGCGCCATTGCCAGTAGCGCATCGCGCGCTGAAATCGGTGCGCCCAAGGTATGCAAACCGGCGTAGATCAGCTTGAACAGGCTCAGCAGGTAATAGGTGATGGCGATGATCGACAGGCCTTCCACCGCCCGCTGGATCTTGATCTGCGACTCGGCGCGGGCATTGAGGCTGCGCATGATCTCGGCGTTTTGCTCTTCCATCTCCACCTGCACCCGCGCTTGCAACAGGTCGCCGAGGTTGGCGACGCTTTCGGCCACTTGCTCAAGACGCTGCTCGGTGGCGGCGCAGAAGCGCACGGTGGGCTTGAAGCGGCGCTCAATGAAAATGCCCAGGCGCTGGTAATCGTCGACATGACTTTCGCGCAATTCGCCCAAGCGCTCGAACACCAGTTGTGCATAGGCCTGGGTTGCGCTGAAGCGATGACGACTCTTCACCGTGCTGCCTACCACTTGCCGTGACAGCTGGGCGATGTCTGCCAGCAAGGCCTTGGCATTGCCACCGTCACTGGCCACGTTGCGTTCCGACAGGCTGACCAGGCTGTGCTCGTAGTCATCCAGTTGACTGCTCAAGGCTTTGGCGGTGTCCAGACTCAACGAGGCCATCATCCGATAGGTCTCGATTTCCAAAAGGCGGCGGATCATGCGGCCCTGGCGATAGGCGTTGAGCCGGCGGTTAACGAACAGAAATCGGTTGGTACCGTCTTCGGTCAGACGAAAGTCGCTCCAGACCACCGCGTCGCCACCGCCAACGCAGGAACCGCTGGGGTCTTTGAAGGCGTAGCGGCTGAGGTCGAGCCCGGCTTCGTCACGCACGATCACCTGCACGGCATTGATGATCAGCGCCTGATAGGGCTCGATCGCCTGTGCCAGTGCCGGGGGCAGTGTGCCCCAGTTCAGGTCGCTGTGTTCGGCAGGCACCACCAGGGTCACGGTGAAGAATTCGGCGTGGCGCTCCCACTTGAACGGGTGGCCCTGTAGTTGAGTGACGCCCTGCGCCGCTTCGGATTCGACCGAGTCGGGGCTGCAGCGCTGCAGCAGGGCATTGCACTGCGCGGCAGTGCCGAGAAATGCCAGGTGATACACATGGGCGGGCTCGTCGAAGTACAGGGACGGGCGAGCATGCAGTTCGTTGTGCAGTGCTTTTCGTTGGGCATGCATGTAGGGTCAGGCCGTATTGTTGTGTTTGTCTGCTGTTCCAAGTGCCGGAGCACATAGTTGGGACGGGGCAGCGGCCAGGGCGAGTCACGCCTGCGGCGATTCGCCGCTGGGTGAGCGTACTGGCTGCAGCAAGCACATCAGCCGTTCAGGGGCTGTCAGGTGAACCGGGTGGGGTATAGCGGACACTGTTGATGTACCAGGTGGCCTCGCCGTTGGGCGTCTGCACCACCACCTCGTCATCTTTGCCTTTTTTCAGCAGGGCGCGGGCCATCGGCGAGTCGATGGAAATGTAGTCATTGCGCCCGTAGATCTCGTCGTAGCCGACAATCCTGAAGGTCTTCACTTCACCGTCGTCGTTCTCGACTTCAACCCAGGCGCCAAAGAACACCTTGCCTTCCTGTTCCGGCGAGTAGTCGACGACTTTTGCGTCTTCCAGGCGTTTACGCAGATAGCGCACGCGCCTGTCGATTTCGCGCAGCAGCTTTTTGTTGTACTGGTAATCGGCGTTTTCACTGCGATCACCCAGCGATGCCGCCCAGGCGACCTTGGCGGTGATTTCCGGGCGGTAGGTGCGCCAGAGATGATCCAGCTCGCTTTTCAGCGCGTCGTAACCTTCTCGGGTGATGATGTTTGTAGCCAAGCGTCGTCCTTCATCGGTCAGGTAGGGCGAGTGGTGTTCAGGCGCCTAACGATACCTCATATCCACCACACGCTTGTCATCAACCTTCACGCAGCACTTTCAGCGGGCTGGCATTCAGCGCCCGACGCGTGCCGTAGACGCCAGCGCCACCCACCAGCAAAGCGCCTATTACCGGCAGCAACAGCAACGAGGGATGCGGGCTCCAGCTCAGGTCGAAGGCGTAGCGGTACAACAGCAGGGTGATCAGTTCGCAGCCGATCGCTGCCAGCAAGCCGCTGGCGGCCCCGAGCAAGCCAAACTCGATGCGTCGGGCCTTGACCAGCAAGCCGCGTCCGGCACCCAGAGCCCTGAGCAGGGCGCCCTGGCGAATGCGTTCGTCGAGCGTGGCCTGCAGACCGGCAAACAGCACCGCCAGGCCCGCAGCCAGCACGAACAACAGCACATACTCCACCGCCAGCGTCACCTGGGCGAGAATGCTGCGCAGCTGCTCCAGTAGGGCATCGACCTGCAGGATGGTCACTGCCGGGAAAGCTCGCGACAGCGCCACCACTTGCTGGTCGTGGCCGGGGGCGAGGAAAAAACTGGTCAGGTAGGTGGTGGGCAGGTCTTGCAGGGTACCCGGCTGGAAAATCATGTAGAAGTTGGGTTGGAAGCTGTCCCAGTTGACCGTGCGCAGGCTGGTAACCACAGCCTGGCGTTGCTGGCCGCCGATATTGAACGTGAGCTGGTCGCCGAGCTTAAGCTTGAGGCTCTGCGCCAGTTCGGTCTCTACTGACACGCCGGGCAGGGTGTTGCCGGTCTCAGGGCTGGCTTGCCACCAGCGGCCTTCACTCAGGGCGTTACCCTGAGGCAGGTCGGCGGCCCAGGTCAGGCTCAGGTCGCGCTGCACGGCGCGGTCGCCAGTGGACTCCTTGCTGACGATTTGTTGCACGGGCTGATCGTTGATGGCCGTCAGGCGCCCTGGAATAACCGGGTAAAGCGGCGCTGCCTCGGCGGAGAACTCGCTCAGGCGCTCGGCGAAGGTGTTCTTGTCGTCGGGCAGGATGTTCAGGGCGAAGTAGTTCGGCGCATCCTTGGGCAACTGGTTCTGCCAGGTGTCGAGCAGTTCGGCGCGTAGCAGGGCAATCAGGGCCATCGCCAGCAGGATCAGGCCAAAGGCCAGGGATTGCCCGGCAGCCGCCAACGGATGACGCAACAGTTGGCCCAGGCCCAGGCGCCAGGCCAGGGGCGAGCCGGCCAGCAACTGCCGCAGGCTGCGCAGGCCGAGCAATAGCAGGCCGCCGAGCAGCACGGCTGCGACCAGGCCACCGCCGAGCAATGCGAAGGTCAGAAGCAGGTCCAGGCTCAAGCGCCACATGATCAGGCCGAGGGCGAGCAATGCTGCGCCGTACACCAGCCAACTGCTGGGCGGCACGGGCAGCAGGTCACGGCGCAGCACCCGCAGCGGCGGCACGCGACCCAGGGCTGCCAGGGGCGGCAGGGCAAAACCGGCCAGGGCCACCAGTCCGGTGGCGACGCCAGCCAATGCAGGGGCCAGGCCACCCGGGGGAATCTGTGCAGGCATCAGGCCTTGCAGTAGTTTGAACAGGCCCAGTTGCGCCAACCAGCCGAGCAGGGCGCCACTGACAGCGGCCAGGCTGCCGAGTATTGCCAGTTGCAGGCAGAACAGGCTCAGCGCCTGACGGCGCGACAGGCCCAGGCAACGTAACAGGGCGCTGGCATCGAAACGGCGGGTGGCAAAGCGGCTGGCCGACAACGCCACCGCGACGCCGGCCAGCAGTACCGCCACCAGGCTGGCCATGTTCAGGTAGCGCTCAGCCTTGCCCAAGGCGCCGCCAATCTGCCGGTTGCCATCGCGTGAGTCTTGCAGGCGCTGGTTGGGGGCCAGGCTTTTGCTGACGCTATCGCGGTAGCTGGCCAGCGCCTCGGGCTCGCCTCGCCACAGCTCGCGGTAGGTGACCCGGCTGCCGGGTTGCACTACGCCGGTGGCGTCGAGGTCGGCCAGGTTGATCAGTACCCGTGGTGTCAGGCTGTAGAAATTGCCCGCACGGTCGGGCTCATAGGTCAGTACCCGGCTCATGCGCAGGGTTTTCATACCGACATCGATGCTGTCGCCAATCTTCAGATTCAGCGCCGCCAGCAGGCGCGGTTCGACCCAGGCTTCACCCGCTGCCGGTCCGCCGCCAGGCGTCTCACTGGCATAGGGCTCGGCGGCGCTGCGCAGCTCGCCGCGCAACGGGTAAGCACTGTCGGCAGCCTTGATGCTGGAGAGCTGGATACCGTTGTCGGTGGCGATCACGCTGGAGAACTCGACCACCTGCGCGTGTAGCAGCCCGGCGGATTTGCCCCTGGCAATCTGTTCCGGTTGGGCAGGGGAGCTGCCTTGCAGCACCAGGTCGGCGCCGAGGAACTCGGTCGCGCGCAACAGCATGGCACCATTGAGGCGGGCGCCGAAATAACCGATGGCAGTGCTGGCGGCCACCGCTACCAACAGGGCGAAGAACAATACGCGCAGTTCACCGGCACGGGCGTCACGCAGTAACTGGCGCAGGGCCAGGGCGAACAGGCGGAAAAACGGCAGGCGGGCCATCAGGGCTCCAGTGGCGCGACCAGATGGCCGGCGTCCAGGCGGATCAGACGGCGGCAGCGCTGGGCCAGGCGTTCGTCATGGGTGACCAGCACCAGGGTGGTACCGCGTTCCTGGTTCAGTTCGAACAGCAGGTCGCTGATGCGTTCGCCGGTATGGCTGTCGAGGTTGCCGGTCGGTTCGTCGGCAAACAGCACTGCCGGTTCGGCGGCAAACGCCCGGGCAATGGCGACACGCTGCTGTTCACCACCGGACAATTGCCGGGGTGAATGGCTCAAGCGCTGGCCCAGGCCCACCCGCTCCAGCAAGCTGCGGGCGTGTTCGCGGGCGTCGCGGCGACCGTCTAGCTCCAGTGGCAGCATGACGTTTTCCAGGGCATTGAGGCTGTCGAGCAACTGGAACGACTGGAACACGAACCCAACGTGCTCGGCGCGCACCCGGGCGCGTTGGTCTTCGTCCAGCGGCCCCAGGTCGTGCCCGGCCAAAGTCACACTGCCGGCACTGGGCAAGTCGAGGCCGGCCAGCAGGCCGAGCAGTGTCGATTTTCCTGAGCCTGAAGCACCGACAATCGCCAGGCTGTCACCCTGTTTCAGTTCCAGTGAGAGTTCGTGCAGGATGGTCAGGTCGCCTTCCGCGCTGGGAACCACTTTGCTAAGGTTGCACGCAGTGAGAATGCTGGGGCCCATGGAGAATCCGATGCGAGTAGGGTTATTGAGTGTTGGCCTGGCCTTGATGGCGCTGGCCCAGAGTGCGGCAGCGGGTACCGTGTTGGTTGTCGGCGATAGTATCAGTGCCGGTTTCGGCATGGATAGCCAGGTGGGCTGGGTTGCCTTGCTCGAACAACGCCTTGAAACCGAGGGCATAGACGCCAAAGTGGTCAACGCCTCGATCAACGGCGACACCAGCGCAGGAGGCCAGGCGCGGCTGCCAGCGCTGCTTGCAGCGCACAAGCCAGCCCTGGTGGTGCTCGAATTGGGTGGCAATGATGGCCTGCGCGGGCAGGAACCCAAGCAATTGCAACAAAATCTTGCTTCGATGATCGACGACGCTCAGGCTGCCGGCGCCAAGGTGCTGTTGCTGGGCATGCGTTTGCCACCTAACTATGGCAAGCGCTACACCGATGCCTTTGCCCAGGTCTATGCCAATCTGCACAGTGAAAAGCAGGTACCACTGGTGCCGTTTTTCCTTGAAGGCGTGGGCGGGGTGCCCGAGCTGATGCAGGCCGATGGCATCCATCCAAGGCCGAGCGCCCAGCCGCGCTTGCTGGAAAATGCCTGGCCGCAGCTAAAACCGCTGCTTTGACGCTTTTATACTGACCGGCTTTCGGCTAATGTGGCGCCCCCGATTTGGAGCCCCCGATGCCGCGTCCCGCCTGGTCCCTGTTTGCCTATCAATTGATCGAGCCTGACGAACAGCTTGACCTGTTCGCCTGCCAGGAGATCCGCGTCCATCTTGTGGCCCGCCAGCTTGAGCTGGGAGGCTCGGCCGACCGCACCTTGTGTGGCACGCTGCTGCCTGCGCAGCCGCGCTGGTCGGCCGTCGAACGCGGCATTTACCGTGACCGGCGGCTGTGCTCGCTGTGCCGGGCGATTCTCGATGCTCAGCGCCGTGGCACCCGGCCGGTCTGGCCTGAGCTGTAACAGCTGGTAATAGCCTTTCATCCCTTAACCCGCCTTCAAACGCCCGGTTCACTCCCGATTGTGCTGGGGGCGGTGTACAATCGTCGTCTTGACCTCACTGAATTAGCGAAGGATTTCCCGGATGTTGCCGCGCTTTCCCGCCGTCACCCGTTGCCTGTCCCTGGCCGCCCTGCTGGCGGCAGGCCCTGCTGCTGCGCTGGAGTTTCCCCTGCCACCGCCTGGCGAAGACGTCATTGGCCAGGTCCAGGTGATCAAGGCCAAGTACGAAGATACCTTCGCCGATATCGGCACGGCCAACGACCTGGGCTACCTGGAAATGATCGCCGCCAACCCGGGTGTCGATCCCTGGTTGCCGGGAGCGGGTACCGAGATCATCCTTCCGACCCGTTTCATCCTGCCGCCGGGCCCGCGTGAAGGTATCGTCATCAACCTGGCCGAGTACCGCATGTACTACTACCCGAAAGGGCAGAACGTGGTGCACACCTACCCGCTGGGTATCGGCCGTGAAGGCTGGGGCTCGCCGATTGCCAACACCAAGGTAACGGCCAAGACGCCAAACCCGACCTGGACGCCACCGGCCTCGATCCGTAAGGAGCACGCCGCAGACGGTGACATCCTGCCTACCGTGGTGCCGGCAGGGCCGGATAACCCGCTTGGGCCGTTCAAGTTCACCCTGGGTGTGCCGGGTTACCTGATCCATGGTTCGAACAAGAAGTTCGGTATCGGTATGCGTACCAGCCACGGTTGCTTCCGCATGTTCAACAACAACGTACTGGAGCTGGCGAAAATGGCACCGGTCGGTGTTTCGGTGCGGATCATCAACGAGCCTTACAAGTTCGGCCTGAGTGCTGGCAAAGTCTACCTCGAGGCGCATACGCCGCTGGATGACAAAGGCGATCCGTCGGTGGTCGACAAGCACACGGCAGTGATCAACGCCTTGCTCAAGCGCGAAGACCTGGCGAACAACCTGCGCATGAACTGGGACATGGTGCGTGACGTGGTGGCCGCTGAAGACGGTATGCCGGTGGAAATCGCCGTGCCGACCAGCGGGCAGCAGCAACCGATGGTTTCAAGCGTACCGCTGGACCTGTAATAGCTCGTTGCTGGATTGCTGTAGTCGAGGCCTGCCATTGTGCAGGCCTTGTCGTTTCTGGCGATCACTTTCTTGCGGGCAATAAAAAAGATTCTTCGCGGGTTGTCGGCATGTATGGGCATATCCCGGTAGGAGCGGGCTTGCCCCGCGATTGCGGTTTATCAGGCACATCGCATCGCGGGGCAAGCCCGCTCCTACCCGTCAAACGCGCATAAAAAAGCCGACCCACAAGTGGGTCGGCTCCAAATAAAAATCCCGAGGGATAATTACTTACGGCTGGCTTTGTCCAGCATACGCAGAGCGCGCTCGTTAGCTTCGTCAGCGGTCTGTTGTGCTTTTTGAGCAGCAGCCAGAGCGTCGTCAGCTTTGCGGTAGGCTTCGTCAGCGCGAGCTTGTGCACGAGCAGCTGCGTCTTCAGTAGCGGTCAGACGAGCTTCGGTTTCTTTGGATACGCTGCTGCAACCGGTAGCCAGAACTGCGGCCAGAGCCAGAGCAGAAAATTTCAGAACGTTGTTCATCGTGTTCCCCTTCAAGGACTTTCTATTAAATAGCCATCTCTCAGCAAAGAGAAACTAGCCGGTGTACATAGTACCCATTACTTGTAGTAAGTAAACTGACAGAGCGCAAGAACTGCAAAAAAATACGCCTGTCCCGGGACCTACACAGCCTTTGTAAAAAAACTGTGAAGGCGCCGCCGCGGCGGCTGTATTCAAGTGTAGCAAGTGTGTTTTTTTGTTGAACTAACGGTGACTTAAAGTGTCATCGAACGTCATAGCACTACAACATCCGGCAACTGTTCTGGCCGCTGCGCGCGACCTGGATCGCTGACTGCAAGTGCACAAAAATTGCGACCAGACACCTTGAGCATCCGGGCGCTGGGCGCCTACTATTTGTACGTGCTGTTTAGCCATAGAACGACCAGGCTGTTCTTGCTGTCCAAACGGGCACGGGGTGGCGTAGAGGTTCCTTCGCCGGACAAACATCGGTAAGGTAAGGGTCTGATCAAAAGACCCGCGAGGAGTAGTGATGAGCGAGGCGTTGTCCATCCACCATGACCAGGCTGGTCATCAATTCGAGACCAGTGTGGACGGTCATCGTGCTTACCTGACCTACATGGACCTGGGTAAGCAAACCCTGGATATTTACCGCACTTTTGTTCCCAATGCATTGCGCGGGCGGGGTATTGCCGCAGCATTGACCGAGAAGGCGTTGCAGTACGCAGAAGACATGGGTTACACCGTGATTCCGTCATGCTCGTACGTGGAGCGCTACATGGAGCGCCAGCAGCGCCACTCCACCAAGGCCTGAGCATCACGATTTCTGGTAGGAGCGGGCTTGCCCCGCGAGATGATGTAACTGAAGTAGATCAGATCGCGGGGCAAGCCCGCTCCTACATCAAGCAAGCCTGCCCCGTGAATCTGCCCGTTAGCCGCGGTTGCGCTTGGGCAGTACGTCCTTGAGCTTGGCATGCATGCTGCGCAAGGTTTTTTCGGTGGCGTCCCAGTCGATGCAGGCGTCGGTGATCGAAACACCGTACTGCAGGTCGTTGAGGTCTTTCGGAATCGCCTGGCAGCCCCAGTTCAAGTGGCTTTCAACCATCAAGCCGATGATCGACTGGTTGCCTTCGAGGATCTGGTTGGCAACGTTCTCCATGACCAGTGGCTGCAGGGCCGGGTCCTTGTTGGAGTTGGCGTGGCTGCAGTCGACCATGATGTTCGGCTTGATCTTGGCCTTGGTCAGTGCCTGCTCGCACAGGGCGACGCTGACGGAGTCGTAGTTCGGTTTGCCGTTGCCACCGCGCAGCACAACGTGGCCGTAGGCGTTGCCTTTGGTGGTAACGATGGACACGCCGCCTTCCTGGTTGATACCGAGGAAGCGATGCGGGCTGGAAACCGACTGCAAGGCATTGATCGCAACCGTCAGGCCACCATCGGTACCGTTCTTGAAGCCGACCGCCGAAGACAGGCCCGACGCCATTTCACGGTGGGTCTGCGATTCAGTGGTACGTGCGCCAATGGCCGACCAGCTGATCAGATCTTGCAGGTACTGCGGAGAAATCGGGTCGAGCGCTTCGGTGGCCGTAGGCAGGCCCATTTCTGCCAGATCCAGCAGCAGTTGGCGGCCGATGTGCAGGCCGTCCTGAATCTTGAACGAGTCGTCCAGGTATGGGTCGTTGATCAGGCCTTTCCAGCCGACCGTGGTGCGTGGCTTCTCGAAGTACACGCGCATGACCAGGTACAGGGTGTCGGACACTTCGGCGGCGAGGGCTTTGAGGCGCTCGGCGTATTCATGGGCGGCTTTGATGTCATGGATCGAGCACGGACCAATCACCACGAACAGGCGGTGATCCTTGCCATCGAGGATATTGCGCACCACTTCGCGGCCCGCAGTCACGGTCTTGAGCGCAGTGGCGCTCAGGGGAATTTCCTTCTTGAGCTGATCGGGGGTGATCAAGGTCTCGTTGGAGGCAACGTTTAGGTCATCGATCGGTAAATCAGCCATCGTGTTACTCGTCAGGTCACGGGTGCCGGCCGCCAGCGATCCCCGTGCGGCGGAGCAGCAAGATTGAACGCAGCGGGGAGCGGAACCTTAGCGCGTTACACCGTTGTTCGACAATGGGTAGCACCTGCTTTCCTGCGGCTCAAAGCCCGTTGGCGCAGGGTTTTTGCCCCTAAATGAGAATCTGTCGGGTATGGCTGGCTTCAAGGTTGGCTTCGGAGAACTCTCCGGCGTGCAGGCTGACCCATTGCCGGGCGAGGGCATCGAGGTCGGGTGGGGAGGCTTCAGCCAGGGCTAGTTGCTGGTAAAGGTGCTGGATCTGGCAGATCTGCTCGCTCATTCTGGCGCCAAACAGCGCCTGTTCATCGATGAAGGCAATGCCGACCCGATAACCGTCTCGCTGTTTTTGGCACCAGGCGACATAGCCCGGGTAACGCGCCGATTCGCCAAGGGAGGGGATGATCATTTCGATGGCCATGCCGCGACGGTAGGCGCGAGGGTGGTTGCAGGCGATTCCGCCCAGGCTGATAGTGTGCAAACGCTGGCGGAACAAGCTGGGCGACGGACGAAGGGTCAGTTCGACCGGGATGTCGTCCGGGTGAGGCAGGTATCCGCGCATGATCGACTCCGTGTCGATTTTTTGACCTTGTTCGCCTCAGTATAGTGAGGCTGCGCAAAACGATTGTTTTATGTGTAAAAAAATTGAAGAAAAAACGTTAAGGGTTGAGGAAAGCAGATGAACACCAGCAGTCCGCGTATTGGCATCATCGGAACCGGCGCCATTGGCGGCTTCTACGGTCTGATGCTGGCCAGGGCAGGGTTCGACGTGCATTTCCTCTTGCGCAGCGAGTTCGAGGCAGTGAGCCGTCACGGTGTGCGGGTCGAGAGTGCGCTGCACGGCACGCTGCAGATGGCAGTCAATGCCTATGCTGATGTCGCCGATATGCCGCGCTGTGACTGGCTGCTGGTAGGCGCCAAGACCACCAGCAATGCGGAGCTGGCGCCGATTATCAATCAGGCGGCCGCCAGTCATTGCAAAGTGGTGTTGCTGCAAAATGGTCTGGGCGTCGAACAGCAATTGCGCCCGCAACTGGCCGACCATCTGCACCTGCTGGGCGGTTTATGCTTTATCTGCGTCAACCGCCAGGCGCCCGGTGTGATCCGGCATCAGGCGCTGGGCACCGTGAACCTGGGGTATGACAGTGGCCCGGCGCTGAACGCCGCCGAGCGTCAGCGCATCACAGAGGAGGGTGCGGCGTTGTTTCACGCCGCAGGTATCGACTCTCAGGCCATGGACAACCTTGAGCAAGCGCGCTGGCAAAAGCTGGTGTGGAATGTGCCGTATAACGGCTTGTCGGTGCTGCTCAAGGCCAGCACCACGCCATTGATGGCCGATCCGCACAGTCGGGCGTTGATTCAGGCGTTGATGGCGGAAGTGGTTGAGGGCGCGCGCAGCTGTGGCCATCAGTTGCCCCAGGGCTATGCTGAGCATCTGTTCGCAGTGACGGAAAAGATGCCGGACTACTGGCCGAGCATGTACCACGATTTTGCCTTGAAGCGGCCGCTTGAATTGGCGGCGATCTATGCCGAGCCGCTGGAGCAAGCGCGGCGGGCGGGGTGCAGCTTGCCGCGGATGGAGGCGCTGTATCAGGCGTTGGCGTTTGTTGATCGGCATAATGACAGGAACCGGTGATGAGCAAGAGTCTTGGCGATAAGTTGGTGGTTGCGATTTCTTCGCGAGCGCTGTTCGATCTGAGTGAAAGCCATCGTCTGTATCTGGCGCAGGGGGTCGAGGCTTACCGGCAGTGTCAGATCGAGCATGAGGATGAGGTGCTGGAGCCCGGCGATGCCTTTCCGTTGGTGGAGAAACTGTTGGGGCTCAATGCGCGTCTTGGCCAGCCTCGGGTCGAGGTGGTGCTGGTGTCGCGCAACAGTGCCGATACCGGCCTGCGGGTGTTCAACTCGATTGAGCATCACGGCCTGGGCATTTATCGCGCAGCCTTTGTCGGTGGGCGTAGCCCGTACCCTTATCTGGCAGCCTTTGGCTGTCATCTGTTCCTGTCTACCGATGCCGATGATGTGCGCAGTGCGCTTGATGCGGGCTTCGCGGCGGCAACCATCCTTTCCGGTGGGGCGCAACGCGCCGCCAGTGATGAACTGCGAATCGCCTTCGACGGTGATGCGGTGCTGTTCTCTGACGAGTCGGAGCGGGTTTATCAATTGGGTGGGCTGGAGGCGTTTCAGGCCAATGAGCGGCAGTCGGCCCGCGAGCCGTTGCGCGGCGGGCCGTTCAAGCCCTTCCTGGCCGCCCTGAACCAGTTGCAGAAGGAATTTCCGGAAGGCGCCTGCCCGATTCGCACGGCGCTGGTCACCGCACGTTCGGCACCCGCGCATGAGCGGGTGATTCGTACCCTGCGTGAATGGGACGTCCGCCTGGATGAGTCGCTGTTTCTGGGTGGCCTGGATAAGTCGGCCTTTCTTGAAGCCTTCGCGGCCGATGTGTTTTTCGATGACCAGGCCGGCCACTGTGAGCGGGCGCGCAGTGTGGTGGCAACCGGTCATGTGCCGCACGGCATCAGCAACGAACCGACCCTGGGCTAGGCCGCAGCTGCAGGGCGCCAGACGGAACTGCAGCTCATTGGCGCGCTGCTAAGCTGAAACTTGCTCTGCCCACGCGGCAGTCAAGGAGGTCGAATGATCCGTTCCATGCTGTATGCCACTGACCTCGGTGTATACGCGCCTTTTGTCATGCAACACGCGCTGGCATTGGCGCGAACCTTCAATGCAGAGCTGTATGTGATTCACGCCGTCGAACCCATGGGGCAATTCGCGGAGTCGCTGCTGCAAAGCTATCTGGACGAACGCACGCTGGACCAACTGCACAGTCAGGGGGTCAACAACGTCATGGCCAACATCGAGCAGCGGGTGCTCGACAACTTTCGTGATGAGTTGGGTGAGGAGGCGGACCTGGCGTTGATCAAAGCGGTACGAGTGCGTCAGGGCGATCCGGCGCAAGTGATTCTCGACCAGGCGCAGCGCCTGAGCGTCGATTTGTTGATCTTCGGTAGCCACAGCCAGGGGGCGGGCGTTGATATTCCTATCGGGCGCACGGCGGTGCGTCTGCTGCAGTTGTCGCCGGTGCCGGTGTACATGGTGCCGCTGGCTCAGCACCTGGGGCGGCGCAAGGCCTGACAAGGCGTTCTCGGTAGATTGCCACTAGACTGCTAAAATAGTTCTAGATTTATTCTTCAAACCACTAATATAGTTATAAATCGTCGCTGCTGCCGGTGACGCCCAGCTGATTTGAGGGATACCTATGAAGCTTCAACAATTGCGCTACATCTGGGAAGTGGCGCACCACGACCTCAACGTCTCCGCGACAGCGCAGAGTCTGTATACGTCCCAGCCGGGTATCAGTAAGCAGATCCGCTTGCTTGAGGACGAACTGGGCGTTGAAGTGTTCGCCCGCAGCGGCAAGCACCTGACCCGCGTGACGCCCGCCGGTGAGCGCATCATTACCACGGCCGGCGAAATTCTG
Organism: Pseudomonas sp. NUPR-001; assembly: GCF_052147955.1. Lineage (NCBI taxonomy): Bacteria > Pseudomonadati > Pseudomonadota > Gammaproteobacteria > Pseudomonadales > Pseudomonadaceae > Pseudomonas > Pseudomonas sp. NUPR-001. Next base: position 1,966,360 of record NZ_CP197353.1, read on the forward strand.
CGCAAGGTCGAAAGCATCAAGCAGATTGCCCAGGAATTCTCCAACGAGAAAAAAGGCACGCTGTCGATTGCCACCACGCACACCCAGGCGCGCTATGCGCTGCCGCCAGTGATCAGCAACTTCATCAAGCAATACCCGGAAGTCGCGCTGCACATGCATCAGGGCTCGCCGATGCAAATCGCCGAAATGGCCGCCGACGGCACCGTGGATTTCGCCATTGCCACTGAGGCGCTGGAGCTGTTCGGTGACCTGGTGATGATGCCGTGCTATCGCTGGAACCGTTGTGTGGTGGTGCCGCAGGGTCACCCGCTGACCAAGCTGCCAAAGCTCACCCTGGAGGCCCTGGCTGAATACCCGATCGTAACCTACGTGTTTGGTTTCACCGGCCGCTCCAAGCTCGACGAGGCCTTCAATCATCGCGGCCTGACGCCGAAAGTGGTGTTCACCGCCGCCGACGCCGACGTGATCAAGACCTATGTGCGCCTTGGCCTGGGCGTCGGCATCGTCGCCAAGATGGCGGTTGATACCAAGCTCGACAATGACCTGGTGGTGCTCGATGCCAGCGAACTGTTCGAATCCAGCGTGACCAAGATCGGCTTCCGTCGTGGCACGTTCCTGCGTGGCTTCATGTGCGACTTCATCGAGAAGTTTGCACCGCACCTGACCCGTGAAGTGATGGCCAAGGCCATCCAGTGCCATAACAAGCAAGAGCTCGAAGAGCTGTTCGAAGGTGTCGAGTTACCGGTGCATTGATAGCGCTGACAGGCACAAAAAACCGGCCATCGAGCCGGTTTTTTTGTGCCTGGGCAATCAGCCCTTGGTGATCAGGTTGCCGGCGTGCAGGCCGCACTCCTTCTGGGTGGACTCTTCCCACCACCAGCGCCCCTCGCGCTCGTGCTGGTTCGGCAGCACAGGGCGGGTGCAGGGCTCGCAGCCGATGCTGATGAAGCCGCGTTCGTGCAGGCTGTTGTACGGCAGCTCGAGCATGCGGATATAGCCCCAGACTTCCTCGCTGCTCATCTGTGCCAGCGGGTTGAACTTGTACAGGGTGCGTTCCGGGGTCGAGAAGGCGCTGTCAATTTCCAGCGCGGCCACCTGGCTGCGGGTGCCCGGGCTCTGGTCGCGGCGCTGGCCGGTGGCCCAGGCGCTGACAGTGCTCAGCTTGCGGCGCAGGGGTTCGATCTTGCGGATGCCACAGCATTCGCCGTGGCCATCCTTGTAGAAGCTGAACAGGCCTTTCTCTTTGACGAAGGGGTCGAGTTTGCTGCGATCTGGGGAGAGGATTTCGATGGGCAGGTTGTACTGCTCGCGCACCTGATCGATGAAGCGATAGGTTTCCGGGTGCAGGCGACCGGTGTCGAGGCTGAACACCTTGACGTTCTTGTTCAGCTTCCAGGCCATGTCCACCAGCACCACGTCTTCGGCGCCGCTGAAGGAGATCCACAGGTCGTCGCCGAAGTGTTCGAAGGCGAGCTTGAGAATGTCTTGCGGGGACTTGTTGGCGTAGGTCGCAGCCAGGGCGGCGACGTCGAAGGGTTGGCTCATCAGGCGGCTTCCGGTCATTGAATGGCGCTTGGCGCTCGTAATACCGCGATCTTAACAAAAATTGCCGGCCTGGATGCCGCGCATGTAGAGTGCGGCTTCCCATTTTTTGTTGTTCGAGGAGTGTGCTGTGGAAATTGCCTGTCTCGACCTGGAAGGCGTACTGGTTCCGGAAATCTGGATCGCCTTTGCGGAAAAAACCGGAATCGAATCGCTGCGGGCCACCACGCGCGATATTCCTGATTACGATGTGCTGATGAAACAGCGCCTGCGCATTCTCGATGAGCATGGGCTGAAGCTTTCCGATATCCAGGCGGTGATCGCCACACTCAAGCCGCTGGACGGCGCCATTGAGTTCGTTGACTGGCTGCGTGAGCGTTTTCAGGTGGTGATTCTGTCTGACACCTTCTACGAATTCTCGCAGCCGCTGATGCGCCAGCTGGGCTTCCCGACCCTGCTGTGCCACCGCTTGATTACTGACGACACAGACCGGGTGACGGGCTACCAGTTGCGTCAGAAAGACCCCAAGCGTCAGTCGGTGCTGGCGTTCAAGAGCCTGTACTACCGGGTGATTGCCGCAGGTGACTCGTACAACGACACCACCATGCTTGGTGAAGCCGATGCCGGCATTTTGTTCCATGCGCCGGAGAACGTGATCCGCGAGTTTCCGCAGTTCCCGGCGGTGCATGACTTCGAGGCGTTGAAGAAAGAATTCATCAAGGCTTCGAATCGTTCGCTGAGCCTGTAAGGGCCTTGTCGCGGGGCAAGCCCGCTCCTACCTGGCGGTGGGAGCGGGCTTGCCCCGCGATGCAGTTCAAAGCCCTTGCAGCGTATCGAGCAGCACCTTGACCTTGGTAATCGATTCCTCGTACTCCGCCTGCCAGTCCGAGTCGGCCACCACCGCGCCGCCACCCCAGCAGCACACCTGACCGTCCTTCACCAGCAAACTGCGGATGGCGATGGAGCTGTCCATCTCACCGCGCACATCGATATACAACAATGAACCGCAATACAGCGCCCGGCGGCTGGGCTCCAGCTCGTCGATGATCTGCATGGCGCGAATCTTCGGTGCGCCGGTGATCGAGCCGCCGGGGAAGCTACCGGCGATCAGGTCGAGGGCGTCTTTATCGGCAGCCAGCTGCCCGGTGACGCTGCTCACCAAGTGGTGCACGTTGGGGTAGCTTTCCAGGCTGAACAGTTCAGGCACCTTGACCGAACCTATCTCGCAAGTGCGGCCCAGATCGTTGCGCAGCAAATCGACGATCATCAGGTTTTCCGCGCGATCCTTGCGGCTGGCCAGCAGTTCGGCACCGTTGCGCGCGTCTTGTTCGGCGTCGGCACTGCGAGGGCGTGTGCCCTTGATCGGGCGGGTTTCAACCCGGCCGTTGCTGACCTGAATAAAACGTTCCGGCGAAAAGCTCAGCAAGCAACTGCCGTCGGCCAGCGCCTGAAAGCCGGAGAAGGGTGTAGGGCAAGCCTGGCGCACCGCCTGGTAGGCATGCCACGGGTCACCCTCGCACGGGGCACGGAAGCGTTGGGTGAGGTTGATCTGATAGCAATCGCCAGCGTGAATATAGGCCTGCACTTTGTCGAAGGCCTGCCGGTATTCCTCGCGGCTGATATCACCCTGCATCGGCGCCAACAGCGAGAAGTGCGTGTTGCTGGCTGTCGCAGGGCTGTCGAATAGGTTGATCAGGCGCTGGCGCTCAGCATCGGCCAGGCTTGGGTGAAACAGCAGCTGACTGCGCTTTAGCTGGTGATCGCTGATCAGTGCCCAGGCATACAGCCCCAGGCTGGCGTCGGCCAGGCCCAGATCGTTAGCGGCCAGCGTCGGCAGTTGCTCAAGGCGGCGCCCGAAGTCGTAGCTCAGGTAGCCGATCAGGCCGCCGGCAAAGGGCAGTTCGATGCCGTCTGGCAGTTGCGCCGGCCCTAACTGCGCCAGGCTGCTGCGCAAGCGCTGAAGAAAGGCCGTGCCCGCTTCGCTGGCCTGTGGTGTCAGGGTGTGCAGCGGCCAGGCGCTGAGCAGGTCGAAACGTCCGCGCTCGGCGCTGGGGCGCGCACTGTCGAGCAACACGGCGCCGGGCGCCTGGCGAATGCGTTCAAAGTAGGCCGCAGGGTCGGCCAGGTAGGGCAGGGCGTGAAGCGTACAGGTCGGCATGCAAGTAACAGCTATGAATGCGGGGGAGGCGATTGTAGTCCCGTGTAGGACGTGCGCCTAGCGCTGACTGCGACCTGGGTGACCTTGCCGCCATCAGCCCGTGCAGGCTGAAGGCGGCAAGGCTGCAGTCAGGCGTTGGAAGGGACGTGCCCGAACAGTTCCTGAGCGAAGCGAACACGTTGTTCGGCAGTTTCCTGAATGCCGTCTTTGGCCAGCTGTTCCAGGTGCGCTTCGACGGCGTGGGTGCGTTTGGTCAGGCCGCAGTCGTTGGCGATCTGGATGTTCAGGCCGGGGCGGGCGTTGAGTTCGAGGATCAACGGGCCCTTGTCCTGGTCCAGGACCATGTCGACACCGATGTAGCCCAGGCCGCACAGCTCATAGCAGCCGGCCGCAAGCTTCATGAAACCATCCCAGTTCGGCAGTTGCACGCCGTCTACCGCGTTGGTGGTGTCGGGGTGTTTGCTGATGATGTTGTTCAGCCAGGTGCCGCGCAGGGTCACCCCGGTGGCCAGGTCGACACCGACACCGATGGCGCCTTGGTGCAGGTTGGCCTTGCCGCCGGACTGGCGGGTCGGCAGACGCAGCATGGCCATCACCGGGTAGCCCATCAGCACGATGATGCGGATGTCCGGCACGCCTTCATAGCTGATGCTTTTGAAGATCTGGTCGGGGGTTACCCGGTACTCGATCAGGGCGCGGTCGCGGTGACCGCCCAGGGAGTACAGGCCAGTAAGGATGCTGGAGATCTGGTGCTCGATTTCCTCGTGGCTGATGATCTTGCCCGAGACCGTGCGATAACGGTCTTCGAAGCGATCGGCAACCACCAGGATGCCGTCGCCGCCGGCACCCTGAGCGGGCTTGACGACGAAGTCGTTGCGCCCGCCGATGATCTCGGAAAGTTTGTCGATCTCTTTCTCGGTGGAGATGATCCCGTACATTTCCGGCACATGGATGCCGGCCTGGATCGCACGCTCCTTGGTGATGATCTTGTCATCGACAATCGGGTACAGGTGGCGCTTGTTGTACTTGAGGACGTAGTCCGCATTGCGCCGGTTGATACCCATGATGCCCCGGGCCTCCAGGGCTTTCCAGGTTTTCCAGAGACCAAACATCAAGCGTCAGCCTTCACGAAAGCTTTGAAACGCACCAGCTCCGTCAGGCGGTAGCCGCGGTAGCGACCCATCGCCAGCATGAAGCCCACCAGAATCAGCAGCACCGCCGGGAAGGTGAAGACGAAGTACACCAACTCCGGCACGCTCATCAGCAGGTGTGCCAGGGAGGCGGCGAACAGGGTGCCGATGGCGACTTTCATCGCATGGCCACCGCCGCGTTCTTCCCAGGTGATCGACAGGCGCTCGATGGTCATGGTCAGAATCACCATCGGGAACAGTGCCACCGACAGGCCGCGTTCCAGGCCCAGTTTATGGCTGAACAGGCTGATGGCGGCGATCAATACCACCACGAAGGTCAGGACCACCGACAGGCGCGGCAGCATCTGCAGCTTCAGGTGCTCAAGGTAGGAGCGTAGCGACAGCCCCAGCGCAGTGATCACCGTGAACAGGATGATGCCGAAGCCCAGTTGGGTTTCGCGGAAGGCCAGGGCGATCAGTACCGGGGTGAAGGTACCCAGGGTCTGCAGGCCGATCAGGTTGCGCAGCACCAGGATCACCAGTACGCCGATCGGGATCATTACCATGATCATGAAGGTCTGCTGGGTTTGCAGCGGCAGGCCGTACAGCGAATACTCGAGGAAGTCGGCATCGGTGTTTTCGTCGGTCAGCTTGGCCAGGCGGATGGCGTTCATCTCGCTGTTGTTCAGGCTGAAGCTGACGTTGGCTTTTTTGCCGCCATCGACGGTGATCAGGTTGTCATCACCGGTCCACCACAGCAGGCGGTCGGTCGGCAGGCCTTGTTCGCCGGTATCCGGGTTGAAGTACAGCCAGTCGGTGCCGTTGAAGCTGCGCAGCCACAGTTCAGGGGTTTGTGGCTGGTCGGCCACCAGGCGGATGGTGTGGACCTTTTCCACCGGCACGTGGGCGATCGACAGCAGCAGGTCGATGACCTTGGCCTTGTTCAGCGACGAGGTGTCACCGGCCAGCAATAGCTTGACGTTGTCGTCGTTGAGGTTGTTGACCCGCTTGATGGTTTCGCTGACGAACGTCTCGACGTCAGCCGAGTGTTGGCGGATCGGCGCCATCAGGGCTTCGGCGGCGATTTTCTCCGGGCCTTCCACAGCCAGGCTGTCACGGAAGGTCGGGCCCTTGATCTTGGCTTTTTCAGTGCTGTAGCGCTTGGTCAGGACCAGGCGGTAGTACAGGGTCTGGTTGCCGCTGGCGCGACGAGCCGACCAGGTCACCTTGCGGTTGCCGTCGACGCGGTTGACGCTGACCCCGTAGTTGTTGGAGATGAAGCTCTCATTGAGGCTGACATAGTCGCGGCTCAATGGCGGGACGAACATCTGGACCTTGACCGGGTCTTTGGGGTTGGCGACGAACTCGACCTTGGCGTCAATGTTCCACAGGTCGTCGGTCTCGTCTTCGGTCACCGGGATGCCGAGAAAGAAAATCTGGTACGCCGTGACAATGATGCCCAGAAGCACCAGTACGGTGATCAAGACTTTCAGGTGAAGGGTAAGAGAGCGCATCGGGATTACTCTGCGGTGGGAGCGTCAGGGGCGCAGGCAGGTTTGCCGGCCGCGTATTTAAGGCTTGGGTCGACCAGCGCATCAAAATGCTTGAGCGCTTCGGAGCCGATCAGCAGTGGGAACTGGAAGGCGCTACGGTCGGTCAGGTTTACTTCGATCACGCGGCGGGCCGTCCCCATGCAGATGTTCAGTTCAATCACCGGGCGGGCGGTATAGGCTTTGCCTTCGTCCGGGTTGTAATCGCCGGCGCGTCGTTTGATCTTGCTGACGCGGGCCAGAGGTCGTTCTATCGGATGCGCATGGGCGGCGTCAATTGCCAGGTAGAAGCGCACCCAGGATTCGCCATTGCGCTTGAAGCGCTTGATATCGCGAGCACTGAGCGAGGCGGTTTTAGCCCCGGTATCGAGCTTGGCGGCAACCTCCAGGTCGATATCGGCAAGGCGGGCGTATTCGTTAAGGCCGTACACGGTCTTTTCCGAAGCCTGGCCCAGGCCAGGTAACAGAAACAGGCTGAGCAACAATAGAAGGGGCGTAAGTCTCATAAATCCTGGCGCGGTGCTGTGCGATGTTCGGGTCAAGGCCACTGGCAATGCTGCGCAAGCTTCCTCGTTTATCTGTCGTCAGCACAAAGTGATGACAATCACACTGTTCATGCCCTGTGTGAGGCGCGGCATTCTATCACGCTGGTGTGATGGCGCCAGCGGCTGCACTCAGACAACAGCAACAGTGGTGAAGTTCGTTCTTAGACGATTGTCGACAATATTCATTTTGTCTTTGACTCTGCTTGTCAATTTGGCTAGTTTTGGCTTCATTGATTTGTGAGGTGTCGACAATATGCTGGACACAGCCCAAGCGCCTGGCGCAATTGCCGAAGATTCCGAAACCCTTTCGGAAAACGTCTTCCGGCGCATCCAGGCGGCCATCGTCAAAGGTGAAATCGCACCGGGCAGCAAGATCTCCGAGCCTGAGCTGGCGCGCACCTATGGCATCAGCCGCGGGCCGCTGCGCGAGGCTATCCACCGCCTGGAAGGCCAGCGCCTGCTGGTACGCGTGCCACATGTCGGCGCACGCGTGGTGTCGCTGAGCCATGCCGAGCTGATTGAACTGTACGAAATTCGTGAGTCCCTGGAAGGCATGGCCTGCCGCCTGGCTGCCGAGCGTATGAGCGTAGCCGAGATCGATGAGCTGCGCCGGGTGCTCGACACCCATGAGCGCGACGCCACGTTCCAGGCGGGGCTGGGCTACTACCAGCAGGAAGGCGACTACGATTTCCATTACCGCATTATTCAGGGCAGCGGCAACCGCACCCTGGTGCAAATGCTGTGCGGCGAGCTGTATCAACTGGTGCGCATGTACCGCATTCAGTTTTCCGCCACGCCCAACCGGCCGCACCAGGCGTTCGCTGAACACCACCGGATTCTCGATGCCATCGCCGACCGTGACGGTGAACTGGCCGAGCTCTTGATGCGTCGTCACATCGGCGCTTCCAAACGCAACATCGAGCGTCACTACCTGGACGCTAACAGCCCACGAGGTGAGTCATGAGTCAGAAAAGCAGTCCCGGCCAGCGTTTTCGTGATGCCGTCGCCGCCGAACACCCGCTGCAGGTCGTCGGTGCGATCAACGCCAACCATGCGTTGCTGGCCAAGCGTGCCGGTTTCAAGGCCATCTACCTGTCCGGTGGCGGTGTAGCGGCCGGCTCCCTCGGTCTGCCAGACCTGGGCATCAGCGGCCTGGATGACGTGCTCACCGATGTACGGCGCATCACCGACGTTTGCGACCTGCCACTGCTGGTAGACGTAGACACCGGTTTTGGCTCCTCGGCCTTCAACGTTGCGCGTACCGTCAAGTCGATGATCAAGTTCGGCGCGGCCGCGATTCACATCGAAGACCAGGTCGGTGCCAAGCGTTGCGGCCATCGTCCGAACAAGGAAATCGTGTCGCAGCAGGAGATGGTTGACCGTATCAAGGCCGCCGTCGATGCCCGTACCGACGACAGCTTCGTGATCATGGCGCGTACCGATGCGCTGGCGGTTGAAGGCCTGAACGCCGCGCTGGACCGCGCTGCAGCGTGCATCGAAGCCGGTGCCGACATGATCTTCCCGGAAGCGATCACCGAACTGTCGATGTACAAAACCTTCGCCGATCGCGTCAAAGCGCCGATCCTGGCCAACATCACTGAATTCGGTGCTACCCCGCTGTACACCACCGAAGAGCTGGCCTCGGTTGATGTGTCGCTGGTGCTGTACCCGCTGTCGGCATTCCGCGCCATGAACAAGGCCGCCGAAAACGTCTACACCGCGCTGCGCCGCGATGGCACGCAAAAGAATGTTGTCGACACCATGCAAACCCGCATGGAGCTGTACGACGCCATCAACTACCACGCCTTCGAGCAAAGCCTCGACGCGTTGTTCGCCCAGAAAAAAGGCTGAACACCTGCTTAATCCTGTAGCGGCGGGCTTGTCCCGCGATTAGCCAAAGCATCCATAACAAATTCAAGAGTGGAGATAGACATGGCCGAAGCAAAAGTACTCAGTGGTGCCGGCCTGCGTGGTCAAGTGGCCGGGCAAACTGCACTGTCGACTGTGGGCCAGGAAGGTGCCGGTCTGACCTACCGTGGTTACGACGTTCGTGATCTGGCCGCTGGCGCCGAGTTCGAAGAAGTTGCCTACCTGCTGCTGTACGGCGAGCTGCCGAGCGAAGCCCAGCTGGCTGAATACAAAGGCAAGCTCAAGACCCTGCGCGATCTGCCGCAGGCGCTCAAAGAAGTGCTTGAGCGCATTCCAGCCGACGCCCACCCGATGGATGTGATGCGTACCGGTTGCTCGGTGCTCGGTACCCTGGAGCCAGAGCTGACCTTCGAACAGCAGCGCGACAAGACTGATCGCCTGCTGGCACTGTTCCCGGCGGTGATGTGCTACTGGTACCGCTTCACCCATCAGGGTGTACGTATCGATTGCACCAGCGACGAAGACACCATCGGCGGCCACTTCCTGCACCTGCTGCACGGCAAAAAGCCGAGCGAGCTGCATGTCAAAGTGATGAACGTCTCGCTGATTCTCTACGCCGAGCACGAATTCAACGCCTCGACCTTCACCGCCCGTGTCTGCGCTTCGACCCTGTCGGACCTGTATTCCTGCATCACCGCCGCCATCGGCTCGCTGCGCGGCCCACTGCACGGCGGCGCCAACGAAGCGGCCATGGAACTGATCGAACGCTTCCAGAGCCCGCAAGATGCGGTGACCGAGCTGCTGCAGATGCTGCAGCGCAAGGACAAGATCATGGGCTTCGGTCACGCGATCTACAAAGAGTCCGACCCACGTAACGAAGTGATCAAGGGCTGGTCCAAGCAGTTGGCCGAGGAAGTCGGTGACACCGTGCTGTACCCGGTGTCCGAAGCAATCGACAAGACCATGTGGGAGCAGAAGAAACTGTTCCCGAACGCCGACTTCTACCATGCCTCGGCGTACCACTTCATGGGCATTCCAACCAAGCTGTTCACCCCGATCTTCGTCTGCTCGCGCCTGACCGGCTGGGCAGCTCACGTGTTCGAGCAGCGTGCCAACAACCGCATCATCCGTCCAAGTGCCGAATACACCGGCGTTGAGCAGCGTAAGTTCGTGCCAATCGAACAGCGCTGAGGCCTGCCTTCTGCTCCTGTGTAGGAGCGGGCTTGCCCCGCGATAGCGATTTACCTGCTACATCGCAATCGCGGGGCAAGCCCGCTCCTACCGGGAGGAGGGGTTACCAGCCACCGACCTTACCGTGATTGAGTCCTGTGCCATGAATACTGAATTTCGCAAGAACCTGCCGGGCACTGGCCTGGATTATTTCGACGCCCGCGCGGCCGTTGATGCGATCAAGCCCGGCGCTTATGACCAGCTTCCCTACACCTCGCGCGTACTGGCCGAAAACCTGGTGCGTCGCTGCGATCCGGCCAGCCTGAATGCCTCGCTGAGCCAGTTGATCGAGCGCAAGCGCGACCTCGATTTCCCCTGGTTCCCTGCCCGTGTGGTGTGCCACGACATCCTCGGCCAGACCGCGCTGGTCGACCTTGCCGGTCTGCGTGACGCCATCGCTGAAGGCGGCGGTGACCCGGCCCAGGTCAACCCGGTGGTACCGGTGCAATTGATCGTCGACCACTCGCTGGCAGTGGAGTGCGGTGGTTTCGATCCGCAGGCGTTCGAGAAGAACCGCGCCATCGAAGACCGTCGTAACGAAGACCGTTTCCATTTCATCAACTGGACCAAAAAGGCGTTCAAGAACGTCGATGTGATCCAGCCCGGCAACGGCATCATGCACCAGATCAACCTGGAGAAGATGTCGCCGGTCATCCATGCCGAACGTGGCGTGGCGTACCCTGATACCTGTGTTGGCACCGACAGCCACACGCCGCACGTCGATGCCCTGGGCGTCATCGCCATTGGCGTGGGCGGCCTGGAAGCCGAGAACGTCATGCTCGGCCGTGCATCGTGGATGCGCCTGCCGGAAATCGTCGGTGTCGAGCTGTCTGGCAAGCCGCAACCCGGTATTACCGCCACCGACGTGGTGCTGGCCCTGACCGAGTTCCTGCGCAAGGAAAAAGTCGTCGGTGCCTACCTTGAGTTCTACGGCGAAGGTGCCCGCGCGCTGACACTTGGCGACCGCGCCACCATCTCCAACATGGCCCCGGAATACGGCGCTACGGCGGCGATGTTCTCCATCGATCAGCAGACCATCGATTACCTGCGCCTCACCGGCCGTGATGATGAGCAAGTCAAACTGGTAGAAACCTACGCCAAGGTTGCCGGCCTGTGGTCCGACAGCCTGGCCAACGCACAGTACGAGCGGGTGCTGCGATTCGACCTGTCCAGCGTCGTGCGCAACATGGCCGGCCCGTCCAACCCGCACGCCCGTGTGGCCACCAGCGACTTGTCGAGCAAGGGCATTGCCGGTCAGTGGGAAGAAGTGCCGGGGCAAATGCCGGATGGCGCGGTGATCATTGCCGCCATCACCAGTTGCACCAACACCAGTAACCCACGCAACGTAATCGCTGCAGGTCTGTTGGCGCGCAATGCCAACAAGCTCGGCCTGACTCGCAAGTCTTGGGTCAAATCGTCGCTGGCACCAGGCTCCAAGACCGTGGCGTTGTACCTCAAGGAGGCTGGCCTTGATGATGAGCTGGAAAAGCTCGGCTTCGGCATCGTCGCCTTCGCCTGCACCACGTGCAACGGCATGTCCGGCGCGCTGGACCCGGTGATCCAGCAGGAAATCATCGACCGCGACCTGTACGCCACTGCTGTGCTGTCGGGTAACCGTAACTTCGACGGGCGTATTCACCCGTATGCCAAGCAGGCGTTCTTGGCTTCGCCACCGTTGGTAGTGGCTTATGCGATTGCCGGTACCATCCGTTTCGACATCGAGAAAGATGTACTGGCGGTGGTCGACGGCAAGGAAATCCGCCTCAAGGACATCTGGCCGAGCGACGAAGAGATCGACGCAGTGGTCAAGTCGTCGGTCAAGCCAGAGCAGTTCCGTCAGGTCTACATCCCGATGTTCGCCATCGAAGAAGACACCGGTCCCAAGGTCGACCCGCTGTACGACTGGCGCCCGATGAGCACCTACATCCGCCGTCCGCCGTACTGGGAAGGCGCGCTGGCCGGGGAGCGTACCCTCAAGGGCATGCGCCCGCTGGCGGTGCTGCCCGACAACATCACCACTGACCACCTGTCGCCGTCGAACGCCATCATGCTCGACAGCGCTGCTGGCGAATACCTGGCGAAAATGGGCCTGCCGGAGGAAGACTTCAACTCCTACGCCACCCACCGTGGTGATCACCTGACCGCCCAGCGCGCCACCTTCGCCAACCCGAAACTGTTCAACGAAATGGTTCAGGAAGGCGGCAAGGTCAAACAGGGTTCGTTGGCGCGGATCGAGCCGGAAGGCAAGGTCACACGGATGTGGGAAGCGATCGAGACCTACATGGATCGCAAGCAGCCGCTGATCATCGTTGCCGGTGCCGACTACGGTCAGGGCTCGTCGCGTGACTGGGCGGCCAAGGGTGTGCGTCTGGCTGGCGTCGAAGCCATCGTGGCTGAAGGTTTCGAGCGTATTCACCGCACCAACCTGGTGGGTATGGGCGTACTGCCGCTGGAGTTCAAGCCGGGCGTGAACCGCAAGACGCTGGACATCGACGGCACCGAAACCTTCGACGTGCTCGGCGAGCGTACCCCGCGGGCCACCCTGACCCTGGTGATCACCCGTCACAACGGTGAGCGCGTCGAGGTGCCGGTGACCTGCCGTCTGGATACCGCTGAAGAAGTGTCGATCTACGAAGCGGGTGGGGTGCTGCAACGCTTTGCCCAGGACTTCCTGGAGTCGGCGGCGGTTTGAGGTAGGGCTCATCGCGGGGCAAGCCCGCTCCCACCGACCTGGTAGGAGCGGGCTTGCCCCGCGATTCCCTAAAAAGAACGATCAGGAACCCAACCATGGCACATGTACCGCAAGTAAAGATTCCCGCCACCTACATTCGTGGTGGCACCAGCAAGGGTGTGTTCTTTCGCCTGCAAGACCTGCCCGAACGCGCCCAGGTGCCCGGCCCGGCCCGTGATGCCCTGTTGCTGCGAGTGATCGGTAGCCCCGACCCGTATGGCAAGCAGATCGACGGCATGGGTGGTGCTACCTCCAGCACCAGCAAAACCGTGATCCTCTCGCGCAGCACCAAAGCCGAACACGACGTCGATTACCTGTTTGGTCAGGTGTCGATCGACAAGGCATTCGTCGACTGGAGCGGCAACTGCGGCAACCTTTCGGCGGCGGTCGGCTCGTTTGCCATCAGCGCAGGCCTGGTAGACGCCAGCCGAGTACCGCATAACGGCATCTGCACCGTGCGCATCTGGCAGGCCAATATCAGCAAGACCATCATTGCCCATGTACCGATCACCAACGGTGAAGTGCAGGAAACCGGCGATTTCGAACTGGATGGCGTGACCTTCCCGGCTGCCGAAGTGCAGCTCGAATTCATGGACCCGGCGGCCGATGAAGACGGCGACGGCGGTTCGATGTTCCCTACCGGCAACCTGATTGACGACCTTGAAGTGCCCGGTGTCGGCACCCTCAAGGCAACCCTGATCAACGCGGGTATTCCAACCATCTTCATTCAAGCCGAAGCCATCGGCTACACCGGCACCGAGCTGCAGGACGCCATCAACGGCGACCCTGAGGCTCTGGCCCGGTTCGAGACCATCCGTGCCTACGGGGCCGTGCGCATGGGGCTGATCGGGCATATCGATGAAGCCGCCAAGCGTCAACACACCCCGAAAGTTGCGTTTGTTGCACCGCCGACCACTTATCAGTCGTCCAGCGGTAAAACCGTTGCGGCGGGTGATGTAGACCTGTTGGTGCGGGCGTTGTCGATGGGCAAGCTGCACCACGCGATGATGGGTACGGCTGCTGTGGCCATCGGTACTGCTGCAGCCGTGCCTGGCACGCTGGTGAACCTGGCGGCCGGTGGTGGTGAGCGCAGCGCAGTGCGCTTCGGTCACCCGTCAGGCACCCTGCGTGTGGGGGCTGAGGCGCGTCAGGTGAACGGTGAGTGGACGGTGACCAAGGCGATCATGAGCCGCAGTGCTCGCGTGCTGATGGAAGGGTGGGTGCGGGTGCCTGGTGATGCGTTCTGACCGGTAGGAGCGGGCTTGCCCCGCGATTGCGGTGTGTCAGTCGCATTGCTTCGCGGGGCAAGCCCGCTCCCACAGGTAGTGCAAAACAGTTGCTCCCACAAGAGCTAAAAAAAACCCCGCCAATTGGCGGGGTTTTTTTTACGCTAGGTCAGCTTAGGCTTGAACAACCGGGATCTTGGCGTTCGCAGCAGCTTCACGGAACTCGGCGATCTGGTCGAAGCTCAGGTAGCGGTAAACGTCGGCAGCCATGCTGTCGATGTTCTTCGCGTATTCCATGTACTCTTCGACGGTTGGCAGTTTGCCCAGGATCGAGGCAACAGCCGCCAGCTCGGCAGAGGCCAGGTAGACGTTGGTGGCGTCACCCAGGCGGTTCGGGAAGTTACGGGTCGAGGTGGAAACCACGGTCGAACCGGTCTGCACACGTGCCTGGTTACCCATGCACAGCGAGCAGCCTGGCATTTCCATGCGGGCGCCAGCTTTGCCGTAGATGCCGTAGTAGCCTTCTTCGGTCAGCTGGTGAGCGTCCATCTTGGTTGGCGGAGCCAGCCACAGACGGGTAGGGATGCCACCTTTGACCTTGTCCAGCAGCTTACCGGCAGCGCGGAAGTGACCGATGTTGGTCATGCACGAACCGATGAACACTTCGTCGATCTTCTCGCCCTGTACGGTCGACAGCAGACGCGCGTCGTCCGGGTCGTTCGGCGCGCAGAGCACAGGCTCTTTGACGTCGGCCAGGTCGATTTCGATGATCTCGGCGTATTCGGCATCCTTGTCGGCTTCCAGCAGCACTGGGTTGGCCAGCCAGGCTTCCATCGCCTGAGCGCGACGCTCCAGGGTACGTGGGTCGCCGTAGCCTTCGCTGATCATCCAGCGCAGCAGGGTGATGTTCGACTGCAGGTACTCGGCAATAGCCTTCTCAGGCAGCTTGATCGAGCAACCGGCGGCGGAACGTTCAGCCGAGGCGTCGGACAGTTCGAAGGCTTGTTCGACGGTCAGTTCGTCGAGGCCTTCGATTTCCAGGATGCGGCCGGAGAAGGCGTTGATCTTGCCTTTCTTCTCGACGGTCAGCAGGCCTTTCTGGATGGCGTAGTAAGGGATGGCGTGTACCAGGTCACGCAGGGTGATGCCTGGTTGCAGTTTGCCCTTGAAGCGCACCAGTACCGACTCCGGCATGTCCAGTGGCATCACGCCAGTGGCTGCGGCGAAGGCGACCAGGCCGGAACCGGCCGGGAAGGAGATGCCGATCGGGAAGCGGGTGTGCGAGTCACCACCGGTACCGACGGTGTCCGGCAGCAGCATGCGGTTCAGCCAGCTGTGGATGATACCGTCGCCTGGGCGCAGGGAAACACCGCCACGGGTGCGGATGAAGTCTGGCAGGGTGTGGTGGGTGTTGACGTCGATTGGCTTCGGATAGGCTGCAGTGTGGCAGAACGACTGCATCACCAGGTCAGCAGAGAAGCCCAGGCACGCCAGGTCTTTCAGTTCGTCACGGGTCATCGGACCGGTGGTGTCCTGCGAGCCGACGGTGGTCATCTTCGGTTCGCAGTAGGTGCCAGGACGTACGCCTTTGCCTTCTGGCAGACCGCAAGCCTTGCCGACCATTTTCTGCGCCAGGCTGTAGCCCTTGCCGGTGTCGACCGGGGCTTCAGGCAGCTTGAACAGATCGGTTGGGCCCAGGCCCAGCTCGGCACGGGCTTTTTCGGTCAGGCCACGGCCGACGATCAGCGGGATACGGCCGCCAGCGCGGACTTCGTCGAGCAGTACTTCGGTTTTCAGCGCGAAGCTGGTGACCAGCTCATCGCTGCCGTGACGACGGACTTCACCTTTGTACGGGTAGACGTCGATGACATCGCCCATGGCCAGGTCGGTGCAGTCGAATTCGATCGGCAGGGCGCCGGCGTCTTCCATGGTGTTGTAGAAGATCGGAGCGATCTTGGTGCCGAAGCAGAAACCGCCGCCGCGCTTGTTCGGCACGTACGGGATGTCGTCGCCGAAGAACCACAGTACCGAGTTGGTCGCGGATTTACGCGAAGAACCGGTACCGACCACGTCACCAACATAGGCAACTGGGAAGCCTTTGGCTTTGACTTCTTCGATCTGCTTGAGCGGGCCAACCGAGCCAGGTTGCTCAGGGTTGATGCCGTCACGGGCCATTTTCAGCATGGCCAGGGCGTGCAGCGGGATGTCAGGGCGCGACCAGGCGTCCGGGGCAGGGGACAGGTCGTCGGTGTTGGTTTCGCCTGGCACCTTGAAAACGGTCAGGGTGTACTTCTGCTCGATGGCCGGGCGGGCGGTGAACCACTCGCCAGCAGCCCAGGATTCCAGCACGGCCTTGGCGTGAACGTTGCCGGCCTTGGCTTTTTCAGCCACGTCGTGGAACGCATCGAACATCAGCAGGGTGTGCTTCAGTTGCTCGGCAGCGACGGCGCCCAGTTCGGCATCGTCCAGCAGCTCGACCAGGGTGGCAATGTTGTAGCCGCCCTGCATGGTGCCCAGCAATTCGGTGGCGCGTTTGCGGTCGATCAGTGGCGATTTGGTTTCGCCCTTGGCGACGGCAGAGAGGAAGCCGGCCTTGACGTAGGCAGCTTCGTCCACTCCTGGTGGAACGCGGTTGGTGATCAGGTCGACGAGGAAGGCTTCTTCGCCAGCAGGCGGGTTCTTCAGCAGCTCGACCAGGCCTGCGGTTTGTTCGGCGTTAAGCGGCTGGGGCACGATGCCCAGGGCGGCACGCTCTTCGATGTGTTTGCGGTAGGCTTCAAGCACAGTTATTACCCTCATCAGTGGTCCCAAATGGGTGTCCGGGACGCTCATCCAGAATTTTCGGCACCCCTGCGCAATACGGCTTTTTGGGCCGCGTAGCCAGGGTTGCAGGAAATCCTTACAGAAGCTGCTTTCAAAGTTTTACGCCTGTAGAACGGAGGCTGATGAGGGCTGGCGCGGGACATGCGACGGGCGAATATCCCGGGCCAACGCCGTTCTACCGGATGAACTGTGCTCGTGACGCTTTGAAAACAGCTTCTAACGGACATTGGCGCCTTAAAAAGGCCGGATGATTCTACGGTAAAAACTCGATAAAGGTAAGGCGGGGCAGATGACTTTAGCGGGTGACCCCCGTTAGACAAAGGGCTAACATGACAGCCTGTTCCATCGTCCAGTTGTTGATTTTTTCATGTCCAATCAGTCAATTAAAACGCCTTGTGTCGGCCTCTGCTCCACGGTTTACGGGGACTTGGTGTGCCGTGGCTGCAAGCGTTTTCACCATGAAGTGATCAACTGGAACGGCTATAACGAAGACGAAAAGCGAGCCGTGTGGCTGCGCCTTGAGCAATTGCTGGTGCAGGTCATGGTGGCCAAACTTGAGGTCTTTGATGCCGCGCGCCTGCGTCATCAACTTGAACAGCGCACCATCCGCTTTGTGCCGCACCAGTCCGAGTATTGCTGGGCTTATCAGCTGATCGCCCGTGGCGCACGGGTTATCCGTGATCTGGAAGCCTACGGCATGGTGTTGCTGCCGGAATTTCGTGACTGGGAGTTACCGCAGTTGCGAGATGCCATTGATCGGGAATTTTTCTTGCTGTCCGAGGCTCACTACCAGCGTTATATCGCGCCGGGGTTTCTCAAGGATGCTTTGGGTTGAAAGCATCGCGGGGCAAGCCCGCTCCTACAGGCGCTTGTAGGAGCGGGCTTGCCCCGCGAGCAAATCTTCAACCTTGCGCCAGTTCCGTCAGGTGCACTTTCGCCTCTTCCGACTTAAGCACCAGCACATCGCATTCAAGCGAATCAAGCACCACCTCGGCGGTATTGCCAATCAGCGCCCCGGAGATCCCGGTGCGGGCCACCGTGCCGATCACTGTCACCACCGCGTCGTACTTGCTGGCGGTGTAGGGGATCAGCACATCCGCCGGGCCTTCGGCGACATGCAGGCGTTCATCGTTGATATCGAACTCGGCCTGGAACGCCGCGCATTCTTCGCGGTAGCGCTGTTCGATGGTTTCCTTCAATTGATAGACCGGATCGGCTGCCGACAGCATCGGTGAAGGGTGGGCGCTGATCACGTGGAGATTGCCCTTGGCCAGGTTGGCGATTTCATAGCCGTGGTCGATGATGTTTTTGTGCAGCAGGCGGTGCGCTTCGTCATGGTTGCCGACATCCACCGCCGCCAGGATCACCCCGCCAGTCCAGGGACGTTCAGTCTTGACCATCAACACCGCGCAAGGGCATTGACGCAGTAATTTCCAGTCCGACGGGGTGAGCAGGGCCTTTTTCAACGGGTTGTCCGGGCGGTGCTCCTTGATCACCAGCTCGCAGCCTTCGGCTTGCTGCACGTCGACGATCGATTCGTGCAAGGTATCGTGCCAGGCCTGCTCGTAGGTCACGTTGTCGAAGCCGTCATCATGCAGCTGACTGCAGAGCAGGCTTAGCAGGGCGCTGTGGTCGTGCTTTCTGTCGCACATCAGCAGGTGCAGGCGTGCGCCGGTGGCGCCGGCGATCAGTTTGGCCCGGGTTAGCGCACGGCTGTGAGCGTGTTCGGGGTCGAGTACCACCAGGATGCTGCGGACGGCTTGCATGAGCGTGAACTCCCTTCAGAAATGACGACCGATGTCTGACTATAGTCGGCGCCAAGTGCAATGGGCGTTGATATGTATCAAGCATAGATCACTGGTGATCGCCGCTGCTGCCGGTATAATCGCCGGCCTTGCCGTTTGCCCTGCCTGTTTGTGAGCCTATGCACCTTATTCCCGAAATCGATGCGTTCCTTGCTTGCCGTACTCCCGATGCCTGGGTCCAGGCGGCGCTTGCCGATCAGGAAACCCTGCTGATTGACCACAAAAACTGTGAGTTCAAGGCTGCCAGCACGGCACTGAGCCTGATGGCCAAGTACAACACGCACCTGGACCTGATCAACATGATGTCGCGCCTGGCCCGTGAAGAGCTGGTGCACCATGAGCAGGTGTTGCGCCTGATGAAACGGCGCAAAATCGCCCTGCGCCCGCTTTCGGCCGGGCGCTATGCCTCTGGCTTGCGCCGGGTGGTACGTACTCACGAGCCGGTGAAACTGGTGGATACCTTGGTGGTTGGTGCCTTCATCGAAGCGCGCAGCTGTGAGCGCTTTGCTGCCCTGGTGCCGCATCTGGACGAAGAACTCGGCAAGTTCTACCACGGCCTGCTCAACAGCGAGGCGCGGCATTATCAGGGGTACCTGAAGCTGGCTCATCAATACGGTGATGCGGCTGATATCGAGCGGGTGGTGGAGAAGGTCAGGGCGGTCGAGGCTGAGCTGATTACTACCCCGGACGAAGAGTTCCGCTTCCACAGTGGTGTTCCTGCTTGAGTTGATCGGGGGGCAAGCCCGCTCCTACAGGTTGGCACCACAGCAGGTCGGAGCAACTGCCTTGCACCACCTGTGGGAGCGGGCTTGCCCCGCGATCCTGTTCCAATTTCCTCAGACAAACCAGTCAGTGCAACCCCGCCGCCTTGCACGCCTCGACAAAAGTCGCGCCGTTTTTGTCCATGGCGTCCTTGACGATCTGGTTGGCTTTTACCAAAGCCGGGCTTGGCTTGGCCCACTGCTCTGGCGGCAGTGGCTGTGACCAGGCCTGCACCTGTTCCGGCAAGGTTGGGCGGCCTACGCGATGGCCCCATTCGGCGAACATGTAAGGCATTTTCCAGAACACCACGACCCGACGTATGTACCAGAAGCGTAAGGGCCATGGGCTGCGTTTGGGGTAGCCATACCGTTCCCGTTCTTTGGCAGACAGGTCGGCGCCGACGTCGTTCATATGGCACCTTCTGCGTGCATCCTTACGTTCGAGCTCGAAGGTATGCAGTCCTTCGTAGGGCTTGAGCCGGTCGCCAGTCGCGATGAGTCCCATGGCGACAAGCAGCGGGCTGGGTGTATCCACCAACTGCCCGTCTTCCATGTAGTTGCGGATCGCCGCCCACATCCCGAGGGAATGGGCATCACTGGGTTGCCCCATCAGCAGGAACTGCACTTTGTCCTGTTCCTCGTCCTCCAGGCCCATGCCAAAGGTGTACTGGCGGGTGGCGCCGTAGCTGGTGACGCCCTGGGTGGTGGCGACCCAGGCGACCACGCTTTCCCAGGGGACGATCAGCACGCGATGGGTTTTGCCATCGACGTAACAGACTTCGCGACGTTGGCGGTTGAAGCGGACGGGGTAGGTTTTGGCGGCTTCGTGGACGCTGGAAATCATTCCGTATAAATAAGCACCGAATGGGAGAATGCCGAGAAGGGCTGTTGTGGTGAAAGTCAGTAAAGCATCACCGATAATGTCGAAGAACTTTCGGTCGATTTCAGGAGGGCTTAAAGCGACGAGCAAGATGCAAATAAGGACCGGTGCGATAAACGCCGTGAACAAGAGCATCCAGATTCCTGTGGCGAATATTTTTCCTTGCTCAACCATCCCCCAATTACTGCCGCCCAGCTCTAGATAAGTGTCGTTCATCTCTGAAAAGTTACGGCGCGATGACTGCACTTGCCCGGTGTAAACCGGCAGGGGCGACAGGAACAGGGTTTCATTCAATCCCCTGACCCGGATCTCACCGGCGCAGGGCCGCTGACTGCGAATGTCCTGTTCAGGTTCAGTGCTGGTGAGTTTGTTCTGGCGTTTGAACAGTTTCCTAAGCATTGTCTTTGACCAACCCCGCCGCCTTGCAGGCCTCGACAAAGGTCGCGCCGTTTTTGTCCATGGCGTCCTTGACGATCTGGTTGGCTTTTACCAAAGCCGGGCTTGGCTTGGCCCACCGCTCCGGTGGTAGCGGCTGTGACCAGGCCTGCACTTGTTCTGGCAAAGTTGGGCGGCCTACACGATGACCCCATTCGGCGAGCATGTAGGGCATCTTCCAGAACACCACGACCCGGCGCATGTACCAGAAGCGCAAGGGCCAGTGCGACCGCTTGGAATAGCCGTAGCGCTCCCGCTCCTCGTCGGTTAAATGGTCGCCGCCATCATCCAGGGCGCCCAGCCCGCGAGCGTCCTCGCGTTCGACATAGAACGTATGCAGCCCCTCGTAAGGTTTGAGTCGATCTTCACTTGGAGTCAGCCCTGCCAAGGCAAGTATTGGGTTAGGCGCATCCACCAGTTGCCCGTCTTCCATGTAATTGCGGATCGCCGCCCACATCCCGAGGGAATGGGCATCGCTGGGTTGCCCCATCAACAGGAACTGCAATTTGTCTTGTTCCTCGTCCTCCAGGCCCATGCCAAAGGTGTATTGGCGGGTGGCGCCGTAGCTGGTGACACCCTGGGTGGTGGCGACCCAGGCGACCACGCTTTCCCAGGGGACGATCAGCACGCGATGGGTTTTGCCATCGACGTAACAGACTTCGCGGCGTTGGCGGTTGAAGCGGACGGGGTAGGTTTTGGCGGCTTCGTGGACGCTGGAAATCATTCCGTATAAATAAGCACCGACCGGGAGCAGGCCGAGTAGGGCTGTTGTAGAGAAAACCAGTAAAGCATCACCGATGATGTCAAAGAACTTTCGGTCGATTCCCGGAGGGCTAAAAGCGACGAGCCAGAGGCAAGCAACAACAGGAACTACAAATGCAATAAATAAAAGTAGCCAAATCCCTGTGGCGAATATTTTTCCTTGCTCAACCATCCCCCAATTACTACCGCCCAGCTCCAGATAAGTATCGTTCATCTCTGAAAAGTTACGGCGCGATGACTGCACCTGCCCGGTGTAAACCGGCAGGGGCGACAGGAACAGGGTTTCATTCAATCCCCTGACCCGGATCTCACCGGCGCAGGGCCGCTGACTGCGAATGTCCTGTTCAGGTTCAGTGCTGGTGAGTTTGTTCTGGCGTTTGAATAGCTTCTTAATCATCGATCGCCACCAACTCTTCTTGTTTGAAAAGCCAGAAAGGCGCTTTGCCCGTCCCAGGAGGCATGTGCTCTACCGATTCGAGTCGATAGGTGCCTTTGGTTTTGATCTCCACGGCATAGGCGCGGGTGATGTACAAGTTACGCAAGACAAAAGTGGTGTAATGGAGCAGGTCGCGTTCAGCTTCCAGCTGGTAGGCGATGGTGAAGGCCAGGGCAAAATCGGAAGTTTGCTGGGAGTCGTAGATCGGAAGGTGCAGGGTGAGTGCCTCTGCTCCTTTACTGGCAACGATACAGCGCGTGCCCCATATGGCGGAGCTTTCTTTCCAGCGCAGTGGCGGCAGGCCGGGATTGTAGGGCTGGTATATGTATTTCTCACGGCCCTGTTCGTAAGCCTGCAACTGCAACTGGCGTCGATCCATCTCATTGGTGCTGATACCGGGTAGCACCAGCTTCAGATAAGTCTGCTTGTCATCGCGGATCAGTTCACAGCTCGGTTTCTGTACGACCTTGGCCAGTTCGCTCCATTCGTCTTGCAGAGTGCGCTGCCTGGATTTATTACCCCAGTTACTGGCTTCGACCCACGCTTGCAGGTCATCCAGGTTGAAGTAGTTGTATAAACCCTCACCCAGCAGTTGCAGGGCGGTGGCAATCAGGCCTATCAGATTGGCGCGTGCGCTGATGGCCAGCAGCCGTGGGCTAGCCTCGGCCCATGCAAGAGCGCGCAGCTCCGCCGGCGTTTGCAGAACGTTCTTGACAATGGAGCCGGTGTGTTTAGCTGCCCAGGCATTGGTGCCAACCAATATCCCATCGCCGGTTATTTGCAGTGTGGAGGCACTTAGTGCCTTGTAATTGCCTGTGGCCAAGGCTTTACCCCATTGCTGCGAGTGTTTGCCCAAGTCGAACAGGGCGGCGACCCCGCCAGTTGTAAATGCAAAGTAGCCTGCAATACCGCTCCAGCGACCTAATCGGCTCATGGAATGTAATTTGCCGGCAGCACTTTCCATTTGTTTGATATGAGCTAGAAAAATCGTAAGGGAAAGTCCTTGCACCGCAGCAAATCCAGCGGCCGAAAGGCCCACGAAAGACTCAGCAAAAGTCCACCAGTCAGATCGCGAAGCAGTTGTTTTACTAGCAATTGTGCTGACCGCCTCAATAAACTTCAGCCCCTGAATCACAAACAACGTCAACGCGATCCCGTCACCCTTCGACGTCACGACCCCTATCATTGGTTTGTTAAAGGTCCCAGTTGCCCGAAAATCCCGCGCCGTCTTGCTCATCTCTGCACGCAATTGCGGATCCAGGCCATCAATCACTGTGCCAATTTGCGCCGGACTGACGCCTCCGACGGTCAAGGCACCTGCCAGTCTGTCTTCCAGGGGTAGCAATGCGGACTTCAGCAGGTTGATACGCTGGTTATAAGGTGCTTCGCTGCCCGGCAGAGAGATGCCTGAGGATTGCTGCCGCAGCTCACGATTACGCAGTCGGTAGGTTTCGTTGAGCTGACTGCGCAGCTTCATCGACTGGTCACGGACCTCATTGAATGCCGTCAATTCTGCTACCGAGGCCGCGCGCAAGGTCAGGCCTTTGCGGGAAAACTCACGCAGCAGCTGCAACCGCGCTGGGGCTTCGGCATGGCGAATGTAGTCGTTTGGGTCAATGTTCTGCGCTTGTTTGAAGGTGTTGTGAGCTCTTTCCAGTCGATCAGCAATCTTCAATTGATACGCCGGGATATAGGCCCCTTCCAGCATGCTCTGCAATCCCACGAACTGGGTATTGAGCCGGGTGTAATTGGGCAGGCGCTTGGCCATCAAACTGTGGAACTGATTGCTCAGGACATTGATGCCACCCAGGCTGTCCGGGGCTGACAGCACGTTGATGGTGAACTGGCTCAGTTCGGCCAGTTTTTTCGCCACGTCGGTTTGTTCGGCCACGGTCAGGGTGTCGAGCCCCGGGACCACTGTCAGCAGGTTGCTCTTCAGGTAGGTCGCCAGTTTTTCCGTGGCGGGTTGGTCGGCGCACATCGCTGCCACGCACACGAACTCGGTTTCCAGGCGGTGCTGGATCTGTTCGTCGAGGGTGAAGTCGTAATACCAGGCGGCGCGGTGAAATAGCCCGGCGGTGAACAGTGTGAGGCGGTCTTCGCGGATGTTCTGCAGGCGCGTATGCCAGTGGCTGAGCAGGTTTTGCTCGGTCAGGACAAAGGCTTCCATCGCGGGGCGGTCGACCAGGTCGTCGATACCGCGCTGGCCGATTTCGCTGCCGTGCAACGCGTGCCAGCTCTGCATGCTGAGGGCGTTGAGGGTGCTCCGGTGTTTTTCATACAGCGCCTGCCCGAGGGCATCCTTCATTTCGATGAAGGCCAAGGCGTAGGGGTTGACGAGCGCCGCGCGGCGCCAATGTTCATCGGGGCCGAAGATGCCTGGATCCTTGTGGTCGCGACGGGCCTGCAGAAAGATGTAGATGCTCGTTTGTTGCCGCTCGTTGGTGTCGTCGCGCAGCGCCCGCACCGCAGGATCGGTTTTACTCAAGGCATTCAGGCGCGAGGCGTTGACGTCGTACAAGGACTGGATGTATGTGCCACTGAGGTACTTGGCCTGACGGCGGTCATCGGCACTCCACTGTTCGATCCAGTCCGCCACTTTCAACTGCGCGGCGGCCAGGTCGCGCATCACGCCAATGTCATCGCGCAGCACCAGGAACAGGTAATCATCCTGGTAGGCGCCGAGCACTGTGCTGGTCAGCGTTTCAATCGCGGTGTCGGCAAACAGGGGTTGGTCTTCCCAGTGGTAGGCCTGTTTTTCCTCGGGATGAACGCCGTCGGGGAAGGCTTTGGACGGTGGCAACTGGGTGACGCCAGCGGCGTCAGGTACCTGGGCGTTTTCTGCCACCTCGGCCAGCCATTTTTCGGCCTGCACTTGGCTCAGCAAGTTGGCGCCGCCACGGCGCGGGCAGGCGGCCTGCAGGTCGATGCGCTGCATCAGCTGTTGGCGATCGGCCTTGGACTTGAGCACTTGCGCGCATTTGAAGGCCGTCCACTGAATTTCCGAATAACAGGCGTACAGGGTGTGGCTGCGGGGGAACACCAGGTGTGGCTCACCCACCGCGGTGGTGCGGGTGTCGGCGCCGACCTCGCTGCTGTGCCAGAGCAGCTTGCTGATCTGGCCGTTCTCGACGCTGTACTCATGCAGGTAACCGCTGCTGCCGTCGACGATGTACAGGTAACCATCGCGCAGCAGGCGGATGCCCAGCGGCTGGCTGTTGATGTTCAGCGGCATGCTCAGCTCGCTGGCCGGGTCGAGGTGTTCGACCAGCCCGTAGCGCAGCGGCAACAATTGCAGCTTGCTGTTCATCAACGGGCAGGCGCCGAGGGGCGAGCGTACGTCCTTGGCGCTTTTGGCCATGGCGGCGGTGTTGGCGTTTACTTTGAGGGGTTGTTGTGCAGTCATGACAGGCTTCCTTGGCGCTCAGTGGCCCGGCGTTCGGCCAGTTCGGCAGCACGCTTGACCCGGGTCAGTGGGGTGTCTGGCGTCGATTGGGTCAGCAGTTGGACGATGTCTTCGCTGATGGGTTGACCGGCCAGATAGCCGTGAACATTTGCGTAGAGGGTCAGCTCCTGGTCCGAGCAAAAGCCGAGTTGATAGGCTTCCTCCATCATGCTGTGCACAGACTGACGACGCTCAGCCGCTGTCTGCGTTGCCAGGAAAGCCGGGAAGTGCAGGTGCAAGTGCTCACTCACGGCAGAAACAGCAGTGCGAAACTCGACGTTGCCGAGCGCGGTAAGCTCCTCGTCGGTCAGGCGATAGCGCTTGGGTTCGGCGTTGGCCTGAGCGGCTTGGGTGTATTGCCACCAGCAGCCCTGCACGCCATCCGGCAGGCAGACGTGGCTGACAGGGCCGAACCAGCGGGCGCTGTGCGCCTGTTCGGCCATGGCGAACAGTGGCTGCATGACCGCAGGGTCAGCAATGCGCGGCATCACTTCGACGCCCTCAGCCTGTTCCACGCTGAGCAAATGACGCCAATGCTTGCACAGCGTGAACGCCTCGACGTCACTGAACAGCAGATAGCCCCATTCGCGGGCAGCGTGTTGTTGAAAGTGCGCCAGCAGCGGGTCGTCGCGGCCGTTAAGGACGACCAGGCAAGGGGAGATTTCACACAGCTCATGCCAGCGTGTGTGTCGGTACAGGCAATAAACTGAGTTGCTCCAAGGGTGCAGATGTTGCTGCAGGCCCGGCAGGCTGACACCGTCCAGAAGCAGGTAGGCGGGCGTTGCCCAGGGCAGATCGTGCGGCAGGGGCGGCATCTCATGCATGGCTTTGCTCCTGTTGTGCTTGCACAGCCTGGCACACGACACAGAGCGACTTTTTGTTCAGCAGGGCCACGTACTGCGTTTGCGCCAGCACGGGTGCCCGCAGTTCTGCCAGTTCTGCAGGCAGTGCTTGCCTTACGGCGAGACCGGCCAGCGCAGCCCCGCCGATCTGGATTTCGGTGCTGCTGAAAATCCCGCCGGGGCCGATGACGATATGCTGGCCACCGCCGTGCAAACTGATGCTGCCCTCGGCGCTCAGAACCACATGGGCTCCGGCCTTGATATGCACTTGCTGACCGGCATCGATCACCAGCGTTTGCCCGACCTGGGTATGACTGCTGTCGGCGACGTGCAGGTAGTCGTTGGCTTGCAGCTCGGCTTTACGGTCGCCGGTCACTGTGTGCTGTTCTTCAGCTTCGAGCATTACGATGCTGTTGCCCTTGATGGTTGCCCGCCGCTCGTTACCAACTTCCAGACGGCTGTCGTTCTCGATTTTTTGCTCCATATCGCGCTGGGCACGCAGGTAGATCAGCTCCTGACCGCAGCGGTCTTCGATCGACAGTTCGTTGTAGCCGCTGCTGTCCGGCGTGCTGCGGCTGCGCAACACGCTCTTGGTCTTGTTGGCGGGCAAAGGGTAGGGCGTTGGTGTGAGCTTGTTGGCAATGCAACCGCTGATCAGCGGCTGGTCGGGGTCGCCCTCCAGATAGGTCACCAGCACTTCCATGCCGATGCGTGGCACCGTCACTGCGCCAAACCCCGGACCCGCCCAGCTGGAGGCCACCCGCAACCAGCAACTGCTCTTTTCGCTGTTCAGTTCGGCGCGGTCCCAGTGGAACTCGACTTTGACCCGGCCGTATTCATCACAATAGATTTCTTCACCTTCCGGGCCGGTGACCCGGGCGGTCTGGCAGGTCAACTGCGCAGGACGTTTGACCAGCGGCGGGCGGTAGAACACGTCCCACGGTGTGGCGCTGAAGCGGTTGCGGTAGCCCTGGCTGAAACCGTCTTCGGGCAAGTTTTCGATGTTGGCCGACTCTTCCAGCACCTGCGGCTGTTTACCTTCGTGGCTGACACTGAGCAACAGCCACAGGTCGTTGTAGGCTTTGCGCGGGTGCTCGCTCAGTTCGAAAAAGTGGCCGCTGCGCAGCAAGGGCTGGTCGCTGCTGCCTTCGGCCAATTGATAGTCGGTGCGGTGCCGTTCCAACGCCTGACGAGCAAGCTGTTTGCTGCGTTCTTCGCTTTCGTTGGGGACCGGGTAGTGGTAGTCCTCAAGGGCCGGGCTGAAGTCGGCGCTGGCCTGTTTCTCCAGCAAACGGCTGGGACGCTGAAAATCATAGGTGCGTTGGGTCACCTTGTTGGTACGGGTGCTGAAGCGCTGGCTGAACTGGCTGACCACTGGGTGCTCGGCGACCATACCGGCCCCTTGCCGAAAAGGCGTTGCACTGAGCTTGGGGAAAAACGTCTGGTGGTCGCTGAACTCCAGGTGGTGGCCCTGGGGGCTGTGCTGGTGAAACCAGGCAATGCCCTCTTCGCTGCAGAGCCTTGATACAAAGCTGAAATCCGACTCCGCATACTGCGTGCAGTATTCACGTTCGCTGCAGTTGCTGACATGAAACGTGAAGGCATCGGCCTGAATGCCGTGCCCTTGCAGCACCTCGGTGATGATCTGCGGCACCGTCTTCTGCTGGAAGATCCGCTGCTGACGACTGAACTGCAGGTAGTGCAGCGCGGGTACCAGGGTCAGTTGATAGTGGGTCAGGCGGGTACCGGGTTCGCCGATCAAAACATCTTCGATGTGGCCGTGAATGCCTTCGCCATTGTCGCCAAAGCGCAGGAATGCCGGCTGGCCAATCAGGCTGTCGAGGTCGAAGTCTGGGTGCTCGCTGACCAGATCAACGGTAATCGCATACAGCTGGCTGATGGCTTCGGTACCGTGAAAGGCCAGGACTTTGAAGTCGTTGCGGACGGAGGGAATCAGTAGATCGAACTGCGCGCTGCTGGCTGAAGTGGGCATAGGTTTTTCCTTAAACGGGTGAGAAAAACAACCCGGAAAGCTACCCAGTTTTCGTTTGGAAATATGTCAGACGCTTCTGAAAATGTGGGGGCGGCGGTGCGGCGATCTGGCTTGCCCCGCGATAGCGAGGTGGATGACAAATCGCTATCGCGAGGCAAGCCCGCTCCTGCCGGTGGTGGGGTAGTTTGGTGAAAATACAAAGCAAGCTAATTAATGCTTTGCCGTTGGCTGCCTAAGCAGTAACATAATGTTACTTACTGCCTAAGCAGGTATCTCCGCTCATGCCCCATTTCACCCCCGAAAACTTCCAGACCTGCACCATCGGCATGCTCCTTGGCCGTGCTGCGCTGGTCAAAGACCGCATTCTCGACAGCCACCTGCAGGCCTTCGGTGTGACTGCCGCGCAGTTCAAGGTGTTGATCATCGTCGCTCAGTACGGGGTCGATACCCCCGCTGAACTGTGCCGCTATCTGGCGCTGGACAGCGGTTCGATGACGCGAATGCTCGATCGCCTCGAGCAGAAAGACCTGATCGTGCGGCGGCGCTGCCCTGATGATCGGCGCCAAGTGCGCCTGGGCCTGAGCGAGGAGGGGCAGAAGCTCGCCGACCAGCTGCCACAGATAGGTGCGTCGGCCATGAACGAGTTGGTTGGCGTACTCGCCGCCGACGAACTGGCGACTCTGGAGCAGCTGTTGGGCAAGGTGCTGCTCGCCGCCGGTGACACCCTGACAGCCATGCGCATAGGTGCAAAATGAGCGCCACAGACGAAAACGCCAACACGGCGCAAGACCTCAACAACAGCCGCAAACGCAAAACCTGGCTGCTCGGCCTGGCGCTGCTGGTCGCGCTGGGCGGTGCTGGGGTGTGGGCCTGGCACGAGCTGTACGGGCGCTGGAGTGAAGAAACCGACGACGCCTACGTTAACGGTAACGTGGTGGAAATCACCCCGTTGGTGACCGGTACCGTGGTCAGCATCGGCGCTGACGATGGTGACCTGGTGCATGCCGGTCAGGTGCTGATCGCCTTCGACCCCAGCGATGCCGAAGTCGGCCTGCAGGCCGCTCAGGCCCAGTTGGCCCGTGCCGTGCGTCAGGTGCGCGGGCTGTACAGCAATGTCGATGGCATGAAGGCCCAGGTCGCGGCGCGTCAGGCCGAGCAGACCAAAGCCCTGGAAAACTACAACCGGCGCAAAACCCTGGCCGCGAGCGGTGCGATTTCGCTGGAGGAGTTGTCCCACGCCCGTGACGATCTGTCTTCAGCGCAGAATGCGTTGCTCAGCGCCAGGCAGCAGCTCAATACCACCACGGCGCTGGTCGATGACACGGTGGTGTCTTCCCATCCGCAGGTGATGGCCGCCGCCGCCGAGTTGCGTCAGGCCTATCTGGCCGCGTCGCGCACCACCCTGGTGGCGCCGGTGACTGGCTATGTGGCCAAGCGTACCGTGCAGCTGGGGCAGCGTCTTGAGCCGGGTACGGCGACCATGGCAGTGATTCCGCTTGATCAGCTGTGGATCGACGCCAATTTCAAGGAAACGCAGTTGCGCAATATGCGTATTGGCCAGCCGGTGGATATCGTTGCCGACCTGTACGGCAATGAGGTCAAGTACAACGGCACCATCGACAGCCTGGGCGCAGGCACCGGCAGTGCGTTCGCGCTGTTGCCGGCACAGAACGCCACCGGCAACTGGATCAAGATCGTTCAGCGTGTGCCGGTGCGTATTCATATCAATGCGCAGCAACTGGCCGCTCATCCGTTGCGTATTGGTCTTTCGACCCAGGTGACGGTGGATCTGCACGATCAGAGTGGTCCGGTATTGGCTCAGGTGCCACCACAGCAAGCGTCGTTCGCCACGCAAGTCTATGACCGTCAATTGGTCGAGGCCGATGCCATGATTGCGCGGCTGATCCACGACAACAGCGAAGGCCCCAGCAAGACGGCGCAGCGATGAGCAGCAACGCCTCATTCAGCCCGCCGAGCCTGCTGCTGACCACCATCGGGCTGTCGTTGGCGACTTTCATGCAGGTGCTCGACACCACCATTGCCAACGTCGCCTTGCCGACCATTGCCGGCAACTTGGGGGTGAGTGTCGAGCAGGGCACCTGGGTCATCACCTCGTTCGCGGTCAGCAATGCCATTGCCTTGCCGCTCACTGGCTGGCTGAGTCGACGCTTTGGCGAGGTGAAGCTGTTTATCTGGGCGACACTGCTGTTCGTGCTGGCGTCGTTCCTGTGCGGCATCGCGCGTTCGATGCCCGAGTTGGTGGGCTTTCGCGTGCTGCAAGGCATTGTTGCCGGGCCGTTGTACCCGATGACCCAGACTTTGCTGATCGCCGTATACCCACCAGCCAAGCGCGGCATGGCCCTGGCATTGCTGGCCATGGTAACGGTGGTGGCGCCGATTGCCGGGCCGATTCTGGGCGGCTGGATCACTGACAGTTACAGCTGGCCGTGGATTTTCTTCATCAACGTACCGATCGGCCTGTTCGCGGCAGCAGTGGTGCGCCAACAGATGCGCGCGCGGCCGGTGAGTACGGCGCGCCAGCCCATGGACTATATCGGCTTGCTGACCTTGATCATCGGCGTTGGTGCCCTGCAGATTGTGCTCGATAAAGGCAACGATCTGGACTGGTTCGAGTCGAGTTTCATCGTGATCGGCAGCCTGATCTCGGTGGTGTTCCTGGCCGTCTTCATCATCTGGGAGCTGACTGACAAGCACCCGGTGGTCAACCTGCGCCTGTTTGTGCACCGCAATTTTCGCATTGGCACCATTGTGCTGGTGTTCGGTTACGCCGGATTTTTCGGGATTAACCTGATCCTGCCGCAATGGCTGCAGACGCAGATGGGCTACACCGCTACCTGGGCCGGGCTGGCAGTGGCGCCGATAGGGCTGTTGCCGGTGCTGATGTCGCCGTTTGTCGGTAAGTATGCCCACAGGTTCGACCTGCGTTTATTGGCCGGGTTGGCGTTTCTGGCGATCGGCACCAGTTGCTTCATGCGCGCAGGCTTCACCCATGAAGTGGACTTCCAGCATGTTGCTCTGGTGCAGTTGTTCATGGGGATTGGTGTGGCGCTGTTCTTCATGCCGACTTTGAGCATCTTGCTGTCGGACCTGCCGCCCCATCAGATTGCTGACGGTTCAGGACTGGCAACTTTTTTGCGTACGCTGGGCGGTAGCTTCGCGGCGTCGCTGACCACCTGGATCTGGATTCGCCGGGCTGATCAGCATCATGCCTACCTGAGTGAAAGTATCAGCACCTATGAGACTGCCACCCGTGAAGCGCTCAATCATCTGGGCGGTGCCAGCGCACAGTCTTATGCGCAGTTGGAGCAGATGCTCAACAGTCAGGCCTACATGATGTCGACGGTGGACTATTTCACCCTGATGGGCTGGGTGTTTGCCGGTTTGATTTTGCTGGTGTGGCTGGCCAAGCCGCCGTTTGCGGCCAAGGCGGGTCCGGCGTCAGCAGGGCATTGAGCAGTGGGAGCGGGCTTGCCCCGCGATTGCGGTCTGTCAGGCACACCGCATCGCGGGGCAAGTCGGGTCGCCGCACCGCCGCTCCTACAGAAAGGCAAAAGGCTGCAACTGAAACCCTTGCTCATCCACCTGCAAGGCCCAACCCTGACGATCCCAGTCCCCCAGCACGATTCGCCGTGCCGGTTGCTCATCGATCATCAGTTTGTGAATGGCCGGGCGATGAGTATGCCCATGCACCAATGTGCGCACGCCATACTCCGCCATGATCCGCGGCACTTCCTCCGGGGTCACGTCGACGATGTCGTTGGCTTTCATCCGTGTTTGGGCCCGGCTTTCACTGCGCAGCTTGCGTGCCAGCTTTTGCCGGGTACTCAACGGCAGGTGACGCAGAATCCACAGGCTCACCGGGTTGCGCAGATAGCGGCGCATTTTCATGTAGCCGATGTCCAGGGTGCACAGGCTGTCGCCATGCATCAGCAACACCGACTCACCCCCCAGGCGTACCACGCTGGGGTCGGCCAGTAGGGTGGCGCCTGCGGCTTGGCAAAACGCTTCGCCAATCAGGAAGTCGCGGTTGCCATGCATCAGGTAGACCTGTGTGCCGCTGTCGCTCAAGGCGCGCAGGGCCTGGCAGATTCCGCGCTGGAACGGGGTCATGGCATCGTCGCCGATCCACGCCTCGAAAAAGTCACCGAGGATGTACAGGGCTTCGGCATGCCGAGCCCGACCTTCGAGCAGATCTAGAAACGCCCGGGTAATGTCCGGGCGTTCTTCTTGCAGGTGCAGATCAGAGATCAGCAGTATCACTCAACGATCTCGGCTTTCTCGATGATCACGTCTTCAACCGGTACGTCCTGGTGGCCAGCTTTGGAGCCGGTGGCGACTTTCTTGATGCTGTCGACCACGTCAGTACCTTCGGTGACTTTACCGAACACGGCGTAGCCCCAACCCTGCACGTTTTTGCTGCTGTGGTTGAGGAAAGTGTTGTCGGTGACGTTGATGAAGAACTGCGCCGAGGCCGAATGCGGCTCCATGGTACGGGCCATGGCGATGGTGTACTTGTCGTTGCTCAGGCCGTTGTCCGCTTCGTTCTGGATGCTTGGGCGCTTGTCTTTCTTTTCTTTCATGCCTGGCTCGAAACCGCCGCCCTGGATCATGAAGTTGCCGATGACGCGGTGGAATACGGTGTTGCTGTAGTGGCCAGCGTTGACGTATTCGATGAAGTTGGCCACGGTGATCGGGGCTTTTTCGGCATTCAGTTCGATAACGATGTCGCCGTGATTGGTGCTCAGTTTGACTTTGGACATGCTGGAATTCGCTCTTTCAAGGCATTCGAAAATGGGGTCGCGCAGGTTCGCGATACACACCTGACGCACAGTCTACAGCCCGCGATACGTAATTCGCGGCAGTTTTTTCGCGTTGCCTGCCGAATATCGCGCCAGTTTGTCGGCCCGAAGCTGTCGGCAGCTCGACCGCTTCGGCTATGATAAGCGCTTTGATTCAGTCGGCCTACCCAGGCCGTGTACCGGTATTCAAGGATCCTATGAGCAAGCCCACTGCCGACACCGCTGCCAACGCCGCTGCCAAAGGTGCCCCCGCTGTCCCTGCGAACTTCCTGCGCCCGATCGTGCAGGCTGACCTGGACTCGGGCAAGCACAGCAGCATCGTCACCCGTTTCCCGCCAGAGCCTAACGGTTACCTGCACATCGGCCATGCCAAGTCGATTTGTGTGAACTTTGGCCTGGCCCAGGAATTCGGCGGCGCCTGTCACCTGCGTTTCGATGACACCAACCCGGCCAAAGAAGACCAGGAGTACATCGACGCCATCCAGAGCGATGTGAAGTGGCTGGGCTTTCAGTGGACCGGCCCGGTGCGCTATGCCTCCGAGTATTTCGACCAGTTGCACGACTGGGCGGTAGACCTGATCAAGTCGGGAAATGCCTACGTCTGCGACCTGACCCCGGAGCAGGCCAAGGAATACCGTGGCAACCTGACCGAGGCGGGCAAGAACAGCCCGTTCCGTGAGCGCAGCGTCGAGGAAAACCTCGA
Organism: Pseudomonas sp. NUPR-001; assembly: GCF_052147955.1. Classification (NCBI taxonomy): domain Bacteria; kingdom Pseudomonadati; phylum Pseudomonadota; class Gammaproteobacteria; order Pseudomonadales; family Pseudomonadaceae; genus Pseudomonas; species Pseudomonas sp. NUPR-001. Next base: position 2,000,046 of record NZ_CP197353.1, read on the forward strand.
CCTGTTCGCGCGGATGAAAGCCGGTGAGTTCAAAGACGGTGAGCGCGTGCTGCGGGCCAAGATCGACATGGCCTCGCCGAACATGAACCTGCGCGACCCGATCCTCTATCGCATTCGTCATGCCCACCACCACCAGACCGGTGATAAGTGGTGCATCTACCCCAACTACGACTTCACCCATGGTCAGTCGGATGCCATCGAAGGCATTACCCACTCCATTTGCACCCTGGAGTTCGAAGGCCATCGTCCGCTGTACGAATGGTTCCTGGAGCACCTGCCGGTACCGGCCAAGCCGCGCCAGTACGAGTTCAGCCGCCTGAACCTGAACTACACCATCACCAGCAAGCGCAAATTGAAGCAACTGGTCGATGAGCAGCACGTCAATGGTTGGGACGATCCGCGCATGTCGACCCTGTCGGGTTTCCGTCGCCGCGGCTACACCCCGGCCTCGATCCGCAACTTCTGCGAAATGATCGGCACCAACCGCTCTGACGGTGTGGTCGACATGTCGATGCTCGAATTCAGCATCCGTGACGATCTCGACCGCACCGCACCCCGCGCCATGTGCGTGCTGCGTCCGTTGAAGGTGGTTATCACCAACTACCCGGAAGGTCAGGTCGAAAACCTCGAACTGCCGCGTCACCCGAAAGAAGACATGGGTGTGCGTGCACTGCCGTTCGCCCGTGAAATCTACATCGACCGCGACGACTTCATGGAAGAACCGCCAAAAGGCTACAAGCGTCTGGAGCCGGCCGGTGAAGTGCGCCTGCGTGGCAGCTACGTGATCCGTGCCGACGAGGCGATCAAAGATGCTGACGGCAACATCGTCGAGCTGCGTTGCTCCTACGACCCGGACACCCTGGGCAAGAACCCGGAAGGCCGCAAGGTCAAGGGTGTGATCCACTGGGTGCCGGCTGAGGCCAGCGTTGAGTGCGAAGTGCGCCTGTACGACCGTCTGTTCCGCTCGGCCAACCCCGAGAAGACCGAAGACGGCGGCAGCTTCCTCGACAACATCAATCCCGATTCGCTGCAGGTGCTGACTGGTTGTCGTGCGGAACCTTCTCTGGGCCAGGCCCAACCAGAAGACCGCTTCCAGTTCGAGCGCGAAGGCTACTTCTGCGCCGACCTGAAAGATTCCCAGCCGGGTCGCCCGGTATTCAACCGGACTGTGACCCTGCGCGATTCGTGGGGCAGCTGAGGAACGCTCGTGCTTAGCATTTACAACACACTTAGCAAGACCAAAGAGGTTTTCAAACCGCTCGACGGCAACAAGGTACGGATGTACGTCTGCGGCATGACCGTGTACGACTTCTGCCACCTGGGCCATGGCCGCAGCATGGTGGCGTTCGACCTGGTCACCCGTTGGTTGCGTTACAGCGGCTACGACCTGACTTATGTGCGCAACATCACCGACATCGATGACAAGATCATCAACCGGGCCAACGAAAACGGCGAATCGTTCGAAGCGCTGACCGCGCGCATGATCGATGCGATGCACGAGGATGAGCGCCGTCTGAACATCCTGCCGCCAGATCAGGAGCCGCGTGCCACCGACCATATCGCTGGCATGCACGCGATGATCCAGACCCTGATCGACAAGGGGTATGCCTACGCGCCGGGTAACGGCGACGTGTACTACCGGGTCGGCAAGTTCGTCGGTTACGGCAAGCTGTCACGGAAAAAGATCGAAGACCTGCGCATCGGTGCGCGTATCGAGGTCGACGAAGCCAAGCAGGATCCACTCGATTTCGTCCTCTGGAAGGGCGTCAAGCCGGGTGAGCCGAGCTGGGAGTCGCCGTGGGGCCCAGGCCGTCCGGGCTGGCACATCGAGTGCTCGGTGATGTCCACCTGCTGCCTGGGTGAGAGCTTCGATATTCATGGCGGTGGCAACGACCTGGAGTTCCCGCACCACGAGAACGAGATCGCCCAGAGCGAGGCCGCGACCGGCAAGCAGTACGCCAATTCGTGGATGCACTGCGGCATGATTCGCATCAATGGCGAGAAGATGTCCAAGTCCTTGAACAACTTCTTCACCATTCGCGATGTGCTCGACAAGTACCACCCTGAAGTGGTGCGTTACCTGCTGGTGTCGAGCCACTACCGCAGCTCGATCAACTACTCCGAAGACAGCCTGCGCGAGTCCAAGGGTGCCCTGGAGCGCTTCTACCATGCCCTGCGTGGTTTGCCGCGGGTCGAGGCCAAGGGCGGCGAGACGTATGTCGAGCGCTTTACCGTGGCGATGAACGACGACTTCGGTACGCCGGAAGCCTGCGCGGTGCTGTTCGACCTGGTGCGTGAGATCAACCGTCTGCGTGACAGCGAACCTGAAACCGCCGCTGGCCTGGCAGGGCGCCTGCGTGAGCTGGCGGGCTTGCTCGGTGTGCTGCAACTGGACGCCGACGACTTCCTGCGCGCGGGTGCTGAAGGCAAGGTTGATGCGGCTGAGGTCGAGGCCTTGATTCAGGCGCGTTTGCAAGCGCGAGCGGACAAGAATTGGGCCGAATCGGATCGCATTCGTGACCAGATCACCGCCATGGGAGTAGTGCTGGAAGACAGTAAAGGCGCTACCACCTGGCGTCTGGCTGACTGACCTTTCGCGGGGCAAGCCCGCTCCCACAGAACCGGTGGGAGCGGGCTTGCCCCGCGATTTATTTGCCCTAACTGACTACTCCAGTCCTGCAGTGCAACACCAACCTCGCGCCACCCAGCTCACTGGCTCCTACCTCCAGCACAAACCCATGCAGGTCAGCGATCGCCACAACGATCGACAGCCCTAGCCCGAATCCTGAATGCCGATGGCCTTCCTCGCTGCGGTAAAAACGCTTCAGCACGGCGTCCCGCTCGTCAGCGGGAATCCCAGGGCCGCTGTCTTCCACCGCAATCTTCAGCACGCCTGCCTCATTGTTGGCGTGCATGCGCACCTGGCCGCCCGCCGGGGTGAACTTGATGGCATTGCTCAGCAGGTTGGACAGTGCCTCGAACAACAGTTCGCGATCACCATGAAGCGCTGGCAGTTGTGCTGGCAGGTCAAGATCCAGGCGGATGTCGCCATCTTCAGCCAGCGGCAAGTAAAAGTCGTGCATTTCCATCAGTAGAGCATGAGGGTCAAGTTCGACGAACCCGGCGCGGCGCTGACGATTCTCCAGTTCACTGATGCGCAGCAAACCACGAAAGCGCGCCATCAACGTATCGGTTTCACCAATTGCCTGCTCCAGCGCTTGCGCTTGGGGTGAGTCGTCTCCGGCCTGCTGGCGGATGCGGTACAACTGGGCGCGCAGGCGGGTCAGTGGCGTGCGCAGGTCATGGGCGATGTTGTCACAGACCCCCTTGACCTCATGCATCAGCCGCTCGATGCGGTCGAGCATGGCGTTGACGATGGCGGCGAGCATGTCCAGCTCATCGCGGCGCTGCGACAACGGCAGGCGCTGGGTCAGGTCGCCGGCGACGATCTGTTCGGCAGTGGCCTGAATGGCGCGGATGCGCTTGAGGGGGCGGCGGCGCAGCAAATACCAGCCAGCGATGCCGGGGATGATGGTCAGCGACAGCCCCCAGAGCAGGGCATGCAGAATGATCCGGGTGACGACAAACAGCGAGCCGTTATCGCGTACCAGCACCAACCAGCGACCATCGCGCACCTTGATCGCCACCGCGTCACAGCTGTCGCGCGGCAGGTGCGGGTCGTCGGCATCCAGGCAGCGGCCCAACTCGTGGATCTTGCCGTCCAGACCGAGGTCGGTCGGAACCTGGCGAATCTGTCCGCCCAAAGGGTTGAACTGAGCGTCGAACAGGCCATAGGCATCGAAGCTGCGTTCTTCGAAGGCCTGGCTGGCGATCAGCGCGTCGTCCAGCTGTTTGCCACTCATGTGCGCGAACAGGTGCTGACGCTGCAGCAACGAGTGGCGGGTGAGTTTGTTCAGGTAGCCCGACACTTCAAAGTACAGCACCCCCATGAGGATGCTGCTCCAGGCCACAAAGAGAAAACTGTACAGCGCCAACAGGCGGCTGGTTGATGAACTCCACCCTTTAGACGGGTTCGGCAATGGCATAGCCCGAGCCCCGCACGGTCCGAATCAGCGGGGTTTGGCCAGCGGCATCGATTTTCTTGCGCAAACGGCCGATATGCACGTCGATCAGGTTGGTACCGGGGTCGAAGTGATAGCCCCAAACCTCCTCGAAAATCATCATCCGGGTGATTACCTGACCGGCATGGCGCATGAGGAATTCCAGCAGCTTGTATTCGGTGGGCAGCAGGTTCAGCGACTGTTCGCCACGCTTGGCCTCGTGGCTGATCAAGTCCAGTTCCAGATCCGCCACCTGCAGGCGGGTCTGCGCCATGGGCACGCTGTTGCGTCGCAGCAGCACTTCCACGCGGGCCGCCATTTCGTCGGAAGCGAACGGCTTGGTCAGGTAATCATCGCCGCCGGCACGCAGGCCGCGGACCCGTTCGTCGACATCCGACAGCGCACTGATCATCAGGATCGGCGTGGTGATCTTCAGGTTGCGCAGGGTGGTGACGATGGTCAGGCCGTCAAGCTCGGGGAGCATACGGTCAAGGGTGATGAGGTCGTAGCCTCCGGCGATAGCCTTGGCCAGGCCTTCACGGCCGTTGTCGGCCCAATCCACTTCCAGACCATGGCTGGAAAGCTCGGCGACGATCTCCTGAGCGGTCACGGCGTCGTCTTCGATAGTCAGTACGCGGGGCATGCTATTACCTGGGCGGCGGGTAGAGACTTGATTGTGCCAAAGAATAGGCGGTGCCCGGGTTAAAGAAAAATTCATCTTTGTAGCCATCGCGGGGCAAGCCGGCTCCTACAGTAGGAGCGGGCTTGCCCCGCGATGTGGTTACATCAAACCTTGACGATCCAGCCCGCCGGGCCTTCGATGTCGCCGCTCTGGATGCCAGTCAGCTCGTTGTAGAGCTTCTGGGTCACCGGGCCGACTTCGCTTTCGCTGTAGAACACGTGCAGTTTGCCGTTGTATTCGATACCGCCGATCGGGGTGATCACCGCCGCAGTGCCACAAGCGCCGGCTTCGCTGAACTGGCCGATCTTGTCGATCAGTACATCACCTTCGATCACTTCCAGGCCCAGGCGCGATTGCGCCAGTTCCATCAGCGACAGACGGGTGATGCCCGGCAGTACCGATGGCGATTTCGGGGTGATGAACTTGTTGTCCGGGGTAATCCCGAAGAAGTTGGCCGAACCGACTTCCTCGATCTTGGTGTGGGTCAGCGGGTCGAGGTAGATGGCGTCGGCGAAGTTGGCTTTCTTCGCTTCGGCGCCCGGCTGCAGGCTGGCGGCGTAGTTGCCACCGACCTTGGCCGCACCGGTACCTTGCGGGGCCGCGCGGTCGAAGCTGGAAATCTGGAAGTTGTGCGGCTTCATGCCGCCCTTGAAGTACGAGCCGACCGGGATGGCGAAGATCGAGAAAATGAATTCCGGTGCGGTGCGCACGCCGATGTTGTCGCCCACGCCGATCACGAATGGACGCAGGTACAGGGCACCTTTGCCGTGTGGCGGTACAAAGCGTTCGTTGGCCTTGACCACTTGCTTGCAGGCCTCGATGAAGGCTTCGGTCGACACTTGCGGCATCAGCAGGCGGGCACAGCTGCGCTGCATGCGCTGGGCGTTCTGGTCAGGGCGGAACAGGTTGATCGAACCGTCCTTGCAACGATAGGCCTTCAGGCCTTCGAAGCACTGCTGGCCATAGTGCAGGGCGGTCGAGCCTTCGCTGATGTGCAGCACGTTGTCTTCAGTCAGGGTGCCCTGGTCCCACTCGCCGTTGCGGAAGTAGGAAAGGTAGCGCTTGTCGGTCTTGATGTAGTCGAAGCCCAGCTTGTCCCAGTTAATGCTTTCGTTACTCATGGCACCCTCGAATCGGTTTGCATATGCCTGCATGCTCAGGCGTGTGTTATTGCGCACGCAGCCACGATAATACATCCCGTGCGGATCGGGAACGCCCAGTCATAGATTGGACCTTAGTTGCAGGCAAAATCTTCATGAAAGCGCCAGCGCAGTGCCCTGGCGCGTGATTTTCACAAGATTTTCAGGGTGATGATTGCTGTTGGTGCACGGCTCGTTTAAATTGCGATTAATTCTCAGTCGCGTATTTATTGCTATGTCCGTTTCCAGTGCTGCCCCCGTGTCGAGGTTGACGATCGGTGCCCTCTACAGTGATCACCATCGCTGGCTGGTGGGCTGGCTGCGTTCGCGCCTGGGCTGCTCGCAGCAGGCGGCGGACCTGGCGCAGGACACGTTCGTGCGCTTGCTGGTGGCCGATCGCGCCCAGCGTCTGCAAGCGCCCCTGCAGGAGCCTCGGCACTTTCTGGTGACCGTGGCCCGGCGCGTGATGGTCGACAGCTTCCGCCGTCGCGCGGTGGAGCAGGCGTATTTGCAGACGCTGGCCGAGCAGCCGGAAATCCTTGTGCCTTCGCCGGAAGATCAGCTCATGCTGATCCAGGCCCTGCAGGCGATCGATGCCATGCTCGACGGCGTGGGCGCGCGGGCCAAGCGGGCGTTTTTGCTGTCGCAACTGCAAGGCCTGGATTACAAGGCCATTGCCAGTGAGCTGGGCGTGTCGGTCAGCTCGGTGACCAAGTACGTCGCCCGGGCGACCGAACACTGCTTGTTGTATGCGCTGGAGCACGGCTTGTGATCACTGCCGAGCAACGCCAGGCCCTGAGTGAAGCGGCAGACTGGTATGCCCGGCAGAACGTGCCAGGGCACAACCCGCAACTGCGTGTGCAGTGGCAGCACTGGAAGCAATGCAGCGAGGTCAACGCTTGGGCCTGGCAGCGGGTAGAACGGCTGCAGGCGCAACTGGGCGGTGTCGACGGCGCGCTGGCCGGCGAAGTGTTGGCCCGTGCCACGCGTGCACCGCTCGATCGGCGCACCCTTTTGCGCTGCCTGTTGCTGGGCGTGGGCGCAGGGGCGCTGGGGTTGGGCGGCTATCAGCAGGCGCCGGTATGGCTCGCCGATGCGCGTACCGAGCGGGGGCAGCGGCGAACCCTGACCTTGGCCGATGGCAGCCGGGTAACCCTCAACACCTCGAGCGCCGTCGATGTGCAGTTCGATGCGCAGATGCGCTGCGTCGTCATGCGTCAGGGTGAAGTGTTGATCGAAACCGCCAAGGATTCCCGACCGTTCTATGTGCGCAGCGCCGAAGGCCAGATGCAGGCGTTGGGTACGCGCTTCATCGTCCGCCAACACCCGGGCATCACCGACCTGGCGGTGTTGGAGCATGCGGTGGCGGTCACCACCGGTGGCACCCATGCCAAACAGCGGATCGAGGCCGGGCAGGGGGTGCGTTTCGATCAGCAAGGCATCGTTGACCTGCGCGTGTTGCGAAGCGGTGAAGGGGAGTGGGTCAAGGGCCACCTGCTGATCGACGGCTGGCGTCTGGATCGTCTGCTGGCAGAGTTAGGCCGCTATCGGCCGGGCTATCTGGGCTGTGCCGAGGAGGTTGCTCATCTGCAACTGTCAGGCAGCTTCCCGTTGGACAACACCGATCAGGCACTGGCCGCTATCGCCCGCGCGGTACCCGTGGACATTCGCCAGCACACCCGCTTTTGGACCCGTGTAATGCCACGCGCTTGAGGCGGATAAAAAAACTTGCCCGGGCGTTGTCGATTTCTCGCGGTTGATACGACTCCCATGAACAAGATTAATTCTCGTTCATCTTTTGCAACAGGAGTCAGCATGTCCCGCGCCACTCATCCCCCTGTCACCCGGCCGCATCAGGCATTCATGAAAAAGCCATTGGTCGTGGCATTGCTTGGTGTTGCACTGCTGGCTCATGGCAGTGTGCTGCAGCCATTGCTCAGTAGCAGCGGGCAGGCGGGTGCTGCAGAGCAGCAGCGCCATTATCAGATTGGCGCCGGGGCGTTGGGCGAAGTGCTCAGCCGCTTTGCCGGTGACGCGGGCGTGGTGTTGTCGTTCGACAGCAGCCTTACGGCGGGCCGTCAGAGCCCGGGGCTGGTGGGCAGCTACAGTGTGGACCAGGGCTTCGCCCTGTTGCTTGGCGGCAACGGCCTGGTGGCGGTGCGCAATGCCGATGGCAGTTATTCGCTGGTGGTCAGCGGTGACGGGCAAGCGATGGAGTTGGGGGCGATCAGCATCTCCGGCAAGGCGCCGGGTTCGACCACCGAAGGCACTGGGTTGTACACCACCTATTCGTCGAGCAGCTCGACCCGCCTCAACCTTACCCCCAAAGAGACCCCGCAATCGCTGAGTGTGATCACCCGCCAGCGCCTGGATGACCAGAAGCTGAACGACCTGACGGAAGTGATGGAGGCCACCACCGGTATTACCGTGACCCGAGTCGGCGTTGGCGCAGAGAATGACACCTACTGGTCGCGCGGCTTTCAGATCAACAACTTCGAGATCGACGGCGTGCCGACGGCGTCACGCCTGGACATCACTACGCAGAACACTGCGATGTATGACCGGGTCGAAATCGTACGTGGTGCGACCGGCCTGATCAGCGGCTCCGGCACGCCCTCGGCTACCGTCAACCTGATTCGCAAGCGCCCGACTGATGAGCCGCAACTGAGCTTCACTTCCGAGGCCGGTAGCTGGGATCGCTATGGTGTGGGCATGGATGTTTCCGGTCGCCTGACCGAAAGCGGCAACGTGCGCGGCCGTTTGGTGCTCGATTACAAAGACCAGGCTTCCTGGGTCGATCACCTGAAAAGCGAGGGGCAACTGGTCTACGGCATCACCGAGTTCGACCTCAGCGAATCGACCTTGCTGACCCTGGGTTTCAGCTATGTGAAGAACAATGTCGAACGCCCGCTACGCACCGGTTTCCAGACCTTTTTCAGTGATGGCAGCCGCACCGATTTCGGCCGTTCGGCCAACAGTGCGCCCGACTGGGCCTATAACGACCGGGCCATGACCAACCTGTTCGCCTCGATCGAACAGCAGTTCGATAACGGTTGGAATGCCAAGCTGGAAGTTGGTCATTCGCAGAACGAATTCGACGAACTGATCAACTACATGAACGGCTCGATCGACCGCGAAACAGGCAGCGGCGCGTTCCTGTACCCCAACCGCTGGTCGGGCAAGCCGCGTCAGGATAACGTCGACGCCTACCTGACCGGCCCCTTCAGCCTGTTCGGTCGCGAGCATGAGTTGATCACCGGTCTGACCCTGTCGCGTTACCGCGAGAATACCCCCAACCATGGTGGCTGGTTCGGCCCCTGGACCGGCTACGACGGCACCATCGACAACATTTACACCTGGGATGGTGAAGGCCCGCGTCCCGATACCACCCCCATTGGCAAAACCTACATCGAAGAGAAACAGTACGCGGCCTACATGACCGGGCGCTTTAACCTCACCGATGCCACCCACCTGATTGTTGGCGGGCGGGTCACCGACTGGAAGCGCACCAACGATGTACGCACCTACGCCGACCCGGCCAGTGACAGCAAAGATGAAGAAACCCGCAATGGTGTATTCCTGCCCTACACCGGCCTGGTCTACGACTTGACCGACCAGTGGTCGGCGTACGCCAGCTACACCAAGATTTTCAACCCGCAGTACTACGGGATTGAAGACGTCAACGGCAAACCGCTGGATCCACAGGAAGGTACCGGCTACGAAGTAGGGGTCAAGGGCAGCTTCAATGAAGACCGGCTCAATGCCAGCCTGGCCCTGTTCAAGCTCGATCAGGACAACCTGGCGGTTTATGTACAGGACAACTATTACAAGGCTGAGCAAGGCACCACCACCAAAGGGGTGGAACTTGAGCTCAGTGGTGAGTTGAGTGAGGGTTGGCAGGCGTCGGCAGGCTATGCCTACAGCGTCAGTACCGACAGCGACGACAAGCGCATCGTGACGCAGATTCCGCGTCATGGTCTGAAGGCCTTCACCAGCTACCGCTTGCCAGGCGCCTGGGATCGATTGACTGTCGGTGGCGGGGTGAACTGGCAAAGCAAGACGGGTCAGGACCTGCATAACCACACTCAGGGCAGCTACGCCCTGACCAACCTGATGGCGCGTTACCAGATCGACGAACACCTGAGCGCCTCGCTCAACGTCAACAACCTGTTTGACCGTGAGTACTACAGCTTTGCCGACAGCTGGAGCGTGTACGGCGCGCCGCGCAATTTCATGGCCAGCCTGAAGTACACCTACTGACCAACGGTATACCAGCGGGCATTGACCGGCTGGTCAGCGCGGAGCAGTATAAAGCCATCAAGGTTTGCCTGCTGACCTCGATGCGTACCACGACCACCGCCAATCGCGATTCGGGTACCGATGATTCACCTTAAGGCAGTAGGTAAAACAAGGCCCCGTCCAGCAATGGACGGGGCCTTGTCTATTTAGGCCTTCGCCGATTCAGCCTTCAATCTGCTGACAAAAGCGCAGCCGGTTGCCAAACGGATCGGCGATCTCCATCTGTAACCCCCAGCCAACCCTAACGGCTTCAGGGCGCGAATAGCCGTAGCGCTTGGCGACCAGTTCGTTCTGCAGGGCGATGATGTCTTCGACCCGGGCAAATACCGTCGAGCCGGGTGTCGCGTCGCCGTGATGCTCACTCAAGTGCAGGATCAACCCGTCACGGTGCACTTGAGCATAGAGAGGCAGCTCAGGCTCGAAACGATGTTCCCAATCCAGTGTGAAACCGAGGAAGTCCAGGTAGAACTCCTTGGCTTTATCAACCGAAAAAATGCGCAGAACTGGAATGGCAGGGGCGAGGTGCATTCAGAGGATTCCATGTAGGAGCGGGCTTGTCCCGCGAAACAATACAACTGAAAACCCTCAATCACTAGGCAGGCCTGCATCTTATCCATGCCGTAGCGCAATATTGCTTTAAACCCAATGTCAGGGTTTCATGGTGCCCACTGCGCGGTTTCGCGTGAATGGCGTGCAATGAGACTTGATATGAAAACCCGTTTTAAACAATGTGATGTGCCTGAACTGCGTATGCCCAGCATCAACCAACAGTCGTCGGTGGTGAGCGCATGATTGAAGTCACTGAAGTTTCCATTGCCCAGCTGCGAGCTGCGCTCGAGTCTGGCCAGACCACGGCGGTCGAGCTGGTGCAGGCTTATCTTGCCCGCATCGAAGCCTATGACGGCCCGGCAACTGCTACCGCGCTCAACGCCGTGGTGGTGCGCAACCCTGAGGCGCTGGCAGAAGCCCAGGCTTCCGACGCGCGGCGCGCCAAAGGCGAAACCCTGGGGCCGCTGGATGGCATTCCTTACACCGCCAAGGACAGCTACCTGGTCAAAGGGCTCACCGCCGCCTCCGGTAGCCCGGCATTTGCCGAGCTGGTTGCCTACCGCGATGCTTTCACCATCGAGCGTCTGCGCGCGGCTGGGGCCATCTGTCTGGGCAAAACCAATATGCCGCCGATGGCCAATGGCGGGATGCAGCGCGGCGTGTATGGCCGCGCTGAAAGCCCGTACAACGCCGACTACCTCACAGCACCGTTTGCCTCGGGTTCTTCCAACGGCGCCGGTACTGCCACTGCCGCCAGCTTCTCGGCGTTCGGCCTGGCGGAAGAAACCTGGTCGAGCGGGCGCGGTCCGGCATCCAACAATGGCCTGTGTGCCTACACGCCTTCGCGTGGAGTGATCTCGGTGCGTGGCAACTGGCCACTGACGCCGACCATGGACGTGGTCGTGCCTTTCGCCCGGACCATGGCCGACCTGCTGGAAGTGCTCGACGTGGTGGTCGCCGAAGACCCCGATACCCGTGGCGACCTGTGGCGCATGCAGCCCTGGGTGCCGATTCCGAGCGTTGCCTCGGTGCGTCCGGCGTCCTACCTGGAGCTGGCAGCCGGTGCTGCAGCCTTGGCAGGCAAGCGCCTGGGTATCCCGCGCATGTACATCAATGCCGACCCCGAAGCAGGCACCAGCGAAGCGCCCGGTATTGGCGGGCCGACCGGCCAGCGTATCAACACCCGGCCGACCGTGATTGCCCTCTGGGAAGCCGCACGCAACGCGTTGGAAGCTGCAGGCGCTGAAGTCATCGATGTAGATTTCCCGCTGGTGTCCAATTGCGAAGGTGATCGCCCTGGCGCGCCGACCGTGTTCAACCGTGGCCTGGTGTCCAAGGAATTCCTCCACCATGAGCTGTGGGACCTGACCGCCTGGGCCTTCGATGATTTTCTCCAGGCCAACGGCGACCCTAAATTGAACCGTCTGGTCGATGTCGACGGGCCGAAGATCTTCCCGCACGACCCTGGCACCCTGCCAAACCGTGAGGGCGATCTGGCTGCGGGCATGGACGAGTACGTGCGCATGGCCGAGCGTGGCATTACCCCGTGGGACCAGATCAGCACCGTACCGGACGGCCTGCGCGGGCTGGAGAAAACCCGACGCATTGACCTCGAGGAGTGGATGGATCGCCTCGGGCTCGATGCCGTGCTGTTCCCGACCGTCGCTGATGTGGCACCGGCCAATTCCGACGTTGACCCGGCGTCGGCGGATATTGCCTGGAGCAACGGCGTCTGGGTTGCCAATGGCAACCTGGCCATTCGTCATCTGGGTGTACCGACGGTCACCGTACCGATGGGCGTGATGGCTGATATCGGCATGCCGGTCGGCCTGACCTTTGCCGGCCGGGCGTATGACGATTCGTCGCTGCTGCGCCTGGCGGCGGGGTTTGAGGCGACTGGCTCCAAGCGTCTGGTGCCACCGCGTACGCCGCCATTGGTCGCGAAGTAAGCAAAGCGGGCGGGGCAGGCTCCTGCATCCGGCCCTGCCGGTGGGAGCAGGCTTGCCCCGCGATTTGCTATGCCGCGCCAGATCGCGGGGCAAGCCCGCTCCCACCGAGTTAGGGGCAATCGGTGAAAAGCAAAATATGTTGGGTGCGCGAATGCTGCGACAGAACTGTCGTGGACGTAGATTGGAATAGAAGAAGAAAATGGCAGGGGCGGCTGGATTCGAACCAACGCATGGCAGGATCAAAACCTGCTGCCTTACCGCTTGGCGACGCCCCTGTAGCTGTAGCGACGAGTGTCTGGCACTCGTTTGAATAGAGGTTATTCACTGCCGTTGCAGGAATGTGCGGAAATTTACCAACTTTTCTGCCGTCTGGGAAGAGCCAAATCACATAAATTGTTTTTAAAACAGCCGGTTACTGTTGCTGCCGGTCAGGCATCATAGTGTTTACCCCATCCAGCAGGAATTTTTTCATGGCCAACCACGACATTACCTTCGTTCCAGACCCTGACCCGGAGTCGATCTCCAGCGATGTTACCGGCTTCGGCGGCATACTGGTTTCGACTCAGATTCCGACCCGTGCCGATGGCAGCCTGGAGCTGGGCGATATCACCTTGCAGAGTGAATGCACCCTGCAAGCGCTGAAAGTGGCCCTGGAGCGTGCCGGCAGTTCCATGGACCGAGTATTGCACTTGACCATTTACCTCACCGACATGGCAGATCGTGCCGCGTTCAACGAGGTTTACCAGCGTTTCTTCGCCAAACCGTGGCCAGTGCGCGCAGCGGTTGGCGTGGCCTCGCTGGCGGTTGAAGGCATGCGCGTGGAAGTAACGGCAATGGCCGCCAAAGCCTGAACCCTTGTGGGAGCGGGCTTGCCCCGCGATTGCGGTGTGTCAGCCAGAGAGCATCGCGGGGCAAGCCCGCTCCTACAGGCGGTTTCGCGCTACAATGCGCGCCTTGACCGTGACAAGCCTGACTAAAAAAACATGTCCTTACCCAAGCATCACCTGGAACTGCTCAGCCCTGCCCGCGATGTGGCCATCGCCCGCGAGGCCATTCTGCATGGCGCCGACGCCATCTATATCGGTGGCCCAAGCTTCGGCGCCCGCCACAACGCCTGCAACGAGGTGAGCGATATCGCTCAGTTGGTGGAGTTTGCCCGGCGCTACCATGCCCGGGTGTTCACCACCATCAACACCATCCTCCACGACAACGAACTGGAGCCGGCGCGCAAGCTGATTCACCAGCTGTACGATGCCGGTGTCGATGCGCTGATCGTCCAGGATCTGGGGGTGATGGAGCTGGATATCCCGCCGATCGAGCTGCATGCCAGTACCCAGACCGATATCCGCACCCTGGCGCGGGCCAAGTTTCTCGATCAGGCCGGTTTCTCGCAACTGGTGCTGGCGCGTGAGCTGAACCTCAAGGAAATCCGCGCCATCGCCGATGAAACCGATGCCGCCATCGAGTTCTTCATCCATGGTGCGCTGTGCGTGGCGTTCTCCGGTCAGTGCAATATTTCCCACGCCCAGACCGGCCGCAGTGCCAACCGTGGCGACTGCTCGCAGGCCTGCCGCCTGCCGTACACCCTCAAAGACGAGAAGGGTGGGGTGATTGCCTACGAAAAACACCTGCTGTCGATGAAAGACAACAACCAGAGCGCCAACATCCGCGCCCTGGTCGAAGCCGGTGTGCGTTCGTTCAAAATTGAAGGGCGCTACAAGGACATGGGCTATGTGAAGAACATCACCGCCTATTACCGCCAGCGCCTGGATGAAGTGCTCGAAGACCGTCCGGACCTGGCCCGCGCGTCCAGCGGCCGTACCGCGCACTTCTTCGTGCCGGACCCAGACAAAACCTTCCACCGCGGCAGCACCGACTACTTCGTCAGCGAGCGCAAGATCGACATCGGTGCCTTCGACTCGCCGACCTTTACCGGTCTGCCGGTAGGTGTGGTAGAGAAAGTCGGCAAGCGCGACCTGCAGGTGGTCACTCATGAGCCGCTGTCCAACGGCGATGGCCTCAACGTGCTGGTCAAGCGTGAAGTCGTGGGTTTCCGCGCCAACATCGCCGAGCCCAAGGGCGAGTTCGATGAAGACGGCGAAAAGCGCTACCGCTACCGGGTCGAGCCCAACGAGATGCCCAAGGGTATGCATCAATTGCGCCCTAACCATCCGCTGAGCCGCAACCTCGACCACAACTGGCAGCAAGCGCTGCAGAAGACCTCTGCCGAGCGGCGCATTGGCCTGAAATGGTCGGCCAGCCTGCGTGAAGATCGCCTGCAACTGACCGCTACCAGTGAAGAGGGCGTCAGCGCCAGTGTCAGCCTGGACGGCCCGTTCGGCGCGGCCAACAAGCCTGAGCAGGCACTGGAACAGCTGCGTGACTTGCTGGGGCAACTGGGCACCACCCAGTACCACGCCACCGACATCAAGCTGGATGCGCCACAGGCGTACTTCATTCCCAATTCACAGCTCAAGGCGCTGCGCCGTGAAGTGATCGAGGCGCTGACCACTGCCCGCGTCGAGGCCCATCCTCGGGGCAGCCGCAAGGCCGAAAGCAACCCGCCACCGGTGTACCCGGAGTCGCACCTGTCGTTCCTGGCCAACGTCTACAACCAGAAGGCGCGCGATTTCTATCACCGTCACGGCGTCAAGCTGATCGACGCGGCGTTCGAAGCCCACGAAGAGAAGGGCGAAGTGCCGGTGATGATCACCAAGCACTGCCTGCGCTTCTCCTTCAACCTGTGCCCTAAACAGGCCAAGGGCGTCACCGGGGTGCGCACCAAGGTGGCACCGATGCAGCTGATTCACGGTGATGAAGTGCTGACGTTGAAGTTCGACTGCAAGCCGTGCGAGATGCATATCATCGGCAAGATGAAAGGCCACATCTTCGACCTGCCACAGCCAGGCAGCCAACCGGTGGTGGGCCATATCAGCCCGGAAGACCTGCTGAAAACCATCCCGCGCGCACCGCACTGAGTGAGCACGAGCGCGACGTCACGGCGTCGCGCTCAGCCGCGCAATTCCATGCCGGCCTTGTCCAGCAACCAGCTGCGAAACGCCTGCAGCGCAGGCAGCGCCTGGTTGCGCGGTGGGTACACCAGGTAGTAACTGCGGGCGCTGGCAAAGGGCGGGGTGGGGCTGCTCAGCTCGCCGCTGGCCAGTTCGTCACTGATCAGAATGCGTGGCACCAGGCCGATGCCAATGTCGGCGCGCACGGCCTGGATCAAATGCGAGGTCAACTCGAAGCTCGGCCCCAGGCGCATGGCCTGGTGCGCCAGGCCGTGGTGGGTGAACCATTCACCCCAGGCATTGGCATTGTTGGCGACACTCAACAGCACTTGCTGGCTGATGGCTTTCGGGGTCCAGGCGGGCAGGCTGGCGGCCAGGGTCGGTGACAGGATCACGCTCAATTCTTCTGCGTGCAGGCGGTGGCAGATCAGTCCCTGCAGTTCATGGGTGGCAACGACGATGGCGGCATCGATGCCGCTGGTGGCGAAGTCCACCGGTTCAATCCGTGAATTGATGTGCACCAGTACTTCGGGATGGCTGCGGTAAAACGCGTGCAGTCGTGGCAGCAGCCATTTCGAGCCGAAGGTCGGCAGCGTTGCCAGGCGCAAACTGCCGCCACCGGCCTGGTGGGCAATGGCGTGCAAGGTGGCGCTGCGCACACGGCCGAGGGCCTCGCTGATTTCCCGTTGGTACAGGCGGCCGACCTCGGTGAGTTTGACTGTGCGGCCTTCGCGGCGGAACAACGTCACCCCCAATTGCTGCTCCAGCGCCTGCACCTGACGGCTGACAGCGCTCTGGGTCAGGGCCAGTTCCACGGCGGCGCGGGTGTAGCTTTCATGGCGCGCCGCGGCTTCAAATGCCAGCAGCAAGGACATCGACGGGGTGAGATTGCGGTAATTCATTCGTAAAAGTCATCAAAGGCTGCGGGAATATCCGTTTGTGCCTGGCGCCAGGCTGCGGGATCATTGGCATCATCCACTACCTGGCCGTGTACTGACCATACCGTTTCAGCAAGTATTCCTGATTAGCCTGACATAAATGAGGCCATCCCCCGATGATCGCCCGATTGACCGGCACTGCACCGGCCACGCTGTACCCTGATTTCCTCGAAGCCCTGCGCGCTGCCGGTTTCCGTGGCCAGCTCAGTGCCGACTACGCCACCCGCACCGTACTGGCCACCGACAACTCGATCTACCAACGCCTGCCGCAAGCGGCGGTGTTCCCGCAGGACGCCGACGATGTGGCGCGAGTTGCGACGCTGATGGCCGAGCCGCGTTTCAAAGACGTCAAGCTCACGCCGCGTGGCGGCGGTACCGGTACCAACGGCCAGTCGCTGACCGACGGCATCGTCGTCGACCTGTCGCGGCACATGAACAGCATCCTTGAAATCAACGTTGAAGAGCGCTGGGTACGGGTTCAGGCCGGTGTGGTCAAAGACCAGCTCAATGCCGCGCTCAAGCCCCATGGCTTGTTCTTCGCCCCGGAACTGTCGACCTCCAACCGCGCCACCGTTGGCGGCATGATCAACACCGACGCCAGCGGCCAGGGCAGTTGCACCTACGGTAAAACCCGCGATCACGTGCTCGAACTGCACAGTGTGCTGCTGGGCGGCCAGCGCCTGCACACCCGGCCATTGAGCGACGCTGAACTGGAGCACGCTTGCGCTGAACCTGGCCGCGCCGGTGAGGTGTACCGCACCGCCCGGCAGATCCAGGAGACCCAGGCCGAACTGATCGAGCAAACCTTCCCCAAGCTCAACCGCTGCCTGACCGGTTACGACCTGGCGCACCTGCGTGACGAACAAGGCCGTTTCAACCTCAACAGCGTGCTGTGTGGCGCCGAGGGCTCGCTGGGCTACGTGGTCGAGGCCAAGCTCAATGTGCTGCCGATACCCAAGTATGCAGTGCTGGTCAACGTGCGTTACACCAGCTTCATGGACGCACTGCGCGACGCCAACGCGTTGATGGCGCACAAGCCGCTGTCGATTGAAACGGTAGACTCCAAGGTGTTGATGCTGGCGATGAAAGACATCGTCTGGCACAGCGTCGCCGAGTATTTTCCGGCCGATGCCGAGCGCCCGACCCTGGGTATCAACCTGGTGGAGTTCTGCGGTGACGACCCGGCTGAAGTCAATGCGCGGGTGCAAGCCTTTGTCGCCCACCTGCAGGCCGACAAAGGCGTCGAGCGTCTGGGGCACACCCTGGCCGAAGGTGCTGAAGCGGTAACGCGGGTCTACACCATGCGCAAGCGCTCGGTGGGCCTGCTGGGTAACGTCGAAGGTGAAGTGCGGCCGCAGCCGTTCGTCGAAGATACCGCAGTACCGCCAGAGCAACTGGCGGACTACATCGCCGACTTCCGCGCCTTGCTCGATGGCTATGGCCTGGCCTACGGTATGTTCGGTCACGTCGATGCCGGCGTGCTCCATGTGCGCCCGGCGCTGGACATGAAAGACCCGGCCCAGGCCGCGCTGGTCAAACCGATTTCCGATGCCGTGGCTGCCCTGACCCTGCGTTACGGTGGTCTGCTCTGGGGTGAGCATGGCAAAGGCCTGCGCTCGGAATATGTGCCGGAATACTTCGGTGAACTGTACCCGTCGCTGCAAGCGCTCAAGGGCGCCTTCGACCCGCACAACCAACTCAACCCCGGCAAAATCTGCACCCCGCCCGATAGCGCCCAGGGCCTGATCAAGGTCAACGAAGCGCCGATGCGTGGCGACTTCGACCGCCAGATCGACGAGCGCGTGTGGCAGAGTTTCGGCAGTGCCGTGCACTGCAACGGCAACGGCGCCTGCTACAACTACGACCCCAACGACGCCATGTGCCCGTCGTGGAAAGCCACCCGTGAACGTCAGCACTCGCCCAAGGGCCGTGCCTCGCTGATCCGCGAATGGCTGCGCTTGCAAGGCGCCGCCAACGTCGATGTGCTGGCCACCGCCCAGGGCAAGCTCAACTGGCTCAAAGGCCTGCCGGCGCGGCTGCGCAACAACCTGGCGCGCAACAAGGGGGAAGCGGACTTCTCTCACGAGGTGTACGACGCCATGGCCGGTTGCCTGGCCTGCAAGTCGTGCGCGGGGCAGTGCCCGATCAAGGTCAACGTGCCGGAATTCCGCTCGCGCTTCCTCGAGCTGTACCACGGGCGTTACCAGCGGCCGTTGCGCGACTACCTGATCGGCTCGCTGGAGTTCAGCATTCCGTATCTGGCCTACGCTCCCGGTGTGTACAACGCGGTGATGGGCTCGAAATGGGTGAGCAAGCTGCTTGAGCGCCATGTCGGCATGCTCGACAGCCCGCTGATCAGCCGTTACAACTTCCAGGCCACCCTGACGCGCTGCAACGTGCGCGTGGCCAGCATTCCGGCCTTGCGTGAGCTGACCCCGGCGCAGCGCGAACGCAGCATCGTGCTGGTTCAGGATGCCTTCACCCGTTACTTCGAAACCCCGGTGCTGGCGGCGTTCATCGACCTGGCCTATCGCCTCGGGCATCGCGTCTACCTGGCCCCCTACAGTGCCAACGGCAAGCCACTGCACGTGCAGGGCTTCCTCGGTGCTTTCAACAAGGCGGCGATTCGCAATGCCCGTGAGCTCAGTGCCTTGGCGGAATGCGGTGTGCCGCTGGTGGGGCTGGACCCGGCCATGACCCTGGTGTATCGCCAGGAGTACCTGAAGGTTCCGGATCTGGGGGCATGCCCGAAGGTATTGCTGCCTCAAGAGTGGTTAATGGAGGTACTGCCTGAACAACCGACCCGGGCAACCACGACCTACCGTTTGATGGCGCACTGCACAGAGAAAACCAACGTCCCGGCAAGCACGCGGCAGTGGGAACAGGTGTTTAGCCGCCTGGGCCTGAAACTGACCACCGAAGCTACGGGTTGCTGCGGGATGTCCGGTACCTATGGTCACGAGGCCCGTAACCAGGCCACCTCGAAGACCATCTTCGAACAGTCCTGGGCGACCAAGCTGGACAAGGAAGGCGAAGCCTTGGCTACCGGCTACTCGTGCCGCAGCCAGGTCAAACGCCAGGCCGACCGCACCTTGCGCCATCCGTTGGAAGTGCTGCTGCAACAGCTGAGCAGCTAGCCTGTAGGAGCGGGCTTGCCCCGCGATGCGGTGTGTCTGATAAACCGCGATCGCGGGGCAAGCCCGCTCCTACCAAGGTCAAGCCTGGAAGGTCACGTAGACCTTCTTGCAGGTGGTGACAACTTCCCAGATCCCGGTGAAGCCCGCCGGAATGACGAAGCGATCACCGGCCTGAACCACTTTCACATGGCCGTTCTGGTCATGAATCAGCGATTGGCCACTGAGGATTTCGCAGTACTCATCTTCGCTGTACACCACCTGCCAGCGCCCCGGCTGGCTTTCCCAGATACCGGCATTGAACTGGCCATTGGCACTGCAAAACTGATTGTGTGCCGATTGCTCAGGATGGCCGCTGATCAAGCGTTCAGGCCTGGGCAGGTAGCGTTCGCCAGGGGTGTTGTAGGTGAAGTCAGCAATGTCTTTTATCAGCATCACACATCCCTCAGAGTTTGATCCAGGTGGCCTTCAGCTCGGTGTATTTGTCGAACGCGTGCAGCGACTTGTCGCGGCCATTGCCCGACTGTTTGAAGCCGCCGAACGGCGCGGTCATGTCACCACCGTCATACTGGTTGACCCAGACACTGCCCGCACGCAGCGCCTTGGCGGTGCGGTGCGCTTTGCTCAAGTCGGCCGTCCAGATGCCCGCCGCCAGGCCATAGGGCGTGTCGTTGGCAATCCGGATCGCTTCTTCGCAGTCCTCGAAGCTGATCACCGCCAATACCGGGCCAAAGATTTCTTCCTGGGCAATGCGCATGTCATTGCGAACATTGGTAAACACGGCTGGCTGCAGGTAATTGCCACCGGTTTCTTCCAGCACCTGGTGGCCGCCGTAGGCGCGGGTCGCGCCTTCGTCTTCGCCGATCTGGATGTACTTGAGCACGCTGCGCAGGTGCTGGGTATCGACCAGCGCACCGACCTTGGTGGCCGGGTCCAGTGGATGACCAGGCTGCCAGTTTTCCAACTCGGCAATGACCATGGCGGTGAAGCGCTCTTTGATCGAGGCTTCAACCAGCAGACGTGAACCTGCAGTGCAGACTTCTCCCTGGTTGAAGGCAATGGCGCTGGCTGCCGCCCGTGCCGCCGCCTGCAGGTCGGGGGCGTCGGCGAAGACGATGTTCGGGCTTTTGCCACCGGCTTCCAGCCACACCCGTTTCATGTTGGATTCGCCAGCAAACATCAGCAGTTGCTTGGCCACGCCGGTTGAACCGGTGAACACCAGGGCGTCGATGTCCATGTGCGTTGCCAGGGCCTTGCCGACCACCTGGCCGCGGCCCGGCAAGACGTTGAACACCCCGGCAGGAATACCGGCGTCTACGGCCAACTGGGCCAAACGGATGGCAGTCAGCGGCGACTTGTCGGACGGTTTGAGAATCACCGAGTTGCCAGCCGCCAGGGCCGGGCCGAGTTTCCAGCAGGTCATGATCAGCGGAAAATTCCACGGCACGATAGCTGCTACCACACCGATCGGTTCGCGGGTAATCAGCCCGAGTTCGTCGTCGGCGGTGTTGGCCACTTCGTCGTAGATTTTGTCGATGGCCTCGCCATTCCAGCGAATCGCGCGCGCAGCGCCGGGGACGTCGACACTCAGCGAGTCGCTGATCGGCTTGCCCATGTCCAGGGTTTCCAGCAGCGCCAGGTGCTGGATATCAGCCTCGATCAGTTCGGCGAACTTGAGCATGACGCGTTTGCGCTCCACCGGTGAGCGCCGTGACCAGACGCCTGAGTCGAACGCCTGGCGCGCAGCCTTGACGGCAATCTGCGCATCTTGCGCATCGCACTGGGCGATATGCCCGAGCAGGCGGCCGTCAATCGGACTGATGCGTTCAGCACTGGCGCCAGCGCGCGCGGCGCAGTACTCACCATTGATAAAAGCGCGGGTCTCGGCGCTGAGCGCGTCGGCGCGGGCGATCCAATCATGCAGTTGCAAGGGCATAGAGAATTCCTGTGGTTTTTATTTTGCGCAAAATATGCTGGCGTTGAGCTGCTGATTCAGCATATAAATTTGCAAGATTCTGCGCAATGCAACGATTAAAAAATAAAAAATCTACACATGCGCAAAAATCTGACTTAGCATTTGCTCATTCCTGCCTATAAAAATCACAAAACGAGGGCGATGAAGATGGAACAGGTTTCCATAGGCGCACAGCCACACGCGGTACTGGCAAAAACCATTCGCTGGTGGGACGGGGTGGCGATCACCCTGAGCTTGCCGGCGGCGTTGTTCGTAGGGCTTGGCTACTCAATCGGCGCGATTGGAGCCTGGGCCGCGATTGTCTTGTGGGCGGTGATTGCCGCCGTGGCGGTATTGCACAACTGGCTGTATTCGGAGATGGGCGCAATGTTTGCGGAGAAGTCCGGCGGCATTGCCCTTTACGCCAACGAGGCGTGGAGCAAGCGCGTGCCCAGCTTCGGTCCGCTGGCCACCTATGCCTACTGGTTCGCCTGGGCCACCGCCCCGGCCATCTGGGGGCTGGCGGTGGCGCAGATCCTCTCGGAGCAGTTCTGGCCCGATGTCACGTTCAGCTATGACCTGGGCATTGTCTCGCTGGGTTTGCCGCAGTTCATCGCCTTGGGGGTGGCGCTGTTGTCCTGGGCCTTGAGCATGATCCAGCTGCGTTTCACCATGGTGATCCTCACCGTGGCCGGGGTGTTGCTGATGATTCCGGTGCTGATTTTCGGCAGCAGCTTTTTCACCTTTGAGGCCTGGTCGACCAGCAGTTTCACCTGGCGTACCGGCGAGGGCATCAGCGGTGTGCGCACGGTGTTGGCCTGGTTGTTCATCATGGCCTGGTCGGCGTATGCGGTAGAGGCGTCGGCTTCGTTCATTCCCGAGTTTCGTGACACCGTCAGCGACACCCGCAAGGCGTTGCGCATTGCTGCGCTGATCCTGCTGCTGGTGTTTACCCTGACGCCGTTGGGCCTGGCCGGGCTGCTCGGCGAGCAAGTACTGATCGACAAACCCTACGGTTTTCTCCAGGCCGGCGCGCAGGTGCTGTTTGGTGGTGGCGCGGCGCTGATTACCCTGGTGCTGATTGCCGGCATCCTGGTGCTCTCGGTGATGGGCACGGCCGATGCGGGCAGGGCGCTGTACCAGAGTTCACGTGATGGCCTGACCGTGCGTCAGTTCGGCACCCTCAACCGCGCCGGTGTCCCGGCTCGGGCCGTCACCGTGCAGTTGCTGATCAACGTGTTGCTGGTGTTGCTGGTGGGCAACCCGCTGGCGGTGATCGTTGCCGGTAATGTTGGCTACATTCTTGCTCACTTGCTGGCGGTTTCCGGTTACGTAGTCCTGCGTCGCGACCGGCCGGATGCGCCGCGTCCGATTCGCCTGTCTCGGCGCTGGACAAGCATTGCTATCGCTTTGGCCCTGTTCGACGCCTTGATTCTGCTGGTGGGCATGACCAGTGCTGCGATTACCGGCTATGGCGGCCTCAAGGAAGTGCTGATTGCCGTCGCGGTGCTGGCCATCTCGCAAGCGCTGTTCTGGTTGCGTCGTGTGCAAGACCGCAACGCCGGCCAAACCCACGCCGTTCACAAAGCGCCCTGACTGACTAAAACTTCTCCCGAAAAGGAACATCCCCATGACGCAGCTAACGTGCGCCGTGCGTACTTTCTTGTGCCTTGTTTTTGCTTCGGCCAGCGTCCTGCTGCCTTGGTCGCAGGCTCAGGCCATCACCCTCAGCGAGGCGTTCAGCCTGCAGTTGGACGTCAGCGCGCTCAGTGATTACCGCTCCCGCGGTATCTCCCAGACGCAAGGCGATCCGGCCCTGCAGGGCGCGGCCACGCTGATGCACAGCAGTGGTGCGTACCTCGGGGCCTGGAGCTCCAACGTCGACTTTGGCTATGGCAGCAGCACGCGCCAGGAGCTGGATTACTACCTGGGGTACTACTGGCAGATCAGCGATGACATCGCCCTGGACGTCGCCTATTACGATTACACCTACCCACGGCAGAGCGACCTGAACTACAGCGAGTATTACGCGCAGTTGTCGGCGTATGGCGTGAGCCTGGGCGGCTATTACTCGGACGACATCGCTGGCGATCAAAGCATGCTGTACAGCTACCTGGGTTACACCGCGGCGCTGCCGTTGGACGTGGCGCTCGACCTGCGTTACGGCCATGCCGATTACAAAGACCCGATCTGGATATCGGCTTCCGGCAGCACGCGCAACAGTTATGACGAGTGGGAGGTGAAGCTGAGCAAGGAACTGTTCGCCCTGACCTGGTCGCTGAGCTACATCGACACCGACCTGTCGGCGGCCGAGTGCGCCAACTACATGGGTTTTGATGATGTGTGCTCGGCGACCGTGGTGGCTGCAGTGAGTGCGTCGTTCTGACGGTGCCTTCCCGGGGTGTCCTGGCACCCCGGGTATTGCGCCAAGCAATGGGAGTCGTGGTGATGGGGTTTGAACCTAAGGTGCAGCAAGCGCACGACGAGGTCGATCAGTTGCTGGCTGCCTGGCAACTTGAAAAGCAGGTGTGGCAGACGCTGCTGCTGACCCTGACGGAAGGCACTTGGGAGCTGGAAGTGGTCAATGGCGACCCGCGCCATCCGCGCAATCAGATGCGCTGGAGCGACCCGTTCTGCAGTTTGTTGGGCTACAGCCGCACGGAATTTCCCGATGGCTGGGACAGCTATACACGGGTCACTCACCCGCAGGACATGCCGCGGGTGATGCAGTCATTCAATGCACTGCTCACCAGCACTGATCCACAGGCCGGGTATGTGGTGGAGTACCGCATGCAGCACAAAAGCCACGGCATGCTCTGGTTTCGTGAGCGCACCCGCTGTTTGCGCAATGAGCGCGGCCAGTTGTTGCGCATTGTCGGCGCCGTACGCTGCATTGCCGATGAAAAAAATGCCGAGGCGGCGCGCGCGCGTGAGCAGGCCTCGATCCAGGCCACCTATGGGCAAATTGCGCAACTGGTGGCAGTGATCAAAGGCATTGCCGACCAGACCAACCTGTTGGCCCTCAATGCTGCAATCGAGGCGGCACGGGCGGGCGAGCAGGGCAGGGGCTTCTCGGTGGTGGCCGACGAGGTCAAACAACTGGCACGGCGCACCCGCAACGCAACCCAGGAAATTCAGGACATGCTGCATAAAAGCCGGGAAAAACTCACCAGCGGATCGCCTCGCTAGCACGTCGACAGATCATGTAGGGCCGGGGCAAGGGCGGTATTTTTGCGCTGACGCTTATCTGTTAGCCTTGGTTTTTTGCGCGGCGATGTTTCCCGTCGGGCACTGCCATCGAGAACCCCTATGCCAATTACATCCCTCGACCCTCTGGACATGGACATTGTCCGCGAGCTGCAAGAAGACGGTCGTCGCGCGTTTCGCGAAGTGGCCCGCAACCTGTCGGTGCCTGAGGCCACGGTGCGTACCCGGGTCAAGCGCCTGCAGGATCAGGGCATTCTGCAAATCCTGGCGTTCACCAACCCGGCCAAGCTGGGCGAAGCCAAGCTGGCGCTGATGTTCGTCAACGTCAGCCCGCAGGATCATGATCGGGTGGTCGATACCCTGGGGCGCTGGCCTGAGGTCAGTTACTTGTCGACCACCATGGGTACTGCCGATATCTGCGTACAGGTGCTGTGCAGTGACAACGACAGCCTGTGGCGCCTGAAGCAGCGCATTCGCTCGCTGCCCGGCACCGAAGAAGTGCGCATGATGCAGGAAGTCAAAGTGCACAAGATCCGCTTCACCATCCCCGGCGGCGAGATCGACCTCTAACCTGTAGGAGCGGGCTTGCCCCGCGATAGCGATCTGTCTGTCACATCGCTTCGCGGGGCAAGCCCGCTCCTACCGGGATACCCCCCAACCCTCCCTTGTCTTTGATGCCCTGCACAGGTGCGTCCGGCTTTGCCGTGCGCTGCGCAAACCCGCGATCCTAATGGGTTTTCACTCGCACCATGCGCACCAAAATTCATCATGTGTTGCGCAAAGTAATTTTAGTTGTAAAAAAATGATGATTTTGCGCAATGTTCGTGGTTAATATTGACTCGTCGCAAGCAGTTATAAAAATAAAGCGGATGAGGTGTTTGCCATGCAACAGTGCCCTACTGGCGGTGAGCCGCAGGTTGAGTTCGAGAAGTCCATTCGCTGGTGGGATGGTGTCGCCATTACCCTCAGCTTGCCCGCTGCGTTGTTTGTCGGTCTGGGCTACTCCATTGGCGCCATTGGTGCCTGGGCCGCCATGGCCCTGTGGGCGCTGATTGCGGTCATCGCCGCGCTGCACAACTGGGTGTACTCGGAAATGGGGGCGATGTTCAGCCACAAGTCCGGCGGCATTGCCTTGTACGCCAACGAGGCCTGGAGCCAGCGCTTTCCGTCCTTGGGCCCACTGGCCACCTACGCATACTGGTTTGCCTGGGCCACCGCACCGGCGATCTGGGGCCTGGCGATTTCGCAGATTGTCACCGAGCAGTTCTGGCCAGACGCGCGCTTCACCCTCGACCTGGGTCTGCTCCAACTCGACTTGCCGCAGTTGATTGCCCTCGGCGTGGCCCTGGTGTCCTGGGCCTTGAGCATGATTGAACTGCGTTTCACCATGATCCTGATTACCCTGGCCGGTGTGTTGCTGATGATCCCCGTGGTGATCTTCGGCAGCGCCTCGTTCTTCGCTGCGCCCTGGAGCAGTGCGTCGTTCAGTTGGCACCTGGGCAGCGGCGTCGAAGGCTTGCGCAATGCGTTGGCCTGGTTGTTCGTGATGGCCTGGTCGGCGTATTCGGTCGAGGCCGCAGCCTCCTTCATTCCGGAATACCGCAACACCGTCAGCGATACCCGCAAGGCGTTGCGCGTGTCGGCGCTGATTCTGCTGCTGGTGTTCACCCTGGCCCCCCTGGGCCTGGTCGGCCTGCTCGGCGAGCAGACGCTGATCAACCAACCCAATGGTTTTCTGCAAACCGCAGCGAATGTACTGCTCGGCGGCGGGGCGGCATTGATCACCGTGTTGCTGATCGCCGGCGTCATGGTGCTGGCAATCATGGGCACTGCCGACGCTGCACGTGCCCTGTACCAAAGCGCCAGGGACGGGCTCACCGTGCGCCAGTTCGGTGTTCTCAACAAGCGCGGCGTACCGGCACGAGCGGTGACTTTGCAACTGGCCGTCAACATCGCCCTGGTGCTGTTTGTCGGTAACGCCCTGGCGGTGATTGTCGCCGGCAACGTCGGCTATGTGCTCGCCCATCTGCTGGCGGTCAGCGGTTTCGTCATGCTGCGCAAGGATCGTCCGCAGGCGCCGCGGCCCATTCGCCTGTCGCAGCGCTGGGTTGTGATCGCTGCGGCCCTGGCGTTGTTCGATGGCCTGATTCTGCTGGTCGGCATCACCAGCGCATCGGTCACCGGTTACGGCGGTTACAAGGAAGTGGCCATCGCCATCGCAGTCCTGGCGGTCTCCCAGCTGATGTACCGCTGGCGTCAGCACCAGGACCGCGCTGCGCCACTGGCACTCGGTAGCCAGTACTCCTGAGCGGCGTTGTAACCCCGCAACGCACGACCTTACTTTGATAGAAGGACCCTCCCATGAGTCATTCCAGCTCATATGGCATCGCTTGGCCAAAAAACAGCCCGGTGGCGGTTTCGCTGACCTTCGACGTGGACGCTGAAGCCGGTTTGCTGGGCGACAGCCCGACCTTCGCCAGGCGCCTGACCAGCCTGTCCGAAGGCCGTTTCAGCGTGACCCGCGGTGTGCCACGGATTCTTGAAATGCTGGCGCGGCACCAGATCAAGGCGTCGTTTTTTGTCCCCGGCTACACCGCCCAGCAGCACCCGGGGTTGATCGAGACCCTGCTCAAGGACGGCCACGAAGTTGGCCATCACGGTCACATGCACCTGCGCAGTGACAAGGTTTCGGCCCAGCAGCAAGTGGATGAAATGGGCCTCGGCCTGGAAGCCCTGGCCCGCGCCGGTGCACCGAAACCTGCCGGTTACCGCTCTTCGTCCTGGGAGCTGACCCCGGAGACTTTCGACCTGGTGATCGATAACGGCTTTAGCTACGACTCCAGCTGCATGGGCGATGACCGCCCGTACATCGAGACCTTCAACGGCCGCTCGATCATCGAACTGCCCGTGCATTGGTCGCTGGATGACTGGCCGATGTTCGGCTGGAGCATCGACAACGGCGGCAACTTCACCCACCCGCGCACCCTCAGCGAGGTGTGGCTGGCGGAGTACGAATCGGTGCGCCGCGAAGGCCGCCATACCAGTTTCACCATGCACCCGGAAGTCATTGGCCGTGCGGCGCGCTTTGCCCAGCTGGAGCGTTTTGTCGAGCGACTGGTGAGCGATGGCGATGTCTGGTTCGCCCGTCTGGATGAAGTCGCCCGGCATGTGGCGCCACACTTGGAGCAGCAACGATGAGCTATCAATTTCGCTCGACCCTGACCGATCCTTACGGCCGTGGCCGCGAGTTTGGCGAGTGCCACAGCGCGCAGATCCGCGCTTCGGTACAGGCCTACCGCGGCCTGTTCGAACGCACTGCTGGCGCTACCGTTGACCTGTTGGCGCTGGGCACAGAAGCCCTGCAACAGATTGCCGCGTTCGCACCGCCCCTGCACGAAGAAATCCGCGGCATGGCCGAGGGCAGTGGCATCGATGTGCGTGAGATCGGCGCGATCAACGCCCGTACGGAAGTGCTCGCTTACCTCAGTCGCCAGCGCAGCGCGGGCGCCGGTGAAAACCTGCGCGGCGAGTGCTCGACCATCGCCTATGTCGATCCTGCCGCCGCCGCGCCCGTCACCTTGCAAACCTGGGACTGGTACTCGCAATTCGCCGGCCAATGGCTGGTCTGGGAAATCCCCCATGGCAATGGTCGTGTCACTACTACCGTCACCGAGTACGGCATCGTCGGCAAGATCGGTGTGAACAAACATGGCCTCGGCGTGCATTTCAACATTCTTCACCACCGTAGCGACGGCGCGCGGATCGGGGTGCCGGTGCATGTCGCCTCGCGCTGGCTGCTCGACAGCACATCCGACTTCAACGATGCCTTGCAACTGTTGGCCGCTGCCGACTTCTCGGCGTCCAGCTCGCTGACGGTGCTGGCCTCCAAAGCCGGGGAGGCGGCCGCAGTTTCGGTGGAGATCTACCCCGAAGGCCCGGCCTTTGTGTTCCCCGATGAACACGGCCTGCTGCTGCACACCAACCATTTTCTCGACCCCAAGGCGGCGCAGGGCGACACCGAGTGGGGCGTTTACCCCGACACCCTGGTGCGCCATCAGGTGCTCAAGCGCCGCCTGGGTGGCCGGACCGGCCTGAGTGTCGAGCAGTTGCTCACGGCCATGAACAGCCATCTCGGCAGCACCGGCGCCCTGTGTTGCCACCCGGACCCGGCGTTGCACAGCGATCAGTACCAAACCCTGGTCACCGTCGCTATCGACGTCGCGGCCGGCACCCTCAACGCTTTGGCCGGTGGCCCCTGCGCCCACCTCAAGGCCCAGTGAAACAACCTTCGCAAACCCGCATCAGGAGCTCGTCATGCTGAAACTCAAACGCGTCGACAACATGGACATCCTCACCAACAACGTACAGGAGCTGGTGGATTTCTATCACGGCATCCTCGGCCTGGGCTTTTTCCTGCCCTACGTGGCCGAAGAGCGTTGGGCTGCCATCGATTGCGGCAACCTGACCCTGTACATCTTCCACACCGAGCACCAGGGCCAGGTCGAGCGCCGCACCGCGGTCAACCTGGAAGACGCCCCGGGTTTCGACTCCTTTGCCTTTGAAGTCGAGAACCTGGATGAAGCCATCGCCTACCTGGACGGCAAGGTGCAATGGGTCACCGCCCAGCCGATCGCCTGGCAGCACCCGAACGGCACGCACTACCGCTACCGCCCGATGTTCGACCCGCAGGGCAACATGCTCTACGTCACCGAACCGCACAAAGTCGGCGTTTGAGAGGGGGTGCAACCATGAGCGTTTCTGCAGAACACGCCAAGCAGGCGCCGCAAGCGGTACTCGAGCTGGCTGAAGCCGCACAGAAATTTACCGGCCGTGTGGCCTTGGTCACCGGTGCCGGTCGCGGTGCCGGTCGCGCCCATGCCCGACTGCTGGCCGCCCGTGGCGCCACGGTGGTGGTCAACGATATCGATGAGGATGTCGCCCGGGCCACGGCGGCCGATATCTGCGAAGCCGGTGGCAAGGCCATTGCCCTGGCTGCGGATATCACCCAGAAGGTCGCCGCCGAAGCACTGGTTCGCCAGACCGTGGCGCAGTTGGGCCAGCTCGACATCCTCGTGCACAACGCCGGGATGATCTATTCGCTGACCGGCCTGGAAGCCACCGACGACGACAACTTCAACCAGTTGCTGGCGATCAATGTGCATGCGCCGTTGTACCTGACCCGTGCGGCGCTGCCAGCGCTGCGCAACAGCAAGGCGCCGCGGGTGATCTTCATCAACTCGCAGTGGGGGCAGGTGCCTGATGGCCATTCCTACGCCTACATGGTGTCGAAAACCGCGCAGTTGGGGCTGATGAAAACCCTGGCCAAAGAGTTTGTCGGCGAGGGCATTTTGGTCAACGCCATCACCCCGGGCGCCATTCTCACGCGCATGGTGCCAGAGGAATACGTCGAGGGCGAGAAAGCCAACATCCCCTTGGGGCGACTGGTTCACCCGGAAGAAATTGCGGCAGCGGTGGCCTTTCTGGCCAGCGATGAAGCGGCCTTCATTAGCGGCCAGGTGCTGGCGGTCAATGGTGGTGCGCTGGTGGTGGGTATTTAAGTTAACGGCTTTGGTGAGGACATAATAATGACCCATAAAATGACTCAACGTCAGCGTGCTGAAGCGGCCATGCGTCGGCAGTGGTTCCCGGTGGCGCGCAGTGTCGACCTGGCAACACCACAATCGGCGACCCTGCTCGGCCAGCGTCTGGTGGTGTATCGCACCGAGTCCGGCCAGGCGGTGGTGCAAGATGCACGCTGCCCGCACCGCGGCGCCGACTTTGCCTTGGGCAAGGTCCACGGTGAAAGCATTGCCTGCCCGTATCACGGCTGGCGTTTCGCGGCCGAAGACGGCAAGTGCAGCCACATTCCGTCGCTGGAAGACCAATGCAAGATTCCACCCCAGGCGTCGATCAAGACTTACCCGGTGGTGGAGCGCTTCGCGCATATCTGGACCGCCCTGGAAGACCCGATCCAGCCGATGTACGACCCGCTGCAATGGCAAGGCCTGGACTTCGAATGGCTGGCGGCCGAGCCGCTGCTGTCACCTACCGGGGTAGCGGTGGCGGTGGAAAACTTCCGCGACGTGGCGCATTTCCCGTTCGTCCACGAAGTGTCGATGGGGCCGACGCCGCATGTGGTCGAGCCGCTTAACGTCCGCCGCGAAGGCCTGGATATCGTCATGCAGCGGCCCTTGCACGCCGGTGAAGGCGAGTGGGCCAACGACGGCGATTGCCTGATGTACTACCACTGCGCCGCGCCGGGTTTCTCCAGCATCACCTACGACTATGAGCGCCTGGGCAAGCGTATCGTGGCCGGCTTCCCGTCACCGGTGGCCTATGACGATGTGAAGATCTTCTGGGGTGTGGCCAACCATCGCGAGTTCAAAGGCGCTGACTTGGAAGAAAACCTGCGCATCGAGGAAATGGTGTACCTCGAAGACATGCCGATTGCCGCCGGGATCTTCCCGCGTGAAATCGACTGGGACGGCATCTTTGTCGAGCATTCGGTGCCGGCCGACCTGTTCACCTTGAACTACCGCCGCGCCTTCCGCGCCTTCATGGACCTGGCCGTCCCCGAAGGTAGTGCAGCCCCGGCCGGGCAGTGGAGCCCGGTATGAGCCGCGCAGGTGAACAACGCAGCGTATTGATCAGCGGCATGCGCCTTGAGGCTGAAGGGGTGATGTCGCTGGAGCTGCGGGCCGACGACGGGCAACCGTTGCCGGCCTGGGAGGCCGGTGCGCACATTGATGTGCACCTGCCGTCGGGCAGCGTGCGCCAATACTCCCTGTGTGGTGATCCGCATGATACGCAATACCTGCGCATTGCCGTGCTGCGTGAAGACAAGGGACGCGGTGGCTCAAGGGAAGTGCACGACAGCCTGCGCGTCGGTCTGTCGATCCGTATCAGCACGCCGCGCAATGCTTTTGCGCTGGCGCCGGCCGAGGCTTACCAGTTTGTCGCCGGGGGGATCGGTATTACCCCGATCCTGCCGATGATCCTGGCCGCGCAGCGCGCCGGTAAACCCTGGCATCTGGTGTATGGCGGCCGCTCGCGGCGCTCGATGGCGTTTCTCGAAAAACTCTTGCCGTATGCCAGCGAGCAGGTGCAGATCCTTCCGGCCGATGAATGTGGCCTGCTGGATCTGCAGCGTATCGCCGAACGTGCGGCGGCCGGCGCCGAAACCTACAGCTGTGGCCCGGGCGTGCTGCTTGACGCCTTGACCGAGGTTTTCCAGGCACAGGAACTGGCGCCGCGTTTGCATCTGGAGCGCTTCAGCGCAGCGCCGTTGCCGGTGAACAGCGCGGCGGGGGAGCTGACCGTGGTACTGGCGCGCAGTGGCCGGGAAATTGCCGTAGCGTCCGATTGCTCGATCATGAATGCACTGCGCGCCAGCGGCGTCGATGTGCCGTCCTCGTGCGAGCAGGGTGTGTGCGGCATGTGCGAGACGCGGGTACTGGAAGGCGACGTCGACCACCGCGATATGTTGCTGACGGCCGCCGAGCAGGCTTGCAACAACGTCATGATGGTCTGTGTATCCAGAGCCAAAAGCGCAAAGCTGGTGCTCGATCTGTAATTTTTGACTCAAGGTAGGAGCGGGCTTGCCCCGAGATTGCGGTTTGTCTGCCACATCGCATCGCGGGGCAAGCCCGCTCCCACCCCATCCCACCCCCCAACCCCTTCATAAATCATCTGTCTTGGCATGAGGATTCCTGTCTCTATGCTTTCAATCTGTATTCTCGAAACCGACGCATTGCGCCCCGAGTTGGTGGCCGACTTTCACAGCTACGGTCAGATGTTCAAGCGACTCTTTGAGCAGCAACCGGTGCCTGCACGCTTTGAAGTCTTCAACGTCGTGGAAGGCCACTATCCGGCCCCGGCACAATCCTTTGATGCTTACCTGGTCACTGGCAGCAAAGCCGATGCCTTCGGCGACGCCTCCTGGATTGTGCAGTTGCGCGCCTATCTGCTGGCCCGTTACCAAGCCGGGGATACGCTGCTGGGCATCTGTTTCGGCCACCAACTGCTGGCGTTGTTGCTCGGTGGCAGCTGTGGGCGGGCGCCACAGGGCTGGGGGTTGGGTGTGCATCGCTATGCGCTGGCGGCGCCGCAGGCGTGGATGACTCCCGCCGCGGCAACGTTCAGTGTGCTGGTGTCGCATCAAGACCAGGTCAGCCAACTGCCGCCGGGCGCAACGCTCCTGGCCAGCAGTGCATTCTGCCCGTTGGCCGCTTATTGCGTCGGTGATCAGGTGTTGTGCTTTCAGGGCCACCCGGAGTTTGTCGAGGACTACGCCGGCGCGCTGATGACCTTGCGTCGCGACCAGCATGAGCCCGTCTTGTATGAAAGCGCCCAGGCCAGCCTGGCAAGCGGTCACGACGGTGCATTGATCGCGCAGTGGATGATGCAATTTGTAGCCCTGCGCGTCGCTGCAACGGTGTAGTAAAGGCGTTACAACCAGCGGCTGTCGCGGGTGAAGCCAATGGTGATCCAGCGGTCAGGCCCTTCGCGGCCGATGCCGCTGGCAATCTCACCGCGCACCTCATCCAGTTGGTGGACGGTCCAGACGTTCATGCTTTCCGGAATCTGGATATGGATCTCGACAAACAGCCCGCGACCGATCTGCACCGCCGAATGGCTGAAGGCCTCGAAGCCGTAGCGTTGGCTCATGCGCGTCATCAGCGTACTGACCTGTTGATCCAGTTCGCTGGGGGTGATCTTCAATACTTGCCGCAGCGCTTTGATCACCGCCTTGGCCGGGCCTGGCATCAGCGCGATCGACAGCACCGCAAGAATGCCGGGGTCGATGTACGGCGTGAGGTAAGCGTAAGCGCTGCCTTGCAAGGCATAGCCAATCAGAAAGGCGGCCAACAATGACGCGGTGATGGAAAACGACATCCACCAGCTTTCTACATCCAGTGCAATCAGCTCGGAATTGACCTTACGGTTACCCCGCAGGGTGTAGCGGTGCATCAAGGCGCAAATGGCTGCAGTAACCGCCGAATAGGCAATCGCACTGTCGAACACCAGCTCATGACCGCCGTGCACCAAGGCGCTGACGGCATTGGCAAAGGCATACACACAGAGCATCAGCAAGACACTG
The DNA here is from genome assembly GCF_052147955.1 of Pseudomonas sp. NUPR-001. Lineage (NCBI taxonomy): Bacteria > Pseudomonadati > Pseudomonadota > Gammaproteobacteria > Pseudomonadales > Pseudomonadaceae > Pseudomonas > Pseudomonas sp. NUPR-001. Next base: position 2,034,069 of record NZ_CP197353.1, read on the forward strand.
CCATTGAGGGTCAACACCAAGGGCTCGATATGCCAGTAACCGGTCTGGAATCGGCGGCCGACGCCTTTGGCCAACAAGCGGGCAACCAGCAACGACAGGAACGCCATGCTCGAATCGATGGCATTGAACAGGCCATCGAAAACAATCGACTGAGAGCGGCAATACAAACCAAAGCCGATGCCGCTGGCGGCCATCAAGGCAGTGACCAGGATCGACACCTTGAGCAGGTGTTGCTCATATTTCTGGGGGCACAGAGACGGGGATTTCGGATGGGATAGCATGGCAGGCACGGCACTTTGTTGTGGCTTTTGTAGCCACAATGCTAAGGGCGGTGATTGCGCGTGTAAATGTTTATTCTGGTTTGTGTTGCGCAAAATAAACAAAAATAAATTTAATTGTTAATTTTGCGCAGATTTTATTGTCGCTTGCCGCTCTCAGCGCTTCAGCATCAAATCATGCAAAACACCAAACCTCAGCCCCGGCTCAGACGGCATCATCTCGGTAATGCCAAACGCTTTGAATGCCGCTAGGGTAATGGCCAGCCCCGCTGGCAGCACGCTATGACGATGCGGCTGTAGCCCTGCCAGACGCGTGCAGTCTACGTGACCGGCCTGTTGCAGGACGATCGACAGACGCAGCAGGCCACGGTAGGTGATCCCGCCTTCGCCGCAGTCGTTCAAGGCGTTGGCCCTGAGTACTTTGGCCAGCATGCGCGCGGTACCCGACGAGCCGATAGCTTGCTGCCAGCCCAGGTGACGGTAGCGGCGGGCGACCTTTTCAAACTGCAAGGTGGCCGTGCGTTCAGCGTCGAGCATGGCTTGGGCGCACACGCGACCTTCGGGGAAGAAGCGCGTGCTCCAGGTGCCGCTGCCAATGGTCAGGCTTTCGCTGAGCAGGGCTTGTTCGCCCCGGCCCAGGATCAGTTCGGTAGAACCACCGCCGATGTCCACCACCAGGCGCATGGTGTCGGCAGCCGGAATGCGATGGCTGACGCCGGTGTACACCAGCTTGGCTTCTTCTTCACCGGAGATCACCTCGATGGGAAAGCCCAGGTGGCGTTGCGCGTCGCTTAAAAACAGCCTGGCGTTGGCCGCTTCACGCACGGCACTGGTGGCCACCGCGCGGACACGTCCGGGCTCGAAACCACGCAGTTTTTTGCCAAAGCGTGCCAGTGCCTGCCAGCCGCGATCCAGTGCCAGCTCATCGAGGGCACCGCCCTGCAGGCCTTCAGCCAGGCGCACCGGCTCGCGCAAGGATTTCACCTCTTCGATGACCCATTGGCGGTTCCGTTTGACCGGCTGGCCGATCATCATGCGAAACGCATTCGACCCCAGGTCAACGGCTGCAAACAGGGAGGTGTCGCTTTTCATCGAGTGGTCCTTGCTCAATCATCAGGTGCGATGATTTTCCACTCGATTGATGACGCGAAGATGACAGGCTGTGGGAACACGTCCTGTGTGGGAGCGGGCTTGCCCCGCGATGGCGGCGTGACAGGAAGACCGCTATCGCGGGGCAAGCCCGCGCCTACCGTAGGTGTTAGAGGGGGGAGATTGTCCCGAGTGCACCGATGCCAATGGCCAGCACCAGAAAACCAACGACGAAAAGCGCAAGCTTGCCCATATGAACTCCGAATTGACCAGAAAAGAGGCAACAGGCGCCGCAGATCACTCAGCTACCTGATCAGGCACGCGGTGGAAGCGGCCTTGTAGGGCCTTCATTGTCGGAGTGTCAGGGTTTTCGTTACAGATGCAGATGGTCGAGAAAAAAGCGTATCAGATGAAAAACACCCCACGCTGAGCTGCCAGCGTGGGGCGTTTTTCTCGGTGCTGCTGTGTTTACCTCAGGTCAAAACGGTCCAGGTTCATGACCTTGGTCCAGGCGGCAACGAAATCCCTGACGAACTTGTCGTTGGCATCGCTGCTGCCGTACACCTCGGCCAGCGCTCGCAGTTGTGCATGCGAGCCAAACACCAGGTCGACACGGCTGCCGCTCCATTTCAGCTCGCCGGTTTTGCGGTCGCGGGCTTCATAGCTGTCGTTGGCGCTGGAGGTCGGTTTCCACTCCACGCTCATGTCCAGCAGGTTTTTGAAGAAGTCGTTGGTCAACTGCCCAGGCCGATGGGTGAACACCCCTTGCGCATTCTGGCCAACGTTGTTGCCCAGCACCCGCAGACCACCGATCAGCACCGTCATTTCTGGCGCGGTGAGGGTCAGCAACTGCGCCTTGTCGACCAGCAGTGCTTCGGCTTTGACCTTGACTCCGGCTTTGACGTAGTTGCGAAAGCCATCGGCAGCCGGTTCCAGCAACGCGAAGGACTCGACATCGGTTTGCGCTTGCGAGGCATCGGTGCGACCGGGAGAGAAGGGCACCACCAGGTTGTGGCCGGCGCTTTTCGCCGCTTGTTCCACGCCTGCGTTGCCCGCCAGCACGATCAGGTCGGCCAGGGAGATTTTCTTGCCGCCGCCCTGGGCGTTGAAGTCGTTCTGGATGCCTTGCAGCTTGCTCAGCACTTCTGCCAGTTGCGCAGGCTGGTTGGCTTCCCAGTCTTTTTGCGGCGCCAGCCGCAGACGACCACCGTTGGCCCCTCCGCGTTTATCCGAACCACGGAAGCTCGATGCGGCCGCCCAGGCGGTCGACACCAGTTGCGCCACCGACAGCCCCGAGGCCAGGACCTTGGCTTTGAGCGCCGCGACATCGGCGTCACCGACCAGGGCATGATCGACCGCCGGGATCGGGTCTTGCCACAGTAGCTCTTCGTTGGGCATTTCCGGGCCAAGGTAGCGCGACAACGGACCCATGTCGCGGTGGATCAGTTTGTACCAGGCACGGGCGAAGGCGTCCGCCAGTTGATCGGGGTTGTCTTTGAAGCGTCGGGCGATGGGCTCGTAGATCGGGTCGAAACGCAACGCCAGGTCGGCGGTCAGCATCCGCGGTTCCTGTTTTTTCGACGGGTCGAATGCGTGCGGAATCTGCCCTGCGCCAGCGCCGCCTTTGGGGCGCCACTGGTGGGCGCCGGCCGGGCTCTTGGTGAGTTCCCACTCAAAGCCGAACATGTTTTCCAGGTACTCGTTGCTCCATTGCGTCGGCGTCGAGGTCCAGGTCACTTCCAGGCCGCTGGTGATCGCGTCGGGGCCTTTGCCGCTGCCGAATTTGTTGCGCCAACCCAGGCCTTGTTCCTCCAGGCCGGCCGCTTCCGGTTCGGCGCCGACGTTATCGGCCGGGCCGGCACCGTGGGTTTTGCCGAAGGCGTGACCGCCGGCAATCAGCGCCACGGTTTCTTCGTCGTTCATGGCCATGCGGCCAAAGGTGTCGCGGATGTCTTTACCGGAAGCAATCGGGTCCGGGTTGCCTTCAGGGCCCTCGGGGTTAACGTAGATCAGGCCCATCTGCACCGCGGCCAACGGGTTTTCCAGGTTGCGTTCACCGGAGCCGGTGCGACTTTCCTGTTGGCTGGAAGAGGGTTCGGCCACCAGCGGTACATCGCCCGGCGGCTGTGCTTTGCCATAACGGGTGTCGCCGCCCAGCCAGACGGTTTCCGAGCCCCAGTACACGTCTTCATCCGGCTCCCACACATCGGCGCGGCCACCGGAGAAACCGAAGGTCTTGAAGCCCATGGACTCCAGCGCCACGTTGCCGGTGAGCACGATCAGGTCGGCCCAGGAGATGTTCTTGCCGTACTTCTGCTTGATCGGCCACAGCAGGCGCCGGGCCTTGTCGAGGCTGACGTTGTCGGGCCAGCTATTGAGCGGGGCGAAGCGTTGCTGGCCGGAGCCGGCGCCGCCACGACCATCACCGATACGGTAGGTCCCGGCGCTGTGCCAGGCCATCCGGATGAACAACGGGCCGTAGTGGCCGAAGTCGGCGGGCCACCAGTCCTGGGAGTCGGTCATCAGCGCCCGCAGGTCTTGCTTGAGAGCGGCGAAGTCGAGGCTTTTGAACGCGGCGGCGTAGTCGAAGTCCTCGTCCATGGGATCGGAGAGGCAGGAGTGTTGGTGCAGGATCTTCAGGTTCAGCTGGTCGGGCCACCAATCACGGTTGGTGGTGCCACCGCCAGCAGCATGGTTGAACGGGCATTTTGACTCGTTTGACATGACTGTTTCACCTCTGGATGGACTCACCCCACAATCCGACCCGTTTCAACCACTGGGTAGAGATGAGTGAAATCAATGACATAGGTTCAAGGCCAGCGGTTCGATCAACGAATCGGGGATGGCCATCACGGACGGTTCAGCGTAGCGGCAATCTCGTTATCGGACAGGTGGAGCACGGCGGGAGCGACGGCTATAGCCGCTGTGTTAGCGCCCTCCCAGAAACCATCCGGCCGGATCAGTGCAGCGATAAATATAGGCTAGACGTGGCGAAGAGCGAGGGCTAATAGCGCCAGTATTGCGGGCTGATAGACAGACTCTTTCAGGCGCGGGCAGGCGACAAGCAAATATGACTAAGCGTGGCAACACTGCTATTCCTAGGCTCTGTACGAAAAGTTTTGTAGGAGCAACTGTCTTGCACCACCTGTGGGAGCGGGCTTGCCCCGCGAATTCAAGCTTTGCTGCCGCGTTTCGGCAGATCGCGGGGCAAGCCCGCTCCCACAACGATGTAGTACTTTTCGTATAAAACTTAAGCGTTGATGCTTTGGGATAACCGTTGATGCTGGTCGTCGAACAGTTACGCAAATCGTTCCCCACTGCCCAGGGCCCGTTGCCGGTGCTGCAGGGCGTCGACTTGTGTCTGGCGCGAGGCAGTAGCCTGGCGCTGATGGGCGAATCCGGCAGCGGTAAAAGCACCTTGCTGCATTTGCTGGCGGGGCTGGACTGCGCCGACAGCGGCAGCATCCTGATCGACGGTGAACCGCTCGACGGTCGTTCGGAATCGGCCCTGGCGCGCTGGCGCCGGGAAGGTATCGGCCTGGTGTTTCAACATTACAACCTGATCAGCAGCCTCAACGTCGCGGCCAATCTCGCTTTTCAGGCCAGGCTGGCCGGACGTCACGACCCCCAGTGGCTGGATTACCTCACTCAGCAGTTGGGCCTGATGCCGCTGTTGCAGCGTTATCCGGAGCAACTGTCTGGTGGCCAGCAACAGCGTGTGGCGATCGGCCGTGCGCTGGCTGCACGCCCGGCGTTGCTGCTGGCCGATGAACCGACCGGCAGCCTCGATGAAGCCAGCAGTGATGAAGTCTTGGCGCTGATGCTGCAATTGGTTGGCGAAGCCGGCAGTAGTGTATTGCTGGTCACTCACAGTCCGCGTTTGGCCGCACGACTGCAGCGGCGCTGCGTGTTGCATGCCGGCCGTGTGCAAGCCGGGCCGGTTTGATGAACGCGCTACGGCTGACCTTGCAGGCGTTGCTCAGCTACTGGCAACGCCACCGTCTGCAGTGCTTCAGCATCCTCACCGGCTTGTGGCTGGCCACCGCGTTATGGACTGGTGTGCAGGCATTGAACAGCCAGGCACGTACGGACTACGCCCGCGCTAGTGCATTGTTGAGCGGCCCAGCACACGCGCAACTGGTCGCGCGTGACGGGCAGCGCTTCGATCAGTCGCTGTACCTGCACCTGCGCAAGCTCGGCTGGGCGGTGTCGCCAGTGCTGGAAGGGCGCTTGCGTGTGGCTGGCAAGCAGCCGGTGACGGTGCGCCTGATCGGCATCGAGCCGCTGAGCCTGGCACCCGCCACGCAGATTGCCGGTACGCAGGTGTCCGACTTCGCTGTAGCAGCGTTCATCAACCCGCCGGGGCAAGCCTGGGTCGGCCCGGACACCTTGCGGCAATTGGGGGGCAGAACTGGCGAGCCAGTCCTCAGCAGTGAGGGGCAAGCGTTGCCGCCGTTGCTGCTGCAGGCGCAGTTGGCGCCGGGCATCATTGTCGTGGATATCGGCCATGCGCAACGCTTGCTCAACGCTCCGGGGCAACTGTCGCGGTTGTTGTTGGCGGACAACAAATCGCCGTTGCCCGCAGCGATTGCCATGCAATTGGAACGTCAGCCATCCAGCGATGACGGTAGCCTGCAGCGCCTGACCGAGAGTTTTCACCTCAACCTCTCAGCCCTTGGCTTGTTGGCCTTTGTGGTCGGGCTGTTTATCGCCCATGCGGCCATTGGTCTGGCGCTGGAGCAACGCCGTGGCCTGATTCGCACTTTGCGTGCCTGTGGGATCAGCCGGGGCACGCTGCTCGGCGGCCTGGCCTTGGAACTGGGTGTGTTTGCCGTGTTGGGCGGTGTGCTTGGCGTGGTCAGCGGCTACCTGTTGGCGGCGATGCTGCTGCCCGATTTTTCCGCCAGCCTGCGAGGCCTGTACGGCGCACAAGTGGCCGGGCAGTTGAGCCTGCCGGGCAGCTGGTGGTTGACCGGTGTGATGGTGAGCGTGCTGGGTGCACTGCTTGCTGGGGTCAGCAGTGTACTGCGTGCCGCGCGGTTGCCACTGCTAGCACTGGCCCAGCCGCAGGCCTGGCGCTTGGCCCAGGGGCCGTGGTTGCGGCGCCAGGCGCTGGTGGCGGGGTTGTTGCTGTTAGTCGCGTTTGCCTGTTGGCGATTCGGTAACGGTCTGCCCAGTGCCTTCCTGATGCTCGCCGCGCTACTGCTGGCCGCTGCGCTGCTGTTGCCGGGTACGCTTGAGCTCGCCCTGGCCGCAGGGGCGCGTGGCCGTCGTCGGCCGTTGACGCAATGGTTCATTGCCGATTGCCGGCAGCAATTGCCGGCCTTGAGCCTGGCGCTGATGGCCTTGCTGCTGGCCCTGGCTGCCAGTGTCGGCGTCGGCAGCATGACCGAGGGTTTTCGCAAAACGTTCACCATATGGATCGATCAGCGCCTGGCCGCCGACCTTTACGTGACGCCGCGCGACAGTGAGCAGGGCCTGCAAATCAGTGACTGGTTGCGTCAGCAACCGGACGTTACCGCGGTGCTGCCCAGCTGGAGTCTGGAGCTGCGCGTGCAAGGCTGGCCGGTGCAGGTGCAGGGCATCGTCGATTATCCCGGCTACCGCACCCGCTGGCCGCTATTGGAGCGCAGCGCACAGGCCTGGGCGCAGTTGGCCAGCGGTGAGGGGCTGATGCTCAGTGAGCAACTGGCCCGACGTTTGGCGGTGAAGGTGGGCGAGCGCCTTGCGCTACCGCTTGAGCCTGCGCAACACATGACGGTGGTGGGTATCTACGCGGACTATGGCAACCCCAAGGGGCATGTGCTGGTCAATGCCGACTGGCTGCGCGGGCATCGGCCAGTGGCGGCGCTGGGCGCTATCAGCGTCAATCTGCCTGCCGAGCGGGTGCCGCTGCTCAAGGCGCAGCTGCAGTCGCGTTTTGCGCTGGATGACAGCCGCGTTGTCGAGCAAAGCACTTTGAAACGCTGGTCCACCGAGGTTTTCAGCCGTACCTTTGCCGCCACCTCGGCGCTCAACAGCCTGACCCTCGGGGTTGCCGGTATCGCCTTGTTCATCAGCCTGCTGAGCCTGGGGCAGCAGCGTCTGGGGCAGTTGGCGCCGCTGTGGGCACTGGGGGTGCAGCGGCGGCAACTGGTCTGGCTGGCGTTGGGGCAAACGTTGATGTTGAGCACCCTCACGGTGGTGCTGGCGATACCCTTGGGGGTGTTGCTCGCCTGGTGCCTGGTGGCTGTGGTCAATGTGCAGGCTTTTGGCTGGCGCTTGCCGTTGCAGGTGTTCCCCGGGCAGTTGCTGCAGTTGGCCGTGCTCGGGGTGGTGACCAGCCTGCTGGCCAGTGTCTGGCCGTTGTGGCAACTGGCGCGGCGTCAGCCGGGCGAACTGCTGAGGCAATTTGCCGATGAGAGCTGAAACTTGCGGGTTGCTGAGCCTGTTGCTGCTGGTCGGGTGTGATCAACCTGAGTCGCCTGGCAACGGCTTTGCCGGGCTTGGTCAGCAGGCCAATACGTTCGCGCAGGTAACGCGTAATCAGCCCTTGGTTTTTCCTCGTGACCATGGCCCGCACAACGGTTTTCGTATCGAGTGGTGGTACATCACCGCCAACCTGCAAGACGCCCAGGGGCGCGCCTGGGGCGCGCAATGGACCTTGTTCCGCTCGGCACTGCGCAGTGGCGCGGAAACCGCCGGCTGGGACAGTCCCAACCTGTGGCTGGGGCATGCCGCGCTGACCGGACCGGGCGGCCACCAGTCCAGTGAAACGGCGGCGCGTGGCGGGGTGGGGCAGGCGGGTGTCGAAGCGCAGCCGTTTCGGGCCTGGATAAACGACTGGTCGCTGCAGGGGGACGATGGCATCGAGCACCTGCAGATGAGCGCGGGTGGTCAGGGCTTTGCCTACCGTCTGAACCTGCGTAGCGGCGGCCCGCTGGTGTTGCACGGTGATCAGGGTTACAGCGAAAAATCTGGCCAGGGTCAGGCGTCTTACTATTACAGCCAACCGTTTTACCGGGTCAGTGGCGAGGTTGAGCGTGATGGACAACGAGTTGCCGTCACCGGCAATGCCTGGCTCGACCGCGAATGGAGCAGCCAACCGCTGGCGGCCGGGCAGTCGGGGTGGGACTGGTTTTCCCTGCATCTGGACAGTGGCGCAAAAGTGATGCTGTTTCGCGTACGTGAGGCCAAGGGCAGGGGGTATTACGCTGGCACTTGGGTTGATGCTGCTGGGAAAAGCCAGGCGCTCAAAGGGGAGCAGATAGAGCTGCAGCCGCTGGCCTGGACCCCCCAGGAAAACGGCAAGCAGCTGCCGACGCGCTGGCGGGTGCAGGTGCCCTTGCATGAGCTGGATGTGCAACTGGATGCCGTGGAGCCCAAGGCCTGGATGAACACCCGTTTCCCTTACTGGGAGGGACCGGTGCACATCAGCGGCAGCGTCGCCGGCACCGGCTACCTGGAAATGACCGGCTACTGACTACCCTCGGTAGGAGCGGGCTTGCCCCGCGATGCGATGTGACTGGAAGCTCGCTATCGCGTGGCAAGCCCGCTCCTACCAGGGTGGTCATTGCAGCAGTGCAGCGGCTGTGAGCAGTTCGTACAGGCCTTCAGGGACCAACCGCCCCTCGGTGCCGAAGCTTGAGCTATCACGCCAGGTCGCTGTGAACGCGGCACCATCGGACTCATGACCCATCAGCCAGGGCTGCTCGTACAGGCTCGGGTCGCTGAACTGTGCATCGTATACCTGAACAAACTCATGCCCCGGTTTGCCCGCGTAGGTGAAGATGCTTTCTAGAGTGCCGAGTAGTCGCAGCGCCTCGATCGGCTGGTTCAGCTCTTCCTGCACCTCCCTGACAATCGCATCCGCGCTGCGCTCACCGAATTCGATGCCGCCGCCGAGAGGGCGAAACAGGGTCTGCTGTGACTCGGAGTCGTAGAACGAGTTGACCAGAATCTTTCCTTGATGATGAAAAACACACAGGGCAAGGCCACGAATGCGGTGCTCTGACATGCAGCAAATTCCATTTGAGAGTGAAGGGCGCGCGACGATACGCCTGAGGCTGCCAATAGGCAATTGCCAGCGGCTCGGTGCAGTCAGTCGCTGTCATTGTTATGGCGTCAGAAATATATACCCATGATAAACAAAGGAATTTATACTCCGCCCGCTTCTGGCGTGGCACTTGGCCATCAAGCCGGCACGAAGCCCCGCATGGAAGCGCATTCACCTCGATTTTTAAGGAAGAAAAGTGGCTGTCGTCAATCTACAAAAAACACTTATCGCACTCGCCATCACTGCAGCAGCGCAATCGGTTTCTGCTCAAACCCTGTCGCTGACCAACGCCGGTATCCAGGTCGACAACGCTTCCTATGCCGACCACGTTGAGGTCAACGGTTCGTTCACCACGACCAACAGTGACCTGGACGCTATCGAATTCAACAGCGTTTCGTTCGACAAAGACCTGATCATCAATGCCACCGTCAATGCCAACGGCACCAACGCCGATGGCCTGGACCTGTCGCAAGCAGGCGAGGACGAAATCCCTTCGTCGTTCGGCCCGGCCACCGAGATTTTCGGCAACCTGGTGAACAAGGGCAGTATTTCGGTAAGCGGCGATGGCGTCTCGGCCATGCTGGTTGACCCGGCCATTATTCACGGCAATCTGGTCAACGAAGGCACCCTGAGCGTCAAGGGCAATGAGTTTGAGGGTGACGGTATCCGTGCCCTGGAATTCTCCGGCCAATCGGAGCTGCACGGCGATCTGATCAACGCCAGCAGCGGCCAGATCCTGGCCAGCGGTGAGAACGCCAAAGGCATTCTGCTTGAAGGCGGTGAGATTGATGGCAAGCTGATCAACAACGGCCTGATTCACGTCAGCGGCGAGAACGCCACGGCGCTGGACGCCACCTCCAATGAATACCAGTGGGGCGGTACGTTCTACAGCGACCGTGTCGATGTCGGTGGTATTGAAAACAACGGTCGCATTATTGCCAGCGGCGCCGATGCCGTCGGCGTAGCGCTCGATGGTGTCAGCTTCACCTCGTCGTCTGCCCAGTTTGTAAACACCGGCCTGATTCAGGCCACTGATGCCGCCATCGAAATCGGTGGCTTCGACCTCGATGGTGAGGGCCAGGGCGGTGCACTGACGATCGTCAACCGTGGCACCATCGTTTCTGAAGACGAGGCCATCGACGCTTCTGAGGCTTCTGATACCGTCGTTCTGGATTGGCAGGGCGGCGCCATCACCGGCAACCTGATCGATCTGGATCGTGTGTATGTCACCGGCGATGCCGTGTTCAAAGGCACCAACACCGATGCCGATGGCTACAATATCCGCATGTACGAAAACGGCCCGGTGATGGTCGGTAGCGAAGGTACTGCAGGTCATCTGCAACTGGCCAACCCGCACACTTCGCTGCAGGGCGAGCTGGTCGTTGCCAATGGTTCTTCGCTGGACTTGAACCTCAGCAGCGCAACCGACGCCGGCAAGGCTGTGTTGAACGTTGAGGGTAAAGCCACCTTCCAGAAAGGTTCGCAAATCACCCTGGCTGCCCAGGGCAACGATTTCACCGCCAAGGGCAGCACCTACACCCTGATCGATGCCGACGCGCTGGATAACCAGACCGAAGCCGGCAAGCTGGTCAGCAGCCGTTCCTCGTTGCTGAACGTCGACACCTATGTGGTCGAGGGCAATCAGGTGGTTGCCACTGTCACCGGCAAATCGTCTTCGCAAGTGGGCGAGGTGATCGAGAGCATCGGCGGTTCGGGCAACGCCCAGCGCGCCGCTTCGGCCTTCAGCAGTGTGGCCACTGAACTGGCCAGCCTGAACCCGCAGGACAAAGTGTTCCAGGCATACGTCAATGCCTCGCAGGACGCCGAAGCCCTGCGCACCCTGGCTGAGCAACTGACTCCTGAAGTCAACGGCGGCGCAACTCAGGCGGCCACCACCGGCCAGACCCTGATCAGCAACGTCACCAGCGGTCGTACCTCGGCGGCGCGCGGCATGTCCTCGGGTGAAGGCTTCAAGGAAGCCGGAGTCTGGGTACAAACCCTGTACAGCGATGCCAGTCAGGACCTGCGTGACAATGTCGTTGGCTACAACGCTCACAGCCGCGGTATTGCCGTAGGCGCCGACGGCAAGCTCAACGACCAGCTGACCCTGGGTGTGGCGTACAGCTACCTGAACACCGACGTGAACGGCAAGAGCGGCGACAAAACCAAGGTCGATGGTCATGCCTTCACCCTGTACGGCGGCTTTGAGCAAGGTAACTACTTTGTCGACGGCAGCCTGACCTATGGTCTCAACAGCAACGACAGCAAGCGCAGCATTGCCGACACCACGGCCAAGGCCGATTACGACAGCACGCTGTTCGGGGTGAACCTGGTCGGTGGTTACACCTACCGCGTGTCGCCGTCGATGCTGGTCGAGCCGCGCATCGCTGCCCGCTACAGCCGTGTTGATATCGACGGCTACCGTGAAAAAGGCAGCTCTGCTGCACTGAAGGTCGAAGAGCAGCGCTTTGAAGTGGCTGAACTGGGTGCGGGTCTGCGTGTTGCCGGCAACTTCCCGCTGGGCAGCGGCACGCTTGAGCCACAAGCTCAGGTCATGACCTATCACGACTTTATCGGCGACCGCGTCAGCAGCACCTCGACCTTCGTTTCCGGTAACACCCCGTTCGTGACCAGCGGTGCCAGTGCGGTACGCAACAGCTACGAAGCGGGTATCGGTGCGGACTATCACCTGGGTGCTGTGACCCTGGGTCTGAACTACGACTACGTCGGCAAGTCTGACTTTGATGCCAACACCGTCACGGCCAAAGTGCGTTACGACTTCTGATGGCCATTGCAAAGCTCAGCCTGCTCCGGTGGGCTGGGGTTTGCCTGCGAGGCACGGCACTGTTGATCAGTGCCGTGCTCAGCGGCTGCCAATCCCCACAACAGGCGTTGCAGGCCTTGGCCGCTGCCCATGGGCAGCGTCTGCAGGTATTGGCCACTGAGCCTTTTCCGTTGGCGATGGTCAGCCCCCTCACATCCCAGCCCCCGGCGCGATTACGCGTCTATCTGGAAGGCGATGGCCGTGCCTGGGCTACCGCCACACAACCAAGTCTCGACCCCAGCCCCCGGCACCTGCTGGTGGCGCAATTGGCGCTGGATGACCCGACACCCGCGGTCTATCTTGCCCGCCCTTGTCAGTTCGTCAGCGCGCCGCACTGTACACCGGCGATGTGGACCGATCGGCGCTTCTCCGAAGCGGTCGTTGCCAGCATGAGCCAGGCACTGGACCTGCTCAAAACGCGTTATCACAACCACGACTTTGAACTGGTGGGCTACTCGGGTGGTGCCGCTGTGGCGCTGCTGTTGGCGGCCCGCCGTGATGATATTGCCCACGTGCAGACACTGGCGGGTAACCTCAGCCCGGCACAGTGGGTGCGCCTGCAGCAGCTCGCACCACTACGCGGTTCACTCGAACCGCTGGACTATCGCCAGCGCCTGGCGTTGATCCCACAGCGCCATTTGTTTGGTGCTGATGACCGGGTGATTCCACCGGCAATCGAAGGCTATTACCGTCAGCAACTGGGGCCTGGTGCCTGCCTGGAAACCGCGGTAATAGCAGGTGTCAGCCATGAGAGCGGCTGGCAGCAGGCTTGGCAGCACTGGCGCGCACAACCGGTCGCTTGCGCGCCAAAGTTTAGCGCCGACTGATCTGAGCGTTAGAAAAGCAGGGTCTTACTACCGTTCCTTCCGTGCCACCTTACGCCTCGAATGGAGCGAGACCCGGATGTCTCACGCCTGGGAAGGCTTGGTTGATCCCGGTGTCTTGAGTGATTTGTCATCACCCTTGGACAGTAGGAGATAACAATAATGATCAAGACTCTGAAATTCGCAGCGCTGGTAACGGGGTTAGCAGCTGCCAGTCACGGCCTTGCGGCCGATCTCACCATCGTATCGTTCGGTGGCGCCAACAAAGAGGCCCAGGTAAAGGCCTTCTACAAACCCTGGCAGCAAGCCAGCGGCAGCAAGATTATTTCCGGGGAATACAACGGTGAAATGGCCAAGGTCAAGGCCATGGTCGACACCCGCAGCGTGTCGTGGGACGCGGTGGAAGTGGAGTCTGCCGAGCTGGCCCGCGGTTGTGATGAGGGTATGTTCGAAACCCTCGACCCGGCACAGATCGGCCTCGACAGCAAAGACTTTGTCCCGGGTGCGATCCAGCCCTGCGGTATTGGCTTCCTGGTTTACTCGACGGTGTTGGCCTACAACGCCAGCAAGCTCAAAGAGGCCCCCACCGGCTGGAAAGACTTCTGGGATGTCGAGCGTTTCCCCGGTAAGCGCGGGCTGCGCAAGCTGGCCAAGTCGACCCTGGAATTCGCCCTGATTGCCGACGGCGTGGCGCCGGGCGAGGTGTACACCCTGCTGGCCACCGAGGCCGGTCAGGATCGCGCGTTCGCCAAACTCGACCAGATCAAACCGCACATTCAATGGTGGGAAGCCGGTGCCCAGCCACCGCAGTATCTGGCGGCAGGGGATGTGGTGATGAGCTCGGTGTACAACGGGCGTCTTTCGGCAGAGCAGCGCAAAACCTACGACCTGAAAATCGTCTGGTCTGGTGGGCTGTACGAGTTCGACTCGTGGGCGATTCCCCGTGGCGCTTCGCGTCAGGAGAAAACCCGCGAATTCATTGCCTTCTCGCTTGAGCCGCAGCAGCAGAAGAGCTTCGCCGAGCACATCGACTACGGCGCCGCCAACCTGCAGGCGATGGGCCTGCTCGACAAGGCACGCATCGCCGAGCTGCCCACCGCACCTGAAAACCTGGCCCAGCAAGTGCCGGTAGATGCACTGTTCTGGGCCGATCATGGCGAGCACCTGGAGCAGCGCTTCAACGCCTGGGCCTCGCGCTAACCCCCCTCGGTAGGAGCGGGCTTGCCCCGCGATGGCGATCTATCAGTCACATCGCATCGCGGGGCAAGCCCGCTCCTACAGTGGCATTCTGTATTCGATTACGCCGGGCTTTTCGGCAATCCAGTCGTACAGCCGTTGGGCGGTCTGGTTGCTCTGCTGGGTGTGCCAGTAAAGCCGCCCACAGTGGTTTTCCCGCGCTTGGCCTTGCACGTATTCGATCAGCTGTTTGCCGATCATCTGGCCGCGTACGCTCGGGCACACGTAGAGATCTTCCAGGTAGCAGAAATCGTTCTGGCTCCAGGTCGAACGGTGAAACACGAAGTGGACGAAACCGAAGATGTTCTCAGCATTTGCAGCCACCGCGCAGTGCACCGGTTCGCGGCTGTCGAAGAACCGTTCCCAGGTTGTCCTGGTGGTCTGCGTGTCGATTTCCACTTTATAGAACGCTTGGTACTGCGCCCAATATTCGCACCATGTGGCGAAGTCTTTTTGCGCTACTGGGCGCACCGATAAAACCTGTTGTACGGCAGTCATATTCACTCCTTGTTGACGTTGAAAAGGCTGATCGGGAGCGGTTTTATAACGTGGTAATGGCCTGTATAAGCCATCCACTTATCAAGATAAGGGCAGACCACTTTTCTGGCGTCGGAGCGCTTTTTAACGCAGCCCAGGGCGGATAGAATCGAGCGGCTTTCATCATCGGGCAGAGCGCATGGCAATCGCATTCGAGCTGGACACGTTGAAGATGCGCATCAACGATGCGCAGTTTCAGCAGCTGGATTTGCACCAGCGTATTCAACGGGCGTTGCGTGCGCTGATCCTGGAAGGTGCCCTGCGGCCCGGTACAAAGCTGCCAGCAACCCGGGCATTGGCGACATCGCTCGGGGTCGCTCGCGATACGATCGAAAATGCCTATGTGCAACTGCATCGCGATGGTTTCATCGTGCGCCGCGCAGGATCAGGCAGTTACGTCTGCGACAGCCTGGGCCCGGCGTTACGCGGCGCAGCCCGGCAGCGCTTCAAGGCGCACGAGGTGCAGCACAGGCACGCTGCGCCTGGTGACGGTCTTAGCCAACGTGGGCGAATGATCTTCGAGACGGGTGGCGTCAGCGACCAGCAGCAGGTCAAGGCATTCGCCACTGGCTTGCCGGAAACCCGCAACTTTCCGATTGAGGTGTGGGAGCGCCTGCAGCGTCAGGTGGTGAAAGACTATCGCGCGCAGATTCTGCTGCACGGCGACTCGCAAGGTGCAGAACCGCTGCGCAAGTCGATTGCCACCTACCTGAACCTTGAGCGCGGCGCGCGATGCTCGCCTGAGCAGATAGTGATTTTGAGCAGCACCCGCCAGGCCCTGTTTCTGTGTGCGCAGTTGCTGGTCGATAGCGGCAAGCCGATCCTTATGGAAAACCCGGGGTATTACGGCGCCCGCAAGGCGTTCCAGACGGCTGAAACCAGGGTCTTGCCGATTGCCGTCGACGCCTCGGGGCTGCGCACCGATCTCCTGCACGCCGACCGCAGTGGCGCCCCTTGCGTTTACGTGACGCCATCGCATCAATACCCCACCGGCGTCACACTGTCTCTGGAACGCCGACTGGCGTTGATCGCCTGGGCGGCGCAGAAGGGCAAGTGGATCATCGAGGATGACTACGACAGCGAGTTTCACTATGAAGGGCAGCCCACGGCCTGTGTGCAGGGCCTGGATAACGACCAGCGCACGCTGTACGTCGGCACCTTCAGCAAAACCCTTTTTCCAGGCTTGCGCATGGGCTACATCGTGCTGCCCCCTGAACTGATCAAACCCTTCACCTATGCCCGCAGCATGATGGATGGTCATACCCCGCAGACACTGCAATTGACCCTGGCGCGGTTCATGGAGGACGGGCATTACAACGCGCATGTCCGGGCCATGCGCAAACTCTACGCTGAGCGCCGAGCTGTTTTGCTCGATGCGATTGCCAGGTACCTGGGGGGCATCGTCACGGCCCTGCGTCCACCTGGGGGCTTGCAGATTCCCTGTTTGCTGCATGCCGGGTGGTCAGAACAAGAAACGATCACCAAGGCTGCCAGAGCCGGCATCAAGCTGTCCGGGCTCAGCCGTCTTTACGCCGGCGATGAGCCGAAAGAGGGCTGGTTGCTGGGTTACGCGTCGTTGACGGCGCATGAGATCGAGTCGGCGGTGATACGTCTTGCCCAAGTGCTGCGGTCATAACCGGACTGTCAGTTGCCGGGTTCAGGTTCAACGATATCCAGCTCGCCCAGTATCGTCAGCAAAGCATCGACCTTGGGCAGCAGCTGTTTGCGCCGTGGCCAGAGCAACGTCAGCGCCAGGCCGGCGGGTTGCAGTTCAGGCAAGACAATTTCCAGCTCACCGCGCTTCAGTTGTTCGTGTATCAACCAGGTTGGCATTTGAGCCACACCCAGCCCGGCGCACACCGCCTGGACTTGTGCATCCACATCGCCCAAGGCCATCCGGAACGGTACCGATCGCCAACTTGAATGGCCATCTGCGGTGGTGAATTGCCAGGGCTTGGTGCTGCCATCGACGCGCTCATAAAGGATGGCCCGATGCTGCAGCAGCGCTTCCACACTGTCGGGTTTACCAGCTTTGGCCAGGTAGGCCGGGGATGCACAGAACACCATGGCCTCACGTCCCAGCTGACGACACGCCAACGAGGCGGGCAGCTCATCTGTGCCACCGATGCGTACCGCCACATCGACGCCTTCTTCAAACACATCAACAAAGCGGTCTGAGAAGGTCAGGCTCAACTCCACCTCAGGGTGCATCTGGCAAAACGCGATCAGACGCGGCATCACACACAAGCGGCCGTAGGTACTGGGCAGTGCCAGGCGCAGGCGCCCGGAGGGGATGCTGCGCTGGGCGGCCAGCACCGATTCCGCTTCAGCCAGCTCTTCGAGAATTCGCATGCAGGTCTGGTAGTAAGCCTGGCCGGCATCGGTCAGGGTCAAGCGCCGGGTGGTGCGTTCAAGCAGTTGCGAACCCAGCCTTGCCTCCAGGCGACTGACACTTTTGCTGACTGCAGAACCCGTCACATGCAGCTGTTCTGAGGCAGCTGTAAAGCTGCCCCGGTCGACGCTGGTGACAAACGGGATGATGTCCTTGAGGCGTTGATCATGCATCAATTGATGAATCCAGTTCGTTAATCATGTGAATTAATGCCAGAAATCAGAAATTGATTCTCCAGTAGTCTACTCATCAATACCGATCTGGAGAAACCAGCATGCAGAAAAAAGCCTTGATCGTAGGTATCAGTGGGGTGATTGGCCGTGCTCTGGCAGAAAAGCTGATGCACGAGGGATGGCAGGTGTACGGCCTGTCGCGTGGTCGCGCAGCCGTACCGCAAGGCTGCACCAGCCTGGTGGCCGACCTGACTGATGCGCCAGTGGTCAGCGAGGCACTCAATGCGATTAAACCGGATGCACTGTTCTTCAGCGTCTGGGCCCGCCAGGAGAATGAAAGCGCCAATATTCGGGTCAACCGTGCCATGGTCAGGCATGTGATCGATGCGCTTGGCGACCGGCTGCTGGGTGCCCACGTCGCGCTGATTACCGGCCTCAAGCATTACCTTGGGCCTTTTGAAGCCTATGGCCAAGGCGTTGTGCCCGTCACGCCGTTCCGCGAGGAGCAAGGCCGCCAACCGGTCGATAATTTCTACTACGCGCAGGAAGACGAACTGTTTGCCGGTGCCGAAAAATATGGTTATCGCTGGAGCGTGCATCGTCCTCACACCATCATCGGTTACGCCTTGGGCAATGCGATGAACATGGGCCAGACCCTGGCGGTGTACGCCACGTTGTGCCGCGAGAATGGCTGGCCATTCATCTTCCCGGGCTCGGCAGAGCAATGGCATGGGGTGTCCGATGTGACCAGCGCCAACCTGCTGGCCGAGCAATTGCTCTGGGCTGCACACAGCCCGGCAGCGGCGAACCAGGATTTCAATGCCGTCAACGGCGATGTGTTTCGCTGGAGCTGGCTGTGGCCGCGCCTGGCCGCGTACTTTGGTATCGCGTGGCAGGGTTATTCGAGCCAGATAATGCCGTTGGAAGGGCGGATGCAAGGCGCAGAGGCGGCCTGGACGGCGATTGCCAACAGGTATCAGCTTCGGGAGCCGGACATTAGCAAACTGGTTTCCTGGTGGCATACCGATGCCGATCTGGGGCGGCCCATGGAGGCGTTTACCGACATGAGCAAAAGCCGCAAGGCCGGCTTTAGCGGTTACTGCAGCAGCCTTGATGCATTCACCCAGCTGTTCGACAGGTTGAAGCAGGAAAGGATCATCCCGGATGCCGGTTAGGTTGCAGCTAGGAATAGCTCCATCTGTGGGAGCGGGCTTGCCCCGCGATTGCGATCTGTCAGCCAAATCGCATCGCGGGGCAAGCCCGCTCCTACAGCGAGTGTGATCAAGGGCTATTAGCGCGTGCACGGCATGATGTCGATGTGCTACAACTCGCGGCTTTCAGATGCCCTTTTCGCCAGGAAGTAACGTGATGAGCTCTACGGAATTGATCGACTTTGTTACCGCCGATTCGCTGACCAGCCTGCTGCAAGACGCCGGCTGCCGGGTTAACCGCAGTGGCCAGGGTGGGGTGGAGCAATTGCTCACGGCCAGCCAGGGCATCGGCTTCAGCCTGCGCTTTGGCAACCCAGGCCTGGAGGCGGGGCGCTATCTGGATTTCATCTACAGCTGCGCCCTGCACATTCAGGGGCAATTGCCCGAGGGGCTGGTCAATCAATGGAACGCCTCGCGCCGCTTCGCCCGGCTGTCGGTGCAGGGCGGCTTCCTGGTGATGGAAATGGACGTGGTGGTCGCCGACGGCGTCAGTCACAAGAGCCTGTTGGGGAGCCTGGTGCTGTGGGATCGCCTGCTGCAGGAAGTGGTGACTTATCTGCGTGATTACAAGCACACGGCCGCCGACGTGGCGCCGGCTGCAGCGGAAGCTACTTCGTGAGTCGTCGCGTGATCCTGGCCAGCCTGGGTGTGCTGGCCGTAGCGGTCGCGGCAGCGTTGGTTTTGCGTCCTGGTAAGGCACCGGAGGCTAGCGTGACAGCGGCCACTGCTCCGGGCAGCGAAGCCGTGGCGCGGCTGGGCGATCAGCAGGTAGATGCCAACGACCTGAACGCGCTGTTTGAGCAGTTGCCCGAGGCGTCGCGCCAGCAATTGCGCGGCGACCGTGCAGCACTGGAAACCTGGCTGCGCGCACGCCTTGCCGAAAAGGCCCTGTACCAACAGGCCGAGGCGGCAGGCTGGTCGCAACGCCCGGAGGTGCAGGCGCAGACCCGTGCGGCGGTCGAGCAGATCGTGTTGCGCGGCTACCTGAGCTCGTTGACCCAGGCACCGCAGGACTATCCGAGCGAGCAGGCGCTCAAGCAGGCCTATGAGGCCAGCAAGGCGACGCTGCAGGTGCCGGCGGTGTATCGGGTGAGCCAGATTTTCCTTAGCGTGCCAGACGAGCAGGCAACACAAAGCGTGCGCAATCAGGCTCAGGCCTTGAGCAAGCGCGCCCACGCGGCCGGTGCCGATTTTGCCGAGTTGGCCCGTACCTATTCGCAAGACCCGGGCAGTGCCGCACGCGGTGGCGATATCGGGCCACAGCCGCTGGCGCAACTGTTGCCGGAAGTGCGTGGTGTAGTGCCGCAACTCAAGGTCGGCGAAGTCAGCGAACCGCTGCAGAGCACGTTGGGCTTCCACATCATCAAACTCACTGAAACGCAGCCGGCACGGCTCGCCACGTTCGATGAAGTCAGTGGCCAGCTACGCGAGGCGCTGCGAGCGCAGCGCCAGGAACAATCGGCCAAGCAGGTGGTGGATGAAGTGCTCAGCCGTTCGACCTTGAGCATCGACGGCGCTGCACTGAACAAAGCACTCGAAGCGCAACGCTGACTCTCCCGGCCACCGGGCCGATTTCCCGCGAAATATCTGCATAAACAGGGGGGCAACCCCCTGTTCAGATAGTGGCTATTTGATGTAAAAAGGCCACCTTATAAAAATTCCCATTGCCAAGGCCAAGCTTTTCGACTGTCGCAGATTTGCCCAGCGTGCGTTTTGCGGTGGCTGTCTGCGTGTTCAAGGATGAATCGCCAAGCCACATCTGGAGTCGTGTGTGGACAGTCAAACCCCTTCCGTTCTGCGGGCACGTCGTAATCCGTTGTCCCTGGCCGTCAGCCTGGCCACCCTTGGCATTATCGCAAGCCTGAGCAGCGCACCTGCATCTGCCGGTTGCACGCCGTTCTTTCCGCTTGACGGTGCAACCGTGACCTGTAACAACACCGACCAGCAGAGCTACTTCAGCTCGGCCAGCAATCTCACGGTCAATATTGCGCTAGGTTCCATTCTCAGTTCGGCGCTAGATGGCGTACCGGTCATCCAACTGAGCGGCAACAACACCAACATTGCCAACAACGGGGACATCTCTCCGACCCGCAGCGGGCAGCGGACGCAGTTGACCACCGGTTTGAGGGTCGGTAATGCCAACGCGCAGAACATCTCCATCCTCAACAATGCCTCCGGCTGGATTTCCGGCACCAGTGGCAACCTCGGCAGCTCCATTGTCAACCTTGACGGCATGGCGATTGATGCACGGGCTGGCGCCGGTGGCAAGGTAACCATCGTCAACAACGGCACGATCCACGCCGACCGGATCGTCGGGGCAACGCTGGATGCGGCCGACATGCCGAACGTGGCGGTGCACGGTGGGGCCCAGGTCGAGATGACCAATACCAACCAGCTCTACGGCCGGGTGGCGTTCGAAGCGTCGACGCAGGGCAATACCTTTACCAACAGCGGAATGCTGGTGGGCAGCCTGTCCATGGGCGCGGGCAGCAGCAATACCTTCAACGCCATTACCGGTTCCATGGTGTCCACTGGCGGTGCCATGAGCACGCACTCGGTGACGGTCGCCTCCAACCCCAATCTGGTGTTCGCCGCGCCCGGCATCGTCGATGGGGGCGCCGGTGGCAGCAACACCCTGTCGCTGCAGAACGCCATCGGCGGCGGCTCGGGCATCGCTGGCAGCGGGACGATCTCGGCGGCGAACTACATCAACTTCAGCAATCTGCTGGTGAAAAGCGGTACCTGGCAAGTCAACGGGGCACTGCTGACCGGTGCCAACAATAGCGCGAGCCTCACCGGCGGGAAGCTGCGGGTGAACAATAACGCAGTGTTCGGTAATGCTAACGTCAGTGTCGATGGCGCCACTCTGGCCACCAGCGGCGTGGCGGTTACCCTGGCAAACGCGATTACCCTGGGTGCCAACGGCATGACAGTCGATACCGGCAGCGCTGAGTACCTGACGCTGGAGGGGACAATCACTGGCACCGATAGCAGCGCGACGCTGATCAAGAACGGTGTGGGTGAATTGACGCTCAAGGGCGCCAACAGCTATGCCGGAGGTACTCAGTTGTCGGCTGGCAGCCTTATCGTCGGTAATAATCAGGCACTGGGCTATGGGCCGTTGACCGTTTCCGGTGCGGCCACCCTCGCCAGTAGCCAGTCGGTTGTGCTGAACAACTTCGTCAACCTCAACAGCAACTTGACTGTGACCGGTGCCAATGACCTGAGCTTGAACGGCCCCATCTTCGGTGCGGGGGGCAAGCTGATCAAGGCTGGCAGCGGTAATCTGACGCTGGCAGCACCCGTTTTCAGCATGTACGAAATCGAGCTCGACAGTGGCTCCCTGACCTTGTCAAACATCGCTGGCCCGATGAGCAATAACCCGCTCACCGTCACCGGCAATAGCCGTCTTATGATTGAAGGTTTCTCGCCGCTCTACCAAAACAGGCTTGCGATCAACAGCGGTGCCACGCTCGACTTCAACACCCCTCAGCTTGTGCAAATGCTAGGGGTTATTTCCGGTGCCGGTGGTCTGACCAAGACGGGTGTGGGTGAGTTACTGCTGTACCAGAACAACACCTTCTCCGGCCTGGTAGACGTGCAGGCGGGTCGGCTCACAAGCCTTGCCTTGAATGGGTTGGGCATTAACTCCAGCCTAAATATCGCCAGCGGTGCCAGTGTCAACCTGGGCACAGAGACCACGATCAATGCGTTGAGCGGCAGCGGCGAGCTGTTGAGTAACGGTACCCTCAGCGTTGGCAGTGGTAATGCCAGCTCTACCTTCACCGGTACTATCGTTGACTCCAGCACTACTACGCTGAACAAGGTCGGCAGCGGAACCCTGACCTTGGGCGGCAATTCCAGCTTAAACGGCAACCTTCTGGTCAGCGGCGGTGGCCTGCACCTGAACACCGGTGCCAGCGTGGCGAGCAACCTGGTTATCGTCGACAACGGTGCCCGCATCAGTGGTACGGGGGCTTTCACCGGCAATGTGAACATCAACAGTGGCGGTCGCCTGCAGGTGGGTTCGGGTGGCACGTTGTCGGTTGGCAGCCTGAACCTGGGCAGCGGCAGCATTGTCGACTTTGCCCTCGGCGCGCCGTCGCTGACGCCGCTGATCAGCGTCAGCAACAACTTGGTGGTCAATGGCGCGCAGTTCAATTTCAGCGACTTGCCGGACATCGACAACGGCACCTATCGCCTGATCAGCTCTAGCAGTCCGCTGGCCACCGCGACTGTAGTGCTCGGCTCCTTGCCAAGCGGTTTCCTGCCAGGCGAGATCACCCTGCAACTCATAGGTGGAGACTTCAACCTCATCGTCAACTCGCAGTCCCTGCTCAACCAGTACTGGGATGGTGGCGGCACTCACGGCAACGGCGTGGTCGACGGCGGCAGCGGGGTATGGAACAGTCTTGACAGCAACTGGACCAAGGCCAGTGGCAACCCGATCAACACCTGGAAAGGCGTTTCGGCGGTGTTCCAGGGCAACGCCGGCCAGGTGCTTATTGAAGGAAATCAGTCGGCCAGCAGCCTGCAGTTCAAGACCGACGGCTACACCCTCAGCTCAGCGGTGGGCGGGCAGCTCAGCCTGGTCAATGGCAGCGGCGGCTCGACCCTGGTGAACCTCGACTCCGGCGTTTCGACCCTGATCGACGCGCAGGTCGGCGGTACCGGCACGCTGGAAAAAACCGGCGCCGGGACTTTGGTGCTGGCCGGCAACAACAGCTACAGCGGCGGCACCGCGCTGAGCGCCGGAACCCTGACCGTGCGTCGTGACACGGCGCTGGGCAGCGGCGCCCTGAGCCTTGCCAGTGGCACTACGCTGCGCGCCGATAGCGCCGATGTACAACTGAGCAATGCAGTGTCGCTCAACGGTGCGGCCAATATTACCGTCGATAGCGGTCGCACCCTGAGCCTCAACGGTGCGCTCGCAGGTGCCGGTGACCTGTTCAAGCTCGGGAGCGGCAGCCTGGTACTCAATGGCAACAACAGTCGGTCGGGCACTACCTGGCTGAACAACGGTGGCCTGGTACTGGGCAGCAATACCGCACTGGGCTCGGGTTCGCTCAACACCCTCGACAACACCACCCTGGACAGCGGTCTGGCCGGCGTGCAGGTCGGCAACAATGTGGCGATCAGCGACAACCTGACCGTCCTCGGTAGCCGCGACCTGGCGCTCACCGGCACGGTGTCCGGCATCGGCACCCTGATCAAGAACGGTGGCAGCACGCTGAACCTGACGGGCGCCAACACCCTGAACGGCTCGCTCATGCTCAACCAGGGCACACTGCGCCTGGGGCAGAATACGTCGCTGGGCAATACCCTCTTGGTTGTTGGCGGCGTCTCCACGCTGCAATCGACGGCAAACATCGCGGTCAACAACGCCGTGGTGCTCAACGCCGACCTGACCGTGAGCGGCAGCAACGACCTGAGCTTGGCTGGCCCGATTTTTGGCGCTAGTGGGCTGGTCAAAGACGGCAGCGGCAAACTGGCCCTGACCGGACCCAATGCCTACCTGGGCCAGACCCACCTGAAGGCCGGTGCCCTGGAACTGGGCAACGCCCAGGCGCTGGGGCTCGGGCGTTTGACTGTCACCGGTGCTGGCGCATTGCAAAGCACCAGTGCCCTGACCCTCGGCAACGCTGTCGACATCAGCGGCGAGTTGACTGTACAGGGCAGCAACAACCTGACCCTGGCCGGCTTCCTCACGGGCAGCGGCGACCTGATCAAGACCGGCAGCGGCACCCTGACGCTGAGCGGCGGCGATGGTTTCCTCGGTGACTACACCATCAACAGCGGCCGTCTGCTCAGCACCTCTGCCATCGCCCTTGGCGAGCCGGGCGCGATCAACGTCGCGAGCGGTGCGACCTTGCAACTGGCTGCCGGGGCCAGCAGCGGCCAGCTCAACGGCGCCGGTAACGTGCAGCTCGACGGCGGCCAGTTGCGCCTCGGTGCGGGCACCTTCAGTGGCGTGCTCAGTGGTAACGGCGACCTCTACAAACAAGGCAACGGCACACTACTGCTCAGCGGCAACAGCGCGCTGGGCGGTGCGACCACGGTCGCTGGCGGAATCCTGCGGGTGAACGGCAGCCTGGGCAACGGCAGTGTTGCCGTGCAAAACGGCGCGACCCTGAGCGGTAACGGCACCTTGGGCGGGGCAGTGAGCGTGGCCAACGGCGGCCACCTCAATGTCACCAGCGGCTCGGTATTGAGTCTGGGCGCGCTGGCGCTTAGCAGCGGCTCGCACCTCGATGCGGCGCTGGGCGCTGCGACGCCGGGGGCGGCAGGCCTGGTCGATGTCGAGGGTAATCTGACCCTCGACGGTCAACTCAATATCAGCGATACCGGCGGTTTCGGTATTGGCGTCTACCGCCTGTTCGACTACGGCGGCGCGCTGGTTGATAACGGCCTGGAATTGGCGACCTTGCCTGCCGGTGTTCCGCTCAACGAGCTGGAGGTGCAGACCAGCCTCGCCAATCAGGTCAACCTGGTGGTCGGTGGCGCCACCGATATCCGCTTCTGGGATGGCAGCGAGCTGAGCGGCAACGGTAGCATCGAAGGTGGCACTGGTGTCTGGAATGGCAGCCACAGCAACTGGACCACGGTCAACGCCGGCCTCAATGGCGCCTGGAACAGCAGCTTCGCGGTGTTCGGCGGCGCGCCAGGCACCGTCAGCGTGGACGGCGTACAGAGCGTCACCGGTCTGCAATTTATCAGCGATGGTTACCACCTGGTCGACGGTACCGCAGGGCAGCTGCAACTGGTCAACAGCAGCAGCGGTTATACCTTCGTGCGTGTCGACAGCGGCAGTACTGCCACGCTCGATGTGAGCCTGGGCGGCAGCGGCATTCTGAGTAAAATCGACAGCGGTACCCTGGTGCTCAATGGCGTTAACACTTACCTCGGCGGCACCCGTCTGAATGGCGGTACCCTGGTGCTTGGCAATAATGCGGCGTTGGGTAGCAGCAGCTTAAGCATTCAGGATGGCACCACCCTGGACAGCAACCGTGCCGTGGACCTGGGCAACCAGCTGGTGCTCAACGGTAACCTGAACCTGGCGGGCAGCCATGACGTGGCGTTGAACGGCCAGGTGATCGGCAACGGCGGGCTGGTCAAGAATGGAAGCAGTACCCTGACGCTTGGCCAGGCCAACAGCTACGACGGCACCACCTGGCTCAATGCCGGCAAGCTGGTGCTGGCTGATGCAGGTGGTCTGGGCAGCAGCCAGCTGAGCGTGGACGCAGCGGCGAGCTTCGATACCAGCAGTGCCATGACCGTCAGCAACGCGGTCGACGTCAGCGGCAACCTGACCCTCGACGGCAGCCACGATCTGACCTTGAGTGGCGTGCTCAGCGGCACTGGCACCTTGGTCAAGCAAGGCAGCAGCGTGCTCGACCTGAGTGGCAACAACACCTTCAGTGGTCTGTACCAGATCGACAATGGTCGCCTGAACGTACTGGGCAGCAATCTGTCGGGCATCGCGCAGGTCGCCGTCGGCGCGGCCGGTAGCCTCGGCATTGGCGTCAGCAGCACACTGAGCCAGCTTGACGGACAGGGCGCCATCGTTCTGGCCAACAACAGCTCGCTCAGCCTGGGGGGCGGTAGCTATGCCGGCGCCATCAGCGGCAACGGCACCCTGGTCAAGACCAGCAACAACAGCCTGACCCTGAGTGGCAACAGCACTATCAGCGGCAGCACCTACGTCACCCAAGGCAGCCTGTTGGTGAGCGGGCAGGGCGTGCTCAGCACGTCCTTGCTGAGCGTCGGCAGCAGTGCCAGCCTCGGCGGCAACGGCAGCATCGACGGCGCGGTGAACATTGCCGATGGCGGTCATGTGTTGGTCAGCAGCGGTAATACGCTGACCACCGGCAACCTGACCCTCAATGCCGACAGCAATCTCGATGCCGCGCTCGGCGCCGCCGTACCGGGCGCTGCCGGTCTGCTCAAAGTCAATGGCGATCTGGTGCTCGACGGCAAACTCAACGTCACCGACATCGGCGGCTTTGGCCTGGGCGTGTATCGCCTGATCGATTACACCGGCAACCTGAGCAACAACGGCATGTTGCTCGGCAATGTCCCTGCGGGCGACTTGCAATTGCAGACTAGCATCGGCAATCAGGTCAACCTGCTGGTCACCACACCCGGCACCAACGTGCAGTTCTGGGACGGTGCCCAGCAGCTTGCCAACGGCGCCATCGATGGCGGCAGCGGCACCTGGGGGACCGGCAGCAACTGGACCAACGTCGATGGTTCGGCGAACCAGCCATGGGCCAACAGCTTCGCGGTGTTCCAAGGGGCGGCAGGCAGCGTGACGGTCAACGGCGAACAAACGGTGACCGGCATGCAATTCGCCAGCAGTGGCTATCGCTTGCAGAACGGCAGCGCCGGTTCGGTGAAACTGGTCAACGGCGCGCAGGGATATGCGGCGCTGCGGGTCGATCCGAATGCCACCGCCACCCTCGACGTGGCCCTCACCGGCAACGGCACACTGGCCAAGTTTGATACCGGTACGCTGGTTCTCAATGGTGCCAACAGCTACACCGGCGGTACCCAGCTCAACGGCGGCACGCTGGTAGTCGGCAACAGTGCTGCGCTAGGCAGCGGCAGCCTGACGGCCGCAGGTGGCACTACGCTGGACAACAGCAGCGCGCTGACCCTGGGCAATGCCATTACCCTCAACGGCGCACTGACCCTGGCTGGCAGTCACGATCTCGGTTTGAGTGGCGTGATCAGCGGCAGCGGTTCGTTGATCAAGCAAGGTGCGACGACGCTGACCTTGAGCGGCGACAACACCTTCAGCGGGGCGCTGAACATCCTCGACGGCAACCTGATCCTGGTGGGCAACAACGCTCTGGGCAACGCCAGCCTGAACGTCAGCAACAGCGCCGCGGTCAGCGTCGGCGGCAGCACGCTGCTGGACGCCCTGAGCGGCAGCGGCGATCTTGCCCTGGTGTCGGGCAGCCAGTTGCAGGTGGGCAGCAACAATGCCAGCAGCGTCTATGAAGGCAGCCTCAACGGTGCGGGCAGTCTGATCAAGGCCGGCAGCGGCAAGCTGGTGCTCAATGGCCAGTCCAGCGTTGGCGGCAGTACCCAGGTCAACGCCGGCAGCCTGATCGTTGGCGGCGCGGCGGGCAGCAGCGCGAGCCTGGCCAGCAATGTTCAGGTCGGCAATGGTGCGCTGCTCGGCGGGCACGGCAACATCCACGGGCGCGTTGACCTCGCCCGCGGTGCCACGCTCAATCCCGGCAATTCCATCGGCACCCTGCGGGTCGACGGTGACGTCAACCTGGCTGCGGGCTCGACCCTGGAAATCGAAGCCAACCCCGATGGCCGTTCAGATCGGTTGGTTTCCACCGGCACTGTCAGCCTCGGCGGCGCCAGCCTCAAGGTGCTCGCAGGAGCGGGCGACTGGGCGCCGAGCACGCGCTACGGCATCATCCAGGCCGCCGCGCTCAACGGTACCTTCGCCGATGTCAGCAGCAACCTGGCCTTCCTCAGCCCCGAGCTGGCCTATTCGGCAACCGGTGTGCAACTGACCCTGGAACGCAACGACGTCAGCTTCGTTTCGGTGGGCCGTACCTTCAACCAACGCGCGGCCGCCAGCGGCGTCGAGTCGTTGGCCAGCGGCAACCTCTACAACGCCATCAGCGCGCTGACCGTCGAACAGGCGCAAGCCGCCTACGACAGCCTGTCCGGCGAACTGCACGCCAGCACCCAGGGCGCGCTGTTCGATGACAGCCGCTATGTGCGTGACACCATTGGCCAGCGCCTGCGCGCGGTTCAAGGCCAGGCCGCCGCCGACGGCGTGCTGCACACCGACGCCGACAGCGGCATCACCTTCTGGCTGCAAGGCTATGGTGGCTGGGGCGACAGCCGTGGCAACAGCAACACGGCGGACATGGACCACAACAGCAGCGGCACCTTGCTCGGCGTTGACCTGCCGGTTGGCGAGCACTGGCGTGTAGGTGTGGCCGCAGGCTATGGCAACAGCAAGCTGGACGTCGATGCGCGCAATTCCTCGGCCGATATCGACAGCACCTCGCTGAGCCTGTTCGCTGCCGGTCAATGGGATGCGATCAACCTGCGCCTGGGCGCCTCGCACGCCTGGAGCGACATTGACAGCAGCCGTCACGTGCAGGCTGGCACCATTGCCGAGCATGACAAGGCCAGCTATGACGCCAAGACCACGCAGATGTACGGCGAACTGGGTTATGCGATCTCCGCAGGCGACTTCAACGTCGAGCCGTTTGTGGGCCTGGCGCACGTCAAGGTGGACAGCGACAGCTTCACCGAACACGGCGGCAGCACGGCATTGCGTGGCGAAGGCGAGAAGGACGAGTTGACCTACAGCACGCTCGGCCTGCATGCCTCGACGCCGTTGACCACGGTCGCGTCGGTACCGCTCGCGCTGCAAGGCACGCTCGGCTGGCAGCATGCCTTTGACGACCTCGATGCACAGCGCCAGCTGTCGTTCGCCGGTAGTCAGGCCTTCACCGTCAAGGGCACGCCATTGGCCCAGGACACCGCCGTGGTGCAACTGGGTGTGACCGCGCAGGTCGCCAGCGGCACCACCGTGGACCTTGGGTACTCCGGACAGTTCGGTGACGGCTATAAGGACAACGGTGTGCGTCTGGGCTTGAACGTGAGCTTCTAAGTGCTATGCGAAAGCCCGCTGTTACCAACAGCGGGCTTTCGCACACATCGCCCCCCGTCGTTAGTTATTCCGCCGCGCCGTGCGCCTGGCGACGCCGGCCACGCTGACCGGTGTCAGCGGGCGACCAACCACCGCCTGGGCGTCAGGTATAAAGCTATGTACGCCCGGAATCGACAGCGCCTGGCCCACCTCCAGCGCGCACATCAGCACCAAGCCGGTCAGCAGGAAACCGCACGATTTCAGCAAGAGGTTCATTTGACTTTTCCTCGCACAAAATTGCTGGGCAAGTCCTCGGTGTTGGGAAGGTCTTTGAGCTCGATTTTCTTCGCGTTCGTCGAGTTGTTGAAAACGAAATCATCGGGCGCAACGCCATCGCCACTTTTCCAGTCACTCAACTGAATACTGTACTGCGGGCTTCCGGTAATTTTTTTCGAGGTGATGGAGTACCGGCACGGGTAGGGCTTATCGCCTTGGGCGATCCATATTTGCCAGTCCACCTCTTTTTTTCTGAACGCCAGGTGATCGCACTCAACGCCACCGATCACACCGCTGCCCAGGTCTTTGATGTTGTTCACGCCGTCCATCAATTGCGCTTGCGGGTTGGACATGAACAAGTCTGCGCCGGGAAGCGGCCGGTCGTATTTTTCTCTCAGCACGTCGAGCAAATGGTCGAGGGTGCCCGGCACCTCCACCTGTGCGTAAATATTCTTGCCCTTGCCGAGCAGGGTCAGTGTTTTGCCATCAAACAGCATCTCGACGTCGGCAAAGCCACTGGTGCGCGAGTTGCGGATTTTATCGGGCCGGCTGATCACCACAGCGCCGGAGCCTGCCAGGGCAAGTCGCTGTTGATCCTTGGTCACCACTTCCAGAATCGTGTCGTAGCTGAACGATAGGTTCTTTTGCGCAGACATGTAGTCGGACATGTTCTTAAGCAATTGCTTCGCGTAGGCCTCATCGGCCTGCGTGGCAGTCGACAGGCACAGTCCGATGATCAAACTGACCGCTGTTACAGACACCTTGGCTGAACAGGGCTTGAGGTACTGTCGGAGGATGGTGTTCATGAGGGCACCGCTTCGGGTTTGCGGATAAGTAACTCTAGCCCTCGCCCAGAACGCCAGGCTGCTTATTCTCCGACCGCTCATCTGAGGATGCGCGAGCGTCGCCTGGTCAGGATTCTGCTGATAGCTACGGGTGATGATCCGCCGCGAAATCGGCTTCAGTGCGCGCCTGCAAACGCCCCGTGCGACAGGCTAGCTGGAAGCGTTCGAAGTCGTCTTCGTTCTGCTTGGCGTAGCCTTGGGCGTATTGGTACAGCGCATCGGCCAGGGCATCGCTCTTACCGATGTAACCACTGATATACGGGGCGCAGCCTGAAGCTTTGGCGTGGGCATGCGCCAGGGCGCGCCCGCAGGCTCTGGCGTAGTCGCAAAAGGTCTGGTCGTCGAACACTTCCAGTTCGGCCGAAATCTTCATGTCGCGCAATTGGCGTACGTAGAAGTGACGACCGCTCGGGCCGGTGGTCCAGCCAAGGAACAGATCGCTGGCCGCCTGCATCAAGCGTTGCCCTTCAACGACCCGCTGGCCTTGATGCTTGACCCGTAAGCGGGTGTCTAGGTAGTTGGCGATCACCGAGCGGCGCGCTTCCTTGAACTGCAGAAACAGCGGCGCTTGCTGATCGTCGGTGAACAGGCCGACCAGGCAGCGGGTACCGACACTGCCGACACCCACCACTTTGAAGGCCAGGTCATGGATGTGAAAGCGTGAGAACAGCTCGCGGCGGTCAGCCTGCAACGTGGTTCGATACTCACGCAAACATTTGTTCAGGTACTTGCGCCAGTCTGGCAAACGCAGCCAGTCATCATCGATGTCGAGCAGCGTGCTGCTGCCATGCAGATGGAAAATCTCTGGCAAATCGTCGCGAATGATCAGGCGACCCTTGGCGTCGCGGTCGGTGATTTTCGGCAGCAGTTCGGCATGGTTGCGTCGTTCGGCTTTGGCAATGGCGCGGTCTACATGCTCGAGCGCACTTTTGCTTGCCTGGCTGCGTAAAACATCGAAGTCGATGGCGTCGTACCAGGTGTCCAGCGCGCTTTGTTCGGCGCATTCCAAAAGCGCGTCCTGATAGGTGCGTACCACCTGGCGGCAAACGGTCTCTGCCACTGAAGCGCTATGACGCAGGTCGCGGGCAGCCACCAGAAAACTCGCCACCAGGCGTTTCAGATCCCACTCCCAGGGGCCGGGATGGGTTTCGTCAAAGTCATTGACGCTGAACAGCAGGTTGCGCTCCGGAGTGGCGAAACCGCCAAAGTTCATCAGGTGGCAATCGCCACAGATTGGCGACACCAGGCCCATGTTCGTTGTGGTTGAAAGGTCGTGCGCCTGCAGCAAGGCATTGCCGCGGTAGAAGGTGAACGGCGACACCAGCATGCGCCCGTAGCGCAAGGCGACCAGCGACTCGACGCGGCCCTCACTTGACGCCTTGATCAGCGGGATCGGATTGCGCTTGACCTTGCCCAGCGCCGCCTGAGCGCTGCGTGGGCACTTCTTACGCGCCGCCTTGCCTTGCCTGAAACGATCGTTGAGCGTGGTCATCAGGACACTCCGCCGAGGCTGTTCACCCGGTAGGAGCGGGCTTGCCCCGCGATTGCGGTGTGTCTGATAAACCGCAATCGCGGGGCAAGCCCGCTCCTACCGGCTATTCGTCAATATCCAACTGCAAGTTGTAGTACTTGCTCTGGTCCGGGGTAAAGGTCACGACCATTCCGGTACGGCTGCAGTTGAGGGTCAGCTCTGCCGTAGTGTCGATCTGCAGGTCTTCACCGCGCAAGCCTTGCCACTGCGCAAGGTATTTGAGTGAGCCGAATTTTTCCCGCTTCTTCAAGGTCCGTTCTACACCACCTTTCCAACCCAGTACCGGCAACTCGCCGGCAAGGCAGCGTTGGGCGATTTCGGGGTGCTTCAGTGCACGTTCGCGACCAATTTCCCAGCAGCGGATCAGACCGTTGTCCGGGCCCTGCCAGGTGTCGATCCAGGTGAGCGTCGGGCGCAGTTCGAGGTGGATCGGGCGATGGACAATACGGCTCATACAGCCTCCCTGGCTGTTTGTTTTTGTAGGGGGTAGCGGATGCTACTAATTGGCCACTATTGGTGTCCAGCGCTGAGTACACACAGATACTGTCGACGCCAGATTGCAGGGTAGACCAAGCACAGGCATTTTCCCGCAACGCAAGTGCGGATCGTTGTTCACGGGCTGAGTAACTACGGTGCATGTAAAAGGGGGAGCAAAACGATTTGTACAGCCGGCTCAGTAGAACTGTCCTCTTGCAGAGGTCGGTGAGTGTCAGATTTCGGCAGTTCGATAACGAACACACGCTGATCGCTAACACCTCCCAACCGGCTCAATAGCTGGCGAACTTCGTGGGCTCGGTAGTTTACAAGGTCACGTTTGCGCGCAGACGCCGCTGAATTATCCAAGACACCAAAAATCAATACCCCAGCCGTGGGATCTGCCCGAAGTTTTTCCAGCGTGCTGGCAATGACAGCCAGCGCTTCGTTCGTCAGGCCAGACATGTCGGCCTCCAGGCTAACCGGGGTTAGCGTAGAGGGGCGCAGAGCGGGGATAGTGCCTTCAGTTGCAAATTCTGATGGCCGTTGTGGGGCGTTTACTGCGGATGAAAATACGGCAATGCTCACCAGGGTAAAAAGCCCGATCAGTAACACCATATTGATGGTGGTACGAATTCGGAAGTGCAGGCGGGTGAAGGCAGACCAGTTACCGATATCTGTCAGGATCTCATGGCGAATGTAGTACGCCTCTTTGTCTTTCTCCTCCCCAGTTCGTTGATAGAGCTCCCAGGCGTCGTCCGCGCGTGACTCCAGTTCTTCAAGGGTATTGATACCCGCAGGTAGTAGCTGATGCTTGTACCTTTCGAATTCTTTTCTGAGCGCCGAGAGTTCACGGCGTGTATATCGTTCCTGGCCATCCAGGTTGAAGTTCTGGTGTAGCGCTTCAGGGTAAGAAAGATCCGGCTGCAGGGACCGTAATAACAGGCGTAAGGCAATAGCAACAAGGGTGATAGTCAGGAGCAGGCTGATGGAAGCGACCCACCATTGTGTGGAAAACACCGCGAGTGCTCCATAGCCTGAGAACGGCGTCCCCGCCATCATCACACCGGCAATGCTGCCAAACACCAGGATCAACGTCTTGACGTTATCACGCAGGTTGGCTTTAGCCGTGATATAGGCGTCTGCGGTGGCCATAGGAAACCTTCGGATTACTCTGAGGGCATTTGCAGCAAGCGGATGCCAGTCAAACCGTTTTGCTGATCTCTAAGTGCTTCCTGAAGCGTTTCCAGTTGTTCTGGAAGTTGCAAGGCGTTTCGATCAATGCCGATGTCAAGAACATAGGGTTGGTTGTGGCCGCCGGTTAACCGGTACTGTTCATTGGCCAAGATCTGCTCAAGGTTGCTTTTTGACATATTGGCTATGTCACTGAGCGCGACAACGGCTTGTGTATCCATGTTGCTGCAATCGAATAGCTCAGGTAAGTCATCTTCGTCCAGATCATTGACGGTGAAGATCCCGATAACAGAGGGGCGTACCCGTGGGCGACCAATATCAGACGTTTTGTCTCCGCCCATTTGCTGGCTAACCGATCCGTTTGCGCCCGGAGAGGTAATGACGTCAGTCACCTTTGGTGGAAGGGGCACCTCGAGTGTTTCGCCATTGCACTGGATTCTGATGGTGTCGTAACGGGTAAAGGAATATTTGATCGTCATCGCAACACCCATTTGTCTCGGACATTATGAGTATTTGAATGGACAGATAATGGCAGACTGCCCTTGGTGCTTGTATTTAAGGCAAGCATGAAGGGAGTGGAAGTCAAGCCAGAGGCAGCCCGTCAATGATCAGACGGGCTGTTTTGGCTAGATTGAATTGTTATTGATGTAATAGGTAAAGTTTCAGCGTTTATCGCTGCACGGCCCAGTAGTCATGCAACGCCCGCGCAGCCGGCTCGATCGCCGCCACACGTTGACGGTGCAACACCACATCCAGATCTACCGGCAGTTCGAAATTGTCCTGCTCGGCGCAGTCGGTGATTTTCTGCAGTTGCAGGGCCAGGCCTTCGGGCAACTGCGGCCAGTTGCTGATCGACACACCACGCACATAGCCAAAGCACCATTCCTCGGCCAGGGTCAGCGGTTGGCCGTTGTGTTCGGTCTGGTCGAAGCGCGCACTGAAGGCGCCAGAGTCATTGGCCAGTTGGCTGGCCAGGTTGTTGAGGTGCTTGATGCTCAGGTCGATGAATTGCCGGCATTCTTCGGGGCTTTCCCATTGTGGCGTCTGGCCGCCCCAGATGGCCGGGAACCACTCGCTGATATCGAGCTGCGCGGGGCCCGAAACCAGTGCCGTGCAGAAGCCATCCAGCTCAGACATGTTGAGCACCGAGTGGTCGTCGCCGTACTTGAGCAGGGTGTCGTCGATGAACGTCAGCTCGCTGGCGGTGAGGGGGGCGATGGGCATGGAGGGGCTCCTTGGCGGGGTAGGCGGGCAAAAAGGCGGGGAGGATGGCCCTTTGCAGCAGATTTTTCCAGTGCTCGGTGCGCGTTGCCAGTGGAAGTTTAATTTTCTGTCAGCCTCATTCGTTCTCTTGGGTAGCCACCGTACGCACGCTGTGCCGCGGGCCCATTCAATTCAGGAGACAGGCAATGACATCCGTATTCGATCGCGACGACATCGTGTTCCAGGTAGTGGTCAACCACG
The DNA here is from genome assembly GCF_052147955.1 of Pseudomonas sp. NUPR-001. Taxonomy (NCBI): domain Bacteria; kingdom Pseudomonadati; phylum Pseudomonadota; class Gammaproteobacteria; order Pseudomonadales; family Pseudomonadaceae; genus Pseudomonas; species Pseudomonas sp. NUPR-001. The sequence goes on from NZ_CP197353.1 coordinate 2,069,085, forward strand.
AAGAACAGTATTCCATCTGGCCTGACTATAAGGCAGTACCGGCCGGCTGGCGCACCGTTGGCAAGCGTGGCCTGAAGAAGGAATGCCTGGCTTACATCGACGAAGTCTGGACCGACATGCGCCCGCTGAGCCTGCGCCAGAAAATGGCCGAAACCGCAGCATCGCACTGAGGGCCGCGGGGTGTCGTCACTGACCTTGTTGTGCCTGCCGTATTCGGGCGCCAGCGCCATGGTCTACAGCCGCTGGCGCCGCACGTTACCGGCGTGGATCAACGTGCGCCCTGTGGAGTTGCCCGGGCGTGGTGCGCGCCTGGGCGAGCCGCTGCACACCGATATGCACGCCTTGGCCCGGCAGTTGGCCAGTGAGCAGCGTCTGGCTGCCCACCAGCCGTATGCCTTGCTCGGCCACAGCCTTGGAGCACTCGTGGCGTTTGAGCTGGCCCATGAGCTGCAGGCGTTGGGCTGCCCGTCGCCACTGGCGCTATTTGCCTGCGGCACGGCGGCGCCGACACGCCGCGAAGACTACGACGGTGAGCTGTGGCGCGAGCCAAGAAGTGACGCCGCGCTGATCGAGGAGTTGCGCAGGCTCAAAGGCACCCCGGAAGAGGTCCTGGCCAATCAGGAACTGATGAGCCTGACCTTGCCGGTACTGCGTGCCGATTTTCTGCTGTGCGGCCGTTATGCCTATCGCCAACGCCCGGCCTTGCATTGCCCGCTGCATGTGTTGAGCGGCGAAGAGGATCGTGCCACAGAGACGCAGTTGCTGGCCTGGCGCCGCGAGACGCTGGGTGATTTTTCCCTGGAGACCTTTCCCGGCGGTCACTTCTTCCTCCATGAACATGAAGCGCGCGTGCTCGGTGTGCTCAGTGCCGCACTGGAGCCCCATCGAATGTCGGCCTGATCCTGTCTTGACGTGACCGCCAGCGCTGGGCGAGCCTTGGTGGCTCAATCACGACGCAGGTGCAGGGAATGTTGATCAAGGCGAACCAGGCCAGCTTGCTGGTCATCGATGTACAGGAAAAACTCATTGGTGCCGTCAGCGACCCGGCCGGCACGCTGGCGCGCACTCGCTGGCTGATGGCTGCCACCGCTGAGCTGGGGCTGCCGACGGTGATTTCCGAGCAATACCCCAAAGGTCTCGGCCCGACAGTCGCGGCGCTCAAGGAGGCATCGCCCGATGCCCGGATCGTGGAGAAACTGCACTTTTCCTGCGTCAGCGCCGAGTGCCTGCCGGCGTCCTTGCTGGCCCGTGAACAGGTGATCGTCTGTGGGATGGAAACCCATATCTGTGTGTTGCAAACCGTGCTCGGCCTGCGCGAATTGGGTAAGCAGGTATTCGTGGTCGAAGATGCCTGTGATTGCCGCGGTGCTCACAACCAGGCCGCAGGCATTGCGCGGATGCGTGACGCTGGCGCGCAGATCGTTACCCGCGAAATGGTGGTGTTCGAGCTGATGGAAATCTCGAGCCACGAACAATTTCGGCACATCAGCAAGACCTACATGGTTGGCGAACAACCCTGAACCGCCGAGGGTATTACATGCACGTCAGAGGTTTGCTGCTGGGCGTCGCCGTGCTGTTGACGGTACAAGGCTGCGTGACGCAGCGCGAGGCACCAGAAACCGATCCGGCCAAGGTGCAGGCGCAGATCCTGCGCTTGTTGCCTGCCGCCACCAAAGACCGTGAAGGCTGGGCGCGGGACATCCAGACCGCCTTCACCGCGCAGAAGATCACCCCGAGCCGCTCCAACCTGTGCGCCGTGCTGGCCGTGACCGAGCAGGAGTCGACCTTTCAGGCCGACCCGCAGGTGCCCGGCCTGGGTCGTATCGCCCGCCAGGAGATCGACCGCCGGGCTGCCAGCCTGCACATTCCCCAGATGCTGGTAAATGGCGCCCTGCAGACCCGCTCACCGAACGGCAAAACTTACAGTGAACGGCTGGCGGCGGTGCGCAGTGAAAAGCAGCTCAGTGCGATTTTCGATGACCTGATCGGCAGTGTGCCGATGGGCCGCACCTTGCTCGGCGACCTCAACCCGGTACGTACCGGCGGGCCGATGCAGGTCAGCATCGCCTTTGCCGAGCGCAACGCCCGTGACTATCCCTATAGCCATCAAGGCACGATTCGCCAGGAAGTGTTCAGCCGCCGTGGCGGCATGTACTTCGGCATCGCTCACTTGCTGGGTTACCCCAGTCATTACGAGCGCCAGTTGTACCGCTTCGCCGATTTCAACGCAGGCTGGTATGCCAGCCGCAATGCCGCGTTCCAGAGTGCCTTGAGCCGGGCCAGTGGGGTGCAGTTGGCGCTGGATGGCGACTTGATCGCGCCGGGGGCGATCCTGCCGGGCAACACCGAGAAAGCCGCGCGGCGACTGGGTGAAACGCTAGGCCTGCGTAACCCGAGCATTCGCGACCAGCTGGAGAAGGGTGACAGCCTGGAATTCGAAGACACCAAGTTGTACAGCGGCGTCTATGCCCTGGCGGAAGGCAAGCGGGGCAAGCCGTTGCCCCGTGCGCAATTGCCGGGGATCGAGCTGAAAAGCCCGAAGATCACCCGCAAACTGACCACGGCCTGGTTTGCCAACCGCGTTGATGAGCGATATCAGCGCTGCATGAAACGGTAGGGCTGTAGGAGCGGGCTTGCCCCGCGATTGCGGTTTATCGGACACACCGCATCGCGGGGCGAGCCCGCTCCCACAACAAGCCCCCCACAAGAAGACAGTTGTTCCCACCACCTTAGGTGAATACGGACGCATTTTCGGAAGCGTCTGACATCTTTCCCAATTAGAACTGGGTACTTTTTCCGGGTTGTTTTCCTCACCCGTTTAAGGAAAAACGTATGCCCATTTCGGCCAACCGCGCGCCTTTCAAATTATCAATTCCATCCGTCCGTAATGACTTCAAGGTCCTGGCCTTTCACGGCACCGAGGCCATCAGCCAGTTGTATGCGATTACGGTCGAGCTGGTCAGCGAGCACCCTGACTTCGATCTCGAGAGCCTGCTCGGCCAACCGGCGTTCCTTCAGTTTGGCGCCAGTGGCGAAGGCCTCCACGGCCACATCGAAGATGTCCTGGCCGGCGAGTCTGGCACTCGCCTGACCCGTTATCAACTGACCCTCGTACCCGCGCTGCACTACTTGCAGCTCAGCTACACCCCGCGGATCTTCCAGCAACTGACGGTGCCGCAGATCATCACCCAGGTACTGCAGGGCCACGGCATTCAGGCCGACGCCTTCACCTTCAATGTCAGCACCTGCAGCGAACGTGAATACTGCACTCAATACTTCGAAAATGACTATCAGTTTATTTTGCGCTTGTGCAGCGAAGAGGGCATTGCCTGGCATCACCTGCATAGCCCAGAGGGGCATCACCTGGTGTTCAGCGACCACCAGACCTTCTTCCCCAGGCTCGGCGCCACGCCCTACCGGCAAGGCGCCGGCAGGGTCGCCGAACACCCGGTGGTCAGCCAGTTCACCCACGGCCTCAGTAGCCGCACCAACACGGTGACGCAGCGCGCCTATGACTTCGAGCGCCCCAGCCGCCTGCTGGAAAAACAGGCCCGCGCCGACGTCGGCCCGGCCCTTGAAGACTATCGCTACCCAGCACCCAACGAAACCGAAGAACGCAGCAAACAGCTTGCCCGCCTGGCCCTGGAACGGCACCGTGTCGACTACGCGTCGGGCGAAGGCAGCAGCGACCAAGCGCAACTGCGCAGCGGTCACTTTTTCGACCTTACCGAGCATCCGCGCAAGGCCTGCAACAACCTCTGGCTGTTGCTCAGCGTCAGCCATGAAGGCAAGCAGCCCCAGGTGCTGGAGGAGTCGGCCAGCATCGATAGCCCGCCGAGCAAAGACGGCTTCAGCCAGGGCTACCGCAATCGCTTCAATGTCATCCCCTGGGATGTGTTCTACCGCCCACCACTGGTCAAGCGCCCGGCACAACTGGTCGCCCAGACCGCCCGGGTGACCGGGCCCGAGGGTGAAGAAATCTATTGCGACGAGTACGGCCGGGTGAAGGTCGAGCTGCACTGGGACCGCGCCGAGTTGAACAGCGACAAGAGCAGTTGCTGGCTGCGGGTGGCGTCGGGTTGGGCGGGCGCGGGTTATGGCGCGGTCACTGTGCCGCGCATCGGCATGGAAGTGCTGGTGACCTACCTGGAAGGCGACCCCGACCAGCCGCTGATCAGCGGGTGCATTGCCAATAAGCTCACAGCAACGCCTTATCCCTTGCCCGCCAACAAGACCAAGACCGTGTTGCGTAGCCGCAGCACGCCCGGCAGTGGCGGCTTCAACGAATTGTCGATCGACGACCGCAGTGGCCAGGAACTGATCTACCTGCGTGCCCAGCGCGACCTGGAACAAAAGATCGAGCACGACAGCCGCCTGGACGTCGGCAACGACTGGCGGGAAACCATCAAGGGCAACAGCATTTCAGTGCTCGAAGCTGAGGAACAGCGCACGGTGAGCGGCGACCGCAAGGTCGAACTCAAGGCCGACGATCACCTGCATGTCGGTCAGAGTAGCTACACCCAGGTCGGGCAAACGCTGGTGATTGAAGCCGGTCAACAGGTTCACTTTACTGCGGACCGCGATGTGGTGCTCGATGCGGGGGGCGGCCTCAGTCTGAGCGGCGGCGGGCAGCATATCGTCCTCGGCCCCGGCGGTATCTTCAGCAGCACCGAGATTCAACTCGGAGGTGCGCCCATCATCGGCACCGCAGCGGCACCGAAGTTGCCCGGCGAGCTTGACGGGCTAGCGACACCGCCGTCGCTAGAGACCTCGTCGCAGGGCAAAGCACTGGTGCGAAATGAGCCCTGGTGCGAAATCTGTGAACAGAAGACGCAGGACAACGCTCAGTGACTAGCGCTCCCCAAGCCAATTACCTGTTGATCGATGGTGCCTTGCGTGCCGATGCGCTGGCCAGTCTTTACGCCCTCGCCGAGCCGGTTGAGATCGAACCGCTGTACCTGGGTACCCGCTGGACCGAACTGAAGCACCTGGGCCCATTGTTGGTTGCGGTTGCAGATTCATCCACGCTGATCGGCGAAACCTGGCAACGCGCTGGCCAGCAGGCTGACGCCAGCCTGTTGTACAGCCAGGCGCCGCTGCGCGCGGTAGCCGATCATTTGCGACGTTTCATTGCACCTGCCGATGCACAGGGCAACAAGGGCTTGCTGCGCTTGGCCGATCCCTTGGTGGCGCGGCATTGGCTAGGCAGTTATCAAGACGCGCAGCGGGATGCTGTGCTCGGCCCGATTCAAGCCTGGCACTTGCCGCCAACACCACATGCCTGGGTGCTCGATGCGCCCCCTGAGTGGCTGACATTCACACGCTCGGCAGCGTCCCCAACATGGGTGGATGAATACGCCCGGTTCGCCGACGCACAAATGCAGGCGCTGGATCAGGCCGCGCGCTGGCGCTTCAAAGAGCGGTTGCACCAACGGCTCCAACACAGTCATTCCCAGCCACTGGCGCGCATCGAGAACGCCCGGTTGTCGCGCTGGCTCGATGAGCGTGTGGAAGAAGCACAGGCCTGGGGGCTGGTCAGCCAGCGCAGCCTCGCGATCTGGGTCGAGTACAGCCTGCGTTGGGGCGAGGGCTTTGCCCAGAACCTTCAATCGCCTTACCAGCGATGGCTGGCGCGTACCCCCAGTGCGCTGAAGCTCGCCCCGGAACTGCATATCCAGCAAATGGATAGCGACTGCCTGCACCTCACCGTGAACAAGGACGTGCAATGAATACTGCCGTAACAGAAGCCGAACTGAACCAGGCCCGGCGCAACCAGGAATTCACCAACGCGCCGCTGGGCATCGGCAAATGCGCCTTCCGCCACCCCGAAGTGTCGATTTTCCCAGTGCGCTATGCACTGGACGAATCACCGCACAGCAAAGGCAGCAACCAAGGGCCCAACCCGCTGCCCAAGGGCTGGACAGGCAAACTTCCCGCGCTGCACACCCGCAGCTACACCCTGCGCCAGTTGCGCGATGGCTGGCTGTACGTGTGGAACAGCAGCGACCAGACCTTCCATGAATACCAGGTCAGCGGTGAGCGTTTCACCCGCCACCTGTGGACCGACGTCCAGCTGTATCAGGATGCCCGCCACAACCCGAGCGAAACCCAGCCGTACCTGCTGTACCCGCGGCGCAGCCAGTTGCGCATCGCCTACTCGCCGGTGCAATGGACCTGGCGGATGTGCGAACTGATGCGCAGCAACCCTGCCGCCCAAAGCCGGTGGATGCGCGCGCTTGATCTGCCGGCGTATTGTGCCAGCGGCAAAACCGAGCATGGCGGCGATATTACTGAGCTGGGCAATGACGTCGCGGATATTTACGTCTTCGGCGCCAGCGCACCAACCTTCACCAGCACACTGTTGCCGACCACCGCCGGCGAGCCGGGCCAGCCGTACAAACCGGCGTTCGAAGAAGCCTTGGTGCGCGGTCGGGTGCCTGAGCAGGACACCGCGCTGTACATCGCCCTGGACGACCCGTTGGCCCTGATCGACGACCTGAGCATGAACCTGTCCGGTCGCCTGCAGGAACAGCAGCAGTTCGACAGCGTGCACCAAGCCAGCCTGGAAAGCGCCCTGGCCGTCGAGCGCTTGTGCGGCTTTGATACCGAAGCCTTTTTCCCCAAGACCCTGCACGACCCGCTGCAGCGCCAGGCCTACAGCGACGACCTGTACCGCCTGCTGGGCACCTTTGACGAGCTTGAACGCGCCAAGGACATGGTCCCGGCCGAGGAGGAACAGCTGGTGATGATGGGCGCGGCCAAGGAAGTCAGCGCCGCCCAGGCCCGCTTCAAGCAGACTTGGGGGCATCTGCCGGCCCACGCGGATTGGCAAGCCGCCCTGGAAGAATGGAACGCCAAGCGCTTATGGCGCGAAGACGTGCGCTTTGATGACCTGCGTCGTTACCTGAGCGAGGTCCGCGTCGAGGCGCAACAACTGCAAGCGCATTGCCAGCGCAGCGAAGCCGACCTGCTCACCTGGCTCAATCGCCTCAGCCCCAGCGCCGAAGCGGTGTACCACGACACCTGCAATCGCGAGCAGGCCCGCCAGTTGCTGGAAACCGCGCACATGCTCTACACCTTGCTCGGCAATGGCCAGCAAGGGCAACAGTGGCTGTGCCAGCAGGCCGAGCGCCCGAGCACCCTGTTTGGCCTGGCACTGTTCAACTTCAACGCGGAACTGGCCAGCCTGATCCGCACCCTGTCGCACAACTTCACCACCTACGGCACCCTTGACGACCAGGGCCGTCAAGGCGATGGCAGCAGCGGGGCGCTGACGCCGTCTTCGTCAGGCGACGCCACCAGCATGACCACCCGCGTCAATGAACTGAAAGCGGTGTTCGACCTCGAAAGCGTGCGCAGCAGCCGGCTGTACCAGACCCTGAGCAGTGTCACCCGCGAAGCCATGAGTAGCCTGATCGAGGTCGCCAACCACCAGGCCCGCGAGGCCTGGCACGGCCTGAGCGGCTTGCTGCTGCCGGCGATGAAACAGCACACGGCCTTTGCGCTCGTCGCGACCCAGGTGCTGATCTCCACGGAAATCGCCAGCACCACCCAACTGCTGTTCAACCCCGCCTACCCACGCGCGTTCCAGGCCTGGTTGCTGCACGTGCAAGCCCTGAATAACCAGATCGCGGGCGTCAAACGTGTGCTGCACACTCCCGGTCGGGTGCACGACCAGCGCGCCGCGCGTCGATCGCTGCAGATCCTTGAACAACAGCGGCAAGCGCGGTTCCTCGAACGTCCCATCCAGATCATCGCCAAAGCTTCGGGCAGTACCCGCTTGGAGGTCAGCTTGTGGCAAATCAACCACTGGTTCGAAAACCTCGGCCAGAACGAAGTGACGGCACAACTGAAACTGCTGGGCACGCGTGAATACCTGACGCGGACCAAAACCTGGATGGCGCAGAACCTCGGCAGTGCCCTGCCGACGGTGCTGGTGGGCCTGAACGCGTGGAACCTGTGGAGCAGTGCCCAACAGGCGCAAAACGACGGGCAGTTCACTGCGGATGAATGGCGCGTGATGGGGGCGAATGCGGCGTATGCGGGGAATGCGCTGGCGGCGTTGTGGGTTGGGCCGGCTTGGAGTCGGGCGGGGGGGATGGTTGGGAAGTTGAGCGATGAAACGCGGAAAGTTGCCCAGGCAAGCTACTCGGCATGGCTTGCAAAGTACAAAGCTGCCTCCGCAGGGAGCGCCCAAGCTGCGACGGCAAACGAATTTGCTACGGTGTCGAAAGGTCTGATTTTACGCACGGTGACGTGGGCTGCGCTGGGGGCTGTTGCGGCGGGTCTTGAGGCGTGGCAGATCTCCGAAGACATTGGCAGAGCCACCAGTGAGGAAGAGGAAAAATTGCTCACATGGAAGCTTCGCATTGTTAAAGGAATGGGGCTTGTTTCCACGGGCCAATTAATCGGTGCAGGCCTCGGCTATTGGTTGAGTTTCTCCTGGGTAATGTCGACGCCAGTGACGATCATTATTGCGCTGCTGGGTATTGCCTATTTTCTGGTCTCAATGGCCGCCAACCGTTTCAAGCGCGAGGGCCTGCGTTTGTGGCTGTACCGTTGCAGTTGGGGGCGTGGGTCAATCCCAGAATGGCGGGGTGACGGCAATCATCTCAAGCAGATGCACGCGTTGCTGGAAACCTTGCAACGCCCGACGGTAGTGGGAAGAGCCTTTTATAAAGACGGTGAGCGTGCCCTCAGGAGGTGGCTGGGCTTCTGGGTGCAGATTCAAGTGCCGACAGCGTTGGCCGGTAAAGAGTTGACCCTACAACCGACGGTCGTGAACCGGTGGACGTTGGAAGAAAACCTCACGGACTTCGAGCACAACAGGTTTTACGATCAGTTTCTAAATGGCCATTGGGTCGATCCGAAGCTACTGGGAGAGTTGCCCAGTGTTCCGGGCAACAGCCTGAGCTTATCCGACTTCACTTACACCCCGCAGGATCAACACCGCCTATGGCAAGTTTGGATCAATGATCCGACGGATAATCCGCTTCTCGAGATGGAGGTTAAATACCCGTCCGGTGTGTGGCAGGGCTCAAGCGGCCACAGTTACATGTTCCGGTTGGCACTGAAATGGGCGGCGAGTGAAGCAGACCGAGTCAAGTCTGCCGTAAGCGGGGAACTGCGGGAAAAAGATTCTGTTGTGATTTATAGTCAGTCCAGCAAATTAACGAAGCTGGTAGTCCCTAACTCAAGTGGTGGTTGAGCAATAATATGTTAAGTTTCAATAAGCCACTCGAGCTGCCGTCGCAGCTTGAGTGGAAGTTTGCGCATGAGCCAGAGCTGTTGGGCTGGACGATTCGGGCGCGTGATTATAATACGGTTGTGGCTAATGGCATGTTTGCTTTTATGTCTGTGCTGATAGTGTTTGGGGCTTATAGTGTGTATTCGATGCCGGCTCCAGGCGAGGGGGTGTTGTTCAGGATTGTAGTGGCTTTTTGTTTTTATTTGATCATAACTTGTGCAGTTCTTAGTATGACTCATCAAAAAGTGAATTTTGCCTATCGAATTTCTGGCTCTGGAGTTGAGTATTGTGTTTGGAAGGATTTTCCGGAGTGGGCTTTAACATTTTTAAAATGGCTTACAGGGATAACGGCGGTCATTTTTCTTTTCATAGCGACTATCGATCCTTCATTTTTGTTGGGTGCGTTGTTAGGTCCAGGGGGGATGGGGTTGACGTACCTTTCGATGGCGCACTCAAAAAATTACCGGGAAATGCATACCCGATACCATCACTATGCATTTAAATGGGCGGATTTTACGCAGCTTGCCATTGCAAGCAATCGAGAGGTGGTCGATTTGAAATACGCAATAACCATGGAAGGAGATGACTTTGAAACCCGTTGGAGTTTGAACATTTTTTGCAGGAGAAAGCAGAAAGAAAAAGTAGCGGAGATCATAAGGCCTTATCTTTCTCCGGACGTTCCTTTCATCAGGGCCAAGGTCAACGTTCCGCTCAGTACTGATTGACGGAACAAACACTCCAAATGGGTACGCCAGGAAGGCGACTGATTTCTGGGTGCAGATTCAAGTACCGGCAGCGTTGGCCGGTAAAGAGTTGACCCTGCAACCGACGGTCGTGAACCGGTGGACATCGGAAGAAAACCTCACGGACTTCGAGCACAACAGGTTCTACGATCAGTTTCTAAATGGCCATTGGGTCGATCCGAAGCTACTCGGTGAGCTACCCAATGTTCCGGGCAGCAGCCTGCGCTTAACCGACTTCACTTACACCCCGCAGGATCAACACCGCCTATGGCAAGTTTGGATCAATGATCCAACGGATAACCCGCTTCTTGAGCTGGAGGTTAAATACCCGTCCGGTGTGTGGCAGGGCTCAAGCGGTCACAGTTACATGTTCCGGTTGGCGCTGAAGTGGGCGGCGAGTGAGGCTGACCGAGTCAGCGATGCCGTTAGTGGGGAGTTGCGAGAAACAGACTGTGTTGTGATCTATGGCCCGTGCAGCAAGCTGTTGAAGTTGTCAGTCCCCAATTCAAGTGATGGTTGAGTTTAAACATGTTCATTTTTAATAAGCCCCTTGAGCTACCGCCGCAGCTGGAGTGGAAGTTTGCGCATGAGCCTGAGTTGATGGCGTGGACGATTAAGGCGCGGAATTACAATATATTTGTGGCTAACGGCATGTTTTTGTTTATGGCTATTTTTATATTGGGGTGTGCATTCGTTATGTACTCTGTGTATGAGGGAATGGATCAGCCGTGGCGAACGTTGTCATGCGTTTTTTTTTATACTCTTATGTTGTCTGTGACTTCATCTATGACCCATCAACGTATAAGTTGCGTCTATCGACTTACTGAGTCCGGGTTGGAGCACTGTGAGTGGAAGGATTTTCCAAAATGGGCGTTGACATTTCTGAAGTGGTTAACTGGTGTGGCGGCGGTTGTTTTTGTTTTCATGGCGACCATTGACCCATTATTTCTACTCGGCGCGCTAATAGGGCCGGGAGGGATAGGCTTGACGTATCTTTTGATGGCAAACTCAAAAGAGTACCAGGAGCTGCAAACTGAATATCACCACTTTGCATTTAAGTGGGCTGATATAGAGCGGCTCGCTGTTGTGACCAATAGAGAGATCGTAGAGTTCAAGTATGGCGTCGTCTTGAAGGGTAAGGACCATATTACACATGGCGGGGTTAATGTGTTTTGTAAAAGAAATAAAAAAACAGAGGTGGCTGATCTTATTAGGTCTTATCTTTCTCCAGATATACCGTTCATCAAAACCAAGGCTGACGTACCGCAGTATTAATTGAAGAGGCGATGCTGCCACTGAAAGCAGGGGAGGGCCTTTATCTAATGGCGGTGGCTGTACGCTGCGGAAGTGGCTGGATCTGTGCGCTTCTGGCATCGCCTCGCGGGGCAAGCCCGCTCCTACCTGTAGGAGCGGGCTTGCCCCGCGAGGCGATAAACGGGCCAAACCCGCGTCTACCAATGGACTCAGGTTTTGCGGGTGACCAGCGCGTTGACGACTTGCTCGATACCGGCCTTGAGCCCGGCAACGGTGTCTGGCGCACCGGTGTCGATCACCACCAGCCTGGCGCCCGATGCCGTGATCACATCCAGTACGGCCTGGCTTGGCTGTTTATGGTGCAGCACCAAGGCCACGTCCTGGCCTTTGAGCTCATCGCCCAGGCGTTTCAGGGCAGCAGCATCCCATTGATCGTCGGCCACGCGCGGGTGATCGATCAAGTCCAGGTTCAGGCCGCTGATCAGGTAGTCCAGGCGTTCGGAGAGGTTGACCACGCTGAGGTTGTCGGCGTCGGCCAGGCGCGACTCGCTGCTGGCGCTCAGCTCCAGCAACTGGCGTTTGAAGGTGGCCAGGTTGGCCTGGATCTTCGGCTGTTCGCTCGGGCTCAGGCGGCCGAGGTCGTTGGCCAGTACGTCGGCCATGCGTCCAAGGTTGCTGGGGTTGAGCCAGGGGTAGGCGGCAAAGGCGTTGTTGCCTTGCACGGCGATCCCCGGCAGTGCGCCGTCTACCGGGCGCGCGGCGTCGATTTCAACGATGCGGATGTTGCTGCGTCGCGCTACCGGGTACAGCGGGTCGTCGCTCCAGATCGAACGCAGGGCAATTACCGCATCGGCCTGGCTTGCGGCCTTTTGCAGGCTCGCAGCACCACGACCGCTGAAGTACGACGGCTGCCGCGACGCGGGAATGTTGGCCGGCGCGGCGCGCTGCAGGGTGACCGAGGTGCCGTCGAGCAGGGCGCTGGCCAGGGCGTGGGTGACCGGCAGTGAAGCCAGTACGGTAACGCCGGCGTGTTGCTGTACCGCTGTCGGTGGGGGCTGGGCCACGCTCAAGGCGGGCAGGGTGGCCAGCGCCAGGGCCAGGCACAGGTGTTTGAGTTCGAAGGTCATGCCGGGTTTCCTTGCAGGCGTGGAACAAGGCCGCGGGCCAGGGCGGCGAGGGCGAAGCAGCAGCCGGCGACGAGGATGATCGCCGCGCCCGAAGGCACCGGCAGGTCAAAGACGATCGGCAGCAAGATGCCCACTAGGGTGCTCAGGGTGGCGATCACTACCGAGGCCCAGAAGAAACCTTTGAGCGACTGGCTGATCAGGCGCGCCGCCGCCGCCGGAATCACCAGCAGGGCGCCGACCAGAATCGCACCAATGACTTTCACCGCCGCGACGGTGACCAGGGTCACCAGCACCACAAACAGGTAGTCCAGGCTCTTCACCGCCACCCCGCGTACCGCTGCCAATTGCGGGTTGAAGCTGGCGAGCATGATGCGGTTGTACAACGGCAGGGCCAGGGACAGCACCAGCGTACCGACAATGCCGAGTACCAGCAGGTCCTGGCCGCTGACAGTGAGCACCGAGCCGAACAGTACGTTTTCGAGGATGTGCACGTTGATCTTGCCGGCCAGCATCAGCAGCAGGCTGGCGCCCAGGGCCAGGGACACCGAGAGGAACACGCCGATCAGGGTGTCGGGTGACAGCCCGGTACGGTTGCGCAAAAAGTTCAGCAGGATGCCGAACAGCAGGCAGTAGCCGAACAGGCTGCCGTAGGGGCCGGTGTAGGGTTCACCGAGCAGGATGCCGATGGCCACGCCGGTCAGCGCGGCGTGGCCAACAGCTTCGGAGAAGAAGGCAAAGCGCTTGACCACCACCAGGGTGCCGAGCCCGCCAAGCACCGGGCCGATCATCAAGCCCGCCAGCAAGGCGTTGACCACAAAGCCATAGGCCAGGGCTTCAGGCAGGTAGCCAGCGCTGGCCCAGCCCTGGATCAGCAGGCGAATTTCTTCGTAGTTCATCAGGCGATGCTCTCGCTGCGGGGATGGATGGAGAACAGGCTGAGCAGGCGCTCCGGTGTCAGCGCTTGTTGCGGTGGGGCATCGAACAGCACCCGGCGGCTGAGTCCGGTGACCTTGTCGGCCAAGCGCGCCACGGCTTGCAGGTCATGCTCGATCCACAGCACCGTGGTGCCAGCGGCGCGCCAGTCCAGCAGCAGGCGTTCGAACACCTGGATGCCGGCTTCGTCGAGTGCCGACATCGGTTCATCCAGTACCAGCAATTGCGGAGCCGGGATCAGGCCCTGAGCCAGCAGCACACGCTGGCGTTCACCGCCCGACAGCGCGCCCATGCGCCGTTTGCGTTTGTCGAGCATGCCGACCCGCTCCAGCGCCGCATCGATGGCTGGGGCCACCTTGCGCGATAGGCCTAAAAACGCCGGGCGCCGCTGGCACATGGCAGCCATGAAGTCATCGACAGTCATGGGCAGGCCGCGGTCGAACTCCAGGGCCTGGGGCACGTAGCCGATGACTTGGGTATCGCCCGGCCAGGTCAAGGTCAGTTGACCCTGATGGGGCATCTGGCCGAGCAGGGTTTTCACCAGCGAACTCTTGCCGCCACCGTTGGGGCCGACCAAGGCATGCACGCTGCCAGCGGCGACCTTGAAGCTGACCTGATCGAGAATGCGCGTACGGCCCAGGGTCAGGTCGATGGCGGCGAATTCGATACCTGGCCCGCGGGCCTGGGTAATGACGGTTTCAGCCACGGTCATGCCTTGGACTCCTTGATCGCCCGCACCACGGTGTCGAGGTTGCGCTTCATCTCGACCTCGTATTTTTCCTTGCTGTAGTCGCCGTAGGAGATGTGGGTCAGCGGGTAGATCTTCACCCCAGACTCACGCTGGATGGTTTCGACGTAGGCCGAAGGGAAATCCATCTCCGAGAAAATCACTTTCACGTCCAGGGCTTTGAGCTGGTCGATGGTTTTCTTCAGCTGGCTCGGGCTGGGTTCGATGCCGTGGGCCGGCTCGACCACAGCGGTGACTTCCAGGCCGAATTCACGCACCAGGTAGTCGTAGGCGGCGTGAATGGTAGCAACGCGAAATTCCGCCCCGGGTGCTTCGGTGACCTGGGCCAGGGCGTCGGCGCGCAGCTTGCGCAGGCGCTTGGCGTAGGCGCGGGCGTTCTGGCTGTAGTACTTGGCGTTGTCCGGGTCGAGCTTGCCCAGCTCGCGGGCGATGTTGTTGACCTGGGCGATGCTGGCACTGATCGACAGGAAGGTGTGCGGGTTGACTACCTTGCCCGCACCGCGCGCCGCTACCCCGGTGGCCGCCAGCAGCGGCACGTTGGTGTTGGATTCGATCACGGTGATCTGCGGCTTTTCGCTGGCGGCGATCATGCGGTCGGCAAAGTCATCGTGACCGATGCCGTTGAGCACCACCACGTCGAGGCTGCCGATGCGCTTGATGTCTTCGGCGCGCGGCTCGTAGGCGTGGGGGTTGAAACCGGCCGGAATCAATGGCACCACCTCGGCTTTGTCGCCGACGATGTTGCTCACGTAGCTGTAGTACGGGTGCAGGGTGATGCCGATGCGCAGCGGTTTGCCCTGGCTGTCAGCCTGGGCCAGCACGGGCAGGGTACAGGCAAGCAACACAGTCAAAAGACGACGGGCGAGGCGGGAGCGAAACATGGGGCGTCCTTGGGTCAGTGGCGATGCTGGCGGGTGACGCCGGCGTCATAGTGGGCGGCGATCTGCTGCCAACCGGCGCCGATCAGGGCGGTAGGGGAGAGGTCGGTGGGTACGCTGGCGTCAGCTTTGCGCTGCAGCCAGACGTCGGCAGCGCCGTCATGGGCGGCAGGCACCAGCAGCAGGAAGCTACCCGCCACCGTGGCTGACTGGCTCAGGCCCAGGTAGGCCTGTTCGCCCAGGCGCTGCCACTGGTGTTCACCTCGGCTGGCGCTGCTGGCGTCCACAACGAACGGCGGGAAGCCTTCTTCGGCCAGCACAGCAACGTCGAGCAGGCCTGGCTGTTCTTCGCGGCGCAGCTGGATTTCTTCGAACGCCACCCGCAGGTCGGCGTACACACCTTGTTCGGCCGCGTTGAGGTCACGGCGGGCATCGAGCTGGTGGGCTTCGATGCTGACTTCGTCGTGACGCTCGCCGCGCAGGGCGACAATGCCGGCAGCCACAGCCAGAATCAGCAGGCTGACCAGCAGCACATACAGGGTTTCATGCCCGGCACCGGCCGGGCGTACCACTTGCACCCGGCTCATTGCTCGATATCTGCGTAGTCGATTTCCACCACGTGGCCGGGGCCGGCGTCGAACAGCACGTAGAACTCGCCTTCAGGGCGCTTGAAGGTCAGTTTGGAGTTCTCGCCAAGCTTGCCCGGCACAAGGATTTCTTCGTTGTAGCCGATCACGTCGAGGGTCACGCCCGGTGCGCCGCTGCCATCGGAAAAACCGCCGGTGCATTCGATCTGCCCGCCGTCGATCGGCTTGCATTCGCACATCGGGTTGTGCGCCAGCGCCGGGCTTGCCGCACCCAGCAACAACGGCAGCAGGAGCAGCCTGCGGGCCTTGGACATCATGATTTGCCTCCTTGTTGTTTCA
Source organism: Pseudomonas sp. NUPR-001 (assembly GCF_052147955.1). Lineage (NCBI taxonomy): Bacteria > Pseudomonadati > Pseudomonadota > Gammaproteobacteria > Pseudomonadales > Pseudomonadaceae > Pseudomonas > Pseudomonas sp. NUPR-001. Next base: position 2,084,941 of record NZ_CP197353.1, read on the forward strand.
GCCAGGCGACGGTGGCCGGCGATGCCTTGCTCAGGGGGATCGACACTTGTTGCATGCTGCCGTCCCAGCCTTCGAAGGTCAGCCACAGATCGGCGTCGGGGGATGTCTTGACCGGGATGTTGACCACGCCGGTCATGCGATACGGGGTGCCGGAGAACAATGCACCGGCGGCGCGTAGGCTGCGCGGCTTGCCCACCCGCAGGTACACCGCCTTGACGTCGGTGCAAGTGCTGCACAGGGCAATCTTGAACTGTTTGAAGTAGCCGGCCGGGCCGTCGGAGCGCGGTGCTTCGTCGAAGCGCTCGGCAATCTGCACGCTCCACTTGCCGGCCGTCAGCTCACCCAGCTCGCGCTCGCCCAGGCCGATTTCGCCGCGGTTCATCGAGGCTTCATGCAGGTACTTGGGCATCAGCCCGAGCGGTATCAGCAACAGCAGAATGTTCAGGTGAAAGCGCCATTTGAGCCACCACCGCCGCAGCGGGCTTTGCTCGATCACTGCTGCCTTGCTCATAGGCTGGCCTCCGAAGGCGATGGGCTGGTCGCGGTGTCCTTGCGTGGGGTACGCGCTTCACGCTTGAGCGCGGCAGCGGTGGCCTGGGCGGTGCGTTTGGTCCAGATCAACAGGCCGCTGAACACCATCATGCACAGCAAAATGCCGAAGAACGCCCAGATCAGCTTGACCCACAAGCCACCGAAGTCGCCGGTGTGCAGGGGGCGCATGGACTCGGTGACAAACTCCAGGGTCGAGCGGTCGCCGACCATGAACGAAGCCTCGACCTTGTTGTTGAACGGGTTGACGTTGACGGTCTCGAACATCAATGGATACCAGCCGCGCCCGCCCATGTAGTAGTGCGAATAGGCATTGCCCGGCAGGCTGATGAACGACACCTCAAGGCCCGGGAACTGCTGCATGGCGGCGCGCTCGGCGTCATCCAGGCTCAGGCGCGGCGGTACTTCGCCGTTGGCGGTGCGCGGCACGTCTTCGCGGGAAATCGCCGGTACGATCGGTTCGCTGGAAATGGTCACGTGGTTATCGGCCAGAATCGCCTGGATCAGAAACCAGATGCCGGTGACGGAAATGGTGGCGATAAACCAGATCGACCAGATGCCGCTCAGGCGATGGAAGTCGCCCCAGAAGATTCGCGCGCCTTGGCCCAGGCGCAGGGTCGGCTTGAGAAAGCCCTTCCAGAAACGCTTGTACACCACCAGCCCGGTGACCAGCGAAGCCAGCATCGGCAGGCCGAGCAGCGACACCAAATACCAGCCCCAGCTGTAGCCGTTGGTGAACGGCACCAGCCACCAGCCGTGCAGGGCACGGGTGAAGGCCTCGAAATCGAAGGTCGGGCTCTTGCCCTGGATCACTCCGGTGTAGGGGTTCACATACAGGATGGGCGAGGTGCCATCCGGGTAGGTGACGCTGGCGGTGAGGGCGAAATGGTCTTCGCCGGGGCGGCTGATGTAGTTCACCGCCAGGTCTGGCTCGGCCTTGAGCATGGCGTCGTAGGCTTGCTGGTAGCTCAGCAGGGGGCTGTCATCGCTGGGCTTGTTGGCACGCACATCCGGGTTGGCCAGCCACACGATCTCCTGGCTCAGTACCGCCAGGGTGCCGGTGACGCAAACGATCAGGACGAAGAACCAGATGGGCAGCGCTAGCCAGCTGTGCACCAGGAACCAGAGTTTTGAGCGGGACTTTTTCGACATGAGTACAGGTCTTGTTTCGAAAAAAATGGGGGCGATGCAAAGCATCACCCAGGCGTCGAGCACGGTAGGTGGTCGGTGTTGTTCTCTATATAGGACGAATGAGAATCGAAAACCTGCTAGTCAAAATGCAAAAAAATATTTCAAAGCGTCTGGCCCGGGGGTTTGCACAAGGGCTAAATCCATCGAATTGAGTTTCGTTCCTATCTGCATACGAGTGCTCCAGGCACTACGCGTGAACAAGAAGGAAGAAACCCAGCATGAAACCCGAAGACGCCGACAAGCTAGCCCGTCGCTTTATTGCCTTGCCGCTGGAAAAGCGCCGAGTGTTCCTGCAGGCCTTGGGCCGGGAAGGGGTGGACTTCGCCATGCTGCCGATTCCGGCCGGTGTCGACAGCCCGCAACGCGCGTTGCCGTCGTACGCCCAGCAGCGCATGGGCCTGCTGTGGTTGCTCGACCCGCAGGGCGCCGCCTACAACCTGCCCGGTGCGGTGCGTTTGCAGGGCGAGCTTAACGTCGAAGCGCTGAAGGCGGCCTTCGAAGCGCTGGTGGCACGGCATGAACCGCTGCGCACCTTGTTCAGCCTCGATGATGGCGTTTGGGCTCAGTGCCTGCAGCCTGCCGGGCCACTGGCGCTGGTTCGTCATGATTTCGCCGATTTGGCCGAGCGCGACACTCTCCTCGCCGAGTGCATGGGCGAGCAGGCGCGCCTGCCGTTCGACCTGCACAAGGGGCCGCTGCTGCGCGTGTGCCTGGTGCGCATGGCCGCGCAGGAGCATGTGCTGCTGGTGACCTTGCACCATATCGTCGCCGATGGCTGGTCGATGAATGTGCTGATCGACGAGTTCAGCCGCCTCTACGCCCAGTGTGTGGCCGGTGCTGCGCCGCAGTTGCCGGCACTGCCGATCCAGTACGCCGACTATGCCCTGTGGCAGCGCAGTTGGCTGGAATCGGGCGAGTTGCAGCGCCAGCTGGAATACTGGACGGCGCAGTTGGGTGACGAACAGCCGGTATTGGAGCTGCCCACCGATTTTCCGCGCCCGGCCAGCCCCAGCTATTGCGGAGTTCGCCTGGAGTTCGCCATTGCGCCTGCGTTGACCCAGCGCCTGCGCAGCCTGGCTCAGCAGCAGGGCGTGACCCTGTTCATGCTGTTGCTGGCGTCCTTCCACACCTTGCTGCACCGCTACACCGGTCAGTGCGACATCCGCGTCGGCGTGCCGGTGGCCGGGCGCAACAAGGCCGAGACCGAGGGGCTGATCGGCCTGTTCGTCAATACCCAGGTGTTGCGTGCGCAGCCCGCCAGTGACTTGCCGTTTACCGCGCTGCTGGCCCAGGTCAAGGCCGCCGTGCTTGGCGCCCAGGCGCACCAGGAGCTGCCTTTCGAACGCTTGGTCAACGCCCTGCAGCAGGAACGTGACACCAGCCATTCGCCGCTGTTTCAGGTGCTGTATAACCACCAGCCCGTTGTGGCCGATGTCGAGCAGTTGCACATCGTTGACGGCCTCAAGGCCTCACGGCTGGAGCTGGGTGGGCGCACCACGCAGTTCGACCTGGCCCTGGATACCCTGGAAAAATCCGGCGCCCTGCATGCGGCACTGACTTACGCCTGCGACCTGTTCGAGCATGCCAGTATCGAGCAACTGCGCGGCCATTGGCTGAACCTGCTGCACGGCATCGTCGATCAGCCGCAGGCGCGTCTTGGTGACCTGCCGCTGCTCAGCGGCGAAGAGCGTCAGCGCCAGCTGCTGGACTGGAACAACACGGCCCACACCTATGCCGACGGCCCCTGCGTGCATTGGCTGATCGAAGCCCAGGCCGTACGCACTCCGGATGCTCCGGCGCTGGTGTTTGCCGCAGAGCAGTTGAGCTATGCCCAGCTCAACGCCCGTGCCAACCGCCTGGCACATCGGTTGATCGAGGCGGGTGTCGGGCCGGAAGTGCTGGTCGGCATTGCCCTGGAGCGCTCATTGGAAATGGTCGTAGGGCTGTTGGCCATCCTCAAGGCTGGCGGTGGCTATGTTCCTTTCGACCCAGACTACCCGGCCGAGCGGCTGGCCTATATGGTCGAAGACAGTGGCGTACAGCTGCTGCTGACTCACTCGGCGTTGCGCGAGCGTCTGCCGCAGCAGGCCGATCTGCAGGCATTGTGCCTGGACACGCTCGACACCGCAGGTTACCGCGACAGCAACCCGGCGCATGGCAACAGCGCACACAACCTCGCTTACGTGATCTACACCTCTGGCTCCACGGGTCGCCCGAAAGGTGCGGGCAACAGTCATGGGGCGTTGTTCAACCGCCTGGCCTGGATGCAGCAGGCTTATGCCTTGAGCGCAACTGACAGCGTGCTGCAGAAAACCCCGTTCAGCTTCGACGTTTCGGTGTGGGAGTTCTTCTGGCCGCTGATGGTCGGCGCGCGCCTGGTGGTGGCGCAGCCGGGCGCCCACCGCGACCCGCAGCAACTGATCCGGACCATTGTCGAGCAGCGCATCAGTACCTTGCACTTTGTGCCATCGATGCTGCAGGCATTCATTCATGAACCGGGTGTCGAAGCTTGTAGCAGCCTGCAACGCATCGTCTGCAGTGGCGAGGCGTTGCCTGCCGATGCCCAGGCTCAGGTGTTTGCCCGTTTGCCGCAGGCCGGGCTGTTCAACCTCTATGGCCCCACCGAAGCGGCGATCGACGTCACCCACTGGACCTGTGTGGACGATGGCCGCCACAGCGTGCCGATTGGCCGTCCGATTGCCAACCTGCGTACCCATATTCTCGACGCCGAACTCAACCCGGTGCCGACGGGCGCGGCGGGGGAGTTGTACCTGGGCGGTGTCGGCCTGGCGCGTGGTTACCACCGCCGCCCGGCGTTGACCGCCGAGCGTTTCGTGGTCGATCCCTTTGGCTCGGGTGAGCGCCTGTACCGCACTGGCGATCTGGCCCGCTACCGTCAGGATGGCGTGATCGACTACCTCGGGCGCCTGGACCATCAGGTGAAAATCCGTGGCCTGCGTATTGAGCTGGGTGAAATCGAGGCTGGCTTGCTGGCCCACCCGGCGGTCAAGGAAGCGGTGGTGCTGGCTCAGGACAACAAACAGTTGGTCGCCTATCTGGTGCTCAGCCAGGCCAGCGCGGATGCCCAGGCGATTAACAGCGAACTGCAGGCGCAACTGCTCACGCACCTTCCGGCGTTCATGGTGCCGGGGTTTTTCTTGCACCTGGAGCGCCTGCCGGTTACCGCCAACGGCAAGCTCGATCGCAAGGCATTGCCCCGCGCGGGTGCTGTACGTCAGCAGCGCTTCGAGGCACCGTGCAACGAGCGCCAGAAACTGCTCGCGCAGATCTGGCAACAGCTGCTGAACGTTGAAACAGTGGGGCTGGACGACAATTTCTTTGCCCTGGGCGGCGATTCGATCATCGCCATTCAGCTGGTCAGCCGCGCCCGCCAGGCCGGGCTGCGCCTGACCCCGGCCGATGTCTTCAAGTATCAAACCCTGCGCAGCCTGGCAGCCGCGGTCGAGCTTGCGCCGCAGGTGCTGATCGAGCAGGGGCCGCTGCACGGTGAGGTGGCCCTGACCCCGATCCAGCATTGGTTTTTCGAGCAGGCCATACCGCAACGCCAGCACTGGAACCAAGGGGTGCTGCTGACCCCGCGCCAACCCCTCGACGCGGCCGTGCTGGAAGCGGCCTTGCAGGCACTGGTGGTGCAGCATGACGCTTTGCGTCTGCGTTATCGTCAAGTCGATGGTCAGTGGCAGCAGGCGCATGCCGAGGCGGTGCCGTTGACGCTGTGGCGGCGTCAGGCCAGCTCGGTGCAAGCATTGCGCGAGCACTGCGATGCCGCCCAAACCAGCCTCGACCTCGAACATGGCCCGCTGGCCTGTGCGCTGTTGGTCGACATGGCCGACGGCAGTCAGCGCCTGCTGCTGGCCGTGCATCACCTGGTGGTGGACGGCGTGTCCTGGCGGGTGCTGCTCGAAGACCTGCAACAGGCTTACCGCCAACAGGCCTTGCCGCCGAAAACCAGCGCTTACCAGCATTGGGCCGCACGCCTGCGTGATTACCTGCCACGCGCCGAAGCGCAACTGCCGTTCTGGCATGCCCAGCAAGCGGCTGCCCTGCCACACGATCACGCGCACGGCCGCTGCGTGAATGCCAGCGCCTGCTCACGCACCTGGCGCCTTGATGCGGCGCGCACCCGGCAACTGCTGCAAGGCGCGCCGCAAGCCTATCGCACTCAGGTCAACGATCTGCTGCTGACCGCCCTCGGGCGCGCGGTGTGTGGCTGGAGCGCTCAGGCCGATTGCCTGGTGCTGCTCGAAGGCCATGGCCGTGAAGCCTTGTTCGACGACGTCGATCTGAGCCGCACGGTCGGTTGGTTCACCAGCCTGTTCCCGCTGCGCCTGAGCCCGCTGGGCGAGGTGGGCGCAGCGTTGAAAGCGGTGAAAGAGCAACTGCGTGCGGTGCCAGACAAAGGTATCGGCTACGGCGTGCTGCGCTACCTGGGGGCTGCGCCGCTACCGGCCCAGACCGGCATTCTGTTCAATTACCTCGGTCAGCTCGACCAGCAGTTCAGTGACGACGCGCTGTTTGTCCCGGCCAGCGAAGGCAGTGGCCGCGCCCAGGACCCGCTGGCACCGTTGGCCAGCGCGTTGAGCCTGGAAGGGCAGGTGTTCGACGGCGAGCTGCTACTGGAATGGCGTTACTGTGGCGAAACCTTCGAGGCCTCGACCATCGAGCGTCTGGTTGAGGCCTACGCGCTGGAACTGACGGCTTTGCTCGATCATTGCCTGACCCCGGGTCTGGCCGGTGTGACGCCGTCGGACTTCCCCCTGGCAGGCCTCGATCAACAGCAGCTCGACGCCCTGAATCTCGAGTGGGCGACGGTCGAAGACCTCTATCCGTTGTCGCCGTTGCAGCAGGGCATGCTCTTTCACAGCCTGTACGAAACGCAGGCCGGCGCCTACATCAACCAGTTGCAGGTGCGCATCGACGGGCTCGATGTCGAGCGTTTCCGCGCCAGCTGGCAGGCTGCCCTGGCGCGCCATGAAGTGCTGCGCAGCCGCTACTACTGGGAAGGCCTGGAGCAACCGCTGCAGGCCATTGCCCGGCGAGTTGAGGTGCCGCTGCGGGTGCTGCCGGGCAGCGGGCAGTCGCTTGCGGCCATGGCTGAACAACAGCGCAGCGAAGCGTTTGAGCTGAGCAGCGCGCCGTTGCTGCGCCTGCTGCTGGTTCAACTCGGCCCGGACAGCTACCAGTTGATCTACACCAGCCACCACATCCTCATGGACGGCTGGAGCAACGCCCAGTTGCTGGGCGAAGTGCTGCAGCACTATGCCGGGCAGGTGCCTGCCGGCCATGCCGGACGCTACGCCGACTACTTGGGCTGGCTGCAACAGCGCGACGCAGCGCAGGATCAGGCGTTCTGGCAGGCCCAGGTCGAGGGGCTGGAGTCGCCAACCCTGCTGGCCGAAACCCTGCCGCGGGAGGCAACTGCGGTGGGCTATGGCGAGCTGAAGCAGGTACTGGATAGTGCCTTCAGCCAGCGTCTGAATGACTTCGCCCGTGAGCAACAGGTAACCGTCAACACCCTGTTCCAGGCGGCCTGGGCGTTGCTTCTGCAGCGCTACAGCAACCAGGCGCATGTCGCGTTCGGCGCGACTGTGGCCGGGCGGCCAGCGCAGTTGCCGGGCATCGAGCAGCAGGTCGGCCTGTTCATCAATACTTTGCCGGTGGTTTGCGCACCACGGCCAACCCTGAGCGTTGCCGCCTGGTTGCAGGAAGTCCAGGCATTGAACCAGCGTCTGCGCGACTACGAGCACACTCCGCTGCTCGACATTCAGCGCTGGGCCGGGCAGCAGGGCGCGTTGTTCGACACCTTGCTGGTGTTCGAGAATTTCCCGGTGGCCGAAGCACTCAAGCAGGGTGCGCCCGCAGGCCTGCGATTCTCCTCGGTGAGCAATCACGAACAGACCAGTTACCCGCTGACGTTGGGTATCGAGCAGCACGCCAGCCTCGACCTGACCTTCAGCCACGACCACCAGCACTTCAGCGCGGCGCAGGTTGCTCAGCTGTGCGATGGCCTGATCGGTCTGCTGCAGCAGTTCGTCGCTAACCCACAGCAGCCGTTGGCGAGCCTTGGCCTGCTCACCGCGCAGGCACAGCGCGAGCGTCTGGCGCTGTGCGGTTCGGCTGATGACCAGGCGGACAGTGCGCTGCTGGTACACCAGCGCTTCGAGCGTCAGGCCGCTGCCACACCAGAGGCACTGGCGCTGATCAGCGCTGACCAGCAGTACACCTACGGCCAACTCAACGCCCGCGCCAACCGCCTGGCGCACCGCTTGCGTGAATGCGGTGTCGGCCCCGGCCAGCGCGTGGGGCTGGCGGTGCGCCGTGGCCCGCTGATGATTACCAGCCTGCTGGCGGTGCTCAAGGCCGGTGCCGCCTATGTGCCGCTTGACCCGGATTACCCGGCCGAGCGCCTCGCCTACATGATCGAAGACAGCGCCCTGAGCCTGCTGCTGATGCAGCCTGGCCTGGTGCAGGTGTCAGCGGGTGTTGCCTGCTTGCTGCTGGATGCGGGTGACGACTGGCTGGCCGAGTATCCGCAACACAACCCGAAGAACCTGGCCGCAGCCGGTGATCTGGCCTACCTGATCTACACCTCTGGCTCCACCGGCCTGCCCAAGGGCGTGTCGATCGAGCACGCGGCGTTGCGTGAGTTCTGCGTGATCGCCGCCGACTACTCGCAACTCAGCGCTGAGGATCGGGTGTTGCAGTTCGCCACGTTCAGCTTCGACGGTTTCGTCGAACAGTGCTACCCGCCGCTGTGCGTGGGGGCCTGCCTGGTGCTGCGCGGCGACGAACTGTGGGACACCGCCACCCTGTACCAGCAGATCATTGCCCATGGCGTCACGCTTGCCGACTTGCCCGCTGCCTATTGGTTCCTGTTGGCCCAGGATTGGGCGACCAGCGCGCCGCGCAGCGCTGGGCGACTGCGTCAGGTACACGTGGGCGGCGAGGCGATGTCGGCCGAAGGCCTCAAGCTCTGGCACGCTGCCGGGCTCGGGCATGTGCGTCTGCTCAACACCTACGGGCCGACCGAGGCGACGGTGGTGTCCAGCACCCACCTCTGTACCCTGGCGGACAGTCAGGGCGCGATCCCCATCGGCCGTGCGCTGCCGGGCCGTGCGCTGTACATTCTTGACGGGCATGGCCAGCTGGCGCCAACCGGGCTGGCTGGCGAGTTGTGCATCGCCGCAGAGGCGGGGCTGGCGCGCAACTACCACGGGCGGGCAGCGCTGACGGCTGAACGCTTTGTGCCTGATCCTTTCGCCAGCCGCCCAGGCGCGCGCCTGTACCGCAGTGGCGACCTGGCGCGAGCGCGGGCTGACGGGGTGGTGGAGTACATTGGCCGCGCCGACCACCAGGTGAAAATCCGTGGCTTCCGCGTCGAGCTCGGTGAGCTGGAAGCGCACCTGCAAGCCTTGCCGATGATTCGCGAAGCCGCAGTGCTGGTGCATGACAGCGCCACCGGCAAGCAATTGATCGGCTATGCCGTGCCGGTCGTGGCAACGCAAACCAGTGCTGAACTGACTGCCGAAGTGCGCCAGGCCCTGCGTGCGCAACTGCCCGATTACATGCTGCCGAGTCAGGTACTGGCGTTGCCAGCGCTACCGCTCAACCGCAACGGCAAGCTCGACCGCAAGGCCCTGCCAGCACCGGAGCCGATGGTGGCGGGCAACAGCGAGCCGCTGCGTGGCGAGCTGGAGCAGCGCATCGGGCAGATCTGGCAGCAGGTGCTGCGGGTCGAGGGCCTGGGGCGCGAGGACAACTTCTTTGAGCTGGGCGGACACTCTTTGCTGGCCACCCAGATCGTTTCCCAACTGCGTCAACAGCTGGGGCTGAGCGTGCCGCTGCGCAGCCTGTTCGAACACCCGCGGCTGTGCGACTTCGCCGCGCAGGTGCAGGCACTGGCCGGGCAGGGCGCTGCGCTGGCGCGACCGCCCATGCAACGTGTCGAGAGCGCAGGGCGCAAGCCGCTGTCTTTTGCTCAGCAGCGCCTGTGGTTCCTCTGGAGCCTGGAACCGCTCAGCTCGATGTACAACATGCCCGGCGCCTTGCGCTTGCGCGGCGCCCTCGACCACGCTGCCTTGCAGCGTGCTTTCGAGGTGCTGGTAGAGCGTCACGAAGTGCTGCGCAGCACCTACCACGAAGCCGACGGCAGTACCTGGCAGCAGGTGCGCGATGACCTGCCGCTGACCCTGCGCCATACCGACCTGCGTGGCCTCGGCGATGCCGAAGCGGCTGCCCGTGCACTGGCCCGTGAAGAAGTGGCGCAGCCGTTCGACCTGGCCAATGGCCCGCTGCTGCGCGTGCACCTGCTGCAGCTGGCGGATGACGATCATGTGTTGCTGCTGACCCTGCACCACATCGTCGCCGACGATGGCTCGTTCCGGGTGCTGATCGACGAGTTCGTCAGCCTCTATCCGGCGCTGAGCCAAGGGGCCGAGCCGACATTGCCGGGCCTGACCTTGCACTATGCCGACTTCGCAAGCTGGCAGCGTCAGTGGCTGGAGCAGGGCGGCGAGCTGCAGCGTCAACTGCAGTACTGGCAGGCGCGCCTGGGTGAACAGCCAAGCGTGCTGGAACTGCCGCAGGACCCGAACGCCGCGCCATCCGCCGACGGCCAGGGCGGCAATAGCCACTTCACCTTCAGCGCCGAGCAGAGCGCGCAGTTGCGCCAGTTCGCCCGCCAGCGCAACCAGTCGCTGTTCAGTGTGCTGCTGGCGGCGTTCAACGTGGTGCTGCAGCAGCGCACCGGCGAGCATCGCCTGCGCATCGGCACCGACATCGCCAACCGCAACCATGCCGAGCTTGAGCGCATGGTCGGCTTCTTCGTCAACCAGCTGGTGTTGCAGGTGGATGTGGACGCCGGGCTCTCGGTGCCGCAGTTGCTTCAGCGCTGCCGTGAAGCGGTGGTTGAAGCCTCCGATCACCAGGACCTGCCGTTCGAACGCCTGGTCGAGGCCTTGCGCCTGACACGGCGCAGCGGGCGTTCGCCGCTGTTCTCGATCAAGTTGATCCACCAGGAGGGCGTCGGCCGTCTGCCGTCGATGGGGGGCCTGCAGGTCGAGGATTTTCCTTCCGGGCGTCAGGCCGCCGAGCTGGATCTGGTGGTGGCGTTCTACAACGACGAACAGCACCTGCACCTGAGCTTCGAATACCCACCGGAGCGCTTTGCTGCCGCCACCTTGGAGGCGATGTTCGAACAGCTACGTGCGGTGCTGCAGGCGCTGCTCGACGGTGCCGGCGCGTTGCACGAACTGAGCAGCGCCGCCGAACGGGTCTGGCGCGAGCATCAGGCGCAGCAGAGCAGCCAGCGTGCCGAGCGCCTCAAGGGCCTGCATCCGATCAAGCGGCGGCGCTCCGGCGCTGCCCTGTAATCCGTCTATTCACCGTTTTTGCTGGCGGCTCCGCTGAGCCGCCACGGCCTAGTTCCAGGAGGGGTTATGTCTGCAACATCAACGCCATCGCGACCCATGCGCGGCGCGCGCAAGAGCATTTCCACCGATTCGACCAGCCTGGTCAGCTTCCGGCCATTGTTCGAGCACGGCGGCTTGCCGTTGCTGTGCACGCCGAATGTGCCGGGGGTCAATCTGATCGAGTGGTCGGCGCAGAACCGCGATCTGATCCAGCAGCAGTTGCACAACGGTGCGTCGATTCTGTTCCGTGGTTTCGACGTGGCCGACATCGACCAGTTCAACCGTTGCATCGATGCGATTTCCGGTGGCGCCCTGCAGTACCTGTTCCGCGCTTCGCCGCGCACCCAGATCACCGGGCAGTTCAATATCTACAGCTCCACCGACTACCCGTCCGGCGAGCGGATTTTTCCGCACAACGAGCACTCCTACTCGCCAGTGTTTCCGTTGCACCTGTACTTCTATTGCGACACACCGTCAGAAACCGGTGGCGAGACGCCGCTGGGCGATACTCGCCAGATCCTTTCGCGGATCGATCCAGACGTGCGCGACGCCTTTGCCCGCAAGGGCATTCTGTATGTGCGCAACTATGGCGACGGCATGGGCCTGCCCTGGCAAACCGTGTTCCAGAGCGAAGTGCGCAGCGAAGTCGAAGCCTACTGCGCGCAGATCGGTGTTGAAGCCGAATGGAAATCGGGCAACCGCCTGCGCACCCGCCAGCGCGGCCCGGCCATGGTCCGCCACCCGCAGACCGGCGAGCGCGTGTGGTTCAACCACGCCACCTTCTTCAATGCCCTGACCTTGCCCGACAGCATCCGCGACAACCTGCTGCGCGAGTTCGGCCCGCTGGACTTGCCACAGAACACCTTCTTCGGTGACGGCACGCCGATTCCCGATGACGTGGTGCGCCACCTGCAGCAGATTTACCGCGACGTCATGGTCGAGTTCGCCTGGCAAAAAGGCGACGTGGTGCTGCTCGACAACATCCTCACCGTTCACGCGCGCAATGCCTTCACTGGCCGCCGGAAAATTCTCACCGCCATGGCCATCGCGCAGAAAAGCGCCGAGCTGGCACTCGATCAAGGAGCCTCTGCATGACCACTTCCAACCCTAGCGGTGAGATCTTCCAGACCTCGGCCCAGCAGGCGCTGGCACTGACAGCACAGGGCGCCGCCGAGCGTCCCGGTCAGGCGTGGGTACTGCTTAGCCTGGCGCAGCTTGCGGATACCACGACCCTGACCCAGGCACTGCGCACCCTCGGTCAGCGCCATGAAGTGCTGCGCACGGTCTACCGCCGTTTGCCGGGCATGAGCTGGCCGGTGCAGGCGGTGCTGAGCGAAGCGCCGGTGCGTACCCATGCCAGCGCCGACCAGCACCAGGCCCTGGCCTGGGCCTGCGAGCAGGTGGCGGGTACGGAGGAGGTGAGCCTTGCCGTCAGCACGGTGGCCGGTCCGCAGCCAGCTGTGCTGCTGCTCGGCGTTGCCGCCAGCTTCGACCGCAGCACTTTGCTGGCGCTGGCCAACGAACTGCGCGCGCTGTGCGAAGGCCGCACGCTGGCCGACAATGAAGAAGAACTGCAATACGTCGACTTCGCCGCCTGGCAGCAAGAGCTGCGCGAAGAAGCGCTCGGCCGCCAGGGCGCGGCCTTCTGGCAGGAGCGTGTGCGCGGCTATCAACTGCCGCATCGTTTGGCGTTCGAAACGGCCAGCGAACCGGGCCTGGCCCGCCATCGTGCCCAGGCGCCCTCGACCCTGGCCAGCCAGGACCCGACCCGCACGCTGACCTTGTGGGCTGCCTTCCTGGCGCGTATCAGCCAGCAGGACCGCGTGTTGCTGGGCGTCGCGGTAGACGGTCGCAATGAAGAACTGGAAGGTGCCTATGGCGCTTACGCCCGCAGTTTGCCGGTGGCGTTCGACAACCGCCGCAGTGCCAGCCTCGATGAACTGAGCACCGAAGTGGCCGCGAGCCTTGAGCAATCGCGCTCCTGGCAAGACTGCCTCAATGAGTTCGAACTGGGCCTGTGCCGCTATGGCTTTGCGGTGCGCAACGACGCCTTGAGCACGGGTGTGCTGGCGCTGGAAGTCGAGGCACCTGCTGAGTTGCTGCGTCTGCAGTTGACGCCGGGGCAGGCCACCCTGGATGCCCGCGCCGATGCCTTCGAACCGGCCGCACTGCAGGTGCTGCTGGGGCAGTTCCTGATCTTCGCCGACCAGGCCCTGAAGGCGCCCACGCAGGACTTGGGCCAAGCCACGCTGCTGGATGATGCCAGCCGCGAGGCGCTGCTGACGGCATTCAACCAGCGGGCTGCTGCATTGCCGCAGGCGCGCACCCTGCATTCGCTGTTTGCCGAGCAGGCCCGGCAACACCCGCAGCGCATTGCCTTGAGCGTGGCGGGTGAGCGCTTGACCTACGCCGAGCTGGATTGCTTGTCCAACCAGGTGGCCAATACCTTGCGGGCGCAGGGCGCCGGGGCCGATCAGGTGGTGGCGGTGTACGGTCAGCGCAGCCGCGAACTGGTGGTGGCCTTGCTGGGGATTCTCAAGGCCGGTGCTGCCTACCTGCCGCTGGACCCGAATTACCCGGCCGAGCGCCTGGCGTTCATGCTCGCCGATGCGCGGGCCACGCAGCTGTTGACCAGCATGCCGTTGCCGGTCGCCTGGCAGCAGGTGCCCGCATTGAGCGTCACCTCACTGCAAGCCGGCAGCGCGGTGTGGTCGGCCAGTGAACAAGCGCTGGACGCAGGCACCGAGGCAGGCAATCTGGCTTACGTGATCTACACCTCCGGCTCCACCGGCAAGCCCAAGGGGGTAATGGTCAGCCACGCCAATGCCGTGGCCTCGACCCTGGCCCGTGGCCGCTTCTACCGCGAGCCGCTGACGAACTTCCTGATGCTCTCGTCGTTCTCCTTCGACAGCTCGGTGGCTGGGGTGTTCTGGGCCTTGAGCCAGGGCGCGACGCTGACCTTGCCGGATGAGCACAATCACAAAGATCCCCAGCAATTGGCGGCGCTAATCGCCAGCGAAGGCGTGTCGCACTACCTGACCCTGCCGTCGTTTCACGCGCAGATTCTGGAGTACCTCGACGCGCCGTCGCTGCGCTGCGTGATCGTCGCCGGTGAAGCCTGCGCCACAGAGGTGCTGCAACGTCACAGCGAGCGCCTGCCCGGGGTTGCGCTGGTCAACGAATATGGCCCGAGTGAAGCCACGGTATGGTCCACCGCAGCCTACCTCGACCCGCTCGATCGTCACGGCATTGCCATTGGCAAGCCCATCGACGGCCTGCGCGTGCACCTGCTCGATGCGCAGCTGGAGCCTGTGGCGGTCGGCCTTGAGGGCGAGCTGCACGTGGCTGGCGCTGGCCTGTGCCGTGGTTACCTGCAGCGTCCGGCGCTGACTGCCGAGCGCTTTGTCCCCGACCCGTTCGCCCGCGAACCGGGCCAGCGCCTGTACCGCAGTGGCGACCTGGCGCGCTACCGCATCGACGGCCAGATCGATTACCTGGGGCGGATCGACCAGCAAGTGAAAATCCGTGGTTTTCGCATCGAACTGGGCGAAATCGAGAACGCCCTGCGCGGCGGCCGCGGGGTCGAGGATGCGCTGGTGATCGCCCGTGATACACCAGCGGGTAAACAATTGCTCGCCTTCGTCGTTTCTACTCAGGAAGGCCATGAACAACTTGGCCTGGACCTGCACAGCCACCTGTCCCAGACGCTGCCCGAGCACATGCTGCCGGCGCGTATCCGGGTACTGGAACGCTTCCCGCAGACCCCTAACGGCAAGCTCGACCGCAATGCCCTGTTGGCCCTGGACAGCCGCCGCAGCCAGTACATCGCACCACGTACCGAGCTGGAGCAGACCCTGGCCGCGATCTGGGCCGAGGCCCTGCAGGTGGAAAAAGTCGGCGTGCACGACAGCTTCTTCGAGCTGGGCGGCCATTCCCTGTTGGCAACCGCGATCCGTACCCGGATTCAGGAAGCCCTGGGCCTGACCATTCCACTGCGGGTGTTCTTCGAGGGCGAAACCCTCGAACGCCTGGCAGAAGAAATTCAAGCATTGCGTGAGCAAGCCGGTAAACAGCACAACACAGTGGACTCCCTGGAGGCGCTGTTCGACGAGGTTGAAGCACTATGAATGCGGTACCGGACAGAATGCTGGCGCTGGCGCAGCGCTTTTCAGGGATGTCGGTCGAAGCCCGGCAAGCCTTGCAAGGCAAAATGCGTGAGCAGGGCCTGAGCCTGGAAGCCTTGCCGATTCCGCCACGCGCGGCCGGCCTCGATGTGCTCCCGGCGTCTTATGCCCAGCAACGGCTGTGGTTCATCTGGCAATTGGAACCCCAGGCCAGCGCCTACAATCTGACCGGTGCCTTCCGCTTGCGTGGCGCGCTTGACCGTGCCGCGCTGGAACACACCCTGGCCGCGCTGCTGGCGCGCCATGAAGTACTGCGCACCACCTTCCGCCTTGACGGAGACAGCGTGCAGCAGGTGATCCATGCCCGCATGGCGTGCCCGCTGGTGCAGGTCGATGCCGACCCGGCCGGCCTGCAAGACGCCATCGCGGTGGCCGCCCAGGCGCCGTTCGACCTCGAGCACGGGCCATTGCTGCGTGCCCGCCTGATTCGTCTGGGCGAACAAGAGCATGTGCTGGTGCTGACGCTGCATCACATCGTCACCGATGGCGCTTCGCTGCCGATCCTGATCGAAGAATTCACCCGCCATTACGCCGCCTTCGCCAGCGGTCAGGTGCCGCACTTTGCGGCGTTGCCGATCCAGTACGCCGATTATGCGCAGTGGCAACGGCTGTGGCTGGAGGCGGGCGAGGGCGAGCGCCAACTGCAGTACTGGCGTGAACAGCTGGGCGACGAGCATCCGCTGTTGACCCTGCCGCTGGACCACAAGCGTCCGCCAGTGAGCAGCCAGCAGGGCGCGAGCGTCGCGCTGCAGGTGCCAGCGACCGTGCTTGACGGCCTGCGCGGGGTGGCCCGTGACCAGGGCTGCACCGTGTTCGTGGTGTTGCTGGCCTCGTTGCATGCCTTGTTGCATCGCTGCAGCGGTGAGCGCGACATCCGCGTCGGTGTGCCGATTGCCAACCGCACGCGCAAGGACGTGCAAGATCTGCTCGGCTTTTTCATCAACACCCAGGTGCTGCGCAGCCAGCCTGAAGCGCATCAGCCGTTCAGCAGCCTGGTCGAGGCGCTCAAGCACGCTGCGATTGGCGCTCAAAGCCATCAGGATGTGCCGTTCGAACAGCTGGTCGATGCCCTGCAAACGCAGCGCAGCCTGAACCAGAGCCCGCTGTTTCAAGTGATGTTCAACCACCAGCAGGCTGCTGCCGATAACGTCGGGCGCTGGCAGTTGCAAGGGCTGGAGGTGGAAGTGCTGGGCTGGGAAGAGCGCAGCAGCAAGTTCGACCTGATGCTCGATACCGTCGAGCAGGCCGATGGCCTGAGCGCCGCGTTCACCTTTGCCACCGACCTGTTTGAAGCGGCCACCATCGAACGCATGGGCCGGCATTGGCTCAATCTGCTGCGCAGCGTAGTGCGTGACCGGCATGCTGCGCTGGGCGATCTGTCGCTGCTCGATGCCGATGAACAGGCAGCGACACTGGCGCAGTGGAACCCTGCAGCAATGCATTACGCGCCGGGCGCGTGCCTGCACCAACGTATCGAGCAGCAAGCCGCACAGCGCCCTGAGGCCACGGCGGTGGTCTGCGAAGGCCAGCGCCTGAGCTACGGCGAGCTGAACCGCCAGGCCAACCAACTGGCCTGGCGCTTGCGTGAACGCGGCGTCGGCCCCGACGTGCTGGTCGGTATCGCTTTGCCACGCTCGGCGCAGATGCTGGTCGGCTTGCTGGCGATCCTCAAGGCGGGCGGTGCCTACGTGCCGCTGGACCCGGACTACCCGCAGGAGCGTCTGGCCTACCTGATCGAAGACAGCGGTACGCGCCTGGTGATCAGCCAGTCCGATCTGATCGAACGCTTGCCATTGCCTGAGGGCGTGCACACCCTGTTGCTGGATGAATCCACCGAGTGGCTGGCGGCCGCCCCGCAGCATGACTTGCCGAATCTCACCCGTATCGACAACCTGGCTTACGTCATCTATACCTCCGGCTCCACTGGCAAGCCCAAGGGCACCTTGCTGCCGCATGCCAACGTCTTGCGCCTGTTCGACGCCACCCAGCAATGGTTCGCCTTCGACCAGCACGATGTCTGGAGCCTGTTCCATTCCTATGCCTTCGACTTCTCGGTGTGGGAGATTTTTGGTGCGTTGCTGTATGGCGGCACGCTGGTGGTGGTGCCGTACGCGGTCAGCCGCTCGCCGCAGGATTTCCATCGCTTGCTGCGCGAGGAGGGCGTGACGGTGCTGAACCAGACGCCATCGGCCTTCCGTGCGCTGATCGAGGTGGCTTGTGCTGCCCGTGATCAAGGGCCGTTGGCCCTGCGCACCGTGGTGTTTGGCGGTGAAGCGCTGGAGGTCAATGACCTGCGTCCGTGGTTCGAGGCCTTTGGCGACCGCCAGCCGCAACTGGTGAATATGTACGGCATCACCGAAACCACCGTGCATGTGAGCTACCGGCCCTTGAGCCTGGCCGACCTTGATGCCGGCAACAGCAGCCCGCTTGGCCTGCCGATCGACGACCTTAGCTGGTACTTGCTCGACAGCCGTCTCAACCCGGTGGCCAAGGGCTGCGTTGGTGAGCTGTATGTCGGTGGCGCGGGCCTGGCCCGTGGTTATCACCAGCGTCCGGACCTGACCGCGACACGCTTTATCGCCGACCCGTTCGCCACGGTGCCGGGCGCGCGCTTGTACCGCACCGGCGACCTGGCGCGCTACAGCGCCGATGGCAGCCTGGAGTACATCGGTCGTATCGACCATCAGGTGAAGATCCGCGGGTTCCGTATCGAACTGGGCGAGATTCAGCGTTGCCTGCAGAACCATCCGCAGGTGGCCCAGGCCCTGGTGCTGGTGCACGAAGCCAATGGCAGCAAACAGCTGGTTGGCTATCTGGTGGCCAAGGCCGGGGTCGAGGCCGGTAGCAGTACTTTCCGGCAGGGCTTGCGCGATTTCCTGCGCGCGGAACTGCCCGACTATATGGTTCCGGCGCACCTGATGCCGCTGGACGCCTGGCCGCTGACCAGCAACGGCAAACTTGATCGCAAGGCCTTGCCGCTGCCGGGCGCAGAGCGGGTACACAGCGCCTGGCAGGCGCCGCAGAATGCCCTGCAGGCCGAGCTGGTCAGGCTCTGGGAAGAAGTACTCAAACGCGCGCCCATTGGCATTGACGATAACTTCTTCGAGCTGGGCGGCGACTCGATCATCTCCATCCAGTTGGTCAGCCGTGCGCGGCAAAGCGGTATTCGCTTCAGCCCCAAAGACCTGTTCCAGCACCAGACTGTGCAAAGCCTGGCCCGGGTGGCGGTGCGCAGCGGTGCCGTGCAGGCCAGCCAAGGCCCGGTGCACGGCGCCGCGCCGCTCACGCCGATTCAGCACTGGTTCTTCGAGCAGCCAATCGCGCAGCGCGCGCACTGGAACCAGTCGGTGCTGCTCACCGTGCGCCAACGCCTCGATGCGCAGCGCCTGGGTGAAGCCTTGGCTGCGGTGCTGCAGCAGCACGATGCCTTACGCCTGCGTTTTACCTACGCAGATGGTCAATGGCATCAACAGCACGCCAGCGATGCCGGTGAGCAAGCGCTGGTGCAAGTCGCCCAGGCGGCCGATGCCGACGCCTTGCTTGCCCTGTGCAACCAGGCCCAGGCCAGCCTCGACCTGAGCCAGGGGCCGCTGCTGCGTGCCTTACTGGTGGACATGGCCGACGGCAGTCAGCGCTTGCTGCTGGTGGTGCATCATTTGGTGGTCGATGGCGTGTCGTGGCGGGTGCTGCTTGAAGACTTGCAGTTGGCCAGTCAGCAGCAGCCCCTGGCGGCCAAGACCAGCAGTTATCAGCACTGGGCGCAGCGCCTGCAACAGTATGCACAGAGCCCCGCGCTGCTGGCCGAGGCGACGTACTGGCATGAACAGTACCGCGAGGTGCAGCCACGCCTGCCGAGCCGGGCGGTGGACACACCGGCCGCCGAGCAGATCCTCGCGGTGGAAACAGCCCTCGATGCCGACAGCACCCGCCAATTGCTGCAACAGGCCCCGGCGGCCTATCGCACGCAGATCAATGACCTGCTGCTGACCGCGCTGGCGCAGGTGATCTGCGCCTGGACCGGTCAGGCGTCAACGCTGGTGCAGCTTGAAGGCCATGGCCGCGAGGAGCTGTTCGACGACACAGACCTGAGCCGTACGGTTGGTTGGTTCACGTCGATCTTCCCGGTCAAGCTGACCCCGGCCGTTGAACCGGGGGCAAGCCTCAAAGGCATCAAGGAACAACTGCGAGCGGTGCCGCACAAGGGCATCGGTTTCGCCATTCTGCGCTACCTGGCGGATCAAGGTCTGGCGGCACTGCCGGCACCGGCGATCACCTTCAACTACATGGGCCAGTTCGACAGCAGCTTCGACGCCCAGGCCGCGTGGCAACCGGCGCTGGAAAGCGGCGGCAACGAGCAGGCACCGGGCAGCACGGTGCTCGAAGGGCTGAGCATCAACGGTCAGGTCTACGAAGGCCAACTGCGCCTGAGTTGGTCGTTCGACCCGCGCCGTTTCGAGGTCGCGCAGGTGCAGGCGCTGGCCGATGCCTACGCTCAGGCTCTGCGCGCACTGATCGCCCACTGCCTGGCCAGCGACGGCGGGCTGACCCCGTCTGACGTGCCGTTGGCCAGGCTCAGCCAGCAGCAGTTGGATAACCTCGCGCTGCCTGCCAGTGCCATCGAAGACCTGTACCCGCTGTCGCCGATGCAGCAGGGCATGCTGTTCCACAGCCTGTACGACGAGGAGCCCGGTGCCTATGTGCATCAGTTGCGCCTGGATGTCGAGGGCTTGCAACTGGAGGCGCTGCGTCAGGCCTGGCAGGCCACGCTGGACGCCCATGACACGCTGCGCGCCAGCTTCCTCTGGGGCGATCGCTACAAGCAACCGCTGCAGTTGATTCGCCGTCAGGTCGAACTGCCGCTGCTGCTGGCTGACTTCCAGGGTCAGCCGCGCAGCGCCCTGGACGCTTTCGCCGAGGCCGATCGCCAGCGCGGTTTTGACCTGGCCGCAGCACCGCTGCTGCGGGTCAATGTGTTGCGTACCGATGCCCAGCGCTACCACCTGATCGTCACCCACCACCACATTCTGCTCGACGGCTGGAGCACCTCGCAGTTGCTCGGCGAAGTCATGCAGCGCTACGCCGGCATAACCCCGGCCGCTGCCGCTGGGCGCTATCACGATTACATGGCCTGGCTCGCCGCCCAGGACCCACAAGCGGCGGAGGCCTTCTGGAAAACCCAGCTGGGTGAACTGCAAGAGCCGACGCTGCTGGCCAACTGCACGCAAGGCGTCGCCGCCGCTGGTTTCGGTGAGTACTTCCAGGTGCTCGACCAGGCCGCCAGCGAGCGCCTCGGCCAGTTCGCCCGCCAACACAAGGTCACCCTCAACAGCCTGCTGCAGGCGGCCTGGCTGTTGCTGTTGCAGCGCTACAGCGGACAGGACTGCGTGGCCTTCGGCGCCACCGTCGCCGGGCGCCCGGTGGAACTGCCGGGTATCGAGCAGCAACTGGGCCTGTTCATCAACACCTTGCCGGTGATTGCCAGCCCGCACCCGCAGCAGTGTGTGGTGCAGTGGGTGCAGGCGATCCAGGCGCAGAACCTGAGCCTGCGCGAGTTCGAGCACACGCCGCTGGCCGAGGTGCAGCGCCTGGCCGGGCAGGGCAACCTGTTCGACACCTTGCTGGTGTTCGAGAACTACCCGCTGGCCGAAGCCCTGCAACAGGGGCCGGACACCGGCCTGCGCATCCTCGACGTCGAAGGCCGCGAACAGACGCACTTCCCGCTGACCATTTCGGCCGACTTCGGCGCGCGCCTGTCGCTGCGTTACAACTACGCCCACGCCGCCTTCAGCGATGACTTCATTGCCCGTGTGCACCAGCACCTGTGCAACTTGCTGCTGGCCATGGCCGCAGCGCCGGAGGAGCTGCTCGGCCGCCTGGAGCTGCTGGCAGCGCCGGAGCGTGAGCAGCAACTGCAGAGCTGGAACGCTACTGCCGTGGCTTACCCGGCCATGCAGCCCGTGCAGCGCCTGTTCGAGCTACAGGCCGAACGCACCCCGCACGCGCCAGCCCTGGTGTTCGGCGACCAGCAACTGAGCTATGCCGAACTCAACCAGCGCGCCAACCGCCTGGCACGGCGCCTGCGCGAGCAGGGGGTCGGCCCTGAGGTGCTGGTGGGGATTGCCGCCGAGCGCTCGCTGGAGCTGGTGATTGGCTTGCTCGCCATCCTCAAGGCCGGCGGCGCCTACGTGCCGCTGGACCCGGACTACCCGGACGAGCGCCTGGCCTACATGATCGAGGACAGCGGCATCAACCTGCTGCTGACCCACAGTGATCTGCGCGAGCGCTTGCCTCTGCAGGCCGGGGTGCAGGTGCTGTGCCTGGATCAGCTGGACCTGAGCCACGGCGATGACGCCAACCTGGCGCTGATGCTGGACGGCGCCGGGCTGGCCTACATGATCTACACCTCGGGCTCTACCGGGCGACCCAAGGGCGCTGCCAACCGCCACGATGCCTTGTACAACCGCCTGGTGTGGATGCAGGCGGCGTACCCGATCGGTGCTGGCGACACGGTGCTGCAGAAAACCCCATTCAGTTTTGACGTGTCGGTGTGGGAGTTCTTCTGGCCGCTGATGGTCGGTGCGCGTCTGGCGCTCGCCGAACCGGGGGCGCACCGCGATCCGGCAGCCTTGGTGGCGTTGATCAAGCGTCATCAGGTCAGCACCCTGCACTTTGTGCCGTCGATGCTGCAGGCCTTTGTCCGCGACGACGGCGTGGCCAGCTGCGCCAGCCTGCGTCAGGTGATCTGCAGCGGCGAGGCGCTGCCAGCCGAACTGCAACGCCAGCTGTTGCGCGTGCTGCCGTGGGCCGCGCTGTACAACTTGTACGGCCCGACCGAGGCGGCAATTGACGTCACCCATTGGACCTGCCGCGACGATGGCAGCCACAGCGTACCGATCGGCCAACCGATCGCCAACCTGCAAACCTATGTGCTGGACAGCAGCTTGCAACTGCAGGCGGCAGGCTGTATCGGCGAGCTGTACCTGGGCGGTGTCGGGCTGGCCCGTGGTTACCACCGGCGCCCAGGGCTGACCGCCGAGCGCTTTGTCGCTTCGCCGTTCGCTGCCGGTGAGCGTTTGTATCGCACCGGCGACCTGGCCCGTTACCGCGCCGATGGCGTAATCGAATACGTCGGGCGCATCGACCACCAAGTGAAAATTCGCGGCCTGCGCATCGAACTGGGTGAAATCGAGGCGGCACTGCTGGAGCAACCGGGAGTTGGCGAAGCGGTGGTGCTGGCACTGGACATCGGCAAAAGCAAGCAACTGGTGGCCTACCTGGTGCCGCATGCGCACGGCTATTCGCTCGATGCCTTGAAGGCGGCCCTGGCAGAACGCCTGCCCGAGCACATGCAACCGGCACAATTGATCGAACTGGAGGCGATGCCGGTCACCGCCAACGGCAAACTTGATCGGCGTCGCCTGCCGGTCCCGCAGGTGCGCAGCCAACAGGGCAGTGCGCCACGTACGGCGCTGGAGGCGAGCCTGCTGGCGATCTGGCAGGCGCTGTTCGAACGTCAGGACATCGGCATCGAAGACGACTTCTTCGAACTGGGCGGTGACTCCATCGTCTCGATTCAGGCCGTGGGTCTGGCACGCAAGCTGGGCCTGGCGATCACTCCGAAACAGGTATTCAGCCACCCGACCATCGCCGCGCTGGCGCAGGTTGCCGGGCAGGCTGAGGCGGAACCTGCTCCCGCTCCGGCACTCGCCTCGGTGACACTCGACAGCGCGCAGCTGCAGGCCCTGGGCCTGAGCGCCGAACAGGTGGAAGACGCGTATCCGCTGTCGCCGATGCAGCAGGGCATGCTGTTCCACTCGCTGCAGGACGGTGACGACGGCCTGTACGTCAACCAGATCGAAGTCGGTGTGGTCGGTGCCGACCCAGAGCGCATGCAGGCAGCATGGCAGGCAGTGGCCACCCAGCATGCGATCCTGCGCACGGCGTTCCTCTGGGAGGGCGAGAAAGAGCCGCTGCAGGTGGTGCTGCGCGACGCGCCGGCGCTGCTGACGCTGCTCGACTGGCGCGAGCGCGACGACACTGCCCAGGCGCTGCGCGAGCTGGCCGACAGCGAGCGCGCAAACGACTTCAGCCTCGGCCGTGCACCGCTGCTGCGCGTGCTGCTGGTGCGCACCGACGCGGCACGCTACCGGCTAATCTGGACTTACCACCACATCCTCATGGACGGCTGGAGCGTCTCGCGACTGATCGGCGACGTGTTGCGACACTACAGTGGCGAAGCGTTGCCGCCGGTGGCCGAATACCGCCACTACATCGGTTGGCTCAAGCAGCAGGACCCGGCCCGCAGCGAAGCGTTCTGGAAGGCTCGCCTGGCTGAGCTGGAAGGCCCGACCCATCTGGCCCGCGCGCTGCCGGTGAAGGCACCGGGTGAAGGCTACCGTGCGCTGTACACCCAGCTCGATGGCGACCAGACCGCACGCCTGACGCAGTTCGCGCAAAGCCAGCGGGTCACCCTCAACACCCTGGTACAGGCGGCCTGGCTGCTGTTGCTGCAGCGCTACAGCGGCCAGCGCACGGTGACCTTTGGCGCCACCGTGTCGGGCCGCCCGGAAACCCTGGAAGGTTCCGAGCAGATGCTCGGCCTGTTCATCAATACCTTGCCGGTGGTCAGCACGGTGCCGACGGAGCAAGCGGTGGGTGACTGGCTGCGCGAGGTGCAGGCCTACAACCTGCAGATCCGCGACCATCAGCACACCCCGCTCAGTGATATCCAACGCTGGGCCGGGCAGGGCGGGCAGGCGCTATTCGACAGCATCATCGTGTTCGAGAACCAGCCGGTGGACCGCACCCTGCGCGAGTGGGACGGCGAGTCGCTGCGCTTTGAAGACGTTTCTGACTTCGGCCTGACCAGCTTTGCCATGGACTTGATGGTCAGCGTCGATGATGGCGGCTTGCGCATCGAATACATGCACCAGTGCGAGCAGTTCGACCTGGCCACCGTGGAGCAGTTGCGCGGGCATATGGAAAGCCTGATGCAGCGCCTGTGTGACGACCCTGCGCAGGCGGTCGGCTGCCTGGGTTTGGTGGCAGGTCAGCCGCTGCAATTGCAAGCGGCTCCAGCGCCGCAGCCAGCGATCCCGGTGCACCGCTTGATCGCGCGGCGTGCCCAAACTCAGCCAACGCACCCGGCCCTGGTGCTGGGAGACGACGTGCTCGACTACGCCACGCTCGAGCGCCGTGCCAATGCCCTGGCCGTGCAATTGCGCGCACTGGGTGTCGGTGCGGAAACCGTGGTCGGCGTGTTCATGGAGCGCTCGCTGGAGCTGGTGGTGTCGCTGCTGGCCGTGCTTAAAAGTGGCGGCGCCTACGTGCCGCTGGACCCGGACTACCCGGCCGAACGCCTGCGCTACATGATGGCCGATGCTGGCATGAGCGTGCTGCTTACCCAGCAGCGGTTGCAGGCGCGGGTCAGTGTCGAGGCCTCGGTGGAGTGCCTGGCGGTGGATCAACTGGATCTGGGCACAGACGTTGATGCTTCGGTCCTGCCAGAGGTCGACGCTCAGGGGCTGGCGTATCTGATCTACACCTCGGGTTCCACCGGCAAGCCGAAGAGCGTGGCCGTTTCCCATGGCCCGATCAGCATGCATGTGCAGGCGATCGCCGCACTGTACGAGATGGACAGCAACGAGCGCGAACTGCACTTCATGTCGTTTGCCTTCGATGGCGCCCATGAGCGCTGGATGACCGCGCTGATCAGTGGCTCGACCCTGGTGATCCGTGACAACAGCCTGTGGACGGCCGAGCAGACGCTTGAGGTGCTCGCCCGCCAGCGCATCACCGTGGCCTGTTTCCCTCCAGCCTACCTGCTGGAATTGGCCGAACACGCCGAATCCCTTGGTGTGGCGCCGCCGGTGCGAGTCTATTGCTTTGGCGGTGATGCGGTGCCTGATGCGACCTTCGAACGGGTCAAACGCAGCCTGGCGCCGAAGTACCTGGTCAACGGCTACGGCCCAACCGAAACCGTGGTCACCCCGCTGCTGTGGAAGACCCCACTGGCGGGCAGTTGCGAAGCCATGTACGCACCGATCGGTAAAGCAGTCGGTGTGCGTACCTTGTACGTCCTCGATGGCGATCTCAATCCGTTGCCGACAGGCTTCGTCGGTGAGTTGTACATCGGCGCTGAAGGCGTCGCTCGCGGCTACCATCAGCATCGCCAGCAAACCGCCGAACGCTTCATCGCCGACCCGTATGGCGAGCCGGGTTCACGTTTGTACCGCACCGGCGACCTGGTGCGCATGCGCAGTGATGGTGTGGTGGATTACGTTGGCCGGGTCGATCATCAGGTCAAAGTGCGGGGCTTCCGCATCGAGCTGGGCGAGATCGAGGCACGGCTGCGCGAGCAGGCGGGTATCAAGGATGCCCTGGTGGTGGTGCGCGACAGCGCGCAAGGCCGTCAGTTGATCGGTTACGTGGTTGCCGCTGCCGAGGCCGGGCTTGACCGCCGCCTGTTGCAAGCCCTGCGCGAGAGCCTGCCGGACTACATGGTGCCCGCCCAAGTGGTGGTGATGGCGCAGTTCCCGCTGACCCCCAACGGCAAGCTGGACCGAAAAGCACTGCCCGATCCGGACTTCGCTGCCCGTGAGCACGTCGCCCCAGGCACGCCGCTGCAAGCAGCGCTGGTGCAGATCTGGCAGCAGGTGCTGGGCATCGAGCAGGTCGGTATCACCGACAACTTCTTCGAGCTGGGCGGCGACTCGCTGCGCACCTTGAAGGTGATCTCGCGGGTGCGGGCGATGCCAGAGCTGGGCTTCGAGCTGAAGCTGCGCGACATGATGGCCAAGCCCACCATTGCAGATCTCACAGCCGAGCAGCCCCACACCGCGCAAGCGCCGCAGGCCCTGTTGCTGCTCAATCAGCCGGTGGCCGACAGCGCGCCGTTGTTCTGCCTGCATGCCGGTTTCGGCACCGTGTTCGACTACGAGCCACTGGCGCGGCGCCTGGAAGGGCAGCGTACGGTGTATGGCGTGCAGTGCCGGATGTTGCTGGACCGCCAGTGGCAGGACCGCTCGCTGGAACAGATGGCCCTCGATTACACCGCTACCATCCGCGCCAAGCAGGCGCAGGGCCCGTATCACCTGGCCGGCTGGTCGCTCGGCGGTGCCCTCGCGGTGCTGGTGGCCCGGGCGCTGGAGGCTCAGGGCCAGGCGGTACGCTGGCTGGGCTTGATCGACAGCTATGTGCCGCTGGAAACACAGCACGGCGACGACGATTGGCGCGCGGATCTGCAAGCTTTCCTCTGCGCCACCCTGGGCATGGACGCGGCGGCCGTAGAGCCGGTGCTGGCAGGGCATCAGCGCATCGACGCGCAGCAGGTGCCCGAGCTGATCGCCGGGGTGATTCAGCGTCAGCCTGATCAGGCGGGAGGCTATGCCTTGCTGGGGGCTGAAGAACTGGTGCACACCTTTGTCGTCAGCGAACGCCTCAAACAGCTGTCGCGTGAGCTGGCAGCGTTGCCGCAGGTGCGCGCGCCGTTACGCTGCTGGTGGGCCAGCGGCAACCCGACTGCCGAGCGTGCCGCGCTGGAAGCGCAGCAAACGCGCATCGTGCAAACCCAGGTGGTGCAGGCCAGCCATTACGACATCCTGCATCAGGCAGACTGCCTGCAAGGGCTGTTGGCGAGCCTGGAAACCGAGGTGGTTACCGAAGGCTGAGCCGTCGATTCGGCACGTTGCAGTAAATAGCCACGCTCGACTTACGTTAGTGAGTCGAGCGTGGTTTTTTCTGGAGGCCGAACAATGCCATTGCACCCCGATATTGAAGGATTTCTCGAACTGGTCGAACTGGGTCGTCTGACCGGCAAGAGCCAGCCCATGCACGAGCTTACGCCGAAGGAAGCTCGGCGGCAGTTCGACAACACCTCGTTGCTGCTCGACAGCACGCCGGTGGGGCAGTTGGAGGTCACGCAACTGATCATTCCCAGCCGTGACGGCCAGCAACTGGCAGCGCGCTGTTACCAGCGTGCGGTAGCCGAGTTGGCGCCGCGCCCGGTGCTGCTGTACTTCCACGGCGGTGGTTATGTGGTCGGCAGCCTGGATTCCCATGACACCTTGTGCCGACGTTTGGCCTTGGCCGGTGATTTTGCGGTGGTGTCGGCGGATTACCGCCTGGCACCGGAACACAAGTTCCCGACCGCCTTCAACGATGCCGAAGATGTGGCGTTGTGGCTGCTGAGCGAGGGCGCCCGGCATGGGCTGGATGCGGCACGGGTGGCGTTGGCCGGTGACAGCGTGGGAGGCAGCCTGGTGGCGGCGCTGGCGATGCGTGCGGCGTTGATGCCGCAGCAGTTGCCCTTGCAGCCGCGCGTGCAGGTGCTGCTGTATCCGGTACTCGATGCGGCGCAGGAGCGGCCGTCGCTGGAGCGCTTTGCTGAAGGGTATCTGTTGGAGAAGGAATCGTTGCGTTGGTTTTACCAGTTGTACGAGCGTGAGGTGGCGGATCGGCTCGACTGGCGCTTTTCACCGATCTACGCGCCGCTTCCGGGCCAACTGGCGCCGACGTTGTTGTGGTTGGCCGAGTACGACCCGTTGCTGGATGAAGGGCTGGCGTATGCCGAACGGCTGCGGAGGGCGGGGTTGGAAATCAGCTGCGAGGTCAAGGCCGGGATGACCCATGACTTTGCCCGCATGGGCGAGGTGGTGGGCGAGGTGCCGGGGATGTTGGTGACGTTGGCAGGGTTGATTGGCGAGCGGTTGCGGGGCTGAAACAGCATCGCGGGGCAAGCCCGCTCCCACCGGTTCGGTAGGAGCGGGCTTGCCCCGCGATGGGGACGCCAAATCAGTACGAAGCGCGCAAGGTCAGGGTCAGGTTACGTGGATCGCCATAGAAGTTCGAACCCCAGGCACTGTCGACGCGGTCGTAGTACTTGCGGTCAAAGATGTTGTTGGCCGTCAGGGTAGAGCTCAGGTTCTCGTTGAACTTGTAGCCGACCTGGGCCGTGGAAACGGCATAGCCAGGCTGCACGAAGTCAACACCACTGCGGGTGTAGGAGGTCTCGCTGACCACCCGGGTACCACCGGCCACATGGAAGCCCTTCAGTGCACCGTCGAGGAATTCGTACTTGGTCCACAGGTTGAAGTTGTGCTTCGGTGTGATGGTGCTGAACTGGCTGCCCTTTTCCACGTTGTTGGTGGTGTCGTCTTCCAGCAACTTGGTCATGGTGAAGGCGTAACCGGTGACGATGCTCCAGTTGTCGGTCAGGTTGCCGGTCAGCTCGGTTTCCCAGCCCTGGCTACGCGCCTTGCCGCTGGCTTCGTAACCGTTCACGCCGTTCCACTGCGAGCGGTTTTCGTCGAAGATCTGGAACATTGCCAGCGACGCATTCAGGCGGCCATCGAGCAGCTCCTGTTTCAGGCCCACTTCATATTGTTTGCCCTTGTGCGGGCCAACCATCGAATTGCCGGTGGCGTCGGTATCGCTCTGCGGTTTGAACACCTCGGTGTAGCTGGCATAGGCCGACAGGTCCGGGGTCAGCTTGTAGGTGATGGCACCATACGGAATGACCTTGGCATTGATTTCGGTAGATGGCTCGCCGAAGTTCTGGAAGAAGGTGTTGTGGTTTTTGGCGTCGGCATCGAACCAGGTGGTGCGCGCACCGAGGATCACGTCCAGCTCGTCGGTGATGTTGAGCTTGGTACGGCCATAGACGCCGTATTGATGGCTCTTGGAATAGTTGAACTGGGTATGCGGCATGTCCAGGTGCGGCAGGTTGTTGGCGCCATCGATGCCGGTGGGAAAGCTGTCTGCCCAGCCATCCTGGTTGATGTCGACCGAGCCGTAGGTGAACGCTTTGTCCAGGTGCTGGTATTCGCCACCGAGGGTGAACTCGTGGGTACGACCGGCAAAGGTGAATGGCCGGGTGACGAAGCTGTCCAGGCCCAGGGTTTTGATCCGGGTGTAATAGGAATACATCGACGACTCGGCCAGGTTGGTTGCTGGGTCGACGACCCAGGTGGTCCAGCTGAACTGGCGGTTCGGTGTGCGCGCGTCGCGGTAGGTCAGCGAGGTTTTCCACTGGCCGCCGTCATCCAGCGCATGGTCGAGTTCGGAGAACGCCTCCCAGGTCTCTTCCTTCATCTGGTTCCACTTGGCATCGACATAACGCGAGCGCGACACGTCGAGCAGGGTGCCGTCGGCATAGGCGGGCAGGCCGAACGCCGGGGTGGAGTTGTTCTTCTGGTAGGCGCCGCCGAACGCCAGGGTGGTGTCCGGGTTCAGGTCCATTTCCAGGCGACCGTAGAACATCGGGCGCTCGTTCTGCACGTAGTCGACGTACGATTTGTTGTTCTCGTAGGCGGCGACGGCGCGGCCGCGAACGGTACCAGCGTCGTTCAGCGGGCCGGTGACGTCGATCATGCTGCGGTAGTGGTCGTAGGAACCGGCACCGAGCTCGCCATTGAGGGCGAACTTGTTCAGGGCGCGTTTACGGACCAGGTTGATGGTACCGGCGGGTTCACCGGAACCGGCATACAGGCCGCCCGGGCCGCGCAGCACTTCGACGCGGTCGTACATGGCCAGGTCGAAACTGGTGGCCATGTCGCCCTGGCCGGTGATCTGCGAAACGCCATCGACCTGCACCTGGTCAACCAGGAAACCGCGCATGTACACGTCGTTGAGGCTGGAGCCGGTGTTGTAGGTCTTGATGGTAGCGCCGGTGACCTGGCGCATCGCGTCCTGCAGGTTGTTCATGTTCTGGTCATCCATGCGCTGACGGGTGACCACGGTCACCGACTGCGGGATGTCTTTGAGGCGCTCGGTGCCTTTGCCAATGGTCACGGCCTGGGCCGCATACGAGTGCGTGCCTTCAGACATGGCGCTGTAAGCCTTGCCGTCGATCTGGACGTTCCCCAACTCCAGAGCGTCGCCGCTCGACGGGCCTTGCAGGGTGACCTGAGTGCCGTCGAGGGTGTAGCGAATGCCAGTGCCCTGCAGCAGCATGCGCAGTGCCTGTTGCGGCTCGTAACGGCCGTTGATCGCCGTGGAGCGTTTGCCGCTCACGGTGTCCGGGCTGAAGAGGATCTGCAGGTTGCTCTGCTGACCCAGTGCCTGCAAGGCCGAACCCAGTGGCTGCGACGGGATGTTCAGGTTGATTTCCTGCGCCTGGACGATGGCTGCGCAGGGCAGCATAAGGGCCAGGGCCAGCGGTGACAGCGTGTGTTTGACAGACATCGCGTTTCCTTTGAAGGAACTTATTTTAAGTGAATGAGAGTTGTTCGTGTTTAAGAGACGCATCGCCTGGTAAAAACCGGAAAAACTTTTTCACTGCCAGGTGAAATCGCGCGCCTGAGGGCTCAGGCGCGTTCGGTCAGAGGATGGAGCTGGCCACCACGGACCT
Source organism: Pseudomonas sp. NUPR-001 (assembly GCF_052147955.1). Lineage (NCBI taxonomy): Bacteria > Pseudomonadati > Pseudomonadota > Gammaproteobacteria > Pseudomonadales > Pseudomonadaceae > Pseudomonas > Pseudomonas sp. NUPR-001. The sequence continues at coordinate 2,115,645 of NZ_CP197353.1, forward strand.
CGATCAATTGGTCGGCGAGGTCGAAGTAGCGGTCGTCGTGGGAGATGACGATGACGGTTTTGCCCTGGCGTTTGAGGTCAGGCAGCAGCTCGGTGTAGAACACCTTGCGAAAGGCCGGGTCCTGGTCGGCGGCCCATTCGTCGAACACTAGCACCGGGCGTTCGTCGAGCCAGGCATGCAGCAGCGCCAGGCGTTTGCGTTGGCCGGTCGAAAGGTCGGTGGTGCTCAGGGCGCCATCGCGGATGGTCACTTTATGCGCCAGCTCCAGGCGCTCCAGGTAGGCCTGGGTGTGCTCCGGCAGCACGCCTTTACGCTCGAGCAATTCCTGGAACAGGAAAAAGTCGGCGAACACCGTGGTGAACAACTGGCGGTAGTCGTCGCGCTGATCGGCACCGACCTCGCGGCCATTGAGCAGTACCTCGCCGGCCTGCGGTGAGTACAGGCCCAGCAGCAGTTTGATCAGGGTGGTTTTGCCGCTGCCGTTGTGGCCGACGATAAACAGCAGTTCACCCGGTTCGACCTTGAGGTTGAACGGGCCTATGGTAAACGGCGGCAAACCGTCGACGCTGGGGAAGGCATAGGCAACGTCGCGCAGCTCCAGGCTGTGCAGGGCCTGGCGCGGTGCGGTCTCGCGGTCGGGCAGCAGGAACGGCTCGGGGGTGGAGAAGCTGGCGTTCATCTCGGCAATGCGCTTGAGCGCCACGCTGTTGCGGCTGATCAGCGGCAGCAGGCTGAGTACCGATTCCATCGGGCCTTTCATGAACAGCAGGGTCATGACGAAGCCGCTGAGCACATCGGCCGGCACCGCAGTGCCCCAGGTTTGCACGGCCAGGCACAAGCCGATGACGATGAAAAACAGCAGCGAGCCAAAGGTGCTGGCGCTGAGGAAGATGTTCACCGAGCGAATCTGCAGCGCGGCGATGCGCTGCACCGTCGGCACCACCTGCTGCTGGTACAGGTTGCGGCGACGCTGGCGGTGCATGCGCAGTTCCTTGGCGCCCTCGGCCATGCTGCGGTAGTACTTCTGCAGCTGGTCTTCCTCTTCACGCGCTGCCTCGAAACCGCTCATGCCGTAGCCGCGCGCCACGTACTGGGCAATGCAACCGAGCACCACAGCGGTGGCGGTGATCAGGAACAGCGACAGGTCGAGTAATGCCAGGTAGCCGAGGCAACCGAGGGTCACGGTCAGCGACACAATCAACTGCGGCAGCCCGAAGGTGAAGTCGCTGACGGTGTCGATGTCGTGGGTCAGCACCGGGATCAAGCGGTGGCTGCGGTAGCGCTCCAGTTGCTCGATCGGCGCGCACAGCACCTTGCCGCCCAACGAAATACGCAGGCGCGCAATCACGTGCTGGCCGACATAGTTGGTGCCGATGTTCGAAGCGATCGCGCAGCCCAGCGCCAGGGCGCAGAGCCCGGCAAAGCCGAGCATCACCGCACTGCCGATGGTGTCGCCGCTGTGCATCAGCGCGTTGATCCGGGCCAGCAGCGCGGTGACGCTCAGGCCACCGACAATGCCCAGCACAATGGATATCGCCAGCATTGGCAGCAGCGGGCGCAGGATCGCCAGCAGTTCACGGGAAGTAGCCTTGGTCGAACTCATGAAACGTCCTCGAATACGGGCGCGGAGGCGCTCAGGCGCCGGTCATTGCCGCGGCTTCACGCAGCGCGGGACGCTGGCTCGACAGCGCCTGGTACAACGACTGGCCGATCTCGTTGGCGCGCATTGGCAGCACCGAGAGCAAGGTGTCGCTCAGACCGTGGGAGTTCTCGCAGAAGCCTTGCAGGTAGACCGCTGCCTGCAGGTCGTCGCTGGCCAGGGCGCGGTAGTCGCGGTCGACCACGAAGTCGTGCAGGTGCTGTTGCAGCGGCGCCAGCAGCTCGCGGTGCGAGCGACGCTCGTAGCCGGTGGCGAGGATTACCGCGTCGTAGCGGTGGGTCTGCAACTGGTGGGTGGCGAGGTCTTGCAGGGTCAGTTCGATGCCTTGTGCGGTGGCGGTGGCGCTGTCCACCTGGCGACGGCAGAGCACGGCGTGACGGAACTGATGCGCGACTTTCTGGCGGTAGAGAATGCCGTAGATGCGCTCGAGCAGGTCGATATCGACCACCGAGTAGTTGGTGTTGTGGTACTCGTCGATCAGCTTCTTGCGCTCAGCCTGCGACTGGTTGAACACCAGGTCGGTGTATTCCGGGGCGAACACCTCGTTGACGAACGGGCTATCGTCGGCAGGCTTGAGGGCCGAGGCACGCACGATCATGTCGACCTTCACCGACGGGTAGCTGTCGTTGAGGTCGATGAACGCTTCGGCGGCGCTCTGCCCGGAACCGATAATAGCGATGCGCATCGGCTTGCCTTCGGCGCAGGGCAGGGCTGCCAGGCTGCTCAGGTAGCGCGAATGGTGGAACACTCGTGGGTCGCCTTTGAACGCGGCGAAGGTGGCGGGTACTTTCGGGGTGCCGCCGGTGCCGACCACCACAGAGCGGGTCAGGCGCCGTTGCTCCTGGCCGTTGCCGTCACGCGAGATCAACGCCAGGTGCTTGATGCGGCCGGCGTCCAGCACCGGCTCGATGCGCAGCACTTCTTCGCCATACACCGCCTGGGTGGCGAAATGGTCGGCGGCCCAGCGCAGGTAGTCGTTGTACTCCAGGCGGCAAGGGTAGAAGGTGCCGAGGTTGATGAAGTCGACCAGGCGCTGCTTCTGGTGCAGGTAATTGACGAAGCTGTAGGGGCTGGTGGGGTTGCGCAGGGACACCAGGTCTTTGAGGAAGGAAATCTGCAATTCGCTTTGCGTGGCCAGGGTGTTGCCGTGCCAGCGGTAGTCGCGCTGTTTGTCGATGAACAGCGCATCGAGGGCGTAGCCGTTGGTTTCGGCCAGTTCTTCCAGGGCAATGGCCAGGGCCAGGTTGGAGGGGCCGAAGCCTACGCCGATCAGGTCGTGGAGGGTTTCGCGGGTGCGGTTCTGGCTCATGGGGCAATTCCTCGGGTTGTCGGAGGTGGGGCGCCTGGCGGCGCCCGGGTCCTGCACACGTACACCGATAGAACGAGCCGTCAGCCGTGGAATTTAGCGTTGTTGTCAGCGTGCAATTCGCGCACGACGCGGAAACTGATCCAGTCGCCGCGATCTTCAGGGTAGGTTTGGTTGCGATTGGCGGAACGCGAGAACACCGGTGCCTCGCCCCAGTCATTACCGCGCAATTGCATCAGTTCGCAGTGAGGTTCTTTCCAGGCGCTGCCATCGCTGGGTGCGCCGACGTAACTGTCGTGGTAGCAGTCGGCGGTCCATTCGTAGACGTTGCCATGCATGTCGTACACCCCGAAGGCGTTGGGCGCAAAGCTGCCTACCGGGGCGGTGTAGCTGAAGCCGTCCTTAGGGCCGTAGACGTTGGCGTGCTGGCTGATTTCGTAGTCGGCGCCCGGGTCCATGGGGAACGGGAAGGGGCCGGTGCTGCCGGCACGGGCGGCATATTCGCGCTCGGCCTCGCTGATCATCCGGTAGGTGTGGCCGGTTTTTTTCGACAGCCAGGCCACATAGCCCTCGATGTCTTTGTAGCTCATGCACACGGCAGGGTGACGGTCGGCGGTTTTCGGGTCGATCTTGTAGCTGGGGATGCTGTTGGTGCAGCGTCGGCCAGGGCGGTCGTCGCCGTCGGCAATCACCGTGCCGGTCTGTTTCAGGTACGCCTGCCATTCACCGGCGGTGACATGAAAACGGCTGATGGCGAAGGTGTCGCTGAACGTCACCAGGTGCATCGGGCCCTCGTCGGGCTGACGCCCGACTTCGTTGTCCGGACTGCCCATCTGGAAGCTACCGGCGGGTAGCACGACCATTTCCGGGCAGTCTTTGCAGTCTTTGAACACCTCGCCGGGCTTGTGCTCGTGAGCGGCATAGGCGGGGGTGGCGAGCAGGCAGCCGAGCAGGCCCAGCAGTGCCAACGGGCGTGACAGGTTCATGGACATCGTGCGGTTCCTTGCGTTGATGGGTTCATAATTTTTTTTGCAGCAGGGCAAGGGCGCGATCGATTTCCTGCTCGTTGTTCAGCAGCCCCGGCGCGGTGCGGATCACCGGGCCGGCATCGCGATAGACGGCATCGACCATCACCTTGTTTTCGATCAGGTAGTTGGCATACGGGTCCTGGTCTTCCTGCTTTTTGACCCGGAAGAAGGTGAAGCCGGCCGAATGCTCGCTGCTGAGCGGGGTCACCAGCTGCAACTGCGGCAGGTCCAGCACCCGTTGTTTGAAGTAGTCGTTGAGCTGATGAATACGCGCTTGCACATCGGCCTTGCCCAGTTGCAGGTGCAGCTCGAAGGCCTTGCCCACCGACCAGCGATGTTCAAAGCTGTGGTAGCCGCCAGGGGTCATGATGGTGGCGAAGTCTTCGTCTTCGGAGAAGGTGGCAAAGGTCGGCACCAGGTGGGCTGGCATTTTTTCCGTGGCGGCGCAGATCAGCCCGGTGCCGCGCGGGCCGAACATCCACTTGTGGGTGCCGGCGATAAAGTAGTCGCAATTCAGCTCGGCAAAGCGCATGTTCTCGACGCCAAAGCCATGCACACCGTCGACCACGAAGATGATGCGGCTCTGTTCGTCACGGTTGCGGTTGTGCTTGCGCACCAGCTCGCCGATCTGGCCAATGGGCAATTTGACGCCGCTGCCTGAGTGCACCCAGGTCATGCCCAGCACGCGGGTTTCGGGGCGGATGGCCTGGTCAATAGTGCTTAGCACCTGGTCGGTGGAGATGTTCCATGGGTCATCGAACAGGCGCAGTTTGCGTACCTTGGTGCCCTGGCGCTTTTCGCGCAGGTCGAAGGTGGTGTTGGCCGAATAGTGTTCGTGTTCGGTGGTGAGGATTTCCTGATGTGCGGCCAGCTGCAGGCCGCCATAGATCATGCCCAGGCCTTCGGTGGTGCTGCCGGTCAGGGCGATCTGCCGGGGTTTGACCTCCAGGTAGCGGGCCGCCCAGTCGCGTACTTCGGCTTCACGCTTCCATTCCGACTGGCTGTGCCAGTCCATCCACTTGGCCGGGTTGCGGTCCAGCTCGGCGCGGTAATGGTCGATGCTGTCCTGCACCGGTTTCGGGTGGGTGGTGATCAGAAAGTTGGAGAAATGAATCACCTCAGGCGTCTGCGGGAACAGTTGGCGCAGGTTGCGCCACTTGTCTGCGCCGTTCAGCGGCAGTGCAGGGTTTGCGGCCAGGGCCTGGGGTAGCAAAGGCAGGCTGGCCGCGAGCAGGCCTGCGTGTTTCAAAAAGGTACGGCGATGGGTCATGAAAGGGCGTCCAGATCAAGGCTGAGTGGTGCTGGCGACAGGGTGTGCGGCTTTCTGTACCTGCTCCCAGACGCGCAGGAAGTTCCCGGCCCAGAGCTTGGCAATATCGGCTTCGGAATAGCCGCGGGTGAGCAGTTCGGCGGTGACGTTGCGGATTTCGCTGACATCCTTCCAACCATTGACGCCGCCGCCGTCGTTGAAATCGGAGCTGATGCCGACATGGTCGATGCCGACCTTTTTCACCGTGTAGTCGATGGCGTCGGCAAAGTCTTTGAGGGTAGCTTTCGGTTCTTCGTCGACGATGCCGTACAGGCTGCCGGCGTATTCGCCAAAGCGCGACTCAGGCCAGATGGCGATTACCGCATCGCCCGGCATCAGCGCGTTGGCCAGGCCTTGCAGCGGTTGCAGGTCGAACTTGGCGCGCATGGCTTCGAGCTTGTCCAGGGTTGGCTTGCTCAAGGGCTTGAGGTAGGTGCCGAAGGCCACCACCTGGATCACGCCGCCACTGTCTTTGATCAGCTGCATTTCTTTGTCGCTGAGGTTGCGCGGAATATCTACCAGTGCGCGCGGCGCCGAGTGTGAGGCAACCATCGGGGTACGGCTGAGGCGGGCGACATCCTCCAGCGCCAGGGTCGACATCTGCGAGACATCGATGATCACGCCCAGCGCGTTGAGGCGCTTGACCGCTTGTTCGCCCAGCGGTGACAGGCCGCCGAGGGCATCGGCGGTGTCGTTGAAAAATGGCAGCGGCCGCGAGGAGTCGGCCCAGTCGTTGTTGCCGGTGTAGCTGAAACCGAACATGCGCATGCCACGCGCTGTCCACAGGTCCAGCTGCGACAAGTCGTGGCCCAGCGGGTAGGCGTTGAGCATGCTGATGAAGATCGCGAACTTGCCTTCGCCGTTGAGTCGACGGAAATCGTCCGGGGTGTAGGCGATCCCCACCTGGTTGGGGAAGTCGCGGACCATGTTGCTGATGATCTTGTAACGCACTTCCTGCTGATGCCGAGCTTCGTCGACAAAGCCAGGGGTCGGGCGGTGCGGGGCATTGGGGCCGTTCCACAGCTCTGGCCAGCCGAACAGGGTGAGGGCCGCGCCGGACAGGCGGCCTTTACCGGCTTTGACCAGATCGAACTGGCCTGGCCCGTCCTTGTCGATTTCGTTACCGGCGCTGCCCAGGTCCAGTGGCACGGTGACATGGCTGTCGAACGACAGCATGTGCTCGTGCAGGGCGTTGGCTTGCTCAACGATCTTGCCCGGGTAGCCGGCGTTCTGTTGGGTGTAGAAATAACCGGTTGCGGCGGCGCCCACGGCGACTGCCAGAACAAGGGGCAAGCCGATATACAAGGCTTTGCGGGAACGGGGCTTAGTCTTGGTCATTGCCATCTCAACGCTGAGCGGATTGGAACGGCTTGCCCGGCGCGTGGGGGTGCCAGGGGCAAAGCTCGGGTATCAGGAGGGACGAGTGGCGGGGCGCCAAATTTAGGTGAGGCTAACGTCCGCCGGTAGGCGCGGGCTTGACCCGCGATGGCATTCGTCCTGTCACACCGCATCGCGGGACAAGCCCGCTCCTACACTCAAGTTGCGCGAGTGCTGGCCGATAAACAGGCAAACCCATCGATCAACAGGAAGATCAGCGTATGGTTGGCATCACTGCCGTTTCGAACATTGGCGCCGCTGCGAACAGCGCGACCCTCGGGACCGTCAGCATCAATGGCGGCCTACAGAACCCAGCGGTGCCGGCAGAAGGCGAAGCGGGCACTTCGCCGCTGAGCTTTTCCGGTATTCAAGACGGAAAAAAAGCCCAGTCCAGCGCCGCCAGCGAAAGCAGTGAGAGCTCCGAGCCGGCTCATATCCAGCAACTGCGCAAGATGATCGAGAAACTGAAAAAGCAATTGGCCGAACAGCAGAAACAATTGCAGTCGATCATGACCAGCAAGATGGAAGCGACCGCCAAGGCGACCGCGGTTGCTGCTGCGCAATCAGCGGTCAGTACCACCATGGGCGCACTCATGACAGCCACCGCGCAACTGGCCGAAGCCCTGTTGAAAGGTGGTGGCGGTGGTGCGGGCAGCATGGTCAGCACCAGCGCGTGAAGGGCGGTGGGCCTGGCGCCGCGCGCACAGGCCCTGGTGTTCAGTCGGCAGGACGGTTCTGGCTACGGTCGGATTTGTAGCGCATGGCCACGGCAGGCGCCGGTTTGGTGCTGCCGGTTTCTAGCCATTGGCGCATCCGGCTGGCGTCGGCGAAGTGGGTGTACTTGCCGAAGGCATCGAGAATCACCATCGCCACCGGACGATTGTCCATTTTCGTCAGCAGCACCAGACAGTGGCCGGCATCGTTGGTAAAGCCGGTTTTGGTCAGGTCGATGTCCCAATTGCTTTTGTTGACCAGGTGGTCGGTGTTACGAAAACCCAGGGTGTAGTTGGGTTTGCTGAACGCCACCGTCCGCTCGCGGGTGGTGCTCAATGCGCGCAACATCGGGTAATTGCGCGCAGCCATCAGCAGTTTGCCCAGATCGCGGGCGGTCGAGACGTTGCTGGCCGACAGCCCGGTGGGTTCGACGTAACGGGTGTTGCTCATCCCCAAGGCTTTGGCTTTCGCGTTCATGGCCTTGATAAAGGCGTTGTAGCCACCTGGGTAGTTGTGAGCCAAAGTCGAAGCGGCGCGGTTTTCCGACGACATCAACGTGATCTGCAGGGTTTCCAGGCGGCTGAGCTGGCTGCCCAGGCGGACCCGCGAATACACGCCTTTCATTTCCTTGTTCTGGGCGATGGTCATGGTGAGCATTTCATCCATGTTCTGCTTGGCGTCGAGCACCACCATGCCGGTCATCAGCTTGGTCACCGAGGCGATAGGCAGCACCCGGTCGGCATTGTTGGAGTACAGCACTTTGTTGGTCTGCAGATCGATCAGCAGAGCAGCGCCGGAGGCCAGGTGCAACTTGGCAGGATCACGTTGCACTTGGGCAGGGGGTTGCGCAGCAGTGGCCGTAGGGACAGTCGCGGTACTGGTGAGCAACAGCAGCAGGCTTAGAATCGAAAGGGAGGTTTTCACGTCGAGGCTCACTAAAAGTTGGTATTTCGTTGGCTGTGCAAGGGTTTTCCCCCAAAAAAACGCTCGCATTCTGGAGTATGGCCTAGAGTCTGTCGATTGGCCTGTGATCGTTGGGGCAAAGATGAAGGAAATTTAATGCTGTACCTGGACAGAATGCCCGAGCTGCCCAGCAATGAATGCCAGGTGCATGCCTGGCATGAGGCACATCGTGGCATAGGCGTGTCGGCAGTCGTACTGAAGGTGCGGGCGAAGAAAAAACAGCCTGATGATTTTGAAGGTCAAATTTAGTGTTGGGGGCATGCAAATAGCCAAGAGCTATTCGGCGGGGGACTTTTATTTGCTTTTGAAGTCTGGGATGGTTGTATCTGGCGTTGCCAGAGAGGGCACGAAACCAGTGCCCTTCTTTGTGGCTTTGTTAGTTTTGCGCCTGTGTAGGCCGGTGATTCATGAGAATGTCTTGCTTGCGTTTAGCTTCTGGCAAGTCATTGATGCAGTAGTTTATGTAGTAAACGTGGAAAATGAATGTGTAAAACGCATTCATGCGAAGATCAATTTTATGCTCGTTAAGAGCGTATTCTTGAAGCGACGATCTTGCTTTGAAACTCCAGACGATATAGAGCACCGCGCTGGAAATTGTCAAAATGCCAGAAATAATATCAAACGCTTCCTCGCCGGTGCTGGCCAGCACGCCGCTAAGGCCAACGCAAACAGCCAGCCAGATAATGTAGGCGTCGTCTACAATCGGTTTTTTAGTAATGGATGCGATCGTTGGGGAATTTTGTACAGCCATAGTATTGAATAAATTCCGCCGGTGGCGATTGTCAAAAGCACAAGATTTAAAGTTTTTGTGTCTATGGTGTCTTTCAGTTCGGTTATTGACGACATGAAGCTTCCTTACTATTGTGGTTGATAAATGGGGCGAATCTAGTTTCTATTTCTAACCATTTATAAGTGCACGATACCGTTTTGCCATTATGGTGTCCACCCGTTGAGTTCGTTAACCCCGTCCGCTCCTCGAGTTTCGTGTGAAGCCGGATTCGGGGCTTGTCGCTCCAATCGGGTTTGGGGGAAGTCTCCTTACTTGCTTTGGCAACTAGAGCGTCTAGGGCAGCATTGCAGTGTCCCGCAACCAGTGCGTGAGATCGGCATCGCAAACAGAGTGGGAGCGGGCTTGCCCCGCGATAGAGGCTTGCTTGCTACATCGTTTCGCGGGGCAAGCCCGCTCCTACCGAGATAAGCTCGTCAGGCACCTCCCCTCGCTTCGATAGGTGCTTGTGGCTTACAGCAGTTGGCCAATAAAAAGCCCCACCAAAAGGCGGGGCAAGGGCTGTGCGGAGCAACGCACGATGAATCTGGTGGGCCTTTTACGCGTGAAGGCTGTGGTCTTGCAGTTGGCAAGCCAGGGACTGCGCGGCGCTCAGGGAGGTCAAAGGCCCGGAAATGGTTTCGCCATTGCGAGTCAGGTACCACACCACCAGCAGGCCCAGTTCTCTGAACGGGGCAGGAACGGCGCTGCCGATGACGGACATGATGGTGATAGGGGTCATGGGACTCTCCTGCGATTCATGGGGCTACCTTACGTCGCGTCGCTGGCGGTTTGAAATCGACCGAGGTGATAGTGCTCATCACTGATATCGACCCGGCGGTGCATAATGCGCAATCGATTGCGAAGGAGAATCCAGTGCCCCACGTTCCCAGCAAAGACACCGTTCTGTGCATTTCCCTGGCCGGTCGCCCCGGCACCTTTGGTGTGCGCTTTCACAACCACCTGTATCAACAGCTGGGCCTGGACTTCTACTACAAGGCCATGACCACTCACGACCTGCCGGCTGCGGTGGCCGGGATACGCGCGCTGGGCATTCGTGGCTGTGGCGTGTCGATGCCGTACAAAGAGGCTTGTATGGCATTGGTCGACGAGATCGACCCGTCGGCGGCGGCCATTGCCTCGATCAACACCCTGGTCAACGACGGCGGCCAGCTCAAGGCCTACAACACCGACTACCTGGCCGTACGTCAGTTGCTGGAGCAGCATCAACTGGCGCCAGACACCGCGTTTGCCCTGCGTGGCAGTGGCGGCATGGCCAAGGCGGTGGCTTGTGCGTTGCGTGATGCTGGCTTTACGCAGGGCATCATTGTTGCGCGCAATGAACAGGCCGGGCGGCAACTGGCTGACAGTTGTGAGTATCGTTGGCAGGCTGAACTGGGTGATCTGTGCCCACCCATGCTGATCAACGTGACACCGATTGGCATGGCCGGCGGCATTGAGGCTGAACAGCTGGCGTTCAGTCGTGAGGCGATTGCTGCGGCACAGGTGGTGTTCGATGTGGTGGCGATGCCAGCCAGGACACCGTTGATCATCGAGTCCGAAGGGCAGGGCAAGGTGGTGATCACGGGATTGGAAGTGATTGCTTTGCAGGCCTTGGAACAGTTTGTGCTGTATACCGGTGTACGGCCTACGCCCGAGCAGGTGGCGCAGGCGGTAGATTTCGCCCGCGCCTAGCGAGCAGCTCCTGTGGCAACTGACTTGTTCAGTGGGAGCAACTGTCTTGATCATCCTGTGTGGGAGCGGGTTTATCGAGGCGTCGAACTGAACTGGTCAAGTAATCCTGGACACCCGTTAAGGTTTACGCCGCCAGCTTCTCTGCCTCGACCGGCGACCGGTATCCGTTGTAGCTGTGAGGCCTAGTGGTGTTGTAGCGGGTGATAAAGCGCTGCACATCCATTCGGGCCTCATGCTCCGAGTCGTAGCCATCTTCGGGTACCCACTCAGATTTCAGGCTTCCAAAAAACCGCTCCATCGGGGCGTTGTCCCAGCACTCGCCTTTACGGCTCATGCTCTGCCGGTGCCCATGCTCGCGCAGCTCATTTCTGAACTTGTGGCTGGTGTACTGACAGCCTTGGTCAGAGTGAAATAGCACACCCTTGGGGCGTCCGCGCAGCTCGGTTGCCATGCGTAAGGCCGCGCAGGTCAGTTCAGCATCCGAGATCATCGAGAACGACCAGCCGACAATCCGCCGTGCAAACAAGTCCAAGACAGCCGCGAAGTACAGCCAGCGCTTACCAGCCTTGATGTACGTTACATCTCCGCACCAGACCTCATTTGTCGCCCGCACATCGAATTGCCGTTTGAGCTCGTGCGGTGCGGTCAGGGCTTCAACGCCTGAAGATTTGTATTTGTGGCGTCTGCGTTGACGGCTGCTGATCCCAGCTTCTTGCATCAGGCGGCGCGCCTTGAAGCGGCCGACTGGGTGTCCACTGGCTTGCAGCATCTTGGCCAAGGTGCGCGAACCTGCCGCCCCTCTCGACTCACGATGATGTCTGATCAACTGGGCCTTGAGTTTTTCCCGTCCGGGGTAACGCCGGTCCTTACGCTGGCGCCAGCAGTAGAAACTGCTGCGGCTGACCCCAAGCACCCGACAACACTCATTAACGCCGTATTGCTCACCCAGCTCATCGATCAACGCGAGTGATCTTTGGCGTCCAAAAGCAGGAGAGCGCTGGCCTTTTTTAGGATTTCGATATCCCGGTCTTTCTGCTTGAGCAGGGCTTTGAGCCGTTGGATTTCCTGCTGGTCTGCCGTTATTGCCTTGGCACCCACAGGGGTTAAGCCTTGACGCTCCTGGCGCAGTTGATCGACCCAACGACGCAACGCTGTAGGGCCAATGCCTAAACTGGCACAGACCTGTGGAACTGATTGGCCTTCGTCCAGCACCATGCTGGCCGCCTGTAGCTTGAAGTCACTCGAGTAAGAATTACGCATATCCAAACACCTCAGGTTTGGGCGCCATCATAGCGCCCGATTGAGGTGTCCAGGATCATTAGGCCAGTTCAAACCGCCACGAACACGGGCGGAGCCCGTGCCATCCACCGCAGTGTTTGCTTCGCGGGTAAATCGGGTCGCCGCACCGCCGCTCCCACAGATAGGGCAGCAGGTCTTGGCAAGCGGCCTGACGGATTCCGCCTTGGGTAACGGGGTTAGTTCAGTCATCAAAAGATATCAAGAGCAGCGACTACAGTGATACAGGATGCTTCCTGTGTGGTCCTGGGATATTTCCTACATAACGTATCTGTGAAATACGATATAAATAGAAAAATTAAGTTATTTACTGAATAGAAGAAATGTCGGCCAGCGAACAACTGGTTTTTCCTCTGTCCTCGTTCCCTGCAAATAACCGTTGATGATCGCAACGGTCGCAGACGCCTCTTGGTGATTTTCAACGCTACGGACTTGTTCGAAGGGTCTTTAGGTGTCTTGTGTGGAGGTTAAATGGATCGGTTTGTCGAAGTGTCCCTGTCTTTTCCCGTTATTATTTTTAGCTTCGTTCTATGCGTTGCTATTATTTATTGGGTTGTCGCTATCTTCGGCGTCGCTGAAGTTGAGTCGTATAATGTCGACGCCGATGGAGTATTCGATGGATTAGGCGGGTTGTTGATGAGGGCTGGACTTGATGGCGTTCCTCTTACCATAGCATTCACCCTGGTATCACTGTTTGCATGGTTGGGGATTTACCTTCTCGATATATATTTCCTAGAACACATTCCATCGGGAATTGTATCTTTGATTGCTGGTCTCAGCGCTTCCGCTGTAGCGGCGGTTGTAGGAACGTTCATTGCAGGATTACTGCTTAAACCATTGCGCCCACTGTTCAAGAAGATCGCTGCACCCACCGCAAAATCAATAATCGGTCACATCGCAACTGTTCGAAGCGGTTCGGTTACCGGCGAAGAGGGTGTGGTCATTCTTGAAGATGGTGGCGCTGGCATGATCCTCAACGTCCGCACAATGAACGGCGCAACTTTCCTCCGCGGTGACCGGGTGGCGCTACTGGAGTATCAAGCGGAGAGAAACTGCTACATCGTTATTGGCGAAGAAGACTTCAATCGTTAAGACGACCCTGACTAATACTGCTTAGGAAAAATACACTATGAATGATTTAATTGCTCCATTCTTCATTGGGATCGTGGTGGTTGTTGTCTTGCTGGTTGGCTCGCTCGTCATGTTCAAGGCTTTTTATCGCAAGGTTGACCAAGGCATTGCCCTGATCGTGAACGACCTTTCATCCCACCCAAAGGTCCATTTCACCGGCGCGATGGTCTATCCGATCATCTATCGTGCTGAGGAGATGCCTCTGCGTCTGGTCCCAATTGAACTGTCACGCCGGGCTAATGAAGGCCTGATCTGCCAAGACAACCTACGCGCCGACATCGATGTTGTGTTCTACGTTCGCGTGAATGAAAGTGCAGATGACGTACTGAAAGTTGCAAAGGCTGTTGGTGTTCAACGAGCGTCTGATCCTAGGGCGATTCGTGAGCTGTTTCAGGCCAAGTTCAGTGAAGCCCTCAAGTCGGTCGGGCGTCAGCACGACTTGCTGGATCTGTTTCAGAACCGCCTTAAATTTCGCGACGATATTGTCACGGCCATCGGTAAAGACTTGAATGGCTACGCGCTGGAGGACGTCGCAATTGACCATCTCGAGCAAACTCCGCGTGAACATCTTGACCCCAACAACATCATTGATGCCCAAGGCATCAAGACCATTGTGGAGTTAACTTCTGCGCAGAACATCAATACTAATGAAATTGAGCGAACGCGTGATCTGAAGATCAAAGAGCAGAACGTTGACTCCAAAGAGAAAGAGCTGGAGCTTGATCGTCGTCAGGCTGAAGCTCAGGCGAAATCCAAGCAGGAAATCGCCGAGTTGCAAGCGCGCGCTGAGTCGGCCTCTGCGATCGTAGTGCAAGAGACTCGCCTCGCAACCCGCCAAGCCGAGGTCGACACCGACACCAAGATCCAAGTGGCAGAGGAGGGCCAGACCCGTGAGGTGGAGTTGGCCTCGGCCTCTCGCCGCGCTGCCGTTGTTGTTGTCGAGGAAGGTGTGAACAAGGCTCGCTTGTTGGCAGAGGTCGAAAGCAAGCGTGAAGTGCAGTCCCGGCAGATCGATGCCGATGGCGAGGTCGAGAAGAAGAAAACCGAGATTGCGGAAGTCGTTCGTGAACGAATTGCGATCGACAAGACGGTTGCGATTGAAGAAGAAGCCATCAACGAAGTTCGTGAAGTCAGCGCGGCCGACCGGCTGCGCCAGGTCCGTGTGATTGAAGCTGAAGCTAAAGCACAAGAAAGCAAGGTTTCCACGGTTGCAATGGCCGAGGCCGAAGCTGAGTCGGCAGAGTACCGTGCACGTGCAGTGACCACCACGGCCGAAGCTAAAGCTCAAGAAAGCAAGGTTGCGACGGTTGCAATAGCCAAGGCCGAAGCTGAGTCGGCAGAGCACCTTGCACGTGCAGTGACCACCACGGCCGAAGCTGAACTGGATGCAGCGCAGAAAGGTGCTGAGGCCAAGAAAGCAATCGCGCAGGGCGTCGAGGCTGAAGCTGCTGCCCCAGGCCTGGCCGAGGCCAAGGTTCGTGTCGCAAGTGCCGAGGCTATCAAGGCAGTGGGTACTGCAGAAGCTGAGGTCACCGAACTTCGAATGGCATCCGAAGCTCGCGGCCGTACTGCCTTGGGTGAGGCCAACGCAGCAGCCACCAAAGCTGAAGGTCTTGCTGAGTCAGCGGTGATTGAGTCGCGCTACACCGCAGAGGCGAAAGGTCTAACTGAGAAGTTCCAGGCCCTCAATAGTCTCAGCCAGGAGGCGCGCGCTCACGAAGAGTTCCGCATGGAACTGCAATCCACTCAAGAACAAGTGCTTGCTCAGGTTGCTGTGTCAAAAGACATCGCTCAGGAAAGCGCTGCCGTCCTGGCGGCGGCTTTGGAAGGTGCCAAGGTCGAGATCATCGGCGGTTCGGCTACCAACGTGTCCGAGCAACTTGCGGCCGGCCTGGGTATCGGCAAATTGTTCGATGGCATGGGCCGTAGTCCTATTGTGCAGGGCGCCATTGGTGCGCTGGCTAGCCGTGGTGCGGCTACGAAGCCTCCAGTGGCCCCTCGCTCCGAGCCTAAAGCAGCGTCCTAGGCGTGTCTCACTCCCGGTTCGCCGGGAGGTTTTATTTTCTCTATCGGATGTGGCATGCCCTCGACTTGAGCGGACATACCCCTTCCAATTCAGCCGAACAGGTCAGGGGCACATATGTCGGATCTCCAAAGCCAAACCGCCACACCCGCTGCTCTGGATAAAGCAGTCGCGCAAGGTGGTGCCTATGAGGTGCTGAATAAGCGACTCAAGGATCAAGGGCAGCGTCTCACGGTGGCGGCCGACACGTTGAATACACAGCGGTTGGCAGAGTTTGGCGAAACCCAGATGAAAGTTCTGGGCAGGGTCCGAATCCGGACTGAGAACAACTGCACTGCCCGCGACATTGTACGGGTGGGTGACAGCCTGCTGTTCGGCTACAACGTCTTCATTGGTCTGAAGCAAGATACGGCCGTTGGCGACGTTTTTTCTTTGTACAAACTGTCCGGCACCGAGGCCGGATACGAGGCTGAGCCAGCTCCGATCGCTGATTCGTTCCTTAACCAGCCAGCATTCGTTCGAGACTTCACTGAACTCTACACCTACTACAAGAGCACCAAGCTCCTGCAGCTGGCTGTTCGTGACGAGAAACTCCTCGCAAGCTTCCAGATCGGCGAAAAGCTAACTGACATCCGTGTGTTCCGCTGGGCTATTACCGAGGCCGGTACCAAAGTCACGTACATTGATAGCCGTGGTGCGCAGGATATGTCGCTTCCGGCTCAGTTTGACTTTGAATGGCAGAAGTCCAGCCGCGATAGGGTTGTGACCGGAAAGCATGGCCACATCAACATTCTTGACACCGTATTCGTCGATACCATCGGTGGCGACCTCACCATCAAGATTGAGAACAACACGCAGGCTGGTGAGGGCATCTACTCGGAGCCCGTCAACGATCCCAATCAATCGTTGAGTGACGGTCAGTTTGAGTATGCGAGGTTAGGAAGCCTGCTCCTCCTCAAAATTCTTCCCTATCGGGAAACCGAATGGCGATACATCGTCTTCAATACGGTGACCCGTAAGGCATTGCGCATTGACGCAATTGGCCAGGCCTGCCTGCAGCTTCCAGAAGACCATGGGATTATCTTCCCGGGCGGTTACTACCTTCAGAATGGTGACCATAAAACCTTCGACCAGGATATGAAAGGCATGCGCTTTAAGCGCTCCGCTCGAAGCCCCAATGGTGAAGACGTTCAATATTCGTTCTATGAGCCCGTGCACGGCAGATCTGCGCTGTTGACCTACAACATGATCACCCGAAGTCTGCAGAATCCTCTGCTCGGTCATGGATACGCGCGTCTGGAGGATGGCCGAATGGTCATTTTCTCTGCTGAAGGAGTTGAACCCACTCGCGTTCACCCTATGGTTGTGTGGGCGACACCGTTCTACACAGATGAGTTTGCGGCTAGCCAGGCCCCTCGTGACGGTTTCATCGGCAGAATTGGCAATGCCGATCTTGTCCGTGGCATCTCAGACCTTCATGAACTCGTGCGTGACATTGAAACCCCGGCTGTGAGTGTGCAGCGGTATAGCAAGCTGTGTCAGAGCACCAGAAAGATTCTCGATGCCTATCACTGGCTGAACTCATCGGAGGTCCAGGGTCTTGGTTCACTACTGCATGACGTGTCTGAGACCAGCGAGCAGATCCTCGACGAGTTTGAGAAGGTTCAAAGCATTCGCCGTCAATCGGATGCGGCTCTGGCAGACGCTGTCACCGCACAGAAGAAACTTCTGCTACGGGTTCGGTCGGGAGGTTGGAAGGCGGTTCAAGAATACGTCGAAGCGCTCAACGACCTCGGTAGGCACCGTGGCCACCTCCTGACCATCCGGGATCTGCGCTACATCGACACCGCTCAGGTCGACTCGATGGAGAGTGAGCTGCTGTTGGCACAAGACCAGGTGGGCACCAGCACTGCTACGTTCCTGGCAAGCCCTGCCGCTCTAAAGCCATTTTCTACCCAGCTTGAGACCCTCGAAACTCAGGCGTTGGCAGCTCGAACCGTTGTACAGATCAAAGAGCCGCTTGAGGGGCTGGCCAAGATGGCCAGTGACCTCGACATGCTCTCGAAGCTGATGGCCTCACTGAAGATCGATGATGCCACCCAGCGCACTGAGATCGTCGACGCAATTTCTGAAGTTTACTCACGATTGAACCAGGTGAGAGCGAAGGCCGACAAACTCCGCAAGAGCATTGGTTCTGCCGAAGCAGTCGCCCAGTTCGGCGCGCAGTTCAAGCTGTTCGGGCAAGCCATTACTAACGCCCTGCAGCTTGCAACAGATCCGGAGCGCTGTGATGACAATCTGTCCAGGCTCACTGTCCAGCTCGAGGAACTAGAAAGCCAATTCGCAGAGCATGAAGAGTTTCTGACCAGCATCCTGGACAAGCGTCAGGAGATGATCGAGACCTTCGAGTCACACAAGCAAAGCCTGTTGGATGAGCGGAGTCGGCGAGCTCAGGCAGTGGTCGAGGCATCATCCCGGATCCTTGAGAGTCTCCCACGGCGCGTTGCGCGGCTAGAGGGTATGGAAGCGCTCAATGCATTCTTTGCCTCCGACCCCCTTATCCTCAAAATCAAGGATATGGCCAGCCGCCTTCGTCAGCTCAAGGACTCCGTTAAAGCAGACGACGTCGAATCTCAGCTTAAGGCCGCCCGGGATCAAGCGGTTCGGTCGCTGCGTGACAATACCGAGCTTTTTGACGAGGGCGGGAATGTAATCAAGCTTGGGCCTCGGCACCGCTTCAGCGTCAACACCCAAGACCTTGATCTCACCCTGATGCCCCGCGGGGATACCCTTAACTTGCACTTGACCGGCACGGACTTCATGGAGCCGCTGGACAATGCAGCGTTGCTGGAATTAAGGCCATTCTGGACGTCCAGCGTCGAGTCAGAGTCCTCCACGCTGTATCGAGGAGAATATCTGGCTGGCCAGGTGCTGGAAGCCGCTGATGCTGGCCGTGATGGTTTGAAGATCGAAACGCTTGAGTTCCTGATTCAGTCTCCCGATGATTTGACTAAAGCTATTCGCGATTTTGCAGCCCCGCGATACAAGGAAGGCTACCAGAGGGGGATTCATGATCATGATGCTGCCTTGATCCTGGCCCACTTGCTTCCCTTGCGCGTTGCTGCCGGCAACCTTCGGTATGGCCCAGACGCTCGCGCACTTGCAGCCTTGGCTTGGGCGAGAGTGCTTGACACGGATGCACATAGTGCCAGGCAATGGTGTGAGCTGTCCCGTTCCGCTCGCCAGATTCGCAAGGCCTTTGGTACATCCGATAGTTTTGCCGATGTGATACCGGTGATCGTGGCCTGGCTGAAGGTATTCCTGGTAGAACAAGCGATTCCTGCGACCGACTTTGTATGCGCTCAAGCTGCTGAGTATCTGGCTGAAACCCTCGTTTCAACTGATGGCTCTGTCACGTTTAGCTCATATGCCAAAGTACTTCACGATCAGCTGAAGGCGCACTTGGAGAAGACTGATACCTGGAAGGATTACAACGGCACGATCGAAGCCCTGAATGGGGAGATTGGAGCAGCATTTTCTCTATCCATCCGCTGGTTTACCGGGTTTGTGGGTAGTGATCCTGCGATTGCCCATTTGAAAGCCTTTATCAGGGAGGCCGCAGTAATTTCGCTGTTGCCCGATGATTTGCGGCAGTTCAGTGATGTCGAATATCGTGCTCAGGTGACCGGCCTGCTGGGTGAGCACGAGCTACTGCAGGGCGGTGCCTTAGCGGTTGGCGTGGACGACTTCAGTGAGCGCTTTGCTCGACACACGACTGAATTCCTGCCGCAATTGCAAAAGTACAAAGCGTTGCGCCAGTCCATCCTTCAGGCAGAGAAGGCGAGCCTGCGTCTCTCTGAGTTCAAGGCACGTCCTCTGAGCTCATTCGTAAGGAATAAGCTGATCAACGATGTGTACCTTTCGGTCATCGGGGATAATTTGGCCAAGCAGATGGGTGCCGTCGGCGAGAACAAGCGAACCGACCTGATGGGCATGCTGTTGCTCATTTCCCCACCTGGGTACGGAAAAACCACGCTGATGGAGTATGTGGCCAGCCGTTTGGGTCTGATCTTCATGAAGATCAACGGTCCAGCCCTTGGTCATGAAGTCCGGTCCCTGGATCCGGCTCAAGCCCCTGATGCAACCTCTCGCCAAGAGCTCGAAAAGCTCAACCTCGGCCTGCGCATGGGCAACAACGTCATGTTGTATGTGGACGACATTCAGCACACAAACCCCGAGTTCTTGCAGAAATTCATCTCTCTGTGCGACGGCACTCGGCGAATTGAGGGCGTGTGGAAGGGTGTCACCAACACCTATGACATGCGCGGCAAAAAATTCTGCGTTGTGATGTCAGGTAACCCGTACACGGAAACTGGCGAGGTGTTCAAAATCCCTGACATGCTGGCCAACAGAGCAGATATCTACAACCTTGGTGACACCCTCGGCGGGATGGAAGACACCTTCGCGTTGAGCTACATCGAAAACGCGCTGACATCCAACGCGGTGCTCGCTCCGCTGTCCACCCGTGACATGAAAGACCTCTACCTGTTTGTCGATAATGCTCAGGGCAAGGCATTCACCGCCAGCGACCTGAGCCATGCCTACAGCTCGGCCGAGGTGAGTGAAATCACGGACGTGCTTCACCGTCTGCTTCAAATCCGCGATGTGGTCATGGCGGTCAACAAGCAGTACATCGCAAGTGCGGCTCAAGCTGACAAATACCGTACCGAGCCGCCATTCAAGCTTCAGGGCAGCTATCGGAACATGAACAAGATGGCTGAGAAAGTCTCGGCCGTGATGAACGCCCAGGAGTTGCTGCAGGTGGTTGCAGATCACTACCAAGGCGAGTCTCAACTTTTGTCCGCCGGCTCCGAAGAGAACCTGCTGAAGCTTCAAGAGATCCGCGGTTTGCTCACCCCAGACCAGGCCTCTCGTTGGGCCCAGATCAAGCGCGACTTCCAGCGCAGCAAAGCGATGGGGGGTGATGAAGACGTAGGCGGACGGGTTGTTGCCCAGCTCCACGACATTGGAGAGAGCCTGAGAGCGCTTGGCTCGACCTCCAAGCCTGGCGTCGACGCCCACGAAAACCACTTCACTATCTAACAGCACATTTGTGGCAGGAGTTCTCAGGTGACCATTTGGAAAAAGCTCGTTACCGCCTTGCGTGGTGGTGCATCGGAAGTTGGCGAGGCCATCGTCGATGTAAATGCAATTCGCATCCTGGAGCAAGAGCAGCGCGATGCTGATGCTGCGGTACTGAAAGCACGTAACAGCCTGATAGAAATCAAGGCCAAGCACAAAATGTCCCTGCAGCGCCTGGAGGCCTACGGCTCTGATATCTCCAGCTGGGAAAACAAGGCCATGGCAGCCCTGAACAAGGGGGCCGAAGATCTGGCTGTCGAGTGCGCCAATAAGGTTGCCGAGATCGAAGGTTTGCGTGATCAGGAGAAAATCCTGGCTAATCAGTTCGGCAAGCAAGTTGAGATGCTCCACGCTCAGGTTACCAAGGCTGACACTCAGATCAAGGGACTGAAGCAGCAGATTGAAATGACCAAAGCGCGTGAGGTTGTCCAGAAAGCTCGTGGTGCTACCGCCACTGCTACTTCCGGTGCGAGCAGTAAGGTTGCCACCGCAGTAGATTCCTTAACCCGCATCAAGCAGCGTCAGGACGAGCAAGACGCCCGTATGGAAGCGGCTGAAGAAATGGCGGATGCAGCCAATGGCGGCGATCTGGATCGCCGCCTGCAAGAGGCAGGTATCGGTACCAAGCCCAATGCCGGTGGCGATGTTCTGGCCCGCCTGAAGGCAAAGAAGAGCAACAGCGCGCAGTAATACCCTGCGGGTAAGACGGCCGGGACCTGGCCCTGCGGGCTAGGTTCTGAGGTGCGGGAGCGGCGGTGTGCCTGCCTGACTTGTGTAGCGATGAAAAGGTTGTCAGTTACATCCTGTCGCGGGGCAAGCCCGCTCCCACAGTTCTTGGTGAGGGGCTCTACTCCAGCGCTGCCAAGCGCTCTTCCAAGGCGGCAATCCGCGCCTCCAGAGCTTCGATACGCTCCAGCGACACCGAACCACCAGCACTGCGCTCCGGCCCTTGCTGGCGTGCAGCAAGGATGGCGTCGATTTCTGCCGGATCACCCAAGGCATGGGTGTAGCGGTCTTCGCGCTGCCCGGCCTGACGCGGCAGGTGCAAGGCAAAGCCGCGGGCGATCAAGCGCTCCAGCTGATGCAGCACCTGCTCGGCGTCTTCAAACTCGTGCATGCGGCTGCTGCGGGTCAACAGTTCGTTGATGGTTTGCGGACCGCGCAGGAACATCAAACCCAACAGCGTCACTTGCGCCGGTACCAGCTCGAGTGCCTTGTCCACGCGCTGCTCCCAGCGGTCGGCACGGCTGCCCATCTGCAGACGGGTCAGGCCTTGGCCTTCAAGGGCGCGCAGGGCCTGGCCGACCTGGCCTTGGCTGAGGTTCATCACCGGCTCACGGCTGGTTTTCTGGTTGCAGGCCAGCACCAGGGCGTTGAGGGTCAGCGGATACGTTTCCGGGCTGGTGGCCTGTTTTTCGATGAGGGAGCCGAGCACACGGATTTCGGTGCTGTTGAAGCGGGCTTCGGAGGAGGATTCGATAGCGTCGGACATGGCCCTGTCTCTGTGCAATGTAAGGCCTCTAGCCTAGGTGCGCGACAGGGTAAAACACAAGCAGCCGGTGCAGGACGCACCGGCTGCGGGTCAACTTCAGGCAGCTTTGCGCTCTTCGCCCATGCACGCGGCGGCGGTGAACAGCACGTCGGTGGAGGAGTTCAGCGCAGTTTCTGCCGAATCCTGCAGTACGCCGATGATGAAACCTACGGCAACAACTTGCATGGCGATTTCACTCGGAATACCGAACAGGCTGCATGCCAGCGGGATCAACAGCAGCGAGCCACCGGCAACACCCGAGGCACCACAGGCACAGACAGCAGCCACCACGCTGAGCAGGATCGCCGTAGGGATGTCGACGGCGATGCCCAGGGTGTGAACGGCGGCCAGGGTCAATACGGTGATCGTGGTTGCAGCACCGGCCATGTTGATGGTTGCGCCCAGTGGAATCGATACCGAATAGGTATCTTCATGCAGGCCCAAACGCTCGCTCAAGGCCAAGTTGACCGGAATGTTGGCGGCCGAGCTGCGGGTAAAGAATGCGGTGATGCCGCTCTCGCGCAGGCACAGGAACACCAGCGGGTACGGGTTGCGGCGGATTTTCCAGAACACGATCAGCGGATTGACCACCAGCGCCACGAACAGCATGCAGCCGATCAGTACGGCCAGCAGGTGCAGGTAGCCGAGCAGGGCGTCGAGGCCAGACTGCGCCAGGGTCGAGGCGACCAGGCCGAAAATACCCAGCGGGGCGAAGCGAATCACCACTCGCACGATCAGGGTTACGCCGTTGGACAGGTCTTCGACCACGGTGCGCGTGGTTTGCCCGGCGTTGCGAATGGCCACGCCGAGGCCGATGGCCCAGGCCAGAATGCCAATGAAGTTGGCGTTCATCAGGGCGCTGATCGGGTTGTCGACCACGCTGAGCAGCAAGCTTTGCAGCACTTCGGTGATGCCGCCCGGTGCGCTCAGGGCGACGTCCGAGGTGCTCAAGGCCAGGCTCGACGGGAACAGCATGCTGGCAACCACCGCAACCACCGCCGCCGCGAAGGTGCCGAGCAGGTACAGCACCAGGATCGGGCGAATATGGGTTTCGGTGCCGTGTTTATGGTTGGCGATAGACGCCATGACCAGAATAAAGACCAGGATCGGCGCCACTGCTTTCAGGGCGGAGACGAAAACCTTGCCGACAAAGCCCAGGCTCAAGGCAACGTCGGGGGCGATCAGGGCCAGGGCGATACCGGCCACCAGGCCGATCATGATCTGTAGTACCAGGCTGGTACGGTTCAAGAGTTTCAGAACAGGTGTCATGTCGGGTGTTTCTCAGTCTTGTAGAGGGCAGTCAGCCCATTGCCACGCCGGAAAATAAGGGGCGTCAGGCGATCAGGGGCATGAAAGGGGCGCGACTTTAGCACAGCGCGTCACACTTGGTCCTTGCCCTGTGTCAGACGGTAGGGTGGGGGTGTAGTATGCGCGCCCCTTGTAAACGGCCTGGCGCCGTCGATGTCTAGAACGCTGGAGTGTAGATGTTATTGCCGATTCTGTTGCTGGCGGCGGCCGGCTTCACTGTGTTGACCACCGAGTTTGTGATTGTCGGGTTGTTGCCGGGGATCGCCCGTGACTTGGCGGTCAGTGTGCCCCAGGCCGGGCTGCTGGTGACGCTGTTTGCCTTTGCCGTGGCCTGCTTCGGCCCGTTTCTGACCGCCTGGTGCGCGCGTTTCGAGCGCAAGCGCCTGTTTGTCGGGGTGCTGTTGCTGTTTGCCGCCTGTAATGCCCTGGCGGCGTTGGCGCCAAACATCTATGTGATGGCGGTGGCGCGGCTATTGCCAGCCTTGGGCTTGCCGGTGTTCTGGGCGCTGGCCAGTGAAACGGCAGTGGACATTGTCGGGCCCGCGTACGCCGGGCGGGCGATTGCCAAAATCAGCTTTGGCGTGGTGTGTGCCACGGTGTTCGGTATTCCGGTCGGCACGTTGGTGGGCGATGCGTTGGGCTGGCGGGCGGCGTTCGCCTTGCTGGCCGTGCTGGCACTGGCCAAAGCGTTGCTGCTGTACCGCTACCTGCCGCATACGCCGCGGCAAAGCCAGGCCACTTCGCTGCGCGGGCAGTTTGGGGTGCTGCGCAGCCGCCTGTTGCAGGGGCATGTGCTGCTCTCGGTGCTGGTGTTCAGCGGCATGTTCACCGCTTACACCTACCTGGCGGACATCCTGGAACGCCTGGCCGGGTTCGATGGGACGCGGGTGGGCTGGTACTTGATGGGCTTCGGCGCGGTGGGGCTGATCGGCAACAGCCTGGGCGGGCGTGCCGTCGATCGCCAGCCATTGCTGGCTTCTGCCGGCTTTTGCGCGTTGCTGCTGGTCGGGCTGATTGTTTTGGTACCCAGCATTCATTCAACCTACGGTCTGATCGCTGCGCTGGCCCTTTGGGGGCTGAGCCAGGCGGCGCTGTTTCTGGTCAGCCACGTTCGCCTGATCAAGGCGGCCCCGCAGGCACCAGCCTTTGCCGCCTCATTGAACATCGCCGGTGGCAACCTGGGCATTGGCCTTGGGGCAATCATTGGCGGCCGGGTGATCGATACTGTCGGCCTGGCCGGGCTTGGTTACGCCGCGGCCGTATTGATCGGTGCTTCGGTGATACTGGCGCTGGCATTGATGCGCATGCGCAGCGCCACGGTTACCAGTTGAACAGTTGGCGGCGGGCGCCTTCGGTGATCGCGATGATGCCGGGGTGTTTGACCTTGCGTTCCACCGAAATGGCGTAGAACGACTCGATCACCGCGTCGGTCTCGCCGATTCGTTCTACGCCGTACTGGCGGCAGACTTCATCGGCAATCACGCTGGGGCCGATGAAGATACCGCTGCCGGACTGGCCGAACGCCTGCATCAGGGCGCTGTCATCGAATTCACCGACGATGCGCGGCTGAATCTGCTGCTCGGCAAACCAGCGTAGCAGACGGCTGCGCACCACGGTTTCCTGGCCGGGAATCAGCAGCGGGGCGTGTTGCAGACAGGCGGGAAAGTCCTTGCCCAGTTCCGCCGCCAGCGCCGGGGTGGCGAAAAAGCTGATGCCGCACTCACCCAGGCGCTGGCTGTAGCCCTTGATGTCGAGGTGGCTGGGCATGGGGCTGTCGGAGATCACCAGGTCCAGGCGCTGAATCGCAAGGTCAGCCAGCAGGCGTTCGAGTTTGTCTTCACGGCAACTCAGGCGCAGGGCGTCTTCCATGGCCATGGTTGGTGCCAGCAGGCGGTAAACGATGGATTTGGGCACCACATCGGCCACCCCGACCCGAAACAGAATCTGCTGTTCATCCGGGCGAGTGCGCAGCATTGCCTCCAGTTCACCGCCAATCTGAAACATTTGCTCGGCATACGTCAGCGCCTGGCGACCACTTTCAGTCAGTTCCAGTTGGCGCCCAACCCGGCGAAACAGTTCGATGCCATAGGTCTGCTCAAGCAGGCTGATTTGTCCGCTGATGGTCTGTGGCGTCAGGTTCAGTTGCTCGCCGGCCCGCACGATGCTGCCGGTGCGCGCCACCACCCAGAAGTAATGCAGCTGTCGGTAGTTGAGCATGGCGTTTCCCGAATCGAAAAAACCGAAGTATAACTGCTGAAAATACGAATTTTCCTGATGTATCGAGATATTTAGAATCCCCAGCCATCACGGTGCCACTGACTGGGCGCTGATCATCGATACGGAGAACCACAGATGCTGTACCTGAAATCCATCGGAACACCCCTGGTGTTATTGTTGGCCCTGTTTGCCATGAGCGGCTGCGAGCAGGCGGAGAAGTCTGCCCAGCAGGTGCTCAACCAGGCGGCAGAGTCTGCCAAGGAAGCCATCGATAAAACCAACGAAGCTGCCCAGCAGGCCCTGAGCGAAGCCACGGGTTCGGAGGGCGAAAAGGCCGCTAAACCCGAACGCGACGACAGCAGCAAAGAAATCTGACCCACCCCTTACCTCGATGCAGGAATGATTCATGGAATACTTGTTGGAACTCGCTGCAAGCCCGACCGCCTGGGTAGCCCTGGCCACCCTGGTGGCCATGGAGATCGTGCTGGGCATCGATAACCTGATTTTCATCTCTATCCTGACCAACAAGTTGCCCGAGGAATACCGCTCCAAGGCGCGTCGTATCGGTATCAGCATGGCGCTGGTGATGCGCTTGGGTCTGCTCAGCACCATCGCCTGGATCGTGCAACTGACCGAACCTGTGTTTGAGGTGTTTGACCATGCGTTCTCGTGGAAAGACATGATCCTGATTGCCGGTGGCCTGTTCCTGCTGTGGAAGGCGACCACTGAAATCCACGAAAGCGTCGACCCGCGTGCCAAGGAAGAAGCCAAGGCGAGCTCCACCGTCACCCTGGGCTTCGCGGCTGCGATTGGTCAGATCCTGTTGCTGGACATCGTCTTCTCGATCGACAGCATCATCACCGCCGTGGGCATGACCGAGCACCTGCCGATCATGATCATTGCTGTAGTAAGTGCTGTAATCGTGATGCTGGTGGCGGCCGACCCGCTGGCCAAGTTCATCAACGACAACCCGACCGTGGTGATGTTGGCCCTGGGCTTCCTGATCATGATCGGTATGACCCTGATCGCCGAAGGCTTCGGCGCCCACGTACCGAAAGGTTATGTGTATGCGGCGATGGCGTTCTCTACTGCGATCGAAGCGCTGAACATCATGGCGCGCCGGGCGCGGATCAAGCGCGAAGCGGCTGAGGGTTGATGTAAATCGCGGGGCAAGCCCGCTCCCACAGGGGGAACCTGGTGGGAGCGGGCTTGCCCCGCGATGCTTTTAACGATCAATCAATGCGCTTGAGCATGCCGACGGCTACGCCGCGTCGGTACTGCCTCGGTGGTTTTTTTCGGCAAGGTATGGTGCGGGTGGTGGCGGCGGGCAATCCGCAGCACGCCCCACAGCATGGCGGCGGCGACGCTTAGCCAGGCGCCTACCAGCATGAGAATGGCCATTGTCAGGCTCATGTATGCCTCCTCAGGTCCCTGGCCAGCCCTAGATGCTGGCCACGCGGACACCCCTAGAGTCTAGCCCACGCCAAGTTGCAGGCTATTGACCGATAGTCTAGCCCTTTGCACTGCTTTGTTCTAAGACGCCTTCGCTCTATACCCACGCGGCTTGCCGGCCTATGATCGCACCCCAGGGCCGGGCGCTGTCTGCCGGGCATCAGCACAAGCGAGTGTTCATGCTGCCACTGTCTATCACGTTTTCTGCAATTGCCCCGCAGCGCCTGCTGGTGGCCTGTACATTGGCCCTGGCCTTGGCCGGTTGTGCGAGCCAGCCTCCCGCGCCGATCAAAGGCCTGGCGCAACGGGTGGAAATCGGTTCAGTACCCTTCTATCGCGGCAATGCCAACCAGAGCGCGCCGATGGCCCTGGCGGCGATCCTGTCGCAACAGGGCGTGCGCATTACCCCAGGCTTGCTCGAACAACCCCTGGGCCTACCGCAGGGTATCGACAAACTGCAGAGCGCAATGCAGGACGTTGCCCGCCAGTACGGCATGGTGGTTTATCCGCTGGAGCCAAAGCTCAACGCCTTGCTGATCCAGGTGGCCGCAGGCAACCCAGTGTTGCTGCGTTTCGAGGAAGGGGCGGGGTTCTGGGGTGAGCCGCGTTATGCCTTGCTGGTCGGCTACGACCGTTACAAGCAGCGGGTGTTGCTGCGGGCAGGAAACAATCGACGGCTGCTGATGGATTTTGACGACTTCACATCAGCCTGGAACAAGCAGGGGAGTTGGGCAGTGCTGGTGCAGCAGCCGGGCCAGTTGCCGGCTGAAGTTGACCGTCAGCGTTGGCTGAAGGCGGCCAATGACCTGGCCCAGGCGGGCCAGGAACAAGCGGCCCGCCAGGCCGTCAGTGCCCTGGGGCAGTGACGGCGCGGGCGAGTAGCGCTTAGAAGCCCAGACGGTCGCGCAGGCTGTAGTACCAGGCACCGAGGGCGCTGAACGGTACGCGCAGCATCTGGCCACCCGGGAACGGGTAGTGCGGCAGTTCGGCAAAGGCGTCGAAGCGCTCGGCCTGACCGCGCAGGGCCTCGGCCAGCACCTTGCCCGCCAGATGGGTGTAGGTGACGCCGTGGCCACTGCAACCCTGGGAGTAGTAGATGTTGTCGCCCAAACGGCCAACCTGCGGCAGACGCGACAGGGTCAGCAGGAAGTTACCGGTCCAGGCGTAATCGATTTTCACGTCTTTGAGCTGCGGGAAAGCCTTGAGCATCTTCGGACGGATGATCGCTTCGATGTTCGCCGGGTCACGCGCGCCGTACACCACGCCACCGCCGAAAATCAGGCGTTTGTCGCTGGTCAGGCGGTAGTAGTCGAGCAGGTAGTTGCAGTCTTCGACGCAGTAGTCTTGTGGCAGCAGGCTGCGTGCCAGTTCTTCGCCCAGCGGCTCGGTGGTGATCACCTGGGTGCCGCACGGCATGGACTTGGCAGCCAGCTCTGGTACCAAGCCGCCAAGGTAGGCGTTACCGGCAACGATGACGAACTTGGCGCGTACTTTACCTTGTGGGGTGTGGACCACCGGGTTGGCACCGCGCTCGATGCGTACGGCTGGCGATTGCTCATAGATCTTGCCGCCCAGCGACTCGACCGCAGCGGCTTCGCCCAGGGCCAGGTTCAGCGGGTGGATGTGGCCGCCGCTCATGTCGAGCATACCGCCCAGGTACTGGTCGCAATTGACCACTTCACGGATGCGCTTCTGGTCCATCAGTTCCAGCTGGGTGTGGCCGAAACGTTCCCACAGGCGCTTTTGCGACTCCAGGTGACCCATTTGCTTGGCGGTCAGGGCGGCGAACACGCCACCGTCTTTGAGGTCGCACTGGATGTTGTACTTGGCGACGCGGTCACGAATGATGCGACCACCTTCGAAGGCCATCTGACCGAGCAGTTGTGCCTGCTTGGGGCCGACAGTGCGCTCGATGACATCGATGTCACGGCTGTAGCTGTTAACGATCTGGCCACCGTTACGGCCAGAGGCACCGAAACCGACTTTGGCGGCTTCCAGTACGGTCACGCTGAAGCCATTCTCCAGCAGGAACAAAGCGCTGGACAGACCGGTATAGCCGGCGCCGATCACGCAGACATCGGTCTGTACCTCTTCCTGCAGCGCCGGGCGCGGCGGTACCGGATTGGCCGATGCGGCGTAGTAGGACTGAGGGTAGGGGGTATTGGCCATGCTGCGAAACCTCTGTTTTATATTTTTTACGACTGTACCGATGCTATCAATAATAATAAACACCCGCTAGTCGTCTGTTGAAAATCCTTTACTCCGGCTTTTCACAAATATTTTTAAGATTCAGTGGCTTAGCGTGAAAAAAAGAGTTGACACGATTTGTTGAATCCGTAGAATGCCGCCTCACAGCAGGCACATAGCTCAGTTGGTTAGAGCACCACCTTGACATGGTGGGGGTCGTTGGTTCGAGTCCAATTGTGCCTACCAAATCAAATCCGCCCCTGCTGGCGGTACCAAAAAGGCGATCCGAAAGGGTCGCCTTTTTTGGTTTCCCCTGTGGGAGCGGGCTTGCCCCTCTCTCAAGGACCGGCTATCCGAAGAACAGCCTGTATAGACAGCACCGCTAGAATTAACAGGGGGATAACTTTCATGCGTATTGCTTGTAAGGAGTCCTACAATGAAGATGCTATCTTCACTGGCGCTGGTGATGGCAGCCGGATGGATCTCAGGTTGTGCTACAGGGCCTGATCATCAACGGGTCAGCCTCCCGCTGAATGCAACTCAGGACAACGCCGGGCAGATCGCTCATGCCAGCCTGGTGGCGATGGGCAGCAAGACGGAAATCCGGATCGCTGTCAGTGGTGTGCCTGATTCAACGACAATTCCTGCTCGTCTCTACACCTACCTCTACGCGGGCGGGTGCGGCGGTCTGAGTGAAAAGCCAGCTTACTCGATGAATCAAACCGTGCGGTCAGATCTCCATGGCTCTGGCATGGAGTTGGTGAAGGTCGCACCCTTGTCACTCGATAGTCTGCGCTCGGGCAACTTTGCCCTGGTGGTGCGCGGTAGTGCTGCAGACGGCAATCACGACTTGTTTTGTGCCAATGTG
The DNA here is from genome assembly GCF_052147955.1 of Pseudomonas sp. NUPR-001. Lineage (NCBI taxonomy): Bacteria > Pseudomonadati > Pseudomonadota > Gammaproteobacteria > Pseudomonadales > Pseudomonadaceae > Pseudomonas > Pseudomonas sp. NUPR-001. The sequence continues at coordinate 2,145,618 of NZ_CP197353.1, forward strand.
ATCTAACCCCGGTGGGAGCGGGCTTGCCCCGCGATGCGATGTGACTGGCACACTGCAATCGCGGGTCAAGCCCGCTCCTACCGAAGCGTTAAGCGTTGCGCTTGACCACCAGGGTGAGGATGTCGTAACTGGCGCACAGCTCGCCGTTCTGGTTGGTCACTTCAACGTCCCAGGCCACTACACCTTGTGGCTCGCCTTTCGGACTGACTTTGCCCTGGTCAATCTTGCGTTTGCAGGTCAGGCGCGCCTGGATGGTGTCGCCGATGCCCACCGGGGTGATGAAGCGCAGGGTGTCCAGGCCGTAGTTGGCCAGCACCGGGCCAACGCCAGGGGAGACGAACAGGCCGGCAGCCGCTGACAACACGAAGTAGCCGTGGGCGATACGCTTGCCGAACTGCGAGTCCTTGGCGGCGATGTCGTCGAAGTGCATGTAGAAGTGGTCACCCGACAGGCAACCAAAGTTGACCAGGTCTGCCTCTGTCACGGTGCGACGGTGGGTCAACAGCGATTCACCAATCTGCAGGTCTTCGAAGTGACGACGGAACGGGTGTACTTCGCTTTCGTAAACCTTGGCACCGCGTACATATTCACCGGTAACCGCCATCAGCATGCTCGGCGAACCCTGGACCGCGGTGCGCTGCAGGTAGTGCTTGACTGCACGCAGACCGCCAAGCTCTTCGCCGCCGCCCGCACGGCCCGGGCCGCCGTGTTTGAGTTGCGGCAGTGGTGAGCCGTGGCCGGTGGATTCGGCGGCCGATTCGCGATCGAGGATGTGCAGACGACCATGCAGCGCTGCAGCGGCAGGCACCACTTTGGCGGCAACGCGTGGGTCTTTGGTGATCAGGCTGGCAACCAGGCTGCCTTTGCCGCGGGCGGCCAGGGCAATGGCTTCGTCGAGGTCGTCGTAGCCCATCAAGGTGCTGACCGGGCCGAACGCTTCGATGTCGTGCGCACCACCTTCGGCGTGCGGGTCACGGCTGCGCAGCAGGGTCGGGGCGAAGAACGCACCTTCGTTGACGCCATCGCCGCGCGGGGCGAAGCCGTCGCGGGCACCGAACAGCAAGTCACTCGATTGCAGCAGGGCTTCGACGCGCTCGGCGACGTCAGCCTGTTGGGCGTGCGAGGCCAGTGCGCCCATGCGCACGCCTTCTACCGACGGGTCACCGACCACAACCTTGGCCAGGCGATCGCGCAGGCGCTCGGCAACGGCGTCGAGGTGTTTGGCTGGCACGATGGCGCGGCGAATCGCGGTGCACTTCTGCCCGGCCTTGGTGGTCATTTCACGGGCGACTTCTTTGACGAACAGGTCGAACTCTTCGTCGTCCGGGGTGACTTCCGGCGCCAGGATCGCACAGTTCAGCGAGTCGGCTTCGGCGTTGAACGGTACAGAATTGCGTACCAGGTTGGCGTTGACGCGCAGCTTGGCGGCAGTGTCGGCGGAACCGGTGAAGGTCACCACGTCCTGGCCCTGCAGGCGGTCGAGCAGGTCGCCGGTGCCGCCGATGATCAGTTGCAGGCTACCGGCGGGCAGCAGGCCGGATTCGTCCATCAGGCGCACGGCCGCTTCGGCCAGGTAGCTGGTGGCGGAGGCCGGTTTGACGATGCACGGCATGCCGGCGAGGAAGCTTGGTGCGAACTTTTCCAACATGCCCCAAATCGGGAAGTTGAAGGCGTTGATGTGCACCGCCAGGCCGCCGCGCGGCACCAGGATGTGGCTGCCGGCAAAGGTGTTGCCCTTGCTCAGGGGAATGACCGGGCCTTCATGCACGACGTTGCCGGACGGCAGCTCACGGCTGCCGACGCTGGCGTAGGCGAACAGGGTGCCGGCGCCGCCTTCGATGTCGATCCAGCTGTCGGCACGGGTCGCACCGCTGTGGTGGGACAGCGCGTACAGCTGTTCCTTGCGCTCGAGCAGGAACTTGCCGAGGGCCTTGAGGCGCGCCGCGCGCTGCTGGAAGTCCATCGCCATCAGTTCGGCGATGCCGCGCTGACGGGCATGGGCGACGGCTTCGGCGAAGTCCAGGGTTTCTTCGTGGGTGCAGGCCAGCGGCTGGCCGTTGATCGCGCTGCGCAGCGACTGGGCACCGTGCTGGCCGATCCAGCGGCCACCGATGAAGCTTTGCAGGGTAGGGGTGTTGATCATTACAAACTCTCCAAGGTGTCGGGGTGGCCGCACCGCAAGCCCTACCAGAGGGCCAGGGTGTAGCCGAGAATCAGGCGGTTCTCGTCAACGTCGGTGGTCAGCCCGTTGCCGGAGCGGAAGGTGACGTTGCGCCAGCGCAGGCTCACGTTCTTGAGCGGGCCGCTTTGCACGACGTAAGCGATGTCGCTGTCGCGTTCCCACTCTTCGCCGTGATCGCCGCCGCTGGTTCGGGCGTTGCTGCCGTCGACGTAGCGGGTCATGAAGCTCAGGCCCGGTACGCCGAGGGCGGCGAAGTCGTAGTCGTACCGCAGTTGCCAGGCGTCTTCCTCGGCACGGGTGAAGGTGTTGAAGGTCACCAGGTTGACCGAGTAGGGGTCGCCGCCGTTGAGGAACGGGAAGGCACTGTCGCCGGACATGCGCTGCCCGGCCACGCTGAAACGATGGCCGCCGTGGCTGAGGCTGAGCATGCCGTTGAAGTTGCGGTTATCGACGACCCCCGCGCGGCGCTGGCCGTCTTCACTGCTGTCGAAGTAACGCAGGTCGCTGCGCAGGCTGAAGCCGCCGCCCAGGGGCAGGGTGTGGATCAGGCCGACGAAGTGCTGGCGGTAGATGTCTTCCAGCTTGCCGTAGTAGTAGCTGACGGCAAGTTGCGGGTTGATCGCGTAGCTGCCGCCGGCAAAGTCGAAGGCATCGCTGGTGGCGGCGCCGTAGCCGATGTCATCGCGGCCGGAAGAATCGCGCAGGTTGACGCGGGTCAGGCGGCCACCGTTGAGGGTCAGGCCGTCGAACTCTTGCGAGGTGAGCATGCCACCCTGGAAGGTCGACGCCAGCAGGCGGGTGTCGTTATAGGTAACCACCGGCAGCAGCGGCTGCAGGGTGCCGACCCGCAGCACGCTTTTGGAAGCACGCAGTTTGCCAGTCAGGCCCAGCTCGCTGTAGTCGTCCACCGGTTCGTGGCTGTTCGGGCCGAAAGGCAGCAAGCCGGTGCCACGCCGGTCGCGGCTGGAGTCCAGTTTGATACCCAGTTGGCCGATGGCGTCGACGCCTACGCCAACAGCACCTTCAGTGAAGCCGGACTCAAGCCGTGCGGTAAAGCCTTGCCCCCATTCCGCGGCCTTGGCCTGCGGCGCGCCGCTTTGGCGGAAGTCGCGGTTCAGGTAATGGTTGCGCAGCTCCAGGGTGCCTTTGCTGTCTTTGATGAAGTCAGCCATGGCCAGCGGTGAGATGGCCAGGCCAAGCGCCGCCAGCAGCGGCGCAGGGGAACGGAAATCGATCATTGTTTTTATGCTTCCGTTGAATCAGTGGCGGCTGGCGGCGGCTGCGCCGATGCCGGTCATCGAACGAATGAACTGGGCCAGGTAACGGCCGCGTTCGGCTTCTGCGCGAGGCGAACGGTCGGTGACCGAGAACGCCCAGGCACCGAGGAATGCCAGGGTCATGGAGAACAAGGCCGGGTTCGAATAGGGGAAGAGTGCGTGCTCGTGGTGCAGCACACCGACCCAGACCACCGGGCTCAGCACCAGCAAGATCACCGCAGAGGCCAGGCCAACCAGGCTGCCAGCGACCGCGCCACGGGTGGTCAGGCCTTTCCAGAACATCGATAGGAACAGCACTGGGAAGTTGACCGAGGCGGCGATGGCCAGCACCAGGCCGGACAGGAAGGCAATGTTCTGCGTCTCGAACAGCAGGCCGAGAATCACCGCCAGCACACCGATGACCAGGGTGGCGATGCGCGACATGCGCATTTCTTCGCGCTCACTGGCCTGGCCTTTGCGGATCACGCAGGCATACAGGTCGTGGGCCACCGCCGAAGCGCCAGACAGCGCCAGGCCAGCGACCACGGCGAGGATGGTGGCGAAGGCCACCGCCGAGATGAAGCCGAGGAACAGGCTGCCACCTACGGCCTGGGCCAGGTGCACAGCGACCATGTTGCCGCCGCCGATAATGGCGCCGTTGACGTCGCGGAAGCTCGTGTCGGTACCGACGATAACGATGGCGCCAAAGCCGATGGCAATCAGCAGTACATAGAAATAGCCGATGAAACCGGTGGCATACAGCACGCTCTTGCGCGCTTCGCGAGCGTCCTTGACGGTGAAGAAGCGCATCAGGATGTGCGGCAGGCCGGCGGTGCCGAACATCATGCCGACCGCCAGCGAAATGGTATCGATCGGGTTACCCAGCAAACCGCCGGGGGCCATGATCGCCTGACCTTTGGCATGCACGGCAGCAGCACCAGCGAACATCGCTTCGGTGCTGAAGTTGAAGTGCTTGAGCACCGCGTAAGCCATGAACGTGGCGCCCGACAGCAGCATCACCGCTTTGATGATCTGTACCCAGGTGGTGGCGAGCATGCCGCCGAAGGTCACATAGAAGACGATCAGCACGCCAACCAGCAAGACCGCCTGCAGGTAGCTGATGCCGAACAGCAGTTCGATCAGCTTGCCGGCACCGACCATCTGTGCCATCAGGTACATCAGCGCGACGATCAAGGTGCCGACGGCGGCAACGATGCGGATCGGGCTTTGTTCCAGGCGATAGGAGACCACATCGGCGAAGGTGTACTTGCCGAGGTTGCGCAGGCGTTCGGCGATCAGGAACAGGATGATCGGCCAGGCGGCGACCACACCCAGGGAGTACAGCAGGCCATCGTAACCGGCCATGAAAATCATCGCCGAGATGCCCAGGAATGAAGCGGCGCTGATCATGTCACCGGCAATTGCCAGGCCGTTCTGCAGGCCGCTGATGCCGCCGCCTGCGGTGTAGAAGTCACTGGCCGAGCGGGTGCGCAGGGCGGCCCAGCGTGTGATACCAAGGGTGAGCAGGACGAAGACCAGGAACATGCCAATGGCGTTCCAGTTCAAAGGTCGCGCAACGGTTTCGCCGGCCAGGGCAGCACCGCTGGACACCAGGCCTGTGGTCAGCAACACGAGCGAAGAGCGTTTCATGCCTGGCTCTCCTGCTGCAGTTTCGCGACCAGCGGGTCGAGCACCTGGTTGGTCTGCTGCACGTAGAAAGCAGTGAGCGCGAACGACAGCACAATCACCGCCACGGCCACCGGAATGCCGAGGCTGGTGGCGCCACCGCTAAGCGACTGGCTGAGCACGCCGGGAGCAAAGGCCATCACCAGCACGAAACCGTAATAAATGGCCAACATCGCCAGGGTCAGTGTCCAGGTCAGACGCTGCTTGCGCCGCACCAACTGGATGAAGTCCGGATGCTGCCGGAGACGTTCGTGGTCTTGTAGGTTCATGCGTTCACGCTCTCTTTTTATGATTGTTGAGACAGTGTGTTCGGGGCACAGCACATTGCGGCCTGTGCAGGCGCCGCCACTGGGCAGCGCCTGCACAGGCGGTGGCGCTTACAGCTGGTCGAAGTCGAGGACCACCTTGTCGCTGATCGGGAAGGCCTGGCAGGACAGCACGTAGCCGGCCGCCACTTCGTAGTCTTCCAGGGCGAAGTTGCTGTCCATTTCTACTTCGCCTTCGATCACCTTGCACTTGCAGGTCGAGCACACCCCGGCCTTGCACGAGTAGGGCAGTTCGGCGCCGTGTTCGTTACCGGCGTCGAGCACGCTGGCACTGTTGCGCGCCAGCTCGAACGACAGCTCGCGACCGTCGCTGATCACGGTGATCTGGCTCTTGGCGCTGTCGATCTGGGCGGCGGCCTGGCGTGCTTCGCGCTTGTGCGTGCTGCCCACGGCGGCGAACAGTTCGAAATGAATGCGCTCGGCCGGCATGCCGTTGGCCTTGAGCTGATCACGCACGGTTTCGGTCATGGCCTGCGGGCCGCAGATGAAGGCGGCGTCGAGGGCCTTGACGTCGAGCCAGCGGCTGAACAGTTGGGCGCACTTGTCGGCGTCGATGCGGCCGTTGTAGAGGTCAACGTCCTGCTGCTCGCGGCTGAAGATGAAGATCAGGTTGAGGCGTTGCAGGTAACGGTTTTTCAGGTCTTCGAGCTGTTCGCGAAACAGCGCCGAGTTGCTCGAACGGTTGCCGTAGAGCAGGGTGAAGCTGCTGTGCGGTTCGCGTTCCAGAGTGGTTTTGATGATCGACAGAATTGGCGTGATGCCGCTGCCGGCGGCCACTGCCAGGTAGTGGCCCTGGTGTGCCGGGTCGAGCGGCACGTAGAAGTGTCCGGACGGTGGCATCACTTCCAGGCTCTGGCCGGCCTTGAGGCTGTCGTTGGCGTAGGCCGAGAACAGCCCGCCGGGCACGCGCTTGATGGCGACGCGCAGTTCACCGTCGTTGACTCCGGTGCAGATCGAGTAGGAGCGGCGCACTTCCTGGCCTTCAAGTTGGGTGCGCATCACCAGGTGCTGGCCCTGGGTAAAGCTGAAATCGTTGGCCAGTTCGGCCGGTACGTCGAAGGCGATCGACACCGCGTCGCGGGTCTCCGGGCGTACTTCTTTAATCTTCAGGCTATGGAACTTGCTCATTTTTTTGTCTCCGGCAGCACGCTGCTCAGATGCACTTGAAGTAGTCAAAAGGCTCACGGCACTCGATGCAGCGGTACAGCGCCTTGCAGGCGGTGGAGCCGAATTCGCTGAGGCGTTCGGTGTGTGCGCTGCCGCATTGCGGGCAGCACACTTCATAGCGTTCACCCAGCAGGCTGCGCTTGCTGGCGCTGCCGGCCGGCGGGGCGATGCCGTAGGCGCGCAGGCGCTCGCGGCCGCTGTCGCTGATCCAGTCGGTGGTCCACGCCGGGGTCAGCCGGCGCTCCAGTTGCGGTGCGGCGAAGCCCGCTTGTTCCAGCGCTGTGGCGATGTCTTGCTCGATCACCTCGGTGGCCGGGCAGCCGGAGTAGGTCGGTGTGACCACCACATGCAGGTGGCCGCCTTGCCAGTCGAGGCCGCGGACGATGCCGAGCTCGACCACGCTGACCACCGGCACTTCCGGGTCCATCACCGCGTCGAGCACGGCCCAGGCCTGCGCCAGGTCGTTGGCCTGGAGCGGGCGCGCGCCGCGGTCGCTGGTAATCAGATCACCAGGTTGCATCGGGATAAGCTCGCGGCAGGAACTGCATCTCAGCCAGGAGGATGCCGAGGTGTTCGCTGTGCAGGCCACGACGGCCGCTCAGGTAGAAGTAACTGGCCGCTGGCGGTACCGGCAGGGTGGCACGGGCGAACACATCGGCGACCTTGGCGCGCCAGGCACTGGCAACCTCGTCTGCTGCTGCCGCGACACCGGCCTCGGCCAGGCGTTGCTCGACGTCGTCGCCGTTGACCAGCTCGACGCTGAAACGCCATACCTGGTCGATGGCCGCCAGCATGCGCTTGTGGCTTTCTTCGGTGCCATCACCCAGGCGCTCGACCCACTCGCCGGAGCGGCGCAGGTGGTAGGTGACTTCCTTCAGGGCCTTGGCGGCGATACCGGCGATGCGTTCATCGCTGGAGCTGCTCAGGGCGTGCAGCACCTGGAAATGCCAGGCGTCGTAGAGGAACTGTTTGACGATGGTGACCGCGTAGTCGCCGTTGGGTTGTTCGACCAGCAGCAGGTTGCGGTAAGCGCGCTCGTCACGGCGGTATGCCAGATCGTCGGCGTCGCGGCCGTCAGCCAGCAGCTCGGCGGCGTAGTCCAGCCAGTTGCGCGCCTGGCCGACCAGGTCGAGGCCGACGTTCATCAGCGCCAGTTCTTCTTCCAGTGCCGGGGCTTTGCCGCACCATTCGCACAGGCGCTGGCCCTGGATCAGGGCGCTGTCGCCAAGGCGCAGCAGGTATTGAATGAGGTCATCGTGTTGGTTCATGGCTATGGCCTCACATGTGCCCGACTTCAGCCGGCAGCTCGTAGAAGCTGGCGTGGCGGTAGACCTTGTCTTCCGACGGTACGAACAGCGGGTCTTTTTCGTCTGGCGACGAGGCGGTGATCAGCGCCGACGGCACCACCCACAGGCTCACACCTTCGTTGCGGCGGGTGTACAGCTCGCGCGCGTTTTCGATGGCCATCGCCGGGTCAGCAGCATGTACGCTGCCGACGTGCTTGTGATTGAGGCCGTGCTTGCTGCGCACGAACACTTCGAACAGGGTCCATTCGGACATGGCGGGACTCTCCAGATCAGGGGCGGTTCAAGCGGCGTCGCGCTTGGCTTGTTGTTGTTTTTTGCGGGCGTGGGCGACAGCGGCTTCGCGCACCCAGGCACCGTCCTCGATGGCCTTGCGGCGGGTGGCGACGCGTTCGGCGTTGCACGGGCCGTTGCCTTTGAGCACTTCGTAGAATTCTTCCCACTGGATGGCGCCGAAGTCGTAATGACCGCGTTCTTCGTTCCACTTCAGGTCCGGGTCTGGCGCGGTGCAGCCCAGCAGTTCCAGTTGCGGAATGGTCTGGTCGACGAAACGCTGGCGCAGCTCATCGTTGCCCTGGCGTTTGATTTTCCAGGCCATCGACTGGGCGCTGTTAGGCGAGTGTTCGTCGCTGGGGCCGAACATCATCAGCGCTGGCCACCACAGGCGGTTGATTGCGTCCTGGACCATGTCCTTCTGCGCCTGGGTGCCTTCTTGCATCATGGTCAGCAGCAGTTGGTAGCCCTGGCGCTGGTGAAAGCTCTCTTCCTTGCAGATACGGATCATCGCCCGCGAGTAGGGGCCGTAGGAGGTGCGCTGCAGCACCACCTGGTTGACGATTGCCGCGCCGTCGACCAGCCAGCCCACCGCACCCATGTCGGCCCAGCTCAGGGTTGGGTAGTTGAAGATGCTCGAATATTTGGCTTTGCCGCTGTGCAGCTTGGCGATTTCTTCGTCGCGGTCGGCGCCGAGGGTTTCCATTGCGCTGTACAGGTACAGGCCGTGGCCGGCTTCGTCCTGGATCTTGGCCATCAGCTGCAGCTTGCGCTTGAGGGTTGGCGCGCGAGTGACCCAGTTACCTTCCGGCAGCATGCCGACGATTTCCGAGTGAGCGTGCTGGGAGATCTGGCGGATCAGCGTCTGCCGGTAGGCGTCGGGCATCCAGTTCTTCGCTTCGATCTTGATCTCGGCGTCGATCTTCTCTTGGAAGGCGCGCTCCTCGGGCGACATCTCATCCAGCGCTTTGACCCGCTTAACGCCGGTCTCAACCAGTTGTGCGTACATGCTGTGTCTCCAGCCTTTTATAGGTTTGTCGGGAGGCCTTGGCCATGGCTGTATTTTTAAATGATACAAAAACAAATATCAAACAAAAAATTGTGTGTCGCATAATATTTTTGTATCACATCGCCGGTGGGAGCGGGCTTGCCCCGCGATCGCGGTTTGTCAGGCACACCGCATCGCGGGGCAAGCCCGCTCCCACCGGGCAAAAAAAAAGCCCCGCCGAGGCGGGGCTGAAAGAGGAGTGGGTCGAGCTCAGGCGCGTTTGTCGTAGACGTGGCAGGCCTTGCCTTCCGAGCGCTTCAGGCTATGGCAAGGCTGGATCAGCACGCGCGCGCTGATACCGATGTAGGTCTTGATCTGCTTGCTCAGTTCATTGCCAATCAGCTTTTGCTGGTCGGCATCCAGGCCTTGCAGGTCATGCTTGAGCTCAACGTGGACGTCCATGCCGTCGAGGTTGCCATTGCGATACAGATGTATCTCGTAGTTCTCTGAAAGCTGTTTTATTTTAAGTACCTGCTCCTCGATCTGCGTCGGGAACACGTTGACTCCGCGGATGATCAGCATGTCGTCGCTGCGTCCGGTGATCTTGTCGATCCGGCGCATCGGCCGTGCCGTGCCCGGCAGCAGGCGGGTGAGGTCGCGGGTGCGGTAGCGGATCATCGGCAGCGCTTCTTTGCTCAGCGAGGTGAACACCAGCTCGCCGTATTCGCCGTCGGGCAGTACCGCGCCGGTGACCGGGTCGATGATTTCCGGGTAGAAATGGTCTTCCCAGACGGTCGGGCCGTCTTTGCTCTCGGCGCATTCCATGGCCACGCCCGGGCCCATGATTTCCGACAGGCCGTAGATGTCCAGGGCAGTGATGCCCATGCGCTCTTCAACGGCCCGGCGCAGCTCGGCGGTCCAGGGTTCGGCGCCGAAGATGCCCAGGCGCAGCGCCAGTTTGTGCGGGTCGAGGCCCTGGCGCTCGATCTCGTCGGCGATGTTGAGCATGTACGACGGGGTGACCATGATGATGTCCGGCTGGAAATCACGGATCAGCTGGACCTGCTTCTCGGTCTGGCCGCCCGACATCGGAATTACCGTGCAACCCAGGCGCTCGGCACCGTAGTGCGCGCCCAGGCCACCGGTGAATAGGCCGTAGCCGTAGGAAATCTGCACCTTGTCGCCACGGCGGCCGCCGGCGGCGCGGATCGAACGGGCGACGACGTTGGCCCAGGTGTTGATGTCATTCTGGGTGTAACCGACCACTGTCGGTTTGCCGGTAGTGCCGCTGGAGGCATGCAGGCGCACGACTTCTTCCATTGGCACGGCGAACATGCCGTACGGGTAGTTGTCGCGCAGGTCGTTCTTGCCGGTGAAGGGGAACTTGGCGAGGTCTTCCAGCGACTTCAGGTCGTCCGGGTGCAGGCCCAGGCTGTCGAAGCGCTGCTTGTACAGCGGTACATTCTCATAGGCGTGCTTGAGGCTCCAGCGCAGGCGATCGAGCTGGTGCTGGCGCAATTGATCGATGCTCGCAGTTTCCATCGGATCAAGCAGGGACGTGTTGATAAGCATATTCATGGCTTCACTCGAATTGTTTTTGTGCAGGGCCCGCACGCAGGCCTTTGAGTGCTGATGAGCAGAATAACCCCAGGTGGCTGAAGTGTCAGAGCCGCTCGATAATCAGTGCAATCCCTTGACCAACGCCGATGCACATGGTGCACAGTGCATAACGGCCTTGGCGTTCTTCCAGTTCGTGCAGCGCGGTGGTGACCAGGCGCGCGCCGCTCATGCCCAGCGGGTGACCGAGGGCGATGGCGCCGCCGTTCGGGTTGACCCGCGCGTCGTCGTCGGCCAGGCCGAGTTCACGCAATACCGCCAGTCCCTGGGCGGCGAAGGCTTCGTTGAGTTCGATGACGTCCATATCGGCCAGGCTCAGGCCGGCCAGTTCCAGTACCTTGCGCGTGGCCGGCACCGGGCCGATGCCCATCAGCCGCGGCTCGACGCCGGCAGTGGCCATCGCCACCACCCGGCCACGGGCCTTGAGGCCATGGCGGGCGGCGGCTTGCGGGCTGGCCAGCAGGAGCGCGCAGGCGCCATCGTTGACCCCCGAGGCATTGCCTGCGGTGACGCTGCCGCCCTGGCGGAACGGCGTACCAAGCCTGGCCAGTTGCTCCAGGGTGGTGTCGCCGCGTGGGTGTTCGTCGTGCTCGACACGTTTGGCCGGGCCTTTGCGCTGAGGGATTTCTACCGCCACGATTTCCTTGGCCAGGCGGCCGTTGGCTTGCGCGGCGGCGGCCTTTTGCTGACTGCGCAGGGCGAAGGCATCCTGGTCGGCACGCGAGACATTGAAGTGGGCGGCGACATTCTCTGCGGTCTCGGGCATCGAGTCGATGCCGAATTGCTCCTGCATCAGCGGGTTGACGAAGCGCCAGCCAATGGTGGTATCAAAAATCTCTGCGCTACGGCCGAAGGCTTGTTCGGACTTGCCCATGACGAACGGCGCGCGCGACATCGATTCAACCCCGCCCGCGATCATCAGCCCGGCTTCGCCACAGCGGATGGCACGGGCGGCGCTGCCGATGGCGTCCAGACCGGAACCGCACAGGCGGTTGAGGGTGGTGCCCGGCACGCTGATGGGCAGGCCGGCCAGCAGCGAGGCCATGTGCGCAACGTTGCGGTTGTCTTCACCGGCCTGGTTGGCGCAGCCGTAGATCACGTCGTCGATGGCGCTCCAGTCCAGCTGCGGGTGGCGCTGCTGCAGGGCCTTGAGCGGAACCGCACCGAGGTCATCGGCACGCACGCTGGACAGGGCGCCAGCGTATCGGCCGATCGGGGTACGGATGGCGTCGATGATCAGAGCATCATTCATTTACGGTCTCCTGTGCCAGCACGGTGCCGCGCACTTTGTAGGACTTGCCACGGAACAGGGCGATCAACTGGCCGCGCTGGTTTTCAATGCGTACGTCGTAGTTGCCGGTGCGCCCGCTGCGGCTCAGTTCGCGGGCGTACGCGGTGAGGGTGTCGCCCAACTGCGCCGGGGCGACGTAATCGATGCTGCAGCCGATGGCCACGCAGGCGTCGTTGTAACTGTTGCAGGCGAAGGCAAACGCCGAATCGGCGAGGGCAAACAGGTAGCCGCCGTGGCAGGTGCCATGGCCTTGAATCATGTCTTCGCGCACGCTCATGCCCAGTGTGGTCTGGCCGGGGGCTACCGACAGCAGGCGGATACCCAGGCGTTGGCTGGCGGTATCGCGCTCAAACATGGTTTCGGCGCAGCGGGTGGCGAGGTCCAAGGCTTGGTGATTAGTCATGGAAGCGTCTCCCTTCGGCGACCAGGCGGCGCAGCAGCAGGGAAGGGCGATAGCGCTCTTCGCCGTAGCTGGCTTGCAGGTTTTCCAGGGTGCGCAGCACGCCGGACAGGCCGATGCTGTCGGCCCAGGCCAGTGGCCCCTGGGGATAATTGACCCCGGCGCGCATCGCCAGGTCGATGTCGGCGGCACTGCCGACGCCTTGCAGTACGGCATCAGCGCCTTCGTTGGCGAGCATGGCTACGCTGCGCAGCACGGCCAGGCCGGGCAGGTCGGCGAGCTGACTGACCTTGAGGCCCGCGCGCTGCAGCAAGGCCACGGCTTGGTCGCGGGCGTTGTCGGACGTGTCGGCGGCGCAGGCGATGGCCAGGCGGCTGGCCTTGGCATAGTCCAGCGCCAGGTCGATCAGTACCAGGTTGCGCAAGCCGTCATCCTGAGCACGCTGGCTGGCCAGGCGTCCGTCAGACAGCGCCAGCACGGCATCGCCAACTCGCAAGAGGCCGCAGCCGTCACGGCGAACCACGCTGACGCCTGCGTCCTGCAGGCGTTGGATCAGCGCCTCGGCGACACCCAGGCTGCCTTCTACTACCAGGCTGTTTACCGCAGCGCTGCTGCTCAGTTCGACTGGCTGCGGACGCTCGGCGCCTTCGGCGTAGTTATAGAAGCCATGACCACTCTTGCGACCGAGACGACCGGCGTCCACCAGCTCCTTCTGGATCAGCGAGGGCTGGAAGCGGAAGTCGCCGTAATAGGCTGCGAATACCGAACAGGTCACCGCGTAGTTGACGTCATGACCGATCAGGTCGGTCAGTTCGAAGGCGCCCATGCGAAAGCCGCCAGCGTCACGCAGCAGGGCATCGAGGGTCGCGCAGTCGGCGGCACCTTCCTGCAGCAGGCGCAGGCTTTCGGCATAGAACGGCCGGGCCACGCGGTTAACGATGAAGCCCGGGGTGGATTTGGTGTGCACCGGCTGTTTGCCCCAGGCGCGCGCGGTAGCGTACAGGCGCTCGGCCAGTGCCCGTGGCGTGGCCAGGCCAGAAACGATCTCGACCAGCGCCATCAGCGGCGCCGGGTTGAAGAAGTGCATGCCGATGACCCGCTCGGGGTGGGCAAGGCCCGCCGCCAGGCTGGTGATCGACAGTGACGAGGTGTTGCTGGCAAAGATGCACTCGGCGCTGCACAGCGCCTCCAGCTGGCGCAGCAGGCCACGCTTGACCTCAAGGTTCTCGACGATCGCCTCGATCACCAGACCGGCGTCGGCCAGTGCCTCGATCGCGTCGGCCGGCTGCAGACGGGCCACGGTGGCGGCGCGCGCCTCGGCACTGAGTTTGCCTTTCTCTACCAGCTTGCCGAGCTGGCGGTCGATGCCGTCGATGGCCTGGGCGGCGGCGCCGGGGCGGGCGTCATGCAGTTTTACCGGGTGCCCGGCCTGCGCTGCCACTTGAGCGATGCCCGCGCCCATGGCGCCGGCACCGATCACCGCGACGACGGTACTGAGGTTGAGTGCGCTCATGACTTAGCGTCCCTTGAAGGTGGGGGTGCGTTTGGCCATGAATGCGCTGACACCTTCGCGGTAGTCTTCGCTGCGTCCGGCCAGGCGCTGCAGGTCGCGCTCAAGGTCGAGCTGCTCATCGAAGCTGTTGCTCAGGCTGGCGTTCAGGCTGCGCTTGATCAGCGCCAGGCCGTAGGTTGGCTGGGTGGCCAGATGGCGCGCGAGCTTGAGTGCTTCAGCGCGCAGTTCGGCATCGTCCACCACTCGGTAGATCAACCCCCATTGCTCGGCCTGTTCGGCGCTCAGGCGCTCGCCGAGCATCATCAGCGCTTTGGCGCGGGCGTTGCCGACCAGGCGTGGCAGGGTCCAGGTTCCACCGGAATCAGGGATCAGGCCAATCTTGCAGAAGGCCTGGATAAAGCTTGCCGAGCGTGCGGCCAGTACCAGGTCGCAGGCCAGCGGAATGTTGGCACCGGCGCCAGCGGCAACGCCGTTGACCGCGCAGATTACCGGCATTGGCAAATCACGCAGGGCACGGATCAGCGGGTTGTAGAACTGCTCGATGGATTGACCGAGGTCTGGTGCGTCGGCACCCGGGGCGACATTACGGTCGCTGAGGTCCTGGCCGGCACAGAAGCCACGGCCTTCGCCGGTCAGCAGCAGCACACGCACCTCAGGATTGTGCCGCACCTGTTTGAGCGCTTCGCGCACTTCAGTGTGCATCAGCGTGTTGAAGCTATTGAGTTGTTCCGGGCGGTTGAGGCTCAGGCTGGCAACGCCGTCCTCGATGGCAAACAGAATGTGCTGGAAATTCATGGCTGGGGCGCTCTAGGGATAACCAGGGAAGGGGCGGCCAGGCTTACTGGCCGGTGAATTCGGGGCGGCGCTTGGCCTGGAAGGCGGCGATGCCTTCGTTGCGGTCGGCAGTGCCGGCCAGCACGGTGAAAGCGTGGCGCTCGAAGCGCAGGCCGCTGGCCAGGTCAGTGTCCTGTGCCTTGAGCAGCGCTTCCTTGGCCAGGCGCACGGCCAACGGTGCCTTCTGGGCAATCACCCGGGCGATGGCGATAGCACGGTCAACCGTGAATTCAGGTTGGGTCACTTCGCTGATCAGGCCGGCACGCTGGGCAAAGCGCGCATCGATGGCCTCGCCGGTGAGCACCATTTGCATGGCCAGCGACTTGCCGACTGCGCGCAGCAAACGTTGGGTGCCGCCAGCGCCGGGCATGATGCCGAGGTTGATTTCCGGCTGGCCGAAACGCGCATCTTCACCGGCGATAAGGATGTCGGCGTGCATCGCCAGCTCGCAGCCACCGCCCAGGCAGAAGCCGTTGACCGCAGCGATCAGCGGCTTGGAGAAAGCGGCGATGCGCTGCCAGTGGGCAACGCGCGGGTCATTGAGGATGCCGACCAGGTCGCGTTCGGCCATTTCCTTAATGTCGGCACCAGCGGCGAAGGCTTTGCGACTGCCGGTGATGACCACGGCGCGGGTCTCGGGATCGCGTTCGGCCTGTTCCAACTCCAGCGCCAGTTCACCGAGCAGCTCGGTGTTCAGGGCGTTCAGCGCTTCCGGGCGCTGCAGGGTGATCAGGCGGACGCCCGCTTCAGGGGCAAGGACGGCAAGGGTGCGAGGCATCGAACGCTCCTCAGGCTGCACGCACGGCTTGGTTAGCCGGCTCGTTATTGGGTGTCGCAGCGCGTTGGCGCAGCGCCGTCGGGGGCGCCTGCCAGGCTGCATTTTTTCGAGTATACGCACAAAGCGATACAAAACAACAACCAAAAATATCAATAGCGTGTCTTATTGTGCGCTGTCATGGCATGCCGTGGTGGGTAGGAGAGGTGCTCGACGCCTTGCTAAAGTGGCGTTCTAGCAGGCTTTTTTCCGGGTTTTAGGCGGATTCATCGACTTGATGCAAAATTCCGATACAAGATTTCTTTACATCTAGCAAAAAAAGCGTTGTGATACAGAAAAACAAATTACGCGTATCGCTTTCTGTAGCTTTTCGCCCTTGTCGTGTGTTTTTCGAGGAATTGACTCATGTCGTCCACTGCTACCCATGCCGCGCTGGAACTGTTCGACCACCACCGCGAGACGCTCGACCGCGCGCTGCAGGCAATTGCCGAGCGCGGCTACTGGTCGCCGTACAGCGAACAGCTCAAGCACTATCCTGCTGCAGCCGTCGAAGGTGCACAGGCGGCATTCGAGGCCTTGCTCAATCGACCGTTCGCCTTGCACGGCCCGGCGGCGGTGAGTGAGGTTGGCGGCGAGCGTTCGCCCTATGGCTTTGACCTTGGGGTGCGCTACGCCCAGTACGACGCCGAGCAGTTGCTGGCGCGTCAGCAGCAGGCGCTGCCGGCCTGGCGCGATGCTGGCCCGCAGGCGCGGGTTGGCGCGTGCCTGGAGATCCTCCAGCGCCTCAATACCCTGAGCCCGACCCTGGCCCATGCGGTGATGCACACCACTGGTCAGGCGTTCATGATGGCCTTCCAGGCCGGTGGCGCGCATGCCCAGGACCGTGGCCTGGAGGCCGTAGCCTATGCCTGGCGGGCGATGGCCGAGGTGCCGCAGGCGGCGCAGTGGGTCAAGCCGCAGGGCAAACTCGATCCGCTGCAATTGGACAAGCGCTGGCACATCGTGCCGCGTGGCCTGTCGCTGGTGGTCGCCTGTTCGACCTTCCCGACCTGGAACACCTACCCGGGCCTTTTCGCCAGCCTGGCCACCGGCAACCCGGTGCTGGTCAAGGCGCACCCGGCAGCAATCCTGCCGGTGGCGATGAGCGTCAACGTGGCACAAGAGGTGCTCGCCGAGCTGGGCTTCGACCCGGCGCTGGTCAGCCTGGTGGTCGATACCCCGCAAGCGCCTGTGGCACAGCAGTTGGCGCTGGATCCGCGGGTCAAGCTGGTCGACTTCACCGGCGCCAATGCCTTCGGTGAGTGGCTTGAGCGCAACGCGCTGCAGGCCCAGGTCTTCACCGAGAAGGCCGGGATCAACACGGTGATCATCGACAGCACCGCCAACTTCAAGGCCGTGGCCAAGAACCTGGCGTTCTCCCTCAGCCTGTATTCCGGGCAGATGTGCACCACCCCGCAGGCTATTTATGTGCCGCGCGGCGGCATCCGCAATGGCGATGAACAGCTGAGCTTCGCGCAAGTGGCCGAGGCCTTGGCGGCAGCGATCACAGGCTTTCTCGCCGACAATGACCGCGCCTGTGCGGTCCTCGGCGCTATCCAGTCTGAGGCGACTGCTGCGCGTATCGACAGTTGCCGCGCGCTCGGCGAGGTAGTGCTCGACAGCGAAGTGCGCGAGCATCCGCAATTCCCGGCTGCGCGGGTGCACACGCCGCTGCTGCTGAAAGTTGATGCGGCGCAGCGCGATGCCTATTCACAAGAGCGCTTCGGCCCGATCGCCTTCATCATCGCCACCGACGACAGCGCGCACAGCTTGCAACTGGCCCGCGAAGTGATCGCCAGCCAGGGCGCCATGACCCTGGGCGTGTACTCCACCGACGAAGGCTTCCTCGCCGAGGCCGAAACACTGGCGCAGGACGTTGCCGTGGCGCTGTCGGTAAACCTTGACGGCGGTGTGTTGGTCAACCAGTCGGCGGCCTTCAGCGACTTCCATGCCACCGGTGGCAACCCGGCGGCCAATGCTTCGATCAGCGATGGCGCGTTCGTCAGCCGCCGTTTCGTTATCGTCCAGAGCCGCCGTCACGCGGCCCAATGAGTGCATTGTCATGACTTGCTATAGCCTTGACGGCCTGACCCCGGTGGTCCATCCCAGCGCCTATGTGCACCCCTCGGCGGTGCTGATTGGTGACGTGATTATTGGTCCTGGTTGCTACGTTGGCCCGTTGGCCAGCCTGCGCGGTGACTTCGGGCGCATTGTTCTGGAAGAGGGCGCCAATATTCAGGACACCTGCGTGATGCACGGTTTTCCCGAAAGCGACACGGTGGTGGGGCGCAACGGTCATATCGGCCATGGCGCGGTACTGCATGGCTGCCGCATCGGTGACGATGTGCTGGTCGGGATGAACGCGGTGGTCATGGATAACGCGCAGATCGGCGCGCGCTCGTTCGTGGCCGCCACCACCTTCGTCAAAGCCGGCTTCACCTGCGACGCGCAGTCGCTGGTGCTCGGCTCGCCGGCGGCGGTCAAGCGACGCCTCAGCGACGAGGAGGTGGCCTGGAAGCTCGCGGGTACTGAGGAATACCAGCGTCTGGCCCAGCGCTGTGCGCAGGGGCTGGTGGCTTGCGAGCCGTTGCCAGAGGTTGAAGCGGGCCGTCCGCGGATCAGTGCCAGCACCTTGCGACCCAAGGGGGCCGGGCAATGAGCCGAGCGCTGAAGGCCAGCGCCGATGGCCAGGCCTGGCGCTCAGGGGGTATATTTCGCAGCAACTCCATGCCCGGTCTTGTCATGACGTCTCTTGCGCCCCTCAATCAGTTGATTACCCGTTTCCAACAGCAGACCCCGCTGCGTGCCAGTTCGCTGATCATCACCCTCTACGGTGATGCCATCGAACCGCACGGCGGCACGGTATGGCTCGGTAGCCTGATCCAGTTGCTCGAGCCCATCGGTATCAACGAGCGGCTGATT
Organism: Pseudomonas sp. NUPR-001; assembly: GCF_052147955.1. NCBI lineage: Bacteria > Pseudomonadati > Pseudomonadota > Gammaproteobacteria > Pseudomonadales > Pseudomonadaceae > Pseudomonas > Pseudomonas sp. NUPR-001. The sequence goes on from NZ_CP197353.1 coordinate 2,164,191, forward strand.
CGTACCTCGATTTTTCGCCTGACCAAAGAAGGCTGGTTGAGCGCCGAGAAGGTTGGCCGGCGCAGCTATTACAGCCTCACCGGCACCGGTCGGCGGCGTTTCGAGAAGGCGTTCAAGCGGGTTTACAGTTCCGCACTGCCGGCCTGGGATGGTTCCTGGACCCTGGCACTGCTGACGCAACTGCCGCAAGACAAGCGCAAACAAGTGCGCGAAGAACTGGAGTGGCAAGGTTTTGGTGCAATTTCACCGGTAATGCTCGCCTGTCCGCGCTGCGACCGCGTCGATGTCACCGCGACCCTGCAAGACCTGGACGTACTGGAAGACACCATCCTGTTCGAAACTGCCGCCCAGGATGTACTGGCCTCAAAGGCCCTGCGCATGCAGGTGCGCGAGAGCTGGAACATCGAAGCGCTGGCGGCGCAGTACAGCGAGTTCATCCAGCTGTTCCGGCCCTTGTGGCAGGCGCTGCGCGAGCAGGACAGCTTGCAGCCGATGGACTGCTTCCTGGCCCGAACCTTGCTCATTCATGAATACCGCAAGCTGCTGTTGCGTGATCCACAGTTGCCTGACGAACTGTTGCCCGGCGACTGGGAAGGGCGTGCGGCGCGGCAACTGTGCCGCAATATCTACCGTCTGGTGTGTGTCAAAGGCGAAGAGCACCTGAGCAGCGCGCTGGAAACCGCCGACGGCCCGCTACCGGAGGTCGGAGAAAGTTTCTATCGGCGCTTCGGTGGGCTTAAATAGACAACTGGTTGTGTAAGAATCACGTGAAAATGCAATAATCTGGGCGCGCCAGAATGGGCGCCCGGCAAATAATAAAAATATCAGTGAGGCCTGTAACATCATGATGACTGCAAATGCACTCAGGGCAGACCGTTTTGATGAATGGCTGCAGAACATCAATCAGGCCTGCGGCCGTTTCTGCGCCCAGACCCTGGGGCCTGACTTTGCCGGCTCGGTAAAGGAGCACAAGGCCGGTGCGCTCAAGGCCAGTTTCGTCGATGTTACTCAGGCCCGCCTCTATCGCACCGGGCGCGAGGTCGAGCAAAGCGAGAACCGGCACTTTTTCGCCGCGTTTCAGTTGCAGGGCCAGGCGGTCATGGAGCAGGGCGGCAACCGCGTCATGCTGTCGCCTGGCGACATCACCCTGATCGACGCGACCTTGCCCAGCGACTTCACTTACAGTGACAACTCCCGCCAATTGTCGTTGATCCTGCCGCGGCACCTGGTCGAGCACAGTCAGCGTTTCAGCAACATTCGCTGCGCACAGCGCATCGATGCCCGTTCGCCCATCGCCTTGCTGGCCAACCGTCTGGTGCTGGAAGCCACCCGCCACGACAGCCTCAGCCTGCAGGAAAGCGAAGCGACCCTGGAGGCGATCATCAGCCTGTTGCGCCCGGTGATTGGCAGCACCGAAGCGGATCCGGACGTGCATGAGCGGCTGTTTCGCAAAACCATTGCCTTCATCGATGAACACATCCGCAATGAGGAGCTGTGCCCGGAACTGTTGGCGCGAGAGGTTGGCGTGTCGGTGCGCGGCTTGTACCGGATGTTCTCGAAAAAGGGCCTGGTGGTGGCGCAGTACATCAAGAACCGCCGCCTGGACTTCTGTGCCGAGTCCCTGCGTCATGGTGGAGCGGAGCAGAAGCTCTCTGCCTTGGGGTATGCCTGGGGTTTCTCTGACGCCAGCTACTTCTCTACCGCCTTCAAAGCCCGCTTTGGCGTAGCGCCGGGCGAGTACCGCAAGCGTTACCAGCACTGATTCACGGGCTGCCCCATCTCCGCCCTGAAGTGCACTACACACCTGCATCCGGCACGGTGGGAGCGGGCTTGCCCCGCGATTTGCTGTATCGCGCCAGATCGCGGGGCAAGCCCGCTCCCACCGGGCCGGTACGGCCACCCCAGCCAATGAGTTGCCAGTCGTGTTGGCAGTACAACCAATACGACTGGCAGGCAGAAAAAAACCTTCATTGACCACTCCGGTTTAAATCGACATGTCAAAAGCCAACGATCCGCCTTGAGCGGTCGCAGGCTTCCCCGTGGCAGGAGACTCAGCGGGCAATGTGGATGCTCAGGTCAGAGGTTTCAGTTCCATGCATAACAACAAGATTCGCCAGTGCCTGGCTGGCTTTACCGTGCTAGCGCTGTTCCAGGTGGCTCAGGTGCAGGCTGCGGCCTGTGTGCCTGCCGCCGTGGAAACCGGCAGCAAACTGTTCGCCAGGGACTGCTCGGTGTGCCATGCGGTCAAGGAAGGCGTGACCGGCATGATGGGGGTCAACCTCCATGGTGTGGCAGGCCGCACCTCGGGCACTTTCCCCGGTTTCAGCTACTCGCAGGCGATGAAAGACAAGGCCGTCGCGTGGAAAGCCGAAACCCTTCAAGCCTTCATCACCCAGCCACAGGCCTACGTGCCAGGTACCTACATGCCTTACATGGGCATGGCTTCCGCTGACGAAAGCGCCGCAGTTGCCTGCTTCCTGACCCAGAAGTGATCGGTCGGATCGGTTCAATGAATGATGAGGAATGAGTATGAGCAAGGTTGATGTACTGCCGCAGGTCGCGGCGTTTCTGCAGCGTCGGCACGGGTGCTTCATCGATGGTCAGTGGGTGGTGCCTGAAGGCAGCAGCTCGCCGGTACTGAACCCGGCAACCGGCGAAACCATCGCCCAAGTGGCTGACGCCAGCGCCGAGCTGGTCGACCGTGCGGTGCAGTCGGCACGCAAGGCGCACGAAACACGAGTCTGGTCGGGGCTGCGCCCGGCTGATCGCGAGCGCATTCTGCTGCGCTTCACCGCCCTGGTCGAAGAACACGGCGAAGAACTGGCGCAACTGGAAACCCTGTGCCAAGGCAAATCGATCAACATGGCGCGGATGCTGGATGTCAACGCTACCGTTGAGTTCATGCGCTACATGTCCGGCTGGGCCACCAAGATCGAAGGGCAGACCCTCGACGTCTCCATCCCGCTGCCCGAAGGCGCACGCTACACCGCCTTTGCCCGCCGCGAGCCGGTGGGAGTGGTTGCCGGTATCGTGCCGTGGAACTTCCCGCTGATGATCACCACCTGGAAGCTCATGCCCGCGCTGGCCACCGGCTGCACGGTGGTGATCAAGCCGTCGCCGGAAACCCCGCTGACGGCCCTGCGCCTGGTCGAGCTGGCCATTGAGGCCGGTGTGCCTGCTGGTGTGTTCAACCTGGTGACCGGTGCAGGCAACGTCGGCCAGGCACTGGCCTCACACAAGAACATCGACAAGGTGTCGTTCACCGGTTCCACCGCGGTGGGCAAGATCGTCGGCGGCGTTGCCGTGCAGAACATGACCCGCTTTGCTCTGGAGCTGGGTGGCAAGAACCCGATGATCATTCTGGCCGATGCCGATATCGACAAAGCCGTGCAAGGTGCGCTGCTGGGTGGCCTACTCAACAACGGCCAGGTGTGCGCGGCTGCTTCGCGTTTCTACGTGCACCGCTCGCGTTACGACGACTTCGTGGCCGGTCTGGCGGCGGCGGTGTCCGGCATGCCGATCGGTGCTGGCATGGACACTACTGCGGTGGTTAACCCACTGGTCTCGCGCAAGCAGCAGCAGAGCGTGCTCAAGCACATCGAAACCGCCAAACAAGAAGGTGCGCGCGTGGTTGCCGGTGGCGAGCTGGTCGACAGTGCCGGCTTCTATGTACAGCCTACCGTGCTTGCCGATGTTGACCACAGCATGGCGGTGTCTCGTGCTGAAGTGTTCGGTCCGGTGCTCTCGGTGATTCCGTTCGATGACGAGGAACAGGCCATTGCCATGGCCAACGACAGCGAATACGGCCTGGCGGCCAGCCTGTGGACCAACGACCTGACCAAGGCGATGAACCTGGTGCCGCGTATCGAAGCCGGTACCGTCTGGGTCAACGCCCATGTGCTGCTCGACCCGAACATGCCGTTTGGTGGGGTCAAACAGTCGGGTATGGGGCGTGAGTTTGGCCGCAGTGTGGTTGAGGCTTATACCGAAATTAAATCGGTGTGCATCGCGCACTGATTGTTGAATGCTCTTTTGCGGCAGGCCTTGGGCCTGCCTTTTTTTTGCGGGGCTTTTCACGGATTGTCGGGGGGAAGGGTTGGTTTTGGCGTTGAGGGCTGTGGGCTTATCCATTTGGAGGGGTGGCTGTGCTGGCCCTACCGGTGGGAGCGGGCTTGACCCGCGATGCGATGTGACTGAATAGCCGCAATCGCGGGGCAAGCCCGCTCCCACCGTGCCAGGTTTTCCGTTTCGCTATTTGAAAGCTGCATCAGGTTTGTTTCTGTGCAGCCAATTCAGCCTCACGCTCGGCGATGGCGATTTCCAATTCGGGGGAGCGCTTGGCCCACTGTTCGGGCGGCAGTGGTTTGGACCACTCGATGATGGCGGGGTAGGTCAGGCTTGGAGGCGGGTTCAGTTTCCAGCGCTCAATAACGTCTATAAGTAGCGTGTTGAAAATGAAAATCCCGCAGAAACCTTCCCAAATCAGGGTGATGAACCAGCCCCTTAACTTTGCAGCCTTGACGAGGTCGTCCAGGTACGTCCCCCATATACCTTTAGATCTGTCGAAGCGTGCAGTCAGATCTTCAACGGCGTCCGGTCCAACTTCCATGTAACTGCGGATGCACTCCCACAACGCCATGGCGGTGGTGCCGCCACCACAGTTGAAGCCCATTGAATAATGTTTGTGTTCGTCCTTGGCCTGCGGGTCGGGGTTCTCAAAGCCGATGACCAATAAGCCCATCGTGACTTTACCCCCCTGACTGACCGACGAATGTTGCGTCGCCGCTGCTGTCACGCTCTCCCAGGGGACAATCCAGTACTCGCCATCCGCCTGCGGTATGCACACTTCGCGGCGTTGTCGATTGAAACGCATTGGTAAAGGCGTTTCGCGGCACAGACCCTGGATCAAAAGAAAAGTAGGAATACCAGTAATACAAGCCCCCAAAATCAGCGCGTCAGGGTCGTTGAAGAAATAGGCCAGCCCCAAAAACAGCATCACCATTGGCCATAGCACCATTACTGCCGAACCGATGTTGTAATTGCTGATATCAAGAAATACCTCGTTCTTGCGCCAAATGATGTTGAGCACATCAGAAGGTTTTCTGCCCGTAGGAATAGGCAGCGGGGCCAAATAGTCATTGCGCGAAAATAAACGTTTTTTCGTCGTACCTGCTGGTGGCGTACTCATGTGTTGTCCTTGGGTTGCAGGTAATGGGCACCGGGAAGGCCTGCGCCGAGCTCGAATTTCGGCATCTGGTCCAGTTCTGGAGTCGGGTCGTTCAGGGTAAAGGCCACGCCCCGCTCACCGCCGATAAAGGTTCCGGCACCCAGCAGTGCGGTTAGGGGGGTGCGGTACCACAGACGCAGGGATAGGGTGCGCGGTTTTGATCCCAGGACACCCCATTCGGTGTTGAAAGGACCACTGAGGCGCAAGCCTTCGCCGTCTTTGGCCGGTATCCAGCTACAGGTGCTGCTGGGCAACCAGTGCGGTGTCATGTTCCGCCAAGGCTTGGCCTCTCGGTGTTCGCTGGGCGGGCGGTGTTTGGTCAAGTAATCGGAGAGCTGGCTATCCCATGGATCCCCCATCAGGCTCAGCCGCAGGTAGGCGCTACCGGGCTCGGCCCCGGGCAAGTCGATGGTCAGGGAATCGATGGTGCTTTCGCCGCCCAACCCCAAGGGACTAGGGTAAAAGCCCATGTCCAAGTGACCCTTTATGCTGACTTGAACGCAATCGTCATGGCGCTTGTCCCCACGGTGGGAGCGGGCTTGACCCGCGATGCGATGTGACTGAAGAGCCGCTATCGAGGGGCAAGCCCGCTCCCACCGAGCCAGGTTTTCCGTTTCGCTATTGTTTCCGCCGGGGCACACTGAAGGCTGCATCAGGTTTGTTTCTGTGCCGTCCGCGCAGCCAATTCAGCCTCACGCTTGGCGATGGCGATTTCCAATTCAGGGGAGCGCTTGGCCCACTGTTCGGGCGGCAGTGGTTTGGACCATTCGATGATGGCGGGGTGGGTCAGATCAGGCGGATGCGACAACTTTAAGTACTGTAGTTTTTCCGCGAGGTATGTCCCCAGCATCGTAATACAGAATATTCCCCACATAACCTGCAGCAGATTCCCCTTGCGTAAATCGGTGATGATCGAACCGATCTGCGTTTCTTCGTAGGGTGCAATACCTACTCGGCTGTCAGGTACTGCATCTGGTCCTATTTCCATGTAGCTGCGGATACACTCCCATAGCGCCATGGCGTCGGTACCACCGCCACAGCTGAAGCCCATTGAAAAATGTTTGTGATCGTCTTTGGCCTGCGGGTCGGGGTTTTCAAAACCGATGACCAATAAACCCATTGTGTTTCTACCTGCTTGACTCACCGACGAATGTTGCGTCGCTGCTGCCGTCACGCTTTCCCAAGGGACGATCCAGTACTCGCCATCCGCCAGCTGTACGCACACTTCACGGCGTTGCCGATTGAAACGCACGGGTAAAGGCGTTTCGCGGCACAGGCCCTGGATCAAAAACAAGGTGGGAACTCCAACGATGATAATTGCCCCCCCCAGCATTAGAGGGTCAGGTGTGATGTAGTACATCAGTGCAAACAGCATCACCATTGGCCATAGCACCATCACTGCCGAACCGATGCTGTAGTTGCCAATATCGATATATGCCTTGTTCTTGCGCCAAATGGTGTTGAGCATGTCACAGGGCTTTTCGCCGGTAGGAATGGGCAGCGGGGCCAAATAGTCATTGCGCGAAAACAAGCGTTTTTTCGTGGTACCTGCTGGTGGCGTACTCATGTGTTGTCCTTGGGTTGCAGGTAATGGGCACCGGGGAGGCCTGCGCCGAGCTCGAATTTCGGCATCTGGTCCAGTTCTGGAGTCGGGTCGTTGCGCAGGGCAACGACGCCTGAGTGGTCATTCAGGGTGAAGGCCACGCCCCGCTCACCGCCGATAAAGGTTCCGGCGCCCAGCAGTGCGGTTAGGGGGTTGCGGTACCACAGACGCAGGGAGACGGTGCGCGGTTTCGATCCCAGGACACCCCATTCGGTGTTGAAGGGACCACTGAGGCGCAAGCCTTGGCCGTCTTTGGCCGGTATCCAGCTACAGGTGCTGCTGGGCAACCAGTGCGGTGTCATGTTCCGCCAAGGCCTGGCCTCTCGGTGTTCGCTGGGCGGGCGGTGTTTGGTCAAGTAATCGGAGAGCTGGCTATCCCAAGGATCCCCCATCAGGCTCAGCCGCAGGTAGGCGCTACCGGGCTCGGCCCCGGGCAAGTCGATGGTCAGGGAGTCGATGGTGCTTTCGCCGCCCAACCCCAAGGGACTAGAGTGAAAGCCCATGTCCAAGTGGCTCTTCATGCTGACTTGAACGCTATCGTCATGGCGCTTGTCCCCACGGTGGGAGCGGGCTTGACCCGCGATGCGATGTGACTGAAGAGCCGCTATCGCGGGGCAAGCTGAACTGGTCAAGTAATCCTGGACACCCGTTAAGGTTTACGCCGCCAGCTTCTCTGCCTCGACCGGCGACCGGTATCCGTTGTAGCTGTGAGGCCTAGTGGTGTTGTAGCGGGTGATAAAGCGCTGCACATCCATTCGGGCCTCATGCTCCGAGTCGTAGCCATCTTCGGGTACCCACTCAGATTTCAGGCTTCCAAAAAACCGCTCCATCGGGGCGTTGTCCCAGCACTCGCCTTTACGGCTCATGCTCTGCCGGTGCCCATGCTCGCGCAGCTCATTTCTGAACTTGTGGCTGGTGTACTGACAGCCTTGGTCAGAGTGAAATAGCACACCCTTGGGGCGTCCGCGCAGCTCGGTTGCCATGCGTAAGGCCGCGCAGGTCAGTTCAGCATCCGAGATCATCGAGAACGACCAGCCGACAATCCGCCGTGCAAACAAGTCCAAGACAGCCGCGAAGTACAGCCAGCGCTTACCAGCCTTGATGTACGTTACATCTCCGCACCAGACCTCATTTGTCGCCCGCACATCGAATTGCCGTTTGAGCTCGTGCGGTGCGGTCAGGGCTTCAACGCCTGAAGATTTGTATTTGTGGCGTCTGCGTTGACGGCTGCTGATCCCAGCTTCTTGCATCAGGCGGCGCGCCTTGAAGCGGCCGACTGGGTGTCCACTGGCTTGCAGCATCTTGGCCAAGGTGCGCGAACCTGCCGCCCCTCTCGACTCACGATGATGTCTGATCAACTGGGCCTTGAGTTTTTCCCGTCCGGGGTAACGCCGGTCCTTACGCTGGCGCCAGCAGTAGAAACTGCTGCGGCTGACCCCAAGCACCCGACAACACTCATTAACGCCGTATTGCTCACCCAGCTCATCGATCAACGCGAGTGATCTTTGGCGTCCAAAAGCAGGAGAGCGCTGGCCTTTTTTAGGATTTCGATATCCCGGTCTTTCTGCTTGAGCAGGGCTTTGAGCCGTTGGATTTCCTGCTGGTCTGCCGTTATTGCCTTGGCACCCACAGGGGTTAAGCCTTGACGCTCCTGGCGCAGTTGATCGACCCAACGACGCAACGCTGTAGGGCCAATGCCTAAACTGGCACAGACCTGTGGAACTGATTGGCCTTCGTCCAGCACCATGCTGGCCGCCTGTAGCTTGAAGTCACTCGAGTAAGAATTACGCATATCCAAACACCTCAGGTTTGGGCGCCATCATAGCGCCCGATTGAGGTGTCCAGGATCATTAGGCCAGTTCAAGCCCGCTCCCACCGAGCCAGGTTTTCCGTTTCGCTATTTGAAAGCTGCATCAGGTTTGTTTCTGTGCCGCCAGTGCAGCCAATTCAGCCTCACGCTCGGCGATGGCGATTTCCAATTCAGGGGAGCGCTTGGCCCACTGTTCGGGCGGCAGTGGTTTGGACCACTCGATGATGGCGGGGTAGGTCAGGCTTGGAGGTGGGTTCAGTTTCCAGCGCTCAATAACGTCTATAAGTAGCGTGTTGAAAATGAAAATTCCGCAGAAACCTTCCCAAATAAGAGTGATGAACCAGCCCCTTAACTTTGCAGCCTTGACAAGGTCGTCCAGGTAGGTCGCCCATATACCTTTAGATCTGTCGAAGCGTGCAGTCAGATCTTCAACGGCGTCCGGTCCAACTTCCATGTAACTGCGGATGCACTCCCACAACGCCATGGCGGTGGTGCCGCCACCACAGTTGAAGCCCATTGAATAATGTTTGTGTTCGTCCTTGGCCTGCGGGTCGGGGTTCTCAAAGCCGATGACCAATAAGCCCATGGTATTTTTACCCGCTTGGCTTACCGACGAGTGTTGTGTCGCTGCGGCCGTCACGCTTTCCCACGGGACAATCCAGTACTCGCCATCCGCCTGAGGTACGCACACTTCGCGGCGTTGTCGATTGAAACGCACGGGTAGAGGGGTGTCGCGGAAAAGCCCCAATATAAACAAAAATACACCGGGGGCCATAATAATTGCACCCATTATCAAAGTAACTTGACTGTCGTCAGTATTGAAGTTTCGGGTGAAGTAAGCGATGGTTAAGAACAGCATTACCATCGGCCACATCACTAGCACTGCCGAACCGATGTTGTAATTGCTGATATCAAGAAATACCTCGTTCTTGCGCCAAATGATGTTAAGCACATCAGAAGGCTTTCTACCCGTAGGAATAGGCAACGGGGCCAAATAGTCATTACGCGAAAACAAACGTTTTTTCGTGGTACCTGCTGGTGGCGTACTCATGTGTTGTCCTTGGGTTGCAGGTAATGGGCACCGGGAAGGCCTGCGCCGAGCTCGAATTTCGGCATCTGGTCCAGTTCTGGAGTTGGGTCGTTGCGCAGGGCAACGACGCCTGCGTGGTCATTCAGGGTGAAGGCCACGCCCCGTTCACCACCGATAAAGGTTCCGGCGCCCAGCAGTGCGGTTAAGGGGTTGCGGTACCACAGACGCAGGGAGACGGTGCGCGGTTTTGATCCCAGGACACCCCATTCGGTGTTGAAGGGACCACTGAGGCGCAAGCCTTGGCCGTCTTTGGCCGGTATCCAGCTACAGGTGCTGCTGGGCAACCAGTGCGGTGTCATGTTCCGCCAAGGCCTGGCCTCTCGGTGTTCGCTGGGCGGGCGGTGTTTGGTCAAATAGTCGGAGAGCTGGCTATCCCATGGATCACCCATCAGGCTAAGTCGCAGGTAGGCGCTAGCGGGCTCGGCCCCAGGCAAGTCGATGGTCAGGGAGTCGATAGTGCTTTCGCCGCCCAACCCCAAGGGACTAGGGTAAAAGCCCATGTCCAAGTGGCTCTTCATGCTCACCCGGGGGGTATAGAGGATGTTGTACAGGTGGTTGAGTTCGGCTTGTTGGGCTTTGGCTGGAATAGGCCCCAGATTGCCTGCCCGCAGTTTTGACCAGCAACAGCCGCTGAGGAAATTCTGCGTCGGTGTTTGTTGAAACAACCAGGTGATCAGGTACAGCACGCCCAGCGCGACGATGATCCAGTTCAGCGGGCCCATGAACAGTGAATAGCGCATGATGGCAACTTCAACTTCCACTAAACCGGCTAAGGCTTTGCCCGTCTGCACTACTCCCAATAGTGCCTGAGCCCCATAGGCCGCTATCTGGCCCCCGACCACGGTCTGACGCATCTCTAGCCATGGGTCGACCCGAGTCTGGGCACTTTCTAGCTGACCTTTCAGGGACTGGAATTCTGCAAATGCTGCACGGGCGGATAATCCACCAATCACCCCACCAAACAGGGTCAGGGTGGGGGTCGGAGCTGAACGAAATAGGAAGCGATCTTTTCCAAGCCCCTTGCGCACCTGATTATCAATCACCGCCGTCAGCGCGGCAGCGGTATACAAAGTCGTGGAAACAGTGTCTTTAACACGCTGATCGTCCATCCCCTCCAAAGCCCCAGCCTGACTCAGGTAATTACTCGCATTCAGCGAATTCAGCAGCAAAACCAACAGTGGCACCACCCCACCGCTATTGGTCACAAAGGGGGAACCAGCAATCCGCTTCACGTGCCCGCCACCAATCGCTTTCCCGGTATCACGCGCCCAGCGGGTCAACCCTTCGGCGTTTTCCCCGAGCAACCGCCAGAGCCGTCGGCCACCCTCGGTCACTGACTGCAAACGCGTGCCGCTGCCCAGGCGCTCAACGATGAACACGCCGAGCCAGGCGCTGCTGAAGGCGTTGCCGTCTTTGAGCAACAGCAAGGCCGCCGCCAGGCGGTTGACCAACACGCTCCACGAATGGGGGGCGTGTTGGGCCATGTTTGCCAGGTCGTCCAGAATCAACTTGCCCAGTGGCGCCAGGACTTGGCGGGTGGCGTCGAGGTTTTCGGCGGCCAGCGCTGTCAGCAGTTCGCCCAGGCGTGTGGAGGTGTTGAGGGCGGCATCGAGCGAGGGCGTCCAGGCACGGAACAGGTGAGTGAGGGCACCACCATCGGCAGCACGCACGTAGTCGGCGTATTGTTCGGCGCCATGGGTGCGGATGCACTGGGCGGTCAGGCAGGCGGTGGCCAGTTGGGTCAGCCATTGGCGGTGGTCGCGGTCGTGGTAGTCGACAAACCAGGTGCCGTTGTTTGAGCGCTTGAGGAATACGCCCCGGTCACGATACAGGGCGGTATGGCGTTGTTCGACATGCTGGAAATGCGCGGGCGCGGTGGTATCAAGCCAGGTGTTCATCGCCTCGAGGTCGATGTATTCAGCGACCTTGTCGCTGAGGAAATCGTTATCGAGGTTTGCCTGTTTTTTCTCGCGGTATTGGCGCACCAGTTCTTGCGCGTCGTAGTACAGATCTGCCGGAATAAAGGCCCTCACCGGTGCAAGGATTGCGGCAATGCGCGCATCGCGGGCATCGGCTTCAGCCTGGGTGGGGTGACCACCGTAACGGCGCGCCTGGGTTTCCGCTTTAAGTTCAGCGTCCAGTTGGTGCTGGCGATCCCGGGCGTCGAGCATGACCTTGCCCTGTTCAGGCGTGAGGCTGAAGCCGCGGCCCCTGTAGCTGTAGTTGAGCGTACCCGCCAGTTCAGCACCGTCTTCGCTGACCAGGCTGCGCACAAACCCGCCGACGCTCAGGCGCAGGTTGTTGTCGCCGACCCACTGTTCGTGTCGCGCTTCCACCCACTCTTGCTCATGGTTGATATCACGCAGTACGCCGAGGTCGTCGTCCAGGCAGGCAAACACCGGGTACCAGCCTTTGGCCTGGGCCTGGGCGCTTTCCAGCCAGTCCCGGGTGCTTTGCCCCTGCCATGCTTCGGCACTCCACTGGCCCGGCGCCTCGTCACTGGCCTCGGGGTGTTGGTGGATGAAATTTTCCCGTTCACGGGCGCGGTGCATCGCCTTGGTGTAGGCATCGATAGTGGCGGTGGTGGGTTCTTTCATGACCGCCGCCCCCAGCGCGGCGGTGTCGTCATCACCGTTTTTGTAATCGGCCTTCAACGCGCGGGCGTAGGTGGTGGGGATCAGTTCGGCGATGACCTGATCGGCGCAGCTCAGCGGTGGGCAGTGCGGCGCCTGCAGCTCGTTGGCCACCGTGCGCAAGGCGATGCGGCGCATGTGCGTGTTGCGCAGGGCATTGCTGGTGCTTAACGCCTCGCACTGTTCCAGGGGCAGGGGGTATTCGCAGTAGAGCATCCAGGCGTCATGGACTTTTGCCAGGGCCAACCCCGCCAGGGTGCCTTCGATCAAGCGGGTGTCGTCTTCGTCCAGCGTTTGTTCGCTGAGCAAACCGTTCTGCCCGACGGCATAGCGCTTGAGCGGGCCCTGGTGTTGCCACAGGTAGAGAAAGCCGCTGCGCAAGCGGCGAGCCGCCAAGGGATGGCTGCGGGTGGTAACGCCGGGGGTGCAACTGGGGTGGGCTGCGGGTTCTTCGGCCAGGGCATAGCGCACCGGGACCACGAACAGGTCAGGTTTACTGGCAAGGCAGGGCGTGATGTAGCTGTTGATATCTTCGTGGGGCAGCGCTTTGGCGGCGCGGTCGGCCTGAGCCAATCGGTCGACCATTGCCAGTTTTTCTGCACTCATGCGATCAGTTCCTTCTCGGTGAGCAGTTGGCGTTGAAGCTCGGCACTTAGGTTGTCGAGACGTTGTGCAGGCAATACGCCTTTCTTGTCCAAGATCCGGCGGTAAACCGCGTGGTCTGCCGCGTTAGGGAATTCGTCGCCTAGCACGGCGCGAAGGTTGGCCCAACACGTGACTTGATCGACGGCGCTGTAGCCGTGGCGCTCAGCGCTGCACTGACAATCCAAAGCCCACTGCTGTTGTGCAGCGAGATCCAGGCCTTGCAGACGCTGGGGAACGTATTGCTGGCAATGCTCGATCAGTTGCTCGGTCAGGCGCTGGCGTTTGGCACCGTTCAAATGCGCCACCTGTTCGGGGGAAAGGAATAGCCAAGGCTTATCCCTGTACTGCGCGATGGGCTGCTCAGGGCTTTCCTGGCGAATGATCCCGCCGGGGTACAGCGACTCCGGCAATGAAATCAGGCGGATCGGCCCCATCAACCGATCCCGCTCCCGGGGTTCCAGGCCTGCCAGCCATAGGTGCGTGATTCGGGGGTCGTAGTAACGAAAGAACACGCTGACGTCACCCTCGACGCGGACGTGAACCAGGCTGCGCAGGTGCTGCATTAGCACTGACTCTTTCGCCTCGGACTCCAGCCAAATACCCGACGTCTCATTCCACTCCTGGGCAAAATGCAGTGCTAGCGGGCTGCCCGGAATAACCGGCACCAACACCGGGCTCACCGCCAGCAGCGCGCGGTACGCCGTGTGTTGATACAGCGATTGATACGGTGTACTGCCGGTAAGCGCCAGCAGGCGGCCCGGCAGGTTATCGATCAGGGCACCATCGAGCAGTAGATAAGCCTGATTCATGGGTTCGGCTCCGCCAATTTTTGACAGGCGGCACAGAAAGGGGCGGCTTGCTGAGCGGTTTGTATCAATGTCGCTTGTTGGTCAACCAGCGACAACGCAGGCGGCGCCTCGGTGGCTATCGGTGCAACTGGCAAAGCCTGCTCTACGGGAGTCCCCAAAATCGGCGCGCCACCCAGAACGATGGGTACGCTACTGAAAACACCCCCAGGCCCGATCACAATGTGCTGACCACCACCGTTCAAACTGATGCTGGCCCCGGCATCGAGCACCACCTGGGCTCCGGCCTTGAGGTGCACTTGCTGACCGGCATCGGTCACCAGCGTTTGCCCGACCTGGGAATGACTGCTGTTGGCGACGTGCAGGTAGTCGTTGGCTTGCAGCTCGACTTTACGGTCGCCGCTCACCCTGTGCTGCTCTTCAGCTTCGAGCATCACGATGCTGTTGCCCTTGATGGTTGCCCGCCGCTCGTTACCGACTTCCAGGCGGCTGTCGTTCTCGATCTTTTGCGCCATATCGCGCTGGGCCCGCAGGTAGATCAGCTCCTGACCGCTGCGGTCTTCGATCGACAGTTCGTTGTAGCCGCTGCTGTTGGGCGTGCTGCGGCTGCGCAACACGGTCTTGGTCTTGTTGGCGGGCAAAGGGTAGGGCGTTGGTGTGAGCTTGTTGGCAATGCAGCCGCTGATCAGCGGCTGGTCGGGGTCGCCCTCCAGATAGGTCACCAGCACTTCCATGCCGATGCGCGGCACCGTCACTGCGCCAAACCCCGGACCCGCCCAGTTGGAGGCCACCCGCAACCAGCAACTGCTTTTGTCGCTGTTCAGCTCGGCACGGTCCCAGTGGAACTCGACTTTCACCCGGCCGAATTCATCGCAGTAGATTTCTTCGCCCTCGGGGCCGGTGACGCGTGCGGTCTGGCTGACCAACACCGCTTCACGGGTGACCAGCGGCGGTCGGTAGAACACGTCCCAGGGAATGGTGCTGAAACTGTTGCGATAGCCTTGGCTGAAGCCGTCTTCGGTTTGCCCGCCGCTGTTGGCTGACTCCTCAAACACCTGCGGCTGCTTGCCTTCGTGGGTCACGCTGAGCAGCAGCCACAAGTTGTTGCAGGCTTTGCGCGGGTGTTCGATCAGGTCGAAAAAATGACCGCTGCGCAACTCGGGTTGATCGCTTGTTCCTTCGACCAGTTGGTAGTCGATCCGGTGCCGCTCCAAGGCTTGGCGGGCCAGCCGTTTGCTGTGCTCTTCAGTGTTGAAGGGTATGGGGTAGCGGTAGTCTTCAAGGACAGGGCTGAAGTCGGCGCTGGATTGGCTTTCCAGTAACCGGCTCGGGCGTTTAAGGTCATAGTCGCGGTGAGTGACGCGGCTGGTACGTGTGCTGAGGCGTTGGGAGAACCGGTTGACCACTGGGTGCTCGGCCACCCTGCCGCTGTCCTGCTGAAAAGGCGTCGCCCCGAGTTTGGGGAAGAAGGTCTGATGGTCGGTGAACACCAGTTGGTGGCCATCGCAGCTATGCTCGTGGTGCCAGGCAATGCCTTCTTCGCTGCATAGCCTCTGGATGAAGTCAAAGTCAGAGGCATCGTCATACTGCGTGCAGTATTCGCGTTCCGGGCTGGGGCTGACATGGAAGGTAAAAGCATCGGCCTGAATGCCATGCTCCTGGAGCACCTGGGTAATAATCTGCGGCACGCTCAGTTGCTGGAAAATCCGCTGGTTGTGGCTGAACTGCAGGTAATGCAGGGCCGGGACCAGGGTGAGGTGATAGCGGGTCAGGCGTGTGCCCGGCTCACTGATCTGGGCGTTTTCGATCTGGCCGTGGAGGCCTTCGCCGTTGCGGCCGAATTGCAGGAAGGCGGGTTGGCCGAGCAGGCTTTCGATAGCGAAGTTGGCGTATTCACTGACCAACTCCACCTGAATCGCGTACAGGGAACTGATGGTTTCAGTGCCGTGGAAGCCCAGGACCTTGAAGTCGTTGCGAACTGAAGGGATTTCTAGCGTAAAGTGCGCAGTGTTGGCAGGCATGTGTTTTTCCTTAAACGGGAAGAAAATCAACCCGGAAACACTACCTGGCTCTGCTGGGAGATGATGTCAGACGCTTCCGAAAATGCGTCGGCATTTATCGATGGTGGGGGCTACTGATTGGAGGCCTTGCCCGAGTGACCGTTGACCAAGAGGCCAGCGCGCCGCCACTGGGCAAGACTGTTGCTCTACCGTGTGAGTGTGGATTACAGGTCCAGCACCAGGCGTGCTGAACGTGCGCGCGACACGCAGAGCATGATGCTTTGCTGTGCGGCTTTTTCGTCATCGCTCAAGTACTGGTCGAAGTGCTCGGCTTCACCTTCCAGGATGGCGGTTTCGCAGGTGCCACACACACCTTCACGGCACAGGCACTCGACCTTGGCAGCCTTGGATTTCTCGATGGCCTGAAGAATGCTCATGCCTTCTTCTACCTGCAGCTCAATACCTGATTGCGCCAGTACCACGGTGAAGGCAGCACCGCTCACCGGTGCGGCGGCGAACTGTTCCCAATGCACGCGCTGCTCGGCAATACCGGCCTTGGCGGCCGTGGCGATCACGGCATCGATCAACGGCTTGGGCCCGCACACGTACAGGTGAGCATCGTCAGCCAGGTTGGCGCACAGGGCGCTCAGGTCAAGCTTGCGATCCAGGCTGTCGATGTAGAAGTGGGTGTTGTCGGCATGTGGGCCGCTGGCCAGTTGCTCCTGGAACGCACCGTGCTCCGGCGCGCGGAAGGCGTAGTGCAGTTCGTAGCCGGTGGCGCCGCCTTCGAGCTCGTGCAACTGGGCCAGGAACGGGGTGATGCCGATGCCGCCTGCGATCAACACATGGCGACCGGCAGTGGGGTCGAGGGCGAACAGGTTGTTGGGCGAGGAGATGGTCAAGCGGGTGCCAACCTGCACCTGCTGGTGCATGAACGCCGAACCGCCTTTGGACTGCTCTTCCAGGCGCACACCGATCTGGTAGCTGCGGGTGTCGCGCGGGTCGCTCATTAGCGAGTAAGCATTGCTGAGCTGGCTGCCATCAGCGCCCTGCATCTGTACGATGACATGGCTGCCGCCGGTGAAGGCGGGCATTGGCGCGCCGTCTTCGCGGGCCAGGGTGAAGCGCTTGATCAGCGGCGTAGCCTGTTCGACTGCGGTTACCTGGACGCTGAACATTTCATATTTGTTGGCCATGATTCACCTCGACTGCAAGGGCGCGCGGCAGGCCCTGCCGCGTCCCGAAACCCGTGTTCGCTCAAACGGCGAGGCACAGGTATTTGATTTCCAGATAATCTTCGATGCCGTATTTGGAGCCTTCACGGCCCAGGCCCGATTGCTTGATGCCACCGAACGGCGCGACCTCGTTGGAGATCAAGCCGGTGTTGACGCCGACCATGCCGTACTCCAGTTGCTCGGCGACCTTGAACACCCGGGCGATATCACGGCTGTAGAAGTAGGCGGCGAGGCCGTACTGGGTGGCGTTGGCCAGGGCGATGACTTCGGCGTCGCTGCTAAAGCGCACCAGCGCTGCCACCGGGCCGAAGATTTCCTCTTCCAGCAGTTCCATGCCCGGGCCGATATTGGCCAGCACGGTCGGCTCGAAGAAGTTGCCACCCAAGGCATGCGCCTGGCCGCCAAGGACCAGTTCGGCGCCTTTGCCGACGGCGTCGTCGATCAGGCTGCGCACCTTGGCCACTGCCTTGTCGCTGATCAGCGGACCGATCTGCGTGCCTTCGGCGCTGCCATGGCCGACGCCCAGTTGCTGCACACGCTCAATGAAGCGTTGGCTGAACTGGTCGTACACGCTGTCGTGGATGTAGAAGCGGTTAACGCACACGCAGGTCTGACCGGCGTTGCGGTACTTGGCGATCAGTGCGCCTTCGACTGCCGCCTCGATGTCGGCATCGTCAAAGACAATGAACGGCGCGTTGCCGCCCAGTTCCAGGCTGACTTTCTTGATGGTTTCAGCGCACTGGCCCATCAATAGGCGACCCACTGGCGTGGAACCGGTGAAGCTCAGCTTGCGGACCGAAGGGTGGCCCGTGAACTGCGCGCCAATTGCCGGTGCATCACCGGTTACTACGCTGAACACGCCGGCCGGTACGCCGGCACGTTCGGCCAGTTCAGCCAGGGCCAGGGCGCAGTAGGGCGTTTCGTTGGCGGGTTTGACCACGATGGTGCAGCCGGCGGCCAGGGCAGGGGCGACCTTGCGGGTAATCATCGCTGCCGGGAAGTTCCACGGCGTGATGGCGGCGCACACGCCGATGCCTTGCTTGATTACCAGCAGACGCTTGTCATTGGCCGGGCTTGGAATCACGTCGCCGTAGATGCGTTTGCCTTCTTCGGCGAACCACTCGACGAACGATGCGGCATAGCGAATTTCGCCCAGGGCTTCGTGCAGCGGTTTGCCCTGTTCGAAGGTCATCAGGCGTGCCAGGTCCTGCTCGTGTTCGAGCAGCAGTTCGAACCAGCGGCGTAGAATCTGCGCACGTTCTTTGGCGGTGCGCGCGCGCCAGTCGCCCAAGGCGGCTTCGGCCGCTTCGATGGCGCGGACCGCTTCGGCACCAGCCATCAGCGGCACGCTGCCGAGCACTTCACCGTTGGCCGGGTCGGTGACCGCCAGGCTGCGGCCATCATCGGCGTCGCACCAGCGTCCGGCGATGTACGCCTGCTGGCGGAACAGCTTATTGTCATTGAGTTTCACGCAAGGCACTCCGAAGGCCGCCGCAGGCTGTGAAGCCTGCGGCGCGGGTTATCAGTCGTTGAGGTGGGCGACGGCGATCAGGTTGTGGAAGTGGGCGATGCCGTGCTCGCTCATGCCGCTGCGCTCACGGTCAGCCATGATCCGGCCCTGGCCACGGTAACCGCGGGACTTGAGGCCCTTCTGCACGCTTTCGACCAGACGCAGGTCTTCAGGGCGGAACACTTCGCGGTACCAGTCGATCAGCTTCTGCTGCTCTTCGGTGATGTCCTTGTTGAGGAAGTAGATGTCGTAGTGCTGCAGGGTGGTTTCAGCGTCAACCGGGAACTCGTAGATCACGGTCATGAAGTTCGCTCCTGGCGGCACGTTGAACATGGTGCACGGCCAGGCCCAGAAACCGGCGAAGGAGGGGTCTTTGACGTCTTCGTCGAACTTGAACGACTGCTCCGATGGCTTGGCCAGACCGTACTGCAAGGTCCAGTTGCCGAACATGGTGTGGCTGTACTGGCCAACGTCGACCGAGTCGGAGAAACCAGGGTGAGCCGGAGCGCAGTGGTAGCACTCGAGGTAGTTGTCGACGATCGATTTCCAGTTGGCTGGCGTGTCGCTGACAAAACGCGCGGCCAGGTGCAAGTCGTCGATCACTGCGCAGGCTTCACGCATACGCTTTTGCAGACCTGGCAACTGGTCTTCTACCGAGCCTGCTTCCATGTCCATGTTGATGAAGATAAAGCCTGCGTACTCTTCGACGCGCAGTTGCACCAGCGACGAGTTCTCTTTGTCGAAGTTCACCACGTTGTCGCAGTTACGGGCGTGGGCCAGGTCGCCATCGAGCTTGAAGGTCCAGGCGTGGTAAGGGCAGGTAATGACGTTCTTGGCCTTGCCGTTGCCGCTGAGCAGCTGGTGACCACGGTGCGGGCACACGTTGTAGAAAGCGCGCAGCACGCTGTCGCGACCGCGCACAACGATGATGCTCTCGCCGATCACTTCGCGGGTGATGTAGGCGTTGTTTTCTGCCACTTCACTGCGGTGGCCGACGCAGATCCAGCTGCGCGCGAAGATGTTTTCTTTCTCGTGCTCGAACACTGCCGCTTGGGTGTAGAAGCTGGCAGGGATGGTGAACGCCTCTTCGGCGTTGGCGCAGAAATCGGCGGGCAGGCGTTTGAAGTCATTCATGATCAGGTCTCACAAGCTCGGTTTTTTAGTTATCAGTTAACGTGTATCTATCAGTTAACAAGCAAGGCAAAAAAATTTGTCTGGTGGGAGCGGGCTTGCCCCGCGATGCGTCATGGCTGACACACCGCGATCGCGGGGCAACCCCGCTCCTACAGCGGGTGTTTAGTGCACGGCAGCAGCGCTGCGTGGGGCCTGGTGTTGCGGCTCCTCACCGGCCATACGCGCCGCTTCTTCTTCAATGCGGTAGGCCGGTACCTGGCCGTAGTCCTGGATCATCCACTTGAAGAAGCCATAGATCTTCACCAGCAGGATCACCATGAACGGGATCGCGGTCAGCACCACAGCGGTTTTCATGGTCGACAACGAGGCCTTGGCAAACAGCATGGCCAGCGGCACCAGGGTCAGCACCACACACCAGAACAGGCGATGGGTTGGCGTCGGGTCGTCGCCTTCGCTGAGGTTACGGGTGCTGGTCGCGGCTACCGCATAGGCGGCAGCGTCCATGTGCGATGCACAGAAGATCGCCATGATGAACAGGTACACGCCAAGGAACACCTGGCCCCACGGCAAGGCAAGCAACAGGTGGGTCACGGCCGACTCACCGCCTTGTTCGCTGAGCATTTTCGGCACGTCCACGGCACCGCTGATGAACTGGTGCATGCTGTAGCTTTCCAGGGCGCCGAAGAAGAACCAGCAACCGAAGCTACCACCGAGCAGCAGGGCGAAGACCACTTCCTTGATCTGCCGGCCGCGCGATACGCGGGTCACGAACATCGCCACGCCTGGAGCGTAGGACACCCACCAGAGCCAGTAGAACACGGTCCAGTTACGGGTGAAGGCACCGTCGCCGGCCGGGTCGGTGAACAGGCTCATGTGCACGTAGTTCTGGATCATCAGACCCACGGCATTGGCGGTGTTGTTGATGGTGAACTGGGTCGGGCCGACCAGCAGCACCACCGCTGCAAACACCAGTGCGCCGATGCACACCATTTTGCTCAAGCGCTGCAGGCCGCCATCAATACCGATGTAGGAACTGAGCGAGAACATGATTGCCACCGCACCGATCACCATCAACTGCACGGTGAAAGTGTCCGGGGTGCCGGCCAGGTCATGCAGGCCGCGGGTCAGGGTCGAGGCGGTGAGGGCCAGCGATACGGTCAGGGCACCCATCATGGTCAGCAGGAAGATCAGGTCGACGGTACGGCCGACAGGGCCAGTGGCCTTGAAGCCGGTAACCGCTTCAACGATCGAGGCCAGGTTCAGGCCGCTTTTCTTGCGGACATGGAAGTGATACGCCATCGCCAGCGACGCCAGGGCGTAGATCGACCAGGCACTGACGCCCCAGTGGAAGAACGAGTAGCTGATACTGTACTCAAGCGCCTTGGGCGTCGCCGCGGCGATGTTCAGGCCAGGGGTCTGGTAGTAGTAAGCCCATTCCATCACCCCCCAGTACAGGGTCGAGGACCCCATGCCGGCGCAGATGAACATGAACACCCAGGTCGCCGTGGCGTACTCGGGTTTACCACTGCCAAGGCGGATGTTGCCGTATTTGCTGAAGGCCAGGTACAGCACAGCCAGGGAACTACCGAACACCAGCACTTGAACGCTGGTGCCAAAGGTGCGGGTAGACAATTCGAACAACTGGTTAGCGGCGCTTTCAGCTTCGCTAGGGAATACAGCAAGGCCTATTACAGTGAGCAGCACGGCAATCAAACTCACAGCAATCAGGAACACATCAATCTTTTTATTTTTGTGCGACATCATCGTCTCCTGGACGTTGGCGTACTTATCTATACCCGGCAGGCGTTCCGGGGTGTTGCGGTGTAGCTCCTTCCTTGGTTTGTTAACTTAGGGTTAACGTGAATCTTTTGGTTAACAGATTCTGCATTCAATCGTTGCCGCTCGCAAGAGGGAAGGGGCCGGTTTGTCAGACAATTCTGATAATCGGCCCCCACTCATCACGCTTCGATCAATGCAGTGATCGCCTGACCCACTTCCTGGGTCGACTTGCTGCCACCCATGTCGCGGGTGGTGTTGCCGCTGGCAATGACTTGCTCAATGGCCTTGAGAATGTCGTCATGCGCGGCGCGATAGCGCGGGTCACTGCCGTCATTGCCGAGGAATTCGAGCATCAGCGCACCGGACCAGATCATCGCGATCGGGTTGGCGATGTTCTTGCCGAAGATGTCCGGGGCCGAGCCGTGCACCGGTTCGAACAGCGACGGGAACTTGCGCTCGGGGTTGAGGTTGGCCGATGGCGCGATGCCGATGGTGCCAGCGCAGGCCGGGCCGAGGTCGGAGAGGATGTCGCCGAACAGGTTCGACGCCACCACCACATCGAAGCGCTCCGGCTGCAGCACGAAGCGGGCGCAGAGAATATCAATGTGCTGCTTGTCCCAGCTGATTTCCGGATAATTGGCAGCCATGGCGGCGGTGCGCTCGTCCCAGTACGGCATGCTCACGGCCATGCCGTTGGACTTGGTGGCCGAGGTTACGTGCTTGCGCTCGCGGGTTTGCGCCACATCGAAGGCGTACTTGAGGATGCGATCGACACCACGGCGGGTGAACACCGACTCCTGCAGGACGAACTCGTTTTCGGTGCCTTCGAACATGCGTCCGCCCAGCGACGAGTACTCGCCTTCGG
The DNA here is from genome assembly GCF_052147955.1 of Pseudomonas sp. NUPR-001. Taxonomy (NCBI): domain Bacteria; kingdom Pseudomonadati; phylum Pseudomonadota; class Gammaproteobacteria; order Pseudomonadales; family Pseudomonadaceae; genus Pseudomonas; species Pseudomonas sp. NUPR-001. Next base: position 2,186,528 of record NZ_CP197353.1, read on the forward strand.
TGTTCTCGCGGATCACCACGAAGTCGATATCACCGGGCTCGCGACCGGCCAATGGGCACGGCACGCCGGGGAACAGGCGCACCGGGCGGATGTTTACATACTGGTCGAAGTCGCGGCGGAACTTGAGCAGCGAGCCCCACAGGGAGATGTGGTCCGGGACCTTGTCTGGCCAACCGACGGCACCAAAGTACAAGGCGTCGAAGCCCTTGAGCTGCTCGAACCAGTCGTCTGGCATCATCTTGCCGTGGGCCAGGTAGTAGTCGCAGCTGGCCCATTCGAAGAATTCAAAGCTGATATCCAGGCCATGCTTGCGGGCAGCGGCCTCGACCACGCGGATACCTTCAGGAAGTACTTCGATGCCGATGCCGTCGCCAGGGATCGCAGCGATTTTGAATGTCTTGCTCATGAGGGGCGCACTCGTTGTCTAGGGAACAGGTGCGGCTCATGCTATAAGGGCTTGATTCAGAGATAATCTCGCCATTCATAGATTCTTAGTGCACAAAACGTGAATAATCTACCGAGCCTCGACGACCTCAATATTTTCTTGCAAGTGGCCAAGCGTGCCAGCTTCGCCGCCGTGGCCGACGAACTGGGCATGTCGGCGGCGTTCATCAGCAAGCGCATTCGTGTGCTTGAACAAACGCTGGAGGTGCGCTTGCTGCACCGCACCACCCGGCGGGTGACGGTGAGCGAGGAGGGCGAGCGGGTCTACCAGTGGGCGCAGCAGATTTTCGATGCTGTGCAGCGTATGGGCGATGACATCAGCTCGCAGCACCGCGAACCAGCCGGGCAACTGCGGATTGCCAGCAGCCTGGGCCTGGGGCGGCGGTTCGTGGCGCCAGCCTTGTCGGAGCTGGCCGAGCGTTATCCGCGCCTGGACATTCGCCTGGATGTGCATGATCGGTTGGTCGACCTGATCGAAGAAGGCGTGGACCTGGATATCCGCGTAGGCAACGTGATTGCCCCTAACCTGATTGCCAAGCCGTTGGCCCGCAACCGCCGGGTGCTGTGCGCCTCACCGGCGTACCTGGCGCGGCGTGGTACGCCGAAAGTGCTGGCTGAGCTGGCCAGTCATGATTGCCTGGTGATCAAAGAGCGCGACCACCCCTTTGGGATCTGGCAACTGGAAGGGCCCACGGGTGAAGAGAGTGTGCGCGTCACTGGCAGCCTGTCGAGCAACCATGGTGAAGTGGCACACCAATGGTGCCTGGATGGGCGCGGGATATTGCTGCGCTCATGGTGGGATGTGCATGACAGCCTGGCCGATGGACGCCTGGTGCAGGTGTTGGCCGACTACCATCAACCGGCGGATATCTGGGCGGTGTACACCTCGCCGCTGGCCAGTTCGGCCAAGGTGCGGGTGGCGGTGGAGTTCTTCCGTCAATATTTTGCCGAGCGCTACACCCTGCCCGCTCCTACAAACCGCGCCTCCGGTGGGAGCAGCTTGCCCCGCGATCGCGGTTAGTCAGGCACATCGCCTCGCGGGGCAAGCCCGCTCCTACAAACCGCGCCTCCGGTGGGAGCGGGCTTGCCCCGCGATCGCGGTTAGTCAGGCACATCGCTTCGCGGGTCAAGCCCGCGCCTACGGCGAGATCTTTAGCCAGGGCCAACGGGACTGGTAACTTTTGGCTTTTTGCTCAAACAGATCCGGCTGCGGGTTTTTCGGGTTGATGCGCAACAGTCCGTGTTCAATGTCTTCCAGGCCATACGGCGCATACACCTCGCCACTGGCAACATCCAACCCGATACAGGTACCGGCAATCAGGTAACGATCAACGCCATCCCTGGCCGAAAGCAACTGCGGATAAGGCCGACCAAAACGCGCTGTGTACCAAAGGTGCACGCGCGCCTGGTTCTTGACCTCGATATTCACCTCAAGGTCTTGAAACAGCTTTTGCGCCGCCTGAATCACCTCGTTCTCGGCTTCCCAGGACAAGTCATTGTCGAAGTAAAAAACGTCGTAATCCTTGATGCCCCACGCCGTGGGCAATTGCGCCTGATGGTTCCACACTGCCTGAAACAGGCAGCCCGCAGTGAGCAGGCACTGGTCCACGCCCAACGCTGGCAGACGTGCAGTAAGCTCGGCGTTTATCGGGTTGCTCATGGCAATGCTGAGCAGGCCTTCGGCGGTCAGTGTCATGCAGGGTTTCCTTGACTGCCAGTCAGCGCGGCGTGGGTCTTGAGTTCCTCTTCGATGAAGGCCTCGATCATCGCCCGGTACACCCGTTCAACTACCTGCGGATTGGCGCCGGTTTGCACGGCGATACCCCGCACCTTGGCGATCACCTGCTCGACCCGGGCCGGGGCGCGGACATCGGCGCTGCTGCGCTTGAAGGAGGCGGCCTGGTTCACCAGATGACCACGACGGGCCAGCAAGACGACCAGGTCGCGGTCGATGCAGTCGATGTGCTGGCGCACCTCGTCAATGGATTTGCACTGTACGTCCATGTGAAACCTCTCCTGAGTGTGTGGGGCAATGCAGCCGCCATGCTACCCGGATCAACCCTTCAACGCTGCTTCAATCCCGGCAATATCGATCTTGCCCATCTCCATCATCGCTTCGAACGCGCGCTTGGCCGCAGCTTTGTCAGGATGGGTGATAGCCGCCGTCAGTGCCCGTGGTGTGATCTGCCAGGACAGGCCCCACTTGTCCTTGCACCAACCACAGACACTTTCTTCGCCACCGTTGCCGACGATGGCATTCCATAAGCGATCGGTTTCGGCTTGATCATCGGTCGCGACCTGAAAGGAGAAGGCTTCGCTGTGTTTGAACACTGGCCCGCCGTTCAGGCCCAGGCAGGGAATGCCCATGACCGTGAACTCTACGGTCAATACATCGCCTTGCTTGCCTGAAGGGTAGTCGCCAGGGGCAGGGTGCACCGCCACCACGGCGCTGTCCGGGAAGGTTTGAGCGTAAAAAGTTGCCGCGTCCAGGGCGTCACCCTCGAACCACAGGCAAATGGTGTTCTTGCTGGTCATGGTCAGTCTCCGCAGTCGGGACGGGGACTGTCAGTGTAGTCGCTGGCAAATGGGCCTCCTTGCCCGTGTTCAGCTTCAGGCAATCAGCTCGACTTTACCGGTAGCCAGACGATAGACACCGCCGACTATTTTCAGGGTGCCTTTGCCCAGCGCATCGGTGATCAGCGGCGTAGCGCCTTTAAGGCGCTGCACCGAGTCTTTGACGCTTTGAGCCGTGGCGTTTGCCAGCAGATCGCCGGGTTGGTTGACCACCTTTTCGATAGAGGGTTTGAGCGCCTCGGTCAGTTTCGGGATGTGCCCGGGGAATACGGTGTGATCTTTCAACGCTTTGATCCCGGCATCGACAGCGCCACAGCTCTCATGGCCCAGCACTAGAATCAACGGCGCGCCGAGCACTGCCACGGCGTATTCCAGGCTGGCCAGGCCTTCGTCGGTGACAAAATTGCCGGCCACGCGGATGGCGAAAAGATCACCGCGTGCCGTGTCGAAGGCATACTCCGGCGCGATCCGTGAGTCGGAGCAACTGAGCACCGCGACGAACGGGTTCTGCCCGGAGACCAAGGCTTCGCGCTCATCCTTGAAATCGTGGGTGTCTGAGTTGCCGCTTACGTAGCGCTCATTACCAGCAAGCAAACGCTGCAACGCCTGGTCGGGGTTGATCGCGTTCTGGGGTTTAGGGGGCGTTGAGGTTTTCTCCGCAGCCAAGGCAAGCCGGTCAGGCAGCGCGCCGGCCAGCAGCAAGGCGCTGGTGCCAATCCCTGCGATACGAAGAAATCCACGACGGTCGGTTGTATTGGATGAGGAAGTTGAATCGCATGATTTACACATGATGGTGTGTACTCAGGTCAACTCGGTGGGAGTAACTACTGTTGGGAACCCGGTGCGTTGATGCGCTCGCCGCACCGGGACCCTGAAGTTTAGTAGAGCGCTGCCACTATGTTTTTTGTGCCGCGCTGACGGGCTGATCACCTGCTTGGGCCGACGTTTTTGCCGAAGCCGGTTTCAACCGTGAAACCCCGAACAGCACCAAGGCCAGGCCGATCATCTGGTAGACCGATACCTCCTCACTGAGCAAGGCCCAGGATGCCAGCACCGTGAGTACCGGCCCCAGATTACCGATCGCCGCGGTGTGGGTGGCGCCCATGCGTTGAATCGCCAAGGCCACCCAATAGATCGGCAACACGGTCGAAAACACAGCCATCAGCGCGGCATACAGCCAGACTGATCCCGGCAACTGCGCAACCCGGGTGAAATCGGCGACCAGCACATAGTGCGTCAGCACCATCAGCGAAGAAGCACCGCCTGCCAACCCTGCCAGGCGCATCGAGCTCATACGCTTGAGCATGACCCCGGTGCCTGAGTAATACAGGGCGTAGGTGACCGCACTGGCGAACACCCAGGCAGCGCCGAGCACCACCTGCCCACCCAGCCCGGCGACACTGACGTCGTGCACAAAGGCGATGCCCAGGCCCAAATAGCACAAGCCCATCGCCAACAGGGTGCGCGGGGTAGGGCGCTCACGCAGTGCAATGGCCTGGAACACCAGCACCAGTGTGGGGTAGGTAAACAGAATCAGGCGTTCCAGCCCGGCGCTGATGTACTGCAGCCCATAGAAATCGAACAGGCTCGCCAAGTAATAGCCGAACAACCCCAAGAGCATTACTCGCAGGCCATCGCCGAGGCTCAGTGGCGCACTTTTCGGGTCGCGGCTGGCCCATACCAGCCAGGCAAACAGCGGCAGCGCCAAGCCCATGCGCATCGCCAGCAGGGTAATCGCATCGACCTGGCTGGCCGCATACGACAACTTGACGAAAATCGCCTTGAAGCTGAAACCCAACGCCGACAACACCGCAAACAGGCTGCCGTTGTGCACGCAGCGCTGGAGCAACCCACGTAATGTATTCATCAGCAGCTCAATAGAGGGGAATAGACTGGCGTTATTCTAAAGTGAAGGCAGTTGGCGCAGAATCGCATTTATCAGAACGAAGCCTTCGCCAAAAGAGAAGCCCTGTGCACTTTGATCTCGCCGATTTGCGCCTGCTGGTTGCGATCTCCACCTCCGGCAGCCTGAGCAAGGCCGCTGCCAGCATTCCGGTCGCGGTCTCCGCCGCCAGCACCCGCCTGCGCCTGTTCGAGGAGCGCTGCGGTTTTGCAGTATTCACCCGCAAAGCCGACGGCATGCAACTGACGCCGGCCGGCCGCCTGGTGCTGGAAGCGGCGAGCAGCGTGCTGGGCGAGGCACAGAAGCTCAACGACACCCTCAAAGAGCTGACCGGTCGGCGCCGTATTACTTTGCGCCTGGCCGCCACCACCGTCACCACCAGCAGCCTGTTGCCCGCCGTGCTGGGCGCGTTCCTGGCCGATTACCCGGAAGTGGATTTGCAACTGACCGAGTACAGAAGCGCAGACGTCATGCGTGCAGTGCTCACGGGTGAATGCGAAATCGGTGTGTATGACGGCAGCGTCATCAGCGATGGGGTGTTGTCGTTGCCATTTCGCAGCGAACGCCTGGTGATGCTGGTGCCCACCGGTCACCCGCTGGCGGAACGCGAACACACGCAGCTGCGTGACGCCTTGGGCTATCCCTTCATCGGCATGCCGGCCGAGCGGGCCATGCAGCGTTTTGTCGAAGAGCGGGCGATGAAACTGGCGATGCCGTTGCAGATACGCGTGCGCGCCCCCAGCTTCGAAGCCATCGCCCAACTGGTTGCCCAGCGTGCCGGCATCGCCATGCTGCCGCAAACCACGGCGCTGCGTATGGAACAGGAGCTACCGGTACGCATGGTATTGCTCGAAGAGCGCTGGGCAACGCTTGAGCTGCGCCTGTGCATCAAGGGCTGGGAGTCGCTGAGTACGCATGGTCGTCAGTTGGTGAGCTTCTTGTCGGATGAGCAACAGCGGCCGACCTGACACAACCTGCGGCTATTGCTTCAAATAGGCCGTTGGCACCGTCTGAACTCGCCGCGTTGTTTCTTGTTCAAGGGAAAGTCCTTTTTCATGGAATGTCAGTGTGTTGATTTCACCAGCGGGTCAGACGTTCGTTAGCGACGAACGCCTTGATGTGCTGGACAAAGCGCTCATGAAACTTCGACATTTTTTTCTGTGGCGGCAACAACATGGCGAAGTCCATTTCAATGGCCGGTTCAAAGCGTCTGAAGACAATACCCTGTCCCTGATACTCCCGGGCGCTGATGACATCCACCAGGGCTACCCCAGTCCCTTGCTCGACAAACTTGCACATCGCCGTGGACAGCTGGGTTTCCACATTCAACTGACGCTCTACCGCGTGCGCGGCAAAGATGGCATCGATGTGTTGCCGAGACGCCACCGTTTGCGGGAACGAGATGAACGCCTCGCCTTCCAGGTCTTCCGGAACGATCACCTCCTTGGCCGCCAGGCGATGCGCAACCGGCAGTGCGCAGAGCAGATACGAGGTAATGAGCTTCTCACCCCAAGGGCTGGCGTAGGCGTTGGGTTGGGCGATGAAGCCTATGTCGCAGCGTTCGCCGACGATGGCGTCGACGACTTCTCGCGACGACTGCACCACCAGGCTGACCTGCGCCTGTTCATGGGTCTGCAAAAAGGCATTGATCGCGCGTGGCATGAACGACAACCCCAATGCCGGAACGCAGGCAATCTGCAATGAGCCTCGGGTGAGGTTGGCGATCTCTCGCGCGGTGCGTGCGATGCGCTCGACACCGAGCAACGAGCGCTGGACTTCCTCATACAGCACCAGGGCTTCTGCGGTGGGTTGCAAGCGGCCCTTGGTGCGTTCGAACAGCGCAAAGCCGATGTTTTCTTCCAGCGACAGGATCAGCCGCGTGGCGGCAGGCTGCGAGATATGCAGCATTTCGGCGGCGCGCGTCACGGTCTGGCCGAGCATCACCGCACGAAAGGCTTCCAGCTGACGAAGGTTCACTCAAGGACTCCATAACAAAAAGACATGGCTTACCCAAAATAAAGCATTTTTCAGCGCAGCATAAGCGCCCTAGCATCTGAAAAAACAAACGTTCTATCCCGATTTCCGGCATCTGCAGATGTCTTGCTGACCCGGAAGCAGATGAAGCAGGCCTTATGCAAAAATGTGATTTCACCGTTGTCGGTGGCGGTCTGGTGGGTATGGCCATCGCCTACGGCCTTTCAAGGCAGGGGCTAAGCGTCCAAGTGCTGGATGAAGGCGACACTGCGTTCAGGGCTTCGCGTGGCAATTTCGGTCTGCTCTGGGTGCAGGGCAAGGGTTACAAAATGGCGCCCTATACCGGTTGGACGCGCGCGTCCGTGGCGCTGTGGCCGGAGCTGGCGGCCATGCTGCTGGCCGACACTGGCATTGAGGTTCATCTCAAGCAACCTGGTGGCTTTCAGCTGTGCCTTTCCGATGCGGAACTGGCTGAAGAGGTCCACATGCTGCGCTCGATTCAGACGGCGCAGGGGGGGGAGTATCCCTTCGATGTGCTTGAGGGCGCAGAGCTGCGCAAGCGTCTGCCTGGCGTTGGCTCAGGCGTGGTCGGTGCTTGCTACTCGCCGATGGATGGCCACGTCAATCCGCTGAAATTGCTCCATGCCTTGCACGCCGCCTGCAAGCGGCGGGGGGTACAGATTCTCAACGGACGCAAGGTCACTGGCATCAGCCCGCTGGCGAGCGGTTACAGGATTGAGACCAATGAGGGGCCAGCCACGTCTGCGCGTTTGGTGCTGGCCGCCGGGCTTGGCAACAAGCCGCTTGCCGCGATGCTTGGGCATCAGGTGCCGATTGAGTCGAGCCGCGGACAGATTCTGATTACCGAACGGATGCAGGCGTTTCTCCATCATCCGACCACTTATGTGCGCCAGACCGATGAAGGCACGGTTCAACTGGGCGATTCGGCGGAGCGTGTGGGGCTCGATGACCGCACCAGCGCCTCGGTCATGGCACTCATTGCCGCCCGTGCCGTCACCTGCTTCCCGTTACTGGAAAACGTCCGCTTGGTCCGCGCCTGGGGCGCCTTGCGCGTTCTGAGTCCGGATGGCGCACCAATCTATGAAGAGCTGGACAACGCGCCCGGCTGTTACCTGGTGTCTTGCCACAGCGGCGTGACCCTGGCGGCGGCGCATGCCTTGAAACTGGCTCGCTGGATTGCCGGGACCGAGCCTGTTGCGCAAGTGAGCGCCTTCACCCTCAGTCGTTTTTCCCCTGCACAGGACCTTGCACATGTCAGCTGACAGCCTTTTTACCCAGCTGCCGCGTGAGCAGGGGGTGAGTGATATTGAGTTTGATGGCCAGCGCGTGTCGGTGCCCGCCGGGATCTCGTTAGCGGCGGCACTGCTGGTCAGCGGTGTCAGAAACTGCCGCCGCACGCCGGTCAGCGACAGCCCCCGTGCGCCGTATTGCCTGATGGGCGTGTGTTTCGAATGCCTGGTGGAGGTCGACGGCGTGCCGAATTGTCAGGCCTGCATGATCACCGTGCAGAGCGGGATGCGGGTATTCAGCCAACACGGTGCGCGTGCTGTGCCAGCCGGTGCAATGAATGAGGGTAGCGACAATGAGTGCTGATACGGTCGACCTGTTGATCATTGGTGCAGGCCCGGCAGGCATGAGTGCCGCGGTGCAAGCGATGCGCCATGGCTTGTCGGTGACGGTGCTCGATGAGCAGCCCGCGCCGGGCGGGCAAATCTATCGCAATGTCCAGCACACCGATGCGTCTCAACGCGCCGTGCTCGGACCTGACTATGAAGACGGTCTGCGTCTGGCCGATGAATTTCTGGCCTCTGGCGCCCGCTACATCAAGGGCGCGTCAGTCTGGTTGGTTGATGAGCATAAGCACACGCACTACGTGCTCGACGGCCAGGCCTACGTGATCAAGCCCCGATGCTTGCTGATCGCCACCGGGGCCTATGAACGGCCAATGCCGGTGCCGGGCTGGACATTGCCAGGGGTGATGACGGCCGGCGCCGGGCAGATCCTGCTGAAAAACGCCGCACTGTTGCCGGCTAAACCGGTGGTGCTGGCTGGGTGTGGGCCGTTGCTGTATCTGCTGGCGGTGCAATACCTCAATGCCGGTGCGAACGTCGCAGCACTGGTCGACACCTCGACCCGCGCGGATATGTTGCGCGCCTGGAAGCACGTACCGCGCGCACTTAAAGGCTGGCCAGACCTGCTCAAAGGGCTGTCGCTGCTCAACCGTTTGCGTCGTGCCGGCGTTAAACACTATCGCGGTGCACACGCATTGCGGATTGAAGGGCAGGCGCGTGCACAAGCGCTGTCGTTCGTGAATGCCAGTGGCGAGCAGCGTATCGAAGCCGAACTGATTCTGCTGCACCAAGGTGTGGTTCCCAATACGCAGATCAGTTGGTCTTTGCGCCTGGAGCACCAGTGGAATGAAGCCCAGTTGTGCTGGCAGGCAACCCGCGATCGCTGGGGCGAAACCAGCCTGCCAGGGGTGTTCATCGCCGGTGACGGCGGGGCTATCAGCGGCGCCTTGGCGGCGGCGCTGCAAGGACGGTTGGCTGCGCTGGCGGTTGCGCAACAGTTGCAGCGCCTGAGTACCGACCTGTTCGAGCGTCAGGCACAGCCGCTGCAGGCTGCTTTGAGTCGCCACCTGGCAGCGCGGCCACTGATCGATGCGATTTATCGCCCCCTGGTGCAAACCCGCATTCCTGCCGACGAGGTCATCGTCTGTCGCTGTGAGGAAGTGACGGCCGGCGAAGTGCGCCGCTATGTCGAGCTGGGGTGTCAGGGCCCGAATCAAACCAAAGCCTTTGGCCGTTGCGGCATGGGCCCCTGCCAGGGTCGGCTGTGTGGCCTGACCGTGACGCAAATCATTGCCGATCAACGCAACGTACCGGCGGCGAGTGTTGGCTACTACCGCATCCGCCCGCCGATCAAGCCAGTGACCCTCGGTCAACTGGCCAGTGAATCCACCCTTGGCTGATCAGGAGTTGTCATGAGCACAATCGAACGGCTGCAAAGAACCCCGCGCCTTAGCCGGGCCGTTACACACAACGGGCTGGTATGGCTGAGCGGGATTGTCGCGACGGATTTCAATGAAGACATCGCAGGCCAGACCCGGCAAGTGCTGGCGCGCCTGGACGAGCTGCTGGAAACGGCCGGGACGTCGAAGTCGCGACTGTTGAACGTGCAAATCTGGTTGAAAGACATGGTCGGCGATTTTGCCGGAATGAACGATGAGTGGAGCCAGTGGGTAGCCCCCGGAGCAGAACCTGCGCGTGCAACCGCAGGCGTTTCGTTTGATGACGACAATATCCGCATCGAAATCGTTGCGGTGGCGGCGCAGTAATCAATAGTTGCTGCATTTCAACAGCTCAATGTACTGATAAAAATAAAGCGTTCTGGAGCAATGTATGAAATTGAAAACGGGTCTTTCGGTGGTGGCTTGGCTGTCGGTGTTTGCGCTGTTCACGAATGCCCATGCCAGTGAACGAGAGCTGCGCATTGGCATTGAAGCGGCGTACCCGCCGTTCGCCTATAAAACCCCTGACAACAAGCTGGTCGGCTTTGACTATGACATCGGCGAAGCGTTGTGTGCCAAGCTGCAGGCGAAGTGCAAGTGGATCGAAATAGAATTTGATGGCTTGATTCCATCGCTGAAGGTTCGAAAAATCGATGCCGCTATCTCATCGGTGTCTATTACCGAAGAACGGCTGAAATCGGTCGATTTCACCACCAGCTATTACCGTCTGCCCGCCCGCGTGGTCACCCGCAAAGATAGCGGCATCACCCAGGTTCCCGCTGATTTGGCCGGCAAACGCATCGGTGTGCAGCGCGCCACCAACTTTGACCGCTACGCAACCGAGCGCTTCGAGTCGTCAGGGGCGCAGATCGTCAAATACGGCAGCCAGAACGAGGTGTTCCTGGACCTGCTCTCCGGGCGTCTGGATGCGGCCCTGGCAGGCTCGGTTGCCATCGAGGAAGGGCTGTTGAAAGTATCGGGTGGCGCAGACTATCAATTCGTTGGCGAGCCCTTTACCGAAGAAAAGTACTTTGGCACGGGCGCAGGTATTGCCGTACGTAAAAAGGATCCTTTGGCTACCGAGTTGAACCAGGCATTGGCAGCTATTCATGCGGATGGGACTTATGATGCGATTCGCAAAAAATACTTCCAGTACGACATTTCCGGCACGCCTTGATGAGGTCGAGCTGCAAGCGTTGAAGTACTTGTTTGATGATGAGTCTTGTCTGGCAGGGTGGTGTGTTGAGCGTGAACACTTTGTGGTGCAGGCGCGTGAACTCACCACAACGGGTTTCTATTCAATCATCAAATGCACACTGCCGGGCAAAATCGTCAGCGCCTCAAGGGAAATCAGCAAAACATTCAAGTACCCCTCATTGGCCAAGGGTGGGGCGTATGTGTGCTGGATCGAGCACGACGCTACCCTGTGCCTGGAGGGCTTTGCAGAACGAAGCTGGCCAAAGGCGCTTACGCCTTTGGCCCTGCAGTAAGCCAGCACTTGGTAGGAGCGGGCTCAGTAACTCATGCCGTCTTCGATCGCGATGCCTTTGGCGCGCATCTGGGTGATCAGGCCGCCGCGCACCGTGGGCACGTTGAGCAACGACTGGCGCCGCACCGCGGCCACTTCCTCGCCGGTGTAGGGTTGGTAGTGTTCGGGCAGGCTGCTGCCAGCAATGCCGTCTTTGCGCATCAGCCAGTTGATGAGCATGGCCAGTTGTTCATCGTTGAGTGCCGACTGAGCCATGCCCGGCACCCGCACGAGGAACTCTCGTCCACCGTCAACCTTGAGGAAGTTGCCAACGAAGTCCTTCATGCGCGGCACATCATTGGCCCGGGAGCCGCTGCCGTCGCCAAGGTGGCAGCCCGCGCATTGCAACTGGTAGTTCACCGCGTTGCTGTAGCCCGCCTCGGCGATCGGCGTTTGCACGGCCTCGTTGCCCGGGGCGTGCTTCTGGTTCGGATTGGGGATGGCGCGCGCCATGGCAAGCGGGGCTGCCAGGGCGCAGGTCAGACCGACGATCAGTAATGAGCGCATGGTCCGGGCCATCTCAGATCGCGACGCCGCGGATGATCGACACGGTGCAATGGTAGATGTGCGATTTGGCCGCCAGGCACCAGTTCACGTCGTTGTTGTTGAACGGGCGATAGGCCGGCTCCTCACTGTCGTTGCGGGTACAGGCGCACTGGTTGCAGCTGTGCTTACCGCAGCAGTCGTTATAGGAAATGATGTAGTCCTTGCCATCGGCCGGGTTGCGGCAGGTGCCGATCCAGGTGACCTGGGAGGCTTCGGTGCCAGGTGGGCAGGCGTTCACGCTACCGCCGCAGCAGGAGCACAGAAAGCCGTCGACCGAGCAATAACGCCAGTAGTCGCAGCTGTTCGGATCTCCCGGGTCACCTGCCATCGGCTTGTCGGCGGCCAGTGCCTTGCTGGTACGGTCGATCGGCAACAGCACGGGCAGGGCGGCACCGGCAATCATCAGCGAGCCGAGGCGGCCGAGTAGTTTGCGTCGCGAGGTGGTGTCGGCGACGTGGCGGGCGGAGCGCTCGAACAGGCGGTCGAGGAGTTTCATGGGGCTCTCCTTTCGTTATCGTTATGCGTGGGAGTGGGGCGTGCTGTGATCATGCGCATGCGCGTGGTCATGACCGTGCAGGTACTGCTGCAGGGTGGCGCTGCCCAGGTGCTCGGCTTCGAACAGGCTGTCGAGGTGTTCACGGGAGTTGACCAGGCCTTTGGCACGCAGCACACCGTGCTGGTCGATCAGCGCGGCATAAGGCAGCTTGCCGATCTGGTAGGTCATGCCGATTTCCGGGCCGACCACGTAGGTGGCGTCTTCGAGTTTGTGTTCCTGGATCAGCTTTTGCTGAGCGTCCATGTCGCCGTCACTGACGAACACCACGTCGAGGCGGTTGGCCTGGTCTTTGGCAATCGACTTGATCGCTGGCAGCAGCGATTTGCAGATCGGGCAGGTTGGCGAGAGGAAGAACAGCAGTTGGGCTTTCTCACCGGCGTAGCCGAAGTTGACCGGGCGGCCGTTGCGGTCAGCGGCGGTGACTTGTGGCGCCGGTTCGTTGACCGCGACGCCTTTGTCGACCATCAGCGCGCCGGCCGGGGCCAGACGCGAGTGCAGTACACCGATCTGACGGACCAGGCCCATGACGGCGAAAGACAAGGCGATCAGCAGCGCCCAGAGCAGGATGTTGGAGACGATCAAGCCTTCCATAATTCACCTTCCAATAAGTTTGAACAGACGAGGGCCGTTGGCCAGCAGGCCTTCGGCAGCAGCGTAAACAAGCAGCAGAACGGTGCTCGCGGCGATCACCACGAAGCCGTCGAAAAAGCCAAGATCGCGGGCCTGTGGGGCAATGCCGGCAACCAGCGCCAGCGCCACCAGCACGCTGTTACGGGCCAGCAGCACCGGGCGCAGCGGTTGCGCCTGATCGGGGCCGGAGCAGCCGCAGTCGATGTCGGCGCGGCCACGCCACAGGTTGATGCCGATGGCGGCGGCGTACAGCGCCAGCAAGGCGGCGGCCAGCAGCGCAGCGCTCGGCCGGCTGGCCGGAACCAGCAAGGCGAACGCCACGCCGATTTCCACCAGCGGCAGGCCACGGGCAATCAGCTTGAGCAGCACCTTCGGCAGCAACTGGTAGTCTTCCAGTTGCCCAGCGAAGCGGGCCGGCGCGCGGACTTTGTGGGTCGCGGCGCTGGCCAGGATCACCGCAACGGTGATCGCGCTGGCGAGAATGTAGATCGGGTCGATAAGCATGGGCTCACCTCGCTCAGTGACTGAGAATCTGCGTGGCGGTTTTATGCAGCTTTTCCATGGTGCCGGTGTGTTTGTTGCTCTTGAGGTCGAAGATATCCATGCCGCCGCCGACGTTGATGCCCAGCAGCAGCGGGTTGGCATCGCTGGTAGCCTGCAGGCTCCAGATCGGCGCGCCTTCAGTGCTCAGGGTGGCGATCTTCTTCTGGGTTTTCAGGTCGAAGGCCCAGATGGTGTTGCTCGGGTCTTCCCACTTCATCGCTTCGTGGGCGTCGTGCATCAGCACATACAGGCGGTCGAGTTTCGGCGCCACCGCCATCAGCTGCCAGCCACCCGGCGCCCAACCAGCCTTGCGTTCTTCATCGCTGACCAGTGACCAGGTCGGCAGGATCTTCGCTTCCTGGCCAGACAGGTCGAGGGTGTGCACAGTGCCGGTGGTGCTGGTGAAGTAGAAAGTGTCACCGACGTTCACCGCACGCTCGACCAGTTTCTCCGCGTTCGGGTCGAAGAACTTGGTCTGGGTACGGGCGGTTTCCTTGCCGTCGTCGCCGAGGGTCAGCAGCTGGATGCTGCCGTCGCCGCACAGCGAGGCGATGCGGCGTTTGCCCACCGGGTAGCTGAGCACGCAGCCGGGAATGGCGATTTCGCCGACCACAGCCTTGGCTTGGGCGTCGACCACGGTGATCGAGGTCGAGGGGGTGAAGTTGTAGATATAGACGAAACGGTCGTCGGCGCTGGTGGACAGGCCGAAACGCTGCGTCAGCGATTCAGAGCGTTTGGAAGGAATCTGCACTTCCCAGTCCGGCGACAGCGTCGAGGTGTTCCATGCGGTCAGCACGTCGGTGCGGGTGCCACGGGTGCCGCGCGAATAGAAGATGTCAGCGCTGTACAGCAGCTTGCCGTCACGGCTCAGGGTTGAGGGCGCGGCGAAGCCGGTGCTGACCATGCCGAGGAAACGCTTCTGATCCGGGTCAATCACGATCACGCGACCGGCGACGAAACTGTCGAACTCAACGTCGATCATGTAGGCGCGGTGCGGCGAAGGCGGCGAGGGCAGCACGGTCTGGCCGATGCCGGTGTCGGCGGGCAACTCGGCCAGGGCGGTGTGCAGGCCGGCGAGTGACACACCAAGAGCCAGTGTGGTTTGAGCAAGGATCCTGGTTATTCGCATCAGGGGGGGCTCCCTTAATTATTGGATTTAGCGGGTCGCGAAGGCATCGACAGGGTTCACTGGCCTAGTCTGCCCTGAGGGCGTGCAGGGGACATTGCTGTGTCTGCCAACCCGTTGTGTGCCTGTGCCAGTCCGCAACCGCTGCCTGTCACTGGCCGTTGGCCGGGCGGGCAGGGGCTGCGGACTGCACAGCGGGGAAGGTGCCTCAAATGCGGAAACTGTCCACCAGGTGCTTGAGGCGGGCGGCCTGCTGTTCCAGGTCGGCGCAGGCACGCAGGGTGGCGTTGAGGTTTTCCACGCCTTCCTGGTTGAGGAGGTTGATTTCGGTGATATCCATGTTCAGGGCCTCGATCACCGAGGTTTGTTCTTCGGTGGCGGTGGCGACCGACTGGTTCATTCCATCAATATCACCAATACGCTGGGTCACGCTGCCGAGGCGATCACCGGCCTGATTGGCGATTACCACGCTGTCGGCACTGTGGCACTGGCTTTCGCTCATGGTCGTGACCGAGTCGCGGGCATCCACCTGCAGGCCCTCGATCATGCTCTGGATTTCCTGTGCCGAAGTTTGTGTGCGATAGGCCAGGCTACGCACCTCGTCGGCGACCACGGCAAAGCCGCGCCCGGCTTCACCGGCCCGTGCTGCCTCGATGGCGGCGTTGAGGGCGAGCAGGTTGGTCTGTGCAGAAATGGCCTTGATCACTTCAAGGATCTGACCGATGTCGACGGTCTTGCTGTTGAGCGTTTCGATCGTGCTGCTGGAGGCGCTGATTTTGCTCGACAGCTGGTGCATCGAGGCGATGGTTCTGGCCAATACCTGGCTGCCTTCTTCGGCGAGCTGGCGTACGTCAGAGGCCTGATGCGAGGCGTCGGCGGCGTTGCGCGCTATTTCCTGGGCGGCCGCGCCGAGCTGGTTGATCGCGGCGGCGACGCTGTTGGTGCGGCTGGCCTGTTCGTCGGAGTTGGCCATCGACGAGTTGGACGCGTTGACCACCTGAGTGGCTACCTCGTTGAGCTGGCGTGTGGCCGAAGACACTTCTCGGATCGAGCTGTGGATGCGCTCGACGAAATGGTTGAACGCTCTGGCTAACTGGCCGATCTCATCGCGCGACTGCACGTTCAGGCGGCGGGTCAGGTCGCCGTCTCCTTGGGCAATGTCTTCGAGCATGTGCGTCAGGCTCTGCAACGGCCGGGTGATACGCAGGGCCGCCAGCCAGATCAGCAGTACGCCAAGCAGCGCCGCACCGCCGCCGAGCAGCAGTTCAAGGTTGGTGGTGTGCTCGCGTTGCTGGTCAAGGGCGTGCTCCAGGCGTTGCACTGGTGCCAGGAGGACCTGCTGCGGTACGCCCACCAGAATGCCCCAGGGCGCGGCGCCGTCGATCGGCTGCAGCGGTTCGAGTACCTTGATCTGCGTCGGGTCGGCGAACACCTTGGCCTGCTGGCGCTGCAAGGCGCCCATGACCTCGTCGGCAGCGCTACCCAATACCTGGTTCAAGCGTTGGCCGAGTTGGCTGGCATCCTGGCTGTGCGCCGCCATCACCCCGCTGGGGCTGATGATGCTGATTCTGCCGTTGCCGTCGAACAAGCCACGGCTGCTGCTTTCGCTGCTCTGTTGCAGGGCGGCGAGGTTGATGTCGAGGCCGATAACGGCGATGACTTTGCCGTTTTCCAGCAGCGGGAAGGCAATGCTGGTGACCAGTTTGCGGGTGCCGGAGGCTTCATCGAAGTAGGGTTCGAGCACACACGCAGCCCGGCGTTCGCGGGCGCAGGTATAGAAGGCGTTGTACGGGCTGCCGCTGGGACCGGGTTGGGTGTTGGCCAGCAGGCCCTCGTCGCCGATCACCGCTTGCAGCTCGCCGGGAGTGCTCTGCACCCAGTACAGGGCGAAGCGTCCGGCTTCATTGCTGCCCAGCTCGGCCTGACTGGCGAACTGGCGGTCCTCGCCGTCCAGGGCGTTGGCTTCGAAAATGACATACAGCCCGAGCAGGTCGGGCTTGTCGATCAGGGCCTGGC
Source organism: Pseudomonas sp. NUPR-001 (assembly GCF_052147955.1). Lineage (NCBI taxonomy): Bacteria > Pseudomonadati > Pseudomonadota > Gammaproteobacteria > Pseudomonadales > Pseudomonadaceae > Pseudomonas > Pseudomonas sp. NUPR-001. The sequence continues at coordinate 2,203,399 of NZ_CP197353.1, forward strand.
GCAGTTGCCGGGTCATTTCCTGGCGCAGTTGTTGCGGCGCCAGTTCACCGTGTTGCGCACGTTGGCGCAAATACAGCAGGTAGCGTGACAGGCCCTGGCCGTATTCATGGGTCTGCATAAAGGTGCGTTGCACCTGCAAGGCCTGCACTTTGGCCAGCGCCTGCATGTGACGCTCGGCGGCACTGGCGAGCATGCTGCTACTGGCCTGTTTGACCTGCTCGCTGCTTTGTCCGGCCTGATACAGCGACAGCCCCACCAAAAGGGCGACGATCAGTAACAGGCAAAGGCTGGCGAGCAGGGTGATCTTGTTCTGGATAGTCAGGAGACTGCGGCGCATGACAGGGACTCAGATCGGGATGCATCCAGGGCGGGTGACGGCAGCGCCATCACCCGCAAGGCTTCAGAAGAAGGTGGCGAACACCAGCTGGCCGTAGAGGTTGTTGTCGTTGCTGCCCAACTGAGTGCCGCCTTGCTCGGCGCTCTTGTCCGGTTGGTAGAGGCCGATCAGCGGCATCACCATCAGGTGCTCGTTGACGGTCCATTCCGCATACAGGTCGAATTCTTGGCCGTCGGTGTTGCCCAGGTCACGGTCGATGGTGTCGAAGTTGAACCACAGTGCACCCACATTCAGGTTTTCCAGCGGCGACACGGTGAATCCGACTTTCTGGATGCGCGAGTTGCTGTTGAACGGACCGGCGTAGTTGCCTGCAACTTCACCCTGGAACCAGGTGCCAAAACCGCGGCTCAGGCCGTAGAACAGGGTGTCGTAGCCTTCCGAGAAGCGGCTGTAGCGATAGCTGAGGTTTGGCTTCCAGGCGACGTCGGCGAAGGTCCAGCCGGCCTCCAGGTACCAGGCGTCTTCGGTGGCGGTGTGCGGTTTGTCCTGATGGGCGTATTCGCCGGAAAGGAACAGGTTTTCCACCCCGGCATTGCCGTTGGCGCGCAGGCTGTAGGTCTTCATGCCGTCGCGTTCCAGTTGCGCTGGCGAGGCGTACTGCTCATCGACATCGGTGGTGCCGATGTAGGTCAGGCCAACGGTACCAGCCTCGGCCACGTGCTCGAGGGTGGCGACGTGCATTTCGGTCTTGGCCTGGGCACGGTTGTCCGATTTGAGCCACATCAGGTCGCTGCGCCAGCCTTCCTTGCCACCCAGACGCAGCACGGCAGTCTGGTCGAAGCTCTTGCGCGCAGCCAGGTAGTAGGCACCACCGCGGTTGAACTCGCCATCGGCCAGACCTTTACCGATGTTCAGCGAGTCGCCCTGAATCAGAAAGCCATCGCCGACACTGACGTTCTGGCGACCGAATGACAGGTCGACACCATCTTCGCCCAGGGCTTGAAACAGGTTGCCGGAACGCCAGCCGAGGTAGGCGTCTTCGATCTTGGTGGTGCGCTCGGAGCCATCGCTGAACCCGGCGGCATCGCCGTCACCCCAGGTGCCGGAACTGAGCAGGGCGAAGGCACCGTAGGCGCTACCGGCACCGCCCAGGCCCTGGTCGCCACTGAGGCCGTACTTGATGTAACCCTCGCGCCACGACGACGAGCCAGGCGCCAGGCGCCCGGAAGTCGCGTAGTTTTCCTCACTATGGAACACACCGAACACCGCTTCGAGGTTGGCGTTCAGGTGGCTGTTGTCATCGGCGTACAGCTCATAGGCACCCACCTGGGTGGCGGCGCTGACCAGCAAAGCGAGCGTTGAGAGGTGAAGCAAGGGCGACTTGTACATGGACGGGGTTCCGTTCTTATTAGTGTCGGCGAGCAACTCGAATGAGTAGCTCCGGATACTAAGTCGTCGCTGCGCGCCGTCCTTGTGCCTGCTTGCCATCTGTTTGCGTGTGTCTGCCAGATTGTGCCCCGGGCCCACACGGGCGGTTTATGCCTGGCCTAAAGCTGCTGATTTTTTTGGTTTTTTTATAAGATTTCGCTTTACGACAGGTACATACCTGCGTAATATGCGCCCCACAGCAGGCACATAGCTCAGTTGGTTAGAGCACCACCTTGACATGGTGGGGGTCGTTGGTTCGAGTCCAATTGTGCCTACCAAATCTCGACAAAAAGGGCGATCCGCAAGGATCGCCCTTTTTGCATTTGGGCACTGTAGGAGCGGGCTTGCCCCGCGATTGCGGTTTGTCTGACTCACCGCATCGCGGGGCAAGCCCGCTCCTACACGCCCGCGTCTCAATCGGCAAAACCATGGAAACTCGCGAAACCTGCCAAGGCTTCGCGCGGCGTCTTCAAGCTGTTTTCCGCCGCATCCCGTACTTCATGCCCCAAGGCGATACCGCACACCAACAGTTGCTCGGCAGGCAGCGGCACATGTGCACGCACAACCTGGTGGTATCCGGCGAAGGCAGCCTGGGCACAGGTATGCAGGCCGCGGGCCCTGGCTGCCAGCATAAAGGTCTGAACGAACATCCCCAGATCCAGAAAGCTGCCAGCGCCGAGGCGGCGGTCGAGGCTGATCAACAGGCCAACCGGCGCGTCGAAGAAGCTGAAGTTGCGCAGTTCCTGGCGGCGGCGTGCGGCGTTGTCGTCGCGTACGATCCCCAGGGTTTCGTAGAGTTCGAAGCCCACGTCACGGCGTCGCGCCTGGTAGGGTTCGAACCAGTGCTCGGGGTAATAGGCATACTCGGGTTGCGCTGCACCGGCATCGGCTACGTGGCGCAAAATGTCGCTGCACAGTGCCTGCTTGCGCTGGCCGGTAACGACCTGCACCTGCCACGGTTGGGTGTTGCTGCCACTGGGCGCGCGGGCGGCCAGCTCAAGCAGTTGCTCGATGGTCGAGCGCGGCACTGGCCACGGCTGAAAACGGCGGACAGATTTGCGCGAGCGAATCGCGGCGTCAACGTGCATGGTGGTAAGTCCTTGGGCTCAGTGTTTGTTGTCGCTCAAGTGTTCGCGACGGATGCCGAACAGTAGCAACAGCGTGCCGATGATCAGCGTGATCGCGATCATGTCGAAGGCCAGGTACAAGCTACCGGTGGCCGATTTGATCGCGCCGACTGCCGCCTGACTGACCACACCTGCCAGGCCGCCGATGCAACTGATCACGGCAATGCCGATGGCGGCGCTGGACGGTGTCAGCAGGGCCGGAGGAATGGTCCAGAACAGCGACACCGCCGACAGCGCTGCGGCTGCGCCCACGCTCATCAGGATCACCGATGCAAGCAGATGGCCCTGGGCCGGTCCCAGCAGCAGGAAGCACAGGGCACTGAGCAACACCGTGAGTGCGACATGCCAGCGGCGTTCCAGGCGACGGTCGGAACTGCGCGCCAGCACATACATGCCGACAATCGCCCCGGCGTAAGGCAGGCTGGAGATCAGGCCGATCTGCTTCAGATCCTCGACGCCAAAGCTGCGGATCAGGGTCGGCATCCAGTACGACACGGTGTTCGAGCCACTGTAGATACAGAAGAACACCAGGCCGGCAATGTACACCCGTGGTTGGCGCAACACATCGATCAGGCGTGCCGGCGCGGCTCCGGCGCCTGCTTGCTGTGACAGGGTCGCAGCGATCACCGATTTTTCGCGGTCGTTGAGCCAGCGCGCGTCCGCCGGGCGGTCTGCCAGGCAGCACCACACCAGAATGCCCAGCAGGATCGCCGGGATGCCCTCAAGCACGAACAGCGCCTGCCAGTCCTTGAGCCCCAGCCAACCATCGAAGTGGCTCATGATCCAGCCCGCCAGCGGGCCGCTGATCATCCCGGCGCTCATCGCCGCCATCAGCAGTACGGCGGTGATGCGCGCCCGCCAGGCAGCCGGGAACCAAAAGGTGAGGTAAAGAATCATCCCGGGGAAGAACCCGGCTTCCGCCACCCCCAGGCAAAAGCGCGCAACAATCAACTGGGTAGGCGTGGTGACGCAGGCTGTGGCCACGGTCACCAGGCCCCAGAGAATCATAATGCGGCCCAGGGTGGCCCGTGCCCCGACCCGTTGCATGTACATATTGCTCGGCACTTCGAAGAGGATATAGCCGAGGTAGAAGATGCCCGCGCCGATGCCGTAGGCCGCGTCGGTCAGGGCGATGTCTTCAGCCATGCGCAGTTTGGCGAAGGCGACGTTGGCACGGTCGATGGTGTTGATCACATAGCCCAGAAACAGCAGCGGCAGCAGGCGCCAGAGGGCCTTGCGCAATACGGCGTCGGCTTCGGCGGTGGACGGTGGGGCAAACGACAGGACCTGCTCGGATGGTGATGACATTGACGGTCTCCGTGGCGTGGGCGCTTGTTTTTGTTGTGCGCCAATGTGCGAGGGTTCTGGGACCTTAGGGCAAACGCGCAAGAAATGTCCCTACCCGAGTAGGGGGGCGCGGCATACCAGCGGTGTGGGTAGAGTCTGAACAGACAATCCGCGCCGCCCGCCGGCGGTGCCCCTTTAAGATGAGGCGATGCCGTGACCCGTAGATTCACTGTTCTGAATGCGCCCGGCCGCCGCATGGATGGCGGTGTGCTGTTTGGTTCTACGCCGCAACAGGTGTGGTCGGACTGGATAAGGCCCGATCATCAGAACCAGGTCGAGCTGCCTTCGCGTGCCTTGTTGGTGCAACAAGAGGGACGCAATATTTTGCTGCTCGCCGGTGCCGACATACTGCTTGCGCCGCTGCCCACGACCTGTCGCTGCCAGCAGCACCGGCATGGTTTGCTTGAGGGGCTGGCCAGGCTGGGGCTGAGCGAGAACGACATTCATGTTGTGCTGCTCAGCCATTTGCATGCACTGCTGCCTGCGGATATGCAGGCGGCCGCTGCCGACGGAGAGCTGCCGCGGCTGCTGTTTCCGCGGGCGCGTTATCTGGTTGGCGCGCGCCACTGGCATCGGGCGAACAATCCGCATCCGCGTGACCGGCGGTTGTTCGTACCGCAGATACTCGGTCGTTTGCAGGGCAGTGAACGGCTGGACCTGGTTGAGGGTGGGTCTTGTGAGCAGTTGGGGGAGGGCTGGCGCCTGCACCTGAGCGATGGTCATACGCCTGGGCAGTTGTTGCCAGAGATCGATTCGCCTTCAGGCCCGTTGATTTTCGCTGGTGATTTGGTGCCGGGGACCCATTGGTTGCAGCTGGATGTGGCCAGTGCTCATGCACGCAATCCTGAGTGCCTGGTGGAGGAGAAGGAGCAGTTGCTCGATCATCTGATCGCCCGTCGCGGCAGGATGGTGCTGGCCCGTGATCCGCGGGTGGCGATGATTCGCGTGTGTCGGGATCGGCAGTCACGTTATCAGCCGTACGATGAGCATGCTTCGTTGCTTCGCCTTGAAGCTTAGCTATTGGCTTTGAGCCCTTTCGCGGCGCAAGGCCGCTCCCACATCTTCTGTAGGAGCGGCCTTGCGCCGCGACAAGCAGCCCAGTCCCATGCTGGGCATCACCCGCTTAGCGTTGCGACAGAGACGGGGTGGCGCTGACTTTTTCCATGCGCGTGGTGTCCATCAGCACCAGGCCGAAGGCCATGCCATACATCAGGCGACCTTGGCGGTCGACTTTCACTGGTGCGTACATACCATTGAACAGCGGGTCGCTGCCCGAGGCGATTTCCAGTGCGGTTTCGCCGGTGTCCAGATCCAGACCAATGTGGTAACCCTGACCCGGATGTTTGGCGTAGAAACCGTTGATGATCGCCATGCGGCTACCCCCGCTGATCATCGGTACCACCGAGATCGAGCTGACATCGCTGCGTGCCCATTCGGCCGCCCAAGCGTCCTTGTCGCTGTCCCACTTGAGCATGGCCACACCCTGGGGCATCGGCCGGGTTACGCCATTGAGCAGGGTCACGTAGTAGTTGGACTTGGCCAGGCTGGCCTTGGGCTGGGCCGGAATGTTGTTGACCACGAAGGCGTGTTGGCCATACACCGCCACCGATTGCTCGGACTGCACGGTGTCGATGCCTTTCCCGACTTCCACTGTTTTCTGGTCGGCGATGCGCGCCGACAGGGTACCGGGTTTCTGTTTCCAGCCTGCCGGAATGCCGTCACGCCAGAAGGCCACCAGGCGCATCTTTTTCGCCCCGTCAGTGATCACCACCAGTTTGTCTTCGTCGGCGCCGAAGCCCATCAGCGTCGGGGTCGAGCCGGTGCCATCGGCAATCTTCACGGCATCGAAGCGTACGCCACGATCATAGGCTGCTTTCCACGCACCGCTGTTTTCGTCTGCATGGATCTTGCCGTTGGCGTCCACCACCAGGCGGTACATGTTCTGGTTCGAGGCCACGTAAACGGCGCCGCCGTTAAGCTCGGGGCCGGTGGCAAAGCTGTTGAGGAACAGCTCGTCGCTCCCTTCAAGGCGGTAACTGTCGATCAGTTCCAGGGTGTTGCGGTCCAGGGTGGCGACGGCACCGCCCATGGTGTTGACCACCAGGAAACCGTTGGCGGTCATGCCCATGCCGAAGGTCACGTCTGCCGGGATACCCAACGCAGTCTTGACCTTGGCATCGTTGAACAGCTCAGCGGGCAACTTCACCTCATGGCTGAGCTTCATCTTCGAGAGCGGGTCTTTCGGATCGTTCTGGTCGATACGGAACACTTTGCGCCCGCTGGCACCAATGAAGGCATTGTCGCGGGTCAGCAATGAGTAGATCGCGCCGCCCAGAACCTGGTCGGTGGTCGCCGTCAACATGCGGTTGGGTTGGCTCTGCATGTACGTCAGCAGGCCCTGCTCGTCGCCAGCTTCAAGCAGCTTGCGGGTGTCTGCAGCCTGCTTCAGGCGCTGCTCAGGGCTGATCGGCTGGTAGTTGGGCAGGTTCATCGGCACATCGACACGGGCGATTTCGGTGAACTGGAAGTTGTCTTCAATTTTCAGCTTGCGCAGCGAGAAACCGGCCCAGTACCAGTAGACATCCGTACCGTTTACCTTGTCGTAGTACTGAATCAGGCTGGCCGACTCATTCGGCACAACCCGATAGGAGTCTGGGGTGACCTTGTACGAGCCACGGGCCACGCTGATGTCGGTGCTATCCGATGCAGCGTCGTTCCAGTGCGTCTGGTTGTTGTAAGACTGTGCCAGGTATGGATTGGCCGGCGCCTGTTGGCCTTCGGCGCTGGCCAGCAGGGGGAGGGCGAGGCAGGTCGCCAGGACGGTCAGGCGGGAGCAAGCAGCGTTCATCTTGATTGTTCTCTTGTTGTCGATGGAGGGCCCGGTACTTGGCGTACGAAGGGGCTTCTGCACATTGCCAAGGGGACCCTATAAATGTTCAAGCTGTAGGTCGCCACCCGTGGTGGGGGGCGCTTTAATCGGCCCCGCGCGCCGTTATCAATGCTAGAATCCGCCGCTTGCATTGAGGAGATAAGCGCGTGCGCAAAATCGCGGTGGTAATGGCTGTGCTGGCCCTGGCCGGTTGTGAAAATGAAGTCGAAGGCGTGCACAAGCAGATTGCCGAGCAACTGCCCAACCCGAAAACGGCCAAATTCGGCAACGTGCGAATCGACAAGCTGGGTGCGATCTGCGGCCAGGTCCGCAGCAAAGACGACAGCGGCACTTTCTTGCCTTACCGCAGCTACGTGGCCATCAAGCAGGCCGACGGCTACCAGATCACCCTCGCCGACAAGGGCAGCAACCTGCAGATTCGCGAACACTGCGGCGGTGCCGATCTGCAGCGCCGTGCCGATGCGCTGGCCGAGCAACCGGCCCCTGAAGGCTGGGACGTGGAAATAGTCCAGGGCCCGAATATGGGCGCACTGAGCGACATGACCGCACGCCTGATCGAAAAACAGATCCCGTCTTCGGTGGAGTACCGCGACGGCAAACCTGTGGTGCTGCTGGGCCCGTTCCCGAGCAAAGCCGATGCCGAAGCCCGCCAGGCCGACGTGATGGCGCGTCTGGGCACTGACTCCATCGTCATTCAGCACGGCGCTACCCGCTAGCCAGCGCCTTCGCTTGCCCCGTACACTCACGGCTCACCTCAAGGAGAGCCGTGATGAAGGATTCATCCCCCGCCATAACCTTGCAGCGCGCCACCGAACAGCACATTGACGGGCTGGTTGCGCTGTACAGCGACCCCAGTGTCTCCCGCCAGGCCTTGCAGTTGCCCTATCAAACCCAAGAGAACTGGCGTAAGCGCCTGGGCCCTGGGGTGGACTACGAGCGCTTGTTGTCGCTGGTCGCCCTGCATCAGGGGGAGGTGATCGGCAATTGCTCGCTGGAGCAGAATCCCCGGATACGCCGTAGCCATTGCGGCAGCATCGGCATGGGAGTGGCCGCAGCCTGGCAGGGGCAGGGGGTCGGCAGCCGCTTGTTGGCCGCGGTGCTTGAAGTGGCAGACAACTGGATGGGGCTGCAGCGTATCGAACTGACGGTGTTCACCGACAATCAACCGGCGCTGGCCCTGTACAAGCGCCAAGGCTTTGAAGTCGAAGGTCAATTGCTTGACTATGCTTTGCGTGACGGGGTGTTTGTCGATGTCTACAGCATGGCGCGCCTGAAGCGCCGGCAGCGATAACCAGGAGGGCCTTATGTCTACGCTGGAGCGGGCCATTGCGGTGGCGGCCAGGGCGCATGAAGGACAGCAGGACAAGGGCGGCAGCGCTTACATTCTGCATCCGTTGCGGGTCATGTTGCGGGTTTCAACGGTCGAACAGCGCATTGTTGCGGTGTTGCACGATGTGCTCGAAGACTCCGCCATCACCTTGTCGGATCTGGCGCGAGAAGGCTTTGCCCTGAAGATTCTCGCCGCCGTGCAGGCCTTGAGCCGCCGTGAAGAGGAAAGTTACGAGGCGTTTGTCATTCGCCTGGGGGATGACCCATTGGCGCGGGAGGTGAAACTGGCCGACCTTGCCGACAACAGCGATCTTTCGCGCATCGCCATGCCGGGCCCAGAAGACATGGCCCGACTGGCTCGTTACTAACAGGCCAGCGCCTATCTGCAGGCGCTGAGCCGTTGAGGTTGTTCAGGCAATGCGTTGCTTTGGCTTGCCGGGGCCAGTCAGCAACTTCGGTTACTTGCAGTTGCCTGCTTTACGATATCCCGCCGCTTGCGCTTCAACTTCCGATGCAAAAGTGACCTGGTTCTTCGCCGAAACTTGCGCGTAGCCAGGGCAACCAGAAGCTAAGTGATAGACGTGGCTTTTCTGGTTACCAATGATCAAACCGCTTGTGCCTGCACTTGCCAGGGTGGCTTGGCTTGCTGCTCGTGCAGGGCTGGCGGCAATGTTGCTGACAACGCCGTCACCCACTGGTTTGTAGCCTTGCGTCCAGTGCCGCTCGCCGGTTACGAACGGGTTGGAATGCCCCATGACTGCCGCGATGCGCCGATTGCGTTCTTTTTCCCAGGCGGAAACCGGATGCTGTTTGTCCCAGGCCATCAGTAGCTGTTGCTGCTGTCGAGACATGTTCAGTTTGTATCGGTCGAACATGTAGAACGTGGTTCTGGCGACCAACCCTTTGACCTCATCGCGCGGCTCGGCGGCGCGTTGATTGAAGTCGACCCGGGTGGTGCATTGGCCATACTGAGGCGCGACCCCAGAGGCCATGCCGTAGTTGAAATTGCTGCGGTCGCCATTCACTTCGCCCACCGAAGGGTAGAGGTTGAACAGGTTGGCTTCCATGGCGCGAAATACCGGGTCTTTGTCCACGCAGTTTTCGCGGCCGCCGCTTTTCCAGCATTGACGTTGGTTGCCGAGCGTCCAGGCAGGAACAATATGTTCCCACTCAGTGCGCTCGGCACGATTCTGTTGTTTACGGGTCTGGTAACCGCAGGATTCAGGGTCAATGCGGCCACCCGATTTCCCCACCCACGTCCACTTGCAGCCGCAGTACAACTCACCCAGCGCACTGTTGGCCTGGTCGAGGTAGATTTTTTGTTTAGCGACGACTTTGGCTTCGGAGAAAGTTGCCGGAGGGGTGGCGAAGGCAGCGGAAATAACAGAAAAGGCGAGTGTTAGCGCGCAAAGCAGTTTCTTCATAAAAGACGTTTCAAACTCAGGTGGCGGATGCTGCGCACGCTCTCCACCTCAGTGGGTGGAAAGCGAAGTTCGGGGTCGTTATCGATGAGCCGAATGTGCGGTGTGTAAGAAGGGGGGCTCAATCTTCCTTGGGTACAACCCAGAAGATCTGCACGCCGCCATCATCGCGATAGGCGAGGGTGACGTTGTCGTTTTCGGCGATTTCTTCCAGCAAAGTCGCCCAATCATCAGGAGACTCCTGCTCCAGGCGAAAAATCAGCGCGGCGCGGGCCTTTTGTGCGGTCGGTGAGTTGATGATTTTCTGGATGCGAATACCCAGTTGCTCGTAACTGCTGACAGGAGCGGAGGTGCTGGCCACGAAATGTTCCTTATTTTGCTGTATGCGCATACAGTATTTCACTGTAAGCAAAATCGCAACAGCTTGTCGGTGAAACAGCGCATGAGACCGCGAACTGTGCAGATTGCTGCAGCGTATTTAGCTTTTTTTAACGAGGACGCGGGGCTGCTAGTTTTATTTCCTACTGCGGAAGAGAGTGTTTTCGCCAGGCAGGGCTGAGCCTCTGCGGAATATCCGCTAAGGTTGCTCTGACGGTGAATGTTCGGAAATCCGAATGCCACCTACAGTGGGGGGTTCGGTTTTTGCTGCGTTTTGACGATAATTCAGACGCGCAACTTCCAGAGTGTTTCCGGTTGTTAATTTGACAAAGTCTGGTTGCCTTCGCATAGTTGGCTGATGCAAACGTTTGCGACCCGATAAAAATCATAAAATCCGGAGTAAACCCATGAAATTGCCATTCGCAGGACGCCTCCTGGCGATTGCTGTACTGTCTTCGCTCTCGCTTGCCATGCCCTTGTCCCAGGCCGTGGCTGAAGAAAAACCCAAAGTCGCGCTGGTGATGAAGTCCCTTGCCAACGAGTTCTTCCTGACCATGGAAGACGGCGCCAAGGCCTACCAGAAAGAACACGCCGGTGAATTCGATCTGGTGTCCAACGGCATCAAGGACGAAACCGACTCAGGCAATCAGATCCGTATCGTTGAGCAAATGATTGTCTCCGGCGTTAACGCGCTGGTTATTGCACCGGCCGATTCCAAGGCCTTGGTACCGGTGGTGAAAAAGGCCATGGATGCCGGTATCACCGTGGTCAACATCGACAACCGTCTGGACCCTGACGTGCTCAAAAGCAAGCACCTCAGCGTGCCCTTCGTAGGCCCTGACAACCGCAAAGGTGCACGCCTGGTGGGTGAGTACCTGGCCAAAAAACTCAAGGCCGGTGACGAGGTGGGGATTATCGAAGGCGTTTCGACCACCACCAACGCCCAACAACGCACCGCCGGTTTCAAGGATGCGATGGAGGCGGCGCAGGTCAAGATCGTTTCGCTGCAATCAGGCGACTGGGAAATTGCCAAGGGCAATGCCGTCGCAGCCTCGATGCTCAATGCCCATCCTGAAATCAAGGCACTGCTGGCCGGTAACGACAGCATGGCGCTGGGTGCCGTCTCGGCGGTGCGCGCGGCGGGCAAAACCGGCCAGGTCCAGGTGGTGGGTTACGACAACATCAATGCCATCAAGCCGATGCTTAATGACGGTCGCGTGCTCGCCACGGCCGACCAGTACGCGGCCAAACAGGCAGTGTTCGGTATCGAGGCGGCGTTGAAGATGCTCAAGGGCGAAAAACCTGAAGTGGATGCCGACAACGTTATCCAGACCCCGGTTGAGTTAGTGACCAAACAGTAGTCGCACGGTGTGCGCTAGCCTGCGGGCAGGCGCCAGGAGATCAGGCAATGTCAGCGACTGCGGATGTCGTACTTTCAGTCAGCGCGATCGGCAAGACCTACGCCCAGCCGGTGCTCGGCGACATCGACCTGAGCCTGTACTGCGGCGAAGTGCTGGCCCTGACCGGCGAGAACGGCGCGGGCAAAAGTACCCTGTCGAAAATTATCGGTGGCCTGGAGTCTCCCACCACCGGGCAGATGCACTATCAGGGGCAGGCATACCGGCCTGGCAGCCGCGCTGCGGCCGAGCGGCTGGGTGTGCGCATGGTCATGCAGGAGCTCAACCTGTTGCCGACCCTGACCGTGGCCGAGAACCTGTTTCTCGATAACCTGCCCAGTCGCGGCGGCTGGATCAACCGCAAGCGTCTTCGCCAGTTGGCCCAGGCGGCCATGGCCCAGGTTGGCCTGGAGGCGATCGACCCCGACACGCCGGTGGGCGAGCTGGGCATCGGTCATCAGCAGATGGTCGAGATTGCCCGCAACCTGATCGGCGATTGCCATGTGCTGATCTTCGATGAGCCTACCGCCATGCTCACCGCTCGCGAGGTTGAGCTGCTGTTTACCCAGATCGAACGCCTGCAGCAGCGCGGAGTGGCCATCGTCTACATTTCCCACCGCCTGGAAGAACTCAAGCGCATCGCCCAACGCATCGCAGTACTGCGCGACGGCAAGCTGGTGTGTGTCGAGCCTATGGCCCGTTACACCAGCGCGCAGCTGGTCAATCTGATGGTGGGGCGCGAACTGGCCGAGCATATCGACCTGGGGCAGCGTCAGATCGGCGCGCCGCTGCTCAAAGTCAACGGCCTGAGCCGTGGCGATAAAGTGCGTGACGTGTCGTTTACTGTGCGCAGTGGCGAAATCTTCGGTATTTCCGGCTTGATCGGCGCTGGTCGTACCGAGCTGCTGCGCTTGATCTACGGTGCCGACCGCGCTGACAGCGGCAGCATCGAACTGGGCAATCCGTTGCGCCCGGTACGGGTCGATTCGCCGGTGGCGGCGGTGCGCGAAGGTATCGCACTGATCACCGAAGACCGCAAGGGCGAGGGCTTGCTGTTGTCGCAATCGATCAGCGCCAACATCGCCCTGGGTAACCTTGCTGCCATTTCCCGTGCCGGGGTACTCAACAGTCAGGCTGAGCGTGAACTGGCCCAACGTCAGATCGGCGCCATGCGCATTCGTAGTTCCAGCGCCGAGCAGATCGTCGGCGAGCTGTCGGGTGGCAACCAGCAGAAAGTGGTGATCGGCCGCTGGCTGGAGCGCGACTGTGCGGTGCTGCTGTTTGATGAACCTACGCGGGGCATCGACGTCGGTGCCAAATTCGATATTTACGGCTTGCTCGCCGAACTGGCGCGCCAGGGCAAGGCGCTGGTGGTGGTCTCCAGTGACCTGCGCGAGTTGATGCTGATCTGTGACCGTATCGCTGTGCTCAGTGCCGGGCGCCTGATCGACACCTTTGAGCGTGAGCACTGGACACAGGACCAACTACTGGCCGCGGCCTTCGCCGGCTATCAGAAACGTGACGCGTTGCTGCATGAAGCGGCACCCAGGATGACGCCATGAAAACCCCACCACTGGACAGCACCGTCCCTAACGCCAAACGCAGTGGCAGCTACTACGGGCTGGGTACCTACCTGGGCCTGGCCGGTGCCTTGCTGGCGATGATTGTGCTGTTCTCGCTGCTGAGCAGCCATTTCCTGTCGTACGCCACCTTCAGCACCCTGGCCAATCAGATTCCCGACCTGATGGTCCTGGCAGTGGGGATGACCTTCGTGCTGATCATCGGTGGCATCGACCTCTCGGTAGGTTCGGTGCTGGCCCTGGCGGCGTCGGCGGTCAGCGTGGCGATCCTCGGCTGGGGCTGGAGCGTGCTGCCCGCCGCCTTGCTGGGCATGGGTGTAGCGGCGCTGGCCGGGAGCATTACGGGCTCGATTACCGTGGCCTGGCGGATTCCGTCGTTCATCGTCTCGCTGGGCGTGCTGGAAATGGCCCGTGGCCTGGCCTACCAACTGACCGACTCGCGTACCGCCTATATCGGCGATGCCTTTGCCTGGCTCTCCAACCCCTTGGCCTTTGGAGTGTCGCCCTCGTTTCTCATTGCCTTGCTGGTGATCATCGTCGCGCAACTGGTGCTGACCCGCACAGTCTTCGGCCGCTACCTGATCGGTATCGGTACCAACGAAGAAGCGGTGCGCCTGGCCGGTATCGATCCGCGTCCGTACAAGATCATGGTGTTTTCACTGATGGGGCTGTTGGCCGGCCTGGCCGCACTGTTCCAGATTTCCCGCCTGGAGGCCGCCGACCCTAACGCCGGTTCGGGCCTGGAGTTGCAGGTCATCGCTGCAGTGGTGATTGGCGGTACCAGCCTGATGGGCGGGCGTGGCTCGGTCATCAGCACCTTCTTCGGCGTCCTGATTATTTCGGTGCTGGCCGCAGGCCTCGCCCAGATCGGCGCGTCAGAACCGACCAAACGCATTATTACCGGGGCGGTCATCGTTATCGCCGTGGTCCTCGACACCTACCGTAGCCGACGTGCAAGTCGGCGGAACTGAACCATGGCAACCATCAAAGACGTCGCAGCACTGGCGGGCATTTCTTACACCACCGTCTCCCATGTGCTCAACAAAACCCGGCCAGTCAGCGAACAAGTACGCTTGAAAGTCGAGGCCGCCATCGCTGAGCTCGACTACGTTCCTAGCGCCGTGGCCCGCTCACTCAAGGCACGTAGTACCGCAACCATCGGCCTGTTGGTACCCAATAGCGTCAACCCGTATTTCGCCGAGCTGGCTCGCGGCATCGAAGATGCCTGTGAGCGCAACGGCTATTGCGTGATTCTGTGCAACTCGGATGACAACCCGCAAAAGCAGCGTAGTTACCTGCGTGTGTTGCTGGAAAAACGCATCGATGGCTTGATCGTCGCCTCGGTTGGTGAAGACAGCGACCTGCAGGGCAGCCTGGCCAGCGTGCGCACGCCGATGGTCATCGTGGACCGTGCCCTGGAAGGTGTGGAAGCTGATCTGGTGAGCATCGATCATGAGCAGGGTGCCTACCTGGCGACCCGTCATTTGTTGGAGCTGGGGCATCGGGACATCGCCTGTATCGGCGGCCCGGCCAGCACCAGTACCGCGCAACTGCGTCTGGCCGGTTTTCAGCGCGCCCTGGCCGAAGCCGGTATCAGCGTGCCTGACCACCATATCGTCAACAGTGACTTCACCAGCCTCGGTGGCTACGGCGCCGCTGCACAGCTGCTGGATGGCGAGCGGCCGACGGCGATCTTTGCTGGCAACGACATGATCGGCATCGGCGTGCTGCGCGCTGCCGCCGAGCGCAATATTTGCGTTCCTGGCGAGTTGTCGGTGATCGGTTTCGACGACATCCAGCTCAGCCGCTACGTGTTCCCGGCACTGACCACCGTCGGCCAATCCATTCGCGAACTGGGTGAGAGCGCTGCAGCGCTGCTGCTGTCGCGCATCGCCCAGCCACTGCGAGGCGCGCCGGAGCAGCGTATCGTTGCACCGAAGATCGTGCTGCGCGAATCCACTGCACCACGCCCGGACCTGTTCAATGATTACCGCTGAGGGTCAAGCAGCCATGCGAGCCAACGTCGTGGTGGTGGGTAGCCTCAACATGGATTTGGTGGCGCGCGCCCAGCGGCTGCCGCGGGCTGGCGAGACTCTGGCAGGCGAATCGTTCGCCACCGTACCGGGCGGTAAAGGCGCCAACCAAGCGGTGGCGGCGGCGCGTCTGGGTGCCACAGTGGCGATGATCGGCAACGTCGGCGATGACGCCTATGGGCAGCAGTTGCGTCAGGCCTTGCTCGACGAACAGATCGACTGTCAGGGCGTCGCTGTTTGCCCTGGCGAATCCAGCGGTTTGGCGTTGATCGTAGTGGATGCCAGTAGCCAAAATTCGATCGTCATCATCCCCGGCGGTAACGGTCAGTTGCGCCCTGAGTCAGTGCAGGCGTTCGATGCCTTGCTGCAAGGCGCCGAGGTGATCATCTGCCAGTTGGAGGTGCCTGCGCCGACGGTGGCCTATACCTTGGAGCGAGGTCGTGCGCTGGGTAAAACGGTGATCCTCAACCCCGCACCGTGCACAGGCCCATTGCCATTGAGCTGGTGCAGCGCTATCGATTACCTGATCCCCAATGAAAGCGAAGCGCAGGCGCTGACTGGGCTCCCCGTAATCGACTTGACCAGCGCCGAGGTTGCTGCCAGCCACTTGCGCGGCCTCGGGGTTAAAAACGTGATTATCACGCTCGGTGCGCAAGGTGCCTTATACGCCGATGCCCAAGGTTTTCGGCACTTTCCGGCACCTCAAGTGCAACCGCTGGACACCACTGCAGCAGGCGATACCTTTGTCGGTGGCTTTGCCGCTGCTTTGGCGCGTGGAGAAGAGCAGGGCGCAGCGGTTGCCTTTGGCCAGCGCGCGGCGGCACTGTCGGTTACCCGCGCTGGCGCCCAGCCATCCATTCCTTACCTGGCCGAGTTGCAGCCATGAAAAAGACGCCGTTGCTCAATATCGCGCTGTCACGGGTGATCGCCTCACTAGGGCATGGTGACATTCTGGTGATTGGTGATGCCGGCCTACCGGTGCCGGTCGGCGTCGAACTGATCGACCTGGCGCTGACCGCGGGAGTGCCGGACTTTGCCAGCGTACTGCGAACAGTGTTGAGCGAGATGCAGGTGGAAAGTCATGTGCTGGCCGATGAAATATTCAAAGCCAACCCTCGGGGTTTGACTGTTATCGAGCAGTATCACGCGCATGGCCAGCTCGGAGTTCGCAACCTGCTCAGCCATGCCGAATTCAAACAGCTCAGTCGCGGCGCCCGCGCGGTGGTGCGCACGGGTGAGTGCCAGCCCTACAGCAACATCGTCTTGATCGCTGGTGTTACGTTCTAGACGCTTGATCACCTGGGGCGCTGCTGTGGGTGTCAGGGAGCCGCTCAGCTAAACGTTTGCCTAAAGGAATAAGGAGTGCAGCTGATGGCTGTGTTGTTGGCAGGTGCCGCCCAGGTGGCGCCGCTCGATCTGATCATCGACACCGACCCCGGTGCTGACGACGTAGTGGCCTTGTTGCTGGCCATGGCTTCGGCTGAGGAGCTGAACATACGCGCCATCACCACGGTGGCCGGCAATGTAAGGTTGGACAAGACCTCGCGTAATGCGCGGCTGGCCAGGGAGTGGGGCGGGCGTGAGGAGATCCCGGTGTACGCAGGGGCCGCCAGGCCGTTACTGCGCTCGCCCGTTTATGCCGAAAACGTTCACGGTGGCGAAGGCTTGCCAGGGGTTGCAGTGCACGAGCCCGCACAGGGCCTGGCCGAAGGCAGTGCTGTGCAGTACCTGGTGGATACGTTAAGCACCGCTGAGTCACACAGCATCACCCTGGCCATACTTGGCCCGCAGACCAACCTCGCCCTCGCCTTGATTCGGGCGCCGGCTATCCTTCGTGGTATCAAAGAAGTGGTGGTGATGGGCGGCGCCCATGTCAACGCTGGCAATATCACCCCGGTGGCCGAGTTCAACCTGTATGCCGATGCGGAAGCCGCTGAGGTGGTGCTCAGTAGCGGCGTCAAACTGACCTACCTGCCGCTGGACGTTACCCATAAGGTACTGACCAGCGACGCCCGCCTCGCGCAACTGGCGGCCGTGAACAACCAGGCCAGCAGGCGGGTGGTCGATATCCTCAATGCCTACATCAAGGCTGACATGCAGCGCTATGGCATGCCGGGTGGCCCGGTGCACGACGCCAGTGTGATCGCCTACCTGATCAAGCCGTCGCTGTTCAGCGGGCGCCGGGTTGAATTGCAGGTGGACCGCCGTGCAGGCATGACCTACGGCCAGACGTTGGTTAACGAGTACACGTCAACTGAACAGCCTGGCAATGTTGTCTGGATCGAAGAGGCCGACGCCCAGGGCGTGTTTGACTTGCTCAGTACGCGGCTTGCGTGTCTGAAGTAGTGTGTGCGTAGCGTTCAAACACCTGCTCGACGAAACTGCGCGCCGCTTCGTTGCCCAGGTCTTTGACCAGCAGATCGACGGCAATCAGCATCAACTCTTCAGCGCTGGCGGGGCTGTAGGCACTCTGACCTTCGGGCCATTTGACCTTGATATCGGCATCAATGATGTGGCTTGTCATGAGCTGTACCGGAATAAAACTACGCGCATTGTGGATTCAAACGCCGGCCTTGGCATTTGAAGGGGAGGCTTGATTGCACTCTGCCCAAGTCTGCAGTAAATCATGCCGATGCCTGGTGAGGCACTGCTACTTAGGCATAAGCGCAAGGCTCATGGCAAACTAACGGTTTCCAGCAAGGTGGAACAGTGCGGTGCAGATCGATTTGAACAACCCTGAACAGTTCACCCTGGACGCTGTGCGCCGCTTGCTCGGCACTGGCAATAACGGGGTGCACAATCAACTGCGGGTCAGTCGTGGTGGTATCGCCTGGCTGTCGCAGGTGGTGGGGAGTCGCGAGTTGGACGGCCTGGCCTTTCGTCTGGAAACCTGGGCGGCGGGTTCCGGTTGTGTCGGCGCCCAAGCGGCGGCGGACGAGCGCTGGGTGCAGCAAGTATTCAGTGCATTGCAGGCCAACTGGCCGAGCCCGTCGAGTGATTACATCGATCTTTACTGAGTGTCGAGCAAGCCGGTGCAAAATCCGGTGACGATTGCACTTTTACCTGAGTGCGCTGGCTCAGGCAGACTTGACCGGTTTTGCAACAAATTATCAGCGAGGCTGTCAGATAGGCAGCAGCATTCCCGAATTCAAAGGAGGATCCATGTTCCGTGCATCATTGATGAGCCTGTTGGCGGTGGCCGTACTGGCTGGCTGCAGCA
Organism: Pseudomonas sp. NUPR-001; assembly: GCF_052147955.1. Lineage (NCBI taxonomy): Bacteria > Pseudomonadati > Pseudomonadota > Gammaproteobacteria > Pseudomonadales > Pseudomonadaceae > Pseudomonas > Pseudomonas sp. NUPR-001. The sequence continues at coordinate 2,221,886 of NZ_CP197353.1, forward strand.
ACACCGGTGGTTCGTCGTCGGCGCCAGCGTCTGTGGCTGACAACGATGGCCGCTGCCAGGCAAGCGGCGCTGAGTTCGCCATTGGCAAGCAAGCCACTCCGGCGTTGGTCGAGCAAGCGCGCAAGGCCAGCGGTTCGCAAATCGCGCATGCCTTGGGGCCACGTGATGCGATGACCATGGACTACCGTTCCGAGCGTCTGAACCTGCACACCGATGCTCAAGGTGTTGTCATCCGCGTCAACTGCGGCTGACCGATGTAGGAGCGGGCTTGCCCCGCGATAGCGATCTGTCTGTTACATCGCTTCGCGGGGCAAGCCCGCTCCTACAGGCACAAAAAAACCCGCCACATGGGCGGGTTTTTTTATTCGGTCAGAGATTACTCTGGACGAACTTGTGCAGCCTGCATGCCCTTCTGGCCTTTTTCGGCAACGAAGGAAACGGTCTGGCCTTCCTTCAGGCTTTTGAAACCGTCGGTTTCGATAGCCTTGAAGTGAACGAACAGGTCGTCACCGCCACCTTGTGGAGTGATGAAGCCGAAGCCTTTTTCATCGTTGAACCATTTTACGGTGCCGGTTTGGCGATTAGACATGGGTGTATCTCCAGAAACATGATTTTCAGTAGTGCGGTGTTGCCGAGGCCAACAGGGTGCACGCCGACCATCATAGTCTAATTATGGGCTTGTAGCCCCTTTTACCTTCGCAGATTGCTGATCTGGAGCAAATTAGCGATGGATAACGGGCGCAAAGCCTTAGTTTTTCGGCTTGCAAGCCGCTGCAATTTTTTCTTGAGCACGCTTCATTGTGTTGGCATCAACACCATCGGTGCTGTCCAGATCCTTGATTTCAGCATCGCTGAACTCTTTTTCCAGCACTCTGCCGGCACAGCTGCAGTGCTGTTCGGCCACGGCCTTGGTCATGGTTTTTTGCTGTGCTTGCGCTTGACTGACGCAGGTGGCCTGGTAATCGGCGGGTAGCGTGCCAGCATTGGCGCTCAGCGGCAGCAGCAGGGCAGAAGCGGCCGCCAGGGCCAGAAGAGACTGAAGTCGCATAACCAAACACTCCTTGGGGTTTAGTCTCACAAGAGTAGGATGCTTCACAAAGTCAGAGCGGAAAATTTCCCTCCAAGTTCCCCGCAATCGCCGCAAAGCTTTGTGCTAGCATGCTTGGCTTGAGTTCGCCGCAGACGCTGCTTGCAGCTTTCTGCTTAAAACTCACAACTTTTTACTATTCCAGTCACTCTGGTTCGTTCCCTGGCAGGCTTTCGCGCTTCTGCCACTGTGAGGCAGGCTTTGCATGTGCAAAGACAGGGGCGGATCGCGTACTGGCTCATCCCAACCCACGTGACCTTTGGTAGGGGTCACCACTAGGAGAGGAGGCGCCATGCCCGTTATTACTCTTCCCGATGGCAGTCAACGTTCGTTCGACGACGCCGTAACCGTTGCTCAGGTAGCCGCATCCATTGGTGCCGGTCTGGCCAAAGCCACCGTCGCTGGTAAAGTCGACGGCAAGCTGGTCGACGCCTGCGACCTGATCGAACACGATGCCCGTCTGCAAATCATCACCCCCAAGGACGAAGAGGGGCTGGAGATCATCCGTCACTCGTGCGCCCACCTGGTCGGCCATGCCGTCAAGCAGCTGTACCCGACGGCGAAAATGGTCATCGGCCCGGTCATCGACGAAGGCTTCTATTACGACATCGCCTACGAGCGTCCTTTCACGCCTGACGACATGGCGGCGATCGAGCAGCGCATGCAGCAGTTGATCGAAACCGAATACGATGTCATCAAAAAGGTCACCCCGCGTGCCGAAGTGATCGAAGTGTTCAAGGCCCGTGGCGAAGACTACAAGCTGCGCCTGGTCGAAGACATGCCGGATGAACAGGCCATGGGCCTGTACTACCACGAAGAATACGTCGACATGTGCCGCGGTCCGCACGTGCCGAACACCCGTTTCCTCAAATCGTTCAAGCTGACCAAGCTGTCCGGCGCCTACTGGCGCGGTGATGCCAAGAACGAGCAGTTGCAGCGCGTCTACGGCACCGCTTGGGCCGACAAGAAGCAGCTGGCTGCCTACATTCAGCGCATCGAAGAAGCGGAAAAACGCGATCACCGTAAAATCGGCAAGCGCCTGGGCCTGTTCCACCTCCAGGAAGAAGCGCCGGGCATGGTGTTCTGGCACCCCAATGGCTGGACCCTGTACCAGGTGCTTGAGCAATACATGCGCAAGGTGCAGCGTGACAACGGTTACCTGGAGATCAAGACTCCGCAGGTTGTTGACCGTTCGCTGTGGGAAAAGTCTGGCCACTGGGCCAACTACGCCGACAACATGTTCACCACTCAGTCGGAAAACCGCGACTACGCCATCAAGCCAATGAACTGCCCATGCCACGTGCAGGTGTTCAATCAGGGCCTGAAGAGCTACCGCGAGCTGCCGCTGCGTCTGGCCGAGTTCGGTGCCTGCCACCGTAACGAGCCATCGGGTGCCTTGCACGGCATCATGCGCGTACGTGGCTTCACGCAAGACGACGCGCACATCTTCTGTACTGAAGAGCAGATGCAGTCCGAGTCCGCTGCGTTCATCAAACTGACCATGGATGTCTACGCCGACTTCGGCTTCAAAGACATCGAAATGAAGCTGTCGACCCGCCCTGAAAAGCGCGTGGGCTCTGATGAGCTGTGGGATCGCGCTGAGGCTGCCTTGGCTTCCGCTCTCGATAGCGCCGGCCTGCCTTACGACCTGCAGCCGGGTGAAGGTGCATTCTACGGTCCGAAGATCGAGTTCTCGCTCAAGGACTGCCTGGGCCGCGTTTGGCAGTGTGGTACCCTGCAGCTGGACTTCAACCTGCCGATTCGTCTCGGTGCGGAGTTCGTCTCCGAAGACAACGGCCGCAAGCATCCAGTCATGCTGCACCGCGCCATCCTCGGTTCGTTCGAACGTTTCGTCGGAATTCTGATCGAGCACTACGAAGGTGCATTCCCGGCCTGGCTGGCGCCAATGCAGGCGGTGGTCATGAATATCACCGACAAACAGGCTGAATTTGCTCAGCAAGTCGAAAAAACTCTGGCCGAAAGCGGTTTCCGTGCCAAGTCTGACTTGAGAAATGAGAAAATTGGCTTTAAGATCCGCGAGCATACCTTGCTCAAGGTTCCTTATCTCCTGGTTATCGGGGATCGGGAAGTCGAAACGCAAACTGTCGCTGTGCGTACCCGTGAAGGTGCTGACCTGGGCTCCATGCCCGTCGCCCAGTTCGCGGAATTGCTCGCGCAAGCGGTTTCCCGGCGTGGTCGCCAAGATTCGGAGTAATTACTATTAAGCGTGATATGAGAAACGATAAACGAGCTGTACCGAAAGCCCCGATCAACGAGAATATCTCGGCACGCGAGGTTCGGTTAATTGGCGCTGACGGTGAGCAGTTGGGCATCGTCTCGATCGAAGAAGCGCTTCGTATCGCTGAAGAAGCGAAGCTGGATCTGGTAGAAATTTCTGCTGACGCCGTACCTCCTGTCTGCAAAGTACTCGACTACGGCAAAAGCCTGTTCGAGAAGAAAAAGCAGCAGGCTGCGGCGAAGAAGAACCAGAAAGTAATCCAGATTAAAGAAATCAAGTTTCGTCCAGGGACGGAGGAAGGGGATTACCAGGTAAAACTACGCAACCTGGTACGTTTCCTTACTGATGGGGACAAGACCAAAATCTCTCTGAGATTCCGTGGTCGCGAGATGGCCCACCAGGAGCTGGGCATGGAACTGTTGAAGCGGATCGAAGCTGATCTTGCCGAATACGGTACCGTTGAACAGCATCCAAAGATGGAAGGACGCCAGCTTTTGATGGTCATCGCCCCCAAGAAAAAGAAATAACCACCAGGGCACGGCAGGCCTTGCGGTTATGTTTATCAATTGAATGCGGAGTATCCGAACATGCCAAAAATGAAAACCAAAAGCGGTGCAGCCAAGCGTTTCTTGAAAACTGCTAACGGCATCAAGCACAAGCACGCTTTTAAGAGCCACATCCTGACCAAAATGTCGACCAAGCGTAAGCGTCAACTTCGTGGTAGCAGCTTGCTGAACCCGTCGGACGTTGCAAAAGTCGAGCGCATGCTGCGCCTTCGTTAATTTTTGGTTAAAGATAGAGGAAGTTACTCATGGCTCGTGTAAAGCGTGGCGTCATCGCTCGTAAGCGTCACAAGAAAATTCTGAAACTGGCTAAAGGCTACTACGGCGCACGCTCGCGCGTATTCCGTGTTGCCAAGCAAGCGGTCATCAAGGCAGGCCAATACGCCTACCGCGACCGTCGTCAGAAAAAACGTCAGTTCCGCGCTCTGTGGATCGCTCGTATCAACGCTGGTGCGCGTATCAACGGTCTGTCCTACAGCCGTCTGATCGCTGGCCTGAAAAAAGCGTCGATCGAAATCGACCGTAAGGTTCTGGCTGATCTGGCAGTGAACGAAAAAGCGGCGTTTGCTGCGATTGTCGAGAAAGCTAAAGCCTCGCTGGCTTAAGTACCCCGACAATCATCCGGCGTCATTTCCGGCGCCGGGTGTTAACGTCTTAATAGGGGAAGAGCCTGCGCTCTTCCCCTATTTTGTATCTGGAGTCTGTACATGGAAAACCTGGACGCGCTGGTCTCCCAAGCCCTGGAGGCCGTGGAACGCGCTGAAGACATCAATGCCCTGGAACAGATCCGGGTTCAATTCCTTGGCAAGAAAGGCGAACTGACCCAGGTGATGAAGACCCTGGGCAACCTGCCTGCCGAAGAGCGGCCAAAAGTTGGCGCGCTGATCAACGACGCCAAGGAACGCGTCACCGAGGTGCTCAACGCGCGCAAAGCGGCTTTTGAAGAAGCCGAGCTCAGCGCCCGTCTGGCTGCCGAGTGCATTGATGTGACCCTGCCGGGCCGTGGCCAGACCTCCGGTGGTCTGCATCCGATCACCCGCACCCTGGAGCGCATCGAGCAGTTCTTCACCCATATCGGCTACGGCATTGCCGAAGGCCCAGAGGTCGAAGACGACTACCACAACTTCGAAGCCCTCAACATTCCCGGCCACCACCCGGCCCGGGCAATGCATGACACCTTCTACTTCAATGCCAACATGCTGCTGCGTACCCACACCTCGCCGGTGCAGGTACGGACCATGGAGTCCAGCCAGCCGCCGATCCGCATTGTTTGCCCGGGCCGCGTGTATCGCTGCGACTCGGACTTGACCCACTCGCCGATGTTCCACCAGGTCGAAGGCCTGCTGATCGATCGCGACATTAATTTCGCCGACCTCAAAGGCACCATCGAAGAATTCCTGCGGGTGTTCTTCGAAAAGGAACTGGCGGTACGTTTCCGTCCGTCCTTCTTCCCCTTCACCGAGCCATCGGCTGAAGTCGACATCCAGTGCGTGATGTGCAGCGGCAAAGGCTGCCGCGTGTGCAAGCAAACGGGCTGGCTGGAAGTCATGGGTTGCGGCATGGTTCACCCGAACGTGCTGCGCATGTCTGGTATCGACCCTGAAGAGTTCCAGGGCTTTGCCTTCGGCATGGGCGCCGAGCGCCTGGCCATGCTGCGTTACGGCGTCAACGATTTGCGCCTGTTCTTCGACAACGACTTGCGGTTCCTTGCGCAATTTCGCTAGGTCGCGCACCCGTAACGAATCTTTCAGGAGAGCAGGATGAAATTCAGTGAAAAATGGCTGCGCGGTTGGGTCAACCCGCAGGTATCCCGAGATGAGCTGGTTGCTCGTCTTTCCATGGCCGGCCTTGAAGTCGACAGCGTCACCCCAGCTGCCGGTCAGTTCAGTGGCATCGTCGTGGGCGAAGTGCTGAGCACCGAACAACACCCAGACGCCGACAAGCTGCGTGTGTGCCAGGTCAGCAACGGCAGCGAGACCTTCCAGGTAGTGTGCGGCGCACCTAACGTGCGCCCTGGCCTGAAGATCCCGTTCGCGATGATCGGCGCCGAACTGCCGGGCGACTTCAAAATCAAGAAGGCCAAGCTGCGTGGCGTTGAATCCAACGGCATGCTGTGCTCGGCTGCCGAGCTGCAAATCAGCGAAGAAAACGATGGTCTGCTGGAACTGGCCGCCGATGCGCCAGTGGGCGAAGACATTCGCGTGTATCTGGATCTGGACGACGCCAGCATCGAGGTCGACCTGACCCCGAACCGTGGTGACTGCCTGTCGCTGGCTGGCCTGGCGCGCGAAGTGGGTGCCCTGTACGCAGAACCCGTGACTCGCCCTCAGGTGCCTGCCATCGCTGCCGTACACGATGAAGTGCGCCCGGTTGAAGTACTGGCGCCGGCGGCTTGCCCACGTTACTTGGGTCGTGTTATCCGCAACGTCGACCTGTCGCGCCCAACCCCGCTGTGGATGGTTGAGCGCCTGCGCCGTGCTGACGTGCGCAGCATCGACGCTGCCGTCGACATCACCAACTACGTGATGCTCGAGCTGGGTCAGCCGCTGCACGCTTTTGACCTCGCGGAAATCAACGGCGGCATCCGCGTGCGCATGGCCGAGGAGGGCGAGAAGCTCGTTCTGCTCGACGGTCAGGAAGTGGCGCTGCGCAGCGACACCCTGGTCATCGCCGACCACACTCGTGCCCTGGCGATTGCCGGCGTCATGGGTGGTGAGCACAGTGGTGTGTCGACCAAGACCCGCGACATCTTCCTCGAAAGCGCCTTCTTCGAGCCGATTTCCGTGGCTGGCAAGGCCCGTTCCTACGGCCTGCACACCGATGCCTCGCACCGCTATGAGCGTGGCGTAGACTCGCAGCTGGCCCGCGAAGCCATGGAGCGCGCCACTGGCCTGCTGCTGGACATCGTCGGCGGCGAAGCTGGCCCGGTGATTGAAACCGTCAGCGAGCAGCACCTGCCTAAGGTCGCGCCGGTCACCCTGCGTTCCGAGCGTATCAACCAGATGCTCGGCATGGACATGGACACCGCCGAAGTCGAGCGCCTGCTCAACGCCCTGGGTCTGAAAACCAGCGGTGAAGCCGGACAATGGCAGGTCGAAGTACCAAGCCATCGCTTCGACATCAGCCTGGAAGTCGACCTGATCGAAGAGCTGGCCCGTCTGTACGGCTATAACCGCTTGCCTGTGCGTTACCCGCAAGCACGCCTGGCCCCACAGGCCAAGGCCGAAGCGCGCGGCGAACTGCCAGCACTGCGTCGTCTGCTGGTTGCCCGCGGTTACCAGGAAGCGATCACCTACAGCTTCATCGACCCGAAACTGTTCGAACTGTTCAGCCCGGGCGTCGAGCCGCTGTTGCTGGCCAACCCGATCTCCAGCGACATGGCCGCGATGCGCGCCTCGCTGTGGCCGGGCTTGGTCAAGTCGCTGCAGCACAACCTCAACCGTCAGCAAGACCGCGTACGCCTGTTCGAAAGCGGCCTGCGTTTTGTTGGTCAGCTTGAAGGCCTCAAGCAGCAGCCGATGCTCGCGGGTGTAGTGTGTGGCAGCCGTCTGCCGGAAGGCTGGGCCAATGGCCGCGACACCATCGACTTCTTCGATGTCAAAGCCGACGTCGAAGCGCTGTTGGGCTTCTCCGGCTCCCTGGCCGAATTCAGCTTCGTCCCAGGTCAACACCCGGCGCTGCATCCGGGCCAAACCGCGCGCATCGAGCGTGACGGCCGTGAAGTCGGCTTCCTGGGTGCCATCCATCCAGAGCTGGCCAAGACCCTCGGCCTTGATCGTCCGGTATTCGTCTTCGAGCTGGTACTGGGTGAAGTGGCTGAAGGCCGCCTGCCGAAATTCAGCGAACTGTCGAAATTCCCGGAAGTGCGTCGTGACCTGGCTTTGGTCGCAGGACGTGATGTTGCTTCGAGTTCGGTGCTTGAAGTAATTCGTGACAATGCAGGCGAATGGCTTACAGACCTCAGGCTGTTTGATGTTTATCAGGGTAAAGGTATTGATCCTGATAGAAAAAGCCTTGCCGTAGGCTTGACCTGGCAGCATCCGTCGCGCACTCTTAATGACGAAGAGGTGAATACTGCAACGCAAAATATCCTCACCTCGCTTGAACAAAGGTTGAACACCACGTTAAGGAAATAGCGTATGGGTGCTCTGACGAAAGCTGAGATGGCCGAACGGCTGTACGAGGAGCTGGGCCTGAACAAGCGTGAAGCCAAGGAATTGGTTGAGCTGTTCTTTGAGGAAATCAGGCACGCTCTCGAAGACAACGAGCAGGTCAAATTGTCCGGATTCGGCAATTTTGACTTGCGAGACAAACGCCAGCGGCCGGGCCGCAACCCCAAAACCGGGGAAGAGATCCCGATCACGGCGCGTCGAGTCGTCACCTTTCGTCCAGGGCAAAAGTTGAAAGCCCGAGTTGAGGCCTATGCTGGAACCAAGTCATAACGACGAGCTTCCGCCGATTCCAGGCAAACGCTACTTCACCATCGGTGAAGTGAGTGAGCTTTGCGCGGTAAAACCGCACGTGCTTCGCTACTGGGAGCAGGAATTTCCGCAACTCAACCCGGTGAAGCGCCGCGGTAACCGGCGGTACTATCAGCGCCAGGACGTGCTGATGATCCGCCAGATCCGCGCGCTGCTATACGACCAAGGCTTCACCATCGGCGGGGCGCGATTGCGCCTCTCTGGCGATGAAGCCAAGGACGACACTACCCAGTACAAACAACTGATCCGGCAGATGATTGTCGAGTTGGAAGACGTGCTGGTGGTGCTGAAGAAGTAACCCATATCGGGCCGGGAATTCTGGAAAAAATGCTTCCATAATTCAAAAGGTTAGGGTACATTCTTCAACGTTCTCAGTAACTAGGAGAACATGCTTCAAGCCCAGTCGGGGCGTAGCGCAGCCCGGTAGCGCACTTGCATGGGGTGCAAGGGGTCGAGTGTTCGAATCACTCCGTCCCGACCATTATTTACTGAGTAAAATCAGGCACTTAAGCCGGTTATCTAAACCGGCTTTTTTGTGAGTGCGCAAAACTTGCGCAAAACTATCCGGCGAAATCGCCAATATCCAGGTCGGCTTCGACCTCGGACCACACCACATCCTCGTGCCCTTTTTGGTAGTTTCTGGTCATCCCCTCCGTGGTATGTCCGGTAATCTTCTGCCCGTCTTTGCCTGCTCGTTTGTACAGTGCAGGGAGAGGGCGCGCACTTCATGAAACCCCAGCATCCCTCGCATCAACGCCCATGACAGCCAGAAAAGTCCGGCACAGCAGGCCGAGGAATACGCACGCCAGCGCCAGGAGCGGCTGCTGGAGATCCAGCAGGTTCGCACTCTACAAGCGCATCTCTGAGATGACGCAGATCGGCGATCTCGCAAGTATGAATCATGGGGAACCAGTGAGCACAACGCTGGACTGCTTGCCAATCACGGCAAGGGCTATTCCTGCTGGATGTACGGAAATCCGCGCCGATCTGGCGAACTAACTATGCAAGAAAAGCGGGCGAACTTACTCCATATCGAATGGCAATCCAGAACCCGGCCATTGAGCCGGGCTTTTGCTTTGTGAATTGACAATCATCCTTCAACTGCAGGTTGCTTGTGGATTTTTTTGCACGTGGAAGAGTTGTAGATTTCCACCATGAGTTCGTGAGCCTCTTGGCTGTCGAGCTTATCAAGTCCCAACTTCTCTCTTCCTTCTAGAGCTATTTTTTTGATCTCTTCAGCATTCGGTAAAAAACCGGTGCTACGAGTAAATTCCTGCGCATAACTGGTAATTTCGTAGAGCGCCTGGCTTTGCGAGAGCCTTTGCGCAGATAGGTTGCACTTAATGATTTCCAGGTAGTCGTCTTCGTTATTGGAGCAGCCCGAGATTACTGCTGCCATAACCCCTAACATGAATGGCTTTTTCAATCTGCGTCCTTGATTCGAATTGCTGCTTGAGATACGAATGATCTCAGAGTGCTATCGGGCTTGTGAAGGTCTTGCCGTGGTGAACTGACCTCCTCGGCGTGCTCCGGTGCACATGGAAGATGCGATTCTCGGAAGGAGGGAAAGACTGCGTACCTATTCAGGATCTAGGCATTGATCGGGGCTTTTCTGTTTTCGGCTCTGGACTGCCTCGGAAAGGTAGACATCCCCGGCCTTTGATTTGAGCATAGGAGGAAGTCTATGAGTACCCAGCGATACACACCGGAATTCAGGCGGAAGCCGTCATGCAGGTGGTTGAACGCGGCTATTCAGTCGCGGAAATTGCCGCACGCCTCGGCGTCTCGACTCACAGCCTCTACAAATGGGTGAGCGCCGTCACCCCTGATAAATCAGAAAAGCAGGCAAGTGAATTGCTCGAGGCCAAGAGTGAATTCCCGCGATTATGGGCCCAAATGCGCCGCCTTGAAGAAGATCGGGATATCTAAAAAAAGCCGCGCAGTACTTTGCCAGCGAGCCCGAGTGAAGTGCCACTTCATGAACGAGCATCATCATCAGTATGCAATTATCACGATCTGCAGGGTATTGCGGATCGCTCGTGCCGGGTTCTACAAATGGCTGCACAAGCCCGTTTCTGAGCACGATCAGGAAAACGACCGCTTGCTGAAACTGATCCGCGATTCCTATGCGGCTAGCCGAGGGGTTTACGGTGCTCTGTGCGTCTATGCCTACAGGCAGTCGATTGCTGCGAGCGCCGAGTTAGGCACCGTATCTACAGGGGCTCCAAGGCTCATACACGCATGGGGTGTTGGTACGCTGTAAGGGATTCCAATCGCGTACCGAATTACGTACGGCTGAACAGGCTCTGTTCAAATAGACTTCATTGTGCCGCCGCATTTGCATGGTGACTCGTGCCGATCTGTTGCGAGTCCTGCGAATGGAAGGCATCAGAGAACATCGGAATCAAAACGTCTCCACCGTGCTCATTCAGGTGGTCGTCATCGACATAGATTGGTGTGCCATTGTGATCTCCATAGCACTTCCCATCGTTGCAGAGATAAGGGAGCGGGTTTAGAATTTTAGCGCCACATTTTTTGCTTGCAGCATCTTGCGCCTCCCACACAAAGTGGTTCCGTTGCATGTACTCTTCCATGCTTATGAACACACGCTTGTTATTGCCGGGGATGAAGGCTCTCCTAGCCATGGTTTTAGGTACGCTTATTTTAAGCTCCGGAAACGGCCGAACCAGGTACACAGGTCTTGTTTTCGCAAATTCGCACGCTGTAGTAATAATACCTTCTCGCATCTTGGCGAGTAGCTCTGGCGCACTTGGAGGGTAAGGTTTGTCTATATAAAATGTGGGGGTAGACACCTCGGACTTGCGGTCTGGCTCATTTGGACCGAACAGATAGCTCGACCAGCGATTGACGATGATGATTGGCACGTTGGTTGGCAGGGTTTTTTGCTTTGCTACAGCCAAGCTCAGGAATTCGCTGCACGTATTTTTGGGGTCGGTAATAAGCTTTAGACCAAGGATTGTCGCGCAGCTATGTAGCTCCCAATCCAATACATTCAAGCTTTTGCTGGGGAGTGATCGCTCCACTGCACGCACGATAGATGCTGCATGACTATCACCAATTACAATTGCACCTAGCTCATTGCCCCCATATGTGCATTGGGAGTTTATAATTTTATTTTTGCTGGCGTTCACAAAGCACTCTCTAAGTCTCGGGTTTCTTAGAGAACTATCTTGAAAGATTCGGCTGCTATTGATGGCGACTGGGCGGCTAGGTACACCGTCATTGTTTTTGACTAGCTGACTCGGGGTCAAGATGAGGACGGTAGCGGCTACGATCGTTAAGTAGGCAATTTTTGTGGTGCTGATTTCTAGGATGTTTTTGGATTTTAACTCTATTGCGCTGTAAGAGATATGGCCAAGTAAAAGGGTGATGAGCAAGCCTGCGGTGGTGGCTCCTACATCTTGACGAAGCTCGAGGTATACGAGCGCAGCAGCTATTGGCCAATGCCAAAGGTAGAGGGAATAGGAACGATCTCCGAGCCATTGGAGTACCGTGAGGTTGGTTAGGGGCGAGGCTTGATTTGCGGCTGCAATTACACAGGACGTACCTAGCGCTGGAATAAGTGCATACCAACCGGGCCACACATCGCTAGGAGAGATAAAGGCGATCGAATATGTAATCAGGGCGAAGCCAAGAAATGCAGTGCATTTGGTTGCAGTGCTAGACGTGGGGAGTCGCGTTGAAACTAGGAACACCAAGCCGCCGAGCAACATTTCCCACGCGCGCATTGGTAGTAGGTAGAAGGAGGCAGACGGGTAGGTGGAGGAGAGGGTTATAGAAGCGAGCAGCGAAGCGATGGCCACGGTAGATAGCACAACCAATGCGCTCAATCGGCCAGGTCTAAACTTCCATACAACCATCAAGATCAAGGGTAGAACTAAGTAAAATTGCCACTCGACAGAAAGTGACCAAGTGTGAAGTAACCATTTGTCGTAAGATGAAATGTCGAAGTATCCCGACTCCTTCCAGAATGTTGAGTTGGAGCTGAAGGTGAGTGCAGATATTACATGGTGTGCTAGGGTTTTGTATTCGCTTTGGGCTAGCGTAAACCAGCCGATAACCAATAGCGTTGTGCATAAGGCTAAAAGTGCCGGTAAGATTCTTTTGGCTCGAGCTAGGTAGAATTTGACTAGAGAAAGGCTGCGGCTTTCGAGTCCGGTGACGATGATAGAAGTCATCAAAAAACCAGATATCACGAAAAACACATCAACACCGACAAAGCCGCCTGTGAAACCTGGCACTCCGAAGTGGTAGAGAATTACAGCTACAACAGCCCAAGCTCTTAGACCGTTGATGTCAGTTCGGAACGCGCGTACATCGCGATTATTATGCGTCTGGCTCACAGATACCAATCCAAATAGGTGACGTGCGCTACGGTGCCCGCCAAGAAGGCGAAAAATTCTACAGGTAATGCTGCCATTCGGGCAGTGCGCGGGCCCGTGATGGTGAGCCACTTAGGCTTGGATAGGTCTCACTTGGTCGGTTAGTGAGCGGGTGGGCTAGGGAAGGTTGGCAGCACCACTCTCGGTTGTTTGGGGTAGCGATCAGTGCCGCTCAGGCGCAGATTTTTCAGGGAGATGAACTGTAGTAATTGGAATCACCAAAGTCGGCAGAGCGCCGGAGGAGGGGTGGTAACGCCGCGTGAGATTTGCGTGACTCTGCGTGACATTTGAGAGCGCCTATAGGCAGTCGATTGCAGCGAGCGCCAAGTTAGACACCGTATTTACAGGGGCTCCAAGGCTCCTGCACGCATGGGGTGCAAGGGGTCGAGTGTTCGAATCACTCCGTCCCGACCATATATTTCAACGACTTAGCCACCTTTGGGTGGCTTTTTCGTTTCTGCGTGTACCAACACGGCGAGTGACTTGGACGCACAGTTCAGGATCCCTATAGAGGAATACGCTGAAGTGGGAGCATGGGCACATTCCGTCGCCCCGTAAGAACTTTAGTGCTGATATTGAATCATATGGCTCATCAACCATCGCCCTCGGAGGCGTTCGAATAATGAGCAAACCCTTTGTAGCTGTCTTTGCATGTGCGCTTGCGCTAGGAGCAACGGCGCTCCTGCCTGCGGACTTTTCTCCTATAGGTTCAGCCTATGCGAAAGACGGTGGCCATGGTGGCGGTCATGGCGGCGGGCACGGAGGAGGACGGGGCGGTCAGGGCGGCAAAGGGGATGGTTTTGGCGGAGATCATGCGGGTAAGGCATCTCGAGACCATGGAGTAAGCGGTAATCACTACGGTAGCGCTCGGAATAACGATAGTGGTCATGGCTCCGCCACGTCTGGTATCGCCCACTCCAAGGACACTCGCGGCCTGTCAAAATCGACTGCCATTTCTCGAACTACGCCAGGCGATCATAATTCCAAAGGGTTGAGCAATGCAGTTAGCTCGTCCTCAAAGAATGACCGTTGATACGCCTATTTCTATTGTCCACCGGATGTAGAGTAATCCAGCCCAGCCCCGCGCTGGGCTTTTTGCTTCAGGCTAGTCTGATCTCCCTGCCTGACTTTGGCCGTAGTGTTCGAAGCAGTCCCTCCCGATTATTCCTCTGCTGCTGATGAGCGGAACTTTCCTCGTCAATACCGTCTACATTGCAGGACATACCCTTTTCTGAGAGAACGGAAATGATCAGATCCAAGTCGGTGATCGCTGTGTTCACCAGCCTTGTACTCCTTACGGGTTCTACTGCTGCGCTGGCTGATCCAGGTAATAGCAACGGCAAGGGTAACTCACAGAAAGCTCAAGCTCACGGGGGGCAAGCAAAAGCCAAGGGCCCGGATCGAAGTGACTGGAGCCATGGCCCCAGTGTTGATCGCGGCAATGTTCTGGGTGTGCTGTCGAGCTACCGTGACTATTGGAGCCCAGGCGCGGCACTGCCTCCAGGTATTCAGAAAAACCTGGCCCGAGGCAAGCCGCTACCACCCGGCATTGCGAAGAAGCTCGACGGGCGGTTGCTGGGGCATTTACCGCATTACGAAGGCTATGAGTGGCAGCAAGCTGGGGTGGATTTGATTCTGGTCGCTATTGCTACCGGCATCATTTATGAAGTGCTCAGTGGGGCGCTGGATTAAGGTGAGCGTGCCATTGTGTTTATGCTGGCGGTAGGAGCGGGCTTGACCCGCGATACAACGACGCCGGTAGACCGCAATCACGGTCAGGCCCGCTCCTAGCGTATTGTCGGTGAGGCATGTACCTGTATCGCTGGGCGCCTACGGGCTGACTTAGCCGCCTGTTTCGCCTAGGCAAGGGCTTTTGCCAAGCGCGACCGCCGCACTAATAGCCGCTCGGGCTTGAGGGCTGTTCTTCCAGCAAGTAGACCCCAATGCAGCTGAGGCTTGAGCCAGGATGTCACTGACATCTGCCCTACCAAGCTCAGCCAGCGAGTCGATACCCATTTGCTCAAGTCGGGTAATCACGGTTGGGCCCACCCCCTTGAGGGCGAGCAGTGCGGCGCGTTCTTGCGGTGGAAATGGCATTGTTGGAATCCTTTTCTGGCCAATAAGCCTGTGCAAGGTTGCCTCAAACTGGCAAGCACCTCAACACAGGCGGTAGGGGCCACCTCCGGTTTAGCGGGAATTCTGCGCAGACTTAAGCAAGGCCTGAAACTTCTCGGCGAATTCATTACGCCCTTCCTGCGCATAGGTGTTGAGGTGGCTCCGGTCATTATTGAAGTCAGCGGTGCAGCGTTGGAAGGTCTGATTGACCCAGTACTTCATTTGTTCGGGGTGTTGTTGCATCTGTACGCTGTTGCTGTAGAGCAGTGTTTGATACAGCCGCATGGCCTTGTCAGCGTCGGAATAGATGATAGAGGCGATGATGAACGAGGTTTCCATTTCGCTGCTACCAGCCTCGTCATATTTCACGCCTTTAGCCGTCGAAAATTCGCGAAGCGCGCCGACCACAGCTGCGCAATTGGCGTATTGGTCCGCCTTGGCGCCGACACGAGGACGCTGGGGTGCTACGGGTAGGTGTTCGATCATGGGTTGTTTTGGTTGGGCAGCCAGGTTGGCGGGAATGTTCTTGCCGTTGACCCGTTCGATCGACATCAGAAAACTGGCGCTGTCACTGCGCACCAGGGAGAGAAGGTTATCGAGGCCTTGTATTGCCGGCTGCAACTGCACGGTGTTGCACATCGACTGCAGCAGGTTGCGGTCGTTGCGCAGGTCTTGCTGGGCTGCCTGGCGTAAGGCAGTTACGCGGGCAGGTGTGGCTTGTGGTTCGATGTATTGCGGCTTTATGTCTTGCAGTGTCGAGGCTACAAGTGTGGGGTAGAGAAACACCATCGAGGCGCCGCAGGTTTCGTTGTTGGGCTCAAGCTCGTGGTTCATCAACGCAGCGGTGGTGCGCGTTCGAAAATCCTTGATGTCTTTGTAGCCGAGGCTGTTGGAGGAGTACGCAGGCAGGTTGGGGAAGCCAATCTCTTTGACGGCATTGATATAGGTGTCGCTGAGCCGGGACAAGTCGTTGAAGTTGTCGTTGGCAGATCCTGGTTGAACAGAACCAAGGGACTGAAAGTTCTTGATGTCACTCAACTGCTCGATCAGTGCGTTGTAAGAGGCCAGTTCGCTGCCATCAGTCACTTCCTCCCCGAACGATCCGTATTCATTGTCCGCAAAAGCCCCAGCAATAGTGCATGAAGCGGCGAGCAACAACGCACCAACTACCTGTTTTGTCACCACGAAGCGTCCCTTAGTGCCAGCCTTGGCACGTTGAAAAGTCAGTGTCTCGCTCAGTCACCAAGGCCAACAAAGAGGCTGGCCTTGGTGCCTCCCCACAGTAGGGATCGACGTGGGGCAGAGAAACTTGAGTACTGACCTTCAACAAACCCTGTAACCGAAGTGCATCAGAACTTGCTGCGAACGGTCAGCATGAAATTGCGCGGATCGCCATAGAAGTTGTTGTAAGCCGAGGTACCCACTGTCGAGTAATACTTCTTGTCGAACAGGTTGTTGGCGTTGAGCGTGGCTGACCAGTTTTTATCGATCTGGTAATCCAAGCTCGCGCTCCAGAGGGTGTAGCCCGACTGCAGGAACTTGTAGTTGACCGGGTCGCCGTCGAACTGGCCGGTGCTGGGGTTGAACGGCGACACCGTGCCTTGCTTGGAGGTGGCGCTCTGGCTGATCGCACCGAGGCCCAGTTTCCAGTCGTGCAGTTCGCCTGGCAGTTGATAAGTGCCCCAGACTTTGAGCAGGTGCTTGGGGGTGACGCCTTCGAAGGTGCTGCGGCCTTCGTCGGCGTTTTTGGCTTCGAGGCGGTTGTAGGTGTAGCCGGCCATCAGCTGTAGGCCCCTGGCAACTTCTCCGCTGATTTCAGCATCGAAGCCCTTGCTCACCACCTGGCCGGCGTTGAAGTAGCAACAGGTGGCCTCGCTGCCGATCGGACCAGTACCCAGCTCGTCATACACGGCGTTGTTTTCCTGCTCGATGCGGTAGACCGCGAACGAGGTGTCCATGCGTCCATCGAGCAGTTGGCCCTTGAGGCCGATCTCGTAGTTTTTCGACGTGGCGGGGTCGAGCTGGGTGCCGGTGGTGTCGGTGAAACCTGCCTGCGGGGTGAAGGTTTCGGCGTAGCTGGTGTAGGCGGTCCACGCGTTGTTCAGGTCGTAGGTCAGGCCAGCATAGGGGGTGAACACGCCGCGTTTGTGTTCGGTAGACGGGCGCGACGACGGCGCGTTGGCGAAGTCTTGTTTGTTCTGGTAGCTATAGTCGGAAAGACGGCCGCCAAGGATCAGTTTCAGCTCGTCGCTCAGCGCCAGGCGGGTCATGCCATAGGCTGAACGGCGGATCTCGGGCAGGTCCTGGCGTTTGGTCGGTGTGCTTCCCAGATCATCCGGCGGGTTGCGATCGCTCAGGTCCACCGGGATGCCCTGAATCCGCCCGGTGCGCTGGATGACGGTGCCGACAGTGTGGCTGTAGTCGACGCCAAACAGCACATCGTGGTGTAAGTCGAACGCGTCAAAGCCGCCTTTGACGTAGCTGTTGGCGGTTTTGCGCACGCTGCCGCCCTTGTTCGGAAACTGGTGCCAGTTCGGCCCGGTGCCGGTCAGCGGGTCGACGCCACCAAAGTAGTACAGGCCAGCGGAGTCGCGGTCGATATCGACGTAATTCAGGTCGGTGCTCAACGACCAGTCGGCGTTGAAGGTGTGCTCAACCCTGGTGTACAGCTGGGTGGTTTTTTCCCGCACCGTGTTCCAGTCGGCGGTATAGGCGGTGTGACGCGGCAGGTTCAAGTCGTCGCCATTGGTGTAGCGCGGCAAACCGGCGAAGTAGGGCACGCCATCATTGTCCTGGTAACTGCCGCCCACGCTTAAGGTTGTGTCGGCCGCCAGGTCGAACTCCAACGATCCGTAGGTCAGCGAGTTCTGCGTATCGACGTAGTCCATGAACGACTTGCTGTCCTGGTAGGCCATGCCCAGCCGCCCGCGAATGTCGCCGCTGGCAACCAACGGGCCGGTCAGGTCGAACTCGGTACGGTAGTTGTCCCAGCTGCCGGCCGAGGCCGAGAACGTCAACTGGTTATCGCGCAAGGCGCGTTTGCGCACCAGGTTGATGGTACCGCCGGGGTCGCCAGTGCTGGAATACAAGCCATCGACGCCGCGCAGGAATTCAACGCGATCGTACTGAGCCATATCGAGCTGGCTCAGCGAGCCGTAACCGGCGATCGAGGTGGTCAAGGGCGCGCCACCGTCGATGGTGGTGTTGGAGACGGCGAAACCGCGGGAGAAAAAGTTGCTTTCGTTGCCCATGGCCGCTTGGGATATGCCGCCTTTTTGTAGCGAGACGCCGGTCATTTTGCTCATGACATCGGTCAGGTTGTTGAGGTTCTGATCCTCGATGCGCTGGCGGGTGATGACCGACACCGAATGCGGCACTTCGCGTAGCGACGTCGCCACTTTGCTACCGACGGTCGTGGCGTTGACGCTGTAGCTTTTGGCGTCGGCTTGCAGGCTCTGGCTCTGGATGGTGGTTGCGCCCAGCTCAACTGAACCCCGGCTGTGCTGATTACCGATCAGCAGGTAGACGCCGTTGGCCTGGCGTACCGCCTGCAGTCCACTGCCGGCGAGCAGCAGTGCAAAGCCCTGATCGACGCTGTAATTGCCTTGCAGGCCTTGCGAGCGCAGCCCTTGGGTACTGGCACCATCGAACGACAGTGTCACCCCGGAGCGGCTGGCAAACTGGCTCAGGGTTTCGGTCAAGGTACCGGCGGCGATGTTATAGGTCCGCGCCTGGCTGCTTACCTGCTCGGCAAGCGAAACTCCAGGCCAGATGATGGCCGCACCTAACGAGAGGTGAACTGTCAGGGCGAATGCTCTGTGCGCCCGCTGCTTGTTGCTCATGTTTCCCTTCCCTAAAACATTCAGTTGCTCAGATGGAAGGGAGAGCCGAATGGGCCTGCACAAAAGTGCACATTCATGCGAAAAATAATCAGTCGCGCGCAGCCACCGTCACCCAGTAGCGGCTGCGGCGGTGCACGTCGAGGGGGAAAGCGCTTTGCAGCGCAGTCAGGGCCAGGTCGGTATCGGTGATCGAGAAGGCACCGGAAACCTTCAGCGCCGCCACGGCGGGATCGCAGAACAGCAAGCCCGGGCGATAACGCGACAGCTGAGCAAGCAGTGTGTCCAGGCGCTGGTTGATGGCGATCAGGCTGCCTTCCTGCCAGGCCCCCACCGAAGCGTCATTGCTGCGCACGTTGCCGATGCCCGTCGGCCCTACGCTGACCCGTTGACCGGCTTGCAGATGCACAGGCTGCGATAAGCCTGCCGACACCCGCACGGCCTTTTCCTGCACCGCCACTTCGCTGCCCTGATCATCGACGCTGACGATGAAGCGAGTACCCAGAGCAAGGACCCGACCAAAACGGGTGTCGACCATGAAGGGACGGGCAGAGGGATCGGCGGCGGTGCTGATTGCCAGCTGGCCGCGGTGTAACACCAACAGTCGTTGCTGCTCGTCGATGTGCACGTCAACAGCACTGTCGGTATCGAGCATCATCCGGCTACCATCCGCCAGTGTGAAGCTACGGCGCTCGCCTACGGAGGTGCGGTGGCTTGCCGTCCATACCTGGCGCATTTCACTGCGCCAGCCCAGCGTTGCAAAGGCACCGCCACCGAGCAGCATGGCCAGGCCGTAGAGGACTTGTCGGCGCGCGCGTCCGGCGCCCAACAGTGTCGAGGAGGCCAGCTGTCGGGGCAGGTGGCCGAGGGTGTTGCTCACCGCCTGCATGCGTTGCCAGGCCTGTTGGTGCAAGGGGTTGCTGTCGTACCAGCGCTGCCATTGGACCTGTTCGTCATCGCTGGCGGTGCCCGAAGATAGCTGCGCGTACCACCGGGCAGCGGCGCGGATGGCCTCGCGTTGAGCGGCTGAAGGCGTCTGGCTCACTCGCTCAATTCCCACTGCAACAGGCAGATATGCTCCATGGCTTTGGCCATGTGGTTGTTCACCGTACGCAGGGAAATGCCAAGCTGGTTGGCGATCTGCGGGTAGGTCAGGCCATCGAGTTGCGACAGGATGAACACTTGTCGAACCCGGGCACCGAGGCCAGCGAGCAAGCGGTCCAGTTCAACCAGTGTTTCGAACAGCATCGCTTGCGCTTCGGCGCTGGGTACTTGTGATACGGGCAGGCTGGCCAGGGTTTCGAGATAAGCCTGTTCCAGTGAGCGGCGGCGGAACAGGTCGATCATCAGGCCTTTGGCAACGGTGGTCAGGTACACGCGCGGCTCGCGGATATCCAAGGCGTTACGCGCCTTGATGATTTTGACGAAGGTATCTTGTACCAGGTCGGCGGCATCGCAGTGATTGGCCATGCGCTTGCGCAACCAGCCGCGCAGCCATGAGCTGTGTTCAGCATAAAGATCGCCGACAGCGGCGGGCAGGGCGGAGGACTCGGCCGACATGATGCAGGGCTCAAATGGGAATTGATCGCATTATTATTTATTCATGCGGACCTTGGCAACGGGTAGGAGCGGGCTTGCCCCGCGATTACGGTTTTCGCTCAGATCACATCGCGGGGCAAGCCCGCTCCCACAGATGATGCAAGACAGCCTTTACCGGGGGCGCTAGTTGTTAACGCGCTTGGCTATGTCGATTAGGCGCAACGGTTCTCTTGAAGGCCTGTAAGCGTACTAGCCTGAATGGATGGAAAAGAGTCTGTATCCATGAACACCATCCTAGCGACGGATTATCTGGTAATCGGCGCAGGGGCCACTGCGATGGCCTTTGTCGATACTTTGCTTGATGAATCCGATGCCCATGTCCTGATGGTCGATCGCCACGCCCAGCCTGGCGGGCACTGGAACGATACGTACGCGTTTGTCCGCTTGCATCAGCCGTCTGCTTTCTACGGGGTTAACTCGCGCGAACTTGGCTCAGGCCGAAAGGACGACTCCGAATGGGGCGGCGGCTTGTATGAGTTGGCGACGGGTGCCGAAATTGTCAGTTACTTCGACCAGTTGATGCACCAGCGCTTCTTGCCGTCTGGGCGGGTGCATTATTTGCCGATGCACAACTACCAGGGGGATCGTACGGAGAGCCATTGTGTTAGCTCGATGCTTTCCGGCCAAAGCAATGCAGTGCAGGTGCGCAAAAAAGTAGTGGATGCAACGATCGCCCAGACCGCCGTACCTTCCACCCACCCACCGCGTTACCAGGTAGCGCCGGGCGTGCGCTGCATTCCGTTGAACGACCTGATCAGAGTAGGGCAGCCCTATCCGAAATACGTAGTGGTAGGGGGCGGCAAGACCGGCATCGATGCCTGTTTGTGGCTGCTGCACAATGGCGTGCCACCGACACAGATTCAATGGATCATCCCCAACGATTGCTGGTTTCTCGACCGCGCCAATATTCAGCCGGGTCTGGAAAATGTAGTGCGCACAATCGGCAGCCTTGCCAACCAGTTCGAGGCAATTGGCGCTGCCGACTCGATTGCCGACCTGTTCCTCAGGCTTGAACGTGCGGGTGAACTGCTGCGCCTCGACGAATCTGTGGTTCCCACAGCCTTTCGTGCGGCGACCATCACCCAGGCTGAATTGAATGCACTGCGGCGCATACATGATGTTGTGCGTTTGGGCCGGGTAGTCGCTATTGAGGCCGGTAGCATATCCCTCGAGCACGGCAGCATCGGCGCAAATCCCGATGCCCTCTACGTTGACTGCAGCGCCAGCGCGGTACCGGTGATTGCTGAAGGCAGTCTGAAAGCCTTTGATGGCAAGCGCATCAATTTATTGACGGTCAGCAGTTACCAGATCTTGTTCAGCGCCGCGCTTATCGCTTATGTGGAATGTCACCTCACTGATGAAGTGCAGATGAACCAACTGTGCGGGTTTGTCCCTCCGCCTCGCTCACCGCAAGACTGGCTGAAAATGTGGGCCGCGTACCTCGATAATCAACGGCAATGGAAACACCATGCCGGGTTGTCCAGTTGGCTGGCGCGGTGCCATTTGCATCTGTTACCCACCGTCATGAAAGCCCTGCAAGAGGGCGATCCGCAAAAACTGGCGGTTTTGAATCGATTCGCTCAAACCCGCCGACAAGCCTTGGACAATCTACCCAGGCTCTTGCAGGCGGTGGCGGATTCAGCGCACAGGCCTTGAGCAATCATTTTGCTGCTACGCTTTGCTCACTAATCATTACTCGTGCGTTCACTTTTGTTTAAAGGTAGATGCCAGCATGTTGACTTTTGTATGTTGCGTCGAATACGGCCGTCTCGAACAACAAACACTGCTAATGGTGGAGTCGCTGAGGGCATTTGGCGGCAACCTCTCATCGTCGAGAGTGCTAGCGGTCAAAGGACGGCGGGGACCGGCGCTGGCACCCTCGACGCTTCGAGCATTCGAGCGACTGAATGTAGAGTTTGTTGACGCCAAAGACGGCGAGAATCTGCATCCCTGGCTCAACTACACAAACAAGGTAGTTGCCGTTCAAATCGCCGAGCGGCTGGCTAAAACAGACACTATTGCATGGATAGACAGCGATATTTTCGTACTGGGCGAGCCCAATGGCCTGTTGTTGAACGGTGAAGAGGCGTTCAGCGCCAGGCGCGAATGGTTGCCGCCGGCAATGTTCAAAGGTGACGCGCACTATGAGCCCTATTGGCGCGGCGTCTGCCAGGTGCTCGGCACTTCTCTGGACGATGTACCATGGCTCGCCACCGATGGCCGACGCGCAGAGCAGCTGGCTTACTTTAATTCCGGCCTGTTCTCGTGGAAACGCGGCAGTGGTCTCGCTGATGCCTATTATTCAGCTTTTTCGACGCTGCTGCGGAGCAAACTGGCGACACCAGAAGGACAGTTTTTTACCGCAGACCAAGTGATCCTAAGCCCGATTGTCGCCCGTCTGGGCCTGAAGTGGCGTGAGTTGACGCCTGATCAGCACAACATGGTGTTTCAAGGCTTGATCAGCGGTCCTGCTGCTGCGCCCTCCATGGCTAAATCATCCATCGTGCACTATTCCCGATCCATGGAGCATCCACATCGCGAGGAGTTTTTGCAAAGACTGGTTATCGAGCGTCCAGAATTTGCGAACTGGCTGACAAACTACTTGGCGGCTCATGAACAAAATGACTCCGGTTCCATGAGTACGAACAAGATAGTTGCAAAAATATTGCGTTTAGCACGAGGAATGCAATACCGGCTCTATGATCGATCAACGATCCGCTCAGCCTCCGGGAAAGCCCAATGACGCCGGGCACCTGACAGAGGGAGAGGCAGCCATCATGGCGCTGAACGAAAGTCAGGCGCTGTTAAAGCAGTTCGCTATGACGTTTAGACGCAACTGTTCTCTTGAACGACCCCAAACGCACTAGCCTGATTGGATAAAGCGCTGAGTCCATCGTGGTCAGCGCATATTCATGATCACTACTCCAACGCTGTTGCAAGCCATGGCAGGTTCAACGTAATCGCCTTTAGCAATCGCGCTGGTTTGCTCTCTTGATATCCATTTTTGCAGGGGGACATCGGAGGGTTCTTGCATGAAACGTTCAGCAGAAGTAGTGGCGTTCAAGTCGATCTTAAGCGGTTTTATCCCCTCGTTATTCATTGGCCTTTTCCTAATCGGTTGTGCACACAATCCTGATATCCGCATGGGGCAAGACAACACCTCGGGCACCACCGTGAACAATCCTTCCAGTTATCTGGGGTGTGTGCAGAGTGAGCTACCCAAAGGCGCCAAGGTCTATACGCAGCAGGAAAACAACGCGCTTCAACTCTTCGTCGATAGCACCGACCCCAACCAGGCCACGGGGCTTGTTGAAATCAAAAGCAGTGGTGTAGAGCACCACTATTCGGCTTATCAACGCGATGCCTGGTACGACCACGGTCGCCTGCTGGATGCGGCGCTCATGTGCTCCAGAGCCTAGGGAGGACCGGCAGTAAAGCACGACGATATCGGCCAACCGCGTGCTTCCAGCCCAGCCTTGCGCTGGGCTTTTTATGCCCACAGATTCGGGGCTGAGCAATCTGTGCGGCAGGGTGGCAGATTGTGACTATAGTCATTTCTTAAATAAGGCCAGAGAGGGTGCTATGCCTTCGATTGAGTTGTCGTCACCGCAGAGCCTGCGTAAGCGGGTGATCGGGGCAGGAGCGTTAAATATCGTAGCTATTCTGGCCTCCCAGCTGATACGGCTGGGTGGCAATCTGGTCATTACCCGATTGCTGGTGCCGGAAATGTTTGGGGTAATGGCGATTGCCACCACTGTTTCGGTGCTGCTGCTGTTGCTGTCTGATGTTGGACTACGGCAAAACATTATCCAGAGCCCACGGGGCGACGATCCGCTGTTTCTCAATACCGTGTGGTCTGTGCAGATCATTCGCGGGTTTGGCTTGTTTTTCATCATGCAGTTGCTGGCGCTCGGTAGCTGGTTCACCCAGCACATTGGCTTGTGGCCGGCGCATTCCACCTATGCGGTTCCAGAGTTGCCGCTGGTGTTGGCGATCACCGGCTTATTCGCGATTTTTCACGGCTTTCAGTCGACCAAAGTCGATGTCGCCGTTCGCGCCTTCCAACAAAAGCGAGTGGTGCTTGCGGAACTGATCGTGCAGCTTGTTGGCCTGGTGGTAATGCTGGTGGCGGGCTATCTGACGCGCTCCATCTGGGCGCTGGTGGCATCGGGGCTGGTCAGCACATTCGTGTTTACCATTCTCAGCCATGCCATGTTCCAGGGCCCCAACAACCGCTTGCAATGGGACCCGGCAGCTTGGCGCGAGATGCTCGCTTATGGCCGCTGGATCCTGTTGTCGTCCGCCGTCGGTGTGCTAGCCATGCAGGGCGACCGGATCTGGTTCGGCGGCAGCATGACGGTGGCGGAGCTTGGGGTTTATTCCATTGCCGTGAGTATGCTGGCCACGTTCCAGTCAAGTTTGCAGCGCCTGGCGGGGGCTGTGGTGTTGCCCGCCTTCAGTGAAGCAACCCGGGCAGACGACAAAGAACGTTTGCGCACGCTGTACTTCAATTTCAGGTTGGTGTTCGACTTTCTGTCGCTGTTTACCTGTGGGTTTCTGCTTGCCGCCAGCCCGTTGATCATCGGTTGGCTGTACGACGCACGCTATGCCGGCGCGGGCAACATGATGGCGATCCTTTCGCTGTCGTTCTTTACCTTGCGCTACAGCCTGGCACATCAGGTCTGGCTGGCTCTTGGCCTGACCAAGTACGTGGCCATCGACAACATCATTCGGGTGGTGTCGCTGTTCACCTTAATGCCGTTGCTGTTGGCGATCGGTGGGGTGACCTGGGCGTTGTGGGGCGTTGCCTTGCATACCTACACAACGCTGTTCCTTATTTTCAAGGTCAATCGCCAGTTGGGGCTATTGGACTGGAAGCGCGAACTGGTGGTGTTGCCTTCGCTGGCGATTGGTGCCTGCGCTGGGTGGGTGATAACCAGGCTGTTTGCCTGACCACGTTCAAGGAATGATTCCTATACTGCAACCAAACTGCTCTTAACGCCTGCGCAGAGGACCTGACGGATGAATGTGATCGACTACTTCGATCGAGCAAGAATCATCAATATCTCGTCAAGAAAGGACCGTCGTATAGAAACAACCGAGGATTTCACTCGCAACGGCTTTCACATTGATAACGACAAAACCGCTTTTTTTGAGGCCGTCACCCCTACTGAGTTGGAGGGCTTTCCGAGTCTTGGCGCCAGAGGCTGCTTTATGAGCCATCTCGGCATCATGGAAGAGGCCGTCCGTTCAAACCTGAACAACATCCTGATCATGGAAGACGACATTCAGTTTTCCAAGTGCATCGCCACTTATGGAAAACAGGCCGTCGCCGCGCTGGAAGGGATGGACTGGGACATCGTCTACTTCGGCCACCCGTTCGACGGCGATTCAAGCTCACCCGCCTGGAAAGTGGTCGATCAGCCGGTGCACCTGAGCCATTTCTATGCAGTAAACGGCCGGTGCATCGAGCGGCTGAGGGACTTTCTGCTGCAACTGCTGCAACGCCCGCCTGGGCATCCTGATGGCGGGCCGATGCATTACGATGCGGCGCTCAATACCCTAATCCACAGTCAAAAAGACGTGCGGGCGTATTACTTTACCTGGAACCTTGGTTATCAACGGCCTTCGCGGACGGACCTGCATGACCTGTCGTTCATGGACAGGTCGGCGTTGCTGCGACCGCTGATGACCCTGCTACGAAGGTTAAAGGCCAGAGGCCTGCGGGCTATCCGCTAGCGTGTAATCTGCGCCCTCGATGAGCAAGTGCAGCGGCAGGTGGGGCGGCGTATCAATCGATGAAACCTCGATAGCACCCACCACGAGAGGCTGGCGTGGGTGCACGGTGATCGATTCCTCCGCCAGCCTTTTGACCATTCTCGCGTGGTTCATTGCGATTTCATTGAGCGTTGACACGTTACATCTCCGATGACTGAGCAGGCGCTTGGTAAGTGCCCTTAAACGTTAATTTTGTTCGCGGCTGCGTCAGAATTACGTCTTTTCGGGCTGCTGGGGGCCGCTTGTGCAAGCGTCACGCCAGAAGAGATGGAAATTTGACTGTCGAGGATGAAAATGCGACGAGTGGACACTGACCCCCTTAGCTACTGGCAAAAAGCCGGTGTGCGTTAAGTGTTCGAATGATCAGAGTAGACGGCTGCGAAAAATCCATAAGTTGCATTGGCTTATCACAATTTTTTGAGTGTTTATTTCTACAGCGCCTGAATTCGAGCGTCTGGTATTAATAAATATCGTCGTTTGGCTCTATTTTTGTATGGCTGATATTTTTGTCAGTAGACAGCATTCCTGATTGATGCATCCAACATCGGAAGTGTGTTTTCTGTTCTCGCGACCTGATAAAAATGCCAGTAGAAAACAGCGTTCGGTAAGTATTCAATCAGTGCCACCTGTATGTTCAATGAAGAGGGTGGTAATCATGACGTTATCAGAAAAAGATGTAGCAAAGGATATGCGTGCGACGGCCAGCCCCAAGGCGTTGAAAGTCCTTGGCGCCCGTTCTGATCGCAGTACCTACGCAACATCGAGATCGCCTCGTCACCTGAGTGCTTTTAATGCAAAAGGCGAACCGTTGAAAGCTCAGTGGCAATACATCGGAGACAATACCTGGGAAAACGAAGAACGTTTTCTGGACAGTAAACCGCATTTGATCTTGGAAGTACGCTTTGGTGAAGACAGGTTGTACCTCAATCCAGCCAATATCATTGGCAACGGTACTGCTGGTGAGAGTGACGACAAAATGGGCAATGGTGCTTTCGTTGCGCTTCGCGATGATGGCCGCGTGGTTGGGTGGGGCACCCCAAGCTTTGGCGGTCAGGTGAGTGATGCGGTGAAGGCGCTGTCTGATGTTGTCGAGGTGAGTAGTACCACCAGTGCTTTTGCCGTACGTAGGCGTACTGGCCAGGTACATGCCTGGGGTAAGTGGGGCAATGAAGAATTTGGCGGCGATATGCGCGACGTACCGTCACAACAGTCTTTTACCTCGGTGATTGGCGGCGGCGATGTATTTATTGCTCTGAATGAAGCAAGCATGGTCGCTTGGGGTCATCCAAATTGGGGAGGTCAGATTCCCTCAGAGTATGCGGATCTGACTAACATCAAAAAGGTGGCGCTCGGCTCTACCTCCGTGACGGTTTTATATTCGCCGGACGAGAAAAAAGGGTCGGTTGTGGGTTGGGGGGAGTACGTTGACTTACCGGACGCGATCAAAGGTCTGATTAACATTGTTGATATCAAAAGCAGCTCAAAGGGCTTTGCTGCACTGTGTCGCGACCTCACGGTTGATGGAAAGGTCGTCGCTTGGGGGGACGAGAGTGCCGGTGGTGTGGTCAGCAAAGAGGTCGACCAGCTAACAGACATCGACGAGATCTTCTGCGCCAACCCCCAGGCTTTTGTGGTCAAACAGAAGAAGGAGGAATCCACACGTTTCTATGCGTGGGGTGATCAGTATTTTGGTGGGGAGATTCCGGAGGAGATAAAGCCCCTGGAGAATGTTGTTGAGATGGCCTCCACCGAGGGCGCATTCGCTGCGGTCAAATCCGATGGCTCGGTAGTTGCCTGGGGTAATAGCGGGGTGAACGGCTTCAAGGATGGGGGAAAAGTGCCGGCTGATATTGCTGCGCTCACCGACATTGTGCAGGTGACAGGCTCAGCGCATGCATTCGCCGTGTTGCGCCGCAACGGCCAGGTAAGGGTTTGGGGCGACTGGAGGTTAGGTGGCGATACCAAAGACGTTGATACTGAGCTTTACAACATTCAGGCGATTTACCGCAACGCCCATGGCTTCGTTGCCTTGAGGGAAGATCGCCGGGTGATTGCCTGGGGGTATCCGGACGCTGGCGGTGATCTTTCGGCAGTGCGTGGGGAGTTGGATGGCTGTGTGAGCTACCTTGCGACAGAGGAAGCGGTGAAAGAAGCGATTCGGAACAGTAAAGAAGTGGCTCGAGCATGATGAGCTGACAGTAGCTGTCCAGGTAACCCACGCTGAACGGCAATACCTTTCAGCGTGGGTGGGTATCGCTGGAGGGTTGCGTTAGAACGCCAGGGTGAAACCGGCGTAGAAGGTCCGGCTCAGCTCGATGTAGTCGCTGTCACGCGCGGCCGAGTCGCGTTTGGTGTCGCCGAGGTTTTTCACGCCGCCGTTCAGGCTCAATTGCGGGGTCAGTTGATACTGGCTGCCGAGGTTGACCAGGTGATAGGCGGCGCTGTCGACGTCGGTGTTGTTGATGGTGTTACGCAACACCTGGCTGCCGATGTACTGGTAGCCCAGTTGCGCCTGCCAGCGTTGGTTCACTTGCCAGTTAAGGTCGGCGTTGCCGGTATGTTTCGGCACCTGGCGCAGCTCTTCACCGGTGTCGCGGTCTTCGGCTTCGGTGTAGGTGTAGTTGGCGGTCAGCTTCAGGCTGTCGCTCAGTTGCGTGGTGGAGAACAGTTCGACACCCTGGGTGCGGGCGCTGCTGACGTTGTAGTAGGTCAGCACCGAAGGCGTGTGGCCACGTCGCCAGCCGTCGGCGAGGATCATGTCCTTGATGTCGTTGTAGAACAGGTTGGCACCCAGTTCGAGCGTTTCGCTCTGGTACATCGTGCCGATTTCGTAGGACGTTGCAGTTTCCGGCTTCAGGTCCGGGTTACCGGCCACCACACAGCGCCCGCGGCAGGCGGCAATCGCATAGCTGGGGTCGGACTGGCTGATGCTCGGGGCCTTGAACGCCTTGCCGACACCGCCTTTGACCACCCATTCATCGGTCAGTGAATACACCGCGTAGGCCCGTGGGCTGAACTCGGAGCCGAACGACTTGTGATCATCCAGGCGCCCGCCGAGGGTCAGGCGCAGGTCGCCGAGACCGATCTCGTCTTGCAGGTAGAGGGCGCGCTGGAAGTCAGTGCTCTCGCCATTGTTGAGGTTCTGGTTGTGCTCCAGCACGGTGTGGCGATACTCGGCGCCAGCCGTCAACAGGTGGTTATCGAGTTCGCCGCTGATCTGACCGTCGACAGTCTGGTTACGCTGACGGACATCACCGACCATGCCGCGCAGGCTGGTGGTCAGTTGCGAGTCGTCGTTGAGGTTGACCTGTTCGTGGTAGTAGCGCAGGCGGGTGTTGCCACCTTCCAGCTGGGCGTTGTGGGTCAGGCCAAAAGTGAAGCGTTCCATTTCCTGCTGGTTACGCGGGAAGTTGACGCCGGAGTTGTTCCACACACCGTCGCGCTGGTCGTTGCGGGCGCTGAAGTCCATCTCCAGGTCCTGGCTGTCGTCGATCAACCAGATCAGGTTGGACATCAGCGCCCAGTTCTGCCGCTGCTCGCGGGCGTGGGCGCGGTCGTCCGAGGTCATGCTCGACTTCCACGCGGCTTGGTCACTGCCATCGAGCAACAGGTTGGCGAGCAGGCGGTCCTTGATCAGCGGCCCGGCGGTGTAGATCGTGCTGTTGTGCACATCACCGCCCTCGCCAGACGGGGTGTGATGGTAGCTGTAGCTCAGCGAGCCCTCGGCCTCGTTGCCCGGGCGGCGCAGGATCACGTTGATCACCCCACCCATGGCGTCAGCGCCATACAGCGATGACATCGGGCCACGGATGACTTCAATACGCTCCACCGCATTCAGGGGAATGGCTGAGAGGTCGAAGTCGTTGGCGTAGTTGCTGGTCAGGGCGTCACGCGAGTTGATGCGCCGGCCATTGACCAGCAGCAGGGTGTAGTCGGAGTCGAGGCCGCGCATCTTGATCTTGTGGCGACCGTAGGTGGACGACGCAGCGATGCTCACACCGGGGACCTTGGCCACGGCTTCAGACAGGTCCAGCGCCTGCATCTGCTGCAGTTGCTCGCGATTGATCACACTGACGCTGGCCGGCGCGGTGAGTTCACTGTGCGCGGTCTGGGTGGCGGTGATCACCATGTTGTCCAGGTTCAGGGCGGTGCTGTTGGCGGGCTCCAGCGCCCAGATCTGCGTGCCGACCTGACGGGCCTTCAGCCCGCTGTCTTGCAGCAGGCGATCGAGTGCCTGTTTGACTTCGTATTCACCACTGAGGGCGGGTGCCTGCTTGCCTGCCAGCAGCGAAGGATCGAGGGGCAGGGTGATGCCGGCTTGCTGGGCGAACTGGCTGAGTGCGTCTTCCAGCGTTGCCGCCTGAACGTTGTAGGTTGATGCAGTGCTGGCAGCCAACGTGCTGGTACCTGGCAGACACAGTGCCCCTGCGGCCAGGGCAGCGTTGAGCACGAGCGCGAGGCGGTGTTTGCGATGTTGCATGAACGTGAAGCTCCTTCGAAAACGGTGTGTTTTTCTCGTTTGTCGAAGGACGCGCGCAAACCCGTAATCGTCGACGTAAAAAAATTCAGGCGGGCACGATTCGCGCCCACAGGCGGGTCAGGCGCTGGGTTTTTACTGGCAGCGAGGCGCTGAGCACATCCAGCGTGCGCTCGATATCGTCGAGCTGGAAAACGCCCGACACTGGCAGGTTGGCAATCTCGGCGGCGCACTGCAGCCAACCGTGGCGATAGCGCGCCAATTCCTCGACCAACTGCGCCAGGGCCATGCGCTTGACCACCAAGCGTCCCTGCACCCAGGTGCCAGGGGTCATGTGGGTGTCCGTCAGGGCCTGCAAGCCGTGTGCATTGGCCAGCCATTGCTGCCCCGCGCTCACGCGGGTCACAGCATGGTCGGCAATGCGCACATCGGCATGGCCTTCCAGCAGTGCCAGGCGCTGCTGTTGGCCCAGGCGCTGCAGGTCGAAACGGGCAGCACGGGTGTGCAGCAACAGTTCACCACTGCGCACCTGCAAGGGCGCAAGCCCTGGTGCGCGATGGGCGATTTGGATCTGGCCGTGCTGCAGGCCGACATCAAAGCCTGAGCGATCAATAGCGCTGTCGGTGTTGAGCCACAGCTGGGTGTGTTCGCTCAGGTTGATATGGCGGCGCTGGCCGACAGCGGTAGCAAAAGCGGCGGGTGCTGGGGGTGGAGTATCGAGCAACAGCCAGCTGGCACCGAACAGACCAAGCAGTTTCAGGGCATTGCGTCGGGAAACCGGCGAGCGCTGCGCATCGTTCAAGGCCTGGCTAACAATGCGGGCCTGGGCCGTCGGTAACTCGAACGCGCCCTCACTGGCCTGCAATGCCTGCCAGGCGGCTTCATGTTCGGGGCTTGCGCTACGCCAGTGGCAACAGGCCTGCCACAAATCGTGTGGCGCTTCACCAGAGCGCAGGCGCACCATCCAGGTGATGGCTTGTTCCAGCGCATCGTCATTCACTTGGCTGGCGCTCATGGCAGTTGCGCCTGGTAGCAGTGGCGGATGGCGGTTGCCATGTATTTTTCCACCGAACTCAAACACACCCCAAGCTGCGCGGCGATATCACGGTAGGCCATGCCCTCCAGACGCGAGAGCAAATACGCCGTGCGTACTTTACGCGGTAAGCCATCGAGCAGGGCATCGATGCGCACCAGGGTTTCAAGCAACAGCAGACGCTCTTCAGGGGAGATTTCGAATGCTTCCGGTTGGCTGGCGAGCACCTGCAAGTAAGCCTGTTCCAGGCGTTGGCGGCGCAAGCGATCGACCATCAAGCCCTTGGCCACCGTGGTCAACCAGGCTCTGGGCTGTTGCAGATCATCGCCCGCGCCTGGGCGGCCAAGCAGTTGCACGAAGGTGTCCTGCATCAGGTCTGCCGCGGTTTCGCGATGCTGCAGACGCTTACGCAGCCAGTTCAGCAGCCAGGCGTGATGATCGGTGTAGAGGTCGTGTAGTTGCTGACGACGCGCAGAGGACAAGGCTAGGGGCACCGAAACTCCTTGGTGCAGGCATGCTAATGAAAACGAGTCTCATTATGAATGTTATCGCCCTGCTTTGTCCAAGCCTTGATGGCACTGTCGCTCCTACAGCCGGACGATTTTGAACGTGGCGGTGGCCGTTGCCAGGATATTGTCGTTAGTGTCTTTGAGCATGCCGCAGGTGTACCAGTACTTACGCCCGCGCTTGACCAGTTTGCCAACGCCGATGATAGGGCCCGGCTTGGCGGGTTGCTTGAAGCAGGTGTTCAGCTTGACGGTCAGCGCTACCTGATTTTGTTCCAGGTTGGCATACACCGCAGGGCCCATGGTGTCGTCCAGCATGGCGGTAATCATACCGCCTTGAATCATCCCCAATGGGTTGGTGAGGGCGGCAGGTGCGTTGAACGAAACTTCGATTTGCCGGTGTTTATCTTCGTATTCGATGAACGACCATCCGAGCAAGTCGGCCGCGTTGGGTAGCGGGAGCTTGCCCTCTAGCATCCGCCAGAACAGATTTTCCCGGTCCATGTGTAGCCCCTCTGTTGTTCATGGGTGATGCCCGGTAAGCAGGGCCAAGACAAAGCCCGCAATCGTCAGCAGCGCTACCAGTACCCCAGCCAGCCACGGTGTTTTGGCACCGGTTTGCCGGTGCACGTGGGCACTGACAGCAATGACCGGCGCTATCATCAGCAGACAGAATCCTTGAAACCCCAGTAGTTGCAGGAGTCCGGGGGACTCAAAGAACACCAGGTAAAGAAACATCAGCGCCGCGCAGGTTGCCGCCAGCCAGGCCCAGCCGACGATTCTCATGAATGCCAGCATGAGCAGCTGGACGCGAGGGTCCAGCTCACTCCAGGGACGGGCTACGGCTTGGCTGTGATAAGGCATGAACTGCGCGCGGGTCAGGTAGATCGTCGCGAAGGCTGCGACGACTGAAAAGGCCAACAGGTAGGCGCTTAAAGCGAGCCAGGTTAACAGGGTCATCGCCAGACTCCGGTTAGGGTTGAGCGTGCTGGCCTATAGTGGTTCGTGCGGGCAGGGCGGTCTACTGGCAGAAATATCAGGTGCAGTAGGAGCAGGCTTGTTGTGGGAGCGGGCTTGCCCCGCGAGGCAGTGTGACTGGTACACCGCAATCGCGGGGCAAGCCCGCTCCCACAGGCGGTGCAAGACAATTCCCCCCCACCGGTCGTCAGTAAACGCCACCTCCCGTGGTGGGCAGCGGTGCGTCTTTGAAGGCGCTGACGAGCGTCTGCAAACCGCGCATCAGTACGGTGGTGTCTACGCCAACGGCGACAAAGCGCGCGCCCAGCTCGATATAGCGACGCGCCAGCGCTTGGTCGGCACTGAGAATCCCGGCCGCCTTGCCAGCCTTCTGAATGCGCACGATGGCATCTTCAATGGCCGCTTGCACTTCAGGATGCCCGGGGTTACCCCGATGGCCCATGGCGGCGCTGAGGTCGGCCGGGCCGATGAACACGCCATCAACCCCATCAACCGCGGCAATCTCATCGAGGCTGGCCAAGCCTGCAAGGTTTTCGATTTGCACCAGCAGGCACATCTGCTCGTCCGCCTGGTCCAGGTAGCCAGGGATGCTGTTCCAGCGCGAGGCGCGGGCCAGGGCGCTGCCGACGCCACGGACACCGTTGGGCGGGTAATGAATGGCGCGCACCAGCTCACGGGCTTGCTCGGCGCTTTCGACCATCGGCACCAGCAAGGTCTGCGCACCGATATCGAGGATCTGCTTGATCAGCGCCGTATCACCGACTACCGGGCGAATGATGGCTTGCGCGGCGTAAGGCGCTACGGCCTGCAGTTGGCCGAGCATACCGCGCAAGTCATTGGGCGCGTGTTCGCCGTCGATCAGCAGCCAGTCGAAACCGGCATTGGCCGCCAGTTCCGCACAGTAGGGGTCGGCCAGGCCTAGCCACAATCCGATCTGCGCCTCGCCGGACTGCAAGCGTTGTTTGAAGGTGTTGAGGGGCATTTGCATAACGGCACTTCTCGCAGGGTGGCTCAGACGAAGCGGCAGGCGATGCTGCCGAGCATGTCGTAGTCGACGTGGAAGGTGTCGCCGGGGCTGGCCGCGACCGGACGGGTGAAGGAGCCGCCGAGAATGATCTGCCCAGGCTCGAGGGTGACGTCGTAAGGCGCCAGTTTGTTCGCCAGCCACGCCACCCCTTTAGCCGGGTGGTTGAGCACCGCAGCGGACACCCCGGACTCTTCGATCACGCCGTTGCGATAGAGCACCGCCGGTACCTTGCGCAGGTCGATCTCGGTCGGGCGTACCGCACGGCCACCCATGACCACACCGGCATTGGCGGCGTTGTCGGAGATGGTGTCGAAGACTTTGCGTGTGGCTTTGCTCTGCGGGTCGATCTGCTGGATGCGCGCGTCGATGATTTCCAGCGCCGGGATCACCCACTCGGTGGCGTCGAGCACGTCAAACACGGTGACGTTCGGCCCTTTCAGCGGCTTGCCGAGAATGAACGCCAGCTCGACTTCTACGCGCGGCACGATGAAGCGCTCGAACGGAATGTCGCTGCCTTCATCGAACAGCATGTCATCGAGCAGGGCGCCGTAGTCCGGCTCGGTGATGTTCGACGACACCTGCATGGCGCGCGAAGTCAGGCCGATCTTGTGGCCGACCAGCTTGCGCCCGCCCTTGATCTTCGCGGCAACCCAGGCGCGCTGGATGGCGTAGGCATCGTCAATGGTGATCTCGGGGTAGTCGAGGGAGAACTGGCGTACCTGTTCCCGCGAGCGTTCGGCGGTGTCGAGGCGGGCAGCGGCCTGTTGGATGAGCGTGGCGTCAAGCATGGGAAACCTCAAAGCGTCTTGTTGAACAGGGGATGCAGGCTGCTGTGTTTACCGTCGTAGACCTGGCCTGGGCTTTCATCGATCTGCAGGGTGATGCCCAGCGGGCGTTGCTGCAGGAGGGTGTCGAGGTGGGCGCGCAGCACTGCCAACAGGCTGTCGCCCACCGCCTGGTGCACGGCGGACGTGCGTCCGGCGCCCATGCGCAGGTTGGCGTAGAGAAATCCGTAGTCGCCCTTGCCGTCGGCCACCGCGCAGTGCGTCGCCGGGTAGGCCAGGACACGGGTGCCGCCAGTGGGGAATACGGCTTTGCCACTTTCGTCACGCTGTTGCAGCATGCTGTCGGCCAGGGCCTGGCACAGGCCGGGCATATCGACCTGCTGTTCGAGATCAGGGGTGTAGAGCAGTACCAAGTGGGGCATGGTGACTATCCTGCGAAATGATCAGCCGGCTCACCGTTCGCCAGTGCGCGAACGGTGATCCTGTAGGGCTTGGGTCAGAGACGGCTGGCGGAGGCCACACCGCTCGGGTTGGAGGCCTGCGCCGGCGGCAGGCTGCTGCCGTCTTGCGGGGTGACCGGGAACACCGCGTTGATTTGCCCGGTGCCGGAAGCGGCGAAGTACGGGGTCAGCACTTCGGCTTTGGCGTCGTACTGCGACCAGCCCAGCGCCCCCAGGAGCATGGCGGTGTCATGCATGAAGCCTTCGCCGTGACCTTTGGCGGCGTATTCCGGCAGCATCGCGCAGAATGCCTCCCACTCAGCGTTTTCCCACATCTGAATGACGCGTTCGTCGAGGTTCTGCAGAAACGGGCTCCAGATCTTCGTGGCGAATTCCGGCGCCTGGCCGTTCTGGGCAAAACGGTGAGACAACGAGCCGCTAGCCAGAAACGCCACGGTGCCGTCGTACTGATCTTCGACCGCCTTGCGCATGGCCCAGCCGAGGCGTGCGCTGTCGTTCAGGTAGTGCGACGTGCACAGCGACGACACCGAGACCACCTTGAAGTGCTGGTCGGCGTTCATGTAGCGCATCGGCACCAGGGTGCCGTACTCCGGTGCCAGAGTGGTGGCATCGTGGGCCATGGTTTCGACGCCAAACTGGTTACAGGCCTCGGCGAGAATCTTGCCCAGTTGCGGATTGCCGGGGAACTCGTACTCCATGTTGCTGATGAAGTGCGGCAACTCGTTGCTGGTGTACAGGCCCTTGAAGTGCGGGGCGCAGTTGATGTGGTAATTGGCGTTCACCAGCCAGTGGGTGTCGAACACCACAAGGGTATCGACGCCCAGCTCACGGCAACGCCGGCTGATTTCGATATGGCCGTCGATGGCCGCCTTGCGAAAGCCCTGGCGCGGGCCGGGCAATTCGGACAGGTACATCGAGGGGACGTGGGTGACTTTGGCTGCCAGAGCAAGCTTGCCCATGGTACTTCTCCTAGCGTGGCCCCACAGGGCCTGGTTCTTGTGATTGGTCTGCACGCAGGAAACTGGCGACCCTTACCGGGTTATAAACCTGGTCGGGTCACTCTTGCGAGTGCAACCTCACACGCCCCAACGCGGAATGTGGTGGCTGCCCATGGAAATGCACACGTTCTTGATTTCGGCGAACACTTCAAAGCTGTATTCGCCGCCTTCACGACCGGTACCCGAACCTTTCACGCCCCCGAATGGCTGACGCAGGTCGCGCACGTTCTGGCTGTTGATGAACACCATGCCGGCTTCGATACCGCGGGCCAGGCGGTGGGCCTTGCCGATGTCCTGGGTCCAGATGTACGAGGCCAGGCCGTATTCGGTGTCGTTGGCCAGGCGCAGGGCTTCGGCTTCGTCCTTGAACTTGATCAGGCACACCACCGGGCCGAAGATTTCCTCCTGGGCGATGCGCATGCGGTTGTCGACATCGGCGAACACGGTCGGCTGAATGAACTGACCTTTGGCCAGGTGCGCGGGCAAGTTGGCCGGGCGTTCCAGGCCACCGGCGAGCAGGTTGGCGCCTTCCTCGATACCGATCTTGATGTAGCCGGTGACCTTGTCGTAGTGGGCCTGGGTGATCATCGAACCGACCTGGGTTTTCGGGTCGGTCGGGTCGCCGACAATCAGGCGTTTGGCGCGGGCGGCAAACTCGGCGACGAATTGGTCGTAGACCGTTTCCTGAATGAAGATGCGGCTGCCCGCCGTGCAACGCTCGCCGTTCAGCGAGAAGATCGTGAACAGCGCGGCGTCGAGGGCGCGATCAAGGTCGGCGTCGTCGAAAATCAGCACCGGCGACTTACCGCCCAGTTCCATCGAGTATTTTTTCAGGCCGGCAGACTGCATGATCTTGCGGCCGGTGGCGGTGCCGCCAGTGAACGAGATGGCGCGTACGTCAGGGTGGCGCACCAGCGCGTCACCGGCCGTTGCGCCGTAGCCTTGCACCACGTTCAGCACCCCCGGCGGGATACCGGCTTCAAGTGCCAGGCGGCCCAGCTCATTGGCGGTCAGCGGCGACAGCTCACTCATCTTCAACACGGCGGTGTTGCCCAGCGCCAGGCATGGCGCGGTTTTCCAGGTGGCGGTCATGAACGGTACGTTCCACGGCGACACCAGGCCACACACACCCACTGGCTGATACAGGGTGTAGTTGAGCATCTGGTCGTCGACCGGGTAGCTGTGGCCGTCCATGCGTGTGCAGACTTCAGCGAAGAAATCGAAGTTGTGCGACGCACGCGGGATCAGCACGTTGCGGGTCTGGTGGATCGGCAAGCCGGTGTCGAGGGTTTCCAGTTCGGCCAGTTGCGGCACGTTCTGGTCTATCAGTTCACCGAGTTTGCGCATCAATTTTGCGCGTTCCTTGGCCGGGGTGTTGGCCCACTTCGGGAAGGCTTCCTTGGCAGCGGCCACTGCCAGGTTGATCTCCTCGGCCGTGCCGCTGGCCACTTCACCAATGGCTTCGCCGGTGGCCGGGTTGTAGTTGGTGAAGGTGTCTTTGCTCTCGACTTCGCGGCCGTTGATCCAATGCTTGATCATGCTGTGTGTCTCTCGTGTTCTGGGGTTAGCCGCGCGCGGCAAAGAATTGGCTTTCACTGACGATGCGGTTGACCAGACGGCCCACGCCTTCGACTTCCACCACCACTTCATCGCCAGGCACGACATCGGCCAGGCCTTCGGGCGTACCGGTGGCGATCATGTCGCCCGGCTGCAGGGTCATGAAGCTGGAGAAGTATTCGATCAGGTAGGGGATGTCGAAGATCATGTCGGCAGTGCTGCCTTGCTGTTTCAACTCGCCGTTGATCCAGGTGCGCAGGGTGAGCTTCGACGGATCGGGTACGTCGGCGGCATCGACGATCCACGGGCCGACCGGGGTGGTGCAGTCACGGTTCTTAACCCGCAGGTTGGGCCGGTAGTAGTTTTCCAGATAGTCGCGAATGGCGTAGTCGTTGCACACGGTGTAACCGGCCAGGTAGTTCAGGGCATCCTCGCGCTTGACGTTGCGCGCCGGCTTGCCGATCACCGCCACCAGTTCGCACTCGTAGTGCATGTACTTGACGTCGTCCGGGCGCCAGGTGACCTGGTTGTGGCCGGTGTAGGTGCCGGGTGACTTGATGAATGCCAGAGGCTCGGTCGGTGCCTTGAATGCAAGTTCTGCGGCATGGTCGGCGTAGTTCAGGCCCAGAGCGAACATGCTGCCTTCGGCCGGCGGCAGCCATTGCACCTGGTCTTCGCCGAGCAGACGGCCGTCGGGCAGGCGAACGGCGTTGTCGGCTTCAACGGTGACGGCATACACCTGGTTTTCGTAGCGGATGCGGGCGTGTTTCATCGGTTTCTCCTTATTCCGCGACGATGGTGTTGGTCAGGCGGCCGAGGCCACTGATGTCGACGACCACCTGGTCGCCGGGTTGCACATCGACCCGGCCTTCCGGGGTGCCAGTGATCAGCACATCGCCGGCGTGCAGGGTCATGAACTCGCTGAGCTCGGCAATTAATTGGGGAATGCTGCGCACGAAGTTGGCGGTGGTGTTCTCCTGACGCACCTGGCCGTTGACCAGCAGGCTCAGGGTCAGGTTGTGCGCATCGGCCACGTCGCTCACTGGGATGACTTCGTCGCTCAAGGCGCAGAAACCATCACGGCACTTGGCTTTCACCGCCGGGCGGTAGTAGCTGTCTTCCGGCAGGCTGAATTCGTTGACGATCAGGTAGCCGGCTACATGGTCGAAGGCCTGCTCGACGCTGACGCGGCTGGCGTCTTTGCCGATCACCACACCGAGCGCCGGGCCGGGCTGCAAGCGCTCGCCGCTGGGCGCAACCACCGCCTGGCCATCGCCATTGCGGGTGTTGGGGGTTTTGATGAACAGCACCGGTTTGACCGGTGGTTGCTGGTACGGCGGCTGATTGAACTCGGGCAAACGGCTTTGCAGCAGGCCCTGGTAGTTCAAGGCAATGCCAAACAGGCTGCCGTTGGCGATTTCGCTGGTGGCGCGACGCATGCTTCACTCCTGGATCGGGCGGGGCAGACCCCGTTGATAGCGTTGGGCGATGCTCTGCGGGGAGGGCAGTCGCCGGGAGATTGTTAACATGCTAATGTTATAATTAATATGTTAACGATGGTCAAGCCATGGATGACATCGCAGCTCGCAATTGCCGGTTTGCGTCGCTTCAAGGTTGTTGTTTAAATCATTCACTGTTTCCTTTATTTGGCCGGAGAGCCGATCCCGTTATGCCTGTACCTCGTCCCTCACTGACATTGACCCTGTTGCAAGCGCGTGAAGCGGCCATGGGGTTCTTTCGCCCCTCGCTCAACCAGCACGGCCTGACCGAGCAGCAATGGCGAATCATTCGCATCCTGCGCCAGAACGGAGAGCTGGAGAGCTATCAGCTGGCCGAGCAGGCCTGCATCCTCAAACCGAGCATGACCGGCGTGCTGACGCGCATGGAGCGTGATGGCCTGGTGCGCCGCTGGCGATCGCCGCAGGATCAGCGCCGCGTGCATGTGGGGCTGACGGAGAAGGGCCAGCAGTGCTTTGTGTCCATGAGTGAAGACATGGAACGCAATTACCAGCGCATCCTTGAGCAATTCGGCGAAGACAAGCTGCAGTTGCTGCTTGGCCTGCTCGATGAGTTGAAGCAGATCAAGTACTGATGGCAGCCCGGCCGCCCATCCCCAACATCCACATCGGCCAGGCCTACGACCAGCGCTACGCCGATGCCCAGGTGCACTACGAGGCACTGGGTAAGCTGGCGGACTTTTTCGGCCGGAACATGCCGGTGCACCGGCACGACCGTTTTTTCCAGGTGCATTACGTCAAGAGTGGCACGGTCAGGGTGTACCTCGACGACCAACGTTACCTGCAGGAAGGGCCGATGTTCTTCCTGACGCCGCCGACCGTTGCCCATGCCTTTGTCACCGATGCGCAAAGTGATGGTCATGTGCTGACGGTCAGCCAGCAGTTGGTCTGGCCGCTGCTGGAAGAGAGCGTTGGCCTGGCAGCGGGGGCGCGCATTGCGCCGATCTGTGTGGCCGTGGGCGATCTTGATGAGGCGTATGCCGATGAGGTGGCGCGGCTGAACCTGTTGTTCGATCAATTGCGCAGTGAGTTCGCCGCCAGCCAGCCTGGGCGGGCGTTGAGCCTGGAGGCGCTGACGCGGTTGATTTTCATCAGCCTGCTGCGCCTGTCAGCGCGGTCGTTGACGGCGCAAGCGTCGCGCAGCGAAGACTTGCAGATTTTTCAGCGTTTCAATTTGCAGATCGAGGCGCACTACCTTGAGCATTTACCGCTCAGCCAGTACGCACAATTGCTGGGGGTGACCGAGGCGCGGCTCAATGATGTCTGTCGGCGCATCGCCGATATGCCTTCCAAGCGCCTGGTGTTCGAACGGCTGATGCAGGAGGCCAAGCGCCTGCTGCTGTTTACCGGCAGCACGGTAAACGAAATCTGCTATCAACTTGGCTTCAAAGACCCGGCGTACTTCAGCCGGTTTTTCACCCGCCATGCTGGCGTGACACCCGGCGAGTACCGCTTGCGCAGCCGAACCCTGTGAAATTGCTGTCCGGTGGGAGCGGGCTTGCCCCGCGATAGCGATTTGTCAGTCACATCGCATCGCGGGGCAAGCCCGCTCCTACACATCACATCAGCGGCAGGGTATAGCCGATGATGATGCGGTTCTCATCGATATCCGAGGTCAAACCGGCGCTGGAGCGGAAGGTGGCGTTGCGCAGGCGGATGTTGAGGTTTTTGAAGGTGCCGGACTGAAAGGCGTAGACCAGGTCGGTGTCACGTTCCCATTCTTTACCGCCACTGACTCTCGCTGTTTCAATGTTGCGGCCGTTGACGTAGCGGGTCATGAAAGACAGTCCGGGTACGCCAAGCGCAGCGAAGTCGTAGTCGTAACGGGCTTGCCAGGCATCGGTCTCGGCTTTGGTGAAGGTGTTGACCGTCACCAGGTTGACCGAGTACGGGTCAAGGCCCGGAAAGGCAAAGTCGCCATCACCGGACAGGCTCTGGTAACCCGCGCCGAACTTGTGCGCGCCGATGCCCAGGGTCAGCATGCCGTTGAAGAAGCGGTTGTCGATACGGCCGGCATCCACGCGCCCGGCGCTGCGATAGCGATGGTCGCCGCTTTCACCGGTGTCGAAGTAGCGCAGGTCGGTTTTCAGGGTAACGCCCTCGGCCAGGGTGGCGCTGTGCACCAGACCGGCAAAGTGCTGCTGATAGATGTTGTCCATCTGCGCGTAGTAATAGCTGACGATCAGGCTCGGGTTGAGCGCGTAGCTGCCGCCCGCCAGGTCAAGGTGCGCGCTTTCGACGCCGTTGTAGTTCATCTCGTCATTGCTCGACGAGTCGCGCTGGTTGATCTTTTCCAGGCGCCCGGCGTTGAGAGTCAGGCCGCCGATTTCCTGTGAGTTGAGCAGGGTCCCGGCGTAAGTGGAGGAGAGCAGGCGCGTGTCGTTGTAGGCCGCTACCGGCAGTTGCGGCTGCAAGGTGCCGACTTTCAATACGCTTTTCGACAGCCGCACTTTGGCGGTCAACCCCAGTTCACTGTAGGTGTCTTCCGGTTCCAGGCTCTCGGCGCCGTAGGCCAGCAGGCCGGTGCCGCGACGGTCACGGCTGGAGTCCAGCTTGATCGCCGTTTCACCGATAGCGTCCAGGCCAAAGCCAAGGGTGCCTTCGGTGAACCCTGACTCAACCCGCGCGGTAAAGCCTTGCGCCCATTCCTCGGCCTTGGCCTGGGGCGCGTTGCTTTGGCGAAAATCGCGGTTCATGTACATGTTGCGGGCTTCGAGGCTGGCTTTGGTGTCGCTGAAGAAGTCGGCAGTTGCCACCTGGCTGAAGCCGCAGGCGGTACCGAACAGGCAGACGAGTGCCGGGGTAGTGCGGGGCATCCTGATCATTGTTCTTGTCTCTAGGATTGGTGTTGGCGTGTCGAAACGGCATTGGGTCCTTGGGCCGTGCCCATATCATGTAGCCATATTGTTAAGTTATTAACAATAGTATTTTTCATGAGACGAAAAGATCTAAAAGGCCTTTTTTTGCCTTTTTTAATCGATAAATCATTGAAATTAAACGACTAAGAAGATTTTTTTGACGCAGCGTAGCGAGCGCTGAATCCCGCAGCCTGCTCGCATAGTGGTTGACAATCTCAGCCAAAAAATTAACTTATTAACGTATTGCGCTTCCTCAGAGCTATCGCGCCAGCGTGGCCACAACAACAACACGGAGCTAACACCATGAAAACAATGACAATTGCTGCCCTGTGCCTGGCCATGGCGGGCGCGGCGTCGGCTCAGGCTGAAACCGTCACCCTCAAGATTGCCCACTTCCTGCCTTCGACCTCCAACGCTCAGGCCAACATCATTGAACCGTGGTGCGAGCAGTTGCGTCAGGAGTCCAACGACCGCATCAAGTGCCAGCTGTACCCTTCGATGCAGTTGGGCGGGACTCCGGCCAAGCTGGCCGACATGGCGCGCAACGGTGTGGCGGATATCGTCTGGACGGCGCCTGCCTATTCGGCCGGTAAATTCCCACGTGTCGAGGCGCTGGAGCTGCCTTTCGTCCTGCCTTATGGCGGCAAGGCCGGTAACGAGATCATCTGGAAGTTCTACGAGCAGTACGCCCAAGACGACTTCAAGGGCTACAAGGTGCTGGTGGTACACGGCGATGGCGGTATGAGCCTGCACACCCGTGGCAAAGCCGTGCAGACCCTGGCCGACCTCAAGGGCCTGAAACTGCGGGCGTCGAGCCGTACCGCAGCGAAAACCGTCGAGAGCCTTGAGGCTACCCCGGTGAGCATGCCGCCGGCACAGATGACCGAAGCGATTTCCAAAGGTGTGGTCGACGGCGCCCTGGCCGCCTGGGAAGTGGTGCCGGCAACCAAGCTGGACGAAGTTACCCAGTATCACAGCGTCACCCCGGCCGGGCAGCCGGCCTTCGGTTACACCGTGCTGGCCATGCTGATGAACCAGCGCAAATTCGACAGCCTGCCGGCCGATTTGCAGGCAATCATCGAGCGCAACAGCGGTAAGGCGTTGTCGGAGCGTTTTGCCACGGCCTGGGACAAAGCTTCGGATGCAGCCTATGCCGCCACGCCGGCAGCGGGGCTGGTGAACATCGATGCCAAGGCCTACAGCGAAATGCAGGCGTCTTCGGCAGGGGCGGTGCAGCAGTGGATCAAGGAAGCTAACGACAAAGGCCTGGATGGCAACGCGCTGGTGCAGGATGTACGCAGCCTTTCCGGCCTGGCGCAGTAATCGCCATGCAAGAATCTTTGACCATAGAGTTTGATGCTGAACAGCATCGTGGCTGGGCGCGCCGCACCTTGTTGTGGCTGACCCAGGGTTTTGCCATGGCCGGTGGCGTGCTGTTGATCGGCTTGATTGCCATGTCGATGGTGTCGATTGTCGGGCGCAAGCTGTTCTCCGTGCCGGTGCGCGGTGACATGGAGCTGGTCGAGGTCGGGGCGGCGATTGCCATCGCCGCGTTCCTGCCCCTGTGCGAGCTGCGCGGCACCCACATCAAGGTCGACGCGCTGACCTCCTGGCTGCCTGCACGGGTGCGCGACACCCTGGATTGCATCGGCCACCTGCTGTGCTGCGCCGCCGCCTGGATTCTGGCCTGGCGCACCTGGCTGCAGATGCTGGAAAGCCGTGAGTTCGGTGACAGCACCACGCTGTTGTCGTTTCCGCTGTGGATTCCCTTGTTGCTCATCGTACCGAGCCTGGTGCTGTTGGGTTTGTGCGCCCTGGCGCGGGTGCAGGACATCTGTCGTAAAGCCGGGAGGCAGGCATGAGCGGTCTGGTATTGGGGCTGATCGCCCTGGGCATCACTACGACCTTGTTGTTACTGCGGGTGCATATCGGCGTGACCATGCTGGTCGGTGGCGCGGCGTGCTTCTGGGCAATCAACGACGGTGACCTGTCGAGCCTGTTGTACACCCTCAACTCGTTGGCCTACTCGCGCTTGTCCAACTACGACCTGGCGGTGATCCCGTTGTTCGTGATGATGGGCCAGTTCGCTACCCACGGTGGTTTGTCGCGCTCGATCTTCCGCTGTGCGGCGGCGTTCATCGGCCATTGGAAAGGCGGGATGGGGCTGTCGGCCATTGGCGCCTGCGCAGGGTTCGGCGCCATTTGCGGCTCGTCGCTGGCGACGGCGGCAACCATGAGCCACGTGGCGTTGCCGGAACTGCGTCGGCACAACTATTCCGGACGTCTGGCCACAGCGACCGTCGCCGCAGGCGGCACGCTGGGTATTCTGATTCCCCCGTCGGTGCCGCTGATCATTTATGCGGTACTGACCCAGGAGTCGATTGCCAAGCTGTTCGTTGCGGCCATCGTTCCGGGCGTAGTGGCGATTGTCGGTTACATGATCGTGCTGCGCATCATGGTCTCGCGTGACGAGAGCCAGGCGACCGTATCGCCCAAGGCCTCGGCGGTCGAGCGGGTCAAGGCGCTGGTCAGTGTATCGCCGGTCATTGGTGTGTTCCTGGTGGTGATCGTCGGCATCTACGGTGGCTGGGCCAACCCAACCGAAGCAGCGTCCATCGGTGCCGCTGCCTGTGGTGTGCTGGCGGTCTGGCAGGGCGGTATGCGCTGGAGCGGCTTCCGCGCCAGCATG
The DNA here is from genome assembly GCF_052147955.1 of Pseudomonas sp. NUPR-001. Classification (NCBI taxonomy): domain Bacteria; kingdom Pseudomonadati; phylum Pseudomonadota; class Gammaproteobacteria; order Pseudomonadales; family Pseudomonadaceae; genus Pseudomonas; species Pseudomonas sp. NUPR-001. Next base: position 2,266,876 of record NZ_CP197353.1, read on the forward strand.
CTCGGTACCGCTGAAACCACGGCGATGATCTTCCTTGTGCTGCTGGGCGCCGACCTGCTCAACTCGGGCCTGGCGCTGACCCAGATGCCGGGCGAGCTGGCGGCCTGGGTGATTGGCAGTGGTCTGGCGCCGATGCTGGTATTGCTGATCATCCTCGGTTTGTACCTGCTGCTCGGTTGCGTCATGGATTCGCTGGCGATGATCCTGCTGACCATTCCGATCTTCTACCCGATGATCATGGGCCTGGACTTTTTCGGCATGAGTGAGACGGACAAGTCGATCTGGTTCGGGATTCTCGCGCTGATGGTGGTGGAGATCGGGCTGATCCATCCGCCGCTGGGCATGAACCTGTTCATCGTGCAGCGTACGGCCGGGGATGTGCCGTATGGTGAAACGGCCAAAGGGATCGTGCCGTTCCTGTGCTCTGACCTGTTGCGTATTGCCTTGCTGGTAGCCTTCCCGGGGCTGAGCCTCTGGTTGTTGGCGTTTTAGCGTTTATCGCGGGGCAAGCCCGCTCCTACACGTTTCTTGTGGGAGCGGGCTTGCCCCGCGATTCCCGGAGTCCCCATGCCCCCTCGCTTGATTGTTCTACTCGCCGCCCTGGTGGCCTTCGGGCCACTGTCGATTGACATGTACCTGCCCAGCCTGCCGTTGATTGCCACCGATCTGGGGGCCAGTCAGCAGCAGATTCAACTGACCATCAGCCTGTTCCTCGCCGGTTTCAGCCTCGGCATGCTGTTCTATGGGCCGCTGTCCGACCGCTTTGGCCGACGCAAGCTGTTGCTGGCCGGGATTGTCTTGTACATGCTCGCCAGCATCGGTTGCGCGTTGGCCAGCGGTCCCGGTCAGCTGATCGGCTGGCGCCTGATGCAGGCGTTGGGCGGTGCCGCGGCGTCGGTGCTGGCGCGGGTCATTGTCCGCGACCTGTTCCCGCTCAACGACGCCGCACGGGTGCTGTCGTTGATGCAGCAGGTGACCATGATCGCCACCCTGGTAGCGCCGCTGCTGGGCAGCTACCTGATGCTGCTGAGCGGTTGGCGTGTGCTGTTTCTGGTGTTGTTCGGCTTTGCCGGTCTGTGCCTGCTGCTGGTGCTGCGCTACATCCCGGAAACTCATCCACCGCAGGCGCGCGGCGCTTCGCTGCTGAGTGTTTTCAAGGCCTATGCCGACATCGCCCGCAGCCCGCAGGCGCTGGGTTACATCCTGTGCATGGGCCTGACCTTCGCCGGTATGTTTGCCTTTATCACCGCCTCGCCGTTTGTCTATATCGAGTATTTTGGCGTTTCCGCCCAGCACTACGCCTGGCTGTTTGCCCTGAACATTGCCGGAATCATGAGCATGAGCTTTCTCAATGCGCGTTTGGTTCGGCGTTTGGGTTCGCAGCGTATGCTCGGTTTCGGTGCCACGCTGGCAGCCGGCTCAGGGATGGCCTTGCTGCTGTGTGCCGGTGCTGGCGTAGGCGGCCTGCCAGCGCTGGTGCTGTGTGTGTTGCTGTTTGTCAGCATTACCGGCCTGGTCGCGGCCAACTGCCTGGCCTGCCTGATGGCGATTTTCCCGCGTCAGGCCGGGGCAGCAGCGGGCTTGGCGGTGGCCATGCAGTTTGGCCTGGGCACCGTGGCCAGTGCCCTGGTCGGTGCTTTGTACGACGGCAGCCCCTGGCCGATGGCGCTGGTGGTGGGCAGCGCCGGTATCGGAGCGTTTCTGGCTTACCGCCTTAGCCGTGGCTGAGGGCAGGGCGGCGTACTGCCCAGGCACAGTAGACCAGCAGTAGCGCCCCGGCGCCGAGCAACACCATCGGGGCGCCCAGCCGCGCGGCGACCAGCCCGGCCAGCAGGCCGCCGATGGCGTCAAAACCGAAACGTGTCGATGTGTACAGCGCCACCACCCGGCCCCGTAGCGCTTCCGGTGCCTGGCTCTGCAGCAAGATGTTGGTGCCGACGTTGCACAGGGTGATGCCAAAGCCAAGTGCGGCCATGGCCAATAGCGACAACCACAGCTGGGTACTGACCGCGAACACCAGCATGGCCACTGCACTGCTGGCTGCACTGGCAAGAATCAAGCGCACCAGCGGAGTTGTGCTGCGATGCCCGGCCAGGACCACACTGGCCGCCAATGAGCCGAGCCCGGCAGCTCCCCATAACCAGCCGAGGGTGCGTGCGTCACCGGCGAAAATGTCACGGGCAAACACCGGCAGCAGCACCACATAGGTCGATGCGGTGAGGTTGATCACCATCACGCTGAGCATCAGTTGCTTCACCTGCGGGCTGTCCAGGGCATAGCGCAGGCCTTCGCGGAACACATTGGCAAATGAGCCGCTGGCGCGTGCCGTGGGCAGTTGGCGGACACAGGCAAGGCCGATCACCAGGGCCAGATAGGACACGGCATTGAGGCTGAAGCACACCGCTTCGCTGATCACCGCCAACAGCAATCCGGCCAGCGGCGGGCCGATGAAGCGCGACAGGGTGAACAGCATGGCGTTGAGGGCGAGGGCGTTGGGCAGGTCCTGACGGTCGTCGACGAACTGACTGAGCAACGACTGGCGCAACGGTGTATCTACGGCATTCAACACACCCAGCAAAGCGGCCATGAACACAATCAGGGTTGGCCCGATCAGTTCGCTGGCGGTCAAACCGGCGAGCACCAGCGCCTGCACCGCGAGTGCAGTTTCGACCATGATCAGCAGGCGCCGCTTGTCATGCCGGTCGATCCAGGCACCGGCAAACGGCCCGACCAGCAATTGTGGAATCAACGCGGCGAAGGTGGTCAGGCCGAGCAGGGCGACCGAGTCGGTCAGCCGGTAAATCAACCAGCTCAAGGCCACCTGCTGGATCCAGGTCCCGAGGGTGGAAATCGCGTGGCCAAAAAAGTACAGGCGGAAATTGCGGTGGCGCAGAGCGCGCAGGGAGCTGGGCCAATGACGCATGACAGAGAACGGCTCCGGTGCCGGGAGGGGGCGTTATGGTACTGGTTTCGTTGTCTTGTTAACAATTTTTCTGAGACACCCACACCTTCTGGTAGGAGCGGGCTTGCCCCGCGATCCGATGTGACAGGCAAACCACTATCGCGGGGCAAGCCCGCTCCTACCGGAGGGGGCTAGAAAGCCATGGAAAGTGCAATGCAGAGTCCGAAATGTCCATTTTTAGCGCTGTTCGGGCTGCGCATAATCCTCCTCAGAACTAAGCGAATTTCTAACAACAAGGTCGCTAACAATGAAAAAGCCAACGCCCCTCTTTGATGCCCTCAAGGAGATCCTCCCTGCCATCGCCGCCAATGCCGCGCAAGCCGAGCAGGACCGCATGGTCCCGGCCGAAAACATTGCCATGCTCAAAGGCCTTGGCCTGCACCGCGCCTTCCAGCCCAAGCCTTACGGCGGCCTGGAAATGTCGCTGCCGGATTTCTGTGACTGCATCGCCTTGCTCGCCGGTGCCTGTGCCAGTACCGCCTGGGCCATGAGCCTGCTGTGCACCCATAGCCATCAGCTGGCGATGTTCCCCAAGCAGTTGCAGGATGAAATCTGGGGCGCCAACCCGGATGCCACGGCCAGCAGTTCGATTGCGCCGTTCGGCAAAGTCGAGGAGGTCGAGGGTGGCGTCATGTTCAGCGGCCAGATGGGCTGGAGCAGTGGCAGCGATCACGCCGAATGGGCCATCGTCGGTTGCCGCCGGGTGAATGCCGAAGGGGCGCTGGACTACTGCTTCGCGGTGCTGCCACGCAGCGACTACCAGATTCAGGATGATTGGTACGCCGTCGGCATGAAGGGCAGCGGTACCAAAACCCTGTCGATCGGCAACGTGTTCGTCCCTGAGCACCGCATCCAGAAAGCCAAGGACATGATGGAAGGCAAGTCCGCCGGTTTTGGTTTGTACCCGGACAGCAAGATCTTCTACAGCCCTTATCGGCCGTACTTTGCCAGTGGCTTCGCGACCATCAGCCTGGGTATTGCCGAGCGCATGCTGGAGGCGTTCAAGGAGAAAACCCGCAACCGCGTGCGCGCCTACACCGGGGTCAATGTCGGGGCCGCTACACCGGCCTTGATGCGCCTGGCCGAATCCACCCATCAGGTGGCTGCCGCCCGGGCCTTCCTGGAAAAAACCTGGCGCGATCATGCCGAACATGGCGAGCGTCATGAGTACCCGAGCCGTGAAACCCTGGCGTTCTGGCGGACCAACCAGGGCTATGCGGTAAAAATGTGCGTTCAGGCCGTCGATCGCCTGTTCGAAGCCGCCGGTGGCACGGCCTGGATGGAGAGCAACGAGCTGCAGCGCTTGTGGCGCGATTCGCACATGACTGCCGCGCATGCCTACACTGACTACGACGTCTGCGCGCAAATCCTTGGGCGGGAATTGATGGGGCTGGAACCCGATCCGAGCATGGTCTGACGGCCTGTACTCTTTCTCGAATCGACCTGCCGGGTGCGCCCGGCACTGAGGACATCATGAGCAACCAACAAGAAGCGGGCTTCGATCCGCGTGCGTTTCGCCGTGCCTTGGGCAACTTCGCTACCGGTGTGACGATCATGACCGCCGCCGTCGGCGGTCGCAAAGTCGGCGTCACCGCCAACAGCTTCAACTCGGTTTCACTGGAGCCAGCACTGATTCTCTGGAGCATCGACAAACGCTCCACCAGCTACGACGTGTTCCACGATGCCAGTCACTTCGCCGTGAACATCCTGGCGGCGGATCAGATTGACCTGTCCAATCAGTTCGCCCGGCCCAAGGACGACAAGTTTGCCGGTGTCGACCACCAGGAAGGGGCGGGAGGGGCGCCGTTGTTCAGCGACTGCGCAGCGCGTTTTCAATGTGAAATGCACCAGCAGGTCGATGGTGGTGATCATTGGATTCTGATTGGCAAGGTCATCGCCTTTGACGACTTCGGCCGCTCGCCGTTGCTCTATCACCAGGGCGCCTACTCGTCGGTGCTGCCGCACCCGCGGCTGACGTCGCGTCCTGAAGGCGGTGGCAAGAGTGCCTTCCAGGGACGCCTGAGCCATAACCTCTACTACCTGATGACCCAGGCCGTACGCAGCTACCAGGCCGACTACCAGCCACGGCAGCTGGCTACCGGCCTGCGCACCAGTGAAGCGCGCATGCTCATGGTGCTGGAGAACGATAGCGGCCTGGACATGACCGGACTGCAGCGTGAAGTGGCGATGCCCATGCGTGAGATCGAACAGTCGGTCGACATGCTCAAGCGCAAAGGCCTGGTCGAAGACCGTGCGGCTGGCTGCTTCGGCCTGACGGCCGCCGGTGTCGAACAGACCGAAGCGTTGTGGGACATTGCCTGCGAACAGCAGACTCGAGTGTTTGCCGATTGCTCGCCGGAGCAGATCGAGACCTTCAAGCGCATGCTCAAACAGGTAATTGGCACCTGCTAAAGGCGTACCTCGGTGGGAGCGGCGGTGCGGCGATCCGACTTGCCCCGCGAAGCAGGCACTGCGGTGAATGGCACGGGCTTCGCCCGTGTTCGCGGGGCAAGCCCGCTCCCACCTGGGTGGTCACACCTTGAAGGTGGCCATCAAGCCTTGCTGGTGATTGGCCAGGCGGTTCAACGCCTGGCTGATCTGCGCCGACTCCTGTGCCTGCTCAGACAACGATTCGGTCACATCACGAATACTCGCCACATTACGGTTCACTTCTTCAGCCACCGCACTTTGCTCTTCGGCCGCCGAAGCAATCTGCAGGTTCATGTCGGTGATCACCGCCACCGCATCGCCAATCCGTTGCAATGCCGGTACCGCCTGTTCGGCCTGGGCCACGCTGCCCTGAGCCTGGCGGTGACTGCTGTGCATCGAACCGACCACCTCGCGTGTACCTTGTTGCAGGCCTTCGATCACGGTGCGAATCTCCTCGACCGAATCCTGGGTACGCTTGGCCAGGCTGCGCACTTCATCGGCCACCACCGCAAAACCGCGCCCGGCCTCGCCGGCGCGTGCCGCTTCAATGGCGGCATTCAAGGCCAGCAGGTTGGTTTGCTCGGCAATCGCGCGAATCACTTCAAGCACTGAGCCGATCTGCTCGCTACGGCTGGCCAGCTGTTGTACTTCTTCCATCCCCGCGTTCATTTCACAGGCCAGCTGTTCGATGGCGCGGCTGGTGGTGCGGATCAGTTCCAGGCCTTCGCGGGTGGCCAGGTCGGCACCGCGTGCCGCTTCGGCAGCTTGCGCTGCGTTGCGGGCGACGTCCTGGGCGGTAGCGCTCATCTCTTGCGAGGCAGTGGCCACCTGGTCGACTTCGCGGTATTGCTGCTGCATGCCGGCGCTGGTCTGGCTGGCAATTGCGGCCGACTGGTCAGCGGTGCCGCGTGCATCCTGTACCGAGGCTTTGACGTCGGCGATCACCGGTTGCAGCTTGTCGAGGAAGCGGTTGAACCAACTGACCAGTTCACCCAGTTCATCCTTGCCGACGTAGTCCAGGCGGCGGGTCAGGTCGCCTTCGCCACTGGCAATGTCTTTGAGCATCGCTGCCACGCCGAGGATCGGCCGGGTCACTCCGCGTGCGGTCATCCAGATCACGATCAGGCCCAGCACCACAGCACCCAGGGCCATCAGCAAACTGTTGAGGTTGGCGCTGTTGCTATGCGCATCAAGGCGTGTGGTGAGCTCAAGGGCGGGCGCTTGCAGCACCTGCTCAGGGACTTCCAGCAACACGCTCCACGGCTGCGCGCCCGGCACCGGGGCAAACGACTGGCTGACCTGAAGCATGCCATTGTCGTTCACTTCAGCCGCCTTGCCCGCGCGCATCTGTTGCGCCAGGGCACTGGCTTGCTGGCCGAACACCTCTTCGATTTTTTTGCTCAGCTGCTTGCCGTCGCGGCTGTGCCCGGCCAGCAGGCCAGCGGGGCTGACGATACTGACCTGGCCGTTGCCGTCGAACAGGTCCTGGCGGCCGTCCAGGCTCAATTGCTGCAGGTTGTCGAGGCTGATATCCAGGCCCATCACGCCAATCACTTTGCCGTCTTGCTTGAGCGGGATGGCGATGCTGGTCATCAGCGGCGTGCGGTCGCCGACGGTGTCGAAGTAAGGGTCGATAACACAGGCTTCGCCGCTTTCCAGCGGGCAGGTTAGCCAGCGGTTGTAAGCGAAACCGTTAGCGCCAAGGCTGGTATCGGCCAGCATCGACTCTGGCATGGCCTCCGACTCCAGCTGGCCCGGTTGCGGTTGCGACCAGTACAGCGAGAAACGTCCGCTTTCATTGCTGCCGAGCGCTGCTTGATCGATGAAGGCTGCGTCCTTGCCATCTAGCGCACCGGGTAGAAACACCAGGTACAGGCCCAGCAGTTCCGGGTTCTCTGCCAGTGCCGTCCGGGCTTGCTCGGTGAGCTGCTGACGCAGGTTATCGCCACCCTGGGTCTTGAGCACCATCATCAGGTGAGAGACGCCATTGCCATACAGGTAGGCGTCCTTGAAGTAGCGTTGGATGCGCACCGCTTGCAGTTGCGCATAGGTTTGCAAGCGCAGGCGCGCGTTCTGCTCAAGCATCTGCGTGCTGGCGCTGTTCACCAATGCCGCGCTGCGACTGGACTGAAACAGCGCTGCCGCCATCAGCACCCCCACGATGGTCAACAGGCACAAGCCGGCGAGCAGGGTGATCTTCCATTGAATGAGCAGGCGGCGCAGCAGCATGGTGACGTCCTTGTAGTTTTAAGGGTAGTGGACAGTAAAAGGCCCATCGAAATCGACGGGCCATTGGTCATGGTAGTTACTCGGCAATGAAACTCGGTGGCGCAACCTTGAAGGCTTTGGTCAGGTAGGCCAGGTACAGCACCCCTAACGCCGCCCACACGCCGCCAAACAGTAGCGAGTGTTCATCAAGGTCCAGCCAGAGGATGGCGATGATGCAAAAGCCAATGGTCGGGACCATTAGGTACTTGAACTTGTCGAGCAAGGTCTTGTTGCGGCCTTCACGCATGTAGCAGTGCACGATGACCGAAAGGTTCACAAAGCTGAAGGCGACCAGCGCACCGAAGTTGATCACCGAAGTGGCGGTCACCAGGTCGAAGAAAATCGCCGACAGTGAGATGAACCCGACAATCACAATGTTGATCGCTGGGGTTTTCCACTTGCCGTGCAGGCGGCCGAAGTAGCGTTTGGGGATGACGTTGTCGCGGCCCATCACATACAGCAGGCGCGACACGCTGGCTTGCGAGGCCAGGCCGGAGGCCAGGGTGTTGATGAAGGTGCAGCAGATGAAAATCGACTGGAACAGCTTGCCGCCGACATACAGGGCGATTTCCGGCAGGGCGGCTTCGTGATCCTGGAAGCGGTCCATGTTGGGGAAAAACGACTGGATGTAGAACGACACGACGATGAACACCAGGCCACCGATCAGGGCAATCAGGAAGATCGCGCGGGGGATGACTTTCTCTGCGTTTTCGGTTTCTTCCGACAGGGTGGTGACCGCATCGAAGCCCAGGAACGAGAAGCACAGAATGGTGGCGCCAGCGACCAGGGCATTGAGGTGGGTGTCCTCACCGGCGAACGGCAACAGGCTCCACGAGGTGCCCAGACCTTCGCCGTTGTGCAGACCGCGAATGGTCAGGTAGATAAACACGCCGATGATGACCGCCTGAATGGCGACGAACAGGGTGTTGAAGTTGGCCACCAGGGTGATGCTGCGGATGTTGATCAGGCTCATGATGGTGACAAAGCCCACCACCCAGGCCCAGGCCGGCACTTCCGGGAACATCACCGACAGGTAGAGTTTGGCCAGCAAGGCGTTGACCATCGGCAGCAGCAGGTAGTCGAGCAGCGACGACCAGCCGACCAGAAAGCCGACATGCGGGTTGATCGCCCGGCGGGTATAGGTATAGGCCGAACCGGATTCGGGGAAGCGCCGCACCAGGGTGCCGTAGCTCACCGCCGTGAAGAGGATGCCGAGCAGGGCCAGCACATAGGCGCTTGGCACATGACCATCGGTGATGCCGGAGACAATGCCGAAGGTATCGAACACGGTCATTGGCGCGATGTAGGCCAGGCCGATGATGACCACCTGCCAGAGTTTCAGAGACTTTTTGAATTGGCTGCCGGCAGCGCTGGTGCTGTTACTGTGCATGCTGAGCGTGCTCCTGAGTCCGGAAGGAGCGGGCGCTTGCAATCGCTGTCTGGCGGGGTGAAACGGTGAGAACGGGTCCTTTGTTCTGCTGCTTAGGTGCGCGTGAAGAGACTGGCATCATGAATGGCACTTGCCCGTATGTATTTGGAATTATTCTTTTTTTGCAGCGGTGAGGCAGAGGGAAAATAGAAAGTGTGATGTGGTGTGTCAATTAAATTCTGACAAATTGTTACTGGATTGTGTCGGGCTTGCGCCCGTTATCGTGCATTAGGTGCTCTAAACCAAAGGTCTTGGCGTTATTCGGATTTCATTGGATGTCGAATAAATTTGACACAGATATCGGTCTTTTTTTGTGGGAGCGGGCTTGCCCCGCGATGCGATGTGACTGAAGGATTGCGATCGCGGGTCAAGTCGCATCGCCGCCCCTACAACAAGGTTGCCTGCAGGGCTTCGAGAAACACCGCTTCAGCGCGGCTCATGCGTTGCTCGCGGTTCCACAGCAGGTGAATGTCGACATCGGCAATGCCCTCATGCGGTGGCAAGGGCCAGAGCAAGCCCGCTGCAACGTCCTCAGCCACCACGTGGGCGGGCAGGCAGCCAACACCGTACCCGGCAATGACCAAGCGGCGCACTTCTTCAAGGCTCGGTGAAGTGGCAACGATGCGCCCACTGAAGCCCTGTTGGTCACGGAAAATGGTCAGCGGCGAGAGCATGCCGCCAATCTGGTCACTGGCAAAACTGACGAAGTTTTCCCGCTGCAGGTCGCCCTCGGCAACGTCCTGTTTGCCGAACAATCCATGGTGTTTGCCACAGAAAAAGGCGTAGCGCTGGCGCAGGAACAGGCGCTGTTCCAGGCGCGGCTGAGGGCGGCGGTTGAGGCTCAGGCCAAGGGTCGCGGTTTTTTCCTGCAGGGCGCTGACGATGTCGGAACTGCGCATCACGTCGATTTCCAGATCAACCCGTGGATGCTGGCGGTGGAAGTCGGCGAGGAAGCTGTCGAACCGTTCGCAGGCGATCCGGCTGATCATCAGCAGGCGCACTTTGCCGATCACTTCGTCGGCCGGTTGCTCCAGCACACCACTGACCTGAGACATTTGCCCGTAGATTTCACCTGCCAGGTGGAAAATCTGCTCGCCCACTTCGGTTAGCGCAAAGCGTGGGCCGCGGCGGGCGATGAGCTGGCGCCCCAGTTGTTCTTCCAGACGCTTGAGCGCCTGGCTCACCGCCGGTTGCGTCAGGTGCAGGCGCGCGGCAGCCCGGCTGATACTCAGCTCCTGGCCGATGACGCGAAAGGTGCGCAGCAGGTTCCAGTCCAGACGGTCGTTGAGCAAGCGGTCAGGCATGGCAGGGTCCTGGGGTTTAAATATAAGGGCGGTTAATAGTGTGAATAATAAATAGAAAATTGACTAATCATAGCCTGCAGACGAAAAATCGTGGTCATACAGGCGTCATCGAGAACGCCCGAACGCACCGTTCCCTCCTGCCAGAAAAATAATCAAAGGAGCCTGACCCATGACGCCTACCGCATCGCCCCAGCCTCGCCGGGCTGCCGCTGCCGCCTTTATCGGAACCATGATCGAGTGGTACGACTTTTACATTTATGCCACCGCCGCCGCTTTGGTGTTCGGCGCCTTGTTCTTCCCCTCCGACGACAAACTGTTCAGCACCATGGCCGCTTTCGGCACCTTCGCCGTGGGCTTTTTCGCCCGGCCCCTGGGCGGCATTGTGTTTGGCCATATTGGCGACCGTATCGGGCGCAAGAAATCCTTGGTGATTACCCTGTTGATGATGGGCGTGGTCACCGTGTGCATTGGCTTGTTGCCGACCTATGCACAGATTGGTGCCACGGCGCCGGTGTTGTTGATTCTGCTGCGTATCGTCCAGGGCATTGCCGTAGGTGGTGAATGGGGCGGGGCGGTGCTGATGGCCGGTGAGCACGCACCCAAGGGCCGCCGTAACTTCTTTGCCTCGTTCGCCCAGTTGGGCAGCCCGGCGGGCTTGATCCTGTCGCTGCTGGCCTTCAGCGCCGTCACCCGCCTGCCCGAGGAAGACCTGATGAGCTGGGGCTGGCGCTTGCCGTTCCTGGCCAGTGCACTGTTGCTGCTGGTGGGCCTGGCGATTCGCCTGGGGGTCAATGAATCACCAGAATTCCTCGCCAGCCGTGAACAGGCCAGCAAGGCCAAGCGCAAAGAGCAGGCACCGGTGATGGAAGTACTGCGTACCGCCTGGCGCCCGCTGCTGCTGTGTATCGGCGCCAATACCCTGGGCATCGCCGGGGTGTATTTCACCAACACCTTCATGATTGCCTACAGCACCCAGCAACTGGCCTTGCCACGCTCGTTGATTCTCGAGTGCCTGTTCGTGGTGGCGATCATTCAGTTCTGCATCCAGCCGCTGGCGGCCTGGGTGGCAGAGAAGATCGGCGCCACGCGCTTCCTCTGCCTGGTGTCGCTGCTGGCCATGGCCTCGCCGTACCCGATGTTCGTGCTGGTCAGTTCCGGCCAGGCGCCGCTGATCATTGTCGGTATCGCCCTGGCGGTGGTGTGCATGGCGTCGTTCTATGCGGTGATCGCCGGTTACGTCAGCGGCATGTTCGAGACCCGCGTGCGCTACACCGCGATCTCCATGGCCTATCAGGTGTGCGGTGCGATTGCCGGTGGCCTGACGCCCTTGGTCGGCACGTGGCTGGCGCACAAGTTTGTTGGCCAGTGGTGGCCGATGGCGCTGTTCTACAGCGTGATTGCTGCCATCTCGTTGCTTTGCGTACTGGCCCTGGCGCGCCGCCACGCCGCCGCCCACCGCCTGGAAATGGCCTGATCTGTCAATGAATACTGGAGTAGTTGCGATGTTGAAAAGCAACGGCGAACGCCTGTGGGCGAGCCTGATGGCCATGGCCGAAATCGGTGCGACGGCCCGTGGCGGCAGCTGCCGCCTGGCCTTGAGTGAAGAAGACAAAGCCGGACGTGAACTGTTTGCCCACTGGTGCCGCGAAGCAGGCATGACGCTGAGCGTTGACCCGATTGGCAACCTCTTCGCCCGCCGCCCAGGCAGCGACCCGCAGGCCGCCCCGGTGATGATCGGCAGCCACCTCGACACCCAGCCTGAGGGTGGGCGTTTCGACGGTGTCTACGGTGTGCTGGCCGGGCTTGAGGTGGTGCGCTGCCTCAATGACCTGCAGATCCAGACGCGCAAGCCGCTGGAAGTGGCGGTGTGGACCAACGAAGAGGGTGCGCGTTTCACCCCGGCGATGTTCGGCTCGGCGGTGTTCACCGGCACGATGAAACTTGAAGACGCCCTGGCGGTGCGCGATGCCGAGGGTGTCAGCGTTGCCGAGGCGTTGCAGCGCACCGGCTATGCCGGCACGCGGCCTTTGGGCGGTGCGGTGGATGCCTATTTCGAAGCGCACATCGAGCAGGGCCCGATTCTTGAAGACAACGCCAAGAGCATTGGTGTGGTCAGCGGTGGCCAGGCCATTCGTTGGCTCGACGTGCAGGTCGAAGGCATGGCTGCGCACGCCGGCACCACGCCGATGCCGCTGCGCAAAGATGCCCTGTATGGCGCCGCGCCGATGATCCAGGCAATTGAACAGTTGGCCAGTGAATTTGCCCCCCAAGGGCTGACCACGGTGGGCGAACTGAGCATCAGCAAGTCGTCGCGCAACACCATTCCCGGGCGCGTGCAGTTCACCGTCGACCTGCGTCATCACCGCGACACGGCCATTGCCGACATGGAACAGCAGGTCACTAGCCGCCTGCACGCTATCGCTGCCCAGCGTGGCCTGAACGTCAGCATCAGCCGCCACTGGGTCAGCCCGGCAACGCCGTTCGATAGCGCGTGTGTGGCTGCGGTGCAGGCGGCAGTCGATGGCCTGGGTTACGCCCAGCAATCGATTGTCAGCGGCGCTGGACACGACGCTATTCTGCTGGCGCGCTACTGCCCGACAGCGATGGTGTTCATCCCCTGTGTCGGCGGCTTGAGCCATAACGAAGCCGAAGATGTGCTGCCCGAGGACGTACGCCAAGGCGCCGATGTGCTGCTCAACGCCGTGTTGGCCCGTGCCGGTCGTGTCGAATAAGGAGAAATCCATGCGTTGCTATTTCCACCCGGAACAACTTCTGCACCATCCGCGCAGCTACTACTCGCGCGGCCAGATGCGCACACCTCAGGAAGTGCCCGAGCGAGCTCAACGTCTGCTACAGGCCGCGCATAGCATGGGTTTTGACATCGTCCAGCCAAACGATGCCGGCCTGCAGCCACTGCTGGCGGTACATGGCGCGGCCTACCTGAGCTTTCTCCAGGAGGCGCACCAGCGCTGGAAGGAGATCCCCGAAGACTGGGGCGATGAGGTGATGTCGAACATCTTCGTGCCTGAGCCCAACGCCTTGCGTGGCGTGCTGGCCCAGGCGGCCCGTTACCTTGCCGATGGCAGTTGCCCGGTGGGCGAGCAGACCTGGCGTTCGGCCTACTGGTCAGCGCAAAGCGCAGTGGCGGGGGCCAAGGCCCTGCTTGACGGTGAACCTGCGGCCTATGCCTTGTGCCGCCCGCCAGGGCATCACGCCCGCGCGGAAGCGGCGGGTGGTTTCTGCTACCTGAACAACGCCGCGATCGCCGCCCAGGTACTGCGCGAACGCTACAGCCGTGTGGCCGTGCTCGACACCGACATGCATCACGGCCAGGGCATTCAGGAAATCTTCTACGAACGAGACGATGTGCTGTACGTCTCGGTGCATGGCGACCCCACCAACTTCTACCCGGCGGTCGCGGGTTTTGCCGAAGAGCGTGGCCAGGGTGCGGGTGAGGGCTACAACCTCAACCTGCCGATGGCGCATGGTGCCAGTGAGGCAGACTTCCTCAGCCAGCTGGACGTAGCCCTGGCAGCAGTGACCGGTTTCGGCGCCGAGGTGCTGGTGTTGTCGCTGGGCTTCGACATCTACGAACTGGACCCGCAAAGCAAGGTTGCGGTCACCCGTGACGGCTTTGCTGCCTTGGGCGAGCGGATTCGTGGCCTGGGCGTACCGTGCCTGATCGTCCAGGAGGGCGGTTACCACCTGGAAAGCCTGGAAGACAATGCCCGCGCATTTTTTGCCCGGTAGGAGCGGGCTTGCCCCGCGATAGCGATCTGTCTGTCACATCGCATCGCGGGGCAAGCCCGCTCCTACTGGCGGTTTCAGTCGTGGTTGATGACTTGGTTTCGGCCGCCTGTTTTTGCGGCGTACAGGCGCCGGTCTGCCGTGGCGACCAGGTCTTCCAGGCCCTCGCAGCCATCGCTGCGCAATTCCGCCACGCCGATGGAAACCGTCAGGTGAACCTCCAGTGACGGCGCACCGGCCAGCAGCGTGCCCGCTTCGGGCACGCAGACTGACTGTGCGGTAGCGACTCGCAAGCGCTCGGCGATTTGCGTGGCATCGGCCAACGTGGTGTCAGGCATCAGTACACAGAACTCTTCACCGCCATAGCGCACCACCAGGTCTTGCGGGCGCACCAGCGCCCGGCACAAGGTGGCCAGGTGTTTGATCACCTCGTCACCGGCACTGTGGCCCCAGGTGTCGTTGATGTTCTTGAAGCGGTCGATGTCGAGCATCCACAACGCCACCGGCTGATCGTCGCGCAGACGCCGGAGCAAACCGCCGAAGTCCGATTGCAAGCGCCGGCGGTTGGCCAGTTGGGTCAGGCCATCGACCAGGCCCATCTCACGCAATTGACGGTTCAGGCGCAGTTGGCCTTTGAACAGGCGATCAACGATGTACAGGGTGAAAAACATCAACAACGCCAGCAGCAACCAGATCGCAAAGAACAGCACGTCGATCTGCTGGTTCACCGCCGTGCGCAAGTCGCCAGTGCTGATGTAGTTGACCAGCATCAGGTCAATGCCTTGCAGTTCACGGAACTGCAAGTAACCCTCTTCGAGTTTCAGCGTGCCATGGTCGCGCTGAAACAGCATCGGCACGGTGATGCGCACCTTGGAGGCCGGTAGGCTCGACAGCCAGTCTTCACTGGGCGATTTGAACACCTGGTCACTGGAAGCAACCAGCTTGCCTTCATCGTCGATCAGGGCATGCTGTTCGTCACTGCGCGTGGACTGGTAGAGAAAGCTCTGAAACTTGGTCTGCGGTACGTCGTAGATCAGTGCGCCGCGCATCACGGCATTGAGGTACACCGGCGTGCTCAGCAGCACATGCGGCATGGTGCCGAGGTTGCTGTCGGGCAACGGATAGAAAGCGATGTCGAGGTCTTCGATATTGGCCCGGTTCAGTTCCATCAGCGGCGAACTGGTGAATTTGCGCAGAATCGGCTCCAGTTGCTCATCCCTGAGCGCAGGGTAGGCGACTACCACGCCGGAGGTGGCGAGGAACATGATCCGCGCCAGGACGGGCTCACTCTGAATCTGCGCGGGCAGCAGCTGGCTCATGACCCGTGACAAGTGCAGGTCTTCTTGCAACTGCTGGGGGTCGCGGCTCAGACCGGGGATGTCTGCCGCCGTGGCATCGCTGATGGCGCGCACCGGCGCATCGGACTTCGGCACCGCCAGCCCCCAGAGCGGTTGCTGGCTGTTGCGCAGGGCCGAGGTGATGACGTCGGTGTGGCGCACTTGCGGCTGGCTGTGCGCTTCGATCAACATCCGCTCGGCGATGTTGCGCAAAAATTGCAGCTGGTTTTTACCACTGAATACCACCGTTTCGATGGCCAGCGCCTGCAGCTGCAGACCATGCTCGCGCACTTGCAATTCGTGTTGTTGCAGCTGGTAGTACTGGCGCCCGGCAAGCACCAGGGTGATGGCAAAGGCGATGAGAAAACACAGGATCACCATGCGCCGTGGGCGTGCGCAGGCTTGCGGAAGAAAACGCCGGGGTTTCGGTGTGGCGGGCGATTGCGACATCAGAGGTTCCAACGGCAAATGAGCCGTGATTATAGATCCTGTTGGCGCAGTCGAAGGGTAGAAGCGGCGTGCTGTTGCCGTGGTGCAGCAGCACGCCAGCGTATTACTTGAGGGTTTTCAGGTACGCAATCAGGTTGCGCCGGGCCTGGGCGTCGGCTTGTCCTGGGAACATCATCATGTTGCCTGGTACCACCGTGGCCGGGCCTGTCAGCCAGCGGTCGAGGTTGGCGTCATCCCAGCGCAGCTGGCTGCCTTTGAGTGCTGCCGAGTAGTTGAAGCCCGCAACTTGGGCGCTAGCACTGCCGGCCACGCCATGCAGGCTTGGGCCCATCAGGTGTTTGCCGGCTTCGGTGCTGTGGCAGAAACCACATTGGCCATTGAACAGGGCTTTGCCCTGGGTGGCGTCACCTTCGGCCAGGCACAGCGGGGCAGCCAGCAGCAAGGCGCAGGCAGTGAGCAGGTGTTTGTCGATCATCGGTGTTCCTGTCAACGAAAGTCGCCCGCCAGGTGCAACCTGGCGGGCTAGCAAGGGCTTAGAACGGGTTGTTCAAGTCGATCCCGGATTTGCCCGGGGCGAGGATGTTGTTCGGGTCCAGTGCGCGTTTGATCGCGTGCTCGACCTTGCGTTTGACCGGGCCATAGCTCTGCGCAACGCGCTCCTGGAACGCGGTGTTGACGCGGTACACGGCGTAGCCGTTTTGCTCGAACACATCCAGCAGCTCGGCAAAACAAGCGTTGGCGCGTTGGGTTTCTTCCGGGTTGCTGCGGTCGTACAGCACGTCGATGACATGGTGCATGTCGCGCCAGCCGACGATGAACTCACCGACGTAGTCCAGGCCGTGTTTGTTGAGGATCTTTTTCGCCAGCGCTTGCTGTTTGTCGCACTCGCTGCCGCGTGCCTGGCTGACCGGCGCAAACCACATCGAACCACCACCGCCACGCCAGTTGTACAGGCCGAATTCCTGCAAGTTAGGCACGCCTGACATCAGCTGTGCGCGGTACTTGAACGGCTGGGTTTCACCGGCTTCTTCCTGGGTGACGATACGGCCCTTGCCCAATTGCTTGAGGGCTCCAGTGACGATCTGCCAGTTCACATCGACCTGTTCCTGGGTGCCGTAGAGGGCGGCGTAGACGTTCCAGGCGCCGAGGTTTTTGTCTTTCTGGATCTGCTTGAGGATCGCGTCGGAGGTGGCACCCGGCTCGCTGGTGTAATCACTGCGGCGGGTATTGCAGGTCGACGCTTCCCACAGCACACCGGCGATCACCACCGAGTTGGGGATCACCTGGGCGATGCGCAGCGGGCGGATGAATTC
Organism: Pseudomonas sp. NUPR-001; assembly: GCF_052147955.1. Taxonomy (NCBI): domain Bacteria; kingdom Pseudomonadati; phylum Pseudomonadota; class Gammaproteobacteria; order Pseudomonadales; family Pseudomonadaceae; genus Pseudomonas; species Pseudomonas sp. NUPR-001. Next base: position 2,284,116 of record NZ_CP197353.1, read on the forward strand.
AACGATCTCGGCAATGTCCGACGGGTTGTCGAACTTGATTTCGAAAGGTTTGAACACCGGTGGCTTGGGCATCAGCCAGAAACCCATCTTGGTGCAAATACCGTAGTTGGCCTGGGTGAACATGCCGTCCAGGGTTGGGCCGTAGCCCCACTTGAACACCTGCCAGGCGTTGTCGCCTTTGACCCCGCCCATGCCGGTGCGGTAGACGTCGCCATTGGCCAACACCACTTCCATGCCGCACTGCATGAGGAAGTGTTCGCCATAAGGGGTGTAACCCACACCGCGGTCCATGGTGTTGCCCAGCGGTCCGGCAATCGCCGAAGGCGCCGAGAACGACAGCATCAGCGGCAGCTTGTGCTCCTGGATGTAGTCGTAAAGCTGCTGGTAGGTCACCCCCGGCTCGACCAGCGCGGTGCACAGTTCAGGGTCGACATGCAGGATCTTGTTCATTTTTTTCAGGTCAAGAATCACCTGGCCGCGTTGGCCCGGTGCGGCCGATCCGTAACCGAAGTTACGCCCGGTGGAGATGGTCCACACCGGGATCTTGAACTGGTTGCAGATCTTCACCACGCCTTGCACCTGTTCCACCGTGGTCGCGGTGACGGCAGCGGCGGGGGCATGTTCGGCGTTGTCCACGGCCATCATGATCTTGTTGTAAGGGATCAGCTGTTCATCCTTGACCAGCACATTGTCCTCGCCCAGCAGGGCACGGAACTGGGCAAGGGCTTGCTCGAAGTGGGCAGCATCGACGCCGCGAGGCAGCAAGGGAGTGGCAGTTGCTTGGCTCATGTTGGAATCCTTCAGACGTGGATCGAGAACGACACGTAGGTGCCGGTCAGTGCCGGTGCGCGGCGGGCAATCAGCGGGGCCTGGCCGGTGTCGGTGCTGCCCAGCACCGCCAGGGCGTAACCCAGGGTGGCGGCCCATTGGTCACCGCCCTGGCGATTGGCCGAGGTCAGCTGCAAGGCCGGCGCCGGGCTGTGCAGGCGCTGCTCGTGCAGCTCGAAGCCATGGCCGCAGCGGTTGAGCTGCTGCCCCAGGTGCAAGGCGCAGCCGTGTGCGGTCTGGGCACTGAGCAGGCGATGACGGGAGTGCCCGGCACTGGCGCTGTGTTGGCCGAGCCACTGGACGCGCGCGCCGGCGCTGCGCGCCAGGTCGATGATCAGCGCGGCGCTGGCATCGTCGACCAGGCCGATCAGGCGCTGGGGCTGGCCGCTGCTCAGGCGTTGTTGCAGGCCTTGTAGCTGCGCCAGGTCCAGGCCGCTGGCCATGATCTGTAGCTCAGGGGTAGCCGGGCTGGCCTGCAGGCCGTGGACGAAGGCACTGCGGGCAACCTGCGCGCTGACAATCGCCAGGCTCGCAGCGTGCGGCTGGCTTGATGGGCCCAGCACGCTATTGGCCAGGCTCAGGCTGGAGCTGCCCAGGGCAGCACCGGCCAGGCCGCCCAGGGCCATGCCCTTGAGCAGCGAACGACGTTCGACATTCATCATCACACTGCCCTCAGGGTTTGGCCGCTGGCGCAGGCGATTTGGAAATGTACTCGGCCATCTGGCGCAAGGCGTTGTCGTCGATGAACGAGGCCGGGAAGGCGGGCATGGCACGAAAGCCGTTGCGTACCACGGCGCTGATGTACTCAGGTGGCAATTGCCGGCCGGTGATCTGCGGGCCGACCTGGCCTTCATGGCAATGGCCGCAGACTTTGGCATAGACATTTTCACCGCCTTTCCACACGCCATCGCCATCGGCGGCGGCCGTGCCGGCAAGCACAATCAACGGTAGGGCAAGGCAACTGGTGATGGTCCGTCGCACAGCCTGGGGCTTGGGCAGTAGGGACATTGCGGACTCCTTATTGTTATCGGGTGTAGGCGTAGCAATCAGAACGGGTAGTGACGCGGTTGGTGTTGCACGCTGATCCAGTGATCAGTGGTGAACTCGTCGATGGCCCAGTCGCCGTTGAAACGGCCCAGGCCCGAGTTTTTCTCGCCGCCGAATGGCGCGTTGGGTTCGTCGTTGACCGGGATGTCGTTGATGTGGGTCATGCCGACATGCAGGCGCTGGGCGAACTGCACGCCACGCTCCAGGCTGGCGCTGAACACTGCGCTGGACAGCCCGTATTCACTGCGATTGGCCAGCTCCAGGGCATGTTCGGCATCGCGTGCGGCCTGGATCCCCACCAACGGACCGAAGATCTCTTCGTGAGCGATGTCCATATCGGCGCTGACATTGCCGAACACATGCGGTGGCAGCACATTGCCCTGGGCCTCGCCACCGAGCAGCAGTTGGGCGCCTTCGGCGTGTGCCGTGGCAATTTTTTCCTGCAGACCGGCCAACTGGCGGGCGTTGATCACCGGGCCGATCACCGTGCCAGGCAGGCTCGGGTCGCCGCAGGGCAGGGCTTTGACCCGCTCGACAAAGCGCTGGGTGAAGGCTTCGAGCAGCGGCTGTTCAACGATGATGCGGTTGACCGCCATGCAGATCTGGCCCTGGTGCAGGAACTTGCCCACCACCGCGGCATTGACCGCCTGTTCCACATCGGCATCGGCCAGCACCACGAACGGGCTGTTGCCGCCCAGTTCCAGCGCTAAATGCTTGAGGTGCTCACCGCCGCTGGCGATGCGGCCGATGTTGCGACCGACCTGGGTGGAGCCGGTGAACGAAATGAAGGCTGGCACCGGGTGCTCGACAAACGCATCGCCGATCTCGGCACCGGCACCCACCACCACGCTCAACGCCCCGGCGGGCAAGCCGGCTTCTTCGAAGATGCGCGCCAGCAGCAGACCGCCGCTGACCGGGGTGTCGCTGGCCGGTTTGACCACCACGGTGTTGCCCAGGGCCAAGGCCGGTGCCAGGGAGCGTGCGGTCAGGTGCAAGGGGAAGTTCCACGGGCTGATCACCCCGATCACCCCCAGCGGCTTGCGGTACACACGGCTTTCTTTGCCGGGCACATTGGAGTTGACGATACGCCCGTGCACGCGGCTGGGCAGGCTCGCCGACTCGAGGGTGATGGCGCGGGCGGCGCCCCATTCGATCTGGGCTTTGATCCGCGTGCTGCCGGATTCGCGGATGATCCAGTCAATGATCTCTTCGCGGCGTTCATCGAAAATGTGTACGGCTTGGAGCATCACCTGGCTGCGTGCTGCAGGCGACTGCGCGGCCCATTCGGTCTGGACCTGATGCGCACGGTGGTAGGCCGCGTCGAGGTCGTCACGGTTGGCCAAGGGGATCTCCAGCAGCTGTTGCTGGTTGTACGGGTCGAGCACCGTCAGCGAACGCTCGGCGCTGCCCGCACGCCATTGTCCGGCCAACGGCTGCAGGTGAAGATTCTGGTAGGCAGGGCGGGTAGGGGTCATCGGCTTCTCTCTTGTTGTGTCGAAAGGGTTTCGATGAACAGCCCATAACAACTATCGTGCCACCTCCGGCTTTGTGTAGAAAAACCAATAAAAACAAATAGATATGGATATTTTGTGATTCGAGCACAGCAATGTGCAGAGAGCAGGTGCGAATTTTTATGCAGAGAAGTCGCCGATTGCAGAAAGCTCGACGTTGGCCGGCGATTGCAAAATCCGGGCGGTAATCGGCCACTAAGGCAGTTCAGGGCGGCCCTAGGCTGACTGGCTAATTGACCCGGCGGCAGTGGGGGGCATACTGCAGGCTTAACTTCTGCCGTTGATATTGCCTATGACAACTACAAAGCCTGGCAAAGCTGGCCGCGCCGTGGATGAAGACTTTTTCAAACAGGTATTGGGCCGTCAGAAAAGCCTGATCGTCGACCGTACCAGCCAGTTCGGCAGTAGCGGACTGCCCTCGGCCGAACAACTGGCGCAGTCGGTGGCCTTTGCTCCGCAAGACGGCAGTATCTGGTTGTGTGGCCAGCGCATGATGCTGCTGCAAGGCTCAGCCTTCGGCGCAATCCGCCGCGAACTGATCGAGGCGCTGGGCCTGGACAAGGCCCGCGGTCTGCTTACCCGCATCGGCTGGCAAGCCGGTGCCCGCGATGCCGCGCAGGTCAGCGAGCAATGGCCCGAGGGTGATCACGCCAGCCTCTACAGCGCAGGGCCACGCCTGCACATGCTCGAAGGCATGGTCAATGTCGAGGTGGTGCGCTTCGAGATCGATTCAAGCGTTGGTCATTTCTACTCGGAGTTTCTCTGGCACAACTCGCTGGAAGTGGATGAGCACATCGCCGCCTATGGCCTGGGTGGCGAGCCCGCCTGCTGGATGGAGATCGGCTATGCCAGTGGTTATGCCTCCTCGCTGCTCGGTCGCCTGGTGGTGTTTCGTGAGCTGCAGTGCCGGGCGATGGGCCATGCCGCCTGCCGGATCGTCGGCAAGCCGGCCGAGCAGTGGGAAGACATCGATGTCGATCTGGCCTACCTCGACCCTGGTGACTTTCTCAGCCGCAGCACCTATACCTCGGCGGTCGATACCCGGGTGGCAGAGCTGGAGGTGCCGACCGATGCCAAACAGTTGGTGGGGATTTCCGCCAGCTTCGTCGCCGCCAGCCAGTTGTTGCAGCGGGTGGCGCCGACCCAGGCGACGGTGTTGCTGACCGGCGAGTCGGGGGTGGGCAAAGAGTTGTTCGCACACACGCTGCACCAGGCCAGCCGCCGTCAGCACATCCCGATGGTGGCGCTGAACTGTGCAACGCTGCCGGAAAACCTCATCGAAGCCGAGCTGTTCGGGGTTGAGCGCGGCGCCTTTACCGGCGCCGAGCGTTCGCGCCCGGGGCGTTTCGAACGGGCCAATGGCGGGACGCTGTTTCTCGATGAAATCGGCACCTTGAGCCTGCATGCCCAGAGCAAGATCCTGCGCGCCTTGCAGGAAGGCGAGATCGAGCGGGTCGGTGGCACCTCGGCGATTCAGGTTGATGTGCGGGTGATTGCCGCCACCAACCTGGACTTGCGCCGCGAGGTCGAAGCCGGGCGTTTTCGTGAAGACCTGTTCTATCGCCTGAACGTCTTCCCTATTCACTTGCCACCGCTGCGCGAGCGCCGTGAAGACATCCCGTTACTGATGAGCTACTTCCTGCATCGCTTCAGTCAACGCCATGGCCGCCAACTGGCGGGATTCAGCATGCGCCTGGTCAATGCGCTGCTGACCTACCGTTTCCCTGGCAATATCCGCGAATTGCAGAACCTGGTGGAGCGTGGAGTGATCGCCGCCAGCGATGGAGAGGTGATCGATGTGGTGCACCTGGCGGAAGCGGGAGCGTCATTGATGGAGTCGGCCATCGGTTTGACCGGTGAGGGGCGTCTGGCCGTCGAAACGGCGCAACCGCAGGCACGCCCGCCAGTCACTGAAGATGCGCCGGAATCAGCGGATGCCAGTGCGCCTGAGCTGGCCAGCCTGCAGGCGTTCTTTGCCGGGCAGGAGCGGGTGCTGGGCACGTCGCTGGAGGACATTGAACGGCGCCTGGTGCGCCTGGCGCTGGAGCGCTCGGGTGGTAATGTCACGGCAGCGGCGCAGATGCTCGGTATGAGCCGTGCGCAGGTCAGCTACCGGCTCAAGGGGAGCTGACCTGTACCACCGGTTACCGGTTACAGTGCTGTGGTGAATTTGAGCCAGTAGGTTTGCCCCTCGGCGCGGTTACGTACGCCGGATTCGTCTTGCCATTTGGCGCTGAACATCCAGCCTTGCTTGCTGCTGTACTGCACGGCGGGACCGATGGAGAACGAGCGGCCGCGGTTGCCGTCGGTGGCGTCGACCAGGGCCGCCGCTGAGCAGTCGGCAGCGCTGCACTTGTCGTCGCTGACCTGCTGATAGGCGTGGCCGCCGACGCCGATCACCCAGCCGTTGCCCAGGCCCCAGCCGAGGGTGTAGTCGGCGTGCAATTCGCGGCCTGACTGGTAGTTGGTGGCGCGGTTTTCGAAGTTGTAGTCGTACATCAGGCGCACATCGGCATTCAGGCCGGCCGGGTCCAGGTAGGTCATCGCCAGCACACCTTGCACGGTGTAGTAGTTGTTGCCGAGGTTGATCAGGTCGTCCTCGTCGTATTCGCTGGCGGTGGGCAGGACGAAATCGACACCGGTGGCGATGTGCAGTTTTTCACTGGGATGAAAGCCGATCACCGGCCCCAGGTGCGCATCACCGATGCCGCGCTTGTGATCGTGCGGGCCACCTTTGACGTTCAGGCGCATGTCGTTCAACGGCAGCAGGGCATGGAAGCCCAGATCGCCGCCGAGTACTTTCTGTTCGGTTACCCAGACAAAACGTGGGACCAGGGTGGTAACGCGCAGGTCGATATCGGCAGCCTTGGCGCCACTGTTGTCGCGCAGACTGTCGGCCAGGTAGTTGCCGACGAAAATCTGGCCGTAGGTACCCGGTGGCGGCAGGATACCCATGCCGTAAATCTCGATACCCATGGGCCATGAGGAAATACCGCCTTCAGTGGCCTGCGCCTGCCAGGCAGAGGCGCACAGCAACAGACTGGTAGCGAGGTGCAGCGGGGCGTGTTTGAACATGAGAGGGTCAACCTTATTGTTATGGGGCTGGCGCCGTGCAGCGACGCCTGGGCAGCCTCTCTCAAAATGCGTGCCAGGATTTAAAGCGTTATATATCAATAGGTTGCGTTTGTTGTTGGTTGGGGCTGGTGGTCGGGCGGAGGGAATTGTTAAGAAATTTCTGCAGGTTGCGGAAAAGTCAGAATCTTTTTCGCGGGGCAAGCCCGCTCCCACCGGCCGCTGTGGGAGCGGGCTTGCCCCGCGATCAGGAGACACCGGCCTGGCGAAAGGCATTCGGCGTCTGCCCGCACAGGCGCCGGAAGAACCGCGAAAAATAAGTCGGGTCACTGAAACCCAGGCTGTCGGATAGCTGGCTGATGGTCATGTTGGTGTAAATCAGGCTGCGCCGGGCTTCGAGCAGTACGCGCTGGTGAATGATCTGCAGCGCAGTCTGCCCGGCCAGTTCCCGGCACAGTGTGTTCAGTTGCACAGTGGAAATACCCAGACGATGGGCAAACAACTCGACCGACAGGTGTTCGCGGTAATGCTGCTCGACCAGTTTGATAAAGCGCGCCAGCAGTTGCTGGTTGCGTTCGTCGCGATTGCCCGACGGGCTGATGGCCTGGCTGCGACGGCTGATCCAGACCATCAGCGACGTCACCAGTGAGTGCAACAGCAAGTCACGCGCCGGGGCGCTGCCTTCGTATTCCTGATGCAGCACACGGATGAGCGTGTACAAGGTGCGCTGGTCGGCGCCCAGGCGATAGCAGCCAGCCGAGGCCAGCACGGTCAGCGGTGCACCGAGTTGTGCTTCCAGTTGCGCAACCAGCGGGGCGCCGAGGGTCAGTACATAGCCATCGATGTCTTCGGAAAACTGAAAACCGTGCACGGTCATCGGTGGAATGACCTGAATCGCCGCTTCGCGCACCACACTGCGTCGGCCTTCCAGCTCGATCTGTGCCTGACCGCGCCGCACGTACAGCAATTGGAACAGATCGGCATGCCGGTGCGGCTTGATTTCCCAGTGGTGCAGGCTGCTTCGTTTGGGGATCGATTCGCAGTGCAGCAGGTCAGGCGTTGGCCAGGCCTGGCTTTCGCCGTACAGCTTGAACACCGGGATTTTCGGCAGGCTGGAGCGTTTCATGATGGGCAATCCAGGGAGACTGAAGCAATTGACGGCTTGTCCGATAATCGAACCAAATTTATAAAAGTGCAATTTATCGGCGGAATATCACCTTTTTATCCGGTTTTTGTCAGCAAAAATGCAGGGGCACATAACAACAATAGCTGCCGGCACGCTCAGCTCCAAGCGCCTGCAGCCCCTAGCGAGACGAAAACAATGAAAACTCAGGTAGCCATTATCGGCGCCGGGCCTTCGGGCCTTCTGCTTGGCCAACTGCTGCACAAGGCCGGTATCGACAACGTCATCATCGAGCGCCAGACCCCCGACTACGTACTCGGCCGCATCCGCGCCGGGGTGCTGGAACAAGGCACCGTCGACCTGCTGCGCGAAGCCGGGGTGTCCGACCGCATGGACGCCGAAGGCCTGGTACACGATGGCGTGGAACTGCTGGTCGGTGGCAAACGCATTCGTGTCGACCTCAAGGCGCTGACCGGCGGCAAGACCGTCATGGTCTACGGCCAGACCGAAGTCACCCGTGACCTGATGGACGCCCGTGCGGCCAGTGGCGCACCGATCATTTATGCCGCCGACAATGTTCAGCCGCACGAGATGAAGGGCGAGCAGCCCTACGTCACCTATGAGAAAGATGGCCAGACCCACCGCATCGATTGCGACTACATCGCCGGTTGCGATGGCTTCCACGGTGTGGCGCGCAAGAGCATTCCAGAGTCGGTACTCACCCACTATGAGCGCGTTTACCCCTTCGGCTGGCTGGGCCTGTTGTCTGACACCCCACCAGTCAACCACGAACTGATCTATGCCCATCACGAGCGTGGCTTCGTGCTGTGCAGCCAGCGCTCGCTGACGCGTAGCCGTTACTACCTGCAGGTGCCGCTGACCGACCATGTTGATGACTGGTCTGATGAGCGCTTCTGGAATGAGCTCAAGGCGCGCTTGCCTGAAGAGGTTGGCCAGCGTCTGGTGACCGGCCCGGCCCTGGAAAAGAGCATCGCGCCGCTGCGCAGCTATGTGGTCGAGCCGATGCAGTACGGCAAGCTGTTCCTGGTCGGCGACGCCGCCCATATCGTCCCGCCAACCGGCGCCAAAGGCCTGAACCTGGCGGCTTCGGACGTTTGCTACCTGTACCGCATCCTGGTCAAGGTCTATCGCGAAGGCCGGACCGACTTACTCGACACCTACTCCGAGCTGGCCTTGCGCCGCGTGTGGAAAGGCGAGCGCTTCAGCTGGTTCATGACCAACCTGCTGCACGACTTCGGTGAGCAAAAAGACGCCTGGGACCAGAAGATGCAGCAGGCTGACCGAGAGTACTTCTTCAACTCGCACGCAGGTCTGGTCAACATCGCCGAGAACTACGTGGGCCTGCCGTTCGAAGCCATCGAATAAGCGAAGGAGGGTGGAGCATGGGAGTGTTCGACTGGAAACACTGGGTGGTTCTGCTGGTTGTGGTGGTGTTGGTGTTTGGCAGCAAGCGCCTGAAAACCCTGGGTAGCGACCTGGGCGAGTCGATCAAGGGATTCCGGCGCTCGGTGAACGCTGACGAAGCGCCGCAACCGCCAGCCAAGATCGATCAGGGGTGAGGCCTATCGCGGGGAAGTGGGAGCGGGCTTGCCCCGCGATGCATTCTCCAGAATCTTCACCATCGCCGAATAGCCCCGGGCCCGCGCATGGGCCAACGGCGTCACCCCGTCCTTGTCGGTAATGTTCACATCGGCCCCGGCTTGCACCAGCATCTCGACGATCTGCACATGCCGCGGGCCGCCATCACTGAGGACGATGGCTTCCATCAGTGCCGTCCAGTGCAGGCGGTTCAGGTGATTCACATCGACACCTGCCTCAATCAACGTGCGCACGGTGTCGACGTGCCCGCGCTCGGCTGCCGGGATCAAGGCCGTGCCACCGTAGCGGTTGGTGCTTTTGAGGTCGGCACCATGAGCCAGGGTCAGCTCGAGGATCTGGTTCAAGCCTCGCGCGCCGGCATACAGGTACGGGCTGTCGTCAATGTTGTCCTTGGCATTGACGTCGGCACCCGCCTCGATCAACACCCGTGCAGCGTCCACCTGATTGCGCTGGGTCGCCAGCAGCAGGGGCGTGCGGCCTCGTGCGTCCCGGGCTTCGAGTGCAGCACCTTGGGCAAGCAGGTTGCGGATGCGTTCGGCGTTGCCGCTCTCTGCCGCTTCCCTCAGCTGGCTTTCCAGTACTGCGCCTTCAGCGCTGGCAGTCAGTGAGGTCATCATGGCCAGCATGAATGCAAGCAAGACCTTGAAGTGTGCCAGGCGCATCCGCTTGTCTCCGTTTGTTGTCGAGTGGTTGGCGGCATGATAGAAATCGTACTTCCTATTTAGAAGTTAAATATTTACATGGATATCAGTGTAAAACCGAATAGGTCGTTGTTCGATCTGGACCTGCTTCGGGCGATTGTCGTGGTGGCCGATTGCGGCAGCTTTACCACCGCCGCCGCACGCCTGCATTCCACGCAGTCGACCGTGAGCCAGAAGGTGCGGCGCCTGGAAGACATGGTGGGCCATCGCTTGCTGGTGCGGGGCAATCGCGATGTATTGCCCACCGATGCCGGCCAGACCCTGCTCGGCTACGCCCGGCACATGCTAGCGCTGAACGACCAGATGCTTGAAGCCCTGGCCGGTGCCACGGTGGGAGTGACGGTGCGCTTGGGCGTACCGGAAGATTTTGTTGGCGGGCGCACCACCAATGCGCTGTCGGCGTTCAACCGCAAGTACCAGCAGGTCAAGCTGGAGGTCACCAGCGGCCTGTGTCGTGACTTGAGCCAGAGCTACGACAACGGTGAGCTGGACCTGGTGCTGCTCAAGCAGCGGCGTAACAGCCGCGAAGGCGTCGCCTGCTGGCCGGAAGAGCTGCAGTGGATCGACAGTGCCAGCACTCCTTCGATCGACCTCGATCCGATCCCCTTGGTGACCTTTCCACCTCGCGGCCTGTACCGCGATGACATGATCAACGCCATCGAAAGCATGGGCCGGCGCTGGCGTATCAGTTTCACCAGTTCCAGCCTCAGTGGCATCCAGGCGGCGGTCGCCGATGGCATGGGCATCAGCCTGCTGCCGCCCCGTGCGGCTACTCGCGAACACGCGGTATTGGGTACGCAGAACGGCCTGCCAGTGATCGACAGCTACGAGATTGTTATCGTCCATCGTCCCACCGCCGACCCGATGGTCAAGGAACTTGCCGGGGTGTTGGCCGGGTTGCTGCAGGCCCATGAGGTGTAGTCATTCGTCGGGCGCTGCTCGCAGCCCCTGGCGCTCGGCAACTGCGCGCAAGGTGCGTAGCGACACCATCGGCGCATCGATGACGAACTGATTGGCCAGCCATGAAGGAATATCGCCGGCCGGTTCGGCCTCCAGTTGGTAAGTCACCTCAGTGAGCTGCTCACCCTTGGCGATCAGGGTCCAGAGGCCTTTGAGCTGAGTGACGCGGATCAGCCCGGGCTGGCGCTCGACTTTACCGGAAACGGCGCTGAGGTGACGGATTAGGCCGTCATCGGTACGTTCAGTCTGCACTTGAATCACCATGTCGCGGGGGCTGGCCGGCCAGGGTAGCTCAGTGGTCAGGTACACCCAGGTGCTGTCGCCTTCGACGTCCAGCAGGCGCATGCTTTTGCAGCCATACAGCCATTTGCAGGCCACCCGCAGATTTTCCTGCAGATCACTCAAGGTGCGCACATCGGTCTTGATCAGGGTGACGCCGCGAAAGCGTTGATACTTCGAGCCCGGCACGTCATCCAGGTACACCTGAATGCCATCTTCGTCCTTTGCCAGGTGCCAGGCCTCAGCGTGGGCGATGCCAGTGAGCAACATGAGCAGCAGCGCGCTGTACAGGTACCGAGGCTTCATCGCACAGGCTCCACAGCCACCGACAAGTGCAAACAGCATAGGCCGGTGGGAGCGGGCTTGCCCCGCGATCCCTCTTCACTGACACACTGCGATCGCGGGGCAAGCCCGCTCCCACCAGCAAAAAGCCCGCCGGTGAGGGCGGGCTTTTTTGTGCCACTTAGCGCTGAGGGTTCAGCACCAGGTTCATGTGACGGTTTACATCTTTGTACAGCAGGTAGCGGAACGGGCCTGGGCCGCCGGAGTAGCAGGCTTGCGGGCAGAAGGCGCGCAGCCACATGAAGTCACCGGCTTCGACTTCAACCCAGTCCTGGTTCAGGCGGTACACCGCTTTACCTTCCAGAACGTACAGGCCGTGTTCCATCACGTGAGTTTCCGCAAACGGAATCACGCCGCCTGGCTGGAAGGTCACGATGTTGACGTGCATGTCGTGGCGCATGTCGGCCATGTCGACGAAGCGCGTGGTGACCCAGGCGCCGTCGGTGCCTGGCATCGGGATCGGCTCGATGTCTTTCTCGTTGGTAACGAACGCTTCCGGCAGCGCCAGACCTTCAACCACCTGGTAGTGCTTGCGGATCCAGTGGAAGGTGACGTTTTTGCCGCTGTTGTTGCGCAGGCTCCACTCGGCAGCCGGCGGAATGAAGGCGTAGCCGCCTTCTTTCAGGGTGTAAGGCTTGCCTTGCAGGGTGATATCGACTTCGCCTTCGACAACGAACAGTACCGCTTCGGCGTTCTTGTCCAGCTCAGGACGCTCGCTGCCGCCTTCTGGCGCCAGTTCGACGATGTACTGCGAGAAGGTTTCCGAGAAGCCGGTCAGCGGACGGGCGATAACCCACATGCGCATCTTGTCCCAGAACGGCAGGTGGCTGGTGACGATGTCACGCATCACGCCTTTAGGGATCACGGCATAGGCTTCGGTAAACATGGCACGGTCTGTCAGCAGCTCGGTTTGAGCTGGGTGCCCACCGTGAGGGGCGTAGTAAGAAGATTTAGACATGGACAGTCTCGACTTGTTGTTGTGTCCCCGTGCCTGGCAGCGCCGGCTGGCTCTGCGGGGGGAGGCATGGACACGATATAGACAAGGCTGTGCCATCCACAAATTAAATGTTGAAATACCCGGTATTTGATTAGTGAATGCTTACAGGGCTGAATTCGCCTACCCTACGCCGCATCAACACTTAACCTACACCGAGGTCACTCGTGAAATACCTGATCGCCCTGTTTTTCAGCGTGTCGTCGTTGCTGGCCCAGGCCGTCGAAGTTGGCGACCGCCTGGAGCCCTGGACCTTGCTCGACCAGCATGACCAGGCCTACAGCCTCAATGACCAGACCCGTATCTTGCTGGTGGCACGTAACATGGACGGTGCCAAGCTGGTTAAAGCGGCCCTGGCCGATCGTCCCAAGGGCTACCTGGAAGCGCGCAACGCCGTGTTTGTCGCCGACATCCAGCGTATGCCGGCGCTGATCTCGAAACTCTTCGCCATCCCGGCCATGCGTGACTACAGCTACCGCGTGCTGCTCGACCGCGAGGGCAGTGTGGCCGCGCGCTATGCCGGTGCCGAAGACAAGGTACTGTGGTTGCAACTGGACAAAGGACAGGTCGTCAGCCAGCGAGAGTTCGCCTCAGCCGACGAACTGCGCCAAGCCCTGGAACAAAACTAACCTGTAGGAGCGGCGGTGCGGCGACCCGACTTGCCCCGCGATTCTATGTGTCTGACACACTGCAATCGCGAGGCAAGTTGGGTCGCCGCCGCTCCTACCGAATCGCTACCTGCAGAGTCGATTTCACCCGCTCCAGCACCACAATGGTCCGAAACCACTTCACGTTCGGGTTGTCATGGAACAACCGCTGCGTCAGGGCCTGAAATTCACTCATGCTCGCCACGGTCAGCACCAGCATGAAGTCGGCATCGCCGGTGACGTAATAGCACTGCTGGATCTCAGGCCCGCAAAAGGCCTGCTTCATCACTTCAAGGTCAGCCGACTGGGTACGGTCGGCATGCACCTCGACCATCAAAGTAATCACCTGGCCCACTTTTTCCGGGTCGACCACCGCCACATTGGCCTGGATCACCCCGGCGTTTTCAAGCCGCTGGATGCGCCGCTGCACCGATGCGCTGGAGAGATGCACCTGCTCGGCCAGCTCGCGCAGGGGCATGCTGTTGTCCTGTTGCAAAAGGTTGAGCAACGCGAGATCGAAGTCATCCAGGGCAGGCTTCATGTGCAAAAATTTCTCATTTTTGGGGTGAAAATCGAGGGCACTTTTCAGGCGTGACGCAATAAATTATCACCTCTCCAAGCCCTCCCGTGAAGGACAACGCAATGCGCCAGCCCACCACCGCCAATGCCTCTCTGGGCGTCGTGCTCAACGTCCTGGCATCGCTGCTGTTTGCCGTGATGTACGCCTATACCCATCTGCTTGAGCCATTGGGCGGTGAAGAGATCTACGGTTGGCGAATATTGCTGACGGTACCCTGCCTGACCTTGATGGTGCTGGCCAGCGGTCACTGGCACGAAGTGCGCCGGTTGTTTCAGCGGCTGTTCGAGGAACGCCTGTTCTGGGCGGTGCGCCTGGTGTCGGCGGCGCTGCTGGGGGTGCAGCTGTGGTTGTTCATGTGGGCACCGATCAATGGTTATGGCCTTGATGTTTCCTTAGGCTATTTCCTCATGCCGCTGACCATGGTGGTGGTCGGTCGGCTGGCCTTCAATGACAGCATCAGCCGCCTGCAGTTGCTGGCCTGTGCGCTGGCGGCCGTGGGCATCATCAACCAGATTGCGATTGCCAAGGCGATTACCTGGCCGGTACTGGTCGTGGGGCTGGGCTATCCCTTGTATTTTTGGCTGCGTCGGGTCAGTGACAGCAACAACATGGGCGGGCTGTGGTTCGACATGAGCCTGAGCCTGCCGGTCAGCCTGTGGCTGGTGGTCAAAGGTGGGGTGGTGCTCAGCGTTGCAGCCAGTGGTTCAAATTTGCCGTGGCTGGTGTTGGGGTTGGGGGCGATCAGTGCCTCGGCGTTGGCCTTGCAAGCGCTGTCGGGGCCACGCCTTAACCTGACCCTGTTCGGCTTGCTGGTTTACGTTGAGCCAATCTTCTTGGTACTGGCGTCGATCCTGTTGGGTGAGAGCATTGCTGCGGCGCAATGGCCTACCTACATCGCCATCTGGCTGGCAATGCTGGTGTTGATGGTGGAGGGTGGCCTGAACCTCAACAGCAACCGCCGAGGTTATTCGCCCAGCCGCTGCTCACGGGAAGGCGGATAGCCGAAATAAGCGCTGTAGCACTTGCTGAAGTGCGACACCGAAACAAAGCCGCAGGCAATCGCCACGTCCATCAGCGGCAAGTCCGAGTACTGCAACAGGCGCCGGCTTTTGGTGATGCGCAGTTCCATGTAATAGCGACTGGGTGAGGTGCCCAGTTGTGCCTGGAACAGGCGGTCGATCTGGCGTCTTGAGCGGCCACTGTAGCTGGCCAACTGATCCAGGCTCAGGGTTTCTTCCAGGTTGTTTTCCATCAACTCGACAATGGTACGCAGCGGCGCGCTCATGGACTTTTTCGAGCTGCTATCGACCCGCCGGAAACGCGCGCCGGAGAACGCCAGAATCTCTTCGACGCCAGCTGCCAACGCTTCGCCCTGTTGCAGCTTGAGCAGCGCCAGCATCAACTCCAGCGCGCCGTTGGGGCTGGCTGCGGTCAAGCGGTCGCGGTCCAGTACATAGCTCGCAGGCGTGATGGTGCTTTGCGTACTGCGCTCGGCCAGGCTGGCCCGTTGTTCGGGGTGGATGGTGCAGCTGTACCCGGCCAGTACACCGGCGCGGCCAAGAAAATACGCACCGTTCCATAGCCCGCCCAGGGCCAGGCCGTGACTGGCGGCGTCGCCAAGCAGGCGGTCCAGCTCCGGGTACTTCAGCGGTGTGCGCAAGCCTCCGCACACCACCAGCATGTCCAGGTTATCCAGGCTGCTGCGCGCCAGCCCGGCGGCATAGACTTCCAGCCCGAGGTCGCTGATGACCCGTTCGCTGCCCAACGACAGCGGGGTAATCACGAACAGCTCGTTCTGCAACAGGTTGGCCGTCACCAGCACATCCATGGCCACGGTAAAGCTGGCCATGGAGAAGTTCTCCAACAGCAAAAAACCGACCCGATAGGCCGGTGACGTGGAGGCCTGCGGGTGCTTGAGGTTCAGCATGTTGCTGGTACTGGTTTTCTGGCTGAAGTGGCGGGGGGTGGGCAATGTCGGCTCCGCTGGGCATTAAAGGGCTAAAGCATGCGCCGTTGATCATGCCTGACATCTGCGGGGATGCGAATACACTGACGGCTGATCCAGCCACACACGTCATCAGGGAGATCTACATGTCGGTACAAGGGTTGATTGAAAAGGGATTGAGGTATGCGCAGGCAGACTATGTGTCGATTGCCGAACGCGAGCGGTTTGACGTCAAGCCCAAGGAGGACCAGATCAAATGCGCGTTGTACCGCTCGTTTTGCGAGGCGGGTTATCTGGTGCATGTTGAGGCGAGCTACCAACGTAATCGTGGCCGGTGCGACCTGTACGCAGTCTGTGGTACTAGTAAGACCCGGGTAGCCATTGAAATCAAAACGGCCTGGGCAGGTAACGGTTGGACCAACAAGCCAGGCGAGCAGCAAAGCGCCTGGGAAGCCGACATACAGAAGATCAAGGGCGCTGAGGGCACGCAATGGGCTGACAGCGGGTATTTCATCCTGTGCTTCGCCTATGAGCGTGGCAGCGCTCATGAACACAGGCTACGCGAACGAATGCTGGGCCTTGGCGGTCAATGCATGCCGGCCTTCGCCCTGGCTGACTGGAATGGGCTCAACGAAGCGCAGTTTTGCCTGGTAAACGTATTCGGTGACTGAAACCGCTCCTAATCACAGAGTCGTGACATGCCTTCATCTCACCTCGACCCGCTCCGCCGCGAGATTGAACAGCGCCAGGTCGCTCCAGCCCCGGCGCCCTGGCAACTCAAGGCGCAGTTGACCGTCGCCGGCTTGCTTGAGGTCGGCTTCGACCATGACAGCGAGCTGTTGCTAGTCGCCTCCAGCTCCGGGCGCAGTGTGATCGATTGCCAGAGCGGGGCGAAGGTTGCCCGCGACCGCACCGACAACCTCGGCAGTGATCGTTACCTGCAAACCCGTGGTATCGGTCCGCTGCACGAGCGGGTCATCCATATGGCCGGAATCAACGGCGGCGGCCTGCCGTTGGCCACCGCAGATGGCTGGATGGTCGAGGACATCACCCTGGCATGGCCCGAACAGCACCTGTTGTTGGTGGAGCCGGGGTCGTGGCTGCACGGTGCGCGTTACAACCGGCCCGCGCTGTTTCACAAGCTGGCGGTGGAGTTGGAGGTGAGGGCGTTTGGCTTTTCCTACACCGGCTTGAGCCTGGTGATTGCCACTGCCGGCGACTTGCTGGTGTATGGACGTTGCGCTAAATCCTTGTCGACTTGAACGTCTGACCCCGCGTTGGCACGCCCCTCGTCAGTTTTCCGCGCAATTTTTCCCACTTAGTGGGAATCCTGTTTCACCCTTTGGGAAAACCCTGTGCACCATGTTCACAAGGAGCCCATATGAACTACAACACGCCCACCGATCGCTTGCTGCAGATTCTCGTTGCCCTTGGCCAAGCCAATGAAGCCGTGTCGGCCAAGGAACTGAGCCTGCAACTGGAACAACCGTTGAGCAGCACCTACCGGCACCTGAAAACCCTGCTGCGCTGGGGCCTGGCCGAAGACAACGGCCATGGCCGCTATTTGCCGGGGCCAGCCTGTTTGCAGTTGGCCAACCGCTTCGATCGCGAGGCGCTGCTGGTGTCACAGGCGTTGCCCGAACTCAAGCGTCTGGCGGAGTTGAGCCGGGAGAGCGTGGCACTGATGGTGCCCAGCAACGGCCAGGCGATTTGCATCGAGCTGATCGACAGCCCGCAACCGTTGCGTTGCTGCTATCAAAAAGGCCTGGCCCAGCCCCTGCTGGTCGGTGCTTCGGCGCGGGTGCTGCTTGCCCATATGGCGCCTGAACGCAGTGAAGCGATCCTGCAGGAGCAGGGCGTTGAGGCAGACGCTATTGAAGCGTACCAGCAGAGCTTCCTGCCCATTCGCGCCCAGGGCTACGCCGTCAGCCTGGGCGAGATCGATGAGGGCATCTGGGGCGTCAGCGCCCCGGTGCTCGACAGCCGTAACCGCCTGCACGGCGCAATCAGCCTGATGGCACCCGCCTTTCGCGCCGAGCAAAACAGCGAACGTCTGACCCGCTGGACGCGCGAAGTCGCCCTGCGCGTAGGCGCGCGGCTGGACTGAATTTACCTGGAGTACCCCGCATGACTACACAACTCGCCATGCCCGAGTGGCAAGGCCGTATCGACGCAAACGAAGGAGCGTCGGCGCTGCGCTGGCACCAGTGGGTGCAGCCCTATCGCAACACGCAGCCCACGGGCAGCGCCTTGCTAGGCCTTGCCTGCGACGAAGGGGTCAGCCGCAATCAGGGCCGCAGCGGTGCTCGCCAGGGCCCTCTGGCCTTGCGCAAGGCCTTGGCCAACCTGGCCTGGCGCGGCCAGCGACCGGTGTACGACAGCGGCGATATCGCCTGCGACGGCAATGATCTGGAAGGGGCGCAGCTGACCTACGCCGAGCGCGTCTGCCAATTGCTCGACCAGGGTCATTTGCCGTTGGGCCTGGGTGGTGGTCATGAAATCGCTTATGCCAGCTTTCTCGGCCTGGCCATGCACCTGCGCCAGCAGCCAGCGCCGCCGCGTATCGGCATTCTCAACTTCGATGCCCACTTCGACTTGCGTCACGCCGCGCAAAGCAGCTCTGGCACGCCGTTCCGGCAAATTGCCGAGTACTGCCAGCAGGCCGGCTGGGCCTTCGACTATTGCTGCCTGGGCGTGAGTGAACTGAACAACACGCAGGCACTGTTTGACCAGGCCCAACGCCTGAATGTGCGCTATCGCCTCGACCGCCAGATGCAGCCGTGGAACGTTCCGGCCATCGAGGCATTTGTCGCCGAGTTTCTGAGTGGCATCGATCACCTGTACATGACCGTCTGCCTCGATGTGCTGCCAGCCAGCCAGGCACCCGGCGTCAGCGCGCCGTCAGCTCACGGCGTCGATCTGATGGTGGTCGAGCATCTGGTCCGCCAGGCCAAGGCCAGCGGCAAGTTGCGCATGGCCGACATCGCCGAACTGAACCCAAGCCTCGATCAGGACCAGCGCACCGCCCGTATCGGCGCACGGCTGCTGGCCTGCCTGGTCGATTGAACCTTTCCCCTAATAATCCAAGTATAAAAACAAGAGTGCTTATCCATGCTGACCCTGCAACTCGATGCATTGACCACCGTCGCTTTGGCGCTTGTGCTGCTGGCGATGGGTGCGCAACTGAAAAAACACAGTTACTGGCTGCGCCAACTCTGTGTACCGGCCCCGGTGATCGGCGGCTTTGGCTTTGCCCTGGTGGTGTGGTTCCTGCGTAACCAGCAGTGGCTGGACATCAAACTCGACACCGCCATGCAAACCCCGTTGATGGTGGCGTTCTTCACCACCGTTGGCCTGGGCGGTAGCCTTGGCCTGCTGCGTCAGGGCGGCAAGATCCTGTTCATCTACCTGGGCGCTTGCTGGGGCCTGGCCCTGGTGCAGAACCTGGTGGGCGTCGGCATGGCCAAGGCGTTGGGCATCGACCCGCTGCTGGGGATCATGGCCGGTGCGGTGTCGCTTGAAGGTGGTTTTGGTGCGGCTGCCGCCTTCGGGCCGATTGCCGAGAGCCTCGGTACTGCGGGCGCCACCACGGCGGCACTGGCTTCGGCGACCTTCGGCATGATCGCCGGTGGTTTGCTCGGCAGCCCGCTGGCGCGCTACTTGATCGACCGTAAAAAGCTGGTGGTCAAGGCCGATCAGGACGTCACCCTGCAAGCGCTGGGCAAAGCCAATGAAACGCTGAGCGTGCCCCTGGATGCGGCGGTGCTGTTGCGCCTGCTGACCTGCATGCTGGTGATCATGGTGCTGGGCTTCTGGATCGGTAACGCCCTGAATGAGCACCTGGGCATCGTCCTGCCGGTGTACGTCGGCGCGATGTTTGTCGCCATCATCCTGCGCAACTTCAACGACCGTGCGCGGGTCATCGACATTCCTGACAACGCGGTCAGCACCGTGGGCGATATCAGCCTGGGCATGTTCCTGACCATGGCGATGATGAGCCTGAAGTTCTGGGAACTGGAGCAGTTGGGCCTGCCTTTGCTGGTGATTCTGGTGGTGCAGGTGGTGATCATGGTGTTGCTGTGCATCTTCGTGCTGTTCCGCCTGTTCGGTGGCAACTACGATGCTGCGGTGCTGTGCGCCGGCTACATGGGCCACGGCCTGGGCGCCACCCCCAATGCGGTGGCGAACATGGGCGCGATCTGTGACCACTACAAAGTGTTCTCCTACAAGGCCTTTATCATCGTGCCGCTGTGTGGCGCGGTGCTGATCGACATCGTTGCCTTGCCGTTGATTACCTGGTTCATCAACGCCTTTGCCTGATTGGCTGAATGCAATCGCGGGGCAAGCCCGCTCCCACCAGGGCACACTACGCCCGGTGGGAGCGGGCTTGCCCCGCGAAGCGATGTGTCCGATAGAAAGGGCCAAAACCGGGCCCGCACGACCACTGACTTGGCGAAAAGCGTTTTTCTCCCTTTCGATAACTATCGAGGAAGGGCACAATGCGTGTCCTTTTTTTGGCCGGCCTGGCCGGGGGCCTCGAAATGATCAAAACGCCGTACTACCTCATCGACAAAACCAAGCTGCTGCGCAACATGGAGAAGATCGCCTACGTGCGGGAAAACTCCGGCGCCAAGGCGCTGCTGGCACTCAAGTGCTTCGCCACCTGGTCGGTCTTCGACCTGATGCAGCAGTACATGGACGGCACCACGTCCTCTTCGCTCTACGAGCTCAAGCTGGGCCGTCAGAAGTTCGCTGGTGAAGCGCACGCCTACAGCGTGGCCTGGGCCGACGACGAAATCGGCGAGATGGTCGAAAACTGCGACAAGATCATCTTCAACTCCATCGGCCAGTTGCAGCGCTTTGCCGAACAGACCGAAGGCACTGTGCGTGGCCTGCGCGTCAACCCGCAAGTGAGCAGCTCCGACTACCTGCTGGCCGACCCGGCACGCCCGTTCAGCCGCCTGGGCGAATGGGATCCGGTGAAGGTCGAGGAAGTCATCGGGCAGATCTCCGGCTTCATGTTCCACAACAACTGCGAGAACGGCGATTTCAACCTGTTCGACCAGATGCTCGGCACCATCGAAGAACGTTTCGGCCACCTGTTGCACAAGGTCGAGTGGGTGAGCCTGGGCGGCGGTATCCACTTTACCGGTGAAGACTACGCGCTGGACGCCTTCTGTGCGCGCCTGAAGGCGTTTTCCGAGCAATACGGCGTTCAGGTCTACCTGGAGCCGGGCGAAGCGGCCATCACCCAGAGCGCCTCGCTGGAAGTCACCGTGCTCGACACCCTGTACAACGGCAAGCACCTGGCCGTGGTCGACAGCTCCATCGAAGCGCACATGCTCGACCTGCTGATCTACCGCCTCAACGCCAAGCTGGCACCAAGCGCGGGCGAGCACACCTACATGGTCTGCGGCAAGTCGTGCCTGGCCGGGGACATCTTCGGCGAATACCAATTTGATCGTCCGCTGGCCATCGGCGATCGGCTGTCGTTTGTTGACGCAGCGGGTTACACCATGGTCAAGAAAAACTGGTTCAACGGCCTGAAAATGCCGTCCATCGTAGTGAAACAACTCGACGGTAGTGTTGAGGTGGTTCGCGAGTTTGGTTTCGAAGACTACTTGTCCAGCCTGTCTTGAGCTGGCAGTAAAGGAGAGATAGAGAAATTGAAGAAGAACGTTCTTATCATTGGTGCAGGAGGTGTCGCCAAGGTGGTGGCCCACAAGTGCGCGCAGCACAACGACGAACTCGGTCGTATTGCCATCGCGTCGCGCAACATCTCCAAATGCCAGGCCATCATCGACAGCGTCATTGCCAAGGGCAGCCTCAAGCAGCCTGCTGAAATCAAGGCATTTGCGCTGAACGCTCTGGACGTCGAAGCGACCAAAGCACTGATCCGCGAAACCGAATCGCAGATCGTCATCAACGTTGGCTCTGCCTTCCTGAACATGTCGGTGCTGCGTGCCTGCATCGATACCGGCGTGGCCTACCTGGACACCGCCATCCACGAAGAGCCGGGCAAAATCTGCGAAACCCCGCCGTGGTACGGCAACTACGAGTGGAAACACCTCGAAGAGTGCCAGCAGAAGAACATTACCGCCATTCTCGGCGTAGGCTTCGACCCAGGTGTGGTCAACGCTTATGCAGCATTGGCGCAACAACAGTATTTTGACCGCATTGATTCGATCGACATCCTCGACGTCAATGCCGGTTCACATGGCAAATACTTTGCCACCAACTTCGACCCGGAAATCAACTTCCGTGAGTTCACCGGACAGGTATGGAGCTGGCAGAACAGCCAGTGGACCAGCAACACCATGTTCGAAGTCAAGCGTACCGACGACTTGCCGGTAGTGGGTTCGCAGAACCTGTACCTGACTGGCCACGACGAAGTGCACTCGCTGTCGAAGAACCTCGACGTGCCGAACGTGCGTTTCTGGATGAGCTTCGGTGAGCACTACATCAACGTGTTTACCGTGCTGAAAAACCTTGGCCTGCTCAGCGAGCAGCCGGTGAAAACCGCCGAGGGCCTGGAAGTCGTGCCGCTCAAAGTGGTCAAGGCAGTACTGCCAGATCCATCCTCGCTGGCGCCGGGCTACACCGGCAAGACCTGCATCGGTGATCTGGTCAAAGGCACTAAAGATGGCCAGCCTCGTGAGATCTTCATCTACAACGTCGCTGACCATGAAGAAGCCTACGCCGAGACCGACAGCCAGGGCATCTCCTACACCGCAGGCGTACCGCCGGTAGCGGCAGCCTTGCTGGTTGCGCGTGGTGAGTGGGATGTACAGCGCATGGCCAACGTTGAAGAACTGCCGGCTGAGCCGTTCCTCAAGGCACTGGACGTGATGGGCCTGCCGACTCGCATCAAAGACGAGAACGGCGACCGTCCCTGGAACTGATAGTTCTTCAGTTCACAGGTGGTGACCAAGCGGGATTGACGCAGAGACTGCGTCAATCCCGTTTTTTTGCATTCGCCAGTGGGAGCGGGCTTGCCCCGCGATGCGATATGGCTGACACACCGCGCCTACAGGTGGCGTACCGCCCCCAGGGTCACCATGCCAGCCAGGCCCAACAGACAAATGATCCCCACCGCATAGGCAATCGTGCGCCAGGGCTGCCAGCGCGCCAGGTAGGTCACGGTATGCATCACCCGGGCAGCGGTGAACACCACCATCAACCCGACGGTAAGGGTGAACGGTGGGTAGTACACCAGGCACAGAGCACCAAGGACAAAAAACACCGGGATGCTTTCAAGGTCGTTGGCCCAGGCCTGCGCCGCGCGGCTGACTTGTGGCAGCTCTTGCGCGCTGGCCGGGCGCCCGACAAAACTGGCGTCTTCGGCGTTTTTGAAGGTTCGGCGGCTGATGCGGTAATAGCCCTGGTAACAGGAAATCGCCAGCATCTTCAAAAAGAGTACGACGACACACAAGGCAAAGACACTCATCAAATCGTGCATGTTCATTCCATTGACAGCGGGGGGCGTGATCATCGCCCAACCCGCTGTGCCACGTACAGCCCTTGCCTCAGTCGTGATGAATATCGCGGTCCTTGGTTTCCGGCAGGAAGAAGATGCCGAGGATGGCCGTCATCACCGCGATCACGATCGGGTACCACAGCCCGTAGTAGATATCGCCGGTAGCCGCCACCATGGCAAACGCCACGGTCGGCAGGAAACCACCGAACCAGCCGTTACCAATGTGGTAGGGCAGTGACATCGAAGTGTAGCGAATGCGCGTCGGGAACAACTCCACCAGCCAGGCGGCAATCGGGCCGTAGACCATGGTCACGTAGATCACCAGGATGGTCAGCAGCAGCAACACCATCGGGTAGTTGGTTTTGCTCGGGTCGGCTTTTTCCGGGTAACCGGCGTCTTTCAGGGCGGTGGTGAGGGTGGCGACGAAGGCATCATTCTGGGTTTTGAAGTCGGCGGCAGGCATGCCGGTGCCTTCGAAACTCTGCAGGACTTTATCGCCGATGCGGATCTGCGCGACGCTGCCCGGCTCAGCCTTCATGTTTTCGTAAGGAATCGCGCGCTTGGCCAACACGCTTTTCGCCAGGTCGCAGGAGCTGGTGAATTTGGCCTTGCCCACCGGGTCGAACTGGAACGAGCACTGGTTGGGATCGGCGATCACCGTGACCGGGTTTTTCTCCTGGGCAAGGAACACATCGGGGTTACCGTACTCGGTCAATGCCTTGAAGATCGGGAAGTAGGTGAGGGCGGCGATGATACAGCCGGCCATGATGATGCCCTTGCGCCCGATGCGATCAGACAAACTGCCGAACAGGATGAAGAACGGCGTACCGATCAACAGCGAACCGGCAATCAGCAGGTTGGCGGTTTGCGGGTCGATCTTGAGCATCTGCAGCAGGAAGAACAGCGCGTAGAACTGCCCGGTGTACCACACCACCGCCTGGCCGGCGGTGCCGCCGAGCAGGGCCATGATCACCACTTTAAGGTTGTCCCAGCGGGCGAAGGATTCGGTCAGCGGCGCCTTGGAGGCTTTGCCTTCGGCCTTCATCTTCATGAACACCGGCGACTCGCTCAGTTGCAGGCGGATGTACACCGAAACAATCAGCAACAAGATCGACAGCAGAAACGGAATACGCCAGCCCCAGGCTTCGAAGGCTTCGGTGCCCAGAATCGTGCGGCAGGTCAGGATCACCAGCAACGACAGGAACAGGCCGAGGGTCGCGGTGGTTTGAATCCATGAAGTGAAGTAGCCGCGCTTGCCTTGCGGGGCGTGTTCGGCCACATAGGTTGCCGCGCCGCCGTACTCACCGCCCAGGGCCAGGCCCTGGAGCAGGCGCAGGGTGATCAGAATGATCGGCGCCGCTACCCCGATGGTGGCGTAGCTGGGTAGCAAACCGACAATCGCGGTCGACACACCCATGATCACAATGGTGATCAGAAAGGTGTATTTGCGCCCGATCATATCGCCCAGGCGGCCGAACACAATGGCGCCGAATGGCCGTACGGCAAAGCCTGCGGCAAAGGCGAGGAGGGCAAAGATGAACGCGGTGGTTTCGTTGACGCCGGCGAAGAAGTGCTTGGCGATGATCGCGGCGAGTGAGCCATACAGGTAGAAGTCGTACCATTCGAACACGGTGCCCAGGGACGAGGCAAAAATTACCTTGCGCTCTTCTTTGGTAATCCCGCGGTTGGGCGTGCTGCCGCTGGACGTACTGTCGATTGCCGCCATGACTGTTCTCCGACTTGTTTTAATAGGCCGGAGCACCTACTCGAATTACCGCACCCTGGCCCTGGGGTTCGCGGTCTTGCATTACTGCAAGGTTGTTTGAAGCATAATCAGCTTTTTGCAGATATCCACTGACTTGCCCCGCGATCGCGGTGGGACTGACACACCGCGATCGCGGGGCAAGCCCGCGCCTACCAGGGGGATGTTTAGAAGCTGTAGTCGATGGTTGCCAAGTACGAGCGCGGTTCACCCATCAGCCACTGCTCGCCACTGTGGGCAGTCGCGGCGTAGCGGCGATCGAGCAGGTTGTTCAACTGCAGGCCCAGGCGCACATCGGGCAGTACCTGCCAGCCGAGGTTGGCATCGACCACGGTGAAGCCCGGGACGGTCTGGGTGTTGGCGGTGTCGGCATAACGCGCATCAACGTAACGCACGCCCATGCCGGCATCGACACCGTAGCCCAGGCCTTTGTTCAGCCACAGGTTGGCAGTGCGTCGCGGTACGTTGCCTGGACGGTTACCCGCACGCGAGACCGACTGGCCGTTGACCGTTTGCTCGAAGTCATCGTATTTGGCGCGCACCACCGAGGCGTTGGCCGACACTTGCCATTGGTTGGCCAGGGCCAGTTCCAGGGTTGCTTCTATACCGTCGGAGGTCTGTTGTCCGGCTTGTTCCTTCTGGTGGGTCACCGGGTTGTCGACCAAGAGTTTCTTCTTGACGATGTGATAGGCCGCCAGTGTCCACTCACCACGGCCGTCCCAGAACAGCTGCTTGATGCCGAACTCGGTTTGCCTGGCTTCTGTCAGGTCGAAATTTTGCTGGCTGGGGCTGAGAGTCACCAGGTCGCTGACGCCATCTTCACTGGTGGAGTACTGCCCGTACAGCGACAGCTCGTCGGTCATGGCAAACACCAGGCCGGCACGCCAGTTACCACCGCTGAGGCTGCGGTCGCTGCGGCTGTCGTTGACCAGATTGTCACGGTCGATGTGGTTCTGATCACGGCGCACGCCGGTCACCAGCGACCAGCGCTCAGACAGCTGCGTGCGGTTTTCCGCGAACAGGGCGAAGGTGCGGGTAGTGCTCTGGGACTGCGGGCGGGTCGGGCTGGCGCTGTGGAAGTCGCCGGGTGCCGGGTTCCACGGGTCGATAGAATCACCGCCGATGTCGTTGTACGGCGAGTTGCTGTTGATGCCGAAACGAATACGGTTGTACTCGGCGCCCACCACGGTTTTGCTGTTCAGGCCTAACAGGTTGTGGTCGAAGGTAAAGCTCTGGCGGTCGCCGATTTGTTCCTGGTCGTGCTTGATCTCCAGGTAGCTGCCACGTTGCAGTTGCCCCAGGCTGCTGTCCCAGGTGTAGTCCTCGGCGTTGCGCCAGTGTCGGCGGCTTTTCAGGTAGTACAGCTGGTTGCTGGCGCTGATCGAGTCACTCAGGGTCCAGTCGCTGTTCAGGCGAGTCCACTCATCGTGGTAGCGCTGCACGTCGTTCTGTACGTTGTAGTTCTTCTTGCGCAGGCTGTCGCGGTAGTGGCCGTCGATCAGCGGGGTGCCGAAGTAGTTCATCGGCTCGGCGTCGCCACGCTCGTGGGCGAGGGTAAAGCTGAGGCTGTCGCTGGCGTCGAAGCGCAGGGCGGCGCTCATCGCCAGGTTCTTCGAATCGCCGCGATCCACCCAGCCGTTGCTCGCCTGTTGGTTGAGGGTAAGGCGGTAGCTCAGGCGTTCACTCAACGAACCACCACTGTCCAGGCCCAGTTGTTGGCGGTCGTAGGAACCGTAGCCGAGGCGCAGGTGGTTGTGGATCTCGCCCAGAAACGGTTTTTTCGGGATCACGTTGATCACTGCACCGGTGGCGCCTTCACCGTAGAGCACCGACGCCGGGCCGCGGATGATGTCGATTCGTTCGACCATCCAGGGATCGACCGGAAAGGTCTGGGTACCAGCACCGGTGTACATGCGCGAGCCGTCGAACAAGGTCATCACCGAACCGTGGCCTTGAAATCCACGGGCCGAGAACGCGGTGTTGCCGTTGCCTGGCGTTGCCACCGAGGTGATGCCCGGCGAGCGGCTGACGGCGTCTTGCACGGTCTGGTTGTTGCGCCCTTCGATCTGTTCGGCGCTGATACTGCTGGTGCTGGCCGGGGTGTCCATGGCGCTGAGGTTCAGGCGCGAGCCGGCCGGCAATGGCGTGGCCAGGCTGATCGCTTGGTTGTCGCTGGTGCTGGTAATGGCCGTCGATGGCAGGGCCAGGGTGCCGGTTTCTGCGGCGAAGGTCGGCAAGGAGAATGCCAGGCAGGGGGCCAGGGCATTGGCCGCCAGGGTGTGAAGCTTGGAGTTACGGGACATGTCGTTCCACAATCTTTGGAAGGAATGAATCCCGGAGGGAACAACGCATGAAGGAATTGCGCGCGCAGGCGCCCGCAAACCGGCCTGCGCCCGCCCACCGCGGGGTTGCCAAACAAAGCTTCAGGCCGGTCTCCGGGCTTGCGAGGGTCATGAAGGCCTTCACCTTCCCATGCCGGAGCACAGTGGTGTATCGAAGGCTTCGCTCGCTTACCGTTGCGGGGGCAGCGCCGGACTAGTCACTTTGAGTGATGCACCGGCTTCCCGTTTCACCCTGCGCACGGCGGCGCAGGACACCTGAAACTGGCGCGCATCTGAACATTGAAAGCCTTTGCAGTCAATGAGTTGCGCTTAAGTCTGTGGGAGCGGGCTTGCCCCGCGATAGCGATCTACCTGACACCGCAATCGCGGGGCAAGCCCGCTCCTACCGGAATAATCAGCGGCCGCGTTTGCGCGACACCACCGCCTCGATGTTCTTGCGCCCGATCAGCATCGGCTGCTGCGGTTGTTCCAGCCACTTGTACATGATCAGGCAATCCACCAGGCCCAGACGCGCATGCCGGTAGGCGCGCGGCAGGCGCCCGACCACGTCGAAACCGAGCTTTTGCCACAAGCCCACCGCCACCTCGTTACTGGCGACCACCGAGTTGAACTGCATGGCGAGAAAACCCTGCTCACGCGCCAGACGCTGCGAGTGCTCGCACATCAAGCGAGCCACACCGCGGCCGCGCGCAGCCTCGCTGACCATGTAGCCGCAATTGCTCACATGGCTGCCGGGGCCTGCGGCATTGGCCTTGAGAAAGTACGAGCCCAGGAGCTGGTCATCCTCTTCGGCCACCAGCGTATGCAGCGGTGATTCCAGCCACAGCTGACGCGCCTGTTCCTGGCTCATGGCTGGGTCGAAGGCATAGGTTTCGCGGGCCGCGACAATGGCCTGGAAGGTGGGCCAGAAACGTTCGAAGTCGGCGGCGGTCATGGGGCGGATGTGAATCATGGCGGTTCCTGGCAGGGTGAACCGCAAGTCTGAAAGCGTTAATGCCGGCATGCAACTGTTTGTGCATGCCGGCACGGCTGGCGCTACTGCTCGACCTTACCCACGGCATCCAGCGCTCGCGCCGAGTACACCAGTGCGGCGCCGGCATTCATGGCGACGGCGACACCCAGCGCTTCGGCGATTTCCTCACGGCTGGCCCCGTGTTTGACGGCTTGCGCCGAGTGCACCGCAATGCAGCCGTCGCAGCGGGTAGTGACCGCCACCGCCAGCGAGATCAGCTCACGGGTCTTGGCATCCAGGTGGTTGGTTTTGGCCCCGGCGCCGCTGGCGGTAATATAACCGTTGACGGTGTCAGGGGACAGTTGCTTGAGGTCGCCGATACCGGCCATCAACTGCTTACGGTAGGCGTCCCAGTCCATCATGCTCATCGTTTTCACCTTGTGCGGTTGGCAACATGAACAGTGAAGCTAGTTTTTTTCTCTGTGGGGCGCCGTTGGTCGTTGGGCGCAGTTAATCAGTACTTTGGTGGGGGGCGGGTACAGCAAGAGGATGTGGAACGGGGTGGGGTGCGCCGCGATAGCGTGCAGATCAGATGTAGATGAACAGCAACAGCAACGCCGCCACCACTGCCCATTTTTCCAGGTAGTAGCGTGTGCGATTACGCTTTTTCAGCGCCTTGCCACGCTGACGAATCTTGTAGATGCGGGTGAACAGACGGTTGATGCCGCCGGTTTTGTCACCGGCATCGTTCGGCGCAGCCGCGGCGGCCATGACGTTGCGGCTGAACCAGCGGTTGAAGGCGGTGGCCCAGCGGTATTTGAGCGGGCGCTCGACGTCGCAGAACAGGATGATGCGGTTGTGTTCGGTGTGGTTGGCGGCGTAGTGAATATAGGTTTCATCGAAAATCACCCCTTCACCGTCACGCCAGGCGTAATTCTCGCCATCCACGCAGATGTAGCAGGCATCGTCGTTAGGCGTGTCCAGGCCCAAGTGGTAGCGGTAGGAGCCGGCATACGGGTCGCGGTGGCGTACCAGCTTCGAGCCTGGCGGCAGGGTGGCGAACATCGCCGCTTTGACCGTACCAATGCCTTGCAGCAATTCGGTGGTGCGCGGGCAGAGCTTCATCGCCGAAGGGTGGCTTTCGCCGTACCACTTCAAATAAAAACGCTTCCAGCCGCTCTTGAAGAAGGAGTTGAAACCGACGTCGTCGTAGTTCTGCGAGCTTTTGATTTCGCCGACATGCAGCAGTTGCTGGGCTTCGGCGCGAATCTCTTGCCAGTTGTCCTGCAGTGGCTTGAGTTCAGGAAAGGACTCAACCGGCAGATAGGGCTTGGCCGGCAGTTTGGAGAACAAGTAGAGGAACGCGTTGACCGGGGCGAGGAAGCTGGAATGGTCCCCCAGTTGACGGGTGATCTTGTGCCGGACCTTGCCGCGAAAATGCACGAAGGCAATCGAACAGACAAACAGCAGAACGAGGAAGATTTTCATGGGCGGATACTTGTCGGTGTGGCGATGCGCCATGGCATGAGCTCGCCAGCATAAACAATCATGGCCGGGGTTTGTACTAAATGTTACGCGATCCGTGTCCGACATTAGTCCCACGCGCAAAGGTTTGCGCTGCGTGATTTTTACGGCAAATGTAGTCCGGGCCCATTGCCTTGCGGCAGACTGAGCATTACCACCAGCGAGAAGGAGGACAGGGCATGGTGCAAGGCATTCGCGAAACGGGCGAGCCGTTCAAGCGGCTGTTTTTCGCCCTCGATTGCACCGCGGATCAGCGCCGGGCGCTGGCCCAGTGGCGCAGCGAACTGAGGATGGAAAAAGGGCGACCTGTGCCGTCGGCGAACTTTCACCTGACCTTGATGTTTCTCGGTTCGGTGGATACCGCTCAACTGCCGGCAATCCTGGCTGCCGCAGGCGCCGTCAAGGTGCCTGGCCAGAGCATTACGGTAGCCCTCGACCGTCTTGAGGTATGGCGTTCGGCCAAGGCCTTGGTGCTGGCCCCCAGTGAGACCCCGGTAGCGCTGCGGCAGTTGGTCTACAGCCTGCAACAGGCGCTGCTGCCGCTGGGATTTTCCGAGGCGCCACGAGAGTATCGGCCACACCTGACCCTGGCCCGCGACTATCAGGGGCCGCCCCCGGAGGCGCTGGTGGCGGCGGACTTTGTTTTGCGTGCCCGTCACTTCACCTTGTACGAATCACGCAAGGGGCGTTACTGGCCGCTGGCGCAGTACTCGGTAGGAGCGGGCTAGCCCCGCGATGCGTTGTGACTGACACAGCGCTATCGTGGGGCAAGCCCGCTCCCACAACTTGGCCGTTAGACGATAGGAATCAGCGGGTCGGCTGCCGCCAGGGCGGTGGCGCGGTCGGCCGCTGGTGGGTAGATCCACACGGAGTTGATCTGGGTCTTGAGCTCTTTGGCTTCTTTACGCAGCAGTTTTACCTGACGGTCCCAGCCTTCGGTGTACACCGCACCCCAGGCGCCCAGGTCCAGGCAGGTGACGTACTTGGGCTGGCTGTAAGGCACCGGCTCGACACCGAGCAGGTCCGCCGCCACGTTGTTGCCACTGTGACGCCCGAGGACAATGGCGTGCTGGCAGGACATCACGGCGAAGTTGCCCTCGTCATCGGTGGCGGCGTAGGCCACATCACCGGTGGCATACACATGCTCCTGGCCTTTGACCTTGAGGTTGCGGTCTACATGCAGGCGCCCTTGTGCATCACGTTCAGCGGGCACTTGCGTGGTCAGCGCGCTGGCGCGAACGCCCACGGTCCAGATCACGGTGTTGGCCTCGATCCGCTGGCCATCGGCGAGGGTTACGCCGTTGGCGTCTACGCTCGCCACCGAGGCATTGACGCGCCACTCCACGCCCAGCGCTTCGGACGCTTCGATGATCGTCGGGCTGATGCCTTCGCCCAGCGCCGCACCAATCTTGGCGCCACGGTCAACGATGATCACCCGGATGTTGGCGTCGTTACCGAGGATTGCACGCAGGCGGCCAGGCATTTCGGTTGCGGTTTCGATGCCGGTGAAACCACCGCCAGCCACCACCACGGTGTTGCGTGCCGCTGAGACGGGCAGGCTGGCCAGCGACTTCAGGTGCTGTTCCAGGCGCGCTGCCGATTCGATCTGGTCCACATCGAAGGCGTGCTGCTCAAGGCCGTCGATGTCAGGACGGAACACGCCGCTGCCAGCGGCCATTACCAGGCGGTCATAGGCAATGTCGCTGCGCAGGCCCTGGGCGTCGGTGTAGCTGACGCGCTTGCCGGCTACGTCGATCTGCTCGGCAGCGCCCTGGATAAAGGTGACACCCACGGCGTTGAACAGCTCGGCCAGCGGCGCTTTCATTTGATGCACTTCAGGCTCGTAGAAGCGTGGACGGATGCGCAGTTCGGCTTGTGGCGCCAGGACGCTGATGGCGACATCGCTGCGGCCATGTTGATCCAGCAGGCGGGCGGCGCTCAGCGCGCTCCAGACCCCACCAAAACCTGCGCCGACAATCAGAATGTGCTGTTTCATTTAGCTGCTCCACAGTGAAAAGAGGGTGACGGTGCGTGGCCGCAAAGCAAGGCTGGTCAGCGCCGAACAACTACGACTCTATTGGTCGTAGTTGTTCGGCGCAAGTATTTTTTTCTGTCGATCCCCGCAGCGATCCGGCTAACCTTGCTCAGGCGCCGCTCTATTTCTGGGTTTCTTTGCTGAGTTAAGGGCTGTGGTGCACCGCTGAAAGCCGACACACGGTAGGTGCTGGAGACGGCTGGATTTCGAAAAGTCGTTAAAGACTGATATTATTGCGATAAAGTTAGTCGGAGATAGACATGTCACTGTACAGCGCTGGGGTGGAGTACGGCATCCATTGCCTGGCCTTCCTGGTTGATGACCTGGGCGACAGCCGTGAAGCCAGTGTGCGCGACCTGGCGGAGTTGCAAGGCGTGCCTCAAGAGTACCTGGCCAAGGTCTTTACCAAGCTGGCCAAGGCCGGCCTGGTGGTCGCCACTGAAGGCCTGCGCGGCGGGTTCCGGTTGGCGCGGCCTGCCGACGAGATCAGCGTGCTGGACATTGTCACGGCCATCGACGGGCGCAAGATGATCTTCGAGTGCCGCGATGTACGGGATCGCTGTGCGCTGTTTGACGGCTCGCCACCGAGCTGGGCGCAGGAGGGCACCTGTTCGATTCATGCGGTGATGCTCACTGCGCAAAAGCGCATGGAGGAGGCGCTGGCCCAGCAAACCATCCTCGACATTGCCCGACGCGTGGGCCGCAAGGCGCCGCCGGAATTCGCTACGCAAGTGGCCGACTGGATGAGCGATCGCCGCGCGGGCAAGCCAGCGGGGGATATTTCGCTGCTGGAGGTGCCCTGATCGGCTTGGCGACCTGATTTATGCTGTTTGATTGCTATCGCGGGGCAAGCCCGCTCCTACCGTCGGGTGCGTTAGCGCGCGGTGCCGTTGCGCGGTTTGTAGAATAGAAAGTCACTGGTCTCGGTGGTCTTCACATAGGCCCGCGCCCAATCGGGCGAAACGTGGCGGTCATGGAAGTACAGCGCACCACGGGTGCGGTCATCGAGTTGGCGGTTCAGCGCTTTGCGCGCGATTTCCTTGGCAATGGCATAGCGGTTTTCTTCTTGAACCGTGTCGGAGCGCCCGTCACACCACCACGAAAACTGGCAATTGCCGCTCTCGGAACCCTGCTTGACCACGCCGCACACAGTGTCTGGAAAGCCCTCATGACCCAGTCGGTTCATCACCACACTGGCAACCGCTTCCATGTCTGGCGCCTTGCCGCC
This sequence comes from Pseudomonas sp. NUPR-001, assembly GCF_052147955.1. Taxonomy (NCBI): domain Bacteria; kingdom Pseudomonadati; phylum Pseudomonadota; class Gammaproteobacteria; order Pseudomonadales; family Pseudomonadaceae; genus Pseudomonas; species Pseudomonas sp. NUPR-001. Next base: position 2,317,085 of record NZ_CP197353.1, read on the forward strand.
TTTGGATTCCCAATAGATGCTGCGTGCCATGCAGGTGATGGCGTCGTCCAGGGCTGCCGCTCCGGCGGGGTCCACGGCCTGGACTTCACTCTGGGTGATGGCTTTACTCTTGGGGGCAGGTGGGGCATCGGGTTGTGCGGCGGCCTTGTGTTCCAGTACTTGGGCTTTGTCTTCGGCCACCTGCGCCTTGGGTTCGGCGGCAAGGGTCAGGGGCGCTGAGCAGGCCAGCAGCAGGCAAGTGACAATCGTTGGCAGGCGCATGGCAAACCTTCTTCAGGTAAGGGAGTTAGCACTTCCCGTTACAGGGTCGACCACGCAGCGCTCAAAACATTCCAGCTGTTCGACGACGGGCGATTTCGCGCATCATAGGCGCCGTCCATTCACGGGAGATCTTCATGCGTGTCCTGTCATCCGCTCTGTGCTTTGTCAGCTTGCCGCTGGCCCTGTTGGCGACCACCGTTCAGGCCAGTGAGCCGTCGCAATTGATCGATTCGATCAACAGCTACCGTAGCCAGGCCCAGCGCTGTGGCGGGCAGGCCTCGCTGGAGCTGCCGCCACTGGCCAGTGATCCGCGTCTGGTGCTGCCAGCGTCCGGAAGTGTGGACTTGCGCAGTGCATTGTCACAGGCCAATTACCCGATGGTGAACGTCCAGGCCATCACCCTCAATGGCCCCCGCGATGCCCAGGCGGCAATGAAAGCGGTGCAGGAAAGCTTCTGTCAGGTAGTGCTCGATCCGCAATTCGTGGATGTCGGTGTCAGTCAGGAGGGGCGTGATTGGCGCATCGTGCTGGCGCGGCCACTGCTGGCCGGGAAGCTCGGCGATTGGCAGGCTGAGGGCCAGAAGCTGCTGACCCTGATCAACGGTGCCCGCAGCCAGCAGCGTCAATGCGGCGGTCAGGCGTTTGCCGCGGCAACGCCGCTGGCCTGGAATGCGACCCTGGCCGGTGCCGCCGAAACGCACACCCGGGCCATGGCCAATCAGAACTTTCTCGACCACGTGGACCGTGACGGACGCACACCCGGCGACCGCGCGGAACTGGCGGGCTATGCCGGGCAGCAGACCGGCGAGAACATCGCGGCCGGGCAAGACACGCCACGCAAGGTGGTTGACGGCTGGCTGGCCAGCCCTGGCCATTGCGCCAACCTGATGAATCCGCAGTTCACCGAGCTGGGCGCTGCCTATGCGGTCGATCCTAAAAGCGACGCCGGGATCTACTGGACCGCGATGTTCGGCGCCCCCTGAGTACCTTGCTCAGTTGTCGTGCAGTCCGGTGCGCTTGAGCAATTGCTTGCAGCGCTCGGACAGGTGCACCACACGCAGGTGCTTGCCGTTGTTGCTGTAACGCTCGCGCAGGGTCTTGAGCGCGGTGATCGCTGAGTAGTCGACGAAATTCAGGTGCTGGCAATCGAGGGTCACCTGAGCCGGGTCGTTGGCCGGGTCGAACTGGTTGAGAAAGGGCGTGGTCGAGGCAAAGAACAAGGTGCCGTGCACCCGGTAGAGTTTGCTGCCATCCTGTTCCAGGTGGCTGTCGGCGTACAGTTCACGGGCTTGTTGCCAGGCAAAATTGAGCGCGGCGATAACGATGCCGAACAGTACGGCAGTGGCGAGGTCGGTGAACACGGTGACCAGCGTCACCGCAATGATCGCCAACATGTCGTTGAGCGGCACCTTGTGCAGCACCCGCAGCGAAGCCCAGGAAAAGGTCTGCTGCGCCACCACGAACATCACCCCGACCAGTGCCGCCAGCGGAATGCGTTCGATCAGTGGCGAGAGGAACAGCACAAACATCAGGATCATCATCCCGGCCACTACCCCGGACAGACGGCCACGGCCACCGGAGCTGAGGTTGATGGCGGTCTGGCCGATCATCGCGCAACCACCCATGCCGCCGAACACACCTGAGGTCATGTTGGCCACGCCCAGGGCCACGCATTCGCGATTGGGGTAGCCGCGGCTCTCGGTGATCTCATCGGTGAGGTTGAGGGTCAGCAGGGTTTCCAACAGGCCCACCAGCGCCATCAGCAGTGCGTAGGGCGCGATAATCTGCAGCGTTTCAAGGTTCCATGGGACATCCGGCCAAGCCAGTGCCGGCAGGCCGCCAGCGATGTGGGCAAGATCGCCCAGGGTGCGGGTCGGCAGATCGAGCAGATACACCCCGACACCCACGCCGAGAATCGCAATCAGCGCCGGAGGCACGCTGCGGGTCAGGCGCGGCAGCACATAAACCACCGCCATGGTCAGCGCCACCAGGCCTAGCATCACGTACAGGGCCGAGCCGCTGAGCCAGGCGCCGTCGTGTTTGAAGTGCTCAAGTTGCGCCAGGGCGATAATGATCGCCAGGCCGTTGACGAAGCCGAGCATCACTGAGTACGGCACCATGCGCACCAGCTTGCCCAGGCGCAGTACGCCGAAAGCAATCATGATCAGGCCACCGAGCAGCACAGTCGCCAACAGGTACTGCACGCCGTGCTGGACCACCAGCGCAACGATCACCACCGCCATGGAGCCAGCGGCGCCGGAAATCATCCCCGGGCGACCGCCGAGCAAGGCGGTCAGTGTGCAGATGATAAAGGCACCATACAAACCCATCAGTGGATTGAGGTGCGCCACCAGGGCAAAGGCGATGCACTCGGGCACCAGGGCAAAGGAGGTCGTGAGCCCGGCCAGGACATCGGCGCGCAGGGAAGTTGCTTTCATGGAAGGAGAGGCTGCCAGCGGAAAAAGGGCTAGGATGCTACGGAAGTTCGCGGCAGTGAGCCAGTCTTCATAGGGAGATGAAGCAGTGAAATGTGTAGTTGTTACACAACATAGAAGTGAATTCCCGCAACCCCCGGTCAGTGCAGTGGTTGGGTGCCGTTACAGGTGTTGCTGGCGCTGTCGCGGGACACGTAGCAGCGACGTGCCCCGCAACAGCGAATCCGAATCAGGCCATCGCCGCCAGCATCAACTCCAGGTTTTGCACCGCAGCGCCTGAGGCACCCTTGCCCAGGTTGTCGAACACCGCCGTCAGCAGCACCTGGCCATAGGCCTCATTGGCAAACACCGCCAGGCGCAGGTTGTTGCTGTCATTCAGGGCCTGCGGATCGAGCATGGGCGCCGTTTCGCCATGCTCGAGCGCTGCCACTTCAACGTAGCGCGAGCCGTGATAGTGCTGCTTCAGGCAATCATGCAACTGCGCCGCACTGACCCCGGTCGGCAGTAGCCGCGTCTGCAGGGCGATGGTCAAGGCGATGCCCTGGCGGTAACTGCCATAACTGGGCACGAATACCGGACGCTCGGACAAGCCGGCATGCGCCTGGATTTCCGGAACATGCTTGTGATCCAGGTTCAACCCGTACACCAGCACCCCCTGGCTGGCTGGCACACCCGGCGTTTCGTGGCGTTCAACCGCCGCCCGGCCGCCACCGGAGTAGCCTGACACCGCGTTGATGGTCAGTGGGTAGTCAGCCGGCAGCAGCCCGGCGCCGAGCAACGGCCGCAACAAGGCAATGGCACCGGTCGGGTAGCAACCCGGATTGCTCACACGCTTGGCCTGGGCAATGCGCTCGGCCTGGTGTTCGTCCAGTTCCGGCAAGCCGTACACCCAGCCGGCGCTGGTACGGTGTGCGGAGCTGGCATCGATGACCCGCACCTTGGGGTTGCTGATCGCCGCGACCGCCTGGCGTGCGGCGTCGTCGGGCAGGCACAGAATCGCCACATCGGCACTGTTGATCGCTTCGCTGCGACGCTGCGGGTCTTTGCGCTGGTTGTCGGGCAGGGTGAGCAAACGCAGGTCAGTACGCCCATTCAGGCGGGCGTGGATCTGCAGGCCGGTGGTGCCTTGGTCGCCATCGATAAAGACAAGAGGCTGGTGCATGGTGTTCTCAACGGATCGGTACAGGAAGTGCCTATGCTCGCGCTGTTCTGGACGAAAGAAAATTTGAATATCATGATGCTGATATTCATAAATACTGAATGACATAGACCATGCGTGAAATCAGCCTCGACCGCCTGCGCACCCTGGTGGTAATTGCCGACCTGGGTTCGTTTGCCCAGGCTGCCCGTGCGCTTAACCTGGCACCACCCACGGTCAGCCTGCACATTGCCGACCTGGAGGCGCGAGTCGGCGCCGCGTTGTTGTCGCGCAAGCGCGGACAGATTCATCCCACCGCGATTGGTGAAACCCTGCTTGAACGAGCGCGGCGCTTGTTGGCCGATGCCGAGCAGGCGCTGGATGAAGTGCAACGTCAGGTACAAGGACTCAGTGGCCGCGTGCGTCTGGGCGCATCAACCGGTGCCATCGCGCATTTACTGCCGCAGGCGCTGGACACGTTGGGCGTGCGTCATCCCGGCATTGATGTGCAGGTACAGGTACTGACCTCGCGTGAATCCCTGGCGCGTCTGCAAGACGGTACCCTGGACCTGGGCTTGGTGGCCTTGCCGCAGGCGCCCGTCAAAGGTGTGCAGATTCAGCCCTGGCGCCGCGATCCGATCATGGCGTTTATCCCCAGCAGTTGGGCGCCGCCGTCGCGTATCACCCCTGCCTGGCTGGCCAGCCGGGCGCTGATTCTCAATGACAGCAGTACGCAGCTGTCACGGGTGACGGGTGACTGGTTTGCCACGGCAGGCCTGCAACCGGAGGCGCGGATTCAGCTCAACTACAACGACGCGATCAAGAGCCTGGTGGCGGCTGGCTACGGCGCGACCTTGTTGCCCCATGAAGCCAGCTCGCCGGAACCTGACCCGCGCCTGTGCATGCGCCCGTTGCGCCCGGGGTTGTGGCGGCATCTGGGGATTGCCAGCCGACACGGGCAGGTCGAACAGAGCACGGCGTTTGTTTTGCAGGTACTGCTAGGCCTGGAGAGCTGCACGCCGGTAGGAGCGGGCTTGCCCCGCGATGCGATGTAACGTGACGATCGCAATCGCGGGGGATCAGGATCAAACCGTGAAGAGGCGTACGGCCGTACCACGCTGCTGCCAGCCCCGCTCACCCAAGCGCTCCTGAACAACCGCCTGGGCCTTGCGTTGCAACTGATCGAGGTGGCGGTCGCGTTGTTTCTCGGCATCGACCATGGCCCGCTTGCCATGCTGTTTGAGCAAATAGCTGTGGATCTGCTGCACCTCCAGGGTGCGGTAGATCGGTGCGGTATCGAGCATTACCACCGCACCTGCGCTGCTGTGATCGCGAGTATTCATCAGCACTTGCGGTCCGCGTGCGGCGATAACGGTAAAGCCCATGGCTTCGAAGCAGCCGACCTTGCCCGGCGTACACGCCAGTTCTGCATGGGGGTAGCGCTCGGTCATGGCGGCCAGCAAGGCGCGGGCGATGCCCTGGCGGCGCTGCTGGCTGTGCACGGCGAGGTAGGCCACGCTGCAGGCCTGGGGATCGTCTTGCACGGGCAGGTAGAGGAGAAAGCCGCTGACGTTCTGCGGGTTCTGTTGGTCGTTGGCTACCAGCAATTCAACCTGCAGGTCGCCAGAACCGCCCATAGCCTCGAGGTAGCGGTGTACCTCGAAGCCGATGGCGTATTGGTACAGGCTGTACAGCGGGTTGCTCGGCGGCAGGCCGAGCGCGCTGATGTCGGTCAGGTTATCAACCACTAGTTGCAGGATCTGGCTCTTGATCGACTCCTCGGGTGGGGCGACAAAATGGCTGAGGGCGAACATGAGGGCAAACTCCGCTGACTGGCTTGGCGGGCCAGTTTACAGGGCCGGTTGCGGTGGGGCTATCGTGGGGCAAGTCGGGTCGCCGCACCGCCGCTTCTGCCAGTAGTGTTACCCCTGCTTTTTAATGATCGCGTCTGCTATGCTCGCTGGCGCTTCGGCGTATTTGGTGAACTCCATGGTGTAGCTGGCCCGGCCCTGGGTCATCGAGCGCATCTGCGTGGAATAGCCAAACATCTCGCCCAACGGTACTTCCGCCCGCACTATTTTGCCCGCCGGGGTTTCGCCACCTTCCTGGATCATCCCGCGGCGCCGACTCAGGTCACCCATGATGTCGCCCTGGTACTCTTCCGGGGTCACCACCTCGACTTTCATCACTGGCTCCAGCAGTACCGCGCCGCCTTTTTGCGCCAGTTGCTTGGTGGCCATCGACGCCGCGACTTTGAAGGCCATTTCGTTGGAGTCGACGTCGTGGTACGAACCATCGAATACGGTGGCCTTGAGGCCGATCAGCGGGTACCCGGCGAGGACGCCGTTGTGCATCTGTTCTTCAATGCCTTTCTGAATGGCTGGGATGTACTCACGCGGGACCACGCCGCCGACCACTTCATTGACGAACTCCAGGCCTTCCTTACCTTCGTCGCCCGGTGCGAAGCGAATCCAGCAGTGGCCGTACTGACCACGGCCACCCGATTGGCGGACGAACTTGCCTTCGATCTCGCAGGTGTTGCGGATTTTCTCGCGGTACGCCACTTGGGGTTTGCCAATGTTGGCCTCGACCCCGAACTCGCGTTTCATCCGGTCGACGATGATGTCCAGGTGCAACTCACCCATTCCCGAGATGATGGTTTGCGCGGTTTCCTCATCGGTACGCACCCGGAAGGACGGGTCTTCCTGCGCCAGCTTGCTCAAGGCGATGCCCATTTTTTCCTGGTCGGCCTTGGTTTTCGGCTCTACCGCCACCGAGATCACCGGGTCGGGGAAGTCCATGCGCTCCAGGACGATCGGCTTATTGATGTCGCACAGGGTGTCGCCGGTGGTCACATCTTTCATGCCGATCAACGCTGCGATATCACCGGCGCACACGGCTTTAATCTCGGCACGTTGGTTGGCATGCATCTGCACCATGCGGCCCACCCGTTCCTTTTTGCCTTTGACCGAATTGAGCACCGCATCACCGGAACTGAGCACCCCGGAATAGACACGGGCGAAGGTCAGGGTGCCGACGAAGGGGTCGGTGGCAATCTTGAACGCCAGGGCTGAGAAGGGTTCGTTGTCGTCGGCGTGACGTTCCAGGTGTTTGTCTTCGTGGTCGGGGTCGGTGCCGTTGATCGCCGGGATTTCCGATGGCGCAGGCAAGTAGTCGATCACCGCATCGAGCATCAGCGGCACGCCCTTGTTCTTGAACGAGGAACCGCAAATGGCCGGGACGATTTCATTGGCAAGGGTGCGTTGGCGCAGCCCGGCCTTGATCTGTTCGTTGCTCAGTTCCTGGCCATCGAGGTAAAGCTCCATGAATTCGTCATTGGCCTCGGCGGCGGCCTCGATCATGTGCGCGCGCCATTCGTTGGCCAGGTCCAGCAATTCGGCGGGGATCTCTTCTTCGCGGTAGCTGGTGCCCTGGTCGTCTTCGTTCCAGTAGATGGCCTTCATTTTCACCAGGTCGATCTGGCCTTTGAAGTTTTCCTCGGCGCCAATCGCCAGCTGGATCGGCACCGGATGGTGGCCCAGACGCTGGTCGATCTGTTTGACCACCCGCAGAAAGTCGGCGCCCTGGCGGTCCATCTTGTTGACATAGGCCAGGCGCGGCACATGGTATTTGTTGGCTTGGCGCCAGACCGTCTCGGACTGTGGCTCGACACCATCGGCGCCGCTGAACACCACCACTGCGCCGTCGAGCACGCGCAACGAGCGTTCTACTTCAATGGTGAAATCGACGTGGCCGGGGGTGTCGATGATGTTGAAGCGGTATTTGTCCGGGAACTGCTTGGTCGAGCCCTGCCAGAAGGCGGTGGTGGCTGCCGAGGTGATGGTGATCCCGCGTTCCTGTTCCTGGGCCATCCAGTCCATGGTCGCGGCGCCGTCGTGCACCTCGCCCATCTTGTGGTTGACCCCGGTGTAGAACAGGATGCGTTCGGTGGTGGTGGTCTTGCCGGCGTCAACATGGGCAACGATGCCGAGGTTGCGGTACAGCTCGATGGGGGTGGTGCGCGCCATGATGGGTCACCTGTAGCCGATGCGTAAGTCGAAGAGGCGGGTATTCCCAAGGTAGCAGAAGTGCGCTGTTCTGCACGTGAGCGCATGGATGAAGGAGGATCATCTGTCGGCCTCGAAAGCATCGGTTGTCATGCACCCGGCGCCTGACGCTTAATCGCGCTATTCGCTTGCCAATGGAGTATCACAATGCCGCTGGAAAAACCTGTAAGTGCCTGGTGTCAGAGCCACCCGCTGATTGCCGACCTGGTGGCGTTACGCCCAACCCGTTGGTTCAATCCTCAGCTTGCAGCCACAGCACAAGCCCTGGGCGATGTGCCGCTGAGCCAGCAGGATGTGCGCGAGGCCAGTGAGCGTTTGCAGCGTTTTGCTCCGTTCATCCGGTCGGCGTTTCCCCAGACAGCCGACAGCAACGGCATTATCGAGTCGCCAGTATTGCCGTTACCGGCCATGCAGGCGCTATTGCAAGCCGAGCTTCAATTCGCCGAAGGCGGCGCGTTGTGGCTGAAAGCCGACAACCTGTTACCGATTTCCGGGTCGATCAAGGCACGTGGCGGCATTTATGAAGTGCTCAAGCACGCCGAAGACCTGGCACTGGCGGGCGGCTTGCTGCAGCCGGGCGATGATTACGCCAAGCTCGACAGCGATGCGGCACGGGCATTTTTTGGCCAGTACAGCATTGCTGTAGGTTCTACCGGCAACCTGGGCTTGTCGATTGGCATCATCAGTGCGCGCCTGGGCTTCAAGGCCACGGTGCATATGTCGGCCGATGCCCGCCAATGGAAAAAGGATCGCTTGCGTGCCCATGGCGTTGAGGTGCGTGAATACAGCGCCGACTACAGCGTGGCGGTGGAGCAGGGGCGTCGCGAAGCTGAAGCCGACCCGCTTTGCCACTTCGTCGACGACGAAAATTCGCGCAACCTGTTCCTTGGTTATGCGGTGGCGGCCGAGCGTCTGCAGCGTCAGTTGCAAGAGCAAGGTATCCAGGTGGATGCCGAGCATCCGTTGTTCGTCTATCTGCCCTGCGGTGTAGGCGGAGGCCCGGGCGGTGTGGCATTTGGCTTGAAGCTGGTTTTTGGCGACGCGGTGCACTGCCTGTTTGCCGAGCCGACCCATTCGCCGTGCATGTTCCTTGGTGTGTATACCGGGCTGCACGATGAGGTGTCGGTGTACGACTTCGGCATCGATAACCAGACCGCTGCCGACGGCCTGGCGGTGGGGCGGCCATCGGGCTTTGTCGGGCGAGCCATGCAGCGCTTGATCGACGGCTACTACACCGTGGACGACGCCACCCTGTACCGTTTGCTGGCGCAGTTGCAGGCTTGCGAAGGCCATGCCCTTGAACCGTCGGCGCTGGCGGGCATGCCCGGCATGTTGCAGGTACTGCAGGAACAACAAGGCTACCGCCAGCGCCTGGGTCTGACGCCCGCGCGCATGGCCCGCGCCACTCATCTGGTGTGGGGCACGGGAGGCAGTATGGTGCCGGCGGCAGAAATGGACGCTTACCTGGCCAAAGGCCGCAGCATGATGGCCGGGCACTGATCATGCTCAACCTGCCACCGCGCCTGGGGCCGCGTCTGACCGGGGCGCACCTTAGCAACCTGCACACCTTTGCCGTGGCCGCACGGCATTTGAGCTTCAGGCTGGCGGCCGAGGAGTTGTACCTGACTGCCAGTGCGGTCAGCCACCGTATCGCAAAGCTTGAACAACTGCTGGAGCAACGCTTGTTCGAGCGCCTGACCCGGCGCATCCGCCTGACGGCCGAGGGTGAGCGTCTGTATCAGTTGGTGCAGGGGATGCTCGAAGAGCTTGAGCAGGCGCTGCAGCCGCAGTCTGCCAGCAGCCTCAGCGGTGCACTGACCCTGTACGTGCGGCCGTCCATGGCCCAGTGCTGGCTGGTGCCGAAGTTGGCCGATTTCCAGCAACGCTATCCGCAGATCAGCCTGGATATCCGCACCGGTAACGAAGCGGTGGACTTCCGCGCCCGCCACATTGACCTGGCGCTGCTGTATGGGGAGGGCGTGTTCCCGGGGCTCAGCAGTGAGTTGCTGATGCCTGAGCACGTTGCGCCGGTGTGCAGTCCTTGGTATGCCGAGCGTCATGGCCTGATCAACGCGCCGCAGCAGTTGCAACACTGCACCCTGCTGCACGATGCCCTGGCCTGGGAGCATGCCGCCTATGATGCCGAGTGGCAGCATTGGGCCGGGGCGCACAGCGTGCAGGCGCATCTGCCCAGTGGCGGCCTGACCTTTGACCGTGCTGACCTGTGTGCGCTCGCCGCGAGCCAACATGTGGGCGTGGCCATGGGCCGACAGCGATTGGTGCAGCCGCTGATCGAGCAAGGTCAGTTGATCCTGCCGTTTGCTGATTTTCAGGCCGCAGGGCAGGGCTATTACCTGGTCTATCCGGCGCGTGAGGCGATACCGCTGCGCCTGCAGGTGATGATCGAGTGGCTGCGTGAGGTTAGCCGCCAGTCATGTTCATGAAGCGCAGGATCTGCACTTCGCCATGAACATCGAAGTGATGCTGATAGGGCTTCAGGGCCATGGCATCGCGAATCGCTTGGTCCAGACGTGCAGAGTCGCCGGGGTGGGCGCGCAGCACCTGCTTGAGGTCGCTGGCGTGTTCGTTGCCCAGGCACAGCAGCAAACGTCCCTCGACCGTTAGCCGCACCCGGTTGCAGCTGGCGCAAAAATTATGGCTGTGCGGCGAGATGAAGCCGATGCGGATCTGCGGTGCTTCGGCCAGGCGCCAATAGCGTGAAGGGCCCTGGGTGGATTCCGCCGACTCGATCAAGGTGAACTGCTCGGCAATGCGTGCGCGCACTTCATCGCTTGAGCAGTAGGACTCGCTGCGCTGGTGCTCGCTGATGGTGCCCAGGGGCATTTCCTCGATGAAGGAAATGTCCAGCTCACGGTCGATGGCAAAGCGCACCAGATCGTTCACTTCACTGTCGTTGCGGCCTTTGAGCACCACGCAATTGAGCTTGGTACGCCGAAAGCCCGCCGCGCGGGCGGCGTCGATGCCGGCAATCACTTGTTCAAGGTCGCCGGTTCGGGTGAGGGAGTTGAAGCGTTGCGGGTCAAGGCTGTCGAGGCTGATGTTCAGGCGCGACAAACCGGCATCGAACAACGGCTTGGCCAGGCGCCCGAGCTGGGAGCCATTGCTGGTCATGCACAACTCGCGCAAGCCCGGCAACGCTGCGACCTTGGCGCACAGCTCGACAATACCGTTGCGTACCAGTGGCTCACCACCGGTCAGGCGGATTTTGCGGGTGCCCATACTGACGAAACGTTCGGCCACCTGGTACAGCTCTTCGAGGGTCAGGATGCGCTGGCGCGGCAAAAACTGCATGTCTTCGCTCATGCAATACACGCAACGAAAATCGCAGCGATCGGTCACTGATATGCGCAGATAGTCAATCTTGCGATTGAATCCGTCGATCAATGCCGAATGGCCCGCGTTGTCGTTCGAGGGTGTTTGCAAGGCGTGTACACAGGCTGGTGATTTTCATCGAGCATAGGGAGGCGTCGCAAGAGGGTCAAATTGCTTTTAGTGACCATTCGATAAGCGTCGTCTATCGGTATCAATCCCGTCGTTTTTAGCGCGCTTGATGAAATCGCACAGATCCGTCGGCGAGTGCACCAGGCTTATGGTTATGATGTTGCGAAATATTACAGAGCTGGGTGAGGAACATGCCGCTAAAGGATTTGCTGTTGGCACTGGTGGTCATCGTTGTCTGGGGACTTAACTTTGTGGTGATCAAGGTCGGCCTGGACGGCTTGCCGCCGATGCTGCTGGGGGCCCTGCGCTTTGCCTTGGTGGCGTTTCCGGCGGTGTTTCTGATCAAGCGCCCGCAATTGCCCTGGCGTTGGCTGATCGCCTACGGCGTGACCATTTCCCTGGGGCAATTCGCCTTCCTGTTTGAGGCGATGAACAACGGTATGCCACCGGGGTTGGCCTCGTTGGTGCTGCAGTCGCAAGCATTTTTCACCTTGTTTTTTGCTGCGATTTTCCTGGGCGAGCGACTGCGTGTGGCCAGTGTCGTCGGGCTGCTGGTCGCGGCCGGGGGGCTGGCGCTGATCGGTAGTGAGAACAGCGCCCAGGTGCCGTTGTTTGCCTTGCTGCTGACCTTGTGTGCTGCGTCGATGTGGGCCATGGGCAATATCATCACCCGGCGTTTCGGCAACATCGACCTGGTGGCCCTAGTGATCTGGGGCGGGCTGATTCCACCGCTGCCGTTTTTTGCCCTGTCCTGGTGCATGGATGGGCCGCAGGTGATCGAAACTGCCCTGCGCGGCATCAGCTGGAGCTCGATCCTGTCGCTGATCTACCTGGCATTTATTGCCACCATGCTCGGCTACAGCCTGTGGGGCCGCTTGTTGTCTCGTTACCCGGCGGGCAAGGTGGCGCCGTTTTCGCTGCTGGTGCCGGTGGTGGGCCTGAGCTCATCGGCGCTGCTGCTCGACGAGCGCCTGACCGCACTGCAGGGCTGGGGCGCGTTGTTGGTCATGGGCGGCTTGCTGATCAATGTATTCGGGTCGCGTTTGCTGGCGTCGCGTAGCGCTGCACAGGGCAGTGCCTGAGCCCGCCAGGCGCTGATCGAAGTATCTGCCACGGTGACTTGAGCCAGGCACACAATCTGCAAGTACCCAGCCCGACCGGTTGATCCACTGGTCGGGCTTTTTGCTTTTTGTCCGGTCGGTCCGTAAATGACCGGCTAGTCTCAAGGTCACTTGGTTCGGTATCTCACTGGGCAATCACCTGTTTGCCAGTACCGGACCGCCATAAAAGGGAGCAGGGGCATGAGTGAATCCTACTTTGAGGATGAAGGTGATGAATTTCCGGTGAACAGTCAGGTGCGGTGTGGTCAGGCGGCTTTTCGCCTGGGCTTCGCCCACATGACCCAGAACGAAGCCGACAACGCTAAACCGTGTCACTTACAACGCGCCAAGAAGGGCCGCTTCATGCCCAGGTATCCGGTTAAAAAGTGAACCGGTTCACATCACCCCGCCATCTGTTGCGGGGTTTTTTCTGCATTGATTGACCTCGCTCAACGCTTGAGGGATGGGCGCTCGCATGGAGTGCGCTTGTATGCGTTACTTATCCGGATGCATTCACTACAGGGGGGTAAACGATGCGAATCAGGGAAGAAACTTACTGGGAGTGGGCAGACCCACAGCTACATAGTCGTAGCCACGATGAATTGCTCAGTGATGGCAGCAGCATCGATGTACAGGTCAGGCTATCGCGCACCGGCGCCACGCAGTTGTTCCTGGGCGTGTACGCCAGCCATGGCAAGGCGATGGTCGAGGAGTACTACAAAAACCGTCCGGGTGAGTCGATGACCCGGGCGATGGTCTGGGGCGTAGACCGGGCCCGGGCTTTACTCACCGGTGGGCTGCCTGTGGCGCAGCCAGCGTTGCGGCGTCAGGCCTGAGCGTGACGGTTGCGGCTGGCCTGGACAATGCGCTGGGCCGGCACGCGCAACTGGCGGAGCAGGTAGTCGGCAAATTCTGCCGAGTAGTTTTGCAGGCTGATGGCTTGGGCCATGCACTGCAGCCAGATTTCACTGTGCGATTCGTCGATCGGCCATTGGGCATGGAATGCCGGAATGGCGATCGGTCCGTAGCGTTCGCTGAACAGTCTGGGGCCGCCCAGCCAGCCACTGAGAAAGCAGGCCAGTTTGTCGCGTGAACTGTCGAGGTTGTCCGGGTGCATCTGACGGACTGGGCGGGCGTCTGGGCGCTGGTCCATCAATCGGTAGAAATCATCGACCAGTTGGCGTAAACCCTCGATGCCGCCTGCGGCCTGATAAGAGGCATCACCGGTGCCGAATGCCGGGCTGTTCATGGGCAGTCTCGCTTGGACAAAACGCGATTGTAGCTACTGTTGGTGCCAATAGAACAAGGTTCTTTAGTGGTGGAGGGAGTTTGTGGCGCAAGGCCGTTTCCAACCAAAATAGGGAAGGGTTGGCTTTGGCTTTGGCTTTGGCTTTGAGGGCTGTGGGCTTATCCATTTGCTGGGGGGCTTTGCTGGCCCCTTCCGCCCTTACGGCGGCTTACTTTTTTCTTGGAAAAAGTAAGCAAAACCGCTGGCTCCTGCATCCGGCCCTACGCTGCGCTTCGGGTCCCCTCGCTCCGGCGACTTCCAGGCCCGCGCGGCCTACGACTTGCTACGCAAGTCTACATCTCGCGCCTTCGGCTACGCCGAAGGGTGCTGCGCACCTGGCCCTCCAGTCACCTACACTCGGCCTCCTGAAGTCGCTAAGTTACGGGCGGCGCCCGGGCTGGCGTTAGCTTCGCTAGTGGCGGCTTGGATGACCTGTACGCTTGTGGCTTGTGGCTTGTGGCTTGTGGCTTGTGGCTTGTGGCTTGTGGCTTGTGGCTTGTTGTTTTGCTTTTGCTTTGTGCGCGCGTTAGTTCAAACGCCGCGATCTGCGACTTCAGAAGGCTGAGTGTAGGTGACTGGAGGGCCAGGTGCGTTAGCACCCTTCGGCGTAGCCGAAGGCGCGAGATGTAGACTTGCGTAGCAAGTCGTAGGCCGCGCGGGCCTGGAAGTCGCCGGAGCGAGGGGACCCGAAGCGCAGCGTAGGGCCGGATGCAGGAGCCAGCGGTTTTGCCTCCTTTTTCCAAGAAAAAAGGAGGCCGCCGTAAGGGCGGAAGGGGCCGGCCCAGCCTCCCCAACAAATGGATAAGCCCATAGCCCTCAAAGCCAAAGCCAATTATTCCCCGACAATCCGTGAAGAGCCAAAAAAAGCCCAGTGCTCGCACACTGGGCTTTGCATATCGTCAATCAGGGTTTCAGCAGAGGCGATCGATGACCGCTACGCCGGGCTGGTTTTGCAGCGCCGCCCACTCACTTTGCAGGGTCTGCAGAACACGTCCGACATACTGGGTGTCGGCGGCAGCTTTCTTGCCGACATAGCCCTGGCCACGGCGGTACATCTTCAACCGGGCACGCATGTTCGGTGTGCGTTGCTCGAACTGTGCTTCGTCGGTCAGCGAGCCCAGTTTGTCCAGGCGTACTTCACCGGCTTCGCAGACCCAGAGGATGTGGCTGTCGAGCGTGTCTTTACGCGCAGCGAACAGTTGGGCCAATTCGTCGACAGTTGGTTGATTGTTCAGATTCATCATAAAGCCCCCTAAACCATTGGTAGTTGAGTTCAAACTCGGCGCACGTCATGTAGCGTTGAAAGAAAGCTGCTACAGCAGCGTCACAACTGGGGGCTTTTACACGCTGCCTTTTGGGCAGTACCCATCCGCATACAGCTCATGGATCCTTCGAGCTGCCTGGAACACCCTTGCCAGTGTCCCCGATCGGGGAGACGGCCTCATCATGCAAGGGCCGACGAACGGCGTCAATAGGTTTTGTAGTGATTTTTTTATTGCACTACATCTTGTCCGACAATACTCGATTTCAGGGCTGTTGATGCGTGTCAGTCCAGGCGTCAGGCAACTGTCCGATCATGTTCGTTCATGTATTGCAGGGAGAGGCCCATGAGTTCGTCGGCAAGTACACCGGGTGCACAATCCACCCGGGTCAAGATTCCGATTGGTTTGTTGCTGGGGATAGCAGCCCTGGTGGGCGTGTTGCTGCTGCCGTTGCCGGCTGACTTGCCGGTTGCCGGGCATCGCATCCTGGCGATTCTGGCCTTTGCGGTGGTGGTGTGGATCAGCGAGGCGGTGTCGTACGAAGCCAGTGCGATCATGATCACTTCGTTGATGGCGTTTCTGCTCGGTACGGCGCCGACGGTGGCCGACCCTTCGGTGACCTATGGATCTTCGGCAGCCATCAGCCTGGCGTTGACCGGCTTCTCTAACAGTGCCCTGGCGCTGGTGGTGGGGGCGCTGTTCATTGCCGCCGCCATGACCCACACCGGGCTGGACCGGCGCATCGCGCTGGTGACGCTGTCCAGTGTCGGGGTCAGTACCCGGCGCATTTTGATCGGTGCGGTGGCGGTGACCATTCTGCTTAGCCTGGTAGTGCCGAGCGCTACCGCCCGCAGTGCTTGCGTGGTGCCGATCATGATGGGAGTGATTGCCGCTTTTGGCGTCGACAAGCGTTCGAACATCGCCGCCGGGATCATGATCATCGTGGCCCAGGGCACCAGCATCTGGAACATCGGCATTCAAACCGCGGCAGCGCAAAACCTGCTGACCGTGGGCTTCATGGACAAGATGCTCGGTGCAAGGGTGTCGTGGATCGACTGGCTGATCGCCGGGGCGCCGTGGGCGGTGATCATGTCGGTGGTGCTGATTGTGATTGTGTTGAAGCTGTTGCCTCCGGAAAGTGACAGCATCCCCGGTGGTAAAGCTGCGGTCAGCAAAACCCTGGCCGAGTTGGGGCCAATGAGCGGGGCGCAGAAGCGTTTGCTCGGGGTTTCGTTGCTGTTGCTGCTGGCCTGGGCCACCGAGGGTAAGTTGCACGCCTTCGACACCACCTCGACCACTTATGCCGGGCTGGTGATCCTGTTGCTGCCGCGCATCGGGGTGATGACCTGGAAAGATGTGCAGGCGCGGATTCCCTGGGGCACGGTGATTGTCTTCGGGGTCGGTATCAGCCTGGGCACTACCTTGCTGACTACCCAGGCCGGGCAGTGGCTGGGGGCGCAGGTGGTGGCCAATACCGGGCTCGATCAGCTGGGGACGTTGGGCGTGTTTTCGATCCTGGCGGCGTTTCTGATTCTGATCCACCTCGGCTTTGCCAGTGCCACGGCGCTGACGTCGGCCCTGTTACCGATTCTGATCGCGGTGCTGCAGACCTTGCCGGGTGATTTCAGCCGCCTGGGTATGACCATGGCCCTGGGCTTTGTGGTCAGCTATGGCTTTATCCTGCCGATCAACGCCCCGCAGAACATGGTGTGCCTGGGGACCGAGACCTTCAGTGCCAAACAGTTCGCCCGGGTCGGAATCCTGGTGACGGTGATCGGCTACCTGCTGATGCTGGTGTTTGCCGCCACCTGGTGGCACTGGTTGGGCTGGATGTAGGAACGGGCTTGCCCCGCGATGCGATGTGACTGACAGATCGCTATCGTGGGGCAAGCCCGCTCCAACAGGGTGATAGGGTCAGAAGTTCGCCGGGGTGTTGGCGCTGATGATTTCCGCTTCGTCCTGGCCGATGTTCTTGAAGCTATGGGGCAGGGTGGTCGGAAAGTAGTAGCCATCCCCGGAGTTGAGGATGCTGACCTGGCCATCAACGCGCAGTTCGATGGTGCCACGGGTCACCAGGCCACACTCTTCGCCTTCAGCATGCACAATCGGCTCGTCGCCGGAGTCGGCACCTGGCGCGTACAATTCACGCAGCATGCGCATCTGCCGACCTTCGACGCTGGCGCCCACCAGCAGCAAACGCAGGCCGCTGTTGCCCAGGTCAGGCTGTTCGGTGGAGCGGAACACGAAACGCTCCTCGCGCGGCGGCTCGTCGAAGCTGAAGAACTCCGCCAGGGTCATGGGGATACCTTCAAGCAGCTTTTTCAGGGAACTGACCGAGGGGCTGACGCGGTTCTGCTCGATCTGTGAAATCGTCGAGTTGGTCAGCCCACTGCGGCGGGCCAGCTCCCGCTGGGAGAGTTTGTTGCGTTCACGCACCAGTTTGAGTCGTGTCCCCGTGTCCATAGCCGCCTTATATATCGAAAATTTTTTGGCGGAGCATTAAAGCACATTCCGTGATGCTTTAGCGGCCCGCCTGTGCGGATCGATGAGACGGCTGTGGCCATAGCCCGACCAGCAGCAGAAGCACAGCCACCAGCAGGTACGGCAGGCGCGGGTCAACGGCGTAAATCAAGGTGCCCGCCAAGGGGCCGATGACTACGCCCAGGCCTTGCGCTGCGCCAATGGAACCGGCGGTGGCACCTTGCTCGGAGGCGTCCATGGCGTTGGCGGCCAGGGCGGAAAAGGCGGGGAACACCCAGCCCATGCCGCAGGCCGAGACAAAAAAGCTGGCCCACAGCATCGGCGCGCTGGCGGCAAAGGCTGCGGCGGCAAAGGCCAGGGCCGAGAGGCTGGCGCCGACGCGGATCATCCGCAGTGGCGGCCACTGCAGTTTGCGCACCAGCAACTGCGCCAGGATCAGCGCCACACCGACCATGGTTAGGGCGATGCCTGCGGTTTGTGCAGCGTCTGCCGGGTTCATGCCCAGGCGATCGAGGGCAAAGAAACCGACGGTAATCTGCGCCACAGACACGCTGAGCATGGCCACGAACGCTACCAGCAGCGGCCGGCGCAACCGTGGATCGGCCAGGCGCACCGGGCGCGGGGCTTGCTTGAGGTGCAGCTCCTGGCGTTTGAGTTTGCGCAACAGTATGACGAACGCCAGCATCGGCAACAGCGCCATCACGTAGAACGGCAGGCTCAAGCTGTAGCGCGCCAGCAGCGCCGCCAGCGCCGGGCCAAGCACCAGGCCAACGGCGTTGGCCGCACCCAGCGAGGCCAGGGTGCGGGCGCGCTGCTGGGGCGGGACGTTGTCGGCAATCAGTGCCGCACCACCCACCGGCAGGGCGGCGTAGAAGGCGCCGATCAGGCCACGGCCGATCATCAGGCCAACGAATGCCAGGGTCGCGCTGGGCAGCAGGTGCAAGGCGCTGTCGATGAACAGGCACAGGGCCCAGTACGCCAGGCTAAAGCCTGCGGTACCCAGCAACAGTACGCGGCGTCGGCCGAGGCGGTCGCTGGCCTGGCCCCAGGGCCGCGCCAGCAACATCCAGATCACCCCAGCGACCGTCACTGCCGCCCCGGCCTGCCAGGTCGCCAGGCCAAGGGTGCGGGCAATCGGGCCGATCAGCGAGACGAACGCCATCATCGCCATGGTGCAGGCCATGTTGGCGATCAGCAGCGGGCGCAGGTCAAAACGCTGCTCGGTGGTGTCGGGCGCGGCGAGTGGGGTTGGGTCCTGTGCGCTGTTCATGGCTATCCAAGGCTGTAGAGGCAAGCCTGGCATTGTGCCGCAGGGGCCAGGCAAACTGAACGAAACCGGCGCAAATAATTCGCAATTACGCGTTTTTGGCTGCTGTCTGATGAAGGTCAGGTATGCTGGCGTTTTGATGATTAGCCAACTGCAGAGGATGGCGTTGAGCATGGGTGGGGCGCGGGATACGGGAGCAAACCAGGTCGCTGACGACAGTGCGGCGTTGGCCAATACGCAGGCAGGCCATGACGCCGCCCTCTCTTCGGCTGATGAAGACGGTCTGGATCGTTTATCGCTTGCCCGCTCGATGTATCGCACCATCAAGGCCACGCCTGCGGGGTATTCGACGCGCATTGGCCTGTACGGCGAGTGGGGGGCGGGCAAGACCACCGTGCTGAACTTCCTCAGCGAGATCGCGCATCGCCACGATGATGTAGTGGTGCACATTTCCGCCTGGCGCGCGGTCGATGCAGACAGCTTCGTCAGCTCGCTGAGCGAGAAAATGCGCGACAAGATCAAAGCCTTGAAGATTCCGGTACCCCGTTACCAGAAATGGAAACAATGGCTGTCCAGGCTGTCGTCCGGAACGGCGAGCGTGTCCCAGGCGACAGGGCAGGCCGCCGGCAAGATCGACAACGATCTGGGCACCCTGGTAACCATGGGTGCGGCCTTGACCGGCTCGGTTGCCAACCTGGTGCAGCAGCGACTGAGCCTCGATGTGGCTGACCTTGAGCAGTTGCGCGTGCTGCTTGAGGCTCATCAGGTGATTGTGTTCATCGATGACCTCGACCGGGCCGACCCGGTGATCTTGCCGAAAACCCTGATGGCCTTGCGCGAATACCTCGACTTGCCCGGCTTTGCCTTTGTTCTGGCGTTCGACAAGGCCATCATCACCCAGTCGTTACAGGCTTATTCGCAGGCGTTTGCCTCGTCGCGCCAGGCATTTCTCGACAAGATCATCGATTTCGAATTTTCGCTCGACGCGTTGGCGCACAACCTCTCCACCCGTTTTGCTGCCCAGACTCTGGCGCAGTACTGCGCCTTTATTCCGCTGAAGGACCGAGAAGCCGCAGCCGAGTGGTTCCCCGACAACCCTCGGCTGACCCGTACCCTGGCCCGCGAGTTGGGCAGCCTGAAAGACGTCGCGCTGCGCCACGGCCCGGACGAGCTGCGCTGGGAGGCGATCATTCTGCAGACCCTGTTGCGCCGTGAGGCGCCGGAATGCGCGCGGATTGTCGAAGCAAAGTTGCTGGGGCGCGGCGCATCGGCGTTGCCAATGGCGTTCAGTCAGGCGCAAAAGAGCGACGCGATGGCGCTTCTCTCCAACGCAATCGCGGCCTCAGGTTTTCAGCCGGAGAGTGAGGCGTTTGGCCGTTACACCCGACTGGTGATCAAGCTGCAGGGGCTGCGTACCTTCGATACTGCGGAACGAATCCGTGCTGAGATGTTCAGCACCCGCGCGCCCAGTTTCACTCAGAAGGAGCTGCTGGAGCTGATCGCGCGTTGGGACCAGTCCCGGGACGCTCGTCACCTGACTGAGGCGTTGCAATTTGCCAGCGAAGCGGCCTGTACGGACCGGCTACAGGCCGCTATCGCGCTGATGAACCTGACATTGGCGCATTACGACCGCTGTATCCAGCGCATCTCTGAGCAGAAGGCTACGGCTCAGCGTCACCGCTGTGTGCAGGAGGCAGAACAGACTGCGCGGTTTCTCGGGGGGTTACTGCAAGCAGATGATCAGGACGCGCTGTACCGCGCCAGCACGCAGGCTAGCCTGTGCAATCGAATGCTTGAGCTGTTCAGGAGTAACGCAGCGCGCGAGTTCAAGCCGGACGAGCTTTGGTTGCGCTGTATCGAAGGCAGGATGCTGCTGGACATGGCGGTACGTTGCGAGGACCCGGTTGCGCTGTTCTACCGCTGCAAAAAACAGTACGAGGTAAAAGAACGCGGTCCGCAAAGCATGCCGCCATTGGTCGGGCAAGTGTATGCGCTTACGGCCCCTGCTGCGATTGCAGACCTGCTCACGCTGTTTACCGTCACCAATGCCATTCATCTGTGCAGTTTTGAGGACGCTTCATCGCCACGCCTGGAGATGTTGCGCAGCACAGGTTCAATGCTTTATTGCGCACCGCACAAGCAAGCCCTGCTGGCAGTGCTTGAAGGTGATGAAGACCGTGAGCAGCATTACGTACGGGCCAAAAATGCCCTCGACTACCTGAGTCTGCAGCTCGACAGAAACGCTGATCTGCCGGAGTTCTTTGCGGCTCATCCCGAGGTACTGAGCAGTTGCTGGCGCCTGGTGATCGGCGAGCAATGGCTTCAGGACACCCATGAAACGCTGCAGTGGATGTACAGCCGGCTACAGCAACGAGGCATTCATGTAGCCGGCTTGCCGGAGCCGCCTGGCAGGCAGGTTGAGACCGCTGGTTAATCGTGCCCGGAGCACATGCTGCGCAACACGCCGTCACGTCGAACCAGGGCATGCACCAGTGCCGCGCCCAGATGCACCAGCACCGTCGCGAACAGCAGATAGGCCAGCCAGCCATGGGCCTGACGCAGCCGGGCATACAGCGTCAGGTCATGCTCGACGATGGCAGGCAACTGCAGGGGCAGCGGGTAACCACCGGCCGAGAGCATGGCCCAGCCAATCACCGGCATGGCCAGCATCAGGGCATACAACAGCAGGTGCGAGGCGCCAGCGGCCAGGCGTTGCACGGCCGGAAGATCGGCAGGCAGCGGTGGATGTGGCACCGTCAGGCGCACGCCGATGCGCACCAGCACCAATACCAGCAAGGCCAGGCCAATCGCCTTGTGCAGGCTGAGCAGCCAGGTGTGGCGGGGGGACAGGTCGGCGATCATGCTGACGCCAACGAACAGCATCGCCACGATCAGCACCGCCATCAACCAATGCAGCAGGCGCGCCAACGGATGGAAAGCAACAGGTACGGTGCTCATGGTCGTGCTCCCAACGAGGCCGCTTCGCGGCTGCGGCGATTGAAGGATTCCGAGTAGGCTGCCGAGCGGGCGGCAAGGATCGGATCGGCAGAAGGTTGGATGCCGGTAGGCAAGATCAGCGGGTCGAAGTTGAGGTCACGGCAGGCGCCTTGTTCGGGGCCGTCGACTGCGTCGATGACCAGCGTGCCGGCATCGACCGTACTCCGCGCCGCGGGCCACGGCTGGCTCGGGTCATCGACTGGATCGCCGGGCTCTGCGAGGGTCAGGCGCAAGGTCCAGCGCAAGGGCCCTTGTTGCAGGCGATGGTGCAGATCGTGCTGCAGGTAGTCACGGTCGTCGACCTGGCCCGGCAAGGCGGCGAACGGCGTTTGTGGCACCAGGCTCCAGCGTACATAGCGGGTATCGCCATTCTGATTGACTAGGGCAAAGGCATTGATGCTGTTGTAGCTGGAGTTGGCAAAGCTGTCGGGGGCTTTGTAGTCCTTGGCCCATTGGCGAAAGGCCGCGCTTTCCGGGTGCGCGGCGAAGAACGCCTGGACCCGCGCAGGGTCCGGCTTGCCGGTGGCTGGATCTGGGGTCATGGCCAGTACTTGCTGGTAGAACGCCTCGGGTGTTGCCACCGCCAGTACGGGCGGGGTGTTCATGCCGGTTCGCCAGACCTGGCCATCGTCGCTGCTCAACTGCAGCGCCAGGCTGCGGGTCGGCACACTGGTGTCGGCCGTGTAGGGGTTGCTGCCACCAATGGCGAAACGACCGATCACCGGAACGTTCTGTTGGCTGAACACCCGGGCGCTGGACAGACTGCGGGCTTCACCGCTGCTGAGAAAGTGGCCGCTCACGCACAAACCCTTGGCGTGGTTCTTACGGTAGCCGGGGTAATGCCCAGCCTGGGCTTCGAACGTATCGATGATGGTTTTCGGGGTCAGGCGCTGGGTGCCGATCCAGCCGGCGGCATAGGCAAAGCTGGCGGCCAGGGCGCCCAGGCCGAGGCCAATGGCAGCCAGGCGCAGGGTACGCGAACGACCGTGTAACGGAGTGCTCATGGCGGCGATCCGGGTCAGTGAATGAGCCGGTACGACGCTTGGCGAAAACTTTTATTCCGGCGTCATGGAATAAATTTTTCTCTGCAGCGTCTGCCTCGTACACTGATCGCTTACAGGCCAAGGCCCTGGCAATGAATGAACTTGATGATGAGCAATTGCGTGAGATGCTCGAACGCCTGCGCCGTTTCGCCCTGTGGCTGACCCGCGAGGCGAGCAGCGCTGATGACCTGGTTCAGGCCACGCTCGAACGCGCGCTCAGCCGCCGAGGCCAGCAACGTGAGCACGACAGCCTGCGGGCCTGGCTGTTCTCCATACTTTATCGTCTGTTTATCGATGCCAAACGCCGCGAGCGTCGGCATGCGCGCTGGCTGGCCTGGTTCGGGCGCGGCGAGGAGGCGGGCAATGCCACTGAAGATATCGTCGTGGCGCAGTCTGGTCTGGCGCAGTTTGCCCGTTTGCCTACCGAACAACGCGCGTTGCTATTGCTGGTCAGTGTCGAGGGCCTGAGCTACAAGGAGGCGGCCCAGGCCTTGGGGGTGCCGATAGGTACGGTGATGTCGCGCTTGTCGCGGGCTCGCGCGGCGTTGCGCGAACTGGCCGAGGGCAGCAGCACGGCCCCGGTGTTGCGGAGGTTGAAATGAGTCAGTTGATTCCGTCCGAAGACGAACTGCATGCCTATGTCGATGAGCGCCTGGCGCCCGAACGTCGCCGTGCAGTAGCGCTGTACCTGGCGGCCAACCCCGAGCAGGCCCAGCGGGTCGAAGGCTGGCGCCAGGATGCCCGGCAATTGCGTGCGGCCCTGTCGGGCTTTGCCGCGCAGGCGCCCAACCCACAGTTGGACCCGGCCCATGTGCGTCGGCAATTGCGTCAGCGCAGGCAACGGCGCTGGGCCAATGCCGCCGTGCTGTTGCTGACCCTGGGAATCGGCGGGCTCGGTGGCTGGCAAGTGCGTGAAGCCAGCCTGCTGGCCAATAACCTGCCGATGGCCGATGCCGTGCAAGCCCACCGGCTGTTTGCCGACGCCAACGCCCTGGACCTCAGCGCACGTGACCCGGCACGGCTGCAGGCCTGGCTGGGCGCGCATTTTCGTCATGTCGGCACGCTGCCAGACCTGTCCGCCTACGGATTTACACCGCTGGGCGCGCGCTTGCTGAGCAACGAGCAAGGCCCGGCGGCCTTGTTGGTGTTTGAAGACGCCCAAGGTCAGCGGGTCAGCCTGTTTTTGCGCTCGCCGGGTGAGCATTTTGCGCGCATGCCCAGTGGCGAACGCACGGATGGGCAGTTGCAGGCACGTTACTGGTCCCGTGGCGACTACAACTACGCCTTGATCAGCGCCGCTTCTGATCAGCGCAGCGCACAGTTGCGCAATGCCCTGGGCATTGCCTTGTAGCCGCTCGCCCGTGGCAGGCGTAAGCTCGAAACTGTTTGACCCGGCAGTTCGTTCCATCACCTGTGAGGTAAGGCGAAATGAAGCGCAAGCAAGGTTTGGTAGTGGCAGCGCTGGTGCTGCTGGCCGGCCAAAGCGCGCTGGCCTCGGCACCGGAAGTGAAGGATGCGCGTCTGGTTGCCCATGAGCAGGCAGTGCAGGCCTATGCGGCAAGAACTGGCAAGACCGTCCCGGCTGTTCAGGAGTATCGCTATGGCACATCGCTGGATGTTGCCCGGCTGATCGAACAGACCCCGTTGGCCCGCAGCTGCGACGCGGCGCCAATGCTAATGACCTATGAGGATTCGTCCGGGCAACTGGTAACCCTGCGTTATCAGCTCGAAGGGCAATGTCCGCGCTTTCAGGCCACGCGTTGATGTACCGACGGCAGCGGCGAGGGGGCGCCGCTGCACCCTCGTGACGATTAAACAGGGCAGATTTGCGCATACTGCTTGGCTTGCACAGGGGTATTAAATAGAATCAATCGCATTTGATTCTTTTCCCGTGCAGGTGCGTTGAGATGAATGAAGCGGTGGCCCTTTCCGAGCAGAGGCTTCACGGTCTTTACCGTGACCACCGCAGTTGGCTGGAAAACTGGCTGCACCGGCGCCTGGGCAATCGCTGGGATGCTGCCGACCTGAGCCAGGACACCTTTGTGCGGGTGCTGGCCAGCCCCCAGGTGCTTGACGAGCTGCGCGAGCCGCGGGCATATCTGCTCACCGTGGGCAAACGCTTGCTGGTCAATTTCTACAAACGACGCAGCCTTGAGCAGGCCTACCTTGAGGCGCTGGCCAACTTGCCCGAGGCTTTGGTGCCGTCCCCGGAGCAGCGCTGGCTGTTGCTGGAAACCCTGCAAGCACTGGATGAATTGCTCGATGGCCTGGCGCCGCAGGTGCGGCGGGCATTCCTCTGGTCACAACTTGAAGGCCTCGGCTACGCGCAGATTGGCGAGCGTTTGCAGGTCAGTGAACGCACGGTCAAACGCTACATGGCCCAGGCCTACGAGCACTGCTTGCTGGCCGAGCTATGAACCGCAGCGGACATCCCGAAGCGCGCCAGCTGGCCCGCGCTGCCGCCGCCTGGCTGGCCCTGCTTGACTCGGGCCGGGCCAGTGCCGCCGACCTGCAACGGCTTGAACAATGGCGCGCGGCCGATCCTCGCCACGAGCAGCTCTGGCAACGTGCCCAAGGCTTGCGCCAGCGCTTTGCCGAGGTGCCGCAGGCCGTGGCGTTGGCCAGCCTCGACCGACCGCACGGCAATCGCCGCACCTTGCTCAAGCGTGGGCTGGCCTTGGCGTTGCTGTTGCCTGGCAGCTGGATGCTCAGCCAACAGTTGCCGTTGGCGGTGTGGCGCGCCGATTTGCGCACCGTTGTGGGTGAGCGGCGAGGAGTACGCCTGGCTGACGGCAGCCTGCTGCAGTTGAACACGGCGACGGCAGTGGACCTGGATATGACTGTCCATCGCCTGAGCCTGATCGAGGGTGAAATAGCCCTTAGCGTTAACCGCGCCCAGGGCATCGATGTCGACTTTGGTCTGGGTCGGGTGAGCACCGGCCAGGCACACATTTGTGTACGTCGCGAGGCCGACAGCTGCCGGATATCGGTGCTGTATGGCACGGTGCAGGTGCAGCCTGCGCAAGGGATGGCGCTGATGCTGCACTATGGTGACCAATTGACGTTGTACGCCGATGGCAGTGGTGCCATGGGGCGTTTCGATCCGCACCTGCCTGATTGGCGTGACGGCGTGTTGACTGCCAATAACCAGCCGTTGGCGGAATTTCTGCGCGAAGTTGACCGCTATCGGCCGGGGATTCTGCGGTGGGAGCCAGCGTTGGAATCGCTCAAGGTTACCGGCACCTTCCAGCTGAACGACACCGATCGCATCCTCGACTTGTTGGCTGCGAGCCTGCCGATCAAAGTGCAGTCGCGCAGTCGGTACTGGGTCACTTTGCTGCCTGCTTGATTGGCGGTGGGAGCGGGCTTGCCCCGCGATAGCGATTTGTCTGTCATATCGCATCGCGGGGCAAGCCCGCTCCTACATTAGGGTTATGCGCGCCAGACGGGGTGCAGGGCTTGGTCCAGTGCCCAATGACCTTGTCCAGCCTGCAGGCGCACGCCACCCACCCAGCGCTCAGGGGCTTGCTGATCCAGCCAGTTGGCCTGACCTGCCAGCACCCGCTCACCCAGGGCGGTCAAGGTTAAGGGCCGTCGCGCCCATTCCAGTTCCGGCTGCGCTTCGCTGATCAACGGTGTCGGCGAGTCAATCAGCGGTCGCAGTACCGCGTGGAACATCAAGTCGCCGAGAAAGGGCAGCGGTTCACGTTTGCCCATCAATTCAGCAAATACCCGACCTAGGGGTACCTCACCGAACTCAGCGATGATCTGCAACGACAGCCGCTCAGTTAATGACAAGCCATCGTCCAGCCCCGGCAGCTCCTGCAGTTGACGCAACAACGCCGGCGCCAGCAGCGGCAGGCACAGATCCTGGCGGTGCGCCAAGCGTGCCCAGGCTTCAGGCGAGGGCGCACAGTAGGCTGCCCAGGCCTGCCGCGCCAGTTGCACCATCGCTTCAGTCACTGGCTGACGTTGCGGCCACAGCCAGGCAAGCAGATCCGGTGCCAGTTGGCCGATGCCAATAAAACGCTGCACGCCGGGCACCTGAGCGGTCTGGATCAACTCCAGCTGTTGCGGCCCGCGATCCAGACTCGACAACAGACGTATCAGAAACAGTTGGTCATAAGCGTCCGCTTCGCACCAGAGCACCGCCCGTGGGCAGTCTTCCAGCAAGGGCAGTTGGTTGTATTCGTCTGCCATCTTGCGCTGCACATCGGCGCGCTTGAGGCCGTAAGCCTGGCTGATGTAATCGACGCGCATGGCCTGGTATTGCGCAGGCGGTAAATCGCGCACCGGGCCCATGCACAACGGATCGGTGAACATGTGGAATGCACCGGTAAAGCCTGCCAGTTGCAGGCTGTGCTGGATGTCGCTGCCGCAACGCCAATGCTGGGTGCGTGCTTCGTCGTCGGCGATGAACTGCGGATGGCGGGCAGCAAAGTCGACCGCATCGATATGCGCCTTGAGCTTGGGCCAGCTTTTAAAGCCCAGGTCGCGAGCGATCAGCCGTTGCGCATCGGCCAGGCGTGGTTCAGTCGAGGTTGGTAGCAGTGCTTGTTGCTCAGGCGCGCTGCCTGAGCGCAGGCGCTGGAGTAATTCCTTGGCACGCTTGCGCTGTTGTTCAAGGTTGATGCGCCCATCATGGGAAGGGGAGGACAGTCGAGCAGGCATACGAACTCCTTGTGCGAGCCTTGTCCGCTGTCAGGCCGGGAGTCGTAGAGAGAAATCCTGGGAGTCGTGTCCTGGGCGCAGCCCTTTCCGCGGACGGGAGGCGTGGATAGCGCCGGCTGCGACTATAGCCTGCAGCGTGCGCACAAGGCAATCGGCCTGCTGCCGAGTCTTGAGTCAAGGCAGGCTCCCCCTCAGCGCACGCGGCGATGATTCGCAGGGAGCCTGGTATTGATCAGGTGTTGTCCTTGATCGTCTTGCTCGAACCGTTGGTTTTCACCGAGGCGATGCCCGCATCACGCGATTGCGCGGTAGCGTACATCTGGCTGCTGCCGATGACCTGGTGATTGGCAGCCTTGAGGTTGAAATGGAACTTGCCGTTGCTGGCTTCTTTTTTCTCATAGCGCTCATCCGCAGCGCTATTGGTCTGGACCGAAGCAATGCCGTTTTCGGCAGAGGCTTTGGTCTTGTACAACTCGCTGGTAAGAATGATCTCGCCATTGCCCGCTTTGAGGGTAAAGCGGTACTGACCGTCACTGCTGTTGCTCAACTCAAACCATCCTGCCATGGGAACTCCTGTCTTCGCAGATAAGCCTGGGTGCGCTGCTTGCGTGCTCGCTTGCAGTGACGAATCAGTATGGTGGGCTTTAGGCGCTTGTCCAATGCCCGATTGTCACACCCTCAGCGCTGTGCCAACGCATGCTGGACGCACTGCTCATAGTAGGTTTGCTTGATGGCGGCAGGCTTGAGACGTGAGCGGCTGTTGTAGGTTTGCTCGGTAATGCCCATGGCCGTCATGCGCATCCAGGGCTTGGGGAATTTGCGCACCTGCAGTTTTTTACGCGCCGAATACAAGGTCACACCATTGAGCTTGGATTGTTGTGCGCCGGCAGCGATATCCGATCCCCAACTGCACACATAGCGGTCATTCTTGGCCAAGGTCTTGGCCTGGGTACCCAGGGAGAAAACGGCGAAAAAAAACGCTGCAAGGGTCAGTCCATAAGCCCGCATAGTGTCAACCTAAGCTGTTGAAAGGAAAGCGAGTTTGCCAACATGCGGAAGGCTCGGGGGCCAGCAATTTGCCTTTTTTGCGCTGCGCTGTTCACCGCGCAGCAATAGCAGAGGTTGCGTAGGGAGGTAACGACTGGATACTATTCGGAACAATTCTCACTTACACCTTTTTGGCGGCGTTCATGTCTGCGGTCGAGCCAACTTTTCAGCGCGCCATTCACCAACTGTACAGCGAACACCACGGCTGGTTGTTCAGCTGGTTACGCCGCAAACTGCGCTGCCCGCAAAATGCCGCCGACACTGCCCACGACACCTTCCTGCGGATTCTCGGTTCGCGTGACTCAGTGGCGGCGATCCGTGAGCCGCGGGCGTTTCTCAGTACCACCGCACGCCGCTTGATCATCGATAAAGCACGGCGCCAGCATATTGAAGATGCGTACCTGCGCGAGTTGGCGCTGACGGTCGATGCGCTGGAGGGGTACCAGTCGCCTGAACAGATACTTGCCACCCTCGAAGCCCTGGAGCAGATCGCCTTTGTGCTTGAGGGGCTGCCTCCCAAGGTGCGCCAGGCCTTTGTCGACTATTACCTGGATGAACTGACCCAGGTGCAGATCGCACAGCGCCTTGAGGTCTCCGAACGCATGGTGCGCAAGTACCTGCTGCAGGCCCTGATGCACTGCAATCAGGCCCTGGACGTGTGAAGCGATGAACAGCGAGGACAGCGTCGAAGCCCAGGCTGCCGAATGGGTGCTGCGCATGAGTGAGGGCCCGTTGACGGCGCAGGAGCGTCAGGCCTTCGAGCACTGGCGTCAGCGCGACAGCCGTCATCAGGCCACCTTCGAACGAATCAGCAGTGTGGTCGCACAGTTGCACAGTTTGCGTACGCAACGGGCGCCGGCCCGGGCTGCGCTGCAGATGCCGGGCAAACGGCGGATCAGAAGCCGTCATCTGTTAGGTATCGGCGTGTTGCTGGCCAGTCTCGGCGTAGTGCAGAGCCTCAGCGGTTTTCGTGCCGACGACCTGTTTGCTGACCTGCATACCTCGCCGGGCGAGTGGCAGTCGCAGACGCTGGAAGATGGTTCGCGCATTACCCTGTTCGGCAACAGTGCGATCGACCTGCAGTTCGAGGGTGGTCAACGGCGTATTCAACTGCGCCGCGGCCAAGTGTTGGTGGATGTCGCGCACGACACCTCGCGGCCGTTTGTGGTCAGCACCGCCGAAGGCAGTTTCACCGCCTTGGGGACGCGTTTTGTCGTGAGCCGCGGGGAAGGGCAGAGTGAACTGAGCATGTTGCAGTCCACCGTCGCGGTGCGCAGTGCCGACCGCAGCCAGGCGTTGGAGGTACACGGCGGCGGGCGCGCCTGGGTGCGCGAAGATGCCGTGGGGCGCCTGCCCGACATCGATCCGGCCAGCCTCGAGCAGGCCTGGCAGCGCCATCAGCTGGTGGTCGAGGGCATGCCACTGCCGCAAGTGCTGCAGGCACTGGGGCGTCAACGCCAGGGTCATCTGCAGTTCGACGCCAGCCAGTTGGCTGATCTTAACGTCTCTGCGGTATTGCCGCTGGATGATACCGACCGGGCCTTGCAGCTATTGGCGCAGGCTTTGCCGATCCGTGTGCAGCAGTACACCGGCTGGTGGACACGCATCGAACGCACAACTACTGAAAAATAATCATTCCTATTGGTTCCGCATTGTCAGGCTGGCCCGTCAAGCAAAGGGCCAACATGATTAAAACAGGAGCCGTTTCCCCATGCGTCGATTTGCTGACCCGCAGGCCTTGAGCCCCATTGCCCTGTGCATCCACCTGGCCTGTGCCGGTGTTGCCATGGCCATGCCGCAACTGGCCACGGCCCAGTCCCAGCAGCACTACGATATTGCCCCAGGCTCACTGAGCAGCACCCTCAACCGCTTTGCACAGCAAGCCGGGGTGGCGCTGGTGTTCCAGGCCGAAGATCTGGTCGGACGCAGCAGCCAAGGCCTGACCGGTAGCTACACGGTGGACGAAGGCTTTGCCGCCTTGCTCGACGGCAGTGGTTATCGCATCAGCCACAGTGCCAGTGGCTATGTGTTGCAGCCGGTGGTTGATACCCAGGCCGGGCAAACCCTTGAGCTGGGCGTCACCACGGTGGCTGGCCAAGGCATGGGGGAGAGCACCGAGAACACCGGCAGCTATGCGCCCGGTTTGATCAGCGTCGGTTCGAAGTCGCCCACCAGCCTGCGCGAGACCCCTCAATCAGTGTCGGTGGTGACCCGCCAACTGATCGAAGACCAGCAACTGACCGACATCAACGAAGCAATGAGGGTCACGCCTGGGGTGATCACCCAGAGCACCACCTTCCGCATTCAGGATTTCATCTCTCGCGGTTTCTCGATCCAGAACCTGCAAATCGATGGCGCGGCCCCGCAGGCGCTGGGCACGGCGATGGGCTCGTTCTATTCCTCGAACATTTTCGACCTCGCCGAGTTCGACCACGTTGAAGTGTTGCGTGGCTCGGCAGCGTTGTTCGGCGGTTCGGGTGACCCGGGCGGCATCATCAACCTGGTGCGCAAACGGCCGATGGCCTACAACCAGCTCAAGCTGAGTCTCAGCGCTGGCAGTTGGGACAACTACCGTCAGGAGCTGGACATCACCGGCCCCATGGGCTGGGACGGGCGCCTGCGCGGACGGCTGGTGGTGGCCAACACCGACCGGCAGTACTTCGTCGACAAGCGCAGCACCGAAAAGCCCCTGGTGTACGGGGTGATGGAAGCCGACGTCAGCGACGATGACATGTTCACCTTCGGTGTGCGCTACAACAAATCCCATGAGAACGGCACGCAAAGCTCGGTACCGCGCTACAGCAACGGTGCCGACCTGGGACTGCCGCGCCACACCGGTCTGACCCAGAACTGGGCCTACGCCGACACCACGGCGCGCGAGTACTTTGCCAAGTACGACCACCGTTTCAACGACGACTGGAAGCTCAACCTGTCGTACACCAACATCTGGGACGTGTCGTGGTTCAAAACCGCCAGCACCCTTAATGCGGTAGACCCCAACACCAACACCGGGGTGGTCTGGTACGGCACCCAAAGCCGCCAGGAAAACGAACAGCACCTGTACGACGTCAACCTGGCGGGTAACTTCCAGGCCTTTGGCCTGGACCATCAACTGGTGCTCGGCGCCGACTACCAACGCATCGACAGCCGCTGGCTGGGCACCGCGCCGCACGACGGCGCCCGTGGTCCGGTGGATGTCTTCGATCCAGATTCCACGCCGTGGCAAGAGCCGGCCGACCACACCGACTACAGCCGCGACTACGACCCCAACGCCCAGCGCCAGTACGGTCTGTATTCCAGCTTGCGCCTGCAGTTGGCCGAGCCGTTGCACCTGATCCTCGGTGCGCGCGCGCAGCGCTATCACTTCACCCAGACCTACCAGACCCGCAACGGTACGCAATGGAGCACGGTCTCCGACGTCGATCAGCGCATCGGCACCAAAGTCACGCCGTTCGGCGGCATGGTCTATGACTTGAACGATCAGTGGTCGGCCTACGCCAGCTACTCGGAAATCTACAAGCCACAGTCCAACAAACTCTCTGGCCCGCAACCGGGCAGCCCGCTTGAGCCGATGACCGGCAAAACCTATGAAACCGGTCTCAAAGGCGAGCTGCTGGACGGCGCCCTGAACACCAACTTCGCGTTGTACTACACCACCCGTGAAGACGAAGCGGTACGCGACCCGGCTTACATCGACAGCAGCAACCTGTTCGCCGGCAGTTGCTGTTACCTGAGCAGTGGCAAGGTGGTCAGCAAGGGCATCGACATAGAGGCATCGGGCGAACTGCTGCCGGACTGGACGCTGATCGGTGGCTATACCTTCAACCTCAATCGCAACCGCAGTGCCGACGCGCCACTGAGCACGGTGATGCCCAAGCACCTGTTCAAGCTCTATACTACCTACCGTTTGCCGGGCGTGTTGCAAGACTTCAAGGTCGGTGGTGGCGTGCAGGTGCAGAGCGCGACGTATGTGTCGGGTACCACCACCCGCTTCAACGCCGATGGCAGTGTCGCGCAGCGTGATGTGCCGTTCGACTTCAGCCAGGGCGGTTACGCCACCTGGAGTGCGTTGGTCGACTACAAACTCGACGAACACTGGGACCTGACCCTCAACGGCAACAACCTGTTCGACAAGAAGTACTACCAGACGGTCGGCACTTCGACCTATGGCAACTACTACGGCGATCCGCGCAACTTCATGCTGACCCTGCGCGGTACTTACTGACCGGGGAGGGCGGTGACCGGTCAGCTGTGAGCGGTTGCGGTGTGGGCCAAGCGGGCCTAAGGTCCAAGCGAGGCGTTGTCTGGAGCGGATGCACTGGCGCTCCAGCACCCACCGCGGTTGCGAGGTGTCCCATGCCCAGTAATTCCCGCCCGGCTGTGCTCGAACTGATCGGCAACACCCCCCTGGTGCGTGTCAGTCGTTTCGATACCGGCCCTTGTACCTTGTTCCTCAAGCTCGAATCGCAGAACCCCGGCGGTTCGATCAAAGACCGCATCGGCCTGGCCATGATTGATGCCGCCGAACGCGATGGCCGCTTGCGTCCCGGCGGCACCATCGTCGAAGCCACTGCTGGCAACACTGGCCTGGGCCTGGCCCTGGTCGGTCGGGCCAAGGGTTATCGGGTGGTGCTGGTGGTGCCCGACAAAATGTCCACCGAGAAGGTCCTGCACCTCAAGGCCATGGGCGCCGAAGTGCATATCACCCGCTCGGATGTCGGCAAAGGTCACCCGGAGTATTACCAGGACGTGGCAGCACGCCTGACCACCGAAATTCCCCAGGCGTTCTTCGCCGATCAGTTCAACAACCCGGCCAACCCGCTGGCCCACGAGTGCAGCACTGCGCCGGAAATCTGGGCGCAGATGCAGCACGACGTCGACGCGATCGTGGTTGGCGTCGGCTCGGCCGGCACGCTGACCGGTTTGACCCGTTTCTTTCGCCGGGTACAACCGGACCTGGCCATGGTGCTGGCCGACCCGGTTGGCTCAGTAGTGGCCGAGTACAGCCGCAGTGGCGCCCTGGGCACGCCCGGGAGCTGGGCGGTGGAGGGCATCGGCGAAGACTTCATCCCGTCGATCGCCGACTTGTCCAGCGTACGCCAGGCCTATTCGGTCAGTGACGAAGACAGCTTCGAGCATGCCCGCCAGTTGCTGCGCGCCGAAGGTATCCTCGGCGGCTCCTCGACTGGCACGTTGTTGGCTGCCGCCCTGCGGTACTGCCGCGAGCAAACCGAGCCCAAACGCGTGGTCAGCTTTGTTTGCGACACCGGCACCCGCTATTTGTCGAAGGTCTACAACGATCAATGGATGACCGATCAGGGCCTATTGCAGTTCAAGCACTACGGCGACTTGCGTGACCTGATCGCCCGGCGCTTTGAAGATGGCCGAGTGATCAGCGTCGGCCCCGGCGATACGTTGCTCACCGCCTTCCAGCGCATGCGCCTGGCGGATGTCTCGCAATTGCCGGTGCTCGAAGACGGGCAACGGCTGGTCGGGGTGATCGATGAGTCGGACATCCTCGTCGGCATGCACGCCGACCCTACGCACTTCAGCCTGCCGGTGGCCAGCGCCATGACCGACAAGCTGCAAACCCTGCCACCCAGTGCCAGCCTGTCTACACTGCAAGCGGAACTCGACCGTGGACTGGTGGCGATCATTGCTGATGCCCAGGGCTTCTATGGCCTGATTACCCGTGTCGACATGCTCAACCACCTGCGCAGGTCTTTGCCATGAGCCAATCCGACGAACGCAGTTTCGCCACGCGCGTGATCCATGCCGGGCAAACCCCCGACCCTTCCACTGGGGCGTTGATGCCGCCGATCTATGCCAACTCCACCTATGCCCAGCAAAGCCCCGGGGTGCACAAAGGCCTGGATTATGGCCGCTCGCACAACCCCACGCGCTGGGCGCTGGAGCGGTGTGTTGCCGACCTTGAAGGCGGCACCCAGGCATTTGCCTTCGCTTCCGGGCTTGCCACCATCGCCAACGTCCTGGAACTGCTGGATGCCGGGGCGCACATCGTTTCTGGCAATGACCTGTACGGCGGCACCTTCCGCCTGTTCGAGCGGGTACGGCGGCGCAGCGCCGGGCATCGCTTCAGCTTTGTCGACCTGAGTGACCTGGAGGTGTTCGAAGCGGCATTGCAAGACGACACGCAAATGGTCTGGGTCGAAACCCCGAGCAATCCGTTGCTCAGCCTCACCGACCTGAGCGCGGTGGCCGAGATCTGCCGTCAGCGCGGCATTCTCTGTGTGGCCGACAACACCTTTGCCAGCCCTTGGGTACAGCGCCCGCTGGAGCTGGGCTTCGACATCGTCGTGCACTCGACCACCAAGTACCTCAATGGTCACTCCGATGTCATCGGCGGGATCGCCGTGGTGGGTAACCCCGAACTGGCCGAGCGCCTGGGCTTTTTGCAGAATGCGGTGGGTGCGATTGCCGGGCCGTTCGACGCCTTCCTGACCTTGCGCGGGGTGAAAACCCTGGCCTTGCGCATGGAGCGTCACTGCAGCAATGCGCTGGAACTGGCCCATTGGTTGGAGCGTCAGCCGCAAGTGGCGCGGGTGTATTACCCAGGGCTGGTCTCACATCCCCAGCACGGCCTGGCACGGCGGCAGATGCACGGCTTTGGCGGAATGATCTCGCTGGACCTCAACACTGACCTGGCCGGTGCCCGGCGTTTTCTGGAAAGCGTCGGTATATTCGCCCTGGCCGAAAGCCTTGGCGGGGTGGAAAGCCTGATCGAGCACCCGGCGATCATGACCCATGCCAGCATTCCTGCCGAAACCCGCGCGCAATTGGGGATTGGCGATGCGCTGGTGCGGTTGTCGGTTGGGGTGGAAGACGTCGAAGACCTGCGCGCCGACCTGGCCCAGGCCCTGGCCAGAATCTAATTCACCTGGTGGGAGATACTGTCTTGCACCACCTGTAGGAGCGGGCTTGCCCCGCGATGCGGTGAGTCAGGCAAACCGCAATCGCGGGGCAAGTCGGATCGCCGCCCCGCCGCCCCTACAGCTGGAATTGATCACCGGATTTGTAAACAATAGCGCCCGCGAAAAAAGCGCTACCCGTTTACTGATCGAGACTGCCATGCCTGCCACGCCCTTCACTGTCGAAGTGTTGCAAACCAGCCCGGAACAAGCCGAGTTGATCCGCAACCTGTACCAGTTCTATGCCTATGAATCTTCAGACTGGGAGCAAGAAGATGTCGAAGTGGATGGCCGCTTCTATATCCACGAGGAGCATCTGCTGCGTTACTGGCAGGAGCCAGAGTGGAGCGCCA
Source organism: Pseudomonas sp. NUPR-001 (assembly GCF_052147955.1). NCBI lineage: Bacteria > Pseudomonadati > Pseudomonadota > Gammaproteobacteria > Pseudomonadales > Pseudomonadaceae > Pseudomonas > Pseudomonas sp. NUPR-001. The sequence goes on from NZ_CP197353.1 coordinate 2,352,886, forward strand.
ACCTGATTCTGGTCGACGGCTTCATTGCCGGCTTCCTGCTGATCGAGGGAAGCGAGTTTGCCGATCTCAACGCTCTGGAACTGGCCGACCTGTTCATTCTCAAGCGCTACCGGCGCAAAGGCATTGGCCGCGCCGTGGCCAGTCAGGTGTTGCTCAGCGGCGAGCGCGACTGGCTGGTGCGCTTCTATGACCAGGACGAAACCGCCCAGGCTTTCTGGCGCGCGGTGTTGGACAACTTGCCCCGGCCGGTGCGCAACCTTGAACTGGATGATGAGCCCGAACTGGTCAGCTACCTGGTGACCCGCGCGCTGCATTGATTCTTGCCAAGCCTGACAGGCTCATGTTCCATTGGGGCGCCATTCGCTATCAGGAGCCAGTCGAGCATGAGCTTATCGTCAGTCCGGGCCTTCTTTGCCCAGCACGCCCCGCAGATTCCCGTGATGGAGTTGCAAACCAGCACCGCCACCGTGGCGTTGGCCGCTGAAGTGCTTGGTGTTGAGCCGGGGCAGATTGCCAAAACCCTGTCGCTACGGGTCGGTGACGAGGTGATCTTGCTGGTTGCCCGCGGCGATGCTCGGCTGGATAACCGCAAGTACAAGCAACACTTCGGCGTCAAAGCCCGCATGCTGGATGCCTCGCAGGTCGAAGAGCAGACCGGACACCCGGTCGGCGGCGTCTGTCCGTTTGGTCTGGCGCGGCCACTGCAGGTGTATTGCGATGTTTCGCTCAAGGATTTTCCGCTGGTGTTTCCGGCAGGCGGGGCGGCCAATGCTGCCGTGCGTATCGAGCCTGAACAGCTGGCTGCGTTGGTGAATGCGCAGTGGGTCGACGTGGTTGTCGGCGAGCAAACCTTGGCTTGATATCTCGGTAGGAGCGGGCTTGCCCCGCGATTGCGGTTTGCCTGTTTCACTGCTATCGCGGGGCAAGCCCGCTCCCACAGCAAGCCCGCTCCTACAGATGCGCCATTCGTCGCAACAGCCGGGGAGGGCTGTTGACGGCAATGGCCGCTTGTTTGATTATCAACCAATCGCATGCGATTTAATCGTTAGCGATAATAATCAACACTTCGAAGGAATACCCCATGAGCAAGATCGACAAAGTCCTGGTAACCGGCAAAACCCACACCACCCTCAGCGTTGCTGGCAGCACCGCACGTGGCCTGGATATCCAGCTGTCGTCGCCAGGCGCCAGCAAGCCAGCCCATGTCTTCAACGCTATCCAGCCACACCCGACTGCAGAGCAGTTGTTCTCAGGAGCCTGGTCGGCGTGCTACATCGCCGCGCTGGAGCTGGTTGCCAAGGAAATGAACGTGGCGCTGCCCGCCGGCCTTGCGGTTGAGATCGAAGTCGATCTTGGCCAGACCGGCAAAGACTACCTGCTGCAGGCGCGCTTGACCGCCCATCTGCCAGGTCTGGACCCGGAAGTCGCCGATGCCCTGGTGCATGCCGCCGACCAGGTATGCCCGTACTCCAAAGCCACACGCGGCAACATTGCCGTAACCTTGAAGGCCGTCACTGCGTGACTTGACTTCGCGGTACAGGGACGAGACGATCAGCTAGGTCGCACGCGATTTAATCGCGCAAACCTTAAAGCACCAACGGCCAGGTCAGCGCACCTGGCCGTTGCGCGTTGCGCTCCAACCAACCGAGGAATCGCCCATGAAGCCTACCGACCCGGCACGGCCTGCAGAGCTGAAGCTTTCCGAGTTTCTGTGTTTTGCCGTGTATTCGACTAACCTCGCGTTCGGCAAGGCCTACAAACCGAAGCTTGAGCGTCTGGGCTTGACCTACACCCAATACATCACCCTGGTTGCCTTGTGGGAGCAGGACGACCAGACCGTCGGCAGCCTGGGTGAAAAGTTGTTCCTGGAATCCAACACCCTGACCCCGATCCTGAAAAAGCTTGAAGGCATGGGTTATGTACAACGCCAGCGCGACCCCGAGGATGAGCGTCAGGTACGCATCCGCCTGACTGCGGGCGGCCGGCAGCTGGCTGACGAACGTTCGGACGTGGACCTGTTCGCCGCCACCGGCCTGACCGAGCAAGAGTTCTCGCAAATCCAGGGCGCGGTGGTGAAGCTGCGCGATAACCTGATCCGCTCGTTACAGGACCGCGAGTGAAGGGCAGCAGTGCCATGAAAATAATTGCCCGCAGGCTGTCCCCTTTTTTCCGCTCGATTGTCATCAAGGGCAAGTGAATCCATAAGAGTGCGCACCATGCCCGCAGTGACACGCCGCCCGATGCATCTTGCGTCTTCGTTTTCCTATTCCTCGTTGTGCCTGAGCCTGATGCTCGGCTTCGGCGCAATGGCGCCACAAGCGGCGCTGGCCGAGCGCGAACAACGCAGCTATAAAGTGCCCGCAAGCGATCTGGGTTCAGCGTTGATTCGCTTCGCAAGTCAGGCAGGGGTCAGTGTCTCGGTGGAGCCGGGGTTGGTGAGTGGGCGCCGCAGCGCCGGGCTGTCAGGCACGTACAGTGTCGATGAGGGCTTTGCCCGCTTGCTGCAGGGCAGCGGCCTGCAACTGCAGCCGGTGAGTACCGATGCCTATACCCTGGTACCAGTGCCACAGGGGTCAAATGCCCTGGAGATCGCACCAACCAGCATCCTCAGCCATACCAGCAGCGACCTGGACGGCGAGCGCTATGCCGGTGGCCAGGTGGCGCGTCGGGGGTCGCAGGGCTTGCTGGGCTCGCGGGATTTCATGGAAACCCCGTTCAGCATGACCACCTACACCAGCGAGGCGGTGCAGAACCAACAGGCGCGCACCCTCGGCGAGCTGATCGCCAGCGACCCCTCGGTTCGCGCGACCAACCCCGCTGGCGGGCGCTTCGAGCAGTTCACCATCCGTGGTTTCAGCCTGTTTAACAGCGATGTCGCCTACAACGGCTTGTACGGCGTGCTGCCAACCTATTCGATAGACATGGAAATGGCCGACCGCGTTGATGTGATCAAAGGGCCGAGCCAGTTGATCAACGGCATTTCGCCGCGAGGCAGTGTCGGTGGTGGTATCAACGTGGTGCCCAAACGTGCAGGTGACACGCCGATCACCGAGTTTACCGGTAGCTACGTGTCCGACAGCCAGGTCGGAGGCGCGGTGGATGTTGGCCGCCGCTTCGGTGATCAGCAGCAGTTCGGCGTGCGTTTCAACGGCGTCAAACAGTCGGGCGACACCGAATGGGACCATCAACAGGTCAGCCGTGAGCTGGCCGTAGTGGGTCTGGACTTTCGCGGCGAACGCGTGCGCCTGTCCGCCGATATTGGCCACAGCGAGCGCGACACTGACGCTCCCCAGGAGCGGGTGATCGTTGGCGCCAAAGCCAAGGTCCCGGACGCCGACGATGTGCGACGCAACTATGCCCAGGCCTGGAGTAAAGCGCGCACCAACGATACCTTCGGCACGCTCAATGCCGAATACGACCTCAGTGATTCGTTGCTGGCCTATGCGGCGGTCGGCGCGCGCAGCAGTAACCATGATTTTTTGCGTCACAACGTACCGGTGTCCAACGATGCGGGGGACTTCATCGTTCAGCCGCGCGATTTTACCCGTGATGAGAACGTCAAAACCGCCACAGCGGGCCTGCGCAACTGGTTCCACACCGGCGCGGTCAGCCACGAAGTGAACCTGGCGGCCAACTATTACTACATGGATTTCGAGAACGGCGGGGCGCGCTATGCCTCGGCGCCCAGCAACCTGTACAACCCGCGCCCCACGCCGACGCCAGGAACGCCAACACGCGAGGACGACAAGGCCTATACCGAGAACCGCTTCAGCAGTGTGGCACTGGCCGATACCCTCGGCTTTTTCGATGACCGTGTGCTGTTGACCCTCGGTGCCCGCTGGCAGCGGGTGCAGGTCGATGACTGGAGCAACGATGTCAAAGGCGCCACCGCCTACGATGAGGAGAAGGTTTCGCCCTCAGGCGGGATTCTGTTCAAGGCCACCGACAAGCTCTCCCTGTACGCCAACTACATGGAAGGTTTGAGCCAGGGCAAGATCGCGCCTTCGACCGCGATCAACGAAGACCAGATCTTCCCGCCGTTCATCAGCCGCCAGGTAGAGGTCGGAGCCAAATACGACCTGGGCCGCTTTGCCTTGACCGCTGCCGCGTTTCGCATCAAGCAACCGGCCTACGAGACCAACGCTACCACGCGGGTGTTTGGCCCCAGCGGCAAGCGCGAGAACAAAGGGGTTGAACTGACGGTATTCGGTGAACCCGTGGCAGGGTTTCGTCTGCTGGGTGGGCTGATGTACATCGACAGCGAGCTGAGCGGTACCGTGGGTGGCATTTTCGATGGCAATCGCGCCCCGGCAACGCCGGAGTACAACGTCAACCTCGGGGCCGAGTGGGATGTGCCGGAGATTGCCGGATTGACCTTGACCACCCGCGGTATCCACTCCAGCTCGCAGTACCTGGATCAGGCCAACAGCAAGCAGATTGACGGTTGGGAGCGCTTTGATGCCGGGGCGCGGTATGCCTTCAAGGTCGACGGCAAGGCCATTACCCTGCGCGCCAGTGTCGAGAACCTGCTCGACGAACGTTACTGGGCCTCGGCGGGTGCTTCCGACGACAGCGAAGCCGGGCTGACGCTGTCTACCCCGAGGACCTATCTGCTCTCGGCAAGCCTGGGCTTTTAAGGCTCTTCACGGGGCGTCGGGGAAAGGGCTAGGTTTGGCTTTGGCTTTGGCTTTGGCTTTGGCTTTGGCTTTGGGGGCTTATCCAATTCTTGTGGTGGCTGGGCTGGCCCTTTCCGCCCTTACGGCGGCCTCCTTTTTTCTTGGAAAAAGGAGGCAAAACCGCTGGCTCCTGCATTCGGCCCTACGCTTCGCTCCGGGTCCCCTCGGCTCCGGCGACTTCCAGGCCCGCGCGGCCTACGACTTGCTACGCAAGTCTACATCTCGCGCCTTCGGCTACGCCGAAGGGTGCTAACGCACCTGGCCCTCCAGTCACCTCCACTCGGCCTTCTGAAGTCGCTAAGTTACGGGCAGCGCCTGGGCTGGCGTTAGCTTCGCTAGTGTCGGTTGGGGTGGCTTGTCGTTTTGCTTTTGCTTTTGCTTTGCGTGCGCGTTAGTTCAGGCGCCGCGGTTTGCGACTTCAGGAGGCTGAGTGGAGGTATTGCGTAGTGAGGTGACGGGCAGGAGCCCGTCAAGCGCTTCGGGCCATGGATGGCCCGTTAGCGCGGTCCTCGCGGGAGCAATGCCGGAGGGAAGGAACCCGAAGCGCAGCGTAGGGCCGGATGCAGGAGCGAGCGGCTTTGCCTACTTTGCCCAAGAGCAAAGTAGGCCGCCGTAAGGGCGGAAGGGGCCAGTGGTGCCACCCCAGCAATTGGATAAGCCCACAGCCTCAAAGCCAAAGCCTTGACCCGCCACCGGGGTTGGCTATCGTTTTGTAAAGGTGCCGGGTCTCGCGACCCCACACCGCGTTCGGCCTATGGTTTGCCACAAGCCTCAGAGGTACCGGTATGTCTTACAAAGACGACTTCTCCAACGCTCAAGGGTGGTCGGCGGTCGATGTAAGCACCCGCCTCAATACAACGGCTGGTAAAACCTTTCTGGCATTCTTGCGCAGCCAGGGCGTCGATACCCTGATCCGATACTACGCCAGTTCCGTCAGGGCCAAGACCCTGACCGCTGCCGAAGCCAAAATGTTATGCAAAGAAGGCTTCGCGCTGTTGCCGGTGTATCAGGACAGCAGCCGCAAGATCGAACATTTCTCTACCCAGCAAGGCATCGACAACGCCAAAAGCGCCATGGAGTTTGCCAAGCTGGTCGGCCAACCCAAGGGCAAAGGCAGCACCATTCTGTTCGCCGTCGATGCCGACTACCGGGCCAGTGAAATCGATGGGCCGATACTCGATTATTTCCAGGCAGTTAAAAACCAGATAGGCGGGGCCTTCAACATTGGCGCCTATGGCAGCGGGGCGGTGCTGTCCAAGCTGTTGGCGGAGGGGTTGATCAGTGTGCCGTGGATCTCGATGTCACGGCTGTTTACCGGCACCGAAGGGTTTTTCTATACCGGGCGCTGGGCCATGCGTCAGGTGCCGCCTGATCTGACCCACGAGGCCTCGGGCATTGGCTACGACCGCAATATCATCAAAGTATCCCGGCAAGCGCTGGGGGCCTTTGTGGTGGACGAGCTGGGCCATGGTTCACCGGCCTGGGACGAAGATTTGGACGCCACTTTGGGTGGCAATCCGCAGGCGGTGGTCGACGAGCAGCCGGTACTGGCCGGCGAGCGCTTTGTCACCACCGAAGGGGTACGCCTGCGCGAGGCACCCAACAGCACCATCCTGCGTGACCTGACCATCGGTGAGAAGGTCGCTGATCTGGGGCCTTCGACCGAGGCCGGGTGGCGCAAGGTCAGGATCGGCATGGAGGAGGGCGTGATATTCGGCAAGTACCTGCGCGAGCCAGTACGCCCCGAGATCGAAGCATTGCTGCGCGCTGCGCTAAACGAATGGCTGCGTTTCGACAAGGGCCAGGCCGATGAGCGCGCCGCCCCGTATTACACCTATGTGCGGGAAATGTGGGCAGCGATTGGCGAGCCTTACGACGGCCGCAGCCGCTACGCCAATGGCGAGGAAGTGCCATGGTCTGCGGCCTTTATTTCCTGGGTGGTGCGCAAGGCCGGGCCTGCCTACGCCAACTTCGCGTTCGCCTCGGGCCACTCGGTGTTCGTCAACAACGCGATCAAGGCGCGCATTACCGAGCGTCTGGACAAACCGTTCTGGGGCTATCGCATCAACGAACAGAAGCCGGAGTTGGGCGACATCATCCAGCGCAACCGCAGCTCGGGCAACTTTACCTACAGCTATGCAGAAAACCACGCCAGCTACATCAGCCACTCCGACATTGTCGTGGAAGTGACCCCGGACGTGGTGCGGGTATTGGGCGGCAATGTCAGTGACACGGTGATGATGAGTGGCGATCTGCAGGAGTACCAGGTGGATGCCGATGGCTTCATAGCGCCGGGCCAACGGGTGATTGCCCTGCTCAAGAACCGGGCTGGCCTGATTCGTTGATCTGTGTGGGTAAGGGGTGCCAGGCGCTCGGCGCTCACGGAAAGCTGCGCGCAAAAGCAGCTACGCTGCTACGCAGGGAAGCAATCAAGTGGCAGGGGTTATGAGTGAAACGCGTCTGGTATCCATTGGCCTGCGTGGCCTGATTCTCGTTCTGGTGCTGATGGCCGTACTGGCAACCTTGTGCAACAGCTTGTGGGTGGCTTACGGGGTGCAACGCGATGCCCTGGTGCATTCGGCACTTCAGGCCAACCAGGCCTATGCCTCGAAGGTGGCCTCCGGAATTGACCAGTTCCTCAAATCGGCACACAACCGTTTGCGCTATAGCAGCCAGCGTCTTGGCCGCCATTTTGCTGATCCGCAGGTGCTTGCGGAAGAAGCCGAGCGCCTGCAGGCAGAAGACAACGCCTTCAACGCAGTGCTTATCGTGGCTGCCGACGGCAAAGCCGTGCAAATCTACCCGCCCCAGGAGCAGATCATCGGTAGCACGTTGGGCAAGGATGAAGTGGTCCAGGCGTTGCGTGAACAGCGCCCGATGGTCAGCCATGCTTACGTGAGTGCAGCGGGCAATCTGATCGTGTTTATCTCGCAGCCGGTATTCAACCCTGACGGTGAATATCTCGGTCTGATTGGTGCATCGATCTACCTGCGTCAGCGGGGCATCTTGCACACGCTGATCAGCAACCACTTTCTTCAAGACGCTGGTTTCGCGTTTGTCACCGATGAAAACCGTCGTCTGTTGTACCACTCCGACCGCATCAGAATCGGCGAGGTGTTGGGCCAGAGCGCAACCGTCGATGCCGCCATACGTGGCGAGCACGGGCCGATGGAGGCCATCAACTACAAGGGCATTCCCATGCTCGCCGGTTACGCCCAGGTGCCGGATGTCAACTGGGCGGTGGTTGCGCAACAGCCGCGAGCGCAGGCGCTGGCCCCGCTCGGGCAATTGCTGCGCGACATGCTGGTTAACATCATTCCTGCCGGTGTGCTGGGGCTGGTGGCGATCTGGCTGGCGACCCTGCTGATCTCTCGACCCTTGCGGCAACTGGCAGTCAACGCCGAACAGTTGGCGGCACCACAGACACCGGAGCGGTTGCAGGGCATCAAGGCATGGTACGCCGAAGCTGCTGCCATTCGCCGGGCGCTGCTCACCGGGGTGCAGTTAACGCAACAGAAGCTCGGCCACCTGAGCCACCAGGCACAGAGTGACCCGCTGACGGGTCTGGCCAACCGTCGCGCCATGAATGATGCGTTGCAAGCGCTTACGCAGGCGCAACTGGATTATGCGGTGCTGGCACTGGACATCGATTTCTTCAAGCGGGTCAACGACACCTTCGGCCATGATGTCGGCGATCAGACCCTCAAGCAGGTGGCCACGGTCATTGCCCGCAACTCACGGGACAACGACCTGGCCTGTCGTGCAGGCGGTGAGGAGTTCACGCTGATCTTGCCGGAAACCGACCTGCAGGCTGCCAGTGATATCGCCGAACGCATTCGCCAGAGCATTGCAACCACCCAGATTGTGCCGTCCGGCTCGCTGACCATTTCTATCGGGGTGGCCTGCCGTAGTGACGACACGCCCACTCCGGAGGCGATCCTCAAGCGCGCCGACGAGCGCCTCTATCTGGCTAAGCAAACCGGCCGTAACCGCGTGGTGGCCGGCTGAAGGTCAGCCGGTCAGACGCTCCACTGTCCGGCTGCGCCGGGCATCGAGGCTGCTCAGGGGATTGCCCAGGCGCGTCGGTGACTCACCGGTGAGCTGGCTCAGCAGGGCGATGAGCTCCTCACCGTACACCGTGCCCTGCTCATGCAGCAGCTGCGCCACGGCGCTCAACTCGGCCCAGTAGCGACGTACCAGACAACCCGCACGCGCGATGGCCAGGGGTTCGGCATCCAGTACCTTACGGGCCGGCAGCAGGGTGATCAACTCCATCGCGCGCTGACGGTCACCGGCACCACTGCGGGTAATGCAGCGTTCCGAGGGACTATGCCGGTAGATCGCCTCGGCCACCGGACCGGCCAGGCAATGGATCAGGTCGCGTTCAATCGCTTCGACCATCGACGGCAGGTACTCGGCAATACCAGGGGGTTCGAAGGCTGGCAGCGGCACCAGGTACTCAGCTTCGACCAGGCCCTTGACCTGCAACAGATTGCCGCGCAGGTCGGCCATTGGTCCGAGCAGCGCTTCGGCACGGGTGCGCACGGTGACACGCTTGATGCGCTGGCCATTCCACCAGAACGCCAGAACATGGCCGGCTTCATGGAAGGCGGTGCAGCGCGGGCGCGTGTTCATGATCCAGGCCTCATTCGTGCTGGAAGCTTTTACACGATCTGCCTGCGGCCTGTACTTCGTACAAGAGATTTTTACTATCAGGGTGCAAGAGCGCCGCTATTACCGATCAGTGCACAGGTTTAGTGGGAGATACTGTGGGAGCGGGCTTGCCCCGCGATGCGGTGTGCCAGACAGACCGCTATCGCGGGGCAAGCCCGCTCCTACAGTGGGTGGTGCATACAGGCGGCGAGGTCTTCGAGGAAGGCGTCGAGGATCGGTGGCGATACACCGCGCCGGGTAATGACATCGAACGGTGAGGTCAAGTCCAGGGTGTTGGCGCCCAGACGGCACATTTCACCGGTTTTCACCCATTGCTCGGCAAAATGCACCGGCAGAAAACCGACGTAAGCCCCGGAAATGATCAGGATCGCCGCTGCCTCGATGTTCTCCACGGTGGCCGCTGCTTTGCTCACGCCCAGCTGTTGCAGGTCGTACTGGTCCATATAGCCGCGCACCACGATGCGACTGCTGCGCACTTGCTCAAGCAGGCGCCCGTTCGCCGCCGTGCTGGCGTACAACGGGTGGCGGCGGCCACAGTACAGGCCCAGCGCTTCCTCATACAGCGGCAGGTACGACAGCCCCGGTACGTGCAGGGGAAAGTGGCCGATAGCCAGGTGCAGGCGCCCGTCGAGCACGCGCTCTTCCAGTTCCGCCGGGGCGCCAATGTAGATGTGCAAGTGCGCGTCGTGGCCTCGGGAAACAAAGCGCTGGGTGGTACGCGGCAGCGGTGAGGCGGGGTCGGTCAGGGTCGAGTCGATGATGCCCAGGTTGAGCTTGCCGCTGATGTGCTGTTTGAGTACATCGGCGTCCATGCAAAAGCTTTCCACGGCGCTGAGCAGGCGTAAGGTCGCTTCGTGGATGGCGATGCCTTGCTCCGTAAGACGAAAGCCACTGCGCCCGCGTTGGCAAAGCTTGACCCCGAGGCGGGTTTCCAGGTGGGTCATTTGCTCGCTGATGGTCGATTGACCGGCGTTGAGTGCCGCCTGCGCCGCAGAAAAACCGCCGCACTTGACGATGGTGGTAAACACCCGGAGCAGTTTCAGATCGACATCGTGGAGCTGGATCACCCTCACCTCCTGTCCGTACCTCACATCGCGGGGGCTGATATGAATTGTCGGACAATGTTTTTTTCGCAAGCTAACCATGAGCGTGTGGCGTCCGCAATCCTTGGCGATTGAAAAACACCGGCCATGCCGCCGGCCTTCGCCAATTCACGCGCACGCATACGGATACTTCGGCTGCGCCGATGTATGCATCTGCACTTGCGCATTTTTCCCCTGCCGGACTGCGACCATAGTGGCTGCAACGGTGGTCGAGCAGTCGCCCCGTCTCCTGACCAGAACAATAATTGGAGAAACTCGAACATGGCTAAGCACGGTTATGAATCCGGCCGCTTGAACCTGCCCTTCGTGGGCCATTGCACCTTCGCCAAGTCGCCGATTTGCACCGACTGGAATGCGATCGATGCCGACGTGGCGATTCTCGGTGCCCCCAACGACATGGGTACCCAATGGCGCTCCGGCGCACGTTTTGGGCCACGTGGCATCCGTGAGGCATCGACGCTGTTCTCCTTCGGTCATGCCGGTGCTTACGACTTCGAAGATGACGTCACCTACCTGACTGAAGATCAGCTGCGCATGGTTGACGTTGGCGATGCCGACATTGTCCACACCGACCAGGCCAGCAGTAACGCCAACATCGAGTTTGCCGTGCGCCAGATCCTCGCCGCAGGCGCCATGCCGGTGGTACTGGGCGGTGACCACTCGATCCACGCCCCGGTGATCAAGGCCTTCGAAGGCCGCGGCCCGATCCATATCGTGCATTTCGACGCGCACCTGGACTTCGTCGACGAACGCCATGGCGTGCGTTACGGCCACGGCAGCCCGCTGCGTCGCGCCTCGGAACTCGACCACATCGTTGGCATGACCCAGATGGGTATCCGCAACGTGTCGTCCTCCAACCGCGACGACTACGATGCCGCCCGCGAAGCTGGCTCGCAGATTCTCTCGGTGCGCGACGTACGTCGTCTGGGCTGTGAAGGGGTGCTGGCGAAGATCCCGGAAGGCCGCGACTACTACATCACTATCGACATTGACGGCTTCGACCCGTCGATTGCCCCCGGTACCGGTACCCCGAGCCATGGCGGCTTCCAGTACTACGAAGTGCTGGAAATCATCCAGGCCCTGGCCAAACGCAGTCAGGGCCGGATCGTCGGCATGGACCTGGTGGAAGTGGCGCCAGCCTACGACCCGGCCGGTGTCACCTCGATCCTCGCTGCGCAACTGCTGATGAACAGCATTGGTTTCATCTTCCATGCGCGCGCCCGCGCTCGTTGATCCGGAGTACCTACCGTGGACGATAAGGTAAAAGCCTATCTGCAGGCGTATGGCGTGTGCGAAGCCACCCAGCGCTTTCTCTCCAAAGCGCAGCGCATGTTCATCGGCGGCGCCTGGCTGGAGGCCAGTGATGGCGCCAGCGCCGAGGTCATCGAGCCTTCCACCGAGCGCGTGCTGACGCGTATTCCGATGGGCACCGCAGATGATCTGGACCGCGCCGTGCGTGCCGCACGGGCGCAGTTCGACGGCGGCCCGTGGAGCCAGCTGAAACCGTTGGAGCGTGAACGCCTGATTCACCGCCTGGCCGACCTGGTCGAGGCCAACGCTGAAGAATTGGCAGAAATCGAATCGATCGACATGGGCAAGTCGGTTGCCCAGGCGCGTGCGGTCGATATTCAGGGCACCGTCGATACCCTGCGTTACTTCGCCGGCTGGGCCACCAAGATCCATGGCCGTACGGTCGAGCCTTCGCTGCCAGGCAATTACCTGGCCTACACCCGCAAGGAAGCGGTGGGTGTGGTCGGGGCGATTGTGCCGTGGAACTTCCCGCTGCAAACCATGGCCTGGAAGCTCGGGGCGGCGTTAGCTACCGGCTGTACGGTAGTGGTCAAACCGGCGGAACTGACGTCGCTGTCAGCCCTGCGTTTTGCCGAACTGGTGCAAGCGTCTGGTATTCCTGATGGCGTGCTGAACATCGTCACCGGACGCGGCAGCGTGGTCGGCACGGCGATGTCCAGCCACCCGGGCATCGACAAGCTGAGCTTCACCGGCTCCACGCCAGTGGGCTGCTCGGTGGGCAAGGCGGCCATGGATCAGATGAAACGCCTGACCCTCGAGCTGGGCGGCAAGTCGCCGGTGATCGTCTTCGCCGATGCCGACATCGAGGCGGCGGCGATTGCCGTGGCCAATGGCGTGTTCTTCAACTCCGGGCAGGTATGCGATGCCGGTACCCGCGCCTACGTCGAGCGCAGCGTCTACCCGCAGTTTCTCGAAGCGTTGGCGCGCTACACGGCAACCCTGAAGGTCGCTCCGGGCCTGGATCCGGACTGCTTCATCAGCCCGATGGTGTCGCGTCAGCAACAGCAGCGGGTGCTGGAATACATCGCGCAGGGCAAGGCTGAAGGCGCACACGTGTACTACGGCGGCGAGCCTGTCGAAGGCCCTGGCTTCTTCGTGCAGCCGACGATCTTTGCCGATTGCGATAACAGCATGCGCATCGTCCGCGAAGAGATCTTCGGCCCGGTGCTGGTGACGCAAGCGTTCGACACCCAGGAGCAGGCTGAAGCGCTGGCCAATGACTCGGCGTTCGGCCTGGCCGCGGCGATCTACTCCAACGACCTGGGCAAGGTCCATGGGCTGATCCCACGCCTGCGCGCCGGCACCGTGTACGTCAATGCCCACAGCACCCTCGACCCGTCCATGCCGTTTGGTGGCTACAAACAGTCCGGCTACGGCAAAGACTTGGGCGCCGAGCAACTGGAGTTTCTGCTGGAGACCAAGGCGGTCTGGATCACCTTGCCCTGAGGTACAGGGCCCACCCGCGGCGCTGACGGTTGGCGAGCGACGCGGGTGGCTGGATGCATCGTATTTCAATAACAAGAACCTATCGAGGTGATGCCCATGAACAGCCAAGTGGATGCAGAGCGTGCGCAAGATCTGGAACGGCGCCTGTGCGCCTATGAACAACTGGAGCGGCGAGGGGACTGGCAAGGTGCGTTGACGCTGGTCGATTGTGTGGCGCTGCTGTTGCTGACGGCGGTGATGGTCGGTGGCGCCTTGCTGCTCGGAGGCCAGCCATGAAGCCGAGCAGAGAACAAGAGTTTCGCCTGAGCGCCGAGCGCGGCGACACCCCGTTGTTGCCCAGTGAGCGGGTCTGGGGTTTCTGGGGCTACGCCTATGCCAACTCGGCGTTGGCCGTGGCCACCTGGGTGTTTTTGATCGGCGGCGCCACGGCGCTGTTCGTCGGGCCGTTGCAAGGCATCAGCGCCATTGTCATCGGCAACATCATCGGCGTGATTCTTGCGGCGTCTTCCACTTGCCTGCCCTGTGGCAAGTACGGCGTCGAGCAGTTCACCTTCTTGCGCAGCATGTTCGGCCACAACGGCAGCCGCCTGGTCTACATCCTCTCGGTGGTGGTGCTGACCATGGGCTGGCTGGCGGTGCTCGGGCTGATGTGCGGGCGGGCGCTGGACAACCTGGAAACCCTGGTGCAGCACAGCCAGCCTGACGGCGATGGCTGGCTGGTGACGGCGGGTGCCTTGCTGGCGATTGTGCTGGCAGCGCTGGTGGCCATGCGTGGCCCGGACATGATCCGGCGCCTGAGTGCATTGATCGCACCCAGCCTGATTCTGGTGATGCTGGCGCTGATGTACTTCATCTCCCAGCGTTACAGCTTCGCCCAGTTGCTGGCCATGCCGGCCCTGCAACCACCGTTCGCCGATCAGCGCATCAACTTCATGATCGCGGTAGAGATCAACATCGCTGCGGGCTTCTCCTGGTGGCCCTACATCGGCAACCTGTCGCGCCTGTGCAGCAACCAGCGCACTGCGTTCTGGCCCAACCTGGTGGGGATCTTCGGCGCCGCTTCGCTGGGTGAGACGGTCAGCCTGTTTGCCGCTTCGACCCTGGGCAGCAGCGACCCTACCGCCTGGATGCGCCTGGCTGGCGGCATGACCTTTGGCGTGATCGCCCTGAGCTTCCTGGCGCTGGCCAACCTGACCGGGATGGTCAACATCCTCTACACCGCCGTGATCGGCCTGCGGCAGATGGCCGGCGAGCGCCTGCGCAGTGTGCGCTGGGGTGTGCTGATCGGGCTGTTCTGCGTGATTCCGATCGTCATCGTGCTGTGCTTTCCCGGCATTTACGATGGCTTTTTCATCTTCCTGGTGTGGACCTCGGCACTCAACAGCGCCCTGGCGGGGATCGGTATCGCCGATTACTTCTTCCTGCGCCACCAACGCCTGAACCTGCGCCACCTGTATGCCGCGCCTGAAACCTCGCCCGTGCGCTTCTACAAGGGCTTCAACCCGATTGCCCTGGTGGCATTGGCAGCGGGCTTCGCCATCTACGTGCTGGTGTTCAACCCGCAGACCCTGGCCAACACCACCTTCTTCACCTTCGTCAGCGCTTCGCTGCCGTCTTGCCTGCTGGCGGGGCTGGTGCATTACGGGCTGACCCGACTGCTGGCAACGCGCCCGGGCTGGGGCAGCTACCCCAAGGGCAATGACCGCAACATCGGGGCTGTAGGCCTCGGCGCAAAGGACTAGAACAATGAACAACAAACGTTACGACTACATCATTATCGGCGCCGGCTCTGCGGGCTGTGTACTGGCCAATCGGCTGACTGAAGACGCGGGCACCTCGGTGCTGGTGCTGGAGTTCGGTGGCAGCGACCGCAGCGTGCTGATCCAGATGCCCAGTGCCTTTTCATTGCCGATGAACACCAAGAAGTACAACTGGCGCTACGAAACCGATGCCGAGCCACACCTCGACGGCCGACGCCTGCACTGCCCGCGCGGCAAAGTGCTGGGCGGTTCGTCGTCGATCAATGGCCTGGTGTACATCCGTGGCCATGCCTGTGACTTCGATGAATGGCAAAGCCTGGGCGCGAAGAACTGGGACTACCGGCATTGCCTGCCGTATTTCAAACGCGCCGAAGGCTACAAGTTCGGTGGCGATGACTATCGCGGCGGCGCCGGCCCGCTGGCCACCAACAACGGCAACAACATGCAGAACCCGTTGTACGGCGCCTGGGTAGAGGCGGGGGCCGAAGCCGGCTACATCAAGACCGACGACTGCAACGGCTACATGCAGGAAGGGTTCGGCGCCATGCACATGACGGTCAAGGATGGCGTGCGCTGGTCCACCGCCAATGCTTACCTGCGCCCAGCCATGAGCCGTCCCAACCTGACGGTCATCACCCATGCCATGACCCGGCGCATTCTGCTCGATGGCAAGCGCGCCGTGGGCGTGGAATACGATGAAGGCGGCCAGCCCCACAAGGTGTATTGCAACCGTGAAGTGCTGGTGTCCTCCGGCCCGATTGGCTCGCCGCACCTGTTGCAGCGCTCGGGCATCGGCCCGGAGGCCGTGCTCAAACAAGCCGGTATCGAAGTGCGCCATCACCTGCCGGGTGTCGGCGAGAACCTGCAGGACCACTCGGAGATCTACATCCAGTACGCCTGCAAGGAACCGGTCACCCTCAACGGCAAGATGAGCTTGCTGGGCAAAGCAATGATCGGCTTGCGCTGGTTGTTGTTCAAAGACGGCCTGGGTGCCAGCAACCATTTCGAAGCCGGTGGTTTCATTCGCTCGGCCAAGGGCCTGCGCTGGCCGGACATTCAGTTCCACTTCCTGCCAGCAGCCATGCGTTATGACGGCGACAAACCGTTCAAAGGCCATGGCTTCATGGTGCTGACCGGGCCGAACAAACCCAAGAGCCGTGGCCATGTGCGCGCACTGTCGGCCGACCCGTATCAGCATCCGCAGATTCGCTTCAACTACCTGGAGAGCGAAGAGGACCGCGAAGGCTTCCGGCGTTGCGTGCGCCTGACCCGGGAGATCATCGCGCAACCGGCCATGGACCGATTCCGCGGTGAAGAGCTGGCACCGGGGCCGCAGGTGCAGACCGACGCAGAAATCGACGCCTTTGTGCGCGCCAACATGGAAAGCACCATGCACCCTTGCGGTTCTTGCCGCATGGGCGAAGACGACATGGCGGTGGTCGATTCGGCATTGCGGGTACGTGGCCTGCAGGGTTTGCGGGTGATCGACTCGTCGGTCTTCCCCACCGAGCCTAACGGCAACCTCAATGCACCGACCATCATGCTCGCCGAGCGTGCGGCAGACCTGGTGCGCGGACGTGAGCCGCTGGCGCCTGCCGACGTGCCGGTGGGCATGGTTGGTGACTGGCAAGAGCAGCAACGCAGTCGCGCACCGATGCGTTGAAACTGTAGGAGCGGGCTTGCCCCGCGATGCGATATGGCTGAACGATCGCTATCGCGGGGCAAGCCCGCTCCTACAGGATGTGCGGACTGATTGCGCTCCATCGTAACGAAATCGTTCCATGGCGGCGAAAGGCAGCACTGCCGATGCCTGCGCGCAGTTTTTCCCCTTGAATAGCCGCTAACAGTGGAGTGACTTCATTACACCTCAACACCTACAAATCAGCGTAAAGCAGCGGTTTTAGCGCTATTGCCTGACTGGCATAGTCCTTGCTCTTTTCCTTGCGTTCGGCCGGATTAGCAAGTTGTTTGTTCGGTTTAGATGTTTGAACTTGTGATGTTATAAAAACAATTAAACTAGCAAGGTAAAAGATATGAAAAGTTTGCCTCAAGGCCACTGTCCGCCAGACGGTGACGCGCATGAACTGCAACGCAATCTGAGCAACCGTCATATTCAGTTGATTGCCATCGGTGGTGCTATCGGTACCGGACTGTTCATGGGTTCCGGTAAAACCATCAGTCTCGCTGGACCCTCGATTATATTCGTCTACATGATCATCGGCTTTATGCTGTTCTTTGTCATGCGGGCCATGGGCGAATTACTGCTTTCCAACCTCAAGTACAAATCCTTTATCGATTTCTCTACCGACTTGCTCGGACCCTGGGCCGGTTTTTTTACCGGCTGGACTTACTGGTTCTGCTGGATTGTCACCGGCATTGCCGACGTTATTGCCATCTCCGCTTACGCCCAGTTCTGGTTCCCGGACATTCCCCTGTGGATGCCAGCCATCAGTTGTGTCGGCCTGCTGCTGGCGCTCAACCTGGTGACGGTGAAGATGTTCGGCGAACTGGAGTTCTGGTTCGCGATGATCAAGATCATCGCCATCTGCGCGTTGGTCTGCACTGGGCTGTACATGGTGGTCGCGGCCTATCAGTCGCCCAGTGGCAACGTCGCCTCGCTGGCCAACCTGTGGAATGACGGCGGCATGTTCCCCCACGGCGCCATGGGCTTTTTTGCCGGCTTCCAGATTGCCGTGTTTGCCTTCGTTGGTATCGAGTTGGTAGGCACCACCGCCGCTGAAACCAAGAACCCGGAGCGCAACCTGCCACGGGCGATCAACTCCATTCCGCTGCGCATCATTGTTTTTTATGTATTGGCACTGATCGCCATCATGGCCGTGACGCCGTGGCGCGAAGTCGTGGCCAACAAGAGCCCGTTTGTTGAACTGTTCGTGTTGGCAGGCTTGCCGGCTGCAGCAGGGATTATCAACTTCGTGGTACTCACTTCGGCGGCATCATCGGCTAACAGTGGGGTGTTTTCCACCAGCCGCATGCTCTACGGCCTGGCGGTGGATGGCGATGCCCCTGGCAAGTTCGGTGCGCTGTCCAAGCGTGCGGTGCCGTCCAATGGTTTGATCTTTTCCTGCATTTGCCTGCTGGCGGGGGCGCTGGTGATTTACCTGGTGCCGAACATGATCGAGGCCTTCACCTTGATCACCACGGTGTCGGCGATCCTGTTCATGTTTGTCTGGTCGATGATCCTGCTGTCGTACCTGGCCTACCGCAAAAAGCGCGACACCTTGCACCGCGCCTCGAAATACAAGATGCCTGGCGGTATCGCCATGGCTTGGGTCTGCCTGGTGTTCTTTGCCTTCATCCTAGCGCTGCTGGCGCTGGAAGACGACACCCGCAAGGCGTTGTTCCTGGTCCCGCTGTGGTTTGTGGTGCTGGGCTTGTCGTACCGCTCTATTCGCCAGAAACGGCTGGAGAATGTGCAGTTGTCACTGAAAACCGATTGATCACCCCGTTGATGATTTAACCCAAGGGGGACGGTGCTGCGCGCCGTCCCCCTGTCGTCTTTTGACAAGGAGAGAGCGGCGATGCGAATCCACGTCACCTTCATAGACCGCGTTGGTATCACCCAGGAAATTCTCGCGTTGCTGGGGGCGCGTAACCTCAACCTCGACGCGGTGGAGATGATCCCGCCCAACGTCTATATCGACGCCCCGGCGCTGTCACAACGGGTGCTCGACGAACTGCACGACGCCTTGTTGCGCGTGGAGGGTGTGCAGGCCGTGGAGCTGGTCGATTTCCTCCCCGGCCAGCGTCGGCGTTTGCAGCTTGAAGCCCTGCTGGCGGCGATGAGCGATCCGGTGCTGGCCGTCGACCCCAACGGCCATGTGCTGTTGGCCAACCCCACGCTGGTCAATCTGGTCGGGCGCGAGCCAGCCGGTGAGCCGCTGTCCAGGCTGTTCAGCGAACCTGACCTGGCGCAGAACCTGATCACCAAGGGCTTTCGCCTGCCGATGTGTGAAGTGAGCTTTCAGGGCCAGGCCCTGTTGCTGGAGGCCACCCCGATCAGTGGCGGTGCCGATGCCTTGGTCGGTGGCCTGCTGACGTTGTATCCGCCCAGCCGTATAGGCGAGCGCCTGGCCTCGCTGCTGCATGAGCATGCCGAGGGCGGTGATGCACTGCTCGGTGAGTCGGCGGCGCTCAAGGAACTCAAGGCGCGCCTGCACAAGGTCGCAAGCCTTGAGGCGCCGCTGCTGATCCAGGGCGAAACCGGCACCGGCAAGGAGCTGGTGGCGCGTGCCTGCCATGCCCTCAGCGCCCGCCGCGATGCGTCGTTCCTGGCGCTGAACTGTGCAGCCTTGCCGGAAAGCCTGGCCGAGAGTGAACTGTTCGGCTACTCGGCAGGCGCCTTCACCGGCGCCCAGCGCGGCGGCAAACCCGGGCTGCTGGAACTGGCTGACGGTGGCACGGTGTTTCTTGACGAAGTGGGTGAGATGTCGCCGTACCTGCAGGCCAAGCTGCTGCGCTTTCTCAACGACGGCAGCTTCCGCCGTGTCGGCGGGGAGGGTGAAGTCCGGGTCAATGTCCGGGTGCTGTGTGCGACCCACCGCAACCTGGAAAACATGGTGCTCGACGGCAGTTTTCGTGAGGACCTGTATTACCGCCTCAACGTCTTGAACGTGATGGTTCCGCCGTTGCGTGAGCGCGGTCAGGACATCCTCCTGCTGGCCGAGCATTTTCTGCGTCAGGCCTGCACGCAGATACAGCGCTCACCGTGTCGCCTGGCGTTGGCCACCCATCCGTTGCTGCTGGGCAATCGCTGGTCGGGCAACGTGCGGCAATTGCAGAACGTGATCTTCCGGGCCGCGGCGATCAGTGAGGGCGAGGTGATCGATTGCGATGACCTGGAACTGGCCGGCACCGCCCTGAGCGGTCGCCAGGCCGACGCCGAAGAAGTGACCAGCCTTGAGGCGGCGGTGCAGGGCTTCGAAAAATCGCTGCTGGAGAAGTTCTACGCCAACTATCCTTCGACCCGGCAATTGGCACTGCGTCTGCAAACCTCGCACACCGCCATCGGCCAGCGTCTGCGCAAGTACGGCATTGCCAATCGACCGGCGTAATTGCCTGGTGCGATAACGCTCCACTGGAGTGATTGTGCTCCAGTAGGGCGTGAGCCGCGCAGTCATTGAGTGTGCCTGCAAGCTGCTGTGTTTAACCCTGGAGTGCGGAGCGTTTTCGCTCCAGGGAAGGCCCACGGGAAAAGCCGAAAAAACCACTCAAAGCATTGAAATATAAGCGTTTTATTAAGTTGGCACCGCTCTTGCTCTTGTTCTGTTAGTCCCGCGTCAGGGCCCACCTAATAACAAGAGGAAGATCCATGAGCATTCTGCGTTTTACCCCCGAACACGAATGGCTGCGTTTGGAAGAGAGCGGTGAACTGACCGTAGGCATCACCAGCTTTGCTCAGGAAGCGCTCGGTGATGTGGTGTTCGTGCAACTGCCCGAGCTGGGCCAGTACGGTGAAGGGCACGAGGTGGCTGTGCTGGAGTCGGTGAAGGCCGCCAGCAACATCAGCATGCCGCTGGCCGGCGAAGTGGTGGCGGTCAACCAAGCGCTGGCCGACGACCCCGAACTGGTCAACGCCTCGCCCATGCAGGCAGGTTGGTTCTTCCGCATTCAGGTCGCCAACCCGGCTGACCTCGATACCTTGATGGACCAGGAAGGCTACGACCGCTTCCTGGCCGACAACGCCTGAGCCAGGGTACCGACATGACCACAGCAACCACTGCGCTGGGCACCGACAACGAGTTCATTGCCCGCCACATCGGCCCGCGTGAGGGCGATATCGACGCCATGCTGGCGTTGATCGGCCATGACACACTCGACAGCCTGATCGACAGCGTCATCCCCGACAGCATCAAGGGCACCAGCGTGCTTGAGCTGTCCAAAGGGCAGGGTGAGCAACAAGCGTTGGCCGCGATCAAAGCCATTGCGGCGAAGAACCAGCTGTTTCGCAACCACATCGGCCAAGGCTATTACCCTTGCCATACGCCGACACCGATCCTGCGCAACCTGCTGGAAAACCCGGCCTGGTACACCGCTTACACGCCGTACCAGCCGGAGATTTCCCAGGGTCGCCTGGAGGCGCTGCTGAATTTCCAGACCTTGATCAGCGACCTGACCGGGATGGAAATCGCCAACGCTTCGTTGCTCGATGAAGCCACCGCTGCCGCCGAAGCCATGACCTTCTGCAAGCGCCTGGCCAAGAGCAAGGCCCCGGCGTTTTTCGCCTCCCGGCACTGCCATCCACAAACCCTCGATGTGCTGCGTACCCGTGCCGAGCCGCTGGGTATTGAAGTAGTTGTCGGTGATGAAGCGGAACTGGAACAACAGGGCCTGGACGGCTATTTCGGCCTGTTGCTGCAGTATCCGGCCAGCACCGGCGCGATCGTTGATCACCGCGCCCTGGTCGAGCGTGCCCATGCCGCCGGCGCGCTGGTGGCGGTAGCCGCTGACCTGCTGGCGCTGACGCTGTTGAGCGCACCGGGAGAGTTCGGCGCCGACGTAGTGCTCGGCAGCGCGCAACGTTTTGGCGTGCCGCTGGGCTTTGGTGGCCCGCATGCCGCCTTCTTTGCCACCCGTGACAGCTTCAAGCGCGATATGCCCGGGCGTCTGGTCGGGGTATCGATTGACCGCTTCGGCAAGCCGGCCTTGCGCCTGGCCATGCAGACCCGCGAGCAACACATCCGCCGCGAGAAGGCCACCAGTAACATCTGCACCGCGCAGGTGCTGCTGGCCAACATCGCCAGTATGTACGCGGTGTACCACGGTCCGCAGGGGTTGGCGCAGATTGCCCGTCGCGTGCATCGCCTGACCGCGATTCTGGTGCAGGGCCTGCAGCAGCTCGGCCACACGGTTGAGCAGCAACACTTCTTCGACACCGTCAGCGTTGTTTGCGCCCAGCCTGTGGCTGATGTGCTGGCAGCCGCCAACAGCGCACGCCTGAACCTGCGGGTGCTCGATCAGCAGCGTGTCGGCCTGTCACTGGACGAAACCTGCGAGCAGGCCAGTGTCGAGGCGCTGTGGCAGGTGTTCGCCGCACCTGGTCAGGCACTCCCGGACTTTACCGCGCTGGCCGCCAGCAGCGGCGACTACCTGCCGTCGCCGCTGTTGCGTCAGAGCGCGTTCCTGCAACACGAGGTGTTCAACCGCTACCACTCGGAAACCGAGTTGATGCGTTACCTGCGCCGCCTGGCCGACAAAGACCTGGCCCTGGACCGCACCATGATCGCGCTGGGCTCCTGCACCATGAAGCTCAACGCCGCCAGCGAGATGATCCCGATCACCTGGCCAGAGTTCGGCGCCTTGCATCCGTTCGCGCCCGCCGAGCAGTCGCAGGGTTACCAGCAACTGACCGACGAGCTGGAGGCCATGCTCTGCGCCGCCACCGGCTACGACGCCATGTCGCTGCAGCCCAACGCCGGTTCCCAGGGCGAGTACGCCGGGCTGCTGGCCATCCGTGCCTACCACGCCAGCCGTGGCGAGGCGGGGCGTGATGTTTGCCTGATTCCGTCTTCGGCGCATGGCACCAACCCGGCCACGGCGCAGATGGCTGGCATGCGTGTGGTGGTGGTCAATTGTGACGAGCGCGGCAACGTCGATGTCGCCGACCTTCAGGGCAAGGCCGAACAGCACAAGGATCAGCTGGCGGCACTGATGATCACCTACCCCTCGACCCACGGTGTGTTCGAGGACCGCATTACCGAAATCTGCGACATCATCCATGCCAACGGCGGCCAGGTGTACCTGGACGGCGCCAACATGAACGCCATGGTCGGCCTCTGCGCACCGGGCAAGTTCGGTGGCGACGTGTCGCACCTGAACCTGCACAAAACCTTCTGCATTCCCCACGGTGGTGGCGGCCCGGGTGTTGGCCCGATCGGCGTCAAGGCGCACCTGGCGCCGTTCCTCCCCGGGCACGCGCACATGCAGCGCCAGGAAGGCGCGGTCAGTGCGGCGCCGTACGGCAGTGCCAGCATTCTGCCGATCACCTGGATGTACATCCGCATGATGGGGGGCGAAGGGCTCAAGCGTGCCTCGCAGTTGGCGATCCTCAGTGCCAACTACATTGCCCGTCGCCTGGAGGAGCACTACCCGGTGCTGTACACCGGCGAGAACGGCCTGGTCGCCCACGAGTGCATTCTCGACCTGCGTCCGCTCAAAGACAGCAGCGGCATCAGCGTCGAGGACGTCGCCAAGCGCCTGATCGACTTCGGCTTCCATGCGCCGACCATGTCGTTCCCGGTGGCTGGCACCTTGATGGTCGAGCCGACTGAGAGTGAAGCGAAGGAAGAGCTGGACCGCTTCTGCGACGCGATGATCAGCATCCGCGAAGAAATCCGCGCGGTGGAAAACGGCACCCTCGACAAACTCGACAACCCACTGAAAAACGCACCGCATACCGCCAGCGAGCTGGTGGGCGAGTGGAACCATAGCTACAGCCGTGAGTTGGCGGTGTATCCGCAGGCGGCGTTGCGCGAGAGCAAGTACTGGCCGCCGGTGGGGCGCGTAGACAACGTCTACGGCGACCGCAACCTGGCCTGTGCCTGCCCGCCGATGTCGATTTACCAAGACGCTTGACGCTAGTCGGTAGGAGCGGGCTTGCCCCGCGATAGCAATCTGTCTGCCCATCGCAATCGCGGGGCAAGCCCGCTCCTACAGGGTTAAACACTAACAATAAGGATTTGCGCGCATGTTTCATAAAAGCCTGACCCTCTCCGATTTCGACCCTGAGCTGTCGGTTGCCATCCGCCGCGAGGCACAGCGCCAGGAAGACCACATCGAGCTGATCGCCTCGGAAAACTACACCAGCCCGCAGGTGATGCAGGCACAGGGCACCGAACTGACCAACAAGTACGCCGAGGGCTACCCCGGCAAGCGCTACTACGGCGGCTGCGAGCATGTCGATGTGGTTGAACAACTAGCCATCGACCGCGCCAAGGCGCTGTTCGGTGCCGGTTACGCCAACGTCCAGCCGCACTCCGGCTCACAGGCCAACGCCGCGGTCTACCTGGCACTGCTGCAGGCAGGCGATACCCTGCTGGGCATGAGCCTGGCGCACGGCGGTCACCTCACCCACGGTGCCAAGGTCAGTTCTTCTGGCAAGCTGTACAACGCGGTGCAGTACGGCATCGACGCCAACGGCCTGATCGACTACGACGAGGTCGAGCGCCTGGCCGTCGAGCACCAGCCAAAGATGATCGTGGCGGGCTTTTCGGCCTATTCGAAAACCCTGGATTTCCCGCGCTTCCGTGCCATCGCCGACAAGGTCGGGGCTTACCTGTTCGTTGACATGGCCCACGTTGCTGGCCTGGTGGCGGCAGGCTTGTACCCGAACCCACTGCCTTACGCGGATGTGGTCACCACCACCACGCACAAGACTCTGCGCGGCCCACGCGGCGGCCTGATTCTGGCCAAAGCCGACCCGGACCTGGAGAAGAAGCTCAACTCGGCAGTGTTCCCAGGCGGGCAGGGCGGGCCGCTGATGCATGTCATCGCCGCCAAGGCGGTGTGCTTCAAGGAAGCCTTGCAGCCGGAGTTCAAGGACTACCAGTACCAGGTGATCAAGAACGCCCAGGCCATGGCCGAGATCTTCCGCCAGCGCGGTTATGACGTGGTCTCCGGCGGTACCGACAACCACCTGTTCCTGGTCAGCCTGATCCGCCAGGGCATTACCGGCAAAGACGCCGATGCCGCCCTGGGCCGTGCGCACATCACCGTCAACAAGAACGCGGTGCCGA
The DNA here is from genome assembly GCF_052147955.1 of Pseudomonas sp. NUPR-001. Lineage (NCBI taxonomy): Bacteria > Pseudomonadati > Pseudomonadota > Gammaproteobacteria > Pseudomonadales > Pseudomonadaceae > Pseudomonas > Pseudomonas sp. NUPR-001. The sequence continues at coordinate 2,377,608 of NZ_CP197353.1, forward strand.
ACGATCCGCAATCGCCGTTCGTGACCTCGGGCCTGCGCATCGGCACCCCGGCGGTGACCACCCGTGGCATGCAGGTGCCGGAATGCCGTGCATTGGCGACCTGGATCTGCGACATCCTCGACCACCTGGGCGATGCCGATGTCGAGGCGCAGGTAGCCAAGCAAGTCGCAGAGCTGTGCGCGCTGTTCCCGGTCTACCCGGCCTGACCTTGAGTTCGATCTGCGGAGGCACCTATGTCGCTAAGCGTTTTTGATCTGTTCAAGGTGGGCATCGGCCCCTCCAGCTCGCACACGGTCGGGCCGATGCGGGCAGCGGCACGCTTTGTCGAAGGGCTCAGGGCCGAGGGTGTGCTGGAGCGGGTGGACAGCGTGCGCGCCGAGCTGTACGGCTCGCTCGGCGCCACTGGCAAGGGCCATGGCAGTGACAAAGCCGTGCTGCTGGGGCTCGAAGGCGAGCATCCGGACACGGTCGATACCTCGGCGGTGGCCGAGCGTCTGGCGGCCATCCGCCAGAGCGGGACCTTGCGCCTGCTCGGCGAGCAGCCGATCCGCTTCGTCGAGAAAGACCACCTGGCGATGATCCGCAAACCCTTGCCCTATCATCCCAACGGCATGATTCTGCGCGCCTTCGATGCCTATGGCTTGCAGTTGCGCAGCCGTGAGTACTACTCGGTGGGCGGTGGCTTTGTGGTCGACGAGGAGGCGATCGGTGCTGACCGCATCGTTGAAGACCGCACGCCGTTGCGCTTCCCGTTTCTGAGCGGCCGCGAACTGCTGGCGCAATGTACTCAGCATGGCCTGTCGATCAGCCAGTTGATGGCCGAGAACGAAACCGCCTGGCGCAGCCCGGAACAGACGCGCGAGGGTTTACTGCATATCTGGCAGGTGATGCAGGGCTGTGTTCAGGCCGGGTGTCGCACTGAGGGCATCATGCCCGGCGGCCTCAAGGTCAAGCGCCGTGCCGCAGCGTTGCATCGTCAGCTTAGCGCCAACCCGGAAGCCAACCTGCGCGACAGCCTGTCGGTGCTCGACTGGGTCAACCTCTATGCCCTGGCGGTGAACGAGGAAAATGCCAGTGGCGGGCGAGTGGTCACCGCGCCCACCAACGGTGCGGCCGGCATCATCCCGGCGGTGCTGCACTACTACACGCGTTTTGTACCGGGTGCCAATGATGACGGGGTGGTGCGCTTTCTGCTCACCGCTGCGGCGATCGGCATTCTGTACAAAGAAAACGCCTCGATCTCCGGCGCTGAAGTGGGCTGCCAAGGGGAAGTCGGCGTGGCCTGTTCAATGGCCGCCGGTGCCTTGTGTGAAGTGCTCGGCGGCAGCGTGCAGCAAGTGGAAAACGCCGCCGAAATCGGCATGGAGCACAACCTCGGGCTGACCTGCGACCCGATTGGCGGCCTGGTTCAAGTGCCGTGTATCGAGCGCAACGCCATGGGCTCGATCAAAGCCATCAACGCCGCCCGCATGGCACTGCGCGGCGATGGGCAGCACTTTGTCTCCCTCGACAAAGTGATCCGCACCATGCGCCAGACCGGCGCCGACATGAAAAGCAAATACAAAGAGACGGCCCGCGGCGGGCTGGCCGTCAACATCATCGAATGCTAGGAGTTACCCATGTCCACAGAACAACTACAACAAACGCCACTGCATGGTTTACATCTGGAACTGGGCGCGCGCATGGTGCCGTTCGCCGGTTACGCAATGCCGGTCCAATACCCGCTGGGCGTGCTCAAGGAACACCTGCACACCCGTGAACAGGCCGGGCTGTTCGACGTCTCGCACATGGGCCAGATTCGCCTGCGCGGTGCCGGTGCTGCCAAAGCCCTGGAAAGCCTGGTACCGGTCGATATCCTCGACTTGCCGGTGGGCATGCAGCGCTATGCGCTGTTCACCAACGACGACGGCGGCATTCTCGATGACCTGATGGTTGCCAATCTGGGTAACGATGAACTGTTTCTGGTGGTCAACGCCGGCTGCAAGGATCAGGACCTCACCCACCTCAAACAGCATCTGGAAGGGCTGTGCGAAGTCGAATCACTGTTCGACAGCCGCGCCTTGCTCGCCCTGCAAGGGCCTTCCGCCGCCAAGGTACTGGCGCGCCTGGCACCGCAAGTGCAGGCCATGACCTTCATGCAGTTTGCCTCGGTGCGCTTGCTCGGCGTCGACTGCTACGTCAGCCGCTCCGGCTACACCGGTGAGGACGGTTACGAAATCTCGGTGCCGGTGCAGGCTGCGCAAATGCTGGCGCGTTCGCTGCTGGCCGAGCCGGAGGTCGAAGCCATCGGCCTGGGCGCGCGTGACTCGTTGCGTTTGGAAGCCGGCTTGTGCCTGTACGGGCATGACATGGAACAGGGCACTACACCGATCGAAGCGAGCCTGGCCTGGGCGATTTCCAAAGTCCGCCGCGCCGACGGTGAGCGTGCCGGTGGTTTCCCCGGTGCCGAGCGCATTCTGGGGCAGCAGCGCGACGGTGTCGCCAGCAAGCGCGTCGGCCTGTTGCCCAAGGAGCGTATTCCGGTACGTGAGGGGACAGTGATTGTCGATGCCCAGGGGCAGGAGATTGGCCGGGTCACCAGCGGCGGTTTTGGCCCCAGCCTGGGCGGGCCACTGGCGATGGGCTACGTGCACAACGCATTCGCGGCGCTGGACACTGAAGTCTTCGCCCTGGTGCGTGGCAAACAGGTACCGATGCAGGTAGCCCGTACACCGTTCGTTGCCCAACGTTACTACCGCGGCTGAAGGCCAGGAGCATGAGCATGAACCCAAGCCTGCCTGTCGCCACTCGCCCTCAGCCTTTGCAGGCCGGGGTAAAACTGCGCGGTGCCGAGAAGGTCGCGCGCATCCCGGTGAAGATCCTGCCCACCGAAGACATCCCGCGCAAACCCGACTGGATCCGGGTCGAAATCCCGACCTCGCCCGAGGTCGCCCGAGTCAAGGCGTTACTGCGTAAACACAAGCTGCACAGTGTCTGCGAAGAAGCGGCTTGTCCGAACCTGGGCGAGTGTTTTTCCGGTGGCACGGCGACGTTCATGATCATGGGTGATATTTGCACGCGCCGTTGCCCGTTCTGCGATGTCGGGCACGGTCGGCCGAAACCGCTGGACCGTGATGAACCGAAGAACCTGGCGATTGCCATCGCCGAGTTGCGCCTCAAGTACGTGGTGATTACCTCGGTTGACCGTGACGACTTGCGTGACGGCGGCGCCCAGCATTTTGTCGACTGCTTGCGCGAGATCCGCCAACGCTCGCCCGGCACCCAACTGGAAACCCTGGTGCCGGATTACCGTGGGCGCATGGAGGTGGCGCTGGCGATCACCGAGCAAGCACCACCGGATGTGTTCAACCACAACCTGGAAACCGTGCCGCGCCTGTACAAGGCGGCGCGGCCCGGTTCGGACTTTGAGTGGTCGCTGGACTTGCTGGAGAACTTCAAGCGCCGCGTGCCGGGGGTGCCGACCAAGTCCGGGCTGATGCTGGGCCTGGGCGAAACCGATGATGAAGTGCTCGAGGTGATGCAGCGCATGCGCGAGCACCAGGTCGACATGCTGACCCTGGGGCAGTACCTGCAACCTTCGCGCAGCCACCTGCCGGTGCAGCGCTTTGTGCATCCGGATACCTTTGCCTGGTTTGCCGAGCAGGCGTTGGCGATGGGCTTCAAGAACGTTGCGTCCGGGCCGCTGGTGCGCTCGTCTTACCATGCCGATCAGCAGGCGGGGCAAGTGGCGCTGTAAGGGGGAGGGCGGTTTATTGGTTCTTCACGGGTTGTCGGGGAAGGATTGGGATTGGTTTGAGGCAGTGGGCTTATCCATTTGCTGTGGTGGATGGACTGGATCCTGCATCCGGCCCTTCCGGTGGGAGCGGGCTTGCCCCGCGATTTGCTGTATTGCGCCAGATCGCGGGGCAAGCCCGCTCCCACCGTGACAAGCCCTCCAGTCACTTCCACTCGGCCTCCTGAAGTCGCTAAGTTACGGTTGTGGGGGCTTGTCGCTTTGCTTTTGCTTTGTGTGCGCGTTAGCGCGGTCCTCGCGGGAGCAATGCCGGAGGGAAGGCACCCGGAGCGAAGCGTAGGGCCGGATGCAGGAGCGAGCGGTTTTGCCTACTTTGCCCAAGAGCAAAGTAGGCCGCCGTAAGGGCGGAAGGGGCCAGTGGTGCCCCCACAGCAATTGGATAAGCTCCCAGCCCTCAAAGCCAAAGCCAAAGCCAAAGCCAAAGCCAAAGCCAATCCTGCCCCGAAAATCCGTAAAGAACCCGTTTATTCGCCGTGGTTATAGGCACGTAGCCAACGTGTCTAGCGCCTCGTAGGCTAGTGCTTGCCAGCGGGCAAAACGGGGCGTTAGCTAGTCGCAGGCGCGACCGCGCATAACAAGCAGGTGCAGACCATGAGCACACCCCTGGATTTGAATGCCTTGAAAGCACGCCAGCAGGCGGCGTGGGCCAGCGGCGACTACGCGGTGATCGGCACGACCTTGCAACTGGTCGGCGAACGCCTGGCTGAAGCCTGCGACTTGCGCTGGGACGAACGGGTGCTGGACGTCGCCGCCGGTAACGGCAACGCCACCCTGGCGGCGGCCCGGCGTGGTTGTCAGGTGGTCTCCACCGATTACGTTGGCGAACTGCTCAAACGCGGTGAAGAACGTGCCAAGGCAGAGCACCTGAGCGTGGTGTTTCAAACCGCCGATGTCGAAGCGCTGCCGTTCTCCGATGGTGCCTTCGACGCAGTCATTTCAACCTTTGGCGTGATGTTTGCCCCCGACCATGCGCAGTCGGCGCGGGAGCTTGGTCGGGTGTGTCGCTCCGGTGGCCGCATCGGTCTGGCCAACTGGACGCCACAAGGCTTCATCGGGCAAATGTTCAAAACCCTGGGCAAGCATGTGCCGCCACCGGCGGGTGCGCTACCGCCTTCGCGCTGGGGTGATGAAGAACAACTGCAGCAGTTGTTCGCGGACAGCGCTGCGCGGATCGACGTCAACCGCCAGCACTTCAACTTTCGCTACCGTTCTGCGGCGCATTTTATCGAGGTGTTCAGGACCTGGTATGGCCCGGTGCATAAAGCCTTTGCCTCGCTGGGCGGTGACGAAGCCGCAGCCCTGGAGCGCGACCTGACCCAGTTGCTCAACGACAACAATGTCGCCGGCCCCTCATCACTGGTGGTGCCCAGCGAATATCTGGAAGTCGTCATCACCCGCCGGTAGGAGCGGGCTTGCCCCGCGATCGCGGTGTGTCTGTCATATCGCATCGCGGGGCAAGCCCGCTCCCACAGTGTCAGCTCCCACTTGCTATGATGCGGCCTCTGGGACCACCAACCGAGGTTGTGCATGTCATTGTCAGTCAACACCGAAGTGCTCTGGATCGATACGCCGCAGGGCCGCCTGGCGTGTAGCCGCTGGTTCCCCGCCGATAACCCAGGCAAGCCGCCTATCGTGTTGTTCCACGACTCACTGGGCTGTGTTGCACTGTGGCGGGATTTCCCCCAGCAGCTGTGCCAGGCCAGCGGTCGTGAGGTGATTGCCTATGACCGGCTAGGCTTTGGTCAGTCCGATGCCTTCCCTGGCGCGCTGCCTTCGACGTTTATCAACGATGAAGCGGTCAATGCTTTCGCCCACCTCAAGCGCGTCCTGCAGATCGACAGCTTTGTCGCCTTGGGCCATAGCGTCGGCGGGGCGATGGCTGCCGCCTGCGCCTCGCGCTACCGGCAGGACTGCCTGGCGCTGATTACCATCGCCGCCCAGGCGTTTGTCGAGGAGCGCACGCTGCAAGGGATCCGCGATGCCAAGGTTCAGTTCCAGAACCCCGAGCACATGGCACGCCTGAGCAAATACCACGGTGACAAAGCCCCCTGGGTACTCAACGCCTGGACCGAGACCTGGCTGGCACCCACCTTCGCCGACTGGACCCTGGAGCGCTTGGTCGGTGCCATTGACTGCCCGACGCTGGTACTGCACGGCGAGCATGACGAGTACGGCTCAACGCTGCATCCGCAGCGCATTGCCCAACTCGCCAATGGTCCGAGCGAATGCCTGATTCTCGACGGCTGCTATCACGTGCCGCATCGTGAGGCACCTGAAGCCGTGTTGGCGCCTGTCAGTCGTTTCCTGGGCGCTGAGCGCTGAGGGTGTCCTGCGCCTGTGCGGCGGGGTTTCGTTCTTGTTCAAGGCTGGCCGAAGCCAGCTCAAGTGCACCCCGTCCGCCGCGGCGCAGGCAGGCCAGCAACGACAACCAGGGAATGTCGGTGATGCGCACCTGCGAACTCGGCATGGCGCGCACCTCGCCGGCCGTGCCACCGGCCGGGCCACCATCGGGCAGGTACACCAGTAGCCAGTCGCCGTGGCTTTCCAGCACCAGGGCGAAGCGAAAACCTTCACCTTCGCTGATCATGCCGACCTTGGCGCCTTCGATGTCGTCCAGACCGGCGAAGCGGGCGGTGGCATCCTTGAGCAACTGGTAGCCGGGCAGGTTGCCAAGTAGCCGGTCTTCCAGGGTTCGCAGCACCTGGGTGGCGATCCGCGTCTTGGCCAGTAGGCCGGCGAGAAAGCAGAACAGCCCAAGCAACAGCACGGCGGCGAAGGTCACTGAGGTCGCGCCGAAAACGCTGAAGCCGTCGAACAGCGGCACGACCTTTTGCACCGGTCCCTTGAGCAGGTGGATGGCCTTTTCAACCAGCACGAAAATCAGCACCAGCGGCAGTATGAGCAGCAAACCACCTGCGATTGTGGTTTTGATGAAGCTGAACATGACGCCTCCTGCGCAGAGTGCTCTGCTGGTCAGTGGGACAACGCTTTCACTGGGTTTTCAGTTGCTGGTATGACTTGGCCATGTCAGAGGCCCAGACATTGAGCACGGCCCTGAAGTCTTTGGGTTGCATGGCCTGCGAGGAATTGTCGAGGTCGGCCCCGGCACCTTTGCGCACCACTTCGGCCACGACCTTGTTGTTGGTGCTGTCGATGAATACCGCTTCGGTCGACAGGCTGGTGTCCTGGTCACGAATGCCGGTTGCGGCACTGACGCCAGCGGCGACCAGGGCGATCGGAATCACTTCGTAAGGGCGCAGGCTTTTCGTTGAGGCGCTGACGGCGGTGATCGCCGGCCGTACCACCAGCGTCTGCGGCCCGGGACCGTCGGCCAGTGGCAGCTCTTTGGCAAAGGCCGTTTTCAATGCCTGGTCGTAATACTGGGTAATGCCGTTCAGGGTATTGGCGGGGAGTTTTTCAGTGGGTTGCGGCTTTGGGTAAAGCTGGCTGGGCTCGATGTAGACACTCTTGAACTGATTGACGTTGACCCCGGGCTCAATCCAGCGCATGACCTCAGCGCCTGAGGGCGACGTTGCTTCTTTGAGGAGGCTGTAGTCTTTCAGAAAACCGGAGTATTGCTCCGGTTCAACGTAGTTACTGGCACACCCCGAGAGCGCCAGGGTAACCACACAGAGTGTTGCGCCAAGCGATTTGACCTGCATAGGTATTCTCCAGTGTTGACCGCTGTAACGAGAAGGTGCGCTGCCGATGATCGGTGCTAGCTGACATAAAGGTAGTAGGTCTTATTCAATAGTCGAGTACGGGTAACTAGCTCAAGGCCATCATCGCTGTGATTGCCATCAGGGCAGCGCTGCCACTAGAATGCTAATACTTCCTATTTGCATGAGTAGCCTTCGCAATGCCAAGCCGCGAGCCGTCCCTGCAGGTCCGGGTGGGCGACCTATACAGTGAGCAGCACCACTGGCTGAAGGGTTGGTTAAGGAACCGGGTGGCCTGTAACCATCTGGCGGCAGACCTGGTGCAGGATGTCTTCGTCAGAATCCTCGGCAGCTCCGATGCGGTACAAAAGCTGGAAGCGGTGCGCGAACCCCGGGGGTATCTGGCGACCATCGCCCGACGGCTGATGATCGATCACTTTCGCCGCGCTCGCCTGGAGCGGGCCTGGTTGCAGGTCCTGAGCGAGCAGCCGGAGGCAGTGGACATTTCTGCCGAAGAGCGCATCGTCCTGCTCGATACCCTGTACGAACTCGATGCGATGCTCGCCAGCCTCGGCGACAAGGTGCGCCAGGCGTTCCTGCTCTCGCAACTGGACGGCATGACTTACAAAGCGATTGCCCAGACCCTGGACATCTCGGTGGTCACCGTCAATCGCTACATTGGCAAAGCCATGCAGCATTGCATCCTCTATTCGCTGCAGCACGGTATCTGAGCATGGCCGCGCTTTCCCCGGAGCAACTGGCGTGCATCGAGCAAGCCGCGCAGTGGTACAGCCGCCTCAACGATGAAGCAGTGACCGCCGCCGAGCGCGACGCCTGGCAACGCTGGTTGCACGCCGCGCCCCTCAATGCCTGGGCCTGGGAGAGGGCTGAGCAGTTGATGCAGCAGTGGCGGCAACTGCCGGGGCCCATGGCATCGCAGACCCTGGCGGTGGCCCGGCACGCCCGAACGCACAACAGGCGCAGCGTGCTCAAGGGCATCACCTTGTTGCTTGGCGCTGGCAGCTTGAGCGTCGGCGGCTATCAGCAGGTAGTGAACGGGCCGTGGTTCGCGGACTTTCACAGCGCGATTGGCGAGCGCTTGCCGGTGCGTTTGGCGGACGGCACGCAATTGTTGCTCAACACCGACAGCGCGGTGGATGTGCGTTATGACGGCAGCCACTGTGCGATCACCCTGCGCCAAGGCGAGATCATGGTCAGCAGTGCCAGCCCGGCGCCTGGCGCTTGGCTCAGTGTGCAGACGCGCCACGGCCTGATCAGCACCGCCGCCAGCCGCTTCACGGTGCGTGATATGGGCGCCGCCTCCAGGGTCATGACCCTGGCGCAACAGGTGCGTGTCAGCCCTGCACAAGGGGTTGAGCAGGAACTGGGACAAGGCCTGAGTTGTGTGTTCGATGAACGCAGCGTGCAGGCGACGGTTGCCCTGGACTATGCCGCCAGCGCCTGGACACGTGGCTTGCTGATCGCCAACGACCAGCCGCTGGGTGAGTTCCTGGCCCAGCTGGGGCGTTACAACCGCGGTTGGCTACGCTGCGATCCTGCAGTGGCCGGCTTGCGTATCAGCGGCACCTTCGAACTGGACAATTTCGAGCAAATCCTGCGTGCCCTGGCCAGCAGCCTGCCGGTGCGGGTCGAGCAACGGACACGCTTCTGGATCACCGTCAGCCCTGCCTGACGCCCCCGGCAAAAATAATTTCGTGCGAATGATATTAATTGCCTCTCTCGTTCGACTTTAAGGAAGTGGCCTGACGGTCGGGTCTGGATATTATGAGAGAGCACTTTTCATGCACTGTTCGCGTTCGTTTACAGCACGTTGGTCAACGCCCTTGCGCAATAACCTTGGCCGCGCCCTGATCTGTTCGGCGGTGTTGCTGCCGGTGTTGGCGGCACCGGCGCAGGGGCGGGCTGCTGACCTGCATCGCTATCAACTGGAGCACGGTGACCTGGGGTCGGTGCTGACCCGCTTTGCCGGTGAAGCGGGGATCGTGCTGTCGTTCGATGCCAACCTGACCCGTGGCCTGCGCAGTGCCGGGCTCAACGGCAGCTACGATGCCGACAGCGGCCTGCGCCAGTTGCTGGCCGGGACCGGCTTACAGGCGTTGCGTGAAAGCGATGGGCGATACACGCTGATTGCCGTTGGTAATACCGAAGGTGCGCTGGAGCTGGATGCCACCAAAGTCAGTGGCCAGTCGTTGGGCATGACCACCGAAGGTACTGGCTCTTACACCGCCGGAGCGGTGTCGATTGGCAAAATGCCGCAGTCGATCAAAGACACCCCGCAAAGCGTCAGCGTCATCACCCGCCAGCGCATGGAAGATCAGCACCTGACTACCATGAACGATGTGCTGACCCAGACCACCGGCGTTACCGCCTACCAGGGCAGCATGACCAACTCGCGCTACCTGGCGCGCGGCTTTGAAATCACCAATTTCCGCCTCGATGGCGGGGCACCGGTGGGGGTCAGTGCCTTCGCCTGGAAAGACCTCGACATGGCCATCTATGACCACGTCGAAATCCTGCGCGGTGCCGACGGCCTGTATTCGGGCAATGGCGAGCCTGGCGGCAGCGTCAACCTGGTGCGCAAGCGCCCGACTGCCTTTAACCAGTTCCTGGTGACCCAGTCGATCGGCAGCTGGGACAACTACCGCACCGAGCTGGACGTCAGCGGCCCGTTGGGTTTCGACGGCAAGCTGCGTGGCCGGAGCGTCATCGTCTATCAGGATCGCAATTCCTATATCGACAAGTTCGACGCTGATCGCCAACTGTTCCACGGCGTACTGGAGGCCGACCTGACCGACAGCACCACCGTCACGGTCGGCTACACCCATGACCGGCTCAATTCCTCCGACCAGGCCTATGGCCTGCCGCGCTACAGCAACGGCGACGACCTGGACCTGCCGCGCAGCACCTTCCTGGCGGGCAATCACGACTACAAGAACCGCCGTGGTGACAACGTCTATGCGCGGATCGAGGAGCGCCTCAACGACGACTGGACTGCGACCCTGGATGCCATCTACGCCAAGAACCAGCAGGATCGCGACTACTACAACTTCTACGGGTCCATCGACCCACTGACCGGCACCGGCTCGACGGCCGTCTGGGCGCGCCAGGATGAAGTCTACCGGGACCGCTCGATCGACTTCTCGCTCAAGGGGGGCTTTGACCTGCTCGGTGGTCGCCACGATGCGGTGCTGGGTTACACCTGGCAGAACTCCAAGCAAGACATCGTCAGTTATGCCTCGGGTAGCCGGGTGTCAGCGGGTGACATCTTTGTCTTCGATCCCAATGATTTCCCGTCGCGCAAAGACAACGAATTCCACAACGGCACCTTGCCAACCTACATCAAGCAGAACGGCTTCTACGGCTCGCTGCGCCTGCAGCTTGCTGACCCACTGCACCTGATTCTCGGCGGGCGTTACAACGACTACTACTACCGGTTCGACAACACCCGCTACAACGCCAGCGGCGCGCAAACCTCCAGCAGTTCGACGGTCTACAGCGACGACAACGTGTTCACTCCGTTCGCCGCGCTGACCTATCGCCTGACCGATGAATGGACTGCCTATACCAGCATTGCCGAGATCTACAAGTCTCAGGCCAGCAGTCTCAAAGGGCCTAACCCGGGCTCCTCGCCGCTGGACCCGATTGAAGGGCGCGCCTATGAACTCGGCATCAAGGGAGCGTTGTTCGACGGTCGTTTGAATACCACCACCGCGCTGTACTACACCCGTCGCGAAGGTGAAGCCGTGCGCGATACCCGCTACCCTCCGTCGATGGCGGGGCAGGGCGCATCGTGCTGCTGGCTGGATGACGGCAAGGTCACCAGTAAAGGCGTTGAGTTCGAAGCCAGCGGGCAGATTACCGAGCGCCTGGAAGGCACCTTCGGCTACACCTACAACCACAACGTCGCCAGTAACACCGGCTCGACCACCACCACGACCCTGAGCCTGACACCCAAGCACTTGGGCAAGGCCTTCCTGACCTACCGCATGCCCGGTGCTCTGGAGAACCTGCGCGTCGGTGCCGGTGTCACGGCGCAGAGCGCCAGCTATGTGTCGGAGGGCAATATCGACTTTTCCCAGCCGGGTTATGCGGTCTACAACGCCTTTGCCGAGTATCGCCTGAACCAGCACTGGAGCCTGGCCCTGAACGGCAACAACCTGGCTGACAAGAAGTACTACTCGACGATCGGCACCGCCGAGTACGCCAACTTCTACGGTGATCCACGCAACATGGTCCTTTCGTTGCGCGGCACGTATTGAGGCGAGGGCAGCACTATCCGGCGTGCTGTGGCGGCGCGGCGCCGAGGGTGCGGTCAACCAGGCGGATGTTGTTGCGTCCGCCTCGTTTGGAGGCATACAGCGCTGCATCGCCTTGCTCGATTAGTGCCGCCAGGCTGGCCGGCGGTTGATCGAACAAGGTGGCACCAATGCTCAGTGACACCGCTTCGGGGGTGGCGAAGGTCTGCGCGGCGGCCGATTGGAACTGCTCACGCAGCGCGCTACCCAGGGCGATTGCGCGTGCGTGGGAGGTACTGCTGAGCAAAATGACGAATTCGTCACCGCCCAGCCTGGCCGCCAGCGCGCCTTCGGGCAGCTGCGCACGAATCATTTCGCTCAGGGTCATCAACAGGCGGTCGCCGGCCAGGTGGCCGTGCAGGTCGTTGACGCCTTTGAAGTTGTCGATATCGATCAGCAGCAAGGCCCCTGGGCGTGCACTGGACACGTCTTTGAACAACTGCGGCGCCCGCACTTCCAGGGCGCGGCGGTTGTACAGGGCGGTCAGCGGGTCTCGTGCGGCCAGGCGGGCGATACGCTCCTCACGGCGGTGCCGCTCGCTGCCGGGCATCGACAGGGCGATCAGCATGATTGCCATGGCACCTTCAACCAGGGAAATCTGGATGATCTCGCCTTGCAGCGCCGCCAGGTCGATCAACGTGCCTGGCACCACCGCCGTCACGGCTTTGGCCAGGTAGAACAAGCCATGGGCCAACAGCACATAGCGCAGTTGCACCGCGCCAACGCTAAGCGATTTGCCGTGCGGCGCGAGTAACCAACTGGCCCGGAGTGAAAGCACCGCCACCAACAGCGAGTTGGCCAGCAGCATGGCCTTCGACCACCACGGCGCGTTGGGCAGCAACAGCAACACCAGCCAGGCGATGAACACCAGGTACCAGGCGGGTTTCAAACGCACCTCGGTGAAGCGTGCAACGCCCAGCAGAAACAGCCAATGCGCAATCACCAACAAGCCGTTGGCGAACCAGATGCCTATCAGTAAAAAGCCATTCATGCGCAGCAGGGCGAGGGTCGAGCCGACGCTGATGGTCGCAAAGCCTGCGCTCCAGAACAGCAGCGAGGGTTCACGAATACTGCGCCACTCGATCGCCAGGTAAAGCGCGGCGGCAGCAGCCAGGGCCACAGAGATTGCCAACATCGTTGGAGGGTCGAGCACCATAGGCTGTTTGACTCGCGAAATAGGCGCTTGATTGTAATCGCTTGAGGCGATTTTTTCCGCGTTCTGCGTGGCTATTGAGCGACCAATAGCAGCGATTGCGGCACAGCGCTTTGCGGGTGTTGGGGCTCTTGCAGCGAAGTCAGGGTAAACCCGGCCATGTCCAGGGCATTGAGCCAGCTCGACAAGGTGCGAAAGTACCACGGCATCGGCTGCCATTGGCCGTTGAGCCCGCTGAAATGCTCTTCGCGCCAGCCGTCTTGATAGTTGCCGTCCGCCACCGCCCACGGGTGCAAGGTTTGAATCACCAGTGCGCCGCCAGGGGCGAGCAAAGCGTGCAGGGCGCTGAGCAGCGGGATGATGTCTTGATGCAGCAGGGCGAAATTGGCGCAGATCAAATCGTAGTCACGGCCGATGTCCACGCTTGCGGCCACCAGTTGCTCATAACTGGCCAGATGTACCGGCGCGGCACCTGCAGCCCGCGCCGCGTCAACCAGGGTGGCCTCACCGTCGACCCCGACCGCGTCAATGCCGCGGGCCGCCAGCGCCCGCAGCAACCAGCCTTCGCCGCAGCCGAGGTCGAGCACGCGTGTCGGCTGGCGGCCGAGCACCGCCAGCAGGATGGCCTGGTCGGTGACCTGCAGGCGACTGTCGATCGCGCCCTGGCGCACCGCGTCGATCCAGGACTGCGCATTGTGCTGCCAGCTCTGTACAAGGGAGGTTTCCGGGTTGGGCATGTGGCCATCCGAAGTTGGAGGGTGAGCTTGAAGGATAGGACAATCGCAGCAGCGGCTGTCACGCGAAAGCACAAGACTTCCTGGCGAAAAGCCGGATAATGGCGGCCAAATTGTTTTGCTGCTTATGATGGTATTCCCGCATGGAAATCAAGGTTAATTTTCTCGACAACCTCCGACTTGAAGCCAAGTTCGATGACTTCACGGTGGTCGCCGATCAACCTATCCGCTACAAGGGCGACGGTTCGGCCCCTGGGCCGTTCGATTATTTCCTGGCGTCTTCGGCGCTGTGCGCGGCGTACTTCGTCAAGCTGTATTGCCAAACGCGTGACATCCCCACCGAAAATATTCGTTTGGCGCAGAACAACATTGTTGATCCAGAAGACCGCTACAAGCAGATCTTCAAGATTCAAGTGGAGTTGCCAGCCGACATCAGCGCCAAGGATCGCCAGGGCATTCTGCGCTCCATCGAGCGCTGCACGGTGAAAAAGGTGGTGCAGACCGGGCCAGAGTTTGTCATCGAAGAAGTCGACAACCTGGACGCCAACGCCCAGGCCCTGCTGATGCTCGATTCGGCCTCGGACAAAAGCACTTACATTGCTGGCAAGGACCTGCCACTGGAGCAGACCATCGCCAATATGTCGGCGATCATGGCCGACTTGGGCATGAAAATCGAAGTCGCTTCGTGGCGCAATATCGTCCCCAACGTCTGGTCGCTGCACATCCGCGACGCGCAATCGCCGATGTGCTTCACCAACGGCAAGGGTTCTACCAAGGAAAGCGCCCTGGCTTCGGCGCTGGGTGAGTTCATCGAGCGACTGAACTGCAACTTCTTCTACAACGACCAGTTCTGGGGTGAAGACATTGCCAACGCGCCGTTCGTCCATTACCCCGAAGAGCGCTGGTTCAAGCCTGGCCGCAAAGATGAACTGCCGGCAGAAATCCTCGACGCCTATTGCCTGAAGATCTACAACGCCGACGGCGAACTGCGCGGTTCGCACCTGTACGACACCAACTCGGGCAATGAAGCGCGCGGCATCTGTTCGCTGCCGTACGTGCGCCAGTCCGATGGCGAGGTGGTGTATTTCCCCTCCAACCTGATCGAAAACCTCTACCTCAGCAACGGCATGAGCGCCGGCAACACCCTGGCCGAGGCGCAGGTGCAATGTTTGTCGGAAATCTTCGAACGCGCGGTCAAACGCGAAATTCTCGAGGGCGAGTTTGCCCTGCCGGATGTACCGCAAGAAGTTCTGGCGAAGTACCCCAGCATCCTCGCGGGTATTCAGGGCCTGGAAGCGCAGGGTTTCCCGGTGCTGGTCAAGGATGCCTCGTTGGGCGGTGAATTCCCGGTAATGTGCGTGACCTTGATGAACCCGCGTACCGGTGGGGTCTTTGCCTCGTTCGGTGCGCACCCAAGCTTTGAAGTGGCGCTGGAACGCAGCCTGACCGAGTTGCTCCAGGGGCGCAGCTTCGAAGGCCTGAACGATTTGCCGCAACCGACCTTTGCCGGCTACGCGGTGACCGAGCCGAACAACTTCGTCGAGCACTTCATCGACTCCAGCGGTGTGGTGTCGTGGCGCTTCTTCAGTGCCAGCGCCGATTTCGAGTTTGTCGAGTGGGACTTCTCCGGCCACGGCGAAGACTCCAATGTCCAGGAAGCCGCAACCTTGTTCGGTATTCTCGAGAGCATGGGCAAAGAAGCCTACATGGCGGTGTACGAGCACCTCGGCGCCACCGCTTGCCGGATTCTGGTGCCGGGTTATTCGGAAATCTATCCGATCGAAGACCTGATCTGGGACAACACCAACAAAGCGCTGTTCTTCCGCGAAGACATTCTCAACCTGCACCGCCTGAACGACAGCGAACTGCGTGCCTTGGTCGAGCGCCTGGAAGAGAGCGAACTGGATGACTACACCGACATCAAGACGCTGATCGGCATCGAATTCGATGACAACACCGCCTGGGGCCAGCTAACGATCCTGGAACTCAAACTGCTGATCTACCTGGCCCTCAAGCAATACGAAGACGCCAAAGACCGGGTGGAAACCTTCCTGCAGTTCAATGACAACACCGTTGAGCGTGGCTTGTTCTACCAGGCCTTGAACGTGGTGCTGGAGGTGGAGATCGACGACGACATGGTCATCGAAGACTACGAAGTCAACTTCCGCCGCATGTTCGGCAACGAGCGCATGGATGCGGCGCTGGGCTCGGTAGACGGCAGCGTACGTTTCTATGGCCTGACGCCGACCAGCATGAAGCTCGAAGGTCTGGACCGCCACCTACGCCTGATCGACAGCTACAAAAAACTGCACCAGGCACGGGCCACCAAACGGTAGGAGCGGGCTTGCCCCGCGAAGCGATGTAATAGACAAACCGCAATCCAAGGGCAAACCCAGTCACCACACCGCGACACCCACAACCGTCACTTACACTCAGCGAGCACCACCTTGCAGGTATTGGGGGTGCCGCCGGAGCGGCCGGCGTAGCGTATGCAGTTGTTCAAGGACTTCTGCCGCGCCATCTGCAGCGTGGCGCCCCAGGCCAGGCCACCTTCGCCTGCCGTCGGCAGGGCTTTGGCGAAACAGCTGGAACCTGCGCGTGAGCTTGAGTAATAGGTCGGCTTCGGTTTGCTTGAGCACCCCGCAGCCACGGCCAGGCAGAGGGCAAGCAGGCAAGGCACTAGCCGTGTTGAGCCTGTGAACGCTGGTTTGCCGATCATCCTGCATCCCCTCTGCAAAGCCGTGTTGCCGATCAGCTACGGATGAAGGCGAGCAGGTCGGCGTTGATGGTGTCTGCGTGGGTGGTGGGCATGCCGTGGGGGAACCCTTTGTAGGTTTTCAAGGTGCCGTTGCTGAGCAGTTTAGCCGAGAGCACGCCTGAGTTTTCGTAGGGCACGATCTGGTCGTCATCGCCATGCATCACCAGCACGGGCAGGGTAATGGCCTTCAGGTCGGCGGTGAAGTCGGTTTGCGAGAAAGCGACAATACCGTCGTAGTGCGCCTTGGCGCAGCCCATCATGCCCTGGCGCCACCAATTCCAGATCACCCCTTGTGAAGGCGCTGCGCCTGGGCGGTTGTAGCCGTAGAACGGCCCGGCCGGAATGTCGTGGTAGAACTGCGCGCGGTTGGCCGCCAGTTGCGCCTGCAGGTCGTCGAACACCGCCTTGGGCAGGCCGCCGGGGTTGCTATCGGTTTTTACCATCAGCGGCGGCACGGCGCCGAGGATCGCCGCTTTGCTGGCGCGTTCCTGGCCGTGACGGGCGAGGTAGTGCACCACTTCACCGCCACCGGTGGAGTGGCCGACATGCACCGCGCCTTGCACACCAAGGTGCTTGACCACCGCGGCCACGTCGTCGGCGTAATGGTCCATGTCGTGGCCATCCCAGACCTGGCTGGACCGTCCGTGGCCGCGCCGGTCGTGGGCGATCACCCGATAGCCCTGGGCGAGGAAAAACAGCATCTGTGCGTCCCAGTCATCGGCGCTCAGTGGCCAGCCATGGTGAAAGAAAATCACCGGGGCATCACGCGGGCCCCAGTCTTTGTAGAAGATTTCAACGCCGTCTTTGCTGGTAACGAATGCCATGCTCAGTGCTCCTCAGTGACGTGGGAACTGCGTGAACCTGCTGCGTATTTTCAATGCCCGGTGGAAGGCAATCTTTGAGCATAGGTCAACTGGTGGCCTGACGACGCACCTGTTCGAACACTGGCTTGTGGGAGCGGGCTTGCCCCGCGATAGCGATCTCCCTGTTACATCGCATCGCGGGGCAAGCCCGCTCCTACAGACGCAGCAACCGATCGGTCTGTTCTTGCTGATCACGACCGCGCTCGATCAGCCAGCGCTGAAAGCTGCGGCACTGGCTGCGGTGGAAGCTGTTGTGGTTCCAGGTCATGTAATACGAAGCCGGCATCGGTAAAGCGCGCGCGCAGGGGATCACCAGGCGGCCGTTAGCGATGTCGCGGCTGATCATCGAATACTGCGCCAGAACGATGCCTTGCCCTTCGATCGCCGCCTCAATAGCCATCGAGGACAGCGAATAGATCCGATAATTACCGATGCTCTCCTGAGTTTCGCCAGCCTCGGCAAACCATTGTTCCCACGATGGCGGTGAGTCGAACTTGGGCCGCCAGTCGATGGTAATCAGCGGGTACGCCAGCAACGCCTGTGGGGCAACCACGTCGGCCAGCACGGCAGGGCTGCAGGCGGGCACCACGCAATCGCGAAACAGCTCGATGGTGAGCTGGTCATCGTGGATACCTTCGCCGTAGCTCAAACGAAAATCCACGCCGTTGGCCTGCGCTTCCGACGGTTCGGTGTGCGTACCGTCGAGGTACACGCTCAACTGCGGATGCTGCAGTTGCCAGTCGGCCACCAGCGGCGCCAGCCATTTCGACAACAGCGAGGGCAGGGCGCTGATGTACAGGCTGTTGGCGTTCTTCGAGCGCTCCAGCTCGGCGTAGGCGGCGCGCAGGCGTTCGAAGGCCTGGCTGCAGCCTTCATGAAAACGCTGGCCCGCCGCATTCAGGCGCAGGCGCTGGCCTTCCTTGGCGGTCAGGTTCAAGCCCACCGCTTCTTCAAGAATTTTCATTTGCTGGCTGACAGCGCCTGCGGAAATACCCAGGCGTTTGGCCGCCTGAGTGATGCCGCCGCACAAGCCAACGGCTTCGAACACTTCCAGGGCACGCAACGGGGGGAGGTGGCTCATGAGCGCTCTCGACAGGCCTGAGGAAGGGCTATTTGTAGTTTAGAAATACTTAACAAATCAACAGAAAAGCCCATCTATTCTTTTGTTCGGTCCAGGCTTAGGCTTTTTCTCAAGAAGCCAAGGCTTCGCATAACAAAAAGAGGAGCTACATGCCATGTTCTTGAGAAACGCCTGGTACGCCGCCGCCTGGGACAGTGAAGTGAAGCAGGCCCTGCATGCAACCGTAGTGCTTGGCGAAGCCATCGTGCTGTACCGCAAGGGCGACGGCACGGTAGTGGCCTTGGAAGACGCCTGCCCGCACCGCAAACTGCCACTGTCGATGGGGCGCCTGCACGGTGACGTCGTGGAGTGTGGCTACCACGGGCTGACCTTCGATGGTGCTGGCAGCTGCGTGAAAGCCGCCTGCGTGTCGCGTATTCCGCAAGTGGCCAAGGTGCGCAGCTACCCGGTGCACGAACGCTATGGCCTGGTTTGGCTGTGGATGGGCGAGGCGGCGCTGGCCGACCCTGGCAAGCTGCTGGAGATCGCCGAGTGGGATGACCCGAACTGGGGCGTCAACCGCGGCGACTCGATGACCATCGAGTGCAACTACCTGTACATGACCGACAACCTGCTCGATCCCTCGCATGTCGCCTGGGTACACCAGAGCACCTTCGGTACTTCGGCGTGCGAGTCCGAACCGCTGAAAACCGTGGTCAACGATGACGGTGTGGTGGTGTCGCGCTGGCTCTACGACATCGATGTGGCGCCGTTCTACCAGCAATACCTGAAGTTCGAGGGGCGCTGCGACCGCCTGCAGTACTACGAAGTGCGCTACCCGGCGCACGCCATCATCAAAGGCGTGCACACCCCGGCCGGCCACGGCGGCGATGGCGCCCCGGCGCACCCGCAGGCGTTCTTGATGGACTCTTACAACTTCATGACCCCGGTCGATGAACACCGCACCCGCTATTACTGGTTCCAGTTGCGTAACTTCGACGCTGATGACGAAAACGTTTCGCGCCAGTTTGCCGCCGATGTGCGCCGTGCCTTCGAAGAAGACCGGGTGATCCTCGCGGCGGTGCATGCCGGGATGAAAAACCGCCAGAGTGCCAACATCGACCTGGCCATCGACGCCGGCCCCTTGCGCTTTCGCCGCGGCATGGAGCAGCGGATCCGCGAGGAACAGGCCTCTGCGGCCAACCTGATCACTACCCTTGAGGTCAACGCCCATGCTTGAAGCCATTCCGGCCGCGAAGGGCTTCGCGCGCTTTGAGGTGACCAGGAAGGTGCAAGAGAGTGCGTCGATCACCTCGTTCGTGCTCGAACCTGCAATCGACACCGGGCGCGTGGCGTTTCGCCCCGGGCAGTTCATTGTCGTGCGTATTCCTCAGGCCGAGGGGCCGCAGTTGCTGCGGGCCTACAGCCTGTCGAGCGACCCCGACGATGCCGCGCAGCTGCGCATTTCGGTCAAGCACGAACGCGCCCCGGCAAACGCCCCCGAGGTGCCGGCCGGTGTCGGCTCAAGCTTTCTGCATGAGGCGGTGCAGGTCGGTGAGCAGCTGGAGATTGCCGGCCCTGCGGGTAACTTCTTTCTTGATGAAAGCAGCGAACGCCCGGTGCTGCTGTTCAGCGGTGGGGTTGGCCTGACGCCGATGGTGAGCATGCTTCACCGCCTGGCCCATAGTTCACGGCCGGTGTATTTCATCCATGCCTGCGAGAACGGTGCGGTGCATGCCTTGCGCGATGAGGTGCTGGCGTTGGCGGGCGCGCGTGCCGGGATCACGGTGCATTTCTGCTACCGCCTGCCGAGCGAGCACGACCTGCAACAGGCGCATCACCACAGCAGTGGCCTGATCACCCGGCAGACATTGCAGGCGCTGCTACCGCTGGATGACTACGACGTATACCTGTGCGGGCCGCGGCCGTTCATGCAAGCGAACTGGCGTTTGCTGCGTGAGCTGGGCATCGACAAGGCGCGGATCCGCTACGAGTTCTTTGGCCCGGCGACGATCCTCGATGAAGACGAAAGCCCAGCCGCAGCCCCGCTCATAGTGCCTCAGGCAGGCACTGCGCTGAGCGTGCGCTTCGAGCCTGGCGGACCCAGCGTGACCTGGGATGACGCCTGCCCCTCGCTGCTCGATTGCGCCGAACAGGCCGGGCTGACGCCAGCGTTCAGCTGCCGTGCCGGGCTGTGCAACAGCTGCCTGACACCGCTGCTCAGCGGAACGGTCGAGTACAGCGAAGCGCCACTGATGACTCCCGAGCCCGGCCAGGTGCTGCTGTGTTGTGCGCGGCCCACCTCAGCGGTGGTACTGGGATTGAACAGCCAATAACGGCGCAGGCTGCGCTACTCATACCCCAATCAACCAAGGACCAACGGCCTATCGAACCACCTTTACCCCTGATGTGCCTTGCCTCGCGTGCCCTATACCGTGCCTCGCACCGGAGAATTAAAAGATGAACAACAAAAAAACACGATTCGCCGCCTGCTCGCTGATGATGATGCTTGCCAGCTTTTCGCTGAGCACCCACGCCAAGGAGTGGAACACCCTGCAGATCGCCACCGAAGGCGTCTATGAACCGTGGAACCGCACCTTGCCCGATGGCTCCTTCGATGGCTTCGAGCCGGAAATGGCCAAGGTCTTGTGCGAACGCATGAAGACCGACTGCACGATCGTCGCCCAGGATTGGGACGGCCTGATCCCCGGGCTCAAGGCCGGTAAATTCGATGTGGTCATGGATGCCCTGGCGATCAGTGCCGAGCGGCGCAAGGTCATCGATTTTTCGCGGCCTTACACCAAGGCACCGGCCACTTTTATCGCCCTGCAATCGAACGGCATTGACCTGGGGCGCGGCACCTTGCACCTGCGCGGCAAGCCGGAGCTGGACACGCCCGCTGTCGATGATTTGCGCAACCGTCTCAAAGGCAAGTTGATCGGTATTGTCAGCGGCACGGTGTACAGCAAATTCATTCGTGACCAGTTCGGCCAGGTGGCGACCATCCGCGAATACAAAACCCCGCCCGAGCCGCTGATGGACCTGAAAAACGGTCGGGTCGATGTGGTGTTCGAAGACCTCGGCTTTCTCTCCGGCGAGCTGCAGCGCGGCAACGACAGTGGCCTGGTGCTGGTCGGCCCGGCGATCAACGGGCCGATCTGGGGCGAGGGCGAGGCCTTCGGCATCCGCCCGGGCGAGCCGGAGCTCAAAGCCAAACTGGACGCCGCAATCGATTCGATGATCGCCGACGGCACCATCAGTGAATTGAGCCGCAAGTGGTTCAAGCACGACTTCACCCCGCCTACTGAGTAGATCCACAAGCCGTCCGGCGTCCTCGATGACGCCGGATGCTGACAGGCCGCTCACGCAGCCGCGTGGGCCGGCCGTTCTCTGACGGGCTTAGAGGCGGGACGACGGTGATCGACTTGATTGGTTTTGGCGCAAAGGGGTGGGGCAGCGTATTGCTGTTGGCGGCGCTGATGACGGTATTGGTGACCGTGGCGGCGTTGCTGATCGGCGCTGTACTCGGCGCAATGGTGGCGGCCGCCAAACTGCACGGCAACGGCTTGCTGCGCATGCTGGGCGAGGGCTACACCACGGTGTTCCGGGGCATTCCGGAATTGCTGGTGATCTATTTGTTCTTTTATGGCGGCTCAGCGTTGGTGAGCAGTGTCGGCGGGTTGTTCGGTGCCGAAGGCTTTATCAGTATGCCGGCGTTCCTGGTCGGGGCGCTGGCGGTGGGGGTGGTGTCTGGCGCCTATCAGGCCGAGGTGTACCGTGGTGCTTTCCAGGCGGTGTCGCGCAGTGAACTGGAAGCGGCGAAAGCGATCGGCATGCCCGTGATGCTGCGCTTTCGGCGGATCATCGCGCCGCAGATCCTGCGCTTTGCCCTGCCAGGCATCGGCGGTGTGTGGCAGATCAGCCTGAAAGACTCGGCACTGATCTCGGTAACCGGGCTGGTCGAGTTGATGCGCGCCAGCCGTGTTGCTGCGGCCTCCACCGGGCAGTTCGTGTTGTTCTTCATGACCGGCTGCGCGCTGTACCTGGTGCTGACGGGTATTTCCAACCTGATGTTCTCCCGTGCCGAACTGCGCGTGGGCAGAACCTTCCGCCGTGGCTGAACAGGGGACAGAGCATGTCTATTGATATCGCATTCATTGGCGACACCCTGGTGCAACTGCTGCGCGCGCTGCCGGTCACGCTGTTGCTGTTCGCCGCCTCGGTTGCCATCGGTACGCTGCTGGCCATGCTGGTGGTGTGGCTGCGGGTCTGCGAGGTTGCGTTGCTGCGGCACCTGGCGCGGGTTTACATCTTCCTGTTTCGCGGTTCGCCGCTGCTGATCCAGATGTTCTTGCTGTACTACGGCCTGAGCCAGTTCCCGGAGGTGCGCCAGAGTCCCTTCTGGCCGCTGCTGCGTGACCCGCTCAACTGCGCGGTGATCGCCCTGGCGCTGTGTACTGCCGGCTACATGGCGGAGATCTTTCGTGGTGGCTTGCTGGCCGTGCCGCCACAGCAGATCGAAGCCGGGCGCGCCGCCGGGATGTCGGGCGGGTTGCTGGCCCGCCGGATCATTATCCCGATTGCCCTGCGCAGCTGCCTGCCAGCCTATTCGACCGAGATCATCCTGATGATGAAGGCGACATCGCTGGCCAGCCTGGTCACGGTCTATGAAGTCTCGGGGGTCGCCCAGCGGATCATCGCCGAAACCTATCGCACGCTGGAGGTGTTCCTCTGCGCAGCGCTGATCTACCTGGTTCTGAACTTTCTGATTGTCCGCACACTGGCGTGGCTTGAACGCAGGCTGTCGCCGCAACAACCGCTCAGCGCCAATCCAACAACAAAAAAGTACGCGCTCAGCGTACCTAGAGGGTAAGTGGCATGACGACAAGTAACGATCCGGTGCTGCAGGTCAAACACCTGCGCAAATCCTTCGGCAACCTCGAAGTGCTCAAGGGCATCTCGCTGGACGCCCATGAGGGGGACGTGGTGTCGATTCTTGGCGCCAGCGGCTCAGGCAAGAGTACTTTCCTGCGCTGCATCAACCTGCTGGAAATCCCCGATGCCGGTGATATCCAGGTGGCGGGCGAGCAGGTGGCGTTCAAGCGTGGCCGCCATCGCTTGCGGGTGCCGGCCGACCGGCGCCAGGTGGACCGCATACGCCCGGAACTGGGCATGGTGTTCCAGAGCTTTGGCTTGTGGTCGCACCTGACCGTGCTGGAGAACGTGATTGAAGGCCCGGTGTATGTGCAAAAGCGCCGGCGTGCCGAGTGCATCGACGAGGCCGAGGCGCTGCTGGAAAAGGTCGGCATGGCCGACAAGCGCAACCACTACCCGGCGTTTCTGTCCGGCGGTCAGCAACAGCGCGTGGCCATTGCCCGCACCCTGGCGATGCGACCGCGGGTGATCCTGTTCGACGAGCCCACTTCGGCGCTCGACCCGGAGCTGGTGGGCGAAGTGCTGAAGGTTATGCGCGCGCTCGCCGAGGAGGGCCGCACCATGCTGGTGGTGACCCATGAAATGGGCTTTGCCCGCAATGTCTCCAACCGCGTGGTGTTCATGAACCAGGGGCTGATCGAGTCCCAGGGCACACCCCAAGAGATGTTCCAGGAACAGCGTTCGGAGCGCTTTAGCCGCTTCATTCTCAGCCACGCCTGAACGCACTGATCCCGTCGATTTTTCGCCTGTTCGCTAACGGGGCAGGCGTTCTACGCCCAAAAAAAGTCCATGAGCAGAGAGAGCACCGCAATGCCTATTCACCCAAAAGACCTCACCACCGTGGTACTGGACGACGCCAAGCCTTCCATCGAAGCGTTCATCGCGGTGGCCCGCTATGGCGCCAAGGTGAGTTTCTCCGACGCCTACCGTGCCCGGGTGACGCGTTCGCGTCAGTTGATCGAGCGCTTTCTTGAGGAAAACCGCCTGGTCTATGGCGTGACCACCGGCTTTGGCGACAACGTTCGCCATGTCATCTCCCCGCAGGATGCGCAAACCCTGCAGGTCAACATCGTGCGTTCCCACGCGGTGTCGGTGGGTGAGCCGCTGAACCGCGAGCAGGTGCGTGCGGTGCAGTTGATGATCTTGCTGAGCCTGGGCAAGGGTTACTCCGGCGTGCGCATGGCCTTGCTCGAACAGATCGCCGGGCTGCTCAACAACGACGTCGTGCCGTTTGCGCCGGGTGAAGGTTCGGTCGGTTATCTTGGCCCGGAAGGCCACCTGGCCCTGGTGCTGATCGGAGAAGGCCAGGCCAGCGTTGCCGGTGGCGACTGGGTAGACGGTGCAACCGCCTTGCGTCAGGTCGGTATGCAGCCGATCAGCCTGCAGTGCAAGGAAGGCCTGGCGATGCTCAACGGCACCACCTCGGTGACTGCGATCGCCACCCTGGCCCAGTACAACGCCAACCAGGCGGCACAGGCTGCGGATATTGCTGCGGCGATCTCGCTGCAGGCGCTCAAGGGCACCATTCGTGCCTTCGACCCGCGCTACCACAGCGTCAAGGCCCATGACACGCAGGCGCAGACTGCCCGTTACATCAAGCAGCTGTTGGCCGACAGCCAGTTGATCGAGGAGAACATCGACTACCGCCTGCAAGACACCTACAGCCTGCGCGCCATTCCCCAGGTGCATGGCGCGTCGAAGCAGTTCATCGCTTATGCCCAGGCGTGCATCGACAACGAGATCGCTTCGTCCGGCGACAACCCGGTGATCTACCCGACCGGTGAGGACGACGGCGTAGCCATCTCCGGGGCGAACTTCGATGGCTCTTACGTCGGTATGGCCGCCGACACCCTGTGCAACGCCATGACCAACCTGGCGAAGATTTCCGAGCGGCGTACCGACCGCATGGTCAACTCGCACTTCAGCGAAATGCCCGCGTTTCTGGTGCGCAACCCCGGGCTCAACAACGGCTACATGATCATCCAGTACACCGCCGCCGGGCTGCTGGGGGAGATGAAGGTGCTGTCGCAGCCTGCAACCATCGACAGCGTGTCGACCTGCGGTAACCAGGAAGACCCGGTGAGCTTCGCCTACAACGCCGCGATCAAGGCCTATCAGGTGTCGCGCAAGCTGGAATCGGTGTTGGCGATTGAAGTGCTGGTCGGTTGCCAGGCCCTGGATTTCCATGCGCTGGACAAAGCCTCCAGCGCCACCCGGGCTCTCTATGACCTGGTACGCAGCCGTGTGCCAGTGGCCAATGAAGACCGTGCGTTCTACCCCGACATCGTCGCGGTCACCGAGCAACTGCGCTCCGGTGAGCTGTTGGCCTGTCTAGACCGTGTGCTGGCCAATCAGTAATTGAAGACTTATCACCCCGTTGAATAAAACAAGGAACAGAACCATGGCTGTGTTTACCCACGTTACTGTCGGCACCAACGACTTGCGCAAAGCCCGTGCTTTCTATGATGAGGTGCTCGGCCAGTTCGGCATGCAGCGCCTGGCCGATCTGGGTGACAACGGGTCGATCTGGGGTATCGATACCCCTTCGTTCTTCGTGCTGAAACCGGCCAATGGGCAGCCTGCCAGTGTTGGCAATGGTGTGACGGTGAGTTTCCAGGCGCCTGACCGTGCAAGCATCGATGCGGCGCACCTGAGCGCCTTGGCCCTTGGTGGAAAGGATGAAGGCCGCCCAGGCGCGCGCGACTGGAAAGCGCATGCCTATGCAGCGTACTTCCGCGATCTGGATGGCAACAAAATCGCCGCCTATTGCTTCAACGCCAATCAAGGTAACTCAGCGTAGTTTGGCGCCGGAATCACCCAGTGATTCCGGCGCCAAACCCGTGCTCAGGCCTGCAACGCCAGTTGCATGCCGGCCAGCTTGATGCAGGTTTCTTCGTATTCACTGGCCGGGTCCGAGCAGTGCACGATGCCACAGCCAGCGAACAACCGCGCCTGCTCGCCATTCAACAACGCCGAGCGCAAGCCGACGATGAACTCACCATTGCCGCGCGCATCCAGCCAGCCGAGCGGTGCGGCATACCAACCGCGGTCGAAACCTTCGAAACGGCGGATATGCTCCATGGCCTGCTGGCGTTCGTGGCCGCCGACGGCGGGGGTAGGGTGCAGGGTTGCGACCACTTGCAACAGGCTGCTCTGCGCGTGCAACTGGCCTTCAATCACGGTGCTCAGGTGTTGTACCCGACTCAGCCGCTGTATCGACGGTGCGGGCGGGACCTGCAGCTGGCTGACCCACGGGGCCAGGTCGTTCTCGATGATCTGCACCACCACCGCATGTTCGTCACGGTTTTTCGCGCAATCCATCAGGGCCTGTGCCAACTGTGCGTCTTGCTCTGGTGCGGGGTCGCGGCGGATGGTGCCGGCCAGTGCCAGGGTCTGCAGATGGCCGTCGTGCAGTTTGACCAGGCGCTCTGGTGAAGCACCGAGGAAACAGCTCTGCTGTCGGCGGAAGGCGAACAGGTACGCCGAGGGGTCGTTGCTGGCCAGGCGCGTCAGGGTGCGGCCAGGGCTGACGGCGTGGCTGAACTCACTGATGACTTCTCGCGCCAATACCACCTTTTTCATCGAGGTCTGCCGCAGCGCGTCCAGTGCATGGACGATTTTGCTTTCCCAGCAGGCGCGTGGCAGGAACTGGTCGCGGGTATGCTGCGGCGCCTGAGCCGTGAGCGGCGGCGACAGGTAGCGATCCATCAACGCGTTCCATTCATTGATGACCTGCTCGCAACGCAGGCGGGCGTTGTCCGCGGCGTCGATGCGCTGCTGGCACACTAACCAGCAGCCGTCATCGTCGCGTATCAGCAGCAGGCTCATCAGCCGCATCGAGGCATCGCCAAAACCCTGCCAGGCACTGCTGGCGCTGGCCTGATGATCGAAGCGAAAGCCGCCGCACAGGGTCGGTGGCTGCGGCCCGGCGATCACCGCGCTGTGCAACCACTGCTGCCATTGCCGGTCCACCGCTGCGAAGCGCTGCTCGCCAGCGCCACTCAGCTCTGCGGCCACGCCCCAGCCGAACAGGCTCTTGCCGCCATCGGCGGCGCGCCAGAACACGCTGTCGGTGTCGGGCCGGTCGACACGGCAGAATAACGCCAGCAAGTCCATGTCGTTGATCGCCAGGGCGTAGCTGGCCAGCACTGGCGTGCCGAGTCTGGCGGCACGTTCGCGGGCCTGTTCGAACACCTGGGTCAGCGCTTGGGCGTGGGGCTCCAGCGGTGTAAAGGCGTTCATGCCGGCGCTCTCGTGGCGCGCCAGTGCCGTACTTGCTGGCTGATGTACCAGTGGATGATTTGTGCGAACAAGGTCTCGACAAAGTGCGCTTCAAGCCCGGCCTCTTCGGCCCATTGGCGCCGCTGCGGGAGCATCTGCGCGACGCGTTCGGGGGCGGCGATGCTGCTTTCAGTCGGCTTGAAGCGCGCCGCAGCTTTGACGTAGGCCATGCGCTGGCGCATGAGTTCGATGATCTGGTGGTCCAGTGTATCGATGGCGACACGAATGTCCGCCAGGCCTTCACAAGCGTCAGGGGTTTTCATCAGCAGGGTTCCTAAAGGGCAGGGGAGGTGAGCGGGCGGCGGCCCAGCAGGGTGTTCGACACTGCGTCGAGGACTGCCTGGCGTTGCTCGATCAGGTAGAAGTGGTTGCCTTGCCAGCGCTGCAGGTGCAGTGGCTGGAGGCTGGCGGCTTGCCAGGCCAGGGCTTCGTCGAGATCGATCTCCGGGTCTTGTTCGGGGTAGAACACCGCGATCCGAGCGTTCAACGCCGTTGGCTGCGGGCAGCCGTAGGTTTCGACAATGCGGTAGTCGTTGCGCAGGCTGGGCAGGAACAGCTCGCGCAGGCCCGGGTCTTCGAGCAGCGGATTGGGGCGGTTGGCGAGGCGCCGGACATCATCGAGCAGGGCGTCGTCCGGACCACTGTGCAACTGCCCGCCACGCTGGCGTTGCGGGGCCGGGTGGGCGGAAATGAACAGGTGCTCGACGCTGATTGCCTGTTGCTCCAGGCGCGTTGCCACTTCGTAAGCCACCGCCGCGCCGAGGCTGTGGCCGAACAACGCCAGGGGGCGGTCGGCATACCCTTGCAGGGCCTGGCAGGCCGCTTCGGCAAGGCTGTGCATGTCGCTCAGGCAGGGTTCGTTGAAGCGGTCTTCACGCCCCGGGTACTGAATGGCCAACAGGTCGATGTCGCCGGGCAGGCTGCTGGCCCAGTCACGGAAAAAACTCGCGCTACCGCCCGCATGGGCGAAACACACCAGGCGCCAGCGTGGCATCGGCGACAGGCGCAAGGGGCGTACCCAGCGCTCGCCCTGGGCCAGCAGGTCAGCGATCACGAGGCAGTGCTCCCACGCTGGGCATCGAGCCACGCCAGGCGCAGGCGTTCGCGCAAGTCCTTGCGGCTGACCTTGCCAACCCCGGTCTGCGGGAACTGCGGCACAAACTCGATACGGTCCGGCACTTTGAACGCGGCCAGGCCCTGGCTGCGCAGGTGCTGTTTCAGACCAAACGCCGATGGCGCCGGATCGCGGGCGACGATAAAGGCGCAGGTGGACTCGCCCAGCAGCGCATCGGGCATCGCCACCAGGGCGGCGTCATGCACCTGCGGATGATTGATCAGCAGGTTTTCCACTTCCTCGGCAGCCACTTTTTCGCCGCCGCGGTTGATCTGGTCCTTGTCGCGTCCCTCGACCACCAGGTAGCCCTCGGGCGTGCGCCGTACGCGGTCGCCACTGCAATAGAAGCCATCCGCGGTGAACGCCTTGGCATTGTGTTCGGGCAGGCGGTAGTAGCCACGAATGGTGTAAGGCCCGCGCACCTGCAGCTCGCCGACTTCACCGTCGGCCACCGGCTGCCCGTGCTCATCGACGATGCGCACTTCGTCGTCGGCGCACAGCGGGCGGCCCTGGGTGTGCAGGATCAGCGCCTGCGGGTCATCCAGGCGGGTGTAGCACAGCAGCCCCTCGGCCATGCCCAGTACTTGCTGCAAGGCGCAGCCAAGCACCGGTGTGACGCGCGCGGCGGCGGTGCTGAGCAATTTCGCGCCGCCAACCTGCAGCACGCGTAGGCTCGACAGGTCAGCCTGGCGCTGGCTCTGGGCATCGAGCCAGAGCATTGCCAGCGGTGGCACCAGCGCGGTGAACGTGACTCGCTCGCGGCTGATCAGGGCAAAGCAAGTGTCCGGGTCGGAGCGCTGGGTACACACCACCCGGCCACCGGCCAACAGGGTGCCGATCACCCCGGGGCAGCACAGGGTGAAGTTGTGCGCCATGGGCAGGGCAGTCAGGTATACCGTGTGCGCGTCCAGCCCGCATACGGCGCTGCTGGCGCGCACGTTATAGAGGTACTCAGCGTGGCGCCGGGGAATCAGCTTGGGCGTGCCGGTGGTGCCGCCTGAAAGCTGGAAGCAGGCTACTGCCCCGGCGCTGCCTGCGTCATGTTCAAGCGGCTCGCTGCGGTACAGCGTGCTCAGGGTGGTGAATTCTTCGCTGTTGCCCTCGATCACCACGTGCTGCAGGTGCGGGTTGGCTGCGACTAATTGGCGCGCCATCTGCCGGCAGTCAAAGCCTTCCAACTGCTCGCAGCCGATGTACGCCGAGGCCTGGGCGAAGGCGCAAAAGCCACCGATCTCATGCTGGCGATGCGCGGGCAGGGCGAGGATCGGCCGGGCGCCGAGGCGAAACAGGGCGAAGCACACTTCGATGAAGGCGCTGCCGTTAGGCAGGTGCACCACCACGTTGTCAGCGGCCTTGATCCCCAGTGCCTGCAGGCCACCAGCCAGGCGTCGGCAGCGTTCTGCCAGGCTGCGGTAGTTCAGGTGCAGGGGGCCGTCGGTAATCGCAATCGCCGAGGGGTTGCGGGCTGCGGCGGCGTCCAGGGCCTGGGTGAACGTCTGGTCTTGCCAGTAGCCGGCTTGACGGTAGCGCTCGATGAACGCTGCCGGCCAGTCAGGTGCATCTCCCAAGGCGTCTGGAGTGCGGGTTGCACAGAGCAATGACATGGAATCCCCTCAATGTAGAAATAGTTCGCTACATATGGCTAAATGAGATCTATTATCATTGTCTTTTCGCTCTGGCATCTCAACGCGAAGGCTTTCGGTAGCGCGGCTTTTTCATTAGATGAAATGCGCAACGGCTTCAAACAGGGAGGTTTACGGATTAAATGCCTCCCGTAATTTCAGGTCAGGCCCCGCGTAATGGCCTCAGGATTAAGGGAAAACCCAATGACTATTACGATCATCGCCCCAACTCAGCACGAAACGCAGGCCGAGCCCAAGGGCAACCAACCCGGTACGGTCTACCTGGAACCGCACATGACCCTGGTCACAGGCACGCTGTGGTCTGAGAGCGAAGAGTGGGTCGAAGACCCGCTGGAGCGCGGTCTCAAGTTGATTCTGGTGCAGAGCGGCGAGCTGTCTTGCCGGATTCCCGGGCATGCCGAGCAATCGATCCGCGGCCCGAGCCTGTGCACCATCGTCAATGACGGCGAGTTCACCTCTGCGCAGATCTACGGCACCTCGACGCCGCTGCGCTACACCATCGTGCAACTGGACCTGGAGTCGCTGGACCGGCACCTGGGCATGGCCCCACGCAAACTGTTGGCCAGCAGTGGTGGCGACCCTTACATGATGGTGCGCCCGGCACCGCGGGCAATGCAGGCACTGGCCACGCAAATTGCCACCTGCCCGATGCAGGGCCCGAGCCGCTCGCTGTACCTGGGCGGCAAGGCCCTGGAGTTGACGGCGCTGAGTGCGCAGTTCCTGCTTAACGAGCGCGGGCAGCCAGAACAGAAGCTGCGCATTACCGCTTCGGATGTCGAGCGCGTGCACGCCGCGCGCGATCGTCTGGTGCGTTCGCTGCTCGAGCCGCCGAGCTTGAATGAACTGGCCAGCCATGTCGGCATGAGCCCACGCAAACTCACCGCCGGGTTTCGCAAGGTCTATGGCACCAGTGTGTTTGGCTACCTGCACGAACATCGCCTCAGCGAAGCGCATCGCATGCTCAGTGATGAAGAGAGCAATGTGTCTACCGTTGCCTACGGTGTGGGCTACAGCCCGGCGCATTTCTCGATTGCCTTTCGCAAGCGTTACGGCGTTTCGCCCAGTGAGATCCGCTGATCAGGCCAGCGCTGGGCGTCACTGTCTCTGAATCGAATGAAAAGGCCTGTGCATCTAAAGCCCTGAACGCTTTCTGAAAATCTGTTTGAGATAAAGTCTTATTTGACAATGGCTTGCATCTTTGTGGGCCGTGCAGACTTTATTTTGACCGGTCACAGGAAGCTTTTCATGAGCGAGCTGACAACAGCAGACACGACCTTGGCGACCCCACTTCGCACCTGGTTGATCGAACACCTCGCGCAGCTACTGGGCGCGAGCGTGGCGGAAATCGACACCCTAGGCGACGAGGAAAATCTGCTTGGTTGCGGGTTGGATTCGATCCGCCTGATGTACCTGCAGGAGCGCCTGCGCAGTCACGGATTACACATCGATTTCGCCCAGCTCAGTGCCCAGCCGTGCCTCGCCGCGTGGCTGGCGTTGCTGCACGGGCAGACCCTGCGCAGCGCGGTGGCAACGGCAATCGTACCGACGGCCGTGCCCGAGGAAAGCTTTGAACTCAGTGCGGTGCAGCAAGCCTACTGGCTGGGGCGTGGCGCGGCTGAAGTGCTGGGCAATATCAGTTGTCACGCCTGGCTGGAATTCGATTGCCGCGGCATCGACCCACAGCGCCTTGAGTCCGCCGTACGTCTGCTGCAGGCCCGGCATCCGATGCTGCGGGCCAGCTTCAATGACGGTCGCCAGCGCATTCTGCCGTCGTCGACGCAGCCGCTGTTCGACCTGCAGGACTGGCGCCAACAGTCCCCACACGCCGCCCA
Source organism: Pseudomonas sp. NUPR-001 (assembly GCF_052147955.1). Lineage (NCBI taxonomy): Bacteria > Pseudomonadati > Pseudomonadota > Gammaproteobacteria > Pseudomonadales > Pseudomonadaceae > Pseudomonas > Pseudomonas sp. NUPR-001. The sequence continues at coordinate 2,409,749 of NZ_CP197353.1, forward strand.
ACACGCCTGGGAAACACTGCGCCATTGGCGCTCGCACCAGTGCCTGGCGGTAGAGGCCGGGCAGGTGATGCTGGTGGGTCTGGTGCAGTTCCCCGAAGGCCGCGACCGGGTTTGGCTCAGTGTTGATTTGCTGGCTGCCGACGTCGAGAGCCTGCGCCTGCTGATGGCCGAACTTGGCCAGGCCTACCAGGCGCCAGCGTCACTGGCACCAGCGCCGACCTTGCACTTTGCCGATTACCTCAAGCGTCGCCAGCAGCGCCGTGCCCAGGCCTACGCCGTGGACCGCGAGTACTGGTGCCAGCGCCTGGCGCAGTTGCCCGATGGCCCGGCGTTGCCCCTGGCCTGTGCGCCCGAGTCGATCCGCGAACCGCGTTTCAGTCGCCAGGCCTATGTGCTCAGCACCGCGGAAGCCGAACGCCTGCAAGCCCAGGCCAGCCACCACGGGCTGACCTTGTCCTGCGTGTTTGCCACGGCTTTCAATGCCGTATTGGCGCGTTGGAGTACGCACTCGACGTTCTTGCTCAACGTACCGTTGTTCGACCGTCACGACGACCAACAGCCAGTCGATCAGGTGATTGCCGACTTCACCACCTTGCTGCTGGTGGAGTATCAGGATGCGCCGCAGTTGCCGTTCGCCGAAGCGGTACAACGCTTTCAGCGCAGCCTGCACACGGCCATCGACCATTCGGCCTTTCCTGCCCTTGAGGTGTTGCGCGAAGCACGGCGCCAGGGGCATCCACGTGCGGCGCCGGTGGTGTTTTCCAGCAACCTGAGTGAGTCGGCGTTTGTCCCGGCGAGCTTTCGCGAGGTGTTTGGCGACCTGCACGACATGCTCTCGCAAACCCCGCAGGTGTGGCTCGATCACCAGCTCTACCGGGTCGAAGACGGTGTGTTGCTGGCCTGGGACAGCATCACCGAGCTGTTTGCCGAAGGTGTGCTCGAGGCGATGTTCCAAGCCTACATCGAACTGCTGCAGCGCCTCGCCGACAGTGACTGGAACCTGGCGCAGCCGGTGTTGCTGCCGCTTGCGCAGCAGGCCCGACGCGCGCGCCAGAACAGCGTGCCAGCGTTGGCGACGGGGCGTGGGTTGCTTGAGGACTTTTTCCGCCACAGTGAGCAGTACAGGGATGACCTGGCGTTGATCTGCGGCGAGCAGCGCTGCACCTACGGCGAACTGGCCACGCGTTCACTGCGGGTCGCCGCCGGGCTGCTGGAGGCCGGCATGCGTCAGGGCGAGGCGGTGGAAATCTGCCTGCCACGCGGCATCGAGCAGATTGTTGCGGTGTTTGGCGTGCTCGCGGCAGGGGGTTGCTACGTCCCGGTCGACACCGCACAACCCCCGGCACGTCGGCGCCTGATCGAAGCATCGGCAGGCATCAGCCTGGTGATTACCGAGCACGCGCCAAGCGCCAGCGCTGACAGCCCGGCGTTGCGCTGGCTGGACCTGACGCAGCTGCAGCAGTCGGCGCCGCTGGCAGCGCCGCGTGCCGTCGCCGCGCAGTCGAGCGCCTACGTGATCTACACCTCGGGCTCCACTGGCGTGCCCAAGGGTGTCGAGGTCAGCCATGCTGCGGCGATCAACACCCTCGATGCGCTGCAGGCAGAACTTAAGGTCAACCCAGGCGATTGCATGCTGGCAGTGTCGGCCCTGGATTTCGACCTGTCGGTGTACGATCTGTTTGGCGTGCTGGGGCAGGGCGCACGCCTGGTGTTGCTGCAGCCTGAAGAAACCCGCGACGCTGCACGCTGGGCGCAGTTGATTGCCGAGCACCGGGTGAGCCTGTGGAACTCGGCCCCGGCGCTGCTGGAAATGGCCCTGGGCATTGCCGCTGGCGACTGTCGCTATCACAGCCTGCGGGCGGTGTTGCTCTCCGGTGACTGGATTGCCCTGGACCTCGCCGCACGCCTGCGCCAGCACGCCACGCCGCAGTGCCGGGTGTACGGCCTGGGCGGCGCCACCGAGGCCGGGATCTGGTCGAACCTGCACAGCATCGATGAGGTGCCGAGCCACTGGCCGTCGATTCCCTATGGCAAGCCCCTGGCTGGCCAGGCTTATCGAGTGGTGGATGCTGACGGCCGTGATGTCCCCGACCAGGTGGTGGGGCAACTGCTGATTGGCGGTGCCAGCCTGGCGCGGGGTTACCGCAATGATCCGCAACTGACCGCCCAGCGCTTTCGCAGTGACGAGCGTGGCCGCTGGTACCACACCGGCGACCGTGGGCGCTTCTGGGGCGATGGCACCATCGAGTTTCTTGGGCGGATCGACCAGCAGGTCAAAGTACGCGGGCAACGTATCGAACTGGGCGAGATCGAGGCGGCGCTCAGTGCCCATCCGCTGGTCGAGAGTGCCTGCGCCGCGGTCTTGCCCGGCGCGGTTGCCAGGCTTGGCGCAGTGTTGGTGATGAGCGCGCCGGTGGTCGATGCAACTGAAGGTGCGCTGCAAGGGCCGTCACTGCTGGAAGACACCCTGCAGGCTGAAGTGCGCGTCACGCAAGCGTTGCTGCAACGCGTGCTGCAAGGGCCGCCGCTGCCGGAACATGCGCTACTCGACACCTGGCGTCAGTGGCTGCACCACCAACCTGATACGGCGTTGAGCTTGGCTGACGCCCTGGCGCAACTGGGCTGGCGTGAAACCGACCTGCAGGCGATGGTTGCCTCGCTGCAGGTGCTGCTGGCCAGCGAAGGCGGTGCTTCCGAGCTGCTGTTCGACCCGTTGCTGGCGCCGCAGGCCATGGCCCTGAACTTGCCGGCCGGGCGTCAGCTGCTGGATGCGCTGAGCCTTGCCTTGCAGCCCAGCAATGCAGAAGACGGGCCGCTGAAGCTGGCGGTGCTGGATGTCCGCGGCGGGCAGTTGCTGGATCAATGGCTCGCGCACCTGGACCCAGGCGCGTTGCACATCACGGTGTTCGACAGCAGCCCGGGCCTGTTGGCCGCGGTTGGCGAAAAGCACCCGCGTATCACCCGCCAGTTATTGGCCGACGGCCTGCTACCCGCCGAACACTGGTCGCAGTACGACGTGGTAATCAGCTTTGCTGCCTTGCACAGCTATGCGCAACCCGCTGACTGCCTGCAGTTGGCCCAGGGGCTGCTGAAGCCGAACGGCCGCCTGTTGCTGGCCGATCTGCTGCGTGAATCGCCGCTGGGGCTGATCAGCGCGGCATTGCTCGACAGCCGTCCGCCGCTGTTACCCGATCCCGCGCAGATGGCCCGGCTCTTGGCGCAGGGCGGCTTTGCCGAGCTGCAGTGCCTGTGGCAGAACCCGGCGATGGTGCTGGTCAGTGCCAAGGCCGCAAGCGCTGCGCTGAACCGCGACACCCTGCAGCAGTGGCTGCAGCAGCGCTTACCGCAGGCGATGCAGCCCGAACACCTGGCCTGTCTGCCGCGCCTTGCACTGAATGCCAACGGCAAGGTCGACCGTGCGCGCCTGCAGACGGCCTTGAGCGAGGCGGTGCAGCGTCAGCAGCCAGCGAGCAGTGATGACGGCGACTTGAGCCCGGCCCTGCAACCGCTGGCCGCTTGTTGGGAGGCCGTCTTGGGACGCCCGGTGCGCAGCAACCAAGGCAGCTTTTTCAGCCTCGGTGGCGACAGCTTGCTGGCCACCCGCTTGCTGGCCCGTGTGCGTGAACAACTGGGCGTCAGCCTGCGCATGAGTGATTTCTATCTGCAGCCCACCTTGCAGGGCATGGCCGCGCTGCTCGCATGCAGTGCTGATCTTGAGGAGGGCGTGCTATGAGCCTGGATGATGTGTTGCACATTTGCCGTGAACGCCAGATCGAACTCTGGGCAACGGCAGGCAAACTGCATTTTCGCGCACCGCAGGGTGCACTCGACCCGGTCTTGGCCGAGCGTATTCGCAGCCAGCGTGAAGCGTTGATGGCGCATCTGTCGTCGCGCGCCAGCTGGCGCTCGCAACCTGAACAGGCGCTGCAGCCCTTTGCCCTGAGTGCAGTGCAGGGCGCCTATGTGCTGGGGCGCAACCCGGCGTTCGACTACGGTGGCACGGCCTGCCACCTGTATGTCGAATACCCGTGGCCGGCTAACGTCGACTGCGAGCAACTGAACCAGGCCTGGAACGCTTTGGTACAGCGCCACCCGATGTTGCGCGCGGTGGTGCAAGACAACAGCCGCCAGTGCGTACAGGCCCAGGTGCCGCGCCAACAGCTGCCGCTGCATGACTTGCGTCAGGCCACCCGCGAGGCGTTCGAAGCCCACCTGCAGCAGGTGCGTGAACGCCTCGATCATGCCTGTCATGCCCTGGACCAGTGGCCGATTCTGCTACCCGAGCTGAGCCTGGGCGCCGAACGGACGGTACTGCACTGTTCGGTGGATTTCACCCTGCTCGACTACGCCAGCCTGCAATTGCTGCTGGTGGAACTGACCCAGCGCTACCTGGAGCCGACACGCCAGTGGCCGGAACTGGAAGCGACGTTCCGCGACTACCTGGTGCATGAGCAAGAGGCCCGCAAAGGTGCGGACTGGCAGCGCGACAAGGACTGGTGGCTGGCGCGCCTGGACAGCCTGCCTGGGCGCCCGGACTTGCCCCTGAGCGATGATGCTGGCATCCGTTCCACGCGCTTCGAGCATCACCATGGCACCTTGAGCACCACGCAGTGGAACAGCCTGTGTGCCACGGCCAGTGCCCAGGGCCTGAGTGCCGCGGGCGTGACTCTGGCAGCATTCGCCGAGGTGATCGGGCGTTGGAGCCAGAGCGCCGATTTTTGCCTGAACCTCACCGTACTCAACCGGCCGAATCTGCACCCCGAATTGGGCCAGGTGGTGGGCGACTTCACCGCCTTGAGCCTGCTCGCAGTGCAGGGCGGCAAGGGTGCGGACTTCATTCAGCGGGCGCGGCGCATCGGCGCACAGTTGTTCGAAGACCTCGACCACAGCCGTTTTACCGGGGTCGATGTGTTGCGCGAACTGGCGCGGGAGCAGGGGCGCGGTGCGGACCTGATGCCGGTAGTGTTCACCAGTGGTATCGGTAGCGTCGAGCGCCTGCTGGGAGAAACCGCGCGGCTGTTGCATCCGCCCAGCTACATGATCAGCCAGACGCCTCAGGTGTGGATCGATTGTCAGGTCAGCGATCAGTACGGCGGCTTGCAGATTGGCTGGGACGTGCGCGTCGGCGTGCTGCCCGAGGGCATGGCCGCGCAGATGTTCGCGGCCTACCTCAGCCTGTTGCAACGTCTGGCCGAGGATGCACACCTGTGGCAGGCCAGCGGCGATATCGTCCTCCCGCAACAGCAGGCGCCGCGCTTGCACGGTGAAGTTGCGCGCGCCTGCAACATCGCCAGCGGCTTTGCCCAGCAGGCTTTGCGCACGCCGGATGCGCGAGTGATCAGCGACCGTGACGGCCACTACAGTTACCGCCAGGTGGCGCAGCGGGCTGCAGCCGTGCGTGCAGCGTTGGAAGCAATGGGCCTGGCGCCAGGGGCGCGGGTGGCGGTGATGCTGCCGAAAAGCGCCTGGCAACTGATGGCGGTGCTGGGCATCAACCAGATGGGCGCTGCCTATGTGCCGGTAGACATCCGCCAACCGGTCCTGCGCCGCGAAGCGATTTTGCGCGATGCTGGCATTGCTGCGGTTATCTGCCTTGAAGACGAAGCATTGCCGACGGCCCTGGACTTGCCACGCATTGCCATCGACAGCCTGCTTGCCGACACTCACTGGCCGCCCCGCGAGCCGTGCGCTGTGCTCGCCGATGACCTGGCTTACATCATCTATACCTCCGGCTCCACCGGCACACCCAAGGGGGTGATGCTCAGCCATGGTGCGGTGGTCAATACCCTGGACGACATCAACCAGCGCTACGGCGTCAACGCAGCCGACCGGGTGCTGGGCCTGGCGGAGTTGAGTTTCGACCTGTCGGTGTACGATTTTTTCGGCGCGACAGCGGTGGGCGCGCAAGTGGTGCTGCCAGACCCGGAACGAGGCGCCGACCCTTCACACTGGGCGCAGCTGATGCGCGAGCACGGCGTGACCTTGTGGAATTCGGTACCGGCCCAGGGGCAGATGTTGATGGATTACCTGGAGACGGAACCGGCAACGCTGCCCGGACCGCGCTGTGTGATGTGGTCGGGCGACTGGATCCCGACCACCTTGCCGACCCGCTGGTGGCAGCGCTGGCCTGACAGCCAGTTGTTCAGCCTGGGCGGTGCGACCGAAGCGGCGATCTGGTCGGTGGAGCATCCGATCCGTCCTGCCGACACACAGTTGCCGAGCATTCCCTATGGCCGCGCACTCAAGGGCCAGACCCTCGAAGTGCTCGACAGCTTCGGCCGGCAGTGCCCGCTGGGGGTCCGTGGCGAGATTCACATCGGCGGCCTGGGCCTGGCCCTGGGCTATGCCGAAGACCCGCAGCGTACTGCCGAACGCTTTATCACCCATGCCAGCGGACGGCGCTTGTACCGTACCGGCGATCAGGGGCGCTACCTGAACGAAGACGGTCTGATCGAGTTTCTCGGGCGTCAGGACGATCAGGTCAAAATCCGTGGGCATCGCATCGAACTGGCAGAAATTGATGCTGGCTGGCTTGCCCATCCAAAGCTGGCCGCCAGCACCACGGTGGTGGTGGGCGAACGTCATGAGCGCGCGTTGTGCAGTTTTGTCACTGTGCACAGCGCAGCGCCAGACAGACAACGCGTCTACGCAGAATTGTCAGCGGTTACCGCGGCGGCGCGCCAAACCCTGGAACAGGCAGATTTCGGTCCACGCAAGCAGATTCAGGCAGCGCTGTCGGCACTCGACCACGCGGCCGAGGTGTCGCTGCTGCACTGGCTGGCGGGCAGTGGCTTGCTGGGCCGCGAACAGCCGCTGGAGTTTATCCCGCTGTGTCAGGCGCTCAAGCTGCAGCCCGGGCAGCATCGCCTGTTACAACATTGGTTGACGTTGTTGACCGACAGCGCCTACCTGCAACGCCACAGCACAGGTTGGCGCTGCCTGGTGGAGCCGGGCGATTTCGATCAGACCGGGGCCTGGGCGCACTTTGCCGCGCTGGCGCCGGCAGCGCTGTGGCCTGAAGCCCTGGTGGACTACCTGCAAAGCAGCGCCACGCAACTGGCCGCGCAACTGCAGGGCCAGTTGAGCCCGGCAAGCCTGATGTTTCCGCAAGGCTCGGCACATATCGCCGAGGCCATGTACAGCCGTGGCGTGCATGCCCAGGTCTTGCACCAGGCCATGGCCGAGGCGATCGGCGCCATCGTTGGCCGTGAGCGTCAGCGCAGCTGGCGGATTCTTGAAGTCGGCGCCGGCACGGGTGCGGCCAGTGCCTCGATCATTCCGGCGCTGGCGCCGTTGGCCGCGGCCGGTGTGCAGATTGACTACCTGTTCTCCGATGTTTCCAGCTACTTCCTCAACGCCGCACGTGAGCGCTACGCCGCTTACCCGTGGGTGCGCTTTATGCACTTTGACATGAACAAACCGGCCTGCGAGCAAGGGCTGCAGGCCGGTTCTGTCGATCTGCTGCTCAGTTCCGGGGCGCTGAACAACGCCCTGGATACTCCGCGCCTGCTCAGTGAACTGCGCCAGTTGCTGCAGGCCGATGCCTGGCTGGTGATCCAGGAACTGACCCGCGAACACCGCGAAATCAGCATCAGCCAGAGCCTGATGATGGAGACCCCCGAGGACTTGCGCGCGGCCAATGGTCAGTTGTTCGTGCACACCCGGCAGTGGCTGGACTGGCTCAACAGCGAAGCAGGGGACGCTGCCCAGTCGCTGGCCTCGTCCAGCAGTGTGCTGGCGCTGCTGGGCTACGACGTGTTGGTGGCGCGGATGAAAACTGACCGGCCGCGGTTGTCTGCCCAGGCCTTGCTCGCCTTCATAGCCGAGCGCGTGCCGCGCTACATGGTGCCGTCGCAGGTGCGGGTGCTGGAGCGCCTGCCGGTAACGGCCAATGGCAAGATCGACCGGCGCGCCTTGACCCTCTTGGCGCAACAGCGTCAGGTGGAGGCGGTACGCCAGGTCACGGTCGAGGTCGGCGATGCATTGGTCCAGCGCCTGATCGGCCACTGGCAACGGGTGCTTGATTGCGACGGGTTGTCGGCGGATCAGGACTTCTTCGCTGCCGGTGGCGACTCGCTGCTGATTGCACAATTGATTGCCGGCCTGCGCGAGCAGGAACCTCTGGCCCGCGAACATCCCTTTGACCGCCTGCTGCGCTGGGCGCTGAGCCAGCCGACGCCGGCGGGCCTGGCGCAGCGTTTGCGCACTGAATCGAGCAGCGCGCCAGCGGCACCTGCTGCGCGCGAAGCAGTGACGTGGGAGGCGACCAGCCGAGCGCCGTTGGCCGGACGTCGGTCAGTGGATGCGCTTAGCGTGCTGGCCGATGGTGAAGGTATCGCCCGGGTGCTGGTGCATGAAGGCCTCGGCACGCTGTTGCCTTATCGCGGGTTGATTGCCGAGCTGGCGGGTAGTGGTCCGTTGCTGGGTTTGGCGGTACACGACAGCGAAGACTACCTGCGCCTGCCCGCACAGCACGTGAATACGACCTTGGGTAAACGCTATGCCCAGGCCTTGTGGGACAGCGGCCGACGCCGCTTCGACCTTCTCGGCTACTGCTCTGGCGGGCTGGTGACCCTGGAGCTGGCCAAGGCCTTGCTGCAGTTGGGGGCCGACGTGCGTCAGCTGGACATTGTCTCCAGCTACCGCATTCCGTATCGGGTCGACGATGAATTACTGATTCTGCACAGCTTCGCCGCCACCTTGGGCCTGGACGCCGAAGCCCTCGGCCTGCCGTCTGCCGAGCTGCTGCAGGCAGCGCTGACCCAGGTGTTGCAGGACTCACCGCAGCACCTGACGGCGGGCAGCCTGAGTGCGTTGTTGCCGAACGTCGACGCGGTGCTGCTCAAGTCGCGGGTGCTGGCCGCTGCCAGCGGCATTGCCGACGAGCAGTTGTACCGGGTATTTGCCCATTCGGTACGGGCCAGTCATTACAGCGACGGTGCCCCGTATGCCGGGGCGCTACGGCTGTTTGTGCCGAGTGTTGGCAACCCGCTGATTGCCGATCACCAGGCCAGCTTACGCCACTGGTGGCAAGCGGCATCGCTGGCCCCGCTGACCGTGCAGACCCTGCACGCCAACCACTTCGATTGCCTGAACACCGGGCTCAGTCGTTACTTGCTGGAGGCGTCACGCCCATGAGCACCCCTGTTAAAACCCTGGTAGTGGGTTCGCGATTTGGCCAGTTCTACGCCGCTGGCGTGTCCGCCGCCGAGCACCTTGAACTGGTGGGCGTGCTGGGCCAGGGCAGTGGCCGTTCACAGGCGTTGGCCCGGCATCTGCAAGTACCGTGTTTCAACGCCCTCGAGCAGGTGCCCGACGACACCCGCCTGGCCTGCGTCGCGGTGGGCGGTGCTGCGCGCGGCGAGCAAGGCCCGGCGTTGGCGCAAGCGCTGATGGCCCGTGGCATCGATGTGTTGATCGAGCATCCGCTGTTGCCGCAGGAGTGGCAAGCGCTGCTGCGCTGCGCGGCGCAGTTGCAACGGCGTTGCCTGCTCAACAGTTTTTATCCGCAACTGCCATGTGTGGCGCAGTTCATCGAACTGGGTCAGCGCTTGCATCGTCAGCAGGGTATTCGCCACATCGAGGTCAACTGCGCGGTGCAGGTCAGCTTCGCGACCCTGGAGGTAGTGGCGGCGCTGCTGGAATCGGTAGGGCCGTGGTCGCTGGACAACATCGCCCCGGCCTTGTCGCCGTGGCGCGATATCAGTCTGGTGATGGCGGAGGTGCCGCTGTCGCTGCGCGTGCTCAACGAACTGACTGCGGCAGATGACGGGCGCATGCAGTTTTTGCAGCGCATCAGCCTGGCCACCGACAGCGGTACGTTGCTGCTTGCCTCGCCGCAGGGGCCACTGCTATGGATGCCGGCTGTGCGGGCACCGGCTGAGAACAGCGAAGGCCTGTTTGATTTCAGCGGCGCGGCATTGCCGTGCGCAGAAGTGCTGCTGAACGCCAGCAGCGACTGGGCGCAGGTGTACCGCCAGGTCTGGCCGCAGGCCGCAGCCCGTGCCCTGCAGCCGTTAATGGATGGCAAGGGCCTGGCGCGTCTGCAACAGCGCAGCCTGGAGGTGGTCGGGCTGTGGCAGCAGATCACCGCCGCCCTCGGTTTTCCCGAAACGCCTGCCCAGGCGTTGCCTGCAGCCAGCCTGGCGCAGGCGCTGGACGGTTACCGATGAGCCTGCTGGGGCCTGAGTTACGCGCACTGTTGCAGCCGTTTCAGCGACGCTTGTGGCTGGCGGTGGCACTGCAGGCGGTCGCTGGGATCAGTTCGCTGCTGCCGCTGGTGGCTTTGGCACAACTGGCACCCAGCCTGCAGCAGGCGCCGCCGCTGGCGCCAGCGGTGTTTGGCTGGGTGGTGGTGGCGGTACTTGGCGCGGTGCTGTGGTTATCAGGCCAGACCCTGGCCTTGCACCTGACCCACGAGGTTGACGCCGACCTTTGTGATCGCCTGCGGGTGCGCCTGGCCGAGCACCTGCAACGCTTGCCGCTGGGCTGGTTCGCACGCCTGGGGCCGGATGCTGTCAGCCGTTACGCCGAGCAGGATGTACGGGCGCTGCATCAACTGGTGGCGCATGCGCCCACCGACCTGGTCAACCTGCTGCTGATCCCGCTGGCGACCCTGGGGTACCTGCTGTACAGCGACAGCACCCTGGCGCTTTGGTGCCTGCTGCCGCTGGGGTTGGGTGCGCTGGGCTACTGGCGCCTGGCGTCGGCGCACTATCGCGCTGACGTGGAACAGCGCAATGCGGCGATCCAGCGGTTGTTCAGCGACTACGGCGAATTCGCCGCCAACCTGGGGCTGGTGCGGCAATTTCCGGGGGCGGGGATCGACCAGCGCATGCACCAGGCCGTGCAGCAGTTCGATCAGCGTTTCAGCCACTGGGTGAGTCGCGCCGGGCATATGGCGGCGTTGATCCAGGTGTTGCTCAGCGCACCGTGGCTGCTGGCCTGGGTGGTGTTGGGCGCCTTGTTGTTGGGCGTCAACGAGTTGGGCGCAGCGCAACTGTGCGCGTTTGTGTTGTTGGTCCGTGCGATGGCGGCACCGGTGCTGGCCCTGGGGCACGGCTTCGATGCGCTCAACAATGCCCGGGTCAGCGCCCAACGCCTGCAGGCGCTGTTGAGTACCGCACCGCTGGCCGAGCCCAGTGCGCCGCAAAGCCCCAAGGACGCCAGCGTGGAATTGCGCGATGTGTACTTCGCCCACGGCGTGCAACAGGTGCTGACGGCGATCAACCTGCGCTTGCAACCCGGCACCACCACGGCGCTGGTGGGGCCGTCGGGCGCAGGTAAAAGCACGTTGGCCGGCTTGATTGCGCGGTTCATGGACGTAGACCGCGGGCAGGTGCTGGTTGGCGGGGTGGATGTCCGGCACATCGCCAGCCAGCGATTGCAGCAGCAGTTGGCGCTGGTGTTTCAGCACAGCGCGGCGCTGCGCCTGTCGCTGGCGCAGAACATTGCCCTGTACCGGCCTGAAGCAAGCCTGGCGCAGATCCGTCAGGCGGCGCAGGCCGCGTGTCTGGACCCATGGATCATGGCCTTGCCCAACGGCTATGCGAGTGTTGCTGGCGATGACGTGCAACTAAGTGGTGGCGAGCTGCAACGGTTGGCCATCGCCCGTGCGTTGCTGTCGAGTGCGCCGATCATGCTGCTGGATGAGCCGACCTCAGCGCTCGATCCGCAGACCGAGCGGGCGTTGCGCGCCGCCTTGTTTGACCAGGCGGTGGGGCGTACCCGGCTGATCGTTGCGCACCGGCTGGAAACCATCCGCCACGCCGAGCAGATCCTGGTGCTGTGTGACGGCCGGATTGTGCAGCGCGGATGCCATCAGGATTTGCTGGCCACGGAGGGCCTTTACCGTCAGTTGTGGCGCGAACAGCTGCCGCGCGTTGATCAATTGGAGCCTCTGTTATGAGCTTTTTTTCGCCCCTGCGGCATTTGCCGGACGCCACTCGCCGCGTGCTGCGTGGCGCCTTGACCTGGATGGTGCTGGCCGCCGTGCTCGACGGACTGGCGGGGTTGGCGTTGGTGCCGCTGATACTGGCCTGGTTCGACGGCGCGCCTGCCGACGTGTTGCGCAGCGCAGGGCTGTTGTTGGGGCTGACGCTGCTCCACGCACTAATAAGCTACGCCGCGCAACGTCGTGGCTACCTGGCCGGTGCAAGCCTGGCGGCGGGCCTGGTAGGGCGTTTGCTGACGCATTTGCCACGCCTGCCCATGACGCGGCAACGCGACTTGCACGGGTTGGTGCGCGGGCCGGTGTTCAACAGCATGGGGATTCCCGCGCACCTGTTGGCGCCGTTGATCAGCGCCCTGGTCACGCCGACGGTGGTGGTGCTCGGCTTAGGCCTGATCGAGTGGCGTCTGGCAGGGGTGTTGGCGCTGGCCTACCTGCCGTTGTTCGCCTTGTTGCGCTGGGCCGGGCAGCGCAGCCTGGCGCTGGAGCACCAGCGCCAGGCGGTGGATCGTCACGCCGGACAATTGCTGCAGACTTTCGCCGAGCAGCAAGCGCTGTTTCGCAGCGCCGGTAAGGCCAGTCAGGTCCAGGCCGCCTTGCACGAGGCGCTGCATCAACAGCATCAAGCCACGCGCTTGCTCAACCGTCGCGCATTGCCCGCCAGCCTGGGCTTTGTCGGCGCGCTGCAGTTGCTGTTCGCACTGGTACTGGTTGGTGGTGTACTGGCGGTGGCGGGTGGTTATCTGCAAGGGCCGCTGTTGGTCGCGGTGCTGGTGTTACTGGTGCGCTTTATCGAGCCGCTGTCGCAACTGGCGCAACTGGATCAGGCCTTGCGCATGGCCTGGCAGGCGTTGTCGCAGGTGCTGGCCGTGTTGGGCAGCGCCACGCTGCACAGCCCTGAGCCTGGCCTGCAGCCACGCGATGCCAGCCTGCAGTGCCAGGCCTTGAACGGCTACGGCGACAACGGTGAACACCTGCTCAAGGACCTCGACGTACAGTGTGCTGCGGGCAGTTTCACGGCCATTGTCGGCCCTTCGGGGGCTGGCAAAAGCACGCTGTTGGCATTGCTCGGCCGACGCATGGACCCGCAGGCTGGCGAGGTGCGCCTGGGGCAGGTGGACATTCGCCAATTGAGCGAGCACACCCTTGCCACTCACCTGGCCCAGGTGTTCCAGCACAGCGGCCTGTTTGCCGGCAGCCTGTTGTGGAACGTCAGCATGGCGCGGCCCGAGGCCACTGCGGCGCAATTGCTGCAGGCCGCTGAAGCCGCGGCGCTGGACGAGGTGCTCGACAACCTGCCCGATGGCTGGCTCAGCGAAGTCGGCCCGGGGGGCGCGTTGCTCTCTGGTGGTCAACGCCAACGGGTGGGCTTGGCGCGGGCGCTGCTGTCACCCGCGCCGGTTCTGCTGCTGGACGAGCCCACCGCCAACCTTGATGCGCGCAGTGAAGCGCGGGTCAGTCGCAGCCTGCGCGCGTTGCAGGGTCGACGCACGCTGGTGCTGGTGTCGCACAACCCGGCGCTGGTGCGCGATGCCGATCAGATTCTGGTGCTTGAAGGTGGTCGCTTGAGCGGCTGCGGCAGCCATGAACAACTGCTGGCCACGCACCCCTGGTATGGGCAATTCGTTGCGCAACAGCGCATCGACGGTTAAGTGCATTTGTGCCGGGCAGCCATTGAAAAAGTCATTAAATCGAAAAAACCTACCCGGCATTTACAGGATACTAATGAGAATTATTATCGAAATTGGGGCGGGGCGATGTTTCACCAGCACGTAACAAAGGCGAAAAGGGGTTCCAAGTACAGCCGGGCGCACATGGGGATGGTCCTGGTACTCGGCTTGAGCCCTCTGGCGCAGGCCATTGCTGCCGAAAGCGGCACGGGTTCACTGCACCTGAGCAACATCGAGATCACCGGTGAGGACAGTTCAGGTGCGGTGCTTGATCCGGGCGTTACCACCATTGGCAAACTGCCGCTGAAACTGCGGGAAACACCGCAATCGGTGAGCGTGATTGACCATGAGCGCATCGAACAGCAGAACCTGTTCAGCCTCGATGAGGTGATGCAGCAAGCCACCGGAGTCACCGTGCAGCCGTTCCAGTTGTTGACCACCGCGTACTACGTGCGCGGCTTCAAGGTCGACTCCTTCGAACTTGACGGCGTGCCCGCCATGCTCGGTGGCACGGCCAGTTCGCCGCAGGACATGGCGGTGTATGAGCGGGTCGAGATCCTGCGCGGCTCCAACGGTTTGCTGCATGGCAGTGGCAACCCGGCCGCCACCGTCAACCTGGTGCGCAAGCGCCCGCAAAAGGAGTTTGCTGCCAGCACCACCCTCAGCGGCGGTAGCTGGGATCGCTACCGGGGTGAGGTGGACGTTGGCGGGCCGTTGACCGAGAGCGGCAATGTGCGGGGGCGCATGGTGGCGGCCTATGAAGACCGCGATTACTTCTACGACATCGGCGAGCAGGAAACCCAACTGCTGTACGGCATCAGCGAGTTCGACCTGAGCCCCGACACCCTGCTGACCGTGGGCGCGCAGTACCAGACCATCGATTCGGTGACCAACATGGCCGGGGTGCCCATGGCCAAGGACGGCTCGAACCTGGACCTGTCGCGCTCCACTTACCTGGACGTCGACTGGGACCGCTTCAAGTGGACCACGCGCCGGGTGTTTGGCTCGCTGGAACAGCAGTTGGCGCATGGCTGGAGGGCTAAGCTTGCGGCGGAGTACCAGGATGCCGACTCCAGCCTGCTGTATGCCGGCTCCTTCGGCGCCATTGACCCGGTGACCGGCGACGGTGGCCGCCTGATGGGCGCGGCCTACAAGTTCGACAGCACCCAGAAAAGCCTGGATGCCTCGGTCAACGGGCCGTTCTCGTTGTTCGGCCGTAGCCATGAGTTGCTGCTGGGCAGCAACTACAGCCAGGGCAAAACCGAACAGCACACGGCACCGTTCACCACGCCGTTGAACGTGCCGGTGAATGTCTATCGCTGGGACCCGCACAGCGTACCGAAGCCAGGCATCGGTACGTACACCTCGCCGGGCTCTACCACCACCACGTCCAAGGGCGTCTATGCGCTGACCCGCTTCAAACTGCTCGATCCGCTGACCCTGGTGGTCGGTGGCCGTGCCAGCTGGTGGGAGCAGGATGCGCCCAGCGATCGCTTCAAACCCGGGCGCGAGATCACGCCTTATGGCGGGTTGATCTGGGACTTCACCCAGGACTGGTCGTGGTACGTCAGCTACGCCGAGGTGTTCCAACCGCAGACCAAGCAAACCTGGAGTGGCGAGCTGCTTAAACCGGTGGAAGGCAAAACCTACGAGACTGGGGTTAAAGGCGAGTTGATGGACGGCCGCCTGAACCTGTCGCTGGCGGCGTTTCGCATCGACCTGGAAAACAACCCGCAGGTCGACCCCGATCACCCGGGTGTCGGGCCCACCACCTATTACATCAGCGGCGGCAAAGTGCGCAGCCAGGGCTTCGAACTGGAAAGCACCGGCTACATAACGCCGGACTGGAGCCTGTTCGCTGGCTACACCTACACCACCACCGAGTACCTCAAGGACACCCGCAACGGTTCGGGCGAGGAGTATGCCGAATTCACCCCGCGGCACATGCTGCGACTCTGGAGCCAATATCAATTGCCTTGGCAGGAGCGGCGCTGGAGCGTGGGCGCCGGGGTGCAGGCGCAGAGTGACTTCTCGACGCAATCGGGCACGGTGACCATGGAGCAGGGCGGCTATGCGCTGCTCAATGCGCGGGTTGCCTATCGCATCGACGAGCACTGGACGGCCTCGGTCAACGGCAACAACCTGGCCGACCGCAAGTATTACCAGAGCCTGTCCAACCCCAACTGGAACAACCGTTACGGCGAGCCACGCAGCTTCAACATGACCCTGCGAGGCACGTTCTGATGACCACGCCGGGCCTCGGGCCATGGCCGGTGCGTATTGCGTTGGCCTTGGCGGGCAGTGTCCTCAGCAGCCTGCAGTTGGCGGTGCTGGTGGCCCGGCATTACCCCTGGGGCGGCGGGCTGGAGCGGCTCTACGCTGCTATCTTCCTCGGCTTGGGGTTGCTGGTATCGGTGCTGCTCTGGGCACTGCTGGCACCCACCCGTAAACAGGTGGCTTACCGTGCTGGTGCCTGCTTGCTGTTGTTCACGCCGTGGCTGCTGTGGGACGGAGCCGGGTCATGATGGGCGCACCACGGGCGCTGGTGCAGCGCGTGCATGCTGGCGCCGGCGGGGTTTTTGGCGTGTTGCTGTTCATCATTCTGTTCACTGGCGCCTGGAGCATGGCCCATCAAGACTTGCGCACCTGGTTTCGTGGACCGATGGCGCAGGCCCCTGGGCCTATGCTGCCGTTGTCGCATTGGCTGCAGGTGGCAACGGCCAATGGCCTGCCCCTTGAGTCGTTGCAGATCCGCCTGCCCGACACTGCCTACCCGGTGGTGGAACTGTGCGCCTCGGCTAAAAATTGCAGCCTGATGCTGGACCCGGTGACGGGGCAGTCGCTGCCGTTGGCCAGTGCCGCCGACATCATGTTCGAACTGCACAAAAGCCTGTTTATCGGTTTCCCCGGGCGGATGCTGATCAGCCTGCTCGGGGTGGTGTTGTTGCTGCTGATCTGGGCCGGCAGTGCGCTGCACAGCGGGCGCTGGCAAGACCTCAAGCGCCTGCGCCGGGACCGTGGTACTCGGGTCCTGGCCCATGACCTGCACAGCTTGATCGGCCGTTGGACCTGGCCTTGGTTGCTGCTGTTCGGGGTGACGGGGGCGATGTCTGGCCTCGGTGCACTCGGCACCTTGAACCTGGCCGGACAGGCGTTTCCGGGGGCGCCACAGCAAGCGTTCATGCAGTTGCTCGGCGCGCCTCCACAGATCACTCCTCAGCCCGGTACTTCGCAGACGCTGGTGCTCGATCAACTGCTGCGAAACGACGCGCAGGCACACCCAGGCTTTATCGCCCAGAGCGTCACCCTGCATCGCTGGGGTGAACCCGGGGCCTGGGTGGAAGTCGCCGGGATCGAGCAGGGCCTGCCGAGCACTGCGGTGTTCGAGCGGCACACCTACCGTGGTGATAACGGCCAGGCGCTGGGAGTTCACAGCGCCAGTGGACGCGGTTTCTGGTTGCAGGCGTTTATTGCCGTGCAACCGCTGCACTTTGCCGATTACCGCTGGCTGCCTTACGCCGGATCAACCTTGCGTGCACTGCATTTCGGCATGGCCTTGGCGGCGGCGATGCTGGTGCTGAGCGGCCTGTACCTGTGGTTGGAGCGTCGGCGCATCAAGCAGGGCGGTGCCTGGCAGGTACTGTTGCGGCTGGTGGTGGGCGGCGCCGGTGGCCTGCTGACGGCCACCGCGCTGTTGCTGTGTGGCGGGGCGTTGAGCGCTTTGGGGCTATTCGTCCCCAGCGGGTTGGCCTGGTTGTTCTGGGGCAGTTGGGGCGCCAGCGTGCTGCTGGCCTGTGTCATGCCAGCTCAACGGCAACCACTGCCGCTGCTGTTGACCCTGGCGGGTCTGGGCTATCTGGCGGCGGCTGCCCTGCACCTGGGCGGCAGCCTGCTGCAGGGCAACCTGAACGTCTGGCCGATCGACCTGGTGCTGCTGCTCAGTGCTGCCGGTCTGTTGTGGGCGGTGCGCCGCCTGAGTGTTTTCACGCGTACGGCAGCGGCTGCCGACGCCACTGTTGTTTGATTGGAGAGTCACATGCTGGAACTGTTGAAACATTGGCGAATGGTGCTGACGTTTGCGTTGTTGTACCTCTCCCAGGGCATGTGCTTCGGCATTGCCATGGACGCCTTGCCGACCCTGCTGCGCCATGATGGCGCGGCCCTCGATGCCTTGGCGTTCCTGCCGTTGGTGGGGCTGCCGTGGGTGATCAAGTTCATCTGGGCACCGCAAGTCGACAACCGCTGGAACGCGCGCCTGGGACGGCGGCGCAGCTGGATCATGCCCATGCAGTTGCTGGTGCTGCTGTGCATCGTCACGTTGGCGAGTATCGGCCTGAGCGTTGAAACCGCAGGCTGGGCGGTGGGTCTGTTGATCGTCGCCTCGTTTGCCAGTGCCACCCAGGACATCGCCACCGACGGCATGGCCGCCGAGTACTTCAGCGCCAACCTGTTGGCGCGGATCAATGCGATTCAGGTCGGCGGCACCATGGTCGGCTTCTTTGTCGGCGGAGCCGGGGGCTTGTTGCTCAGCGGCTACCTGGGGCAATCGACAGCCTTTGCCCTATTGGCACTGCTGCCATTGGCAAGCCTGCTGTGTGTTGGCCTTATGCCTGCCGCAGTGGCCAGGGAAAAGCAGCCAGATGTACCGCACGCCAGCCTGCTGCGCTTCATCAAACGGCCCAAGGCCCTGGCGCTGGTGCTGTTGGCGTTGCTCAGCGCGATGACCTCGGTTTCAGGCTTTGGCCTGTCAAAACTGTTTCTCAACGATGCCGGCTGGTCGTTGCAGGCGATCGGACAATTGGGCATCAGCGGCGGGGTGATCACCGTTGTCCTGGGCTGCGGCGGCGGGGCATGGCTGATCCGCGTGCTGGGCTTGTGGCCAGCGTTCATGCTGGCGGTGGGCATGGCGGCATTGGCAGCACTGCTGTGGCTGCTGCAGGCCGCTGGCGTGCTGGCGGCTCAAACAGAACTGATCTGGCTGGCAGTGGGGTTGGGGTCATTCGCGACTGGGGCCAGTTCGGTCGCGATCATGACCGCCTCGATGACCTTTGCCGGGCAAAGTGATCAGGCGGGCACCGACATGACCGCAGTACAAAGCACCCGCGATCTGGGGGAGATGCTGTCGTCCTCGCTGTTGCTCGGGTTGACGGCTCAGGTGGGTTACAGTGGAGGATTTCTGGCCGGGGTACTGATGGCGATGGCAGCCTTGCTGGTTGCGTTGAACCTGGCGCGCCATTCGCAGGTACGCAGTGCAGCCCTGTAGGAGCGGGCTTGCCCCGCGATGCGCTGAGCAAACCCACTCCCAAGCCGATTAGAAGTCGTACTTCAAGCCAAAGGTAGCGTTACGCGGGGTACCGTAGTAACTGCTGCCAGCGGTGTTGGTGTAGTACTCCTTGTCGAGCAGGTTATTGACGTTGACGGTGGCGCTCAACTGGCGGGTGATCGGGTAGCGCGCCATCAGGTCGACCACGGCGTAGTCTTCCTGGGTGAAGCGCACACGGCTCGGGCCCTGGTTGTTGCTGTAGATCTCGCTCTGCCAGTTCACCCCGCCGCCCACGGTCAGGCCGTTGCCGACGCTGCGCAAGGTGTAGGTGGTGAATAGCTTGAAGGTGTTCTGCGGCACGTTGGTGTTGAGCTTGTTGCCGTTGGCGTCCTGCACGATGTTGCGGCTGAAGCTGGCGCTGGCTTGCCAGTCGCGGGCCAGCTCACCGGACAGTTCCAGTTCGAAGCCACGGGTCTTGGTGCCGGATTCGGCGCGGTAAGCGAAGCCGCCACCAGGCACCGGAACGTTGGGCTGGATGAGTACCGCCAGGTTGTCTTGCTTGATCTCGTACAGGGCCAGGCCGAAGTTCAGGCGCTCGTCGAAGAACGAGGCCTTGCTGCCCACTTCGTAGCCATCGCCTTCGAGTGGGTCGATGTATTGGCCGTTGATGTCCTTGTTGCTTTGCGGTTTGAAAATGCTGGTGTAGCTGGCATACACCGACCAGTTCTGGTCGAGGTCGTAGACCACCCCGGCAAACGGCGTGACCACCCCGGTTTCCTTGCGGCGCACGTCTTCGTCAGGTGTGGCGTCGTAGTAGTCGGTCTTGACCGTGTTTTTCCAGTCGTTGACGCGGGCACCGAGAATCAGCGACAGATCGTCGGTCAGGCGCAGGCGCGTGCTGCCATAGGCTGCGGTCTGGTCTTCCTGATAGTCGATGCGGCTGGTGGCGGGTAGCGGTGGCTTGCCGGGGGTGTCGCCATCCCAGGTGTAGATGTTCTCAATGGCATTGCTCCAGTTGTCGAACCACCACAACGGATAGCCATTGGTGCGGAATTCGGTGTGCTGGCGGGTGTAGCCGATCACCGCGTCGTGCTCCAGGCCCCACAGGTCGAAGTTACCGGCGATGTTCAGGTCAACGCTGGTTTGCACAGGCTTTGCTTCCCAGCGCCCGGCCCACAGGTTGACCCCGGCGCCGGTTGCCGGATCAGGGTTGCCGCCGGCGGCATAGCCGAGCACTTCGTCGTATTCGTAACGGTCGTGGTTCAGTGTCAGCTTGGCTTTCCAGCGCTCGTTGAGGTTGTGCTCAAGGGTGGCGAAACCGGTGGTGAACTGGCGATCGGAGTAAGCCCAGCTGGCAGCGGCGGAATCCGAGCGCGACCATTTGGCCCGCGAGCCGTCCTTGTTGAACAGCGGCAAGCCGCTGCGCGCGTGGTCGTCGGCATCGTGGGACTGCGAGTCCATACCGAAGGTAAACAGTGTGTCGGGGCTCAGGTCGGCTTCGATGATGCCGTAGAACACTTTCTTGCGCTCGTTGAAGCGGTCGATGTACGACTCGTTGTCCTGGTAGGCGCCGACCACCCGGCCACGCAGGGTGCCGGCGTCGTTCAGCGGGCCGCTGGCGTCTACCTCGGTGCGCTGATAATTCCATGAGCCGACCGAGCTGGAAATGCTGCTCTGGAACTCGGCTGTCGGGCGCTTGCGGATCAGGTTCACCGTGGCGCCGGGGGTGCCCACGCCGTTGGTCAGGCCGGTGGCGCCGCGGATGATCTCGACGCGGTCGTACAGGGCCATGTCGTTGCTCTGCGCCACGGACTTGTAGTTGCTGTCCAGGCGTTGCAGGCCATCGACCTGGTAGTTCTCCACGGCAAAGCCGCGCGAGTAGATCTGGCTGGAGTCGGAGCCCGCGTTACCCCCCTGGTTGACGCTCAGGCCCGGGGCCTGTTTGACCACGTCGAGCAACTGGGTGAGGTTCTGGTCTTCCATGCGCTGTTGGGTCATCACGCTGACCGATTGCGGGGTTTCGCGAATCGACAGCGGCAGCTTGGTGGCGCTGGCGGTTGAGCCGGTGGTGTAAGAGCCCGTGCCTTCGGTGGTGGCGCCCAGGCCTGAACTGTTGATGCTGGTGGCACCGAGCTCCAGGGCGTCCCCGCTCGGTTGGCTGACGATCAGGGTGTTGCCGCTTTGCTGGTAGCTCAGGCCGCTACCGGCGAGCAGGCGCGACAGCGCGTCGTGCGGCTCCAACTGGCCGCTCAGCGCGGGTGCCTGGCGGCCTTGTACCAGGCTGCTGTCGACGGCAATGGTCAGCCCGGCGGCTTCGCCGAGCTGGCGCAGCGAGGTGGCCAGCGGCTGCGCCGGCAGGTCGAGATCGATCGGCGCGGCCACAGCCTGCGCGGCCAGAATCAGGGCCACTGCGGCCGACAGGGCACGCAGGGTCGGTTGCATCGTCATGCAGAACATCCTTCTTGTGTTTAATTGCTCTAGCACTAACGCGGCAGGGTGGTTTTACCCTGATGTTGTGATTGCGAATTATTTGCGATGCCGACGAGCGGTCGTTCAGTGGGAGCGGGCTTGCCCCGCGAAGCAGGCACTGCGGTGAATGGCACGGGCTTCGCCCGTGTTCGCGGGACAAGCCCGCTCCCACCCACAGAGGGCCGCGAAGTGGGCAAAACCTAGCGGGGCTGCAGGATGGTGGCGTCCGCTTCGTTGCGCAGGCGCACCGCTACGACCTGAGGCAGCGCCTGCAGGAACCCCTCGATATCGTTGAGTTGCACCACAGCGCTAACGCGCGGGCTCTGGCCGGTAGCGGCCTGCACCGGCAACTGACGGTAGCGCGACAGGCTGGCGGCGACCTCTGCCAGGTCGGCCTGGTCGAACACCAGGCTGCCGTTCTGGAACGAGAATGCATCACTGGCCGCACGTGGCAGGCGTTGCAGGCGTCCGTCTGCGCCTACCTCGGCGACCTGGCCGGCTTCCAGCACCAGGCTTTCACCGGGCCGCGAGAGGCTGTCTACCTGCACCTGGCCGTGGTCAACGCTGACCCGCAGGCGGTCCGGCAAACGGTTGAGGACAAAGCGCGTACCCAGCACCCGTACTCTGGCCAGGCCGCTGTCGATGATGAACGGCCGCTGCGGCTGACGTGCCACGGCGAAGATCGCCTCGCCGCGCATCAGTTCGACCAGACGCTGCTCGGCGTTGTAGTGCAGGTGCAGGTGGGTATCGGCATCGAGTGTCAGTTCAGTGCCGTCCCGCAGTTGCTGCACCTGCCGTTCGCCAATAGCGGTGTGCAGTTCGAGGTCCAGTGGGCCGTAGCGGTGGGCCTGCCAGCCGAACGCGCTAGCGAGTGTCAGCACCACGGCCAGGGCGCCACCTTGCAGCAGGCGACGGCGCTGGCGCCGACGCTGCTGTTCCATGGCTTGGGCCAACGCTTCGGTGCGTGGGGTGGAGGCGAAGTCGCCCCACAGTTCGAGCAGCGCCTGGTATTCGGCCGCATGGTGTGGATCGGCGGCCAGCCAGGCGTCGAACTGCCTGCGTTCAGGGTGCTCGCCAGCGTCGTTGTGCAGGCGCGCAAACCACAGCGCCGCTTGCTCGCGGGCATCGCTCATGAACGCAGCAAGTCGCGGGCGTTGCGCAGGCTGACCAGAGCGCGGGCCATGTGACGCTCGACCATGTTCAGGCTGATATCCAGTTGCTGGGCGATCTCTTTTTGCGCATAGCCCTCGATGCGCGCCAGCCAGAACACCTCACGGCAGCGTGCCGGCAGGCAATCGAGGATGCGTTGCAGGGCGATCAGCCGTTGCTGGATGTCCAGCAGGTGTTCATTACTCGGCGCGACATGCTCGTCGCCGGTTTCCTCATGGTACTCAGGCAGCGGCTGCAAACGGGCGTTGCGGCGAAAATGGTCGATCAACACCGACTGCGCCACCTGCCTGAGGTAGGCGTTGGGCTGGGTCAAGGGCTGCGGGTGCTGAGCCAAGGCGAAGCGCAGCAGGGCGTCGTGCAGCACGTCATAGGCGCGCTGCACGCAGCGGGTCTGGCGACTGAGGCTGAGCAGCAAGTCGTTATAGGCCCAGCGCAGGTCGATGTCCTGCCAGTTCAGCGACGGGCTTGTGGAAATTGACGGGGAGGAGAGGGCAATCGACACGATCGGGCTGCTCTTTGACACGACCGGATTAGTCGCGTCAGGCAGCATAAATAGTTGTCAATCGTATGTAAATAAGAAGTATTGCTATTTATGTTTGTGATTGGCGGCCCTCTTCAAGATGCCAGCACGATACCGCTGACCGTTGCGCCGTCAGCGTCAGCGCAGGTGTTGGCACCGCCCTCAGACAAGTAGCGCGCAGGCGGCTTGCCCATGGCCTTGCGGAACATGGTGACGAAGCCGCTGGCACTTTCATAACCCAGCGCCAGCGCTACCGCCTGCACGCTTTCGCCCCTGGTCAGGCGTTGCAGCGAAAGCACGATATGCAGCTGGCGGCGCCAGCGGCCGAAACTCATGCCGACCTCCTGCAGCAACAAGCGGCTCATGCTGCGCTCACTCATGCCGATGTGTTTGCACCATTGGCTCATTGAGGCTTTGCTCGATGGATCGGCCAACAGCCCTTGCGCCAATTCACGCAGGCGGCGGTCTTGCGGCATGGGCAAGTGCAGGAATTCGATCGGCGCCTCACGCAATTCATCCAGCAACACCGCGCTCAGGCGCGCTTCGGGGCCGTCTTCGGCGTACAGCGGGGCAAAGCCTGTGGCTTTGAGCAATAGCTCGCGCAGCAGCGGCGACACCGCCAGCGTGCAACAGACGCTGGGCAAACCTTCGACCGCATCGGGTTCAACAAACAGGCAATAGCACTCGGTTTCTCCCGAGCCGCGGGTCGAGTGCAGCAGGTTGCCCGGAATCCACACTGCGCATTGCGGCGGCACGATCCATACACCGGTCTGCACCTCGCAGTTAAGGATTCCGCGCACCGAATAAATCAGCTGCGCCTTGCGATGCTGGTGCGGTGCGTGTTCCCAATCCTTGTCAACCCGCGAGGTATTCAACGCGGTGACCTTGCGCGCAATGCTGTCGATGTCCCAGGTAATCATCGGATCGTCAGCGGTAACGGGTTCCACGAACGCTTCCTATGTGGCAGTTAGCAGCACTTGGCCGAAATGAAAAATAGTGTGGCCTGATTGTGCAATGACGTAAACCGCTGCGGTTGGATATCGTGCCGTTGCGTTACCGGCACCCTCATTTGAGCAGGGTGCAGATTATTCAATGCAGAGGACAGGTCACATGGTTATAGATTGCGCACACTTTCCACTGGTCTGGATGCAGATTGGCACCACTGTTATCAACACCGGCGATGAAGGGTTCGTTGCCTTTGAAGGGCTGCTGGCACGCGCTGAACCCTTCGTGCTGCTGGACGAACAACGCGCGGACCCGCCAGCGCAACAAAACAGCCAGGATGAGCAAAAACAGTTGGCGCTGTGGATGAACCGCCACAAAAGCGCCTTGCGCACCTTCGTCAAAGGGCAAATCCACATCGAACCCGACACCAGCAAGCAGCAGGCAGCGACATTGTTTGCGGTCAAGTTCGAGTATTTCTGGGGCTATCCGTTGTTTGTGGTGGCCAGCAGGGAAGAGGGGGTGGAACTGGCGCAGAAACTTCTGGCGCAATGAGCAGCGAGGGCTAACGACCATGGGGATTGTTGCTATCAACGCGGTCGAGATCGATCCGGCCGATGGTTCGGCCGCCGTCCTCCGCGAGCGTCTGCAGGCGCTGCTGCAGACCCTGCAGCACAGCTGCGACTGCGCGGCTTATCGGCTGACCTGCGGCAGCGATCCTGGCGGCACCTGGTCGCTCACCGGGTATTGGTATTCGACCGAGCGGATGCAGGCCCACTTCACCTTGCCATGCCTGGCCGAGCTGTTCGAGCTGACGGCGCAGCGGCTGGTGAAGGGGCTGCGGTTCAGGACGTTTTCGGCGGATGATCCGCATTCGTTTGCTGTTGTGCAGGGGCAGTAATGTCGGTGGGCTTCGCGGGGCAAGCCCGCGCCTACAGGGAGTGATGGCACTTTGTACAATGGCGGTTGGAAATGTTTGAATGTGCACCGCTATTTTGAAAATGGACCTTTCTCTGATGCACATGCTTCGTCGTTCTGCCTTTGCGTTCCTGCTTGCCGTTTCTTCTGCTCCCGCCGTTGCCGACTTCAGTTTTGGTCGCAGTGACGAGGCAATGGTAGGGCTCGGCAAGGCTTATGGTTACCTGCTCGGTCAGGACTACACGCTCAAACGCATCGCCACGTTGTATCCCGCGTTGCAGGCACCGGTGAAAGGCGCAGAGCATGGGTTTGCCGCCGCCTATGGCAGTTCGATCAAGGACACGCTGGCCACAGAAATCAGCGCCGCAGTCGGCAGCGAGGCCTTTGGCCAGATCGCCACGCGCATGGAGTCATCCGTGGTGCAGCAGATCAACACGGCACGTCTCACGCAAGATCAAGCCGTCAAGTTCATTGCCGAGGTCAACAGCCGAGCCAAAGGCGAGGTAGATGCAAGCGTGCGGCCGTTTTTGCTTGCCGCCCGCTACAAAGATCAGCCCGCGAGAGAGTTCTCGGCCAAACAGCGCCAGCGTTTCGATACTCAGGGGCATCCGAAATCCCTCGGCTTGAACCTGACATTGGACGTACCGGTGTCGTGGGTCGGCGCAGAGGGCGAACGCCCGCACATTGTGCAAAAGTGGCAAAGCATGGCCGGCTTCGGCCAGCAGATGATTACCCTCGATATCCGCAACACCGGCGCCAAAGTGACCCCGCAGGAGATCAAAGCGCAGGTCGATGGCGAGGGTATCAAGAGCCTGACCCCGCCGGACAGCACGTTCATCAATGGCGGGGCGCAGACAGTCGAGACGTTGCCGGGCTACTGGCTGGATTTCAGTGGCGAGTTTGAGCGGGCCGGTGTCAAGATCTACCAGGTTGCCCGGCTCAATGCGTTTTTTATCGGTGAGCAAGCCTTCCTGGTCAGTTGCGCGACAACGGTGGGGCTGGCCGACAAAGCGCAAGCGGATAAAGACTTTGTCAAACTCCAGGCCCTGTGCCCGCTGGTGGTCAACAGCATTGTCGTGAAAGACCGCTGGTAGGCGTGGCGGTGCGGCGACCCTACTTCAAGTAATGGTGAACGTGAAAAATGGATCTGCATTCGATTCTGGCTTTTACCCTGGTAGCAGCGATTGCCATCGCAAGCCCCGGGCCTGCGACCTTGATGGCCATCAACAACAGCCTGGCCTACGGGCCGCGTTACGCCATCTGGTCATCGATCGGCAATGCGTGCGGGCTGTTCTGCCTGTCGGCAGCGGCGATGTTGGGAATGGGCGCGCTGCTGGCAAGCTCCGAGTGGATGTTCAACGCGGTGAAGATTTTGGGCGCGGGCTATCTGTTCTACCTGGGGGCCAGGCAGTTGTTCAAGAAAAGCCCGGCACTGGCCAGTGAAGTACAGGTGGACGGACACGCCATCAGGCCGTCGCGTTGGAAACTGTACAAATCGGCGTTTCTGACGGCAGCGACCAACCCCAAGGCGACGATGTTTTTTACCGCCTTGTTTCCACAATTCATTGACCAGAACGCGGCGCTGTTGCCGCAGTTTCTGCTGTTGACGGTGATTTTCATGGGACTGTCACTGACTTCATTGAGCCTGTATGCCGCCATTGCGTCCCGAGCCAAAGGCATGCTGACCCGGCCTGCGTTCTCGGTGTGGGTCAGTAGGGTGGTCGGTTCGACGTTCATCGGCTTCGGCACCGCCATTCTCGCGATGCGCCGGCCTGTTTCTTAGTCTCTGTACAAAACGTTTTGTGGGAGCGGGCTTGCCCCGCGAATTCAGGCCTTGCTGTCGCGTTGCGGCAGATCGCGGGGCAAGTCGGGTCGCCGCACCGCCGCTCCTACCGGGTAATTCGTTCCCGTATTGCCTTGCCCCCCCTTTGACGAGGGGGCAGCTGTTCACCAAAAGTAGGCAGCATTCAGCTCATGTGTGCACACGATTGCACGATGACTGAGGCTGCGATGTGACGGCAAAAAACCACCTTCCCGAATTTCCGCTCACGGCCACTGCCCGTTCGAGCGGTCGGCCTACAGCCCGGCATTTAGCTGAGCAACTGGGCGTGGCCACCTCTACCGTCACGCGCGCCTTCGACGCAGATTCGCGTATCTCGGCCAAACTGCGCTCGCGCATCCTGGCGCTGGCCGACGAGCTGGGCTACCGCCCCAACGCCATTGCCCGCTCGCTGAACCGGCGGCGCACAGGGATCGTGGCGCTGGTGATGGGCGACATGAGCAATCCGTTCTACCCCGCAGTACTTGAGGCGTTCTCCCAGCAGTTGCGCGCATCAGGTCAGCAACTGTTGCTGTTCGTGGTCCCGGCAGGCGCTGATGCCGACACCCTGATGCCGCAAGTACTGCAATACCAGGTCGACGGCATTGTGGTCACGGCAGCGAAGTTGTCTTCACACATGTCCGAACTCTGCGCGCGCCAGGGGGTTGCCCTGGTGTTTCTCAACCGCCGCGTTGAAGACCCGACCGTCTGGTCTGTGTGCTGCGACAACCAGCGCATGGCCGCCGCGGTGGCCGACTACCTGGTTCAACAAAATCGCCACGCCTGCGCCTTCATCAGCGGTGACCTGCAAAGCTCGACGACCGCTGACCGTCTGCTCGGCTTCGAGCAGGGCCTGGCAGTGCATGGCCAACGTGTGGTCGCGCAGTGCCATGGCGGCTACAGCTACGAAGGCGGACGTGCCGCTGCCGCGCAGCTGTTCTGCGCCGGGCAGCCGGCCATCGACGCGGTGTTCTGTGCCAACGACCAGATGGCCCTTGGTGTATTGAGCTATCTGCGCTTGAACACCAGCCTGCGTGTGCCCGAAGACGTCGCGGTGGTCGGCTTCGATGACATCTGCGCCGCAAGCTACCCGGAGCACGCCCTCACCACCGTGCACCAGCCTATAGAACAGATGATCGCCTGCGTCATTCGCTTGCTCGGCGAAGGCCACCCGCCAGGCAACACGCCAGCGCTGTGCGAGATCCCCGGGCATCTGGTGCTTCGCGCCACAGCCTAGCGCCACACCCCTGCAGGTCAATAACAACAAAAAACATCAGGAGACAGGCATGAACCTCAGCGAAACCCCAGACGACCGCAAGCTTTATCGAAAAATCGCGTGGCGCATCATGCCATTGCTGATCGCCGCCTATGTTGTGGCGTTTCTTGATCGCATCAACGTCGGCTACGCACAGCTGCAGATGAAGGAGACACTGGCGTTCAGCGACGCGGTGTATGCGCTAGGCGCCGGTATCTTCTTCATTGGCTACTTGTTGTTCGAGGTGCCCAGCAACCTGATGCTGGAGAAGATCGGCGTGCGCAAAACGCTGTTGCGCATCATGGTGTGCTGGGGCGTGGTGGCCATGGCCATGATGTTCGTGCAGACACCTGCGCAATTCTATGTTCTGCGTTTTCTGCTGGGCGCCTTCGAAGCCGGTTTCACCCCCGGGGCCTTGCTCTACCTGACCTTCTGGTACCCACCCGCGCGGCGTGCAGGGATGATCGCGGTGTTCCTGCTCGGGGCCATTTTCGCCAGCTTGATCGCCGGGCCGCTGTCGGGAGCGATCATGAAGTTCCTTGACGGCTTCAATGGCTGGCACGGCTGGCAATGGTTGTTTCTGGTGCAAGGCCTCCCAGCCCCGCTCCTGGGACTGCTGGCCTGGCGAGTGCTGGTCGATGGGCCTGAACAGGCGAAATGGCTGACCAGTGAAGAGAAGAACCGTCTGCGCGCGCAATTGGACGCCGAGCAGCACTCATCGCTCAAGGCCAGCCATGGCTCCGTGCGCGACCTGCTCGTCGACTCCAGGTTCTGGGCGTTGTCGCTGGTTTACGTGCTGATGGTTGCCGGCACCTATGCCATGGCCTTCTGGACCCCGACATTGATTCGCAGCTGGGGCGTCGCCGATCTGATGCACGTCGGCCTCTACGCCACCCTGCCACAGCTGTTCGCTATCGCCGGCGTGCTCCTGCTCAGCCGCAGTTCAGACCGTTTCGGCGAGCGCCGCTGGCATTTCTCCAGCGGCGCATTGGTGGCGGTCTGCGGCCTGGCAATCATGGTGTTGGCCCAGGGCCAACTGGGCGCCTCGCTGCTCGGTCTGTGCCTGGCCATGTTGGGCATCGCCTCGGTAACGCCGGTGTTCTTCGCGCTGCTCTCTGAATACCTGCCACGCGCCTCGGTAGCAGTGGGCATTGCCCTGGTCAGCAGCATCGGCAACCTCGGCGGCGCGATCATTCCTTCGCTCACCAGCGCCCTGAACACCGCCAGCGGTGGGACCAGCTACAGCTTCTACCTGCTCATGAGCCTGTACCTGGTTGCCAGCGCCATTGTGTTGCGGGTCGCCCGGCCCGCGCTATCGACCTACCAATCCGCCTGAAATACACCCTGTGCATCCCTTAGGAGAACACTCGTGATTCAACACCTCAAAAAGGGTCGCCCGGCCCAGGCCAAAGCCAGCGACCAGGCGCAGATCCGCAGCACCGTCGAGGGCATCCTCAGCGCTATCGAGCAACGCGGCGATAGCGCCGTGCGCGAATATTCCGAGAAGTTCGACGCCTGGTCGCCCCCCAGCCTGCGCCTGAGCCAGGAGCAGATCGACGCCTGCATCGCCAGCCTGCCCGAACAAACCCTTGAAGACATCAGGTTCGCCCAGGCACAAATTCGCCGTTTCGCCGAGATCCAGAAGGCCTCGATGCACGACGTTGAAGTTGAAACCCTGCCGGGCGTGGTGCTCGGTCATCGCAACATCCCGGTGAACTCGGTCGGCTGCTACATCCCCGGTGGCAAATACCCGCTGATCGCCAGCGCGCACATGAGCGTACTGACGGCCAAGGTGGCCGGCGTCAAGCGCGTGATTGCCTGTGCTCCGCCTTTTGCAGGCAAGCCCTGCGCCGAGATCGTGGCAGCCATGCACCTGGCGGGTGCCGACGAAATCTACTGCCTGGGCGGTGTGCAGGCAGTGGCAGCAATGGCCATCGGTACCGAAAGCATCGACGCGGTCGACATGCTCGTCGGCCCCGGCAATGCCTACGTGGCAGAAGCCAAGCGGCAACTGTTCGGCCGCGTCGGTATCGACCTGTTCGCCGGCCCGACCGAAACGCTGGTGATCTGTGATGACACGGTGGACGCCGAACTGGTGGCCGTCGACTTGCTCGGCCAGGCCGAACATGGTCCAACGTCCCCGGCCTATTGCGTCACCACCAGCAAAACCATTGCCGAACAACTGCCAGGCGCGATCGAGCAGGTGCTGGCACGCCTGGACACTGCCGCCGTAGCGAGCGTGGCCTGGAACGACTTTGGTGAGATCTACCTGTGCGACAGCGATGAAGAAGCGCTGGAAGTCGCCGAACGCCTGTGCTCGGAGCACGTGCAGGTCATGACCCGTGACCCGAGCTGGTATCACCAACGCATGACCCGCTACGGCGCACTGTTCCTTGGTCATCGGACCAATGTCAGCTACGGCGACAAGGTCATCGGCACCAACCACACCTTGCCGACCATGGGCGCGGGCCGTTACACCGGCGGGCTGTGGGTGGGCAAGTTCATCAAGACCCACACCTACCAACGCGTATTGACCGACGAAGCCTGCGTGATGATCGGCAACTACTGCTCACGGCTGTGTGGCTATGAGCATATGTCCGGGCATAAGGAGCAGGCAGACATCCGCGTGCGCCGCATGAAGCAGGAGGCCTGAAGGTATGAGCAAGCCCGTACCGCAACAGCGCAGCGCCTACCCTTACTTGCGCGACATCACCACACGCTGGATGGACAACGACGTCTACGGCCACGTCAACAACGTGATTTATTACAGCTGGTTCGACACCGTGGTCAACGGCTGGCTGTTGGAACAACACCTGCTGGACCTTGATCAGTGCCCGACCATTGGCCTGGTGGTCGATACCCAGTGCAGCTATTTTTCCTCGATTTCCTTCCCTGACCTGGTGCGTGGCGGCCTGCGCGTGGCCAGCATCGGCCGCTCGAGCGTGCGCTACGAAGTAGGGCTGTTCGTCAACGACAACAGCCAGGCCTCGGCACAGGGCCATTTTATCCATGTCTACGTCGACCGCGTGACACGCCGACCAGTGCCGCTGCCGGAGCCTTTGCGTCGTGCGCTGCAATGCATTCAGGTGCAACAGGTGGAGACAGCGTCATGAACGCGTTCAGCAATCGGGTAGCGGTGATCACCGGTGCCGCCTCAGGCTTGGGCAAGGCATTCGCCGAGAGGGGCGCGGCGCTTGGTATGAAACTGGTGCTGGCCGACCTGCAGCACGAAGCGCTGGAGGCCACCGTGGCCCAGTTGCGCGCTGGCGGTGCGACAGTGATTGGCCTGCACGCCGATGTCTCACAAGCAGGCCAGATCCAGGCACTGGCCGATGCCGCCATCGCAGCGTTCGGTGCCGTGCATGTGCTGTTCAATAATGCCGGGGTGCTCGCTGGCGGCCTTGTGTGGGAGAGCAGTGAGAAGGATTGGGACTGGATACTGGGCGTCAACGTGCGCAGCGTTATCAGCGGCGTGCGCATTTTCACGCCGTTGATGCTGGCGGCGGCCGCCCAAGACCCCGACTATCAAGGGCACATCATCAACACCGCGTCGATGGCCGGTTTGCTCAACGCGCCTAGCCTGGGTGCCTATAACCTCAGCAAGCACGCGGTGGTGTCGCTCAGCGAAACGCTCTATCAGGACCTCGCCCTGATGACCACCCAGGTGCATTGCTCGGTGCTCTGCCCGTACTTCGTGGCGACCGCTATCAGTGCCTCTGCGCGCCATCGTCCGCTCGACCTGGTGAATGCCGAGGGCCAAACGCGCTCTCAGGCAGCGGCTCAGGCGCAAAACCAGAAAGCGACCGGCGCGGCCAAAGTCAGTGCCGAGCAGATCGCAGAACTCACCTTCGAGGCCATCGGCCAGCGCCGCTTTTATATCTATTCGCACCCACACGCCATGGCTTCGGTGCGCGATCGTTTCGACGCGATTGTCGAGCAGCGTAATCCACCCGATCCCTTCGCAGACAAACCGACACTGCGCGCGCAATTGCTTGAAGGGCTGCGCGGCTGAACCCGCCGCCTCTGCAGTTAACGTCGCAATAAGGAGACCGCTCATGATGCAACGCATGAAACGCCTGGTCATGGCAGGTATTACCGCTGTTGTGCTTGGCGCCCCCATGGCGCATGCGCAGACGGCCAAACCCAACATCCTGGTGATCTGGGGCGATGACATCGGCTGGCAGAACGTGAGCGCCTACGGCATGGGCACCATGGGCTACACCACGCCGAACATCGACCAGATCGGCCAGCAAGGCATCCGTTTTACCGACCACTACGGCCAGCCGTCCTGCACGGCCGGGCGCGCGGCCTTTATCACCGGTCAGTACCCCATCCGTTCAGGCATGACCACCGTCGGCCAGCCCGGCGACAAGCTCGGCCTGCAGGCTGCCTCGCCAAGCCTTGCCGAAGTGATGAAGGATGCCGGCTACCGTACCGGCCAGTTCGGCAAGAACCACTTAGGCGACAACAACCCCAACCTGCCCACCGTGCATGGCTTCGACGAGTTCTTTGGCAACCTCTACCACCTCAATACCGAGGAGCAAAGTGAGTACACCGATTATCAGAACTTCGCCAAGCAGTATCCGGGCGGGCCGCAGGCCTACGCGAAGAAGTTCGCCACCCGTGGCGTGCTGCACAGTTTCGCCAGCGACCAAGAGAACTCGACGGTCGATCCACGCTTTGGTGTGGTCGGCAAACAGACGATCGAAGACACCGGACCGCTGACCATCCAGCGCATGCAGGACTTCGACGGCGCCGAAGTGATCCCCCATGCCATGGCCTTCATGCGCAAAGCCAAGAACGATGACAAGCCATTCTTCGTCTGGGTCAACACCAGCCGCATGCACCTGTACACCCACCTCAACGACACCTGGAAACATGCCGCCGCCAGGTACACCCACGAGGGCGATACCCAAGGCAGCGGCATGCTGCAGCACGACCACGACATTGGCGTGCTGCTGGATTTTCTCAAACAAAGCGGCCTGGATCAGAACACCATCGTCTGGTATTCCACCGACAACGGCCCGGAGCACTCATCCTGGCCCCACGGTGCGACAACGCCGTTCCGTGGAGAAAAAATGACAACCTACGAAGGCGGTGTACGTGTGCCTTCGATGTTGCGCTGGCCGGGGGTCATCAAGCCGGGGCAGATCAAGAACGGCATACAGGCGCACCAGGACATGTTCACCAGCCTGGCAGCCGCAGCCGGTGTAACGGATGTGGCAGAGCGCATGAAAGTGCAGAAAAAGCAGTACATCGACGGCATCAATAACCTCGACTACTGGACCGGCAAAGCCCCCGACAGCGCGCGCACCAGCCTGTTTTATTACATCGAGAGCAAGTTGACCGCCGTGCGCATGGGGCCGTGGAAGCTGCACTTCTCGACCAAAGAAGACTACTACGCGCCGATCAAGCCGCTGTTTGCCCCTTTGATGTTCAACCTGCGCAGCGACCCGTTCGAAAGCTACGACAGCAATGACGCCTACGGCCATATGATCCAGAAGTCGTCGTGGATCGCAGCACCGATGGGCGAGTTGATTGGCGCGCACCTGAAAACCCTTGCCGAGTATCCGCCAGTGCAAGCCGCCAAGTCGTTCGATCGCTCGAACCTGGTTCAGGATTTCCTCAAAAGCCGGCAGTAGACCAAGCCTTCCAACGAGCAGGAGCCACACGATGAAAGAAGCTGTAATCCTTTCCACCGCCCGCACGCCGATCGCCAAGGCCTTTCGCGGTGCCTTCAACGTCACCACCTCGCCGACCATGGCCAGCTTCGCGATTCGCGCCGCCGTCGAGCGCGCCGGTATCGAAGCCGGAGAAATCGAAGACCTGGTGATGGGTACCGGCATGCCCGCAGGAACTGCGGGTTGGAACCTGGGACGCATGAGCGCTTTGGCGGCAGGCCTGCCGCTGACCGTCAGCGGCCAGACCCTGGATCGCCAGTGCGCATCGGGCTTGATGGCCATCGCCACTGCCGCCAAGCAAATCATGGTCGACGGCATGCAGGTGACCCTGGGTGCCGGCCAGGAACACATCAGCCTGGTGCAGAACCGGCACATGCATTGGGTCGACAGCCAGCATGACGACAGCGTCCTGCGCCACGTACCCCAGGCTTACATGCCGATGCTGCAAACCGCCGAGTGGGTGGCCCAGCGCTACGGCATCAGCCGCGAAGCGCAAGACCACTACAGCCTGCAATCACAACAACGCACCGCTGCCGCGCAACAGGCAGGTGTGTTCAGCGATGAAATAGTGCCGGTCACTGTGAGCAAGCAGGTGGTTGACAAAGCCAGCGGTGCGATCAGCCATGAACAGGTAAGCCTGAGCCTGGATGAAGGCAACCGCCCACACACCCAGATTGACGACTTGAGCCGGCTCAAGCCCGTGATCGAAGGCGGCAGTATCACCGCCGGCAATGCCAGTCAGTTGTCTGACGGCGCGAGTGCCTGCGTACTGATGGACGCGCGCCTGGCCGAACAGCGCAACCTGCAGCCCCTGGGCCTGTACCGCGGTATCGCCGTGGCCGGCCTGGCGCCGGAAGAAATGGGCATCGGCCCGGCACTGGCGGTACCGAAGCTCCTGAAACAGCACGGCCTGAGCGTCGATGACATCGGCCTTTGGGAACTCAACGAAGCCTTTGCCTGCCAGGTGCTTTACTGTCGCGACAAACTGGGCATCGACAACGACCGGCTCAACGTCAACGGCGGTGCCATCTCCATCGGCCACCCCTATGGCATGAGCGGCGCGCGCATGGTGGGTCATGCCTTGCTCGAAGGCAAACGCCGTGCAGTCAAGTACGTGGTGGTGACCATGTGCGTCGGGGGAGGGATGGGCGCCGCTGGCTTGTTCGAAGTCGTGTGATGCATGCCGCTATTCTGGCGGGGCCGCTTCGATGAAGGTCGAGCTATCTTGCACAGAAGCAAGCCCCGTCAAGTACGTCGCATTGAGGCCACGCCTGCACATTTGGACGATCTGCACGATAACGTTGACGATCAGATCCCAGGGCGCTCATGGCGGCGTCCACTATGTCTCCAGGGTTGATCAAGCCCCAACCAACTTACCGGAGACTCACCATGACGCGTATTACTGCCCTGAACTCGGAACAGGCTCCCGAGTCCTCTCGTCGCCATTTGGAGGGCCTGCACAAAGCGTTCGGTGTTGTGCCGAACGTGTTTGCCACGATGGCTCATTCGCCCGCCGCATTGGGTGGTTACCTGGCCCTTTCTCAGGCGCTGCAGAAGTCGACATTGACTTCCCGTGAGCGAGAGGCCGTTGCCTTGGCCGTTTCGCAGGTCAATGGTTGCGACTACTGCCTCGCGGCGCACGTTTTGTTTGCCGGTAAAGCCGGCCTGGATGCGAGCGACATCACACGTGCTCGTGAGGGGCGCCTGGATGCGGTGGTGGTGTTGGCTCGCCAGGTTGTCGAATTGCGAGGGCGCGTCACCGAACGTGATTTGCATGACGCCCGCGAGGCAGGTTTGAGCGACGCCAAGATCGTCGACGTCATTGCCCTGGTCGCGACTACCACCTTCACCAACTATCTCAACAACGTGGCCAACACTGAACTGGACTTTCCCGCCGTGGATTGATGCGCCTGGCAGATAAACCACGGCAGGCGCTGGCCGCTGCAATTTCGCAGTGGCCATACCACTGTGCTGTAACAAATCCATGCCTAGCCACTCAGTCAATTGACCCTCCTTTGCAATCCAGGAATTTACTATGACCCCGTCCGCACTTGCTGGCCTGCTGCGCAGTGACATTGAAATCAAGTTCACCCGTTGGGCGCTCGTTGTGATTTTTGCCCTGTTCGGCTACGCCAAATGGTTCCCCTACGAGGCACAAGCGCTGCAGCCCTTGATTGGCAACAGCCCGATCCTGGGATGGATGCACACCGTGTTCGGTGTTCAAGGTGCCAGCTACGCACTGGGCGTTGCGGAATGGTCGATAGGGCTGGGCCTGGTGCTCGGTGCCTGGTTTGCAAGGATTTCAGTGCTGGCATCGGCGGGGTCCGTGGCGACGTACTTGACTACTCTTACCTTGATTTTCTCCACGCCCGGTGCCTGGGAGGCGTCGGCGGGCGGGTTTCCTGCCATGGGCGGCGCGACGGGTTTCCTGCTCAAGGACGTGGTGTTGCTGGCGGCTTCACTCGTGCTCCTCAAACACAGCCTGCTGCGCGTTTTTCGAGTGCCGCAGCACGCCCCGGCTGTCGCCTGAGCCGTTGATCGGGCGGGTGAGGTGACTGTGCTATTTGCCTTGATTCTGGCGCTGCTGATTGGCTGGACAGCGCAGCGCATGGGGTTGTGCCTGGTCAGAGCCTGCGAGCTGTTGCTGCAAGGGCGACCGACGTTATTTGTGGCACTGCTGTCGTGCGGTCTGTTCGGGCTGCTGCTTGCACCGCTGTATGAGCGGCTCGGCATCAGCCAGCCATTGTTTTCGCCGGGTATCGGCTATTGGCCGCTGCTGACTGGCGGCCTGCTGTTCGGTGTCGCCTCGGTTTTGAACGGCGGCTGCAGCCTCGGCACCTTGACTCGAATCACCCGCGGTGACCTCAACCTGACGCTGACCATTGTCGGCTGGGTGCTCGGTATCCTGTTGTGGCACCGCCTCAATCGGCAGCCTGAATACAAGATCGATCGCTTGCCGGAGATCTCCAGTCTCCATTACGGGCTGACCCTGGGTATTTTGCTGTTGGTATTGCTGGTGCTGGTGCGGGCTCACGGCGATCGACGCCTGGTGTTGGCCAGCATGCTGCTGGGTACCTTGACCCGTGCGCTTTACAGCCTTGAACCTTTATGGACACCCAGTGATTTTTTCTACGATCTGGCGCAATGGGTGTGGACGCCGGGTCAATGGTTGATCAGTGGCCAGCGCCTGGCGGTGTTTGCGGCACTGCTGCTGGGCATGCTTGGCTTTACTGTGTACCGCAAGACCTTCAGATGGCAAGCAATCCGGTTGGCCGCATCGAGTCGACATTTGCTGTCGGGAGTACTGATGGGCGGTGGCGCCTCCATGATGCTGGGGGGTAACGATTCACAGATGCTGCTGGTGTTTCCAACCCTCAACGTTGTTTCGAGCCTGCCTTTATTGGCGATTGTCGTGGGCATCCTTGCAGCCCTGGGTGTCAGGCGTTGTTGTCGCCCCCCCACTTGAACTGTGCAACGAGGAGCTTCATGAGCACTCTCGACATCGTCCTGAATCATTTCAACCTTCACGCGGCCACCTACCATCAAGGTGGCTTTTGCGGTACGTCAGCGTACAGCGGCCAGGTACCGTGCGGGTATATCCATTTGCTGCGGGCAGGGCGTGTCACTTTCGAGGATAAAGCCAGGCGGGTGTTCCACCTCGAAGAGCCCGGGTTGATGTTGATTGTACGGCCCAATGCCTATCGGCTTAGCGCGTTACAAGACGGCGGGGCTGAACTGGTCTGCGCGACCCTGCAGTTTGACGGCGGCATCGACAATCCGTTGTCCCGCGCTCTCCCGGACTACATCATCAGGCCGTTGCGCGAACTCCCGAGCCTGAGTGGTTGCCTTGACTGGATATTCCAGGAGGCGACAGGCCAGGAGGCGGCGCGCGAGCTGGTGCTCAATCGCTTGTTCGAGCTGATGGTCATTCAATTGCTGCGCCACATCATGACCCGGCGCGAGCTGCCTTGCGGGCTGATGGCTGGCTTGGCAGACATACGCCTGTCCCGGGCCCTCAACCAGATCCACGAAGCCCCCCAGAAGAGCTGGTCGGTTGCGGCGCTTGCCAACATCGCGGGTATGTCGCGAGCCAGCTTCGCAGCGCATTTTCGTCAAGTGGTGGGGTTTTCCCCGGCGGACTACCTGCTGGAGTGGCGTGTGAGCCTGGCGCAAAAGCGCTTGCGTGAAGGTCGGCCTATTGCCTTGATCGCCGATGAGGTGGGCTACGAGAGCCCATCGGCGTTGGCCAGGGCTTTTCGGCGCAAGGTAGGCAGCAGTCCCAGCCAATGGCTACAGCAGGTAGTCATCCAGGCGTGAGTACTGGACGTACTGTTGTGCATTGCAGACGCGCTGCCGCCGAGGCAGCAACGTGGCTCCCTAGAATTGCGCCATGCCTGTGAAACAGGACATTCACTGAATTGGGGAGTACCACCATGCAACGCCTTTTAAAGGCAACAGCCTTATTGATTGCAGGCACTGTCACCGCGACTGCTTTTGCTGAAGAGGGTGCCGAGCACCTTCGCGCGTACCACGCCCAGGCCAATGCCATGAGCCTCGCCGAGCACACCTATAGCCACTATGTGGATGACAAAGGGAAGATCAGTTTGCCGGTCGACTTTCGCAAGACCTGGAGCCACCTTGGTTCTTGGGTAGTGGGTGACAAACAGGCACCTGGCTTTGGCTTCCACGATGTCTACACGCAGCCCGAGGTTGTCGAGGCCTACCGCGCAACCGGTGAGTTTCCGGATGGGGCGGTACTGGTCAAGGAGATTCGCAACGTAGAACAAGGCGCTCAAACGACAGGTTTGGCACAGTGGGCCGGGCAGACTTCGGTGTGGTTCGTGATGGTCAAAGATCGCCAGCAGCGTTTCCAAAGCAATACCCATTGGGCCGAAGGGTGGGGCTGGGCACTGTTTGAAGCCAAGGCACCCAAGATCAATGTCTCGAAAGGTTTCCAGACGACGTGCCTGGGTTGCCATGTACCCGCCAAAGCGTCGGATTGGGTATTCTCCCGCGGGTATCCCACGCTGTTGAAGTTACCGCAATGACGGATGCAGCCGCTCATATTGAAAATGGCTCTTCACGGATTGTCGGGGGGAAGGGTTGGATTTTGCTTTTGCTTTTGCTTTGAGGGCTGTGGGCTTATCCATTTGATGGGGTGGCTGGGCTGGCACCTTCCGCCTTTACGGCGGCTTACTTTTTTCTTGGAAAAAGTAAGCAAAACCGCTGGCTCCTGCATCCGGCCCTACCGGTGGGAGCGGGCTTGCCCCGCGATTTGCTGTATCGCGCCAGATCGCGGGGCAAGCCCGCTCCCACCGTGACAAGCCCTCCAGTCACCTCCACTCGGCCTCCTGAAGTCGCTAAGTTACGGGCGGCGCCCGGGCTGGTGTTAGCTTCGCTAGTGGCGGCTTGGATGGTCTGTACGCTTGTGGCTTGTTGTTTTGCTCTTGCTTTGTGCGCGCGTTAGTTCAGGCGCCACGGTCTGCGACTTCAGGAGGCTGAGTGTAGGTGACTGGAGGGCCAGGTGCGTTAGCACCCTTCGGCGTAGCCGAAGGCGCGAGATGTAGACTTGCGTAGCAAGTCGTAGGCCGCGCGGGCCTGGAAGTCGCCGGAGCGAGGGGACCCGGAGCGAAGCGTAGGGCCGGATGCAGGAGCGAGCGGTTTTGCCTACTTTGCCCAAGAGCAAAGTAGGCCGCCGTAAGGGCGGAAGGGGCCAGCCCAGCCACCCCATCAAATGGATAAGCCCCCAGCCCTCAAAGCCAAAGCCAAAACCAATCCTGCCCCCGATCAGCGCCGAAAGAGATTTGGTCAACCCCGCCGGTAGAATCCGAAACCTTTGATCCGTAGCTTTTGAAGTTCTAACGTTGCATTGGCGCAAGCGGGCCTACGAACATCACCTTCAGTCGATCACGGCCAATGACACGTGCTAACTCCGCGATCACGCAATACATGAAGATCAACGTGATGAGCAGAATCTGTATTGCCCAAAAGCGTGGCCAGTTCATTGAAGACCACAGCAGCGAATTCGCATCCACGAGGCTGGGTGCTTCCTTCCAGTATTCGTACAGACGCTCCAAGTAGTGCACAACCAGCGCGACCACTGCATACATCAGCGTCTTCCAGGTTACATTCCAAATCAACGGTTTGTCAGGAAAGCGGTTAATGAAGGGCAGCATATCCGCGACCAATACCGATTTGCCGAGGATCATGGATGCGATCAGTACTGAAGCCGAGACGGGAAGATCAACCCCCGAGCCCTTGATCATCAGCCCGCGAATAAGGGCCACAATATGCAAAATGATGAAAAAGAAGATCGTGGGCGGAAGGACTTTCATGAATTCATGTTTGAGCTTGTGTATCAGCGTGCTCATAGTGATGCCCTTCAATTGAGGTTAGCGTGGCTTCGCCGGGACAAATAGAGGCTGGGTATCCAATCCAGGGTTGTCACCGTTGTATTAAACAAAGAGGCAAGCCACCGACTTATTGCCAATGGCTTGCCGAGATGCAATCAAGCATCAGTAGGCACGTTAGGGCGTGACGATTGGGAACCAGAAGTCGAAGTTGTCCATGTAGCTCATCAACTCCTCAAGCTTGCCTTCGTTGCCGTTGATCTTCACGTCGCCCTTGCTGACAGCATCCTTGAGCGTGGTCTGCTTGAGCATGATGTTGTTCAAGGTGTCACGGGTCAGGGTGATGGTCGCATCGGCGTCTTTGGCTTGCATGCCTTCGGTGTGGTTGAGTACACCGTTGACCATCTCCAGCGTGTACTTCTGCTTGAGGTCAGTGAAGTCCAGGTTCAGGGTGATGTGCTTGTCGCCCACCTCAGGCCCTTTCAAACGCATGGCCAGGAAGTCGAAGAACAGGTCCAGGTCCATCGCCTTGACGGTGTCGGGGCTGGCGGTGTCTGGCGTTGGCAGCTTCTGCACGCCGTTGCGCAGTTCTTGGGCACCGGTCAGGTAGAAGTTGCGCCATGGGCCGCTCTCGGCCTGGTAACCCAGTTGCTCCAGCGTGTCGGCTTGCAGGTTCTTCGCCGCCTGGTTGCTCGGGTCGGCGAAGACTACATGGTTGACCACCTCGGCCACCCAGCGGTAATCACCCTTGTCGTAGTATTCCTTGGCCTTTTTCAGCACGGCATCGGCACCGCCCATCATGTCGACGTAGCGCTTGGCCTGTTCATCCGGTGGCAGCTCCCACAAGGTCGCAGGGTTGCCGATGAACCAGCCCAGGTGCAGCACGTAGGTGGCCTTGACGTTGTGGTTCAACGAGCCGTAGTAGCCGCGGTTGGAGAAGCGGTTGGCAATCGACTTGGGCAGTTTCACCTGCTCGGCGATTTCGGTCATGGTGTACCCCTTGTTGGCCAGACGCAGGGTTTCGTCGTTGATGTAGCGGTACATGTCACGCTGCGACGACAGCTGATCTTTGACTTCCTTATTGCCCCAGACCGGCCAGTGGTGCATGGCGTACATCACCTGGACGTCGTCGCCCCACATCTTCAGCGCCTCGTTGAGGTACTTGGACCACGGCAGTGGCTCGCGGATCTTCGCGCCACGCAACGAGTAGGTGTTGTGCAGGGTATGGGTGGAGTCTTCGGCCGTGTTCAGGGCCTTTTTCTCCTTGATGTAATAGAGCATCTCGGCCGGCGCCTCACTGCCCGGCGCGTAGAGGAACTCGTAGGTGAGGCCGTCGATTACATGGGTCTCGCCGGTTTTTTCGATGATGTCGGTCGGCGGGATCAGGGTCACGGTACCGGCGGAGGTGGTGGTCCCCAGGCCCGCGCCCAACTGGCCGGTTTCGTTCGGCGGCAGCAGGTTACCGTACATGTAGCTGGCGCGACGGCTCATGGCGGTACCGGCCATGACGTTCTCGGCCACCGCATGCTCAAGGAAACCTTTGGGAGCGTAGATCTTGACCTTGCCGGCCTTGACGTCGTTCTCGTCGACAACGCCGCGCACGCCGCCGTAGTGGTCGACGTGACTGTGGGTGTAGATCACCGCCACCACCGGCTTTTTCGGGCGGTGCTTGAAGTACAGCTCCAGCGCAGCCTTGGCGGTTTCACTGGAAATCAGTGGGTCGAAGACGGTAATGCCGTCCTTGCCCTCGACGATGGTCATGTTCGACAGGTCGTAGTTACGCACCTGGTAGATGCCATCGGTAACTTCGAACAGGCCGGAGATGTTGATCAGTTGCGACTGACGCCAGAGGCTTGGGTTGGTGGAGGCCGGTGCCGTTTCACCTTCCTTGATAAAACCGTATTTGTTCGGGTCCCAGATCATGTTGCCGCTGGGGCCTTTGATCGGCTCGGACGGCAGCGGGGCGATGAAGCCCTTGTGCGCCAGCTCGAACGAGGTTTTATCGTTGAACGGCAATTCCTTGAGCAGCGCGTCGTTGGCCGCCTTGGTGGCCTCGGTGGCGGGCTTGGGCGCTTCGGCGGCCCAGGCGTGGTTGCTCATGGCGATGGCAGCGGCGAGCAGGACCGAGGTGCTGAGTTTCCAGATTCCGGCTGATGCGTTGTCAGCCCGTAGGGTCGAGGGTTGGACGATCGCTTTCATTTCAAACTCCTTGTTCAACGATGCGCTGTACCCTTGCAGGTAACCGCCAGCGCTCTGCACTGTACTCACAGTGCAGAAGGTTGGGGATCTACAGTGGGGTCGCGATTGCGACCTATTTCTTCAGCGCCTCGAACGACTTGACCATGTCACGTGCCCAGCCATCGATCACTGCCTTGGCATCGTTGGCACTCATGACCTGGGAGGAGTTGTCCAGCTCGGCGCCCGCGCCTTTGCGTACCACCTGAGCGACCACTTCGTTGCTGCCGCCATCAAGGAACGCCGCTTCGGTGGCGATGCTGGTGTCCTGATCGCGGATACCTGTGGCCGCGCTGACGCCGGCGGCTACCAGGGCAATCGGGATCACTTCATACGGTTGCAGGCCCTTGGTCTTGGCGCTGACCGCAGTGATCGCCGGACGTACCACCAACACCCGTGGCCCGGGGCCGCTGGCAAGCGGTAGTGCCTTGGCGAACTGGGTTTTCAGCGATTGATCGTAATACGTGGTGATGCCGTTCAGGGTTTTCTGCGGCACCTTCTCGGTGGGTTGCGGTTTTGGATACAACTGGCTTGGTTCAATAAACACGCTGGTGAACTGGCTGGCGTTCACGCCTGGTTTGATCCAGCGCATCACTGCTTCGCCAGAGGGCGACTTTTCTTCTTTGAGCAATTGGT
This sequence comes from Pseudomonas sp. NUPR-001, assembly GCF_052147955.1. Taxonomy (NCBI): domain Bacteria; kingdom Pseudomonadati; phylum Pseudomonadota; class Gammaproteobacteria; order Pseudomonadales; family Pseudomonadaceae; genus Pseudomonas; species Pseudomonas sp. NUPR-001. Next base: position 2,452,627 of record NZ_CP197353.1, read on the forward strand.
AGCTTTTCAGGAACCCGGAGTACTCCTCGGGTGCTACGTATTTACTGCTGCAACCTGCCATCCCTAATGTGGCCAGGCACAATACGACCGCTAGCGGCTTCAACTTCATGGTGTAACTCCTTGTGGTCAATCCCGTACAGAATCAGGTCGAGACGGTGTTATCCGATTCAAAAACGCCAGGTCGCGCCGCCACCAATAATGTGTAGCGCGGCATCCTTGTAGGTTCCGGAGAGGGTGGTTCCGGAACGCGACTTGGTCTGTTCGTCGTCCATGTCTCCCAACCACACGAGGGTGTAAGCGACGTGCAGATCGAGACCTTCTTCAAGCTGGTAATTGACCCCGGTCGCGAAACGCCAGGCTTCGCCCATGGGGTTGTCAACGGTGCGGTCTTTGTCGTCTACCGCCGAGCTGTCATAGCCCAGGCCCATGCTCCAGCGCAGTTGTTTGGTGGCCTGGTACTGCGCCCCGAGCGAGGCGTGCCAGGTGTCTTTGTACTGGCGGTCTACCGTGCGGTCGACACCGGCGGCATTGGCATCGACCTCTACGCCGATCTGGCCGAAGTCGCTCCATTCTTGCCAGCCCAGGCTGCCGAGCAACTTCCATTGCGGATCGAGCTGATGTGCCACGCTCAACAGCACGGTCTGCGGGACATTCATGTCCAGCTCCAGTGAGTCGACGTCGAGGCGGCGCAGGGCGGCATTGATGATCGGGTTACTGACGTTGCGCACGTCCGGGCTGTCTTCAAACTCCAACTTGACCTTGCTGGTGTAGGCCAGACCGACTTGCGTGCGCTCGTCGAACTTGTAGAGCAAACCAAGGTTGACCCCGGTGCCTATGTCGGTGTCTTTGTATTCCAGTTGCCCATCCGGGCTGTCGCGCAGGCCGAGCAGGTTATTGTTGATGGCAACTTCGTCGCGGTAGTAACCGTACACAATGCGTGGGCCGATACCGACCGAAAGTTGGTCGGTGAACTGGTGAGCAATAGTTGGCTGAAAGGACACGCCGATCACCGCAGTTTCCTGGCTGAAGTAACGGCCGGCCCAGTCATCGTCATAATCCAGCGCCAGGCCAAAGTTGCCGTACATGCCAAAGCCAACGGCCGAACGCTCATCGAGCTGATGGCTGATAAACAGGCTCGAGCCCGGCAGCCACTGCAGGGCATTGCCGCCCTCGTTGCCGTCGAACTGGTTGTTGTCATCACGAGAAAAGCGAATGTGACCAAGAATCACCTGGGCATTGGCGCTGACTTGTGTGCCCTTGAGTTCGGTGATCCCGGCCGGGTTGCTCATCAGTACACTGGGGTCGGTAGCGAGTGCGGCAGCGCCTGCGTTGGCCAATCCGGCGCCTTCCTGGCCGGCCTCATAGATGAACAGGCCACCGGCGTTAGCATTCAGACTCAACAGTCCCAGCCCCGAACTGAAAACTGCCGCACACCAGATACGCGCGCTACGTGTACACGTGTTACTCATCGAGCTTCCCCTGCTGAATGTAAAAATTGCAGCACTTCCAAGGCATGGGCGCCCGATGGTTTTTGCTATTGTCTTGATATCATCAAGTACTGTTTAACGGTACGCCCAGCCCAACTACGACTAGCAAGAGCCTAGTAGTGATCGTGCAGAGCGCAACTTCAAGTGTGAGGAAAATGCGTTTCATTGCTCATTTCCCCACCGTAGGAGCGGGCTTGCCCCGCGATACCATGTGACTGATACACCGCAATCGCGAGAACAAGTCACATCACCGCCCCACAAGTTCAATGGCTGTGTTCCGCCCCCTCTTTGTGCGCATGCGTTTTAGCCGCAGGGCTGCTGTGCTGCCCTTCATGGTTGTGCATCGTGCTTTCCCCGCCACCGTGCTGATGGCCACCGCTGCTGGCTACCAGGGTTTGGTATTGCTCGGCATTCATCTGCGGCAGTTGCTCTAGGAACGCGACAACCCCCCAGATGTACTGATCCCCCATGCTCTTGCCCCAGGCCGGCATGCCGGTGGCCTTGATCCCGTGTTTGATGGTCCAGAAGGCAACGGCGGGGTTGTCGCCTGCGCCGACTTTGGCGAGGTTGGGCGGTGCCGGATACAGCGCCTGGCTGAGCTCGGTCTTTTCGACCCCGGGGGCGAGGTGACAGCCAATGCACATGGCGTTGTAGTTACCGGCGCCGGTGCGAATCAGCGCTTCATCTTTTAGATTCGGTACCTCGATATCGCGTGCACGCACCGCGATAGAACGATCCCGCGCCATGGCGAGGAAGGCATGCACGGCCGGAAAGTGCGGGTCATCAGCGCCGACATTGACCAGGCCGAAATACGCGCCGCCCAACACGGCCGCACTGCCTACGGCGCCTGCTACCACGAGTGTTGTTATTGTTTTTTTCATGTCAGGCTCTCAAAACCACATGCGGATACCGGCAACGAAACGCGCTTCATCGACATCGTCACCTTCGTCACGAATCAGGTCGGCGGTTTTGCCATAGGAACGGCTCCAGGTGACGCCGATGTAAGGTGCGAACTGACGCACGATCTCATAGCGCAGGCGCAGCCCGACCTCGGTGTTGGCGAGGCCGGAACCCACGCCGCGTTCGGGGTCGTTCTTGCCATAGAAATTGGCTTCGGCCATTGGCTGGAGGATCAGGCGATTGGTCAGCAGAATGTCGTATTCGCCTTCCAGGCGCGCGGCAGACTGGCCATTCTCGCCAATGAACGCAGTGGCTTCAGCTTCGAAGCTGTACAGCGCCATGCCTTGCACACCGAACGCTGCCCAGGTCTGCGGTGACTCAGGTTTGAAGTCCTGGCGTACGCCCGCGACCACATCCCACCAGGGACCGATGGCCCGCCCGTACAGCAGCTGCAGCTCCGCGTCCTCGGTCACGCCATTGGTGCGCTCACCCTCGGAGCGCATCCACAGGCGGTTGATGTCGCCACCCATCCACCCCGAAGCGTCCCAGGCCAGGGTGCTACCTTCGTCGGCATCCTGATATTCAAGCTGGTCGAGCAACAAGAAGCCGTTGATGGCGCTGTCGTGAACCTGGTGACCCGCCAGCGGCGGAAACGCGGCGTTGCGGTCGGCGTCGGTCAGTAGCGGAATCGGCGTGCGACTGGCTTTGGTGGGGGTATCAACCGCGCCGTGGTTCATGTTCGAATGATCCATGGCGCTGTGATCCATCCCTTGCATGCTGCCATGGCCCATCGCTGCATGGTCCATTTGTTCCGCCGCGAAGCCTGGCGCTGCAGCCAGTGTGCTGAAGGCCACCGTCAACGCCAGCAGCGACGGTCGTGTCAGGCTATTGACCATCTTTCCCTGCCTTAGCGTTGTCGCTGCCCTGTGATTCCATCATTTTGCTGTGGTCCATGCCCTGCATCGAGCCATGGTCCATTCCTTTCATGGCGTCATGGTTCATGCCCTTCATCGCGCCATGATCCATGCCTTGATGATTCATCCCTTGGGCTTGCTTACCCTGGGCGCCGGCTTTTGCTTCAGTCGCATGTTGCGAATGCTGCTGATGATTTTCGTCCGACCAGGTCGAAGGGGCATACACAGCCATCAGGCCTGCCATGGCGGCGGTGAAGAAAAAGGCGCTTGGTTTGATTGCTTTGCTCATGTCGATTCTCCAGTTCATTCGTCTACGCGGACTTCTCGGAACATGCCCATTTCCATGTGTAACAACAGGTGGCAGTGAAAGGCCCAACGGCCCAAAGCGTCCGCTGTCACGCGGTAGCTTCGTTTCGAGCCGGGCGGCATATCGATGGTGTGTTTACGCACCATGAAGTTACCGTCTTCATCTTCCAGGTCGCTCCACATGCCATGCAGGTGGATGGGGTGGGCCATCATGGTGTCGTTGACCAGGGTGAGACGCAGACGCTCGCCATACTTGAGGCGCAGGGGCTCGGCGTCTGAGAATTTGATGCCGTCGAACGACCAGGAGAACTTCTCCATGTGCCCGGTGAGGTGAAGCTCGAGGGTACGCCCCGGGGTGCGTCCGTCCGGGTCCATAAAGGTGCTGCGCAGGTCGGCATAGGTCAGTACGCGACGGCCATTGTTGCGCAGCCCCATTCCCGGATCGTTCAACTTGGCTATCGGGGTCATGGTTTGCATGTCGACCAGGGGGTTGTCGGTCTCGGACGCCGGGTGAGTCTGCATCCCGCTATTCATGCTGCCCATGCCGGCCATGCTGCTGTGGTCCATGCCGGCCATGCTGCCGTGATCCATGCCGGCCATCTTGCTGTGATCCATACCCGCCATGCCGCCATGGTCCATCCCGCCCGAGCTGCCGTGGTCCATGCCCATATCGCTCATCGCGATCAGCGGACGCGGGTCAATGGCCGGTACCGGCGCTTGCAGACCTTCACGCACGGCCAGCGTGCCCCTGGAGTAGCCGGTGCGGTCCATGCTCTGGGCGAAAATGGTGTAGGCCTGTGCGTCGTCCGGCTCGACGATGACATCGTAGGTTTCCGCTACCGCGATGCGGAACTCATCGACTTTCACCGGTTTGACGTGCTGTCCGTCGGCGGCGACGACGGTCATTTTCAGGCCAGGAATGCGCACATCGAAGTAGGTCATGGCCGACGCGTTGATAAAGCGCAGGCGGAGCTTTTCGCCGGGCTTGAAGAGCCCCGTCCAGTTGCTGTCCGGGGCCTGGCCGTTCATGAGGTAGGTGTAGGTGTAGCCACTGACGTCGGCCAGGTCGGTCGGGCTCATTTTCATCTCGGCCCAGGCTTTGCGGTCTGCGAGTGCCGCCGACCAGCCCATCTCGCTGACGTCGTTGACGAAGTCGCCAACGGTGCGTTTGTGCAGGTTGTAGTAATCCGATTGCTTCTTGAGTTTGGACAGCACCCTGGCAGGGTCTTCATCGGTCCAGTCGCTGAGCAGCACGACATAGTCGCGATCGTAAGTGAACGGCTCGGGCTCCTTGGCATCGATGACCAGCGCACCGTACACCCCGATCTGCTCCTGCAGCCCGGAATGACTGTGGTACCAGTAGGTGCCGTTTTGCTGAACCTTGAACCTGTATTCATACAGGCCATCGGGGGCGATGCCGTGGAAGCTCAGGCCCGGCACACCGTCCATGTTCGCCGGCAGAATAATGCCGTGCCAATGAATCGAGGTGTCCTCTTGCAGGCGGTTGCGAACCCGCAGGGTGACGGTGTCACCTTCGCGCCAACGCAGAACCGGGCCGGGCAGGGAGCCGTTGATCGCCATTGCCGTACGAGCGGCGCCGGTGATGTTGACCGGCAGCTCACCGATGTACAGATCAAAATCAGTGCCTGTCAGCACATTCGCCTGGCCCGGGCTGGTCACCGCCCAGACCGGCGTGCGCCACAGGCCCAATCCACCCAATAATCCAGTAGCGGCCAGGCCTTTGACGAAGGTTCGTCTCGTGGTTGTGCTGTGCATGCCGTAGTGTCCAGTCAGTCAGGTAATTCGCTGATATCCAGGGCTGCTCGACGTCGCAGGTCCCGGTTTCCTTGGGGTTGCCCCAAGCCTTGTGAGCCCCGAGGGCTGCAGGCTTGGGGCCACCTTAGCGAGCCTGCGCTTTCAAACAGCTGAGCCCGACATTACAGTTCTGTAAGGTGCTCGCGCCGGTTTGCCTGACAGCTATCTGATGCCCACATTACTTTTGTGTCAGGTTCTGGTTAGGTGGTTTTTTTGCTGCACACTGGGGGCTGTACACCTTTGGGGGCGGAGCACATGAAACTACTGGTCGCTGAGGATGAGCCGAAAACCGGGGCCTATTTGCAGCAGGGCCTTACGGAGGCAGGTTTCGTTGTAGATCGCGTCCTCACCGGCATCGATGCCCTTCAATACGCGCTGAGCGAAAGCTACGACCTGCTGATTCTCGACGTGATGATGCCCGGGCTGGATGGCTGGGAAGTGCTGCGCTTGGTGCGTGCGGCGGGCAAAGAGGTGCCGGTGTTGTTCCTGACTGCACGCGATGGCGTGGAGGACCGGGTGAAAGGGCTTGAGCTGGGCGCCGATGACTATCTGATCAAGCCCTTTGCCTTCTCGGAACTGTTGGCGCGGGTGCGAACCCTGTTGCGGCGCGGCAGCGGCTCATCAACGCAAACCACCATGAAGATGGCCGACCTTGAAGTCGATCTGCTCAAGCGCCGTGCGACCCGCAACGGCAAGCGAATCGACCTGACCGCCAAGGAGTTCTCACTGCTTGAGCTGCTGATGCGCCGTCGCGGTGAAGTCCTGCCCAAGTCACTGATCGCCTCCCAGGTGTGGGACATGAATTTTGACAGCGACACCAACGTCATCGAAGTGGCGATACGGCGGCTGCGGGCCAAAATCGATGATGACTTCGCGCCGAAGCTGATCCACACCGCCCGCGGCATGGGCTACATGATGGATGTTGCTGAGTGATGTTGGCCCGGTCTTCGCTGGCCAAGCGTTTGACCCTGATGATCATGTTTGCGGTGATCGCGGTACTGGTGGTGGCGGGCATCAGCTTCAACATGCTGGCCCAGCGTCACTTTCGCATGCTCGATGAACAGGCGCTGACCGAGAAGCTGACGTCGGCCACCCACATGCTCTCGATCCAGGCCCCTGGCGCGCGGCTGCAAGCGCTGCAACCGCAACTGCGCGCATTGCTGGGTGCACACCAGGACCTGAGTGCGGTCATTCTCGATGCACAGGGCACTGTACTGTTTGCAGAAGCCGATGCCTTGCCGATCCCTGAGCGTTTCAAGCGTGCTGACAAGCAAACCCTGTGGGATTGGCAAGACGGTGCGCGCAACTTTCGCGGCGTCACCGCTCACGTCCAGATCCAGGGCGTGCCAGGCCCTGTTACCGTCATGCTGATGCTCGACATCACCAGCCATGCGCATTTCTTTGCAACCCTGCAGCGATGGTTTGCAATCGGTCTGGTGATCAGCGCCTTGGTCAGTGCCGGCCTGGGCTGGTTGGTCGCCAAGAGTGGGCTGCGTCCGGTTCAGCAGATCACCAGGGTTGCGACGTCCATGTCGGCCAGGTCACTGCAAGAGCGTATCCCCCTGGAGCCTGTGCCCCTTGAGCTGCAAGAACTGATCTTGTCGTTCAACGCCATGCTTGCACGCCTGGAGGATGCCTTTGTGCGCCTGTCCAACTTCTCGGCCGACATCGCCCATGAGCTGCGCACCCCGGTCAGCAACCTGCTGACGCACACCGAGGTGGTGCTGTCGAAGAAGCGCGATCCGGATGCGTACGAGGAAAACCTGTACTCGAATTTGGAAGACCTCAAACGCATGTCGCGGATGATCGACGACATGCTGTTTCTCGCCAAGTCCGACAACGGCCTGATCATGCCCGAGCAAGTCGAGATCAAACTTGAAGAGCGGGTGTCCAGGCTGTTCGACTACTACCAGTTGCTGGCTGAGGATCGCGACATACGGTTAACCCTTGAAGGTGAAGGCAGTGTCCGTGGCGACCGGCTGATGATCGACCGGGCTGTTTCCAACATTCTTTCCAATGCCTTGCGTTACACCGCGCAAGGCAACGAGATAGCGGCGCGCATCGAGCAAAGCGCCGATAACGTGACCCTCGCCATCAGCAACGGCGGCGCCAGCATCGACCCGCAGCACATCAACCGGATTTTTGATCGCTTCTACCGGGTCGACCGGGCCAGGCGGGAAGGGGCACCCAGTAATGCGGGGCTGGGGCTGGCCATAACGCGATCCATCGTTGAGGCGCACCAAGGCAAGATCTGGTGCACCTCGATTGAGGGCATGACCACGTTTCACCTTGTTTTTCCGGCGCTATCGCGGGGCAGGGTGATTGCCCTAGGCATCTGACCGAGGTAGGAGCAGGCTTGCCCCGCGAATGCGGTCTGTCAGTCACGTCGCTTCGCGGGGCAAGCCCGCTCCTACAGGAGATAGGGTTGCAGGTCTTGGTGGGCTTGATCTTCGAGCAGGCCGACGGTGACTTCAATGCCGGCCTGGCGCAGTAGTTCGATACCTGCGCCGTTGTTGCGCGGATCAGGGTCGAGCATCGCCACATGCACACGGGCAACCCCTGCATTCACCAGCGCCAAGGCACATGATGGCGTTCGGCCTGCGAAGGAGCAGGGCTCCAGCGTGACATAAGCCGTTAGCTCATCGAGCCCTTTCTCCAGCTGGGACAGCGCCATCGCTTCGGCATGATAGCTTCCCGGCGCTTGTGTGTAGCCACTGGCGATCACGGCACCATGGCGGACGATGACACAGCCTACTGGCGGGTTAGGCAGGCAATTGGGGAGTGCGCGTCTTCCCTGGTCTAGCGCCTGGCTCATCAGCAGTTTGTCTTGTTGCGCGCGGGGAAACGACATACCGGGTCCTTGGCAGTGAAGTGGTGTCGACAGCATACAGTGCCAGCGTCCCGCGATGGCCGGAAACGACGGCCCGCGTGGTATGGTGACACCCCGATCGCGGGGCAAGCCCGCTCCTACCGGATGATGTATGTTCGATGAATATTTGAAACGCTGGGCGCTCACCCAGGACGGTGACGCGTTCACCTCGCTGAACGGCCATCTGCTGCCGGTTCGCCAACACGGTGTGGCGGCGATGCTGAAAGTCTCGCAACAACCCGAGGAACAAGCAGGCAGTCTGCTCATGGCCTGGTGGGCGGGAGAGGGGGCGGCGCCAGTGTTGGCCCAGGATGGCGAGGCCTTGCTGATGGTGCGTGCGCAAGGCTCAAACTCGCTGTTGCGCATGGTTGAAGGCGGCCAGGACGATCAGGCCACGCGTATCCTCTGTGCCGTGGCGGCCCGCTTGCATGCACCTCGCAGCAAACCCTTGCCTGCCTTGGTGCCGCTGGAGCAATGGTTCGATTCGTTGTGGCGTGCGGCCGCCAGCCAGGGAGGCCTGCTGGCGCACAGTGCCGCCACCGCCCGTGAACTGTTGGCCGCGCCGCGCGATGTCGCGGTATTACATGGCGACATCCACCATGAAAACGTGCTGGATTTCGGCCCGTCTGGCTGGCTGGCGATTGACCCCAAAGGGTTATATGGCGAGCGGGGTTTTGATTACGCCAACCTGTTCTGCAATCCTGATGGCGAAAGCGCGCTTGCACCGGGGTGTTTCGCGCGCAGGGTTGAGAGCGTTGCCCAGGTTTCTGGCATCGATCGCAAAAGACTGCTGCAATGGATACTTGCCTGGACAGGCTTGTCGATAGCCTGGAAGCTTGAAGACCAGATTGAGATCGGCCATACCCTCGCTGTAGCGCAACTGGCCGCAGCACTGTAGGAGCGGGCTTGCCCCGCGATCACGAAGCGCCAGACACACCACAATCGCGGGGCAAGCCCGCTCCCACCTGAGTAACACCCATGACACCCATTTTTCGCCAGGCAGTACCCGCTGACACCGACCGCTGCTTCCACATCGAAACGATCGCCTACGAGGGCGACGAAGCGGCAACCCACGCCAAGATTGCCACCCGCATCGCCCAGTACCCACAAGGCTTCCTGGTCATGGAGCTGGAGGGCGAAATCGTCGGCTTCATCAACAGCGGCTGTGCCCATGAAGTGCTGATGTCTGACGAAGCGTTCAAAGAGCTGATAGGCCACGATGCGAACGCTGTCAACGTGGTGATCATGTCGGTGGTCCTCGATCCTGCCCACCAGGGCAAAGGCTATTCCAGCCTGCTGATGCGTCAGTTCATCGCGCGCATGCGCGGCATGGGCAAGAAAACCATTCACCTGATGTGCAAAGAGCGGCACATCGACCTCTACAAACACTTTGGCTATCGCTACGTGAAGCCGTCCCCCTCCGAGCATGGCGGGATGGCGTGGCACGAGATGATCATGGAACTGTAGACAACCGGCACTATCGACTCGGTTCTTGCTTGCCGACAGCGCGATGTCCCGGTTGTTTTGCTTTGGCTGTCAGCGTGACCCAGGCCACACCGCTCAAGGTGACCAACGCCGACAACCCGGCACCCCAGGAAATATGTTCGCCGAGCAGCAAGACGCCGAGTACCGCGCTCAGCAGCGGTACCGAGAGCTGTACCGCACCGGCGCTAATCGCCGTCATGCGCCCACGAACCCAGTACCAGATCGCATAGCCAATCGCAGAAGCCAGGCTGCCAGACAGCAGGGCATAGGTCATGCCCCACCTATCGACACTCAGGTGATCGTGCTGCACCCACATCAGCAGCAACGCCAGCGGCACGGCCCAGAGAAAACTGGTTGCGGTGTTGGCGATCGGCGAGTCGCAAGCACGCCCAAGCACCGAAAAACCGCCCCAGGCGAACCCGGCCACCGCCATCAGCGCCGCCGCTGACCACGCTGGCGTCGAGGCGGAAGGCGCAAGAAACGCGGCCATGCCGCCCAGTGCAACCAGCACGCCGAGCAGGTTGGTTCGTTCGCCGTTGCCGTAGCCGTAAGCGATCATCAACAGTTGCGCCGAAGCGAACAGCACCAGTGCGCCTGCGCCGGTACTGATATCGCGATAGGCAAAGGAGAACGCTGCCACATAGGTAAACAGCAACACCGCCGACCACAACCCCGATGGCGTGAACTTCAGCCTTACGCCCTGCAGCAGCGCAATCAGCAGCAGGGTCAGTGCCCCGGAAATCACCCGGATCGCGGTGAATGATGCTGCGTCAATCGTCGTGGTCTGGAAGGCCGCTCGCGTCAGCAATGAGTTGGCTGCAAACGCCAGCATGGCGAGGCTGGTCAGCAACACCACGAGCAGCAGACGCTTCTCTGTGTTATTCATACGCGCACCTTTTTTATTGTTGAAGTGGTGAGTCAGTCAAGACTATGCGAAATGTGACTTCGCCTGATCTCATCCTTTGGTAGGTCTTAGTGGCGTTCGAGGCAGACTGATGACGTTGGTAATGGAAAACCTGACTCGCTTTGAGCGTATTGAATGCTCGATGGTCAATGCCAGTGGCGCCCGTTACCCCAAGCACACTCATGAAGAGTACGTGATCAGCGCGAACCTCAGCGGGCTGGAGCGGATCTGGTTCAACGGCAAGCAGCAACAGGTGCTATCCGGCGAGGTGACGCTTTACAACCCGATGACCGTGCAGGCATCGGAGTTCTGCGGCACAGGCGCGCAATTCATCAGTGTGCATCTGGATGCGCAGCAAGTGCACAGCATCTTTGACCAGACCAGCAGCGCCAATGACCTGCCCACGTTCGAGGAGGGCGTGCTCCGTGATGGTGCGCTGTTTCGTTCGATCCTCGCGTTGAATGAGCAGTTGGACTCCAGCGGTCGAGACGAAGCGTTACTGGTGCTGTTCAGTGAGCTGGCGCGTTTTCGTACCACGCCAGCAACTACCGATGAGCCAGTGCGCCTGGCGCAGTTGATCCGTTTCATGAAGGACAATCTGTACGAAGCGATTGAACTGGAAGACCTCTGCGCCGAAGCCAATCTGTCCAGGTTCCATCTGGTGCGCAGCTTCAAGGCCCTGAAAAGCCTGCCCCCTATGCAGTATTTCAAGCAACTGCGCCTGATCGAAGCACGTCGGCGTCTGCGCCTTGGCCATGCACCGGCACGTATCGCTGTCGAGCTGGGTTTCTTTGACCAGGCGCATTTGAGCAATGCCTTTCGCAACGTGATGGGCACTACGCCGTCGAACTACAGGTCGGGAATGGGGTAGAGTGCCGCCCACTTATCAATCGTTGTTTGAGCAATGAATCGTCCGCTATTTGTTTCCCTGGATGGGCCCAAAGGTACCGGCAAAACCACCCTGTTGGAGGCCGTTACCAAAGCGCTGAGGGCTGACAACCACAAGGTGATCCGGCTCTGCGAGAGAAAAAGCGATCCCAACCGTGCTGAAACCATGGCGCTGGTCAACGCTTTCGTCAGAAATCCCAGCTGGGAACTGGAACTGAGGGTTTGTGAGCGCTTTGCGCACAGCCGTGCCTGGATTTCCCGGCATGTGCTGCCTAAGCAGCCAACCGATAGCATTGTCCTGATCGATCGCTGGTACCCGTCGGATGCCGCGTTTCGGCGGCTGGTGCCGTTTGCAGACATTCTTCAGCTGAACATTGATCACAATGTGCAAGTGCCAGACCTGCATGTCGGGGTTGTCACCGACCCTGACGTTTCCTGGGCCAGGGCGGCGGCACGCTCACGTGGGCTGAGCAGTACGGTGATGCACAAGCTGCAAGAGCATGTCGCCTGTACCGAGGCGTTCGAGCGGGCGGTCGCTGATCAGGGCTGGGTGTTATGCCGTAATGAAGGATCGATTGAAGCGGCGACGCGGCAAGTGGTGTCTGAGATCTATACCGCAGCGGGTAGGAGCGGGCTTGCCCCGCGATTGCGGTGAATCAGAACCAGCGCGATCGCGGGGCAGTTGGCGGTCTTTCGCTATGCTCATCGCACTGAGAGCGTGTTAGCAGGGAGGAAGGCCAATGGCCACTGCACTTCTCGTGGACCCGACACCGATCGTGCGCAGTGCCTTGCGGGATCTGCTGGAAAATATGGGGCACACTCGTATTGACGAGGCGGTGGACATCCCCTCGGCGCTGACGCTTGCCCGTGAACATCACCCGGAACTGGTGATCCTCGAAATGGCCCTGCCAGGGGCCGGTGGGCTTGACCTGCTGCGCCGCTTGCGGGCCCGCGATCCGGCGCAGAAACTGCTGGTGTACAGCCGCCAGAACCCCGAACATTTTGCGCCGCTGTGCTTTCAGGCCGGCGCCAGTGGTTTTGTCAGTAAAGACGAGGACCTTGGCGGGCTGCGCAAGGCGATTGTCGATGTGCTGGCCGGGCGCGCGCATTTCGCCCGCCATTACATGCAGCCGGGCAGTGGCGGGGAGCTGGCGAGTTTGACGCCCCGCGAATTGGCGGTGTTGCAGTTGATCGCCGAGGGGCACTCCAATTTGCGCATCGCCGATCAGTTGCGCATCAGTTTCAAGACGGTGAGTACCTATAAGGGCAAGCTGCTGGAGAAACTGCACGTGAGGTCCAACGTCGAACTGGCGGAAATCGCCCGGCGCAACGGTCTGGTAGCGGGGCAGGAGAGCGGCTCCGGTGCCCTGGCAGCGCAGGAACTGCCGCTGGAACTAGGCCTGTTGCGCGGCCTGGTGGACGCTGCGCCCAATCCCATGTTCGTGCGCACCATCGAGGGCCGGTTGCTGTTCTGTAACCAGCGCTTTCTTGACTACTACCACATCACCGCAGAGGAGGCGCTGAACTCGGGACACGCCGATGCCCGCTGGTTTCCGCCTGCGCTGCGCCAGAAAGTTGCCGAGTCGTTCCCGCGGCTGGTCAACGACGGCGTTCCGATTGCGGTGACCAACCGCGTGGAGGTGTTCGGCGTACCGCGCCTGCTGCACTACTGGATGGTGCCTTACCGCGACTCGAACGGTCAGCCTGCAGGCATGCTCGGGGGGTTGCAGGACATCACGGTCAATGAAGAACACCTGATCGAGCTGCGCGACCAGGCACTGGCTGCGCAAGCACAACTGCACCAACGCAGTGAATTTTACCTGTCATCGCTCGGCGAACTGGCCGAGCGCCTGGCAGATATGGGCCTGCATCCGGCAACGCCAGGGCTGGCCGACCTCACCGCGCGTCTGGCGCGGCTGCGGCGTATCTGTGACCTTGAAGATAGCCACGCAGCACGATTGCCCATGACCTGTGAGCTGCGGGCCTTGGTCGAGCGCTGCCTGATCGGGCATCAGGCCACCTTGTTCGGTACCTCCAGCCTCAACACCGATCGGGTCTGGGTGGATGCGCAGGTGTTCTCGGAATGGATGACCAGTGCCCTGGCCCTGTTTCGCGCCGGCAATGATGCGCCGATTACGCTGCGCCTGGACACGGCCGCTCTGGAGCACGGACGCCTTGCCGCGCATCTGCAGATACACGGGCGGATGGCAGCGCAAAGCATCATCGACCGGCGTCATGCCGAGCGCCTGGCAGAGCACCTTGAGGGGCGCTTCAGCTATGCGTGCGAGGCGGGCGACGTCACCGTTTCGCTTAAACTCGAACTGCTCATGGCCAGTGTCGAGTGACTATCGAATTACTCTGATGGCACGGCCTGAAGGACTCTGAGTTCGCTCCGAACCACCCCGCCCTAGCATGAGTGCAACCCGATTAGTTACGGAGTTGCACCATGAAATCCACTTCGAAATCGTCTTCAAAGCGCCGTCCAGGCGCACTGTCCACCCTCGTCATTGCGCTGTTGATGGCCAGTGGCTCAGTTCTCGCCGCGCCAGCGGCGGTGCCGCAGAAACCGGCGCAGCCATTGGTGATGCTGGCCCACCAGCAATTGCTCGAAGGCAACCTTGCCGGCGCCCAGAGCGTGTTGCGCGAAGCGGGCGCCAAAGGGCAGGGCGGTACCCGTGCTTTGGCAGAGCAGGCCTTTCTGGAAGACGCCTACGGCCGCCATATGCGCGCCCGGCAGTTTTACGACGCCCTGAAGGGCAGTGACCAGCAGGCGGTGATCGCGGTGCCTTCAGCCGTGAACCTGACCGCTCTGGCGCGCTTCGAACAGGCCCGCATCGCGTTCGCCGATATTCAGAAAAGCTCGCCCAGCCCTCAGGTACAAGCTTATGCCGGCCTGTGGCGCCTGTGGCTGGGCGCACGTACTGCAAGCGATGCCGGACTCACGCCAGAAGCGGCCAAGGCACGGGTACAGAAGCTTGCCCGCAGCATCAAACCGGCCACGGCTGAACAACGCGCCCTGGTGGCCCTGTACCAGGGCAAAACCGATAGCTCGGCAGTGCTTGCCGAAATCGACGCCCTGCAGGTTCCCGAGGCGACCAAGCGCGATCTGCGCACCGAAGTCGGCTTGTTCGCTGGCGCCTACCTCGACTATGTCCGCCAGGACCATCAGGGCGCACTGCGCATCTACCAGCTTGCGCTTGAGCAATCGCGCCCCGCAGCCATGGAGCGGCAACTGCTGATCCAGACCAGCCGCGCCCTGCAACTGTCTTCTCGCTGAATTTCCCTACCCATGCCAGGGCGATCCCCTGGAAGGAGCCTTATCATGAACAGAATTTATCGTGTGGTCTGGTCTAAGGTCCAACAATGCTGGTGTGTAGCCAGTGAATTCGCCCGGCATTCGGGTAAGGGCGGCCGCGCACTGGCGCTCGTGTCACTGGGCGCGCTGAGTGGATTGTTCCTGGGTGACGCCGTCGCCGCAGGCGGTTCAAACTACGAGAAAGGCATCGCCGGAAACGGCGGCCTGTACGTCAACGACAGCACCGATTCAGGCTGCGTGTTCGTCCACGATACCGGCGTGAGCGGTGACCAGGGCTGGAAGTACGATGGTAACAACAGCAATTGCAAGGCCGGCGACAGGGCTACCCAAACCGGCCGCGTGCTGTTCTACGGCACCGGCAGCCAGGCCGATGGCAGCAACTCGCTGACCCTGGGCAACGAACTGTATGTCAACGGTGGCCGCATCGGCTTGAACAACAAGATCGATGGCACCAACTCCCTGGCCATCGGTAACGTTGCCAGCGATGCGTTGGGTAACCCCATGGGTACACGTGCCGTTGCCGTGGATTCGGTGGCAATCGGCAATAACGCCATCGCCAGCAAGCAGAACGCGATGGCACTGGGCACTGCTGCCCAGGCGCTGGCCCAGGACAGCGTGGCCTTGGGCGCAGGCTCGGTTGCGGGTACCGCGGCTGGCGTACTCGGTTTCATTCCTAATGGCGGCAACCCGGCCCAGGCCAACGCGATCAGCGCTACCACCAGTACCTTGGGCGCGATCGCCGTCGGTGATGCCGGCAGTGGCAAGTTCCGCCAGATCACCGCAGTGGCTGCCGGCACCCAGGACAGCGACGCGGTGAACGTGGCCCAGCTCAGAGGCGTGACCGAGATGCCGATCACCTTCACCGGCAATGCTGGCTCGGTAGAGAAAAAACTCGGTGATACCCTGGCCATTGAAGGCGCGGCCACCACGGCAGGCAACTACTCGGGCTCCAACCTGAAAACCGAGGTGGACGCCTACGGCAACCTGCAATTGCAGATGGCCGATAACCCGGTGTTCGATTCGGTGACCACCGGCAACACCACGATGAGCACCTACGGCCTGACCATCACCGGCGGCCCGAGCGTAACCATGTACGGTATCGATGCGGGCGACCACAAGATCATCAACGTGGCGCCAGGCGATATCAGTGACAGTTCTACCGATGCGGTCAATGGTTCGCAGCTGAACACGACCAACCAGCAGGTGGAGCAAAACAGCAACATCGTCAACAACCTCAATTACAACATCAACAACGGCTCGATCGGCCCAGTACAGCGCAGCGGCACCGACCAGCTGTCGCTGATTGCATCGGGTGGTGATGCCTATACACCGGGCAACGCACAAGTGCTGACCAACGTTGCGGCCGGCGCCGTCAACAGTGTCTCGGTTGATGCGATCAATGGCTCGCAGCTGCACGAGACCAACCAACGGGTGGACGCCAATACCACCAACATCACCAACCTCGATGGCCGGGTGACCAACGTTGAAGGCGACGTCACCAACCTGGGTGCCCACATCGACAACATCTACACCACCGGCACCAAGTACTTCCATGCCAACTCCACCGGTACCGATTCGTCTGCCACTGGCGTGGACTCGGTAGCGATTGGCATGGGGGCGGTTTCCAGCCATGACGGCAGCGTCGCCCTGGGCGCCGGGTCTGTCGCCAACGGCAGCACCCTTGGGCATCAGGCCTATCTGGTGGGCGGCACTGCCACGGGCGAAGTCAACCTCGGCGACCGTCGCGTGACTGGCCTGTCGGCCGGTGCCGATGATACCGATGCGGTCAACGTCGCCCAGCTTAAGCAAGTGTCGAGCGCTGCCACTGAAGGGTCGGTGAAATACGACCTCAATGGTGATAGCAGCATCAACTACAACAACATCACCCTGGGTGGAACCACCTACAACAGCGTGACCAAAACCGGCGGAACCAAGATCACCAACGTCGCCCGCGGCGAAAACGACAGCGATGCGGTGAACATGTCCCAGCTCAACGAGACCAATACCCAGGTCACCAACATCGATGGCCGGGTGACCAACGTTGAAGGTGACGTCAGCAATCTGGGCGACCACATCGATAACATCTACGCCACCGGCACCAAGTACTTCCATGCCAACTCCACCGGTACCGATTCCTCTGCCACTGGCGCGGACTCGGTAGCGATCGGCATGGGGGCGGTATCCAGCCATGACGGCAGCGTCGCCTTGGGCGCCGGGTCTGTCGCCAACGGCAGCACCCTTGGGCATCAGGCCTATCTGGTAGGTGGTACTGCCACGGGCGAAGTCAACCTCGGCGACCGCCGCGTGACTGGCCTGTCGGCCGGTGCCGATGATACCGACGCGGTCAACGTCGCTCAGCTCAAGAAGGTCACGAGCGCTTCCACCGAAGGGTCGGTGAAGTACGACCTCAATGGTGATGGCAGCATCAACTACAACAACATCACCTTGGGTGGACCTACCTATAACAGCGTGACCAAGACTGGCGGCACCAAGATCACCAACGTCGCTCGCGGCGAAAACGACAGCGATGCGGTGAACATGTCCCAGCTCAACGAGACCAATGCCCAGGTCACCAACATCGATGGCCGTGTCACCACGGTCGAGGGCAGCATCACCAGCATCAACAATGGCGGCGGCATCAAGTATTTCCACGCCAATTCCAGCAAACCCGACTCGGTCGCCAGTGGCGCTGACGCTGTTGCTGTCGGGCCAAGCGCACAGGCCAGTGGCAAGGGTGCTATCGCCGTGGGCAACGGCGCCAGTGCCAGCGCCGATGGCAGCGTGGCTCTGGGGCAGGGCGCCAGCGACAACGGTCGTGGTGCGGAACACTACACCGGCAAGTACTCCAAGGCTGCCAACGCCAGCGTCGGTACCGTCTCGGTGGGCAATGCCGCGACCGGTGAAACCCGCACTATCAGCAACCTTGCCGATGGCAAAGAGGCCACCGATGCCGTCAACCTGCGCCAGCTTGATGGCGCCGTGGTGGAGTCCAAGCAGTACACCGACAACTCCATCAGCAACATCAACACCAAGGTCGCCAACGTCACCACCAATGTCAGCAACCTCGACAACCGGGTGACGCATGTCGAGGGCGACGTGAGCAAGGTACAGAACGGCACCGATGGCATGTTCCAAGTGAACAACACCAGTCGCTTGCCGAAACCGAAAGCGAGCGGCAAAGACGCGGTGGCTGGCGGCGCAGGGGCTCAGGCGGTGGGCAACAACAGCACCGCTATCGGCAGCAACGCCAAAGCCAAGGGCGCCAACTCGGTCGCGATCGGCGCCAAGTCGGTAGCCGATCGGGCCAATAGCGTCTCGGTTGGCAGCGCTGGAAACGAACGGCAGATCACCAACGTGGCCGCTGGTAGCGCAGCGACCGATGCGGTGAACGTCAGCCAATTGCAGCGCAGCATGGGCGACATCTCGAACTCCTTCTACGACTACACCGATGCCCGCTACGACGCATTGCGCCACGACCTGAAAAAGCAGGACGACATCCTCAGCTCGGGTATTGCCGGTGCGATGGCCATGGCCACCTTGCCACAGCCTTATGCGCCTGGCGCCAGCATGGCGACCGTCGGGCTCGGCAACTTCCGTGGCCAAGGGGCGCTGGCAGTCGGTGTTTCGAAGATTACCGACAACGGCAAATGGGTAATGAAGCTGCAAGGCAGCACCACCAGCCAGGGTGAGACTGGCGTTGCGGTGGGTGTCGGTTACCAGTGGTGAGTTTTTCCATCAAGGCCCGGTTCTGCCGGGCCCTACCGAGGAGATAGACATGAGCACTTTCCATAACACCGCGGTACGTACACTGATCATGAGCTGCGCCGGCCTGCTGTTGGCAGCCTGTGGCACCCTCAGCCAAGTAGACGACCAGGGTCACAGCGCCGAACCGAAGTTTCCTGCAGTCAGTGAGTCGTATCGCCCGCAAGGTAGCTACGTGAATCTTGAGAACCTGGCGAACGTTCAACCGGGCATGAGCAAGGCGCAGTTGTACGAGCTGTTAGGTGCCCCACATTTCCACGAAGGCCTGTTCGGCGTTCGCGAGTGGGACTACATCCTGCGCTTTCGTCGCGCTGGCCAGGCTGATCGGGTGTGTCAGTACAAGGTGCTGTTTGACAAGGACATGAAAGCCCAAAGCTTCCTGTTTTCGCCGGCCGATTGCCTTGACCCGCTCAAGCCGCTGGCAACCTCCGTGATCAACCAGGGTAAGGAGTGAATCATGACGACTTCCAGTAAATGGCTGACTGCCATGCTGTTGCCGCTCTGCCTGCTGGCTGGCTGCAACAACACTGCACAGAACGCTACCGCCCAGATGAAACCTGCCACCCTGAGCATCCTGGAGTACCCGGCATTGCCTGTGATCCGTAACGCGGTGTTCAGCATGTCACCGCTGGTGGATGGCAAGCGCAACCCAGCGGTCATGCAGCATATTTGCGGCTTGGCACGTGGCGAGATGCAGCAGGCTGAAGTTGACCGTTTCGTTGGCGCCAGTGGCGAAACGAGCGAAGACCTGAAGAGCAAGGGCGGTGTTACTGCGCTGCTGGTCAACGGTAATCGCCAGGCCCAGGAAGTTGCCTGCGCCGCGTTCCTGGCGACGGCACCGTTGATCCAGGCCGATGGTCGCGACTTCATTGCCGAGCAGAAAAGTGCTGATGGCACACTTCAGGTCGACAAGCGTCGTCTGCAAGAGGTCATGGCGTTTCGCATGGCCTTGGCCCGCACCGATGCCGAATACTTCACGCTGATCGCGAAAAAGCTGCAGCAGACTCCCGGCTTGACCTCTGCTGAGTACCAAAGCAGAACCCGTGAACTGTTCTCCGAGCTGGCACCGGCCTACCTCAAACGCGCCAAGGAACAGATGCCGCTGCCCGGTACGCAATACGACGTCAAGCGCCTGGATGCAGAGCGCTTTGCCTTCGGCACGTCCAATGGCGGTGAGTATGCGTACGGTAACGATGGTATGTCGCTGCGCCAGGACAACATCATCTGGTATGGCGAGGGTCAACTGATGGGGCAACATCAGATGCTGCAGATTGCCTACTACCCGCAAGAAGTGGTCAACCGCATCCATTAGCAATGTAGGAGCGGGCTTGCCCCGCGATCGTGGTGGTTCTGATACACCGCGATCGCGGGGCAAGCCCGCGCCTACCGGGTGCTAGGCAACAGGCAACTGGAAACTCCAGGCTTGCGCTGGAACCAACCGACAGAATGGCCCGCCAAGTGTTGCATTGTGATGCGCGACAATATCCTCAGCCCTCATCTGCGCGGTGTCAGAGCAGGTATGACCATCGGCAATGAGTACCGCGTCGAATCCAAGATCTCGCGCAGCACGGCATGTGCTGTCAACGCAGTACTGAGTCTTCATTCCGGTCACGACTACGCCGGTGGCACCGCAAGCGCGCAAGCGGGCTTCCAGCTCGGTAGACGCGAAGGCATTTGGCCGATGTTTTTCGAACACTGTTTCATCGCCTTGCAACATCAACTCGGGTGCAATTTCCGTTAGCGGGCTCCCCGACTCGATAGGTGATCCGGCTGGCCCGATGTGGCGTGCGATAAAAATCGCCGCGCCAGCACTGCGCGCCTTCACCATCAGTCCATTGACTGTCTCCAGTAGTGCTTCGCAGCGCCACGGCTTTTCCGGACCGTGAACCAGTCCGACCTGGATGTCGAGTACCAATAAGGCATACATGGGCGCATCTCCTTGCGTTTGAGCCATCAATGAACAGTAGGGGCGGGCTTGCCCCGCGATAGCGGTGTGACAGGTAGATCGCTATCGCGGGGCAAGCCCGCTCCTACAGGGGGTCCTTTAAATCAACAAGTTAACTGCATCAAACAGCTCTCGATCCTCTGGCTTCGACGAGCGCGCTCGGCGCCTCACCACCTGCAACAAACACTCGACAAAACACTGCGCCGCCGTTCCCAGCTGGGTATTTCTCGGCGTAACAATCCCGATCGTGTCGGTGGCAAAAGTTTCCTCCAGGTCCAGCCGCGCCACCCGCTCGCGGTAGATCGGCACGGTCAGCATCGGCTCGGGGCAGTAGCTGAGCATGTCTGTCTGTTCAATCAGCGACAGCATCAACTGCAACGACTGCGCACGCTGCACCTGTTCAACCGGGATCTGCGCGTTGTGTTGCCAGAACAGTTCAGTCATGAAGTCGTCGTGGCCGGTGTCGGGGTAGTTGACCACCCAGTCCTGATCCAGCAGTTCATGGATGCTGCGGCACGCTTGTTTCGGATGCCCGCTGCGGGCGATCACCGCCATCTGGTAGGAAAGCAGCGGATCACAGGCAAATTCCGGGCGCGGCAGCAGGGCGGAGACCAGGCCGATGGCAAACTCCATGGTGCCTTCGCGCAGGCGCGGCAGGGTGACGGCCATCAGGCCTTCGAAGATCTCCAGGCGTACTTTCGGCATGCGTTGGCGAAACAGCTGCACCACTTCCGGCAGCAACGCCATGCCCATCCACGGCGAGATGCCGAAGCGCAGGTGGCCTTCGGTCTGGCCTTTGAGGTGGGTCAGTTCCCGTTGCGCCAGTTCCAGTTGCCCGAGCATTTGCCGGGCGTGGGTCAGCAGTGAGCGGCCGTACAGGGTCAGGCCCACGCCACTGGCGTTGCGCACCAGCAGCGGCAGTTGCAGGTGCGCCTCCAGTTCGCGCAGGGCTTTGGAAATGGCGGTTTGCGAGACGTCAAGCGTACGCGCGGCGGCGCGGATGCTGCCGCAATCGGCAATCGCCACCAGTGCCTGAAGTTGATGCAGCTTCATGGTTTCCCTTGTGTGTAAGCGTAAACCTTTGGTTGTCAGCGCAACCGAATTGCGGACTTCCGGGGCTTCGCAGCGCCACCCTATGATCTGCGCAGCATGCCCAGCCCTGGGAAAAACAACAATAGGAAACGCCATGAGTCATCCCGCCGTGCTCCCCGGTATTGAGGCGATCGAAGCCGAAATGATCGCCCTGCGCCGTCACCTGCATGCTCACCCGGAGCTGAGCTTTGAAGAGTTCGCCACCAGTGAGCTGATTGCCACAAAACTTCAGGAATGGGGTTATGAGGTGCACCGTGGCATCGGTCAGACCGGTGTGGTCGGCCGCCTGCAACGTGGAACCGGGCGCAAGGCGATCGGGCTGCGCGCCGACATGGACGCTTTGCCGATTACCGAGCAGACCGGCTTGCCCTACGCCAGCAAGCATGCGGGCAAGATGCACGCCTGTGGGCATGACGGGCACAGCGCAATACTGCTGGCGGCGGCCAAGTACCTGGCGCAGCACGGTGACTTCGATGGCACGCTGACGCTGATTTTCCAGCCAGCCGAGGAGGGTGACGGCGGCGCCCGGCGCATGCTCGAAGATGGCCTGTTCGAGCGCTTCCCCTGTGATGCGGTATATGCCCTGCACAACATGCCAGGGCTGCCAGTCGGCACACTGGCGTTTCGCAGCGGGCCGTTCATGGCCTCGACTGACACGGTCAGCATTCAGGTGCATGGCGTCGGTGGGCATGGGGCGATGCCGCACAAGGCGGTTGATGCGGTGTTGGCCGGTGCGGCGATTGTCATGGCGCTGCAGAGTGTGGTGGCGCGTAATGTCGATCCGCTCGATTGCGCGGTGGTGACCGTGGGAGCGATTCATGCCGGAACCGCTGCCAACGTAATTCCCGAGCACTGCGAACTGCAGTTGAGCGTGCGTGCGCTCACGCTAACGGTGCGTGACCAGCTGATCGAACGCATCACCGCGATTGCCCAGGCGCAGGCGGCCAGCTTTGGCGCCAGTGCCCGGGTGCTGGTGGATGAAGCGCAGCGCTTCCCGCCGCTGGTCAATCATGAGCAGCCCACGGCCTTTGCACGCCAGGTGGCGCTGGACTGGTTGGGCAGCGATGGGGTGATCAGCGACAGCAAGCCGCTGACCGGCAGCGAAGACTTTGCCGTGATGCTCCAGCACTGCCCCGGCAGCTACCTGTTGATCGGCAATGGCGACGGCGAGGGGGGCTGCATGGTGCATCACCCCGGTTACGACTTCAACGACGACTGCCTGGCCCTGGGCGCCAGCTACTGGGTGCGTCTGGTCGAATCCTATCTGGTCTGAATTTCACCGCCTGCCGGTCGCGCAGCCGTGAGTGCTGCGGGCCAGAGGAGTTGTCATGTCTGTTACCGTTATGCAGGCGGCGCCTGCCGCCGTTGTGCGCCCGCCGATCAGTGCCCGGGCGATTGCCGCGATCACCGTTGGTTCGGCGCTGGAGTTCTTCGAGTTCTCGGTGTTCAGCTTTTTCGCCACGCTGATCGGCCGTCAGTATTTCCCGGCGCAGAGTGAGATCAGCCAGCTGTTGCTGGCGCTGGCGACGTTCGGCCTGGGTTTTGTGATGCGCCCGTTGGGTGGGGTGATCATTGGTGCTTATGCCGACCGTGTCGGCCGTCGCCCGGCGATGTTACTGACCTTGAGCCTCATGGCCATCGGCTCGGCGCTGCTGGCCTGCACGCCAACCTATGCGCAAATCGGCCTGGCAGCGCCGCTGATGATTGTCGCTGCACGCCTGGTGCAAGGCTTTGCCATTGGCGGCGAAGTGGGGGCGTCGACGGCGATGCTGATGGAGTACGCAGGCGACCACAACCGCGGCTTTTACGGCAGCTGGCAGTTCTTCAGCCAGGGCTTGAGCTTTCTGTTGGGCTCGCTGGTGAGCCTGGCGCTGACCCTGAGCCTGAGTGCCGAAGCCCTGGAAAGCTGGGGCTGGCGCATGCCGTTCCTGCTCGGTCTGCTGATTCTGCCGCTAGGTGTGTACATTCGCCGCCACTTGCAGGAAACCGCAGAGCAAGAAGCACCGGGCGAAGTACGGACGCCAGCGCTGAAGCTGATCTTTACCCGATACCGCCGTGTGCTGGTTGCCGGTGTACTGATGACCATTGGCGGCACTGCCAGCAGCTACATCGTGCTCGACTACATGACCAACTACAGCGTCGCCGTGCTCAAGCTGCCGATGTCCATGGGCATCGGCGCCTCATGCCTGGGCGCTTTGGTGCAGATCGTGCTGTCGCTGTGGGCGGGCAAACTCAGTGACCGCATTGGCCGACGCCGCACCATCGTGCTCGGCAGTATTCCGATGCTGCTGTTGATCTACCCGGCATTCGTGCTGATGACCCATTACCCGACGCTGCTCGCCTTGCTGTCGGTATCGCTGGTGTGCACGTTCTTTCTGGTGCTGATCACCGGGCCGTCGGTGGTGATGCTCACCGAGCTGTTCCCGCGGGCCATTCGCGCCTCCGGGCTGTCGATTGTGTACTGCCTGGGCGTGTCGATCTTCGGCGGCTTCGCGCAGTTCTTTGCCACCGGCCTGATCAGCCTCACCGGTGACAGCCATGCTCCGGCGTTCTACGTGATGCTCTGCGTAAGCGCCACCCTGGCCGGACTCTCGCTGGTCAAGGAGACCGCCGGCCAACCGTTGAACTGAGCCGTCTGCAAAAGGCGGTTGAACAATAACAACAAGCGCTCAAAGCGCCCCTTGCGATGGATAACTGCATGACCTTTCTCTCGACTTCGCGGCCGTTGGCGGTTGCCTGCGTGGCTGTTTTTCCGCTGCTGGCAACGGCGGCTGAACACGGCTTTATCGAAGACAGCGAGCTGACCCTGAGCACCCGCTCGGTGATCCTCAATAACCAGATCAAAGGCGACGGTCATGACCGCCGCCCGCATAACCGACGCGACCCGCGCGATGTGTCGCTGGGATTGAAAGCCAATTTTGCCTCCGGCTTCACCCAAGGCACGCTGGGCCTGGGCGTTGATGCCTTTGCCTACAGTGGCTTCAAGCTCGATGGTGGCGACGGCCATGCCGGCTACGGCACCGTTCAGATGAACAAACACGGCGAAGCCCAGCGCAGTTTTGGCAGGGCCGGTGCGCTGATCAAGGCGCGCTATGCGCAAAGCCAGCTGCGCTATGGGCAGATGCAGGTGACCAACCCGGTGTTCGCCACCTCCGACACCCGCGTATTCCCCAGCACCGCCACCGGTTTTTTGCTGAGTAGCCAGGACATCGCCGGGCTACTGCTTGAAGGCGGGCACTTCACCGCCGGCACCGAGCCGTCTTCGACCAGCAGCAAAGGCGGGCTGTGGGCCAACTACGCCAACATCGAAACGCGCGCGGTGGATTTTGCCGGTGGGCGCTATGCGTTGAATGATCACTGGTCGATGAGCACCTATGGCGCTGACTTCGAAGACCTGTGGCACCAGTATTACCTGGGCAGCACCTACAGCTGGACCCTCGACCGCGCGTCGCGGATCGACCTGGATGTGAACGGCTACCGCACCAACGACGCAGGCCAGGCCCTGGCCGGTGACATCGATACCACGGCGTTCTCCACCCAGGTTGCCTATACCTGGCTCAACCACAAGGTCAGCCTTGGCTTTCAGCGGATCATCGGCGACACCCCGTTCGACTACATCGGCTTTGGCAACAACGGCTCTGGCGCCTTCGGCAACTCGATCTACTTGAGCAACCCGGTCATGGCCTCGGACTTCAACGGCCCCAACGAAAAGTCCTGGCAACTGCGCTACGACCTGGACATGACGCCCTACGGCGTGCCGGGTTTGAGCTTCATGGGTCGCTACGTGTACGGCTACGACATCAGCACCTCCCCCAATCCCAACTTCCAGGCCTGGTCGGCGGCTGACGATGCACAGCATCAGGAACTCGACCTGGAAGCCCGCTACGTGGTGCAGAGCGGCAGCGCCAAAGGCATGAAAGTGCGCCTGCGCGAGGGTTACCACAACGCCATGCGCGGTCAGCCAGACGGCGACATCAGCATGCACATGATCATCGTCGAATGGCCGCTGCGCCTCTTCTAAGCGTAATGCCCAGGGTGACCTGCGCGGCGGGTCACCTCAGCCAATCAGTAAAAATCCGACAACAACAATACTTCAGCGGAGCTTCAACCATGCGAATCAAACCTGCCTGTTTATCCTTCAGTCTTTTGAGTGTGCTGGTCGCCTCGGCGAGCCAGGCGGCCCAGACCGACTGGGTCGAAGCCGCAGTGACGGCGGTCAACCCGCAAGTGATCGAGTGGCGCCACGACATCCACCAGCACCCGGAGCTGGGCAACATGGAGCTGCGCACCTCGGCGCTGGTGGCCAAGCAGCTGCGTGCAGCGGGTATTGAGGTACGTACCGGTGTTGGCAAGACCGGCGTGGTGGGCGTGCTCAAAGGCGGCAAGCCCGGCCCGGTGATTGCCCTGCGTGCCGACATGGATGCCTTGCCGGTAGAAGAAATGACCGGCCTGCCGTTCGCCAGCAAGGCGCAAGGTGTGCGCTTGGGCAAAACTGTGCCCGTGATGCATGCTTGTGGTCACGATACCCACACCGCCATGCTGCTGGGCGCGGCCAAGGTACTGGCCGAGCACCGCGAGCAGGTCGCCGGTACCGTGGTGTTCCTGTTCCAGCCAGCGGAGGAGGGCGCGGCAGATGCCGACGACTTCGACACCCAGAGCGTGGCCGGCGCCCGCGCCATGATTCGCGACGGCGCGCTCGACTCGCCGAAGGTAGAAGCCGTGTTTGGCGTGCATGTCATGGCCGGCTACCCGACCGGGCATCTGTATTACAAAGACGGCCCGGTGCTGAACAGCGATGACGAATTCCGCATCACCGTCAGCGGCAACCAGACCCACGGATCCGCACCCTGGACCGGCACCGACCCGATTGTCGCCAGCGCACAGATCGTCAACGGCCTGCAGACCCTGGTAAGCCGACGCACTGACCTGACCAAGGGCATGGGCGTGATCAGCGTGGGTTCGATCAATGGCGGCACTGCCAGCAACATCATTCCGCAGTCGGTGGTAATGACCGGGACCATCCGTTCCAACCACCCGGACATCCGCGCTGGCATCCTCGAGAAAATGCCGTCGATGGTTGAAAGCATCGCCAGCAGCTACGCGACCAAAGCCAGCCTGCAGTTGGTGCCGTATGCGCCGGTAACCGTGAACAACCCGGCCCTGACCCAGGCCATGCTGCCCGCCCTGGAAAAAGCCGCGCCCGGCAAAGTAGAGCGCCTGCCCGCATCGCTGTCGCCCAGCGAAGACTTTGCCTTCTACGCACAGAAAGTGCCGGGCCTGTTTGTATTCCTCGGCGCCACGCCTGTGGGCGAAGACATGAGCAAGGTGGCCAACAACCACAGCCCGTACTTCGTCGCCGATGACGCTACCCTGGCGACCGGCGTGAAAGCACACGTGCAGTTCGTGCTCAATTACCCGGAGCGCGATAGCGGGGCTTGATCAGCCGTTATCGAGAATCTGCGCAATCGTCTGTGCAAATGCCTGAGGCTGTTCAAGCATCATCAGATGGCCAGCTTCAGGCATGAGACTGCGCATGTAATTCCCACTATGAGGCAAGCTCTGAAAAGGCCGAACTATCAGGCTTGCGTCAGCCAGCACATTGAGAATACTTTTCATTCAATGTTAGACTTTTCTCCTGTCGAGGGTGCACTGGATTTAAGGCGAATGTCGCAAGATCGCGAAGACCTGTTAGCTGCGTTCATGGAGAATCGCGAAGCGCTCCACGGCTACTTGGTTCGTCAGTTTGGAAACACCAATCTTGCCGAAGACATCGCCCAGGAAACCTGGCTACGCGTCGCAAGCCGCGCACTGAACCAACACATCGGCAACCCCCGCGCCTATATATTCCGCATTGCCCGTAACCTTGGCCTGGATATACGTCGCCGTCAGGCATTGGGCATTGAGGTACAGGCCGATCCCGAGATCGTCGAGCAAGTGCCAGCGCACAGCATTGACCCCTTACACTCGGTGCAGCTAAGCAAACAGCTGCAGCGACTGGTCACGGTTGTCGAGAACCTGCCGCCGCGTTGCCGCGAGGTATTTATCCTTTGCCGTCTTGAAGGACTGGACCACCAGCAGGTGGCCGAGCGCTTGAACATCTCAAAGAGCACTGTGGTCTCGCAGATGGTTAAGGCGCTGAAATGCATTGAGCAGGCAATGCAATGAAAGGACCGGTAGACTATCGGCCTCCCAACGGCCCGTCAGTACCTTCGCGCATGTCCGGACAAGACATACCAAGCCCTCTCGACCAGGCGCTGGAATGGTGCGTGCGCTTGCACGACACGAGCGCGACCGAGGATGATCGCCAGGCGTTCGAGCGCTGGTTGGCAGCGGATTGTTCTCACCCGCCAGCCTGGCAGCGAGCATGCCAGGTATGGGGGGGCACCACGCTCATCGCCCGGGCTTATGCCAACGCTAATCCCACGGCACCGCGTCGCAGAGCTGCCACGGCCTGGGTAGGTTGGGCCAGTGCTGCTGCACTATTGCTAGGGGTGACGTTGGTTGCGCTCGGCCCTGAACGATGGGCTGACTACCGGACCACCGTGGCGCAGACGCGCAGTTGGCAACTGGATGACGGCTCGACCCTGCAACTCGCACCGCAAACCTCACTGGATGTGAAGTACAGCGCGGGTGAGCGGCGAATTCGGCTGTACCGGGGCGAGGCCTGGTTCAAGGTCGCGGCCAACCCCGAGCGGCCCTTCATCGTCGAGGCAGGAGACAGCAGCCTTCGTGCTTTGGGTACCGCATTCGATGTGCGCTTTGATGGCGACCAGGGCCAGGTGGTGGTGACCGAGCACGCGGTCAGGCTGACGCATAACGGCAAGCAGGCAGATGTTGAAGAAGGCCAAGCGCTGAGCTTCGGCCACGCCGGCCTGAGCACTAGCCAAGCCATCAATGTGAGTCAGCAGCTTTCCTGGCGAGAACAGCGCCTAGTCTTCAAAGACACGCCATTGCCTCAGGTCATCGAGCAGTTACAGCGCTATTCCGAGGCTCACTTGCTCATGAGTGATAAGGCTCTCCAGGAGCTGTCGGTGACGGCCGCGTTCGATGCCCGCAATCCGGTACAGGCTCTGGATAGTCTACAAGTGATCCTGCCGCTTCGAATCACCACTGTCGGCCCTTGGCTCACACTGATCCGCGTCGACGAAAAAAAAGTCGAAAAAAAATAGATCAGGCATCGTTGTCTTTTCTTCGCCGTCCGTCATAAGGCTTATCGCAAACGGGAATGATTTGCGAATAACGCTGCCAATACGACGGAATCCACTACCCAATGTTCAATAGCCCCCTGCGCCTGGCGTCCGATACGCCAGTGCTCGTACGCTTCAAACCCTTGGTGCTTGTTGGTGCCTTGGGCTGCTTGGCCGCATTGCCCGAGGCGATCTTGGCGCAACCCAGCAGCATCACGCAGTCAACGGACCGCCAATACAGCATTGAAGCCCAGGCACTGGATGCGGCGATCCTGGAGTGGTCGGCCATTAGCGGTATCCAGTTGTTCGCCGACGGTCAATTGACCCGCGACCTGACATCGACAGCGGTGCGTGGCTACTACACGCCTGCCGCGGCCCTGACGCAATTGCTCCGGGGGACAGGGCTGAACTTCACCCTAGCGCAAAATAACCAGGCCTATCTGTACAAACAGGAGGGCGAAGGCAGCGCCGTCAAGCTCGACGCGACCACCATCGAGAGCCAAGGGCTAGGCAACACTACTGAGAACACCGGTTCTTACACAACTGGCACCACCATCGTCGGCAGCAAAGTCGCCCAGTCAATCAAGGAAGTCCCTCACTCGGTATCCGTGGTTACTCGCCAACGCATCGAGGACCAAAACCTCACCACGCTGACCGACGCACTGGACAAGACCACGGGTGTCACCCTGCAGAAGAACGGTGCCTCCGGCTCTTCGCTGGGCAACGACACTAACTTTTTCTCTCGTGGCTTCGCTGTGTCGAACATTCAGTTCGACGGTGGCGCGCCCATGGACACGTCGATTTCCGGCTATGGCTCGATCAGCCAGTTGGATCTGGCGCAATATGACCATGTCGAGTTTCTTCGTGGGGTCGACGGACTCTATTCCGGCAGCGGCAACCCGGGCGGCAGTATTAACCTGGTGCGCAAGCGCGCCCTGGACCACAACCAACTCAAGTTCTCCACCTCGGCCGGTAGTTGGGACACCTATCGTACCGAACTCGACGCCACCGGTCCTCTCACCCAGGCCGGCAACATTCGGGGCAGGCTGGGCATGGCCTACCAGAACAACAAGTTCTTCTACGACGTGGCCAATATGGAGAAGCATCTATTCTACGGATCGCTAGAGTTCGACCTGAGTCCCAATACCCTACTCACCATCGGCGGTAGTTACCAGGAAAGCGAAGGTATCTCCAACTTCGGCGGCCTGCCGCGCTACAAGAACGGCGACGACATCGGCTTATCGCGCAAAACTGCGTTCGTCACCACCTGGGACACCGTGCACGACAAGACCAAACAGGCCTACCTCAAGCTCGATCACAACTTCAACGAGGACTGGGTCTGGACCAGCGACCTGACTTACATGGACATGGATCGCGACGCCAACTCGCTGTTCGCCAACGGCGCGGTCGATCCAGTCACCTTGCAGGGCCCAATATGGCTGCACTTCCCAGCCAAGACGGGCCTGGAGCGCAAAGGAATAAACAGCTACTTCAAAGGCGGCTTCGACATGTTCGACTTGCGTCACGACGTGTTGCTAGGCGCCGACTACTCCCATGCCGATGGCTATACCGTGCAGCGCTGGGGCAACGACAACTTCCTCCCGGTCAATATCTTCGACCTCGAACGCCCAGCCGACCTGGGGAGCCTGCCGAACAAGACCGATGACAACACGACCGAGAAGTACGGCTATTACGGCATGACTCGTCTGTCGCTGAGCGACAGCACCAAGCTGATACTCGGCGCCCGTGTTGCAACCTACAAATACCGAGACGTGGAAGTCTTCTTTGACGACTTCGGCAACGTACTGGACGACCCAGCCCCGTACCATCGCCGGTTCAAAGAAAAAGGCGTGACCACGCCTTACGCAGGGCTGACGTATGACCTGACCACGCAATGGACCACCTACGTCAGTTACGCCGAGACCTACAAGCCGCAGTTCCTTCAGCAGGCATACCCGAACCAGACTCTGGACGCGGCTACATCGAAGAATTATGAGGTCGGCCTCAAAGGCCTGATCTTCGATGACAAGGTCAACACCAGCTTCGCGGTCTACCGTATCGAGCAGGAGGGCGCCGCTATCCAAGACCCGCGCTACCCGTTGGCGTTCGGCGCGTATAACTGCTGTTTCTTGAACCAAGGGAAAGTGATCAGCGAGGGCTTCGACGCCGAGATCAGCGGTGAAGTGCTGACAGGGCTCGAGCTCTTCGCCGGCTATACCTATAACCACACCATCGACAAAGCCAATGACGACAGT
This sequence comes from Pseudomonas sp. NUPR-001, assembly GCF_052147955.1. Lineage (NCBI taxonomy): Bacteria > Pseudomonadati > Pseudomonadota > Gammaproteobacteria > Pseudomonadales > Pseudomonadaceae > Pseudomonas > Pseudomonas sp. NUPR-001. The sequence goes on from NZ_CP197353.1 coordinate 2,483,752, forward strand.
CGCGCCATTTACGCGGCGGTCACGCCCAAGCATCTGTTCAAACTGTGGGGCACCTACCGTCTGCCAGGCGATTTGGAGAAGTGGAAAGCGGGCATGGGTGTCACCGCACAAAGCAGCAACGGCCGCAGTGGCACAGTGAACGCCTTCAACCCGGATAGCGGGCAGTACGACGGTGCCGCCGAAGCGTTCAAGTTTATCCAAGCCGGCTACGCCATCTGGAGTTCGAGCCTGGAGTACCAGATCGATAAAAACTGGTCAGCGACCGTCAATGCCAACAATATCTTCGACAAGAAGTACTACCAGACCGTCGGCACCTCCGCGAACGGCAACTTCTACGGTGAACCGCGCAACTTTACGCTCACCCTGCGCGCCAGCTACTGACCCGGTCAGATAGCAGCCGGTCATCAGAGGCCGCTCTGGGGGGGATTAGAGGCTCGGTGGGAGCGGGCTTGCCCCGCGATGCGATATGACAGGGAGATCGCTATCGCGGGGCAAGCCCGCCCCCACAGCGGGTACCAGGTGTTCCCACCTTACTCGGACATCCCCGCTATCACCCAGCCAAGCGAGGCTGGCAGCATCGGCCCATGCCCCAGGCCATCGAAGCGTTTGAAGGTGACGTTCAGCCCCGGCACAGTCGCCAGGTTTTCACCCAATTCGCGCGCTGGACGCTCGGCATCGCCTTGGCTTGGCCCCCGTGGCTGTGAAGGTTCCTCACCACCGCGCATCAGCAGCAGGTGCGCATGCGTGTTGCCCAGCCGCTGCTGTAAGCCTGCAGCTTCCTGCACGATTGCGCCGTCATGCCACCATAGCGAAGGGCTGGCGGCCGCGTAGGTGCTGAACTCATGTGGGCGGGTGAACAGCGCGTGCAGCACCGCAAGCCCTCCGTAGGAGTGGCCCCAGAGTGTTTGCCGGCTGTTATCGATCCGCGCAACGTTGGCCACCATCGGGCGCATGCGTTGACTCAGCAAGTCGAAAAACTCATCCACGCCACCACTGGGCTGTCCGGTCAGCGGGTCGAGTTGTTCGCTTTTCCCAGGCAAGCGTGGGGTGTAGTCGTAGGTGCGTGCACTGCGCTCGATGCGCTGGTCGGTTTCATAGCCCACGGCAACCAGCAGCGGTGCCTGGCCTTTGGCGAGGGTGTGCAATTGCTCGGGGCTCAAGGCGCCGATGGCGGCATTGCCGTCGAGCATCCACAGCACCGGGTAGCCTGCAGCGGGGGCGGGGCGGTCGGGGCGGCCAACCCACAGCTGATAGTGACGCTTGCCGTCGGCAGAGTTCAGATGCAGGGACGTGAAGAAATACGCCAGTTCCTGATGCTGCAACAGGCTGGTGTCCATCTTCTGCTCGTGCACCGGCTGCGCCTGAGTAAGGCCGCACGTCACTAAGCTCAGTGCCCACGCCAATAGTAAGGGGGTCTTGTTCATGTGGCGTTCTCGTTGTGGCTTCATGCCAAGGCACCGACTGATCGTGAGGCAGGCGGTGCGTTAACAGCTTAGAAGGACGCAGTCAGGCTGGTGTAGAACGTGCGACCTGGTTCGTTGTAGGTGGCAGCGCCAGCGCCTTCGATGCCGTTGACGCCTTGAGCGTTGCCGGCCCGGAACAAGCGTTTGTCGAACAGGTTGTCCATCCCGGTGGTCAGGCTCAGGTTCTTGGTTATGGCGTAGGTACCGCTGATACCCACCAACGCGTAGGGCGAAAGCTGGTCGTTGGCACTGCCGGTTACCCGATCACCATGATAGTCGTACTTTTTCGGTGTCTGCTTGCCGTACCACGCGACGCTCAATTGCATCGACAGATCTTCGTTGGCCTGCCAGTCGAGCATCGAGTTGAGGGTGTAGTCCGGCGTCACCGACAGCGTTTCGCCCGTGGTTTTGTTTTTCGATTGCAGCATGTACGTCAGGTTGTTGCTCCAGGTCAGCTGCGCGCTCAGCGGAATGGTCAAAGTGCCTTCCAGTCCCTCTACCAGGGCCTTGGGAATGTTCTCCCACTGATAGACCGCAGCGTTGGCGTTGGCGCCTGTGCCACCGCTGGCACTGCCGACAGGGCTTAGCCCCGAGTCGATTTTGTTTTTGTAGTCGTTGCGAAAGTACGTCAGCCCGGCGACCCAGCCGTTGTGCTTGAACTCGATCCCCAGCTCTTTGTTGACGCTGGTTTCGGCATCGAGGTTTTCGTTGCCCTGCAGGTAGCAACTGGTGGTTTGGCCGTAGCAGCCCTGGCCTCGGCTGTAGAGCAGGTAATCGGGGTTGAGCTGGTACAGGTTCGGCGCTTTGTAGGCGCGCGCGATACCGGCCTTGAGGGTCAGGGTGTCTGTCAGCGCATGCGACAGGTTGAGCGAGGGGCTCCAGTTGTCGCCGACGATGCTGTGATGGTCAAAGCGCAGGCCCGGGGTGAGCATGGTGCCGGGCAACAGTTCGATGTTGTCCTCGGCAAACAACGAGACGATCTGCGCCTGCGAAGTGGTGTCGCGGCCGCTGCTGGCCAGGCCATCGACGGCGCCGCCTTCGCTGGTTGACTGGGTGTTGGCGCTTGGGTCATCGAGCTTTTGCTGGCTCCACTCGGCGCCCAGTGTCAGGGTCTGGTCGCGCCAGGCGTGCAGTGGCAGATTAAGCTCGCCATGTGCCGTGAGGTCGCGCAGGGTCGAGGTGTAGAAGTCGGTGCTGCTGAAGATACCTTCGGTGCCGCCGGCCAAGCCTTCGTTAATGCGCGAATTGCGGGTTTTCTCGTATTGCAGGTAGGCCATGGAGCTGCCGAAGTCCCAGTCACCGTTGTGGGTGAGGGCGTAGCTTTCGCGGTACAGCCGGTTGGTTTCCTTGCCGAGCATGCTTTTTACGTTGGCATTGGAGTTGGTGTTCTGCGTGTCGCCGGTATAGATGTTGCCCTGACGGCTGAAGCCTGCTTCAAATGCCAGGCTCTGTTCCGGGCTCAGGCGCCAGGTCAGTTGGCCATTGAGGTCTTTGTTGCGTACGCCTTCGCGGCCCGCTGGGAGGGTGCCGGCCTGGTTGCCGGTGCGCGCCGACTCATGGCCCTGGTTGATGTCCCAGTCATCCGCGTCAGTCTTGGCCACGTTGCCGTACACGCGATAGCTGAGGTTGTCGGTGAGCGGCCCGTTGAGGCCGAAACTCATGCGTTTGGTCGCGCCTTCGTCACCGTGCTGGGGGAAGTTCTGGTAAACCGTGGCGTTGCCGTGGGTTCCGCTGGTCGCCTGTTTGGTGATGATGTTCACCACCCCACCCATGGCCCCGGAGCCGTAGCGTGCGGCTGCCGGGCCGCGAATCACTTCGATGCGCTCGACCTGGTCGGCCGGTACCCAGTTGGTATCGCCGCGCGAATCGCGCTCACCCCGCCAGCCGTAGCGCACCGAGCTGCGGCTGCTGACAGGTTTGCCGTCGACCAGAACCAAGGTGTTCTCCGGGCCCATGCCGCGAATGTCGATCTGGCGGTTGTTGCCGCGCTGGCCGCTGGTGGAGTTACCGGTCAGGTTGACCCCAGGCATGGTGCGGATGATCTGCGACAGGTCATTGGCCGGAGGGCGTTTCTTGATGTCTTCTGCGGTGATCACCGACACGCCAGGGGCCTGTTTGGTCTCTTCCAGCGCTGTGGCCACCACATTCTGGCTTTCCAGCTCGACGGGTTGTGACGCAGTGGTGGCAGCCTGCACAGCATTGGCCAGCAGGCAGCTGGTCAGCAGCAGAAAAGGGGCGAGGGGCAGCGAACGGGGCGACATCTTCGATCTCCGGAACATCGTGCGGAAGGTAAGAGGTCGCAGATGATAGTCAGTCTTATTTGAGAGTAAAGCTCATTAACTTTCTAAACATTTGTCGCTTGCTGGCAACACGATATGCAGGCACAAACCTGGTTGCGCATTGCTGGCCCACAGGCGCCCGCCTTGCAGTTCGATGCCGCGCCGGGCGATGGCCAGCCCCAGGCCGAAACCCGCACCGCTGTCGGCCAGGCGCTGATAGGGCGCGAAAACACGCTCCAGATCGGCCTCGGGCACGCCCGGGCCCTGGTCGCGCAGACGCAGGTGCCAGTGATCGCCTTCGCGCCAACCGTCGAGGCTGATCACACCGCTGGGCGGTGAATGGCGGATGGCGTTGCGCAACAGGTTTTCCATGGCTTGAGCCAGGCTGTTCAGGTGGGCCTGCACCTGGCAGTCGGTGCCAAGCGTGCAGGGCAGGCGGGTGTGCGCCCAGCCGCTTTCGAAGCAGGCGTCTTCGCACAGCGCTTCCCAGACCGAAAGCACCAGCACCGGTTCTGTGGGCAACTGCGGGTGTTGGGTGTCCATCCAAGCCAAGTCGAGGGTGTCGACCAACAGCTTTTGCATATCGTCCACTTCACGGCCCAAGCGCTCACGCAGTTGCTCGGGCGGCAAGTGGCTGTCATGGGCGATGCGCAGCCGCGCCAGTGGTGTACGCAGTTCGTGAGACAAGGTGCGCAACAGTAAACGTTGCTGTTCAAGGCTCTGGCGCAGGCGCCTGGCCATGTGTTCGAACGCCTGAGCCAGCTCGCCCAGTTCGTCGCGCCGCTCTTGTAAGGGCAGGCCCGGGCTCTCGAGGTCGTCGGCGCGCAGGGCATCGGCGCGCGAGCGCAAGCGGTTCAGCGGCACCACCAACTGACGGTACAGGGCCAGGCCCAACAGCAAGGCGAGCAACGTAGGCGCTACCCCGTGAGTGATGATATGGGTCCAGGGTGTCAGGCCGGTGGGTAGCAGACGTTCAGGCAACTGGATGACCAGGCGGCCATCGGCTGGCCGCTCGGGAAACTCGATACTGACGTACGGCAGCTCATCTTGCAGGCGTCGGCTCATCGGCCAATCGAGCTTGCGCATGAAGGTCAGATGTCCAGCTTCCTCGGCGCTCAGCGCGGTGTTGCCAAGGCTCTCCAGGCGCGGGCCGACCACGGCCACCCAGGTATTTTCGGCGCGTTGCAGTTGATTGCGATAGGCCTCGACACCGGCAGCGCCATCGTTGTGCCAAGCGGCCTCGGCTTGCTGTGCATAGCGCGCCAGGTACTGCTGATCTGCCGGGCTGAGAAAGTACGTGCTGCGCTCGACCGACAAGCCCCAGGTCCAGATCAACCACGTCAGCAGCAGACAAAAGCCAACCTGCAACGCCGCCAGCTTCCACAGCAGGGGGTGACGACGCATCAGGACATCTGCGCGTCGACCAGGATATAACCCTGGCCACGCACCGCTTGGATCTGCAAATGCTGCGCGCCGATATCGGCCAGCTTACGCCGCAGATTGCACACGTGCACGTCCAGGCCACGGTCCAGGCTGGTAAAGGCGCGGTGCAGCACCGTCTGATAGAGAAAGGCCTTGCTCAAGGCTTCCCCGGGATGGGCGCGCAAGGTGGCAAACAAACGGTACTCGGAACCGGTAAGCCCGGCGCTGCGACCTTGATGCACAAGATCCTGGGCATTCTGGTCGAGGGTCAATCCAGCGTCGTTGCTGGCTTGGGCCTGGCGTCTGTCCAGGGCAACACGGCGCAACAGCGCATCGACCCGCGCATCAAGCTCGGCGAGGCTGAACGGCTTGGGCAAGTAGTCATCTGCGCCACGGGTAAAACCACTGATACGGTCCTGCTCGGCGCCCAGTGCCGACATCAACATCACCGGCACCGACTGATCGCGACGCAGCTCGTCCAACAGGCGCAGGCCATCGACGCCCGGCAGCATGATGTCTAGCAGCAGCAAATCAAAACCACCCCGCTGCACCGCACTCAACGCCTGAGTGCCGGTTTCGCAGGCAGTGACGGTAAAGCCTCGGCGCTGGAAGTGACGTTCCAGGTCTTGACGCAGGTACGGATCGTCTTCAGCAAGGAGCAACGTGGGCGACACAGGAGGGCCTTTAATGAGAATTGGTTGCAAATACGAATGATCCCACTGCGGGCAGGGGGATGGCAATACCAGGGGGGCTTTGGACGAGGTGCCGGACCGGTGCGTACACGGGGGAAGTGCGGGATATCCACTGCGGTGCCTGCTTGGCAACAGGGTCTGCAGTGATGGGTGTTTTCTGCCTGCCGTTAACGGCTGCTATCGGCCAGAAGCAGTCGGTAGACAGGTTCGTGGCAAATTGGTAGCGTCTCGTTGTTGCGCTGAATCTTTACCGCGTCGAACTCGCGGTCATCCATGTAGCTTTTCTCTTTGGGCTATGTCGCGTTTGCTGCGACTCCCTCCTAGCTAAGCCAGGGTTTATGGGACGACAAAGAACGTATACGACATTGCTGTAGTGTCTTAATGCGACAGTAATGTCGCCCAATAGTAGCTAGGCTTCATTATGAAGAGCTTTCTTCTCGCTGCAGCGAAACTCACCACAGGCCTCTTCCTTGCAGGTTTAGCTCTCGCGATTTCGATCGTGCTTTTCTCCTGGGCAACCGATAGCTACAGGAGCAGCCAGGCCAAGCAGTACGAGACCATTAAGGAGTGGTCAGCAGACCTCAGCACGAATCTCGGCTTACAACTTCAGGCTAAAACAAAGGTTGTGTCCGGGAAGCTTTTGTTATCCGTAGATGTCGTCGGATATCCAGCCTACCTATCGGACCCTCGTTTGGCTGAACGAAACCAGAAAGCACAACTCATCATCTACTTCGTCGACTTGGATGGCTTCAGAGTCTTCAGCAAACCAATCGAGCTTTCCGAATTTAGTGGCATCGTAGGCGCGAAGGGCGAGAAACTTGGCCTTCGAACCCAACTGCAAGAATATGTCTCAATCGAGGACTACAAGAGGTTTCAGCATCTTCAGGTCGAATGGACCCTGGAAACCAAGGTGCCGCCAGACCTTGCGCTCGATGTAAAAGAAGATCAGAGTCGCCTTGATCACTGCGCTCCCAGCATATCGCGAGCAGAACGGCTCAAACGCCTATCAAGACACGGAGAGTTACGACAAACAAGCTCCGGCTCTTATTCTGCTGGCTCTCGATCCGTGCATTTTTTCCACGATGGAACACTACTAAATTGTGAATAAAGAGCTTCTGGCGCTGGTCCAGCGGTGGGCAACAATCGGCCAAGAGTGTACGTGTAACCAACACGACTCTTTAGTCGCTGCTCAATTAACAGTTGCTCCAAAAACAAAGCTTCGCACAAAAGCACACACCCACCAGCCTCTTCAAGGCAGGACATTTGAATCCAGAATATTATACTGAATCGTAGGCTGTGGCGTTTCTACTTTCCAGTCCAACTCCTCAGAAATCATTAGAGTATTATACCATTCATTAAAGTAGGCATTCGCCAGTTCCTCACTCTCGATAAACAGTCCATTCTCCAGCGAAAGAGTCGCATTTACGGACATGTTAAATGATCCCGTCCATACCGCATAAGGTTTAGGCGGGTAGCCACAATCTTCCGGCTTTAGGAAAACTAAAAACTTATGATGCATTAGAGGGTGTACTTTACCAGTTAAGCGACGATACCCAACACATCGAATAGCTATGTCGGCAATCTCACCCCCATCATCCAAATATTCCAACGTACTCTTTTGAAATTCACCATATGAGTAGGGCGCCAACGCCTTCAGTAATGCATATTTTTGACGAACCGTTTTGTATGAGGTTGGTGTGTGATCGACATCCGGCCGCAGAAAATCCTCTTTTTGTAGAACGATAGAGCATCCTCCATTCAGTTTCGCCAATGCATCAAGCACTGCATAACTGGTTAACCAAGCAACACACCCAACAACTGCTTCTGATGATGATATCTTACGGACAATAACTTTCTCGATTTCACGAAAATGGGCCTCAACGAGAGAAACATTTTTGACAGTGACAGAGTTATCAGATTGCGAAACACGCTCTGGCCGGATGTTGTTTGTATCAGTCATCCTAAATTTTAGGCTCTTGAGATCCATATCAATCAACTTATTTGCTCCTATGTTACGGCCACTAACGAGTCATCGACTGGATGATATCTACACCGATCTAGCCAGTCTCTTTTGAGAGAAATTCGAAATGCTAACGCATTTAACGCTTAGCTATACCATAGCCAAAGCCATAACGCACGATTTACTCCACGATTGACACATTATGCGCCGTTTTAAATGGGGGTGATTTAACGGAAAAGAAACAAGGTAACACTTGTCGCTGTACGAAAATAGAGTCAAAAACAGCATACGGAACAAGTCAGTGAGACCATCGCTCGGTACTTGATGGATAAGAATCCATGATTCAGCTATCGCGTTGCTTTTAACAGTTTTGGCCTATCGCCACCGACAGCTATTGGCCGGTAATTGCCCTTCGCGAAAGTCAGCTTTGGGTCGATAGCTGCCAGTCAATATTTACTGCTACCGGCCAATTGCTAACTTTCGCTTTACGTCGCAATCGACCAAAACCAGTCATCAAGTAAAAATTTGGTCCGATTGCGTGTACCTAAGACATGCATTATTTGTTCGGACGATATCCGTATTCCCAAATCAACGTTCTGCTTTTTTTCGGCACCAGCCAGGAGGTGAAATATTAGCTTTCTCAATTAGGTCTTGGAATTTTTCCTCCAGCTTCTTGAATGTTGAATTTAAGTCCGAACCGGCCTTTGTCGACGCCGCCTGGTAGGCCAACTCCAAGCTCGAAAAACCCTGTATTAATCTATGGCACTCACTTTGATGAGCATCGCATTTTAAAACTGAATGCAGCCCCATAAGCGCGGCAGAAACAAGAGCAAGGACACCACCTATCACATCCCAATGAGCACCAAATAGCTCTGGTTTGCTGAGAACCGTTGCTCCTGCCAAAGCAGAGAGTAGCGTGCTGCCACCCACCATCAGCCATCTAACCGGTGTCAAAATATCAAGCCAGTACTGATGGGCCCTCATCTCAGCTTGGCATCGCTGCACACGCTCGGAGCATAGTAGTCGCTGGCTATTCTCTAAGTCGTCCATAAAATTACCGGGTAATTTTTATTTTAATCAGTTGTGATTATCTTAGTTCATCTTAAGAGGCTGTCGAGCAAGCAGTTTAGATGGGAGCTCATTAAATTGATTGTGGATTTAAAGTTGGCTTGACCAGCGAGGCGCACTATTGGCAGTAATCGGCCAATTTTTACCGATGCCGATAGGCAGCGAAGGGGCGGAAGCGGTCGCTCATTAATGGCTGCTTTTGGCCGATTTATGCCGATTTCCAATGGCAGCATGTAGTCGTCCAGTCGGGCCGCATCTGCGGCCCTGTTATACCCTCGTGCGCTTAACGCACCGAAGCTTGTTCCGCCTGCACCGCACGACGCACTACCGCCGCGGTTGCCGAACGGGCTTCGACTTCATCCAACACCGCTTCCACCAGTGCCAGGCTCATTTCCAGCGATTGCTCTGTTGCCCACAACAACCCGCGTACCTCGGCATTGACCCTGTCACAGGCGTGGGCGTTGGTTTGAAAGGCGCTTTTGAGCAGGACGCAGGCATGCACCAGGGCATCTTCGGAGGAGACGCCGGCGCGCACGGCGAACAGTGGATCGTGGCTGCCGTTGCAGGTGCCGAAGGTGGTGCTGGTTTGGGTGGTGGAGGGTGGGGGATCGGGGACAATTTTTGTCATGGTGGAACTCCTTGATTGGTGGAGCCGCCACGTATCGCTACCAAACGATTGGGTGGCGGCTGTGCGCAGGTTGGTAGACCGGGAATCAAGGAACCCAGCGCGCACGAGTGCGCCCCACGCACAGCCGCCATAACACGAAACAGCGGGCACAAAAAAAGCGCCAACTGCTCGGATAGGACGCTTGTGCGCCTTGATTATCTTCCGGGCTACCAAACCCGGTCGCTGGATTGACAGCGACGCTGGCAGGGTAACGGTCTTGGGGGCGGGATTCAAGTAGGAGCGGGCTTGCCCCGCGATGCGATGTGACTGACAGATTGCTATCGCGGGGCAAGCCCGCTCCTACCGATTTGAGGTCGTAGGTTGAGGCTGCTATTGCCCCGCGATTCGCTTGACCAGCGCAGCATGACCGCTGGCATCGTCGCTGCGGGAAATGACCTGGATGACTGCCATGCGATCACCAGAACCTGCGATAAAGGTGCTGTTCAAGGTTTTACCGCCACCCAGGGTCGCGGTACTGTCGACTTGTCGCACACCCAGGCCGTTGCGGCTAAGGCGCGACTCGCCGGTTTGTCGAAAGTCCGGCAGCCCGGCGCTCTGGCGTTCGACGAAACCACTGACGGCGCCGTCGAGGAAGGCATCGTCGTTGTCGCCGGGGCGAGACGCTTCGGGGAGCGGTTTTTCGATCACCATGACCACACGCTTTTCCTGCGCATTGGCGTACAGCGTCCCCACGGCGTCTTCGCCTTCGCTGCGCTGCTCATCAGCGCTCAGCGGGCTGGCATCGTAGCCTGCTGGTAGGTTGAAGCTGAACTTGCCACCGAGTACCGCGACCTTCACTTCAGGTTTCGGCTGGGTGGTGGGTTTACTGGCGGCCTGCAGATTCGACAGGCCCAACAGGCCGACAACGGCCAGGGTCAGGGTCAGCGTCAGGGTTCTGGTGTTGAAAATCGACATACAGCCTCTCGAGGGGCAGGGCAGGGTGGATAGCTTCACATAAACCTGCTTGTGATCGTCAACGGCCCTTGATGAAGGGCCGTTGACGGTCGACGCTAGTTCACCATCACCTCGTCCACTGCCTGCTCGAGGGTGCTGACCGTGCGTTCGATATTGTGCAGCTTTTCAAGTCCGAACAGCCCAATACGGAAGGTCTGGAAGTCGGCCGGCTCGTCGCATTGCAACGGTACGCCAGCAGCGATCTGCAGACCGCGGGCGGCAAATTTCTTGCCGCTCTTGATGTCGGCATCATCGGTGTAGCTCACCACCACGCCAGGGGCCTGAAAGCCGGCGGCGGCCACGCTTTTGATGCCTTTGCCGGTCAACAGGGCGCGCACCCGATCGCCCAGCGTCTGTTGTTCGCCACGGAGTTTGTCGAAACCGTAGGCCTGCATCTCTTTGATCACTTCGTTGAATCGCGCGAGGGCGTCGCTGGGCATGGTTGCATGGTAGGCATGTCCGCCCTGTTCGTAGGCCTGCATGATCTGCAGCCATTTTTTCAGGTCGCAGGCAAAGCTGCTGCTCTGTGTCTGCTCGATGCGCGCCAGGGCCAACTCGCTGAACATCACCAGGGCGCAGCAAGGGGAGGCGCTCCAGCCTTTCTGCGGTGCGCTGATCAGCAGGTCGACTGCGCATTTGTGCATATCAACCCAAATCGTGCCTGAGGCGATGCAGTCCAGCACGAACAGGCCACCCACCGCATGCACGGCGTCACCGATGGCCCGCAGGTAGTCATCGGGCAGGATGATCCCTGATGAGGTTTCAACGTGGGGAGCGAAGACAATCTGCGGCTTCTGTGCCTCAATGGCTGCCAGCACTTCGTCCAGAGGCGGTGGAGCATAGGCGGCCTGACGACCCGCTTCGACCGGTCGCGCTTTGAGCACCGTGGTGGCCGCTGGGATGTTGCCCATTTCGAGGATCTGGCTCCAGCGATAACTGAACCAGCCGTTGCGAATCACCAGGCAGTGCTGGCCGGTGGCAAACTGACGCGCCACCGCCTCCATGCCGAACGTGCCGCTACCCGGGACCACTGCAACAGCCTGGGCGTTGTAGACCTGTTTGAGGGTCTTGGAAATGTTGTTCATCACGCCTTGAAATGACTGCGACATGTGGTTGAGCGAGCGGTCGGTGTAGACCACCGAGTACTCGACCAGCCCCTCAGGATCGATACTGGGGTAGAGCTTTGACATGGTGTGACTCCTTTGGCAGAGATTTCCTTGGTATCGACCCTGCCTCAAGCCTTGGCAAATGACAAGATTGCCTGGGGGGATTGTGTACACCTCCTGGCATCTCGCAGGTTCAGAACGTCTTGCTGACCGAGGCCACCACGGTGGCCGAGCAGACATCCTTGAAGCCCAGATAGCTGGCGCATTCGCTCTCGGAAAGGTCGGTGTCGATGTAGCTGACCGACCAATCAAGCGACAGCAGCGTGCGGGTCAGCTTCACTTCCCATTCATGGTAGTCGTCACGGCTGGCACCGTCATTGCTGAACCAGCTTGGGTCCTTGTAGTCGTTGCGCCCATAGCGCACCCGTAGTTCGGTGTCGTATGGCAACAGGGTGGTATAGCCCACATAGCTGTAGAGCATCGACTGGTCGCCGTTGAAGTTGTCTGAATAATTGCCACCCAGCAATACACCCCAGGCGTGCAGTTCGGCATGGTATTCGCCGTAGTTGAAGTCGCCCTGGCGCGGGTACACGTATTTGATGTACGAGGTGTCGAGGGTGACATCGTCGTTGATTTGCCAGAAGTAGCCGGCGTAGTAGTCCAGCTCCTGGCGCGTGCTGCTGCCGAAACCGAAGTCGACGTTCGAGCTCCATACGCCGGCGTACAGGCCGCTGGAGTGAGCCAGGGTCACAGAGCCCTGCAGGGCCGGATCGTTCTGGGTCTGGGAGATGCCACGGGTGCGGTAGTCGCTGAACAGACCAGCCTTGGCCTCGAGGCTGAGGTCGTCGTTGAGGGTGATGGCATGGGCCAGCGGGGTGCAGATGAGCAGGCCGCCTGCGATAAGGTTGCGTACGGTCATTCGATACGTTCCAATTATTATTGTTGTTGTGCACGGTGAAGCAGGTGTGGCTTTGGCGGGCAAATCCGCACCCACAGGGATTTGTGTTGCGCCTGCGGGGGCGGGTTTGCCCGTGCAGCAGTCAGCGCTGGTAGATCTGCTTGCCGGCGAACCAGGTCTGCAGCACCTGGGTGTCACGCAGCGCCTCGGGGGCGACGCTGAACACATCGCGGTCGAGGACGATCATGTCGGCCTGCTTGCCAGCCTTCAGTGAGCCGACCTGCTGTTCCAGGCGCATGGCGCGGGCGGCATTGAGGGTGTAGGCCTGGAACATGGTTTCCCGGTCGATGGCCTCGTCAGCATTGAGCACGCCCTTGGGGCCCTTGCGGCTCACTGCCTGATAGATCGCCTTCCATGGCTCTGGGGTGGTGATCGGCCAGTCGCTGGCGCCGGCGATGGTCGCACCGGCCTTGTACAGAGAATGGGCCGGGTAGCTGTGGGCGAAGGCATGCGCGTCGACATACGGTTTGACCAGATCGAGGTTAGTCTCGTCGGCACTGGCCCAGTACAACTGCATCGAAGCGATCACATCGAGTTGCTTGAAGCGCGGATAGTCCTGAGCGCTGACCATTTGCAAGTGGGTGATCGAATGGGGAACGCCGCTGTGACGTGCGCGTCGAGCCTGTTCCACGCCGTTGAGTGCCTCGCGCACGGCGCGATCGCCGATGGCATGCACATGCACCAGCCAGCCACGAGCGTCGGCGGCATCGACCAGTTCACCGAAGTGCTTCGGGTCCAGCAGCAGTTCGCCGCGTTGGCCGGAGTTCTTGTAGGGCTCGAGCATCGCCGCGCTCTGCGCCGGCATTTCGGCGACGCCGTCGGCGAATACCTTGATGCCGGGCAGGGTGAGGTTGCGCACGCCGAGGAACTGCTGGCGTACCTTGTCCAGCGCATCCAGGTCGGTCGGGCGGGCCTTGGCGTCGGCCATCAGCAACGCGGCGATGTGGGCCGTCAACTCACCCCGCTCGGAGAGGTCCTTGTAGACCGGTAACACGCCCAGCGAGTCGTTCTTCACATCCGCGCCGGGCAGTTCGTTGGCCAGCGGATCCATCCAGCCGGTAATGCCGAGCTGCCTGGAGTAGTCCAGGGCCATCCGCCCGGCGGTCATCAGGGTGTCGTGGGACAGCGGCGGCAGCAGGTCGGTCACCGGGTAGTAGCTGGCGTCAGCCAGAAATCCGTTGGGCGTGCCGTCCTGGTGTTGGCCAATGGTGCTGCGCGCTTCGGCGGGCAACGCCGCAATGGTCTTGGCATCGATCTTGGCGCGCTTGAGCAGGGCCTGGTTGGCCCAGCCGGTGTGCATGTCGTTGGCGGCCAGCAGGATTGGCTGTTCGGCCCATTCGCCCTGGTTGAAGCGCTGCTCCAGGGCCGGGATGTCATCCCAGTAGGTCCCCGGCACGCCACCGACGGCCAGGAATTCGCCACGCACTGCCTTGCCATCTTTGCGCCACGCGCGCAGGCGCTGTTCCAGTTCATCAAGGGGGATCTGCTCACCCATCAGGTTGGCCAACTCCAGTTGCAGGCCGCCTTTGATGGCATGGGAGTGGGAGTCGAGCATGCCTGGCATCAGCACCTTGCCGCCCAGGTCGATGACCCGGGTGCCGTCGGCCTTCAGGCCCAGCACAGCCTGGTCCGAGCCCACGGCGACGATCTTCTCGCCCTCGATCGCCAGCGCCTGCTGCAGCGGCTGGCCCGGCTCGGCGGTGTAGACCTTGGCGTTGTGAAAGATCACGTCCACTGCCGCGAAGCTGTGCAGGGAGGTACAGGCCAGGCCCGCGCTGATCGCCATCTTCAGAAGGTGGTTCATTCGATGCCTCGTTGTTGTTGTGATGGAGCCGCAGCCTAGTCAAAGCGCAAGGCCGGTTAAATGCGACGACAGGCACAACTTTTTTCGCGATCAGGAAACAATCTCTGGCTTACGATTGCCTCGGTGCAAGCCACAGGCTGCACGCTGCCTATTCAAATCCGCGCCGTTTGCGGGCTTGATAAAAGGGCGTGGATACTCTCACGCTCCCCTCCATTGCCTCGCTTGTGCCGAACAGGAAGAAACCATGGACAAAATGACGGCCCTGACCATATTCGTCGCCGCCGCCGAGCACGGCAGCTTCAGCCGAGCGGCCGAGCAGTTGGGCAAGACGCCCTCGGCCATCACCAAGGCCGTTGCCCACCTGGAAGCCGAGCTTGGGGTGCGCTTGTTTGAGCGCACCACCCGGCGCATGGCGCTCACCGAGGCCGGCAGCCTGTACCTGGAAGGCGCGCGCCAGGCCTTGATGCACCTGCAGCTGGTGACCGAGGAGGTGGAGCAGTTGCAAAACGAGCTGCGTGGCACCCTGCGCATCACCGCGCCGCCATCGTTTGGCCCGGCGTTTCTCAACCAGGTGTGCTTTCGCTTCATGCGCGAACACCCGCAGGTGCGTTTGGAGGTCAACCTTAACGACGCCAACGAAGACCTGATCGACGGCGGTTACGACCTGTCGCTGCGCGATGGCCCCACCGACCAGCCGGAGCTGATCGCCCAGCCACTGATCGAGAACCGCGTGATCCTCTGTGCCAGCCCCGACTACCTGGCCGGCCGTGGCGAGGCCATCACCTTGGAGAACTACGCCCAGCACGACTGGCTGCTGCTGCGCCACCCTCTGCTCAACCGCAGCTTCTGGTGGGTCGAGCACCAGGGCCAGACCTTGCGCGTGCGCCAGCCCACGCCTCGGCTGGTGAGCGATAACTTCGACTTCCTGCTCGCCTGCTTGCTCGATGGTCATGGCCTGCAGTTCGTGCCCACCTGGTGCGCCGCGCCGTATCTGGCCACGGGGCAATTGGTGGAGGTGCTGCCCGACTATTGGCGGGCGTTGAGCGCCTTCGGACCCTGGGTGCACGTGCTGTACCTGCCCCATCGCCGCAGCACGCGCAAGGTGCAAGCCTTCATCGCCTTACTGCGCGAGCAATTGCGCAGCCAGGGGTTGTAGTCGAGGCGGGTAGGGGAGGCAATTGTTCCGCTCAGGCACAAAAGTTGTGCAGGTTGTGGCGATGATCGAGCGGGGGAGGCTCGCTAGGCTAGCGGTGGTTGCCTGAATCCAGTGTCCGCATTCTTTCCAGAACTGCAACGATGCCTCGAGCCTTCTGTACCAGGAGTTCCCCGCAGTGAAGATCCATACCCTAGTCACCGATGTCCGCACGCCCGTCGAACGGGGTCGCCAGATCGGCGAGCGCTTTGCCGAGCAGATCCGCCACACCACCCAGCGCTATCTGGATTTCTTCCCGCGGGTGGGGGTGTCCCTGCGTGAAGCGCAGCGTATCGGCGAAAACAGCCTGGCAGCCCTGCAAGCCTGGAGCCCGAACCTGGCGGCCGAGGTGATCGGTATGGCCCGCGGCGTCGACCTGCCGTTGTGGCAGCTGGCAAGCCTGAACGCCCGCACCGAGGTCCTGGCCGCACGCACCCGTCACAGCGAATGCTCCACCACCGTGCATGCGCCGCGCGGCCCACGCGCGCCGCAGACCCTGCAAACCTGGGACTGGCACGACAGCCTCTGCCCCCACGGCCTGATGCTGGCGCTGCATACCGAGCGTGGCATGAACGTCAAACTGTTCTGCGAATTCGGCATGCTCGCCAAGCTGGGCGTGAACAGCGCAGGCCTGGGCCTGCATTTCAACATTCTCCACCACACCAGCGACAACGACAGCGGGGGTGTGCCGGTGCACGCCATTGCCCGTCGTCTGCTCGAAGACGCCAGCAGCGTAGAGGAAGCTATCGAGCTGGCCCGTTCGGCGCGGGTCAGCGCCTCCACCGTGCTCACCGTGTTCTCTCGCGAAGACAGCAGCCCGCGCGCCGTCAGCATCGAACTGAGCCCAGAGCGCACGGCGCTGGTGCTACCGCGTGAAGACGGCTGGTTGCTGCACACCAACCACTTCCTCGACCCGCAACTGAGCCTGGGCGAACAGGTCGCTGACCGCGCCGACACCCAGTGCCGCCTGGGTCACCTGGAACAGGTGATCGGCCAGATGGGCAGCGCCGACCTGCGCGCCCGTGCCGAAGCCATGTGCGGCGCGCAGGGTGACAGCGCACCGATCTGCTTCCACCCGGACATGGCCATGCCTGATACCGAGCGTTGGGAAACCCTGCTGAGCGTGGGGATCGATACCGAGCGCTGTTTGTTGGAATACGTGGCGGGCACGCCGCTGCAACTGGCCAAGGCTGGCTTCGAACGCTTCTGAGCCCACCCGGTGCCGCCAGAACAAGGCGGCGCCCGCTGACAATGAGAATAACAACAATGCATGCGGAACATTCCAACCCTGCGTCGTCCCGGTCTGCGTTGCGGACCTTTTGCGTCTCCGGCATGGGCACTGCGCTGGAGTTCTATGATTTCATCATCTACGGCACTGCGGCTGCGCTGGTGTTTCCCCAGGTGTTCTTTCCCCAGATGGACCACCTGACCGCGACCTTGGTGGCCTTCAGCGCCTTTGGCGCAGGCTTCTTCGCCCGTCCGCTGGGTGGTTTGGTGTTCGGCCACTACGGTGACCGCATCGGTCGCCAAAAGGTGCTGGTCGCGACCTTGTTGCTCATGGGCCTGAGCACCTTCCTCATCGGTTGCTTGCCAAGCCATGCCAGCATCGGCGTCGCTGCGCCGATCCTGCTGGTGCTGTTGCGCCTGATCCAGGGCTTTGCCGCCGGAGGCGAATGGGGCGGTGCCGCGCTGTTCGGCATCGAAGCGGCGCCGCCGGGCAGGCGAGGGCTGTGGGGCAGCTTCACCAGCATGGGCATCGGTATCGGAGGGATTCTCGGCGCTGCGGTGTTCGCCATCGTCAGCGCCGCCTTCAACGACAACCTGGTGGACTTTGCCTGGCGTATCCCGTTCTGGCTCGGTGGTGCCTTGGTGCTGATCGGCCTGTACGCACGGCTGAAGGCACCGACACCGGTTGCCGCGCCGGCAGTCAAGCCGGTCCGAGCTCCGCTGGCCGAGGCCTTGCGTCAGCGTCCACGTCAGTTGCTGCTGTGCACCGGGATTGCCTTCGGCTACTGCACTATTGCCTACATCGGCAGCACCTTCTTCCTGACCTACGCCACCCAAGTAGGCTTCGGCAGCACCCAGGCGTTGATCTTCGACCTGACCTTGTCGATCGCCATCGTGTTCTCCGCGCCGCTGTTCGGCTACCTGTCCGACCGTCTGGGCCGGCGCACGGTGATGGTGTTCGGGGCGGTGGTCATGGCGCTCGGGCTGTTCGCTTTCTTCGAGCTGGTCGGCATGAAGAGCTTCGGCATCGCTTTGTTCGCCTACAGCCTCACAGGCCTGTTGATGGGCGCGACCCAAGGGCCGATCCCGGCGTTCCTGGGCGAGCAGTTTCCACGCAGCATGCGCTACTCGGGGATCTCCTTCAGTTACCAGATCGGCGCGGCGCTGGGTGGGGGCACCGCATCGAGTATCGCCACGGCGATCCTTATCCTCACTGACCACAACCCGCTGGGTGTGGCGATGTATGGAGCTGTGGCACTGACATTAGTCGCAGTGTGCTCATTGAAGCTACGGGAGACATCGCGGTTGAGCATGGCGAAAATCGATGAAGAAGCTGATGGTGGTGCAGGTGCAAGCGAAGTTGCTGCGACGCTAATGGGCATTGGCGACAAACAATAGAAGCCGCTTCACATCGCGGCGGATCTAAGTTGGCGACTTTGCAAAAACTGACTCGGTGGGAGCGGGCTTGCCCCGCGATGCGGTGTGTCTGGAGGGCCGCCATCGCGGGGCAAGGCCGCTCCCACCGAGCAATAACGTGATCAACGGAGGGGCCTTGTAGCGGTGGCGCTACAGGGCGTTCGCAAAACGCTCGCCACACAAACAGCGTCAGTTCTGCGCCATCCGAAAGCACAGGTTCACGGTCGTTCCCTTGTTTTTGCCGGTGGCCAGGCTTGCGTGACCACCAAAGCGCTGCATGATCAATTTCACCAACATCAAACCGATTCCAAAGCCTCCCTGTTTGATCGCGCAACGGGGCCGAAACAGTGCTTTCTGTTGGGCAGCGGTCAATCCCTTGCCGGTGTCCTGTACGGTGATGTTCAACCGCTTGAACGAGCGTTGATTGATGGTTATGTACAAAATCCCGCCGTCTGGCATCGCATCTATCGCATTGGATACCAGGCTGTCCAATATTTGAACGAGCAACCGGTGATGACCGGTGACCGGCAAGGTGCGGGTGGCTGAAAACTCAACATGTACATTGGCGTTGCTTAATGGCAGTTCAAGATTTCGCAAAGTCTCAAGCACTGCGTCTACCGGATCGACTTTACCGATTTCACCCTTCAGCGAAGTGGACGCCACATGCAGTTCCTTGATCCAGTCTGACATGCAGTCGACCTGGTTGATGATGTCCCCGATGTTTTTGCAGGCCGCTTGAGTGCCGATCTCCAGGGCCAGTTCTGCACTGGAACGGACCGCGGCGAGCGGGTTGCGTAAGTTGTGAGCCACAACGCTGGACACGTCGTTAAGCAAGGCGGCCATTTCGTGGTCGATGTTCTTCTGAGTCCTCGAAGGAAACAGGTTGCCAAGCCTACCGGTAAAGGAGAGGAGACCAAGGTAGATCAACGCTGCGCCAATCGAGCAGGCCAACCACATCACCAGGTAACCTGATCGAGTGTTGGTCAGCCAACCGGGGTGTTCGGTATAGAACTCGACCACTGAGGGCACTTCTCCGGCCTTGTTGACGAGCGGGATGTAATGCTCGATAAACAGGTTGCTTGGCTTTCGAATGAACTGCTGTTCTTTGCGACTTTCTTTTACCTGGTGGTAGCTTGCAACGACGCCACCCTTACCGGACTCAGTGCTCTCAAGTTCGTCGTTGTCTGGGAATTGCTGGCCGATCAGTTTTGAGTTGCTGGACCAGATAATGACTTTGTCGGGTGCATAAACATTGATTAACAACGTATCCGACTGTTTGGCAATGTTGCTCAGGCTCTGAAAAAACAGATTTCGTGATTTCTGACGATTGATCCGGGTTTCCTGCGGCAAGCCGCTGTCTGCACGCGAGTCCAGCAGGTCGCTTGTCTGATATCCCGGCAGCCCCGTGCTACCCGTATCCACTGCGCCCAAGGCCTGTATGAACTTGGCCGTGAGGGCGGTACTTTGTTCGGTGCTGATACTGACAATCACGCTGGTGGCAACCAGCCCAACCAAGGCGGCCACCGCAATGATGCGGGCTCCGATGGGAAGCGAGGGCCTTCGGATGACGTTGAGTTTCGCCCAAAGCGAAGCGCGTTGATGCCGACCGGCGTTTTCGATCGCCGAGGTTGGTAGGTTAGTCTCGTGAGTTTGCTGCATGAGCTTCACACCTCGAGATTGTGAAAGAACACTCTGCACTGCAGTTCAGATCATGGAACAAGCACGCACCATGCCAGGCTCGATAGCCCCTGGCGCTTGGGTTGGGGCTCCGGCGCGCTAAAGGTGGCACCCAAAAAGCACCCTCATTTGGGGGTTGATTGGGTTTATGACACCCAAATGAGGGTGTTTTGGGGCGGGCGGGGAAGTGGGGTATCCAATGCCCGGCAATCCACCCGCTCAGGTTTGAAGTGGGAGCGGGCTTGCCCCGCGATGCGATGTGACTGACAGATCGCCATCGCGGGGCAAGCCCGCTCCTACCGCGTTGTGGCCGGGGCGAGATGCTTCGTCGGCCAGACGGTCATGGCGAATCGCCTTGAGGGGGCTATCGTTGCTTGTCTGGGCAACGACTACCGACTGAGGGAGGCGCCATGAACACCAGTGATTTACTCGAACAACTACTTCAGGCCGGGCAGGGCTCGCAAGCGCGCCAAGGCAGCGGCGGCATGTCCGCGCAAGACGGCCTGGGCGGTTTGGGCGGCTTGCTCGGTGGTCTGCTTGGCGGTGGTGGTGGCGGAGCAATGGGCGGCGGTGGTGGCCTTGGTGGTTTACTCGGCGGCCTGTTGGGTGGCGCGGGTGGCGGCAGTGCTGGCGGCTATACCCAGGGGCGCTCAGCAGGTGGCACCAATTACGCGGCCCTGGCGTCGTTGGGCATGATGGCGTTCCAGGCCTATCAAAGCTGGCAGCGTAGCCACGCAGCAGCGCCGCAACAGGCGGTGCGTACGGTCGACCAATTGTCCGGCCCCGAGGCCGAGGATCACAGCCATGCCATCTTGCGCGCGCTGATTGCCGCCGCCAAGGCTGACGGTCGCATTGACAAGCAAGAAGAACAGTTGATTTACGCTGAAATCAAACGTCACACCGACGACCCGCAACTGCAGCAATGGCTGGACGATGAAGTCAGCAAGCCCCTCGATGCTGCTGACGTTGCGCAGTCGGCCCAGGACCCGGCCATGGCCGCGGAAATGTACCTGGCCAGCGTGATGCTGGTGGATGACCAGCAGGACGCCGAGCGGGCCTACCTTGATGAACTGGCTGGCGCACTGCAAATCGATCCGACCTTGCAGGTACATCTGGAGCAGCAGGCCAAGGGCGGCGCTTGACCGGGCTGAGAGGCCTGCGCTTAGTCCCCCTTGTGTGTCCGGGGCCGAGAGGTCAATTGCGAGCGCGGCGTCAAGATGGCCAAGGCAACCGCCACGATGAAGAGCGCTGGCACGTCACCTGCCAAGTGCCCCATTTGCTCCGGCTGTGTGGCCGCCTGGACGGCCATGATTGCTCCGTGTACAGCGCTAGACCACACGGTGAACCAGATCAGGCTCAGATTGGCTAATGGATCACGTGCGGCCAGGATCAAGAACACGCCAAGTGTGGCGTAGATGCCAACGATCATCATCGGGTAGTCCGAGTGACCGACGTGCCAGGCCCAGCCGGATGGCCAGAACAACATAAGTGGGTAGAGAGCAAGGCACGCGAGGCCAGCCAAAACGAGAACGACGCGCAAATACCTGAGGCGACCGACTACGCTCATAGCGGGATCCTCCTGGGGCCTGACGCTAAAAGACCCCGAGTGGGGGTGATATCGCCCAATCTGCTCAATCAGTTCCGACAGTAGACCAAGCATAGCTACTGATTTGCCATTGCTCCGTCCACCGGCTGCTTTGGGTTGCAGCCGTGTGGTGCGCCACTAGCACACCCAATTGCTGCAACTCACGCACAGGAGTCACCCCATGAACATCGACCTCAGCGCACGCACCGCTATCATCAGCGGCTCTACCGGCGGTATTGGCCTAGCCATCGCCCGTGGTCTGGCGCGTGCCCATGCTGACGTAGTCATCGCTGGCCGTAGCCAGACATCGCTGGATGCCGCCCTGGCCGAACTGCGTGCCCAAGCCGGGCGAGGCCAGGTACAGGGCGTCGTCGCCGACCTGGGCACCGCCGCGGGTGTCGAAACGCTGATCGCCGCCCACCCCAAGGCCGACATCCTGGTCAACAACCTGGGCATCTACGACGATGTCGACTTCTTTGAAGTAGCCGATAGCGAATGGGTCCGCTTTTACGAAATCAACGTACTGTCGGGCGTGCGTCTGGCTCGCCACTACGCCCCGGGAATGGTGGAAAAGGGCTGGGGCAGGATCCTGTTCATCTCTTCGGAATCGGGCATCGCCATCCCGGCCGACATGATCAACTACGGCGTGACCAAGAGCGCCAACCTTGCCGTATCGCACGGTCTGGCCAAGCGTCTTGCAGGTACCGGCGTCACCGTCAATGCTGTGCTGCCCGGGCCGACTCTAAGCGAGGGCGTCGCCAGCATGGTGGCCGAAGCCGCCAAGGCCTCCGGTCGCAGCATCCGCGAAGAGGCTGACCATTTCGTGCGCAACGCCCGCCCGAGTTCGATTATCCAGCGCGTTGCCGACGTCGACGAAGTCGCCCACATGGTGGTCTACCTCGCGTCCCCTTACTCTTCCGCCACCACCGGCGCAGCCCTGCGGGTCGACGGTGGTGTGGTCGACAGCCTTGCGATCTGAATCCAGCGTGTATGAACACAAGGGGCGCATAGCGGCCTTTCATTAAAGGCAGCAATTGGCCAGGAGCAGAGATTGATTTTCTACCGCTAGAGAAGGCGCTTGCGCCCACAGGCTTCCAGGGCAAAATCCAGGAAACTGCGGTGCTTGGGGGCATCCTGCGGTCCGGGGCGTAGAGCATATGCGGAAGCCAATCAGCAAGTCGGCAAGATTGTGGTCACCGTTTGATTGGCCCCGTAAAGGGCTGAAAGCTTGAACTCTCGGCCCTGTTTTTACGCCAGCCGATCGTCTCCTTTTGGCCGTGAGCTGCCAGTCAACAATGACCGCTTCCGGCCATAAGCGGACTTTCACCGGTGGGAGCGGGCTTGCCCCGCGATGGCGACCTTCCAGACACACTGCATCGCGGGGCAAGCCCGCTCCCACCGAGCCTAGCGCTCTAGGCTGGGTGGCGCAGACCTTTCAATCGTTGCATTGCCCACTGCGCATCGTCGAGAACGTCATCAAAAATGGCTTCCACTGACTGTACGGCATTGGCAAACACTACTGATGGGCCATAGTCGAGCATGCCAAGACTACTGTCACCCGTCAGGTATGCCTGAGTGGTGAGTGTCCCCATTACATGGGGTCGGTAGTCTTCGAAGTCGCTAGTCCCCGTCGCATCCAAAGCGGCAACTGCTTTTGCGCTTTTGTTGTGCAGAACCCGGTGATGCTGCTGTAGGCCGGTCTTCACTACAACGCTATCAGTACCATCACTCTGGACAAGTAAATCCTTGTATTGGCGGTGAATCCACAACTCCTCCGAAACCAACATTCGAGAGCCCATCAAGACAGCGTCTGCCCCCATCATCAGGGTCGCAGCCAGTTGGCGACCTGTTCCTATTCCTCCACCGATGACCAGTGGAATGGAAATCTCTTTCGACGCGTGGGGCGCCTGAACCATGCTGCTGATCCCATAGGTGCCTGGATGTCCTCCACAGTCATTGCCGACGACGATGACTGCATCCACACCAAGCCGTGCAGCTGATCGTGCGTAACGGACAGCGGGGACTTTGTGCAGGACTTTGATACCCGCTTCCCGCAGTGCTGGAAGAATACTTTCGGGACTTGCACCAGACGTTTCGACGCAGAGGACTTCTTCCTCGGCAAGAATTTTCACTTGTTCTTGTAGGCGCTCAGCCGCCTTGGTTTGACTTGAGAGGTAGAGATTCACGCCGAACCTCTTGCCAGAAGTCAGGTCACGGCACATCCGAAGTTGTTCACGAAACTCGCCCGGATCGGGAAAGCCAGCAGCAACGATAAACCCCATCCCACCGGCGTTGACTACCGCCGCGACATAGCTTGCGTCCGAGACACCAGGCCCCATTCCTCCGCAAAGAATAGGGTGACGAATGCCAAGCATTTCAGTAATGCGGGTTTTGAACATCGGGCTTCGCATAGTGGCTCTCCAGTTCATTGACGCCATAAGGCGGACAAGCCGATCCGGGCAAAGGAAGTCGATTCCACACGGCGGAACCACACACCACCGGAAGGCTACAGCCTTATAGCTGAACAATTGTTCAGTAGTAAAGCTATAGGGGAGCGATTGAGCGTACTGGGTCTCAGGATGGCCCTCTTCGTGAGGTTTGTATGGCGTAGAGACGGCCAGCGAAAGACGGCTAATCAATGCAGTGATTGCCGTTGGCGACAGTTCACAAGACCCGCCGGGCTTTCCCCTCATTATGCTTTGCTGCTCTATCGCCTGTGAAAAAACGTGCTAGCGAAACCGCTTGATTGTCGTTGGCCAGTCACTAGCCTCGACAACAGCGTATTCGCTTCACGCCAACAAGGCAGGAGAGCACTGATGAGCGCCCGTAGCAATGTGGTGATACTGAGCTTTGACCGGGCGTCAGCTGCATTGCGCGACGGCCTTTCGGTCGCTCAGCGCATTGGTGACACCCTCTGGGTGGCCAACGACGAGACCACCAGCCTGGAACGCCTGACCCTCCACGAGACAGCACCCGGTGAGGAGGTGATCTGCGACGCGCATCAATCCTTCCCGCTCATGGCATACCTCGACCTGCCCATACCGGAGTCGGACGACGAGATCGATATTGAAGGCCTGGCCTACGACCAGGACAGCGGATACCTCTGGGTGGTGGGCTCGCACAGCCTCAAACGCAAAAAGGCCGACCCCGACAAGCCTGCGCAAAAGAACATCAAACGGCTGTCGACGATCGAGGCAGACGGCAATCGCTTTCTGTTGGCGCGTATTCCTGTGGTGCAGCAGCACGACCGCCCTGAACTGGCCTGGGTGGTGGATGCCGATGGGCGTTCGGCGGCGCAGTTGCGTGGCAATGCGCTTGGCAACGACCTGACGGCGGAAATTGCCAGGGATGATCAGCTTCGGGACTTTCTGCGTATCCCGGGTAAAGACAACGGGTTCGATATCGAAGGGCTGGCGGTGATCGGTTCGCGGCTGCTGTTGGGCTTGCGCGGGCCGGTGCTGCGCGGGTGGACGGTGATGTTGGAGATCGAGCCGGAACTGGATGGCAACTCGGTGGATACGCTGGTGCTGAAGAAAATCGGCGAGGATGGGCGCCGCTATCGCAAGCATTTCTTCTCGCTCAATGGACTGGGAGTGCGGGACCTGTGCGTGAGTGGCGACGATCTGTTGATTCTGGCGGGGCCAACCATGGACCTGGACGGGCCGGTGACGGTGTTTCGTTGGCGAGGTGGTTTCGCTTCTGATGAACAACAGGTGGTCTTTGCCGAGCAGTTGGAGACAGTGCTGCAGGTGCCTTTCGGGCAAGGGGACGATCATGCTGAGGGGATGTGTTTGTTCGGGCCGAGTGAGCAGGGCGGGGAGGTGGTGTTGATTGTTTATGATTCGGTGGCAGATGGCCGTAAACGGGGTGAGCGGAGTGTAGAAGGGGACTTGTTTATCTTGGAATAGTCCTTCGTATTCCTCAGGCAATCCACCTTAACAATTGTTAATGCTGCCCTTCAGCGTTCCTGCCCAGAATGAGGAAAACAATAATCAGCAGGAACCCCGCATGACCCCTTCACCCCACTGTGCGACATCTGTCTATGCGCTTTTTCAGGCCTCGGCCCAGGCTTTCGGCGAACGCCCCGCGCTGACCTACCTCAGCAATCTGGAGCCACGTCAGACGCTTACCGTCAGCTACAACGAGCTGCTGTCGAACATCAATCGCGCGGCGCGCCTGATTCTGGATCTGGCCGGGACGCGTAAGCCAGTTGTCACGCTGCTGCTGCCCAACATTCCTCAAAGCCAGTACCTGCTGTGGGCCGCTGCCAGCGTCGGTGTCGCTAACCCGATCAACCCGCTGCTCAACGAGGATGCGCTGTACAACCTGATGCTCAAGGCCGAGACCAATCTGATCTTCGTGCTGGGCCCCGCGATCGATCCTGACCTTTGGCAAAAAGCGATCAATGTATCCAGGCGCCTGCCGAACACGCCCACTTGCATTTCGGTCATGGCGCCAGGCGGAGCGTTCTGTTTTGACGCAGAGCTTGAAGGCTACAGCGCTGACGAACTGGAGCCTGCCTTGCAGCCCCAGGCCGATGATATCGCCGCCTACTTTCATACCGGCGGCACCACAGGGTTGCCTAAACTGGCCTGCCACACCCATGCCAATCAGTTGGCGGCGGCGTATGCCTACCGGCGTTGCATGCAAGCCAGCGTCACTGACGTAGCGCTCAACGGCTTGCCGCTGTTCCATGTGGCAGGGGCGCTGGTCAACAGTCTGGGCGGTTTGGCAAGCGGCTTGAATATGCTATTGCCGACCCTTTCGGGTTTTCGCAATCCCGAGGTTATTCGACGTCACTGGCAATTGGTCGAGCAGTACGGCATCACCATCAGCGGCGGCATACCGACTTCGGTTGCAGCCATGCTCGATGTGCCGGTGGCTGGTCATGACATCAGCTCGTTGCGTTTCATGATTTCCGGCGGCGCGCCCGTACCTGCGGCGCTCTGCGAGCAGTTGCGCGAAACCACTGGGTTGAACCTGTACCAGGCTTACGGCATGACTGAGGCGGCGGGTGTGATTACCTTGCCCAATCTGCAGTGTCCCTCCCTGCCAGGCAGTGCCGGCCACGTGAGCGGGGCGATGGAAGTGAAGATCGCCAGCAACGGCGAGATCTGTGTGCGCGGGCCGATGGTCTTCCCTGGGTACTTGGGCCAATCTGAAAACCCGCTGGAAGATGGCTGGCTGCGTACCGGAGACCTGGGCCGCGTAGATGAGCTGGGTAATCTGTTTATCACTGGGCGTGCCAAGGACTTGATCATTCGCAGCGGTCACAACATCGACCCGGCGCTGATCGAGCAGTGCCTTGAGGCTCACCCACAGGTGTTGCTCGCCGCCGCCGTCGGTATGCCGGATGAATATGCCGGTGAGTTGCCGGTAGCCTTCGTGCAACTACGCAAAGGCAGTGAGGTGAATGTCGAGGAGCTGCGTCAGTACGCGTTCGACAACATTGCCGAGCGCCCGGCTTGCCCGAAACAGGTGTTTCTGGTCGACGCGCTGCCCGTTACGGCAGTGGGGAAAATCATCAAGCACCGGCTGCGTGAACTGGCTGCGACCTATGCCTATAGCGAGCGCATCCGGCAACGGTGCGGCGATCTCTCGGGTGTCGAGGTGAACCAACAAGGCGATGGCAGCCTGGCGCTCAACCTCGACAACGTGCCTGCTGAACACCAACGTTGGTGTGCAGAGCAGGCTGAACGTTTGGGGATTCGTGCACGGATGTCAGCGTTAGCAGCTCACTGAAAGGCACGGAATGCGAAAGGGCGGCCGCTGTGATTCAGCCGCCCAGTTTGCGTTTGATTCGCGAAAATGAAACGGCGTCCATGCTCAGGTAGCTGGCCAGCTGGTACTGCGGCACCCGCGACAGCAGCCAGCGCTCATGCTCCAACAGCCAGCGATAGCGCTCCTCGCTATTACAGGTCAGCAACAAGGCCTCTCGTACTTCATTGCGCAACATGATCTCGCGGGTGATGGTGTTGAGCATGCCCTGCAACTGCACACTGCCGTCATGCTGCTGCGTCAACACGTTCAGCGGCACCGCCACCAGGCAACCAGCCTCCAGCACCTCGATGTTGTAGGTGCAAGGTTGTTGCCGCAGAAAAGCACTCAGCGAGCCAACCATGTCACCTTCGTGAAAGAACGCTTTGTTCCACTGCTTTCCTTCCGGGGATGAGTAGTAATAACGCACCAGGCCCGACAGAATGATGAAAAAGTGCGTGGGCGATTCGCCGGCACGCACGAGGTGTTGGTCGCGGGCAACGTCGCGCAGTTCAAGCACCTGCAACAGACGCTGCAAAGGCTCAGGCTCGCTCACGCCGTAGCGGTGGAGAACGGACTTGAACAGCTCAAGCGCGTTCGCGTCGAGAAGGGTTTTCACGGTGATTCTCGCGACTCGGGGAGTTGTCGTGGGCGGTTCCAAAACGCTCTGAAGACACGCAAGGCAAGCCCCCGAAGCCGGTGGGACATCAGTTATGCCAGCGCTTCGTTGTGTGCCTCTCGAAACAGCATAGCCACGCATTCAGCGGTCAAGGCCGGTTCTGTTTCACCCTCGATTTCAAGTTGGGCCAGCAGGATCAGCAGCGTACGCCCCTCATCCTTGGCTTCGGCCGAATGCACGGTAGCGCGTGCCCGCACACGTGAGCCGGCACGTACCGGGTTCTTGAAACGTACGTTGGTGACGCCGGCATTGACCAGGCTACTGACGCCGGCAGGCACGATGCCCATCTGCATCATCAGGCCGCCGAGCAACGACAGGTTGAGAAAGCCATGGGCAATGGTGGTGCCGAACGGGCTCTGTTCTTTACAACGCGCCTCATCGACGTGTATCCACTGGCGGTCTTCGGTGCAGCGGGCAAATTCGTTGATGCGGGCCTGGTCGACCGTGGCCCATTCAGAAACGCCCAATTCCTTGCCCACGAAGTGATGCAGGTCGTCGTAGTGGTAAAGCGGTGTCATACAGCGCACTCCAAAGCGGTGGCATCTTCAAGAATCATGCTGGCGCCTTTCTCGCCAATCATGGTGACGGGTTGGTTGGTATTGCCGTTGACCAGAGTGGGCATGATCGATGCGTCGATCACGCGCAGCCCCTCCAGGCCATGCACACGCAAGCGTGCATCGACCACCGCCATTGCATCGCTGGCCGGGCCCATTTTGCAGCTGCCCACCGGGTGGTAGGCCGTCTCGACGTTCTGCCGCACCCAGTTCTCGATCTGCTCATCGCTTTGCACATGCGGCCCAGGATTCACCTCGCACTCGTTGTGCACCGCGAGGCCTGGTTGGGTGGCGATCTTGCGCATCATCTTGATACCCAGCACCAGTCGCTGAAGGTCTCGGGGGTGGCTCAGGTAGTTGGGGTCAATCAACGGTGGCGCCAGTGGATCACTGCTGCGCAAACCAACCCGACCACGGGAGAGCGGGCGCCCATCGTTGATCGCCATCGAGTAGCCATAACCGGATGCCGACAGCTTCATGTCGCGCCCATGGTCGCGGTACATGATCGGTGCACAATGCAGCTGCATGTCGGGCAGGGTTTCTTGTGGCAACGAGCGCACAAAGGCGCCCGCCTCGATCACATTGCTAGTGAGCATGCCGCGGCGGCCGAAGATGAACTGGAACATGGCCTGTACACCTTGGAGCAGTGACGAAGGGTGCAAGGAGATGCCGCGACGGGTGTGGGTACGCACGTTGATCACCACGGCAAGGTGGTCCTGCAGGTTCTGACCGACGCCCTCAAGCGCGTGGCGAACCGGGATGCCATGCTTTTCCAGCTCTGCACGTGGGCCGATACCAGACAACATCAGCAGTTGCGGAGACTGGAAGGCGCCACCGCTGAGTATGACCTCGCCGGTGGCCCGCGCTTCACGCACTTGGCCGTTGTGCCGGTACTCCACACCTACTGCACGCGTGCCGTCCAACAGCACGCGGGTGGCATGGGCGCCGGTGATGATCTGCAGGTTTTCCCTGTCTTGCGCGGGAGTCAGGTACGCCCGGGCGTTGCTGCAACGGCGGCCGTCTTTTTGATAAGTGCGCTGCAGGCAGGCGCCTTCTTGATTGGCGCCGTTAGGGTCGGCGCTGCGCGGCAGCCCTGCCTGGGTGCAGGCCTCAAGAAAGGCGTGGCCGTAGGTGCTGGTCCAGCGCCGCTCGGAAATATTCAGCGGTCCACCCTTGCCATGGTACGGCGCGTCAGCAGGTTGGCTGGCAGGCTCGAAGTTTTCCGACTTCTTGAAAAACGGCAGAACTTCGCTAAAGCTCCAGCCCGTGCACCCCAGACGCTCCCACTCATCGTAGTCCCACGGCTGACCACGGGTGTTCACCGCCATATTGATACTGCTCGAACCACCGAGGCAGCGCCCACGCGGTTGAAACAAGCGGCGGTTGGCCAATTCAGCTTGCGGCTCGGTTTCGAACAGCCAGTTGTAGCGACTGCTGCGCATCAACGCCACGGTGCCAGCCGGAATCGCCACCAGCGGGTTCCAACGACCGCTCGGGCCTGCTTCCAACAGCAGCACGCGATTACTTGCGCACTCACTTAAACGGTTTGCCAACACCGACCCGGCCGACCCGCCACCGACAATTATGTAATCCCACTCGTTGCTGTTCATTACTGATGTCACCTTTGTAATTGTTGTGGTGTCGCGTCAATCGAACAGGTCTGGATCGCTGTGGGTGATCTGATCCCACAGCGGTCGTGCCTGGAACCAGCCGGCATACGGCGAGCCGACCTGCGCGCGCACGCCCAGTGCGGTTTGGTGATCGATCAGCTTGGGGTTGCCAGCCGCCATGGCCAGCAACTGCGCCTGGCAGGAGCGTTCCAGGGTGATGAACCACCAGATGGCCTCGGCCACCGTCTGGCCCACGGTCAGCAGGCCGTGGTTCTGCAGGATCACGGCCTTGTTTTTGCCCAGTGCCTCACCGATGCGCTGGCCCTCATCCTGGGCCGTGGCAACACCGCCGAATTCGCTGTACAGGCCATGGTCCTCGTAGAAGGCGCAGGCGTCCTGTGTGATCGGCGCAAGCTTGATGCCCAGGCTGGAAAACGCCTTGCCATGCAACGAGTGCGCGTGTGCAGCGGCCAAGGCGTCAGGACGGGCAGCGTGCACATGGGAGTGGATGACCAAGGCGGCGCGGTTGACCGCGTACTGGCCTTGGACAACGTGACCCTCATGGTCGACCAGGACCAGGTCTGAAGCACGAATGCGGCTGAAGCTCTTGCCGAACGGGTTCACCCAGAACCACTCGGACGGCCGCTCAGGGTCACGCACGGTGATGTGCCCGGCGACACCTTCGGAAAAGCCGAAACGACCAAAAAGCCGCAAGCCAGCGGCGAGTTGCTCTTTGCGGTATTGGCGTTCTTCGGCAAGGGTGTCGAAGCTCGGCGGCTGTGGAATCTGGACACCTTCAGGGCAGGGGCCAAACAGGGCATTAACCAAGGCTGCAGGTAGTTCTTTTGTCATTGTTATAGGCTCCAGCGGCGCGATTCGATGGCGCCAATGCAGGTTCAGGAGTGCTGAAATTAAACAAAAATCGATCAATTAACTTGACTATTAGCGAATCGAAACCTGACTATTTACGAATATTTTTAGGCGGCGCAGGGCGCTGGCAGGTGATGAGCTAATGAACTATTTCGTGCGCAGTGGCTCGCTTCTGGGATTTTCCGAACTGGTCCGAGAGCTGGGGCAAGAGCCTGAGCGTCTGTTGCGCGAAGCCGGTTTGAGTCAGGCAGTGATGCACTCGCCTGACCTGTACATCCCCTATGTGGCGATGGCGCAGGTGCTGCATCTGGCCGCCTTGCGCTGCAAGGCCCCCGACTTTGGCGTGCGCCTGGGTAATCGCCAGGGATTGGAAGTGCTTGGCGCGCTCGGCTCGTGCCTGTGCATCCAGGCCACCGTCGGTGACGCCATGCAGTTGCTGCAGAGGAACATGGACTTCCATGCGCGGGGGCTGCTCTGGGAAATCAGCACGAGCGCGTCGCGGGTGGATATCCACTTGAGGTTTGCCTTTGCCGCGGAAGTGGATTGCGAACAACTGAATGCGTTGACGCTGGCGGTGTTCACTCAAGGTATCAGCCAACTGCACAATGCTGATGTGCCGCCGCTTGAAGTCGGGTTGCAGATGGCCAAACCTGCCCATCACAACGTCTACCAACAGGCATTGCGCGGCACCGTGCGCTATGAACAGGCGACCAACCTCTTGAGCTACCCCGCGGCCTTGTTGGAGCAGCCGGTGGTGGTTGAGCAGCGCTGGCGCAATCACCTGACGCGACAATGGCGCAGCGGTTGGCAGCGCTTGGCCCCCATCAGCCTGGCCGACCAGGTAGAAAGCGCCATTGATGCCTTGCTGCCAACCGGGGAGTGCAACCTGGCCATGGTCGCGACGCTGGTAGAAATGCACCCGCGCAGCCTGCAACAGCGCCTCAAGGCACAAGGCAGCAGCTTTGCGCACACGCTCAAAGCGGCGCGCATGCGCTTGGCCAAGCATCACCTCACCAGCAGTTCCATCGACTTGACCACCCTGGCGCTCAACTTGGGCTTTGCCGACCTCACGGCGTTCAGCCGTGCGTTCAAACAATGGACCGGCGAGTCGCCACGCCGGTGGCGACAGCTGGCCGATAGCGCGGACGCTGAAGCCCACTGACGGCAGGTCAGCAGCTCTCAGCTCTTCATGCGAATCATCAGGTTGAGGATTTTTTCGACTTTCTTACCGTAGGGCGGCAGCATCATGTTGATCGCCCGGATCGGGCCCTGGTACAGCACTGGGCGCAGCTTGGAGAAGGTCAGGAAGCCTTCGTAACCGTGGTAGTGGCCCATGCCGCTGTTCCCGATGCCACCAAACGGCAGGCTGTGCACGCTGACATGCAACAGGCTGTCGTTGATGGTCACGCCCCCGGACAAGGTGTTGTAGATGTACCAATCGGCCAGGCTACGTTCATTGGTGTAGGCGTAGAACGCCAGCGGGCGAGGGCGGTTGTTGATGTAGTCGGTGACTTCCTCACGGGTGCAGTAGGTCTTGATCGGCAGAATCGGACCGAAGATCTCGCGCTGCATCAGCTCCATGTCTTCGGTTGGATTGAGCACGATCACCGGTGCCATGATCCGCCGACCGGCATCAGGCGTCTGCGATTCGACCAGATTGACCAGCGTGGCGCCCTTGGCCTTGGCATCGTCCAACGCCGCCTGCAGGCGGTCGTAGGAACGTTGATCGATCACGGCGGTGTAATCGCCATTGTTGATGATCGGGTAGTGCTTGGCGCAGTAAGCCTTGGCTGCGGCGACAAATGCGTTGACCTGACGCTCCGGCAAAAACAGGTAATCCACATTGGTGCAGATTTGCCCGGCGTTGAACGTCTTGGCCCACAGAATACGTTGGGCCGCTTTCTCGATTGGAAAATCTGGCGCGACTACAGCGGGCGACTTGCCGCCCAGCTCAAGGGTTACTGGTGTCAGGTTCTGTGCGGCGTTGGCCATTACCGCTTTACCGGTGGCCGGCGAGCCGGTGAAGAAAATATGGTCGAACTTCAGTGCAGTGAAGGCCGGGCCACGGCCACCACCGTCTTCGAAAAACACCAGTTTGCCTGCCGGGAAATAGCGCGGCGCCAGGGCTTTGAGCAAGCTCGCCAAGTGATTGGAGTTCTCCGACATCTTCACCATTGCGCTGTTGCCAGCGGCGAAAATACTGGTCAGTGGGTGAAAGGCCATGGCGATCGGAAAGTTCCACGGCACCACCACACCGACCACACCGATCGGCTGCGGGATCAGACGCGCGCGCGCCAGCGGCAACTGCATCGGGTCAACGTGGCGTTTTTGTGGCTTCATCCACTTCTTCACCCGCTTGATGGTGTCGTGCAAGCCATCCAGGGTCACCGCGATCTCGGCAAAGGTCGTTTCAAACCGCGAACGGCAACCGTAATCCTTGTTCACCGCTTCGATCAGCGCCTCGCGGTTGTCGGCCACCAGCCGCACCAACGCCTTGAGGTCGGTCACACGTTGAATAGCGTCCGGGCAGCGGTTGGCCTCGAAGTGCGCGCGCTGGCCCTCCAGGCATTGCAGGAACTCAGCGGGGATATCGACGATCGCGTTCATGGGGTCTCACTCGAAGTATGCAGGCAAGCAATGGGGCTGTTATTGGATTGGACGAGCTGCGACAGCAATGAGTGGTTACGCGCCGAGTAGCAGCGCCGCTGGGAACCGTTGGACCCTGACAGTGTGTTTCAACCACTTTTGCTGATCAGGCTTCAAAACTATATAAAAAGTCCGTTGAAAACCTGACCATTCACGAACGCCAACTTGACTATTTGCGAGGGGCGGGATGCAGGGTGCGGTAGGAGCGGGCTTGCCCCGCGATGGCCAGAGGCATCAACCCATTACGGGCCGCCATCCAAACGTTTCGAAGCCGTTCCGTAATTACCAAGCTGATAGATCGCAATGTTCTTGACGCCAAACGTGAAACTCTCGAATGGCTGCAGTTCAAGTGCCTTGAGCCAGTCGAGTGGCGCAACGCCGATCGTCACGTGTGGGTTGAATTTGGCACCGGTCTGGTTGGGGATGAACGTGTCGACATACTCGAACAGGGCAGGGGGAAAGGCTGCGCCAGACGTGTCGGGAACGAAGGCTGAGGCATCGCCACCTTTGACAGCATACTGACCCGCACCCTCGATTACCGCGTTCTGCAACATGCGCAAACGTTCGGTTGGCTGAATGACGATACCGGCCAAGCCGACCTGGCCATTGGGTATATGGTAGAGCCCCGTTGCTGTCATTTGCAGGCGATCAAGTTCGAACGCTGACTTCACGCTGTCAACGGCCGCCACGACCTTTGGCAGGTCGGTTTGCGCAATGTACAGCTGGAGCAGGGTGATGTGCGGGGCGTGCTCGGCATCCAGTTCGAACCCTTCCGGGCTTTGCTCACGCATCAAGCCATTCCATTTCCCGGCCACCTCGACCATTTTTGCGTCAGGCTGGATGAGGATGTCGATGGCGATCAGGTCGTCACGAGCATTGGCTGACGATACAGTCAGCAACAGCGCTGTCAGTACCAGTGTTTTCTTCAAGAAAGTCGTCAGCATCGCCATTCCTCCTACGCTGGCTGACTCATTGCAGAGCAGGGTCGCTCTGATGAGTGAAAGTAAGCGTAGCCGAGGCATATTTATCCCGGGCGGTTCCTTACCACTGGCGAGATCGGCCGATCGCAGCGGGTCGCAAACGACTGCTCTGGATCGCTGCTTCCGACCCAAAGCCGTCGGTGGATTAGCGGCTCGGTGGGAGCGGGCTTGCCCCGCGATGCGGTGTGTCTGGAGGGCCGCCATCGCGGGGCAAGCCCGCTCCCACCGGCGAAAGTCCGCTTCTGGCCCAGACCGTGTAAAAACGTTGGCATCGTCCTTGCTGTGATTTGATGGATTCAAAATCAGCGGGGGACGCCAATGAAGCGCTTTATCCAGGGAGAGCACCGAGGGCAAAGCACACTGCTTCCCGAGAGCTTGGATGACTACGTGGCGGACACCAACCCGGTGCGGGTGGTCGATGTTTTCGTCGATGAACTCGACCTTGGCCTACTGGGTTTCGAGGGTGTCGTCCCGGCGGAAACCGGCAGACCCGCCTACCATCCTGCTGACCTGCTGAAGATCTACATCTACGGTTACCTCAACCGTATCCAGTCCAGTCGACGTCTCGAACGCGAGAGTCAGCGCAACGTTGAGTTGATGTGGCTGACCGGACGTTTGATGCCGGACTTCAAGACCATCGCCAACTTCCGCAAGGATAACGGCAAGGCAATCCGCGGCGTCTGTCGGCAGTTCGTGGTGCTGTGCCAGCAACTTGGCCTGTTCTCTGAAGCGCTGGTAGCCATTGATGGCAGCAAGTTCAAGGCGGTCAACAACCGTGACCGCAATTTCACCAGCGCCAAGCTTCAGCGGCGAATGGAGGAGATCGAGTCCAGCATCAACCGTTACCTGACCGCACTGGATACCGCTGATCGCCAGGAACCGGCCGTGGCGCAGGTCAAAGCCGAACGCCTCCACGACAAGATTGCGACCTTGAAAACTAAGCTGCGGGAGCTCAAGGAAGTCGAGGTACAGCTCAACGAAACACCGGATAAACAGATCTCCCTGACCGATCCCGATGCCCGCTCAATGAAGACCCGGGGCAGCGGAATAGTCGGCTACAACGTGCAGGCGGCGGTCGACGCGAAGCACCACCTGATCGTGACCCACGAGGTCACGAACGACGGGGTCGATCGAGACCAACTGAGCTCCATGGCCAAGCAAGCGCGAGAGGCCATGGGTGTCGAGGAACTCTCGGCGGTCGCAGACAGAGGGTATTTCAAAGGCGAAGAAATCCTGGCGTGCCATGAGGCTGGAATCACCGTTTTCGTGCCCAAGACGCTGACCTCGGGAGCGACAGCGGCTGGTCGCTTCGGCAAAGGTGATTTCATCTATGACGCAGCCAAGAACGAGTATCGATGCCCGGCTGGGCAAAGCCTGATCTGGCGGTTCTCAAGCGTCGAAAAAGGGCTGAAACTGCACCGCTACTGGAGTTCGCATTGCCAGGGTTGTGCGTTGAAAGAGCACTGTACGCCTAGCTCAGAGCGCCGAGTGAGCCGATGGGAGCATGAGGCAGTGCTCGAAGCGATGCAGAGTCGCCTGGATCAAGCGCCTGAAATGATGCGAATCCGCCGTCAGACGGTCGAGCACCCGTTCGGCACGCTGAAGAGCTGGATGGGCGCCACCCACTTCCTCACCAAGACTCTCGACCGAGTGAGTACCGAGATGAGCCTGCATGTGCTCGCCTACAATCTCAAACGCGTGTTGAACGTGCTGGGCAGCGGTGCCCTGATGGCAGCGATGAAGGCCTGAGGCCTGTTCTACGACTCGTACCGCCCTCCAGCAGGCGTACTGAAGCCGAAAGTGCCATAGCAACCAGAATTATCGATTGCGCCTGATTGGGCCTCCGACGGCCTCCTAGACGCTGAGAAAATCCCCGGAAGTTGATGGTCATCGTTTGCTGCGTTTTTACACGGTCTGGGCCGATTTCTGCCTGCCCCTTACGCCAAGCATAAATCCGCCAGAATCTACCCATCCCGGCAATCCCCAAATCACCTTCCAACAATGCAGAACACCCGCTACGGGCGGCGCTTCCATGCACAATGCATGACGGTTTATTTTGCAGTTGTTACAAGATGTTGAATTCAAAGGTGTTGTGAATCGCAGCGTTTTGGCACAGGCCATGCACCCGAATAACTGGACATTCCAGGTTTACCGCGGGAGCTCACACACAATGAATACATCAACAGAATCCCACCTCACTGCCCTCGCGGCAGCGGAGCGTCGTTCCGGTGTTTCATGGGCGGCTATATTCGCGGGCGCGGCGGGTGCGGCGGCGTTGTCGCTGATATTGGTTTTGCTCGGTTTCGGGCTTGGCTTCTCGGCCGTTTCTCCGTGGCCTGGTGATGGGGTGAGTGCCAAGGGCCTGGGCATTTCGACGATTGTCTGGCTGGCGGCAACCCAGATTATCGCGTCCGGCCTGGGTGGCTATCTGGCCGGACGGCTGCGGGTCAAATGGGCGAGTGTGCACGGCGATGAGGTGTACTTTCGCGATACCGCCCACGGCTTTCTGGCATGGGCCGTGGCAACCCTGGTAACGGCAACGCTGATGGTCGGCGTAGCCAGTCATAACGTCGGTGCGGGTGTTAAGGCCGGTACCGAGGTTGTGGCGGGTGCAGCAGGTGGCATCACCTCCGCTGCGACGGCTACCGCAGGCACCGCGGGCAGCAGCCCCTATGACTACTTTGTCGACACCCTGTTTCGCAGTGACAGCGCTTTAGCGGTCAATGAAGATGCGGGCGAGGCAGCGGTGACCCGGATCATGGTGCGCACGTTGAGCAACGACGGGCAACTTAGTCCTGAAGACCGCGCCTACGTGGCGCAATTGGTCAGTCAACGTACCAACCTGACGCCGGCTCAAGCCGAGCAGCGCGTCGATACCGTGTTCGCCCAGGCGCGCCAGGCCATGGACGACGCCAAGAGGGCTGCCCGCGAAGCGGCCGATGCCGCCAGTAAAGCCGCCGCCGTATCGGCGCTATGGATGTTTATCGCGTTGTTGTGCGGGGCGTTTTTTGCCAGCCTCGCCGCCACCTATGGAGGGCGTCGTCGCGATGCCGTCATCCTGAGCGATGACCTTGTAAGCGCACGGGTTCATTGAACCGAGGAGAACTATCATGCGTTCCTTACTGCTGTTTATGCTGGGTGTGCCGATTCCTGTGATCATCCTGATCGCGTTGTTCATGCATTGATGAGTGGGTTACGCACGGCCCCGGCAAACGGGGCCGATGTGTCGTGTAAGCAATCAGGCCTACGCTTCACTTGGGAACTCCGGCAGCCCGTACGTCAACGCGGGTTCCAAGGTCAGCGACAAGGGGTATAACTATCAGAAGAAGACGGGGCATCGAGAACAGGCCCTCCAACGCTAGCGCTCGGGCCAGGCAGGTCTGATCGGCGCCTGCGGCGCGGAGCGATACGATGAGTGCCAGAGAGTGGCGATGGGCTCGCAAACACCTGCTTGGCTGTATTGGACTGGCCTTGCTGTCCGCGCCACTGGGCGTCAGTGCCCTGTCCAAATGCCAGGCCAGTGACGGCGCCATCAGCCAGCCACGGCTTGTACGCAACGACACCCCGGGCGCGATGCGGGTTCGGGTGTTCACCTTCATCCACAAGGGTGTTCGTCAATACGTGAGCCGCCGCCCCGTCGGGATCTCCGCGCGGGTCGATGTGCTTGATCTCTATTACATCAAGGGCTGTT
Organism: Pseudomonas sp. NUPR-001; assembly: GCF_052147955.1. Classification (NCBI taxonomy): domain Bacteria; kingdom Pseudomonadati; phylum Pseudomonadota; class Gammaproteobacteria; order Pseudomonadales; family Pseudomonadaceae; genus Pseudomonas; species Pseudomonas sp. NUPR-001. The sequence continues at coordinate 2,522,009 of NZ_CP197353.1, forward strand.
ACCTGTGCATGGCGGCGAAGGACTTCAAGGTCACCTCACTGCAACTGGACACCCGATCCTATCGTCGCGAGATCGAAGCCGCTGCGGATCGTTATGGTGTCGACAGGGCGTTGGTGCGGGCGGTGATCCATGCCGAGTCGGCGTTTCGCCCCAACGTGATTTCTGTCGCAGGCGCCCAGGGGCTGATGCAATTGATGCCCGCCACCGCCGAGCGCTTCGCCGTGGATAATCCGTTCGACGCACGCCAGAACATTTCTGGCGGCGTGCGCTACCTGGCCTGGCTGCTCAAGCGCTTCAACGGCAACCAGATGCTGGCGCTGGCAGGTTACAACGCCGGCGAAGCCTCGGTAGTCGAGTACAACGGGATACCTCCCTACGCCGAGACACAATCCTACGTCAACCTCGTACAGTCCTTGACCGAGCGCTACCGCAATCATCGCTAGCACTGCAGGGCGCACATCCGGTAGGAGCGGGCTTGCCCCGCGATAGTTTGACGCAAACAGTGGAGTGTCATTCAATGCCTGCCACTGTCGAAATCAGGAGATACCGTGCTTAGAACTGTTGCGGACATGGACCTGCGCCTGCTGCGTATTTTCTCCGCTGTGGTCAAATGCGGAGGCTTCACGGCTGCTCAGGCGGAACTGAACATGAGCCAGTCCAATATCAGCACGCATATCTCGGGCCTGGAAAAACGCCTCGGCTACCGTATCTGTGAGCGCGGCAAGGGCGGTTTCCGACTCACGGAAAAAGGTGAGCGCATTCTTCAGGCCGCCAATGCCTTGTTTGACGCGGTCGATGTTTTTCGTGACCAGGCACAGGACCTCTCCGGCCGGCTGGTCGGCGATTTGTACCTGGGCCTGGCCGACAACATTGCCACGTTGCCGGCCGCCCGTATCGATGCAGCCATTGCTCGGTTCTACCAGCGCGACCACGACATGCACCTGCACATCTTCGTCAACTCACCCACCGAGTTGGAGCTGGCTGTGATCGATGGGCAGCTCGATCTGGCGATTTCCTATTTCAGCCGGCCACTGCCAACCCTGGCTTACCAGCCGCTGTATGTCGAAGAAGTGGGTGTTTTTTGCGGGAGCAGGCATCCCTTGTTCGGTGTTGCGCAGCCGGAACTTGAAGCGCTTCAGGCCAGTGACTGGATCAAACATGGTTTCTTGCCGGTCGACCAGGTGCTGCCGATCACGCCGCAGCGTGCCTCAGCGACTGCCCATCATATGGAAGCGGTGGTGCACGCGGTGCTGGCAGGCACGCACCTGGGGTACTTGCCCAGCCATTACGCCCAACCCTGGTTGAACAGCGGCCAGATGCGCGCACTGCACGCTGACACGCTGCGTTATGAAGTGCCGCACAGCATGGTGACCCCCATAGGTCGTCCCCAGAGTGAGGCGGTCAGTGCCTTCATTGAAGATTTACTGACCGAACACGCCCTGGGGAACGCCTGACGCTGATCGATCAGCTCAGGCAGCGGGTCACGTGCTTGACTGATTGATAGGCCGACAAGCCCCAGGGGCCGAGTTCGCGACCAATACCGCTGCCTTTGCTGCCGCCCCAGGAGGTTTCAACGAACACCGCTTGTATCGAGTTGATCCAGACGTGGCCAACCTCCAGGGCCGCTGCGACGCGTTCGGCCCGGGCCAGATCGGCGCTGACCACCGTGGCCACCAGTCCGTACTGACTGTCATTGGCCAGTGCCACGGCCTGGGCTTCGCTGGTGAAACGATGGGTGCACAGTACCGGTCCGAAGATTTCCTCGCACCACAGTGCGCTGTCCAGCGGCACATCGGTGTACACCGTCGGGCTGACGAACCAGCCGGGCATTTGCAACGCATATCCGCCGGTCAGGCAATGCAGGCCTTCTGCGCGCGCCTGCTCGAAACACGCCATCACTTTGGCGAACTGTGTGTCGCTGGTGAGAGGCCCCATGTCGACTTCGTCGTTGGCCGGGTTGCCCACGCGCATTTTTTCCAGGGCATTCTTCAGGCGTGCGAGCAAGCGGTCGGCGATGCTGTCTTGCACCAGCAGGCGCGAGGTCGCCGAGCACATCTGCCCGGCATTCCAGCAAATCCCGGCGATGATCCAGTCCACGGCCTGATCCAGGTCACAATCGTCGAACACCAGGATGGCGGACTTGCCACCGAGCTCCAGGGTCAGCGGGCGGCAGAAGTCGGCCGCGCTGCGCATGACGGCGCTGCCGGTTTTCGTGCTGCCGGTGAACGACAACTTATCGATGCCCGGGTGAGTGCTGATGGCAACGCCCGTCTCGGCAGCACCACCAACGATGTTCAGCACGCCCCGAGGCAGGCCGATGTCGTCGGCGATCTCGCCATACACCTGCTCGATCAAGGGGGTCACTTCCGATGGTTTGAGCACCACGGTGCAACCTGCCGCCAGGGCCGGGGCCAGTTTCCAGGCGCTGGTCACCAGCGGGAAGTTCCACGGCACGATCAAGCCGACCACGCCAATGGCTTCCAGGCGGGTGTGCGCACGAAAGCCTGGCACCGGCAGGGCAACTTCACTGTGCTGGCGTGAGTCCAGCTGGTCGGCGAGCCCGGCGTAGTAGGTGAAGGTGGCGACGGCATCGTCGACATCGACGCTGGCTTCATGCCGTGGCTTACCGTTGTTCTGCATTTGCAGGGTGATCAGGTTGTCACGGCGCTGCTCAAGCTGTTCGGCAAACCTTCGCAGGTACGTGGCCCGCTGCGCGGCGCTCAGCGCCTGCCAGCAGGGCAATGCCGTGCGTGCGGCACGGACCGCCTGATCCACCTGCACCGGGCTGCAACTGTGCAGTTGGGCGAAGGGTTGCGCCAGGGAAGGGTCGTAGGCAATCACCAGCTGATCGCCTTGCCCCGCCACCCACTGACCGTCGATGTAGTGGGGCTGGCTCATTGCTGTACCCCCGGCAGTTCACCGAGCACGGCATTGCGGAAAATCTGGCTGTACTCGTTCGCCGTCAGCGGCCGCGCATTGGTGTCGGAGGAGGAGATGTCCGCCAAGGCCTGCTCACCGACCCAGGCCTCGTCCGTAAGGTCGAGACCAATTTCCGCCAGGCTGTGGGGAATGCCCAGTTGCTTGCGCAAGCCAAGTACCCAGCTGAGGAAACCGTGAAAATCGGGCTGCTCCAATTCCAGATAGCGTGCCAGGCGGCCGATGCTTTCGCTGATGACCGAGTGATTGGCCACCAGCACGTAAGGCAGCAGAATCGCATTCAGCAGTCCGTGGTGTTTGTGGTAGCGGGCCCCCAAGGGGTGGGCAAGTGCATGCACACCGCCCAGGCCTTTCTGGAACGCCACTGCCGCCATGGCCGACGCGACCAGCATTCCCTCGCGGGCGGCCAGGTCTTGGCCATCGCGGGTGGCATTGGCCAAGTGCTCGCGCACCAGGCGGATCCCTTCGACGGCGATACCGCTGGACATCGGGTGGTACAGGGGGGAGCAGAAGGCTTCGATGTGATGCGTCAGGGCATCCATGCCGGTGGCTGCCGTCAGTGCGGTGGGCAGTCCACGGGTCAGCACGGGGTCGAGCAACACACAGGCAGGCAACAGTTGCGGGTGGCTGACCACGCGCTTGATCTGCCGCACAGTGTCGGTCAATACGGCTTCGCGCCCCAACTCGGAACCGGTACCGGCGGTGGTCGGCAGCGCAATCAACGGTGCCAGCCCCAGCGCCGGGAAGTCGGCCAGGGTAGGGTAGTCTTCAATGATCCGCGACCACTGGAAACGCTCGAGACCCTCGGCGTCGCGCGCCGCCAGGCAGATGCCCTTGGCGGCGTCCATGGCGCTGCCGCCGCCCAGGGCGATGAGTGAGTCATGGTTGCCGGCCTTGAACGCTGCGACGCCGCGTTCAACGTCTGCAAGGCTGGGGTTGGCTTCGATGCCGGAGAACACGGCAAAGGCGATCTCGGCTTGCTGAAGATGATCGGTCAGCAGGGCCATGGGTTCCAGGGGCAGCATCCCCGGGTCGGTGACCAGCAGAGGGTTGCGCATGCCAAGCAGCGCGCAGCGCTGGGCCAGGGTGTCGAGCGCGCCGACACCACAAAAGATCTCAGTGGGGTAGTTCCAGTAGTGAAGCGTGGCAGACATACAGATGCTCCATAGCAAGCCGTGAGCTGGAGGCGTGTTACAGCCTCCAACCGTCAAAGAGGGGGTGCCCGGCAGGCACCAGAAGGGATCAGTCAGCCAGCGCAGCGCGCTGGTAGGGCTTGGCCAGGACCATATAGAGAAGGCCCAGTACCGCCAGGGTCGAGAACACCAGGATCACCGCCCACACCTGGAACCAGGGCGCGCCGGGTGGGGCCAGCGCTTCGCGCGGCCAGGCGACGTTGATGCTTTCGAAGACCAGCCAGACAAATGCCAGCAGGTTGATCAGCAACCCCCAACGGCCGAGGCTGAAAACCCCGGCTTCGGTTTTCCACCTGCCGCCCAGGCGCGCCAGCAGTGCGCAGGTAATCACGATCAGAAAGACTACGAAGAAGCCTCCGCTGCCAAAGGCGATCAGGGTGCCCACGGCGGTTGCGTTCAAGCCCAGCGCCAGGCCGAAGCTGGCGAACAGCGTGCTGAACAACATCGCGGCCAGCGGTACTTTGCGTTTGTCGACGCGTCGCAGCAATGCCGAGGCGGGGAGGATCGCGTCACGGGCCATACCGAACACGGCGCGGCCCAGGTAGGTCTGTACCGACACGACGCAGGCGATGAAGGCAACCAGCACGACACCGACGAACGGACGCTCGGCCCAAGCGCCGAAAGCATCGACGACGGCGGGCGTCACCGGGTCGACCACCTGGCCTGAGACCATCGCAGCGGTATCGGTATACGACAGAGTGACGGCGAACGCCGTGAGCATTACGGTCAGGCCGACCAGAATCATCGAGCGCAAGATCGCCCGCGGGGTTGAGGTGCGCGCGTCAGCGGTTTCTTCGGAAACCTGTGAGCAGGCATCAAAGCCCAGGAACGCCCAGCCACCGACGGCCATGGCGGTGAGAAAGCCGGGCAGGTAGGAGCCATCAGCCGATGGGGTCGCAGTTACGCCTTCGAATAGCATGGACAGCGAATGATTGCGGAAAAACAGCAGTAACAGCGTACCGATGCCGATGGAGGCAATCGCCTCGGCGACGATGCCCGCGTTTACAAAGTGCTTGAGCGGATTGATGCCCAGCAGGTTCACCGCGAGCCCGAGCAATAACAGTGCCCCGCCACAGGCCACCTGGGCATTGGCGCTCGGGGCTTCACCGGTGAGGAACAGCCACAGCCAGAAGCCACCCAGATAAGCGACCGTGGTCAATGAGGCCAGGGCCGAGGCCAGGTACATAAAGCCGGTGAACCAGGCCCAGCGATCGCCCGCCAGGCGCTTGACCCACTGGTAACAGCCGCCGGCGAGCGGGTACTGCGAGGAAAGCTCGGCATACACCAGCGCCACCAGCAATTGCAGCACCAGGCACAATGGCACGATCCAGACCCACGAGGCCCCGGCGTTCATGGCACCGAGCGACATGACCGAGTAGATCCCGACGACCGGAGATACGGTTGCAAAGCCAACGGAGAAAGACGACCACAGCGACAGGCCGCGGTGCAGTTCCTGTTTGTATCCCTGGCGCTGAAGCAGATGTTCGTCAGTGCTGTTATGGAGGTTGGGTTCCATCATCTTGCACCTCGTGCTGGCGCGCAGGACATTACCGATGATGAGCGCGCTGGAAGGCCCGCACCGCATGTAAGAGTGTATTTCATAGGGAGTCCTGAGTCGGCAGGTCAATTTATTTTTGGAGGGCCTTTTGGGGAAAAGGCTTACCGACGTTACGTGCCCATTGGTCACGAGCCGACTCAGTCTAAAGCGACCAAACATTCGAAAGAATTCACATATTGTGAAGCTGGCATCAGAAAACTCAGATGTTTGCTCGGTGGGAGCGGGCTTGCCCCGCGATGCCAGGTGCCTGACAGGTCGCTATCGCGGGGCAAGCCCGCTCCTACCGGCCCCCCTCAAGCGTACGACGCGGTTCTTTACCAACCCCGTCTCGCAAGCAATCGTTGCACTGGAGCAACGCCCGGGTGGCGCGAGCTATGACGACTTGCAACATCTGTTGTCGGGCCGTCGCGGCCTGGAAGGACTGGAGTCGGGTGATGTCGAGGGTGGTCTGATCTGTGCCAGTCAGGTAATCGGATTGGTTGACGATATCCCGAGTTGCGCCGAATTGGTGACACGCATGGTTGCAGAATGCCGGGGAGGGCTGCAGCAGGCGTTGCGTCGATTCGACTGCTGATCGGCGGCGCTGGTAGGAGCGGGCTTGCCCCGCGATAGCGATCTCCCTGTTACATCGCATCGCGGGGCAAGCCCGCTCCTACCACCACCGCCAGCAAGCCCAGGCAGGCGATCAGGGTAACGAGGCTCGCCGTGGCAATCGCCAGCGCAGACACCGCCACCCGCTCGCTGGCGTGCAACAGTTGCTGGCGGCGCCGCGCCGCGTAAAGCGCTGCGGCCGCAGCCGCGCTCAGCAATACGCAAGCCAGCAGCATCACCGGCAGGTGCTGGCTGTGCCAGCCTTCACGCAAGGCCAGCAGCGCGTTCGCCAGCACCGCCAAGGCGGTACGGTTCCACGCCAAGGCTGTGCGTTCGGCCTGCAGCCCAGGATCACGCAGCAGGTTCATCCACGTACCACCAGCAGCAGGGCGATGGTGGCTGCGATGCCCAATCCTGCGCTGGCCAGCAATGCAATGGCTGCCGTACCTGGCAGGCGGCGGGCATGGCGCATGGCGATTTCATTGGCCCGCCAGCGTAGGTAGGCCGTCGCGCACAGCACCGCGGCGAGGATGCCAAACGCCACGGCGAGGCCTTCGATGACCACTGGCGGGCCCAGTTTGCTGGCGAACTGGTCGAGCAACAAGCCACCGGCCAGCAAGCCGAGTGCGGTACGAATCCAGGCCAGGAAGGTGCGTTCATTGGCCAGGGAAAAACGGTAGTCCGGCTCTTCACCCTCGAGCCGCCATTGCGGTTCGCGCATGGCTATTCCTCTGTGATGGGCCGTGACCTGGCGGCCACGGCGAGTCGATGCAGGTTACTTACGGGGAAGGGCGATCAGCAGCACCAGCGCACCGAACAAGGTGATCAGGCCAAGGATGGTCAGGCCCGGGTAGATGCTGCCGGTACTGGTTTTCATCCAGCCCACCAGCGTCGGGCTGACGAAGGCACCAATACCTCCCAGGCTGGTAATCAGGGCAATGCCACTGGCTTTGCTGCTGGCGGTGAGGAAGGACTGCGGGATCGTCCAGAACACCACAAAGCAACCATAGGACGCCGCCGCGGCGAGCGACAGCAGGGCAATCGCCAGGGGCAGGTTATGCGCCACCAGTGGTAGCAGGGCGAAGCACACGGCGATCACCAGGCTGCAAACGGCCAGGTGCCAGCGGCGCTCCATTCTCAGGTCCGAGCTGTAGCCGACCACGTAGGTACCGACTGCACCGGCCAGAAATACGGCACTGGACAGCAGGCCGACCTGCAGCAGGTCGCTCACCCCGACATCGCGGATGATGGTCGGCGCCCAGAAGCCGATGGCATTGAACGACACCAGCACGCAGAAATAGCCAACCATCCCGACGTACAGTTTGGGGTTGGCCAGTGCCTCGCGCAGGCCGTGGCCAGAGCCGCTTTGCCGACTGACCTGTTCGGCAGCCAGGTCGCCCTGCAAGATCGATTTTTCCCGATCGCTGAGCCAGTTGGCCTCTTCAGGGCGGTCGCACAGGTAGTAGAACGCGACCACGCCCAGCGCTACCGCTGGCAGGCCTTCGAGCAGGAACAACCACTGCCAGCCATGCAGCCCGTGCAGCCCGGCCATGTGCACCATGATCCAGGTCGAAACCGGCCCGCCAATGATGCCGGCGGTGGCCGCGCCCATCATGAAGTAGCCGGTAACCCGGCCGCGGCGGGAGGCGGGGAACCAGTAGGTCAGGTAGAGGATCACGCCGGGGAAGAACCCGGCTTCTGCAGCGCCGAGCAAGAAGCGCATCACGTAAAACTGCATCGGCGTGTTGACGAACATCATGGCACTGGAGATCAGGCCCCAGAGGATCATGATGCGCAACAAGGTGCGGCGCGCGCCGATGCGCTGCATCCACAGGTTGCTGGGTACTTCGAACAGCACGTAACCGACGAAGAACAAGCCAGCACCCAGCCCGTAGGCCGCTTCGGAAAAACCCAGGTCGCTCATGAACTGCAGCTTGGCGTAACTGATGTTGGCACGGTCCAGATAGGACACGATGTAACAGATGATCAAAAACGGCATCAGGCGAAACGCGATCTTGCGGTAGGTACTTTCCACTTCGTGGGCGGCATACGCTTCGGAGAACGCGTGGGTAGGCTGAGAAATGTTCATGGAATCCTCGCTGACTGCAACTATGAAGTCGTTACACAGGACGGCCGCCGCAAGCAGCCTTCAGGGTGGCTGAGACGGCCAGCGTCATGAACCGACGAGGGCGTGCGCCGCTGCAGCATGAGGCTGCGTTGCAGAGGCCTTGGGCTTTATCAGCGCATCACCGGCTTTCACACCATTGCCTGCAGTCATCACGAACAGTGGGTTGATATCCAGCTCTTGGACCGTGTCTTTCAAGTCGATGGCCATCGCCGACAGGCGCAGCAAGGTATCGACCAGAGACTCGAGGTCTGCCTTGGGGCGGCCGCGGGCGCCATCGAGGATGGCAAAGGCGCGTAGCTCGCGGACCATCGCCTGCGCCTCCGAGCGGGTGATCGGCGCCAGGCGGAAACTCACGTCTTTCCACACTTCAGCAAAAATCCCGCCGAATCCTACCATCACTGCCGGCCCGAACAGCGGATCGTTGTTGATACCGAGGATCATCTCAATGCCCCCGGCCACCATTTCCTGGACCAGCACACCATCAACAGCGGCTGCGGCATTGAAGTGTTGGGCATTGGCGATGATCTGATCGTAGGCCGAGGCGATGTCCGCGTCTCCCTGAACCCCCACGCGCACGCCGCCCGCTTCGGTTTTGTGCGGGATATCGGACGACTGAATTTTCAGCACCACCGGACCGTGCAGGGCAGTAGCGATACGTACGGCTTGTTCAGCATCGGTTGCCAGGCCTTCGCGGGTGACGCCGATGCCGTAGGCGGCCAGGACTTTCTTCGCCTCGAACTCGGTCAGGTCACTGTGACGAGGGTGCAGCGCCGCGCGTACCTCGGGCTTGCTGAGCACCAATGGCTGTTCATTCAGTACCTCGGCGAGCTGGCTGCGTGCCTGGGCGAATGCCCACAACGCGCTGGCACCACGGGCGCAGCGCACGGGCGACTGATAGCGCGGGATGCCGGCCTGGTCGAGAATGTCGTAGGCGTCGCCGACGCTGGCCGGGTCGGCGTTCCAGGCCACCAAGATGGGGATTTCGCGGGCCTTGGCGATGCGCACGATCTCTTCGGCCAGCTCCACTGCCAGCTTGCCACTGGCGGCTGCCAGCGCGAGGCCGATCATGTCGACATTCGGGTCGTCGGCCAATGCTTCCAGGGTTACCCGCAGCAGGTTGGCGTCGTTGAGCAGGCTGGCCGTGACATCCAGCGGGTTGGCCACCGCAGCAAACGAGGGCAGCACCGCTTTGAGCTTCGCCACGGTAGGCGCCGCCAGCGTTGGCAGTTGTAGATGACCGTCGGCAGCACCATCGGCCATGGCAATCCCGGCGCCGCCGGATATGGTGACCACAGCCAGGCGATTGCCTTTGGGCAGGCGGCGAGACAGCAAGGCTTTGCTGCAATCGGCCAGGTCGCCGACGTCATTGACCTCGATGATGCCGCTCTGGCGGAACGCGGCGCGGTACAAGGCCATCGAACCACCCAGGTTAGCGGTGTGGGAGGCAGCGGCCCTGGCCCCGGCTTCGGAGGTGCCGACTTTCCACACCAGCAACGGTTTACCGGCGATCAGCGCCCGGCGGCCAATCGACAGCAAGCGCCCGGCGTCCTGGAAGCCCTCGACGTAACCGGCGATCACGTGGGTGTCAGGGTCGTCGATCATCGCCTCCATGAAATCCAGCGAGGTGGTGACGGACTCGTTGCCGGTGGACACATAATGCCGAAAGCCGATGCCTTCCTGACTGGCCAGCATCACGATCGAGTTGCCAAACGCGCCGCTTTGCGAGGTGAGGCTCAGGTGGCCTTTCGGGTAAGTGAGGCCATACGGTGCACCGAAGCCGACATGGATGCCCTCGCTGATGTTCATGTAGCCCTGGCAGTTGGGGCCGGTCACCTGCATGCCAAAGCACTGGGCGATGGCGGTGATTTCCCGCTGCACCCGGGCGCCGTCTTCACCGGCTTCGGCAAAGCCGGAGGAGAGGATAACGGCGAAGCGGCAGCCGATTTTCCCCAGTTCGCTGAGTACACCGGTCACCCGTTGCGCGCCGACAGCGATCACTGCTACATCGGGCGTTTGCGGGAGTGACGCGACATCGGGGTAGCAGGGGTAGCCAGCCACTTCGGTGTAGCGTGGGTTGACCGGTAGAATCTGTCCGGGAAAATTCTTTGCCAGCAGATGGGCGATGGGCTGCCCGCTGATTGAAGACAGGTCTTGGGAGGCGCCGATCACGGCAATGCTGCGTGGATTGAAAAACAGCTCGAAACGGGACATGGGGCAATTCCTGTAGCAGAGAAAGTGGGCGCGTGCCCGACTCAGCGGTGGGCCGCCAGCACGTGCTTGGCAATGTTCAGCTGGTGGATCTGGCTGGTGCCTTCATACAGGCGGAACAGCCGCACATCCCGGTACCAGCGCTCAATCGCGGAATGGTCGGCGATGTATCCAGCCCCGCCGAACATCTGCACACAGCGGTCGGCGACCCGTCCGCACATCTCCGTGGCGTAGTACTTGCACATCGAGGCTTCGAGCACCACGTCCTCGCCGCGATCACGCTTACGAGCGGTTTCGAGGATCATCGAGCGGGCGGCGTAGATCTCGGTCTGGCAGTCGGCGATCATCGCTTGAACCAACTGCATGTTGGCGACCGGCTGGCCAAACTGCACACGGCTACTGGTGTGCTCGATGGCCATCTGCAGCATGCGGATAGCCGGGCCGGTCGACAGCGCGGCGAGGTGGATACGCTGCTTGTTGAGGGTCTTCATCACGGTCTTGAAACCGTTGCCTTCTACCCCGCCAATCAGGTTAGCGGCGGGCACTCGGCAATTGTCGAAGTACACCGCACTGACCGGCGAACCGGCCTGGCCCATCTTGCGATAGGGCGCGCCGACGCTCAGGCCGGGGGTGTTGCGTTCGACGATGAATGCCGAGACGCCTTTTGCACCCTGGCTGCCCGGTTCGGTGCGGGCAGTCACGGTGAAGACGTCGGCGATCGGGGCGTTGGTGATGTAGCACTTCTGGCCATTGAGGATATAGCTGTCACCGTCGCGTTGCGCGCTGGTCAGCACATGGGTGGCCTCGGAACCGGCCTCGGGCTCGGTGACCGCCAGCGAGGCAGTCCATTCACCGCTGGCCAGACGTGGCAGATAACGCTGCTTCTGCGCGTCAGTGCCGTCGGCGACGATACCTTCCGAGCCGATGCCGGTGTTGGTGCCGACGCGGGCGCGGAACGCTACAGAGCATTGCGACAGCTCGAAGGCTGCCAGCGCCAGTTCCTCGGTGCTCAGGCCGGCGCCGCCATAGGCTTCGGGGATGCTCCAGCCAAAGAAGCCGTTATCGCGCATGTGCTGCACCAGCTCTGGCGGCACTTCGTCGTGTTGCTCGACGTGCGCCTCCATGGGAATCGCTTTGCTGCTGACGAAACGGCGTACGGTGTTCAAGAACACGTCCAGCACCTGTTGATCGCGGATCATGGTTGCCTCCTGTTTTGTTTTTATGAGGTCTGCAGGGGCATATGGCGCTTTATCCGATCGTCAAACAAGTAATGTTCGGCTCTGCAGAACACTGTTTGAATAGTTGGAACATTGCTGGCACGCTGACTTCAGAGTTCATGGTTTCTGGAGGTGGAAAGTGGCGACCTATGACGGTTCAGACGACTGGCACTCGCCAGCCAAGCCTTACCTCGCCGAGGAGTTTGCCGATGATCGGCAATTTGCGGCGACCCTGGCCCGTGGGCTGGAGATCCTGCATTGCTTCAGCGCTCGCGATACCCAGCTTGGCAATGCCGAACTGTCGGTGCGCACCGGAATGCCCAAGGCCACGATTTCGCGCTTTACCTATACGTTGGTGCGTTTGGGCTACTTGCGTATCAACCGCTTGAACAACAAGTACCAGTTGGGCTCGGCGGTGCTGTCCCTGGGCTATCCGTTGCTCGCCAGCCTTAATATCCGCCAGATTGCCCGGCCATTCATGAAAGAGCTGGCTGACCATATCCGTGGTTCGGTGTCGTTGGGTATGCGTGACCGGCTCAATGTGGTGTACCTGGAAAGTAGCCGCAGCTCCGCACCGATGAGTCACCCGCCGGATGTCGGCTTGAGTTACCCGGTGGCGCGCACGGCTATGGGCCGGGCGTTTCTGGCGGGTGCCTCGCGTGAAGAGCGCACGGCGTTGCTCAACGAAATCAAAGTGCGCACCCCGGAGGACTGGGCGACGTTTCAGGGGCGCATCGAACAGAGCATTCAGGATGTTCATGCACGGGGATTTTGTGTGTCGTACGGCGATTTGCGCCGTGAGATTCACGCCGTTGCGGTGCCAATGCGGCCGATGGCGGATGGTGAGATTCTGGTGTTCAACTGTGGCGTCTCGGCGTTTTTGCTGAACGAGGGGCAGCTGCAGAACGATATCGGCCCACGGCTGGTATCCATGGTGCGCAGCATTGAAGGGATGATGGGGGTGTTCTGAATCAGGGTGGGAACGGCGGTGCGGCGACCCTACCAGGTCAGGGGTTTGCCCAGAATCTGGTGCGCGGATGCCGTTGGTGTTACAGCTGGTTTTCCTTTTGTTGGGTGTCCAGGTAGCTGTTGGCGTTGGCGTAGGAAATCAATTTTTGCACCGATGCATCCACAACAGCAGTTGGTGGGTAGTAGTTGATAGGCAGTCTGTGATTGCCCAACCAATGACCCTTCAGGAGTACACCTCATGAACATCACGTCCGCTTGCTTCCTGTTCAGCGCTTGCCTGGTACTCGCGTTACCCTCCGCCCATGCCCAAATGGGTGTTCCGGATGCGATCAAAGTACCCGACGGCCACGCCATTAGCCTGGAAACCGTTGGCGTCGGTGATATCACCTACGAGTGCCGTGACAAAGCCAATGCGCCCGGTCAGACCGAATGGTTTTTTGTCGGTCCCAAGGCAGTGCTCAACGACCGTAGCGGCAAGCCTGTGGGGAATTATTTCGGCCCGCCGGCCACCTGGCAGGCCAAGGATGGTTCGACAGTAACAGGCACCCAGCTTGCCGTGGCCCCCGCAGCCAAGGGGGATTTGCCGTATCAACTGGTCAAGGCCAACCCCGCGCAAGGCAGCGGCGCCATGCAAGGGGTCAGCTACATTCAGCGCCTTGCGACCCGTGGTGGGGTCGCGCCTTCGATGGACTGCACTGCGCAGAACAAAGGTGCTCAGCAGGTGGTCAAGTACCAAGCCGACTACGTATTCTGGACCGCCAAGTGAAGGTCGCCTGAGCAGACGCCCTGCAATTGATCATCTACGCTCCTAGGCGAGTCCCTGCGCGACAGGCAGGGGCGTCGTCCGGGGCTCATGACAAAGGAATGACCGTCCATTGAATTCGCCTGTTGCTCCTTTTGACTTCGAGGGTTGTCTAGCGGCGTGTGCGCAGGGCGACCGCCGCGCTTTACAGGCGCTGTATGAACATGAAGGGGCACGCTTGCTGGGCGTCGCCCGGCGCATTGCGCGCGACCAGGGCACGGCTGAAGATATCGTTCATGACGCCTTCATCAAGATTTGGACGCGTGCCGACAGCTTTGAGCCGGCACGCGGTTCTGCGCGCGGCTGGATTTACAGTATCACCCGGCATCTGGCGCTGAACTTCGTGCGCGACCGCCGAAGAGAAACTCTTCTGGACGAAACCGCTATTAGCGAATTACTGCCGCTGCCTGTGGAGGTTGACGAGCTGCACCTGTGGTCTGGTTCAACGAAGATCTACCGCTGCCTTGAGCGTCTGCAGCCGGCACCGCAGCGCTGTATTTTGCATGCTTATGTCGACGGCTGTAGCAATGCCGAGATTGCCACCTTGTTAGGTGCGCCACTGGGCACGGTAAAAGCCTGGATCAAACGCAGTCTCAAGGCCTTGCGGGAGTGCATGGCATGAAGCGCAACGCTGGCGATGAATACGCCGAAGACCTGGATGACCTGGCGGCGGAGTATGTGCTGGGGACTTTGAGCGGTGATCAACGTGCTGCCCTGCGTGAACGGCTGGAAAAAGAGCCAGCGTTACGTGCCGCTGTCGATGCCTGGGAAGCCCGCCTGTTGGCATTGACCGCGCAAGCGCAGCCGATCGAACCCAGCAGCCGCTTGTGGGGCCGGATCGAACGTAGTCTTGAAGCGCTTTACCCCGGCAAACAGCGGCCTGACAGTGGGTGGCAACGACTGGGCCTGTGGCAAGGGCTGAGCGCCGTCGGGCTGGCCGCCAGCTTGCTGCTGGCAGTGGCCCTGTTCACCCAGGCACCACCGGCAACCACGTATCTGGTCGTGCTGGTCGCGCCGACGGGGCAGGCTCCGGGCTGGGTGGTGCAAGCCAATGATGCGCGCATGATCGAACTGATTCCCCTTGGCCAGGACGATGTGCCTGAAGGCATGACACTGCAGTTCTGGACCAAGGCAGAGCAGTGGCGCGCACCTGTTTCCCTGGGGCTGGTCAAACCGGGTGAGCCCTATCGCGTGCCGATAGGCAGCCTTCCACCGCTTGAGCCGAATCAGCTGTTTGAACTGACGCTGGAGAAAGCCGGCGGGTCGGCAAGTGGCCGCCCAACAGGGCCTGTGAAGTTCATTGGTCGTGCCGTGAAGGTGATTTGAGCAGTGCCATTGCGTGAGGCAATGCAATGACGTGCACGGCATCGTATCAGGTGAAGAATATCCCCTTGACCTTCCTGCGATGGCAAACCTCACGCTGCGCTCTGTCGACGTGCAACGCTTGCCAACAACGTTGCACCTCAGCCTGACTACCGACTCAATGGCTCCAGAGAATTATGCAAACAACAGTTCAGCTCAGTCCTCGTGAAAATGCGCTTTCCTACCTGGGTGCATTTGTCTTGATTGTCTTGATGGTCGGCGCGGCCGCTTTTTGGTCGGATCCTGAAGTAGTGCTGCCGGAAATCGCCGCGATGGCGGTGGCATTGTGGGCATACCGGGATCAGCGCTGGATGCGCCATCCGGAGAAGATTTTTCTCTGGCCGTCTTTGACCGCGCTGATGGGCTTTGGCATCAACGTTCTGTCCATACCCTATGCCGGCAAGCTGGTGTTAGCCCTGGTTCTGATGCTGGCGTTCTTCGTGGTGGCGCGTTACAGCCTGGCGCCCGCCTTGGCGACTGGGTTTTTACCCATTGTGACCAACGCGGTGGAGTGGTCTTTCGTACTCTCTATCGTGTTGACCAGCGCCATTCTGATGGCCGGTGTGGTGCTGCTGCGCATGAAGACCTCAGCCGATCGGCAGAGCAACGTGGACTATCGGATGATGGGCACCTATGTGTGCATCATGCTGCTTTGGTTGGCGCTGGCGGTGTTCGGTGGCCATCCGCATATGGCGCTGATCCCGCCAGTAGCTGTTGTTATCTATGAGTCGCTGCAGATGGGCATGTACAACGGCAAGATGATGGTCAAGCAAGTGCTGGTACTAACGGCGTCTGCGGCTATCGGTGTGATTCTGTACGCCGTTGTCCAGAACTGGGTGTTGGTGGTGGCACTGGACATGGTGATTGTCTTCTTGCTGCTGCATAGCCTGAAGATGCGTATGCCCGCAGCCTATGCCTTTCCCTTGCTGGCGTTTGTCTTTCCGCAGGAGTCGGTGCAACTGCTGCCGGTTGCGACACTGGCCAACTCGGCATTTTCGCTGGGGTTGGTGTTGCTGATTCGCAGAAGGTTTGTGGGCGTGGGTTTGCCTCGCGATGTGAGGTGATTGATACGCCGCAATCGCGGGGCAAGCCCGCTCCTACCTGTCGTTCGGGGGTTTCGTTGACGAATTGATTGGCGTCACTGGTGGCAATCCGTGGTCATAGAGTAACGGGGGCGTTGATACGCAGGAGGTCACTATGACGCGGGCTATCTGGAAGGGTGCAATCAGCTTTGGGCTGGTGCACATCCCTGTTTCGCTCAACACGGCAGTGCGCACCGGGCGTGTGGATTTCGACTGGCTCGATAAGCGCAGCATGGACCCGGTGGGCTACAAACGGGTGAATAAGGTCACCGGCAAGGACATCGACAAGGACAACGTCGTCAAGGGCGTGGAATACGAGAAGGGCCGCTACGTGGTGATCAGCGAGGAAGAGATCCGCAATGCGCGTCCCGAAGCGACGCAGACCATCGACATCTTCTCCTTCGTCGAGGCCGGTGACATTCCCCTGCAGCACTTCGATACACCTTACTACCTGAGTCCCGACCGCGGTGGCGGAAAGGTTTACGCCTTGCTGCGCGAAACCCTGGAAAGCACTGGCAAGGTAGCCCTGGCCACCGTCGTGCTACACACCCGCCAGCATTTGGCGTTGCTGCGTTCGCTGGAGCAGGCGCTGGTGCTGATCACCCTGCGTTGGCCCGAGGAAGTACGCGGCCTGGAATCGCTGGAGCTGGACAAGAGCGTAACCGCCGCCAAACTCGACAAGCGTGAGCTGGACATGGCCAAGCGCCTGGTCAAAGACATGAGTGGAGCGTGGTCCCCGCAGGCATACCACGATGTCTTTCGCCAAACCATTCTCGACCTGGTGGAAGAGAAAGCCAGCAAGGGCAAGATCGAGACGGTGGATAAAGGACAGCGCGCCGGCGCGGACATTATCGATCTCACCGAGCTGCTCAAACGTAGCCTGAGGGGAAAGGCGTAGGCGGAAACAACGGTATTGCTCATCCTGTGGCAACTGTTTTGCACCCTCTGTGGGAGCGGGCTTGCCCCGCGAAGCGACATGCCTGACAAACCGCAATCGCGGGGCAAGCCCGCTCCTACCGGTGTTGGCCAGCTCCCAGTTGCTTGTGCATGCGCACGGTGATCGACTGGCGGACTTTAGGTAGTTCGGCCCAAGGATCGTCGATCGCCGCCAGCCGCTCCTGCAGGTTGCCGATGTGCCATTGGTTGGCACCTTTGAGCTCAAGCAATTCTTCGCGCCAGATCGGCACCGAAACCGGCAGGCCTTCACGAGCCCGCAGCGAGTAGGCGGCCACGGTGGTCGCGCCCTTGCTGTTGCGCAGGTAGTCGATGAAGATCCGCCCAACCCGGTTTTTCGGCCCGGATACCGCGCTCAGACGCTCCGGGAACAGCGCCGCCAGGTAGTTGACGATGGCGTGGCTGAAATCCTTCACCTCATCCCATCCAGCCCGCCGGGTGAGCGGTATCACCAGGTGCATGCCCTTGCCGCCACTGGTCTTGAGAAATGCCTTCAGGCCCAACTCATCAAGCAAGGTAAGCGTGAGCTGGGTGGCTTCGAGCATGGCCCTCCACGGCAGCGCGGGGTCGGGGTCGAGGTCGAGGATGAAACGGTCGGGCTTGTCGAAGTTGGTGTCGGTGGCGTTCCAGGTATGCAGTTCGAGCATGTTCATTTGCACCGCGCCGAGCAGGCTCTCGGTGTTATTGAACAGCATGGCCGGTTGTCCGGCCTGGGTTTTGCTGTAGCTGACCAACTTGGGGATGTGCAGCTGGCTGGCGTTTTTCTGGAAGAACAGTTCGCCACCCAGGCCGTCCGGTGCGCGGACCAGCGCCACGGGCCGGTGCTTGAGCTGCGGTAGCAGCCAATGGGCGACCCGGGCGTAATACTCGGTGACCTGGCGCTTGGTGATGCCGCTGGTGGCATCGATGACGCGCTCCGGGTGGGTCAGGTGCAGGTTGCCCATTGGCAGCTCCTGGCCTTTGGTTGCGGGCTTGGCCGGCTGTGTTCGCTCAAGACCGATGGCGGTGGCCGGCTTATCGTCACGCAAGCCATGGAACACCGCGTGGCGCACACTACCTTCGCGGGTTATCTGGGCGTAGGCCACTTCGGCCAGCAACGCTGGTTTGAGCCAGTGCACACCCCGCACCTCGGCGCCGCTCGGTGGTTTGGCCAATGGTGGGGCGTCGATGTGCAGCGGCTGCAGGCGGGCAAAAATGTTGTCCAACGTGGTGGCGCTGAAGCCTGTGCCCACCTTGCCCGCATAGCGCAACTGACCGCTTTCGCTGTCGTGCAAGGCCAGCAGCAGGGCGCCGAAGCTGTTGCGGCTGCCCTTGGGGTCGGTGTAACCGACGATCACGAACTCCTGGCGCTGCTTGCATTTGAGCTTGATCCAATCACTGCTGCGTCGGCCCACATAGGGACTGTCGGCCCGCTTGCCGATCAGTCCCTCGAGCCCCAGGCGGCAGGCACTGTCGAGCAGCGACTCAGCCGTCTGATCGAAATCGGCAGAGAACCTCAGAATCGGCGACTCATGCTGGCCGAGCAGCTGTGCCAGAGTGCTTCGCCGCTGCTGCAGCGGCACCTGGCGTAAGTCTTGGCCGCCCAGGTAGGGCAGGTCGAACAGGTAATACACGAGGTGCTCGTCGTGCCCGCTGTCGAAGGCGTTCTGCAAGGCCTGGAAGTCGGCCACGCCATGCTCGTCTACCACCACCATCTCACCGTCCAGCCAGGCCGAATCCAGCTGCAGCGCCTTCAGCGCGGCGACCTGATGAGGCATCTTCGCGCTCCAATCATGACCATTGCGGGTGAACAGGCGCACGTCGTCGTTGTCGATGCGGGCCAGGATACGGTAGCCGTCGAACTTGACCTCGTAGCGCCAGTCACCGCCGGGAGGTGAGTCGACCAAGGTGGCCAGTTGCGGCTGCAGGCATTTCGGTAGATCGCGGGTGCTGCTTTTTACGCTGCGCTGGCGGGCTGGGGCTGGGGCTGGGGCTGCGGCCTTGGCGGCGTGGCGGGGCACTAGCGTGCGATCACTCAGGACACTGTCCGGTAGTGCCTCGACGATGCTGTACTGGGTTTCGCTGCGAGCCTGTTCATCGTCGGACTTGACCAGCATCCACTGCTCCTGCTTGCCGGCCAGGCGGGTACGGAACAGGTTCCAGAAGCCCGTCAGTTTCTCGCCTTGCAGGCGAAAGCGCAGTTTGCCTTTGGCATAGGCTGCGCGTGGGTCGCCTTCAGGTTCCCAGATGCCACGGTCCCAGACGATCACGTCACCGGCACCGTAATGGCCTTGCGGAATATGGCCTTCGAAGTTGGCATAGTCGAGTGGGTGGTCCTCCACATGCACCGCCAGACGGCGGACCTTGGGGTCGAGCGACGGCCCTTTGGGAAGCGCCCAGCTTTTCAGGGTGCCGTCCAGTTCCAGGCGCAAGTCGTAGTGCAGGTGGCTGGCGTCGTGCTTCTGGATGCAGTACTGCAGCGCATGGGGCTGAGGCGCGCGGCCACGCTTGCCAGCGGGCTCGGGCGTGGCATCGAAATCGCGCTTGCGCTGGTACTCCTGCAAGGGCTTGGTCATGACTGGCTCCGAAGCGATTCAGGGTCTTTGAGTTGTGAGGCGACAGGGCTGTGCGTAGTTCAAAAAAGTGCATGGCACACCCGAACCAGCCACTCAGGAAGAAACGTTGAATCAATTCCCCTGCTGGGTAGTCGACCGAATGAAGCCGCACTGGGCTGTTCGGTATTACTCGACGATCAGCCAAGAACGGACAACATCGGTTCTGAAAATGACGGGAGAAAAAAGATGAACGAACAACAGTGTTCCTGCCCCCAATGTTCCTGCTCCGTGGACGCGAATGCCGTGGTTCAGGATGGTCGGGCGTATTGCTGCGAGGCGTGCGCGAGCGGACACCGCAACGGTGAGCCGTGCCGCATGGCCGACTGCACCTGCGGCGACACGGGCCAGCCGAAAACAAGCACTGAGCGAGACTTTTCCGGTGAGTGATGCGCGATCACTTTGAGGTGCTCGCCGGGGGCTCAGTGAGTTGGCCAAGTGCCGTTGTTGCGCTCGCAGTCACTGCGCGCCTGGCCGAGGCCGAGCGGTCAGGGCGCAGCGCCCAGCTCGGTGAGGAAATCGCCAAATCCACCCCGTGCCCGGCTGTCGCTGCGACTGCTGGTCGAGACACTGTTGCGCGCGGTCCAGACGATCCGCGCGCCGCTTTGTTGCAGGTCATTAACCAACTGCACATCTTCGTGCAGCGCCAGTGGCCGAAAGCCGCCGACCCGTTGATACGCTTGGGCGCAGACGCCAAGATTGGCCCCATGGATGTGCCGATGTCCCTCCTGCATCTGGTAGTGCGCCAGGTAGCGCTGGCGCAGGGACGCGTCCTGGTGAGGCTGCCAATGTTCGATATGCACCGAGCCACAGACTACATCGGCGGCAAACGCCAGCTGACAGCTGAGCCAGTGCGCCGGTACGCGGCTGTCGGCGTCGGTGCAGGCCAGCCAGCGTGCCCCTTGGGCTAGCATGAGTGCAGCACCGGCGCGACGGGCCGCGCCGACGTTACGCAGTTGGACCGTAAGAATCTCCACGTGATGGGCTTTGGCCACGCACGCGCTGGCATCGTTGCAGTCGTCCAATACCACCAGTACCCGCACCGGTTCGCCCGCCGACGCGGTACATTCGGCGGCGATTCGCAGGGCCTTCAGGCAAGGCCCGAGGTACTCGGCCTCATTATGCGCAGGGACGATAACGGCGATCATTCACAGGGTTCCTCCAGATCGATCGCACGGGGTTGGCAGCCCCAGTACTCGAGCAGAAAGTCCGGTTCCTCGTGGCGCAGCAGGCGAAACAGCGGCAGTTGCCGCTCTATCAACAGGTGCACGGCACGGCCATCGAGCTCGCAACCTTTGATCGGGTGCAGCCAATGGCAGGCCAGCAGTGCACCATCGGGGGTGAGGCTGGCCAACGACAGTTTCAACACCTGCAGCCACCGGTCGAGATCCAGGTAGTAGCCGATCTCGCTGAGCACGATGAGGTCGAAGCAGCCGCCAGGCCAGTCTTCCGGCAAGTGCCCTTGGGTCACGCGAACATGCGGCCACTGGCTCAGGCGTCGAGAGGCCAGTTGCACCGCCGCCGGCACCAGGTCCTGGCACAGCAGGCTGTCGCAACGTCCGGCCAGCTCGGCGCTGAGTTCGCCATTGGCGCAAGCCGGTTCGAACACCCGCGCGTAGCGCTGGCGGGGCAGGCTGGCCATGATCAGGTTGCGCTTGCGTTTCTCGTACCAGCGCGTGCGAAAGGCCCACGGGTCGTCGTTGCCGACGAACAGCTGCTCGAAATAGCGCGCGTCCCGGCTCACACGAATACCAGTTCGAAAGGCTGCAGGAGGCGCTCCAGGGTGCAAGCCGACAGGACCGGCGGGTGCTTTTCATCGGCACGCACCTGACTCACATGGGCATGAATCGCCTGCCGTTTGCGCACCTGGCCGACACGGTCGAGTGGCAATTTATAGGCCCGTTTCCAGGGCAGACGTGGGTCGTCCGGGTGGGCCCAATCCCAGGCCCACACCGGTGCTTCCATCAGCAGGCAGTCGCAGGCTCGGCAGGCCACAGCACAGGCACGTGCCACTGCCTCATGGTCGCAATGGCCGTCGCCACGCCAGGTGGTGAGCACCCGGTCGCCAGCGTGCAGAAGGTGCATGAGGTGCATTGCGAGCAGCTCTTCATCAGCGGACACCTGGCTGTCGGGCATACACAACCGTACCCAGTGCAGGCGTTCTATGTTCAAGCCCAGGTAGGTCAAGGCTTCGCGGCTCTCTTGCGGGCGTTGCCGGCGCAAGGCCTCGCGTGTCCACACGCGGGAGCCGGGATGACTGGCCTCGCCATCGGTCACGGCTACCATCAGCAGGTCCTGTTCGCGGCCGGCAAAGCACGGCAGCAGGCTGCCGCCGATCAGGATCTCGTCGTCCGGATGCGGCGCAACCACCACCAGTCGACGGGTCGAGTGCATCAGCGCGAAGGGGTCGAGCAGCGGCACGTCGGCCAGTTGCCGACTGGTTCGCAGTTCGCAGGCGGGGATGGCGGTTGGGAGGGGACTCATAGCGGCCAGTCTCCTGCTTGCATCTCGGCCACCTGCCGACCCAGCTCGGCCAGATCGCGCTCGGCGTGGCTCTGGCGCAGGAACACCGGCAGGTCGGCACTGAGCCGGGCAAAGTGGCTGTTGCAACAATAAGGCGTTGCGCCCAGCGCACGGCCCACATGGCTGATCACTGCATTCACCGCCTGTTCCACCTGGGCTCGCAGCCTGCGCACCGGCAAGTTAGCGTCACTGTCCGGCTGGGCATCGATCCAGGCGGCGCACGCGCGCAGGGCTGTAGCGGCGCCGCACAAGGCCGCAACGACCGCCCCCAGGTGGGCGAAGGCATGGGCATCGGCATGGGGGCGCCGACAATGTTCGCGCAGGTAGTCGGCCAGCGCTTGGGCCGCGCCATACCAGCAGGCAGCGATGCCGCCACCGCCATGCCAGAACCCGGGGCGCGACAGGTATTGCCCAGGCCTGCCGACCAGCATCGCCGGGGTCTGCTTGAACTGGATTTTGACACTGGCGGTGATCCCCATGCCGACTGCCTGCCAGTCTTCGGTGACCAGGCGCAGGCTCGGATCGGCTAGCTCGATCGCCACCAGTTGCTGCCGGCCGTCTTCGTCCCAGGCGCTCAGCAGGGCCCGGTCGATCTGTAAAGCGCCGGAGCACCAGGCCTTGCAGCCCTCCAGGAAAACTCGCTGGCCATCTCGAGCGGCAATCAGGGTGCGTGCATTCGGTGGCTCGGCGGCCCACACACCCCAGAGTCCACTGCTGGCCGGTTGAGCGCCCGTGCATTCGGCGATGATTGCCTGCGCGTCGGTGTGGCCTTCATAGAGCTTGGCCAGGGCCAGGTCGCAGCCAGCAACTCGCGCCAGGGTCTGCCAGCGTTGCAGGGTATGGCCATGACCGGGCAGCGGCAGCAAGTCGAGCTGGTTGGCCTGCAGCAACTGCATCAGGGCCAGCAATTGGGTATCAAGGTTCAAACGTTGCGGGCGTTGGGCGAAGTCGCCTAACAGACGGTCGAGGTGGCCCTGGTCGCAGTTCTGGACGATGCTCATGGGGTGCTGGTCTCCGTTGGCCGCGGCGATTTCCGAGCAGGCAAACACGGGAGGAAAAACAAAACCCGGCCGTGTGGCCGGGTTTTGCGCTGTCAGCGCCTGTCATCGGACAGCGGGGTCTGCTCGTCTGCTTCCGGCGGCATCCGTTCTCCTGGATCGATCCAGTCTTCGGGGCGTTCCCTGTCAGGCTTTTTCAACGGGTCGTATTTGTTGGGATCATCAGGATCCAGTTGCGGATTGTCCGGATCCTGTTGTGGACGGGACGGGTCGGAGCCTTGTGGTTGGTCCCGGAAACTTGAGTCGGTAGACATACACACCTCACCAGTGAGGGTCCAGTTGATCTGGGCCGTACAGGTTCGAGGCCGAAAAGTTGGGGCGCGTGCACTCGAACAGATGAGTGGTAGAGGGATTGTGCCGTGCGTGTTTTCAGACGGCGCCCATCCAGCTTTCTTATCACTGCTTAGAGTTGGTCTTGCGCACTGGAAAGTGCTAACGGGTGGCTTGAAATGCCGGGTGATACGCCACGCTACCTGTTGGAACGTCACCCGCAAATGCCAGCGCCTGAAAGTACTCCTGAGGCACTCCGGGCAGCGTCAGGCCTGGGTGGCACGTGAAGCCGAAGCGGCTGTAGTAGCGAGGATCTCCCAGTACCACACAACCTGCACTGCCGAGCCGCTGCAGCTCGGCCAGGGCAGCCTTCATCAACGCCGAACCAACGCCCTGGCCTTGGCGATCGGGACACACCGAGATCGGGCCGAGGCCAAACCAACCCGTTGCACCGGACGAAATCCGTACTGGAGAAAGCGCGACATGGCCGATGATGTTGTCGTGCTCTACCGCCACCAGGGAGACGGTCAACTGACCGCAACGTCGCAGGTCATTGATAATGAAGTGTTCGGTGTGGCTTGAGTGCGCTTCGTTCTTGAACGCCGCTTCAGTCAGGCGGGTGATGGTGTCGAAGTCTTGGGGTTGCTCATTGCGGATTGTAATGTTCACGTTGATGTTTTCTTTGGTATCCAGGTCGATGAGGCTGCGAAGCGCCTTGAACAACGGGTCGGCATCGGTGTATTGCTTGCCGTAGGTCAGGTTGAAGGGGTAGTCGAACCCTTGCGGGTTTTTGCCCTGGTTGTGCTGAAGCAATGTCTCCAGTTTATCGAGTGCCTTGACTGCTTTGGCTTCTGGCGACAGTGCATGTTCATAGTCATCCCACAGCGCCAGTATCTCAGCTTTTAACGGTTCATCCACGGCATCGGTCAAGCGCAGCAAGTCGCTGCGCTCCTGCTGACTCTTGTTGGGAAACGATGCTTTGTGGATGGCGGGAACGTCGCCGCTGATGGCTTCGCCCAGGTCGTGAATGATGCACATCTTGAGTATTTTCAGCAGATCGAGGCCGCTGAGTTGATCGCCGAAAACCAGCGCCATCAGGCACAGGCGCCAGCTGTGTTCTGCAGTGCTTTCGGTACGCCCGGTAGAGGTATGGGCGCTTCTGAGCACGTCCTTGAGTTTCTCCGCCTCGCGTAGAAACGCGAGACGTCCTTTGAGCTTTTCGATATCCATAAACCCGCTGACTCCGTCGGTCCGTACTGCCTGGTTGGCCGTTCAGGTCAGGCTAGGCCTGAAGGGGCTGCGCGTCCACGCATAAAATATGCGTATCAAAGGGCGCGTGCTCAGTCAGAGGGTTTCTACCAAGCGTGCTGCGGTGCCGTCCGAGAGGGGGATACGTGTCCAGCGACACAGGCTCTGGCTGATCGGCACGATGTCAGAGTCATTGTGGCCGGTCGCAAACTCCAGCGCGGGCGGTGCAATGACTTCTCGCCATCCCGCCTCATCCAGGCTCAATTCCATGCTGATGATTTCGGGTGTTGCGAAGCGCCACAGAGAGCGCCCCTGCAGGGCACTGATCGGGCTGGCGAACTCTGCTGCGCGAGCGGGGGAGCACGCCAGCAGGCGATGAGTCAGATCACAGATCAGGTGAACAGGCCGCGAACTTTCCCTGACCAGCCGCGCCAACGCTTGATCAGCGGCGGCATCAAGACGCGTGGCCAGCAGTTGCTCAAGTTGCGCTTGGGCCAAGGGGTTCATGGCCTGTACGCCACTTTCCCAGCGCGAAATGGTTGTTTGGGTGACCCTGAACAACTGCGCCGCATGGGATTGTTTGACGCGGTGCAACACACGCCATCTCCTGAGCGCAATGCCGGGTAACGCAGGCTTTGGCAACATGTCAGGCATTTCGGGCTCCCGGACAGTGATGGAGTTGCGAGTGTGGTTGACTCGGGGCTGTTCAGCAAAGGCCTCACCGGTACACCTGAGAGGCCAAATCCACCCTAGAGGCTGTCTGGGTCACCAAAAAACATCTGAATCCGCGAACGCAACCAACGCTCGCCCGGGTCGTTGTCTTGCGAACCACGCCAGGCCATGTGCAGTTCAAAACTCGACACTTCCAGTGGCGGGTCTTCGGCACGCAAGCCACCTGCTGCGGTCAGCGCCTCGGCGGTGTAGTCGGGCACGGTGGCGAGGATGTCGGTGCCGCTGAGCAGGCTGCCCAAACCATTGAACTGCGGCACTGCCAGGACCACATGGCGTTTGCGCCCGAGTTTTTCGAGGATTTCATCCATAAAGCCGCCCAGGTCGCCAGCGAACGACACCAGCGCATGGGGACGGGCGCAGAAGTCGTCGAGGCTGAGGCTGCCGGGCATGCTGTCGGCGCGCAGTACTTTCGGTTTGCTGCGGCGCAACACCTTGCGCTTGGCGTTGGCAGGCAAGTCGTTGGTCCAGCTGACGCCCACCGAGATCTCGCCGCTGGCCAGCAGGGCCGGCATCAACAGGTAATTGACCCGCCGCACCACCAGGACAATGCCCGGGGCTTCGGCGCGGATGCGCTTGAGCAACTGCGGCAGCAGGGCGAATTCGGCATCGTCGGACAGGCCGATGCGGAACACCGTGGTGCTGGTGGCCGGGTCGAAATCGGCGGCGCGGCTTACGGCGGTAGAGATCGAGTCGAGGGCCGGGGACAGCAGGGCGAAGATTTCCACGGCGCGCGCCGAGGGTTCCATGCTGCGGCCCGTGCGCACGAACAACGGGTCGTCAAACAGGTTGCGCAGGCGCGACAGCGCGGCGCTGATGGCCGGTTGGCCAAGGAACAGCTTTTCCGCCGCGCGGGTCACGCTACGTTCGTGCATCAACGTCTCGAAGACGATCAGCAGGTTCAGGTCGACGCGGCGCAAGTCGTTACGGTTCATCGGCTCAACTTCACTGGACGTGTGGGGCAGGGGTGAATCTTACGGGTAAAGGCTGTTACCCTGCACCGCATAATTTGCTGCCAGTGGCAGTACCATCAATCAATGACAAGCATGTTGACTATTAATGGCCACGGATGGTCTAACCGCAAAAGCCCGGATAGAGTTCAGGGTATTAGAGGTTCACTAGGCGAGGTTTGCGATGTCCCGCATGATCCGTTTCCATAAATTCGGCCCGGCCGAGGTGCTCAAGATCGAAGAGCAGGTCGCGCCGCAGCCGGCTGCCGGCGAGGTGCAGATTCGCGTTCAGGCGATTGGCATCAGTTGGTACGACGTGCTCTGGCGCCAGAACCTGGCGCCGTCCCAGGCACGCTTGCCGGCGGGGATGGGTCATGAAATGGCGGGCGTGGTGCTTGCCGTGGGCGAGGGCGTCGACGACCTGGCAGTGGGGGATGCGGTGGCCAGCTTTCCTGCCGCCAGCGCCAACGACTACCCGGTGTACGGCGAAATCATCGTGCTGCCGCGCAATGCCGTAACCCGCTATCCGCAGCACCTCACGCCGATCGAAGCCAGCGTGCATTACACGCCGATGCTGATTGCCTACTTCGCCTATGTCGACCTGGCCCGGGCCAAAGCCGGGCAGACCGCGCTGGTCACCGATGCCAGCCACTGTGCCGGGCCGGCGTTTGTGCAGATGGGCAAGGCCCTGGGGCTGAAGGTGTTCGCCGCCACCAAAGAGGCGGACGAGCGTGACTATCTGCTCTCGCTAGGCGCAGACAAGGTCATCGTCACCGAAGAGCAAGACCTGCTTATGCAGATCAACAAGTACACCGAGAACCGTGGTGTCGACATGGTGCTCGATGGCCTGGGTGGCCCGCAAATGTCGCTGCTCGGCGATGTCCT
This sequence comes from Pseudomonas sp. NUPR-001, assembly GCF_052147955.1. Classification (NCBI taxonomy): domain Bacteria; kingdom Pseudomonadati; phylum Pseudomonadota; class Gammaproteobacteria; order Pseudomonadales; family Pseudomonadaceae; genus Pseudomonas; species Pseudomonas sp. NUPR-001. The sequence goes on from NZ_CP197353.1 coordinate 2,549,264, forward strand.
GGCGCCACGTGGCAGCCTGGTGCTGTACGGCTTGCAGGGCGGTAATCAAACGCCGTTTCCGGCCTGTGCCGCGTTTCAGAAGAACATTCAGTTCTTCGTCCACTGTATTGGCAACTTCACGGGCAAGCCAGAGCTGGGCATCAGCCAGGACCAGGTAGCCTTGCAGCGGGCGCTGCGTGACATCAACCAGTTCACCACCGACAAACTGCTGACGCCGCAGATCATCAAGGTCTATCCCCTCGAACGTGTGGTTGAAGCGCATCGCTATATGGACGAGTGCCCTTGCGGTGGGCGGCTGGTGCTGGAAGTGGCCCAGGACTGAGCGAATGATTGAACAACAGACCCGAGCAATGCTCGGGTTTGTTTTGTCTGGGACTTAAGCGTGCTGGTGTGCCTTCGCCCTGATGGCGCGTGGTTGTCGCAAACCCTCCCGATAACCTGCCGGATCGACATTTCCCCAAATACATTTTTGTCATTTCAAACAATTGTTCGGTCTGCGCAATGCGGATGACTGGGTTATTTTAAGTTGGCCGCGGTTGTTGTTTTTTGCATGTTCTATGTGCCGATGATTCTCAGTTCTGAACGGTTTTTTTTCAGTGTTCTGTATCTTTTATTCAGCGACTAACTGCCGATAATGGCCTGAAGTTTGTGTGCTCAGGGAGTGAGCTGGGTTGAAGGGGTCTGTGTGGTTGAAGCCCCAGCAAACGTAGCTGTTCGGCGGTGTGCCAGGTTGGCGCGACGTATTCATAAACTTACGTAGGAACTTGTAGGAAAGTTCTTAGGATAATAGGTGGGTCCTTATCTCTGGCGATTGAGTAACGGTGCAGGAGCAATGTTATTCAGGTAGTCGTAACTGAATTCAGGTGGGCGTTATGGGCAATATTCACGATCAGGCCATGCAGTATATATATCAGCAAGTATTGCAGCGGTTACTTGAACATTTGTCGCAGGCGCAGAAGGCCTCGCTACAGTTGTTGATACAGCGGCTGATTGTGACCGCCGGAGGCGGGGAACGGATCAGGGATTTGCGCTTGATGTTTGTGCTCGATACCAGCCCGCACAGTGCCCAGGCCCTGGCGTGTCTGCGTGCAGCACAGTTGAGCATTGCTGCACGTTCTCCCGGCACGTTTCAGCTACGGGTTGCCACGGTCCGCCAGGCAGGGATGAGCGATACGGCGGTGGCCAATATCGAAAGCACGTTCTCGCGCTTGTTCATGCATGACGACCCACGCATCGATTTGCTCGTACTCGATGCCGGCCAGCTGATGCCTTATGACCATCGCCGCCCGACCTCCGATGACCAGCGTCAGTCAGAGCGTCAGGAATGGTTGCTGCGCGGGCATCTGACCACAGAGGGACCATGCGCGGTGAATTTTGCCAGCCATGGCTGCTGGCAACTGGCGGAGTTGGCACTTCAGGCGCTGCGCTGGAAAGGCGGCGTAGATGCGATCATCTGTGCCGAGCGCCTGGTCGATCGTCGGCGCTACCTGGCCTGGAGCCGACGTTCGCTGCGCAATGCCGACTTACTCGGTGTTCGTCCGATTCACAGTTGTGCCACCTCGTTGCTCGAAGGCATGAGCGAGCTGCGCACGCGCTATCTTGACCTGTTGCAGGGGCAGGGTCCGGCTGTTCAACCACCAACAGCGGCCGATGCCGATGCTGACCACCGGCCCGCGTTACGGTTTATCCCGATCGATGACCTGGTATTCGATAGCGACGCTTGCCAGGGTGATCGATTGAACCGCTTCCTGTTGTACCGTTTTGACGAGCACGCGTTTTCCTCCGAGCGCTCAGGAACGGCCAATCCGTTGCTGTTGGCGCACCTGCAAGGGCTGCGCGCCGAATTTGTCGACAACACGCGTTACCGCATGGGTATCGATGAATATCTGCAGCAAACCCGTAGGCTGATGCGCTGCAAGGGGGTGTCGGCAGCCCGGCAGGCACGTTTGCTCAATGCCTGGCAACCCGCTGCGCTTGAGCAACGGCGCGCCGAGGCCAATGATTTTGCCCAGCGAGCCTATGGTCTGAGTGAAACACAACTGGTGTGCCAGCTGTTCAGCCCGTTTGTAGGGCAAGGGCAAAAGCTGGAGCTGTTCCTGCGCCGCTGCCATCCGGGTATGCTGGTTGCGCTGCCTTATTTGCTCAAGGCTCTGCGCGGACAACCGGCGCCTGAACCGGTAGTACAGTGGCTGGTGGACATCAGCGGTTTGCCGCTTGAGATGTTGCAAAGCCTCTACAGTCGCCAGCCGTTGACGCAGCGCCCGGCCGATTGCCTGCTGGCCAGCTTGCAGGTCCGCGGCGCCGACCTGCGTCATCTGCAGGCGTGGGCGGCGAGTGACATTCAGTTCGAGGGCTCGCAGGTCGGCGTTCGTAGATGAAGCGTCACACGAAAACCAGCGAGTTCGCCTACCAGGCGGTGTATCGCTACCTGGTGGAACTGATTGCGCAGATGCCGCCTGGTAGTTACAGCAAATTACCTTCGCTGCGCGATCTGGCCCAGCGCTTGAAAGTGTCGATTTCGACGGTGCAGTACGCCTATTCATTGCTTGAGCACGAGGGGCGCGTGCAGTCAGTGCCCAAGTCGGGCTATTTTGCCAAGGGTGGCACGCAGATGCCCCAAGCGCTGTATGCCGAAGACATGGTGCAAGATCTGCAGCAGCACGCGAGCAGCCCCCAGATGCTGGCGTTCAGTGGTGTGCAATCCTTGCCGTCGCTGGAGGCGAGCCTGTTGGGCGTCGAGCGCCAATTGTTGCGTCAGAACCCAAGGCCTGGCGGCTGCGCCCACCCCTGTGGCGATCTGGAATTGCGTACCGCACTGGCGGCGCGCTATACCCGCTCCGTGCAGCAGTACTGGAATGCCGAGGATGTCTACCTGGCGCTGGATCTGCACTCCTTGTTCGAGACCTTGCTGGCTGCGCTGGAGTTGCACGGCTGTACGATTGCAGTCAGCACACCCTGTTCCTGGCGTTTGCTGAGGGTGTTGCAGGCCAACGGGTTGCGGGTCATTGAACTGCCACTGGGCAATGACGGTGCACTGGATCTTGATCGCTTTGCCAGCGTACTCAAGCGTGAGCCGGTGCGCATGGTCATGCTTGCTGCGCGTTTGAACAGCCCTCACGGCAGCCTTCAACCGCTGGCACAGCACCAGGCGATTGCACAGTTGTTGAGCGAGCATGGGGTATGGCTGCTGGAGAATGATCTGGAAAGCGAGTACTGCTTCGCCGCTACGCCCCAGACCCTCTTGCGCGAAAGTGTCGATCCGCAGCGCTTGCTGGTGTTTTCATCATTGGAGCGCACGGTGGGCGCCGAAGCACCTTATGCCTATGTGCTGGCTCGCCATTGCCCGCGGCATTTGCACCGTCAGTTCATGGCCCGCGGCTTTCGCTTGCCACCGTTGCGTCAGCAAGCGGTGGCTCGCCTGTATGCCAAGGGGCGGATTGACGTTCACTTGGAGCATGCGCGGCTGCGGCTTCAGGAACGCATCAGCTATCTGTACCGGCAGATGCAGGTGCAGCTGGGGCCGCATCTGCATTTCGAGATGCCTGAAGGTGGTACCACCATCTGGGCGCAAGCCCATACAGCGCTGGATGTCCGCCCGCTGTTTCACCGCATGCTCGATCAGGGCTTGGTAATCGCCCCTGGCGAACTGTTTAGCCTGCAGGGCGACTATCGTCAGCACCTGCGCCTGGGGTGGCCGCCGTCTGCACACAATGATCTGCAGGCGGGTTTGAGCGTGTTGCGAGAAGCATTGCAACTGGCTTAGAACACCAGCAGGTAGCGCAGGGTCAACTGATCGCCCTCGTTGCGATTTCGCGCGCCGGACTCACTGTAGTAGTTGGCGAACACCGTGTGCGCTCCGCTGCTATAGCGCACGCCAGGGCCGAAGCCGAATACCTGTTCCTTGGAGTCTTTCTGGCGATGGCCGTCGATGCGGTCGGCACTGATTTGCTTGAGGTGGTAGCCAGCCAGGCCTACGCGCCAATGCTCGTCCAGTGCGTAGGAAGCGGCAAAGTTACTGTGCACGGCTTCGCCGGGTTGAGTGTCGCTGGCTTGCAGGTACTCGGCCGGGCTGTCGTTGCGGCTGTTCCAGGCGTAGTGCAGACGGCCGCTGAACTCAAGGCGATCGCTGGCCAGCCAGGTGAACGCGTAGTGCGGGTTGAAGGTCCAGACATTGCTGCCGGTATTGATCTGCGCGCTCTTGTCGTAGTCGCCGGTGGGCAAGGTGAAGACGAAGTTCAAGCGCTGCCAGAAGGGACGGCCGAACAGCGTCACCGGGTCCCACTGCAACAGCAGCGGGCTGACCACCAGGTCGCCCTGGCGGGTACGGGTACCTTGCGGGCCGCCGTCGATGTCCAGGTCCAGGTGAACGATTGGCAACAGCACCTCCGCCCCCCAATAGGCCCCAGCGATACGTTGCTCGCTGATATAGGCAAAGTGCGGCACCACGCTAGCGCTACGTACCCGTTGCTTGCCGGGTACCGAATGGCCGCCCGCGTCTACGGCCTGGTTGCTGCGGTTGTACTGCACAGGCAGTTCAAACAGCATGCCGGGTTGGGTGATGCCGTCCAGAAAGCTGGTATTGCCCAGCGCCAAGGGCGGCAGGCTGACGCTGTCGGCGTGGGCCTGCAGGCTGATCAGCGGCCAGAGCAGGCCGAGGGTGGGCAAGTGTCGTGCACGCATGAATGAGTCTCTAGTCGGACGTTGATCAAAGCAGGTTGGAGAGGGAGTCGAGAATCATCCGGCTCTTCAGAGCTTTTCCCCAGAAGCAAGTGCCGAGCCGAATCGAATAGCCGATGACTTTAGTGGGTTTTAACGGGGGGCGTAATCCGTGTTGCCGGGCTTCTGCGTTCCATTTATGGAACGGTGGGAGCGGGCTTGCCCCGCGATCCGTCCTCGACGGGAATGCGGCCATCCCGTTGCGGCAGCGGTGCTTGGTGTTGATTGGGGGGTGTCAGTTGCATTGCATCGCGGGGCAAGCCCGCTCCTACCGGGGGGTAGGGTGTCAGTCGCTCAGGCGTTCGTGCTTGAGGACGTTGCGGGTGGTGGTCTCGTAGTGCTCGCTGAGCAAGGCGCACGCTCGTTCTACGTCTCGGTCCAGGGCCGCTTCGAGCAAGGCCCGGTGTTCTCCCGGTACGTCACGGTCGACGCTGCCGGCGTAGAGCATCGACAACTGCCGGTAACGGGCAGTCTGGTCGCGAAGCATGCCGCTAAAGCGCATCAGCCAGGGCGAGTCGCAGGCTGAGAGCAGGGCGGTATGGAAGGCTTCATGCGCCTGTTCCCAATCCGGGCGCAGCATTCTTTCCGGGCCTTCAACCACCGGCAGGCGCTCCAGGCGGTGGTGGCAGGCGATCAGGCGACTTTCCCAGTCCAGATCGCCCTGGGTGATGGACAGGCGCAGCGTCTGGCACTCGATCAGCAAGCGCGTGCGGGTGATGTCGCGGATTTCGGCAGCGGAAATCTGGCCAACGCTGAAGCCCTTCTGCTCGGTCGCCACCACAAACCCCGTGGCGGCCAGACGTGACAGTGCTTCGCGTAGCGGGATCACCCCGGCGTCATAAGACTCGGCGAGTTCCTTCAGCCGCAGCTTGCTGCCCGGCGGCAAACGCCCGGTGATGATGTCTTGCCGAACCCGAATCTCAAGCTGGGAAGCCATGGTGCGCTTGTCGGCGCCAGTGGCCGACTCCATCCAGCGTTCAGGTTGATTCATAGCAGACTCCCAGCGTGCTTCAGCGGTGTGCAGCCATCATACACACAGCGATCTTTGTAGAAAATCTGATAGAAAATATATTTTATTGTTGACGGTATATTTGTTTGAGCTTAGTTTTTAGCCATGCCGTCGTGCCTGACGGTGACCAAACAACAGAAGAAGAGGTCACGATCCATGCGTTATGTGTCTTTCAAACACCAAGGCCGCGCGGTGCTCGGCGTGCGTACCCCTGAAGGCGTCAAGGTGCTGGGGGAAGAAACTCTGGAGTCGTTGCTGGCGCGCGGTGTGGACCTGACCACCCATGGTGCAGCGGCTCAGGGGTCGGTCGTTGAAATCGGCGAGCAGGACTACCTGCCGCTGATGCGCAAACCCGGCAAGATCATCTGTGTTGGCCTCAACTATGCCGACCACACCAAAGAATCGCCCTACGCGCAGCCTGACTACCCGACCCTGTTTCCCCGTTTTGCCAGCAGCCTGACCGCCCACAACAAGCCGCTGGTGCGCCCGCGGGTGTCCGACACCCTGGACTACGAAGGCGAGATGGCGGTGGTGCTCAAGCAAGGCGGGCGGCATATTGCCAAGGACAAGGCGCTGGACTGCGTGGCCGGATATGCCCTGTTCAACGAAGGCTCGGTGCGTGACTATCAATTCAAGTCGCCGCAGTGGACCGTAGGTAAAAACTTCGATGACACCGGCGCCTTCGGCCCTGATCTGGTCACCGCCGACGAGTTGCCAGCGGGAGGCAAGGGCTTGCTGCTGCAGACCCGGGTCAACGGCAAGGTGGTGCAGTCGGCCAATACCGAAGACATGCTGTTCGACGTCGCCACCATCATCGCGACCCTGAGCGAGGCGGTCACCCTGGAGGCGGGTGACGTGATCGTCAGCGGCACCCCGGCCGGTGTCGGTTTCGGCATGAAACCGCCGGTCTACCTCAAGGCCGGCGATGTGGTGGAAGTGTCTATCGAAGGCATCGGTGTGCTGGTCAACCCGGTGGTCGACGAAGCCTGAGCCGGCCCCTTACCGCCGCACCAGAGAAGCCCCTGTCCCGGGGCTTCGACAACAACAAGACGAGGGAAACGATCATGAATATCACGCGTCGTGGTGTGCATTCGATCGATCATTACGCGCTGTTCGTGCCGTCGTTGCAGCAAGGCAGGCATTTCTTCGAACACTTCGGCCTGGATGTCCGCGAGCAGGACGGGCAGTTGCAGCTGCATGCCGGCGACGGCCATCTTTGGGCTCGCCTGCTGCCGGGCGCGAGCAAGTCGCTGGCGTGGATCAGCTTCAATTGCTTCGAGGCCGACTTCGCGGCACTGCGAGAGCAGGTCGCCCGCAGTGGCGCGCTGTTCACCCATGGCGATGGCCACGGCTTCTGGTTCCGCGATCCGGACGGCAACCTGTTGCAGGTCAAGGTTGGCCGCAAAACCATGCCAGACACCCGCCCCGAACCGCCGCTCAGCGTGCGTGGCGTGCGCGCGGTCGGTAGCCGCGACACGGTAAGCCAGGTGCGCCCGCAACGCCTGGCCCATGTGCTGCTGTTTTCTCCCAATGTGTCGCGGGCCGTGGATTTCTATGAGCAGGCGCTGGGGCTGCAGCTGTCTGATCGCTCCCAGGACATCATCGCCTTCACCCACGCCCCGCACGGCTGTGACCATCATCTGGTGGCCTTTGCCAAAAGTACCGCCAAAGGCTTTCACCATGCGGCCTGGGAAGTCTCGAGCATCGACGAAGTGGGTAACGGCGCCCAGCAGATGATGCGCGCTGGCTACATCGAAGGCTGGGGCACCGGTCGTCATTGCCTGGGGTCGAACTTTTTCCACTATGTCCGCGATCCCTGGGGGTCGTTCAGCGAGTTCTCCACGGAGATGGATTTCATCGAGGCTGGCAGCGTGTGGCCAGCGGGTGACTTCCCGGCCGAGAGTTCGCTGTACCTGTGGGGGCCTGACGTTCCCGACTACTTCATCCAGAACACCGAGGCGAGCGGCTGAGCGCCACGCCAGCTGCACCCTGACGCCCATTTCATGCGCTTTCACCGCTTGCCTCCGGCAGGCGGCGCGGGATCGGCTTGCCTGCTGATCCTGGCGAGCGGGGCCTGGGCTTTGCGTTTCCAAGAATAAGAGTACGGAGTACGACCATGAAGTCGCAAAACACCTGCGAAACCATCGAGGTTCCTGTTCTGATCGTAGGGGGCGGCCCATCCGGCCTTACCGCCTCCTTGTTGCTGTCGCGTTATGGCATTCGAAACCTGTTGGTCAACAAGTACCGCTGGACGGCCAACAGTCCACGTGCGCACATCACCAATCAGCGCACCATGGAAGTGTTTCGCGACGCCGGTGTCGAGCCGCAGGTGGTTGCGGCTGCCAGCCCTCACGAACTGATGGCCAACAACGTTTGGGCAACCGGCTTCAGCGGCCAGGAGCTGGGGCGTTTGCTCACCTGGGGCAATGCCATTGAGCGCAAGTCAGACTATGAACTGGCCAGCCCCTCGGCGATGTGCAACATCCCCCAGCATCTGATGGAACCGATTCTGGCCAACGAGGCACTGCGCGCCGGCAGTGAGATGCGCTTCAACCATGAGCTGCTGGATTTCACCCAGGATGCCGACGGGGTGACGGCGCGCATACTCGATCGCGGCACCGGGCGCGAGTTCAACGTCCGCGCGCAGTACATGATCGGTGCCGACGGCGCCCGCAGCCGAGTGATGGAGCTACTGGGCATCCCGCTGCACGGCGAGATGGGCCTGGGCTGCGCGGTGAATGTCTGGCTGCGCGCCGACCTGCGACGCTTCTGTGAAAGCCGCCCCGGGGTGTTGTACTGGATGGTGCAGCCTGGCAACGACTATTGGGTTGGCAGTGGCACCTTTATTTGCGTACGGCCCTGGGACGAGTGGGTGATGCTGTTCATGTACGACCCGGCACAGGGCGAGCCTGACCTGAGCGAGGCGGCGGTGATCGAGCGCGCCCGGCGGGTTATCGGTGACGACGAGTTCCCGGTGGAAGTACTGGCGACCAGCAAGTGGCAGATCAACCACGTGGTTGCCGAACGCTATTCCCAAGGCCGGGTGTTCTGCTGTGGTGATGCTGTGCACCGCCATCCGCCGGCCAACGGCCTGGGCACCAACACCTCGGTGCAGGACGCCTACAACCTGGCCTGGAAGTTGGCCATGACCCTCAAGGGCGAAGCCGGGCCAGGTTTGCTCGACAGCTACAGCCAGGAACGTCAGCCGGTGGGCCGCCAAGTGGTAGACCGGGCCATGGCCAGCGTGCGCAACATGCTGCCGATTTCCAACGCGCTGGGGTTCAAGCCAGGGCAGAGCGAGGCCGAGGGCTGGGCGAGCCTGAACGAACTGAACGCGGACACTGCTGCTGGTCGTGAACGGCGTGCGGCGCTGGAACAGGCTATCCAGTTGCAGCACTACCAGTTCAATTGCCACGGCGTCGAGCTCGGCCAACGCTATGCCAGCGCTGCAGTCCAGGGCGATGGCAGCGAAGCACCGGCCTACACCCGCGACCCTGAACTGTACTACCACCCGACCACCTGGCCCGGTGCGCATTTACCCCATGCCTGGCTGCATGACCGCAGCGGGCGCAAGCTGTCGACCCTCGATATCTGCGGCCACGGGCGCATGACCTTGCTCACCGGCCACGGTGGCGATGCCTGGTGCCAGGCCGCCGTATCGGCAGCCCGTGAACTGGGTATCGATCTGCAAGTGCGACGCATTGGCCTGGGCCTGGACTACAGCGACAGCTACGGCGACTGGGCGCGCCAGCGTTGGGTCGCAGAGGACGGCTGCGTACTGGTACGTCCTGACCATCATGTCGCCTGGCGTGCGCAAAGCGCGTCACCGGCTGCCGATGTGGACGTGCTCCAGGCATTGAAGGCCGTCCTGGCCCGCAACTGAGTTTCCCTTTCCTCATGAGCCACTTCCGTCAGGCCGGTAACGGCCTGGCTGGAGCGTACCTTCCTGCAGCCTTGGGCATCAGGAAGGGGCTCGCCTGTGCGCTGAAAACAACAACAAGAGGCAGCTATGTTGAAGAAAGTGATGATATGTATGGGGGCGGGCGTACTTGCCGCCGCTACCTTGACTGCAAGGGCCGAGGTGGAAGAACCGGGCGAGGGCGCGCTGGCGCGCTGGCTGCTGGGCCCGGAGCTGGAGCGCGATCACGGTATTCGAATTTCCGGGCTGCTGGATGTCGGTTATGCCCGCAACAACCGCTCGACCCACGATGAGCGCGAAGACGGCCTGAGCAACATGCCATTGACCGGCTTTTCTGATGAAGGCTTTGAACTGGCGTCGCTGCACCTGTTTATCGACAAACCGCTGGTGGCCAATGTGGTGCCACGGGTGACGCCCTTGCCGGGGCCCAAACCCGAAGCGCTGTCGTTCGGTTTCAGCATCGAGACCTTGTATGGGCGCAACGCCCAGTTTGCCCGGACCTATGGCTGGGACATGCACTGGCCGGCCAACTCGCCGGGCGATGACGACGCAGAACAGGCCAAGCGTGACCGCGAAAAATTCGTCGCCACGCCCAACCTGTTCGCCTCGGTGTACCTGCCTTACGGCCCGGGCGTCAGCCTGATCGCCGGGATCTTCGGCCCGGCGCTGGGCTATGAGATCCCGCCGAACATTCGTGAGGCGCGCAACCCTTTTGCCAGCAAAACCTACGCCTTCGTATCCGAGCCCAGCACCGTGGCCGGGGTATTGGCCAGCACTCGCCTGTACAACGGCGAAAGCGGCCTGCTCGGCGCCGAGCTGGGCGTGGTGCAAGGGCGCAACAACCTGCGCGACAACAACCACGGCAAGTCGGTGCTCGGCGCCTTGCGCTGGCGCACCGCAGATATGCAGACCTGGGTCGACTACGAGTTCATGGTCGGCGATGAACAGAACCATAACGTGGATGACGTGCAGGCGCCCACTGCGCGGCTGATCTCGGCTGACGGCCAGTTGCGCCAGCAACACTCGTTGAATGCCTGGCATGCCTTCGACAGCCAGTGGTCCATGGGCGGCGAGCTGGTGTATGGCCGCCAGGCTGGGGATGGCAAGGCCGGCACTGTCGACATCGTCACCGGCCCGGGCTTCGACGGCGCGTCCTGGTGGGGTATCAATGGCGTGGTGACCTACCAGTACCGCAAGGACCTGGCGTTCTCCGCCCGCGGCGAACATTTCCGCGATCGCGATGCTTTCGTGCTGTTTCCCACCAGCAGTGCCCGTGGTGATTTCAATGCGCTGACGGTCGGTCTGCGCTGGGACGCCACGCGCCATATCAGCATCCGCCCGGAGCTGCGCTACGACTGGTTCGAGCCGCTTGCCCATGACCGCATCTACGGCAATGGCCGTGACCGTACCCAGCTGACCGCCCTGGTCGAAGCCCTGGTGTATTTCTGAGCTGACTGTTCCGCCCCTTCTGGTAACTCGACGTTAATCCCATCCATGCCCATGGCGGCAGAGGAGTACCTGTATGTTCGATAAACAGTACGAATGGAAGGCTGTAGCGTTATTGGCCATTGGTTTTGGCCTGGTGGGCCTGGACCGCTTCATCATCTTGCCGCTGTACCCGGTGATGATGCGTGACTTGGGCCTGGACTATCAGGACCTGGGCAACATTTCCGCTGCCCTGGCGTTGGCCTGGGGGCTTTCTTCGATCTTCATGGGACGCCTGTCAGACCGTATCGGCCGGCGCAAGATCATCATCCCCTCGGTCATTCTGTTTTCCTTGCTGGCCGGTTTTTCCGGACTGGCCACCGGTGTCGGCGCGCTGCTGCTGATTCGTGCGGTGATGGGGGTGGCTGAAGGGGCGTTCACGCCAACTTCCATTGCCGCCACGGCCGAGGCTTCGCACCCGTCGAGGCTGGGCATGAACATTGGCATCCAGCAGGCGTTCTTCCCGCTGCTGGGGCTGGGCCTGGCACCGATTATCGCTACCCAGCTGCTGTTGGTCGTACCGTCGTGGCGCTGGGTCTTCGTGTTGGTGTCGGTGCCGGGTTTCTTCCTCGCCTGGGCGCTGTACAAGGTGCTGCGCGAGCCGATCACCGAGGGGGCGGTGAAGGACGCTGGCCACGGTATCGGTGCAGACTGGCGTGCGGTACTGCGCTACCGCAACGTCCAGCTCAACCTGGCCGGGATGTTCTGCATGCTGACGTGCCTGTTCGTCAGCTCGGTGATGCTGCCCAATTACCTGACCGACTACCTGCAACTGGGCATGCAGCAAATGGGCTTTGTCATGTCGGCCATTGGTTTCGGCGGCTTCTGCGGCATGTTGCTGATGCCGACCTTGTCCGACCGCCTGGGACGCAAGCCGGTGGCGTTGATTTCTTGTGTGGCCACCGCCGGTGCACTGTGGCTGATGATCCACACCGGTGCCGAACCGATGAAGCTGTTCCTGCTGCTGTTCGCCACCACCTTTTTCAACTTCAGCATGATCTGCATGATCGTCGGCCCGCTGACCAGCGAGTCGGTGCCGCCGGCCCTGCTTTCCACGGCTACCGGCCTGGTGGTGGGTATTGGTGAGGTCTTCGGTGGCGGTGTGGCACCGGCGCTGGCGGGCTACATTGCCCAGCATTACGGCATTGAAAAGACCTTGTACCTTGCACTGACCGGCGCAGTGCTCGGATTGGTGGTGGCGGCCAGCCTGCGCGAGACCGCCCCGGCCAGCGCGCGGGTCAAGGAAACGGCCCCGACAGAGCTGTCCTGAGCGCGGGAATCCGACGAAGGCCCGGCGCGGCGGTTGCCAACAGGGTGGATCTGTATGTATAACCAGTGCCATTGATAGCTGTCAGTAGCCTGCCGTGATTGCCCACTCTGTTGACGACCCGTTCTACTACCTGCACAACTTCGAGCAAGTGCTGCAGTGGATCGCGCTGCGTTATGACGACCTGCTCGACGATGGCGAGCAGGCCTTTATCCAGCAGTTTCTGCAACAGCCGCGCGCCTCACGGGCGTTGTTGGTGCGGATGGTGATGCGCAAGGGCCAGTTGTTCCGCCCCAGTAAGCTCAGCTACGCGGAAATCGGCGCGCCGCTGCCAGCGTTGCAACCCTTGCTGGAACGCGGCTGGGTCACTGACGACAGCCCCTTGAGCCTGGAGCAGCTGTTTCAGGTGTTGCGCAAGGACGAAATCGCCAGTGGTTTTGCCGCGCAACTGCAGCGGCCGAAGGCGGCCAAGCGCGAGCTTTTCGCTGAACTGCAGGCGCTTGAGCTACCGTCGCAACCCTGGAACGCCTGGTTGCCGGGGTTTGCCGAGCCGATTGTCACTCTGCAGTTGCAAGCATTGTGCGACCGCTTTCGCCTGTTGTTTTTTGGCAACCTGTATCAGGACTGGTCGGAGTTCGTGCTGGCCGACCTCGGCGTGCTGCGCTATGAGCAGGTGGCCTTCAGCGATCAATCGCGGGCCTTGCGTCAACGGGCCGACGTTGACCTGGCGTTGCTGCTGCACCATTGCGCCGAGCTGCTGGAGCAGGGCGCGCCGGTGTTGCAGGTGCTGGCTCAGGTCGAGGCGCTGCACAGCGACAACCCGTGGCTGATGCGTCGTCGTTCGCGACTGCTGTTCCAGCTCGGCCAGTATTGCGAGCGCCTCGGCGAGTGGCAGCTGGCGTTGCAGGTTTACCTGAGCAGCGATCACCCGCAAACGAGGATTCGCCGCATACGCGTGCTTGAACGCAGTGAGCAGTGGGAGCAGGCCCATGCCCTGGCCCAGCAGGTTGCGCAGAGTACTCCCGGCCCGATCGAAGTCCAGGCCCTGGCGCGCATGCTGCCGCGTCTGCAGCGCAAGTTGGGTGGGCCTGCACAAGCGCGGCGCAGCAAAGCCGTAACGGGCCTGATCGACCTGCAGTTGCCGGCCGAGCAAGCGGCGTTAGGGGTGGAACAGGCCGTGCAGTTGCACCTGGAGCAGCAGGGTGGGCAGGTGCATTACGTTGAAAACACCCTGTTCAACAGCCTGTTTGGCCTGTTGTGTTGGGAGGCGATCTTTGCTCCGGTTGCGGGTGCCTTTTTCCACCCGTTCCAGAGCGCTCCCCAGGACCTGCACGATCCCGAGTTCCAGACGCGCCGCAGCGAGCTGTTCGACGACTGCCTGGCGCAGCTCGACGATGGCCGCTACCAACAGACCATCCGCCGCCATTTCGTCAGCAAGCAGGGGCTGCAGTCGCCGTTCGTATACTGGCAGGTGCTCAGCGAAACCTTGCTCGATCAAGCCCTGGCCTGCCTGCCCGCCGAACACCTCAAGCAGTGCTTCAAACGCTTGCTCGAAGACATCCAGAGCAACCGCGCCGGTATGCCCGACCTGATCCAGTTTTGGCCCGAACAGCAGCGCTATCGGATGATCGAGGTCAAAGGGCCAGGGGATCGCCTGCAGGATAACCAACTGCGCTGGATCGACTTCTGTGCCAGCCACGGGCTGCCGGTCGAGGTCTGTCATGTAAGCTGGATTACCCCGGCGCCATGAGTTATCGCGTTGCGGTTCGGGCGTTATGCGAGTTCAGCGCCAAAGCGGGCGACCTGGACTTGCGCTTTACCCCGTCGCCCACCGCCCAGGAGGGCATCAGCGGCCATCAACGGGTGGTTGCCCGGCGTGGGCCGGAGTATGAAGCGGAAGTCAGCCTGGAAGGGCAGTTCGGCGCCTTGCAGGTGCGCGGCCGCGCCGATGGCTACGACCCGCAGCTCAATCGCCTGGAAGAGATCAAAACCTACCGGGGCGACCTGGCGCGCCAGCCTGATAATCACCGCCAGTTGCACTGGGCCCAGGCCAAAGTCTACGGCTGGTTGCTTTGCCAGCAGCGGCAGTTGGTCGAGATCAACCTGGCGCTGGTGTACCTGGATGTCGACAGTGACACCCAGACCCTGATTGAACAGCGCTGCAGCGCGGCAACACTCGAAGCGTTCTTCAACAGCCAGTGCCGGATTTTTCTGCACTGGGCTGAACAGCAACTGCAGCGCATTGCCCTGCGCGACGCCGGGCTCAAGGCGCTGGCCTTTCCCTATGGTCAGATGCGCCTGGGTCAGCGCGATCTGGCCGAAACCGTGTACAAGGCCGTCAGCACCGGGCGTTGCCTGATGACCCAGGCCACCACCGGCATTGGCAAAACCTTGGGTACCGTGTTTCCGTTGCTCAAGGCCATGGTGCCGCAGCGCCTGGACAAGATTTTCTTCCTTACCGCGAAAACCCCAGGGCGGGCGCTGGCGCTGGAAGCGTTGCAACAGGTGCAGCGCACGGCGCCTGAGCTGGCCTTGCGCAGCCTGGAGTTGGTGGCGCGCGACAAGGCCTGCGAGCATCCGGACGCAGCCTGTCATGGCGAAGCCTGCCCGTTGGCCAAAGGGTTCTACGATCGTTTGCCCGCCGCGCGCCAGGCCGCTCAGGCGCTGACCCTGCTCGACAAGGCCGCCTTGCGTGAGGTCGCCCTGGCGCATCAGGTCTGCCCGTATTACCTGGGGCAGGAGATGGCGCGTTGGGTCGATGTGCTGGTGGCCGACTACAACTATTACTTTGACCAGAGCGCCTTGCTGCATGGCCTTACTCAGGTCAACCAATGGCGCGTGGCAGTGTTGGTAGACGAAGCCCACAACCTGGTCGAGCGGGCGCGGCAGATGTACAGCGCCAGCCTCGATCAATGGCAGTTGCAGGCGTTGCGGCGCAGCAAGCCGGCCGGCATGGGCAGCGCCCTGGACCGCCTGAATCGGCAATGGAATGCCCTGCACAATGCGCAGCTCGCACCTTACCGGGTCGCCGACGGCTTGCCTGAGGCGTTCCTCAAGGCCTTGCAGCAGTGTGTCGGGCTGATCCAGGAGCAACTTAACCAGCACCCGGTCGGGCTTGCGCCAGCGCTGTTGCAGTTTTTCTTTGATGCGCTGCAGTTCATCCGCGTCAGTGAGTTATTCGATGAGCACTTTCTGTTCGACATCAGCAAGCGCGCCGGGCCTGGCAAACGCAGTCTGTCGACCCTGTGCCTGCGCAATGTGGTGCCCGCCGCGCAGATTGCGCCGCGCATGCGCAATGCAGTCAGCGTCACGCTGTTTTCTGCAACCTTGAGCCCCAGGCGCTATTACGCTGACCTGCTGGGGATGCCAACCGACACCGCCTGGTTGGAGGTGGCGTCGCCCTTTGCTGCGGAGCAATTGTGCGTGCAGGTGGTCAGCGATGTGTCGACGCGCTTTCAACACCGCGCCGCCTCAGTGGCACCGATCACTGAGCTTATTGCCCGGCAATACACCGCCGAGCCCGGCAACTACCTTGCGTTTTTCAGCAGCTTCGAATACCTGCAGCAGGTGGCCGATGCGCTTGAACGTGACTACCCGCTGATACCGCAGTGGCGTCAGACGCCCGGCATGGATGAGCCGCAGCGCCAGGCGTTTTTGCAACGCTTTCAACCTTTGGGTTGCGGGGTTGGTTTCGCGGTGCTGGGCGGTGCCTTTGCCGAAGGCGTCGATCTGCCAGGCACGCGCCTGATCGGTGCTTTTGTCGCGACCCTGGGGCTGCCGCAGGTCAACCCGGTGAACGAGCAGATCAAGCAGCGTATGCACCAGCTGTTTGCTGCCGGATTTGACTACACCTACCTGTACCCCGGCGTGCAGAAAGTCATTCAGGCCGCTGGCCGGGTGATTCGCGGCGCCGACGACAGGGGTATGGTAATGCTGATCGACGACCGCTTTGCCGAGCCGCGGGTGCAAGGGATGTTTCCGGCCTGGTGGGCCACGCAGCAGAAATAATCGCGGCGTGGTGGAGCATTGACGTCGCGTGCTTGTCAAAGTGCCAGTAAACTGCGTGTTTTGATTACCCTGAACATCCTTTCTTGAGGTTTTGCATGAAGCTCAGTCCTTTGGCAGGCAAACCGGCGCCAGCCTCCGTGCTGGTAGACATTCCGCGCCTGTTGACCGCCTATTACACCGGCCAACCTGACGCCAGCGTTGCCAGTCAGCGCGTCGCGTTCGGCACCTCCGGGCACCGGGGCAGTTCGCTGGACCTGAGTTTCAACGAGCATCATGTGTTGGCGATCAGCCAGGCTATCTGCCTGTACCGTCAGACCAAGGGTATCGACGGTCCGCTGTTCATCGGCGCTGACACCCACGCGCTGTCCACCCCGGCGGCGGCTAGTGCCTTGCAGGTGCTGGCGGCCAACGGTGTTGAAGTGATGCTGTCCAAAGACGACGAGTACACCCCGACCCCGGCAGTGTCCCACGCGATCATCTGCTACAACTGCGGGCGAAGCAGCGGCCTGGCCGACGGCATTGTCATTACCCCGTCGCACAACCCGCCGCAAAGCGGTGGTTTCAAGTACAACCCGCCCAATGGTGGCCCGGCCGACAGCGACGTGACCAAGTGGATCGAGACCAAGGCCAACGAACTGCTGGCTGCCGGCCTTGAAGGCGTCAAGTACATGGCCCACGAGCAGGCCCTGCAGGCCAGTACCACGCACCGTCATGACTACGTCAGCAGCTATGTTGCCGACCTGGAAAACGTCATCGACTTCGACGTGATCCGCAGCGCCAACCTGCGCCTGGGTGTTGATCCGTTGGGCGGCGCGGGCGTGCGCTACTGGTCGGCGATTGCCGAGCACTACAAATTGAACCTGGAAGTGGTCAACACCGAGGTCGATCCGACCTTCCGCTTCATGAGCGTCGATTGGGATGGCCAGATCCGCATGGACCCATCCTCGCCGTATGCCATGCAGGGCCTGATTGGCCTGCGTGAGCGCTTTGACGTGGCCTTCGCCTGCGACCCGGACCACGACCGCCACGGCATCGTCACCCCGAATGGCCTGTTGGCACCGAACAACTACCTGGCGGTGGCGATCGACTACCTGTTCCAGCACCGTCCACAGTGGCGCACTGATGCTGCGGTCGGCAAGACCGTGGTCAGCAGTGGCCTGATCGACCGCGTCACCGCGCGCCTGGGGCGGCGTTTGTATGAAGTGCCGGTCGGCTTCAAGTTCTTCGCCGATGGTTTGTTCGACGGCAGCCTGGGCTTTGGCGGTGAGGAAAGCGCCGGTGCTTCGTTCCTGCGCAAAGATGGCAGTGTCTGGACCACCGACAAAGACGGCCTGATTCCGGCACTGCTGGCGGCGGAGATCACTGCCCGTACCGGTCGCGATCCGAGCCAGGCGTATGCCGAACTGACCGCTGCGTTGGGCGAGCCTTTTGCTACCCGTGTCGAGGCCAAGGCCAATGCGCAACAGAAGGCGTTGCTCAGCAAGCTGGCACCGGAGCAGGTTAAGTCGACCGAGTTGGCTGGTGAGCCGATCGAGCAGATCCTCAGCCATGCGCCGGGCAACAACCAGGCGATTGGTGGGTTGAAGGTGATGACCGCCAACGGCTGGTTCGCGGCGCGGCCTTCGGGCACTGAGGATATCTACAAGATCTACGCAGAGAGCTTCGTTGACGAAGCGCACCTGCAGCGTCTGGTGGCTGAAGCCCAGGCGTTGGTGGATGCAGCGATTGCTTGATCAGCTGAAATGAATCGCGGGGCAAGCCCGCTCCTACCCGGTAGGAGCGGGCTTGCCCCGCGATCAATCAGGCTACATCAACCAAAACAATCTCACTGTCTTGCAGCGCAGTCACCGTGAGCACCTGCTCATCCTCAATCGCCAAGCCATCGCGGGCTTCAACCCGGACACCGTTGACTTCGATCAGGCCTTTGGCCGGCACCAGATAACCACGGCGCCCGGCTTCAAAGCGGTACTCGGCGCTTTCACCGGCCTGCAAGGTCGCCGCCACCAGGCGGGCATCGGCGCGGATGCGCAGGCTGTCTTCATCGCCCTCACGACCGCTGGCCAGGGTCACGAAACCTTCGCCACGCTCGCCTTTGGGAAAAGGCCGCGAACCCCACGACGGCGCTTGTCCGACGCGCTCAGGCACGATCCAGATCTGGAAAATCCGCGTATCGACCTTTTCCAGGTTGTATTCACTGTGGGTGATGCCGGTGCCTGCACTCATGACCTGTACATCACCGGCCTCGGTGCGGCCCTTGTTGCCCAGGTTGTCCTGATGGCTGATGGCGCCTTCACGCACATAAGTGATGATTTCCATGTCGCGGTGCGGGTGTGGCGGGAAGCCACTGCCGGCAGCGATCAAGTCGTCGTTCCAGACCCGCAGGTTGCCCCAATGCATCCGTTGCGGGTCGTAGTATTCGGCAAAGGAGAAATGGTGATGGGCATCGAGCCAACCATGGTTGGCATGGCCAAGGCTCTTGAAAGGGCGCAGTTGCAGCATGATGGGCTCTCCTGGTGATTCAGTTGATGGGAGGATGATCGCTGAAATCATTATCGAAAATAAGCGTAAATTTCGGCTGATTTTAATCTGATTTGTTGATGTATTAAGTTGGGGTGATTTGTGCGCTTCATCGTCTAATTAGCTGATCTGCAAGCATTCAGCTGGTGATTTTTCTTCGATGGAGCGAACATGGGCGCAGGTTTTTTCGTTTTGGAGTAGGTGTGTCTGAACAGCGTCCCAAGCTACCCCCGGAGTTGACTCCACCTGCACAACTGCCCTGGATCAGACGCCTGGCCGCGCGCCTGCTTGGCCGTGGTTTGAGCCGGCTGCAGGCACAGCACCGTGACTCATGGTTTCAGGGGCACGCCAGCGGTCAGCGCACCGGCCACGCCGATGGTGTGCGTGAAGGTTACGAAGAAGGGCGGGTAGACGGCTATGAAGCCGGGCGCCAGGTCTTGGTCATCCGTGACACGCGCCCTGATGGCCACGGTGTGCCGGGGCAGGACAACGGCTTGTTTGACGACTGGCGGCTGCCGTTGACGGCCGAATTGAAAAAGCGTTTCAAGGCTGACGTCGCCTTGCGCTTGCCGGCGCAGGCGCAGCCCAGCGCGGCGCAGTGGAAGATGATCTTCAGTGATACGCCGTCTACCTGTGTGATTGCCGGGGCAGGGGCTGGCAAGTCGACCTCGCTGGTGCTGCGTATCCTGCTGCTGCGCCATTACCTGGGGTACGAGCTGGACGCCATGACCGTGGTGACCTTCACCCGTGAGTCGCGCAAAGACTTTATCGCCCGGCTGTTGCAGGTATTCAGCCTGTGGCAAGTGGCGCTCAATCCTGCCCAGGCCCGTGAGCTGGTGCGCACCTTCCATTCACGGATTCTGCCGCTGGTGCGCAGCCTGCCGGGCTTCAACCAGGTGCGGGCGTTCGAGACCCTGGGCAGTGACCTGCCCGGTGGCAGCGAAGCCAATGCCGAGAGCAACCCTTTTGATTTGCGCATCAACGACGCCCAGCGTCAGCAGCTCAACCTGTGTTACCGCGACCTGCTCAACAGCAGCCCGCGCTTTGCCGAACTGATTGCGGGCTTGCGCCGTGAGGCGGTGCAGCTCAAGGCACTCGATCGCGATCACCCGGACGTGCAGAAGCGTGTCGCCGTGACCCAGCTCTCGGCCAGCCGTGACGAAGAGCTGTGCGACACTCTGGAAGACCTCTGGTTTGCCGCCGGTGCCTGGCCGATCAAGGGCATCGAGCCAAGCCGCGAAACGGTCGAGATCAATGGCAGCCGCTTCCATTTCCACGGCCACATCGCCGAACTCGATGCCTGGGTGGTACTGGGTTTCGATCCGGGTGAAAACCAGCAGTACAAGCGCCCCGGGGCCAAGTTGCCGGTCTGGGCGGAGTGGGTGATCAAACGCACCCTGTTTCAAGCTTTCTGCGATAAGCCTGTGATTTGGTTGGAAAACTATGCCGCCGCCAAGCGCTTGACCGCCTCATTGGCAGGCGATGCGGTCGCCGGGCCAGGCTTTGATTACAAGGTCAAGGGAGAGCTCTCGGCAGTGCCGTTACTCGATGCCTTTGTCGGCGCAGCTGGCTTTATCGAGAACCTCGGGCTTGATGTAAACCCAGCCGTCGGCGCCATGAGCTTCCCGCCAGGCGACAGCGATGCGGCGTTCTTCGAAGCCCTGGCACTGTACTGGAAGGCGTTGGAAGCGCACTTGCTCGCTCAGTCGCCACCGATCATGAGCTACAACCGCATGTTCGCCCTGTTCGGTGAAAACAACCCGGAGAACCTGCGCCTGCTGCCAGACCCGCTGTTGCGGCCGCTGGCGCACTTGATGATCGACGAATTCCAGGATGTCTCACCGCAGATCGTCTCCTGGCTGCGCGCCTGCCTGCGGGAAATCCGCAGGCGTGGCCCGGCCATGAACGTCGGGCGTGTGGCCCAGCATTCTTCGCTGCTGTGCGTCGGCGATGACTGGCAGTCGATCTATGGCTGGCGTGGCAGTTCACCGAAGTACTTCATGGAGTTCACCAAGGAGTTCCCCGCGCCAAGCAACACCCGGGTGATGCTGGCGGACAACTACCGCAGTCACCAATACATCATCGATGCGGCCGAACATATCGTGAAGCCGGCGCCTGCGATCACAGGCAAGAAGGCCAAGGCCTGTGGCCCGGCGGCGGAGCAACCGCTGCCGGTCAAAGTGCTTGAACGCGACGAAGCGGCGTTGGCGCAAACGCTGATGGAACACTATCGACGCGGTGAAACCGTGATGATGTTGTTTCGAAAAAGTAGCGATAAGTTATTGATATCAGAGCATATCAAGCCATTGGTCAATCACGAGGCCGGGCTGCCTGCGGATCAGCGGCGGTTCCGCCAATTGACCTACCACAGTGCCAAGGGACTGCAGGCCGACGCGGTGTTCATGCTCGGCGATTGCCAGCACCTGACCAGCTCACCCTACAAGAACCAGGTCTATCGTCAGGCCGGGCTGGGCCGCGCCGGTGATCCGCTGGCGTTCGACACCGCCCAGAAAGATGAAGTACTGCGTCTGGCGTATGTGGCGATTACCCGTGCGGCCAGGCATTGCTACTGGTATGTGGAGAACCCCACGGGGGAGGCAGCCAACCTGCCGCGGGCTTCGAGCCAGGTCGATGGGCGCAAGGTGTTTTTCGAGGACGGGCGCTAGGCGTGGGCGTGCCCTGCGATGGGAGTGTGGCTATCACATCGCATCGCAGGGCAAACACGCTACAGTGATTCGCGGCTGCTACGGCCATCGACAAGGCGCGCGATGCCCAGCGGGTTGGCGTTCTGCAGGGCTTCGGGCAACAGCTCATCCGGGCAATTCTGGTAGCACACCGGGCGCAGAAAGCGTTCGATCGCCAGGCTACCGACCGAGGTCCCACGCGCGTCCGAAGTGGCCGGGTATGGCCCGCCATGTACCATCGCATCGCAGACTTCGACGCCTGTCGGGTAACCGTTGAACAGCACACGGCCAACTTTCTGTTCCAGCAGCGGCAGCACATCAGCGTGGCTTTGCAGGTCTGAGGGTTCGCCAATCAATGTTGCTGTCAGCTGGCCGTGCAGGCCGTTGAGTGCCTGAAGCAGTTCGTAGCGGTCGGCCACTTCCACCAGCACGGTGGCCGGGCCGAAGACCTCTTCCTGCAACACAGGGTCGGCCTCGATCAACAGGCTGGCATCGGCTCGCAATAATTGAGGTTGTGCCTGGCGCGGTTGTAGCGCCTGGCCGCTGAGGTGGGTGATGCCCGGATGAGCTAGCAATGCCGTTACGCCGTTGTGGTAGCTGGCCAGGGTCTGGGCATTGAGCATGGTTTGTGGCGGTTGCTCGGCCAACTGTGCTGCCAAGTGGACGGTGAAGGCACTGAAGGCCGGCGAGCGTACACCGATGACCAAGCCCGGTTTGGTACAGAACTGCCCGCAGCCGAGTAGCACTGAAGCGGCCAATTCAGCGGCGATCCGTTCACCGCGCAGGGCCAGTGCCTGGGGCAGCAGCAGGACCGGGTTGATGCTGCTCATCTCGGCGAACACCGGGATCGGCTGGGGCCGGGCGGCGGCCATGTCACACAGCGCGCGTCCGCCTTTGAGCGAGCCGGTAAAGCCGACCGCCTGGATTGCAGGGTGCTTGACCAACGCTGCGCCGACACCCGCGCCGTAGATCATGTTGAACACGCCCTTGGGCATGCCGGTCAGTTCGGCGGCGCGGATAATTGCATCAGCAACCTGTTCGGCACTGGCCATGTGGCCGCTGTGCGCCTTGAACACCACTGGGCAGCCAGCGGCAAGTGCGGCGGCGGTGTCGCCGCCAGCGGTAGAAAAGGCCAGGGGGAAGTTACTTGCACCGAATACCGCCACCGGCCCCACGCCAAGTCGATACTGACGAATGTCGGCGCGCGGCAATGGCTGTCGGTCTGGTTGGGCGCGGTCGATCCGCGCCGCGAGAAAATCACCACGGCGCAGCACCTGGGCGAACAGGCGCAGTTGTCCGCTGGTGCGTCCACGCTCACCTAGAATGCGTGCGTTGGGCAGGGCGGTTTCGCGGGTTACCAGCTCGATGAAATCGCTGCCCAGCGCGTCCAGTTGTGCGGCGATGGCCTCAAGAAAGTGTGCTCGGCGCTCCGCCGACAGGTTGCGAAACGTCGGGTAGGCCTGTGCCGCGGCCTGCGCGGCAGCGTCCACTTCGCCAGGGGTGGCTTGATAGAAGGGGTACGGCAATGCTTCACCGCTGCTGGCGTCGTGACTGTACAGGGTGACAGTGCCGGCGGCGCTGCGCGCGCCACCGATGTAGTTGTGGCCGATGATGTCCGGCATGCAAAGCTCCAGGTCAAAGGTGCGGTCAGGCCAGCGAACGGCCGGGCTCCACCGGGGAGCACCGGCCCGATCTTCACTCAGAGGCCGACATCCGGCAGTTGCGGGCGGTTGGTCAGGGCTTTGGCCATGATCTGCTCGACATACACTCGGTCGGCTTCCGGCAGCGCCAGGCGCGGTGGGCGGGTCAAGGCGCTGCCGCGGCCGGCGATGGCTTCGCACAGCTTGATGCATTGCACCAGGTCAGCACGGGCGTCCAGGTGCAGGATCGGCATCAGCCATTCATAGATCGGCATGGCTTCGGCGAAGCGCCCGGCCTTGGCCAGGCGGAAGATTGTTTCGCCCTCTTTGGGGAACACGTTGGACATGCCCGAGACCCAGCCTTGCGCACCGACAGCAATGCTTTCCAGGACCACGTCATCGAGGCCAGCGAACAGCACGAAGCGGTCACCCACTTCATTACGCACGTCGATGAAGCGGCGGGTGTCGCCGGAGGAATCTTTAAAGCACACCACGTTGTCGCAGTCAGCCAGGGAAATCAGGATGTCCGGGGTGACGTCGTTCTTGTAGATCGGCGGGTTGTTGTAAACCATCAGTGGCACGTCGGTGTGTTTGGCCACGTAGCGGAAATGCTCGGCGGTCTCGAACGGTTTCGAGCCGTACACCAGCGCCGGCATCAGCATTACCCCGTCTACGCCCACCTGGCGTACCGAGTTGGCGACTTTCGCCGCTTGCACGCTGGTGAACTCCGCTACGCCGCAGATCACCGGGACGCGGCCGCGCGAGGCATCGACAGCGACCTCGGTGACGGCAATTTTCTCTTCGGCGCTTAGCGAGGTGTTTTCGCCCACCGACCCGCAGACGACCAGCCCCGAGACGCCGTCGCGGATGACGTTGGAGATCACCTCGTGAGTCTTCTCCAGGTTAATCGAGAAGTCTTCGTTGAATTGTGTGGTCACTGCGGGAAAGACACCGCTCCAGTTGATGTACTTGCTCATGTTGTTCTCCGGTGGGTTATTGTATTTCGTATACGATATTTTAAGTGACAATACTCGACCAGCCGTTTTTTCGCTGTTTGCCACTCGTTTTAAGGGTTTGGTTTTAAATCAGTGGGTTAGCGTTCAAGCGCCGGGCCAGGTGTCCGACAGCCGGTAGCCTTGTGGCCAGGGATCGCTCGGATCGAGCAGCAATTGATGGGTGCCGGTGATCCAGGCACGCCCGGAAATACACGGATAGATGGCCGGGCGTCCGGCGATATCGGTTTGTGATTCGATGCGGCAGTTAAACGTCGAGCCGATAATCGAGCGGCCGATGAAGTGGTCGCCGACCTTCAGCAAGCCTTTGGCCTGCATCACCGCCATGCGCGCCGAGCAACCGGTACCGCAGGGGGAGCGGTCGATCTTGCCGGGGCGGATGACCACCGCGTTGGTGCTCGTGGCGACACCGTTCTGGTACTCGATAGGGGCGGCTATCTGGCAAAAGGAAATGTGCGACCAGTCCGGATTCAGGGGGTGATGAAATCCCAACTGTTCGTTGGCCGCCTGGGTGATTTTCAGACCGATCTCGACGATCTCCCTGGCTTCGTCGGGGCGTATGGCAAAGCCCAGCTGACGGGCATCGGCAATAACAAAACTGTCGCCGCCGTAGGCCGTGTCGACCTTGAGTGAGCCGTAACCTTCGACTTCGATCCAGGCATCGAGGCGATCGGCGAACGACGGCACGTTTTTCACTTCTACCCGTTGCACCTTGCCATCGCGGCATTCAGCGACAGCTTCGATCAGCCCGCCTGGCGCTTCGAGAACCAGGCGGGTTTCGGGTTCGGTCATGGGCAGGATACCGCTGTCGAGCAGCACGGTTGCCACACACAGTGAATTGGAGCCTGACATCGGCGGGGTGTCGGCGGGCTCCATGATGATCCAGGCCATCTGTGCCCGTGGGTCTTTGGCGGGCACCAGCAGGTTAACGTGGCGGAACACCCCACCGCGTGGCTCGTTGAGGACGAAGTTGCGCAAGCTGTCGTCACGGGCAATCCAGCGCGACTGTTCCCAGACGGTGGCGCCCGGCGGCGGGGCGACGCCCCCGACAATAACGTCGCCGACTTCACCTTCGGCATGGCAATTGACGACATGGATGATTTTCGATGAGCGCATTGAAGAACTCCTGCTGTGGGTGGTGGCTTATTTCACCGATTTCAGGAACGCCGCCGTCTCCGGCTGCAAGGGGCTTCCAATGACCTGATCCGGCGCGCCGATTTCATGCACCAGGCCGTTACGGAAGAACGCCACGCGGTCCGACACGTCCCGGGCAAAACGTATTTCATGGGTCACCAGCACCATGGTCATGCCGTCCTCGGCGAGCATGCGCATGGTGTCCAGTACTTCGCCGACCAATTGCGGGTCGAGCGCTGAGGTGGCCTCGTCGAACAGCATGTAGTCCGGCGACATCGCCAGCGCCCGGGCAATCGCCATACGCTGCTGCTGACCGCCAGACAATTTGCCGGGAAACGTCTTGAGTTTGTCGCCCAGGCCAACGTGGGTCAGTTGCTTGACCGCCAACTCCTCGGCGTGTTCCTTGCTTTTGCCCAGGACCTTGCGCGGTGCAAGCATCACGTTTTCCAACACCGTCAGGTGCGGGAAGGCGTTCCATTGCTGGAACACGATGCCGATTTTCTGTCGCAAGCGGTTGAGGTCGGTGGCACGGTGGTGGACCTCGACGCCGTCGACCCGGATGCTGCCTTTCTGGATCGGTTCCAGGCCGTTGATGCACATCAGCAACGTCGACTTGCCTGAGCCCGAGCCGCCGATGATCGACACCACTTCACCTTTGTCCACGGTGAGGCTCACGCCCTTGACCACCTCGAGGTTGCCGAAGGATTTGTGTACGTTCTCGATCTCAATCATTTTCCTGCCACCTTCTTTCCAGTCGGGCGCCCAGGCGGGCTACCACCAGGCTCATGACGTAGTAAATGAGGCCCGCGATGCACAGCACCAGCAGGGGTTCCTGAATCCGCGTAACGATGGTTTGCGAGGCGCGCAGCAGTTCAACAATGCCGATCCACATCACCAGTGCGGTGTCTTTCATGACCCCTAGCACCAGGTTCAGCCAGCCCGGAAAGGCCACCCGAGTCGCCATCGGCAGGACGATCCAGCGCAAGTCTTGCAGGTAGCTCATGCCCAGTGAGCGGCTGGCCCGGCGCACACTCAACGACACCGCCAGCACTCCGCCACGGACGATTTCGGTGAAGTAGGCCGCGGTGTACACGCCGAGCACGATGCAGCCGACGGTAAAGGCGCTGAGGTTCAGCCCAACGATGCTCTTGAACGAGTTGAACAGCACAAACTGGATCAGCAATGGCACGCTGCGAAACACATCCAGCAGCCATGCCAGCGGCAGGCTGGTGCGTGGCCACAGCGCCCGCACCAGGCCGAATACCAGCCCGGCGAAGGTGCCCAGCATGATGGCCCAGAACGTTAGCTGCAGCGTGACCCAGGCCCCGTCGAGCAGGAACACCAAGTCGTTCCAGGTAAAACCGGTCGAAAGCATGGCGAACTCCTCAGTAACGGAACAGTCGCCAGGCCATCAGCCGGGCTACCGCGACAATTGCCTTGGCGATCACGTAGTACAGCGCTGCTGCCAGGGCGAAGTATTCGAAGGTGCGGAACGTCTTGACGTTGTAGTCCTGGGTCACCCCGGTGAGGTCGTTGTTCAGACCTACGATCACCCCCAGTGAAGTCATCAGCACTGCCCAGACCATCTGATTAGTCAGTGGGTAGAACACCACCCGCAGCAACTGCGGAATGATGACCATCCGGTAGGCCTGGAAGGCGCTCATGCCTAACGAGCGCGCCGCACGCATCTGCGTTCCCGGCACGGCTTTGAGGCCGCCACGAAAGTTCTCCGCCAGGTACCCCGCATTGTTGAAGGTGATTCCCGCCAGCAGGGCGACCCATGAACTGACATGCAAGCCCATCGAACCGAGGCCGAAGTACAGGATGTAGATCTGGAACAACGACGGTGTGTTACGCGCAATCGATACCCACGCATCGGCAACGCCACGCAGCAGCGGTTGCTTGCCAGCGCGCATCACAGTCAGGGCCAGGGCAATCAGCACCCCGAAAATCATCGACAGCGCGGCGGTTTCGAAGGTTACCCAGGCCCCAGTCAGCATGTCTGGCAACGCGCGCAGGGCTGAGCGCCACTGGAAGGTGTAGTCAAACATGCGTGGTTTTCTCCTTGCAGATGGCCGGTTGCAACCAGCTTGGCAAGCGGCCGCTGGCTTGACCGCTGCAGGCCGACGCGACGCATTCGGCGAGGCTGGCGAAATGCACTGCGCGCCCGCTCAGGCCAGGGCCGTAGTGAGCGTATTTGCCGGAGTTGGTCATCAGTGTGCGTGCAGCGGGCGGAATCACCGGTTCACCCAGCATGCACCAACAGGTGTCGGTCACCAGGGTCACGCCGAAGCGTTCAAGTCCGCTGATGTATCCGGCAGCGCGTGCCTGTTCGAGCACGGTGCGACCGCAAGTGATTGCCAGCACGACGTCGGGGTGTTTGTGGCGGTTGCGGCACAATCGCTCAAGTGTCGCGAACTCGCTGAGGGAAAAGTGTGGGTTGCCCAGCGACACTACATCGACACGTGATTCGCGGGCGCTGTTGAGTTCGCGCCAACTGCGCAGCAGGTCGCTCAACTGCAGGTGCTCGCTGGCCAGGGGTACCCCGGGTTCAACGACCTGGGTGGGGTCCAACGCTTCGGCGGTGACGCCGGCGATGTGAAAAAGCGGCGCGGCAGAGGTGGTTGCAAAGGCGGCGCCGAAGGCTTTGAGGTCGTCCAGACTCGGTTGAGCCTGCTCCAGCCCGCGCACCAGGGGAATTCGCCAGCCGCTCAGGGCGCCGATGTGGTACCCGAGCAATGGGTAGAAACTGTCGTCCAGCGTACCCAGGGGCGGCAGCTCGACAATCAACTGCGCCTTGCGCTGGCTGTCCAGATGGCAACCGATGCGAGGTGCACGGCCGGTGAGGGCGATGCAGATGTCGAGGTAGTCGGGGTACTTGAGTGTGCGAGCACCGAGCACACTGTTGGCGTAGACCACGGCATTGGATTCGGCCCACACCACGTGTTCGCCCAGCTTCGGCGCACTGTCCAGCAGGTAAGGGGCGCAGGTAAAGCTCAGTTGTGCACCCATGGCCATATAGGCATCGCCCAGGGCACTGGCAGGTTCACCGAGCGCGGGGTCAATTCCCAGTTCGCGCCAGCGACGTTGATCGACGGAGATGGCGTTGAGCGTGGTCGGTACCCGTACCTTCGCCCCCCATTGCAGCAACTGCTGGGCAAAACGCAGGCTGGCGGGGCCGGTGTAGATGCAGCCGTCGATGTGCGCCTGACTGACGTCGAGCAACTGCTCGGCGCCTTGCAGCTCGGCCATGCGCAGCACAATCTGCATCGCCAACTGTGCGGCCCGGCCATGGTCACCGTCCAGCAATGCCTGATCGTCCGCGCTGAGACTGAGGCCGGTGCTGCGCGGCGCGTTGCCGTGTGTCGGCGAGCAGGCCTGCCAGGGTTGTTCAGGCGTCTGGGCGTACAGGTTCAGATGCTGCCCTTCGACCCGCGCATACCCCTTGCGGGGTAACCCGGCAAAGGCCTCCTCGCCGATGCACAGCACCGGCAGGGAACGCTGGAACAGTGCCTGTGCGACCAGCACGCCGAGGGTCAGAATCTCGTCGGCTTCGGCCAGCACCAGTGCCGCGGGTGCGTGGCCATTGCTGATCAACTCCATCATCACGCTGCTGCCAGTGCAGGAGCCGCGTCCACTGGGAATGGCCAGTATGCGCCCGGCAATGCACTGGCCGCTCAGGGGATGATGGCGGTCGATCACTTCGCCGCTGAACGGGTCGACCCCGCCCCAGAAACTCAACCCGGTGTCGGCGAACAGCAGTTCGCCCTGGGCTGCGCCCTCGACCAGGCTGCGCCCGGTCAAGGGGTTGGGAGTGCTGGTCATACTGCGCACCTCAGTAGTAGACCTGGGGCACGGTCAGGTCGGTCGGGGCGATGTCGGTGCCCACCCACTTGGTGAACAGTTCTTTGTAGCGCCCGGTGCGTACTTGCTGGTTGACGAACAGGTCGAGGTAACGCAGCAGACCGTACTCGTTGCGTTTGGCGCCCAACGACACGTAATCGATCACATACGGCGCGTTGCCGGCGACTTTGAGGTTCTTGTACTTGCCCGACTTGAGGGTCGCGGCGGCGACGGTGTTGGTCACTACCGTGGCGTCGATGTGGCCCTGGGCTACCGCCAGCAGGGTATCGTTTTGCGACTGGTAGGCGCGGAAGCTGCCGTTGCCCCAATTCTTCACATCTTTTTCCAGGGCAATGGCTTCGTAGGTGCCACTGGTATTGCCCAGCGCCTTGCCTTTGAGGTCATCGAAGCTGTTGATGCCGGTGTTGTCGCGGGTCAGCACGACCATCTGGAACGCGAAGTACGGTACCGTCAGGCCGACCGTCTTGGCCCGTTCCAGCGTGTCGGAGGTGGACGCGACGATAACGTCGGCACGGCCGGAAATCAGCGCCGGAATGCGGTCGGGGAAGGGGGTTTCGACGACTTCTGGTTCGACACCGAGGATTTTCGCCAGGTCGTTGCAGTAGTCCACATCGAAGCCTGCGGGTTTGTTGGCTTCGTCACGAAACCCCATCGGCGGGAAGTCTAGGGTGACTGCGCATCGCAGTTTGCCAGAGCCGATGATGTCGTCGAGTTTGTCGGCCTGGGCGTTAGCGATAAAGGTGGTACTGAGAACAGCGCTGAGGGCTACGGCAAATGTGCAGTTTTTCATAGAGGCCTCGTGTCGTGTGGGTGCTGTTAGATATCGTATTGAAGATTTCGTATACGATATTTGTTATAGCAATGGATGTGCCTGTTTTCGACTTTCAGGAGCAATTAAATGTCAGCCCGTGGGCTAGGGCGGCTGTCGGAAAGGCGCTTGGTTGCCTGAGGTTTATCCTCAACAGGCGAGTGCCGGGCTGGTGTTACAAATCGGAGCACTGTCGACGCGGGGCGCCCGGTAACGGAACACTCAGTGTTGGCTGTCGCGGAACTGGCTCGGGGAAATCCCGGTGAGGGCGCGGAACTGGCGGCTGAAGGCACTGTGGTCGGTGTAGCCGCAACGCAGGGCAATTTCGGTGATCGGCAGGCTGAGGTCTTGCAGCAAGCGCGAGGCTTCTTCGAGCCGCGCCTTGTGGATCATCTGCCGTGGCGTGAGCTGGAAGATGCGCTTGCACTGGCGCTCCAGTTGCGCGACGGAAAGCCCAGCGATGGCAGTCAGTTCGGCAAGGCTGATGGGGCGGGCGAAATGGCTGCGGATGTGGGTATCAACGGCGGCGAGTTTAGCAAACGCCGGGTGATTGGACTGTGGCAGTTGCAGGTCGCGGGAGATACCGGCGAGGCCAACGATGTTGCCGTCGCCATCTTTGAGCGCACGCTTGTGGGTCAGGCACCAGATCGGCTGGTTGCCGAAATAAAGGTGCAGTTCCAGCTGGTCGACCAGCTCTTGGCCACTGCTCAGTACGCGGCGGTCCTGTTCGGTGTAGAGCGGGCCGAAGCGCGCGGGGAAGACGTGCTCGGCAGTCAGCCCGAGCAGTTGTTCACCGTGCTGGCGGCCGCAGCGCCGGGCCAGGGTGTGGTTGACGAAGGCGTAGCGCGCCTCGCAGTCCTTGATGAAGAACACGACATCGTTGAGGGTGTCGAGCAGCGGCGCAATGCTGCGCAGACCGCAGAGCAACGTCGGCAGATCACAGGGCGCGAATTGGTTGAGCGTGGCGTGCATTCACTGACGTTCCGGGGGCGACCAGCATGATCATAGTGCGCCCCCGTTCTTGCGCTCAAGCGTCGTGTGATTGCTCCAGGCACAGCAGGGTTTCGATCCGTGCCGGGCTGAAGGGCGGGCGTGGTGCTGGCGTTTGCCAACCGAACAGGTGCGCGGTCGCCGCGGCACAGACCCTGCCCTGGCAGGCGCCCATCCCACAGCGGCTGGCAAGCTTGGCATCGCGCCAGTTGCGGTGGCCGGCGAGGGCGGCGTAGGGGACGTCTTCACAGCGGCACACCAGGGTCTCGGGCGTCGCAAGCTGCGACAGTGCCGGGTCGAGTGTGAAGGCGCGGTTCAGCACCTTGGCAAATGCATGCCAGCGGTTGCGGCGGCGCCACAAGGACTGCACCTGGCGACGATCGCCAACCGCCGCATAACCGGCAATGGCGCCCTCCACCAAGGCGCGCTCACTGCCACCGAATCCTGTGCATTCACCGGCGGCGTAAATGCCGGGCTGTGATGTCTGCTGCCAGCAATCGACATGCACCGCCTGATCAGCCACAGTACAGCCCAAGGCCTGAGCGAGCTGGGTGTTGGGAATCAGGCCGAAACCGCAGGCCAAGCGTTCACAGGCGAGCTCCACCACCTTGCCATTGAGTTTCAGCCGCACACCTTCCAGGCGTTCGGTACCCAGTGCGGCCAGGACGTGGCTGGCCGTGCGGTAGCGCCGATCGAACAGGCTGGCCGCTTGCAGCAGTTTGCCCGGCCAGCGCGGCAACTGTGTGGCGAAACCGGCGACGGCGCGCGCTGAAGCCTGTTCGGCGATCTGCACCACCTGGGCACCCATGTGTTTGGCGGTGGCGGCGCTGGCCAACAGCAGGGGGCCGCTACCGGCGATGACAATACGCTGATCGCTCACTGGCATGCCGGCCTTGATCAGTGCCTGCAGTCCCCCTGCGCCAGTGACTCCGGGTAGCGTCCAGCCGGGAAACGGTAGCAACAGTTCGCGGGCTCCCGTGCACAGAATCAGCCGGTCGTAGCGGATCTGCCAACCACGCTCGGCATCTTCCACCAGCAAGGCATCTGAGGCCGATCGGGCGATCACCCGGGTGCCGCTGTAGCAGTACACATTGGCACAGGCCAAGACCTGCTCGCGCATCCGGCGGGCGGCAACGGGCAGCGAGGCCTGCGGGCCGTCTCGCCAGATCTGGCCGCCCACTTGCGGGTTGTCGTCGAGCAGGATGATGCGCGTGGCTGCAGGCGCGGCGGCCAGTGCCGCCGCCAGCCCGGCGGGGCCGGCGCCGATAATCAACAGGTTGGTGTGTTCGCTCATGGCCATGTCTGCACCTGCATGCCCTCACGGCACAGGGTTTGGCACGCCAGTCGCCGGTGACCATCGACAGTCACCCGGCACTCCTGGCAAATGCCCATGCCGCACAGCGGTGCGCGCCGCTGGCCGGCCACCGAGGTGCGTGAGCAGCCGTCGCCGCCGAGCGTCAGTGCGGCGGCCACACTGGTGCCGTCGAGCACTTGCAGCGGGCGGCCATTGAGGATCAGTTCAGGCATGGGCGAGTGCTCCTAGGAAACGCGCTGGCAGATAAGCGTGGGCCGCCAACGGCGGCGTTTCGTTGAACAGCTGTGCGCACAGCAAATCAGCGCTGGCCGGGGCGGTGGTGACGCCCAGCCCCTCGTGGCCCACTGCAAGCCACAGGCCTTGGTGGTGCGGGTGACGGCCCACCAGGGGTAGACCATCGGGGCTGGCGGCGCGAAAGCCGGTCCAGGCGCGAATGGCATTCAACTGTGCCAGGTCCGGCATGTACTCGGTTGCGCGTTTGAGCATGCGCGCAAGCATCCAGCCTTCTACAGCCGGGTCGAGGGTGCCGAATTGGCGTGAGGCGCCAATGAACAACTGGCCGGTCGGGCGCGGTTGAATATTGCAGGCTGTGGACGGGCCACTGGCGTTATGGGCGCTGGTCACGTAGCCCAGTTCCACCAGGGTATGGGTCACACTGCCGGGGTAACGATCGGTGATCAGCAGGTGGCCTTTCTTGGCTTCAATCGGCAGTTCCGGACACAACTCAGTGGCCTGGATGCCGTTGGCCAGAACGACCGCATCGGCGCGTAACCACGTGCCGTCTTCCAGGCACACACGATTGTCTTGTACGGCACAGACCTTTGCCTGGCGCTGTTCGATGCGCGGCGACTGCAGCATCCATTGGGCAGTGGCCGGGGCGTAAAGAATGCCGTCACCTGTGATCAATAGACCACCGGCAAGGCCCTCGCGCAGCGCCGGTTCGCG
The DNA here is from genome assembly GCF_052147955.1 of Pseudomonas sp. NUPR-001. Lineage (NCBI taxonomy): Bacteria > Pseudomonadati > Pseudomonadota > Gammaproteobacteria > Pseudomonadales > Pseudomonadaceae > Pseudomonas > Pseudomonas sp. NUPR-001. Next base: position 2,582,578 of record NZ_CP197353.1, read on the forward strand.
CTGGCGCAGGGCGCCGCCGGCTACCAGCTCACAGGCCACCCCCTGTGCTTGCAGCACGCTGAACTTGTGTTCGGCCACGGCCATTTCTTCAGCGTTGGCGGCCAGCCAGAGGGTGCCGTTGTTACGGTAGGCGCAGGCCTCGGGCAAGTGCACCGCCAGTTCACGCCAGCGTTGCAGCGAGTATTGGCTTAACGCCAGTTCCGCAGCATTGTCATCAAGTACCAGCAGGTGGCCCATCCCTGCGGCGGTGGCGCTGTGCAGCCCGGCATCCAGTACCAGTACGCGCAGCCCCCGTGCGGCCAGTGCTTGCGCGCAAGCGGCGCCGATGATTCCGGCACCGATCACGATCAAATCGGCTGCGGCGTCAACGCTCACAAGCCAATACCCCATGCGAACGGATCATCTTCCTGCAGGATCAGCGTGGCTTCGGCGCTGATGTGCGCGCGGCCGCGAATGGTCGGTATGATGCGCTCACCGTCGCGCTCGTAGGTACCTTCAAACTGACTGCCAATGACACTCGCCTGACGCCACACGTGACCGGGTTGTAGCTTACCGTCGGCCGCCAGGCAGGCGAGCTTGGCGCTGGTGCCTGTGCCGCAGGGGGAGCGGTCGTAAGCCTTACCAGGGCACAGGACAAAGTTGCGGCTGTCGGCCTGCGGGTCGTCGGCGAATAGTTCGATATGGTCGATCAGGCCACCGTCTTCGCCACGAAAGCCCTGATCGTCGAGGGCTTGTTGCACGGCGTAGGTGTAGGCGCTGAGGGCATCGATGTTATCGCCTGCCAGTGCCAGGCCGTGGTCGGCAATCAGGAAGAACCAGTTTCCGCCCCAGGCCACGTCGCCAACCACCCGACCAATACCCGGCACCTCAAGGGCCAGGTCTTTGCGGTAACGGTAAGCAGGCACGTTGCGCACACTCACCGAGTGGTCGTCGTGCAAGGTCGCCTGTACGGTGCCGACCGGGGTTTCGATGTCATGCACGCCAGGCCCGATCCGGCCCAGATGCGCCAGTGATACCACCAGGCCGATGGTGCCGTGGCCGCACATGCCCAGGTAGCCGGTGTTGTTGAAGAAAATCACCCCGGCACATGCCTTGGGATCTACCGGTTCGCACAGTAACGCGCCAACCAGCACGTCGCTGCCGCGCGGTTCCAGGATGCACGCGGTACGCCATTGATCGTGGTGTTGCGCCAGTTGCCGACGGCGTTCGGCCATGGTGCCGCTGCCTAGGTCGGGAAAGCCGTCAGTGACCAGGCGGGTGGGTTCGCCGCCGGTGTGGGAGTCGATCACGGTGATGCGTTTCATAGGCAGGCCGGGTCCGTTCGGGGAGGTGAACGACAGCGTGGCCTGTTCCCGGGGGGTAGGCTTGATGCCTTTATGCTGTGTGAATGACGAAATCAGCACAGAGGGGCAACGCGCGGGCTTGGCCCGCGCCTACCGTGTGTGGGGGAGGTGCTCGAAGAGGGTCTTGCAAACGCCGGCAATGTGCTCGTCGAGCAACGCAACGGCACGTTCGACATCTTTGGCCCGGCAGGCGTCGAGGATCGCGCGGTGCTCGTGATCTGCGCGCTCCTTGCCCGCTGACAGGCTCATCTGCATACGCAGGTAACGCTCCAGTTTGTCGTTCACTGAACGGATCATGTTCACCAGAAATGGTCGCTGCGCCGGTTCGTACAGGCAGGCGTGCAGTTCCCAGTTGAGTTCGGCCCAGCGCCCAACGTCGTTCTCGCCGACGAATTCCTGGCAGATACGCTCGGCGCGGGTGAACGTCGCTTCGGTCATGTTCGGAATGGCCAGGCGAAGGGCTTTGTCTTCGAGCAGCATGCGCACTTCGAACATCTGCGCCAGCTCAGGTTCAGACAGGCGTGTGACCATCGCACCGCGATTGCGCTGGAACATCACCAATCCTTCGGCCTCCAGGCGCTTGAGCGCCTCGCGCACCGGGATTTTGCTGACGTTGAACTGGCGGGCGATGTCGTCCTGACGGATGGCCTCATCTTCAGCGAAGTGCCCGGCGATGATTGCATCACGCAGATGGCGGGTGATGATTTCCGAGGTCGAAGGCGTGTTGCCCAAGTCCGGGGCGTTGAGGCGAGGTACGGTCACGGCGGTGTCGTCCGAAATGATTTGTGGATATGGTATACGAAACTGACGATTTCCGGTGCCGTAGTTGCCCGGCGGTTGGGCGCTGATTGTCAGGTTGTCATCGCGGGGCAAGCCAGCGCCTACAGAGCGCTGCGGCGTTATGACTGGCCCCGCGAACGGGCATTATTTGCGGGCTTCCAGGATCAGGTTGAAGGGCGTCTGGGTTGCCCGTCGGAACTGGCGGAAGCCGGCTTCTTCAAACACGGCACGCAGGCGCGCTTCGCCCGCTTGTGCCCCCAGGCCCAGGCCGACTTCCTGCGACAGCGAGTTGGGCGTGCAGATGAAGGTGGACGCGGCATAGAACAGACGGCCCACCGGTGTGCAGTTGGCATCCAGACTGTCACCGGCGTAAGGCTCGACCAGCAGTACGCTGCCATCGGCCTTCAGTGCCTTGTAGGCATGCCGCGCAGCACCCACCGGGTCGCCCATGTCGTGCAGGCAGTCGAAGTAGCAGATCAGGTCGTAGTCATGCTCGGGAAAATCTTTGGCGCTGGCTTTGACGAACTGCGCGCGCTCGCTCACGCCGGCTTCGCTGGCGCGTTGGCTGGCCACGGTGATCGAGGGCGCATGGTAGTCATAGCCGATGAACCGTGAAGCGGGGAAGGCCTGGGCCATGATCACCGTGGAGGCGCCGTGACCACAGCCAACATCGGCGACTTTGGCTCCGGCGGTGAGTTTGTCGACCACACCTGTGAGTGTCGGCAGCCACTGGCTGACCAGGTTGGCACGGTAGCCTGGGCGGAAAAAGCGTTCAGTACCGCTGAACATGCACGGATGATGATCGCCCCAGGGCAGGGCGCCGTCGCCGCGGATGGCCGCCACCAGTTTGTCTTTGTCGTGATACAGCGCGGCAATCACCGACGCGCCGCCGGCGGCATACACCGGCGAGTCTTCGATGGCCAGGGCCATGGCCTGCTCCTCGGGCAGGCGAAACTGGCCATTGTGGTGTTCCATGTAGCCCGATGCGGCCTGGGCGCTGAGCCACTCACGCAGCAGTCTGGCATTGCAGCCGGTCTTGTCGGCGAGTTGTTCGGGGGTAATGAACTGGCTGTCGGCCATCGCCCGGTACAGGCCCAGTTCATCACCGAGGATCAGGTTGGCGAGCAGGGCAGCAGCGCCCATGTCGTTTACCAGCTTTCCCATGAAATCTTGCAGCTTGGCTTCGTCCATTGCGTGTGCTCCTGTGCGAAGTCCAACGTCAACGGGGTCGCCACGGGTGCGGCGACCTCGGCCATGTCTTGGGGGCAATTGTTAAGTTTAGTTCAGCGCGCCTGGCCGGAGGCGCGTTCGCGCAGGGCTTTGCTGACCTTGGCCTGGATCTCGTAGGCCGGTGCTTCGACTGCGTCGAAGTCGCGTGAGTAGCGCCGGGCGAACTCTGCCACGCCCCATTGCTGGTACTGCTGCACATGGTGCAGTTCGTGGGCCCAGAGGGCGACGTTATCTTCAGCGTCGGCCTGGTTGCGAAACACGATGATGTCGATCAGGGTCACGGCATTCACATCAGGGTTCTGCAGCAGCGCGTTGGCGCTGTCCAGCGCTTGCTGGTCGCCTACCTTGTAGCGTGCGGCATCCAGCACCTGGAAGTCGTAGTAGGGCTCAAGCTGGGCACGGATGTGCAGCGGGATTGGTAGCACATCGCTGGCCGCTGCAGTGTCGCGGGCCTGCTGCAGGGCGACGGCCAGCGAGCTGCTGGCCATACGCCCGAGGTCGTCAAGCATGATGCCCGCCTGGCCTGGGTCAATCGGCGAGCAGATGCAACTGCCCAGGCAGATCTCATACTGGCCCACCGGGCAGGCCGCAAGGGTTGGCAGTGGCGCGAGCAGGGCAAGGCCAAGCAACAGCGCGTTACGGCCTCTCATGCAAGGCTCCGGCAAGGAATTCACGGGAGGCGCTGAGCACTTCCTGCTGGCTCGATTCGTTGGCCAGCATGCGCGCGATCACCAGCGCACCCACACACTGGCTGAGCAGCGCCCAGGCCAGGTCGGCATCGTCGAGGGTTTCGGCCCAGGCGCGTTGCAGGGTGCGCAGCCAGTGTTCAGCTTCTTCACGCACTGCCACCGGCGCCTGAGCAATCTCGGCACCGAGGGCCGGAATGGCACAGCCGCCTTCAGGGTTGTGCACGTGCGCCAGGCTCAGGTACTGGTCCAGGCAGCGTTCCAGGCGTTGGCGGTTCATCGGCTGTTGGGCCATGGGGCTGAGCGACAGCTCGCGGCGCACCACCTCTGTGAACAGGTCATCCTTGGAGGGGAAGTGGTTGTAGAAGGCGCCGCCGGTCAGGCCGATGGCTTTCATCAACCCGGCCACGCCGGTGGCATTGAAGCCGCCACGCTTGGCCAGGGCGCCGCTGCTTTCCAGCAGCTTTTGCCGGGTTTGCTCTTTATGGGTGGTGGAGTAACGCACGCCGACCTGCTCCGTATCACTGGCTTGACGAAGCCTGGATCATAGCATAGCGTTCGTTTACTAAATGATCGTTTACCAATGGAGGCGATGGATGACTCAGAACAACAAAGTGGTGTTGGTGGTGGGCGCCGGTGATGCAACGGGCGGTGCGATTGCCAAGCGTTTTGCCAGGGAGGGTTATATCGCCTGTGTCACCCGACGCAGCGCCGACAAGCTGCAGCCGCTGGTGGACGAGATTCGCGCCGAGGGCTTTGAAGCCCATGGTTTCGCCTCCGATGCGCGCAAGGAAGACGAGGTCAGCGCGCTGGTCGAGCAGATCGAAAGCACCCTTGGCCCGATTGAGGCGTTTGTCTTCAACATCGGGGCCAACGTGCCGTGCAGCATTCTCGATGAGACCGCGCGCAAGTACTTCAAGATCTGGGAGATGGCCTGCTTCGCCGGTTTCCTGACCGCCCAGGCCGTCGCCCGGCGCATGGTGACCCGTGAGCGCGGCACGATTCTGTTTACCGGCGCCACTGCCGGCTTGCGCGGCGCTGCCGGTTTTGCCGCGTTTGCCGGGGCCAAGCACGGCATCCGCGCACTGGCACAGAGCATGGCCCGTGAGCTGGGGCCGCGTAACATCCATGTCGCCCATGTGGTGGTAGACGGCGCTATCGATACCGCGTTCATCCGTGACAGCTTCCCCGAGCGTTACGCGCTCAAAGACCAGGATGGCATTCTCGACCCTGCGCACATTGCTGACAGCTACTGGTTCCTGCATGCCCAGCCACGGGATGCCTGGACCTTCGAGCTCGACCTGCGGCCGTGGATCGAACGCTGGTAAGCCTTTCATCACAACAAGGACATTGATCGATGAGCAAGACCGTTGAGTTTTTCTTTGACCTCGGCAGCCCGGCCAGCTACCTGGCCTGGACCCAGTTGCCGAGCCTGTGCGAGCGCCTTGATGCGCAGCTGGTGTATCGGCCGATGTTGCTGGGCGGGGTGTTCCAGGCGACCGGCAATGCTTCACCGGCGATGGTGCCGGCCAAGGCACGCTATGTGTTCGCCGACTTTCAACGCTACGCCAAACGTTATGGCGTGACCCTGGCATTTCCACCGGGCTTTCCGATCAACACCCTGCACCTGATGCGCGGCACCCTGGCGGTGCAGCTGTTCCAGCCTGAGCGTTTCGACGCCTACCTCAATGCCGTATTCCCGGCGATGTGGGCGCAGCAGCGCAACCTCGCAGCGCCGGAGGAATTGGCGGCGGTGCTGCAGCAGGCGGGTTTCGATCCGCAGCAGTACCTGGCGTGGAGCGCCGACCCGCAGGTCAAGGCGGCACTCAAGGAGGCCACCGAAGAAGCCGTGCGCCGCGGCGCCTTTGGCGCACCGACGTTTTTTGTCGGCGAGCAGATGTTCTTCGGGCAGGACCGTCTGGAGTTTGTCAGCGAGGCGTTGGCCTGAAGCGGTAACGGCAAGTGTGACGGTTTTATTTTCACTAACTGTATGGTCGGGTCGAAGCAGCGCTCCGTTAGGCTCTGTCTGAAAAGCCTTGAGACTCGGTGATGCTGCGTTGAAAACAGCCTCGGAATGCTCATTTTCAACCCGTAAACTCCGCTTCCTCGGCTGTTTTCGCCTTGCCTGACCTTCGTCTCAATGCTTTTCAGACAGACCCTAGTGTCATGACAGCCCTGTAACTGTTGGAACACCCGCCATGCTCAGCTCACTCGACCTGATAACCGCTTTCGTGTTGTTCGCTTTTGTCTCCTCGATCACTCCGGGGCCCAACAACACCATGTTGCTGGCCTCCGGGGTGAACTTCGGGGTGCGTCGCTCTATTCCGCATGCACTGGGTATCAGTGTCGGTTTCATGGTCATGGTGCTGGCAGTGGGTTTTGGCCTGGGTGAAGTGTTCAAGGCTTACCCGCCGATCTACACCGTGCTGCGTTATGTCGGTGCCGCCTACTTGCTGTACCTGGCGTGGAAAATTGCCACCTCCGGACCTTTGTCGGTGAGCAATCCTGAAAGTCGTAAACCCTTGGGTTTCTGGGGGGCGGCGGCGTTCCAGTGGGTCAATCCCAAAGCCTGGGTGATGGCGGTGGGGGCTATCACCACCTACACGCCAGCCCAGGGCTATGTCACCAACGTGATTGTCATCGCCACGGTGTTCGCCTTGGTCAACCTGCCCAGCGTGTGCGTCTGGGTGATGTTTGGCAGCGCACTGCGCAGCGTGCTGCAGAACCCGCGTTGGTTGATGCTGTTCAATGTCTTGATGGCGGCATTGCTGGTGATTTCGCTTTACCCGTTGCTGTTTGTAGAATCGAGCTTTTCCTGAATGAGTGCGCTGGCACATGCAGTTGATTCCCTGGTCCCACGACACAAGTGCCGGCTTCACCTTACGCGGTTGGCGCACCGCCGCCAGCGGTAAACCGCTGCTGCATTTTCTTCACGGCAATGGCTTTTGTTGCCTGGCGTACCAGCCGCTGCTGGCACGTCTGGCCGAGCACTTCGACCTGTGGCTGTGCGATGTGCAAGGCCATGGCGACAGTGACCATGGCGGCCCGTTTCAAGGCTGGAACCGTACCGCAGAACTGGCAATTGAAGCGTTCGAGGCCGGCCGTGCAGAGTATCCGGATGTGCCGCGCTTTGCCGTCGGCCACAGTTTTGGCGGTGTACTGACGGCGCTGATGCTGGCGCAACAACCGCAATTGTTTCAACGTGCCGTGTTGCTCGACCCGGTGCTGTTCAGTCGCTCGATGATGGGCATCATGGGCGCCGCCGCGTTAGTGGGCCTGCACCGTCGTCACGCCCTGGCGCGCAAGGCCGCCACGCGCCGCAGTCACTGGCCTGATCGCAGTGCGGCACGCGCCTCGCTGGAAGGCCGCGGCATCTTCAAGGGCTGGAGCGAGTCGGCGCTGCAGTCCTATATCGACCACGCCATCGGTGATTGCGGGGAAGGCGTGGTGCTCAAATGCCGCCCCAGCCGCGAGGTCGAGATCTTCAGCTCGTTTCCCCGGCGCATGTGGGCATCGCTGACCCAGGTGCAAACACCGACCCTGGTGCTGTATGGCGAGCACACCTATCCCTTCGTACCGCAGTCGGTGCAGCGCTGGGCACAGAGCAATCGGCAGGTGACAGCGCTGCAGGTGGCGGGTGGGCATTGTTTTATGCAGGAAGATCCTGCGTCCTGCAGTGAGCAGGTGCAGGCGTTCTTGCTGGCGCAGTGATCGTCAGGGCCGGGCAGGGGGGCTGGTTAGTCAGCAGCCTGCCCGGCACTTCAAGCAATATCGCTAGCCGCAAACTCGGCTGCAAGAAAGTCCAGCAAACTGCGCACCCCCGGCAGCAGCCCGCGCCGCGAGGCGAACACGGTGTGGACCAGGCCGCACTCCGGTGCCCAGTCGGGGGTGACGCGCACCAGTTTGCCGCTGGCCAGTTCGTCGCGCACTACCACCAGCGGCACATGCACCACACCAACCCCGGCCAGCGCCGCCTGACGTAGCACCATCAGGTCATCGGTGACCAGCCGCGGCTGGTAGCGCACGCTGGCTCGGACCTCGTCCGGCCCGACCAACTCCCAGTGATAGTCACGCTGCGGTTTGCCCCAGTGCATGCTGGGCAGGGCTGCCAGGTCGGCCGGTACCGGGCGCGCCGGCAGGCGCTCACGCAGCGCTGGCGCAGCGACCAGGCACTGGGTGCTGTGGGCCAGGGTTTTCATCACCAGGTCGCTGCTCTCCAGCGGTGGTACCCGCACGCGCAAGGCGATGTCGATGCCTTCCTGAATCAGATCGACTTGACGGTTGGTGCTTTCGATGTGCAATTGCACCAGCGGGCACTGGACCATGAAGCGCGTCAGCATGTCGCCGACCCAGAAGTTCAGCAGCGCCGTGGGGCAGCTCAGGCGCACGATGCCTTGCGGTTCGGCACGGTTACGCTCGATCAGTTCGGCGGCGCTTTCGGCTTCGACCAGCATCGCCACGCAATGACGGTAATACGCCTGGCCGATTTCGGTTACCGAAAAGTGCCGGGTCGAGCGCTGGATCAGGCGCACGCCAAGGCGTTCTTCCAGCCCGGCAATGCGCCGGCTGAGTTTTGATTTGGGCATGTCCAGGGCGCGGCCAGCAGGGGCAAAGCCGCCGTGATCGACTACCTGGGCGAAATAGTAAAGGTCGTTGAGGTCTTCCATCAGTGTTCTCCATATGGAACGCTGAGGGCAGTTTAACCGATCTACCGCCGATGTCGTTGCGCTCGTATGGTTATAGCCATCCACGAGAGGAGACATCTCATGAAAAAGATCCAAGGCGTTTACAGCAGCCCCAACCCGCACTGGGTCGGCGATGGCTTCCCGGTTCGCAGCCTGTTCACCTATGACAACTTGGCCCAGCACATCAGCCCGTTCCTGCTGCTCGACTATGCCGGTCCGCATGATTTCACCCCGACCAGCGCCCGTCGTGGCGTTGGTCAGCACCCACACCGCGGTTTTGAAACGGTGACGATCGTCTACCAGGGCGAAGTGGAGCACCGCGATTCGACCGGTGCCGGTGGCCTGATCGGCCCGGGCGATGTGCAGTGGATGACCGCAGCCAACGGCATCCTGCATGAAGAGTTCCATTCGCCAGCCTTCGCCGCCAAGGGCGGCACCCTGGAGATGGTGCAGTTGTGGGTCAACCTGCCGGCCAAAGACAAATTGGCGCCTGCCGGTTACCAGACCCTGCTGAGCAGCGATATTCCGCTTGTGCCCTTGGGCGCGGGTAGCGGTTCGCTGCGGGTCATTGCTGGTGAGTATCGCGGCCATAAAGGCCCGGCACAGACCTTCACGCCGATGGATGTCTGGGACGTGCAGCTCAAACCTGGCGCACCGGTGCGTTTGCCCAGCGCTGCAGGGCGTAGCACGGCACTGGTGGTGCTGCGCGGCAAGCTGCTGGTCAATGGCGAGCGGGCGGTAGGGCCGGCGCAACTGGTGCTGTTCGATCGTGCCGGTGACGAGGTGGTGCTGGAAGCGCAAACCGAAGTGTCGGTGCTGCTGCTCAGTGGTGAGCCATTGGACGAGCCGATCGTTGGCTATGGCCCCTTCGTGATGAACAGCGAAGCCGAAATTGCCGAAGCCTTCGACGACTTTCACGCCGGCCGTTTTGGCCAGATGAGTGGGGCGGGCGGCGCGCGTCACGACAACTAGTCTGATAACCCCGAAGGCCGTCTTTTGGGCGGCCGCTACCTTAGGCTGCGAGCACAACTTGCAGCCCGACCTCAAGGAGAATGTGTCATGAGTACATTTGCCAACGTTGCCAACTTCAATGGCCAGGTCCCGCGTATCGACCCTGATAACGCCGCGATGCTGCTGATCGACCATCAGAGCGGCCTGTTCCAGACGGTCAAGGACATGCCGATGACCGAGCTGCGGGCCAATGCCGTCACCCTGGCCAAGATCGCTAGCCTGGCCAACATTCCAGTCATCACCACTGCGTCGGTGCCTCAAGGTCCCAACGGCCCACTGATTCCGGAAATCCACGAAGCGGCACCTCATGCCAAGTACGTGGCACGCAAAGGTGAAATCAACGCCTGGGACAATGACGAATTCGTCAAGGCAGTCGAGGCCACCGGCAAGAAGCAACTGATTATCGCCGGCACCATCACCAGTGTGTGCATGGCCTTCCCGAGCATCAGTGCGGCCAACGCTGGTTACCAGGTGTTCGCGGTGATCGATGCCAGCGGCACCTATTCGAAGATGGCGCAGGAGATCACCCTGGCGCGCATCATGCAGGCCGGCGTGGTACCGATGGACACCGCCGCGGTGTGCTCGGAAGTACAGCGCACCTGGAACCGTGCCGACGCACAACAGTGGGCTGAGGCCTATAGTGCAGTATTCCCGCACTACCAGTTACTGATTGAAAGCTACCTCAAGGCACAGCAGGTAGTCACTGAGCAAGAACAACTCGATTCCACTCGCTGATTCACCCTTACCGGTGCTTCAGAGCACCGGTTTACCAACGCAAGGAGTTAGACCATGAGCAAACCCTACGTTCGTCTGGACAAGGACAACGCCGCAGTCCTGCTGGTTGACCATCAGACCGGTCTGCTGTCGCTGGTGCGTGATATCGACCCGGACAAATTCAAGAACAACGTGCTGGCCGTCGGTGACCTGGCCAAGTACTTCAAACTGCCAACCATCCTCACCACCAGCTTCGAAACCGGCCCTAATGGCCCGCTGGTGCCAGAGCTCAAGGCACAGTTCCCGGACGCGCCGTACATTGCCCGTCCTGGCCAGATCAACGCCTGGGACAACGAAGACTTCGTCAAAGCCGTCAAGGCCACTGGCAAGAAGCAACTGATCATCGCCGGCGTGGTGACTGAAGTGTGCGTAGCCTTCCCGGCGCTGTCGGCCCTGGCAGAAGGCTTCGATGTGTTCGTGGTGACTGATGCCTCCGGTACCTTCAACGCACTGACCCGTGACTCGGCCTGGGATCGCATGTCGCAAGCGGGCGCGCAATTGATGACCTGGTTCGGTCTGGCCTGCGAGCTGCACCGCGACTGGCGTAACGACATCGAAGGCCTGGGTACCTTGTTCTCCAACCACATCCCGGACTACCGTAACCTGATCACCAGCTACAACACCCTCACCAACGGTAAATAACACCGGGCTGTGACCGCCGGCCGGGCTGCCTGTGCAGCCCGGCTGTCGTCGTTTCTATGGCATCGCAGCAGCCTTCAGGCGATGATTGCGCAATGAACCACGTTCCTGCCCTGTACGGTTACCGGCGCAGTGTGCGCAGCGGCCAGCCGTTGTCCTTTTGGTTGAGCTATCAACCGCCGTTGCACTGGCCTTCGCTGCTGGGGTTTTTGTCTGCCCGCTGTATTGCCGGTATCGAAACGGTGCAGGCTGGGGTGTACACGCGCACGGTGGTGCTGCAGGGGCGCCACGCGCTCATTCAGGTTCGCCAGGCGCGTGGGCAGCGTTTGAAGTTGACTGTTTTCGGTGTGCCGTCAGCAGCGCTGCCGGGCTTGATCGCCAACGTACGCAGGGTGTTCGATCTCGATGCCCCCTTGGCGCCGATCGAGGCGCATCTGCGCCGCGATCCGTTGCTGGCCAGACTGATCGCAGCGCGTCCGGGGTTGCGTGTGCCGCAGGGCTGGGACGCTTTCGAACAGGCCATGCGCACGGTGCTGGGTCAGCAAATCAGTGTTGCCGGGGCGATGACCCTGGCCGCTCGCCTGGTACAGCGTTATGGCCAGCCGCTGTCTTCGCCGGTCGGTGATGTGGCGGGCCTGACCCATGTGTTTCCCACACCAGCTGCGTTGGTCGAGGAAGATCTCAGCGTGTTGGGCATGCCGCGTTCGCGCGCCAGAACCCTATCGACCCTGGCGCGCGCCTTGCTGGACGACCCGCAATTGCTCACCCCCAACGCGGACCTGGCGCAGTGGGTGCAGCGCTTGTGCCAATTGCCCGGTATCGGCCCGTGGAGCGCGCAATACCTGGCGCTGCGTCAGCTAGGCGCCAGCGATGCCATGCCGGTGAGCGATCTGGTCTTGATCAAGGCGTTACGTCTGCTTGAAGGCCCCGATGCGCAATTGGCCGAGCGCGCGCGGGCCTGGAGCCCGTGGCGTGCCTACGCTGCCCAACACCTGTGGACGTCGTTGAGTTGAATCAACGTGACGGGCGCCACTTCACTTCGGTGATGCCATAACGCTCTGCCAGGGGCTGGCTGATTTTTTTCACCTTTTCGCGCCCGTAACGACCGATACGGCCCACCCCCGCGTCGCAACTTGCCCAGTGCCAGGCCTCGGCATTGTCCATGGATTCGGCGCGAATAATGAACGACTTGGGTTCACCGTGCAGGGCGTAGTCGATGACGAAAAGTTTTGCGTTATTCATAAGGCTTAACACTTCCTCTGAGCGCAGTGAGCAGAATCCTTCCTTCCATGGTGGTAATGAGTTGTGCAGGGCCGAGAAAATTCAATCGGATTGCAATCGCCGTTCATCTGCCGTGTGCCAGCCTGACTTGAACTTCATCGTGCCAGGCAGGCTCAGCTGAGGTATCTCCCAGGCTGATTGCTGCGCTGCATGAGGTAAACGGCGCAACATCAGTAATTTCAATTGGCCGCCAAGGCGTGCTCGGTAGTTACTGAGCAGCTGAGTCAGTCACCCATGAGGACTGCACCATGTCATTGATTGGCGTTTCCAATCTTGAGTTGTGCCAGCTGTTGGAGCAGGCGTTTTTGCCTGATCGCTGCGTGGTGGCCTGCACAGACGATGAGCATCTGACCATTCAATTGGGGCAGGGCGACAACATGAGCAACTGTTACACCGTCAGTGGTGTGCGCATCCACAGCCTGACCAGTTGTCACGAGTTGGCGGCATTGGTGGCGCAGGTGCGCGAGGAACAGCGTCTGGGGCATGCCCAGACACCGTTCGGCTCATAACTGATGGGGTGAGCGAGGAAAGGCTACCAGCGCTCAGAAACGCTCATCGCGGATTGCCGGCAGGGTCAGTTCTCGGACAAAACTCGCCGACGACAGGCTCAAGGCCATACGCACCACCTGAACCACATCGTGTACCGGGATCAGCTCGCCGTTACCCTGCTGCGCCGCGACTTCGCGCGGGCTGGTCAAGGGGTCGTCGGTGTTCAGGTAGCCCAGGTTCAGGCAGGTGACGCCCAGGTTATGCTGGCGGTAGCCTTCACGCAGGGCGTCGGCAATGCCGCGCAGGGCGAACTTCGAGGCGCCGAAGGCCACTTCCGGACGGCCGCTTTGGGTCAGACCGGAGGTCGAACCGGTGAGGATGATCCGCGGTCGGTTGCTTTGCAACAACGTTGGTAGCAGGCGCTTGATCAACAGCAGTGGGGCGCTGATGTTGCAGCTGACAATGGCTTCGATCTGCGCGTCGTCATCGCTGAGAAAGTCATAAGCAGCGGTGAAGGCCTGGGCTTCCCAGATGCCCAGGTTGTAGATCAGCGTGTCCAGTGCTTGGCCGTCCAGGGCCTGCTGCAGCTGCGTTACCGCTTGCCTGGGCTGGGCAAGGTCGGCCTCGATCCACTGCACCTGCACACCCGCTTGGCTTACCAGGCCTTCGGGGCGCTGGCGTGACACGCCGATCAGTGTGTCACCCGCATCGCCCAATCCCTCGATCAACGCCCGACCCAAGCCTTTACTGGCGCCTACCACCATGGTTTTCATCGCCTGTCTCCTGACCTGGCTTGCTGTAGAAAGCGAGCATGCCAACAGAAGGGCGAGGGCTTGGCAAAAGGGCGATTGTATCTGGGTGTGTATTTTTGGCGTTTACACCAGATAGCGCCGGAACCACGCTAACGTGCGCTCCCAGGCGAGCTTCGCTGCCGCCTCGTCGTAACGTGGTGTGGTGTCGTTATGAAAGCCATGATTGGCCCCCGGGTAGAAATAGGCTTCGTAGGTTTTACCGGCGGCCTTCAGCGCTTGCTCATACGCGGGCCAGCCTTCGTTGATACGGGTGTCCAACTCGCCGTAGTGCAACAGCAGTGGCGCCTTGATTTTCGGCACATCCTTGGCCTCGGGCTGGCGCCCATAAAACGGCACGGCTGCTGCGAGCTCGGGGTAGGCCACCGCTGCCGCATTGGCCACACCGCCGCCGTAGCAAAAGCCGGTGATCCCGACTTTGTCGGTGGTGGCATCGTTTTTCATCAGCCATTCGAGGGCGGCGAAGAAGTCGTTCATGAGCTTTTCCGGATCGACCCCGGCCTGCAGTTCGCGGCCTTTATCGTCATCGCCGGGGTAACCGCCCACCGAACTCAAGCCGTCGGGTGCCAAAGCAACAAAGCCGGCCTTGGCCAGGCGTCGGGCGACATCTTCGATGTAGGGATTGAGCCCACGGTTTTCATGCACCACCACTACGCCCGGGAGTTTGCCTTCGGCCTTGGCGGGGCGTACCAGATAGCCACGCACCTGACCATGACCTTTGGGCGATGGGTAGTTGATATAGGCGGCGAGAATCTCCGGATCGTTGGCCGGTACCTGTACCGCCAGTGCGTAGTTCGGGCTCAAGGAGGCGAGCAGGGCACTGGCGCTCATCCCGGCCAGGGTGAAGGCCGCGGCGCGGTCGAGAAACTCACGGCGATTGATGCGGCCGTGGGCATAGAAATCGTAGAGTTCCAGCAGTTCAGGGGCGAAGTCTTTGGCGGTGAGACGTGGCATGGGCGTGTGCTCTGAAGAACCGGGTCTGGTTCATTAAAGCACTGTAGGAGCGGTGGTGTGGTGATATGACATAAACCGCTATCGCGGTGCAAGCCCGCTCCTACGGGGCCGCGGGCAGGAGGAAATCAATCATTGCTCTGACGCGTAACGGGATATGCCGCGCATGCGGGTAGATGAGCATGAACGGTCGGGAGGTGCCGCCGTAGTCGCGCAGCACCTCCAGCAGTTGCCCGCTGTCCAGTTCCTGTTGCACGGTGAAGCGATAGGCCTGCATCAGCCCGGCTCCGCTTTTCACCAGGGTTCCCGTGGCGAGAAAGTCTTCCAGGCAGGTGTAGCTGCCGCGGGTGGGGACTTCCACGGTGTTGCCATCAATGCGAAATGACCAGGTGCTGTCTCGACCGCTGCTGGGCAGTTGGAATTGGATGCACTCGTGGTCGCACAAGTCCTGCGGTGTTTTTGGCGTGCCTGCCCGGCTTAAGTACTCGGGTGTTGCTACCACCACCAGCTCGGCCTCTTCCAGGCGCCGGGCTATCAGGTTGGAGTCGGCAGGTGCGCGCCCGCGGATTGCCAGGTCGAAGCCGTCGTCGGCAAAGTCGATGTTGCGATTGCTGACGTGGACGTCGATGCGCACCTGCGGATAGCGTTGGCGAAACAGCGCCAGGCGCGGCAGCAATCGGTAGTGCGCATACGGCGTCGGCATGCTGATGCGCAGCAACCCGGAAGGCTCCATCTGTGATCCGGTGATCTCACGTTCGGCATCCACCAGTTGCGTTAGCGCCTGACGGCACTGTTCGAAGTAACGCCGCCCTGCGTCGGTCAAACGCACCTGGCGGGTGGTGCGCACGAACAACCGCACCCCCAGGCGCTCTTCCAGCCGCGCAATCGAACGGCTGACCGCTGCGGGCGTTACGCCTGCCTCGGCGGCCGCGGCAGTGAAGCTGCTGGTTTCAGCGGCCAGGCAGAACAGCTCGATACTGCCCAGTTGCACATCGTCGAAAAGGCGCGTCATGGGGGCTCTATTGATTACATGGAGTATCTATTCAAGTTCCATGCGCAGTATTTTTCAAGTGCGGATTGCCAATTACAGTGAGCTCCAGTTACCCGGCTTACCGCCGGGCCCTTTGGAGGACTTGATCATGCACAGCAGCAAAACAGTAATCGTCACGGGCGCTTCCAGTGGTCTGGGCTTTGCTATCGCCAAGGCTTACCTGGAGCGCGGCGACAATGTGGTGGGCAATGCGCGCACCCTGGCGCGTTTGCAGGAGGCGGCAGACAAACTCGGCAATCCACCGAATTTTCTCTTGGTAGCAGGCGACATCTCCCTGCCGGAAACGGCCGAGAAGCTGTTTGCGCAGGCGATTGAAGCCTTCGGCAAGGTCGATGTGCTGGTCAGCAATGCCGGGATTTTCATTGCCAAGCCGGTGACCGATTACACCCCGAGTGACCTCCAGGCCATGGTCGACACCAACCTCAAAGGGTTTGTCTATCCGGCCCAGGCAGCCGCACGGCATATGAGTGGCAATGGCGCGGGGCAGATCATTGCCATCACCGCCTCGATTGCCTTGCAACCGAACCGCAAGGTGCCAGCGCTGTTGCCGGTGCTGATCAAAGGCGGCTTGAACCAAGCGGTACGGGCGCTGGCACTGGAGCTTGCACCGGCACAGGTACAGGTCAACGCCGTGGCCCCGGGGATCATTGATACCCCGCTGCATGGCGACGATCCGCAGGCCCGCGCGGCACTCAAGGCCCTGGCCCCGACCGGGCAGATCGGTACCCCTGAAGATGTGGTCGATGCGGTGCTGTACCTGAGCGACGCTCGTTTCGTCACCGGTACCGTTATCGCCGTGGACGGTGGTTCAGCCACCGGTGTCTGGTAAGCAAGCGGAGCATACAGTCATGCCTTATGTGCATATTCGTGTCACCCAGGAAGGCGTCAGCGCGGCGCAGAAGCGCGCGCTGATCGAAGGCACCACCGCGTTGTTGCATCAGGTGCTGAACAAACCACCGGCCTCGACCTTTGTGGTGATCGAGGAGGTGCCGACCGACAATTGGGGCGTTGGTGGTGAAACGGTGACGGCGCTGCGTCAACGGGGCCAGTAAGTTCGCCGGGTGCCCGGGTTAGGTTACAACGGCAAGGCATACAGCGAGAACTGGCGCCTGATCGCTTTGCTCGTACCGCCCAGGTAGGTGGTATAGCCTTGCTCGATTTCCCCCGAGCGATACATCGCGCTGATCACCGTATCCACCAGCAGGCGGAAGTCTTCGTCGGCGCGGGGGACGACCATCGCTACTGGCGCGTAATCGTAGGTACGTTCGACCAGCATCAGGTCCTGCTGGTCATTACGCGCCAGCTGGTTTTTCAGCAGCATGCGTTCCGAGAAGAAGGCGTCGGCCTTGCCTTGGGCAACGGCTTCAAGCCCGGCGTTGTTGTTGGCGACGGCAATCACCGTGGCGATGACACCCAATGCCTGTAGTTGCCGATGTACCCATTGTTCGGTGACACCGCCGGTGACGACGGCAAACGTCTGGTTGCTCAGGCCGCGGTTGAGCGTTGCCCGCCAGGTGGGGCCGGTGTGCGCCGGTTTGCCGTTGAGCACTTTGAGCAGCGGCTCGGGCGCGTCTTTGCGTACCACGGCGCTGACCCCGGCGGTGTAGATCGGTATGGAAAAACTCACCTGTTGCCGCCGCTGCACGCTGGCCACGGTGGGGGTGCAGAGCAGATCGACCTGCCCGGAACTGACGGCGCTGATCTCATCGGCCAGCGCCACCGGTTGAAAGCGTACCTTCAGATCAGGGCGCGCCAGCGTCAGCTTGACCTGTTCGGCTACCTTCAGGCACAGGTCGATGGCGTAGCCTTTGGCGGTGTCACCGTCCTGCACGCTGAAGGGGGCAAAGTCGGCCAGGTAACCCAGGGTCAGGGTATCGCTGCTGCGCACGCGCTCCAGCGTGTTGGCCGTGGCCAGCGCAGGGAGCAGGGTAATCAGGCACGCCAGGCGCGCAAAGGTGGTGTTCATGTCAGCCCCCGTTCAAGGCAGTTCGGGGCGTTCAGCCGCTGCCTGCTGAATAATGAAACGCTTGGCCACAAAGCCATACAGCAAGTAACCGAACGCCAGCACCAGGGCGCCGTTCAGCACCGCCTCCATGCCGCAGGCGTACAAGGCGTACAACGAGTAGCCCACCGCCACCAGCAGCACCAGGGTGTTGCGGCTGTACACCGCCGGGCTGACCCGGGCTTTGTGCATGATCGCCAGCAGGCCAGTCAACGCCGTGACGTAGGGGATCAGGTTGGTCACCGCCGCCAGGCTGACCAGCTTGCTGAACTGGGCGCTGGCATTGGGCGAAATGGTCGACAGGGCCATGACGGTTTGCAGCACGCCGCAGACCACCATGCCCAGGATCGGCGCATTCAGCGCACTGACCCGGGAGAACAGGCTGGGGAACATGCCTTGGTCGGCCGTCATTTTAGCCGTTTGCGCCAGGGTGAACTGCCAGCCCAGCAGTGAGCCGACACAGGCCATGACCGCCAGTACCATGATGATGTTGCCAATCAACGGCGAAAACATTTTCGCGTACACCAGGGCAAACGGCGCTGAGGCATTGGCCAGCTCCAGGTTGGGGACGATGCCCTGGATCACCGTGGTCGACAGCACGTACACCACTGCCGCGCCGAGGGTGCCAAACAGGCAGGCCAGAGGCACATTGCGTTTGGGGTTCTCCACCGCATCGAATGCTTGCGCCGCTGACTCCATGCCCAGAAATGCCCAGAGGGTCAACGGGATGGTCTTGCCGATGGCTTCCCAGATCGGCAAGTCGTTAGGGTTCCAGGCCTGGATGAACACGTTGCGGTCAAACCAGAACCAGCCGATCACACTCAAGCCCGCTACCGGGATGATCACGCCCCAGACTGATATTGCCCCGATCCTGCCGGTAATCGCCGGGCCGCCGAAGTTGGCGACAATCGTTAACCAGATCAAACCGATGGTGCCGATGCACAACGCGACAGCACTGCTGCCCAGCCACGGCATGAAGGCCGTCATGTAGCCCACCGCCGAGATGGCCACGGCGACATTGGCGATGGCCAGCGACAGAAAGTACAGGTAGGAGCAGAGAAAGAAACCTGACTTGGCGTGGGCTTCTTCGGTATACGCCGAGAGCCCGCCGGAGCGTGAACAGTACACTCCGCACTGGGTAAAGCTGTAGGCGATGGCCATGGAACCGATGGCCGTCACCACCCAGGACAGCAGCGAAACCGCACCTAATTGCGCCATGCTGGTGGGCAGCATGATGATGCCCGAGCCCATCATGTTGACGGCCACCAGGGTAGTGAGCCCGACCAGTGTCATTTTCTTGCCTGAGCCGGCCATAGCCGCCCCCTATGTGATCCATGGCTTATTGGGTATAGGCCATTTCAGGGAACTTGGGTGAAGCGCTGAGTATCTTAGCTGGGTAGGTACTCGATTTCCGGAGGCACCATCATGCGTCGTTTACTGATCGCTACTTCGCTTGTTCTGTGCATGCCCATGGGGGCGGCTCTGGCTGATGTGGATGCCAAAGACGTCGCGACCTCGGCAGGTATATCCGCTTCGTTGTATTCCACCTTCAAGGATGACAAACGCATCATCCCGGCGCGTGACGAGGCGTCTTCGTTCATTGCCAGCGGTGGCGCGATCCGCGGTGTGTACCTGGAGTCGATGCTGCAGCGTGTGCGCCAGGAACACCCGGGCATACAAGCCAGCGATGAAGACATTGCCATGGCAATCCTCACCGGGGACCAGTGGGGCGACGCACGCTGACCGGTGGGAGCGGGCTTGCCCCGCGATTGCGATATGTCAGGAATATCGCAATCGCGGGGCAAGCCCGCTCCCACCAGATGTTGGTTCAAGGGAATTGCACCGTTGTGCTTTCGCGCCACAGCACGTAGCGGTCTTTGCCGCCATGCTTGGCCTGGTACAAGGCTTCGTCGGCCTTGACCAGGGCGTTGGTCAGGTTGTCGTCGTCGAGGATCCGGGTCAGGCCGATGCTGATGGTCACCGGGTATTCGGCGGTGTCTTCCCGCACGCGCTTGCACAGGGCATCTACGCGCTGTTCCGCAGCGAGCTGGTCCATACCCCACAAGTAGATGACAAACTCCTCCCCCCCCAACCGTGCGTACTCGAACTCGGTCATCGAGGCCTTGATGTTGGCCGCTGTGCGCTTGAGCACCACGTCGCCGATGTCGTGGCCGAAGCGGTCGTTGACCTTCTTGAAGTTGTCGATATCGATCATCGCCAGGTAACGGCTCTGCGTGTCGTCTTCCTGCAAATGGGTCTGTGCCTTGGCCATGAACGAGCGGCGGTTGGGGATCTCGGTCAGGACGTCGATGTAAGCCTGGTCCAGCAGGACCTTGGACATGTAGAAGTTGTACAACTTGGCGCGGCGCATTTTCAAATAGGTGTAGATGATCAGGCCGTTGAGGAACACGCCGTAGCACAGGAACATCAGGCCGCGCAGGTCGAATAGGTGCATGCCGGGCACCCGGAAGGGGTGCAGGTTGACCCAGGTGACGATCAGCACGGCGAAAAATGACCAGCGTCGCACCGGTAACACCGAGACGCTATACAACACGCTGGAGGCTCCCAGTACCAGCCAGGCCGGGCGTAAGTTAACCGGCAGGCCGTCGATCACCAGGCGCATGGCCAGGGTGATGACAGTGATGAACACCAGGTTGAGGATGTCGAAGTGCCCGGCCTTGCGGGTGAACGCGAGGATGATGGTCAGGCACACCATGACGGTGATGAAGGCCATGGATATCCAGGTGAAGTCCTGTTGGCCCAGGTAGCTGACAATCAGGTCGAACAGCAACCAGATGCCGATGCTGACGGCAAAGATCAGCAGGCAGAAAGAGTGCAGGTTCTCAAAATCATGCTGGCGGAACTCGCGGCGCAATGCGGGGGGGGCGATGTTTCTTCGCACTTGTTGTTCGATGGTCTTGTACATAGCGGCCTTGCTGATCCAATGAGTACTTGATGCGTCTCAGTTGCCGTCCAAGGTTAGCAGGCCCTTGGCCCACGGCCGGTAACGCAATGAGAATACCGCTGCCGGGTGGCAGTGGGTGGGGCGCTGCACGCTGGCGGCGACGGCGCGGAACGGCTGGCCGGGCGCGCTGGTTTGGCGGAAGGCCTCCTGCACGAGGCCGATGGAGCAGGGCAGTGCGCTGAGGTATTGCTGACGGATCCACGGCGTCAAGCGTTGGGTGCCCGCACCGTCCTGCCACCAGACCTGCGACGGTATGCCGCCCAGTTGTTGCAGCCAACCAGCGTTGGCGGCAGGGCTCATGCGTCCACTGCTGAAGGCGCTGATGTGCAGCGGCGCATCGAGGCGTTGCTGGAAGGCCTGCAGTTGGCTGTACAACGCCTGGCGCCGCAGTGGGTCGCTGAAATGCACGTCGTCCAGTTCCATCGGCAGGTACCATCCGGCGACCGGCAGCTTCCAGTCACGCTGCAGTGTGGCGTGCTGGGTCAGCGAGCGGCCCAATTGGGCTTTCCAGTAGGCGGCAAGGCCGGGGCTGTCCAGGGCATCGATGCGTTGATAGTAGGCGGCGTCCATGTACAGCCCCAGGACCAACTGCAAGCCTTGCTCATGGGCGCTGCGCAGGCTGTTGGCGAGCCAGCCGTCGGCACCGCCGAAGTCGCTGTCGCCATAGGCCGTCCACTGCACAATCAGGGTTTTCCCCCCTTGGGCGCTGGTGGCTTGCCACAACGCCTGCCATTGCGCCTGGCTCAGCGATGCGTCGCGATTCAGCGGTTGGTAGAATACACGCTCGTCGGCGTGCGCCGACAGGCTCAGGGCAAGCAATATCAGGCTGATCCATCTGCGCATCAGAAATTCATCTCCACACCGAGCAGCATGCCGTTGGCGCGCTCATACAGATTGCCGCCCAGCGATTGCTGATATTCGGCGCGCACCTTGAGCGAGCCGCGGTAGGCGTTGTAGCGGTCGTCATCGAACCACCACTGCCAGCGCAGGCCGAGCCCGGTGCGCAGGTCCTGGCGCCAGTCGTTGCTCGGGTCTTGGCTTGAGAACTCCAGAAAGCCGTAGGGCATCAGGGTTTGTGGTGAGCTGCTGGGCAGCTTCCAGACGTGCCCTTGCTGGTAGCGCGACAGCCATTGGTGGTCACCGGCACGGGTCCACCAGGCCGCGTCGAGGTAGAGGAAGCGTTCATTCCACTGGCGCTCATCGATACGCCAGTCGTTGCGCCAGTCACCCTGGTCGAGGAACGAGGCGGTGGCGCGCAGCAGCAAGTCGTTGCTCGACTCGGCGTTGCCGCGCAAATCCCCCCAGTTGTCAGCCACTTTGCTCGGGCTGAGCAACTGGCCCAGGCTCAGGCCGTTGTAGTGGGCGTCGTCAATCTGGCGCTGGTGATAAAGCTCGGCGTACAGGTTCAGGTTGGCCTGGCCCAGCGGCTTGTAGCGCAGGCCGACGCCGGTGCCCATGCTTTGCGCATAGTCGCTGCGGCTCTGGCCGCCGAACAACACGCGCCCATACACCGACAGGGTGCTGCCGTTACGACTGGGTTCTTCGCCGAGGGCGTGGTCCCACATGGCCAACTGCACGTTCTGCGAGGCGGCGCGGCGGTCTTCACGGTTGTCGCGGAAGTTGTCGTTGGTTGAAATACCGGCCGGCGACCAGGTGCTGGCCAAGGTGATGCTGTCACGCCGCGACAGGCTTTCGTGGGCGCGGCGTTGGCGGTACTTGCGCGCCTGCAGGCTGCCGTATTCGTCATCGCCATCGACCAGGTCCTGCTCTACGTCGATCACCCGGCGCAGCTCCTTGCGTGCCGCCGCGCTGTCTTCGACTTCGTCGTAACGCAGCGCCAGGGTTTCACCGAGGCGGTAGTCCTCAGGGAAATCGTGGGTGGCGCGTTGCAGCGGGGGAATCGACTGGCGGCGTACCGCGGGATCGTCAGAACCGGCCAGGCGCATACCGTAGTCGGCCTGGTAGCGAGGGTTGGCGGGCTCCAGGCGTACCGCTTCAGCAAGCCAGAGCAGGCTCAGTTGCGTATCGCCGGCATGTTGCGCGGTCGTCGAGGCGTTGTAGTAGTGATCGGCACGTGGTTGCAGTTGCAGGGCCTGGCGCTGATAGTTCAGCGCCGCCGGGTAATCGCCCTGACGTTCGGCAATGGCGGCACCAAGGGCGAAGTCATCGGCGCTGCGGTGCGCTGCCTTGCTCCAATGCACACTGGCGCGCTGCGGGTCGTTGGCGTTCAGCGCGCTGCGCGCAGCGGTGAGGCGGGCGTTGTCGGTCCACTGGCTGTCGCTGAGACTGTTCCAGATCGGCTGCGCTGCCTGCGAGTCACCGGCCGCTTCCAGGGCATAGGCCAGCGGCAGGCGGCTGCCGCTGTCACCCAGGCGCTCGGCGGCCTGATAGTAGGCCACCGCTTCACCGGGGCGCTCAGGCATTGCGCAGCGGCCCAGGGCGCGCAGTTGACCGACTTCGGTTGGCGTCGCGGGAATAGCCTGGCGTACTGCAGCACATTCGCCTGCCTCGGCCAGGCGCCCCAGCAGCAGGGCACGGTTGGCGGCATCCACGCGCGGTATCAGGCTGCTCATGCGCTGCACCTGCAACGGCGCGTCGGCCTGGCTATAGAGCCCGGCCAGACGCTGCAGCAACGGCATCGGCAAGCGTCCCAGGCGCCGGTCGTAGGCCTGTTCGAGTAACTGCCGGACATGTGCCTGGCGACCGGCTTTGAGTTCAAGAAAAGTCGCTTGCTCAAGGGCGTCGAGGTCGCCGGTCTGACGATACAGCTGCTCCCACAGCTGCGCCGAGCCGCCACTGGCACCGTGCAAACGCTGGTTGAGTACCAGCCAGGTTTTCGGATCGTCTTCGGCACGGCACTGGCGCAGTTGCTGGCGGGCAAGCGCCTGGTCGTGGCGCGACAGCCATTCGGCAGTCTCCAGGCAGGGGCGATTCAGTTCGTTGCTCAGGCGTTGTACCTGTGCACTGTCATTGCCCTGCCGGGCCAGTTCCCACAGCTGTTGACGCTGCGCAGGCTGCTTGAGGTCGTCTTCGGGCAGGGATTGCAGCCAGCGCTGGGCCATTTGCCGGTGATCGAGGGCGATGGCACGGTTGGCCATGGCCAGGCGCGTCTGGCGGGCGATGTCGGCGGACGGCGGATGCTCAAGCAGTTGCTGCAATGGTGCTTCATCCAGACGCTGCACATAGGCATTGGCCAGACGTTGCCAGTCCTGGCTGGCGAGTTGACCGCGTGCAGCCAAAGGTGCCAGGGCTTCGATGGTCTGGCTCCAGTCATGCAACTGCTCGGCCCAGGTGGCGCGGGCCAGGCGCAGGACTTTGTCGTCGCCTTTGGCTGGCAGTTGGTTGAGCCAGTCCAGGGCTGTGCTGGCGCCCGTGTGTTTTGCCAGGCTCAGGCTATAGGCCTGCCACAGGCGAATACGTGCATTCAGCACGCTGTTGGCGATCCAGTTTTCCACTTGGCTGGCCGCGGGTGGATCCTGTTCGATCCAGGCCAGGCGCAGTTCCAGCAAGCTGTCGGCGCTGCTGTTCTGTTCGGCCACTTGCTCGGCCTCGCGGTAGCGCTGCTGGTGAACCAGTGCCTGAACCAGCAGGGCCCGCGCTTCGTCGTTGTTGGGTACCCGCTCCAGCAAGTGGCGGGTCAGGCGTTCGACTTCTTGCCAGTTGTTGTTCTTCGCCTCGCGGTAGCTGCGCTCCATATACGGATAGCTGCGATAACGTTCGAAATCACTGAGTGGGGCAGCCAGGCTTTGGGCGGTATACAGCGATAACAACAGGCAAGCAAAGGTCAGCGGAGGGCGCAGGCTCATGCCACCTCCCGGGTCAGTGCATAGGCCGCTTGCTGTTCCTGGGCCTGCTCGGCGAGGGCCTCTTGCAACACCTCTTCGGTAATGATGCCGCGGGCGACCAGGTGCTCACCCAATGATTGCTGCTCGGGGTTGAAATCGATCAGCGCTTGGTTGAACAGGGTCGGCGGCACCTTGCCGCGCACTTGTAAAAGGGTGCCGAGCATCACCTGGTGACGGCTGACGCGTTCAAGCAGGGCGGCATCATCCTGATGCCGATTGAGCACCGCGAGCATCTGCCGGGTTTCCTCTTTTTGCCAAGGGCTGGGGTAGTTGTAACGGATGCCGAGGGTGACCCGCCCTTGCGGCGCCAGGCGGTAGGTCACCGGGCGTTTGAGCTGACGGCTGATCACCCCCAGTGACACCTGGCTGACCGGCGTTTCGCTGGCCAGGATCAAGGTTTGTTGGTCTTCGGCCACTGGCAGCACGCCATAGTGCACCGCCAGGCTGCGCGGCATCTTCGCGATCAACTGCGGATCGATCTTGAACGGGTTGAGCGGTGCCCAGGGCAGGTCCAGTTGTTCGGCCAGGGCCTCTACCAACTGCTCGCTGTTGAGCCAGCCGCGCAACAGCAGTTCGCGGCCCAGACGCCGACGCAGGGGGTTGGTGATCGCCTCTTGCAACTGCGCTTCGGTGATCAGCCCCTTGTCGATCAGGCGCTGGCCCAGCGGTATGCGCATCGGCGAGGCCAGGGCGGGGAATTCGTGGGTGGTCTTATCCCAGGCCACGCGCCGCGAGTCACCCATTTCCATGACCTGGCGCAGGGCGCGCAGGTTGGCGAAGAAGTTGACGAAGTTGCTCCACATCATCCGCGGCGCAGACAGCAAGCCTTCGACGATGCCGTAATAGCGGGTGACAAAGAAGCCACGCTGGAACAGGCGGTTGACCAGCATCAGGCCGTTGAGCCACAGCAGCGCGGTGAGCAGCGGGCTGTCGGCGAGAATCGATTGAAAGTGCCAGCTGTTGGGCGCAATGACCGTGACCAGCCACATCGCCAGCAGCACCAGGAACAACAGGTTGACCAGAAAGCTCAGCAGGTAGGCGAACAAGCCGCGCCGATCGCGCCAGAGGAAGTAGTTGAGCGCCCCCCGACGGCTCCAGCCGAGGTTGCGGGTGCCCTGAAAGACGATGCCGACGATCCAGCGTGATTTTTGCCGTATCGCGTGTTGCCAGTCCCGCGGGAAGTGCTCGCGCACACAAATCACCTGGGCAAACTCACGGCTCATGCCCAGGCGCCAGTCGCGTTTGAGCGCCAGCTGCGGGTCGGTCATCGAGTAGCGGGCGAAAATGCACTTCATGCCTTTTTGTTTCAGGCGAAAACCGATGTCGTAGTCTTCGGTCAGGCTTTGCACGTCGAAGGCAATGCCGTCGCCGTCGGCCAGCAAGGCGCCGATGGCCCGGCGGCTGAAGCAGGTGCCGACCCCGGCGCTGGGCACCTGGCCGGTCAGCGCTTCGCGCACGATCACATCCTTGCCATGGTTCTCGGCGAACTCGTCGACATAATGGCCCGCGGTGAACCCTCGCCACTGGGGGGCGAAGGGGTAGACCGGGATCTGGATCATGTCCTTGTTCGGCAGCAGGTAGTTGTACAGACGCAGCTCCATCGGCGAGATGACGTCTTCGGCGTCATGCAGAATGAAACCGGCGAATTCAATTTTCGCGTCGCTCTGAAAGCGCAGGATCGCGTCGATGATGTTGTTCAGGCAGTCGGCTTTGCTGGTCGGGCCGGGGCGCGCGCAGACGACCTTATGCACGTTCGGGTAGTGCAG
Source organism: Pseudomonas sp. NUPR-001 (assembly GCF_052147955.1). Lineage (NCBI taxonomy): Bacteria > Pseudomonadati > Pseudomonadota > Gammaproteobacteria > Pseudomonadales > Pseudomonadaceae > Pseudomonas > Pseudomonas sp. NUPR-001. Next base: position 2,608,885 of record NZ_CP197353.1, read on the forward strand.
GCAAACGGCGTCGACGTCGGCTTGGGTTTGCGGGTCGTTGGGGTAGGTGCCGACGAAAATCTGGTAGTTCTCGTAGTCGATGGTCGACGCCGCCAGGCGCGCCATTTCGCCGACCACGCCGACTTCGTTCCAGGCCGGCACCATGATTGCCAATGGTTGTTCCGGCGCTTCGAACAAGCGCTTCTCGTCGGCTTTTTCGTACTTGTCGTAAATACGAAAACGCCGGATCAGCTTACGCCCCCAATAAACGACATCGATGAACAGGTCATCCAGGCCCAGCAGAAACATCAGACTGGCCAGGGTGATCGCCAGCAGCTTGAGACCGAACAGCACATAGGTGAGGAAATCGACAAAGGCCAGACTCATGAGGCGCTGCGCTCGCTGGCGTTTTCCTCGAGCCAGCGGCTCAGTCGTTCAGCGATACGTTCGCTGGCATGGCCATCGCCATAGGGGGTGAACACCCGGCTCATCTGTTTATAGACCTGCGGGTCGTCGAGCAGCAGGCTGGTTTCCTTGACGATCCGTTCGGTTTGGGTACCAACCAGTTTGACCGTGCCGCCTTCGAGCACCGAGTGGCGCTCCGTGACCTTGCGTAACACCAGCAGTGGTTTGCCCAAGGCAGGTGCTTCCTCCTGAATCCCGCCGGAGTCGGTGATGATCAGGTAGGCGCGGTTCATCAGCCAGACAAAGTGCTGATAGTCCTGAGGGGCGATCAGCAGAATATTCGATTGGTGCGACAGCACCGCGTACACCGCTTTCTGCACTTGCGGATTGAGGTGTACCGGGTAGACGAACTGTACGTCCGGGTAGCGCAGGGCCAACTCGGCCAGGGCCAGGCAGATGCGTTCAAAACCCTGGCCGAAGTTCTCCCGGCGATGGCCGGTGATCAGCACCAGGCGCTGGTCATCGCGCAGTTGCGCCAAGGGCGAGTCAGGGGCGGGTTTCCAATGGCTGTGGGTCAGGTAGTCGCGCATCCACAGCAGGGCATCGATGACCGTGTTGCCGGTGACTTCGATCTGCTCCAGCACCACACCTTCACGCAACAGGTTGTCCCGGGCGCGGTTGGTGGGCGGGAAGTGCAAATCGGCAATCACCCCGGTCAGGCGCCGGTTGGCTTCTTCGGGCCAGGGTGCCTTGAGGCTGCCACTGCGCAACCCGGCTTCGACGTGAGCAATGGGAATCTGGCGGTTGAAGGCGGCGAGGGCAGCGATAAAACTGGTGGTGGTGTCGCCATGCACCAGGACGATATCGGGCTGGATACGGGCGTAGGTGGCATCCAGTTGCTCAAGCAATTGCTGTGACAGGCCGTTGAGGGTCTGGTTCTGGGTCATCACGTGCAGGTCTTCATCGACGCTCAGGCCGAAGTCCCGCAGCACCTGCTGGAGCATTTCCCGGTGCTGGCCGGTGGAGCAGATGTTCAGCTCGATGTCAGGCCACTGTCGCAGTACCTGGGCCAGCGGCGCCATCTTGATCGCTTCAGGACGTGTGCCAAACACCATCATGACTGTATATGCCATTGTCCCGCTCCTCGCCCCATCCATTAGTTCGAAGTTGTACGTGTTTGCGGTCTTGCAGGGTTTAGATACAAGCAGCAGAAGGCAGGGTTGTCCAATTCGCAGGACTGAATATTGACGCCAATCAGGCTTGGCTGTTGTCAGACCCGATGGCTTGACTTTACCTGCAGGGCTGCGCTAGTTTCGCTGGCATGAATACCTTCCTGCAGTTGCCCGCGCACAGCATTATTACCGCCATTATCGTTTTGGCGGGCTAGCGAGCACTTGCACCGAACCCGCCCTGGAGGCGGGTTCTTTCTCTCTCTCCTGGGCACTTTAAAAAACCAGGAGTCACTGATGACCAGCCTTGCCGTTAGCCCTCGCACACCGTCCGCGTCGCCGAACCTGCTGTCCGATTACGTGCGGCGCATTCTTGCTGCACCGGTGTACGACCTGGCGATCGAGACGCCGCTGCAACTGGCGCCCGCATTGTCCCAGTCCTTGGCTAACCAGGTGCTGCTCAAGCGCGAAGACCTGCAGCCGACGTTCTCGTTCAAGATCCGCGGCGCCTACAACCGCCTCAGCCGCTTGAGCCCGGCCCAGCGTGCCCGCGGCGTCATCACCGCCTCAGCTGGCAACCATGCCCAGGGCGTGGCCCTGGCAGCACGCGAACTGGGTATGCGCGCGACCATCGTCATGCCCACTACAACACCTGAGTTGAAAGTGGCCGGCGTACGCTCGCGCGGCGGCGAAGTGGTGCTGCACGGTGACAGCTTTCCCCATGCCCTGGCCCACGCGCTGAAACTGGCGGACAGTGAAGGGGCAACCTTCGTGCCGCCGTTTGACGACCCGGATGTGATCGCCGGACAGGGCACGGTGGCCATGGAAATCCTCCGCCAGCAGCCGGGTGCGCTGGATGCGATCTTCGTTCCGGTGGGTGGTGGCGGCCTGATTGCCGGGATCGCGGCGTACGTCAAATACCTGCGCCCTGAAGTGAAAGTGATCGGAGTCGAACCGCAGGATTCCAATTGCCTGCAGGCCGCCATGCGGGCCGGCGAGCGGGTGGTGTTGCCGCAGGTCGGCAGCTTTGCCGAAGGCGTGGCGGTGGCGCAGATCGGTGCGCATTGCTTTGAGCTGTGCCGCCACTATGTGGATGAGGTCATCACCGTCAGCAACGATGAACTGTGCGCAGCGATCAAGGACATCTACGACGATACCCGTTCGATCACCGAGCCGTCCGGCGCGTTGGCGGTGGCGGGAATCAAAAAGTACGTGGCCCGTGAAGGCGTCAGCGGCCAGACCCTGGTCGCCATCGACTCAGGTGCCAACGTCAACTTCGACCGCCTGCGCCATGTTGCCGAACGCGCAGAGCTGGGCGAGCAACGCGAGGCGATCATCGCCGTGACCATCCCCGAGCAGCCGGGCAGTTTCCGCGCCTTTTGCCAGGCCCTGGGCAAGCGGCAGATCACCGAGTTCAACTACCGCTACTACCCGGGCAAAGAAGCGCGGCTGTTCGTTGGCGTGCAGACCCACCCGCAGCACGATCCGCGGGATCGCCTGCTGGCCAGCCTGAGCGCTCAGGGCTACGAGGTACTCGACCTGACCGACAACGAACTGGCCAAGCTGCACGTACGCCATACCGTGGGTGGGCATGCCGGGCCGGGTGCGAATGAACGGGTGCTGCGCTTCGAATTTCCCGAGCGTCCGGGAGCTTTGCTGGGCTTTTTGGAGCGTTTGGGCAAGCGCTGGAACATCAGCCTGTTCCACTACCGTAACCATGGTGCGGCGGACGCCCGGGTGTTCGCCGCGCTGGAGGTGCCTGAAGACGAGCAGGCCAGTTTGCCTGCCGCCCTGGATGCAATGGGTTATCGCTACTGGGACGAAACTGACAACCCGGCCTATCGACTGTTCCTCGGCTGAGCAAGATTTGCCCCAGATCAACACGGGGCAGGGCGTAGAGGCGGATCCTGACGGCAATGGAAATTTGCATGAGGGTTTCGCCATGAGCAGCACGTTTTTTATCCCTGCCGTCAACATCATGGGCATCGACTGCCTCGACGAGGCGATGGCGGCCATCGCCGGCTACGGATTGCGCAAGGCACTGATTGTCACCGACACCGGGCTGGCCAAGGCCGGGGTCGCCGAGCGTATCGCCGAACTGCTGGCGATGCGTGACATTGACTCATCGATTTTTGACGGCGCCAAACCTAACCCGAGCATCGCCAACGTCGAACAGGGACTGGCGCAGTTGCAGCGTGAACGCTGCGACTGTGTGATCTCCCTGGGCGGCGGCTCGCCGCATGACTGCGCCAAGGGTATTGCCCTGTGCGCCACCAACGGTGGCAAGATCAGCGACTACGAGGGCGTTGATCGTTCGGCCAAGCCGCAACTGCCGCTGATCGCAATCAACACCACGGCCGGTACCGCCAGCGAAATGACGCGCTTTTGCATCATCACCGACGAAGCGCGCCACGTGAAAATGGCCATCGTCGACCGTAACGTTACCCCATTGCTGTCGGTCAACGACCCGGCGCTGATGGCTGCCATGCCCAAATGCCTGACCGCCGCTACCGGTATGGATGCGCTGACCCACGCCATCGAAGCCTATGTGTCTACGGCAGCGACGCCGATCACCGATGCCTGTGCAATCAAGGCCATCGAGCTGATCAGTCAGAGCCTGCGTCAGGCGGTTGCCGAGGGCAGTGACATGCAGGCGCGCGAAAGCATGGCCTATGCCCAGTTCCTCGCCGGTATGGCCTTCAACAATGCTTCGCTGGGCTACGTGCATGCCATGGCGCACCAGTTGGGCGGGTTCTACGACTTGCCGCATGGCGTGTGCAACGCCGTGTTGTTGCCGCATGTTCAGCGTTTCAACGCCAAGGTCAGTGCTGCGCGCCTGCGTGATGTGGCCAAGGCCATGGGCGTAGACGTCAGTGGGCTGAGTGCAGAGCAGGGCAGTGAGGCAGCCATTGCTGCGATTGAGCAACTGTCGCGGGATATCGATATTCCTGCTGGTCTGGCGGTGTTGGGGGCCAAAGAGGCGGATATACCGGTCTTGGCCAGCAACGCCCTGAAGGATGCGTGCGGCCTGACCAACCCTCGGGAGGCCAGCCAGGCGGAGATTGAAGCGATTTTCAAGGCTGCCCTGTAACGCCGTAGGAGCGGGCTTGCCCCGCGAAGCGATGTGACTGACAAATCGCTATCGCGGGGCAAGCCCGCTCCCACACAGCCCGCTCCTACCGGGTCAGACCACTAGCGACAAGAGCATGATAAAGATGATGCCGACCACCGAGAGGATGGTCTCCATCATGCTCCAGGTCTTGAAGGTCTCTGCCACGGTCATGTTGAAGTACTGCTTCACCAGCCAGAAGCCAGCATCGTTGACGTGCGAAAGAATCAACGAGCCAGCGCCTGTCGCCAGCACCAGTAGTTCACGGTTGACGCCCGGAATCATGCCGATCACCGGGGCGACAATCCCGGCACCGGTAATGGTCGCCACGGTCGCCGAGCCGGTGGCGATACGAATTACCGCCGCTACCAGCCAGGCCAGCAGGATCGGCGAAATCTGCGCCTGCACGGCCATCTGGCCAATGACGTTACCCACCCCGGTGTCCACCAACATCTGTTTGAAGCCACCACCGGCACCGACGATCAAAATGATCGCCGCCGTTGGCGCCAGGCTCTGGTCGAGCAGTTTCATGATCTGCTGGCGCGAGAAGCCGCGCGCAGCACCAAAGGTGTAGAAGGCCAACAGCAACGCCGCGAGCAGGGCGGTGATCGGGTGGCCGATCAGGTCCATCCATTGCCGCACAATGTGCTCAGCCGGCAGCACCACGTCGGCGAAGGTTTTCAGCAACATCAGAAACACCGGCAGCAGCACGGTGATCAGCGTGATACTGAAACTCGGCAGGTTTTTCTGATCGGACTCGCGGGCAATCTGATCCATCAGTTCCTGCGAGGGTGAGCCCGGGATATAACGCGAGATGAAGTTGCCATACAGCGGCCCGGCAATGATTGCGGTGGGCAGGGCGATGATCAGGCCATAGAAAATGGTCTTGCCAATATCAGCATTGAAAATGCCAATCGCCAGCAACGGTCCCGGATGCGGTGGCACCAGGCCGTGAACCACCGACAACCCGGCCAGCAACGGTATGCCGATCTTGATCAGCGACACCCCGGAACGTCGGGCGACGATGAACACCAGCGGAATCAACAGCACAAAACCGATTTCGAAGAACAGCGGAATGCCTACCAGAAACGCGGCGAACATCATCGCCCAGTGGACCTTCTGTTTGCCAAAAGCGCGAATCAGCGTTTGCGCGATCTGATCGGCCCCGCCTGAATCGGCCATCAGCTTGCCGAGCATGGTGCCGAGCGCCAGGACAATGCCGACAAACCCCAGCACGCCGCCAAAGCCGTCCTGGAAGGATTTCATGACTTTGGCCACGGGCATGCCCGAGGTCAGGCCGAGGAAACCGGCGGCCAGGGTCAAGGCGACGAAGGGGTGGACTTTGAAATGGGTGATCAGCAGCACCAGGCCGATGATGGTGACCACTGCATCGAGCAGCAGGTAGGTATCAGTTGCCAAACCAAACATGGTTCAGTGCCTCGTTTTGTCATTGTTGTGGGCGTAACGTTTACAGCAATCAGTGCTTGAGACAGCGCTATCTTTGGTGAGCCGGAAAACCGCCTGGTCAGGCCGTTCGCGCCAGCACCGGCTCACCGCAGGGCTTTAGCCACAGATCGACCTGGATCGCCAGTTGTTCGACCGGCAAGGTGGCGTCCAGCGGTAAGGTCAGGGCTTCGCCATTGGGGCGCTCAAGGGTGGCGAACTGGCTGGCGATCAGGCTGGCCGGCATGAAGTGCCCGGGGCGGGCAAGGACCCGGCGGCTGGCTTCTTCAGGGGTCAGGTCAAGGAACACGAAGCCCAGGTCGGGCACGGCGTGGCGCAAGGTGTCGCGGTAGCGCTTTTTCAGGGCAGAGCAGGTGAGGATCGGCCGTTCGCCGTGCTTGAGGGTGGCTTGCAGTTCTTCACCCAGACGAATCAGCCAACCGGCACGGTCGTCATCGTCCAAGGGTATACCGGCACTCATTTTCTGAATGTTGGCGGTCGGGTGGAAATCATCGCCTTCAATCAGGCGACCGCCGCTTAAGCCGGCAATGGCGGCACCAACGTAGCTTTTGCCGCAGCCTGCTACGCCCATGACCACGATCGCGGAGAGGGGTGGGTTCATCGGTACCTCCTGCAGGGCAAGATAGCGCTATCTTTGCACGAGGCTGCTTACGCCTCGGACGCGTCTTACCCGGATGTTATTGATCTTGTATTCAGCAGTGTGGGTGCTCATTTCAGCTCACCTGCAGTTATGCATTGCCTGTGCTCTGAGACAGCGCTACCTTAGTGCCCGTTCCCCATTCTTTGCAAGTCGAAAATAAAATTCCCCATGACCCGCATCGGCTCTCGTACTACCGGTCGTCCCACTCTGGCTGAAGTGGCCAGGCTTTCCGGGGTTTCCCCGATCACTGCTTCGCGTGCCTTGCGCGGTGTCAGCACGGTGGCGCCCGAGCTGGTCGAGAAGGTCAAGCAGGCCGCAACAGCCTTGGGTTATGTGGCCAACCCGGCCGCGCGGGCACTGGCCTCGGCGCAGAGCGAGTCGATCGTGGTGCTGATTCCGTCGCTGTCCAACCAGTTGTTCATCGAGACCCTGGAGGCGGTGCATGAAGTTATGCGCCCGCGTGGGCTCGAGGTGTTGATCGGTAACTATCACTACGATATCGCCGAAGAAGAGAACCTGATCCGTAACTACCTGGCCTACCAGCCGCGCGGCATGCTGCTCACCGGTTTCGACCGCAGCGAGGCGTCCAAGCAGATGCTCAGCGCCAGTGGCGTCCCGTGTGTGCACATGATGGAGCTGGGGCAGGCGGAGCAGGGCATGTCGGTGGGGTTTTCCCAGCAGCAGGCCGGTGCGGCGGCGGCGCATCATTTGCTTGAGCGGGGTTGCCAGCGCTTGGGCTTTATCGCTGCGCAGCTCGATCCGCGGGTGATGCAGCGGGCCGAAGGTTTCACTCAAGCCCTGGTTGCGGCTGGCCGCTATGCCAGTGAGCTGCAACTGCTGTCGCCACAGCCGTCATCGATTGCCTTGGGCGGTGAATTGTTCAGGCAGTTACTGGCGCAACAGGGCGATGTCGACGGGATTTTCTTCTGTAACGACGACCTGGCCCAAGGTGCCATTCTTGAAGCCCTGCGCCTGGGGGTTAAGGTGCCGGAGCAGGTGGCGATGGTTGGTTTCAACGACCTTCCGGCTTCGGCACACATGGTGCCGCGTCTGACTTCGATCCGTACCCCGCGTGCAGCCATTGGCCGTTGCGCGGCGCAGGCATTGCTGGGCTTGCTCGATGGTAAGCGGAGGACTGCGCACAATCAGGACTTGGGGTTCGAATTGGTGGTGCGTGAAAGCAGCTAAATCCTGGTAGGAGCGGGCTTGCCCCGCGAGGCGATGTGACTGATAAATCGCTATCGCGGGGCAAGCCCGCTCCTACAGCAAGCAATCGGCTTGCGCGGCGTCAACGGCAATCTATGCTCAGCAACACCTGGGCGTGGAGGGCGTTTTATGTTCGATTTTCATCGCAAGTCGGATTTGGCAGAGATTGAGCAGTGCAATCGGGCTCTGGCAGGCATCAACGCCAAACTCGCCGCCATCAGCCGCTCTATGGCGATGATCGAGTTCAGCCCGGACGGGATTATTCTGGACGCCAACGATAACTTCTGTAAGGTCACCGGCTACAGCCTTGAGCAGATTCGCGGTAAGCACCACCGGATTTTTTGTGACAAGGATTACGCCAATAGCGACGCGTACCGGCAGTTATGGCACGGGCTGGCACGCGGCGAAGCACGCAGCGGCACGTTCGAACGGGTTGATCAGCAAGGTCGCCAGTTGTGGCTGGAAGCCAGCTACATGCCGGTGCTGGGGCCCGGGCAAGAAGTGGTCAGCGTGATAAAAGTGGCGTCCGATATCACCACGCGGGTAAAAGACGAGCATGAAAGTGACAGCCTGATCAAAGCCATCAGTCGTTCAATGGCGGTTATCGAGTTCACCCCGCAAGGTAAAGTGATCAAGGCCAACCAGAACTTTCTCGACACCATGCGTTATCGTCACGACGAGATCGTCGGCCAGCATCACAGCCTGTTTTGCCACAAGAGTGAAAGTGAATCGGCGGCTTACAAGGCGTTCTGGGCTTCACTCAACCGCGGCGAATACCATTCCCATCGCTTCGAACGGGTCAACAAGCTAGGGCAGATGGTTTACCTCGAAGCCTCGTACAACCCGATCTTTGACACCCGCGGCCAACTTTACAAGGTTGTGAAGTTTGCCAGTGACATCACCTCCCAGGTCTGCACCCAGCAAACCGCCGCCGAGGCCGCCCATACCACCTCGATGCAGAATGATGCCTGTGCCCGCAAAGGTTCTCAGGTGGTGCAACAAACCGTGCAGGTCATTGAGGAAATTTCGTGCAACCTCAACGCGGCCGCACGCAGTATCGATGCGGTGAGCAAGCAGTCGGAGGTCATCGGCCAGATTGTTCAGACCATCCGCGGGATCGCCGACCAGACCAACCTCCTGGCCCTCAATGCCGCTATCGAAGCGGCGCGCGCGGGTGAGCACGGACGAGGTTTTGCGGTGGTGGCCGATGAAGTACGCAACCTGGCGGCACGTACCAGTCAGGCAACCCTGGAAATTGTCGAAGTGGTGCGTCAGAACCACGACCTGTCGTTGACCGCTGTGGCCAGCATGCAGTCGAGCTTGAGTCGCACTGGCATCGGCGTGGAACTGGCCAATGAAGCCGGCGAGGTGATCCTCGAGATACAGCAGGGTGCGCAACATGTGGTAGACGCCATCAGCCAGATCAACTCGACCTTGCAGTTGCACTGAGCGCATTGAAGGGCACGCGCAGTAGCGCCAGCCTGGCTACTGCGTGGCGGGTTGGCGCAATTGCTGGTCCAGGTTCAGCAAGCTTTGTTCCAGCGTGTCTAGCAGAGCCTTGAGATGGTTGTCGCTGGCATCGCCGAGGCTGGCTTGCTCCAGCGCTTCGCAGTTGCGCACTACACCGCGTGCCTTGAGCATTTTCGCCCCACCTTTGATCCGATGGGCGAGCGCGCGCAGCCCCTCGCGCGAAGGGTTCGGGCCCAAGGCGCGCAAGGCATTGAGGTCTTCGTGGTTGCTGCGCGCCAGCTCGTCGATCAACCGACGTATCAGATTGGGATCATCCTTGGTCAGGTACTTCAGGTTGTCGATGTCAAAGCCACTGGCGTGAGCGTCTTCAACTGTATTTGGCAGAAGTTCGGGTTGGGTGATATCGGCTTGCAGGTGACGGCGTAGTTCAGCCAGGCCGATCGGTTTGAACAGACAGTCGTTCATGCCGCTGGCCAGGCATTGTTCTCGCTCCTGGGCCTGGGCGTTGGCGGTCAGGCCAAGAATCAGGCAGGGCGTTTTTTGCTGCTGGTGCTCCAGGGCGCGGATCTGGCGGGCCAGTTGATGGCCGTCCATGCCGGGCATATGACAATCGGTGATCACCGTATCGAACTGACCTTGCTGCCACAGCGTCAATGCTTGCTGGCCGTCGCTGGCTTGGCTGACCCGGTGACCCAGCATACTGAGCTGACGCTCAATCAGCATCAGGTTGGCAGGGTAGTCGTCGACCACCAGAATCGACTGTGCCGCCATGCTGCCCTCTGCGCTGGCCGGTTTGCTGGACATCTCTGGGATTGGCTCGGCCAGCGGTAAGGTCAGCGTAACCCGGACGCAGGTGCCCTGGTGCAGGGTGCTGTGCAGGGTTAATTGCCCGCCCATCAGTTCACATAGGGTCCGGCTGATCATCAGGCCCAGGCCGGTACCCTGGCGTTCTGTCTGCGCACCGACCTGGGAAAAATGCTGGAACAGGCGTTGCTGGTCTTGCGCGCTGATGCCAATGCCCGTGTCTTCGACCGTAAGCGTGGTGCGCAGCCGGCCTGGCGCATCGGCGTCGAGTCGCAGGCTCACCGTGATACGGCCTTGCTCGGTGAATTTGATCGCGTTGCTGATCAGATTCGACAGGATCTGCTTGAGCCGCAGCGCGTCCACCGTTACCAGGCTCGAGCCTGCTGGCACGTCGCTGGTCAGGACCAGGCCTTTGAGTCTGGCGTTGCCTTCGAACACCCGAACGGTGGCATTGACCAGGGCAACCAGGTCGGTCGCTTGCGGCGCCAGGGTCATGCGCCCGGATTCGATACGGGCGATATCCAGAATGTCACCGATCAGTTCGAGCAGGCCGTTGGCTGACTCAAAAGCCACTTGTAGGGCGTTGCGGTCGGCGCGGCCTTGTTCAGCATCTTTGACGGCCAGCTCGAGCAGGCCGATGACGGCGTTCATGGGCGTGCGGATTTCATGGCTCATGGTCGCCAGGAAGGTACTTTTGGCCCGGCTGGCGTCCTCGGCTTGCTCTTTGGCCAGACGCAGTTCTTCAAGCAGACGCTTGCTGAAAGCCAGCTCATGTTGCAGGGCCTGTTCGGCGTCGCTACGTTCACGGATCAGCCGGCGCAGGTAGCGGTTCCAGAAAATCACTGCCGCGATCAGCCCGGCTGCACCCAGCAGGATCTGCAGGATCAACCCACGGTCGTTGTACCAGAGGCTGTCGCTGATCAGCGCGTTGGTGCGCCAGCGGCCGGTCAGCTCGGCCATTTCGTCGGGCGGGATGCTGAGCAGCACCTTGTTGAGTATCGAATGCAGCAGCTTGGCGTCACGGGCGACGGCAAACGAGGCAACGCCGGGTTGGTCGCCGTAGATCGAGGCGATCTGCAGGCGGTCTTTGAACATACGGCTGACGAAGTAATCGGCATTGGTTTGCGTACTGAGTGCAACATCGGCCTTGCCTTGGGCCACAGCCTCCATCATTGACAATGGATCATCGACTTCAACCAGGGTCATCTGCGGAAAGCGTTGGCGCAGTTCTTCTTTGATCGGTACGAAGTCGCGTATCGAGGCCATGCGCACGCCGCTGAGGTGGGCACTGCTGCGCAGGTCATGGTTATCGCTGCGGGTGACCAGAACCCGCGGTGTAACCAGGTAGGGGCGGGTGAAACGCAACGTGCGCTCACGCTCCAGGGTGGGTGGCAGCGCCGCAGCAATATCGGCCTGGCCTTGTTCGACCAGTTGAATCATCTGTGCCACGGTGTCGGCGGTTTGAATGTCGAACTTCAGGCCAGTACGCAGACCAATCTGCTCGAGGACATCGGCGGCGATACCGCGAAACTGCTTCTGGTCATCGTAAAAGGTGATGGGTGCAAAATAGGTGTTGACCGCCACACGGACTTTGGGGTGTTGCTCGATCCAGGTGCGTTCGGCAGCACTCAGGCTCAAGTTGCCGCGATTGAGCAGGCTGCGTGTGCTTCCGCTGGTCCAGCGGCGCAGGATGTTCAGACGATCATTGTCGCCGATACGGTCCAGGGCCTGATTGACCAGACGCAGCAGTGTCGGGTTGTCGCGGGACGCGGCAAAGGCGAAGGTGCCGCGCAAGTCCTTGATGAAGTGCTCGATCTGCACGCTGTCGCGGAAAACACGGGTAATCAGGTAGTCACTGCTCAGCGCATCGCCAAGAAAAGCATCGGCCTGGCCCAGCGACACGGCCGACAAACCGGCCAGATTGGAGTTGTACAGTTGCAGCTGCGCCTGCGGGTACAACGCGCTCACCGCCGAAGTGGGCAGGTAATGATCGACCATTGCCAGGCGTAGCCCTTGCAGCTTGTCGTTAAGCCCCAGGGTTTTGCCTGCGCCGATGGCGATTACCGCCTGATCATCGGTGTAGGGGTGGCTCAGCACCAATTGCGCGTCGGCCGCCTCGAAGGCATTGGAACTGCCGAGCAGGTCGATCTTGCCTTCATGCAGTGCAGCAATCGCCTGGCTGCGGTGAGCAAAGCGCCTGACCTTGATGGGAATGCCCAACAATTCGCTGATCAGTCCGGCGTAGTCGGCAGTCAGGCCTTCATAGCCGTGATCGCTGATGTTGATATCGAACGGCGGGTAGTCCGGCACGGTGGTACCGAGTATCAGGTGCTGTTCGTGCCTGAGCCAGTTGCGGTCTTCGGCCGACAGCGTCAGCGCGGCGCTGCTGCTGATCGAACGGGCCAATAACTGGCGCTGCTCACCGACATCAATCGCCTGGGCGGGAAGTGCCTGCAGGCTCAGCAGGCAGCTAAGTGCAATGCACCTGAATGGCTTCATGGTGGCTTAAATGTCATGACGTTCTGACAGGTGGATCAGTTCAACCAGCGATTTGATCTCCAGCTTTTCCAAAATTCGGGTTTTGTAGGTGCTGACGGTTTTCGCACTCAAGTGCATACGCTCGGCGATCACATTGTTTGACCACCCTTCAACCAGCAGGCGTAACACCGCGAATTCCTGGTCAGACAGTTTCTCCAGGCGCTGCTGTTCGCTGAGTAACGGGCCGCTTTGTGTCGACAGTTCAGGAAAGATCGAGTAACCCTTGATCATGGCTTTGAGTGCAAATATCAATGCCTCGAGGTCTTCGTCCTTGCGCACGAAGGCTGAAGCTCCGCCGTCAAGGCAGCGCCGGGCAAACAGTTCGGGGGGTTGTCCGCTGAGCACCAGGATGCGTGGAGGCGGTTCAAGCATACGCAATCGCTTCATTACACTCAGGCCGTCAATACCCGGCAAGCCGATATCGAGGATCACGACATCAGGACGCAATTGCCGCGCCACCTGCGTTGCCACCTCACCATCATGCACTTCACCAATGACATGGAAGCGTTCACGTTCGAGCAACATGCGCAAGGCAAAGCGTACGGTAGCGTGGTCATCAACAATCAAGACCGAGGTCAATGTTCAGCTCCTTGTCGAGTATGTAAGCAAATTCCTGAATCATTCAGGAGTGCGCCTGGTGGCAGGATGGGAAAGGCGCAAACGATACGTCGATTCAAGGAACGATAGTACGGGGAACGTGATCGTGTTGAATTAATGCATGGCTTTTGAAGTAAATTCCTACATTTAAGCGGGGCATTCAGGGTGAAGCCAGGCGCGGCCGCAAGCCATCGAGCGGCGCGCCACAGTGGCTTAGTTAGAATGAAGTGGTAATGGACGCGTAATAGGCTCGTCCGGCTTCGTTATAGGTCAGGGCGCCGGCTTCATCGGCGTTACCTTCGCGATACAGGCGCTTGTCAAACAGGTTGTTGACGCCTATCCGCACGTTCAGGTTTTTATTGAAGGCGTAGCCGCTGCTGATACCCATCAACCCATAGGGGTCAACCTCTTTGCGGACCTTCGGATCAAGCGCTTCGTTGGCCCGGGCGTTGTAGCTGGGGGCCTCCTGCTTGCCATAGTAGGTGCCATTGAGCTGGAACGAGAGCTTGTCGGTGGCATTCCAGTCCAGGGTGGAGTTGACCGTGTACTCGGGGATGATACTCAGCGGTTCGCCGGTGTTCTTGTCTTCGGAGTCGATCATGTAGGTGAAGTTGGTGTTCCAGTCCAGGCTGGGGGTGAGCGCAATGAACAGGTTGCCTTCCACGCCTTGCACCAACGCCTTGCCGGTGTTCTCCCAGCGCAGGATGCGACGGCCGTTGGGCAGGCGGAACAAGGCCTGGTTACCAGCTTCGATCTTGTTCTTGTAGTCGTTGCGAAAGTAGGTGGCGCTGGTGCGCCAGTTACCTTTGTCGTACGCCAGGCCCAGCTCTTTGTTGACACTGGTTTCCGGGTCGAGGTTGGCGTTGCCCAACAGGTAGCAGCCACCGATGTTGGTCTCGCTGCTGTTGCAGCCACCGCCACGGCTGTAGAGCAGGTAGTTGGGGTTGGCCTGGTACAGGTTCGGGGTTTTGTAGGCGCGGGCGATGCCGCCCTTGAGGCTCAGCGCTTCAGTGATTTGATACGAGGCGTTCAGGCTCGGGCTCCAGTTGCTGCCGAAGTCTTCGTGATGGTCATAGCGCACACCCGGGGTGATCACGGTGTTTTGCCCGACTTCGATGTTGTCCTCGACGTACAGGGCAAAGCTGCGGGCGGTGGATTTGGTTTGGGTGCGGTCGAAGCCAGGCAGTTCGGCACCGGGATCGTAGCTTTGTGGACGCAGCGAACCGGGGTCGTTGAGCGACTCGTAGAGGTACTCGCCGCCCAGGGTCAGCACCTGCTCGAAACCGCTACTCAGCGGCAGATTGATTTCACCGCTGGCGCGCGTATTGCGCAGGCGCGATTCAAAGCGCCCGGCGCCACCCGACGGGGCGCCTTCGCCCCAACCGGCGAGGCCTTCGTTGAGGCGGTCGTTGCGGGTCAAGTCATACGACAGCGATGCAGTTGAAGTGCCCCAGTCATAGTCGCCGCGATGGGTCGCGGCGAAACTGGAGCGCTGCATAACGTTGGTTTCCTTGCCAACCTGGCTTTCAACGAACTCGCCACCCGCGTTGAGCATGGTGTCACCGGCAAAGATGTTGCCCTGACGGCTGTAGCTCGATTCCAGCTCAAGGATATTGGCCGGATCGATTTTCCAGCTCAGCAGGCCGTTGATGTCTTTGTTGCGCACGCCTTCACGGCCGGCCATCAAGGATTCTTCATAGGCCTGGTGTGCCGAGTTGATGCTCATGTCATCGGCGTCGGTTTTGTTCAGGTTGGCGTAGACGCGAAAGGCCAGGCTATCGGTCAGTGGTCCGCTGAGGCTGAAGTTGACGCGTTTGCCAGTGCCTTCGGCATCGTCTTCGGGGAACAGCGTGTACAGGGTCATGGCTCCGCGCAGTTGCTCGGTCGGGCGCTTGGTGATGATGTTTACCACCCCGCCCATGGCCCCGGAGCCGTAGCGTGCGGCGGCCGGCCCGCGCAGGATCTCGATGCGCTCGACTTCTTCAGCCGGTACCCAGTTGGTTTCGCCACGGGTGTCACGGTCGCCACTCCAGCCATAGCGCACGGCGTTGCGCGAGGTCGAAGGCTTGCCGTCGATCAGGATCAAGGTGTTTTCCGGGCCCATACCGCGCAGGTCGATCTGGCGGTTGTTACCCCGGGCGCCGCTGCTACTGTTGCCCGTGAGATTGACCCCGGGCTCGCGGCGGATGATGTCCGACAGGTCATTGACCGGTGGGCGCCGCTGGATGTCTTCAGCGGTAATGATCGAGACCCCGGGCGCTTGTTTGAGCTCTTCTTCGGCGGTGCCCAACACGCGGGTATTTTCCAGCTCGATGGCCTGCCGGCTGCCGGCAACCGGCAGGTCGGTTGGTTGAATCTGAACTTCATCAGGCTGCGGCTGCAGTTCGGCTGCGTAGAGACTCGGGGAGCCCAGTGTTGCCAGCAAGGCAATACTCAAGGGGCTGAGGGTGAAGCGCGACGCCATGTCAAAAATCTCCTTGAACAAAGGGTGAGCGGGGCGTGCAGCAGGCAGCCCTCGCTTCAGGCGTCGAGAATGATAAGGATTAGCATTTGCGTGTAAAGCCTTCGAAGCGAAAATAAAATATTAACGATTCGGCGGCGCAGGCTCTAAATCGGAGGTGGGAGCGGGCCGGATGCAGGAGCCAGCGATGTCTCCGGTCCATACACCAAGAAAAAGGACCACAGCCACCCCCATCGGTGACTGTGGCCAAGCGGGAAAAAGCGCGGAGAAGGAGAACGTCGGGAAAATCCGTGTTACTGCTGCAATACCGTGGCCTGGTTGCCCATACCAAACTGCTGAACAGTCGCGTTCATACTGGCACCGCTCTGATCAACCGACGCCTGGTTGCCCGAGCCACCCTGGGTCACGTAGGCGACGTTGACACCATCGGTCTGCTTGATGATGGCGCTGTTGTTGTCACCGTACAGTTGCCAGGTGGAGCTCTGGTTGCCAGTGCCGGACTGGTCCAGCTTGACGCTGTTGTCCATGCCGGCGCTGGAACCGGTGGCGTAGTTGCTGGTGCCGCGTTGATCGGCAATCAGCAGGTTGTCGGAACCGTTCTGTTCAAAGTACAGCTCGTTGTTGTTGGTGGTCTGGGTCAATTCCACGGTGTTGCGTTCGCCGTTCTGGCTCAGGTTGGCCAATTGATTCATGCCCTCCTGGGTGAGGTTGGTGCTGTTGCCGGTGCCGCTCTGGGTGATGACCGCGCCCTGGCTGCTGCCGAACTGGCCACCGGCTTTGTCGCCTTTCCAGTTGCTGGCCAGTACCTTGTTGCCGATACCGCTGGAGCTTACTTCCAGCACGTGGTTGTCACCGGTCTGGTAGGTGAAGCTGACGTTGCCGGAGCCCGACTGGGTGAGGGTTGCCAGCGAACCGGTCGATTCGTACTGGTCGGCATAGATGGCGTTGACGTCACCGGTCTGGAAGATGCTGGCTTTGTTGTTTTCACCAAAGCTTTGGTCGATGACGCTTTCGTTGGTCAGGCCATTCTGGGTGACGGCGGCCCGGCTGTCAGCCTGGGTGTCCTGCCAGATTTCCGTGGAGTTGGAGGAGCCGTTCTGATCGATGGAAAGGATGCCGCCCTGGCCTTCGCGTTGGTCACCGTAGGCCCAGTTGCTGTCACCGTTCTGATGGATGCCGATCTGGCCGTCGTTGTGGTTGATGTGTTCGGCAGCGCTGTAGTTGTTGGTACCGGTCTGCACGCTCAGGGCGTTGTTGGCGTTACCACCGTTGAACTGTTCGACGAAGGCCCGGTTGTCGTTACCGTATTGCTGGGTGGTGCCCTGGCTGCCGGTCTGGCTGTCTTGGTAGACGAAGGTAAAGTTGCCGCTGCCTTCCTGGGTTTGTTGCACGGTGTTTTCAGTACCCAGCGACTGGCTGGCATGGGTGTTGTTCAGCGAGCCTTGCGATTGTTGGTTGATCTGGCTGCCGAATTCGTACAACTGCTCGGCATAGCCGGCGTTGTATTCGCCATTGGTGCTTTGTTCAATTCTACTGTTGCCACCCTCTTGCTTGGCGGCGTGGTTGTTGCCGGTGCCGACCTGGTTTTGCGTGGTGCTGCTGAGGGGCGCGGCGGTCTGTTTGACTTCGGCGATGTTCTCGGTGCCGGACTGGTTCTGGGTCGACAGGCTGCTGTCAGCCATGGCCTGACCGGCAAGGCACAGAACAATGGCGGCGCTTAAGGGAGCGAGCTTGAACATGGTGGTGCCTCCAGGTTTAACGGTATTGGTTGACTTGCACACGCTGGCCATTGCCTGCCTGAACTACGGAGCTCTGAAGCCCCGAGCCGGTCTGGACGATGCTGGCGTTGTTGCTGTTGCCGTATTGCTCGATGTTTGCGCGGTTGTTGCTGCCGCTCTGAGCAATCGAGGCACTGTTGCCATAGCCTTGTTGGTTGATGGTGGCCATCAGGTCGTTGCCTTGTTGCAGGATGTACGCCTCTTGTGAGCCACCGGACTGCACGATGCGGCCGAGCAGGGTTTGCCCGTCCTGGCCGATGGCGGCGCGGTTGGACTGCCCGTTCTGTTCGATCTGCGCCTGCTGCCCGGTGTTGCCGGGTAGTGGTTGCAGGGACAGCGGTTCATCGAGGTCGCCACCGGGGCCGAGGTCGGCGTTGTCCATCAAGTCGTCGGCCATGGCGGCCTGACCGATGAGGGTCAGGCAGAGCAGCAAGGTGGTCAGGCGCGCCATGGTCATGTCTCCTGCGTTTACTGCACGGTTACCGGTACGGTACGGACGGTGCCCTGGCTACTGCGGATGGTCGCCGACGGTGCTGCGGTCGGGATCACCGTGGTGCTGTTGCTCACCGTCAAGCGCCAGCGCCCAGTCAGCGGTACCGTGGTACTGCCGAGGGTGACCAGCCCGGTCGGGGTGGTGACCTGTACGGTGATGGTGTTGCCAGTGGTCACCGACGAGGTACCGGAGACGTCCCAGTTGTAACGGTTGTTGGAGCGCGCCGTGACGGTTGCCGCAGTGACCGCGAAGGTCTCTGCGGCAGGCCGTGGCGACACCTGTACGGTGACGGTGGCCGGTGCCGACAGGGCGCCGAGGCTGTCGCGGGCGATGTAGGTGAAGGTGGTTGAGAACGCCGCCGTGACGGAGGCCGGTGGGGTGTAGGTGATCTGACTGCCATCGGTGGTCACGGTGCCGCGTCCGGGTGCCGGCTGGGTGACACTGGCGACTGCCAGAGGGGTGTTGCCTTCGGGGTCTGTATCGTTGAGCAAGACGTTGATCGGCAGTGCGACACCCAGGGTGGCAGCAGTGTCGGCGTTGGCGACGGGCGCCTGGTTTGGCGCGACGTTGACGGTTACGGTCGTAACCTGCGACTTCATCCCTTTGTTGTCCTGGGCACGGTAGGTGAAGGTCGCGGTCATTGGCGCGTTGACCACCGCGGGTGGGGTGTAGACCACTGCGGTGCTGCCGCTCATGGCGACGGTACCCTGGCCGGTGGTGGGTTGGGTGAGGTCGCTGATGCTCAGTGGTACGTTGTTGTCCGGGTCGCTGTCGTTGCTCAGCAGGTTCAGGGTCAGCGGCACGCCGAAGCTGGTGCTGCCCTGGTCGGCTTGAGTCACGGGCGCCTGGTTTTCCGCTTCGACCGGGGCATTGCCGACGATCACTACCGCTTCAGTGTCGCTGCCACCGGCGGCGGACTTGACGGTGACAGTAGCGGGTGGCTGGGTCAGGTCATTGACCGTCAGGGTTTGCACGGTGCCGGACTTGGACAGGCGGCCATAGCCCTGGGCGACCAGGTCTGGGACCTGTACTTCGTCGCTGGAACTGGCTTCGATGCGCAGGCGTTTGTTGGCCCAGTCGTAGCGCGCGGTGGTGACCTTGACCACGTCGCTGAGTTTGCGCGAGAGCGCGGTGGGGCGGTTCACGCCGGTCGGGTCGGTGGCGGTAACCACAATCACCGGAGGCGGTGCGGCGTTGCTCAGGTGGTTGGCGAAGAACAGGCCGTTGTTATCGGCGAGCAAGTTGAACTGGCAAGGCGAAGGCGGTGTGCCCGGCACCAGCGCCAGAGTTTCGCGGAAGCACAGGGTGGCAGTGTTCGGTGCCTTGGCGAACACTTCTACCCGAGTGCCTGCGGAGGTGCGCCGGTAGCTGGCACGTTCCAGTTCTGCAGCAACCTGGCTACGTGCGTCGAGGACTTTGCCGGACACGGTGAACAGGTTGGTCTGGATGGTCCCGGCCGGGCCCTGGATACGCACGAAGTTGGTGTTGAACGGGCTACCGATAACCGCTTCAGTCAAGTTCGGGTCGCCGATGAAGCTTTCAGTGGCGCCGGTGTCCGGGTTGATTTCGGTGTAGGGGCCGCCGACGCCGCGCAGGAACGGGCCGACTGCACCATTGAGCGGGCCGCTGAAAACCCCCGGTGCTCCGATGCCGACGTCGCGGGTGATGTTGATCGCGCGCCGCCCCGGGGTGGTGACGTTAACGGTCTCGACCCCATAAGGGTGGGTGATCACGTAAGTACCGGCTTGCGGAACAGAGACCCGGATACGGATACGGGCGAAACTTTGCTGGTCGCCATCGACCGGGTTTTCGGCGGCGAACGCCGCTTCCAGACCGGCGACATACACGTCCAGTTCATAGCCGCTGTTGCCTACCTCCGGAATCGAGGTTTCCGCCAGGTACCAGAACATCTCTGGTGGCCAGTTGTCCGGGAACACCAATGGCAGTGCATCGTCATACACGCCCGGCTCAGGCAGCAGGGTGCACATGTAAGCTGGCGGTACCGAAACCGGTACCCGCGAGCTTGCTGCCCTTGACTGGCACAGCTCCATCGACAGGTCATTGTGGTCCTGGTACCACATCGGGTAACGCCCGGTGGCCAGGGTATAAGGGCCGGGATCGACCGCTTTGAGGCCGGCCCAGGCACTGCCGGCCAGCGAGAGGGAAAGCCCGGCTGCGCACAGCGCCAGGCGTGGCCAGTTATTCATGCTGCCTCCTGCTACGGGACGTGGCGTAATGATGTTCATGGCACGAGCACCACTTCTTCGCTGTCGCTACCGCCATTGGCGCTGGTCACCGTGACCGTGGCCGGCGGGATTGGCGAGAGCCCGGTGGTGAGCGTCTTGACCGCGCCATTGCCGCTCAGGGTGCCAATGGCCGCGCCGTTGCCGGTGCTGGCAATCAGCGCTGGTGGACTGGTTTCGTCACTGGTCGAGGCGACCAGGGTCAGTTGGCCGGACGCCAGGCTGAACTCGGCGCGCTGGATTACCACCAGGTCGGTCAGCGGCAGGGTCAGGGTGGTCGGCGTGCTGCTGGGAATCGCCAGTTGGTTGTCGGCAGTCACTTGCAGGTTTAGCGGCAACGCCGGGTTCAGCGCCGACTGGGCGTACCAGGCACCGGTGGTATTGGCTTCGGTGAGGTTCAGGTTCGGGGTCTGGCTGATCAGCGTTGCAGTACCTGGAGGCGGTGGCGCCTGCACGAAGACATCTTGCTGGGCGCGCAAATTGCCGTCTTCGCTGTGGCGCGAATAGGTGCTGCGCTGGGCAATTACCGGGGTTGGCCGCACCACCTCCGAGAGCTTGCCGGACACCGAGAACAGTGTGGTGCGCAGGTCCAGGCCGTTTGGCCCTTCGATGCGCACGAAGTTGGTGTTGAACGGGCTGCCGGTTACCGCTTCGTTGAGGTTAGGGTCGCCGATGAAGCGTTCACTGGCACCGGTTTGCGGGTTGGTTTCGGTGTACGGGCCACCTACGCCACGCAGGAACGGGCCGACATCGCCTTTGAGTGCACCGGTGTAGTTTTTCTGCCCGCCGATACCGATATCACGGGTCATGTTGATTGCGCGGCGACCTGCCACCGGTACATCGAAGACTTCGACACCGTAGGGGTGGGTGACGATGTAGGTGCCGGCCGTTGGCACATCGACGCGGATACGCACCCGGGCGAAGCTGACCTGGTCGCCTTCTACGACGTCTTCAGCGGCGAAAGCAGCCTCAATGGCAGTGCCGTAGCTCAGGTCGATGCCACGCGCCGCATCGACAATGGCGGCGTCGGCAGTGAACCAGAACGTCTCGTCGGGGTAGTTGGTGGGGAAGCTGATCGGCTTGGTGTCATCGAACACCCCAGGCGCCGGGTTCAGCACACACATGTACGAGGGCGCACCGGGTGCTCCGGCGACCCGCGAGCTGACCGCCTTGGTCAGACACAGGTCAAGCACCCGGCCGTGGGTGTCCTGATACCAGGCGGCAAAACCGCCGGTGGCCGGCAGGTAAGGGCCGGGGTCGACTTCAAACAACGCGGCCTGGGCCGGCGCCTGAATCAGGCCTGCCAGAATCAGCAAAGCCAGTGGGTGGGGCGTTGGACGGTGCATGAGTGTTCCCTCTTGCAGTGGGGCCCAGGGGCTTGGGTCGTCTGCACAAGGCTCGGCAACTTCCATACCAATATGGCGAAACCCTTATGGGGCCTGGCTTGCAGGAGAATTTGGCGATTTTCAGGGTAATAAATGGCGGGGCCGATGCCCCAGGGTTGGGGGCGATTGGGGGCTGCGCGCGGGGCAACTGAAGGTAACTGGGCTATAACCTAAGAAGTCATTGGCCAGGAGTTCGCGATGGACCTGCAATCACGCCTGGATACACCCCTCATGCACGATGCCTCGAACAGCGAAGCGCCTGTGAAACGTCCCTTCAATTTGTTGCGTTGGTATGCCTTTGTCAGCCTGGCGATCATTCTTTCAGTGGCCGTTGGCCTGGGATTGATCTCCAGCCGTTTCGTCATCAATGAAAGTGTCGAGCGTGACGCGCTGCTCACTGCGCAGTTCATCCAGTCGATTGCTTCGGCCGAAGTACGCCACGTCTCCATCCCCAATGTCCGAACCATGGGCGAGTTGCTGGACCCGCGTCTGGATCAGAGTTTTCCGGACGTCTCGCCGCAAGCGCGGCGCGATGCCCGCGGCGAGTTCCTCGACCATATCGCGCACTTGCCCGACATGCTGCTGGCCAATATCTATGCCCCGGATCGCACGGTGATCTGGTCCAGCAACCCGGCCCTGGTTGGGCGGATGATCGAGTCGGACGAAGACCTTGATCATGCCTTTGAAAACAAAGTACGGGTGTCGGCCAGCTATCACGATGTTGATCAAGCACGCGCCGAACAGAAATTCATCACCCCGCCCGAGCATTTGTTTATCGAGAACTACATCCCCTTGTTTGATGCCGACGGCGAGAATGTCACCGCCATGGTCGAAATCTATAAAGAACCACGTGATTTGATCACGCGCATTGAAAGCGGTTTGCTGATGATCTGGCTGGCCGTCGCGGTCGGTGCGGCGCTGGTCTATGGCGGTTTGTACTGGCTGATGTACCGGGCCAATCGCCATTTGCAGCAGCAGCAAAAACGCCTGATCAACAACGAAACCTTTGTTGCTTTGGGCGAGATGTCTTCGGCAGTGGCGCACAGCTTGCGCAACCCGCTGGCCAGCATTCGCTCCAGTGCCGAGCTGGCCCAGGAGATCGAAGAGGGGCCGGCGCAGAAGAACATCGGTGACATCATCAGTCAGGTCGATCGCATGTCGCACTGGGTGCGGCAATTGTTGCAGTCGTTGCGGCCACTCAATGATGAGGCTCAGGCGGTAGAGCTCGATCGCGTGCTGCAAGACAGCGTGCAAGCGTTCTCGCTGCAGCTCAAACGCCATGGCGTGCAGGTACAGATCGATGCGCTGGGTAATGCCCAGGTATTGAGCCAGCCAGTGTTGCTCGGGCAGATCTTCAACAGCCTGATCGCCAACGCCCTGGAAGCCATGAACGACGGCGGCACGCTGCGCATCGAACTGATTCATCGCAACCGCAAAAACTTGACGTTGCGCTTTTGCGACAGTGGCAAGGGGATGAGCGAGGAGCAGCAACGCATGGCGTTCAAACCGTTCTACACCACCAAGCAGGGCGGGCTGGGGGTAGGGCTGGTATTGGTCAAGCGCATCATGGAGCGCTTCGGTGGCAGCGTGCGGCTGAGCAGCCGGGAGGGCAAGGGCACCTGCGTGCAGTTGAACTTTCGTGTGGCGCGCGAGCCGGTACAGGGTTGAAGGCCCGAATGTGGGGGGATTGTTCCCCCACTTTTGCTAGACGATATGCCGAGAAATCTTTGCTAAGTCATTGAAAATAAGCATGTACATATCTTGAAACAGTTTTGGCTGGGTAATTGCAAATCGACATTACCGGTCTGCCAACACTGGGTGAGAGATCATGAACAAGCGACTGCATTACCCCCTTTGCCTGAGTACCGCTTTGACAGTGCTGCTGGCGGCACAAGTACCCGCCAGCCCGATCGATGATGTCGATCCGCCGGAGCCGAGCGACCCGTCGGCCTACAGCGATGTACCGACGGACCCTGCGGCGGCCTTGAACAACCTGTTGACCCTGCCGGAAGCCAATGTCGGCGCCTTTGACCTGCCTGACGAGGTTGAGGGCGACCGTAGTACACCACGCCAGGAAAACGCCAGGCCGCCGGCGTTGCAGACCTCATTCAATTACCCTACCAACGGCGCGCCGAGCCCGATGTTCGGTGCTCAGCCGTTCAGTCAGCAACTGTTGCTGTTCGAAGAGTTCGGCCCGACCCGCCTGGACCCTACCACCCCGTCGAGCCTGCAGGTGTTTCCTGCCCCGACCACTGGGCCAGCGCCCCAGCAAGACCCACAAAGCATCGCCCGCAGTGCCCCCAGCGGGCCACTGCTCGATGCCTTCCTCAAAGAGCCGGGGCTGACCCCGTTTCCCAGTCAGTACGCCAACGTGGTCGATCGCAACCCCTGGCAAACGCAGATCGAGATGTTCCTGAACCGCCATATCGGCGCCTCGGCCGAAGGGCGGCCGCCGGGAAAAGGCTGGTCGCACCAGCGCTGGAACGAGTTTTACCCGCAGGCGGCGTACAAGACCGTGCAGGCCGGGGCGCGAATCAACGGCGGGCTGCGTGACGCCATGCAAATGCACCATTACAGCGTTGGCGAGTTCGGCCCGGGCGGGTTGTATAACAACACCGCCGGGCAGGCCAATACCCAGGGCACGACCAAGGGGGTCGACACCCGCTTTCACCCCAATATGCCGTTGCAGGATCACAAGTCGTTGTGGACCTTCGACGGCACCCTGCCGGCCAAACTGCTGATGGTGCGTTACGGCCAACCGTTGCTGATGCGTCACTACAACGCCTTGCCAATCGATCCTGCCGCCAACCACGGTTTTGGCTTGCACACCATCAGTACGCACGAACACAACGGCCACTCGCCGGCCGAAAGTGACGGTTACGCCAATGCCTTCTTCTTTCCCGGGCAGTACTACGACTACCGCTGGCCGCTGCAACTGGCCGGTTACGACAGCATCAATACCCGCGCCGAAGACCCGCGTGCAGCGTTCCCCTGCACCCCGGGTGAAAAGCTCTGGGTCAACGATGCCGAGCCCGGGCTCAAGACCTGTAACAACGGCAGTATCCGCATTCGTGGCGACTGGCGCGAAACCATGAGCACCCATTGGTTCCATGACCATATGCTCGATTTCACCGCGCAGAACGTCTACAAGGGCAACGCGGCGATGATGAACTACTACAGCGCGCTGGACCGCGGTAATGAAGCCTTTGAAGACGGCGTCAACCTGCGTCTGCCCAGTGGGTCGGCGTTGTCCTGGGGTAACCGCGACTACGACGTCAACCTGCTGATCGCCGACAAGGCCTGGGGCCAGGACGGCCAGTTGTGGTTCAACCCGTTCAACACCGACGGCTTTCTCGGTGACCAGGTGCTGATCAACTGGCAGTACAAGCCCTTCCTTGACGTGCGCGCGCGCAGCTACCGCCTGCGGATTCTCAATGGCTCGGTGTCGCGCTATTTCAAACTGGCCATGGTGCGTGAAATCAAAGGCTCGGGTGGCGAGTTCCCCGGCCCCAAAGGTTCCGGCGTGTCCTATGCGCGGGTACCGTTTCACATGATCGCCAACGACGGCAACATCATGGAGCACTCGGTGCCGTTTGACGGCAGCATGGACCTCGATGGTGACGGTGACCGGCAGAACCACAATGCGATTCTGCCGACTCAGGGGATTGCCGAACGCTTCGACATCATCGTCAACTTTGCGAAAAACGGCATCAAACCGGGCGACAAACTGTTCCTGATCAACCTCAAGGCGCACGACACCGGCAAAGGCCCGAAAGAGGACATCCCGCTGGCCGATGTGTTGTCGGAGAAGTACCTGGCGGTGATCAAGCAGACCAGCAAAGGCCCGCAGTGGGACAAGGGCGACCCGGCGGTGGGCAAGGTCTTGCAGTTCAATGTCAAAGCCTACAGTGGCCAGGACCTGGCCATGGACCCGGCGGCCTACGAACCGGCGAAACCGGGCAAGGCTGAAGGCAAAGTGATGATCCCGCTGAAGCTGCACCGCGATGCACCGGCTGATCAGGCGCGCCTGGCTCAGGCCCGGCACCGGACCTTTATCTTCGGGCGCTCCGATGGCACTGACCAGGTGCCGTGGACGATCAAGTCCGATGGTGGCCTGGGCTACAACATGGACCCACGCCGACTCAGCGCCGCGCCGCAACTGGCCAGCGGGCCAACGGATGCTGGCTACGCCGGTGTCGGTACCCTGGAGGTGTGGAAGATCCAGAACGGCGGCAATGGCTGGAGTCACCCGGTGCATGTGCACTTTGAGGAGGGCATCATCCTCAGCCGCGGCGGCAAGGCGCCACCGGAATGGGAAAAATGGGCGCGCAAGGACGTCTACCGTATCGGCAACGAGAACGATGGCCTGGACAACGTCGAGGTGGCAATCAACTTCCGCGAGTTTGCCGGTACCTACATGGAGCACTGTCACAACACCCAGCATGAGGACAACTCCATGCTGCTGCGCTGGGACATTGACCACCCCGGCCAACTGCAGTTGATGCCCACACCTTTACCCAGCTGGGATGGCGTCAAGTACATCAACTCCGCTGCGCTGCCGACCTGGCGTAGTGGTGATGGCAAAGGCCCGCAAGTCCAATTAAGCAAATAGCCAACGGGGGTGATCATGCGGCGATTGACTGTCTGGCTTGGTACCGTCGTGCTGTGCTGGGCCCTCCAGGGCCTGGCGCAGGAGGCCACGCCTTGGGGCGCAGGGTATTTTCCCAACACCGCACTGACCGATCAGGACGGTCAAGAAGTGCACTTTTTTGATGACCTGATCAAAGACAAAGTGGTGGTGATCAACTTCATCTTCACCGGCTGCGGCGACTCCTGTCCGCTGGAAACCGCACGCTTGCGCCAGGTCCAGCAACTGTTGGGCGATCGGGTGGGGCGTGATGTGTTTTTCTACTCGATCAGCATTGACCCGCTCAGTGATACCCCCGAGGTGCTCAAGGCCTACGCGGCACGCTTCAAGGTTGGGCCAGGCTGGCGCTTCCTGACCGGCGACAAAGACCAGATCGACGAACTGCGCCGCCGTCTGGGGCTGTTCATCGAAGGGGTCGACAATGGCCGCAGCCGCGACCACAACCTCAGCCTGATTGTCGGCAATCAGGCCACTGGGCGCTGGATGAAGGCTTCACCGTTTGAAAACCCCTGGATCCTCGCCGATCAACTGGCCAACAGCCTGCAGAACTGGAAAACCCCCAGCAGCGAGCAAAGCTATGCCCTGGCCCCGGAGATTCGCCCACCCAGCAGTGGTGAGGAGTTGTTCAGAACCCGTTGTGCGGCCTGCCACAGCCTAGGCCCGGAGGATGGCCAGGGCACCGGTATGCGCAGCGTTGGCCCAGACCTGCTGGGCGTCACCCAACGCCGCGAGCGGGCCTGGCTCAGCCGCTGGATTCGTGAGCCCGATCGCATGCTGGCCGAGCGTGAGGCAGTGGCCGTGGCGCTGTACGAGCAGTACAACCGCGTGGCCATGCCCAACCTGCGTTTGAATCATCAGGATGCTGACAATTTGATTGAATTCCTCGAGCAGGAAAGCCGGCGTCAAGGGGCGCAGGAACAAGCCCGCGCAGGGCAGGCTGGGGGTACTGCTGCACAGTAGAGGCAAAATACTATCAGTGGGCCAGCAACCATTAGAATTGATTTGAAACACCTGCACCTGGCTGGGCTATAAGTTTTAAATAAAAAACAGCCCGCCAGGAAACCCCCGATGCAGGTGCTGAACACGAAACAGGCCGATGAGGGCCGCGACACCCCAGCTGGAACGGATCGGACCTTGCGCGAATTCAACTTGCTGCGCTGGTTTTCGGTGGTCAGTCTGTTGATCATTGCCTCGGTGGCGGTGGGCCTGGGCTATGTTTCGACGCAGTTCGTGGTCAACGACAGCGTCGAGCGCGATGCCATGCTCACTGCCCAGTTCATCCAGGCGATGGCCAAGGCCGAGGTGCGCCATTCGCAAATCCCGCCCGGCACCACCATGGCGCAATTGCTGGATCCGCGTATGGACAAACAGCACCCGGGGGTCAGCGCCGACCTCGCGGCGTCCACTCGTATCGAGTTTCTCGACCACGTCGAGCACCTGCCAGACACCTTGCTGACCAACGTCTACGCCCTGGACCGGACCATTGTCTGGTCGACCAACCCGTTGCTGATTGGCCAGAAGATTGTCGGTGACGACGACCTCGATGAGTCGTTCAACTCGCAAGTGCCGGTGTCAGCCAGCTACCACAAAGCCGATGAAGAACGTGAGGAACAGAAGTTTCAACGCGAGCCCGAGTACCTGTTCATCGAGAACTACATCCCCATGTTCGATGACAGCGGCACCAAAGTGCTGTCGATGGTGGAGGTGTACAAAGAGCCTCAGGACCTGATCCGGCGTATTCAGCGTGGCTATGTGCTGATCTGGACCTCAACCCTGCTGGGCGGCGCCCTGATCTACTTTGGCTTGTTCTGGATTGTGCGTCGCGCGGCGAGCCTGTTGCAGGCCCAGCAAGCGAAGCTGGTGGCCAGTGAAACCTTTGTGGCCCTGGGCGAGATGTCTTCGGCGGTGGCCCACAGTTTGCGTAACCCCCTGGCAACCATCCGCTCCAGCGCCGAGCTGGCGCAGGACATTGCCAGCGAACGCTCGCAGAAAAATATTGGCGACATCATCAGTCAGGTTGACCGTATGTCGCGTTGGGTCCGTGAGCTACTGGTGTCATTGCGGCCATTGAAGGACGATGCCGAAGCGGTTGACCTCAGCGCAGCGGTTGAAGATGCCTGCAGCGCCTACGCCCAGCAGATCGAGCGCAACAAGGTGCAATTGCAGGTCAGTGCGCCGCCTTCGGTATGGGTGGTGAGCCAACCGGTGTTACTCACGCAGATCCTCAATAGCCTGTTTTCCAACGCGCTTGAGGCCATGCCAGGGGGCGGGCGGCTGACCCTGGAAGTGCGTGAGTTGCAGGAGCAGAACGAAGTCCAGCTAACCTTGACCGATACCGGCAAGGGCATGAGCCAGCAGCAGGAACGCATGGTTTTCAAGCCTTTTTTCACCACCAAGCAGGGTGGCCTGGGCGTCGGTCTGGTGTTGGTCAAACGAATAATGGAGCGTTTCGGCGGTGCGGTCAGCCTGACCAGCCGCGAAGAGGAAGGAACCCGCGTAAGCCTGACTTTCAATGTTGCAGCGGGAGGGGATCATGGAGCACAGCATCCTGGTGGTGGAGGATGATGAAATCCTGGCGGAAAATATTCAGACTTATCTGGAACGCAAGGGTTTTGAGGTCACCGTCTGCCATAGTGCCGAACAAGCGCTGGAGCAACTGTCGCAGTGTCAACCCGATGCGGTGTTGACCGACAACTCGTTGCCGGGCATGAGCGGTCATGAACTGATCAAGGCGTTAGCGGAGCGTGCGCCAGAGCTTAAGGTGATCATGATGACTGGCTATGGCAACGTCGAAGATGCCGTACTGGCGATGAAGGAGGGGGCTTTTCATTACCTGACCAAACCGGTGGTGCTGGCCGAGCTCAAGCTGATGCTCGACAAGGCCCTGGCCACTGAGCGCATGGAGCGCACGCTGACGTTCTACCAGGAGCGCGAAGCGCACAAATTCGGTGGCCAATCGCTGATCGGCGAGTCGCCAGCCATGCTTGGCCTCAAGCACACGCTGACGCAATTGCTCAATGCTGAGCAGCGCATGTCCAGTGGTGACCTGCCACCGGTGTTGGTCGAAGGCGAAACCGGTACCGGCAAGGAACTGGTGGCACGTGCCCTGCATTACGACGGTGCTCGCAGCAAGGGGCCGTTCATTGAATTCAACTGCGCTTCGATTCCGGCCAACCTGTTGGAAGCTGAGCTGTTCGGTCATGAAAAGGGCGCCTTTACCGACGCCAAAGACCGGCGGGTCGGGCTGGTGGAGGCGGCGGATGGCGGCACCCTGTTTCTCGACGAGATCGGCGAAATGGACCTGCTGCTGCAGGCCAAGCTGCTGAAACTGCTGGAAGACCGCACGATTCGCCGCATCGGTGCGGTCAAGGAGCGCAAGGTTGACTTGCGCATCATCAGCGCGACCAACTGCAACCTCGAGCAAATGGTGCAGCAGGGCAAGTTTCGTCGCGACTTGTTCTTTCGTCTGCGCATCATCTCGATCAAGGTGCCCAGGTTGTATGCCCGAGGTGAAGACATCCTGTTACTGGCCCGGCATTTTCTCGCCCTGCACGGCAAGCGCTACGGTAAAACGCATTTGTATTTCAGCCCCGAGGCCGAGGAACTGCTGCTCAATTACAGTTGGCCGGGCAACGTGCGCGAGCTGCGCAACATGCTTGAGCAAACTGTGTTGCTTGCGCCGAGCGAAGAAATTGCGCCGCACCAGCTCAATGTCTGCATGAGTCTGGTCGATGAACCCTTTGAGCTGCCGACAGCGGTGTTGCCCCATGAAATCAATGGCACCGGGGATGTCCCTACGTCTACCAGCCTGCCTGAGGTGGAGCGGGAAATGGTGCGTAAAATGCTCGACCGCACGGATTGGAACGTCACCAAGTCGGCCCGCCTGCTGGGGCTGAGCCGTGACATGTTGCGTTACCGCATCGAGAAGCTCGGGCTGAGCCGGCCAGATAAACGTCAGTGGTAAGTGCCTGCGGCCGCCCTCGGTATGCGCCGAGGGGGCCGCGATCACTCACGGCCGCGCATGAAGAAGCCTGCCACGTACTTGCGGAAGGTTTCCAGGCTTTTGAAGTCGGCATAGCGCTTGAAGGTTTCGCCTTCAGGTTCTGGCCCCAGCGGTTGTGCCGTCAGCGACACCGACAGGACGCGGTCCTGGTCGGCGCTGAGCACCAACGCATCGGTGCCCTGGCCGCCAATCACCGGGCGGCGCAGGATCACCTTCACGCCTTTGCTGGCCATCCAGTCGATCAGCGAAATGAGCATCTTTAGCGGCTCACGTTCTTCATCACGGTACACCGGGAAAAAATGCCCGCGTGACAACACCGGGACGCTGGCAACATGAATCAGCTCATAGAACTGGCTGCCGGCGCTGGCCGGTGAATAGATGGCCAGGGCCAGCAATGGCCCGGAGGTTTTACTGCCGCCCCACAACAGGTGGTGGCCCTGGAAATCGAATCCGTCATCGCTGCGATCGTTGTAGACCTTGCGTGCCTTGAACTGACTGACGCAGTCGAGCATCAGGCCATAGCGGCGATGGTTGCCGAAGGCACTGGAGTCGCGCAGACGTGCCTTGAGCATCATCATGTGCTTCATGTCCAGGCGGGTTTCCAGGTAGTTGCTGGCAGGTACCCGCTCAATCAACGGATAACGGCTGGCGACACTGCGCAGTTCGGCAAATTGCCCGCTGAGGTCTTTCTTCAGGTGCGTGGCATAGACGTTCAAGCCACCGGCTTCGACCCAGGTCAGCAGCAATGACAGCAAGCGCTGTTGTTCGCG
This sequence comes from Pseudomonas sp. NUPR-001, assembly GCF_052147955.1. Lineage (NCBI taxonomy): Bacteria > Pseudomonadati > Pseudomonadota > Gammaproteobacteria > Pseudomonadales > Pseudomonadaceae > Pseudomonas > Pseudomonas sp. NUPR-001. Next base: position 2,640,047 of record NZ_CP197353.1, read on the forward strand.
TTTCTCGCCACCTTCAGCCGGTTCGCCCGTGGTGCCTGCAGCGCTGCGGCGAAAGTCGCTGAGCAGGCGCAACGGGGTGTCGGGAGGCAACCAGGCGGCTGGCGCAACGTCGGTGTCTTGCGGGCGGGCAGTTTCCCGCTCGTCTTTGATGAAGGCGCAGTCAGGCGCATGCTCGGCGGTGCCGGGGTTATTCTTCAAGAACAGCGTGCCGGTGTTGCCATTGAGATTGACATTGAGCACCGGCAACGCGCGCGGCTGGCAATCGCAGGCCAGCCAATGCCCGTCGGCGCGAATCTTCAGCAGCAACTGATTGGCCTGCAACAGGCGCGGACCTGCCAGCGTGCCCTGGACGAAGCCACTCAGCAGTTCATCCTCGGCAGGCGTCAGGGTGCGCACCAGCACGGCATTTTTTTCAATAATTCGCATGGCAGTCCTTAGCGGCAAGCTTCAAGCTGCAAGCGCAGTTGTACACGTGCTTGCAGCTTGCAGCTTAACGCTTTCAACTTCCAGCAAACAGCTTGGCAGCGCGGGCGCGGATTTCTTCTACCGAGACATCCTCGACGTGCGAGGAGATGAACCAGAGATTGCCGAACGGGTCTTTCAGGGTGCCACTGCGGTCACCGTAGAACTGGTTCTCCACGGCCCTGAGTTCGGTAGCGCCGGCCTTGATGGCCTGGGCAAAACGGGCATCGACATCCTCGACATACAGGTGCAGGCCGATGGCCGCGCCGCCGAGCGACTGGCTGCTGACCAGGCCGCCTTCCATATCGCACGGGTCGGCCAGCATCAGCGACGAATCACCGATTTTCAACTCGGCATGGCCGATACGGCCATCCGGTCCTTCCAGTCGGAACATCTCGACTGCGCCGAACGCAGCTTTGTAGAACTCGATGGCCTTACCGGCATCTTTGATGCCCAGGTAAGGGGTGATGCTGTGTTGTCCTTCGGGGATTGGTTTGACGGCCATTTTGTAGATCCTCCTTAGCGCGCCGCGAAGTGGAGGGCGCGAAACTGTATATTTGTACAGTTTCGCGGGTTCGGCAAATCAAAATCCGCGGCGCTGGACGGACGGCAGTCAGAAGATGTAATCGGTGGTCAGGAAACTTGAGTCACGGTTGCGGATGATCTCGCTGATCAACTGCTTGTTGGCCTCCTGGAATTTGGTGGCCACCAAGGTGCGGATCGAGAACACGCGCAATGCGTCATGCACGGACAAGGTGCCTTCGGCGGAGTTCTTGCGGCCGTTGAACGGGTAGGTGTCGGGCCCGCGCTGGCATTGGGCGTTGAGGTTGATACGCCCGACCTGGTTGGCGAAGGTGTCGACCAGGCGTCCGACTTCGGCTGGGTTGGTGCCAAAAATACTCAACTGCTGACCGAAGTCGGAGTCCAGCACATAGTCGATGACGGTGCTCAGGTCGCGGTAGGGCACCACCGGCACCACAGGGCCGAACTGTTCTTCCTGGTACACACGCATCTGCGCGCTGACCGGGTAGAGCAGGGCGGGGTAGAAGAACGAGCCACGGCTGCTGCCGCCCCCCTCATTGAGCACCCGCGCGCCTTTTTCCACCGCGTCGGCGACCAGGCCGTTGAGGTAGTCGATTTTGCCGGCTTCGGGCAGTGGCGTCAGGCTCACACCCGGCTCCCAGGGCATGCCTGGTTTGAGCGCGGCCAGCTTGCGCTGGAATTTGTCGAGAAAGGCCGCTACCACCTGCTCGTGGACGAACAGAATCTTCAACGCTGTGCAACGCTGGCCGTTGAACGACAGGGCACCGGTGACGGCTTCGCTGACGGCGTTGTCCAGATCGACTTCCGGCAACACAATCCCCGGGTTTTTGGCGTCCAGACCGAGGGCGGCGCGCAGCCGATGTGGCCGTGGGTGAAGTTTTTTCAGGTCGCTGGCGGCCTTGTTGGTACCGATAAAGGCGAACACATCAATCTTGCCGCTGGCCATCAAGGCGCTGACGGTTTCGCGGCCGCGGCCATAGATAACGTTGATCACCCCGGCCGGAAAACTGTCGCGGAACGCTTCCAGCAGCGGACGAATCAACAGCACGCCGAACTTGGCCGGTTTGAATACCACGGTGTTGCCCATGATCAGGGCCGGAATCAAGGTGGTGAAGGTTTCGTTCAGCGGGTAGTTGTACGGCCCCATGCACAACGCCACACCCAGCGGTGCGCGGCGGATCTGGCCGAGGGTGTCCTGCTCGAGCTCGAAGCGGCTGGAGCGCCGGTCGAGTTCCTTGAGGGCATTGATGGTGTCGACGATGTAGTCGCAGGTGCGGTCGAACTCTTTCTCCGAGTCTTTGAGGTTTTTGCCGATTTCCCACATCAGCAGTTTGACCACGGCCTCACGTTGTTCACGCATTTTTTTCAGAAAGGTTTCGACATGCTGGATACGCTCGGCGACCCGCATGGTTGGCCATAGGCCGCGACCTTTGTCATAGGCGTGTACCGCCGCATCGAGGGCGGTGAGGGCGGTGTCGGCATCGAGCAGTGGTGCACTGCCGAGGATCACTTGCCGTTCCTCATTGCCCTCTTTGAGCCAGACCGGGCTGCGTACCGTCGCCAGTGGCCCGTCCCAACGTTCTAACTGGCCATTCACCAGGTACTCGCGTTGCTCCAGAGGCTCGCCCAGGCGGTAGGCCTCGGGGATCTCGTTGGCAGTGGGAAACAGCGAATCGAGCAGACGGTCCATGGGCGCAGCACCTCTTTTTCTGTGATGGGTGAAACGTTTCAGTTCGAGCATAACGCCAGCCTGCTAAAAAAAGCCAGCCTCACTCAATATTGTTCCGTGAATGCCGATAAAGCAGTAATCCGCCGCGAATAATGGACCTATGAGCTCGAGAATTCTCGCCCTTGGTAATAAATGGGTCCTGCCTGCGTCCCTGGGCATCACCCTCAATCGCTTGTTGCCGATCGGCTTTGCGCTGATTGGCATTGGCTTTTCCGTGGCCCTGGGGCGTCTGGATGTGCAGCGCCAGGAAAGCGAATTGGTGGCCAACGCGGCGGCGCGGCTCTCGGGTGTGCGCGCGGCGCTGGAAGCACAGTTGCGTTCGGCGTTTGGTGAAACCGAAGGCATTGCGCAGTTGCTCAGCGCCGACGGGCAGATCAGTTCCGAGCACTTTCGTGACATGGCGCGTCAGGCGATGGCCTCGGTGCCGCATATCCGCCACGTTTCCCTGGCCCCGGGCGATGTGATTGCCGATGTCTACCCGTTGACTGGCAACCGCAGTGTCATCGGCCTTGACTACCGGCGGTTGCCCGACCAATACCCCATGCTGCAACGTGCGCGCGACCATTACAGTCCGGTGCTGGCCGGCCCGGTGCAGCTGTATCAGGGCGGGCGCGGGCTGATCTACCGGCGACCGGTGTTTCTCAAGGGACACAAGGGCGTGAAGATGTACTGGGGCAATGTCTCGATCGTTGCCGACATTGACCGCTTGCTCAGTGCCGCTGGCCTGGATCTGGACCCAGGGTTCGAGATGGCGCTGCGTGGCGCGGATGGTCAGGGTTCGGCGGGCGGAATGATCTGGGGTGACCCGAACCTGTTCGACGAACATGCCGTCACCGTGAATGTCGATGTGCCGGGCGGGCTCTGGCAACTGGCCGCGCGCCCGTTGGGTGGCTGGCCGTCGATGAGCCTGTTCGCCTCGCCGCTGTTTCTGTTTGCCTTGACCTGCACCGGCTTGTTCAGTGTGTTCGTCGCTCAGCTCAACCGCAGCAATCGCCTGATTCATTTGCGCAACCATGAACTCAAACAATCGCAGGCGCAATTGGAGCGGCTCGCGCATTTTGACTTGATCACCGGCCTGCCTAACCGGGTGTTGTTCAATCAGCGCCTGACACAGGCGATCGGTGGCGACAAGCCGTTGGCGGTGCTGGTGCTGGACATCGACGGCTTCAAACAGGTCAATGACAGCCTTGGGCATCCGATGGGCGATCTGTTGCTGCAACAGGCCACGGCGCGTTTCGTGCAATTGGTCGATGATCAGGATGGCCTGTGCCGCCTGGGTGGCGATGAGTTTGCCTTCTTTCTAACCGGTGCCGAACAGGTGTGTATCGAGCAGGTGCAAGGCCTGTTGCAAGCGCTGCAGCTGCCGTTCGAACTCAACGGTAACGCCGCATTGGTCACCGGCAGCATTGGCCTGGCCTGGTGCCCCGAACATGGTCAGAGCAGCGATCGTTTGCTGCGCCATGCCGACACCGCCATGTACGCGGCCAAAGAGAGCGGGCGCAATGCCTGGCGCTTGTATCACCCCGACATGACCCTGCGCTTGCAGGCACAGCTGTCGTTGGAGCACAACCTGCGCAGGGCCCTGAAAAGCAATGAGTTCGAGTTGTGGTACCAACCCAAGATCGATTTGTTCAGTGGCCGCGTCAAAGGCGCTGAAGCGCTGTTACGTTGGCGCGACCCGCAGCATGGCCTGGTGTCGCCGGCGCAGTTCATTCCGCTGGCCGAACGCACGGGGCTGATCATCCCCTTGGGTGAAAAAGTGCTCGATCTTGCCTGCGCACAGATCGCCGCCTGGCGTGCCGCCGACTGTTTGCCGGGACCGGTGGCAATCAACGTTGCGGCCTTGCAGATTGAGCGCAGTGACTATGTAGCCAGCCTGTCGCAGATGCTTAAACGCTACGATTTGCCCGCTAACCTGCTGGAGGTGGAAATCACCGAAAGCCTGCTGATGGAAAGCCAGCAACAGGCCTGCGCGGCCCTGGCGCAATTGCAGGCCATGGGGGTGGCGACTGCCGTGGACGACTTCGGCACTGGCTACTCATCGCTGGCTTATTTGAAGTCCTTACCCATCGATCATTTGAAAATCGATCGGGCTTTCATCAAGGACTTGCCCGGTGATGATGACGCGGTGGCCATTACCCGCGCAATCATCGACTTGGGGCACGCCCTGGGCTTTCGCATCACTGCCGAAGGCATCGAGACCCTGGCTCAGTATCAGTTCCTGCGCAATGCCGGATGTGATCAGGGCCAGGGCTTTTTGATGGGGCGACCGATGCCTGCCGAGGCGCTGCAGGCCTGGTTACAGGATCACCAGACCTGGCAGCTGCAACCCTGCAACTGACGATGCTCGAGGCTGCGCTCAATCCAGCGGCAATTGCAGCAAGTGATCGCCGCCCAGGTCCACGGCCCGGGCAAAATAGTCGGCGTCCCGATCCATACGCTCCAGGCGTGCCCACACAGCCGCTTGCGCGCCTTGCGGGTCGGCGATGTAGTCATCCTCTTCGAGCAACGAGCACAGGTCGCGGCGGAAATCCAACGGCAGGCGCTCCCACAGTGCACGCTGCACGGCGCTGATACCCTCCAACAATTCATCGTAGTCACTGTCGGCCAGCATCAGGTCCACACCGTTTTCCATGTAGTAGGTGGTGATCTGCTCTCGCATTGCAGGGCTCAGCGCGTCGCTGAGCAGGCGCATGGCCGCCCCGTGGGCACGCGGTATATGAAAGTTTCGCGGCAGTGACTGGAATTGATTGTCTTCCAGATTGATCAGCGTTGGCGCTTCGAGTGTTGCGATGCCTTCAGGGAGCTGGGTGAGGCTACAGTTGGCCAGGTGCAGGGAGCGCAATCTAGGCATGGCGTACAGACTGGGCGACTCGATCAAGGGATTGCTGGATAAGTCGAGCATGTCCAGATTTTGCAGGCGGTTCAGGGCAACCTGGTTCCAGGCATCCCAGGTGATGCGGTTACCCTCCAGGTCCAGCCAATTCAGCTCTTGTGGGCTGGCGACCTGTGGAATGCGCGAGAAGCGGCAATTGCGCAGGTAAAGGCAGCTCAGTTGCGGGAAGCGCTCAAGGAACTCGGCCGGCAACGAACTCAGCGCCGGGTTGCCGCTCAGGTCGACGGTTTGCACGTGCTGGAAGTCATCGGGCAAGGCCAGCTCAAGGATGTCCACGTCTTCCAGTTCAAGGTGCGCCAGATCGAGCTGGAATAACTGCTCGGCGTTGAATGCCGCCTGGGTCGAGATACGTCGCCAGGCGTTCGTGATGGTCCTGATAGCGCGTTGCCGCCGGGGGAGGTTCCCGGCCCAAAGCCGCAAGTCACGGTGCAAGGCTTCCAGGCGGTCTTCCAGCGCCTGCAATTCCACAGAGATGAAGCGGGTTTCCCGCTGCCACTGTGAAAAGAGTTGCTGGATTTGTTGGTCGCCGGCATTTGGGAACAGCCGCCGGTAACGTGCGATCAGGGAACTGCGCAAGTGCGGTGCTGAGTTAGCAGGGGGCGTTGGGTCTAAGGGTGCACCGCCACGCAGCCCTGTCTGCTTGGGCCAGCCGTTGCTAGGCTTGAACAGTCGGTGTGTCCATAGCTTGCGGTCGGTATTGATAGTTTTGAGCAGGCGCAAGCGCAGCGTCTCACCGGCCGATTGCTCAAGGCCCATACTTTGGCGCAGCTTGGCCGGCAACGTGCGTGCGATTGCCGTGCACAGGTCAGTAGTGCTCTCGCCGGGACGCGGTGTGTCGTAACTGAAGGGTTCATAGCCTTCGGCGCTTTTGATCAGCACCCGCCGCGTTGTTGCGTCGTTGGTTCCCGCCTCGGCGAGCACTGGCCCCTCTGCGCTACCGGCGCGCAACTCCAGGCGCAGGCTGGAAGGCCAGCCCGGCAAGCGCCGCATTGCCAGCAGGGCAAGTCGTTCAGTATCGCGGCCAGACAAACGAGGGAGCGCCAGGCCTTCGAGTGCGCGTGCCAAAGGCAGGTCACTGGAGAGTTGTTCAGCGGCGTGTTGCAGCCAGGCCGGAAGTGCCGTCTGGCCGTCCAGCGCCAGCAGCTCACTCGGGCTCAGGGGCGCGAGCAAACGCCTGGCCATCGACAGGCTGATGCGTGGGTACTGTGCGATCAATCGCGCCTGCGCGGTGCTGGCAGGGAGTGAGCCGTTGTACAGCTGTTCGAACAGTGCTTCGGTATCTGCTCCCGGGGTGTTGCCAAGGGCACGTTGCACCTGACCTTCAATCGACATGCGTTGCAGTGTGTCGGCCAGCAAAGTTGGTATCCGGTCATTGGCCAGGTGTATATAGCGCAGTTGCTCGGCGCTGATGCCGCTGATACGCATGGCCTGTTTAAGTTGCTCGTCGTTGAACCCTTCCAGGCGGTGATCCAGGCGCCTTACCAAGGTTGCTGGGGACCAGTGCTGCGGCAGTTCATGCTCTGCGCGCCAACTGCCCTCATCGTTGTGCTCAAGGCGTGGCTGATAGGCTTGCGCATCGGTTGGATGGGCGATGCGCCAGCGCTGCAGGTCGGCGTCAAAACGTTGTTCGTACCATGCGCCGTCCATGCGGATGTAATAACGGCCCTGGTAGCGGTACTGACCCTGGGCGTTAGCCTTGAGGCTTTCTGGCAACTGCACCGGGCTTCGGTACGCTGCGAGGTCCGGCTTCCACAGGCGCGGGTTGCCGTCGGGGAGCGTGACGGGATCGAGGTTTTCCATCAGCGTGCTGTTGAACAGCTTGGGCAAATATTTGCCGGCGACATGCACGCCGCCGATCACTGCCAGGTTCAGGCCAATCACTTTCAGGTGGCGCATCGCCAGCTGGCGGTCACCCACGCTCCATGCCTGGTAGCCCTCGTAGGCTTCATCGAGCAGTTGGTAGGCGATGACGTAGATCATCAGCGCGCCGACGGCGGGAATGAACATGCCGGCCAGCATCAGGGTGTTGACGCTGACGCTTTCCCAGAGTGCCAGGCGCCGTTTACGTTCCTGCTCGTCGACCTCGGCAGTAGGCACTGCTATCTGGCGTGCTTCAGCCTTGAGGCGAGCAAGCGCATCCTGGTGCAGAAAATCGTATAGCTGTCCGTCGATGGCGACCTTGGCCAGGCGCAGGTCCGCCTCGTTTCGCAAAGGCCAGCGTTGATCATCGGGCGTATGGTCATCGGCGTCGAGGTTCTGGTGCAAACGGCTGAGGAAGGTGGCTTGCTGGTCGTGCGGCATGTAGGCGAGAAAACGCTGGCGCACCTCAGCCGACAACAAAGCGTCGCGCAGATGGTCGTGCAGAGTAAGCAGGCTATCGAACTGCTGCAGCTCAGCGTCCTGGCCGGGCAAGTAGAGAAGCAAACCCGCGTGATCCAGATCGATAACCAGGGTCTCGTGCAAGACAATACCGAACACGCTCAGTTGGCTACAACTGCGCGCCGAGGTGTCGTCGCTAAGCATGGCTTGCACGGAGTCCAGAGCTGCTCCGTTGATACGTAGACGCAGGTAGGCAATATCTGCCGCCAGGCGCAGGCGGTCCTGGTGCACCTTGGTGATCAAGGTTGCGATGTGCGCTGGGGCCAGATGCGTGCTGAGGTGATCCTGGTAAAGCTGGCCAAGGTCGAGTTCGCGGCAGGTGCGTGCGAATGCCTCGGGGGCCAGGCTTAGCGGCGTGATCTGATAGGTCTCGGAGTCAAGGGTGATGTCTACCCGTGTTTCACTGTCGCCCAGAGGCGACTTGCCGATCACTTTGGTTTTCTCCACCTGTATGTTGCCGGCCAGCGCCAGGGCGCTTTCGCGGCTGAACTGCACATCCTCTTCGAAATTGTGTAACGCCGCTTCGAGCAGGCTGCGGCATTCGCTACTGCTGACGTAGGTTTCCCAGGTGAACAGGTGGTGGATATGGATCAGTTCAGTGGTCCGCAGTGAGGCGGAAAACTGATGCTGGCTCAGCAATGCGTGCGCCAGCAAAGGTTCGGCAAATTCAGCAATGTTTTTCAACCCTTTCAATGCGCGAGCCAAGGTCCGTTGTGAGTGCATCAAGCGAGCCTGGCTGGCTTGAACTGCCTCGCGCAGATCGGGGGCGGCATTGGCAAACCAGGCGGCTTGTTCGTCCAGCGTGCCTTGAGCAGGCACAACCGCGTCGAGCAGGCGATGCCACAACGAAGGGACAGCGTGTTGGGCCCAGGGGGGTAACTGGCGCTGCAGGAAGTGATGGTGCGGGTTTTCCAGGGCGATCGAGGGCATGTTGGGTGCTCCTGTTTGAAGGGCACTCAGGAAGCAGGATGTAACCCTGGCAGCGGTGGTACATAGTTGTTTACGCTGGGTGCTGGCTTGCCCGCCAGGCGTTAACGAGGAGGAACTTCCGATAGAGACGCAGGCTCGTACAGATCAGGCTTGCAAGGAAAATTGACGCCATAAAATTAATGGCCAAATGCCGCAATTTGTGTCTTGCAAAGTGGTTGCCTTGGATCTTTAATTGTTACTGAATGTGATAAAGCTAGATTGCCAATAAAGTCTTATTTATCAGGCGTATAAGCGTGAAATTCGAGTTGCACCCTGATGTTTTTCTGAGCTGCCCACCAGACAACAGCAAAGGACGTCGAAGAAGAAATGAAAGAGAACTTGGCGGTACTAGCCCGGAAATACATTTCACCTTCAATGCGCTACGAGATCAGACGCGTTTCAGGCCGGTTACAAGAGGTGCTGGCCCGTTCGTGCTTTTGGCGCTGGGAGATTGCCAGGTTCAGGTTGCAGCAGCAAAGCCCATACGAATTTCTCTATATCGGCAGAAAGCAGCGGCGAGAAATGGCCAAGCTGTTGATTGGCGGCAAGCATCTGGACAAGGCCGCAGCGCCAGAGATTGCGGCCCAGGCCACAGCTGACACCTCCAATCATGTGGTGGTGGTCAGTGAAATGCCCACCTCCGGGGCGTTGAACGTACCGCATTACTTGAGCGCAGTGGTGCCGCTGGGGCGTTCGCTGGAAGATATCACCTCGCGCTACGACAGCGAGCTGCGCCGTAGCATTCGCAAGAACCGGCCGCTGTATTCCATGCGCAGGACGGTGTCGGACGAAGAAATCGCGATGGCCGACGAGTTCATGCTTCGGCCGTATGTCACCGCCCGGCAGGGTATCCATGCCGTGCAGTTTCCCACCGAAGAAGTGTTTCGCCTGGCCAAGACGGTCGGACGCCTCGACTTGATTATGCAGGGCGATGAAATCGTTGCCTGTCACCTGGGTTGTGAAATAACACGAGAAGGCAAACGCTATTGGAGCACCCTGCGTTTTGGTTACCGTGAAGCTATTTTTTCGGACGCTAAAAAACTACGGGAAGTTAATTCCATTACTACTTTCATGGCACTGGAGTGGGCGCTGGAGCAGGGCTACGACTATTACGATATCGGACTTTGCCTGGCGCGTCCGGATGATGGCTTATTGAAGTGGAAGCGCCGACGCGGGGGTGATATCGATTCGCTGGGTAACAGTGCGTTCATGTTCGTGCGACTGCCCAAAACAGGCACTGCAAAATTTCTGTGGGAAACGCCGTTGTTTGCGGTTGAAGGCAACAAGTTGACCTTGCATCTTGGCCTGCCGGATGGGCCCAGCGATGAAGAATTCGCCAGTCGTTACCATGAAATGGTATTTGGCGGCTTGCACAAGATTTATATATACGGCGCGAAAACTTCGGGTGAAGGGTTTCTTGAAACATTGCGAAGTCGCTACGCCAACTTACAATCTCCGCCGGCAATGGAACGGATTCTATCCAGCTAAATAGCGTTCGTTGCTGAACTCACTATTGCGCTGCGCCTGGTAATTGGCCCCGCTTTAAAGGAGGGCGCCTCATGGGTAGTAATGTCTCGAATTTCAGCAATTTACCGGCTACTGACTCAAGCAAATGGACACTTGCCGCTTATAAGTACCTGGCCAGAAAGCGCTTAACTGGTAGTGTCGGCGTTGACTTAAAACATATCGCCGCAAAAAGCTGGGAAATTGCCCCGGGCGAGACATCGATTTCGCCACCGGCATTTTATTTGCCCAATCAGCTGGAGCGCGTAACAGGTTGGGAGGCGAAACGTTTTTTTCCGTTTGTACACCCCGCGCAGACCATGCAAGGCGGTCTGAAGTTAGAAGAGGGGCCGACACGCGGTTATTTGATCAAAAACGTGTGGATGGTCGATGGCGCGCTGTACAAAGGCAATGCCAGCCATTGGGTGTCGTTGCGGCCCAGCAACTTCCCACCGATTCTGGTGGAGAACGAGATCGAGCGCGCGGCGGTGTACTGCACGAAAAATGGCAATACCTGGTTCGGTACCTGGTTGATGGAAGATTGTGTGACCTATGCGCTGGCCTGTAATGAAGGTGTTCCGGTGACCACTGCGCCGTCGGCGAGGTATCCGCTATTCACCCAGGCGCCTGATTACGAAGACTTGCTGGACATGCGCCCGTATCGCCTGCGCAGTGCGTTTTTCCACGAAGTGGTGCTGTTTGACGACATGAGCAACAATCGCAGCAGGCACCAACGCTACCGGGCCATGGGCGACAAGCTGCGCTCACAGGTGCGCTATGAGTCGCACCCCGGGGTATTCCTGTTGCGCGGCGGCGATGGCGATTTGCGCTTTTTGCGCAATGAACTGCAGATTGCCGAACACCTGCATAAAACTCGGGGGTTTCGCATTGTTGACCCGCTCAGAACCGAGGTGCCAGCCATTGTCGCCGCCTGTGCCGGCGCCAGGATGGTGGTGGGGGTAGAGGGTAGCCAGCTGGTTCATGGGGTCAATGTCCTGGAGTCAGGTGGCGCGTTATTGACGCTGCAGCCGCCCAACCGCTTCGTCAGTTACTACAAATACCTGACCGATCGTGACCATCAGCATTTCGGTTTTGTCGTCGGTACGCCAGACGGCGATGGTTTTACTATCGATATCGACGAAGTCGAGCGGACCCTTGACTTGTTTCCCTGCTGAGGGTGCAAAGGGTTGCCTGTAGCAGGGGCGGTGCTGCGGCAAATCACGGGATGCGAATTAAACGCATTGGTGTTCGTTCTCTCAGCAATGAAACACATTGCACTCTCGATTGTGACATTCAAGTTTCCGGGAATGTTCTCTGAACCTCTGATTCTGATTATTTTTCACCCCTGTCAAACTCGCTGAAAAAAGCTGTTGGGCAGCCGCAAATACCCATCCTAGAGCGTTCGTCACCCGTGGTACAAGCAACGCAAAAGCTGAGTGACGACAATTTGACGAGGTGGATAGGCATCCATTGAGATTTATTATGGTGTCGGATCATTGACGTAGTGTCACAGTGCCCATAAGCTCCAAATATCAACGACAGAATCTTCCGCCCGACTAACGTTTTTATCCTCTTTGCTGGAGGGGATTATGCGCTCGACACTGTTCATCAAGTCTATTTTTCTGTTTGTACTGTTGAGCGGTGCCGCCGGGGCTGCCGACTCGTTCGTGAATAAAACGAGCGTTGTGTCGAGTACCACGGCAGGGTGGTTATTTGCGTTTGCAGTGATTGGTTTTATTGCAGTGGCCAATCGGCGCAAAGTGTAAGTGAACATTGTTCTCGAGCGTTACCATTGCAACTAATGCGAAAGGTGTATGTGCACTTCCTGAAGGGTACCGACGTCAGGCTTGCCAGCACCTTGTTAAATCCCAAGCCATTGCTATATTGCAAATGCCAACAGCCATAAGGCAGCAGCGCTGCAGGGGGCGGTTGGGGCGTCACGGTGAAAGGCCTGCAGGACGATCAGGCCATAACAGTCGGTAGTGTGGGCTGTGAAGTGGAGCGAGAGGTTGTGCGTTGTTCTCATTCAGTGCTCTTTGTAGGCCACTTGGCCGGAGGGATCCCATGGTGCGTTTGTTGTTTTCTACGCTCTGCGTACTGATGGTCTGGTCCGGTGCGAGCACTGCCAATGAAAAAGGCACGGCTTATCTGCTTAGCCCCGGTGACAAAGTGATGGTTTCGGTCTGGGGCGAAGAAAGCCTGCGCCAGGAAACCACCGTCCTTCCTGATGGCAGTATTACCTTTCCGTTGGCAGGCACCGTTGATGTTGCCGGGCTGGATGCCAGCACTGCGGCCAAGGAGGTCGCCGAAAAGCTTGAAAAATTCCTACCTGATCCGAACGTCAGCGTTGTTGTCACCAGCATCGCCGGTAACCTCGTCTATGTGCAGGGCAAGGTGATCAAACCAGGCCCAGTGCAGATGGCAGGCCCGACGGCGGTTCTTCAGGCCCTGAGCATGTCAGGCGGCCTGGACAAATTCGCGGATGAAAGCGCCATCAAAGTGGTGCGTCGCAACGGCGATCGTCAACAGATACTGCCGGTGCGCTACAAGGATTTGGTCTCCGGACATGACATGTCCACCAACATCCAACTTCAGGCCGGCGATACGTTGGTCGTACCTTGACTGGGCCTGAAGTTTCGACACCGCGAGTGGCGCGCCTACGAATCACCAGTGTTGCAACGGCAATGTTGATCTTGCCGTACCCGCACGGGGCTCAGGCGGCCATCTGGCATTCCTCGGTGGCGGTGCCGACCACGGTTGAGTACGACAGCAATCCTTTGCTGTTGACCTCGGACGAGAAGGGCGTCACCAACACCATTATCGCGCCTGACTACAGCCTGGTCGGGACGTACGATCGCGATGAGTTGCGCTTTGGTCTGGGCCTGCACGTGCTGCGCTCGTCCGACACCGACATTGTCTCGGACCGTGAAGACCCGAATGTCAGCCTGGGCTGGCAGCGTAAAACCGAGCGAGGCGGTTACGGTCTGCTGGCGCAGTACATCGAGAGCTCGACACTGTCGGGCACCGTGCTGGACACCGGTGTGGTGACCACCGACGGCACGCAGAAGATGTACTCGGTGGCGGGCAACTGGAGCCACGCGCTCACCGAGCGCACCACCCTGGACAACGAGACCCGGTACAGCCGTGCCCGCTACGACATCGACTCGCTGACCGACTACAGCGAACTGTCGAGTGTCGTGACCTTGACCTACGCCTGGAGCGAGCGCACGGCGTTCTTCACCGGCATTGGTGTCAGGCGTTACGAGCCTGATGATGACAGCACCTCGTCGGCGGTGAACAACTACACGCCGACGGTCGGGGTGAAGTACCAGTTCTCCGAGCGCCTGGAAGGCGTTGCGCATGTGGGCATGAACAAAGCCTCCGGCGATGATGGCGGTGAGCGTGGCGAAGGGGGGCTATCCCTGCGCTACCTTGGTGATCGCGCAGACGCCAGCATCAGCGCCGAGCGCAGCACCGTCGCCAACGCCGAGGGCGGTTTCGCCGAGATCGATCAGGTGCGTGGTACCTGGAGTTATGCGGTGAACGAGACCAGTCGCGTCGGCCTCGAAGCGTCATGGCAAGACAGTAAAGGGCAAACGCCCAATACCTATCAGTCGTACAGCGTATGGGCCAGCCGCGAGCTCTCGCCTTTTTGGGATCTGCGCCTATCGTTGATGTACAAGGAACGCCAGCAAGACGGCTTACCCGATGCTGTAGGAACAGTCGTTGGATTGACGCTGACCTACAGACTTCCCGACCTCTGAATTTCGGCAGTGTGGCCTCTATGAAATCTGAATACGAGATGTCCCTCAACGATTACATAGCCATTATCAAGGACCGAGCCCTGCTGTTGGGTTTGAGCATCGTGGTCATCCTCGCGGTGACCGTGGTGGTCGCGGTGACCGTCCCCCCCATCTATCAATCGACCGGCACCATTCTGGTGGAGTCGCAGCAGATTTCCCCGGACCTGGTGTCTGCGAACAACAACACCTTTGCCGATGAGCGCATCGAGATCATTCGCCAGCGCGTCATGACCCGCGAGAATCTGCTGCGCATTGTCGACAAGTACCAGCTGTTTACCGAGAAGGGCAGGCGCTTCAGCGACTCGGACAAGATTGACCTGATGCGCAACTCGATTGTGGTGGCCTCGCTCAGCACTTACGTCAAGGGGCGTGGCGAGGCGACGGTGGCGTTCAACGTGTCGTTCGAGCACAAGCGTCCGGAAGTCGCCAAGGAGGTGGCCAATGAACTGGTCACCTTGTTCCTCAACGAAAACCTCAAGCAACGCACCGAGCGCGCCAACGAAACCACGGTGTTCCTGACCCAGGAAGCGAACAAGCTCGGTGCCGAGCTGGCTAGCCTGGAAAACCAGTTGGCCGACTTTAAGCAGACCCACGCCAATGCCTTGCCCGAACATCAGGCACTGCGCATGAGTATGTTGTCGCGTTCGGAACTTGAGTTCCGCGAAGTCGATCGCGACTACAAAACCGCGCAAGAGGAACTGCGCTACCTGGAGCTGGAGCTGTCGGCGGCCAATGCTGGCCTGGCCACCAAGACCGAAAGTGCCCGAAGTGCGGGTGCCGATCTGCCGCAGGACTTGCCAAGCCTGAAGGCGGAGTACACGCGGCTGCTGAGCAAATACAAGGACGCGCACCCGGATGTGGTGGCGGTCAAACGCAAGATCGATGCACTCGAAGCCTCCGGTGGCCGTGCTGTCGCCGGGGCGTCGGTGAACCTCGACGTTGCCCGGGTCAGAACCCGGATCGGTGCTGCGCAGGAACGCATCGCCTCGCTGGCTGAGCAGAAGCGCGAGCTGGTGAAGAAGATGGAAGGCTACGAGGCAGAAATTCTCGAGGCCCCGCAGGTTGAGCGTGGTCTGGTGACCCTGATGCGTGACCACGACAATGCGCGCAAAAAATACGAAGAGATTCGCGCCAAGGAAATGGGCGCGAAAATCACCGAAAGCCTGGAGCAAGAGAACAAGGCCGAACGCTTTGTGCTGCTCGAGCCACCGCTGATGCCAGAGAAGCCGGTGAAGCCGAACCGCAAGAAAATCGTCGCCCTGGGCTTGGTGCTGGCGCCTGCCGGTGCCGGTGCGCTGGTGATGTTGCTGGAAATGATCAAGTCGCGCATTCGTGGCGTCGGCGCCCTGGAGAGCGTGCTGGGTAAACGGGTGCTGGTCGCCGTTCCGTACATTTCCACCCAGGCCGAACTGGCGCAGCGCAAGAAGTGGCGCAAGCTGATGGTTGTCGCTGCGCTGGTGTTGTTTGCGATATTTCTGGTGATCCTGCACATGTTCTACATGCCGTTGGATCTTCTGCTATTTAAAGCATTAGCTCGGTTTGAATAGGGACGGCAGCGATGGACAGGATCACACCGGCGATTGGAAAAAACATTCATCAGGTTAGCGCCGTTACCCCGGAGGTGCCGCAGGCTGCGCCTGCGAGTGAGCAGCCTGAGGTGCTGGGACAGTTCGATTACGTGAAAACCAGGGTCGTGCCGCTGCGTGCCGAGCACCTGGAGCGCAATCGCATTGTCGCGTTCAACAAGAACTCGAACATGAGTTGGGCTTTCGATCTGCTGCGCACTCAGGTACTGCAGACCATGGAAGAGAATGGCTGGCGCACGCTGGCCATTACCTCGCCGACACCCGAAGCAGGCAAGACAGTGCTGGCGATCAACCTGGCCATGAGTATTGCCCACCACACCACCAAGACCGCGTTGCTGGTGGACTTCGATTTGCGTCGTCCTCGTGTCGGTGCAAGCCTGGGCCTGCCAATGGAAAAGTCGCTCAATGAGCTGCTGGCCAATAGTGCCAGCCTGGAAGAGGTGCTGGTCAACCCGACCCTCCCGCGCTTTGTGGTGCTACCGACCCGACAACCAGTGCCGTTGTCGACCGAGGTGCTGTCTTCGCCCAAGGTCAACAACCTGATCAACGACCTGCGTGAGCGTTATGACTCGCGTATCTGCATTTTCGATCTGCCGCCGTTGTTGAGCTCTGACGACGCCATCACCGTGCTGCCGAAGTTCGACTGTGTGCTGCTGGTAGTGGCCAACGGCGTGAACAACAAGAAAGAGATCGAAGACTGCCTGTATCATCTGGCTGGGGCCAACGTGATCGGCACGGTGCTGAACAAGGCCGAAGTACAGCCGCGTTCTTACTATTGACCGGTAGGAGCGGGCTTGCCCCGCGATTGCGATGTGGCTGACACATCGCATCGCGGGGCAAGCCCGCTCCTACCAAGGGTATTTCAGTTCCCAGCGCCAGGCGTGGGCAACGATCTGTTCCAGAGACGCGAACTGCGGTTGCCAGCCCAGCACGGCCTTGGCCTTGCTGGCATCGGCCACCAGCCTTGGCGGGTCGCCAGCGCGGCGCGGCGCATCGCTGACCATGATCTGGCAACCGGTCACGCTGCACGCTGCATCGATCACTTGCTGCACTGAAAAACCCTGACCGTTGCCAAGGTTGAAGCACGTACTGGCTCCGCCTGCCAGCAAGTAGTCCACGGCCAGCGAATGCGCCGATACCAGGTCGGCAACGTGAATATAGTCACGGATGCAGGTGCCGTCGGGTGTCGGGTAGTCACGACCGAAGACGGTGATCGAGGCACGGCGGCCGGAAGCGGCTTGCAGTATCAGCGGCAGCAGGTGGGTTTCCGGTTCGTGGCATTCGCCCAATTGACCTTCCGGGTCTGCACCGGCGGCATTGAAGTAACGCAAGCACACTGACTTCAGCCCGTGCGCATGGTCGAAATCTTCCAGCATCTGCTCCACCATCCATTTGCTGCGCCCGTAGGGGTTGATGGGGGCCTTGGGGTGCGCTTCATCGATCGGTACATACTGCGGGTCGCCATACACCGCTGCGGTGGACGAAAAGATCAACCGGCTGATGCCAGCACGGACCATAGCCTGCAGCAGGGTCAGGGTGGCCGCCACATTGTTCTGGTAGTACTTGCCGGGGTCTGAGACCGACTCGCCGACCTGGATGAACGAGGCAAAATGGAACACCGCATCGAACGGGTACTCGGCGAACAGCGCATCGAGGGCGTGCGCATCGGCGATGTTCAGTTCGACCCATTTGATCTGCGGACCTGTAGGGCAGGTGTCGGCCACCACCACTTCGTGGCCGTTGTCCATGAGGTGCTTGACCATGTGCGAGCCGATATAGCCTGCGCCACCGATAACCAAAAACTTCATCCAACCCTCCTGGAATCTGTCGAGCTACAGACGCCGGGCGGCGTCTGTGGGCAATCTGTGAATCAGGTGCTGCCGTGCGTGATGAAGCGGTGGCGGTATAGGCCTTTCCTGAGGGTAGATGGCGATATGCCCTATTTCAAGAACAGCCAATTGGACATTTGTTGCGGCTCGAAGGTGAGGGTGTAGTACCCGTCCTGGTAAGCCGTCGGTAGTGCTTTGAGTGGCCCTTGGCGGGTGTAGCTGAACAGTTTCAGGCCCGCGGGTGCCTTGATCTTCAACGTGCCTTCGAGGGGTTCGACATGAAATGGGGTCTGGCCGTTTTCTTTGGCAATCGCGCGGGTGCCGAGGGAAATCAACAGGTCGCGCGACTGGCTCAATGGCTTGGCATCCAGTGATTGCACGACGACGCTGGCATACGGCGTTTTCACCTGGACCTGTATGTCACCCAGGTTGACCGGCTTGCCGCCGAGCCAGCCGGTGGCGGCTTGTGTCAGCGGGGTGTCGATGGTGTAGAGGCCTTGTTGCCAGTTGCGCTTGAGTTCGCCGGTATCGACTGTGGATTCGCTGGCGTTCGCCTCCAGTAACGACTGCTCAGGGTCAGTGAATGTCTGGGCTGTGGCGGCGAGGGTGCTTGGCTTGAGCCACGCCAGTTGCGGCGTAGCGGGCATGGCGATCTGCAATTTGCCTTTTTCCATGGCGGTACGCAGCAGCACTGAATTGCTCGGGGTGATCTCACGGTTGAACAGGGTTTCTGCGCTCGGGGCGAAGACGTATTGGCTGGTCGCCTCGCGGACATCTCCACGCCGGTAGAGCAAGGCCGCGGCGGGCAGGGTGGCCAGCAGCCCCGGGTCGTTATAAGCATGCCAGTTGCTGGCTGACACGTATTCGCTGGCGAAGGTTTCCTGGCTGTAGGCATATTGCATCATGGCATCCCAGCCCTGATGGCTGGCGGTGCCGGCAACATAGAGCGGCAGCGAATGGCGGTCCGGTGTCGGGAAGGGTTCGGCGTTCCACTCGGTGACGGTCATCGGCATGCCCGCCACCTGCGCCGCCGCCAGCCAGTTGATCATGCCGTCGCTGCTCAGCGGATTCTTCTCCAGTTGCCCTACGCCGCCGTAGCTGTGGGCGTCGATCACATCACCGGCAGTCAGTGCCGGCAAGGAACTCAGGCCATTGCCGCCCCAGGTGCTGGTGGTGGCGATCGGCACCTTGACGCCCAGGCTGCGCAGGTGTTCGATCATATCGACGTTGAAGCGCCGCTCCAGGTCGTTGAGAAACAGCTTCGACGGGCCGTGCTCCCAAGAGCGCCAGGTTTGCTCCTTGGGCAAGTCGTGGCGGGCGGCATAGGCCTTGGCTTCGTCCATGTACAGGCGGTTGTGCTTGGGCACGCCTTTATCGGGCAACAGAGCGTTGCCGAAGTGATGGGTGATGTCGTTTTCGTTGGTGATCAACACCGCGGCAATCGCCGGGTCGTCCTTGTAGGCAAGGCCGGTATAGGCGTTCACATGGGTCAGGTAATCTGCGGCAAAGCGTTTCATCGCTTGCTGGATGGTTAAGTTCACATAGGCGTAGCCCTTGAGTTCGACCCGTTTGACCGGATCGTCGTCCTTGGCGTTGGCGTTTGCCAGTTCATCGAAGCCGTAGATGTTGTCGTTGGCGGTCAATGAGCGCTGTACGTGCATGTCCAGCCAGACGTAAATGCCTTCGTCTTTGAGGCACTTGATCCACCAGTCGATCTTGCGCAGCGCCTCGGCATCCAGGCGCTGGGTGTCGTGCACCACCTGGCCGTCGCCAAAGATGTTCGGCAGCACCCAGGCCGAGTCGTGGTGGTGCAGGCGCACGAGGTTGAAGCCCAGGGCCGAGAGGCGCTTGGCTTGTTGTTTGATTTCCTCATCGGAGCTGCGGAAGATCGCGTAGGCCGACAGGTTGGTGCCCCAGAAGCGTGCCGGTGTGTTGTCGGCAAACAGCAGCCGTTCGCCGTCAGCTTTGACAAAGCCGCGTTTGCCCGCCGGCTTTTCTGCGGCATTGAGAAACGACAGGTCAACCGGAGAGGTTCGCCAGTCGAGCTGATCGTCTGGCCATGAATCAGGCTTGGCCAGGCCGAAACGCTCGCTGACCGTTGGGCTCAGGGCAATGTCGCCGGTCAGGTTCATCACCGCTTTGATCTGCTGACGGCCAGCGGCAATGCTGTCTTTGTAGAAGAATGCACGCACTTCATCGGTGTTGCCGCGTTCGAAATACACCTTCGCCAGTGGCGGCTCAAAGCGCATCTCGACGCGTGGGCCCTGGGCATTTTTACCCCACGACCAACCGCGATTGTCGGGTAACAACACCGGATCACCCATTTCCCCGGCGATCAACCCTGGATCGAAATTGAAAACGATACCGCCGCCGATGATATCCGCCTGCCGGCTGTGTGCGTTGAGGTCGAAATTCCAGCTCATCGTCTGTGCTGACTGCTTCTGGATATCGGCATTCAGATCAAATTCCAGCGCTTTGTTGCTGCCCGACAGGCTGTAGCGATAGGGGGCCTCGACCTTGAAGGTGACCGGCATCCACGTCCATCCCCAGTTGGCGCCCCAAAAATCGAACGTGGAAATCATTGCCTGGCCGCCGCCGCGGGTGAGGACAGGCAGGCCATTGCGTTCATCGACGCTGACACGCCAGTCACTGGCCATGCAGGTGAACGACAACAGCATCAGGCTAACAAGTGCCGAGCCTCGAATACCGAGGCGTGAAGTGCATCCATTCATTGGCATTACCTGGGTTGAAGGGCAGTGCGGGCGGAGCTTGCGGCCGGGCTGTACCTGAGCGTGCGGACCATCTGCGCATAGGCCACGCCCAGGCCGCCGATCGACCAGTACACCACGGGAATAACGGTGATGCTGCTGACGGTGAAAATAATCACCATGATGCCGACCAGTGTGGCCAGCAACGCTCGCCCGAGCTGTCGTTGTTCGTCGTCTTTGTCGGGAACCAGCAGCATGCTCTTGCGGATTGCCAGCAGGATAGTGACGAAGAACGCCACGAACAGCGTCATGCCCACCAGGCCAATCCGTAGTGCCAGGCCGATATAGGTGTTAACGATGTCGATAATGCCGCCGCCTTGCATCATCGACTGCATTTCCGGGGTGTTGCGAAAATCGAATGAACCGAACAACGGATTGCGCTGAATGACAATCCACGAGTTGTCGAGCAAACGCTCGCGGTAGGTGATGTTCTCCTTCTCAAGGTTGCCAATGAACGGCAGCATGTCGAGGATCTTTTCGCCGCCGGGCAGTACGCTCAGCAGCGGCAGCGAAAGCACGCCGACCAGCGCCAGCAGGCCCAGGCGCTTGACGGCGCTTTTGCCCGTGGCGACAAAGATGACAACGATAATCGCGGCGCCGATCCAGGGGCCACGTGACAACGGCACGACCAGCCCGGCGGCCAGCAGCAGGGCACCGAGGCAGCGATGCAGCGGGTTGCGCACATAGCCCTGAACGAACAGGAACAAACCAATCGCCACGCTCATCACGTAACCGAGGACAATCGCCTGCCCGGTGGTGGCGCTGGCACGCAATGAGCCGCCGCGGCTCAGGTAGCCGGACATTTCCCATTGCACGCCCATGGCTTCGAGCAGCCCGTTGTACAGCAACCAATGGCGCATGAACTCGGCGACACCGATCAGCGCCAGGACGAACGAGGCGAGCACGAACGCCAGCAAGGCATCCTTGAAGTCGCTGATGGTTTTCAGGGCGCGGCTGGCAACGTAATACGGCAAGAACACATCGACATACAGGTACAACACCTGGCGCAAGGTGTCGGTGATCGAGGTGTCGCGCAAGTACAACAGGATCATCAGCACTAGGCTTGCGGCCAGCACGCGGTCGGGCCAGGTGCGGCCAAAGGGCAGGGTATCGCTGCGTCTGCGCACGCTCAGGGCGACGGGCAGTAGCACACACAGGGTCAGCAGGCGGACGTGGTTCACATCCACCAGGTAATTGATCAGGCCGAAACCGGAGACCGGCACCATGGCCGGCGGAATGAGGAACAGCAATATGAAGAACAGCGCCATGGGATTGCGTTCACGGCGCCTGGCAAGGGTCAGCAGCACTGCAGCAGCGGCGGCGTACACCCAGAAGCTGTGAGACACAAATGCCACGATGGTCAAGACGAACCACAGATTGCGCCGCCGCTTGAAGTCGCTTAACGCAATCAGGTCGGTTGCCGGCCGCCGGGCCATGGCGAAGACCACGCCAGCCACAAGCAGAATGACGACAAGCGCACGTAAATGTTCAGGCATCGGCTATGGGCACCTATCCATGGGTGGATGACGGCTAGCATCATGGCTAAATGAAACTATAGTGACTTCTAGCCATTCAGTCAGGGATTGATTACATGACGGCGATTGATGTGTCACCACCTGCCAGCCTTCGCAAACGCGCCATTGGCGCCGGGGTCTGGAACCTGATTTCGCTGGTGGCGTCGCAAGCGATGCGCCTGGGCGGCAACCTGATCATCGCTCGCCTGCTGGTACCGGAAATGTTTGGTGTGATGGTCATCGCCACCACGCTGCTGGTACTCCTTCATTTGCTATCCGACGTGGGGTTGCGGCAAAACATCATCCAGAGCCAACGGGGTGACGACCCGCTGTTCCTCAACACCGCCTGGACAGTGCAACTGGTGCGCAGCGTCATACTGTTTGCCGTGGTCCAATTGATTGCGCTGGGGATGTGGCTGAGCCAGGCTGCGCAGCTGTGGCCCGCCGATTCCACCTACGCGGCGCCCGAACTGCCTTTGGTCATGGCAATCACTGGTATTTCGGCAATCATCTCCGGGTTGCAATCAACAAACATAGACGTCGCAGTGCGTTCTTTCCAACTCAAGCGTGTGGTGCTGATCGAATTGACGTCGCAGGTCGCCGGCCTGGTAGCGATGCTGGTGATCGGCTACCTGACCCGCTCGATCTGGGCGTTGGTGGTCGCCGGGCTGGTCGCCGCGCTGGTCGGCACTGTCCTTAGTCACGTAGCGCTGCACGGGCCAGGAAACCGTGTGCACTGGGACCGATCTGCTGCAGCCGAACTGGTTGCCTTTGGCCGCTGGATCCTGCTGTCGTCGATCGTTGGGGTACTGGCCATGTACGGCGACCGAATTGTTTTTGGCGCCAGCATGACGGCGGCGGAGCTGGGCGTTTACTCCATTGCCATCCTGATTCTCAACTCCATTCAAATGGGGCTGATGCGCCTGGTGGTGGGCGTGTCCTTGCCGGTATTCAGCGAAGCGGCGAGGGAAGGCGACAGCGAGCGCCTGAAAAGTCTCTATCATCGTTTCAGGCTGCTGGCTGACTTGGGCCTGTTGTTTATCGGTGGAGGGTTCCTGACCGCGAGCCCGATGCTCATCAACTGGCTGTACGATGAACGCTACGCTGGCGCCGGCCCAATGCTGGCTATACTGTCGTTATCGTTCTTCACCTTGCGCTATACCTTGGCTCACCAGGTCTGGATTGCCTTGGGACACACCAAGTACCAGGCCATGGATAACGTGATCCGGCTGGTTTCATTGTGGGTATTGCTACCGCTGTTGCTGACCATTGGGGGCGTGAACCTGGCGATCTGGGGCGTGGCGCTGCATACCTTCCCGACGCTGGTGCTGATTGTTTACGTCAACTGCAAACTCGGCTTCTTCGACCTCAAGCGTGAACTTGTCGTGCTGCCGATGATGGCGGTCGGCGCGCTGTGTGGACTGTTGGCGACGCGTTTCTTTGAATGGCTTTGATGTCTGGATAACTAGAACGACAAAGGTCTTGAGATCATGGGGAAGCTGCAGTTTTGTACTCCGCTGTTGAATCGCAGAGGCTTTCTGGGTCGGTGTGTCCTGTTGAGTGTAGGCGGGGCAGTGTTCGGCCTTTGCGGCGAGGCTGCGCGCAAACCTGTTGAACCTGAAACGGCCGGGTTTGTCCTGATCAACGGCTGGGTGTTGCCCGCTGAGCATTTTCGGAAAGCTCACGCATGATCAAGGACTATCAGGCGCAAAAAGCGCTGCGCGACAGCTATGACGTGTGCATCGTCGGTGCCGGGCCGGCCGGTATTACCCTGGCCTTGCAACTCGCACAGGCCGGCTGGCAGGTGGTGCTGATCGAGGGCGGTGGGCACGAATATTCGTCGCATTCGCAAGCGCTCTATGAGTGCGAGTCGACGGGTATTGATATGTTTCCCCATGAAACGCGCCTGCGCTATCTGGGCGGTACCTCCAATCACTGGGCCGGTCGCTGCCGTCCTTTTGAAGCGTCTGATTTTGCCGTTCCCCCGCCCGGCGAGTTGCCAGGCTGGCCGATCGACTATGCGCAGATCGAGCGCTATCTGCCTGCGGCCATGGCGATCGTCGACTTGCCGCAAGGTGCCGATTTCAAAGCGATAAACGTCGGCCTCAAGGGCGGGGAGTTCGATGCTGACCGCTTCCTGCTCAGCCCGCCGACACGTTTCGCGCAAAAGTATGCAACGGCCCTGGAGCAGACGCCGGGGCTGGATGTCTTCATCAATTGCAACTGCGTCGATCTGCAGTTCGATGAAGCCTCAGGGCATCTGACCGGTGTGCTGGTGTCTGACTACGAGCAGAATCGTGAACCGCTGCAGGCCAGTTACTTCGTACTGGCTACCGGGGCCATCGAGAATGCCCGGCAACTGCTCAACAGCGAATCGCTGGCAGACGCCGGCGTGATACGCAAGGAAGGGCTGGTTGGCGGGTGTTTCATGGAGCACCTGAACATCGAAATGGGCACCTTTATCCTCAGCAACGGCCAGGACACCGAGACTCGACAGTACTTCACCACCGATGCCTTTGTGGCGGAATACCAGGCAGGCAAAGGCAATGTCCTGGCTGAGGTGCTGTCGCAGGTTCGAACCTACGGCAGAACCGCGCAAGTGAAAAACTTCCTGGAAAACCTCGCCTGCGAAATGGGCGTTGCCAGCAAGATTGAATTCATCGCCAAGTTCAGTTGCCCGGGCGACGGCGTGCTCAGCACGCTGATCGAGCAGTTCCCCAGCCTGCAAAGCCGTGTTTCGCTACTCGACGAGAAAGACGCGCTGGGCGTGGCCAAGGTCAATGTCCATTGGGCGCTCAGCGATGGCGACCGACACACCATCAAGTGCATCGGCAGCGAAATGGCCAAGCAATTTGCTGCGATGGGATTGGGGTACGTCAAGCTCAACGACTTTGTCTACGACACGCAGCTCCCCCTGAAAATGGCGCCCCATGCCCACCACATGGGCACCACGCGGATGGCCGCTTCAGCAGAACACGGTGTGGTCGATGCGGACTGCAAGGTGTTTGGCACCGAGAACCTGTATGTCGCGGGCAGCAGCATTTTTGCCACTGGTGGCGCCTCAAACCCGACCATGCCGCTGCTGCAATTCGCGCTACGGCTGGCCGATCACCTCAATGACAAGATGAAGGCAGCGAACAGCCAGGCGGTGTGAGTCGTGCGGGATCAGGCTGGCGCTTCGACGGGCTGGCAGCTGCACGGTAGTAGCGGGTGAGTGCGGTTCGGTCAGCGCCTACAAGAATGAGACCGAATGCCACTCAGGGACAGTTCAGGGTGCTTTATTTGCGAGGGTAGCAGTATGTTTGGATGGATGCGGAGTGCTATGACGCAGTATGTCTACTCAACCGGGCGAGGAGGCTCAACCTACAGAAAGTTCTGCAAACCTGATGCGGGGGAATGGGGCAAGTACTTGAGCCGCTGGGGCAATTTTCACTCGGTGGGCACCAACGTTTTTATCAACCCCGGTTGCAATATCACGGACCCGAGGATGGTGCGTCTGGGCAACCAGGTCGGGTTGTCGGATTGCACCCTGATTGGCCACGATGCGGTCGTGCTCTTGCTGGGTTACCTGTATGACAAGCACCTCGACTCGGTAGGCTATATCGATGTGCGTGACAATTGTTATATCGGTCATGGTGCGATTGTCATGCCGCGGGTAACCATCGGCCCCAACTCGATTGTCGCCGCCGGCGCTATCGTCACTAAAGATGTACCACCGGGCACCGTGGTCGCGGGTAATCCGGCCAAGGTCATCTGTAGTACCGATGAGCTGTTCAAACGGGTTGAGGAACGCTGCGAGGCCTACCCGTGGAAAGACTTGCTCAAGCAACGCAAGGGTCTTTACGACGCTGAACTGGAACCGAAACTCGAAGCGTACAGACGCCAGTATTTTTTCGGGGAATGACACCATGCAGAGCAAGCCTGTCGATGTGCTGGTCGTCAATTTCAATACCGCGGGTTTGCTGCAGCCGATGTTTGACGCGTTGCGCCAGGCCAATGGCGAACAGCTGGCGAGTTATCTGGTGGTCGACAACGCCTCGGTCGACAACTCGCTGGAGCGTCTGGCCGAGGTGTGCCCCGAAGCATTCTTGCTGAGCAACAAGAACAACGTCGGCTTTGGCCGTGCCAACAATCAATTGCTCGACCATCTGCAAGGCAAGTATGCCTTGCTGCTTAACACCGATGCGTTTGTTGCGGACGACACCCTGGGTAAAACCATTGCCTATATGGATGAGCACCCGGAGTGTGGTGTGCTGGGGGTGCGTCTGGTCGGGCGCGACGGTGACCTGCAACCCTGTTGCCGCTACTTTCCGACACCGTTCAACATCTTCCTGTCACGCACCGGGCTCGACCGCTTTTTCCCGGGGCTGCAAATGGTCGACGAGATGGACTGGGACCATGCCTCGGTCCGTGAATGTGACTGGCTGCCCGGCTGCTTTTATCTGGTACGCCGCGAGGTGCTCGAACAGGTGGGCTTGTTCGATCCACGTTACTTCCTATATTTCGAGGAAGTGGACCATTGCAAGCGGGTCAAGGAGGCGGGCTGGAAAGTGGTGTACTACCCGCATACCACCGTGGTGCACATTGGTGGAGAAAGTTCCAAGGCGGTGACTGAACTGGAGGCCGCCAGCCGGCAGATCTCTACCTATCAAATCGAAAGCGAGCTGTTGTACTTCCGTAAGCATCACGGCCTGTCCGGGCTGTTGTTGCATCTGTTTCTGGTGAGTCTGGGTGATGGCGTGCTGGCCCTCAAGGCGCTGCTCAAAGGGCGCGGCTGGGCAGCGATCAAGGCCTGCTGGCGGCACAGCCGCGCGACCTGGTCGTTGTTGTTCGCAACTCGGTTCGCCAGTCAACCCACACGGTAGGTGAAGCCATGTTCGACAATATTCGTGCGGATTTACGGGCCCACGGTGGTGACTGGGGAGCCCAGGGCTTCTGGGCGTTGCTGGTGTATCGCTTCGGCCGCTGGCGCTACGGCGTGCGCTCGGCGCTGCTGCGCAAACTGTGCTCGCTGGTCTACAAAATACTGTTCAAGTTTGTCCAGATCATCACCGGTATTGAACTGCCGTGCGAGGTGGAGATCGGCCGCAACTTTGTCATCGACCATTTTGGCGGCATTGTCATCAGTGGCTATGCCAAGTTCGGTGATGACTGCCGTATCCGTAACGGTGTGGTGGTTGGCCTGAAGAACGTCAATGAACCGATCGCGCCGGTGTTTGGCAACAATGTCGATATCGGTGCCGGGGCCAAAGTGCTGGGCAACATTCGCATCGGCAACAACGTGGTGATCGGTTCCAACGCCGTGGTACTGATCGATGTGCCGGACAACTGCCTGGCGGTGGGTGTGCCGGCGACGATCAAGACGAAAAAGCACAGCGAAGCAGTGCAGTACTCATGAGTCAGCTGATTGGCCACGGTGGCCAATCGGTGGGGCCGTTGAACAGTGTTGAGCGAGGCGCAGGGTGACAGGCATCGGCGTAGTGGTGATTGGTCGCAACGAAGGCCAACGGCTGGAACGCTGCCTGGCCTCGTTGGCGGGGCAGGCGGACAAACTGGTGTATGTGGACTCCGGCTCCACCGACGGCTCTGTGCGCATGGCGCAGGCACGCGGGGTTGAGGTGGTGGCGTTGGACATGGCCCGGCCGTTTACCGCCGCGCGGGCACGCAACGAAGGCTTTGCCTGTTTGCAGCAGGTGTTGCCGGCGATGCGTTACGTGCAGTTTGTCGACGGTGATTGCGAAGTGGATGCCGACTGGCTGTCGACCGCGCAAGCCTTTCTCGACGCCCATCCGCAGGTTGCCGTGGTGTGCGGGCGTCGGCGTGAGCGCTTTCCGCAGCGCTCGGTATACAACTTGTTGTGTGATTTGGAATGGGACACGCCGGTCGGCCAGGCCAAAGCCTGTGGCGGTGATGCGCTGATGCGCGCCGACGCCTTTGCCGCCATGTCCGGGTACCGTGCCGACCTTATCGCCGGGGAAGAGCCTGAACTGTGTGTGCGCTTGCGCGCCAATGGCTGGCAGGTCTGGCGCCTGGCCGATGAAATGACCCTGCATGATGCCGGCATGACCCGCTTCAGCCAATGGTGGCAACGCAGCCTGCGCACCGGCTATGCCTTTGCCGAAGGTGCGTTCTTACATGGCGCGGCGCCGGAGCGGCATTGGCAGCGCGAGTCGCGCCGAGCCTGGCTCTGGGGCCTGGGTATCCCGCTGGCGATTGTCTTGGCCACGGCGCTGCTGGGCAGTTGGGGTTTGTTGTTGCTGTTGATTTACCCGTTACAGGCGCTGCGTCTGGCCCGTCGCGGTGATCGCTCGACACGCGAGAACTGGCTGCAGGCGGTGTTTCTGGTGCTGGGGAAATTCCCCGAAATGCTCGGGCAGGTGAAGTTCCTATTGAACCGACTCGGTGCCGGCAAGGCGGTTTTGATCGAGTACAAGTGAGATGCCTATGATTTATCGATCGATAGCGAAAAGTGTACTCACCTTGCATCCCGGCTATTCGTTGCGGGCGTTGAACAACAAATTCAAGTTGATGGTGCTGATTACCAGGGAGTGGTCTGACCTGACCGCCTTTTTACGGCGTATGTCGAACACCCTGGGTAACGACGGTTTTGAAAAACTTGGCATCGACAGCATTGGCGTGGTGCATTGGCCCTACATCAGCAAAAGCTGGAATGCCGATGAGCGGCTCGAAGCAGTGGCGTCGCACTATGAAGTGGTTGCCAAGCAGTTCCCGCCGCTGTTGCTGCTAGGGCGCGAACAGCACATGACCTTGTGTGACTTGTCGCGCTATTCCAGCGGTTGCACCCTGGTACTGGACCGGCCGATCTGGTTCCAGCGCGAAGGCGAGCTGGTGCTGAACATTTTTCAGGGTGAGGTACGCGTAGCGTCACTGGCCTTCACCTTGCGCCAGACGGAAACCGGGCTGTGTGTGTTCATCGGTGCGGTTCAGGGCATTCACAAAGGCATCGACAGCGAACGCTCACTGGCGATCTATCGCGACCTGACCAAGGACTTTGAAGGGTTACGCCCCAGAAGCTTTCTGATCGAAGCGGTCAAGTGCGTTGCCCGAGTCGTCGACGCGCAGACTATTTACGCCGTCAGTGATGCCTGCCGCCACCATCGGCATCACTATTTTGGCGTGGAAAAAGCCCAGGAACTGACGGCCAATTACGATGCTATCTGGCTGGAACATGGCGCCATTCCATCGACGCGCGAGGATTTTTTCAGCTTCCCCCTCACTTCATCGATGCGCTCGATGGAAGACATCGCGCCGAAAAAACGCGCCATGTACCGCCGGCGTCAGGCGTTGCTGGATGAGGTGTTTGGCCATATCGAGGCGGCGCTTGCGGCCAATGGCGAACAACAAAAAACCGCCTGAGCCAGGGCATTCATTACGCGGGTATTCAGTCGGGTTCCTATGCGAATTGCTTATTTCATCAATCAGTATCCCAAGGTCAGCCATAGCTTCATTCGCCGCGAAATTCTGGCCTTGGAGCGCCAGGGTGTGGACATTCAACGCATTGCCCTGCGCGGCTGGGACGCCGAGCTGCACGACGCCGAAGACCTGGAGGAGCGGGAGAAAACCCGCTACGTGCTGCAAGGCGGTATCAAGGGCCTGTTAAAGCCGGTACTGCAGGTGCTGCGTGCGCAACCACGGCGCTTTTTCGCCACCCTGTGGCTGGCCCTGCGTATGGGCTGGAGGGGCGATCGCCCCTGGCCTTATCATCTGGTATACGTCGCCGAGGCGTGCCAAGTGCTGGAGTGGATGCAGGCGTTTGGCGCCGAGCATGTGCACGCGCATTTCGGCACCAACTCCACCGAGGTGGTGATGTTGGCCAACGCCCTCGGCGGACCGGCCTACAGCTTTACCGTGCACGGTCCGGAAGAGTTCGATAAGCCGCAGTTCCTCTACCTGGGCGAAAAGGTCCAGCGGGCGGCGTTTGTTGCGGCGGTCAGCTCTTATGGTCGCAGTCAACTGTTCCGCTGGGTCGACCACGGTCACTGGGCAAAAGTCAAAGTCGTGCATTGCGGCCTGGAGCGCTCGTTTCATCAGGTTGATGCGGTTGCTGCACCCAGCGCGCCGCGGCTGGTGTGCGTAGGGCGCCTGTGCGAGCAAAAGGGCCAGCTTCTGCTGCTGGAAGCCGCGCGCAGGCTGGCTGCTCAAGGCGTACCGTTCGAAATCGTCCTGGCTGGTGATGGCGAGATGCGCGCGGACATCGAGGCGCTGATTGCCCGGCATGGCTTGCAGGCACAGGTGCGTATCACCGGCTGGATCAGCAGCGCGCAGGTGCGCGAAGAAATTCTCGCTGCGCGGGCCTTGGTGCTGCCGAGTTTTGCTGAGGGGCTGCCGGTGGTCATCATGGAAGCCATGGCCTTGCGCCGTCCGGTGCTGACCACCTATGTGGCAGGTATTCCGGAACTGGTGCGCGAAGGGGAGAGCGGCTGGCTATTTCCAGCCGGGGCCGTAGAGGAACTGGCCGTGGCCATGGCCGACTGCCTCGAACAACCGGCCGAGGCGCTGCAGCGCATGGGCGAAGCGGCCTATCAGCGCGTGTTGCAACGGCACGATATCGATACCGAAGCGGCCAAACTGGCCAGTTACTTCAAGGCATTGGCATGATGACCCTACTGACCTGGATGCTCAGTGCACTGGCATTGCTTGCGCTGTTGCCGGTGCTGGTGCTGTTCGCCCAGGTCGTGCTGGCCTGCCTGCCCAGCCGCGCGGCCGCACCGGTAAGCGCGCCGCGCCCGCGCCTGGCGGTGTTGGTGCCGGCCCATAACGAGTCCGCACTGATCGGCGCGACGCTGGCCAGCATTGCTGCGCAACTGATTGAAGGTGATCGGCTGCTGGTGGTGGCAGACAACTGTGATGACGACACTGCCGATCTGGCTCGCCTGGCAGGGGCCGAAGTCATTGGGCGCTACGATGAGCACTTGCGTGGTAAAGGCTATGCGCTGGACTTCGGCGTGCGCCATCTGGCGGCAGATGCACCGCAGGTGGTGATCATCGTCGATGCCGATTGCCAAGTAGGCGAGGGCGCCATTGACCTACTGGCCCGGCGCTGTATCGAGGCTGAGCGGCCAGTGCAAGCCCTCTACCTGATGCGTGCGCCGCAAGGCACGGGGCTGAAGGTGCAGATTGCCGAGTTCGCCTGGCGGGTGAAAAACCTCGTCCGCCCGCTGGGGTGGGCACGATTGGGCTTGCCTTGCCAATTGATGGGCTCGGGCATGGCGTTTGTCTGGCGCGACCTGGTGCTGGCCGACCTGGCCAACGGTCACCTGGTGGAAGACTTGAAGCTGGGCCTGGATTTCTGTCGCAGCGCCAAGCCACCCTTGTTTTGCCCGCAGGCCCAGGTGATCAGTTATTTCCCGGCTAATGATGAAGGTCTCAGTAGTCAGCGCACGCGTTGGGAGCACGGCCATTTGGGCGTGCTGCTGGCCGAGGTGCCAAGGCTGCTTGGGGCCTCGGTTGCCCGGCGTAACGGCAAACTGCTGGCCATGACCCTGGACCTGCTGGTACCGCCATTGGCGTTACTGACCCTGGCGTTGCTGGCCCTGTTCGTGGTGTCGTGGCTCGCCTTCTTGCTGTTCAAGGTATCAGCCCCGGCGCAGATCGCGACGGCAGCGATGGCCCTGTTGGGTGTCGCTGTGCTGCTGGCCTGGAGTCGTTTCTCACGCGAGCTGATCGCTTTTTCGGTGCTGATGTATGCACCCTTCTATGCGATGAAAAAGATCCCCCTGTATGTGGGCTTTCTGCTCAAACGCCAGGTTGAATGGGTGCGCTCGAAACGGGATGACCGCTGATGGACAACGTGACAGGACAACAGCGCTGGAAAGCCATTATCACCAAGTTGCGCGTGGTGCATGACAGTAGCGATGAGCAGGGCTTGATTGGCGCATTGTCGGCGCCACGCTCGGCAACGGTGCTGGGCTTCGTCAATGCCCATGCCATGAACCTGGTGGCCGGAAATGCCGACTATGGCAACGCACTGATGGCAGCCGATGTGTTGCTGCGTGATGGTTCCGGTATGGCCATTCTGTTTCGCCGCATCGGCCTGGCCCCCGGGCTGAACATGAACGGCACCGACTTGATTCCCAAGATACTGGCGGCGTTCAAGGGGCGGCGGGTGGCGTTCTGGGGCACCCAGGAGCCTTTCCTGAGCCAGGCCGCTCAGCGCAGCGAAGCCTTGTTCGGCGTACAGGTGGTATCGGTTGAGCATGGTTTTGCCGAGGCAGACACCTACATCGAGCTGGCGCAGCACCTGCAGCCGGAGTTGATTGTGCTGGGAATGGGTATGCCCAAGCAGGAGGCCATTGCTGCCAGGCTGGCGGCCGGTGGTGGGCCGTGCCTGATTATCTGTGGTGGGGCGATCCTGGATTTTCTTGGCGGCAAGGTCACGCGTGCGCCGCAGTGGTTGCGTCGATTGGGTGCTGAGTGGCTGTTCCGCTTGGTGAGGGAGCCAAAGCGCCTGTTCATGCGTTATGTGGTTGGCAATCCGTTGTTTCTGTTGCGCACCCTGCGTTGCACCAAGGCGACGATGGGCGGGGCGGCGCGCAGTTCCCGGAGCGCGTGAATCGGCCAAAAGCTATGGCAAGAGTGAATCAAACCGCCCACTCGGCTGGGTGCTGCTACAGTGATATCAAACGCCCTTGAGCAGTGAACACTAGATCGGGCGAGCTACGGTATCCCGCTTTCGGCGCCTGGGGTGTGTGGCGACTTCACTTGTCTGTTTGATTCAAAAGAGACATCCGTCGAGCTGACTCGTCGGGGTCTGAGCACACTATTGTTTGGCGTTGCAGTGTCAAACGGTGGTTTTTGTAGTCGTTGATCGTTGGGTTTTGATCGATTGTGTTTGAAAGGAAGGCGTTTGGTATCTCAAATTGATGAGGTCTGAGAATGGTTTTCGAACCCAGAAGCAGTCGTTCTCTACTCCAGCGAAGAAGCAGCGTCAGTAACGCCATTCAGGCGGGCCTCGACGGTATTGCGGTGACGGGTGTCGCCTGGTATCTGATCGTTGACCAGATCGGCTATATCACCTCCGACTACGTCATCATGCTGCTGTTGTTGATTGGCGCCCTGGCGGTCATCTATGACCACTATGCCATTTACCGCAGCAACGTCGGCCTCTCGATCAAGGCGTTCAGGTTGTTCAAGGCCTGGTCGGCAACCTTCTGTTTTCTGATGGTCATGGCGTTCCTGACGAAAACCAGCGAGAACTATTCACGGATGCTGGTCGGGCAGTTGTTTGTCATTGGCTACTTCGTGCAGCTGTTTTTGCATTTTGCTGTGCGCGAAGTGCAAAAGCGCTTCATGGCCAACGCTTACCGGATGGAAAACGCGTTGATCATCGGCGCAGGCGACCTGGCGAACTTTCTGCATCAGAAGATCAGTAACAACCCCTGGTTCGGCGAGCGTATTGTCGGTTGCGTGTTGCTCGATGAAGGGCAAGAGCGCGATAAAGAACACGCAGATGCCAAGCAACGCCTGTCGATACTTGGACACATTTCCGACCTTGATGAGATTGTTGCCCAGCATGGCATCCGTACCGTGTACCTGGTGACGCCGCTGGGTGGCTCTGAAGTGATCAACGAGGTGTACCTGAAGTTACTCGACAAGTGCATTTCGGTTAACTGGGTGCCCGACATCTTTTCGCTGCGCCTGATCAATCACAGTGTCCGCGAAATCGCCGGCATTCCGGTGCTGACCTTGTCTGAAACACCGCTGACCGGGATGAGCCTGTTCCTCAAGAACCTGGAAGACCGGGTGCTGGCAGCGCTGATCCTGCTGTTTATCTCACCAGTGTTGTTGCTGGTTGCACTGGCGATCAAGCTCGACAGCCCGGGGCCTGTGTTTTTCCGTCAGGAACGCATGGGCTGGACCGGCGAGTCTTTCCGTATCTGGAAATTTCGCAGCATGGTGGTTCATCAGCCGCAAGATGGAGTGGTCAAACAAGCGCAGAAGAATGACCCGCGCCTGACCCGGGTCGGCGCTTTCATTCGCCGTACCAGCCTGGATGAACTGCCGCAGCTGTTCAATGTGCTGACCGGAGAGATGTCCCTGGTCGGGCCGCGACCGCATGCGATGCAGCACGATACCCTGTACTCGCAGGATATCGTCGACTATTTCGCCCGCCACAACATCAAGCCTGGCATGACGGGCCTGGCGCAGGTGCGGGGGTTCCGGGGCGAAACCAAAGACATCGAGCAAATGATCCAACGGGTGGACTCGGATATCGAGTACATCAACAACTGGTCGTTGTGGCTCGACTTCGTGATTCTGGTGCGTACCTTGAATGCCTTTACGGGGAAGCAGGCTTACTAGAGCTATTGCGCCGCTGCATGCAAGGCGCGAAAGCTTTCAGCTTCTTCCACCAGCCAATCATGCACCGCCCGAGCGCTCGGGTGCGTGAGGCCGCCTGGCGGGTAAAGCAGCACGTAGCGTTTATGGTTGGCGATTGGCAGCCCGAACGGCACGATCAGCGTGCCGCGTTCCAGCTCGTCATTGAGCAGGGTGCGCCGGGCAATGGCCACGCCAATACCGGCAATGGCCGCTTCAATGGTCAAGTGGTTGCGGTTGAAGGTATGCCCGCGCCGCACATCCAGGCCACTGGCACCAATGCCTTCGAGGTAGAACTCCCATTCAGCGTATTCCGAACTGCCGCGCCAGGCGGTGATGTCGTGCAGCAAGGGAAAGTGCGCCAGGTCGTTCGGCCCATGCAGCGGCGGGCGGCCACGCAGCAGGGCAGGTGAGCAGACCGGGAATATCTGCTCATCGAGCAGCGGCGTCGAGTGCATGCCGGGGTAGCTGCCGTCGTTAAGGTCGATGGCCAGGTCGAAGTCGCCTTCACGTAAGGCCTGGCTGCTGTCTTCGGCCACCAGCCGCAGCTGGATGTCCGGGTAGCGCTGTTGCAGGCGCGGCAGGCGCGGGGTCAGCCATTTGGCCAGAAACGAGGGGATCGAACGCAAACGCAGGGTGCCGCGGATTTCACCGGCGTCCAGGCGCAACAGCTCGGCGTCGATGCTGCCATAAGCTTCGCTGACCGTTTGCGCCAGGCGTTGGCCCTCGGCACTGAGCTCGACGCCGCGGGCACGACGCAGGAACAGACGAAAGCCCAGGCGCTCTTCCAGTTGTCGGATTTGTTGGCTCACCGCGCCCGGCGTGATGTGCAGTTCTTCGGCGCAGCGGGTGAACGACAGGTGCCGCGCCGCACAGGAAAATACATGCAGCCAGACATACATCTGGCCATTCAACTGTCGTCTCATCGTTTAGTTCTGCTAAAGGCTTGCTTAGAAAGTTTCGTTGGTCAACGCCGAAGTCGCCGGGCAGTATCGCGCAACTTCGCGACACCCTTCAATTTTTTCAAAACGCTTCAGCGTGGCATTCGTCGCCTGAGCGTGCAGGCATTAGTATGGCTATCAGTGTTTTTGACCTTTTCAAAATTGGCATCGGGCCTTCAAGCTCGCATACCGTAGGCCCGATGCGGGCGGCTGCGACCTTCGCCCAGACCTTGCGTGGGCAAGGCCTGTTGGCGCAGGTCAGCCGTGTAGAGGTTCGCCTGTATGGCTCGTTGTCGGCGACTGGCGTCGGTCACGCCACCGACCGTGCCTGCCTGCTGGGATTGATGGGCGAGTGGCCCGACCAGATTGACCCGCAGCGCATCGACCCGCTGATCAGCCAATTGCAGGACAGCCAGGTGCTGTTGCTCGACGGTCATCATCCTGTCGCTTTCGACTGCGCGCGTGACCTGCTGTTGCTGGACGAGAGCCTGCCGTACCACCCCAATGCCATGACCCTGGAGGCCAGCAGCGCCACCGGTTCGTTGTTGCAGCAGACCTATTACTCGGTCGGTGGCGGTTTTATCGTTGAAGCGGCGCAAATCGGTGCTGCCAGCACCGGTGCTGCAGAAGTAAAGCTGCCGTATGACTTCAACAGCGGCGCCGAGCTGCTGGCCTTGTGCAAACAGCACCAGTTGCGCGTCAGCGAACTGATGATGGCCAACGAGCAGGCCTGGCGCCCTGAAGCCGAGGTGCGCAGCGGCTTGCTCAAGCTGTGGGCGGCGATGCGTGAGTGCGTGGACAACGGATTGCGCAACGAAGGCATCCTGCCCGGCGGGCTGAAGGTCAAACGTCGGGCGGCCAAGTTGCATCGCAGCCTGCAAGAGCTGGGTAAACCCAACGTCATCGGCTCGACCCTCAGTGCCATGGAGTGGGTCAACCTGTTTGCCCTGGCGGTCAACGAAGAAAACGCTGCGGGCGGGCGCATGGTCACCGCACCCACCAACGGCGCGGCGGGGATCATCCCTGCAGTGCTGCACTACTACATGAAATTCAACCCCGAGGCCTGCGACAACGACGTCGTCGATTTCCTGCTCAGCGCCGCGGCGGTGGGCATCCTGTGCAAGAAAAACGCCTCGATTTCCGGCGCCGAAGTGGGTTGCCAGGGCGAAGTCGGCTCGGCCTGTTCCATGGCCGCAGCGGGGCTTGCCGAGGTGCTGGGGGCTACGCCGATGCAGCTGGAAAATGCGGCGGAAATTGCCCTGGAACACAACCTTGGCCTGACCTGTGACCCGGTCGGCGGCCTGGTTCAAGTGCCGTGCATCGAGCGCAACGCAATTGCTGCAGTCAAGGCCATCAATGCTGTGCAAATGGCTCTGCGTGGCGATGGCGAACACTTCATTTCCCTGGACCGGGTGATCCGCACCATGCGCGATACCGGTGCCGACATGCATGCCAACTACAAGGAGACTTCGCGCGGCGGCCTGGCGGTCGCCTTTGTTGAGTGTTGAGGCAGGGTAGGAGCGGGCTTGCCCCGCGATTGCGGAGCATCAGGCATACCGCGATCGCGGGGCAAGCCCGCGCCTACAGAGAAGCGACAAAAACAACTACAAGGCAATTTCGATGACTGATGTAAACACCACCACCCACCCGGGTGTGGGCACGCCTGCGCGTGCAGACAGCAAATCCTGGAACCGTCACGACACCACCTGGCTGTTGGGCCTGTACGGCACCGCGATCGGCGCCGGCACCTTGTTCCTGCCGATCAACGCCGGCGTAGGGGGCTTCTGGCCGCTGCTGGTCCTGGCGCTGCTGGCGTTCCCCATGACCTTCTACGCTCACCGCGGCCTGACCCGCTTCGTGCTGTCCGGCAAGCGCGGCAGCAGCGAAGACATCACCGAAGTGGTTGAAGAGCACTTCGGTGTCGGTGCCGGCAAGCTGATCACCTTGCTGTACTTCTTTGCCATTTTCCCGATTCTGCTGGTGTACAGCGTGGCGCTGACCAACACCCTGGGCAGTTTCATCGAGCATCAGTTGCACATGACGCCACCGCCGCGCGCCTTGCTGGCGTTGCTGCTGATCTGCGGTCTGATGATCGTGGTCCGCTGTGGCCAGGCGATCATCGTCAAGGTCATGAGCCTGTTGGTCTATCCCTTCGTTGCCGCGCTGTTGTTGCTGGCGCTGAGCCTGATTCCCAACTGGAACGGCGCGTTTTTCGCCCAGGCCGCCGAGGGCATGCCGCTGGACCTGTTTCTGAAAACCTTGTGGCTGGCGATTCCGGTCATGGTGTTCTCGTTCAACCATTCGCCGATCATCTCGGCCTTTGCCGTCGACCAGAAACACCGCTACGGCGAGCAGGCTGAACAGAAAAGCAGCCGTATTCTGGCCAGTGCGCATGTGATGATGGTGCTCACGGTGATGTTCTTCTGCTTCAGTTGCGTACTGGCGTTGAGCCCTGCGGATCTGGCGGCCGCCAAGCACGAGAACATTTCGATCCTGTCGTACCTGGCCAACCACTTCCAGACCCCGGTGATCGCCTTTGTTGCGCCACTGATTGCATTGGTGGCGATCACCAAGTCGTTCCTTGGTCACTACATCGGTGCCAGCGAAGGCTTCCAGGGCATCATCGTGAAAAACCTGCGCGGCCGCGGCAAGCAACTGCCCGCCAAGCGTCTGGAGCAACTGACAGCGTTGTTCATGGTGCTGACCTGCTGGGTGGTGGCCACGCTCAACCCGAGCATCCTCGGTATGATCGAGAGCATCGGCGGGCCAATCATTGCGTGTCTGTTGTTCCTGATGCCGATGTACGCCATACACAAGGTGCCGTCGCTGCGTAAATATTCGGGCAAGGCTTCCAATGTCTTTGTGGTGCTGATTGGCCTGATCACTTTGTCGGCCATCGTCTACTCGTTCTTTGCCTGAAGCAGCTGCAAATGGGCGGCTGTTCTGATGGCAGAACACTGCAAGCTGTGATTGCGACTTTCGCCGTGCCGGGTCTGACGCTAGTGTAAAGACAGTAGCGCCAGGCCCTGTCGGCCTGGCAATCGCAGAGGAAGCCCCCGCAGATGACCGATTCGACCGTCCACGCCGAGCTGGGAGAGATCCCTTACAGCGTCAATTTGTCCGCAGGCGTGAACCAGTGGCTGGCCGATGAAAGCCAGGCACTGGGGGGCCGTGATACCGGCCCCAACCCTCATCAACTCCTGCTCTCCGCCCTGGGCGCCTGCACGGCGATCACCTTGTCGATGTATGCCCGGCGCAAGGAGTGGCCGCTGCAGCATGTGCATGTGTTGCTGGATATCACCAAAGAAGAGAAAACCGCGCCCGCGCGCACCGAGATCAAACGTGTCATCGAACTGCACGGTGATCTTGATGCGGCGCAGCGTGAGCGCCTGCTGGGCGTGGCCAATGCCTGCCCGGTGCACAAGCTGCTCAGCGGCAGTATTGTCATCGACAGTCAACTGAGCGACTGACACGATTGGCGGTTGAGCAAACCCAGGTTGCGGCGCCGTGTGCGCCGCCTGATTGAGCTGGCGACAAGGGGTCTGAATCGGTAACGTGGTAGCAGGATTGTGTTAGACGCTCATGGAACGACACCTGCTATTGACCTTTAAGTACCTGAGTATGGACACCAAGAAAGCCTCAAACTTTACCTATCAGGCGGTGTATCGCTACCTCGTCGAACTGATAGAAGCCAGTGACCCGCAAATTGAGCAGCGATTACCGTCATTACGGCAATTGGCATTGCGTCTAAATGTTTCAGTTTCTTCGACCAAATACGCCTATTCCTTGCTCGAGGATGAAGGGCGAATCTATGCCAGGCCCAAGTACGGTTACTTCACCCGCGCGATGCCTGGCACACTGAAAGGTGAAGAGTCGCCCAACCTGCTCGATAGCGTGTTCACCAACGCCCGCCAACCCGGGATGCTGGCCTTGAGCAGTGATGCCCCGGCCATGTTGCTGTCGCTGGAAAGGCCGTTGCTGATGATCGAACGCGAACTGGCGCGCCAGTATCCGCGCTCCCATGCACCGCTGTACCAGCCTTTTGGCGAGCCGGAGTTGCGCAGTGTGCTGGCTGACCGCTACACCTGTTCCACGCACAGCTACTGGCAGGCGGAACATGTGTACATCGGCTCCGACCTGCGCAGCGTACTGGAAACCGCCTTGAGTGCGTTGCAGCTCGAGGGCAGTGTGGCGCTGGTGGAATCGCCATGTTCCTGGGCGGTATTGCGCCAACTGCAGGCAGCCAGAATCCGCGTCATCGAGGTTGCGTTGGGCGAAAATGGCCGTTTCGATCTGTGCGCGCTGGAGCGCACCTTGCGCCAGGAGCCGGTGCGTCTGGTGGTGCTGTCTTCAACCATGAGCATTCCGCATGGCGGGCTGATGCCGGCGCAAGACAAGCAACAGATCTGTCGCTGGCTGGCAGAACGTGACATCTGGTTGTTCGAAAACGATAGCTATGGCGAATTCTGCTTTTCCCCGGAGGCCAGCCGCTTTCGTGATTTTGCCGATCCGCAGAAGCTTTTGGTGTTTTCAACGTTCGACAAGATCATCGGCTCGGAGGCACCGTTCGGCTATCTGCTGTGTCGGCGCCACATCCCGCAGTTGCATCGGTTGTTCCTGGAGCGCGCCTTTCGCTTGTCACCGATTCGCCAGAAGGCCATCGCCAAGTTGTTCAGTACTCGACGCATTGACCAGCACCTGATCGCATTGCGGGCGCAGTTGCACCAGCGCATGCGTTGCATGAAGGGCTTGCTGCTGGAGCACACCGATGATCAGTTTCGCATCACCGAACCGCACGGCGGCGCCACCTTTTGGCTAGAGTCTGCACGCTCGGTAGACATGCGCCAGGTGTTTGACCGCTTGTTGGCCCAGCGTGTGGTCATTGCGCCTGGGGAGATTTTCAGCCTGCAAGGTGCCTGGCGGCATCACCTGCGACTGAGCTACACCCTGGACTGGTCCAAGGATATCCCCCAGGCGTTACAGCGGTTGGCTCAGGCTACTGCCCAAGCCAGTTAAACCCCATAGCAATGGCGGTTCTCAGGAAAACGACCATTGCGCACTTCGTCGGCGTACTGGCTGCACGCATTGCGAATGACTGCACCGACGTCGGCGTAACGTTTGACGAAGCGCGGCACCTGCTCGCCACCGAGGCCCAACAGGTCTTCGGTCACCAGCACCTGGCCGTCGCAGGCCGGTGACGCGCCGATACCGATGGTCGGCACCTTGCTGTCGCGGGTGATCTGACGGGCGACGCCTTCGGCCACGCCCTCGAGCAGGACGCTGAACGCGCCCGCAGCGATGGTGGCATGGGCGTCTTCGCTGATGCTTGCAGCACTTTCGGCGCTCAGCCCCTGGGCCTTGAAGCCGCCCATGATGTTGACGAACTGTGGCATCAGCCCGACGTGGGCCATGACCGGAATGCCGCGCGCAACGAGAAACTCCACAGTGCTCGCCAAGGCGCTGTTGGCCTCCAGCTTGACCGCGTCACAACCGGTGCGCGAGAGCACCTGGGCGCAGTTGCGAAATGCTTGCTCATGCGATTCCTGATAGCTGCCGAAGGGCATGTCGGCGATAACGCAGGCCGAGCGCGTGCAGTCGACCACCGCCCGGGTATGGGCGATGGTTTCTTCCAGTTGCATTCCTAAGGTCGAAGCGCGGCCGTAGCCGACCATCGCAGTGGAGTCACCGACCAGGATGAAATCGACGATCGGGTCGATCAACATGGCAATCGAGCTTGTGTATGCCGTCAAAGAGACGATCTTCTGCTGGCCTTTCATGGCGACCAGTTGGGGAACCGTCATGCGCTTGGTTCGGATAGGTGTGCTCATCAGTGTTTTCCTGTGATGTGGGCTCGCCCGGTCAAGGGCTGCCGTGGGTTACAAGCAGTTTTTCTCCCATACACGCCAGGCCTGGTGGTCCTGGCGAATTCGGTCGGCGCTCGGGTGCAGCAGGAACACCGCACCCGGCGAGCTGTTGAGGTCGATGGTCGGCGCTGTCTGGCGCCCGTCGCTGAAACGAAAGCGTGCGCTGTGATAGCTGCTCAGGGTGTCCAGTTGCGTGCGCACCGCATCGAGATTGAACGGTAGGGCGCGGCGGCTGATCAGGTTCAGCGTGCAGCAATGCTTGAGCAGGCGATAACGTTGCGCCAGGCTGGCAAGCGCTTGCGGCTGCAAGTATTTGAGGCAGGTCAGGGCGACCTGGTCGTTGCCGGTGGCGGCGTGCAGTGCTTCGGGGTTGGCCAGGCCCGACAGGCGTGCGCCGGTTTCCAGCAAGCGCGGCCCCTGGGCGGTGAGGATCACTTCGGTGTGCGCCGGGCCATGGGCGATGGCCAGGGCGTCGAGTACGCCTTTGACATACTCGATCAGCAGGTCCAGCTCTGCGGTATCGGCAGGCAGCAGCTGTTCACGGTCATAGATTTTGCGCCCGTCTTCACTCAAGGTCTTGCTGCTTTTCCAGGCGTCGGTGATCCAGTGCTGACCCTCATGACTGACACTGTTGATGATGTACTCGTCGCCCTCCAGGTACTCCTGCAGCAACACTGCGTGGTTGTTGCACATCATCAGGTTGGTGGCGCCCAGAATGCAGGCGATGGCGTGCTGCAGTTGCTCGATATCGCGGCAGATGAACACATTGTCGGAGCCCGCGCTGTCGAGTGGTTTGACCACCACAGGGTGGGCGCCGCGTGCCTGGAACCAGGCCACTGCCTGTTCGCTTGAGGCGGTGCGCAGCTGCGCGGCGGTTGCCAGCCCGGCGTTGGCCACCTGTTCTGCCATCAGCGATTTGTCGCGGCGGGCCGCTGAGTATTCGGGGTCATTGCCGGGCAGCTCAAGCGCGGCGGCGAGGCGGTCGGCAAGTTCCACACCGAACTCGCTGCCGGTCACTATCGCGGCCGGCCGCTGGCCCTTCAATTGCTTCACCAGGGCCTCAAAGCCCAAGGCCTGGAGGTTGTAATGGGCCTGGAAAAGATCCTGCGGGCAACTGGCGGCAAAGGCTTGGGGCATATCGCTGCGCGAGCTCACGTGCAGCAGCGGCCGGTGTACGGCCAGGGCCCGGGCCAGTAACGCGCCGGTTGAGTAAGCATCGACCAGCACCAGGGGGGCTGAGTTCGAGTCAATGCAAGGGTTGGTCATAGCGATTCACCGTGTAATGCAACATTTCAAACAATTGCTCGGAGCGAATGCCCGGGCCGGTTGTCGACAGGCCGCAGCTTGGCGGCAGTGGCAGGTCGCCGACATTGCCCCAGCGCAGCGCCCCGTAGGGGTCGATATGGGTGGTGGCGCGCCCGGGGTTGTCCGGGTGCAAGCAGTAGGGGATATCCAGCAAGCCTCTGGCAAACGCCTGCATCAGGGCGACGGCCAGATCGTTGTGCAGGTTGCGCACCTGCTCGACCAATAGCCGCGCCTCGAACAGCACTTCCTCGTAGTACGCCGTGCTGGCCGGGTTGTCGTCACTGGGTGGCTCATGGGCAGCCGTTGCGGCCATGTTGAGAGCGTCGAGGTTGTCTTGAACGCTAGGGATCTGCCGAGACTCGGCGACGGTCTTAACGATCAACCGCTCGCAGCCTGCAGCCTTCGCCAGCCGTGCGCTGTCGCAGATCAGGCGGCGGGCGCCATGCTCGCTGGTCGGGAACACCCCCATGTAGGTGTACACCACCACATGCCAGTGAATACCGTCGAGGTAGTCTGCGGCCAGTTCGCGCAGGGCTCGTAGCGCCCCCAGGTCTTGCGCCATGCTGGTGCCTTGGGCGTAGCTGAGTGAAACGCTAGTGATGCCATGCTGACGGAAGAACAAGGCTTCCAGCAGGCTCATGGCAACCAGCAGCGAAGGCGGGCACAGCTGCCCCAGCAAGCAACCGCCAAAGCTTTCGATATGGCCATAGGCGCTGGCGTCGGCGAGGATCCGGCAACTCTCGGCCCAGGCCTCGATGG
The DNA here is from genome assembly GCF_052147955.1 of Pseudomonas sp. NUPR-001. Classification (NCBI taxonomy): domain Bacteria; kingdom Pseudomonadati; phylum Pseudomonadota; class Gammaproteobacteria; order Pseudomonadales; family Pseudomonadaceae; genus Pseudomonas; species Pseudomonas sp. NUPR-001. The sequence goes on from NZ_CP197353.1 coordinate 2,683,233, forward strand.
CGTGGGCCAGTGGCAGTCGGCTGTAGGGCATGCAGTACGACACCGGGCCGCCTTCAGTGGCGTCCAGGCCCAAGGCCGCCATGCGCTTGAAGATCGCTTGCGGTTGCGCGGTGCCGTGGCGTATCTGGATCGGAAACTGCGCACTGTAGAGCCCCTGCAACAGCCCCTGCACCGCCTGCAGCGAATGCGTGACGATGGGAAAACCGTTGAGCGGGCTGCCGGTGTTCAGGCACTGCAGGGCGCTCTGGTAGTCACCCACCCGGGTGTAGCTGTCCAGGGTGATCGTGCCCAGCGTCGTGCACGGCAGTGCGGAGACCGCTGACAACCCTGCACGCATCTGCTCGACGGCGCCAAACCCCATGCGTGGCTGCACCACCAGTTGACCCTGGCTGCGGGCGTGTTCAATGAAGCGTTGAAAGTAACCGGCGTGGACGCAAGGCATGGGTCAACGTCCCGAAACCAGTTCGACCACTTGCGCACCTGACACCGGGTCCTGGTGGGTGATTCGTCCTTTGTGCGGGTCACCGGCACGCACCCGCGCGATCAGGCTGCGGTCACTGTTGAAATCGATCAGGTCATGAGCATACAGGCTGCGCACGGCAGTCAACGGCAAGCCACTGACCTGGTTCAGCCACAGGCTCAAGGCCGGGTCTTCGAGGTCGCCGGCCAGCACCTGATGCAGGCGCTGCACGTCACCCAGGCGCTGCGGATGGCACAGGGTGATATACCGCGACAACGCGCGGCCGCGGTCGACAAACGGGGCGAACTGCAAGCAGATGAGCTGGCATTCATCCAGGCCAAAGGCCTCAGCGGCAAAGCGGTTGGCCAAGGCCCGGCGTGCGTCCTTGCCCTGCGCGTCGCGGTAGGGCGCCAAGGCCAGCTGGATCAGGCGCTCGGGCATCTCTTTTTTGTGCATCAGCGCCTTAGCCAGCTCCAGGTACTCGTCGATGCCCTGGTGGTAGCTGCGACCTTGCACGTATTGCGCTTTGAGGCCACGAAAATGCGCCATCAACATGGGGTTGGCACAGTCTGATTCAGTGAAGCTGAATGCCAGTTCTTCGAAGCGGAAATCGAGAAACTCGGTGATCAGTTCCCAATGGTCATCCACCCGGTAGCTGACCAGATCGTAGATGCTGATGAATTGCGGGTCGGCGCTGGCACTGCCGCTGGCCACGCGACGTTCGGCACGCTGCTGATCGAAGCCTTCACCGAACAGTTCGACAAAGTAATGCTGGGCCACGCCATCGAGGGCTTGCAGCAAGCCACGAAAGCCTTCGCGCCGGCAGGTGGCTACATCCAGGCCCAGGCGCTCGGCCAGGCGCATGATCCAGGTGAAGTAGTGCTTTTGCTCCTTGCGTGAGTCACCGGTAACCACGGCGTTGACCCCGCCTTGCCACCAGGCGGCGCGACCATAGAAGTCGGCGACGGCCAGGTTGCAACTGTTGCAGAACGTCGGGCGGCCGTCGCCAGCGGTGCGGTGGCCGTTCATCAGTACGTCGAAGCGGTTGATGTCACGCACGGCCTGCGGAAATGGCAGGGTGCGTTCGAACGGGCGGATCTGCTGATGGTCGACCACCAGCACTTCCACGCGCTCATCGTCATACAGGTTCAGGGCCCGGTAGACGCGGTCGATGTTAGCCATCACCGCATCCGGCACACCGGCGTGGCGCATGTTGGCGATGCGCAACTGGAAGGTCTGGCCGTGGAGCACATTCAACTGCAACTGCACGGCGCGAATCAGTGACACCGTGTAGGAGCTGTCTTTGCCACCGCCATAGGCAACCAGCAGTTTGTAAGCGGGCAGGGCATCGATGCCACCGGCTGCCGCGATCAGGCGCTCGCCCAGTGTTACCACGGCACTGCGGTCTACCGCACTGAGGTAGCGATTGAGTTTGCCCAGCAGCACGGCATCGGTTGCAGGTAAGGTGACGGCGATATTCATAGCGGTTCCGCCTGGAATTGAAAGTGTGTGATGACGTGCTGGATATCGCGTTCGATGTCGGCTTCGCTGGCATCGGTGAAAATAAACCGGCCGCTGTGCAGGGCGTCATAGCTGCCGCCTGCCTCCAGCACCTGGCCTGGTTCTGGCAGCAGTGCACGCCACAAGCTCGGTACGGCAGGGGTGGGCGCTTGCGCCTGGATAACCCGGCACGGCAGTTGCGCCGGTTTCGGGATCACCAGCCAACCGCCGCTCAGGTCCTGGCCCGGAGCTGGCGACGGCACCGGCGTGCCGACCAGGCGTTTGAGCCAGTGCTCATACAGGTTGACGCCAAACACCTTGTTGATCAGGTGCGGCACTTCACTGCCACCCACTCGGCCGCCGACTTCCAGAAACACGATGTCGCCCTCGGCGGTGACGAAGACCTCCAGATGAAAAGCGCTGTCGCTCAGTCGCAAGGCTTGCAGGCAGCGCTTGCTGAAGGCTTCGAGCCGCGTGCGCAGTGCTGAGCGCTGGAGGATGACCGATCCCAGCGGCTGGCTGCTGGCGAATTCCAGGCAACTGTTGACGTAGCGTGACACCACCTGAAAGGGCACTTGGCAGAGGGCGTCGGTGAAGCCGTCAATGTGGTAGACCTGCCCGGTAATGAAGGCTTCTATTTCGTAGCGCTCCAGCACCACCTCTGCCAGCAGCGTGCGCAGCGTCTGGGCGTCAGGCACCTTGGCGACGCCGATACTGGCCGCGCCGTCCAGCGGTTTGATGATCACCGGATAGCCGACCGATTCGGCAAACGCCAGCGCCTGCTCAATCGACTGGCAGCGGCTGAATGCGGGGACTGCCACGCCCTGGGCCTGCAACACTTCCTTCATCCGCGCTTTGTCGCGGTACGCCGCCACTTGCTCGGGGCCGTGGCCGGGGATGTTCAGGGTTTTGCGTACCTGAGCCGCAATCTCCAGGGTGAACTCGGAAAGCGCGATCAGCAGATCGACCGGCCCGACCTTGGCGATGACCTCGCTCACCGCCGCCAACAACTGCTCATAGCGGTTGACGTCGTCAACCTGGACCCAATGAGCGATCTGCTCACGGGGCGCCAGCACGCCTTCAGCACCGGGGCCGTCGACGACGTAACTGATGCGGTGTTGTTGATGGTCGAAGAAATGTTCGTACTGGGTCAGCTCATTGTCCCAGCGTGTCTGATCATGGAAGCGTGGCCAGCGGTTGACGATGACGATGTGCATGGCAAAGATCCTTAAAAGTGGGGAAGGGCTGGCTTCAGGTGCGCAAGGCCTGCAGGTCGGCAGCCGGCACGAGTGCCGGCACGGCGAACTCCAGGCGACTCAAGTAGGTTTCGAAGGCGGCGATGGCGTCGTCTTCGATGAAGACTTGATCGAAGCCTGCGGCCAGCAATTCCTGGCGCACGGCTAGCGTCTGTGCTTGCGAAGTCGTCAGCTTGCCGCCGATCACACAGGGCAGTTTTGGGTAGTGCTGGCGGACCTCGCGGATCAACGCCAGCCCCTGGTAATGGCCATGACCGTTGACGCTGCTGATCACCAGCAACTGTGTCTGCCCTTGCGCCAGTGCCTGCAAAATGCTGTGAACCGGTGTGCAACTGCCGAGGTTCTTGACCTGCAGGCCATGTTCGCCCAGCCACAGCTGCAGGTAGACCAGGTTCCACATGTGCGCGTCGGACTCGACAGTAGCCAGCAAACAGCGGTGTGCGCCTTTCATGTATTCGCCTCCATGGCATAAGGGGGGATTTCAAGTGCCGCGCGAAAGCGGCGGGTCGTGAGCAGCAGCAGCCAGGTGCCGGGCACGCTGAGCAAAATGGCCAGCGCCAGAATCAGCGCCTGGGCACCATAGGCGTGACCAATGCTGGCGGTCAGCAGGCCGCCCAGCGGGTAGGACAGCAGGTTGACCAGATAGAACGGGCCCATGACTTTGCCCAGATGCTCACGGGCAATAGCCTTGATGCGCTGCGTGCGGTTGAACACGTTGAACAGCGCGCAGCCCGACATGGCCAGCACGAAGCTGACGGCATACATCCACACGCCGCTGGCGATGCCCATGCACAACAGCCCCAGGCACAGCAGGGCGAAGCCCCAGGCGCCAAGCCGATAGATGCTCATGTGCCGCAGCAGCCGCGGCACTAGCAGAAAGTTGGCAATGCCCAGCGCACCGGCGCCAGCGTTCATCAGACCAAACACCCCGTCGGGGGCCTGAAATACACCGCTGATCAGGAACGCGTTGGCGCTCAACACGCAGGCGAAGGCCAGGTTGATGGTGAAGTTCAGCGCTGCCAGCGACAGCACCGGCGGATTGCTCAGCAGCAGGCGCCAGCCCAGCTTCAGCTCGTCGAACAGCGCGGCAGGTGGCTTTTGTGCCGCCTGGTTGGGCATGTGCTGCCAGCACTGCGCGGCCGTGGCAAAGGCCAGCGCTGCCAGCGCCAACAGCACCAGTTTGGAGGTGTAGAACGCCAGTAACGCTGCCAGTGCCGGGCCCAGGGCCATGGCCAGCAGTTCGATGTTCTGCACTAACGACTGGGTATGTGCCAGGCGTTGCGGCGCGGCAATCAGCGGCACGCTTTTCTCTACCGCCATGCGCACCGGCGCCATCAGCAGCGACAGGACGATGCCGTTGAGGGCCAACGCCCAGAGGGTCAGGCCAGGGCTGTACCAACACAGCAGCACGGTCAACCCGAGGCTGGCGGCACGTGCGTTATTGGCCTGACGAAACAGCAAGCGCCCGCCAAAGCGATCGGCCAGCAGGCCGGCGAACGGGTAGGCGAGCAAGGCCGGCAGCCACTCCAGGGCAAACACCACCCCGGAGAGGCGTACGCTGCCCGACAGCTGGTACACCAACAACGGCACCGCAAACAGCACCGTCTGTTCGGCCAGCAGGGCGCACAGCAAGCCGCCACCAAATCGCCGTAGCGTGCGGCTGTCACGCATGCTGGTGATCCAGCTGTGCTTCAAGTGCGCGCAAACGAGGCAACACATGGCGGCAAAAGCCACGCATCTCGTCGCGGGTTGGCCAGCCGGAGAAAATGAACTCGCTGACGCCGACTTTCTTGTACTCGATCAGGTATTCGGCGACTTCCTGGTAGCTACCCACCACACACAGTGCCGGGCCGCCGCGATAGGCCACGGCACCCGACCAGAGCATCGGTGAAAGCCAGTCGTGCTCGGCGCCTTCGGCCAGGCGGAACGAGGTTTTAACCGCTTCGGAGTCGCAACGGGCAACAAAGTTGCGTACCCATTCGCGGTGTTGCTCGTCGGGGTTTTGCATCATCTGCTCAACCGCCGCCAAGGCTTCTTCACGGGTTTCGCGGGCCAGGATGTGCATGCGAATACCCACCGAGCAGCCGCGCTCGAGTACGCTGCGGCTGGCGGCAGCGATGCCTTCGGGGGTGTCGCCGTAACGCAGCCAGCAATCGCTGTGCGACACCGCAATGTCTTGCGCAATTGCCGAAGCTCCACTGAGATAAATCTGCGGCCGCTCATGGTCTTTGTAGGGCAGCCCCAATTGCGCTTGCTCGATGCGGTAGTGATCGCCTTGATGGCTCAGCGGGCTTTCGCCTTTCCAGAAGCGGTGGAGAATGTCGAGGAATTCCCGGGTGCGCTCGTAGCGGCCGTCGTGAGCGACAAAGTCGCCGTAAAAGGCTTGTTCATCCGGCGAGATGCCGGCGACCAGGTTCAAGGCAATCCGCTTGTCAGACATCCATGACACGGTGTTGACGATCTGGGTGAACAGCGTCGGCGGCAGCAGGCCTGGGCGGTAGGCGAGGATGAACTTGACCCGGCTGGTCTCGCGCACCAGCGCACCGATCATCGGCAGCGGATCGGGCATGTGATAGCTGATGCCCATTAGCAGCGAATCGATCCCCAACTCGTCGGCTTCCTGGGCGAAGTCGACGATTCCAGCAAAGTCCAGCGCCCCGGTGTTGTACTTCTCGCTGGCCTTCTGTTGGCCACTGTCGAGGGACGAGCACCAGTGAATACGTAGAGCGGGCATGGGATTACTCCAGGCGAAGTCCGTCGCCTGCCGCAGGGCGGCAGGTGAGAGAGAGGTGGACAAGGGGAAGGGTCAGAACAGGAAGTTGCTACCGACAGTGCGATCGAACAGCGCGACATCGCGGATATGGCGTTTACCGCAGATGAACTTCAGGAACCGTTCGATGCCCAGGCCGCCGCCTGCGCTTGGGTGCAGCAGCCCGCGCCGGGCGAACTCAAGGTAGTTGGCAAACGGACCCAGATCCATGCTCAGCTCCTGCATACGGTAGAGAATCTGCTCGTACTCGAATTCGCGTTCGGCACCCGACAGCGCCTCACCGTACCCGTCGGGGTAAATCAGATCGTAATTGTTGTACTTGCCGCGCGTGCCAGGCGTCTCGCGGTCATAGAACTCGCGTTTGTAGTTGGTCACGAAGAACGGGGTGTGCGCCTTGGCCGACATGATTTTTTCGAAATCGTCGCCGTACTCTGCCCGTAACTCATCTGAGCTGTACACCGGGAAAGCGGTGCTGTAGTGCGGGAGCTGCCGCCCCAGCTGTGCCAGCTGCGGGGCACAGTGCTGGCTCACTTCGGCCAGGGTGTACTTGATCAGGCCTTCGATCAGGGCCATGGCTTGGTGCATATCGCCATGACGGATTTCGAAGTCGAACTGAGAGAACTCCAGCAGATGGTTGACCGAGTCTTTGATCTCGGGCTTCTCCAGGCGAATGTTCGGCGCGACGATGAAGATCCGTTCGTGATCATTGGCGGTCAACGCCAATTGCTTGTGGAAGATCATGCTGGCCGTCAGCTTCAGGCGACGTTCCTGGTACTGAAGCTCGGCTGGGTACACCGCATGATTCAACGGGTCGGTGATCGGCGACATGAGGATGGGCAACAGCTGTTTGAAGTCGCGCTCGAGCAGGTACTGCTGCAAAGCCTGGAGCATTCGGCCGCGAATAATGGCTATTGCACCTACGTCTGGGTGCGAAAAATCGTCGAATTTACGCTGAACTTCTTCCATGTTGCGCTCAATGTTCGAGAGGTGGGGAGCGCCCGATTATTGGTGAAAGCGGTGAAAACTCAATGTACAGATTTTCGCTAAAAAGCGACCCAGCGCCTCGTTTGTGTTGCCCCTTGTAATCATTGCGCAGAGCATTGGCGGGTCGTTGCCAGTGCTATCAGGGCCTGTGCTGCGATCGCTGCGACACGGTTGAGTCGCTGTCGTATCCCAGGATCTGTGCAAAGAGGCGTTATGACGGCCCCCGTTGATCTGCGTCGTTTCTCCCGCTCCGACTACAAGACGTTGGGCCTGGCGGCCTTGGGCGGCGCCCTGGAAATTTACGACTTCATCATCTTCGTGTTCTTTGCGCTGACGCTCAGTGAACTGTTCTTTCCCGCGCAGATGCCGGAATGGTTGCGTCTGCTGCAAAGCTTTGGAATTTTTGTAACGGGTTATCTGGCACGGCCCCTGGGCGGCATTCTCATGGCCCATTTTGCTGACCGCCTGGGGCGCAAGCGGATGTTCAGCCTGAGCATCCTGATGATGGCGTTGCCCTGCCTGCTGATTGGCGTGATGCCCACCTACGAACAGATCGGTTACTGGGCACCCCTGCTGTTGTTGCTGCTGCGTGTACTGCAAGGCGCAGCAGTGGGGGGCGAAGTGCCCAGTGCCTGGGTCTTTGTGGCTGAGCATGCGCCTGCCGGTCATCGCGGTTATGCGCTGGGCATCCTGCAGGCAGGACTGACCTTCGGCTACCTGCTGGGGGCATTGATGGCCACCTGGCTGGCGCGCACCTACAGCCCGGCCGAGATCCTTGATTACGCCTGGCGAATTCCCTTCCTTCTGGGCGGCGTGTTTGGCCTGGTGGGGGTATGGCTGCGGCGCTGGCTCAGCGAAACACCCGTGTTCATTGCCCTGCAGCAACGACGAGAAATCGATCCGCAATTGCCGCTGCGCAGGGTGGTGCGTGAGCATCGCCGCGCGATCGTGCCGGCCATGTTGCTGACCTGCGTGTTGACCTCGGCGGTGGTCGTGCTGGTGGTGGTAACCCCCACGGTGATGCAAAAAAGCTTTGCCATCAGTGCCAGTCAGACCTTTGCCCTCAGTAGCCTTGGCATAGTGTTTCTGAACATCGGCTGCGTGCTCGCCGGCATGCTGGCTGACCGCATCGGCGCCTGGCGTGCGCTGATGCTCTACAGCGTTTTGCTGCCACTGGGGGTGACGTTGCTGTATGCCTGCCTGGTCAGCGGCAGCTCACTGGTCAGCCTGGCATACGCGCTGGCGGGGTTGAGCTGCGGCGTGGTCGGTGTGGTGCCATCGCTGATGGTGGGACTGTTCCCGCCGCGTGTGCGGGTCTCGGGCATTTCCCTGACCTACAACATGGCTTATGCGCTGTGGGCCAGCATCACGCCGTTGACGCTTATTGCGCTCATGCCCTGGAGTGCCTGGTCTTGCGTGGCATTCAGCCTGCTCATGGGCGCTGTTGGTGTGTGCACAGCGTGGATGTACGGCAGCAACAAAAGTGCTCGCCCGGCGGACATGGAGGTCTTATGCCCTTAACTCACAGGAACAGCGTCGGTGATCTGCATGATTACTCGGCAACGCAGCTGCTGGCGCTGTTTGCCAATAAAGCCTTGTCACCCCTGGAATACTACGAGCACCTGCTGAGCCATATCGAGCATTGCGAGCCTTACCTGCACGCGCTGTGCGCTTTCGATCCGCAGCAAGTGCGCGACCAGGCGCGGGCGTCCACGCAACGCTGGAGTCAAGGCCGCCCGCAGGGGCTGCTGGACGGTTTGCCGGTGACGATCAAAGAGCTGATCGCCACCCAAGGCGACGCAATCGGCCTGGGCTGCGCGGCTACCGTGGCGGTCCCCGAACTGGTTGATGCGCCGCCAGCAGCACGCATGCGTGAAGAGGGGGCGATCATCCTGGGCAAAACCACTGTGCCTGATTTCGGCATGTTGTCCTCCGGCTTGTCGAGCCTGTACGGGCTGACCCGCAACCCATGGGACCTGAGCAATAATCCGGGTGGCTCAAGTGCGGGGGCTGCTGCAGCGGCAGCAGCAGGCTACGGACCTCTGCATATCGGCACCGACATTGGTGGCTCAATACGCTTGCCTGCGGCCTGGTGTGGGCTGGTGGGCTTCAAGCCGACATTGGGGCGCGTGCCGGTCGATCCGTACTACACCGGCCGTTGTGCCGGCCCGATGACCCGTAATCTGGATGATTGCGCGCTGATGATGCGCTACCTGAGCCGGCCCGATGCCCGCGACGCCACCAGCTTGCCGCCGATAGACTGTGACTGGGGGCTGAACACCCAGTCGGTTCAAGGCTTGCGGGTCGGCTTGATTACGGATCCGGGTGTTGGCCTGCAGCCCTGCGAGCAAACACTGGCGGCGGTAGGTGATGCCGCACGCGTGTTCGAGCGTCACGGAGCCCAGGTCAGGGAGGCCGCACCGGTCATGAACAGGGCGCTACTGCGCGGTCTCGACCACTTTTGGCGGGCACGTCAATGGAGCCAGTTGCAAACCCTGGCCCCGCACCGATTGGAGCAGGTGTTGCCGTACATTCGCGAGTGGGCCGAGGGTGCGCAGGTACTGACCGCGCAGCAGGCGGTAGAAGGCTTCAACCAGACCTTCGAGATTCGCCGTCGCGCCGCGGCATTGTTCAGTGAGTTCGACCTGTTGATTTCGCCCACCAATCAAGTCAACGCCTTCCCGGCCTATTGGGCATCACCGACCAACGATCCTGCGCTGCCGTTCGAACACATCGCCTTCACCGTACCGTGGAACATGGGCGAACAGCCGGCGCTGTCGATCAACTGCGGTTTCACTGACCAAGGGATGCCCATCGGCCTGCAACTGGTGGGGCCACGCTTTGCCGACCACTGGTTGCTGCAAATGGCCAAGACCTATGAGCACTGGCGTGGGCCGATCAACAACTGGCCCAGGTTGCCAGCTTTGTAACTGACCAACGCCGGGGCGTCGTCAGTCCTTGACCAACGCCCGCAACGCCGCCTTCGCTTCGGGGGTATGCAGGCGTTCGATGAACAGCAACCCTTCACGCTGCACACAGGCTTCAAGCTCTGCCCGGTGGGCGTCCTTGAGCAAACGCTTGCTGATCCGCAGGGCTTCCTGCGGTAACGCCTGCAGGCGCTGGGCCAATTGCTGGGCGGCGGCAAGGCACTGCTCGCCGTCTTCGTGCAGTTCGTTGGCCAGGCCCCACTGCACGGCCTGTTCGCCACTGAGCAGTTCATTGCACAACAGCAAGCGCGCCGCACGCGCGTGCCCCAGCAGGCGGGGCAACAACAGGCTGGAGCCGAACTCCGGGCACAGGCCCAGCGGCACGAAGGGCATGCGCAGTTTGGCACTGCGGCTGACCAGCACCTGGTCGCAGTGCAACAGCAGGGTCGTGCCAATGCCGATGGCCGCGCCGCTGACCGCGGCAATCAGCGGTTTGTCCAGGGCCAGGACGATGCGCATCAGGCGAAACACCGGGCTGTCCATGTCGCTGGGCGGGTTGTCGAGAAAATCCTTGAGGTCGTTACCGGCGCTGAAGCACTGCGCGCCACCGGTGATGACAATCACATCGACCTGCGGGTCGCCACTGGCGGCCTGCAGCATATCGCCGAACAGGCTGTACAGGGCGTTGTTCATGGCGTTGAGTTTGTCTGGCCGGTTGAAGGTCAGGGTCAGTACGCCGTTGTGCAGGTCGCGGGTAATCGGGTCGTTCATGGCAAGCCTTTATTGTTGTTGTGCCGGGAATGTGTGCAAAGCAGGTCAGAAGGTCGGCGGCGTAATCACCCAGATCACCACGGCATCGACCTCGCCAGGGTTGCCATAGCGGTGCGGCTCCTGGCTGGAAAAGCTGAAGCTGTCACCTTCGCTGAGCTGGAAGTAACGATCGCCGACCCACAGCTCGAAACTGCCCGAGAGCAGGTAGCCGGCTTCTTCGCCGTCGTGGCTGTAACTCTGCTGGCTGTAGGTGCCAGGCGGGAAGCGTGAATGGAGCATTTCCAGTTCGCGGTTCGGTTGCGGGCTGAGCAACTGGTCAACGATGCCGTCTTCGTAGTGCACGCTCAGGCGGCTGTTTTTTCGCACGACATAGCCGTTGTCGGCAGGGTCGGTGCTGGTTTCGCTGGCGAAGAACCACTGGATGGTGACGCCCAGGCTGCGGGCGATGTTGAACAGCGCCGGAATCGACGGGTACGACAGGTTGCGCTCCAACTGGCTGATGTAGCCAGCCGTCAGTTCGCTCTGCTGGGCCAGCTCGGCCAGGGTCATGCCGCGGCGCTTGCGCAGGCCGCGGATGCGCGTGCCGAGAAACTGCGGGGCGGTGGCGCCTTCCTGGCTGGGAACGGCGCCGCCGGGCGGCATCTTGCTATTGTTGCTCATGGGGTGCTCCGGACCGCACGCTGCAAAGCCCCGGAGTATAAACAGGCTCACAGCGTCCAGGCGACTTTCAATCCTTCGTAAATGGCTTCTTCGGCAGTACGTGGCGCCAGGCAATCGCCGATGCGTTTGACGTCCACCAGGCCGCTGAGCGCCTGCGCCAAATCGTCGACCGGCTGATGACCCTGGCACAGGACCAGGGTGTCGATGTCTTCAAAGATCATCGGCTCGCCGCTGGCGGTGTGTTGCAGGTACACGGTGCTGTCATCGCTGCCATAGAGGCGGGCGTAGGGGGTAATCGGGATGCCGAGCTTATGCAGCTCACCGGCCATCTGGTCGCGCACGTACAGCGGCAGGCTCTCGCCGCAGTGGGTGCCATTGACGGCCAACTGCACCTGATGCCCATTGCGCACCAGGCGCTCGGCAATGCCCGGGCCGATCCAGTCGCAACGCCAGTCCACCACCAGCACCGAGCGTCCGAGCGTGACCTCGTCGCGTAGCACCTGCCAGGCATCGACTACCTGCAGATCACCCGCGCGCTCGAAGCTTGGCCAGTAGGGCTCGGCACCGGTGGCGACGATAACCAGATCGGGCTTTTCGCGCTCCACCAGGGCGCGGTCGACCCGGGTATTGCGCACCACCTCGACCCCAGCCAACTGCATTTCGCGCTGCAGGTTGGTGCTGGCGCCGCCGAACTCGGCGCGGCGCGGCAGCAATTGGGCGAGCAGCACCTGACCGCCGAGTTGCGCGCTGGCTTCGTACAGGGTTACCTGATGACCGCGCGCCGCCGCCACCGCCGCCGCCTTCATACCTGCCGGGCCACCTCCGGCGACCAGAATGCGTTTGCGCGCAGACGCGGACTGCAGGTGGCCGAACTGTTGTTCACGCCCGGTCTCCGGGTGCTGGATACAGGAAATCGGCAGGCCGCGGTGGAAGTGACCGATACAGGCCTGATTGCAGGCGATGCAGGCGCGCACGTCTTCAGCACGGCCACTATCGGTTTTGTTGGGCATCTGCGGGTCGCAGATCAGCGCGCGGGTCATGCCGCAGACATCGGCCTGGCCACGGGCCAGGATCAACTCGGCCTCCTGTGGTTGATTGATGCGCCCGGTCACGAACAGCGGAATCGACAGGCTGGCCTTGAAGGTGCCGGCCTCACGGGCCAGGTACGCCGCTTCGATAGCCATCGGCGGCACGATATGCACGGCGCCGCCCAGCGAGGCCGAGGTACCGGCAACGATATGGACGTAGTCGAGTTCCTGTTGCAGCACCTGCACGGCGGCCAGCGATTCGTCCTCGGTCAGGCCTTCGGCATCGCGCTCATCGGCACTGATGCGCAGGCCGATGATGAACTCAGGCGTGGTGGCGGCGCGCACGGCGGCAATGACTTCACGCACAAAACGCAGGCGCTGTTCCAGCCCGCCGTTGTAGCCATCGCTGCGGCGATTGACCCTGGGGTTGATGAACTGCGCCGGCAGATAGCCGTGACTGGCGACCACTTCGACGCCATCCAGCCCGGCCTGGTGCAGGCGCCGGGCAGCATCGGCATAGCCTTGCACGATCTCGTCGATCATCACCTGATCGAGGGCGCGCGGCATCACCCGAAAGCGTTCATTGGGCACTGCCGAGGCGGAATAGGCCACGGCCAGCAGGCCATCGCTGGACTCCATGATTTCCCGCCCGGGGTGGAAGATCTGCGACAGCACCACCGTGCCGTGGGCATGGCAGGTCTCGGCCAACTGACGGTAGCCCTCGATGCAGGCATCGTCGGTGGCCATCAGCACATGCGAGGTGTAGCGCGCGCTGTCGTGCACCCCGGCCACCTGCAGCACGATCAGGCCAACGCCGCCCTCGGCACGGGCTTTGTGGTAGGCGATCAAGCGCTCATTGACCAGGTTGTCGGTGGGAATCGAGGTGTCGTGACCGCTGGACATGATGCGGTTCTTCAGGCGTTTGCCACGGATGTACAGCGGTTCGAACAGGTGCGTGAAGGTCGACATGCTGTGCAGGCTCCAGCGGGTTGTTGTTTTTATATTTTCTATAGAAGTGTACCGACAGTAAAAAATCAACTTGTTTTTTTACTGGGCCTTGGCTAGCTTTCGATTCACCCCGAGTCCTGGGGTGCACCTCACAACAACAAGAAAACGGACCGCGCCCGGCGCGGTACCAGCATGAGGAATCACTGATGACATCGAACCTGCTCAAACGGTCTGCCTGGCTGCTCGCCCTTGCCCTTGGCAGTGCCCAGGCCGCGCCCGATATGGTGGTCGTGGCCTACGGCGGCGCTGGCCAGAAAGCCCAGGATGCGGCGATCTTTCAGCCGTTCAGTGCCCAGGACGGCAGCAAACTGATCCAGAGTGAATACAACGGTGAAATGGCGCGGATCAAAGTGATGGTCGACACCGGCAACGTCGATTGGGACCTGGTGATGATCGAAGCCCCGGATTTGATGCGCGGCTGTGAAGAGGGCATGTACGAACGGCTTGACTGGGCCAAGCTTGGCCGCGCCGAACAGCTGATCCCCGATGCTGCCCAGGAATGCGGCTCGGCGGTGCTGGTGTGGAGCGTGGCGATTGCCTACGACCGCAACAAACTGGCCCAGGCACCCGCCTCATGGGCCGACTTCTGGGACGTGCAGAAAATTCCTGGCAAGCGCGGCCTGCGCAAGCGTGCGGTCTATAACCTGGAATTTGCCCTGATGGCCGACGGCGTCAAGGCCGAAGACGTTTACAGCGTATTGGCCACGCCACAGGGCGTTGACCGCGCGTTTGCCAAACTCACTGAACTCAAACCTTACATCCAGTGGTGGGAAGCCGGCGCGCAACCGGCGCAGTGGCTCAGCGCTGGCGACGTGGTCATGACCTCGACCTACAGTGGCCGGATCGCCGTCGCCGCGCAGGAGGGCAGCCCGCTGGCCGTGGTGTGGCCGGGTAGCCTGTACGGCATGGACTACTGGGCGATCATCAAAGGCTCGCGGCATGTCGACCAGGCCAAGCGCCTGATCGCCTATGCCAACCAGCCCGACACCCAGGTGCGCTACGTCAATCAGATCCCTTACGGACCGACCAACACCGAAGCGGCAGCAGCGCTTGATCCGAAGCTCGCCAACTGGGTGCCGACCTCCAAACAGAACCTTGAAGGCGCTTTGGCGATGAACGTCGAATTCTGGGTGGATCACGGCGACGAACTCGAAGAACGCTTTAACGCCTGGGCCAGTAAGTAATCCAGTGTGGCTGGACACCGGCACGTGTCCAGCCCTATTGTCTGCCCGGCCATTTGCCTGAGTACAACAACAATGACTCCGACTGAAACCGAACTGCGTCTGCGCCAGGAACTGGCGGCCTGCTACCGGCTGATCGCGCACTTTCGCATGACCGACCTGATTTTCACCCATATCTCGGTGCGTATTCCTGGCCCCGAACATCACTTTCTGATCAATCCCTACGGCTTGATGTTCGATGAAATCACTGCCTCCAAGCTGGTCAAGATCGACCTGCAGGGCAATGCCGTGGAACCCTCTGAGTACCCGGTCAATCCGGCCGGCTTCGTGATTCACAGCGCCATTCACAGCGCCCGCGAAGACGCCCAGTGCGTGCTGCACACCCACACCAAGGCCGGGTGTGCGGTGGCCGCGCTCAAGTGCGGGCTGCTGCCGGTCAACCAGATTTCCATGGAGTTTTTCGGCAAGGTCGCTTACCACGACTACGAAGGGATTGCGCTGGACATGGACGAGCAACAACGTCTGGTGCGCGACCTGGGCGACAAGCCGGTGCTGATGCTGCGTAACCATGGCTTGCTGACCGTAGGCGAAAGCGTCAGCCAGGCGTTCCTGCGCATGTATTATCTGGAAAAAGCCTGTGAAATTCAGCTGGCAGCGCAAGCCGCTGGCGAAATAATCCTGCCGCCCGATGCGGTCTGTGCCCATACCGAGCAGCAATTCAACGAGCCTGCACGGCCGCTCAAAGAAGGCGAACTGAGCGATCCGGATGGCATGCAGTTGGCGTGGGCGGCGTTGCTGCGCCTGGTGCAACGCGTGGCGCCGGATTATCGCGACTAAGCGGGAGTTGTTGTACAGTTGTTCAACAGCATCGCAGGGCAAGCCCGCTCCTACCGGTAGGCGCGGGCTTGCCCCGCGAAAACCCTCTCACCAACGAGACCGCAAATGAGCCAGGAAGCCCGTTTCAGCCGCATGATCCCCGAGTTACGCAAGGCCAACCTGGTCGAAGCGACCCTGGTGTGCCTGAAACGTCACGGCTTCCAGGGCGCCTCGATCCGCAAGATCTCGGCTGAGGCAGGGGTGTCGGTGGGGCTGATCAGCCACCACTATTCGGGCAAGGATGAACTGGTCGCCGAAGCCTACATGGCGGTCACCGGACGGGTCATGGGCCTGATTCGCGACGCCATGGCCCAGGCCGCCCCCAATGCCCGCGAACGCCTCTCGGCATTTTTCCGCGCCTCGTTCTGCGCCGAGCTGCTCGATCCGCAGTTGCTCGATGCCTGGTTGGCGTTCTGGGGCGCGGTGAAAACCGCCGAGGCGATCAACCAGGTGCACGATCACTCCTACGGCGAGTACCGCAACGAGCTGGGCCGTCTGCTCGGCGCCTTGGCCGAAGAGGAGGGCTGGCAAGGCTTTGACAATGATCTGGCGGCCATCAGCCTGAGTGCCTTGCTTGACGGTTTGTGGCTGGAATCGGGGCTTAACCCCGGCACCTTCACCCCGGATCAGGGCGTGCAGATCTGCGAGGCCTGGGTCGATGGCCTGCAAGCCGGTGGGCGCCGGCGTTTCACCCAGACCGAGGGCTGTTGATCGGTCGTTCAGTAATAGGTACGCTGCTGTCGCGGGTTAAAAAACAACGACTATAAGAGACAACACGCAATGACGCCTCGGGTACTGATCGTCGATGACGATCCGCTTATTCGCGACTTGCTGCACGCCTACCTGTCTCAGGAAGGCTACGACGTTCACTGTGCCGACACCGCCGAACAGGCCGAGCAGTTTCTTGCCAGCCACACCGTCGACCTGGTGATGCTCGACATCCGCCTGCCGGGCAAAGACGGCCTGACCCTGACCCGTGAGCTGCGGGTGCGTTCGGAAGTCGGCATCATCCTCATCACCGGGCGCAACGACGACATCGATCGCATCGTCGGCCTGGAGTGCGGTGCCGACGACTATGTGATCAAACCCCTCAATCCCCGTGAGCTGGTGTCGCGCGCCAAAAACCTGGTGCGCCGCGTGCGCCATGCCCAGGCTTCGCGGCCGCCCGCAACCAGCCAGCATGCACTGAAACAGTTCGCCGACTGGGCGCTGGACAGCGACCGCCGCCGCCTGATTGACCCGCAAGGCAGTGAAACCCTGCTGACCCATGGCGAGTTCCAGTTGCTCAGTGTGTTTCTGCGCAACAGTGGCCACACCCTCAGCCGCGATCAGTTGATGGACCAGATCCGCAACCGTGAATGGGTGCCCAACGACCGCTCCATCGACGTGCTGGTCGGGCGTTTACGGCGCAAGTTGCACGACGACCCGGCCGAGCCACAACTGATCATCACCATCCACGGCGCCGGGTACCTGTTTACCGCCAGCGTGGCGGCCTGAGCCGCATGCGCGGTTGGCTGGGCCTGATGCTGGTGCTGCTGGCCTCGTTTTCGCAGGCCGCCGAGCGTATCCGCTATTGCGACTACCCGGTGTATCCGCCGGTGTCCTGGAGCGACGGCAAGCAAGTGCGTGGCCTGGCGCCGACGGTGGTCCGTGAATTGTTCGCCCGCCTGGGTTACGAGGTTGAAATGGTGGTATTGGGCAACTGGAAGCGCTGCCTGATGGATGCTGCCGAAGGCCGGGTAGACGTGGTGCTGGCTTACAACAGTGACCAGCGTGACCAAGGCATGCGCTTTTCCAGGGTGCCGGTGTTGCGCGAGGAGGTGGCCGTGTTCATCAATCGCCAGCGACCGATTCGCTTCGAACGCCTGCAGGACCTGGCCGGTTACCGTGGCGGCCTGCTGTTTGGCGAAAGCTACGGTCCGGCCTTCGATGCCTTTGTGGCCGAGCATCAGAACATCGAATGGGTGTCCTCCAGCCAGCAGAACTTCGGCAAGCTGATGCGTGGGCGCATCGACTTTGTCATTCAGGAGCGCCGCACCGGGCAACTGTTCCTCGAACGCCTGCCCGGCGCCGAGGCTATCCAGGCCTTGCCTGCGGCCTTGAGCGTCGATTACCTGCGGGTCGCCGTCTCGCGTCATTCACCCTTGAGTCAGCGCATGGCCGATATCGATGAGCAGTTGCAACGCATGACCGACAGCGGTGAGATCGAGCGCTGGTTGCACCAGAGCGAAGTGACCTACCGCGACATGATCAACCTACCGGCTGATGCAAGATGATCCGCCTGCATGCCGAGGGCCTGCTCAGGCGCCTGTTGCTGTTCATTCTGTTGTTCAGCCTGTGCTTTACCGTGCTGGCCAGTACCGTGCAGCTGTACTTCGAATACCGCCGGGAGATGCGCGATATCGATGCGCGCATGGCGTTGATTCGGGTGGGCTACCTGGCCAGTCTTGAGCGCAGCCTCTGGGACCTCAACCAAGAGCAGATCAGCGTGCAGTTGCGCGGTCTGGTGGACTTTTCCGATGTCGCACGGGTGCGCCTGAGCAGCGCGGATTTCAATCTGCTGCAAGGCGAGGCCAACCCGCCCGGGCCGCTGCGCATCGAGCGCTTTGCCCTGGATTTTCAGCCGCCGTCGGGGCCGTTGCGCCACCTCGGTGAGCTTGAGGTCAGCATCGACCTGGGCGCCGTGCACCGGCGCCTGTTCGCCACCGGGCTGACCAGCCTGTTGTGGATGAGTGTGTTCTTGTGTGGCTTGGCCGTGGCCTTGTCGGGGTTGTTCTATCGCCTGGTCACGCGTCATTTGCAGGTGATGGCCGAGTTTGCCCGCCGCGTGGGTGCCGGCGACTGGCAGGAACCGCTGCGCCTGGACAAGCGTCGCGGTGCGCGCTTTGACGAAATCGACACTGTCGCCCATGCCCTGGACGACATGCGCCGAGCGATTCTCAGCGATATCGAGCGCCGCGAAGTGGATCGCCTGGCCTTGCAGGACAAGCGCGATGAGCTGCAGAAGATGGTCGAGCGGCGCACCGCCAGCCTGTTGCGCGCTAAAGAGGAGGCCGAGTCAGCCAACCTCGCCAAGTCGCGGTTTTTGGCGACCATGAGTCATGAACTGCGCACGCCGCTTAACGGCATGCTCGGCATGGCTGAACTGCTGCATGACGCCGGGCTGCAGGGTCAGGATCGGAAGCGGCTGGAAGCGTTGGTCAAAGCCGGAGAAGGGCTGCTGAGCATTCTTAATGAAGTGCTGTATTTCGCCCGTCTCGAAGAAGGCGAGAGCCGCCCGGAAGCGGTGAGTTTTTCGTTGCGCCAGTTGTGTGAAGAAGTCATGACCCTGCTTGCGCCCAAGGCCGAGGCCAACGCCAGCCGTCTGGACTGCCAGATCGACCCGCGACTTGCCGACTGGCAACACGGTGCCGAACAGTATCTGCGCCAGGTGTTGAGCAACCTGCTGGCCAACGCCATCAAGTTCACCGAAGGCGGGCAGGTCAGCGTGCGGGTCGAGGTGCAGGCTGAGCATGATGAGCGGCAGCAGGTGCGGGTCAGCGTCAGCGACAACGGCATCGGTATTGCCGAAGCGATGCAGGCGAAAATTTTCGAGCGCTTTACCCAGGCCAGCGAGGCCGTCGCCCGGCGTTACGGCGGCACCGGTTTGGGGTTGGCGATCAGCAAGCATCTGGTTGAGCAACTGAACGGCCGTATTGGCCTGCACAGCGTCGAGGGGCAGGGCAGTTGTTTCTGGTTCGAGCTTGACCTGGCCCGCGGTCAACCGCTGGTGCAGGCGATTGCGGCGGCGCCGCAGGTTGCAGCGCTGGATATCCTGGTGGTTGAAGATGTGGCGTTGAACCGCGAGGTGGTCAGCGGCCTGCTGCTGCGCGACGGTCACCGCGTGTGGCTGGCCGAGGCGGCTGAACAGGGCCTGGCGATGTGCCGCGAACAGCGCTTCGACCTGCTGTTGCTGGACGTGCATTTACCGGGCATCAGCGGTGTTGAACTGTGTCGGCAGATCCGCAGCGGACCGGGGCCGAACCAGCAGGTGCGGATGCTGGCATTGACCGCCAGTGTGCAACCGGCATTGGTGCAGAGCTGCCTCGAGGCAGGCATGCAGGGTGTTTTGGCCAAACCCTTGAAACTCGACAGTTTGCGGCAGGCGCTGGCCGCAGAAGAGGGCTTGGCCGCAACGGTGGCAGAAGCGTCGGAACTGGACCAGTCGTTGTTGCAAACCCACCGTCAGTTACTGGGCGAAGAGAAGGTGCAGGGCTTGCTTGGCGTACTGCAGGCGTTGATTGTCCAGCACCGCAGTGCACTGGCCGAAGCCATGCAGGCCGGCGATTGCACCGAGATCGGCCATCTGGCGCATCGCCTGGCAGGCAGCAGCGATTCGCTGGGGTTCTGTGGCCTGGCGCGGGTGTTGCGCGCGCTGGAAGACGCTGCCCGAGCCCGCGACCTGCAGGCCGTCGAAGGCTTGCAAGAACGGTTACAGGTACAACTGCAGCGGGCCTTGCAGGCCCTGGAAGGCTTGATCCAGCGCTGATGTACAAAAAAGTTACGACTTTTTACATCTTTGATCGTTACGTACAACGCCACCTTACATCGCTTTCCAATAATCGACGCTAACCGCACTGCACGCGGTCTTCGAAGCTTATTGGAGATAATAATAATGAACTGCCGTAAAGCTCAGCCGTCCCCGCGTTACCGTTTCTCCCTCTCGCCCATCCGTCACTGCTGAGGTGCCGACATGAGCGAATCAAGCGAACGTAAAGGCATCCACCTGACCCGCGCCCTGAAGAGCCGACACATCTTCATGCTGTCGCTGGGCGGGGTGATCGGCACCGGGTTGTTCATGGGCTCGGGGGTCACCATCAACCAGGGCGGGCCGCTGGGTGCGATCCTTGCCTATCTGGTGGCCGGTTTCCTGATGTACCTGGTGATGGTCTGCCTGGGCGAGCTGTCGGTGCAGATGCCGGTGTCCGGTTCATTCCAGGCCCATGCCACCAAATACATTGGCCCGGCGACGGGGTTCATGATCGGCTGGGTGTACTGGATGAGCTGGGCGACCACCGTCGGCCTGGAGTTCACCGCAGCTGGCATGCTGATGGTGCGCTGGTTCCCGGAGGTACCGATCTGGTACTGGTCGGCACTGTTCGTGGTGGTGCTGTTCGGCCTCAATGCCCTGGCCACGCGTGCTTTCGGTGAGGCGGAGTACTGGTTCTCGGGGATCAAAGTCGCCGCGATCCTCGGCTTTATCATCGTGGGCGTGTTGGTGATTTTCGGTGCCATCCCACTGAGCAGTGGTGCACCGGCACCGATGATGAGCAACCTGATCGGCGATTCGCTGTTCCCCAATGGCTTGTCGGCTGTGTTCGCAGTGATGATGACCGTGGTCTACGCCTTCCAGGGCTGCGAGATCATGGGCGTGGCCGCCGGTGAAACCGACCAGCCGGAAAAGAGCATCCCGCGTGCCGTGCGCAACGTGGTGTTCCGCGTGTTGATCTTCTATGTGCTGGCTATCGTCGTGCTGTCGGCCATCGTGCCTTGGCAGCAGGCTGGCCTGATGGAAAGCCCGTTTGTGCAAGTGTTCGACATGGTCGGCATTCCGTACGCGGCCGACCTGATGAACTTCGTCATCCTCACTGCGATTCTGTCGGTGGGCAACTCAGGGTTGTACGCCTCGACGCGTATTCTCTGGGCGATGTCGAAAACCGGCATGGCGCCCAAGAGCCTGTCGCCGCTGAGCAAACGTGGCGTACCGCTGCGCGCGCTGAGCATCACCCTGTGCTTTGCCCTGGTGTCGCTGATGACCAGCTTCATTGCCGCAGACACCTTGTTCATGGTGCTGATGGCGGTAAGCGGCATGTCTGGCACTGTGACCTGGATCGTTATCGCCTTGGCTCAGTATCGCTTCCGTAAAGCGTTCTTGCGTGAAGGTGGTCAACTGGCTGACCTGAAGTACCGGGCCCCGCTGTACCCGCTGGTGCCGCTGCTGTGCATCACCCTGTGCAGCTCGCTGTTTGTGTTCCTGGCACTGGATGAAACGCAACGGCCATCGTTGTACTGGGGCTTTGGCTTCATTGCCGTGTGCTATGCGGCGTACTTCATGATTAATCGTAAGCGTCAGGTGGTGTTGGCGCCTTCGGTGTAATCCTCCACACATCGCATCGCGGGGCAAGCCCGCTCCTACCTGCCGGATTGCACAAGGCAGGTAGGAGCGGGCTTGCCCCGCGATTGCGTTCTGTAGACGCAGTTGTGCGAAGTTGTAACAGCGATCTTTAAAGTCAAAATCAAAATATTTAAAAAGCCATATAAAACAATTAGATACATGCATTTTCTCATCTGTTACACAAGATCTCCCCGCCGATTGTCTCCTTGCTGAACACTCGTTTAGTATCAGCTCAAGTCCTACCCCTCACGCCAACCAGAATAATTCGAGGCCTTCCATGACTACTTCCACGTCACTGCTGAGCACGGTCGAAGCCGGTGTTGCCTGGATCACGCTCAATCGCCCGGAACAGCGCAATGCGCTGGATATCCCCAGCCTGAAAAACCTGCATGCCTTGTTGGACGCCTACAACACCGACCCGGCGGTGCGGGTGGTGGTGCTGACCGGCAGCGGGCGCAGTTTTTGTGCCGGGGCAGATCTGGCCGAATGGGCCGAGGCCGAAGCCCGTGGCGCACTGGAAAGCTATGGCTGGACAGAAACCGCGCACGCCCTGATGCAGCGCCTGCATAGTCTGGAAAAGCCAACCATTGCTGCGATCAACGGCACCGCCGTCGGTGCCGGGATGGACCTGAGCCTGTGCTGCGATCTGCGCGTGGCAGCGGCGTCTGCGCGGTTCAAGGCGGGCTACACCAGCATGGCCTACAGCCCCGATGCCGGTGCCAGCTGGCACTTGCCGCGATTGATCGGCAGCGAGCAGGCCAAGCGCTTGCTGTTTCTTGATGAACTGTGGGGCGCCGAGCGGGCGCTGGCTGCCGGTCTGGTCGGCGAAGTGTGCGCCGATGACCAACTGCTGGCCGTCACCGCCGAACTGGCCGCGCGCCTGGCCAATGGCCCGACCTTCGCGTTTGCCCAGACCAAGCGCCTGATCTGCGACGGCGCCCAGCGCACCCTCGGCGAGCAGCTGCAGGCTGAACTGGCGGCAGGTCTGCTGTGCGGGCGCAGTGAGGATGGCGCCGAAGCATTGCGCGCTTCGGTGGAAAAGCGCGCTGCAAAATTCGTTGGCAAATAAATACTTACACGACCTTCTTCAGGAACATTCCATGAATTTCCAACTGACCCAAGAACAAGAAATGTTGGTGGAAGCGGTACGCAGTTTTGTCGCCAAGGAGTTGCTGCCTCACGAAGAGGCAGTGGACCGCGCTGACGAAGTGTCGCCAGAGTTGGCCGCGCAGATCCGTGGCAAGGCCATCGCGGCAGGTTTTTATGCCTTCAACATGCCTGAGGAAGTCGGCGGCGGCGGGCTCGATTACCTGTCCCAGGCGCTGATCGAACGTGAGCTGTCGAAGGTGTCGTGGGCGGTGCATGTGTTTGTCGCGCGTCCGTCGAAGATCCTCATGGCCTGTAAGGGGGAGCAGATCAACGACTACCTGCTGCCGTGCATCCAGGGTGAGAAGGTGGACTGCTTCGCCTTGACCGAACCGGGTGCCGGTTCCGATGCCAACGCGATCAAAACCCGCGCTGTGCGTGAAGGTGATGACTTCGTCCTCAACGGCAGCAAACACTTCATCAGCCATGCCGGGCACGCTGATTTCGCCATCGTCTTTGCCGTTACCGACACCTATGAACACAACGGCCGCAAGCGCAACGCCGTCACCGCTTTCCTGGTCGACCGTGGCACCCCCGGCATGACCATCCGCCGCGGGCCGAAGTGTGTGAGCAACCGCGGTTACCACACCTATGAACTGTTCTTCGATGATTGCCGCGTACCCGCCAGCAAAGTCCTGGGCGAAGTCGGCAAGGGCTGGGAAGTGGCCAACGCCTGGCTCACGGCCGGGCGAGTGATGGTTGCCGCCAACTGTGTAGGGCAGGCCCAGCGGGCGCTGGACGTCTCGCTGCAGTGGGCCGCCGATCGCAAGCAATTCGGCCAGCCGATCGGTACCTATCAGGGCGTGTCGTTCAAGCTTGCCGACATGGCCACGCAGATCCGCGCTGCTGAACTGCTGACCCTGCACACCGCCTGGAAGATGGATCAGGGCAGCATGACCGATGGTGAAGCCGGTATGGCCAAGCTGTTCGCCAGTGAGGTGCTGGGCAAGGTCGCCGACGAAGCGGTGCAGATTTTCGGCGGCATGGGCCTGATGGACGAAGGCCCGGTAGAGCGGATCTGGCGCAATGCGCGGATCGAGCGGATCTGGGAAGGCACTTCGGAGATCCAGCGGCACATCATTTCCCGTGAACTGTTGCGCCCTCTGTTGCGTTGATCGGGCTGGAGAATAGTTATGTCGCAGTCGATTCGTGACAATCTCAAACGCATGCTGGCACCGCGTCACCTGGCATTTGTCGGTGGCCGCAGCATGGCACGGGCGCTCAAGCGCTGTGCTGAAGGCGGCTACCAAGGCCAGATGTGGCTGGTGAACCCGCAGCACGACAGCCTCGACGGTGTGCCATGTGTACGCAGTGTTGCTGAGCTGCCCTGTGGCCCGGACGCAGTATTCATCGCCACCAATCGCGAGCTGACGCTGACCTGTGTCGCGGAGCTTGCGGCCATCGATGCTGGCGGGGCGATCTGCTATGCCTCAGGCTTTGCCGAAGCCGGTGAGCAGGGCCAGGCCCTGCAGCAGCAACTGCTCAAAGCCGCCGGGCACATGGCCTTGCTCGGCCCCAACTGCTACGGCCTGCTTGATTACCTGCACAACAGCGCCTTGTGGCCGGTCGCCCATGGTGGCAAGACCGTAGACAAAGGTGTGGCGATCCTCACCCAAAGCGGCAACTTCGCCTACAACCTGTCGATGAGCGATCGTTCATTGCCGGTGGCGTATATGGCGTCGGTCGGCAACCAGGCGCAGCTGGGCATTGCCGAGCTGATGGATGTGTTGCTCGATGAACCACGGGTCACCGCTATCGGCCTGCACCTTGAGGGCCTGAAGAATGTCCCCGGTTTTGCCCGTGCTGCGCACAAGGCGCTGGAGAAGGGCATTCCGATCATCGCCCTGAAAACTGGCGTGTCGCAGATCGGCGCCGAGCTGGCCCTGAGTCATACCAGCTCGTTGTCTGGCTCCGATGCTCTGTATGACAGCCTGTTCCAGCGCCTGGGGGTGATCCGCGTCAGCGGCCCGGTCAGTTTCGCCGAGACCCTCAAGGCCGCTGCCTGCGGCAACCTGCCCAAGGGCCGTAGCCTGATTGCCCTGGCCTGTTCCGGCGGCGATGCCGGGTTGATCGCCGACTACGCCGAACGCAATGAGCTGAGCCTGCCTGCACTGCAAGGCGATCAGGTCGATGAACTGGCACAGGTGCTGCCGGCCTACGCCAACCTGGTGAACCCGCTGGACTTCACCACGGCGATCTGGGGTGACGGCGCAGCCCTCGAACGCATGCTCGACAGTGCCCTGCGCAGCGAGGCCGATGCGGCCATGCTGGTGCTCGACTATCCGGCTGAGTTCACCGGCGAGCGCAAGGAATGTGACCTGCTGCTTGAGCTGTACAGCGCTGCGCTCAAACGCCATGGCAAGGTCGGCTTTGTGACCTCGGCTTTCCCCGAACTGCTCCCGGCCAGCGCCCGTGAGCGTTTGCATGCCCAGGGCATCGCCGCGCTGCAGGGCGTTGAAGATGGGCTGGCGGCCTGGGGTCGAATTGCCGCTTATCACCACCAGCGTGAAACACTGCTGGCGCTGGGTGAATCGGCATTGCTGCCGTTGTGCCCACAGGCACTGGACGGTGACAGTCAGTTGCTCAACGAATGGCAGTCCAAGCAGGCTTTGCAAGCGTTTGGCCTGAGCATTCCGGCAGGTGCCTTGAGTACGCCGGAACAGGCCGTGCAGGCCGCTGAGGCGGTCGGCTACCCCTTGGTGCTCAAAGCCGTCAGCGCGCAACTGCCGCACAAGACCGAAGCCGGTGCCGTGGCCCTGAACCTCAAGGATGCTCAGGCGGTGGATACTGCGCTGCAGCAGATGCGGGCGCGGATAGCGGCGTACGCGCCGCAGGTGCCATTCGAACAGGTGCTGCTCGAACCGATGGCCAGTGCGCCGCTGGCGGAGCTGATTGTTGGCATCAAGCGTGAAAACGACTTCGGCCTGGCGCTGGTGATCGGTGCCGGCGGGATTCTGGTCGAGCTGCTCAAAGACAGCAAAACCCTGCTGCTACCGACCACCGACGGCGCGATCCGCGCTGCCGTGCTGGGCCTGCGCAGCGCCAGTTTGCTACAGGGCTTCCGTGGGCGTGAAAGCGCCGACCTCGACGCCTTGGTAGCGGCGATCCGCGCGGTGGCCGACTACGCCTGTGAAAACGCCGGGCACCTGCTGGAACTGGATGTGAACCCCTTAATGGTCGGTGCCCACGGCACCACCGCAGTCGATGCCTTGATTCGGCTCGGCCAGGCGTCAGGAGAACAGCATGCATAACACCCCATTGACCGGCGGCCAGGCCCTGGTCCGCTTGTTGGCCAACTATGGTGTCGACACCGTGTTCGGCATTCCCGGTGTGCACACCCTAGAGCTGTACCGCGGGCTGCCCGGCAGCGGTATTCGCCATGTCCTGACCCGGCATGAGCAGGGGGCCGGATTCATGGCCGACGGTTACGCACGGGTCAGCGGCAAGCCGGGCGTGTGCTTTGTCATCACCGGCCCGGGCGTCACCAACGCCGCCACCGCCATTGGCCAGGCCTACGCCGACTCGATCCCGATGCTGGTGATTTCCAGCGTCAACCACACCGCCAGCCTGGGCAAGGGCTGGGGCTGCCTGCACGAGACCCAGGACCAGCGCGCCATGACCGCGCCGATCACGGCATTTTCCGCCGTGGCTTTGAGCGCTGAAGATTTGCCGGAACTGATCGCCCGCGCTTACGCGGTGTTCGACAGTGAACGCCCACGTCCCGTGCATATTTCTGTGCCACTGGATGTACTGGCGGCGCCGGTCAAACGTGACTGGAGCAGCGAAGTGGTACGTCGCCCCGGCCGTGGCCTGCCGGCCAGCACCGTGCTGGAGCAAGCGGCAGCCCGGCTGGCCGCAGCCAAGCGGCCGATGATCATCGCCGGTGGCGGTGCGCTGCAGGCCGCCGAGGTGTTGCAGCAGCTCAGCAAGCGTCTGGCGGCGCCGCTGTTCACCAGTGTCGCCGGCAAAGGCCTGCTGGCCCCGCAAGCACCGCTGAATGCCGGTGCCAGCCTGTGTGTCGAGCCCGGCTGGAAACTGATCGCCGAAGCGGATGTGCTACTGGCAGTCGGCACCGAAATGGCCGATACCGATTTCTGGCGCGAGCGTTTGCCACTGACCGGTGAGCTGCTGCGGGTGGATATCGACCCGCGCAAGTTCAACGACTTCTATCCCTGCGCCATTGCCTTGCACGGCGATGCGCGCCTGACTGTCGCCGCCTTGCTTGAACACTTGCCGGATATCAACCGTGACAGCGAGAGCGCAGTCGCTGCGGTCAGTGCCCTGCATCAGGCGGTCAAGGCCGGGCACGGCCCGCTGCAGACGATTCACCAGGCAATCCTTGATCGGGTGGCCGCCGAGTTGCCTGACAACGCGTTCATCAGCACCGACATGACCCAACTGGCCTACACCGGCAACTACGCCTTCGCCAGCCGTGCACCGCGCAGCTGGCTGCACCCCACCGGTTACGGCACCTTGGGCTATGGCCTGCCTGCGGGCATCGGCGGCATGTTTGCCAGCGCAGACCGCCCGGGCCTGGTGTTGGTCGGTGACGGCGGTTTTCTCTACACCGCACAGGAACTGGCAACGGCGGTTGAAGAGCTCGACCGTCCGCTGGTGGTACTGCTGTGGAACAACGATGCGTTGGGGCAGATCCGCGACGACATGCTCAACCTCGACATCGAGCCGATTGGCGTACTGCCGCGCAACCCGGACTTCGCCGGCCTGGGCCGCGCCTTTGGCTGCACCGTGGCGCAACCGCGCAGCCTCGACGAACTGCAGCAGGAACTGCGCGCCGGCTTTGCCCGCAACAGCGTGACCCTGATCGAGCTCAAGCATGCCTGCGCTCGTTGATGTCCATCCTGTCCATCCATATTCAGGAAGCTTGCCATGCGCTTTTCCGACTTGACCCAACGTATTGCCGGTGACGGCGCCGCCGCCTGGGATATTCACTACCGGGCCCTGGACCTGCAGGCGCAAGGCCAGGACATTCTCTTGCTGTCGGTGGGCGACCCGGACTTCGACACCCCCGCACCGATCGTGCAGGCGGCCATCGACAGCCTCAACAACGGCCACACCCACTATGCCGATGTCCGCGGCAAACTGGCCCTGCGCCAGGCCATAGCCAACCGGCACCAGCAGCGCAGCGGGCAGGCGGTCAGTGCCGATCAGGTCACGGTGCTGGCCGGTGCCCAGTGCGCGTTGTTCTGCGTTGCGCAATGCCTGCTCAATCCGGGTGACGAGGTCATCGTTGCCGAACCGATGTATGTCACCTACGAAGCGGTATTCGGCGCCTGTGGCGCCACCGTGGTGCCCGTGCCGGTGCGCTCGGAGCACGGTTTTCGCGTGCGCCCCGAGGACGTCGCCGCACGCATCACCCCGCGTACCCGCGCACTGGCCCTGAACAGCCCGCACAACCCTTCGGGTGCCAGCTTGCCCCGTGGCACCTGGGAAGCGCTGGCCGAGCTGTGCATCGCCCACGACCTGTGGCTGATTTCCGATGAGGTCTACAGCGAGCTGCTGTTCGAAGGCGAACACATCAGCCCGGCCAGCCTGCCGGGAATGCCCGAGCGCACGGCGACCTTGAACAGCCTGTCCAAGTCCCATGCCATGACCGGTTGGCGGGTCGGCTGGGTCGTGGGCTCGTCAGCACTGGCCACGCACCTGGAAAACCTCGCGTTGTGCATGCTCTACGGTTCGCCCGACTTCATTCAGGACGCCGCCGTAGTGGCGCTGGAGCAACAACTGCCTGAACTGGACGCCATGCGTGAAGCCTACCGCCAGCGCCGTGACCTGGTCTGTGACAGCCTGGCGGATCGCCCTGGCTTGCGCGCGTTGAAACCCGATGGCGGCATGTTCGTGATGGTCGATATACGTGAGACCGGCCTCAGTGCCCAAGCGTTTTCCAACCGCTTGCTGGACCATTACGGCGTGTCGGTGCTGGCCGGCGAGGCGTTCGGCCCGAGTGCGGCAGGGCATATCCGCCTGGGCCTGGTACTGGCCGAGGCGCCGCTGCGCGAGGCGTGCCAGCGCATTGCCCGCTGTGCTGCGGAACTGATGGAGGCCAAGACCCATGCGTGACTATGCACGGTTGTTCATCGACGGCAGTTGGCAGGTGCCATCGGGGCAGGGCATGGCCGAGGTCATCGACCCGGCCAGTGAGACTGTCACCGGGCGCGTGCCGCTGGGTGACGAACAGGACGTCAACCGCGCTGTCGCGGCGGCGCGTCAGGCCTTCGCCGCCTGGTCGCGCACGCCCTCGAGCGTACGCGCCGGCTACATCAAGGCCCTGGTTGCGCAACTGCAGGCACGCGCCGAAGAAATGGCCAGTGTCATCACCGCCGAACTGGGCATGCCGGTGCAGTGGTGCCGTAGCGTACAGGTCGACGGCCCGATTGCCGGCCTTGCGCAGTACAGCGAACTGGCGGGCTTGATGGATGAGGTCCGTGAAGTCGGCAACTCCCTGGTGTACCGCGAAGCGGTGGGCGTTTGCGCGTTCATCAACCCATGGAACTACCCGCTGCACCAACTGATCGGCAAACTGGCCCCGGCGCTGGCCGCAGGCTGCACCGTGGTGGTCAAGCCCAGCCAGGAAACGCCGCTGCATGCCTTCCTGTTGGCCGAAATGATCGAAGCCATTGGCTTGCCGGCCGGGGTGTTCAACCTCGTCAGTGGCCCGGGCTCGAAAGTGGGTGAGGCCCTGGCTCGGCATCCGCAGGTCGACATGGTCTCGTTCACCGGCTCAACCGGCGCGGGCGTACGCGTGGCCCAGGCGGCTGCGCCGACGGTCAAACGGGTGTGCCTGGAACTGGGCGGCAAGTCGCCGCTACTGATTACCGCCGATGCCGACCTCGACGCCGCCGTGCGCTACGGCGTGCAAGACGTGATGATCAACTCCGGACAGACCTGCACCGCCTTGACCCGCATGCTGCTGCCTGCCAGCCGCTACGACGAGGCGGTCGAAATCGCCAAGGACGAAGTTAGCAAGCTGGTTATGGGCGACCCGCAAGACCCGCAGAGCTTTCTCGGGCCGATGTGCTCGGCAGCGCAGCGGCGCACCGTGCAGGACTACATTCGCATTGGTCAGGAGGAGGGTGCGCGTTTGCTTTGTGGCGGTGACACAGCGCCAGGCTTTGAACGTGGCTTCTATGTACAGCCGACGCTGTTTGCCGATGTCGACAACCACATGCGCATCGCCCAGGAAGAAATCTTCGGCCCGGTGCTGTGCCTGATCCGTTATGACGATGAGGCCCAGGCCATCGATTTGGCCAACGACTCACCCTTTGGCTTGTCCAGCGCAGTGTGGGCGGCGGATCGTCAGCGAGCTTTGCCATTGGCGCGGCAACTGCGTGCTGGGCAATGTTTCCTCAACGGTGCGGCGTTCAATTACCAGGCACCGTTTGGCGGTTACAAACAGTCAGGTAACGGCCGTGAGTGGGGCGAAGAGGGGTTGGCCGAGTTCATTGAGATCAAGGCTGTGCAGATTTGATCGGCCAATAAACTGTTCAGGCCTGTAGGAGCGGGCTTGCCCCGCGATAGCGATCTGTCAGCCATATCGCCTCGCGGGGCAAGCCCGCTCCTACTTAGGCCTGGTCGGCTTGCTCCAGTGGTTTGTCGAAAGCCACGAACAACTGGTCGGCGGTGATCGCGCCCAGGTCCAGGCGCATGTTGGCTTCGAGCATGGCGAACAGGCGGGTGAACACTTCAAATACCTTGCAGTGGTCTTCCAGGCCGGAAAACGGGTTGTCGATTTTTTCTGCAATCAACGAACTTTCCTGCACTGCGTCATACACCTCGCGCAGGGTAATTTCGCTGGCCGGGCGGGCCAGGGTCAAGCCGCCGTGGGCGCCACGCCAGGATTTGAGGATGTTGGCCTTGACCATCAGCGAGACCAGGCTGCGCACGCGGGTGGGGTGCGTCTTCACCCATTTGGCGATGGTCTCGGTGCGCAGTTTCTGCGGCGCATTGGCGGCCACGAACGAGAGTATGTATGAGGCGGTGATCAGGCGGGTTGACTGGCTCATGCTCTGCAGAATCCTTTGAAAATGTCCCTGTAGGAGCGGGCTTGCCCCGCGATTGCGGTGTAACCGTCATAGCGTATCGCGGGGCAAGCCCGCTCCTACAAAAAAAGCGCCTTGGAGGGGCTTGGCAGCGGTATGGGATTGAGTCTAATGTAATTGTCACGATGACAAATACAAATATTTGCAGCATCGATGCGTGCGAAGTCGGCTGAATCCTTTTCTCTGCGCTTCAACAGGGGCAATGCCATGAGCGATAACAACAACAAAATTACTCAAGCGATGCACGACGCTGGCTTGCCGCGTCGCGATTTTCTCAAGTACAGCGCCACCGCCGCCGCAGTGGCCGGGGCGTTTTCCCTAGGCTTGCCAATGCGCGGCTGGGCCGAGGAGGCCACCCCGAAAGCCGGTGGCGTGCTGCGCATGGGCCTGGCCGGTGGCAGCACCACTGACTCCCTCGATCCGGGAACCTGGGCCGACACCTTCACCTTTGTCGGTTTCTCGGCGGTGTACAACACCCTCAGCGAAATCGCCGTGGATGGCAGTGCCATCCCGGAGCTGGCCGAGCGTTGGGAGTTGAGCCCGGACGCGCGCATCTGGACCTTCTTCCTGCGCCAGGGCGTGACCTTCCACAACGGCAAGACCCTCGATGCCCAGGACGTGGTCGCCTCGATCCAGCATCACCTGGGCGACAGCTCCACCTCGGCGGCCAAGACGGTGCTGGGTGATGTTGCTCAGGTTCGCGCTGAAGGCAACAACACCGTGGTCTTCGAACTGCATTCGGGTAACGTCGACTTCGCCTACGTGGTGGCCGACTATCACTTGGCAATCGTGCCCGCCAAAGACGGTAAAGCCGACTGGCAGGCCGGTGTCGGCACCGGTGGCTATCGCCTCAAGGGCTTCGAGCCGGGCGTGCGCATGGATCTGGAACGCAGCCCGGATTACTGGAAAGCCGGCAGGGCACACTTTGCCAGCGCCGAGTTGCTGGCCATTGCCGATGGCGCGGCACGGGTCAATGCCCTGGTCACCGGCCAGGTCGATGTGATCAACAAGGTCGATCTGAAAACCGTGGCCTTGCTCAAGCGCAACCCGAACCTGGCGATCGAGGAAACCAAAGGCGCCCAGCACTACACCTTCCCGATGGCAACCAATAGCGTGCAGTTCCAGGACAACAACATCCGCCTGGCGCTCAAGCACGCGATCAACCGCGAAACCTTGCTGGCTTCGGTGCTCTACGGCTACGGCCAGATTGGCAACGACCATCCGATCCAGCCCGGCAGTCGCTTTATCAATAGCGCACTGGAGCAGCGCAGCTACGACCCGGACAAGGCGCGCTTCTACCTGCGTCAGGCGGGCGTCGATGCACTCAAGGTGCGCCTGCAGGCCTCCGATGCCGCGTACACCGGCGCGGTGGATGCCTCGGTGCTGTTCAAGGAGCAGGCGCGCCTGGCCGGCATCGATATCGATGTGGTGCGTGAACCTGCCGACGGCTACTTCACCAATGTGTGGATGAAGCAGCCGTTCACCGCGTCGTTCTTCTACAGCAGCCTGACCGCCGACCGCATGTTCAGCATCGGTTACGCCAAAGGCGCGGCATGGAACGAGACGCACTGGGACAACCCACGCTTCAACCAGTTGCTCACTGCTGCCCGCGGTGAAATGAACGCGCCGTTGCGCCAGGAAATGTACAACGAAATGCAGGCCCTGTGCCGCGACGACGGTGGTGCCATCGTGCCGCTGTTCGCCAGCTCCGTGGCGGCCCGCTCCAAGCGCGTCACCCATGGCGGCACCACCGCGCCGTATGGCGAGCTCGATGGTCTGCGGCTGATTGAGCGCTGGTGGCAAGCCTGAGGCTGACGCTGCACTACCACCTTTCGTTGTGCCTGTTCGAGGAACTGTCCGGTGAATAGTCTTTACAAACTGCTGATGCAGCGCCTGGCCCTGGGCCTGTTGTCGCTGTGTGCGGTGTCGGTGATCATCTTTCTGGCGGTCAGTTTGCTGCCTGGTGACGTGGCCCAGGCCATGCTTGGCCAGGCTGCCATGCCTGAAACCGTGGCGGCATTGCGCAGCCAACTGGGTATCGATGTGCCGGCGCTGACCCGCTTTGGCCACTGGGCCTGGCAACTGTTGCACGGTGATCTGGGCTTGTCGCTGGCCAACCAGCGGCCGATTGCCGACCTGATCGGCGCGCGCCTGGGCAACACCTTCAGCCTGGCGCTGTTGGCCGCGCTGGTGTCGGTGCCGCTGGCGTTGCTGTTGGGCATGCTCGCTGCGCTCTACCGCAACAGCTGGTTCGACCGCCTGCTCAACACCAGTGCCTTGAGTGCGGTGTCGTTTCCGGAGTTCTTCGTTGCTTACCTGTTGATCCTGGTGTTTGCGGTGAAGCTCAACTGGTTGCCGAGCATCTCCAACCTGGCACCCGGTGCCAGTTTTGCCGAGGTGCTGGAGCGCTCGCTGCTGCCGGTGCTGACCCTGAGCCTGGTTGTGGTTGCGCAGATGATGCGCATGACCCGCGCGGCACTGATCAACCTGCTGGCCAGTCCGTATATCGAAATGGCCCGGCTCAAGGGCATCAGCCCGGCGCGGATCATCTTTCACCATGCCTTGCCCAACGCCCTGGCGCCGATCATCAACGTGGTCGCGCTCAACCTGGCTTATCTGGTAGTCGGCGTGGTGGTGGTCGAGGTGGTGTTCGTTTATCCGGGGCTGGGGCAGTTGCTGGTCGATTCGGTGGCCAAGCGCGACATCCCGGTGGTGCAGGCCTGCAGCCTGATTTTTGCCGCCACCTACATCCTGCTCAATACCACGGCGGATGTGCTGTCGATTGCCAGCAACCCACGCCTGATGCATCCGAAGGGGTAAGCCATGAGCCTGTTTAACGCATTACACCGTGCGCCGTTGAGCGCCAAGTTCGGTCTGCTGGTGATTGCGCTGTACGTACTGGTCGCAGTGTTCGCGCCGGTACTGGCGCCGTACGGCGAGACCCAGGTGGTCGGCGAGGGCTTTGCGCCCTGGGGCGGCGAGTTCTTGCTGGGCACCGATAACCTTGGGCGCGACATGTTCAGCCGTCTGGTCTACGGCGCGCGCAACACCCTCGGTATTGCTTTCCTGACCACCGTCCTGGCCTTTGCCTTGGGTGGCTTCTGTGGTCTGGTGGCAGCCATCAAGGGCGGCTGGATCGATCAAGGCCTGTCGCGCCTGGTGGACATTCTGATGGCCATCCCGCAATTGATCTTCGCCTTGCTGATTCTCAGCGTGGTCGGCACCACCGCGACCTCGCTGGTGTTGGTGATTGCGCTGCTCGATGCCACCCGGGTGTTTCGTCTGTCCCGGGCAGTGGCGATGACCGTGGTGGTTCAGGACTATGTCGAGGCCGCGCGGCTGCGTGGGGAAGGGCTGTGGTGGCTGGTCACTCGCGAGGTGCTGCCCAACGCTGCGGCGCCGCTGATCGCCGAATTCGGCCTGCGCTTTTGCTTCGTGTTTCTGTTCATCAGCGCGCTGTCGTTCCTCGGCCTGGGCATTCAGCCGCCTACCGCCGACTGGGGCAGCATGGTGCGCGATAACGCGGTATTGATCACCTTCGGGGACATCAGTCCGCTGTTGCCGGCGCTGGCGGTGGCGTTGATCACCGTGAGTGTGAATTTTGTCGTGGACTGGGTGCTGCATGCATCCAGCGGCCTCAAGGAGTGCTGAGCATGCCCGCGCTGATTAATGAAAAACCGCTGCTGGAAATCCGTGATCTGCACATCGAAGGGCACTACGAAAACGCCTGGCACCCGCTGATCAAAGGTATCGACCTGACCCTGCAACGCGGTGAGGTACTGGGCCTGATCGGCGAGTCGGGGGCGGGCAAGTCGACCCTGGGCCTCGCGTCGATGGGCTATGTGCGTGATGGCTGCCGGATCACCGGCGGGTCGGTGCGCTTCGATGGCCTGGAACTGGTCGGCGCCCGTGCTGAAACCTTGCGCAAGCTGCGAGGCCTGCGCATTGCCTATGTCGCACAGAGCGCTGCCGCGTCGTTCAACCCGGCGCACCGGTTGATCGACCAGCATGTTGAAACCGCGGTGAAGAACGGCGGTATCGACCGCGCCCAGGCCCAAGCCGAAGCGGTGCAACTGTACCGTGTGCTGCGCTTGCCCAACCCCGAGCAGATCGGTCAGCGCTACCCGCATCAGCTGTCAGGCGGGCAGTTGCAACGGGTGATGACGGCGATGGCCATGGCCTGCCACCCGGATTTGATCATCTTCGACGAGCCCACCACGGCGCTGGACGTGACCACCCAGATTGAAGTGCTGGCGGCCATCCGTGATGCGGTCAAGACCTATGGCAGCGCCGCCTTGTACATCAGCCACGACCTGGCGGTGGTGGCGCAGATGGCTGATCGCATCATGGTCCTGCGCCATGGCACGTTGGTGGAGGAGGCCGACACCCGGCGCATGCTTGATGCGCCCCAGCAGGACTACACCAAGTCGCTGTGGGCGGTACGCAGCTTTCGCACCGAACCCAAACCGTGCCCGGCGCAAACCCTACCGCTGCTGGAAGTGCGCCAGGCCTGCGCCAGTTACGGGCAGCAGCCGGTGCTGCACGATGTTTCACTGAAACTGCACCGCGGCCAGACCCTGGCGGTGATCGGTGAGTCGGGCAGTGGCAAGAGCTCCACGGCGCGCTTGATCACCGGCCTGTTGCCGCCGACGGCGGGGCAGGTGCTGTATGACGGTGAGGCATTGCCGGCCGATTTCCGCCGTCGCAGTAAGGAGCAGTTGCGGCGCATCCAGATGATCTACCAGATTCCCGACACCGCGCTCAATCCACGCCAGCGCATCGTCGACATCATCGGCCGGCCGCTGAGCTTCTACCTCGGGCTCAAGGGTCAGGCCCTGCGCAAGCGCGTGGCCGAGCTGCTGGAGATGATCGAGCTGGACCCTGCGGTGTACATGGAGCGCCAACCACGCGAACTGTCGGGCGGGCAAAAACAGCGGATCTGCATTGCCCGAGCGTTGGCGGCGGAGCCACAACTGATCATCTGCGACGAAGTGACCTCGGCGCTTGATCAACTGGTGGCTGAAGGCGTGCTCAAACTGCTCAACCGCATTCAGCAGCAGCTGGGGGTGGCTTACCTGTTTATCACTCATGACGTGGCCACGGTGCGCGCCATCGCCGATGAAGTGCTGGTGATGCAACGCGGGCGGGTGGTCGACCACGGCAGCCGCGACGCCATCTTCAGCCCGCCGCACCGCGACTACACCGGGCTGTTGTTTTCCTCGGAGCCGGAAATGGACCCTGACTGGCTCAATCGCCTGCTGGCCAGCCGCGCTGCCGCTTCTACGTTGCAACCTGTTTAAGGAATACCTTGATGAATGTCTTGATCGTTCATGCTCATCCCGAGCCGCAATCCTTCACCGCGGCGCTGCGTGACACCGCCATACACACTTTCGAAGCCCAGGGCCATCAAGTGCAGGTCAGTGACCTGTATGCGATGAACTGGAACCCGGTGGCCAGTGCCGACGATTTCGCCACGCGGGAAAACCCGGAGTATCTGGTGTACGCCCTGGAGCAGCGCCTGGGGGTCAAGAGCGGCTCGATTGCCGCTGACATCCAGCAGGAACTGGACAAGCTGCTGTGGGCTGACCTGGTGGTGCTGAACTTCCCGATTTTCTGGTTCTCGGCGCCGGCCATGCTCAAGGGCTGGATCGACCGGGTGCTGGTGTCCGGGGTGTGCTATGGCGGCAAACGCTTCTACGACCAGGGCGGCCTGGCGGGCAAAAAGGCCCTGGTGACCGTCACCCTCGGCGGGCGCGAACACATGTTTGGCGAAAGGGCGATTCATGGGCCGCTGGAGGACATGCTGCGGCCGATCCTGCGTGGCACCCTGGCGTATGTCGGCTTTGAGGTGCTGGAACCGTTTGTGGCCTGGCATGTGCCGTATATCAGCGATGAAGCGCGTCAGGACTTTTTGCGCAGTTACCAGCAGCGCTTGCAGCATCTTGCCGATGATCAGCCACTGCAGTTTCCGCGGTTGTCGCAGTTCGATGAGGCGTTGTATCCGTTGGCTTGATGGGTAATTGATGGATTATCGCGGGGCAAGCCCGCTCCCACCCAGAATCACAATCTCTGTGGGAGCGGGCTTGCCCCGCGATGTTTTTCAGCCACCTACCCATTCGGGTTATGGCCGCCCAGGCACAATCACTTGATAGTAAGTCCATCGGCTCACCCTGAGCATTCACACGACGGAGTTGCTAATGCGCAAGGCACTGAAGGTGATGTGCAGTGTAATGTTGGCGTCCACCGCAGCGGCCACCCTGGCCGCTGAAGTGGACACCGGCAACACACTCAGGTTGTACAACTGGACAGACTATATCGGTGAAACCACCCTGGCCGATTTCGAGAAGGCCACGGGAATCAAGGTGATCTACGACACCTTCGATGGTTACGAAACCGTGCAGACCAAACTGCTCACCGGCCGCTCTGGCTACGATCTGGTCATGCTCAACGCTTCGCTGGTGCCGCCGCTGATCAAAGCCGGGGTGTTCCAGCCCCTGGATAAACAACAACTGCCCAGCTGGCACAACCTCGACACCCAGGTGGTGCAGGCGCTGCAAGGTTATGACCCGGGCCTGAAATACTCGGCGCCCTATACCTGGGGCAGCAACGGCGTCACCTACAACGTCGACAAGATCAAAGCGCGCATGCCCGATGCGCCGATCGGCTCGCTGGCAATGCTGTTCGATCCGAAGATCGTTTCGCGCTTCGCCGATTGCGGTGTGACCCTGATGGATGCACCCACCGAGGTGATTCCGCTGGCCCTCAAGTACCTCGGCAAAGACCCCCGCAGCGCCGCACCCGCCGACCTCAAGGCCGCCGAAAAACTGCTGTTGGACATTCGCCCCTACATCAAGAAATTCGACTCGGTGAACTACCTCACCAGCCTGCCCAACGGCGATGTGTGCATGGCGCTGACCTGGTCGGGCGACTACGCCATCGCCCAGGCCCGCGCCGAGGAAGCGAAGAAAGACATCAAGTTGTCGTTCTTCATTCCCAAAGAAGGTTCGTTGATCTGGTTCGACAACCTGTACCTGCCCAAGGATGCCCCGCACAGCGCCAATGCCCATCGCTTCGTCGAGTTTCTGCTGCAGCCACAGAACATGGCTCAAGTGACCAACTTCATCCGCTACGCCAACAGCAATGCGGCAGCCAACAGCTTCGTCCAGGCCGATATCCGTAACGACCCGGCGATCTACCCCGATAACGCCACCCGCGAGCGTCTGTTTGCCCAGAAAACCCAGGATGCCCGTGATATGCGCGCGATCACCCGGGTCTGGAGCACGGTCAAGACCGGTTACTGATTGTCCTCAATTCCCATCGCCAAGGAACCCACCATGGCTACGTCAAACAACGCTGTCGCACTGCCTTTTAACAATGATCCACGGGTGGAGGCCGACAAGGCCCACTACATGCACGGTTACCACATGTTCGACGAGCATCGCGAACAAGGTGCGCTGAACATCGTGGAGGGCGAGGGCGCGTACATTCGTGACACCGAAGGCAACCGCTTCCTCGACGCCGTCGGCGGCATGTGGTGCACCAATATTGGCCTGGGCCGTGAAGAAATGGCCCTGGCGATTGCCGATCAGGTGCGCAAACTGGCCTATTCCAACCCGTTCTCGGACATGGCCAACACGGTCGCCATCGAACTGTGCGCAAAGCTCGCGCAACTGGCGCCGGGCGATCTTGACCATGTGTTCCTCACCACCGGCGGCTCGACCGCCGTCGATACCGCCTACCGCCTGATCCAGTACTACCAGAACTGCCGGGGCAAACCGCACAAGAAGCACATCATTGCCCGCTACAACGCCTACCATGGCTCCACCACCCTGACCATGTCGATCGGCAACAAGGCAGCGGACCGGGTGCCGGAGTTCGACTACGCCCACGACTTGATCCACCACGTCTCCAACCCCAACCCCTACCGGGCGCCGGATGATATGGATGAAGCCGAGTTCCTCGACTATCTCGTGGCCGAGTTCGAAGACAAGATCCTCTCGCTTGGCGCGGACAACGTCGCGGCGTTCTTTGCCGAGCCGATCATGGGTTCCGGCGGGGTAATCATTCCGCCCAAGGATTACTTCCTGCGCATGTGGCAGGTGTGCCAGACCTACGACATCCTCTTTGTTGCCGACGAAGTGGTGACCTCCTTTGGCCGCCTCGGCACCTTTTTCGCCAGTGAAGAGCTGTTCGGCGTGCAGCCAGATCTTATCACCACCGCCAAAGGCCTGACCTCGGCGTATCTGCCGCTGGGGGCCTGCATCTTCTCTGACCGAATCTGGAAGGTCATCGCCGAGCCGGGCAAGGGGCGCTGCTTCACCCACGGTTTCACTTACAGCGGTCATCCGGTGTGCTGTACCGCTGCACTGAAGAACATCGAGATCATCGAGCGGGAGAACCTGCTGGCCCATGTCAACGACGTGGGTAGCTACCTGGAGCAACGTTTGCAAAGCCTGCGCGATTTGCCGTTGGTGGGCGACGTGCGCTGCATGAAGCTGATGGCCTGTGTCGAGTTTGTGGCCAACAAACGCAGCAAGGCCTTGTTTGCCGATGCGGTGAACATCGGTGAACGCATTCACCGCCGCGCCCAGGACAAAGGCTTGCTGGTACGGCCGATCATGCACCTGAACGTGATGTCACCGCCGTTGATCATCACCCATGCGCAGGTGGACGAGATTGTCGAGGTGTTGCGTCAGTGCATCGTTGAAACTGCGCAGGAGTTGCGGCGTGAAGGGTTGTATGGGGGGGATTGATTTTATCGCGGGGCAAGCCCGCTCCTACAGACCGGTAGGGGCGGGCTGGACCGGTGAAATCGGCTTCAAACAGCTGCAGCTGCGCTCGCCAGCCGGTAGACTGCGGGGCATGAGCCAAACATCCTCCGAGACCCCCATTCACCTGACTTTCGCCGCCCTGCAGCAGTGGCACAGCGCGCTGCAGCAGGCGTTTGCCTACAGTGAATCGCCGCAGGCCCTTGAGTACCTGGCCGCGGCGATCAGTCAGCTGGTGGCCGTCGAGTCAATGATGATCAGCCTCGAATGCCAAGGCCAGGCACCACGTTTGCTGTACCAACAGGGCATCCCTGAACAGCACCGCGACGCCATCCTCAATCGCTACTTCGCGGCTGGCTACCTGCTCGATCCGTTCTGTCTGGCGGTGGAAAGCGGCTTGGCCGAAGGTTTCTACCACTTGCAGGACATTGCCCCCGACCACTTTTTCGACAGCGACTACTACAAGACCTATTACCTGGGTACCGGTTGCAGCGAAGACAGTTACTTCATTGCCGATATCGGCGATTCGCGGAAAATTTCCCTGAGCCTGTTTCAAGGCTGCAGCGGCGCCTGCCTGAGTGGTGAACAGGTAAGCCTGTTGCGGGCGGTCGAGCCGGTGGTTCGCGAGCTGCTGGTACGGTTCGCCCGTCACGGGCTGACGCAAAGCAGCGGCGAGGCGGGAGGCAACAGCATTCAGGCGGCGTTCGACAGCTTCGGCTGTCAGCTCCTTACCGACCGTGAGCGGGAAGTGGCGCACATGATTCTGCGTGGCCACTCGGCCAAGTCCACGGCCAGCGAACTGGGAATTTCACCGGAAACCGTGCGCATGCACCGCAAAAACCTCTACCTCAAGCTGGAGATCAACTCGCAGTCTGAACTGTTTGCGCGCTTTATTGACTGGCTGCGCCGTGCGTCAGGCTAACCACCCCTGGCGGGCAGGCGCTGGATAATAGAGGCGCCACGGGCTGATCCGCAGCCCGACAGGAGCGCGGCGATGGATGAGCATGCAGTGCTGAGCCTGGGGTTGAGTGCCTTGCACCGCGACGGCTTTGTGTTGTTGCCCGGCGTGCTTGAGCCCCGGCAAGTTACAGCCTTACAAGCGGCGATCGGTTCACTGACGCCGATGCACTGGGATTACAACGGCCTGCTGGAACACTACAAATGTGTGTTCAACCGCGATCCATTTTGGCTGACCTACCTCGATCTGCCGGGAGTTATCGAGCTGGCGGAGGCAGCCCTGGGTGAAGACTGTCATATCATCGGCCAAACCGCCTGGCGCAGCCATCCGGGTTATCAGGGCATGCCGTTGCATCTGGATTACCTGGTCATGGCATTGCCGGAGTCGCTGCTGGCAGACCCGGCCTTCGAGTTACCCATGCAAGTCTGCACGGTTCAGTTCTACCTCGACGATATTGATGCCGACCTGTGCCCGACCCGGGTGTTGCCCGGCAGCCATCGGGCCGGGCGCAAGCCTGCACCCGGGGAGCAGCAGTGGCACGGCGAGACGGCGCAGAGCATTCTGTGCCGGGCCGGGGACGCGCTGATGTTTCGCTGTGAACTCTGGCATGGCGGCAGCGACAACCGCAGCACCGACCGCAGCCGCTCGATGCTGCAGGTGCACTACGGCCGACGCA
This sequence comes from Pseudomonas sp. NUPR-001, assembly GCF_052147955.1. Lineage (NCBI taxonomy): Bacteria > Pseudomonadati > Pseudomonadota > Gammaproteobacteria > Pseudomonadales > Pseudomonadaceae > Pseudomonas > Pseudomonas sp. NUPR-001. The sequence continues at coordinate 2,724,413 of NZ_CP197353.1, forward strand.
TGGTTGCGCAGAAGTTTTCGCCGTACCTGCACTGGCAGTTCAACCCGGCGGTGCTCGCCGCTGCAACCGCGCGTCAACGGCGCCTGCTGGGCGAGCATGCCGAGGCTGAATACGACTGATCGTCAGGCCACGGCCTTGACCGCCAATACGTTGCACAGGGTGTGATCGAGCACATGCTCGGTGGTGCTGCCGGTCAGGCGTTCAAGCAGCTTACGCGGGTGATTGCCCATCACCAGCACATCGGTGCGGCTGTGGGCGACGAAATCGGCGATGCTGCGGGTGATCGGCGCCGACAAGAAGTGCTGACGCTCCACCGGCACCGCGTGACGCGCGGCCAGTTGTTCAAACACCTTGTGGATCGACTTGCGCACATCGCTGCCAAAGCCCGGCACGGTTACGGTACCGGCGCCAAAATCGGCCATGTGCGTATGCGCGCTGTCGCACACATGCAGCAGGTGCAGTTCGGCGTTGCATTGGCGGGCCAGGTCGCTGGCGGCCTGGATGACGGTTTCGTTGAGGTCGTTGTGTGGGTGGTCGGGGTGGGTCGGATCGACGGCAGCCACGACAATGCGCGGCAGCGGGCAATGCACGGCGGAGACAAAGTGCATCGGGCATGGGCATTCACGCAGTAGCTGCCAATCCAGCGGGGTGAACAGCAGGCGTTTGAACGCCGGTTCGTGCTGGACGTCCTTGATCAGCAAGTCGGGCTCGATCTCGTTGACCTGAGCCAGAATGGCGCCGACCAGATCGCGGGTCAGGGTGACCTCGGTGCTGACCCGGATGCCGTTTTCATGCAACAGGGTGGCTTCGTCGGCGAGCCACTGGCGGCTGTCTTCGACGCGGGACTGGTTGCGGTGCTCGTCGCCGCTGAGCAGGCCAAGGGTATCGAGCTCCTCGACCACGGCACTGATATGCAAGGTGGCACCGGTGGCATGCGCCAGGGCGGCAGCGCGCTCCAGTGCCGGGGTGTGACGCATATCGGCGCCGACGATCAGGAACAGGCGTTGGTACTGGCTCATGGTGCACCTCCGGTTGCGTTGCCTTGCCAGCCCCCGACCTAGAGTTTAGCCCATTGCCCGTAACGCCAACGCCAGCCTGACCTGACCGCCGGTCACTCAGCCACGGCGGTCCAGCCACACGGTTTGTGCGTTGCAGAATTCACGCACACCAAAGTGCGAGAGCTCGCGGCCAAAGCCACTCTTTTTCACCCCGCCAAAGGTCACCCGTGGGTCAGAGGCGCACACGCCGTTGATGAACACACCGCCAGTGTCCAGTTCCTTGGTCAGTTGCGCGGCCAGTTCCAGGTTCTGGGTGTATATGGTTGAGGCCAGGCCGAATTCGCTGTCGTTGGCCAGTTGCAGGGCGTGGCCAGCGTCGCGGGCGGTGATGATCGAGGCGACCGGCCCGAACAGCTCCTGACGGAACGAGGTCATCTGATCGGTGACATCGGCCAGTACGGTCGGGGCGTAGTAGTTACCTGCGCCTTCGACTTTGTGGCCACCAAGCAGCAGGGTGGCGCCTTCGGCAAGGGTGGCCTGGACTTGCTCATCGAGCTCGTCGCGCAGGTCGAACCGTGCCATCGGGCCCAGGTAGGTCTGTTCCGACAGCGGATTACCCATCACCAACTGGCGCGTGGCTTCGACGAACTTCTCGGTGAAGGCCTGGACCACGCCTTGCTCGACGATCAAGCGCTTTGCGGCAGCGCAGACTTGCCCGGTGTTGGCAAAACGGCCAATCACTGCAGCCCGGACCGCTTCGTCTAGGTTGGCGTCGTTGAGGACGATGAACGGGTCGGAGCCACCCAGTTCCAGTACGCATTTTTTCAGCGCAGCACCAGCCTGGGCGCCGATGGCCATGCCGGCACGCACGCTGCCGGTCAGGGTCACGGCGGCGATGCGTGGGTCTTTGATGGCCTGGGAAACGCCGTCGGGGGTCACGTTGATGACCTCGAACACGCCCGTCGGCAGTCCGGCCTGTTTGATGACGTCGAGCAGCAGGTAGGCGCTGCCCATGACGTTCGGGGCGTGCTTGAGCACGTAGGTGTTGCCGGCGATCAGGGCCGGCACCGCGCCACGCAGCACCTGCCAGACCGGGAAGTTCCACGGCATCACCGCCAGAATCGGGCCCAGCGGACGGTATTCGATGCGTGCAGTGCCGTTGTCGACCAGGGTCGATTCGGCGTTGAGCATGCCAGGGCCCTGGGCGGCGTACCACTCACACAGCTGAGCGCATTTTTCCACTTCACCACGGGCCTGAGCCAGCGGTTTGCCCATTTCCAGGGTGATCATCTGGGCCATGGCGGCGGCGTTGTTACGGATCGCGCTGGCTAGGCCGAGGATTAGTTGCGCGCGGTCGCTGACCGCGGTACGGCGCCATTTTGCGTAACCGGCGCTAGCGCGCGTCAGCGCCGCATCCAGGTCGTCTTCAGACTGGTAGGGGTAGTGACCAATGGCTTCACCATTGGCGGGGTTGATCGACACAGCGTGGGTGTGGCTGGAGAACGCGGTCATGGCACTGTCCTGCAAGAAGAGGGGAATGGCGCCAGAGTAGAGGGCTGTGCATGTTGTGGAAACTGAATAATAATGAGCCTTTCATTCACGTTTGGAGAATGCTGTGGACCTGGTTCAGCTGGAAATCTTCAAGGCCGTGGCCGAGCACGGCAGCATCAGCGTTGCCGCCCAGCATATCCATCGGGTGCCGTCGAACCTCACCACCCGGATCAAGCAGCTGGAAAGCGACCTGGGCGTTGACTTGTTCATTCGCGAAAAGAGCCGCCTGCGCCTTTCGCCTGCCGGCTGGAATTTTCTCGATTACACCCGGCGCATTCTGGCCCTGGTTGAAGAGGCACGGGTGACCGTTGCCGGTGAAGAGCCGCAGGGGCCGTTTTCCCTCGGTTCGCTGGAAAGCACCGCAGCGGTGCGCATTCCGGCGCTGCTGGCGGCCTATAACCAGCAGTACAACAAGGTTGAACTGGACCTTTCCACCGGGCCATCCGGGGCGATGATCGAGGGTGTGCTGTCTGGGCGGCTGGTGGCGGCGTTCGTCGACGGCCCGGTACTGCACCCCACCCTCGACGGGGTGCCGGTGTTCGAAGAAGAAATGGTGTTAATTGCGCCGCTGAACCATACACCGATCAGCCGTGCCCAGGATGTCAATGGCGAGAGCATTTATGCCTTTCGTGCCAACTGTTCCTACCGCCACCACTTTGAACGCTGGTTCAGTACCGATGCCGCCGTGCCGGGCAAGATCCACGAGATGGAGTCTTATCACGGCATGCTCGCCTGCGTCAGCGCCGGCGCCGGTTTGGCATTGATGCCGCGCAGCATGCTGGAGAGCATGCCGGGGTGCGCCACGGTGAGTGTCTGGCCGTTGTCGGCAGACTTTCGCTACCTGCATACCTGGCTGGTGTGGCGGCGCGGTACGGTGTCGCAGAACCTGTCGAGTTTCGTCCAGTTGTTGCAGGCCCGCCAGCAGGCATAACGCGGGGTCGGCAGGCAGCGAAAAACGCAGTGGCTGAGCAGGGATTGTCTAGACTTCTTGCATCATCTCCCCACCCTGCGACCTGGAGCTGCCATGCTTGATTACTTTGCATTAGGCGTGTTGATCTTCGCTGGACTGGTGCTGTTCTACGGCATCATTGTGCTTCACGACATTCCCTACGAAATTGCCGTACACCGTAATCATCCGCACCAGGACGCCATTCACGCCACCGGCTGGGTGAGCCTGTTCACCCTGCATGCGTTATGGCCGTTCCTGTGGATCTGGGCCATGCTCTACCGCGAAGATCGCGGCTGGGGCATCGGTGGCAGCGGCCAGCTCAGCCATGCTTCGGTCAACGAATTACAGGTTCAGTTGCTGGAGCTGCAACAACGGGTCGCGCACCTGGAGGCCAGCCAGGGCAAGCCCGGCGAGCCACGGCATGATGCAGGCGGAGGAATCTAGCTTATGGACTTGCTGCTGATTCTGACTTACGCCGCCATCTGTATTGCCATCTTCAAGATCTTCCGCATTCCCCTGAACAAGTGGACGGTGCCGACTGCCGTGCTGGGTGGGATGATTATTGTTGGCGCGTTGATCTTTACCATGAACTACAACCATCCCTATTCAGAGGTGGCGCGTTCTTACTTCGTTTCGGTGCCGGTGATCCCGGTGGTCACCGGCAAGGTCGTCGAGGTGCCGGTGCTGGGCAACCAGGCGCTGGAGAAGGGCGATGTGCTGTTCCGTATCGACCCTGCGCCGTTCGAGTACAAACTCAAGTCGCTGCAGGCGCAACACATTGCCGCCAAGGGGGACCTGTACCGGATCAACGAGTTGATCAAGCGTAACTTTGGCACCCGCCGCGAACAGGAATCGGCCATCGCCCGGGTCGATGACCTGCAGGCGCAGATCGACAACGCCCAGTTCGAACTCGACAACACCGTGGTACGTGCGCCCAGCAAAGGCTTCGTTACCCATGTTTCGCTACGCGCCGGGATGATGGCCAGCCGGTTGCCGCTACGGCCGTCGATGGTGTTCATTCCCCAGGAAAGCCATTACTTCGCCGCGTGGATGCGCCAGAACAGTTTGCTGCGCCTGGTGGCCGGTGACGAGGCAGAAGTGGCCTTCGACGGCATTCCCGGCAAAGTGTTCAAGGGTCAGGTCAAGAGTGTCATTACGGTGATCGCCGAAGGCCAGATTCAGCCTTCCGGCAACTTGATCGGTTTCACCGGCTCGCCGCCACCTGGGCGGGTGCCGGTGATCATCGAAATCACCGACCCCGACTTCGTCCAGTACAGTGCGCAGATGCCCGGTGGCGCCTACGGTCAGGCGGCGGTCTACAGCAAGCACTTCGAGCATATCGGCATGATGCGCAAGATCCTTTTGCGCATGGCAGCCTGGATGAACTACATCTTCCCGTTCCATTGATCAGCGCCACGCTGAGCGCAGGCCCACCTGCGTTCAGCGCTGTTCTTGCTCAGGCACGCTTTGCTCGGCGGGCTGGGCCACCCAGGACATGAACAGTTCATAACCCACCGCCAGCAATACCGGGCCGATGAACAGGCCGATGATGCCGTTGGTCAACATGCCACCCAGTGCACCAATCAGTACAACCGGCATCGGTACGGCAACGCCACGCCCGAGCAGCAGCGGTTTGAGCACGTTGTCCGAGAGCCCGGCGAGTATCGTCCAGATCGCAAAAATGACCGTGCTGACGCCCACACCGTCATGGGCAAACACATAGATCACCACCGGCAAGGTAATCAGCAGTACCGGCAGTTGGGTAATGCCCAGCAACAACACCATCAGCGCCAGCACCCCGGCACCGGGCACCCCCATGACCACCAGGCCAATGCCGATCAACAGCATCTGAATGAAGGCGATGCCGACCACCCCCTGGGCCACCGCACGAATGGTCGCGGTGCACAGCTCGGCCAATTGCGGGCCACGTTCAGGGCCGGAGATACGCGTGGCAATGGCCACGCCGGTGCGGTGGCCGTTGGCGCCTTTGGCCATGATCAAACCCGCCACGATCAGCGCGACAATAAACACCAGAATGCCTGAGCCGACACCGGCCAGTTGCGTGAGCAGGGTTTTGCTCACGCCTTTCAAATGCGGTGCTACCTGCGACAAGGCCCAGCTCAAATCCGTGCTGGCGTGTGACCAGATGCCATACAACGGGCCGCCAATCACTGGCCAGTCCTGCACGTTTGCCGGCGGAGGAGGGATTTCCACGGCCTGATTTTCGAAGGTATGAATGCCCAGCTTGACCGAATCGGCCACCGAGGCGCCGAGCAGGCTCAACGGCCCGATCAGGCAGGCCAGGCCGATCAGCACCAGGATGACCGAGGCCCAGCCGGGGCGATCTCCCAGCAAGCTGCCCAGGCGTTGATTGAGCGGGTAAAGGGTAATGGCCAGAATCACCGCCCAGAGCATCAGGCTAAGAAATGGCTGGAAGATCTCGAAGCAGAACATCACCAGTGCCGCAATCAGTCCGGCGCGGATCAACACATCGAGCAAGGCTCGGGTGCTGCCCAACTGAATGGGTTTTTGTTCGCTCATACAGGTTGCCCTCGCTCAAAGATAACTTAATGCCCGCTAGGGCAGGTGCGGCTTCCGCTGCGCGCTGCCTGGTTGACCTGTTCGGTGAAGCGCTTGAGGTTTTGCTGGTGGGCCAGCACCAGTTCTTCGATGCTCGCGCCGGCCGGGGTCTGGATCACGCTACGGCAGGTGAGCAGGGGGCTGTCGTTACCGTTGGCGCCGCGTAGGCGCCACTGCGCTTCGAACAGCGCGTACTGGCCCGGTACCGAGTCAAAACGCTGCACGTCAACCCGCAAGCCCAGGCGAGATGGCGTACCCGCGCTGAACTGATTGACCAGCGCGTTCTGCAGCTCATCGGCGAGGCTCGCCCCCCACCATTCGGTTTCCAGGATCGCCAGGCTGCTGTTGCTCTGGCGCACCACCACCTGCGGTCGATCGACCTGGGGCGGCACGCTGATGCGCTCCAGCTGAATATCGACGCTGCTGGCCGACGCCGGTTGTTGCGGGATCAAGGTGTGGTAGTGGATCGGGTCGCTGCGGCACGCCGCCAGCAGCAAGGCCAGGCTCAGCAGGGCGAATTTTGAAACGTGCGCCATGGTCATGTGCTCCTGCGGTCAATTGCGCGAAGGGGTCAAGTTATCAGCCGGTGCATCCTTGGGCCTGCCACGCAGCAAGGACTCGGGATTGCGGCCCAGGTAATCGGCCAGCTCGCGCAGTGAACGCGACATGCGCCCCAGCTCGTCCAGGGTCTGAGTCAGTTGCTCACGTTGCGGCGAGTCGTCGGCCAGCGTCGAGTTGGCGCTCTGCAGGGTTTTGCTGACTTCCTGCAGCGTGCCCTGAACGCCCGGCAGGGTGCGGCTGTTGAACTGCTGCAAGCCTTTGCGCAATTCCACCAGGTTGGCGTCGAGGTTGTTGGCGATGCGCTCGATCGGCAGGCGGTTGATGCGCTCGACCATGGCCTGGAACTGTTCCTGCAATTGTTCCAGGCTGCCCGGTACGGTAGGGATGGTGATCGGTCGTGCAGTCGGATCGAAGGCTACCTTTGGTGCTTTCGGGTCGAAATCCAGAGAGATGTACAGTTGCCCGGTGATCAGGTTGCCACTACGGGCCTGAGCGCGCAGGCCATTTTCGACGAACATGGCCAGCAACTGCGCGGCGCGCTGTTCATCGTTGGGGTCGTGATCAAGCGCCTTGAGCAGCTTGGTATGGGCTTTACCCAGGCGCTGAGGGTAAATGACGATGCCGACATTGAGTGGGAAATTGCGCTTCTCGGCATCGAAGTCGAGGTTCACCGACACCACTTCGCCGATCTCCACGCCTTGGAATTCTACCGGCGCCCCGGGTTTCAGGCCGCGCAGGGATTCGTCAAAACGCAGGACCAGGTATTGGGCGCGGCCTTTGGGCGGCGCCAGCGCGGTCTTTTCGTCTTCAAACAGCTCGAAGACTTTGTCTTCCGCCGCCACCTGGTCATCGGGATTGTACTGCGGGGCGCGGAAGGCAATCCCGCCCACCAGCAATGACGACAGCGATTCGGTGCGTACGGCAAAACCGTTGGCGCCGGCTTCCAGGTCAATGCCGCTGGCATTCCAGAACCGCGTGTTGTCGGTCACAAAGGCGTCGTTGGGCGATTGCACGAATACCTCGATGTCGACGGTTTTACCGTCTTTGGCCAACTGATAAGAGACCACCTGGCCGACCGAGATCTTGCGGTAGTACACCGGTGAACCGATACCCAGTGAGCCCAGATCGCTGGTACGCAGGGTAAAGCGTTTACCCGGTTCGCCGTAGGTAATCGGTGGTGGCATCTCAAGCCCGGTAAAGGACTTGGCGCGGCTGTGCGACTGCCCGGCATCGGCGCCGATGAAGTCGCCCGAGAGCAAGGTGTCGAAGCCGGAAATACCGCCCGCGCCGATGCGCGCACGCACCACCCAGAAGGTTGAATCCTCGCGGGTGAAGTTTTCCGCCTGTTTGTTCAACTTGACCGTGGCGACCACGCTTTTCTGATCGCCGCTCAATTCCACCGTGGTCACATGGCCGATCACCACGTTGCGGTATTTGACTTCGGTTTTATTGGCGGTCAGGCCTTCGCCGGTCTTGAAGGAGATCTGGATGGTGGGCCCCTGTTGCAACCAGTCGTGAACCACCAGGGAAATACCGACCAGCACCGCGATAATCGGCACGATCCACACCAGCGATACACTAAAACGTCGGGTTTTGACTGTTGATGCGCCTGGCACCGGCGGCTCTTCAGTGGCTGCTGACTTCATCCGTGCGCTCCTCGGGTTGACGGCTTTCCCAGATCATTCGGGGGTCGAAACTCATGGCGGCCAGCATGGTGAACACCACCACCAGGCCGAAAAACAGAATGCCCGGGCGCGGTTCGATGTCGCCCAGGGCCTGAAACTTGACCAGCGCCGCGACCAGGGCCACGACGATCACATCGAGCATTGACCAATAGCCGATCAGCTCGACGAAACGATAGAGCTTGGAACGCTCTCTCTGCGCCCAGTCGCTGCCGCGTTGAACGGTGACCAGCAACATGCCGAGGGCGACGAATTTGGTCGCCGGTACGGCGATACTGGCGATGAAGATGATCAGGGCGATGTCCCAGGCACCGTGCGACCAGAACTCGATAACGCCGCTCATGATGGTGCTGTCTTCGCCACTGCCAAGCATCTTGGTGTTCATCACCGGTAGCAGGTTGGCCGGTATATAGAACACCAGCGCAGCAATCAGGTAGGCCCAGGTGCGGGTCAGCGAATTCGGTTTGCGTGCATGCATCGGCGCACCGCAGCGCTCGCAATGATGCACCTCGTGGCTGGCATCACAGGCCTTGCCGCAGGCGTGGCAGAGCATCAACTTGAGCTCGGAGGCGAGTGGCGGGCGGTTCATGGCAAGGTGTCCCACAGTTCACGGATATCGCGGCCGGCCACGCGGATAATCACCAGGCTCAGCGCCGCCAGGGCAATCAGGCCGATACCAGGCAGTACATCGAGCAGGCCGGCCAGTTTGAACACCGCGACCATCGCACCGAGCAGGCACACTTCGAGCATGCTCCACGGGCGCAGGGTCTCCAGCCAGCGCATGCACAGGCGAAAGCCCGGTGAACGCTGGCCGGCCAGGGCAAAACACAGCACCCAGATCAACAGCAGCAACTGGAAAATCGGCGCGATGATGATCGACACCGCTGCCACCAGGGCTATAAAGGTGATCGGGCCGTCGGCCAGGGCACGCACCGAGTCCCAGAGCGTGGCACTGTTGGACAGGCCTTTGAGGCTGATGCTCATGACCGGATAGAAGTTGGCCAGCAGCCACAGCACCCCGGCGGTGATGCTCAGGGCCAGGCGTTGTTGCAGGGTCATGCCGTTATAGCGTTGCAGCACAGCGCCACATCGTTGACACACCGCCTTTTGGTGTTTGACCAAAGGCACCTTGTGATACACGCAGTCACAATGTTCGCAAATAATCAGCTGATCGGTATCCAGCATAGAGCGCGCTCAGGCTGCGGGCGGAGACTAGGTCAATATAGTCGGCGTCTGAGTGGCACACGGTTTTTTTTGACGCCTGTAGGAGCGGGCTTGCCCCGCGATAACGATCTGTCTGTCACACCGCATCGCGGGGCAAGCCCGCTCCCACAGGGGAGGTACATATGTGGTAACGATTGCCGGGGCAGTCGCCGCGGCTCAGGGCTAAGCTTTTCCTTTGCTCTCGTGCTTATCCAGGAGCACTGCCATGCTCATGCGTCGTGACTTTCTCACCGCCAGTGCCACGCTCGCCGCCGGGCTCGGCTGCCTGAGCCTGGCCGGGCCGGGGTTTGCCGAGGGTGGCAGCATGCTCAGCCGCAAGATCCCCTCCAGTGGCCAGGCGCTGGCGGTCATCGGTGCGGGCACCTCCGGCAGCTTTGAAGTAGACGCCGATTCCCCACAGTTCCAGCAGCTCAAGCAGGTGCTCAAGGTGTTCTTCGACGGGGGCGGTCAGGTGATCGACACCTCACCCAACTATGGCGGCGCCGATGCCGTACTGGGCCAATTGCTGGAGGAGGGCGGCTGGCGCAGCAAGACCTTTCTGGCCACCAAGATCGCCGCAGACAGCCGCGCCGCCGCCGAAGCGCAATGGGCCGGCACCTTGCGCAGCCTGCGCACCGACAAGGTCGAGTTGCTGCAGGTGCACAACCTGCGCGACTGGCAGCGCCAGCTGCCTTACGCCCGCGAACTCAAGGCCCAAGGGCTGACCCGCTATGTCGGGGTGACCCACTACATCAACAGCGGTCTGGACGAACTGGAGCGGATCCTGCGTCAAGAAGCATTGGACTTCATCCAGATCCATTACTCGGTCAATGCCCCCGACGCTGCCCGCACGGTATTGCCACTGGCCCAGGACAAAGGCGTCGCGGTGCTGATCAATCGCGCCTTCGATGACGGTCGACTGTTCGCCAGGGTCAAAGATCAGGCGTTACCGCCATGGGCAGCGGAGCTGGGCATTGGCAGTTGGGCGCAGTTGTTCCTCAAGTTCGCCATTAGCCATCCGGCGGTGACGGCGGTGATTCCGGCCACCAGCCGTCCAGACCGGCAACTTGATCAGCTCAAGGCGGGCAGCGGGCCGTTGCTCAGTGATGCCCAGCGCAAACAATTGATCGCGCAGTTCGCCTGAGCGCCCATGGCGATCCAGAGTACGCGCCTGTTCAACATCCGCAGCGGTGAAATGCCGATCGTCGTCGCCGGGCTGAGCTTGTTTTTCCTGCTGTTTACCGGCTATTTCATGCTGCGTCCGGTGCGTGAAACCATGGGCGTGGCGGGCGGCGTCGACAACCTGCAGTGGCTGTTCACCGGCACTTTTGTCCTGACCCTGATCGCCTTGCCCCTGTTTGGCTGGCTGGCCTCCAAGGTGCAACGTCGACGCATCCTGCCTTGGACCTACGGCTTTCTGGCCAGCAACCTGCTGCTCTTCGCTGCGCTGTTTGCGCAATGGCCAGACAACCTGTGGAGCGCTCGGGCCTTTTACATCTGGTTGTCGATGTTCAACCTGTTGAGCATTTCCCTGGCCTGGAGTGTGCTGGCCGATGTGCTTTCCAGCGAGCAGGCCAAGCGCCTGTTCGGCCTGCTGGCGGGCGGTGCGAGCCTGGGCGGGTTGGTTGGGCCGTTGCTGGGCACGTTGCTGGTCGGGGTGATCGGCCATGCTGGCCTGGTGCTGCTCGCCACAATGTGTCTGTTGGGTTGTGTGTGTGCTGCGAGCTACTTACAGCGCTTCAGGGACCGCCACCCACTGCCTACAGACACCGAGCTGCCCCGTTCGCGGCCGTTGGGCGGCAACCCGTTTTCCGGTGCCAGCGAAGTGTTTCGCTCGCCCTATCTGTTGGGCATCGCGTTGTTTGTGGTCTTGCTCGCCAGTGTCAGCACCTTCCTGTATTTCGAGCAGGCGCGTCTGGTGGCGCAGCATTTCAGCAGCCGTACCGAGCAGACCCAGGTGTTTGGCTTGATTGACAGCGTGGTGCAGTTTTTGTCGATCCTCACTCAGGTGTTCATCACCGGGCACCTGGCCCGCAAGCTTGGGGTCGGTATTTTACTGGTGGCGGTGCCGCTGTTGATGGCGGTCGGCTTTCTCTGGTTGGCGGTGGCGCCGTTGTTTGCCGTGTTCGTGGTGGTGATGGTGTTGCGCCGTGTGGGTGAATACGCCCTGGTGCGACCGGGGCGGGAGATGCTCTATACCGTGGTGGAGCCGGAACATAAGTACAAAGCCAAGAACTTTACCGACACCGTGGTGTACCGCGGCGGCGATGCACTCAGTGGCTGGCTCAAACGTGGGCTCGACCTGCTCGGCGAGCATCCGGCACTGGCGATGTTCATCGGTGCTGCGATTGCGCTGCTCTGGGCCCTGACCGGCGCGTGGCTGGGGCGTGTGCAGCGCCGCCGTGAGGGGACCTAGTGGGAGCGGGCTTGTTGTGGGGGCAGGCTTGTTGTGGGAGCGGGCTTGCCCCGCGATAGATTGGGCCTGACAGATCGCTATCGCGGGGCAAGCCCGCTCCTACACAGAGCCCGGGAGCATCATCGCTGCTGCTCGGCACGCCAGACCGCCGGCGGTTTGCCGAATTGGGCAGTGAACCAGCGGGTGAACGAGCTGGGCATGGAATAGCCGAGCATGTCCGAAATCCTCCCCAGCGAGTAACCGGGGTTGCGCAGGTAGCGAATCACCAGGTCGCGGCGCACGCTGTTGAGCAGCTCGCTGAAGCGCGTGCCGTCGGCTTCCAGGCGCCGTTGCAAGGTGCGCACATTCAAGCCCTGGGTCTGGGCGATATGCTCGGGCGTGGCCTTGCCCATGGGCAACAGCAGGTAGATTGCCTTGCGCACTTCAAAGGCCAGTGAGTGTTCATTTTTGCCACGCAGGGAGTTCAGGTAGCGCTCGGCGTTGCGCGCCAAGGCCTGGTTGCCCAGCGGGTTGGCGGCGTCGAGGTTGGCGGCGGGGCAGGCAATGCCATTGAACTCGCAGCCAAATTCGACCTTGCAGCCAAACACCCGGCGGTGCACCGACAGGTCGCTTGGCGCCTCGTGACTAAAACACACGTACAGCGGGTGCCAGTGTGCGCCAAGCAGGGCTGCGCAAAAACGATGGACAATACCGATCACCAGCTCGATGGACTGGCGATTCTGCGTGCCGGTTTCGGTGATCAGTTCCTGGCGGATGATCACGGTCTTGTCGGCTTCTTCGATGAAAATCGCTACGCAATCATTGAGCAGGTGCCGGTACTGCACAATTACGTTCAGCGCATCCCGCAGGGTGTGCTGGTGGCTGAGCAGCAGGCTGACCTCACCAAAGTCGGCCAGGTGACGCAGCTCGGCCATGCGCAGCCCGAGGGTGTCGCAGCGACTGAGCTGGGCGGTGTGCTCCAGCAGCTGGACGGCGCTGTGGGCAGGGATGTGCTGGGTGCAATCGTTGACAATGGCCGGGTCCAGGCCGGCTTGCTTTAGCAATTGCTCGCCATCGAGCTGCAGGTGACGGGTGACTTCCAGGTAGTTGGTCAGCACGGCGGAACGGGCTAGTAGAGTCATGGCGTAGAGCGCCTCCATTTGCTGACAACTGACATCAAACACGCACGGCGCTCACTTATAGTCGCTTCGCCAGCCGATCTGAAGGGCGCGTCATCAAATGAGAAATGAATGGCGCTGAAAGTGAAGCGCAGCCCCGGGGCGAAACTTACTGTGCAAGCATCGACCAGAAGCAGGAAGTCCTTCCGTGGTGAAAACAAAAATAATTCCACCGGCGCACAATGCCTACAGCTACCCATTGCTGATCAAAAGCCTGTTGCTCTCCGGTGCGCGTAACGCCCCCGAGCAGGAAATCGTCTACGCCAACCGTTTGCGCTACAGCTATCGCACCCTTAACCAGCGCATCCGCCAACTGGCTAACGCGTTGACCGCCGCCGGGGTCAAGGCCGGCGATACGGTAGCGGTGATGGACTGGGACAGCCATCGCTACCTGGAATGCTTCTTTGCCGTGCCGATGATCGGCGCAGTGCTGCACACGGTGAACATTCGGTTGTCGCCGGAGCAGATCATCTACACCATGAACCACGCCGAAGACGACCTGGTGCTGGTACACGATGACTTCCTGCCGATGCTTGAGCCGATTGCCGATCAGCTGACCACGGTCAAAGGTTACATCCAGCTCAGTGACGATGGCCCAGCCGCGACCTGCCTGCCAGTGCTCGGCGAGTACGAAGCGCTGCTGGCCGCTGCCGCGCCTGAGTTCGACTTCCCGGACTTCGATGAGCAGTCGGTGGCCACGCTGTTCTACACCTCCGGTACCACCGGCAACCCGAAAGGCGTGTACTTTTCCCATCGGCAACTGGTGTTGCACACCCTCAATGCGGTTGGCACCCTTGGTGCGTACAACGGCTTGCCGTTGCTGCGTTCGGACGATGTCTACATGCCGATCACGCCGATGTTCCATGTGCACGCCTGGGGCGTGCCGTACGTCGCCACGCTGATGGGGATCAAGCAGGTTTATCCTGGCCGTTACGAGCCCAACAGCCTGGTCAGGTTGTTCCGCGACGAGCAGGTCAGCTTCTCCCACTGTGTGCCGACCATTTTGCAGATGATCCTCGACTGCGACGAAGCGGCCAGCACCAACCTGGGCGGCTGGAAGATGCTGCTTGGCGGCAGCGCCTTGACCCACGGCCTGGCCAGTCAGGCGACCGCGCGGGGCATGCAAATCCATTGCGGCTACGGCATGTCGGAGACCTGCCCGATACTGTGCACCACCTATTTGCGTGACGCCGACTCCCAGCGCCCGGCGCTGGAGCAGGTGGCCGCGCGAATCAAGACCGGTGTGCCGGGGGCGATGGTCGACCTGAAAATCATCGACGCCAACGGCAAGGCGCTGCCCCATGACGGCGTGGCGCAGGGCGAAATCGTGGTGCGCGCACCCTGGCTGACCCAGGGCTACTTGAAAGAGCCGGAGCAGGGTGAGCAACTGTGGGAAGACGGCTGGCTGCATACCGGTGACATTGCCTCCATCGACGCCCTGGGCGTGGTGGAGATCAAGGACCGGATCAAAGACGTGATCAAGACCGGTGGTGAGTGGATCAGCTCGCTGGAGCTGGAAACGCTGATCAGCGAACACCCGGCGGTCGCCTCGGTGGCGGTGGTCGGCGTGCCTGACCCGCAGTGGGGCGAGCGCCCGGTGGCGTTGGTGATCTGCTCGGCCACTGAGCAGGTGGATGCCGGTACGCTTAAGGCTCACCTGCATCAATACGTTGAAAGTGGCCGGATCAACAAGTGGGCGATTCCGCGCGAGATCCGCTTCGTCAGCGACATTCCGAAAACCAGTGTCGGCAAGATCAACAAAAAGCTGATCCGCGAAAACGAACTGGCGGTGTAAGCCGCCAAGGCCTCACTGACTCAGTGGGGCCTTGGCCGTGCCGTCGGTCGGCTGACGCAGACGCCGCCACAGCGTGGTGCGGCTGACGCCGAGACGACGCGCGGCTTCATTCAAGTCGCCCTGACAATGACTGACCACCTGACGTGCGTGCGCCTGCTCGGCGGCTTTGCCGTGCTGGCGCAAGTGAGCTGCCTCGGCGGCGGGTTCGGCTTCGGGCGCTGTTGAGTGTGCGAACAGCTCAGGGAACAGCACGCTTAAGCTGACGTTGGCATCGTTGCCCTGCAATTGCTCGGCGCACACGGCGGCACGCTCGACAATGTTTTCCAGTTCTCGAATGTTGCCCGGCCAGTTGTGGCGTTGCAGGTAAGGCATCAAGGGCTGCAGTACCTGTAGCTTCGATGGGCTAACGCCTGCCTGGCGCGCAAGCAAGGCGTTGGCCAGCAGCGCGACGTCTTGCGGCCGTTCACGCAGCGGCGGCACCAGCAGGCGCAGGATATTCAGGCGGTAATACAGGTCCTGGCGAAAGTCGCCTTGTTCGATGCGCCTTTGCAGGTCGCAGTGGGTGGCGGCGATCACCCGGATGTCCACTGGCGTCGGTTCGCTGGCGCCCAGGCGCAGCACTTCACGCTCTTGCAGCACCCGCAGCAAGCGGGTTTGCAGGGACACCGGCATATCGCCGATTTCATCGAGAAACAGCGTGCCGCTGTGGGCGCTTTCAATCAGGCCGACCCGGCCCCCTTTGCGTGAACCGGTGAACGCGCCTTCTTCATAGCCAAACAGTTCGCTTTCCAGCAGCGAGGCGGGGAAGGCTGCGCAGTTGATGGCGACGAAGGGGGCATGTTGGCGATTGCTGGCGTTGTGAATGCTCTGCGCCAGCAGTTCTTTGCCGGTACCGCTTTCACCGGTGATCAACACGGTCGAGTCGGTTTGCGCATAGCTTTGGGCCAGGCGCACGGTGGCGCGAAACGCCGGGGCCTGGCCAAGGATCTGCTCGAAGCGATAGCGTGCGATGAACTGCCGGGGCCGCGCCTGGATGCGGATGCGTCGCTCGTTGCGTTGAATGACATTGGTTTCCTGACAGGTAATCACCAGCCCGTCGGCCACACCGTCTTCAACGATCGCGGTGACGCTGGCCGCCAGGGTTTTGCCGCCGATACTCAGCAGTTGACTGTCGTCGTGCTCGCCACGCTGCTGCAAGGCGGCCAGTGGCAACGCCGGCATGACCACGCTGATCGGTTGGCCCAACGCCCAGTCGGCGCTGACCTCAAGCAGCGCCGCCATGCGCGGGTTGATCGACTGCACCAGCGCGTTGCCGTCCAGGGCAATCACGCCATCGGAAAGGTTGCGCAGTACGGCGCTCAGGCGTTGTTGCTGCAGCAGGCTTTGCGCGCGGCTGCGGCACAGCGACAGGGCATTGTCGAGGGTGCGGCGGATGCTGTCGCTGTTGAGTGCCAGCAGGCCCTGAACCCCGGCCTCAGTGGCCAGTTGCACGATGGTCGAGGAACCGACGATGACCTGGTAACCCTCGGCGGCCAGGCGCTGTACCTGCTGGCGCGCTTCGTTGAAGGAAGTGTAGGTGGCCTCGCGCACGGCCACGGTAAACAGCGAATGCAGCGCCGCCAGCTCCGGGTGGGCGTGACGAAAGCTCAGAATGCCGACCTTGGTGGCCTTGGATTTGGCCAGGTCGAGGGCGCGGACCAGGTCGAACTCGCCCATGTGAATCGACAGCACCGAGGTGCTGAGGTGCTGGCGCAAATAGTCAGCAGTGGCACCGGAGCAGATGAGCATGTCGGCGCGTTGCTGCTGTTCCAGGGCCCGGGCGGTGTCCAGCAACTGGGCCAGGGGGGTATCGACAATCTCGATGTGTGCACGGTTGGCGTAGTCGCCGGCCACCTGTTCGATAAGGCGCGCCATCGGGCTGGGGCCGTGGCTGGGGCGGCGGTGGCTGAGCAGGGCGATGATTCTTGGGCGGTAGGATGTTTCAGGCATGTGGGGGGGCCCTCGGGTGGGGATTTCGCGGCGCAAGGCCGCTCCTACGGTCTTGCGCTGCGAAAGAGCCCGGGGTTATAGCGGGTTGACCAGATGGCCGCCGTCCACGGACAGGATGCTGCCGGTCATGAACGCACCGGCTTCGCTGGCCAGTAGCAGCAGAGGGCCATTGAGTTCATCCAGTTGGCCGAGGCGGCGCATCGGTACCCGGTCGCGGATGTAGCCCTGACCGGCGTCACTGTCGAAGTAGTCGTTGTTCATCTCGGTCTTGAAGTAGCCAGGGGCAATCGCGTTGACCCGGATACGGTGGCGGGCCAGTTCCAGGGCCATGGCCTTGGTCAATTGCACCACGCCAGCCTTGGCCGTGCAGTAGTGGCTCAGGCCCTGGCCGACGCGCAGGCCGAGGATCGAGGCGATGTTGATGATGCTGCCGCCGCGCCCGGCCTTGATCAGACGCTGGCTGGCGCACTGGGCAACGCGGAACACGCCGTCAAGGTTGGTCGAGAGCATGCGCTGCCAGTCGTCCTCGGACAGTTCGGTGAAGCGGCCGGGGTCGCCAATCCCGGCGTTGTTGATCACCACATCAATGGTGCCAAAGCGTTCCTCGGCCAGGTCGAAGGCCTGCTCGACGCTGTCGCGCCGGGTAACGTCCAGGGCAACCGCGAGGGTTTCGCCGCCTTGTTGCAGGCTTGCGAGCAGTTGCTGCAGGCGATCGACGCGGCGTGCAGCAACCACAACGTTGGCGCCCGCCTGATGGGCAACCGCAGCGAAATGCGCACCGAGGCCGCTGGAGGCGCCGGTGACCAGCACGGTCTTGCCGGCCAGTGAAAAGGTCGTGTCGAGCATTGTGCTTATCTTCCTCTCAGAGCACTTCAAACAGGCCGGCAGCACCCATGCCACCGCCGACGCACATGGTCACCACCACGTATTTCACCCCACGTCGTTTGCCTTCGAGCAGGGCATGGCCAACCATCCGCGCGCCGCTCATGCCGTACGGATGGCCGATGGCGATGGCGCCGCCGTTGACGTTAAGGCGCTCAGGGTCGATGCCCAGCGTCTGCTGGCAGTACAACACCTGGCAGGCGAAGGCTTCGTTGAGTTCCCACAAGCCAATATCGTCAACCTTGAGGCCGTGTTGCCGGAGCAGCTTGGGCACCGCCAGCACCGGGCCAATGCCCATTTCTTCCGGCGCTAGGCCTGCCACGGCGATACCGCGGTACAGGCCCAGCGGCGCAAGATTGCGCTGCTCGGCCAGGCGCGCGTCCATCAGTACGCAGGCACTGGCACCGTCCGACAGCTGGCTGGCGTTACCGGCGGTGATGCAGCCGCCTTCAACGACCGGTTTGAGGCCTGCCAGGTCTTGCAGCTGGGTCTGCGGGCGGTTGCCCTCGTCCTGGCTCAGGGTGACTTGCTCCAGGCGTTCTTCGCCAGTGGCTTTATCGATGATTTTCTTGATTGCCGTGACCGGTACGATCTCGTCCGCGAACAGCCCGGCCTGCTGCGCCGCCGCCGTGCGTTGCTGCGAGGTCAGGGCATAGGCGTCCTGCGCTTCACGGCTGATGGCGTAGCGGCGGGCGACAATTTCGGCGGTTTGCAACATTGGCATGTAGGCGTGGGCGGCGTTGAGTTCGACCTGTTCGTCGCGCTCGGCCATGGCCCAGTCCATGTTGCGCGCCTGCACCAGGCTGATGTGTTCCTGGCCGGCACCGATGGTCACCTGCATGCCGTCGACCATGATCTGTTTCGCCGCTGTGGCGATGGCCATCAGGCCTGAGGCGCATTGGCGGTCGAGGGTCTGGCCGCTGACGCTGTAGGGCAGGCCGCTGGCCAGCGCCGCCATGCGTCCGAGGTTCCAGCCAGCGGTGCCGGCAGGCATGGCGGTGCCGATGATCAGGTCGTCGATTTCAGCGGCTTCGATCCCGGCGCGGGCCACTGCGGCACGAATCGCATGGCTGGCCATGCTCGGCGCTTTGAGGTTATTGAAAGCACCACGGAAGGCTTTGGCGATCGGGGTGCGTGCGGTGGAAAGAATCACGGCGTCTTGCATGATCTGCTCCTGTGTTCAGCGTTGGGCGATAAGGGTGTGCTGCTGGGCTACCAGGCGTTCGAGCAACGGCGCTGGCTGCAACCACATCTGGCCATAAGCCCCGAGGGTTTGACGGTAGTGCACAATGCCCGCCAGCACCCGCTCCAGGCCCAGTTGCTCGGCATAGTGCAGCGGGCCACCGCGCCAGGCCGGGAAGCCGTAGCCGTTGGTCCATACCAAGTCGACATCGCCGCTGCGCAAGGCAATGCCCTCATCCAGCAACTGCACGCCTTCGTTGATCAACATGAACAGGCAGCGGTCATGGATCTCTTCGTTGCTGATCGGCCGCCGGGTAATGCCCAGCTCGGCAGCAAGACGCTCGGCAATCTGCACCACTTCCGGATCGTCCAGACGCTCGCGGCCTTCGTAGCGGTAAAAGCCGCGGCCGCTTTTCTGGCCATGCCGATCAAGGCTGCACAGTTCGTCGGCGAGGCGGAAGTAGCTGGGGTCATGGGCGATGTGCTCACGTCGTGCCTGGCGCACCTGATAACCGATATCGATCCCGGCCAGGTCGTACATGGCAAATACGCCCATGGCCAGGCCCAGGCCGGTCAGTACCGCGTCAACCTGGGCGGGCGTGGCGCCTTCAAGTACCAGGCGATGGGCTTCGCGGGCATAAGGTTCGAGCATGCGGTTGCCGATAAAGCCGAAGCACACGCCAGACACCACCGGTAATTTGTCGATGCGTTTGGCGATGTTCAAGGTGGTTGCCAGTACGTCTGCCGCCGTGGCGCTGCCGCGTACTACTTCGAGCAGGCGCATGATATTGGCCGGGCTGAAGAAGTGCAGCCCCACCACGTCCTGCGGGCGGCGGGTAACGGCGGCGATCTGATCGACGTCCAGCGTCGAGGTGTTGCTGGCAAGGATGGCGCCGGGTTTGCACACTTCATCGAGGGTGCGGAACACCTGTTGCTTGACGCTGAGGTTTTCGAACACCGCCTCGATCACCAGATCCGCCTCAGCCAGATCGGCATATTCCAGGGTGCCGTGCAGCAGGGCCATGCGCTGTTCCAGTTGCGTCTGGCTGATCTTGCCGCGCTGGCGGCTGCTTTCGTAGTTTTTGCGGATCTGCGCCAGGCCGCGGTCCAAGGCCTGCGACGACTGCTCCAGCAGGGTCACGGCAATGCCGGCATTGACGAAGTTCATGGCAATCCCGCCGCCCATGGTCCCGGCGCCGACCACCGCCACCTGGCGGATGTTGCGCAGCGGTGTGCTGCGGTCGATGCCGGGAATTTTCAGCGCCTCGTTTTTGGCGAAGAACTGGTGACGCAGGGCTCGCGCCTGAGGGCTTTCCAGCGCCTGACGAAACAGCGCCTGTTCTTGCGCCAAGCCTTCTGGCAAGTCGAGTTCGCAGGCCGCTCGCACAGCCTCCAGGACCCATTGCGGCGCCGTTTGCCCTGGCTTGCGGGCCTGCAGGTGCGCGTGCTGCTGGTGGAAAAAGTCTGGCGATGGCGCCGGTAGCGCTGCGTTGCCGTTGGTCCTCACCGGTGCATGGGCCGCAACGCTGTCTGCCAATAGCTCGCGCGCGTAGCGGCAGGCGCTGCTCAGCAGTGCTTCACGCTGTTCCACCAGGCAGTCGATCAGCCCCAGTTCATGGCCACGTTGGGCACTGATCGGCTGGCCGCTGAGCATCATCTCCAGCGCCGCCGCCACGCCGATCACCCGTGGCAAGCGCTGCGTGCCGCCGGCACCGGGGATGACCCCAAGAGTAACCTCCGGCAGACCCAGGCGTGCGCTGGCCACGGCCACCCGGTGGCTGCACACCAGCGCCAGTTCCAGGCCGCCGCCCAGGGCCACGCCATCGATGGCGGCAATCAGCGGTTTGTCGATGTGTGCCAGCGTCGGCAGCAGCTCGGGCAGGGCCGGTGCCTGCCAGGTCAGCGGGCTGCCGAACTCGCTGATGTCGGCGCCGGCGCTGAACGGCAGGTCGAGGCCATAGAGGACAATGGCGCGCACCTGCGGATCGTTGGCGGCAGTGCGGCAGGCCTCGGCCAGGGCCTGGCGCAGCGCGTGGCCCAGGGCATTGACGGGGGCGCTGGCGAGGCCGATCAGGGCCAGCTCCTGGTCACGGTGATAGTCGATCAACTGTGGCATGGGGTACCTCGAATCAATAGGGTGACGGGCAAGTGTCAGCGGGCAAAGGCGCTGTCGCTGATGTTCATCAGGTTGGCGCTGCCGCTTTCGATCAGCGTGCGGTGCAGTGAAGCCCTGGGCAGCAGGCGTTGCAGGTAGAAACGTGCGGTTTCACCCTTGCCTTGATAGAACCCGTGTTCATCGCTACCACTGGCCAGGGCCTGTTCGGCGATACAGGCGGCGCGCAGCCAGTAGTAGCCCAGCACCACGTAGCCGCTGAGCATCAGATAATCAAAGGCGCTGGCGCCCACCAGGTTGGCGTCGTCGTGGTGACGCGCCTGCAGCTCGGCGCTGACCTGGCGCCAGGACTCGACCTGAATGAGCAGGGGTTGCGCCAGGTCTTGTGGCACGCCGGCGGCACTGGCGAAGTGCTGGATTTCATCGAGCAGTTGCGTCAGGGCCTGGCCGTTGTCGGCGAATACTTTGCGGGTCAGCAGGTCGATGCCCTGAATGGCGTTGGTGCCTTCGTAGATCGTGGTAATCCGCACGTCGCGTGCAATCTGCTCCATCCCCGACTCGTGGATGTAGCCGTGCCCGCCGAATACCTGAATGCCCAGCTGCGCAGCCTCGTTACCGGCTTCGCTGAGAAAGCCCTTGGCAATCGGTGTCAGCAGCGCCAGGCGCCGGGCGGCGGCGCCTTGCTCAGCCGCTGTCGCGCCATGGTGCAGGCGGTCGACGTCTTGCGCGCAGGCGTAGGTGAGCATGCGGCCACCTTCGGCAAAGGCTTTCTGGGTGAGCAACATACGCCGCACATCGGGGTGGCCGATGATCGGGTCAGCGGCCTGCTCAGGCTGCAGACGCGGGTTGGCGCGCATCTGCAGGCGTTCACGGGCATAGCGCACGGCGCCCTGGAAGGCCGACTCGGCGTGGGCCTGGGCTTGCTGGGCAACGGCCAGGCGCGATTCATTGATAAAGGTAAACATGGCGTTGATGCCGCGGTTCGCCTCACCGAGCAGGTGACCACAGGCCTCGTCGAAGTTGAGCACACAGGTGGCGTTACCGTGCAGGCCCATTTTCGCTTCAATGGCACCGCAGCTGACACCGTTGGCTGCGCCCGGTTGGCCCTGGGCGCTGAGCTGGCGCTTGCTCACGGCAAACAGGGAAATGCCTTTGATACCGGGCGCGGCCCCGTCGATGCGCGCCAGCACCAGGTGCACGATGTTTTCGGCCAGGTCGTGTTCACCGGCAGAAATGAACATCTTGCTGCCGCTGATCCGGTAGCTGCCATCGGCCTGGGGCACGGCGCGGGTGCGCAGCAAACCAAGGTCAGAGCCGCAGTGTGGTTCGGTCAGGCACATGGTGCCGGTCCAGCGTCCGGCGATCAGCGCAGGCAGTAAACGTTGCTTGAGTTCGTTATCGGCGTGGGCGCTGAGGGTGCTGATGGCGCCACTGGTGAGGTTGGCGTACATGCTCCAGGCATGGTTGGCACTGCAGAGCATTTCATGAATGACAAACCCCAGGGTCGGCGGCAGGCCTTGGCCACCGTAGGAGGGGTCTTTGTCCAGGCCCAACCAGCCGTTGTCGGCGAATTGGCTAAAGGCGGCGGCGAAGCCTGGCGGGGTCGTCACCTGACCGTCGTGCAGGCGGCAGCCCTGTACATCACCCACGGCGTTCAACGGTGCCAGTTGTTGCTCGGCAAACTTGGCGCCTTCTTCGGCAATGGCATCGAAGGTGCTGGGGTCGAGTGCTTCGCAATCGACCAGGTGCTGGTAGTGGCTGCCGAGGTCGAGCAGTTCATGGGCGACGAAGGCAATGTCGCGTAGTGGGGCCTGATAGGCGGGCATGCGGCGCTCCGGTGTGGATTGGCGATGCCCTGTTGTAGCAACTGGCGCGGTGGCCAGCGTCCACCCCGGGGTTGAATGGTGGGTGGAAACTACCTGGGGTGGAGGTGGAGGTCAGTCCAGCAGGCCAAGCGCCTGGGCCATGCGCCGGGCGCTGTCGCGATCGGCGACATCGAGCTTGCGGAACAGGTTGTTGATGTGGGTTTTGACGGTACTGAGGCTGATGAACAGCGTTTCGGCGATCTGTTGGTTGGTTTGCCCACGGGCCAAACGCTGGAGCACTGCCAGTTCACGTTTGGACAACGGCACGATCAGGGCAGGGTGGGTCTGCTCGTTGCTGGTCAGCCTGCGGCCGAACAGCTGCTGCAGCCGTTCGCGCGCGGGGGGCGGTTCAGTCAACTGCAGTTGTTCGCGGACCTGTGGCAGCAACAGGTGCTGCAACGACTCCAGGGTGGCTTGCCCTTCGTAGTGCAACAGCTGGCCAAAACCGTGGCGGCTGGCCAGTTGCAAAGCCTGCTCCAGGCACAGGAGTGCCGCGTCGCGGGCATTGCGGTCCTGTTCCAGCGCCGTTTCCAGCAGCAGCGTGTCGAGCAGCAAGCGCTGATTGGCTTGGGCTTGCGCCTGTTCTTTGAGGTTGGCGTGAATCTGCCAGGCTTTGCGATGTTGGCCCAGATGGCGCTGCACCCAGGCGTAGGCCAGCCATTCTTCCGGCAGCAAGTGCTCGCCGTAGCGGGCGAAGCAGCTGTGCCACTCATCCAGCCAGGCGAGCAGAAAGGCCTGGTCATCCTCACGCACGGCCAGCCGTGCGCGCCAGGCGCTGGCCAGGCGGTACAGCAGAAACAGGCTGTACTGGCGGGTCATGCGCCTGACCTCATCCCAACGTGCCTTGGCCAACTGCGTATCACCCTGGGCCCAGTACAGGCAGGCCTGATGGTGGAACACCCGCGCCAGTGCCGCGCAATGGGGAAAGCCCAGGGCCAGAGTTTCGGCCTGGTTCAGGCACTGGCGTGCCTGCGCCAGTTGATTGCCTTGCAGCAACACCAGACCTTGGCCCAGGTGATGGAACAGGCTGTAGAAAATCCCCGAGCTGCTGTTCTGGTGCTCGTTGGCCATGTTCACAAAGCGTTGCCAGGCCTGTTCGCCCTTGCCTTGGGCCAGTTCGATCTGGCCTAGCAGCAGTTGCAGCAGATGGGTGTAGCCACTCAAGCCAAACGCTTGTAACTCGCTCAAGGCCTGTTGACCCTCGGCTTCAGCCTCATTCAGGCAGCCCAGGGCGTATAGGCAACTGGCCCGGTCAAAATGCAACACCGAACGCGCTGCGTTGGCTTCAGGTACTTGCTGCAGGGCACGATCGGCGATACGCAGGCTGTGCATCAGGTTGCCACCCAGGCAGGCCAGACGGGTGCGCAAAAACGCCAGGGTTTGCTGCACCCGCTGCGGATGACGCGCTGGCGCCCGTTGGCGCAGCAGGCCTTGCAGACGCCGCAGGCACTGACGTGCATGAGCCACGTCATTGGTGACGATGACGATCGAGGCCTCGGTGGTGGCCAGGGTCAGGCTGTCGTTGCCGGTGTGTCCGGCCACGTCGGCGAGAAAGTCGACCAGGGTGTTGATCTTGCCTTCGCGCAGCAGCTCGAAGGCATGCCGCTCGACAATCGACTGCACCGCGTCAAAGTCCTTGGCGCGAACAAACTGGTGCAGCGCTTCGGTGACCTGACGCTGCGCCAGCAACCACTGCGCTGCCTGTTGATGTAACTGGCGTAGTTGCTGCGGATCGCGTTGTTCCAGACGCTGGTAAAGGCTACTACGCAGCACCGGGTGATAGCGGAACTCACGGTGCTCACCGGCGCGGGTCTCGATGAACAGGTCCAGGCGTTGCAACTGCCGGACCTGCTCGCGCACATTGGGGCTGCCACTAAGCTCGTGGGCCAACTCAAGGTCGAAGGCAGGCACCACCGAAGTCCGCTCCAGCAGGCGCAGCAGCTCGGGCTTGAGCTGGCGCAGACGCTCTTCCTCAAGGAACTGACGGGCATGGACAAGGGACTGCAGGGTAATCGCGCGCAAGTCGCTGGGGGCCTGCCCGCTGGCGGTGGCCTGGCTATAGGCGTTGAGCCACAACAACACGCCGCTGATCCAGCCTTCGCTGCCAGCACGCAACTGGTAAATCGCATCGGCGCTCAGTTGTACAGTGCGGCGGGCGGCCAGTTGCCGGGTTTCTTCGCTGTCCAGCGCCAGCTCGTGAGCGCTGATCTGCAGCAGTCTGGCATCACGGCGCAGGTGAGCCAAGGCTAATCGCGGAGGGCCTTCGCTGGCGGCCAGCAAGCGCAGATTGGCCAGCGGATACAGCAGCAGTTGCTCAAGGTACTGGCAGGCTTGGGGCGCGTGCAGCAGGTGCAGGTCGTCCAGCAGCAGGGTCAGCGGTTCAGGCAGGCGTTCCAGGTACTGCTGAATGTCGCGCCACAGGCGCTGCGCGTCGATTGGCGCGGTGCTTGCGGGCATGCCCAGCGCCGCCTGCAGGTGCAGCAGCAGGCTGAGCGGCTGATTGTCAGCGGCGCTTAGGCGCAGCCAGGCGCTGGTTGCGGCCTGGCGGCGGGCGAACTGGCTGAGCAGGATACTTTTGCCATAGCCCACGGGAGCCTGAAGCAGGACGAAGCAGCCGCCATCAACCGCCTGAGTCAAACGCTCGATCAGGCGCTCGCGAGTCAGGGCCCGGGCAGGTTCAGCGGGCATGCGCAGTTGGTTGGGCTGAAGCACGGGCAGGGCCATCACATTGTGGTTCCTTGCAGGCAAACAGGGGCTGTGGCGTGAGCTCGGTCGAGCGCGCTCATCCTAGCCGAGAGCGGCGTCACGATGGAAACTTCTGCGTAGCGCAGTGGCGGTTCAGGCTTGAAATCGGGCGTTCATACCTGCAATGCAAGGCTTCAAAACTGCAACAAGGAGCGCGTGTTGAAACGCCAAGGTCTTCGTGAATCGTGTGTAAGTGATTGTTAATAAAGACTTAAGTTAAAAATTTCAGTGCGTGGCATCGATCTTGCTCCCGAGCCTGACAGCAATCAATCGGCGAGATCGAGTCCACTATGCCAAGTAGCAATTCCTTGCGGCGTGACAACGCCCGAATCGACATCGCAGAGGCCCACGAGGCGCTGGCCGTGTACTTCAGCGCCCAGCTTGATGGCCAGCCGGTGGTTATTGAACGCAGTGAGCGGCTGTCTGGGGGCGCCATCCAGGAAAACTGGCTGCTGCAGGCGCGGGTGCATGACGGCCAGCAAGCCAGTCGCCAGCGCTGGGTGTTGCGTACCGATGCCGCCTCGGCAGTGGCGGCAAGCATGAGCCGTGAGCAGGAGTTCGCAGTGCTGCGCCGCGTTCATCAGGCCGGGGTCAAGGTGCCCGCGCCGTTGTGGCTGTGTCAGGACCTGCAGGTGATCGGCCGGGTGTTTTTCGTCATGCAGGCCTTGGAGGGGAGTGCCAGTGGCTTTGCCCTGAGCACTGCTGCGTTTACCGACGAGCAGCGCCGTGGGCTGTGCCACACACTGGGTGCCAACCTGGCCCGTCTGCATCAAATCACCCCGCCACAGGCGGGGCTTGAGTTTTTGCCCGCGCCCGTGGCAGACCCGGTGCAGAGCAGCATCGAGCACTATCGTGGCTTTCTCGACACCTTGCCTGAGCGCCACCCGGTGCTGGAGTGGGGCTTGCGCTGGTGCGAGCTGAACAAGCCCGACGCCCTGGCGCCTTGCCTGATCCATCGCGACTACCGCACCGGTAACTACCTGGTAGACGACGGTGCCCTGACCGGCGTGCTGGACTGGGAGTTCGCCGGCTGGGGCGATCCGCGCGAAGACCTGGGCTGGTTTTCGGCGCGTTGTTGGCGCTTCGCCCGCGCAGACCTTGCCGCCGGTGGCATCGGCGCGCTGGACGACTTCCTTGCCGGCTACCGCAGCGTCAGCGCGCTGGAACTGAGCGCTGCGGCGTTGCGTTTCTGGCAAGTGCTGGCCCACCTGCGCTGGGCGGTGATTGCCCTGCAGCAGCATCAGCGCCACCGCTCGGGTCAGCAGCGCTCGCTGGAGCTGGTGCTGACCGGGCGCCTGGTGCCCACCCTGGAACACGAGATTCTGGCCCTGACCGGAGGGATGAGCGCATGAGTACGTCTGATACGTGTGATCTGCTGGCCTGTGCCCGTGAGCTGCTGCTGTCGCAGCTGCTGCCGGTACTGCCACCACAGCAACACTACGACGCGCGGATGATCGCCAACGCACTGGCGATTGCCGGGCGCGACATTGAACGTTCGCAGGCTTGTGCCGAGGCGCACAGCAATGCCTTGAATGCCGTACTGGCCCTGCAAGGGCTGCCACCAGTGCCACTGGCGCAGGCGCAAGCACTGATCACTGAGCAGATCCGCAGTGGCGTATATGACGCCAGTTGCGCGGCGCAGCATGGCCTGTTGCAGGCGCTGCAGATCAGTACGGCCGAGCGTCTGAAAATCAACAACCCCAAGGTACTGCGCGATGAATGACAGCCCTGCGAACGGCGTGCGCCGCCGTCGTTGCTACCTGGTTCGTCATGGGCATGTGAGCTATTTCGACGCGAATGGGCGGCCGCTGGATCCGCGCAACGTCCCACTGTCGAGCAAGGGGATTGCGCAAGCGCAGGCGTTGGCCCAGGCGCTGCGCGAGGTGCCGTTCGACCGCGCCCTGTGCTCGGACTACCCGCGAGCCCGGCAGACCCTGGACCAACTGCTGGTCGGGCGTCCCCAGCCGGTGCAGATGCTCAGCGACTTGCGCGAGATTCGCGCTGGCCGCCTGCGTGATATCCCAGAACCTGCGCTGCAGCAGGAAGTCACCGAGGCCTATGCGCTGGCCGCCGGGGAGGGCGCGGCATTTCTGCGCGGTGAAGGCTGGCAGGCGTTTCAGGCCCGCATCCTGGCGCAGTTCAACGCACTGCTGGCAGACCCCGACTGGAGCAGCGCCTTGATCGTCAGCCACGACGCGGTCAACCGCATCCTCCTGGCCTGGGCCAGCGGTGCCGGCTTGCACGGGCTTGCAGCGTTCGAACAGGACCATGCCTGCCTCAATGTGCTGGATATCGACATGCACGGCCCGCGTGTGCTGCGTGCGCTGATCCGCACGCAGAACTTCACGCCCTATGACCCCGCCAAGATTGCCATCGAGCAGACCGTCATGGAGCACCTCTACAGCGCCATCGACCCACGTCGCCTGCACGCCTGACTGCGGCCCATAACCCAAGGAATATGACCATGAATTTTCAACTCCCTGCCGAACTGCTGGCCCTGCAAGCCAAGGTTCGCCGTTTTGTCACCGAAGAAATCGTGCCGATGGAGCGCGACCCGCGGCAAACCCCGCACGGCCCCAACGCTGAGTTGCGCCAGGCCCTGGTAGAGAAAGCCCGCGCCCACGGCCTGTTGACCCCGCACGCTTCAAAAGAGCTGGGCGGCTTGGGGCTGAGCCACCTTGAAAAAGCCGTCATTTTTGAAGAGGCCGCGTATTCGCCGCTGGGGCCGATCGCCCTGAACATCCATGCGCCGGACGAAGGCAATATCCACCTGCTGGAACTGGTGGCCACGCCTGAGCAGAAGCAGCGTTGGTTGCTGCCCATGGTTCAGGGTCACATTCGCTCCTGCTTCGCCATGACCGAGCCGAGCCCCGGCGCTGGCTCCGACCCATCGATGCTCAGCACCACCGCGGTTCGCGATGGCGACGACTACCTGATCAATGGCCACAAGTGGTTTATCACCGGCGCCGAGGGCGCCAGCGTTGCGATCATCATGGCGCGCATGGAAGACGGCAGTGCAACCCTGTTCCTGACCGACACCGACCAGCCCGGCTTCATCCTCGAACGCATGATGGATTCGCTCGACAGCTGCTTTGCCGGCGGCCATGCAGTGCTGCGTCTGGAGAATCTGCGGGTACCGGCAAGCAACGTGCTGGGGGAGGTGGGCAAGGGCTTTCGTTATGCGCAACTGCGCCTGGCACCGGCGCGCCTGACACACTGCATGCGCTGGCTTGGCCAGGCCCGCCGCGCCCACGAGGTGGCGTGCACCTACGCCAGCCAGCGCCAGTCGTTCGGCAAGGTACTGGGCGAACACCAGGGGGTAGGCTTCATGCTGGCCGACAACGAAATGGACCTGCACAGCACACGCCTGACCATCTGGCATTGCGCCTGGGTGCTGGATCAGGGTGAGCGCGGCAACGTCGAGTCGAGCATGGCCAAAGTGATCAGCTCCGAAAGCATCTGGCGGGTGATCGACCGTTGCGTGCAGGTGCTGGGCGGGCAGGGCGTTACCGGCGAGAGCATCGTTGAGCGGATCTTCCGCGATGCGCGCAGTTTTCGCATCTACGACGGCCCTAATGAGGTGCATCGCATGAGCCTGGCCAAGAAGGTATTGGCGCGTTTTGAGCAGAAAAATCAGCAATAACAAGACGTTGGGTGATATCAAGGCGCGCCGTTGCCACTCGCTACGGTGCGTTGATACCTCCTGAGTATAGTTGAATATTCAATTGATATTGGACGTAAATACGACAATGTGCAAAGCTCGGCAAGGCTAATAAAAACAACAGTCCGGGGCATCTATCGATGCTCGGACGCTTTGCCTTTGGAAGCTTGCCATGACACATGCTGCGATCGAACGCATTGACACCCTGATTGTCGATCTACCCACCATCCGCCCGCACAAGCTGGCCATGCATACCATGCAGGCGCAGACCCTGGTGATCATCAAGCTGCGCTGCGCCGATGGGGTGGAAGGCATCGGTGAGTCCACCACCATCGGTGGCCTGGCCTATGGCTACGAAAGCCCGGAAAGCATCAAACAGAACATCGACTCGCACCTGGCACCCGCCCTGATCGGCATGGACGCCAGCAACATCAACGCCGCCATGCTCAAGCTGGAGAAGATTGCCAAAGGCAATACCTTCGCCAAATCCGGCCTGGAAACCGCCTTGCTCGATGCCCAGGGCAAACGCCTGGGGTTGCCGGTCAGTGAGCTGCTTGGCGGTCGCGTCCGCGACAGCCTGGAAGTGGCCTGGACCCTGGCGTCTGGCGACACCGCGCGCGACATCGCCGAAGCCGAACAGATGCTAGAACAGCGCCGTCACCGCATCTTCAAACTGAAGATTGGTGCCAACCCGGTCGACGCTGACCTGGCCCATGTCATCGCCATCAAAAAAGCCTTGGGCAACCAGGCCAGCGTGCGCGTCGACGTTAACCAGTACTGGAACATTTCCCAGGCCGTGCGTGCCTGCCGGGTGCTTGGCGATAACGGCATCGACCTGATCGAACAGCCGATTTCGCGCAATAACCGCGCCGGGCAAGTGCACCTGAACCAGGTCAGCAGCGCGCCGATCATGGCCGACGAGTCGATCGAATGCGTTGAAGATGCGCTGAGCCTGGTGATCGACGGCGCTGCCAGCGTCTTCGCCTTGAAGATTGCCAAGAATGGCGGGCCGCGTGCGGTGTTGCGCACCGCGCAGATCGCCGAGGCCGCCGGTGTGGCCCTGTACGGCGGCACCATGCTTGAGGGCAGCGTCGGCACCCTGGCGTCGGCGCATGCCTTTATCACCCTGAATCAGCTGACCTGGGGCACCGAACTGTTCGGGCCGCTGCTGCTGACCGAAGAAATCGTCACCGAAGCGCCGGTGTATCGCGATTTCCACCTGCATGTACCCCGTACCCCTGGCTTGGGGCTGACGCTGGACGAAGCACGTCTGGCGCGTTTCGCTCGCCGTTGATAGAGGCAAACAGCATGCTTTTCCACGTGAAGATGACGGTAAAACTCCCCCTCGACATGCCTGCCGATACGGCCGCAGCGCTCAAGGCCGATGAAAAGGCCCTGGCGCAACGCCTGCAGCAAGAGGGCACCTGGCGCCACCTGTGGCGAATCGCCGGGCACTACGCAAACTACAGCGTGTTCGATGTGCCCAGTGTCGAAGCGCTGCATGACACCCTCATGCAACTGCCGCTGTTCCCCTACATGGACATTGAGATCGATGGGCTGTGTCGCCATCCGTCCTCGATCCATGCTGACGATCGCTGATCACATCCAACAACAATAATGTCAGGTGATAACTATGACCGTGAAAATTTCCCACACTGCTGATGTGCAGAACTTCTTCAAGGAAGTCGCCGGGATCGACAACGACCAAGGCAACCAGCGCTTCAAGCAGATCATCCTGCGTATTATTCAGGATGCTGCGCGGCTGATCGAAGACCTGGAAATCAGCGACGACGAGTTCTGGAAAGCCGTGGACTACCTCAACCGCATGGGCAGCAACCAGGAAGCCGGGCTGCTGGTGGCGGGGTTGGGTATCGAGCACTTCCTCGACCTGCTGCAAGACGCTAAAGATGCCCAGGCCGGGCTCAGCGGCGGTACCCCGCGGACCATTGAAGGGCCGCTGTATGTCGCCGGTGCACCGTTGTCCGAAGGCGAGGCACGCATGGATGACGGCAGCGACCCGGGTACTGCATTGTTCCTGCACGGGCGCGTCGTCGATGCCCAGGGTCATCCGATTGCCGGGGCCACGGTTGACGTCTGGCATGCCAGCACCAAGGGTACCTACTCCTACTTCGACGGTAGCCAGTCTGAATACAACCTGCGTCGACGCATCGTCACCGACGCAACGGGTAGCTATCGTGCGCGCAGCATTGTGCCTTGTGGTTATGGCTGCCCGCCCAGCGGCACCACGCAAGAAGTGCTGAACCAGCTGGGTCGCCATGGCCAGCGCCCGGCGCATATCCACTTCTTCATCTCTGCACCGGGCTACCGTCACCTGACCACGCAAATCAACTTCGAGGGTGATCAATACCTCTGGGACGACTTTGCTTACGCCACCCGTGATGGCCTGGTCGGGCGTTTGAACTTCATCGAGGATGCGCAGGCGGCGCAGGCCCGTGGGCTGGAGGTGGCGAACTTTGCCGATCTGGAATTCAGCTTCCAGCTGCAGGATGCCCAGGACGCGGCGGCCACCGAACGCAGCCAGCGCCCGCGTGCGTTGCAGGCACCGTTGTAGGCGCTGGCTGTCGGTGGGAGCGGGCTTGCCCCGCGATGGCGGTCTGTCTGACACACCACCGACCGGTGGGAGCGGGCTTGTCCCGCGATGGCGGTCTGTCTGTTACGCCGTCTCGCGGGGCAAGCCCGCTCCTACGCCAACGGTGAGAAAGCGGCGGGCAGATAGACCACTGAGTTCATTTCCTGCAGTTGCGGCGCGGAGTTCTCCGGCGGCCAAACACCGTCTTTGACTGCGCGCGTACGCACGTCCAGGCGTTGTTCAAGGCTGGCGTAGGGCCAGATGTGCAGGTAGCGGGGTACGCGGCCACTGGTTGCATAGAACGCGGCATACACCGCTGAGTACCCCTCTGCGGTACGCGCCCCCACGGCCTTTTGCCAGCCTTGCAGGGTCGGTTCCAGCCCCGACGGCACCAGGTTGTATTCGCGCAGTTCGTAGAACGGACCGTGCTTGCCGGCCGGCAGCGGCTGCACGAAGGGGAACCGGCAGTAGTCATCAATGTGCTGGTGCAGCAGGTACTCGCCGACGCCCAGGCCATCCGCCGCCAACAGCAGGCGCTGGCGTTCGGCATCGCGGATTTCGCTTGAGGCAAAGCTGCGCAGTATCGCAATGGTGTTCTGCGGGCCGATCTCGGACACCCAGCAGCCGACCAATTCGACGCCTTCAAGCGCCTGCCCCAAGGCTGTCTGTAGTTTGGGCAAAGCCTGTGCCGGGGTGCGAACGCGCAGGGTCAGGCGGATCAACTCGTACAGTTGATGGCTCATGGGTCATTCCTCTTGGAGTGCGAGTGTAGGGAGCGTGATCTTGGTGCGCTGTTACAGCGGTGCAATCATCGCTGGAGTGTGAATGGTTTGCTAGTAAATACGTGAAATAAAGCGTGAATAATCATCTATTCACGGGTCGGAGTTTTTAACCGTTTCGCCAGATTCTATGGATTTAAGTCAGTAAAAACAGTGACTTATATCTGATTATCAACAGCCTGTGGCGTTTTAAGTGACCAGATAAATGGCATTTTCAAGCGTGAATAATCCATTGACTATTCACGTAAATAAATGCACATTGACGCCACGGCACAAAAACAAAAAAGGTACTCGATCATGCCGACTCATCCCGCTTGTCCCTCCCTGTCTGACGTCTTTGTACAGGCGTCAGCATCCGCAGCACCGTCCCGCGGTCATGCTGCTAGCGCGAGGAATTGTTCTCTCGCCTGCCCATTGCTCATTGCCCTTAAACCGTGACTGAAGACGGAGTTTCTCTATGAATCCGCTTAGCGTATCGGCCACCGCACCTGCGTCTGCGCTTGCTACTGGTCCTGCCTTTGAAGCGCTGCTTGACGGTGTTCGCGATCGTGCCCGCCTGGGTGAATTTGATCGTCAACGCCACATCTCCCGTGATGTGATCGATGCGTTCAAGGCGCAGGGTGTGTATCGCGCTCTGGTGCCGCGGCGTTTTGGTGGCAGCGAGTGCTCGCCAGCGCAGTTCTGCGAAATGATCGAGCGCATCTCCCATGCCGATGGCTCGGCCGGCTGGGTAGCCAGCTTTGGCATGAGCCCTGTGTACCTGGCAGCCTTGCCGCTGGAGACCATCGCGCAGGTCTACGCCAATGGCCCGGACGTGGTCTTTGCCGGCGGAATTTTCCCGCCGCAACCTGCCGAGGTGGTGCCCGGTGGTTTCAAGGTCAAAGGGCGCTGGAAGTATTCCAGCGGCTCGATGGGCGCCGACATTGTGGGCGTGGGCATTGCCCCGAAAAACGGTGACGCCTTTGACCTGCCACGTATTGCGGTGATGCCGCAGTCCAAGGTGCGCATCGACGAAACCTGGGAAACCGTTGGCCTGCTGGGCACCGGCAGCCATGACCTGGTGATCGACGATGTGGTGGTGCCGGAGCAGTGGACGTTCGTCCGCGGCGGCGCAAGCAACCTCGATGAGCCGTTCTTCCGCTATCCCTCGCTGTCGTTTGCCACCCAGGTGCTTTCGGTGGTCGGGCTGGGCGTGGCACGCGCTGCACTGGACGAGCTGGCGGGCATGGCCAGCGGCAGAATCTCGGTGACCGGGGCGCCTGCACTGGCTGACCGCCCGCTGGCGCAAGTCGATATCGCCAAGGCCGAAGCGGCGTTGCGCTCGGCGCGGGCTTTCTTCTACGAGGCGATTGATCAGGCCTGGGATCACGTGCTGGCCGGCAACCCGGTACCGGCAGCCACCACCAACTTGCTGCGTTTGTCTTCAACCCATGCCACCCGTGTCGCCGCCGATGTCGCGCGTACCGCGCAGATGCTCTCGGGCATGACCGGTGTGTACAACGAAAGCCCGCTGGCCCGCTGCGTCAATGACGCGCAGGTGGTGACGCAGCACGCGTTTATGGGCGACGTGACTTATCAGAATGCCGGGGCAATCTTCTTCGGCAAACAACCGCTTCCTGGCTATATCTAATTACCGAGGTTTTGTCATGAGTGAAAATAAAGCATTGCGCGTGCTGTTTTGCATGGGCATCAACCAGAACTTCTTCGATGCGCCACGTGAAGAGCAACTTCAAGTGTGGGCGGCATTCAGTGAAATGTGGAATGGCATACATGATCTGCCTGGCGTCGAAGTACTGGGCAACATGGATGACGACAAAAGCATGGTTGGCCCTTCCGACGGTTTTCCCTGGACCACGTACTTGCTGGCCGATGTGCCGAACATCGAAACCGTGCATGCCGCCTGCAACCTGTTTCGGGTAACTCCGGTGGGCGAGGGCACTTACAAACTGTGGCGCTACGCCAAAGTTGAAGCACGTGTGGGCCGCGAGCTGATTATTCAGCGTGCTTGATTGACGGCAACTTAGCCGGTTACTGCGCACTACTGCATTTAAAACAACAAGGTACCGCTGTTGCGATGGTCAATTGCAGCAGGTGGGCAACTGTTGCCGGTATTCAGGCCGGCAAGGAGATACCGTGAGTAATTTGATCCCCGCCGTAAACCTGGCGGTTGACCCTGCCGAGCTGGTGCAGGCTGACCGTGTTCACACCTCGCTGTACACCGATCCGGCATTGTTCGATGCCGAACTGGAAAAGATTTTCTACAGCACCTGGGTATGGGTCGCACACGAAAGCGAAGTGCCGGAAGCCGGTAACTACAAGACCACCTACGTCGGCAAGCAGCCGGTGATCGTGGTGCGTGATCGCAAGAAGAACATCAACGTGTTGCTCAACCGTTGCCGCCACCGCGGCGCTACGGTGTGCGAACACAAGAAAGGCAAAACCGCCAGTTTCGTCTGCCCGTATCACGGCTGGGGTTACGCCCTGGACGGTTCGCTGCGTGGAATTCCGCACCCGGAAAGCTACGCCGATTGCATCGACAAGTCTGAGCTGCCGCTGGTCAGCCTGCGCGTGGAAACCTACGCCGGCATGGTGTTTGCCACGTTCAAAGACGACATCGAACCGCTGAGCGACTTCCTCGGTGCGGCGAAAAAGTGGATCGACCTGTTCATGAAGCAGGGCGCGGGCTACGGCATCAAGGTGCCGGGCGAACACCGCTTCCGCTTCCCGGGCAACTGGAAGATCCAGCTGGAAAACACCACCGACGCCTACCACTTCCCGCTGGTGCACAAGAGCTTCTTGTCCTCGGTCGATGAGCAGACCCTGGAACTGTTCGATTTCGTCGAGGGGCCAGGCTACGTCGAAGACCTCGGCAACGGCCACAGCGTGATGGTGATGATCCCTGATCTGGTCGACCTGGAAGCCGATCTCGACAAGCCGATTCCAGAGCGCTTCGAGGCGCTGGCCGCCGAGCTGCGTGACGAAGGCATCGAAGAACAGCAGGTGCGCCGCATCGTGCGCGCCGTGGGTGGTTCGGGCTTCAACCTCAACCTGTTCCCCAACATTGCCTGCTCGATGGCGTTCTTCCGCGTGCTGCAGCCGATCTCGGTCAACGAAACCGAAATCCATCACTCGGTGATCACCATGGACGGCGGCCCGGCGGTCGCCAACCGTTACCGCCTGCGTCTGCATGAGCACTTCCAGGGCCCGATGGGTTTTGGCACCCCGGACGACTCCGAAGCCTGGGAGCGGGTGCAGAAGGGCGCCAATGCCGGTGAAGAGCTGTGGATCATGCTCAACCGCGGGCTGGCCGGTGAAAAGCGCAGTGAAGATGGCCTGGTGTCCGACGTGAGTGCCGAAACCGGCATGCGTGCGGCCTACCAGCAGTGGAAAAAGATGATGTCGGCTTGAGTGTGGAGAACCTTATGAACCTGCAATTGCTGCAAGAAGTCACCGCTTTCATCTGGCAGGAAGGCGACATGCTCGACCACGGCGAATACGACGCCTGGCTCAACCTGTGGACCGAGAAAGGGACCTACATCATCCCGATCAACACCAAGGAAACCGACTTCGAAAACACCCTGAACTACGCCTACGACGACCATCACATGCGCAAGCTGCGGGTCCAGCGTCTGATCGGCGGCGAGTCGATCTCCACCAGCCCGCAACCGCGCACCGTGCGGACGCTGTCGCGGTTTCGCGTGCTGGTCGATGACGGCATGAACCTGACCGTACGCTGCGCGCAGAACGTGCGCGAGTTCCGCAAGGAAAGCCTCAAGCACTACAGCGCCGACCTGACCTACACGTTGGTGCGCAGCGAAGGCAGTTTCAAGATCCAGCGCAAGCTGATTAGCCTGATCAACAGCGACGATACCCTCGCCGGTATCGGATACATCCTTTAAAGGAGCCGTGCGATGAACCACGTGGCATTGGTGACCGGCGCAGGGCAGGGCCTGGGTCAGACGTTTTGTGCGCAGTTGCTGGCAGCCGGCTATCAGGTGGTGGTCACTGACCGCAGCCTGGAGGCCGCACAAGCCTCGGCAAAAGCGCTCGATCCAACCGGCGAGCTGACCTTGGCCGTGCAACTGGATGTTGGCAACAAGGCGGATTTTGAACAGGCGTTGAGCCAAGTGCTGGCGCGTTTCGGCGCGCTGCATGTGGTGGTCAACAACGCGGCAGTCACCAAAACCACGCCGCTGATGCAGATCAGCCCCGAAGAATTCGACGCGGTGGTCGGCCTGAACCTGCGCAGCATCTTTCTTGGCTGCCAGGTGTTGGGCGCCTACCTGGCCGAGGCCGGTTACGGGCGGATCATCAACATGGCCTCGCTTGCCGGGCAGAACGGCGGCACTGCCACCGGGGCGCACTATGCAGCGAGCAAGGGCGCGATCCTGACCCTGACCAAGATTTTTGCCAAGGAGTTCGCCAGCCGCGGGGTGACGGTCAACGCCATCGCCCCGGGGCCGATCGATTCCCCGGCCGTACATGCCGCCGTACCCGCCGACAAACGCGATGCGCTGCGCACCAACATTCCGGTGCAACGCTTTGGCGATGCAGGTTTTCTCGGTGATCTGATCGTTCAGCTGGCGCGCCCAGAGGCCTACTTCACCACCGGGGCGACCTGGGATGTGAACGGCGGCCTGTTCATGCGCTGAGCTGACACTGGGCCGCTGCGGCGGCCCTCCTGACTACATGGGGCAATTGCCATGACTGAAGCACTTTTGAACGTAGTGGTGCGCAAGCGCGAACTGCAAGGGGACGGCGTCGTCGTTCTCGACCTGGCCAGCACCGATGGCTCGCCGCTGCCGGCGTTTGACGCCGGCGCGCATGTTGATATTCACCTGGCTCCCGGCCTGGTGCGGCAGTACTCGCTGTGCAGCAACCCCGGCGACGTCAGCACGTACCGCCTGGGCATTCTCAAGGACCCTGCGTCGCGCGGCGGCTCGCTGGCCGCGCATGAGTCCCTGAACGAGGGCCAACAGGTGCAGATCAGCGCACCGCGCAACCTGTTCCCGCTGGCCGAAAACGCACAGCGCACCTTGCTGTTGGGCGGTGGTATCGGCGTCACGCCGATGATCGCCATGGCCTACACCCTGCATCAGCGCGGTGAGCCTTTCGAGCTGCACTATTGCGGGCGTGCCCGTCAGCGCAGTGCATTTCTGGAGGAGCTGGGCAGCGCCCCGTTCGCTGCGCAGGTGGTCACCCACTTCGACGACGAAGCGGATGAGCAGAAACTCGACCTGCCTGCAGTGCTGGGGCGCGGTCAGGCGGGCGTGCACATGTACACCTGCGGCCCTTCCGGTTTTATGGACTGGGTGATCAACGGTGCGCGAGAGCAAGGCTACGCCGAAGACCATATCCATAAAGAGTATTTCCAGGTCGAGGTCGATGCCAGCGGCGCCAGCTTCGAAGTGGTCGCTGCGCGCAGTGGCAAAACCGTGGAAATCGCCGAGGGTCAGTCAATTCTCGATGCCCTGGCCAAGGTCGGTATCAAGATTGAAAAGTCCTGTGAACAAGGGGTGTGCGGCACGTGCCTGTGCGACGTCCTGGAAGGTGAGCCTGATCACCGTGATGTGTACCTGACCGACGAAGAAAAAGCCGGCAACGACCAGATTCTGGTGTGTTGCTCGCGTGCCAAGTCAAAAACGCTCGTGCTGGACATTTGAGGAGAACAAGCATGGTCGACGTATCCAGCTTCCGTAATGCAATGGCGCTGTTGGGTGGTGCGGTATCGGTCATCACCACCGATGGTGTTGCCGGTCGCTTTGGCTTCACCGCTTCGGCCGTGTGCAGCGTAACCGACTCGCCGCCCACGCTGTTGGTGTGCATGAACCGCGCGTCACAATCCAACGCGCAGTTTCAAGCCAACGCAGTGGTGTGTGTGAACGTCTTGACGGGCGCTCATCAGGAACAGTCGGGGGTTTTTGCCAACAAGGCGCTGAGTATGGACGAGCGTTTTGCATCTGCCTCATGGACCACGCTGGAAAGCGGTGCACCGGTGATGCTCGATGCGCTGGTGAACTTCGACTGCCGGATTGCCCAAGTGCATGAAGTGGGTTCGCACAGCATCTTTTACTGCGAAGTCCAGGCCATTCGCCATGGCGGCGCAGATGAGGGCCTGGTGTATTTCAACCGTGCCTACCATCGCCTTGGCCAAGCCTCCAAGGCCGTGTAGGAGCGGGCTTGCCCCGCGATGCGATGTAGCTGATACACCGCGATCGCGGGGCAAGCGCGCTCCCGCCGCTTAGAAGCTTTCCAGATTGTGGAATACGGTTTCCAGGGTTTTGTTGAAGCGCTCGACCTGGCTCTCAGTGAGGCCGACAAAGCTGCGCTTGAACAGCTCGCTGGTCACACCCTGCATGCGCTCGATGGTGGCCAGCCCCAAGGGCGTAATGCACACCTGGGTCACCCGGCCGTCTTCGGCGCTTGGTGCAGTGTCGACCAGCCCGTCTTCCTTCATGCGGTAAACGATCTTGGTGATGGTCGACAGCTTGGCGATGGCGTGGGTGGAAATCTCGGAAATGCTCGACTGGCCGTTCTGATTGAGGATCCACAGTACCCGCCAGCGGGCAACATCGAGGTCAACCTTTTTCAGCAGCCGTTCCATGTTCTGGGTGTACTGGCCGTGTACGCGCGCCAACCAGTAAAACGGAAAATCTTCTTTGCGGAAGTCTTCGCTGGAGGGGTCGTAACGGCTGTGGCGCTTCTTGCTCGGGCTCATAAGTGACTGGCTGAAGTAAGTGAGCCCCAATAATAGACTTTTCCCGTAATGAGAACACCCTGAAATTGGCTGCGACCAAAGCGCGCAGGCCGTTGTGGCGCATGGTTGTGCAGATTTCATCGCAGAAAGCATTGGGTAAAGCATGAATATTCAGTTGACTATTCACGTAACGAAACGCAATTTTAAACACTGTCGGCGCAGCCTGCGCCTCCTGTGAAGTGAGGTTTCAATGGCAATTGTGGTTGAGTCTTTGAACATGGGCGGCTCAG
Source organism: Pseudomonas sp. NUPR-001 (assembly GCF_052147955.1). Taxonomy (NCBI): domain Bacteria; kingdom Pseudomonadati; phylum Pseudomonadota; class Gammaproteobacteria; order Pseudomonadales; family Pseudomonadaceae; genus Pseudomonas; species Pseudomonas sp. NUPR-001. Next base: position 2,764,098 of record NZ_CP197353.1, read on the forward strand.
GCCCCAGCGTGATGGTGAAGGACACCATCGACATTGCCGGCCTGCCGACCCGCGCATCGAGCCGGGCGCTGGAGCAGGCCGCGCCGGCCAAACAACATGCCGAAGTGGTGCGCCGGGTGCTGGAAGCCGGTTGCCGAATCACCGGGAAAACCAGTTTGCATGAGTTGGCCTTTGGCACCACCGGGATCAATCACTACACCGGAACCGCCGTCAACCCACGCTTTCCGGCGTTGATTCCCGGTGGTTCCTCCAGCGGTTCGGCGGCAGCGGTGGCGGCGGGGCTGGCCGATTTCAGCCTGGGCACCGACACCGGTGGTTCGGTACGCGTGCCAGCCTGTTGCTGCGGCGTGTTCGGCTTCAAGCCAACCTTTGGCCGTGTCAGTCGCGAGGGCGTTATGCCGGCTGCCACTACGCTGGATTGTGTAGGGCCGTTTGCGGCCTCGCTGCCGATGCTGATCCAGGCGATGGCCATCATTGATCCAAGTTTTCACCCGACCAGTCCCCCGGCAGAGGTCAGAGTCGGGGTACTCAAGGTGCCTGCAAGCGCAGCGGTCAATGATGTCGTCCAGGCGGCACTGAGCGCCAGCGGCCAGGCGCTGGAGACAATGGAGTGCGACGCGTTCGAAGCGGCTTACAGCGCCGGCATGGTGATCATCAACCGCGAAACCTATGCCGCTTGCGGGCATTTGCTCGCTACCGGTCTGGTAGGTGCTGATATTGCCGGACGCCTGCAGGCGGCTGGCACCATGACCGACGCCGCCGTGGCCGAGGCTGAGCGGATACGTGAACAGTTCAGCGCACAAGTCGATGCCGCGCTGCAACGCTGTGATGTGCTGGCACTGCCGACCATGCCTGATTTCCCACTGCCGGTTGCCGAAGCTGCCGACACCCGTGCGGTGCTGGGCATGACCGCACTGGTGCGGCCGTTCAACCTGTCCGGGCACCCGGCGCTGAGCATACCGCTGGCCAGCCGTCAGGGATTGCCGGTGGGCTTGCAACTGGTGGCTGCCAAGGGGGCGGACGAAGCCTTGCTGGCGGCCGCCACGCTGCTGTTGCAGCGCATCCATGAACAGGCGAGCAGCCCGGCGAGCGGAGTGCAGGTATGAACGAGATCCAACAACTGCAGGCACGCCTGGCGGTCTTCGAAGCGCAGCAAGCTGTGCGCGCTTGTATGAACCGCTACATGGCCTTGTGCGATGCGCTGGATGCCAACACGCCGCTGGAGGAGCTGGCCGGCCTGTTCACCCGTGATGCGGTGTGGGAGGGCAAGGGCGCCAAATACGCAAAAAGCTTTGGTGGTTACCGTGGCCGTGAGGCCATCCGCGCGATGTTCGCCAGCTACATGCAACCGCCCGCGCACTTTGCCTTGAACGTGCATTTTCTCACCAGCGAGCTGATCAGCGTGGAGGCAGAGCAGGCCAGCGGCAGCTGGATCATGTTGCAGACCAGCACCTTCGCCAACCAGGCCTCGCACCTGAATGCGGCGCGCCTGACGGTGCGCTTCGCGGTCGAAGAGGGCCAATGGCGCATGGCGCACTTCCAGACCGAGAACCTGTTCGGGCGGCCGGTCAGTGCCTGGAACAGTGACGCGCCGTTGCCGGTGCCCACGGCCTCCACTCAACCCGTGCAAGCTGCGCAGTAGCACTTCCCGTCAAGCAGCGGGGCGGCGGACCTTCACGCGTTCGTCGCGCCCCGCAAAATCCGGCCCTACGGCGCTAAATGCGGCCAATTTGGGATAGCCGCCAGACTGGGCGAAGCCTAGCATCCTCTTCAGCCTGAAGGTCATAACAATAATGTGCCGTGGCGCACTGCGTGCAAGCGCGGCACGGTGTTCATCCCCGCAAAGTCTGCCTCATAAAACAAGGTATAAAAACATGAGCGAATTTCTGCGCGACAGTTCCTCGACGGAACTGCGGCGTGGCAGCCTTGGTGTTGCCATGATCATCTTCTTCGTACTCTCGGCGGCCAGCCCGCTCAGCGTACTGGCGGGTGGTTTCCCCATTGGCATGATGCTGGGTAATGGCGCGGGAACGCCGGCTTTATTGATCGCCACGCTGGTGGTGTTGCTGTGCTTTGCAGCCGGCTACACGCGCATGGCCGGGCACATCACCCATGCCGGTGGTTTCTACGCCTTGATTTCCCGTGGCTTGGGCGGCCTGGCCGGCGGCGCCGCAGGAATGCTGGCGATGGTCGCCTATAACGTGCTGCAGGCCGGCATGTATGGCCTGTTCGGCGCCATTGTCGCCGGCACCCTGGCTGAGGTGTTCGCCATCAACCTGCCGTGGTGGGTTTGTTCTGCCGTCGCCCTGGGGCTGATTGCCTGCCTGGGGTATCGCAACATCGACCTGTCGGCGAAGGTCCTGTCGATCACCGTGATCGCCGAGTACCTTGCAGTGCTGATACTCGATATCGCGATTCTGAGCAGCGGCGGCGCACAGGGCATTAACGCCGACGCGTTCACCCCCGCGCACATCAGCAGCGGTAACCCGTCGATTGGCCTGCTGTTCTGCTTCGCCGCCTTCATCGGCTTTGAAGCCTCCACGCTGTACAGCGAAGAAGCCAAAGATGCCAAGCGCACCATTCCCAAGGCCACCTACCTCTCGGTCCTGCTGATTGGCGGCTTCTATACCCTGTCGCTGTGGGCCATGGTGGTCGGCGCGGGGGCCGATGACCTGGTGTCGACCCTGCAGGCACTGCAAGACCCGACCACCTTTCTCTACACGCTGTCTGACCAGTATGTGGGTGTGGGCTTGACCACCGCGATTCGCTTGCTGTTTGTGGCCAGCCTGTTTGCCGGTTTGCTGGCCTTCCACAACGCCGCCGCTCGCTACTTCTTCGCCATTGGCCGTGACGGCTTGCTGCCGCAGAAGCTCGGTACCACCCACCGCAAGCACCAAAGCCCGCACCTGGGCTCTGGCCTGCAGTCGCTGATTGCAGCCAGCATCCTGGCTGTGTTTGCCTTGGCCGGTGCCGATCCGGTGCTGCAACTGTTCTCCTGGTTCTCCAACGTGGCCACCTTGTGCCTGATTCTGTTGATGGTGCTGACCTCGCTGGCGGTCATCGGCTTCTTCAAGAGCAACCCGCAACTGGCCGACAGCAGGCTCAAGTGTTTCATCCTGCCGGCGCTTTCTGGCGTGGCACTGCTGGCCGTGTTGATCACCGCAGTCATCCACTTCGATGTGCTGACCGGTGCCAGTACCACGCTGTCGTTGGCCCTGTGCACGATTGTGCCGGTGGCCGCACTGCTGGGTATGGCGCTCGCTTTACGGTTGCGCAGCACCGCTCCGGTTCGCTTCAACGGCCTGGGCAATCACTCCGCCTGAGTGGAGGGCGATGGCGGCCCAGGCAGTGGGCCGCTTTGCAGTCAGTCGATGAGTGGTTGCCGGGCGAAGGATGGTTGGCCTGCCGCTTGCTTACAACTTGTTACAAGTACATAACAGGTAGTAACAATGGCGATGTTTGCCCAGATGAAAAGCTTTGACGACGTACATTTGCATGCCGGTGCAATCGTGGGATGGCAACAAACCTACGATCAGTTGAGCACCGGTCACGTGCAGACAGTGCTCAAACACGTCACCGGCGAGCGTTTCCAGATCTTTCAAGAATCATTGAACAAGCGTGTAGCCCAGCGGGGCGTAGCGCCGTTGGGGCGGTTGTGCCTGGCAATGCCCAAGTGTGGTGCAGACCTGGCAGTGTTTCAGGGTAAAAGCCTGGGAACTGAAAGTGTCACGCTTCTTCACAGTGGCCAGGAGTTTTTTGTGCAAGCAGCCGAAGGCATGGACTTGCTGGCCATCACCGTTGAGGCCGCCCGTCTGGAAAATCTGGCGGCCAGGGAGTTTTCCGACAGCGAAATGCGTCGGCTGGGCAAGGTCTCGCGCCTAGAGCTGCGCCGCGAAGTGTTGCACACCGTGCGCAAGCGTCTGGAAGATGTGGTGATGGCGGCGCTGCAGGATCAACACCTGCCGGAAAACCTGCTGGAAGACTTGACCCTGGAGTGCATGCTTGACCTGCTCGACCATCGGGTTGAAGGCGACGAGGGGCGTTCCGGCAATCACGTGGTCAGCGCTTATCTGGTCAAGCAAAGTCAGGAGTTGGCCCTGGCGCACCATGATGAACCAATCTCGGTGCTGGAGTTGTGCGAGCGACTGAACGTCAGTCGGCGCACATTGCAACGCAGTTTTCAGAGCGTGACCGGTTTACGCCCGGTGGAATACTTGCGTTCGGTCAGGCTCAACGCTGCCCGCCGACGCTTGCGCAGCACCTGTGCCAACCAAGTCACCGTGGCGCGCATCGCCAGTGATTTTGGCTTCACCCATTTGGGGCATTTTGCTGGCTACTACAAAGCGTTGTTTGGTGAGCACCCGTCGGAAACACCACGCCACTGACTTCAGGCCGCCGCTTGCCGGGACTGCAGGAGGCGCTGGCTGTAAGCCCCTTGAGTGATCTGCCGCTGATACTCATGGGGCGTGGTACTGACCAGTTGCTTGAAGTCGCGCAAAAAATGCGACTGATCGGTAAAGCCCAGCTCCATCGCCAACTCGGTAAATGACAACGCCTGCTCTGTATTGATGGAGTTCAGCGCCGCCTGGCAACGGATGATTCGGCAGAATGCCTTGGGTGTCATCCCGGTATCCTGGGTGAACTGCCGATGCAGGGTGCGGGTGGTGTAGCCGCTCAAGGCTTCAAGTTGCTGAACACGGATATCGCCTTTGTGCTGCAGCACGGTCTGGATGATCGACGCGGTCAGCTCAGAGGTTTTGCGCAAGGCGTCGGGTACCAGATAGCGGTTGAACAGGTTCATCTGTTCGCTAAGCACCGGCGTTTTCAACACTTCTTCGAAAAACGCCTGAGCGTGCGGGGTGACCTCCAACAGGTTCAACTCCTGCTCGGTCAGTTCTTGCGCCAGCGCGTTGATAAAACCCGGGATCACCCCCGGGGTAAAGCGCACACCAAAGTAATGATGGTTTTCCAGAAGTTCTACTCGCCGGGCTTGCAGGGGTGTGCCACAGACACGTGCGGTGGGCCGATCAGCATCGCAGTCGACAACAATATCCACGCAGCCATCGGGAATCGCCAACATCACATTGCTTGATTGCGCAACATCCAGTGCATAGAAATGCGAAATCGCCGGATGACTGGCGGCGATCACTGAATAGTGTGATGAATTCAATACGAACCAAGGTTGTTCAAATGTATTGGTGGCAGGCGAGGGTATATGCGCTTTTTTCATAACGGCGGTCTGCTGCTGATGATCTTATTATTGTGCAATGGCCGTGCCGATTAAATCGGCTGAAGTCGGCCGTTCATGTCCGAAATGTACAATACCGCGAAAACCGGCTCCGTATACTGGAACCCATGTTGAAAGAGCAACCCGAGCCTATTGGCTTGAGGGGAGGGCGTGTCCGTGTGCGCCCGGCGATTGTATCATTTCAGTCTGAGAAAAATGATGTCCAATAATACAAAAATCGATTTTATCTACCTTTCTGAACAAGACATGATTCGCGCCGGTGTTACCGACATGGCCGGTTGCGTCGATACAATGGAAGAGATGTTTGGCCTGCTGTACGAAGGTGACTATCGTATGGCTGGGCCTAATAATGACTCGCACGGGGCAATGGTTACGTTTCCGGAAAGTTCGCCGTTTCCGAAGATGCCAAAACCAACCGCCGACCGTCGTTTGATGGCCATGCCAGCCTATTTGGGCGGTAACTTCTGCACGGCCGGGGTGAAGTGGTACGGCTCCAACATTGCCAACCGCGATAAAGGCCTGCCGCGCTCGATTCTTATGTTCACCTTGAACGATCCCGATACCGGCGCACCCTTGGCGCACATGTCGGCCAACTTGCTTTCGGCCTACCGCACCGGCGCGATTCCGGGGGTTGGCGCACGCCATCTGGCCCGCAAGGATTCAAGGGTTGTCGGCCTTCTTGGCCCCGGCGTCATGGGCAAAACCACCCTGGCCGCCTTCGTTGCAGTCTGCCCGCAGATTGATACGATCAAAATTAAAGGGCGTGGCCAGAAGAGCCTTGATGACTTCATTTCGTGGCTTGAAGACACCTATCCGCAGATCGTCAATATTCATGTAGTGGATACCCTTGAAGAAGTCGTACGCGACTCGGACCTGGTCACTTACTGCAGTTCCGGTGCAACCGGAGACCCTGAAACTTACCCGGTCGTTAAACGCGAATGGGTCAAGCCTGGTGCTTTTATGGCCATGCCGGCAAGTTGCCGCCTGGATGATGGCATGGAGCAATCTGATATTCGCAAAGTGCTGGATAATACCGGGCTTTATCATGCCTGGTATGAAGAATTGCCGAAGCCTGCACATAACTGCGTGCCCGTTATCGGTGTGCGTTTTATGGATATGCTGGCAGAAGGAAAGTTGACCGCCGAAGAACTTGAGGATATTGGCAAGATCATCGCCGGTGATGCACCTGGGCGTAACAATGATGAAGAAATCATCATTATGTCGGTAGGCGGAATGCCGGTTGAAGACGTTGCCTGGGGCACTGTTGTATACCGCAATGCCATCGAAAAAGGCATTGGCGTGAAGTTGAACCTGTGGGAAACCCCAGTGCTCAGCTAATACACTTTTAAGAGACTCAAGGAGTAGTAAGGCATGACCGAAATTATCAAGGTTAAAACCGGTTCTAAGTACGAGGAAATGGGCAGCTACTCGCGTTTGGTGGCGGTCGATAACTGGATTTACGTATCCAACACCGCTGGGCGTCACCCCGAGACCAAGTTGATTTCCGACGATGTTGTCGAACAAACCCATCAGGTGTTCGCCAACATTGAAGCGGCGCTCAAGGCCGTGGATTCCAGCCTGGCCGATGTGATTTGTTCGCGGGTGTTTATTCAAAACCCGGAGGATGTTGCCAGCGTCATGACCTTGATCGGCGAGAAGTTCCGCGGCATCGATCCGGCCAGTACCGTTACCTGCCCACCGCTGGGTTCGACGGTCTACAAAGTCGAGGTTGAAGTGACTGCGTACCGTAATGCCTCGCGAGCCAATGTGCTGCGCGTCAACCTGGCGCAGTAATCGCTCCGTCATAAAACCGTGTAAGTCGAGTCTTTGTCATGGCACCTACTATTGCCTCTGTGCACACTTCAAGCGTATTTCCGTCGTCCACCTCGGTTGTCATCATTGGCGGGGGAATCATAGGTTTGACCGCGGCGTTATCGCTGGCCGAGCGCAATATTCCGGTAGTACTCCTTGAGAAAGGCCGACTGGCGGGAGAACAGTCTTCACGCAACCTTGGCTGGGTGCGCAAAACCAGTCGTCATGCCGAAGATATTCCGTTGGCGCAGGCGTCTGATCGTTTATGGGCGCAAATGCCGGAGCGCGTCGGTGCGGATGTGGGTTACCGCCAGGCCGGCATCATGTTTGTCGGCCGTACTGAAACACAGATGGCCATGCATGAAGGCTGGCTCAAGTCGGTTGAGTCACTGTCGCTGGATTCGCACTTGCTCAGCAAGCGTGAAATCGAACAATTGGTACCGGGCGGTAAGGGCGACTGGGCGGGTGGCATTTATACGCCTTCGGATGGTCGTGCCGAGCCGACGCTGGCGTCCAGTGCAATTGCCAAGGCAGCTATCGCCAAAGGCGCAATCATTGTTGAACACTGCGCTGTGCGTACGCTGGTGACGGCGGCTGGCAAGGTCAGCGGTGTGGTCACCGAGAAAGGCGAAATCCGTTGTGAGCAGGTGCTGCTGGCGGGTGGTGCCTGGTCGCGGCGTTTTCTCGGCAACCACGGTATTGCGTTGCCGACCCTGCCGTTGGTGTGTTCGGTATTGCGTACCAAACCGATGCAGGGCCCGACCGACATTGCGGTCGGTGCGCCGGACTTCTCGTTCCGCAAGCACAAGGATGGCGGCTACATCATCACCCAACGCGGCAAATTGGATGCCTTCCTGACCCTCGACCATTTGCTGCTGGGCCGCCGTTATCTGCCAGCGTTCCGTGCACAACGCGACTTTCTCCAGGTGTCGATGGGCAAGCCGTTCTTCCAGGACCTGGCCCAAGCGCGGCGTTGGAAAAGCACCAGCGTTACCCCGTTTGAACGCATGCGGGTGCAAGACCCAAGCGCCAACACTTCGCTGAACAATGACGCGATGAACAACCTCAAGGCTGCTTGGCCGGTGTTTGAGCAGGCCCAGATCGAACAGGCCTGGGCAGGCACCATCGACGTCACGCCAGATTCGATTCCGGTGATCGGGCCGGTCGCGCGAATTGCCGGCTTGACCCTGGCCACCGGTTTTTCTGGTCATGGTTTCGGAACATCTCCGGCAGCCGGGCAACTGGCGGCCGATCTGGTATCCGGCCATACCCCGATCATCGACCCCACCCCGTATCGCTACAGCCGCTTCGCTTTGTAGGAGCGGGCTTGCCCCGCGATCGCGGTAAGACAGACAAATCGTAATCGCGGGGCAAGCCCACCACCTATTTACCGCGCAGGCGTAGTAGAGGAAGCGTATTAGAAGTAAAGTCACGGTGAGCCGGTCGTACTTCGCCTGCAGCAGCATCTTGCTGTGCGCAGGCACGCTGGAGTGAGAGATGCCGCGACATATACCAATAATAAACGCTACCGACCCCGTGCACACTTCGCGCATGGTCCGCCTGAAACTGATCAGCGAAGGCGCCTTGCCGCAAGGCATGCTGCGTGAAGAGATCGATGCGTCCTGGCGGCGCAGCCTCGAACATGGCCTGAACTGCCTGGAGGCGGAACAGGTGCAGTTCAACGTGCGCCACCGCTTGCAGGAGTTGCTCGACGGCAACCGCCTGCTGATCGACGCCGCGACCCCGGAAATGGAATACCTGGTCACCCGCCACGGCAACAACGCCATCATCATCCTCGGCGATGCGCAGGCCAATATCCTCGCCGTCGGCGGGCAGACCGACGAACTCAATCAAGTCGGCCTGCGCGACTTGCACCCCGGCAGTTGCTGGAGCGAGTCGAGCCGTGGCACCAACGCCATCGGCACTGCGGTGGTGGAAGGGCGGCCGACCTTGATCAACTGCGGCGAGCATTACCTCGATCGCCTGAGCCCATTTTCCTGTACCTCGGTGCCGCTGCGTGACCCTCTGGGTCAGGTCGTTGGCGTGCTTGACCTGACCCGCGAAGGGGTCATGGCACAACCGCAGGACAACCTTTCGACCCTGATTCTGGCCGCCAGCAATATCGAAAGCCGCATGTTCGGTTTGTGCTATCCCGAGCAGTTGGTGTTGTCCTTCCACAGTCGCCCGCAGTACCTGGGCAGTGCCTGGCACGGGCTGCTGGCCCTGAGTCTGGATGGTGAAGTGCTAGCGGCCAACGAGCGTGCCTGCGAGTTGTTGCAGCTCAAGCGCCCGGCCTTGATTGGCCGACGCTGCAGCGACCTGATGGGTGAACGCACCTCGGCGTTCCTTACCCGTTTGTGGACCGACCGGGTCAGCAGTGTGCAAACCGCCAAGGGCGAATTCTTCTTCCGTGCCGTGCACCTGCCACGCCGCGCCGGCATCGGGACTGCGCAGCCGGGCGGCAAAGTCTTACCAACCCCAAAAGCGCTCGAACTGGAATCACTGGCGGGCCGCGACGCACGCCTGGCCCGCGCACTGCGCATGGCGCGGCGTGGCTTGAACAATGATTTGCCGGTGTTGCTGCTCGGCGAAACCGGTACCGGCAAGGAGGTGGTGGCGCGTGCCCTGCATCAGTCCAGCCCGCGTGCCGACAAGCCGTTTGTGGCGGTCAACTGCGCGGCCATTCCGGAAGGGCTGATCGAGTCCGAACTGTTTGGCTACCGCGAGGGTGCGTTCACCGGTTCGCGGCGCGGCGGTATGGTCGGGCGTCTGGCCCAGGCCCACGGCGGCACACTGTTCCTCGATGAAATCGGCGACATGCCGCTGGCCTTGCAGGCGCGTTTGCTCCGGGTCTTGCAGGAACGGCGGGTGGCGCCGCTGGGGGGCGGTGACGAGCAGGACATCGACGTCGCGGTCATCTGCGCCACCCACCGTGACCTGAAACGGCTGGTGCTCGATCAGCATTTTCGCGAAGACCTCTACTACCGCATCAATGGCGTCAGCCTGCAGCTCCCGGCGCTGCGTGACCGCGACGACCTCAACGAGGTGATCGACAGCCTGCTGAGCAAGTTCGGCGCCGAGCGGGTCAGCCTCGACAAGGGCTTGCGGGAGCTGCTTGGCAATTTCGACTGGCCGGGCAACATCCGCCAGCTGGAAATGGTCTTGCGCTCGGCGTTGGCCATGCGTGAGCCCGGTGAGCAAGTGCTGAGCCTGGAGCATCTGACCGATTGCCTGCTGGATGAGCTCAGCGCCAGCGCACCGCAAAGCGGCAGCATTCGCGAAAACGAGGTAGAACTGATCCGCGGGGCGTTGGCACGCCATCAAGGCAACGTCTCGGCCGCCGCCGATGCCCTGGGGATCAGCCGCGCCACGCTGTATCGAAAACTCAAGCAACTGCGCGATTAAGGGGCGGTGGATGGGTGGTATGTTTCTCAGGCTGATCAACGCCTCTGACCCGGACTTGATGCGCCGCGCCCTGGCCTGGTTGTACGGCTTCGTACGCCCGCACTGGCGCGCGATTGCCGCACTGTTGGGCTTGTCGCTTGCGGCGTCACTGTTGGTGTTGCTGCAACCCTGGCTGGTCAAGACCCTGATCGATCAAGGCTTGCTGGCCAAGGACTTCGACGTGCTCTGGCACATGGCGTCGATCATGATCGCGGTGGGCATCGTCGGCATGTTGCTGGGCGGCATCAACCGCTACCTGCACACACGTCTGTCCGGGCGCATTCTGTTTGCCTTGCGTGATGACCTCTATCGTCACTTGCAGCAACTTTCCCCGGCCTTCTACGGGCGCAAACGCATCGGTGACATTCTGTCGCGACTGGATGGCGATGTCGCCGAAATTCAACGCTTCGCCGTGGATTCCCTGTTCGCGGCAGTGTCCAGCGTGATTGGCTTGATCGGCGCGGTAACCTTGATGTTGATGCTGTCGTGGCAACTGTCGTTGCTGCTGGCGTTGCTGATTCCCATCGAAGTGCTGTGGTTGCGCTGGATGCGGCGCAAGGTCGAGCGCGAGGTGCGCAATCTGCGTGAGCGCTCTGCCGATGTTTCGTCGTTCATGGTCGAGACCCTGCCAGCGATGAAGTTCATTCAAGCGGCCGGGCAGCAGCAACGCGAGTCGGCGCGCCTCGACCACCTCGGCAAAGGCTACATGGGCCAGTTGCTGCGGGTGCAAATCACGGAATTCTTCACCCAGGCGGTGCCAGGCACGCTCACCTCGCTGTGCCGTGCCTGTGCTTTTCTGGTTGGCGGCTACTGGGTGATTCAGGGCACTTGGCAATTGGGTGCGCTGATCGCTTTTTCCACCTATCTGGGCATGGCGGTCGGGCCGGTGCAGAGCCTGCTTGGCCTGTACGTGGCGGTGCAGCGCATGGCAGTGAGCCTTGGCCGGGTGATGGAACTGCAGCAGGAACCGGTCAGCGTCAAACAGCCTGCGGTGCCTGTACCCGCCGGGCAAGGCCCCGGCGAATTGCGCCTGGAGGCCGTGCACTTTGCCCACGAGCAGCGCCTGGGCATGGTGCTGGCGGGTGTCGATATCTGCATTCCGGCCGGTGTGAAGGTGGCCATCAGTGGCGCCTCGGGTGTCGGCAAATCGACCCTGATCGACCTGCTGCAGCGGTTCTACGACCCGGACCAGGGGCGCATCCTGCTCGATGGTGTGGATTTGCGTGAGCTGGATTTGTTGGCGCTGCGCAAGTGCATCGCCGTGGTCAGCCAGGACATTGTCTTGTTTCGCGGCACCCTGGCGCAGAACCTGGCCTACAGCGTGCCCGAGGCCAGCCGTGAAGACCTTGAGCGGGTCGTGCGCCTGACGCGTCTGGAGAGCTTGGTCGAAGCCTTGCCGCTGGGCCTGGACGGTATCCTCGGTGAGCGAGGCCAGCAGCTGTCGGGCGGGCAGAAACAACGCATCGCCATTGCCCGCGCCTTGCTGCAGAACCCACGGGTACTGGTGCTCGATGAAGCAACCTCGGCGGTGGATGAGGCCACCGAACGGGAAGTGATCGCCGCCATCGACCAGCTGTTCGCCGGGCGCACACGGATACTCATCAGCCATCGCACCAGCACCCTGGCCGACGCCGAGTTGCACCTGCACCTGGAGCAAGGGCGCCTGCAGGCGGTCTGGCAGGAGTCGCTGCGCCATGGTGAATAACGTGCGGGTGGGCGTGATCGATTCCGGCTGCTCTGAGCTTCAGGCCCCGCGTGTGGACGTTGGCCGGCGCTTCTGGCTGGATCAGGGTGTGCTCTGTGAAGGGGATGTGCAGGACGACGTGCTCGGCCACGGCAGCGCGGTGCTTGAACAGTTGCTGAGCCAGGCTGAAGGTGTATCGGTAACCATCGCGCAGGTGTTCGACAGCCGTGGCGCTACCTCGGTGCTGCAGGTCAGCGCGGCGTTGTTGTGGCTGGTGGAGCAGGGCGTGCAGGTGATCAACCTGAGCCTGGGGCTGAGCCAGGATCGCCCGGTGCTGCGCCAGGCCTGTGCACAGGCGCAGGCGGCCGGGGTGATCCTGTGTGCGTCGAGCCCGGCGCGGGGTGGTCCGGTCTATCCGGCCAGCTACCCCGGGGTGGTGCGCATCACCGGTGATGCCCGCTGTACCAGTGGGCAGTGGTCGTGGCTGAACACGGCGCAGGCCGAGTTCGGTGCGGCGGTCGGGGCGCGGGCCGGGTCAGCCGGTGCCAGTCTCGGCTGTGCAGCGTTGAGCGGGCAGATTTGCGCCTATCTGGCTGAACACCCAGGGGCTGATCGCGAGCAGGTGCTGGCGTATCTGCGTGAAAACGCTACCTACTTTGGCCCTGAGCGCCGTGGAGTCGATCATGCCTGAGCCGCGTATCCTGATTCTTGGTGCTGGCCCGGCCGGTGCTGCGTGCGCCATTGGCCTGCGGCGTCTGGGGTATGGCGTCGAGATAGTCGCTGACTGGCGCCGTTTCGATGCCGTGGAAGGCGTGTCACAGCGGGTGCTGGAGGGCTTGCGCCATGCTGGGTTGAGCAACGCCCTGGAGCAGGCTGCGATACCGGCCCGGCGCCGTGTGCGCTGGAACGGTGTGGATCAGCAGCTTAATGAGGAGTGTCTGCTGGATCGGCGCTTGTTCGATCGTGCGTTGCGCGATGACCTGAAGCAGGCCGGTGTCGAAGTGATCGAGGGGCGGGTGGGTGGCGTTGACAGTGACGCGCAAGGACACCGCGTGGTGCTGGACGGTGGCCAGGTGCTGCACGCAGATTTCCTTGTCGAAGCCCGTGGTCGTCAGGCGCCGTTAGCCAGCGACCGGCTGCGGGGCCCGGAAAGCGTCAGCCTGCTCAACCTCTGGCAAGGCGCTGAAGGTGAGCCGTTCTCGGCGGTGGAAAGCCTGGAGGATGGCTGGGCGTGGATGGCACGTTTGGCCGATGGCCGTTGCTATTGGCAAATCAGCCTCGACGTGAGCACCAGCAACCTGCCGGGCAAGGCCCGCTTGCCGGAGTACTGTGCCCAGCGCCGGCGCGAGTCGGCACTGGTGAGCGAATTGTTTGGTGCCGATGCCTGGCAAGCGGCGACGGTGCATGCACGCAGCAGCACGGCGATCCTCGCCGGTGAATGCAGCGGCGACAACTGGCTGCGCGTGGGGGATGCGGCGATGGCGGTCGATCCGTTGTCCGGCAACGGAATCTTCCAGTCGTTGTCGTCTGCCTTGCAGGCGCCGGCGGTGATCAACACCTTGCTGCGCCGTCCTGAGCATCGGGCGTTGGCCCGGGGGTTTCATCAGCAACGTATTGAACAGCTGTTCTTGCGTTTCGCCCGTATCGGCCGGGACTTCTATGCCCAGGAACAGGACAAGGCCGGGCAGCCATTCTGGCAGCGTCGTCAGGCCTGGCCAGACCTGCAGCCGATACACCTGCCGAGTGATTATCGCCAGTTGCAGGTGCAACAGCGGCCGGTGGTGCGTGATGCCTTCATCGAACCTGCCGAGGTGGTCGTCAGCCCAGACCAGCCCTTGGGTATCTGGCACCTGCAGGGTGTGCCCCTGGCACCGCTGGTGCGCGGCCTGCAGGCTGGGAGCACGCTGGATCAGCTATTGGCTGGCCGGTCGGCATCAGAGCAGATCATGCTGCGCAGCTGGCTGGTCGCGCAGGGTTACCCTCGGTAGGAGCGGGCTTGCCCCGCGATCGCGTTGTGTCTGATGAAACGCAATCGCGGGGCAAGCCCGCTCCTACCGGGTGGTTTACAGTTTGATTAGCACCGACTTGAGTTCGGTGTAGTGCTCGATGGCTGCCGCGCCCATCTCGCGGCCTACGCCCGACAGCTTGTAGCCCCCGAACGGCAGCGCCGGATCAAGGGCGCTGTGGCAGTTGACCCACACCGAACCCGACTTGATCCGCGGGATCATGCGGTGCACGGCGCCAAGGTCGTTGGACCAGATGCTTGCGCCCAGGCCATACGGGTTGTCGTTGGCCAGGCCAATCACTTCATCGATGTCATCAAATGGCATGGCCACCAGCACCGGGCCGAAGATTTCTTCCTGAACCAGACGGTGGCGTTGGTCGACGTCAACGATGACCGTAGGTTTGACGAAATAACCCGGGCCAAAACCTTCACCGCCACAGGCCACCGTGGCGCCAAGTTCACGGCCCAGGTTGATGTAGCCGGTGACCCGGTCCTGCTGCTTGGCGGAAATCAGCGGGCCCATCTGTACCTTAGGGTCCAGGCCGTTACCCAGGGTCATGCCGTTGGCAATCGCGGCGATGTCGGCAACCACGTTGTCAAAATGCTTGCGGTGCACATACAGCCGCGAACCTGCGCAGCACACTTGGCCCTGGTTGAAGAAGATCGCCGTGGCGGCACCGGCAGCGGCTTCTTGCAGGTTGGCGTCGGGCATGACGATGGTCGGCGACTTGCCACCCAATTCGAGGGTGACGCGGGTCATGTTTTCCATCGCCGCCTTGCCGATCTGTTTGCCGACTTCGGTGGAACCGGTGAAGGTCAGTTTGTCGACGCCAGGGTGACGGGTGAGGGCGGCGCCGGCATTCAGACCGGTTCCGGTGATGACGTTGAACACTCCATCCGGGTAGCCCGCCTCTTGCACCAGTTCGGCCAGTTTCAACGCGGTCAGCGGGGTTTCATCGGCAGGTTTGAGCACCACGGTACAGCCGGTGGCCAGTGCCGGGCCAAGTTTCCAACAGGCCAGCAGCAGTGGGAAGTTCCAGGCGACGATGGCGCCGACCACGCCGATCGCTTCGCGGCGGATGAAGCCATGGAACTGGTCGTTGGGCATCAGCGGCAAGGAAGGCTCTACTGTTGTGCCTTCAATTTTGGTCGCCCAGCCAGCCATGTAACGCAGGAAGTCGATCGCCAGCTGCACGTCCATGACTTTCGCCACCGCTGCGCTTTTGCCGTTGTTCAGGCATTCCAGTTCAGCCAGTTCCTGTGCGTCACGCTCCATCAGCTCGGCCAGGCGCCACAACAGGTTCTGCCGTTCACGCGGGCGCATGCGGCTCCAGGGTGAATCATCGAATGCAAGGCGTGCTGCCTTGACGGCACGATCGACATCCTCGCTGTCGGCGCATGGCACTTCCCCCAGCACTTCGCCGGTGGCCGGGTTGCGAAAGCTCATGGTCTGACCGCTTTGCGCATCTTGCCAGTCGGCGCCGATGCGCATTTTCAGTTTGCGGTCGAGAAAAGCCTGGGTACGAGGGAGGATGGGCAGTGTCGAAAGCATGGAGGCAGCGCCTTTTGTCATTGGAGGTGCAGAGCACTTTCGCAACCACCATGCCAGATTCGAAAAACGTACTTAAAGTATTGATATAAAAGCGTTATTTATAGGTCGTGAAGCGCCGCAGCGCAGGCTGTGCTGTAGCACTTTGAGACGCCATGAGACGCGCGTGAAACAGTGCGCCACTGGCCTAAGCTTGCTAGGTGCGCGAGCGGTGTCTCAAGGTGCTACAGGCTGTCGCAAATTTAGACGCCGGATGTGGATCCCATCCCCACCCACCGCTTGCCTTGCTTGACTCAAGTTGTTGAAATCAAAGGCTTTACCAAGATTGGCACAGATTCTGTATCAGCCATTCGCAGATTCACCTACGGCACCCAGCGTGCAAGAACGATAAGAACAACACCGTGGAGGTCTGACCTTGAGAATGACTCGACTCCGGCGGCATACGAACAGCCTGGCGCTGATCGTCTCCGCCTTGCTGTGTACCCAGGCACAGGCCGCAGAGCCCGGCGCCGCACTGCTGCAAACCAAGTGCATGGGCTGTCACATTGCCGAAGGCAACGATACCTACAGTCGCATCAGCCACCAGCGCAAAACCCCCGAAGGCTGGCTGATGAGCATTGGCCGTATGCAGGTCATGCATGGCTTGCAGATCAGCGATGATGATCGCCGCACCCTGGTCAAATACCTGGCCGACCGCCAAGGGCTGGCACCCAGCGAAACCGAAGGTGTGCGCTACGCCATGGAACGCCGCCTGAACACGGTCGAGCAGTTCGACGAAAAACTCAGCCAGACCTGTGGCCGTTGCCACTCCGGTGCGCGGGTAGCGTTGCAGCGTCGCCCGGCCAAAGAATGGGAACACCTGGTCAACTTCCACCTCGGCCAATGGCCGTCGCTTGAGTATCAGGCGCTGTCGCGTGACCGTGACTGGCTGGATATCGCCTTGAAGGAAATGGTTCCCGAGCTGGCCAAGCGTTTCCCGCTGGACAGCGCCGCCTGGGCCGACTGGCAAAAAGCACGGCCCAAGGCCGAAGTGCTGGTGGGGCAGTGGGCTTTCAGTGGTCATATGCTGACCAAGGGCGATGTCCGCGGCGCAATGACCGTCACCGGCGCGCAAGGCGACGGCGCATTCAAGGTTGAAGTCAAAGGCCAGTATGCCGACGGCTCGCCGTTCCAGGGCAGCGGCTCGGCAATTCTCTACAACGGCTTTGAATGGCGCGGCAACGTGCAGATCGGTGATACCACCATGCGCCAGGTGTTTGCCGCAGTGGATGGCGAGATGAAAGGGCGCATGTTCGAGGCCGAGCATGACGAACGCGGCCTGGACTTCACCGCTGTCAAAGACGGCAAGGCGCGGTTGCTGGCCGTGCAGCCTTCGTTTATCAAGGCCGGCAGCGAAGCGGAGCTGACCCTGGTCGGCAGCGGTTTGTCCGGTACGGCCAGCTTTGGCCCGGGTATCGAAGTGGTCGAAGTGCTGCAGTCAAGCGCCAACCAGGTGCGGGTCAAGGCTCGTGCCGCCGCCGATGCTGCGCCTGGGGTGCGCGAAGTCAGCCAGGGTGCCTTGAAAGGCGTGAGCCTGACCGTCTACGACAAAGTCGAAGAGGTCAAGGTGGTGCCCGCGTTCTCGATTGCGCGGATCGGCGAGAACGGCGGCAGTACGCCGAAAGTGCAGGGCCGTTTCGAGGCCGAGGCCTGGGGCAAAGATGCCAAGGGCCAGCCGTTGCGCATTGGCTACCTGCCAGCGCAGTGGTCGGTCGAACCCTTCAACGAAAAGGCCAAGGAAGACGAAGACGTCAAGTTCGCCGGGCAGATGCTGGACAACGGCATCTTCATGCCCGGTGGTGCCGGGCCTAACCCCGAGCGCCGGATGATGACCAACAACGCTGGCAATCTGAAAGTGATTGCCAAACTTGAGGACGGCGGACAGCAGGGTGAGGGCCACCTGATCGTTACCGTCCAGCGCTGGAACAACCCACCGCTGCCGTAATCGGCCGCGGGCTGTGCGGGCGCTGAGGCGCCCGGATTCCAACGTTGTTCGGGATACACATCGGGAGGTCGCCATGGGCGCACTATTGAATCTGGTCGAGCGCAACCTGCATGAAGTGCAGGTGGATGCCGCTCGCATGCTGTTCCATATACCCAGCAGTTCGCTGTTTGCTACAGATGCCGTCACCGGCGGGATCATCGATACCTTGCGTGAGCAAGGCTGTTCGCCTGAGGAATTGGTGCATCGCCTTGAGGCGCGTTTTACCGGCCAAGACGTTGAAGAAACCCTGCGTGAGCTGATTGCCCTGGAGCTGGTCAGCGACGGCTCGCCGCTGACACCGGAAATCGGCGTCACCCGCGTCGAGCGCACGGCCTTGAACACTGTGGTGCTGAACGTCAACACCGGCTGCAACTTAAGCTGCAGTTACTGCTACAAGGAAGACCTCGACAAGCCCTCGGCCGGCAAGAAGATGAGCGCCGCCACCGCGGAATCCTCGGTGGAAATGCTGCTCAAGGAATCGCCGGACGAGAGCCGTTACACCGTGGTGTTCTTCGGCGGTGAGCCGCTGTCGAACCGGCCACTGATCGAGCACATGGTGGCGTATTGCGAACGGCGCTTTGCCGAAGCGGGCAAGCAGGTCGAATTCGTCATGACCACCAACGCCACGCTGCTCACCGAGGAGATTGTCGACTGGCTCAACGCCCATCGCTTTGGCCTGTCGGTGAGCATCGACGGGCCGAAGACCGTGCACGACCGCAACCGTATTACCGTGGGCGGGCAGGGCACCTACGATGTGGTACGGCGCAAGGCCGACATGCTGCTGTCGCGCTATGACAGCCGCCCGGTCGGTGCGCGCGTCACCCTGACGCGTGGCATTACTGATGTCGAAACGATCTGGAATCACCTGTTCAACGAGCTGGGGTTTGCCGAGGTCGGTTTCGCCCCGGTGACCTCCGGTGACATGGCCGATTTCAACCTGACCGCGGATGAGTTGGTGGAGGTCTTTGCCAACATGAAGGCCTTGGGACGGCGTTATCTGGAGGCCGCGCTGGAGCACCGCAACATCGGTTTCTCCAACCTGCACCAGCTGATCACCGACATCCATGAAGGCCACAAAAAGGCCCTGCCGTGCGGTGCCGGCCTGAAGATGCTGGCGGTCGATCACAAGGGCGAACTGAACCTCTGCCACCGCTTCACCGGCTCCAGCCTGCCGACCTTCGGCAACGTGCACACCGGGGTGAAACAGGTTGAGCTCAACGACTTTCTGTCACAGCGCCTGGATCGTAGAGGCACCGGTTGCGATACCTGCCGGATCCGCAACCTGTGCTCCGGCGGCTGCTACCACGAAAGTTACGCGCGCTACGGCGACCCCACCCATCCGACCTACCACTACTGTGAGCTGATGCGCGACTGGGTCGACTTCGGCATCGAAGTCTACAGCCGCATCATGGCCGCTAACCCGGCGTTCATCAGCCGCTACATCACCCCGCGGAAGGCGCACTGACATGAAACACCTCAAGCCGCTGAACAACAAAGCGCAAATTCTTGAGCAAGCCGTTGCCCAGGACCGAGTCGAGGAAGTCGTGGCCATGAGCGCCGTCGCCGGGTGCACGGCAACCACCGACCCGGGCTGGGAAGTGGATGCCTT
The DNA here is from genome assembly GCF_052147955.1 of Pseudomonas sp. NUPR-001. Taxonomy (NCBI): domain Bacteria; kingdom Pseudomonadati; phylum Pseudomonadota; class Gammaproteobacteria; order Pseudomonadales; family Pseudomonadaceae; genus Pseudomonas; species Pseudomonas sp. NUPR-001. The sequence goes on from NZ_CP197353.1 coordinate 2,783,472, forward strand.
CGGGGGTGTCAGCTCGCTGTGCCAGCCGATGGAAGCTGACCTCTATGGCTGTTCTGATCCGTGCTGGTGGCCGGCCCAGGTGCCGGACATGATGAGTACCTATCAGGACTGGAACGCGCAAGCCACCAACTCCAAAGACGACTGGCGCAACCTGGGCACTGTGTTTCCTAAAGACAAGTGACCGGCCGACAAGAATAACAAGGGGACATCGCATGAAACCTGGAGTTTTCGCCAAACTGGCGTTCACCGTCGCCGCCTGTGCCAGTAGCCTGGGCGCCTGGGCTGCCGACAACAGCGGGGCTGCGCTGCAGGCCGGCCACGAGTACATGATTGCCACCAACTACCCGAACAACCTGCACGTCATTGATCTGGCCCGCGACGAGGTGTTCAAAAGCTGCAAGTTGCCGGACGCCTTTGGCCCCGGCACGGCAATGATGGCGCCCGACAACCGCACCGCGTACCTGCTCAACAACCATTTCGGTGACCTCTACGGCATCGACCTGGACAGCTGCAAAACCGTGTTCCATGCCAACCTGTCCAGCAACCCGGGTGAGGTGGCGCGTTCGATGTTCTCGTTCGCCATCAGCCCGGATGGCAAGGAGTTGTATGCCACGGTCAACCCGACCCAGCGTTTGAATGATCACTACGTGGTCAAGCCACCCCGCCTGGAAGTGTTCAAGGCAGCCGACGGCGTCGGTGCGAAACCGGTACGTAGCTTTCCGATGCCACGCCAGGTGTACCTGATGCGTGCCGCCGATGACGGCAGCTTGTACGTGGCCGGCCCGGATATCTACAAAATGGATGTCAACACCGGCAAGTACGAAGTTGCCATGGCGCTGCGCAACTGGCAGCGCCCGGGCTTCAGCGCACCGGACGTGCTGTACTTCTGGCCCCACCAGACCGCCCAGCACGACTTCACCATGCTCTACACCGTGGCCAAGTTCACAGACGACAAGCAGGATCCGGCTACTGCCGAACCGATGTACGGCTACCTGAGCATCGACCTGAAAACCGGCAAGAGTCACTACCAGGAGTTCGCCTCGCTGACCGAGCTGTATTTCACCGGCTTGCGCTCGCCACAGGACCCGAACCAGATGTATGGCGTGCTCAACCGTCTGGCGCGCTACGACATCAAGGAGCGCAAGCTGATCAAGGCCGCCAATCTGGAGCACACGTATTACTGTGTGGCCTTCAACAAGCAAGGCAGCAAGCTCTACCTCGCCGGCACCTTCAACGACATTGCCGTGTTCGATCCGCAGAGCCTGGAGAAGGTCAAGAACATCCAGTTGCCGGGCGGTGACATGTCGATTACCACCACCCAGGTGTTTGTCAGGTAAACAGACCAGCGCGGCTTGCTGCCCGTGCGGCAAGCCGTTGCTTCGCAGTACCACAACAATAAGAGAACAGCATGAATGCGTTGAGCCATACCCAAGGGCAACAGGAACCGGCGTTGCTCACGCTGTGCATCGGCGAGGCCTTCGACCTCACCGTGTCACGCTTTGCCCAGCGTGAGGCGCTGGTGGTCCGTCATCAAGGGCTGCGCTACAGCTGGCAGGCATTGGGCGCAGAAGTCGAGCGCCTGGCCCGCGCCTTGCTGGCCCTGGGGCTGCAGCGCGGTGATCGCCTGGGGATCTGGGCACCCAACTGTGCACAGTGGTGCATCACTCAGTTTGCCAGTGCAAAAATTGGCGTCATCCTCGTCAATATCAACCCGGCTTACCGCAGTAACGAGTTGGCCTATGCCCTCAGCCAGTCGGGTTGCCGTTGGATCATCTGCGCCGATGCTTTCAAAACGTCGGACTATCACGCCATGCTGCTGGATCTGGTGCCGGAGCTGGCGACCAGCACGCCGGGCGAGCTGGCCTGCGCGCAGCTGCCTGAGCTACGTGGGGTGATCAGCCTGGCCAGTACGCCACCCAAAGGCCTGCTGGCCTGGCAGGCGCTGCTGGCACGGGCGCAGGAGGTCAGCCTGGATACCTTGGCGACGCGGCAGGCCAGCCTGCACTGCGATGAGCCGATCAATATCCAGTACACCTCGGGGACCACCGGTTTCCCCAAAGGCGCGACCCTCAGCCACTACAACATTCTCAACAACGGGTACCTGGTCGGCGAAAGCCTCGGCCTCACCGAGCACGACCGCCTTGTCGTACCGGTGCCGCTGTATCACTGCTTCGGCATGGTCATGGCCAACCTCGGCTGCATGACCCACGGCGCCACCCTGATTTACCCCGGCGATGCCTTCGATCCGCTGACCACCCTGCAGGCGGTGGCCGAAGAGCGGGCCACGGCGCTGTATGGGGTGCCGACCATGTTCATTGCCGAACTGGATCATCCGCTGCGCCACACCTTCGACCTGTCCAGCCTGCGCACCGGGATCATGGCGGGCGCCAACTGCCCGATCGAAGTCATGCGCCGGGTGATCGATGAAATGCACATGAGTGAAGTGCAGATCGCCTATGGCATGACCGAGACCAGCCCGGTGTCGTTGCAGACTGGCCCTGACGACGACCTAGAACTGCGGGTGACCACAGTTGGTCGTACCCAGCCGCACCTGCACAGCAAGATCATCGACAGTGCCGGTAACAGTGTGCCGCGTGGCGAAGTCGGTGAACTGTGCACCCGTGGCTACAGCGTCATGCTCGGCTACTGGAACAATCCGCAGGCCACTGCCGACAGTATCGATGCAGAGGGCTGGATGCACACCGGCGACCTGGCGAGCATGGATAAGCAGGGTTATGTGCGCATCGTCGGGCGCAGCAAGGACATGATCATCCGCGGCGGCGAGAACATCTACCCGCGTGAGCTGGAGGAGTTTTTCGCCACCCACCCAGCGGTCGCTGATGTGCAGGTGATCGGGGTGCCGTGCAGCCGCTACGGTGAAGAAATCGTCGCCTGGATCAGGCTGCACCCGGGAGCAGTCGCCGATGAGGCGCAACTGCGCGAGTGGGCCAAGGCACGCATCGCGCATTTCAAGGTGCCGCGCTATTTTCGTTTCGTGGAACAGTTCCCGATGACTGTAACCGGGAAAGTGCAGAAGTTTCGCATGCGCGAGATCAGCGTTGAGGAGTTGCAGCTACCGTAGGAGCGGGCTTGCCCCGCGATAGCGATTTGTCAGTCACAGCGCAATCGCGGGGCAAGCCCGCTCCTACAGAGGCCAGCAGCTCGCCACGGGTGATCGCCGTGGCGACCCGCTCCAGGGCTTCGGCGTCCTCATTGATCAGTTCCGCCAGGTTCATGGCGCGGAACCTGAGCTTGGCGGTCGGCGCCAGTTTGCTCAGTTCCAGCAGCAACTCTGCCGTCGCCTCGGCATTGAACGCTGCGGTACGGACGGTGTGCAGCACGTAGCGGGTAGTGAGTTTCATCAGTGCATCTCCCCTGCGTGCGCAAGGTACGCCTTGCGCACGGTCAATCAGGCTCAGAACAGCTTCAGGAAGTTCAGGTACAGGCGCGGTGCCTTGCCGTTGTCGTCGTCCAGCTCCTCGGCCGAGACTTTGTGGGTCAGGGGGAAGGCCAGTTCCGGCGATATGTAGGTGTCCTTGAACACCTGGAAGTGCACACCCACACCAGCCGATGACAGGCTTTCAGTACCCGTCCAGCTGGGGTCTTCGCTCCAGACTTTGCCGAAGTCCCAGTAGGTGTAGTACTGGGTCGGCACCGTCCAGTTGCCGACGGTATGCTGGCGGTTGTACTGCAGCTCGGCCTTGGTAGCGAAGCCGCGGTCACCGGTGATTTCCGAAGGGTCGTAGCCACGGCCGAACTCGCTGCCGCCCACCCCGAACTGCTCGGGGCTGAGCAATGCCTGACCGAACGAGGTTTGTGCGGTCAGCGCCAGGTACAGGTTCAGGCCCTCCATCAGTTGCGAGAGGTCCTGCATACGCTGGGCATCGACCTGCAGCTTGGTGAAGTCAGTGCGACCGCCCTCACGCGAAGGGTTGGCGCGGCCTTCATCGCTGGCGCCAAGGATATCCAGGCCCTTGCTGACTTCGGCCTTGAGCAGGTTCTTGCCGCCATAGCGGTCGGCAAAGTCGTAGCTGGCACCCAGGCGCAGTGCGCGGATACGGTCATCGCTTGACGGTGGGTTGTCGGGATCGTCCAGGTATTCGGATTTGCCGTTGAAGTAGGTCAATGCCAATGAGGTCTTGAACGTTTCGTCGCGCTGGCGAATCCACGGCCGGGTAATACGCACGGCCAGGGTGTCGCCCGAGCTGTTGGCGTTGAGGAACGAGAAGGTGTCGGCGTGCCCTTCGTTATGCTGGGCAAGCACACTGAGCACGTCGCCTTTGGCACCGACGGGCAGCTCGTACTGGCCTTCGAAGAACGACATCTTGTTGCCTTCGATCGACTTACCGGCACGGATGCCCAGATGGTCGCCGTTGCCACTGAGGTCATTGATACCGAAACCGCCGTAGGCCTGCCAAGGGCCGAAGTAGCGGCTGTCACGGTTGTCGAAGCCGATGAAGCCTTCATATTTGCGCTGCTCGTTCTGCACCGTCAGGTCGGTGCCGCTGGCCACCGGTGAGGCGGAAAGCACGGCGCGGCTGTCGTTGCCGGAAACGTCGTTCATCAGCAGCAGGTTGCGTTCCAGCGTGGCACTTTTGGGCGGAACCTCCTGGCGAATGTTATCGGCATAGCGCTCCAGGGCTTTATTGGTCGGCCCTTTGAACTGTACGTCGTTGACCTTGCCCTCGAACACTTGAATGACCAGACGGCCGTCCTCCAGGCGCTGTTGTGGTACGTAGGCGCGAGCCAGCAGAAAGCCTGCCTTGCGGTAGCGCTGGGTGATCTGGGCGGCCACCGCGTTGACTTCGGCCAGGCTCACCTGGCGACCTTGCAGGCCGCGCACGAGGCTGTTGAAGGTACCGCTGGGGTAGCTGTCGGCACCGCGCACCACCACCTGGTTGACCTTGAAGCGTCGGCTATCGCCAGGTGCCGCTTGCATCTCGGCCGGTTGTTGCTCGGGCTCAGGCGTCACCACCGCGTCAGGTAATTGCAGGGTGCCAGGCATCTGCAGGGTAGGGGTGCGGCTGCCATCGGGGTTGGGCAGTTCAATCCGGCCCGGGTCGAGTTGACCGCGTGGCCCGGCATCGGCTGGACCTGCCAGCACCAGCAGGGCGGAACAAACGGCCAGGGTTACCGCCTTGAAGCGGCCAGGAAAGCATTTCATGATTATTTCTCTCCCTTGGCAGGGGTGGTGAGTTCGTGCGGTATGACGCTGCGGTTCCAGTCAGGAACGATGAACCTGCCGTCTTTGAGCAGGCCGTTGGCGTAGGTCAGCACGTCGCTGAGTTCAGGGGTGGTACTGACCTTGTCGCCGTAGGCGCGCGGTTTGCAGATCAGTTGCACGGCGTAGGTGCGGATTACCGCAGGCGATACCGAGTAGTTGGCAGAGACTGCCGAGGGCGACTCCAGCGCCGTGCAACGCACGTTGCCCGGGGCCTGGGCGGCCATGGGCACCGGACCTTGCGGCAAGGCCGGAGCCACAGGCTTGACAGGGTCGGCAGGGTCCACAGGCGCGGGCGGGGCAGGCGGCACGGGTGGCGCAGGCGGGTCGATCACTGGACCGGTAATGGTCAGCGTGCCGTCCTTGAACACCACGTTGTAGTTGGCGCCGGCACTGAAGCTTTGCCCCTGACCAATGCCGTAGGCACCCGGGGCCTCGCCGGGGTTGCGCAGCAGGCTGCCTTTGGCAACGTCGGCGCGGTCGCCGTTTTTCATTCCGCTGACCGAGTAGGTCAGGCGTGGGTCGACCTGGCCCTGCAGTTTGCTTTTGTCGTGCGCGGTTACCAGCAAGGGCGCCGGGGTGATCTGCAGGTTGCCGTCGTGGAACACCAGGGTGTAGTTGCTGCTGGTCAGCGCCAGGTTGCCCTGGCCAATGGCGTAACCCTCGGGACGCACGTTTTCGCCAGCCTGGCGCTGCAGGTCGCGACCGTTGAGCACCGCTGCGGCGCTGTCACCGTTCTTCAAGCCGCTGAGCGAATAGCTCAGTGCCGGGTCGGCATTGCCATAGACCTTGCTCTTGTCATGGGCATTGACCTGCAACGTCGCCGGGGTGATGTGCAGCAGGTCTGACTCGTAGCTGATGCGGTAGTTGCCGGAAAGGCTGCCGACACTGCCCTGGCCGATGGTGTAGTCACCCACGTTCGACCCGGGAGCACGGTTGAGCGCACCGCCAACCAGGGTATCGGCCTGTTCGCCGAACTTCTGCCCGCTGACCTGATAGCTCAAGGCCGGGTCGGCGTCGCCATACACCTTGGTTTTTTCGTCCGCTTTGACCTTGAGTTCGGCCGGCTGCACGATCAGCGTGCCGGCCTTGTTGTCCAGGCCATAGCGGCCTTGGGCGCGGGTATCCTGGCTGACCTGATTGGTGATGGCATAGCCATCGGCCTTGACGTCGCTTTGCGCCGTGGCCTGGGTCGTTGGAGTACCGACCGCGGTGCCGCTGCGGTCGAGTTGTTGATTGACATAGTCGTCGACGCCCTTCACCACCTGGGCGTTGCTGTCGTACTCGGTGCGGGCACTGAGCGTAGGGTTGGCGTCACCGTATTCGCGGGTTGCGTCGTTGGCCGTGACGGTCACCTTGGCGGCGGCCGCGTTGCTGATAATCACCCCCGGCTCGTTGGTTTTGTCTACCGTTTCATAGAAGTGCACCCGGGCGCGCTCCAGGGTCTGCTCGCCGCCTTTGAGCGCGGGGCCATTGGAGTCGGCTTTCTGCAGCCAGGGCGTGTCGTTGATCAGGTTGGCGATCAGTGCCTGCACGCTGTCGTACTTGCCGCCGAGGTTTAGCACCAGTTGCTGGCTACTGCCATCCTGGGCGTTGTGCTGGATCTCTTTCTGGTCTTGGGCACCCGGAATATAGGCGTAGGGCTCCACACCCCAGCCTGGCTCATGCAGGGTGGAAACCACTTGCAGGCCACCGTTGGCACCAAAGGCAAACCCGACCGGGGCGCTGCTGACCACTGGCGATCCACCCGGATCGGTGCGGGTCACTTTCACCAGGCTGCCATTGTTGACATCGGGCGCGATGTTCCAGGCAACTCCGGCGCTGTCGGTAAAGCTCAGGCCGTTAACCAGATAGTCCGAGCTGTCGAGGTAGTTGAGCAGTACTGCCGGATCGAGTTCGCGGTACCCCCCCTTGCCGTCAGGCGTGACGAAACCGGTGGCTTCGAACACCAGATAGTCGAATGAGGCGCCATTCTCGGCCTTGAGGTTGACCGTCTGGGTGCCCGGTCCATAGGACACGTTGGGGTTGGCCACCACATCCTGAAAGCCGCGGTATTCCAGTTGCTGTGCGGTTACCCCGGACAGCTGTTCGGCGGAATACGGCGAAGCCACAGTGCCAGTGGTGGTGATGCCGCTGGCGTTGGTCTGGTTGAAGCGGAACACGCCGTTGCTGGCTTTGCCTGCCAGCACACCGGCGTAGTTGAGGTTGCTTTCCATGCGCACACTGGCACCTTCCATGGCCACTTGCTGGCCCATCAGTGCGGTGCCGGATTGCTGGATGATCGATGCGACGTTGGAGGTTTTCAGCCAGGCGATACCCTGGCCGACGTCGATGATGGCGCGCTGGGCGTAGTCGGCACCGGTGTTGTTCAGGCGGATGTCGCCGGTGGCGGCGATAAACAGGTTGCCGTCTTTAAGCAAGATCGGGGCGTTGATGTACACCGAACCACTGTCACTGGACAGGTCGCTACCGCTGTAGCCCACGCCTTGTTTGGGGTTGCCGGCGGAGATCAGTGCCAGGGTGTGTTTGCCAGTGCCGTCCTGACCGATGTTGGTGGCAATGATCGCGGTGTTGACATTGATGCGCTGGCTCGCCGACACCTCGACGTCACCACTGGCCAGGCCATTGACGATAGCCTGCGCCGATACGTTCCACAGGTCGGCGGTGTTGGGGCCCTGGGTAATACCGCCGCTTACGCCGGTGCCCGGGTCGGCGCTGGCATCGGCGACGATGTTGACGGTTTCAGGGTCCAACAGCCATTTACCGGCCACTTTGCCGGAGGTATCGACCTTGGCCTCGTTGCTCACCTGCAACTGCTTGCCGGAAGTTTCGATCAGGCCGCCGCGTTCTGCGCCCTTGACGCTGGCGCTGCCGGCGAAGCGGGTCTGGCCATCGGACCAGACCACCACCTGGCCGCCGTCGCGTTTGCCCTCGGCCTTGAGCTGGGCACCTTGGGCCACCGTGGTACGTTTGGCAGCAGGCTCACTGCCTTTACCCTGCAAGCTGCCGCCCACCAGGACTTTACCGCCGTTGCCCTGGCTGCCGGAGGCGTCCAGCCTGGCCGTGCTGGCCAGGTTGACTTCATCACCGAGGGCCTTGATGGAGCCGCCGCTGCTGCCCTTGGCGCTGAGGCTGCCGCTGACGTTGGTCTGCGCTGCACTGCCCAGGACAATGGTGCCGCCTTGCTCGCTGACGCCATCGGCAATCACATTGCCGCCGACGTTGATCACCGAGTCCAGATGCCGGGCCGCGCGCTCGGCGCTCATGGCTACCACGCCGTTACCGACCTCGATTTGCCCGCTGTTGTGCACGCCGCCTTTGACATCGGCGTTGACACTGTCGCGCTCGCCCGGCTCACCGCCGACCGCGATGCTCAGCAGGCCATCACCGTGGAAGTCCAGGGTCGCCTGCGGGCCGGTAGCCAACTGCACGGTGCCTTTGCGCGCCTGGATCACACCGTGGTTTTCAACTTGCGCGCCGAGCAGGGCAACCATGCCGTTGTCGTGCACGGTGATATGCCCTTCGTTGCGCACCAGGCCTTTGAGCTGGATATCCAGTTTGCCGCTGGCGGCGAACTCCTTGGCCTGTTTGTCGGTGACAAAACCGGCGCTGGCCACCAGGGCACTGGCGGACACATGGGCGTTAGGGCCGAGCCAGATACCATTGGGGTTAACCAGGATCAGTTGGCCATTGGAAGTGATGGTGCCGTAGATCTTCGAGGGGTCGCCGCCGATCACCCGGTTCAAGGTGACCGAGCGGCCGTCGGGTTGTTTGAAGGTGATGCGGTTGTCGGGGCCGACATTGAAGCGTTGCCAGTCGATGGCGGTACGCGGACCGGAAGTCTGGACTTCCATGTTCGCACCGCTCTGGCTGATGCTGGCGCCACCGCTGACCACCTGGCCGCCTTGCGGAAGGCCGCTGGCGCTGGCGGTGGTGGCCAGGGCAATGGCGATGCACAGACAGCTCAAGCGCAGTCCATGACCACCCGGTGCACGATGTTTCATTGCAGTTCTCCCAGAGGATTAATCTGGGAGCAATCATTCGCCTGTGCCCCTGGGCGAGATAAGCGTGCAATCCTGAAAGCGCTTGTAGTGCGTTCCTGAACCTACAGCGGGTGGTTACTGGCCACGGGCATGCGCAGTTGCAGGGTGATTTCCAGCGTTTGCTGCGGGGTGATGACCAGTGCGAGCTCGGCCCCCAGCAGCCGCGCGAGCTGCTGCGCCAGTTGCCAGCGGATGCTCGGTGCTTCGCCGTCGCGCTGGGCGCTCAAGGGGCCGACAATGCGCAGGTGCCAGGGCGTCTGCTGGATACCCTGCGGCGGTGACTCGGCATACAGGTCCAGGCTGGAAACGCCCAGGCTTTTCGCGTGCAGCAGCAAACTGCGCAGCAACTGCACGTAGCGCTCGGCGTCTATCCAGCCCCAGCAAGCGGGGAGCGCACAGTGCAGTTGGGTGGCGGGCAACGAACCCTCAGGCGCCTGCTCCAGCAGGGTCTGAGTCAAGCCGCGCAGGTCACTGACGAATGAGTTCGGCGAGGCGAGCCCTTGCTCCAGTTGCACCAGCTCGGCCAACAGCTCGACACCTTCCTGCAAGCGGTAGAGCAGTGTTTTGCCTGCGTCGTCGAGTGAGTGCCGCTCAGGGCTGTCGAGCATCTCCTTCAGTCGGGACAGGTTATACGCCGCATTTGTGCAGTATTCGATCAGGTATTGGCCGCGGCGATTACGCAGGGTTTGGGCATGCGTCATCTGCTCTTGCAGGCGCTCCAGGGCTTTGTGCTGTTCGCCGATATCCACCGACGTGCACAGCATGCCGACAAAGCTGTTATCGGCAGCGATGACCGGCAAGCCGCTGTGTTTGATCACTCGTCGTTCGCCTTTGACCCTGATGGACAGCACCAGCATGTATGGGATGCGTTTTTCCACGGCCGCGCTGTAGGTTTTGTAGGCGTAATCATAATGCTCCAGCTCCACCAGCCCCGCATCCACCGTGCGGCTCCCGAGCAATTGCGAGACGCTTGAGTCGAAGTAATGTGCGAATGCCTGGTTTGCCGCCACGATTCGAGCATTGGCGTCGCGCAGGCACACCGGATAGGGGATTTGATCAAACAACGTGTTGAACTGTTGATCGGTAGAGCTTGCAGGCGTTTCTGGTGCGTTGACCTGTGCCCCGGCGGCTGTCACCAGGCCATGTTGCGCCGCCAGGCGCAGCAGCTCGACCAGCGAATGGGTATTGGTTTTCTCCAGCAACCTGGCCTTGTAGGTGCTGACCGTGCGGTCGCTGATGGCCAGCTCGCCGGCAATATCCTTGACCCGCATGCCATCGGCCAAATAGTGCAACACGGTGATTTCGCGGGCGGTAAAGCGTTCGTTGAACCCTTCGGCATCATCACTGGTGGTGCTTTCTGCCCTCATGGCGCTGGCGTTGAAGTAAGTCTTGCCGGACAAGGCCTTGGCCACGGCATCGGCAAGCAGGTTCAGCGCATCGTATTTGCTCACAAACCCCACCGCGCCAGCCGCCAGGCACAAATGCTCGTAGACGTCTGCCGGAAAGGCGGTAAACACCAGAATGCGGGTGTTGCGTTGGTGCGCGATCAGGCGACGGATCACATCGAGGCCGCCCAGGCGTGGGATGTCCAGATCGAGCACGATCAGGTCTGGCTGCAGGCGGCGCACCATCTCCAGGCCTTCAACACCGTTGGTGGCGGCGCCGACGATGACATGGCCGGCCCGTTCGAGTTCGGCGCGTATGCCTGCCTGGCTGCTGGGTTGCTGGTCAATGATTGCAACGGCACTCATTGGCGGATCCTTGCTGAAGGGAGACAGACAGCAAGGATAGTACGCACATTGCCAAGACCACCGTCTTGGCAGGGGTGAAGCGTTAGTGGCGCCGCTCGTACTTCTGTGTCACCCACACCAGGCTTTTCTCTTCCTCTTCTTCCAGAGCTTTGGCGAGCGCCTGTCCGGGATTGCGGGGGTGGGTCTTGACCGTGCCATGGCGGTGTTTGAACACGGCCTGCCAGGCAACGCGGAAGCTGTTCATGGTCGATTGTCTCCAAACGGTTGCGGGCTATCGTTGCATTACGACAGTGGGGCAACAATCAGGGAATCATGAAAGCCCTGTAGTGCAAGCACTACAACCCCGGTCTGGCTGCCGGTAGGAGCGGGCTTGCCCCGCGAGACGATATACCTGGCACCCTAATAACAAGGCAACTTGAGTTGATCGTTAGTAGTTCATTGTTATAAAAATAATTCAAAAATAATATTGGATGCGTTTACATATTGCCTGTATAAATTTCGCTGATTAGCGTGAGGGACTTAGTTATGAGTATCCAGCGCGAAACATGGCGAAGCCGTATTCGTAAGTTTGGCATGCAGCACTATTTTTGGGTGCTGTTTATTATGTTCATGGTGTCACCTGTTTCTTACTCGGGTGACTGTATCCCGATGTGCGAAGGTGGCAAACAAAACTGCCTGGCAGGCTGCGTAGGCGACCCGAACAAGGCCGCCGCCTGCAAAAATGTCTGCAACAGCGTCTACGATTGCCCCACCCATTGCGCCAACCAGAAAGTGCCAGGCGGCGGGCAAACCCAGTCTGCACCGAAAAGCCCTGTCACTGAGTGCAGTAGCAATTGCAGTCAGCAGTATTCGCAGTGTTTCACGACCTGTCAGGGGAACAAGGCGTGTTACGACTCTTGCGGTCAAATATTCAAGAGCTGTGGTAATTCCTGTATAGGCTTGCAGGGCAATAAACCTTCAGGTTCGGGGGGGAGTGCGCAGTCTCAGGGGCAATCGACTACGCAGGAAGTGCTTAATAAAGTTGATGATTTGAATAATGCGATTCAAGGGTTGTTTGGGAACGGTAAATAGTAACTCATCATGGGTTGTTGGGTGGGAAGGAGGGTGGTTTTGGCTTTTTGGGCTGGGGGTTTATCCAATTGGTGAGGTGGCTCCACTGGCCCCTTCCGCCCTTACGGCGGCCTACTTTGCCCAAGAGCAAAGTAGGCCGCCGTAAGGGCGGAAGGGGCCAGTGGAGCCACCCCACCAAACGGATAAGCTCCCAGCTCCAGAAGCCAAAAACAGCAAGCCACAAGTCAGTACTTCCCAAATCTGTGCCACTGCACCTGCCTGTAAACGCCCGCCAAAGCCCCACTCCTCAAGCCTCACAGTTTTTTGCTTGCCAACAACCACAAAAATCATAATTTCGCTGTTTCCAGCCTTTGCACAGAATGCGCCCAACACCCACCCACGGTGATCCCCGTGGGAAAACTCAGTAGGGCGCAGCGATGACCAACAATAAAACCGTAATAGACACGCTTGTAGTGGGTGCCGGGCAAGCCGGTGTGGCCATGAGCGAACACTTGAGCCGACTCGGCGTGCCGCACCTGGTTCTGGAACGCAACCGTATCGCCGAAGCCTGGCGCACCGGTCGCTGGGATTCGCTGGTTGCCAACGGCCCGGCCTGGCACGACCGCTTCCCTGGCCTTGAGTTCGAGGGCCTGGACCCGGATGCCTTTGCTGGCAAAGACCAGGTAGCCGACTACTTCGAAGCCTATGCAGAAAAATTCAATGCACCGATACGCACCGGCGTCGAAGTTACCCAGGTACAACGCAACGTCGGGCGCCCGGGTTTCACCGTTGAAACCTCCGAGGGCGTGATCGAGGCCAGCAATGTGGTGGTCGCCACCGGCCCGTTCCAGCGTCCGCTGATCCCTGCCATTGCCCCGGCAGACGGCGCCATTACCCAGATGCACTCGGCGCACTACCGTAACCCTGAGCAACTGGCTGAAGGCGCGGTGCTGGTGGTGGGCGCCGGTTCATCCGGTGTGCAGATCGCTGATGAACTGCAGCGCGCCGGCAAGCAGGTGTACCTCTCGGTTGGCGCCCACGACCGTCCGCCGCGTGCCTATCGCAATCGCGACTTCTGCTGGTGGCTGGGCGTGCTCGGCCTGTGGGATGCCGAGGGCGTGCAACCGGGCAAAGAGCACGTGACCATCGCCGTCAGCGGTGCACGTGGTGGCCATACCGTGGACTTCCGCCGCCTGGCACAACAGGGTGTGACCCTGGTGGGCCTGACCAAGGCATTCAACAACGGTGTGGTGAGCTTTCAAGCAGACCTGGCCGAGAACATCGCCCGCGGTGATGAAAACTACCTGGCCTTGCTCGATGCCGCCGACGCCTATATCGCCGCCAACGGCCTGGACCTGCCAGCAGAGCCGGAAGCGCGGATCATGCTCCCAGACCCTGACTGCATCAGCCAGCCGATCCTCGAACTGGACCTGGCCAAGGCCGGTATCACTACGGTGATCTGGGCCACCGGCTACTCGGTCGACTACGACTGGCTCAAGGTCAATGCCTTCAAGGCCGATGGCAAGCCACAGCACCAGCGTGGGGTGTCCAGCGAAGCGGGCGTCTACTTTGTCGGCCTGCCATGGCTGGCCCGGCGTGGTTCGGCGTTTATCTGGGGCGTGTGGCACGACGCCCGGCATATCGCCGAGCACATCATCAAGCAGCGCGCTTATTTCGACTACCGCGATGCCTCGCAACGTCAGGCCGAACGGCCCGAAACCCACCTTCAATCCGCCAGCCTCATGGGAGCCCGCTGATGCCTACTCATACCCGCATTCGCATGTTCAACACCAAAGACACCTACCCGAACCAGTCCCTGGACAACGACCTGTGCCAGGCGGTACGTGCCGGCAATACCGTTTACGTGCGCGGCCAGGTCGGTACCGATTTCAACGGCCAACTGGTGGGCCTGGGTGATCCACGGGCGCAAGCCGAACAAGCCATGCGCAACGTCAAGCAACTGCTTGAGGAGGCCGGCAGTGACTTGAGCCACATCGTCAAGACCACCACCTACCTGATTGACCCACGCTACCGCGAGCCGGTGTACCAGGAGGTTGGCAAGTGGCTCAAGGGGGTGTTCCCGATCTCCACTGGCCTTGTTGTCAGTGCCCTGGGCCAGCCGCAGTGGCTGATGGAAATCGACGTGATTGCGGTCATCCCTGAATAAGGAGCGTGCCATGACCTTTTCCATCGTGGGTCGCTGTGCTGAAACCGGTCAACTGGGCATCGCCATCAGCTCATCGAGCATTGCCGTGGGTGCCCGTTGCCCGTGGCTGCGCTCCGGTGTCGGCGCGGTGTCGAGCCAGAACATTACTTTGCCGGCCCTGGGCCCGCAGGTGCTCGATGCCCTGGCCGAAGGGCTGGCACCGCATCAGGCGCTGGACCATGCGCTGACCCGCAACGGCTACAGCCAGTACCGCCAGGTCGCGGTAGTGGATGCCCAAGGGCGTACTGCGGTGTTCAGTGGCAACCATGCGCTGGGTACCCACAACGCACTGGCAGGTGAGCAATGCGTCGCTGCGGGCAACCTCTTGGCCAACAGTGGCGTGATCGAGCGGATGGTTGCGGCGTTCGAGGGCAGTGAAGGCTGCCTCGCCGCACGCTTGCTGAACGCGCTGCAAGCCGGACAGGACGCGGGCGGCGAAGCGGGCGCGGTGCATTCGGCGGCGCTGTCGGTGGTCGGTGATCTGCTCTGGCCCATCGTCGATCTGCGGGTCGACTGGGCAGATGAAAACCCGATCGGTGAACTACACAAGCTCTGGGCTGCCTATGAGCCACAGTTGCAGGACTACCTGACCCGCGCGCTGAACCCAACCCTGGCCCCGAGCTATGGAGTGCCGGGCGATGAGTGAGTTGCGCAGCCGCGCCTTGCTAGCAAAGCTGATTGGCTTTGCCACGGTCAGTCGCGACTCGAACCTGCAGCTGATCGCCTTCGTGCAGGATTACCTGCAAGGCCTGGGGGTGAGCTGCACGCTGATCTACAACACCGAGCGCAGCAAGGCCAACCTGCTGGCCAGTATTGGCCCGGCAGTGGAGGGCGGGGTGGTGCTGTCGGGGCATACCGACGTGGTGCCGGTGGACGGTCAGGCCTGGACGGTCGAACCGTTCGCCCTCAGCGAGCGCGACGGCAAGTTGTATGGGCGCGGCACGGCCGACATGAAAGGCTACCTGGCCTCGGTTTTGGCAGCGGTGCCGGTGTTTCTTGCCAGCCCCTTGCAGCGCCCCGTGCACCTGGCGTTCTCGTATGACGAGGAAGTCGGTTGCCTGGGCGTACGCAGCCTGCTCGAGGCGTTGCCGCACAGTATCGCCAAACCCGCCCTGTGCCTGATTGGCGAACCGACCGAGCTGAAGCCGGTGCTCGGCCACAAAGGCAAGCTGGCCATGCGTTGCCACGTCAAAGGTGCAGCGTGCCATTCGGCCTATGCGCCGTATGGCGTGAATGCCATCGAACAGGCGGCTCGGCTGATTGCGCGCCTCGGCGAGATTGGTCAGCGCCTGGCGGCGCCAGAACACCACGACGAGCGCTTCGATCCGGCGTTTTCCACGGTCCAGGTCGGGGTGATCGAGGGCGGTACGGCGCTCAACATCGTGCCGCAGGACTGCCGCTTTGACTTTGAAGTGCGTGCTTTGCCAGCGTTCGAACCACAAGCGGTGGTTGATGAATTGCACCACTACGCCCAGCACACGCTGCTGCCAGCGATGCAGGTGGTCAAACCAGATACAGCGATTCGCTTCGAGCCGATTTCAGCCTACCCGGGCTTGGCCACCGACCGCGAAAGTGCCGCCGCACAACTGCTGGCGCAGCTGTGTGAGCGCGACGACTTCAGCACCGTGGCGTTTGGCACCGAGGGTGGCTTGTTCGATCAGGCCGGGATCCCGGCAGTGGTCTGCGGCCCGGGCAGCATGGATCAGGGGCACAAGCCGGACGAGTTCGTCAGCGTCGCGCAAATGGCGGCCTGTGACCGCCTGATGGACCGTTTGGCCGCTTACCTCTGCACACATCAATAATGACAAAAGAGCCTGCGATGAACGATTTCAACGACTGGACCCGCCTTGCACAGCAGCAACGACTGATCGACACCGCGTTGATCGATGGCGAACCGTGCCTGGCGCAGAACGATGCGCGCCTGGAAGTGATCAACCCGGCCACTAACCGCGTGCTGGCCCGTGTGGTTGCCTGCGCAGAGGCCGAAGTCGACCAGGCAGTGCGCAGTGCCCGTCGCGCCTTCGAACAGGGGCCTTGGGCGAAGATGGCACCCGGCGAGCGCAAGGCGGTGTTGCTGCGCCTGTCGCAACTGATGCTGGAACACCGTGACGAACTGGCCTTGCTCGATTCGCTGAGCATGGGCAAACCGGTGATGGATGCCTGGAACATCGACGTGCCGGGCGCCGCCCATGTGTTCGCCTGGTACGGCGAAAGCCTCGACAAGCTTTACGATCAAGTGGCGCCCACGGCCAGCAATGCCCTGGCGACGATTACCCGTGTACCGCTGGGGGTGATCGGTGCCGTGGTGCCGTGGAACTTCCCGCTGGACATGGCGGCCTGGAAACTGGCCCCGGCGCTGGCCGCTGGGAACAGCGTGGTGCTGAAACCGGCCGAGCAATCGCCGTTTTCCGCCCTGCGTCTGGCCGAACTGGCCCTGCAAGCCGGGATTCCGGCGGGTGTGCTCAACGTGGTGCCGGGCCTGGGTGAGGAAGCCGGTCGTGCCCTGGGCCTGCACATGGATGTGGATGCGCTGGTGTTTACCGGCTCCACCGAAGTGGGCAAGTACTTCATGCAGTACGCGGCGCAATCCAACCTCAAGCAGGTGTGGCTGGAATGCGGCGGCAAAAGTCCGAACCTGGTGTTTGCCGATTGCCAGGACCTGGACCTGGCGGCCGAGAAGGCTGCGTTTGGCATCTTCTTCAATCAGGGCGAAGTGTGTTCGGCCAACTCGCGTTTGTTGGTCGAGCGCTCAATTGCCGACGACTTTATCCAGCGCCTGATCGCCAAGGCTGGCAAATGGCAGCCGGGTAACCCACTGAACCCGGCCAGCAGCGCTGGCGCCATTGTCGATGCGCGTCAAAGCCAACGGATCATGCAGTACATCGAGCAGGCCCAGGGAGAGGGCGCACAGTTGGTGTGCGGCGGCCGTCAGTTGAGTTTCGACGGTTCGGACAACTTCATCGAACCGACGATTTTCACCGGTGTAACGGCCGACATGACCCTGGCCCGCGAAGAGGTGTTCGGTCCGGTACTGGCGGTCAGCGTGTTCGATGACGAAGACCAGGCCGTGGCGATGGCCAATGATCACATCTATGGCCTGGCCGCTTCGGTATGGACGGATGACCTCAATCGCGCCCATCGCGTGGCGCGGCGCCTGAATGCCGGCACGGTGTCGGTCAATACCGTCGATGCCCTGGATGTCACGGTGCCGTTTGGTGGCGGCAAGCAATCCGGGTTCGGGCGTGACTTGTCGCTGCACTCGTTTGACAAGTACACGCAGCTGAAAACTACCTGGATTCAGCTGCGCGGGTGACGGATTGATCGCGGGGCAAGCCCGCTCCTACAAGGAGCGGGCTTGCCCCGCGAATACAAACAACGCGGTTCTTGCACATAAATCTAATAAGCGGAGCAAGCGATGAACAGTAATGCAAGCGTGTCCACCGGCGCCTTGGCGCCACCTGACAGTCGCAAGAAATTGGGCCTGACCGCGTTGTTGGCGGTGGCGATCGGCCTGGTGGTGTCGCAAGGTGTCATGGTGTTGATGCTGCAAGGCGTCGGTATCGCCGGCCCAGGCTTCATTGTGCCGTTGGCACTGGCCTGGCTGTTGGCCTTGAGTTATGCCTGCTCGTTCTCCGAGCTGGCCTTGATGATCCCGCGCGCAGGCAGCCTGAGCAGCTACACGGAAGTGGCCATCGGGCAATTCCCGGCGATCCTTGCGACGTTCTCGGGTTATGTGGTGGTGGCGATGTTCGCCTTGTCGGCAGAGCTGCTGCTGATGGAGTTCATCATCGACAAGGTCTACCCGCACTCGCTGCCACCGCTGACCGTGGCCCTGGGTGTGCTGGGCCTGTTCACCGTGCTCAACCTGTTCAACATCGACATCTTCGCCCGCCTGCAGACGGCGCTGGCGGTGGTGATGGTGGTGGTGCTGCTGGTCATGGGCCTGAGTGCGATGAACAGCGATATTGTTTCACCCAATCCGCAGCTGTTTGACGTCGCCAACTGGAACCCGTTGGGCCTGGGCGTGATTGCGCTGACGGCGATGGCGGTGTGGGGCTTTGTCGGTGCTGAGTTTGTCTGCCCGCTGGTGGAAGAAACCCGCCGCCCGCAGCGCAACATCCCAGGTTCGATGATGATTGGCTTGACCGTGATCTTCGTGATCATCGCCCTGTATTGCCTGGGTGCCTTGCTCACCGTGCCGCAGGCCGAACTGGCCAGCAACGGTTTGCCGCACTACCTGTTCGCCACCACCGTGTTTGGTGAAACGGGCCAGGTGTTCCTGGTGACCGCAGCCATTACCGCCACCTGCAGTACCCTCAACAGCTCGCTGGCCGCCATTCCGCGCATGTTGTTCGGCATGGCGCAAAACGGCCAGGCATTCGGTGTGCTCAAACTGCAAGGCAAGCGCAGCGGCGCCCCTTGGGTGGCGGTGCTGTTCGTCTCGGCGATCACCGGCTTGCCACTGCTGCTGATGCATGACCATCCCGATGCCATCAACCAACTGTTGCTGGCTGCTGCGCTGGCCTGGTTGCTCGCCTACATCATTACCCACATCAACGTAATCGCACTGCGCCGCCGCTACCCGCAGGCCGCCCGGCCATTCCGCACGCCGTTTTACCCGCTGCCGCAAGTATTTGGCATCGCCGGCATGCTCTTTGCGATCTGGCACGTGTCGCCAAGCCCGGACATGACCTTTGCCATTTTCGCGTATGCCGGCCTGGTGCTGCTGGTGGTGTCGATCATCGCCGTGCTGTGGATCAAGTGCGTGATGCGCAAGCCGCTGTTCCAGCCAGAACCGCTGTCCTGCGTACTCGGCACCCTCAACGATAAAAACCCGCAAGGAGACTCGCAATGACCGCTCAAGTGAAACCCGACCGTAGCACCCGTGACTATCAAGCCCTGGATGCCGCGCACCACATTCATGCGTTTCTCGACCAGAAAGCCCTGAACGAGGAAGGTCCGCGGGTGATCGTGCGTGGCGAAGGCCTGGCACTGTGGGACAACGATGGCAAACGCTACCTGGACGGCATGTCGGGGTTGTGGTGCACGAACCTCGGCTACGGTCGCAAGGACCTGGCGGCCGCCGCCAGCCAGCAACTGGAGCAACTGCCGTACTACAACATGTTCTTCCACACCACCCACCCGGCGGTGGTAGAGCTTTCGGAGTTGCTGTTCAGCCTGCTGCCTGGTCATTACAGCCACGCGATCTACACCAACTCCGGCTCTGAGGCCAACGAGGTGTTGATCCGTACGGTGCGCCGTTACTGGCAGATTCTTGGCCAGCCACAGAAGAAGATCATGATCGGCCGCTGGAACGGCTACCACGGCTCGACCCTCGGCGCCACGGCGTTGGGCGGCATGAAGTTCATGCATGACATGGGCGGGGTGATTCCCGATGTCGCGCACATCGACGAGCCGTACTGGTTCGCCCATGAAGGTGACCTGACCCCGGCCGAGTTCGGTTTGCGCGCAGCCCGCCAGCTGGAAGAGAAAATCCTCGAGCTGGGTGCCGAGAACGTTGCCGCCTTCGTTGCCGAACCGTTCCAGGGCGCTGGCGGGATGATTTTCCCGCCCGAAAGCTACTGGCCGGAAATTCAACGTATCTGCCGCAAATACGATGTGTTGCTGTGTGCCGATGAAGTGATCGGTGGCTTCGGCCGCACTGGCGAATGGTTCGCCCACCAGCATTTCGGCTTCGAACCCGACACCCTGTCGATCGCCAAAGGCCTGACCAGCGGCTACATCCCCATGGGCGGCCTGGTCCTGTCCAAGCGTATGGCTCAGGTGTTGGTAGAGCAGGGCGGGGTGTTCGCTCACGGCCTGACCTATTCCGGACACCCGGTGGCTGCTGCGGTGGCGATTGCCAACCTCAAGGCCCTGCGTGATGAAGGCATTGTTGCCCAGGTCAAGCAAGACACCGGCCCGTACCTGCAGCGCTGCCTGCGCGAAGTGTTCGGCAACCACCCGCTGATTGGTGAAGTGCAGGGCACGGGCCTGGTCGCCGCGTTGCAGTTCGCCGAAGACAAAGTCAGCCGCAAACGCTTTGCCAATGAGAACGACATGGCCTGGCGTTGCCGCACCATCGGCTTTGAAGAAGGCCTGATCATTCGCTCGACCCTGGGCCGGATGATCATGGCCCCGGCGCTGGTTGCGGGCAAAGCCGAGATCGATGAGCTGGTCGACAAGACCCGAATCGCCGTAGACCGCACTGCGCGCGAATTCGGCGTGCTGTAAGTCCCTTCGCCGGCTCGCAGGGGCGAGCCGGCTTTGCTGAGGAACAGATCCATGTCCAGATCCTTGCGTTGCAGTGTTCCCTTTGCCCTGGCCTTGTTGTGCGGCGCCGTGCAGGCCGCGCCACAGAGCCTTACCGTGATCTCATTTGGCGGTGCGACCAAACAGGCCCAGGACAAGGCCTATTTCCAACCCTTCAACGCCAGCGGCGCAGGACGCGTGGTGGCCGGTGAATACAACGGTGAACTGTCGAAAATCAAAGCCATGGTCGATGTTGGCCATACCAGCTGGGATGTGGTCGAAGTCGAAAGCCCGGAGTTGCTGCGTGGCTGTGATGAAGGCTTGTTCGAGCGCCTGGACCCGGCTCGGTTCGGCGATGCCGCGCAGTTCGTGCCCGGCACCTTGAGCGAGTGCGGTGTGGCCACTTACGTGTGGTCGATGGTCATGGCTTACGACCACGACAAACTGGCCAAGGCACCGACCTCCTGGGCCGACTTCTGGAACGTCAGCGAATACCCCGGCAAGCGCGGCTTGCGCAAGGGCGCCAAGTACACCCTGGAAATCGCCTTGCTCGCCGATGGCGTCAAGCCAGACCAGTTGTACCAGGTACTGGCGACTCCGGAGGGGGTGAGCCGGGCGTTTGCCAAACTGGATCAGATCAAGGGCAACATCCAGTGGTGGGAAGCGGGCGCACAACCGGCGCAGTGGTTGATTGCCGGGGATGTGGTGATGAGCGCGGCGTACAACGGGCGCATCGCTTCGGCGCAAAAAGAGGGGATGAAGCTTGGGATCGTCTGGCCGCAAAGCCTGTACGACCCGGAATACTGGGCGGTGGTCAAAGGCACACCGAACAAGGCGTTGGCGGAGCAGTTCATTGCCTTTGCCAGCCAGCCGCAGGCGCAAAAGGTGTTCTCTGAAGAGATTCCGTACGGGCCGGTGCATCGCGATGCGCTGAAACTGTTGCCGGAAGAGGTGCAACAACAGCTACCGACGGCGCAGGCCAACCTGGCCGAGGCGCAGGCAGTGGATGCGGCGTTCTGGGTGGACCATGGTGAGGAACTGGAGCAGCGTTTCAACGCCTGGGCCGCGCGCTAAAGCGCCCGTAGGAGCGGGCTTGCCCCGCGAAGCGGTGTGCCAGTCACATCGCATCGCGGGGCAAGTCGGATCGCCGCACCGCCGCTCCTACAGTGGTTAGTTCAGCCAGGCGGTGAACTGTTCTTTGCAGTAGTCGACAAACAGCTGCGCAGGCTTGGTCAGCTGCGCACGCTTCAACCAGCCAGCCACCAAGCCGGAACCGGTGACGTCTTCCAACAGTTCCACACACACCAATGGCTGACCATCGTAAGTCGTGGTGGTCTGCGGGCGGGTCACCAGTACGGCAAAGCCAAACCCCTGACCAACCATGCCACGTACCATTTCGATCGAAGGCGAGCTAAAGATAATGTTCGGGCTTAACCCAAGCTCTTCGAAAATGCTCACAAAGTAAGTACGGCTCGGTTGCACATCAAGCAGGATCATCGGTTCCAGCGCCAGGTCACGCAATGACACCTGCGCCTGCTCGGCAAAGCGGTGACCGGCCGGTAGCAAGGCATAGGGCCGCTGCGGCGCCATCAGTGCTTCGGTTTCAATGGTGCTGTCCAGGTCGTGATCGTAGAAGATAGCCAAGTCAAAGCGCCCACCAGTCAAGCCTTGCACCAACTCCTGTTGCTCGCCGTCCTGCAGGCGGATCTCCACCCCGGGAAAGCGTTCGCGAAAGCCTTTGATCAGGCGCGGCAGGTAGAGTGGGGCAACGGTCTCGAAAC
Source organism: Pseudomonas sp. NUPR-001 (assembly GCF_052147955.1). NCBI lineage: Bacteria > Pseudomonadati > Pseudomonadota > Gammaproteobacteria > Pseudomonadales > Pseudomonadaceae > Pseudomonas > Pseudomonas sp. NUPR-001. Next base: position 2,805,776 of record NZ_CP197353.1, read on the forward strand.
AGCCGATGTCGATCTGCCCGCTGACCACATCGTTGTCGGCCAGGGCGTTCTGTTCGAACTCCCGGGCCATGCGCAACAGCGCCTGGGCCTTGCGGTAGAAACGCGCACCACCCGGGGTCAGCGATACCCCCTGGGCGTGATGGCGAATGAACAGCTGTACGCCGAAACTGTCTTCCAGGCCTTTGATTGCCGTTGAAATCGACGGTTGCGCAATGTACAGCTTGCGCGACGCCTCAGCGACGCTGCCGCACTCTACGGTGGTGACGAAATACTTCAACTGACGCAAGGTATAGGACGCCACAGTGCACCTCTGGCTGATTATTTTGCTACAGGGTACCCCTTTGGCTGCCAGCGGCTGCAGCGGATTTTGCTTGGCACTGAGCATATTTTCACTGTGCAGCCGCTTACCCGCGAATGTTAGTCGGGTACCAACTCCTGGACCTGCCAGCGCACCGAACTGACGCCTTTTTCCAGGCTCACGCGGCTGACCAGGCGTTCCAGCTGGGTTGGCGCCTCCGGACTGCCGAGCAGCTCGGCGCGCACTTCCAGTTTGGCCGGGTTGGCCAGGTCTTCGCTGTGCAACGACTGCAGGCGCAGGCCGCCACTGCCAAAGCTGTGCAGCATCAGGCTGCGCACCTGGATTTCGTCTTCGGCGCGGCAGGTGATGCGCACTTCAAAACGCTGTTCGGCTTCAGTGGCCGGCAGCACCTCTTGCTGGTTGAGGCGCTGGGCGATGTCGCGCAGCAAGATGTTGGCGCACAGCACCACGCAGGTGCCAACCGCCGCCTCCAGCAACAGTCCCATGCTGCACAGCACACCAACGGCGGCGGTGCACCAGAGTGTGGCTGCTGTGTTCAGACCGCGGACATTCAGGCCATCACGCATGATCACTCCGCCGCCGAGAAAGCCGATACCCGACACCACATACGCAGCGATACGTGAAGCATCGCTGGCGGCCATGCCCGGTACCGCCTGGGTCATCAACACGAACAAGCAGGCGCCAGTGCTGACCAGGGCGTTGGTGCGCAGGCCGGTGAGGCGCTGGCGCAGTTGACGTTCAGCGCCGATCAGGGCGCCCAGTAGCAGCGCGACACTCACGCGCAGGAGAAATACTTTCCAATCCATGACAAACCTCGAATCCACGGCACAGCGCCGCCAGGCATCGACCACGGGCCGATGCAGGGATAAATAAAAGGATTGCGCAGGGTCGCAGGCCAGCGCCGCAAACGTAGCGTGCAAGGCGTGCAGGAAGGGAGCGGGAAGCGTTGCATCCGCAGCGGGATGCGCGGCACCACTGACTACCATGAACGGCAGGGCAGTGGCAGAGGAAGTCTGCTGAACTAGCGTGCCGTACGAACCTGTCGCAATCGACTAGAGCAACTGTCCAAAGCAGGACTCCTGTATAGGCATGCAAAAATGCGGGCGAGAAACTAACGTTGAAAAGCGACAGGGTCAAGGCTGTTTTCGTGACAATTGCGCTAAAACCCCGCTGCAGCGCGACTGTTCCGTCTGTGCAACGCTGTAACGTGCGCACGCCGCTACCCCAATGTGGCTGCTGCCGCTAAGGTGAAGCTCCACAGCGTGGTGAGGGAGCGCAATGCAACCGCTGATCAACTATTTCAAAATGGTTCTGCACCCAGGGCGCGATACGCTTTTTTTCGCCCTGCGAACCATTGTTGCCTGCTTGCTGACTTTGTACCTGGCGTTCATTTTCGACCTCGACCAGCCCAAGTGGTCGATCATGGCGGTGTTTATCGTCAGTCAGCCGCTGGGCGGCATGACCTTGCAGCGCAGTTTTGCGCAAGTGGTCGGCACCACCGTTGGCGCGGCGGTCGCGGTGCTGATCATGGCGCTGTTCCCCCAGGCGCCATTGCCCTTTATCGTCACCCTGGCGCTGTGGCTGGCCCTGTGTACCGCCGGTGGCACTTTGCTGCGCTACACCAGTTCCCACGCCTTCGTACTCAGCGGCTTCACCGCTGTAGTGGTGGCGATGCTGGCGATCCCCGAGCAGGACAACACGTTGATGCTGGCCATCACTCGGGTCACCGAAACCTTGCTGGCGGTGGCCTGTGTTTGCGCCGTCAGCCTGGTCAGTGCGCGGCCACAAGCGGTCACCAACGGCTACTTTGGCAAAGTCGACAACCTGATCAAACTGATGGCCGCGCATGCGGCTGCGGCCATTCGTGGCGAGGAAACGCCGCAGGCCTTCAGCCAGCGGCAGATGCAGATTCTCGGTGAAATCAGCGCCCTGGAAGGGCTGCGCCGCCACCTGTACTTCGATGCGCCACACCTGCGCAGCGCCAACGGCTTGGTGCAGTTGTTGGGTAACCAACTGGTACTGCTCAGTTCGCGCCTGACGGTGCTGCGTAACCAGAAGCGCATGATCGCCGAGCGCTGGCAGGGGGCTTACCCGGACTTCATCAACCGGCTGCTCAGCGACGAGCTGGCCTTTCTCGAACAACTGGCGCAACAGGGCCGGGCGATGCCTGCCAGTGCCCGGGCGCACTTCAGCGCCCTGCAACGACGCTTTGACCAGGCCGCGCTGCAAGCCGAGCAACTGGCACCGGATCTACCGCCGACCTTACGCTCGCTGGCCTGGGCGCTGCGTTGGGAGCAGGCGCGGTTGTTGGAACAACTGGCCGAAATGCTCGAACTGAGCGATGCCATTCAGGAAGGCCGCGCCGGTGATTGTGTGTACCGCGAAGCGCGCTCCAATCCGTTGCACCTGGATTTTCGCCTGGCGGCGATGAACGCCAGCCGCGCCTTTCTGGCCTTGCTGGTGGGCGGGTTGATCTGGATCGAGACCGCCTGGGACGGTGCCCGTGCCACGGTGATTCTGGTGGGCATTCTGTGCTCGCTGATGGCGACCTTCCCGCGCCCGCTGATAGCGGCGCAAAACTACATGCGCGGCCTGGTCATGGCCGTGCTGGTATCGGCGCTGTACCAGTTCTGGCTGATTCCGCAGGTGGTCGATTTCGAGATGCTGGCGTTGCTGCTGCTGCCGTTGCTGTACGTGGTTGCTGTCGGGCTGTCGACACCGATGACTGCCGGTATCGGCATGGGCCTGGGGCTGTCCAGCTTCTTGCTGTTCGGGCCACAGAATATTGGCGCCTGGCAGAACACCGCGATCCAGTGGTTCGAGTTTGCCGGTGCCTACCTGTGTGGTGGTGTGCTCTCGCTGCTGGTGTATGCCTGGCTGTTTCCGTTCAACCCGCAGTTACGCATCGAGCGGCTGTTTCGGGAAACCCGTGAGCAGGTCTATGCCTTGCTCAAGGGGCCGACCTCCGATGCCCGCCAGTTTGCCTTCGAGAGCCGCATGGTCGACCGCCTGACCCTGATCCTCGGCCTGCTGCCGGCCACCCAGGATGCACGCTCCAAGGCGTTGTTCGAGGTCAACCTGGCCTGTATGGCCCTCGGTGTGGCGTTGCGTCAACTGCAGGAACAGAGCCGGGCCAACCTGTTGCTCTCGGACAGCACCCGCGAGCGTTTGGAACAGGTGCTGCGCAGCACTGGCCGTTATGTTGCCGGGCGCACCCAGGGACAATTGCCAACGCTACTCGACACCCTGCAAACCCTGGGTGAAGAACTCGATGCCCTGCACAGCGCGCAGTTTCAGGCTGCGCCGGAGCAGCTGCGTTCGCTGTTTCGTATTCGTGTCGCGTTGCTGGTGATTGCCGGCTTTTTGCGCCATTACAGTGCTTACCTTGACCCTGCCGCCGAAGGAGCGCCTGTCCTTGCCCATTGATTTTGAAGTTGGTGGTGTCTACCTGCCGCCCATTGCCCAGGCGCTGTTGCTGGCCATGCCGCTGTTGTTCGTGCTGCTGTGGCTGTTGCAGCCCCTGGGCGTGATGCAGCGAGTGTGGCACCCGGCGTTGTTCGAAGGGGCGCTGTACAGCTGCATCTGCGCCTTGATCATTCTGTACATGGGGAGCTGAAACGGTGAAGAAATTTGTTGCCCAGGCATCGACCCTGGCAATCGTCGCGCTGGCATTGCTGCTCGGCTGGTTTGCCTGGGAGCATTACACCCGCGCGCCCTGGACCCGCGATGCCCGGGTGCGGGCCGATGTGGTGACATTGTCGGCCGAAGTCTCCGGGCGCATCACCGAACTTCGCGTGGCAGACAACCAGCACGTCAACAAAGGTGACCTGCTGCTGGAGATCGACCCGGCACGCTACGCCCTGGCCGTGGAGCATGCACGCCGCGCCGTGGAGGTCGCTCAGGCCAACGAAGGTTTGGCACAGGCGCAGATTGTTTCCAGCCAGGCATTGCTCAAACAGCGTCAGAGCGAAGAGCAACGGCGCCGTACCCTGAAACAGGGTTTTGCGATTTCCGGCGAAGAATGGGAAAAAGCCAGCACCGACGTGGCAGTGGCCCAGGCCGACCTGATGCGTGGGCAATCCGACTTGAGCCTGGCCCTGGCCAACAGTCGACTCGCCAGTGCCGCGCTGACCCAGGCCGAGCTGGACCTTGAACGCACACGTATGTATGCGCCGGTCAGTGGTTATGTGACCAACCTGCTGACCCGCCAGGGCGATTACGCCAGCAGTGGCGTGGCCTTGCTGGCACTGGTCGACAGCGCTTCGTTCTACGTCAGTGGCTATTTCGAAGAAACCAAACTGCCACGTATCCATCCCGGCAGCCCGGTGCAGATCGCGTTGATGAGCGGCGAACAATTCGAAGGCAAGGTACAAAGTATCGCCTACGCCATTACCGACCGTGAGAACGCGCCGGGCAGTCGCCTGCTGGCCAACGTCAATCCTAGCTACACCTGGGTCAAGCTGGCCCAGCGCGTGCCAGTGCGCATCGAGATCGATCCGGACTACGTCGGCAAAGGCAATTTGCGTGCAGGCACCACCGCCACCGTGACCGTGCGCGAAACCGCGCCCTGATGAAAAGGGCTGGGGTGCGGGCGGGCTTGGTGGTAGGCTTTTGCGCCTTCATGCCAACCCTTCGCCGGGCAGTCTGCTGCGATGATCCTCAACCTTGCTGTATTTCTCTGCACCCTGACGGCCATGGAGGGCGTTGGCTACCTGGCGCATCGCTACATCATGCACGGCTGGGGCTGGTTCCTGCACCGCTCGCACCATGAACCGCAGCTGGGTGCCCTGGAAACCAACGATATCTACCTGCTGGCGCTGGCGTTGATCGCCTTTGCGCTGGTCGCCATCGGCCGCGCCGGGCATGCGCCGTTGCAGTGGGTGGGGGCAGGGGTGGCGGCGTTCGGCGTGCTCTACGTCATCGTCCATGACGGCATCGTGCACCGCCACTGGCCGTTCAAGCCCCAGCCGCGCAACCGCTACCTCAAACGCTTGTACAAAGCCCACCTGCTGCACCATGCGCTCAAAGGGCGAGACAACAGCGTATCGTTCGGCTTTCTCTATGCCCCGCCGATGCACCGCCTGAAGCAGCAACTGCGCAAGCGTATAGGAGCGGGCTTGCCCCGCGATAGTGATACACCCGTCACACCGAATCGCGGGGCAAGCCCGCTCCCACTGTGGCGGCGTTGTGGCCGCGGCTTACCCACCAGCCGAAAGCGCCTGCGGTAAAGAACATGATCAAACTGTACAACGCGGCCGGTATAGCCATGGTCGAGTTGTTGAGCAAGGTCGGCGCCAGGGCCAAAGCAATCGCCAGAGTACCGTTGTGAATACCGATCTCCATGCCGATGGCAATCGCCTGGCGCTTGGGGATCTGCAGCAGGCGCGGCAGCCAATAACCGATGCCCAGGCTCAGCAGGTTGAACAACAACGCCGCGCCACCGACGACCGGGGCATAGTCGACAACGGTCTGCCAGTCTTTGACCAACGCCAGCACCACGGTAAACACCAGAAACAGTGCGGCGATGATCTTCATCGGGCGTTCCATGCGTGCGGCAAACCCGTGCGCCAGGCGGCGGATCAGCATGCCGATGGCCACCGGCACCAGGACAATCGCAAACACCTGCAACACCTTGGCAAATTGCAGCGGAATCGCCTGGTCGGCGGTCATGAAGTGCGCCAGCGACAGGTTGACCAGCAACGGCATGGTCAGAATCGCGATCAGTGAATTGACCGCCGTCAGGGTCACATTCAGGGCCACATCCCCATGCGCCAGATGGCTGAACAGGTTGGCGGTGGTACCGCCAGGCGAGGCGGCCAGCAGCATCAAGCCCACCGCCAGCGCTGGCGCCAGGCCAAAGCCTTTGGCGATCAGGAAACAAATAAAGGGCAGCAGCAGGATCTGGCACGCCAGGCCAATAATCACCGGCTTGGGAAACTTCACTACCCGGGCAAAATCGGCCAGGGTCAGGGTCAGCCCCAAACCGAGCATGATAAAGCCCAAGGCAAGCGGCAAAAACGCACTGAGCAGCGGTGATGCAGTCATATCGAAAGCTCGCGTGAAAGACGATGAACGGCAGTGTAGGCGAGGTTTTCCGTGTGTGTGGTGTAAGCGATTCTCACTCCGCGAAGCCTTGCCCCTGTGGCAAGCCGCCGCGCTTGTCGCCCTTGTCCTCAGGCAGTAGCATTCGCGCTTTACTCAAGGATCAGACTCCCGATGCAGTTCCAGCCAGGCATTCTCGCCGCTCCCGTTCCCGCACAAGCCCGTCACCTGTTTTTCAGCCTGCACACCCCGAGCGAACTGCCAGCAGTGCTCGACGTCGTGCAGCAGCAAGTGGATGGCAGCCGTGTGGTGGCCGGTTTCGGCGCGCCGCTGGTGCAGGCATTGGGCCGCAGCATCGAAGGCCTGCGCGCATTTCCGCAACTGACCGCCGCAGTCGATAACCCGTGCACCCAGCACGACCTGTGGCTGTGGCTGCGTGGCGATGACCGCGGTGATCTGTGGTTGCTGAGCCAGCGCCTGGAAAAGCTGCTGGCCCCGGCCTTCAGCCTAGTGGAAGCCACCGATGCATTCCGCCACAAAAGCGGTTTTGACCTGACCGGCTATGAAGACGGCACGGAAAACCCGGTAGAAGACGCCGCCGTAGAGGCCGCTGTGCTGAAATCGGAGGTTCCGGGCCTGAACGGTTCGAGCTTCGCCGCGTTCCAGTTGTGGCGTCATGACCTGGACAGCTTCAAGGCACTGCCGCAAGCCGAGCAAGACGACATCATTGGCCGCCGCCACGCGGACAACGAAGAACTCGACGACGCGCCGGCGTCGGCGCACGTCAAGCGTACGGCGCAGGAAAGCTTCGACCCCGAGGCGTTCATTGTCCGCCGCTCCATGCCGTGGGCTGACCAGCGGGGTGCCGGGCTGGCATTTCTGGCCTTTGGTTATTCCTTCGATGCCTTCGAAGTGCAACTGCGGCGCATGAGTGGCCTGGAAGACGGCGTAGTGGATGCACTGTACCGCTTTAGCCGGCCGCTGACCGGTGGCTACTACTGGTGCCCGCCGCTGGGTGCGCAAGGGCTGGACCTGAGTGCATTGCTGGGCTGATTCCGTGTAGGAGCGGGCTTGAACTGGCCTAATGATCCTGGACACCTCAATCGGGCGCTATGATGGCGCCCAAACCTGAGGTGTTTGGATATGCGTAATTCTTACTCGAGTGACTTCAAGCTACAGGCGGCCAGCATGGTGCTGGACGAAGGCCAATCAGTTCCACAGGTCTGTGCCAGTTTAGGCATTGGCCCTACAGCGTTGCGTCGTTGGGTCGATCAACTGCGCCAGGAGCGTCAAGGCTTAACCCCTGTGGGTGCCAAGGCAATAACGGCAGACCAGCAGGAAATCCAACGGCTCAAAGCCCTGCTCAAGCAGAAAGACCGGGATATCGAAATCCTAAAAAAGGCCAGCGCTCTCCTGCTTTTGGACGCCAAAGATCACTCGCGTTGATCGATGAGCTGGGTGAGCAATACGGCGTTAATGAGTGTTGTCGGGTGCTTGGGGTCAGCCGCAGCAGTTTCTACTGCTGGCGCCAGCGTAAGGACCGGCGTTACCCCGGACGGGAAAAACTCAAGGCCCAGTTGATCAGACATCATCGTGAGTCGAGAGGGGCGGCAGGTTCGCGCACCTTGGCCAAGATGCTGCAAGCCAGTGGACACCCAGTCGGCCGCTTCAAGGCGCGCCGCCTGATGCAAGAAGCTGGGATCAGCAGCCGTCAACGCAGACGCCACAAATACAAATCTTCAGGCGTTGAAGCCCTGACCGCACCGCACGAGCTCAAACGGCAATTCGATGTGCGGGCGACAAATGAGGTCTGGTGCGGAGATGTAACGTACATCAAGGCTGGTAAGCGCTGGCTGTACTTCGCGGCTGTCTTGGACTTGTTTGCACGGCGGATTGTCGGCTGGTCGTTCTCGATGATCTCGGATGCTGAACTGACCTGCGCGGCCTTACGCATGGCAACCGAGCTGCGCGGACGCCCCAAGGGTGTGCTATTTCACTCTGACCAAGGCTGTCAGTACACCAGCCACAAGTTCAGAAATGAGCTGCGCGAGCATGGGCACCGGCAGAGCATGAGCCGTAAAGGCGAGTGCTGGGACAACGCCCCGATGGAGCGGTTTTTTGGAAGCCTGAAATCTGAGTGGGTACCCGAAGATGGCTACGACTCGGAGCATGAGGCCCGAATGGATGTGCAGCGCTTTATCACCCGCTACAACACCACTAGGCCTCACAGCTACAACGGATACCGGTCGCCGGTCGAGGCAGAGAAGCTGGCGGCGTAAACCTTAACGGGTGTCCAGGATTACTTGACCAGTTCAGCTTGCCCCGCGATAGCGGTGCAAGCCCGCCCCCACAGGTTAAAGTGTAAGAAAATTTTACGCAGATTTTACGGAGTCTCGGAACACACACAGGGATACTGACAAGCGTTTTCAGGCCCTTCCGTTCCGAGACGTTCTACCGTGAGCCAAGCCGCAACTTCCGCAACACCCCATTCCCCCGTAAAGACTTCGTCACTGAGCCTGTTGATCGCCGCCGTTGGCGTGGTCTATGGCGACATCGGCACCAGTCCGCTGTACACCCTCAAGGAAGTCTTCGCCGGCCATTACGGCGTGCAGGCCAACCATGACGGTGTGCTGGGCATTCTGTCGCTGGTGTTCTGGTCGTTGATCTGGGTGGTGACCCTCAAGTACGTGCTGTTCGTGTTGCGTGCCGACAACCAGGGCGAGGGCGGCATCATGGCCCTGACCGCGTTGGCACGGCGTGCAGCAGCGCCTTTTCCACGCCTGAGTCGGGTGCTGGTGCTGCTGGGCTTGTTCGGCGCTGCGCTGTTCTACGGCGACAGCATGATCACCCCGGCGATCTCGGTGCTGTCGGCGGTTGAAGGCCTGCAGTTGGCGTTCGACGGCATTGAACACTGGGTGGTGCCGATTGCCCTGGTGGTGCTGGTGGGGCTGTTCCTGATCCAGAAACACGGCACGGCGCGCATTGGCATCTTGTTCGGGCCGGTCATGGTGCTGTGGTTCAGTGTGCTCGGGGCGTTGGGCATCTATGGCATCGTTCAGCGTCCGGAAGTGCTGCTGGCACTCAATCCGGCCTGGGCGGTGCAGTTCTTTTTGGTGCACCCGGGCATTGGTGTGGCGATTCTGGGGGCGGTGGTGCTGGCCTTGACCGGTGCCGAGGCGCTGTATGCCGACATGGGCCACTTTGGCCGCAAGCCGATTGCCCGCGCCTGGTTCCTGCTGGTGTTGCCGGGTCTGGTGTTGAACTACTTCGGTCAGGGCGCGCTGATCCTCGGTAACCCGGAGGCGGTGCGCAACCCGTTCTACCTGCTGGCACCGAGCTGGGCGCTGTTGCCGATGGTCGGGCTCGCCACCCTGGCAACCATCATCGCTTCCCAGGCGGTGATCTCCGGGGCCTTTTCGCTGACCCGCCAGGCGATTCAGCTTGGCTATGTGCCGCGCATGTTCATCCAGCACACCTCCAGCCAGGAGCAAGGGCAGATCTACATCGGCACGGTGAACTGGGCGTTGATGGTCGGGGTGGTGCTGCTGGTGCTCGGCTTCGAGTCGTCCAGTGCCCTGGCGGCGGCTTACGGGGTAGCGGTGACCGGCACCATGCTGATCACCACCTTGTTGTCGGCAGCGGTAGTGTTGCTGTTGTGGAAAGCGCCACGCTGGCTGGCGGTTCCGCTGTTGCTCGGCTTTTTGCTGGTCGATGGCCTGTACTTTGCCGCTAACGCACCGAAGATCTTCCAGGGCGGCGCCTTCCCGGTGATTGCCGGTATCGTGCTGTTCGTGCTGATGACCACCTGGAAGCGTGGGCGCAAGATTATCGTCGAGCGTCTGGATGAGTCGGCGCTGCCGCTGCCGTTGTTCATCAGCAGTATTGCCGCGCAACCGCCGCATCGCGTTCAGGGCACGGCCGTGTTCCTGACGGCCCGTAGCGATGCGGTTCCCCATGCGCTGTTGCACAATCTGCTGCATAACCAGGTGCTGCATGAGCGCGTGGTGCTGTTGACAGTGGTGTCGCAAGACCGCCCGCGGGTGCCGGTGGCTGAGCGCTTCGAGGTGCAGGACTTTGGTGATGGCTTCTACCGGGTCAACCTTAACTTCGGTTTTATCGAGGAGCCTGACGTACCGGCGGCGCTGCAACTGTGCCATGTACCGGCACTGGATTTCAGCCCGATGGGCACCACCTACTTTTTGAGCCGCGAGACGGTGATTCCGACCAAGCGCATTGGCATGGCGCGGTGGCGCGAAGCGCTGTTTGCGTTCTTGCTGAAGAACGCCAACAGCAACCTCAAGTACTTCAACTTGCCGCTCAATCGGGTGATTGAGTTGGGTACACAAGTCGAAATGTAAGCACCCTTCTGTAGGAGCGGGCTTGCCCCGCGATTACGGTGTGTCAGACACACCACAATCGCGGGGCAAGCCCGCTCCCACAGAAGGGTGCAAGGTGCAGGCGTTACCCTGCTACAGGTTGCATCGACACCTGTGCGTTGCGGCGCACCAAGCGGTACATCGTGCTGGCTACCAGAAAGCCCACCAGCGCCAGTCCCATCATGGTCATGAACACATAGTTGTACCCCTGTTGGCCGGGGAAGTGGTCAAGGATCGCACCGTAGCCGACATAGGCGAACATGCCCGGCGCATAGCCGATCAGGCAGCCAATCCCGAAGGCAGAGCCGGTGATGTGCGGGGCAATACCCACTTCGCCCATCGGCGCCCAGAACACCCCACGCATCGAGAAGACGATGAAGGCGAACGACAGCGTCGCGGCCATGCCGGCGTAGATGTAGCCCGGGCTCTTGGGCACCATGAGGATGATCAGCATCATCGGCAACAGCGCCAGGAACGCCCATTTCAGGTAACGGCTGGGGCTTTTGCAGTACTTGTCGGCTATGAAACCACCCGCCGGGCCGCCGAGGATCTTCAGCATGTATTGGTTGATGATGCCGTAGGCGCCAACCAGGGCAACCGGCAAGCCGTAGACTTCCTTGAGGTAGGGGATGAAGTAGGTCAAACCGCAGTACACGATGTAGACCATGAACACGTTGCAACTGACTACCCAGATCGCCGGCACCTTGATGGCTTCCATCAGGTTGGCCAACGGGTTTTTCTTCACCGTGGTGCTGGCTGCGGTCTGGTTGCCCCTGAGCAGGAACCAGGTCAGCACGCCTGCGCCGATGTCGATCAGCGAATAGAACAGGATGGCCGCCTTCAGGCCAGCTTCGGCAGCACCCATGACAATGAACACGCCCAGCGCTGAAAACGCGACCAGGGTGTCGATCACCCCGCGGCCACCTTCGAGCAGGCCGAACAGGCGGCCTTGTTCCTGGTCGTTGCCCAGGCCGCGGATGGCTTTGAGCAGTGCTGGCCAGTAGATGCAGTCGGCGCACACGGCCAGCAGGCAAAAGACGATCATCAGGCTGCTGAACGGCGGAAAGGTCGCCAGGTAGAGGCCCAGTGCGCCGGTGCCGAGCAAGCCCAGGGGGATCAGTTTGCGCGTGTCAAAGCGGTCGGCGAGCATGCCGCCGACCACGAACAGGCCAGTGGCGATGATTGCGTTGGCACTGAGCAGCAGACCGATTTCGGTATGGGACAAGCCCATGAACGTCTGCATCGGTACATAGAAGGCGTCCTTGAGGTTGGCCAGCTTGTAGATGGTGCCGCCACCGAGGATCAGGATGAGGAATTTGAACCATTTGGCCTTGTCGTGTGCAGTCATTGTTATTCTCCAGGCGTAGTGGGTAGTGGCGACGTCACACGCTCGCGGGTGTGGCCAAGTGCAGTTCAGCGAGGCTGCGCAGCTCGGCGAGCAGGCCTTTGACGTAGCTCACCTGGTTGTTGGCCCAGCGCTGTTCGCCAGCCAGCATCTGCTCCAGGGTGAAGCCGGCGGGCAGCGGCGTGTCGCTCATTTCGCGGTAGGCGATGAAGGGATCGGCAGGCTCGTCGGACTGGCGGAACGCCGGGGCGATGTAGTGGTTTTCCTGTTCGAGGATGAAGGCGATCACTTGTGGCTGCTGTTCACCGAGCATCAGCAACTCGAAGACCATGCGCGCGCTGGGCAGGTCGTCTTCAGCGCTGCCTTGCAGCACGCCGTAATGGCCGAAGCCTGAGGCTTCCGGCACCACGCGCACGCCTTTGAGGTGCACCTGGCGGATGTGCGGCGCAAGGTTGTGCAGTGCCGCCAGCGGTTGCTCGCAGGCATTGATCATGTTGCCGAAGTCGAACAGGGCATGCAGGCGCGGATGGTTGGCTTGGCGCAGCAGTTGGGCAATTTCGTCGCTTTTGAGCTCTTCGTGTTGTTCGAAGTCGAAGTACAGGTCGTGGGCGTCGGCCTGATGCGCGAGGTACAACAGATCGCCGCCGATCCGGTCCATGACCTGCGACAGCGTGCCTTCATAGCGCGAATACACGCGGATATTGCGCGTGCCAATCGCCTTGGCCACGGCGATCACCGCATCAACGTCCGGCTTCAGCGTGCTACTGATTTCCAGGTGCACGTCGAGCTCCAGTTGCCGGGCCTTGTCGGCAAAGGTGCGCAACTGCTCGGCATTCATCTGCGACAGGCTGTTGTGCTCACCGTCGAGCATATGCAGGCTCAAACCCTTGAGCTCGTGACGGTAGGCGAAGTCGAGCAGGTCGAACGGCGTCAGCCGCCCGTGGGTGAGGTTGGTCAGTAACGGATAGGCATGGGCGAACAGGCGAACCTGGTCGAGTCGCTCGATCAGGCGGGTGGCCAGTTCGCGGGTCAACAGCACCGGCGCTGCGGCGCCTTGGGTCTTGTTATCGAGCAACCGGGTGAAGCGTTCTTGGATAGCATTCATTCGAGTCGTTCCTGGTGCGGGCACCGGTTCTACCGGCGCGTTCTTTATCGCGCCGGCGGGGAACTCTCGATAGATCCATTACGAAGCAAATGATAAGGCCACTGGCCGCTGTCTAGACCGGCTGCCCCAGCGCCTTGAGGGCCTGAACCAGGGCCTGGACCTTGGTTTCGGCCTCGGCCTGCGCGGTACCGGCAAAGCCGAGCAACAGCGCAGGCGGCAGGTAGCGCTGCAGGCAGTAATCGCTCAGGGCGTAGGTGTGCACGCCGTGCCCCGCCAGTTGCCGGGCGATGTCCTGGTCGTCGAGGTGCGCTGGCAGCCAGGCGATCAGGTGCATGCCGGCCTCAACTGGGGTAATGCGCAGGAAGTGGCCAAGGCGGCGTTCAAGCACCCCCACCAGGCAGCTCTGGCGCGCCTGGTACAGCGCGCGCATGCGGCGGATATGGCCGATAAAGTGGCCTTCGCTCATGAAATCGGCGGTCACCGCCTGCAACAGGGTCGGCGGGCTGCGGTCCAGCACCGCGCGCAGGGTGCAAAACGGCTCGACCAGCGCCGGCGGCAGAACCACATAACCCAGGCGCAGCGACGGAAACAGCACTTTGCTGAAGGTGCCGACATAGATCACCCGGTCGCTCTGGTCCATGGCGTACAGCGCCGGCAATTGCCGACCGCTGTAGCGCAGTTCGCTGTCGCAGTCGTCTTCGATGACCCAGCGCTGATGGGCGGCGGCCCAGTCGATCAACTGCAGGCGTCGGGCATGGCTGAGGGTGACCCCCAACGGATGCTGGCGCGAAGGGGTGGTGAATACCAGGCACGCCTCAGGACATTCAGCAATGCCTTGCTGCACATCGATGCCTTGCTCATCGATGCGCACCGGTGTGACCCGGCAGCCGTGGGCCTGGAAGGCGATGCGCGCAGCAATGTGGCCCGGGTCTTCCATCCACACCGGGTCATCCGGGTTCAACAGCAGCATGGCCAACAAGTTGAAAGCTTGTTGCGCACCCGAGACGATCACCACCTGCTCGGCACTGCAGTCGATACCACGGGCATCAAAGACATATTCGGCAATGGCCTGACGCAAAGCCTGTAGCCCCTGCAGTTCGCCATAGCCGAGCATGTCCTTGCTGGGTTTTTGGCTGTGGCGGGCGAGCAGGCGCTTCCACAGGTGCTGGGGGAAGGCTTCGAAGGCGCCGTGGCTGGGCAGGAACGAAGTAGGGGTGTCGGCACTGTAGTGTGCATACGACACCCCGCGAAAATGATGGCTGCGCAGGGACAGCATCGATTGGCTCAGGTCTGACAGTTGCGGCGGCGCTGGAGGAGGTGGCTCGGTGTGCCCTGAGCGTTCCCACTCGTCGCCCACGTAGGTCCCGGCCCCGGTGCGTGACACCAGAAAGCCTTCGGCGATCAATTGATCGAAGGCATTGAGCAGGGTGATGCGCGAGAGCTTCAGCTCCTGGCTCAGGGTGCGTGTCGACGGCAGGCGAATGCCCCCTTGCAGGCGGCCGGTAAGGATCTGCTTGCGGATCTGCAGGTACAACTGACGGTACAGCGGGGTGGCGCTGTCGCGGTCGAGTTCAATCGCTGCAAGGAGCAAACCGGCCGGGGATTTCATCGCGTGACTCTCAGCAGTGGTGGAAAGGCTCGCGCATCATACAGGCAGCCACCGCAGTGGGAGCGGCGGTGCGGCGATCCGACTTGCCCCGCGATTGCGGTGTGTCAGTACCGCCGCTATCGCGGGGCAAGCCCGCTCCTACAAGCGTTGTCACGAAATGAAAACGCCTTGTCGCCGGATGCGAAGCACCCCCAAAGCGTAAGGCTTATTGTCCACTCAACCTGTACTGACGCAGTGCATCAAGAACAAGAGTGGAGTGACAAGAATGTCCAAAGTCGTACGATTTTACGAGACCGGTGGTCCCGAAGTATTGCGCTATGAAGACGCCGAAGTCGGCGAGCCAGGCCCAGGCCAGGTCCGCCTGCGCCAGGTCGCAGTTGGCCTGAACTACGCCGACACCTATTTCCGCAACGGCACCTACCCGATTCCGATGCCCAACGGCATGGGCGTGGAAGCGGCCGGCGTGGTGCAGGCGGTAGGCGAGGGGGTCACCAACGTCGCGGTCGGTGACCGGGTCACTTACACCGGGTTTCTCAACACCCTGGGTGCGTATTGCACCGAGCGCCTGATTGGCGCAGCTGCACTGATCAAACTGCCGGAAACCATCGCCTTTGAAACCGCAGCGGCGATGACCATGCGCGGCCTGACCTCGGCCTACCTGATGCGCCGCATTTACGACTTCAAGCCGGGTGACAGCATTTTGCTGCACGCCGCCGCCGGTGGCGTTGGCCTGATCGTGTCGCAGTGGGCGCGCCTGCTGGGGCTGAATGTGATCGGCACGGTCTCCACCGATGCCAAGGCGGAAGTGGCGCGCGCCCATGGCTGCACCCACACCATCAACTACAGCCACGAAGACGTGGCCAAGCGTGTGCGTGAGCTGACCGACGGTGTCGGCGTCAACGTGGTGTTCGACAGCGTTGGCAAGAGCACCTTCATGGCCTCGCTCGATTCCCTCAAGCGTCGCGGCCTGATGGTGTGCGTCGGTACTGCCTCGGGCACCATCCCGCCGTTCGATCCGCAGATTCTGGCGATGAAGGGCTCGCTGCACCTGACCCGCCCGGCGCTGGCCGACTACATCGCCGATCCGGCAGAGAAAGCCGACTTGGCCGGTGAACTGTTTGATCACGTCAGCAGCGGTCGTATCAAGATCGAGATCAATCAGCACTACGCCCTGCAGGATGCCGTTCAGGCCCATCGCGACCTGGAAGCACGGAAAACCACCGGTTCGTCGATCTTCGTCATCTGAAGAGGGTTGCAGCATGCATATCGAACAATTGACCTGCGCCATTGGCGCTGAGGTTTCCGGGGTAAACCTGGCCGATGCTGTGCACGATGACGACCTCTTCGACCAGATCCGTGCGCAGTTGCTCAAGCACCGCGTGCTGTTCCTGCGCGATCAGAACTTCAGCCGCGCCGAACATGTGGCCTTTGCCCGGCGTTTCGGCGATCTGGAGGACCACCCGGTGGCCGGTAGCGATCCGGAGCACCCGGGCCTGGTACAGATCTACAAGCGCCCGGACCAGCCCGCCGACCGCTACGAAAATGCCTGGCACACCGATGCCACCTGGCGCGAAGCACCGCCGATGGGCTGCGTGTTGCGCTGCGTGGAATGCCCGCCAGTAGGGGGCGACACCATGTGGGCGAACATGGTGCTGGCCTACCAGAACCTGCCGGATGAGGTGAAGCAGAAGATTGAAGGCCTGCGCGCCCGGCACAGCATCGAGGCCAGCTTTGGCGCGGCGATGCCGATCGAAAAGCGCCTGGCGCTCAAGGCCCAGTACCCCGACGCCGAACACCCGGTGGTGCGTACCCACCCGGAAACCGGCGAGCAGGTGCTGTTCGTCAACGCCTTCACCACCCATTTCACCAACTTCCACACCCCGCAACGGGTGCGTTTCGGCCAGGACGCCAACCCCGGTGCCGGCGAGTTGCTGCGCTACCTGATCAGCCAGGCCTACTTGCCCGAGTACCAGGTGCGTTGGCGCTGGAAGCCTAACAGCGTAGCGATCTGGGACAACCGCAGCACCCAACACTACGCGGTCATGGACTACCCGCCGTGCCACCGCAAGATGGAGCGCGCCGGCATCAAGGGTGACCTGACCTTCTAAGGCCGGACCAGCAGTACCCCAGCGCCGCAAAGCGCAGCCAAGACAATAACAATACCGAGGACTGAAACATGCAATTCTTCGACGATTCGTTGCACCCGGAAAACATGGATAAGGTGGTGATTACCGTGGCCCCGTATGGCCCGGAATGGATGCCTGAGGATTTCCCCGAAGACATTCCGCTGACCATGGACGAGCAGGTGCAAAAGGCCGTTGACTGCTATGAAGCCGGGGCCACTGTGCTCCATCTGCATGTGCGCGAACTGGACGGTAAGGGCTCCAAACGCCTGTCCAAATTCAACGAATTGATTGCCGGTGTGCGTGAAGCCGTACCGGAGATGATTATCCAGGTGGGCGGTTCGATCTCGTTCGCCCCGGAAAGTGACGGCGAAGCGGCCAAGTGGCTGTCGGACGATACCCGGCACATGCTTGCCGATCTGACGCCCAAGCCTGATCAGGTCACTGTGGCGATCAACACCACGCAAATGAACATCATGGAACTGCTGTATCCGGAGTACCTGGAAGGTACCTCGCTGGCCAATCCAGCATTCCAGGCCGCCTACAGCGAAATGACCGTACCGGCAGGCCCAGCCTGGGTACGTGAGCACCTGCGCCGTCTGCAAGACGCCAAGATTCAGCCACACTTCCAGTTGACCGGCATGCATGCCCTGGAAACCCTTGAGCGCATCGTGCGCCGTGGCGACTACATGGGCCCGCTGAACCTGACCTGGATCGGCATCGGTGGTGGTTTTGACGGCCCGAACCCGTTCAACTTCTTCAACTTCATTCACCGCGCGCCAGATGGCTGCACCTTGACCTCGGAATCGCTGCTCAAAAACGTGCTGCCGTTCAACGCCATGGCTATGGCCATGGGCCTGCACGCACGCTGCGGCAACGAAGACACCATCATCGACCATCAAGGCAAGCGCTTCAGCTCGGTGCAGCAGATTCAGCAGACCGTGCGCATTGCCCATGAACTGGGTCGTGAAGTGGCCAACGGTAAAGAAGCACGTGCGATTTATCGCATTGGTGAGCAGTACAGCAGCATCGAGGAAACACTCAAAGCCAACGGCATGGCACCGAACCGCCAGCCTGGCCAGAAGGGTGTACCGCAGCGCGGCTGATGGGGCAGGGTCGGCCCGAGACGGCGGTGCCGACCCACTCAATCGCAACGTTGTCAGTCAGGCTTCCGATAACAACAAGACTTACGCCAGACAACCGAGGAGGCACTATGGCCGCCTATATCGCCAGCGCCGCAGATGATGGTGTTGACACTTCCCAAGGCATTCCGCGGCGCTATGCCTGGATTGTCTTCGCTTTGACGTTTGGCCTGCTGATTTCCGACTACATGTCGCGTCAGGTCCTCAATGCGGTTTTCCCGCTGCTCAAGGGCGAATGGGCCCTGACCGACAGCCAGCTGGGCCTGCTCAGTGGCATCGTCGCCTTGATGGTCGGCTTGCTGACCTTTCCGCTGTCGTTGCTGGCCGACCGCTTTGGCCGGGTCAAAAGCCTGGTGCTGATGGCCGTGCTGTGGAGCCTGGCGACCTTGGGCTGCGCCCTGGCGGAAAACTACCAACAAATGTTTATTGCCCGCTTTCTGGTGGGTGTCGGCGAAGCCGCCTATGGCAGCGTCGGCATCGCCGTGGTCGTTGCGGTATTCCCCCGCGACATGCGCGCCACTTTGGCCGGTGCGTTCATGGCCGGTGGCATGTTCGGCTCGGTCCTGGGCATGGCCCTGGGCGGGGTGATGGCGCAGCACCTTGGCTGGCGCTGGGCGTTTGCCGGCATGGCGTTTTTCGGCCTGCTGCTGGCCTTGCTCTACCCGCTGCTGGTCAAGGAAGCGAAGATTTCGCCAAAACGCGGCACCACCCCCTGCAAGGCGGAGCGCCCACTGCGCACCTTGTACAGCAGCCGCTCGGTGATTGCGGCGTATGTCGCCAGTGGCCTGCAGCTGTTCGTCGGCGGCACGGTGATCGTGTGGATGCCCAGTTACCTCAACCGATATTACGCCATGGGCACCGACCAGGCTGGCGTGCTCGCGGCCATCATCGTGTTGTGCAGCGGCATCGGTACGATTATCTGCGCCATGCTCTGCGACCGCCTGGGCCGTCAGCGCCCGGACCGTAAAATCAGCCTGGCGATCGGTTATTGCCTGGGCAGCTGTCTGTTGCTGTCGGCGGCTTTTGCCTTGCCTGCAGGCACCGCGCAATTGGTGCTGATCTGCCTGGGCATGATGATCGCTGTGGGCACCAACGGCCCCTCCAGCGCCATGGTCGCCAACCTGACCCACGCCTCGGTGCATGGCACCGCCTTCGCCACCTTGACCCTGGCCAACAACCTGCTGGGCCTGGCCACCGGTCCGCTGATTACCGGCCGGGTGTCCGACCTGATCGGCCTGCAGGCAGCATTCCAGCTGGTGCCGTTGATCAGTATCGCCGCTGCGGCGGTGTTCTTTATTGCCAAGCGCCATTACCACAGCGACATGGCTCGTCTGGCCGGCCAGCAGCACACAACGCCTGGCGCGGCGCAGATTCAGGAGATAAAACCGTGAAACCCGTGTTGTCCATCGAAGTGTTTTTCGACTTCATTTGCCCGTGGTGCCTGATTGGTCAGCGCCATTTACAGGTAGCGCTTGAGCAACTGCGCGAAGAACTGCCGACGCTGCAGGTCACCCAGCACTGGCGTGGCGTGCAACTGCTGCCGGACATGCCCAGGACCGGCCAGCCGTTCGAAGCGTTCTACCGCAAGCGTCTGGGCAGCGAAGCCGCCGTGCGCCAGCGCCAGGCACAAGTGCGTGGCGCCGCCGAAGCCGCCGGTGTGAGCATCGACTTTGCGCGCATCAGCCGTATGCCCAACACCGCCGATGCCCACCGCTTGCTGCAGCGTGCGGCCAGTATGGGCAACGCGCAGCTTACTGAAGCGCTGCTGGCTGAGCTGTTTGCTGCTTACTTTCAACACGGCAAAGACCTCGGCGATCCGGTGACCTTGCTGCACATCGCCAAGACCTGTGGTTTGAACCCGGCGCAGGTCGCCGATTGCCTGCGTGGTGACGCCAGCCCGTTCGTCACCTTCAGCGATGCGGCAATGAACGGCGTGCCGTGCTTCCGTTTCAACGATCGATTGACCGTCAGCGGCGCGCAGCCTGCCGCCGTGCTGCTTGAAGTCATGCGTGAGGCGCTGGGTGCGGCGGTACCGGCATGAGCAATCGCTACCCTGTGCCGGCGGCCAAAGTACCGCCACGCAACAGCCGGGTGCTGTTGAGCTTTGCCGACAAGAGCCTGGCCCTGTTCAACGTCGCCGATCAGTTCTACGCCATCGATGACAGCTGCCCGCATCAGGGCGCGTCGTTGTGCGGTGGGCGCCTGGAAGGGCGGGTGATCCAGTGTTGCGCCCATGGCCTGCGTTTCGACCTGGCCAGCGGCTATCTGCTCAATTCCACGGCGCTGAAAGTCGCCAATTACCCGGTCGAGCGTGAGGGCGAGCAGCTGTATATCGTTCTCGACGCCGAGGAGTCAGGGCAATGAGTACCCTTGCAATCAGCGCTGCCAACCAGCGCATCCGCACATTGGCACCGGGCTTTATGGTCAGCCTGATCGCTGCCGGCGCCGCGACCTTTCTCAGCGAGCATTACCAGGCGCCGGTGATGTTGTTTGCCCTGTTGCTGGGCATGGCCTTGAACTTCCTCGCCGCCGACGGGCCGTGCAAAGCCGGGATCGAATTTACCGCGCGTACAGTGCTGCGTGTCGGAGTTGCGCTGCTGGGGATGCGCATTACCCTGGAGCAGATCGCCAGCCTGGGCTGGAAGCCTGTTGCACTGGTGATCATCATCGTTGTGGTGACCATCAGTGTCTCGATGGTGGTGGCCAAGGCGCTGGGCTTCAACCGCCTGTTCGGCATGCTGACCGGTGGTGCGACAGCCATCTGTGGCGCGTCGGCGGCGTTGGCGCTGGCGGCGGCGTTGCCCGCGCACAAACAGAAAGAGCATGCCACGCTGTTTACCGTGATCGGTGTGTCGGCGCTGTCGACCCTGGCGATGATTCTTTATCCGATGATTGCCGGTTGGCTGCATCTTTCTCCTGCTCAGGCCGGGGTGTTCCTCGGTGCGACCATCCACGATGTGGCGCAGGTGGTGGGGGCGGGCTACAGCATGTCCACCGAGACCGGTGATATCGCCACCGTGGTGAAACTGATGCGGGTGGCGATGTTGCTGCCAGTGATTGTCGTTGCCGCGATGATCACCCGCCGCGCTGGCGATGATGCCTCGGGGCAGCGGCCACCGTTGTTGCCCTGGTTTGCGGTGGGCTTTGTGCTGCTGGCCTGCTTGAACAGCACCGGTTGGGTGCCAACCCTGGTACAAAGCGGCGTCAACGACCTGTCACGCTGGTGCCTGGTGGTGGCCATCAGCGCCCTGGGGATGAAGACGCAGCTCAAGGAACTGGCCAAGGTGGGCTTCAAGCCGATTGCCTTGATGCTGGGCGAGACAGTGTTCCTGGTACTGCTGGTGCTGGCATTGATGCACTGGGGCCTGTAGGAGCGGGCTTGCCCCGCGATGCGATGTGACTGACACACCGCAATCGCGGGGCAAGCCCGCTCCCACAGATCGGTTAGCGCGGTGTGTTCAGATGCTGTGCGCGCCAGGTGGCAGGCGGCATGCCGAACTGGGCAATGAACCAGCGGGTGAACGAGCTTGGCATCGAGTAGCCGAGCATGTCGGCAATACGCCCCAGCGAGTAGCTGGGGTTTTCCAGATAGCGGATCACCAGGTCGCGGCGCACGCTGTTGATCAGGTCACTGAAGGTTATGCCGCATTCCTCCAGCCGCCGCTGCAGGGTACGCACGTTCATGCCCTGGGTTTGCGCGACCTGCTCGATGGTGGCGCGGCCCATGGGCAGCAGCAGGTAGATGATCTTGCGCATCTCCAGCTCCAGCGACTGCTTGCCGCCTGCCTGCAGGGTGTCCAGGTAGCGCTGGGCCAGGCGCGCCATGGCCTGGTTGGCCAGCGGGTTGGCTGCATCGAGGTCCGCGGCCGGGCAGACGATGCCGTTGAATTCACTGCCAAACTCCAGCTTGCAGCCGAAAATCCGCCGGTGAATGGCCAGGTCGGCCGGGGCGCTGTGGGTGAAATTGGCGCTGATCGGGTGCCAGTGGGCACCGAGCAATGCCGCACACAAGCGGCGTAACACACCAATGGCCAGTTCCGTCGCCTGACGGCTGCCTTGCGGCCGCTCGCTGACCACTTCCTCACGGATAATCACGGTTTTTCCGGCGTCTTCGATGTGGATGGCCAAGGCATCGTTGAGCAGATGACGGTACTGCACGATCACCTGCAGGGCGTCACGCAGGGTGCGCTGGTGGCTGAGCAGCAGGCTGATCTCGCCAAAATCGGACAACTGGCGCAATTCGGCCATGCGCAAGCCGAAGGTTTCGCAGCCGCTGACCCGCGCCGACTCTTCCAGCAGGGTAATGACCGAGGATACGGCGATACGTTGGTTGGGGTCTTCGAGCAGCGCGGCGCTGATGCCCACCTGAGCGAGCAGGGCCTGAGGATTGAGGCCCAGGTGACGTGACACCTCGAGGTAATTGGTCAAGCTTGCAGCACGGACAAGGGCGGTCATTTTATTGTTTTCCACGCGTTCTCATTAGGCGTCCCGCTTCTGTGGCGGGTCGCTTTTTATAGCCTGACTGTCGTGAAATGAAAAGCTGGTTATGGCCGCCGAGGCCGAATATTTCACCGGCATAAGCTTAGCCACTCCCAGCTCTTGGAGCGGCCTTGCCCCGCGCTTGCGATTCCATCAGCCCAACGTCACGCACACCCTCAATCACCTCCTCACCGGGCGACTGCGTAGCCAGGATATCCACTCCAATAGTTCGGTGTGTCCCTGCTGCTCCATGGTTGTCAAAAACGCCTTGGTCCAGCGCCTGCTGGCTAATCCGCAAAGACCCGTGCGTCGGCGCAACTCAGCGCTGCTCTCGCCATCGATCAGCCCCTGGGCAAAGGTCAACCAGTGCTGCGGATAACCCATCCGGTGCAGCAACGTACCACGGAGCAAACTCACCGTTTTGTAACAGCCCGGGCAGTAAAAATCCGGACGTCGCTGATTGATCCGATACATATCCGGTGAGCCACAGTGCGGACAGTCTGCGTGTGCTGTGGTCAGAAAATACGAGATGCCACCCAGGAACGCCTGGGCCTGAGCGGCGACATGCGCAGGGGGTTGCAGGGAAGTTCGATCCTGTTGCGCAGACCAACAGTGGTACAGCGCTGGAAACTCTTTGGCCATTAACTCACTAAAGGACTCGGCCCAGTTGCTGGCGGCTCCTCTGCTAAAGCCCATGGCGTCGGCCATCGCTTGCGTAGACCAACCGGCTAACAGGTAGTGGCCAAAGGCAGACCACAGGTGCATGCGCCCAATACTGAAAAGCGGGTGTTTTGCCTTGCCGTTGCACATTTTGCAGCGGAACGAAGCCCGAAGCATGTTTGCACTGGTGACTCGCTTGAGGTGCGGGTAAGCGCAGTACGGGCACTTTTCCGGGGTCCAGTCAGGTAGCTCGTGCAAATAGCGGATGAAGGCATCCGCCTGGCCGTGGAGCTCTGCGGGCAGACGCAGGAGATAGTCGGGTAGCGCCTGGGTTTTGGGTATCGAGGCTGTGATTTCTTTATTACTGTTTTTCACTCAACACTTTCCTTTGTTTTCACATTCCAGGTCTACAAGACGCGTGGTGGGGCCGTTGGCTTTCAAACGGTCGGTAACAAGGCTTGGCCAGAGATTGCGGGAGCGGCGTTTGGCGATGCTGTAGGTGAACTCGTGAATTCGATCCTTAGGGTAGAACAAGGGTTCAAGTATCAGCATTACTACATCATCGAAGCCCAAGTAATTTTTACCTCCTGCATCTTTCTTTGCCTGCTTTATCCGTGCGAGGGTATGTTTAAAGCTGTCGCTCATTTTGAAACGCGCGGCCAGTTGGCTTTTTACAAACGCATCTGACTCGCTGTGATTACCGTGTTCATCGAAATAAGGGCCATTGTTCATGTAGGCGCGGATGTATTCCCAGAATCCTTTTTGTAGAGCCAGTGATTTTCCGAAAGGGGTACCGAGGCTAATCATCAAGGCTGTTTCAGGCTGCCCAAATTTCCACACGCGAATTTCAAGCGATGCGCTTTGCATACTGCCCATTTGGGCGCCGACCAGTTGAAATTCATTCGCCACTGCAGTAATACCATCCCACGGGGCGTGGAACAGTGCACCGTCGTGATCGAAATACACTTCCTGGGTGCGGCGGTTGAATAAGATGGGGAGAGGCAGGGGGCGCAAGGTTTCCCACAGAAATGGCAGCAGAAATAAACTAATACCGAAGGCAAGCGTGATAGGGTCGAAAACACCTCGCATCGCCAGCATCAAGGTAAGAACGACCATTACACAGCCAACTAGCCCGCCTATGCCTGTCAGCATTCCTCGGTAAGAATCATCAGGTGCTTGTAAGGCAAGATAATGCTCAGTGTGCTCATCGACGATAAACAACTCCATCGGTTCTTCGCCCGTCGACTTGTCAGCCTCAAGTATTGCTGTGGACGTGTCGGGTATTGAGCTTCCCTTGTCAGTGTTTTTCACTTATTTGCTTCCCAGCTTTCAGCTTCCAGGTCAACAAGGCGCGTAGTGGGGCCGTCGGCTTTCAAACGTTCAGTAACAAGGCTTGGCCAGCGATTGCGGGAGCGGCGTTTGGCGATGCTGTAGGTGAATTCGTGGATGCGATCCTGAGGGTAGAGCATTGGCTCGAATATCAGCATCGCGACATCATCGGCACCCAAGTAATTTTTACCTCCTGCAACTTTCTTTGCCTGCTTTATCCGTGCGAGGGTATGTTTAAAGCTATCGCTCATTTTGAAACGCGTGGCCAGTTGGCTTTTTACAAACGCATCCGATTCGCTGTGATTACCGTGCTCATCGAAGTAAGGGCCGTTGTTCATATAGGCACGGATGTATTCCCAGAAACCTTTTTGCAAGGCCAGCGATTTTCCGAAAGGGGCACCGAGGCTAATCATCAAAGCGGTTTCCGGCTTGCCGAACTTCCACACTCGAATCTCAAGCGAAGCGTTTTGCAGGCTGCCTATTTGGGCGCCGACCAGTTGAAATTCATGAGCCACGGCGGTAATGCCATCCCACGGAGCGTGGAAGAGTTCGCCGTCGTGATCGAAATACACTTCACGGGTGCGCCGGTTGAACAAGATGGGGAGAGGCAGGGGGCGTAGGGTTTCCCACAGGAATGGAACCAAAAACAAAGGCATGCCTATGGAAAACAACATATAGACCATATCAAGTTTGCCTTGCAATGCGCCTATAAGGCCAAGACCGAGCATTACAAGGCCACCCCACCCACCTAATACGCCTGTCAGCATGCCTCGCTCAGAATCACCTGCTGCTTGCAAGGTCAAATAATGTTCGGTGTGCTCATCGACGGTAAACAACTCCATCGGTTGTTCCCCCGTCGACTTGTCAGCCTCAAGTATTGCTGTGGACGTGTCAGGTATTGAGCTTCCCTTGTCAGTGTTTTTCACTTATTTGCTTCCCAGCTTTCAGCTTCCAGGTCAACAAGGCGCGTAGTGGGGCCGTCGGCTTTTAAACGTTCAGTAACAAGGCTTGGCCAACGATTGCGGGAGCGGCGTTTGGCAATGCTATAGGTGAGTTCGTGGATGCGATCCTTAGGGTAGAGCATTGGCTCGATTATCAGCATCGCGACATCATCGGCGCCCAAGTAATTTTTACCTCCTGCATCTTTTTTTGCCTGCTTTATCCGTGCGAGGGTATGTTTAAAGCTGTCGCTCATTTTGAAACGCGCGGCCAGTTGGCTTTTTACAAACGCATCTGACTCGCTGTGATTACCGTGTTCATCGAAATAAGGGCCATTGTTCATGTAGGCGCGGATGTATTCCCAGAACCCTTTTTGTAGTGCCAGTGTTTTTCCGAAGGGTGCACCGAGGCTAATCATCAAGGCTGTTTCAGGCTGCCCAAATTTCCACACGCGAATTTCAAGCGATGCGCTTTGCATACTGCCCATTTGGGCGCCGACCAGTTGGAATTCATTCGCCACTGCGGTAATGCCATCCCACGGGGCGTGGAACAGTTCTCCGTCGAGATCGAAACACACTTCACGGGTGCGGCGGTTGAATAAGATGGGGAGAGGCAGGGGGCGTAAGACTTCCCAAAGAAACGGCACCAAAAGCAAAGGTATACCTAAGGAAAACGCTATATGGGTAACATCAAACTTTGCTTGTAGAGCTCCGATAAGGCCAAGCCCAATCATTCCACAACCACCTATCCCACCTAGAACACCCGTCAGCCGGCCTCGATCAAAGTCACCGCCTGTTTGTATTGTCAGATAGTGTTCGGTGTGCTCATCGACGATAAACAACTCCATCGGTTGTTCCCCCGTAGATTTATGCGCTTCCAGTATTACCGTGGACGAGTCGTTATGTTGGGGTTGTTCTGAGGTATTCATATCCATGCCCGTTCCATGATTTTCAGCACAGGCAGCGTCAGCCCTTCTTGTGGCGAATAGATCAATTCACCCTCGATACGCCGCAAGTCTCGAACGCCATCCTCATGGTATACGCGGCGATAAGGGGTGATGCCGGCCGCGACAGGAATGCGCGTGCCGCTATGGGGAGCAAAGTCTTCCCCCGTCCATTCGACTTTTCTGATTTCGTCGGGGTAGTAGCCGAGCGTATCGCCCCACACTTCCTGCCCGCTGAAGTGAATCATGTCATCGGTCAACGACACCTGTTCACCGGGCAAATTCAGGATCAGGTACGTGGAGGTGAATGTCCCTTGATAAGGGTGGATTTCTCTCAGCCGGTGCGCATCAAAGCTGACGGGAAACAGAATGGGATACAGCTTGTCCATCGACAGGCTATAGCTGTTTGACCAGGTGGTGTCCGGGCTAATACCAAAGCGACCGCGTTTCACCCATTGTTCCAGTGGCGAGTCTGTCGTATAGAGACGGGCAATTAGCCCACCTACGATTAGCGCCGTGAGACCTAACAGCTTGGCCATGAGGTGTGGCACTACGTTGACCCCTCGGGCGATAGCCGCAGCATCTCCTACGATCACGGCGGCCCGTGCGGCGCGGAATGCCCGAAATGCCTGGACCTGAAGGCTGATACTGGCCAGCGAAGCGCCGCTCAATGCCAAGTTAATAGCCATGGTGTCAAAGTCGCCCGCTTCGTAGGCTTCAAACGCGTCGACCCCATAAAGCACGACGTCGAATGCCAAAACCACGCTTTGTGCCAACGCCGTGTCGGCGGCTCGTTCCAGAGCTTTGACCAAAAGCAACCGCGATGAAATGGACGTCCCACCGCTTTGCCGGACGGCTGATGTCCAATTAACTTCGGCCACTCGTTGGAATACCGAAGCAGTTGCTGCACCAACGCCTAATAGAGCACCAGCTGCACTAACTCCGCTTTTGTAGGTCGGCTTGTTATAAAACTCACTCCCCGCCCAAACAAAATTCGCCCCCGCCACCAATGCCACCAAACTCTTGACCGGCGCCTTACTCAACGCCCCCTTCACATCAAACACGCCGCCCAGATCGGCGTTCGCGGCGAGGTTGACCGGCAATGGCGGCAGCTTGGTGTTCGCCGGTACCAGGTGCATGAACGGGATACTTTCACTCACCGCACTGGCCAATGGCGCCGCCTTGAGTCTGGCAGGCAGCGTTTTGCGGGTGCCGATCTGGTCGCTGTACCACTCGCCCAATTGCCGCGGGGTGACAGCCAAAGTCTGGATGCGCTGACCGCTGCGGGCCAAGGCGGCGGTCATGTAGATGCGCCCGGCAGTGCTGGCGGCATTTTCCGCTTGGTGCAAGTGCATGCCAGCAGCCGGTGCGAGGGCTAGAAACAAGGCCTCCTGGCTGGAGGCCGGGGCATGTTGAGCGAGCTTTTCAGCGGCGTTGTTAAGCCCCGCTGCATAAGCCACGGCCTTGGCCAGTTGGGTGATGCCGTCTTTGAGTGCAGTGCCATCGTCGCGGGTTGCATTAGCCAAATCGACGAGGCTTTTTATTTCGCCAATGCCCAGCCGCTTGGGTAAGCCCAGCAATGCCCAGAGTAACCAGGGTTTGCCTGGCGCGTTTCCCTCAAGGTTCGAGGTGATGGCCTTGGCACCGATGCTGGTAGTGGCCGGCCCCAGGCAGGCAGTAGCGAAATGCACTTCCAGCGCTTCGCGAGTGGCCGGGACGATCAGGTCGAAGTGACCGCAGGCGGTGTCCATCGTGGACGGGCCACTGCCCCCTAACGTGTTGAACCAGTCGACCCACAGTTGCGCCAGGCGGCGCATATCGATGCTGTAGTGATGTTCTTGCCGGCCCTGGTCTTGCCAGACGTAGTTCAGCTCTTCATAACGGGTGATCTCGCGCCATTGATCTCGCAGTTGCCTGTCGCTCTCCATCATTGACTGCAAGACGCCGGCAATGGCCCAGTCTTCAGCGTGGTGTTCCTGATAATTGTCAAACCCCGCTTTACGGGCGCGCATGAGCGCGGCGAGGTCAAGCAGTACGCCCCATGCGTCATCGATCACCACGTAAGTTTGCTGTTCGCAACGCGACATCTGCCGGAGCACTTTCGGCCACTCGGGTGCGTGTTCGGTTGCCGGTTCGCTGCTCCAACCGTAGAGGTTTGGATCGCGGTATTCGCCAATTTGCTCTTTGATCGCGCCGATCTGGCCACTGAAGGGCGCCACACCCGGCACAAAGGTACGCATGATGCGCTGGCGCACAGCCGGGTCTTGTTTGGCCGCCTGGTACTGCGACTCACTCCAGCGCACTGGCGACCACACCAATCCGGCGGGCACGCCCGCCCTGAGCAGCAAGTGCGGTTGGCTGCGGGTATCGATCACCCGGCCGGCACGTTTCGTTTGGGTGAGCAGAGCGGCTTCGACCTGATACTCAACTAGTTTGCCTGGCGAGCTTTGCCACACGTACAGCCAACCGTCGCGCAGCAAGCGGGAGGTGTAGTTCAGCGTTTGCCCGCTCAAGTCTGGATGGCGCGGGCCAAGTTCCGGAAACTGACCACTCAGTGGCGGCAGATCATAAGCGCTGGTATCGATAGCCGCAGTGGGGCCCAAGGCGTAGCGCAACGGCAATACCGCCGCGAGGAGCGGGCACGTGCCGTAGGGGGCTTGATCGTGTGGGGTCATGAGAACTGCTCCGTGTTGGCCGGTAAGCTCAGTGCGTGCATGAGTGCGTCGGGTAGGGTGATTTGTGCTGTCAGGCCCTTGTCCGCGGGAGCGGCATCACGCTCGGGCGCGTCGTTGTTCCAGGCGCACACCGAGACGCCGTCATGGCGTAACCAGACGCTGTCGACGCCATACCAGAAGCCCGCAGGCCAATGGGCGCCCGCCAGACGTGCGCGATCAAGCACGGCGCCATCGGCCAGGCGTAACCAGTACTCGCCTTGCTGTTCATCAAAAACGCGTAAACGCCGTTGCAGGATTGCCCGCAGTTGTCTGGCGCTTTGCCCAGAGGCCAGCCATACGCCGTGCTGCAAATCGTCACCGCCCCACCATGCGCGATGGCTGGCACTGCCGCGTGAGGCATCGAGTAAAAACGGGCCGGAGCCAGCAATGGCTTCGTAGAAAGTACCGTTGAACAAAGGCCAAGGATTGTCGGAGCCGTAGTGTTGGCTGAGCCAGTGAACAGCATCGTCGTACTGCGCACCGTCAAGCAGAAGGAGGCCTTTGTCCGGGATCGTCAGGGTCATGCTGGGTCTTCCTCGCTTTTCGACGCGTGTTGGGCGGCATCACAGACCGGACAGATGCCGGAGGTCGCCTGACGGAAAACTGCGTCTTGCTTGAGCAGCGCTTCCAGAGGGAGGGGGTCGGCGCTGGTTGTCTGAGCGCCTTCAGGCATTGACAGCACGGCTGGCATCGCGGCTACCGGTGTGCCGCCCTGGACGATCGGAACGCTGCTGAAAATCCCCCTGGGGCCGATGACGATATGCTGGCCACCGCCTTGCAAACTGATGTTGCCCTCGGCGTTGACGACCACATGGGCACCGGCCTTGATGTGCACTTGCTGCCCTGCATCGATCACCAGCGTTTGCCCGACCTGGGTGTGGCTGCTGTCGGTGATGTGCAGGTAGTCGTTGGCTTTAAGCTCGACCTTGCGGTCAGCCGTCACCGTGAGCTGGTCTGCGGCTTCGAGCACCGAAATGCTGTTACCCCTGATGGTTTCCCAGCGTTCGTTGCCGACTTCCAGGCGGCTGTCGTTTTCGATTTTCTGCTCCATGTCGCGCTGGGCTCGCAGGTAGATCAGCTCCTGGCCGCTGCGGTCTTCGATCGACAGTTCGTTGTAGCCGCTGCTGTCCGGCGTGCTGCGGCTGCGCAACACGGTCTTGGTCTTGTTGGCGGGCAAGGGGTAGGGCGTTGGCGTGAGCTTGTTGGCAATGCAGCCGCTGATCAGCGGTTGGTCGGGGTCGCCCTCCAGATAGGTGACCAGCACTTCCATGCCGATGCGTGGCACCGTCACCGCGCCGAACCCTTCGCCTGCCCAATTGGAAGCCACCCGCAGCCAGCAACTGCTTTTGTCGCTGTTCAGTTCGGCGCGGTCCCAGTGGAATTCGACTTTGACCCGGCCGTATTCATCGCAGTAGATCTCTTCGCCTTCCGGGCCAGTGACCCGGGCGGTCTGGTAGGTCAACTGCGCGGGACGCTTGATCAGCGGCGGACGGTAGAACACGTCCCAGGGGATAGCGCGGAAGTGGTTGCGGTAGCCCTGGCTGAAACCGCCTTCGGGCAGGTTTTCGATGCTGGCCGATTCTTCCAACACCTGCGGCTGCTTGCCTTCGTGAGTCACACTGAGCAACAGCCACAAGTCGTTGTACGATTTGCGCGGATGCTCGCTCAGCTCGAAAAAATGGCCGCTGCGCAGCAGGGATTGGTCGCTGTGGCCTTCGGCCAATTGGTAGTCGGTGCGGTGCCGCTCCAGCGCCTGGCGAGCAAGCTGTTTGCTGCGTTCTTCGCTTTCGTCGGGGGCTGGGTAGCGGTAGTCCTCAAGGGCCGGGCTGAAGTCGGCGCGGGCCTGTTTTTCCAGCAAACGGCTGGGGCGCTGGAAGTCATAGGCGCGTTGGGTCACTTTATTGTTGCGGGTGCTGAAGCGCTGGCTGAAGCGGCTGACCACCGGGTGCTCGGCGGCCATGCCAGTACCTTGCCGATAGGGGGTTGCACCGAGTTTGGGGAAGAAGGTCTGGTGGTCGCTGAACACCAGATGATGACCTTCCGGGCTGTGCTGGTGATGCCAGGCAATGCCTTCTTCACTGCACAAACGCAAAATCAGTTGGTAGTCGTTTTCGAAATATTGGGTACAGTACTCACGTTCGCTGCAGTTGCTGACGTGAAAGCTGAAGGTATCCGCTTGAATGCCGTGGCTCTGCAGCACCTCGGCGATGATCTGCGGCACGCTCATGTGCTGGAAAATCCGCTGTTGGCGGCTGAACTGCAGGTAATGCAGCGCCGGTACCAGGGTCAGCTGATAGTGGGTCAGGCGGGTGCCGGGCTCGCCGATCAGGACATCTTCGATGTGGCCGTGAATGCCTTCGCCATTCTCGCCAAAGCGCAGGAATGCCGGCAGGCCAATCAGGCTGTCGAGGTCGACGTTTCTGCGCTCGCTGACCAGGTCAACGGTAATCGCATACAGCTGGCTGATGGCTTCGGTGCCGTGAAAGGCCAGGACTTTGAAGTCGTTGCGGACGGAGGGGATTGTCAGCTCAAAACGCGCGTCGTTGGCGAAGGTAGGCATGGGTTTGTTTTTCCACGGGTAGAAAATAGGCGTGGAAAACTTACCCAATGTTTTTTTGGAAAGATGTCAGACGCGTCCGAAAATGCGTCGGTATTTGCCAAACTGGTGGGGGCGGGGTTGTTGTAGGAGCGGGCTTGCCCCGCGAGGCGATGTGGCTGACAGAGCGCTATCGCGGGGCAAGCCCGCTCCTACAGGTGGTGTAAGACAGTTGCCCACCGACGGCTGCCCGTGGCCCTGTCATCAAATGAAAAGTCACTGACGCTCAATGTAAAGCACCCGGGGGGAGGGGTGATTACTGTGACTCTCGAAGCGCTCACCTGAGTCGGTGAGCTGACTGTCTTGAGCATAGGTGCTGATGTGGAAAGATTGCATACCGCCGCTACCGTTCTGATCGTCCCTGGCCTGCGTGACCATGTCGCCGAGCATTGGCAGACCCTGTTGCAAGCCAAGCTGGCCAAAGTTCGCGCCGTACCGCCGCTGCAGGTCAATGGCCTTGACTGCAACGCCCGGGTCGAGGCGATCCAGCGCGAGCTGGAACAGATCGACGGTGACGTGCTGCTGGTGGCGCACAGCGCCGGTGTGTTGATGGTGGCCCACTGGGCCGCGCGCTATAACCGGCCGATCAAGGGCGCCTTACTCGCCGCACCACCGGATCTGCAGGCCGAGTGGCCCGCTGCTTACCCAAGCCCGGACAGTCTGCGTGCCCACGGCTGGGCACCGCTACCGATTACCCCCTTGCCGTTCCCGAGCATTGTTGCCGCCAGCAGCAATGACCACCTGGCCAGCCTCGACGCCGTTACGGCGATGGCCGAAGGCTGGGGCAGCCAGCTTGAGCTGCTGGGCGCCGTTGGCCACTTGAACCCGGCAGCCGGCTTCGGCCCATGGCCGCAGGCGGAAACCTTCATTCAAACCCTGGACCGTTAATCCTGCCATCGCGCATGGACGCTTGACCAACGCCCGCAACCGACGGGCGGCGAAAACAACAATAACAATACGTGGAGTCATCGTAATGCCAAAACACCGCATGTTCTGCGCTGTGCCGTCGCAGCGTTGCCTGCTTGCCTGCGCCATCAGCTTGCTCGCCTTGCCCGGCGCCCAGGCGTTTGAAGTCGATACCGGTAATGAAGACTGGGCGGTACGCCTGGACAATACCGTCAAGTACAACTACGGCGTACGCACCGAAAGTGCCGACAAGCGCATGTTGGCCACGCCGAACAACAACGACGGCGACTACAACTTCCGCAAGGCTGGCACCAACATCACCAACCGCGTCGACCTGTTGACCGAACTGGACGTGATCTACCAGGGCAACATGGGCTTTCGCGTCAGCGCCGCCAGCTGGTACGACAAGGCTTACGACAACACCGGCTCCAATTCCAACCCGTTCGTCAACGGCAATGGTGACAGCTCTGGCATCAACCCAAGCCTCAATGGCCTGCCCGGTACCGGCACGCCCTTGGGCAGCCCGCACCTGAGCAACTATGCCCAACGCTATTACAGCGGCCCGTCGGGCGAAGTGCTCGACGCCTTCGTGTTCATGCGCACGGAAATCGGCGACAGCTCGGAACTGAGCGGCAAGCTCGGCCAACACAACCTGTTCTGGGGTGAAACCCTGCTCAACCCGGTGCACTCGCTCAGCTATGGTCAGTCCGGCCTGGACCTTGCCAAGCTGGCGGCCTCGCCCGGCACCGAAGCCAAAGAACTGTTTGTGCCGCGTAATCAGCTGTCCACCTCGTTTCTGCTGAATGAAGAGCTGACCGTCGGCGCCCAGTACTTCTTCGATTGGGATGCAGCGCGGTTGCCGGAAGCGGGCACCTACTACGGTGGCTCGGACGTGGTGGGCGAGGGCGCCCAGAGCTTTCTGCTCGGCCATACCGGCACGCCCGGACTGATCCCGGTACGCGGTGCGTTGACCAGCATTCGTCGCGGCGACGACCTGACCCCGGACAAACGCGGTGATTGGGGCGTCATGGCCAAGTGGTCGCCTGAATGGCTGGGTGGCACCCTGGGCTTCTACTACCGCAAAACCTCGGAAATTCTCCCGCAGGCCTGGCTCGATGCCCGTGGCCTGACCGTATCACGCGGCCCCTTCGGCACACCGCCAGGCAGCCTCCAGGGTGCGGTCGGCAACCTGTACAACTCGTTGCAATCGACTACCTACCAGTTCGCCTACGCCGACAACATCGACGTGTATGGCTTGAGCCTGTCCAAAGACGTCGCAGGCATCAGCGTCGGTAGCGACCTGAACATTCGTCACAACATGCCACTGGCGAGCATTCCGGCCATCGTCAGCGCCCCCGGACAAGGTGGCCTGGGCGGTGGTTTCGGTTTGCTGCCACCGCGCTTGCCAAGCAGCGGCGTGATCTACGACGTGCCCAGCGACGGCGACGGCCTGAGCGCCACCGGCCAGACCCTGCACTGGACCCTCAACGGCCTGATGACCATCGGCGATACGCCGCTGTTCGACAGCGCCAGCCTGCTCGGCGAGCTGTTCTACAGCAACCTGCTGAAACTCGATGGCCATAACGAGGCCTTGTACAAAGGCAAAAGCAGCTACCGCGGTATCGACAAACCGACCCGCGATAACTGGGGTATTGCCGTCAACTTCACCCCGACCTGGTACCAGGTCATGCCTGGCGTTGACCTGAGCATGCCGCTGTCGATCAACGTCGGACTCGATGGCGTCTCACCCGTGCAGGGTGGCGGCGCCGAGGACACTGGTAACTACGCGGTGGGCGTCAGCGCTGCGGTGTACAACCAGTATTTCGTCGACCTCAAGTACGTCGACAGCTTTGGCAAGACACAGTCGTGCAACGACGGCCAAACCGATGGCGCGGCACCCAATGCCCTGGACGGTGAGCAGGATTACACCTGCTACGGCGGCGGCTACTCGTCCTTCTCGGGTGGCGGTGCCACCACCGAGGACCGTGGCGCGCTGTACCTGACGGTTAAAACCACTTTTTAAAGTCACGTCTTCCTTCAGACATTACGCAGGAAAACAAACATCATGAACTACGTGAAAACCCTGCTGGCCACCTGCCTGTCACTGGCCGCCCTCAGCAACGCCCATGCGGCTGTTTCCCCTGACCAGGCTGCTCGCCTGGGCACCAGCCTGACTGCCATTGGCGCCGAATCGGCCGCCAACGCCGACGGCTCGATTCCCGCTTACAAGGGTGGCCTGGTAACAGCACCGGCCGGTTTCAAAAGCGGCGACAGCATGCGCCCGGACCCGTTTGCCAATGAAAAACCGCTGCTGGTGATCAATGGCAAGAACGCCGACCAGTTCAAAGGTCAGTTGACTGCCACGACCCAAGAGTTGCTCAAGCGTTACCCAAGCTTCCAGGTGGATGTCTACCCGACCCACCGTACCGTGGCGTTGCCACAAGCGGTGCTGGACAACACCCGCAAGAACGCCGTTGGCGCCCGCAGCCAGGAAGGCGGTAGCGCACTCGATAACGTACTGCCGGGCATTCCGTTCCCGATTCCGCAGACCGGCGCTGAAGCCATGTGGAACTTCCTGCTGCGCTACCAGGGTGTCAGCCTGGCCGCTAAGTATGACTCCTGG
Source organism: Pseudomonas sp. NUPR-001 (assembly GCF_052147955.1). Lineage (NCBI taxonomy): Bacteria > Pseudomonadati > Pseudomonadota > Gammaproteobacteria > Pseudomonadales > Pseudomonadaceae > Pseudomonas > Pseudomonas sp. NUPR-001. Next base: position 2,841,026 of record NZ_CP197353.1, read on the forward strand.
AACGTTGACGCCGCGGGCGTGCCGACCCTGTCGACCACGGGCCAGGCCAACATCAGCTACCCGATCTACGAGGACATGAATAAAACCATCGGTGCCAAAGACACCTATTACCAGATGAAGCTGATGTACACCGGCCCCGCCCGCCGTGCCGGTGAAGCGATGATGCTGCGCGATGCCGCCAACCCGCTGGTGCAGCCACGCAGTGCCTGGGTGTACCTGCCGGGCCAACGCCGGGTCAAGCTGGCGCCGAACCTGGCCTACGACACACCAAACCCCGGCACCTCGGGCTCCGGTACCTACGATGACGTGTTCGTCTTCAACGGCGCCCTGGACCGTTACGACTGGAACCTGGTAGGCAAGCAGGAAATGTATGTGCCGTACAACACCTACAAGCTGACCTACAACACCGACATCAAGCAATTGATCACCCCTAACCACCTGGCCCCGCAGTTCGTGCGCTGGGAAAAACACCGGGTGTGGGTGGTCGAGGGCAAACTCAAGGATGGCGCCCGTCACATCTACCACAAGCGTCGCTTCTACCTCGACGAAGACAGCTGGGTAGCACTGGCCTCTGACCAGTACGACGCCCGCGGTCAACTGTACCGTGGCTCGTTCGCCTTCCTCAGCCAGAGCTACGACAAACAGACCCCGGATTCCACCCCGTTCATGATCTACGACTTGATCGGTGGCACCTACAACCTCAACGGTGTGGTCGGCGCTTACGGCGGCATCCGCTACATCGACCCGCTGTCGAAAACCCAGTGGTCGCCGGAGTCGCTGGCCGGTGCCGGTATTCGCTGAGAACGGCAACAGGGTAGGTACGGCCTGGCATCGCTGTGATGCCGGGCCGTTGGTTGAGCAGCCTGCTGCGTGCAGCGGCGATCCGGAGGACCGGGTATGTATGTTCTAAAACGCTACACCGCGTTGATGCTGACGTGGGTTGCCCTTCAGGGTGTGGCACACGCTGCGCCTTACACGGATGTGCTGGATCTGCCGGCCGCCCCTAGCGCGCTGGCAACCGTCAGTGCCTTGCGTGATGTGACCCGCGCCGGCGATCGCCTGGTGGCGGTCGGCCCTCGCGGGCACATTCTGTTTTCCGACGACAACGGCGGGCACTGGCAGCAGGCCCAGGTCCCGGCCAGCGCCGACCTGAACGCGGTCAGTTTCCCCAGCGCCGACAAAGGCTGGGCGGTCGGTAACGACGGCATCATTCTGCACAGCACTGACGGTGGTGCCAGCTGGCAAAAACAGCTGGACGGACGTGTGCTGGGCGAGCAAGTGCTGGCCTATTACCAGGCCCAGAGCAAGGCACTGCCCAGCGATGAACGCTGGCCAACCTTGATTGCCGAGAGCGAACGCCTGGTCCAGGAGGGCGCTGACAAACCGCTGCTGGATGTGTGGTTCGCGGACGATCAGAACGGCTTCGCGGTCGGCGTGTTCAATTTGCTGTTGCACACCACCGACGGCGGTCAGCACTGGACCCCGTGGCTGGAGCGCAGCGATAACCCGCAGGCGTTGCACTTGACCAGCCTGGCGAGCATTGACGGTGTGCTGTACATCACCGGCGAGCAAGGCCTGCTGCTGCAATTGGCCGACGATGGCCAGCACTTCACCCAGCTGACCACGCCGTCCCGCGGGACCTTCTTTGGCGTGATTGGCAAGCCCGGCGTGCTCCTGGCCTATGGCTTGCGTGGACATCTGTGGCGCAGCACCGACAAGGGCCAACAGTGGCAACCCGTCACGACCGACCTTGGTACCAGCATTACCGCTGGTGGCCTGGACCGTAACGGCCAGCTCTGGCTGTTGAGCCAGGCCGGCGATGTGCTGCACAGCCGCGACGACGGCGCAAGCTTCGTGACCGTCAAGCAAGCGGCACGAACCCCGGTCAGCGCCGCGACCTTCGATACCGCCAGCGGCCTGGTGCTGGTAGGTGAGCGTGGCGTGCGCACACTTGCCGCTGAATAACTGCCGTCCCCATAACAAGAGAAAAACCTGATGGCTAACATCAAGCAAGACACCTTGCCGGTGATCCGCACCCTGGAAGAATTCGACCGACGCTCCGGCAACTGGCTGGAGCGCCTGGTGTTCAACCATCGACTGCCGTTCATGCTGTTGATGCTGCTGGCGACCGTACTCCTCGTCTACATGGCGCTGACGCGCCTGGAACTGCGGCCCAGCTTCGAGAAGATGATTCCGCAAAGCCACCCCTACATCCAGAACTACCTGGAGAACCGCCAATCGCTGCGCGGGCTGGGTAACTCGTTGCGGGTGGTGGTGGAAAACACCGAGGGCGATATTTTCGACCCGGCCTACCTGCAAACCCTGCGGCAAATCAACGATGAGCTGTTCCTCAGCCAGGGCGTAGACCGCGCCTGGATGAAGTCGCTGTGGAGCCCGGCGGTGCGCTGGACCGAAGTGACTGAAGAGGGCTTTCAGGGCGGCCCGGTGATGCCTGACAGCTATCAGGGGTCGGCCGCTGACATCGAGCAGCTGCGCCAGAACATCGAGCGCGCCAACATTGTCGGCAGCCTGGTCGCACGCGACTTCAAATCGAGCATGCTGATCGTGCCGCTGCTCGACCAGGACTCGGCGACCGGCCGCGGCATCGATTACTACGCGTTCTCGCAAAAGCTCGAACAACTGCGCAGCCAATTCCAGGCGCAGGGCCCGTACAAGATTCATGTGATCGGCTTTGCCAAGCTGATGGGCGACCTGATCGACGGCCTGATGCAGGTCATGCTGTTCTTTGCCCTGGCGGTGGTCACCACCCTGGTGATCATCTACCTCTACACCCGCTGTGTACGCAGCACCTTGCTGGTGGTGGTGTGTTCGTTGACGGCGGTGGTCTGGCAACTGGGCATCGTCGCCTGGCTGGGTTATGCCATCGACCCGTATTCGATCCTGGTGCCGTTCCTGATATTTGCCATCGGCGTGTCGCACGCCGCGCAGAAAATGAACGGCATCATGCAGGACATCGGTCGCGGCACCCATCGCCAGGTGGCCGCGCGTTACACCTTCCGCCGCTTGTTCATCGCTGGCGTCACCGCACTGCTGGCCGATGCCGTGGGCTTTGCCGTGCTGATGCTGATCGACATTCCGGTGATCCAGGACCTGGCGATCACCGCCAGTATTGGTGTGGCGGTGCTGATTTTTACCTCGCTGTTGCTGATGCCGGTGGCGCTGTCGTATGTCGGCGTTGGCCGCAAGGCCGCAGAACGTGCCCTGCGCATCGACTCACGCGCCGCTGAGCACCGTGGTTTCGGCAAACTCTGGGACCTGCTTGACCGCTTTACCACGCGCAAGTGGGCCACTGCGGCGCTGCTGGTGGCGGGGTTGTTGGGGGCAGGGGGCTTTGCCCTGAGCCTGCAGCTGAAAATTGGTGACCTCGACAGTGGTGCGCCGGAGTTGCATGCCGACTCGCGCTACAACCTTGATAACAGCTACATCACCGGGCACTACGCGCTGTCCAGCGACACCTTCGCAGTGATGATCAAAACCGCGCCTGAAGGCTGCTTGCGTTACCAGACGCTGGTGCTGGCCGACCGCCTGGCGTGGGAGCTGCAGCAGGATGCCGGGGTGCAGACGACTGTGTCGCTGACCAACGCCGTGCGCCAGATTACCGCAGGCACCTATGAGGGCAACCCCAAACTCAACAGCATCCAGCGTAACCAGGACGTGCTCAATTACGCGGCGCAACAGGCTTCGGTCAACGCCGCAGAATTGTTCAACAATGACTGCTCGCTGATGCCGGTGATTGCTTACCTCACCGACCACAAGGCCGAGACGCTGGATCGCGTGGTGGCGGTAGCCGAGCGCTTTGCCCAGGCCAACAGCAGTGAAGATCGCCAGTTCCTGCTGGCTGCCGGCAGTGCCGGTATCGAGGCGGCCACCAACATCGTGGTGCGCGACGCCAACCGCACCATGTTGCTGCTGGTGTACCTGGCGGTGACGCTGTTCTGCCTGATTACCTTCCGCAGCTGGCGCGCCACCGTCGTGGCCGTGGTACCGCTGATCCTCACCTCGATCCTCTGCGAGGCGCTGATGGTGATGATGGGCATTGGCGTCAAAGTCGCGACCTTGCCGGTGATCGCCCTGGGCGTGGGGATTGGTGTGGACTACGCGCTGTACCTGCTCAGCGTGCAGTTGCACTACCAGCGCAAAGGCATGCCGCTGTCCGAAGCCTATGAAAATGCCGTGGCCTTTACCGGTCGGGTGGTTGGCCTGGTCGGCATCACCCTGGCGGCGGGCGTCGTGGGGTGGGCCTGGTCGCCGATCAAGTTCCAGGCCGACATGGGCATCCTGCTGACCTTCATGTTCCTGTGGAACATGCTCGGCGCGCTGATCCTCATTCCGGCGTTGTCGTATTTCCTCCTGCCGGGTCACAAAACCCAGGCAGATGCCACCAGCACCGCCACCGGCGGCGAGCTGAAACACACCACCCAAGAAGTAGAGTGTTCGCAAAATGTCTGATTACCTTCCACCGCTGCGCGACATGGATTTCCTGTTCAACGAGGTGTTCGACATCCCGGCCGTCTGGTCGCGGATTCCGGCGCTGGCTGAACATATCGATGCCGACACCGCCAAAGCCATTCTCGAACAGGCCGGTAAAGTCATCGCCCAGGTGGTCGCGCCGCTCAACCGCAGCGGCGACGAGCAGGGTTGCCGTTGGGACGCAGGCCGGGTCATCACCCCGGAGGGCTTCACGCAGGCCTATCGCACCTATGCCGAGGATGGCTGGGTAGGGGTGACCGGCGAGGTGGCGTACGGTGGCATGGGCATGCCGAAAGTGATCGGCGCGCAAGTCGAAGAAATGCTCAACGCCGCCAACCTGTCGTTTGGCCTGTACCCTATGCTGACGGCAGGGGCCTGTCTGTCGCTGCTCAACCATGCCAGCGAAGCCCTCAAGGCCCAGTACCTGCCTGCCATGTATGAAGGGCGCTGGGCAGGCTCGATGTGCCTGACCGAACCGCATGCCGGCACTGACCTCGGCCTGATCCGTACCCGCGCCGAAGCGCAGGCCGATGGCAGCTACCGGGTCAGCGGCACCAAGATCTTCATCACTGGCGGCGAGCAAGACCTGTCAGAAAACATCATTCACTTGGTGCTGGCCAAGCTGCCGGATGCCCCGGCAGGCGCCAAAGGCATCTCGTTGTTCCTGGTGCCGAAGATCATGGTCAATGACGACGGCTCGCTCGCTCAGGCCAACGCCGTGAGCTGCGGGTCGATCGAGCACAAGATGGGCATCAAGGCGTCGGCCACCTGCGTGATGAACTTTGATGGCGCCACCGGCTATCTGGTCGGCGACCTGAACAAGGGCTTGAACGCCATGTTCACCATGATGAACTACGAACGCCTGGGCGTTGGTATCCAGGGCCTGGCGCTGGGCGAGCGTTCGTACCAGAACGCCATCGAGTATGCCCGAGAACGCCTGCAAAGCCGCGCGCCCACAGGCCCGGTGGCTGCCGCGCAAGCTGCCGACCCGATCATCGTGCACCCGGATGTGCGGCGCATGCTGCTGACCATGAAGACCTTGAACGAAGGCGGGCGGGCGTTCTCCACCTACGTCGCCCTGCAGCTGGACCTGGCCAAGTACAGCGAAGACGCTGACGAGCGTCGCAGCGCGCAGGCGCAAGTGGCACTGCTGACGCCGGTGGCCAAGGCGTTCATGACCGACATGGGCCTGGAGACGACCGTTCATGGCCAACAAGTGTTTGGCGGCCACGGTTACATTCGCGAGTGGGGCCAGGAACAACTGATTCGCGACTGCCGAATTACCCAGATCTACGAAGGTACCAACGGCATTCAGGCCATGGACCTGGTCGGGCGCAAAGTGCTCGGTGACGGCGGCCAGGCGTATGCCGCGCTGTCGGCGCAGATCAAAGCGTTCGCCCAGTCGCTTGCGCCTTCCCGCGCCGAATTCGCCACGCCGTTGCTGGCCGCTGTCGACAACCTCGACCAACTGACCGCCTGGGTACTCGACCGTGCCCAGGGTAACCCACGGGAAATCGGCGCGGCCGCCGTGGAGTACCTGCATGTGTTTGGCTACACCCTGTATGCCTACCTGTGGGCACAGATGGCCGATGTGGCCGTGGCGCACACGGACGATAGCTTCTACGCCAGCAAACTGGGCACGGCACGTTTCTACTTTGCCCGGCTGCTGCCGCGTATCCACTCCCTGAGTGCCAGTGTACGGGCGGGCAGTGACAGCTTGTTCCTGCTCGACGCCGAGCAACTGTAAAGCACCGCGGACCTTGCTGTAGGAGCGGGCTTGCCCCGCGATGCGATGTGGCTGGCAAACCGCAATCGCGGGGCAAGGCCCGCTCCCACCGGGCCCTAGGGCCTTTGCTGGCCCCAGGGATATTCAGTAAACTTGCGCCCGCCAGCCGGCTTGCCGGTGGAATCATGGACGATAAGGGTGTAGTGGTGATGACTGAAACTGAAACGTTGTGCAAATCCTGCAAGCAACCCGTTGAGGCGGACGCCAAGACGTGCCCTGCCTGCGGTGAAGAGCACCCGGCGGTCAACACGCGCAAACAGTTGAAGGTGATTGCCATCGCCGGTGTGGTATTGCTCGCAAGTTTTGCCCTGTTGTCGGACTGGAACTACACCCCTGCTGCCCTGCAACCCATTTTCGACGAGACCGGCCCGCGTGAGGCGGTGTACGTCGACGGCGCCCAGATTAAATACCGGCGAACCTTGGGGCTCACGCCCAAACAGTATGCCGAGCGCCTCAACGCGAAGCTCAAAGCCCTCGGCATGTCTTATGTTGTCGACCCCGAGAACATAGACCGGGGCGAGGCCGTGGACTTTTTCGAAGCCGAAATCGGCCCGTTCGTCTTCCTGATCGGCACAATGTCAAATTACGGCGACCAGCTCTACGACCTCGACATCTACGCCACCGGCGATGGTAACCGCAGCTCCGGCGAAGAGATTCAGGCGATTGCCGCCGCGGCATTGGCTTCGACGTCGCCGGCCGTCGACGAAGCGGAAATTATCCGGCGTCTACCTGACATGGTGTTCAAGGAGCAACCGTTCCGCCACGGCTCTGTCGAGTTCAAAGCCGCGATGTCGCCATTGGGTATTTCGGTGTTCTCGGTCAGGCCCCTTATCGAAGACTGAAGCCTGCATATCCGGCGCCGAGCATAACTGGCGGCCCAGTTAAATCGCCTCTGACGTGAAATGAAAAAATTCTGACGTCAAACGCCAAGCTTCAAGCGCGCAAATCTCCAACACTTGCAGCAAACAAAAACACTGCAATCGGCCGGTGCCGGGTGTAGGAGACTGCCATGCGCTTGATGATTTGCCTGTTCCTGGTTGTGCTACTGGGTGTGACTTTTGCGGCCGCAGACCGCGAGCGGTATACCGTCAGAAACGACACAACGGCGCAAGCGATGATGCCGAGCGGCATCGGTGATCTCTTCAGCCGATTTTGAGCGCTGTGCTGATGGCAGCCCACTCCTCGGAAGAAGGACCTGACAACAATGACATCGGGTATGCGTGTTAAACGCTGGTTGCGCATTGGCGCCTTGGCAATCGCCGCTCAGTGCACGGCCGTGCTGGCAGTTGCTGCGGAAAAACCGAACATTCTGGTGATCTTTGGCGATGACATCGGCATCACCAATATCAGCAAATACAGCCACGGGATGATGGCGTACAAAACGCCCAGCATCGATCGCCTGGCCAACGAAGGGATGATGTTCACTGACTACTACGGTGAACAAAGCTGCACGGCGGGGCGCGCGGCGTTTATCACCGGGCAACATCCGGTGCGTACTGGCCTGACCAAAGTGGGCATTCCCGGCTCGCCGGTGGGCATCCAGAAAGCCGACCCGACCCTGGCGGAACTGCTCAAGCCGCTGGGCTACATGACCGGCCAGTTCGGCAAAAACCACCTGGGCGACCGCGACGAGTTTCTGCCGACCAACCATGGTTTCGACGAGTTCTTCGGTAACCTCTATCACCTCAATGCCGAAGAGGGGCCTGAAGACCCGGACTGGACCAAAGACCCGGCCATCGACAAACAGTTGCGTCCACGCGGGGTCATCCACAGCAGCGCCGACGGCAAGGTCGAAGATGTCGGGGCGCTCAACAGCAAACGCATGGAGACGATCGACGAGGAGTTCCTGCAGGCCTCGCAAAGCTTCATCGACAAGGCAGTCAAGGCGGATAAACCGTTCTTCGTCTGGTTCAACTCCAGCCGCATGCACTACTACACGCACATCAGCGATAAAGCGGCGGGCAAGTCCGGGCAGGGCTTCTATAACGACGGCATGGTGGAACATGACGGGCATGTCGGGCAGTTGCTCAAACAGCTCGATGATCTGGGCATCGCCGACAACACCATCGTGCTCTACACCACCGACAACGGGGTGCACTTCAACCAGTGGCCCGATGCGGGCATTACCCCCTTCCGTGGCGAGAAGAACACCAACTGGGAAGGTGGTTTCCGGGTGCCGGCTGTCGTGCGCTGGCCCAACCACATCAAGGCCGGCTCGATCTCCAATGAAATCATGTCGGCTCAGGACTGGCTGCCAACGCTGATGGCAGCAGCCGGTGTCGACGATATCAAAGAGCAGTTGCTCAAGGGCTATTCGGCAGGTGGCAAGCAGTTCAACGTGCATCTGGATGGCTACAACTTCCTGCCTTACCTGCAAAGCCAGACCGAGAAAGGACCGCGCAACGATTTCTATTACTTCAGCGATGACGGAAAACTGCTGGGCATGCGCGACGGCGATTGGAAAGTGGTGTTCGCCGAGCAGCGTGCAAAGCGCTTCGACGTGTGGCGCGATCCGTTCGTCGATCTGCGGGCGCCCAAGGTGTTCAATCTGCGGCGTGACCCGTTCGAGCGCGCTGACACCGACTCGAACAGTTACAACGTCTGGTGGGACAAGAAGGTGGCTGTGGTTGCATTGCCCGCGATGGTTCGGGTGCAGCAATTCCTCGCGACCTTCAAGGCGTACCCGCCGCGGCAACGCCCGGCCACCTTCACGGTGGATCAGATGATGGAGAAGTTCATGCGCTACCAGCAGCAGTAGTTCAATCGTTGTGAGTACAAGGCCCGTCAGCACTGCTGCACGGGCCTTGTGTGCTTCTGGCTGGCTGCTTTTCTGTCGCAGGAGTGAGCCTGCATTCAGTGAGGGCATTGACGTCAAATGACAATCACGTGACGGCAAATGACAATTTTTCAGCAGAGTGGCCCCGCAGTATTGCGTCCAGGCAAATCGATTGCCCCGAACTGGCCCATGAGGAATAACAACAATGCCAATGCCGATTCCGGTCTTTGACCACCATGAACTGCTGACCCTCAACACCAACGAACTGCCGATCTACGAGAACGCCCTGGCACCGCACTTCCCAGGCGTCGATGTGCAGCCCCTGTACCTCGACCCGAACCTGGGGATATGGACACTGCGGGTGATTTTCCAGCCGGGCGTGCGCCTGCCTTGCCACTACCACACAGGCCCAGTGCACCTGTTCACGCTGTCTGGCAAGTGGAACTACGTCGAGTACCCGGATCAGCCGCAGACCGCCGGTAGCTACCTGTACGAGCCCGGTGGATCGATCCACACCTTCAGTGTGCCAGCCGACAACAGCGGCCCGACCGATACCTTTATGGTCGTCTATGGCGCCAACATCAACTTCGACCAGGACGGCAATTTCGTCAATGTCATGGACGCCACCGACATCATGCAGATCATCGATCGCCTGGTGAAGGAGCGCGGCCTGGAACCTGCCCGCTACATTCGCCCCGGCCATGCAGGCTACACCCTCGGCTGATCAGCCACACGCGGGCGCTGCGGCGCCCGTCGTTCCCTCTTTTGTGGAGAGCGCTCGATGAGCCATGCGTGCATACCGGTCGGCAGCCAGGGGCAAACACCTGAGGTGCCGCGATCGGTCTTTATCACCGGAGCCAGCGGCTTCATTGGCCAGGCCCTGGTACGTCGCTACCGGGCGCTGGGGGCACAAGTGCGGGGCATGGACCTGCGCGCCGACCCGGCAAACGATGTGGTCGCCGGCGACCTGACGCGCCCTGAAGTGTGGGCCGCCCATGCCCGCGGCTGCGAACTGTTCATCAACACGGCTGCCGTGGTGTCGTTGGCGGCTTCCTGGACGCTGTACCGCGAAGTGTCGGTGCGCGGCGTGCGTAACTGCCTGGATGTCGCGATCGCCAGCGGCGCCAAGCGCTTCGTGCAATTTTCCTCGATCGCCGCACTGGGCTGGAACTACCCCGACCAGGCGGACGAGCACTGTGACGTCGTCATCGGTGACGACTATCGCTATGGCGTTGCCAAAGGTGCGAGCGAGCATGTGGTGCTGGCCGCGCACGCGGCGGGCGAAATCGAATGCACCATCGTACGCCCGGGCGATGTCTACGGCCCAGGCTCTCGCGCCTGGTTGAGCGAGCCCTTGAAAATGGCCAAGGCCGGTGCGCTGATTCTGCCCAACGGCGGTTCAGGCCGCTGGACCCCGGTGTACATCGACGACCTGTTGGACGGCGTCATGCTGGCGGCCGGTTTGCCGCAGGCACGCGGGCAGATCTTCCACATCAGTGCCAAAGAGTCGGTGAGTTGCCAGGAGTTTTTCTGCAATCACTGGCGCTGGGCCAAGCGTTCCGGTTCGCCGCGCAGCTTGCCGCTGTGGCTCGCCGTGTCGTTAAGCCGGGGCATCTGGCGCATTAACCGACTGCTCAAACGCCAGGACGAAGTGACCCCGGACATCATGTACATGTTCGCCCGTACCGGCGGTATTTCCATCGAAAAGGCGCGGCGTTTGCTCGGTTATGAGCCCAAGGTCAGCTTGAACGAAGGGTTGCAGCGCTCCGAGCAGTGGCTGCGTGATGTGGGTCAACTCGTCTGATATCTGCGCTGCCTTACACGGCAGCACGCTGGAATGGGAGAAGAGGCATGAAAGCCGTTGTCATGCGTGACAAGCAGTTGCTGGTCGAGTCGATCAGCGCGCCCGAACCTGGGCATGGGGAAGTACTGGTCAAGACATTGGCCTGTGGTATCTGTGGTTCGGACCTGCACATGTTTCATCATTGCCAGCAGGTGCTGGCCAACTTCAAGCGCGGCAATATTCCGATTAGCTTCGACGATGGCCAGGACGTGGTGTTTGGCCACGAGTACTGCGCCGAAATTCTTGACCATGGCCCGGGCAGCGACAAGCGCCTCAAGGTCGGTACCCGTGTTTGTTCGTTGCCGTTCGTGATCAGCGCACAGCACTTCGATCATATCGGCTTTTCCAACCGCTACCCGGGTGGCTACGGTGAGCAGATGGTACTGGCCGAGCAACTGCTGCTGCCGGTGCCGGGTGACCTGCCAGCCGACATTGCCTCACTGACCGAGCCGCTGACGGTAGCCGCCCACGCGGTGAACCGCGCCAGGCTCGATGGCAGTGAAGTGCCGGTAGTGATTGGCTGCGGCCCGATCGGCCTGGCGATGATCGCAATCCTCAAGTCCCGTGGCATCGGCCCAGTTGTTGCGGCGGACTTTTCCGCCGGGCGTCGGGCACTGGCGGAAAAAATGGGCGCGGACGTCGTGGTCAACCCGGCCGAACAGTCGCCTTACCAGTCATGGCTGCAGGTGGCCGCGCCAGCGGGTTACGACATCAACGGGCCAATGGCGTTGCTGGGGCTGGGCTTGCAACCCAGACCCTGTGTGGTGTTCGAGTGCGTGGGGGTACCGGGCCTGATCCAGCAGGTGATCCAGAACGCACCACCGCGTTCGCGGTTGATCGTGGTCGGCGTGTGCATGGAAAGCGACCGGATCGAGCCGCTGATCGGCATTGGCAAGGAAATGAACGTGCATTTTTCCTTTGGCTACAGCGCCGAGGAGTTCGCCCACACCCTGCACGCCCTGGCCGATGAAACGCTGGACGCGACCGCCATGATCACCGGTCACGTGACCCTGGACGGTGTAGTCGAAGCCTTCGATCAGCTGGCTCAGCCGGACCAGCACGCCAAGATAATCATCCGCTACGACTGACCCACTCGGCGTCAGCGCGTCAGCCAGTCAGCGGCTGACGCGCCCGCAGTTGTGCCCGCCGTTCGCGCGGCGGCATGCCGTACCAACGACGGCAGGCCCGATTGAACGAGCTTTGCTCGGCATAGCCAAGCAGGCCGGCAATCTGCGCCATGGGCATTTGCGCCTCGGCCAGGTACAGATCGGCCAGTTCCTTGCGCGCGTCCTCGACGATGTCCTCGAACACCGCATCCTGCTCCTCCAGGCGGCGCTGCAATGAACGTTCGCGCATGCCCAACTGCTCGGCGATCAGCGGCAGGGCGCAGCGCTGGGTCGGCAGCAGGCGCCTGATCGCGTCCTCGACCTGGCTGCGTACATCCAGTGGGTTGGCCGCGCCCATGTTGCTCACGTAATCCATCATTGTGTCGTGCAGCAGCTTGTTGTGCTGATCGATTGGCTTGCTCAGGTGCTCTGGCAGCAACACCAGGGCATTGTGCGTTTGTCCAAAATGCATGCGTGCGCCGAAAAAACGTTGATACCGGCTCTGCGGCAAGCGCGCCTCGGTGCGCGACAACACCGCGTGGGGGCGGAACCCCGGCCCGTAGAGCATTTGCACCGTCTTGAACATGACCCCCAGCGATAGCTCGATGACCTGCCGTTGGCGCGGGGCAGGGCGCAGGCGCAGTTCATAGATCAGATGGGGGTGTTGCGGGTCGGTCTCGGTATCCAGGTGCACCTGCACGCCCGGGCTGTAGGTGTGCAGAAAGCGCACGATTTCGCTCAAGGCCTCGCCGACATTGCGGGCGTTCTGCCCGACCACGGCGAGCGGCCCGAGAATCATGATGCTCTGGCGTTCAGCCAGGCTCAGGCCAAAGTCGACGCATTGCAGGCGTTCGGCACAGTGTTCCAGCAAGTTGATCATGGCGCGGTAGGGCATGACCGCGGAACTGTGTTCGAGCAACGCAGGGTCGATCTGCAGCTGTCTCAGCAGTTCATCGGGGTCGCCGCCCAGGTCTCGCACCAGTTGCGTGAACCCGGTCAATGAGGTGGTTTTGATCAAGGCTGTCATGGTGGTGAGTGTTCTTGTTGTTATCGAGGTACCGCCACGTGAGGGGGCAGTACGTTCAAGGCACAGGTGCCGTAATGAAAGCATCCTGACCTTGTTGATCTTGCCTCGACAGCATAATTCGTGCGCTGACAGTTAAAGACAAAATTCTGACGTAAACGGACAAATGGTTTTGTCTGGCCACTGGGCATGCTCTCTCCACCCAACAAGAACGCTCACCCGGCGGGCCAGATCGGCACGACACGGAAAGGGCGATGCCGGAGACCTGCATGCACTATAACGCTAAGTACCTCACCCCCCTTGCCCTTGCTATTGCCTGCGCGTCGGCGGGCACTGCGCAGGCGTTGCCCTTCCAGCTGGAGAACGGTTGGGAAGGCGAGTGGAACACCACCTTGTCGGTTGGCTCGCAGTGGCGTGCCGAAGATCAGGATTCCGCGCTGTACAGCGCTGCCAACGGCGCGCTGCGTGGCAAGTCCGGCGGCACCGGCGGCTCGGTGGATGGCGGTAACCTGAACTACGACAAGGGCGATCGCTTTTCGTCCATTGCCAAGTTTGTCACCGATGTGTCGCTGCGCAACGGCGACATGGGCGGTCTGCTGCGCGTCAAAGGCTGGTACGACCAGGCACTCAAGGATGAAGACGTCAATTTCGGCAGCGCCTCCAACGGCTACCGCAAGAAACCGCTGAACGACGATGGCTACGCCGACCTGCAGAAGTTCAGCGGTGTCTATCTGCTTGATGCCTATCTGTACGACACCTACTACTTCAACGAAACACCGGTTCAGGTTCGCTTGGGTCGGCAAGTCGTGAACTGGGGGGAGAGTGCCTTTATCCAGGGCATCAACCAGATCAACCCACTGGATGTACCGGCACTGCGCCGACCCGGCACAGAACTGAAAGAAGCGCTGATTCCGGTGTGGATGGGCTACCTGAACATTGGTTTGCCTGCGGGCATTTCGATGGAAGCGTTCTACCAGCTCAAGTACGAAAGCACTGCCATCGAAGGCTGCGGCCATTACTGGTCGGTGACCGAAAGCGCAATCGGCCAGGACTTCGGCGACTGCCAACTGGGCACCTTCCTGGGCGGCACCAACCCATCGTCGCCCGACAAGATTGCCGCCGGTGCCTATCTGCCTGAGGTCAAGGGCGAAGATCCGCACGACAGCGGCCAGTGGGGCGTTGCCTTGCGCCTGCCGGTCGATGCGCTGGATGGTGAGGTGGGCCTTTACTACCTGAACTACCACTCGCGAACCCCTTACCTGGGGATGCGCAGCACCAGTTCAGCGGCGCTCTCGGAGTTTCCCAACGCCGGTACGCCCGGTGCTATTGCACGCAATTCGGCCGGCCAGTTCGTTGGCCCAAGCTGGGAATATCCAGAAGACATTCGCCTGTTCGGCCTGAGTTTCACCACCACAATGGGCGGCTGGTCGATTGGCTCGGAGCTGAGCTACTCGCCTAATCAGCCCGCTCAGATCAATGGCGCCGACCTGCTCAATGGCGCCCTGGCGGGTATTGGGCCTGCGGCCGACCTGCTTCAACAGGTCAAGGTGGCCAGCTCGCCATTCACCGCCGGTTGGGATCGCTATGAAAAGACCCAGTTCCAGCTCAACGGCGTCAACGTGTTCCCCAATGTGCTCAAGGCAGACAACCTGACGGTGATCGCCGAGGTTGGCATGCAGTGGAACAACGTGCCGCAAGGCGAAGATGACCGCCGCTATGGCCGTGGCTTTATCTATGGCCTGGGCTCCAGCGCAACCTTGCCGGCCGGCGGCGATACCTGCACCTCACCGATGCCCAGCCTGCGCAACTCAAGCCCAGCCGGTTGCAAGAACGACGGCTATGTCACCGACTTTGCCTGGGGTTACCGGCTGCGCGGACAGCTCGATTACAACAACTTTCTGGGTACCAGTTTCACCGCTTCGCCCTATGCCTTCCTCGGTCAGGACGTTGATGGTGTGTCCATGGATGGTCAGTTCAACGAAGGCCGTATCACCTCTGCACTGGGTATCACCTTCGATTACAACAAGCAGCACAAACTCGACTTCAGCTACGTCAGCTTTGACAACAGCGCCGAGTACGACCCGCTGCATGATCGCGACTTCTATGCCGCCAGCTACAGCTACAGCTTCTGACAGAACAATAAGAGGTTAATCCGATGAAAAACACACTTCGTGCCGCCCGCCTGAGCGGTCTGGCAGGTGCCGTGCTGCTCGCCCTGAGTGCTCAGGCGTTCGCCCAGATCACTGCCGATCAAGCCGCACGCCTGGGCCAGGACCTGACCCCGCTAGGGGGCGAGATGGCCGGTAATGCCGATGGATCGATTCCCGCGTACAGCGGTGGGCTGGCGCAGCCTCCCGCTGGCTGGAGCGCGAGCCAGGGCTACCTTGACCCGTTCGCTACGGAAAAGCCGTTGTTCACCATCACTGCCGCCAACCTGGCCCAGTACAAGGACAAGATCACCCCGGGTATGCAGGCGCTGTTGGCCAAGTACCCCACCTTCAAGATGCCGGTGTACCCGACACACCGTACCGCGATGGTGCCGGCAAGCATCGCGGCGAAGGTGAAGCAAGAGGCGGTTAACGTTCAGCTCAATGGCTTTGGGGTGAGCAACCTGAACGGCACCACCACGCCGTTCCCGATTCCGAAAAATGGCCTGGAAGCCATCTGGAACCACAACCTGCGCTACCTGGGTGGCGGTTTACAGCGCACCTACGCCTCGTTCCCGGTGCGTGGCAGTGGTGACTTCTACACCGTGCGTATCCAGGAAAACCGGGTGTTCGACACCAACATGGACAAGCAGTCGGAGAACCGCCTGCTCAATTATTCGGCGCGCTTCATCTCCCCGGCAACCTTGGCCGGTACGGTGCAACTGGTGCATGAGCCTATCGACCAAGTGAAGGAAGTGCGCTCGGCGTGGATCTACAACGTCGGCCAACGCCGCGTGCGCCGCGCACCAGACCTGGCCTACGACAACGTCAACGACGGCACCGAAGGCCTGCGCGTGACCGACGACTTTGACGGCTACAACGGCGCACCTGACCGCTTCGACTGGAAACTGGTCGGCAAGCAGGAAATGTATGTGCCGTACAACGACTACAAGTTGGGCGACAAGGCGGTCAAGTACAAGGACATCCTCACCCCCAACACGCCAAACCCCGACTTGATGCGCTACGAGCTGCACCGTGTCTGGGTGGTCGAGGGCACCCTGCGCAAAGACGCCAAGCACGTGTACGGCAAACGCACCCTGTACCTCGACGAAGACTCCTGGACGGTACTGGCCAGTGATGCCTACGACACCCGTGGCACGCTGTGGCGCGTGGGTGTGCATCCCCTGGTGCAGTTTTACGATGCGCAGGTGCCGTGGTACCGCGCCAACATCTGGCACGACTTGAGCAATGGCAGTTACTACCTGGCCGGGCTTGCCAACGAAGAAACCCAACCCTGGAGCTTCGGCAGCAAGGGACGCTTCGTTGACCTTCAGCCTGATGCCCTGCGCCGCATGGGCAAGTAAATCGCCTCTGCCACTCTTGAACCCGCCACTGCCTTTCAATCGGGAGGCAGTCGGCCTGCCGGGAATCCGCCTTATGTCTCTACACCCCCTGACGGCGCTGGCGGGCTTGTGCCTGCTTGCCGCCCACGCCCATGCACAACCCCCGGCACTGGATTACCCCATCCGCCCGGACCGGGTCCTGCTGCTTAACCTGACCGATACCGGCAAAAGCCTGGTGGCGGTTGGCGAGCGCGGCGTCGTGCTGCGTGCTGATGCGCTCGCGACACACTGGTCCAGCCTGCGCACGGGCACCACTCGCACCCTGTCCGGTGTTGCCTTCGTCGATCCTCAGGTCGGCGTTGCCGTAGGACACGGCGGCACCTTGCTGCGTACCGTCGATGGCGGTGCCAGTTGGGACAGCCTCGAGGTCGACAGCAATGGCGACGCACTGCTGGGCGTAGCCGCACTGGGTAACGGCCGCCTGGCCGCCTGGGGGGCTTTCGGGCTCTACCTGTTGTCCAAGGACAACGGCGCGAGCTGGACGCGTGTGCCGGTGATCGACAGCGATTTCGACCGGCACATTTCCCAGGTTATTGCCCTGGCCAATGGTGACTGGCTGCTGGTGGGGGAGAGCGGCACCCTGGCGCGCTCCAGCGATCAGGGTGAAAGCTGGCAGGCAATGGAAAGCCCCTACGCAGGCAGCCTGTTTGGCGCCTTGCAGCTCAAGGACGGCGGCCTGCTGATCTACGGCATGCGCGGCAATCTCTGGTATTCCGGCGATGCCGGCAACACCTGGAGCCAACGCCAAACCAACACCACCTTTGCGTTCAACGGTGCGCTTGAGCAAAAGTCCGGGCGCGTTCTGGTGATGGGCAACAGTGGGCTGCTGCTGGCCAGCGATGACCAGGGCCAGCACTTTCTGCCACAACCGTCCACCCACTTCAGCCTGTCCCGTGCAGTCGAGCTGGGCGATGGAACACTGCTGGCGGTCGGTGATCGTGGCGTGACGATTATTGGCCAAGGGCAGAACTGAGCATGAGTAAGCACGAAAACATCATCAGCGACGCCGAGCACCTGGCCCGGCGAGATTTTGCCCACGGCCTCGTCGGCAAGGTGTCCTATGGCATATTCCACCAGCGCAAGCCGCTGCTGGTGCTGTTCATCCTCATTACCCTGGTGCTGGGCTACAGTGCCACGCGCCTGAAGGTTGAAGCGGGCTTCTTCAAAATGATCCCGTTGCATCACGCCTACATGCAAACCTTCCTTGAGTACCAGAAAGATTTCGGCGGCGCCAACAAGGTGCTGGTGGCGGTAAAGAGTCACCAGGGCGAAATCTTCAGCCCTGAAGCCATGGCGGTGCTGCGCAAGGTGTCTGATGAAGTGTTCTTCATCAATGGCGTCGAGCGCAGCTCGGTGACCTCGTTGTTCACCTCCAACGTACGCTACACCGAGGTGGTGGAGGACGGTTTCACCGGCGGCAACCTGGTGGACTCCAGTTACGCCGGCACCCCGGAACAGATCGCCCAGGTGCGCGAGCGTACGCTCAAGTCCGACTGGGTCGGGCGTATCGTCTCCAGCGACCTGTCTTCGGCAATGGTGGTGGCCAACCTGCAGGAAGTGGACCCGATCTCCGGCAAGCGTTTGGACCTGCAAGAGGTGGCGAAAAAGCTCGAGCAGATCCGTCAGGACAACCAGAATTCGGGTGTCAGCATCCATATCATCGGCTTTGCCAAATCCATCGGTGACATCGCCGAAGGCGCTTCCGGCGTGCTGGTGTTTTTCATCGTGGCCTTCGTGATCACGGCGTTGCTGCTGTTCTGGTATTCGGGCTCGCTGATGCTCACCGGCTGGGCCCTGATCTGTGCAGTGGTGCCGGTGGTCTGGCTGCTCGGCTTGCTGCCGCTGCTGCACTTGACGCTGGACCCGATGTCGATTCTGGTGCCGTTTCTGATCTTCTCCATCGGCGTGTCCCACGCGGTGCAGATGACCAACGCCTGGAAACTGGAGACTCTCAACGGTGCCGACGGTGTAACGGCGTCGCGTAACTGCTTCCAGAAGCTGTTTATCCCTGGCGCAGTGGCGCTGCTGGCCAATGCCCTGGGTTTTGTGGTGATCGCCCTGGTGGACATCGAAATGGTCCGCGAACTGGCCATCACCGCAACCCTCGGGGTGTCGGTGATGATCGTCACCAACAAGATGCTGCTGCCCATCCTGCTGTCGTTCATGCGCTTGTCCGCCGCCGATGCGCAGAAACTGCGCGGCAAGGAAACGCTCGGCGCTGGGCTGTGGGAGCGCCTGGGGGTGCTGGCGACCCGTCGTGGTGGCGCTGTCGCCCTGGTGTGTGCCGCGCTGCTGCTGGGCCTGGGCCTGCTTGCCGCGCGTGACCTGCATGTTGGCGACATGGGGGCCGGGGTACCGGAGCTGCGTTCGGACTCGCGCTACAACCAGGATGTCGCAGTGATCACCCGCGACTTCGCCATCGGCGTCGATTTGCTACAGGTGATCGTCAAGGCCAAGGGCGACGAAGAAACCCCTTGCGTGAAGCGCGAAGTGCTCGACCCGATTGCTGAACTGGAGCTGTATCTGCGTCAGGACAACGGCGTGTCGTCAGTGCGCAGCCTGGCCGGCTTTGTCGCTAACATCACCCAGGCCTATGCCGAGACTGACCTGAAGTGGCGCGTACTGCCCGAGTCCACCGCGCAAATTGCCCAGGGTGTCGGCTTTGCCACCCGCGTTGGTACCGAGTACATGAACAGTGCCTGCAACGCGATCCCGGTGTCGATCTACACCCGCGACCACCAGGCCGACACCATCAGCGCGCTGATGGACAAGATCAAGTCATTCAAAGCCGCCAACGACAATGACCAGGTGAGTTTCCAGCTGGCCTCGGGCAACGTCGGGGTCATGGCCGCCACCAACGAGGTGGTGCATGCCGGCGACAAACTGGTGAACGGCGCACTGTTCGCCTCGGTGGCGCTGCTGTGCCTGTGGATGTTCCGCTCCTGGCGCATCACCCTCTGCGTGATCTTGCCGCTGGCGTTGGTCACGGTGCTGTGCAACGCGCTGATGGCCTTGCTGGGCATTGGGGTGAAGGTCAACACACTGCCGGTGGTGGCCTTGGGTGTGGGGGTTGGCGTGGACTACGGCATCTACCTGTTCGAACGCATCAAGCATGAGATGCATGAGCGCGGCATGAACCTGCGCGACGCCTTCGTCGAGGCGCTCAAACAGCGTGGAACCGCCTCGGTGTTCACCGCCGTGACCATGACCCTGTCCATCGCCACCTGGGCCTTCTCTTCACTCAAGTTCCAGGCCGACATGGGCATCCTGCTGGCCTTCATGTTCCTGGTCAATTTGCTGGGCGCCATCTTGCTGCTCCCGGCGCTGGCGGCCTGGCTGCTGCGGCCGCAGCGGGTAGCCCGCGGATAACAATCCGGCGATCATCGACCCTGTCGGCGTTTTTGCCGAGCACCTGGCCCGAGGCATGGGCCAGGTTTTTTTCAGTGAAAGCGCTCAGTAGTACACCCCGACATTGACCATCATGGCCGAGCTGCCCAGCAGCACCATTTCGCCGCCCACGCGACCGGCCTGTACGCCCAGCGAAGGAATGATCGCCGGGGCGACGCCATAACGATTGAAGGGAATCTTGTCGCGGTAGTCGCCGCGGTAACCCTGCAATAAGCCACCGGTTGCCTTGAGATAGAACGGCGTTGAATCACTGTCAAAGCGCTTGCCGACGTAGGCGTACTGGGTGCGTTGACGGAACGAATTGCGGAAAGTGGCACCGCCTGCGACCTTGCCGCCCTGGCCCTGGTACTCCAGGCCGATCAGGTCCTGGTTGTTGTTGTGCTCAGGGTCTGGGTGAAAATGCGTGGTGTAGGCGCTGTTTTGCAGGTACCAGTCGTAGGACTCTTTGGCTTCAAGCAGCAGCGGCGCAGCCAACAGGCCGAGGGCAATCAGCAGTCGAGAGGCTTTCATCGTGCAACCGTCCTGGTTTGGGGACCGTTTCTGAAGATGCCCCCATTCTAGGTAGTGTTGGCTGAACACAGGCTGTCTGATTCTGTGGTTGAAGCTTGCTCACTTTTTCACGAACACCGCCCAGGAAGGCGAGGAGTCGATAATCTGCTCGTCAAATTCGATCTGGACCTGGCCTGGGCCAAAGCTGCTGATGGCTTTTAGGGTCAAGCCGCCCTGGACGATAACCTTGGCATCTTGTGGCAGGCGCGACAGGGTTGCAATCAACTCAGCCACGGTTTTTGGGGTCGACATCGGGAGCATCCTCTAAAAAATCGAGGAGGGATACTTGCCTATTAGCGGGGCTGCATTCAAGTAGAAAAAGCCCTTGCCGAAGGTTGGCAAGGGCTTTTGCGCTGAGCTGTCACACCTCGGGTGGTGTGCCTTCAGCGTTTGCTACCACAGCTTCAATCTGGATTAACGCATCGCCCGGCAGTTGCGCCACGCCCACGGTTCTGCGTGCCGGAACACCGTTTGCAAAGAAGGCGGTATACACCTCGTCAACCGCAGCGATGTCGTCGATGTGTTTAAGGAAGAGGTTGATCTTGACCACATCATCCATCGAATGATTGATGCTCTCTACGATGGTTTTGATGTTCTTCAGGCACTGGCCGGCTTGCTCTTTGATACCACCGGCTACCCGTTCCCCGGTTTTCGAGTCTATCGGCAATTGCGCTGAAAGGTGGTTGTAATGAGAAAAAGCCACGGTCTGCGTGGACAGCGCATGCTTCGGTGCGTTGGGCGTCGTGTTGGCTTTTATGACAATGCCGTGGCGGTCTTCCACTGCCTGTGGTGGCGTGCCATCACCGTGTGAAACAACCGCTTCGATTTGCACCAGTGCATCCAGCGGCAGGGCGGCAACTGCAACGATGCTCCGGGCGGGTACATAGCCCACGGTCCTGGCAATGGCCGAGTCGGGGAAAAACCGTTTATACACCTCATCGACCGCCTCGGTGTCTGAGAGGTGCCTGACAAAGACGGTGATTTTGACGATGTCATCAAACGGCACATCAATGCTTTCCAAAATGGCCTTGATGTTTTCCAGGCACTGCTCGGTTTGCTGTTTTACCCCGCCCGCCACCAATTTCCCCGTGCTTGGATCAATCGGCAGTTGAGCGGACAGGTTGTTGTAATGTGAGAACGCCACCGACTGCGTCGAGTCAGGGTCTGTCGGGGCATTTTTGCTGTTGCTTGCCACCTTGATCAGGTCGCCGGCCTGAGGGGCGTTGGGGATCGTGCCTTCGCCGTTGGAAACCAGCGCTTCCACTTGCACCAGGGCATTGAGCGGCAGGGCGGCCACTACAACGGTGGTCAGGGCCGGCACATAGGTGGGGAAGTAGCTTTTGTACACCTCGATGACCGCATCGCGATCTGCGAGGTTCTTGAGGAATATCGAGATCCTGACCACGTCGTCCATCACATGGCCGATGCTTTCCAATATGGCCTTGATATTGCTGAAACACTGCTGCGCTTGTGCTTTCGCACCGCCGGCAACGATGTCACCCGAGGCCGGGTCGATGGGCAATTGCGCGGACAGGTTGTTGTAGTGAGAGAAGGCGACGGATTGAGAGTAGGGGCCTGTTCCTTGCGGCGCGCGCTCTGTGTTCCTTGCCAGGACTTCGTTATAACCAACCATGATAGTAGTCCCCTGTGTTGCTGGATGAGTGGGTCGTGTGGCAAACGCGTGAGGGGTTCCGTTATTCGCGCGTGCCACGGCTTATCCGGACGACGGACATTGAGTCCACACGGGTACAGGCAGGGTGAAGGGTGAGGCAGTTGTTTGAATCGGATTCAAGTGTAGCGGCCAGTGCGCGTTACGCCACAGGTTGATGTCGCCCACTGCTGAGCTGGGCGACAGGCTCGAAACAACCTTCTCTTTACGACGAACAGGTGATGTGCAGGTCAGTCGCGTGCGGCATCCCGTCCGCGCCAGCGGGTGAACACGCCACTGCAGCGCAATACGGTGCGCTCGCCCACCATGAGCAGGCAGTCGGCGTTGACCAGGCTTGTGCCGACCTTGAGCACTTGTACATGCGCCTCAAGCCAGTCACCCTCACGCACGCCATTCAGGTAGTCGGCGCACAGGCTGACGGTGATCGGTGGCGTTTCGCTCTGCATGCAGCGCCGCAAAATCAACCCGAAGGCGGTATCGGCAAAGGTCGCGAGAAAACCGCCATGGGCAATGCGCACGGAGTTCAGGTGCTCGGGCATGATCCGCACGCCGAGGACCGGCTGCTCCTCGTGCAGATGGAAGCCGCCGCAGTGCCTGACGAAGCCGTGGGGCGCGTTGACCAGGCTGAAACCGGGCGGGACCTGGCTGACACTGCAGTGCGTAGCGCTCATCAGTTCACGCTCCTGTGTTTGTTTTCCCAGTACGGTGTGCGCAGTTCGCGCTTGAGGATCTTGCCGGCACTGGACAGCGGCAGTGTGTCGCGAAATTCCACGCTTTTGGGGCACTTGTAGTTGGCAATAGCATCCCGGCAATGGTTGCGCACCTCGTCCAGGGTCAGGGTGAAACCTGGCTTTTGCACCACCACCGCATGTACCGACTCGCCCCATTGCTCATGGGGAACCCCGATCACTGCGCACATCAGTACCGCCGGATGCCGGGCAATCACATTCTCGACTTCAGCCGAGTACACGTTCTCGCCACCGCTGACGATCATGTCCTTGAGCCGGTCAACGATGTAGAGGTAACCCTGGTCATCCATGTAGGCACCGTCGCCGGTCCACAACCAGCCGTCGCGCAATGCCTTGGCGGTTTCCTGAGGCTTGTTCCAGTAGCCCTGCATGATGTTCGGGCCGCGCACGATGATTTCACCCACGGTGCCGCGCGGCACTTCCTGGCCTTGCGGGTCGACGATTTTTACGTTCACCCCCAGCCCGCCGCGCCCAACCGAACGGCTCAGACCACTGGCGCGTGCCGCCGCACTGTGGTTCTCGGGTGGATTGGTAGAGACGATCGGGCAGGCCTCCGTCAAACCGTAGGAATGCGACAACTTGAGGTCCGGCAGTGCCGCCAGCACGCGTTCGACTATCTCGCCAGCAGTCGGTGAGGCACCGTAGGTCAGGCGTTGCAGGCTGCTGAGGTCGTGCTCGGCGAAGTTCGGGTGCTCCAGCAGGGCCTGGATCATGGTGGGTACCAGAATGGCGTCGGTGATGCGCTCGCGTTCGATAGTGGCCAGCACCTGTGCCGGGTCGAAGGTCGGCAGCACCACGAAAGAACCCCCGGCAATAAAGCCCGACACCACCCGCGCCAGCCCGGCGATATGGAACAGCGGCATCACGAACAGATCACGGTTTTCGCTGCCCTGAGGATATTCCGCCATGCGCTGGATGCACGCCGACCAGAGGTTGAGATGGCTCTGCATGACCCCCTTGGGAAAGCCCGTGGTGCCCCCGGTGTACATGATGCAGGCAAGGTCTTCACCGCCGCGCCCGGCATCGGCGACCGCTGCACTGGCGGCGATCAGTTGCTCCTGGTCCAGCATGCCCTGCGGCGCCTGGCCTTCGCCGATATAAATGACAACTGGTGCACGACGGGCGCTGGCGCGGATACCCGGCACCAGGGGCAAAAAGTGATCGTCGACAAACAGGATGCCGGTGTCGCAATCATCCAGGGAATAGACGATTTCCGGCACCGCCCAGCGGATGTTGACCGGGTTGAGCGCGCCGCCGCCCCACCAGGTGGCCATCATGCATTCGATGTAGCGGTCGCTGTTCAATGCCAAGGTGCTGACGCGGTCGCCAGGCACCATGCCCAGTTGCTGCAGCGCCCCGGCCAGGCGGGCAACGCGTTGACCAAACTCGGAAAACGTACGACGTCGCGCGCCGCAGATGGTGACGACGCTGTCGGGCGTCTGCTGCAGCGCACGCTGCAGTCCTTGTGTCAGATACATGATCGAGGTTCCCTGATTGTTGTTGTGTAGTGGGACTGGGCGTGGTGTCAGCAGAGGCGGCGCGCCTGCTCCGCTTCCTGCAGTTCACGCCAGGCAATCTTGCCGGTGGCTGACTTTGGCAAGCTGTCGACAATGTCCAGCAGGCGTGGGGCCTTATAGGTGGCCATGTTGTCCTTGCACCAGGCGAGCAATTCCTCGGCAGTCGACGTCGCCCCGGCCTTGAGGGCGATCACCGCCTTGACCGTTTCCCCGCGCTGCTCGTCAGGCACGGCGATCACGCAGGCCTCATGAATGGCCGGGTGTTCATTGAGCATGGCTTCCACTTCTGCCGGCCAGACTTTGTAGCCTGAGGCATTGATCATGCGTTTGAGGCGGTCACGCATGAACAGGTAGCCGTCTTCGTCGAAGCTCGCCAGATCACCGGTACGCAAGAAGCGCTTGCCGTCGATGACGATGAAGCTGTCGGCATTCGCCTCGGGATTGTTCCAGTAGCCGAGCATCACCTGTGCGCCGTGCACCACGATCTCGCCAACTTCGCCCTGGGCCAGCACCTTTTGTGTGTGCGGATCGATGATGCGCGCGTCGACGCCGTAGGTTGGAATCCCAAGGCAGCCACGCTTGGGCTTGCCAAGCGGATTGGTGCAGAGGAACGACGCGGTTTCGGTCAGGCCGTAGCCTTCGAGGTAGTCGATCCCGTAGCGTGCCTTGAGCAACTGGTTGATGTGCAATGGTGTGGCCGCGCCACCGCCGCCGATCATCTTCAGGCTGCTGAAATCGCGCAATTCGATGCCCGGTTGGGCGAAGAAGTCCACCAGCATCGCCGGCAGCGCCGCCCAGAAGGTCACGCGATGACGTTCCATCAGGATCGCCGCGACTTCGCGATCCCAGCGCGGCATGACCACGATGGTGCCGCCGACAAACAGCGGGCCGTTGATGTTGGTCTGCAGGCCGAGCAAATGGAACAACGGCGCCACCGCCAGGCAGGTGGTATGGGTGGTCATTTGCCGCCAGTTGGCCGAGCCCACCGACGCGCTCAGGACCGTGCGGTGAGTGTGCGCACAGGCCTTGGGCTTGCCGGTGGTGCCGGAGGTGTAGGGCAGCATACTCAGGTCGTCCGGGCCGGCCTGGTGTGGCGCCGGCTGGCGTGCCTGGCTCAATGCGTCCTGCCAGCGTACGGCACCGTCCGCCAGTGCTTGCGGCGATGAGCGTTCGCGCACCCAGTCTGGAACGGTCAACCCGGCGTCGTCCTCGCCCAGGGCGTCGCCGTAGGCATGAACGATCAGGTGCTGCAGGCAAGTAGTGCCCAGCAGCGGGGCGATCTGCCCGACCAGTTCCTGGGCAACGAAGGCGGCCACTGCACCGCTGTCCCTGACAATATGCTCCAGTTCGTCCTGCAGTAGCATCGCGTTGACCGGCACCAGCACCGCGTCGGCCCGCAGAATGGCGTAGTAGGCGACGATGAACTGCGGGCAATTCTGGCTGTACACCACCACACGATCACCCCGTTTGACCGCGCAAACCTGCTGCAGGTAGCCGGCCATGTGTTCCACATCGCGCAACAATTGCGCGTAACTGTACGAGGCGCCGTAGAACTGGATGGCGGCCTTGGACGGGTAACGCCGCGCGGAGACTTCCAGGTTGTAGTACACGCTGGTCTCGGGGATCTGCACACTGGCCGTCGGCACGAGCGTCGCGTGTTGCGCGTTCAGACCGAGGGCGCCGGTCGGCCGCTCGATCGCATGGGCCGGGGTAGGGTGCGGGTGGTGATGGATCACGGGTGCCTCCTGTGGCGACCTGATGCCGATTGGCCGCTCCTTGTTATTGTTCAAATGTCAGCGCAGCAGGTGAGTGACAGGGACCGCTGTTGCCTGCCAGTAGAGCAATGCAGGGCAACGCAACCGCCACCCGAGTCGGGTGGCAGGGTAGGGATACACATTCGGTGGCAACAGGCGTTAAGCTGAAAAGACGACCGAGAACCTCGGCGCCACTCACTACACTTTCGGATTGGCCCATGAACAATAACAACTGGCCCGCCGCATCTACTGGTGACACAGCTTTCTCCACCGTCGACGCCAGCAAACTGCAGCCGCCACGCAGCACCGGCAACCTGATTGCCCGTGAGCAACTGCGAACGCGCCTGCTTGCCGCCCGCCAGCAACGCTGCGTTGTGTTGCGCGGCCCGGCCGGCTGCGGCAAAACCAGTACCTTGCTGGCCTGGCGGCAGCAATTGCTGCCGCTGGGGTACGACTTCGCCTGGCTGACCCTGACCCAGGAAGACAATGAGCTTGCCCGCTTCCTCGATTACCTGATTGCCAGCATCGCCCGCGTCGGTGACAGCATGGCGCGTGAGGCGTCGCAACTGGAGGGGCGTGGCATCGACGCTGAGGCGGTAGAGCGCACGATCATCACCTTGGTGCGGGGCATCGCCAATCACCGCCGTGAATTGGTGCTGGTGCTGGACGACCTGCACAGCCTTACCGATCTGGGTATCCACGAAGCCCTGCAATGGCTGCTGGACTATGCACCCGCCAATCTGCACCTGGTGCTGGCCTCGCGCAGCGTCGTGCCACTCTCGCTGGCCCGCCTGCGTAGCCAGGCCATGACCCTGGAACTGGATTTTCGCGATCTGCGCTTCAGCCTGGAGGAAAGCGAGCGCTTCTTGCAGACCCAACTGGGCGCCATCAGCCACAACGAAGCCCGTCAACTGTACGAGCAAACCGACGGTTGGGTGGCCGGGTTGCAACTGCTGTGCGTGAGCCGCAAGCGCCCCCGCCAGAGCCAGACGGCACCGGCGCAGTTGCGCGACACTCAGGCTTTCGAGGCGTTTTTCGGCAACAACGTCCTGGCGCAACTGATGCCCGGCGACGTTGATCAACTGGTACACATGGCCGTGTGCAACCGCTTCTGCGCCGCCCTGTGTGCCGCCCTTACCGGTCAGCCGGAAGCGTTGGGCGATGCCAACATACTGCTGACGCGTCTGGAGAGCGACAACCTGTTTCTGATCCCGGTGGAAGGCTATGGTCCTGAACGCTGGTTTCGCTTTCACCCACTGCTGCGAGAAATCCTGCTCAAGCGCTTTGCCACCCGCAGCGAAGAAGAACAAGGCATTGTGCATGCCCGGGCGTGGAGCTGGTTTCGTGACCGCGATCAACTGGACGAAGCGGTGCGCCACGCGGTGCTCGGGGGCCAGGGTGCGGCGGCGGCGCGTCTGGTCGAGGCGCAAGCCGAGCGCCTGTATGCCCATGGCGACCTGCGTCTGCTGGTGAATCTGGTGCGCCGGTTGCCGGCCAAGCAAGTAGGGCTAAGCCCGGCGCTGAGGATTCTGATGGCGCGCCTGCACATTTTCGCCCAGGACTTCTCTGCCGCCGAAGCGCTGATCGAGGAGCTCTGGCACAGCGTACCGCTCAGTGACGTCGCCGCGCGTTTTCGCCTGGTGCTGCTGCGCGCCACGCTGGCGGTGCAGCGCGACGATATTGACAGCGCCTTGAGTGTGCTGCCGCAAATGCTGCACCCGCCCAAGGAGGCCAACGCCGTGATGGTGGGTGGGGGCATCAACATCTGTTCCTGGCTGTACATGCACCAGGGCCAATACGAATTGGCGCGACGCATCCAGATGGAGCGTCCGCTGCTGATTGTCGATGGTGCCCCCCTGACCGGCACCGCCGGTGGCAGTCTGCAGGGGCGCTGCCTGATCGGCTTGAGCCTGGCCATGCAGGGGCAGATCACTCAGGCAGAGCGCGTCTATCGCGAAGTGCTGCAGGAGGCCGAACACGGCGGCAAATCATGCGCGGACGCCTATTATCTGGCTGGCGCGTTGCTTGGCCAGGTGCTCTATGAAACCAACGAAGTGCAGGCCGCCTTTGATCTGTTGAGCGGCTGGCTGGACATTCTGGAGCGCATCTCGATCCCCGATTCGGTGCTGCGCGTATTCGGCATCCTGGCGTCGGCACAATGGGCGCTGGGCCATCACCAGGAAGCCTTTGCCTACCTGGAGCGCCTGCATGAGTACGGCCGCAAGCTGGGGCTGGACCGGTTGATTGCCTACAGCCTGGTGTGGCGGGTGCACTGGCACCTGTTGCTGGGCGAGCAAGTGGCGACCGAAAGCTGCATGGCGCAACTGGCGGCCGTTTATGCGCGTCATCCACAGGTGGAAAACAGTCCGCTGAGCGAAATCCATATGCTTGCCCAGCACGCCGAGGCACGCCTGCAGGCGGCCCGTGGTGATCTCAAGGGCGCTTCGCTGCGCCTGGGGCAACTGCTCACCTGGTGCGAGAACCATGGCCGTCATGGGCTGGCTGCGCGAATTATGATTTTCGGGGCGTTCATCGATCGGCGTCTTGGTCAGGAGCAGGCGGCCCGGGACAAAGTCATCGAAGCCTTGCGTCGCGGACATCGCTTCGGGTTGATCCGCAGCCTGATCGATGCCCATGCCGATGCGCTTGACATGATCATCGAGCTGGTCGCCCAGGAGCCGCTCGATCCGGTCCTGGCGTTCTACGTCGAGCGCCTTGTGGCCACCCGTCCTGTTGCAAGGGTGGACGTCGAGGTCGCGCCGGAGCAAACGCCACGGCAATCGGCTGGCCAGGGCATTGAATGCTTGAGTGAACGGGAACTCGAGGTCATGCGCCTGTTGGCCCAGGCCCTGCCGAACAAGAAAATTGCGCGTGCCCTGGGACTTTCACCGGAAACCGTGAAATGGCACCTCAGCCACATCTACAGCAAACTGGCTGTCAGCAGTCGTGACGAGGCCGTGGCCCGTATGCGCGATCACCAATCCGCCACTGGTGCCGTTTAAACCGCAAAAGCCGACAACCGTTGGAGTGGCTAGCACCCGTTGAAATACGGGCGCTAGCCTTGGGGATTACTGCAGGTTACCCGCCACCGCAATGGTCTGGGCGGTGATGTAGTTCGACTCGGGCGAGCAGAACAGGTAGACCGCATCGGCCGCTTCCTGCGGTGTGCCCGCGCGACCCAAGGGGTTGCGCTGGGCGTGGGACTTGGCGATTTCCGGGCTGACACCGACGCGGATGTCGCGCCCGTCGATGCTGACCGTTGCACCGGCGTGGGCGTCGGCGCGGGTCATGCGGGTCTCGATGAAACCGAAGGCCACAGCGTTGACGTTGACCTTGAAACGCCCCCATTCGCGGGCCAGGGAACGGGTCATGCCGCCGACACCGGCCTTGGCCGAGGCGTAGTTCATTTGCCCGGGGTTGCCATTGAGCGCCGACACCGAGGAGATGTTCACCACCTTGCGAAACACCTCCAGACCTTCGGCCGCTTCAGCTTGCGCCTGCGCCTTGATGATCGGGTAGGCCGCGCGCAGGATGCGGAAGGGCGCGGTCAGGTGGCAATCAAGGATCGCGTACCACTGCTCGTCGGTCATCTTCTGGATCACGTCGTCCCAGGTGTAACCGGCGTTGTTGACGATGATATCGATGCCCTTGTAGTGGTCCATCGCGGTCTTGATGTAGCGCTCGGCGAAATCCGGAGCGCTGACGTTGCCATGGCAGACCGCCGCTTCACCACCCATCTGGCGAATCAGCTCTGCGGTTTCGTGAGCCGGGTCGGCGTCCAGATCGTTGATCACGATCCGCGCACCTTCGCTGGCCAGTTTCAATGCGATGCACTGGCCGATGCCGCGGCCGGAACCGGTGACCAATGCGACTTTGCCGTCAAGTTTTGCCATGTTGCGGACTCCTGAAAAATAGCTGCGCTTACAGCGCAATCACGGCATCGCCGAGGATCTTGATATCGCCGTATTGGCTGGTGGTCTGGATGTGCAGGCGAATGCGTCGCTCGCCATCGACCTCGAACTTGTCCACGACCTTGCCGGTGCAGGTAACCTGGTGGCCGAGGTGAGTGATACCGAGAAAGCGCACGCCAAATTCACGCAACTGACGCTGGTCGACCCATTGGGTCAACAGGCGACCGAGGTAGGCCATCGACAGCATGCCGTGGGCGAACACATCGGGCATCCCGGCCTTGCGGGCATAGTCGGTGTCGATGTGAATCGCGTTGTGATCGCCCGAAGCACCGGCGAACAGCGCCAGGGTGGTGCGGTTGATCGCTGGCAGGGTCAGCGGCGGCAGCTCATCGCCGATGTGAATGGTTGCAAGACTGATTGCGTTCATAGAGGGCTCCGTTCTGGTTTTTCAGCCGTTGCGCTGAACAAGTACGTCGCGCAGGTCGGCCACGTGCTCGCCGCGCTGATTGGTCACGCGGGTTTCCCGCACCACAAACTCCAGGGCGCCGCCCTTTTTGTCGTAGATGTCGGCGATTCGCACTTCAAAACACAGGGTGTCGCCAGCGTGCGCCATGCGGTGGTAACGGAAGGTCTCCTCACCGTGCAGGATGCGTGAAGACACTATCCCCAGCTCGTCACGCCAGGCGTTGGAGGGCGCCTGGAATGCCAGCGAGAACAGAAAGGTCGGCGGCAGTGGCAAGTCGGGATAACCGGCGTCACGGGCTGCCTGCTGCTGAAAGTAAATCGGGTTGGTTTCCCCGGTGGCCTTGGCGAAGAATCTCAATTGCGAGGCTTCGGCTACGGCGTGAAAGGTCGGCAGCTGTTTGCCGATGTGCTTTTTATCGATCATGTGCAAGGGCTCCTGTCGCTATCCGGCGGTTCAGTTCTTTTTGAACACGGTGACCACACCCGCGCCACCCAGGCCAAGGTTGTGTTGCACGGCAATGCGTGCACCCTCGACCTGGCGCTGTTCGGCCGTACCACGCAGCTGGTGGGTCAGCTCATAGCACTGCGCAAGGCCGGTAGCGCCCAGTGGGTGGCCCTTGGAAAGCAAACCTCCGGACGGATTGACGACCCATTGGCCGCCATACGTGTTGTCACCATCACTCACCAGCATTTCAGCGCCACCCTCAGGGCACAGCCCCAGGGCTTCGTAGGTCAGCAGTTCGTTTTGCGCGAAGCAGTCGTGCAACTCGATGACGTTGATGTCATACGGTTCAATGCCGGCTTGTTCATAGGCAATCTTTGCCGCCAGGCGGGTGACGTCAAAGCCGACCACGCGGATCATGTCGCGGCTGTCGTAGGTGCTGGGGGTGTCGGTAGCCAGGGCTTGTCCTGCGATCATCACGTCGGTGCGCAAACCGTGCTTTTTGGCGAAGGCTTCGGACACCACGATGGCCGCCGCGCTACCACAGGTAGGCGGGCACGCCATCAAACGGGTCAGCACGCCGTCCCACAACATCGGTGCGGCCATGACTTCGTCGCTGCTGACGATGTTGCGAAACACCGCCAACGGGTTACGCGCCGCGTGTTGGCTGGCCTTGGCGCGAATCTTGGCGAAGGTCTCCAGTTTGGTTCCGTACTTTTCCATGTGCGCGCGGCCCGCGCCGGCGAACTGGCGGATGGCGTTGGGCATGTCCGGCATGCCGACCAGCTCGTCGACCAGCGTGTTGGCGCGTTCAAGCGCACCAGGACGATCGGTCCAGACCGATTTCAGCGAACCGGGGTTCATCTGTTCGAAGCCGAAGGCCAGTGCACAATCCACCGCGCCGCTTTGTACGGCCTGACGCGCCAGAAACAGGGCAGAGGAACCGGTGGCACAGTTGTTATTGACGTTGAGCACCGGGATGCCGGTCATGCCCACGCGGTACAGCGCTTTCTGTCCGCAGGTCGAATCGCCATAGACGTAGCCAGCGTACGCCTGCTGGATATCGCTGTAATCCAGGCCCGCGTCGGCCAGGGCCAGGCGAATCGCCTGTTCGCCCATGACGTCGTAGGTCTCGCTGGTACCGGGTTTTTTGAACGGGATCATGCCGACGCCGGCAACGAATACGTTAGTGCTCACGGGGTGTTTTCCTTGTTGTTGTGGGTTCAGAGCTTGCGAGCGATCAGTTCGCGCATCACTTCACTGGTGCCGCCATATATGCGGGTCACACGCGAATCGACAAAAGCGCGCGCTACCGGGTACTCAAGCATGTAGCCGTAGCCGCCATGCAGCTGGACCATGTCGTCCAGGGCCTTGCCCAGGGTTTCGGTGGCGTAGAGCTTGGCGATCGCCGCTTCTTCGAGCGTGAGGCGCCGGCGCATGTGTTCGCCCAGGTAGTGGTCGATCATCAGGCGCACGGCGACGGCCTGTGCCTTGATGTCCACCAGCTTGAATTTGGTGTTCTGAAAGTCCCAGACCGTCTGATCGAACGCTTTGCGTTCCTTGACGTAAGCCAGGGTTTGTTCCAGCGCGGTTTCCAGGCGGGCGGCAGCGGAAACGGCAATGCAGAACCGCTCCTGGGGCAATTCGCCCATCAGGTAGCTAAAGCCCATGCCTTCTTCGCCCAGGCGATTGCTGACCGGTACCCGTACGTTGTCGAAGTACAGCTCGGCGGTGTCCTGGGCATGCTGGCCGAGCTTTTCCAGTTTGCGGCCACGTTGAAAGCCCGGGCGGTCGGCTTCGACGGCAATCAGGCTGATGCCTTTGGCACCAGCGGCGGGGTCGGTTTTGCACACCACAATGATCAGGTCGGCGGTCAGGCCATTGCTGATGAAGGTCTTGCTGCCGTTGATCACGTATTCGTCGCCATCACGAATAGCGGTGGTACGCACGGCCTTGAGGTCGCTGCCGGTATTGGGCTCGGTCATCGCGATGGCCAGAATGATCTCACCCGAACAGGCGCCTGGCAGCCATTTGCGTTTTTGCTCCTCGCTGCCGCAGCGATTGATGTACGGCGCGATGATGTCCGAGTGCATGCCCATGCCATTGCCGGACAGGTCGGCACGGGTGAACTCTTCGGCGTACACCGCGCTATGCCCGAAATCGCCACCACCACCGCCGTATTCGGTAGGGATGGTGATCCCCAGCAGGCCTTCGCGCCCGGCTTTCAGCCAGGTTTCCCGATCCCACTGGCCGGCTTTGTTCCACGCCGCTTGGCGAGGCACGCACTCACGCTCGAAAAAGCGTCGTGCGGTGGTGCGAAACATCTCATGGTCGTCGCGGTAGACCGTTCGGGCGATGTGCACAGGAGACTCCTTGATGGTGTGGGCGGACAGTCTGCGTCGGGCCCTGTTGTTGTGTTGGTCAGGCAAAAAGTGCATCTGCATGCTTGTGGTCTACGGTAGGACCGAGGCGCTGAGCGAACGCCACCCACGGCGGGTGGCGGGCATTCGCTCAGGCCTTGTTCATGCGCTCCCAGTCAAAGGGCGCAGGCTCGCCTTGCAGGAAGCAGGAAACGGCGCGGGCGTGATAAGGCGCAGTCGACACCACAGCCTGGGCGTGGCATTCCAGTTCAGCGAGGGTGGCGTAGGGTGTTTCGAAACTCTTGTTCAGCAGGCTTTTGCTCAGTGCCAGTACTTCACGGGGGCTGTCGGCGAAGCGGCGGGCAAACGCCATGGCGCTGGCCTGTAGATCTTCGGGTTCGTACACCGCATGAACGATGCCCAGTGTCTTGGCTTCGGAAACGCTGACGCGGCGCGCGGTGAACATCAGTTCCTTGGCCATCTGCATGCCCACCACCCTTGGCAGCATGTACAGCGCGCCCGAATCCGGCACCAGGCCGACCTTGGCAAACGACATGCAAAACGATGCTCGACTGGATGCCAGGACAAAGTCGGCGGCCAGCGAAATGGCGAAACCGGCGCCGTAGGCCGGGCCGTCGACGGCGGCGATCACCGGGATCTCCAGATTGCGCAAGCGTTCCATCCACACATGCACTGCTTGCAGGCGTCGGCGCATGGCGTCGGCGGAGTTGAGTTCCGGGTCGGTGCTGCTCTGGCGTTCCTTGAGCGACTTCAGATCGCCGCCGGCGCAGAAGCTTCCACCTGAACCGGTGATCACCAGGGCGCGAATGCTGCGATCCGCTTGTACGCGATCGAGCATCTCGGTGTAGTCCTTGCGTAACTCCATGGTCAGGGCGTTGCGCGAGGCCGGGTTCTGGTGCGAGAACTCGGCGACACCGTCGTTGATTAAAAGCTGCGATTCGCGCAACGGGATGCGTTCGGTGGGCATGGCGGTGATCTCGTGTCAGTGACGGTTGAAGCGCCATGCTCTGACTTCACCGATTGTCCAGCGCCACCCAGGGTGGGTGGATCAAGCTCAAATAGTGGATGTGCTGGTTTCGCTGACCTCTTGCCAGTAGGAGCGGGCTTGCCCCGCGATAGCGGTGTGTCAGTCACAGCGCATCGCGGGGCAAGCCCGCTCCCACCGGTTTTGGCTTTCCATGCGCGATGGATCAGGCGCCGCAGTTTTGCTTACTTTCCCCAAGAGGAAAGTAAGCCGCCGTAAAGGCGGAAGGGGCCATTACAGCCCTCACATCAAATGGATAAGCCCACAGCCCCCAAAGCCAACATAACCGCCACCCGACGCGGGTGGTCGAGCGCAGAGACTGCGTTGCTCTACTTGTGTGCACTGGCGCCGGGCACCACGACCCGGCGTATTACAACAAGTAGAAGGGTAAGCAGATGGGCGTGCTCAGCGGCATTCGTGTAGTGGAATTCGAAGCGATAGGCCCCGCGCCGTTCGGCACGATGTTGCTGGCCGACATGGGGGCCGATGTGGTGCGTATCGACCGCGCGGCGGCGGCGGGTGATCTGGGGCCTAAGCTGGAAGGGCCGCGTATCGATATCTGCGGTCGCAACCGGCGCTCGGTCACCCTGGATCTCAAGCGCCCTGAAGGTGTCTCGGCAGCGCTGGAGTTGATCGAGCGCGCCGATGTGCTGATCGAAGGTTTGCGTCCCGGCGCCATGGAGCGTCTCGGGTTGGGCCCCGAGGTGGCGTTGGCACGCAATCCGCGCCTGGTGTACGGACGCATGACCGGCTGGGGGCAGACCGGTCCGTTGTCGCAACGCGCCGGGCATGACCTCAACTACATCGCACTGAGCGGCGTGCTGTCCGGTATCGGTCCCTTGGGTGGGCGACCGCTACCACCGCTCAACGTGGTGGGCGACTACGGTGGAGGCGGCATGTTGCTGGCCGTGGGGGTATTGGCCGCGCTGCTCAATGTGCAGCGCGGCGGAGCAGGGCAGGTGGTGGATGCCGCGATGACCGAAGGGGCCGCGCAACTGGGCTCGGTGATTTGGGGCTTGCTCGCCAGCGGTAACTGGCACGAGCAACGCGGCAGCAACCTGTTGGATGGCGGCGCACCCTGGTACGACACCTATTGCACGCTCGATAACCACTACATGGCCATCGGCCCGGTGGAGTCGCGGTTCTACACGGAACTGCTGGTCAAGCTCGGCCTGTCCGAGGCCGGGTTGCCCAGGCAACACGACAAAGCCGGGTGGCCGCGCCTGCGTGAAGCCTTCACCGAGGCCTTCGGCAAGCACACACGCGAGCACTGGTGCCAGGTGTTCGAAGGCAGTGACGCCTGTGTCGCGCCGGTGCTTGGCTTTGCTGAAGCCCCCGATCATCCGCACAGCCAGGCACGCGGCAGCTTTATCGAAGTGGCCGGCGTGGTACAGCCGGTTCCAGCTCCACGCTTTCTTGGCACACCGTCGGCGCAACCGAGGCCAGCACCGCGACGCGGTGAGCACGGTGGCGAGGCCTTGCGCGACTGGGGCTTTGACGCCGCTGCGATTGAACGCCTGCGGGCACAAGGCCTGGATTTTCAGTCCGAGTGCTGAATCACCGATCACTCCCAATCCGTATTGAACCGATCAGTCGAGACCATCATGTCCCATGCCTACATTGTTTCCCCCTTGCGTACGCCCATCGGCAAGTTCGGCGGTGGGCTGTCGCCGCTGACGGCAGCTCAGCTGGCGGCGCAGGTCATTCGTGCGGTGATCGAGCGATCCGGCGTGCCGCAGCAACGGATCGACGAAGTCATCGTCGCCCAGTCCTATCAGTCCAGCGAGGCGCCGTGCATGGGTCGGTATGCCGCGTCGCTGGCCGGTCTGCCTGACGAAGTGCCCGGTTATACCGTGGACCGGCGTTGCGGCTCCGGCCTGCAAGCGGTCATCGATGCGGCGATGCAGATTGAAACCGGCGTGGCCGACTGCGTGATGGTCGCGGGCGTCGAGAGCATGAGCAACATCGAGTACTACAGCACCCACATGCGCTGGGGCGCACGCCTGGGCGATGTGACCCTGCATGATCGCCTGGATCGGGGCCGCGCCAACTCGCAACCGGTAAGCCGTTACGGCGAATGTTCCGGTGCTGCCGAAACCGCGGAAAACCTGGTTAACGACTACGACATCAGCCGTGAAGCCGCTGACCTGTGGGCGGTGCGCAGTCATCAACGTGCCGCAGCGGCTTGGCGCGATGGGCTTTTCGACAAGGAGCTGCTGCCGGTCGAAGTGCCGCAGCGCAAAGGCCCGCCGCTGTTGATCAGCCGTGACGAAGGCATACGTGAAGACGCAAACCTCGAGGCGATGGCCAGGCTCCCGACCTTGCTCAAGGGCGGCACCGTGACCGCCGGCAACGCCAGTCAACAGAACGATGCCGCTGCCGGTTGCCTGGTGGTGTCCGAGCGCTTTCTCAACGCGCACGGCCTGGTGCCGATGGCGCGGCTGGCGGGGTGGGCCTCGGCGGGTTGCCACCCGTTGCGTATGGGCATCGGCCCGGTACCCGCCGTGGCACGTCTGTTACCACGCCTGGGCCTGAGCCTGGCGGACATGGACCTGATCGAAGTCAACGAAGCCTTCGCCGGCCAGGTGCTGGCGGTGTTGCGTGAGTGGGGGCTGGAAGACGACCCGCGGATCAACGTCAACGGTTCGGGCATTTCACTGGGGCACCCGATCGGCGCCACCGGAATTCGCATCCTCACCTCGATGCTTCACGAAATGGAGCGTCGCGACGCCCGTTACGGCCTGGAAACCATGTGCATCGGCGGTGGCCAGGGCCTGGCTGCAGTGTTCGAACGCCTCTGATCTGATCGACAAGGAATACCCATGAACATCACTACTCAAGACACCACGCCTGCGCCGAGCGAACAGCCGTGGCGTGATCGCAATGGCCGCACGGTATTGCTCGCGTGTCGGCGCAAAGGCCATGAAGGCTTGCACTTCCCGCCGTTGCCAGCGACTTCACCACTTTTTGCCGAGTGCGAGCTGATCGAGCTCGACTCAACACCAATGCTGTACAGCTACACCGTGGTGCATTCCAGCCCGAAGGCCAACAAGGCGCCACAAGCGCTGGGCCTGGCGGATTTTCCCGAAGGACTGCGGGTGTTTGCGCGCCTGGACTATCCCCAGGGGCGTTCGCCACGCATCGGCGAAGCGCTGCGTCTGTGCGTCAGCGACACGCCAACCGGCCCGATCTATAGCTTTGCACCGTTGAATCAGGAGTCTGTGGCATGAACAAACCCGTCTACATCGCCGGGGTCGCCATGACGCCGTTCGGCCGCCACAACGCTTCGATGCAAGACTTGGCGCAAACCGCTGTGCTCGGTGCAGTGGCCGATGCCGGCATCGAGCTCGGGTCGGTGCAATCGATCTACTCGTGCAACGTGTTCGGCGGCATGGTCCTGGGCCAAGTGCTGATGCGCGACCTGGGGCTATCGGGCTTGCCGATCTACAACGTCGAGAACGCCTGCGCCAGTGGCGCCAGCGGCGTGCACCTGGCGTGCCACGCCCTGCAGGCCGGGATCTACGACACCGTGCTGGTGTTCGGTGTCGAGCAACTCACCGCCCTGGGCGGTGGCACCATCCCGTTGCAACGCAATGACTACATGACCGACCTGTATGTGCGTGCCGGCATGGCTTTGCCGGCCATCTACGCGATGCGTGCCACCCGTTACCTGCACGAGTTCGGTGTCGGCGCCGAAGACCTTGGCGCGGTGGCGGTGAAAAACCGCAGCCACGGCGCGCTCAACCCCTATGCACAAACGCGCACCACGGTGTCGATCGACGAAGTGATGAACTCGCGCATAGTCTTCGACCCACTGACGTTGCTGCAATGCTGCCCATCGGCGGTGGATGGCGCCGCCGCACTGGTGCTGACCACACGTCAGCCATCACGCCGGGCAAAGCCGGTGAAGGTGCTGGCGTCGGTGATTCAGTCGGGCCGTTGTGAAACCGGCAGCGATGACATCCTCGCGGCTGAAATCACCGCCCGCGCCGCGAACCTGGCCTACCAGCAGGCGGGCGTCACCGCGGCGGACCTGGACCTGGTCGAGCTGCACGATGCGTTCACCATCGCCGAACTTATCTATTACGACGCGCTTGGCTTGTGCAAGCGCGGCGAGGCCCACGAACTGCTGCGCAGTGGTGCCACCCGCCTGGGCGGTGAGGTGGTGGTCAACCCCAGCGGCGGCCTGCTTGCCAAAGGCCATCCGCTGGGCGCCACCGGCGTCGCGCAGATGGTAGAGGCGGTATGGCAACTGGAAGGTCGCGCTGGCGACCGCCAGGTTCACGACGCCTCGCTGGCCCTGACCCAATGCACGGGCGGCGGTATCGCTGGGGTCGATCACGCGGCATCTGCCGTTCACATTCTGGGACGTTGAGGAATATCTAAATGAATAACCATGTAGCTATCGTTACCGGCGGCGCCCAGGGCATTGGCCAGGGCCTGACTCAGGCGCTGTTGCGCGAAGGGTACGCCGTCGCCATGTTTGACCTGAACAGCCAGGCCATGGAAGCGCAGATCGCGCAATCCGGTGAATACGCCGATCGCTTGATGGGCATTTGCGTCGACGTGACCTCCAGCGAACAGGTCAATGCTGCAGTGGCCCAGGTCACGGCACGCTGGAAGACCCCGGATCTGTTGGTCAACAACGCCGGGATGGCCCGCGACAAACGCATCGTCAACCTGACCGAGCAAGACTGGGACCTGGTGATCGACGTCAACCTGAAATCGCAGTTTCTGTGCGTTAAAGCGGTTGTGCCGGGGATGATCGAGCAGGGCTTTGGGCGTATCGTCAACATCTCTTCGCGCGCCTGGCTCGGTGCGTTCGGCCAGGCCAACTATTCGGCGGCCAAGGGCGGCGTGGTCAGCTTGACCCGTTCGCTGGCCATCGAATTGGCAAAGCACGGCATTACCGCCAACGTAGTAGCGCCGGGGGCCATCGACACGCCGATTCTGGCGCCGCTTTCCGCTGAGCAACGTGCCCGGATCATGTCGACGATTCCGGTTGGCCGCATCGGTACGCCGGACGACATCGCCCAGGCCGTGCTGATGTTCGCCAGCGCCAAGTCTTCCTACATCACCGGCCAGACCTTGTACGTCTGTGGCGGTCGCTCACTGTCGAGTCCAAGCGTGTAGCCCACGGGAGTTCCTGCATGGCCATTCAATTCAAGATCATCGACCACGTCGCGCTCATCACGCTGGACGCACCTGACTCACACAACGCGCTGACCATCGGTGACCTGATGCACCTGCGCAAATCGCTGGTGGCCTGTCAGGACGACAGCCAGATCCGTGTGATCGTGATCACCGGGGCGGGCGAACGGGCGTTTTGCTCCGGGGCGAACCTCAAGGCAACGCTGCCACCGGCGACGGATTTCATCAGTGGCGCCCTGAAAAGCCGTGAAACCGAGGCCGAGGAGGGTGGTTACACACGCCTGCTCGACCTCAGCGACCTGGACGTATGGAAACCGGTGATCGCCGCCATCAACGGCTATTGCCTGGGCGGTGGCCTGGAGTTGGCCCTGCAGTGCGACCTGCGTATTGCCGCTGAAGGCGCATCGTTTGCACTGCCTGAAGCCAAGGTGGCCAGCATTCCGGCAGTGGGTGGCGTGCAGTACCTGCTGCGCGCAGTACCGGCGGCGCAGGCGATGAAAATGGCCCTGACCGGCGAGCGTATCAGCGCCGAAGAAGCCTTGCGCATAGGGTTGATCAGTGACCTGGTGCCACCCGGGCAGCTGTTGCCGTTCGCGCTGGAGCTGGCACAGCGCATCGCTGGCAACGGCCCACTCGCGGTGCAGTCGATCAAGCAACTGGCGGTGCAAACCGCCCATCTGGCGCCGCGTGACTTTGTTGCCCAGTCGAATCTGCACTGGGGCTTGTTGCGCGACAGCAAGGACCGCATCGAGGGGCGCATGGCGTTCGCGCAAAAGCGTCCACCGAAGTACAGCGGCGCCTGATCTCTTCCTGTTTATCGTGAGAAACCCAGCATGAATTTTGCCCTGACCGAATCCCAGGAAATG
The DNA here is from genome assembly GCF_052147955.1 of Pseudomonas sp. NUPR-001. Classification (NCBI taxonomy): domain Bacteria; kingdom Pseudomonadati; phylum Pseudomonadota; class Gammaproteobacteria; order Pseudomonadales; family Pseudomonadaceae; genus Pseudomonas; species Pseudomonas sp. NUPR-001. The sequence goes on from NZ_CP197353.1 coordinate 2,881,488, forward strand.
ATGATCGATGCCGCCAAACGCATGGTGCGCGATCAAATTGACCCGGTACTTGCCAAACACCCGGTGGACCGGCCACTGCCTAAAGCGGCGATGCTGCAGATCTATGCCGCGCTGGCCGAACTGGGCATCACCGCACCTCGCTTGCCGGTCGAAGCCGGGGGCGGTGGTCTGCAGATGCTCGACTACGGGCTGATCGTCGAGCAGTTGCCGGCCATCGTCGCGCTGTCGCTGATTTCCCATGAAGGCACGGTGGCGCGGATCTACTCCGGCTGCCCGCCCGAGATCAGCCAGCGCTACCTGCCGGACCTGATCGCCGGACGCAAGATCGCTTGCACGGCCAACTCCGAAGTCAATGCCGGCTCTGACTCCAATGCGGTGAAGACGCGCATCCGCGTGGAGGGCGACAGCGCCTTTATCACCGGACGCAAACTGTGGATCACCAACGCCTCGATCTGCGATGTGCTCAACGTGTCGTGCACCCTGGGTAACGACGAGCGCGGCAGACCGTTGGCGCAACGCGCACTGGTCGACCGCAGTCAGTCGGAAGTCGATGTGCGCGAAATCGGCGTCACCGGTCTGCAGCAAGGGCACTTGAGTGAAGTGGTGTTCGAAGAAACCCGGATTCCCCTCAGCCACCTCATTGGCGAAGCGGGCGACGCGGCGAAAACTCTCACGGTCGGCTGGAACGGCAACCGTCCGCTGATCGGCCTGATGTGCGTGCACTTGGCGCAAAAAGCCTTCGACATGGCCGTGGAATATACCAAGGTCCGTGAACAGTTCGGCAAACCGCTGGCGGCCCATCAGCTGGTGCAGCAAGACCTGGCTGACATCGAAACCCAGATCGTCACCTCGCGGCTGCTCTGCTATCAGGCCCTCGATGCCATGGATCGCGGGCTGCGCGCCAACGGCAGCTCGGCAATGGCCAAGCGCTACGCGACGACCGCCTGTGAGCGGGCGATCAACTTGGCGATCCAGATTCACGGCGGCATGGGCATCACCGAAGAACTGGGCATCGAGCGCCTGTGGCGCGACGCGCGCATGTTCCAGGTACCCGATGGCATGAACGGCATTCTGGCGTTGATCCAGGGCCGCGAGATCACCGGCATCAGCGCGTTCCGCTGAGCAAGCTGCAACACCCCCGACAACAACAAGAAGCGGAGTCCGCAATGAGTGAACAGATGATGGAAGGCAAGGTGGTTATCGTCACCGGCGCCGGTCGTGGCATCGGCCGTGAGATGGCCCTGCAGATGGCCCGCAACGGCGCCCGGGTGGTGGTCAACGATGTTGGTGTTTCGGTGACCGGGGAGGCCCAGGACGAAGACCCGGCCCAGGACGTGGTCGATCTGATCAAGGCCGAGGGCGGCGAGGCCATCGTCAACCGCGACAGCGTAGCGCAGTGGTCCAGCGCCAGTCGCCTGGTCGAGGCCGCCGTCGACACCTACGGCCGACTGGACAGCGTGGTGAACAACGCCGGTATCTTGCGCGACCGGATCTTCCATCAAATGACCCCGGAAGAGTTCGAAGCGGTGATTCAGGTACACCTGTTCGGAACCTTCAATGTCAGCCGTGCCGCTGCCACGCATTTTCGTGCCCAGCAAAGTGGCGCGTTCGTGCACATGACCTCCACCTCGGGGCTGGTCGGCAACATCGGCCAGGCTAACTATGCGGCAGCGAAGCTGGGGATCGTTGGGCTGTCGAAGTCGATTGCCCTGGACATGGCGCGTTATGGCATTCGTTCCAATTGCATCTCGCCATTCGCCTGGAGCCGCATGGTCGGCTCGATTCCGTCGGACGATCCGGCACAGGCCGCGCGTGTGGAAAAAATCAAAAGCATGACCCCGGCGCCCATCGCTGCACTGGCGGTATTCCTCGCCAGTGATGCCGCCGCCAGCGTCAATGGGCAGATCTTCACCATGCGCCGCAACGAGATTTTCCTGATGAACCAACCACGTCCGGTGCGTTCGCTGCACCGTGCCGAAGGCTGGACCGCGAAGGCGCTGGCCGAACACATGCTGCCGGCATTCACCCCATCATTCTTGCCACTGGAAGTGTCCGCCGACGTGTTTGGCTGGGATCCGGTCTGAGGAGCGCATCATGGATTACACCTTGCCATCTGAGTGGGTCGCGTTTGGCGATGCCCTGATCCGTTTCATCGACCGTGAGGTCGAGCCACTGGAACAACAGCACCAGGGGTTGCTGTCCAGCGAGCGCACCGTCTACACCGAAGACGGGCGCTATGCACCTGAACTGACCGTGTTGCGCCGCCGCGTGCGCATGTTGTCCGCCGAGGCCGGCTTCTACACCGCGCTGAGCGACGAGTCGCTGGGCGGCAGCGGGTTGGGCGCGCAAGCGGCGGTTTACATTCAGGAGCGCCTTAACGCGCATGTTGGGCCGTCGCGGCATTTGATCCAGACCGTGGTGTTGCCTTCGCCGTTCACCAATGGCTTGTCGCCGGTGCTCAAGCACCTGGACCCGGCAGTGCTGGCGCTGTACCACGAACAGATCGCCAATGGTGACAAGACCCTGTGTTTTGGCCTGAGCGAGCCTGATGCCGGCTCCGATGTGTTCGCCATGCGCACCCGCGCTGTGCGTGACGGTGACGATTGGCTGATCACCGGCACCAAGCAGTGGATCACCAACGCGCCGTATGCCGACTACGCGATGATATTTGCCGTGACCGACGAGGAACAGGCCCGTGCCGGGCGTGGCGGCATTACCGGCTTTTTCGTGCCGACGCAAACAACCGGCTTCTCGGTGCCGAGCACTATACCGGTGATGGGCCACTTGGGCGCAGACATCGGTATCGTCTCACTGGATCAGGTACGGGTGCCGGACAACCATCGTCTCGGCCCGGTGGATCGCGGTTTGAGCGTGGCGCTCGACGGTGTTAACGCCGGTCGCCTGAGCATGGCCGCGTCTTGCCTGGGGCTGGCACGTTGGGCGCTGGACCAGGCGCTGGAGTACGCCAAGGTGCGCAAGACCTTTGGCAAACCGATAGCCGAGCACCAGTCGGTGCAGAACATGCTGGCCGAGTGCGCGATGGATATCTATGCCAGCAAAACGATGATCCAGCACTGTGCATGGCTGGTGGACCAGAACCAGCAGGCGACCAAGGAAGTATCGATCGTCAAGGCGTCCGCCACCGAGATGCTGTGCCGGGTCATGGACCGTTGCATGCAGGTGCATGGCGGCATGGGGCTGACCAATGAACTGCGGCTGGAAGAGGGTTTCCGCTTCGCCCGCATCATGCGCATTCCGGATGGTACCTCGGAAATTCAACGCCGGACCATTGCCCGTCGCTTGCTCGGGGGCGATACCGCGTTCTGAACTCGTTAAGTTCTGTGGTAGGAGCGGGCTTGCCCCGCGATTGCGGCTTGCCCGTCACATCGTATCGCGGGGCAAGCCCGCTCCCACACCGGATGATCATGACAGTTGCCCACCGAAGGCCAGCTAGCCGCCCCGCACACGGTGTCACCTTGGGTAACGCCCCGCGCTGAACCGCAAAATCTGCGGATGAAAACAAGCCGATAAACCGCGCAGCAAATCACCCATTCGGGTGTAAGGGACTCGCTGGGGCATGGCTAGCATGAGCTCTCCAACACATCCCTAACCGGAGAAACCGCATGAGAAAAACAACAATGCGCGGAGTCTTCCAGCCAAGTCTGCTGGCAGTAGCTGTGACCGTATACGCAAGCAATCAGGCTCACGCCATTGATTTCAACATCGGCGAAATCAAGGGGCAGTTCGACTCGTCCCTGTCGATCGGTACCAGTTGGGCTACCGCCAATCCTGACAAGAAGTTCATCTCCAACTTCAACTCCCTGGGTGAAAAGGGCGAGGCCGCTTCGCGCACCGTCGATGATGGCCGTCTGAACTTCTCCAAGGGCGACACTTTTTCGAAGATCTTCAAAGGCGTGCATGACCTGGAGCTGAAGTACGGCGACAGCGGAGCCTTTGTGCGCGGCAAGTATTGGTATGACTTCGAATTGATGGATGACCATCAGTCGTTCTACGACATCGATGACAGCGGGCGCGATCGCGCCGCCAAGTCGTCCGGTGCGATGTTTCTGGACAGCTTTGTCTACCACAACTACAGCATCGCCGATCTGGTCGGCAACGTGCGCCTGGGGAACCAGGTGGTGAGTTGGGGTGAGAGCACCTTCATCGGTAACTCGATCAACAGCATCAACCCGATTGACGTGGCGGCGCTGCGTCGCCCAGGAGCGGAGGTCAAGGAAGGCCTGATTCCCGTCAACATGTTCTATATGTCCCAGGGCCTGAGCGAGAACATTACCGCTGAAGCGTTCTACCAGTTGGACTGGAAGAAATCGGTGGTGGAAAACTGCGGCACATTCTTTGGCAGTGACGGCGTCGCCCAAGGCTGCGATGACCGCTTGGTGGTGGCCGGCCTCGACCTGCCGCCAGGCGTGGCACAGAACACCGGTGGCCTGGCAGCCGTCGCCGCCGGTAGGGACAACGCCTTCATCCCCCGGCTCAAGGACAACGACGCCCGTGACAGCGGCCAATACGGCCTGGCCCTGCGCTGGTTCGTGCCCGAAGTCAATGACACCGAGTTCGGCGCCTATGCGATGAACTACCACAGCCGTAACCCGTTCCTGAGCATCAACCAGATGACCAGCACGGCAGGTGGCCTGGCCTCGGCGCGCAGTGCCCGGTACTTCATCGATTATCCGGAAGACATCCGCCTGTACGGCCTGAGCTTCCAGACCAACGTCGGCGGCACGTCGCTGGGCGGCGAAGTCAGCTACCGGCCGAACATGCCGTTGCAACTGAACACCGCTGACCTGTTGTCTGCCGCGACCTTCAGCGCCACGTCACCGCTGATCAGCAGCGGTTTTGCCGGGCGCAACCTGGGCGCCGAGGTGAACGGCTACAAACGGATGCCGGTAACCCAGGCGCAAGTCACCGCCACGCAGTTCTTCGATCAAGTCATGGGCGCCAGTCGCCTGACCCTGGTGGCGGAGGTGGGTTACAACCACATCAACGGCCTGGGCAAGGCTGACGGCTCTGACCTGCGTTTCGGTCGAAGCCCTGCTTTCGGCTCCGGCGAACTGCCGGGCGCTGCCGGTCTGGCAGCCTGTCGCGGCACCGCAGTCGGCTTGCCAACGGCCAGCAACCCGGCGCAAGAGTGCAACGACGATGGCTTCTACACCAGCAACAGTTGGGGCTATCGGGCACGCGCCAAGCTGGATTACCCGAACGTTGTCGCTGGCATCAACCTCTCGCCATCGCTGGCCTGGTCCCACGATGTGCAAGGTTACGGTCCGAACTTCGACGAAGGCTCCAAGGCCGTCAGCCTGGGCCTGGATGCCGACTACCAGAACGCTTACACCGCCAGCCTCAGTTACACCAACTACTTTGGCGGCGATTTCAATACCAACGTTGACCGCGATTACGTTGCGCTCAGCTTTGGCGTGAACTTCTGATGCACATCTGGCGGAGGAGCCTGACGATGAAAACAACAAAAGTACTGCGCGTTGGTGTATTGAGCCTGTCATTGCTGGCTAGCGGTGTGATGGCGGCTGTGTCACCCCAGGAAGCGGAACAATTGGGCACGACCTTGACGCCATTGGGCGGTCAGAAGGCTGGCAACGCCGATGGCAGCATCCCGGCCTGGAACGGCGGTCTGAAACCGGGCGCCGGGGCGTATAACAACGGCTTTTTAAGCGATCCATTCGCAGCGGAAAAGCCTTTGTTCGTGATCACGGCGGCCAATGCCGCGCAGTACAAGGACAAGCTCAGCGCCGGGCAAATGGCGATGTTCCAGCGCTACGCCGATACCTACAAGATTCCCGTGTACCCCACTCACCGCACCGCGGCGTCGCCCCAGCACATCTATGACCTGGCGAAAAAGAGTGCCGTGACCACCGGACTGTCGGCCGATGGCAACGCCTTGCTCAATTTCTCTGAAACCCGCTATTACCCGTTCCCGATCCCCAAGAGCGGTATCGAGGTGCTGTGGAACCACACCACCCGTTATCGCGGCCAGAACTTCCAGCGCACCAGCGCGCAGATCACGCCACAGGCCAACGGCTCCTACAGCGTGGTGCAGATGGAAGACGAAATGGCCGCGCCGCAGTACATGCAGGGAGTCGGCAAGGGTCAGGCCGACAACGTCATCTACTACTACAAGCAGCGGGTGACTGGCCCGGCGCGTCTGGCGGGCAACGTGCTGCTGGTGCACGAAACCATCGACCAGGTCAACGAGCCGCGCATGGCCTGGCAGTACAACGCCGGTCAGCGCCGGGTTCGCCGGGCGCCGCAAGTGGCTTACGACGGCCCGGGGACGGCGGCCGATGGCATGCGCACGTCGGACAACGGCGATCTGTTCAACGGTGCACCGGACCGCTACGACTGGAAGCTGATCGGCAAGAAGGAAATGTACATTCCGTACAACAACTACAAGCTGCAATCGCCCAAGCTCAAGTACGACGACATCATCAAACCCGGGCATATCAATCAGGACCTGACCCGCTATGAACTGCACCGGGTGTGGGAAGTGGAAGCGACGCTCAAACAAGGTGCGCGCAACATCTACGCCAAGCGCCATATGTACTTCGACGAGGACACCTGGGCGCTGGTCGAAGTCGACCACTACGACGGCCGTGGCCAGCTGTGGCGTGTCGGTGAAGGCTTCCAGATGAATGACTACGAAAATGGCATTGCCTCTTATGCCATGCAATCGATCTATGACCTGACCGCCGGCCGCTACATCGTGCTGAACCTGCTGAACGAGTCGCCCAAAGGCATCCAGTACGGCATTCAGGCGTCGATGAATGACTTTACCCCCGCCGCCTTGCGCAACGACGGCATTCGCTGATTCCGTTGCCTGAAACAACAACACCCTGCTCGCAGGGTGTTGTGCCAAACCCCGCCGGTCAACCCAATCCTCTGCCACCTGATGCGGGTGGTCCGCGCAAAGCCCGCCTGTACAACCATTGGTTCAATGCGGTTTTCTCATTGAACGAGGTCTGTTATGCAGGGTCTTGGGCTCAACACAATCGCGGTGCGCAATCCTGGCCTGTCGCTCTCCAGGCTACCCACGGACTACTTGTCACGGCCTCGTCTGGTCGAGTTGCTCACCGAGCGCAAGCGCTTGCGGCTGCTGAGTGCACCGGCGGGATATGGCAAAACCGCGCTGCTGAGCCAGTTCATGGAAAGTCACGCACCCGGCGAGCAGCAGGCCTGGGTCGATTGTTGCGGGCAGCCGCAAGCATTGGTCAGCCTCTGCGCGGTTGTCGCCCAGGCGCTTGGCTTGGCACCCGACACCACGCCTGAAGCACTGTTGGAACACTTTGAGACTCGCGTGGCAGCGTTCTGGCTGGTGCTTGACGACCTGGCAGCAGACAACCCAATCGAGCTCAATAGTTGGATTGAGCAACTGCTTGCCGTGCGTAACAGCTCGATCCAGGTGCTGGTCAGCTGTCGCCAGCGCCCGGACTGGAATCTACCGCGACTGGTACTGGAAGGCGAACTGCTGGAATTGAACACCGCGCAGTTGGCGCTCACCCGTGATGAATTCGAAGCGCTGATCAACCAGCTGCGCCACAAGACCAATACCCGTTGCAGGGAGGCGTTGTGGGCTGAAACCCAGGGCTGGTGCGCCGGGGTGCGCCTGCTGTTGTCGCGGCCGATGCACAGCGTAACGCCGGACTTCAGCTCGGCACCGGTGCTGCGCGACTACCTGCACTACGAGCTGCTGACACGTCTGGATGCCGACGAGCGCGAGGTGCTGTTCGGCTTGGCGCACCTGTCGAAAGTCTGTGTGCAACTGTGTGACCAACTGTGGGAAGAGCAGCGCGGCGGTCAGGTACTTGAGCGCTTGTTGCGTTGCCAGGCGTTTATCGTTCCGGTCGATGGCCAGGCGCACTGGTATCGCTTGCTGCCCGCCGTGGCCCATGCGTTGCAAGACCAATTGCACGCGGCGACCTTGAATCGCTTGCGCCTGCGTTCGTGTCAGCTGTTGAGCTCACTGGGCCTTTTTGACGATGCCATCGAGCAGGCGCTCAGTGCAGAGCAACCAGAAGTGGCGGCCAGCTACATGGAACGTCTGCGCCTGACCTGGTTGCTCAGCGATCGCCACCTGGATCGATTGATGATCTGGCGTGATCGCTTGCCAGCGTACTTGCTGGAGAGCAGCCCGCGGCTGATCTATCTGTGTGCCCGGGCCTTGCTGTTCAGTGGTCGACTGGATGAAGCCGAACACTGCCTGCAGCAGTTGCGCCAATTTCTGCCAATGGCCGATCCCAGCCGAAACCACCGCTTGCTGGCGAACTGGCAAGCGTTGTACGGCAGCCTGCAAGCAATGCGTGGCAACACACGCCAGGCGCGCCTGCACTGTGAGGCCGCGCGCGAGGGCTTGAATGCCCAGGACTGGCTGTCGGTGCTGTTGTGCCTATCGACCCTGGCGCGGATAGCCATGATCGAGGGCGACCTGCCCGAATCGCGCAAGCTGCTGGAGGCGGCGGTCGAACTGGCACGTCGTCAGGGCAGCCGGGACGCCGAGGTGCTGGTCAACACGGATCGTATCCGTCTGAAAATGCTCGAAGGGCAACCCGGTATGGCCGAGGCTTTGCTGGACAAGGAACTGGAGTATGTAACCGGCAACACTGGCCAGCCCAATCCATTGCTTGGGCGCTTGCTGTTTCTCAAGGGCGAGTTACTGTTGCTGCAAGGTTCAGAGCGTGCGGCCGAGCAAGTGCTGCAAACCGGCCTGGTGCAGGTACGAGATTGCTCCGCGCCGTTCATTTTGTTCGGCTACCTGATGCTGTCGGAACTGGCTGCACGTCGTGGGCGGTATGAAGACGCCCAATGGCTGCTGCACGAAGCGGAGCGGCGCATGCATTGGGGCAAGATCCATTCGGCGTGCTACAGCAGCGCCATCGCCTTGCAGAACGCGCGCATTCTGGCGCATGAGCAGCGTTGGGAGCCGTTGTTGCAGGTCAGCCAGGCACTTGATGCCTATCTTCAGGAGCCGGCAGCCAACTCACCGCCATTGCTGATGCCTTCTTTGCGTCAACGCAATCAGTTGTTGCTGGCACAGGCTGCCTATCAGACCGGCGAGGTTGATCGGGCAGTTCGCAAGTTGCGCACCTTGCTGGTGGAATGTGAGCAGGTGGGTTTCATCACCTTGGCCAGCGAAGCCCGGCAATGCTTGATACGCATTGCCGGGGACACTGAACAATCGGTCCAAGTGCTGGCCGACTCAGACGCGCAGGTGAGGGCGCCTGCCAGTCAGGGCTCGAACTATCAAGATGAGCTGACACCGCGGGAAGTCTCGGTGCTCAAACTACTGGCCGAAGGCATGTCGGTACGAGAGGTGGGGAATAGCCTGTTTATTTCGGTGAACACGGTGAAAACCCACGCCAAGAACATCAACGTCAAACTCGGCGCCTGCCGCCGTACCCAGGCCATCAACAGCGCGAAATCCATGGGCATACTTGCCTGAAACAGGTGGGGGCGCCCGCCACCTGATCCGGGTGGCGCTGCTGCAGGGACGATGGTCAACCATGGACTCAACCCATAACTGACAACAAAAGCAGAGGTTGAGATGAGCGCTATTGAGCATCCCAGTGGTGTCGATATCCGTGCGATCCTGGTACGGCAACGAGCGGCCTTCCTGGCCAGTGAACCTTATAGTGTCGAACAGCGCTGTGAGTTGATCGAGCGCGCCATCGGCCTGTTGCGTGATAACGAACAAGCCATCGTCGATGCGCTGTCCGCTGACTTCGGTCAGCGCAGCCCGACCTTTTCACGCGGCAGCGAAGTGCTTTCGCCGCTGGCCACGCTCAAGCAGACCCAGGCCGAGTTGAAGGAGTGGATGCGCCCCGAGACGCGTCAAGCGCGCAGCGGTGAAGCCTGGGTTCAATACCAGCCTCTGGGTGTGGTGGGCATCGTCACCGCCTGGAACGTACCGGGCAACATGGTCTTCAAAGGCCTGGCCGGGGCTTTGGCCGCTGGCAACCGGGTGATGATCAAGCCGTCTGAGTTCAACCCGCATACCTCGGCGCTGATTGCCCGCTTGATCAGCTCGGTCTATAGCGAAGACGAAGTCGCCGTGATCACCGGTGGGCCAGAAGTTGCCCAGGCCTTCTGCAGTCAACCCTTCGATCATCTGCTCTTTACCGGCGCGACCAGCATCGGTAAGCACGTACTGCGAGCGGCAGCGGAAAATCTGGTACCGGTGACCCTCGAACTCGGTGGCAAATCACCGACCATCATCTCGCGCAGCGCAGACTTCCAGACCGCGGTCGGCAAAATCATCCTTGGCAAACTGATGAACGCCGGGCAGCTGTGTGTGGCGCCGGACTATGTGTTCGTACCGAAAGAGTCCATGGACGACTTCATCAAGGTCGCCAGTGCCGCCGTCGCCAAGTGGTTCCCGCAGCTCAAGGACAACCCGGAGTACACCTCGATCATCAACCAACGGCATGTTGAGCGTTTGCAGGGCTACCTCGACGAGGCCAGGGAGGCCGGGGTCGAACTGATCGAACTGAACCCGGCAGGTGAAGACTTCAGCCAGGCGGCGCACAACAAAATGGTGCCGACCCTGTTGCGCGACCCCGGTGACCAGTTGCAGGTCATGCAAGACGAAATCTTCGGGCCATTGCTGCCGATCAAACCCTACGAATCCATTACCGATGTTATCGCCTACATCAACGCACGCCCGCGTCCGCTGGGCCTGTACTACTTCGGCAACGACGCCGCCGAGCAAGCGCTGGTGCTCAACCGAACCTGCTCCGGTGGCGTGACGCTCAACGACGTGATGCACCACGCCGGGCTAGAAAGCCTGCCGTTCGGTGGGGTCGGCCACAGTGGCATGGGCGCCTATCACGGCATCGACGGATTCCGCACCTTCAGCCATGCCAAGGCCGTTTACCGTCCTGCGGTCTGACCGCCCTTAACCCTTGTGCCTAACGTATTGAGAGAAATGTCATGAAAGCTGCCGTTTTCCATCAGGTTGGTTCCCCCTTGGTCATCGAGGACGTGGGCATCAGCAAGCCTGGCCCGCGTGAAGTGCTGATCCGCACCAAGGCTGTGGGTGTCTGCCATTCCGACTTGCATGTGATTGAGGGGGCGTTTCCGTTCCCTGGCCCCATCGTGTTGGGGCACGAAGCCGCCGGTGTGGTCGAGCAGGTGGGCTCAGAAGTGCGCTCGGTCAAGCCCGGTGACCACGTGGTCACCTGCCTGACGGTGTTTTGTGGCCATTGCGAGCACTGCGTCACCGGCCATCTGGCGCGTTGTGTATCACCGGAAACCAAGCGCGACAAAGACGAAGAGTCGCGCCTGACCTATGTGCAAAAACCGATGCCGCAATTCGCCAACCTGTCGGCGTATGCCGAGCAGATGCTGGTGCATGAGAACGCCTGTGTGGCGATTCGTCGCGACATGCCCCTGGACCGCGCCGCATTGCTTGGCTGCGCGGTCACCACGGGCACCGGGGCAGTATTCAACACCGCCAAAGTGCGCCCGGGTGAAACCGTCGCGGTCATCGGCTGCGGCGGGATCGGCCTGGCCGCCATCAACGGTGCGGCATTGGCTGGGGCAGGGCGGATCATCGCCATTGACATGCTCGACTCGAAACTGGAGTTGGCCAAGCAATTCGGCGCCACCGACCTGGTCAATGCCAAGGACGGCGATGCGGCAAAAATGGTACTGGAGCTGACCCGTGGCGGCGTCCATCACGCCTTCGAATGCATCGGTCTGAAACAGACGGCCGAACAGGCCTTCGCCATGCTGGCTCGGGGCGGTACCGCGACCATTATCGGCATGATCAAACCCGGCCTGAAAATCGAACTCGACCCTTATCAGTTGCTGCACGAGCGTCGTGTCCAGGGTTCGTTGATGGGCTCCAACCGCTTCCCGGTAGACATGCCGCGACTGGTGGACTTCTACATGGCCGGAAAGCTCAAGCTCGACGAAATGATCGCCCAGCGCATCAAGCTCGAACAGATCAACGAGGCCTTCGACGAACTGCGCCGTGGCGAACTCGCACGCTCGGTGATCGTCTTCAACGACTAACCACCCAACCCCTGTAGGAGTGAGCAAGCTCGCTCCTACATACGCCCCTACCTGGAGTTGATTGATGGACATAGATTTCACGCCGCACGAGCTGGCGTTTCGTGAGGAGGTGCGCGGCTTTCTTCGGGATCACCTGCCTGCTGAATTCGCCCAGCGTATCCAGCAAGGCAAGCGCTTGAGCAAAGCGCATCAGATTGAATGGATGCGCATCCTGAACAAGCAGGGCTGGTTGGCGCCGGGTTGGCCAGAGGAGTACGGCGGTACCGGCTGGAACGCCGTGCAAAAGCACCTGTTCGAAGAAGAATGCAATGCCCATGGCGCACCGCGTGTGGTGGCGTTTGGGGTAAAAATGGTTGCCCCGGTGCTGATCAAGTTTGGTACCGCCGAGCAAAAGCAGCGCTTCCTGCCGCGTATTTTGAGCAGTGAAGACTGGTGGTGCCAAGGCTATTCCGAGCCCGGCGCCGGGTCGGACCTGGCCGCATTGAAGACCCGTGCCGTGCGTGATGGCGAGCATTATGTGGTCAATGGCCAGAAAATCTGGACGACCCTGGCGCACTTCGCCGACTGGATGTTCTGCCTGGTACGAACCGATTCTGAGGCCCAGCAACAGCGCGGTATCTCGTTCTTGCTGATCGACATGAAAACCCCGGGCATTACCATCCGGCCCATCATCACCCTGGACGGTGAGCATGAAGTCAACGAGGTGTTCTTCGACAACGTGCGTGTACCGGTAGAGAACCTCGTCGGTCGTGAAAACGAAGGCTGGACCTGCGCCAAGTATCTGCTGACCCATGAGCGCACCAGCATCGGTGGCATCGCTCAGAGCAAAGCACTGCTGCAACGCCTCAAGTACATCGCCACTGAACAAGTACGCGATGGCCGACCACTGATTGAAGACACGCTGTTCCGCGCCCAGATCGCCGAAGTGGAAATGCAACTGATGGCCGCCGAAATGAGCAATTTGCGCACCTTGGCCGCCGCCCGCGATGGTGGTGCGCCGGGAGCGGAAAGCTCGATCCTGAAGATCAAGGGTACCGAGATTCGCCAGGCCATTACCTACCTGATCAGCAAGGCTGTGGGGCCGTATGCCATGCCATTCATTGAGGATGAGCTGGGCTATAGCGACGAGGCGCTGCTGTACACCGAGTACAGCAGCACGGCCACCTATCAGTACCTGGACGCACGAAAAGCCTCGATTTATGGCGGCTCCAACGAGATCCAGAAAAACATCATCGCCAAAATGATTCTTGAACTGTAAGGGGGCCCCACCATGGACTTCAAACTGACCGAAGAGCAGTTGATGCTGCAGGAAACCGCAGCGCGCCTGGTGCGTGACACCTATGGCTTTGAACAGCGTGAGCAGTTCAGTAAAAGCGAAGCCGGTTTCAGCCCCACCTTCATGCAACAATTGGGCGAGCTGGGACTCTGTGCTGTGCCATTTGCCGAACGTTATGGCGGATTTGGCGGCAGTGGTGTGGACACCATGCTGATCAGCACCGAGCTGGGACGTGGGTTGTGCCTGGAGCCTTTCCTGCATTCCATCGTCTTCGCCGGGGGGCTGATCAGCCAACTGGGCAGCGAAGCGCAGAAAGAAACGCTGCTGCCAGCACTCGGCAGCGCCAGTTTGCAGATGGCCGTGGCGCTGGATGAGCCGCAGAGCCACTACCAATTGCACGATGTACAGACCGTTGCCCAGCCTGTTGCCGGAGGCTGGAAGCTTGACGGGCGCAAATCGGTGGTTGTCGGCGGCCAAAGCGCCGGCCTGATCATTGTCTCGGCCCGCACCAACCACGAAGCCCGTGACGAGGAGGGCATCAGCTTGTTCCTGCTCGACCCGCACACGCCTGGCGTACACCTGCGCTCGTTTGCAACCATCGACGGGCGCAGAGCCTGTGACCTACAGCTGGATGCGGTATTTGTCGAACACAGCGCGGTTCTGGGTGAAGTAGGGGAGGCATTGCCTGCCTTGCGTTATCAGCAAGGTCGCAGCATCGCCGCGCAATGCGCCGAGGCGGTCGGCAGCATGGAAGCGTCGTGCAAGCTGACCCTCGAATACCTGAAGACCCGAAAGCAATTCGGCCAGCCGATCGGCAAGTTTCAGGCATTGCAGCACCGCATGGTGGACATGCAGATCGAACTCGACCAGGCCACGTCAATGACCTTGCTTGCAGCCTGTGTAGCCGATCAGGCAGACAGTGACGAGCGTAGCCGGGTATTGGCGGCGGCCAAATTCATCGTCAGTCGTGCGAGTCGGTTTATTGCCGATCAAGGCATTCAGCTGCACGGGGGCATTGGACTGACGTGGGAGTACGTCCTGTCGCATCATGCCAAGCACCTGCTGATGGTGGCTCGACAGTTTGGCGATGATGATCATCACTTGCAGGCCTACGCGAAACTGATGCAGGTCGCTTGAGTCACGACAGCGGGGAAGGTGTTGGCGCTCAAGTTTGCGCCATTATAACTACACTAAATAGTTATTTAGTGTAGTTATAATTTAAAGCTATTAATTGGGAAGGGTAGCTCATCCTTCCAGGCACGCATAGTCGGTACGTGTAATGAGTAACAAGCCCCGAAAACCAGGGACTCCAGCTATCTGAGGCGGCGATCTAAATGGGTCATTTCCGAGCAGGATGCTTAAAAACGCTCCTAATTAACTGAAATCTGCTGAGGTACCAGCTGCCTGACACGCGTTGCCCAAGTCAACGCGGCGATTGGTATGGAGTTCCGACTCAAAACCTTCATTTCTGTACCTGACCAGCATCAAGGTACATCCTGCGATGTCTACAAGCTCGGCGTTTTAGCGTTGACGGCAGTTCACCAGCATTGGCGAAGCGCGAACAAAACCAGTCGTATTTTGTTGGCGCTGTTTCATGCGCTGGCCGAAGTGATTCGTCGTAGCTTGGCTTTGGGTAACCAGGAAGATTCCTTGGAGAGATACCGCGATGTGTTTTGTTTACCAACAGTCGGTATCCGTATGAGTCGAACCGCTGGAAATTTTCCGATCCAGCGCTGATGAGATTGCTGTGGTGGATGCTGGCTATCGTGGTCGGTTTTCACAAGGAGCAAGGCTCGCAAAATCCAATTATCCTGGATTACAGTGCCGAGGTACCGACGAGAGATGCAGGCAAGCGATTGAGGGCTGAGCCAGGCTTCAAATCTGTCCACCCAAGGCCCCCAAGCCCACATAGGATGTTACGCATAATGTATATTATGTTAAATCCTGTTTTATGTCGTAAGGGTTCAGGTGTCAGCGTTTCCTAATGATCGGACGAAAATTTTCTGAATCTGGACGCTCGAACCGTAGGAAATTCAAGACCTTGTCCTGACCTTCATGATTCCGTGTCCATCTGGATCGTTTCTTGATACTGGACGCCCTTTGCGCGGAAATTTGAAGCATCCAAACCTCCAGTCGTTTAATCGTACTCTTTCTAAATGGGTTGTCTAACATCCTCCTATCGGCGCATCGTCAGCATCCGACAAACGACTAACCACATCCGTGAAGCTCGCCCGGCTACACTTATCTTGAACTCACAAAAAGTGCATTTCTCATGGACTGGACGTCAGACCCGTTCCCAATTTTCCCCATGATGTCGACGTTCGTCCGCTGCTTAAACGAAGGCATGGATTTCCCGGCAAATGTCCATGTACAGCGACGGTTATCCGATGTCGACCCATCCTGCCTGCCAGTCGAAATGTGTCGTCACGCCGCGGACTTCATCATTGAGTCAATGCAGACCAAGCCAACACCTTGGGCTAGTCGATACTTGGACTACACATCTGTGCTACAGATGGCGCTGAACTGGAGTTTTCTGATTGATCGGCGGCCCATGACGGAATGGGATAACGAGAGCCTTACGCGATTTTTGCACTTCATAAAGCAGCCTGACGACAATTGGATCAGTCAGAGTACGGCTGGATGTCGCTTCCTGTTCAGAGGCCATCCGATTCTCACAAAGCAGCCCATTAACCCGGCATGGCGCCCATGCTATCGACCCGTCCCTGAGGCTCCGATCGTCAGCACAGTCATGCGCAAGGTACACGGTATCACCTTTCATTTTCTCAATTATTTGTGGCGTATCCGCGTTCGGAAGGAGCCGGCTCCGGTCATGGCTAAGACTCCGGAAACCCCGGCAGATAAGGGCATGGCCGCTGCAAATCTGTCGCATAAGGAAATGGATTGGCTTTTCGCACACCTCGAGTACTGGCGCCATACCAGCCCCGAATACGAGATGTGCCGATTCATGTTAGCTGTAGCGAGATTTACGACTATTCCACTGGCTAGATTATGCCGGGACGGTCAGTATGTAGGTTTGCTAAGCCAATTTATGACTTATACACGGTCGGCCAAGCTTGGTGATCCGCCTGGCTGTAGCCATTGGGTATTCATTGACAACCCAGGAGCGCCTCTAGAAACAGAGCGCCCGCTTTGCCCTCAATTCATTCCGATTTTGAACGACTTTGTTGAATCTCGAGGACTGACGACCAAAGATGCGCTTCCTGATGTTTGCACGCTGCAAGAAAATCGGAAGTCGAATGGCATGACTGCTGGCAGTGCCCATGGCGTGATTCAACGGCATCGGGCGGCTATTGCGAATGCCGCAAGGAATGATGAGATGCTGCCAGATGCACCACAAACTGCAGCTAAACTCGCCCAGTTGACGTTCAGCCAGGTACGTCGTTCGGCGCGCGCAAATCTGGAGCTCGCAGGTAAAAAGCCGAATATTACCTAGATGGTGTCCGTGATATTCCCCGGTTAGTTGTTGCACTCGTTTTGAGGGCACCCTTCTCTTCTTTTGCCTTATCAAGGTAGCGATTTGCGAGCGAGTTTCTCTCCAGCAGAGTTTCAACGATTGCGGAATGATGTTAAATTGCCACGCCTGATGCGAGGAATGCCCAAGGAGTGTTTCGTGAGGAATGGTTTGCTGGTTTCTTGTATGGCTCTTTCCCTTACGGGATGTGGAGATGGTGGCGAAGCCTACAGAAAGCAGGCGGAGAGTCTTCGTGAAGATGTTAGTTCTCTGCAAGCACAGATTGCAGCTGCGAAAACCAGGATCACTCAGCTCGAACAGGAAAATAAGACTCTCAAAGAGACACCGGCAGTGTTCTTAGCCCAGGTAAGAAAAGCTGTGGATGCAGGGGACGAGACGACCGCGAAAACAGCCTTGGCATCGTTAACCTCCCGCTACGCCGACTCCGCTGAAGCCACGATCGGAAATGGCCTTTTGCAGAAAATGGTCAAGGATCGCGAAGCTAAGGAACAAGAAGAGCGCCGGCTGGCGGCTCTAGGAATGAAAGCAATCCCAGTCAAAGGCTCGTTCACCGCGGACGACAGCGCCGTCTCGCTTCAGTCTGCTCAAGTGGCCGGCCAATGGAGCTTCAACGACCACGGGGATGAGTATGAGTACCGATCAGCTGAGCGTGGATCTCGGTACATCACCGCGAAGGTGACCTACTCGTCCAAGAGCAAAGATCCCCGCCTGGCCCCTCTGATCGTTTACGCATCAAACGGTGGTGAGCTTAAGCGGCTTGGTGTCATGGGCTTTGAGTTCGTTAGCTGGAGTAGCTATGCAACCTTCCTGGGTAACTACCACGACGACGCTAACGATTTTGCTCACAAGCCAAGCATCCGCTTCTCTATGGGGCTGCAAGTCCCAAATGACTCAATAATCAAGCCGCTGTACATTGTTGCCTCCTCTTCAGGTTGCGCAGATCGTCGCTCGGATCGATTCGGCAGGCCGCCAGTGAGCTACGCGACCTACAGCTGCGACCAGGCAGCTCCCGATGTGCTTCGAGCAACAGACTTTAAAGAAGGCCGGTTCGGCATCGTTAAGCGCATCGATTGATTCTGAGATAGGACTCTCATCCCATGAAAAAGGCTGTAATCGCAGGGGGTATCGCCCTACTCTGCTTGGTCGTTTACACCCAGATCACAATCTTCGCAGTACCGCCAATTGGAGCGGTACCTGAGGGAAGGACAGTCATCATGCTCCGCCTCAACAAGACGAATTTCATCGATAGCGCTGATGCGATGTGCGTGCGTATCCAGGGCTATGTGAACCTGCTTTGCCGCGGCATGACGATGGGAGCTGTGGTGAACGCTACCACCATCATTGCGCGTCTGCCCTACTCCGAAACCATCTACAAGATCAGTACAGGTGGTAACACCTACGATCGGTAACCTCGCGGATGTCAGGCTCAGTTTTTAAGCCCGATTACCAGCGCGGTTCTGAACCGTTGTCCACCGTTAGCACTGCATAGCGGTGGCGTGGGATCATCAAGGGATGTCTATTCCTAGGCGATCCTTGAGCACCTGCTTACCATAGGCTTTTCCGAGTTCAAGCATGATTGCCAGGCTCGCTCCTCCGGCTTTCTCAGCCCCAGCCTTGGTAAGGCGCCAGACCTCGTTGTCCCTTATGGTGTCGAGGTATTCGTGACCACTGATAGTTAGACGTTTGGGTCTCCAGTCGAACCTGCTCATGGAGCTGAGATCCTGAGCTACAAGCAGGCCGGCTTCATCAAGCAGCATCACGTGGTATGCGATCACTTCCTCTCCGTGCCCCTCACTAGAAAGGTTTATCCAAGAGCGTGGTGATTTGTCGCTCGCCTCGACTGCTAGCAAAATTTCTCGAACCAATTCTTTGTTCAATCTCATCGCGTTCTCTCTGTACGATCATCCCGATCAGCCGGTCTCTTCGAGCCCGAATTCCCGATAGGTCAGTCCTAAGCCCAAGTGAGGGCATCCATGCCCTACCTAGAAGACCGAGTGGCCTACATTCCCGCACCGTCATGGACATATTCAAACGTCCAGTCAGCAAGGCCTTCACAGCCATGAGCCAGGTAGTCTGGTGGTGTTACTACTCTTGGGTCAGTCCCCACTGACAGTGCGGTAAGGCCTGCACTCTGAGCCGATGGGGGTAAACCGTCCCACCAGGAGATTCGGATAGCATGATTCTCACAGGCCAGTGAAAGCCGCATCAGCATATCCTCAAGCTTTGCACCCTGGATAAACCCTTCCTGCATGGACTCACGCACCCACTGACAAGATTGGTCGCTCGACACATGCCACGCGAGCACGTACGCCCAACCGTCCTGCGTGGGAGCGGTAAAGAATGTCAGTAAGTCGAGCGCCTCGGCCTCTGGCCCCAGATCCTGGAGCTTGCGACCAAGAAAGTCATAATCTGGGAAGAGTAGTCCTGAGGCCTGAACCGAGCATGGTGAGCTCGACCGAAATGCGATAAACCGAAACTGCGCGAAATTGCCTTGTGAAATTGCCGCATCGCAGATGAGTTTGTGTCGGTGGAGTTGTTGAAAACCAAATGCCTGTCCTTGAGCTGAGTCCAGCAGCAGTTGGCGGTTTGCCTGAGGTACGCCAGGGTGATCAATCATCGCTGCTAGAGAGCGTGCGGCGTTTTCTTTCACGAAGTACTCGCGACAAATGCTGCGGTACACATAGAGAGCAATCTGTTCGTGATCGAATGCCAGCGGTCTGTCATCGATTGGTGCGAACAACCTGTTGTCGTGGTGCTTGCACATGCCACGGAAGGTGGACACCTTATTGATGCCTACTTTCTTCAGTTGAGGCTTACCCCCGGTGGATTTCAACGTGGTGAGATCGGCGGACAGTTGGTAGACATGACCCTGTTCTACGATCAGGTTTAGCTGACCACCCTTCTGAATTGAGTGCGCGGAGATGATGGCGTCGCAGCGGGCCCCATTGTCGTAGTGGAGGCACCGCCCCCTGTTGCGCTGCTGCGCCATTGCTGTCTGATGCGCATGAGTGAAGGACATGTCGGTCTCTACTGGGGTGGGAACTGGAGTAGCATTGTTTTGGCATTGCTAGCGATGTCTAGGGTGCCATTAAACTGCGTCGGAGAGTCGAGTTCGATCAGACCCGTGTGCTGGATTTCAGGATTCAAGAGCCAAAGCCCAAACGCGGTCACTGCTAAGGCTGTTGCCCTCATTCACAGGCTCGGCGTAGTCGCTCTGCGAAGAGCGGCAGGAAAAGCGCGGATTCAGCTACCTGCCACCAGACCTGGTTCTCATGCTCGTCGGTGGTTGCCAGCAGATCGTGAGCCAGAAAAACTTCAAATCCCGCCCGGGCGACCTTGTCCTCAGCGCTGAATTCGTAAAGCCCCCCTTGGACAAGCAGCTTCTTGACGATCAGGGGCAATAACCAAGCCGAGAAAATTAGGTGGTTATGGCGAGGCCAGATGCTTCCCTTCTCACCATTTGCGGGGCCATGAGCTGCGGCGTTTCGAGCGGCACAGAAATCGTGAACCCAGGCGTCGAGCGGGCGATTGACGTTTTTGTCCCAGTGCTTGCGCCACCACGACTCGTCCAGGTTTCCTTTATGCCAAGTGGGCGGGTTCGGTAGCTCATCGAAGTGCTCGTTGATGGCCCTGCGGAAGGCAGCTTTTTCATGCGGGACGTTGAGCAGCGTGTCTACGGCAACCCTCATCAGGATCAGCTCGGATCGCTCATCCATGGATGGGGCATCGGTATTGGCCCTGAGAAATGACACGATCGCCTCGTCTATGCGTTCCTTTAGTTCCCCGTCAGGTAGCTTGAGCAGTGCTTCGAGCAGTGGCGTGTCGATCGAGATCCCCGCGCGATTGTCGACGTGGTACGGCCGAATGAACTTGAGCCCTCCACTCCCCGCCAGCATGTTTCGCGTTCCACCGTCACGCCGGCGGGTGGTCGTGCAGGAGTGAGCCGGTGAGGCAATATCAAACCTCTGCGCGACGACCTGGAGTGTGTCGGCGTTGTAGTACTTGAACGCTGAGCATAGCGATCGGCCTGCCAAGGCGGAGAACGCAAGATAGGAACTCTGCACCAAGCGCTGCTGGATCTGAGCGTCCGAAACCTCCATGCCAGGTGTGTCATCGTTCCAGATGACAAGCGCTGCCTGATGGACTGGATGAGAGGGCTGAGAACCGAATCCCCGGTCGCCGTAGTTGCCCAAGACACCATCGAAAGCTGCCTGCGGGATGCCCAGAAGCTCGCCAGGTAGTCGCCCCCGCTCGTAAGGCATCAAGCACATGTCAGCGATCCGCAGCTCTTCAGCAGCCGCTACCCACGGCAGAAAGAACACTACTGCCATAGCCGCCCTCCCTTCACTTTGTCATCGGCTGAATGATCTTAACCCACCGAGGAATGATCAACTGGGTCTGATGCCTCCCTCTGCACTGGGCGTCTCGTGATGTCTTGTCGAAGGCGAAGCAGATGGGAATCTGCGGCTCTCGTAGTCGACCCGTTCACCCGATCGCCTTGGTGCAGCCGGGGGAAAACTAAGACATAGCTAAGATTCTCTAGCCAACCGTGACAAAAACCGCAAAAACTAAGGTAAACCTTAGTTTTTAGATCCCGATCTTAGGCGGTGGGTGCCCAGCCGAATGCGTATGAGGCTCCCCCAGAACTCAACATTTGCTCGGTCGTGGGGAACCCTTCAAGACTGCAGCTGGAGTCCAGGGCCCAAACGACACATTACCCACCTACCCTCGCTTGCGACGGATGCGCTTCGCCGTTGGCTCATTTCTGACGATGAGCAGCTCGGAGTCCAAGACTGTACGCGAAATAAATGCGAGCGTGCGAAGCGTAGGCTCGCCATCGATTGCCCGCGCGACTTCATCTGGATTGACCGACTTGTGCCCGATCAGGCGCCGGCCTCTGCTTTTACGGAGCGCGTCAACGATCAGCTGGCCAAGTTGGCGAATCCCGCCCTCATCCAGATCCCGGGTGGCTCGTTGATCCCGGGAGGTACCTAGAAGATCACTCATCATGTGGGTTTTAACTTGCGATGGGTCATCCGAACATCGGTAGGCCACAGGGTGGCTATTGAACACGACGTAGTGCTCATCATCGTCAGGCAACACACCGATATCATTGGGGCGGAACCCGAATGAGTTGTCGACGATCTGCTTCGACAGGTAATGCGTATTGAGCTCGGCGCTTAGATGGAACGCTGGGGCTACGTAATAGACTTCGCTACCCGTGTTTTCGAGCTCCAGTAGCAAATCATGCTGCGCGGAATGCCGTAACGCATGCAGGTGCCAACGGTAGTAGGCGCCCCCCATCAGCGTGAATTCCTTGCAGTTTGTGCGCTCCAAGCGATGGCTCAGCTTGAACTGCAGAAACAGTGGCGATCCGAAAGGAATCTTGACGTCGTAGCCACCACCCGGTTTTCCCTCCTTCTGCAGTGAAGGAAACTCGGGGGCAGCCACTACATGAGCGCCAGGCGCTGTGATCAGCTCGTTGGTGAAGGCGAAGCCGTAGGAAAATTCTGACATCTCGGGTTTCATTATTGCTGCGTCCTTGCTGTTGGTCATTCATGGCAAAGCATCGGGCTTTACTGTCCGCACAGTGGCGGTCGGTGACTAAGGGGCGGGTGCTGACGCTGCAAGCTCCAGAATCGACCAGCCAGCTTTCTCAAGCGCAGCCCTGCGTTTTACCCCAGTAGCGCCCTCCCCCAATGAACTCTGGCGTATGGCCAAGCACAACATGTGCGACGGACGGGTCATCCCGACGTACATCAGCATCATGTCTTTCTTCGCTGTTTCCTGAGGCCTCTTGGTAGCTGCTTTTTTGCCCTCAAGACATGGCATGAGTTTCTGGATGAAGTGGCTGCCCCTAAAGGTCTCCAAGATTATCGTCGCTGCGTGCGTCTTGCCCTTTTCCGAGTGAATGGATGACATCCGGATATCGACGCCGGCGGAGACATCCTGGAAACGGTAGGTGTTTACAAGGGATCCCCCTGTTTCTCCGGCTTCAGTGGCAACCGGAGCCGGCTCATAGGCAAGGTATTGGCGGCCCAGGATTTCAGCTGCCACACCCTCAGAATCATAGAGCGCGGCAGCCAGCGCCATGAGTTTCGGTGCGATGACCTTGACCCAGTCCTGCTGAGTGATTTCGGACGGCACAAACAGCATCTGCTGGAGACACTCGCGGTACCGAGCGAAGGCTTCGGGCTTGGTCGTGAATTTCTCATGTACAGCGGCTTGGTGCCGACCTCGTATCTGAACCAGGCTACGAGGGAAAGCCAACTCACCGAGGTTGATCAGACACGAGGCCAGAAGCTCAACGGCTGAATTGGCCGTGGGCTCCTTCATCGCATAGCGGCGCGCGATATGTGCGCCCTCGGCAAACGTGCGGGGCTTGAACGACGTCTTGGTCGTGTCAGACCGATAGGATGGCCAATAATGCTCCAAGGCTTTCGGGTACTGGTTGGGTTTGAAGTTCTCAAGCCGATGCACGGCGCCGACGGCGAACACACCCTTCTCGCGGATATCTTCCGGTAGATGTTTCAGCACCAGCTTGCCGAATTCGTCCAGCACTCCGGTTGCATCCTTGTCCGGAAAGACGATGATCGTGTTCGGGATGGTGCTGGGTTCGCCTTTAGTCCGCAGCCCTTTCAAGCCATCTGTGATCGGGACATAGGCAAACGGGTTGGCAATCGACGCAATGGCCTGATCAAAGCGGAAGCTGCTGGCGATCTCCAACTGACGCTTTGGGTCAGGGAACGGATCCGACTGTGGTGTCTTCTTCTCAAAGATTTCCTGGTTTGGGTCGCCAACGCGGATGACGCGAACATCTGGGTCATCGTGGGGAAAAACCCGTTGCAGTATGCCCGCCTGGTCAGGTTGGGTGTCCTGCATCTCATCGATCAACACGCACGGGAAGCGCAGACGCAATGCGCCGCCCACAGCTGGCTCTTGGTCGAGTAAGGCGTGGCCCAGCACGAACACTTCATCGAAGCAGAAATAACCTGCCTTGGCAGCGCCGCTCAGCGATTTCACCACACTTTTGTAGGTGGCGGTGTGTGGCGCAAAACCGATTTCTTCATCCCCCAGTGGATGATCGAAATCAGCAGACCGGACTCGCAAGCTGTGGAGGCTTTTGTGCTTCATCTCAAAGGCCGTCTTAGCACCAAAATGCTCGCTATCCGTCAGCTTTCTTCGGCGTGCCTTATGCGTGAGGTCATCGTCAATGGCCTGCAGTGCAATCCCTTTCGAGCGCAGCCATGGTGAAGCCAAGAATCGTCCGGTGAAACCATGGATGGTGTCGATATAGTGAGGGAAGCGCAGCAGCCGTTGACCTACTTCCGTACCGCCGAGGCGTTTCTCGATCTCTTCCCTGGCCGCGTTGGTGTGTGAAAGCACGCAGATACCCTGCATACGGCTCTTCCAATGGCGAGCCAGGATGGCCAATTTCGCCACGACCAGGGTCGTTTTGCCGCTCCCCGGGCAAGCCGCTACATCGATGGTATCCATGGATTTCAAGAAATCACGACGAGGCTCGTCCAGCGTTTCCAGCCCCATGAGCTTGATGACCCAATCCACATCGGCATCAGTGATGGGGGCAACCAGTTGGCTAAGCGTCATTCGGCGACCTCTTCCAGCGGATCAGCTGAGCCTGCCGGTGCTGCCGACACCACGAGAGTGTGAGCCGGGCTGGAGGTTGTGGTCAGTGCGGCACCTCCGGTTGCGTACTCGATCGCGTGGACAACATAAGTGGGCAGCAGCCCACGCAGCGTCGTGGCGTCCAGGGTTTTGTTTTCAAACCGCTGGTCGATCAAATCGATCAGGTGCTGGGCTGCGATCGCTTTAGAAGCTCTTTTGAACAGTTTGTAGATCGCGGAACACCTTGCATCCTCGGTGGCATAGGTCGTCTGGATCTTGTCGAAAGCTGTCCGCGCCTTCTTCAGCAGCGTGACCTTGGTCTCCTTGCCTTCGTCGATCTTTTCCTCATTGATGGCCAGGTATGCGGCATGGTGGACTTCCTTCGAAAGCCCCTTGAACGCCAGGTCGTACTCAAGCGTCCAGTGATCCGCAACGAATGTGCGCACGCATTGCCCGTCACTTTCTGCTCGCTTCTCGCGGTGATCCTTGAGTCCTTTTTCAAGGTCAAGCGGTGTGGCACCGAAGTCTTTCATCGCGCGCCAGCGTCGATCGGCTTTGTCTGGCCATACAGCCCCTTTTACTCCCTTTAGACTCAAAATCTCGGGGGCACAGTCCGGCATCACGTCCATGTCCGTAATGCAGGCGGTAGGCACGGATATCTCGCCCTTGGAGGTGTCTTTTCGCTGCAGGATTTTCGAGTAGCGCCGCAAACCAACACCGCCCACGTTGATGATCGATACGCCATGCTTGGTGAGATCTTTGCCAAGTCGCCGAGCGAGCGACGGCAACAGAATGGCTTCGGCATCGCCTTCTACGACCAGCAATCCCTTGGCGAAGAACAGACCCGCTTTGGTCACGTCTAGGAAGCGGCTGAGGAAGCGATAGTCGTCAGGAGCAAGGCAGGTTTGCTCTTCTGCAAGGGAGAACGCCTGCTGCCGCTGCATCAGAACCAGGTTCTGCAACGGAATTTTCGAACTCAGGTTGGGGCTGTGCGTGGTCAATATGACTTGAACCGGCCTCAAGCCTGTAGCTGGCTGAGCCGCAGCCTCAAGAAACTCCATCAACTGGAGCTGGCGCTGAGGATGTAGGTGCGCTTCTGGCTCTTCGATGAGGAGCAACGGAAGTCCGTCGGGCTCCTTACCGAGCAGCAGTAGCTCACAGGCCATGAACAGCACGTTGTTCGAGCCCAGCCCATAAACGCCGCGGGCTTCACCTGTGGCGTGATCCAACAGCCCCAGCTCCAAACGCTCCAGGATCTGTTTGAGTTTGGCGGGATCCGTTCCCGCCTCCCCGAAACCAATGCGACTTGTCAGTGGCTGGCCAGCAAGGGAGAGCGGACGCAGGTAGGTGTCGTTGATTTCCTTCTGCGCGGAGACGATTGCGCCGTGGCTGTTCACCAGGTGGCGAAGATAGTCGCCCATGCCTGCAATACTGAGGGCCTCAGCGTCAGCAAGGTCAGCTGGAAGCGCCGCAGGATCAAAGGCGCTGCCGGCGTCAATATTCGGGAAACTACTGAGTACTTGAGACAGGCGGGAGTTTCTGCCCGGCGACATCTCTCGTTCTGCGTCGCGCAGCGGTTTCAGGTACGCGGTGGCCAGTAGTTGCCGTACACCCACGTCCAAGGACGGGCCTTCTCCGTTTTCACCCGAACGAATCGAGATGTCGACCCATTTACGAGTCGAGGCAGAGGCAACGATGCGGCGAGCCGACCAGTGAACGTAGAGCCTCCCAACACCATCCTTGTAGGTCACGTACTCAGCGAAAGCGCCGAGTTCCGCGGAGCTCAGTCCTTCCAGCGTACACCTGAGAGTGATGGCTTCCGCCTGGGTGCCATCGTTGGCGATGTGAAAGTCCTCAATCTGAAGCCTCAGATACTCAGCATCACGAGTCTGCAGAACGTAGCGAATCGCATCGATCACTGCGGTTTTACCCGCGTCGTTTTCACCTACGAGGGCAGTCACGCCTTCGTTGAACTGGATGTTCAACGCATGACCGCCTTGGCCGAACTGGCGGAAGTTTTCGATTTTCAAAGCCGAAAGATACACAGCGCTGCCCTCACCTGATTCAGTGGCAGGGAGAGGGTTGCTGAGCGTCAACCTGGCCGACACCATCCCTCCCTGGATGTGCTAGCTATATGCCATGAAAAATCCATTGGGGCTAGACGATTCGGCCGGTTCCTACCGGGGGGGTTGGTCATTCGGTATACCCGCGTGGTTGTGTAGCCGTCGCGGATATCAGCACAGCCCAAATTGATGGCCGCGTAGCCCGCCCAAGTCGTCAAGTTTCATTTACCATGCTGTCGGCCCAGGCCGGGCGCGAACAGGCCGAAAGCCCCAATACGCACAGGTATTTTCGTTTGGCAGCAAAACCACTAACAGCCCGCGAGGCCTATCAAATCCTGCGAGACATTGCTCTAGGGGTTCGCACGATGCGCCGCATTGGCCAGCAGTCTTGGGCTGAAATCCATTGTGGCTCAATGACAGTCGAGGCCGACGGCTGGGTGCTCACGTTCTACAAAGATTGCGACGCCCTCGATTACTGCGACAGCTGCTACAGCCCAGATGGCCGCGCGTACGTTTTCAATTCGTCGCAGTCGTACAGTAATGACCCTGTAGAGTTATTGAGCACTTGGGAGCATGCGCAGCTTGAAAAGCTGTTGAATGCCTCATAGCCGCCCATGAGAGAGCGACAGGGGTTTGACTTAGTAGACGGTCGGCTAAGGCAGCTAAGATAATCAG
The DNA here is from genome assembly GCF_052147955.1 of Pseudomonas sp. NUPR-001. Taxonomy (NCBI): domain Bacteria; kingdom Pseudomonadati; phylum Pseudomonadota; class Gammaproteobacteria; order Pseudomonadales; family Pseudomonadaceae; genus Pseudomonas; species Pseudomonas sp. NUPR-001. Next base: position 2,908,663 of record NZ_CP197353.1, read on the forward strand.
CTCCTCATCGCGGTGATTGCCCATGGACGATTTCGCCAGCCGGTTTTCTCAGCAGGGTTATGAACCCCACGCCGACGACCGCTCTCACCTTCTGAAGGCATTGAATGAACAGCTCGGCAGCCCAGGTGACGCTCCTCGTCTCCGACGCCTCTATGACTCATTGATCGATGCTGCAGGTGATGGCGCCGATGAAGGCATCTTGCGGCATGCGACGCAGCTAGCTGACTTAGTGGCTTCGCGCGTCGAGCCGGAGAACGGATGCCTCGTTTACTACTCATGTTCCAATGCATGGGCCGAGCTGAGGAAGCTGGAGGTGCAGTCATGGGAGGACGATACCCTAGAGCACCCTGCTCTGCTAAAACAGCTTTATTTCCTGCGTGCCTCTGTACAGCACTCAGGCTTTAAAGAGCTGGCACCAATGCTTCGATCGAGAATCCATTGTAATCTAGGCAATGCGCTCAGGGCGTGTGGACGTTGGATCGAGGCGCTCGGGGAATGGCGCAACGCCTTGGAAGACAATCCGATCCTGGGTATGGCGCTGGGCAACCTTGGCATTGGCTTGGCTCAATACGGCAGTGCGCTTTACGACCCTAATCACACCTATTGGCTCCTTGTGCATGCCCGACGCAAGCTGGCATCAGCCATCGAGGGTGGCGTGGGCCGTGATGGTGCGACCTATCCTGAAGCGATAGAGTTTTTCAAACAGCATCACGACAGGCTGGCCGAGTCCGTCGACGACGATGGTGACGCAGAGCTGTTAGAGCACAGCCTCGGCTCCTCGAAGGAGGAACGGCGTTACCGGCGATGGTGTCTTCAGGAAGAGCTATTCCTTAATCCCATGAACGACTTGGGAGCATTCCCCGCCGCCGCTCAAGACGTCCTGAGGTTACCCGGTCATGATGCCAAGGCTGGAATCACGTACCTCGGCTTTTACAACCAGCTGAAGCAGGAGTACGGGTTCGCCCGTCATTGTCTCTATTTGGGGGATCACGCCAAACCCGGTCATGTGGCGGACAGGGGCATGTCACTCGCCTTCAATTGCGATTACGCGCTCTATGGCATGGGGCTAGAGCAGATCAAGACTGCCTATCGCAGCGCCTATTCGTTACTGGATAAGCTTGCCTACTTTATCAACGCCTACTGGAAGCTGGGCATACCCGAGAAGGCGGTAGGTTTTCGGACTGTATGGTTCAAATCGGACAAAAATGGCCGTCTACTCCAGCCGCGGGTTGTGCGTGATGAGTTCGTATCCACGCGGAATCATCCGCTTCGCGCGCTGTATTGGGTATCCCAGGACATCTACTCCAAGGAGCTAAAGTATGTGGCTCGACCTGATGCTCAGGCGCTTGATGAATTGAGAAACCACCTTGAGCACAAGTACGCCAAAATCGTGGATTCTTGCCATTGGATTGGCGAGCATTCTGGGCTCTTGAGTGATCACTTGGCATTTGTGCTCGATAGGGATGACCTCTACGCGAAGAGCCTGTTGATGCTGAAGCTGTCCAGGGCGGCGCTTATCTATCTGTGCCTGGCAATGCATTTTGAGGAGTCGCAGCAAAAGCCTGAGGGCCCGGTTGGGGAGTTGCCAGTCGAAGACTACCCGGACGACCTCAAAACCTGAGGCTGGTGGCGACTGCACCGTCATCTATTTTGGCTTAACCAGCCGACAGAGAGAAATTTTGAATTCGCTGGCCGCGGGCTAACCCCTTCGATTAGGTCACAGGGCATTAGGGATACGTCCAGTCGCACGCAGCCCCGCGGGTTGCGCTACGAACACACGTCAAAGCCTGAGTTTGGATGACGACACCCAATCCCACACCCGTGAAGAGCTGAACTTTGTCACCAAACTCGGTCGCGACAGCGATCTTGTTCGATTGACGGTCAATCAGGCCTGCGATGCGAGTACCGGTGTTGTGCCAGTTGAACTGGGTGTCTCCCAGGGTGGGATGCTCATGATAGTCGTAGCCGCAGATCATGGCAGCGATCCGAGGGCTGCGCATCATCATCGGCGGAATATCTTGATCCGGCCACAGGTACCGGCGATCACGGTAAAGCTGCATGGTAACCTTTGGGTATAAAATACAGTCTGAGGGTTTTTAAAGTATCCATTAGATGGTGTAGGGCTGACTTGATAGAGGCGTCTTAAACGTGCTAAAACATCGTCGCGCCAAGTGTTAGGCATGAACTTAAATCTGCGAATCTTTCGCCTTACCCCATCAGGGAGTAGTATGGAAAGTATAATGACGCCAGCTCAGGAAGGATATGTTTTGCGGCTTGACCTGTTGAAAGATGGAGACGTAATTCTAGAGTCCGGCCACAAACCTCACAGTGAGATTATAAAGGCAAAGACTGGCAGCAATTACTCTCATGCTATGATTTATCTTGAAGGCACTATATTCGAATCAACTAAAGGAGGAAGTGTATTCACCAGAGTCCCAAATCGATTCTACGTTAAGAACGAAGATGATTTGAAGGTGATTAGATATAGCGGTGAGCTCAGTGATGAAGCACTAGCAAAGATGGCTTGGCACGCGCGGACAAGCGTCGCCACCACGTACAGCGTTCCAGAAGCTATACGCTCCTCTCGCGAAAAAAAGCCTAAGACGAAAAAATCAACAGGCCAGTTTTGCTCACGATTCGTCGCAGAGTCGCTGAATGCCGGGGGAATCAAGGCCGTAGATAATATTCACTACTGTACTCCCGCAGACATTGAAGGTGCTCACGATTTTAGTGTCGTACCTGATGTAATAAAGAAGGCGACCTCAGAAGAGATTCTGCACGCGGACGCATCTAAACTTCATCCAGCGCATCAGAAAGCGACTGTTCAGTGGACAAGAAAGGCCAAAACTCTACTTAGGCCAATTAACAATAGTGTCCAAACAATAAATGATATTTACCAGGCGCTAATCGACTCTCGAAACCCCAAGATCGACAAGGCCATTGCAAAAGCGATGATTGACAGTGGGTACACTAAAAACCTTGATGATGACAGAGTGGCGAATTCGTATCGGTACGACGAGAATGAGTTCTCCAAGCTACTCAGAGAAGGAAGGATCGATCTTAGTCGCGAGGTTCGGAAAGAGGTACACATCACCAGGCTTTTCATTCGAAACCACAAAATAAATCGCCACAACATAAAGATCACCCACGGAATGTTTAGATCCCTTGAGCTTGAATATGAAGTTAGTGCTGGAAATCTAATGGCCATCAACGATCGCATGGAGACATTAATTTCCGCGTGTGTAGACATGAATATCTCTACAAATAGCGTCGAAGTGGCTCGACAGATCACTCGATCCATTCAGGAGGCTCTGAATTATTAAGCTCGGGATTATCAAGAGCGCAGCTTGCCGAGACTAGTGTAGATTAACTTTCCGCTGCAATGCGGCAGGTTATGAATTGCGTGGTATTCATGCCTATCTGAGGCTTAACGTTGTTATAACTCGCTAACGGTGAAGCTTTCAAAGGCCGCTTCAAGGGCTCTGACGCCGAAGCGCGGGTTGATCACCTGCCGTCCGCAGAATGATCCCTCAGGTTGGTCGGTGGCTACAGTGCCTGTGGTACTCTCTGACGCTCTATATCGGGTCTTCCCGCTGCAACTGATGTGGGTGGGCCCTTCCCGCCTCTCCTTGGCCAGGAGCATGAATGTCGCTTAAAACAGGTTTCGCCACTGTACTGAAATCCATCCGAATTAGCCGCGGGCTCACGCATAAGAAAATGGCGGGTGCTAGCAGCCGTGGCTACATGCTGAAGCTGGAGCATGGGCTTTCAAGCCCAACTGTCGACAAGCTGATAGCCATCAGTGATGCGATGGGGGTGAGTCCTCTGACACTGTTCACATTGACGTTGAGCGTGGATAGTGGCGAACCAATCGAGGCCCTCGTGCAGCGACTCAAAGCTGACATTGCAGACCTCGAAACCAAGGACGCGCTCAAAAGCCTGGGTATCTCATCACTTCCAGATTTACGCGCGACAAGCCCTGCTCCATTCCACCGAAACAAAGTTGCCAGTTGTTCATCTCAAGCCGAACTGTGCGCCGCTGAGTAGTGGAAGGAACCACCGCTTCGGGGTCAAAGCCCTAGATCAATCGAGAACAGGGTGTCTCTGAGCTCTGCTGGCACAGCTTGGTCATTTACAAGGCGTTTGAGCACGTGATAACTCACATGAGACCGTAGTCGCTGCCGGACAGGGATGTAACTGCTATCCACGCGCGGCACATTTGCATTAGGCAGGACGTGGTCGAGCACTGCGAAGGCTATGGCTCCAACGTCTTGCTTGTAGATGCGAGTCAAACTGTCCATGCCAGGTTTCCGGCGGTAGCTGGTCACTGCATTAGTCACTATCGACGTGAAAAACTCGCGATAATACGCGGCGGCGCAAATCCACACCTGCGCCTCCTGTTCGACCTTCAATCCCCTGATGGTGGTCGTTTGCCATCACCTCAAGGAAGCACAGAGCATTTTAGTGGAGGATGTTGTTACAAGTGATGACTAAATGAGCGGTTGAGGGGCCCAGCCATCTTAGTGGTAAATGGCATCGTCGTATTGTGTCGACAAGCGCTCTTGGGAACTGGCAGATCCTACTGCCAGGCCCCATGCCAACTGGAAAGAGGACAGCGATCGACCGTCCTACGTTGAACCGCATAGAAGACCATTTCCCTGAAGCATGGAAGGAGTACATCTGTATCCCTGCGCATTATCGCCATCGCCATAAGGGCCTACTGCCCTTTCAATGGCTATCAGGGTTGCTCGCTCACCTCGAACCCGATTGCGGCGGAATCACGGGGCATTCCATCACGGCGGCTGCCTGCGCGATGCACGAGCGAACGGTGGCTGTGGTCTGCCTAGCCCTTGTTCAGCTGATGGCGCAGACACTTAGTCCAGGTGGTACTTCTCTCGCCGTTGTATGAAGGCCTCCTGCGCCCCTTCCATGATGTTCATGACTGCTCTAGCGGTTTCAATCCTGTCCATCCCGCCTTGAGCGAGTGGCCTACCTTTCCCCGCTACTGATTCGAGCGCCAGCACGAATTCAGCGTCGCCATTCACTGGGATGTTCACGTTATGGGTTGCAACGATAAGCTGTCGCTTCAGTTTCACGCGACGCAGGAGAGGCACGAGCTCGTGGTAAACGAAGCTGACATCCACGTCGTCTTCCGGCTGATCCAGAATCAGCGGGCCCCCTTCCATTACCAATAGCATGCAGAGTACGGCGGTATTGCGTTGCCCCTCTGAAAGGCGATGGCTGGACAGGCTACCGATAAGCGTGCGATCGGTTCGATACAGCTCAATATCCACGAGGTCAGGAATACGCTCAAGATTCATCTTCAACCAGGCCTCGCTTGAGCTACGGATGTGAGCAAGGAGCTCTTCCCGGAACTGCTCAAGTACTCCTGGAAGCGGCTCTCCGTTGTGAAGCATCGAGCCGATAAGGGCCCATGGGCTGGGGGCGGAAATTTGATCTTGGGAAAGGAAATGTTGCCGGAAAGCATCGCCGATACTTTTCCAGGCTGGGGCCATCCTAGAGTCAGTAGGTATCAATCGTTGCCACAGCGTGTCGAAGCTGACCTGAGCGCCCATGTACTTGATTGTCACCCGGCTGGTACCGGAAGTACGTTCGGTGAGCTGTTCGCATACTGCCGAGCGCAGGGCGAACTCTTGCGCCCATATCTCGTGGAGTCGCGCATGTGCCCTATTAAGCGAGGTCGGAGTGTCCAGAAGAGGTTCACGAGTTTTCCTCTTCCCATCCAGATCTGACAGTTTCGCCTGTCTCAGCCGATCCAATTCCTGGAAGCGGCTCGCATCTTCAGGCTTGAGGCCACGCTCCTCGCAGGCAGCAACGAATGTTGTATAGGTAGTATCGAGCTCACGCTTGATGGCTGGCCATTTGGTCGTATCGTCAAAAAGCTGATCTGACGAAGCCTCCATATCGGCCAGTAATTCGATCAATCTGAGCTTAAATCCATCTCGTGCCTGATTCACCTCAATGGTTTTTTGTGTAAGCCATTCGGCATGGGGCCAGGTCGCAGCTACCTCAGCGGGATTCCAGTTTGGAGCTGCCGCTTCAACGACTTGTTGAAGCTCTGCGACGTCTTTGCGCATTACTTCCTGCAATTGCTTCTGATATCGCTTGGAAAAGTGCGAACGCAGATAGCTCGATGCCTCCCCCTGTACATCTTTCCGGGCCTGCCACTCGCGATCGATTTCAGTCAGCTCCTGGATGATGTTGTTAATCTCAACGTCCAGCGCCAGAAGCTGATTTTGAGCAGCGTAGAGCCTAGCTATCTCCGCTTTCACCGAGAACTCTTCGTTCCGTAGGCTATCCAGATCCGCAGCGCAGCCCTCGTCGATCATTTGGAGCAGTTGAAGCGCTCCGTCGGGCATGGTGAGCTCTGATAGCTGCCGCTGGCTGTAGAACTGCACTGGGAAATGACGAAGGTAAGCCGCGACGTCGTGCGCGTCACCTTCCACCAGGGTACGTCCAGATTGCTTTGTGTAAGCGATGACGTCGCGTTGACCCGGCATCCCTTCCCAAGTGATTTGTAGCTCACTGTGGTCGTCCAGGACATTTCTCGCGCGATCGATTTTGTCTTGGATACGAGATGAGAGCGCATCTCCCTCATCCCTCCCGAGACCGATACGTAGCAGCTCAAGAATGGTAGATTTACCGGTTCCTGTGCCACCGATCAATGTATTCAGGTTCTCAGAGAACCAGATTGACTCATCTTCAAGGTTGCGTAATCCCTTCCATTCAATCGACACGATTCGCGGATGGATCTGCGTGTCGCTCGGTCGGCATTCGTCCAGAGAAAGCCGCGATTGAGGGTCTCCGAAGGCTTGCTTCAGTGCCGTGATTGAGGGGACAGAGCTTTTGACCCAGGTGTAGCGATAGCCCAACGAATTGGGCAGAGGCCGCCCCTCACTGTCCGTTTTGAGTGACTTTGCATCCGAGGACTGCACGTAGGCAGGCGGCTTATCTAACCTGCGCCAATCGTTGCTCTGCCCCTTGAGGATGCTCGCCATTTTGGTGCTCAGCGGGTACTGGGTCACCTCCACTGCAAGTAGATCCTTTTGGCGATAGTCCTGCCGGTTGGCGGAATCCTCGAACAAACCACGTTCTCGATCCGAGTGGGCTGCAATGACCACCCCACCATGCTTCCCTTGAACTATGTCCAGTAGCTTGCGCAAATTGACTCGGTCGCGCGGAAGCAGCGCGGGTTTCCCGTTCTCAAATCGATCACGCTCGAACATGCCAAGCTCAATAAGCACTTTGTTTACGCGCTGGACATCGGCAGTTTTTCGCGCGGGCTCGAACAGACACAACACGTGGTACCCGAGATCCAGCTCAAACCCTGGAAAGATCCAGATCGGATCACGGCCCAGCTCTTTAGCAACTGGTCTGTTCAGAGTCACCAGGTGAGTTAGGAACCAGTCCTCAGGTTCCTCCACACCAGAGAAATTGTGATCGGTGATGCCAATGATCTGAAGGTCGAGCTCATGGCAGCGCCTGAGAAACACTCTGGCTTTGCTTCTGATGTCATCAGCGCTGGCCTCTCCTCCGATTTTGGGCCTCCGTGGATTACCCAGCCTTAGATCGTGGTCTTTCCAATGTCTGCCATCTTCGGGGGTCTGAACCTGAAAGTCGGCTTTGAACCAACGGAAACCTTGATACATGAGCGATTGAGTCCGGATACTTAGGGCCGACGAGGGGCTGGGTGCAGCGCGAGGAATGCCGCCTACGATACAAACGCTACCTCAACTGAGGAAGTATTAGCTTGCTTGTCTGGTTGATCACCACATAAAACCAGCAGCGTCAGCGCCATTAGGGAGTCCGTTGCGGAACAAACAGCGCCGATGATCGCTGCAGCGACATCTATACCAATTGCGACGTACGGGCCGCGCTCAGGTGAGCCATTGTGAGTTGCTCGGATCCCAGCACCTAATCCCCTATGCCTGCAGAAGCAAGCAGAAGCCAGGGTCGCTGAAAGAAATTTGTACCTTTATCACTTGTTTTAAGCCCGTCGCACATTAGGATTGGTTAGAAATATCCAAGGACGGTCGAAATGGGTGGATTTTTCGTAGAGCAGGCGGGATCACTCAAGCTTCTTCAGCAAACCGACGCACCTAACAGCGGCTTTAGGCCGGGCCAGCTTGGCGCAATGCATGCAACATTGGCCCATTTCTCCGTGCAAGACGACCCCGCGATCATCTGCCTGCCCACTGGATATGGAAAGACATCATTGATGATGTCGCTACCGCTTCTACTTGGAGCAACCCGGATACTCATCGTCGAGCCATCAAGTGCTCTGCGCAAACAGGTGCACTCGCATTTTTCTACCCTTTCAACACTCAGGCGCATCGGTGCACTACCTGAAGACGGGCCGCTACCTTCCGTTCACTTGCATTCGGGGCGGCCGATAACGCTTGAGGCCTGGGAACAATTGCGGGAGTTCGACGTCGTGATCTCAACCCCCAGCAGCTCTTCACCAATGATTGCCCCGGGGGCAGCGCCCGATCTCTTTGACGTGGTGATTTTCGACGAAGCACACCATGCGCCGGCGGACTCTTGGGCAGCGTATCTGGATCACTACTCGACCGCTCGATTTATATTTTTGACGGCAACCCCCTTCAGGCGCGATGACCGCGTTATTCCGGGCAAGCTGATCTACCGATATCCTGTGATGAGAGCCGTGTCTGAAGGGGCGTTCGACCCTATCGTCTTCCGGGAGGCACCCATAGATAACGAGCTTGATGATGAGCATGTTGATCGGGCGATTGCCCAAACTGCAGTTGCACAGCTTGAAGAAGATATCGCTAACGGTTTTGATCATAGGCTTTTTGTACGTGCCTCGGCCATCTCTTCTGCGCAAGCGCTCGTACCGATATACGAGCAACTGGGCGTGTCCGTCGCCGCCATCAGCAGCCGACTGACGAAACGACAGCAGGACTCAATAGAAGATGGCGTTCTGTATAGGCTACGCACGTCAGGGTTCGGCAAAGGCTTACTGGTTAGTGAGTGAATAGCTGCTACGGGCGCTGGAACTACGTTACACATCGCGGCCCACCGCACCTCACTAGCTCAGACGCAGTGGTCTTGCCGTTGCTGGCTTAGGCCGAATTGCTAGGGGATGGACGTTCAGCACATCATGCCCGAGTGGCGCATGACGAAAGGCAGGCTGTATTTCGTGACCCCGTCAGCGCGTGTAAGGCCGAGGAAAGATAAGGCCCACTCTGATTTCTTTGCTGACCACCACTCGAGTCCGGCCTGGCAGCATTAAGTGTAAGGTTGGCGCTCGGAGGTTTTTGATAGAGAACTTGCCAGGAGTACATTTGTACGCCTTCGCCCGTCCCCTCACCCATTGCAGCTTTCTGACCTACTCCTTCGGGCTTTCCGCATTGCTTGAGGCTCGAAATTGCGTGATTTCAGCTTCAGCTATTGCGAGTTTCTGAACCAAATCGCTTTCCCTCCTCTGCGCCTCGGTGGCATCGGAGCGAGCTTTGCTAGCCTCTTTGGTCTTGGTTTCGAGCTGGTGAGCCAGAAGCTCTTTGGCCCCTTCCGCGCGAGCACTCGCAGCATTAGCGATGCCCAGGTCGCCTCTCAAATGTTCGATAGCATCGCGATGCTGATTAGCCTCTTTGGCATGCTGGCGGTTTTCCGCGATCAACCGTTCGTTGTCGCGGATCATGCGGGTGGCTTCCTCCTGCTTAACCATCAGTGTCTGCTGGAGCAGGGTCATCTCTTGCTGCATCTGGTAGATCTGAGTCTCGTGGCGGTTTAGATCCTGGTCGCGCTGTTCCTTTACTGCTATCCGGTAGTGTTCGAGTGCTTCTCTGGCATGCGAATGCTTCTCCTCCAGAGATTCGATCTGGGCGTCCTTCTCTTGGACACGAACCTCAAAGTCACTGCAGCTCTGGCTGATGCGGGCGTTACGCGTAATCTCGGTTTGAAGGCTGGATTGAACGGTCGTGAGCTCTTCATCCTGGGCCTGTATTGCAGACTGCAGTTTTGTGATCTCCCGTTGCGCCTGTTCTAGGTGACCTTGAAGTGTACTGCTCTCTGCCTTCATAGCTTTGCGCTCAACCTCGAATGCAGATCGCTCGTGTGCCAGCGCTTCATTCCCCTCCTCCAGCAAGCGCTCAAGCATCTTGCTCACCATCTCCGTGAGTTCATCACTTAGGCGCGAAGGCGAAGCGAATGGTCGGGGGTCGTGTGCTTCAATCTCCTTTAAATATCGCTGAATCGTTGTCTTTGAGCCGGTATTTCCAAGCTCGATGCGTATCGCGTCGATGCTAGGGTTCTGCCCTCTCGACAGCAGAGCTTCACGAGCCTTGCGCACCAGCACCAGGTTAATACCGCCTCTAGCCATGTCTGCCCCTACGATTTCGTACTGTTTTACGTTTCATGTAATTACGTGCCACTTTATCACTTTTTTAAGGTTAAAATCCCACATTTATTGGCAAGATATAATCGAGGATTATGGCTTGCCATACCCCAAACCGGGAGTAAAATGGCCCAGCAAGCGGTACAAGCCGCGAATGAGAGCCACCGGAGCTCAAAATGGAGGATTGGCGTGGTTGATGTGGCCAGCAAGGCAGATAAATACTTAGAGGCGAGCGTCCGAGAGAACACGTCGAAGAGCTATGCGGCTGCCCTCACCCACTACGAGGTGACCTGGGGCGGCTTTCTGCCAACCACCACCGAGTCAGTGGTGCGGTACATCGCTGAGTACGCTGACCAGCTGGCGCTGAGCACGCTCAAGCAGCGCCTGGCTGCACTCGCCAATTGGCATCAAAGCAACGGCTTCCCCGACCCGACTAAAGCCCCTAAGGTCAGGCAGTTGCTGAAAGGCATCCGGGCTCTACATCCCGTACAGCAGAGGCAAGCTGCCCCTCTTGCCTTGCTACATCTCGAAAAAGCGGTAGCCCACCTCGAAGATGAGGTTGCTCAGGCAAGAGCCGCGGGCAATATGGCTACCCTGCTCAAAGCGACTCGTGATATCGCTCTGCTCACAATCGGTTTCTGGAGGGGTTTCCGCGGAGACGAACTGGCTAGGCTCACGATCGAGAACACGCATGCGGAGCGGTACGTCGGGATTAGGTTCTACCTGGGGTCGAGCAAAGGAGACCGGCAGAACATCGGGCGGGAGTACAAGACACCTTCGTTGAGCAAACTCTGCCCCGTGGAGGCGTATCTCAACTGGATCGAAGCTGCCGGCCTAACCCGCGGCGGTGTGTTCAGGGGTATAGACCAATGGGGCAACATCAGCGATCGCCCGCTTGCGGCCCATAGCCTAATCCCTCTCCTTCGCGACATCCTGGATCGATGTGGCTTGCCGTCCGAGATCTACAGCGCGCACTCGATCCGACGTGGTTTTGCCACGTGGGCAGCGAGTTCAGGCTGGGACATCAAAACGCTCATGGAGTATGTGGGTTGGAGCGATATGAAATCAGCCCTTCGCTATGTAGAGCCGGCTCAGCAGTTTGGTGGGCTCATCAGGAAGCTGGAAGGGTGAGCCAGGGCAGCCGGCTGTACTGACCGTGAGCAAGAGGGAGATGCCTGAAAATCTTCTAGGTGTACCTCACGCCCGATTGTCAGGCCAGGCAGTACCATTCAGTCGGCATCTTCCAACTTGGAAGTGAAAGCTAAAGGCCCTGCGGGGGTAGCGCGATAGCTCTCTTGCCTTCCTTCAAACCACGTCTCGTAGCAGAACCTCCGCCAAAATGATATGGGCCCTTGTGCTGCGTCTTCGGACTACACCCGGCTTCGGTTAAAATACAGCCACTTTTCCTCTGCATTGGCCTACGGACTCGTCAAATGCCCGGTATCAACCGCAGCAATAGCACTCTTGCGTATTATGAGCACTTCACACAGACCATCACGCTGAAGCGAGCCGAAAAGCCCGACGTCGTAAATCTTGTGAATGCGGTCTTCAATCCCGATTGGAACGCCGGGCTGCTGCTCGTTGATGGCGCCGAAAAAGTGCTTGCTCCGCTAGCGCACGAGATGCGGCACTGGGTAGACATGAACTGCTCCATTAGAGGCCTGAGAACCCTTCAAAATATTTTTCGACTGATTGCTGACCCCAGCGACACGAATGCTGCCATCAGGCCCTTGAAGCAGGACTTGAAGCTGGATCATTTCGTTCAGCCGTATGATCACGCTGATCCTGCTGTGCAATATCCGTGGCAGGTGGGGTTCAGCCTGAGTCAACCGAACTTCCACGAGCCAATCGAGCATATCTCGCTATGCTTCTTTGACAGTCGTGACCTTCAGCGCAAGCGTGTGCTCTTCAAATCGCCTATTTACCTCGGCAGCATGCTCGAGACCTGCGCAACCTACCAGGAGCAGCGGGATGTCTTACCCCTATTCCTGGGCGAAAAGCTACCAAAGAATGCACGTCGCGACGCCGAGCATGCGGCCTTGAAATTCCTTCAGAATTCGACAGTGCCAGAGTACCACTCCATCATCAACGCAATTTCTGCCGCTGCGAAGCAGAGCGAGGCCGTTCACGGAGTATCGCTCGCCGCAGGCCTCTGCACCCTGCTCCTCAATATGCCGCCGCAGATGCTTAAAGAAAGCTGCCGGCGAGTAGAGGATGCTTTGAAGAATCGTAGGTACGGTGACGGGGCTGTTTCGGCCGCAGCCCAAATGCGCGCGATGGCTGCAATCAGTCCCGAGGCTGCTCTGATTCATAATGCGGTGACAGAGCTCGCCAGCCGCTCGAAATCCGGTGCCCTGTCCTATAGCGATGACCTGATTTTCGACTTAGTGCCTTTTTGGAAGAAGCGACAGAGCGAATTCTTCGAGCGCAGCCATGCGCATTTTGCCGCTCAAATCAATGCTATCCAGGGGCCGGAGTATTTCCGCACCTCTATTCCTGCACTGATCGAAAACAACAAATGGATCATGGAGCAGAAAACCTTAGCGTTGACTCTCAACCGGCTGCCCAAACGCCCGCCGATAATTTTCGGCGATGGCTTTGTCTTGGAGGGAGCTACAGAGTTTTGCGGCGTTGTGCCTCACTATCAAAGTGCCGACTTCTCGCTGGCAGGATCGAAGCTGGAGATCCTCGAACTAACACCTAAGGATGCATAAATCCGGATTGACTGCTCCGTGACTGACTACCTTCTGACCCGGCGAGCACCAATTCGCCGGCTTTGTCGTCGCTTCAAAAAAGCTCAACGCGGCAAGAGCAGAAAGCGCTGCTAGAAACCAACCTCTTTACGTAAACAGTTGAACGTATCAGATCAATCACCGACTCGGCAGTTTTGGCTAGTCGAAAGTTCGACAATAATATTATCGGTTCAACCTACACTAGCTTGACTAAATAGCGCGCATGAAGTGCACGCTTAGTAGTAACCTGTCGATCAGGCATCTGCTTCGATATAGGGCGCCTTGCCTGATCTTCTCACTCGACGCATGCATGCAGGGCGAGTAGCCGCTCGGGATGAACGATCCAAGCCAGCTGTCACTCCGGTGTTACCGAATACCTTTGACCAGAGGTTGAGACTGAACTTCGGTTTTGGATGTGAAGCGACCTGTCGAGAACGGCTGCTAACGACGCAAAGGGGAAATCTCTCTTCCCGAAACTGTTCGTAGCAGCTACATATAGCTCGATCTGATGCCAGCCATCATTTCAGATTCATGCAATGTTGTTGGTCACCGCTACAACCTCCTTGTCGCCAGGTTTTGACGATTTATGCTGATCTCGCAAATGAACAGCGGTTTGTTCGATGCTCGGATAGACCGTTGTGGCGTTGATGTTGATTCGGTCGAGCTGTTCGAGGATTTGTGCCTTGTTCTGAATTGTGACGCGAGTGATTTCAATGCCATCCTGGCCGGCATCTGGAAGCGCAGCCTCGTGCCCAAAAAGCAGGAATGCACCGGACTGCGATCGAATGCGAGTATTAGTGCGTTTTGCCTTCGCGCAGATGATAGAGCCTAGGTCATCCGGGACAATCCGCCCCTCGAAAAAGCCTTTCTCCGACTTGATATGGTGGAGTAGCTTTGCTGCGACGTCCGTTTTATTAAATGCATCCTTATCGAGGCTAAGATCGATATCATTCTTTTGTGCATACGTAAGGTTGGACAGATTTGAAAGACAACTAACGGTGTCCGAGTCAAAGTATTTCACTAAATCCGACTCGACGTTGAAAACGATGACCTCGCCGTCAAGCTCCGATTGTTCAGCCCTGCCGGAGCAGGCGAAGAAGAGCGCCACCAATGGATTGCTAGAGATGTCTAGCAGTCTCGTAGGTAAACCGTAGTGTTGCATGCGCACAAGGCGGTCAAAGCAATACTGATCTACCTGAAACTCGTCATGATGCGCTATGAGTAGCTCCTTGCAGAGTCGATCCTCGCTTGGCATGAATTGCCAGTCACCGTTTTCCCATTTGCGCAGCAGTGACGGCGTCAGCTCATAGCGATCATCGCTATGACCTCGGAAGAAAGTTTCGGTCAACTCTTTTCCAGGTGAGCCGTAGAGGAGCTTAAGGAAAGTCTCCACACTATCAGCTACACCAAGGATCTTTTTGTCACGGGGCGGAGGTTGAACAACTGCATCATCGGCATTGAGCGGTTCAGGCGTCTCAACAAGATCAACAAAGGCCGGCTTAATTTCGACCAGTCTACGCAGCACCACCTGCGAGTCACCTTCACGGATAGCCCAGTGGGTGCGGTGAAGCTGGAATCGATCGGCGCCGAACACCATCTGGGCTGACTTGATGTCGTCGAACTCTATCTCCCCGAAATCAATCACTGTCTCGAAATTGGTAGAGACTTCCTTCGCCCCGGAAGTGGTGTGGGAAATTCGACCGAATTTGATTAGCATCGAGACACCGTCTCGTGCTTGCATGATCTCGCTACACAAGAAAGTCGGCAATTTTTCAAGAAAGGCTATCGCTGTAGAATCTAGGTTCTCAAGCCGCTTCTCGATATCGGTTGGCGTGTATTCGAACATGCGCCCCCGCCCCATTGTGATCTCATTGACCTGCCCCGCAAGAAACTCTCGACTCCCCAAAGATATGTAGTTAAAGCTTTGCACTATGCGCCCCTGTCCCGTTCTCTAATGAGGTCTGACGCGCCAGCCCACGCAGTGGATTAGTGAGATAGCGCTTCCGCCCGGTAGGTTCATCCAGCTTAATCGTCGAAGACGGCTGCCTATATGTTGTCACCTAAACGGCCTGATGTACGATGCTGCCTGCCTAAGCCCCTTCTGCCTCGAATTCGGCCTGGAACACCTCAATGAGCTTCTGGTTGTAGTCATCGAGGTAAGTCTGAAACCCTGCACGGTCGACCAGTCGCACCGCCGCCGTAGCTGCCAGCTCCTTGGCTGACTTGGTGAAGTAGGAATTGGTGACAACCATCGCCTCATCACAACCGTAGAAGGCCTTAGCCGAAATCGCCTGCTGCACAGCAGCATTGCCGACAGAACCGCTGTAGTTCTTGGCCTGGATCACCATCGTCTTACCGAATCGGCTCACGAACAGATCCGCACCTTGGTCAGCCGTCTTCTGTGTCTCTCGGACGTCGTATCCAATGGTCTGGAAAATTTCCACCAAGAACGCTTCGAACTGGAAGCCGTCCATCGCGTCGACCAGGTACATGGTGATGAAGCGATTTGGATTGAAGTGCTCGAGCTGGCTCCCCAAACGCTCAACCAGGATGTCGAAGTAGATTTCTTCGCACAGACCTAATCCTGACTGGAATGTCTGAAGGGGAAGCAACGGAACGCCGGTTGTGGTGGCAGCCTGAGGGTTGAACTGCAGTCCCGGGAACGAAGCGTCGCTTTCCCACAAGTAGAAGTAAAACAGCGCTAGGTCAGCCCTGAATGTGGTTCCGGCTTCCTCGATCCAAGACCTCAGCGAGCTGGCCAGGTCGGATCGGATGTGGCGGCTGACCTCTCGAGAGAAGCCAGCGTACACAGAGTTGAATGCAGTCGTGAGCAGTAATTTATCTAGCAAGGTAGGTAGCTGTTCAAGCTCGTCAAAGCCCCTGCGAATCAGCACCTCCCTGAAAAGCTCTCGTTCGGCGTAAACGCCATTCATCCGTGCACCAGGAACCGCTGCTTCATCACCGCCCCCACCTACAGGATTGCGGGTGGTGTGAATGAAGTTAGTGAAATACGGCTGCTTTAGCTCTGCGTATTTTCTGAGAACGCTATTCAGCAGGTCGCTCAGCTGGGCCTGCTCCTTTTTCTTCCCCCAGATGTCCTTCAAGAACCCTTTCGACTGGTACTGGAAATCGGGGTAGAAGGATGGATCAAGCGGCGTCATACCTTGCTGAGTATGCTGAGGCTGTGTTGCCTGCTCTGAAGCCCCGCATCGGGAACAATAGGTCTCAAAGGTCGAGCGATGGCAATGATTGCATTGATAGATCACGGTATCCCGTCCCTGTCTCGTTAGCCGTGCGCGGCCACGCGCTCTTCTTGCTGAATAGCCGTCTTAGGCAATTCCATACGAAGGCTTTCACGGTACTGCTCTGCCGGCGCCTCATGGGTGACCTCTACGACAGCATCATAATTTTCCCGAATGATTCTCTCGATCTCAGCAATGTCAGCGCGGAAGAATTCTTTGCGCCCGTTGACCTTGTTGAGGCGACCAGAAGCGAAGTGATCGTGGAGCTTTGCTTCCAACGCGGGAGCATTGTTCGAGAACACCATTGCATGCACGTCGAACCAGAATGGCACCGATGCATCACCCAGCTCGTCTACTCGATCCATGGGTTCCAAGCGGCGAGTCATGCCAATCTTGTAGATGCCCTCTCCGAAAGCCCCCAGGTTCGAGATCACATACACATACCCGGCTTTGGCGTTCTGCTCGCGGTAATCAATGAGCTTTTCTTCGCTCTCCAGCTCGGCTCGGCCAGCCTCAACTTCGGCCAGCTTCACCAGCAGCGCTGTACGCTCCTCATCAGATTGCACCTGCTCAAGGCGAGTCTGAAGATCACGCATAGCAGTCGTGAAGTGCTTCCGCTCCTTGGCGATTTTCTCCCGCGCCGCGCGAATCTCTTGCTCGAGCTTCTGCTGCTCTCGCAGCTCTTCCCGGGCCCGTTTTGCCTCTTCCTTTTCTTCTTGCTTCTTGATCTGGAATTCATGAGCAAGGTGAAGCTCATCAAGCTTGAGATCGAGGTAGATGCCAGATATCTCTACGCTCATGATCTTGCCAAGCCGATTGCAAGCTTCAAATGATTTGAGGATTCGCTTCTCGCCGAGCTCGACGTTGTCAAATTTCACGTTAGCCACGCAGGCATCAGCTTCGTTGTTGAACGAGCGAATCACCAGCTTGATCATGTCGTTGACCAGCTTACGGCCTTGGGCCTGGCTGTTGTTCACCGTCCAGTTCATGTTGCCGGTGGCCGCCTGCCCATTCTTGATCAGGACTTTCTGACGATCACGGACGTGATCCAGTCGAGCCTTGTACTCCTGGCTGCTGGTTAGCTTGAACTTAGGCTCGTAGAGGGCAAAGCTTTCCAGGAGCAACGTCTCTTCCCAGACGAGTATCTGACCCTGCAGATCAGTGGAGCGCAGTGCGAGGGCAGCCAATTCCCTTTGAGCACATTGGGTCTCCTCGCGTACACCCGAGAGCCTGGCTTGCTCTTGCGCAATCAGCTGCTGGATATTGACTACGTCCATGGCGCCGATCTTAGTAACTAGTTCCTGCAGCTGCGAATGCTTTACCTGAAGCTCCGCAAGCTGTGCTTCAAGAGCTTCAGCCCGCTGTCGATGGGCTGGGCCTTTCAGATAGTCGCTAAACGACATGGGTTCCTTCCTCGTTTTGAGTCGAATGCATAGAGCGGAGAAGCACGAGGTAGGTATTACATCGCCCTGCAACGATTTGCCGTGCGGTGCCTAAACGGCTTTAGCTCAATGCGCCTCTTCCCTGCAGCGAATGAGCGTAACCGGAGTGAAGTCATAAAGCCATTACAGGATGGCAGCAAGGGTGAGAGGATTACGATCGTGCTGTGCAGCTCACATCAAGTTGCCGCCGTGCCTCACTCAGCTCCGCCTCAGCTTGCCGAAGCTCACTCTTCATGCCCGTCCACATCAAGACCAATGTGGCAATTTTCTCGCGGGAGGCCGTCAACTCCTCCCCCATTACGAGGTAGACAGTATGCATCAACAGTACTCCGACGTAGTGACGCGCATCCTCCAGCAACCTTGCCTAGTTAGTCGCGTAGCTCTGGGGGAGCGGCGGTTGCATCATAAAGATCACTGGTTAAAGGCATATTCGAAGGAGCCAATCATGTCACTGAAATCATCATTCGCCATTGTCCTTCGGGCGCTTCGCTGCAAGCGCAACCTCTCGCAGCGCGACTTTGGTGATACGAGTCGGACGTTCCTGTCCAAATTGGAAGGCGCTCGATCAAGCCTCACGCTGGACAAGCTCGAACAAGTGAGCCAACGGCTTGAGCTGAGCCCCTTGACTCTGCTGACTCTCACCCTAATCCAAGAGTGCGGCAGACCTTATCCACGACCTTCGCTCAGAAATTGAAGGCCTGGAATGCGACGGGGGTGTGCCAGGCTTGGAAAACGGCATCCATTCCATCACTGCTCGCAAGCCTCACGAACCCCAGGCCTCGCAGGCCCAGCAAACGCAGCCCTACTTTCCAGTGCCTTGACTGCTAAGAACATTCGAGCGATCCGCCCGCTGAAAATGGCATCAGATCAATCCAGCCCAGGCTTCGATCCTGATGAGAGTGTTGGCCACGGTTCATCATTGCTCCAGGTTTCTTCCAGGATCGTTTGAACACGCCACTGAGCCTAGGATGCTTACCCGCTGCCTGTAACTCTATTACAAGTGCCCGCAGATCATCAGCCTCTTGGGCTGTCAGGATCAAATCGTCATCGCTGGGTCGGCGAACAGATCCATCTGAACGCAGTAGAGCATCAAGCCATCTCCCTCCGAGGTCGAGTATATGGTCTCGAAATAGCTCTTGGCATAGACCTCGAGAGGCATTGAACAGACAGCGGCTAGCATCGTGCCCTGACACAGTCGAACGCTGCGCATGGCTCGCTGCTGTCGATCGTCGTTGAAACAGGGATAGCCTAATTTCTGGACATCTTTCTCGGGGTAAGCAAGGGCATTGGCCTGGAAGCAGTGGAGCAACCCCGTTGCTCCGACCGCCCCGGGACAGCAGCACAACTCCGGCAGCTCAACACACGCCCTTATTGGGTGATGTGTGGCGACCGACTGCGTGCTCCCGGCATAAGCTGTTCCATGTCCTTAACGAGGATGCAACGGCCTTGGATGGTGACTTCCCCATTTTCACGAAGCCGTTTGAGAACCCGCGTGACAGTGACCCGCGTAGTCCCCGTCAACGCTGCAATTTGCTTGTGTGTGAGAGAAATTCCAATTTCTCTCGTATTACCATCGCGCTGCCCGTACTGCTCGGCTAAGCGATGGAGCAGCTCGGTAATTCGCGCTTCCGGCTTCAACGAGGCGAGATACTGAGCCCGTACCGCGATTATCCGCTGCTTCATCGCGGTGATTCGGAGTAACGCAACAGCGATGTCCGGGTGCTCTGCGAAAGCGGCACTCATTTCGTCCGCTCGAAAAATCACCACTTCCACTTCCTCGAGCGCGATGGCAGATGTGAAACACGGCTTTCCATCGAAAGCTGCAGCTTCCCCGCAGACGGCGCGAGGCCCCATCATCTCAAGGGTGAACTCACTGCCGTCCTCACGTACCGAAGAAATCAAGATGTGCCCACGGAGGATGAGGTAGAAATAATGATCTACCTCACCCTGGCGATACAGATACTCACCCTTCCTGCATATCCGCCGTCTTCCGAGATGCAGGGCCCTCAGCAGAGGCCCGATGGCTCTATCGTCGAGGTACCAGGTTTCGACACATCGCGGCCTTTTGGACATCTCCAGTGCTCTCTTGAGTGGTTGCTATTTAGCGGCGGCCACAGCTTTGATTTCGATGAGCAGGTTCGAACGAGCCAGCGAGGCCACACCCAAAATTGTCCAGGCCGGGAAATCTCGCGTGATGTAACGCTCCTTGATCTCTCTGAATTGTGTGAGCTGATCGTCAATTCGAACGTGGTACGACACCAACTCAACCAAATCCTCGAAGCCGAGACCTTGGTGTTCCAAGATCGCGCCCAGGCGCTTGAAGGCAAGATCGATCTGTTCTTCGGCGCTATCAGGGATGGTGCCGTCAGAATAGATACCCACCTGGCCAGCGATGAATACCAGCCCGCCAGCCTTCACCGCGGGCGAATACTGAAAGACATCGAAGATCTTGTTACTGCCGAAGGTCGGATCATTCTCAGGCAAACGTAGACGTTCACTTTTGCTCATACTCATCTCTCCAGATTTAATCGTTCATGCCCGTGGGCAGCGAGCATCTGCTCGACTTAGAATCTAAGAGATTAGCGCGTGTGAGATCTGTATACGGCGATACGAAGCATGCCTAGGTTAGCTGCGCTTGCGATAAATCCTATATGGCTGTGAGTGCCAGCCTGAGTGCTCAAACTCGCTAACTCTGCCCACTCCCCCCCTGCCTTCATTCCCCAGACGCACTCTCGGCGCAAAGGCAGGGGTTTGCCCAGGTCGCAGGGCCCATCAACATCCTGCATAACAGGCCAATCAGCCGCTCACTTAATGTGCAGGTGCGGCCTAAAGAAAAAGCCTCCAAAAACCACAGTTGCCTGGCACGGAGATCCAGGCACAGAAATTGCTTTGATCGTACGGATTTCGCAATCCACAAATGCATTTGTGAATTTTTGACTCAACGACGTACTGCTTTGGAGCAGCGAGTCATGCATTTATCACCAAAGAGGTGCCGCACATGAGAACTTGCGTTGGGGCTGCCACAGAAACTTGGTACATGGATGAACAAGCCGCCAGGGCCTTCCTGGCGGCAGAGCACCTAGGGCGGAAGCGAGAGCTCTCCAAAGGCTCTACGATCTATCGTCAAGGTGATACAGGTTCGACGTTCTACTTTGTGGTTCGCGGACGAGTACAGGTCGAGATTTTTCAGGAAGACGGCGCGGAGTTTATCCTGGAGCTTATGGGGGCAGGAGCACTGATCGGCGAGGGGTCGGCCATGGCCAACCAAAGGCGGATGGCAACAGCATCCTGAACATTGGCGCCTTCATCGGTATCAACGCCTTCGGCCTGTTCGCTGATCGCATCGGCAAGCGCAATGCCACGCTACTGTCGCTTTTGGGCAGCTCAGTGATGCTCGCGATTTACGCACTGACCACTGACAACCAGGTGCTGTTCTGGCTGGGCCCGGTGTATGCCTTCTTCTATGCCTTTGCCAGCCTTTTCGCCTCCTATTTCAGTGCCCTTTACCCGGTGCGTATACGCACCCTAGGTGCCGGCTTCTGCTTCAACTTCGGCCGCGGCCTCGCTGCCTTCGCGCCACTGCTGCTCAGCGGCATAGCCAGCCACTACAGCCTGGCACTCGGGCTGCTGGTATGCGCCGGATTCTTCGCCGCTGGCATGCTGATCATGTGCTTCATGCCGCATGCCGAAGTTCCACTCGATAAGCCAGAAACACCCTTGAAACCGGCGCAATCCGCCACCTCCTGATCATCCACCCGTTAAATCACAACCTCACCACCCGACATTCGAGCTGTCGGATCGGGGCTGTTCGCCTGGAGAAAACCCATGATTACCTTGCAGCATTACATCAATGGCCAGCGCAGCGAGAGCGGCAGTGGTCGCTTCAGCGATGTGCGCAACCCTGCCACCGGCCAACTGAGCGCCCAGGTTGCACTGGCCAGCGCCGAGGAGCTGAACCGCGCCATTGCCGCCGCCAAGGCTGCCTTCCCGGCCTGGTCGGCTACCACACCATTGCGTCGCGCGCGGGTACTGAGCCGTTTCAAGGAACTGCTGGAAAATAATACCGAGCGACTCGCGACGTTGATCAGCGCCGAACATGGCAAGGTACATTCCGATGCCATGGGCGAGGTGGTGCGGGGCATCGAGGTGGTGGAGTTCGCCTGCGGCGCCCCGCACCTGCTCAAGGGCGAAGTGACCGAAAATATCGGTAGCCACATTGACTCTCACGCCATGCGCCAGGCACTTGGCGTAGTCGCCGGGATTACCCCGTTCAACTTCCCGGCGATGGTTGCCTTGTGGATGTTTCCGGTGGCCTTGGCCTGCGGTAACACCTTCGTCCTCAAACCGTCCGAGCGCGATCCGTCAGCGGCGTTACTGCTTGCCGAACTGCTGTCCGAGGCCGGTTTGCCCGACGGCGTATTCAACGTGGTCAACGGCGACAAGGAGGCGGTCGAGGCCATCCTGGCGCACCCGGACGTGCAAGCTGTCAGTTTCGTCGGCTCCACCCCTATCGCCCGGTACATCTATGCCACTGGCGCCGCCAACGGCAAGCGCGTGCAGGCCCTTGGCGGCGCGAAAAACCATATGGTGGTGATGCCTGACGCCGACCTCGACAAGGCCGTAGACGCCCTGATGGGCGCAGCCTATGGCGCCGCCGGTGAACGCTGCATGGCAATATCGATTGCCGTCGCTGTGGGCGATGCGACCGCCGACGCCTTGATCGAGCGCCTCGCACCGCGCGTGCGTGCCCTGCAGATCGGCCCGGGTACCGACCCGCAAGCAGAGATGGGGCCGTTGATTAGCCGCGAGCACCTCGAGCGTGTGCGCAGCTATGTCGATATCGGTGTTGAGGAAGGGGCGGCACTGGTGGTGGACGGCCGCGATTTTCGCATGCAGCAACCCGGCTACGAGAATGGTTTCTACCTCGGCGGCAGTCTGTTCGACAACGTTACCGCTCACATGCGCATCTACCAAGAAGAGATTTTTGGCCCTGTGCTCGGGGTGGTAAGGGTTCAGAGCTATCAGGAGGCGGTGGCCCTGATCAATGCACATCAGTACGCCAACGGCACCGCGATCTTCACCCGTGATGGCGACTCGGCGCGCATGTTCGGGCACGAGATCCAGGTCGGCATGGTCGGGATCAACGTGCCGATCCCGGTACCGATGGCCTTCCACAGCTTCGGCGGCTGGAAGAACTCGCTGTTCGGTGATCACCACATGCACGGACTTGAAGGCGTGCGCTTCTACACCCGCCTCAAGACCATCACCTCGCGCTGGATGAGTGGTATTCGCACCGGTGCCGACTTTGTCATGCCAACCATGAAGTGACCCCCGCGCGGCACTCGACCGCCCTTTCCCCCACGCCGCCTACGCGCAATCCCCGCGTCGGCGGCACGCAACCGGAAACGCACCTAGATGAACGCAAAACAATTACAAGAATGCATTTGCAAGGTACTGACCGCATTTACCCTGAGCAGCACTGCCGTTGCCGCCAACGCCGCACAATGGAGCGACACCTTCGTTGGCTTTCGCTACGGCGAGCATTACAGCGAGCCGCCAGTGGACAAGAAAATCCAGAAGGAGATCTACCAGCTCGGCCATTCCAGCGGTAATGAATGGGGCATGAACTTCTTCAACCTCGACGTGCTGAAGTCCGACAGCAATGATCCAAAGAAAGACAGTGACTCAGGTGCTGTCGAAGCGTACATGGTCTATCGCCACCAACTGTTCCTGAGCAAGGTGTTCGATCGCTCGCTGCGCTATGGCCCGATCAAGGACATCGCACTGACCGGCGGTGTCGAACTGAACTACAAGAACAACGACTTCTCCACCCGCAAACGCCAACTGCTCGTAGGCCCCACGCTTAAATTCGATGTACCCGGTTATCTGGATCTGAGCCTGTTGTACTCCATGGAATGGAATCACTGCGGCTTGCCCGCATGTAAAACCGAGAATATCGAGTTCGACCCCTACTATGTGGTGCACCTGGCGTGGGGATACCCCTTCCAAATGGGCGAAGTACCGCTCAAATTTCATGGGTTCGCCAGTTACAAAACCGCGAAGGGCAAAGATTACTTCGACGACGACACCGGAGAGGAAAGCCTGGTACGCGGTGCATTGATGGTCGATGTCGGCCAGCTGGTGTTTGGTACCAGGAATACGTTCTGGGCCGGCCCTGGGTATGAGTGGTGGCACCATAAGTACGGTGCAATGCACAAACCCGGAGTTAATACCCATGCCCCGACGCTCCATATGGAGTGGCATTTCTAAGCCCGGCGTAAGGTTTTACAAAGCGAGTGTCGGGGGAATGCACAAGCACTCCGCCGACATTCTTGGGCAACAGCTATTAAATCCAGACTTCATAAGCGCCCTGGGTTCAGAGCGGCTCCGTCGACTTCTGCTGCCTAAGCTGGCTGTTTAACTTGGCAGCTAAAGGACAGTTACGGGCCGTGCACCTGGGCGCCAGCAACGAAAGCCGGCAGAACCCGTCACGCGAAGGCGGCGAAACGGACTTTACCAAGTTGCAGGTCGATGCCCAGCGCTTGCAGGACCTGAGCGGTTTGATGGACGGTTTGAACCTGTATCTGGCCGTCACAGCACAGATATCCTTTGGTTAGGCGCTCCTTTCAGTGGAACAGTTCGGTGTCGGTGGCAGCGAGTTCGGCCGTGGCTACGACCCCTCGGAAATTACCGGTGTACCGTGGCTATTGCCTCTTTTAAGAAGTATCCGCCTGGAGTTCGAAAAGATGAAAGGTCACCTTGAAGTTCTGCAGCCCTGCTGTTTGAGTTGAGAACACCAGAGCTGGCTGTGCACATCGAATATATTGTCGTCCACATGGAACACGACGCCAGAGCGCTGGAAGCGCTTTATAAGGCACTTTGTAGATCCGGTACAACTCTTCGCTGGCGAGTTGATCGCCCTCACCTCAACCTGGCTGATGACCCTGGCCAGTCGCTTGCGCAAGTACAAGCCCGAGAGCATCCCGAGCTTCTACTTGCACAAGCGCAACACCGCTTTGCTCAACGAACGCCTACACTAATACATCAGGCTCGCCCGTACAGCGTGACCACACAAGCGCCACCCAGTCCGAGGTTGTGTTGCAGCGCTAGGTTCACCCCTTCCACCTGGGTTGCAGCCGCAGTGCCTCGCAGTTGCCGGGTCAGTTCATAGCACTGGGCGAGCCCCGTAGCGCCCAATGGGTGACCTTTGGAAAGCAGGCCACCTGAAGGGTTGGTAACCACCTGGCCTCCGTAACTGTTATCACCATCGAGCACAAAGCGTTCGGCGGTACCGACATCGCAGAAACCCAGGGCTTCATACGTCAGCAGTTCGTTATGCGCGAAGCAGTCGTGCATCTCGGCTACACGGATATCTCGCGGGTCGACCCCGGCTTGGTCGTAAACCGACTTGGCGGCGCGCTGGGCCATGTCGAAACCGACGACTTCGATCATCGAGCGGGCTTCATGCGCCACCGGGCGATCGGTGCTCATCGCCTGCGCGAGGATTACCACATCTGTGCGCAGGCCATGCCGACGGGCGAATGCTTCGCTGCAGATAATCGCCGCTGCGGCACCACAGGTCGGCGGGCAGGCCATCAGGCGGGTCATCACGCCTGGCCAGATCACCTGATCGTTCATTACATCTTCGGTGGTAAGCACTTTGCGGAACATGGCCAGGGGATTGTTGGCGGCATGCCTGCTTGCCTTTGCGCGGATGGCGGCAAAGGTCTCCATCTTCGTTCCGTACTTTTGCATATGTTCACGACCGGCACCGCCGAACATCTGCAATGCACCAGGAATGCCGGCGACATCGGCGGTGAGCTCATCGATCACGCCTTGAGTCATGTGTGTGGTGGCCCGTGGGCGGTCGTCCCAGTGGCCTTTCAGGGCACCAGGCTGCATCTGTTCGAAGCCCAGCGCCAGGGCGCATTCCACAGCCCCACTCTCCACCGCCTGGCGGGCCAGGAACAGTGCACTGGAACCGGTGGCGCAGTTGTTGTTGACGTTGAGCACCGGGATGCCGGACATCCCGACTTCATAGAGCGCCGCCTGACCGCAGGTGGAGTCGCCATAGACATAACCGACGTAAGCCTGTTGCACCAGCGCGTAATCCAGCCCGGCGTCCTGCAGCGCCAGGCGGGTGGCCTGGGCGCCCATTTCGATGAAGGTGCCGCTGGTGCCTGGCTTGACGAAGGGAATCATGCCAACACCGGCGACGTAAGGTTTCTGAGACATCGTTGTACTCCTATAGGGTGGGTTAGCGCACACCGGCATTGCGCAAGGCAGCCGGGGTGAAGTCGTTCAATGTCAGGGGCTGGTCGTACGTGATGGCGTGCCGGGTTTCATTGACCAGATTCATTGCCAGGTAGCGGCCCGCAACCAGGTCATAAAGGGTCACAGCGGACCAGGTATTGATGCCGTGCACGTAGTCGTTGTAGTTATGCCCCTCGGCAACCCGCCACAGCTGGCCACGGCTGTCGTAGTGGTCAACGCCTACCAGCGCCCAGGTGTCCTCGTCGAAGTACATGTGACGCTTGGCATAGATATGGCGCTGGCCAGGGCGCAGCGTGGCGACCACTTCCCAGACCCGGTGTAGCTCGTAGCGGGTGTAGTCGGGGTTGATGTGGCCGGGTTTGACGATGTCGGCATACTTGAGCGACGGCGATTGCAGCTGGTACTCGTTGTAAGGAATGTACATTTCCTTCTTGCCGATCAGCTTCCACTCGTAGCGGTCTGGCGCACCGTTGTACATGTCGCCGTTGTCGGCGGTACGCAAGCCGTCGGCAGCGGTTCCCGGCCCGTCATAGGCGACTTGTGGCGCACGACGTACACGGCGCTGGCCCGCGTTGTAGGACCAGGCCATCCGCGGTTCTTTGACCTGATCAACAGTCTCATGCACCAGCGTCACCGAACCGGCCAGGCGCGAGGGCGCGGTCACCGCCTGTTTGTAGTAGAAGAGAATATTGCTGGTGCTCTTGGCATCAGCATCGGCCATGTATTGCGGGAAACCTGCGTCATCCGTCATTTCCACCGGCGTGAACGCACCATTGACCTGGGGCACGACCTGGACGTGTTTACGGGTGAAGTTGGTGCCGCGATAGCGGGTCATGTGATTCCACACCACCTCGATGCCGGTTTTCGGAATCGGGAAGGCATACACCCGCGATTGCTCGAAGTTCTTCAGGTCGTTGCCACCGTTCAGGCTCTCGGTGGTGACTGCGCTCTTGCGCGCCGCGTCGTAGACGGCCTGAGGCGCCCAGGCGGTACGATGACTCGGGTACACCGGGATGCGGTAGGTAGTGGCATAGCGCTTGAACAGTGCCAACTGCCCAGCCGATAGTTTGTCTTTGTACTGCTCGGCAGTCGCTGCCGTGATGACGAACAGGGGCTTTTCGTCTTTGAACGGGTTACTGAGGAAACCGTTGGCGTCTACTGGCGCAGCCCCCGGTTTGAGCCCGCCGGTCCAGGCCGGAATGCTCCCATCGGCATTGCCGGCCTTTTCGCCACCCAACGGCGTCAAGGTGGTACCCAGTTGCTCAGCTTCCTGGGGAGAAACGGCGGCCAGTACGCTGGTCGCCAGCAAGGTCAGCGCTAACGCGCCGGTACGGATCAGTACGTGTTTCATTTGTCGTTCCTCTGCTGTTTGCCGTCAGAAGTTCCAGCCAAAACTGAGCGCAACGTAGTCGCGGTCACCGTTGGTGTTGAAATGCCCGCCAAAGAAGTCCGTGTAACTGAGGCTGGCGGTGTAGCTGCTCATGAAGTCAGCATCCAGGCCGACGCTCACGGCCTTCAGGCCTTCCTCGAAGTTCGGGCCGTTGCCGTCCACGTCATGGGACCAGGCCAGATTCGGCGCCAGGTTGATGCCAGCGATCACGTTCGGATAATCCAGGCGCGCACGCAGGCGGTAACCCCAGGAGTCAGTGGTGTAAAAGCCATGGCTGTTGCACTCCTGCTGCGGGTTGCTCGGCTGCAACACGTTCGCCGGTTGCCCCGGTACCGGGTTGAGTGTCCCGGCGCAGGTTGCCCGGCCAGCATCGGTGGCCAGCTGACCTGCGCCAAAAATGGTGCTGCGGCCGAAGCGCAGGTCGCTGCCATCGCTATCACCCAGGCCATTGATGCGGTTGTAGCCCACCTCCCCTACCAGGGTCAGGCGGCTGGCAGCCAGGACCTGATCGAAGAACTGCGTGGCGCTGAGCTGCGCCTGCAACACCGGCATGCGCTTGTAGCCCTGCAACGCCGTGCCGGCGCTGTTCGGTGCCCAGCCAGAGACGAACAACGGTGAGGTCGGATTGCCCACAGCGGCCAGGTTGAGGTCGGCACCGTTGAGCTGCAGCGGCATGTTCGGCCGATAACTGACTTCGCCGCCAATCGCCGTGCCCTGCAGGTTGGTGGAGAAGCTCAGGCCATAAAGGCGGATATCTTCGGGGTAAACCACGTGGTAGCTGGCCGAGCGCACCGCATTGAGCGAACCGGCCGTGGCCCCGAGGCCAGCCCCGGTCGGCGCGGTGGTGGTGGCGCGGGTGAAGTCCAGGTTGGGGTTGCGGCTGTGATAGTTGAGGTAGTAGACACTGAACTCGGTATCGCTCAGTTCCGGCACAAACCAGCGCAGGGCAAAGCCGTACTGGCCGCTGTCGCGAGCATCCTTGGTTTTGGTCCGCGGTACATAGGCATCGTCACTGCCGCTGAACGGGTTGGCGATGAGCGTGCCGCCAGCGTTGACACTGGAGCCGAGAATAGTTTGTAGATTGTTGCCAGTGTTGTTGGCAATCCCGGGAGCCAGGTCCAGGCCGGCAATCTGGGCGCGGTCAGTGCAGCCTTCCGGGGTCACATCATTGCCGAAGAAGGTACCGCAGTTATCCAGTACCGAGGGTTTCCATTCGATCTGATAGAAGGATTCCAGGTTGAGGTTTTCCGACAGCCCTTGCGAGACATAGAACATGTTCACCGGGACCAGTCCTTCCTTGACCTCCGACCCCGGCCGGCGCAGCGCCGCCACATCCACTGGGTTGATGCTGTTGATCGAGTTGCCGATGAAGGTGCTCTCGCCCCAGCTGACCACCTGTTTACCCAGGCGGATGTTGCCCGGCAAATCGGCCAGTTGATAGTTGTGGTAGATGAAGGCATCGAGGAACTGCGCGCCGGAGGCCTTCGCCTCGCGTTGCCTGCCGCTGTCGTCGATATCGTAGAAGGCGCGGTGTTCATCCTTCAGCTCGAAGTCATACCAGTATTTACCGCGCAGAAAGAGGCCGCTGTCGGCGTACTTGAGCTCAAGGTCATGGATACCCTTGAAGATCTTCGAGAAGGTTTCGCCCTTCTTGAAGTTCAGGCGGCCGTCGTCGCTGGTGCGTGAGGACGAATTGCCGCGCGCGTTCTGCGAGTTGAAGTTGGAGATAAAGTCCGGGTCCGCGCCGCGCACGGCCCAGCTCGAGCCGATAGACAACGAGGAATCGAACTGCCCTTCAAGTTCGCCAATCTGAAACTTGGCAGCATGGGCCGGGACGCTGCTGGCGGCGGCGATAGACAGGGCAAGCAGCTGCAGCGGTAAGCCGCTACGTGATACGAAATAGCTCATGGGTCGAGCTCCGCAAGAGTTGGGTGTTCACGCCGGGCAACAGGGCTCCCTGCCGGAGGCACCGACTGCGTCGTCAATCAGGGTGTGACGGGCGGCCAGGCCGCCCGTGGCCGGTCAGGAAATGCCGCGCCGGCGTCCCTCCCAGAACGGTTTGCGTAGCTCGGTCTTGAGCACTTTGCCCACGTTGGACAGGGGTAAGGCATCGCGGAACTCGACGCTGCGCGGTACTTTGTAGCCGGCGATGCGCTCACGGCAGTGGGCGACGATCCCGTCGGCACACGCGACGTGCCCGGGCTTGAGGATCACCACCGCATGCACCGTTTCGCCCCAGCGATCACTGGGGATGCCGATGACTGCACTTATAGCCACCGCCGGATGGCTGGCGATGGCGGTCTCGACTTCAGCGGAATACACGTTCTCACCGCCGCTGACGATCATGTCCTTGAGACGGTCGCAGACGTAGAGGAAGCCGTCCTCGTCCATGTAGCCGCCATCCCCCGTGTGCATCCAGCCGCCACGCAGGGCTTCGGCGGTGGCCTCAGGCTTGTTCCAGTAGCCGAGCATGACATTCGGCCCGCGTACTACGATTTCGCCCACGGTGCCGCGAGGTACCTCGCGATCCTGCCCATCGACGATGCGCACTTCAACGCAGGCATAAGGCTTGCCGGCCGAGTACATCTTGCCGCTTATGTGGTGCTCTGGCGTGTGGTACTCCGCTGTCAGGCAAGTGGCCACCGGCGCCAGCTCGGTCATGCCATAACCCTGGACAAATCCGGCTTTGGGGAACATCGTGCAAGCACGTTCCAGCAACGCTGGGGGGATGGGCGAAGCACCATAGCCCACACGCGCCAGCGAACTGAGGTCATAGTCCTGGGCAACGGGGGTGGCCTCCCGCCAATCCAGCAACATCTGGATCATGGTCGGGGCAAGGAGAATCTCATCGATTTTTTCATTGTGGATGGCCTCCAGCACCGCCTGCGGTGAGAACGCCGGCAACACCACGTGGGTACCACCACTGCTGAACAACGACACCATCGCGGCAAAATCTGCCAGATGAAACATCGGCATCGAGTGCAGAAAGCGGGTGCTAGCAGTGCAACGCCCAAGCTGCTGCGACGCCAACGAAGAGAAGGCGACATTGTTGTGGCTGAGCATCACCCCTTTCGGAAAGCCGGTGGTACCCCCGGTATAGAAGATACCGA
Organism: Pseudomonas sp. NUPR-001; assembly: GCF_052147955.1. NCBI lineage: Bacteria > Pseudomonadati > Pseudomonadota > Gammaproteobacteria > Pseudomonadales > Pseudomonadaceae > Pseudomonas > Pseudomonas sp. NUPR-001. The sequence continues at coordinate 2,939,231 of NZ_CP197353.1, forward strand.
GCAGGGCATCGCCGCCACGACGGGCGTCTTCCACCGGTTCGTTGTCGGCAATCAATTGCTCGTAGGACAGCGTGCCTTCGGGCGCGTCACCATCACCGGCATAGATCAGCACGCGCACAGTCTTCGACTCAGCCACGATGCGCTGGGCCAAATCTTTGTAATTGTCGTCCACCAGCAATACGCTGGTCTGCGAGTCGTCCAGCGAATAAATGATCTCGGCGGCACTCCAGCGGTAGTTCACCGGATTGACCACGGCATCGGCCCACGGCACGGCCTGGTAGTACTCGATGTAACGCAGCGAGTTGCTCGAGAGCATCGCCACCCGGTCACCGCTGTTCACCCCCAGTTTCTTCAACGCCCCGGCAAGTCGGGCAACGCGGTCGCCGAATTCGGCGTAGGTAATGCCGCGGCCCAGATAGCGAATCGCGGTCGCATGGGGCCTGGCCTGTAGATGGCGGTGCAGGCCTTGAGTGATATACATGCGAATCTCCTTTGTACTTGTTCTTGTTCAAGGACCGGCGAACGCAGTGCTCGCCTCGCAGCTTTTGTGCACGGTTCCGCCCGGGCGGCGTACGGACGCCGTCCAGGCGGAGGCAGCCGGTGCCTACCGACCGCCCCGGGGCCCTAGAGTGAGCGGGCCACCACCTCGCGCTGGATTTCGTTCGAACCGCCATAGATCCGCGCCACCCGGGCATCGGCCCACATGCGGCCGATGGGGTATTCGCTCATGTAGCCGTAGCCGCCGAACAACTGCAGGCAGCGGTCGAGCACTTCGCCCTGACGCTCGGTGAGCCAGAACTTGCCCATGGACGCCAGGGTGGTGTCCAGGCTGCCGTCAACCCAGCGCTGGGCGATCAGGTCGGCGAAGGTCTTGGACGCCAGCACCGTGGCCTTGGCATCCGCCAGCACGAAGCGGCTGTTCTGGAACTCGATCACCGGTTGGCCAAACGCTTTGCGATCCTTGGTGTACTCCAGGGTCAGGCGCAGGGCCCGCTCCATGACCGCAACAGCGGCAATGCCGATCTGCGCACGCTCATAAGCCAGCTGGTTCATCAACGTATAGAAACCACGCCCCTCGACACCGCCGAGGAGACAGTCTTCAGAGACCTCTACGTCATCGAAGAACATCTCCGAGGTGTCCTGGGCATGCATGCCGATCTTGTCCAGGCATTTGCCACGGCGAAAGCCCGCAGAGCGCGTGTCAACCATGAACAGGGAAATACCCTTGGCACCTTCACCGCTGTCGGTCTTGGCCACAACGAGGACCATGTCGCAGGTCTGACCGTTGGAAATAAAGGTCTTGGCGCCGTTGATCACATACTTGTCGCCCTTCTTCACTGCACGCGTACGCACCGACTTCAGGTCGGAACCGGCCCCCGGCTCGGTCATGGCGATGGCGCAGATGACTTCGCCGGTACCGATCCTAGGCAACCACTGCAGTTTCTGCGCCTCGGTGCCGGAATCAAGGATGTACTTGGCGACGATATGGCTCAGGCCGGTGCCCAGGCCGCCACCGTTGGCGGCCATGGTCTGCAGCACGCAAATGTAATGCCCGGCATGTCCGCCCGCACCGCCGTACTCTTCAGGAAAGTCTGGCAGGATCAGCCCCAACTCACCGGCCTTGAGCCAGGCGCTACGATCGGCATAGTGCTGCTCGCGCCATTTCAGTTCATAAGGCTCGATGAATTCCCGGGCAAAACGTTCGACCATGTCCTTGAACGACTCAAGGTCCTCGGTCAACCAGGGGGAACGGTAGTTTTCCAGCATGCTCAACACCTCAAATTCTCAGGAGGGCAGCCGCCAGGCGGCTGCCGTAACCGGACAACGCCTTAGAAGTTCGAACCTGGTCCACCGCCGCAGAACAGGGTCTGCCCGGACAGGTAGTTGGATTCCGGCAGACACAGCATGACCACCGAGCCTGCGGCCTCCACTGGCGTGCCCGGACGGCCCAGGGGAATCCCGGCCTTGGCTTTTTCCACCAGTTGCTGACTGATACCGACCTTGATTTCACGGCCTTCGATGTTCACTGTGGCGCTTTCAGCACCGGCGAACGGCACAGTCAGGCGCGTCTCGATATGACCGTAAGCGACTGCGTTGACGTTGACTTTGAGGCGGCCCCACTCTTTAGCCAGGGTTTTGGTCAGGCCCAGGATGCCGGCCTTGGCCGAGGAGTAGTTGATCTGGCCGACGTTACCGCCAGCAGAGCCGGAAGAAATATTCACCACCTTGCGGAACACTTCCTTGCCCTCGGCTGCCTCGGCCTTGGCGGCGGCGCTGATCACCGGGTAGGCGGCGCGCAGGATACGGAACGGTGCGGTGAGGTGGCAGTCAATGATCGCGTACCACTGCTCGTCGGTCATTTTCTGGATCACGTTGTCCCAGGTGTAACCGGCGTTGTTGACGATGATATCGATGGCGCCGTAGTGCTTGACTGCGGTCTGCACGAAACGGTCGGCGAAGTCCGCGGCGGTCACGCTACCGACACAAGCAACAGCGTCGCCGCCTGCGGCACGGATCTCGGCCACCACCTCTTCTGCCGGCGCGGCGTCCAGATCATTGACCACCAGCTTGGCGCCAAGGGCGGACAGTTGCAGCGCGACTTCACGACCAATACCGCGACCGGAGCCAGTGACCAGGGCGACTTTGCCTTCAAGCTTTTTCATTGTTCTGTTCCTGCAATCTGGAAAATGGGAGTGCAATCAGGCGAGGGCGACAACGGCCTCACCGACCAGCTTGTCTTCGCCGTACTGGTTGGCGCAGCGAATGGCCAGACGTACACGCTTCTCGCCATTGGCCTCGAACTTCTCGGTGACGGTACCGGTGCAAGTAGGCACATGACCCAGTTGGGTGATCCCGGTAAAACGCACCGACATTTCCCGCAGTTGTGCCTGCGGCACCCAGTTGGTCAGCAGACGGCCCAGGTAGGCAGCCGAGAGCATGCCGTGGGCGAACACATCGGGTTGACGCGCTTTGCGGGCGAAGTCGATGTCGATGTGAATCGGGTTGTGGTCACCGGAAGCGCCGGCGTACAGCGCCAGAGTGGTGCGGTTGATGGCCGGCAGCTTCAGCTCAGGGATCTGCGCGCCAACGGTGATGTCGTTGTAGTTCGGAACGGTCATGGCGGTTCTCCTTAGCTGCGGTGTACGAGCGAGTTGCGCACGTCGGCGACATGCTCACCGTGCTGGTTGGTGACCTTGGTTTCCTGCACTACGAACTGCAGGGCGCCACCCTTCTTTTCATACACATCGACGATATGAGTCTCTGCAGTCAGGACATCGCCGGCATAGACCATCTGGTGGTACACAAAGGACTGCTCGGCATGCAGGATTTTGCCCAGGTCCCACTCCAGTACGCTCATCAACCCCTGGATGTCGCCGCGCAGTTCGCTGAGCAAAGGCATCAGGAAGGTCGGCGGAATCGGCAGCGACTGGTGACCTTCGTCTTTGGCCGCGGCCAGGTCGCTGTACAGCGGATTGGTTTCGCCGATGGCTTTGGCGAAGAACTTCAGCTTGCCCTTTTCCACTTCGACGCTACCTTGCGCCGTCTGCCTTCCGATCAGACTCTTGTCTGCCATGTTTCATGACTCCTCTTGTTGTCTGGCGCGCCCATCGAGGGCGCGCAGGGGTTCAGTTGCGGCCGTAAAGCGTCACCACACAGGCGCCGCCCAGGCCGAGGTTGTGTTGCAGGGCGATGTTCACGCCCTCCACCTGGCGTCGGTCGGCACTGCCGCGCAGTTGATGCGTCAGCTCGTAGCACTGCGCCAGGCCAGTGGCGCCCAACGGATGCCCCTTGGAAAGCAAGCCACCGGAGGGGTTGGTGACCACTTGCCCGCCGTAGGTGTTGTCGCCATCGAGGACAAAGCGCTCGCCCTCACCCACCGGGCACAAGCCCAGGGCTTCATAGGTCAGCAGTTCGTTGTGGGCGAAGCAGTCGTGCAGCTCGACTACTTGCAAGTCTTGCGGGCCGATAGCGGCCGCTTCGTAAACCTGAGCGGCGGCAGCCTGGGCCATGTGGAAGCCGGCATAGGCAATCAATGAAGGTGGCTCGAAAGACGCCACTGGGTCGGTGCTCATGGCCTGAGCAAGGATCGCGACATCCGTGCGCAGGCCATGCTTTCTGGCGAAGGCTTCGCTGCACACGATCGCGGCCGCCGCACCGCAGGTCGGCGGGCACGCCATCAACCGCGTCATTACCCCGGGCCACATGAGTTTGTCGTTCATCACCTCTTCGGTGCTGACCACGTTCTTGAACAGCGCCAGCGGGTTGTTGGCGGCGTGGCGGCTGGCCTTGGCGCGGATGGCGGCGAAGGTTTCCATGCGCGTACCATACTTCTGCATGTGCTCGCGGCCGGCACCGCCAAAAGTGCGCAAGGCCTGCGGCAGCTCGGCGACGTCCGCAGTCAGGTCTTCCATGACATGCACCACACTGGCGCGGGTCCGTGGGCGGTCATCCCAGTGAGATTTCAAAGCACCGGCCTGCATTTGCTCAAAACCCACGGCCAGGGCGCACTCCACCTGACCACTGGCAACCGCAGCGCGAGCCAGATACAGCGCAGTGGAGCCGGTGGAGCAGTTGTTGTTTACGTTGACGATCGGGATGGCGCTGCGCCCTACCTCATACAGGGCCGTCTGGCCGCAGGTGGAGTCGCCGTAGACATAGCCGGCGAAAGCCATCTGTACCTTGTCGTAGCCAATGCCGGCATCGCGCAGTGCCAGGCGTACCGCCTCGGCGCCCATGTCGGTGTAGCTCGGGCTGGCTCCGGGTTTGCTGAAGGGGATCATGCCCACGCCTGCCACAATGACTTTGCCGCTCATCTATTTCGCTCCTACGAACCTATCCATCCCGGCCGGTGATCACCTGCTTCGGGCGTTGTGGTTCCCATGCTGGAGCAGTACAGCGACTTCAAGCGACCGTCGAAGGGATGAACTTGCCACGCCAGTGGATGGCGTTCGAACGAACCAATTGCGGGCGCTACACATCGTCCACTGATACTGCCTGCGCCCTGCCATCGTTCGAACGACCGACCGCCCTCGGCCGGCCTGCTTCATCCGTTCAGCGGAGGCGATGGATAAGGCGCTGCGCCTAGCATGGAGGGCCCCAGACGTCCTGTGCGTGGACGTCGTAGCGTCGTAGCCACTGAGAGCGAGGATTACCCGTGAGCGAATACCGACCGTCCTGGATGTCCGAAGACCTGGCGATGTTCCAGGCCAGCGTGCGTCGTTTTGCTGCAGAAGAGCTGGTGCCCCATGAAGAGCGCTGGGCCAAACAGCAGCATGTCGACCGCGCCACTTGGCTTAAGGCCGGGAGCCTCGGCATATTGTGCCCGGCCATTCCCGAGGCGTATGGCGGCGGCGGTGGCAACCATGCCTTCAATGCCGTGGTCGGTTACGAACTGGCACGCGCCATCGCTACCAGCATCGGTACTAACGTCCATAGTGCTATCAGTGCCCACTATCTGTTGCGTTATGCCAGCGAGGAACAAAAGCAAAAGTGGTTGCCGAAAATGGCCACAGGCGAATTGGTCTGTGCTATCGCTATGACCGAGTCGGGCGCCGGCACGGACCTGCAACGCATCAAGACCAAAGCGTTGCGCGATGGCGATCACTATGTGATCAACGGCTCCAAGACCTTTATCACCAATGGCCATCTGGCGGACCTGGTGTTGCTGGTGTGCAAGACTGACCCGAGCCTGGGCGCCAAGGGCATCTCTATCATCGTGCTGGAAACCGCCGACCTGCCGGGCTTCCGGCGCGGACGGATCCTGGAAAAGATCGGCCAGAAAGGCCAGGACACCGCCGAGCTGTTTTTCGACGACGTCTGTGTGCCGGTGAGCAACCTGCTGGGCGCCGTAGAGGGGCAGGGTTTTGTCCAGCTCATGCAGCAGTTGCCCGAAGAGCGTATGTTCATCGCCATGAATGCGCTTGGCTCAATGGAGCGCGCCGTGGAGGAAACCATCGCCTACACGCGCGACCGCAAGGTGTTCGACAAGCCTTTGCTGGACATGCAGAACACACGCTTCAAACTGGCGGAAATGCAAACCACGGTGAGTGTCGCGCGCGCCTTCGTTGACCAGTGCATGACCAAGATGATCAGCCACGAACTCGACTCGACCACCGCCGCCATGGCCAAGTGGTGGGTGAGCACCCAAGCCTGCGAAATCATCGACGAGTGCCTGCAACTGCACGGTGGCTATGGCTACATGCTCGAGTACCCGATTGCCCGGCTGTACATCAACACCCGTCCGATGCGCATCTACGGCGGCTCCAACGAAGTCATGAAAGAGCTGATCGCCCGCACCCTGTGACCCGCAGGCAACCGCTGGCTGCGGCCACGCGGTTGCCCATGGCCCGGCTATCGCCCTAATCGCGCTCCGCGCGCGCCGCCTTGAGGTCGCGCAGACAAGCGATTGCCTCGTCGCGGCTGTTGACCCCGAGCTTCTGGAAGATGTTCTTCATGTGCCATTTGACCGTCTCTGGCGAGACATTGAGCACACGAGCGATCTTCTTGTTGGGCAACGCCTGCGCCACCAATTCGAGTACTTCGGTTTCACGCTGACGCAAGCCGCCCAAAGGGGCGTCCGGCGCTAAGCTGCTGTCGCGCTTTTCCACCTCCTCGCCCAGGCCCAGCAGGCGCTGGGCGTAGCGATCAAGGACCGGATCCAGCGCGGTTGTGCCCCGCAGTTCCTCAATCAGTGCCGTGACCTGCGGTGCGACATCCAGCAAGCTGCGGTGCAAGCCCAGGCGATGCCCTTGGCGCAGCGCTTCCAAGGTATGTTGCAGCGCCTCATCCGCCTGCCCGGCGCCACGTTCGCCGAGGGCCAACTGCAGCGTCACGGCCACCACTCGACGCAGCCGGCCTTGTTCCTGGGAAAGACGTATTACCGGCATGGCAGTGCTCACCACCTCGGTCCAGCGCGCTTCGCTCAGGGCCACCATCAGTCGGGCGCGCTCCACCAGCATGTGCACTTCTGCATCCATGCCCTGCAATAGCGAGTTAGCGTCAAGTGCCTGCAAGCGCGCAAAACTGGCTTTGGACAGTTCTGTCTGCCCTCTGAGCAACTGATGCCGCAGGCGCAGGAACAGTGCATAGGCCAGCAGGCGCTTGAGCCCGTCACGCTCTGCATAGGTCTCAAGCCGATCCAGGCAGGCGTCGGAGGCATCGCGGCGACCCAGTTGCCAAAGGGCTTCGGCACGCACGCAGAGCACCTGAAACACCGTGTCGGGGATGGAGATGCGCTCTAGCAGAGCAAGGCGCGGCTCCATCATCTGCAGCGCGGCCTCGCACTGGTTCTGCTCGTACAACGAGATCGCCAGTAAACCAGCGGCCATCCCGGCAACGATGACATAGCCCGCGCCTTGACACTGCGCCTCCTCCAGAACATCCCGAAAAATGTGTTCCGCCTGGTACAGGCGCCCTTCCATGGCTTGGCTCATGCCAGCCAGACAGCGTGCCATAAGACTGCGTCGTGGCGAACCTGCCGGCCGGTCGCTTTCCTCCAGAATCGCCCGGGCCTGCTCGAACTGGCCTTGATACATCGCCAGCCAGGCCAGGTTGATCGCCCGCCCGGTGTGAATGAAGTCGTCGACATCTTCGGGAATAGCCTGCAGCGCCGGCGCCAGCCGCTCCATTGTCAAGCTGTCGTCCAGGTGCAGAGCCCTTTCGGCATACAGCAGCGTCAACGCATGGCACTGCTGAGGTTCCAGACGCTGGCGTTGGGCCTCCAGGTACGCCAGGTTCTTTTGCAGTTCAGCGAAATTGCGTGCATAAAGCTGCAAATGAGCCATCAGAATGCGCAGGCCCAGACGCTGATTCAATGCCTCGTCCGGTAGACGCCGCAGCAAACCGGACAACTGCGCCAAGTTGCCCCGCGAAAGCAGTTCGCTCGCGCAGCCTTCAATGATATCGGCAGCAACCTGCGGATCGCCTGCCTGCACGGCATGGCGCACCGCCTCGTCGACATGGCCGCGGCAGTAGAACCAGTCGCGAGCGATGGCATGCAACGCTTGCAGATCGGCCCCCTGTTGCGGCATGCGGGCGCGCAGTACCTCGCGCAGCAGCGGATGCAGACGGTACCAGGTTTCCCGGTCATGGCTCTTGACCTGTGTGATGAACAGATCACCGTTATCCAGGCGTGCCAGGCGGTTCAGTATCCTCGGCAGGGACTGCGGCGCGCCCAGCAGCGTCGCGCATAGCGAGGCGCAGAAACGGTTGCAAATCGACGCCACGCTTAGCGCAGCAAGATCCTCACTGGCAAGGCGGGTCAACACTTCGCGCTCGAAGTAGTCGCCGAAGGCACTGGCGTCACGCATTTCCACTGGCAGGAAGTGGTTGCCCTGCTTGGCTTTGAGGTCGAGCGCGAACAACTGCAAGCCGGCGACCCAGCCATCGGTCAGAGCGTGCAGACGCTCGACTTCATGCGGGTCAATTTGCGCGAACTGTTCGCGCAGAAAGCGTGCCGACTCCTCCAGGCTGAAGCGCAGGTCACGCAGGTCGAATTCGCTCAGCAGGCCTTGAGTGCGCAGGCGCGCCAACAGTTGCGGCAGCGCCACCGGATGGCGTGTGCCCAGCACCAGATGAAAATTGCTTGGGGCGTATTCCAGAAGGTTTTGCAGGAGCAGCAGCAAGCGCGGTTCTTCCAGGTGGTGCAGGTCATCGACCATCAACACCAGGTCGCGGGCTGGTTGCCATGAGGCCAGTCCCTGAGCCAGGGTGATCGCCCAGTTTTCCAGCGCCAGTTCGTCGCTGTCGCGCCCGAGCAAAAGACTGGCTTCCCGGACCAGCTCGGGGCTGACCTCGGCCAGGCTAGCCAGCAAGCAATCAGCAAACCGCGTCAGCTCGTTGTCCTCGGCCATCAGCGACAACCAAGCGACCTCGAAATTGAGCGGCAACAGTGCGCGGCGCCAGGCCAGTAGCGTGCTGGTCTTACCTGAGCCGGCCGGTCCCTGGATCACCACACAACGCTGGCGCCGAGCCTCCAACAGGCGGGCCAGCAAGGATTCCCGTGGCACCATACGGCGCGCGCCGCGTGGCGGCACGACCTTGGTATCGGGAATCGATTGGGCGAGGTGCTCCGGGAAGGAATGGGCACGCTGGCCGGGCGCAGGGGAATCAGACATACGGCTTTCTCGTTCTTATGTAGCTGCAGTTTAAAGCGAGTTCCGGGCAAATGCCGATACGCGATTAGTATGGAGCGAGACAAAAAAAGTATTTCCTCGGCTCGCTGGCCGTCCCTAGGATCCTCACACCCCCTCAGGAACCTGCCAAATGTCCTGCGTCACTCTCCTCCTTGCTTGGCAACTACGCTGATGAGCGGTCCACTCGCTGGTATCCGCATTATCGACATGACCAGCGTGTTGATGGGACCCTACGCCACACTATTGCTCGGCGACCTGGGCGCGCAGGTGATCAAGGTGGAAGCCCCCGGCGGTGACACGGTGCGCAATATCGGGCCCGCCCGTCACCCAGGTATGGCAGGGGTATTTCTGCAGGCCAACCGGGGTAAACGCAGTGTGGTTCTCGACCTTAAGTCGGCACAGGGCCGCGAAGCATTGCTACGCCTGGCTGCCAGCGCCGATGTACTGATCTACAACGTCCGCCCGCAAGCTATGGCACGCCTTGGCCTTGACCATAGCAGTGTAGCGGCGGTCAATCCACGTATCCTCTACGTCGGGGTCTACGGCTATGGCCAGCAAGGTCCTTATGCCGCCAAGCCGGCCTACGATGACCTGATCCAGGGTGCGGTAGCCTTGCCTACCCTCGCTCTGCAAGCAGGTGCCGAGGTACCGCGTTATGTGCCCTGCGCAATGGCCGACCGCATCGTCGGCATGAGCGCGGTCAACGCAGTGACGGCCGCCCTCTTTCACCGTCAGCGCACGGGTCAGGGCCAGGCCATCGAAGTGCCGATGTTCGAGACCATGGCCCAGTTCGTTCTCGGCGACCACCTAGGTGGCTTGAGCTTCGACCCGCCGACAGGCCCGGCAGGCTACGCGCGCCTGCTCAACGAGCATCGCCGGCCCTACGCGACGCTTGATGGTTATCTGTGCGTGATGCTTTACAACGACCAGCACTGGCGACGCTTTCTGGCTTTGGCCGGTAAACCCGGCCTGATGGAGCAAGACCCGCGCTTTGCCAATATCGGCCGACGCACCGAGCATATCCACGCCTTGTACGCACTGGTTGAGCAGATCCTCGCTACGCAAACCACCGCCCACTGGCGCGCAGTGCTGGAACAGGCGGATATTCCGGTGATGCCCCTGCACACCGTGGAATCGCTGTTGCAGGACCCGCACCTGCAGGCCGTAGGCTTCTTCGAACATATCGAGCACCCGAGCGAAGGCCAAGTGCTGTCCATGGCAGTGCCCTCGCGCTGGTCCGTTTCCCAACCACAGCCTGGACGCGCCGCCCCGCGCCTAGGCGAGCACAGCCAGGAAGTGCTCGCCGAAGTCGGCTATGACGATGCCCAGATCCAGGCCATGGCCGCGCTTGGCATCACCTGTTTGGACAGCTCTCAGCCAATACCGGCGACGACAAGCGCCTGATCGATGAAATGCTGAGCGGTGGGAGTAATCGCCTCAGGCATCACCGCCATTGCGGTCCCCACTTGAAAAACGTCGTTGCCGGCGACCAATGGCACAAGGCGCAATGCCTCGCCACACAAGCGCGCCGCGGACTCCGGCACAAGGGCCAGGCCCACCCCTCCCTCCACCAGCCCCAACATGGTCTGCACCTGAACCGCCTCCTGGATGATCCGCGGCCGTACGCCCAGCTGCTGGAAAGCCTGCAGTGTCAGCAGGTGCATCGTCGATGAGCGGGTGCGGGAGTAAATGATGAATGGCTGGTCCTCCAGGGCCTGTAACGCTACTTCGCCAAGCCCGGCGAACACCGAATCAGCCGGTACGGCGAGCATCATGCGTTCGCGTTTGAGCAAGGTGATGCTTGCCGGACTGGTAAGCAGCACCGGAAAACGCACAAAGGCCACGTCCAGCGAGTGCTCCTGCAGACGGCGCAGTAAATCGCTGGTAGACGACTCCTCCAGCGACAGTCCGACCTGAGGGAAGCGTTTGCGATACTCCCGTAGAATCTGCGGCAGCAGTCCGTGAGAGGCCGAACCTACGCAACCCAACCTCAACTGCCCCTGCTCCCCCAGTGTCAGCTCGCGGGCAGTACGACGCAATTCCTCGGCATGAAACAGGGTCCGCCGTGCCAGGCCCAACAGGGTATGACCCGCTGTCGTCAGTTGCAGGCCGCTGGGCAGGCGTTCGAACAGCAACAGGCCGAGCTCGCCTTCCAGCTTCTTGATCGACGTCGACAGTGGCGGCTGGGCCATGTGCAGGCGTTCCGCGGCGCGATGAAAGTTGAGGGTGTCGGCGAGCACCAGTAGCTGCCTGAGCTGGCGGAGTTCCATAGAAAGAGCCCTTGCATAGAGGTATCGGCCGATCCGAATCCAGTATTGGACCCATCGATCAGCGCATTGCACATTGAAGCCAACCACGGTACCCACGCGGGTGGGCGCCATCCTTTCGACCATTTAGGACGACGTGACTATGGGCCCCTTGGCTGGCATTAAGATCATCGAACTGGCCGGGATAGGTCCCGGGCCAATGGCTGCCATGATGCTGGCGGATCTCGGCGCTACCGTGCTGCGCATCGAGCGCCGCGAGCCGGTGGAGCTCGGTGTGAGCAAACCCTTGAGGTACAACTTGACCCTGCGCAATCGCCAGGCAATCGCCCTGGACCTCAAAGACCCACAGGCGGTGCGCCTGGTGCTTGAACTGCTCAAAGACGCCGACGCCCTGATCGAAGGCTTTCGCCCCGGAGTTACCGAACGCCTGGGGCTGGGCCCCGACGAATGCCTCGCGGTCAATCCGCGCCTGGTGTATGGCCGCATCACCGGCTGGGGCCAGACCGGCCCACTGGCCAAGGCGGCCGGGCACGACATCAACTACATCGCACTGACCGGTGTGCTCAATGCAATCGGGCGTCAGGGGCAACTGCCCAGTGTACCCTTGGCGTTGCTGGGGGACATGAGCGGCGGTGCGCTGTACCTGACCATCGGCATGCTGGCGGCGATCCTCGAGGCACGCCAGTCCCGGCTTGGCCAGGTAGTGGACGCGGCCATCGTCGATGGCGCGGCGTCCATGGCCACCCTGTTCTACGGCCTCGCGGCCAGCGGCCAATGGCGTCCGGAGCGTGGCAGCAATGTGCTTGATTCGGGCGCCTACTTCTACGACGTCTACCCTTGCCGTGACGATTTGCTGGTCTCCATCGGACCGATCGAAGGACGCTTCCACGCCGACTTGCTGCGCTACCTGGAGATCGACCCGAGCGACATCGGCGAACAAAACGATCCACGCAACTGGCCCAAGGCCCGCGAATACTTCGCCCAGGCGTTTCGCCGCCGTGACCGCCAGGCCTGGTGCGAATTGCTCGAAGGTACCGATGTGTGCTTCGCGCCAGTACTGTCGTTTGAAGAGGCGCCGCAGCATCCGCATCTGCAAGCACGTGGCACCTTCATCGAGGTAGACGGTGTATCGCAACCGGCCCCCGCACCGCGTTTCAACCGTACGCCGCAAGCTCATCCCACAGCGCCCCAGGCAGCCACTTATGCGGGTATCGAGAGTGCCCTGGAAGGCTGGCTGAGCGGCGCCGATATCAGCCATTGGCGCGCGACCGGGGTGATGGGCAACGCCTGAACCATCGCCCACAGCGCGGTTGGGGCTGCCGACAACGGTAGCCCCAACAGGGTGTTCAGTCACGGATCGGCGCCTGATCACTCAGCGCGACGGCGCATCATGCGCAGCGGCGTGTACACCAGCACGGTTTCGCCGCGCTGGTTGACCACCGTGTTACGGGTGCGCACCAGCCCTCTGTCGCCCCTGGACGTCAAGCGGGACTCGATTACCTCGCATTCCACCCGCAGCGTATCGCCCACCAGGGTTGGCCCGTGCATCTGCAGCTCAGCGCCAAGAAACGCCAGACCTGCAGCCTGAAATGAGGACGATATCAGCCCCTCGGCGTAGGTGTAGACCAGCCCGCCCGGCACCACCCGCCCGGCAATTGCCATCTGGGCCCGGTCTTGTGGATCTGAATTGGTAAACAGTGCCTCGGTCAGCCAGGTCAGATTGGTGAAATTGACCAGGTCAGCCTCGGTCACGCTGCGCTTGCCGCTGCGAAAACAGGTGCCGACGCTCAGGTCGTCCCAATAGATATCCAGTTCAAGGGAAAGTGCCCTCGGGCTATTCATTGGGTGCTCCTCAGTAAGACTTGGGCAGGCCGAGTACTTTCTCGGCAATGAAGCAGAGAATCAGCTCACGGCTGACCGGGGCGATCCGCGGAATCAGCGCTTCGCGCAAATAGCGCTCGACGTGATACTCCTTGGCGTAGCCATAGCCACCGTGGGTCATTACCGCGGTCTCGCAGGCTTTGTAGCCGGCCTCGGCGGCCAGGTACTTGGCGGCGCCGGCTTCCACACCGCACTCCTCCTGGCGATCGAAGCGCGCGGCAGCGTGCAACGTCATCAGGTTCGCAGCCTCAAGTTCCATCCAGCGTTCAGCCAGCGGATGCTGGATCGCCTGATTGAGGCCGATCGGCCGATTGAACACTTCGCGCTCCTTGGCGTACTGAGTCGCACGGGCCAACGCGGCCCGGCCCAGGCCGACCGCCTCACCCGCCACCAGAATGCGCTCGGCGTTCATGCCGTGGAGGATGTAGCGGAAACCCTTGCCCTCCTCACCGATCAGATCGTCCTTGGGCACCCGCAGGCCGTCGATGAACACCTGATTGGTGTCGATCGCCTTGCGCCCCATTTTTTCGATCTCGTGGACTTCGATGAAACGCCGGTCGAAGTCGGTGTAGAACAGGCTCAAGCCCTCGGTCTTATTGCGCACTTCCTCCAACGGCGTAGTGCGCGCCAAGATCAGCATCTTCTCGGCCACGCTGGCGGTGGAAATGAACGTCTTCACGCCGTGCAGCACGTAGTGATCGCCATCGCGCACAGCACGGGTTTTCAATTGGGTGGTGTTGAGGCCGGTGTTGGGCTCGGTCACCGCGAAACACGTGCGGTGCTGCCCGGCGATCAGCGGCGGCAGCATGCGCTGTTTTTGCGCCTCGGTACCGAAGACCACCACTGGGTTGAGGCCGAAGATGTTCATGTGCACCGCGGAGGCGCCACTCATGCCGGCGCCGGATTCGGCGATGGCCTGCATCATTACGGTCGCTTCGGTGATGCCCAGCCCGGAGCCACCATAGGCTTCCGGAATACAGATTCCCAGCCAACCATCTTCGGCCAAGGCCTGGTGGAAATCGCTGGGAAATCCACCCAGACGGTCCTTTTCCAACCAATAGTCGGCGTCGAAACGCTCGCAGATGCGCAAAATGGCGTCACGTATTTCTCGGTGTTCAGGGGGCAGTTCAATTGTCATGGGACCTCCTCGCAATCACAGTGGGCTCAATGGGGTGTCGCATCGGGCAGGCCTTCGGGCCAGAGCAGCCGGACGGCTTCGCCTTCTTCGCGGTAGGCGTGGCAGGTACCAATCACCCAGGGCCGTACCGCAGGACGGCGCTGCTCGCCTCTGGCGGCACGTTCGCTGGCCTGGCGGCGATAGGTGGAAAACAGGGTCTGCATCGCGGTCTTGGCCATGCGCTCAAGCAGTTCGGTCATATGCGTACAGCCGCACACTCCGCCGACCACCGCCTTGACCGCCTTGATGAAGCCCGGTCCGATGCGCAACCCGGTCAAGTTCCGGTAAGCCGGAACCACGTCGGGGCAGAAGGGGCTGGCGCCGGTGGGCATGCGCGCCTCGATATGACGAATCAACAGGTCACTGTCGATGGTCATCACCAGGTGCATGTCGTGAATGTGGCCGCTGGGCGGTACGGGGTGGAACGGCAGGTCGGTAGCCGCGTTGGTCAGGTCTTGCAGACGTCCTTCGATATCGTAAAGGCCATCATCGCGAAGATAGCCCCGGCATTCGATCCAGCGGGTATGCAGCAAAGTACGTGCAGTGCTACGTGGCGTGCTGTTGGTCATATCAACTCCTGATAGGGCCGCGCCCTGCAAACACCGCCTGGCCTTTCCGGGCCAGGCGGCAAGGCAGCGTCAGCGCGGACCGCCAGCGCAGTACAGAACCTGACCGGAGCAGTAATCAGATTCCGGCAGGCAGAACAGCACCACAGAGCCTGCGGCTTCCTGCGCGGTACCCGGGCGGCCCAACGGGATCCCACTCTTGGCGCGCTCCACCAGCGCCTCGCTGATGCCGACCTTGATTTCGCGGCCCTCGATGCTCACCGTGGCGCTCTCGGTGCCGGAAAACGGTACGGTCAGACGGGTTTCGATATGGCCGAAAGCGATGCAGTTGACGTTGACTTTAAGGCGTCCCCACTCCTTGGCCAGGGTCTTAGTCATGCCCATGATGCCGGCCTTGGCCGAGGAGTAGTTGCTCTGGCCGACGTTACCGCCCGCAGCACCGGAGGAGATGTTGACAATCTTGCGCATGACCTGCCGGCCTTCGGCAGCTTCCTGCTTGGCGGCGGCACTGATGACCGGCTGTGCGGCCCGTAGGATCTGGAAGGGTGCGGTCAGGTGGCAGTCAATAATGGCGTGCCACTGCTCGTCGCTCATCTTCTGGATCACGTTGTCCCAGGTGTAGCCCGCGTTGTTGACGATGATGTCGATACCGCCGTAGCTGTCCACGGCGGTCTTGACGAAGCGTTCGGCGAAGTCCGGTGCGGTCACGCTACCGACGCAAGCGACAGCATCGCCGCCACTGGCGCGGATTTCAGCCACCACCTCTGCGGCTGGTGCGGCGTCAAGGTCATTGACCACCACCTTGGCGCCGTAGGCGGACAATTGCAGAGCGACTTCACGACCGATGCCACGGCCGGAACCGGTTACCAGCGCGACTTTTCCTTCAAGTTTTTTCATTGTTGTTGTCCTTGGATAGAGATGTCAGCCTGCGCTGGCGCAGGCTGGCCTTTTTGGCGTGGGCTCAGAAGCCACCGCGGCCACCGCCGCAGATGATGGTCTGGCCGCTGACGAAATTGGATTCGGGAATGCAGAACATGAACACCGAGCCCGCCGCTTCTTCCGGGGTACCGAAACGCCCCAACGGCGTGTCGCGATAGGCGGCGGCGATGCGGTCAGGATGAACGCCGACCTTGATGTCGCGGCCTTCGACCTGCACGGTTTTCTCTTCGGTGGTGGCCTGCGTCAGGCGTGTTTCAATGGCGCCGAATGCCACGCAGTTGACGTTGACATTCAACCGTCCCCACTCTTTGGCCATGCTTTTGGTCAGGCCGACCACGCCCGCCTTGGCGGCGGCATAGTTGGCCTGACCCGCCGCGCCCTGGGTCCCGGCGACCGAGGAGATGTTGACCACTTTGCGATACACCACTTCGCCAGCCTCGGCCTCGGCCTTACTGGCCTCGCGGATGTACGGATAGGCAGCGCGCAACAGCATGAACGGCGCTTTGAGGTGACAGTCGACTACCGCGTCCCACTGCTCATCGTTCATCTTCTGCACCACGTTGTCCCACGTGAAGCCGGCGTTGTTGACGATGATGTCAATGCGCTGGAAGGCTTCCAGGGCGGTTTTCACGCAGCCCTCGGCGAAGCCTGGTGCGACCACGTTGCCGCACCAGGCCACGGCCTCACCGCCCAGGGCCTGGATCTCGGCCACCACCTCGGCGGCCGGTGCCGGGTCAAGGTCGTTGACCACCACACGGGCGCCTTCGCTGGCGAACTTGAGGGCGATGGCGCGACCAATACCGCGGCCGGAACCGGTGACGATGGCGACTTTGCCTTGCAACTTCTGACTCATGCGTTGTCTCCTGTTGAACGATCAGTTGCGGCCATACAGGGTCACCACGCAGGCGCCCCCCAGGCCCAGGTTGTGTTGTAGGGCCAGGCGCGCATCGTCCACCTGGCGCCGATCGGCAGTGCCGCGCAGTTGGTGCGTCAGCTCATAGCACTGGGCCAGCCCCGTGGCGCCCAAGGGATGGCCCTTGCACAGCAAGCCGCCGGAAGGGTTGGTGACCACGCGGCCGCCGTAGGTGTTGTCGCCTTCCAGTACGAACTGTTCAGCCGTGCCTTCAGCGCACAGGCCCAGGGATTCATACGTCAGCAGCTCGTTGTGGGCGAAGCAGTCGTGCAATTCCACCACGTCGATATCGCGCGGCCCGACATCGGCCTGTTCGTACACCGCTTGCGCGGCCCGTTGAGACATACGGGTACCGACGAAGCCGATCATGGTCGGGGGGTCGAACGACTCCACTGGGTCGGTCGTCATGGCCTGGGCGAGAATCGCAACGTCAGTACGCAAGCCATGACGCCGGGCAAAAGCTTCAGTGCAGAGCACCGCCGCAGCGGCGCCGCAGGTGGGCGGACAGGCCATCATGCGGGTCATCACCCCGGGCCACATCAAGGTGTCATTCATGACTTCTTCGCTGCTCACCACCTTGCGAAACAGCGCCAGCGGATTGTTGGCCGCATGACGACTGGCCTTGGCGCGAATCGCGGCAAAGGTTTCCATCTTGGTGCCGTACTTGCGCATGTGTTCGCGGCCGGCACCGCCGAAGGTGATCAGGTTGCGCGGGATATCACCGGCATCGGCGCACAACTGGTCCTGAATCGGCAGATAGTCGCCCCGGGGCAATGGCCGATCGGGGAAGTTGGAACGGGTGGCGCCTGGCTGCATCTGCTCGAAGCCCACGGCCAGCGCGCACTCCACCGCGCCGCTTTGCACCGCCTGGCGCGCCAGGTAAAGGGCACTGGAACCACTGGCGCAGGCGTTGTTAACGTTGAACACCGGGATCGCACTGCGGCCGATACGGTAGAGCACCGCCTGACCGCAGGTCGTATCGCCGTAGACATAACCGGCAAATGCCATCTGTACCTTGGCGTAATCCAGGCTCGCGTCTTTGAGGGCCAGGCGCACGGCATCGGCCCCCATGTCGATGTAACTGGGGCTGGCGCCCGGCTTGCTGAAGGGGATCATGCCGACCCCGGCCACCACTACGTTGTTGCTCATGGAATAACTCCGGACTGTGGCGCGGTGCCGCCGCGCGATGGGCAAACAGAGCTTCAGGCTTCCCAGGCTGCCGCCAGGTCGCCACGTGCAAGCGCGGCCATGACGCTGCTGGTGTGTTCGCCGCGACTGGGAACGGGCCCGGGGATTTTTACTTGGTTATCGAAACGTGGTGCGGGAGCGGTTTGTAGCAGACCGTCACGCTCGAAATACACCCCGCGTTCAACCATGTGCGGGTGGTCTGCGGCTTCGCGTGGGCTAAGTACCGGGGCGAAACATACATCGCTGCCTTCGAGCAACTCGCACCAGGCGGCGCGGCTGCGGCTGGCAAAAATCTCGGCCAGGTATTCGCGCTGTTGCGGCCATTGTCTGGCGTCCCACTGCCGGCTAAAACGCGGTTCATCCGTCAGCCCGAGCTTGTCCAGCAGCAACGCGTAAAATTGCGGTTCCATGGAACCGAGGGCGATGTACAAGTCATCGGCGCAGCGGTAGGTAGCATAGAAATGCGAGCCGTCATGCACGCTGGCGCCGCGTTCGTCTCGCAGCAGCCCACGCCCCCGCAAGGCATTCATCAGTTGCATCATGTGCGCCGAGCCGTCGACGATGGCGGCATCCACCACCGTGCCGCGCCCTGTGGCACGCGCACTGAGGATGCCGGCCAGCAGGCCAACGGCGAGGTACAACGCGCCACCGCCGATGTCACCAATCAGGGTAATCGGTGCCGACGGCGCCTCGCCTGCGGTGCCGCTGTGGTACAGCGCCCCGGACAAGGCAATGTAGTTGTTGTCGTGGCCGGCAGCCTTGGCCATGGGGCCAGATTGCCCCCAGCCGGTCATGCGCCCATAGACCAGACGCGGATTACGGGCCAGGCACTCCTGCGGCCCCAGGCCCAAGCGCTCCATCACCCC
This sequence comes from Pseudomonas sp. NUPR-001, assembly GCF_052147955.1. Classification (NCBI taxonomy): domain Bacteria; kingdom Pseudomonadati; phylum Pseudomonadota; class Gammaproteobacteria; order Pseudomonadales; family Pseudomonadaceae; genus Pseudomonas; species Pseudomonas sp. NUPR-001. Next base: position 2,958,162 of record NZ_CP197353.1, read on the forward strand.
GGGGCGCATGCCCTCGACCAAGGCGTCGGCCCCCTCGATCAGCTTCAACAGGGTTTCCCGGCCTTCAGCGGTCTTGAGGTCGGCCACCACCGAGCGCTTGCCGCGGTTCAAGGGATTGAGCGTGGCGTTAGCTTCACCGGTGATGGACACCGAGGCTTCACGCTCGACAGCGATTACATCCGCCCCCAGGTCGGCCAGGTGCATGGCGCAAAACGGGCCGGGGCCAATACCGCAGATTTCGACGACTTTGATACCGCTGAGCATGTGCATCCCTCATGAAGCGTGGGCGATACAGCACCCCGTTGTAGGTGACACTCACGGTAACAAGTCGAAACATCCAAGCTCAGCCACCCTTGCTGGGGGGCGACAGCGCTGGCGAAGGGTGCCCCCCACCGTGGGGGGCCGACGCTGCGGGTAGTCATTTGTATGGTCGAGGTGGCAATGCATAAGTGCTCCACCCTGTGGCGCACCGAGAACCCCATCGACAACAAGAGAACAATGAAGATGAAAGCTGCTTGCTCCCGCCTTAGCCTACTGGCGACTTGCCTTACTCTGCCCTTGCTCGCCGGTGCCCAGGAACAGATGCCACCGTCCAATCCCTATCTGGCCCAGTCGTACAACAACCAGACGCACTGGAATGATGGCGCATCGGACAGTACTGACATCGCCGTCGCCCACGGTTCGTTCAAAGTGACCCCCGATTCCTACCGGGTGGTGCCCAACGAGTCCACCGGCCTGATGCAGTTCTATGACAAGGTGAATGGTACGGATGTCTATTGGTATTGGGCGGGCTTCTCACTGCGCAAGCTAAAGATTGAAGATGATCTGCGCATTACCGAAATCGCTCGTGTCGACTTGCCGGTTACCCTGCCGAACTACCGGCAGATCACTTCTGAGCAGCGACTGGAGCAAGCGGCGCAAACTCGCAAGTATCTTGAAGCTGCCGATGAGAAAGGTCTGCTGACTTACATGCAGGGCCAACCCAACCGCATGGTCACTGCCACGACCGATCAGGTATTGAACGGTAGCATCTACGCGCTGCTGACCCGTGAAAACGCCTTCATCGGTGCTAGCGGACGCCAAGTGTTTCGCATCGATCAGGATGATTCGAAAAACGCCACTTCGGGCATGCACCTCAGCAGCCAGGTCACGCTGCCCAAAGAGCTGTTCAGCGACGCGAAGATCAAGAAGGCGCTGGGCCTGCCTGCCGACGTGACCTTTGGCATGGGGATGACCGCGAACGGTTTTCTGGTGATAAATACCATGGGCGGTACTGTCGCCACCCTCGACCGCAATAGCCTGGCACTAATCGACAGCTACCAGGTAGAAGGGACCGACGAAGTGTTCCTCAACTCCTTCGCCACCGGTCCGGAACTTGAGGGGGGGGCGGTTTATGTTGCATCGAACCAGAACATGTACCGCCTAGCAGTAGACGCGAAAGGCAAGATTCACGCGGATGAAAGCAGCGGAGCCTGGAAGGCCGCCTATGATCGCGGCGTTCTTTTCGACGCGGTGAAGATCGCCGATGGCACCGGTGCCACCCCCACCCTGATGGGCTTCGGCCCGGACGAAGACAAGTTGGTGGTTATCACCGACGGTGCCAAGAAAATGCGTCTGGTGGCCTTCTGGCGTGACGGTATTCCGGCTGGCTGGAAGCAGAAGCCGGGTACCCTTTCGGCACGTATCGCCGACCAGAAGGAAGTGGACGTCGGCGCGGGCATCGATACCGTACAATCCGAACAGTCGGTAGCGGTGTACAGAAACTACGCTTTCGTGGTTAACAACATCCCTGCGCAACCCAAGCCCACCGAGGTCAAGTCGAACTACTACGTGACGCTGCTCAATGGTGTCACCCGGCCAATGCCTCAGGGTGTCGCCATGCTCAAGTGGGACAGCGCCAAGGACGCGTGGAGCCAGCAGTGGGCCCGCAGCGACGTCAGCTCGATCTCCGTGGTGCCGATGATCAGCGGTGGCGGCCACATGGCCATCATCAATGGCTTCTACACCCAGCACCCAGGCCAGGGTTATCACATTGGCATGGACCTGGACAGCGGCAAGACCACTCTGGAAATCGCCTCCGGTAGCGATCCTGTGTTCAACGGCATGTATGCACCGGTAAAAGTCGACCGTCAGGGCCGCCTGATGTATGGCATGGCCTTCGGCCTGGTACTGATGGACACCTCGCGCATGGAGAAAGTGAAGCCCACCGAGCTGTCGCAGCGCTGACTCGCAGCGCCCCTGGCAGTTTGCACCCGCGCACCACTGCCAGGGGTCGGCGCCGTAACACACCTGACAAGTGTGGATATCCCAGAATAACGAGACGGCGTCCGCTCCATGGGCGAGGCGCCGCCCCAAGAGGTACACAGAATATGCCCGCCCTCCTGCCGAGTCTCAATGCCGATCCGCGCCCCCTGCCCCGCGCTACGTCCATCAAGTTCGCACCGCCTGCGCTCAGCGCCGGCCAGTTGGCCCGACCGAGACTGCTGGAGCAACTGACTGGCAGCACAACCGCCCGCCTGATTCTGATCCGTGCCGCAGCAGGTTTCGGCAAGACCACGTTGCTACGCCAGTACCACAGCCATCGATTGGCGCAGGGCGAGACCAGCCTGTGGATGAACCTAAACGCTGCCGACAATGATCTGCAACGTTTCGTTGCTACCTTGGGCGAGGCCTTGTACGGGCTGTACGGGTTCGATCGCGCAGTACGTGACCCCCAAGACTTGCTGGACCAACTGATGGTGCTGGGCGAACCGTTTGCACTGCTGCTGGACGAGTTCGAGGTCTTGCACAATGCCGAAGTACTCGGCTTCATTCAACAAATGCTCGGTGTGCTACCTAACGGTTGCTTGCTAACCATCGCTTCGCGGTCTGTGCCCGGTATCGGCCTGGGACGCCTGCGTGGCCGAGGGCAATTGCTGGAAATCCGCCCCGACGACTTACGTTTCACCTACGAAGAGACACAGCGCTTTCTTTGCGAAAAACGCAGCCTGCCACTGTGCGACGAAAATGTGCGCGCCCTTCACCGGCGCACCGATGGCTGGATCACTGGCCTCTATCTGGCCAGTTTGTCCCTGACCAGCCGCGATGATCACGCTGCGTTCATTGAGTCCTTCTCCGGCTCCCACCTGGAGCTGGCAGAGTACCTGGCCGAGGACGTGCTCGCTCGGCAGACCGCCGAGTGCCGCGACTTTCTGTTGCTGTCGAGCATCCCGGAGCAATTCTGTCCGGCGTTGTGCAATGCCTTGAGCGGCCGCGACGACGGGCAGGCTATGATCGAGCAGCTTGAACGCGCCAACCTGTTCCTTACCTCGGTCGACGGTACTCAGCGCTGGTACCGCTACCACCCCTTGTTCGCCAGTTTCCTGCGGGTTGCACTGCAACGTCAGGACCCGCAGCGGATTACTCACTTGCACGATGTCGCTGCTCGCTGGTTCCTTGAGCAAAACCAGCCAATCCCCGCCATCGAGCATCTGTTCCAGGCCGGTCATGAAGACGAGGCAGCCCAAAGCATCAACCAATATCTGAATACCCTGCTTGGCATCGGCCGCACCAACCTGCTGCTGCGCTGGCTGGACCGCTTTCCGGCGTCGACTCTGGCCCGCTATCCGGCCATGGGCCAGGCCTATGCTCTGCTGCTAGCGCTGACCAGCCGCTTCCAGGACGCTGCACGTGTCGCCGAGCGACTGGCCGACCAGTATGCCTACGTGCCCGAAGCAATCTATTGCCTGCACTTGGGGGTCCTCGACCAGGTGGATGAGTTGTGCCAACGCGGACCGCGAGTCCTCGCGCGCATACCCGACGACAATTTGCATCTGTACGTCGCCCTATCCCACTGCCTGACCGCAGCACTGCTCTCGAGTGGCCAACATGAAGAAGCCAGCCGTTTGATGTCCACCGCGATGCAACGTGAAGCGCAAGTGCATCGGGGCTTCATGGGCTACACCTTCAACGTCAACGAAGGCATCATGGACCTGATCCAAGGCCGCTTGGGCAGCGCCATGACACGCCTGGGCAGCATGCGCAGCACGCCACGCCACGATCGCATCGGCAAACCCCACGAGACACTATTGGCGCTGGATGTGTTGCTGGCTTTGGTGCATTACGAACGTGGTGAACGAGAAGAGAGTGAGCGCCTGTTGCTGCATTGCCTGCCATTCGCCAAGCAGGTCAGTTCTCCAGATCTACAGATCTCCAGCCATGTTCTCTGCGCGCGTCTGGCCCTGCGCCGGGGCGATCGCCATGGCTGGCTTCGCAATCTGGTCGACCTGCAGCACCTGGGCGAGCGATGCGACTCCCAGCGGATGCGTTGCGCTGCCTGGCTGGAGCGCGCACGCGTTGCCACGCTCGAACAGCAGCTCGACGGTGCCGCCCAGGCCTTGCGCAATGCCGAACAACTGGCCGACTGGGATCGCCCCGGCTTCAGTAAGTTCAGCACCGACAGCGACACCCTTGGCATCGCCCGCCAGCGCCTGCGTATTGCCCAGGGTGAGCACCTCGCTGCTGTGCGCGCGCTGCGCCCAGCGCTAGAAACAGCCTTGCACTGGCAGCATCAACGTCGAGCGCTGAAGCTGCGCCTGTTACTGGCGCTTGCCCTTGAGGGACTGGGACAACGTCAGGAGGCCTTAGAAACACTCAGCCAGGCGCTGGTCCTGGCTAGCCAGGAGGGGTTCGTCAGTACTTTCTGCGAAGAGGGTGAACGCCTGCATGCCTTGTTGCAGAGCTGGGCCATTCAGCAACGCAACGGTGGTCGCCAATCCGGAATGCAATGCGCTTTTGTCGCGGAGCTGCTGCGTCACATGGTCAGCAATAGTCCCACCCTGCCTGTCTCGACGACGCTGGTCGTGTCCTCGTTGTTGACCGAGCGTGAGTCGCAAGTATTGCGCCTGCTGGCTGCAGGACACCGGAACAAAGTCATCGCAGCCAAGATTTTTCTCTCCGAATGCACTGTTAAATCTCATCTGCAGAAGATTTACGCCAAACTGGAGGTCAGTGGCCGTACCGAAGCCTTGGCCTCAGCCCGCCAACATGGCTGGATTGATTGAACGCTAGCGTCCGTTCCGCCAAGCCTCCTGGGCCGAGGCCTTGAGCGGATCCTGAACAGCGACATCCGCGTTACGAAAAAGCGGTCGACGCGAGCATGACCATAGCCTGCTCACGCCGACCGCCAAAGTCTTACTGATCGAAGACAATCACCGAACGTGCCAGCTCGCCACGACGCAGTTCATCGAAGCCTTCGTTGATCTGCTCCAGGCGGATCCGCTGAGAGATCAGTTGGTCGAGCTTCAGACGACCCTGCATGTAGAAATTGACCAGGTTTGGCAGATCCACCGGGAAGCGGTTGGAACCCATGAACGAACCCTGGATACGGCGTTCATGCAGCAGCGCGTAGGGGTCGATATCCAAACGCGTGCCGGGCTTGAGCATCCCGATAATAGTGGCCGTACCCCCGCGGGCGAGCATACCGAAAGCTTGCTCGGCGGTCTGCTTGAGACCAATACATTCGAAGGCATGATGCACACCGCCGCGTGTCAGCTCCAGCACCTGCTGCACCGGATCACCGTTGTTCGGGTTCACCAGGTCGGTGGCGCCAAATACGCGGGCCAGCTCCAGCTTCGAGTCGAGCTTGTCCACGGCAATGATGCGGCTGGCACCAGCGAGCGCTGCACCATTGACCGCCGACAGCCCGATACCGCCGCAGCCGATGATTACCACGGTGTCGCCTGGGCGCACCTTGGCGGTGTTGAACACTGCGCCAGTGCCGGTGGTGACCGCACAGCCCAACAGTGCTGCACGGTCCAAAGGCATGTCGCGGTTAATCGCCACCAGCGCGTTCTCATGGACCAGCATCTGCTCGGCATAGGCTGAAAGATTGACGAACTGCACCATCGGCTTCTGTGCCAGGGACAACCGCGGCGCCTCCTCCGGCCCACGCTTGGTTTCCGGGGACACGCACAGAGACAAGTGGCCAGTGACACAATGCGCGCAGTGGCCACAGAACGCCGACAGGCACGTCACAACATGGTCACCCGGCTTGACGGTATGAACATCGGAACCTACCGCTTCGACGACGCCGGCGGCCTCATGGCCCAGCACCACTGGCGCTGGAAACGGGTACAGACCATCGACAAAGTGCAGATCGGAATGGCACATGCCGACGGCGACGGTGCGCACCAGGACCTCGCGCGGACCGGGCTTACCAATGCTCACCTGTTCAATGGTCAATGGGCTGCCCGGTTTATGGAACACAGCTGCTTTCATGGTTCACCTCAAGTTGGAGTGGGCGAAGCAGGCTTCCTGCCTCGCGCAGGGTCAGCGCTGGATCAGGGAACAGATGAGTTGACGGGTTTGCTCACTGAAGGGAGGGCGCATGACGTCCGGGCCGTCAGCGGCCCGCAGTACCGCCTTGGCATGGCTGAAGGTCTTGAAACCGTCGAAGCCGTGGTAGCAGCCCATGCCGCTGGGGCCGACACCGCCGAATGGCAGGGTATCGACCCCGGCATGCTTGAGCGCATCATTGATGGTCACACCACCGGAACAGGTACGGTTGATGACCTGTGCTTCTTCGGCGGCATCGTTGCCGAAGTAGTACAACCCCAGTGGGCGTGGGCGCGCATTGATATAGGCCAGCGCCTCATCGAAGGTCTGGTACGGTTTGATCGGCAACAGCGGACCGAAGATCTCCTCCTGCATGACCTGCAGTTCGTCGTGCGGATCGATCAGCAGGGTCGGTACCAGTTTGTGGTGTGGCTGGCCATTGAAGTCTTCGTCGGCGGGGTTCAACGCCACCAGTTCCACACCTGCGGCTCGCGCCTCGTCCAGATAGCCGCACAGGCGCTGGTAGTGGCGGGCATTGATCACCGAGGTGTAGTCAGGGTTGTCCAACAGTGTTGGGAACAGCTGGGCCACTATCGTGCGGGCGCAGGTTACGAAGTCGGCGACGCGTTCCTGCGGCACCAGAACGTAGTCCGGGGCCAGGCAGATCTGCCCGGCGTTCTGCAGTTTTGCGGTGATTATTTTGGTAACCACCGTTTTCAAATCGGCAGAGCGCGATACCAGGGTCGGTGACTTGCCACCCAGCTCCAGGGTCACTGGCACCAGATTCTCGGCAGCGGCGCGCATCACCTGACGGCCAATGTTGCTCGCACCGGTAAACAGCAGATGGTCGAACGGCAGACTACAGAACGCCTGGCCGACGTCGGCCCCACCGGAGATCACCACCACTTCACCGTCTGGATAAGCCTCGGCCACCAGGCGCACAAACAGCGCCGAAGTCTTCGGGTTGAACTCAGACACTTTGATCATCACCCGGTTGCCAGCCGCCAGGGCGTCGGCCAGGCCGCCGAAAATCATCACCCCCGGGAAGTTCCATGCAGTGACGATACCCACCACGCCCAGGGGCTGATACTGGACCCAGGCGTCGCCGCGATTGCTCGCACGTGCTTCCGGCTCCATCCACTGGGCAAGGTTGGCTTTGGCATATTTAAGCGATGCCAACGGGCTGAGAACATCGTAGATTCGGGACAAATCCTGACTGCGGTGACCGAAATCCTCGGTCAAGGCATCGATGATCGCCGCCTGGTGATCAACCAGAAGTCCGATGGCACGATCAATCAGAGCTATACGCTGCTCTGCACTCCAGGGGTCGCTGTTCAGGCTGGCTTGGCGCTGTTGCTGCAGAATCGCGCGTAAGGCGTCGTCGTGCAGAGATTCGTTCATGGTCATCTCAGGGCTCCTCGGTCAAGGCGCTAGGCCCAGGGGCTGGCCTCAGTGGTGTGAGCGCGGGCGGTAGCTAAAGCGCCGCCGCACAGGTGTCCGTCGATACTAGGAACGCCTGCAAGGGAGCGGCGACAGCCAAAGGGAGGACAACAGGAGGGTTTTGCACCTGGTTCAAACGAACCATGGGTAGGCGTAATCTCTGGGTAGGCCGCGGCCCACCCCGCTCGCACGCGCCGCAGGGATATATGTCGACCGCCCGTACACACTTGCGGCGGACGGCCCACACTGTTCTCGGCGCAGACGCTCGGCAATAATGCTGCCCTTGATCCTTCACTGGAGAACCTCGTGACCCGTGCCAGGAGCGTCCCCCCTCTTCTCGACTTCATTGTCGATCCCGCGGCGCTGCTCAGCGATGGCCCGTCGGTGCCCAGCTCGCCATTCAAATTCAGTGAACCGGCGGCCAGTGCAATCCATCTCCCTCGTGACGCCTTGCTCGCTCATCTGGGCCATGTCCGGCCTCGGTTGCTGGTGGTCTGCGCGCCAGCCGGGTTTGGCAAAACGACCTTCCTGCTGCAGTACCACCAACAGTGCCTGAACGAAGGGCGTGATGTCCTCTGGTGCAACGTCGATGTCGCCGACAACGACCTCGGGCATTTTCTCCAGGTCTTCGGCAGCCAGCTGGCGCACGTGTGGGGCCTGCTTCACACACCGCTGACGGCAAGCGAACTGCTGGCTTGCATCAGCCAACGCGAAAAAGCCTTTACCCTGATCCTCGACGAGTTCGAAGTGCTCGACAATCCGGCGCTGCTGGCGTTCATCCAGCACCTGCTGGACACCTTGCCTGCCCATGGCACCCTGGTCATTGGCTCGCGTCGTGTACCTGAGCTCAATCTCGGTCGCCTACGGGCACGCGGGCAGGTACAGGAGATAAGCCAAGGCGCCTTGCGCTTCAGCCTTGAAGAAGCCAAACGCTACATCCGCTTATGCTGCGCGCTGCACCTGAGCGATGACGACGTTGCCCGGCTGCTCGCGCGTACCGAAGGCTGGATCACCGCACTGTACCTGGCGACCCTGTCTTTGCGCTGGCAAGAGGATGCCAGTGCTTTTATCGACGCCTTCAGCGGCAGCCACCTCGAGGTGGCCGAGTACCTGAGCGAGGACTTACTGATGCGCCAGGACCCCGAAATCCGTGACTTCCTTCTGGACACCTGCATGCTCGACGCGTTCTGCGCGCCGTTGTGTGACGCCGTCACCGGGCGCGACGACAGCCAGGCGCAGATAGAGCGCCTGCTGAGGGACAACCTCTTTGTGCTACCCATGGACCATTGCCAGCACTGGTACCGCTATCACCCGCTGTTTGCCAGCTTCCTTCGTAGCCTGACGCAGCCGGCGCAGACCCAGCAGGGGCACTCGCGAGCCGCGCGCTGGTACCAGCAACAGGGCCGCTACGAACCCGCGATGGAGCACTTGTTCGCCGCCGATGAGACCGCACAGGCAGTGAGCCTGCTGGCCGCCCATGCCGGTACCTGGATGCTTGGCGGTCATGCGCGGATGCTGCTGTCGTACCTGCAACGCCTCCCGGAAAGCATCTTCAACGCACAGCCCGAACTGGGCATGGTGTACATCTGGTCGCTCCTCCATGCCCGCCGCCTTGCAGACGCCGAGCGCCTGATCGCGCATCCGGGGCTGGCCGCACGCGCCAGCATCGCCAAGGTGCAATGGCTGGCGCTGAGTGACCGCATGGAAGACGCCTATGTTGCGGGCCTGGCCCAGCTGGATAGCCTGAGCGCAAAAACGGACGACCCTGCCTATGCGCAGGTCGCCTACTACCTTTCGTATTGCATGATCTGCACTGGCCGCTTCGACCAGGCCCGCGCGCTGCTGGCCAAATTGCCGCGCCAGCCGGGTTACCTGCGCAACGGAGCCGACAGTCTGGAATCGTTGCTGGACCTGCATCAAGGGCAACTGGACAGCGCTCTTTCGCGCCTGCGTGTCACCGAGCAGGAGAACCTGCGCCTGAACGAGCATGCGACCACGTCGATGCAGACGTGCCTTGCCTTGCTCCTCTATGAAAACGACCAGTTGAGCGAAGCTAGGCAACGCCTGGAGCAGGTGCTGCCGCAGATCAAAGAGTTGAGTTCCCCGGACGCCTTGATCAGCGCCCATGTGCTGTTGGCACGCATGGCCGCGCTGGACGGCGAACATGACACCTGGATGCGCTACCTGACACAACTGGAACAGTTCGGGCACCAGAGCGGCTCATTGCGCATGGTCTGCTCTGCCTGGCTGGAACGTGCCCGCCAGGCTACCCATGCCGGGCACTTCGACACCGCCCGGCACGCCTTGCGTTCGGCTGAACAGGTGGCTGATTGGGCGGACTCCAGCGTGTGCTTCTACGCCAACGAAGTGGATACGCCCTTCATCGCCCGCCAGCGCCTGGCCATTGCACTGGGCCAGCCCCAAGCGGTAACCGAGGTGCGCGAAGCCCTGACACAAGCACGTCGCGAACAGCGTCTGCGTCGCGCACTGAAGCTGCAGTTGTTGCTGGCCATGGCCCAGAATGCCATCGGCGAACATCGGGAGGCGCTCGATGAACTCAGCATGGCATTGCGCTTTGCCAGCCAGGTCGGCTTTAAGCGCAGTTTTCTCGACGAGGGGCCGGCGCTTGGGGCATTGTTGGAGCGTTGGACGGTAACCCTATATGGGCAGGAACAGACGCTTTCGATCGCACCAGATTTCCTACCCGCGCTCCAAGCCCGCCTGTCGTTAACAACGCCCGCTAGCAACGCCGAGGCAGCCCTCCCCCAGGCCGGGCTGACCACACGTGAGCTGCAGGTTGTACGCTTGCTGGCCAAGGGTTACCGCAACCGGGAAATCGCCGAAAAGCTGTTTCTTTCCGAACTTACGGTCAAGTCTCACCTGCGCCGGGTCAACGCCAAGCTCGGCGCCCAAGGCCGGACCGAAGCGCTGGCGATCGCCAGGCAGCGGGGTCTGCTGGATTGAACGGGATCAACGCGGCACCACTGCCAGCGCCGCGTTGACGAAATCGAGCATCTGCCGGTGCACAGCGACCAGTTCGATGCTCACCGGGTCGAGCAGGTGTTGCAACATCACGCCACGCAAGGTTGCGAGGATCAGCGTGGCCCCGGCCGAGGCATCGACATTGCGGCGAATGTCGTCGCTGGCAATGCCCGTGCGGATGTGCGATGCCAGGTAGTCGTGCACCGAGCGGTTATAGTCAGCAAGAATTTCACGAGTCTCAGCATCCTCAGTTACTGCTTCGGCCATCAGCGCCAGCAGCGCGCGGGTATTAGTCCAATCGCCTGCGTCGCGACCCAGATAGACACCAACGAAGCCAAGCAAAGCATCCAGCCCAGGTTGCCGGCACGGTAACTCGATCTCCACCAGGTCCATGAAGTTGCGATTGACGTAGGCCGCCAGGGCACGTAACAGGCCTGCCTTGCTGCCGAAATGATGAGCCGCCAGGCCGCGGCTATAACCGGCCTCCTCACCGACTTCGGCCAGGGTCATACCGACCCAGCCCTTGCGCGCAACAATCTGCCGTGCGGCCTCCAGCAGGCGGCGCTCGGCATCGGCGCGGCGCTCCGTCTGGGTTCTGCGGCTAGCGTGACTGCTAGGTGAAGTGGCATCGGTCATGGACATTCCTCGTTACTGGCCGGTGAATACAGGCAAGCGCCGCTCAGCCATCGCGCGGTTGCCTTCAGCGAAGTCGGCGGTGACGATTTGCCACTCCTGCTCGCTGGCCTCGCGATCGATCACGGCGTCCACCGCATCGGCCAGGCCCGCGCGTAGTGTCTCACGACTGGACATTACCGCCAGCGGTGAGCACTGGGCAATTTCCCGCGCCAGCGCCAGCGCCGCCTCACGCTCACCGCCAACGTCCGCCAGCACATCGGCAAGACCGATGCGCACCGCTTCGCGACCGTCAATTCGCCGCCCGGTAGCGATCAACAACGACGCCATCTGGATCCCCACGACGCGCGGCAGGGTCACGGAAATACCAAACCCCTGGTGGATGCCCAGGCGATTGAAGTTCGCGCAGAAGCGCGCTTTCTCGCTGGTTACCCGGTAGTCGCCCACCAGTGCCAGGCCCAGGCCGCCGCCAACCGCGGCACCTTCGACCACAACAATCAGCGGCTTGCGCGTGCGGAACAGGCGCACCGCGTACTTGTACAACTGTCGGGGAAAACTCGGCTCGCGGGTATGCGCGGTGCCGTTGAAGTCGGCCCCGGCGCAGAACGTCTTGCCCGCTGCCTGCAACACCACAACCCGGCACTCCGGCAACTGATCGAGGTATTCGAGAGCCGCGACCAGGTCCTCGATCAGGGCCTGGTCGAAGAAATTTAACGGCGGGCGGCTGAACTCCAGTACTGCCACATGCCCTTGCAGGGCAAGCTCAAGTCCATGACCGGGATTGAAGGGCACAACGGCTGACATGAGGAACTCCTTAAATAGAAATGGGCTTGCCTGGATGACTAAGCTGCTGCTAGCGTATTTACTTGCTGACTGACAAGCAAGTTAAAAACACCCTTCACCTTGCGAGCAGATTCCTATGCAGGCCCTTGATATACGCCCTTGTACCCTGGATCCCCGCAGCGAAACACTGCGGGCCGAGGTTCGCGCTTTCCTCAGCGAAACGCTGCGAGACTTACCCGCCGCTGAACGCGCCAGAAACTGGAACGGCGTCGACGAAAGCTTCAGCCGCAAGCTCGGCGCACGCGACTGGCTGGGCATGACCTGGCCGCGTCGCTATGGCGGCCATGAACGCAGTGCGCTCGAGCGCTACGTCGTTCTCGAAGAGCTACTGGCCGCCGGCGCCCCGGTCAATGCCCACTGGATTGCTGAGCGCCAGAGCGGGCCGCTGCTGATCCGCTTCTCGCCCGATAACCTGGCACCGCGCATCTGTCCCGGCATCGCTCGCGGCGAAACCTATATTGCTATCGGAATGAGCGAACCCGACGTTGGTTCCGACCTTGCCGCGGTGCGTACCCGCGCCGACAAGGTAGCCGGTGGCTGGCGGGTCAACGGCCAGAAGATCTGGACCACAGGTGCCCAGCGCGCCCAGCATATGGTGACGCTGCTGCGCACCTGCCCCCGCGATGAAACCAATCGTCATGCCGGTCTATCACAGTTTCTCGTCGACCTGAGCGCCCCGGGGATTACCATTCGGCCGATTCTCAACATGCTCGGTGAGCACGATTACAACGAAGTATTTCTCGAAGACGTTTTCGTCCCCGACCACGATGTGATCGGCCAGCTCGGTGACGGCTGGAAGCAAGTGGGTGCGGAACTGGCACTGGAGCGCAGCGGCCCGGAGCGTTATCTGAGCAGTACCCAGTTGTACCTGGAAATGCTTGAAGTAGCTGACCCGCACGATGCCCGTCAGACCGTCAGTCTTGGCCGTGTCGCGGCGCGCTACGCGGCCTTGCGGCAAATGTCCCTAGGCATAGCAGGCATGCTCGCCCGGGGCGAGAGCCCCGCGATCGCCGCGACCCTGGTCAAGGACCAGGGATCTGTTCTGGAGCAATCCATGCCCGATCTGGCGCATGAACTGTTCGGCGGCCTGCGCACGTCGGGCTCGCCCTTGGACCAGACCCTGCATTACATCACCCAGACCGCGCCGTCCTTTTCTTTGCGCGGCGGCACCCGAGAAATTCTGCGTGGCATCATTGCCCGAGGACTAGGACTACGATGAACAGCCTCGAATCCCAAAGTGCCGATAGCGGCGCCTGTTCCGAACTGCAAACGATGATCGGTGACAGCGTCGAGCGCTTGTTCAGCCGCGCGATCACGCCGTCGGTGCTGGCGGACTTTGACACTCATGGCCGTATCGACGACCTGTGGCAGCGCGTGAGCGATAGCGGCCTGCCCCATGCACTGGTGCCGGAACACACCGGGGGAAGCGGAGCCAGCCTGCAGGATGTCGGTGCCGTTCTGCGCGCCATCGGCTACTGGCAAGCGCCACTTCCACTTGGCGAAACGTTGCTGGCCACGGCACTGTTGGCACGTGCCGGCCTGGACATTCCGGACGGACCGATCAGCCTGATTCAGGCCGGCCGTCTGGGTGACGTACGGCTCACCACGGATGCCCATGTCGTTGAAGGACGTGCCGAGCAAGTACCCTGGTCGCGCGCCTGCCGGTGGGCAGTGATTGCCGATACCGGACGCATCGCCCTGGTCGACCTGCAGCATGACAGCCTGACGCGCAGCGCTGCCTGCAACTTCGCCAATGAACAGCGTGACACCCTGTGCTTTAAGCGCACGCCGGTGGTTGCCACCGCCGAGCTCAAGCTACCCGGGGTTAGCGAACCGGTCTGGCTGCTAGGCGCACTGCTGCGTGCCTGTATGTCAGTCGGCGCTCTGGAGTCGGCGCTGGACAAGGCAGTGAGCTACGCCAACGAGCGCGTACAGTTCGGCAAGCCAATTGGCCGCCAACAGGCACTGCAGCAGTTGCTGGCGCAAATGGCCGGGGCGATCAGCCTGGCACGGATGACCACGCTCATCGCGCTGGGCAGCACCAGCGACTACCTCGAGGGACGTCTGGCACAGCCCCAACGCATACTATTCGACATCGCAGCGGCCAAGGTCTGCGCCGGTGAAGCAGCGACCCTCGGCTGCTCCGTGGCACATCAGGTGCACGGCTCGATCGGTTTCACTCATGAGCACAGCCTGCACCAGGTCACTCGGCGACTCTGGTCCTGGCGCGAGGAGTTCGGCAGCGATGCACAATGGGCGCACCTGCTGGGTAGTGCAGCCATTGAGTCGGGCGCGCAGGGCTTTTGGCACGGTCTGGTGGAGCGCGATCTGTGGCGTTCGCGTACGCAGGTGGCCTGATCAGAATCCTGATTCGCGGTCCTGCCATCGATTTCGACAGGACCGCGATGGTTCAGCTTTAAGCTGCAGCAATGAGGCGTGCTCATCGTAGCCTGATAAAGTGACTGACGGACGCGCATCATCGCCACATGAGGATCGCGGGCCCACATAATCCTCCCGCGCTGGGCCACCAAATCATCGAGCAACTGCTTCTTCTCCTCCACCAGGCACTCTGGTGTAGTGGTCTAATGATTCCGGACACCCATTTAGGCGAGAATGCTCGCCACAGAGAAGTGCCTGATGACCAAGCAACGCCGTACCTTTACCCCCGAGTTCAAGCGCGAAGCAGCCAGCTTGGTGCTCGACCAGGCTACAGCCACATCGACGCAGCCCGTTCGCTCGGACTGGTGGAGCGAGCAAGCCCAGACTATCATCTAATAGCCGATACCTCCTACTCCCTACCCCACTATCTGCTGCTCTCCGAATTGATCAGACTTGGCCACCAAGAAACGAACACCGGCCAATGCGAAGCGCCTTCAGTCTGCGTTTGAGCAGGTCACGCTCTTCGGCCAGTCAACCATCCGCTTCAACCCGGTTATACACGGCGAACGGCACGGCCTGTGACAGATAGTCCGCATCAGGCACGACAAACGACGCCCCGCCCTTTGGGGAATCTTCGCGCCTGATGGACGAACACTAAATTCAAGGCTCAATCACAGATGAAAATCGCCCGCAGCCTCCGGCTGATAAAGCACTTTCCTGATCTCAATCCTCCGGGTCCGATCAGAAATTCGCCAATCGATGGCGTCCCCCTCCTGATAGCCCAGGATGGCGGCACCGATGTCGGAGCACACAGAATGCTTCCCGGCGCTGCTGTCCGCGTCTTCTGGGTAAACCAAAGCCACCTCGATCTGTTCGTCGTCCAACTGCAGCAAGGCCCTGGAGTTCATCGTGACGACATTGCGCGCCACCTGCTGCGGTTTGACGACAATGGCTCGCTCAAGCTCATGTTCGAGTTCAATAACGGCCGGGCCTTGTTCGAGCACGATCAGGCTCTCGAGCCTGGCCTTGTCGATTTCAGTGATGTAGATCCCCGTGGCGTCGCCAACGGCACCTTCGCGTAGCAGCTGCAGATAGCGCCCCATCGTCATGGAGAATGATTTCAATGTCGGCGTTTCGCTCTCAAGCAGAAAGCCGCTGCGCAGGAAAGCTTTCAGCGAGCGCCCGTTGTCTGGGTGGATCTTGGCGATGAGCTTCTCGGCCCGCATGTCGAGGAAGGCCAGTTTCATGCCTTCGCGGATGGTGCGAGCGCCAAGGTTGCGGCCCCATTTTTTGCTGTCGCCGATGACCAGGACGATCTCGCAGTTTGAACCGGTCTTGACGAGACGGACAAAGCCCACTGGGGCGTCGTGCCGGTCGTAGGCCATGAAGAATCGGCCGCCGCGGTTGAATAGATGGGTCAGGATCGGCAATTGCGTTCGATCGATGGCTTGCTCGATGGAACGGGAGACATGACGTGAATCGCTCAGATAACAGGTGACGCGCTCATCCTCCAACCAGTCCATCAACGTCAGCGCGTGTGCCCGAGTAATTTCAGGGCACAGCGAAATGAAAGGCTTGTTCATCTTCACCACACTTATTTGCAAAGAATGAAAGCCCTTCATGGCAATGGCCATGACGGTTCTTTCGGCAACCGGCTATCTTAAGACATATCGCGAGAAATGCCGAACAGCGTGCGCACTTTGCCTTTACCAGCGTTCCTGATAGGGGGCGCTTGCCACCCCCTTCCCTGCTTCAAGAATCAAAAAACGGCGGAAGAGTGACAACGGCAGCGCTGCCAAAAAATGGCGCTGCACCCATCAGTCTGAGAAGTTTCCATAGGCTTATTCCACCACTTCGAAATCAGGCAATTTGAACGTCTTGTCGTTCATCTCCTGAGTGGGCCCATAGAAACGAATGGCGGGTAATGGACGCTTGCCGGATGTGGGAATCCAGTTCGACTCCATGCCTGCAGGCGCCTTCGGCCCGACGTAGAGGGTGACACCGCCATCGGCGTTCTTGTGCATTTTCTCCAGGTCAAAGGACGACAGCGTTGTCCGGTTCGATTCGCTGTAGATGAACGCCATGGTGGCGCGATCGTACACGGTCAGTGCCCAGAACTGCTTCACTGGCATCTTCGCGGGAATGTCCAGCTTGTAAAGCTTGCCGGCCTCCAGCAGCTTTCCATCCTTGTCAGCCATCGCCATCATGTACTGGGTCGCCGGTGTGGCACTCAGTGCCTTGGGCATGTAGGTGCACCAGAAGTACTCGGCGGCTCGGTTGATGAGGTCGACGCGGTTGTCATCGACGAAGGTGAAGGTCTTGTTGGCGTCGGTCATCAGCAACGAGGCGTAGTGCCGGTCGGTCCAGTAGAGCCTGTCTTTCGGGAAGTTGTCGAACCAGTGCTGCAGGTAATACCACGCATCGACGGCCGCCTGGCGCATCGCCCGCTTGCTGGTCTCGTCCGGTGCGAAGGGTTTGCCGTGCTCGATGCCCAGTGACGACAGCATGCCCATCATCACTTTGTCCTGCGGCTTGACCGGCTCGACGCTGACAATGGCATGCAGGTCTTCGAAGTAGCGCTCGTCGTACAGCGGCAATGTCGGATAGCGGTCGTTGATCGGGTCGACAAAACGTTGCTTCGGCGGATTGGCCGCATCGGCCAAGTAATACATGCGCAGCTTCTGGGCATACGCGTACGCGTCCGCCACGCTCTTGCCCGGTGCGGGCACAGAGCGGAATGCCAGGGCAATGCGGTAGTTGGGCGAAGGGATGTGGATATACCCTTGCGGAATTTTGCCGTCATAACCGGGGGGCGTGAACAGCAACTTGCCGCCCTTGCCCTTGTCCACCCCCGAGGGGCCGACGTCGGCAATCGTCAGTTGCCAGGCATCGACCACCTGGCCGTAGACGCTGCCTTGCTCTCCTGCGACGGGTACTTCCAGGACAACCGGACCTTTGCGCAAGTCGGTAAATGCAGAAATGTAAGGCGTGGTGCTGTTGGCCGTAATCGCTTCCAGCTTCGGCGTGGCGGTTGAGGAGTAGGCAATGATGTCATTGTCCTTCAGAGCAAGATCGTGCTCGCCGGCCCGCCGAAAGCTGTAGATGGCCGTTGCCGGAATCCCCCATAGCACCGCCTCGAAGGCTCGCTGGTACTTGAGCTGGTAATCGAAATCGCTGACCGAAGCCTTGGCATCGGCAGCTGGCTGTCCTCCCTGCGGGTCGGTCTGGGCGCTGGCCCAGTTCATCACCGCCATCAAACCAGCCCCTACGACGAATAATCTGCATGCTTTCATCTGCTGCTCCTAAATGCGTCTGAGGTCACTCAACTTTGGTCAGTTGTGGCATTACCCATTCGCCAGAAAGGATCGCTTGCGAAGGTTGGTATAGCCGCAGAATCACGTAGAAGCCGCCTTGCGGGGCGGGAAGCCAGTTGGCCGCGTTGTCACCTTGGGGCTTGGCATGGGAAATCGGCATGGTGATCGAGCCGTCCTTGGCCACCGTAAGGCCTGGCGTGTCGGTGCCGACCTTGTAGCGAGCCAGTTCGTTGTCGACCAGCATCTTGTCGCTGGCGTCGTACATCGTCAGCGACCAGAACGCGCCCACTGGCGGCGCCGAGGCCAGTTTCACCTCGTACCGGTTACTGCCAACCAGCGGCTGGTTGTTGCTGTCGGTAAAGCGGATGGGGTACATCGCTTCGTGCTCGCCCTGCCCACCCAGGTAAGGCCCGGCGACCATGGCCCGCAGCGGGTAGTTGTAGCCGAAGCTGTCCAGGCCGGTCACCCAGTTCCAGCCACTGCGGATCGACGAGGTGCTGGCCAACGAGGCAATGGCCACGTAGGGCGCGTCTTTCAGGCCCTCGGTCAGCCCTTTGCGGGTGGCCGGGTCGAGTTTGCCAGGGTCAAAGCTTTTTTCAGTCAGGCCGATACGGGAGAATTGCGCGAACAGTGCGGCGTCCGCCGGTTTAACCGGATTGTGCTGGAGCGCTGCGGCCAGCTCGGTGAAGAAACCCAGCTCATCGGCCCCGGTTGTCGGCAGGGGCGGCAAGGTGGAGTCCTTGGCGGGTTTGCCACTCAAGGGCACAAGGTTGAACTGCTTTTGCAGCGCCAGCACCGGTGCGGCGTTCTCACCTTGCTTGACGTGCAAGCGGCCCCAGAGCCAGACCTTCGAGGTGGAAACGTCCAGGCGCTTGGCATCCTCAGGTAGCGAGCCCTTCCAGCCCGGTGGCACCAGAACGAACTTGCCGGCCTTGGTACCCGTGGTGCGACGCCCGATGTAATGCTCCAGCTCCTGCCACATGTTGAAGACGTCGACCACGTAATAGCGGTCGTGGGTGTCGGGTACGGTGAGCACGTAGGGCTCGGTGAGGTTCACCACTGCGCTCATGTAGTAGGTGTCATTATTGGCCGTCGGCATGTCCTTCGCCGCCGGAGAGGCCAGCTCGGTGGCCCAGCCGATCTGGTTCAGCTCGGCGCGGTAGCTGGTCTTGGGTTTGGGCGAAGGCACCGTGGTGTACTCGCGTGCGACACGTTCCATGCGCACCAGCGGGTAGCCCCAGTTGTAGGCCGAGATGGCCAGGCTGTAGCCATCGGCCTGCAAGCCTTTCTGCACATTGTCGGGGGTTGCGGGTGTGGACAGCAGCAGATCCGCTGGTGCTGCCTGTGCCCCATGGCCCAGCACTAGGCAGAAAGGTAGGACACACAACAGTAATTTACGTGATGAGGCCATGCGGAACCCTCCGGTGGCACAGAGTAGAAAGACGTATCCAAACGCCATAGCGTCGAAGCTGGAAACCAGAAAGTAGACTAGTTGGCGGGGCTGAATCGTCAATTTCGGCAACGACCTGGTTTCGTCGAATCCCCTGACTGTGTAGTATCAGCGCAGGCTTATGCTGCCTGCCGCTCGCACCGATAAGGAAGGTGAAAGCATATGTACTCCAGACCCTTTCGCATCTCTCTTGATAGTCGAGGTTTGGCAACGCGAGCACCAAGAAGCTTCGACTCCAGGAGCAATGATGTCGACAATCGAAAACGCCAAGCGGATGGCCAAGCGTCTGCGTACCTCACTTGAGGCCCGCAATCACGAGTTATCCCATAGCGCTGCGCTTGAAATGGTGGCCCAGCAGCTGGGATACAAGGATTGGAATACCGCTTCAGCCGTGCTTCCTCACGAATCGACGGCCCCTGCCGTCACGCTGAAAAAAGCCATACCGATACTGCGAATGTTCGATGAAGCGAAGGCAAGAGAGTTTTATCTCGATTTTCTTGGCTTCAGCGTCGAGTTCGAACACCGTTTCGAAGCTGATCTTCCCCTGTATCTGGGGCTCAGCCGCGACAGTCTGCAGATCCACCTTTCCGAGCATCATGGCGACGCAAGTCCGGGAACGACCCTTTTCGTTCCCATGCACAACATTGAGCTGTTTCGCGACGAACTGATCAGCAAACGCTACGGTTTTGGACGGCCAGACATTGTCGAGCAGGATTGGGGCAAACTTCTGGAAGTCTACGATCCGTTCGGTAACCGTATCCGTTTCTGCCAAAGCTGATTGCTCGCTGAGCTAACTTCACTTCAGCGTAAATGAGGGGGCGCCTGTTTAATCATTCAGATTAAGCAGGCGTTCTCTTTTAAAATTGCCCTGCCTCAGTTTCAGCGCACCGGCAACGCCATCGGCCGCATCGGCGCCGCATCCGCTCCGCGCAGTTTCAACGAAGCGCCGACAAAGGCGAACTGATAAACCCGGTCCTTGGACAAACCTTCCAGGTTCACCAGTTCGATGATCGGCGCGCCCTGCATGGCCAACAGGTAGGTGTGCACCGGCAGGTAGTTGCCTTCGACTTCCGACGGGAACGTCTCGAAACTCAGGTTATCAGCGCCGACCACCATCGCCCCGCTCTCCTCGACCAGGAATTTCGCCGCATCCAGGCTTAAACCCGGTGGGTTGGCCATGTACGCCTGGGCGTTTTCATAGTCACGCATGCGCCCGGTACGGATCAGCACGACATCGCCTTTCTCCAGCACCACCTGTTGCTTGGCCAACGCCTGCTGCAAATCGCTGCGGGTGACGCGGTAGTTATCCGCCAGTTGCTCCAGGCCCTTGGCCACCGCGACATCAATCATGACCCCGCGAGCGATGATCGGTGGCAGTTTCTCTGCACCGGTGACGTTCCAGCCACGGTCTCCCAGGTGCTGGTCGGCACGAAAGCCGTTCCAGATTTTACCGTTGAGTCCAAAGTGGTTGAGTGCGTCGATATGGGTGCCCATGTGGGCGTACATCGACACTGCCGAGCCGCTGTAGCTGACGTGCTGGTTCATCGGCTCGCCGACTTTCATCGGGTCGGCGATGACGTTGCCGTGTGGAGTGTGGGTCATCCACATCTGGTAAGGCGGGTCGCCTGCGGCTTGCCAGCTGGGCATGCCGACAAAGTACTCCACCGCCAGGTCATAGGCCTGGGCGCCGTTGACCCGGGCCATGATCGCAGCCTGCGACTGCGGGGTCATCAGGTTCAGGCGCCCTATTTCGTCTTTCTCGCCCCAGGGGCTGATACCCACGTCGGGCTTGGCCAGCGCGCCGGCACTGTACAGTGAGCCGAGCACCGACAAGACGGCCAGCCCGGTAAGGTTTTTGATCCACGATCGCTGCTGCATGAGATAGCTCCTAAAAGGGGGAGCACTCATGGTATTGGCTGCTAAATCATAGATAATCAGGCGTTTGGTTAATTGATATTCAACCCAGGAGAAAATATATGGATGTATTGCTGGCCATGCGTACCTTTCGCCGCGTGGTTGAGCGCGGCAGCTTCAGTCTGGCGGCTGTCGACCTGGGGCAATCTACTGCGGCGGTGAGCAAGCAAGTGCGACAGCTGGAGGAACGCCTGGGCAGCCTGTTGCTGCTGCGCACCACCCGGCGCATGAGCCTGTCCGAGGCCGGTCAGGCGTACTTCAGCGAATGCTGCCACTTACTCGATGAGCTGGACGCTCTGGAACGTGCGACCCAGAGCGGTTCCAGCGAGCCCAGCGGGTGCCTTCGGGTCAACGCGCCGTTGTCGTTTGGCCTCAAGGTACTGTCGCCGATTCTGGTGGCGTTCATGCAGCGCTACCCGCAACTGAAGGTCGAGCTCACCCTCGATGATCGCCTGTTGGACGTGGTCAGCGAGGGCTTTGATGTTTCGCTGCGGATTCGCAGCCACTTGCCGGACTCATCGCTGGTCGCCAGACGCCTGGGGGACATTGCCCAAGTGATCTGCGCGGCGCCAGCTTACCTGCAGGCCAACGGCACGCCGCAGCGCGTCGACGACCTGCGTGACCACAGTTGCCTGGCCTATCGTCTGGCAGAACATCCCGGCAGCTGGCAGTTACAAGGCCCACAAGGCAATAGCCGTCTGGAATTGCCTGTGCGCCTTGCAGTAGACAACAGCCTGATGCTGAGCGACATGCTGCTGGCTGGCCTGGGCATCGGCGCCCTGCCCTCGTTCATCGCCCAGCCGTTGCTCGACAGCGGCCAGTTGCTGCAATTACTCCCAGAGCAGTCCATGCCGCGGCGTTCGATCTATGCCTTGTACGCCAGCCATCGGCATGTATCGCAGAAAGTCCGGGTGTTTGTGGATTTCCTTGCCGATGCACTGCAAGCGCTGCCAGTAGCGGCGGTGCCCAGCGGCGCAACGTCTGTTCGGGAGTAAACCTGTCCGACTCAGCGTGACGGCTATGGTACTGCCTGCAAATGAGCATTGGCGCCTAGCCCTTCGCCCAGCGTTTCGGCTGGTGGCTGTGGCTCGACGCCTCGTCGGCAACGGTGTTTACGCTGAAACCAGAGCCTCTTCCTCGGACTGCTCGATAGCTTCTTCTACTTCAAGCTGATGGCGCGTCCACTCTGCGGCAATGGCCGGGTTCTCGGTAATCTGCTGCTCGATACGCTGCGTCTCTTTGAACTCAAGTGCCTTAGCGCTCATCGTCCATTGTGTTTCAACACCCAACTGTTCGAGCTCTTCACGTATCGCCGGCAGGCCAATGCGGAAGAACTCCTTGCGTGGGTTGACCTTGTTCACCTGCTCTCGCAGGAAGTGACGGTGAAGCTTTTTCTCAAGCCCAGGGGCATCGTCGCTGAAGATCATGGCGTGGATGTCGAACTCGAACGGAACACTTGCGTCACCGAGTTCACGCACCCGATCCAGCGGTTCAAGGCGGCGGGTCATGCCGATCTTGAACACTTGCTCACCGAAGGAACCAATGTTGGAAATGACATAGACATGACCTGCACGCGTCTGCTGAGCCATGGAAAGAGCGCGCTGATTCTTGTCCTCAGCGGCCTGCAATTGCACTTGTAGAAGCGCCAGTCGAGCCTCGAACTCTGCTCGTTCAGCGGCGCTGGCGGCGGCAACCTGCTCCTGAGCTTTCTCCAGCGCTTTGCGCAAGGTGGCCTCTTCTTTGGCTGCTTCCTTGATCGCTCGCTCATATTCCCGGCGAGCTTTTTCTTCCTCGCGGATTTGCTCACGCAACTGGCGTTGCTCTTCACGTTCCTGATCTTTGAGCAGCTTAGCAGTCACTGCCCAACGCAACTCCTCCAGGCGGGAGGCCAAGTACTCTTCATTAATCCGGGCATTGCGGAACGGGGCTCCGTTGAGATTGACCAACGCAGCAGCATCACGGATCTCCTGTTCAAGCTTGCCGTGATTGTCGGACTTGGTACGGGAAAGAATTGAGTCGACTTTGCCGTTAAATGCGTCCACCACAAAGCGCACAGCAGTGTCACGTCGATTCGCCTCCACGTAATCACATGCTGCAGCTCTACCCGTCTTGATCATCAGACGAGAGAACTCCCGGGCCGCTTTGAGCTTCTGGCCGGCCTCGGTGAAGCCAAATTCCTCTGCCAGGTCGTCCAGCAGGTTGTAGGTCGGAACGATGTAAGCGTCGCCATACCCTTCCACAACGTTCTTCATAGCCTGGGCGGCATCAGTGTAGTGCTTGGCTTTACCCATAGCGGCCAAGGCATCCCCCGCTACTTGTTCAGCACGAATCTGGGCATCGGCAACAATTTTCGCTGCGTCTACAACGGCCTGCTGCAATCGTTCTTCAGCCTGGCTGACCTTAAGCTGAGCCTGTTGCAACAGTTGCTCACGTTCCAATCTGGTCTTGCCGAGGATCTGACCGCTCTGCGTTTCTGCATTTGCAATAGCCTGTTTCAGTCGGATCTCCGCCTCACTGACTTTAGCTTGGGCCTGGTGCAGTAGCTGGGTACGTTCTGCTCGGGTTTCATCCAGGATGCGAGCGGCTTCCGCTTCTGCGTCCAGGATGTCCTTGAAGCGCTCCAGCTCCTTCACCTCTCGTGCTAATTGCTGCCGGAGTGCAGTGACCTCTTCTTCTGTAGCCTTCAGATCGTTCTGCCTGGCTCCAAGCTCAGTTTTCAGCTGGCTGATCATTCCCTTTGCCCTGATGCTTTGCACCAGAAACACACAGGCGGTAATGCCTGCGATTAACGCTATAAGCTCCATTAGCGGCTATCCATGTCTATGACAAAGCGTGGATCGTACATGGCCTTCGTGGCTATAAGCCATCACTCTGGATCTTCTATCACCGACTGGTAGCCGAATTACACAGGCGGAGTACATTTGTACTCCGCCCGACTATTTCAGCCCTGTTCATTGTCCAGGCACGCAGTTGAACATCTCACTCGCGTTGTCTATTCCACTCAAATCTCCAGCGACTCACCGAGGCCACCCGCACGCGCAGTCTCCACACTCGCTCGAATACACCGCCAGTTGATATCAGGCACCGATTGCTAAAACAGCGCTGCGGATCGCAACGCTCAGCTCAACGCATGACAAATTCACCCACCATTCCGGCCTGATAATGGCCCGGCAAGGTGCAAGCGAAGTTCAGGCT
The DNA here is from genome assembly GCF_052147955.1 of Pseudomonas sp. NUPR-001. Classification (NCBI taxonomy): domain Bacteria; kingdom Pseudomonadati; phylum Pseudomonadota; class Gammaproteobacteria; order Pseudomonadales; family Pseudomonadaceae; genus Pseudomonas; species Pseudomonas sp. NUPR-001. The sequence continues at coordinate 2,982,627 of NZ_CP197353.1, forward strand.
GGAGGCATCGGCGAAGGTCCAGACAAACTCTTTGGTAGTGCCGGGTTCAACAAGGATGGCGTTAGGATCGTCATGCCTGGCTTCAATCACCTCTGGATAGCGCGGCGGGTCCATATCGCTCGGCGCGGTGAAGTACTCGCGCCAGACAATCGATTTCGCCTTGCCCGTCGGCGTCAGTGTGCCGTCTTTGAAAAGCGCCGCCATCTCGCGCTGATGTTCCAGCTGCGCAGTAGCCTTGCCGATGTTGAATTCATGCATCAGCGCCCCTTCGTTCTTCACTATAAAACGGACCGTCTCGCCAGGCGTTACATCAATCGACTTCTGACCGTAGCGAATGTCGTCCATCTTGATGAAAACGCTGCGTGTTGCAGGCGTTGCTTGAGTCTGTTGGCCAATGTCGGCGTCACTGGCGGACGGATTCGCTACGGCTTGAGTGGTGGCGCTAAAGATAAGTGCGGTGATCAGTAATTGCACAGGTGAACCGTTCATGATGAAACCTCACTGTAGTGGGTTGGCAAACTGATGCTATGCCCGGTTTCCTGCCACAGGGATTACGCCAATACTACAAATCCGTCATGTTGAAAAAGTTCGCTTGGCAACCACTTCGAGCGTCGTGTGGCTGACATGTCGTCGATGTAATCTGTGCATCATTAGAATGACAGGCATGGCATTTTATTCTTGCATCACACCCACTGGAGTGATGCGCCATGAAATCATTGATCGCTATTAGCGCCATACTGGTCCTGAGCACTTCATCTTTCGCGACGGCAGACGGTAGTACTGATCCCGTGCACGGAAAGATGATTCAGGCAAACGAGCAGGCAATGCGTGAGCTTGCAGCGGCCAGAGGTAAGAACCCACCGGAAGTTACTCACTATCGTTATGGAACCAAGTTGGATATTGATAAAGTTATCAACGTTACTTCGACTAAAAAGAATTGCAATGTGATGCCTGCGCAAATGACTTATGAAGACTCCAGTGGAGAACTAAATATTCTGGAGTACCGCGTTGCTGGAATAAATTGCCAGAACCAGAACTGAGCACAATGATCAGCTGGCCATTGTTTTCGCGGCGCAAGGCCGCTCCTACAGTGATCCCCGGTAGGAGCGGCCTTGCGCCGCGAAAGAGCACCATCAGCTATGATGAGCGCCCGTCAGACAACTGGAAGTCCGATCCTCATGCGCAAACCCTTGGCCGCCCTGGTACTCGCCTGCACTTCTACCTATGCCAGTGCCGCGCCCACCGACCTCGCCGGCGTCTGGAAAGGCACGCTCGGCAAGTCTGCAATCACCGCCTGTTTCAACACCGCTCCCGACAGCAACGGCAGCTATTACTACCAGCGCTTTCTTACACCGATCCAGCTAACCCGGGAACAAACCGGTGGCGTCTGGAGCGAAGAAGGCAACACCGGGCTCTGGGATCTGCAAGCGGTGAACGGCAAAACGCTGAGTGGCACCTGGCGCAAAGCGGCAGGCGCCAACCCCCTGCCCTTGGCATTGACCCGCGCAAGTGCTGAAGGCTGTGGTGGTGACGCCTATAACGCGCCCATGGAGGCAGCACCGCTGCCCGTCAAGGTAGAGAAAAAAACCTTCGACGAGCACGCCTATCAGCTCAGAACCCAAGGCGCCCAGGTCACCATCAGGTTGGCGGGCGATACCCCGGCTATCGACAAGATCAACCAGCAACTGGCACGGCTGGCCGTCAGCCCAGAGGACCAGCAACAGTTTTTCATCGAGCGCCGTGAATACCTGGGCCGCGATGGCGCTGCGACGACGAGTGAGATCAGTGTGGAACCCACCTATTGGTCATCGCAGTGGATCACCGTCAGGTTTTACCGCTGGACGGCAGGCTTTGGCCGCAATGGCATCAGTTGGGGCCTGCACACCTGGAATCTGCAAACTGGCGAATCCGTCGATCCGTGGACCTGGGTCGGTGCTGATTTCCAGTGGTACAGCCCTTACTCCGGGCATGTAAAACTGCCCAAAACCTTCGCCACCTGGCTGCAAACCCAGGCAGAGGCAGATGCCGACTGCCCCGATGTTGCCAGCTACGACAATTACGACCTGAGCTTCGATTCCCAGGGCATGCGCCTGGCCAATCAACCTACCGGTGACGGATGTGATGTCGATCTGGCGTTCAGTTGGAAGCAGCTGGAACCGCAGCTGTCGGCGCAGGGTCGGGCCGCGCTGGCGAGTCTGCAGACGCCGTGAGCAATGCCTGGATGTAACCGGCCAGTCGTTGTTCGCGCAGGCGCTGGGAGCGATCCTGGCTGTTAGCCGCCAGGTCCGCGGCTTGCTGCACAAAGTGCGCCGAGCGCTCGGTGTCACCGGCAAGCGCAGCGCGCAGCGCCAGACAACGCGGCCGGAAACTGGGGGCGTACCAGTCGATTGGCGCGTGGAACAAGAAGTCATTCAACTCGCGGGCATCGCACTCAAGCATCGCCCGCGAAAATGTCAGCTCCGCCCGTACAATCGACAGCAAAACCATGCTTTGCCGCAACGCAGCAGGAGGCGCTGCCAACAGTGCCTGCAACTCATTGCCGAGCGCCACCGCAGCGCCCCAATCCGCCAGATTCTGCCGGGCATACAGGCGAAAGCCCAGCGCAGTCAAGGACGCGGGCAGCGGTTCGGCGCTCAGTTGCTCAAGATCGACTTCAGGCAAATCCTCAGCTTGCGTACCCGCAACGGTCAGTGCCAGCAACCGCGCATTGGCCAGTGCCGGCCCCTGTTCATCCGGTTTGCTGAGCCACGCCAGAAATCCCGCGCCATCGCTGACACGGCCCGGGCTGACCGTGGGGATCAGGTTGGCCAGCCCGGTGCTCAGGTTGCACACCCCTAGCGCCAACAATAGCGCTGCGAACTCACCAATAAACAGCGACGAAAGTGCCAGGCACACTCCCGCCACGAACAGGTTGAGTACTGGCCCAGCCAGGGTGAACACCAGCATTGCCTGGCGCATTGGCTGCTGCGACGCGTGCACCGCCATGACATAGCCGCCCAGTGGCTGACCTTTGGCGTGACGCGACCAGCGCAACTTCCAGCCGTGCTGCAACGGTTGCAGCTCCACGGCCAGCACCCGCACCGAAAGCACCGTCATGCCAGCGTATCTAGCGCCCAGGTAATGCCCGCCTTCGTGTACGCAGAGGCTGAGAACCCCGAGGATGAAGGCCATGAACATGGCGGAGAACGGCTGCAAGCCGACATCGATGCTTTCACCGAGGATCAGCGCTGGCAGGAAAAATCCCGCAGCACCGATGATCCATTGCAGCACCAGCAGCAGCCGGTGTATCCCTCTGAACAGCATGATCCAGTCCTTTGTGATCGCCCTGCTCTGGCATGAGTGGCAAAGCGGACCGCCCATTGAAACACCGGTTTTGCACCCACAGCAATTTTCATCGTGACATCAGTTGCCTGGAGCCTCAGGCGGGTCTGACAAGGACTACGCTAGAGCGATGGATCGACCACTCTCAAGGTGACTGCCATGAGTGCCCTGTCGCTGTCTGAACTCGATGCCGCGTTGCCCGGTTTAACCCGCAAAATCCGCGTACTCGACGCGCTGGCATGGCCGGACGGTGTCGAAGAGGTGTTTCTGGCTCAATGGCGCAGCGGCAAGGCGCAGTTACCCAAGGTCGAGTTCAGCCCGCGCGAGCACGGCGCCGACATCGCGGCGCTGGACAGCTTTGTCGCACAGTGCGACCAAGGCCATCCGGCCGGTCACTTCCTCGCCAGGACTGCTCACAGCTACGCCACGGCCGGGCGTATGTTGGGGGCCATGGGGACCCCGGCGTTTACCCAATATTCTTCGGCACTGTACCGGCGCCCGGACTTCTACTACCCGCGGCAGAAGCTGAGCATGCTCGACGCCGCGCATTTCTTTCTGAAAACCACCGATGCCCTGCTCGGCGGCAGCCATATCGCTCCAAGCCCGGCGCAGATCCCGGCCAGTGAGTTTGCCGCCTGGCTGCAACCAGAGCTGGACCGCTTTTTTGGCCCAGGCCAGATCAGCATCAAGCTTGACCCTGATCTGGCCGCCAAGGCAATTGCCGGGACAAGCCGCATTCGCCTGCGTGCCAGCGCTTTGTTCACCGAGCTGGACAAGCAGCAATTGCTGCAGCATGAAGCCTTCGTGCATGTGGCCACCGCGCAGAACGGTGCGCGCCAGCCCAACCTCAAATGCCTGGCCTTGGGCGCACCCCGCACCACCCAGACCCAGGAAGGTATAGCCACGCTGGCCGAGCTGCTGACCGGCAGCATGGACATCAACCGCCTGCGGCGCCTGGCCTTGCGGGTGCTCGCGGTGCAGCAAGCACTGGATGGCGCCGACTTCATCCAGGTGTTTGAGGGGTTTCTCAACGCCGGTCAGTCAGAGGAAGAGTCGTTCCGTTCAACCCAGCGCATTTTTCGCGGCGCCACTGTGCGCGGTGGGTCGGCGTTTACCAAAGATGCCGCCTACCTGACCGGGCTGCTCGGTGTGCACACCCTGTTGCGCGTGGCGATCCGCGACAACCGTCCGGAACTGGTGGGGCATCTGTTTGCCGGACGCCTGAGCCTGGGCGATACCCTGCACCTGGCGCCGCTGTTTGAGTCCGGCTGGTTGCAGGGGCCTACTTATATTCCGGCCTGGGCTAGCGACCTGCGGCGCCTTGCTGCGAACCTGGCGTTTTCTGCGTTTATTGCCCGAATCAAGCTGGACGTGCTTGATCTGCAACTGTTCATGGCCTTTGAAGACGAGCATGAGGTCGATACCAGCCGCCTCACTTGAGCGAAATCTGCTGGCCCTCACATCAGGCAATAGTAGTCACTGACCTGTGCAACGATTTCGCGCTTGGCGTTGTACAAGTGCGCTTCAGGGGTCATCGCCATCGAACGGCCTTCAAGCACGTAGCGTTGGCCTGCACTGAAATGGGCGTAGTTGAGGGTCAGGTAGCAGGTGCGCACGGTCGTACCGCCCATCATGCTCATACCCCCGCCGCCGGTGACTTCGTAGTCGAAGCGCACCACCAACTCGTGGCTGCCGGGCGTCACCTGGAAAAAACGTCCGTCACGCAGGCGCTGTTTGTCCAGGCGCTCAGCCAGCAGCAAGCGGTCGTTGGGAAATGGCGTAGAGAAATCGACCCAGGCCATCTGTGGGTCTGCCTTGGGTAGCGGCGCCTGACAGCCAGCCACCAGGCTGGCCGCGAGTAACAGCATTATCCGGTACATGATCAACATCCCGAGGGATTGTCGATTCAGCATAACGCCGACCCAGGCCGTTGGCCAACGGCCTGGGTAGCGGGCCAATCACAGCTTGAATTTGCCCACCAGCGCCTGCAGGTGCACACCCAAACGGGCCAGTTCGATACTGGAGGCCGCGGTTTCCTCACTGGCCGCTGCGGTTTGCTCGGACACGTCGCGTACGTTGAGCACGCTGCGGTTGATTTCCTCGGCTACTGCGGTCTGTTGCTCCGATGCAGTGGCGATCTGCAGGTTCATCGATTCGATGGTGGCCACCGAACGGGTGATGTTCAGCAGCGACGTGCCTGCTCGGCGCGTCAACTCAACACTGTTGCTGGTCAATGCGCGGCTGCGTTCGAGGATGTCGCCCACCTGCTGGGTGCCACGGTGCAAGCCACCAATCAGTTCCTCGATCTCTTCGGTGGAGGTCTGGGTGCGTTGCGCCAGGCTGCGCACTTCATCGGCAACCACCGCAAAACCACGCCCGGCCTCACCGGCACGTGCTGCTTCAATGGCCGCGTTCAGGGCCAGCAGGTTGGTTTGCTGGGCGACCGACTTGATCACATCCAGTACCGTACCGATCTTGTCGCTCTCACGCTTGAGCTCGGCCATGGCGTCGGTCGAATGCCCCACCTCAGTGTCCAGATGGGTGATTTGCTCGATGGCCTGGTTGACCACGGTATCGCTTTCGCGCGCTTCGAGGCCGGCATTGACTGCCGCATTCGACGCCTGTTCAGCGCTGCGCGCGACTTCCTGCACGGTCGCAGCCATCTGGTTCATGGCCGTTGCCACCTGATCGGTCTCGACCTTCTGGCTGTTGACGCCTGCACTGGTCTGTTCGGTGACCGCCGACAGCTCTTCGGCGGCCGTTGCAATCTGCACCACGCCGTCGCGCAAGCTGCCGATCAGGTCGCGCAGGTTCTCGGTCATACGCTGCATGCTGGTCTGCAACGCGCCCAGTTCGTCACGCCGATTCACCTGGATGTCCTGGCTCAGGTTGCCGTTGGCCACCCGTTCGGCGCTCTGCAAGGCAACCTGCAGCGGCTGCACGATCAAGCGGGTGATCAACCAAGCGGCCAAGACACCAAGCACCAGCGCCAACACGGCGGTAAAGACCAGGCGCTGGAGCGACGACTGCACTTCAGTGTCACGCTTTGTCGACTGGCTAAGCGACAGCTGCCCCGAGGCGTCCAGCAGGCTTTTCAGCGCGCTGTCCAGCACTTCCAGGGCTTGATTAGCCTGGGTTTCGTTGCGCGCCTCAAGGGCCTGGGCGTAATTCTGAAAGTGCTCGCGGTAGCGCTGCACCGCAGCGTCCGCCTGCTCGATCGAACGCTGATCGCCAGCATCGGTGAATTGCTTGGCGAGCGTATCGAGCTGATCGTTGAGATCATCGGTCACTTTGACCATCTGCGCTGCCTGCGCAGCACCCGGCGACACCGTGTAGTTCAGGCGCGCAATGCGCATGTCGCGTGCAACTTCGTTGATGCTGGCGATGCTGCTGAGCTTGGCACTGCGTTCGCCGAGCTCGCTCAGCCCGGCCCAACCAATGCCTGCAACCACCACGGTCAGTAACAACACCAGCGCAAAACCCAGGGTCAGTTTCGACCGCACGCTGATATCAGCCAACACCTTCACCACTGCGTTGAACATCCTTTTAACCCTTCTATTGCCACTGCTTGAAAAAATCATTACCGGGCGATACCCGGACGGGTCCGGTTTCACACGGTAAGAGAAGTGCCGACGCGCACTGCGTCGGCGAAGGAAGAGTGGCCTTATGCCATCAATGGCGCGGGAATATACAGCTGTGCCTACTGTGCGACAACAGATTGACGGATTTTTTGCATACAATTTTGGCATGCAGCTGTGGTCAATGCTGATTCAGCAGGCAGTACAGTCACCCCTTCAAGGGGTGACAATGTTAAAGGTCGGCTGGAAGGTGGTGAGCGAGGTCATGAGAGTGGCCAGCTTCTGCTGGTCGCCTTCGATGCGCACATCCCCCTGGCGGATGGCGGTCGCCATGTCGAGCTGACGCATGCCAATGCGGTCCAGCGTGGCCTTGCTCATGCGTACCGTCACATCGGGTTTGTCATGCGCAACACCTGGACGTTGGGTCAGTACGCCATTGCGCAAGGTCAACGCGAATGGCTGATCGAGGTCGGTGAACGACCAGTTGAGGGTCATGTCATGGCCAACAGCCTTCTCGCTGTCGAGCCGCACGGCCAGGAAGTCGAAGAACATGCCCGGCTCGAGGGCGCGGATCATGTCAACAGCGCTCTTGGCTGTAGCCGCCGCTGGCGTACCCTTGCGCAGCTCCTGGGCGCCGGTCAGGTACATGTTGCGCCATAAGGCACTTTCCGCCTGGTAGCCCATCTGCTCCAGGGCGTCGGCTTGCAAGGCACGGGCAGCGGCGTTGTCTGGCTCGGCAAAGACCAGGTGGTTACCCAGTTGCGCCGCCCAGCGGTAATCGCCCTTGCTCATGGCCGCGTTCATCAGCTCCAACACCTTGGCGCTGCCGCCCATGGCCTCGACATAGTGCTTGCCGCTCTCTTGCGGTGGCAGCGGGTCAAGGTTGGCCGGGTTGGCGTCATAGAAGCCCAGGTAACGCTGGTACACCGCCCGAGCGTTGAAGCTCAGCGTGCCATAGTAGCCGCGTGTGTGCCATTTGTGCTCCAGCTCACCTGGCAGTTTCTGCATGTCTGCGGCTATCTCCAGCGGCGACAGGCCCTGGTTGAGCAGGTGCAGGGTACGGTCATTCAAGTAGGCGTACATATCGCGCTGATCGGCCAGCACTGTGCGGATGTTCGCCGCGCCCCAGGTCGGCCAGTTGTGTTGGGTAAACAGCACCTGGGCCTTGTCACCGTAGCGGGCCAGGCTCTCATCCAGGTACTGGCTCCAGCCTTTGGCATCGCGCACCTGGGCACCACGCGGGGTGAGGATGTTGTGCATGGTATGTGAGGTGTTTTCTGACATGCCCAGGGCGTTGAACTGTGGCAGATATAGGTTCATCTCGGCCGGTGCTTCAGTACCGGGCGTCAGTTGAAACTCAATGTCGACCCCGTCGATGCGATGACGCTCAAAGGCGGCTTTCACCAGCAGCGTCGGCGCAATCAAGCCAATCGTGCCACTGCCACTGCCGACCTTGCCGATTCCAGTGTCTAACTGGCCACGCTCGTCTCTGGGCACCAGACTGCCCGCCTGGTACTGCGAGCGGCGCAACATGGCGGTTCCCGCGAGCAGGTTCTCGCTGACGGCCTCCTCCATAAACCCGGCAGGCGCGATGACCTGCACGTTCCCTGCCTTGACATCCGCCTCGTCGATAACGCCGCGTACGCCACCAAAGTGGTCGAAATGGCTGTGGCTATAGAGCACCGCGCGTACCGGTTTCTTAGGCCGGTGCTGATAGTAGAAGTCGAGCGCAGCTCGGGCCGTTTCGGTGAATGTCAGCGGGTCGATGACGATCAGCCCGGTGTCTCCCTCTATGACGGTCATGTTCGCCAGGTCGAATCCACGCAGCTGGTAAATACGTTCGCTGACCTGGAACAGACCGACGTGCGCGTTCAACTGCGCCTGGCGCCACAGGCTCGGATTGACGGTCGCGGGCGCCTCCTCGGCATTGAGGAAGTCATACACCGTACTGCTTCGCAGTATCGCGCCGTTGGCGTCCTTGATGTCACCCTCGAAGGCCGCTACCAAGCCCTTGCTGGCCATCTCGAAATCGCTGCGGTCGGCAAATGGCAACGTGGCCAATACCGCTGCGTTATGAGCAGCGGTACTGGCACTGGCGGGCTTGGGGGTGATCGTTGGGTTGTCGGCGTAGAGCGTGGTGCAGGTCATTAAAGGAACCAGCATCAGGCTGGACACAATGTTCAAACGCATGGCAAAGGCACCTTACAGGGCAGTATTGGCGAATTGATCCGCTAGCGGTTCAGCGTTCTGGTTATCAACAGTTGCGGGCGACAGGTGCGGTAAGCAGCGCATAGATCATGTGCGCCAGCAGTTGCGCGGTGTCATCCTCGGCCAGGTAGTCAGGCCGCTCGACAACGATCGCCCGTGGCAACGCCAGGAGCGCCTGGAAGGCCAGGAACAACGCCTTCTCAACGCTTTGCACGCACACTTCTTCGGGAAAGCGCTTGAGCAAGGCCGGTGCGACACTGGCGGTCCAGACATGCTGCGCCTCCACCAGGTCCAGGCGTACCAATTCATCGTATTGAGCCGATCGCACAGAGAATTCGGCGGCCAGTTGCAGGCGCTTGTGATGCGCCTTCAGGCCAAGCCTGATGCTGAACAGCAAGCCATCGAGCAAGCGCGCCGTGTCCGGCAGCGTGGCCAGCCCGGTAATCAGCTGCGTACGCGACTCCTGGCGCAGGTCGTCAAAAATTACCGCGACCAGCGCGTCCATGCTCGGAAAGTACTCGTAGATCGAACTGCTGGCGACGCCGGAGCGCTCCGACAGGTTGAATAGCGTCAGGGCCTGGCGGCCTTGCTCTTCAAGAATTTTGCGGCCGGTCTCACGCAGGGCATTGACCATGGCGATCGAGCGCGCCTGACGGGGCTCCTTACGGGGCCGCGCAGGGAAGCGCAGGCGTCGCAGCACATTGTCTACATCATCTCTGCCTGGGCTGGCTTTCGACATCAACTCTCTCCTTAGCGCCTGAAGCCTATAGCCGCACCTTAATCACGTTCGCAGGAGCTGCTCCCCACTCCGTGCGAGGGGGGTAACGGCGTGCCGGTGCTGCTGGCCCAATTCCGGACAGCCCTTAGGGCAGCTATATATTTACCTTTTACATCAACAGCTTACAGATGAATTCTGGTGTCGGAATGCGGAGTGTTCCGGGCCTTTTCCGTCCTTATACTGCGCCAACAGCCTGACCACAGGCCCTGTAGATCACCGGTGCTATCGCCGGTTTTCACCTTCCTCAGCGAGTCCGACAATGTCCAGTGCAGAACAACAACTCCAACAACTGCTAAACGACCCTGCGGCCCTGGCCGACCACTCCCACCACAACTGGGGACGTCAGTCACGCGGCGAAATCGAGGCGCTTCAGCTGGCCGGGCTGAAGCAGCGCTTCGCCGAGCTACGTGAACGTATCCCGATGCTGAAAAAACTCGCCGACGCTGAAGGTGTAGCGCGAATCGAGACCCTCGACGACGTGGTGCCGCTGCTGTTCGAACATACCGTATACAAGTCCTACCCGCCGTCCTTGCTGGAGAAGAAGAACTTCACGGCCATCAACAAGTGGCTGGCGAAACTGGTGACACCGGACGTCGGCGCCGCGATCCTGGCTGCAGACGTCAGCCAGTGCCAGGGGCTGGACGACTGGTTCGACAGCATGGACAAAGCCGTACCGGGGCTGCGCATCAGTCATACTTCGGGCACCTCGGGCACCCTGTCCTTTCTGCCGCACGGTGTACGCGAGTTCGAGAAGGCCTTCGAGGTGCGCCGGCTATTTGCCTGGAACATGGAAGGTCCGAATAGCCCACAGCCTTCCCTGCACGCGGTCTATCCGTACTACCGCAAGGGCTACCTGAGCCATGTTCGCGCTAGCGAATTTCTGATCACTACCTTGCTGGCGGATGAGGCGCACTTCCACCCCGCCTACCCGGCCACCCTGTCCAGTGACGTCTTGCACCTGGGCGCACGGGTGCGCGCCGCGCATGCCAATGGCACCCTCGACCGCCTGCAGGTTTCCCCGGCGCTGCACAGCAAGAAGGCTGAGTTCGAGCGCTTGCAGGCCGATATGCCGCAGCATCTGGCGCGGTTCTTCGAACAGATGACCACCCAGCTCAGCGGCAAGCGTGTCTACGTCGGCGCCACCTGGAACCTGCTGCACAACATGGCCAAAGCCGGGCTGAACAAAGGGCTGGAGGGGGTATTCCACGCCGATTCCTATATCACCACCACCGGCGGGGCCAAGGGCGTGGTGCAACCAGAAGGCTGGCGCGAGGACGTGTTGCGTTTCACCGGCGCCAAGACGCTGCACGAAACCTATGCCATGTCGGAGGTGGTGGGTGGTTCGCACATGCGCTGCGAGCACGATCACTTTCACCTGGCGCCGACCGTGATCACCTACCTGCTCGACCCGCAGACCAGTAAACCGCTGCCGCGCACCGGCCGCGTAACCGGCCGGGCAGCGTTCTTCGACCTCGGTGCGCAAACCCGCTGGGGCGGTTTCATTACCGGCGACGAATTGACCATCGAATGGGATGCGCCTTGCCCGTGCGGACGCCCAGGCGCCTACGTGGCTGGCCCTATCCAACGCTACAGCGAAAAAAATGGCGGCGACGACAAGATCACCTGCGCCGCAACCGAAGGGTCGCACCGCGAAGCCATGGACTTTTTGAACAACCTTGAGGGCTAATCATGAACCACCCTATTGCACCGCTGATCATCCGTGGCGAAGTCATCACCGACAACCTGATCGAAGTCGGTGGACGTGGTGGCGACCTGACCTTCCTGACCCCGGACGTGCACTGCTACATCGAACGCCTGCCGTTGGGCAATCCGGCCCGCCTGGCCGACCTGTACGCCCTGAGTTTCGACGACATCCTCGACTATGCCGAGGCGCTTGGCGAGCGCCTGCATTTCGATCACAACCCCTATCTGCAGCAAGCCTGTGAGCTGTCCTACCAGACCTCCTCGTCCACCCCCAGTATCGTCAAGATGTCCTACATGGGGCTACAGCACCTGCTGTCCCGAGACTTCATCAGCGAGATGGTGGAGAGCACAGTGGGCATCAAGTACCTGGAAGGTTGGGTGTCGCAGCGGCTGCTCGATGGTACCGAGCTGGAAGTGCGCTGCTTCGGTGCGCGTACCTTGCACATTGTGGCCGGTAATGCCGTGGCGCTGTCGTTATGGACCATCATCCGCAACATGGTCTTGCGCAGTGACGCGATTATCAAGGCGCCGTCCAACGACCCGTTCACGGCCTTGGCCATCGCTCGCACCATGGTCGATATGGCGCCCGACCATCCCCTGACCAAGCACCTGAGCGTGGCCTATTGGAAAGGCGGAGACCAGGCCCTCGAGCAACGCCTGTACCAGCCGCAGAACCTGGAGAAGATCGTTGCCTGGGGCGGTTACGCCGCGATGAAGCACGTCACCCAGTACATCCAGCCGGGGCTGGAGCTGATTTCGCTGGACCCCAAACGCAGTGCCAGCATCATCGGCCGCGACACCTTCAACAGCGAGGCCTCCATGCGTGAAGCCGCAGTACGCCTGGCGGCTGACATCGGTGCGCTGAACCAGAAAGGCTGTGTTTGCGCCCGTGTGGTCTACGTGCAAAGCGGCACCGATGAGGCGGGCCTGGCAACCCTCAATACCTTCGGCCGCTATGTGTACGACGCGATGCTGGCGTTGCCCAATACCCTGAGCACGGCGCCCAAGCGTTATGACCCGGCGCTCAGAGCGGAAGTCGACGCACTGCGTCTGGATGACGAGTGGTACCAGGTGATTGGCGGCAAAGACGGTGAAGGCGCGATCATTTGCTCGCAGTTGCCCGAAGCGGTCTCCTTCGCAGCCCGTCTGGATGACCGTACCGCCAACCTGGTGCCGGTGGAAAGCCTGGACGAGATGATGAATGCGGTTGATGCCTATACCCAGACCGTCGGCGTTTATCCGGAGTCGATCAAGGATGAGCTCAAAGACCGCCTGCCGCTGCACGGCGCCCAACGTATCGTCTCGCTGGGGTACGCCGCGGCGATGAAATTCGCCGCCCCGCAGGACGCCATCGAACCCATGCGGCGCATGGGCAAGTGGGTTTCCAACCAGATCGCTTCACCGCACACCACAGCGGCGCCCTGGCTGCGCCCTTCCATCTGACCCTGAACCCGCCCCGCCGTCAGCCGCGGCGGGGCGCTTTCTTTGCCTACCTGAGGAAACGCTCATGACCACCTGCCTTGGCTACGCCGCACATGAAGCCCATGCCCCCCTTACCCCACTACGTTTTGAACGCCGGGCCCTGCGCAACGATGATGTCGCCATCACCATCGACTACTGCGGTGTCTGCCATTCAGACCTGCACTACGCCCACAACGACTGGGGCAGCACACGTTTTCCCTGTGTGCCTGGGCATGAAATCGTCGGCCATGTCACCGCTATCGGCAGCGCGGTCACCCGCTACAAGATCGGTGACCGTGTGGCAGTGGGCTGCATGGTCGACAGTTGTCAGCACTGTGCGCCCTGCCACGCGCACCAGGAGCAGCTGTGCAGCAGCATGACGCCGACCTACAACGGTAAAGACCGCCTTAGTGGCGAAACGACCTTCGGTGGTTACGCCGAACACATCGTGGTGCGCGAAGACTTTGTTCTGCGGGTACCGGCAACGCTCGACCCACGCTTTACCGGCCCGCTGCTGTGCGCGGGTATCACCGTATGGACGCCTCTGCGCCGCCACAATGTTGGTGCCGGGATGAAAGTCGCAGTGGTGGGCCTAGGCGGCCTGGGGCATATGGCCGTCAAGCTGGCGGCAGCGCTGGGTGCCGAGGTCACGGTCATCACCAGCTCGCCCGGCAAGGCCGACGATGCCCGTGCTCTGGGTGCCCGCCACGTGCTGCTGTCCAGCGATGCGCAAGCAATGAAAGGCGCGGCGTCAGCCTTCGACTTCATCCTCGACACCATCCCCACCCGCCACAACCTCAACCCTTACTTGATGCTGCTGGGACGTAACGGCACCTTGGTGCTGGTCGGGGCGATCGAGCCGCTGGAGCCCATTCATGGCGCGTTATTGATGATCAACAACCGCTCGATTACCGGTTCACTGATCGGCGGCCTGCAGGACACTCAGGAACTGCTGGATTTCTGTGCCGAGCACCAGGTGCTGCCGACCTGCGAAATGATCGGCATCCAGGACATCAATCTGGCCTTCGAACGCATGCAGGCCAACGATGTGAAATACCGCTTTGTCATTGATATGGCCACGCTCTAGTGGGAGCGGGCTTGAACTGGCCTAATGATCCTGGACACCTCAATCGGGCGCTATGATGGCGCCCAAACCTGAGGTGTTTGGATATGCGTAATTCTTACTCGAGTGACTTCAAGCTACAGGCGGCCAGCATGGTGCTGGACGAAGGCCAATCAGTTCCACAGGTCTGTGCCAGTTTAGGCATTGGCCCTACAGCGTTGCGTCGTTGGGTCGATCAACTGCGCCAGGAGCGTCAAGGCTTAACCCCTGTGGGTGCCAAGGCAATAACGGCAGACCAGCAGGAAATCCAACGGCTCAAAGCCCTGCTCAAGCAGAAAGACCGGGATATCGAAATCCTAAAAAAGGCCAGCGCTCTCCTGCTTTTGGACGCCAAAGATCACTCGCGTTGATCGATGAGCTGGGTGAGCAATACGGCGTTAATGAGTGTTGTCGGGTGCTTGGGGTCAGCCGCAGCAGTTTCTACTGCTGGCGCCAGCGTAAGGACCGGCGTTACCCCGGACGGGAAAAACTCAAGGCCCAGTTGATCAGACATCATCGTGAGTCGAGAGGGGCGGCAGGTTCGCGCACCTTGGCCAAGATGCTGCAAGCCAGTGGACACCCAGTCGGCCGCTTCAAGGCGCGCCGCCTGATGCAAGAAGCTGGGATCAGCAGCCGTCAACGCAGACGCCACAAATACAAATCTTCAGGCGTTGAAGCCCTGACCGCACCGCACGAGCTCAAACGGCAATTCGATGTGCGGGCGACAAATGAGGTCTGGTGCGGAGATGTAACGTACATCAAGGCTGGTAAGCGCTGGCTGTACTTCGCGGCTGTCTTGGACTTGTTTGCACGGCGGATTGTCGGCTGGTCGTTCTCGATGATCTCGGATGCTGAACTGACCTGCGCGGCCTTACGCATGGCAACCGAGCTGCGCGGACGCCCCAAGGGTGTGCTATTTCACTCTGACCAAGGCTGTCAGTACACCAGCCACAAGTTCAGAAATGAGCTGCGCGAGCATGGGCACCGGCAGAGCATGAGCCGTAAAGGCGAGTGCTGGGACAACGCCCCGATGGAGCGGTTTTTTGGAAGCCTGAAATCTGAGTGGGTACCCGAAGATGGCTACGACTCGGAGCATGAGGCCCGAATGGATGTGCAGCGCTTTATCACCCGCTACAACACCACTAGGCCTCACAGCTACAACGGATACCGGTCGCCGGTCGAGGCAGAGAAGCTGGCGGCGTAAACCTTAACGGGTGTCCAGGATTACTTGACCAGTTCAGCTTGCCCCGCGATAGCGATCTGCCTGACACACCGCAATCGCGGGGCAAGCCCGCTCCTACAGTCAGCCAAGCGATACGCCTGCAGCTTGACCTGCATCAAGCCAGAAATTTCCTACAGGCGTAGATAGGTAGTGTGCTTTTCGTATCTCTCCCTTTCCACGGAGTACATTCCATGGCACTTACTCAACCCGAGGCACTGACCCCCTCCCCTGCAATCTTTGCTCCCGAACAAGGCGAGCACTGGATTGAACCACTCAAGGATGGTCGTCACGTGCTTATCCGCCCATTACGGGCCGAAGATCGCGAGCGTGAAAAAGCCTTCATCATGCGCCTGTCGCCCGAATCACGGCACTTCCGTTTTCTGTGCCAGATCAACGAGCCCGGCAAAGCCATGCTTGACCAGTTGATGACCATCGATCAGCAGCACATGGCCTATGTAGCCCTGGCCCATGTCGATGGCGAACTGCTGGAAGTCGGGATCAGCCGCTATGCAACCGGCGCTTCGCCGGATGAATGCGAGTGCGCGATCACCATCGACGATCAGTGGCGCAACCTTGGTCTGGCGTCGCTGTTGCTAGGCCACCTGATCGACCACGCGCGTGAGCACGGCTATAAAGAAATGTATTCAATCGAGGACGCTGCCAATACCTATGTGCACGACCTGGTGCGCGCATTCGGCTTCTCGACCGCGCGTGACCCCGAAGACGCATGCAGGGTTGTCCATCGCCTGGCATTGAGGTGACAAACGCTGCACGGTACTGAACAAGGAGATTGATATGTACCCGCTGAACCACATCCTGGTTGCCACTGACCTTTCCACACCGGCACGCCACGCGGCAGAGCGTGCGGCATTGCTGAGCAAGGGCCTGGAGGCGAAACTGGATCTGCTCTACGTTGCCAACTCGGCACCCTTCGAGCGTCTCAAGCAGATTGTCGCGCCGGATGAAGACCTGCTGCAGCGCACGGTCGAGGCCGGGAAAAAACACACCCACGCACTGGCTCATGATCTGTTCGAACAGTACGGCGTTGCCTCCGCTGCACACGTGATGGCCGGGGGCGTGGTCACTGAGATCACCCGTGAAGTGCAGGACCGGCGCATCGATGTGCTGGTGTGCGGCGCCAAGGGCCAGAGCCGGGTACGTCACCTGCTGCTGGGCTCGACCGTGCAGCGCATGCTCAACCGTATGCTCTGCCCTACCCTGGTGGTCAAACAGCCGCCACGCGGCGAGTACCGCAGAGTGCTGGTTCCGGTCGATTTCTCGGCGGCGTCGCTACGTACCATCGAGCTGGCCAAATCCGTCGCCGGACCGGCCGAAATTGTGCTGCTGCACGTGTTCGAGGCGCCCTTCGAGTCGAGCATGCGTCTGGCCAACGTCGACGCCGATACCCTCAAGCACTACCGCGATGTCATCAAGAAAGATGCCATCGAGCAGCTCGCAGCATTGGCCGACACCTGCGAAATTCCCGAGGCCAGGCAGCTGGTAGTCCAGGGCGACCCGGCCTGGAAGATCGTCGAGCAGGAACAGGAACTGGACTGCGACCTGATCGTGATCGGCAAGCAAGGTGAAAGCGCACTGGAAGAACTGTTGGTGGGCAGCATCACCAAATATGTGCTCAACGAATCGCGCTGTGATGTGCTGGTGTCACTGTAGCCGGTTAGTCCGGTAAACCCGCCAGGCGCAAACCCTCGGCGAACTGCTTGAGGTCCTGGGCGCGTTGGATGGGCAACCACTGCTGCAGGTTGCCCGTACGCAGCGTAGGGTCCAGGGCCTGCAAGCGCTGCATGCTGGCCCGCGCCTTGTCCAGCTGTCCGGCGTGCGCCTGGCTGGCGGCGAGCAAGGCTACCGCCACCAGCAGGCTGGGCAGGTTGCCCAAGGCTTTTTCCGCCCACACTGCGGCGAGTTCATAACGCCCGGCAAAAAAATGTGCCAGGGCCATGCCCACTTCCATGCGGAACATCTCGGGGTCCAGCGGGCTCAGGCGTACGGCATGCTTGAGGTTGTCGATAGCCGTGTCGGCCTCACCGCGCAGTGCCCGTAAAATACCACCGAGAAACCACGCTGGGGCCAGGTTGGGGTTGAGCACTCGCGCCCGGTCCAGCAAAGCAATGCCACTATCGAGATCACCCGTCAAATGGGCCAGGGCGTGCCCTCCGCGGGTCAGCGCCACGGCGTCATCGCGCCCCAGTTCTACTGCCAGCCGTGCCAAGCGTGCACCTTCAGCGATTTCACGCGGGCGATCGGCCATCCAGCCGTTGAGTTTGCGCCAGAAATGACACCACGCCGCCATGCCATACGCCGAGGCGTACTCGGAGTCGAGTTCGATGGCGCGGTAGAACAACCCCAGCGCCTGCTCGATGGCGTGCTGGTTGCCCTGGTGCAGCTTTGCCGTCCCCTGCAGGTAGTAGTCGTAAGCGTCTAGGCTGTCGGTCGGTTTGCCCTTGGCACGCTCAATTTCTGCGCGCTCCAGCTGCGGCGCAATGGCGCCCACAACACTTTCGGCAATGCTGTCCTGCAGTTCGAAGATGTCATCGAGCAGACCTTCGAAACGTTCCGCCCAGATATGCGTACCACGGCTGGCGTCGATCAATTGCCCGGTTATGCGCACCTTGTTGCCGGATTTACGGATGCTGCCTTCGAGCACATAGCGCACGCCCAGTTCCTGGCCCACCCCCTGAACGTCAACGGCCCTGCCCTTGTAGGTAAAACTGGAGTTACGGGCGATGACAAACAACCAGCGAATGCGCGACAAGGCGGTGATGATGTCTTCGACGACACCGTCGGCGAAGTAATCCTGCTCGGCATCGCCGCTGAGGTTCTGGAAGGGCAGTACGGTGATCGACGGCTTGTCGGGAAGTATCAGTGCTGCAGGCGCTGGCACAGGTGGCGCGTTGTCGGCGAGTTCCGTGGTGCTGGTCGCGCTGTTGTCAGCGAGTCGCACCTCACCGACAAAGCGGTAGCCCTTGCGCGCCACGGTACGTATCAGGCGCTGCTCCTCACCGCTATCGCCCACGATTTTGCGGACCGCATTGATGTGGCTGGTAATGGTTGACTCAGAGACGATCCGCGTGCCCCACACCGCTTCGAGCAGTTCCTCCTTGCTCAGCACCCGATCACGATGAATGACCAGTTGCAGTAACAGGTCAAACACCTGCGGCCCAAGCGCCACCGCCTGGCCAGCGCGGGTCAGTTCCCGGCGTTCTTGATCGAGCAGGTAGTCTTCGAAGGCGAATGGCAACGTGGGTATCCCCTGGATGAGCGCCCTAGGCTCCGTGTCCGAGGCGATAATCAATATCAAACGATAATACGGCAGCTTTGGACGAAAAAGCAGGCGTACGTGAAGGAAAATCCAAGCCTGCAGCAAAGACCCGGCGCGGGTCAGAAGGCACTCTGATTACATCCGGGCGGTAACGGTTACCGTCCCCAAGTGGAGTGTTGCCATGAACATCGTCGTCATCGGAGGCACCGGCCTCATTGGTTCCAAACTGGTCAAGAATCTTACCGCACGTGGCCACCAGGCGTTGGCCGCTTCGCCCGCCACTGGTGTCAACAGCATCACCGGTGAAGGGCTCGCCGCCGCCATGGAGGGCGCCGATGTGGTGGTCGATGTGGCTAACGCGCCGTCGTGGGAAGACCAGGCAGTATTGGAGTTTTTCCAGACCTCGACGCGCAATCTGCTGGCGGCTGAGGCTGCCGCTGGGGTTAGCCACCACATTGCGCTGTCGATCGTCGGTTGCGAGCGGCTGCCGGACAATGGCTACTTCCGCGCCAAGGTTGCCCAGGAAGCCTTGATCAAGGCCAGCGGTCAGCCGTTCAGCCTGGTACGTGCTACGCAATTCTTCGAGTTTGTCGGCGGCATTGCCGAGTCGGCGCTGGTCGGTAATGAAATTCATCTGTCGCCGGCACTGATCCAGCCGATGGCTTCCGACGATGTGGCCGCCGCGCTGACCGATGTCACGCTGGCCGCGCCGCTCAACGCTACGCTGGAGATTGCCGGCCCGGAAGCATTACCGCTGGACGAGCTGGTACGCCGCTACTTGCGCGCCACCAACGACAGCCGCAAGGTCGTGGCGGATGTGCATGCGCGTTACTTCGGCGATGTACTCGACGATCAATCGCTAACCCCCGGCGCGCATCCGCGCCTGGGTGCGATCCACTTCGAAGACTGGCTGGCGCGCTTGATTGCCACGTCAAACCGCTAACTGCCAACGCGTTGTTCCCACAGGAGTACTGCAATGAAAACTCGATTGCTGCTGGCCGCTGCCGTTGCAGCGCTGGCCTTCAACACGGCTTCAGCCGCCGACCCGGCGCCCGGCAAAGTCACCCTGGTGTTCGATCGCACCCTGCCGAACGTGCCTGGCAAAAGCATGCGCGGGGTGCTGGTGGAGTACGGGCCGGGCGCGGCGTCACCGGCGCACACCCATCCCAAGTCGGCCTTCATCTATGCCACGGTGCTCGAAGGTGCGGTGCGCATTCGCGTCAACGATGAGCCGGAGAAAATCTACAAGGCCGGGGAAAACTTCGTGGAAGAGCCCGGATCGTTCCACGCGGTCAGCGCCAATGCCAGTGACAGCCAACCGGCAAAACTGCTGGCGGTGTTTGTGCTCGACAGCGATGAAACCGATCTGGTGACCCCAGCCAAGTCAAAACCCTAGACAGTTACTGCGGCCCTTCGCCAGTTGCCTGAGGCTAACGCAGGGCCGCATCCGCTTCAGTGATACGTGAGGTGTTGCAGCAACCCATTGCGGTATTGCTGGCTCGGCGTACAGGTAATCTGGCACAGATGAACCTGAACAGCACGGTGAATCAGATGCAGCTCTGAATGAGCACTCCAGACAATGTGTTGACAATTAATTTGCAAAACGCATTTTGCAGCGTATATTTCTGCCGCAAGCGATGAATGTGTCAACAATAACCAAAACACACACCGTACCTATTTCGCAGGGGCAGGCTGTTTTCGGCGGTCTGGAGCGGTCACTCTCAATGGCCGGAAATCTGCTCCTGTTTTTAATGATCAAGGCCAGGTTCAACAACCTGCGACCTTGTCCCGTGCATGTAGCCAAGCGCCCTACAGGAGATCGCCAGTGCTCGAAGCCTATGCCCACCATGTCCAGGAGCGCGCCGCCAAAGGCCTGCCCCCTCTCGCTTTGAATGCCGAGCAAACAGCGGCTCTGGTCGAACTGCTCAAGCAACCCCCTATCGGCCAGGACGCCCTGCTTGTCGAGCTCATCAGCCAGCGCGTGCCTGCCGGGGTGGACGAAGCGGCCTACGTCAAGGCTGGCTTTCTCGCAGCGCTGGCCAAAGGCGAAACCCGCTCGCCGTTGATCGACAGCACCCGTGCCGTTGAGCTGTTGGGCACCATGCAGGGCGGCTACAACATCGTCACCCTGGTCGAGCTGCTCGATCACCCGCAACTGGCGGCGGTGGCGGCCGAGCAACTCAAGCACACCCTGCTGATGTTCGACGCCTTCCACGACGTCGCGCAAAAGGCCAAGGCCGGCAACCTTCACGCCAAGGCCGTGGTGCAGTCCTGGGCCGACGGCGAGTGGTTCACCGCGCGCCCGGCGCTGGCCGAGAAAATCAGCTTGCGGGTGTTCAAGGTCACCGGCGAGACCAACACCGACGACCTGTCCCCTGCCCCGGATGCCTGGTCGCGCCCGGACATCCCGCTGCACGCCCTGGCCATGCTGAAAATGGCTCGCGACGGCATTGCCCCCGATGAGCCCGGCGTCACCGGCCCGATGCAGCAGATCCAGGCCATGCGCGAACAAGGTTTGCCGATCGCTTATGTCGGTGACGTGGTGGGTACCGGTTCTTCGCGCAAATCCGCGACCAACTCGGTGCTGTGGTTCTTCGGCGACGACATCCCTTATGTGCCGAACAAGCGTGGCGGTGGTTTCTGCTTCGGCAACAAGATCGCACCGATCTTCTACAACACCATGGAAGATGCCGGCGCCCTGCCGATCGAATTTGACGTCGCCGACCTGCACATGGGCGATGTCATCGACGTGTACCCTTACGCGGGCAACGTCTGCAAGCATGGCAGCGCAGAGGTCATCAGCACCTTCGAATTGAAAACCCCGGTGCTGCTCGACGAAGTCCGCGCCGGTGGGCGTATCCCGCTGATCGTCGGCCGTGGCCTGACTGAAAAAGCCCGTGCCGAACTTGGTCTGCCGCCGTCAACCCTGTTCCACCGGCCGCAAACGCCTGTCGATTCGGGCAAGGGCTACAGCCTGGCGCAAAAAATGGTCGGCCAGGCCTGCGGTGTCACCGGCATTCGCCCGGGCACCTACTGCGAACCGAAAATGACCACCGTCGGCTCGCAGGACACCACCGGGCCAATGACCCGTGACGAACTGAAAGACCTGGCATGCCTGGGCTTTTCCGCCGACCTGGTGATGCAGTCGTTTTGCCACACTGCGGCCTACCCGAAACCCGTCGATGTCAACACTCACCACACCCTGCCAGACTTCATGCGCAACCGCGGTGGCGTGTCACTGAAGGTGGGCGACGGCATCATCCACAGCTGGCTGAACCGCATGCTGCTTCCGGACACTGTCGGTACCGGTGGTGACTCGCACACCCGCTTCCCAATCGGCATCTCCTTCCCGGCCGGTTCCGGCCTGGTCGCCTTCGCCGCGGCCACTGGCGTGATGCCACTGGACATGCCGGAGTCGGTACTGGTGCGCTTCAAGGGCAAACTGCAACCAGGCATCACCCTGCGTGACCTGGTCCATGCCATCCCTTATTACGCGATCCAGAAGGGCCTGCTGACCGTCGAGAAGAAAGGCAAGATCAACGCCTTCTCCGGCCGCATCCTGGAAATCGAAGGCCTCGACGAACTGACCGTCGAGCAAGCCTTCGAACTGTCCGACGCCTCGGCTGAACGCTCTGCCGCCGGCTGCACCATCAAGCTGCCGGAAAAAGCCATCGCCGAATACCTGCAGTCGAACATCACCCTGCTGCGCTGGATGATCAGCGAAGGCTACGGCGCCCCACGTACCCTGGAGCGTCGTGCTCAGGCGATGGAAGCCTGGCTGGCCAACCCAGTGCTGCTGGAAGCCGACAAAGATGCCGAGTACGCCGAGATCATCGAAATCGACCTGGCCGACGTCAAAGAGCCTGTGCTCTGCGCGCCGAACGACCCGGACGACGCGCGTCTGCTGTCGACCGTACAGGGCGAGAAGATCGACGAAGTGTTCATCGGTTCGTGCATGACCAACATCGGTCACTTCCGCGCTGCCGGTAAGCTGCTGGACAAGGTCAAAGGTGGCATCCCTACCCGTCTGTGGCTGGCTCCGCCAACCAAGATGGACGCCCACCAGCTGACCGAAGAAGGCTACTACGGCATCTACGGCAAAGCTGGCGCCCGCATGGAAATGCCAGGCTGCTCGCTGTGCATGGGTAACCAGGCACGTGTGCAGACCGGTTCGACCGTGGTTTCCACCTCGACCCGTAACTTCCCGAACCGCCTGGGCGACGCCACCAACGTCTACCTGGCCTCTGCCGAGCTGGCAGCGGTTGCCTCGATCCTGGGCAAACTGCCAACCGTCGAAGAGTACATGGCGTACGCGAAGAACATCGACAGCATGGCTGCCGACGTTTACCGCTACCTGAGCTTCGACCAGATGGCCGAGTTCCGTGAAGCTGCTGCGAACGCCAAGATCCCGGTTGTTCAAGCCTAAGCTGACTTAGCTAAAAAAAACCCGCCAATAGGCGGGTTTTTTTTAGCTCTTGTGGGAGCAACTGTCTTGCACTACCTGTGGGAGCGGGCTTGCCCCGCGATGCGATGCGACTGACACACCGCAATCGCGGGGCAAGCCCGCTCCTACCGGTCAGTGGACCTTCAGGGTGTGTCCTGAGCGTGCTGCGCGCTTTTTTCTGCCTGGCGTAACTGCGCCTCAAGTTTGCCGATCAGCTGCAACTGCTGGCGCAGTTCGGTCACCCGTTCCGCCAGGCTCAAGGCAAGGTTCTGGTTCTGCTTTTCCATCTCGTCGCGTGAACCGTTGAGCTGCGCCAGGTTGATTTCCAGCCCCTGGATCTGCGCCTGACGGCGATCAGCCTGGGTCTTGAGCGTGCGCTGGGTGTCCTTGAGCGTGCGGATCTGCACCAGCAAGCCTTCATTGTCGCGGTTCAGCCGCGTGAGTTCGTCCTGTTTGACGATCAACGTCTGTTGCATCTGCCGCGTTTCAACCTGCAGCTGTTGCACCTGACCCTCATGGCGGCGTTGCTCCTGCTCGCGCTGTTCGCGGCTGGCAGTGCGGTAATGCTCGAGGGCGTCACGGGCGTGCTGGTGCTTGTCTTCCAGCGAGGCGATTTGTTCGTCTTTGTCCGCCAGGCGCAGGTTCAACTCACCGACCGCCTGATTGAGCGTGGCGTTACGGGTCTGCTCGGTTTGCAAGGCGCTGCGGGTGGTGGCCAGCTCGGCAGATTGTGCGGCTAAGGCGGTGGCCTGGATGTCGTACTGCTGCTGCAGTGCCTGCAAGGCCTGCTGGCTGATCTGCACTTGGGCCGACAGCGTTTGCCGTTCTGCTTCAAACGTACTGCACGCCTCGTCGATATGTACCTGTCCTTCCGCTTGCAACTGCTCGGCCAGTTGTTCGACCAGCGTTGCCAGCGCATCGCTGAGGTTTGGTGTACTCGCTGGTGCCGCCGGGTACTGGTTATCGAGTTCTTTCAGGTAGCGGTGAATAGTGGTTTTCGAGCCGGTATTGCCCAACTCGATACGTACTGCATCGATACTCGGGTGTACACCACGGGCCAGCAGCGCCTGCCGCGCCTTCTGCACGACAGCCTTGTTTATTCCGCCACGGGCCATGGTTACTCCTACGATTTCGTAATGTAGTACGTACTATGTGTTTACATGGTATCTCATCTCCCAAAATAACGCTTAGAAACCTTGTTTCTAAGATTGAATAATCACGGCTTATCGCATCTGAAATGCTAAATTCACACAATTCGGCTCAGCAAACTGCTTGCACAGCGCCCTCACCCTGCGCACGCCCGGCCAGCAAACAGCTGAAGGCCAACACGGCAATCACCGCGCAGCCCGCCGCGACCCATAACAACGCGGTAAACCCGTGGCTGAGCAACTGCCCGGCCAACGCCGGGCCGGCCATCGAGCTCAAGGCAAAGGCGGCGGGAATCAACATGATCGAGCGGCCGCTGCTGTCCATGCGGGCAATGGCAGCGGTTTGATAGACGCAGCCCCAGGTGAACCCCACCTCCCAGATCCAGGCGCCAGCGGCGTACATCGGGAAGCCATCGGCGTTCCCCAGCAACAACAGCCCAGTGCCGAGAACCAGCAAGACGATGAGGTGCGGTACTCGCACGCCAAGGCGATCACCGACGGCGGCAAGCACCAAGGCCGCCGCACCGCCCAACAGTTTGAGTACGGCGAAGACGATGCCCAGTTCGGTCGGTTGCAGCGCCAGGCTATGACCCAGGCGCTCAAGAAACGCCCACAGGCCGATCTGCCCGGCACCGAACAGGAAGAAAAACCCTAGCGCGGCATACGCTGCCGGCGGGAACTGAAAACGCGCTAACAACGAACCGCTGTGCGGCCGTGCAGCGGCGCCCAGCAAATCCTGGCGCCGCGGCAATGCCCAGCTGCTGAGGCTCAGCAGCAGAATGATTGCGGCCAACAGCAAGGCCGCACCGGTGTAGTGGAAATTCGCGATGACCAGCGATGGCAAGGCAAACAACACCGCCGCCACCACGCCGAGTTCGATGCCCAGACGCAAGCCCAGGGCGCGCTCCTTGTTGGGCATTTCGCCCATGATGCGCATGCCCAGGCAGGTCATCAGCGCGGCAAAAAAACCAATCAACGCCCACAGCGGCAATTGCGCCGTGGCCGGTAGCCGTGACGACAACCCGTACGCCACCGCAGCCCCGAACGCGCAGCCGAGGGTCAGCCAGCGCCAGTTCAAACGGTCGATCAGCGCCACTGCCACCAGGGTGCCGAGCAGGTAACCGGCAAAGCACACCGCCCCCAACAGGCCGATCTGTTCGACCGTAAAGCCCAGGCTGTCGACCATCGAACCGAGCAGAATCGGCAAGGTATTGAACGGTAGCCCGCCTATTGTCGAGGCGAAGCTGGCCGCCAGCATGATCGCCACGGTGTTACCACGACTGATGTTCATTGCGCGTTCCTGCCCGGGTAAGTGATCAGCGTTGGCCGACGGTGATGATTTCGCGGCGTTCGTTCATGCTGGCCGGCACGCTGGCTTCGTCCATGAAGAACTGCTGGTACCACTCGCGCAGTTGGTAAACCGGGCCATCACCTTCAGCCAGTACCGGGTTGTTGACGCGGATCTTGTGTGCCCAGATGTCCACGTCCTGGTAGAAGGATTCGCGGTTACGCAGCACGTAATCCTGCGCCAGTGCGCGGTTCTGCTCTTCACTCCAGCCCGGGATCTTTTTCACCATGCAGCCAAAGCGCAGCTCGAAGCTGTTGGCGCTGATCGGTACGTGGCAGTTGAGCAAAATCGAATGGATTTCCTTGCCTTCGAACACCGCGCGCATGCGGGTGAAGTGCGTCGCTGGCCCGTAGTACGCCGACTCGGCAACCAGATCACCGCCCAAGCGCTCGGAGTCACCGTGGAAAATCTGCTGGGCAATATGCCCTTCAAAGATGTTGGCAAAGTACTTGGTGGGCGTGCCATGAACCGGGCCAAAGTGCTGGGCGTCTGCCAGGTTATCGACCAGTTCGCGCGGGTTGGTTTCGATAATCAGCTTGTCCATGTGCCAATCGTGCAGCCATTCGTCACTGTCCTGCTCCGGCAGGTGCGGAATCACCACGCCGTCGGCCGGGGCCTGGCCTTCCGGGTTGTTCCAGACGAACAGCAACTTGTTCTCTTCACAGGTCAGCCAACTACGGGTTTTGGCTTTCGGCGGAATGCGCTTGCAGTACGGAATTTCGACGCACTTGCCGCTGGCGTCGTACTGCCAGTGGTGGAACGGGCAGACCACCCGGTCGTTTTCCAGGGTACCGCGTGAGAGGTCGGCGCCCATGTGCGGGCAATGGGCATCAATAACGCTGATCTGACCGCTGGAGGTGGCAAACGCCAGCAAGCGGGTGCCGAAGATGTTCAGGGTGTGCAACTGGCCGTCGCGGTAGTCGGCTGCCTCACCCAGGCAGTGCCAGCCTCGGCCAAAGCGAGGGGCCAAGGTAGTTTCGACATTGATTGCTGCGAGCTTGGTCATTGTTATTGTTCCTCGTGTGGAAATCCCCGGTAACTTGCCCGGACAATCTTCACCGAGGAGAAGCGGGTGCTCATCCTCCGCATGGACTAGATGAGCACCGTAGGATCAATCAACGCCAATCGGCGACGATGCCGTGCTCCAGGGCAAACGTCTGTGCCGCAAGGGTGCGGCGCTGAAAGCGCACGGCCTGATCCTGGGTGGCCAACCACACCATGACTGCGGCGGGCACCTGCGGCGGCGCTGTGCCGGTTTTCATCGCCAGCAAGCCGTTGTCGCCGATCGTGGCCTTCAACGCATCGGTCGTGACCACACCGGGGTTGAGGGTAAAGGCACGAATGCCCTGCTCGCCCAGCTCGGCGGCAAGCACCCCCGACACTCTGGAGACCGCAGCCTTGCCCGCCGCATAGGCATAGCCCCAGCCACCCTTGGCGGCGGCAACGGGTGGATCGACCTCACCGGCGCCGGAGGTGACGTTGATCACCACCCCGGCACCGCGTTCGAGCATGGCGGCGACCACGCGCTGGGTCAGCAACAGCGGTGCCAGCACATAACCCTTGAACACCCGTTCCATGGTCTCTGGCTGCAGCGTCATGAACGCAGCATTGAGGTCATTGCCTTGGTAGATCGCGTTATTGACCAGCACATCAATTCGTCCGAACGCGGCCAACACCGTTTGCGCGGCGGCCAGCACCGAGGCACTGTCGAGCAGGTCCATGGGCACCACCAAGGCCTCGCGCCCCAAGGCGCGGATTTCGGCAGCGGTGCTGTTGAGGCTGCCCGCCAACGGTATGCCCTGGGCATCGCACAAGCGGTGCGTGGTGTGTTCGCCTTCTTCCAGTGTGCGTGCGCTGATCGCTACATCGAAGCCGGCCCGGGCAAACGCCAACGCGGTTTCGCGCCCGATGCCACGGCTGGCGCCGGTAATGAATGCCACTTTGCTCATTGTTGTCCCCCACCGAGGCAAAGATCAGAAGCGTGTCGGGCGCACCATCGCGTCCATACCGCCATCGACAAACATCACCGTGCCATGGACAAAGCTGGCCTGCGGCGACTGCAGGAACGCCACGACTTCGGCGATTTCCTCGGGATTGCCAGCGCGTCCCAGTGGCGCAACGAACTCACGCACCGCCTTGGCAAAGCGTGGATCGTTCAGCGAGGTCTGGTGCAACGGCGTCTCCACCGCGCCTGGCGCCACCACGTTCAAGCGAATGCCCTGCCTGGCCCAGGCCACCGCCTTGCTGCGGGCAGTGCTGGTGACTGCATATTTGGAACTGGCATAGGCAACATGCGACTGACCTTGAGCAGTGGCCTGCTCCAGTGCCTGCACTTCGTTGCCGGCCAGCATGGCAGCGATCATCGGTTGCTGCTCGGGGTTGATGTGCGTAGCGGCGATCGAGCCGATTACCACTGCGGCAGGCCGATCGCCCTTGGCCAAGGCATCGGCGAGCCCGTCGAGCAGCTCGGTGACACCAAAGTAGTTCACCGCAATGATGACATCCGACACCGCGCTGGAACCGACCCCGGCGCAGCACACCAGGCCATCGAGCACCCCGTCGCTGTGCTCCAGCACGGCATCGATCGCGGCTTGACGCCCGGCCGCGCTGGACAGGTCGGCAATCACCTCGGCGTCTGCCCGGTCGATACCAATAATGCGATGCCCGGCAGCCCGGAGTGCCTGGCAGACTGCCGCGCCGATACCGGATGCAGAACCGCTGACCGCTGTGACTGGCATAACGTTCTTCCTTATAGAGAGTGACGGTGGCGACTAGTATTGAGGCCGTGCAGACGAGGCAACATCGTCTGCACGGACTAGAGGGGAGCGGCCATACCACAACCTGTGGGGCGGGCTTGCTGTGGGAGCGGGCTTGCCCCGCGATTGCGGTGTGTCAGGCATATTGCAATCGCGGGGCAAGCCCGCTCCTACAGGTCAGGCGCTGTTGCGGGCGGCGGGGGCCAGTTTCAATTGTGGTTTTTCCGTCTTATCGCTTTTCAACCCGGCCGATTTCGGCTTTCCCAAGGCAACCACACTGTTGAGGATGATCCGCACCAACTCGGTCTGGCGACGTACACCGGTCTTCGAGAAGATCGAGCGCAAATGTGCCCGGGCCGTGTTGCGGCGCACATTCAACACTTCGGCGGCTTCCTCCAGCGAGAGGCCATTGGCCAGTTCCATGGCCAGTGCAGTTTCGGCCCGGGTCAGGTTGAACAGTTGTTTGGTCACCGTTTCACTGGCCATCGAGCGGCCAACGGCGTCGCGGATGTACACCACCACCGCCGGCGTGTTCTTGCCGTCTGCCCAGTCCTGACTGGGAATCGCCTCGACCACCACACCAAGGTTGACCTGCCCTGAAGGCCTGGCCACCGACAAGGCATCAGCGGCGCTGTTGCCCGGCGCTTTGTTGGCATCGTGGGCAAAGGCATTGCGCACCAGGCGCTGCAGCTCACGGTTGTCACTGGGATAGGAGGCCTCAAGACGCCCACCCACCAGTTTCAGGCCGTCGGCGCGCTCCAGCAGCTCGCTGGCCACCGGGTTGAGACGCAGCACGCTGCCGTTCTGGTCAAGCACGATGGTGGCCACAGACAAGCGGCTGATCGCCTGGGAATACAGCTCGCCAATCGACTCGCTGCGGTCGAGCAGGTTGTGCACCTGCATGGCCCGGCGCAGATGCGGCACGAGCATCTCGCACAGCGTACGCTCCGAAGCGGTGAACCGAGGCGCAGCTTTGGGCCGAGTGATGCGAAAGCGCAATTTGCCGCCATCGGCGGTGGAAATATTGGCACCCATGATGTGGTAGGTGTCGTGAACGATGCCGTAGGTTTTGAAGTACACCGAGTTGGTCCACTCGGCTTCGCTCATCAGGTCATCGACCGTGAACACCTGGTCCATGGGCGGGTTGTTGAACGGGGTGACGGTCTGCGGATAAGCCCAGTAGCTCACCTCGCCCTCACCTTCGATGTCGCCTACCACGATCATCAGGCCCAGGTCGGGTTGCTCGGGTACACGCAGGATCAACGTGACGTAGTTAGCCTGGTACACACTACGGACATGGCGCAGCGCCTTGGCCATCAACTTGTGGTCCATTGAACCGTCGTAGATCCCGCCAATCAGCCGGTCATAATCGGCCAGATCCAAACCCATGTCGGCCAAGGCGTTAACACCCAAGCTGGAGTTTTCCATCGTCCGTCTCCTCGCAGCACGCAGCCCAGGCCGCGGCCGTTGTTATTGTTATGGATGGAACATTTGCGCACGCGGTACGGGGTTTGCCTTGGCGGCTACCAGGGGTTTGCCCAGGTTGAACCAGGCGGCCAACGCCGGGAGCAGGAAAATCGCCCCAAGTACATTGACCAGAAACATGAACGATAGCAAGACCCCCATATCAGCCTGGAACTTGAGCGGTGCAAAGGCCCAGGTGCAGACCCCGATCGACATGGTCAAGGCAGTAAATACCGCCGCCGTGCCACGTTGGCACATGGCCTGGTAGAAGGCCTGGCGCAGGTCGGCGCCGGCGGCCATTTCGTGCTGGATCCGCTCATACAGGTAGATGCCGTAGTCCACCCCCACGCCGACGCCGAGCGCCATGACCGGCAGCGTCGCGACCTTCAGGCCGATGCCAAGCATGGCCATCAGCGCATTGCACAGCACCGCGACGATGGCCAGCGGCACGAGGATGCACAGCACCGCGCGCAGCGAGCCGAAGGTCAGCCAGCAGAACAACAGCACCGAACCGAACAACGCCACCAGCATCAGTACCTCGGCGCGTTTGACCGCATCGTTGGACGCCGCCATCACCCCGACGTTGCCACCGCCGAGGAAGAACTTGATTTCCGGCACCTGGACCTGGTCGATGATTCGTTTGGCTTCGTTGACCACATGCGACACGGTGGCGCCATCGTGATCGGTGAGGAAGACCAGCACCTGCATCTGTTGGCAGCCATCGGTCACCAGGCCATCTTCGGGCATATAGGCACGGGCGCCCTGACTCAAGCCACGCGATGAACCCGGAATCGCCGCCCAGCGCGGGTTACCCTCGTTGTTGCCGGCAATCACCGTTTTACCGTAGCCAGCCACCGACTGCACCGACTGCACACCGGTAACGCTGCGCATCTGAAAGTCGAAGGCCTCCACCGCACGCATCACCGAAGGCGACAGGCACGCCTCTTCCAGGCCCTGGGCCTGAACGAACACTGCCAGCACATCGAGGCCGATCGAGTAGCTGCTGACAATCTTGCTGTTGTCCTGGTTGTAGCGCGATTCGGCGCGCAGCTCCGGGGCACCGGCACCGATGTCGCCGACTTCCAGTTGCCGGGCCTTGAACACTGCTGCACTCAATAGCATCAGGCTGATCACCAACACCACCAAGGCCGGACGCGGTTCAGCCAGGGCCGACAGCCGCCACCACAGCGGGTGCTTGCCAGTCTGCTGATTGCGTTCCTTGCTTAACACGCCGCGTTCCAGGCGCAGATGAGCGATGATGATCGGCAGCATCAGTTTGTTGGTGATGATCATCAGCATCACACCGATGCAAGCGGTCACCCCCAGCTCGTGCACAATCGGGATGTCGATGAGCATGATCACGGCAAAGCCCAGGGCATTCATCAGCAGCGCCAATGAGCCTGGAATAAAGATTTTGCAGAAGGCCAGGCGCGCCGCCTGCACGGAATCCTTGCCAGCGAGCACCTCCTGTTTCCAGGCGTTGGTCATCTGCACCGCATGCGACACACCGATCGAGAAAATCAGGAATGGCACCAGAATCGACATCGGGTCGATGCCCAGCCCCATCAGCGGCAACAAGCCGAGCAGCCAGACCACTGGCAACAAGGCCACCAGCAAGGCCACCACGGTCAGGCGCAACGAGCGCGAATAGAACCACAGCAACACGCCAGTGATCAGGAAGGCGACAACAAAGAAGCCGATCACCGTCATCAGCCCTTCGACCACATCGCCCACCAGCTTGGCGAAGCCGACGATGTGGACCTCGACCTGATCGTTGCTGTACTTGGCGCGGATCGCTTCCAGACGCTTGGCGACCTCGACGTAACTGACCGCTTGACCGGTTTGCGGGTCGATATCCTGCAGGTCTGCACGGACCATCGCCGACTTCAGGTCATTGGCCACCAGCCTGCCCACCTGTCCGGAGCTTGCGGCATTGCTGCGCACCTGGGCCAGGTCCTCGGCACTGCCGGTAAAACGTGGCGGCACCACCACATCGCCAAAGAAGCCCTCTTCGGTGATCTCGATGTAACGCACGTTGGCGGTGAACAGCGAGGTGACACTGGCGCGGCTAACGCCGTTGATAAAGAACACATCGTCGGTGACTTTGCGCAAGGTCTCGAGAAACACCGGGTTATAGATGTCGCCTTCGCCTTTCCACTTAACGCTCACAAGAAAGCGGTTGGCGCCGGTGAAGTACTGACTGAAATGAAGGAAGTTGAGCATGTACTCATGGCGCACCGGGATCTGCTTGTTGAAGCCCGGGTCGAGCTGGGTATGGCTGGCGCTGTAGCCCAGGCCCAGGGTCAGCAGCAAGAACAGCGTCAACAACAGTTTGCGGCGCGCCAACAGCAGGTCGGCGCAGCGCTCAACCATGCGTTCGCTCCAGGATTTAGCGGGTTTCATGCGTTTGCTCTCCTTTGCCCAGTGCAGCGACGCTGCTGGCATTTCCCTGCAACACGCCGCGTTCACCGGCGACCAGCAACTGATCGCTACCCAGCACAATGGCGGCGGTCAAGGTCCCCAGGCCCGGCAGGCGGTTGGTGCCGAGCAAACGGCCCTGGCCATCCAGGCGCACCATCGAACTGCCAGCGCCGACGATCAGCACCCCGGCGTTGTCCGGCAGCAGCACATGACCATAAAGCGGTTGCGTGTTGCCGACCTTGATGGCCTGCCACTGCTCGCCGAAGTTGTCGCTGACAAACACATGGCCGCGCATGCCGTAGGTCACCCAGCGCTGGGCACTCAGGCGCACCACGCCAAACAATGAGCCGTTATAGGGGTTGTAAGCCGGAAACCCAGAAATTTCCGTCAGCCGATCAACATGGCTTGTCTCGCGCTTGGTCGATGAGTTCCTGCATCGCCCGCATGACTTCTTCGTGGGTGTACGACTTGGCGTTGGGGTCGTCGGCCTCTCGGAGAGCTTCCTCGACCTCGCGGGTCATCCGCACATATTCTTCCGGCCACAGCGCTTGCTCCATGCGCAGCGACGCCTGCCCAAGCAGGTGCAGCAGGCCGAACAGCCGCATGTCATTGGTGGCGACGACGTGCTCTCGAATCCGCTCCTGGATCACCTCGCAGGCCCGATGCGCCTCTGGCGTCGCCGTGCCCTCGTAGCCGGCTGGGAGTTCTGCTTCTTCAGCGATTCGCGCCCAAGCGATAGCCAGCGCCTCGATGGTGGACAGGTTCATTTGCTCATCCACTTGCGCAGCAGACGCTTTTTCAGGGAGGCGCGCTCTTGCGGATTGCGTCCCTTGTGGTTGGCAATGCGATCCGCCGTGGCGGCCTGGCGCTTGATGGGCCAGTAGGAGCGGCCATCCTTACCCATCGACCAGACGTTGCTGACCTGGTTTTCCAGTAGAGGCAGATGGGCGCATAGAGCTTCCGGCGACGCGCTGGCCAGCGCGGTGCGCTCGTGGGTTCGCCAGCGCTGATGCCAGAGTTTCTTGTCCTCGCGCTCGCTACGGCAGGTCGTGTGCCCAACGATGGGCGTTTTGCGGCGGCTGCGGCTCATGATGTGGTTGTCTCCAAGAACATTCAGGACAGGCTTTCTGGGTAGAGCGCCGTCAACCGGGACAGGGTTTCTTGCACTTGTTCCAGCGAGGTCATCAGATGATCAACCTGATCCTGAAGATCCACGGCGAGATCAAATAGCTCAGCCACTCGGCTGCGTGATCCCTCGTTGAACGCGGCCATTGCCAGTTGATGCAGCTTCAACAGGTCGGTGCGCAGTTGCGGAGGTGCGCCGTCTGCGCTGTCATTCAAATCGCCGCGCAGCACGTCCACGGCATCGACTGCACGCAGCAGTGCCGTGGTATCGAAATTCTCGGGAGTCAGTTCGTCCCATTCGTCGTCGGTGATGCGGGCTGCCATCAGGAGAGCTCCGATTAAGCGGTTGCGAGCGTTAGATGCCCGATCGGCTCGGCTGCTGGCCGTACCTTGATTTCGATGTCGTAGCCGAGGCGATTCAGACAATCCATCAGCTTGCGTTCGGATAGATTGGTGAAGTCGCCGCGCATCATGCCCGACACCTTCGGTTGCGGGATGCCCATGCGTTTGGCCGCCGCTTGTTGAGTCAGCCCAAGGGCGCGCATGGCCCTCCTGATCTCGACCACCAGGCCGGTCTTGATCTTGAGCTTTTCAGCGTCAGGCAGTCCAAGGTCGGCAAAGACGTTGCCCGAGCTGCGCTGAACCTCGACGCCTTCAATGATTCGTTTTTGCATTTCGTAGCTCCTGTGCCAATACCTCGGCCACCTTCAGCCGAGCGCGGATGATGTCCATGTCGGCCTTTGGCGTGGCGATTCCGCTCTTGCTCTTCTTCTGGAAGCAGTGCAGGACGAACACCGCTTCCGCAAACTTGACCGTGTATACCGCTCGATAGGTGCCGCCGGCATCGTCTTCGACGACCTCCAGCACGCCGGCACCACCGAACCCCTTGAGCACCTTTGCTGCGTCATCCTGATCGCCTATCTGCGCCAACGAGAGCGCGTAACCGAAACGGCGACGCACGTCGGACGGCAACGCCATCAAATCCTTGTGGCTGCTCGCGATCCATTCGAGCGGTTTTTCTTTGTTTGTCATGACGGAATTTTATACCTGTTCAGGTAATGATGTAAACGCGGCAACCTCAAGGAGGTGTCGTAAAACATTTGTTTTGCGACAGGCTGTCAGCCGCCGCTGTGCTACCTGTGCAACACCCCCTCAAAAATGTACGGAAAACTCTATCGCTATTCACTATTATGCGGAAACCTGTTTTTGATGGTTATCCGCCTATGTTGGTTGGCTACATGCGCGTGTCGTCGGACTCCGACCGCCAGAGCACGGACTTGCAGCGCGACGCGCTGCTCGCCGCCGGCGTCGATCCGCGTCACCTGTTTGAGGATCGTGCCTCTGGCGCGAAGGATGACCGTGCCGGCTTGGCGCGGGCGCTTGAGTTCGTTCGAGCCGGCGATGTGCTGGTGGTGTGGAAACTCGACCGGCTCGGTCGCTCGCTGTCGCACCTGCTCGCCATTGTGACTTCGCTCAAGGACAAGCGGGTGGCGTTCCGCTCGCTGACAGAGAACCTGGACACTACGACGCCCTCGGGCGAATTCCTGTTCCAGGTGTTCGGTGCGCTCGCGCAGTACGAGCGCGCCTTGATTCAGGAGCGCGTCGTCGCGG
This sequence comes from Pseudomonas sp. NUPR-001, assembly GCF_052147955.1. Classification (NCBI taxonomy): domain Bacteria; kingdom Pseudomonadati; phylum Pseudomonadota; class Gammaproteobacteria; order Pseudomonadales; family Pseudomonadaceae; genus Pseudomonas; species Pseudomonas sp. NUPR-001. The sequence goes on from NZ_CP197353.1 coordinate 3,017,595, forward strand.
GCTTGGCCGCCGCACGCAAACGCGGCCGGATCGGCGGCCGGCCGCAGGCGATCACTGGTGAGAAGCTGGACGCCATCGTCGCCGCGCTCGATGGCGGCATGTCTAAGGCGGCGGTGTGCCGCAACTTCAATGTCAAGCGCACTACGTTGATCGAAACATTGACGCGAGCAGGTTGGCGTGGTGCGGGAAGGACGGTCGATGAGCAACAAGAATAAGCTACTCACCGTCTTTTCTGACGCAGAGCAGGAAGCCTTGTACGGCCTACCGGACTTCGACGATGCTCAGCGGCTGGAATACCTGGCGTTGGCCGAATCTGAACTGGCGTTCGCCAGCAGCCGGCCTAGCCTGCAGGCCCAAGTCTATTGCGTCTTGCAGATCGGCTACTTCAAGGCCAAGCATGCTTTCTTCCGCTTCGATTGGCATGAGGTCGAGGACGATTGCGCCTTCGTGCTGAGTCGCTATTTCCACGGCGAAGCGTTCGAACGCAAGGCGATCACCAAGCATGAGCACTACAGCCAGAGGGGTCAGATCGCCGAACTGTTCGGCTACCGGTCGTGGGCGGCTAGCTTCCTGCCGCAACTGGCACAGCAGGCTGAACAGATCGTGCGGCGCGACGTAATGCCAGGATTCGTGGCCGCCGAACTGATCGTTTGGCTCAGCGAGCACAAAATCATCCGGCCCGGCCACACCACCTTACAAGAGCTGGTCAGTGAAGCCCTGTCCACCGAACGCAGGCGCTTGGGCGGCTTGCTGGCAGAAGTGTTGGACGAATCGGCCAAAGCTGCGCTGGGCCAGCTCCTGGTGCGTGACGACACCCTGTCTCAACTGGCAGCGCTCAAGCAGGACGCTAAAGATTTCGGCTGGCGTCAGATGGCAGGGGAGCGCGAGAAGCGCGCCACGCTGAAGTCCTTGCACGGGATCGCCAAGGCGCTGCTGCCCAAGCTCGGCATCTCGCAGCAGAACCTGCTGTACTACGCGAGCCTGGCGAACTTCTATACCGTCCATGACCTGCGCCACCTGAAGGCGGAGCAGACCCGGCTCTACCTGCTGTGCTATGCCTGGGTACGTTACCGGCAGCTCACCGACAACCTGGTCGACGCGATGGCCTTCCACATGAAAAAACTTGAGGACGAGAGCCGCACGGGTGCGAAACAGTCCTTTGTCGCCGAACAGCTGCGACGCCATCAGGAAACGCCGCAGGTTGGCCGCCTGCTGTCGCTGTACGTGGACGACAGCGTGGCCGATCCGACGCCGTTCGGCGAGGTGCGCCAACGCGCCTACAAAATCATGTCCAGGGAATTGCTGCAAAACACGGCGCAGCGCATGAGCGTCAAGCCACTGAACAAACTGGCGCTGCACTGGCAGGCGGTGGACGGCCTGGCCGAACGCATTCGACGCCATCTACGGCCGCTGTACGTCGCGCTCGACTTCGCCGGCACGGCCCCCGATAACCCATGGCTCGCGGCGCTGACTTGGGCCAAGAGCGTGTTCGCCAAGCAGCAGCGCCTATCACAACGGCCACTCGACGAATGTCCGGCGGCAACGCTGCCGAAACGCTTGCGTCCGTACCTGCTGATGTTCGATGCCGAAGGCACGCCGACAGGCCTGCATGCCGATCGTTACGAATTCTGGCTTTACCGTCAGGTCAGGAAACGCTTCCAGGCGGGCGAGCTCTACATTGACGACAGCTTGCAGCACCGGCATTTGTCCGACGAGTTGGTTTCGATGGACGAGAAAGCCGCCGTGCTCGCGCAGATGGACATCCCCTTCCTGCGGCAGCCGGTCAGTGCCCAGCTCGATGCACTGGCGGCCGAGTTGCGTGCGCAATGGGTGGCGTTCAATCGCGAGCTGAAACAGGGCAAGCTGACGCACCTGGAATACGACAAGGACACGCAGAGACTGACCTGGCGCAAGCCCAAGGGGGAGAACCAGAAGGCGCGCGAGCAAGCTCTCTACGAGCAACTGCCATACTGCGATGTCGCCGACGTGTTTCGCTTCGTCAACGGTCAGTGCCAGTTCCTGTCGGCGCTGACACCATTGCAGCCACGCTATGCGAAGAAGGTAGCCGACGCCGACAGTCTGATGGCGGTGATCATTGCCCAAGCCATGAACCACGGCAACCAGGTTATGGCACGTACCAGCGACATCCCGTACCACGTCCTGGAGAGTACCTACCAGCAGTACCTGCGCCAGGCGACGCTACATGTGGCCAACGATTGCATCAGCAACGCCATCGCCGCACTGCCGATCTTCCCGCATTACTCGTTCGACCTCGATTCGTTGTACGGTGCCGTTGATGGGCAGAAATTCGGCGTCGAGCGACCAACTGTGAAGGCGCGCTACTCGCGCAAATATTTCGGCCGCGGCAAGGGCGTCGTCGCCTACACGCTGCTGTGCAATCACGTGCCGTTGAACGGCTACCTGATAGGCGCACACGAGTACGAGGCTCACCACGTGTTCGACATCTGGTACCGCAACACGTCGGACATCGTGCCGAGCGCGATCACCGGCGACATGCACAGCATCAACAAGGCCAACTTCGCCATCCTGCACTGGTTCGGACTTCGTTTCGAGCCGCGCTTCACCGACCTCGACGACCAGTTGCAGGAGCTGTATTGCGCCGATGATCTGGCATTGTACGAGAAATGCCTGATCCGGCCGGCTGGCCAGATCGACCGGCAACTCATCGTCGGTGAGAAGGCGAACATCGACCGAATCGTCGCCACACTGGGCCTGAAGGAAATGACGCAGGGCACGCTGATCCGCAAGCTGTGCACCTATACGGCGCCGAACCCGACGCGGCGCGCAATCTTCGAGTTCGACAAGCTCATCCGCAGTATCTACACACTGCGCTACCTGCGCGACCCGCAACTGGAGCGTAATGTTCACCGCTCGCAGAACCGCATTGAGTCCTATCACCAGCTACGCTCGACCATCGCCCAAGTCGGTGGGAAGAAGGAATTGACCGGCCGCACCGACATCGAAATCGAGATCAGCAACCAGTGCGCCAGGCTGATCGGCAACGCGATCATCTTCTACAACTCGGCGATCCTGTCCCTGCTGCTGACGAAGTACGAGGCAGCTGGCAATGCCAAGGCGCTGGCGTTGATCACGCAGATGTCGCCAGCGGCCTGGCGGCACATCCTGCTGAACGGGCATTACACCTTCCAGACTGACGGCAAGTTCATCGACCTGGATGCGCTCGTGGCGGGACTGGAGCTGGGCTGACGGAAATTTCTGGGATTCCGGCGTACAACCCCTATCTGGAAGACTATCCGGTAGAGCGGTATTACCGCGATGCGCGGATTACCCAGATCTACGAAGGCTCCAGTGAAATTCAGCGGATGTTGATTGCTCGTGAGCTTAAGCATTACGCGTTGTAGCCGCATCACGGGGCAAGCCCGCTCCCACCATACCCGGTAGGAGCGGGCTTGCCCCGCGGAAAAAGCTGTTCTACTCGTCCACATGCACGCTATCAAGGTAACTGCGCACCGCCCATAACGCCTCCTGGCTCAGGTAGTCAGCCATCTTCGGCATGTACACCCGGCCATCCCGCACGGCCCCGTTGCGCACCCGTTCGACAAACCATTCATCCCCCGCCGCGCCTTCATCCAACAGGCGCAGATCCGGTGCGATACCACCCGACTTGGCCTCCAGACCATGGCAGGCGGCACAGTTCTGGTTGTAAGCCGAGGCGCCAATCGACACCGCTTCGTCATGGTCCTTGCTGTTACGGTAGGGATTTTCTGCACGCCACTGCTCGCCGAGTTTCTCCAGGTTTCCGGTATTGACCGCCGTCGGTGTGACGTTGCCATGTGCCAACACGGCGCCGCTGCTGATCAGGCAACCCGTCACGATCAGGCCCGCCCAGGCGTTTTTTGCTGTTGTCATTGTTCTGCCCTCGACTGCTGTTTGCACGCGAACCCCTCTCTGCTGAAAGGGTGTCCGCCAGCCTAGGCCGAGGCAACAACAGGCCCCATGCTGCTTTAGGGGCCGCGTTCTACTCCCTTGGTCGTAACGCTTGTGGAGCAGTGCCAAATCATGCGCCGTTTGGGAAATTTTCCCGTCAATAGCGGGAATTTTTCCGTTTAACCCTCAGGGCCAAGGTTCCAGGCTAAGCAGGCCAAAACCTTCTCTGGGAACTCCAACCATGACAATAAGATCGGTACCCGACCCACGTTCTCCACTGTCTTGCGCTGTGCAGGCGATCATGCTGTTCACCGGCCTCGCCCTGGCCGTGCCCGCGAGTGCGACGCCGGTGAGCTGGGAGGACATTGCTGACGACCACAAGAGCACCGGCAACGTCCTGCAGTACGGCATGGGCACCAATGCCCAGCGCTGGAGCCCGCTGGCCCAGGTCAACGACAGCAACGTGTTCAAGCTGACCCCGGCCTGGTCGTACTCGTTTGGCGATGAAAAACAGCGCGGCCAGGAGTCCCAGGCCATCGTCAACGACGGCGTCATCTATGTCACCGGTTCCTACTCGCGGGTATTCGCCCTCGACGCCAAGAGCGGCAAACGCCTGTGGACTTACAACCACCGTTTGCCAGACAACATCCGTCCCTGCTGTGACGTGGTCAACCGTGGCGCAGCGATTTATGGCGACAAGATCTTCTTCGGCACCCTTGACGCTCAGGTCATCGCCCTGAACAAAGACACCGGCAAAGTGGTGTGGAAGAAAAAGTTCGGTGACCACAGTGCCGGCTACACCATGACCGGCGCCCCGACCCTGGTCAAAGACCAGAAGAGCGGCAAGGTGCTGCTGATTCACGGCAGTTCCGGCGATGAGTTCGGCGTTGTCGGGCAACTGTTCGCCCGTGATCCGGATACCGGCGAGGAAGTCTGGATGCGGCCCTTCGTTGAAGGCCACATGGGGCGTTTGAACGGCAAGGACAGCACCCCGACGGGCGATGTCAAAGCACCGTCCTGGCCGGATGATCCGAGCACCGAAACCGGCAAGGTCGAAGCCTGGAGCCATGGCGGTGGCGCGCCTTGGCAGAGCGCCAGCTTCGATGCCGAAACCAACACCATCATCGTTGGCGCAGGCAACCCCGGCCCCTGGAACACCTGGGCGCGCACCTCCAAAGACGGCAATCCCCACGACTACGACAGCCTTTACACCTCAGGTCAGGTCGGCGTTGACCCGAGCACTGGCGAAGTGAAGTGGTTCTACCAGCACACCCCAAACGATGCCTGGGACTTCTCCGGCAACAACGAGTTGGTGCTGTTCGACTACAAAGGCAAAGACGGCAAGCAATACAAAGCCACCGCCCATGCCGACCGCAACGGCTTCTTCTACGTGGTCGACCGCACCAACGGCAAATTGAAAAACGCCTTCCCATTCGCCGACAACATCACCTGGGCCAGCCACATCGACCTGGACACCGGGCGCCCGGTAGAAAACCCGGGGCAGCGTCCGGCCAAGCCTGAACCGGGGCAGACCAAAGGCAAGCCGGTCGAAGTTTCGCCACCGTTCCTTGGTGGCAAGAACTGGAACCCGATGGCCTACAGCCAGGACACCGGACTGTTCTATGTGCCGTCGAACCAGTGGAAAGAGGAATACTGGACTGAGGAAGTGAACTACAAGAAAGGTTCGGCGTACCTGGGCATGGGCTTCCGTATCAAGCGCATGTATGAAGACCACGTCGGCTCGCTGCGAGCCATGGACCCCACCACCGGGAAAATGGTCTGGGAACACAAAGAACGCCTGCCACTGTGGGCCGGGGTACTGGCAACCAAAGGCAACCTGGTGTTCACCGGCACCGGCGATGGCTACTTCAAGGCCTTCAATGCCAAGACCGGCGAAGAACTGTGGAAATTCCAGACCGGCAGCGGCATTGTCTCGCCGCCGATTACCTGGGAGCAGGACGGTGAGCAGTACATCGGTGTGACCGTTGGCTATGGCGGTGCAGTGCCGCTGTGGGGAGGCGACATGGCAGAACTGACCAAGCCGGTGGCACAGGGTGGTTCTTTCTGGGTGTTCAAGATCCCGGCCTGGGATAGCAAGACCGCGCAGCGTTGAAACCCTCGCGGGGCAAGCCCGCTCCCACCGAAGCCAGTGGGAGCGGGCTTGCTCCGCGAAAGCGCCCCACCAAGGAGCCGCACATGAACTACCTACCGCTACTACTGGCCTTCACCCTCTCCCCCGCCTTCGCCAGCGATGACGAGGCACCGATCCTCAATGGCTGCGTCCTCGCCCCGGAAAGCCAATGCGCCAACGCCGACCTGCGTGGTGCTGACCTGAGCAACCAGGACCTGCGCAAGATTAATCTGGCCGGTGCCGATCTGCGTGGCGCCAACCTGCGCCACACGCGCCTGGACCTGGCCAACCTAGAGAAGGCCAACCTGCAAGGCGCCAACCTCACCCGCGCCAGCCTGCAACAAAGCAACCTGCGCCTGGCCAACCTGCAAGACGCCACCCTGATCGCGGTACAAGGCTGGGGGCTGTTCGCCCAAGGCGCCATCTTCGACAACGCCAACCTCAGCGCCGCTTACCTGGAGTTTGCCCGCCTTTCCGGCGCCCGGCTGCACCACAGCAACCTGCAGGCCGCCGACCTGGAAATGACCTGGCTGAGCAAGGCCGACCTCAAAGGCGCCAACCTGGCTGACGCCAACCTGCAAGAGGCCAAGCTGGGTGAAAGCAATCTTGAGCGTGCCGACCTGCGCGGCAGCCGCCAGCACTACGCCAACTTTCAAGACAGCAATATGGAAGGCTGTCAGGGCTGTCCCGACAGCTGGAACTAAGGTTATTCATTCAGACTGTAGGGCTTGTCCCAGTGGGAGCGGGCTTGACCCGCGATTTGCGGTATCGCGCCAGATCGCGGGGCAAGCCCGCTCCCACCGTTAGGGACGACCCAGCCACCTCATCAAACAGATAAGCCGACAACCCGTGAACAGCCGGAATCAAGCCGCGACGCGCAACAGGCCAGCCTCGATGGCCAGGTGAACCATTTCGGCCTGAGAGCTGACCTGCAGCTTGCTCTTGAGGATGGTGAGGTAATTGGACACGGTCTTGTTGCTCAAACACAGCTGCTGGGCAATCAAACGATTCGAGCTGCCTTTGGCCAACATCAGGAAGATTTCGACTTCACGCGCGGTCAGGTCCTGCAAACAGGCATGCGCGGCTTGCCCGCCGTACGCCTGCACCGCCAGCGCGGTGGCCAGCGGCTGCTCGATGTAAGCCTGCCCGCACAACACCCGGCGTACTGCCTCAAGCACCACCTCAGGTTCAGCGGCCTTGGACAGATAACCGCAAGCACCGGCATCCAGAGCCTGGCGCACCAACCCCAGCTCCGTGTGCTCACTGAAAAATAGCACCCGCAGTTGCGGCAGACGCTGACGCAAGCGCCGGGTGGTTTCCAGGCCACTGATGCCCGGCAGGTCAAAGTCGATGATCACCAGCCCCGGCAACTGCTCGGCCACCTTCAGCAGCGCCGCTTCACCGCTGCCAGCCTCAATGATCGCCAGCCCCTCGAACGTCTGGGACAGCAGTCGGGCCAGCCCCAAACGCAGCATCGGGTGGTCGTCGACCAGTAAAATGGCCATCCCGGCCCCTCCTTCGTGGCTCTGCCCTGGCAAGTTGCATCCATGCTAAATCGCCCCCCTGCCCCCCGGCCTACTACTTTGGTACTGTTTGCGTTGTCGATGGTCGCATTTCCAAAGCGCTATAGCTGGCCTGTAATGCAAGGGTGCAGCAACAACCACAACAATAAGGTGCAAAGCCATGTACAAGATTCTGATCGCCGACGACCACCCGTTGTTTCGCGAAGCCATCCACAGTGTGATCAGCGATGGTTTTCCAGGCAGTGAGGTGATGGAAACCGCCGATCTTGACGGCGCCCTGGCCTTGACTGCCGAGCATGACGACCTCGACCTGATCCTGCTCGACCTGAACATGCCGGGCATGCACGGTCTGGGTGGCCTGATCAACCTGCGCAACAGTGCACCGACGGTACCGGTGGTGATTGTCTCGGCCGAACAGGACAAACAGATCGTCCTGCAAGCCATTACCTATGGCGCGGTGGGTTTCATCACCAAGTCGTCGCCGCGTTCGCAAATGACCGACGCCATCGAACAGATCCTCAATGGCAACGTGTACCTGCCACCCGACATCATCCGCACACAAAGCGCCAACAGCCGCCGCAGCCACAGCGAACACACCCCGTTCGCCCCGGAACTGCTACAGGCGCTGACCCGCAAGCAGTTGCTGGTGCTGCAGCGCATGAGCAAGGGCGAATCGAACAAACAGATCGCCTACAACCTGGACATCGCCGAGACCACCGTCAAAGCGCATGTCTCGGCGATTCTGCGCAAGCTCAATGTGCACAACCGTGTGCAGGCGATCCTTAGCGCAGGCGACATCGATTTCTCCGCTTACCTGCGACGATAGTCGGCAGTAATCGCCGTTATGCAAATTAGCCATTGAAACCGTGCCTGTGCCTGCAGTAAGCTCAGGACCATCACTTGGAGAGTCCCATGTCGCCATCCACCCTCACTCACGCACAACACGCAGGTCGCCCATCGCGTCCCCTGCTGGCTGTGGCCGAGTGCGCGACAATCGCTCCAGCTGCATTTTATTTTGGGTATTGGTTTAGCCACAGGCGCCGCTGATACCCACACCGGCGCCCACTTTCAAGGGGCCGCCGAACACGAGAATACTCAACCCCCGGTCGGCCCCCCGACCGGGGGTTTTGCATTTCAGGCCCCCGGACAACCGAACAGATAACGAGGATTACTCCATGAACTACGCCACTTATTACCGTTACCCAAGCTTTACCGCCTGGCGATTTAGCCAATCCCGTTCGGGCCAGTTTGCCGCCTCCGACCGGTCCAGCACAGGTGGCACAACTACACACAATGCAAATCCGGATCTTTGTCGAACACTTCGATAGGGCCGACCGCGCGGGTCAGAACCCGCCGTCCGCCCAGGGAACATAATCGCCATGCAAACGTCTTCGCTCGCTCTGCCCCTGACCCAACCGCAAGCCGCCAATACTGCTGTCAGCCAACGTCTGCCCAGCGCCCACCTGCTCAAGCAACAGATGCCCTTGAGCTGCGCCCTTGGCCATCAGGTCGAACAGCATCGCCAGGCTGTACGCGCCATCCTTGAAGGCCGTGATCAGCGCCTGCTGGTAATCGTCGGCCCATGCTCGATACACGATCCGAAATCGGCCCTTGAATACGCCGACCGCCTCAAAGCCCTCAGTGACGACGTCAGCGACCAACTGCTGTTGGTCATGCGTGCCTACGTGGAAAAACCACGCACCACCGTCGGCTGGAAAGGCCTGGCCTACGATCCGCACCTCGATGGCAGTGACGACATGCACGCCGGTATCGCCCTGTCCCGTGGGCTGATGCTGGGTATGCTGGAGCGCGGCTTGCCGATTGCCACCGAGCTGCTGCAGCCGATGGCCGCTGGCTACTTCGACGATCTGCTCAGCTGGGCGGCGATTGGTGCACGCACCACCGAATCGCAGATCCACCGCGAGATGGTCAGCGGCCTGGGCCTGCCGGTCGGTTTCAAGAACGGCACCGACGGCGGCGTTGCCATTGCCTGCGACGCGATCCGCAGTGCTGCCCATGCGCACCGCCATTTCGGCATCGATGCGCAGGGCCACCCGGCGATTATCGAAACCTTGGGCAACCCCGACACCCACCTGGTGCTACGCGGCGGCCATCAAGGCCCGAACTACGACGCCGCGAGCATCGCCCAAGCGCGTCAGGGCCTGGCCAAGGCCGGGCTGGCTGCACGGATCATGGTCGATTGCAGTCATGCCAACAGCGGCAAAGACCCGCTGCGCCAGCCTGAAGTATTCGCCGAGGTCCTGCGCCAACGCCTGGCCGGGGATCAGTCGATTGTCGGCATGATGCTCGAAGGTCATCTGTTCGATGGCTGCCAGGCACTGGGTAAAGCGCCGCTGAAGTACGGCGTGTCGATTACCGACGGCTGCCTGGGTTGGGCATCGACGCAACAGATGCTGCTGCAGGCCAGTGAAGCACTGGCTCGGTAGACTCCAGTTAGACGCCAAGAAGCAGAAGCATTGCAGTGACATTTGCGCTAGGCTTGCCGTTCATTCACCAGGAGACTTTCCCATGGCAAAAGCCACTGCCCGCCACATCCTCGTCAGCAGCGAAGAGAAGTGCAACGAACTCAAAGCTCAGATCGAAGGCGGCGCTGATTTCGCCGAAGTTGCCAAGGCCAACTCCACCTGCCCGTCCAGCCGTCAGGGTGGCGATCTGGGTTCGTTCGGCCCGGGCCAAATGGTCAAGGAGTTTGACACCGTGGTATTCAGCGCCCCGCTCAACGTGGTGCAAGGCCCGGTCAAAACCCAGTTCGGCTACCACCTGCTGGAAGTGACCAGCCGTCAGGACTGAGTCCTGCCGATGCGGCCTGTTGCCGTGGCGCGCCGGGTAACCTTACCCGGCCTGCTATTGGCATGCTTGCTGCTGACCTGCCCGGGCCTGCTGATGGCGGCGCCCGGGCATGCCCTCACCGTCTATGGTGAAGCACCGCGTTACCCCGCCAACTTTCAACACTTCGAATACGTTAACCCTGACGCGCCCAAAGGCGGCAGTCTGCGCCGCTCGGCCATCGAGATCGGTCAGTTCGACCATGTGCTGCCCTACATCGATAAAGGCATCGGTGTTGCCGAGGTCGATGGCTGGTTGTATGCGCCATTAGCGATACGCGCCCAGGATGAGCCCTACACCGTGTATGGGCTGGTAGCCCAGCGCCTTGAGCGCGACCCCGACGGGCACTGGCTGCGTTTCTACCTTGATCCCCTCGCACGCTTTGCCGATGGCCAGCCGATTCGCGCCGAAGATGTGCGCTACACCTTTGATCTGCTGATGCATCAGGGAAGCCTGAAATACCGGACGCAGTTCGCCGAGGTCGACAAAGTAGAAATCGAAGGCCCGCGCCAGGTGCGTTTTCTGTTCAAGAGCAACCAGAACCGTACACTGCCGCTGGACCTGGCCACCCTGCCGGTGTTGCCTGAGCACTGGTGGAAAGACCGCGACTTTGCCAGCGGTGGTGGTTTCGAGGCGCCCTTGGGCAGCGGCCCCTACCGTGTCGGGCGGATCGATAACGGCCGCAGCATCACCTTTGAACGCAACCCGCAGTGGTGGGGGCGTGATTTGCCGGTCAGCCGTGGGCGCTACAACTTCGATCAGTTGCGCATCGAGTACTTCGGCGATACCGAGGTGGCGCGTCAGGTACTGCGCGGTGGCGGCTTTGATTACAACCGCGAGTTTTCCGCCACCGGCTATTCGATCGGTTACAACAGCCCGGCGCTCGACGACGGCCGCCTGCAACGCGCGCAACTGGCCAAGGACGCTCCGCAAACCGCCCAGGGTTTTGTCTTCAACCTGCAGCGCCCGGTGTTCAAAGACCGTCGGGTACGCCAGGCCCTGGCCCTGCTGTGGGACTTCGAGTGGAGCAACCGGCAGATGATGCGCAACCTGTACATCCGCCAGCAGAGCTTCTTCGCCAACAGTGCCCTGGCCGCCCGCGCCTTGCCGGATGCACAAGAGCTCAAGCTGCTTGAACCGTTGCGCGGCCTGGTGCCCGATGAGGTGTTCAGCCAGGTGTTCGAAGCACCGCGCACCGACGGCTCGGGGCTGATTCGCGACAAGCAATTGCAGGCCTTGGCGCTGCTCGAGGCTGCCGGCTGGAAGCCGCAAGGCGATCAGCTGGTCAATGCCCAGGGCGAGCCGCTGCAGTTCACCTTCTTGAACGGCCAGGCCGGATTCGAGCGCTTGCTACTGCCCTGGAAACGTACCCTGGCGCAGATTGGCATCACCCTGGAGATCCGCCGCATCGATGCCTCGCAGTACGTCAATCGCCTGATGGCCCGCGACTATGACCTGATTGTCACCGGCTACCCGGTAACGCCATCGCCGGGGCTTGAGCTGTACAACTTCTTTGGCTCGGCGGCGGCCAGCGACCCGGGCTCGAACAACTACATGGTGCTGCAGGACCCGGCGGTAGACCGCCTGCTCGACGGCCTGGTCAAAGCCGAGACCAAGGCCGACATGCTGCGCCATGCCCATGCCCTGGATCGGGTGCTGAGCTGGAACTACTACTGGATTCCCAACTATTACCCCCCCGGCAGCTCGACCGTGTGGTGGAACCGCTTCGGCCTGCCGAAGGTGCAGCCGAGTAACGACGAAGGTCTGGACAGCTGGTGGGAAGTCAGCCCCACGGCGCTGACCAATGTGCAGATGGCCGAGCGCCTCAAGGAGCCGCGATGACGGCTTACATCCTGCGCCGCTTGCTGCTGATCATCCCGACCTTGCTGATCATTCTGCTGGTCAACTTCGTCATCGTTCAGTCCGCACCGGGCGGACCAGTGGAACAGGCCATCGCGCGCTTGCAAGGCATTGGTGGCGGCGCGCCGGGCGCCAGCGTGGAAACTGTGCACAGCAGTTCCAGGGCCAGCCGTGGCCTGGACCCCAAGCTGATCGAAGACATCAAGCGTCAGTACGGTTTCGACAAGTCGGCACCGGAACGCCTATGGCTGATGCTGAACCAATACGCGCGCCTGGATTTCGGCAACAGTTTCTTCCGAGGCGCCAAGGTCACTGACCTGATTCTGGAAAAAATGCCGGTGACCCTGTCGCTGGGCTTCTGGGCCACCTTGATTACCTACCTGGTGTCGATTCCGCTGGGCATCCGCAAGGCCGTGCGCCACGGCTCGGCGTTCGATGCCTGGAGCAGCAGCCTGATCGTGATCGGCTATGCCCTGCCCTCGTTTCTGTTTGCCTTGCTGTTGATTGTAGTGTTTGCCGGGGGCACATCGTTGAACTGGTTCCCCGTGCGTGGCCTGGTTTCGGAAAACTTCGATCAATTGAGCCTGCTGGGCAAGCTGGCCGACTACTTCTGGCACCTGGTGCTGCCGGTCGGCGCTCTGGTGATCGGCGGCTTCGCGACCCTGACCTTGCTGACCAAAAACGCGTTCCTCAACGAAATCACCCGTCAGTACGTGATTACCGCCCGCGCCAAAGGCTTGAGCGAGCGTCGCGTGCTGTACGGCCATGTGTTTCGCAACGCGATTCTGCTGGTGGTGGCCGGCATTCCCCAAGCGCTGATCAGCGTGTTCTTTGCCGGATCGCTGTTGATCGAGGTGATCTTCTCCCTCGATGGCCTGGGGCGCATGAGCTACGAAGCCGCGGTATCGCGGGACTACCCGGTGGTATTCGGTTCACTGTTCATCTTCACCCTGTTCGGCCTGTTGATCCGTTTGATCGGTGACCTGTGCTACACCCTGGTCGATCCGCGCATCGACTTTGCCACGAGGGCCCACTGATGTTCAGCCTCTCGCCCATTTCACGTCGGCGCCTGCACGCCTTTCGCCGCAACCGCCGTGGCTGGATTTCCCTGTGGTTGTTCATCGCCCTGTTGATCCTGAGCATGGGCGCTGAACTGGTGGCCAACGACAAGCCATTACTGATGGGCTACAAAGGGCAGCTGTACTTCCCGGCGTTCAAGCGCTACACCGAACAGACCTTCGGCGGCCAACTGCCGTTCCAGCCGGACTACCGCAGCCAGTATGTGCAGCAACTGATCAAGGAACAGAACGGCTGGATGCTGTTCGCGCCCATCCCGTTCAGCGCCGATACGCCCAACTACGACTTGCAGCAACCCACGCCCAGCCCGCCGTCAGCGGTCAACTGGCTGGGCACCGACGATCAGGCGCGCGACGTGCTGGCGCGAGTGCTGTACGGCACCCGGGTGTCGATCCTGTTCGCCCTGGCACTGACGCTGATCAGCACCGTGATCGGTATCGCCGCTGGCGCCTTGCAGGGCTACCACGGCGGTTGGGTCGACCTGATCGGGCAACGCCTGCTGGAGGTGTGGTCGGGCTTGCCGGTGCTCTACCTGCTGATCATCCTCAGCGGTTTTGTCGAACCCAACTTCTGGTGGTTGCTGGGGATCATGGCGCTGTTTTCCTGGCTGGCACTGGTGGATGTGGTCCGCGCCGAGTTCTTGCGCGGACGCAACCTTGAGTACGTACAGGCCGCGCGGGCACTGGGCCTGCAGGACAGCGGCGTGATTCTGCGGCACATCCTGCCCAATGCCATGAATGCCACCTTCACTTACCTGCCATTCATTCTCACCGGGGCCATCACCACCCTCACCGCCCTGGACTTTCTCGGCTTCGGCATGCCCGCCGGTAGCGCCTCGCTCGGTGAGCTGGTCAACCAGGGTAAGCAGAACCTGCAAGCCCCGTGGCTGGGCTTTACCGCGTTTTTTGCCCTGGCCTTGATTCTGTCGCTGCTGGTGTTCATTGGCGATGCCTTGCGCGAAGCCTTCGATCCACGGGCATAATCGCCCCTTTTGATCTTCAGGGAGCGGCGCATGCCTGCCAGTGACAGCCTCAAGGATTACCAGCAGGTGCGCCAACTGGCGATTCGGTCGTTGTTCGAAATCATCGAGCAGTCCAGTGAAGGCACGCTGATTGTCGACCGCGATGCGCGCATCGTCTGGATGAACGAACGCTACGCGCGGCGCTTTGGCCTTGAAGATGCCACCAGCGTGATTGGCCAGCCCTGCGAAAGCGTGATTCCCGGCAGCCTCATGCGTGAGGTGGTGAACAACGGCCGACCGATTCTGCTCGACATGCTCGACACCCCGAAGGAACCCTTGGTGGTCATGCGCCTGCCGGTGCATGACGCTGACGGCGCGCTGATCGGCGCGATCGGATTTGCCCTGTTCGATGAACTGCGCAGCCTGTCACCGCTGCTCAAACGCTACGCCAGCATGCAGCAGGAACTGGCCTCCACTCGCTCGCTGCTCAAGGCCCGTCAGGCCAAGTACAGCTTTGCTCAATTCATCGGTACCAGCGCCGCCAGCCTCGAAGTCAAACGCCGGGCCCGGCGTGGGGCCAGCAGTGATTCGGCGGTGTTGCTGCTCGGTGAAACCGGCACCGGCAAAGAACTGCTGGCGCATGCCATCCATGCCGCCTCTTCCCGCGCGCACAAGGCGTTTGTCAGCATCAACAGTGCGGCCATTCCGGAGACGTTGCTGGAAGCCGAGTTCTTCGGCACAGCGCCCGGGGCCTACACCGGCGCCGATCGCAAAGGGCGCACGGGCAAGCTGCAGTTGGCTGAAGGCGGCACCCTGTTCCTCGATGAAATCGGCGACATGCCGCTACCGCTGCAAAGCAAGTTGCTGCGCGTGCTGCAGGAGAAGGAATACGAGCCGGTCGGCTCCAACCAGATGATGCGCAGCGACGTGCGGATCATCGCCGCAACGTCCACCGACCTCAGCGCCGCCATGGTCCGGGGCGAGTTTCGTGCTGACCTGTATTACCGCTTGAATGTGCTGCCGATTCAGGTGCCGCCGCTGCGCGAGCGCCTTGACGACCTGCCAGCGCTGAGTGAAACGATCCTCGAAGAGCTGGGTAGCCGCCATGAGCTGGATGACGACGCCCAGGCGCTGCTTGCCCGGCATGCCTGGCCGGGCAATATCCGTGAACTGCGCAATGTGCTGGAGCGCGCCACCTTGTTAGCTGATCAGCCGCGTTTGTCGGCCAAAGACCTGCATGCCGCCCTGGGCAACCTGGCGCCCGTGCAAGCGCAAGTACCACAGCTGAGCTACAAGCAGGCATGTGCCGAGTTTGAGCGGCAATTGTTGAGTAATACCCTGGCGCGTTGTGCCGGCAACGTACCGGAGGCCGCGCGGCAGCTGGGGTTGGGGCGGTCTACCCTGTACAAGAAACTGGTGGCGCTGGGGCTTTCGTCTCAATAGCGAGACTTCTGTTTCTTATTTGAGATTGCTATCGCGGGGCAAGCCCGCTCCTACAAGGCCCTGTAGGAGCGGGCTTGCCCCGCGACCAACCGTCTCACATCAGAGACAATCAATTATAAATTCCTATAAATACTCATATATTTCAATGACTTAACGATCTGGCACGGTTCTCGCTATCTCCTGCAACCCAACAAAAACAAGATTCACCAAGGAGACACTCGATGAGTGTGATCATCGCCCTGGCAGCCCTCGCGCTGCTGATGCTGGCTGCCTACCGTGGTTACAGCGTTATCCTCTTCGCCCCGATTGCCGCCCTCGGCGCGGTACTGCTCACCGACCCTTCCGCTGTGGCCCCGGCCTTTACCGGCGTGTTCATGGAAAAAATGGTCGGTTTCATCAAACTGTATTTCCCGGTGTTCCTGCTCGGTGCCGTGTTCGGCAAACTGATCGAGCTGTCCGGGTTCTCCCGCTCGATCGTCGCGGCAGCAATTCGCTTGCTCGGCACCCGCCAGGCCATGCTGGTGATCGTCCTGGTGTGTGCGCTGCTCACCTACGGCGGCGTGTCGTTGTTCGTGGTGGTGTTTGCGGTGTATCCATTTGCCGCCGAGATGTTCCGCCAGAGCAACATCCCCAAACGCCTGATTCCGGCGACCATCGCCCTGGGGGCGTTTTCCTTCACCATGGATGCCCTGCCCGGCACCCCACAGATCCAGAACATCATCCCCAGTACCTTCTTCAACACCACCGCCTGGGCCGCGCCGTGGCTGGGACTGATCGGCACGCTGTTCGTGTTCTGCGCCGGCATGCTGTACCTGCAACGCCAGCGCAACAAGGCCCTGCGCGCCGGTGAAGGTTACGGCACCGACCTGCGCAACGAGCCGGAAACTGCGGCCGATCTCAAGCTGCCCAACCCATTACTGGCGCTGTCGCCGCTGTTGCTGGTGGGGGTGATGAACCTGCTGTTCACCCACTGGATTCCGGCCTGGTATGGCAAAACCCACAGCCTCAGCCTGCCCGGCATGAGCGCACCGGTACAGACCGACATCGCCAAACTGACCGCAATCTGGGCCGTCGAGGCCGCCCTGCTGCTGGGTATCCTGCTGGTGCTGGTGGCTGGCTTTGGCGCGATCAAGAGCCGCCTGGCCGAGGGCAGCAAAAGCGCCGTCAGCGGCGCGCTGCTGGCGGCGATGAACACCGCTTCCGAATACGGCTTTGGTGCGGTGATCGCCTCCCTGCCGGGCTTTCTGGTGTTGGCTGATGCCCTGCGCGCTATCCCCAACCCGCTGGTCAACGAAGCGATTACCGTGACGCTGCTCGCCGGTATCACCGGCTCCGCATCGGGAGGCATGAGTATTGCCCTGGCAGCAATGTCCGACAGTTTCATCGCCGCTGCCAATGCCGCCAACATTCCCCTTGAAGTGCTGCACCGCGTCGCCGCCATGGCCAGCGGTGGCATGGACACCCTGCCGCACAACGGCGCGGTCATCACCCTGCTGGCGGTCACGGGCCTGACCCACCGCGAAGCCTACAAAGACATTTTCGGCATTACCCTGATCAAGACCCTGGCGGTGTTTGTGGTAATCGCCACCTTCTACGCGACCGGTATCGTCTAAGGAGCACGCTATGCAACTCAACGGCAAAACAGCAGTGGTCACCGGCTCCACCAGCGGCATCGGCCTGGGTATCGCCCACGTCCTGGCGCGTGCCGGCGCCAACCTGATCCTCAACGGCTTTGGCGATGCCAGCGCGGCAATTGCCGAGGTGGCCCGCCACGGTACGCGGGTCGGCCACCACCCGGCTGACCTGGGCGACGTGGCCCAGATCGAAGACCTGTTCGCCTATGCCGAACGCGAGTTCGGCGGTGTCGATATTCTGGTCAACAATGCTGGCATCCAGCATGTGGCGGCGGTCGAAGCGTTCCCCGTAGAGCGCTGGGACGCGATCATTGCGGTCAACCTGTCCGCCGTGTTCCATGGCACACGCCTGGTACTGCCCGGCATGCGTCAGCGCAATTGGGGGCGGATCATCAACATCGCTTCGGTGCACGGCCAGGTCGGCTCCACCGGCAAAGCCGCGTATGTGGCGGCCAAGCATGGCGTGGTCGGGCTGACCAAGGTGGTGGGCCTTGAGACGGCCACCAGCAACATCACCTGCAACGCCATTTGCCCGGGCTGGGTGCTGACACCGCTGGTGCAAAAACAGATCGATGACCGCGCGGCCACCGGCATTGATGCACAACAGGCACAGCACGACCTGCTCGCGGAAAAGCAGCCTTCATTGGCCTTCGTCACTCCCGAACACCTGGGTGAGCTGGTATTGTTCCTCTGTAGCGAAGCTGGCAGTCAGGTACGTGGCGCTGCCTGGAACATCGATGGCGGCTGGCTGGCCCAATGACGGGCGGCCCGGGATCTGGCTGCGGCATCGTCTTTTTTACCTGCAAGGAGGCCTTATGCGCCCTACCCCTTTCACCGCGTTGTTCACCCTGAGCCTGGCGCTTGCTACTTCGGTGCAGGCTGCCAGCCTCAAGGATGTCGCGCCGTATCCCGAGGCTGAAAAAGGCTTTACCCGCCAGGTCATTCACTTGCCTGCGCAAGCGGATGAGTCGGCTTTCAAGCTGGAAGTGCTGGCGGGTAAGCAACTGCAAGTCGACTGCAACCGCCAGCGCCTGGGTGGCACGCTCGAAGAGAAAACCCTGCAAGGTTGGGGTTACAACTACTACCGCCTGGAAAAGGTCGTGGGCCCGGCCTCGACCCTGATGGCCTGCCCGAACAACACCCAGCAGCAAGCCTTTGTCCCCGTGGTAGGTGATGGCTTCCTGCTGCGTTACAACAGCAAACTGCCGGTGGTGGTCTATGTGCCGGAAGGCGTTGAGGTGCGTTACCGCATCTGGTCGGCTTCGCCAGAAGTGAAGCACGCTACAGTGGAATGAAACCACGGTTGGCCCGGGGTTGCCCCGCGATATATTGGGCCTGACAGATCGCTATCGCGGGGCAAGCCCGCTCCTACAACAAGCCCGCGCCTACAGGGGATGTGCATGAACGAAGTGCTGTGGCGCCCGAGCAAGGCGCGCATTCAGGCCAGCCACATGGAGGCCTTTCGCCGCGAGGTCAATCGCAAGCACGGGCTGGCGTTGGCTGATTATCCGCAACTGCACCGCTGGAGCATCGAGCAGCGCGCCGCGTTCTGGCAAACCCTTGCCGATTTTTTCCAGGTGCACTGGCACCAACCCGCCACCGAGGTCCTCGACGAAGGGCCACAGATGCCCGATGCGCGTTGGTTCAGCGGCGCTACGTTGAACTTCGCCGAACACCTGCTCAAGCGTCGCGATAGCCAAGCGGCCTTGGTTTCGCTGCGTGAGGACGGTGAACGCAGGGTCATCAGTCACGCCGAACTGGCCGCACAGGTCGCCGGCTTGCAGCGTAGTTTCCAGGCCGCCGGTATTGGCGTCGGCGATCGCGTCGCCGCGGTCATGCCCAACACCTGGCAGACCCTGGTGGCCATGCTTGCCTGCACCAGCCTGGGTGCAATCTGGTCGTGCTCCTCACCTGAATTCGGCACCCACGGCATTATCGACCGCTTTGGCCAGATCGAGCCCAAGCTGCTGTTGGTGTGCGGCGGCTATCAATACGCAGGCAAGTACATCGATCAGCTCGACAAGATCAATGAGGTGCTAGCCCAACTGCCCAGCCTCGAGCAACTGCTGGTGGTGCCTTACAGCCGTGCGCACAGCCGCGCGGATGAATTTCACTGCAGCGCCCGTGTCAGCCTGTGGGACGATTTCTATCAGCCCGGCGGCGAGCCGCAGTTCACCGCGCTGCCGTTCGACCACCCGCTGTACATTCTGTATTCCAGCGGCACTACCGGCGTGCCCAAGTGCATCGTCCACAGTGCCGGTGGGGTGTTGCTGCAGCATGTGAAAGAACACGGCCTGCACAATGATCTGGGCGCAGATGATGTGTTGCTCTACTACACCACCTGCGGCTGGATGATGTGGAACTGGCTGGCCAGCGGGCTGGCGGTCGGCGCCACGCTGGTGCTGTACGACGGCTCACCCTTCCATCCAGGGCCCGAGCGTTTGCTCGACCTGATCGACAGCGAACGGATCACCGCCTTTGGTACCAGCGCCAAATACCTCGCCGCGCTGGAACAGGCGCACATCCAGCCCCGCCTGAGTCATCGCCTCGACTCGCTCAAGCTGCTGCTGTCCACCGGCTCGCCCTTGTCACCCGAGAGCTACGACTACGTATACCGCGAGTTCAAGTCAGACCTGTGCCTGGCGTCGATGTCGGGGGGTACCGATATTTGCTCCTGCTTCGTGATCGGTAATCCGGTACTGCCCGTTCGGCGCGGGCAGATCCAGTGCAAGAGCCTGGGCATGGCGGTGGCGGTCTGGGACGACAGCGGCCATGCACTGATCGGAGAAAAAGGCGAGCTGGTCTGTACCCGGCACTTTCCGGCCATGCCCCTGGGATTCTGGAACGACCCTCAGGCCGAACGCTTCCATGCCGCCTATTTCAGCCAGTTCCCGGGCGTCTGGGCGCAAGGTGACTATGCCGAGCAAACCGCTGAAGGCGGTATGTTGATTCACGGCCGTTCGGATGCGGTGCTCAACCCCGGCGGTGTGCGTATCGGCACTGCGGAAATCTATCGCCAGGTGGAAAAGATCGACGAGGTGCTGGAGAGCGTCGCCATTGGTCAGCGCTGGCAGAACGATGTGCGCGTGGTGTTGTTCGTGCGCCTGCGCGATGGCCTGGTCCTGGATGAGGCACTGCAGGCGCGGATTCGTCAGGTTATCCGCAGCAACACCAGCCCACGCCACGTGCCAGCGGTGATTGCCGCAGTCAGCGACATCCCGCGGACCATCAGTGGCAAGATCGTCGAGCTGGCGATACGCAATGTGGTGCATGGCGAGCCGGTGAAAAACACCGACGCGCTGGCCAACCCGCAAGCCCTTGAGCAATTTCGTGACCGCCCGGAGCTGCGCGATCAGGCATAATGCGCGGTTTTAGCGCTTTACGAAGGTACCTTTAAATGAAAGCACAGGCCCGGCACATTCTGGTCAAGACCGCTGAAGAAGCCGAACAGCTCAAGCAACGTATCGCCAAGGGCGAAGCGTTCGATGTGCTGGCCAAAAAGTACTCGACCTGCCCGTCCGGCAAACGCGGCGGTGACCTGGGCGAAGTGCGTCCGGGGCAGATGGTGGGCGCCATCGACCAGGTCATCTTCAAAAAACCGCTGCGGGTTGTGCACGGTCCGATCAAGAGCAAGTTTGGCTATCACCTGGTGCAGGTGTTCTACCGCGATTAAAGGCTGTCGCTGCGCCGCCCGGCACGCTGCTGGCGCTGATCGGCCAGATCATTGCGCAAGCCGACAATCAAGTTGGAAATCGCCCTGCTACTAGTCAACTCATCGGCGCAGATACCGGTTACCAACAAATCGACCCGCTCACAGCTGCGGTCAAACACCTTGACCGTCAATGAACGGTCAGATGCCAGGGTGCACTGGCAGCGGGTCGGCAAAAAACTGCTTTCTATAATGTTGCGCAACTCCAGGGTCGAGAGCATCGGTACATCTCCTTGGCAGGTGGCGGGCAACGGTTCCTTGTGCCCGGTTCAGCGATAAGCCTAGGCCATTTCCCCACCCGTCTCAGACCCTTTCTCTATAAGGACCTGGATATTCACCGGCGTGTCGGCCCGGTCGCTCAGGCGCGACGCGCAGCCAGCAGTCCGAACCCTGCGCAGGCAAGCAAGCTTGCACTGACACGGTTGAACAAACGCCGTGGCGCTGGTTGGTTGAACCAGCGTTGCAGGTAAGCGCCCAACCAGGCATAGATGGCAATCGCCGCCCACTCCAGCAGCAGGAACAAGCCGCCCAGCCAGGCAAACTGCTCAGACACTGGCACTGGGCTTGATACCTGGACAAACTGCGGCAGAAAAGCGGTAAAGATCAAGATTGCCTTGGGGTTGCCGGCGGCCACCAGAAACTCCTGGCGCGCCAGCCGCAACGTGCCAGCCTGACGCTCGCTGCTGACCGGGGTAACCGCCACCGGCGCGCGCCACAACTGCCAGGCGATGTAGAACAGATAGGCGGCGCCCGCCAGCTTGATGCCCAGGAACAGGTATTCGCTGGTGTAGAGCACCACCGCCAGGCCCATGGCGGCCAATACGATCATTGCGGCGAACGCCAGCAACCGGCCGATGCCTGCTACACAGGCAGTGCGCAGGCCATAGCGACTGGCATTGTTCAGTGACAACAGGTTGTTTGGGCCTGGCGCCATGTTCAGGGCAAAACAGGCAGGTACGAACAGGGCAAGTAACGACAGGTCCATGAAGGTGCTCCAACAGCGTGAGCAGGCAGGTTCTACTCGGCACGCCCAAGGGTCAAGGTACAGTTGCGCGCAATAACTGTTTGCATGACAAAACCGTCGGAATGATCACTCCATTACCGCAGCATTGGCCAGGCTGAGGGTGTCGAGCGCCAACAGGCTGAAGTGCCCCCGCGACCAGCCACCGGTATCGATATGCCAGATGTTCCCCAGCACCCGTACTTCATGCAACGGGGTATGCCCCACGATCAATGCGCGTAATCCGGCTACCGGTCGCTCGTCATCTTCCGCGAGCCGACGCCGCGACCATTGGCAATATTCCTGCAGCGCCTGCGGCACCGGCCCTTGCAGTTGCTCGCACCACTCGGCCCAACTGGCGCAAGGGCAATCGGCATGCAGCAAGCCGACCGGGCCCTCAGGAGTGTCGACCACCAAGGCCAAGGGCATGCGGGCAAAACGTTCGGCAAACCGTGCCTGTTCGGCTTCCGGCAAGTCGAGGAACCAGCCGCCGCCTGCAGCCCGGTACTGGCCGTAGTCCAGCCAGCCACCGCTGACGTGGGTCACAGCCAGCGCTTCGTGGTTGCCTTGCACAGCGTGAAACCACGGCTGCGCCAGCCAATGCAGGGCCTGGGTGCATTCCGGGCCGCGGTCCACCAGGTCACCGACGCTGAACAAGCGGTCTACCGCAGGATCGAATCCAATCGCTGACAGTTGCGTCTGTAAGCGCTGAAAGTGACCATGGATATCCCCCACGGCGTAGTCGCGACCTTGTGCATTGACAGCAAACCGCTCGATCCTGCTCACGGTACTCCCTCCTGCCCCGCCAGCCTTGGCAGGCGTACAATAAAAATAGTGCAGATCGCTGCACCTGGAGGTGAATCATGCGCCCGGTCCTGAGCTTTTTTGCCCTGAGCCTGCTGGCAACGAGCAGTTTCGCTCAATCAACGCCCGCCAGCTCGGTCGAGGTCAACTACGACAACCCGGAACACTTTCGCGATGCCAGCCTGGACAGCAACGGCTATGAGCGCGGGGCCGATGCGTATGTGATGAAAGAGCTGCGCAGTTACCTGCAGACCCTGGGCAAGCGTTACCTGCCCGCCAACCAGACCCTGCGCATCGATATTCGCGACATCGACCTGGCCGGCCGTTACGAGCCCTGGCACCCGCAAGCCTACACCGTGCGCTTTTTGCGTGAGATCACCTGGCCCAGTATCGACCTGCACTACGTGTTGTCGCAACAAGGCCAGCCGCTGAGCCAGGCGGACGCGCACCTGTCAGACAAACTGTATTTGCAACGTCCCGGTCGCCGGGCCACCAGCGACCGCCTGTATGCGGAAAAAGCCATGCTTGAAGAGTGGTTTCGCAAACAGTTCGCCGTACAGCAGCACACATCCTCCTGAACCGAATGACGCAGGCCGAAGTCTGAACCTGTGTGAACCGTAATGAGGGCAATGCCAATGGTCACTCACTTCAAGGTCGCCGGTCACCTGGCTTGCGGCCACCACGGCAATAATCTGATTTCGACCCGAGAACTCAACCGCGTCAAATGCCGCAGTTGCCGCAATACCGATGCCTATAAAGACGCCCGTCGCGAACAACGCAATGCGGCACGCCGCGCTGCGCGCAAGGCCAAGGCGCAACACAGTGTGATTGACTGGCGCTCGGCGTGGATCGAGCGTCTGACTCAAATGCCAGGCCTACAACGTTTGCCCCGCGGCTTTCATGGCCAGGCTTACGTTTAGCACGCCGATGAATACTGTGTCATTGCACAAGCCGCGGGACCAGGCAGGTCTCGCGGCGTTATCGCAACGACCTATGCGTCAGGCCGGCACGCCGAGGATGATGTGTGAGGCCTTGATCACGGCCGTCGCACTGACACCCGGCGCCAACCCCAACTCCGCTACGGCATCACGCGTCACAATCGAGTAGATCTTGGTGCCGCCTGCCAGCTCGATCACCACTTCGGCATTGACCGCACCATCGTTGACGCTGAGCACTGTGCCTTGCAGGCAGTTGCGGGCAGACAGGCGAATATCGCTCGACTCGGTCATCAGCATCACCCAGGGAGCCTTGACCAGCGCAACCGCCTCTTTACCGACGGCAATGCCAAGGTTGTTGACACTCTCCATGGTCACCACCGCGACCAACTGCTCACCGCCGGGCAACTGCAGGCTGACCTCAGCGTTAACCGCGCCCGCCTGGACTTTGCTGACCTGACCTTTGAAGACGTTACGTGCACTGACTTTCATGACGCGACCCTTTTCTTGACTTTGGAGTTATGTTTTCCGGCGCATGTTCATGGCAGTCGCTATATAAAAACAACTACAGCGATTACTGTGGACCGGTCTTGATGGCCGCCTTAGCGCAGTTTCAGGCGCACAGCCTGGATACCCATCACAGGTATAGCCATCGAAGCCAGCACCAGCCACCAATCCGCATTGTCACGATGGAACGTCTCGACTGCGGCCAGGTACAAGCCGACTGCAGTGACTACGATGCATGCGCTCACCAACAGCAGCCATTTCAAGCCATTCATTGGCCCGAACAAAGCGCTTCGATGGGCCACGCAGAGCAACCAGAAATACATCCAGATCACCGCGCCAATCATGTAAAAACCCAGGACCAACAGGTCACCGACCATCCCTGCCCCATGCATCGTTACGCTCCGCCCAATGATCGGTCGCAGTATTGATTACTGCCTTTTATTCAAGCAATGCCCTGAGTTGTTGAGGAACCGCGACAACCTCACGTGTCTGCGGGGACACACACACCTGCGTCAGGCTGGCAGTAAACGCCACTACTTCGGACGACAGCCGTCCTGCCACTGAAAATGAGAAAGAATGTGCGCCTACCCTCGACACCCGCACTTCAATCGCAAGTTCATCATCCCAGGTGACCGGGTGTAGAAACTCCAGAGAGAACGCTCTGGCCGGTGGCAGTATGTCGAAACCCAACAGGCTTCTGAGCCCTGGCCCTTGCAACCAGACGCCCAGCGCCTCATGAACGGCCTCCAGCACGAAATAGGAAAACCGGGGCGTGTACACAATCCCTTCGGGATCACAGTCGCCAAACAGCACCTTTCTTTTAATGATCACCGGTCTCGACATCACACCCATCCTTAGTCATGAGGGAGAAAATAAAAGCAGCGCAATGGCTGTGGCAGCTTGATCAGCCGTGCGTTCTCGCGCTTGCTGGCCACTGCAGACACAGAATGTAGCAAGCCTTGGGCGTCCCGTGCGAACTCACGGAATCGGCCCCGGTGCTGAAAGAACCCAGGAATCGTTGCCGCCCGCCATACAACTGTCGTCAGACCTATGCGACAATACGCGCAATGTCTGGCCTCAACCCCCGCATTTATCTCCCAACCGTTCGGCCACAGCATGCAAATGCTGCTGTCGGCGTATGCGCGTTGGATTAACTCAAGCTCCGACTGGAGCGAGCTGGAAAAGCTGCACATTGGTATCAAATCGGTATCAGCCGCAATGCCAGCGACGTAAGCTATTGATAGGTAAGCCCTTTGATCTCCACCGCTAACATCACCATGCAGTTCGGCGCCAAGCCGTTGTTCGAGAACGTCTCGGTCAAGTTCAACAACGGCAACCGCTACGGCCTGATCGGCGCCAACGGCTGCGGCAAGTCGACCTTCATGAAAATCCTCGGTTCTGACCTTGAGCCTTCTGCTGGCCAGGTCATGCTCGAGCCGAACGTGCGCTTGGGTAAACTGCGCCAGGACCAGTTCGCCTACGAAGAATTCACCGTGATCGACACCGTGATCATGGGCCACGAGGAGCTGTGGCGGGTCAAGGCTGAGCGTGATCGCATCTACTCGCTGCCGGAAATGACCGAAGAAGACGGCATGGCCGTTGCCGAGCTGGAAACCGAGTTTGCCGAAATGGACGGCTACACCGCCGAATCCCGTGCCGGTGAGCTGCTGCTGGGCCTGGGTATTCCACTGGAACAGCACTTTGGCCCGATGACCGAAGTCGCGCCGGGCTGGAAGCTGCGTGTGTTGCTGGCCCAGGCGCTGTTTTCCGATCCTGAAGTGCTGCTGCTCGACGAGCCAACCAACCACCTGGACATCAACACCATCCGCTGGCTGGAAAGCATTCTCACGGCGCGTAACAGCACCATGATCATCATTTCCCACGACCGTCACTTCCTCAACAGCGTGTGCACGCACATGGCTGACCTGGACTACGGCGAGCTGCGCCTGTTCCCGGGCAACTACGACGAGTACATGACCGCCGCCACCCAGTCGCGCGAGCAACTGCTGGCCGACAACGCCAAGAAGAAAGCCCAGATCGCCGAGCTGCAAACCTTCGTCAGCCGCTTCTCGGCCAACGCCTCGAAAGCCAAGCAGGCCACCTCCCGCGCCAAGCAGATCGACAAGATCCAGCTGGCCGAGGTCAAGCCGTCGAGCCGGGTCAGCCCGTTCATCCGCTTCGATCAGACCAAAAAGCTGCACCGTCAGGCGGTGACCATCGAGAAGCTGTCCAAAGGTTTTGAAGGCAAGACCTTGTTCCAGAACTTCAGCTTCACTGTCGAAGCTGGCGAGCGCGTGGCAATTATCGGTCCGAACGGTATCGGTAAAACCACCCTGCTGCGTACCCTGGTCGGCGAGATGGCCCCGGATGCCGGTGCGGTGAAATGGACCGAAAGCGCTGAGCTGGGTTACTACGCCCAGGATCACGCACACGACTTTGAAGACGATGTGAGCCTGTTCGACTGGATGGGTCAGTGGACTCAAGGCGAGCAGATGATTCGCGGCACCCTGGGGCGCATGCTGTTCTCCAACGACGAGATCCTCAAGTCGGTCAAGGTGATTTCCGGTGGTGAACAAGGCCGTATGCTGTTCGGCAAGCTGATCCTGCAAAAGCCTAACGTGCTGGTGATGGACGAACCGACCAACCACCTGGACATGGAATCGATCGAGGCGCTGAACCTGGCGCTGGAGAACTACCCGGGCACGCTGATTTTCGTCAGCCACGACCGTGAGTTCGTATCGTCCCTGGCCACCCGCATCATCGAGCTGAGCCCGAGCGGTGTAACCGACTTCAGCGGTACTTACGATGACTACCTGCGTAGCCAAGGTGTAGTGGTTTAACACGGCCCCTGTGTAGGAGCGGGCTTGCCCCGCGATTGCGGTTTGTCTGTTTCACCGCATCGCGGGGCAAGCCCGCTCCTACCAGGATCAGATAGTCGTTCCGACAAAAATCGTTAGCCTGCTTTCTTTTAGTTTCACCACCAGCGATCATGGACCCTCTCCCACCGCCCGCCAGCGAACGAGCCCATGTCTGCGCCTCAACCCCTGCCTGCCAGTTCTCTGTCGATCACTCTGCAGATCCTGTCGATCGTCTTCTACACCTTCATTGCCTTCCTCTGCATCGGTCTGCCGATAGCCGTTCTGCCTGGCTATGTGCACGACCAACTGGGCTTCAGCGCGGTCATCGCCGGGCTGACCATCGGCTTGCAATACCTCTCGACCTTGCTGAGTCGTCCGTTTGCCGGGCGTGTGGCGGATACCAAAGGCACCAAGCAGGCAATCATCTATGGGTTGATCGGCATTGCGCTGAGCGGCGTCTTGACCGTCATCTCGGCACTGACGCTTGAGCTGCCGTTACTGAGTCTGCTGACATTGCTCGCCGGGCGTGTGTTTCTCGGCATCGCCCAAGGCCTGATCGGCGTCGCCACCTTAAGCTGGGGCATTGGCGCCGTAGGCGCTGAGCACACGGCACGGGTAATTGCCTGGAACGGTATTGCCTCTTACGGCGCCATCGCCATCGGTGCACCTCTGGGGGTGATCCTGGTGGACCAGCTGAACTTTGCCACCCTGGGGCTGATGCTGGCGGTTCTGGCCGCACTGGCCTTGCTGGTGATCCGCAACAAAGCCTCGATGCCCGTGGTGCGTGGCGAGCGCCTGCCGTTCTGGGCTGCCTTCGGACGGGTTGCGCCCTGCGGCACCGGCCTGACGCTGGCGTCGATCGGCTACGGTACGTTGACCACCTTCGTTACTCTGTACTATCTGGAACAAGGCTGGCAAGGCGCCGCCTGGTGCCTGAGCGCCTTTGGCGTGTGCTTTATTCTCTCGCGGCTGCTGTTCGTCAACGCGGTCAGTCGCTTTGGCGGCTATCCGGTGGCGATTGCCTGCATGAGCACCGAGGCCCTGGGCCTGATGCTGCTGTGGCTGGCACCCAGCCCCGTGCTGGCACTGGTCGGCGCGGGGTTAACCGGTTTCGGCCTGTCGTTGGTGTATCCGGCGTTGGGCGTGGAAGCCATCAAGCAAGTGCCGGTGTCCAGCCGTGGCGCAGGGCTGGGAGCTTATGCGGTGTTCTTCGACCTCGCCCTGGCGATTGCCGGGCCGTTGATGGGCGCGGTGGCCTTGCACTTGGGCTATGCCTGGATTTTCTGTATCGCGGCACTGTTGTCGCTGACGGGTGTCGGTTTGACCCTGCTGTTGGCGCGCCGCGCAGGCCGTTACTGATCTGCAGTGTCGAGCCCGCCGCGGCCGGGGCGGCCCAGGGTGCGGGTAAAAAAGTGCGCTGCTTCGGCCTGCAATGATAAGTGAATGCCTTCGCGGTCAACGCCGTTGGCGTCATTGCACAGCGCTGCCATGTGCTCACGCTGCTCATCGTCGCACGGCGCCATGAACACGAAGTGCCCGGCACCGGCGAGCAAACGGTAATTGGGGGTGATAGGCAGCTTGCGCGCCAGGGCCTGGGCATTCTTGTCGAGGGCTAGCAACTGGTCGCTGTCACCGCTGTAGATCAACGCAGGCACCTTCACTTGAGCCAAGGCGTGGCGGCCGAACATCAGGCTCAAGGGCGCCATCAGCAGCAAGGCATGGATACGCGGATCTGCTTCGGCGCTGAGGTCGGCACGGTCGGCAATTAGCACACCATTGGTTTTACAGGCATCGGCATCCCGTGGTCGCTCCAGGCAATAGTGGCGCAAGCGCTCAAGATCAGGCTGAGCTCCGGAAAGTATCAACGCGGTCTCTCCGCCCGCCGAGTAACCAATCATGCCTACCTGCTTGCCCCTCACATAGGGCGCCAGAAACGGGTCGGCAAGGCTGGCAGTGATCGCCGCGCTGATCTGCAGTGGCCGGCCGTAGAGGTTGCTCAAGGTACCGAGCCGACTATGGTCATGGGCGTTATCACCCGGATGGGTCACCGCCACCACCACAAACCCGCGACGGGCCAGGGCAGTGGCCAGATCGTGCAGGGCCAGCGGTGTACCGGTATTGCCATGGGACAGCATCAGCAACGGGTAGCGACCCATGACAATTGGGGCCCCCTCACTGGCCTCAACCCGATAACCGTCTAGGCGGCTGACACGTTCGGGACCGCTTGAGGGATAAAAGGCCAGCGCATGCACCGTTCGCCCGTCCAGTGGGTCGGCAAACACCAGGCGGTGCAAGCCGACGCTCCAGTGCTGCGCCGGCTCTGCCTGCGCGCAACTGAGCATGCCAAGCCAGCACAGCATCCACACCAGCGCACATTTGCCCATCGGCTTCACCCCGCCCGGCGGGTGAACGGCCGGGTACCGCTCAAGCATAAAGCCAGGCGTTCGCGGACGGATGAAAGCTGCATGAAAAAACCGACAGCAAGCATGGCCTGCTGTCGGTTCTGATGAAACGCGGGTGTCGATCAGGCCGCTGCGAACAGCTCGTTGCTGATCTGCGCCTGGGCGGCGCTCATGGCATTGGCGCGCGGCTCTTCACCGTAGGCCAGGCCGTGGGCACGGACGATTTCCAGATCGGTGATGCCGATGAAGCCGAGGAACACCTTGAGGAAGTCTTCGTGACCGGCGCCGGTCGGCTGGCCAGCGTGCAGGCCACCCGCGGTGGATACCAGAATCACCTTCTTGTCGCCACACAGGCCTTCAGGGCCGGCTTCGGTATAGCGGAAGGTCTGACCGGCAACTGCAACGCGGTCGATCCAGGCCTTGAGCTGAGTCGGGATGGTGAAGTTGTACATCGGCGCGCCAATCACCACCGCGTCCGCGGCGAGAAACTCTTGCAGGGTTTCGCTGCTCAACTGGGCTTCGTGCTGTTGTGCGGCATCGCGCATCGCTTCCGGGGTGCCTGCGGCGACCAGGGTGGCAGCCGAGAAGTGGCTGATCGCGTCGGCAGCCAGGTCACGGTAAACCACTTCTACCGACGGGTCGGCGGCTTTCCAGGCTTCGACCACGCTGCGGCTCAGCTGACGGGAGGCGGAATTGTCGCCCAGAATGCTCGAATCGATATGCAACAGTTTCATGAGACTCTCCTGATTGAAGACCGCATCTGGGCGATCACGATGGAGAGAATCCTACCTGCGCAGCGAATAGCTGATAAGTCAGTAAAAATGCGTTAGTTTGTCCTACTGACAGGACAATGGTGATTGCCATGCAAGACCTCAACGACCTTTTCTACTTCGCCCGGGTGGTCGAAGCCGGTGGTTTTGCTGCCGCCGGCCGCCAGTTGGGGATCCCCAAATCGCGGTTGTCACGGCGTATCGCCGAGCTGGAAGAGCGCCTAGGGACACGCCTGTTGCAGCGCACCACCCGCCAGCTCAAGCTCACCGCAGTCGGTGAGCGCTACGTGCGTCACTGCCAGGCCATGCTGCTGGAAGCGGAGATGGCCGACGAAGCGGTCGCCAGCATGACCAGCGAACCACGCGGACGCTTGCGCGTGTCCTGCCCGGTAGGCCTGGCCCACACACTATTGCCTTCAGTGATCAGCCAGTTTCTGGAGCAGTACCCGCAGGTGCAGCTGGATATGGTACTGCTCAACCGCCGAGTAGACCTGATCACCGAAGGCATCGACGTGGCCCTGCGGGTGCGCGACCTGGGTGATGAAGACCCGGCACTGGTGACCCGTCGTCTGCGTCAGGCACAGATGTACCTGGTGGCCGCCCCGGACTTTGCCGCTGCGCATGCCCCGGTCACCCCCGAGGACTTGTCCGGCTTGCCGGTACTCGGCGCGGTGGATGCCGATCGCCTGGTGCACCTGCGCTTACTCGACGCCCGCGGGCATAAACGCGAAGTGGCCCTGGAGGCACGCCTGGCGATTGACGACTTTGTCGTGCGCAAAACCGCAGCCATGGCTGGCCTGGGCTTCACTGCCCTGCCGATCATGCACTGCGAAGAAGAACTGGCCCGTGGCGAGCTGGTGCGACTGCTGCCAGACTGGTCGCTGCCCGGCGGCTACCTGCAGGCCGTCTACCCCCATCGACGCGGCTTGCTGCCGGCGGTGCGGGTCTGGATCGATCATTTGGTAGCGTCTTTTGCAGACTGTGGAGAGCGGTATGTCTGAGCGCACAATGAGCGAAGCGCAGGTTGCGGCGTATTGCCTGAGCCTGCCCGGCGCGCGGGAAGATTACAAATGGGGCGGTGTGCGGGTGTTCTCGATTGCCGGCAACAAAATGTTTGCTGTGCTCGACCTGGCCGGTGCGGGCTTGTCATTCAAAGTCGACAGCGACCTGTTCCTTGGCTACGCCGACCGCCCTGGTGTGCGCCCGGCGCCGTATCTGGCGCGCGCGCACTGGATCAGCATGGCGCCGCCCTACCCTATGGCGGGCGAAGAACTGCGTGAATTGCTGTAGCGCTCGCACCAGCTGGTCGTCAAACGTCTGCCCAAGCGCCTGCAGCCTGCCCTGCTGATATAACCCCGGTAGGAGCGGGCTTGCCCCGCGATCGTGGAGTGCCTTAAACACCGCTATCGCGGGGCAAGCCCGCTCCTACCGGATAACCGCAACCTTACAGCCAACGCCCGCCGAACAGCAGGTAATCGGCCCAGAACAACTGATGCAGGGCAACGATCAACCAGAAGCTCAACTGAAACGACACTTTGCGGGTCTTGTGCCGAAACGCCTGCTGAGCCAACAGCGCCCCAGGCCAGCCCCCGCAAAGCTCACTGGCATGCAGCACCTTCTCCGGCGTTCGCCACCCCTGATTGCGAGCCTGGTGCTTATCCCGCCAATACAACGCGAAACTCACCAGGCTTACCAGCGGATAAGCCACTGCAGGCAGCCAGGACTGCCCGCTGAGTAGCATCTGCACCGCCCCAACCAAGGGCAACACGCACAGGCCAATGAACACCAGGCCCTTGCTACGCAGGTGCCGAACCGCGCCATCAGGGCTAGCGGCGCGGCGAGTTGTCGATTGCGGACGGCTCATCGGCTCAACCGTGCGCCGTGGACCAATCAACCACACCGAACTGCCAGGTCGCCAGAATGATCAGACCAAACACAATCCGGTACCAGGCGAACATCGCATAGCTGTGGTTAGCAATGAACCGCAGCAAACCACGCACCGCAATCATGGCGAAGATGAACGACACCACAAAGCCAATCGCGAACACTGGGAAGTCACCGGGCTGGAACAGCTCGCGGTACTTGTAGCCCGAGTACACCGCAGCACCGACCATGGTCGGCATGGCCAGAAAGAACGAAAACTCGGTAGCCGCTTTACGCGACAGGCCAAACAACAGGCCACCAATGATGGTCGAACCCGAACGCGAAGTTCCCGGGATCATCGCCAGGCACTGGGCCAGGCCGATCTTCAGGGCATCGCTCCAACGCATGTCATCGACCTGCTCAACGCTGATCACATGCTCACGGCGCTCGGCCCACAACATGATCACACCCCCCACCACCAACGCCACAGCCACGGTGACCGGGTTGAACAGGTATTCGTGGATCAGGTCGGCAAACAACACGCCCAACACCACCGCCGGCATGAAGGCGATCAGCAGGTTGACGGTAAAACGTTGCGCCTGGCGCTCCTTGGGCAAGCCCAGCACCACGTCGAAAATCTTCCGGCGAAACTCCCAGACCACCGCCAGAATCGCCCCCAACTGGATAATGATGTTGAAGGCCATCGCCCGCTCACCACCAAAGTTGATCACGTCCGCGACCACGATCTGGTGACCGGTGCTGGAAATCGGCAAGAACTCGGTCAAGCCTTCGACAATACCCAAAATGACGGCCTGAAAGCCGGTCCAAAGATCCATTATTCCCCCACGAAGCGATGCCCAAGGCATGCCCCCGTTATAGTTTCCACAAGCCAAAGCGGATTCGAGTGCCCGGTCGATTGCCGCGACAGTTGGTCGCAAAGCCAACAGAAAAGTTCAGTCACCCTTCAGGTTTGTCCCGACCGGGCCGAAATCCTATCAGACCTCTGGAAAAAGCGCTGCTGGTCGGCACTACACATCTGCAGCCCATCAAGCACTTAGGCCTTGGTCGAGTAGGTGGATGAAAAAAACCATGGTGGGATGCGCAAGACAATAAAAAGAATGCGGGGTGACCGTTGCATGAAGACTCTACGCACTATGTCGATCAGCCGCCGCTTGTGGCTGATTCTGATCGTGGCAGTGGTGATGTTGTTGGCCCTGGGCATGTTGATGCTCAGGCAGATCCACGGTGACCTGTACCTGGCAAAGGCCGAGAAGACCCGCCATGTCGTGGAGGCCGCCGCCGGCGTACTGGCCTACTACCAGGGCCTGGAAGCGGCCGGCAGCCTGAGCCGTGAAGCGGCCCAGCAGCAAGCCTTGAGCGTGGTACGCGGCCTGCGTTACGACCAGAACGACTACTTCTGGATCAACGACCTGGGGCCGAAGATGATCATGCATCCGACCAACCCCAAGCTCGACGGCCAAGACCTTTCAGCGATACGCGACCCGGACGGCTTCGCCCTGTTCAGCGAAATGGTGGTGTTGGCCAAGGCACAAGGCGCAGGCAGCATTGACTACCGCTGGCCCAAGCCGGGTGCCAGCGAGCCGGTGGAAAAAACCTCCTA
This sequence comes from Pseudomonas sp. NUPR-001, assembly GCF_052147955.1. Classification (NCBI taxonomy): domain Bacteria; kingdom Pseudomonadati; phylum Pseudomonadota; class Gammaproteobacteria; order Pseudomonadales; family Pseudomonadaceae; genus Pseudomonas; species Pseudomonas sp. NUPR-001. Next base: position 3,051,449 of record NZ_CP197353.1, read on the forward strand.
TATCCAATTGTTCAAGCCGTGGGGCTGGGTTATCGGCTCCGGGGTCTATATCGACGACATGCAGCAGGAGTTCATGCGCCAAGTGCGAGACGCCTCGCTGTTGGGGCTTGGCATTGCCGCGGTCATGACCTTGCTGGTGGTGCTGATCGCTCGCAGCATCGCCCGGCCATTACAGGAAGCCGTGGATGCCATGGCCATGATTGCCAGCGGTGAAAGCGACCTGACCCGGCGCCTGGATACCCATGGCCGCGATGAAGTGACGCAACTGGGCGAACACTTCAACCGTTTTACCAGCAAGCTGCAGGGGGTTATCGGCCAACTTCAGGGCGCAGCCCACGCCCTCGGGCAATCGGCGGTCGATGTCGGCAGCAACGCTAACCAGGCTCAGCAACACAGCGAGCAGCAATCGGCGCAGATGGAACAGGTAGCGACCGCCATCAATGAAGTGAGCTACGCCGTGCAGGACGTCGCCAGAAACGCCGAACAAGCCTCCAGCGAAATGCGCGACGCACAACAGCGTGCCGAACAAGGCCAGCAAAGCATTCACGGCAGTTTGCAGCAGATTGATCAGTTGTCGGCGACCATCGATGAAGCCGTCACCGTGATCCAGACCCTGGCCAGCCAAAGCACACGCATTGGCAGCGTGCTGGAGGTGATCCGCTCGATCGCTGAGCAAACCAACCTGCTGGCCCTGAACGCCGCCATCGAAGCCGCCCGCGCCGGTGAGCAAGGGCGCGGGTTTGCCGTGGTTGCCGATGAGGTTCGCCTGTTGGCTCAGCGCACTCAGCAGTCGACCGCAGAAATCCAGAGCATGATCGAGCATTTGCAGGGCCAGTCGGAGGCGGCAGTCAAAGCGATCGACGCCAGCAGCACCGCATCGCGCCAGACCATCGAACAGGCCAGCCAGGCGGGCACCAGCCTCGACGCCATCAGCACGGCGCTGCATAACCTCACCGCCCTCAACGCTTCGATTGCCAGCGCCACGTTGCAGCAATCGCATGTGGTGGAGGACATCAATCGCAGCGTGACCGAAACCGCTGACTTGTCTCAGCACACCGCCCTGGCGGCGCAGCAATCGAGCAACGCCGGTAAAGCGCTGAACCAGCTGAGCACGCAACTGGAGCAATTGCTGCGTCAGTTTCGGGTGTGATTCAGCACCTGATATTTCTGCCAGTAGACCCTCAGCGGCGTTGGTTTCAAGGTAAAGCCTCCATCATCCAAGGAGGCTTTACCCTGCAGGGAACTGGCAAAAGGGTGGCCGAAAGCCATACGCCAGCGGTTGGACGGGCTGCGTAGCATTCGCCGCTACTAATCAAGCAGACTGATTCATCTGCTGTGCTTGCTGAGCGCGAGCAAACGCCACCAGGATGGCAGAAACGACTCGAGCAGGTACAATCGCCGCCCTCCCCCCGAATGTGCCAAGGAACGCCGATGTCCGGCCTTGAACTCATCGCCGCGATACTCGGCGTTACTGCCGTGTGGCTCACGGTCAAACAGAATGCCTGGTGCTGGCCGATCGGCCTGGTCATGGTGCTGATCTATGGCTGGCTGTTCTATGAAGTGAAACTCTACTCGGGCATGCTTCTGCAGTTGGCCTACGCGGTGCTGCAGCTGTATGGCTGGTGGCAGTGGAAACGTCCGGATCAGGTCAAGGCCGCGCGTCAGGTGTCGCGCCTGCACGCCCCGGCGCTGCTTGGCGGGTTGCTGTCGGGGCTGGTGCTGAGTGTCTGCCTCGGGGCAGCCATGGCTCACTGGACCGACGCAGCCCTGCCCTGGCTGGATGCCACGCTGACCGGTTTCAGCCTGGTCGCGCAGTTGTGGATGGCCCAGAAGCGCCTGCAGTGCTGGCCATTGTGGGTGGTGGTGGATGTGATCTACGTCGGTCAGTACCTGCACCAGCAGCTGTACTTCACCGCCGGATTTTTTGCGGTGCTCACCCTGATCGCCGTGCGCGGCTGGCTCGAGTGGCGCCGCGACCCGGCGTTGGTCAGCCTATGAAAGTCCTGGTACTGAGCGGCCCCGAGTCCAGCGGCAAAAGCTGGCTCGGCAGCCAGATCCAGGCGCGCTTTGGCGGTGAACTGGTGGGCGAATATGTCCGCCACTTCATTGATGAACAAGGCCGGGATACTTGCTACGCCGACATTCCAACGATCGCCCATGGCCAACTGGCCTGGGAAGACGCCGCACGTGCCCGCCAGCCCGAGCTGCTGATCCTCGATACCCACCTGTTGAGCAATATGCTATGGAGCCGTGTGCTGTTCGGCGATTGCCCGGCCTGGATTGAACAGGCGTTGCTGGATCGTCGCTATGACCTGCACCTGCTGCTCGACCCTGCAGGCGTCAACTGGGTCAGCGATGGTCAGCGCTGTCAGCCTGCGCTGCAGCAGCGCCAGGCGTTCTTCACCGATAGCCTGGCGTGGTTGCAGCGCCATCAGCAACCCGTCAACGTGATTGGCGGCGACTGGCCGCAGCGCAGCGTGGCGGCATTGACTGCGGTAGCGCAGCTGCTTGAAGGCTGATCGCCAGGCCATCGATTGTTAACCCCCTGATACACCCCAGCACCGCAAAGCCCCCGCAATTGGGCACTCATCCCCAAAGCCGGGGGTGGTGTTAAGGCGCTGATACACCCCACGCAAATGCCCTTTGAGCAAGGCCAGCGGCGCAATAAACGCTGCCGAGGCCAAAATCTGTCTCAAGGTTGATACAACTGAATCCCTCGGCGCTTAGCTTTGTTACATAAGCTTTTGATTTTCAAACACTATCAAAAAGCGGCACAGCTTCTGCTCTTCTCCTCGCAACGCTGACTAGGCCAGCGAACCGAAGAAGGGAGCGCCACCGTGAGGAAATTAGATAAAGGCATTTATCGCCTCCTGCTGGTCGGATGTGCTTTAGGATCAAGCTTCAGTGTGCCGGTCCAGGCCGAAAACGGGATTATCATCATTACCCGCGACGTGCAGACGCGCAACGCCATGCGCCCGCCCCTGGTGCCTGATCCCAATCCTGTCACCGTCAACGCCAACCCCTCCGCGCATATCCTCAAACAAACCAATGAGCTCAGTGATGGCGACTTTGCCGGGATCAGCAGCGGCTCTGGTATCAGCGCCATGGTTACCCAACAGACCAGCAACTTGGGTGCCAACATCAGCAACCAGACACAACTGCCCAACCTGGCCGGTGGCCGCGCAACAGGCGGCGGTAACGGCATCTCCAACATGGTCAACTCCAGCGTGCAGAAAGGCCTGGCGCCGCTGCAGATCCTGACCGGCGGAGGCAAGTGAGATGAGGCACACACTGCTGATTGTGGCGATGTTTTGCAGTGCACCGGCCTTCGCCCAGCCCCCCGTGACCAGCTCAGTCCCCATGATCAACAACGCCAATATCGACAGCTCCGGTAAGCAGTACCAGGGCAATTTTGCGGTCAACCAGGCGGCTGGCGATCTGCAGCAACAGGTCAACGCCCGGGCCATCGCCGTGGGCCACAACGCCAGCGCCACCACGCACATTCGCCAACGCCTGCATACCGTCGTAGACCCCAACATGGCGGCCAACTCGGGCATCCAGGGCGACGCCTTCAGCCATGGCAGCGGCGCACTGGGTGTGAACCAGAGCGCAGGTGCCGCCAACCAGCAAGCCAACGCACTGCGCATCACCCTCAGTGCACAACCACAAAGTATCGACGACAGCGTCCTCATGCAGCAGAACGTGGCGCTGCTCAACAGCTCCGATCCAACTGCCTCTAACCCCGGCTATCGCCAGGTCACGACCAGTGACCGGGCCTTCACCGGTAGCCGTGGGGTGATCCAGTTGAATCAGAGCGCCGGGGTGGGAAACCGAACGGCCAACTCCCTGAGCGTACGGGTCGCGGACTGACCCAAATAGGTAGAAACAACACTTAACCTAAAATAAAGTACGGAGAATCACCATGAAACCCTCGATGGCACTCAAGCCTCTGGTTTTCGCAATTGCTGCGATCATGGCTGTTGCTGTACAAGCTGAACAGAACGACCGGCGTGGTAATGGCCATCACCATGGCAACCACACTCCTCCACCTAAAGCGTTTTATGTCGACGCCACTGCTAACGCTCACGACAAGCAAAGCAGCACCAACAACAAAATCGTCAACAACGGCACGATAAACGAAGCCGAAATGAGCGAGTCTGCCACCGGGACCAGCGGTAACGTGGGTGTCAACGTGGCGGCAGGTGCTGGTAACCAACAGGACAACGCCGCGGCCATTGCCAACGCCGGCTCCGACTCCAGCGCGATCGACAACAGCTTCGTCTTCGGCACCTCCGAAGCCACCGCCAGAGTCAGGCAATACAGCAACAACAACAAGGTCTACAACAACGGCAGCTCCAACTCTGCGATCATGAACGGATCGGGCAGTGAAGGCAGCGGCAACATGGGCATCAACATTGCTGGCGGCGACCTGAACCAGCAGAAAAACACCATGGCCATTGCCAACACCAATGCACCTCTGGGTAATGCCACTGCCACCGCCAGTGCCGACCAAGACGGCCCAGGCCTGACGGTGATCAACGATGCTGACCGCACCTACCGCGTAGACACGCTGACGGTGACCAAAACTGCCACTGGCCGTACCTCGTACCAGAAAGACACCGAAGCCAGCGGCAGCCAAAGCCAGTCCTCGAACTTCGAGGTTAATGGCAACAGCAGCTGGACGGCGAACGGCAATAGCCACTTTGACGCCAACGGCAGCAAAAACCATGAAGCCAGCGGCTCCAAGGGCGGTACTCTGTTTGCCACGCTGGAAGCCCATGTGGATGGTGACAGGAGCTCCGAGTGGGACTATGGTCGTCGCAACGAAGGCTCCCGTAGCAGTGAGTTCGAAGCCAACCTGAACGCAACGTTGAACGTCGAAGTCAACAAAACCTGGAACAAAGAGTCGCACTCTGATTGGGATAAAGAGTTCAACTCTAACTTCGAGAAATCCTTCGAAACCACGTTCCATAAAGACGGCAACCAAGCGTCTGAGTCTGAGTACGAACACGAGAAGCACTTCCTCGAAACCAGCTCCTATGATTTGAGTAACTCCTACTCTTATCAAGTGCTGACCCCAACCGGCTGGGCCAACCCTGTAACCAACACCGCAACCCTCAATGGTTCGGTCAATGGCAACAGTGGCAACCTGGGCGTGAACGTGGCTGCTGGTGTAGGCAACCAGCAAAGCAACTCGCTGGCCATTTCCAACCAATCGTTCTGATTGGCGAAGCCTGGAGGCCCCCTTCGGGGGGCCTTTTCTCAACCGAACCAGTAGGCGTTCCGACTATGCGCATTTTCGCCTTGGCGTTTCTCCTTTGCCTTGCCAGTGTGAGCGAAGCGGCGCAGATGCCGCTTTCCGTCCTACCCGGCGGTGCGGTGATATACAAGCCGATCCAAAGCGTGCGCGAGCGCAAGTTCGTCGACCTGGTGCAACAGAAAACCGACTTCAGTTGCGGCGCTGCTGCGCTGGCAACCATCTTGCGCCAGGCCTATTGGCTGGACGTGGATGAAGCACAGATCATCGAAGGCATGCTGGCTCACTCCGATCAGGACCTGGTCCGTGTCCAGGGCTTTTCGATGCTCGACATGAAACGCTATGTAGAAAGCCTGGGCATGCGCGCCCGCGGTTACCGGGTACAACCCGACACACTGAAGAGCATCCAGATTCCAGTGGTCGTGCTCATGGATATCCGAGGCTACAAACACTTTGTCGTCATGCAGAAAGTCCATAACGGCTGGGTGTATATCGGCGACCCGGTACTGGGCCATAAACGCTTCACCATCGACGACTTTGTCAAAGGCTGGAACGGCATCATCTTCGCCGTGATCGGCAAGGGTTACGACAAGACCAACGCCTTGCTCGACCCACCCATGCCACTGACCGCCAAAGACCGCATCAACAACTTCACCCCGGTGCAGGACGCACAGTTAATGGATTTCGGATTCATTCAAAGCGACTTCTTCTAATGACAAGGAGCACGACGCTCCGGGAGCATCCCATGAAGACTCCAACCTGGCTGGTCGTGGCTTGCCTGGCCGTCAGCCTGCCGACCCAGGCAGAAATTTTCAAACCCATCGAATTGAAAGACCATGAAATGGCCAACCTGCGTGGCCGTTATGTCATGCCCGGACGCATCATCAGCTTTGGCGTAGTCATGACCAGCACCTGGCAGAACGCCAAAGGTGACGTCATCGGCGCACGGTCAGAGATGCAAATCCAGCAGTCGACCATCAAGCCACAGTTCTATGTGTCGATGATCAACGAAAAAGGCAATGGCCCCACGCGCGGGCAAGGCTCAGGGCCCGGCACCGGCACGGTAACCGGCGGCAGCGGCCTCAATACCACCGAAGGCGTCACACAGATCGTGCGCGCGGCCGGTGACAACAACACCGCTTACAACAAAGTTGACATCAACGTCACCAAGGGCAACCAGGCGCCTGCAACGCAACAACAGGGCAGACCGTTAGTCGCCGGCACCACCATGACTGGCAACAATGGCGCGGGCTCGCTGAGTGTGTCCTCGACCGGTACCGGCGTGCAACTGAACATCATCGCCAACAACAACCAGGGCGCCACCATGCAACGCCTGGCTCAGGGTGGCCTGATGCAGAACACCACATTGCTCGGCGGCGGCAACCAGGTCAGAAACTTCACATCCCTCAACGTCGTGCTGCGAGACAACGTAGCGAGCGCGGGAGCCGTGAGTGGCAACCTTGACCAGCTCAAAGGTCTTCGCACTCTCGGATTCTGATCTACGCTCAGTCTCATCAAATGCAGTTAGAAGGGACGGCTAACCCATGCACCGTTTGTTATCGCTCAGAGCTATTGTCTGTATCAGTAGCCTGGCCCCGGCGACAATGCTCTACGCAGCACCGGACCCCCAGGTCGAAGCACTAAAACAAGAACTGATGGAGTTGAAACAGCGTTACCAGGCACAACAGCAAGCGCTGATGGTACTTGAACAACGCGTGCGTCAAGTCGAGGAAACACCCGCTGCCCCTGCCCCCAAACGCCTGACCAAATCTCCTGCCGACCCCACCAGGAGTGCGCAGACGGTGGCTGCCGGTGCGCCTGGTACCTCGGGCAGTTCCTATGGCCAGTCGCTCCAGGAAAACTCCGAACCCGCACAAAGCGTGTCCAACCTGTACGACGAAGCCAGCGGCTTTTTCGGCGGTGGCAAGTTCAGCGTCGAAACCGGCCTGACCTACACGCACTATGACACCCGCGCCCTGGTCCTTAACGGTTTCCTGGCGCTGGACTCGATTTTCCTTGGCAACATCAACCTTGACCGCATCAAGGCCGACAACTGGACCCTGGACCTGACCGCACGCTACAACCTTGACCAGCGTTGGCAGTTCGACATCAACGTTCCGGTGGTGTACCGCGAGTCCACTTACTCGTCTGGCGGCGCAGGCGGTGCCGGCCCGGTTACCTCAGACGCCACCGTGACCCGCGACCCGACCATCGGCGATGTCAACGTCGGCGTGGCCTACAAATTCCTCGATGAGTCCGAAAACTGGCCTGATGCGGTGTTCACCCTGCGGGTCAAAGCCCCCACCGGTGATGATCCGTACGGCATCAAACTGGTCAACGACCCCACCAACGACAACCTGTCGGTACCTGAAGACCTGCCGACCGGCAACGGCGTCTGGGCGATCTCACCGGGTATCTCACTGGTCAAGACCTATGACCCTGCCGTGCTGTTCGGCAGCCTGTCGTACACCTACAACATGCAGGACTCGTTCAGCGACATCAGCCCCACCATCAACACCAAAGTGCCTGGTGACGTGAAACTCGGTGACTCCTGGCAGATCGGTGTCGGTATTGCCTTTGCCTTGAACGAAAAAATGAGTATGTCGTTCTCGTTCTCCGACCAGTTTGCCAACAAAAGCAAGATCAAACCTGATGGTGGCGACTGGCAGGATGTGCCGAGCAGCGACTACAACGCGGCCAACTTCAACATCGGCATGACCCTGGCGGCCACCGACAGCCTGACCATCGTTCCGAACCTGGCCATCGGTCTGACCGACGACTCGCCAGATTTCTCCTTCAGCCTGAAATTCCCGTACTACTTCTGATGTGATGTAGGAGCGGGCTTGCCCCGCGATCGCGGTTTTCCAGACACACCGCGATCGCGGGGCAAGCCCGCTCCTACAGGCGCAACCTTCAGCGAATCTGATGTTTGTGCAACAACCGATAGAACGTAGGCCGGGAGATCCCCAGCACCTTGGCGGCAATGCTCAAATTGTCACTGTGACGGGTCAGCACATCGCACAACGCCTGACGCTCGGCCAGATGCTTGTAATCCTCAAGCGTCCCCATACTCGCCGCAAACGCATGCTGGGGCAGCAAGCCCAGGTCCTGCGCCTCGATCTGCCGCCCTTCGGCCAATACCAGGCCACGCCTGACCCGGTTAGCCAGCTCACGCACATTACCCGGCCAATCATGCTTGCCCATCGCCACCAAGGCGTCCTCGCTGAAACTGCGCGGCCGCCGCCCGGTTTCCAGACTGTAGAAATGGGCAAAATGGTTGGCCAGCATCGACAGATCGCCGTGTCGGTCACGCAACGGCGCAGTGACCACTTGCAGAACGTTGAGGCGGTAATACAAATCCTCACGGAAGCGCCCGGCGGTAATCGCTTTTTCCAGATCCACATGAGTGGCCGCCAGCACCCGCACATCGACATCGATCGGCTGGCTGCCGCCTACCCGCTCGATATGTTTCTCCTGCAGGAAGCGCAGCAGGTTGGCCTGCAGTTCCAGGGGAAGATCGCCAATTTCGTCAAGAAACAGCGTTCCGCCGTTGGCCGCCTCGATACGCCCGATCTTGCGCTGATGCGCTCCGGTAAACGCACCCTTCTCATGGCCGAACAGCTCGGACTGAATCAGATGTTCCGGAATCGCCCCGCAGTTGATCGCCACAAAGGGTTTGTCATGGCGCTGCGACTGCCGATGCAGGGTGCGTGCAACCAGCTCCTTGCCGGTACCACTTTCGCCGCGGATCAGCACCGGCGATTCGGTCGGCGCCAGTTTGCTGAGCAATTTGCGCAATTCACGAATCGGCCGGCTGTCACCGAGCAGCTCATGTTCAAGTTCTTCGGCCTGCACACTGCCTTTGCCGCGCAGACGCGCCATGCCGAACGCCCGGCCAATGGTGACTTGCACCCGCGAGACATCGAACGGCAAGGTGTGAAAGTCAAAGAACCATTCACAGACAAAGTCACCGACGTTCTGCATGCGCAGCTCATCGGCGCTGAGCACCGCGATCCACTCGGTTTTGCTGCGGGTGATCAGGTCCTTGACTGCATCCGGGCGCTTGAGGTGCGAGGCCTGCAGACGCAGCAAGCCGACATCGCAAGGATGCTCAAGGGCCGAGGACAATGTACAGCTGTGGACATCCCAGCCGACATTGCGCAAGCCCGGCAATAAACGGTGGCAATCATCGCAGGGGTCGACGATCAGCAGACGGCGATTGGAAGCAGGCTCTAGCATGACCTTTCCTTGGCGCCAATTGTCGGAATATTAAATAGAAACAGCACGTTGGCAGGCCCGTTTGTAACAGTAGCAACGATGTGTCAGGCGCCCACTACCGTTTGTCCGTAAAGCGTCAAAAGGCAGGCGCGGGCGGGAATTTTCTTGAACTTTCAACGTCTGTGGATGCACACCTACATCATGTTTTTTGCAGATAATTAAAAAAAATCAACATTGCTTGTGACTCCAGCCGCTACTGCGTGCATCAGTACAAGTAACTCACCGCCAACGCGGTTGTTAATTATCTTGTTTGGGCCCACAGAGAGACCGAACCCATGAACGCCCCGCTCCGTGTCAACGAAGCACTGCTGATTGCCGACCACGCTTTCGAACCCTTCCAGTGTGTTGCTTGGGATTCGCCTAACGGTACAGGTGAACTGAGCCTGGCAGTGATCGACCGGACCAGCACTCGCATCGGCAGCAAACAGGTACCGAGCAGCACCTACTCGGACCCGGCGCAACTGGCCAGCCTGATTGAAGAAATGCGCGCTGATTTGAAAAAACAAGGTTGTGACCTGCAACCCTGGTCGATGCCGAAATAAGTAGTATCGATATCCGCGTTATATTGGCTGCGCATCTATGCGATGCGCGGTCAATACGTTAGTTGTTACAAAAGTTACACTGCGACAGTTCGTCGCAATTACCTTTGCATACTGTTCGGTATGCGTTGGCTTATTCAAGCACCTTGAAACTTTCCAGTGAGCGATAGTCGGCGTGTAATTGTTGCGCCAATAACTTCGCGCGCCCCAAACGCACCGGCGAACGTTCCATATCCACCACCACACTGGGACATGGCAATGGCTGCAACGGCGTCCAGGCCTTGAGCCGACCGTCGGTCAACAACAGGCAACGCTGCTGCTCATGAGGATGCTGACGCTGGCGCGCCAGCAACCAGCTGCGCGCCTCTTCAACCGCAGCCAACAACGGCGTACCACCCCCTGCCCCCAGGCCATCAAGCCAAGGCTGCAAGGCGGCCGAAGCTTTCAAGCCGTGACGCTGCCAACGCGGCGTTGCACCGCTGGCAGTGAGCAAGGCCAGACGCGCACGCTGGCGATAAGCCTGATCGAAGAGCCCGGCGAGCAGACCCTTGGCATGGCTCAAGGCCTGGTAACGCCGGGTCGAGGCCGAGGCATCGACGATCACCAGCCACAGTTCATGGGCGCTGGCGGTGCGTTGCTGCCAGCACAGATCGCGGCGCTGACGCGGGCGGCCCTTGAGCAACGTCGCTGACCACGCCACCTTGCCCTGCGCTGCATCACGGGCTCGCCCGCGCGGTCCTTGTTTGATCGCCCCAGGTTTGGGCCTGGCATCCGCCGTATGGGTGCGACAGATGCTCAGGGCTTTTTTGCCCAGTTCGGCACCTCGCGCCGGGCTCCGGTAGCCATGGCTTGCGGCGGCATTTCCCCCCAGGCGCCCTGCCCCTGGGCGGCGCTGTCCGCCTGCCCGCCCTGTGGTTCGAGTGCCGGGCTGTGTGCCGAGGATTCAGGCGTCTGGCGACGGCGATGACGCAAGGCGAATTCAGCCACCGCTTCAATGTCTTGCACCTCGATCTGGCCAGCGCCGCGCCAGGCCGCATGGGCGCGGGCAGCACGCAACCAGACCAGGTCGGCACGTACGCCATCGACTCCGGCAGCAAAACACCGCTCGGTAATCAATGCCAGCGCCTGGTCATCCAAGGCAATGCGAGGTAACTGCTCACGGGCAGCCTGACAGCGCTCACGCAACTGCGCCTGAGCGCTGGCCCAGTGTGCGCAAAACGCCTCTGGGTCAGCATCGAAATCCAGACGCCGGCGGATAATCTGCCCCCGGGCTGCCGGGTCTGGTTGGCCATCGAGCGCTACGTTGAGGCCAAAGCGATCAAGCAATTGCGGGCGCAGTTCACCCTCTTCCGGGTTCATCGTGCCTATCAGTACAAAACGGGCGCTGTGGCGGTGCGAGATGCCGTCGCGCTCAATGCGGTTGGTACCACTGGCTGCAACATCCAACAGCAAGTCCACCAGATGGTCGGCCAGCAGGTTGACTTCATCCACATACAGCACGCCACCGTCGGCCTTGGCCAGCACGCCGGGCGAAAACTGTGCCTTGCCTTGTGCCAACGCGGCGTCCAGATCTAGGGTGCCAACCAGACGTTCTTCGCTGGCCCCGAGCGGCAAGGTCACGAACGGCCCTTCATCGAGCAGATCAGCCAGCCCGCGTGCCAAAGTACTTTTGGCCATGCCGCGCGGACCTTCGATCAACACCCCACCGATTTTCGGGTCGATCGCGGTCAGGCACAGGGCAAGCTTCAGTGGCTCGGCGCCAACCACGGCAGACAGGGGAAAATGTGCAGGTTCAGTCATTTCAGGTCTCTTCTTCGCTGTCCAGCAGCTGCTCTTCAAGGGCTTCGCGGTAGTCCCCCGGCGCCTCCCACAGGCCTCTCTGCTGGGCTTCAAGCAAGCGCTCGGTAATGTCGCGCAGGGCTTGCCGGTTGTGCTGGTGCAAGAATGCGCGGGTTTGCGCGTCGAGCACATAGGCGTCGGCCAAGGCCTGGTAGTGGTGATCGTCGATCAAATGCGTGGTGGCATCGAAGGCGAACAGGTTATCGACGGTTGCGGCCAGCTCGAAGGCACCTTTGTAGCCATGGCGTTTGGCGCCGTCGATCCACTTCGGGTTCAGCGCCCGAGCGCGGATAACCCGGTTCAGCTCTTCCTTCAAGGTGCGAATGCGCGGGCGATCCGGCTGGCTGTGGTCACCGTGATAACTGGCAACTGGCTGGCCGCCCAGGCTTTCGACGGCCGCCAGCATGCCACCCTGGAACTGGTAATAGTCATTGGAGTCGAGCAGGTCATGCTCGTGGTTGTCCTGGTTTTGAATCACTGCCTGAACATGCTGCAGACGCCGGGCAAAATCGGCGCGCGCCGGTGTACCTTCATCGCTGGCGCCGTAGGCGTAGCCGCCGTGGTTGAGGTAAACCTCGGCAAGGTCTTTACGCTCGACCCACAGCTGCCCGTCGATGGCATTTTGCACGCCGGCGCCGTAGGCACCAGGTTTGGCGCCGAACACTCGCCAGCCCGCCTGGCGCGCCGCCTGCTCGGCACTCAGCCCCTGAGCTTGCAGCTCGGTACGTTCATTGCGCACCCTGGCGGCAAGCGGGTTGAGGTCATCCGGCTCATCCAGCGCGGCGACCGCCTGCACGGCAGCATCGAACAGTTTGATGAGGTTACCGAAGGCGTCGCGGAAGAATCCGGAGACCCGCAAGGTCACATCCACCCGCGGCCGGTCGAGCAGGCTCAAGGGCAGGATCTCAAAGTCGTCGACACGCTGGCTGCCGCTGGCCCACACCGGGCGCACACCTAACAGCGCCATGGCCTGGGCAATGTCATCGCCACCGGTGCGCATGGTTGCCGTGCCCCATACCGACAAACCGAGCTGACGCAAGTGATCGCCGTGATCCTGCAGATGACGCTCAAGGATCAGGTTGGCCGAGGCAAAGCCAATGCGCCACGCCGTGGTGGTCGGCAGGTTGCGCACATCCACGGTAAAGAAATTGCGCCCGGTCGGCAGCACGTCAAGGCGCCCACGGCTGGGTGCGCCACTCGGGCCGGCGGGGACGAAGCGCCCTTGCAGGGCAGCCAGCAGCCCTTGCAGTTCTGCCGGGCCGCAAGCGTCCAGTTGCGGTGCAATGGTCTGCTGCAACGCCGTGAGTACGGCTCGCACATCGTCCCAGGCAGGCTCATCATCCAGCGCGACAGTGCCTGCCAAGGCCTGCTCAATGCACTGGCCAGCAAGCAGTTCCAAACGTTCGCGGGTATCACCGCTGGTACGCCAGAGCGCCTCACTCTGTGCTTGCAACAGTGCCGGACGCGGCCCCTCCCAGGGTTGGCCGAGGTCGCAGTCGAGCGGGTCGAAAGCCAAGGCCAGCGCCCGTGCCAGGGCGCGCAGCAAACTGGCATTGGCACCACGGCCATCACCGCGTGCAACGCGCAACAAGGCCAGCAAGGTGTCGATGCGCAAGCGCCCGCTTGGCGACTCGCCGAACACATGCAGGCCGTCACGGATCTGCGACTCTTTCAGGTCACACAGATAGGTGTCCAAGCGCGGCAGCCACACCGCCGCATCATCCAGAGCACCTTCGAGCTGCAGCTCGCGGTCGATATGGTTGTCGCGCACCAGCTCGAGAATATCCCGTTGCAGTTCGCGGGCGCGCCGCGGGTCGAGCAACTGCGCTTCGTAGTACTCATCGGCCAAGGCTTCGAGGTGCCGCAACGGGCCATAGGTTTCGGCCCGGGTCAGCGGCGGCATCAGGTGGTCGATGATCACCGCCTGGGTACGCCGTTTGGCCTGGGCACCCTCGCCCGGGTCGTTGACGATGAACGGATAGATGTTGGGTAATGGCCCGATCAGCGCATCCGGCCAGCAACTGGCAGACAACCCGACGCCCTTGCCCGGCAACCATTCCAGGTTGCCGTGCTTGCCGACATGAATCAGCGCGTCGGCAGCAAAGCCATGGCGCAGCCAGAAGTAAAACGCCAGGTAGCCATGCGGGGGCACCAGATCAGGGTCGTGGTACACCGCGCTTTGATCGAGTTGATAGCCGCGTGCTGGCTGGATGCCTACAAAGGTCAGGCCAAAGCGCAGACCGGCGACCATCATCCGCCCGTTGCGGCACATCGGGTCCTGCTCGGGCTCGCCCCAGCGTTCACGCACGGCGTCCTGATTAGCTTGCGGTAGCGCAGCGAACGCAGCCCGATAGTCCGCCATGGCCATGCTTTGCAGGCAGGGGCGCTGGTCGAGGCTGTCGAGGTCATTACTGACGCCGCCGAGCAGCGCCTGGATCAGTGCCGTGCCGTTCTCTGGCAGATCGCTCAGCGGATAGCCCTGATCACGCAGGGCACGGAGGATGTTCAGCGCCGCTGCCGGGGTGTCGAGGCCAACGCCGTTGCCAATCCGGCCATCACGGGTCGGGTAGTTGGCAAGGATCAAGGCCACGCGCTTGTCCTGATTAGGCAACTGCGCCAGTACGCTCCAGCGCCGCGCCAGTTCTGCGACAAAGTCCATGCGCTCGGCATGCGGGCGGTAGCAGACCACATCCGACTGGCTGCGCTCACTGCGCCAGGCCAGGTCCTTGAAACTGATCGGCCGGGTGATGATACGCCCGTCCAGCTCCGGCAAGACGATGTGCATGGCCAGGTCGCGCGCCCCGAGCCCCTGCTCGCTGGCTTCCCAGCCCGGCTGGTTGTCTTGCGCGCAGATCGCCTGCAGCACCGGAATATCCCGGCGAAACGGCCGCAGGTGCGGTTGTTCCGGGCTGGATTGGGCAAACCCGGTGGTGTTGATGATCAACGCCGCCTCGACCGCGTCCAGCCAGTCCTCTACTTGACTCAGGCAGCCCGCCTCCTTGAGGCTCGCCAGCGCAATCGGCAAAGGATTCAGCCCAGCGGCGTGCAGGCGTTCACAGAACGTATCGATAAACGCGGTGTTCGCCGCTTGCAAATGCGAGCGGTAAAACAGAATTGGCACCACCGGTTGATCGACCTGCCACTCGGCAAACCAGTCAGCCAGTTCAGCACTGGCTTTACGCGGGTGATACACCGACGTGCGCGGCAACTGCTGCGGCTCGCACCAGGCGTAATCGCGCTGCAGGTACTCGCTGGCCAGGTAATTGAACAGGTGAAGGGCATTAGCCTTGCCGCCCTGGCGCAAGAAGTGCCAAAGCCGCTCGGTCTGCTCCGCTGGCACCGTGCTCAGGCTGCTGAGCTCCGGGTCCGGGCGATCATCACCCGGTACCAGAATCAGTTGTACGCCACGGGCCGCCAGCTCGAGCAACTGCTCGACGCCATAGCGCCAATAACCGACGCCACCATGCAGCGACACCAGAATGACCTTGGCATGGCGCAGCACCTGGTCGACATAAAGGTCGACCGAGGCATGGTTCTGAACCTGCATCGGGTTGGCCAGACGCAGGCTGGGGAAATCTTCTGGCAACTGTTGGGCGGTTGCCGCCAACAGTGCCAGGTGTGAATCACCGCTGCAGAGAATGACCAGCTCGGCGGGGGTTTGGCCGAGGTCGGCAATACTGTCGTCCGGTACAAAACCACCGGGCTGGGTCCGCAGCAAATGCATGGGTCAGGCGCCCAGGGCAGCGCGCAGGCTCGCTTCCAGCGCAGCGGCATCGAGCTCCTGGCCAATCAGCACCAGGCGCGTGATGCGCGGCTCTTCGCTACGCCAGGCGCGATCGAAGTGTTTATCGAACCGCGTGCCCACGCCTTGAATCAACAAACGCATGGGTTTACCCGGAATCGCGGCAAAGCCTTTGACCCGCAGAATGCCATGCTGCACCACCAGTTGCGTCAGGGCGTCGAGCAGCAGGCTGTCGTCGGCTTCAGGCAGCTCGATGGAGATCGAATCGAAGGCATCGTGGTCATGATCGTCGTGATCGTCACCATCATGGTGGCTGTCGTGGTGGGTACGACGGCCATCAATGTGCGCTTCGGACTCAGCGCCCAGGCCCAGCAACACCTCCAGCGGCAGGCGGCCACTGCTGGCCTCGATGACTTTGACCGCTGGCGGCAGTTCTTCCTCGACTTCGGCGCGCACCTTGGCCAGGTCGTCGGCAGCGATCAGGTCGGCCTTGTTCAGTACAACCAGGTCGGCACTGGCCAACTGGTCGGCAAACAGCTCATGCAGCGGCGACTCGTGGTCCAGGTTAGGGTCGAGTTTGCGCTGCGCATCGACCTGCTCCGGGTAGGCGGCGAAGGTACCGGCGGCCACCGCCGGACTGTCGACAACGGTGATCACTGCGTCAACGGTGCAGGCGTTGCGGATTTCTGGCCACTGGAAGGCCTGTACCAGTGGTTTGGGCAGCGCCAGACCGCTGGTCTCGATAAGGATGTGGTCCAGATCACCGCGCCGCGCCACCAGCTCACGCATCACCGGGAAGAACTCTTCCTGCACGGTGCAGCACAGGCAGCCATTGGCCAGTTCGTAGACACGGCCACTGGCCTCTTCTTCAGTGCAACCGATGCTGCACTGCTTGAGAATTTCGCCATCGATACCCAGCTCACCGAATTCGTTGACGATCACCGCAATGCGGCGCCCCTGCGCGTTGTCGAGCATGTGCCGCAGCAGTGTGGTTTTGCCCGAGCCGAGGAAGCCGGTAACGATCGTGACGGGAAGTTTGGCCAGTGTTTTCATGCGGATGCCCTTGGCAGGATGGCGGGCATGCGCGACGAGAGCCACAGGCTGTATTGCCTGGGCGCGTTCGCCACCGGATCACCCCGCCCGGTTGATGTCGAAAACGGTTCGAGGCAGGTCTCCTGGCTTGCATGCTACTGGCCGTTGGCCAGTTGAACGACGCCTTCCCGCAGCGATGCAGTGGCTGTGTCGAACCGTTCAATGCTTACAGTTGCGGGGGCAGCCGCGGCTTTAACCGCGTTCCCGTCTTAGCTTCGGCCAACGCCGAAGAACCTCGAAGGCGCAAGGCTACGCATGCACGCGAGGCGGGTCAATGCCTGGAGCCTTAATGTCAACGCGACAAACCGCAGCCTGCAGCCTCAAACAAACATGTTTAAAGCAATAGCGTAACTTGTAAGTTATTTCCTGTTTATACACAAACTCACAACCCTACAGACAAACAACTCAGCAACATAGAATTACAAATACCGATTTGATAATTCAAAGAAACGCGACAAGCATGATTACCACCAAGCAACCAGCCACACAAGAAAGGAACTCTTGTATGCCTGAGCATTACCAAAACACCCCAATAAGTGTGATTTTCACATGAGCGCTAACACAGCTCTACGGCATTCGGACAATGCCGTAATGCTTGAACTTTCCATGCAGCTGAAAGCGTATCAGTATGTCAGTTGCCTCCAGTATCCGGCGCTACCCGTTACGCAACTGGGCGGCGAAACCTGTGATGCATTCAATGCCAGCTGGGACAGGTTAGAAGCGGACGCTTATTTAGGTGCGCAACACGGTATCCGCAAGCGCAGAATCTGCAAGTTCGAGTATCTTCAGCGAGAAAGACGCTGGAAGCCCCTCGACGATTGTCGCTTCTACCAATCCGCAACCGACAACCCGCTGCTGGGTGGGCTCGAGCGTATCTATGCGCGCAGCGAGCCGGAATTCACTGGTTCGCCGGTGCTCATGGCCTTGCTGGCCGCCGACCTGACGTTGATGGACTTCACCGTTGGGCCGCACGACTGGCAGGTGACCTGTCACCAGTTCAGAACCCTTTGCGACCCACACAATCAAGGCCAGGCTACACCCGAAGGTCGTCACCGCGACGGGCATGACTTCGTTTTTCAGCACCTGATCAAACGCGAGTCAGTCACAGGAGGTGAAAGCCGAATATACCGCGAACACGCAGAACTTGTATTCAGTGCAACGCTGACCCGTTACATGGAAACAATCGTGTTGAATGATCGCGCACTCTTGCATGAAGTTTCCCCACTGCAAACGTTTAAAGGCGCACAACAGGGTTGGCGTGACATGTTGATTATCGATTTCGACAGGATAAACCACTGATGAAAGGTTCAGCTTCTTTAGCCGCCACCTGCCCCAGCACGTACAACTATATTATCGAACAGTTCAATCAGGCACTTGTCAGGCGCCACACAACACTTTCACTTACCGCCAATGAAAACATACTGTCTGAAACCGCACGAACACTCGGACAAAACCGTCATTACGACCGCTATTTATTCAACGCGGAAACTGCGACGGGACACCATTACGCGGCTGAGTTCAACGGCATGCATGTCGAACATTTTCCCGAGGTCGATGAGCTCAAGGCCCTGGCCACCGAGGCTACACAGTCGATGTTCAACGCCGCGTTCGTGGAGTACCGAGTGCTTTCCGGCGTTCATTGCACGCTGAGCGTGCTGGCCACCCTCACCAACCCCGGCGACACGGTTTTCTCCCTGGCGCCAGCGTGCGGCGGGCATTTCGCCAGTCGGCCAATGGTGCACAACATCGGCAGGCGCAGCCGCTTTTTGCGCCTGGATAACCACGGCCAGATCGATCTGGCCGGGTTCGACGAACAGCTTCACGGGCTGGGCCACCAACCTGCGGCGGTGTTGCTCGATCACGGCCTGACAACCGCTGTGATCGCCATCAGACCGTTGCGCGAGCTGCTCGACCGCCACGGTTTCAGGCGCACCCTGATCATTTACGACGCTTCCCATACCCTCGGCCTGATCGCCGGCCAAACCTTTGCCAACCCGCTCGATGAAGGTGCGGACATTCTGCAGGGCAATACCCACAAGTCACTGCCCGGTCCACACCGGGCGTTGATTGTCTGTCGGCGCGCCGACCTGGCGCAGCAAATCGAGCAGTCGATCAGCGCGGGCCTGGTGTCCTCGCCCAACCTGCCAAGCCTGCTGCAACTGTTCATGACCCTGGTGGAAATGCACCACTACGGCAAGGCCTACGCCCAACGCATGTGCAGCAATGCCCGACGCTTGCAAGGCGCGCTGGCGGACGTTCCCGGCTGGACCGTACAGCCCACCGACACCCATCTGCTGCTGCTCGAAGGCGCTCGCTGCGATCAGGCCGCACAACAGCTCAACGAGCTGGGGATACGGGTCAACAACAAACGCATCGGCAGCCGCGAGTGCTTGCGTTTCGGGGTTCAGGAAATCACCCGCCTGGGTATCAGCGGTCAGGACCTGGACGCCCTCGCAGCCATTGTCGGCAACGTGTTGAGCAACAGCATTGACCCTGCCGACCGTCATCGCCTGGCGCACATTTGCCAGCGCCTGAACCGGGTGCATTACAGCTTTGATCAGCAGGTGCAGCCATGAGCGCACCTGGCTGCCTGATTATCGGCAACATACGCGACGGAGAGTATGAAGGACTGATTGCCGAAGGCATCACCCCCGTGCTGATTGCCGACACCAGCACAACCGCCAAGATTGCCAACCCAGCACTGCTGCCTGCCACGGCGAAGTACGACTTTTCCAAAGGGCTGAGCGCTGAGCTGGTCAAGCTGACGCAACAGTTGTTGGACGAGCATGCGTTCACCAGTGTGCTGAATTTCCGTGAAGGCTATGTAGCAATCACCGCCAGGCTGTGCTCGGCACTCCCAGCCTTGGCCCATCTGCATCGCAACGTCGAAAACACCCTGGACAAAGCCTTGCAACGTCGATGTTTCGAGCAATCGAGCAACCCAGACCTGCAGGTGGTTTCTCAGCACGTGCAGATCGAGGATCTGCTCGGCCGCCCGCACGCGCTGCCCTACCCGTTCATCCTCAAACCGGCGAACCTCTACAGCAGCCTGTTTGTACGCTGCATCCATAACGCTGAAGAGTTGCTGGCGTACAGCTGCAATGAATGGCCGGCACTGCAGCGTTATGTAGCCGGTAAACACCTGAGCTCGGATCAGTTGCTGCTGGAGGAGTACCTGCAAGGCTCGAACCATTCGATTGATTGTGCCATCAGCCCTGACGGTTCGATCAGCAGCTTCCCGATTGTTGATGTGATCACCGGAGTGGACATGGGACGCGGCGATTTTCATCACTTCGCCCGCTACAGCCCTTCGCTGCTCGAGCCTGACCTGGACCTGAAGCAGCGCTGCCATCAACTGGCCCACGATGCAGTGAATGCCTTGGGGCTCAAAGGCACCTTTGCCCATGTCGAGTTCATCCTGACTGCCCGCGGGCCGAAAGTGCTGGAGGTCGGTGCGCGTCCGGGCGGCAGCCGCATTCATGTGACCCGCCAGACGTGGCAATTGCCGCTGGAGGTCTGCTATCACCGCGCCCTGTCCGGGCAGGCGTTGCCTCAGGCTGGCGCCGTGCTGCGCCCGTTCGGCATCGTCACACCGTTTGCCCGCACAGATCGCACTTACGACGGCCTGCATCAGCTTGAACGCCTGCGCATGCTAGCGGGCTTTCAGCGTTGGTATGCCTATGTGCAGCCAGGCGAACGCATCGGCCCGGTCAGCAGTGGCTTTCAGAATTACCTGTATATTGAGTTCCACCAAGATGACACCGCCAGCTTGCGCCAATCGCTGCTGGCCGTCGCCGACTGTGACCTGTATGCCGAAAAGCCCGCAGCAACTCAGGGTAAACACGTGCTGCTGATTGGAGGACGCGACTCGGGGTTGGACTGGGACACAGCGCAGCGCTTTTGCTTCACCCTTGTCCAGCACCCTGCACAGCTGACCGACTATCAGCGTGAACACGCAACCCTGGTGATGACATCCGACCTCGCGGATCTGGACAGTTACCGCGACACGATCGAACGGCTACACCAACAACAGCCGTTCGCTGCCGTCGTTTCGTTTTGCGAAGCCGGCCTGCTGCCGGCCTCGCAGTTGGGGGCGCAGCTAGGCATCACCCACAACAGCCTGCACAGTGTCGAAGTCAGCCGCGACAAACTGCGCTTGCGCCAGCTGTTGCACAACAGCCCCTACGCCTTGCCGGCTGCGGCTATCAGCAGTCGCGAGCAAGCCCGCGCCTTTGTCCGCCAGCATGGCCCAGCGATCGTCAAGCCTGTCTGCGGTTCCGGCAGTCAGGGCGTCTATGCCATCGACACCGTCGAAGCCGTCGAACTTCTGCCATTGACGGGACACAACCTGATCGAAGCGTTCGTCAGCGGCGAGGAGTACAGCGTTGAATCGCTGAGTCTGGACGGCCAACACCAGATCCTCGGCATCACCCGAAAGTACACCAGCGGCGCCCCGAGCTATATCGAAACCGGGCATGACTTCCCCGCGTGCCTGGACGACGCCCACCGCAGCCAGATCGAGAGCGCCGTACTGTGGCTGCTCGAACGTATTGGCAACCGCTGGGGCCCGGCGCACAGCGAAATCAAGATCGATGGCCAACGCCTGCATGTCATCGAAACCCAGACCCGCTTCGGCGGCGACCAGATCTGGGAAATGGTCTGGAAAACCACGGGTGTCCATCTGGCGGCCGCGACCATTACCGCGATGACCGGCTGCCCATTGCCCGCGCAAACAGGCACTTACCAGCAAATGGCGATCCGCTTCATCGAAGCGGCTGTAGGCTGTGATCCGGCACAGCTGCACACACAACTACTGCAATACCCTTTTGCCCTGCGGGCAACCCTGCACTCCGAGTCCTTTGGCCGTCCCATCCAATGCTCCGGCGACCGCCATGGTTATGTGCTGCTGGGCTGTCGTGACGACCGCGAGCGGGCCTCCTTCAACAGCGTGATCTCCCACCCACCGTTCATCCACCAAGGACAGGCGCAATGACCCACAACGACCACCTGTATTACCTCGATGGCCCAATCAGCGCGAATTTCCCGTCAATTGCCTTTTCCACCAACGTCTACGACAACCCGGCGGACATTCTGGGCTCGATCACCGATCTCGCCCGTTACTTCAATGCCGTGGAGTTCGAGATCGGCGAAGATGCCGAATCAGTGTTCTGGTCAATGAGCGACGATCAGCGCCTGACGCTGGCTCGGCAAATCCGTCAATTCACCGAACAGCACTCTATCACCCTGACGGTGCATGCCGGATGGTGGGGCCGTCAGTACAACCTATGTGCCAGCGATCCGGGCGAGCGTGCCCAAGCGGTGAACTGCCTGAGCGCCGCCGTGGTGTTTTCGCGCGAGGCCGGGGCCAGCAGTGTCACCTTCCACCCTGGTTACAGAGACCACCTGGATAATCAGGGGCTGCTGACCAACCTGATCAGCGCCATCAACCAGGTCACCGACCGCTGTGATACCGGCACACTCGCGCTGTGCCTTGAGAACATGGGGGGGCAACGCCCGAGTTTTCCGGTGTTCACTGTCGAAGAACATGTCCAATTTCATGCCCAGACCGGCTGCTTCCTAACCATCGACGTCACTCACCTGTGCTCGTTATTCCCTTACGGTCCCAGCCTGTTCGCTGCTATCGAAGCGCTAGCGCCGATCACCCGCCACCTGCACATCGCCGACCTCAACGACACCCATCATCAGCACTTGCCGCTCGGCGAAGGCAACCTGCGCCTGAGCGATGTGCTCAACCGCTTTGCCCGTAACGGCTATCGCGGGGTGGCGGTGGTAGAAGAGTTCATTCCACGCTTCTCCACCGAATACTATCTGGAGAAGGCGCTGGCCTATAAGGCCGGCGTGCATGAACTGTGTACCAGCCGTCATGCCGGTTGACGTCAGCCGCGCTGTGGCAGCACCACGCCGCGAAATCGCCTGCGCCATCGCTGATGCCCTGCCGTTCGTGTTCTCGCTGCTGCTGACCTTCAGCCTGATCGGCATGCTCGGACGGCGCAGCGGTCTGGACCTGTCGGCGCTGGTGGTGTTCAGCGGTCTGGTCATGGCCTCGCCGCTGCAACTGACCTTGTTGGAGACACCGGCACATCTGTTGAACAGCGCCGCTGTTGTACTGGCGGCGCTGAGCATCAATCTGCGCTTTCTGGTGTTCACCCTGAGTCTGAAGCCCAGCCTTGAAGGTCCGGTAAAAGCGTTTGTCCCGGCGTTAGCGGTGATGGCCAATGCCGCCTTCACCCTGATGTGCATCCGCAAACAGCAGCAGCCGATCAGTCGCCCCTACGCCAACACCGTGTGCTTCGTGCTGTACGCCGCCGCCCTGCTCGGGACGGTAGCGGGCTATTGCTTCGCCGGCCTGGCCGCCGAAGCGCTGATGGAACATGTCAGTGTGGTGATTGCGATCTTCATCAGCGCTTCGCTCGGCCAGATGGCACGTGAGCGCCACATTTTTCACGCCCAATGGCTCGCCGCGCTAGCCACGGTGGCAAGCCTGCTGTGGCTGGGGCAGATCAGTTTGCTGCTGGTGCTCAGCGTCACCGTACTGACGAGTTATGCCTATGACCGAGACTGATACCTTCTGGCGTTATGTGCTGATCTGCGCACTGGTCTCGGTAGTCTGCCGCCTGCTGCCACTGCTGGTGGACGTGCAGCGGCTTTCCGGTGGCGCGCAGGCGTTTATCGAGCGACTGGGCAAGTACACCTCCGTGGCGATGCTGGTCAGCTTGCTGGCGGGCGCGTTGTATCCGTTGGCCAGCCAACAGGTATTGAGTGCGGTGTGGTTCGGGCCGGTGGTCCTGGCCTGGTTGCTGAGCCTGACCCGTCTGCCGTCCTACTATACCTTTCTCATCGCACTGGGGGCCTATGCGCTGGGCACCTATGCACTGGCAGTGCTGTATTAATCGTCAATTGACGCGGAACCAGCCCCCATGCTCTCCTACACACCTTGTTACGGGTGCCCTTCACAGGGTGAAACGGGAAACCGGTGCCCATGTGCTTGTTGTTCAAGCCATGTCAGTCCGGTGCTGCCCCCGCAACGGTAAGCGAGCGAAGCGTCAGATCCACTGTGCAGTTGCATGGGAAGGTGATGCTTGCCGGGAGGCCAACGCCACCCCCTCGCGAGCCCGGAGACCGGCCCGCAACAGTGTGCACACAAGCACCACAGAACATAACAAACCCGCGGTGGGCGGGCGCTGTTCGAACCTCTGCGTGCCCGGCCCGCAGGGGTTTCATGCGCTCTATCCACCCGCTGACACTTCAGAGGGAAGCGCCATGTCGATCATCAGCAGCACCGGCAGCAACACAGACAACATTTCCGTCAGCACCACCCTGGCCCAACGCCTGACGGCTGCGGTCTGCGCCTCGATCCTGGGCCTGTGCCTGGTCTACTTCGCCGGTTTCTCGCGCATCGAAGCGGTACACAACGCCGCCCACGATACCCGCCACAGCGCCGCTTTCCCCTGCCACTGAGTAGCCAGCAATGATCAAGCGTATTGCCCGTACCGCCGGGTTTACCGGACTGTTGGCCGCCCTGCTGCTGACCCTGCTGCAAAGTTTGTGGGTGACGCCGCTGATTCTCAAGGCGGAAACCTATGAAAGCGCCGCGCCCGCCGTTGAGGCGCATGAGCATGCCCCGCGCGTGGCTGCCGATCACCACCACGACAGTGAAGCCTGGGCGCCGGAAGACGGCTGGCAGCGTGTGCTGTCGACCACCGGCGGCAATCTGGTGGTTGCAGTGGGCTTTGCCCTGATCCTTGCCGCGCTGTACACCCTGCGCGCACCGAAAAGCGTGATCAGCGGTGCACTCTGGGGCCTGGGCGGCTTTGCCGTGTTCTGCCTGGCGCCGACCCTGGGCCTGCCAGCGGAGCTGCCGGGAACCGCCGCCGCTGACCTGGCCCTGCGCCAGGCCTGGTGGGTGGGTACCGCCGCTGCAACTGCAGTGGGGCTGGCGTTGATCGTGTTTGCCCGGCACTGGCTGTTCAAGGCACTGGGGGTTGTGCTGCTGGTGGTGCCGCATGTGATTGGCGCGCCACAGCCTGAGGTGCATGAAATGTTGGCACCCGAAGCGCTGGAAGCCGAGTTCAAGGTCGCTTCGCTGTTGACCAACGCCGCGTTCTGGTTGGCCCTGGGCCTGATCAGCGCCTGGTTGTTCCGTCGCCCACGCCAGGCCTGAACGACATGCAGGTGTTCGTCGGCCTGGGTTGCCGACGCGGTTGCTCGGTCAAGACCCTGAGCAACCTGTTGCATCACACCCTCAAGGCTCACGACCTGCCACTGGCCAGCGTCGTGGGCCTTGCCAGTATCGACCTCAAGCACAACGAGCCAGGGCTGCTGCAGTTGGCCCAACAGCTCAAGCTCCCCCTGGTGTTCTTCAGCGCCGCGCAACTTGCCGCCTATGAGCCCTGGCTGAGCCATCGTTCAGCGGTTGCCTACCAGCACAGCGGTTGCTACGGCGTTGCCGAAAGCGCCGCCCTGGCCCTGGCCGAGCAGCTCGCCGGCCCGGCGCAGTTGCGGGTGCCTCGCACTTTGAGCAGCGACGCCAGCCTGGCATTGGCCACGGCCCCAGGCTTTAGCGGATAATCCGCCCTTTGTTTCCCAAGGATTGTGCATGACTGTCTATTTCATCGGTGCCGGCCCGGGCGATCCCGAGCTGATTACCGTCAAGGCTCAGCGCTTGATCCATCGCTGCCCGGTGATCATCTATGCAGGCTCGCTGGTCCCCGCTGCCGTGCTGGAAGGGCATCGCGCGCACACCGTGATCAACAGCGCTGAATTGCATTTGGCGCAGATCATTGAAGCCATCAAGCAAGCGCACGACCAGGGGCAGGATGTCGCGCGGGTTCACAGCGGTGACCCGAGTCTGTACGGCGCCATTGGCGAGCAGATCCGCTACCTGCGCGAGCTGGGCATTCCTTACGAAATCGTGCCCGGGGTTACCGCCGTGGCGGCCAGCGCCGCCCTGCTCGGCTGCGAACTGACCCTGCCCGACATCGCCCAGACCGTGATCCTCACCCGCTACGGCGACAAATCGCCGATGCCGCCTGGCGAGCAACTGGCCGACCTGGCCCGCCACCGCAGCACCCTGGCGATTCATTTGGGGGTCAAGCACCTTGAGAAAATCGTCGTAGAACTGCGCCCGCACTATGGCGGTGATTGCCCGATCGCGGTGGTGCATCGTGCGACCTGGCCTGACCAGGACTGGGTGCTCGACACCCTGGATGGTATTGTCCAGCAGGTACAGGCCAAAGGCTTTCGGCGCACAGCACTGATTCTGGTTGGCCACGTACTGGCCAGCGACAGTTTTGCCGAATCGGCGCTGTACCGTGCCAGCCATGCTCATTTGTATCGTCCCTGACGGAGAACTGGATCATGCTTGAACTGCGCCCGTGCTGCGAATGCTGTGGCCGTGACTTACCCGGTGACAGTCCGGAGGCGTTGATTTGCTCGTTCGAATGCACCTTCTGCACCGACTGCAATGCGCGCACGCTCCAAGGCCAGTGCCCCAACTGTGGCGGTGAGCTGGTTAAACGGCCTGCCCGGGCGGCGGAGAAGCTGGTCAAGTACCCGGCCTCGACTACACGCATCGTCAAACCACACTGCTAAAGGCACTGTGTAGGAGCGGGCTTGCCCCGCGATAGCGATAGGTCAGTCACATCGCATCGCGGGGCAAGCCCGCTCCTACACGGGGTCATGGGGTTTGGTATTGGCTCAGGTATTTGTCCAGGGTCGCTTTGTCACCGCTGCCATCGTCGGCCACTTGCCACAAGCGCCGCTCGATGCCTTGTGCCAGCAGGTGCCCCACGGCCGCTTCGATGGCCGACAGCACGCACAGCTGGGCCGGTTCGTTGGTGGTGTAGCCCACTTCCGCTTCCAGCAGCTTCTTGAACTCGATGAATTTGAACACCCCGGCGCTGCGCCCAACCGAGTAGATGGTTTTGCTGGTCATGACGTTGGCCAGCACCTGCCCACTGCGCACGTCCACCGCCCGCAAGTTGACCGAGACCTGGTCGACCCGGTACTCACGGGAGATGTCGATCCCCAGGTAACGCGCGCCCTCACCCCCACTGCGTACGTTGGTGTCATAGGCAATGATGCCGCCCTCGAGCATCAGGTTGGCCGCCTGCAACGGTGGCAGTTCGCCTTGAATGTTCAGCGGCGCATCCGGTTTTTTCTGCGAGGCGCGGATGATTTTGCGTTCGGTCAGCAGGTTCTGCAGCCCTTCACGCTCCAGCACCACGAACCAGCCGCTGGCCTGCAAGGCATCCATCAGCATGCTCGCCGCGCCTTGGGTGACGCTGGTCGAGAATGAGCTGGCCGGGGTCGGTTTGTACTGCCCGGTCTGGTCACGGAAACCGTAAACCACCGCCATCAACCGGCCTTTAGGGCGCGGCATGTTAAGCAGGTCGTAGTAGGTCGAGGCCCGCGGGGTCAGCGTCGGACTTTCGCTGTCTTGCTCAGCCGGCATTGGCTCGCGCAGGCTGCAGCCTTGCAAGGTGGCCAGGATCAGCAGTGTGGTCAGAAATCGTTTCATGATTGTCACTCCCCATTTCCTGGCCTTTCAAGGGTTCAGGCCATTGACCAGAACTTCTGATATTTCACCGGTTGCGCGGTCGGTAATCTGGATGGTCAACGCGCCGGAATCATCCAGTACGTTGATGATGAAGGCATCAGTCTGCAGGCTGCCGGTGGTGCCGTTGTTGATGTTATTGAGCAGCTGCGACAGCAAACGCGACTCCAACTGGCTGGTGAAGCGCTCCAGGGCTGAAGTGCCGGCGAGTGCCGAAGCACGGTCCTTGATGGCCGGGTCTTCGTGGTCGTTCTGCGCCTGGGCGTTATTGAGCAGCCAGGTACCGTTGAGCGGGTTGCCGCCAAAGGCCGGGTTGACCGGGGTGTACACCAGTTCAGTGGCGTTGGCCTGGCTGCACAGGGCAGTGAGCAAGACCAGAGAGGCCAGGCGGGAGGTTTTGTTGTTGTTCATAGCTCGTCCCTCTCAAGATCGGTGGTGTCCTGCAGCAGCATCTGCAGCTTGCGCTGGATGATCTGCTCCTTGACCAGGTCAGCCGCCTCGTATGCGGCGTCCTTCAGTTCTGTGGTGTTGGGTGGCAGAAAGCGCCGGTAGATCACGCGTTGTTCAAACTCGACCGTTACCAGGCTGCCCCAGCGTGCATCCGGCCGCTCCCGTACCACCAGGTTGAAGTCCAGACGGCTGGTGGCACGCAGCCGCTCGGCGAAGCTGTAATAGAAGTCATGGCCGATGTGCGAGATGGTGTTGTCGACGATAAAGCCCATCATCTCGTCCTCGGCGCCGCCTCGCGCGGTGCCGGTCAACAGCACCAGGGCCAGGGCGCAGGTGGCCAGGCGGCGGTTCATTGCCCTGCTCCTTGTGCCGGGCTTTTAGTGCCACTGGCGGCAGATTCGGAAAAGGCTTTTTCCGCCACGAACTGCCAATCGGAGTAATGCTCCAGGCCATCAAAGTCCGACCACTGCGCGGCGAAACCGGTCTGCTTCATCGGTGTCAGGTCAGATTGGCTGTAGACCCCAGTGATACGGCCATCAATCGAGCGCAACAGCCCCCATTCATCGCTGCCGGTAATCGGGTCGGGGTACAGG
This sequence comes from Pseudomonas sp. NUPR-001, assembly GCF_052147955.1. Classification (NCBI taxonomy): domain Bacteria; kingdom Pseudomonadati; phylum Pseudomonadota; class Gammaproteobacteria; order Pseudomonadales; family Pseudomonadaceae; genus Pseudomonas; species Pseudomonas sp. NUPR-001. The sequence goes on from NZ_CP197353.1 coordinate 3,079,815, forward strand.
CGCCGCAGATGACGCTTGATCCCGGGGTAGCGTGGGTCTTCGAGCAGCTCGTCGAGGGTCTGCGGGTATTGCGCCAGGCCCGGCGACTCGCGGTAATAGCTGCGCAGTGCCTGGGCATACTGGGTACCGACCCAGAGCAGGTCACGCTCACGATCGCGCAGGCCCTGGGTTGACCACAGGGTAACGGTCGAGCTCAGGGCGATGCCGGTCACGGCGATCAGCAACAGTACCCCCAGGTAGGTGAAACCTGCCTGATCGGCGCTACCACTCGGCATAGAGGCTGCCATCGCGCGCCCTCCCGGTTGCACCGCTCTTGATATCCGCCACCGCGCCACTCACGCCTTCTGGCGGTGCCACCACTTGCCAGCTGTCACGGCGCTCGGTGATCGGGTCCAATGGCGGATTGCGCAGGTAACGTTGCTCGACCAGTTGCTCCAACGACTCGGGATAATGCCCGGTGTCACCGTAGTAGTGGTCGAGCGCTTCGCGCATCACCGCCAGGCTCTGGCGCAACGTAGCCTCACGCGACGTTTCCAGGCTCTGGAAGTAGCGCGGCATGGCGATGGTCATTAAGGTGGCAATGATCGCCATCACCACCAGCAACTCGATCAGGGTAAAGCCTTGGTTGCGTCGCATGCTGATCACCACTGCCCGTAGGCGATGCCGTTGAGGCCCTTGCCCGGCGCTTTGGAGTAGACATCGAAGACGTCCTCCCCTTCGCGCGGGTTTTGCCCCGAACTGTCATAGGAACGCAGCCCCCAGCCCCCCTCGTCGTCGGCCTTGCGGCTAAGCAGCGGGTCGTGGGGAATGCGCCGCAGGAAGTAGAACTTGGCACCTTTGGCGCTGCGCACGTCACGCACACCGTCGACCAGCACCTTCAGGCTGGGCGGATAGCCAGTGGCGTTGAGCGACTTTTCGATGTAACCGGCGTCAAACGCCCGTTTGTACGCGTCGATAGCATCGCGGATCTGGTACAGCGCGGTTTTCAGCTCCTGCTCCTTGCCGCGGCGCACCAGGGTTTCGGTGAGCGGCGCAGCAATCGAGGCCAGCAACCCAAGCAGCGCCAGGGTCAGCATCACTTCGATCAGGCTGAAACCTGCTATCGCGCGTTTCATGGCTCAGGGCCTCACTGCAGTCGGTACGGCGGCCAGCGGCTGCTCATCGTCAACCTCGATCGGGCCTCGCTGGTTGCGAATCTGCATGCTGGTTTCGGTGCCCGACGGGAACTCCATGTCCGAAGGGCTCTGGTACGGCAGGTTGCGCACGATGCGTGGGGTGATCGACAACACCAGTTCCGACTGGCTACGGTCGTTGCGGTTGCTGCCGAACAGACGGCCCAGGCCGGGGATGTCGCCGAGAAACGGAATCTTGTTGCCGCTGGCGCCATCGTCATTGCGCACCAGACCCGCCAGCACCTGGGTTTCGCCGTCGTGCAGGCGCAGGCTGGTCTGCGCGTTGCGGGTGTCGACCTGTACCGGGATGGTGCCCTGGCGGGTGGGTTCCAGCGGCTTGGCGTTGCTGACCTCCAGCGAAACCTTGATCGCCACTTCGTTGTTCAGGTGCACCACCGGGGTGACTTCAAGTTTAAGACCGACATCCAGGTAAGTGATGCTTTCGGTGATCACCGGCCCTTGGGTCGAGGGCACCGACGTGGCACTGACGATCGGTACCCGCTGACCGATATGGATGCGCGCCTGCTCGCGGTTACTGACACGGATCACCGGGCTGGCCAGGGTATTGATGTCGTTGTCCTGGGCGTTGATCTTGGCTTGTGGCGAAGGCGAGATGGAAATGCGTGAGGAGTCGATGCCACGCAATTGATCGAGGGTCGTCACGCCCTTGCCGTCTTCGTTGAGTACCCCGAAGGTGTTGGGCCACTGCAGGCCGAGTTCGAGGATGCGCGAACGCGCCACTTCCATCACCTCTACTTCCAGTACCACTTCCGGGTTGGACTGGTCCTGCGACTGCAGCAGCTTCTCGGCCATGCGCACCGCGTCAGGGGTGTCACGCATGGTCAGGGTGTTGAGGCGTTCATCGACAAACACGTCACGGGTTTTGAGCATGGTCTTGACCATGTTCAGCGCGGTGTTCGAATCGATGCTGGTCAGGTAGAAGGTGCGCATGACCAGTTCCTGATAGTCCTTGGTCTTCTGCGGCGAGTCCGGGTAGATCAGCAAGGTGTTGTCGTTCACCACTTTCTGGTGCAACTGGTTCTGTTCCAGCAACAGCGCAACGGCGTCTTCGATGCGCACGTCGCGTACGAAGATGGTGGCCTTCATGTCCGGGCGCAGGTCTTTGTCGAAGATGAAGTTGAGCCCGGCGACCTGCGACAACACTTCAAAGATGGTTTTCAGGTTGGCATCGCGAAACTCCAGAGTGACCGGGCGTTCCATCTTGGTCCGCAGTTGCGGGTTAGGCTGAGCGGTGCGGCTCTGCACCAGCTCGATGTCTTTGCGCAGGGCCAGGCCATCCTGGTTCTGCGGGTCGAGCATCAGCACTTCGCGCATGTGCCGCTCGGCGCCGAACAGATCGCCCTGGCGCAACGCCGCCTGACCGAGGGCAACACGTTCGCCGATGTTGTCGATCTGCTCGATCTGACGCACCGCTTCCTGAGCCCGGCGGTTGTTCGGTTCCAGGGTCAGCACCCGGCCGTAACCCATGCGAGCCCCGGCAAAGTCGTGGCGGCTGCGGTCGCTGTCGGCCTGGGTCAGCAGCGCTTCAACGGACTGACGGCGGCCCTGGATCACGGCGATGTTCAGTTCGGTGTCGCGTGGGTTCTCCTTCAGCGCGTCTTCCAGCATGGTGATACCGGCTTCGTATTGCCCTTCGGCGATCAGCGCCTGGCCGTCCTTGCGTACGCCGCTGGTTCCACAACCAGCCAGCGCGACACAGAGTGCGAGCATCACAAAGGGCGCCTTGTTGCAGTGCCTGGACGAAATCATGGTGCGCTCCCTACAGACAAAGTCTGGGACAAGTGCAACGGCAGGTAGACCACGCTCAGCTCCGTGGCGGAGATGTGCTCGATCCGGTAGAGGTCATCAATCACGTCGCCGCGACGTACGACGTAGAGTTTTTCGCCGCTTTGCAGGAACACTTGTTGATCGTCACGGTCATCCAGACGGCCAACAAACTGAAACGGCAAGGCCGGGGCCGCGGGCGCCACGGCGACAGGCGCTACGGCTACCGGTTGTTCGGTCACCGTGGCCATCTGCACTGCCGGTTTCCAGCTTTTGCTGGGGAACAGGTCGCGCAGGGTCAGCGGTGCAACCTTGCCGGTCTGTTCAGCAGCGGCGCTGCTGGCCAGCGCTGCCTGCTTGGCAACGGTCACGCCAGCGTCGCTGTCCGCAGGCTGCGTATCGAAGAAGTAGCCTGGAGCCAGCGCCAGTGCGGCAGCAGATCCGAGGAAGGCCAGCCAGGCCAGGCGGCGTTGAGTGTTCATCATGACCTCGACAGGTAGAGGGTCATACGCAGGCGGCCGGTGAGTTCGCTGTCACCGATCTTCTTGCGCTGCAGGTCAACGTCTTCGAGCACCAGGGCCGGCAACTGGCCGAGCAGCGCGTGCACGAAGCGGCGGATCTGCGGGTAGCTGCCACGCACCGGCAACAGAATCTGGTAGCGCGCCAGCTGGGTCTTGGGATCAACCCCCAAGGCATATTCGCCACGGGCCAGGCTGATGCGCTCGGCCTTGGCCAGGGTGTAGATACGGTCGATGGCAACGGTCGCCTGGGGCTGGGCCGGCAGTTGTTTGTGGAAGTCCTCCAGCTCACGTTGCGGCACTTGCGGCAGCTTCAGGTCGCCCTTTTTCAGTTGCTGCACCTGCGCTTGTGCCTGTTCGCTGTGCAACTGTTGCTGTTGTACGTGCTGCCATTGCGGCAGTACCACGGCGACGCCGTACAGCACCGCCACCAGTACCAGAGCAGTCCCCGCGAGGCCCGCGATTCCCAGCTGCCGGGCGCGTTCATGCAGTATCAGGCTATGGATGCGCATTGCCGATCTCCCAGGTCGCGGACAGGTTGAACTGCACCGGGTGTTCAGGCTGCTTGGCCATGATTTCGTGGTTGAGCAGTGATACGTCGCGCAGTTCGCCGCTGGCCTCCAGACGCTTGTGAAAGCTGAGCATGGCTTCCAGGTCGCGGGCTTCGGCACTGATGCGCACCTGACCTTTGCGGGCATCGGGGGTCAGGGTCAGCAGCGCCACGTCGTCTTGTGGCAAGGCCTCGAGCATGTCGAACAAGCGCTCCCACGGGCGTTGCAATTGCTGCGACACGCTGCGCATCTGCGCCAGTTTCTCGGTTTGCTCGCGGCTCTGTGCCGGGGTCAGCGCCGCCGTGTGCTCAGGGCGCTTACCCAGTTGCCGTTCGAGTGTTTCGAGTTGCTGTTCAAGCGCCGCCTGTTGCTGGTTGAAATGCTGGCCAAGGACAACGGCACCGGCCAGCAGGCTGGCGCCGACCGCCAACAGCACCCAGGCCGACAGGGCCGTGCGCCGTGGCTGAAAATCCAGTTCCAGGCGGCGCATGTCAGGCCACCGCTCGGGTCATGTGGCACAACACATCGCCCGCATCGCCGTCCAGTTCGCACAGCTGCACGCCCGCCAGCGACGGCGGTTGCTCGTGACGGCCTGGCGCATGGAGGAACACCGGCAGCTCACCTTCATGGGCGTTGAGTTCGCACTGGCGGGCGATCAGCGCCTGCAGGGCGGCGTCGCTGTCAGTACCGCCCTGGGCGCTGATTTGCTGCCACACCCCGTTCTGCGCCAGCAGGCACACCGTGCGCTGCGGTTCGGCGAGTACGAAGAGAAAATCACGTTGCCCCAGTTGCTCGGCAAAGCGGTTGTAGGCAGCCATCAGGTACGGGCGCACCGAACGCAGGCGCAAGCCCAGGTCGCGGCAGTGGTCGTGCAGGCGTTGCAGCAAGGCTTCCGGCACCGCCGTAGCAATCCGCGCGGCACCGGCGGCCTCGGGTGACACCACCAGGCGCCAGCCCTCCAGGCTTTGCCCGTAGTGGGCCTCGAAGCAGGCCCGGGCATAGTGGTGCAGTTCATCGGGGCGGTTGATTGCCGCGCTCCAGGGCACCAGGCAGAAGCGGCAATACTGCGCCGACAGCAGCAACTGCAGTTCGGCGCCTTTGCAGCGCTGTTCCGCCAGCAGGCTGTGCAGGGTGTCCAGGGCCAGGTTGGCGGCCTGGCTGCGCTCGGCGATAAAGCCCAGGCTGCCCAGCCAGTGTTGATCTTTACCCTGGCGTTGGCACAGGCCTACACCCTGGGCGCCGAGCACGGCGATAAAGCGATCAGGCGACAAATGTGACACGATTGATCTCCTCCAGCGTGGTCCGGCCATCGCGCACCAGTTCCAGTGCCGAACTGCGTAGCAGACGCAGGCCGCGTTGACAGGCCAAAGCGCGGATCTGCGCCAGCGGCCGGCGTTCAACAATCATTTGCCGCAGTTCGTCGTCCAGGTGCAGCAACTCGGCGATGGCGGTACGCCCGCGATAGCCGCTGCCCCGGCACTGACCGCACCCACTGCCGTGCACAAAGCGGTAATCACCGACCTGCCAGGGTTCCAGCCCGGACAGGCTCAGTTCTTCATCAGTGGGCTGTTTGGGGCTGGCGCAGGACGGGCAGACCAGGCGGATCAAGCGCTGGGCCAGCACCGCGTTGAGCGCCGAGACAAAGCTGTAGGGGTCGACCTGCATCTGGCTGAAACGGCCGATCACATCGAAGACGTTGTTGGCGTGGATGGTGGTGAACACCAGGTGGCCGGTCAGCGCCGATTGCACGGCAATCTGGGCGGTGTCCGGATCACGGATTTCACCGACCATGATTTTGTCCGGGTCGTGGCGCAGGATCGAACGCAGGCCGCGGGCGAAGGTCAGGCCTTTCTTCTCGTTGACCGGGATCTGCAGCACCCCGGGCAGTTGGTATTCCACGGGGTCTTCAATGGTGATGATCTTGTCTACGCCATGGTTGATCTCGCTGATCATGGCGTAGAGGGTGGTGGTTTTACCGCTGCCGGTCGGGCCGGTCACCAGGATCATGCCGTAAGGTTCGTTGGCCAGGCGCCGCAGGCTGCGCAAGGTCTGCTCTTCAAAGCCCAGGGCTTGCAACTGCACGCCACTGACGCGGTCGGCCAGGTCTTGTTTGTCGAGCACCCGCAGCACCGCGTCTTCACCGAAAATGCTTGGCATGATCGACACCCGAAAGTCGATCTGGCGGGCGCTGATGCCGATTTTGAAGCGGCCATCCTGAGGCACGCGCTTCTCGCCGATGTCCAGCTCGGCCATCACCTTGATCCGCGAGATGACCTGGTCGGCAAACTCGCTACCGCTGACCTTGCTGATGCTGTTGAGCACGCCATCGATGCGGTATTTGATGACCAGGCCGTTGCCGGTCACCCCCAGGTGGATGTCACTGGCGTGCATTTTCAGCGCGTCGTACAGGGTCGAGTTGACCAGTTTCACCACCCGGCTCTGGTCTTCGCTGATGCTGGCCAGCGACAGGCTTTGCAGGGTGTCGAGTTCATTGACCGCTTCGCTTTCGGTCTCCAGCGAATCGACGGCATGAAAGTTTTCTTCGTGGCGGGCGAGAAAACCGGCCAGGTCCGCAGCGTCGACCAGGTACAGCGGCGCGCCTTGCAGGCAGTCGTCGATCCAGGCCAGGCGTGCGTGATCGAAGGGGTCGGCGAACACGCCCAGGGTCTGGCCATTGTGTTCGAGGAAGAGGAACTCGCGTTTCAGGCACTGCGCCAGGCTGACCCGCTCAAACAGCGGTGTGGCGGCAAACAGCGCGTGGCTGTCCAGGACCGGGTAATGCAGGGTGGCGCCCAAGCGTGCGACAAACTCGGCGGGGCTCAGGTTGCTGGCACGTTGCAGGGTATCGAGGAGGCGTTCGCCGCTTTGCTCAGCGCTGGCACGTGCTTGAGCAAGGAGATCACGGCCGAGGGGTACCGGGGCACTGATCGGGGTGGAGACTACAGCGAGCGACACGATTTCCATGACTTGCTCTCCAGCGCGGAGCGCGGCAAGCCATGTTCAGCTGTGCTCGCGCATTACTCCCCGGTGAGCAGTTGGTCTTCGTCTGGTTCTGGCTTGCGGACGCCTCGTCGGCGATCTGCCAAAACCCAACTACCGTCGAACAACTGCAGGGGGAAACTGTCATTCCTGCTCTGGCGCCGCTCGACAAACCCTGTGTCCGTGTTGCCCTCACTGCCGTCTTCGCGCTTGATGCCCATCAGGTCGTTGACTGCACGGGCCAGTTCCGCCAGCGGAAAAGGCTTGAACAGGATATGACTGACACCGAGCTGGGTGGCACGCTCACGGACCTCGGCGGTCGGGTGGGCGGTGATCAGCACGAAATGACAGTTCCTGCTCTTGCGTACGGTCTCCAGTACCTGAAACCCCTCCATGTCGGGCAAGCGGAAGTCGAGCACTATCACGTCAGGTTGGGTGCGTTCGGCTTCACCGATGGCACTGGCCCCGTCGTGGGCAACATGGACGTTCAGGCCTTGCGCTTCCAGGTAAGCCTGGATATTGCCCGCAAGGGTCTGTTCGTCATCGACTACCAATATTGTGTTAACCAAGGTCGACTCCTTGAAACATCACAGGTCCGGTTTCCCGGTCTGCCGAAGTGCGACCTTGTATAGGCTTACGCATGCTTCGTGCCAGACCGGTAACGGCGCTCATCAATGTGCTATGTCGTTGATTCTTTAAGCGTAGACGCAAATAGGCCATATCCTCTCCCCCAATCCTGGGGGCCGGATGGCGTTTTGCCTCTACTGGTATCCCCAACATTGGGGGTCAGAATAGTCGTCAGTCAAGTCGCTGCACCTGCCCGGCGTCACGTAGACGCTGCAGCAAGGCTAAACGCGCCTGCGACTGTTGTTGATCGACCAGCAAACGTTTGGCCAGTTCCATGCCCTGTTCATTTTCGACCGAGCCAGCAGCGGATTGGTTCTGCACCTGCGCTAACGCATCGGCATTGGCCAGATAGAACGCCCGCACCTCGGCCACGGCCGGCTCTGGTACCTGGGAGGCTTGCATGAACACCTGCTGGGCTGCCAGTTCATGACGGATGTAATCGGCAAAGCTGTCGCGGTCAAACCCGGCATCGGCCAGGCGCTGCTCGAACGGCTTGGCATTGCCCAGGGCCTGGCGCAGTTGCTCGATCTGCGCCTGAACCTGGTCGTCACCGACGCTGATGCCCTGACGCTGCGCTTCCTGCCACAACAGTTCCTTGTCGATCAGGTCGCTGAGTGCCTGCTCACGCAAACGCTTGTACACGCTGGGGTTGCGAATGCTGGTCAGCGCCCTGCCCTGTGCTTGCAGGTAGTCGGCAAAGTAGCGCTCCAGGCGCAGTTGGCTGATCGCCACGCCGTTGACTTGCGCGGCCGCCGGGCCGTCCTGAGCCTGCACGTGCAACGCCAGCAGGCACAGCAACAATGTCAGTAGTTTCATGGTGTACCCCCTTCACTGACAGGACGATAGGCCGCCACCGGATAAAACACCGGGCCAGGCATTTCCAGGGTCACGACATGCGCCCCGGCCAACCCCTGACGCCGCCCCGGGCCGAAATTCAACGGCGGGGTGAGCCCGGTGTGCACGTCGTGCAGGCTTTCCAGGGCCTGCATGAGCTTTTCCCGGCTGGCATCACGGCCCGCCTGTTTAAGCGCGTCCCCAAGCAACTGCACCGCGCACCAGGTGCTGACTTGCAACACGCCTTGGCGGCCGTCCAGGCCCTGGCGCGCGCGCATCTGGCTCAACGCCTCGCTACCGGCTGCGGTCCAGTCACCGGGCACAAAGGGATAGGCCAGAAACACCCGTCGCGACCAGGCCTCAGGTACCCGCGGCAACTGGCTGGAGACCTGATTGGCGGCGGCGAACAGATACGGTGTGCGCTGGCTCTGCTGCAGTTGATCGGTCAGACGGCTGAAATCGTCGGCCTGCCCCAGGAAGAACACCGCCTGCGCGTCTGGCGCCTGCTCACCCAGCGGCTGCGCTTTGACATTGCCCCAGCCCCGCTGCAGTAGCTGCTGCTCCAGGTGTTGCGCCAGGCCGGTCTGTGCCGGGTCGGCGTAAACAATCCGGGTAGCGGCCTGCTGCAGCGTCAGCGTGCGCTGGGCATAGTCCGCCAGGCTCAGCAATTGGTCATCCAGCCCCGGTAATGGGTCAAAAATCTGCGCGCTGCGCGAAAGCACCGGTGCCGCGCCAATCAAGGGCACCCGCGCCTGCTCCAGGCGCTGCGCCAACACTGGGTCAAGCGCTGGCGCCAAAGGTGAAATCAAGGCAAACACCTGTTCCTGTTCGAGCAGTTGCGTCAGCGCCTGTTCGGCGCTAACCAGGTCAGGCCCCGGATCGAGGTTAATCAGTTGCAATTGGCGGCCATGGATACCGCCCTGCTGATTGAGTTGTGCGATACGGTCTTCAAGCACCGCCGCCACTATGCGTGCCGAAGACGCCAGGCTGCCTTCAGCAGGCAGCAAGGTGCCCAGGCGCAAGGTACGCTCCTCCACGCCGGGGTCACGGTCATCGGCCAGACGCTTGAGGTAGGCATTGAGGTTGCGCTGGTCGGCCATGCTCAGCACGAAGCGCGGCATGGCAGGGTCCAACTGATTGCCTGCCGGGTCGCGGCCTTCTTGAATGGCTCGCGCCAGGCTGGACTCGGTGTAGGCCGGGTAGCTGCGGCCATTGACCTGACGCAGCCCCTGCCCGACCACCAGGCGTTGCCAACTGAGTACCGGCGGGCGCACACCGCCTTCGGCACGCCCCAAGCCATCGGCACCATGGCAACTGCCGCACGGCACCACACTGGCGGGTACCAGCATGTCGGCAGCGCCGACCCGCGCCGACACCTGCGCATCACTGCTCGACAATCCCTCGCGATACAAACGTTTGCCCGCCAGTTCCGCCGGTGTCAGCTCCAGGCCCAGCGCGAGACTGCTGATGGCCAGCATCAGCAGCAGGCAGGCGGCGCGCAGTGAACTCATCATGATAATCAACGCCCAGCCAGGGGTTGCGAGAGCAACTGCAGGCGTTGAGCGATGGCTACGGGCGGTGCATCCGGGCGAATCTTGCTCCAGCGCTTGTTGGCCACATCACCGGCGATCAACTGGGTTGAGTGTTGCTCAGGACTGGGAATCAAATGACCAAGGCGCATCAGTACCAGGTCCATTTGCGCCTTGTCGCCGGTCAGGAACAGCCAGTTGGGGCCATCCACGCCCTGCTTTTGCGCAAATTCCTTGAGCACTTGCGGGGTATCGTTGGTGGGGTCGCTGCTCAACGAAACGAAAGTAACCTTGCTGGCGGCCTCCTCGCCCAGCGCCTCGCGCACCTCGCGCAATTTGCGGGTGATCAGCGGGCAAGCGTCATTGCAGTGGGTAAAGATGACATTGAGCAGCACCACCCGGTCTTTGAGCACATCGCTGTAAAAACGCAGCGAGCGACCGTTCTGGTCCTGTACCAGGCTGTCGGTGAAGTACGTCTGGGCGTCATGGGTTCCCGTGGTCGGCGTGACCGCACCAGCGCCGGGATCGGCAGCAGGCTTGGCCTCCGGCGCGTGGCCTTCATGGGCGAACGCCACGGAACTGAGGATCCACAGGCAGGCAGCCAGCGCCACCCAGTCGACACCGCGCATCACCGTACGGTGTGCAGTTGTAGTGCTCATGGTTGCACCTCCTGGGCGATGGCCGTGTGCTTGGCGTGCACCCGGCGCGCGCTGAGCCGGTCGATTTCAGTGACCAGCAGGGCCGGGTCGGTGAAGCCGTAGAAGCGTGTCCATTTGCCGGTGCGGCCATCGCCGACGAGGATCAGCGGCGGGTGCTCACTGAGGTTGGCGCTGAAACTGCCCAGGCCCTTAAGGGTTTCCGTCACGGCATAGGGTGAGCCGGTCAGCCAGCTCCAGCCCGGGCCGACCTGAAAGGCCTTGGCATAATCCTGCAGGCGCTTGGCGTCATCACGTTGCGGGTCAACGCTGATCGACACCAGTTGCACTTCATCACCGACCCGTCCACCGAGTTGCTTCTGCACCTTGCCCATGATCGACGAGACCACCGGGCATACCGTGGTGCAGCTGGTGTAGATAAAGCCCATGACCACCAGGCGGTCGGCGACCAGGTCCTTCTCCAGGCGTACCGGCATGCCGTTCTGATCCAGCAGTTGCACGTCGGCAAAGCGTACCGAGGTTTTCTCCTGATGCGCCGCGGGTGGTGTGTGACCACTGTGATCGTTGTGGCCGCTATGATCGACACCGCCATGGGCCTGGGCGAGCCCACAACTGGCGGCCAACAGGCAGAGGCTGAACAGTCTGCAGCGATCGAGCATTTTCATCGCACACTCCTTGAACCCGAGTCGGACGCTTGTTGAGCCGCAGCGGGGAGCACCCGCAGGCTGGTGTAGTTTTTCTCGGCAAACGCACTGCCCAGCGACGGTGCTTGCACATGCAGGTACCAGGCGCCGGCCTCGGCCAGCTCCAGCGGTGCTTCGTACACCCCGTCGCCAACTTCATGCACACGGCTGTCGCGCGGCAGTGACGACGGTGCGAGGAAGTAGCGCACGCTCAGGTCCTTGATGCCATTGCGCGGTTTGCCATCGCCTTCAACGATGCGAAAACGCGCGGTGAACGGAGTGCCCTGCACCACCACCTTGGGTTCGAGCAAGAACTCCACCTGCGGTAGCTTGCGGTGCGGTGCGCTGGCGGAGGCAGCCACTTCGGTGCTGAAGCAATGAATGATCTGCGGCTGATTCAACATGAACGCCACATCGAAGGTACCGGCAGCGGGCAGCTTGATCGTCGAGCTGTACACCCCCGGCGACACTTCACGCAGGCTGCGGTCGATAACCAGCGCAGCACGGGCGTTGTGGCCACGGTTGGCGTAACCCGACATCGGCGCGTTCATGCCTTCGGCATAGAAGTAGGTGGTGTTGTCTGCCGGGTTGACCACAAACACCGAGTTCTCGTCGCGGGCCACGGTCAGGCCCTGGGCCAATGGCAGGTCACCGGCCTGGCGCGGTGCTGCGGCGCCAGCGTCAAAGCCCTGGACGATAGGCTGGCGGCCCTGGCCAAGGCTGCTGAGGTTGATCATGGTGACCTTCGAAGACGCCAGGCCACGGATATAGGCGTAGGCCTTGGTGAAGGTCAGTTGGTAGGGTTCGGCCGCCACCGGCAGGCTATGGATCAATTGGTCGGTACTGGCGTCGATCACCAGCGCCTGGCTCTCCAGGGTGTTGAGGACGATGCCGAAGCGTCCGTCGCTACTAAAGCGCATTGGCCCCAGGCCCTGTTTGCCTTCGATGCGATGGCGCAGTTCATGGCTGCGGGCGTCGATCACGCTGATGCTGCCGTCGCGCCCATCGGCCACATAGACGGCCTGGGACAGCGGCGAATAGGCCACTGACAGCGGATGCGAGCCGACTTTAAGGGTTTTCACCAGACGCATCTCGCTGGCATCGATCACGCTCAAGGTGCCACTGTCACGGTTACTGACAAAGGCATAGCGTGAGTCGGCGCTGAAGGCGATTTCGTGATGACCGCTGCCGGTGGCAAAGAACTTCATGGTTTTGCGGCTGCTCACATCAATGACCGTGACGCCGCTGTGCGCCGCATCGCTGGCGTTGTTACCGACCCACAACAAACGCTGGTCGGGCTGCAAGGCCACCCGCAGCGGCTGCTTGCCGGCGTCGATGCTGCCTACGCGCTGGAAGGTCGCAGCGTCGATCAAGGCGACTTCACCGCGCTCGGGCATCGACACGAAGACTTGCTTGTCGTCGCTGCTCGCCACCCAGTCCATGGGCACACCCGGCAGTTCGATGCGCGCCAGGGTGCTGGTCACCCCGCCGACTGAAACCGACGGATCGATCACGGTCAGGCTGGCATCCTTGTTCAGCACCAGCAGGAAGTAGCTGTTGAGGTCGAGCAACGGTCGGGCGCCGATGCTGCTTTTGAGAAACAGCGCCACCCGCGCTTTGCAGCTTTTATTGCGGTCCTTGGCCGCGTCACCGGTGAGTGCTGGGTCCAGCCAGGCGCCGGGCGAAACGCCCGACAGTGGCTGGCCGCTGTTCTGGTCTGTGACTTTGAAGCGCACATTGGCAAATGCGCCCTCGGTCAGCACCCCATCACTGCCCAACGGCTTTGCCTCGAACTCAACCGTGACCCCATCACGGCTGAGCCGGTGCAGCGCCTGCGGATCGCTCTCGGACAACTCGCTACGCGGGTCGCACCACAGGCTCTCGTAGCTGATACCCAGGCCCATCAGGGTCAAACCTGCCATCAGGCCCAGGTACAACGGTCGATTTTTTTTATTCATGACCTCTCCCCCTCACCCTTACTGCGCTGGCGGTGTAGTCGGTGGTGCTTCTTCAGTGACCCGCAGCAGCCCCCACAGTCCCGAGGCATTGCCATAGGCAGCATAGTCACGGAACAGGTAGTCGCCCGGTACAGCATTGCCGCCCCCGGCACTGGGCACCATGAAGCTGAAGTGCGCCGCCGGCAGCACGCTTTCCTGCGCGCCGATGAACATCGCCTGCGGGTTGAAGCCGAAGCGCACCGAACCGATCCCCGGCAGGTTGCTTGGGTAGCCGCTGACATCCTGCTTCTCGGCCTGGTAGTTATGCAGTGGCCACAGGTGACCATCGAGCTGGTAGGTGATGCCGCGGCTCCCCCCGGTCGGCATCAGCACGTGGTTGCGGAACGGTTGACCCGGCTTGGCCCACAGCACTGGCGTTTGTGGATCGCCACCGACCAGGGCGTTGCTGTAGGCCATGTGGGCGTTGGGTACATCGGCCCAGCCGTTGCCGTCGGCGTGCCCGAATGGCGCATCCGGAGCCAGGCCGAAGCGGAACCACAGCGGCTCGGTCTTGTAGTTGATGGCCATGTTCGAGTTGTCTTTCGGATCGCCCGGCACACCATTACCTTCCGTGGCGATACCTTCGACCGGCCGACCATCCGCCCAGCGCATGTTCAGTGAACGCTGCCAGAGGGTGGCGAAGTCGCGGTAGGCCGGCTGCCCGGGCACCTGCACGGTGGCCGAGGCACGGCTGGCACTGTCTTCGGTCCAGGTAGCGGTTTGCGGCACGATACTCATGCCACCGATCAGGCCCTTCTGCCCCTGCTTGATGACGTCGGCCGGGGTGATGTTGAGGCCGCCGAACTCGATGGCGGTGGTGTTGATGTTGTCCACCGCACGCCCGGTCTGCGTTACCGGTTTGCCTTCACGCTCCAGGTGCCCGGCATAGTACTGGTACACCTTGCTTGGGTAGGCACCGCTGCTACCGGCCCGTGGCGGTACGGTTTGCACCGGGTTCTGGCCGACGTTGACACCGTCAGACTTGGTGATGTCATAGGCCAGCAGTTGCGCATGCAGGCCAACGTGGCTGGATGGGCGCATCAGGTTGTTGTTGAACGCCGTGGAGCCCTCGCTGCCCTGACGATCACGCTTGACCACGTTCTGCATCACGGCGGTGCTTGGCAGGTCTGGCATCACCAACGGCAGGCGGTTCTCCAGGGTCACTTTCAAGCAATCGCCTGCTGCCGCACGCAGTACCAGCGGTTCGATCGGTACGCCGGGTTTGAGCTTGCCGGTAACCGGGTCGAGATCGGCTTTGCGCACGTACATGATCGCGGTCGGATCATGCAACGGACCGCTGTGACCACCGATGGTGAAGGTTTCACCGTCTTCAGGGTCGGTCACCGTCACCTGCGGGATGCTGGTGCGACGGCTGTTGTACACCAGGGTACCGCCATTGGCCTTGAGCGGCCCACCGACGTGCTGACCGACACCGCTTGGGTCGTTGATGCTGACCCCCAGTGGATTGCCCAGGATGTCGTTGGCCAGTGCTGCCACTATTTCATAGCTGCGTTGCACCGTTGCCCGGGTACCGATGCCGTTGGGGTTGGCGGTGAAGCGTGGGCAGATACCGTCGAACGCCACGGTGTTGCGCGCAGCCATCGGTTGCGGGTTGTTCGGCAAGGCGAACAGGTCGTTGCGTTGCGTGGTGTAGTTGCGCATTACCCCCCAGATCCCGTTCCAGTAACCTTCGTGGGCGGCATCGAGCGAGTACAGGTAGTCACCGTTAGGCGACGACGAGCTGGAGATCATCGACACCGGCGCCATAAAGCCCAGCTGTTCGGAGATACCCACCATCTGCGAGGATTTCCACCCCGAGTTGGAGCTGTTACCGAAGCCCGAGCCGTTCTGCAGCCACTTCACACCGTGCAGGGTTACGTTGTGCTCCTCTTCGTGGCCACCGGCGTGCATCCGCAGACGCACGTTGTCACCCGAGTAGGTACGCAGCATCGGCGTGAACGGGTCCCCTGCTTCGGCACCGCCCTTGTTGATGTGCGGTGGGAACTGGGTGGTGCCACCGGTCGGGCCAACCGCCGAGGTGATCAGCGCTGGCGACAGGTTCATCGCCGGGATTGCACGGTCAGTGCGGCTTTGCATGGCGAACGCCAGGTCGCCGCCCATGCCATCGGCCTGCATGCCGCGCTTGCCATCCGGGCCCACTTTGTTCGGGTCATAGACCCGCAGCGCCAGCGGCTCGTTGCGGTAGTTGACGACAAACATGCCAGGGTCATCCACCGATATGGCTTGCGGGCAAGGCCGCGATGGGCAGCCGGGGAACAAGCCACCACGCGATTCGACCACCGACTCCAGCAGGTTCGAGGCAGCCTGGCGTACAGGCGGGTTGATGGCGAAACGGAAGGTGTCGGCAGTGGCCGGGAACGCCTGGCCATTGGGGATACCATCAGGGCCTGCACCCACATACACCCCAGCTTCATAGGCATGCTGGAAGTCGCTGTACTCCAGGAAGAACTCACGGTAGCTGTCGTTACGACCGTCGCCATCGAGGTCGCCCGTTTTCACCACCGCTTGCCAGGAGGTCGGACCACCGTCCTGACGCAGCGCCGGGTTGTACAGCTGTTCGCCGGTTTCCGCGTGATACCAGGTCGACCCTGCAGGCTCGGCCAAGACAGTGGCATACAGCCCCAATTGTTGGTGAGTCGATGGGCCAAGGTGGTCGTGGGTAAAGATGGTGCCCAGGCCACGGTCGACGTTGTGCACGTTGACCACAGGGTCAGCGAACCAGCGCTGCATCGCCGTACGCGCGCCCAGCCAGTCGGCCCGGCCATAGCGACCGAAGAACGGGTGCGACTTGGCCACCGGGCACTCGGCACTGCCTTCGCGTGGATCACCGGTTGTGCATTCGTTGAATTCACGAATGGCCTCGATGCGTTCCACCACGGTACCGGGTGACAGAATGCCGTCTTCGTAGTTCCAGCCGTTGGCCGAACCATCGGCGGCCGTCAGGTCCCATTTTGGCAGGTGAATGTGCTGGCCGATCACGTCGGTCGGCGTGCGCACTTGATAGTCATCCATCTCGTAGAACGATGGAATCAGGTTGGTGTGCTGGTACATCGTGCAGTCGAAGGTGTTCATGCGCATCACCAGCGGCTCTGGTGGACGCTGTTTGTTGATCACCGGCCAAGCGTCTTCCCAGAGGGCGATGATGCGTGCCTGCGGGAAGTGGTAGCCGACTTTGTTGTACACCGCATCGAACTGGATGTTGGCGCCCTTGTAGATCCGTGGGTGGTCGGCAGTGAAGGTCGAGGAGCCGGTGAAGCTCATGCCATCCAGGCGCTCGCCACTGGCAAACTCGCCGAGGCCGGCGGCCACGGTCAGGCGCTTGGCGCGGTCGTCCATGCACGGTTCAAAGTACGGAGCGCCGGCCGTCGGCAATGCACCGTTGGTGCGGAAGTTGCGGGGCACGGTCTGATTGCCCGGCAACACGGCATAGCTGGGGTGTTCGAGTTTGGAGTGGAACTGCATCGCCGCTTGCTCGACGTCAGTACCCTCCTCCGGCAGGAACACGGCCTTGGCCTTGGTGATCTGCTTGGTGAAATCCAGCGCCGTGGTAGTGACATCGGCCGCACCACCGGCGGAGATACCATCCAGGGCATGGCGTGGCAAACCACCATCCCAGCCATCGACCTGGCCCGGATCAAGGTTGGCCCACAAGGCATTACCCGAGCTTTTCAGTGCTTGCGCCTTGGCCGGGTCAAGCATGTCCAACGGCGGAGTTGGCGGGCGCTGACCGACAGTGCTTTCAATACCACCGATCCAGAATGGGTAACCAGGGTTTTTCAGGCTGCCGTCGCCGTTGCGGTTGGCATCGGTACGGTCCACCAGGGCCACCGAGCCCACAGCGCGCGGAGCAGCGTCGTGATGACCGGAGTCGTCGTCGCCCTCTTCTTCGTCATCATCGTTTTCAGCCACCAGGGTTTGCGCCAGTTTTGGTATTACCGCAACTTTGCCAGGCATCGGTGCCATGGCTTTGCCAGGCAGCGGCACGATCGCGGGAATGGGAGTACCGGCGATGATTTCGCCGTCTGGCAAGGCGCGCGCACCGGTAGCGGGTTTGCCGCTGCGCAGGGCATACGGTTCACTGTGATAGCCATCGGCACCCTGGCTGGAGACTTCCAGGCGGGTACCCTCTTCGAACACGTCATGCACCCGCCACATGCTCCACATACCTTGGGCAAAGTGCGGATAGAAGTGGCAGTGATAGATGGCATCACCGGCTACGCGGTTGCGGTTGCCCGAGCCACCGTTGGCGATTTCGTAGGTGTAGCCCACACCCGGGCCAATGCCCTGGGCATCGACGTAGTCAGAATTGTCGTCGTTGGGGTTGAACAACCACTGATGGCCGTGCAAGTGAAAGATGTGCTGTTCGTGGCCATTGTGCGTGTTGCGGAATTTGACGAAGTCGCCGATGTAGCTGTGGTTGACGTTGGCCGGTTCTGACGGGAACAGTGCCATGGTGGCCTTGACCCCGACCTGGTCGGCGCTGGGAGTTTGCCCCGGGCGAATGTTTTCCAGGCCGACGTTGGCCGGTACATCCACCAGCATCGCCACGTCACCCACGGTGTGCGAGCTGAGGAAGAACTCTTCATAGGCACACGACAGGCAGTCGTGCATCGGCCCGACACCGAGGCGGTTGGCCACCACTTCGGCGCCCATGCCACCCGAACCGTAGTTGATCATGAACGAGTCGCGGGTCGGCTCCAGCACATGGCCCATTACTGGGTCTGCCCAATAACCGGGGAACGCTTGGGTGGCGGCGGCTTCATCGGTGAATTGCGCGGCAAAGTCGCGGAACGGCTCCAGGCGGTTGGGTATCGCCGGGTTACGCTTGCCGATACTTTCCAGCGGGTAGGTCGAGGCCGGAAAACTGCCATCGCTGTTAGGGCCCATGACCACCGCATCGGTTTCACTGGAGATGATCTCGCTGCCATCGACCATGGCGATGATCGGCGAGCCGGCCTTGCCTTCGCGGATCCACGGCTCGCGCTGTGGATAGCGGGCCTGATAGTCAACGATCGGCTGGCCGGTAGGGGCGCGGCCCGTGGTGGCCAGGCGCATTTCTTCTTCAGTCAGGGTGTTGCGGTAGGTACGCGCATTCTTCGGCAGCACCACCACCTGGCCAAACAGGCCGTTGGCGACGTTACCGGCACCGCCCTGGCCGCCAAAGGTAGCGCCCTGGCTGGTGGCGGCAAATGCACCTTCGCGCTCGGCGTACAGGGTGTAGCTGCGGCTACCGCCCGGGGCAATCAGGAAGTTGCCATTGCGCCCGCTATTGGCAGCAATATCACCAATGTTGTTGACCGCCTGCAGGCCGTTGACCTGAAAGCCGACATGACGGTCGGTCACCTGGTCATCGACGACAAAGCCATGCTCACCACCCTGTTCATTACCTTCGGCGCCTTCGTTCTCTTCGGCCTCGTTCTCTTCGCCTTCGTTTTCTTCTTCGTGGTCAATGCCGTGCTTGTTCGGGTTGGCCTGGTAGGCCAACAGGTTTTGCAGGTTCACCGTCAGGCAGTCGCCTGCCGCAACCCGCAGCACGATCGGCCGCGGACGCTTGTCCGGGCGCAACGTGACCTTGCCCGGTACCGCGGCACCGCCGTGGTCCAGCGACACTTGCTTGTCATCCACCACGTCGCGGCGCAGGGCGAACATCATGCCGTTGGCATTCTGAGCGCCGAGGCGGTTGAACATCAGTGGCTGATCCAGCGCCACCACGTTGGCTACCAGATTGCGCTCGCAGCGCACGGCAGCTTCGCTGTCTGATTGCCAGCCAAAGGTGGCGGCAGTGAACAGCAATGAAGTCAGGACTGAGCCTTTGATCGGAGTCTTCATGGCGTGCCTCAGGTGGTGCAAGTGGACTCTGAAGAGGCTTCAGCAAGCCTCATGCCATTCTTTTTTGTTCTTGTTTATCAACAACATCCCGCAGCGAATGAATCTCAATTGGGGCTTATTCCCCGTTATTCCCCACTATTCGGGGGTTGCCTGTAGGAGCGGGCTTGCCCCGCGATGCTGCGTCACTGACACACAGCAATCGCGGGGCAAGCCCGCTCCTACAGGGGGGCATCCATGGCCAGGCCCTGCAGGCGCCGGTATTGGCGCAGCACTTTCGGCACATAGCGTTGCGTTTCGGCGTACGGCGGCACGACCCGCCCACGGCGCATCACCGCATCGGGGCCTGCGTTATAAGCGGCCACCGCCAGGGTGATGTCGTTGTCGAACAGCGTGAGCATGCGTTTGAGGTAGCGCGCACCACCCTGCAGGTTGGACGCTGGGTCCAGTGAGTTCTTGACCCCCAATTCGCGTGCCGTGTCGGGCATCAGTTGCATCAAGCCGACCGCGCCGCTGGGTGACCGGGCATTGGGGTTGTAGCGCGACTCGGCCTGAATCACCGCATGCAGCAGCGCCGCCGGCAAGTCGTTGGCTTCGGCCGCCTCAGCCACCAGCTCGGCATACGGCATGCCGGTGATCAACTGCGCCTGGTCGCTACTGGCCACGCTGGTGGTCGCTTCGCTGATCACCCGTTGATAGGTGCGGCCGGGACGGTGGACGTTGGACAGCACGTAGCTGCCGTCGGCCTTGATAGAGATGAACACATCGGCCTGAACCGGATGCGTCCAGGCGAACCAGATAAACATTCCTGCAGTGAGCCAGTGCATGTTGCCACCCTCCCCGTTGCATTCCCCGAAAAGTGGGGCATATGCCCCGATTGCCGAGGCTTTTATCCACTGACGCAAGCACTGTGCCGCCTTGCCGGGCCCGTGGCGCAAAGGCTTGCCACAGACGCGCACGGCAATTGCATAAGCCCTTGCAGGCGTACGATGGAGGGCCTGGTCATGAATAAAAAAAAACTCGCGCAACAGGGATTCACCCTGCTCGAACTGCTGGTGGTGTTGGTGGTACTGGGGCTGCTCGCCGGTATCGTCGCCCCCAAGTACTTCAGCCAGCTGGGGCGCTCGGAGGCGAAAGTGGCCCGAGCGCAGATTGAAGGCCTGAGCAAGGCCCTGGACCTGTACCGCCTGGAGGTGGGGCATTACCCCAGTTCCGAGCAAGGCCTGCAGGCGCTGGTGAGCGCCCCCAGTGACGAGTCACGCTGGTCGGGCCCGTATCTGCAGAAGAAGGTTCCGCAAGACCCGTGGGGGCGCAATTACATCTACCGCCAACCGGGTGAAAACGGCGAGTACGACCTGCTCTCCATGGGCAAAGACGGTCAACCTGGCGGCGAAGGTGAAAACGCCGAGGTCACCAGCTGGCAGTAAGCAGAGGATCAGCACATGCGCTACGAGCTCAAGGCATTGGGGAAATCCGGGGTGGTGTTGCTGACGCTCGACGCCCAGGACGCCGGGCAAGCCCGCCTGCAAGCCGAGCAACAAGGCTTGCGGGTGGTCAGCGTGCGTAACTGCGAGCGCTTTACCCGCCTGCGCTGGCGGCGGGCGGAAACCTTTGACCTGGTGCTGTTCAGCCAGGAACTGACCACCCTGCTCAATGCCGGCCTGCCGCTGATCGACGCACTGGAAAGCCTGGCTGAGAAAGAAGCCGCGCCGCAGGCTCGCAAGACCCTGAGCGAACTGGTGCGCCTGCTCTATGAAGGCAAATCGTTCTCCCAGGCCTTGGGCCAGTTACCCAGTGTGTTCCCGGCGTTGTATATCGCCCTGGTGCAATCGAGCGAGAAAACCGGCGCCCTGGGCGATGCCCTGGGGCGCTATGTGGCTTACCGCCAGCGCATGGACGAAGTCCGGCAGAAGATCGTCAGCGCCTCGATCTACCCCTTGCTGCTGTTACTGGTCGGGGGTGGCGTGGTGCTGTTTTTGCTCGGCTATGTGGTGCCGCGTTTCAGCCTGGTGTTCGAAGGCCTGGGCACCGAACTGCCGTGGTTGTCGCGCTGGCTGATGCAGGCCGGGATGTTCTTGCATGCCAACCAGGCACCCATGGGGCTGGGCTTTCTTGGCTTGATCTGCAGCCTGTTCGTGCTGCGCCGCGACCCTCGGGTACGCCGCTGGCTGAACCGCCAGCTGGAGCGTCTGCCCGCTCTGCACCGGCGACTGGTGATGTATGAACTGGCGCGCTTCTACCGCTCGCTGGGGATTCTGCTGCAAGGCGGCATTCCGATTCTGACCGCCATGGAAATGGCCCGCGGGCTGCTCGGCGCCGCCGCCAAACAGCGCCTGGAATGCGCTTGCGAGCGGGTCCGCGAAGGGCTTTCGTTGTCTGCCGCGCTGGAAGCCGGGCAGTTAGTGACGCCAGTGTCACTGCGCCTGCTGCGCGCCGGTGAACAGTCGGGCAACCTCGGGCAGATGATGGAGCGCAGCGCCGACTTCTATGACGAAGAAATCAGCCGCTGGATCGAGTGGTTCGTGCGTTTGTTCGAGCCTTTGCTAATGACCTTTATCGGCCTGCTGATCGGCCTGATCGTGATCCTGATGTACATGCCGATTTTCGAACTGGCCTCCAGTATTCACTAGCGCTTTGAATACCCGCCTTGCGCTGTGCAACGTGACAATCCTGCGCGCTTGCTGTATAGATTCGGCCACCAAGGGGAGCCCGGCAACGGGCTGAGAAACCGCTGACAGCTGCAGCGCGGTGACCCTTCGAACCTGATCCGGATCATGCCGGCGAAGGGATGGGGATTGCCAACCTGCCTTTTTGCCGGTCTCACTGCGAGGCCGCCGATGTCTGATTTGCCTGGTCTCGCTGTCGCCCACTTCAAGGACAGCACCATGACCGAACGTTTCACCGAAGCCCTCCGCCGCCAGAGCGAACCGCGCTGGACGCAATCGATCGAGCACCGTTTCGTCAACGAACTGCTCGACGGCACCCTCGACGATGCCGTGCTGGTCAACTACCTGATTCAGGACCACCGCTTCATCGACGCCTTCCTGGCCTTGCTGGGGGCGGCGATTGCCAGTGCCGACAGCTTCGACGCTCGTATTCGTCTGGGGCGTTTCACCGGAGCGATCTCGGGTGAAGAAAATACCTATTTCCTGCGCGCGTTCGAGGCCCTGGGGGTTAGTGAAGCGCAGCGTCTGGAAGCACCCGACTCGGTACCGACCGCGGGTTTCAAGGCACTCATGCGCGAAGCTGCCGCAACCCGCTCTTATGCTGCCGCCCTGGCGGTGCTCAACGTTGCCGAAGGGCTGTACCTGGACTGGGCGCTGCGGGCGACAAAACCACTGCCGCCACGTTTCGAACATGCCGAGTGGATCACCCTGCACGACAACCCGGACTTTCAGGACTTCGTCGCCTTCCTGCGCGCCGAGCTCGATCGAGTCGGCCCGGCGCACGCGCAGATCAGCAGCGACTTCTTCCTGCGTGCCGTGGCGTTGGAGCAGGACTTTTTCGACGCGGCCTACGACATCAAGGGGTAACTCATGGACATCTTCGAACGCCTGAAACAGGCCGCCAGCAGCGACTGGAACAGCTACGTCGATCACGCCTTCGTTCGCCAGATGGGCGCAGGCACCCTCGCCCAACCGGCGTTTCGCAACTACCTGGTACAGGATTATCTATTCCTGATTCAGTTCGCCCGCTCCTGGGCACTGGCGGCGTACAAGAGCCGCACCCTCGACGACATCCGCGCTGCCCAGGCCGGGTTGGCGGCGATTCTCGATGAAACCGAGCTGCATGTGCGTCTGTGTCAGCGCTGGGGCTTGTCGCGCGAGGAACTGGCGGCAACGCCGGAGCACCAGGCCACCGTGGCCTACACCCGCTTTGTGCTGGATTGCGGCGCGGCCGGTGATCTGCTTGATCTGCACGTAGCCTTGGCGCCATGTGTCATTGGTTACGCCGAGATTGGTCGCAACCTGACCCCCGATGGCGTCGAAGCGCTGGCGGATCATCCGTACCGTGACTGGATTGCCGAATACGCCGGTGCCGGCTACCAGGGTGTGGCGACGGCGGCCCGTGCGCATCTGGATGACCTGGCGGCACGGACCATGACCGAGCGGCGCTTCGAAGAACTGGTGAAAGTGTTCGCCCAAGCCTCGCGCCTGGAAGCGGATTTCTGGCAGATGGGCCTGGATGCGGCCTGACGCTTAGCGATGGTGGGAGCGGGCTTGCCCCGCGATTGCGGTGTGTCAGTTACATCGTATCGCGGGGCAAGCCCGCTCCTACAGGCGTTTGATTCAATAGTCGTAGCGATCCACCGCCCGGCGCCGCTCGTTGTCGTCACGCCGGTCGTAGTTGGCGGTGGTCTGGATGTTGGAGTGGTGCGCCAGCTTCTGCGCAATCGACAGGTCGTGCTCTTCAATAACTCGGGTGATGAACGAGCGGCGAAAATCGTGGGGCATGATTTTTACCCCCACCTGGGTGCCACGCTGGCGGGCAATGTAGTAGATCGCATGTTTGGTGATGCGCTCGCGGGTAATGTGGCTGCCACGGCGGATGCGATTGAACAGGAAGTCATCATCAGCCTGCCCTTCGGGCAGTTGCTCACGGCGAAACGCTAACCAGGCGTTGAGTTTTTCGAAGGCCCAGGTCGGTGCGTACTTGATCAGCTGTTTGTTGCCTTTGCCCAGCACCTGCAGGCTGCGCTCATTGAAATCAACCTGGTTGAGGTCAAGGTTGACCGACTCTGATTTACGCATGCCGGTACCGTACAGCAAGGCAATTACCGCCGCGTCGCGCAGCCCTTGCGGCCGCGGGTCTGCCGCACAGGCATCCATCAGTTCACGGATCAAGCTGCGCTTGAGGTTGCGCCCGGCAGGCAAGCGCGTGCCCTGCGCCGGCTTGACGCTACGGATGCGCAGCAGTTGATCCTGGCTGATCAACCCCAGGCGCCAGGCTTCGTTCATCACTCCCCGCACCGCGTTGACATACAACGAAGACGTATTGGGGGCATAACCATCGGTGCGCAAGGCAGCCACCAGCGCCGTGACATGGCCGGGTTCGAGCTGGTGCCACGGCACCTCGGCAATGTCGCAATCCTCGAAGCCCAGGCGATCAGCGGCGTCCTGGAGGATGTACTTCATGGTCAGCTGACTGGACGGCGCCAGACGCGCGAGGTATTGCAACAAGGGGTTGTGCAGTGAATCGGACAAACCGGAAATCCTGTAAAGCGGAGCTTGGGCCGATAAAGCCCGTTTCATCACCAGGCCATTGATTGGCAAGCCACTCAGACCTGATACGCCCGCGCATAATACCTCATCCCCCACGTTGGAATCGATTGAGGGCAGGATGATGGCCATGCCAGTGGCAGCTTAAAGATGCCCTGGCAGCAGTCAGCGACTACAGTTGCTCAATACCTTTGCACCCCGAGCGCGTATGGCTTTTCATCGATTGACCCGTAGTCACCCACGCCTGACCGTCGCCACCCTGCTCGGCGCCCTCAGCGCCTGGCTGCTGCCGGCCAACGGCTGGGTCGAGCATGTACTGATCGGCTGGAACACCGGTGTCTGGCTTTATCTGCTATTGATTTTGTGGCTGACACTCGGTGCCAATGCAGACAAGGTTCGCAAAGTCGCCAGCATCGAAGACGAAAACGCCGGGCTGGTGTTGTTCACGGTCAGCATCGCTGCCATCGCCAGCCTGGTGGCAGTGATTCTACAGTTGGCCGCCGGCGCCCAGCTGGCGCAAGGCCCTACCGCCCTGCAATATGCCTTCACCGGCTTTACCGTGGCCGGCTCCTGGCTGCTGATCGGGGCCATTTTCAGCCTGCACTACGCCCACCTGTTCTACACCGCCGAGGCGGATAAGCCGCTGCTGCGCTTCAGCGACGGCGAGCGGCACCCGGACTACTGGGACTTTCACTACTTCTCGTTCACCCTCAGCGTGGCGGTACAAACCTCCGATGTCGGCGTGGCCGGGCGGGAAATGCGCCGTGTGGTGCTCGCCCACTCGCTGGTCGGTTTTGTCTTCAACACGGCGATTCTGGGCTTCACCATCAATATGGCGGCTGCCCTGATCCACTGAAATCATGGCCATCGAGCACCTGCGCCGCACAACGGGCAATGCGTTCGCAAGCCCGTTGCAAACGCTCGCTGTCGAGCACCAGGCCCAAACGCAAGTGCCCTGCCGCACTGGGACCGAAGGCGTCGCCAGCCAGTACCGACACGCCATGCTCTTCCAGCAGGCGCTCGGCAAAGGCCTGGGCGCCCAGGCCGGTTGCGCGGATATCAACCATCACGAACATCCCGCCGTCAGGCCGGTGCACGCTGATGCCGGGGCAACCGGCCAGGCTTGCGCACACGCGGTCACGCCGTTCGCGGTAGGTTTCACGCATGTGCCGAACCTGCGGCAAGTCGTGCTCCAGCGCCACCTGCGCGGCATCGAGGATGAAGTCCGGAAGACCGTAGAGCATGCAAAGCGCCAGGTTGCTCAGGTGTTCGCACAAGGCTGGCGGGCCAATCACCCAGCCGACGCGCCAACCCGACATGGCGTGGGACTTGGACAGACTATTGATGGTCGCGCAGCGCGCGGCCATACCCGGCAAGCTCGCCGGGCTGAAGTGCTCGCCTTCGTACAGCAGTTCGCTGTACACCTCATCAGAAATCAGCCACAGGTCATGCGCGATACACAGCTGCGCCAGGCGTTCCCAGGTGTCCCGGGAAAGACTGGCGCCGGAAGGGTTATGCGGGCTGTTGATCAACAGTGCGCGAGTCCTTGGTGTCAGGCGCGCGGCGACGTCTGCCGGGTCGACACGAAAACCGTTTTCCGGGCGTACCGGCACCGGCACCAGCCTGGCGGCGCAGGCGCCGAACACCGCTTCGTAGGTGACGTACATCGGCTCGGCGACAAGCACCTCGTCGCCCGCATCGAACAGGCACTGCGCCACGCCATACAGCGCGCATTGCGCCCCGGCCAGTACCACCACCTCGTGCGGGTCGACCACCTGGCCGCTGTGTCGCCTATGCCAGCGGGCGATCGCCTGACGCAAACCCAGGCTGCCACGCACATCGGAATAATGCGTGTTGCCCGCGCGCAGGCTGTCTATCGCGGCCTGGACAATGGGTGCCGGGGTATCGAAATCCGGGTCGCCGATCGACAACAAAAACACCTCACGCCCCTGCGCCTGCAATTCGAGCGCGCGGTAGTGAATGTTCCAGGCCGCAGCACCGTCACCGGCAATACGTTGGGTGAGCGTGGAATATCGCATGGCAGTCTCCTTGACTGATCCTGGGGCGCCATTGGTCTGAAAGTCCCAGGCGAGCATCCGGGCCGACTGCCGGTAAAAATAGCAGACCGGCGATGCCCCTATCGAGCAAACGTCGCGGGCAAACGTTTGCCGATTTCAGTTGTGCTGATCAGGCCCGACACCGGCAGACAGCACGGAGGAAAATGCATCAAAAAACTGTCATCACACGGGCAGACACTGGCGATTGCGGTGCTATGTTTAGGACTCCCGCCAGGTCAACCGGACCTGAAAGTACAGCTCTATCCGCTCACCCTGTTGTTCATCGCTACAAGGAGGCCGGAATGAACACACTGACGTTTCCCAACGCCTGCCAGGTGATGCGCTGGTATTTTCATCCATTGGGCTTTGAAGCCAGCATGGATGCTCCGCGCACAATGGTTGCCCGCTTGTTTGACCGGGCCACGGGTGAAACCCTGCTGGCCATCGCCGGGATTCCCTGTGCCACGCTGATGGCCGCTGCCGATGTCGAACGGATCATCGAAGCCGTCGAAGCCAGACTCGACAGCTTCGAGCCCTCCTGTAACCTGCGCGCTGCAGGCTGACCTCAGCTGACCTCTGCAGCCTGGCGTGCGCGCTCGATATCGGCGATGAAGCGCTCGGCCGGCATGGGCTGGCCGAGCAGGTAGCCTTGCAACGAATCACACCCCAGGCGGGTGAGGAAGTTCTGTTGCCGGTCGGTTTCCACCCCTTCGGCAACGATGCGCAAACCCAAGGCCTGGCCTAGCGCGACGATGGCCGAAACGATGGCGGCATCGTCGCTGTCCTGCTCCAGTTCGCGAACAAAGCCACGGTCGATTTTCAACTCATTGGCGGGCAGACGCTTGAGGTACATCAGGCTCGAATAACCGGTGCCGAAGTCGTCAATCGACAGGTCCACGCCCATGTCCGAAAGCTGCTGCAATACCGCCATGCTGGCGTCGGCATCATGCATGGCGGTGGTTTCAGTGATTTCCAGGGTCAGGCTGTTAGGCGGCAACTGATGACGCGCCAGCACCTTGGCGACGCTGTCGACCAGCCCGCTGTGGCAGAACTGGATCGCCGACAGATTCACGGCTATGCGCCAATTGCTGTAGCCCTGATCAATCCACACGCGCATCTGCCGACAGGCTTCGTCCAGCACCCATTCGCCGATTGGAATGATCAGCCCGGTTTTTTCCGCCAGGGCGATGAAACGGTCAGGCAGCAGCAAGCCATGCTGCGGGTGCTGCCAGCGCAGCAGTGCCTCGGCGCCGATCGGCTGGATATCCTGGGCGTCGAACTTGGGTTGATAGAACAGGCAGAACTGGTTGTCTTCCAGGGCGATGCGCAGGTCTTGCAGCAGCTGCAACTGCAAACGCGCGTTGCTGTTCATCGACACGTCGAAGAAGCTGTAGCCGTTCTTGCCGGCGCTCTTGGCGTGGTACATCGCCGCATCGGCATTACGCAGCAGTTCGTGTTGGTCGCTGCCATTACCCGGGTACAGGACGATGCCGATACTGGCCGAGATCTGCAGGTTTTGCTCGGCAACGCGGAACGCACGTGAGATCAGGTTGACCTGTTTGGCAGCCACCCCCAGGGCATCGGCCGCGTCTTGCATGTCCACCAGCAAGACAAATTCATCGCCACCGATGCGCGCCAGGGTGTCCTGGCTGTGCAAGTGGCCACGCAGGCGGGCCGCCACTTCCTTGAGCAACATGTCGCCCATGTGATGACCAAAGGCGTCGTTGACTGGCTTGAAGCCGTCGAGGTCGATGAACATCAGCGCAAAGCAACCGCCCTGCTCGGTGACCTTGTTGATCGCCTGGTCGATGCGGTCAGCCAGCAAGGTGCGGTTCGGCAGGCCGGTCAGGGTGTCGTGCAAGGCCAGTTGGGTCAGTTCCTGGTTGGCCCGGGTCAATGAATTGGCCAGTTCAGCAGTGCGCGCTTCCAGGCGCGCATCCAGCACCGAGGTCAGCAACGCCACGGCCAGTACCGCCAGGGTAGTGATCAACACCAGGTAATCGAGGTTATTGCCACTGAGGCCATTGCCCATCGCCCCGCAGAAACTGCCTTCCGGGAAGTTTGCCGCCGCCATGCCGGTGTAGTGCATGCCAACGATTGCCACCCCCATGACAATCGCCGCCAGCCCGCGGATCTGCCGGACGTAAAGCGTTTGCTGGCGCAGTCGGAAGGCAATCCACAAGGCCGCCGCCGAAGCACCCACAGCAATCAGCAATGACAAACTGAACAGCCAGGGGTCGTATTCGATACCCGGTTGCATCAGCAGCGCGGCCATGCCGGTGTAATGCATGCTGCTGATCCCTGCCCCCATGATCAGCGCGCCCAGACCCAGCTGCGTCCACGGCAGGCTTGGCTGGCTGACCAGCCACAGGGCAAAGCCTGAAGACAGGCCGGCAATCAGCAGCGAAAGCAAGGTCAGGGTCAGGTCGTAACCCAGCGGGATCGGCAAGCTGAAGGCGAGCATGCCGATAAAGTGCATCGACCAGATGCCAAAGCCCATCGCCAGTGCCCCGCCACACATCCACAGGTACACCGCCCGGCCCTTGGCAGTGGCAATACGCCCGGTCAAGTCGAGTGCGGTGTACGAGGCGAGGATGGCCACGCACAGCGAGATCAATACCAGCGAGGAGGAATAACTACCGATCAGCATTTGGCGTTCCACAAGCTTGAAACCGGGCACCGAAGCGGCCCGGGGAAAAGCCGATGATTGTACTCAACCTTTGGCGAAACGCACGGAGTTTTACAGTGGCACTTGGCAATGACGCCACGCGCATTTTGCCACCCATCTAAACCAGATAAATAACATTACAAATCAGCTAGTTAGATACGATTTCTAATGCTTATTCACATATTTCATTGCGCAATGCAATGAATGCCAACCATGTCTACACCCGACATTAAGAAAGCATCCTATCTCGTTGAAATTGCTGAATTTATTTTTCTAGCTTAGCCGCTTCTGCATAGGCAGCCTTTGCATCCCATCCGCCCCCCAGCGCTGCTATCAGCTGCACGCTGGCGACCAGCCGCCCTTGCAGCAAGGTCAGCACACTGCGTTCGTTGCTCAGCGCGGTGGTCTGCACGTTGACCACATCCAGGTAGGCGATCAGCCCGGCCTTGTACTGGTTGCTGGTCAGGCGCAACGACTCGCGCGCTGCATCCAGCGCTTCGCTGCGGACCTGGGCTTCGTCCTCGTAGACGTCGAGCTGCACCAGGTAGTTCTCCACTTCCTTGAAGCCATCGAGCACCGTCTGCCGGTACTGGGCGACCGTCTGATCGTAGACCGCCACGCTGCGGTCGACTTCGGCCGAGCGCTGGCCACCGTCGAACAGGGTCATGGCCAATTGCGGACCGACCGACCAGAAGCGGTTGGGCAGGCTGATCCAGTCGTTGAAACTGCTACTGCTGTAGCCGCCACTCATGCTCAGGGTCAGGTCCGGGAAATACGCGGCACGCGCCACGCCGATGCTGGCGTTGGCCGACATCACCTTGCGCTCGGCCGAGGCGATATCCGGGCGGCGCTCCAGCAGTTGCGAGGGCAATGCCACGGGTACTTGTGGCAGCGCGGGAATGGCCTGGCTGTCGGCCAGGGCAAAGTCCGCTGGCGCCTTGCCGAGCAGCACGGCGATGGCGTTTTCCAGCTGCGCACGCTGCCACACCAGGTCGATCAGGTCGGCCTGGGTACTTTTCAGCTGAGTTTGCGCCTGGGCCACCGCATCCTTACCGGAAACCCCGGCGCGGTATTGGTTCTGGGTCATGGCCAGCGAGCGCTGGTAAGCCTCGACCGTGGCTTCAAGCAGGCGCTTTTGCTCATCCATCACCCGCAGTTGCAGGTAGTTCTGCACCAGCTCCGACTGCAGGCTCAGGCGAATCGCGGCCATATCGGCAAAGCTGGCCTCGGCGCTGGCCTGATTGGCTGCCAGGCCGTCGCGCAGTTTGCCCCACAAGTCCGCCTCCCAGCTCACCCCCAAGGTGGTGCTGTAGGTATCACGGATACCGCTGCTGTTGTTGCTCAGGCTTGAGCTGGAGCTACCGGTGCCTTGACTGGAGCGGGTTTTGCCCGCCTTCAGGTCAACACTGGGGAACAGCGCACCCCGTGCACTGCGCACCAACGCCTGGGCCTGACGGTACTGGGCTTCGTATTGCGCAACCGTCTGGTTACCGGCATTGAGCTGCTCGACCAGCGCGTTGAGCTGCGCATCGCCGTACAGCTCCCACCAGGCACCACGGGCCAGGGCATCGGAAGGATTGGCCTGGGTCCAGCCGGCAGCGTGCTTGAACGCCACCGGCTCAGGCGCTTGTGGGCGCTGGTAATCCGGGCTCAGCGTACAGGCACTGAGCATCGCCAGGCACAAGCTGCTGGCCAGCAGGCGCGAGCCACGGGCGCCCAGCAGTTGCTGCGCGGTGCGATCGGAGAAAAACGGGCGTCGTGTCATAGCGGAGTTTCCAAAGCAGCGTCGGTGCGCACGCCACGCCAATGGTTGAAGCGATGGCGCAAGCGGTCCAGATAGAGGTAAACCACCGGGGTGGTGTAAAGCGTGAGGACCTGACTGAAGAGCAGACCGCCGATGATGGTCAGGCCCAGAGGCTGACGCATTTCCGAACCTTCGGCATGGCTGAGCAACAGCGGTAAGGCACCGAGAATGGCCGCCAGAGTGGTCATCAGGATCGGGCGCAAGCGCAGCAGGCAGGCGCGACGGATCGATTGCTCCGGGCTCAGCTGCTCCTGGCGTTCCAGTTGCAGCGCCAGGTCGATCATCATGATCGCGTTCTTCTTCACCACACCGATCAACAAGAACAGACCGAGCAGGGAAATCAGACTGAATTCGCTGCCCACCACATACAAGGTCAGCAGCGCCCCTACCCCGGCCGACGGCAAGGTCGAGAGGATGGTCAGCGGATGGATGTAGCTCTCATAGAGAATACCCAGCACCAGGTACACCGCCAGCAGCGCCCCGAGAATCATGAACGGCTGGCCTTTCTGGCTTTCGGCAAAGGCATCGCCGGTGCCACCCAGCTTGGCGATCACCGATTCAGGCAGCCCCACCGTGGCCACCGCCCGCTCCACTGCGGCCAGGGCTTGATCCTGGCTGTAGCCTTCGGCGATATCGAAATTGATACTGTCCGCGGCGAACTGGCCTTCGTGACTGACCCGGTCATCCGCCAGGCTGTTTTCGTAGTGGGCAAAGGTCGACAGTGGCACCCGTGCGCCGTCGGCGGTAATCACCTGAATCTGCTCCAGGCTACGCGGGTCCTGGGCGTATTTGGGGTTGATCTCCATCACCACCTGATACTGGTTCAGGCTGTCGTAAATGGTCGAGATCTGCCGCTGGCTATAGGCGTTGTTGAGCACCGAGGTGACCATGCTCATGTCGATGCCCAGGCGCTTGGCCTGCTCGCGATCGACCACCAGGGTGATCTGCTGCGTCCCCCCGCCTTCGCGGGCGTCGATGGCGGTAAGCTCTGGCAAGGCCTTGAACGCCGCCACCACCTTCGGGTACCACTCGCGCAGCGCCGACAGCTCGCTGCTCTGCAAGGTATACAGGAACTGCGAGGTGCTCTGGTCGCGACCGCCACCAAACTGCAGGTCTTGGTCGGCCATGAGGAACAACCGGCCGCCGGGCACCTTGGGCATCTCTTTGCGCAAACGCTCGATCACCTTCTGCGCCGACACCTTGCGTTCACTGATCGGTTTCAGGCGCACCAGCACCATGGCGTTGTTGGTGCCGCTGTTGCCACCGATGAAACCGGCGACACTTTCCACCGCCGGGTCCTTGAGCAGCGCCTGGCGGTAGATTTCCATTTTCGGCTGCATCACCTGGAACGACAGACCGTCGTCACCCCGGACAAAGCCCATCAACTGACCGGTGTCCTGCTGCGGCAAAAAGGTCTTGGGCACCACCACATACAAGGCAATGTTGACGGCAATCGTCACCAGCAGGCTGGCCAGGGTCAGGCGCCGATGCTGCAACACCCAGTCCAGGCTACGGGCATAGCCGGCCATCATGCGTTGGTTGAGCTGTTCGCTCCAGCGCTGCAGGCGCGTCGGCTCACCCTGCGCGTGCGGCTTCAGCCAGCGCGCACAGAGCATCGGCGTCAGCGTCAGCGACACTACCAGCGAGACAATGATCGCCACGGCCAGGGTGATGGAGAATTCGCGGAACAAGGAGCCGACAATACCGCCCATGAACAGGATCGAGACAAACACCACCACCAGCGACAGGTTCATCGACAACAGGGTAAAGCCGACTTCTTTCGAGCCCAGGTACGCCGCACGCATCGGCGGCACACCTTCGTCGATATGGCGGGAGATGTTTTCCAGCACGACGATGGCATCGTCCACCACCAGGCCGGTGGCCAGGATCAGCGCCATCAGTGACAGGTTATTCAGCGAGAAGCCACACAGGTACATGGCCGCGAAGGTGCCCACCAGCGACACCGGTACTGCCAGGGTCGGGATCAGCGAGGCGCGCAGGTTGCCGAGGAACAGGAACACCACCAGGATTACCAGGACTACGGCGATGATCAGGGTGTGCTCGGCTTCCTTGAGGGTGGCCTTGATCACCGGCGAGCGGTCCATCGCTACCTGCAACTGGACACTGGCCGGCATCAACGATTCCAGGGCTGGCAGCTGCTCCTTGATCTTGTTCACCGTCTCGATGATGTTGGCCCCGGTCTGGCGGTTGATCACCAGCAGTACCGCGTCCTGATCATTGAAAAAGCCGCTGTTGTAGCGGTTTTCCACGGCATCGGTGACCTTCGCCACGTGGCTCAGGCGCAACACCGCACCGTCCTGGTAGCGGATCACCAGTGGCTCGTAGTCCTTGGCTTTTTCCAGTTGATCGTTGGCCTGCACCTGCCAGTTGCGCTGTGCGTCTTCGATAAAGCCCTTGGGGCGGCGCTGGTTGGCGTTAGCAATGGTCGCGCGGACATCGTCCAGGGCCACGCCGTACTGGTTGAGCAAATACGGTTCCAGCTCGATACGCACGGCCGGCAACGAACTGCCGCCAATCTGCACCTCCCCTACCCCCGGCACCTGCGACAGGCTTTGCGAGAGGATGGTCGAGGCCAGGTCATAGAGCTGCCCCTTCTGCAGCACACTGGAGGTCAAGGCCAGGACCATGATCGGTGCCTGCGCCGGGTTGAACTTCTTGTAAGTCGGCATGCTGCGCATACCGCTGGGCAACAGGTTGCGCGAAGCGTTGATCGCCGCCTGCACTTCCCGCGCGGCGGCGTCGATGTCACGCCCTTGGTCAAAGCCGAGAATCACCCGCGTCGAGCCCTGACTGGAGTTACTGGTCAGGGTGGTAACCCCGGAAATCGCGCCCATCGAGCGCTCCAGCGGCGTGGCCACCGTGGCCGCCATCACCTCGGGGCTGGCACCGGGCAGGTTGGCCTGAACGACAATCACCGGGAACTCGATCTGCGGCAGTGGCGCCACCGGCAGAAGGCCGAAGCTGACGCCACCGAGCAGCATGATCGCCAGGCTCAGCAGCATGGTCGCTACCGGGCGGCGGATAAACGGCGCTGAGAGGTTCATGGCAGGTCCTGCACCACGGTTTCAGGCTGTGGCCGCATGCGCCGCGCGAGCCGATCGAAGTACAAGTAGATCACCGGCGTAGTGAACAAGGTCAGTACCTGACTGACCAGCAACCCGCCGACCATCACCAGGCCCAGCGGTTGACGCAACTCGGCGCCGGAGCCGCTGGCGAGCATCAGTGGAATCGCGCCGAACAAGGCCGCCAGGGTAGTCATCAGAATCGGCCGGAAGCGCAACAACGCCGCCTGATAGATCGCCGCTTCCGGGCTCATGCCCTGATTACGTTCGGCCTCCAGGGCGAAGTCGATCATCATGATGGCGTTTTTCTTGACGATGCCGATCAGCAGAATGATGCCGATGATGGCGATCATCCCCAGGTCGTTGCCGGACAGGATCAACGCCAGCAACGCCCCCACCGCTGCCGATGGCAGCGTCGAGAGGATGGTCACCGGGTGGATGTAGCTCTCGTACAGCACCCCCAGCACGATGTACATGGTCACCACCGCCGCCAGAATCAGCAGCAAGGTGCTCGACAACGAGGCCTGGAAGGCTTCGGCCGCGCCCTGGAAGCGGGTCTGCACGCCGACCGGCATGCCGATCTCCTGCTGCACCTGCTCGATGGCCTTGACCGCTTCGCCCAGGGACGCGCCTGGGGCGAGGTTGAACGACATCATTACCGCCGGGAACTGGCCGATATGGGCAATCGCCAGTTGCGCCTGACGCTGCTCGATCCGCGCCAGGCTCGACAGCCGTACCTGGCCGCCGTCGGTGGCTTTGACATGGATCTGCTCTAGCACCTGCGGCCCCAGGTTCGACGCCGCTTCTGCTTGCAGCACCACGCGGTACTGGCTGGCCTGGGTGTAGATGGTCGAAATCTGCCGCTGGCCAAAGGCGTCGTACAGGGCGTTGGTGATGTCGGCGACATTGATGCCCAGGCGGCTGGCAGCATCACGGTCGATCACCAGGAACACCTGCAGGCCCTTGTCCTGCAGGTCGCTGGCAACATCGGTGAGTTCCGGGCGCTGTTGCAAAGCGTCTACCAGCTTGCTGCTCCATTGCGCCAGCAATTCGGCGTCCGGTGACGACAGGCTGAACTGGTACTGGGTGCGGCTGACCCGGTCTTCGATACTCAGGTCCTGCACCGGCTGCATGAACAGTCGGATGCCGACCAGCTTGTCGACCTGAGGCTGCAGGCGCGCGATGACTTCGGCAGCGGTCTGGTCACGCTCGCCATGGGGCTTGAGGTTGATCAACAGACGGCCGCTGTTGAGCGTGGCATTGTCGCCGTCAACGCCAATGTAGGACGACAGGCTCTGCACCGCCGGGTCCTGCAGGATCACCGCGCTGAGCTGTTGCTGGCGTTCACTCATGGCGGCGAACGACACTGACTGCGGCGCTTCGGAAATCCCCTGGATCACCCCGGTATCCTGCGCCGGAAAGAAACCCTTGGGCACCGCCAGGTACAGCAGCACCGTCAGGCCCAGGGTCGCCACCGCCACCAACAGGGTCAGCGGCTGGTGCTTGAGCACCCACTGCAGGCCGCGACCGTACCAGGCGATCATGCCGTCGATCCAGGCGCCACTGGCGCGGTAGAAGCGCCCCTGCTCCTGTTCGGTCGGCTCACGCTTGAGCAGGCGCGCGCACATCATCGGCGTCAGGGTCAGCGACACCACCAGGGAAATCAGGATCGCCACCGCCAGGGTGATGGCGAACTCACGGAACAGCCGCCCGACCACATCGGCCATGAACAGCAGCGGGATCAGCACCGCAATCAACGAGAAGGTCAGGGAGATCAGGGTGAAACCGATTTGCCGGGCGCCCTTGAGCGCCGCTTGCATCGGCGTCTCGCCCTCCTCGATGTGCCGGGAAATGTTCTCGAGCATGACGATGGCGTCGTCCACCACAAACCCGGTGGCGATGGTCAGGGCCATCAAGGTCAGGTTGTTGATCGAGAACCCGGCCAGGTGCATCACGGCAAAAGTACCGATCAACGACAGCGGTACGGCCACCGAGGGGATGATGGTCGCGCTCAGGCGGCGCAGGAACACAAAGGTCACCATCACCACCAGGACAATGGCCAGCAGCAGCTCGTGCTGCACATCCTTGACCGAGGCGCGGATGGTTTGCGTGCGGTCGGTCAGCACGCTGACATCGAGGCCGGCCGGCAGGTTGTCGGTAATCGACGGCAGCAACGCCTTGATGCGGTCAACCACTTCAATGACGTTGGCACCTGGCTGACGCTGAATGTTCAGCAACACCGCCTGATTCTGATTGGCCCAGGCCGCCAGGCGTTCGTTCTCGGCGCCATCGACGATTTCGGCAACATCCTTCAGGCGCAGCGGCGCGCCGTTGTTGTAGGCCAGAATCAGGTTGGCGTATTCCTCCGGGGAGCGCAGCTGGTCGTTGGCATCAAGCATCGACACGCGGATTGGGCCGTCAAAGTTGCCCTTGGGCTGGTTGACGTTGGAAGCACCGATCAGGCTGCGTACATCGGCCAGATTCAGCCCGGCTGCGGCCAGGGCATCGGGGTTGACCTTGATCCGCACCGCCTGGCGCTGGCCGCCGGCAATACTGACCATGCCCACGCCGCTGATCTGGGCGATCTTCTGTGCCACCCGGGTGTCGACCAGGTCGTTGAGCTTGGGCAACGGCATGGTTTTCGAGGAAATCGCCAGGGTCAGCACCGGGGTGTCCGCCGGGTTGACCTTGTTGTACACCGGCGGTGCCGGCAGGTCGCTCGGCAACAGATTGCTGGCAGCGTTGATCGCCGCCTGCACCTGCTGCTCGGCAACGTCCATGTTCATGTCCAGGCTGAAACGCAGGGTCAGCACCGAAGCACCGCCAGAACTGGTCGAGGCCATCTGGGTCAGGCCGGGCATCTGCCCGAACTGGCGTTCCAGTGGCGCGGTGACGGCACTGGTCATCACTTGCGGGCTGGCGCCCGGGTACAGGGTCATGACCCGGATGGTCGGGTAATCCACCTGCGGCAACGCCGCTACCGGCAGCAAGGTGTAGGCAATCAAACCGGCCAGAACAATGGCCAGCATGCTCAGTGTGGTCGCCACCGGGCGCAGGATGAACAGCCGCGAGAGGTTCATGCGCCGACCTTGTCCTTGCGCTGCGGGGCGGCGGAAGCATCCTTGGCATCCTGGCCTTGCAGGTGCTGGCCCGGGGTTGCCGGTACCTGCGAGCTGTCGTTGACCACCTCCACGTCACTGCCATCACGCAGACGGTCGGTACCTTCGAGCACCACCCGCTCACCCTTGGCCAAACCCGCAGTAACCACCGTCAGGTCACCGTCGCTGGCACCCAGGGTCAGTTTGCGAATGCGCACCTTATTCTCACCTTCCAGCACGTAGACAAAGGAGCCATCGGTGCCGAACTGAATCGCTGCCGATGGCGCCAGCACCACGTTCTTCAGGGTATCGGCCAGCAGGCGGACGTTGACGAACTGGTTGGGGAACAGCGCTTCGTCCTGGTTCTCGAAGAACGCCTTGAACTTCAGGGTGCCGGTGGTGGTGTCGATCTGGTTATCGAGGCTGCGCAACACACCCGTGGCCTGTTGCTTGACGTCGCCCCGGTCCCAGGCCTCGACGGGCAACTGGGCACCGCTGCGGTAGCGCGCCAGCACGGTGTTGAGCTGCGACTCGGGCAAGGTAAAGGCTACGGTGATCGGTTGGGTCTGGGTAATGACCACCAGCGCCGTGGTGTCGTTGGCCGCCACCAGGTTGCCGACATCCAGTTGACGCAGGCCCAGGCGCCCGGTGATCGGCGCACGGATGCGGGTGAAATCCAGGTTCAGCTTGGCATCGCCGACGGCGGCCTGATTGGTCTTGATCGTGCCTTGGAACTGACCGACCAGTGCTTCCTGGGTGTCGAGGGTTTGCTTGGCGATACTGTCTTCGGCGTACAGGCCTTTATAGCGTTGCAGGTCGATCTGCGCGTTTTTCAGTTGCGCCAGGTTCTGCGCCAGGGTGCCTTCGGCCTGCTGCAGGGCGATCTGGTAGCTGCGTGGGTCGATCTCGGCGAGCAGGTCACCGGCTTTGACCTTTTGCCCTTCCTGGAAATTGACCTTGACCAGCTCACCGCCTACCCGGCTGCGAACGTTAACGGTGTTGGTTGCCGTTACCGTGCCCAGCGCCTTGAGGTACACCGGGAAGTCGCCCACGGTTGCCGGCTCGACGCGCACCGGCACCGGCCCGGCGAAAGCGCCGAAGCCGGGTCGCCCGCCCTTGCCTGCCGCTGGGCCACCCGCCTTGTGCGCCGCTGGCGACGGCCACAGCCACCAGCATAAGGCGGCGACCAGCAGCAGGATCAGCAGGCCGACAAGCCAGCGACGAGGGGAACGGGAACGAGAAAGCATCGGTTGATCGACCATGGGACTGGAAAGAATTCTTTTGAGGAGGCTGAACGATAAGCACTGGCGACGGATAAGCAAAGCGCCTTTACCGGCAATTTACCTTGAGCTTACGTTGCTAAGACAATGAACTATAAATAAAAACGGCCTGGACAAGGCCAGGCCGTAATATTTGCAAACAGCATGTGGGAGCGGGCTTGCCCCGCGATAGCGTTCTTTCAGCTACA
The DNA here is from genome assembly GCF_052147955.1 of Pseudomonas sp. NUPR-001. Taxonomy (NCBI): domain Bacteria; kingdom Pseudomonadati; phylum Pseudomonadota; class Gammaproteobacteria; order Pseudomonadales; family Pseudomonadaceae; genus Pseudomonas; species Pseudomonas sp. NUPR-001. The sequence goes on from NZ_CP197353.1 coordinate 3,118,390, forward strand.
TCGCCTCGCGGGGCAAGCCCGCTCCTACTTACTTCAGTACCGCCAATGCTGCGTCGTAGTTCGGTTCGTCAGCGATTTCGCCAACCAGCTCGGCGTGCAGCACGTTGTCGTTTTCATCCAGTACCACCACAGCACGCGCGGTCAGGCCGGCCAGCGGGCCGTCGGCGATGGCAACGCCATAGTTCTCGATGAATTCACGACCACGCAGGGTCGACAGGTTCTGGACGTTTTCCAGGCCTTCAGCGCCGCAGAAACGCGCTTGTGCAAACGGCAGGTCGGCAGAGATGCACAGCACCACGGTGTTGCTCACTTCACCGGCCTTCTTGTTGAAGGTACGAACCGAAGTAGCGCAGGTCGGGGTGTCGACGCTCGGGAAGATGTTCAGCACTTTGCGCTTGCCGGCCAGGCTGGCCAGGGTCACGTCGGCCAGGCCGGCACCAACCAGGGAAAATGCAGGCGCCTTGGAGCCGACCTTCGGCAGTTCGCCGTTGACCTGAACCGGATTGCCTTTGAGAGTCACTTGAGCCATGAGCTGAGTCCTTTTGCGGGGTGAGTGAGTAAAGGACCAGAGTTAATCATGAAAGTGCCAATGCACCTATGGGGGGAGCGATAAATTGTTGTATTGCCAGACAATTATTGTGGACAATTTGACCACCCGAAAGCAGACAATCCTGCTTTCGGGTGCTCACTGAGGCAATCAACTGAGCAGCGAATAGACCAGCGCCGAGATCGCCACCAAGCCCACAGCCACCACGAACACGTTAGACATCTGCCCGCTGTACTTGCGCATGGCCGGGACCTTGCGAATGGCATACATCGGCATCAGGAACAGAATCGCCGCGATTACCGGGCCGCCGAGGGTTTCGATCATGCCAAGGATGCTTGGGTTGATGGTGGCGATGGCCCAGCAGACCAGCAGCATGAAGCCTGCGGTGATGCGATCCAGGGTTTTCGCGCCAGGACGCATGCCGGCTTGCACAATCAAGCCCTTGAGGCCTTCACTGGCACCGATGTAGTGGCCCAGGAACGACTTGGCAATGGCGATGAAGGCAATCACCGGGGCGGCAAAGGCAATGGTCGGGTTGCTGAAATGGTTGGCCAGGTACGACAGGATCGACAGGTTCTGATCCTTGGCTTCCTGCAGCTGTGCCGGGGTCAGGGTCAGCACGCAACTGAACACGAAGAACATCACCATCGCCACCATCAGCAGGTGGGCGCGGCTCAGGATCTGCCCGCTGCGCTCGTCGGCATGCACGCCATAGCGGCGCTTCTGGTCGACGGCAAAGGCGGAAATGATCGGCGAATGGTTGAACGAGAACACCATCACCGGAATTGCCAGCCACAGGGTGTGCAGGAAGGCCGAAGGCGGCGGCACTTGCGTGGCGGTGCTGAGGATACCGCCACTCCAGTGCGGAACCAGGAACACCGCGAGGAACGCCAGGGCGATGATGAACGGATACACCAGCAGGCTCATAACCTTGACGGTCGCCTGCTCGCCGCAACGCACAATGGCCAGCAGGCCGAGAATCAGCAGGAACGACAACAGCGCGCGTGGTGGCGGCTCAATATGCAGCTGGTGCTGCATGAAGCTGTCGACGGTGTTGGTCAGGGCCACACTGTAGATCAGCAGAATCGGGAAGATGGCAAAGAAGTACAACAGGGTGATCATCGAGCCGGCACTGATGCCGAAATGCTCCTCAACGACCTTGGTAATGTCGCCGCCATCGCGCCCGGACAGCACGAAACGGGTGAGCCCGCGGTGGGCATAATAGGTCATCGGGAAGGCCAGCAAGGCCAGGATCAGCAACGGCCAGAAACCACCTAAACCGGCATTGATCGGCAAGAACAGGGTACCGGCGCCGATGGCTGTGCCAAACAGGCCAAGCATCCAGGTGGTGTCCTGACGGGACCAGCTACCGAGGGCGGCTGGGGTCGATTCGAAGCGTTGTTCAACGCTCGGGGCCTGCTCATTCATCCGGGTGCAACTCCACTCGCAAGACTGCAACAGGGCTGAGAGCAGCGAAACAGAGATCTCGCTGCAACTCAACCGTACAAAGAGGGTCGCGATTGTGCGCCCATTGGTTGCACTTGCAAAGTCTTGACCGACAGAGGGGTTGCACCTTTTGAAAATATCGCGGGGCAAGCCCGCACCTAAAGGGTTGCGCCTGTGGGAACGGGCTTGCCCCGCGATCAATCATTGCACCGCAGCAATCGCCTCAGCCACCTGCTGCAGATTGTCCGGACGCAGGCCCGACATGCACACCCGGCCACTGTCGATCAGGTAAACGCCAAACTCGTCACGCAGACGGCGCACTTGCTCGACACTCAACCCGGTGTAGCTGAACATGCCACGCTGGCTCAGGAAGAACTGGAAGTCCTGACCTGGCAACAGCACAGCCAGCGCATCTACCAGACCCTGGCGCATTTCGAGGATACGCAGGCGCATTTGCTCGACTTCCGCCGCCCACTGGGCATTGAGCGCTGCATCGCCAAGCACCGCCGCGACCAGTTGGGCCCCGAAATTCGGTGGGCTGGAGTAGTTGCGACGGACGGTGGCCTTGAGCTGGCCGAGCACGCTTTGCGCGGTGTCGGCATCGTCGCAAACCACCGACAACCCACCAACGCGCTCGCCATACAGCGAGAAAATCTTCGAGAACGAGTTGCTCACCAGGCACGGCACACCGGCGCACGCCACTTCACGAATGGCGTAGGCGTCTTCGACCAGCCCCTCACCAAAGCCTTGGTAGGCGATGTCGAGGAACGGGATCAGGTTGCGTGCCTTGACCACCTCGATCACCTGCTGCCATTGCGCCTGGCTCAGGTCAACGCCAGTGGGGTTATGGCAGCATGGGTGCAACAGCACGATGCTGTTGGCCGGCAGGCCCTGCAGGGCTGTGAGCATGCCGTCAAAGTCCAGGCCGCGCGTGCCCTGGTCGAAGTACGGGTAGGTATTGACCTTGAACCCTGCGCCTTCAAAGATCGCCCGATGGTTGTCCCAGGTCGGATTGCTCACCCACACCTGCGAATCGGGGAAGTAGCGCTTGAGGAAGTCGGCACCGACTTTCAGCGCGCCCGAACCGCCCACCGTCTGCACGGTCGCCACACGACCGCCCTGCACCGCCGGATGCTCAGCACCGAACAGCAGCGCCTGAATCGCCTGGCGGTAGCTGCTCAGGCCTTCCATCGGCAGGTACAGAGAGGCCTCATGGGGTTGGTCGGCCATGCGTTTTTCGGCCTCACCCACCGCTGCCAGCTGCGGCACTACACCGGCGGCATCGTAATACAGACCGATACTCAGGTTGACCTTGTTGGCGCGCGGATCGGCCTTGAAGGTCTCCATCAGGGAGAGAATCGGGTCGCCGGCGTAGGCATCGACATGTTTGAACACAGCGTGCAGCTCCTTGGGTCAGGGCATTGGGTAAAATTCTGTGTCGAGGATACCTGTAGCCGCGCCGAAGCAACATGCCCTTTGGCGCAACTAGTCTGTGCATCCATGCATGCCTTGCGCAGGTTCGGGCCATGCCAGCCACCCTTGGCTGAACGCCAGGAACAGCAGCGCACAGATATTGGTACTGGCCGTTTTGCTGAGCATATTGCGCCGGTGGGTACGTGCGGTCTGGTCGCTGATGCCCAGCGCTCGCGCCGCTTGCTTGTCGCTCAAGCCGCGGGCCAGGTAACCGAGCAGTTGCAGTTCACGCGCAGAAAGCAGCGATGGCGACCTTGCCTGCCCTCCAGGTCGGGGCCGCAACCAGGCTCAGGTAAATCGCCACCAGCGCGCTGGCGCGCTCGACCTTGAGCTTGGCGAGCAGGTTCTCGCGGTGCTTGCGTGCAGTAGAAAAGGCGATGGCCAGTTGCTCAGCGATGTGCCGATCCGTCCATCCACGGGCAATCAACGACAGCACCACGGTTTCCCGATCACTCAATCGCATGTTCGTTCCCTGAACTGTCCGCTGTTACGCCGAGGCGTGCCCGCACCTGATGAGCAAGCCTAGGCGCTGACCTCCCCCTGTCAAACCGGGGCATAGAGCGCTACCGGCATACCGCATTTGCCGAATGTTCCTGCACCTGCGACAGGCAGACGATTCAGCTGCCGACGTTTTTCAACCCGGTGGTCGGCGGCACGGAATGTCGCTGCGAGTCGCTGTTCGGCCTCATCGAACGCTCAATGGAAAAGGAATGCTCATCATGAACTGGAACCGCTCGTTTACCGATCTGATTCGCAACGGTCGTGCCGCTTACTGGGGCAACTGGACCCTCGATCAGAAGCTCAAAGTCGGCAGTGTCGGCTTTGTTTCTCCGGACAACGGCGACTTCACCCTGGTGCAGGAGCAAGCGCCTGGGCTGATCGTCAGCACGCGCAACGCCCCCAACCAGTGGAAGCTGTCGTCCAGCAACGTCAAACGCAGCCAGAGCAACGTGGCCCTCGACGGCTCGGCCACCGACCCGGAAACCGGTACCAAGATCACCGCAGGCACTGAGGTAAAGTGGGATTTTGCCTCGACCGGCTCAATCGCTTCGGAGTTCGGTATCTCCTCGGAGACTTACCTGGCCGATTTGACGGTACTGACCCAGCCACAAACCTTGCAGTGGCTCAAAGACCAGGCCAACCGGGTCAGCATGGCTTCTAGCAAAGGCATTGCCCAGGGCTTTGGCGTGGTCACCAGCGTGATCTACGCCACCAGCGGCCTGAACGTCGGCTCGCAGGACAATAGCTCGTCGTTCTCGGTCACAGGCTCGGTAAAAGGCGTTCAGGATCTGCTCGCCAGCGCCGAAGCCAAGGGCTCGTATGTATCGACCAACCAGACCAAAAGCGTCGACCAGCACCTGTGGCCGGACAAGGCTGGCACCCTGCCCGCTCAGCCGATCCCCATCGCCTACACCTTCGCCTCGTTTGACGGTGAGCTGCTGATCCCCAACTGGATCAACCGCCTGGGTGGGCTGGAAATCCTCTTCAACAACAAGCCCGGCTGCACCTACATCACCAGCGTCACCCTGGAGTACGACACCCCCTCAGGCAAACAGCATCAAGCCTTCAGCCTCAGCGGCGGGTTGTCGAAAACCGTCGGCAACATCCCGCTCAATGCCACCAACATCACCGCCCAAGTGACCTTCAAAGGCGTGATGAACAACGACAACTACAGCTTCAGCTGGCCGAGCCCGCTGGGCCAGTGGCTGACCGGGCGGCGTGAAGTTCGCATGGACGGGGTATGGCCAGGCAAGACCTCGGCCCAAGACCTTGCACGTTGAAATTCGCCTGATCACTCAACCAACACCGCGCAGCCGGCAACGGCTGCCACGAGGACACCATTATGTGTAAGTGCACATCGGACTTTCTGGTCAAACATGTACGGATTCTTGGCCCGCGCCAAGCCAACGATCTCTACAACCGGTTGATTCAGCGCGATCTTGTGATACCTGGGGACGCCCTGCTGATCCTCAACCAGACGATCGACAACACCCGCGAAGCGGTCACCCACCGCGCAGGCATTACCCTGCAGGCACGGGTCGAGGAGTTCGAGCATAAGTACCCCAATACCGTGATGTTCATGGACCTGGCGACGCTGCAAACGGTCTGCGATACGCTCGAGCAGTTGCAGGCCGGCAAGTACGACTTCGAGTGCCCGGTACGCATTCCGTGGATCGTCACCTGGACCGGGGTCAACCAGTATGAAGTGGTGAAAAACGCTAGTGGTTTCGGTGCTTCCACCGACGACGCTGGCCACTGCAATCACTACCGCCTGCCGCTGACCGATGGCAACAGCGAAACCAGCCAATGGAGGGCCACAGGCTTGTAAGCTCCTGGTGGGAGCGGGCTTGCCCCGCGATTTGTTGCAGGGTGCCAGATCGCGGGGCTAGCCCGCTCCCACCGCGACTTAGCCCTTCAGCCCTGCGCCAGTGCCTGCAGTTGCTCAAGTTCCTGCGCCGTCAGGCTCACGCCCTGACGCGCCGACGCTTCGCGTTCACGGAAGCGTCGTTCACCCGGCATCCGGGTCACGCCGACCGCTTGCATCTGCTCCACCAGTTGACGGCTACGCTCGGCAAACTGATTGCCTTGTGCCTTGCTTGGGTCAATGACGATGATCAGCTGCCCGGTCCACGGGGTTTTCGCCCCCGGGTGCTGCGACCAGTCGAACTCCCAGGAGAAATGCCCGCCGGTCAGCGCTGCCGCCAGCAACTCGACCATCATCGACAAGGCCGAGCCCTTATGCCCGCCAAACGGCAACAGCGCACCGCCCTCGAGGATCTTTTGCGGATCACGGGTCGGCTGACCCTGGCTATCGACGCCGATACCGTCCGGCAGTTGTTCGCCTTTGCGCGCAGCGATCTGTACGTCGCCATGAGCCATGGCACTGGTGGCCATGTCGAACACCACCGGATCACCCCTGGCGCAGGGCGCCGCAAAGGCAATCGGGTTGGTGCCATACAAGGGTTTAACAGCACCATGCGGCACCACACAGGTCATGCTATTGACCACACTAAGGGCCACCAAGCCCTCATCGGCGAACGGTTCGACATCCGGCCACAGGGCAGCGAAATGGTGTGAATTATGAATGGCCAACACCGCAATCCCGGCACTGCGGGCCTTTTCCACCAGCAGCTCACGCGCCGCCGCCAATGCCGGCTGGGCAAAACCACCCTTGGCATCCACGCGCAGGTAGCCACTGGCAACATCCTCGACCTGCGGCACGGCGTTTCCGTCGACCCAGCCACTGGCCAGGGTCGACACGTAACCAGGAATCCGGAACACCCCATGGCTGTGGGCACCGTCGCGCTGGGCGCTGGCACAGTTGAAAGCCAGTGCGCGGGCAACCGCTTCACTGGTGCCATGACGAACGAAAATACGCTGCAACAAGGCCTGCAGGTCGGCAAAGGCAATCTGCACGACAGCAGTGTCGGGACGTGCGGACATCTGAAGCTCCCTTATTGGATTTGGTATGGGCGACAGCGGTGAGCAATAGCCGAACTGTCCTCTTATGACAGCAAACTGTCAAACCTTGACTTGATGACAGAAAACATTCATTTTCTGTTTCCAAGTGCAACCGCCTATGAGAATTGCCTGTGAGCCAATCGATCAAACAACGCCTGGAAAGCAGCCTGCACAACGCAGCGGCGTCAGGGCGCAAGATCGCTACCTATATGCTCGCCAATCTCACCGACCTGCCCTTCGAAACCTCGGCCAGCCTGGCCGCCAAGATTGGCGTCAGCGAATCCAGCGTAGGCCGTTTCTGCCGGGCGCTGGGCTACGAACACCTCAAGGCCCTCAAACACGACCTTAAAGATGACCTGGGTGACGGCCCGTGGCTGGTCGGTGATCGTCTGCAAGAATTCCGCCAACAGCACGGCAAAGATGCGGCAGGTGTCGCACGCAGCCTGGAGCAGGAAGTCGGCGCGCTGGTGCGGGTGTATGAATACAGCCGCACCCCGGCCTGGGAAGCCGTCAGCCAGCGCCTGGCGCAACGGCGCAAGGTGTTTATCGCCGGTTTTCAAACCGAGCGCGGTATCGCCCAATGCATGGCCCACCTGCTGCAATACCTGCGCGACGGCGTGCAGGTGGTCGATGGCAGTGCCGGGCATTTTGGTGACGTGTTACTCAGCAACCCGGCCGATTGTGCGCTGGTGGTGTTTGAGGCACGCCGCTACTCACGCCACGCCCTGACCCTGTGCCACAAGGCGCATGAGGCGGGCATTCCGGTCACGCTGGTGACCGATACCTTCTGTGACTGGGCCGATGCCAACGCCAGCGAGGTGTTCCGCATCCCCACTGAATTCAATCTGTTCTGGGAGTCGACCGCGACGATGCTGTCGTGGGCTCACCTGATGGTCAACGAGGTCTGCAAGAAGCTAGGACCGGATGTTGAAAAACGCTTGGAAGCAACTGCCGCTCTACACAATGAATTCGTTGGCTACACGTCAGCGAGCAAACAATAGCAAGAGTGCAAACAACAGATCGAGGTGCAACATGAAACCCGTTATCCGCTTTGCAGGCGCGTGCGCCCTGCTGCTTGCCGGGGCAACCATGGCTCAGGCCGAAACCCTGAAAATTGCCACCGAAGGCGCTTACCCGCCGTTCAACTATGTCGATTCGGATAACCAGCTGCACGGCTTCGATGTCGATATCAGCAAAGCCCTGTGCGAACAGATGAAGGTTGAATGCACCTTGGTCGCACAGGACTGGGAAGGCATCATCCCGGCCTTGATGGCGAAGAAATACGACGCGGTTGTCGCCTCGATGATCAACACCGAAGAGCGCCGCAAGAAAATCGCCTTCACCAACCACTACTACAAAACGCCGCTGTCGGTCGCCGTTGCCAAAGACAGCGAGATCACCGACGCCCAGACCGACTTCAAAGGCTACACCGTCGGCGCCCAGGCCTCCTCGACCCAGGCAATTTACGCTGAAGACGTTTACGGCAAGGCCGGTGCTGATGTGCGCCTCTACCCAACCCTTGATGAAGCCAACGCCGACCTCGCCGCCGGGCGCCTGGACGGTGTGATCGCCGACAAATTCCCGCTGACCGAATGGTTGGGCAAGGCTGGCAAGGAATGCTGCAAGATCCTTGGTGACGTCAACGGCACCAAGGCCGACGCCTCGATTGCCGTGCGCAAGGAAGACGAAGCCCTGCGCGAGCGCCTGAACAAAGCGCTGGACGAAATCGTCGCCAACGGCACCTACCAGAAAATCGCCAGTCGCTATTTCGAGTTCGACATTTATCAGTGACTGATCGCGGCACACGCCCGCTCCCACACGCCCCTGTGGGAGCGGGCTTGCCCCGCGACAAAGCCCTCCCAAGCACCCCACACTCTTAACACCGAGAGGGTTCGCCCATGCTCGACCAACTGTCCCTGTTATCGTTTGCCAGCGGCGGCTGGGGCCAGGCCCTGCTGGCCGGCGCCCTGGTGACCATTTCGCTGGCCCTGGCCTGCCTGCCGATCGGTTTGCCCCTGGGCCTGGGCGTGGCCTTGATGGCGCGTTCGCGCAAGCGCTTGCCGCGCGCCGTCGCCACGGTATTTTCCACCGTATTCCGCGGCCTGCCTGAACTGCTGACGCTGCTGATCATCTACTACGGCTGCCAGATCGCCGCGCAGAAAATCCTCCTGGCCATGGGCTACGAGGGCGAAGTGATGATCAACACCTTCCTCGCCGCGATGATTGCCTTCAGCCTGGTATTTGCCGCGTTCTCCAGCGAAATCTGGCTGGGCGCCTTCAAAACCGTTGCCAAAGGCCAGTACGAAGCCTCCCAGGCGTTGGGCTTGAGCAAAGCCACGACCTTTCGCAAAGTGATTTTCCCGCAGCTGGTGCGCATTGCCATGCCGGGGCTGTCGAACAACTGGCTGTCGCTGCTCAAGGACACCTCGCTGGTATCGACCATTTCCCTGGTTGACCTGATGCGCCAAACCAACCTGGCGGTCAGCGTGACCAAAGAGCCGATGTTCTTCTATGGCGTGGCCTGCCTGGGCTATCTGCTGTTCTCGGCGCTGTCGGGACGGGTGTTTGTCTACATCGAACAGTACTTCAGCCGTCACCTGCGGAGTGCCCGGACATGAGTTTCGATCAACTGCTGGCTCTAGTCGTCGATCCTGACCTGCTGGAACGTTACGGCCCACGTTTTATTGATGGCCTGCTGGTCACTGGCAAGCTGGTGGCAATTTCCTTCACCCTCGGTGCTCTGCTCGGCATGCTGCTGGCCCTGGCGCGGCTGTCCAACAACCTGGTGTTGCAGCGTTTGAGCGCGGCTTACATTTATTTCTTCCGTGGCTCGCCGCTGCTGGCCCAGCTGTTTTTGCTGTATTACGGGCTCGGTTCGCTGAAAAGCTTCTGGCAAGACGTCGGGCTGTGGTGGTTCTTCCGAGATGCCTGGTACTGCACCTTGCTGGCCTTTGTCCTCAATACCGCGGCCTATCAGGCGGAAATCTTCCGTGGTGCCCTGCTGGCGGTCGCCCCCGGCCAGTACGAAGCGGCCAAGGCCCTGAGCCTGAAACGCTCGACCACCTTTTTCAAAGTCATCCTGCCGCAGTCGATGATTGTTGCCATCGGCCCGCTGGGCAATGAGCTGATCCTGATGATCAAAGCCAGCGCCATTGCCTCGCTGGTGACCATCTACGACCTGATGGGCGTGACCAAGCTGGCCTTCTCGCGCAGTTTCGACTTCCAGATCTACCTGTGGGCCGCCGTGCTCTACCTACTGATCGTGGAAATTGTCCGCCGTAGCCTGAAACACATCGAAGCCCGCCTGGGCCGCCACCTGCACTGATTGCCCGTTGTGAGGACTGTTCCAATGCATTGTCAAACCATCGTTCTGGGCGCCGGTATCGTCGGGGTCAGCACGGCCCTTCACCTGCAGGCACGCGGCCGCAAGGTCATCCTGATCGACCGTAACGAACCTGGAAGCGGCACCAGCCATGGCAACGCCGGGCTGATCGAGCGCTCCAGCGTCATCCCCTATGCCTTTCCGCGCGAGCTGTCGAGCCTGCTGCGCTATGGCCTCAATCGCCAATCCGATGTGCGCTACAGCCTCACCCATGTGCCGAAGATCGCCCCCTGGCTGTACAGCTATTGGCAGAATTCCTCTGCCGCGGGCCTGAAGGTCGCGACCGACGCCATGCTGCCGCTGGTGGAGCGCTGCGTTGAAGAACACGACGCGCTGATCGAAGCCGCCGGGCTTAACGAGCTGGTCAAGGCCAGTGGCTGGATCGAGGTGTTTCGCAACGAGGCCGCATTCAGCAAAGCCAAGGCCGATGCCCAGTCGTTGAGCGCATATGGCCTGCGTTACGAGGTGCTGGATCAGCGCCAGTTGCATGAGCGCGAGGCGAGCCTGAGCGACAACGCCGTTGGCGGCATCCACTGGCTCGACCCGAAAACCGTGAGCAACCCCGGCGGCCTGACCCGCGGCTACACCGCGTTGTTCGTCAAGCGTGGCGGCCAGTTCATTCACGGCGATGCGCGCACCCTGCGCCAGATCGGCAGCGAATGGCAGGTCGATAGCCGCCAGGGCCCAATCACCGCACCCGAGGTAGTGATTGCCCTTGGCCCACAGTCGGCGGACCTGTTCAAGCCACTGGGCTATCGCATTCCGCTGGAGATCAAGCGCGGCTATCACATGCATTACCAAGCCCGCGACGGTGCTGAGTTGAAGCATTCGATCTGTGATGCCCAGGGCGGTTATGTACTGGCGCCAATGGCCCAGGGCATCCGCCTGACCACCGGTATCGAATTCGCCGCCAGCAGCGATGCGGCCAACGAGATCCAACTCAAGCGATGCGAAGCCCTGGCGCGCAAGATCTTCCCCCTCGGCCAACGGCTTGATGAACAACCCTGGCTCGGGCGCCGCCCCTGCCTGCCGGACATGCGCCCTGTGATCGGCCCGGCGGCGCGGCACAAAGGCCTGTGGTTCAACTTCGGCCACGCCCACCATGGCCTGACCTTGGGCCCGGTCAGCGGCCGTTTGCTGGCTGAACTGATGACCGGCGAGCCCACCTTTACCGACCCTGCGCCGTACAGCGCGGCACGCTTCAACTGATCGCGGGAGAATAACAATATGACCGCTTCACTGAGCCTTGCAGCAAGCCACGTAGCCCCCATAACCGACCCACGTAAAATCGTGATCGGCATCGAAGGCCTGAACAAGCACTACGGTGCCTACCATGTACTACGCGACATCAACCTCAGCGTGCGCGAAGGCGAACGCATCGTGCTGTGCGGACCGTCCGGCTCCGGCAAATCCACCTTGATTCGCTGCATCAACCGCTTGGAAATCGCTGAAAAAGGCCAGATCCGCGTTCACGACACCGACCTGGCACTGACCACCCGCCAGGCCGCCGAGGTGCGCAGCGAAATTGGCATGGTGTTCCAGCACTTCAATTTGTTCCCGCACATGAGCGTGCTCGACAACTGCACCCTGGCGCCGATGACCGTGCGCGGCCTTAGCCGCAAGGACGCCGAAGAACGTGCGCGCTTCTACCTGAACAAAGTGGGCATCGAGAGCCAGGCCAACAAGTACCCCAGCCAATTGTCCGGGGGCCAGCAACAGCGCGTGGCCATCGCCAGGGCACTGTGCATGAAGCCGAAAATCATGCTGTTCGATGAACCCACCTCGGCACTTGATCCGGAGATGGTGGCTGAGGTGCTGGACGTGCTGGTGAAGCTGGCCGATACCGGCATGACCATGCTCTGCGTCACCCATGAGATGGGCTTTGCCCGTCAGGTGGCGGAGCGCGTGCTGTTTCTCGACGGTGGGCAGATTATCGAAGATGCCAGCCCTGAGGCGTTTTTCAATAATCCGCAGAGTGCACGGGCCAAGGGCTTCCTTGCGCAGATTTTGCATTGATGCAATCGCAGTGTAGGAGCGGGCTTGCCCCGCGATTGTGATGTGTCAGCAACATCGCTTCGCGGGGCAAGCCCGCTCCTACCGGCTTGCCGTCAACTATAATTAACCGCCGCTGTTGCTGGCAGCCCCGACGGACAAGGGCTGCAGACCAATAATTGCACCAAGGCAATGATAAGCTTCGCCCACGCAATCTGAAGTCGTTTGACATATTAAACGGCTCTGGCAAGCTGTATCACAGGTTTCGACCGGAATATCTGGCCCTCTGAGCCCTTCCGGCAGTGCTCGAAACCTCAGGTAGCGCAAAGGTTTCAGCTGCGCGCCTGCACAATAATGACAGGCTGCGCCTGTCCAAAGGTGACATATGCCCAACAGCAACATTGGCAATAAGAAACAGACCCTGCGTAAACCCGTTGTCCTGATGACCATGGGCGCCCAAGAGCGCAAAGGCCACGACTATCAGGTCATGACCCACAAATACATCGTGCCGCTGGTTGAACATGCCGGTTGCGTACCCGTCCTGGTACCAACTTGCTGCGGTATCGAAGACCTCGAAACCTACCTGGACATGGCAGATGGCGTATACCTGACCGGTGCCGGCAGCAACATCGACCCAGCACTGTATGGCCAGGAAAACGAAACCCCCGGCAAAGGCCAGGATCGTGACCGCGACCTGTTCGACATGCCGTTGGTGAAAGCCGCCATTGCCCGTGGCCTGCCGATTTTCGGTATCTGCCGTGGCATGCAGGAAATCAACGTAGCCTTGGGTGGCGACATCTACCAGAAGGTATACGCTGAAGCCGGCTTCAACGATCACCGGGAAAACCCGGAAGATCCGGTAGACGTGCAGTACAGCGCCGTTCACAGCGTGCGTCTGGAGCAAGGCAGCTGGTTGCAGAAGCTGCTGAAAAGCGATGAGATTCGCGTCAACTCGCTACACGGCCAAGGCCTGAAAAACCTCGGCAAAGGCATCGAGCCGCTGGCTTTCGCTGAAGACGGCCTGGTCGAGGCGATTCATGCGCCAAGCCTGTCGCCATTCCTGTTTGCCGTACAGTGGCACCCAGAATGGCAAGCGGCGAAGAACCCGGACTCGGTGAAGATGTTCGAAGCCTTCGGTGATGCCTGCCGAAAGCAGGTGGCCAGAGCTGAAGGCGGCACTAAGCTGAGCTCGGCGGCCTGATTCACGCAATCGCGGGGCAAGCCCGCTCCTACCAAGCTGGTGGGAGCGGGCTTGCCCCGCGATGCGTTTATTGATCCCAATCACTAGCCTTAGCCCAACCAAGGGCGCACCCTGAGCGTTGACTGCACGACCCAGCCACGCACACCTGCTCAGGAGAAATGGCCATGTCCCGCATGAAAGCGGCAATTTTCGTCGAAAAGAACCGTATCGTTCTGGATGAAAAACCGATCCCCGACGTCGGACCCTCCGACGCCCTGCTGCGCATCACCACCACTACCATCTGCGGAACCGACGTGCACATCCTGCGCGGCGAGTATCCGGTGGCCAAACGCCTGACCATCGGTCACGAACCGGTCGGTATCATTGAAAAACTCGGCAGCCAGGTTCAAGGCTTCACCGAAGGCCAACGGGTCATCGCCGGAGCCATTACCCCCAGCGGCCACAGTTATGCCTGTTTGTGTGGCTGCGCCTCCCAGGACGGCCCCGGCACTCCCCACGGCTTTCGCGCCGCCGGTGGCTGGAAGTTCGGCAATACCATCGATGGCTGCCAGGCCGAGTACGTGCTGGTACCCGATGCCATGGCCAACCTGTCGCCGATCCCCGACGATCTGACCGACGAACAAGTGCTGATGTGTCCGGACATCATGTCCACCGGCTTTTCCGGCGCCGAACGTGGTGGCGTGCGCATCGGCGATACCGTGGCGGTGTTCGCCCTCGGCCCGATCGGCCTGTGCGCGGTGGCCGGAGCGCGGCTAATGGGCGCAACGACCATCATTGGTGTCGACACCGTTGCCGCCCGCCTGACGGTTGCCCGCCAGTTGGGGGCCACCCATGTGGTCGACTTCAAGCAAGGCAATGTGGTCGAGCAGATCATGGCCCTGACCCACGGGCGTGGCGTGGATGTGGCCATCGAAGCCTTGGGCACGCAGTCAACCTTCGAGTCGGCGCTACGCATTCTGCGCCCGGGCGGCACCCTGTCGAGCCTGGGTGTGTATTCCTCCGACCTGACCATTCCGCTCTCGGCCTTCGGCGCGGGGCTGGGCGACTACAGCATCGTCAGCACCTTGTGCCCCGGCGGTAAGGAACGCATGCGCCGCTTGATGGAAGTGGTGGGCAGTGGCAGCGTTGATCTTAAGCCGCTGGTCACTCACCGCTTCAAACTCGATGACATCGAGGCGGCTTACGAACTGTTCGCCCATCAGCGTGATGGGGTGATGAAGGTTGCGATTACGCCGTGATGCGTTTCGCGGGGCAAGCCGGCTCCTGTAGGAGCGGGTTTGCCCCGCGATAAACCTCACCCCAACGGCCCCTGCAACCGCGGCGCCCAATCTTCCACTACGGCTTGTTCCAGGCGCCGCTCCAGGGTCCGTCGCCACGACGGCACCAGCGGCAACTCCAAACACTGACGAATAATCTCAAGGTCGACCCGCTTGTCGAACAACACCGACGACAAGCGCGCCACCGACCACTGCGGATGCGGTCGCTCGATCAGCTCGAACGAAGCACCTGCGGCCAATACGCCCTCCTCCAGCACCCGGTAATACCAGCCGGTACGGCCAGTCTGCTGCACACGCAGGGCCATGTCCTTGACCTGAAAACGGTCATTGAGTTTCCAGCACGGCATCCGCCCCTGGGACACTTCCAGCAACGCGCTACCCACCCGCAGGCGATCCCCCAGGCACAGCGTATGCTCGGTCCAGCCGCGGGTACTGAGGTTCTCACCAAACGCGCCTGGCGCCTGCAGTAACGGATGCTCGCCCAACTCAGCCGCCCACAGCGCGTAGTGCTCGCGCGGGTAATGATGGATCGCCTTGTCCTTGCCTCCGTGCACACGCAGGTCACCCTGCTCGTCACCGGCAAGCCCCAGTTCGGTCACCGCCACCTCACCACTGCGTGGCTGCTTGGCAATTGCACTGGAAGATCCCGGGCGGGTGAACGGCACGGCTTTACCGGTCAAGACAGCGTCAAGCTTCATGGGTATCACTCCGTCAGTTCGGCAAGTTGGTGTTCGCGGCAGATCAGCTCGCGCTCAGGGGGCGTCAACGGCTCTTGGGTCAATTCGCAAAAGCCGCCACTGGCGGTCTGGCGGTGAAAGCGGCAGGTCTTGCACAGGCCGAAGCCCGGCACGTTTTCGCTGCGCTGAATGCTGCGCAGCAAGTCGCTGAGCAAACCCTCCAGCGCTTGCGCATCGGTACCCATTCGCGCCATTGCGGTGACGAGAAAATCCGGCGGCATCACCGCCGCGAGCAATGCCCGGGCCGCTTCGGTCAGGCTCAGGTGCACGCTGCGTTTGTCGGCCTGGTCCTGGGTCTTGACGATCAAACCCTTGGCCTCCAAGGCTTTGAGCGATTGCGACACCGTGCCCTTGGTCAGGCCCAGGTACTCGGTGACCGCCAACGGCGTGTTGGAGTAACGGTTGCAGCGTGCCAGGTACAGCAAGGCGCTCAGCTGGATCGGCTGCAGGTCGGCCAATAGCGGGTGCTGGCGGAACCAGACGCGGGTCAGGCTCGACAGCCGTTCCAACAGATCGAATAACACGGCAGCTGGCCTCGATTGATAGGGTCGATAGATAGTATCGAATAAAAACTATATTGACAAAGACCTGGATGAGCTTAGGCTATTTGGTATCGATTCGAAACCAAATGCCCACAGGAGCCCTACCATGAAACGCACCCTCGCCTTCACCCTCAGCCTGCTCGCCACCCAGGTCTGGGCCCACGAATCCCCCGGTATCAGCAGCGCCAAAGGCAATGCCGAAGCGGCCTTCGACCTGGTTCAGACTCGGGTCTTCAAACAAGGCGACAACCTGGTGTTCGAACAACTGGTCGACGGCAAGGCCGGTAGCCGCCTGCCCAGCGCCAAAGGCGCATTCGCCGGTGCCGAGGTCTACAGCTATGTCTGGCCCACCAGCCTGGACAGCAGCAGCGTCGGCTTCGAGGCCAAGGCCGGCATCCTCGCCCTGGCGCTGACCTCTCACCCGGACTTCGATGACACCCCACAGCTCGATGAAAACCGCGACGGCAAAACCGACAACGACGGCGGCCTGTGGCATTCCCATTGGGTGGTGCTGAGCAAGGACGCCAGTTGCGGCCCCAGCGGCCTGAAAGTGCGTGACATCCCTAAAGGCGCACAACCGAAACTGCCGGCCACCTGGCCTGGCGCACCGATCTACATCGACTCCCCCGGCTACGCCCTGAGCGTGGACAAGAATGCCGCGCAGATCAGTGTGCCGCTGGCGGCAGTGGGCTTCCCGCAGCGCTTCAACTATGACGGTGTGACTGCCGCACTCAAGGTCAATGCTGACCTGCACGACCCGCTGCTGTGCGTCAGCAGTGTGTGGGACATCAGCTCCGGTGACCTGTCGCTGCCAGGCACCTGGAAACTCAAGCAAGAGTAAGCCTCGCCAACCGGCGCGCCGCCCGACGCCCCGTCGCGGCGCGCCTCTGGGCAAAAGCCCCTGCGGGTCGCTATGCTGCAAAGCATGAACGCCTCCTTGCCAACCCGCTCCCCTTGCCCACCCGGCGCCTGCGATTGCGGCCGTGACACGCTGCAGGACCCGCGCATCCTGCTGCTTACGCGCCAGGAGGAAAAGCGTCTGCTGGAGCGTCTGGAAAACCTGCAGAGCCTGGCTGACCTTGAGCACATGCAGCGCAAGCTCTTCGAGAACCTCGGCATCCGCCTGCAGATCAGCCCCAGTGACAACGAAGTGCGCACCATGCGCGGCTTCAACATCCAGCTTGCCGAGCAACCGGGCCTGTGCCGCAAGACCCGGCAAAACATTCCCGCCGCGATCCGCCGGGCCCTTGAGCGCCAGCCGGAGATTGCCTACCGGCTGCTGGATGCCAACGACCTGCTGCGTGATACCTGAGCGCCCATTCCCCTTTACAGGAACAGTGTACCGATGTCCGCCCTTTCGCCCCGTGAGGTTTACCAGCAATTGCGCGACGTCGCCCTCGGCGTGCGCCTGATGGGCCGCCCAGTCCCCGTAGCGGCGAGCGGTCAGGTGCAGGTAGAGATCGAAGGCTGGCAACTGCTGCTGGACTTCGAAGGCAACCGTCTGCACCACTGTGAACAGTGCCTGCACCCCGATGGCCGTCAGGGCTCAGCCGACACCTGGCAGCGCTATGGCACCGACCCGGTGAGTTTGCTCAGCACTTGGGAAATGGCGCAGATCGAGCGATTGCTCAAGGCGCAGTGAGCTGCAGTTCAGTACTACGGAGCAACGCGCGGATGTTAGGATCGCCCCCTCGATCGCGCATTGCCCCAAGGAGCCGCTCTGTACATGGACGCCAGCAACTACTTCAGCAAAGCGAAAACCGGTGGCGCCAATGCCTCCAGCGGTTTCGTCTACCAGGATCTGTGTGCCCTGTACTACCTTGCCCAGCATCTTGGTGACGCCAGCTTCCAGGCCTTGGGTATCGAAACCGATGATGATTTCACCCTGCTCCATGCGTCGCGCAAGATGGCTCTGCAGGTAAAGATCCCCACCCTCAGTGTGCCGATGGCCAAGCGGCACATGGGGCCGGACAAGACGCTGATCGGTTCACGAACCGATAACAGCCTGAAAACGCTGCTCACTTACCTCAGTCAATACCGCGAGGTTGAACAGTCGCTGGAGAGTGACGCGACAAAAGCCAAAGTGCGCGAAGACTTCGACACATTGCTCAAACGCTACAAGATCAAAGGCAGCGCCAGTATTCCCGCGACCTGGTATGTGAATGAGCTTCCAGAAAGCAATCTGCCACAGGTCATCAAGTACACGCTGGCAGCCTGGGGCCTGGCGAGCGGTATGCTGATCGATGTCGAATCCTGCTTCAATGAACTCTACCGCCTGGCCGGCGAGCGTCGGCAACGGCGTGGCTACATCAACAAGCAGGAAGTGCTGGACCTGCTCAATACCAAGACCGCTAACCGCGTCGCCCGCTCCAGCAAAGACTTCGTCGATATCATCGGCATCGGCGAAGAGCAGATCCTCGACACGCTGCAGGCGAAAATCGCTCAGGCCCAGGCGTATCTGGACATCGGCGATCATCAGCGCGCGATTACCCTCTACCAGGAGTTGGCGACGCTGCTGGAAACCGAAGCGCTGTTTACCAAGTGCGCAGCCATTCTGCACGCCAGCGACCAGCTCGACGCAGCCATCGCCTATTGCGACAAAGCCTTGGCCAGGTACCCGAATTCGGCCTACGCATTCGCCATCAAAGGTTCATGCCTCGGCGAGAAAGGTGATCACCGCCGCGCCCTGGATTTGCTCAAATCAGCCAATCACTTCAAACCCGAAGACGCGGTGATTCTCTACAACCTCGGCGTCTGCTGCCTGATGCAAGCCGATTACCAGGCAGCCACTGGTTACTTCGAACAGGCCGTCAACGCCGCCCCTGACTTCAGCTCGGCCCACCTCAACTTGAGTATTTGCTTGTTCAACCAGAACGGTTGGCTCCAGGCGGCCAAGCACATTGACACTTGCCTGTTGCTTGAGCCTGAGTTGCCGCAGGCGCTGTCACAAAAAGGCGAAATCAAGCGTTTCTTTGGCGAATACGACGAAGCCCAGGCGTTGTTTCGCCAATGCCTGGCGCAGACACCCGACAACAGCCTGGCGCAGCAGGGGCTGGCCTTGAGTCTGTTAGTACAGGGCGACCCGCTCGGTGCCGCGTTGCTGGTCAGGCATCTGCAAAGCACCCTGGCAAACTACGACATCAACGACTGCATCGGCCTGATCGACATCGGCTGGCACAGAACCATCGCCTTGACCATCACGGTGTTCGACGACATTTCCTACCTGCTTGACTATAACGGCACCCAACACTACATCCCGAAACCGGGTAATGACCCTATCGGCATCGGCGTGATCGATCTTGATGGTGCGCCCATGCCGCTGATTTTCAAGTGCTATGAACGCCTCGGCAATTTCAAGAATGCCGTCAATGCCTTGAACCTGTCAGATACCGGCACGTTATTGTTGACGGTACAAGGACAGGTCCTCGATCTGCACGATCACTGCGACATCAACATTCAATTCGAACACTACGGCATCAACGGCCAGACCAACAAAGGCAGTAACCAGGGTTTCAACGCCTTCAAAACCCATTACAACGGCTACTGCATGCTGTCGCTGCAACACAAACAGAGCCGCCAGCAGCGCGACTTTGTCATGATGGGCCTGGAGGTCAGCTAAAAAACAATCCACCGGCTGCGCCACACCCGACAACCACCAGCCAGGCGGGCACGCGCCAGAACAGCAACGCCACCAGCGCGAGCAGCGCCAGGCCAAAGTCGCTTGGCTGCAGGATCGCGCTGGTCCACACCGGTCGATACAACGCTGCCAGCAACAGGCCGACCACTGCCGCGTTGACCCCTTGCATGGCCGCTTGCATGCGCATATTGGTGCGCAACTGCTCCCAGAATGGCAGCGCGGCAAACACCAGCAGAAACGACGGCAGGAAAATCGCCACCAGGCACAGCAGGCTACCCAACCAGCCAGACAACGGTGCCGGCATCGATGCACCGAGAAACGCAGCGAAGGTAAACAACGGCCCCGGTACCGCCTGAGTGGCACCGTAGCCCGCAACAAAGGTCGCGTTGCTCACCCAGCCATTGGGCACCACTTCCGCCTGCAGCAACGGCAACATCACATGGCCGCCGCCAAATACCAGCGAGCCGGTACGGTAGAAGGCATCGAACACATTCAAGGCCTGGCTCGGCCACAGTTCAGACAGCAGCGGCAGCCCCAGCAGCAAAGCAAGAAACACCATCAGCCAGCCAGCACCGGCGCCACGGCTGATGCCGATAGGCAGCGGCTCGTGCGCCAACGTTTGTGCTGGTTTGAACATCACCAGACCGATGAGCGCGGCCAGGGCAATCACCACCACCTGCGCCCAGGCCGAGGGCACCAGCAGCACCAGGCAGGTGGCAACGGCCATCAGCGACAGCCGCGAAGCGTCAGTACACAGATTACGTGCCATGCCCCAGACTGCCTGGGCGACCACCGCGACGGCGGCGACTTTCAGCCCATGCAGCACCCCCGCAGGCAAGGCATCCGCGAACCCGGCAAGGCCCAAGGCGAACAGCGTCAGCGCCAGGGCCGATGGCAGGGTAAAACCAACCCAGGCCGCCAAGGCGCCACGGTACCCCGCTTGCGACAACCCCAGAGCAATCCCGACCTGACTGCTGGCCGGACCCGGCAGGAACTGACAGAGCGCCACCAAATCGGCGTAACTGCGCTCGCTCAGCCATCTGCGGCGGCCGACGAACTCCTCGCGAAAGAAGCCAAGGTGGGCGACCGGCCCGCCGAAAGACGTCAAACCCAGGCGCAGGAAGATGAGGAATATCTGCCTGGGGCTGCAAGCAAGGTTGAGGGCCATGGACTGTTCTTCTGAAAAACACGCCTCGAACAATACACGAACCTGTGCGATTGCTCTGGACCAGTCACATCAAATCGCGGGGCAAGCCCGCTCCTACCGAGTCAGAAGGTTTTGCTGGCGCTGGCGACCACGGTTGCCGAGCACAGGTCGTCATAGCCATACCAGCTCAGGCATTCGCTTTTCGACAGGTCGGTGTCGATATAGCTCAGCCCCCAGGTAACGCCGACGAATTCACGGGTGAGCTTTACTTCCCACTCGTAATAGGCCTGCCGGTCATCGCCACTGGCCGACCAGTACGCGGGGTCTTTTACATCGTTGCGCCCGGCCCGTAGCGCCAGGCCCACCTCGCCCGGCAAGGCGAAGCTGTAACCCAGGTAGGTATACAGGGTGTCCTGATCCTGGCCAAAGACGTTCGGGGTGTCGTTGGAGTACAAGGCCCCCAGTTGCACCCCGTAAAGATCGAGCACGGCATACACCTCGCTGAGGTTGAACTGCCCCTCCTTGGGATAGGTGTACTTCATGTAGCCGACATCAAGGCTGATGGCGTCGCTCGCCTGCCAGTACCAACCCGCGTAGTAGTCCAGCTCCTGACGGGTCTTGAAGTCAAAACCGAAATCAACGTTCGAGGTCCAGGCCCCAAGGTACAGGCCGCTGCTGTGCATCAAGGTGGCGCCGGCCTGCAGCGCCGGGTCGCCAAGGGTCTGGGAGATACCGCGGCTGCGGTAGTCGCTGACGCTGGTGAGCTCCAGCTCCAGCGACAGGTCATCACTGAGGGTCAGGGCCTGGCTGCTGATTGGCGCCAACATCAGGCTGGCCAGGGAAATCAGAGTGCGTGCGTTCATACACAAGCCTTATTGTTATAGGTCTACGGGCAAAAAACGTGCAGGCGAAACCCGGCCCCCTGCAGTGCAAGGTGCCAGGCAGGGTCAAGCTGCGGGTCAGGAAGCCGGGGCGTAAACCTGCTTGCCGGCGAAGAAGGTCTTCAGGACCTGGGTGTCGAACAGTTCTTCATTGCTGACGTTGAACACATCGCGATCCAGCACGATCAGGTCCGCCTGCTTGCCAGGCGCCAGTGAGCCGATCTGCTGGTCCAGGCGCAGGGTTTTCGCGGCGTTGAGGGTGTAAGCCTGGAACATGACCTGACGGTCGACGCTTTCCTTGGCATTGAGTACCCCCAGCGGCCCTGTGCGGGTAATGGCCTGGGCAATGGCGTTCCATGGGTTGGCGCTGGACACCGGCCAGTCACTGGCCCCGGCAATGGTCGCCCCGGCGTGCTGCAGGGAGTTGGCCGGGTACTGGTGGCTGTAGGCCGCAGCGCTGATGTAGGGTTTGACCAGCTCCTCCGTGTAGTTCTCGGCGGTGGCCCAAAGCATTTGCATGGAGGCGATCACCCCCAGCTGCTTGAAGCGTGGGAAGTCCGCCGGATCGACCACTTGCAGGTGGCTGATACTGTGCGCCCGGGGTGCTGCGTTGAGTGTGCGCGCATAGGCCACACCGTTGAGCGACTCACGCACTGCCCGGTCCCCCACGGCATGCATGTGCACGATCCAGTCACGCTGCTCGGCGGCTGCCACCAACTCGCCGAAATGCTCAGGCTCAATCAGCAACTGGCCGTTCTTCTGACTGTTTTTATAGGGTTCCAGCATGGCGGCCGTCTGCCCTGGGTATTCCAGCACGCCGTCAACGAAGACCTTGATGCCTGGGAAACTCAAGTTAGGCACCCCCTCGAAGGACTTCGCCACCTTGGCCAGCACCTCTAGGTCTGCCGGCCGGCTCTTGGGGTTGGCGATCAACAACGCCGCAACATGGGCGCTGAGCTCGCCTTTCTCGGCCAGGGTCCGGTACAGCGGCAACACACCAACGCTCTGCTCGGTGGGTTTGAAGTCGAACAACGAATCATCACTGCCCGCGTTGGCGGCGGCGTCCATCCAGGCGGTGACACCGTACTGGTTATTGATGCGCACCGCCTCGCGGGTCGCTTTGAGCATGAACGCCTCACTGGCCGCCGGCACCTGACTGCGCACGCTGTCCCAGCGAGACTCGGCGAAATAACCGTTCGGGGTAAAGTCTGCCTCATGGCCAACGTAGCTGCGGTCTTGCTCGGACATGCCTTTGACCAGTGCGGCATCGATCTTCAACCGTTTAAGCATGGCGCTGTTGGCCCAGCCGGTGTGGCCGTCGATGCCGCTGAGCACCAGTGGCTGGTCGGCCCACCGGCCCTGATTGAACACCTGCCCCAGCTCGCGGCTCTTCTCCCAGTACGCCGAACTCACCCCGGAAATAAGGATGACATCACCGGCGCGACCACGGCCGTCCTTGAGCTCGGCCAGTATCCATTGCTCAAGTGCCGGCAGCGGTTTGACTTCATCGGCAAGGTTGGCGCCGAGGCTGGCCATCGCGCCCATGACCGGATGGCTATGGGTGTCGATCATCCCGGGCATCAGCACCTTGCCACCCAGGTCGATCCGTTGTGTGTTGGCGTCAGCCAGCGCGGTGATCTGCGCGTCGCTGCCCACTTGCAGGATCTTGCCGTCCTTGACCGCTACCGCCTGCATCAAGGCCTGTCCCGGCTCGGCGGTGAACACCTTGCCGTTGAACAGCACCAGGTCTGCGGCGGCCATTGCCGGCAGGGAACCACAGGCCAGGGACGCGGCCAACAGCGTGGGAATCAATCGTTGCATCGGAACACTCTCTTGTTGTTATCGGCTCTGGGCTTACCCTATCGCGCGCTACACAAGAACGGACCTCTGCAAATGAGGAGGGTCAGGCGATTTTCTCGGCCAGCGGCGCGGCCGAGCGCAGGGCGGTGCCCAGTTCCACCTTGCTCTTGACCCCCAGTTGAACGTAGCAATTGCGCAGGTAGGTGCGCACTGTGGCCGGGCTCAATGACAACATGCGGGCGATTTCCTTGTAGGAATGGCCGGCGGCAAACAGCATGGCAGCCGTGCGTTCACGCGGTGCCAGCATTACACCCGGCGCTTGAGACTCAAGCGACAGAATCACATGCTCGGCATTCGGGCTCAGGGTCAGTGTGCAGCGGCCCAGGCGCATCACACAGGGTGCCTTGGTCAACTGCGCGATGACCTCCGGCGGCAGCAACGAGCCATCCCAGCCCGGCACTTCGCGCTCGATGGCCGCGCACAGGCGTGCACCGACGTACAGCAGGCTGCCGTCCGGGCGGGCCACACCGAAGTCAGTGGCGCCGTTGCCAGTGTCGAGGCGGATCATGTCCTGGACCTGGAACCGCCACGACTGCAGCAGGTGCGCGCAATAAGCGTCGAACAAGCCCTCTTCGCAGGCAGTAAAGGCCTGCTCCTGGTGGCCCCGGTACACACAGACAAAAAAGCTCAGGCCACTTTCGGGCAGCTCGAAGGTGATGCTCATCAGGTGATAGAGGTCGTAACGCCGGGCAAAGTCATTGACCGCCTCGACCGGATCGGTGAATTCACTGTCGCGGATCACCCGGCCGGGCCTTGCCAGGGTGTCGTGAGCAAAGCTGTCTTGCCCTGCGACCTGGCGCCATTCGCTGGCAAACGCTGCGGGCAGGTCGATGCGCCCATGCATCCAGCTTTGCATCGGCACACGGTCGGCGGCCGCCGACATTTCGCCCCACCAGGCCGAGGCGAATGGCACCACCTGGCGAAACGCGCGCAAGCCATCGGCAATGAAGTGTGAACCGCCCTCCTCTCTGGCCAAGCGCGCCAGTGCCAGCACGCACTGATTGAAGGCCTTGAGGGTGGTCATGGGCAGGTCTGCGGCGAGCATCTGGGACTCTCTTGTTGTTGTGGTTGCCATCGCGGGGCAAGCCCGCTCCCACAGCGTCGAGTGGGCTTGCCCCGCGATGGCTATCAGTACACCACCCCCACCGGATACACAAACGCATTCACGTCATAAAACGGTGTGCGCTGGTAAAACCACTGCAGGCGCGCAGGGGGGCTGGCGGCAAAAACCTTGTCGCTCTTGAGCTTCTTGTCGAACTCCGCCTTGAGTTCCGGACTTTCGGCGAGCATCTTGCGCGCCATGGGCTCCATCACGTATTCCTCCGGTTCCTCGGCAACCACCAGGGTCGAGTTGAAAAAGCCCCAGGCCCAGAACGAATCAGGGCTTTGCGGATAGAGCAAATTGATCGCCAACACCCCCAACGGTTGGTCAAGGTCGATCACCACCGAGCCTGCAGGAAAGGTCTGCAAACGCTGGAACGGCTTGGCCACGCCGCTGACCGGCAAGCGTCCTTCATAGCCGGGAATCTGGTTGACTTGCGCACGGTCCGGCTCGAAACCACCGGCCACCTTGACCTCGTCCATGCGGTACAGAGTCACCTCAATGGCCGTGGCTTTGTCCAGGGTGGTCATCTGGATACCGTGGGCCTTGAGCCGGGCGATCACCTCGCGCCACTGGCCGGGCACCACGTACTGCTGCGGGCGCTTGGTCACCAGGTCCGGCTCGGTATTGCCGGTCACCGGTACGGTCAATGACTTGGGCTTGTTGCTCCAGACGATGGTTTTGGCGCCGGTGATCGGTGACTGTTCGTAGCGGTAGTCACCAACGATAAAAGGCGTGGTCTGGGCCTTGCCCGGCTTCCAGGTGAGGATCACCTCCTGCTGGTTTTCCAGGCGCTCGCGGTCCTGGCGGATGGCCTCCTTGAGCGAGGCCGATTGCTCGCCAATCACCTGGATCATGGCCTTGAGCATCACGTAGTTGCCCAGCACCTGGGTGCGATACGGATGCAGGGCGTGCTGCTCGATCAGAATCGACGGAACGTTGCGAATGTCTCCGTACTGGTTGGAGAAGCGCGCGAAATCGCTGCGGTATGGGTAGTAGCCTTGGGTCGGGTCCTGGTTGTCGTTGAGGCTGATGCACTCGTGGACCACATGCCCGTCCGCCTGCAATGCCTGGTACACCGGCGCGTGCATGACGTTATCCATCCAGGCGCTGCTGGCTGGCGACCAACCGTTTCCGTTGTGACAGTAAGAACTGTCATAGGGGTACATGGCGCCGTCAGTGGAATGGGTGTCGGCAAAAAAACTCAGGTCGTAGGTGTTGAACACCCAGGCGACGTTGCGGATCTCGGCGCTGTCGAGCTTGGTAAAGTCACGGTTGAGGTTGTAATTCAAACCGTTGACCCGCCAACCAGTCTGCTGCGGGCCGTTCTGATTGATCCGCCCATAGGCGCTGCGGCGCAGGTCGCCATCGATGTTGACGGTAGGAATGAACAGGATGTTGACCTTTTCCAGCAGGCTCGCCAAAGGCTTGTCGCCGGTGGTCATGTCACGCAGCAGCATGAACATGGCGTCTTTGCCATTCGCTTCGCCGGGATGGATCTGCGCCTCGACAAAAATCGTCGGCTTGCCCGACTCGTTCAAGCCCGCCGGCGACTTGTCGACCTCCAGTGAGGCAATGGCCATGACCATCGCATGGCCTTCGGCAGTTTTCTCCGGCAGGTCGTGCAAAACAATGCTGCCGCCGGCAGCAGCTACCAGCTTGTTCAGGTAGTCACGCGTCTGCAGGTAGTCGCTGGTCTGGTTGAAGTCGCTGGCTTCAGCTAGCGTAATCAGCGGGTTGTCGGCCTTGGCAATATAGCGAGTGCTGGTTAGCGCCTGCTCGAACATCGGCGGCAGAATGCGTGTCTTGGCTGCCTCCAGGTAGGCGCTATCATCGATATACGATGGCGCACTGGGCAGTGCGGCCAGTACCGGCACGCCAGTAGCCAGCAACAGGGCGACAGACAGCGGCTGCAAAAGCGAGTGTTTCATGATGATTCCCTATCATGAGTGGCAGCAGCCACGATAGACCACAATGGGTCCGCAGACGAGGGTCATGCTTCGATGCTCAACAACCTGTTCAGCCCACTTCCCTGCGATCAGGCCGAGGAACACTTCGACGAACTGTTGGCGCGCCCCGGTTTGTGTATAGAACGCATCGTCTCCCATGGCCAGGCGAGCCCTGCGGGGTTCTGGTATGACCAGCCGCAGTGCGAATGGGTGCTGCTACTCAAAGGCGCGGCCGGACTACGCCTGGAACATGAAGATTATTCACGGGTGTTGCAGCCCGGTGACTTTGTCGAGATTCCTGCCCATTGCCGGCACCGGGTCGAATGGACCGCCCCCCACCGCGCCACCGTATGGCTGGCGGTGCATTTTGGTGAGATGTGAACGCCCTCGCGCGGACGAAGGCGTGGCAGTGCTGTGACGTAACCCCTCACATTGCAAGGAGAAGCGCATGAGCAAATCAACCAGCAAAGCCGTCAAGCGCCCCGCCGCCCAAGCTGCCGTCAGCCGCACGCCCATCAGCGGGCGGCTGTTTGACGCCCGCCCCGACCGCCTGGACTTTCGCGACTTGCCCTACACCCCGCCGCTGCGTTCACTGCCGCCGTGCGCGCCCGTGCAAGCCGACCTGACCACCTACCTGAAAAGCTACGTGGCCCAAGGGCTGGTGCTCGATCAGGGCAACGAAGGCGCCTGCACCGGCTTCGGCCTGGCCTGTGTGGTCAACTACCTACTGTGGTTGCGCCACTTGACCTTTGGCGGCACCGGCAGCTTCGCCGCCGTCAGCCCGCGCATGCTCTACGAACTGGCGCGACGTTATGACGAATGGCCCGGTGACGACTATCAAGGCTCAAGTTGCCGCGGTGCACTCAAGGGCTGGCACAAACACGGCGTCTGCAGCGAACAGCACTGGCCGTTCTCCAGCGAGGGTTTTGTCCGGCCCCTGCCGCAATGGAATACCGACGCGGCGAGCAGACCCTTGGGCGTGTACTACCGCATCAACCGTAACGCCGTGGTCGACCTGCAAGCGGCGATTCTCAACATCGGCGCCGTCTACGTTTCGGCCAGCGTCCACGACGGCTGGGAAACGCTGATGCACAAGCGCGCCACGGCGGTGCCCGACAGCCTCGACAGCCTGCCGCTGATACCGCCCGCCAAATCGCCCGGCTCACTCGGCGGACATGCCTTTGCCATTGTCGGCTACGACCATCGCGGCTTTGTGGTGCAGAACTCCTGGGGCACACGCTGGGGCCGTTCCGGGTTTGCCGTGTTGCCGTATGAAGACTGGGTCATCCACGGCACCGATGCCTGGGCCTGCGCGCTCGGTGTGCCGCAACAACTCTCGGACCCGCGCGCCCTCAAGCCGGGCAAGCTGGAATTGTTCGATCAGGTGTCTTCGGCCTTTCGCGTCGGTTCGGGGCGCTCACTGACCGGGCTTGATCGTTCGGCGCGGGTACCGGCCAACCCGGTGGACGATCCCTGGCCCTTCGATCACCCGTTCAACGAACCGCGCTACCAGCCGGTCAGCACGCCGCGGGCTTACGAACTGACCCTGGTGACCGGCAATGACGGCGAAATCGTGCCGACCGACTTCACCCGTGGCCCATTGGACCGCGCGGGTCTGGTGCACGAGACCGTGCGTGAGCGGCCACTGGCCTGGCTACAAACGCAAGCGCAGAAGAAAACCCTGCGCCTGGTGATCTACGCCCACGGCGGGCTGAACGATGAAGACGCCTCGATTCAACGCATCCGCGTACTGGCGCCGTACTTTCTGGCCAACGGCATTTACCCGCTGTTCATGACCTGGAAAACCGGCCCCGGCGAAACCCTGGCGAACATGGCCGCCGATTGGTGGAGCAAACTCTTCGGGGGCAAGGATGAACGGGTTGCCGGCCTCGATGATGCCCTCAGCGAGGCCAAGGACCGCGCGGTTGAAGCGCTCGGCCATGTGCTCGGCACCGGTATCTGGTCGCAGATGCGCAACAATGCCCGCGACAGCAGCCAACCCGGCCACGGCCTCGATCTACTGAGCCAGGCCCTGCAAGCACTGGCCGCTGACCTGCAAGCGCAAGGGGCCAAACTGGAGCTGCACCTGGTTGGCCACTCGGCCGGCTCGATTCTGCTGGGCCACCTGCTCGATCTGCTGGGCAAGCTCCCCGCGCTGCCGGTCAAGGTGCAAAGCTGCGAACTGTTTGCCGCCGCCTGTTCCAGTGAGTTTGCCTTGAAGCACTACCTCAACGCGCAAGTCACCGGGGTGCTCAGTCTCAACCAGCTCTGGCTCGACGTATTGCGCGATGAAGATGAAAAGGCCGATGGCCTGCCGTCCCCTAGGCTTCCGGCCTATGGCAAGTCGTTGCTGTATCTGGTTTCGCGGGCGTTGGAGGATGTGCGCAAACAGCCGCTATTGGGCATGGCCCGCGCACTGCAACCGGCGTTTGTCAACGACAAGGACCAGTGGGACGCCAGCAGCCTGCCCAGCGTGCAACAGTGGCAGGCGAACTGGCCGAGCAAACCCGATCGCTTGCGTGTCTGGCAGTCACCCTGGGTGCGCACCACCCACGACGGCCAGCAGATACAGGCGACGCATGGCTCGTTCGATAACAACATCGAAATACTCACTTTTGTGCTGATGCGCATACTCGGCAAGCAGCTGATCGGGCCGATTGAGTGGCTGGACTATTAAGGGTTACCCCTTGTGGGAGCGGGCTTGCCCCGCGATGCGGTGAGACAGACAAACCGTAATCGCGGGGCAAGCCCGCTCCTACCGGAGTTTGAGCATGCCGCGCTCGACAATGAAGTCGATGACCCGCTGCAAACCCTGCCCGGTCTTGAGGTTGGTAAAGGTCCAGGGCCGCTCGGGACGCATGCGCTGGGTGTCTTTCTCCATCACCTCCAGCGAAGCGCCGACATAGGGGGCCAGGTCAATCTTGTTAATCACCAGAAAGTCCGACTTGGTGATCCCCGGCCCGCCTTTGCGCGGAATCTTCTCGCCTTCGGCGACATCAATGACATACACCGTCAGGTCGGCTAGTTCAGGGCTGAAGGTGGCACTGAGGTTATCGCCGCCACTTTCAACAAAAATCACTTCAAGGTTGCCAAACCGGCGTGCCAGCTCTTCCACCGCGGCCAGGTTCATCGAGGCATCTTCGCGAATCGCCGTGTGCGGGCAACCGCCGGTTTCCACCCCGACAATGCGCTCGGGGGCCAGGGCACCGGCTTCGGTCAGAATGCGCTGGTCTTCTTTGGTGTAGATGTCATTGGTGACCACGGCGATTTGGTAATGATCGCGCATGGCTTTGCACAGGGCTTCGAGCAGCGCGGTCTTGCCGGAACCGACCGGTCCGCCGACACCGACACGCAGGGGTTGTTGATAGCTTTGCATGGAGCATGTTCCTCAGGATCGGAATAGTCGGGTGTACTGCGTTTCGTGTCGCGACGAGGCAATCGCCAGCAGTGGCAATCCTGCGCCGAGTTCGTCGTCAGGTAATTCCAGGGCACTGTGCAACACGGCGGGCAGCGCTTCGCTCAGGTCACGCAACAGGCTCTGCGCCGCTTGCTGTCCAAACGGCACCAGCTTGACCCCGGCCATCACCGCGCCCTCCAGCCAGGCGTAACCAAGGCCCAGGGCCAGATCACGCAGCGGGATCTGCCAATGCGCCCCCAGCCAGGCCATACCGCCCAGCTGGCTCAACTCGACATTGGCCCGCCAAGCAGACGACTGGCACAACTGCCAACCATCG
Organism: Pseudomonas sp. NUPR-001; assembly: GCF_052147955.1. Taxonomy (NCBI): domain Bacteria; kingdom Pseudomonadati; phylum Pseudomonadota; class Gammaproteobacteria; order Pseudomonadales; family Pseudomonadaceae; genus Pseudomonas; species Pseudomonas sp. NUPR-001. Next base: position 3,148,759 of record NZ_CP197353.1, read on the forward strand.
AGCAGCCGCGCCAGGGCCATGCCGCGCTGGCGTTCTTCCAGGCGCAGTTCAGCGGTTTCGCGGTTGGCCAGCAGGAACTGGCTCCAGCGGGCGAAGGCCTCGGCATCCTCGGCCAGGCAAGCCTGGTAGAGGCGCGCCAGCACAGGCCAGTCGAGGCAGCCCAGGGTGTCGTGCAACTGCTGCAACTGCCAGCGGCGAAACCCTTCGGCGCCTTGTACCCAACCGGCTTCTACTGCCCACTCCAGGCCCTGCGAGTAGGTAAACCCACCGACCGGCAGGCTCGGGCTGGCCAACTGCAGCAAGCGCAGCAGTTTCAGGTCGTTGCTCATCAGCCCGCCAGCACCAGCGCAGCGCCGGCCAACAGACCACCGCCACAGGCTTTTTGCAGACCCTTGTGTTGACGCAGCAGGCAGCCCGCGCCAAAGCCAACCAGCAGCAACAGGCCGCTGACAGTGACAAAGCCGGCACTGAACAACCAGAAGGCACCGGGGCTGGCTTCAACGCCATGGGCCCAGCCGTGGAACAGGGCGAACAGCGGCATCGCCAGGGCCAGCAACAGTTGCCGGCTGGGCAGCAGCAAGGCCGTGGCAGCCACCAGCAGCGAAGCGATAATCATCTGTTCCATGCCGATCACCCCACCGAACACATGACCGAGAAAGGCGCCGCCGAACATCGCACACAGCGTGAGCAACGGCAGCACCAATGTGCGACCGGTCAATGCCGCCAGCACCCCGGTGCCCAGCAACATCAGCAGGTGATCGACACCCGTCAGCGGGTGCAGCAAGCCATCCTGCAACGGGTTGCTGTCATGCCCGGGGTGGGCGAACGCCGGTACGGCAACCAGCAACAGCGCCAGGGCAAAGGCTTTTTTCATCAGTAATCTCCTTGTTGGTAATCAGTGCTGGGCCACACGTACAAAACGGTGATCGCTGTGTGAATGACTGTGCGGTGCGCTCTGATAGGCGCCCGCCTCAGGCTCGAACGGCGCCTGTTCAACGGTGACCTGCAAGCCAAGACCACGGACCATTTCGTCGAGCACGTGGTCATGCTGGTAACGGACCATGCCGGCGTCGATCTGCAACGGCACGTGACGGTTGCCCAGGTGATAGCTGGCCCGCGCCAGCAACAGCGCATCAGCGCAGCGCACTGTCGACACCTGCTCATCGGCGGCCAGCACACGGATGACTTCGCTACCCTGCTCGTCACCCAAGAGATCGCCACCGCGAATCAACTGCCCACGCTCAAGCATCAGCCCGGCCTCACGGCCATCGTCGAGGGTGACGCGCACCCGGCTTTTGATCCGCGTGTCGAGTGTCAGGGTTAGCGTGCCGCTTACCTGGGCGGGTTCGCCCAGGCGCCGGGTCAAAACAATCATGCTCGCTCCTTCAGAACAGAAAATAACGTTGCGCCAGCGGCAATACCGTGGCGGGCTCGCACACCAGCAATTCGCCGTCGGCGCGTACCTCGTAGGTTTGCGAATCCACTTCGATCAGCGGCAGCAGGCCGTTGTGCACCATGTCGCCCTTGCGCACCGTGCGACAGCCATTGGCCACGCCGATCAGGCTGCGCAAGCCCAGTTGCTGGTGAACGCCGCGCTGATAGGCCGACTGCGAAAGAAACGTCATGCGCGTGGCGTTACGTGCCGCCCCCAACGCGCCGAACATCGGCCGGTAGTGCACGGGTTGCGGCGTCGGGATAGAACCGTTGATATCGCCCATCGGCGCCATGGCGATCATCCCGCCCTTGATCACCAGCGCGGGCTTCACCGCGAAAAACGCCGGTGCCCAGAGCACCAGGTCGGCGAGTTTGCCGGCCTCGATCGAACCCACCTCATGGGCAATGCCGTGGGTCAGCGCCGGATTGAGGGTGTATTTGGCGATGTAGCGTTTAACCCGGAAGTTGTCGCTGTAATGGCTGTCTGGCGCCAGCGGCCCGCGGCGGCGCTTCATCTGGTCGGCGACCTGCCAGGTGCGCAGCACCACCTCGCCGACCCGGCCCATGGCCTGGGAGTCGGAGGACGTCATGGAGAACGCCCCCAAGTCATGGAGGATGTCTTCGGCGGCGATGGTCTCGCGGCGAATGCGCGATTCAGCGAAGGCCACGTCCTCGGCAATACTCGGGTCCAGGTGATGGCAGACCATGAGCATGTCCAGGTGCTCATCAACGGTGTTGACCGTGTACGGCAAGGTCGGGTTGGTCGACGACGGCAGCACATTGGCAAAGGCCGCAGCACGGATAATGTCGGGCGCATGGCCGCCACCCGCGCCTTCGGTATGAAAGGTGTGGATGGTGCGATCACCGATGGCGGCAAGGGTGTCTTCGATACAACCGGATTCGTTGAGGGTATCGGTGTGAATCGCCACCTGCACATCCAGTTCTTCAGCCACGCTCAAACAGCAGTCAATGGCCGCCGGGGTCGAGCCCCAGTCTTCATGCAGCTTGAGGCCCACGGCGCCCGCGTGAATCTGCTCGCGTAAGGCCTCTGGCGCCGAGGCGTTGCCCTTGCCCAGCAGGCCAATGTTGATCGGCAGCTCATCGGCGGCCTGGAGCATGCGCGCCAGGTACCAGGGCCCGGAGGTGCAGGTGGTGGCATTGGTACCGGTGGCCGGCCCGGTGCCGCCGCCGATAAAGGTGGTGATACCTGAGGTCAGGGCTTCCTCGACCTGCTGCGGGCAAATGAAGTGAATATGCGAATCGATGCCACCGGCGGTGACGATCTTGCCTTCGGCAGCAATCACCTCGGTACCAGCGCCAATCGGCAAGGTCACCCCCGGCTGCACATCCGGGTTACCCGCCTTGCCGACGCCGAAAATGCGCCCGTTCTTGACCCCGATATCGGCCTTGACGATGCCCCAGTGATCGATGATCAGGGCATTGGTCAGCACCAGGTCCATCGCCTGATTGGCGAGCATCTGACCTTGGCCCATGCCGTCACGAATGACCTTGCCGCCGCCAAACTTGACCTCTTCACCGTAGATCGTGAAGTCCTTCTCCACCTCGACCCACAGCTCGGTGTCGGCCAAGCGCACGCGGTCGCCCACCGTGGGGCCAAACATGTCGGCATAGGCGCGACGGGAAATACGGCTCATCGCACGTTCTCCAGTTTGCCCATCACCCGACCCTGAAAACCGTAGACCTCGCGTTTGCCGGCATACGGCACCAAGGTCACGCTGCGCGCCTGGCCCGGCTCGAAACGCACCGCCGTCCCCGCGGCAATGTCCAGGCGAAAACCACGGGTGGCTTCACGCTCGAACACCAGCGTGTTGTTGACCTCATAGAAGTGATAATGCGACCCGACCTGCACGGGGCGGTCGCCATGATTGGCGACGGTCACGCTCAGGGTCGGGTAGCCCTCGTTGAGTTCGATGTCGCCCTCGGCGACCTGCACTTCTCCAGGAATCATCGGACACTCCTAAACGATGGGGTCATGGACGGTCACCAGCTTGGTGCCGTCGGGGAACGTCGCCTCGACCTGCACATCGGGGATCATTTCGCTCACCCCTTCCATGACCTGCTCACGGCTGAGTACTTCACGGCCCAGGCTCATCAACTCGGCCACCGTGCGCCCGTCACGCGCACCCTCCATGACCGTGGCGCTGATCAAGGCCACCGCCTCCGGGTAATTGAGCTTCAGGCCACGCGCCAGGCGCCGCTCGGCGAGCAACGCGGCGGTGAACAGCAGCAGTTTGTCTTTCTCTCTTGGGGTCAGCTCCATGGCGTTCTCTCAGGTGGCCCAGATGCGTGGCGGGCACGGCGCCAGGCCGACCACGGCCGGACGCAGGGCATGCCAGATGCGCTGCAGGGTGAAGTTCAGGCGTTGGTTATCGTGATCGAGCAGGCGCACCACCAGCAGCTCACCGAGCAGGGTCGCGCCTGCCGGGACGCTGAGGTCGTCGAGCAAGGCGCGGGTCTGCTCCAGCACTGCGCTGTTGGCCGGGTAGGCACAAAAGGTCGCCTGCAACGGGTAGCCGGCCAGTTTTTCCAGTTGCCCGTCGCTGATGCGCAGGCGTTCACACAGGCCGGGATCGTCAGGCACGTCGATCTGCAAGCGGCTGTCGACGGCGCCGTGGCTGAACGTCTCGTTCATCACCGGCCGCCCCAGGCACAGGGTTTCCCAGGCCAGCAGACGCGCACCCGGCGCCAGGCTGAAGCGGTTTTCCAGGCGCACACGGGCACCAGGAAAGCAGATGCTGCCTTGCGGCAACCACTCCAGCACGCTGTCAGCGGCCAGGTGAAAGTGTTGCTTCAGGGTCGAGGTTGCGCCGCCACTGCGGTAGAACTTGGTCGCACCGGGCATGGTTAGCAGTGCGTGACTGCCGGGTTCAAGGTGCACATCGAGCACCAATTTGTCGCCACCGACCACGCCACCGGGTGGGTGCAGCACATAAACGTGGCACGGCGCGCCCTCCGGATAGAAGGGTCGCTGCACCAAAAGAGGACCGAAATGCCGCCGCGCACCAATACAGGTCTTGGTTGCGCGCTGTATAAAGCGCAGCATCAACTCGGCACTCCAGCCAGAATCACGGGCGACGAGGTCGAGTGGTGGGGCAAGCGTCATGCATCTGATCCCTGTAAATATGGAGTCCGATGTACTTGATCGACTGGTCCTACGCACACCGTCGCAAAGACGGCTTGAAGTTTTGACCAATCGATCAGTAATCGTTACAGGGGGCAAAGCACATAGCGGGCCAGCTTGACCGCTATGGGGCAGCAGTTGTGCGTATTGTTATGGACTTATCCGTTGTTTGTGGGGCCTGGGCTGGCCCTACCGGTGGGAGCGGGCTTGTCCCGCGATTTGCTATATCGCGCCAGATCGCGGGGCAAGCCCGCTCCCACCGGTAGGGCCGGATGCAGGAGCGAGCGGCTTTGCCTACTTTGCCCAAGAGCAAAGTAGGCCGCCGTAAGGGCGGAAGGGGCCAGTACAGCCTCCGCACCGCATGGATAAACTCACAGTTTCCAAAACCATTAAGCGAACAGCATTAACAGCTTTGCGGCATTTCACCACGCGCCAGGCGCAGGTTGATGTCATCAATCACCGTCGGCAGCTCGGCGATAGTGTCGATCAGATAGTGCGGCCGCGAACCTTCAAACAGGCGGCCAATACGTGCACGCTCCTGATCCAGAGTGTCGAGCGCCAACGCTTTATAGTCTTCATACGACAGCCCCAGCGCATTGCCCGAACACGTCAACGCCACAGTCCACATCCCGGCCCGTCGCCCTTCCAGAATACCCGGCCAGGTGTCGTCGACTTTCACACAGGCCGCTACATCGTCGACTCCCAGGGCAATCACGTTGGCCAGGGCTTGCGCCGGCCACGGGCGGCCATTGGGTGTTTCATCAGTGGCGACCACATGATCGGCAACGTAACCATTGCGGGCGGCCAGCTCCACCACTTTGTCCATCACCACTTTCGGATAGCCCGAGCACGAACCAATCTTCAAGCCCTGCTCGCGCAAGGTGGCAATGGCCTGCAACGCGCCAGGGATCAACGCCGAATGCTCAGCGATTTTCTCGATCTGCAGGGGCATGAAACGGTTGTAGATCGCCGTGACGTCCTCATCGCTTGGGGTGCGGCCAAACGCCTGACGGTAGCGCTCGGCAATCTGCGGCAGGTCGCACAAGGTGCGGATATGGTCCCACTTGCCCATGCCCATCGGGCCACGGGCTTCCTCCAGCGACACGGCAACGCCGAACTCGGCAAAGGCTTCGACGAAGATTTGCGTCGGTGCGAACGAGCCGAAATCGACCACGGTGCCCGCCCAGTCCAGGACCACTGCTTGCAAGCGTTCAGGGGTGTTGTAATGCATGGTGTTTCTCCAGTTTCGGGATGAGTTGGGCCGCGCCTTGTGAACAAGGCGTTGGCAGATTGCAGGTGCTAGTAAGGTGGATCAGCTGTCGGGCAGCGGACCGCTGTCGAACAGCTCGGCAATGATCGGGCGGTTGCGCCGTATCGCCAGGCAACACAGGTAATAGCTGATATGAAAGGGTTGTTCGATAAACGAAATGGCCTTGGTGCCGGGCCGGTCGACATACTCCACCGCTGCGACAAAACCGACACCAATCCCCTGCACCACCGCATGCACAATGGCTTCGCGGCTGTTGAGCTGCATGACACAGTCCAGGCTGACGCCGTAGCGCTGACAGCCCTCCTCCACCAGTTGTCGGGTACGCGAGGCCTTTTCCCGTAGCACCAGGCGCTGGCTGCTGATTTCGTGAATGCTGACCTGTTGTTGATGAGCCCACGGATGATCATCGCGAACCACCGCCAGAATCGGCACGGTGCGGTACAAATGCGTACTCAAGCGCTGATCGAAGGCCGACAACGCCAGAATCGCCACGTCGATATCAAAGCTGTACAGCCGCTCCAGCGTCTCGGCTTCGGTGGTGAACGAGGTTTCCAGGTCGATGTCCGGGTACTGTTGCATCAGGTTGTAGGTCAGGCTCATGGCAATCGGCGGTGACACCGCTCCGATGCGCAGCATGCCCTGCTTGCGTTGGCTAAAGCGCTGCAGCAATTGCACGGCTTCATCCTCCTGGCCAAACACACCCTGGGTGATCTCGTAGAGTTTGTGCCCCGCGGCACTCAATTCGATGTAGCGGCCACGGCGATGGAACAACTCAACGGAAAACTTCTTCTCCAGGGTGCTGACCTGCTCACTGACGGTGGGCTGCCCGACGCTCAGGTACTCGGCGGCCAAGGTAAAACTACCGGTCTTGGCCACAGCGTGAAAAGAACGCAACCACTTGTGGTACTGGTACATGAGCGTTTCCGGGTCCTTGGGGTCGGTGGTCAGCGGCGCACGAACAGTGCGACAACGGCACTGCACAGGCAACTGACGGTGACGACAATAAAGATCAGCGAGGTATTGCCGGTGGTGTCGAGCATGCGGCCAATCAACGGTTCCGCCAAGCCGGCAAACAGGTACGAGGAGAAGTTCATCACCCCGGTGGCGGTCCCTGCGCGTTTGGCGCCGACCAGGTCCGGGCACAAGGCCCAGAAACTCGAAGCCGGACCGTAAACAAAGAAGCCGCACAGGAACAACGCCACCAGGCCTACCATGCTATGGGCCGGCAAGCTCCACATCCACAGGCTGGTCGCAGCGCCAAGGAACATATAGAGCATGATCGCCAGGTAGCGTTTCGAACCGAACAGCTTGTCCGACACCCAGCCGTTACTCAGGGCGCCCACGGCCATGCCGACCGGCAGCGCCACGGTGATCCATTTGGGGTCGATGAAGCTTTGCCCCGACTTCCAGTCCGCCCCGAGAAAATGCACCGGCACCCAGACAATCAAGCCATAGCGCGCCGCGTTCTGAAAACCTAACGACACGGCGGCGATCAGCAGGCGCACATTTTTCAGCACCGCCTTGTAGCGCTGCGCCGACGTTTCCTCGTCTTCGTGGCCAACTTCATGGCCTTTGTCTTCAGCGTTGGCCACCCCGGTGTCATCCAGCGCCTTGAAGCCCATGTCTTGCGGGCGTTCACGGGCCACCAGGTAGAAGGTGATGCCGCCGGCCAGCATCAGCAGGACCGGCAAGCGGAAGATCCAGCGCCACTCCAGGTGCAGCACCTCCAGCACCACCACCGAAGTCACATACGACAACACCGAAGCGCAACCCGCCGCAAACACGTAGAAGCCATACACCCGGCCACGTTCACCAGCGCTCCACCAGTTCGACAGCAAGCGGCTGCCAGGTGCCCAGCCCAAGGCCTGGAAGTAGCCGTTGACACCCCACGGCAGAATCAGGCTGAGGAACCCGCCAGCAAAGCTGGTGACCCAGTTCGCCGCACAGGACAACACCGCACCCAGGCTCATGATACGGCGGCCGCCGTACTTGTCGGCAAGGTTGCCATTGATCGCCTGGCCGATGGCGTAGGCCCAGAGCATGGCCGTCGAGGCCCAACCCAACGTCTCTTTGCTCAGGCCGAACTCGGCCTGAATGCCGGGAATGGCAAACCCGAAGGTTTGCCTGCCGGTGTAGAAAAACAGGTAGCAGAACATCGCGGCGAGCAGCATGCGCCACTGTGCGGTACGAAACGGTGACGCAGGGACAGCCAGACCGGAGAGACTTTCGGCACGATTCATGATGTTTTCCTTTGTTTTACGCTAGCGCAAGTCAGCGACCTGCGATACGGCACTCTTGGTTGGTGCAACAGGAAACAGCGGCACGTTTCAGGCGGCGTCAGCGCCTATGAAGTTCTTGCCGCGGGCGCCCTGCAGGGCATAGGCGATCATGGCCTGAGCCTGCGCGGCATCGACGCCGTAATCGGCGAACTCGGTCTTGACCCCGAGGCTGTGAAGGAAATCGCGCAACTGACGGCGAGCGCCGTCCAGATCGCTACCGAACACTCGTTGCAAGGTACGGTCGCGGTCAGCATCGCGGCCCCACGCCAGGCTCAGCACCAACGGCAGGGAGAAAGAGCAGGCAATGCCGTGGGGTACGCCGTAGCGCAAGGTCATTTCATAAGAGATCGAGTGCGCCAGCGCGGTTTTGGTGTTGGAGAACGCCATACCGGCTTTGAGCGCGGCCAGGGCCATACGCCCGCGCAGTTCTGCGTTGCCCAGATCACGCTGCAAGCGTGGCAGGCAGTCGAGGATTTCTTCGATGGCCGACACCGCGAAGGTGTCGGAAAGCGGGTTGGCGTTGACGTTCCAGATCGCCTCCAGGGCATGGGACAAGGCATCCAGCCCGGTCGATACGGTAACGCCAGCCGGCACCGTGAGCATCAATTGCGGATCGACGATCGCCGCCTTCGGCCAGGTGCAGTCCAGGTGCAGGGAGTATTTTTTCTGCGCCGCGCTGTCCCAGATGGTCGCCCAGGGCGTGACTTCACTGCCGGTGCCGGCCGTAGTCGGCGCGGCAATCAACGCCTTGCAGCGTGCCGGAACAAAGGGTTGGCCAAGCGCCAATAGCTGCAGCAACTCCTCGAACTGCCCTGATTCAGTGCCGACGATCAACGCCTTGGCAGTATCAATGGCACTGCCGCCGCCCAAGGCGATCACTGTCTGGCAATCACCGGCTTCAGCCCAGAAGCGCTCGTAAGTGGCACGCAACTGCGCCACATCCGGGTTGGGCTGGACATCCTCGACCACATAGCACAAGCGCTCACCCAGCAGCGCCTTGACCTGATCGACCAAGCCCAACGCACGGGCCTCAGGAAAGGTCACCAGGGCGACCTGCTGACCCTCGGTCAGGGCGCTGATGCGGCTGAGGCTGCCGCTGCCAAAGCAAGTGGCTACCGGGTTATGGAAATAGGCAAGCATGGCGGTTCCCTTTGTTGTTGTTTTGGTTGGGGACATACTCATGGCCAAGTGACTTTCGCTCAAATCGATTGATTCAAGGCTTTCATCGGCTGAACCGATAATGACGGGCGTCGATGAATCGCGGAAAAACCGTTGCACGTTGCACACTCCTGGGCAAATCGCGGGCGCAGCCAGGGCGTGCCCTGACTGGCCAGATATCGAAAAAAGAGGGTGAGGTGTAGCTCAGTGGCGACTGGCGCCCTGGATGCGCTGGCGCAGACGGCTGGAAACCAGGTCAGCTGCGACGACCATCAAGGTAATGACAATGATGCAGGTGGCGGTTTCCGGGTATTTGAACAGCTTCAGGCTACTAACCAGTTCAAAACCCAGCCCCCCTGCCCCGACCATGCCCAGCACCGTCGCCGAGCGCAGGTTGACCTCGAAGCGATACAGCACCACAGCGATCCAGGCGGTGATCACTTGCGGTATCACGCCAAAGACAACCACCTGCAATGGCCGGGCACCGGTGGCTTGCAGCGCCTCGATCGGGCCCTGGTCGATCTCCTCGATGCTGTCAGCAAAGAACTTACCGAGCATGCCCACCCCGTGCAGGGCCAGGGCCAGTACCCCCGGAAACGGCCCCAAGCCCACGGCCGACACAAACACCAGGGCGAGGATCAGCTCATTGATACTGCGGATCACGTTCAAGACTTGCCGAGTAGCGGCATACACCCAGCGATTGCCCTGCAGGTTGCGCGCTGCGAGAAACGCCAACGGAATGGCAAACACAATCCCCAGCAGCGTTCCCCACAGGGCGATCTGCAAGGTTTCGATTGCCGGTTGCCACAGCCTCGGCAGAATGCTCAGGTCGGGCGGCATGGAGCGCGCGAGAAAATCGCCAATCTGCGGCAAACCGTTAGTCAACTCGCGCCAGCTCAACTGAGTACCCGCCGCACTCCAATGCAACAAGGTCACGGCCAGCAGCACCCAGGCTGAGGTGACGATCCAGCCCCGTGTGCTGCTGGGGGTATCAACCAACCATTGGTATCGGCGTGGTGAAGGGTTCATCAGGCACGTCCTCCTTCGGCTTGCAGACACGGCATCAGCGGCGTGCGCTTGAGCGTCTCCAGCATCGGCTCAGCTTGCGGATAAATGCGCTGCAGGCTGGCTTCGTTCAACGCCTCGCGACGGCTGTCAAACACCAGACGGCCGTGGGCCAGACCGACGATGCGATCACCGAACTCACGCGCCAGGTCCACCTGATGCAGGTTGCACACCACGGTGATCCCCTGCTCCCGGGCGGCATCACGCAGGTACTGCATCACCCGCCGGGCCGTTTTCGGGTCAAGGCTGGCAACCGGCTCATCGGCCAGGATCACCTTCGGCCGTTGCGCCAGGGCGCGGGCGATACCGACACGCTGCATTTGCCCACCCGACAAGGCATCGGTACGGGCCGTGGCTTTATGTTGCAAGTCGACCTGCTCCAGGCAGTGCCGCGCCAGGGCAACGTCGTCGCGACTGAACAGCTGCAGCACAGAAGCCAGTGTCGACACTGAACCCAGGCGCCCGGTCAGCACGTTCTTGAGTACCGACAGGCGCGGTACCACATTGTGATGCTGGAAGATCATTGCCACCTGCCGACGCAACTCACGCTGCTGACGGTCATTCATGGCATCGATACCGGCGATCTGCAGTTCACCGCTGTCAGCCTGTGCCAGCCGGTTCATGCAGCGCAACAAAGTGGACTTGCCGGCGCCCGACTGGCCCAGCACCACCACGAACTCCCCGGCGTCGATATCCAGATCGATGCCCTTGAGCACGGCGTTGTCGCGGTAGTCTTTGAGCAGAGTGCGCACGCGGATCATTTCATGCTCCGCAGATCGAGATCGAGGACCTTGGCGGTTTCACGCACCACGTCATAGGCGGCGTCGCTGGTCGGCTGAAAGCCGTTGAGCTGGCCTTGGTCGCCCCACGGCACATCCTTGATATTGGCCATCGCACTGGCCAGTTTCTGTTTCAGCGCCGGGTCCAGGTCCTGACGCCAGACCATCGGTGACTCTGGAATGTCGGCGGAAGACCACACCACCTGCAGGTCTTCGGCCTTGACCTGTCCCTGGGCAACGGCGGAGGCGTAAATACGGTCGGCCACCGCTGCGGCATCGACCTTGCGGTTCGCCACCGCGAGAATGCTGGCGTCGTGCGAGCCAGAGAAGATCACCCTGGAGAACAACGACTCCGGGCGATACCCGGCAGCCTCCAGGCCCGCCTTGGGGAACAGATGACCGGAGGCCGAGCTGGGGTCGACAAAGGCGAAGGTACGGCCTTTGAGGTCGCTCAGTTGCTTGATGCCGCTGTCTTTGCGCGCCAGGATCTGGCTACGGTAGGCGCTTCTGCCCGCCTTGCGCGTCACCGCCACGGCGAAGGCGTCAACCCCGGCTACCTGATGCGCCAGTACATAGGAGAACGGCCCCAGGTAGGCCACGTCGAGCTTGCCAGCGCGCAGCGCCTCAATCACACCGTTGTAGTCGGTGGCCACGAACGGCTTGACCGGCATGCCGAGCTGCCGCTCAAGGTCGGCCAGCACCTGTTTGCTGCTTTCGATCATGGCCTGGGAATCTTCGGAAGGAATCAGGCCGATGCTCAACGAGGTTTGCGCTGAAACCTCGGCGCAGGCCAACAGTGGCAACAGGCCAAAAGCGGTCACACGAAGCAATTTGGCAAACGGGTTCATGGTGAGTGTCCTGCAGGTTGTGTTGAGGTCGCTCCACACTAGGGCTGTCACGTGACAGTCACAGCTTCAAATCACTATGTGTTTTCCCGCAAAACCATTGATGGAAGCTATGGATGTCGACCACCAAACTGCGCACCTTTCTGGCCGTCGCCCGCCAAGGCAGCTTCAGCGCCGGGGCCCGCGCCCTGGGCCTGAGCCAGCCGACCGTGACCACTCAGGTTCAGGCGCTGGAACGTGACTACAACGTCGAGCTGTTTCATCGCCGTGGCCGGCGTATCGAGCTGACTGCGGTTGGCCGTCAGTTGCTGCCGATTGCCCAGCACTTGAGCACGCTGGAACTGGAAGCGTTCAACCTGCTGCGTGATTCCGGCAAGCTCAATCGCGGTCAGTTGAAAGTGGGTGCGGTCGGGCCGTTTCATGTCATCGAAATGGTCGACGCCTATCGCCTGCGCTACCCGCAGATCGACCTGTCGATCAAAGTCGGTAACTCCGCCAGCGTGCTGGCCGATCTGGAAAACTACGTCACCGATGTTGGCGTACTGGCCGGCCTGCACGAAGACCCGGCGTTCAGCGCCCAGTTGTATGCGCGCCATCCGGTGGTGCTGTTCGCCCACATCGAGCACCCGCTGGCGCAGTTTGAACAGATTCCACTCACGGCCCTGCAAGGGCAGCCGCTGCTGCACCGCGAAAGTGGATCAACCACGCGCCTGGCGCTGGAAAAGGCGCTGCTTGAGCACGAGGTAACGCCACGCATGGTCATGGAGATCGGCAGCCGCGAGGCGCTGCGGGAGGCGGTGATTCGGGGGATCGGGGTGGGGGCGGTGTCAGAGGCAGAGTTTATTGCCGACCCGCGGATCAGGACGATTCGCCTGCAGGGCGATCCGGTGTGCACCGAAACCTATCTGTACTGCCTGGCTGAGCGGCAAAACAGTCAGGTGATTGGTTCGTTTCTGGCTTTGGTAACGCAATCGCGGGGCAAGCCCGCTCCCACGGTAGGAGCGGGTTTGCCCCGCGATCAAACACCTTAGTAGTAGGCGTTCTCTTTCTGACTATGGTCAGTCACATCACGCACGCCCTTGAGCTCTGGAATGCGCTCGAGCAAGGTGCGCTCGATGCCTTCTTTCAAGGTTACGTCAGCCTGGCCGCAGCCCTGGCAACCACCGCCGAACTGCAACACGGCGATGCCGTCTTCTACCACTTCGATCAGGCTCACCTGACCGCCGTGGCTGGCCAGCCCCGGGTTGATCTCGGTTTGCAGGTAGTAGTTGATGCGCTCGTTGATCGGGCTGTCTTCGTTGACCATCGGCACTTTGGCGTTCGGCGCCTTGATGGTCAGCTGGCCGCCCATACGGTCGGTCGCGTAGTCAACCACCGCGTCTTCCAGGAACGGCACACTGACCGCGTCCAGGTAAGCGGTGAAACTGGCCAGGCCCACGGCCGTGTCTTCAGGCTTTTCTTCGCCCGGCTTGCAGTAGGCAATGCACGTTTCGGCGTATGTGGTGCCCGGCTGGGTGATAAAGATACGAATGCCAATACCCGGGGTGTTCTGCTTGGACAGCAGATCAGCCAGGTAATCATGCGCGGCGTCGGTAATAGTTATGGCGCTCATGGAAGTTCCTCACAGACTTGTCGGCAGTTTACGCCAACCTGGCCGCCGAACAAAGTCCTAGTATTTCTGTCGGGAAAGCCCGGCAACGCCGGGAACGCTCCAGCAGCGCTCCCGGCGGCCAGTTTCACAGGTTTTCGTAGCGGTTCATGTCGAGCACGCCCGCTTCCACCGCATCGGTTTCCTTGATGTAGGTGTTCAGGTCGTGAAAGTACTGCCAGAACTGCGGATGGCTGCGACGTACGCCCCAGCGCATGACCACGCGCTCGAATTTGTCGGTATCGTCACGAGCGGCTTCCAGGTCCTCGACAAACTCCGGCACATCGGCGGAGGGAATGTTGAACATGAAGTTCGGGTAACTGCTCAGCACCCCCGGTACCAGGGTCAGGGTGTCCAGGCCCGGTTGGTAGCGATAGGCTTCACCAAGCATGAAAGCTACGTTGCTGTGCGCCCGGTTGCGCAGCAGGCTGTAGACCTGACGCTGACCGCCCTGCCCTTCGATGCGCAGCAGGGTCGCTTCAGGCAACTGACCGATCACTTTCAGCCCTGCCGCCGGGCGCGACACCAGCCGGCTCAAGGTCTGCTCGACACCGCGGAACTCGTCGTTCATTTGTGGTCGCGAGCAATAGGCACCCTGGCAGCGGTTGATCGGGTCAGGCGCGGCGTTGAGGCTGCCGGTGCGCTGGATCAGCTTGAGGCCGAAATCGCGTTTCGGGTCTTGCCCATCGAGCTTGAGGGCGCTCGGGGTATCGGTGTCGATCTCCTCGTAGTCCAGCCACATCTTCACTTTGCCGCTGTTCTGGTACCAGTCGCTGAGGATCGCCCCACGCGCATCGGCCGGCATCAGGCGCAAGAAGTTGACCTCGGCACCGTTGCGGATCAGGTCGAAATACAAGCGCGTCTGCGCCTGGTGCGAGACGTTGCCGTAGACATCGAAGTTGACCGCCAGCTGATAGTAGGTGCGCTCGAACAACGGGTAGTCGAACAGCCACAGGGTCTTCGGCACATCGCCGATCAAACCCTTGGTCACCGAAGCACTGTCGAAGTGACGGAAGATGGTCAGCAGCGCGTTGTCGTTACCGGCCCACAGCGTCGACCAGCTCGGCGCGGGCATGTCGGCGTAGGCTTCGCGGCGCAGCACTTCGTACTCGTTGCGCTTGTCGCGGTAGGCATGCCACAGGGTCAGGATGCTGCCAACGTCGTCAATCTGCCCGGGCATGGCCAGCAACGGCGTGGCCTGGCCACGGTACTCGGCATCGGTCAGGTAACGGTCATGCGCCGGTTCCTGGAACAACGCCCAGAAATGGTCACGGATCACATCAGTGGCGATCTGGCCGCGGCACACCGGGCCGCGAATGAAGGTACGGACAAAGTACTCCGCGTTATCGAGCATGAACTGATAACGGGCCACGGCCGGGATCGCTTCGAAGGTTTCAAACGGATTGGCCCGGTGTCGCGGACCGTAGCCGGGCAGCGCACTGGCATGCCAGTCGCCGCTGTAAAACAGCTGCTTGACGCGTTTGAGCTTCTGCGGCCCCATCGGGTAGGTGATGTGGGTTTTATGCACGATCACGCCTTGCACCGGCATCAGGCGGTAATAGAAGTCGGTGCCGGGAGGATCGTTGGGGCGACGTGTGGCGATCAGGTCGATCGGCTGGCCGCTGGGCGTGCGCGAACGCACCCACTGGAAGAAATGCCCCTGCTCGCCGCCCACAAAGTAGATGTGCGCAAGGAACAAGTGTTCGTAAAGCCAGCGCCCGACCAGGGCCTCGGTGGAACCTGGGCGGTTGAGCAATGCTTCCCAGTCGGCAATCTGCGCCGCCTCATTGGCGCTTGGCGTAATAGCGTTGTGGTCGATTGGGGCACCTGCTGCCAGCCAGCGTTGCAGCGTCTGGTACTCGGCATCGGTAAGACCGGTGACCGCCAGTGGCATGCCTTCTTTGGGGTGCGCCCCGGCATAGGCATCGAATTCACCGGGCAGCGGGCACATGTTGTTGCGGTTCAGCCCCAGAACGATTTCTTCAGGCAGCTTGGCATTGGGCGTCAGTGGCGTTTTATGCCCCAGCTCCAGCATCCGCGCCATCAGTGCGGCCTGGCTGCCCTGGTTGTCGAGCACTGAGTAGAAGCCCTTGCGCTGCCAGGCTTCAGTGCTCTGGGCATCGTAGAACAAGCGGGTCGGGGCCACCGCCTGGCTGCGGTCGCCCTGATACACCGGCACTTTGGAGCCCCCCCGTGAGGCGCCCTCGGCACTGCCCAGGTTGAGCTGGCAGGCCGCGTCGTTACAGGCGTGGCAGGCCACGCATTTCTCCGTGAAAATCGGTTGGATGTCCCGGGTATACGAAATAGCCGGGCTGGTTTGAGGGGCTTGCCCCAACGCCACGCCACTGATGAACAGAGCGAAAGCGCCGGCAAGTAAGCGATACACCATGTGCCGAATGTCCTGGGTATTGAAAGCTTCACGATTCTACCGGTGCTGGCGGCGTGCCAACATGAATGAAATTCATGTAAATGCTCGACACGTCTAAAAACCGCGCAGCTTTGTTATTATTCCGCAACTTTTGTTTTCGCCCGACCAGGTAGTCCTATGTCTGACCGCAGCGCTCGTTTCCAAGCACTTCAGCAAGCACTCAAAGAGCGCATTCTGATCCTCGATGGCGGCATGGGTACTATGATCCAAAGCTACCGCCTTGAGGAACACGACTATCGTGGCACGCGCTTCGCCGATTGGCCAAGCGATGTCAAAGGCAACAACGACCTGTTGCTGCTGTCGCGCCCGGACGTTATTGCCGCCATCGAGAAGGCTTACCTGGACGCCGGTGCCGATATTCTCGAAACCAACACCTTCAACGCCACGCAGATTTCCCAGGCCGACTACGGCATGGAATCGCTGGTGTATGAACTGAACGTTGAAGGTGCGCGGATTGCCCGTCAGGTTGCCGATGCGAAAACCCTGGAAACGCCAGACAAGCCGCGCTTCGTCGCCGGCGTCCTCGGCCCGACCAGCCGCACCTGCTCGATTTCGCCAGACGTCAACGACCCAGGCTACCGCAACGTCACCTTTGACCTGTTGGTGGAAAACTACATCGAGGCTACCCGCGGCCTGATCGAAGGCGGCGCCGACCTGATCCTGATCGAAACCATCTTCGATACCCTCAACGCCAAGGCGGCGATTTTTGCCGTGCAGCAGGTGTTCGAAGAAGACGGCCTGGAACTGCCGATCATGATTTCCGGGACCATCACCGATGCCTCTGGCCGGACTTTGTCGGGCCAGACCACCGAAGCGTTCTGGAACTCGGTGCGCCACGCCAACCCGATCTCGGTCGGCCTGAACTGCGCACTCGGTGCCAAAGATCTGCGTCCATACCTGGAAGAACTGTCGACCAAGGCCGGTACCCACGTCTCTGCCCACCCCAACGCCGGCCTGCCGAACGCCTTCGGTGAATATGATGAAACCCCGGCGGAAATGGCCGAAGTGGTTGAAGAGTTTGCCGCCAGTGGCTTCCTCAACATCATCGGCGGTTGCTGCGGCACGACCCCTGGGCACATTCAGGCCATCGCCGAAGCTGTAGCCAAGTACGCACCGCGGGCCATTCCGGACATCCCCAAGGCCTGTCGCCTGTCGGGCCTTGAGCCGTTCACCATCGATCGCAGCTCGCTGTTCGTCAACGTCGGTGAGCGTACCAACATTACCGGATCGGCCAAGTTCGCCCGTCTGATCCGTGAAGAGAACTACACCGAAGCGCTGGAAGTGGCCCTGCAGCAGGTCGAGGCTGGCGCCCAGGTGATCGACATCAACATGGACGAAGGGATGCTCGATTCCCAGGCGGCCATGGTCAAGTTCCTCAACCTGATCGCCGGCGAGCCCGATATCTCGCGGGTGCCGATCATGATCGACTCCTCCAAGTGGGAGGTGATCGAAGCCGGCCTCAAGTGCATTCAAGGCAAGGGCATCGTCAACTCGATCTCGATGAAAGAAGGCGTCGACGCCTTCAAACATCACGCCAAACTGTGCAAACGCTACGGTGCTGCCGTGGTGGTGATGGCCTTCGACGAAGTCGGCCAGGCCGACACCGCCGCACGCAAAAAGGAAATCTGTCAGCGCAGCTACGACATTCTGGTCAATGAAGTTGGCTTCCCACCGGAAGACATCATCTTCGACCCGAACATCTTCGCCGTGGCCACCGGCATCGAAGAGCACAACAACTACGCCGTCGACTTCATCGAAGCCTGCGCCTACATTCGCGACCACCTGCCCTACGCGCTGTCGAGCGGCGGGGTGTCCAACGTGTCGTTCTCGTTCCGTGGCAACAACCCGGTGCGCGAGGCGATTCACTCGGTGTTCCTCTACCACGCGATCCAGAACGGCCTGACCATGGGTATCGTCAACGCCGGTCAGCTGGAGATCTATGATGAGATCCCGGCTGCCCTGCGCGACAAAGTCGAGGACGTGGTGCTCAACCGCACGCCGGAAGGTACCGACGCCCTGCTGGCGATTGCCGACGATTACAAAGGCGGTGGCGCAACCAAGGAAGTCGAGAACGAAGAATGGCGTTCGCTGCCGGTCGACAAGCGCCTGGAACACGCCCTGGTCAAAGGCATTACCGCCTTCATCGTCGAAGACACCGAAGAGTGTCGCCAGCAATGCGCACGCCCGATCGAGGTCATCGAGGGCCCGCTGATGAGCGGCATGAACGTGGTCGGCGACCTGTTCGGGGCCGGCAAGATGTTCCTGCCACAGGTGGTGAAATCGGCGCGGGTAATGAAGCAGGCGGTTGCTCACCTGATCCCCTTCATCGAGGCGGAAAAAGGCGACAAACCGCAAGCCAAGGGCAAGATCCTCATGGCCACGGTCAAAGGCGACGTCCACGACATCGGCAAGAACATCGTCGGCGTGGTACTGGGCTGTAACGGCTATGACATCGTCGACCTCGGTGTGATGGTGCCGGCCGAGAAGATCCTGCAGACCGCCCGCGAGCAGAAATGCGACATTATCGGCCTGTCCGGCCTGATCACCCCGTCGCTGGACGAGATGGTCCACGTCGCCCGCGAGATGCAGCGCCAGGACTTCCACCTGCCGTTGATGATCGGCGGCGCAACCACTTCCAAAGCGCACACGGCGGTGAAGATCGAACCCAAGTACAGCAACGATGCCGTGGTCTACGTCACCGACGCCTCACGGGCTGTCGGCGTCGCCACGCAACTGCTGTCCAATGAACTCAAACCCGGCTTTGTCGAGAAGACGCGCCAGGACTATGTTGAAGTGCGTGAGCGTACCGCCAACCGCAGCGCCCGCACCGAGCGCCTGAGCTACGAACAGTCGATTGCAGCCAAACCGCAGTACGACTGGGCCAATTACCAACCGGCAGTGCCAAGCTTCACCGGGGTCAAGGTGCTGGACGACATCGACCTCAAGGTGCTGGCCGAGTACATCGACTGGACGCCGTTTTTCATCTCCTGGGACCTGGCAGGCAAGTTCCCGCGCATCCTCACGGACGAAGTCGTCGGCGAAGCGGCCACGGCGTTGTACAAAGACGCCCAGGACATGCTTGCCAAGCTGATCGATGAAAAACTCATCAGTGCCCGTGCGGTGTTCGGTTTCTGGCCGGCCAACCAGGTCAACCATGACGACATCGAAGTCTATGGCGCTGATGGCCAGCCACTGGCGCAACTGCACCACTTGCGCCAGCAGACCATCAAGCCGGACAACAAGCCGAACTTCTCGCTTGCCGACTTCGTTGCACCGAAGGAATCGGGCGTGACCGATTACGTTGGTGGCTTCATCACCACCGCCGGTATCGGTGCCGAAGAAGTGGCCAAGGCCTACCAGGACAAGGGCGACGACTACAACTCGATCATGGTCAAGGCCCTGGCTGACCGCCTCGCCGAAGCCTGCGCCGAGTGGCTGCACGAACAGGTGCGTAAAGAGCATTGGGGTTACGCCCAGGACGAGCACCTGGACAACGAAGCGCTGATCAAGGAGCAGTACTCGGGTATCCGCCCTGCTCCCGGCTACCCGGCCTGCCCGGATCACACCGAGAAGGAAACCCTGTTCCGCCTGCTCGATGGCACCGCGATTGGCGAAACCGGCCCCAGCGGCGTGTTCCTTACCGAACACTTCGCCATGTTCCCGGCGGCGGCGGTCAGCGGCTGGTACTTCGCCCACCCGCAAGCGCAGTACTTTGCGGTGGGCAAGGTGGACAAGGACCAGGTGCAGAGCTACACCGCGCGCAAAGGCCAGGAACTGAGCGTCACCGAGCGCTGGCTGGCGCCTAACCTGGGCTATGACAACTAAGTAAATTCGCGGGGCAAGCCCGCTCCCACCGGCCAGGGGCTATGACAGCTAAATAAAATCGCGAGTCATGCCCGCTGTGGGAGCGGGCCTTGCCCCGCGTTTGCGGTTTGCCAGTCACATCGCTTCGCGGGGCAAGCCCGCTCCTACAACCGTCTACACTGAGGGGTGATGCCTACACCTAGGAGCCCCTCATGGACGATCCCGCCCACGGCAAACCACCCACCTTCTGGCAAATGCTCCAAAGCATTCTCGCTGCGGCATTCGGTGTACAAAGCGGCAAGAACCGCGCCCGCGACTTCACCTACGGCAAGGCCAGCCATTTCATTGCGCTGGGCACCGTGTTCACCTTGGTGTTCATTTTGGTGTTGGTCGGGCTGGTCCAGCTGGCCATGCATTTGACCAGCCGCTGAAACGTAATCCGCCCGCAGATGTCCATTCTGCGGGCGGCACATGATTACCCATCGCGTGATGTCACTGGTGGCTGACCCAATACACGGCGGTCACCACAACCAGGATGATCAGACAGAGTATCGCCCAAGCATCGACACTGCTGTCAGGCTTACCCGCTTTGGTTGAGTTTCCCATTGCATCGCCTCTTGTAGTGGTTATGGGAATGCATGTCACCCGTAGCAGTTAAGTTCAGCAATGCCCTTTGCTCAAGCAGGGTTTTTAATATTTGACCGGTGCACTCAGGAACGGATAGCGATAGTCGCTGGTATGCCCCTGGGCACTGAAGCGCTTGAAGTCCAGCCCATAGTCGGCCTGCCCCTGAAACTTCAACCAGCGCCGCGCACGCATCGGGTCGATCAATTGCAGCACCGGCGCCTGGTGATTGCGCAGGCCGTCACGGTCGATGGGCAGATTCAGCGCATCATCATGCAATAACACCATCGCCCAGCCGCCCAACGAAAAGTGCCCGCCCATCAGCACGCTCAACTGTCCATCAATGCGCGCCTGCAGGGCTTGTACCGAGCTGTTGACGGCGCTGAACAGCACATCTTTGCCCGGCATGTGACCGGCTTCGACAAACGCCTGCATGGCGCCGAAGGCCATTTCGTCGTTGGCCGACCAGACCAGGTCGATTTTCGGGTAGCGCTTCAACAATTGCTGCGCCTGCTCATAGGCGCGCTGCTGCCCCCAGCCGCCATACACCACCTGACGCAGGCGCACCTGCGGGTGCTCGGCCAAGGCCCGGCGCATGCCCTGCTCACGCAATTGCGCAGCCGGTGTGGTCTTCAGGCCGGAAAAGGCCAGTAACTCGATGGGCCGCTTTCCGGCCGTTTGCGTGCGCAGTGCGATCAGTTCCTTGAGCATCTGATAGCCAGCCTGCTCATCGTTGCCCACCAGGGTACCAAGCAGCGGCGGGTACTTGTCCGGGTGTTCGGCAATCAAGGCGCTCTGGTCTTGGGTCAGGCCGTTATTGACCAGAAACAGCTTGACCCCGCTACCACGCGACAGGCGGATGATTTCCGGCGCCACATACTGTTCGTTGACCAGCACCAGGTAGTCTGGCCGGTCTTTGCCCTCAAGTACCTCACGGGCCTGCAGCAGGGCCAGTTCCGGGCGCCGCTCGCTGTATTGAATGCGCAGCTGCATGCCCAGGTCGCTGGCGGCGGCCTGCATGAAGTGCGAATAGCTGACCCAGAAGGTTTCGTTGGAATAGCCCGGATTGAGAAACACCACCGACGCGGCCTGCGCGCTGGCAGCCAGCGGCAGACTCAGGCACAGGCTTTGGCACAAGGCCTTGAGCATGCGGATTCGCTCCTGCTATTCAAACCGTCAATTATAAACACCGCAGGGGGGCAAACGGCTAAATGGCAGTCAGTCTCACTTAGTCCAAATGGTTCTTTTCATATGCTAAAACATCACTTTTGCGCATAACCGCAAACTGCTATCTTTCCTCCGCTCCGCTTTGGGAGTGCGCGGCCGTGCGCGCGATTAGCTGCAAGCAGCTTGAGAACAGGACCCCTATGTACGTATACGACGAGTACGATCAGCGGATCATCGAGGACCGCGTCAAGCAGTTCCGTGATCAGACCCGCCGCTACCTGGCCGGTGAGCTGAGCGAAGAAGAGTTCCGCCCCCTACGCCTGCAAAATGGCCTCTATATTCAACGTTTTGCCCCGATGTTGCGGGTCGCCGTGCCGTATGGCCAGCTGACTTCGCGCCAAACTCGGATGCTGGCGAAGATCGCGCGCGACTACGACAAGGGCTATGCCCACATCAGCACCCGGCAGAACGTGCAGTACAACTGGCCGGCGCTGGAAGACATCCCCGAGATCCTCGCGGAACTGGCCACCGTGCAGATGCAC
Organism: Pseudomonas sp. NUPR-001; assembly: GCF_052147955.1. Lineage (NCBI taxonomy): Bacteria > Pseudomonadati > Pseudomonadota > Gammaproteobacteria > Pseudomonadales > Pseudomonadaceae > Pseudomonas > Pseudomonas sp. NUPR-001. Next base: position 3,170,944 of record NZ_CP197353.1, read on the forward strand.
GCGATCCAGACCAGCGGCAACTGCCTGCGCAACGTCACCACCGACCAGTTCGCCGGTGTCGCCGCCGACGAAGTGATCGACCCGCGCCCATGGTGTGAAATCGTCCGCCAGTGGACCACCTTCCACCCAGAATTCGCGTACCTGCCGCGCAAGTTCAAAATTGCCATCAACGGCGCCAACAGCGACCGTGCGGCTATTGAAGTGCACGACATTGGCCTTGAGCCGGTGTACAACGCTGCCGGCGAGCTGGGCTTCCGTGTTCTGGTCGGCGGCGGCCTGGGCCGTACCCCGGTGGTCGGCGCGTTCATCAATGAATTCCTGCCGTGGCAAGACCTGCTCAGCTACCTGGACGCGATCCTGCGGGTGTACAACCGCTATGGCCGTCGCGACAACAAGTACAAGGCACGCATCAAGATCCTGGTCAAAGCCCTGACCCCGGAAGTCTTCGCCGAGAAGGTCGAGGCCGAAATGGTCCACCTGCGCGGCGGCAGCACCACGCTGACCGAAGCCGAAGTGCAGCGCGTGGCCAAGCACTTCGTCGACCCGGACTACAAGCAGCTGGACAACCTCGACTTCAGCGAGCTTGAGCAACAACACCCAGGCTTCGCGCGCTGGCGTACCCGCAACGTCCTGGCGCACAAGAAGCCTGGCTACGTTGCCGTGACCCTGTCGCTCAAGCCCACCGGTGTGGCGCCTGGCGACCTGACCGACAAACAGCTCGATGCGGTTGCCGACCTGGCCGAGCGCTACAGCTTCGCTCAGCTGCGCACCTCGCACGAGCAGAACATCATCCTCGCCGACGTCGAGCAGAGCCAACTGCACGCGCTGTGGCTGGAGCTGCGTGAAAACGGTTTCGCCACGCCGAACATCGGCCTGCTGACCGACATCATCTGCTGCCCGGGCGGCGATTTCTGCTCGCTGGCCAACGCCAAGTCGATCCCGATTGCCGAGTCGATCCAGCGCCGCTTCGACGACCTCGACTACCTGTTCGACATTGGCGAACTGGACCTGAACATCTCCGGTTGCATGAACGCCTGCGGTCACCACCACGTCGGCCATATCGGCATCCTCGGGGTGGACAAGAAAGGCGAAGAGTTCTACCAGGTCTCGCTGGGTGGCAACGCCAGCCGCGACGCCAGCCTGGGCAAGATCCTCGGCCCGTCCTTCGCCCAGGACGCCATGCCGGATGTGATCGAGAAGCTGATCGACGTCTACGTTGAAAAACGTACCGAAGACGAGCGCTTCATCGACACCTACCAACGTATTGGCATCGACCCTTTCAAGGAACGCGTCTATGCAGCGAATAATTAAAAACAACGAAATCGTCGACGAAACCTGGCACTTGCTGCCCAAGGACGTGTCCTTCGACGAGTTGACCAACTGCGACGACTACATCGTACCGTTGCAGCTGTGGCGTGATCACGGCCACGCTCTCAAGGCCCGCGACGGCGGCCTGGGTGTGTGGCTGGATGCCGACGAAGAAGCCGAAGAAATCGGTGAAGACGTCGCCAGCTTCCAGGTCATCGCCCTGAACTTCCCGGCCTTTACCGACGGGCGCAATTACTCCAATGCGCGCCTGCTGCGTGATCGCTACAAGTTCACCGGTGAGCTACGCGCCATTGGCGACGTGCTGCGCGACCAGCTGTTCTACATGAAACGCTGTGGCTTCGATGCCTTCGCCCTGCGCGCCGACAAAGACCCGGTTGAAGCACTGGAAAGCCTCAAGGACTTTTCCGTGACCTACCAGGCGGCCACCGACGAACCACAACCGTTGTTCCGTCGCCGCTGAAAAAAACAGGCCCCGCGTGCGGGGCCTGTTTTTTACCTGCCGTGCCTCAAGACTCAGCCTCCAGCGCTTTGGTTAACTGGACCATCAACGCCAGTTCCGCGTTACGGCGAGCATTTGCCAGAGCAATGTTCCCGTCCCGATACTGCAAACGACTGATCTCAACTTTGCTCAAGATGCCGTTTTGAAGTGGGTCTTTTCCCAACTCCTTACGCAGCACTTGCAGCACATCGCTATCGAGTGAGTCGGGTAGTTCGTCTGATGTGCCCTTGCAGTACTCCAGGTACTCCACGCCCTTGACCCAAGTGTCATAAAGTCTGTCGAACTGCTCAGTGTTACGCGGTTTCAAGTAACGCTGCCAGTTACTCTCCTCCGCCATCCACGCTTGGCGGTTTGCCGCTGTATCACCCGCCTTTACTGCCTGGGCAACGCGTTGGGTGGTGCGATCCGACAGGTTCGCGGTGCCCCGGAAAAGCATGCCACTGGAAGGTTCGGGATAGTCCAGCACACCCGATAAACTCTGACGCAAGGCCAACCTGATCTCGATGTCATCGACCTTGTACCTGCTCAGCAGGTCATCGCTGATGTCATCCAGGGGGTCCAGCGCGGGTGCAGGCCGCTCTGCAAGCAGGGCCTGACGCCTCAGTTCACGCTTGCTGGTCAGTACATCCGCCATGCGCTGCACTTCATGGCGGCGGAACAATTGCTTGTACAACGCCACCAGCTCAGTACTACGATTCTGGGTAGTGGCCAGCGCGCTGCGCTCGTACATCAGCACAGCAATCTCCATCGCACTGAAGGCATCGGCACCGGCATCACCACAGGTAACCGGGAATGCGTCGGCGATCTCCAACAGCTCTTCCCTGAGCGGCGTGGACTCCGAGGCCAGCCTGAGCATCGACCACACCCGGGCTTTCACATAGTCCGGATTGGTCCGGAACTCACTTGCGTTGGCAAGGCGATTAAGCACCTCACGCATCGCTGCATGTCTGTTTTCCCCAAACCATTGCTGCCAGAGCGCTTGATTGGCCTCGGTCGCGCCGCGCAGCCATTCCTGGTCCGGCTCCACCCGAATTTCTACCTCAGGAACAAAAGCTTCCCCTACCGCACTCAAGCGCGCAATGCTCGGTGCCTCCAACGGGTTTTGGAACATGTCCAACCGATAGGTGCGCTGCGCATCGTTACGCAGATTCTGGCCGAATTGTGTCGTGGCCAGTTCCGGTAACTCAGTGATTTCGTTGCCCGTCAGTTCAACGTGTCGTAGCGCACAGGGCTCACGATTCATCAGCGTGAATAAACCATCAGGGAACGCAGTGAGTCGACACCTGGACAGGTTCAATTCTTCGATCTGCGTCAGACTTGCAAGTTCAGGTGCCCGCCCCAGGGGGTTACCGCTCATACGCAAACGCCTCAGGTGCTCGAAACCTGAGAACATAGCGGCACCGGCTTCGTCCAGCGTCAGGTTTGTAGAACTCAACTCCAGCGTCTGCAGGGGCAAGCGGGCCAGGGTTTGTAGGGCTGCAGTGCTCAGCGCAACCCTGTTGTAGCGCAAGTTCAAGTCGTTCAACACCGGTAATGACGCCAGCGTCTCCAGCGCCGCGTCCGGGATGTTCTCCAAGCCGCAACTCTGCAGATTCAGCTGCTGCAGCCTGGTTAAAGGCCTGAGCGCATCGAACATGGTGTCGCTACTGTCAAACCTCATCTCGCGCAGATTCAGCGTGCGCAACTGGGTCAAGTTGGCAATTTCAGGCGGAAGAACGCTGATGGTGTTGCCTTCCAACGACAGATGCTCGGCGTTGGGAAAACAACGCAGAAAGCCGTCGGGCAGTTCCTGCAATCCCGTGTGCTGCAGTCTCAGGATTCGTATGTGGTCGAAGCGCGCAGTCAAAGGGGGCAGCGGTGCAATGTCCCCACCCTCCAGTATCAGTTGCGAGCTCAGGCGTCCGCCTTGTCGACGCCATGCGCTGATCAGTTGCCTGCGGGTTCGCTCACGGGTGGCGCGTTGGAAGATGTCATCGCCTTCTGCGACCCAGCCTGTAAGCGTTTGTTCAAGTTTTGCAAGCTCCAGTTGCAGCTTGTACACCGCGTCACCCAGATGTTGATTCTCCTGGAGCAAGCTCGTTTTGAGCCTTTCAAGCTCGGCGAGCGGCAAATTGGGAAACAGTGCATTGAACTTGGCGTCAATGGCCATGCTACCCACTGCCCCCCCCAAGGTGTAACCGACTCGACCATCGGCCAGGCGCATGGGCGGGCGAAACCAGGGTTTGATCGGTTGTTGCCCCAGTGCACTGACCGCAGCGCTGCGATCGGTAGCAGCCGTTGTATACAGCTGGGTTTGCAACGATTGTGCTGCCCCGATCTGCAGACCAAGCGCCTGCCGCTCGCTGTCGGGCAGAGCCTTGAGCAGCGAGGCATACAGCGGCTCGCCCCGACTCAACTCAAGCCCCTGTTCATCGTAGGCCACATAGCCGTCGGCCTTGCGCACGATGATCTTCAGTTCACTATCGGCCTTGCCGGCACTGGCCAGCAGGCGTCCGCTGAGGCTGTCTTCGCGCAGTTCAATGCGCACCGTTTCGCTCCAACCTGGTAGTTTGGGTAACAAGCCAACGGCCAGGCGGTCACTGTCCAAGCTGGCCAGGCTGCCTTCATGCAACCCCTGAATCGCTGCACACAATACCGACTGGCGCTGATACACCCGCGCCTCTTCGGCCAGGCGCATCGGTACGCGGCCATCCGTACCCTGCAATTGCTGGCGTTCACCGGCAGTGGCATCGTCAATGATCTCCTTGGTGGCAGCATCGCTGAGCTTGGGAAAATCACGTATCAATAACGCTTGCTCGGCCGTGCGCGGCGCTCGGCCGTGTTCGAGCAAGGTCTTGAAAATCTCGGCACGACGTTTGACCGCACGTTCGGCAATCAGCCTGCGCAGCACGGGCAGGCGCTGATCGGCTTCGACACTGGATCCGAAGAAATTCAGGGCTTCGCCGTCGCTCAAGTCAGCCAGGACCAGCTCGGCCAACCGGTTGGCATACAGTTGCCTGAGGGAGATACGAATAACCCGCCCATCGGGCCAGCGCGTGGCACCATAGCGAATCGGCTCACGGTCCGGGTTCAGCTCGTCAAACACCTCGATTACCCGCTGCGGCCAACGCGCCAGGTCTTGGCTCAGGCTCGGACCTAAATCCAGGCCGTCGGCACCGACCGTGCCGTCACTCAAGCTTGCGATCAAGCGGCTAACCCGGCGATCCACCTGATAACGGTACAAGGTATCCTTGAGCAGCGGCGGCAGCGGCAACTGCTCGGTGTGCATGCGCCGCAGCACGTCATCATTGACGCCACTGACGTTCACTGCCTGCTCAACCTGTTCGTCAGTCAAGCCGTCCCTGGCAGAGTCCAGGCGCTCCAGCAACTGTTCATGATTCCATTTCAGCGGCTCTTCACCCGCGGCCTGCCAGGTGCCCTCGCCGTTGTGCTTGAGGGCTGGCTGGTACGCGTGTGGGTCGTCGGGATGGCGAATCGACCATTGCTCGCTGCCGTCCCGGGTCACTTCAAACGCCTGTTTTCCGATCCGCACATAGGACTTCGAATCCAGCGCATACACGCCTTTTTCATCAGGTTTGATGTCAGATAGCTCGACATCGCGGGCATACGGCCCAAGGTCGGGCTTCCACAGGCGCTCCTGGCCATTGGGCAGGGTCACACGCAACAGGCCATCGACCACTTCAGTGGAACCGTAGGAGCCACTGAAGTGCCCTGCAGCCCCCAAGCCAACGGCGACTACCACATTCAACGCCACCGCCTCGAAATGCGCCAGCGCCTCGTCGATGTCACCCGCTTGCCAGGCATGCACGCCATCAATGATTTCACTCACCAGTTGCACGGCCGCCACCACCGCCATCACCGCGCCGAGCACCGGCACAAAGAACGCAGCGGCATTGAGCACGTTCAAACCAATGCCTTCCCAATAGGCCAGGCGTAGCTTGTTGGCAGCTTCATCGACCTCGGCACTGGGCACCAACCATTCGCGGGCATTGGCTTTGAGTCGAAGGAGATGGCGGTCTTGCAGGTAGTCGAAGAGGTTGCCGCTAATCGGCACATCGCGCAGGTACAGGTTGCCGTTGGCATTGAACTGGCCGTATTTATCGTAGGCCACTTCCTTTAGTCGCTTGAAAAAATGCGGCTGTTCTTTGTGCTCCACGTAGCCGCGAAACAGCTTTTGATAGGCAGGGTTGAGCAGGTTGATGCGCAGATCGTTGCGAAACGCCTCGACCGAGGCATATTCCTTGAGCGGGTACAGCGGTGCGCCGGGCAGGTAGACGATGATTGACGCTTCCTGCTGACTGTCGAGTCGATCGGCACTGAACACCACAACCTGATCCAGCACGGCGCTGAACATGCTCAACGAATGGCAGATCACCGGCTTGCCATGGAACAACGGCGCACGTTCGCCATCGACCAGCCCTTTGATCATCTTGCGCCCTGCGTCGCTGATTTCGCCTTTCATGAAGGCTGTTTGCGCCGCCTGCCACACGTGATCCTTTTCAGCGGCGATCGACAGCGTGCGCACATTACTTTGCGTGGCCGGGTTTTCGTAAATATGGCTGATGTGCTGCTGGTACTGCTTGCCCAGGTCCAACTCATGGCAAAGGCTGGCAAAGCGTTCGGGGGTCACACTCAGCTTTTCGCAGTAGCGGTACTGAAACTGCGGGTAAGCGCCCGGCTTACCGGGCTTGAGTTCAAGAATGAAGGCGCCTTTGGGCGCCAGTGCACTGCCCCGTTCAAAGGTCTTCCCGGCCGCATAGTTTTGCATGGCCGCCTGCATCAAGGTCTGCTGGACGGGTCGAAGTTGCTGCATCGAACCTAACAGCACAGACTCGTAGTGAACCTCGACTATTTGTGCCGTGTTGACGTCGTAGTCCACGCCCAGACTGTTTTTCAGCTCGGCCTTGAGCAATGGCTCGGCAAAGGCGGTGGGCGACTGAAAGTCTTTCAGCGCCTTGGCCAGCGCCTGGGCGGAGGCGCGGCTGAGCGTTTGCGCATTCAGTAGCGTCTGGCGCTCATCGACACTGGCCTGCGAAAACCAGGTATCAGAGTCTTTGGCGTTTAACTGCGCAGGGCGCAGAAGCGCGCGCCAACGTTTGAGATCGTCCGCCGTGGCGTGCTTGAGCACCTGCGGCAAACGCTCGGCAAGAAAGCGTCCGTGCAGGCCGGAAATACTACCTGGATCGAGTTTGACAAGTTCTATAACTTCGCAGGACATGAGTGTTTTCCTGTGGGTGAATGAACCCACAGGAAAACCGAAGGGCGCGATGCCCTGGCGTTACATAATGCTCAGCGCCATTGACCCAGTTTGCTCCAGAGCCCGAGCACGGTGTTTTCGATGGTGCCACTGGCGGCCAGCCCAACGCGCTCCTGCAAGCTTTTACGCTCGGCAAAATGCAGGTGGTAGAGATTCGCCTCGCGCGCACGCTCACCCAGGTACTCATCGCTGGTCTTGAGCTCATCGACCAGTTGCTTGTTGAGCGCGGCAACGCCCAGCCACACTTCGCCGGTGGCCACGTCGTCGATGTGCAGTTGCGGGCGGTAACGTGAAACGAAATCCTTGAACAGCTGGTGGGTAACGTCCAGGTCTTCCTGGAACTTCTCGCGGCCCTTCTCGGTGTTCTCGCCAAACACGGTGACGGTGCGTTTGTATTCGCCAGCGGTGAACACTTCGAAATCGACGTCGTGCTTTTTCAGCAAACGGTTGACGTTCGGCAACTGCGCCACCACCCCGATCGAACCGAGAATGGCGAACGGCGCGCTGACGATCCGGTCGCCGATGCAGGCCATCATATAGCCGCCGCTGGCGGCAACCTTGTCGATACACACGGTCAGCGGGATGCCCGCCTGACGCACGCGTGCCAGTTGCGAAGCCGCCAGGCCGTAGCTGTGGACCATGCCCCCGCCGCTCTCAAGGCGCAGCACCACTTCATCACGCGGCGTGGCCAGGGTCAGCAGTGCGGTGATCTCGTGGCGCAGGCTTTCGGTGGCCGAGGCCTTGATATCGCCATCGAAGTCGAGCACGAAGACCCGAGGCTTGTCGTCCGGGGTTTTCTTTTCCTGCTTTTGCGCCTTGGCCTGCTGCTTGCGCAGGGCCTTGAGTTGCGCCTTGTCGAGCAGGCTGCCTTCCAGGCGCTCGCGCAAGTCTTTGTAGAACTCATTGAGTTTGTTGACCTGCAACTGCCCGCCGGCCTTGCGCCGACCTTTACCACGCAACCCGGCAATCGCCGAGAGGACCACCAGAATCGCGATCACCAGGGTCGCGGTCTTGGCGAGAAAGCTTGCGTACTCTGCAAGAAACTCCACAGTAACTCCTTAACATGCCGGCGCCCGAACGGCGCGAACCGATAGTCAAGCATACCGAGGCAACCTTGACCCTGCCAGTGTGGGAAATGTCCAGCAACGCAGTTCAAACGCTCTTTTCAAACGCTTGTATGTTTTTTCGTTGACAGCCCGCTGGAGGCGTCCTAACCTCGGCCTCATTCTTAGTGCAGGCGTACGACGTGGGCAGCATTTACCTGATTCGACATGGCCAGGCCTCCTTCGGTGCAGACGACTACGACGTCCTCTCCCCCGTGGGCATCCGGCAAAGCGAAGTCCTCGGTGAACACCTGGCTCAGTTGGGCGTGCGTCTGGACCGTTGCCTGGCAGGCGATTTGCGCCGCCAGCAAGACACCGCACGCCTTGCCCTGGCAGCCATACAGCAAGCAGGAATCGAGGTGCCGCCGGTTGAAACCGACGCCGCCTTCAACGAGTTCGATGCCGACGCGATGATCCGCAGCCTGTTGCCCGGCCTGCTGCCTGATGAACCCGAGGCCCGCCATATCCTGCGCAACGGCCGCGAAAATCGCAGCGAGTTCCAGCGCCTGTTTGCCCTGCTGGTGCAGCGCTGGCACAGCGGTGAACACGCCTGCGACAGTTGTGAGTCCTGGCAAGGCTTCGTCGAACGCGTCGACAGCGGCCTGCAGCGCGCCCTGCAACAGGCCCGCCACGGCGACAACATTGCAATCTTTACCTCGGGCGGTACGATCACCGCCCTGCTTCACCTGGTCACCCGTATCACTGCCAGCCAGGCGTTCGCGCTGAACTGGCAGATCATCAACACCTCGCTCAGTCACTTGAAGTTTCGAGACCGCGAGGTGGCCCTGGCTTCCTTCAACAGCCAAGCCCACGTGCAGCTGCTGAAGGCGCCGGAGCTCATCACCTACCGTTGAGCCCCGGCCCCTGGCAACCCTCACCGTTTGCCGTTATCACTTAATAAGGAACACACCATGAGCGAAGTAGCAAAAGCCGTCGAAGCGATGAAAGCCAAGTTCAACCCAGCTGCTGCTGCCGGTCTTGACCTGGTGTTCGGCTTCAACATCACTGACGAAGACAAGCACTACGCCCTGATCGTCAAGGATGGCACCTGCGAAATCCAGGAAGGCGAAAACGCCGACGCCAACTGCACCCTGGTGCTGGACAGCGAAACCCTGAAAGGTATCGTCAGCGGCGAAACCGATGGCATGCAAGCCTTCATGGGCGGCAAGCTGCGCGTTGAAGGCGACATGATGCTGTCGATGAAACTGAGCGAGCTGTTCCCGGCCTGAGCCCTGCGCTGATGCCACTGAAAACCGAAGCGCTAAACCGCTTCGGTTTTTTTTTGCCCTGGCGCCCTGTAGAAGCGGGCTTGCCCCGCGAGACGATTTCGCTGCCCCACCGCTATCAGGGCTGTTGATTCACCTGCAACACGACCGCCTATAAGGCTGTACCGCGCTTGTCCGCAACCGCTGCGAGAATTAGATTAGCCAATAATCTCTGCCTTCGATCATAAGGGAAAAGTATGACGCTCACTGACCAGTCCACCCAGGTCCGCCCCGGCGAAGAACTCGATGGCGCGGTTATCGACCCTTATCTGAAAGCGCACATCGATGGCCTGCGTGGTACGCCAACAATCAGCCAGTTTCCCGGTGGCGCCTCGAACCTGACCTACCTGGTGCAATACCCTGAGCGTGAGTTTGTGTTGCGCCGCCCACCGTTTGGCCACAAAGCCAAATCGGCCCACGACATGGGCCGCGAATTTCGTATTCTCAACCAGCTCAACAGCGGTTTTCCGTATTGCCCCAAGGCATACGTGCACTGCACCGACGAGACCTTGATCGGCGGTGAGTTCTACGTCATGGACCGGGTCAAAGGCATCATCCTGCGCTCCGACCTGCCGCCTGAACTGGGCCTGGATGCCCCGCGCACCGAAGCGCTGTGCAAGAGCTTCATCGAGCGCTTGGTGGAGCTGCACAACGTCGACTACAACGCCTGTGGCCTGGGTGACCTGGGCAAGCCCGAAGGTTACGTGGCGCGGCAAATCGAAGGCTGGAGCAGCCGCTACGAAAAAGCCCTGACCCCAGACGCCCCTCGCTGGGAAAAGGTAATCAGCTGGTTGCGTGAAAAAATGCCGGCCGATCACCCCAAGCCAGCGATCGTGCACAACGACTACCGATTCGATAACGTCATCCTCGACGCCGACAACCCTATGCGCATCATCGGCGTGCTCGACTGGGAGATGACCACCATCGGCGATCCGCTGATGGACCTGGGCAACACCCTGGCTTACTGGATCGAAGCGGCAGACCCGGCACCGGTGCAGCTGATGCGCCGTCAGCCCAGCAACGCCCCAGGCATGCTTACCCGTCAGCAGTTCGTCGACTATTACGCCGAACGCGCCGGCATCCGCATCGACAACTTCGACTTCTATTACACCTACGGCCTGTTCCGCCTGGCCGGCATCGTTCAGCAGATCTACTACCGCTTCTACCACGGCCAGACCCAGGACAAGCGCTTTGCCCAGTTCATTCACATGAACACATTGCTGGAGCACATGAGCCTGCAGGTCATCGCCAAGTCCAGCCTCTGACAACTACAACAAGGAAAACACCATGTCCAAGACTCAACTGTTCGACCTCGATGGCAAGATCGCGTTTGTATCCGGGGCCAGTCGCGGCATCGGCGAGGCGATTGCCCATCTGCTGGCTCAACAAGGCGCCCATGTGATCGTTTCCAGCCGTAAGCTCGACGGTTGCCAGCAAGTGGCCGACGCGATTATCGCTGCCGGTGGCAAAGCCACTGCAATCGCCTGCCATATCGGTGAAATGGAACAGATCAGCGCCGTGTTTGCCGCCATCCGTGAACAGTTCGGGCGCCTGGACATTCTGGTCAACAACGCCGCCACCAACCCGCAATTCTGCAACGTACTGGACACCGACCTTGGCGCCTTCCAGAAAACCGTCGATGTGAACATCCGTGGCTATTTCTTCATGTCGGTCGAGGCCGGCAAGCTGATGCGCGAACACGGTGGTGGCAGCATCATCAACGTCGCCTCGATCAACGGTGTGTCACCCGGTGTGTTCCAGGGCATCTATTCGGTCACCAAGGCCGCCGTAATCAACATGACCAAGGTCTTTGCCAAGGAGTGCGCACCCTTCGGTATTCGCTGCAACGCCCTGCTGCCCGGCCTGACCGACACCAAGTTCGCCTCGGCACTGGTCAAGAATGACGCGATCCTCAACACCGCATTGCAGCAGATTCCGCTCAAGCGCGTGGCCGATCCGAAAGAGATGGCCGGTGCGGTGCTGTACCTGGCCAGTGATGCCTCCAGCTACACCACTGGCGTGGCCCTGAATGTGGACGGCGGTTTTCTCTCCTGAGTGCTGAGCGGCATCAGGGAGCGAGCCCGCGACGTTCTGCCAACAGTTGCTGGATCACTTGCTCCTGGGTGTCGTAGGCGCCTTCGCCGAAGTGGACAAAACGCACCTGCCCCTGGGCATCGACAAAAAAATGCGCTGGCCAGAACTGATTGCCAAAGGCATTCCAGATGGCATAGCGGTTGTCGATGGCCACCGGGTACTCAATACCCAGTTTGCCGACCTGCTCGCGCACGTTTTCAAGCTTGTTTTCGTAATCGTACTCAGGCGTATGCACGCCGACCACCACCAGCCCCTGGTCGGCATAGCGCTTGGCCCAAGTGTTGACGTAAGGCAGGCTGCGCCGGCAATTGATGCAGTCGTAGGTCCAGAAGTCGACCAGCACCACCTTGCCTTTGAGTGCCTCGCGGTCCAACGGCGGCGAATTGAGCCATTGCACGGCGCCACTGAGTGATGGCATCGGCCCGAGGCTATCCAACGAGCCAGGGCCGGCGAGCAGCGTGCGACCCAAGCCCAGGGCAAGCACCGCGGTCACCAACAGCGCGGCAACACCCACCCGGCGATGCTTGCGGTTAAGACGGCGCCAGACGCCGCCCAACACAGTGAATGCAGACATAAACGAAGCGCTCCTTGCGAATGGTTAACCGCCTTCGTGGCAGGCACCGGTGGCGTAGCTCTGGTATTGCACGCTGCGTGGTTGGCCCTTGGAGTCCAGGTAATCCATCTTCGCGGTCACCACACCACAGGCATTAGCGTTCTGATCATGAATGGCCAGGACTTTCTGGACATCCAGGCGCTGGCCGTAATGATAGGTCTGCACCGGCACGCTGGCGTCGGCAAGTGCACCAAAAGCTGCCATGCCGAAGGTCGCGAGTACAGCGATGCGGGTCAGGGTCTTGAAGGTCATGTCCAGTCTCCCGGGTGAAACATTCACCCTCTGCCAGCGAAGAAAGGCCCTCGCCGTTGAGACCTATTTGAGGCGCGCAAGGTATCGGTGATGTGTCGGGATCAGGCGCTATTGCCTCTTCAGGTATCAGCCGCCAGAGCAGATACACTGCAATACAAACCCGGCAGGCAAGCGCCACCGGGCTCTGTACACTGCGAGCCACGCACTGGAACAGGAGCCGGGCATGGATCATGTCGATCATGTGCTGATCGTTGACGACGATCGCGAAATCAGAGAACTGGTAGGCAACTACCTGAAGAAAAACGGCCTGCGCACAACCATTGCCGCTGATGGCCGGCAGATGCGCGCCTTTCTCGAAGCCGACGTGGTCGACCTGATCGTCCTGGACATCATGATGCCCGGCGATGATGGCCTGCTGCTGTGCCGCGAACTGCGCGCCGGCAAGCACAAGGCCATACCGGTGCTGATGCTCACCGCCCGCAACGATGAAACCGACCGCATCGTCGGCCTGGAAATGGGCGCCGACGACTACCTGACCAAGCCCTTCTCCGCTCGCGAACTGCTGGCCCGGATCAATGCCGTGCTGCGCCGGACGCGCATGCTGCCGCCCAATCTGAGCCTGAGTGAAAGCAGTCGGCTGATCGGTTTTGGCCAATGGCGCCTGGACACCAGCGCCCGCCACCTGCTCGATGGCGAAGGCACCCTGGTGGCCCTCAGTGGCGCCGAATACCGCTTGTTGCGGGTGTTCCTCGATCATCCGCAACGGGTGCTCAGCCGCGATCAACTGCTCAACCTGACCCAAGGCCGCGAAGCGGATATCTTCGACCGCTCCATCGACCTGCTGGTCAGCCGCTTGCGCCAGCGCTTGCAGGATGACGCCCGCGAGCCGGCCTGCATCAAGACCGTGCGCAGCGAGGGCTATGTGTTTGCCCTGCCGGTGCAACGCCTCGAGCCGTCTTCATGAGCCTGCCGATGCGCTGGCCACACACCCTGGCCGCACGCCTGGCGCTGATATTTTTCACTGGGCTGGTACTGGCCTATGGGCTGTCGTTCAGTTTTCAGTTCTACGAGCGCTATGTCAGCTCGCGCTCGATGATGCTCAATAACATGGAGCAGGACATCGCCACCGCAGTGGCGATCCTCGAACGCTTGCCGGCGGCCGAACGCCAGGCCTGGTTGCCGCGTCTGGAGCGGCGCACCTACCGTTTTCGACTCGATCAGGGGATAAACGGTCAGCCGCTGGCACTGCCCGCGGCGCCGATGGCGGCGCAGTCCATCGATAAAGCCATCGGCCAGCACTACGCGCTGAGCTTTCAGCGCCTGCCGGGGGCTGATTCGCACTTTCAGGTGAACCTGCGCCTGGGCGATGGCGAACCCTTGACCGTGGATGTCACGCCAGCGCCTGTCCCGTTGTCGGCCTGGCTGCCGGTGGTGCTTTTGATTCAGCTGGCGTTGTTGCTGCTGTGCACCGGGCTGGCCGTGAAAACCGCCATCGGCCCGCTGACCCGCCTGGCACAGGCAGTCGACAGCCTTGATCCCAATGCCCCGGGGCCGCTGCTGGATGAAAGCGGCCCGCGCGAGGTGCGCTACGCTGCGCAGGCGTTCAACTCCCTGCAAAGCCGGATTGCCGCCTACCTCAAAGAGCGCATGCAACTGCTGGCGTCGATCTCCCATGACCTGCAAACCCCCATCACGCGGATGAAGCTGCGTGTTGAAGTCATGGACCCCAGCCACGAACGAGACAAGCTCTGGAGTGATCTGGAAGCGATGGAACATCTGGTGCGCGAAGGCGTGGCCTATGCGCGCAGCATCGATGGCAGCACCGAAGCCAGTTGCCGGGTCAACCTCGACGCGTTTCTCGATAGCCTGGTTCTCGACTACCAGGACAGCGGCCAACAGGTGGTGCTTGAAGCCAGCACCGACGCGCTGATCGAGACCCGCCCGCATGCCTTGCGCCGGGTGTTGGTCAACCTGATCGACAATGCCCTGAAATTCGCTGGCGCCGCGCAGATACAAGCCGAGGCAACTGCTGATCGGCGCATCGTGATCCGCGTGCTGGACAACGGCCCCGGTATTCCTGCAGAGCAGTTGAGCGACGTCCTCAAGCCGTTCTACCGCGTCGAAGGTTCGCGCAACCGCAGCACCGGCGGTACCGGTCTGGGCCTGGCCATCGCCCAGCAGCTGACCCAAGCCATTGGCGGCAGCTTGAGCCTAAGCAACCGTGAAGGCGGCGGCCTGTGCGCGCAAATCGAACTGCCCGCTTAGCGCCCATGATGCGAGGGCTGACGCTGTGGGAGCGGGCTTGCCCCGCGAAGCAGGCACTGCGGTGAATGGCACGGGCTTCGCCCGCGTTCGCGGGGCAAGTCGGGTCGCCGCACCGCCGCTCCCACAGGTAGACGGTATCTCCTACACAGGATGATGACGCTTAGGGGACAACAAGCTTGATCAGCGCCAAGTGCACGGGGTAGAACCCATAACCCCAGCGCCCCACCGGCCACACCTGCCTGGAATGCAGCCCGTGCAACAGGCGCATCCCCAACGGCGCCGACATAAACGCAACTGCCAGGGCCATCAGGGTAATCGGCGCTGTCGGGTGCTCACGCAGCCACTGGTTGCTCAGGTTGGCCGCCACGGCGATAAACCCCGGCAGCAGCCAAGTCCCCCGGCCACCGCGCAATGCCAGCACAAACGCTGCTGGCAGTACCACCCCCAGCCAGCCGTACATCAGCACGTCGCTGACTAGCAGCGCAAGCACCAGCACTGCCAATGCCTGACGTTTGTGATGGTGAACACCCCAGGCTAGCAGCAACCCCAGGGTCAACGTGGGCATGATGTTGAAGGTACCGGTACCAACATCCAGTGCATGGTACGGCCACTCGGACAACACCGAGAACGCCAGCATCCAGCCCAGATAACGGCCGTTGGCGGCGGTGTACATCTGCCCAGGCGTGGTACGCGCGACGTTGGCGGCGATGCCCAGGCAGAACAACGGGAACGCCAGACGGCCGACAACAAACAACCACTCGGCCGTCGGCCAGATGAAGCGCAGGTGATCGATGACCATGCTGAGCATCGCCAGCCATTTGATCAGGTCCAACCCTGCTGAACGTCGCGCGTTCATTGGCTGCCTTGCGCTTGCCCACCACCGATGAACCAGCGAAAGTACGGGTTGCCCGCCTCTGTTTGCATCAGTTGCCGCACCTCACGCGCCCAGCCCTGGCGGTTGCCGTTGTAAGCCAGCAGCGTCAACCCGTAAAAGCGTTTGAGTACCTGCCATTGATCGGCGACGGCGGCCTGCAAGGCCGGGTCGGCGTTGCTCAGCGGCGGCGCCGTTCTCAACGCCAGCAACTCCGGCAGCACCCGGGTAATCTCGCGGGCGCGCACCCACGGTGCATATTCTATGCGCGGACGGTCGTCGGTGACCGCTTCGGCGCTGCCAGCAAAGCGTTCCAGGCCTTGGCGATCGGTCACCCAGGTAGCGAGCAAGGCGCTGACCGAGTCAACCCCGACCTCGGCCAGCGCGCGATTGACCTCTGGCTGCGCAAAGCGCTGGCTGATACGCGCAGCGTCCAGCTCCAGCGGCGTTTGCGAGCCGATCAAGAGCATTTCGTGAAACTCGGTGGTCCACAACGACGCATGCGGGAAGACATTCAGAAAGCTGCGCACCAGCGAGCGGCTGTCGTCAGTGTTCTGGGTCGGCAAAGGCAGCCATTGGGCAACCATGCCGCCCTGCTCCAGACGCGATGCCGCCAGCTGGTAAAAGTCTTGCGAGTACAGGTTCACCACCCCGGCAGCCGAAGGCGGAGGCGGCTCCAGAGTGATCAGATCGTAGCGCTCGGCGCTGCGCAGCAGCTCGCGACGCCCGTCACGCAAACGGATATCCAGGCGCGGGTCGTTGACCGCATCGAAGTTGCCCTTGAACAGCGGCGCAGCGGCCAGTACCTGCGGCAGCAGTTCAGCCACTACAGGGCGCTCCAGGCCGGGATAGCGCAGCATCGCCCCGGCAGTAATGCCTGTGCCGAACCCGATCACCAGCGCCGAACGCGGTTGCTGAGTGTGGATCAACAGTGGCAGCAAGGCCTGCAAGCGCATGTAGCGCAACGACGGCATGGCATCGCCGGTATTCGACACGCCTTGGATGTATAGGCGATTGAAAGTGCTGTTCTGGCGTTGCTGGGACACCACCGCCACCGTGCCACCTCGGCCCTCTTCATAGAAGGTGATGTTGCCACTGCGCGCCCCCGGCAGCAGTTCGGCCAAGCGCTGCGGCGGTGTCAGGGCACCGATGAGCACAGTCGCCAGGGTGACGCCGAAAATCGCCAGGCGCGTGCCTTTGCGCAGCGTGTCGCCGCGCCAGGCAGCCACACAGCCCACCGCTGCCGCCAGCAGTGCCAGCACCACCAGGGTACGTATCAGGCCGATGCCGGGCACCAGTACAAAACCGGTGAGCATCACCCCAGCGATACCACCCAAGGTATTCAAGGCAACCACAGTGCCGACATCGCGGCCGACTTGCTGGCTGTCCACGCTCAAGCGCAGGGCGAGCGGAAAGGCGGCGCCGAGCAACGTGGTGGGCAGCAACACCACCGACACTGCGGCGACGGCGAAACGGGCGCACATCCCGGCCAGTGCATTGCCGGTCAGGTGCAGCACCCAGGCCTCGAACTGGGTTTGCGCGATGATCAGCCAGCGCCCAAGACCGGCGATCTGCACCAGCGCCAGCAATCCGGCCAGGGCAATCAACAGGCCGAACAGCCCCCACGGATCGCGAATCCGGTCCGCACGTCGCGCATACACGGCACTGCCCACGACCAACCCCGTCAGGTAGGTGGCCAGCACCACTGAAAAGGCAAAGGTACGGGTACTCATGAACTGCACGATCGACTGCGTCCACACCACCTCATAGCCCAAGGCGACCCCACCGGCTACACAGTACAAGGCGATCGCCAGACGCGCGGGCGCTGAACGCGAGGTTGTCATGGGCTGAGGTTGTACTGGAAGGTGCTCATCACGCCGACGCGCCAGCCATGCCCCCAGCGCCGCCAGCAGGTTGAGCGTGGCGGCCGCCAGCGCACTGCCGGTGACCCCCAGTTGCGGCAGCAACACAAAGGCCGCCAGCAAGGTACCGAGAATGGCACCGGCGGTGTTGGCAGCGTACAGACGCCCTCCCGCCTCGGCCAATTGCCCTTGGGCGGGTGTTAGCGCACGCACCAGCACCGGCAGCGTGCCGCCCATCAGGAACGCAGGCACCCCCACCAGCAAGAACGGCAGCCCCCAGGCCAGCAGACCAATGCTGCTTTCCAGGCGGGCGAACAGCCCAGCGCAGTGGGCCAGTGCCAGGGTACTCGACACGCCCAGCAACGCCACAGCCACTTCCAGGCTGGCATACAGCCGCACCGGATGGCGCAGGCGGTCGGCCCAGCGGCCGAACACCAGGCCGCCGAGCGCCAGCCCGGCAAAAAATGCGCTGATCCCGGCGGTGATGGCATAGACCTCCACCCCCACCACCAATGACAGTTGTTTGACCCACAGCACCTGATACACCAGTGCCGCGGCACCAGACAGACACAGCAACAGGGCCGGCACCCGCATCGACAGCGGCACGTGCCGATCGGCCTGAGCAGGCGCAGCAGTATGGACGTGAGAGGCATTGACCGCTGAAGGCATCGCTTGACCTTATCGGAGCACTTCAGGCCTCCGAAAACATGCGTTTAGAAAAGCGCCCGTCGAGTGACGGGCGCTGGCATTGCCTTACTGTTTCATTTTCGCTTCGATTTTCTTGTCTACGTCAGCACGGATCTGGTCAATGCTGAAGCTCGCCGGGCGCTGGCTCGGTGGGTATTCAACAAAGGTTTGCAGGAAAGCAGCGGCTTTGCTGGTGGCCTGGAACACCAGGTAGTCGTTTTTCGTCAGCCAATCGTAGTACTGGTCAGAAACCACGTCTGCGCGTTCATACGGGTCCATGCGCAGGTTGAACAGCTTCGGCACCCGCAGGCAGGTGAACGGTTCGCTCCAGACTTGCAGACCACCAGGAGCGCGTTGCTCGCAATACACGATTTTCCAATCGTTCATGCGCATCGACACCAGGTCACCGTCGTCGTTGAAGTAGTAGAACTCTTTACGCGCACTCTTGTCGGTTTTACCGGTCAGGTAGTCCAATTGGTTGAAGCCGTCCAGGTGCACTTTGAAGTTCTTGCCACCAACATCAGCGCCCTTGAGCAGGCGCTCTTTGATATCGGTGTCACCCACGGCTGCAAGTAGCGTCGGGAACCAGTCCAGGCCTGAGAACATCTGGGTAGAGATGGTGTCTGCCTTGATCTTGCCAGGCCAACGGACCATCGCCGGTACCCGGAAGGCACCTTCCCAGTTGGAGTTTTTCTCGTTACGGAACGGTGTAGTTGCCGCATCTGGCCAGGACCACTGGTTCGGACCGTTGTCGGTGGTGTAGACCACGATGGTGTTATCAGTGATCTTCAAATCATCGAGCGTCTTGAGCAATTTACCGACATCGCCGTCGTGTTCCAGCATGCCATCAGCGTACTCGTTGCCGAGCATGCCACTTTGCCCTTGCATCGACTGGCGCACGTGCGTGAAGGCATGCATGCGCGTGGTGTTCATCCAGACGAAGAAGGGTTTATCGGCCTTGACCTGCTTATCGATGAAGTTGATCGCCGCTTGGGTGGTCTCGTCGTCGATGGTTTCCATGCGCTGTTTGGTCAGCGCACCGGTGTCTTCAATCTTGCCATCGGCGCTGGATTTGATCACGCCGCGAGGCGACGCGGCTTTGATGAAGTCCGGGTCATCTTTGGGCCAGTAGGGCCGCTCAGGTTCTTCCTCAGCGTTAAGGTGGTAGAGGTTACCGAAGAACTCGTCAAAACCATGGTTGGTCGGCAGGTACTCATCGCGGTCACCCAAGTGGTTCTTGCCGAACTGCCCGGTGGCATAGCCTTGCGCCTTGAGCGCCTGGGCAATGGTCACGTCCCGCGCCTGCAGGCCCACCGGCACGCCCGGCATACCGACCTTGGAGAGCCCGGTACGCAGCGGTGACTGGCCGGTGATGAACGACGAGCGACCCGCCGTGCAACTGTTCTCCGCATAGTAATCGGTGAAGATCATGCCTTCTTTGGCAATCCGGTCAATGTTGGGGGTCTGGTAACCCACTACGCCTTTGCCGTAGGCACTGATGTTGGTTTGCCCGATGTCATCCCCGAAGATCACCAGAATGTTGGGTTTATCCGCAGCGAATGCGGTACTGGTTGCCGTCGCCACCGTTGCGGCGAGGGTTAGTGTCGTTAACCACCTCTTACTCAGTTTCATATGGCCTTGTCTCCGTCTGGCATTACTGACGCTGGCCACGACTTCGCGTACAAAAGGGACTGTACGCCTGCGGTTTGGGTTTACTGGCTATCAATGGTGTCGAAGGGATAGACACGCTGCCACTCGCGGGCCATGTCTACCACGGTCCAACCCTGCTTGTTGGCAACTATCAAGGCCTTGTCCAGACGACCGACTTTACTGTCGTGGTCATAGGCCCATTCGCGCTTGCTGTCAGTGTGGTGTACCAGGCCGGCAAAGCGTTTGCCGGGGCCGGCCATGGTCCATTGGAGCATTTGCAAGTCTCCGTCGGAATTGCCGAAGGCCAGAATCGGCCGGCGGCCAATGATCGAATCGATGCTGACCGGTTTACCTGGGCCATCGTCGTTATGCGTGAGTTTCGGCAGACGCTGAATCGACAACTGACCGTCCTTGTCTTGAAAACGTGCATCGAGGGTGGTGCCGATCACCTGCTCAGGTGGAATGCCGTAGACCTCTTCGGCAAATGCACGCATAAACGCGACTTCACCGCCCGAAACAATGTAGGTTCTGAAGCCATTGGCACGCAGGTACTGCAGCACCTCCAGCATCGGCTGAAAGACCATCTCGGTGTAGGGCTTACCGGTTTTCGGGTGCACGGCGGTAGCCAGCCAGCGCCGGGTCTGGGCAATGAACGCCTCGGTGCTCATGCCTGAATGGGTCGCGGCGACGATCTTCAGCATGCCGTCCATGCCACTGGCAGCCAGGGCCTTCTGATCGCCTTCCAGCACAGCCTTGAACGGCTGCTGGGTTTTCCACTCGGGGTGTTTCGGGGCCAGGCGCTTGACTTCGTCCAGGGCAAACAGCACCTCGAAGTACAGCGGTTGCTCGCTCCACAAGGTGCCGTCATTGTCGAACACCGCAATGCGCTCGGCGGGCGCGACGTAGTCTTTGCCGCCCTCCTCGGTCACCGCACTGACAAACTGCTCGATCGCCTGACGCGAGGCACCGTTGTACCAGGACGGTAGCGGATCGGCGGCCATCGCCAGCAGCGGTAACAAAAACAGCAGACTGAACAGCCAACGCAAACGAAGTGGTTGAGGCATAGCGCGTCCTTGAAGTGTCACCTGGGGCCTGAGCGGTTGAAGTCAGGGATTCAGCGGTTTCAATCCATGCGGCAATGGGGCATCTGTACCTTTCGTTAACTGCTGACGCGATTGCTCCAGCGTTTCAAGCATGTTTGCAGGGGGAGCATCTCCCGAAAAACCGGGCCTGAAGCGAATCTTGAGCAAGTCTAGTGAACGATTAACCGTTGAGTCGGATAATTGATCAGAAAATGCCGACAGCGTCCGTTTTCCACTGCTACGCCGTACCCACAGGTACAGCCCGCTCAGTTGCAACGGACGCTCACTCAACTGCTGGCGCATCAGTTGCCAGGCGTAATCGGCAGACGCCAGCCAGGCTGTATGACGACGTTGCCGCCAGGCGTGGTAGCCGGCCAGTGCAGTGCGCGTCCAAGGGCGGGCAACATAGATCAAGCCCGCACCAGCCAGTAGCAATACCGCCAGCAACACGCCGTGCCCGGATAAGCGCACATGCGCCTGGCGCCCCAGCGCGCGTAAATCGTCGTTGATGGAGAACGGCGCGTTGTAGCTGCCTTTAACGGCCTCGAAGTCCAACGCTTCCAGTGATGCGGTGCGTGTTTGTCCAGTGCTGGCATCCCACCAGGTGAAGGTAATGGCCGGCAGGCTGAGTTTGCCTTCCTCGCCGATCACATAGGTCACGCTGTCTTCGCGCTGACCACCTAACACCCCGCCACGGCCGTCGCTCAAGGCACTGACGCTGGGGGTCTGCACATAGCGCTTCAACCCCGGAACCTGGGCGAATGCGGGCGGCGGAATCAGCATGGCCTGGGCGCCTTGCGCTTGAATCGAAACCTGCCGGGTAACACTGTCGCCAACCCGCAAGGGTTCATGCGAACGTTGCAAGGTCTGGCTGATCGTCAGTGCATTGGCCACCAGGTGTGGTTGATTGCCTGCACCGGCTTGCGCTTTGGCCACAAAGCTCAACGGCTGGCTGTTGAGCGTCACCAGGCCGCTGCCCTGCCCCGGCTGCACCTGAAAGGCCAGCGCCGGGATGGTGAACGACTGCGCCGTCTGTGGAGTGATCTGGTAGGTGTAACGCAGGCCAAAAAAGGTCTTGCCATCGAGCGTCTGGTTCAGGTGTTGCGCCTCGCCGCCAGGCGGCGTCACCAAGGCACCGGGCAGTTCGAGTTTGGCCAGGATCGGTGCGGCGGTGAACCAGGTATCGACCAGCAGATCGACCTCCATGCTGAGTGTGCCGCCCACCACGACTTCGGCCTGCGGCAGCAGACGGCTTTGCACCCGGACTTCAGGCGCGGCGCTGGCCAGCAGCGGTGCGCACACCAATAGCATCATCAGCAGCAATTTCATGGCTGACCCTCAGGCGCTTGGCGTGCGGCGTTCTGGAGCATGAACTTGCGTTTGAGAAACTGCGCTGGCGAGGTTGTCAGGTTGTTCAACCACTGTTGATCCGAGGCCGCCTGCGCGGTGGTCAGCTGCTTTTGTTGCGCGCCGGCACTGGGGGTCTGGTCTTCGACCACTTTGTCGGCCTTCTCATCGGGGGTACCGGCCTGTTGCTGGTCTTCATAGTCTTTGAGCAAGGCCTGGGCCAGGGCCAGGTTGGCGCTGGCCTGGGGAAATTCTGCCTGTTTGTGCAGGGCCTGCTGATAGGCGCTGATCGCCTCGGGGAACTTGAACAGGCGTACATAGATATTGCCCAGGTAGAACTGCGCCGCAGCACTGTCGAGCCGGGCAAAGCCAGCCAGCGCTGCCGGATAGTCCGCCGCGTTGTAGGCCGCCAGCGCTTTCCAGTACGGATCGTGAAAGTGCTCGGCTGCCTGAGGAAAGTGACCATGCTCAAAAGCCCAGCGGCCTTGCTGGTCCGGGGTAAAAAAGGCATCGGCCAAGGCCCCGGCCCGCGCCGGTTCAGCGGGCATGCTCAACAGCACGACCAGCCACAACCCAAGCCAGTTCACGCGCCAGCCACGCCGCACGCAGCACAGCGCGATTAGCGCCAAAGGCCAGCACAGCCAATACCCTGCGTCCTTCCAGTGCACCTGTTGCTGATCACCTTGAACCGCCTGCAAGTGCTGCTGCGCATGCAGGGTGATCCAGTCCAAAACGTCATCGTCCAGGGTCAGGCTACCCAGCGGGGCGTCGGCCGCTTGTGCCAGCTGCTTCAAGCCCTGGGCATCGAAGCTTGCCTGCACTGGTTGGCCATCTTCGGCAATGCGTGGACGCCCCTTGGTATCCAGCAGCACCCCACCGTCCTGACTGCCGACTGCCAGTACCAGCACTTGCAGGTCGCTGCCGGACAGTCGCTTGGAAATGCCCTGCAACTGCTCCGGCGCCCCCCCATCGGTGACCAACAACAGGGTGGCGGGCATCTTCTCGGCATCCAGCAGTTTCTGTGCTTGCTCGATCACGCCGAGCACGTCTTTGCCGGGCTGACTGATCAGATCGGTGCTCAATGCTTGCAGGAAGCTGTCGAGCAAGGCCGGGTCTTCAGTGGCGGGCAACACCAGATGCGCATTACCGGCATAGGCAATCAGCGCCGTACGGGCACCGGCACGGCGCTGAATCAGGTCATGCAAGGTGTGCTTGGCCGCGATCAGCCGCGAAGGCGGTACATCGTCGGCATCCATCGACGGCGACAGGTCGACGGCCAGAATCAACACCGCACGGTTGTCGAGAAAATCAGGCGTGTCCTGGGTCCAGGTCGGCCCGGCGGCGGCCACTGCGCCCAAGCCCAGCAATAGCGCCAGCAGGTGCACAGGCTGCACACGAGGCTGCTGCTCAGGGGTAATCAGCAAGGCCTCGACCAGGTGCGGGGCAATCAGCCCGTGCAACTGCCGGCGCAGGTCATGTCGACGCATCCAGGCCCACGGCAGCACAAGCGCCGGGACCAGAAGCAAAAGCCACAGCGGGCGCAGGAAGTGAAAGGCGCTGAGGTCGATGTCCATGTCAGCCTCCGGGCTCGGTACCGGGTGCCTGGCGCTGCAACAGCCAGCCCGACACTGCCGTCACGCTGTGGCTGAGCAGCAACAACAGCAATGCCGCGCCCAACGGCCACCAGAACAGGTCGCGCTTGGGTTGGTGACTCAGGGTCTTGACCTGGTGCGGGGTGATCTGGTCCAGGGTCGCATACACCGTTTGCAGGGCGTGGCGGTCATCGGCGCGGAAGAAGCGCCCACCGGTGGTGCGCGAGATATTCTGCAGCACCGTCAGGTCAACCTTGGCATCGCCGCTGGCCTCGGGGTCGCCAATGCCGATGGTGTGGACCAGAATGCCGCGCTGCTTGGCCAGTTGCGCAGCGTGCTCAGGGGTAATGGCACTGCCGGTGTCGTTGCCATCGGTCAGCAGGATCAGCACTTTCTCCTGTTCCTTGGCCTGTTCGAACAGCTTGATACTCAGGCCAATGGCATCACCCAGCGCGGTATTCGGGCCGGCCATACCGATGCCGACTTCGTCGAGCAGCAGCCCAAGGCTGGCATGATCAAGGGTAAACGGCGCCTGCGGGTAGGCTGCGGTGCCAAAAACGATCAGACCGATGCGATCATCCTTACGCTGCGCGATAAAGTCGCGCACCACGCCTTTGACTGCGGTCAAACGGTCGCTCTGCACGCCGTTGGCGTCGGTGTAATCGGTGGTCTGCATGGACTGGGAGATATCAATCGCCAGCATCATGTCGCGAATCGGCTGTTGCTTTTCGATGGCTTGTTCGACCCACACCGGGCGGGCGCAGGCTGCGATGATCAGCGCCCAGACCAGCAGGTTCAGCAGTAACTGCCACCGCCCGGCGCTTGCCGCCGGGGTGCCCGGCTGCTGGCCAACCGCCCGACTCATGGCCGCGAAAAACGGCACCCGCAGTGAGCTGCGCGCGGCGCGATAAGCGCGCAGGTAGCGGTAGGCCAGCCAGGGCAGCGGCAACAGCAGCAACACCCAGGGGTAGTCAAACTGCCACATGATGGGTCTCGATCCAGGTTCGGCTGGCGGCAAACAGCGTCTGCACCTCGCTTTCGCCGATGCCCAGGACTTCGGCATCTGGCGCATACGCCAGGGAGAACAGGCGCGTCGCGAAGTGTTCCGGCAAAGGTACTCGGGCATGGGTGGTCAAAAATGCCTGCCACTGCGCACCGCTGAGCGCGGCCACCGCCGCAGTGCTGGTCGCCGACAAGGCCACACGTTTAAGCAGCACCGGCAACTGGCGCAGGCCGCGCAGGCGCCCTGCCGTGTCACTCAAGCTGTGTTCCAGGCCTTCGAGCATCAGCAGCGCTTCGCGCCGGTAGCGATCACGTTGCCAGCGCCGCCAGCGGTGCAGCGCCCACCACGCGGTGGCGCACAGCACCATCAGCAGCAGTACCAGCCAGCCCCAGGTCTGCGGCAGGTAGCTGAACGGCGGCGTGGTCAGCGGCAGCTCCTGCAACTGATCGATGTTCGGCAGCGCTGGCGTGGTCATCGCACAATTCCCGAGAGCCGGCCCAGCTCGCGGCGCACTTGCATCAGCGCATCTTCGCCGGTACTGATCATCATTACCGGCACTTGGCTACGTTGCAGCAGCTCGGCGACCTGCTGCAATCGACCGGAAAGAAACTCGGCCATGGGCCGGTGCACATGACGCCGGCCGATTTCCAGCTCCACCTGCACCTGACCTTGGGTGACGGTCACCCGCCCCTGTTGCGGCAACGCCAGTGCGAGCGGGTCGTACACCTGCATGGCGATCACATCGTTGTGTGCACTGAGTTGGCGCAGCAACTGCAAGGTGTGCGCTGAAGCACCGGAAAAGTCGCTGATGATGCACACCAGACTGTCGTGCCCGGCATTGGCGATGCAGGTGCGCAGTACCAGATCCAACTGATCGGCGCCTTCGGCATCAGGGCCTGTGGCTGACAGTGCGTGGTTGCTGCGTATCACTGCGGCGCACAAGGCTTCCACTCGCGCCCGGCTACGCAACGGCCGCACAGGTTGCACCTGCTGGTCGTCAAATACCAGGCCGCCAACGCGGTCGCCCGCGTGAAAGGCAATCCACGCCGACAGCGCTGCCAGTTCGGCGGCGGTCACCGACTTGAAACTGCGTTGCGAGCCAAAGAACATGCTCATGCGCTGGTCGATCAACAGCCACGTCGGGCGGTCGCGTTCTTCGGTAAAGGTGCGCACGAAGGGTTTGCCGAAACGCAACGAGGCGCGCCAATCCAGATGGCGCAGGTCATCGCCGGGGATGTAGCGGCGCAGTTCGTCGAAACTCAGGCCACGGCCACGCAGGCGCGACGCGTGGTTGCCGGACAGGATGCTCGCCAGTGGCTGGCGCGCGAGAAAACTCAGGCCGCGGATACGGTGCTCCAGCGCCATGAGTTGCGCCAACGACGCGTAGACCTGGCCATCGGCCCTGCGGCTACCCGATTGTGGTCCCGGCATGGCTCAGGCCGGGACCGCAACGCGATCGAGCAGCCGGTCGATCACCTCATCGGCGCTGACGCCATCGGCGATCGCATCGTAGGACAGCTGCAAACGGTGGCGCAGGACCGGGTGCACCACGGCACGCACATCGTCCGGTGAAACATAGTCATTGCCCGACAGCCAGGCATGCGCGCGCGACACCCGGTCCAAGCTGATGCCACCACGCGGGCTGGCACCGATCTTGATCCAGCGGGCCAGGTCATCGTCGTAGTCGTGCGGCCTGCGCGTGGCGTTGACCAGGTCGATCACATAGCGATCGATGGCCTCGGCCACCTGTACCGCCGCGACTTCTGCCCGTGCGGCAAATACCACCTCTTGCGGCAAACGCTGGGGCGCTGGCGCCGCCTTGCCGGCTTGCTGATCTTCGCCACGCACCAGGCGCAACACCAGGGTTTCGTCTTCGATCTTGGGGTAGTCCAGTTGCAGCTTCATCAGAAAGCGGTCCATCTGCGCTTCCGGCAACGGATAGGTGCCTTCTTGCTCGATGGGGTTTTGCGTTGCCAGAACCATGAACAATCCCGACATCGGGTAACTGTGCCCGGCCACGGTGATCTGCCGCTCTTCCATGGCTTCGAGCAATGCGGCCTGGACCTTGGCCGGTGCCCGGTTGATCTCGTCGGCAAGAATCACATTGCCAAACAGCGGGCCAGGCTGGAACTTGATCTGGTTGCCCTCGGCGGTTTGCTGCAGGATTTCCCCGCCGGTGATATCCGACGGCAGCAGATCCGGGGTGAACTGGATGCGCCGCATGTTGGCATCCAGGTGGGTGGCCAGGGCTTTGACCGTGCGGGTCTTGGCCAGGCCCGGCAAACTTTCCAGCAACACATGACCATTGGCCAGAAGCCCAAGCAGCACGTGCCGGATAGTGTCGGCCTGCCCCAGAACCTGCTGCGCCACACTGGCCTCCAGCGCCGCTACCTGCTCACGTATGGTCATTAGTGCAGTCCCTGACTGGCTGGCAATGGATTGATCCTAGCAGCCGCTGACCTGCTCGCAAGCCAACGGACTACAGGCGATACACACTCAGGGTTTTTGCCAATAGGGTTCGATCCCCTGCAGGCGCGGGTCATCCGGCGCAACCTGGCGCATGCGTTTTACATACTCGAACGCCTCATCACGCTCCCCAGCCAAGGCATGTAGGTAAATCAGCGAATAGAGCAAGTCCGGATCGTCTGGCGACTGCTGCAACCCGCTGCGCAGGGCACTGATAGCGTCATCACGGCGATTCAGACGCGACAACAGCAAACCCTGGTTGTAGCGAATCCGCGAATTGCCCGGCAGCGCCACGGCTGCGGTTTCCATCCACTCCAGTGCCTGCTCGGCTTTGCCCTGCTCAACCAGCAACAAGGCCAGCATATAGGCCAGGTTGCCGTGGTCGGCGGGGGGCATTTTGTCCAGCGCGAGGCCTTCGCGTAGCACCTGCTCGGCGTCGTCCAGGCGTTGTGCGCCACTCAATTGGGTTACCAGGTTGACCCGCGCGGGCACAAAGTACGGGTCGAGCTTCAAGGCCTGGCGGTATTCATCCATTGCTTCGTTGCCACGGCCCT
Source organism: Pseudomonas sp. NUPR-001 (assembly GCF_052147955.1). Lineage (NCBI taxonomy): Bacteria > Pseudomonadati > Pseudomonadota > Gammaproteobacteria > Pseudomonadales > Pseudomonadaceae > Pseudomonas > Pseudomonas sp. NUPR-001. The sequence goes on from NZ_CP197353.1 coordinate 3,198,735, forward strand.
GCCGGTTCAACAGGACTGCCAGGTTCAGACGGCCACCGGGCAGATCCGCGTTGCCGCGCAAGCGTTGCTCGTAGTCTGCCAGCAAGGTTTTGAACGACTCGCGCGACTCCACCGGCAGTTGCTCGGCCGGCACATCGGCCAAGGCCCTGACAGCCTCATCGCGCACGGCCAGACTCGGGTCCTTGAGCAGCGGCAACAGCGGCTGCAGGCGTTGCGCTGCCGGGACACTGGAAAAACCGGAAACCGCATAGGCACGCACCAGGGCACTCGGATCGTTCAGCGCCCAGCCCAGGCTAATGACGGAACGGGGGCCGAGGTCGGCCAGCTGTTCAGCCGCCGTGGCGCGGACAATCGCGGGTTTGCCTTTATCTGCCAGCACGGCATTGAGCGCATTGAAGGGGATGCCCTCACCGCTGCGCGCCGCATGGAAGTTCTCACCATAGTGAGGCGGACGCTGTGGCTGCCCGAACCAGCCTTCGATGGCCTTGGCGGCCCACTGCGGCTGCTGGTCTGTGTGGCAGCTGGTACAGGCGTCCGGGCTGGCATCCTTGCTGGCCAGGTCGGGGCGTGGAATGCGCAGGCTATGGTCACGCCGGGGGTCGACCACCATGTAGGTCTTAGTCGGCATATGGCAACTGACACATTGGGCGCCCGCCGTGCCTGGCGTGTGGTGATGGTGCGCCTGGCTGTCGTAGTTCTTGGCCTGCAGGCTGGGGAAACGCGCCCGCGGCGGCTGCTCGTTGTGGCATTGCAAGCACAGCCCGTTGCCTTCGATCTTGACCTTACTGGTGTGCGGGTTGTGGCAGTCGGTGCAGCCTACCCCCGCTGCATACATCTTGCTCTGGGTGAACGAGCCATATTCGTAGACTTCGCCGTCAATCTGGCCATCGGCATGATAAAGGCCGCTGCGCAAGGTCGCGGGCAGGCTTTGGTCCAGCTGTGGGTGACCCGGCAGTTGCCCGGCGCCGAGGGTTTGCCGACGGCTGTGGCAAAACGCACACTGCTCGACCAGGCCCTGGCTGCCCAGCGCCTTGTAGTCCACCTGCAAACCAATGTCCTTGGCTGTGGCATAGCTCGGCTGCGCCGCTTTGTTTGCCTTGGCCCAGTCAACATGGGCCTGGCCTGGCCCGTGGCAGCTCTGGCAACCGACGTTCTTTTCCTGCCAGGTCGAGGCAAAGCTGTCGTCACGGTCGTTGTAGTTTTTCATCAGGCGCGTGGAGTGGCAGTCGGCGCACATGCCGTTCCAGTTCTGGTAGCGCCCGGTCCAGTGCAGCGGATCATTGGGGGCAAAGCGTTGGCCGGGGTACAGCGAGAACCAGCGCTGGCCGCCCTCACCGCTGGTGCGGCTGTCCCAGGCGATGGTCAGAGCCTGCAAGCGTCCACGGGGCAAAGCCACCAGGTATTGCTGCAGCGGGTAGTGGCCGAAGGTGTAGAGGATCTGGAAGTCTTCGGCCTTGCCCTGCTCGCCCTCTGTATTGACGAAGAACTGCTTGCCCTTGCGAAAGAAGCGCGCCTTGACACCGGCCTCGTCAAAGCGTGCATCGTTGAAGTTGCCCAGCACGTTGGCGCCGGTGGCGTCACGCATGGCCCAGCCATGGTCGGAGTCTTGCCATTGTTTGGCTTGCTCAGTGTGACAGCCCAGGCAACTGGCCGTGGCAACGTAGCCTTCGGCCACGCTGGCCTGTCCGGGCAGCGGTGTGGCGGGAGCACTGGCAGCCCAAGCCGGTAACACACCGGCCAATAGCATCAGGGCTGCATATGAGCGGATCCGCTGGCAATAGCGGGACACCAGGGTGTGTTGCCTCATTCCTTGCTCCACGGTCGAATCTCAGCGCCCTGATCCGGGCTTTCTTATCGGCTAGCAGCGTTGGCCGTGGGGCTTAGGGTAGTGCATCCGTGTAGGCAGGTCTTGGTGTAATGCTAAAAAGCGCTACTTTTTATTCCAAAGCACTATAGCGCCTTTGCCGCGTCCAGCTTGTGCAGGAGCTCCTTGGCCAGCGCGTGGTCAGAGAACGGATTCTGGCCGGTAATCAGCTCACGATCGACCACCACATTCGGCGACCAGGCCTGGGCGTAGTTCATGTCACCTCCCGCACCGGCCATGGCGGCGGCTGGGTAGAATTGAATGCGATCACCGTTAAGCGAGCCTTCGAACACCTGCTCTTCCGGGTCGGCGAAAATGGTCATGCGGTAGCCCTGGTAGATCCAGTTAGCTGCTGCCGGCTTTTCACCTCGGGTCAATGCCGCCTGGTAACCGAGCGGATCGTCCTGCGCCGACAGCAGCGCAATCGGCCCGTGGCAGATGGCGGCCGTGGGCTTGCCAGCCTGGTGGAAGTGCCGCAGCAGCGCGCCGACTTGCGGGTTGTTGGCCAGGTCGATCAAGGGCGCATGGCCGCCCGGGATCAGCAGCCCGGCAAAGCGGTCGAGATCGCCCTCCAACACTTCCTTGAGCGACACGCTGTCATTGATGCCGGGCAGGCCCTCGACCAGCGTCTGGATACGGCGCATCTCTGCGGCATCGCCAGCGAAATACATGGGGTCGATCGAGCGCTGGTCGACACTCGGTTTGTTGCCTTTCGGGGTCACCAATACCAGTGTGTAGCCAGCCTTGAGCAGTTGATCCGCAGGCACACCGAACTCGTTAAGGTAAAACCCTGTGGGGTACTGCTTGCCGTCTTTGAGTGGCAATTGCTGTTCGCTGGACAGCAATACCAGCACCTCGCCCTTGCTGGCAGCCGGCGCCGTACCGGCCAGCAGCGTGGTGCCCAGGGCGAGTGCCAGGGTGGATAGCGTGCGCATAGTGATGCTCCTGCAGGTCTGTGGGGTGAGTAGCCAGCATCCTACTCAAGGCACTAATATTCGTTAATTCGAAAGCTTTTATTTCTGGCATTCAAAAAATGAATATCACCAACAAGGACCTCAACCTGCTCCTGGTGTTTCACGTGCTCTACCAGGAACGCAACGCGTCGGTGGCCGCAGCGCGTATCGCCCTGAGCCAGCCGGCCCTGAGCCATAAATTGAACAAGCTGCGCCAGCAGTTTGCCGACCCGCTGTTTGTCCGCGCGCCTCGCGGCCTCTCACCCACTCCGCGGGCCCACGAACTGGCGCCCCATGTGCAGCGTCTGGTGAGTGAGTTGGAGGCGTTCTACGACCTCAGTGATGGCCGTGATTTTCTGCAACGGGCCGAGCGTATCCACCTCTACAGCACCGACTACATCGAGCAAACGCTACTGCCGCACTTGTTACCGATACTGCGTAGCCAGGCGCCAAACCTGCTACTGATCACCCATAACACCCGTGGTCAGTTGCCACGCAATGAATTGGAAAAAGGCACCTGCGACCTGGCGATTGCCGGTTTTTATACCGACCTGCCCGACACCTTTCATCAGCAACGGTTGCTCAGTGAAGACTTCGTGGTGCTTGCCTCACGCAGCAATGCACGACTGGCTAATGGCTTGGACCTGGACGCCTTTCTCGCTTGCGAGCACCTGCTTACCACCCTCACTGGTGATCTCGATGGCTTAGTGGACCAGGCGTTGCAGGCCAAGGGCCTCAAGCGCCGGGTAGCGGCCGGGCTCGCCAGTTTCGTAGCGCCTACGCGGTTGATTCGAGGTACCGACATGCTGCTCACCTGCTTGCGTTCACTGGCCCAGGAGGCCGTTGAGCGCGATCCCGACTTGCGCATGCTGGCCTTACCCTTGTCGTTGCCACGGGTTGAAGTGATGCAGATCTGGCATGCGCGCACCGCTGCCGACCCCTTGCGCCGCTGGCTACGCCAACACGTGCAGGCCGTGGCGGCCACCCTTGAACGCCTGTAGGAGCGGGCTTGCCCCGCGATTGCAATCTGTCTGACACACCGCCATCGCGGGGCAAGCCCGCTCCCACAGGTGGTGCAAGACGGTATCTCCTACCTCAGCCTTCAACTGGCTATGTAAACAATGATCGGCCCGCAAACCGCCAGCAGTACGTTGGAAATCGCGTAGCACACGGTAAAACCAATCACCGGCGTGTTGCTCCCGGATTGTTCGATGATTTTGTTCATCGACGCCGCTTCGGTCTGCGCCCCGGCCAGGGCACCGAACAGCACCATCGGGTGCAGGCGCAGCACATAACGCCCGAAATACAGCGATACCAGCGGTGGCACCAAGGTCACTACCACGCCTGAAATCAGCAACGCGACCCCCTGGCTTTGCATCGCGGCAATCGCCGCAGGCCCTGCCAGCAGCCCCACCACCGCACCGAAGGCGGTCAGCCCGAACTCCGAGAATGCCCACTGCGCCGCCGATGGCAAGGCACCAAATTCCGGATGCCGGGAGTTGTACCAACCAATCAGTAACGCAACCAGCAACACACCACCGCCCACCCCCAGTTCAACCGGAATCATGCCGATATGCGTGGACAGCATGCCCAGCAGCGCACCCACGACCATGCCCAGGCTGTGAACGGCGATATCACTTTTGTGATTGCGCTCGCGTATACGCCCCAGTTGCTCCGCCAGGGCTTCAATGCTGGCCGTACGCCCGGTCAGGGAGATGACATCACCTTTGCGTAAAATGGTGTTGGGTAACTGCGGCAACTCCAGCCCCTGGCGGGTGATGGTGTTGATAAAACAGCCCATCCGCTCGGAGCCGACCAGGGCGGCCTTGATGTCGTGCAAGGTCTTGCCGGCCAATGCATCGCGGGTCAGCACCACTTCAACCGAACGGGTGGGAAACGACATCGCCTCAGGGTGATCGATTTCCGGGCCCAGCCATTGCACCAGTGAGGCGACATCTTCACGCAGGGCATACACCCCGACGATGTCGTCTTTTTGCAGGAACAGTTCGCTGTTGCGTTCATGGACCTGGCCTGCACGCACCACGCGCTCGATGCTGATGTTGGCATGCTGTTGCTCGAACGCAGCGATCGACTGGCCATCGGCACGCTCCCCTACCCGGTGCGCGCGAACCACGATACGGGTGTAGGGAATGCTGATGATCTGCTCGTTGCTGGCAATGCCCAACTCCAGCTCCAGTTCGCGGGCAGCGCTGCGCAAATCCACGCCCAACAGTTTCGGGGCAATGGTGCCGACAAACACCACCAGACCAATGGTGCCGAACACATAGGTAATGGCATAGGCCACTGCCATGTGGCTGTACAGCTGATTTTTCGCCGCCTCGTCCAGGCTCAGCTGGGCAATGGCGCTGCTGGCGGTGCCCATGATCGCCGTGTCGGTCAGGGCGCCAGCGCCCAGGCCTGCGGTGAACCCGGCATCGAAGTGATAAATCGCATTCATCAGCAAGATGGTGGCCAGCGCCGTGGCACACAGCACCACGGAAAACAGCACCAGTTTCAGGCTGCTGCTGTTCAAGCAACTGAAGAACTCGGGGCCGCTCTTGAAGCCCACGGCGTAGATAAACAGCACAAAAAACACCGATTTCAGTTCATGCGGCACCTCAAGGCCGATCTGGCCGATGATCAGGCCCATCAACAGCGCCCCGGCCACTGAGCCCAGGTGGAAGTTGCCCAGCTGAATTCGACCGATCAGCACTCCCGAAGCAATCGCCAAAAACACCGCAATTTCGGGATTGGAACGCAATGCGTGGAGCACAAAGTCGATCATGGCTCGCGTCCTGTTTCGTCGGGGGCTTGCGCGGGGGCCATGTACCAGCGGTCTTTGGGCACGCGCTTCTCTTGTTCGGGGTCACCCAGGTAGTGCGGCGACATGATCTGCACGTCGTATTCATTGAAGACATCCTGAATATTGGCATGCAGCATGGTCAGCAACTCGGCACGCGGCCGCGGTTCGCTGGGCACGGCCTGGGCAACCAGGCGGTACTCCGGATAAAAGTCTGACAGCGCCGTCTGGAACACTTGGGGTGTCGGTGAGCGCAGAATCCCTGGCGTGCGCTGCGCCGCTTCCAACAGCATGGCTTCAACCTGACGCCACGGTGTGTCGTAGCCAATGGTTACGACGGTATCAACCACATAGCCTGCGCCCTGCACCACCCGCGAGTAGTTTTTCGTCACCGCCCCGGTAATCATCGAGTTGGGAATGGTCAGTACTTCGCCCAAACCGGTGCGGATGCTGGTGGTGAACATGCCGAGTTCAGTCACGGTGCCCTCGTGTTCGCCAATACGGACAAACTCGCCGGGGCGCAAGGTGCGGGTGTAGGTCAGGATCAAGCCGGCCGCGGCTTGCCCGACCACGCTCGATGCACCGAGGGAAATCATCAAACCGATCAACACCGAAAGGCCTTTGAACGCTTCGGTACCGGCGCCCGGCAGGTAGGGATAGGCCATGGCCAGGGCAAACAGCCAGATCGCCAGCGCAGTCAGGCGCGTGGTCGGCTGCAGGGTTTCGCTGTTGAGCCAGCTGATGGTGCCAGGCTTGGACAAGCGCTCCAGCACCCGCTTGGTAAAGGCACTGATGCCACGGGCAATGAAGAAGATCATCAGGGCAATGATCAGCCCCGGTATGGCGCTGACGATGGCATCGAGCACGTAGCGCAGCAAGTTGAGCAAGTAGTGGTCAAGGCTTTCCCCCCACGGCCGGGTATAGGGAAAGCGTTGCAGCACGAAGGTCAGCCATTCGTACGTCAGCAACAGCGCGACGATCCAGTAGAGCAAATCCAGCAAGCGCCGCACCAGCGGAAACAGGTTGCTGGTATCGAGCAGCGAGGTGTCTCCCACTTTCAATACGCCGTGATGACGACGTATGCGTTTGGGCAACTGGGCCAGCAGTTTGCTGCGGACAAACCCGGCCAGGCGCAGCAACGCAATAAACAGTAAGGTGGCCACCACACTCAGGCCAACAGCGGTCAGCAGAAAGCGCACACTGCGGGCCTGCTGCGACTCCTTCACCACTTGTTCAAGCCGCTTGCCCGCCTGTGCCGCCGCGTCGGCTACCGAGGTTTCCGGGTCGGCGTCCTTGGGGGTGACGATAAAGGCGCGGCGCTCACCCAGTAGCACCATATAGCTATCCTGGATGGTATCCAGGCGCACCTGCGGCTCTTCGGTGCCGCTGAGCACTTCATTGATCACCGTCTGGGCGCGCTGGGCACGTGCCTCGGGTGACTCGCCGAGCAGGCTGGCCTTGAAGGTAAAAATCAGCCGATTGGCAATTTTCAGTTCGGCAGATGCGCCCGCTTCCGTCGGTGCTTCTGGTGCTGCTTGAACGGTGGAAAAAAAACCCATCCACAACAGAAAAGCAACGTGCACATACCAACGTTTTACCCACTCCCCCATGGCACTTGCTCCAGCCAGATGTCCTTGTCAGGGCACAACCGTCGCCTGCTGCACCTTCGTGGCCGTTGACTGCATCGCACCTCCCTGCATCAGTTGATCTGAAGCAGGCAAGCTGAGGATAGTCGCGGTTGCTCACTTGTACCTGTAGTTGCCAGCCGCTATAAAAATGCGCTCCATCAGAATTTTCCTACAGAGCAAAAAAAACAGACTAGGCTGGATCTATCATCCAATGCTACGAACCCCTCAAGGATAGGTATCTGGGGCGGGCATTGGCATGACCAATACGAAGACGGTTCGCCCTTACCCAGGGCTCAAAGTGATGATGTGGACATGACGACCCAGACCCGCTCCGCCGTACCCATTGCATTCAAACCCCAACGCCAGGCGCTGGCTTTGGAGCCGCGCATCCTGTTTGACGGTGCTGCTGCAGCCGCAGCAGACCAGCAGCATCAGGACAGCGGTGACAAGGCCGATACTGGCGCTGCCCACGCCACCCCGTCCGATGCGCGCAGCGAACCGGGCCAGCAGCCTTCGGCCGCGCGTCACCTGCTGGTGCTCGACAGCCGCATCGAGGGCCGCCAACAGCTCACCGCCAACCTGCCCGACAACGTCGAGGTGTTGGTGGTGGATGCCAAGCAGGATGGCCTGGCCGCGATCTCCACGGCACTGGCCAAGCTCGGCCAGGTCGACTCGATCCAGATCCTGTCGCACGGCGCCGCCGGCGAGTTCACCCTCGGCAAAACCACGCTCACGGCAGACAACGTCGGCAAGTTTTCGCAAACCCTGAGCCAGTGGGGCCAGTCGCTGAGTGAAGGCGCCGACATTCAGCTGTATGGCTGCAAAGTCGGTGAAGGCAGCGAGGGTCGCACCCTGGTCGATCAGCTGTCGCGCTGGACCGGTGCCGACGTCGGTGCCTCCAGTGACAATACTGGCAGTGCCAAAGCCGGCGGCGACTGGGCCCTGGAAGTCACCCGCGGCGCTATCGACAAACCCATTGCCTTGACCGCAGCGGCCATGGCCGGCTACGACCGCCTGCTGGCGGCTGGCCCCAGCACCGACCTGTCGGGCGGTGCCGATGTGCTGCTGGGCAACACCTTCAATTTCACCGTCACCTTCACCAACAGTACCAGTGACACTGGCTATGCCCCCTTTGTCGACCTGTTCTTCCCGGCCACGGGCAAAGACGGCGCCGGTACCGAGATCGACGATGGCATCACCTTTGTGTCCGCCACCTACCTGGGGCAAGCACTCACGGCCCATGCGGTGACCTTCGATGCCAGCGGTCGGGCCAATCATCCGTTGGCCGTGGGCGTCGATGGCAAACCGTTGGTGATCAATGCCGCCGATTTCGGTATGCGCGCAGGCGATCAGATGGTGGTAATCGAGCTGCCGTTCGCCAGCGTCAGCCAGGGCCAACCGCCGATCCCTATCCAGGTCACGGCAACCCTGAGCAACCTGGCAGATACCGATTTCTCGTTCTCTGGCTCGACGCCCGACCTGACCATCCGTGCCCGCAGTGGCTTCCAGTACGGCAACGACTCGCTGAACAACCCAGCCACCGACCCGAGCATCCTGGAGCCATCGGCCAACGCCGACAGCTATGTAGTGCATCCGACGGTCATTACCGTCGACCAAGTGGTCACCACGCCGGAAGGCGAAACGGCCACCGGTCCCAACTTCAAGCGTGACCTGACCGTCACCGTGACCCCGGCCAATTCGCAAACCCTGACCAACGTGGTGATCACCCAGCCGGTGCCCGACAACGTCATTGTCACCCGCATCACCCCCGGCGGTGGTGGCACACTGACCTCGGTTACCCTGTACGACGGGCGCACTATTACTGACCCGGTGGTGATCCAATCGCTGCTGGCGCGTAACAACGACAACGACCTGAGCAACGACCTGTACATCAGCTCGTTCACCGTCACCTACCCGACGCTCAGCGCGCCGACCAGTACCGACGTGCAGTTCTTTGTCCCCGATGACGATGCCGACGGGGTACCGGTACTCAATCCAGTCACCGGTGACGACGTCACCATCACCTTCGACGGCCCCACCGCCTCCGGCAGCTGGAAGCCACTGGACCCGCGCGACGCAGCGAACGGCCAGATCAACTTCAATGGCCAGGGCGACGACGTCAGCTTCGTGGCCAAGTCGATCACCCTGCAAAAACAAGTCACCGTTACCGTTGACGGTGGCAGCGCTGGCATCAGCCCCGGCGATACCCTCACCTACCAACTCAACATTGCACTGTCGGATTACTTCGCCTTCGGCAAGACCTTCCTCGGCAATGGCAGCTTCGTCATCGCCGATGGCCTGACTGACGGCCAGTCCCTGGTACCCGGGACCGCGACCTTGAACGTAACGGTAAACGGCATCAGCCAGACCATTACCTTGGTCAGCACCGTCGTGGTCAACGCCGACGGCAGCACGTCACTGGTGTTCGACGTTGGCCAGTCAATGCGCAACGCTTTTGCGGGGCGCAGCTGGCTCAATGGCGACCTGGCCTTCGATGACGTGCTGCAAGGCGCCACCCTGGCGGTCATCAGCTACCAGGCCCGGGTTGGCCAGAGCTATACCCCGCCTGCTGGCGCGCCACACAGCGAGATCAACGAAGGCGACCCATTGGGCAACAATGCCACGGTCACCGCCACCGTACTGCTCGACCCGCTCAACCTCAGCGGTGACGACCAGAGCGACAGTTCCAACACCCTCGTCCGCATTCCCACCAGCAAGGTCGAGATCGACCTGGCCGACCTCAACGGTGGCGGCGCCCCTGCCCCCGGCACCGAGCTGCGCCCCGGTGACCGCGTGACCTTCCGCCTCAGCTACGACCTGGTCACCGGTGACTACGAGAACTTCAAGCTCACCGCTTACCTGCCGCTGCCATTGTTCAACCTCAGCGGTCTGGACCTCAACAGCATCTGGCGCCTGGCCACCGGCAACACCAACCCCAACAGCCCGACCTCGGTAACCCTGGGCCCCGGCAACTCGCTGGTGTTCACCTTCGCCGACTACGTCAATACCGGTGTCAATGGCAGTCGCATCGCCATTGATTTCACCCTGACCGTCAGTGATCAGCCATTCGCCGACCAGCGTGCGTTCAACGTATTGGGCGAATCCAGCCAGACCCGCACCCTGGACAAGAGCGTCCTGGTGACCACCGACGATGTGACCCTGATCGCCTCGGTCGCCGAACCGGCCTTGACCATCAGCCATGGCGTGGTGTCCACCAGCCACGGCACGGTGACCGGCACCACCGGCAGCTGGAACCCGCCGGGCGGCACGGGTGTGCCGTTCAACGGCAGCATTACCGACATCGCTGCGGTCAACGGTAACGTCAGCGGTATCGATGGCAATGACCGCCTGCGCCTGGCAACGGCCATCGAGAACCACGGTGGCGGCAATGCCTTTGACGTCAGCACCCGCATTACCCTTGCGCCGGGGCTGTCGTTTGTCGGCGGCAGTCTGTCGGCGGCCAACCTGCTGATCTATCGCGGTGATGGCACACGGCTGATCGCTGGCACCCATTACACCGTGGACAACGCCACCAACACCATTACCTTCATCGACGGCGCAGGTACAGGCGCCCTGCTCGCCGGCCGCCCTGGCACCGCTGCCGACAACAGTGGGGCAAACGTTGTCGTCATCACCTATGACGTCAACGTCGCCGCCAACATTGCCGCCAGTGCCACCCTGCAGACCAACGCCGAACTGACCCGCTACGCCAGCGTCGAGGGCGGGCAGAACTTCCTCGGTGCCACACCGTTGAGCGACCTGGCCAGCCAACAGGTTGCCGCACCCTCCATCACCAAGACCTACGCCGGTGGCAGCCTCGACAACACTGACTCCAGCGCCAGCCACACCACCGGTGCCAATCTGGTGGTGGGCGAAAGCATGCTCTATGACATCGTCGTCACCCTGCCCGAAGGCACCACGCAGAACCTGCGCATCGATGACCTGATCCCGCCCGGCATGCGCCTGGACACCAGTTTCAACGGTCAGGGCTACCTGGTGATCACCACCGCCGGTGGTGTACTGGCACAGAATTTCGGCGGCACCGTCACCGTTGGCAGCCTCAGCGCGCCGTCCGGCACCCTCGGCGGCGATGGCGTGGATGCGCGGTTTGTCTTCAGCGTCGCCAATACCACCGGCGACAACAACACCGGCAACAACAGCTTCGTGATTCGCCTGCGCCTGGTTGCCAGCAACGTTGCTGGCAACCAGACCAGCGCCGTACACCTCAATGATGCAACCCTGACCTACAGCGACCCCGACGGCGACACCCCCAACGGCAGCACCGCAGTCAATCGGGACGTGCAGGTAACCGGTGCCAAGCCCAGCGTGACCATTCAGGAACCGACCCTGCAACTGACCCAGCAACTGGTCACCCCGCCGGGCCTGGGCTTCGACCAGGGTGACCCGGTCGAATTCACCATCAGCGTCAGCAACGGCGCGGCAGGCAGTGACTACGATGCCTTCGACATCGCCTTCAACAGCACCCTGCCCAGCGAACTGGACCAGTTGACCCTGGTCAGCGTGATCTACACGGTCAACGGCGTCAGCACCAACATCACCGCCAGCTTCAGCCTCGACCCCAGTGGTCGTACCCTGGTCAACACTGGCAATGTCGATATCGCCAAAGGTGGCACGCTGGTGATACGGGTGACCGGCGTGGTCAACGCCACCGGTGCTTCGGTCGCGCAATTCGACAACCTTGCCCAAGTCCGCTGGACCAGCCTCGATGGCAACGTGGCCGGTGAACGTACCGGCCAGGATGGTCCACTCAACGGCGGCACACTCAACGACTATCGGCGTGACAGCGTGCTGATCATCCCGGTGGCGCAAGGTATCAAGTTTTCCCGGGTCGGCGGACTGTCGGACACCGCCGCACCCAACCCGACCAACGCCCTGCAAGAGAACGTCGCGGTGGGTGAAATCATCCGCTACCGCGCCACTGTGCTGGTGCCTGAAGGCAATAACCCCAACTACCAGCTGGTCATCACCCTGGACCAGGGCCTGACCCTGGCCGACCTGAGCAGCATGCGCATCGGCTTTATCTCCGATGGTGGCCTGACCACCAGCCTGACCGACCTGATCACCGGCGGCACGCTGCAGATCATCGGCAACGAGAACAGCCCGCAGGCACAGTTCATCAGCCCGGATCTTTCCGGCGCTGGCCCTACCGGGGTGCTCAACTCGATCTATGTAGCGCTCAGCACCGATGCCAACGGTAACCAGATCGTCACCCTCAACCTGGGCAACATCACCAACGGCGCCCACGGCGGTGGCGACGACGGCAACGACGACGACCTTGAAGGCATCGTCGTGGAGTTCAGCGCCCGGGTCGACAACCGCGTAGAAAACCAGGCCGGTGACATTCTCGGCGCCGTGGTCCAGGACCGCGTCAACGGTAACCTGCGCGCAACCAGCCTGCTGCTGACCGAACGCATCGTTGAAGCCAGCTTCAGCGGTATGAACAAACAGGTCACCGACTTCATCCCCAACCCCGGCGGCACCCAGGGCAACGCCACGGTCAGCATAAGTTTTACCGCCAGCGGAGAATTGCCGGCCTACGACGTGCACCTGACCGACGGCTTCCCCACCGGCACTAACTACACCCTGATCAGCGTCACCATCGGCGGCACCACGTATGGTCCGGGCAACCTGCCAGCGGGGGTCACCTTCAGCACCAGTGGCGGCCTCAGCGTGGACATCGCCAGGGTCGATAGCGGCACACAAGTGCGGGTGGTGTACTCGGTCGACGTGCCCAACGGCACCACCATTGCCAACAGCGACGCCAACCTGAGCTGGAGCAGCCTGCCCGAGACCTTCACCAGTTGGGGCGGCAGCACCGTCGGCGTCGACGGCAGCATCAGCGGCGAACGCACCGGCGCCGACGGCCCGGGGCCAGACGCCAGTGTCCTGAACAACTATGTGCTGCGCGAAGGCGCAGGCCTGGGGATTATCAGCGGCACGCTGTGGAATGACACCGGTACTGCCGCCACTGCGCCCAACGACACCACGCCTGACGCCGATCCGGTGCCTGGCACACCGGGCTACGAGCTGGCCATCCCGAACCAGACCATCACCTTGGTCTGGGCCGGTGCCGATGGTGTACTGGGTAACGGCGACGACAAATCGTTCACCACCACCACCGACAGCAATGGCCGCTTTACCTTTGGCGTGCTGCCTTCGGGCCTGTACCGCCTCGATGCCCCCACCACGGTCAACAGCATTGCCCAGTTCGGTGAGCTGCGCATGCGCATCGATACCGATCAGGCAACGCTAGGCCAGGTCAATGTCAACCTCGGTGAAGGCAGCAGCGCGCAGGCCAACTCCGGCTATGTCGAAGTCAACGATGCGCCCGTCAACACCCTCCCCGGCTTCCAGAGCGGCAGCGAAGACACACCGCTGGCCATCCCCGGCATCAGCGTCAGTGACGTCGATGCCGAGCGCAACCCGGACGTCAACGGCCGCAATATCCAGGTCACCCTGACCGTGACCCACGGCACCTTGTCGCTCACCGGCGCCACTACCGGGGTCACCGTCACCGGTGCCGGTACCGCCACCCTGGTGCTGCTGGGGCGCATCGCCGACATCAACGCGGCACTGAACGGCCTGAGTTACCTGGGCAACCTGAACTTCAACGGCAATGACTTCCTGCAGGTCACCACCAATGACCTGGGCAACTATGGTGACTTCGACAACAACGGCGTGCCGGGGCAACCAACCGATGCACGCCAGGACCAGGATTTCCTGGTGATCAACCTGCTGCCGGTGAACGATGCCCCCGTGGGCGTGCCAGACAGCGCCACTGCGGTTGAGGCCGGCGGCACCGACAACCGTCTGCCCGGCGTCGATCCGCGCGGAAACCTGTTGGATAACGATACCGACGTCGACATTGCAACCAACGCCGATCAGCTGTTCGTCGTCTCGGTCACCTCGCCGCTCGGCGTGGTGGTACCGGTCCCCGTGGCCGCCGTCGAAGTGCTGGGCCGCTACGGCAAACTGGTGATCCAGGCCAATGGCGCCTACCAGTACATCGTCGATAACAGCAACGCCGCAGTGCAGGCGCTGCGCCTGGCCTCCGACCAGTTGACCGAGGTGTTCACGTACGTCCTCTCCGACATCGGCATTGGCGGCGCGCCGCTGCAGGCCACTTCCACCTTGACCGTCGTGATCCAGGGCGCCAACGATGCCCCGGATGCTGAAAACGACGTCGGCACCGCGATCGAAAAAGGCGGTGTCAACAACACCGACAGCGGTAATCCCAACGACACGCCACCCACTGGATTCCCGGTACCCGGGGCGGATGCCACGGGCAATGTGCTGAGCAACGACAACGACGTCGACGGCGGCCCAGGCGACCCGATCGACTATGGCGAAAGCAATTCCGTTACCGGTATACGCCCCCTGCGCGAAACGGTACCCGGTGCCCTGACCGTTGTTCCGCCTGGCGGCAGCGTGAGCATTGCCGGTACCTATGGCACGCTGACCATTGCCTCGGATGGCACTTACAGCTACGTCATCGACAATACCAACACCGCGGTGCAGCGACTCGGCCCCAATGATCGGCTGGTGGACTTCTTCAGTTATCAGGTGTCCGACGTACAGGGCCTTAACGACCTCGCCGAACTGCGCATCAATATTGTCGGCAACTACGACAACCCGGTCGCCAGCGACGACCAGGCCACGGCGCAGGCCGGGGCCAGCAACGCCGACCCTGAAAGCAACCCGGTCGGTAACGTCATCCTCTTCCCCAGCCGCCCAGGCAGCATCACCCAACCCGGTGGCAACGGCGTCGACCTCGACGTAGACCGCGCCGACCGGCCCAGCAGCGTGCTGAAGGTCAACGGCATACGCAACGGCCCTGAACTGGCCGGTGGCACGCTGACCAGCGTCGCTGGCGGCGCCGTGACCCTGGATGCGACCTTTGCCCAGTTCAGCAACGGCACCCCGGTCGGCAGCCCGGTGAACTACGGCACCCTGACCATCAACCCGGACGGCTCGTTCAGTTTCGACGTCAACAGCGACAACCCGGCGATTGTGGCCCTGGCGCGTGGCGCCACCCTGAACGTGATCTTCACCTACCAGATCGTCGATTCGGCCGGGCTGACCGACACTGCGCAATTGGTGATTGTGGTGCGCGGCGCCAACAACCCGCCCCACGCTCAGGACACCGTGGCCCTGGCCACCGAAAAAGGCGGCGTGAATAACACCTCGCCGGGGCTCGACCCTGGCGTGCCGCCAGCGCCGGTACGGCAGGTGACCTTTGTCGACCCCGACAGCGACCCGGTCAGCGTCACCGGCGTGCGCACCGGTCCGGAGGGCGGCACCGGCACTGCCGGCACCGTCGGTAGCGCGCTCAACGGCCAGTACGGTGCCTTGACCATCAACGCCGATGGCACCTACCGCTACGAGATCAATAACAATAACCCCGAGGTCCAGGCCCTGCGCGGCGAGGACGACTTGCTGGTTGAAGTCTTCACCTACCGGGTGACCGACAGTGATGGCGAGTTCGACGATGCGCAAATCATCATCGTCATCCGTGGCCAGAACGACAACCCGGTCGCCAGTAACGACACCGCCACCGCCGTAGAGGCCGGTGGCGTGAACAACAGCAGCGGCGGCGTTGACCCGACCGGCAATGTGCTCAACAACGACAACGATGTCGATGGCGGTGTTGGCGACCCGATCGACTATGGCGAAACCAAGGCCGTGGCATCGGTGCGCACTGGCGCCACCGAGGGGGCTGGCACTGCCGGTACCCTGGGCAGCGAACTGCGCGGCACTTACGGCTGGCTGACCCTCAACGCCGATGGCAGCTACAGCTATCGCCTGGACAACAGCCTGGCCGCCGTTCAGGCCTTGCGCCCGGGCAACACGCTGGTGGAAACCTTCAACTACACCGTGGTCGATACCGCGGGTGCTACCGACACAGCCCTGCTGAGCATCACCATCCAGGGCAGCAACGATGCCCCGGTGGCCAGCAACGACAACGCCCTGGCCGTAGAGGCCGGTGGCTTGAACAACGCCAGCCCGGGTATCAACCCCAGCGGCAATGTGCTGGGCAACGACACCGATGTCGACCGTTTCGGCGAAACCCTCAGCGTCATCGGTATTGCCCAAGGCCAGACCAATGGCAGCGTCGGCAGCAGCTTTGCCGGGCAGTACGGCAGCCTGACGGTCAACGCCGATGGTAGCTACACCTACCTGGTCGACAACAATGATCCGCTGGTGCAAGCCCTGCGCACGCCGAACGATACCCTCAGAGAGACGTTCACCTACACCATTCGCGATCTGGCCGGTGCCACCAGCATCGCTACCCTGACCATCACGATTCAGGGCCGCAATGACAATCCGCTGGCGGTCAACGACAGTGCTGTGGCGGTGGAAGCCGGCGGCACCAACAACGCCACGGCGGGCGTCGACCCGAGTGGAAACCTGCTGATCAACGACCGTGACGTCGATGCCGGTGACAGCAAGACGGTCAACGGCATCCGCGCTGGCAGTGAGGCGGCGGGCGGCACGTTCACCGCGGTCAGTGGCAGCCAGGTGATCCGCGGGACGTACGGCACCCTTACGGTGTTCGCCAATGGCGACTACCAATACCGCGTCGACAATACGCTGGCCGCAGTCCAGGCGCTCAAGCCTGGCGATACCCTGCAAGAGCAGTTCACCTACCGCATGCGCGACAGCGCCGGTGCCCAGGATGTGGCGCAACTGGACCTGACCATCCAGGGCGCCTGGGACGCCCCCGTGGCGCGTGACAACCTCAACATTGCCGTGGCCGACAACGGCGACGGCCTGGTGCTCAACCCCAGCGGTAACGTGCTGCCCAACGACAGCGACGTTGACCAGGGCGACCAGCTCACGGTGACCGGCATTCGCACCGGCGCAGAACTCGGCAGCGGCGTGGCCGGTACCGTCGGCAACGTACTGCAAGGCCAGTACGGCACCCTGGTGATCAACGCCGACGGCAGCTACACCTACACCATCGACACCAACAACCCGGCTGTATTGGGCCTGGACCTGCTGCAGACGCTGACCGATCACTTCACCTACGAGGTGACCGACCGTGGCGGCCTCACCGACCTTGCCCAACTGTCGATCATTGTCATCGGCCGCAACGATGCCCCTACCGGCGTCGATGACAGCGCCACCGCCATCGAAGCCGGCGGCTTGAACAACGCCACGCCGGGCCTGAACCCCAGCGGTAATGTGCTGGGTAACGATATCGACCTGGAGAAAGACACCCTCACGGTCACCGCGATCCGCACCGGCAGCGAAACCGGCTCTGGCACCAGCGGTACCCTGGGCACCAGCTTGCGCGGGCTGTACGGCAACCTGGTGATGAACGCCGATGGCAGCTGGACCTACACCGTCGACAACAGCCTGGCGGCAGTCCAGGCGCTGCGCACCAGTGGCCAGGTACTGGTGGATATCTTCACGTATACCGTGCAAGACCCTCACCTGGCCGATGACACCGCGCAACTGCGCATCACCATCGACGGTCGCAACGACACGCCGATTGCCGTTGACGACAACACCATCGCCATCGAGGCTGGCGGTGTCGGCAACAGCACCCCGGGGCTCAACCCCGGCGGCAACGTGCTGGACAACGACACGGATGTCGACAGCCCGGCCCTGGGCGAAACCCGCCAGGTGCTGTCGGTACGCAGCGAAACCGGCAGCGCGGCCCTGGCTGGCCAGGTGTTGACCGGCCGCTATGGCACCCTGACACTCAATGCCGACGGCAGCTACAGCTACCAACTGGATAACGCCAACCCAGTGGTGCAAGCCTTGCGTACGGCCGGCGAAACCCTGCGCGAAGTCTTCACCTACCGCATGCGTGATACCACCGGGGCCGAGTCCGAAGCGCGCTTGAACGTGCTGATCCAGGGCGCCAACGATACCCCGGTAGCCCGCGACGACAGCAACGTGGCCAGTGACCAGAGCCCGGCGCCGCAAGCGTCCGGCAACGTCCTGCCCAATGATGGTGATGTCGACGGCGGCGACGCCTTGAGCGTGACCGGCATCCGCACCGGCAGCGAAGCGGGCAGCGGCACCGCAGGCAGCGTGGGTCAGCCGTTGGCCGGGCGCTATGGCACGCTGGTGATCAATGCCGACGGCAGCTACACCTACAGCATCGACCTGAGCAACCCTGAAGTGTTGGCGGCAGCAGGCCTGGGGCAGGTCTTGCAGGATGTCTTCACCTACACCCTCAGTGACCGCGCTGGTGCCACGGACCTGGCGCAACTGACCATCACCCTGGACATTACCGCGCCGTTCATTCCGGCACCCGCCGGGCCATTTTTCGGCCGCGACAGTGATGATCCGTTCCAGCGCCTGCCGTTGCCCGATGTCGATCCGGTGGTATTCGTCGGCCCGGTGGTCGAGCGCCAGGAGCAGATCCTCGAGCTTTCCAGCTGGCAGGCCGATGGCAGTAACCTGAGCTACGGGCGCACCCCGGAGATTCTCAGCGAAACCCTCAACCAGCGCCTGGGCACGATTCAGGGCCAGTTCGTCGCCAATGCGGTACGCGGCAGCCGCCAGGCCAGTGATAACGACATGGCCTGGATTCTCGGCCGTCAATCGCGGATCAACCTCAGCGCTGATGGCCTGCTGCCCGACCCTTCGGTGTTCGCCACCGATGCCGCACACCTCACCCAGGGTGATACCCAGTTACCTGCGCCCTCTGAGGCTCGTATCGCGTCCGGTTTTCGTGCTCAGTTGCGCGAAGCTGCCGAACGCCTGCGGGCCATGGATAACAGTACTCGCGAGTAAGCAAAGACCAAGGACTGACTATGCTAAGACTGCCGCAAACGTTGTTCAGTACGGCCATCGCCTCCACTTTTTTGTTGGCCGCCTGCTCTGCGACCAAACCGCATGAGTACACCGAGGACGAAGCGCGTCAGCGGATCGTGCGTGATCAGGCGCAGATGTATGCCAACCAAGAGCCGGTAACCCGGCCGATCACCTTCTATGAGGCGGCGGCGCGTGCCCTGAAGTACAACCTCGACTACCGTCTGAAGCTGATGGAAAGCGCGCTGGCCAGCGATCTGCGTGACGTCTCCAGCCACGAAATGCTCCCGCGTCTGGTGGCCTCGGCCGGCTACGCCGGGCGTAACAATGATTCGGGCGGTACCTCCATCGGCATCGAAGACCGCGAAGAAAGCTTGCGCGCTTCCACCTCCGAAGAGCGCTATCGCGAGCTGTACGGCCTGGGCCTGAGCTGGAGCCTGCTCGACTTTGGCGTGGCCTATTACCGCACCCAGCAGAAAAGCGACCAGATCCTCATGGCCGAGGAACGTCGGCGCAAGGTGGCGCAGAACGTTCTGCAGGACGTGCGCAATGCCTATTGGCGTGCGCTGAGCGCGCAACGCCTGATGCCGCAGGTTGACCGTTTGCTGGTGCGCACCCACCAGGCGCTGCTCTCGGCTCGCCAGGCAGAAACCAAAGGCTTGCTGCCACGCCAGGAGGTGTTGGCCTACCAGCGCGCGCTGCTCGACTCGATTTACCTGCTGACCGTGCGCCGCCAAGACCTGGAGTTCGCCCGCGCCGAGCTGTCGGCACTGATGTCGCTGCCACCGGGTTCGCGCCTGGTGCTGGCCGATGAGGTTGAGCCGCGCTTGCCCGAGGTGTCTCAGGACATCGACAAACTCGAATTGCTGTCGCTGAAAAACCGCCCGGAAATCATGGAAGAGTGGTACCGCAAACGGGTCAACGAGAACGACCTGAAGATCGCCAAGGCGCAGTTGTGGCCGAACGTCAGCCTCGATTTCGGCTACAAGTACGACTCCAACAAGTTCCTCTACAACAGCGGCTGGACCGAAACCGGCCTGCAAGTGTCGATGAACCTGTTGCGTCTGCTGCAGTTGCCTTCGCTCAACAGCGCCGCCGAGTCGCAGAGCAAAACCGATGATTTGCGCCGGGTCGCCTTGTCCATGGCCATCCTCACCCAGGTACGGGTAGGCACCCTGCGCTACCAGCTGGCACGCCAGGAAGTCGAGTTTGCCGACCAGAGCCTGCAGGTCGACCAAAGCCTGTTGAACTACGCTGAAGCGGCACGCACCACTTCGTATGGTTCGGAGCTTGAAGTGATTCGTGCCGAAGGCCGCTACCTGCTCTCGCGTTACCAACGCGAAGCCGCCTATTCCAGCGCCCAGGCGGCCTGGGGTCGACTGTACAACTCGGTAGGCCTGGACACCTTGCCCAAGCAGATTGAACAGCACGACATCCAGACCCTGGCGCGGGAAATCAAGCGCACGCTGGATACCCAGGAAAACGCCAATCTTCTCGTCAGTACGCAAGGAACGCCGAATGCCACGCAGCCTTGAGCGCCGTTTGCTCGCCGTATTTCTGTCGCTTTCACTCAGCCCTGTGCTGGCCGAAGACACCGCGCCAGCCCCTGACCCGCAAGACCCTGGCACCATCCGCGTGTTGTTGGTGGCACGCCTGGAAACCACGCTGTCGAGCCAGATGGCCGGCACCCTCGGTGAGTTCAAAGCCAGCCTTGGCCAGGCCGTGGCCAAAGATGCGCTGCTGGCCCGCTTCGACTGCGCCGAGGCTCAGGCCCGGTCGCGGGTCGCCGCTGCCGAGCTGACCATGGCCAAGCAGAACCTCGACGCCAAGCGCAACCTGCGCAAGCTCGATGCCGTGGGTGATCTGGAAGTGGCGATGGCCAACACCGAGCTGCAAAAGGCCGATGGCGCCCGCGCCCTGGCCCAGGCCCAGAGTGGCTATTGCCTGGTGCAGGCGCCGTTCGCCGGGCGGGTGGCCAATGTGCATGCCAAACCCTTCCAGACCGTCGCGGCCGGCACGCCGTTGTTCGACCTGGTCAGCGATGGCGCCTTGAAGGTGCGTTTGAATGTGCCCTCCAGCCTGCTCCCCCGGCTCAAGGCCAACCAGGCGCTGGACGTCGAGATTCTCGAAACCGGCAAAACCTATCCGGCCCACGTCAGTGCCATCAACGCCCGGGTCGATGCCGTCGCCCAGACGGTCGAGCTTGAAGCCCGGCTGGACGCCGAGCATCCCGAATTGATCGCCGGTATG
This sequence comes from Pseudomonas sp. NUPR-001, assembly GCF_052147955.1. NCBI lineage: Bacteria > Pseudomonadati > Pseudomonadota > Gammaproteobacteria > Pseudomonadales > Pseudomonadaceae > Pseudomonas > Pseudomonas sp. NUPR-001. Next base: position 3,220,020 of record NZ_CP197353.1, read on the forward strand.
AGCGGCACTGCCCGGTTCCCACGCGCCGATGACTGAACCTCTACCGCACCCGCAATTGCTGATGGCCATCGCGGCCCTGCGCGACCGCGCGCTGGCCGCCGATTCCCTCAATGCCCTGGGCTTTTCGATTGCCAACGATCCATACTCGCTGTTGCAGTACCACCAGGCGCTGGTGTTCCAGCAGCAAGGCCAGCGCCTGGAGCTGCTGTGCGTGTCGGGCCTGGCCCGCCCCACCGAAGACTCGCCGTACCTGGTCTGGCTGCAGCGCGCCGTGCGCTGGCTGGCCACCCAGCTAGAAGATGACCAGCCCCGTTGGCTTGGGCGCGAGGCCGTCACGCCACCAGACGACATTGCCGAAGGTTGGGCCGAATGGTGGCCCACTGGATTGTGGTGTATTCCCCTGCACGACCGCGAAGGCCAGCGCCTGGGGCTGGTGCTGTTTTTGCTGGATGCACCGCCCGCACCCGCCTTGCAGCCGTTGTTCGACGGGCTGTGGCGCACCTGGGCGCATTGCTGGGCAGGCTTTGCCAAACAACGCCGGCTACTGCGTTGGCGGCCCAGTAAACGTCAGTGGATGCTGGCCCTGGCGGTGGTGCTGGCGTTGTTGCTGGTGCCGGTCAGGCAAACGGCGCTGGCGCCGGCAGAGATCGTTTCGCGCGAGGCCGTCATCATCAGCTCGCCGATTGATGGGGTAATCGACAAAATGCTGGTACGCCCCAATCAGCCAGTGGAAAAAGACACCGCACTGTTCAGCCTCGATGAAACCACGCTCAACAGCCGCGCCGAGGTGCTCAGCAAGGAAGTCGCGGTCGCCGATGCAGAGTTGATGGCAGCCAGCCAGCGCGCTTTTGACAACCCTCAGAGCAAGAGCGAGCTGACCTTGCTCAATGGCCGGGTGCAGCAGCGCCGGGCCGAATTGGCAGCGGTCAAAGCACAACTGCAACGCACCCAGGTACGCGCGCCCAGGGCTGGCGTGGCGGTGTACAGCGACCCCAACGACTGGCTAGGCAAACCGGTATCCACCGGCGAGCGCATCCTGTTGATCGCCGAACCGAAACAGCCGGCCATGCTGATCCAGCTGCCGGTGGCTGACGCCATTGCCCTGGAGCCGGGGGCCGAAGTCACCTTGTTCCTCACCGCTTACCCGCTGACGCCGCTCAAAGGGCAGGTGCTGGAAACCAGTTACCAGGCCCAGGCCAATGAAGAAGGTGTGGTTGCCTACCGCTTGCTGGCCAGTGTCGAAGGCCAGCCCGAGCATGCGCGGTTGGGCCTGCACGGCACTGCGCGCCTGCATGGTGAACGTGTGGTGCTGGGTTATTACCTGCTGCGCCGGCCGTTCGCCGCGCTGCGCGCCTGGAGCGGGTTGTGATCGCCAACGCGGCTGAGCAGCCGCTGGCACCGCTGCGCGATGACCTGCGCTTGCAGGAAACCGCACCCGACAGCCACGGTGAACCGGCCTGGGTGATCCAGGACACGGTGGTCAACCGCTTCTACCGCATTGGCTGGCTGGAGTTCGAATGCCTGCTGCGCTGGGACCGCACGCCGCAAGCCATCTGCAACGCCATCCACGCCGAAACACCGCTGCGCCCGGACGTCGAGCAAATCATCGAGTTTCGCCAGTTTCTGGAGAACCATCAATTGCTGCGCCCCAGCCGCGAAGCGCTCGCCCGCCTTGCCGCGCGCAGTGAAGGCAATGCCTGGCTGAGCTGGCGCTGGTGGCTGCACCATTACCTGTTTTTCCGCGTACCGTTGCTGCGCCCGCAGCAGCACCTGCAATGGCTGGCGAAAAAACTCGACTGGCTGTTCCAACCGTTGACCGGGCTGGTGGTGTTGCTGCTGGGCATCACCGGCGTGCTGCTGGTACTGCAACAGTGGGACACTTTTACCACCGCAGTGGTCGAGTCGTTCTCCGCTTCCGGTTTGGTCAGCTTTGCCATCGCCCTGGCACTGGCCAAGACCCTGCATGAACTGGGGCATGCGCTGGTGGCCACACGCCTGGGGCTGCGCGTCGGCCACATGGGAATCGCCTTTGTCGTGATGTGGCCGATGCTCTACACCGACACCGGCGAAAGCTGGAAGCTGCGCAGTGCCAAACAGCGGCTGGCGATTGCCTCGGCGGGGATCATCACCGAACTGGCGTTGGCCGGGCTCGCCACCCTCGGCTGGGCATTGTCCGACCCCGGCCCGTTGCGCAACGCCCTGCTCTATCTGGCCACCACCAGTTGGGTGTTGTCATTGGCGCTCAATGCCAGCCCGTTCATGCGCTTTGACGGCTATTTCATCCTGTCCGATCTGCTCGACTTTCCCAACCTGCACGAACGCTCCTCGGCGCTGGCGCGGGTGACCCTGCGCCGGGTGCTGCTGGGGCTCGACGAAGACTGGCCGGAAGCCTTCAGCCCAGGTAAGCGCCGCGCGCTGGTGGCCTTCGCCATGGTCACCTGGGTCTACCGCCTGGTGCTGTTTCTGGGGATCGCCGTGGCAGTGTACCTGCTGTTCTTCAAGGTCCTGGGGATACTACTGTTTGCCGTCGAGGTGGCCTGGTTTATCGTGATGCCCGTCTGGAGAGAATTGAAATATTGGTGGAGCCATCGCACCGGTATCCGCCGCAGCCGCCGTCACCTGTGGTGGGCTGTCGGCGCCGTGCTACTGATACTGTTGGCGGTGCCTTGGCGTACCCAGGTGCATGCCCTGGGCGTAGCCCGTGCCGAACAGCAGCTACGCGTCTTCGCCCCTTACCCGTCGCGCTTGCAGACCCTGCACCCGGCAGGTGCGGTGGCGGCCGGTGCGACCCTGGTGACCCTCGATCAACCCGATATCGCCTCCCGGCTTTCGAGCAGCGAGGCCAGTGCCAAAGGCTATCAGGCGCGGCTCGATGGTTTGATGGCCGATCCGACAGGCGCCGATCAGGCCATTGCCACCCGCCAGCGCCTCGATGTGCAGTTTGAAGAAGCGCGCGCCGCGCGTTCGGAAATCGCCCGCCTGACCTTGCAGGCGCCCTTCGCCGGGCAATGGCTGGATCTGGACCCCAACCGCCAGCCAGGCCAGTGGGTGCACAGCCGCGAGCCCATCGGCATTCTCATCGACCCCAGCCGCTGGCAGGTGGATGCCTACGTCGATCAGGACGAAGTGCAGCGCTTGGTACAGGGCGGCGCCGTGCGCTTCTACCCCGAAGGCCAACCCACACCGATCAACGGTAAGGTCCTGGCCATCGGCAGCACCCGTGTCAGTCAGTTGCATCACGCCATGCTCACCTCGCGTTATGGCGGACCGCTGACGGTTGCCAGCCGCGGCAAGGAACTGGTGCCCACGCCGCCGCTGTTCCATGTGCTGATTCAGCTCGACCAGGCCCCTCCTGCCCTGCGCGAAACCCGTGGCCGCCTACAGATCGACGGTGAACGGCGCAGTCTGCTCGGTGAAGGACTGACCCACGTCGCCGCCGTGCTGTTGCGCGAAAGTGGCTTCTAGGTTGTGTAGGAGCGGGCTTGCCCCGCGATAGCGGTGTGTCAGGCAGATCGCGATCGCGGGGCAAGCCCGCTCCCACCAGCGAAGGCTTCCGGCTGATCGTTCTGCAGCGATCAGACGGGCACGACTGCGGGGCATTCAAGCCCGACCAGAAACGCCACCTCGCCATTCTCGTGCACCACCCGAAAACTCCCATCCATCGACTGCGCCAGGTGCTGGCACAGGCGCAAGGCAATGCCGCGGCGGTGTTCCAGTGCCTGGCACAAGGTGATTGCCAGATTAAGGCTCACCACCCCATTCGCTTGCAGGTGGGTGGCGACGCTGATGCGCAGCGGGGCTTTCGGCGCAGCCTCGTGGACGTACTGCAAGAGGTTGTCCAATAACGCCCCGAGGCGCTGGCCATCGAGCCACACCTGCCGCACTGCAACCGCGCCCATCTCCTGCCGGGGCACAGCGGCGTCTTTGGGCAGTGTCGCGTTGAACACGGCAATGCGCGCGGCAAGCCATTCGACGATGTCCAACTGCTCTGCAGCCACCAGCGGCCGTGTACGCCTCAGGCTATTCATCTGCGCCAACTGCGCCAGGCATTGGGTTAGCCTGTCCAGCGCAGCTCGTCCCGGCGCAGGCAGTTGCACGCTGCCAAGGCTGGCATGCAGGCGCTGTAGGGGCACGGAAAGTTCCTCCAGTGCTACAGCAGAGAAATCGGTCAATTCGCGGAATCTAGCCTGAGCCTGCTCATGGGCATCACGCAGTTGACCGAGCAGGGTTTGCCGGTCGGTGAGGTCTTCAAAGCTACCGACCATGCCCTGCACAGCGCCCTGTGCATCACGCCAGGGCTCGCCCCAAAACTGCAGAAAATGCGGTTCGCCAAGAATCTCGACACGGCTCTGGATGCTGACGGCCTCGGCTTTTTCCATGAACGCATCATACCGGGCCTGGTAATGGCGGCCCTGCTCGGCCGTGAACCAGAAAGCATCGGCAAACCGCCCTCCTTGTACGCGATCCAGGGTGGTGTGGTGCAGCACCAGAAAAGGCTGGTTGCACAACAACAAGCGCCCGGCACGGTCACGCACAAACATCGGGTTGGGCGAGGCTTCAAGCAGCGCACGCAACAGCGCATGCTGCGACGGGTCACTGAGCGTCTGATCCTGCGGGTCGGCAGGCACCAGGGTGGTGACCCCCGAGGTGCCGATGCCATTGCGCTGGGCAATGCTTGCCAAGGCCAGGCGCGAGTCCACCTGAAGCTTTTCCTGCAGGCGGGTCTTGTAGGTGCTAACGGTCTTGTAACTGATCGACAGCTGCTCGGCGATAGCCTGGTTCGAGCGCCCCTCGCTGATCAATTCCAGTACCGTCAGTTCCCGTGCTGACAGGGTGTCCAGCTCTGTTGCCCCGGGAGTGGCCGACGCCGCTGCGCCCTCGCGGGGAAAATAACGCCGACCATGCGCCACGGCATGCAAGGCCCGTTCAAGTTCGAGCGGCTCATCGTGCTTGCTGACAAAACCGTCCACGCCTGCCTGCATGCACAGGCGCGCGTACGGGTTGCTGTTGTGCCCGGTGTACACCAGAAACTGCAGGGTCGCATCGCGCAGCTTCAAGCGCTGAATCAGGTCCAGACCGCCCAGCCCGCCAATGGTCAATTCAAGAATGAGCAATTGCGGTGAGTCGTTGCGGGCATGCACCAGTGCCTCTTGGGCATTACCAGCCTCGGCCACTACCTTATGCCCCAGGCGCGTCACCATCTGGCCGATGGCCGCGCGCAATAACGGCTGTGGCTCAACGATCATCACCCGACTCATCCGAGCACTCCTTCGCGGCCAGTACAACGCTGAAAGACAAGCCTAGACCAGTGCAGCCTTCAGTGAAGCTCCTACAAGCACCTAAGGCGACTCCTACAGAGAAAGTACCTGCCTAGGCAGACACTTCCACCCTACATTTTGTTGGAGGTCGTCATGAAACACACCACCGAACACGTACTGCCTCTCGACCATCTGGCCCATAACCACCTGGCCCTGGCGATCAGCCTGATCCTCGGTAGTCTGTGCTATCTGCCGGTACGAGAGGTAGAAGCCGAAGATGCCGTCATCACCGTTGAACGTCTGGACGAGCCACTGCCCTCCGCTGCCGGCCTGAACATCGGCCGTATGGCGCTGATGGGCCTGTTGGGCGCACCGGCGCCGATCATCATTACCATCGCCAATGGGGTCGGCATCACCAGCGGTGCCGCAGACAGCTCCAGCGTCATCCTGCGTGCAGCCAACAGCACCGGGGTGAAAGCCACTGCCGGGGTGCAGATCAGCTTCGAGCAAGGTTCGGTGGTCAACGGTGCAGTGACCGGCGCCACCGCCAATGGCCAGAAAGGTCTGCTGGCTGAAGACAGCGGCAAGATCAGCGGCAGTGGTGTCAAGGTCGAGATGCTGCCACAGACGGCGCTCGGCGTACCCTTCACCGCCAGCAACATGACCGGCGCCACCGCGCAGAACGGCGGTAGCATCACGCTCGACAACAGCCACATCAGCATGGGCGGCTTGAGCGGCAGCAACAACGTCGGCCTGCTGGCAAGTGGCAATGGCAGTGCCATCAACTTCAGTGGCGGCGACATCAGCACCCTGGCCAAAGGCTCGGTAGGCGTGCTGGCCAAGGATGGCGCCGGCATCACCCTGAGCAACGGCACCACGGTCAGCACCAGCGGCGCGGTAAGCGGCAGCAACATCAGCCACAGCCTCAAAGCCGAGTCTGGCAGTCATATCAACGCCAGCGACATCACCGTCAACACCAGCGCGGCATCGGCCAGTGGCGCACGTGCCGAGAGCGGTAGCGAGATCACCCTTAACGACAGCACCTTCAACTCCACCAATGCTGCCACCAGCACCACCAGCACGGCGGTATTGCACGCCCTGGATGGATCGAAGATCACGGGTAAAGGGCTGAACCTCAGCAGCAGCGGCACCTACGTCGCCGGTGCCCGCGCCGAAGCGAGCAGCATTTCGCTGACCGACAGCCAAGTCAGCGTCACTGGCGGCGGTGCGATCCTCAACCCCAATGCCGCGGCCAGAGCCATGGCCGGCGGCAGCCTGGTGCTCGACCACAGCGTACTGTCTGCGCAAGGCACCTACGGCCACGGTGTCTCCATCGAAGGCAGTGGTAGCCAGGCGCAGGTCAGCGACAGCACAATTTCGGTACTTGGCCCACGCTCGATCGGCCTGAACATCACCGGCGGCGCCACGGCCGAGGTGAACAAAAGCCAGATCAACGTCGATGCCCTCAATGCCACCGGCCCGTGGTCGCCGGGGGTATTGGTCGAAGGCCCTGGCTCAAGCCTTGTGCTCAATGACAGCCAGGTCCATACCACACCGAAAACCAGCTATGGCATCAGCGCCGGCAACGAGGCCGAGGTCAAGATCTCCCATGGCAGTGTCAGCACCGAGGGCAACTATTCGGCGGGTATCAGCGCCGGCAACGCCACAATCACCGCCGACAACGTCAACGTCTACACCTCGGGTAACGACAACGCCATGGGCGTGGTCGCCAACGAGAACGCCACGATCATTCTCAATGGCGGTACGGTTACCACCAGCGGCAATGGCTCAACGCTGCAGTCCAACCTGACCTTCCCCCATGCCCTGGCCTCACGCAACGAAGGCGCTCTGTTGATTGCCAACGGCACCCACCTGCTGACCACAGGCCTGCAGGCCTACGGCGCAGCGGTGGATGACGGCGGCAGCATGCAGCTCAATGGTGTGTCGGTGAAAACCGAGGGCGATCGCTCGATTGGCCTGTACGCCGGCATTGGCGGTCCGAAACCAGGCAGTGTCAGCCTTGAAGCCAACAGCGTCACCATTGAAACCCTTGGCGCCAACGCTGCCGGGGCGCGGGTCAGCCGCAACTTCAAAGACGGCTACGATGCCAGCCTGAGCCTCAAGGACTCAAGCATCCGCACCCACGGTGAAAACTCGGCCGCCTTGCACGCTGAACGTGGCGGCCAGTTACAGGCCGACAACAGCGTTGCCAGCACCACCGGCAACGGCGCCCATGGCGTGCTGGTCAGCAGTGCGCCAAGCTCGGCCACGCTGTCCCAGGCCAGCGTCATTACTCAGGGCGAAGCGGCCCATGGCATGCTGGTCAAAGACGGTGCTCAACTGAGCGCCACACAATCGACCGTCAGCGCCGCAGGCGCTGATGCCGCCGCGCTGTACCTGCAGGGCAGCAGCCTCGCCGCCAGCGAGGCGGAGCTGAGCAGCACCGTGCTGCACAACCTCAGCGGCGCCACCGTCGCGGTTGACGGCGTTGCCGACCTCGACTTCGAAGACGTGATCGCCGGCGGCAGTGGTCTGTGGTTGCAGGTCGATGCCGGCGCAACTGAGCCCGGCCTGGCCACCCTCAACCTGGCCAGTTCCCAGGTCAATGGCGCCGCAACCACAGCAGCAGACAGCACCTCGAACCTGACCCTGAGCGATACCAGCCTGTGGAAGCTCACCGGCAACTCAAATTTGACCAGCCTGCGCAACGACAACAGCCTGATCGACTTCAGCGCGCCGGTCGGCGGCAGCTACAAAACCCTCACCGTCAGGGACTACGAAGGCAACAACGGCACCTTTGCCCTCAACACCTACCTGTACGATGACCAATCGCCCTCGGACAAGCTGGTCATCGATGGCGGCAAAGCCACTGGCAGCAGCAACCTGCAGATCAACAATGCCGGCGGCCCCGGCGCTCTCACCACCGGTAACGGCATTCAGGTGGTCGATGCGCTCAACGGCGGCACCACCGAAACGCAAGCGTTCCGCCTGCTCAGCCGGGTCAAGGCGGGCCCTTATGAGTACACCCTGCACCGCGCCAGCCTGGACGACAGCAACGGCGAAGCCTGGTACCTGCGTTCGACCAAAGACGCCACCCCGGTCGACCCAACACCAAAACCTGACGACGACAAACCGAAACCCGATCCTGATGATGACAAGCCGGTGAAGCCCACTCCAAAGCCTGACAACGACAAGCCCGCTCCGGTCAAACCTGTCCCCACCCCGGACAACAACACCCCGGCGCCAACACCCGCCCAGGTGCCGAACTATCGTCCGGAAACCTCGCTGTACAGCGCCATCCCCGGCATGACCCTGCGCTACAGCCGCATGCTGGTAGACACCTTGCACGAGCGTATGGGTGAAGAAGTACGCAACGCGGTCGACCCGCTGCCAGGTGAAGAACGCAGCGACTACGGCCCGTCGCTGGGCTGGGGCCGCCTGATCTACGGCCAGGGCGAACAGGACCTGGGCAACGGCAGTAGCTTTGACTATCACCAGCAAGCCTTCCAGGTGGGTATCGACCTGTACCACAACGAAGACACCGATGGCAGCACCGACCAGGCCGGCCTCTCCCTGTCTGCCGGCAAGATCAGCGGCGACATCGACCACACCGATGGCAGCTCGGCAGGCGACGCTAAAGTACGCGCCACCGGCGTGGGCGGCTACTGGACCCACTTCGGCCCTGAAGGTTGGTACCTGGACGGTGTGCTGCAGTTCAACCACTTCGACATCCAGGCCCAGTCGCAAGACCTGCCACGCTTCAACACCAAAGGCAAAGGCATCACCGCCTCGCTGGAAGCCGGCTACCCGTTCAAGCTGAACAAGGACGAATCGCTGAAGATCGAGCCGCAAGCCCAAATCATTGTCAGCAAGATCAAAATCAACGACAGCCACGATGCCGCAGCCGACGTGCGCTTCGAAGACGTCGACTCGCTGACCGGGCGCCTTGGGGTACGCCTGGACAAAGACATGTTCCGCGAAGACGACAAAGGCAAGCTGCACCGCACTAATGTCTGGGTCCGCCCCAGCATCTGGCACGAGTTCAGGAGCCAGCCGAAAACCGAGTTCTCTTCCCGCGATGGCTTTGTGCCGTTTACCACGGACATGGGCGGTACCTGGATGGAGGTGAACCTCGGCGTTGATTACCAGGTCAGTGAAAAAACCACGATCCATGTCTCCGGTGGCTACGAGAAAGGCATGGACAACGACAGCCACGGTTACGAAGGAATGCTTGGCATCAAGGTCAAGTTCTAGTCGCCATCTAGCGCAATAAACCAAGGCCCGAAACAGTTCGGGCCTTGGTGTTTCTGTTGTCTGATGTTTGCTTTCTCATCAACGGCTGACCGGGTCTCTCAGCCCGCTTCAACATCGACTGCCACAGTGATGCTGCCGTTACACCTAGCATTTTTGTCAGGTTACGGCCCGGTGAACAGCGGGTATAAATCACAAACACGTCTTGGACGTTTTCGCCGAACTTGCTGATCAACAGACCAATAGACAGAGGCCTTTAAATGAACACAAAAGTCCCATCTCTGACCGGTGAACAAGTACGAGAAGCATATCAACTGAGTCAGCTAGAGCGGCGCAAGGCTGCAGAAAAAGTAAGAGACCTCGTTGAACTGGACCCAATCGTTTTGCTCAAATTGCTTCCCAATGATGAGGGGTTTGAGGAGAATCTCATTCCAACTGCGATGCTCTCCAACGACCTTGAGGCGGAGATAAAGAACGCTTGGGCAGGCACGGGAGTAGCTGATTTCCTTGTCTTTTTCAATCAGGGCACCACGCCTATCATTGAAACAAACTACCCCAGACGTCCGCCGTTTCCCTTAGCCATATTGATACCCTCCGGACACTTCCAGGCAGCAGGCACTTACACGCTGCGCTATTCCGTATATAACGGTGGAGGTGACAATAATTCTTCACCCAGCACGTTCACCGTGGATCGAGACGACCCCCATCGGAACATCGTACCGCCTCAAATTGAATTTGATACAAACGTCATCACCCCTGACTACCTCAACACCAATAACGGTTTGCCTTTCACTCTTCCGCTATTCAGTCATCCGCGGCCTGGAGATACGGCAGAAATCCATATGAAAATAATGGATACGGGGGTCATTCATCACGTCGCAAGCATCGCCAAGCGACCAGTCCAGGGCTTTGACCCACTCGTGCCGATGACCGGCGTCATTGCAAAAGATGTTTTCATCAATAGCAGTGGCGATCCTATTTTTGAAGACGGCACCGTCGAGTTTTACTACTACGCTTACTCTCGCGCAGGTAACCAAACGAAATACCCCGATGTCGCTCAGGTTTCGATCGCATTCAAGCCCATGGCAAGCGGCTTGAAAAAGGCCATCATTCCTTTAGCAACGGAAAGCCCTGACCCATTGATCGATCGCTCCGATGCCATCCTCGGTGTTGTCGTTGAAATCGAAGAGTTCCTGAACTATCTGCCGAAAGATGAAATTGAAGTGACCTGGGGTGCTCGTTCCTTGGCGCGCTTCCCGGTCGGCAGCAACCCACAGTTTCCGTTGCAGTCGCCTGCTATCCCCTACGGCGTTTTAATCAGCGAAGGTGATGCAAGTGGCGAAGGACCCAAAACCGTTTCAGTCGACTACCGCGTGATGCGAGGACTTATCGAGGCCAAGCCCGATACAGCGGTAACAACCTCGGTAGACCTGCGCATTCCAGGCCCGGTAAACCCCAATCCAGGGCCCGAAAACCCGCTATTGGGCACGGTGGTGGTGTATGGCGGTGGGGCCAATCCAGAAAAAGACAGCATCAGGGTCGAGGACATCGGTCAACCTGTCAGAGTGCAGTTGCCGGCTTATCCCAACATGCAAGCCGGGGATGTGCTTGAGGTTGTCTGGAACAACACGCTGACAGGCGCCACGCACGTTGTACAAGGTACTGAAACCGACTTCGACATTCGCATGCCATTCGACGTTGTCACGGAGCACGGTGACGGACCCGCTGTACCCGTGCAAATTCAAATCACCAACCCCTCGCTGCCCCCAGGCAACCCCACCATTACCGTACTCACGCCCGTATCGGTCAACACCTTCCAGTTGGGAACCCTGACTTCGGTGATCTTCCCCGACAGGAATAGGTACAACGCCTTGGGTTGCTGCCAAAGCATTTGGGAAGGTGCGAAAGCCAGGATTGGCGGTGACCCGGTGAACTTTGCCGAAAAGGATACCGTTACCGTGTTCTGGGTCGGACGTGATGAGTTGGGAGCAGATGTTCCGGATACCGATGGCAGCCAGGCGTACACACTCACCGCCGCACAAGCCACAGATGGTTTTGACCATGTGGTTGCCTTTGCCGAGTTTGTCCAGCCGATAGCGAAAGAAAAAGCCAATCTCTTCGTCTGGTACGAACTGCAGAAAGTCGGAGGCGCAAGCGGTAAAGCAGACCCATCGGATATCGAAGTAACTTACACCAGCCCTGACGGATGCGAATGCATCGGACCTGGCGTCTGTGATACCAGCGCTTGCCGAACCTAAGGAAGAAAGACCTGAAGCTGCGATCACTTGTTGATACAACCATCAGGCTCATCGGATTTTTCCTACATAAATAATGCAAAATTAACCCTATTGTCTGCAGCGTCAAAACAGAAGTTGATGAGCCTGGCGCTTGTGCACGCCCATCAACTTCTGACTCACCTATAGATACAGGGAGCCGATGCATGCCAATGAATAACACATACACAAAAAAAACGTTTCGCAAAGTTTTACCTTTATGCCTGAGCCTGGCGACCGCAAATGCCGTCGCTGACCAAGTCTTGGACAATGAACAGCGTACGCTGGCTAAAGGTACCGCAGCTGACAATTACAGCCTGGTCAACGGTTCTGTATTAACTAGCGACGGCAGCAACTTGCTGAATGTCTTGATCTCCAACTCCACATTAAACTTAAGCAATGCCGCTGCCGGGCAAATTAGAGCCATTTCCTCTAACGTTAATATCGACAACGCCCAAATCGCCGGTAACGGTCAGTTCAGACAAGCTGTTACTTTGACAGCCAGTAGTGCGCGTATCAATGGTTCAACCTTGGTGAATAATGGAACCCGAGGTGCAGCCATTGCTGTACATAGTAACCTTGGTGGCGTCATCTCGCAGGCGCAAGTCACCGACAGCACCTTGAGGGGTGCAGATGTCGGGGCACTTGTTACAGATCAGAGTGTGCTCGAACTACGCAACACCCTGGTCGATACCACGCAAGACACCGGTATCGGCTTGAGTTTGCAGGCTGCTCACGCCAGCGCCGTCGGCGGCAGGCTGGAAGGCGGGCTGCATGGCGTGGCCTTCAGCCAGGGCTTCAACGAGCCGGTCCGTGCCGACAGCACCCTGAAGCTCGACGGCACCGCAGTGGTTGGCCGTAACGGCTCTGCCGTGTACATCGGCGACGGCAGCGAGGCGACCCTCGATCTGCTCAACGGCACCACGCTGAACGGCAAAGACGGCCTGATCCTCGAGGTCGATCAGGCCTCCCGCGCAACCGTGAACGTGGGCAACAGTGCACTGGAGGGCAACCTCAACATCTCCGGCAACAGCACTGCGGCCTTCACCTTCGACGGCGCCAGCCTGAACGGCAACATCGACAACGAGGCCGGTAGCACCACCAATGTGCGCCTGCAAAATGCCTCAACACTCACCGGCACCCTGAACAACGTGACCAGCCTGACCGCCAATGGCAGCCACTGGCAGATGACCGGTGACAGCCGCGTCGCGACGATGAGCCTGACCGACAGTACCGTCTCGCTCGGCGACGCCGGTGAATTCTATCGCTTATCGATCGGTAGCCTTGCCGGCAGCGGTACGTTCGTCATGTCGGCCGACTTTGGCCAGCAGCAATCCAGTTTCATCGATATCAGCGGCACCGCAACCGGCAACCACACCGTGGTAGTGCGCAGTACCGGGATCGACCCTATCGTCGATACGCGCTTGCACGTGGTTCATGCAGAAGGCGGTGATGCCAGCTTCGCGCTCGGTGGCGGCACGGCCGACCTCGGCGCCTGGTCCTACAAGCTGGTTCAGGACAGCAACGGCAAAGACTGGTACCTCGATGGCAGCACCCGTACCGTCAGCCCGGGCACGCGTACCGCCATGGCCTTGTTCAACACCGCCCCCACCGTGTGGTACGGCGAGCTGGCATCGCTGCGCAGCCGTATGGGCGAACTGCGTTACAACGACGGCCGCAGCGCCGGCCTGTGGATGCGTACCTATGGCAGCAAATACAACGTCGCCGATGCTTCCGGTGTCGGCTACAGCCAGAACCAGCAGGGCATCTCGTTTGGTGCCGACGCACCGCTGCCGATCGGTGACGGCCAATGGCTGATCGGTCTGCTGGCCGGTCACAGCCGTTCCGACCTGGACCTGACCCGTGGTTCCAGCGGTTCGATCGACAGCTACTACGCCGGCGCTTACACCACCTGGCTGGATGCGCAAAGCGGTTACTACTTCGATGCCGTACTCAAGTACAACCGCTATCAGAACAACGCCAAAGTCATGTTCAGTGACGGCGCCCGCGCCAAGGGCGACTACGACAACCATGGCCTGGGGACCAGCCTGGAGTTCGGCCGCCACATCAAACTCGACCAGGGCTATTTCGTCGAACCCTATGCCCAACTGTCAGCGGTGTTCATTCAGGACAAAGACTACGCCTTGAGCAACGGCCTGCAGGCGGAAAGCGATCAGACCCGCTCCTACCTGGGCAAGCTCGGCGTTACCACCGGCCGACGCTTTGAACTGGACGGTGGCCGCAGCGTACAGCCCTACGTGAAAGCCGCGTATGCCCACGAATTCGCCAATAACAACAAAGCGCGCGTCAATGACAACGTGTTCAACAACGACCTGTCTGGCTCACGCGGGGAGCTGGGGGTTGGTGTATCGGCAACGCTGTCGCGCAGCTTCCAGGTGCACGGCGAGTTCGACTACAGCAATGGCAAGCACATCGAACAACCCTATGGCTTCAATGTCGGCCTGCGCTACTTCTGGTAACCGGTTGCCCAACGCCAGCGTGCTCTGGGCGGTGAATTGCAAAGGGCTGTTTCAACCCTTTGTCACAAGGATGCCCCTATGCCAAACGATCACACGCCTCGAGCCGCACCTACCCTGGATGCACCGTCGTTTCCCGATGCATTGCCGCCGCTGGCCGGTGAAACCGCCTTTCTGTTGCCTGTGTCGAAAAGAGCGACGGCTCTGCGCGTCACCATCGAGGACATCTGGCCCGGCTATATGCCGGTCAACCAGGTAACCTTCTTCACTGCGCAGCGCCAACTTGATTCGGTAACCGTAAGTAATCCCGATCCAAGTCAGTTTCCCATGACCTTTGATGTCAGGCTGCTCGACCTTAACATCGGCGGGACTCACCCGTTTTGGTACAGGGTTGAGACAGCAGGCGGGGGAAGTACATCGCAAGACGTCGAATTGGACCTCGACAATATTCCCCCTAACCTCGGCGCACGGCCAACCGCCCTTGAGTTCCCGCCAGAGATTCTGGCTCAGGGTGTGACCCAGCAATACCTCGACGCCAACGACGACAAGGTCATCGCCACCGTCGTGCCGTGGCCTGACATCCGCCTTGGCGATGAGCTCTGGTATTACCTGCGGGCAAGCGTCAGCGGCGGGCAGCAAACCCAGGCGCAAGAGGCCGGCCGCAAGGTCATTACCGCCTCGGATCTGAATCAGCCGACACTCGAGATACCCTTTGCAGGCGACACCTTTCGAGCCTTGGGTAACGTCAGTTGCTATGCCTATTACTTTCTCAAAGACCGCGCCGGTAACGAAGGGCTGAACAGTTTTGACAGCCCGATCTTTGCCATCCACCTCGAACCGCCCCTGCAGTTGCTACCTCCCAGGGTGCCACTGTTCGAGCAGTTTGGCCTGATCGATGAAACGCTGGCACGCACGCCGGTATACGTGCTGGTCCCGGCCATGGCGGGCATCATCGCAGGTGATCAGATTGCGCTGCACTGGGGCGGCGAAGATCTGCCGATACACACCATCAGCGATCCCGGCACCGATCCACTGTTGCGCATCAATATTCCCTACCGTGTGATCCAGGCCGCCGGCAACGGCGTGCTGCAGGTCAACTATGACCTGTGGCGCAACGGTGCTGTGCTGGACCAGTCTCCCGACACTACGGTGGTGGTCGATATCGAGCTACCCGGCGGCCCGGATCCGGATCCGGAAACACCGGAGCATGAAAACCTCCATTTACCCGTGGGGCTGGGCGCCAGCGGTGTACCCAATGTCATTTCCTCGGCGGATCAGGAACTGCCAGCGCACGTCGTCATTGAATGGTATGGGGTCAATGGTGAGGAAGTCTTTCTGCTCAAAGACCGTATCAGCGCGCACTGGGCCAGTATCACCCTGAACCATGAAGTGAGCGCTGCCGATGTGGCGGCCAAACAAGCACTGCAACTTGAGATCAGCAGCGCGCAGATCAAACAGGCGGGCCAGGGTCGCTTGAGCCTGCGCTACAGCGTGACCCGCGACCTGCCCAGTCACCCCGGCCACGCCAACACCGCCTGGTCTGACATACAGACACTGCTGGTGGTGGACGACAGCGAGCTGCCAGGTGGCGGTGACCCGCTGCCGCCCGGCGACTTCCCGGAGAAAAACGCGAATAACAGCATTAACAAGGAAGCAGCCCTGGACGGAACGCCCTATGTGGTCCGACTGGACTACAAAAACGCGGCGGTCGGCGACCGGATCACCTTCAAATTTCGCGGCCATCAAGGCTTTGCCGACGATCCGGCACTGGAGCCGGCCAGACCCTTCCCAGGTTCCTATACCGAAGACCAGCATGACGTCTGCGCAGAAGACCTCGAACGCGGCAGCTATGCGTTCACGGTACCGCGTCAGTTCCTGGTGGCGATCAAATTCGGCTCAGGCAACGGCTATCACTGGGTCAGCAACGCGGCCGGTATGGCAGGTGGGGCTTATTACCACGTGTTCGTCGATACCGCAGACCTTGAGCCGTGAACCTGTACACCCGGTGTCAATCAGCGTCACACCCGACCACCCAAGCAGCCAGCAGGAATCGTCATGACCACCTACCATCGCCTCAGTGCCTTAAGCCGTTTGCTCGCCAGCCTGCACCCCTTCAGCCTGTTTCAAGACCCTGACCCGACCCTGCCCAAACCGCGCATCCCGACTGCCGAGGGCAACGGCGGTATTCGCCTCAAAGACATCTCTGACCCCAACGTCCCGGTGCAGGTGTTGATCACCGCCTATCCACAAATGCTGGTCAACGACACCGTCGAACTGTTCTGGAACGGCCGCCTGGTCGATACCCGCCTGGTTACCGAAGAGCATATCGAGCAAGGCAGCGTTACCCTTAATGTGCCCAGCCTCGCCATCCAGGACGGCACTCCGCCGGTGCATTACCTGATTACCAGCGCCATTGGCGGTAACGTGCGCAAGTCCTTCCCCCTCGATATCCGGGTCAAGACCAATGTACCCGGCGGCACCGACCCGATCCCTTCCACCCCCGAGGTCAATGAAAACCTGCTCGCCGTCACCGGGGTACCGGTGCTGGTCGAAGACGCCGATGCCGACCGCATCGTCGCCACGGTGCCGCCCTACCTGAACATGACCGAGGGCGACAGGATCAACCTCAGTTGGGGCGGCTATTTTGTCGAGCACCTGGTGACCGCGCCCGAGGTCAACCAGCCCATTGCCTTGCCCGTGTCCCGCGCCATCATCGAGCAGGCCGGTGCCGGGCCGGTGGTGGTCGAGTACGAAGTGCGCGACATCGTCAACAACTGGTCGCTGTGGTCGAACAAGTTCCATGTCGATGTCGAGGTCGGTGCTGGCTTGTTGCGCGCCCCGGATGCCCTTGATGCCGTGGACGGCAAGCTTGACCTGGACAAGCTGGGTGGTAGTGATGCCAGCGTCCGCGTGCGGTCCTACGATGGCATGGCCGAAAAAGACGAGATCAGCCTTTCCTGGCTCGGTCGCCCGCCCGTGGGCGGCCCTGTCGAGCACACTGATTCGTTCACAGTCCCTGAGAAAGGCGACGGTTTGCCGACCGAGTTCAAAGTGCCCAACGCCATTGTCAAGGCCAGTGCCGGTGGCACAGTGGCGATCAAGTACAGCGTGAGTTCCAGTCGCGGCCAGCAACATTCCAAACGCACCTCGTTCGAAGTCATCGGCGAGGCCCAGCGTTTGCCTGCGCCCGATGTCGAGCAAGCCCCGGGTGATGAGCTCGAGCTGGACAATCTGCCGCCAAGCGGGGCGACGGTGCGCATTTTGCCCTACCCCAACATGGACGACGGCGACCGCCTGGTGCTGTTCGTCCGCGGCCAGGACGCCAATGGCAGCCCGTCCAGCGACAGCTTCCCCAAGGACATCACCCAGAATGAGGTCGGTGAACCTGTTTACCTGTTCGTGCCCAAGGCCTTCATCACCCCCTTGCTCGATGGCTCATTGAGCCTGCACTACCAGGTCAGAGGTAACGAGTCGGACACCCGCGTATTGAAAGTCGTTGGCCAGATCGCCAATCTGACCGAACCCTCGGTCAACGGCGTGCAGGACGCCCTCCTCGACCCCGACACCGTAGTTTCCGGCACCCAGGCGGTCGTCCCCAACTACCAGGGTAAAGCCATAAACGACACCATTACCCTCAGCTGGGCCGGACTGGCCGAGGCCAGCTTTACCAACAGCATCAAGGTCACTCCCGACAACCTCGGCTTCCCCATCAGTTTCAGCGTGGCCTACACCCCGTACATCATCGGCAATCTCAACACACAGGTGCGCGTGAGCTACCAGGTGCAGCGCGCCAGTGGCGGTTCGGGCGGTTCGCGGCCCCTGACGTTCCAGGTGCAGCGCCAGGCGGGTGAAAACTTTGTGCCGCCAAGCGTGATTCAGGCGCCTTCCGGCACACTGGATCCGATCAATGCATTGACTGGCGCCACCGTACGGGTGCGTTATGAGGGAATGCTCAGCACCGATATCCTGGCCGTGGCCTGGACCGGCCGCAACGACGCCGACTCACTGATCACCGATCAGCAACCTGGCAATGCTTTTGGCTCCGTCGATTTCCCGATCCCGGCGGCGATCGTCGCGGCAAGCCAGGGCAAGACCATCACGGTGATCTATGCGGTAGCACGCAATGGCCAGCCGGGCAAACCCTCTCAGGAACTGGCACTGCGGGTGAACACACTGCCGCCCAGCGAGTTGCCCAAGCCGAACGTGCCAGAGGCCCAGGCGGGGGTGCTCGACCTCAGCACCTTCTCAGGTGACGCCACCATCACCGTGGCGCCATGGAAACTGATTGGTGCAGGCCAGCGCTACTGGATCAGCGTCGATGCCACCTTGGCCAACGGTTTGCCCTACAGCTTTTATCCGGCCCGCGCCGTGGAAGTCAGCCCGGCGCAGGAGGGCACTGGCCTAAGCGTGCCGTTGCTGCGCAGTGAACTGGAAAAGCTTGCCCCTGACAGTGCGTTGACTATTACCGCGAAGGTCAGCTTTGATCGCGCAGTTGAGGAGTCAGCGGCAATTATCTTTCCGGTTGAAACCCTGAAGTTGAAAGCATCGGCGGCGGGCGACTATCTTGATTTTTCAAAATTCATCGCAAATGAAAGAATCTTTAAAGGTAAACCCAGGGATGTCGGTTTCGGCTGGCTACACTGCGATAACAACGAAATCCAGATAAGAAGCACCGAGATCGCCCCGTTCATTACAGGTAATTATCTATTTGGTGAAGACGACGGCTTTGCCCGCCAGGGACAAGCCTATCTGGCGCTTCACAAGGCGGCCACGAGCATCAGGCTGGGGGTCGGATCGTTCGTTAGAATTCACTATGTAGACGAGTCAGGAAAAGAATACCCGAAGGTAGACTACGCTTCAAATCAATGGATTACGATCCACTTTGATAAGCCAACAAAATTGATCTATTTTGCGGCCAAATACGACCGCTCAGGAAAGATGCAAATAGACAATATTACTATTACCTATTGAGCTATCGCCACTCTAATAACTTCAAGCTCAATTCACACTGCAGATCCGTTGCACAAGGCCAAGCTCCGAGTCCCCTCGGGGCTTGGCCTTTTTCCTATCGAATACCAGAGAAACAAGTCCGATGCACCTGACATTTTTATCAGGTTACAACCAGGAGACTCTTATGTATATATAGAAACCACAGTCTAGGCTGTTCTCTTCGGCCTACTGTTCATTGAGAGAGGAACTTACATGAACACCATGGCAGCGTCCGCATCCACCCGCACTGACACACTTGATTTTTCACAGTTCACCACAAATGAGAGAATCTGGAAAGACAAACCCAGGGATCTCGGTTTCGGCAGGCTATACGTCACAAACGACTTGATCTACATAAAAAGCGCCGAGATCCCTCCGTTCATTAGCGAGAATTATCTCTACGGTGAAGATAACGGCTATGCCGGCCAAGGACGTTGCTATATTGAGCTGCACCAGGCGGCCACGAGCATGAGACTGGGGGTCGGAGCATTCGTTAATATTCACTATGTAGACGAAAACGGAAAAGAATATCCAAAGGTAGCCTACGGCCCCAATCAATGGGTTACGATTCAATTTGCAGAACGCACAAAACTCATCTATTTCGAGGCAAGATTCGAATACAATAAAGGAAAAATGCAAATAGACAATATTACCTTTACCTATTGACCTGTCGCTGCGCTAATGAATTCACGCTAAAAATCCAATGTTAATTCGTTACACAAGGCCAAGGCAGGTGCACCTGACATTTTTATCAGGTTACAACCAGGAGCCCCCTATATAAAAATGGCAACTCCAGTCTAAGCTGCACGCTTCAGCCTACTGCTCATTAAGAGAGGAACTTACATGAACACCATGACAGCGTCCGCATCCACCCGCACTGACACACTTGATTTTTCACAGTTCACCACAAATGAGAGAATCTGGAAAGATAAACCCAGGGATCTCGGTTTCGGTAGGCTATACGCCACAAACGACGTGATCGAGATAAGAAGCGCCGAGATCCCCCCATTTATTAGCGAGAATTATCTGTTTGGCGAAGACAGGGGCTATGCTGTCCAAGGACGTTGCTATATTGAGCTGCATCAGGCGGCCACGAGCATGAGACTGGGGGTCGGAGCATTTGTTAATATTCACTATGTAGACGAAAAAGGAAAAGAATATCCAAAGGTAGCCTACGGCCCCAATCAATGGGTTACGATTCAATTTGCAGAACGCACAAAATTGGTCTATTTCGAGGCAAAATCCGACCAAACAGGAAAGATGCAAATAGACAATATTACTTTTACCTATTGACTTGTCGCTACGCTAATAACTTCACGCTAAAAATCCAATGTTGATCCGTTGCACAAGGCCAATGCCCGAATTAGCTCGGGCCTTGGCCTTTTTATCCCCTGACTTTTACTGCCTTATCAGTGAGCCACTCAATATTAGCTGCTACAGTAGCACGGACATTACATCTGACCTTTCTATCAGGTTACGCCCCCGTAGGCAGCGCGTATAACGCATAATCAGCTTTCGATAACACAGACCTAGGGCCTGTACGAAAAGTGTTATGGGAGCGCCGATGGGTGACCCTACTTTTCGTACAAAACCTAGCAGAATTTTGACTTACTAACGTCTCTTGCCCTGCGAAGCCACAGCATTAATTACTGCAGATTCGTAGGGCATCAGAGGAAGATTGAATTAAAGATAAAACGCTGGCCCCGCTCAAGCCAATAGCTATTTCGGCCCCTTGCCCGGTTCCAGCTGAATGAATTGGCCAAGCGCAGCAGCATCGTGACGCGCGGGCTCACACTGGACACTTAAACTCTTGATAGGCAAAGCCAGATACAACTGCTGAGCCGCGCCCCACGAAAACATCGGACGAAGGGTTAAATTCCTGTACACCTCAGGGATGTTTTGAGTATTTATATCCCATTTCATTGCAAAGCTATCGCCAGGATGAACCTCATGCTCAGGTACTTCGTAGTCGTACTCCAGCTCAACAAAAACAGGATCTGTAAAATTTGTCACATTGGCCCACGCCTGAGGCTTGAGTAATCGTGCAGATCTGGCAGTGTTATTGATGAACACCACTTTGAAAATCAACCTGGAAAACTCACGAATGGCAAAATCCTCAGTGCTGTACGCCGTTCCATTGTAGCTACTGAACAGTTTTTTTGGGCAAGCTGAATCGAATACATAGGTCATGTCAAACTCCTTGGAAGATAAGTGACACCCCATTAGACACAGACTGACAATACTCAACAACTAGCATTTTTATCAGGCTATCCGAATTCCAGCAACGCTTCTGCAGGCTATTTAAAATTGGAGTAGCCCTGAACGCTATTCCGCCAATATCATGCGCCGTTCAGGCAGCACTGCTATGTGATATTGCATCAACGGGACAGGCACTTATACAGATATCACAACTAATACAAATATCGTGGTCAACTTCCACTTTTTTGTCAGCCTTATCGATTCAATGCACCGGGCATACTTCAATACAAGCGTCGCACCCCTCACCCACATCCACAATACACGCATCACTTACGGCATAAGTATTCATGGCGCAGCCCTTTGGAAGCTGAGCAAATGCTAATAGACAAAGCATTGCCACGCACCTGACAAAAATAATAGGGCCATTATTCAAACCATCAAAATAAATGATAATTACTTGCGTCTTTATTTAGATTAAACTCCACCACCGGCACATTAAAACAGCGAATAAACGCACCGTCGGTCTAATTCAATCGATAATCTTCAGCCCTTGAAATCGCCTGATCTACGCTGATGCAAGGTCCGCCCGGAGCGCATTCAATGCCAACGGCTGAAGAACAAAAACCTGTGCGTCGCAAGGAAGCCCGGCTGTTCATCTTCCTGGTCGCCTTCCTCTTCCCGCTACTGTCTGTGGCGATTGTCGGTGGCTACGGCTTCATCATCTGGTTTTTGCAATTGCTCTATGGCCCGCCGGGGCCACCCAGTTGAATCAACATCTCACTGTGACTGTTGGAGCCAGCGCATGGACGACACTGTGCATATTGCCAGCCTTGTAGTACTTGCCCGCCCTGAACTGCTTGAGGCCGTGAAAGCCAACTTGCGCCTGCTTGATGGCCTTGAATTGCATCAGCAAAGTGCGGCCGGAAAGTTGGTCGTTGTGCTTGAGACCACGGATGAACAGCAGATTCTGCAACGCATCGATCTGATCAACAATTTGCCGGGCGTCCTCAATGCGGCGTTGATCTATCACGAACTCCTCGACCCCGCAGGAGATAGCCAATGAGCATGACCCGCCGTGAATTCGCCAAGGCCCAGGCCGCCGCCATTGCCGCAGCGGCAGCCGGTTTGCCGATCTACACCAGCGCCAGCAACCTGATCACTGAAGCGGACATGGTCACCCTGGACTGGAACAAGGCGCCCTGCCGCTTCTGCGGCACTGGCTGCAGTGTGATGGTCGCGACCCGCGACAACCGGGTGGTCGCCACCCATGGCGATGTCAAAGCCGAGGTCAATCGGGGCTTGAACTGCGTCAAGGGCTACTTCTTGTCAAAGATCATGTATGGCACCGACCGCCTGACGCAACCGCTGCTGCGCATGAAGAACGGCCAGTACGATAAACAGGGCGAGTTCCAGCCAGTGAGTTGGCAGCAGGCCTTCGACATTATGGAGGCCAAGTTCAAAGCGGCCCTGAAGAACAAAGGCCCCAGCTCCGTGGGCATGTTTGGCTCGGGGCAATGGACGGTGTGGGAAGGCTATGCCGCCAACAAGCTGATGAAGGCTGGCTTTCGCAGCAACAATATCGACCCTAACGCCCGCCACTGCATGGCGTCGGCGGTCATGGGTTTCATGCGCACCTTCGGCATGGATGAGCCGATGGGGTGCTACGACGACATCGAAGCCACCGACGCCTTTGTGCTGTGGGGCTCGAACATGGCCGAGATGCACCCGATTCTCTGGAGCCGAGTCACCGACCGGCGCCTGAGCCAGCCACAGGTCAAGGTCGCGGTGCTGTCGACCTTCGAACACCGCAGCTTCGAACTGGCTGATATTCCAATGGTGTTCAAGCCGCAGACCGACTTACTGATCCTCAACTACATCGCCAATCACATCATTGAAAGTGGCGCGGTCAACAAAGACTTCATCAGTAAACACACGCGCTTCGCCCACGGCGCCGAAGACATCGGCTATGGCCTGCGTCCGGACAATCCGCTGGAAACCGCAGCCAAGAACGCCGACAAGGCCAACACCTGGAGCGACATCGATTTCGAGCAGTTCGCCGCCTTCGTGCGTCCCTATACCCTGGAGCGCGCGGCCAAGGAATCCGGGGTGCCGGCAGAACGGCTCAAGGCCCTGGCCGAACTGTATGCCGACCCCAAGCGCAAGGTCGTGTCGTTCTGGACCATGGGTTTCAATCAGCACACCCGCGGGGTGTGGGCCAATAACCTGATTTACAACATTCATTTGCTCACTGGCAAAATCAGCGAGCCGGGCAACAGCCCGTTCTCGCTCACCGGCCAACCCTCAGCCTGTGGCACTGCACGGGAAGTCGGCACCTTCTCGCACCGCTTGCCCGCAGACCTGGTGGTCAGCAACCCCAAGCATCGCGCCACTGCAGAAAAGATCTGGAAACTGCCAGCGGGCACTATCGAGGAGAAGGTCGGTTTTCATGCCGTGCAGCAGAGCCGCATGCTCAAAGATGGCGTGCTCAACGTGTACTGGACCCAGGCCAGCAACAATATGCATGCCGGCCCCAATATCATGCAGGAGGTACTGCCGGGCTGGCGCAGGCCGGAAAACTTCGTGATTGTCTCTGACGTTTACCCGACCGTATCGGCCCAGGCTGCCGACCTGATCCTGCCCAGTGCCATGTGGGTTGAAAAAGAAGGTGCCTACGGCAACGCCGAACGCCGCACGCAGTTCTGGCACCAACTGGTCAGCGCCCCCGGTGACGCCAAGTCGGATTTATGGCAACTGGTGGAGTTTTCCAAACGCTTTACCACTGACGAAACCTGGCCCGCCGAGTTGCTGGCCAAGTCACCTGAATACAAGGGTAAAACGCTGTACGAGGTATTGTTCAAGAACGGCCAGGTCGACCAGTTCCCGGTCGAGCAGTTGGAAGCAGGCTTCAAGAACGATGAAGCCAAGGCGTTTGGCTTCTACCTGCAAAAAGGCCTGTTCGAAGAGTACGCCCAGTTTGGCCGTGGCCACGGCCACGACCTTGCACCGTTTGATCAGTACCACAGCGAACGCGGCCTGCGCTGGCCGGTGGTGGACGGCAAGGAAACCCGCTGGCGCTACCGTGAAGGCCTTGACCCTTATGTCCAGGCTGGCAGTGGCGTGCAGTTCTATGGCTATCCGGACAAGAAGGCAATCATCTTCGCCCTGCCCTATGAGCCGCCCGCCGAAGCGCCCGATGCCGAGTATCCGTTCTGGCTGAGTACTGGGCGAGTGCTTGAGCACTGGCACACCGGCAGCATGACCCAGCGCGTCGAAGAGCTGTACAAGGCGGTGCCCGATGCCCTGGTGTACATGCACCCTGAAGATGCCAAGGCGCTGAATGCACGGCGCGGCAGTGAGGTGAAGCTGATCAGTCGGCGTGGCGAAATTCGCGCGCGCATTGAAACCCGTGGGCGTAACAAGCCACCGCAAGGCTTGGTGTTCGTGCCGTTCTTCGACGCCAACAAGCTGATCAACAAAGTCACCCTCGATGCCACCGACCCGATCTCCAAGCAGACCGACTACAAAAAATGCGCCATCCGCATCGAGCTGATCAGCGTGGCCTGAGGAGACCCATCATGCCTTTTCGAGTCTTGCCGTTGCTTGTGTTCGCTGTGATCGGTGTGGCCCTGGCCGCTGACGTCGACTATCCGCTCGATGCCCCAGGCCCCGACGGGCGTCGGCCCGGCGGCACCTTGACCCAGAGCATGCCGGCCCCGCCGATTGCCAACGATGAAAACAAAGACCTCAAGCGCGAGCGCAACTACCCCGACCAGCCACCAACCATTCCGCACAGCATTCGTGGCTATCAGATCGACAAGAATGGCAACAAGTGCCTGTCCTGCCACAGCCGTGCCAACAGCGCGCGCAGCCAGGCAACGATGATCAGCATTACCCATTACATGGACCGCGACGGCCAGGCGCTGGCGGCGGTGTCGCCACGGCGTTACTTCTGCAACCAGTGTCATGTGCCGCAAAAAGAGGTAAAGCCGCTGGTGGGCAACAGCTTCGAAACCATCGACAAAATCCTGCAAGACGACGCCAACGCCACGAAAAAACCTTGAGGAGGCGCCATGAAAGCACTGTTCGCCCTGCTTAAGGAATACTGGGGCATCCTCTGTCGGCCGAGCGTGTATTTCAGCCTGGGCTTTTTGACCCTGGGCGGCTTTATTGCCGGGATTATTTTCTGGGGTGGCTTCAACACCGCACTGGAGCTGACCAACACGGAAAAATTCTGCGTCTCGTGCCACGAAATGCGCGACAACGTGTTCGTCGAGTTGAAGGAGACCATCCACTACACCAACCGCTCCGGAGTACGCGCCAGTTGCCCCGACTGCCATGTGCCGCACGAATGGACGCACAAAATTGCACGCAAGATGCAGGCCTCCAAAGAGGTGTGGGGCAAGATCTTCGGCACCATCGATACCCGCGACAAATTCCTCGAACTGCGCCGGGAACTGGCCGAACACGAGTGGGCCAGGCTCAAGGCCAACGATTCACGCGAGTGCCGTAACTGTCACAACTTCGAATTCATGGACTTCACCCGCCAGAGCAAGCGCGCGGCGGCCATGCACTCGACTTCACTGGCCAAAGGGGAAGCCACCTGCATTGACTGCCACAAAGGCATCGCCCACCGGCTGCCGGACATGCATGGCGTCAAAGGCTGGTAGCCAGAGGCTAGTCAGGGCGATACCTGATAACCCTTGCCTTGCAGGCAGCTGGTATACGCCGTAGCAGCGTTCGACTCGTTGCTGCGGCGTTGCTGACGACGCTCCTGGCGTTGATGGGCACCGCCCACCACGGCCCCCGCGGCTGCGGTTTCTTTGGCGCGGTTCTGCCGGTAGTCCTGCTTCACATCGTCGTCGACGCGGTCATAGATTTCGTCGTGTTGGTTGCCCCGCACCTGCGCCCCCACTGCACCGGCGGCAGCACCGACCGCCGCACCACGCACCCGACCGCCGGCCACTGGCGCCGTATTGGTACTGCTGTTGGCGATGGTGTGACATTCACTGATGTCCTGCTGGGTTTGCTGCGAGCTCTGGCCCTTGAGCGGCACCACCGTTTCGGCCAGCGCCGGGGCAGCCGCCAGTGACACAAGCAGGCAAAGGCCGAGAGGCGATAATCTGCACATGATCAGCTCCGCGAAAAAAAAACAGCCACATTAAGTGTAGATCCCCTACGCGCTTGTAGGAGCGGGCTTGCCCCGCGAGGCGATGTGACAGATGGACCGCTATCGCGGGGCAAGCCCGCTCCTACCGGGGAGTGCTGCGTGGCAGGCGGATTCTGAACTGTGCCCCGCCCAGCGCCGATTGCTGAACGGTCAAGGTGCCGCCCTGCCCCTCGATCGCCCGTCGGCTGATTGCCAAGCCCAAACCAAAACCACCAGTAGCACGGTCACGGCTCCGATCAAGCCGATAGAACGGCTGGAAAATCAGTTCACGCTGGTCCGCCGGAATGCCAATACCGTCATCTTCAACGGTCAGCAGGCAGTGTCCTTCGGCATCCAGACTCAGGCGCAACAATAGCTGCCGGTCACAGTAGCGCATCGCGTTGCGCACCAGGTTCTGCACCGCCCGGGCGGTCAAGCGTGGGTCGAGAATAAAGCGCGGCAGGTTGTCTTCAGCGCACACCTGCCATTCGATACCGCGGCCATCAAGCTCTTCGGCAAAGCTGCCAAGGATGCTGTCGACCAGCTCCAGCAACGACACTTCAACGCGCTCACGCGCCTGGTCGATGTTCTGCAAGCGGCTGTACGACAGCAATTCCAGCACCAGTTCGTCCAGCTCCCGCACATGCCCGACCAGCTCCAGCAGACGCTTGCGGCAATGGCTGGGCACTTTATCGAACAGCAGCACCAGACCAAAATCCAGGCGGGTCAAGGGTGTGCGCAATTCGTGCGAGACGGCGTTGAGCAGCTCGCGCTGCTGCGTCAGCAACCGCTCAACGTCCTGGGCCATGGTGTCGAACACCTGGGCCAGTTCACCGATGTTTGAACGCGCCGGGATGTGCGTACGCTCCGACAATTGCCCTTGGCCCAGGCGCCGCGCGGTTTCCTTCAGGCGTTCCAGATCACGCCAGTGCGGCCAGACCCAGAGCAACAGGCAGCCCAGCAAGGCGGCAACAATCAGTACGGTAACGCCCCAGGACAGCAGGTTGATGTCCATCGGATCCGGGGGATTACGCAGTTCCACCGCCCAGGTGCCATCCAGCGGCGCCAGCGCAGACTTGTAATAGCCCCAGTCGCCCAACTGCACGACATTCTCCCCGCCCGCCAGTCGCACCTGATCGGCGGGCGGCAAGCCGAGCTGGTCCTGACGGCGCAACTCGATTTGCAGCGGCGCAAAATCGGCCGCCAGCTCGTCGGCCACCGTCGGCCAACGCGCCTCGGGCACTTGACGAAAGCGCTCGACGATAAGCTTCTGTACGCCCTTGGCCTGATCCAGGTTGTAGGCAATGAAGCGCTCATGGAAGGCACCGACAATCGCGTCGGGAATCAGCAGCAGTGCACCTGCGTAAGCGACGATGATGACCAGGTACAGGCGAACCAGAATCTTCAGCATGCTGGCATCAGTACTCCCACTCCAAACGACTGAACAAGTAGCCCTTGCCCCACACCGTCTTGATTTTGCGCGCTTCACCGGCGCTGTCATCGAACTTGCGCCGCAATTTGGAAATCGCCACGTCGACCGAGCGATCTGTGCCGTTGAATTCGATGCCGCGCAGTTGTTGCAGAATCCGGTCGCGGCTGAGTACCACCCCGGCGTTACGGGCCAGCACCACCAGCAAGTTGTACTCGCCGCTGGACAGTTCCACCGACTGATCGCGCCAGAACACGGTGCGCTCTGCCAGGTCGATACGCAGGCCGCCGACCACGATCAGGTCGGTGTCCAGGCGTGGCTCGTTAATGCTACTGCGGCGTAACAAGGTGCGCACCCGTGCCAGCAGCACACGGGGTTCACAGGGCTTGGTGACATAGTCGTCGGCCCCCATCTCCAGGCCCAGCACCTGATCATGGCTGTCATCGCGGGCGGTCAGCATGAGAATCGGCAACGACTGCGATTCGGCGCGCAGCAGGCGGCACACCTGCAGCCCATCAAGGCCTGGCAGCATCAGGTCGAGAATCACCAGGTCCGGTTTACTGCGCCGGGCCTCGGCCAGCACGTGGTCACCACGGGCAATCACGCTGACGCAAAAATCGTTGCGTTGCAGGTAGCTGGCAATCAGTTCAGACAAGGCGCAGTCGTCTTCGACCAGAAGGATGTTGGGCATGGGTAGTTTGACAGGCTGGGAAAGTCAGGCAAGGATATAGGACCTGACGCGCCGCCAGCGCAACCCTTCACACTTTTTCACACTCGGCCTACACAGCTTAACAGTTGGACGTTGGCCTCCTGCCTTAGCATTGCCGGGTCATTTATGGAAGATCCGCATGTTCAGTTCAAGCCCTGTCCGTCTGCGCGCCTTGCTGGCGTTGCTGGTTGTTGCCCTGCCGCTCAGTGCCTGCAAAGACAGCACCCCTGACGAGGAACAAACACCACCCAGCGCGGTGAGCGTCGAAACCGTACGCGTCGAAGCGCTGGCCATCAGTACCGAACTCAATGGCCGCATTCTGGCCCCGCGTACGGCCGAAGTGCGCGCACGGGTAGCCGGGGTAGTGCTCAAGCGGGTGTACCGCGAAGGCAGTGATGTCAAACAAGGCGATGTGCTGTTTCGCATCGACCCGGCGCCCTTCCAGGCTGACTACGACAGTGCCCGGGCCAGCCTGGCCAAAGCCGAGGCCAACCGCTACCAGGCGCGTCTGCAGGATGAACGCTACCGCGAGCTGATCGCCATCAACGCCGTCAGCCGCCAGGACCACGATAACGCCCGTGCCGCGTTCATGCAGGCTGATGCGGCAGTGGCCGAAGCCAAAGCGGCGCTGGAACGTGCGCGCCTGAACTTGAGTTACGCCACGGTAACGGCGCCGATTTCCGGACGCATTGGCCGCGCGCTAGTGACCGAGGGCGCCTTGGTTGGGCAGAACGAAAGCACCCCCTTGGCAACCATCCAGCAGCTGGACCCAATCCACGCTGACGTGACCCAGTCAACCCGCGAGCTCAATGCACTGCGCCGCGCACTGCGCGCCGGTGAACTGCAGCAGGTCGGCCAGGATCAGGCCGGTGCGACCCTGATTCAGGATGACGGCACGCCTTACCCACTGCCGGGCAAGTTGCTGTTCTCCGACATCAGCGTTGACCCCAGCACCGGGCAGATCACCCTGCGCAGCGAGTTCCCCAACCCAGACCTCGACCTGCTGCCCGGCAGCTTCATCCGCGTACGCCTTGACCAGGCCATCAAGCAGCAAGGCATCAGCGTGCCACAGCGTGCCATTTTGCGTGACAGTGCCGGCCAGCCGCGGGTGTTGCTGGTAGATGCCGAGCAACGCATACAGGAACGCTCCGTGGTCCTCGGGGCCGTGCAAAACGACCGCTGGATCGTCAGCCAAGGCCTGGCTCCAGGCGATCGGGTGGTGGTTGAAGGCTTGCAACACGTCACGCCAGGCGACCAGGTACGGGTCGACAACGCCGGCAAACACACGCCGTCCATCGTTCAGAACACTGGCCAGTGAGGGCCTGATTCATGCCGCAGTTTTTTATCGACCGCCCGATTTTCGCCTGGGTGGTCGCACTGTTTATTGTGCTGGTCGGCGCCCTGGCGTTACCGCAGTTGCCCGTTGCCCAATACCCCGACGTAGCGCCGCCACAAGTCGAGGTTTACGCCGTCTATCCCGGCGCATCGGCTCAGACCATCGACGAAAGCGTGGTCAGCCTGATTGAAGAAGAGCTCAACGGCGCCGACAACCTGCTCTATTTCAGCTCCCAGAGCAGCCTGGGCAGCGCCCTGATTACTGCGACCTTCGAGCCGGGCACGAACCCGGACCTCGCCCAGGTGGACGTACAGAACCGCCTGAAAGTCGTAGAGTCGCGCTTGCCACGCCCCGTCACCCAGCAAGGGCTGCAAGTGGAGAAGGTGTCAACCGGCTTTCTGTTGATGGTCACCCTCACCGCCGAAGATGGCCGTGTGGACGAAGTCACCTTGAGCGACTTTCTGGCACGCAACGTGATGAACGAGATCCGTCGCCTCAAGGGCGTCGGCAAGGCCCAGTTGTACGGTGCCGAACGCGCCATGCGGATCTGGATCGACCCGCGCAAGTTGATCGGTTTCAACCTCACCCCCGATGACGTCAATGAGGCGATTGCCGCCCAGAACGCCCAGGTCGCCCCGGGCAGCATCGGCGACTTGCCCGGTACCGGCAGTCAGGAAATCACCGCCAACGTGATCATCAAGGGGCAACTGAGTACCGTGCAGGAGTTCTCCGATATCGTCTTGCGCGCCAACCCTGACGGCTCGCGGGTGACCATCGGTGATGTCGCCCGGGTCGAAATCGGCAGCCAGGAATACCTGTACGGCACGCGCCTCAATGGCAAGCCGACCAGTGCGTTCAGCGTGAAACTGTCGCCGGGTGCCAACGCCATGGAAACCGCGAATCTGGTTCGCGGCAAACTCGACGAACTGTCGCGCTACTTGCCGCCGGGCACCCGTTTCGAAATTCCCTACGACACCTCGCCGTTCGTCAAGGTGTCGATCCAGCAGGTGATCACCACCCTGCTCGAAGCCATGGCCCTGGTGTTCGCCGTGATGTTCCTGTTCCTGCAGAACATCCGCTATACCCTGATCCCGACCCTGGTGGTGCCCGTGGCGTTGATGGGCACCTTTGCGGTGATGCTGGCGCTGGGCTTTTCGGTCAACGTCTTGACCTTGTTCGGTATGGTTTTGGCCATTGGTATCCTGGTGGACGATGCCATCGTGGTGGTCGAGAACGTCGAACGGATCATGAGCGAAGAAGGTCTGGCGCCACGCGAGGCGACGAAAAAGGCCATGGGCCAGATCAGCGGCGCGATTATCGGCATCACCCTGGTGCTGGTCGCCGTGTTCCTGCCGATGGCCTTCATGACCGGCTCGGTGGGGGTGATTTACCAGCAGTTCTCACTGTCCATGGCCGTGTCGATTCTGTTTTCCGCCTTCCTCGCCCTGAGCCTGACTCCGGCCCTGTGCGCCACCCTGCTCAAACCTGTCGGCAAAGGTGAGCATCAGCACAAAACCGGGTTCTTCGGCTGGTTCAACCGGCGCTTCGAGGCGCTGAGCAATGGCTACCAGCACTGGGTAGTCCGGGCACTCAAACGCACCGGCCGCTACCTGTTGGTTTACCTGGTGCTGGTCGCAGGCCTGGTGTATGGCTTCAACCAACTGCCCTCTTCGTTCCTGCCCACCGAAGACCAGGGTTACACCATTACCGATATCCAGCTGCCGCCTGGCGCCAGCCGCGCACGTACCGAAGCGGTTGCAGCACAAATCGAGGCGCACAACGCCACGGAACCGGGCGTGGGTAACAGCACCCTGGTGCTTGGCTTCAGTTTTTCTGGCGATGGCCAGAACGCTGCGCTGGCCTTCACCACCCTCAAAGACTGGTCCGAACGGGGTGCCGAGGACAGCGCTCAGTCAATCGCCGACCGCGCTAACGCAGCGTTTAGTCAGCTCAAGGACGCCATTGCCTACTCGGTATTGCCACCGCCGGTGGACGGCCTGGGTAACTCCACTGGCTTCGAGTTCCGCCTGCAAGACCGTGGCGGCCTCGGGCACACGGGTTTGATGCAAGCGCGTGACCAACTGTTGGCCGCCGCCGAGAAAAGCCCGCTGCTGGTCAACGTGCGCGAGAGTGCGTTGGCGGAAAGCCCGCAAGTGCAGCTTGAGGTTGACCGCAAACAGGCCAATGCCCTCGGTGTTTCGTTCGCCGACATCGGTAACGTGCTCAACACGGCGGTAGGCTCCAGCTACGTCAACGACTTCCCCAACCAGGGGCGCATGCAGCGCGTGGTGGTGCAAGCCGAAGGCGACCAGCGCGCTCAGGTCGAAGACCTGCTGAAGATTCACGTGCGCAACAGCAGTGGCAAGATGGTGCCGTTGTCGGCCTTCGTCCAGGCCAAGTGGGTCAAAGGCCCGGTGCAGCTGACGCGCTACAACGGCTATCCGGCGGTTGCCGTGTCGGGTGAACCAGCCCCAGGTTACAGCTCGGGTCAGGCCATGGAAGAAATCCAGCGTCTGGTCGATCAGTTGCCTGCGGGAATGGGCCTGGAGTGGACGGGGCTGTCGTTGCAGGAGCGTCTGTCGGGCGCCCAGGCGCCGATGCTGATGGCCTTGTCGCTGCTGGTGGTGTTCCTGTGCCTGGCGGCGCTGTACGAAAGCTGGTCGATTCCGACCGCCGTACTGCTGGTAGTGCCGCTGGGTGTGCTCGGTGCGGTACTGGCCGTGAGCCTGCGCGGGATGCCCAACGACGTGTTCTTCAAAGTCGGCTTGATCACCCTGATCGGCCTGTCGGCGAAGAACGCCATCCTGATTATCGAGTTTGCCAAACACCTGGTCGATGAAGGCCATGATCTGGTTGAAGCTACCGTGCAGGCTGCCCGCTTGCGCTTGCGGCCGATTGTCATGACTTCGCTGGCGTTCATCCTCGGCGTAGTGCCATTGGCCATCGCCAGCGGCGCCAGCTCCGCCAGCCAGCAAGCCATCGGTACCGGGGTGATTGGCGGCATGCTGAGTGCCACCTTGGCAGTGGTGTTCGTGCCGGTGTTCTTCGTGGTGGTCATGCGCCTGACCAGCAAACGCCGGGCCCAGCGCAATGAGCTTGAAGCAACGCCGCAGGAGCACTGATCTGGACAGGCGGTGGC
Source organism: Pseudomonas sp. NUPR-001 (assembly GCF_052147955.1). NCBI lineage: Bacteria > Pseudomonadati > Pseudomonadota > Gammaproteobacteria > Pseudomonadales > Pseudomonadaceae > Pseudomonas > Pseudomonas sp. NUPR-001. The sequence continues at coordinate 3,253,226 of NZ_CP197353.1, forward strand.
GTGCATGGGATGGTGAACCGTTGAATCAACCTGGAACCTTACCCATGCCCGCCACCACGCCACCCTGCTCTGTTCTTCTGCTCGCTGGCGGTCGTGGCCAGCGCATGGGCGGCCAGGACAAAGGTCTGCTGGAATGGCAGGGCAAACCGCTGATTGCCCATGTGCAAGCCGTGGTGCGGCCTTTGACTGACGACCTGATCATCTCCTGCAACCGTAATCAGACGCAGTACCAACCTTACGCTGATCAACTGGTGAGTGACGCCGAAGCTGACTTTCCCGGGCCGCTGGCCGGAGTACTGGCTGGGCTGGCGGTCGCTCGCCACCCCTGGATGCTGGTGCTGGCCTGCGATGCGCCGATGATCGATCGCCGCCTGGTGCTGGACCTGCTGAGCCAGGCCGATGATCAACAGCAGCCGGTGATGATCCGCCAGAGTGGCTACTGGCAGCCAATGTTCAGCCTGATACCTTGCGCCTTGCGTGGCGAGCTTGAGCGGGCCTGGCAGCAAGGCGACCGCGGCATTCAACGGGCCTTGCTCAAGCACCCGGTGCGGGCGCTTGAGTACCCCGAGGATGACCTGCGCTTGAGTAACTTCAACACGCCAGCGTTTCTGCAGCGCTGACCTACCCTTGTAGGAGCGGGCTTGCCCCGCGATTGCGTTCTGTCAGTCACATCGCTTCGCGGGGCAAGCCCGCTCCTACAACAAGTCCGCTCCTACACTGCCTTCAGCGCAAGCGTGAACGAATGCGCTGACACACGTTGAGCACCTGCTGCACATCACTTTCCACCAGGTCGATCTTGCAGGCCATGTTATTGAAGACCATGGCCGCCTCTTCCTTGAGGGCACGGCCTTTGTCGGTCAGCAACAGGTTACGTCGCCGACGGTCGTTGGGGTCCAGGTAGACGGTGATGAAGCCGTTATCGGCCAGGCGTTTGACAATCGGCGTCAAGGTGCCCAGGTCAAACAGGGTCAACTCACTCAAGGTACTCATCGACACATCGTCCTGACCCCACAATCCGGCCATCACCAGCAACTGCGGATAAGTGATGCCGCGCTGCTTCAAGGGTTCGGCATAATCGCGAACCATGGCGTTGGCCGTCGCGTACAGCGAGAAGCACAGCATTTTGTCGAAGTCGAAGGTAGGGTCAAGCATGCCCGCCCCCCCAGCCCCGCGCAAACGGCTGTAATGTAATTTCGGATTCAATGTGCAAAGACAGATAACTCATGCAGGATTCACGCAAATCGTGGGTAAGACCACTTATTGGTTATGGTGTGACACAGCCGCGCTGATCTCATGGCGCAAGGCCGAAATCGTGGCGCGGTAATCACGTTCAGCGAAGATTGCCGTACCCGCAACGAACATGTCTGCGCCGGCAGCTGCGACCTGACCAATGGTCTGCAGATTGACCCCGCCGTCGACTTCCAGGCGGATGTTTAGGCCACTCTCGTCGATCAGCTTGCGCGCTGCGGCAATCTTGGGCAACACCTGCGGGATGAAACGCTGACCGCCAAAGCCCGGGTTAACCGACATCAACAGGATCAGGTCGAGACGATCGAGCACATACTGGGCAGCCTCCAGGGTGCTGGCCGGGTTGAACACCAGGCCCGCCTTGCAGCCCAGGTCCTTGATCAGCTGAATCGAACGGTCCAGGTGCTGGGTGGCCTCCGGATGGATCGAAATGTAGTCGGCGCCGGCTTCTGCGAAGGCTTGAATCATGCTATCGACCGGGGTCACCATCAGATGCACATCAATCGGTGCGGTGATACCGTGGCTGCGCAACGCCTTGCAGAACTGCGGGCCCATGGTCAGGTTGGGTACATAATGGTTGTCCATCACATCGATATGGATAACATCGGCGCCTGCCGCCAGCACCTGCTCGGCCTCCTCGCCCAGGCGGGCGAAATCTGCCGCCAGAATAGATGGCGCAATCCAGAACTCTTTCACGTACATACTCCGTTATTGATTGACAATGCGTTGTTGCGGGCCCGGATCACTGGCTGCCAGCGCCATATTGAGCTGCTCGATCAACGCGGTGCTCGGGGCATCCAGGTGAAAGTGATGGCCACCGTCGTGCCAATGCACCTGGGTACCCGGGGGCAACGCACTTTTGCGTTTTTCGAATGCGTCGCCAGCGAACAGCCCTTGGCGTCCGAGCATCAGTTGCAGTGGGCAGGTGATCTGTTGCAGGAACTCACAGGCTTGACGCTCCGTCAGTTGCAAGGGTTCTGGCAGCACCAGGCGCGGGTCATGGCGCCAACGGTATCCATGACCGAGGTTGATCAGGTCACGCATCGCCAGCAACCTGGCCCCTTCGGCACTCAGGCTGCCGTCGATGCTGTTGCGCCGCTCACTGATGGCCGTTTCCAGGCTACTGAACTGGGCTTCTTCCGGCCCGCTGAAACCGTGCATACGTGTACGCAGTGCCAGGCGCAGCAAGCGTTGGGACTTGCGCAGGTGCTCGACGGTCTGGCCGTCGTCCACGGTAAAGGGCGCGCCCATGCCATCGATGAACACCATATGCTCGATATTGCGGTTCATCGCCGCCAGAATCGACGCCACACCGCTGCCCATGGAGTGACCCAGCACGCCAAAGCGCTTCCAGCCCAGGCACTCGACCAAGGCATTCATGTCATCGGCGTGTTCCCACAGGTAGTAGCCACTGTCGGCCCGGCGGTGATCAGACCGGCCGTGTCCGGCCAGATCCGGCGCCACCACAAAGCAGTCGTGCAGCCTGGGGGCGATCAGTTCGAAAGACGCGGCATTATCAAGCCAGCCGTGCAGCGCCAACACCGGGCGACCGCCTTCCTTGCCCCAGGTACGCAAGGCAAAGTGGTTGCCGTTGACATCCAGCGACCGGTCGCGACCGCTTCGACCTTGAATCATGGCCCTACCTCCCTCTTCATCCGGCGCGCCCTGGCGCTCATCCGGCAATCATCAGCTGGGCGTTGTGTGCCGAGCGCTGTAACTGCTGCAGGTCGATTTTGCCGTTGGCGGTACGCGGCAGGCTGCTTTCGATACTGATGGACAACGGCACCTTGTGCGGTTCCAGGCCGTGCCGACACTGCTCTAGCAGTTGCCCGGCAGTCAGGCCTACCCCCTGCTCCAGGGTGATGAACGCGCACAACCCTTCGCCGACCGAATCATGCTCGATCCCCACCACGGCGGCGGCTTCCACACCCGCAATGGCATAGAGGAAGTTTTCCACTTCACTGGGGCTGACCTTCATGCCGCGCGACTTGATCATGTGGTCCATGCGCCCGCGAAAATACAGATAGCCATCTTCGTCGAGGCTGCAATAGTCACCGGTGTACAGCACGCTTTCACCCGGATAGCGCCCGGGTTTGAGCTTGAGTGCGGTAGCTGTAGGGTTGCGCCAATAGCCCGCCATGACCGTGGCACCCCGTATGACCAACTGGCCCACCCGATGGGGCTCGTCGATACGCCGGTCCTGCTCGTCGACCAGCCACAACTCGGTGTTGGGAATGGCTATACCAACGCTGCCCGGCTTGCTGTCGATGTCTTCAGGTGGCAGGTAAGTACACCGCTTGCATTCGGTCAGCCCGTACATCGAGAAAATCTGCGCCTGGGGAAACAGCGCTTTCATTTGGGCGATATGCGGTGCCTTGAGCGCTGCGCCGGTGTTGGTCACCATCCGTACATCGGCGAAGACGGCCTCGCGCTTGCGCGCATACTCATGCAGCAAGGTCAGCATGGTTGGCACGAACGGGATCACCGTGATCTGGTACTGGCGGATCTTCTTGATCAGGAAAATCGGCCAGGTGAATTCCTTTTCCAACACCAGGGTGGCCCCGGCGTCGATGGCCATGATCATCTGATACAGGCCGTAGTCGAAGGACAACGGCAACGCGCAGAGCACGTTGTCGTGCTCGTTGTAGCCCAGGTAAGTGTGCAGTGACGCCAACGCCGCCAGCATATTGCGATGCGTGAGCATGACGCCCTTGGGCGCACCGGTAGAGCCGGAGGTGTAGATGATCGCTGCCAGGTCCAGGTCCAGGTTGCCGCTTGGCAGCGGTACACCGGCACCCTGACCGAGCAGGCTCTCGAAGGTCTGGGCCACGGCTGATCCGGCTTCGCCGTCGAGCAGCACGATCTGCCGCAGATGGCTTAGTTCAGCGATGCTGGCCGGCATACTGGCGATTTTATCGGTGGTGGTGATCAACACCGATGCCTCGGCATCACGCACGATATAGTCGAGGCTGTCAGCCGTGGTTTCCAGACCGACATTGACCACTACGCCACCGGCCTTGAGGATGCCCCAAAAAGCACAGACCATCTCAACCCGGTTGCCCAGGCACACCACAACCCGCTCCTGACGCTGCAAGCCATTTGCCTGCAGCCCGGCTGCCAGGCGCGCGCTTGCTTCATCCAGCTGCGCATAGGTATAGGCCTCATCGGCATAGATGATCGCCGGCTTGTCGGGATGCAGGCCATTACGGGTTTCCAGTACGTCCTGCAACAGAACTTCACGCGCTTTCATGTTGCACCTCGAGAGCCTCCACGGATCGTTGCGCCACCCGTGGCTGGCGATGCGCATCGATGTAGCCGGCCAGGGTCGCTACCGTGTTGAAGTGTTTTGGAACGATGGTGTCCGGGTTGACGAAAAACCCTCCTGAATTCATAGAATAAGTGCAACGTTTGAAACGATAGGCAGAGAGTCAGCCACCGGTAGAATCCAGGCTCTCACACCGAAGGATTCAAGCGCAGATGACTACGCATTACCGGCAGCTGACTCAGGGCCAACGTTACCAGATTGAGGCCGGTCTGAGCGCCGGAAAAAGCCAGGCAAGCATCGCGAAACAGGTTGGCGTACATCCCTCGACGATCAGTCGTGAGGTTCGCCGCAACAGCTCCCAGAAGACCTACAAAGCGGTTGCTGCGACCCATGAAAGTGATGCCCGTCGAGCGCAGGCGCGCAAGCACTGCAAGCCATTAACGTGGTTCAGCCATTATCTGCCGCTCTGGCTAAAACACGGTATGAGCCCGGAGCAGATTGCTCAGCGCCTGAAGCAAGAGCAGCCGGAGCGCGCGGTCAGTCACGAGTGGATTTATCGGTTTATCGCCACCGACAAACACGCAGGTGGCGAGTTATACAAGTATTTGCGGCACCGCAGGAAGCTGTACCGAAAACGCTACGGAAGCCACGACCGGCGCGGACAGTTGCGTAATCGCGTATCGATAACCGAGCGCCCTGCTGAGGTCGAAGCCCGCGAGCGTCTAGGTGATTGGGAGGGTGACACGGTGCATGGCGTAGGCGGCAATCTGGTCACGCTGGTTGATCGTAAAAGCGGCTACCTGAGCGCCTATCCGGTCAAGCGCAGGACGCGCCGGCAGGTAACGCGGGCGATCAATCTGTTGCTCAAGGGGCATGCTGTTCACACGCTGACGCTGGATAACGGGAAGGAGTTTGCCGGGCATGAACGCATTGCGCATCGGAGCCAGTGCCAAGTCTTTTTTGCAGAACCCTATTCATCCTGGCAGCGAGGCACTAATGAAAATACCAACGGCCTGCTCCGGCAGTATTTTCCCAAGGGCGGCGACTTCAGCAAGCTGACCGTCGAGGCGGTCAGTCGCGTGGTAACGAAGATCAATTTACGCCCGCGAAAACGCCTGGGCTGGAAGACGCCGTACGAAGTTTATGCAGGGGCGAGCGTTGCACTTATGTGTTGAATTCAGGCCTTCGATTTCGTCTTCCAGGCTGATCAACAGCTCCATGGAGGTCAGCGAGTCCAGCCCCAGGTCGTCACGCAGATGCGAGTCGGCATTGATAAGCGTGCCTTCCGGCAGCTTCAGCACCACGCGCAAAATATCGCTCAACTGACGTTGGGTTGCCGCACACAGATCAGCGTCTGGTTCATTGGCCGTGGCTTTGCTGAGCATCGCTTCAAGCGGTACGTCGGCATGGCTGTCGCGAATGTCCAGGGCCGTCTGGCGCGCACGGACGAGAAACAGCTGGTCGTTGCTGACCACTACCTCGGCCGGATGTCCATGACTATGGAACAGCGTCGGCGAGGCCGAGGGGCCGTAGGCGCCTGAGGCGGTTACGGCCAGCAGGTCGCCCTCCTGCAAGGTTGCCAGGCACACATCCCGGCCCAGCAGATCATCAGGACTACAGAGCGGCCCGGAGACATGGTACTGGCACAGCGGCGCGGCAGAACTGCCTGTCACTTTGACAATATTGAAATTGCGCTTGAGCACCTGTCCGCTGCCTGCCGCTGCACCATGGCAGTTGGTCCCGCCATCGGTGACGGCGAACAGCTTGCCGTGGTTTTCCTTGATGTTGTCGACCGTCACCAGCAACGCGCCGCATTTACCGGCGATGAAGCGCCCGGACTCCAGAATGATGCGGGTTTGCGGGAACTCGTGATGGAAGTCATTGAACAGCGGCGCCAGCAACTGTTTGAGTTCAGCCGTATCCAGCTCTTTTTCGTTTTCGTAATACTTGATACCCAGGCCGCCACCGACATCGACCATACGCATGTCCAACTGGTGGCGCCGGGACAGGTTGCGGAACAGCTCGAGGATGTACGCGGCGTTGTCATACACCGACTGGGCGTCGAGGATCTTGGTGCCGTTGTAGACGTGAATACCCTTGATGCGGATATTGGGCAGCGCCAGGTACTCGGCAAAGTTGGCCACTGCGGTGTCTTCCTGGATGCCGAAATGCGTGGGCCGCCCGCCCATCTTCCAGGGAGAACCTGCCGCCGAGAAGTTCGGATTGATGCGAATGGCGACCGGTGCCTGACACCCGAGCTCCCCAGCCAGGACAGACAACTTGCGCAACTCGCTTTCGGACTCAACCACAATGGCGAACACCCCGACCTCAAGCGCTCGGCGGTGCTCCTCCGGCTTCTTGTACGGGCCTAGCAGAATAATGTCCTGCGGCGCCACACCCGCCTTCAGGGCAATTTCCAGCTCGCCCAGCGAGCAGACTTCCGTGTTGCCACCGTAGGAGCGAATCAACTTCACCAGGGACAGGTTGGGATTCACTTTCAGCGCATAGAAAATGTCGACACAGTCCGGCAGTGCATTGCGCAACTCGTTGTAGCTACTGCGTAGCACTGCCTCGTCATAGAGGTAGGTTGGCGTCCCGAACGTCGCTTTTGCCTGTAGGACGAGTTCCTTTGATAGCTTCATCTGTTGCTCCCGTCGTTCTTATAGTGTCCCGCTCTATTAGTTCTGTTTGCTGACAATGTGTAAGCACCGTCTTACAGACTCATTGGCGGATTGGCTTCATTTTTGATCGCGCTGAACTGACATGACCTTAGGATCAAGGCAAAACTTTGCGCGCAAAGTTTTTCGAAATTCTGCGTCCGGTCAAAGGTGCTGTCAAGGCAAATCCAGCGTCTGCAGGCTGCGGCATAAAAGCACGTCAAGCGGTGCGATGAACGGCAGAACAGAGATATTTCGTCGCACCCTGAGCGGATCAGAGAAGCTTTTCCCCAGTAAATACGGGGCTATTATCTGATCCGCTGTTCTGCCCAGTTTCTGAGCCTGTTTTGAAAGTGGGCAAGTTCCTACAGTCTGCGCCAATGTCCTACCCCTTCCAGGAAGGACGCGCCCTACAGGAACTGTGGAAACTAGCGATGAGCACACATCAACAGGCCCAAGCCTATAACTACAAAGTGGTCCGGCAATTCGTCATCATGACGGTGTTCTGGGGCATCGTCGGCATGGCGATGGGCGTATGGATCGCCTCTCAATTGGTTTGGCCGGAACTCAACCTGGAACTGCCCTGGACCAGCTTTGGCCGTTTACGCCCCTTGCACACCAGCCTGGTGATCTTCGGCTTCGCTGGCAGCGCGCAATTTGCCGCCAGTTACTATGCCGTGCAGCGTACCTGCCAGGTCCGGCTTTACAGCGACAAGCTGGCAGCGTTCACCTTCTGGGGCTGGCAGGCGACCATCGTCATCATGCTGATCAGCCTGCCGCTGGGCCTGACCACCACCAAGGAATACGCCGAGATCGAGTTCACTGGCGCCGTGTGGATGGCCATAGTCTGGGTGGCCTACGGCGTCGTGTTCTTCGCGACCCTGATGCGGCGCAAAGCCAAGCACATCTATGTGGGCAACTGGTTCTTCGGTGCCTTCATCGTGGTGATCGCCATGCTGCACGTGGTGAACCACCTGTCGATTCCGGTCAGCTGGTTCAAGTCCTATCCGGTGTACTCCGGGGCCACCGACGCCATGGTGCAGTGGTGGTATGGCCATAACGCCGTGGGCTTCTTCCTGACCACAGGTTTCCTCGGCATGATGTACTACTTCGTGCCCAAGCAGGTGGGCCGGCCGGTGTACTCCTATCGCCTGTCGATCGTGCACTTCTGGGCATTGATCACCCTGTATATCTGGGCCGGTCCCCACCACTTGCACTACACCGCACTGCCAGATTGGGCGCAGTCGCTGGGCATGGCCATGTCGCTGATCCTTCTGGCACCCAGCTGGGGCGGCATGATCAACGGCATGATGACCCTCTCCGGCGCCTGGCATAAGCTGCGCACCGACCCGATCCTGCGCTTTCTGGTGCTGTCGCTGGCGTTCTACGGGATGTCGACCTTCGAAGGCCCGATGATGGCGATCAAGACGGTCAACGCCTTGTCGCACTACACCGACTGGACCATCGGTCACGTACACGCTGGCGCACTGGGCTGGGTCGCGATGATTACCTTCGGCTCGCTCTACCACATGATCCCGAAAGTCTTCGGCCGCGAGCAGATGCACAGCATCGGCCTGATCAACTTGCATTTCTGGCTGGCGACCATTGGCACCGTGCTGTACATCGCGTCGATGTGGGTCAATGGCATCACCCAGGGGTTGATGTGGCGTGCCACCAACGAAGACGGCACCCTCACCTACTCCTTTGTCGAGGCACTGGTGGCCAGCCACCCGGGCTTCCTGGTGCGCTTTATTGGCGGCGTGTTCTTCCTCACCGGCATGTTGCTGATGGCCTACAACACCTGGCGCACCGTGCGCGTGGCGGATGAAAAAATGGCGCTGGCCAACGCTCGTCTGGCCTGAGGAGAACGACATGGACAGCTGGATGTACGCAGTGTATTGCCTGACCGGCGTGGTGTTCTTCTATCTGGTGACCAGCGCCTGCCTGCGCGACCATAGCCAGGAAGTGGATGAGCACGTCAGCCTGCTGCCCTTTGCCGATGATCCGGCAGTGGCGCAGCGGGTCGAGCAAGCCATTGGTAAACCGGTGCCGGCAGCCAGGCCGGATGCGGCACTCGAGGTCTGAAGTTGCAGAGTAAATCGGGCGCCGCAGCGCCCGTTTACTCTTCTAGCTGAGGGAAATTGCGACAACTCTTGCGCTCAGCCAGCTCCCGCTCACTGGGACGCTGATCGACAAATACGGCATGACCGTCCTTGTAGATCTCCAGGTAGCCCCAGTGCAAATCTTCCTCGCGCTGACCGGGCTTGGGCGGTTCGCGCCACCAGGGTTCTCGACTGATCAGTTCCATGGCCAGGCTCCGCGCTGAACGATCAGTTCACTATAGCCACTGACTGTACGGTGGGGTGGGCTTGTTGTAGGAGCGGGCTTGCCCCGCGATTCGTTATACCTGACACACCGCAATCGCGGGGCAAGCCCGCTCCCACAGCAAGCCCGCTCCTACTGGCTGCCCAAAGCCATTAGAATGGGCAACCTTTCCCCAACGGCAATCTCCATGGATATCGAGCTGGCCCGCACGTTCCTTGAAATCGTCCGCACCGGCAGCCTGGTGGCTGCCGCCGAACGCTTGCATGTCACCCAGACGGCAATCAGCGCCCGGGTGCAAAAGCTCGAGCAACAGTTGTCGTGTCAGTTGCTTATCCGTAGCCGCAGTGGTGCCAGCCTCACCGCCGATGGTGAAGCGTTCGTGGTGTATGCCAATCAACTGGTGCAAACCTGGGAAGCCGCACGCCGCGACCTGCCGCTGCCCGAAGGCTGCCATCAGGTGCTGCATATCGGCGGCGAAGTCAGCCTGGGTAACCCAATGCTGCTCGACTGGGTCAGTGCGCTGCACCGCAGCATGCCCAGCCACGCCATTCGCAGCGAAGTCAGCGATGGCGAATCATTGCTGCACAAACTGGAAATGGGCGTGCTCGACGCCGTGCTGGTGTATCAGCCTACCTACGGTCCGGGCCTGCAGGTTGAACAGCTGATGGAAGAAAAGCTCATCCGCATCCGCCGCAAAGATAAACCCGAACCTTACATTTACATCGACTGGGGCCAGGCGTTCCGTCGTCAGCACGATGCGGCCCTGCCCGAATGCGCGCGTCCGGCCTTGAGCTTCAACCTCGGGCCACTGGCGCTGCAGTTCATTCTGGAGAACGGTGGCAGCGGCTACTTTCGCACCCGTGTGGTCCAGAGCTACCTGGACAGCGGCATCTTCGAGCGCGTGCCCCAGGCACCGGAATTCACCTATCCCACTTATCTGGTGCATGCCCGCGAGCGCGACAGCGAAGCCTTGCAGCAGGCCTTCAGGGTCTTGCGCCAGTTGGTTGCCGACGGTGACAGCGACTGGTCACAACGCTGGGACCCGGTGATCTGAGCTTGCTGCGGCGTTGAGCAAGTGGCGCTTGAGCCCGGCAATCAAGTCAGTCTGGGTAATCACCCCGACCAATTGCGCCCCCTCCAGCACCGGCAGGCAATGCAAGCCCTGCTCGCTGAGCAGCGGGATCAACGTCACGGCAAGCGCATCACTGCGTACGCTGATCACCGGTCGACTCATGATCTGCCCGACCTGCACCTGGCGGCGACGCCACAGCCCACGCCAACTCAAGCGCCCCTGGGCCATCGCCGCGGTAAGCAAATCGCTGAGCGTCACGATGCCCACCAACTGGTGCGCCTCATCCAGCACCGGCAGGGCTTTGAGGTGGTGGCCCGACACCAACTGCCAGGCCTGCTGTAATGAGGTGTCAGGGCGAACCTGTTGTACATCCCGCGACATCACTGAGGCTGCGGTGATCCCGCCAAGGCTGCGCTGCAACGCATGCTGCTCAGTGGCCAGGATGATCCGTTCCAGCTCATCGCGGGTAATGTCGACAAACTCGCCCAACTCCTCCAGCGCCTGATCCAGGTCCGTGGCACTGATGCCCACCCGCTCACTCGGCAGGGCATCGGAGGTATGGTGCAAGTCCTTGCGCGGCGCAGCGGTCTTTGGGTAACGCACCCCGGTCAGGCGGTTGTAGACCACTGCCACCGCCAGCAGTACCAAAGCGTTGAGCAGAATCGGCTCAAACACCCGGTCTCCCAGCGCCGAGAGCGTTGAATCAGCCAACACCACACTGACCGCCACACCGCCACCCGGTGGGTGCAGGCACCGCAGCACACACATCACCACCAATGCCACCCCCAGCGCCAGTGCTGCCACCCACAGCGCCGAACCGAACCAGTGGTGCAGCACCAACCCTACCACCGTTGCACAGGCATAGCTGCCAACAAACGGCCAAGGCTGTGCCAGTGCTCCGGAATGTACGGCAAACAGCAATACCGCCGAAGCCGCCAACGGGCCAAGCAAATGCAGCGCTACAGCAGCACCAAAGAAGTAGCTGCAGGCCGTGCCTGCCAGAAACAGGCCGAGCAACACACCACAGCCTGCGCGCAACCATTCTTTCGGAGGGATATTCAGCGGGGCCGGCAATAGCCGGGCAAACCCTTTATTCAGACGGCGGGAAAACATGGGGAGACGTACTACCTGGCAGTAAAAAAATGCCCGGCCCCCAAGGGCCAGGCGGAGTATCGCAAACGCAATACCTAATGGGCTCCGTCCATGGAGATGGAATGCTTTGGAATATTTTGAAACATGCGTGGATTGTGCCGGGCAAGCGCAACGAGGTGGTAATTCAAAAAACTGCAGTGTGAATGCAATTTTTTTGCAGCATCGGCCCAACAGCCACCCTGGAAATCTGCTTTCACTCGAGCAAAGCCAGCATAATTAGCGGTTTGATCGGAAAGGACGCCTACCATGCAGCGCATCGTCATTCTGGGTAATGCCGGAAGCGGTAAATCAACCTTGGCGCGAGCCCTGGGCCAACAGCTGAACCTGCCCGTCGTGCACCTGGATCGTTTGTTCTGGGAGCCCGGCTGGAAAGAACCCGACCCACAACAATTCCGCGCGCGCGTTAGCGACGCTGTGTCATCAGACGCCTGGGTGTGCGAAGGCAACTACGCTCGGCGCACCTTTGACTTGCGCCTGCCTCGAGCGCAGTTGGTCATCTGGCTGGATACGCCACGGATCACCTGCTTTGCCCGGGTGATCGTGCGCAGTCTGTTGAACCGACCGCGCCCAGACCTGGCGGTCGGCTGCAGCGAGAAACTCGACAAGGCGTTCCTGACCTTCCTCAAATTTGTGTGGACCTTTGATCGTGCCTATCGCCCTGGTATCGAAGCCACGCGTACGGCTGCAGGGCCGCAGGTTCCGGTCATCCACTTGCGCGGAACGCGGCAAATTGCAGCGTTCGTACAAGGGCTGGCAGTTCCCGCCGCACAACACCCGTCGCGTGTCCTGTAGAGGCGACAGCCCCGACAACTCAGGTGAAAGGTATTATCCCTTCAACATCAGCCAACGCCAGGTTTCCTCGGTACACCGCCAATAACTCACGTGAACTGCCGCGCGCCGCTTCCATCTGGATTTTTCGACCTATCAAGCGCTGTGACCAGATTTTGAGATGTCCTTTGACAAACTGCCGTGCCGGAACCATTGCATCTTTATAGTGGAAATGCGCCTCCCAAATGACCCTGCCCTGCTCGTTATGGCGTGACGGCACACGCCGGATCTCATAGACATCCAGATAATCGTTGGCCGCAAGCTCTTTTCGGCTGACGGTATGCTTAATGGCTATTTTGTTTTCTTTGAACAGAAACCGAAGACTGGCCGCCGTAGGATGACTGGTGGTCAGGTGGTAACTGCTCAATAGATCCGTTTGGGTGTCGCCCAGGCGTTTGATGGCATCGCTTAACTGCGTGTCGAACTCACTGGCGATGCCGGCACTTTCCAAGGCTGTACTTGCTTCCTTGAGTTGTTCAACGTGTCCTTCGATAACCGATTGCATGCCAATCGGCTCATTGTTCCCGATGTACTGCTTGGCCAATTTGAGAATGGATTCTACCTGGCCAAGTGCGGCGCGAGCACTCGCTCTTGCGGCGCCCACATCCCTGGAGTCAGGGGCTGGCTGGACTTCAACCGCAGGCTCCTCGACCTGTTCAACCCCCTCCTCGTTGAACGTCTTCAGCACCTTTTTGCCGCTGGAGTCCTTCTGCTGCACAACACTAACGCCATCAACCTCCACCTCTTCGGCGATAACGCTACGTCCCTTACTGGTTTTAACAACCCGATGCTTACCCGTTCGGCGCGAATACACATGAGGTTTAGGTACAACAGGATCAGAAAACTCCGACTCACGTATCGCCTGAGCAAGATCATCCTCTGCCGACGCAATTAACGTATTCAGGGTGTCCTGGTACTGTTTCAGTGGCTCAACTCTAATAGCCGCACCACCTGTCTCACTCAGGTACATCGCGTTACCCTGGAAGGCTTCATAAACTTTCAGTGTGCTGGTCAAGACGCTGATCCGGTCTGCTACCGGCAACTCCAGCGCTGCCAACTGACCATGAGCGGTGCCCGAACTGTCCAGTTCTGCGCTCCACAACTTTTTGTGGTACTGCAGCAAAACTTCTTCATCAACTTCGGCTTTGCGATTGATACACAGTTCGGCCAGATCTTCGAGCAGGCCCAATTGCAAGTCGTTATGAGTGAGTCGGCGCTGCGCAATGTAGTCTGTCAACTGCGCTGACTTGCTTCTTTTCGGCTGTCCTGGTTTCGGGGTAAAAACGATGTCGTTATCTTTTATCGTGTCAACCAATAGCCAGTCCAGTTGCTTCGATACCCAAACAATATCAGACCTCAGCGCCACAACCTTCTCAACCAATGAGTTGACGAAGTCGTAATGCCTGATTTCTTGGTCAGTGATTGGCCGAGCAACCATCTCATCGAGCAGCGGATTCACACCGAGGGAATTAATGTGGTAGGCCTCATCGTTGTAAAGGGCTACACAATCCTCTATCAACTCTTGACGAAGCGAACTGCGCTGTATTTTCGCAAAGCTGAACAACTCGTGCCGCGCGTACTTCAGCTGAACCATCTCGGTCAGTCCCCGATCGAGCTTCAGGGTTATCTTTATCAACTCTTTACAGTCTTCCAAGACCTGGTACTCGGCAGCCGTGAGATCTGCCTGAGCGGCAGCAATCTTTCGGTCGAACGCCAGAATCAAGCTGGCACCGGCCGCAGTGTCTGGAACTTTTCCCCGCTGCGCTTTTAGATTTTCAACGTGCTTTACTCGACTGATACGCACGCTTTTACTCAGTTCGAAACCATCAGCAATACGGTTTCGCTCGCCAATCATGGTCACATTCTGTGCGTTCAGCTCAGCAAACGCTTTGATGTTCGCTTCTCTGGCCTGGTCCGATCGCCGTTTCGGCCCACCACCGAGCAAGCGCAATCCGGCGTCGATGTGCCATTGCCCGTCCTCCCGGCGCAACCAGGGTCCCTGTTCGCCTTCAGCGCCAATCACCCGTATACCTTGCGCCGATAGCTCTACGCGATAGATGTCACTGGCCAGCTTCGCATAGTGATGACCATCAACTTCATACAAGCCACGGGCCTCCCCGGACGTGAGCGCCTGCAAGCCGTTCAAAGAAACGCCCGAACGCATGCCGGACAGCGCTTGGCGTTGCTGCTCCGGCAGGCTGTTGAGCCCATGCCCGTTGCGCCAGGAGAAGTCCAGCGGCAGGTCTTGACGCGTGGCCAACGAACCCGCCAGGCCTAGCTTTCCTTGTTCCGGCACCAGGTTGCTGATTTCGAACCCAGGACTTTGCGGCGCAGCGCCGTTAAACAATGCAGCACCGGGCAAGCGGCTGACCACTGGCGGCTCCACACGGGGAAGACTCAGATGGAACAGGGCCATAGCGAAGTTCATAACGATATCGATCACAGCGGCTATCTTGTCGGATTGGCTGCCATGCTCCAGGGCCGCGTTGTCACCCTTCAATCCCTGAATCGCCTGCACCAGCCAAACGACGCCCGCCACCGGCCCGCTCAGAACCAGGGTAGTCACGTTGAACAACAACCAGGCACCTTGAACCACCACCGCCCAACGACTCTCGGCATTGGAAACAGACTGGCGATCGGCCAACTCGACCAGGAAATTACGATTGGCTTTATACAGCTTGGCATCGACGTCCAGGCGCCAGAACTGCGTCGCCAAGCTGATTGGCTTGACCGGCTCCGGCTGAATCGAGCTGTCAATGATCGGTCGCCCCAGATGCGGTTCATGAAAACCACCGTACTCATACACAGGGCGAGCCTCTGGCTGCAGCCACTCAAGGACACTGTCCTGTAGTGGCCCTGCCTCCGCTATCGCCTCCATCAACGCCTCAAGCGAAGCGAATTCCATCAGGGTACTGCTGCTGTACAACGGCCTGTACAACAACACCAACGCCGGCTGCACCGAATAAAACACGTACATGACGCTGACCAAATCAGATTGGCTGTCTGAGGGTTCACGCTTGAATGCCAGCGGCATCATCATAATGGCCGGCACCTGCGGGTCTATGTTGCCATGGCAGTAATCAACGGCGCACTGCAAGCCCGCATCGCTCAGGGTTCCGGCCAACTTCGCACTCAGTGCACTGAACATCAACGAACAGCGCCATTCCCGCGAAAAGTTGCTGACCCGCTGCTCACGCGTCAGCGGGTCGTCCAGTTTGTCGGCCACGTATCTCGGATAGTTTGCGCCGATGTCGACCTGTTCGATCAGCTTCATCACATAGTCGTGGTTCATCCACTCCATGATCAGTTGGCCAGTGCGATGCTCGATCGAGTGCAATACTGCGCCTTTGAGCGAGCTGAGATTGCCAATGGCAAACTCGGTCAAGGTCATGCGCTTGGTTTCCAGCATGCCGCCGCCAACACCGGCGCCTGCCCCACCTGGATTCGCCTCGGCGTACCAGAATGTCAGGATCAGATCGTCAGGGAAGTAGTTGGCATCCACCGGGTGCTCGGCCAGCAACTGCGCTCTCAGGCGTTGACTGGCATAGCTATGCAGGTCGAGAATTTCTTCGGGCATCTCGGCATCGTTGAACTCGGCCTGCGCCAAGGCCAGTTCAAACAGCGCGCGTTGATAGGCGAAGCTGTCCGCCGCCGAAGCACTTCTCAAACCCGGTGGCAGGATAATCTTGGCAGTACTGACGTGGGTATACCCTTCGATGAACCATTGCGACGGGTCGGTGAGCGCCGCATACAGCTGCTCCATGGCCTGGACATCGGCCACTTGCGAGAGACGCAGTTGCTGCATTGCCTCAAGCATGCCGTTAAGCAACAACGCGGTTTGCTGAGCGAACGCATCCCCTTCCAGCTCATAGCGATTCCAGCGCATCGAATCGAACCGATACTGGCTGCCCATTTCCTCGCACAGGGCCTGGGCAAAATCATCGAACGAGTCAAAGCACTTCACCACGCTCGACGGTGAACACCACAACACTACCGTGCGCTCATCCCACTCACCGTGCAGCAGCAAGTTTGGCAGCAGGCGCGAATGGCTTTGCCCCTCGGCCTCGAGCTGCACCTCCACGACAAACACAGTGGGGCGCTCTCGGCCGCCCTTGAGCAGCCCATACACACAGGCTCTTTGTTGGGCATCCAGGTCGTGCAGTGGCAGGTTCTGCAACAGTGCCGCTTTCAGGGTTTGCTGCAGCCAGCGATCGCGGCTGACACCTGAACTGGAGTTGCCTTGCCAGTATTCAACCTGGGCCTGCTGGAAGTGGAATGGCAGCTCCTGCAGCAGGTCATTGAATGCCTGCGTGGTGTCTGGCAACTCAATGTACTCAAAGCCATCGCTGCCCTTGAAGCGGTAAGGTTCAGGAAAACTCAGGCCGTAAAGCTGGTCGTGGATTTTCTCCAGACTCAACGGCTTTCCATCCAGCACGGCCTGCATGACGCGGTCCATCAGCGATACTGGCGTGAAAGTATATTGAGCCGTGGGCACCATCAAGTGCAGAAGCTCGGCGTCGTTGAGTGGCGGATGCACGGTGGCAAGATTGGGATGACGCTCGACAAAAAACTGCAGCACTTTCTGCCCGACCAGCTTGCGTAGGGTAGGACGGCTGGCGAACTGCAACGCCACGGCGCGTTTGAAGTCCTTGGCGGGAGGTGGGGTGACTTGGCTGTTCATGAACGTGAGGCTCCTGACTGAGGGTAAGGGCTCACGCTATCCAGCTGCACACGGACAGCGACGGTACATATTGCTGGCCAACACATTCTGAGAAAAATCGGCCTGGGTGGGTGGCAACTGTCTTTATCATCCAGTGTGGGAGCGGGCTTGCCCCGCGATAGCGAACTGCCTGGCACACCGCTTTCGCGGGGCAAGCCCGCTCCTACAGGTGGTCCACCGGGGATCTGTCACCAGTATTGGGGGTAGACAGCGGAAATCCCCCACTCCCCACTTTTCCGCCTCAGAAACAATTAGAAACATCCCATTAATAATCCTCAGCTTTTATTTTCCTGCTGGCACATGGCCCAGCAGTTGCTTCTGCCCCTTCAACGCAGCAGCTGCCGCCCCTACCGGGTCGGCAGGTTTCGCCGTTTCGGCATGACGCGAGGGGAAAGTAATGAAAAACGTTACACGAGGGGTCGCTTCACGAAACCACTTGTGGGGGCCGGGCATGGCCTCCATTCTGTTAATTGCCTCCAGCCTTAACTCCGTCAATGCCGCCCCACTCGACGATTTCGGCCCACCGCCGGCGACCGACCCTTCGGCGTTCAACAACCCACCCGACGATCCCAAGGCCGCGCTTGAAGCGTTGAAAACCTTGCCAGAGGCCAATCAAGGCGCACTGGCGCTGCCCAATGGGGTGTTCGGCGACCGCAATACACCACGGGCCGACAACGTGCTGCCGCCGGCCGCGCAGACCTCGTTCAACTTCCCCACCAATGGCAAGCCCAGCCCGCTGTTCGGCGCCCTGCCCTACACCCAACAATTGTTACTGTTCGAAGAGTTCGGCACGGAAAAGCTCGATCCGACCCTGCCAGTGCCACCCCTAACCTTTCCGGTCCCCACCGTCGGCCCTGCGCCGCAACAGGACCCGAACAGCGTTGCCCGCAGTGCGCCGTCAAACGCGGCCCTGGACGCGTTCATGCGCCAACCCGGCTTGTATCCATTCCCGTCTGAGTTTTCCAATGTACTGGATCGCAACCCCTGGAAAGCGCAAATCGAGTTCTTCCTCAACCGTCAGCCGGTGGGGTCGCCCGCCGAAGGCCGGCCACCAGGAAAAGGCTGGTCGCACCAACGCTGGAACGAGTTCTTCCCTCAGGTCGATTTCAAAACCGCGCAAACCGGCGCGCGGCTGAACCTTGGCTTGCGTGACCGCGGGCAACTGCACAAATACGCAGTCGGCGAGTTCGGCCCGGGCGGGCTCTATTACCAGACCTCGGACATCCCGACCACCACCGGCACCACCCGCGGTATCGACACGCGCTTTCACCCCAACATGCCACTGCAAAATCACAATTCGCTGTGGACCTTCGACGGCACCTTTCCACCAAAACTGTTGATGGCCCGCTACGGTCAGCCGTTGCTGATGCGCCACTACAACGCGTTGCCGATCGACCCGTCAGCCAACGCCGGATTCGGCCTGCACACCATCAGTACCCACGAGCACAACGGTCACTCGCCTGCCGAGAGTGATGGCTACACCAATGCGTTTTTCTTTCCAGGGCAGTACTACGATTACCGCTGGCCACTGCAACTGGCCGGCTATGACACCATCAACACCGACGCCCATGACCCGCGTGCGGCGTTCCCCTGCGCACCGGGCGAAACACTCTTCGTCAACGACAAGAGCCCGGGCCTGAAGACCTGTGACAATGGCAGCATCAAAATTCGCGGCGACTGGCGCGAAACCATGAGCACCCACTGGTTCCACGACCACATGCTCGATTTCACCGCGCAGAACGTCTACAAAGGCAATGCGGTGATGATGAACTACTACAGCGCCCTGGATCGCGGCAACGAAGCCCTCGACGATGGCGTCAACCTGCGCCTGCCCAGCGGCTCGGCATTGCCTTGGGGCAACCGCGACTACGACGTGAACCTGGTCATCGCCGACAAGGCCTGGGACGAAAACGGCCAGTTGTGGTTCAACCCGTTCAACACCGACGGCTTTCTTGGCGACCAGATCCTGGTCAACTGGCAGTATCAGCCACGCTTGAAAGTGCGCGCGCGCAGCTATCGCTTTCGCATCCTCAATGGTTCGGTGTCGCGCTACTTCAGGCTGGCCCTGGTGCGTGAAATCAGCGGCAACGGCGGCGAGTTTCCCGGCCCATCGGGCTCAGGTGTGTCTTACACGCGCGTGCCATTCCACCTGATCGCCAACGACGGCAACTTGATGGAGCACACGGTGCCGTTCGACGGCAGTATCGACCTGGACGGCGATGGCGACCGGCAGAATCACAACGCCATCCTGCCGACCCAAGGCATCGCCGAACGCTTTGACATCATCGTCAACTTCGCCAAGAACGGGATCAAAGTTGGCGACAAGCTGTATTTCGTCAACCTGATGGAACACAAAACCGGCAAAGGCCCGGAGAAAAACCCTCTGAGCCTGGCGGATGTGCTGTCGGAGAAGTACAAAGCGGTGATCAAGCAGACCAGCAAAGGCCCGCAGTGGGACAAGGGGGATCCGGCGGTGGGTAAGTTCATGCAACTGCTGGTGCAGCCTTACACCGGGCAAGACCTGAGCATGAACCCGGCCGACTACGAGCCAGCAAAACCGGGCAAGCCAGCGGGTAAAACGATGATCCCCCTGACGCTGGACCGTGACGACCCTGCGGTGCAGGCCAAGCTCAAGGTGGCACGGCATCGCGAATACATTTTCGGTCGTTCCGATGGCACCGACGAGGCGCCATGGACAATCAAGACCGACGGTGGCGTAGGCTACAACATGGACCCGCGACGTATCAGCGCGGCCCCGCAATTGGCCAACGGCCCGACCGATGCCGGGTTTGCCGGTGAAGGCACGCTGGAGGTGTGGAATATCAAAAACGGTGGCAACGGCTGGAACCACCCTGTGCATGTGCACTTCGAAGAAGGCATCATCCTCAACCGCGACGGCAAGGCGCCACCGGAATGGGAAAAGTGGGCACGCAAGGACGTCTACCGCATCGGTGAAGGCATCGACAGTTCCGTTGATGTGGAAATGGCGATTCGCTTCCGGGAATTTGCCGGGACCTACATGGAGCATTGCCACAACACCCAGCACGAAGACACCTCGATGCTGCTGCGTTGGGATGTCGAACATCCGGGGCAGTTTCAGTTGATGCCAACCCCGTTGCCGGGCTGGGACGGTGTTACCTACGTCAACTCTGCCGCGTTGCCAACGTTCCGCACCGGTGATCGGGTTGATGACAACCAGGGCGATAACAAAAAACCGCTGGCCAACCCCGACAGTGCCGTCAGCAACAACGGTCAGCCGCTGGTCATTAATGTACTGGCCAACGACACCGACCCCGACGGTAACCTGCCGCTCAAGGTCGTGGACCTGACCCAGCCGGACTCCGGCCAGGGAACCACCAGCACCGATGGCGTGCGCGTCACCTACACGCCACCGCCCAGCGTCCCGGCGCCGTTTACTGCGACCTTCACCTACAACGCCAGTGACGCCAAGGATGCGGTCTCGGAGAAGCCGGCCACGGTGTCGGTGGCGGTCAGTGCCGCGGCGGTCAATGAAGAACTGGTGGTCAGCAGCGCAACGGTGACCGCGCGCAGCAACAACCGCTACACCTGGGACCTGGCCGGTACAACGTCACAAGCGGCGGGCAATACGATCAGCGTGACGGCCTCGACCACCGGCGGGCCGGTGAGCCTCGGTAGCGCTACGTTAAGCCCGACTGGCAGTGGAGCACGCTGGCGAGTCTCGGTCACCACCACCGGCAACGCCCCGACAGCGAGCCCGACGGTGACCGTCAGCTCGTCGCTCGGGACGAAAGTGACTGCGCCGGTGGGGGTTCGCTAGGGCATTGCGGATCGCGGGGCAAGCCCGCTCCTACAGGCCAGTAGGAGCGGGGCTGTTCAGCGGAACTCGGCATAGGGCTTGAGCGGGTTGACCGGCAATGGCAGGTTGCCTTGCCACGGATCAAAGCTGTAGCGCAGGTAGAGCAACGCACGGTTCGGTGAGTAGTCTTCGCTGCGCTGCAAGGTGAAACCGCCACCCAGCACCCAATGATCATCCAGACGCCGCTCGACCAGGGCCTGGGCCAGGTAGCCCAGGCCTTTGTTGTCATCCCCGCGGCGTACTTCATCGATGTTGCTGCTCAGCAGCGGGCCATACTGCTTGACGATGTCATCGTTGACCGACGACAGCGGAAACGCCCGCTCATCATCGCTGCGTGCCCAGGAATAACCCAGCGAACCTTCGAGATAAACCGACCAGTCCGGGTTGCGCCAGGCATAGCTGACTGGCACACCGAACGACAGGTAGCGCTGCGGGCTGTAGTAACCGCCCTGGCCGAGGGTGTAGCCACTGAGGTTGCGGTCGTAGTGCCAGGTCATGGCCGTGGCACCGATGCGCAGCTCTTCGTCGACGCGGTTGATCAAACGGTAGTAGTACCCGCCCATGACCCGCCAGCGTTTGTTGTCTTCGACGTTTTTTCCTTGCAACCAGTGGTAGCCCAGGCTCGCCCACAGGCCATCGTCGAGGCCACGGTCATGGCTCAGGCCAAGGGTCAGCCCGGTAGCGGTCACCCCGCCCCAACTGATGTCGGTACGCGGGTCTTTGGCCCCGGCGTACGACAGCAACGAGTTGTTCATCGGCCGCCGTGAGCCGGTGAGCGACCAGCCAACGCCATGGGTTTTGCCATCGAAGGTGACGCCGCCCAACAGGTTCTGCACCTCAAAACCCATTGGCGAGGTGCCGAGGTCGGCACTGATACCATCGCCCTGCCAGCCGAGCGCCAAGGTCGTGCCATCGGCCGTTTCTTTGCTGCCCGGGCAACCGCTGGGAATCGCGCCAGCAGCGTTGCGACCACGGAACGAGCAAGTGCCGAAGGCTTCATGGTGCTGGTCATTGGCGTCGGTGTCGAAACTCGCTGCCCGCAGCCCCACCTGCTCGACACGGGCAAAGCCCAGGCCATCGCCAACCGGCATCTGTGCATGCACCATGGTGGTCGAAGTGGTCAGGTCGGAGATGCCTTTGGCACCGTCGTTATCGCGCCAGCCATAATCCTGCTGCACGGTCACCGTCGGGCTGTTGCGCTGATAGCGCTGGTCAACGTCACGGCGCAGGCTTTGCAGCAACCAGTCATCTTCGTCCTTGGCCCGGCTGGCGCGGGTCAGGGCGAAATTGTCCCGTGGGCTGGCCTGTTCAGCGCTCAACAACTGCGCATCGCGCATGGCCAGCGCATAGTAGTCCAGCGCCTGCTCGGCCTGTTGCGGTGGCAGCATGCGCGCCAGATCGCGGTACAACAAGGCATCGGGGGTGGTCTTGCGCCGTGCCACGTCTGCCAGCACCACCCGCGCCCTGTCGGTATCGCCGACTGCCGCCCAGGCGTTGCCCAGACGGCGGCGCTGGTCAATGTTGTCGGCCGGGATCTGCGCTTCAAGTGCTGGCAGTTGCTGCCGTGCGGCGTCGGTGTCGCCCCGCTCAACCAACACCTCAACGTGCCCCAGACGCGCTGCCGGGTTGTCCGGTTGCAGGGCCAGGATGCGGCTGTAGTAGCCCTCGGCGGCGCTCAGGTTACCCGACTGCCGCGCCCATCCGGCCAACTGTTGCAAGTCGCCGACGTGCTGCGCAACCGGCTGGGCAGTGCTCAACTGCCCTTCGAGCAGCGCCATTGCCCCGGCGACGTCACCGCTGTCGGCAAGTGCGCGGGAGCGATCCAGCGTCACCTGACGCTGTAAGCGCTGCTGCAACCCCTGCATGCCTTCATTCCATTGATTGCTCGGCACCTGTGCCAGGCTGTCCAGCCCGGCCTGGCTGCGACCGTCCGCCTCCAGGTACAGAGCGTGGGCGAAACGCGCGGTCGGATCTCGCCCCTGGCGCGACAGCAGGTCGGCGAACACCGCATCGGCCTGTTGGCCCTTGCCCTGCATGCGCAAGGCACGCGCCAGATCGGCAGCCAGCCAAGGGTCATTGGCGGCGAGCTGCCGGGCCTGGGTCAGCTGGCGTTCGGCCTCTGGCCAGTCTTCACGCGCCAGCGCCTGACGGGCCTGG
The DNA here is from genome assembly GCF_052147955.1 of Pseudomonas sp. NUPR-001. Taxonomy (NCBI): domain Bacteria; kingdom Pseudomonadati; phylum Pseudomonadota; class Gammaproteobacteria; order Pseudomonadales; family Pseudomonadaceae; genus Pseudomonas; species Pseudomonas sp. NUPR-001. The sequence goes on from NZ_CP197353.1 coordinate 3,276,488, forward strand.
TTGCGCAGCAACTCCACCTGCGACCCCGTGCCGCCAGACGCGCCGGTGGCAGGCGCCGCCGCCCATTGCCGTTGCTTGGCAGGCAAGCTGGCGACATAGCGTGAATAGCGCGCCGGGGACTGCGCCTGATACAAGCGTGACAACGCGCGCACGGTGTTTTCGTTGCCCGGTTGCAGGCGCGCGGCCTGCAAATAGTACTGCTCCGCCTGCGGCAGTTGCTTGCGCGCCATGGCCACGTTGCCCAGACCGATCTGCGCCAACGGCTCTTTCGGATCGCGTTTGGCCGCTTCCTGGTACACCTGTTCAGCAGCAGCGTACTGACGCGCCTGCAAGGCCTGACGGCCACGCTGCATCAACAGCCAGTATTCGGTGGAGGCCAGCAGTTCGTGCCATTTGCTGAGGATGTAGGTGTCTTGCTCTTCAGCGACCGCTTGCTTGAGCCAGTCGACTGCTTCCTGCCGCCGCCCTTGCCGCGCCAGGGCCAGGCCCAGGTAACCCTTGAGCGTGGCGTCTTTGGGATAGGCGGCCAGGGCTTTACGCAAGTTGCGTTCGGCCTGCGCCGGTGAGCGTTTCTCCACCAGCATGCGAATGCCCTGCTGGCCGGCGCGCCAGGCCGGGTCGCCAGTCAGTTTGAGCTGGTCGGCCAGCAACTCCTGCACCTGCGCCTGGTGGCTGTCTCCTGGATAGCGCTGCAGAAACGCCTGCCAATCGCGCACGCTGGCATCGCTGATCGGCTGTTTGCTCAGGTAGGCGTATTCAAGGCCAGCAGCAAGGCTGCGCGACTGACTTTCGTCGGCCATGCGCCTGACCACCAGCAGTGCCTCGTCATTGCGCTTGGCGCGAAACAATTGCTCGGCGAGAAACTGCTGCAACTCAGGGCTGCCGGGATACTGTTTGTCGAGGGCGTAGAGGTGCTCGAGGGTGGTCGGTAACTGCTCGGGCAGGCGACTGCGGATGCGCCAGTACTCCAGTGCCAGTTCCAGGCTCGGTGGCGCGCCCTTGCCGAACGCCGCTTCGTAGCGGGTCAAGGCTTCCTGGAAGCGCCCGGCCGTGGCCAGCAAACGGATCTGCTGCAGGGTTTGCTCGCCCTCCCCGCTGCTCATTTCCAGCAACCGGGCCATTTGCCGATCTTGCGGGCTGCCGGGCGCCAGGCGCTGCAGGTCGCTGTACAGCTGCCGGGCGCGATCAAGCTCGCGGGTGCGTACAGCCTGACGGATCGACGCGGTGAGCGCATCGAGGTTGTTTGGCTCCAGCAAGCGCAGGCGCGCCAGCGAATCTTCCACCAGGCTTTCGCGATGGGTCGCCTCCCCCAGCCGAATCTGCTGCATCAGCCATTCGCGCTGCTCGCTACGGTCTGCTGGCTGAGCCAGCAAGGTCATGGGCAGTGCTCCCAGGCACAGCAAGGTGGTCAGTTTTCGCATTGCGCAGTTTCCCAGCCTGGTACCAATCTTCCTTTACCGTCAAAACGATAGCGATGCTCATCCCAGCCCTGGCCAAACAGGCTCAGCACCCGGTTGTAGTAACCGCTGGCTGGCGTCTGGACCAGGCGCTGACGTTGTTGCTGCAGAGCGCTGTGTTCTTTGAGCGCCGCCAGTAGCGGCAACATGGCTGCGGAGAAACCCACCGGGCCCTGGCCGGTGCCCGCGCCAGACTCGACATTGACGGTTTCCGGCGGCACACCCTGTTTGCGCGTCAACTCGACCATGGGCCGGTAGCGTTCAAGCAAGGCATTGCGCTCGGGCGCCGAGGGGTCGAGCATGCCCAGCCACAGGTACACGCGGATGGCATCGTAGCTGCCCTTGGCGCCGTTGACCGGGTCATGGCGCAAGGTGCCGTTGTCGGTGACGGCGAGCCAGTCAGGCGCCAGGCCCTTGGGCGCGCTGTCGAGCAACAGTTTGCGGCTGTTGCGCGCCAACTCATCCCACAGTGGCGCCAGTTCGGTAAAGCGCTCCAGCACCTGCGGCGGCAGGTAGCTGGTGTTCAACCGCGTACCTTGCGCGGTGACAAACCCGCGGTCGCCGGGCAGCAACATGACGCCGACGCCCGGCAGCGGCCGCAAGGTCTGGGCCGCCACCCGCCAGAGCACCTCAATCGCCAATTCGCGGTACTCGGCCACCGCCCACAAGCGCCCTGCTTCGAGCAGGCTGTAGGCCAGCCACAGATCGGCATCACTGGCGTTGTTGCTGTCGAGTATCCGCCATTTGCCGTGTTCATCCTGGCCCCACTTCCACGCCGGTAGCTGTTTGCTCAGGTTACCGCCAGCGAGGTTGTTTTCGGTCCAGTTGAGCAGGTGCTGAAAACTTTCGCGATCATTGGCCACCAGGGCGAAGAACAGCCCGTAGGTCTGCCCTTCCGAGGTGCTGATGCGCCCTTGGGCCGGGTCGATCACCCGCCCGTCCGCACTGATCAGGTCAGTCTTGAACTGCTCCCAGGCCGGCCAGCAGCCCGCCGTGGCCATCGAGGCGAACAGCCACAGCGCACTGCCCAGCAGCCACTTGCCCGCGGTCATTCCTTGCCCTCAGCCAAGCGACGACGGGCTACCCAGGCCAGCAGACGCCAGGCAACCACACCCAGCAAGACAATGCTCAGCACGGCGCCCAGGGCCAACAGCACCGGGTGGAAGGAGAGTTTCACCCAGAGCAGCATCCACCACGGCAGACGGCCAACGAAATACGTGTCGCCGACGTAGTGGCTGCTCACACCGCTGCTGCGGATCAGGCTGATCGATCCGCCAATGTGATCATTGAGTTTGCCCGGGTCGGTCAGGGCCTGACGCAACAGCGCGTAGTCGGCGTTGTCGGTGGCCAGCAGCGCAACAATGCTGCGTTGCTTGTGAAACGGTGACTGCATGCCGGTGATCGCCGCAATCGGTGCCCGCGCCACCACGTCAACCTGGCTGGCAGGTGTGTTGCGCACACCGTCACGCAAGCGTTGTGCGCTACTGGCATCCAGCGGCCACGGCGAGCGGGCCTGGCGCAGCCAATCACGGGAGCGGTCGAGCAGCAGGTTCAACTCACGACCGCTCGCACCACGCAAGTCGTCTGGCAGCGGCCCGAGCACCAGCAGGTCGGCATCGGCCTTGGCCGCTGCAGCCCAGTCGTTGGTAATGTTCAGGCCGACTGCCGGGTAGCCGATGCGCGAGGCCATGCCGGCGACCAGGTCAAGCATGGTACCTACTTGCAACTCGTTGGCTGTGCCCGGCATCAGCAGCAGGGTCTGCGACAGATCGGCCATGCGGCTGAACGGGAACGCACTGCGGGCAAACGCACGCAGGTCCGGCATGGCGATGTAGTGGTAGTAGCCCGACAGATCGATGGTCGAGTTCTCATCGATAGCCGCCTGCACGTCGGCTGGCAGGAAAGTCTGGCATTGGCCGTTCTGGGCGTTGCCGACCTTGCTGGCAAAGCTGAAGTCGTAGCGCAGTTTGTTGCGGTCTTCGACTTTCGCCGCCGGCACCAACGTCTTGTCGGACAGCGTCGAGCTGTCGGCCGAGAACACCTGACTGCGCAAAGCCTGCAGCGCAGCACCCATGCCATCGGAACCCGGCAATGGAATGCTGCCGACAAAGTGATCGTTGAGGCGGATGGTCAGGCGTGACTCATCGGTGACCACTGGCGGCGTGTAGCGGTACAGGGTCTGCACCGCGACCCCTTGGTTACGCCAGACGAACAGGTCAGGCGGCAGGTTCAGGCTCAGCTCAATCGGTTGTGGCCGCAGGCCGTTGACCTGCAGTTGCCCCGGGTAGTCGAGCAATTCGGCAAAGCGCACCGGGCGATCGGTGCGGACCCAGTTCGGCGCATCGTACGGTTCGCGCGGCTTCAGCGCCTCGACCGACTGCACCGCCACCCGCGAACCGCGGAACAGGTCGGTGCCGACCGCCAGCGCCGAGGCGGCCTTGACCAGATCCTCTTCATTACGCCCCAGCACCAGCAACACCTTGCTGTAGCGGTTGTCCGGGTGGGTGATCTGCTGAATCACCGGCCCGTCTACGGGTGGAAACTGCTCGAGATCAGCGAGAAACGCCGGGCGCCGGTCGTTGGTGGCAAACACGATACTCGGCACCGGCTGCGTAGCGCTCTGCGCTGGCAGCTGGTTATAGAGCACCGGGAAGGTCGCCAGACGCCACTTGGCCTTGCTGCCGAAGTACGAAGCGAGAATCGCCGCCGCCTTCTGCTCGCCCAGCCCAGGGCTGCCGGCAAACACCATGGGGATGCTCAGTTGGTCGGTGTCGCGCGCATCAAAGTACGGCAGCGGGAAATACGCCAGGTCGTTGTCGGTCACCAGCGCCTGTTCATCGACGCGGATCACGCTGTTACGGTTGATGTTCAGCCACAACGAACTGTGCGCCGGGTCTTCGCAGATGTCGGTGTAATGACCGACAAACTCCACGCGCACCCGGTTGAAGTCCTGCACCAGTTTCGGATCGAGGGCCATGCGTTGCTGGCGCTGCTGGCCAATGTCGTCGGCACTGATCGGCACCACGCCCATCAGCGCATCGTTGAGGTACACGCGCAGATGCGACAGGCGCGGCACCAGGGCCGGCGACGGGGTGAAGTTCAGCTCCAGCTCGACGCTGCTGGCCAAGCGGTCGCGGCGCAAACTGAATTCGATCTGATCGCTGTTGCGCACGCCCATCAGCAGGCTGTCACTGCCACGGCCAAGGCTTTCGAAGGTTTGTGCACGCAACCAATGCGGCACCTGGGGTGCGGCAGCCGCCGGCGCTGCTTGCTCTTCGGCGGCCTGCGCCAGGGGCAGGCCCAGGGCAGCCAGCAGCAGTGGCAGGGTCAAGGGAGACAGGAATGAACGCTTCATGTCGTACTCTTCATTGAGTCAGTGGGAATGGGACGCGGCATGCGCGGGAAGAAGCTCAGCAACCAGCGCGCAAGGCCTATGAACGGCATGACCGGCAGGCGCACCCAGGCCGGGGCGTATTCGATGACCCGGTAGTAGCCCATGGCACCGAGCGCCAGCACGTCGAAGAAACTGCGCAGCGGGCGGTCCGGCACATGGCTGTCGCTCCAGCCCAGCCAGTTATCCGCACGGGCAAAGGTGCACTGCACATAGTCGATGCGTTGCTGCACGCTCAGGTCCGCCAGGCTGATGCCTATCTGGCGATCAACGCTGCGCATGACCCGGCCAGGAAAGACGAACTCGCGCCCTGCCCGTTCCAGCAGCAACTGCACCTCGGTATCGGGCGCCAGCGTGCGGGTGGTTTGCAGCTCGATCCCGACACCGCTGTCGGAGTAGTCGTAGAGCAGGCCCGGGTACAGGTGGCCGTCTGGCAGGCGCAAAGCCGCAGGCAGCTTCACCGGTACGCGCTGGAAGCGCCGTACCTGACGCACTTCAGCGGCCACCGCCAGCGCGGAACCAATGAGCAACAGGTTGTAGATCACCCACAGTGAGCTGACGATCACCGTGCCGTACTCGTTGCTCGGCCCATACATGAAGCGCCATACCGCGAAGGCCAGGCCGACAAAGTTGAAGGCGGCCAACACCAGATACGGCCGGGCGATCTGCCAGTCGAGCCGATCGCTTTCGTTCATCCCGCCTTTGACGGTGACGTCGAACTTGCCGCGCTTGGGCGAGAACAGCGCCACCAGGGTCGGACGCATGATGTACCAGGCCAGTACCGACTCGTACACCTCACCCCAGAAGGTTTGCCGATAAGGCCCCTGCACCCGCGAGTTGACCAGGCTGGCATGCAGCATGTGCGGCAATACATAGAGCAACAGCAGCACTGCCGGGGCATAGATCACATAGGCGTGTAGCAGCAGGAACGCCAACGGTGCGGTGAGGAAAATCAGCCGCGGCAGGCCCGAGAGAAAGTGCAGCATCGCGTTGGCATAGCACAGGCGCTGAAACAGGCTCAGGCCCTTGCCCAGCAGCGGGTTGTCCATGCGAAAGATCTGCACCATACCGCGCGCCCAGCGAATGCGCTGGCGCACGTGGGCGGCCAGGCTGTCAGTGGCCAGGCCCGCCGCCAGCGGGATACGCATATAGGCCGAGTTCCAACCCGCGCGGTGCAGGCGCAAGGCAGTGTGGGCATCTTCCGTTACGGTCTGGGTGGCGAAGCCGCCAATGTCGTCCAGAGCTGAGCGGCGCAACACCGCGCAGGAGCCGCAGAAGAACGTCGCGTTCCACAGGTCATTGCCGTCCTGGATCAGGCCGTAGAACAATTCACCTTCGTTGGGTTTGCGCCGGAACGACCCAAGGTTGTGCTCGAACGGGTCGGCGGAGAAGAAGTGGTGCGGGGTCTGCACCAGGGCCATTTTCGGATCCTGGAGGAACCAGCCGACGGTCAGTTGCAGGAAGGCGCGCACCGGGATGTGGTCGCAGTCGAACACCGCCACCAGATCACCGTTCAGGCGTTGCAGCGCATGGTTGAGGTTGCCCGCCTTGGCGCCACGGTTGTCGTGGCGGTCGATGTAGCCTACTCCCACTTCTTTGGCAAACGCGCGGAACGCAGGACGTGCGCCGTCGTCGAGGATGTACACCTTGAGTTTGTCCTGCGGCCAGTCCAGGCCAAGCGCGGCCATCACTGTGGTGCGTATCACCGACAGGTCTTCGTTGTAGGTCGGAATCACCAGGTCGACCGTCGGCCACTGGCTGCGGTCTTCTGGCAGCGCCAGCACCGGGCGGCGCAGCGGCCACACGCTTTGCACAAAGCTCAGGATCAGCACCAGCCACGAGTAAGTCTCGGCCAGCAGCAGGATCATCCCCAGTACCAGGTCGAGGTCGTTGGCCCAATGCAAGGTCGAGGTGTAGCGCCACCACAGGTAACGGCAGGAGATGGTGATCGACAGAATGATCATCATCAAGGTGGGGAAACGCCCGGGCATGTAGCGCATCAACATCGCCATTGCGCCCAGGGTCAAGACGAACACCAGTTGCGCATAGAGGTTGAACGGTGAGGTGATACACAGCAAGGCGATGGCCATCCCCACCACGGCCAATACCCAATAGAACAGGCGCTCGCCAGCTGAGCCACTGGCTTTGATGCGCCGCTGGGTGTGCGCCAGGGCATCACTGCGGCCAATCAGGCGCGGCAACCTGCGCATCAGCCCGACCAGGGGCAGGCGCACTCGCTGCAGCAGATTGAACAAGGTACGGCCCAGGCGTTGCAGCCAGCGAATGCCGCGCCCGCGCTTGAGGTCCGCGCCGCGGGCCGGGCGGGCCGGACGCAACAGCATCAACCAGAGGGTTTGCAGCAGCCCCCGCAGAGGATCGCCCAGGCTCGGGCGCTTGTTTGCCAGTTGCGGGTAATACTGCCGCCAGTGACGCAGCAAGCGCTGCCATTGCGGCGAGTCCAGGCGCAGAAACACCCAGGCCAGCAACGCCCCCGCGCTGAGCACCAGGGCGGTAAACGGCCGGGCACCGCGTTGCCGGTAAGCGCGGTAGCGACTCATACCTGATGCTCCTGCTGCGCCAACAACCAGGTGGCCAGGCTGCGCACATCATGGCTGGCCAGGGAATCTGCGGCGTAGTGCCCCACCGGGCTCTTCCAGGCCAGGGCACCGGCCATGGCTTCGTCGCGGTGAATCACCTGGGGAATCAACTGCGGATGACGTTCACGCCACAGCAACAACAGGTCACGCTGCAACTGGCTGATCGGGTCGAAACGGTTGACCAGCAGGTAGTCATCGCCCGCCCCTTCAAGGCTCAGCAGAGCGTGACAGGCCGCATCGGCCTCCAGCACCCGCAGGCGCATCACCGCATCCGGCAATTGCGGTAACGTCGCCGGAGTGTCCAGCACGATCCAGTCGAAGTGGGCCTGCAAGTGCTGCAAACGTTGCGCCCAGGCCTGCCCCTCAACCGCACGCCCGGGCGCCTGCACCTGCCCAAACGGCAGCAGGTATAAGCCCTCTTCGACCTGGAACAATGCCTCGCTCCAGCTGCCCTCGGCATTCTGCTCGGCAGTGGCCCAGCCATCGGTTGAAGCCAACGCCAGGTTGAAGTGCAGACGCAGCAGATTGCGCGGCTGCAGATCGACCATCAACACCCGTTGCTGCAGCTTGTGCAGCGCAAAGCCCACGCCCGCGACCAGCGCGGTGGTGCCCACGCCGCCACGCATCCCACTCAGTGCAACCACCGTCATAGGTGCGGCACCGGCTGATCGGCTGGCGCCTGCGGAGTATCGCCGCCAGTTACCCAGCCCTCGCTTTCGGCCAGCAGTGGCCAGCGCCGGCAGGCGGCCAACAGTTCGCCCTCGCGGCTGATGTCCTGATAGGCCATGCCCTCATCACCCAAACGCTGCTTGAGCTGGGCAATGTCATCGCTTTGTTGGGTACGCTCGTCCCTTGTCATATCGCCTCCTGTGATGCTCATTCGGGGTAGAGCATCCATTGGGTTTGCCCTTTGATGCGCACATAGGGCCTGCCCTGGAATTCAACGACGGCAGAATCGGAGTTCTCGGAAACCGCTGCCGTGGTCGGCAAGTCGTGAATCAACGCCGCCAGATCAAGCGGGCCGCCCTGCTGCGCATACAGCCGCGCGATCAACTCGGACACCGCCAGGTAACTGGCTGGCGTGGTCACGTGCTGCGGGCCTTGCTGGTCGTTCTCACCCATGTTGATCAGCTTGATCGCCGCCGGCACGTGGGTGATCGACCGCGAAGGAATCTCGCGCATACCGGAAATCTGCATGCGGTCACCGTGCACCGCCGCGCCATGCTCGGGCACCAGCACCAGCACTACCCTGCGGCCGCTTTGCTGGACCCTGTCGATGAACTGGTCGATGTCATCGAGGAAGTTTTTCGCCCGCTCCTGGAACGAGGCGCGACGGGTGCTGCCATCGGCATTGGTGATGCGGTTGCCGTCATGCAGGGTGATGGTGTTGTAGAACAACGACACCGCCGGTTTGTCTTCTTTGAGCCGATGCGCCCACCAGGTCTGCAGCACGTCGCGATCGCGGGCGATGTTGGCACCGTCATACGACTTCAGCGCGGTGGGGAACTCGTCGCTGCTCATCAGCGGTGGCGGCAGGTGCTGGCCGGCCAGGAAAGTCATGTATTTACGGGTGATTGGCCCGTTGTGATTGAGCATCAGCTCCGGGCTGTAGCCGAGCTTGGCGAGGTTATCGAAGAGCATGCACTGCTCGTTCGCCGGCTCGTACAGCTTGATGTGATGCGGCTGACCACAGCTGGCGCGCAACATGCGAATCGCCGCCGGACCGCTGTAGGAGGTGGCCGAGTTGAAGCGGTCGAACACCACGTTCATGCGCCGGAACAAGGCGTTGTCGCGCATGCCGGCATCTTCCAGGTCATCCCAGGCCAGCGAGCAGACGTTGAGCACCAGCAGGTCGAAGGGTTCAGCCGTGGGATTCGCCTCAGGGAAGCGTGTCATCTTGCCGGCCTGCTCGCGGTAAAACTGCTCCAGCCAGGCGTCAATCGCTTTGCTTTCGGCCAACGGACTGTCGGCACCTTGCGCGGCACTGGTCTCGCTCGCAACCGTTTGCGTCGACACGTGAAACGCAGGCAAGGCACCGGCCAGGTACACCCACAACAGCAGTGCCACGCTGATCAGGGTCAGGCGCACCCAAGGGGCAATGAACAGGTAGGCCAGGGCCAGGGCGAAGAGCACGCCGAGCACATCCCAGTTGACGAAACGCCCGAGCAGATCGATGACATAGTCAACGGAAAAGGCCAGCAATTCAGACTGCTCGAACAGCCGCCGAAACGGTGGGTACCAGGTGTCCTTGTACAGCAGTGCGGCACCCAGCGGCACGGCAACAATCGTGCGTAGGCGCGGTAGCCATTGCCCGGGCTACGGCAGCAACAGGCCAGCGGCGAATAACAGGTTGAGCAGTGGATTGAAGTCCAGCAGGCCCATCCACAGCAACACAAACTTGCCGAGAAAGTACAAATTCCACAGCCCGAGCTCCGGCCACTTCAGCGCCGGTGCAGTGGCAACCGCCTCACTCATGGGCGCTCTCCTTGTCTGCGTCATGGCAGATGCGTACACCGCGTGCGATCAGGTGGCGCGGTGGCAGGCGACGCTCGAACCAGGTGAGCAAGCGCCGCCCCAGCACGAATGCGGCGATGGCCAACGGAGCTGTGAGCAAGGCGGTCAGGCCGATGACCCACAGCAGTTCGTCATAGGTCATTGACGTGACTCCAGCGATTGCAAAGAAATTTTCCGTGGTTGCAGCGGCCGAAACGCCTCGGCCTCTGCCGCTGCCTCTGCCGGGGCCAACAACGTGGCATCGGCGGGCGCCTCGGCATCGGACTGAAACTGCGCCAGGGGCAGTACCTGCGACGGCAGCACACTTTCAACGCCGGCCAACAATTGCTGCCACGGCAAGCGGAACACGTTGCGTAACGCGGCATCGACCTGCGTAGGGCTGCAGGCAAACAGGAACAGGTACGGCACACCGTCGGCGACACAGGCGATATCGCCGTAGCGACGCAGCTGCAATTGCTGCAACACCACGCCTGGATTGAGCGTTGGCAATGGCTGCAAGCGCAGCAACTGGTGGCGGACCTCGGTACCGACCGTGTTGTCGCTCATCTTTTTTACCGCTGCGGCAAAGGCCTTCGGTGACAAGCTGCCGCGCACCTGCAGCGGGTGCAGACGCGCCAGCAGGCTCGAAGGTTCGGCAGCCAGCGGGCGCTGCCAGCGCAGCCCCTGGATCGACCGCACCAGGGTCAGAAAGCGCAGAAACGGTGTGCCCTGCGGCACGATCAGGTTGGCGCCGCTGGCCAGCAGCAGTTGTTCTTCATGCTGTCGCATGCCTTGCAGCATCTCGCGTACCACCAGCTTGACCGAGCGCCCGCAATGACTGCGCAGTTGGTACAAACGCGTGGCAAGCGAATTGACGTCGTCGGTGCCACCCAAGGCGAAGATCACCGTCGCTGCCTGCGCATCCATGGCCCGCTCCAACAGCGCATCCGGCGCGTCAAACAGCTGCCATTGAGCGGTCGGCGGCGCTTCGTTACCGAGCACCGCGGCTTGCGCCAGCACCTGGCGTTGATCGTTGGTAGTCGGCGCCAGGTTGTCGTCATCAGGGCGTGACGACACCCGAAAGCCGCTGCCCTCGTCGAGCAGTAGAAAATCATGCGGCCCACTCACCCCAGCGTCGTTGCTCCAGAAGTGCACCAGCAGGTGCCGCGCGCCCTGAGCGACGTAGACCTGGGCCAGGCCCGACAGGTTGTCGTTGTGGCGCAGCAGAATATCGAGCAGCGCTGGCGGCGGCGAGTCGCCTACCACCAGCAGTGTGCTGCCCACCGAGCGCAGCCAGTCCTGGGCGCGGGAACACCACAGCGCCAGCGACTCGGCTACCAGCTCATCCCAGCCGCTGTGCGGCACGCGGATCAGCCAGAAGGCATTTTCACCACCGCGTACCCGCGGGACGTCCTGGCGCACGGCCTGAATCAAGCGTTTAGTGGACATTTTTGGCAGGTCGAACAGGCTCAGGTGCCCCGGCCCGCGCTCATCGGGAATCTGCTTGACCAGATCACGCGAGGCGCCGGCTGCATTCACCAACAAGGCCCGCGCTGAGGCTGGCAAGCTGCTCAGCAGTTGCGTGCACAACCGGTCGGCAGTATCCGGCGACTCGCAGGCCAGCCAGTACAGACCCCCTGTGCGCATGTGCGCTTGTCTGTCGGGAAGACCGGGCAATACCGGTGTCGACGCATGCAATGGCCACCTCCTGGAGGGCATCAATGACAGTTCAAACCGTCAGGCGCGCAAAATTGTGAAATGCGTGCCGCACACGCCTCGATTGTGTCGAGGGTGCTGGGATTAGAAAGATGAACGGGCCTGCAGCAAAAACTTTAGACCGTTTTTTCAGGTCGCAAGATGTTTGCGCGGCAGCAGGATGAAAATCCTGAAGCGGCTGCACACCCTGGCGAACCAGGGTGTGCAGTACATGACTATGTTCTGTTGCTCGCCTTCCAACGGCGCACCACCAGTTTTTCGAGTTCGACTGCGAAGAAAACCAGTACGCCAATAGCCAATGCCACCATCCAGTTACTGAAGGTCAATGGCACGGTATGGAACGCCGTTTGCATGAAGGGCACGTAGAATAACAGGCACTGCAGCAAGATTAAACCCAAGGTAACGGTGAGCAGCGCGCCGTTGCGCAGCAGGGCCAGGTTCAGCGAGAACTGATCCTGCAGGCGGCAGTTGAACAAATAGGCCCATTGCGCCGTCACCAGGGTATGCAGAATCATGCTACGAATGTGGTCTGTGTCCTGGCCGTCGGCGACCATCCACGACTCCAGCAGAAACGCCGCCGCCGTCAGCAGGCCGCCCACAAACAGCACACGCCACACCGCGTAGGCATTGAGAATCGACTCACCGGCTTTTCTCGGCTTACGGTGCATCATCCCCGCCTCACCCGGCTCGAACGCCAGGGCAAACGACAAGGTGGTGGAGGTGGCCATGTTCATCCACAGAATCTGCAACGGCGACAACGGCACCACCGCCCCTACCAGCAAGGCCATGACGATCAACAAGCCCTGCGCCATGTTGGTCGGCAGAATGAACAGCACCGTTTTTTTCAGGTTGTCGTAGACCCGGCGCCCTTCACGCACGGCATTGGTGATGGTGGAGAAGTTGTCGTCGGTCAGCACCATGTCGGCCGCTTCTTTGGTCACCTCGGTGCCTTTGATGCCCATGGCGATACCCACATCCGCCTGCTTCAGTGCCGGGGCATCGTTGACGCCGTCGCCGGTCATACCGACCACCTGGCCGTTGGCCTGCAGCGCGCGTACCAGGCGCAATTTGTGCTCCGGGCTGGTACGGGCAAATACCGAATACTGCATGGCCACGGTTTTCAGGGTGTTGTCGTCGGTCTGCTCCAGCTCTTTACCGGTCATGGCCCGCAGGTCGTTGCCCATGCCCAGCATACGGGCGATGGCCACTGCGGTGTCCGGGTGATCGCCGGTGATCATCTTCACCTCGATGCCCGCCTGCTTGCACAGGGCAATCGCCTCGACCGCTTCCGGACGCGGCGGGTCCATCAGCCCGGCTACGCCGAGGAACACCATGCCTTGGCGCAAATCGTCATGATCGATGTCACCACCGGCATCCGACACCGGCCGGTAGGCGGCTGCCAGCATGCGCAAACCATGCTCGGCGATGTGGTGCATCTCGCGTTCCCAATAATCACGGTCCAGCGGCTGCGGGCCGTCGACACCCAATTGCTGCTCGCACAGGCTCAACAGCACATCAGGAGCACCCTTGAGGTAGATCAGGCGCTGGCCATCGACATCACTGCGCCGGGCCATGTATTTGTACGCCGAGTCGAAGGGGATCTTGCCCATGCGCTGCACCTCGACCGGTGGCAGATCGGCTTTCAGGGCAAGCACCTTCAGCGCCCCTTCGGTGGGACCGCCGACCACCGTCCAGCGGCCGTGCTCGTCGCGCTGGACGCTGCTGTCATTGCAGATGTCCACGGCGCGAATCAACGCCACCAGATCAGGATGCTCAGCCCAGTCCAGGGCTTCGGTGGCCCCGGCCAGGGTGATGCGTCCACGGGGCTCGTAGCTCTCCCCACCCACCGCGTAGAAGCGGTTGGCAGTCAGCACGTGCTTGACCGTCATTTCGTTCATGGTCAGCGTGCCGGTTTTGTCCGAGCAGATCACATTCATCGCGCCGAGGGTTTCTACCGTCGGCAGCTTGCGGATGATCGCCTTGTTGCGGGCCATGCGCTGTACGCCAAGCGAAAGAATGATCGACACGATCGCCGGTAACCCTTCAGGCACCGAGGCCACTGCAAGGCTGATCAGCGACAGCGACAACTCACCCAGCGGGTAGTCGTGAACGAAGAAACCGATAAAGAACAGCAGCACCATCATCCCGACAATCAACTGGAAGATGCGCTTGCCAAGCTGGGCGATCTGACGCAGCAGCGGCGTTTCGGTTTCGTCCACCGTGGCAATCATGCGGTTAATCTTGCCCAGCTCGGTAGCGATGCCGGTCGCGATCACCACACCCTTGGCGTTACCGGCACTGACATGGGTGCCAGAAAACGCCAAGTTGGTGCGGTCGGCCAGTTGCGCCTCGTGGTCCAGCGCATCGCTGTGCTTGGCAACGGTGAGCGATTCACCGGTCAGCATCGACTCCTCGACCTGCAAGTGGTGCACCTCGAACAACCGCACATCCGCAGGGATCTTGTCGCCCGGGCGCAACAGCACCACGTCACCCGGTACCAGCTCACTGGCCTCGATGTTCAGCTTTTGGCCGTTGCGCACTACATGGGCGGTGCTGCTGAGCATGCCGCGCAAGGCGGCCAGGGATTTCTCGGCCTTGTTCTCTTGAAAAAAGCCGATAGCCGCATTGATCACCGCCACGCTGATGATCACCAGGGTATCGGTCCAGTGCCCCATCATCGCCGTGGCCAGCGCTGCAGCCAGCAATATGTAGATGAGTACATCGTTGAAGTGACGTGCAAAGCGGAGCCAGATCGGGTCCACGGCCTTGGCAGGCAGTGCGTTAGGCCCCACGCGCAGCAGCCGTGCCTTGGCCTCCTCGGGTGCAAGCCCGGTGCTGCTGGTTTGCAAATCAGCCATGGTTTGCTGCGCGCTTTTACGGTACCAGGGCTGCGCGGTGCTGCTCGTAGTGCTCGGCGCTTGCGGTTGCAATGATCCCATATCGTCCTCCCGGCATTCGTCCTGAGGTGAATGAGTCAAGCAGCGATTTGCACTCAGCGGGTAAACCAGCAGCTGTTTTTTACGCCGAATATCGCGTTCCACCCCGGGCTACTCATAGTGGTGGTGCATTTTTGCGCCTTGCCGGTTGTCAGTGCTTGATTCAGATCAGCACTGCAAACGCTTGAGAATTTGGGGGGATAGTTCAGCTCCCTGTCGGGCCTTAGCGCCAAAAAGGTGTGCGCTTCTGGCTGCCGACAGCTCTACCATCGTGGTTTTCCCTGAAATCAATTACTGATCAGCCTGCTCGAACCACAGCGCCCTGCTGTCGAGATGAACGTGCTTGTGTTTGCCTGGCGTAAAGGGCGTATCCAGTGTTCCCAGAGCCACCGAAATCCAGTCGGCAAACGCGCCTTGGCTGCGTGACCAGAACAGGGTCGAGCCACACTGGGCGCAGAACTGGCGCAACACCGACGCCGAGGATGCATAGCCGCTGATGTTCGCGGCGCCAGCGACAATCCGCAAGGCCTCACGTGGCACGCTGGCATAGGATGCGAAAGCCGCACCGTGGCCTTTGCGGCATTGCTGGCAATGGCAATGGCTCACGGCTTTGGGCGCACAGAGCAGCTCATATTTGACCGCTGCACACAGGCAGCTGCCTTGGTAAATCTGTGTCATGCCCTTCCCTGACGAGTCTCTGTATGAAAAGTGTTGTGGGGGCAACTGTCTTGATCATTGGCTGTAGGAGCGGGCTTGCCCCGCGAGGCGATGTGGCAGACAGACCGCAATCGCGGGGCAAGCCCGCTCCCACAGATGACCTAGTTGCCTACTGCGTAAGCAGCGGTTGCACGCAGCACCACGGAGATGTCGTAGGTTTCATAGCCACCCCGGTGGGTTTTATAGATGTTGCAGCGCAGTCTGCCCTCCGCTGGGGGAGCGATCAGCGAAATTTCCCGTCCGCGGGTACGGTCAAGATCAAGCGGCGCAGCGGCCAGCTCTCCGCTTTGAATGCCGGCGATGACAACGCCTTTGACCATCTGCCGGACCGCCTTTTGGCGGGCGCCCTGGGTGAGCGCCTTGAGACCCTGGGCAATATACCTGACACACTGCTGGTCCAGCTCGGCAGCCAGCGTGGTGCCAGGTTGTTTGAGCGGCAAGCGGATAAAGCCGCCCTCGCGCGCCGGCATGGGTTCGCTCAGCAGATTGGCACCTGACGCTTTGAATCCGGGCGCGTCGGCAGCGTAGACATAGCTGACGCTCGGGTGGAACGCTGAGCGGTACAGGGCAGGATAACGGTCTTTGATGTGTTCTTTTACATAGGCCTCGGTGTACCAGCGTGCATCAAACAGTACCCTGTTTTTGTCCGAGCCCGCCTGAGCGCCATTGATTGCGGCCCAAGAGATAACGGCTATCGCCAACGTCCTTAGTTTCATCCGTAGTCCTTTGCGGTGGGTATTACTGTTGTAGCTGGGGTGCTGGGGGCATTATCGCGCCAGTGAGCGGCGCTTTTTAATCCGGTACATATCGCCATCGGCATGGCTGAGCAAGGTATCGGCATCCTCACCGTCTGCCGGGTAACAGGCCACGCCGATACTACAGGACGGCATGGCGATGCCGTCGAATTCAGCACCAAGCGGCTCAGCCATAACCGCCAGGATCTGCTCCACCTTCTCGGTTACGGCACTGTGCGAATGCAGGTCAGTCAACAGCACGGTGAACTCATCGCCGCCCATCCGCGCCACCGTGTCGGTTTCACGCACGCAGTGCTGCAAACGTCGGGCAATAGCGCAGAGCACCCGATCGCCCGCCGCATGCCCATGCGCATCGTTGATGCCCTTGAAGTCGTTGATATCGAGAAACAGCAAGGCCAGGGTGCTTTGGTGACGGTGCGCAGCGCGCACGGCAGACTCCAGGCGGTCATTGAACAACGATCGGTTGGTCAGTTTGGTCAGCGGGTCATGATGGGCAAGAAAACGCAGCTCTTCTTCCGCTTTGGCCAACGCGGTGACATTGCGTGCGACACCAATCCGTGCCCCCACCTCCTCTGACCAGAACGCCGCCCAGAGGATCGAGACGACACCGCCATCCTTGCGGATATAACGGTTGCGGAAATCGACGTGGGATTGACCATTCATGACGCGGATTATCGAGGCGCGCGTGGCTGCCAGGTCATCAGGATGCATGTAGTGGGTGATCAGCGTGCCCACCAGCTCATCGGCGCGGTAACCGAGCAAGGCTTCGCAGGCATCACTGACAAACACGATCTGGTTGTCCCGGTCGACCACAAAGACCGTGTCCAGCATCAAATGGATCAGCTTGGGATAGAGCGCTTGCAAGTCGACGGGCATGGGGCTGAAGCATCCGGTTCAAAGGGCTTGGTCAACGCCTGATCGCCAAGGAACACGGCGAACAATCCTGGCGACTTTAAGCAAGTCCGCGGGGCTCAAGCAAGCGTATATCGTGCAAAACATGAACGATTCAGCCGGCGCGCAGGTCAACAGCTTCAATGGTCAGCAAAAAACCCAACAGCACGAGGTTTACCATGAGTACCCTGACAATTGAAGGTTGGTGCAAAGGCGATGGTGAACAACGGTCGACGCCGATAGGCGACATCCACTTTGACATTCTGGGCGCTAACCACAGGCGCCTGGAGCAAGCCGAAGAGCAGTTGCAGGCCAGCCAAGCGCCGGAAGCCATAGTGGAAGCCAACCACACGTGGGAAGCCATGGTGGAAGTCGATATGGCTGCGCTGAACCTGGTTTTGCCAGAAGGGTACGGCCCTCTGGCCGACTGCAGGTTTCGCGTCTACCTGGACGAAGACCAGCGCGGCCAGTTCCACCTGGTGGGTCATCGGGCCACTGATGGCAGCCTGATCTATACCAATGCGGTGTTGATTGCGCAGTTGAGCTAGGGTCTGCACGACAAATTTTGTGTGAGCGGCGGTGCGGCGACCCGATTTACCCGCGAAGCAGGTACTGTGGTGAATGGCACGGGCTTCGCCCGTGTTCGCGGGGCAAGCCCGCTCCCACACTTTTCGCACAAAACCTAGCACGGCAATCCGGGCAGCGGCGGCACCCCGCCGTTGCCCGCTGGCAACTCAGAACGCCGGGCTGTAGCGCACGGTGAACATCAGATTGCGTGGCTCGCCAAAGCTGTTGGCGCCCCAGCTGTTACTGATGTTCTGGTAATAGCGCTTGTCAAAGACGTTATTCAGGTTCGCCTGCAACTGCCATTGCGTACTCGGCTGGTAAGCCAGCATGGCGTCACTGACGCTGTAGCCACCCTGTTTCACACCATGACTCGTGTAGGCACTGCTCTGGCTACGAATGCCACCGCCCACCGTCCAGCGCTCGAGTTCGCCGGGCAGTCGGTAAGTGGTAAACAGCTTGAACAGGTTGTACGGCGTATCGCTGTCGTAGCGATCTCCACGCTGTTGCGTCGCGCTTTGAGTCTTGGTGTATTCAGCCGCGGCATAGGTGTAGCCTGCCGACATCTGCCAACCAGGCATCAATTCGCCCCCCAGCTCCACGTCTACCCCGCGGGTACGCACCTCTCCGCTGGCCTCGTAGCATTCAGGGACACCTTTGGTGCATTGCCCAGATGGCAACGACTTGGCGAGGTTTTCCTGAACCAGCTGGAACAGGGCCAGGCTGGTGTTGAGCGCGCCACCGAAGTACTCGCCTTTGATACCGGCCTCGTAGTTGCTGCCGGTGACCGGGTCCAGCAGGCTGCCACTGGTGTTGCGGGCGGTCTGGGGTTTGAAGATCCGCGTCCAGCTGGCGTAGACCGAGTAGGTATCGTCGAGGTCATAGATCACCCCGGCATAGGGGGTGTACTCGCGGGTCGCCTTGGAGTCGTCACCGAAGCTGTAACCACCGGACTGGGTGGCTTGCTCATACTCGTACCAATCCAGGCGCGAGCCGAGGATCAGATGCAGGTCGTCACGCAGGTTGAAACGCACCGTCGCGTAGGTACTGGACTGCTGTTCACGGCCATCGCGCGACCAGTTGTAGTCGATCGCAGGTTTAGCATACGCATCGGGGTCGAAATGTTGCGGGTCGATAATCACATCCGAGTTGATGCCCGGTCCGCCTGGGCCATCGTCGGTGTCGTCACGGCGCCAGCTGGCGCCCACCACCAGTTCGTGGGTCGCGCCAAACAGGCTGAAGGGACCGGAGACATAGCTGTCGACACTTTTCTGAGTGTGCTGGTAGGTGTACCGGCCGATGTTCAGGTGATAGTCATTGTTTGCGTCGGTGTAAACGCTGCCACCGAGCATTTCCATGTCACCACGCAGCCAGGTCGCGTTGGTGCGCAGTTTCCAGCCATTGTCGAAACGCTGTTCCAGCTCAACGAAGGCGCTGCGGTTGGTTTTGTCCCAGTAGGTCCAGTCGGGTGCGCTGCGGGCTGAACGCGGATAGTCGAAAAAGCTGCCGTCCGGATGGGTGGGCAGGCCGTTCCAGTCGGCGCCCGGGTTGTCTTCACGGTTGTACCAGGCGCCAAACGTCAGGGTGGTGGCTTCATTCAGGTCATACTCGCCGATACCGTAGAACAGCTGACGCTGGTTGCCATAGGCATCAACGAAACTGTTACGGTCCTGGTAGGCGCCCACGAAGCGGCCACGCAGATCTCCATTGGCATCGAGCTTACCGCTGATATCCACTTCACCACGGTAGTCATCCCAGCGTCCGGCGCTGCCGGTGAGGGTCAGTTGCGGTGCCACGGTCGGGCGCTTGCGCACCAGATTGAAGGTGCCTGACGGGTTGCCTGCCCCCACCATCAACCCGGAGGCACCGCGTACCACTTCCACACGATCGTACATGGCCAGGGTCGAGGTACCCAGGGTATCGCTGTCATAGGCCACCGGCAGGCCGTCGATCATGATGGCGTCGATCGCCGTGCCACGCGAATAGAACTCCGGGCGTTCGCCACCGGTTTTGCGCAGGGTCAGGCCTGGGGTGTAGGTGGCAATGTCATCGATCTTCTGCAGGTTCTGGTCGTCCATGCGCTGGCGGCTGACGACGGTGACTGACTGCGGCGTTTCACGCGGCGACGCCGCCAGCTTGGTGCCAACACTCATACTCGAGGTGGTGTAGGAGCCGGTGTGCTCAGTCACCGCGCCCAGGGTATTGCTCGACACCTGGGTTGCCTCGATTTCCAGCGCCGCGCCTGACACTGGCAGTGCCACCAGACTATAACCGCCGCTATCCAGACGACGCATGCCCAGGCCAGTACCTGCCAGAAGCCGGATGAACCCCTGCTCGATGCTGTACTCGCCATTCAACCCGACACTGCGCTTGCCTTCGGTCAGCCCGGCGTTGACCGAGATCGGGATACCAGCACGGCGGCCGAACTCACCAAGGACTTGATCGAGCGGGCCGGCCGGGATGGCAAAAAGCTGAGTGCGCTGAGTGTTGCTGGCAGCGTGTACCGACAGCACTGGCATGACCGCCAGCACGGAACAGCAGACCAGCGTGGCACCAAGCGACTGACGCACGGCGCGAAAAAGTGGGTGAGGCATCATGGGCAAAGGGTCCATTTCTCAAAAGACGTCCGCACAAGCAGACAGGGATTTCTCCCTAAGCCACGCGAGAACTGAAAACCTGCCTCAGTTTGTGTAGTTTTTTCCGCGATCATACGACTTAGCGTGGGCCGACACTGATCCAGTAGCGGGTCGTGCGCCGGACACGCACTGGCAAACTGTCCTCGAGCAAGGCCAGAACCTGATCGGTGTCGGCCAGCGGGTAGGTGCCGCTCAAGCGTATATCCGCCACTTGCCCCGCACAGCGCAGCACGCCCGGGCGGTAACGCTCTAGCTCAGCGAGAAAGTCTGCCAGGCGCATGCGCTCGGCAACCAGGTAACCATCGACCCAGGACCCGTCAGTGCCTTGTAGTACTTGAGGTGCGCTGACACCGGCGGCATCGATCCGCGCCTGCCAGCCGGCCTCGATCACCCTCCTCTGCGCCCCGCTGCGGGGGCTGGCGGCGACACGCCCTTGAGTCACCGCCAACAAAGTACCGCGGTTGTCGTTGTCACGACGCACGCGAAAATGCGTGCCCAGCGGCTGCAACCAGGCATCGTCGCTGACAACCTGAAACGGTCGCCCTGCAGGATCGCTGGCGGTGAGTATTTCAATTTCGCCATAGCGCAAGCGCAGCTGCCGTGTGCTGGCGCTGAACTGCAGATCGATTGCGCTGGCAGTGTTGAGCCACAGCTGGCTGCCATCAGGCAGGCTAAGCTGGCGACGTTCGCCGGTGCCTGTTCGGTAGTCGGCCACAGCCCCCTGCAGTAAATGCGTTTCGCGCCCCTGCCAGGCAACACCGCCAAGCACGCCAAAACCAACCAGCACCTTCAGCGCCCGGCGTCGCTCGGCATCGTGGTAATGCCCCTGCCCGGCCAACTCCCTGCCCAGCGGTGTTGCCAACGTGGTGCTGCGTTGCTGCAAGCTCTGGGTGATGCTGTCCAGGCGCAGCCAGGCGCGCTCATGCTCACTGTGCGCTTTACGCCAAGCCAGCAACTGGCGCTGCTCACTGGTTGTCATGCACCCCGACTGGGCCAGGGTGAACCAGGCAATGGCCTGATCGCGGACCGCGGCGCTTACTGGCAGGTGGTCATGTGCCATGCTGTTACTCGAACCGACTGGCATAACAGGCGGCAAAGGCCTTGCCCATGGCTTTCTGCACCTGGTTGACACTCAGGCCCAGGTGCATGGCGATCTGCGGATAAGTCAGACCATCAAGCTGCGACAACAGGAAAATCTCCCTGACCCGCGACGGCAAGCCTTGGAGCAATTGATCAACCTCCACCAGCGCTTCGATCAGCAGCAGACGCTCTTCCTCCGACGGCACCAGTACTTGCGGGTGTGCAGCCAGGGCCTCCAGGTAAGCACGTTCCACGGCCTGACGCCGCCAGCGGTTGATCAACAGGCTGTTGGCGATTGTCGCAAGGTAGGCCAACGGCTGGCGCAAATCAGCGATGGCACTGCGTGAGCGCATGATCCGGATGAAGGTATCGTGTGCCAGGTCCTCGGCATCGCCATGCCCGCCCAAACGCTTGCGCAACCAGCCTTTGAGCCAACCATGGTGGGCGACGTAGAGCTGTTCCACATCCCGTTCAAATGCCCGCTCGCTGTCCATGCACACCCGTCGTCGATACTTATGATAATCGTTCTCAACTATAACGAATGTTCGACGACTAAGGCAATTGCGCTAATCGTTTGCTGCTTCATTGAGTGGTGGGGCTCTGCAGGCGATGCGGTTAATTGGGTAGCTGTACCGCAAACGCAAACCCGAGCAATCTGTACAGCAAGATGATTTAGGCCTGTTCCAGCAGCTCAGCGATCCAGCGCACTTGCTGCGTCAGTTCCTGGACCTTGCGCGCGGGCACGGCCTGTCGCGCTTGGGCGAATCCGGCCAGAGTCTGCTGCTTCTGCCGCAGCCTGCGCTGCCATTTGCCGAGGAACGCCGGGCTGCGCACCTGCATCTGCAACGGGCCGAAGAACAGTTGCTCGGCGCTGTACTGCACCGCTTCGGCACGTTCGGCGACAATGATTTCGTAGTCGAAGCGGTTTTCCCGCAGTACCTCTTCGTAAAGAATGCAGTAGCCGTTGTCCATCAGCCATTGCCGTAGCGGCTGCTCGCCGCCGTTGGGCTGCAGGATCAGTCGCTCCTGGCCGCTCAGGTGTGCGTTGCCGCTGTCGAGGATGTCGCGGATGGTCTCGCCGCCCATGCCACAGAGGCTGACTGCAGTGATGGCGTCTTCTGGCCTGATCGCCGCCAGCCCGTTGGCCCGGCGCACGCTGATCTGCGGCTCCAGGCCGTTGTCGCGCACCGTGCGTTTCGCCGCCTGGTAGGGCGTCAGTGCGACTTCGCCAGCCAGCGCCACGGCGATCACACCACGGCGCACCAATGCCACCGGCAAGTAACCGTGGTCCGAGCCGATATCGGCCAGGCGCGCACCGACTGGCACCTGCGCCGCCACGCGCTCCAGGCGCATGGACAATGTGTGTTCGTTCAACAACCGCCCCTTTTCACTACCAGCGTCCAGCACCTGTGACTGGATCGGGGCGCGATTCTGTCGGGCTACGCCAAGCTTTTCAACTGCAAAGCGACCACCGCCAGGGTCAGGCAACACCTTCGAGGGAATCGGCCCGACCTCCCTTCCCTGCCCTGTTCCAACGCGCCAAAGCGATGCGCAGCACGGTATTCCAGCAATAGCTCACCAGCACACCCCCCAGGATCGCCAGCAGCACGGAGAACGCCGGATGATCAAACAGACGACGCCCCAGGGAATGGAACTGGAAATGGGTCAGATAGATGTACAAGGTTGCCGAGGCAATCACCGCCCCTGCCCGCGCCACAGGGCCCGGTACACGGATAGACTTGACCCAGATCACCGCGAGCACCGCCGGCAAGGCGATGTCGATGTAGCCGCGCAGTGTCGCCACCTGCAAGTGGTAACCAGCGATAGCGACGTAATCCAGCTCGCCGATCACCAACACCGCCACCGCGCTGGCCACCCATTTCTGCGCCGAGGAATGGGCGAAGTGAATCGCCATACCGAGTACCGTGATCGCCAGGAAGTGTTGCGGCACCCGGTTGTACAGGTGCGTGGCGTCGAACACCAAGCGGTTGAGGGCAATATCCAGCACCACCAGTGCGCAGGAAGCCAGCACCAGGCGCCGGAATGGATCGGCCATGATCAGTCTGCGCACGCGCTCGACCGACACCACCAAGCCGATGATCACGATCATCTGCAGCAGCACTTCGACGTACCAGGCATTGAAATGGCCGACCAGGTGCGGAGGGAACCAGTTGGAAATCAGCAACAGCGATTGCCAGTGCAGCTTGTCGAACAGTATCTGGGTCAACACCGTGTACAGAATGGTCGGCACGGCGATCGTAGCGATCGACTTCAGCAGCACACGCGCATCACCGCGCTCCTCGATGGCCTGGAACTGAAACCTGGCCAGGCTCAGGCCGGAGATCAGAAACAATAACGAAGTCTCACCTGCAACCATCCAGTTGGAAAACACACTGAAGTGGCCGATGACGATGAGGATGATCGCGATCACCCGCAGGCACACCGGCATTTCCATGGCCCGCAGTGACCACCTCGATACCTTGCCCGGCGACCCTTGGGCGGCGAGCTCGGCCAACTGGCGTACTGGGGTCAATTCCCAGCGCTCGGGTAACTGGCCGACCAGCTGTTCCAGCACCATAGACGCCTGAACAAACGACAGTGAATCGCCACCCAGTTCCACGAAGGTCAGGTTGGCGTCGACGCGCGGCACCTGAAGGATGCGCGCCCAGGCTTCACTAAGCTGTTGCGCGACCGGTGACAGCGGCTGGCTGTCACCGCTAGTGTGCACTGCCGGGCTGTCGAACGCCGGTGGCAGCGCGCGCTTGTCGATCTTGCCATTGGGCGTGAGTGGAATCGCGTCGAGGAAAACGAACAGCGCTGGCACCATGTAGTCCGGCAACTGGGCGGCGACTTCCTCGCGCAGTTGCGCCGCAGGCACTGGCTGTGATGCCACGCAGTAGGCCACCAGCCTGAGCATCGCGCTGTCCTGGTTGGCCAGCACCACGCATTGTTTGATCTGCGGGTGCCGGGCAATCGCAGCTTCGATCTCGGCCAGTTCGATACGATGGCCGCGTATTTTCACCTGACTGTCAGCACGCCCGAGAAAACTGACGTCGCCGCCAGGCAGATAGGTGCCAAGGTCGCCAGTGCGGTAGCACAGGTCACCTGCAATGCCCGTAAACGGATTGACCACGAACTTTTCCGCGGTCAGCGCAGCGTCGCCCCAATAGCCCAGCGACAGATAGGGGCTGCGGATCAGAATTTCCCCCACCTCGCCTTCGCCGACCTGTTGACTGGCCTCATTGACCACCAACAACTGTGCACCCTCGATACCAGTCCCCAAAGGAATTTTGCCGCTGTCGGCGAGTGGGTCAATTTCGTGGAACGCCATGGCTTGCGGCGTTTCCGTCGTGCCATAGAAGTTCACTTGAGCGGCCATGGGGGCGACCGCACACATCTGCTCGTGCAACAGCGGGCTAAGGGCATCGCCACCCCAGAACAGGTAGCGCACGCGATTGAGCACTTGCCCGTTAAGCCTCGCGCCGGTTTCGATCAGCTTGCCCAGCGGTGGTGTCAGGTGAATGACCGACACCTGCTGATGGTGCATCCACGCAGCCAGCACCGCCGGATTGATCAGGGTCGATTGCGCCGGGCAGACGATCGTTGCGCCGATCGACAGCGGGGTAAACACATCCCGGTACACCGGGTCATGACCCAGCCCCGACAGCAGCGAAAAGCGCTCATCACGGGTAAAACCATGGCGCCGCACATGCCATTCAATGAAGTGAACAAGGGGCGCGTGATGGGTCACGATGCCCTTGGGCTCACCGGTGCTGCCGGAGGTGAAGGTGATATAGGCTGGCTGGCCGGGATCAACCTCAGGCAGCGGCGTTTGTGGGCAGGCAAACTGCGCCAGCGATGCAGCGACTGCCTCAGGCACGCGGACGACCTGCGGCGGGCGTTCAACGTCGAGTTCGAGCTGAGCCTCACCGCACAGCAACACCACGCTTGGCTCGAGCGTACGGATGATCTGCGCGATACGCGCCGGTGGATAGGCCGCGTCGGCAATGCTGAAGGTCAGACCGGCACGCAGCGCACCGAGCATGGCGTACACAAGGCCTGCACAGCGGCTCGCCACAATCACCACGCGGTCGGAGCGGCCGCCTGCCTTTTCGCGCAGGCCGAACGCTATACCCCGGCTGATCTGCTCAAGCTGGCGATAGCTGCAGGTTTCATCATGCGCAATGATGGCCGGGGCGTCAGGCGTATCGACCGCCTGTTGCAGAAAATCCTCGAAAATCGGGCGCTCGGCACGGTAGTGCAAGCGCTGTGTCGGGTCTGGACGAAGATCCGGCATGTATTTTTCTGCTCCGCATGGTCGGTGCACGCCAGAGCACTGATAGCACCTGGCCGATGGGCTGAACGTTAGTGCACGCCACGGCTCGGCGCCAATGTGTTTGGGCAGTTGCATGCGCTGGAACCCCGTGCCCCGTGAAACGACCGGCGGGATCGACCCAATTGCGGGCGTCCTATCATTCCCAGTGATAGTTATCTTCGCCCCGTTCGATTCGTTGTTAATAGTTACAAATCGCAAAATCCGCCCACTCTCAATAAATTGGCGGATTTCCCATGGAACAGTCACTCAAACCTTTGCGTTACCCCTTGGCGTTACTGGCAGTACTGGTGATGAGTGCCTGCGGTCGTACCCCGGAAGCCGTGCAGGCGCCGGCCGCGACCAAGGTGAGTGTGGCCAAGGTACTGGAACAACCGATCAACGAATGGGACGAGTTCACCGGGCGCCTGGAAGCGCCGGAAACCGTGGAAGTACGCCCGCGGGTTTCCGGGCAGATCGACCAGGTAGCTTTCACCGAAGGCGCGCAAGTCAAGAAAGGCGATCTGCTGTTCCAGATCGACCCGCGCCCATTCCAGGCTGAAGTCCGCCGTCTGGAGGCACAACTGCAGCAAGCCCGCGCTACTGCTGCACGCAGCGATAACGAAGCCCGCCGTGGCGAGCGCCTGCGCAGCAGCAACGCCATCTCCGCAGAGCTGGCCGAGTCGCGCAGCAGTGCCGCCGCCGAAGCCCGCGCCGGTGTCGCCGCGATCCAGGCGCAACTGGACCTGGCGCGCCTGAACCTGAGCTTCACCCGCGTCACCGCCCCCATCAGCGGGCAGGTCAGCCGCGCTCAGTTCACGGCCGGCAACATTGTCAGCGCCGATGTCACCCCGCTGACCAGCGTGGTCTCGACCGACAAGGTGTACGCCTACTTCGACGCCGACGAGCGTGTGTACCTCAAGTACACCCAACTGGCCCGTGACGGCCAGCGCGGGCAAAGCACTCCGGTTTACCTGGGCTTGTCCAACGAAACCGGCAATCCGCACCTGGGTCAGATGAACTTTGTCGACAACCAGGTCAACCCAAAGACCGGCACCATCCGTGGCCGCGCTGTGTTCGATAACAGCAACGGGCAGTTCACTCCGGGCCTGTACGCACGCCTGAAACTGGTAGGCAGCGCCACGTATTCAGCGGTGTTGATCAATGACGAAGCGGTCGGTACCGATCTGGGCAAAAAATTCGTGCTGGTGATGGACAAAGACAACACCGCAGCTTATCGCGCCGTCGAACTGGGGCCCAAGCTTGAAGGCCTGCGTATCGTGCGCAGCGGCCTGAGCAAGGATGACCGCATTGTGGTCAAGGGCCTGCAGCGGGTGCGTCCGGGTTCGCCAGTCGATCCGCAAGACACGCCAATGGCCAGCGAGGCAACCATCGCCGCCCTCGCCCAGCAACGCCAGGCGCTGGAAGCCAGCACCCAAGGCAAACCTGCCGCCACTGCCAGCGTAAAACTTGCCAGTGCCTCGGCCCCCCGTAGCTAAGGAATCGGTCCGATGAATTTTTCCAAGTTCTTTATTACCCGGCCGATTTTCGCTGCCGTGTTATCGCTGCTGATCCTGATTGCCGGCAGCATCTCGCTGTTCCAGCTGCCGATCAGCGAATACCCTGAAGTCGTGCCGCCGACCGTGGTGGTGCGCGCCAACTTCCCCGGTGCCAACCCCAAGGTGATCGGTGAAACCGTGGCCGCGCCCCTGGAGCAGGCCATCACCGGCGTCGAGAACATGCTGTACATGTCCTCGCAATCGACTGCCGACGGCAAGCTGACCCTGACCATCACCTTTGCCCTGGGCACCGACCTGGACAACGCCCAGGTGCAGGTGCAAAACCGGGTAACCCGCACGCAGCCCAAGCTGCCTGAGGAAGTGACCCGCATCGGTATCACCGTCGACAAGGCCTCGCCCGACCTGACCATGGTTGTGCACCTGACCTCGCCAGACAACCGATACGACATGCTCTACCTGTCGAACTACGCCATCCTCAACATCAAGGATGAGCTGGCACGCCTGGGCGGTGTCGGCGATGTGCAACTGTTCGGCATGGGCGACTACTCGCTGCGGGTCTGGCTTGATCCGAACAAGACCGCTTCGCGCAACCTCACCGCCAGCGATGTGGTTGCCGCCATTCGCGAACAGAACCGCCAGGTGGCCGCAGGTCAGCTGGGGGCACCACCGGCGCCGGGCAGCACCAGTTTTCAACTGTCGGTCAACACTCAAGGGCGTCTGGTCACTGAAGAAGAGTTCGAGAACATCATCATTCGCTCCGGCGCCAATGGTGAAATCACCCGCCTCAAAGACATCGCCCGGATTGAACTGGGTTCCAGCCAGTACGCCCTGCGCTCGCTGCTGAACAACCAGCCGGCCGTCGCCATCCCGATTTTCCAGCGCCCAGGCTCTAACGCCATCGAGATCTCCGATGAAGTGCGCTCGAAAATGGCTGAGCTGAAGAAAGACTTCCCGCAAGGAATGGACTACAGCATCGTCTACGACCCAACCGTGTTCGTCCGTGGCTCCATTGAAGCGGTGGTCCACACCCTGTTCGAAGCCCTGGTGCTGGTGGTACTGGTGGTGATCCTGTTCTTGCAGACCTGGCGCGCCTCGATCATTCCACTGGTGGCCGTACCGGTTTCGCTGATCGGTACCTTTGCGGTCATGCACCTGTTCGGCTTCTCGCTCAATGCGCTGTCGCTGTTCGGCCTGGTGCTGGCCATCGGTATCGTGGTGGACGACGCCATCGTCGTGGTGGAAAACGTTGAACGTAACATCGGCCTGGGCCTCAAGCCGCTGGAAGCCACGCAAAAGGCCATGGGTGAAGTCACCGGCCCGATCATCGCCACCGCCCTGGTACTGTGCGCAGTGTTTGTGCCGGCGGCGTTCATTTCCGGGCTCACCGGGCAGTTCTACAAGCAATTTGCCCTGACCATTGCGATTTCCACAGTGATCTCGGCGTTCAACTCGCTGACCTTGTCGCCCGCATTGGCTGCCGTGTTGCTGCAGGAACACCACGCGCCGAAAGACCGCTTCTCGCGTGTGCTGGAACGCCTGTTCGGCGGCTGGTTGTTTGGCCCCTTCAACCGCTTCTTTGATCGCGCCAGCCACAGCTACGTCGGCACCGTTGGCCGGGTCATCCGCAGCAGTGGTATCGCCCTGTTCGTCTATGCCGGCCTGATTGGCATGACCTGGCTGGGCTTCTCGTCCACTCCGACCGGCTTCGTCCCGGCCCAGGACAAGCAGTACCTGGTGGCCTTTGCCCAACTGCCAGACGCCGCCAGCCTTGACCGCACCGAAGCGGTGATCAAGAAGATGAGCGAGATCGCCCTCAAGCAACCCGGCGTTGCCGACTCTGTGGCGTTCCCGGGGCTGTCGATCAACGGTTTCACCAACAGCCCGAACAGCGGCATTGTGTTCACCCCGCTCAAGCCCTTTGATGAGCGCAAAGACCCAAGCCAGTCGGCTGAAGCCATCGCCGCCGCGCTGAACGCCCAGTTTGCTGACATTGAAGACGCCTACATCGCGATTTTCCCACCGCCGCCGGTTCAGGGGCTGGGGACCATCGGTGGTTTCCGTCTGCAAATTGAGGACCGTGGCAACCTGGGCTACGAGGCGCTGTACAAGGAAACCCAGAACATCATCGCCAAAAGCCACAACGTGCCGGAACTGGCCGGGCTGTTCACCAGCTATCAGGTCAACGTCCCGCAAGTGGATGCCGCGATTGACCGGGAAAAAGCCAAGACCCACGGCGTGGCCATCAGCGACATCTTCGATACCCTGCAGATCTACCTGGGCTCGCTGTATGCCAACGACTTCAACCGCTTTGGCCGCACCTATCAGGTCAACGTCCAGGCTGAACAACAGTTCCGTCTTGAAGCTGAACAGATTGGCCAGCTCAAAGTGCGCAACAATCAGGGCGAAATGATTCCGCTGGCTACCTTCATCAACGTCAGCGAAACCTCCGGGCCTGACCGGGTCATGCATTACAACGGTTTCATCACTGCAGAAATCAACGGTAATGCGGCCCCCGGCTACAGTTCTGGCCAGGCGGAAAAGGCCATCGAGAAACTGCTCAAGGAAGAATTGCCCAACGGCATGACCTTTGAGTGGACCGAGCTGACCTACCAGCAGATTCTTGCCGGTAACACCGCGCTGTTCGTCTTCCCGCTGTGCGTGCTGCTGGCCTTCCTGGTACTGGCCGCCCAGTACGAAAGCTGGAGCTTGCCACTGGCGGTGATCCTGATCGTACCGATGACTCTGCTCTCGGCAATCACCGGGGTGATTCTGTCGGGCGGTGACAACAACATCTTCACCCAGATCGGCTTGATCGTACTGGTGGGGCTGGCGTGCAAAAACGCCATCCTGATCGTCGAATTTGCCAAAGACAAACAGGCTGAAGGGCTCAACCCGCTGGCCGCCGTACTGGAAGCCTGCCGTCTGCGTCTGCGGCCGATCCTGATGACCTCGATTGCCTTCATCATGGGCGTGGTGCCACTGGTGTTCTCCTCCGGTGCCGGTGCCGAAATGCGCCATGCCATGGGTGTGGCGGTGTTCTCCGGAATGATCGGGGTGACCTTCTTCGGCTTGCTGCTGACGCCGGTGTTCTTTGTCTTGATCCGTCGCTATGTCGAGCGCCAACAGGCCCGCAAGGCCGAGCGTGCACTGAAGCTGGAGAGCCATGCATGAACCGTTTGAAACAATGGGCACCCAGCCTGCTGGTGCTGGCCTTGTCCGCCTGCGCGGTGGGGCCGGATTACCAGGCCCCGGACACTGCGGCTGCGCAACTGAGCGCCGCCAACGACCCGGCAGCCAAGGGCACGTTTGACCGCAGCCACTTTGAAAGCATCTGGTGGAAGCAGTTCGACGACCCGATCCTCAACCAACTGGTCAGCCAGTCGCTGCAAGGCAACCGCGAGTTGCGCGTGGCCTTCGCCCGCCTCAAGGCCGCGCGGGCAATCCGCGACGACGTCAGCAATGATGCCCTGCCGACGGTTACCAGTCGGGTCAGCAGTGACCTTGGCAAAGGACAGATCCCGGGGCAGACCGAAGACCGGGTCAACAGCGAGCGTTACGACCTGGGCCTGGACATGGCCTGGGAGCTGGACTTGTTCGGGCGCATCCAGCGCCAACTGGAAGCCAGCGAGGCGCAGCAGGACCAGGCCCAGGCCGACCTGCAACAACTGCAGGTCAGCCTGATTGCCGAACTGGTCGATGCCTACGGCCAGCTGCGAGGTGCGCAGTTGCGCGAGAAGATCGCCCTGGCCAACCTCAAGACCCAACAGGACTCGCGGGGTATCACCGAAACCCTGCGTGATGCCGGGGTCGGCAATGACCTTGATGTGGTGCGCGCCGACGCGCGCCTGGCGCAGGTAGAAGCCACGGTGCCGCAGTTGCAAGCCGAACAGGTGCGGGCGCGCAATCGCATCGCCACCTTGCTCGGCCAACGTCCCGATGCCTTGAGCGTTGACCTGTCACCTGCGCAACTGCCGGCCATTGCCAAGGCCCTGCCGGTGGGCGACCCGGGCGAACTGCTCAAGCGCCGCCCGGACATCCGCAGTGCCGAACGGCAACTGGCCGCCGCCACCGCCAACATTGGCGTGGCGACCGCTGATCTGTTCCCGCGGGTCAGCCTCAGCGGTTTCCTTGGCTTTACCGCAGCGCGTGGCTCGCAGCTGGGTTCATCGGCGGCGCAAGCCTGGGCCCTGGGCCCGAGCATCACCTGGGCAGCGTTCGATCTGGGCAGCGTCCGTGCGCGTCTGCGCGGTGCCAATGCCGATGCCGAAGGCGCCCTGGCCACCTATGAACAGCAAGTGCTGCTAGCGCTGGAAGAGTCGGAAAACGCCTTCAGTGACTACAGCAAGCGTCAACAACGCCTGCTGGCACTGCTGCGCCAAAGCGAAGCCAGTCGCAAGGCGGCAGAGCTGGCTTCGGTTCGCTATCGCGAAGGAACCGTGGACTATCTGGTGCTGCTCGACGCCGAACGCGAACGCCTGAGCGCCGAGGACGCTCAGGCCCAGGGTGAAGTCGACTTGTACCGGGGTATCGTTGCCATCTACAAAGCGCTGGGTGGCGGCTGGCAAGCCTGACGTGCTGTTGTAGGAGCGGGCTTGCCCCGCGATAGCGGTCCAACTGTCACACCGCATCGCGGGGCAAGCCCGCTCCCACCGGTAGGGCCAGCACAGCCACCACACTGATGGATAAGCCCACATTCGCACACACAAAGCCAATCTCCCCCGCCAAAAAAACGCCGCGACCTCATCAGGGTCGCGGCGTTCCTCTTAATTGCACTGCATTACGGCAGATACCGGGCTTTATATACGGTCAGCATTTGACGCAAGACCCTCGCCTGTCCCAAGCTGATACTCTTGCCTGCCGTATGCCCCGGATCCACCCATGTCGAAACAACGCCAATTCACCCTTATCAGCCTGACCCTG
This sequence comes from Pseudomonas sp. NUPR-001, assembly GCF_052147955.1. Lineage (NCBI taxonomy): Bacteria > Pseudomonadati > Pseudomonadota > Gammaproteobacteria > Pseudomonadales > Pseudomonadaceae > Pseudomonas > Pseudomonas sp. NUPR-001. The sequence goes on from NZ_CP197353.1 coordinate 3,308,473, forward strand.
CTAATCATTCTGGGCCTTGGCGGGTACTTTTGGCGCGATGACAGCCCGGCACCGACACCGGCACTCAAACACTCTTACTCCAAGGCACTGGCCATGGCCCATAACGGTCAGCCGGGTGCCGCCAGGGTGCTGTATCAGCAACTGGCACGCACTGATCTTTCCGCCATTCGCCGTGCCAGCCTGTACGAAGAACTGCCTAACTACCCCTCGCCACTAGCCTTGAAACTGGCCAGCGCTGACCTGCAGCACGCCGATCCGCTGGTGCGCCGGGCAGCAATCAGCGCTATTGCGGCGATGTTGCCCGACGCCCAGCGCAGCCTGGTACTCGGCCCGCTGCTCGAGGATGAAGAACAGCGTGTGCGCTTTGCCGTGGTCGATGCCTTGCTGGGACTGCGCCCCGACGATATCGGTCTGTACTTCGGCCCGTTCCAGCACACGCTGGAGCAGTATCAACAAGCGCTGGCACAACAAACCGACGACCTCGCGGCGCAACTGCACCTGGCCCAGCTGTACCTGCACGAGAACAGCCTAAAGGAAGCCGCTGAAGCCGTTGAAACGGTCTTGAAGCTGGACCCGGACAACCTTGAAGCCCTGGCCGTGCAGGTGCAGATACTGGAACGCCAGGGCCAGACCGACGCCTCGCGTCAGGTTCTGGCCACCGCCCTGCAGCAACGCCCGGACTCTGCGTTCCTGCAGCATGAACTGGGGCGCTGGCTGTTGCGCCACGATCAGGACGAATACGCACTGCTGGCGTTCGCCCGGGCTCTGGAGCTTGAGCCGGACAACAACGAATACCGCTACACCCTGGCAACCAGCCTGCATCAGCTGGAGCAAGTGGAACCGGCGCAAAAACAGCTGGAAGCGCTGCTCTCACGCGATCCGGCCAACCGCAAGGCGCGGGTATTGCTGATCGAGTACTGGAAAGAAACCGGGCAGATGCAGAACGTGCAAGTGCTGCTGGCTCAGCTTGAGCAGCTCAACCCCGACGATCCTCTGGTGCAGCAAGGGCTGTAGCGCTCTGCTGACCGTTGGGCACAAGGCATGAACCTGCGCCTCGATGCCGTGGTCCAGTGATAGTGCAGCAACAGTAACCGCCTCTGGCGAACACTGCCTGCCCTACCACAGGAGACTCCAGGTGAGCGACTCGTCACACGCCCGACAGCGCGACACGGCCACGCACCAGGCACAACCGGCAGACGCCCTGGCCAAAGCCGCTACGGTATCCCATCTACGTATTCTGACGGTCAACGCTCACAAGGGCTTCAGCCCGCTAAACCGCCACTATGTGCTGCCCGAACTGCGCGAAGCAGTGCGCAGTGAAGACGCTGATCTGGTGTTCCTTCAGGAAGTGCTCGGCAACCACCGCCGTCACGGTGCACGTCACCGCAACTGGTCGGATGTGCCTCAGTATGAGTTTCTTGCCGACAGCCTCTGGCCAGTGTTCGCCTACGGCCGCAATGCGGTGTACCCCGATGGTGAGCACGGCAACGCGCTGCTGTCCAAGTACCCGATCGTGCGTTACGACAACCTCGATATCAGTGTCAAAGGCCGCGAACAGCGCGGCCTGCTGCATTCAGTGTTGGCACTGCCGCATGCGCAGGAGCTGCATGCCATCTGCGTTCATCTGGGCTTGGACGAGCGCCAGCGTCAGCAGCAGATTCAGCTGCTATGTGCAGTGCTCGACAGCCTGCCTGATACCGCACCGGTTGTTGTCGCTGGCGACTTCAATGACTGGCGCCAGCGCGCAGATGCGCAATTAGAGCAGTGCGGGCTGCACGAGGTATTCAGCCGGGCCTATGGCCGCCCGGCGCGAAGCTTTCCGGCGCGCTGGCCGCTGCTGTGCCTGGACCGCATTTACCTGCGCAACGCTCAGGCCCACGCCCCCAAAGTCATGTCACGCAGGCCCTGGACGCATTTGTCCGACCACTTGCCGTTGACCGTGGAGGTGCGGCTGTGAACGCGCAATGGCGGGCCGACAATCAGGTGCAGTTGCTGATCAACGGCGAGGCGTATTTCCCCAGCGTTTTCGCCGCTATCGAACAGGCGCGCGAAGAGATTCTTCTGGAAACCTTCATCATTTACGAAGACAAGGTCGGTCGCCAGCTGCAGCAACTGTTGATCAGTGCCGCACAGCGTGGCGTGCGCGTGGAAATGCTGGTGGATGGCTATGGCACCGCTGACCTCAGCGCCAACTACATCAAGGCACTCAGTGACGCTGGCGTGCATCTGCAAGCCTTCGACCCGAGCCCCAAACGCCTGGGCATGCGCACCAATCTGTTTCGCCGCTTGCACCGCAAGATTCTGGTAGTGGATGGCGAAATCGGTTTTGTCGGTGGCATCAACTTCAGCGCCGACCATCTGAATGACTTCGGCCCGATGGCCAAACAGGACTACGCCGTGCACGTGCGCGGGCCGATCGTCACTGACCTGCGCAACGCTACCCTGGCACTCCTTGAGCAATGTACCCGGCTGCAACAACGCAGCCGCCGCTGGTGGCAGCGGGCATTGCCACTGGCAGCCGACAGCGATCAGGCCAGCATGATCCTGTGCATTCGCGACAACCAGGACCACCCCAACGACATCGAACGCCATTACCTCAAGGCGCTGGACGCGGCCCGTGAACGCATCACCATTGCCAATGCCTATTTCTTTCCGGGCTATCGCCTGCTGCGCACCCTGCGCAATGCCGCGCGCCGTGGCGTCAAAGTGACCCTGGTGCTGCAAGGCAGGCCGGACATGCCGTGGGTACGTCTGTGTTCACGCTTGCTCTACAACTACCTGCTGCGCGACGGCGTGCGCATCTTCGAATACTGCGAACGGCCGCTGCACGGCAAGGTCGCCTTGGTTGACCATCACTGGTCAACCGTGGGCTCAAGCAACCTCGACCCCTTGAGCCTGGCGCTGAACCTTGAAGCCAATCTGGTGATTCACGATGTGTCGTTCAACGCATGCCTGCATGAGCACCTTCAGGCGCTTTGCGTACAGCGCTGCAAGCCGGTAAGCCTGCAACGCGCGCTGCGTGGCCACTGGTGGCGCGCACCGCTGATTTTTCTGACCTTTCACTTCATTCGTCACTTCCCGGCCATGGTTGGCTGGCTACCGGCACACATACCGCGCCTGCAACCGTTGCTCCGCGAACAGCAACCAACCGGCAAGGCCACATGAACGCGCACGACGGACACTGGCATCGAGCCAGACAGTTGCTCACCCTGGGGTTCTTCGTTCTGGTACCGGTGCTGTTGTACAGCTTGCTGAAGGACCTGGACTGGCAAGAGCTTCGCCATGCATTGACCGCCTATCGCTGGCAAACGCTGGCGCTGGCCGCCCTGATCAGCGCCTGCAGCTTTGCACTATTCAGCAGCTTCGACCTGATCGGCCGACGCTACAGCGGACATCACTTGCCTGCGACTCAGGTACTCCCACTTGCCTTCGTATGCTACGCCTTCAACCTCAACCTGAGCGCCTGGGTCGGTGCCATTGCCCTGCGCTATCGCCTTTACAGCCGCCTTGGCCTGCCGGTGGCAACCATCACAAAGATTCTCAGCCTGGGCCTGCTGACCAACTGGACCGGCTACCTTTGCCTGGCAGGCACCTTGTTCCTTTGTGGATTGCCGCACCTACCGCCAGGCCTTGAGATGGGTAGCAGCGGGTTGCACCTGATCGGCTTGCTGCTGGTGTTGATGGTGCTGGGTTATCTGCTGGCCTGCCGCTTCGCCCGGCGCCGGGCCTGGCAACTGCGCCAGCATGAAATCACCCTACCCAGTTTGCCCATGGCAACACTGCAGCTACTGATGGGGGCCAGTAACTGGGCACTGATGGCGTTGGTGGTCTATACCCTGCTTCCGGACAAGGTCGGTTACCCGACGATACTGGCCGTGTTGATGATCAGCAGCATCGCCGGGGTCATCACCCACATACCGGCGGGCGTGGGTGTGCTGGAAACCGTGTTTCTCACCTTGCTCCACGGCCATTACAGCCAAGGTACGCTGTTAGCGGCGCTGATCGGCTATCGAACGGTGTATTTTCTCATGCCGTTGCTGGTCGCCGGTGTGGTCTATCTGCTGCTGGAGCGCCTGGCCAGTCAGCGCAGCGGTGCTGCGTCCAGTCACTCCTGACCGATGTCTTCGTTCCACAGTTCCGGCCGTGCGGCAATGAAATCGTTCATCATGCTGACACAGGCGGCATTGTGCTGAACCTCAAGTGCCACACCGCGCGACTTGAGCAACGCTTCTTCGCCCATAAAGGTCTGGTTTTCACCGACGATCACCCGCTTGATCCCGTACAGCAGAATCGCCCCACTGCACATCGCACAAGGGGACAAGGTGGTGTACAGCGTCGACTCGGCGTAAGTCCTCGCAGGCTGGCGGCCGGCATTTTCCAGCGCGTCCATCTCGCCATGCAAAATAGCGCTGCCTTGCTGCACCCGCCGGTTGTGCCCGCGCCCGATAATCTGCCCACGGTGCACCAGCACCGAACCAATTGGAATGCCCCCTTCACTCAGGCCCTTACGCGCCTCGTCGATGGCGGCCTGCATGAACTCATCCGTATGCGTTGTGCTACTGCTCATAGGGCGTTTGACTCCGATGTCAGCTTCAAGGTTACGACAAGGCTAGCACAGCGCTCGACGGCAATGGCAACCCGGCCAGGCACAACTATGCTGTAGGGGTTTACCTTGGCGATCCGGACAGGCCGGGTTCGCCCCATCAAGGGAGCCTGATGATGAGCAAGAAGATGCTGGTGGTGCTGACCAATACGGCCAAATACCCGACACTCAAGCGCGCCACCGGGCTTTGGCTGGGTGAGGCGGTGCATTTCGTCAATAAAGTTCAGGAAGCGGGCTACACCGTCGACTACGTCAGTCCAACGGGGGGCTATGTACCCATCGACCCCCACAGCCTGAGCATGGCCCAAGACATCGACTGGCAATGGTACAACGACAAGGCCTTCATGAATCGCCTAGGCACCACTTTCAGCCCGGGACAGGTCAAGGCTCAAGACTACGTCGCGATCTATTATGCTGGCGGACACGGCGTGATCTGGGATTTCCCTGACAATGCCGGCCTGCAAGACCTGGCTCGCCGTATTTTCGAAGCCGGTGGCGTTGTCGCCTCGGTGTGCCACGGCGCCGTCGGGCTGCTCAATATCAAGCTCAGCGACAACACCCTGCTGGTCAAGGACCGAGAAGTCACCGGTTTCTCCAACGTCGAAGAACAGCTGGCCGAACTGGACAAGGTCGTGCCGTACCTGACCGAGAACGAGCTTGGAGCCCGGGGTGGGCTGTACCTTAAAGCAGAGAATCCTTGGGAAGCCTTTGCTGTCGCCGATCAGAAAGAAGGCCGTTTGGTCACTGGCCAGAACCCCGCCTCCGGAGCCGCGGTTGCCGAACTGGTCATCAAGGCCCTGTCTACGGGCAAGCGCGCTTGACCTTGCCATCACGCTGAAGGGTACTACAACGGCTGAAAATAGCGCCTACAGGCGCCTAAGATCCAGTTCTCTATGCTGATCCTCCGTTCAGCATAGAGGCATCCCTACATGGTCCCACACTCCCACGCCGGGCGTAGCCTGATCGAGTTTCTGGTTACGCTTCTGATCGGAATGGCGCCGATCGCCTGCGGCCTGTTTGTACTGACGTTGCAAGTCGACCGTAAGCAAGAAGAAACCATTGACGTGACCGCACGCGAAGCCGTGTACATCATCGACAGGGTGATCGAGACCCTGCAAACCACTGGCACACAGGCCATGCGGCTGACCGGCCAGGCGTGCGACTCAATTTTGCCGCACCTGCGCGAAGAGGCGGTCAGGCAGCCAAACGTACGCTCGCTGGCGCTGGAGAAAGAAGGTCGAATCTACTGCAGCACCCTGTATGGCAGCACCGATATCTCGATCGACCCCAGTAGCTACGTCAATGGACGCCTGCGCATCTTTACCGGCGACCGTGCGACCCCTGGTTCTGCGATCTTGTTGTACCGGATGCAAGCAAGTGGCTATGCCACAGTCACCTCGGCAAACTTGCGTGCCCTGCAGGCCGAACTGCTGGGTTTTCAGAACGCTGTAGTGTTGAGCCTGGACTTTGGCGGGCATCACGTTTGGGCCACCGGCAACGGCGAGCGTTATCAAATACCCGATCACGCCGAAAACACGACGCAACTTACCTCGCAGCGATATGGCTATACGGTCACTGCGGGCTATCCCGCCGGTGAATCCTGGGATGTCATCAAGCAGTCGATGAAGGCCGTCATGCCCTCTCTGCTGTTGGTTGGAATCATGACCTCTGCCGCCGCCTATTGGGGGTTGTTCAGGAGAAACAAACCTCGCGCTCATCCGCGACCAGAAACACTTCGCTGAGATGCCTGGTAGGATTGGCCTGAGGGCTGCGGGCTTATCCAATTGCTGTGGTGGCACCATTGGCCCCTTCCGCCCTTACGGCGGCCTACTTTGCTCTTGGGCAAAGTAGGCAAAGCCGCTGGCTCCTGCATCTGGCCCTACGCTGCGCTTCGGGTTCCTTCCTTCCGGCATTGCTCCCGCGAGGACTGCCCGTCACCTCACTACGCAAAACCTCCACTCAGCCTCCTGAAGTCGCAAACTGTGTCGCCTGATCCACCGCAGAGGTGCCTTTAGGGCTTGACCCGGTAGGAGCGGGCTTGCCCCGCGATCTGGCGCGATACAGCAAATCGCGGGGCAAGCCCGCTCCCACCGGCAGGGCCGGATGCAGGGGCCAGTGGTGCCACCACAGCAAATGGATAAGCCCGCAGCCCTCGAAGCCAAAGCCAAAGCCAACCCGTCCCCCGACAATCCGTGAAGCACCAAAAAAAAGGCCACTGAGGAAACCCTCAATGGCCTTTTGCCGACTGCTGAACAGAATTACTCGACGTTCAGCACACCACGGCGCACCTGGTCACGTTCAATCGATTCGAACAGGGCCTTGAAGTTACCCTCGCCGAAGCCATCGTCACCCTTGCGCTGGATGAATTCGAAGAACACCGGCCCCATCAGGGTTTCCGAGAAGATCTGCAGCAGCAGACGCTTGTCGCCCGGCTGCGAAGAACCATCCAGCAGAATACCGCGCGCCTGCAGTTCGCCCACCGGCTCACCGTGGCCAGGCAAGCGACCTTCAAGCATCTCGTAGTAGGTTTCTGGCGGCGCGGTCATAAAGCGCATGCCCAGCTTCTTCAAGGCATCCCAGCTCTGCAGCAGGTCATCGCTGAGGAAGGCCACGTGCTGGATGCCTTCACCGTTGAACTGCATCAGGAACTCTTCGATCTGCCCGGCGCCCTTGGACGACTCTTCGTTCAACGGGATACGGATCATGCCATCGGGTGCAGTCATGGCCTTGGAGGTCAGGCCGGTGTACTCACCCTTGATGTCGAAGTAACGGATTTCGCGGAAGTTGAACAGCTTCTCGTAGAACGCCGCCCAATAGGCCATGCGCCCACGGTAAACGTTGTGCGTCAGGTGATCGATGATCTTCAGGCCGGCACCGACCGGGTGGCGGTCTACGCCTTCAATGAAGTTGAAGTCGATGTCATAGATCGAGCTGCCTTCTTCGAAACGGTCGATCAGGTACAGCGGCGCGCCACCGATACCCTTGATCGCCGGCAAGCGCAGTTCCATCGGGCCGGTCTCGATTTCCACTGGCTGAGCACCCAGTTCCAGGGCGCGGGCGTACGCCTCATGGGCATTGCGCACACGGAAGGCCATACCGCAGACCGAAGGGCCGTGTTCGGCAGCAAAGTAGGAGGCGATGCTTTTCGGTTCGTTGTTCAAAATCAGGTTGATGCCACCCTGGCGATACAGGTGCACATCTTTGGAGCGGTGGGTTGCCACCTTGGTGAAACCCATGATCTGGAAAATCGGTTCCAGGGCGCCTGGGGTTGGCGATGCGAATTCGATGAATTCGAAGCCCATCAGGCCCATCGGGTTTTCAAAAATGTCGGCCATGTTCATTACCTCATCATCAAAGCGCTAAAAACAGAAATTACTTGCTATCGATGTCGAGCGAAGATGGCGGCGCGCAGGAGATGCCCCTCACACTGCGTGCGAGGTAGTCACCATAAATCAGCTTGAACCCATGACACTTCATATGGACCCATTCTCGGCGGGTTGATTCTTCAATGGCGAAGAACCTTATTATTGTATGCGTAAGGTGATTCTACAGTGCGTAATAGATTTTGTCGCACTTTAAGTTCAAGCACGATCCCGACGTACGGCTATCCTCTGCACAGTGTGGTTCTTTCAGGTTAGTCGCTATGCCCTTCTCGGTAAAACGCAGGCCCACGCGTCTGTGGCGTACAGTCTTGCCCTGGCTGGTAGGCGCCTTGCCTATGGCGTTTGGCTTGTTGATCATGCACTGGCAAGCCGAGCGCGAGCTGCAAAGCCGCAGCGAGGCCAGTACACGGCAAGTGGTCGCGCAGATCGAGCACATCCTCGACAACATCTCCGACGCCGCCAAAGCACTGCTGCCAATCGCCGGGCAACCCTGTTCCGAGCAATCACTTGCGCTGCGCGAGCAGGTGGTTCGCCATGCCTATGTACGCTCTACCAACCTTGAATACCGCGGCGAGCTGTATTGCAGCTCACTGTTCGGTGACTACAGCGAGCCCGTCAACAGCAGCGACTACTACCACGGCCAGCTCTGGCTGATGGACGGTAATTCGGTAACCCCGGGCCATCCGTTGCTGGTGTACCGCACGTCTGCCAGCGATCGCGGTGCTATCAGCACTGCCGACGGTGAACATCTGGTTGGCGCGCTGCACCTGCTCGACGACGATACCCGGCTGATTCTGCAAGTCGGCCCGAACTGGATGAACCAGCGTGGTGAGGTTCACAAAGGCCCCAAACCTGAACCGCAAGTGGCCCTCAACGAGCTCAGCTCCTTGCGCTACCCCTTTTCGATCCACGGTGGATACGACCAGGGCAAGGTCGGCAAGCTGATGCGCAGCGAGTACCCGGCCTTGTTCGGCTTGCTGATTCTGCTCGGCGCCATGGCTGCCGTTACCTGCTACTGGCAACTGCGCCGGGCCAGTTCGCCGCGCGTCGAACTGCAGCGCGCCCTTGAGGCCGACGAGTTCGTGCCCTACTTCCAGCCGGTGGTGCGCAAGGGCGACTATCAATGGGCCGGTGTCGAGGTGCTGATGCGCTGGCAGCATCCACGCGAAGGTCTGGTCAGCCCGGACCTGTTCATTCCCTATGCCGAACATAGCGGCCAGATCGTGCCCATGACGCGTCAGCTCATGGAGCGTACTGCCCACGTACTGGCACCCTGCGTCGAACATATGGACAACGGCTTTCATATCGCCATCAACATTACTGCCGACCATTGCCAGGACCTGGCGTTGCTGGACGACTGCCGGGCATTTCTGGCGGCCTTTCCAGCCAATCGGGTAAAACTGACCCTGGAGCTGACCGAACGCAAACTCATCTCTCCCAGCGCGCTGACCCACTCGTTGTTCGCCGGGCTGCATGAACTGGGCGTGCTGATTGCCCTGGACGATTTCGGTACCGGGCAATCCAGTTTGGCGTACCTGCGCCAGTTTCAGGTGGACTACCTGAAGATCGACCAGAGCTTTGTCGCTATGATTGGCGGTGACGCCCTGTCCTTGCACATTCTCGACAGCATCATCGAGCTATCGAGCAAGCTGGGCCTGGGCATCGTTGCCGAAGGGGTCGAGACTGAAGCCCAACGTGACTATCTGGCTCGGCACAACGTCGATTTCCAGCAAGGCTACCTGTTCGCCCGGCCGATGTCGGCTGAGGCGTTTGTCGAGGCGCTGCAGGTACAAGGTCTGACGTCGGCACCTGATCAACCGGCGCTGATCAACAGTGGCTGAGCGCCGTTCTTTTTCCTGCTATAGAGGCCCTCGTGTCCAAAGGCATCATTTCATCGGTCACAGCGTCCTGCCTGTTTGCCGTCATGTATTTCTACACCTCGCTGCTGACCCCGCTGGACGGTGAAGAAGTGTTCGGTTGGCGCACCCTGCTGACCCTGCCCTGCCTGACCCTGTTCATGCTGCTGAGCAAAGACTGGCCACTGGTGACCGGCTTGCTCAAGCGCATTCGGCAAACACCGGTGTTGTTGCTGGGACAGATCGGCACCTCATCGTTGCTGGGTGTGCAACTCTGGCTGTTTCTCTGGGCGCCGTTGCACGGCCGTAGCCTGGAAGTGTCGCTGGGCTATTTCCTGTTGCCGCTGGCCATGGTGCTGACCGGCCGTGTGGTTTACGGCGAGCGCCTGTCACGCCTGCAGACCATTGCCGTGGCCTGTGCGGCGACCGGCGTCGGGCACGAGCTGTATCAGCACGGCAGCTTTGCCTGGGAGACCCTGGTGGTCACCATCGGCTACCCGCTGTACTTCGTGCTGCGGCGTAAATGTCGCACCGATCACCTGGGCGGCCTGTGGGCCGACATGTGCCTGCTGCTGCCCGCTGCGCTGTACTTTGTCATCCAGGGCCCATTGAGCGCCCAGGACCTGGTCGAACACCCGGCCCTGTACGCGTTGATTCCAATCTTGGGGGTGATCAGCGCACTGGCGCTGATCTGCTATGTGCTGGCAAGCCGCCAGTTGGCCTTCAGTCTGTTCGGCTTGCTCAGCTATGTGGAGCCGGTGTTGCTGGTGGCCGTGGCCCTGCTACTGGGCGAGACCATCGGCCCCGACCAGTGGCTGACCTACCTGCCGATCTGGCTGGCGGTGCTGGTGCTGATCCTTGAGGGCATCAAGCACCTGCTGCGCCATCAACGGCGCTCGGTGTAAGGCGCACTTCGCGCACGCGACGCTCCTCCACCGCGACCACCGTCATTCTCCAGTTGTTCCAGACCAGGCTGTCACCGACCACAGGCAGCCGGTCAAGCAGGCTCATCACCAGGCCCGCGAGGGTCTGGTAATCCTCGGTGGGTTTGGCGGCAAAGCCTGTGCGCGCCTGAATCTGGCTCAGGTTCAAGGCACCACTGACGACGAAGCCGTCAGCGTCCTCGATAATTCCAGGCCCCTCCACCTCACTGGCATCGGGCAACTCACCGGCAATCGACTCAAGGATGTCGGTCATGGTCAGGACACCGGTGAAATCACCGAATTCGTTGACCACAAAGGCAATGTGCGTCGACTCGTTGCGCATCTGTTCCAAGGCGTTGAGGATGCTGAAACTCTCCAGCAAATTCAGCGGTGCGCGCACCAGGCTTTCGAGGTCGGGTTCGTTGCCGGCCAACAGTTCCTTGAGCAGTTCCTTCTTGTGTACGAAGCCCAGCGGTTCTTCGATGCGACCATGACGGATCAGTGGCAAACGCGAATACGACGAGTGCATCAACGTTGTGCGAATGGCTTCAGGCGACTGCGCCAGGTCGATCGCGTCAACCTTGGCGCGCACCGTCATCAGCGTTTTGATCGGGCGTTCGGCAAGGTTCAGTACGCCACTGATCATCACCCGCTCACGCCGGTCGAACAGCACCTGCTCTTCACCACCTTCGACCAGATCGGCAATTTCCTCACCGACCTCGTCGGCCTCGATACGCCGCCCACCGAGCAGACGCATCACCGCATGGGCGGTACGCTCACGCAACGGCCGATGCTGCTGCAGGCTGCGCTTGCGACGAGCACGGGCGACCTGGTTGAACAGCTCGACCAGAATCGAGAAGCCGATGGCCGCATACAAGTAGCCTTTCGGAATATGGAAGCCCAGGCCTTCGGCGGTAAGGCTGAAACCGATCATCATCAAGAAGCCCAGACACAGCATGATCACGGTCGGGTGGCTGTTGACGAAGCGAGTCAGCGGTTTGCTGGCGACGATCATGATACCGATGGAGAAAATCACCGCGATCATCATCACCGACAAGTGCTCGACCATACCCACGGCAGTAATCACCGCATCCAGCGAAAACACCGCATCGAGCACCACGATCTGCGCCACGATCGGCCAGAACGCCGCATGGCGGGTGCTGCCGTTGCTCTGGGCGACATGGCCTTCAAGGCGTTCGTGCAACTCCATGGTGGCCTTGAACAACAGGAACACACCACCGAAGAGCATGATCAGGTCGCGGCCGGAGAAACTCTTGCCCAATACCTCGATCAACGGCGCGGTGAGCGTCACCATCCACGAGATACTGGCCAGCAGGCCCAAACGCATGATCAACGCCAGGGACAAACCGATTACCCGCGCGCGGTCGCGCTGATGAGGCGGTAGTTTGTCGGCAAGGATCGCGATGAACACCAGGTTGTCGATACCCAGTACCAGCTCAAGAACAATCAGCGTGGCAAGGCCCAGCCAGGCCGTAGGGTCGGCTAGCCATTCCATGGGCGAGTACTCACAGGGGCGAACAACGGGGAAACGTCACAAGGACGGGGGAATGGCCGGGACGGCCAGGTACTGGGGGGCTCCGAGAACGAAGTCATATCAACCTGAAATCAATTGGGGACGTGATCCTACAATTGCAGCAGGGATTTCTAATAGTGCGAAACTATTTCAAATTCTGTATCTGAACTCGCCCGCCGAGAAACAAGCTGCCAGGGTAATTTCCTTCAATACCCTTACCTGCTCAGCCCTCAGACTCAGTCACCCTCTCCCTAAGGATGAACCTTCATGAGCCTGACGCTTTCAATGGCCGCCTTTGCCCTGGCGGCCTCCATCTCCCCTGGCCCGGTCAACATCGTTGCCTTGGGCAGCGGCGCCCGCTACGGCCTGCGCGCAAGCTTGCGGCACGTCACAGGCGCTACCGTGGGTTTCAGCCTGCTGCTGTTGCTGATCGGCCTGGGCTTGCACGAGCTGCTGCGCCATTGGCCTGGCATGACACAGGTGCTGCATGCTGGCGGCGTGGCGTTCTTGCTGTACATGGCCTGGAAACTGGCCAGCGACCGCGGCGAACTGGCGCCCGGCAACACGCAGGCGGCACCGTCGATGCTGGCCGGTGCCACCCTGCAGTGGCTCAACCCCAAGGCGTGGCTGGCCAGTGTGGCCGGCGTCGGCGCCTACGTGGGTGAAGGTGAAACCGCCCTGCTCTGGCAATTTGTCGGGATCTATTTTGTGATCTGCTACCTGTCGGTCGCCAGCTGGGCCTGGGCCGGCAGCCTGATCAGCCAGTACCTGGGCAATGCGCGCCGCGTGCGTGTGTTCAACCGAGTGCTGGCGGCGCTGTTGGTTGGCAGTGCGCTGTACCTGTTAGCGGGCTGACCGGTAGTGCCCCGGGGTCGCGGCCAGGTGGCGTTTGAAGGCACGCTGCAGATGGGCCTGGTCGGCAAATCCGGACTCCAGCGCCACCTCGGCGATCAGCGCGCCGCGACGCAGCCGTGCGCGTGCGTACTGCACCCGCTGATCCAGCAGGTAACCGTGTGGCGTAAGGCCGAAGTGCTGTTTGAACGCCCGGATCAGGTATGAAGTGGACAGCCCTGCGGCTTCGCTGATGTCTTCGAGCCGCAGTGGCAAGGTGCAGTGTTCTCGGATATAGGCTGCGGCGACCAATAAGCCCGGATTGACCCCGCGCACCGCCGGTACATCGCAGGGCAGGCGCTGGATCAACTCACTGAAGAAAATACAGGCTGCGGCGTGCTTGCTGGCCACACTGCACTGATCGTCCACCAGCAAGGCGTGCAGCTGGCACAGCGCCTGGTACAGGTAAGGCGAGCGACTGCTGAGTACGTCGAACGGCTGAAAGCCAAGGGCGTGTAGCCAGGGCAGGTCCACATACAGCATCAGGTACGACCAGGGCTCATCTTCGATCGGGTTGCAGTGATGCACCACACCTGGATTCATCAGCACGACCGTACCTGCGTCGATCTGCTGATGCTGGTCGCCACTGACATAGGTGCTGCGCCCAGCCGTGATCGCGCCGATGGAAAAACCCTCGTGCGAATGCGGTGCATAACAGACCGTACGCCCATCCGCGACACTGCGCGCCTCGATGAAAGGCAGTGCCGGGTCACGCCAGAACCGCGACTGGCTGCTCATCGCCATCAATCCTCAGCGTCGTGCACCACCACCAGCAATTGCGCCTGCTGCTCACCCAGCGAGCGCAGACGGTGTGGGGTCTGGGCGTTGAAATACAAGGCATCACCGCGCTCGAGAATCACCCGCTCGCTCATGAAGTCCACCTCCACCTGGCCTTCGTGGACGAACAGGAACTCCTCGCCCAGGTGCTCCTTGAACGTCGAATCACTGAAGTCGCGCGGCGGGCTGATGATGAACGGTAGCAGGCTGCGGCTGCCGATGTGGTTCGCCAATACGGCATACCCTGGCCCCTGGGCGCTGCCCGACAGCGCCTGACGCTCACCACTGCGTACCAGGCTGAAACGTGCCTGGCCCGGTGTGTCCTCGGCAAACAGCTCTTCGACATTGACCCCCAAAGCCCGCGCCAGCTTCAACGCGGCGGCAATCGAGGGGGTGTTGAGGCCGCGCTCAACCTTGGAGAGGTAGCTTTTGGTCATGCCGGACTTTTCGGCCAACACTTCCAAGGTGATCCCCAGTTTTTTTCTCAGCAATTTCAATCGGATAGACATGCGGTGCAATTTTCCCAGTGCCACGGGCAAGCTTTTTCTTGCTAATGACACATTGTGTCATTTATCCTTTTTTGTGTCATCCGCTTGACCGCCCCTCCACCTTCCAAGTAGCCGGGGCGGGCCAGCCTGACATTTCTCTTCACCATTGAGGATATCCCCATGGCCAAGACTCTGGCACTGCCCAAGGACCAACTGATTAAGCAGGCCCTTACACAGATGCAAGGCTCGCTTGCCGATAATACGTGGACTGCACGGGAAAAGCTGGCCCTGACCTGCCGAATTCTGTTCGACAACGGTCACGACTCCGGCCTGGCCGGGCAAATAAGTACCCGCGGGCCGCAACCGGGCACCTTTTACACGCAACAACTGGGGCTGGGTTTCGATGAAATTACCACCAGCAACCTACTGCTAGTCAATGAAGACCTTGAAGTGCTCGAAGGTCAGGGTATGCCCAACCCGGCCAATCGCTTTCACAGCTGGGTATACCGGGCGCGTCCGGATGTGAACTGCATCATTCACACCCATCCGACCCATGTCGCCGCCCTGTCGATGCTGGAAGTACCGCTGCAGGTGTCACACATGGACCTCTGCCCACTGTATGACGACTGCGCCTTTCTGCAGGCCTGGCCGGGCGTGCCGGTCGGTAACGAAGAAGGTGAAATCATCAGCGCCGCCCTGGGCGACAAGCGCGCCATCGTGCTCTCGCATCACGGCCAACTGTCGACCGGCGCCAGCATCGAAGAGGCTTGTGTCATCGCCCAATTGATCGAGCGTGCGGCCAAGCTGCAACTGCTGGCCATGGCTGCGGGTGAAATCAAGCCGATTGAACCGGCACTGGGCCGTGAAGCCCACGACTGGATCTCACGCCCGAAGCGCCACAGCGCCGCCTTCAACTACTATGCGCGCCAGTGCCTGCGGGTGCATGCCGACTGCCTGAGCTGATTGTTCGCCCTATTTGCCTTCCTTGCGGAGTACTTTTCATGAGCACTAAATTTCACGGCATCATCGGCTACACCATCACCCCGTTCAGCAGTGACGGTCAGCACCTTGACCTGCCAGCCCTGGGCCAATCCATCGATCGTCTGATTGCCGGTGGCGTGCATGCCATCGCACCGCTGGGCAGCACCGGTGAAGGCGCCTACCTGAGTGATCGGGAATGGGAACAGGCCACTGAATTCAGCCTCGCACACATCGCCGGGCGGGTACCTACCATTGTCAGTGTCTCGGACCTCACCACCGCCGGCGCCATCCGCCGCGCAGGCTTTGCCCAGGCCCATGGCGCCGACGCGGTGATGGTGTTGCCAACCGCCTACTGGAAGCTCAGCGAAGCGGAAATCTTCGAGCATTACCGGGCCATCGGTGCCAGCATCGACATCCCGATCATGCTCTACAACAACCCCGCCACCAGCGGCACCGACATGTCGGTGGAGCTGATCTTGCGCATCGTGCGTGAGGTGGAGAATGTCACCATGGTCAAGGAGAGTACCGGCGACATTCAACGCATGCATAAACTGCAACTGCTCGGCGAGGGCAAGGTGCCGTTCTACAACGGTTGCAACCCCCTGGCCCTGGAAGCGTTCATCGCCGGTGCCAGCGGTTGGTGCACGGCCGCGGCCAACCTGATTCCCGAGCTCAATCAGTCGCTGTACAAGGCCGTGGTGGCCAACGACCTGAAAACCGCCAAGGCCGTGTTCTACCGGCAGTTGCCGCTACTGGACTTCATCCTCAAGGCGGGCCTGCCGGCAACGGTCAAGGCGGGTCTGGGCATTTGTGGTTTGTCGGTGGGCGAGCCACGCCGACCGGTGTTCGCCCTGAATCAGGCCGGGACCGATCACCTGCGCACGCTGTTGCAAGAACTGCGCTGATTCCAGCCTGGGTACCAGCCGCCTGTTGCGCGGCTGGTTCTACACCACGGCCTATCCTTTCAATCTTCAATGCCCTACACGCCTGGGCGATCTCCCCGATAGTTCACCCGCGTGCAGGTTTCTAGCATCGCTTGGGCACTTCCCCGATAAATTTGGAGCAGTAGTCCATGATCAAGAAGATCAACACCCACGCACGTTGCACACTGGGTTTACTCGCCTCGGTGATGATTGCCAGCAGCGCGGTCGCCACGCCATTGACCCGCGATAACGGCGCCCCGGTCGGCGACGACCAGCACTCGCAAACCGCCGGCAGCAACGGCCCTACCCTGCTACAAGATGTACACCTGATCCAGAAACTGCAACGCTTCGACCGTGAGCGAATTCCTGAGCGCGTGGTACATGCCCGTGGCACCGGTGCCCACGGTGAGTTCATGGCCTCTGGCGACATCTCCGATCTGACCCTGGCCAAGGTATTCACACCCGGTCAGAAAACCCCGGTTTTTGTGCGTTTCTCCTCCGTCGTACACGGCACCCACTCGCCCGAAACCCTGCGTGATCCGCGCGGCTTCGCCACCCGTTTCTATACCGCCGACGGTAACTGGGACCTGGTCGGCAATAACTTCCCGACCTTCTTCATTCGCGACGCGATCAAGTTCCCGGACATGGTCCACGCGTTCAAGCCCGACCCTCGCTCCAACCTCGGCAACGATGCCAGGCGCTTCGACCTGTTTTCACACATGCCCGAGGCAACCCGTACGCTGACGCTGCTGTACTCCAATGAAGGTACGCCCAAGAGCTATCGGCACATGGATGGCAACAGCGTGCACGCCTACAAGTTCATCAACGCAGCGGGCGAAACGACCTATGTGAAGTTTCGCTGGAAAACCCTGCAAGGGCAGGAAAACCTCGACCCTGGTGCCGTGAGCAAAATCCAGGGACAAGACTTCAGCCACATGACCAACGACCTGGTGAGCGCTATCAATCGTGGCGATTACCCGAAGTGGGACCTGTACATTCAAACGCTAAAGCCGGAACAACTGGCCGCGATGGATTACGACCCATTGGACCCGACCAAGATCTGGCCTGATGTCCCCGAGCAGAAGATTGGCCAGATGGTGCTCAATCGCAATGTTGCCAACTTCTTCCAGGAGACCGAGCAGGTCGCCCTGGCCCCGTCCAGCCTGGTGCCCGGTATCGAACCGTCCGAAGACCGTCTGTTACAGGGGCGGCTGTTCGCCTATGCCGATACCCAGATGTACCGGGTCGGCGCCAATGCCCTGAACCTGCCGATCAACCAACCGCGGGTCAAGGTCAACAATGGCAATCAAGATGGTGCGCTCAACGGGCAACGCACGGTGGGCAGTACCAACTATGCGCCGAGCCGCCTGCAGCCCCGCGCCACCACCGAATCAGCGCGTTACAGCCAGTTGCCTGTACACGGAACCACCCAGCAGCAGCCTCTGCACCGTCAGCAGAACTTCAAGCAGGCAGGCGAACTGTTCCGTAGTTATGACCACAAAAACCGTCAGGACCTGATCAACAGCTTCGGGCAGTCGCTGCTCAGCAGCGACGACGAAAGCAAGCACATTATCCTGTCCTTCCTGTACAAAGCCGATGCCGACTACGGCAAAGGGGTCACCAAGGTCGCCAAAGGCGATCTGGCCAAAGTAAAGCAACTGGCCGCTCAGCTGCAGGATTGAGCTTCAGCGCTGGCGCAGCGCTGCCATTCGTAGCCGGTAGCTGCCCGGGCTTTCGCCGGTCCATTTCTTGAACGCGCGATGAAACGCACTGGGTTCCTGAAACCCGGTGCGTTCTGCAATCTCGGCAATGCTCATCTCCGTGGCGCGCAAGCACTCGAACGCGGTGGCGCGACGCACTTCGTCTTTGATCTGCTGATACGAGCGGCCTTCGCGCTCCAGTTGGCGGCGAAAACTGCTGGCGCTCAGGCCTTGGCGCTTGGCCATGGCCACCAGCGTTGGCCACTCACCCTGCTCGCGCTCGCGCAGGTAGCGGTACACCTGGGCTACCTGGCCATTCTGGTTGCGATAGCGAATGACCAACCATTGCGGCGCGCTGCGCAGGAAGGTTTTCAGCCCCGCCAGGTCCTGGATCACCGGCAGGCGCAGGTAATCGGCGGCAAATTCGATTTCACTCACCCCGGCGCCCAACTGCAGGTTGGGGCCCCAGAGCAGCGGGTCGTCGTCCTGTGCCGGACGCAGGTCGGTCAATGCCGTGCGGTCGATCACCAGACGCTGGCCAGCCAGCCAGCACAGCAGGCTGATCACCAGGGCCAGGAAGGTTTCTTCGGCATACACCCGGGTCAGTGGGTCGTCGATGCTGGCTTGCACGCTGATCACCGCCCGAGCGCCCTTGATCGACACGCTGCCGCGCAGGTCACGCAGGAACAGGGCAAAATTGCTCAGGCACTGGCGCAGCGCCTTGCCCAGCGTTGGCTCCTGAATCAGGCCGCGGCAGATCAGGGCGAAACTGCCAATCGGCATGCCATGGCTGTCCAGATTGAAGAACTCGTCATCCAGGGCCTGGATCAGAATCAGCCACAGGCGGGTGAAGGCCGTGGCCGGCACCCGTGCAGTGGGATCGTCGAGCACCTGCGGATCGATGCCGGCCTCGCGCAACAGCTCTGCCGCGCGCTGTGGCTGGTCGCGCAGCGCGTGCAACATGCTATGAACGAAGTAAACCGCGACTGTGTCGTTGTCCCGCATGGCGGATCT
The DNA here is from genome assembly GCF_052147955.1 of Pseudomonas sp. NUPR-001. Classification (NCBI taxonomy): domain Bacteria; kingdom Pseudomonadati; phylum Pseudomonadota; class Gammaproteobacteria; order Pseudomonadales; family Pseudomonadaceae; genus Pseudomonas; species Pseudomonas sp. NUPR-001. The sequence continues at coordinate 3,327,546 of NZ_CP197353.1, forward strand.
CGAAAAGGTGTGGCAAAAAATACCAGTTTCGCTGAACAGTTAAGGCATAGGCCTGGCTGAAGGCTTTGCCTAGACTCGATGGCAACCTGAACTGGCGTGGCGCGCATTCTCTCAGAGCCTGCCCCCACCCCGCCATGCTTTCGCTTACTGGAGTCGATCATGAGCACCCCGGAAATCTACGTAGTCAGCGCCGTCCGTTCGGCCATCGGCAGTTTTGGCGGCACCCTCAAGGACCTGCCACTGGCCGACCTGGCCAGCACCGTGACCCGCGCCGCCATCGAGCGTGCCGGCGTGGCACCTGAGCAGATTGGCCATGTGGTCATGGGTACCGTGATTCCTACCGAAGCCCGTGATGCCTACCTGGCGCGGGTGGCGGCAATGAACGCTGGCGTGCCAAAAGAAACCCCGGCCTTCAACGTCAACCGCCTCTGCGGTTCGGGCTTGCAAGCTATCGTTTCTGCCGCCCAGAGCCTGCTGCTCGGTGAAGCCGAGGCCGTGGTCGCCGCCGGTGCCGAATCCATGAGCCGTGGCCCTTACCTGCTGCCGCAAGCCCGTTGGGGTGCGCGTATGGGCGACCTCGCAGGCGTGGACTACATGCTCGGTGTGCTGCACGACCCGTTCGCCGGCTTCCACATGGGTATCACCGCCGAAAACGTAGCCGAGCGCAATGGCATCACCCGTCAGATGCAGGACGAAGTCGCCCTGACCAGCCAGCAGCGCGCCGCCCGTGCCATCGCCGAAGGCCGTTTCGCCAGCCAGATCGTCCCGATCGACATTCCGAGCCGCAAAGGCACTGTGCGCTTTGAAATCGACGAGCACGTGCGTGGCAACGTGACGATTGAGCAACTGAGCGGCATGAAAGCGGCGTTCAAGAAAGACGGTACCGTGACCGCCGGTAACGCCAGCGGCCTGAACGACGGCGCCGGCGCACTGGTGCTGGCCACCGGTGATTTCGTCAAACGCCACGGCCTCAAGCCGCTGGCACGCCTGGTGTCTTACGCCCATGCCGGTGTCGAGCCTGAGCTGATGGGCCTGGGCCCGGTTCCGGCAACCCGCAAAGCGCTGGCCAAAGCCGGTATTGAAGTCGCTGACCTGGACGTTATCGAATCCAACGAAGCCTTTGCCGCACAAGCGTGTGCAGTGTCTGCAGAGCTGGGCTTCGACCCGGAGAAGGTCAACCCGAACGGTTCCGGCATTTCCCTGGGCCATCCGGTCGGTGCCACCGGTGCGATCATCGCCACCAAGGCCATTCACGAACTGCAGCGTATTGAAGGCCGTTACGCGCTGGCCACCATGTGCATTGGTGGCGGTCAGGGCATCGCCGTGGTCTTCGAGCGCGTCTGAATCAAGGAGCTTGCAAGGTGAGTATTGAAAACATTGCGGTAATTGGCGCAGGCACCATGGGCAACGGTATTGCCCAGGTGTGTGCAGTGGCCGGTTACCAGGTGACCCTGATCGATGTGTCCGACGCCGCGCTGGAGCGCGGCCTGGCCACCCTGCGCAAAAACCTCGAGCGTCAGGTCAGCAAACAGACCCTGACGGCTGAAACCGCCGCGGCGGCCGTGGCACGTATCCGCACCAGCACCGACTACGCCCAGCTGCAACAGGCGCAATTGGTGATCGAGGCGGCTACCGAGAACCTCGAGCTGAAACTGCGCATCCTGCAGCAGATCGCTGCCAGCGTCAGCAGTGAGTGTGTGATTGCTACCAACACCTCGTCGCTGTCGATCACCCAACTGGGCGCAGCGGTCAGCCATCCTGAGCGGTTTATCGGCGTGCACTTCTTCAACCCCGTGCCGATGATGGCGCTGGTCGAGATCATCCGCGGCCTGCAAACCAACGACAGCACCTACGCCACGGCGTTGGCCCTGACCGAAAAAGTCGGCAAAACGCCGATCAGTGCCGGTAACCGTCCAGGTTTTGTGGTCAACCGTATCCTGGTGCCGATGATCAACGAAGCGATCTTCGTGCTCCAGGAAGGCCTGGCCAGCGCTGAAGACATCGACACCGGCATGCGCCTTGGCTGCAACCAGCCGATCGGCCCGCTGGCATTGGCTGACTTGATTGGCCTGGACACCCTGCTGGCGATCCTCGAAGCCTTCTACGAAGGCTACAACGACAGCAAATACCGCCCTGCTCCGCTGCTCAAGGAAATGGTTGCCGCCGGCTACCTGGGGCGCAAGAGCGGTCGTGGTTTCTTCACTTACTGAGGAACAAGCCCATGAACGCCGCTTTGCGCTGTGCGAACTTCGATGAGCGGCGTGACAGGGCCTTGGCGCTGTTTGCCGAGAAAGGTTTTGGCCAGGTGAGCATGCGCGAACTGGCCAGCCACCTGGGCCTGACCGCAGGGTCGTTGTATCACCATTTCCCCAGCAAGCAGGACCTGCTGTACGACTTGATCGAAGAGTTGTACGAAGAACTGCTTGCCACCCTCAATCAAGGGCGTCGTAGCCATCAGCAAACCCTGGCGCAGGTGATTGCTGCGCATTGGGCGCTGCATGCCGAGCGGCCGTTGCAATTTCGCCTGGCCGAACGCGATCAGTGCTGTCTGACGCCGGAGCAGCAGGCGCGTATCGGCGCGTTGCGCCAAGAATATGAAACCGCGTTGCTGCGCCATATCGCACCCAAGGCGACGTTGCGCGGCAAGGCGCTGACGGCGACCGCGCATGTCATTGCCAATTTGCTCAATAGCCTGCCCGCGTGGTTGCAGGCTTCACAGCTGCCTCAGGCACAAGGGCTGGCCTTGATGGAAAGCATGGTGCTCGGCGGCATAGAGCGGACTTTGCGGGGTGAAAGCCTCAACACCATGGTGTGAGTTCTTGGTAGGAGCGGGCTTGCCCCGCGATTGCGGTGTGTCAGCCACATTGCAATCGCGGGGCAAGCCCGCTCCTACCGTCAAATCGCATTGCGCGGCAAGCGCACCGTGAAGGTTGCGCCCTCGCCTTCAGCGCTGTGCACGTCAATGCGCCCGCCATGCGCCAACACGATCTGCTCCGAGATGTACAAGCCCAGCCCAAGCCCGGCATTGCCCTGGTTTGAGGCCACACGCTCGAACTGCTGAAAGATGCGCTGCTGGTTCTGGGCGCTGATTCCAATACCCTGGTCACGCACCTCGACACAAGCCAACCCCTGCGCCTCGAAGGCCCGCACCTGAATGGGCTTGTGTGCCCCGTAACGCAGGGCATTGGTCAGCAGGTTGGCCACTACCTGTTCGATCCGGAACTCATCCCAGACGCCCGACAACGACGCCTGCGCGTTGAAGGCAATCGTCGAACCCGCCGCTACAGCCTGCGCGCTGAAGTTCTCGACCAGGCCCGCCACCAGTTGCGTCAAGTCAAACGGGCTGGGTCGGATGGACAGTTTGCCGGTGCGTATACGCGATACATCAAGCATGTCTTCAATCAAGCGGATCAGGCTATTGATCTGACGTTCATCGCGATCAACCATCGCCTGCATCTTGTCGAGGGTAAAGGCTTCGGCATTGCCACGCGCCAGGTGCAGCTTGCGCAGTTGGGTCTCCAGAATCAGGCCGTTGAGCGGCGTACGGACTTCATGAGAGACAATCGACATGAAGTCATCACGCATGCGCACCGCATGTTCCAGCTCTCGTCGGGCGCACTGCAGCTGGGTCAGCAACTGTTCCTGTTCCTCGCGGCTGCGCTCCAGTGCTTCGAGTTGTTGACCCAGAGCTTTGCGCTGGCGGAACAGGTCGACAAACACCGCCACTTTGCTTTTCACCGCCTGGGTGTCCAGCGGCTTGTGCAGAAAATCCACCGCGCCGCTTTCATAGCCCTTGAAGGCATAGTTCATCTCGCGCCCGGCGGCGCTGACAAAAACGATGGGGATGTTCTTGGTCTTCTCCGTGCCGCGCATCAGTTCGGCCAGTTCGAAACCGTTCATGCCCGGCATCTGTACATCAAGGATCGCCAGCGCGAATTCGTGTTCGAGCAACAACGAAAGCGCCTGGTCTGCGGACTGCGCTTGATGCACTTCAACGTCGTTGCCCTTGATCAACGCTTCCAGCGCCAGCAGGTTTTCCGGCAAGTCGTCGACGATCAGCAGTTTCGCTTGGATATGACTTAGCATTGCGCAAGTTCCAGTGTGGCGAGCAATTGCCCGATGCCGCTCAACGGCAGTATGTAGTCAGGATGATGCAAGGCCAGCGCCGCCTGGGGCATGGTCGCGACCTGTGCCTCGTGCGGGTCTTGAACGATGGTGTAACCGCCCTGCTGCTTGATCTGCGCAAGCCCCCGGGCGCCATCCTCATTGGCACCGGTCAGCAGCACCCCGAGCAGCGCCGGGCCATAGGCATCGGCGGCGGAGGCAAACAGAAAGTCGATCGAAGGGCGGGAGAAATACACCCGTTCCTCCTGACTCAACGAGAAGCTGCGGTCGCGCTCCACTGACAGGTGGTAACCGGGGCCAGCGAAATAAATCATGCCGGCGGCCACCGGCTGCTTGTCCTGTGCCTCACACACCGGGCGCCCCAGCCTGCGGCTGAACACTTCTGCCAACTGGCTGTGGCGGTCGTCGGGCAGGTGCAGCACACACACCAGCGGCAGGTGATAATCCAGCGGCAAGGCATGGAACAGGCTGAGCAAGGCACTGACGCCACCGGCAGAGGCACCGAGCACAACCGCCTCTATGCCGTTCATGACTTGCGGTAGATCCGTTCGGGTTTGGCCTGGGCCTGGAAACGATCGGCATAGGCGGAGAAATCCAGGGTTTCCTTGCTGCCCAACAGCAAAAAGCCACGGTGGCACAGCGACTCATGAAACAGGCCAAAAGCACGGTCCTGCAGGCGCTTGTTGAAATAGATCAGCACATTGCGGCAGGAAATCAGCTGGGTTTCGGAAAACACACTGTCGGTGGCCAGGCTGTGGTCGGCAAAGGTCACGTTGTCGCGCAGGCTGCTGTCGAGAATCGCGTTGCCGTAGGCACAGGTGTAGTACTCACTGAAGTCACGCTGGCCGCCAGCCTTGCGGTAGTTCTGGGCATACTCGCGCATGCTCTGCATTGAATAGATGCCCTGCTTGGCCTTGTCCAGGGAACTGGGGTTGATGTCGGTGGCATAGATGATGGTACGTTCCAGCAACCCCTCCTCGCGCAGCAGGATGGCCATTGAGTAGACCTCCTCACCGGTGCTGCAGCCGGCAATCCAGACTTTCAGCGAAGGCCAGGTGTGCAATAGCGGCACCACGTCGCGGCGCAAGGCCAGAAAGTGCTCCGGGTCGCGAAACATCTCACTGACGGGAATGGTCAGGAACTGCAGCAGGTGCATGAACGCGCCGGGGTCGTGCAGTACCCGCTCCTGCAGCGCTGACACCGTGCTGCAGTCGAACTGGCGCACCGCATGCAGGATCCGGCGTTTGATCGAGGCACCGGAATAGTCACGAAAGTCGTAGCTGTACTTGAGGTAGATCGCCTCGATCAACAGCCCTATCTCGATGTCGGTGTTATGTTCGATAGTCAAATGCGCTCCAGTTGCGGTAGCCAGACACGGATCAGCGAAAACAAGCGGTCAAGGTCAATCGGCTTGGCCAGGTAGTCATTGGCGCCGGCCTGCAGGCAGCGCTGTTGATCGTCCTTCATGGCCTTGGCCGTGACGGCGATGATCGGCAACTTGCGCCAGCGCGGTTGTTCGCGAATCAGCCGTGTGGCCTCATAGCCATCCATCTCCGGCATCATCACGTCCATCAGCACCAAATCAATGTCCGAGTGTTGTTCCAGGCGCTCGATGGCCTCGCGCCCGTTGCGGGCGATCTCGACGATCGCGCCCTTGTGCTCCAGCGCACTGGTGAGGGCGAAGATGTTGCGTACGTCATCATCTACCAACAACAGCTTGCGCCCTTCGAAGACCTTGTCGCGACTGCGCGCAGTCTTGAGCATGCGCTGGCGCTCATGGGACAACGTCGATTCGACTTTGTGCAAAAACAGGGTCACTTCGTCGAGCAAGCGTTCCGGTGAGCGCGCGCCTTTGATAATGATCGAGCGCGAATACTTGAGCAGATCGGCTTCTTCATCGCGGGTCAGGTTGCGCCCGGTGTAGACGATTACCGGTGGGAAGGCACAAATGTCTTCGGTCGACATGCGCTTGAGCAGTTCGTTACCAAGCATATCGGGCAGCTTCAGGTCGATGATCATGCAGTCGTAGAGGTTCTCGCGCAGCAGGTCCAAGGCCTCCTGCGCCATGCCGACGGCGGTGATCTCGATGTCGTCGTCGCCAATCAGGCGGGCAATGCTCTCGCGCTGCAGGTCATCGTCCTCTACCAGCAGAATGTGTTTGAGCTTCTGGGTCAGTTTGGCTTCCAGACGGGCGAACACCGCCTTGAGCTCTTCCCGGCTGGTGGGTTTCACCGCATAGCCGACGGCGCCCATATGCATGGCCGCCTCCACCCGATCCTCCACCGAAATGATATGCACCGGAATATGGCGAGTGCTGGCTTGCTCCTTGAGCCGTTGCAGCACGGTCAGGCCGGAGTGATCCGGCAGGCGCATGTCGAGCAGGATCGCATCGGGTACAAATCGGGCCGCCAGTTCAAAACCCTCGTCAGCGGCTTGAGCCACCAGGCAGCTGTAACCAAGCTCATGCGCCAGGTCGAAGAGAATGCGGGCGAAATTAGGCTCGTCCTCCACCACCAGAATGCATCGGTTACTGAATGGCGCCAGCTCACGGTCGTCGGCAAATGCCGGTGCACTGCGTGGCAGCAGCGCGCTGGTGAGTGGTACTTGCGGCTCGGCGGCCAGCATCTGGGCCGGTGGATGACTGAGGCGCGGCGCGGCCTCCTGGTTGATGATCGGCTCGTAGCGTTCCGGCACAATCAGACTGAACACACTGCCCTTGCCCAGACTGCTGTCAACGCTGATCTGGCCACCGAGCAGTTGCGCCAGGTCGCGGGAAATCGACAAGCCCAGACCCGTACCGCCGTAGCGCCGGTTGCTGGTGCCATCGGCCTGATGGAAGGCTTCAAAAATGCTTTGCTGCTGGTCTGCTGCGATACCGATGCCACTGTCGCGCACGGCGAAGACCACCCCTGCTCCTGGCTGGTAACTGACGGTCAGGTTGACCTCACCTTTCTCGGTGAACTTCAGCGCATTGGACAGCAGGTTCTTGAGGATCTGCTCCAGCCGCTGGCGATCGGTGAACAGGCTGTGCGGCACCTGCGGTTCGATGACGATGCTGAAGTTCAGCTGCTTGTCGCTGGCCAGCGGCTCGAACAGCGCTTGCAGGCCCTCGCACAAGCCTGCCAACGGTGTATTTTGCGGGCGCACTTCAAGCTTGCCGGCCTCGACCTTGGCAATGTCGAGGATGTCATTGATCAGGTTAAGCAGATCGTTGCCCGCCGAGTAGATCGACTCGGCAAACTTGACCTGCTCATCACTGAGGTTTTCTTCGGTATTTTCTGCCAGCAACTTGGCCAGAATCAGTGAGCTGTTGAGCGGTGTGCGTAACTCGTGGGACATGTTGGCGAGGAATTCAGACTTGTATTTGCTCGAACGCTGCAGCTCTTCAGCCCGCGTCTGCAGCTCTGCCTGCGCGTGCTTCAATTCGCCGTTTTTCCGGTTCAGCGCGTCACGCTGCTCGGCCAGTTGCTCATTGGTTTGCTCAAGCTCGGCTTGCTGCGTCTCAAGATGGGCTTGCGACTCCTTGAGCACCCGCGACTGCTCTTCAAGCTCTTCGTTGGCGGTTTTCAGCTCTTCCTGTTGTACTTGCAACTCTTCGTTGAGCTGCTGGGTTTCGGCCAGCACTTGCTGCAGGCGTTGACGATAGCGGGCGCTCTCAATCGAGGTACCGAGGTTCTCGGCAACCAGCTCAAGCAGCTCGATGTCACGCTCAGTCACCGGGCGCAAAAAGCCCAGTTCGACCACACCGTTAATCTGTCCGTCATTGTTCGCCGGCATCACCAGCACGCTGCGCGGCAAACCCTCGCCAAGGCCTGAACTGACCTTGAAGTAGTCTGCCGGCACATCATCAAGGCGCAGCAAACGCCCCTGATTCACGGCCTGGGCGAGAATACCTTCCTGATGGCCGATCACCTGCTCACGCGCTTCTTGCTCTCGAGAGAAACCGTAGCACGCCACACGATGCAGTCCGCCATGCTCATCACGCACGTACAGTGCCGCCACCACGCTACCCAGGTAGTGGGCAAAAAACCGCAGGACATTGCTGCCCAGCATCGGCAGGGTCAGTTGGCCAATCACTTGTTCGGCCAACTGCGTCTGGCCGCTGCGCAACCAGGCTTGTTGTTCCAGGCGTTGGGCCGAGCGCTGCTGGGCTTGCAGATTGCTGGTAAAGCTCGACGACAACGCCAACAGATCGCGCCGGCCACGGTAAGCCAACAGCGCGCTGAGCAAGACAATAAAGGCCAGGTACACGGAAATCGCCCACACCGTCTGGGTACTGACCTGTTCGTTGCGCGCCACCCGGAACTGCTGCTCCATGCCGATGAACGCCTCGAACTCCTTGCGGATTTCATCGGTGATACGTTTGCCTCGCCCTTCTTGAATCGGTTCGCGGAAGTCACCGTCTTCGCGGCGCAGGCTGATCACCTGGTTGGCGAAGGTGTTCCATTCCTGCTGTAGCGCCATCAAACGCTCCAGACGCTCAACCTGTTGCGGGTTGTCAGTGACCATTTGCTGCAAGTTCATCAAGCCCGTCAGCGCCTGCGGCTTGGCCAGCTCGTAGGGTTCAAGAAAGCGTTCGTCACCGGTGATGAGAAAACCGCGCATACCGGTTTCCATATCGATCGACAGTTTCACCGCCTCGTTGGCGTTGTTGATCACCCGATCGGTATGTTCCACCCACTGGATGGCCGACAACAGGTAGTTGATCACCACCACGAACACCACAGCGCTGAGCAAGCCAACCCCAAGGGGCAGACCAATGTTGCGGCTCAGCAACTTGCGAAAACTTTGCTGATCGATTGAGGCTGGTTGAATCATCGCGAACGTCCGGGCAAGTGAATCAATCAAAAGAGTGTGGCGGATTATTCGAGTATTTGTTCTATATTCCGCTGACTGAAGGCGCTCCAAGCAGCCTTGCAGTCATGAGTCTAAACAGCTTTGGCGCAGCCAACAGGGCATTTAGCCAGTATTTGAGGCCTGAATGCCATAATCGTTCCCTACAGGTATTACAGACTGCCATTGGTAAAACACCCGGGGAACTTCAGGCAACGATCGGCTTACAGAGTAAGTACGCACACCAAAAAACAGGACCTTGAACATGCTTCCACCCAACGCGCCCCTTCTGGTTGTTGAAGATGACGCTATCGTGCGCATGTTGATCATCGATGTGCTGGAAACCTTGGGTTATGCAGTGATTGAAGCCGAGGATGGTGCAGCGGCGCTGAAGATCCTGAATGATCCCGGGCAACCACTGGCATTGATGATGACCGATATCGGTCTGCCTGACATGAACGGCCGGGCATTGGCGGCCAAAGCACGCGAAGCACGGCCCTTGTTGCCCGTACTGTTTGCCAGTGGCTACGCCGAAAACACCGAGGTGCCGGACGGCATGTACCTGATTGGCAAGCCGTTCAGCATTGATCAGTTGCGCGACAAAGTGCAGAGCATCTTGTCAGTAGGAGCGGGCTTGCCCCGCGATGGGGTGTAACGGATCAAGTGCATCGCGGGGCAAGCCCGCTCCTACAAAGGGCATTAGAACCGGGTAGAATGCGCCTTTTTTCCAAGGCCTTTTCCGCTCATGCTCACGCCCGCTCTCAACGTCCTGGTCATTGGTTACGTCTGGCCTGAACCACGCTCCTCGGCTGCCGGCGGGCACATGATGCAGATCCTCGAAAGCTTCGTGCAGCGCGGTTGGCGGGTCACTTTCAGCAGCCCGGCAATGGTCGGCGAACACAAGGCTGACCTTGCCGCGCTGGGGATTGCCGAGCAGGCCATTAGCCTCAACGACAGCAGCTTTGACCACTTTGTCAGCGCGCTGGCCCCGGATGTGGTGCTGTTCGACCGCTTCATGATGGAAGAGCAATTCGGCTGGCGCGTGGAAAAACACTGCCCCAACGCCTTGCGCGTACTGGAAACCTCCGACCTGCAAAGCCTGCGTGATGCCCGCCAGCAACTGCTGCGCCGACGCCTAATCGAAGGGCTCGACCCCAACGACTTCCGCGCCTTGTTCGCCACCTCCGGGCCCGAGCTGTATCGGCAGATGGCCACGGCTGACCTGACCCTGCGTGAGCTTGCGGCGATCTACCGCAGCGACCTGAGCTTGATGATCTCCGATGTCGAAATCGACCTGTTGATCAACGGCTTCGGCGTACCCGAGCACCTGTTGCACTGGTGCCCGTTGATGGTCGATGTGCCGACCACAGCGTACAAGCCTTACGAAGAGCGCGCGCATTTCCTCAGCATCGGCAATTTTCGCCATGCGCCCAACTGGGACGCTGTGCTGTGGATGAAGAACAGCCTGTGGCCGATGATCCGTCGGCGCCTGCCGCAGGCCCAGTTGCACATCTATGGCGCCTACACGCCGCCCAAAGCCACAGCGCTGCACAAGCCGGTGGAAGGCTTTCACATCATGAACTGGGCCGAAGACGCCCTGCAGGTGATGAGCGATGCGCGCATCTGCCTGGCTCCGCTGCGCTTCGGCGCTGGGATCAAGGGCAAGCTGACCGACGCCATGCTCTGCGGCACCCCGAGCGTGACCACACCGATTGGTGCCGAAGCCATGCACGGTGCCCTGCCCTGGCCTGGCGCCGTGAGCAGCACTGCTGAAGGACTGGCCGAGGCCGCCGCGCAGCTGTACAGCGACCCAGTGCGCTGGCAGCAGGCGCAGCAACAGGGACTTCAGCTGCTGGGCGCACGCTACGACCGCCGCCAACACAGCGCAGCGCTGGTCGAACGCATCGAATATGCCCTGGGCGACCTCGACCAGCACCGCCTGTTCAACTTCACCGGTGCGATGCTGCGTCACCATCAACACAAGAGCACGCAATACATGGCGCAGTGGATCGAGGCCAAGAACCGCCTGGCTATAGCGACCGACGCAGCAGATAAGTGTCCATGATCCAACCCTTGCGCAAGCGCGCCTGCTGGCGCTGCTCAAGGATCTGCTCACGTACCGCGTGCAAAGGCCCGGCGATGAGTATTTCATCCGCTGTGCCGAGGTAGGCACCCCAGTAAATCTGCAACTGTGGATCGTCCAGCGCGGCAAACGCGCACTGGCCATCGAGCATCACCACCAGGTTGTCGATCTTCACTTGCTCGGCCAGGCGCCGCCCCGGCAATACCGTCAAGGGCTCGCCAATGCGGTTCAGGGGAATCTTATGACGCGCGGCCAGGGCCTGGACGCTGCTGATGCCGGGGATCACCTCAAGCTCGATGGCAACGCCGCGGGCCTGCACGTGATCAAGGATGCGCAAGGTGCTGTCATACAGCGTCGGCTCGCCCCACAGCAGGAAGGCCCCGCTCTCGCCATCGGCCAGTTCGCTTTCAATCAACCGGGCGTACAGTGCGGCGCGTTGCTGGTGCCAGTCTTGCACTGCGCCCAGGTAATCGCTGGCGTCGGCATCGCGCTGCGGGTCCTCAACCTGCACCAGGCGGTAGTCCGTATGTGGGATGTAGCGTTCAAGGATGTCCTTGCGCATCTGCAGCAGCTCGTCCTTGGCCGCGCCCTTGTCGAGGACAAAGAACACCTGGGCACGTTTGAGTGCATCGACCGCCTCAAAGGTAATCTGGCGCGGATTGCCCGGCCCGATGCCAATCAACAACAGCTGTTTCATTGCATTTGATTCCCTGTCTTGGCCAGCCGCCATTGTCGGCCGGTCAAGAAACAGGGGCAATGTACTGTTTACCAGATAGAGAAGTTGTAGCTGACGATCACCCGGGTTTCATCCATGTCCCGCGCCCACTGCTCGTAGTTGCTGCGATAGGTGGAGTTACGCAGGCGCACGCTGACGTCCTTGAAGGTTCCGCTCTGAACCTGATACTTGAGCTCGGTGTCGCGTTCCCACTCCTTGCCTTCAGCCAGGCTACCGGGCACTTTGATGTGGTCACCGTTGATGTACCGGGTAAAAAAGCTCAAGCCAGGCACGCCCAAGGCTTTGAAGTCATAGTCGTAGCGCAGTTGCCAGGAACGCTCCTGGGCAGCGGCAAAGTCGTTGACCTGCGCGTAGTTGACCAGATACGGATTGCTGCCATCCAGGTACGGCATAGCACTTTCACCGTACATGCGCTGCCAGCCGGCACTGACTTTGTGTCCGCCCAGGCTGTAACCGAGCATGCCACTAAAGGCACGATGGTCGATTTCACCGGCGCGGGCGTTGCCAATGTCATCACTTTTGATCAGGCGCAGATCTGCCGACACACTACCAACGTCAAGGGGTTGGCTGGCCACTACACCGAAGTAATGCTGACGGTAGATGTTCTCCAGCTTGGCAACCTGATACTGAGCGCTGAGCCGCTCATTGAAGCGGTAGTTGATGCCGGCCATATCGAAATGATCGGCAGTGGTGTTGCAGGCATAGCGCTTGTTTTTGCAATGCACACGAATGTCTTGGCGATCGGTCGAATCGCGCGCCGTGTACTTGTCCAGCCGGGCAGCCGTAAAGGTGAGGTTGTTGATTTCCTCGGAGGTGAGCAACGCGCCGTGAAACAGGGTGGGTAGCAAACGGCCGTCGTTGTACTTGAGCAAGGGCATGTCGGGCATCAGCGCACCGTACTTGAGGACGCTGCGCGAATAGCGCAACTTCCCGGTCACGCCGAGCTTGGCATATTGGTCCACCGATTCCCGCGGGTCGTGGCCAGTGGACGGCATCAAGCCACTGTTGCTGTCGGCCGGGCTGGAATCAAGTTTGATCCCGAGCATACCCACGGCATCAACGCCAACACCCACTGGGCCCTGGGTATAACCAGACTGCACGTTGAGAATGAATCCCTGAGCCCACTCTTCGCGTTTCGAAGCGCCCTGGCTGGAGCTGACATGGCCATCACGAAAGTCGCGATTGAAATAGACATTGCGTGCTTCGACTTTAGCGCTGCTGTCTTCGAGAAATCCGCCGGCTTCAGACGAAGCGGCAGCCAACATCGCAAGCAAGCCAGCCAGGCTGCGACCGGGTGCAAGTGGGAATGGGGCAAACATGAGAAGCGCAATCCGAAAGAATGACAAAACACAACCGGCACCGTTCTTGGCCCCGGCAACACAACCGGCGCTCATACATCTTGAGGCCGACCATGAATTATCTCGAAACCGCTCTATTACGGCCCATTGGACCATGGTCTAAGGAGACGACGGGATATTGACTAGTTATTTCCTATTAACGCGCAGGTAAGTAAGAAAGTTCCATTGCAGCAACGTTAAATTTCAAATGTTTACCCGCTGCCGTCGGACTACTACACTCTTTAGTAGTGCCATGTTGTACCCACCCAGTGCTGGCTGCGTTATTCAGACCGTTCCTTGTGTTTACGTATGCCGGGTCACTGCTGACATAAAGGAGTGATGACAGTGTCCAGACTTGCAGAGTTTCGTGCTGCCGAAAAAGCGCTTCAAGAACAGATGGCGCAATTGGAGGCGCTGAAAAAGGACGCCGGCCTCAAGCGCGAAATCGAGTTCGAACAAAAACTTGTCGGGCTGATGAAGAATTATGGCAAGAACCTGCGCGATATCATTGCAATCCTCGACCCCAAAGCCGTGGCCAAAGGGGCGGGAGCTGCACCGAAAACGCGTCGCGCCCGGGTGGTTAAAGTGTATGAAAACCCCCACACCGGCGAGCTGATCGAAACCAAAGGCGGCAACCACCGCGGCCTCAAAGCCTGGAAAGAACAGTACGGGGCAAAAACGGTCGACGGCTGGTTGCGTCAGTGACGGTGTTCTTCACACTTTTTTCACAACCACTCACTCAGGATGAAGACCGCTAAAGGAATAGCGCCCCATACGCCCGCTTCGGCGGGCTGCTAATGCTTGCGCCCCGCCCTTGCCAGGCGGGGCGCTTTTGCTTTGCGCAATGATTTGAGTTCCGTATCATGTGGCCCTGACTGTTTTGCTGGCACTGCAGTTGCCAGCCTCTTGAAAGCGGAGTGCCCATGAGCCTGAACCATCTCGACACCCTCCCGGGTGTCACCGCGCAACCGGATGCCGCGACCCAGAACTTTGTCTTCAACCACACCATGCTGCGGGTCAAGGACGTCGCCAAGTCGCTGGACTTCTACACCCGCGTCCTGGGCTTCAGCCTGGTGGAAAAACGCGACTTCCCAGAAGCCGAGTTCAGCCTGTATTTCCTTGCCCTGGTCGACAAGGCGCAGATCCCGGCTGACGCCGCCAAGCGTACCGAATGGATGAAGTCGATCCCTGGCATCCTCGAACTGACCCACAACCACGGCAGCGAAAACGATCCGGACTTTGCCTACCACAACGGCAACACCGATCCTCGCGGCTTTGGCCACATTTGCATCTCGGTGCCAGACATTCGCGCCGCGTGCGAGCGCTTTGAGCAACTGGGCTGCAACTTCCAGAAGCGCCTGAGTGATGGCCGCATGAAGCACCTGGCCTTTATCAAGGATCCGGACGACTACTGGGTCGAGATCATTCAGCCGACCGAGTTTTAACGAAGCGCTCGCGTTCGTCGGCCCGGCGTCCTCCGGGCCGATGCTGTGGTATACCCGAAAGAGCACCTGAACGAGGAGTGCTTGAGAACGGCGAACGACCGATACCCCAGTAGCGAGGTCAGGACGATGAAAACCCTTCAGTGCACGCATCGCAATTACACCATCACCGCCAGCGTCGAAACCCATGACGGCATCCCCACACCGTTTGCCGGCGGCTGCTTGATCACCGATCCCGAAGGCCACACCAGCAGGCGCTTGTCACTGCCGGTGAAGATGGCATTCATGGCCGACCTGGAAAACGCCCAACATGCCTCGCTTGCGCATGGTAAATGGCTGGTCGATCAGCAGTTGGACAGGCACCAGCGCGTGTTCTGAGCGGTATGTTCAATCGCGGGGCAAGCCCGCTCCCACCCTGGGGGCTGGCTCGCCCAGGCCATAGTCCTTCGGCATATTCCAGTCTTCACCGAACAGCTCTGCCGGGTGCAAGGTCCGTTCGGCACCATTACCGCAAGCCAGAGCGTTTGCCGCGCAATAGCGGTCGCAACCCCAACAGATACGCTCGGGATGCTTTGGGTTGACGGGAAAGGGCTTGGCCATGAAATCTCCCAGACAGACAATGGGCGAGCTTCCACGTTAGTACTTCGCTACCGCGCTGCCTTGATTCACATCAACTGCGCACCTCAAGCTCCGGAAATATCTCGCCAAGGCTGTCCCACAACGCGGACAGCGCGTTTTGCGTCGAAACCTTTGCCAGGCTTGCATCCAACATCTGCGCAGTACGTACCGGCTGTACCACGAAACGTTTGACCCCACGCTCGCTCAGGCGCTGGCCCAGCACCAATAGCCGTGCAGGATCGATCAGTTGCCAATGCACCGTAGTACGGCATTCATAATCAACATCACTGGCCAACAGTAGCTCAAGACTGCGCCAGTTGGCCGCCCCACTGCCCCGCACCCGGGTTATCAGTGCGCACTCTTCGGCTAACGCCTTGACATCGAAGCCAACCCAATCAGCCATCGGCAGGGCCCGGGCAAATGCCTCCGGTTTGATACCCGCACTGTGCAGGCCAACACTGAAACCCATTTGCCGGACTTCTGCCATGGCATCAGGCAATTGCGCTTGCAAGGTCGCCTCACCGCCGCTGAATACCACCGCATCGAGTAAACCGATGCGACGCCCAAGAAACGCCTGCACCTGCTCCCAGGCCAGCTCATGACAACTGCGCGCGGCGATCAATTGTGGGTTGTGGCAATACCGGCAGCGCCAGGCGCACCCCTGGCAAAACAGCACGCAGGCCAACTTGCCCGGGTAGTCGAGGGTGGTCAGGGGCACCATGCCCCCGACCCGTAATGCTCGGCTCATTGGCGCGTCGATGCCGGGCGTTCGGTGAAATGCTGGCGTTCGCGGTGCTCGGTCTGTTTGCCCGGGTTGAACGCCGATACCGGCCGGTGATAGCCCATCACCCGCGTCCAGACTTCGCAGCGCTGGCGTTGTGCTTCAGGCAGGGTATGCAGTGCAGTCATGATTACAGCTCCTTGTGCTCAGGTTGAACGAAATCAGTGCGCCGCAGCCGATTGCTGCGCCCACACCAGCGCCTCATCACATTTGGGGCAAAACTCATGTTCACCCGCCAGATAGCCATGCACCGGGCAGATGGAGAACGTCGGGGTCACCGTCAGGTAAGGCAGGCGGAAGCGACTCAACGCCTTGCGTACCAATTGTTTGCAGGCCTGCGCTGAGGAAATCCGCTCGGCCATGTACAGGTGCAGTACCGTGCCGCCGGTGTACTTGCATTGCAGTTCATCCTGCAGCTCCAGTGCCTCGAACGGGTCATCGGTGTAGCCCACCGGCAACTGTGACGAGTTGGTGTAGTACGGCGCCTGCGCACAGCCCGCCTGGAGAATGTCGGGGTAGCGCTTGCGGTCTTCTTTGGCGAAACGGTAAGTGGTGCCTTCTGCAGGTGTCGCTTCAAGGTTATAGAGGTGGCCAGTCTGCTCCTGGAAGCGCACCAGCGTGGCCCGCACGTGGTCCAGCAGGTTTAGCGCAAAGCGCCGGCCTGCTTCAGTGTGCAGGCCCATCTGGTCATCACTGAAGTTACGCAGCATTTCATGCAGGCCGTTAACGCCAATGGTCGAGAAGTGATTACGCAACGTCCCCAGATAGCGCTGGGTGTAGGGATACAAACCAGCGTCCATATGCTGCTGGATGACCTTGCGCTTGACCTCAAGGCTTTCCATGGCCAGTTCCATCAAGCTGTCCAGGCGTTCGATCAGGCCGTTGCTATCGCCTTTGAACAGATAGCCCAGGCGCGCGCAATTGAGGGTGACCACGCCCAGTGAGCCCGTCTGCTCGGCCGATCCGAACAGCCCGCCGCCCCGCTTGAGCAGTTCCCGTACATCCAGTTGCAAGCGGCAACACATTGAGCGCACCTGGTTGGGCAGCATGTCGGAATTGAGAAAGTTCTGGAAATACGGCAGGCCGTAGCGCGCGGTCATCTCGAACAGGCGCTCGGCGTTGTCGCTGTCCCAGGGGAAATCATGGGTGATGTTGTAGGTCGGAATCGGAAAGGTGAACACCCTCCCCTTGGCATCGCCAGCCTGCATCACTTCAATGTAGGCACGGTTGAGCAGGTCCATTTCAGCCTGCAGCTCACCGTAGGCAAAGGGCATTTCCTCGCCACCGATTACCGGTATCTGCTCGCGCAGGTCCTGCGGACAGACCCAGTCGAAGGTCAGGTTGGTAAAGGGCGTCTGGGTCCCCCAACGCGACGGTACATTGAGGTTGTAGATGAACTCCTGAATGGCCTGACGTACCTGCTCATAGTCGAGCTGGTCCTTGCGCACGCAAGGTGCCAGGTAGGTATCGAAGGAACTGAAGGCCTGGGCACCGGCCCATTCGTTTTGCAGCGTACCGAGGAAATTGACCATTTGCCCCAACGCACTGCTCAGGTGCTTGGGCGGCCCCGCCTCGACCCGACCGGGAACGCCATTGAGCCCTTCGTGCAACAGGGTGCGCAGCGACCAACCGGCGCAATAACCGGCGAGCATGTCGAGATCGTGCACATGCAGATCGGCCTCACGGTGAGCCCGACCAATCGCCTCGCTGTAGACCTCATCGAGCCAATAGTTGGCGGTCACCTTGCCCGCCACATTGAGCACCAATCCGCCCAGCGAATAGCCCTGATTGGCGTTGGCCTGGACCCGCCAATCTTCGCGGTCGAGGTACTCGTTCATCGAGCTCGCCACCTCGATCAGCGTCTTGCTGTCGCGCTTACGCATCCATCCCCCTGGCACTACATATAGGTGTTAATTTTCAAAAAAACACAATATGCAGTGCAGGCTACGGCTAAAGCCAAGGAACAGAATTGATCGACATCAAGCTTGTAGGAGCCGGCTTGCCCCGCGATACGATCAAACGGCCCGACTCAAACCGCACTACCGGGAAGAAATGAAATATCAACGTGATACCTCGTAGGGTCCTTGCTATCGACAAACACGCTGATCGACTGATCCTTGAGATAGCCGGAAGGATCGAACCAGATATTGTCACTTTCAAACACATGAACCTTGGAGGTACGTGGATTCAGCCATTGGCTGCGGATCATGTAAGGGTGCTGGCCGTTGATTGCAAAACGCGGGTTCGTTTCCACCGACTGAATGTCCGCCTTCACCAACTGGCCATGCTTGCGCAAATCGGCTTGCTTGCGCGATTTCCGGCGCCCCATCAGCACCATGATTATGCCAACCGCCAGCAACACTGCACCGAGCGCAGCGAGAATAATCGTCGCGAGCCACACGGTGATTCCTGCAATTTTCCCATCCGCCGGGGCACCTGCTGAATACACCACCTCAACCCGATCACCCACCGAATAGGCTGGTGGGTTGCTGGAAAAGCTGGAAATCAACTCGAAAGGCTTGCCCTCACGGTCAACATAGGCGATGACCGGCGCATAGCCACCTTGATTGTTCAACAACGCCACTACCGAGCCTGTCGCAGATTCAGCCTTGGCCAGGAACTCATCGGTACTTTTATAAGAGACACCTGCTCCCAATAGCAGCAAAGCGCCGATAGCCAAAAATGAACATTTTATGATGCCGATTGCTTTCATCATCCCCCCTGAGCACGCTGATTGAAATGCCACTTCGCTTTTTGCGCTGGCATTAGGCCAATCAGTTAGGGGATCTGAAAGAAGACCTTTCTCAGGTGTTGGTGGGAAACTTCTGAATGGCAGCGTTTCCCTGTGTGCAGCCGGCTCAATGCCCGTAAAACATCGCCTTGGCCAGGATCACGATGAGCAGCATGTGCCCGAGGATACTGCAGCGAATCCAGCGCGCTCGGCCTTCGCTCAAGCGCCCCCGCTGCAACCAGTAGGCCAGCAACAAGTAATGGCCGATGATGCTCAGGGCGAGGACGATCTTCAGGCTCAACAGGCTGGCAAAGCTGCTGGCCAGCGGTTGACTGAGCGCGCCGCGATGGTGCCAGGCCAGGCCAATGCCAGCGCCATACAGCACCAGCACCACCCCATGCAGGACCTTGCGTGAGCGCGAGGCGATGGCCTGGTCTGCCGCAGGTCGGGCAGTGGCTGATAGCTGCCCGCGTGCCGCATACCAGATGAACACTTCAAAGAATAACGAGCCGATGAAGGCAATCGCCGCCAGTAGGTGGATGATCAGTAAATAGGGATACACCATCGTTCGCCTCCTGCCTGGCTAACGGTTATCCGGGATGTCCATCGACCCGGGGGCGCAGCAGCATCGGCGCATAGCGCCAGGCATACAAGGCAAACGCCCCCACCCAACACAGCGCAGCCAGCCACAGCCCCATCAATGGCCACCACAACACCAACAGCACGCGGCTCACTGCCGCCAGATTGAGCAGAATGAACGCCAGGGTCAGCCCCGCTGGCGGCTGCAAGGGGCGCCCGGTATGGCCCAGGCTGACCCGAGCGATCATCGCCAGAATCAACCCGGCCATCGCCCCGACGGTCAGGCAATGCACTGCAAGGCTGGGGTTCAATGCAACGCCGAAATGCCACAAGGCCATACCCAGACAGGCCAATGCCAACCAGCCATACGCCAAGTGCAACGACCACAGCAACGGTACACGCCACAGCCCGCGATCATGCCAGCGCCACAAACGCACCCCGTGCCCCAGTGTCAGCGCAGCGAACAGCGCGCCGATCCAGGCGTTGGCCGACAGCGCCGGGCCAGCGGCATACAGCAAGGCCACCAGGATGGCTCCCGCCAGCAACACGCCGTCAAGCCAGGGCCAGGGGGCAACGCCTTCGACCCGGCCCAGGCCACGCTGGGTAAAAAACGGAATGACCCGACCACCGATCAGGCCCATCATCGCCGCCACCAGCCAGATAGCACTGAACACGCCCTGACGCTGCCAGCCGTCGTGTCCCAGGATCAGTCCGTACAGCGACATAGCATCTGCGCCTGTCAACAGCAGCAATACCAGCACTACCGGGTAGTTTCGCTGCTGCCGGACACGCCAGAGCATGGCGCCCATCAACAGCGCCACAACAAGCGGAAACACCAGTTCCAACAGCGCCAGCAACGGCCACGACAGATTGACCAACCAGGCAATCCGCGCGGCCAGCCACACCAACGCCAATGCCGCCAGCGGTTTGCCACTCACCCCCGGCTGGCCGGTCCAGGTCTGCCCGGCGGTGAGCAAAAAGCCGGCGATAATAGCCAGGCCAAAGCCGAACACCAATTCATGGCGGTGCCAGGCCAGCCAGCCGCCAGCAGGCTGCCAGTCGCCCAGCGCACCACCCAATGCAAACAACCATAACGGCACAGTGACCAATGCCAAGCCACAACCGGCCAGAAAGAACGGACGGAACGCCAGACGCAACACTGGCGTGATGGCCAAGGCTTTACGGCGATCAAGCACTTGCATAGGTCGACTCCTGCCCAATGCTAGGCGGTCGTGGTGGGCACACACCAGCCACGGCAAGTGGCCAACTGCCCCTGTTCGAGCTTTTCCAGATATAGGCCAAGTACCTCGGTGTTTTGTGCGTACAACCGTTCAAACTGGCTGACCGCGCCGAGGCCAAAGCCAATATGATCGCAATCACCATAGCGGGTAAAGCCCAGCGCATTACGGTGCAGACGGCCACGCTCCTGAGCAATGGCCAAGTCATCATCGGGCCGTACAAACAACCCCAGACCGATATGCTGATACCCAGCAGCCAGCAAGCGCTCAAAGCAGATTTGCCGCATCAACGCCGTGTCTGGCTGATGACCTGCCTCGGCTTGAGCACCGTGCATGTACCGTAACGGCGGCTGGGCGTAGTCGAACACCTGCAGGCGGTCGGGCTCCAGTTCGATCAGGGTGGTCAGTTTGCGCGCAACACTCTGTGGGGTTTGCCAGGCATGGCCATAACCGATGTCGACGCTGACTGTATGGTAGCCAAAGGTGCGCGCGGCATCGATCAGCGACTGAATAGGCGCCGGGTTCTGAAAGCCTGCCACCGACAGCCCGTTGCTGATGTTCGGAACGCCGATGCTGACATGATGAAAACCCAGGTCGCGCAGCAGGCCCATCGTCGCCCACGTCGTATGGTGCAGATCAACATCAACGCTGTAATCAGCGCTTTCATGGCTGAGAAAATTGAAGCGACGGCGCAGCTGGCTCATCAATTGCTGCAGCATCGCGGGCTCCGGCGTCATCCCAGCCAGGTGAAACTGTTCAACCCGCTGCTGCATCGCCACGTGACAGCCGACCCGCTCGATCTCCCGGGCCAGGCCTTGGTAATACGCATCGATACCGGGTTCAGCGCTGGCCGGCACCTGCAGGTTCAACGCCAGCGAACGTTGCTGCTGGCGGCTGCGGCGTAGCGCGCGCAGTACATCCAGTGAACCGACACCAGAGTGGTATGCGCCAACATCGACATGGCAATTGCCATCGAGCACGCCTTCATCGTGTCGATCAAAGGGCTCGTTGTGGGCGTGAAGGACGTCGAGCATGACGGGGCTCCGAGACGGGCTGCGGAGTTTCAGTGTCTGCCGAGAATGGCTGATAGGCCTTGATTTGTATCAAACCCAGGCTACCAAGTCAGGTAGAACATGCCTTTGGCCAGCAACACGATCACCACCATATGCGTAAACACACTGGTGTGAATGAACTTCACCCAAGCGGCGCTCATGCGCTGGGTCTTGAACAGCAGCATGGCCCCCAGAAAGTGCAACAGCACGCTGACAGCAAGCACGATTTTCAGCAGCAGCAAGGTGCCGAATGACGAAGTGAATGGATGTTCGATCAGCGGCAGATAACGCAACCAGACCATCCCGGCCCCGGCACTGAACAGTACCAGCAACACCCAAGGCATCAGCTGCCGGGCACGACGGCCGATCGCCTGCTCCAGCAGCACCATCAGCCGGGCGGGCAATTGTTTACGAATAGACTCCAGAAACAGCACTTCGAAGAACACCGTGCCGATAAAGATCAAGGCGGCGAACAGGTGCAGGGTCAGCAGTATTGGATAGATCATCAGGCCCTCTCGGCGCACAGCCTATGCCTGGCATTCAACCTACAGGCCTGGCAGATGAACGAGGTTGATGTTGATCAAGGAAAGCCGCAGCAGCTTGCCGGACATCAGCGCCGATATCGCCAGCGCTGGTACCACGGCAACGGCTCGCTGAACACATCCCGTAACTGCACAACCGAGGCCCGACGGGCAGCGGGATCAAAAGCCAGCGCCCTCTGCAAAACAGGCCAACAATGCTTCGGCAGGTTCGGCGGTGCTTGCAGTTGCTGGTCAAGACGCTCATCACGCGCCTGAGTCGAAGGCAATCGTTGGAACGGGTGCTTGCCGCCGGCCAGCTCATAGATCACACACGCCAGCGAATACAGATCACTACTGATCGACAGTGAAGCCCCCTCCAGCAACTCCGGAGCAGCATAACTGGGCGTCCAGGCGTTGAAACGACTGCGGCTAAGCTGCGGTAACCCGGTCAGAATGCCCTCCTCTGCCCGGCTGAGACCGAAGTCGAACAGGCGTACACCGTCCTCGCACAGCATCACGTTACTCAGCTTCATGTCGCCATGCAGTACGCCGCAAGCGTGGCTGTATGCCAACGCCTCAAGCAGCGGCAACACCACATCGCGCAGCTCGTTCCATGGCAACCCCAACGGCCGTTCGCAGAGCAACTGGTCCAGGGCCAGACCACGCATTAGCTCCATGGTGAAGAAGGCACGCCGACACTCGGTGTCGACCTCGAAACTGTGCACACGGACGATATTCGGGTGACGCAGGCGTCGGCTCAGGGCGAACTCGCTATAGAGCAAGGCGCTGGCATCCGGCGTCTCGGAGAATGCTTCGCTCATGACCTTGAGCGCGATGTAAGGGTCCGGATCGCCGTACTGTTCGTGCAACAGATCCCGTGCACGGTATACCGCCCCCATGCCGCCCGCCCCAAGCAGGCGCTCAAGGCGGTAACGTCCGGCCAACACATCCGGCAGTTCGCCCACCGACGCCACCGTTTTGTTACTGCGGCTACAGTGCTTGCTGGCGCGCTTGCGGCCTTTGCCCTTGGTGGCCAGTCCAGCGGGTACTGCAAGGGCGTTGGCGAAAGCGAAATAGGTCAAGTTACCGACCGCTTCCTCGTCGCTCTGACTGTCGTCGAGCGCTGGTTTGAGCTCGCTCATTGGCGGATCACCACAGCCGTCATGTTGTCCCGTGCGGCCCCGCGCAGGGCGTCGTCGAACAGACGCGCCAGTGCCTGCTGCGGCGACGCCAGGTTCAAGGCTTCGCCCAGGGCATCGCTGCTCAGCCCCTGATACAAGCCATCACTACACAGCAAAAAGGCGTCGCCGGGATAGACCTGCAGCTCCAGGATCTCCAGCGCCAATTGCTCGCGGGCACCCACGGCCCGGGTCAATGCGTTGGCCGCCGGATGCGCGCGCGCCTGCTCGATGCTCATCTGTTGCCCGTCGATCAATTGCTGCATCAGCGAATGGTCTTTGGACAGCTGGTACAAACGCTGCCCGCGCCACAAGTAACAGCGACTGTCGCCGGCCCAGATGCACGCCGCGCGGTCGCCTTTGAGCAACAAGGCAACCACGGTGCTGCCCATGATGCTGTCCTGGCGTCCGGCGCCCACGGTCAACTCCTGGCTGAGGCGTCGGTTAAGCCAGTGCAGGCACCGACGCAGGCCCTCAAGCTGATGCTCGAAACTGTCCTGCGCCGGTAGCTCGGCCAGGCTGGCAACGATCAACTGGCTGGCAATATCGCCGCCCTGATGCCCGCCCATGCCGTCGGCAACCACCCAGAGCCCTTGCCCCGGGCAGTCGAGGAAGGCATCTTCGTTGCGCGCCCGAACCTTGCCTGGATCGGTGCGCGCCGCGCTGCGCCAGACACGGTTATGCGCCATCAGAGCGCTGCCGGCATGCGGAACGTGCGCAACACCCGCATATCAAACGGGTTCGGTACGCGCTGGCTCATCAGCAGATAATTGGCGCGCAGGCCTGCCACCTCAGTCTTGAGAACCAACACATCGCGCCCCGTCAGGTACTCGGTCTGCATCAGGTCGAGCAAACGGAACAGCGACCAGGGCCCGGTGTTTTTTTCGATGCCGATCGAGCGCCCGACCCGCTTTTCCAATACCAGGCTGGTGCGGCCGTCCTCAGCATCGGTTGGCCACTTGAACGCCATCGGTACGATCGGGCCGTGACGGTACTCCAGGGTCTTGTCACCGAAACGGAATTCGGCACGGCTGACTGCCGGATCAAGGGTGTACGGCTCCAGCTTGAACTGCACCTGCGGCTGCGTCGGATTCTGCGCGAAGAAACTCTGGCGGATCACCTGGGCTGCGCCCATCTGATCGAGGTAAGCCCTGGACACCGGCAGACTGTGACCGTCGATACTGCGCAGACGGTAGTTGCCTGAATCGCCACTGACGAACGGGCGCATGTAGGTGTCAAAGAAGCGATCGGCGACGCCTTGCGCCTTGAAGAACTCGCGGAAGTCGCTGATGGCAACATCGCTGGCACTGTGGGCGTTGAACGGATAGCGCTTGCTGATGGCCTTGCCATAGAAGCTGTACAGCTCGCTCTGATAGCGCTGGTTCAGGTACTGATAGGCGTCGCTGAGCACCAGGCGCCAGGCGTCCTCCGCCAACAGATTGAACCAGGCACTGACCGGACGCGGCAGGCGCCCCGAGGCACTGCGCAGGTTGTTCAACGCGTCGCGCTGGCCGCCCATGCGCATCTTGGCCATCTCATACGCCGCCTGCTCGGGTAAGCTGGCGCGGGCCAGGCCGGCCAGTTGCAGCTGCAGGTCATTAAGCGCCTGCAGCACTGGCGCCAGATCCGCTGCCGGGCCGTTGTGCTCATCGAGCAGACGGTGCAACGGCTCGAAGCGACGCTGCAGTGATTTCTTCGCGGTGTCCGGCTGGTGCTGGCCGAGAACCCCCTGCATCTTGCCGGCAGCCGCCGTGGCCACCTTGTCCAGCGCCCCGCCCTTGGCGACGGCTTTGTTCGCTGCGGCGCCAAGCGCTTCAACGTCTGTGCCGATGACCTGGAAACGGGTGTTGTCTCGGACCGCCACCAGCAACTGCACGACCGGCGAGTTGGCCGAAATCAAGCTGGCGAGCTGATCGGCGCCTTCGCCGGCATCATTGAACGGTTGCAGGCCAACCTGGCCGACGGCTTCACTCCAGTAGTTGGCGTAGTCGCCGAAATACAGCTGCTCAAGCGCTACCATCAGGCGGCGCAAATCCATGGCGCTGATAGCGCTGCTTTCACCCAACACCCAGTTATCACGCAGGATGTCGCTGACCAGCGCGCTGCCCTGAACCGAAAAGTACTGCTGGTAGCCCTGCTGGGTGTAGAAGCCCGGGATTGCATAGTCAGTGCCGTAGAACAACTCAGCCTGTGACCCCAGGTGCTGGCTCAGGCGATACTCCGGCAGGCTGCGCCCCTGTTCGCGCAACGCGCGATACACCACGTTGGCCAGCGATTCACTGCGCAGCACCTGACGGGCCTGGGCTACCAGGGTGTCGTTGAGCGGGTAACTGAACGGCAGTGCGAGCAGGTGTTCAAGGTGCAGGTTCAGGCCATTCTGTGCTGCACTGTTGCCGGCATAGCGGGTAGACCAATCGCTGGCGACCCAGTGCTTCAGCCAGGCACGATCGCGACGATCCTCCAGGTTCAGCATCAGGTACGCCCGCAGGCTGTTGAGCAACAGTTCGCGATCGCCCATGCTTGCGCGGATCTGCCCTTCGAGCCTCTGCGCCAGCCGTGGCAGCAACTGTTCCTGCAGCTCACCTTCATAAGCACGGAGCACCACCGGGTTGCTTTCATTACCCTGGTACAGGCCGACCCGCTCGTACAACGCCACCTCCTGCGTGCCCGGGAAGACGCGGGTGGACTCGAATCGGGTGTCGAGGGATTTCAGTATCGCCAGCGCATCGTCGCCTTCACTCAGGCTGCTGCGCTGCTGAATCCAGCCCTGCGCCAGGACGCGCAGCTTTTCCAGTCGCTCGTAGTTGACCGAAAAGCCGCCGGCCCAGAGCAGGCCGAACAACACCAGCGTCACCAGCGCGCCACCGTACAGGGCACGCTGGCCCCAATGGATACGTTTACGCTCGCGCTTGTCCAGACCGGCCAGATTGGCTTCCGGGAAGATCACCCGGCTCAGCAGGTGGTGAATGAAGCGTGTACGACCACTGGGCAGAGCGCCGTTCGGTTCGGCGCCACTGGCGTCATCACCGTCAGGCTTTTCTGTCAGGTGCGGTGCACTGGTCAGATAGAATCCGCGCAAGGCGTTAGCCCGCTGGTAGCGATTGCCAGCGAACGCTTTCTCGACGAACAGGCACAGGTGCGCACCGATCTGTTCCAACTGATGCGGGAAATCCAGAATACGGCCACGGCGCTGCGTGTCGCGTTCCTGGTGCATGCGCATGATCACCTGGCTGTTCAAGCGCAGCAGCAAGGCTTCAAAGGCCTGGCGCAGTACGTCGACGTCGGTGCCGTTCTGCTCCTTGGCAAAGCTGGTGCCGAGTACCTGATCACTTTCCTCGCGGCTCAACTGATCGAAAAACGCGTCGAAGCCCAGCAACTGGTCGGCCTTGCTCAGTACCAGGTACACCGGCACTTTGACGTGCAGTTTCTGCTGCACCTGCTGCAGACGCAGGCGCACCACGCCCGCCAGGTCCTGGACCTTCTGCGCAGTGCCATCGAGCAGTAGTTCCACCGGTACAGTCACCAGCACACCGTTCAGCGGCCGCCCGCGCCGGCGTTTGCGCAGCAGCGTGAGCAAGGTGTTCCAGCCACTACCGTCGACGGCTGCATTGTCCTGGCTCAGGTAGCGGCCCGCGGTATCGATCAACACACCGTGGTCAGCGAAGTACCAGTCGCAGTAGGGGGTGCCAGCGGTGGCGCGCGTGAGCTTGCGCTCGTTCGTATTGATCGGGAACTCCAGCCCGGAGTAATCCAGCAGGCTGGTTTTGCCACTGCCCTGCGGGCCAATCAACAAGTACCAGGGCAGCTCGTCACGCCAGCGTTCGCTACGCCCGCGGTACAGGCTCGAGGTCTTGAGGGTGCGCAGGGCCTGCTTGAAGCGCTTGCGCAGTGCTTGGCGCTCGGCGTCGATCTGCGCTTCACGCTGCAGCCGCGCCTGGCCGTCTTCGCTGTCCTCGCGTTGTTTTTTTCGCACCCCGGCGCGCCAGCTGACAAAGACCATGCTCAGGCCCCAGATCAGAAACAGCACGCTGATGCTGAGCAGGCGCGAGGTCGCGCTTTCCCAGAACTTGTAATCGTTGACCGCCAGCAGCGGCCCGACGCCCCACACCAGCAGCGCCACAGCAAGCACCAGCAAGAGTGTCCAGAGCCAGGTCTGGCGCAGCAAGGAAGCGGTTTTGTTGAAGAAGTTTTTCATTACACGTACCTGTATTACTGCTGCAGCTGGGCCACGGTGGGGTCAAGCTGCTGGTAAAGTTGCAGAACGCTGTCGCGCTGCTCGCCCAGCACCCAGGCGAATCCCGAATACATCACTGCCAGGCTGACCACCGTGAACAGCCCGACCATCCACCACGGCACAATGCGCACCAGGCTGCGGCGCTTGTCGCGCAGGCCCTGCCAATGAGGCGACAACTCACGCGGCACATCACCACGCAACTGGCGAATCTGCCGGTACAGCCCATCACGGATATCGTCCAGCTCGCGTACGCCGCGCGGTATGATCCGGTACTTGCCCTCGAAACCCAGCGCCAGGCACAGGTACATCAACTCCAGCATTGGCAGGTGCCGGACCGGGTCCTTCGACAGCCGATCGAGCAACTGGAAGAATTTCTCACCACCAAAGGTCTCGCTGTGGAAGCGACTGAGCAGACTCATCTGCGACCACATGCTCTCTTCGCCCTGCCTGGTGATGACCACCGCCTCGTCGACCACGGTACACAGCAGGTAGTGGGCGGTGGTGACCTGGCTAGCTGACACCCCGCTATGGCGGGCTCGCGCCTCGAACTCCTTCAGACCATTGGCTAGCCGCTGATTGAGCGCAGGCAAATCTTCATCGGTGTTACTGTGCTTGAGGCGAACCACTTCAGAGAGCACGTCGGAGGCCGCCGCCACCAGCGTATTCAGGCTGATGTTGAAGGTCTCGGCCGGGCGCAGGCGCGCGGCGTAAACCATCCGTTGTTCGAGTTGTTCAACACGCGGCGACGCAGCGACATCCGTCACCGGTGCCTGCGTCGGGCCATTGCCCTGGTGGTCGAGCAGGACGGTTCTGTCATCCTGGTTGTGTTCCACGTCATTGTTCATGTCGGTCAGCCCCTGATGGCCCAGAATTTCAGTTCGAGCTCGGCGAACTCGCCAGACACATGGAAGGCAAAACCGCCCGAACGTTGCAGTTGCGCCAGGTCTTCGGCAGTGAGGTCGAGGATGAAATAGGATTTGTTAGCGTGAAAGGCGATCTGCCGCGGCGCCACCGGCAAGGGTTTGACCTTGAACCCTGGCAGGTGCAGGTTGACCAGGTGCCGAATCTGCTCCACCGCACCAACCTTGAGGTGCGCCGGCAAGCGCTGGCGTAACGCCTCAGCATCGCAGTTGGCACTGGCTGCCAGGACGAACGAGGCCGCCCCCAGCAGGTTGCGGTCGTGCAAGGGCGCGACGCGGATCCCGTACTCCCGCGTCTGCAGCGCTAACTCGATGGCATGCTGTTCGAGCACCATCGACAGCACCTGACGGATTGCGTCCATCAACGTGCGGAAACATGCGCCCTGGTCACTGTGCTGGTAACTGCTGTCCAGGCGCGGCCGCTTGCTGTCGCTGGCAAAGGTGGCCAGGTCACCGAGCATGGTCAGCAGCGCGCGATACAGTTGTTCCGGCTGCACCTGTTCCAGGCCCAGGTCATGGCGCAGCAACAGCTCGGTGCGGTTGATCAGTTGCAGCATCATGAAGTCGCCGACCTCTGCACCGCCGACCTTGCCATTGGCGCGAATCCGCTCGGCAATGGTGTCGCCGCGATGGGCGAGCATGCTGATCACTTCCTTCAGGCACGACAACAGATAGCTCGAAGCATGCACATGGATGAAGGTCGGGACGAAATCAGGGTCGAGGCTGATCACCCCGTCCGGCGTGGTGTCGAGCACTTCGCAGACTTTCAGCTTCACATAGGCCTGGTCGCTCAGTTGCTCGCCGAGCAACAGGCGCAGGTTCGGTCGCGCGCAACTGACCTGACTGCTGGTGTCTTCGCCAGCGTTGGAGTCGGCGACGTCCGCTTCATAGGCGGTGTAGCGTGCCAGCACGTCGGACTGCTCGGCGCGGCGCGCCTCGACATGGTTGCCAGTGACCAGCGGCAAAGCCAGATAGACCGGGGTATTGCTGGTGTTCGGCGGCAAATCGAGGACCAACGGCTCGGTATTGCCACTCAGCTCGAACAGGCTGCCGTCGGGCAGAATGCCGGACGCCTGACTGATCACCACCTTGCCCATGTCGAGAAACTGCAGGTCGATTTCCAGGCGCAGAAAACCCCAGGCATAACTGCCCAGCAGTTGGGTGCGGGTTTTCATCTGGTAGTCGTAGTAACGATCGTTGTGCTGGAAGTGCTGCGGACGCAGCAGCATGCCTTCCTGCCATATGACTTTGTGTGCATTCATGATTTGTTGTCCGCTGTGGTGAGCGTTGCGTGACGGCTGCGGATACCGGTGTCGTCGAGGGTCAGGTCGGCGTCGGTCAACTGCGCGGGCGAGAGCTGCATTACATAGCGCCACTGGGTTTCAGACAGATCGCGGTAAGCCGCCAGTACACCGACGTAGCGACTGCCTGGCTCGACGCTGAGCTTGAGTTCCACGGTTTCGCCCGGGCGCAGTTCCAGTTCTTCACTGACCACCATGTCCGGTGCCAGAGATTCCTTGGCATGCTCGTACAGGCTGAAGAAATCGGCGTTCTCGAAGGCCACCGGGTGCTTGAGCTCGATCAGCCGCACCACGATCGGCGAGGGACGACCATTGAGGTCGGGATTGAGTTGCTCACTGGCGGTGAGTGTGAGGTTCAGCTTGGTCATGTTCGAGTACGGCGACAGCGACGAGCAGCCGGCCAGCAATACCAGGGCGGTCAACGCCGCCAGTGTTTTGAGCAACAGGGTCGAACAGCGAGTCATGCGCATCATCCTTGGACTCCGGTATGAAGAGAGCCGATCAGGCGAATCTGCTCTTCGTAGGCCAGGGCGAAGTCACGGGCCAGCAGGCGCTCGCTCCAGTCATCATCCTGGCGCAAGGCCTGGTGGTAGCGCTTGTAGGCCTTCCAACGACTGCCGTCGGTGACCAGCAAAGGTTTGCTTTGGCGCTCCAGACGCAGGGTCAACTGCTGCGGCGAGAAATGCTCGAGGGCGCCACGCAGCGCCGCGCGGCTGGCCGCCAACAGTGCCACCTGATGGGCCTGCAAATCGCGCCAGGCCTCAAGGATTGCCTGCTCTGCCGACAACTGGCCGGGCTTGCTGGCGCGCAGCAGACTGTCCAGTGCTTCGCTGGCGTCCTGGGCGTACTTGAGCGGGTTGTTGCTGCGCCCCTGGACGATGCTCAACGCCAGACGCAGTTCGTTTTTCAGCTCGTTACGGGTACGCAGGCCCTGTTGCAGGCCGCTGATACTGTGCTTGAGCAACTGTGCGGCGTTGATCGCCAGCGCTTCGCGGCCGTCGTGGTCGAGACCGTTGAGATCCACCCCCAGTGCTTCGCCAAACTGCGCCCAGAAATCATCACGCTGACGCGCAATTGGCACCTGCTTGGCCTCAACGGCTGCTTCAGGTTGCACCACCAGCTCCGGAATCAGCAGGCGCTCGGTGTCGATGCGGGCGAAGTCCCGGTGTTGCCCGAGGTCCTGGTGCGGCGTGTCGAGCGCAGCCAGCGCATCGAATTCCGTGTACAACCGCTCCTGCTCGTCAAGCAGGCTAAGCGGATCGAGGTCGATCAATGCGTCATCGGGAATGGTGTTAGCGGCCGTTTGCGCACGACCGATCTCGACCTCGCCATTGAACACATCGTGCACCAGCTGCGCACGGATCTCGACATCGCCCAGCTGGAAGACGCTGCCCTGTTCAATACGCTGCGCCTGCCCCTTGCGCAAGTACGCGCCGCTGTCGTTGAGCCTGATGCCGTTACGACTGACATCGGTGAGAAAAAACGCCCCGTTGAGGTAACTGACGAGCGCGTGGCGCTTGGACAGGTGACGATCTTCATCGGGGATTGTCCAGTCGCAATCCTCATGCCGCCCGATCACCCCGCCGGCCTGCGTGAAGGTGTGACGGCTTGACGTTTTCGCTGCGGGTTGCTTGCTCTTGAGCAGTTCGAAAACCAGTTCCATCATGATGCTCCTTGCGGTCATTTACCGCGATTGACCGCCTGTGGATCACCCAATGGGCGATAGGTGTTGTCGTTGAATTTGTAGTTGCCGCTACAGCCGCCAAGGACGATCAGGGCCAGTAGCGCAACGAGCCAGTGACGAACAGGCATCAGGCGTTCTCCTTAAGTAAAAAATGCGCACAGCGTCAGCCCTTGCCGGCAACGCTGACGGTTAAAAAAGCGCTTGGGCACAGCGCGTGCCGCGCTAGTGTTCGAAGTCGCTGAGGTTGATGTTCAGTCGCCCGAGGCGATACAAAAGCGTGCGCCTGGGCAAGCCAAGCTCGCGGGCTGCCAGGCTCTGGTTGCCGGCGTTTTTGCGCAGGCAGTCGAGCAGCAGATGACGCTCGACCCGCTCCAGTCGCTCGCGCAGGTTCAGCCCGGTTTCTTCCGGCAGCGTTTCACTGCTCAGGGAGAAGTGCTCAACCTGCAGCTCACCGCCTTCGCACAGCAGCACCGCCCGCTCCACCAGGCCCTTGAGCTCACGCACGTTGCCTGGGAAGGCGTAACTCGACAGCAGGTTCAGGGCGGTTGGCGACCAGCTGAGCAAATCGCGCTGCAGGAACGTGCAGGCCTTGTCGGCGAAGTGCCGGGCCAGATCGAGGATGTCGCCTTCACGCTGGCGCAAGGCCGGTAATTCAATCGGAAACTGCGCCAGGCGGTAGTAGAGGTCTTCGCGAAAGGTGCCTTCGCTGACCAGCACTGCCAAGTCGCGATGGGTCGCGGCAATGATGCGTACGTCGACCTTGTGCGTGTCGTTGGAACCCAGCGCACGAATCTCGCTTTCCTGCAGCACACGCAACAACTTGGCCTGCAGAGACAGCGGCATGTCACCAATTTCATCCAGCAGCAGGGTTCCGCCATTGGCCGCATCGAACAGCCCGGGCCGGTCGCGGTCGGCACCGGTAAAGGCGCCCTTGCGGTAGCCGAACAGTTCGCTCTCCAGCAGGCTCTCGGGAAACGCCGCACAGTTCTGCACAATGAACGCCTGCGAACGCCGTGGCCCATAATCGTGGATGGCGCGGGCGACCACTTCCTTGCCGGTGCCGGTCTCGCCGCAGAGCAATACGGTGTAGGGGCTGTGCAGCACTTTGCTGATCAGCCGACAGGTTTCACCCATGGCAACGCTGCTGCCTATCAAACCGTAGCCACTGGCGCTGACCGGGGCACTGACCTCAACTGCTGGCTCGCCCAGTGGCCGCCGCAGGTGCTGCAGCCGCTGCAACTGCCCGAGCACGAACGACCCCAGTTGCAGCATTGAATCGGCAAAGGCGTGAAGGTCGACAGATTCACGGCTGGCGCACAGCAACAGGCCTTCAACGGCCTTTTGCGTATTCACCAGTGGCACGCACAACAGCGACTGCCAGGGTGTATCCCGGGGTGGCAGGAAGTTGGTGTCGTGCAGGCTGCCGTTCAACCCGACCAAGCTCACCACACGGTTCTGACACAAGGCGAATTGCAGCAACTGCTCACCGTTGTAATCCGCCGGCAGGCTCGCTGCGTCCCTGGGCTGCAGGATCCCGTCCAGGCATTCGGCACTCAGGCCCAGACGGGTATGGGTGGCATCGAGCAAATACACCTGGCTCAACTCGCAACCACTAAGCCCAGCCACTGCGCATACGAAATCCCGCAGCAGCGCGCCGCCATCAGGCGCCTGCGGCAAGCTGACGAACTGCGCCAGCAGTGCCTCCGCGTAGCTCAGTGGTTGCGGTATACCCGAGAACATCACACCCACCTCAAGAGAACTCGCAGGTCACGCTGCCGCTACTGTCGAGCGTTGCGTGCACGTGTTTGAGGGCCTCACCATTGGCCATGGCATCAAGCAGGCGGTCGGCCACCAACGGCAGCACCTGCAGGTCGAGCAAATGGTCGATCAGGCGCGCGCCGCTGTCGCTCTGGTTGCAGCGCTCGGCCAGGTGGTCGACCAGCCGTTGGCAATGCGTGAACCCCAGCTGACGGCGGCTCAGACGTTCACCCAGGCGCTCCAGCTTGACCTCGATCAGCTCACGCAGTACCGGCCCGCCAACCGGGTAGTACGGTATGACGCGCATGCGCGCCA
This sequence comes from Pseudomonas sp. NUPR-001, assembly GCF_052147955.1. Lineage (NCBI taxonomy): Bacteria > Pseudomonadati > Pseudomonadota > Gammaproteobacteria > Pseudomonadales > Pseudomonadaceae > Pseudomonas > Pseudomonas sp. NUPR-001. The sequence continues at coordinate 3,361,012 of NZ_CP197353.1, forward strand.
GCAGTGCAGGCTTGAAGTGCTGGCTGAGAAGTGGACGGATGCTTTCCTCCAGAACCTCGGCGTCCGGCCGCTCGCCGTTCGCGCACAAGGTGCTGATGCGTTCACTGCCCAGGTTCGAGGTCATCAGGATCAGGGTGTTGCGAAAATCAATGGCCCGCCCTTCGCCGTCATTGACCACGCCTTTATCGAAAATCTGATAGAACAGATTCAGCACGTCGGGGTCGGCTTTCTCGACCTCATCGAGGAGTACCACCGAATACGGTTTCTGGCGCACGGCCTCGGTCAGCATGCCGCCCTCGCCGTAACCGACATAACCTGGCGGTGCGCCGATCAGGCGCGAGACGGTGTGCTTTTCCTGGAACTCGGACATGTTGATGGTGGTAATGAAACGATCGCCGCCATACAAAAGGTCTGCCAGGGCCAGAGCGGTTTCGGTCTTGCCAACACCGCTAGGGCCGACCAGCAGGAATACCCCCACTGGCGCGTCCGGCTTGTTAAGGCCGGCGGCGGTGGCGCGCATCGAACGGTCCAACGCGTGCACCGCTTGTTCCTGACCGCGAATCCTCACCCGCAGGTCGGCGGCGAAGCTTGCCACCTTGGCGTTGTGTTCAAGGGCCAGTTGCTCAAGCGGTACGCCGGTCCAGGCGCTGATCACTTCAGCCACCAGGCGCGGGCAAACTTCAAAGCTGACCAGACGCTGCTGATGCTGCGCATCACTCAAGGCCCGATGGGTCTCGTTCAGCGCAGCTTCCAGTGTTTCGACGCCCTGCTCCGCGTGCCCTGCGACGGCAAGGGATGAATTCACCGCACCTTCACCGCCCTCTTCCACCGAGGCCTGCAACTGGCAACTCGTAGCGCGGGCCTTGGCCAGTTGCTGGCGCAGGTCGAGCAAGCGCTCGGCCAGGCCGCGCTGTTCAAGCCACAGGGCTTCCAGGCTGTGCTGCTCGGTGGTGGCCTCCGCCAGACGCGCCTGCAGTGCACTCATTACGTCCTGGTCGATTGCCAGTCCGGCTTCTGCATCGCGGCGCATCGCCTGAAGTTTGCGGTTACCTTCGGCCAGTTCGCCACGCAGCGCTTCCAGGCTCTGCGGCGCCGCTGCCAGGCTGATGCGCACCCGCGCACAGGCGGTGTCCAGCACGTCCACCGCCTTGTCCGGCAGTTGCCGCCCAGCCAGGTAGCGGGCCGATAATTCAGCCGCAGCCACCACCGCATCGTCGCGCAGGTAGATACCGTGGCTCTGCTCGTAAACCTGGGCCAGGCCACGCAGAATGGTCACCGCCTCGCTGACGGTCGGCTCAAGCAACTGCACCGGCTGGAAGCGCCGGGCAAGTGCCGGGTCTTTTTCGAAGTACTTCTTGTATTCAGCCCAGGTCGTGGCGGCGATCGTGCGCAACTCGCCGCGGGCCAGGGCTGGCTTGAGCAGGTTGGCCGCGTCGGAACCACCGGCGTTGTTACCCGCACCGATCAGCGTGTGGGCTTCGTCGATAAATACAATGATCGGCGTGCGCGACGCCTTGACCTCGTCAATCACACCCTTGAGGCGGCGCTCGAACTCCCCCTTGATGCTGGCACCCGCCTGCAGCAGGCCCATGTCCAGCGATAGCAGTTCAACACCCATGAGCACCTGCGGCACTTCACCGGCGGCAATGCGCGAGGCCAGGCCTTCGACCACGGCGGTTTTACCGACACCGGCTTCGCCCACCACAATCGGGTTGTTTTTGCGACGCCGGGCAAGGATGTCGATCATCTGCCGGATGGCACCATCGCGGCACAACACGGGATCAAGCTTGCCTTCGCGTGCCTGCTGGGTCAGGTTGTGGGTGAAACGCTGCAACATCAATTCACCCGGCACCGGCGGTTTGCCATGGCTCGGCGCTGGAGTCTGCGACAGGGCAAATGCTTTCAGCCGCTCGATATCAAGCCTGGCCAGCAGCGGCTGGTAACGGCTACCGGCGTAACGCAACGGGTTGCGCAGCAACGCCAGGATCAGCGCCGCCTGATCAACCTGACTGCGACCCAGTTCGAGATTGCCCACCAGCAAGGCATCCTGTAGCCATTGCACCAGCTCAGGCGCGAACACCGGGTTGCGCGAGGCACTCTGCTCAACCTGCGGCTGTAGCGCCGCGCTCAGCTCTGCGGCATCCACACTGGCGTCCTGCAGCGCGCGGGCGAGCAGACCACGGGGTCGCTGCAACAGGCCCAGCAGCAGGTCTTCGACCAGAATCTTGCTGCCACCGCGGGCAACGCAACGTTCGGCGCAGTATTCCAGGTCACGGCGGGTTTCGGCGTCCAGCGCCTGGATAAGTTGCTGCAGGTCTACGTTGATCATGTCATTTGTCCTTCATCAATTTTGCTGCCCAGGATGACCACGCCGTCCGCACGTTCGCGGCCAAGCCAAGAGGTCCATCCGAGGCGACACGCGTTCTGCTCACCGATGCGCAGTTCGTGAATGTCTTGCTGGCGCAACACCAGGCGAATGTCGTAATCCAGCGGATCGCGCAGGGTGAAGCGCACCAGCGCACACAGCGGCTGGTAACCAAAACCGATCGGCAGGAACTCATGGAAACGTTGCCAGTCGAGCTGGCGGATATGAATGCGGAATTTCCCGCAACGGTCGCGTACCTGCTCGCCCAGCACCAGGTCCTCACCAAGCACGCTATTGGCGCGGGCCAACTGGTTGCGTTGCTCCTCCAGAATCACCACCCGGCGCTCGATGCATTGTTCGATCACCAGGTCGGCATGCTTGAAGTAGTAACGCAGCACCGCCTCGATCAGCGCCGCCGAATGGGCGCGCAGACTGAGCAGGCCGAGGTACGGCAGCAGGCGTTTCCAGTTCAGCTCCCTGGCCTCGCGGATGACTTCACCGCCAAGACCGATCAGGGCAAACAGCTGCGCTGAAAACGGGTCGAATGCGCCGCTCCTGAAACTGGCGCGGTAGCGGTACTTGCACCAGATCGGCAGCATCAAGCGCTGCAGGCGATGGTGAAACAAATCGAGAAAATTACGGGTCAGGTTGCCCTCTTCGCCGTCTCCCAGGGCCTGCTCACCGTAAAAAGCCGGCAACGGCGATCCGGCCCCGAACAGGCCGATCAGGTTGAATCTCAGCCGTGCCCGCAGGTGTCCGTGCTCTTGGAAAAACTCCACGCGATCAATGTCACTGCCAGGAAAACCCAGGCTCGGATTGGCCTGGAACTCCAGCTGTTCATAGAGCTCTTCTTCGCCCAGTTCCGGGTGAGCATCGCGTAGCCGATCCACCACCACCAGCACCGCCTGAAACAGCGAGTACTCGCGGATGACCTGGGTCAGCCCATTTAAAGCAGGGGCTGCAGACCCATACGGGGTGTCCATTGGTACACCTCTCCTTGTGTACTTTTTACGCGCAGTTCGTGATAGGAGTTGAGGCTGGCGTAAAGCGCGAAAAACTCATTGAGTACCGAAGCGAACACGAACAGGTCGCCTTCGCCGATGTAACTTTGCCGATCCATGGTCAACTCGGTGCGCAAGCCACGCATCGGCAAGCCCCGGTGCAGCCTGTCGACATGCGTGTGGCGGATCGCCTTGAGCCCGTCCAGCAGGCGCTTGCTGACTTTTTCCTGGTGTTGGTCGTAATAGCGCGGCAAGTCGTAGGTTTCGAGAATCACCTTCAGTGCATCGACGTTGGCCAGCGACAGGTAGTTGAGCGACATGTTGCTGATCAGTTTCCACAGGAAGTCGCGATTCAACGGTGGCGCAAAACTCGAGGTGACCGGGGTGATATTGCTGAACTTCAGGAACTCCGGGGTTTGCGCGCACGTCTGGTTGATCGCGCCGCGCTTCAAACGCCGTGGCAAGTTCTGGTTGGTGCAGGTCAGCTCGATGGACAACGTTTCCTGGGCCTCGGAGTCGAGCACACCAAAGCTCAGGTAAGTGTCCAAACCATCGTGCAACAACGAAGGACGCTGGCGGATGCTGTAGTGCGGGCGCCGTTGCGGGACGTCAAAACTCGGGTCGTGCTCGAAGGACTCGAACGGCACATAGTCCTGGTAGCTGCGAGTGCCGGGGTTCCAAGCGGTCACGGCGTCCACCGAGAACACTCCACAGTTTTCTTGGCTGTAGGTGGCAGGCAGCAGCAGGTACTCATCCTGCTTGCCGTCGAGACGGATCGGCAGGGCATCGTGCTTGAACAGGTTGACGATTGGCGTGCAGTACAGCTTGACGTTGTCCAGCGTCGGCCGCAGGCGCTGGATATCGCTTTTGCGAATATCAAAGCGCAGCTCCAGGCCGTGCATGTGTTTGAGCCTGTCTGCTGGCAGCGACTGGAGCAGGTCGAGGCCATCGAGGTCGACGAACAGGAATTTGTCCTGGAACGCGAAGTACTCCTGCAAATAGCGATAGCCACGAAAGGTATTGAGCGGATACGGGATCAACGCCTCTTCTTCGGCAAAGCCCACCGGCTGCACGCGGCGGCCCGGCAGGTTGAACGACAAGGCGTTGCCGCTGGCATCCAGGCACGGCTGGCCATCCGCATCGAGCGGCAGCAACTGTATGCCTTGGAGGTTGCGCAGCAGGCACAGATAGAGCATCTGGCTGATGTAACGCTCGCCCGCCAGGTGCAGCCGCAGCCGCTCCAGCTTGAGCTCGCCGAGATGGCCGTCGCAGTTCATCTGCAGGCGCAGGCTCAGCAGTGCGCCATCGCCCTTCACCGAGTAATTGAGCGCGTCCAGCCTCAGCGCCTGGACGTCGGTCGGGTAGCACGTGCGAAAGCCGCAGCTCACCTCATCAATCAGCTCGCTCTGCACCGGCGTTTCACGCGCCACGCACCGCGCCGGCCCGGCCTGCGTCAACGGCTCGAACTGCAGGATGCTGAACGCCGGCAGCGGCCGCATGTAGTTCGGCCACAGCAGGTGCATCAACGAGTGGCTCAGTTCCGGCAACTCATCATCGAGCTTCTGTCGCAGCCGCCCGGTGAGGAACGCGAAACCCTCGAGCAAGCGCTCGACATCCGGATCCCTCCCGGCCTCGCTGAGAAACGGCGCCAACGCCGGACTACGCTCGGCGAAGCGGCGACCTAACTGGCGCAGCGCGGTCAGTTCGCTCTGGTAGTAGTGGTTGAAGGACACGTGTTGATCCCTGCTGTGGTGCTGGTTAACGTTGTGAAGTCAGTTGCATGGGCAATGCCGCGCCGAGAGCGGCCATCGTCGCCGGGTTAGCTGACCTTGACCTTGCCGCTGCCATCCAGGTGCGCGGTAAAACGGACCTGGCGCTTGAAACCATCGATCTCCAGCAGGCCTTCAATGTTGAAGGCCAAACGAAGCTGCTCAGGCTCACGCGGCAGGGAAACGACACGCACGCTGCTCAAACGCGGCTCATAGGCTTCGATGAAGGTCTCGATGGCCGCGCGTGCCTGGCTCAAGGCATCGTGCAGGCTCAAGCGCATGTCGTTCAGATCAGGTAGCCCGTAGTCGGACAACGTCTGCACACTGCCCGCACGGGTGCTGAGCATCTTGTCCAGATGGGCAGCCACCGACGCCGTGGCCCCCGCCTCGCGGCTCCAGCCGACACGCTCGTTGGCTTCGCCACTCAGGCGTTCGAACAGGCTGCCGTATCCGTTCATGGCCTAGCCCTGCCTACTCTTTGTCCAGCTTGCCGACCAGCGACAAGGTGAAGTCGGCACCCATGTACTTGAAGTGCGGGCGCACGTTGAGGCTGACGCGGTACCAGCCCGGCTCCCCTTCCACATCGCTAACGACAATCTGCGCGGCGCGCAGCGGACGGCGACCACGCACTTCTGCGCCAGGGTTCTCCTGGTCCGCCACGTATTGGCGAATCCACTTGTTGAGTTCCAGCTCCAGGTCGGTACGTTCTTTCCACGAACCGAGCTGCTCGCGCTGCAACACTTTCAGGTAGTGAGCAAGGCGGTTGACGATCATCATGTACGGCAACTGGGTGCCAAGCTTGTAGTTCAACTCGGCGGTTTTGCCTTCGGCACTGATGCCGAAGAACTTCGGCTTCTGCACCGAACTTGCGGAGAAGAACGCCGCGTTGTCACTGCCTTTGCGCATGGTCAGGGAGATGAAACCTTCCTCGGCCAGTTCGTATTCGCGGCGGTCGCTGACCAGCACTTCTGTTGGAATCTTGGTTTCGATCTCGCCCATGCTTTCGAAGTGATGCAGCGGCAGGTCTTCGACTGCCCCGCCACTTTGTGGGCCAATGATGTTCGGGCACCAGCGGAACTTGGCAAAGCTGTCCGTCAGTTTGGTACCGAACGCATACGCGGTGTTGCCCCACAAGTAATGCTCGTGGCTGTTGGCGACGGTTTCCTGATAGACAAAGGATTTGACCGGGTTCGCTTCCGGATCGTACGGGTTGCGCAACAGAAAACGCGGCAAGGTCAGGCCGATGTAGCGCGAGTCTTCCGACTGGCGGAAGCTCTGCCACTTGGCAAATTGCGGGCCTTCGAAGTGATCTTTGAAGTCTTTGAGGTCTGGCAGGCCGGTAAAGCTTTCCAGGCCGAAGAACGCCGGACCGGCTGCGGCGATAAAAGGCGCGTGGGCCATGCAGGCGACACTGGAGACGTATTGCATCAACTTGACGTCTGGTGCGCTGGGCGACATGAAATAGTTGGCGATGATCGCGCCGACCGGCTGACCACCGAACTGACCGTACTCAGCGGTATAGATGTGCTTGTACAGGCCGGCCTGCATGACTTCCGGCGAATCCTCGAAGTCGTCGAGCAGGTCCTGCTTGGAGACGTTGAGAATTTCGATCTTGATGTTTTCGCGGAAGTTGGTGCGTTCAACCAGCAACTGCAGGCCACGCCAGGCCGACTCCAGCGACTGGAAGTCGGCGTGGTGAAGGATTTCGTCCATCTGCCGGCTGAGCTTGGCATCGATCTCGGCGATCATGCGGTCGACCATGGCCTTCTTGACCGGCTCACCGTCATTCTGAGGCTTCAACAGCTCTTCGATGAACGCCGACACGCCGCGTTTGGCGATATCATAGGCTTCGTCGCCCGGTGTCAGGCGGGTTTCGGCGATGATGCTGTCGAGAATGCTGTACTCGCCATTGTCTTGGCTGTTCTGTGGTGCTGCACGAGTGCTCATAGGGTTGGCTTCCTTTGCGGATGGTGACTCAGGCGTCCGGGGCGGTGGCGTTCAAGCCCAGCTCACCCAGCACGCGGCCGCGCGATTCGTCGTCGGCGAGTACACCTTCGATGGCTTTACGGAATGCAGGGGCGTTACCCAGCGGACCTTTGAGGGCCACCAGCGCATCGCGCAGTTCCATCAGTTTTTTCAGCTCAGGCACTTGCTCGACCAGGCTGGCGGGATTGAAGTCCTTCATCGAGTTGACGTGCAGCGTCACCGCCAGCTCTTCTGTCTCGCTGTCTTGCTGCAGACGGTTAGGCACGCTCAGCGTCAGGCTCAGCTCTTGCTTGGCTAGCACCTCGTCGAAGGTCGCCTTGTCGATGCTGATCGGCTTGCGGTCTTCCACCTTGCGTTCGTCGCTGCGCAGGGTGTAATCACCGACGCTCAATAACTTCAACGGCAGTTCGATTTCTTCCTGAGCATCCCCGGTGCCAGGTTTGAAGGTGACGTTGATCCGTTCTTTTGGGGCTACCGAGCCTTCTTTGGCCATGGCTTTTCTCCGTGCGGTTGTTGGCCGAGTGGCCTATTCGAGTACCACTTCGAGGTCGAGGTGGCACAGCCTGCGATAAATCTCTTCTTTGCGTTCTCGCACGACGTGGTTCTGCGGCAACAACTCACAGCAGCTGTGCAGGAGGTGCAGCACATCCAGGGCAAGATCCGGCTCCCAGGCATGCAGGCCCGAGCGCTGAAGGTCTGCGTCGAGGGTTTCGAGCTGGGCTTTGGCCAGCTCGTACTTCTTGGCCATGTAGCACAGCCGGGCCAGGCTCAATTGCCAGCAAAACCGCGCGCGCCCGCCATGGGCGCTGTGCAGGCCTTGCTTGAGGGTCTGCACGGCAACCTTGAGGCCGTCCCGGCGCAGCACCGGCACTACCTGTTCAAGGGCCAGATCCCAAGCCGGCTGGCTGACAGCCGTGTCAACCTTGCGCGGCGCCCTGGCGCTTTGCAGGTGGGGCATCACATGGCCACTGATCCAGCTGCGGGTGGCCGGATCGGCGAATGGCGTGCCGTCGTGAAAGTGCAGCTCCACCACGCCGGGCAAGCGTTGAAGCAGCAGTGCAAAATGAAACTCCACTTCGCGCATCGCCTGATCGGCCTGCAACCCTTGCAGGCACTCCCAGGTCAGGCGCTGGCCGTCGAACCAGAACGGCGCCCGCGCCAGGCTCGCTTCAACCTCCACCAGCAAATCGGCGTATTGCCCATTGGCGTAGCGCTCCTGGTAGGCCTTCAGCTTGTCGGCCGGCAGCCCGCGTAGCGCCGTGACCTGTTCGCTGTTGCGCTCAGGGACGGTATCGATCGGCAGCCACAGCATGGTGCGGTTCAAACGCAACGCACGCACATCGACAGCCTTTTGCTTGAGCCACCAGGCGCACAGCGGCCGGGCCTGTTCCTGCAACCCACGCAACGTCTTCTGCGCATCCTTCTCGTTGTCGATCGGTGCGCCGGGGGCAAGCAACTGGCTGGCGACCTGCTGAACCTGGGTCACCACCGCCGCCACGATACCGGGCTCTGGCTGGCTTTCTGCCGCCCGCTGCACCATGGTTTTCAACCGTCGGCACAGCGGCAGTAACAGCGGCGCGTCATCCGCCAGATGCTCGGTAAACACGGCATCCAGACCTTCCAGATGCTCGACCATGCAGCGAAACAACGTCAGTTGCTCCCTGATCGGGACGCTATCGCTCAGCACCTGCTCAAGACGCAGCAGCAACCAACTGACAGCCGCCGTGCGGGTACGCCATTTGCCGGGATGAACCTGCAACCAATGGTGTTCACACAGGTAGTGCAGCATGCCTATGCCCGCCAGCAACCCGGCAAAGGACTCACGCTGATACAGCGCCCAGGTCAACCACACGGCAACGCGCAAATCCTTGGATTGCGTACGCAGCAACGCCTCACTGAGCGTTTGCACCTGCAACCAGTCGATTTGCCCGCTTTCATGCATGGACTGGGCTTTGGCCAACTCCGCTTCCAATGCCTCGAACTCGCTTGAAAAACGCACGTCCTCACCTGCAAAGCTTTCGCTGCAGATGGCGGAACTCGCGAGTTCAAGGTAGTGAGCCGACAAGGTACTTGAGTAGGACATTTATAGTGCTTTCATTGAAGTTGGCCGATACAACCACTTAGCGTGCGAACAGAACACCAAAGTATCCAGGTGCAAAAAACGCCACCAATACTTCCGAATGTTTGAACGCGAAAAAAACAGTGGAGCCAAGATACTCCGGGCAAGAAATAGTTCCCATAAGACCATTCCTCGTGGCTTGTGGGAATTTTCCCAAGAAGGCTGTCAGGAACAATATCTCGCACACTATGACATTGCGCCGCTGCGACACCGGTGTGAGAATTCACAACAATAAGCCCTGCCCTTAAAGGTCAGGTCAGAACTGAAACACGCCAATCACAGACTCAACTGGGCAACCATCCGAGCGTTCAAATGCAAAGAGCAATACAACTTTCGCTGTTAGGCATAGTGCTGCTGACAGGCTGTCAGGCTCAGTCCTATCCACTGCCCGAAAGCCAGAAGTTATCTGCCGAAAAAATTGCGCGAATTGCTGCGACAATCGAGCAGGCATACCCAAAACTTTCCGTCGAGGTCCGCAGTAAGCTGTTGATTACTGTGGTGCAGTCGCTGGACAACATGGTGTTTGTTGAAGGTGGCGAGTTTCAGATGGGGGATTTTGGTTGGCCGTATGATGACGATCCCACAAATCTATGTGACTGGCCGTGCGGGATAGAGCCGGAGGCGATGGGACGCATCAGCCCGTTCGGGGATGATGACTTTGTTCATCCCGTTAAGCTGAGCAGCTATCACCTATCTAGGTTTCAAGTAAAAATTGAAGAATTCGATCTATTCTTTACTGCCCACGGCAGGCCAGTATTTGATGCAAAATATCGGATTCGTGAGGATTTACAAAAGCGCTTTCACCCTGATCTTCCTACCGCGACCAAGGACTGGCAAGAAGCCAAGGATTATTGCAACTGGCTAGGGCAATTGAGTGGCTACCCGGTCGATCTGCCGACAGAGGCACAATGGGAGTATGCCGCTCGAAACCGAGGGCAGCACGTGGCATTTCCTACTGACAATGGTAGTTTAAACTACGGGCGAAACTTCCCAGACCCCGATATATTAGACACCTTTCCGGTCGCTAGTTTTGTTCCTAATCCGCTGGACATTTACAACCTTTCTGGCAATGCGACGGACTGGGTCAATGACTGGTATGGCAAAGATTATTATCGGTATTCTCCCATCGATAATCCACAAGGACCAAGCACCGGAACCCATCGAATCAGGCGAGGTGCGGATGTGACTGAGGAACCAACTTACAATTCCAGTACTGTCCGCCGCTGGGGCGACGAGCCGATAAAAAAAGACTACTACCCCACTGTGAGTTTTCGCTGCGCGATTCGGTCAGAAAAGCCCCTGTAATTTTCTCTACAGAGCTAGAGCATGAACTCTCAAACAGAAAGAAAAATAGCATTTCCTTTTTTAACCCTACTGCTTTTGGCAGGCTGCCAAGCCCAGTCCTACCCAATGCCTGAAAGCCAGAAGCTACCCGCCGAAAAAGTCGTCCAGATTGCAGTGACCATCGAGCAAAAATACCCAGAACTTCCTACCGAGATGCGTAGCAAGCTGTTGAATACCGTCGTGCAGTCGCTGGACAACATGGTGTTCGTCGAGGGCGGCGAGTTCCAGATGGGGGATTTTGGCTGGCCGTATGATGATGATCCCGCAAACCTATGTGACTGGCCGTGCGGAGTAGAACCTGAGCAGATGGGGCATATCACTATATTCGGGGATGACGACTTTGTTCATCCCGTCAAGCTGAGCAGCTACCACCTGTCTAGATTCCAAGTAAAGCTCGAGGAATTTGACCTTTTTTTTGTGGCACATGGAAAGCCGTTGTTCGACACAGCATTCAGAGAGCGTGAAGATCTAAAATTTCGCTATCGACCAAATCTTCCAGCACCTACTAAAAGTTGGCAGGAGGCCAAGGACTATTGCAGCTGGCTAGGGCAGTTGAGTGGTTACCCAATCGATCTACCAACAGAAGCGCAATGGGAGTATGCCGCTCGAAATCGCGGTCAGCATGTGATTTTTCCTACAGATAATGGAAGTTTAAATTACGAGCGAAATTTTCCACATCCTGATGAATCTAGAACATTTCCAGTTGATAGCTTTGTACCAAACCCATTGGGTATCTATAACCTCTCTGGCAATGCGACGGATTGGGTCAGTGACTGGTACAACAAGGACTATTACCGTAATTCTCCTGTCGAAAACCCGCAAGGGCCAAACTCCGGTACCCAACGAATAAGGCGCGGCTCAGGTGTACTAGAAGGTCCACTTCTGAGCGCCAGTACCGTTCGCCGCTGGGGAGTTGAGCCGATAAACAAAGGCTACTACCCTTCCGTGAGTTTTCGCTGCGCAGTTCAGTCAGACAAGAAACTATAACTTTAAAGGGCAAAATCACTCACAAGCGCCTTTGCCCTTTAAACACACTACTAATTTTAAGCCAGACCATCAAATAGTCCGCTATTACGAGCAGTCAGCAGCACTTTCTCTTTACGCCAAGCATTGCTAGGCGTCCACGCCACTCTGGTCGAAGACTCAACCCGTTGGTTAATCGCCAGATGCTCCACAAATCTATTGAACTGGTTTTGCTCATACCCGTCCAGAATGGCGTTTATTCTTTCTAAACTCACCATCGCATTGACCTTTTGAGCCGAGGGCGAGCAGTGCTCCAGTACTTCAATAAAATGCCGCCAATTGCGTATCTCCGAGAGCAGAATGACAAGTGCCTCCTCTTGCCGCTCATTAAAACTTTCGACAAAACCTTCGGTCAGCATGTAGACCATCGGGCCAAGCGTTTCAGGCGGGAGCAGGCTAAAAGATACTGGCTGCCCCTGAACCATCATGACTTTTTCCGATTTATGCTGTATCAAAAAATCAGCCATGTTCCGCGCCTCAGCTTTAGATGCAGAACGATTATTCCACCACTGGCTTATTGCTTCAGCACCTTCTTCAAACGCACTAAAATCGACCTTTGCTGGTAAAGTGGCGACCTGATAGAGACCAGAAGTTAGGTAGTCAAAAGCATCTTTCGTCACTCCCAAAAGGAACCGGTAGTCCATGTCCGCCAAGGCATTGCAAAACAGCAAGCTGGCCTTCCCTATCTGCTCAATATCCACCACCGTGCCAAACCCGCCTCCAGCTCCCGGCCCCAAAATCACAGAGCCTTTGCAGCTAAATGCCAAGCGATCTCTCGATACATCGAACCCAAACTCCCCACTCCCCCCAACCCCAAACGCCGCATTCCCCTCCGCAGTAATCTTCGCCAACTCCACCCAATTACTACTGGCATTCGCCTGCCCCACAACCACCTCCCCCAACCCTTGCTTGTCCGGCGCCACCCATTCAAACGCCCCGCTCAGCGCCCCACCGGCCTGCGCCCCGGCAAACGCATCGGCTTTGACGCCGATATGCCCGCTGGGGCCGACCGCCATGTTCGGTGTCCCTAACAATGCAGTCGCACCCGCCGGGGTTTCGCTGGGTTTGTATTGGGTTTTAACCCCCGCCTCGCCCTGCGCTTTGGCGCCAAGAAAACACGACAGTTCCAGCTTGCCGTTCAGGCGAAACACGCCAATGGGGTGCAGCACTTCCTTGCCCAGGGCATTGCGGTAGGACATGTTGGCGACATAGCCGCCCTGACTCGGGAAGAACCGGGTCAACGAGGCGGAGGCCTCTGCCAGCGAGAAGGCGGCGCTGCCTTTGACGCCGACTTCGATGTTGCCTTCCCTGGGGTTCCAGTTGTTCACGCCAGCACTGGCGCTGGCGGCAAAACGCAGGGCATGGGCCTCGGCGCTGACCGCATACCGCGAGGCATCGTTCTGATCGGAGGTCCAGGCCACTTCTTGATGCAAGCTGTTGAGCAGGTTGTCTTCCTTGCTGGTCCAGCTACTGAGCTTGAGTTCCAGATTGCCCAAGGGGCCGGCCTTGCGCCCTTCGCTGATGCCAGCTTTGATGTCCTTGATCAGATCACCTGCCAGCTGTTTGTTGAACGGTTTGCCGGCCATGACCCGTGTCGACACGCGCACCTTCCAGCGGGTGGTTTCGTGGTAAGGGACCGAGATGTAGTGACGCCGGGAGGGATCACTGAACAGAATGATTTCCACTACGCTGACACCACTTCGGGTTTGCTTGCCCTGCTGACGTGCAACGCTACGCCCTTTGCCATGCTTCAGGTCGGGCGCCGCGCTGTTGGCGTTGGTGGCGCTGTCTGCAGGCTCGGCGTTGCGCCGCGCTGCCAGTTGCACGCGCAGTGCGTTGATTTCACCGTCCAGCGCCAGGATCTTCTTGTCCTGCAAGCGCTTCCAGTTACTTTCAAACTGCGTTGAACCAACAAAGCTGGGGCTGTAACGCTGGTACCAGTCCCGCGCCTGCTGCAAGGTCGCCAGCTGTCCCTGCAGGTCTTCTGCCGAGGTCAGAAATGTGGCTTCGGGCGCTGGCGGCTTGCTTTCGCGGGTCAGCAACCCGGCCCCTTCGGCCTTGGTGGCCCAGGCTTGTTTGACGCAGTCGGCGCAGGCGCAACTGGCGTCGGAGTTCTGGCGTTTACTGCACTGGATAGAGGGTAACGCCTTGGCCAGGTTCTGATGCAGTTCGTCCATCAGTTTCTGCACCGCGTTGATTTCCTGCTTCAGCGCCTTGCACTGGGTGTCGGTCAACACGTAGAAGTGCGGTTCGCCGGTGATATGCGCGATATCGGCCAGTTCTTCCTCGCATTCGGTCTGGCACTTGGGCGTTGTCACGCTGCTGTTGTGCGATTGCAGCGGTGGCGGCAGCTCAGGTTCTGGCGCGCTGGCGGGGAGCTTCAGTTGCCAGCCGGGTTTGATGTAATCGGGGTGGTTGATGACCGGGTTAAGTGCCTGTATCTCGGATACTGTCGCGCCATGCTGCTGAGCAATTTTTCCCAGCGTGTCGCCGTGTTTAACCGTGTAGGTACTACTCATTTTTTGTCATCCTTGTGTTTCACAGGCGCTCTAGCTCAAGCAGCTTGTCGCCAAGGCCCAAGCCATCACGGGCCAGTACGTCGGCATAGGCAGCCTGACGGCTGAAGTCTTCGCCCTTGCGTAATGCCAGGCGTAGCCAGCGTTCCTGTTCGGCCACTTGCAGGTACCCGGCCTGGCGGGCTGCCAGGAGTTGTCGATAGACGAAGGCGGTTGGTTCGGGCATGGCCAGCACGGTTTGATAGCCCTGGGCAAAGCGTGCGGCCAACACCTGCAAACGCTGCAGCTCGAGCAGTTGCTGACGTTCGTGCCCGATGTGCAGCCAACCTGGTGCTTGTACCTCGACGTGCAACTCCGGCTGCGGGTGAGCCACACCACGCCAGCCCAGCTCATTGCGCCAGGCAAGGGTGGTGAGCGGCCCCATGAACTGCAGCACTTCGCGTTCGTCGAGGCAGCTCAACAACGGCTCCAGCCAACGCGGTTCGAAAAAACGCATCATCTGCGTCGGTGCGTCTTCCGTGCTGACGGTGAGCAGGCTGCGCCAATGTTCAACGGCCTGATCAAAGGCATGCTCATCCTTGAGATACGCCACAAAGCCAGCGCTGGCCTGCTCCAGCAGGTTGGCGGCATAGTCGGTGATTGCACCAGAGCGCGGACACATCAGGGCAAATGGTCCTGCGCTTTGCAGCGCGGCATAGCGGGTACCCTCCAGCAACGGGACACAACGTTCGATGTCATAACCAATGGCTTGCTCGACACGGGACGGCAAGTCCGGATCAAAACTGGTGTCGAGCATCACGCACAAGGTTCCCGCTGCTGCCGGCGTTTGAAACGGCGATGGGATGGACTGGATCATGATGAGTGACCTGCAGGATGGATCGGGCATTGACCTGAGGCGTCAGGCTGGCAATCCGGCGTGGGTAAAAGCGCGCCAGCCTGCGCTTGCTGTTGCAATAGCGCTACGCTCGGCAGCGCCAGTGCGACGGCGCTCGGCAGCGCTGCCAACATGCCAGGCAACAGTGCAGCAGCGCTGGCCATTGCAGGAGCGCCACCAATTTGAATCTCGCTGCTGCTGAAAATCCCGCCGGGGCCAATGACGATATGCTGGCCACCGCCTTGCAAACTGATGCTGCCCCCGGCGTCGATCACCACGTGGGCACCTGCCTTGATATGCACTTGCTGACTGGCATCGATCACCAGCGTTTGCCCGACCTGGACATGGCGGCTGTCGGCGACGAGCAGATAATCGTTGGCCTTGAGTTCCACTTTGCGATCGGCTTTTACCGTGTGCTGTTCTTCGGCTTCGAGCACGACGATGCTGTTGCCCTTGATGGTCTCCCGCCTTTCGTTGCCGACTTCCAGGCGGCTGTCGTTTTCGATTTTTTGCTCCATATCGCGCTGGGCACGCAGGTAGATCAGTTCCTGCCCACTGCGGTCTTCGATCGAAAGTTCGTTGTAGCCGCCGCTGTCAGGCGTGCTGCGGCTGCGCAGCACGGTTTTGGTCTTGTTGGCGGGCAAGGGATATGGCGTTGGTGTGAGCTTGTTGGCAATGCAACCGCTGATCAGCGGCTGGTCGGGGTCGCCTTCCAGGTAGGTGACCAGCACTTCCATGCCGATGCGCGGAATCGTCACCGCGCCAAAACCCGGGCCCGCCCAGTTGGAGGCCACCCGCAGCCAGCAACTGCTTTTTTCGCTGTTCAGCTCGGCGCGGTCCCAGTGGAACTCGACTTTGACCCGGCCGTATTCATCGCAGTAGATTTCTTCGCCTTCCGGGCCGGTGACCCGAGCGGTCTGGCAGGTCAACTGCGCTGGACGCTTGACCAGCGGCGGACGGTAAAACACATCCCACGGCGTGGCCCTGAAGCAGTTACGGTAGCCCTGGCTGAAACCGCCTTCGGGCGGGCTATCGATGCTGGCCGACTCTTCCAGCACCTGCGGCTGTTTGCCTTGGTGAGTCACACTGAGCAACAGCCACAAATCGTTGTAGGCTTTGCGCGGGTGCTCGCTCAGTTCAAAAAAATGGCCGCTGCGCAGCAAGGGCTGATCGCTGCTGCCTTCGGCCAATTGATAGTCGGTGCGGTGCCGTTCCAACGCCTGACGAGCAAGCTGTTTGCTGCGTTCTTCGCTTTCGTTGGGGACCGGGTAGCGGTAGTCCTCTAGGGCCGGGCTGAAGTCGGCGCTGGTCTGTTTCTCCAGCAAACGGCTGGGACGCTGAAAATCATAGGTGCGTTGGGTCACCTTGTTGGTACGGGTGCTGAAGCGCTGGCTGAACTGGCTGACCACCGGGTACTCGGCGACCATACCGGCCCCTTGCCGAAAAGGCGTTGCACTGAGCTTGGGGAAAAACGTCTGGTGGTCGCTGAACTCCAGGTGGTGGCCCTGGGGGCTGTGCTGGTGAAACCAGGCAATGCCCTCTTCGCTGCAGAGCCTTGATACAAAGCTGAAATCCGACTCCGCATATTGCGTGCAGTATTCACGTTCGCTGCAGTTGCTGACATGAAACGTGAAGGCATCGGCCTGAATGCCATGCCCCTGCAGCACCTCGGTGATGATCTGTGGCACCGTCTTCTGCTGGAAGATCCGCTGCTGACGGCTGAACTGCAGGTAGTGCAGCGCCGGTACCAGGGTCAGTTGATAGTGGATCAGGCGGGTACCGGGTTCGCCGATCAAAACATCTTCGATGTGGCCGTGAATGCCTTCGCCATTGTGGCCAAAGCGCAGGAATGCCGACTGGCCAATCAGGCTGTCGAGGTCGAAGTCTGGGTGCTCGCTGACCAGCTCAACAGTAATCGCATACAGCTGGCTGATGGCTTCGGTGCCGTGAAAGGCCAGGACTTTGAAGTCGTTGCGCACGCTAGGAATAAGTAATTCGAAATGCACACCCTTGGCCGACGTAAACATAGGCTTGTCCTTGAGAAAGACGCTCAGAAAGGCGCATCAACAGTGATGAGCGCACGCAGGCCGGTCCTGCGTGCGCGACGGTCAGAACGCCTTAGCCAGCGACCGGGACACGCCAGTCATCGGAACCGGAAGTACCGGAGACTTCGTGGGTCCAGGTGATTTTGCGGTAGGTGAAGTGCACGTCTTCGAGGTGGGTGAAGTGCGAGTTCGCCGGGTCCTGGCAGTTGTGCATGTAGTCCTTGATATCGACGATGATCGCGTCTTCCAGGGTGGTGGTGTAGTAGTGCTCCTGGGTGCCGGCCGCCGAGGTGCGGTACCACTTGATTTCGATTTTGGTCAGGCGTTCACCAGACGTCAGGGCCGCCAGCAGTAGCGGCGAGGCCTTGTCGAAGACTTTGGTGATGACCACAGGTTTGTGCACGCGCTGACCAGTCGGTTGGCCGGACTGTGGGTCACGCGGGATGATCACCTGGTGCTGGAAACCCTGAACCATGACCTGGTCTTCGTGACCTTCCTGGTAGGTGTTGCCAACCGAATCGGCGGTGAACGCACCGGCGGTGATCAAGCCTTGTTTGGTGCCGGTCACGGACATGTAAGCGGGGGTAGCCATGAAAACTCCTTGCTGAAAATAAAGGTGCCCGACCGGGAAAAATCACCCGGCGGGTACCTATAGCCAAAACAAGGAGCGTGCCAGAAGCTGCAGAAGCCTTGTAAACCGGGGCTTGCAGCAGCTCAAGGGGTGGCTGCAGCCACAGATGCCAGGGCACTCAGGTAAAAAGTGCGCAACTTCTTGCGCAGTGCTGCGCAAGAAGTTGCGCACTCGTCTGTACACAACGAAATACAAGGCCTACAGCGCTGTGCACAGAGCCTTACCCACATTTGAGTGCGCAAAAAGTTGCGCAGTGCGTTTGCCTTGAATCAGCGCATTGCCGTTGCAACAGCAACCTGGCGAACGTTCACTGCGGCCGCAAAATCAGCACCCCCAGTGGTGGCAGATTCAGCGCCAGTGACAGTGGCTGCCCATGACTGGCCAGCGCCTCACTGCTGACTTCGCCGAGGTTGCCATAGTTGGAACCGGCATAGCCCTCGGCATCGCTGTTGAGCACCTCACTCCAGCGCTCACCGAACGGCACCCCAATGCGATAACCCTGGCGCGGCACCGGGGTGAAGTTGGCCACCACCAACAGCGGTTCACCACTGGCGCTCCAGCGCAGCCAGGCATACACGCTGTTGTGCGCATCGTCGCCAATCAGCCACTGGAAGCCTTGGGATTGGCAGTCCTGTTCATGCAACGCACGCTCCTGGCGGTACAGCCGGTTCAGATCGCCCACCAGGCGCTGCACGCCTAAGTGCTCAGGGTATTTGAGCAGGTACCAGTCCAACTCGCTGTCGTGGTTCCACTCTCGCCACTGACCAAACTCGCAGCCCATGAACAGCAATTTTTTGCCTGGATGGGCCCACATGAAGGTCAGGTAGGCGCGCAGGTTGGCGAATTTCTGCCAGCGGTCGCCGGGCATTTTGTCGATCAGCGAGTGCTTACCGTGCACCACTTCGTCGTGGGAAATCGGCAGGATGAAATGCTCGGAGTAGGCGTAGATCAGGCCAAAGCTCATCTCGTTGTGGTGGTAGGTACGGTGGATCGGGTCGTTCTGGATGTAATGCAAGGTGTCGTGCATCCAGCCCATGTTCCACTTGTAGTTAAAACCCAGGCCGCCCTGCTGGGTCGGCTGGCTGACCCCGGGCCAGGCCGTGGACTCTTCGGCGATCACCAGTGCGCCGGGGGCTTCCAGGGCGACGACATCGTTGAGGTGGCGAATGAAGTCGATGGCTTCCAGGTTCTCCCGCCCACCATGACGGTTAGGCACCCATTCACCGGCCTTGCGCGAGTAGTCGCGGTAGAGCATCGAGGCGACGGCATCGACGCGCAGGCCATCGATGTGAAAATGTTTGAGCCAGTGCAAGGCCGAGGCCAGCATAAAACCGTGCACTTCGGTGCGGCCCAGGTTGTAGATGAGCGTGTCCCAGTCCTGGTGGAAGCCCTCAAGCGGGTTTTCATACTCATACAGCGCGGTGCCGTCGAAGCGCGCCAGGCCGTGGCTGTCGGTGGGAAAGTGCGCCGGTACCCAGTCGAGGATCACGCCGATCTGCGCCTGGTGACAGGCGTCGACAAAGGCGGCGAAATCGTCCGCCGAACCGTAGCGGGCCGTGGGCGCGAACAACGACAGGGGTTGATAGCCCCACGAGCCGCCAAAGGGATGCTCCATGATCGGCATCAGTTCGATATGGGTGAAGCCCAATTGCTGGATGTAAGGCACCAGACGATCAGCCAGTTCGCGCCAGTTGTAGAAGCGCGCCACTTCGCCGGTGTCATCCAGTTCACATTGCCAGGAGCCTGCGTGCAGTTCATAGATCGACAGCGGCGCACTGCTGACGTGGCGGTCGCCACGGTTGTGCATCCAGTGCTGGTCCTGCCAGTCATGGATCAGCGGGCCGGCCACTTTTGACGCGGTGCTCGGTGGCAGCTCGGTAGCCCGGGCCAGGGGGTCGGCTTTGAGCGGCAGGATGCCGTCGCGGCCGAGCACTTCATACTTGTACGCCTCTCCCGCCTGCAGGCGCGGCACGAACAGTTCCCAGACGCCTGAGGCGTGGCGCAGGCGCATGGGGTGACGGCGACCATCCCAGTTGTTGAAGTCGCCCACCACCGACACTCGCCGGGCGTTAGGCGCCCACACCGAAAAACGCACGCCACTGACCCCGTCCACCGTCAGCAGTTGGGCACCCATGCTGGATGCCAGGTCGCGGTGATTGCCTTCGCCGAACAGGTAAAGGTCCATGTCCCCCAGCTGTGGCCCGAAGCTGTAAGGGTCCTCGGTGACCTGCTCGCCATTGGCCCACTGGATCTGTAAGCGATAAGGCTGCTGTTCGCTCAGGTGGGCGATAAACAACCCCGGTACCGGCTGTTGCTCCAGCTCACCCAACAGCCGCCCATCGTCGCGGGCAAGCGCCTGCACACTCAAGGCGTTAGGTAGATAGGCGCGGACAAACTGGCCGCCCGCCCCATCCGGGTGCGGGCCAAGCACGGCGAACGGATCAGCATGCTCGGCCCTGACCAGGGCGTCGATATCACGTTGATCCAGCCCGCCTTCCTCGCGCTTGCGTTGTTTCATTCAGCTTTCTCCCCAGGTACTTGTCAGGCCATGGAGACCATGCAAAGGCACGGCCAACCAACTTGGGCGGTTTTCGGCTTCGTACAGAATTTCGTAGGCCGCTTTTTCCAGGCTGAACAGTTCCAGTGCCGCTCGCTCGCCGTCGGCATCTTCCCAGGCATGGGGCATGGCCGCAGTGGCCAAGCCGTAGGCCTCGACAAACGCATGTCGGACCTGGTGCAGATAACGCCTGGCGACTCGCTGACGGGCCTGGCGGGCGTTGTCCGAGAGATCGACACTGGAGGCACTGCGCAGCACCATGGCAGCAGCATAGTCGAAGGATCGCAGAACGCCGCTGACATCCTTGTACGGGCTGTGTTTGGCCCGGCGCTGATCCAGCGGCCGGGCCGGTTCGCCTTCGAAGTCAATCAGGTAGGCATCGCCCTGCACCACCAGCACCTGGCCCAGGTGCAGGTCGCCATGCACGCGCATCATCAGCCCACCCTGGGCCTGTACGCTCAAGGCTGAGACGGTGGCCAGCAGGTCCTCGCGCTGCTGGTGCAGGTCGTCGATCAGGCGTTGGCTGTCGCTATCGAGATCGCCACGGTGGGCTTGCAACAGATCCAGGGCGTGGCTTAATTGACTGCCGATGTGCGTTGCCCATGCCTGGCAGTCCTGCGTGTTGCTGGGCCGGGGCCGGAAGGCCGGGTCGTGGCTCGGCGCTGCCAGCAACAGGTGCATTTCGCCCAGACGCTGCCCCAACATGGCGGCAAAGTCGGCCAGGTCTTGCAGGGCATCGGTATGGCCGTCGCGCTCAGACTGACCGGGCTCCAACTCATCGCGAATGGCGCGTTCGAGGTTGTTCTGGGTCCAGTCCCAGGCATCACCCTGATTACTCAGGTAGCCCTGGGCAATCATCAGCAAGTGGCTGTGCTGCGCCGTGTCGACCCGATTCATCCATCCCAGTAACGGCGAAATATTGCTGAAACCGGCCGCGGTGAGGTAGGCACTCATTTCCAATTCCGGGTGAATCCCCGGATTGACCCGGCGAATCAGTTTGAGCACCACACTGCCGCCGACCACCACCGAGCTGTTGGACTGCTCGGTGGAAAGGTAGCGCACCGGCGCATCGTCACCCAGATTCAGCGCCGCCAGTTGCTCGGTGGCATGAAACTGCAGCTCACCTTCGGCACAGGGCAAACGCTGGCCGTCGCGACATGCCGCCAGCAGCGCATGGATAAAACTGTCGAGGACAAAACCGTCGGTGATCAGCCCGACCTGACGCCCGCGCCGCACCCGGGCCAGGGCCAGCTGTTGCGGCGGTGCGCTGGTGATCTGCTCTTCAGCGATCAAGCCGAACGGCAACTGATAGCGACTGCTGTGGCCGGCGCTAGTTACCTCAAGCTCACTGAGCAGCACCGGACTGCTGGCACTGCCGAAGCGCACACCGTAAGCGATCTGCACCTGGTCGATGCTGGCATCCTTGCCCGCGAACCAGCGACGCTTGGGCAGGTACTGGGGCAGGATGCTGTCTTGCAGCGTCGAACGTGCTGGCGCTTCGAGCAGTTCTTCCATGCGTTTTTTCAGCACCAGGGTGGTGAATTCCGGCAGGCTTTGCGCCGGTTCCACGTGCCAGCTGGGCATCTGGTCCTTGTCGGCCAGCAGGAACCAATAGAACCCGTACGGCGCCAGGGTGAGCAGAAACGGCAACTGGCCAATCGGCGGAAAGGCACTGCCGCCGAGCATCTCCACCGGCACACTGCCAACGTAGGCTGACAGGTCCAGTTCAGCCGCCTGGGCAGCGCGCGATACGTTGGCGACACACAGGATGATCTCGCGTTTGCCAGTGCTATCGGTGTATTCGCGCAGGTAGGCAAGAATCCGCCGGTTGCTCGGCGACAGCATGATCAGGCTGCCGCGGCCGAAGGCTTTTTGCTGCTTGCGCACCGCCAGCAAGCGCCGGTTCCAGTTCAACAGCGAATGCGGGTCATGGGCTTGGGTTTCGACGTTGACCGAGGCGAAGCCATACAGCGGGTCCATGATCGGCGGCAGTACCAGACGTGCAGGGTCCGCCCGCGAAAAACCGCCGTTGCGATCGACCGACCACTGCATGGGTGTGCGCACGCCATCGCGGTCGCCGAGGTAGATGTTGTCGCCCATGCCGATTTCATCGCCGTAGTACAGCGTCGGCGTGCCGGGCATCGACAACAACAAGCTGCTCAGCAGCTCGACGCGTCGCCGGTCACGTTGCAGCAACGGCGCCAGGCGTCGGCGAATGCCCAGGTTGATGCGCGCCCGGCGGTCTTCGGCGTAGAAGTTCCACAGGTAGTCACGCTCGCGGTCGGTGACCATTTCCAGGGTCAGTTCATCATGGTTGCGCAGAAAGATTGCCCACTGGCAGTTGGCCGGGATTTCCGGGGTCTGACGCAAGATATCGGTGATCGGAAAACGGTCTTCCTGGGCCACCGCCATGTACATGCGCGGCATCAACGGGAAGTGAAAGGCCACGTGGCACTCATCGCCCTGCCCGGCGCCAAAGTACAGCTGGGTGTCTTCCGGCCATTGGTTGGCCTCGGCCAGCAGCATGCGGTCGGGGTAGTTGGCATCGATCTCGGCACGTATCTGTTTGAGCACCTGATGGGTTTCCGGCAGGTTCTCGTTGTTGGTGCCGTCGCGTTCGATCAGGTACGGGATCGCATCCAGGCGCAGACCGTCGACGCCCAGATCGAGCCAGTAGCGCATGACGCCAATAACGGCCTTGAGCACTTGCGGGTTATCGAAGTTGAGGTCTGGCTGGTGCGAGTAGAACCGATGCCAGAAGTACTGGCCGGCCACCGGGTCCCAGGTCCAGTTGGACTTCTCGGTATCGAGGAAGATGATCCGCGTACCGTCGTATTTCTGGTCGCTGTCCGACCACACGTAGTAGTCCCGGGCCTTGCTGCCGGGCTTGGCGCGCCGCGCCCGCTGAAACCAGGGGTGCTGGTCGGAGGTATGGTTGATGACCAACTCGGTGATCACCCGCAGGCCACGTTTGTGGGCTTCGGCGATAAAGCGTTTAACGTCGCTCAACGTGCCGTAGTCCGGGTGTACGGCTTTGTATTCAGCGATGTCGTAACCATCGTCACGCCGTGGCGACGGGTAGAACGGCAGCAGCCAGAGGGTGTTGACCCCAAGGGCGGCGATGTAGTCGAGCTTGGCGATCAGGCCGGGAAAATCACCGATGCCGTCGTTGTTCGAATCGAAGAAGGACTTCACGTGCACCTGATAGATGATCGCGTCCTTGTACCACAGCGGGTCGTCGATGAAGGCTGCCGGGCGGGTTCGCTTGGCCATGGTCGACTCCTTTCTAGAGGGCTTTTTCGATACGCCAGATAGCAAACGGCAAGTGCCAGGGTTCGATGCGCATCCATTGGGTTTTGCCGTGCCAGGTCCAGCGGTGGCCGGTCATCAGGTCTTCACCCAGGGTATCGGCGTTGTCATCCAGGCCGAGTTCCCATAGCGGTAACTCGAAATGCGCCTCCTGGGCGTTGTGTGGGTCAAGGCTGATGGCAATCAGAATGAAGTTGTCGCGCTCGGCAGTGCGCTTGCCGAAGTACACAATGTTGTCGTTCCAGGCGTGATAGAACGCCACCCCCAGGTGCGTCTGCAGCGCCCGGTTCTGACGACGGATGCGGTTGAGCTGGGCGATCTCGGCGATGATGTTGCCGGGCTGGCTGAAATCACGCGGGCGGATCTCGTATTTTTCCGAGTCCAGGTACTCTTCCTTGCCCGGTATCGGCGTTGCCTCACACAGCTCGAAGCCCGAATACATCCCCCATAAACCCGAGCCCATGGTGGCCAGGGCTGCACGGATGAGAAAACCGGCGCGACCGGATTCATGCAGGAAAAACGGGTTGATGTCCGGGGTATTGACGAAGAAATTCGGCCGGTAGCAATAGCACCACGGGGGTTGATTGAGCTCTTCGAAATAGCTTTGCAGCTCGGACTTGGTGTTACGCCAGGTGAAATAGCTGTAGCTCTGGGAGTAACCGACCTTGCCCAAGCGCGCCATCATCGCCGGTTTAGTAAAGGCTTCAGCGAGAAAGATCACCTCCGGGTACTGACTGCGCACATTGGCAATCAACCAGTGCCAGAATGGCAGCGGCTTGGTGTGCGGATTGTCGACGCGAAAGGTTTTCACCCCTTCCTGCACCCAGCCCAGCACCACATCACGCAGCGCCAGCCACAGCGACGGCACCGCCTCGGCGGCATAGAAGTCGACGTTGACGATGTCCTGGTACTTCTTCGGTGGGTTTTCCGCATAACGAATGCTGCCGTCCGGGCGCCAGGAGAACCAGCCGGGATGCTCCTCGAGCCAGGGGTGATCCTGGGAACACTGGATGGCGAAGTCCAGGGCGATCTCCAGGCCATGTTCGGCAGCCGCGGCCACCAGGCGGCGAAAATCCTCGCGACTGCCCAGTTGCGGGTGAATCGCGTCGTGACCGCCCGCCTCGCTGCCAATGGCGTAAGGGCTGCCCGGGTCATCGGCTTCGGCCTGCAGGGCATTGTTGCGGCCTTTACGGTAACGCATGCCGATCGGATGAATCGGCGGAAAGTACAGCACGTCAAAGCCCATATCGCGGATCATCGGCAAGCGCTCATGGACATCGTTGAACGTGCCATGGCGCTGGGGATCATCGGTGATCGAGCGCGGAAACAACTCATACCAACTGGCGAACAGCGCCTGCTGGCGTTCGACATCCAACGGGTATTCGGGGCTGCGGCTCAGATAGGTACGATGATCGGCCTCGCGCATCAGCAGCGCCGTTTCTGCCTGCAGCAGCCGCGCGACCTGCGCCTCAGATGCCAGGCCCGGCAGCGCCTGGTGCAGCGCCTGTAGCTGTTCACGCAACAGGCCGTGACTACGCTGGATACTCTGTTCGAGCAGCAGCAACCCTTCTTGCAGCTCCAGCTCCACGGCCAGCCCGGCGCTGAACTTTTTCTCCAGGTCGTGGCAAAAGGTGGCAAACGGGTCGATCCAGGCCTCGATGCTGAACAGGTAACGCCCCTGCTCCGTGACACTGAACGGCGCCTGCCACAGGTCATTACCAGCAAAGCTCATCGGCACGCAATGCCAGCGCCGGCTCGCGGCCTGACGCCAATTGAGCATGACCGCCAGGGTGTCGTGGCCATCGCAGTACACCTTGCTGCTGACCTGGACCTTCTCGTTGACCACCGCCTTGACCGCAAACAGGCCGCCATCGAGCACGGGTTGCGTGTTCTCGATCACGATCCGCGGCTCCAGCAAGGCCTGAGAGAGGCTCACGGCCTGGTCGGGGTGATCGTTTGCCGGGGCGACGCGGTCGGTTTCGAAGGGCTCATCGCGGGTCATCGATCCTTGCTCCGTTACGAGGTGGCAGTAAGAGTTCAGAGCGAGCCTGTGGCGTGGGGTTCAAAAAAAATGAGCGATTGAGGCGCTGTGCAGTCCAAATGCACGAAGTCCGCTCATGCAGATCCCCATTGCGAGGTCAGGCTATGAACATACCTATTCCGGCTGAAACACCCGATCCGAATATAGACGACCCGACACTGCCGCCTGCGGTGCCGGAGGAAGATCCCGATGAACTGCCGATCAAGCCGACACAGCCACCCAGTGTGGGTGACCCGCCGGTGGAGGAGCCGCCGTTGAAGGCTGGGCGCTGAGGGTAGGAGCGGGCTTGCCCCGCGCTGCGATGTGACCGATGGTCCGCTATCGCGGGGCAAGCCCGTTCCTACACAGAGCCGCGCGAATTAGCGGTTACTCAGCTCTTCGATGCTGATTTCGCGCATGCGGAATTTCTGCACCTTGCCAGTGACGGTCATCGGAAATTCATCGACAAAGCGGAAATGCCGTGGGGTTTTGAAGTGGGCAATGCGGCTTTTGCACCACTGCTGCAGTTCGATCTCGCTGGCGTTGTGCCCGGGATGGAACTTGATCCAGGCAACGATTTCTTCACCGTAGCGCTCATCCGGAATGCCGATGACCTGGACATCAGCCACCGCCGGGTGCGTGAAGAAGAACTCCTCCAGCTCGCGCGGATAGATGTTCTCGCCACCGCGAATGATCATGTCCTTGTTACGCCCGGCGATGCAGACATAGCCCGCCTCGTCCATGGTCGCCAGGTCGCCGGTGTGCATCCAGCCTGCCGGGTCGATGGTTTCGTGCGTGGCGTCGGGGTTGCCCCAATAGCCGAGCATCACACTGTAACCACGGGTGCACAGTTCACCGATCTGCCCGCGCGGTACGACGCAGCCGTGTTCATCGACAATCTTGCTTTCCAGTTGTGGCTGCGTGCGCCCAACGGTCGTTACGCGCAGTTCCAGCTCGTCTTCCGGGCCGGTTTGCAGTGACACCGGGCTGGTTTCGGTCATGCCGTAGGCAATCTGCACTTCGCTCATGTGCATCTGGTCGATGACCCGGCGCATGACTTCGATCGGGCACGTGGCGCCGGCCATGATGCCGGTGCGCAGGCTGCTCAGGTCGAATTCGCCGCGCTGCGGATGGTCGAGCATGGCGATGAACATAGTCGGCACCCCATACAGTGCCGTGGCCTGCTCTTGCGCGACCGTGTCCAGGGTCAGCAACGGGTCGAAGGCGTCGTTGGGGTAGATCATGGTGCTGCCGTGGGTCACACAGCCCAGGTTACCCATGACCATGCCGAAGCAATGGTACAGCGGCACCGGGATCACCATGCGGTCCTGCTCGCTCAGGCCCAGGCTTTCGCCCACCATGTAGCCATTGTTGAGGATGTTGTAATGGCTGAGGGTCGCGCCCTTGGGGAAGCCGGTGGTGCCGGAGGTGTACTGGATGTTCACCGGCTGATCGAACTGCAGGCTGTGCTGACGTGCCTGATAGTCGGCCAGCGAGGTCTGCTCGGCCAACGCCGACAGCTGTGCCCAAGGTAGGAATCCCGCCGGTGGTGCGTCATCCAGGCTGATCAGGCCACGCAGATCAGGCAGACGTTCACCGCTGACCTGCCCTGGCTGCTGTTCGGCAAGACTTGGCAGCAGTTCTGCCAGCATGGCGTGGTAATCGGACGACTTGAACGCCCCGGCGCAGACCAGCCACTGGCAGCCGGACTGTTTGAGCACATATTCAAGTTCGCTGGTGCGGTACGCCGGGTTGATGTTGACCAGGATCACGCCGATCTTGGCGGTGGCAAACTGGGTGATGCACCACTGCGCGCAGTTCGGCGCCCAGATGCCCAGACGGTCGCCGGTCTTCAGACCAAGCGCCATCAGCGCCCTGGCGTGGCGATCTACACTGTCAGCTAATTGCTGCCAGCTGTAGCGTAGTTGCTGGTGACGCACGACCAGTGCCTCGCGTTCGGCGAAGCGCGACACGGTGTTGTCAAACGCCTGGCCAATGGTCATGGCCAGCAAGGGCTTGTCTTGACGCCCTTGGGTATAACTCGGTTGATTCATGGCGATCCCTTGTTGTGGTTGTTCTGGGAGCTGATTCAAGCGGGTCTTACTCTGGCGCATATTTACGTTAACGTAAAGGTCATGATGCGATTGACAGTTCATTGTCTCAGGTTTACGTTAACGTAAAGGTGATAGCTGATCGCGGGGCAAGCCCGCTCCCACAGGAACCACACACAACTGTAGGAGCGGGCTTGCCCCGCGAATAACTCCAAGAACAATCAAAGAAGGTGCCCGCATGCATTATCCAACCCTGAACTTCGCCCTGGGCGAAACCATCGACATGCTTCGTGACCAGGTACAGTCGTTTGTTGCTGCAGAGCTGGCACCGCGCGCCGCACAGATCGACCAGGACAACCTGTTCCCCGCCGATATGTGGCGCAAGTTCGGCGAAATGGGTTTGCTCGGCATTACCGTCAGCGAAGAATACGGTGGCAGCGGCCTGGGCTACCTGGCTCACGTGGTGGCCATGGAAGAAATCAGCCGGGGTTCCGCTTCGGTCGCCCTCTCCTACGGCGCCCACTCCAACCTCTGCGTCAATCAGATCAACCGCAACGGCAACGCCGAACAGAAAGCCAAGTACCTGCCCAAGTTGATCAGCGGCGAACACATCGGCGCCCTGGCCATGAGCGAGCCGAACGCCGGTTCCGACGTGGTATCGATGAAGCTGCGCGCCGAACAACGCGGCGACCACTTCGTCCTCAACGGCAGCAAGACCTGGATCACCAACGGCCCCGACGCCAACACCTATGTGATCTACGCCAAAACCGACCTGGACAAGGGCCCGCACGGTATTACCGCGTTTATCGTCGAGCGTGACTGGAAAGGCTTCAGCCGCAGCAACAAGTTCGACAAGCTGGGCATGCGCGGCTCCAACACCTGCGAGCTGTTCTTCGACAACGTTGAAGTACCCAAGGAGAACATCCTCGGCGTGCTCAACGGTGGCGTAAAGGTACTGATGAGCGGCCTGGACTACGAGCGCGTGGTGCTCTCGGGCGGCCCGACCGGGATCATGCAGGCCTGTATGGACCTGGTGGTGCCTTATATTCACGACCGCAAGCAGTTCGGCCAGAGCATCGGCGAGTTCCAGCTGATCCAGGGCAAAATTGCCGACATGTACACCCAGCTCAACGCCAGCCGCGCCTACCTGTACGCCGTGGCCCAGGCCTGTGACCGCGCGGAAACCACCCGCAAAGACGCCGCTGGCGTGATCCTCTACACCGCTGAGCGTGCAACCCAGATGGCCCTGGAAGCGATCCAGATCCTGGGTGGCAACGGTTACATCAACGAGTTCCCGGCTGGCCGTTTGCTGCGTGACGCCAAGCTCTACGAGATCGGTGCTGGCACCAGCGAAATCCGCCGGATGCTGATCGGCCGTGAACTGTTCAATGAAACCCGCTGAGCAAAAGGACTAGGCGCCCATGGCTATCCTGCACACCCAGATCAACCCGCGCTCGGGCGAATTTTCCAGCAACAGCGCGGCCATGCTCGAACAGGTCCAGGCCCTGCGCACCTTGCTGGCCAAGGTCCATGAGGGCGGTGGCCACAAGGCTCAGGAGCGCCACACGTCGCGCGGCAAGCTGCTGCCGCGCGAGCGCATCGACCGCCTGCTGGATCCCGGCTCACCCTTCCTGGAGATCGGCCAACTGGCGGCCCATGAGGTGTATGGCGAAGACGTACCGGCGGCGGGCGTGATTGCCGGCATCGGCCGGATCGAAGGCGTTGAATGCATGATCGTGGCCAACGACGCCACGGTCAAAGGCGGCTCGTACTACCCGCTGACGGTGAAAAAGCACCTGCGTGCCCAGGCCATCGCCCTGCAGAATCGTCTGCCTTGCGTGTACCTGGTGGACTCCGGCGGTGCCAACCTGCCACGCCAGGATGAAGTGTTCCCGGACCGCGAGCATTTCGGCCGGATTTTCTTCAATCAGGCCAACATGAGTGCACTGGGCATTGCCCAGATCGCCGTGGTCATGGGCTCGTGCACCGCTGGCGGCGCCTATGTGCCAGCCATGGCCGATGAAGCGATCATGGTCCGTCAGCAAGCCACCATTTTCCTCGCCGGCCCGCCGCTGGTCAAAGCCGCGACCGGTGAAGTGGTGAGCGCCGAAGACCTTGGCGGCGCCGATGTACACTGCAAAACCAGTGGCGTTGCCGACCATTACGCCGACAACGACGAGCATGCCCTGGCCATCGCCCGGCGCTGCGTGGCCAACCTCAACTGGCACAAGCAGGGCAAGCTGGCCCAGCAAACCCCGATTGCGCCCCTGTACGACGCGCAAGAGCTGTACGGCGTGGTGCCTGCAGATGCCAAGCAACCGTTCGATGTGCGTGAAGTCATCGCCCGTCTGGTAGACGGTTCGGTGTTCGATGAATTCAAAGCGCTGTTCGGTACCACCCTGGTGTGCGGCTTCGCCCACCTGCACGGTTATCCGATCGCGATCCTGGCCAACAATGGCATTCTGTTCGCCGAAGCTGCGCAAAAAGGTGCGCACTTCATTGAGCTGGCTTGTCAGCGCGGTATTCCGTTGCTGTTCCTGCAGAACATTACCGGTTTCATGGTCGGGCAGAAATACGAGGCTGGCGGCATCGCCAAGCATGGCGCCAAGCTGGTGACCGCCGTGGCCTGCGCCCAGGTACCAAAGTTCACGGTGATCATCGGCGGCAGCTTCGGCGCTGGCAACTACGGTATGTGTGGCCGCGCCTACGACCCACGT
Organism: Pseudomonas sp. NUPR-001; assembly: GCF_052147955.1. Taxonomy (NCBI): domain Bacteria; kingdom Pseudomonadati; phylum Pseudomonadota; class Gammaproteobacteria; order Pseudomonadales; family Pseudomonadaceae; genus Pseudomonas; species Pseudomonas sp. NUPR-001. Next base: position 3,391,339 of record NZ_CP197353.1, read on the forward strand.
TTCCTGTGGATGTGGCCGAACGCGCGGATCGGTGTGATGGGTGCCGAGCAGGCAGCCGGTGTACTGGCTCAGGTCAAGCGCGAGCAAAGCGAGCGCAGCGGCCATCCGTTCAGCGCCGAAGACGAAGCGCGGCTCAAACAACCGATCCTCGACCAGTACGAACACCAGGGCCACCCCTACTACTCCAGCGCCCGCCTGTGGGACGACGGCGTCATCGACCCGGCGCAAACCCGCGAGGTTCTTGGCCTGGCGCTGTCTGCGGCCCTCAACGCACCGATTGAACAAAGCCGTTTCGGCATTTTCCGGATGTGACCATGAGCGACTTCACTACCCTTGAGCTGATCAAGGACCCCCGTGGTTTCGCCACCCTGTGGCTGAGCCGGGAAGACAAGAACAACGCCTTCAACGCCCAGATGATCCGCGAGCTGATCCTGGCCATCGACCAGATCGGTGCCGACAGCAGCCTGCGCTTTGTCTTGCTGCGTGGCCGTGGCCGGCACTTCAGCGCTGGCGCCGACCTGGCCTGGATGCAGCAGTCTGCGGCACTGGATTACAACAGCAACCTCGACGATTCCCGCGAGCTGGCCGAACTGATGTACAACCTGGCCAAGCTCAAGGTGCCGACCCTGGCGGTGGTTCAGGGTGCAGCCTTCGGCGGTGCGCTGGGTCTGATCAGTTGCTGCGACATGGCCATCGGCACCACTGACGCGCAGCTGTGTCTGTCGGAAGTGCGTATTGGCTTGGCCCCTGCGGTGATCAGCCCGTTCGTGGTCCAGGCCATGGGCGAGCGCGCGGCACGGCGCTATGCAATCACCGCCGAACGCTTCAGTGGCGAGCGTGCCCGCGAGCTGGGCCTGCTGGCAGAGGCCTATCCGGCCGCCGAGCTTGAACAGGCGCTCGAACAGTGGATTTCCAACCTGCTACTCAACAGCCCCCAAGCCATGCGTGCCAGCAAAGAGCTGCTGCGCGAAGTGGGTCACGGTGAGCTGACCCCAGCGTTGCGCCGCTATTGCGAGAACGCCATCGCCCGCATCCGTGTCAGCCCCGAGGGACAGGAAGGTTTGCGCGCTTTTCTGGAAAAACGCAGCCCGGCCTGGCAGGCCGAACCGTCGAACAAGGAGCCGCGCTCATGACCCGCACCCCGTTGACCACCCTGCTGGTTGCCAACCGTGGCGAAATTGCCTGCCGCGTCATGCGCACAGCCAAAGCCCTGGGTCTGACCACCGTTGCCGTGCACAGCGCCATCGACCGTGATGCCCGGCACAGCCGCGAAGCCGACATCCGTGTTGACCTGGGCGGCGCCAAAGCCGCTGAAAGCTACCTGGACATCGACAAACTGCTGGCAGCAGCCAAAGCCAGCGGCGCCCAGGCGATTCACCCGGGCTATGGCTTTCTCTCGGAAAACGCCGGTTTTGCCCGCGCCATCGAACAGGCCGGGCTGATTTTCCTCGGCCCACCGGCCAGCGCCATCGACGCCATGGGCAGCAAATCGGCGGCCAAAGCCTTGATGGAAACCGCCGGAGTACCGTTGGTGCCCGGTTACCACGGCGAAGCCCAAGACCTGGAAACTTTCCGCGCTGCCGCCGAGCGCATTGGCTACCCGGTGCTGCTCAAAGCCACCGCTGGCGGTGGCGGCAAAGGCATGAAGGTCGTGGAAAGCGAAAGCCAGCTGGCCGAAGCCCTGGCCTCGGCCCAGCGTGAAGCACAGTCGTCGTTCGGCGATGCGCGGATGCTGGTGGAAAAGTACGTACTCAAGCCACGCCACGTCGAGATTCAGGTGTTCGCCGACCAACACGGCAACTGCCTGTACCTCAACGAACGCGACTGCTCGATCCAGCGCCGTCACCAGAAAGTCGTTGAAGAGGCCCCTGCCCCGGGCCTGAGCAGCGCCCAACGCCAAGCCATGGGTGAGGCGGCGGTCAAGGCTGCCCAAGCCATCGGTTATGTCGGTGCGGGCACCGTGGAGTTCCTGCTCGACGCACGTGGCGAATTCTTCTTCATGGAGATGAACACCCGCCTGCAAGTTGAACACCCGGTTACCGAAGCCATCACCGGCCTTGACCTGGTGGCCTGGCAGATCCGCGTGGCGTGCGGTGAGCGCTTGCCGATCACCCAGGACCAGGTGCCGCTCAACGGCCATGCCATTGAAGTGCGCCTGTATGCCGAAGACCCCGCCAACGACTTCCTGCCAGCGACCGGACATCTTGCGCTGTACCGCGAGTCGGCCCCCGGTGAAGGACGCCGGGTCGACAGCGGGGTCAGTGAGGGCGACAGCATTTCGCCGTTCTACGACCCGATGCTCGGCAAACTGATTGCCTGGGGAGAAACCCGCGAACAGGCTCGCCTGCGCTTGCTGGCCATGCTCGACGAATTCGCCATTGGCGGTTTGAAGACCAACATTGCCTTCCTGCGCCGCATCCTCGCGCACCCGGCCTTTGCCGACGCTGAGCTGGATACCGGCTTCATTCCGCGTTACCAGGAACAATTGCTGCCGCCTGCGCAGCCGTTGTCTGCGCTGTTCTGGCAGGCGGCGGGTGAGGCATTCATCCAGAGCCAGCCGCTGACAGCACGCCAGGATGACCGCCATTCACCGTGGGCTGCTACCAACGGTTTCCGTGCCGGGGTACCTGCGCAGATCAGCCTGCACCTGAACTGCGAGGGCCAGAATCAGGCCCTGAGCCTGGTGCGCGCCAGCGCCTCGCCGTTCACCCTGGTCGGCGAGCAGTTGCAGGTTGATGCCGAGGGTATGCGTCAGCGCCACCTGGCGATCCGCCGCGACAATACGCTGTACCTGCAGTGGCAAGGCGAGCTGCACGCCGTAACCGCCTACGACCCGATTGCCGAAGCCGATGCCAGCCACAGTCATCAGGGCGGCCTCAGCGCGCCTATGAACGGCAGCATCGTGCGAGTGCTGGTAGAGCCAGGCCAACAGGTTGAAGCAGGTACCGCGCTGGTGGTGCTCGAAGCCATGAAGATGGAACACAGCATCCGTGCAGCACAGGCCGGGACCGTCAAGGCGCTGTTTTGCCAGGAAGGTGAGATGGTCAGCGAAGGGACCGTGTTGGTGGAGCTGGAAGAGGCGTAGGACCGGGTAATTCCGGGTGGCAACTGTCTTGCACCACCTGTGGGAGCGGGCTTGCCCCGCGATAGCGATCTTTCTGTCACATCGCCTCGCGGGGCAAGCCCGCTCCTACAGTTTCAACAGCACTTGTACGACGATACCGAGCACTTGCGTCTGCTCGGTGAACAACGCCTTGGGATAGGTCGGGTTCAGCGGCTTGAGATAGCGCTGACCACCCTCTTCGATCAATTGCCGAAACACCACCGCGCTGCTGTCGGATGCGCGGGCAATCAGCAGCTTGCCCGGCGCCGCGCTTTGGCCGGTATCGACCAGAATCAGCATACCTTGCGGCACACTCAAGCCCACCGGCGCGGTCATCGCGTCGCTTTCCACCCGCAACCAGAAGCCCCGCCCCAACGCCGCATGGTCGCTTGACTGGCAGTCGCCGGCGTCTGCCGGGGTTTCATCGAGGCTGTCCCAGCGCAGAATCGGATAGCGAAAATACAATTCGTACCGCTGGCCGTCAGCACCGGTTACCGCTCCGGGGAAGGCACTGTCACCATACGCCGCGCTGTCTTCGCGCAGTTGATGCGGATAGACCATGCGCAGTGGCGGGAACCCCACTTCCACCAGAATCTGGTTGAGCACCCGCAGTTTGGGCTCACGACCGCCGCGCAGCCAATGGCCTACGGCGCCTTGAGTGACGCCGATTCGTTCGGCGAGGTTTTCCTGCGTGATCTTCAGTTCACGCATTCTGGTTTTAACCAGATCAGTCCAATTATCCATCGCTGGCACGATACGGACTGCCCTTCGGCGCTCAATACACAAATTGTAGTATTTAAAGATTAGTAGCAACTACAAAACGTATTAATATCGCGCACGACGCTAAATTGTTCACCCACAAGGCAGGTAGCCGCATGAGACACCCCACCTCTGAAAAGGACATCCCCCTGGACAACGAATCGCTGAGCAGCAGCGATGCCGCCCGGCGCGCACTGGATTTCTACTTGAACCCCAGCCCGCCCACCGAGCCGCTAGCAGACTGCTGGCTGGTGCCGCGCGAAGGCCTCGACGACGCCCAGGCCACCGAACATGCAACCCAGCTACTGCGCTGCGCCGCAGCCACGGCACAAGAGTCGGCCAGTGGCTTGCAGGGCATGCAGCGCGACCTGGCGTTGACGGTGGTGCACATGATCAACATGGCCAAAGCGGTGCTCGAACACCTGCCCGCCACTGATCCGCGAAGTTAATTTACTGCGTGGGAGATAAGCGTGAATGTCGCTGCAACAACGGCAGCAGAGCCGTTGGTTGAACGAGGGGGCGCATTCGGTAAAAGTTTTTTACGGAATGGGAGAAAAAATCATTTGACTTGCAAATGATAACGATTATTATTGCTCACAACTGGTCGCGAGACTGGTTGGATAAGCTGAAAGCCCTTAGGTCGGACTCTCAGATTATCTCCTCATCAGGCTAATCACGGTTTTTGACCCGGCTTTTTGCCGGGTCTTTTTTTTGGCTCTTCAGGCTAATGAAGGCGGGTGTTGCTTGAATGGCCGCGATGATAGCAAAGGAATGTCGCATGGTGAAGCCGCGTACGCTGCTTTGCAGAATTAGCACTTGAGAATCAATCTCGTTACGATTAATCTAGTGCTGCGTCACGGACGATGCCCCCTCTTCCCTCTCTTCAGCAAGGAGCTTGTACATGACCCGTCTGTTGCTGCCCCTTGAGCATCACCCGCACACGCAAGACCTGGCCGACGACGCCATGCTGGAGCAACTGAAAAAGCTGCCACGCCGTGTACAACAAGTGTTCCTCCTCAGCCGCCTTGACCAACTGAGCTTTGCTGACATCGCCAAACGCCTGGACCTGCCCGCACTGTCCATAGAGCGCCACATGAACCAGGCCCTGCAGAGCGTACGCCCAACGCATGACGCCTTGGCCAGTCGCGCTGGCCAGTGGTATGTACGCTTGCAAAGCCCGCAGGTTACCGCCAGCGAGCGCATCGACTTTCGTCGCTGGCTGGACGCCGCGCCCGAGCATCGTGAAGCATTCCACGCCACCGAACTGCGCTGGCGCACGCTGTTGGCGCCGGCCCGGCAACTGGGCCACGACGCCTGGTACCGTCAGGCCGGCGCGGCATTGTCGGTCGGCGGCTGCTCGGTAGCCATCGGGCTTGTCATGGCAGCACTGGCAGCGATCGGTTTCTGGTCCTGAGCCAGACGTGTAGAGTGAGGGTCACAACAACTCTACAGGAGCCTGGTGATGAGTGTGACGCTGCCCCCTTTGCACATCGACTGCGATTTCGATTCCGGCAATATCCTGATCAATGACGCCAGTGACCCACGCCGCACACTGCTGGCGATTCGGCCTGATACGCACAGCGATCATTTTCAGTGGTTTCACTTCAAAGCCAGCGGCCTGACCCCAGGCCAGCGCCACAGCTTTGTTCTGGAGAATGCCGGTCAGTCGTCTTACAACGAAGCCTGGACGGGTTATCAGGCGGTAGCGTCGTACGATCAACAGCAGTGGTTTCGTGTGCCTACCGCGTTTGACGGCAAGGCCCTGAGCTTTGCCCTCGACGCTGAGCAACCACAGGCCTGGTTCGCCTACTTCGAACCCTACCCCCGCGCCCGCCACAATCAACTGATCGAGCGCGCCCGCAGCCTGCCTGGCGTCACCCTGCTGGCCACCGGGCGCAGTGTCGAAGGCCGCGACATCCCGTTGCTGCGCGCCGGTGACGGTGCCGACGGCAAACGCAAGATCTGGATCATTGCCCAGCAGCACCCCGGCGAACACATGGCCGAGTGGTTCATGGAAGGCGTGATCAACCGTCTGCAAAGCAATGACGCTGGCGTGCAGGCCCTGCTGCAGGAGGCCGACCTGTACCTGATCCCCAACATGAACCCCGATGGCGCGCTACGCGGCCACCTGCGTACCAATGCGGCGGGCCAGGACCTCAACCGTGCCTGGCAGAACGCAAGCACCGAGAAAAGTCCGGAAGTACTGTTTGCCCAGGTGCAAATGAAACAGCACGGTGTCGACCTGTTCCTCGACGTGCATGGCGACGAGGAAATTCCTCATGTGTTCACCGCAGGCTGCGAAGGCAACCCCGGCTTCACCCCGCGCCTGGCCGAGCTGGAAAAAACCTTCCGCGACAGCCTGTGCGCACGCACGGCCGACTTCCAGCAGGTTCACGGCTACCCACGCTCGGCCCCGGGCCAGGCCAACCTGACCCTGGGGGCCAACAGTGTCGGTCAGGCTTATGAGTGCCTGTCACTGACCCTGGAGATGCCGTTCAAGGACCACAACGATGCACCCAACCCGGTCACCGGCTGGAATGGCCAACGCTCGCAAGCGCTGGCGCATGCCGTGCTGGATGTCATCGGGCAGATGATCCCGCGCCTGCGTTAGGGGTTGCCTCAGGCCTGACCGTGGGCCTTGTGCTTGAGCTTCTCGGTGTCGACCCGCACGAACACCGAGTCGGCACTCACGGTCAGCACATCGCCGGCCCAGACCTCACAGATCACCCGGCTCTTGCGCCCTGGCTCACCTTCGACCCGGGCCTTGAGCAGCAGCTCGACGCCCATCGGCGTGGGTTTGAGGTAGGTCAGGTTGAGTTGCCCGGTGACGCAGTCGATGCGTGGCAGGCTCCCCGGCTCGCGCTCTTCGGCGCGGTAGTGATAGGCCATGGCCGTCCAGTTGGAATGGCAATCGACCAGCATGGCCAGCAGGCCACCGTAGACCAGCCCGGGCCAGCCGAGAAAGGTGCTGTCGGGCGAGTGTCGGCAGACCAGATGAATACCGTCGGCATCCCAATGGCTTTGCAAGTGCAGACCGCTTGGGTGGGAGCAACCGCAGCCGTAACAGACGCCCTCGGGGGCGGCCAGTTCCTGAATGGACAACAGGGGGTTATTCATAAGCTTCCTGATTGTTGTTTTGGAGGGAAAGCGTTGCCGATAGTACCGTTCTGCACAGCAAAAGCCCATGAACAGGTCATGGGCTTTTGCTGCATCGCGCATTCAATGCGCATGCGTTCGAACAGGGCAACGCTTTGCCTTCCCGCCCCCGGCTGATACTCAGGCCCGGGTTACAGCCCCAATTCCTGCGGGGTGAGCATGTCGCATTCAAAAGCGATCCAGCCGCCTTCCAGCTCAGCGTGGCCGTTGACGATCGGGCCGTAGTAGCTCAGGCCGTTGTCCAGGGTCACACAGATGTGCGTCGCCTTGTCGGGGGCCGCCAGGGTGCCAACGAAATGCACCTTCTTCAGCGTCTCGGTCACGGCCTCCAGGCCGACCCGAATCGCGACGTTCTCCACCGCTTCGACATCTTCGTGCAGATCGTCGCTGACGGTCACGGTGGCTGTGTAGTTGTACATGCTTGAACTCCAACGACAAAGATCGGCGTCTACTGACGCACGCGGCCGCATAGGGTAATAGAGTGTCGAGGAAAAATCCCGTGCACTTCGACATCCGGCAGGCGCAAAGACTGGTATTGTGCGCCCCCGCCAAGACTATTCTGGGACAACACATTGACCGCTGAACAACCCCTGATCGCCGATTTGTTTGAAGTCGACAAGCGCCTGAGCCTCAAGCCCGTGGTGGATTTCAACACTTACCTGCTCAAAGCCTTCGGCGACGGCCCGTGCCGTTGCAGCCGCTGCCTGGCGGCTGGCGGTGATGAAGCGGGTTTCGAGCACGCACACACTTTCGTGCTTGAAGGCCAGAGCGTGCATCGACGCTTTGCCACCACCGCTGGCAGCGACGTGCTGCTGGTGCTGAAAAAAGCCTGGCTGTCGTACACCAAGGTCGAGCTGTCGCCACTGGGCACGCTGGACATGGACACCCTGCGCGCCTTCGTCGAACCCGAGCTGCGCAAACGCCTGGCGCCCTTGCTGCTGGCCAGCGGCCTGGTCCGCGAGGTTGAGGGGCAATGGTTGTTGCAGGCTCAAGCCGGCGACTGACCCATGCCCTGCCCGCTCCTGGTGCCGGACCAGGAGCGCGGCCGCTTACCCGCCTAGCGCCAATGCATAAGGCCCCTCGGCCAGCTGTTCACGCAGAAACGCCACGCAACTGCGCACCTTGGCCGAACTGCTCGAGCGCGCCGCCGTCACCGCCCAGACGTCTGCGGGCTGGTAGTACGCCGGTAACACCCGCACCAATGACCCCTCCTGCAGGTTACTGACCAGGTCCCAGTAAGACGCCATGATGATGCCGTGCCCATCCAGCGCCCACTGGCGGACGATATCGCTGTGGTTGGCAGCCATGGGCCCGGTGACTTTGACCGTCTCGGCGCCTTGCGGCCCGACCAGGCGCCACACGCCGAAGCGGTCATCGCGGCTGCGAAACAGCAGGCAATCGTGCTGCGCCAGTTCTGCCGGCACCCGGACCGTGCCACGCCGCGCCAGGTAGTCGGGGCTCGCCGCCAGCACCCGTTTGTTCTCGGCGATGCGGTGGGCGATCAGGTGCTTTTCCTGCACCTCCCCCACGCGAATATCGATGTCGAAGTTCTCGCCAATCAGGTCCACCCGGCGGTCCATCAACTCCAGCCAGATATCCAACTGCGGGTGTCGATGGCGCAACAGCGAGAGAATCGGCGCCACATGCTCACGGCCCAGGCGCAAACTGGTGCTGATCCGCAGGGTGCCACGCGGTTCACTGTGCGCTTCGGACAGCGCGTCGAACATCGACTCAACGTTTTCCAGGATCTTCTGCGCCCAGACAAACGCCGCCTCACCGTCGCTGGTGATGTTCACCCGCCGCGTGGTGCGGTTGAACAGCTTCACCCCCAACAGCGCTTCCAGGGTGGCGATGCGCTTGCTGACATGCGCAGGCGACAGGCCGATCTCGGTGGCCGCGCCAATGAAGCTGGAACGCCGGGCCACCTCGCAGAACAACTGCAGGTCGCGCAGCAACGGATCATTATTCGCTATCAGCGCATTCTGATTCTTCATTCAGCCCGATTATCTCCCCAGCGTTTTTTATTAGCCTCTCACAAAACCGCCGCTGCGGTCTGCCTTGTCCTACAAGAACAACGAGAGTGCCATGATCCCCTTACGCATCGCCGTTGCCGGCGCCGGCCTGATCGGCCGTCGCCACATTGAACTGATCCAGGCCAGCGGCGACTGCCAGCTGTGCGCGCTGGTCGACCCTGCGCCTGCCACCACAACGTTGGGGGAATTGACTGGGGTGCCGGTGTATCCATCGCTGCAAGCGTTGTTCAGCGAGCAACGCCCGGACGGCGTCATTCTCGCCACCCCTAATCAACTGCATGTGCAAGGTGCACTGACCTGTGTCGAACAAGGCGTGGCGGCGCTGATTGAAAAGCCGGTGGCCCACAGCCTTGAGGAAGGCAAACGGCTACTGGCCATCGCTGAGCAGCGCCAAGCGCGGCTGCTGGTGGGGCATCACCGCGCGCACAGTGCCATTCTCGATAAGGCCCGCGAGCTGATCAGCGAAGGCGTGCTCGGGGATCTGGTCGCGGTGATGGGCAGCGCGCTGTTCTACAAGCCTGCCGATTACTTCGACAGCGCGCCCTGGCGTTGCCAACCCGGCGGCGGACCGGTACTGATCAACATGATTCACGAAATCGGCAACCTGCGTTCGCTGTGCGGTGAGATTGTCGCTGTGCAAGCTCAGGCCTCCAACGCTACCCGCGGCTTTGCCGTGGAAGACACCGTGGCAATCAGTCTGCGCTTTGCCAGAGGTGCCCTGGGTACCTTTCTGCTCTCCGACACCGCCGCCAGCGCCCGCAGTTGGGAACAAACCGCCGGGGAAAACCTCGATTACCCCCGCTACACCGATGAAGACTGCTATGTGCTGGCTGGCACCCGTGGCTCGCTGTCGATCCCGAGCATGCGTCTGAAGTACTACGAACACCCCGAACAGCGCTCCTGGTGGACGCCCTTCAGCACCGCCGTTGCGCCTCTGCAAGCGGTCGATCCGCTCCAGCGTCAATTAGCGCACTTCTGCCAGGTGATTCGCGGTGACGTCCAGCCCCTGGTCAGTGTGCGCGACGGCTTGCGCAACCTACAGATCGTCGAAGCGATCAGCCAGGCCGCGCTCAGCGGCCAGACCATCGACACCAGCAGCCTCTGACACCCGCCTCTCTCACCACTCCATTGAACGGAACCTTGCCTGCATGACGAACGTGCTTGTACTCAACGGCCCAAACCTGAACATGCTTGGCCTGCGCCAGCCCGAGGTCTATGGCCACGAAACCCTGGCCGACCTTGAGCAGCTATGCCAGCAGACTGCCGAGCGGCTGCACCTGACGCTGGAATTTGCGCAGACCAACCATGAAGGGCAGATGATCGACTGGATTCACCAGGCGCGCGGCCGAGTCGATGGCATCGTCATCAACCCCGGCGCGTGGACCCACACCTCAGTGGCGATCCACGATGCGTTGATGGCCGCCGAAGTGCCGGTGATCGAAGTACACATTTCCAATGTCCATCGCCGTGAAGCCTTCCGTCACCACTCCTACGTCTCGCTGGTGGCCAAGGCGGTGCTGGCGGGGTTCGGCACCCACGGCTATGTCCTGGCCATCGAGCACTTTGCCCGTGGCCGTTGATTAACTTCAGTCTTCCAGCGGCTTGGGCGGTGCCGCCGGTTTGGCAGGCTTAGCCGGTTTGCCGGGTTTGGCATCGGCAGCCGGCTTGGCGTCGGCCTGCTTTTTCTCGGCCACGGTAGGCGCAACGATGGCCTTCTCTTCCGCCGGCAAGGCGTCTACCGCATCGAAAATCGATTGGGGCTCGACCGAGCCGTCATGCTTGATCTCATGTTTCTGGCCGTCCTTGCCGACCAGAATCACCTGGGTGCCATTGCGTGCACCCAGGCTCAGTTCGCGGATCAAGGCCATGGTGGTTTGCTGCTCAAGGTTTTTGTCATCGCGCTTGCCGATCATGCCGGCAACGCTGTAGAGCACCAGGCTGCGGTCATCGAAGGCTTTCTTGGTGGCCGGGTCTTTGAGCGCTTCGTTCAAACCGCGCAGGGTCGGGTCGGCGGTGCTTGGCGCAATGACTATCAAAGGGCGGGACTTGTACAGGTCCTGGTTCAAGGGGGCATCGTCAGCGAGGACGGGGCCGGCTATGGCCAACAAGGTGGCAAGGGTCAGTGACCGTACGAGCATGCGCATCTCCTTCAATTTCCATGCATCAAAGACTACAGATCGCGACGAAAGATCCGAGGTGCGAGCCTAAACTACAGGACGAAATCCGTGGACAAGTCAAAGGTAACTTCCGATTTCCATGTAAGGCCTTGACCCTGACCAGAACAGGCTGACATCTGATTCTGAGGATAGCTGATCTAAAGGAGCGGACCATGAGCATTGTCGATACCCTGCTGTTGTTGCTGATCCTTGCCACAGCCTTGGGTTGCGGCCTGATGGGCGGGTTGTTCTTCGCCTTCTCCAACTTTGTCATGACCGCCCTGGAGCGCATCCCGGAACAGAGTGCGGTAACGGCCATGCAGTCGATCAACAAGGTGGTGCTCAATCGCCTGTTCCTGGCCTTGTTCCTCGGCACCGCAGCCACCAGCATCGGCCTGCTGATCTGGGCGTATCAGCGCTGGCCACTGCCGGGCAGCCTGTGCATGGCCATCGGCAGTGCCCTGTACCTGGCCGGCAACATCGTCGTCACCCTGCTGTTCAACGTGCCGAAAAACCAGGCCCTGGCCCGCCTCGACCCGGCCAGCAGTGAAGCGGCGGCGGCCTGGCACCGCTACGTACCCAGCTGGAATCGTTGGAACCATGTGCGCACCATCACCGCGCTGGCAGCCGCCGCCTGGCTGATGGCCGCCCTGTGGCTAGCCCGCCCGTAGGCGCGTGCTAGCCCCGCGGGGCGATGTAACAGCAACCGCTAAAACAACCCCATCTGCCGATCGATCAGCGCCGTAAAGTCATCCTCCACAAACGGCAGAATGGCATCGGCCACCGGTTGCAGTTGGCGGGTCAGGTAGTGGTCATAGTCGATGGCTGAATGGCGGGTTTCCAGCGGCTCCGGGCCGGCCACGGTGATCACATAGCTGATCCAGCCGCCATTCTGGTACTGCCGTGGCCGCCCCTGACGCTGGTTGAAGTCATCAGCCATGCGCGCTGCCCGCACATGCGGCGGAACGTTGCGCTGATAGTCCGCCAGCGGGCGGCGCAGGCGCTTGCGGTAAACCAACAATTCATCCAGCTCGCCGGCCAGGGTCTGACGCACGTATTCGCGCAGGTAAGCCTGGTAGGGTTGCCGACGGAAAATGCGTTCGTACAGTTCCTGCTGGAATTGGCGCGCCAATGGCGACCAGTCGGTACGGACACTTTCCAGGCCCTTGAAGACCATTTCATCGCGCCCGTCGTTACGCTGCACCAACCCGGCGTAGCGCTTTTTGCTGCCTTCTTCGGCACCGCGGATGGTGGGCATCAGAAAGCGCTTGTAGTGCGTCTCGTATTGCAGCTCAAGGGCGCTGTCCAGATCGTAAGTGTCGCGCAAATGTGTGCACCACCATTGATTGACCTGCTGCACCAGACGGCGGCCGATGGCATCGGCATCAGCCTCGCTGTGCGCGCTCTTGAGCCAGACAAAGGTGGAGTCGGTATCGCCGTAGATCACTGTATAACCCTGAGCTTCGATCAACTCGCGGGTGCGGCGCATGATCTCGTGGCCGCGCAGGGTGATCGATGAGGCCAGACGCGGGTCGAAGAAACGGCAGCCACTGGAACCGAGCACGCCGTAGAAGGCGTTCATGATGATCTTCAAGGCCTGCGACAACGGCGCATTCTTTTCGCGCTTAGCGGTCTCGCGCCCCTGCCAGACGCGTTCGACGATCGCGGGCAAACAGTGATGAAGGCGCGAAAAGCGCGCACCACGAAAACCCGGAACCGAGGTGGCGTCACCCGGTTCACGCAGCCCCTCGACCAACCCCAGCGGATCGATGAGAAAGGTGCGAATGATCGAGGGGTACAGGCTCTTGTAGTCCAGCACCAGCACCGACTCGTACAAGCCGGGCCGCGAGTCCATGACAAAGCCGCCGGGGCTCGCCTCTTCCGGGCGCTCACCTTGATTGGGCGCGACGAAGCCCTGGCGATGCATCAGCGGGATGTACAAGTGGCCGAAGGCAGCGACTGAACCACCACTACGATCAGCCGGTAAACCGGTGACCGTCGCCCGTTCCAGGAGGAAGGTCAGCAGTTCGGTCTTGGCGAAGATCCGCGTGACCAGCTCGCAGTCCTTGAGGTTGTAGCGTGCCAGGGCCGGTTTGTCCTCGGCAAACATGCGATTGATTTCATCCATGCGCTGATACGGGGTATCAATGGCCTTGCCTTCACCGAGCAGGGTTTGCGCTACGTTTTCCAGGCTGAACGAAGGAAAGCTCCAGGTCGCCGAGCGCAACGCCTCGATGCCATCGATGATCAAACGGCCACTGGCCCCGGCAAAGAAATGCGTGCGACTGCCGTGTTCGCGCCACTCCATCGGCTCACCGTCGCGGCCCAGGCACAGGGGAACCTGCAACTGCTCGGCGTGGGCCTGCAACACGCGCAGGTCGAACTGCACCAGGTTCCAGCCGATGATCGCGTCCGGATCATGCTGCGCCAGCCATTGATTCAGGCGCTCGAGCAACTGCGCCCGACTGTCACAGTAGTCCAGGTCGAAATCCACCTCGCGGTCATCGCCATTGGCCGGGCCAAGCATGTACACCTGGCGCTGGCCGCAGCCCTCAAGGGTAATCGAATACAATTCGCCGCGTTCGGTGGTTTCGATGTCCAGCGACACCAGCTTCAGCGTTGGCCGGTAGTCGGGCGCCGGTTTGAGCAAGGCATCCTGCACCACGCCCTGCTCATCGGGCGTGCCACTGAAACTGACCGGGGCGGTGATGAAACGCTCCATCAGGTAGCGATCGGGCGGGCGGATATCGGCTTCGTAAACCTGCACCCCGGCAGCACGCAGGCGCTTTTCCAGCTGGATCAACTGGCGATGCTGGCGGCAGTACAAGCCCATCACCGGGCGCTGCTCAAAATCGCGCAGTTCAAGCGGGCGTAACGCTACCCCGCGTTCACTGCGCAACACCGTCTGTGCCTGCTGGCGGTGCGTCGCCGGGATGAAAGCCACAGAGGTTTGCAGCGGCACGCGCAAGCGACGCGGGCCTTGGTCGGTGGCCAACCAGAACTCGACGCAGGTCCCTGCCGGGGTATCGCGCCAATGTCGGGTCAGGACAAAGCCCTGCTGTAACTCCACCACTACAACCTCTGAACCACCTGATCTGTGCTGCGATTCTACCCCAGCACCGCAGCGGCCGAGCAGCCGTATCGAGTATTAGTCATACAAATAGTCGTAGCCCTGGGCAGGCAGTTGCGGCACTTGCGCCAGCAGGTAATGACCCAGTGCCTGAATCTGTCGGGCCTGTGGGCTGGATTTGAGCCAAGTCAGGTAATAGCCCTCGCCGGTCGACACCGCCTGCGGCAACGGCGGCACCAGGCGCCCGGCGGCAAGTTCTGTGCTGGCCAGCAACAGGTCGACCACCGCAACCCCCGCACCTTGCTGGGCCGCCGACATGCCTTGATCCAGGGTATCGAACAGTTGACCACGTTCAAGCCCGGCGGGCGACGCACCGAGGCGCGCCAGCCAACGCCGCCAGTCGCGGCGGTCTGCCGAGCAGTGCAGGTAATCAGCGCGTTGCAGGCCGTCCAGCCCTGGCCCGAGCGTTGCCTGATAACCAGGACTGCACACCGGCAGCAACCACTCATCGAACAGCTTGAGGCTGTCGACATCGGCGGCAAAACGGCCGTCAGCCAAGAGCATCGCGGCGTCATAGGGCTCGCTGTAGAAATCGACACTGTCGATGTCCATCCACACGCTGGACAGTTGCACATGGCTGGCTGGCACCGACTGACGATAGCCCTCCAGTACCCCGAGCAGCCAGCGGGTGGTCAGGGTCGAAGGTGCTTTCAGGCGAATGCTGTTGCGCTCCTTTTTCAGCAGCGCGCAGGCGTTGTCGATAATTTTGAAGCCTACTTTCAACTCTTGCGCCAATACCCGCCCGGACTCGGTCAGCGACAGTTTAGGGCCACGGCGTTCAAACAAGGCGCAGCCAAACAAACCTTCGAGGGTTTTGATGTGGTGACTGATAGCCCCTTGGGTCAGCGCCAGTTCCTGAGCGGCGCGGGTAAAGGAGCCATAACGCGCGGCCACCTCGAACGCCCTTAAGGCCAGCAATGCAGGAATACGTTCGGACATAGGCCACCTGAGGCATGAGCAGGACTAATAGAAAGCCATAGCAACAGTCGTTTTACAAGGCGCGGGGGGCTGCCGAAAATGCCCACACACCTGACGACCACCGAGCCTGCCAATGAACACCGCCCTGCTCCTGACCTACGCACTGACCGTTTTGCTGCTGATTGCCACGCCCGGCCCGGTGGTTGCCCTGGTGGTCAACACAGCCGCCAGCACTGGCCGCCGCCAGGCGCTGTGGACCGCCGTCGGCACCAACGGTGCCTCGCTGGTGCTGATCGCACTGGCCGCCAGCCTGATTCTTACCAGTGCGGTGATCGCCCCCCATGTGCTCAGTGCGCTGAGTGTGGTGGGCTGCCTGTTCATCGGTTACCTGGCCATTAGCGGCCTGCGTCAGGCACTGACACCCAACGCGGACGTTGCGCCGCCTGACCGCGTGCGTGGAGGCCTGTGGAAAGGCTTTGCCATCGGCTTGTCGAACCCGAAAGACATCCTGTTCTTCATGGCCTTTTTCCCGCAGTTCATCCACATCACCAGCCAGACAAGCCACAGCCTGTTACTGCTTTCGCTGGTTTGGGTGATTCTCGATATGGCGATTCTGGCGGCGTACATTCTGCTGACCAGCACCTTGGCGAGCCCACAACATCAGCGGCTGATCGGCCTGGCCAGCGGCGCGATGCTGCTGGTGATCGCCTTGGCAGGGCTGTTTTACAACCTTCGGACATTTTGGTCCTAAGGCTTGCCCGGTAGGAGCGGGCTTGCCCCGCGATGCGATGTGCCAGATAAATCGCATCGCGGGGCAAGCCCGCTCCTACCGGCCAGTCATCACTTGGACACCATGTTGCGTGGCTTTCGAGAACGCCCCTACAAAGGTTAGAATGGTCGCCTTTGCCCAGGCCCCTTCGAACCCTACTATGGACAGTTGGATTGAACCCTGAACCTCAGCGTACCGTTATTCAATTGATGCCCAGCCCTCAAGCAGTGCCCTCCTCAGGCTTTACCCGGTTGCGTGCACGCCTCTGCTCCTTCTTATTAGCCATATTGGTGCCCGGCTGCGCGCTGGCTGACGGCTTGCGCATCGACCCGCACGCCGACCTGCTGTATCGCCAGGCCGTGACACTGCTGGAGCAAGCCGAACATCAGGCCGACAGCTTCAGCCTCAAGACCAGCTCCACCGACCAGGACCTGGCGCAACAGGGGCAAGCTCTTGGGCGAACCCTCACCCCTGCCGTCAGCCTGCTGACCAAAGCCGTGGAGCTGGACCATCCGGTCGCCCGTTATCGCCTGGCGTTGTATTACATGACCTACCTGCCCACCGAGCAGATTCCAGTTGCCGCTTGCCCGCTACTGCAAACCAGCCTTGCGCAGGGTTTTGCACCCGCGGCACTGGGGATCGAAGCCTGGTGCACCGACTACCGTGACAGCACGGCGTTTGGCAAAAACCTTGAGCATGTCCAGGCCATAGCCAACCGCTACGCCTCCTATTACCCGCAACCGGCCGAGCGTCTGCTGTGCAATCCCGAACAACCTCAGGGCCTGGCCCTGCAATGGGGACGCCAACGCGACTTCCAGGCCGAAATCTACCGTTTGCAGGGCAACAGCCAACCCGATCAACGCCAGCGTTACTGGCAAAAAGCGGTTGATCTGAACGGTTGCTTTGCCGTACGCCAACGTCTGCTCAGCAAGCATTTTTGACCCGCCCTGGCGCCAGGTGAGCCTGAACAGCAAGATCGTTCAAGTCACCTGCGCGCAGCTCTGGCATGCTGTGCAACCTTTTCCAGTTGTTGCAGATAGCCATGTCCAGCCCACCCTTCGCCCGCCAGGCCTTTACCCGCGGCGCAATCGCCATCCTGCCATTGTCTTTGGCGGTCGCCCCCTGGGGGCTACTCGCCGGCTCAATGGCCATCGAAGCCAACCTCACCCCTTGGGAAGGCCAGGGGCTGTCGGCCATCGTTTTCGCCGGGGCGGCACAGCTGGTGGCCATTGGCATGCTCAAAGGCGGAGCGAACCTGTTCTCGATCCTGTTGACTACCCTGCTGCTGACCTCCCAGCACCTGCTCTACGGCCTGTCGATGCGCCCGGTACTGTCAGGGCTGCCTACCCGCTGGCGGCTGGGCCTGGGATTCTTGCTCACTGACGAGTTTTTTGCTCTCACCAGCCAGTACGACCAACAGCAGTTCAACCGCTGGTATGCGTTAGGCGTTGGCCTGACCTTCTACATCGCCTGGAACCTGTTCACCCTGGCGGGCATTATTCTTGGCCAAAACATCCCGCACCTCGACCAGTTGGGCCTGGATTTCTCCATCGTCGCCACCTTTGTTGCCCTGATCGCCCCGCTGGTGCGCAATCTGCCCACCGTGGTGTGCGTTGCGGTGTCGTTGTTCAGCTCTGTGCTGTTCAGCTTCTGGCACTGGGAAACCGGCCTGGTGGCAGCCGGCCTGCTGGGCATGAGCGCCGGTTTCATCTGCCAGAAATTCAGCGGAGCACGCTCATGATCTTTGCCTTGATTGTCGGGATGGGCCTGCTGGTATTTCTCAACCGCTACGCATTCCTTGAACCACGCTTGCCGCTGCGCCTGAGCTCCAACGCCCGGCAATTTCTCGGTTTTGCCGTGCCGGGTATGTTGACCGCCATCTGTGGGCCGATCATTTTCCTGCCTGGTCATCAACTCGACCTGAGCCTGAGCAACCCGTACTTGCTCGGTTCAGTGGTGGCCGTGGTGCTGGTGCTGTTGACCCGCAGCACCTTGATCAGCATGCTGGTGAGCATGATGTTCTTTTTCGTCTTTCGCTGGTGGTTGAACGGCAGCCCATGAACGCAGCACCGCAGGAACAGACCCACTTCTGGCAAGCGCCGGCGCTGGGAGATGTCGAGATGCTTCACGCTCGATATTTCCAGCAACGCTTTGCGCCGCATGTGCATGAAGGCTATGCGATCACCATCATCACCTCGGGTGCCCAGCGTTTCTGGCATCGTGGCAGCGATCATGTGGCGGCGGTGGGCAGCATGGTGCTGATCAACCCCGATGAAATGCACACCGGCGCCAAGGCCCATGAACAGGGCTGGCGTTATCGTGGCTTGTACCCACAAGGTGAACGTATCACCGGTGTGCTGGATGAGCTGGATATCAAACGCGACGGCCTGCCGCGCTTCGAGGCCAGCGTGCTGCACGATCCGCAACTGGCCAAGGCGTTCAACTGGCTGCACTGCCTGGCTGAACAGGGTGCCAGTGACCTGGAGCAACAGAGCGCGTGGCGCGAGGCCGTGCTGATGCTGGTGCACCGCCATGCCCGCATCGGTAGCCCGCGCGAGCCTGGCAACGAACCCTGCGCCGTGGCACGAGCCAAAGAGCTGATGGAAAGCTGCCTGGCCGACCCACCGTCACTGCAGGATCTGGCCAGTGCGGTCAATCTTTCACCTTTCCACTTCGCCCGGGTGTTTCGCCAGGCCACCGGTTTGCCTCCGCATGCCTGGCTCAAACAGCGGCGCCTGAGTCGCGCACGGGAACTGCTGAAGAACGACTGCCTGCCGTTCAACGTGGCCTTTGCTTTGGGGTTTTCGGATCAGAGCCATTTGAACCGGCAGTTCAAACAGGCTTATGGGGTGACGCCAGGGGAATACCGCCGGGCGTGTGTGGGTTAGGTAGGAGCGGGCTTGCCCCGCGAGGCGATGTGTCAGATCAATCGCCATCGCGGAGCAAGCCCGCTCCTACCAGTAGCCCTGCGGTGTTTCAGGCACGAATCAGGTGATCGAACGCCGCCAGCGAAGCCTTGGCGCCCTCACCCACGGCAATCACGATCTGCTTGTACGGCACGGTGGTCACATCACCGGCAGCAAACACACCCGGCAGGTTGGTCTGGCCACGGGAGTCGACAATGATCTCACCACGTGGCGACAGCTCTACCGTGCCCTTGAGCCAGTCAGTGTTGGGCAACAGGCCGATCTGTACAAAGATCCCTTCCAGTGCGATGTCATGCAGCTCATCGCTGTTGCGGTCCTTGTAGCGCAGGCCGCTGACCTTCTGGCCATCACCCAGCACTTCGGTGGTCAGCGCGCTGGTGATCACCTTGACGTTCGGCAAGCTGTGCAGCTTGCGTTGCAACACCGCGTCGGCACGCAGTTGGCTGTCAAACTCGATCAGTGTTACCTGGGCCACGATACCGGCCAGATCAATTGCCGCTTCTACACCCGAGTTGCCGCCACCAATCACCGCCACGCGCTTGCCCTTGAACAGCGGGCCGTCGCAGTGCGGGCAGTACGCCACGCCACGGCTGCGGTACTCTTTTTCACCCGGTACGTTCATTTCCCGCCAGCGCGCGCCAGTGGCGAGGATGACGGTTTTGGCCTTGAGTGAAGCACCACTGGCCAGGCGTACTTCATGCAGCCCGCCATCGCTGGCCGGGATCAGCGCTTCACCGCGCTGCAAGTTCATGATGTCGACGTCGTACTGCTTGACGTGCTCTTCCAGGGCCATGGCCAGTTTCGGGCCTTCGGTTTCCTGAACCGAGATGAAGTTCTCGATGGCCATGGTGTCGAGCACCTGCCCACCAAAACGCTCCGCAGCCACACCGGTACGGATGCCTTTACGCGCCGCGTAAATGGCCGCTGCAGCACCGGCGGGGCCACCGCCAACCACCAATACGTCGAAGGCGTCTTTGGCGTTGATTTTTTCCGCCTGGCGCTCAGCGCTGCTGGTGTCCAGCTTGGCGACGATTTCTTCCAGGCCCATGCGGCCCTGGCCAAACACTTCGCCATTGAGGTACACGCTGGGTACCGCCATGACTTTGCGCGATTCGACTTCTTCCTGGAACAGCGCGCCGTCGATGGCAACATGACGAATGTTCGGGTTAAGCACCGCCATCAGGTTCAGTGCCTGAACCACGTCCGGGCAGTTCTGGCACGACAGCGAGAAGTAGGTTTCAAAGTTGAATTCACCTTGCAGCGCGCCGATCTGCTCGATCAGTTCGGCGCTGGCCTTGGACGGATGGCCGCCGACCTGCAGCAGTGCCAGCACCAGCGAGGTGAACTCATGGCCCATGGGGATGCCGGCAAAGCGCAGGCTGATGTCGGCCCCAGGGCGGTTGAGCGAGAACGAAGGACGCCGGGCGTCGTTACCGTCCTCACGCAAGGAAATCAGGGTGGACAGGCTGGCGATTTCAACCAGCAGGTCGCGTAATTCGCGGGACTTCGCGCCGTCATCGAGGGAAGCGACGATCTCGATCGGCTGAGTGACCCGTTCCAGGTAGGTTTTCAACTGAGTTTTAAGCGTGGCGTCCAACATACGGGCGATTCCTTTTTCAAACGGTAGAAATAACAACGCCCGGGCGAAAGCGCCCGGGCGTTTTGCGGGGCGGTGACAACATCAGGTGCGGTGCAGCACCGCCCTCGGCTGGCTCACGGTCTTAGATCTTGCCGACCAGGTCCAGCGATGGCGCCAGAGTGGCTTCGCCTTCTTTCCACTTGGCTGGGCACACTTCGCCTGGGTGAGCAGCGACGTACTGGGCAGCCTTGATCTTGCGCAGCAGCTCGCTGGCGTCACGGCCAACACCGCCGTCGTTCAGTTCAACGATCTTGATCTGACCTTCCGGGTTGATCACGAAGGTGCCACGGTCAGCGATACCGGCTTCTTCGATCAGTACGTCGAAGTTGCGCGAGATGACGTGAGTCGGGTCACCGATCAGTGGGTACTGGATCTTGCCGATGGTGTCCGAGGTGTCGTGCCAGGCTTTGTGGGTGAAGTGGGTGTCGGTGGACACGCCGTAGATTTCCACGCCCAGGTCTTTGAACTCAGCGTAGTTGTCGGCCAGGTCGCCCAGCTCGGTCGGGCAGACGAAGGTGAAGTCAGCCGGGTAGAAGAATACGACAGACCATTTGCCTTTGAGGTCGGCGTCGGAGACTTCGACAAACTTGCCCTGGTGGTAAGCAGTGGCTTTGAACGGTTTTACCTGGCTGTTGATGATAGGCATAAGTAACGCTCCTTCAGGGGGTTGAAAAACTTGATGGGAGAATCGTAGCTAATACATTCCCTCAATGCTCATTGGCAAAGCTCATGCTGCCGATTGGTTTTGGCTATAAGTGGCGGGTTAGATAGCTTGAACGCTCATAACAAGGATTCCACGGCATCACTGCCCTGCTGTTCACAGGT
Organism: Pseudomonas sp. NUPR-001; assembly: GCF_052147955.1. Classification (NCBI taxonomy): domain Bacteria; kingdom Pseudomonadati; phylum Pseudomonadota; class Gammaproteobacteria; order Pseudomonadales; family Pseudomonadaceae; genus Pseudomonas; species Pseudomonas sp. NUPR-001. Next base: position 3,412,754 of record NZ_CP197353.1, read on the forward strand.
CGCCTGCAGTACGGTCGGGGCATTGCCTGACGGCTGGCCCGCAGGCAGCCGATAGTTCAGGGCACAGTGCTGCTGCATGCCGTCCCCCCAGCGCACCTGCAAACGCCCCTGCGTGTTGATCCCGCGCACATGCAATCGGCTGCCCTGCCCGACCAGCCCCAGCTCCTCGCCCGTTTCATCCAGCACCACCGCGCCGAAGGGCAACACGCTGCCATCGGCCTGGCGTGCGTCGATCAACGCGCTGCGCCCGCTGCGTGTGGGGTAGTAGAGCAAGGCCGCAGCACCGGCTCGCGGCACGACTTGCTGGCTGCTCAGTTGCAGTTCGATGTCTTGCGAGGTGCCTTTAGGGTCCAGCTCGACGGTATTGAGGCTGTACGGCAAAAGGTGCGGCAGCACCGCATAGCCCTTGCTATCCAGCTGCACCTGCGGCGCCTGCTTGAGTCGTGCGCGGGCAGCGCCCGGCGCATGCACGATGGCAAAGCTTTCGCCCAGCGACTGGGTCGCCGTCAGCCCTCCGGCATGTGCCACCAACGCCCCGCGAGCGCCCAGCGAGGCCTGTTGGTAGTCACGGTGCTGACTGAGTGTTCCACTGAGCTGTGCTCCCGCACCGCTGTACTGCGCTTGGGCGTCCACACCTGCGGTATCGCGCTGCGATTCATGCCGTGTGCTCAGCCCCAGGCCATACCCCCACTGGCCATGCTCACCGGCAGTGCTGCTGAAGCGGGTGTTGGTTGTGTTGTGTCCACTGCCGTTGCTGGTGAAGGTACTGGACAGTGAGCCACGCCGACGCTCACCCAACGGCAGACTCAAGGTCACGGCGATTTGATTGCGATGCCCTGCCGACGTCGATTGCTCGCGGGAGGCCGTGATGCCATAGCCCAGCGCGCCATAGCGGTTGAAGTAGCCAAGCGAATAGCTCAAATCACTACCCGGCCGCTGCCAGCGCTGCGTCCGCACGGCTTGCAGGCTCAAACGCCCCCCCTGCTCACCCAGGCCTTGGCTGACTGCAACGCGTGCGCTCAGGCGTGTCGGGTGCGGGTTCGGCGAGTGCTGCTCGCCCTCGTACCGAGCACGGGCAACGTCATTGAAGCCCTGGTACTCAGGACCACTGCTGGTCAGGCTGACGCTCAGGTCGGTGCGCGACGCCGCCAGCACTTGACGCCAGCTCAACCGCACGGCCTGGCCAGCGCTGCGCTCCTGCTCTGGCGAGTCGCTGTGCGATCCGAGTACAGTCAGGGCCACCGCCCCCAGGTGGCTGTTCAGCGTGCCCCCCAGCGCAGCCGATTGATACCCTGGAGCTGCGATCAATCCGGCATGTACGCTGAAGCGATTGCTCAGGCCCTGTTGCCAACTTCCCTGGGCATGCTCCAGGCCAGTGTTGCCCAGACCATCGCGCCAGCGCCCGAGGCTGAAGTCAAAACGCCGGGCGCCCGGGCGCAAGGCCAACGGCGCTGCCTGATACGGCACCGTGAACGTGCGTTGATTGCCATCAGCTTCCGTCAGGGTCACCTCCAGGTCATCACTGAAGCCGTTGGCATACAGGTCACTGATTTCGAACGGCCCGGGCTGCACGGTTGACTCATGCAAGAGCACGCCATTCTGGCGGATAGTCAGCAACGCCGTACTGTAGGCAACGCCACTGACAGTCGGGGCAAAACCGCGTTGCGATGCCGGTAACATGCGCTCGTCGCTGGCTAACCCGGCGCCGGTGTAGGCGATGCTGTCAAACACCTCACCGCGACTGTAAGCCTCGCCCAGTGTCAACTGCGCTTGCCATGGGGCGATATCACGCTGCACATAGCTGGCCAGTGCCTGGTAACGCTGCTCGATACCCTCGCCGGCTTGCAGGTAGCCTTCATGACGCCAGTACCAGGCCCCGGTGTTGAGGCCACTGCGCAAGCCCAGGAAGGATTGATTCCACTGCTGACCGTCAATGCGGCTGCGCTGACTGAACAGGTTCAAGCGATAGTCGACAAACGCTGCAGGCGTGCCGCTGTCCCATTGCTCCGGGGGCAAATAATCCAGGGGTAGCGACACCAAGGCCGTTTGAGCGACCTGTAGCGACAAGCGCAAGCGACCATAATCCAGGCGCTCACTGGCCTCTATTCCCAACGCCGACAATGGCAGGCAGCTGTCGGTCGGCTGCAACTGCTCGCGCACCGAAGCGCCAAGCTGTGCTTGATCAATGGTCAGCGCCTGCAGCAATGTGCCGCTGTAACAAGGACTGGCCTGCGGCTCATCGCCTTGTTGACGCAAGGCTACCGACCAGCGTCCCTTCCAGTGCTCATTGACCACAACATCCAGCACCTGCTCGCCTTCAGGTACGCTGTCGGCATGCTGGAAACGACTGACATCGACAGCCGCCGCCCCCTCCGTTTGCAGGAATCGGGGATCGAACGCAACCGGTGCTGCATGCAGTCGATTGCTTGCCAGTGCGCTTGCCAGGCACAGCAAGGCCCCGGCCGTACGCCATGCAGGCGCGGCAGAACATTTCATCATCACTGTCGCCTCCACCGCGCTCAGTGCCGGTGGACGACCTCGGCGGACTGTTGGTGGAGCAACACCGCACCGTAGTCATTGACACTGCTGAAGTGCACGCGGGCGCTAGACGCTGCGGCCAATTCCAGCCCCTCTAAAGCAAACAGCTGGGTCGACATTGGCGCGAGGTGGCTGCTTTGGGCTTCGTGCATGCCCGCTGCCGTCTGGATCGCCAGCGCAGCGAGGTTGACGTGATAGCGGCTGGGATTGTGCGCTTCGAGCATCCATGCCTGATGCTGCTTGAGCAGACGCCAGGTCAACGCCTGCGGCGCTTGTTCTGCGGTTCCAGCAAGGCCTTGGGGGCGATACAGCAGCTTGATCCGCGAACGCACCGCAACCTGCAGGGCATTGCCTTGCCCCTTTGGCGGGATTTCCAGCACATTGAGCCAATACAGGCCTTCGCGGTCCTGGGGAAAGTCGTGCTCGGTTTGAAACAAGCGCAGTGTTTGCCCATTGCCCGGATCCAGGCGAAACAACGACGGCGTGAGGCTGAACGGCACCTGCAATTGCTCGATCGGGACCTCTGCCTGGCCCTCATCGATCCAGGCTTGCACCAACGACGGATGCTGCCCTTTGTGGTTCAAGCTGACCGTCACTTCTGCGGCATTCGCGGGATAGATCACCCGGGTTGTGGCAATCACAACACTGGCATTGGCCGCGCTACTGGACAGACAGGCAGCCAGAAGCCACCCGCGCCAGAACGGCAGGCAGATTGTTTTCATAGGAGGTCCTGGGTCGGCAAACAATAGAGGTTGGCAGCCCGGCAAGGGCTGCCAACAACTTCATGGGTACATCAGGGTGTACTGCACGCGGGTGTTCACCAGGCCTGGCGTTGTGCCGCCCAGTGAGTAGTATTCCGCCGAGTAAGCGAGCACTGCCTGACCGTTGATGATGTCAACGATCTGGGAGTTCTGGTTGCCTTGGGCAGCCGACAGGTTCATCGGCGCATTGGTGTTGTTGCGCAGCTGAACTTCAACGTTCTCGCTACCACCGGTATCCACAATCAGGCGCCCCTGCGGGCTGATGGTAGGACCAGATTCAAAGTAGGTAGAAACGCGGGTCAAGCCAGGCGAGCAGTTGGCCAGACGCAGATCGAAGCGCGTGTTGCCTGCGACCTGGCCTGGAGTGATCAACAGACTGGCCGGCACCGTCGGCAAGCTCACGGCCACATCGTTGTTGCCGCCATTGACTTCGCAAGTGCCCGCCTCAACGCTGCCGCTGAAGCTCATTTGACCGCTGGCCTGTGCCATCCCAGTGCTCAGGAGAAGACAGCAACTCAGCGCAAGAAGCGTTTTATTTGTAGGTTTCATCGTGACATTCTGCTTGGAAGTGAGTGGGGCAATCAGTATCTGAAATGTCCGACTCGGAGAATGTCAGCCGCAGGTCACGGCGATGGCCGCTTAAGTAACGGCTCAGGTAGGAAACGTTGGCCACCCTGCGTAGCTCCTACGCAGGGTGGGTGACTCAACGTGAAACTGGCGTGCGCAGGGTCACGAACTCTTCGGCTGCGGTCGGATGCACACCGATGGTTTCATCGAACTGCTGCTTGGTAGCCCCGGCCTTCAGCGCGATACCCAGGCCCTGGATAATCTCGCCCGCGTCCGGGCCGACCATATGGCAACCCAACACACGGTCGGTGTCGGCATCGACCACCAGCTTCATCAAGGTCTTTTCCTGAACATCGGTGAGGGTCAGCTTCATCGGCCGGAAACGGCTTTCAAAAATCTGCACCTTGTAGCCTTGCTCAAGCGCTTGTTCTTCGGTCAGGCCAACAGTGCCGATAGGCGGCTGGCTGAACACCGCGGTGGGGATATTCTGGTAGTCCACTGGGCGATATTGCTCGGGTTTGAACAGACGCCGCACCACCGCCATGCCCTCAGCAAGTGCCACGGGTGTCAGTTGCACCCGGCCAATCACGTCACCGATGGCCAGGATCGACGGTTCAGTGGTCTGGTACTGCTCGTCGACGCGAATGAAACCACGTGGGTCCAGCTCTACCCCCGTATTTTCCAGGCCCAGGTTATCGAGCATCGGCCGCCGGCCGGTGGCATAGAATACGCAGTCGGCAACCAGCTCACGACCGTCTTTGAGGGTCGCCTTGAGGCTGTCGTCGTCCTGACGCTCGATGCGCTGGATATCGCTGTTGAACTGCAAGTCCAAACCGCGTTTTTCCAGTTCTTCCTTAAGGTGGTTACGCACACCACCATCGAAACCGCGCAAGAACAGATCACCGCGATACAACAGCGAGGTTTTCGCCCCAAGGCCCTGGAAGATGCCAGCAAATTCCACGGCAATGTAACCACCACCCACCACCAAGACACGCTTGGGCAGGTCTTTGAGGTAAAAGGCTTCGTTGGAACTGATCGCCAGTTCCTTGCCAGGAATATCCGGGATCTGTGGCCAGCCGCCGGTGGCAATCAGAATGTGCTCGGCGCTGTAACGCTGGCCGTCGACTTCCACTTCGTGGGCGCCGGTCAGCTTGGCGTGGCCTTCAAGCAAGGTCACGCCGCTGTTGATCAATAGATTGCGGTAGATGCCATTAAGGCGCTCGATTTCGCGGTTCTTGTTGGCAATCAGCTGGCCCCAGTCGAACTGAGCGTCTTCCAGCGACCAGCCAAACCCTACGGCCTGCTCGAAGTCATCGGCAAAATGCGCGCCGTAGACCAGCAGTTTCTTCGGCACACAGCCGACGTTGACACAGGTCCCGCCCAGGTAACGGCTTTCAGCAACCGCCACCTTTGCACCGAACCCTGCGGCAAAACGCGCAGCGCGCACACCACCGGACCCGGCACCAATCACAAACAAATCAAAATCGTAGGGCATCTCGATGCTCTCAAGCCGCAAGTATCAAGCTACAGGCTACTAGAAAAAGCCCTGTGCGTTCCACTTGCGGCTTGCAGCATGGCGCTGGAAGACTTAGTACGCCTTACCGGTTTTGTAGAAGTTCTCGAAGCAGAAGTTGGTTGCCTCGATGTAGCCTTCAGCGCCACCGCAGTCGAAACGCTTGCCCTTGAACTTGTAGGCAATCACGCAGCCATCCTGGGCCTGCTTCATCAGGGCGTCGGTGATCTGGATTTCACCCCCTTTGCCTGGCTCGGTTTGTTCGATCAGACTGAAAATGTCCGGGGTCATGATGTAGCGACCGATGATCGCCAGGTTCGACGGGGCATCTTCCGGTTTTGGCTTCTCGACCATGTTGCGCACACGGTACAGGTCGTCGCCGATCAGGTCGCCGGCGATCACGCCATACTTGCTGGTTTCCTGCGGGTCGACTTCCATGATTGCAACGATGGTGCAGCGGTACTGTTTGTACAGCTTGACCATTTGCTTGAGCACGCCGTCACCGTCGAGGTTGACGCACAGGTCGTCGGCCAGCACCACGGCGAACGGCTCATCGCCGATCAGTGGACGACCGGTGAGGATCGCATGGCCCAGGCCTTTCATTTCGGTCTGACGAGTGTAAGAGAACGAGCACTCATCGAGCAGACGACGGATGCCGACCAGGTATTTTTCCTTGTCGGTGCCCTTGATCTGGTTTTCCAGCTCGTAGCTGATGTCGAAGTGATCTTCCAGCGCGCGCTTACCACGGCCGGTAACAATGGAAATCTCGTTCAACCCAGCTTCCAGCGCTTCTTCAACGCCATACTGGATCAGTGGCTTGTTTACCACTGGCAGCATTTCCTTGGGCATAGCTTTGGTAGCAGGCAGGAAGCGAGTGCCGTAACCGGCTGCCGGGAACAAGCATTTCTTGATCATATACGTCCTTAACAAGGGCTTTGCGTACGAAATTCGGCGCAGTCTAATCAGGCAGCGGCCACCTTACAATGCCCCCACCGACTGGCCGATGCCATCATAGAGAAATCCTAGTGTAGATAGTTCCCGCCGATCGTAAATATCGCCCCGTGATTTCATTGTGCTATTTCTTGTGAAATCACGGGGACGCCAGCAAAAACAGGCGTTACAACACTCCTTTACCGATCAGTACACCGTCTACCGTCTGTCCGTACAGGTTGACCCCGTCATTGGCATGGAACTTCAACCGGGTTTTCTCGATTGAGCCCTCGACCAGGCGCGGATCCTGCGGCCGTTCGTGGCGGTTGATGAAGGCCGCGACATCCCAGGCCTCTTGATCGCTCAGCGATCCAGGCTTGCCCAGCGGCATGTTGTACTTGATGAACGAGGCCGCCGTGTTGATCCGGTGCATGCCCGCGCCCCAGTTGTACGAGTCTTTACCCCACAGCGGTGGCATCACATAGTCCTGAGCGACTTTCTGCCCCTGACCTTCTGCCCCGTGGCAGATCGCACACTGCTGCTGATACACCTGCTCGCCGCGTTTGAAGTCATAGCCCTGGGCCGGCTGCGCGACCTCGGGATAGCCCCGGCCCGGCGTCTCGACGCCGATCGGCGCCTTGCTCGCCAGCCAGTAGGCATACACCGAGAGCGCAGTCATTTCCGGGCTGTCGGCCGCTGGCGGAGTACCGTTCATGCTGAACTGGAAGCAGCCCTGTATGCGCTCGGCGAAGGTGTTGACCTTGTCGTTTTTCTTACGGTAAGCCGGGTACATCGGGTACGCGCCCCACAGCGGCGCCGAGTGGCCCAGGCGCCCCTGGTCCAGGTGGCAGTTGCTGCAATTGAGGCCATTACCCACCTTGTCAGGCATCAGGCGCTTGGTGTCGACGAACAGGGCATGCCCCTGACGGACCATCTTGCCAAAGGCGTTGTCGGGCAACTCACTTTCTGCGGGCGGGGTAAACGCCGGAGCGCTGCCCGCCGCGGGGACTTTGAGTTGCGACTGGTCTTCCATGGCGATCGGCGCGGCGTGCGCAGTCCCCAGGGCCAACGCCAGGGCAGCGAACATCAATGCTTTCATGGTTTCACCTCCTGGCTGGCGGCGCTGGCAAAGTAATCGGCCACGGCCTTGATTTCCTCATCGTTCATGGCCTTGGCCACCCCCACCATCAACTGGTTCGGGTCGTTGCTGCGACTGCCATCGCGCCAGGCATTGAGCTGCGCCACCAGATAGGCTGCGGGCTGATGAGCCAGCGGCGGGAAATGCTCGCCAACCCCCACACCACCCGGGCCATGACATTGCACACAGCCCGGAATTTTGCGGTTCCAGTCACCGTACAAGGCCAGTTTCTGCGTGGCGTCGCTTGCCATCTGCTGCCTACGAGTGTCGGCTACCGCGTCGCTGGGCATCGCTGCCAGGGTGGTGGTCACCGCCTGGATTTCCTCATCACTGAGGGCCTTGGCCAGCGGTTCCATGATCGGATTCTTGCGACTGCCGTTACGAAAATCGTGCAGTTGCTTGCTCAGGTACGCCGCCGGCAAGCCGGCCAGGCGCGGAAAGCCCGCAGCCGCCATGCCTTTGCCATCCACACCATGACAGCCCAGGCAGGCCATCGCCGCAGGATTCTGGCCGCCTTGGCTGAAGACTTTCTGGCCGTCTGTGGCGTGGGCCGCGGAGACGGAAAACAGCAGCAGGCTACTTATCAGGATTCGATCCAGTGGGATCATCACGGACTCCATTCTTTTGTTATAAGCTTAGGCTTATTTTTCATAAGCCTATGAATAGTAGGCCTATCTGGCGCCCGCAACAACGTTGATGCTGATGTTCAAATGGCTAATGGCCAGCTGAATCGATTCGTGAGCACCGCCACCACCGCTCATCAGGCAAATGCGCTTATTCAGGCCCCGCTGTCGAAACACCCCCGCTGCGGACGACCATCCATACATCCCCCCACCGGAGCGTCACCATGGACAACTACCGCAACCCGCAAGTGGTTTCCCGCAGCGAATGGCTCAGCGCGCGCCGACAGTTGCTCTTGCATGAGAAAGCCCTGACCCATCAACGCGATGAGCTCAGCCGGGCGCGCCGCGCATTGCCGTGGGTACGCATCGAGCAGCCCTACCGCTTCGAAGGCCCTCAGGGGCAATTGAGCCTGGCCGATCTGTTTGGCGCACACAGTCAACTGCTGATCTACCACTTCATGTTCGACGAGGGCTGGAGTGAAGGCTGCGGCGGCTGTTCGTTCCTCGCCGACCACTTCGACGGTGCCAACCTGCACCTGGCCCACCACGACGTTTCACTGGTGGCCGTATCGCGGGCGCCGTTTGCCCAGTTTCAGGGCTTCAAACAACGTATGGGCTGGCGCTTCCCGTGGGTGTCGTCGCACGGCAGCACCTTCAATCGGGAGTTCGGCGTCAGTGTCAGCGACGACGGCAACAGCCAGTACAACTACGAACCCTACTCGGGCAATGAAACCGAGTTGCCCGGCTTGAGCGTGTTCTATCGCGATACCGACGGCACCCTGTTCCACACATACTCAAGCTATGCCCGTGGTTTGGACATTCTGGTCGGCGCCTATAACTTCCTCGACCTGATGCCCAAGGGACGCAATGAAGAAGGCACGATGGACTGGGTGCGTCATCACGACCGCTACGAGGGGGCCAGCGCCGACCAGCCCCACTGCTGCCACGAGTGAACCGGGCTCAGAAATACTTGAGCCAGGCAACATCCCGGCGCCGCTGTTTCAAGGCCGCGAACCAGCGCGTCGGGTAATACAAGACCAAGGCCAGCACCAGACTGCACAGCCACACACCGCTGACCTGATCGAAACCGAAATAAGCGCCCTGATTCAGCCCCCACAGCGCGACGGCGATCAGGTACAGCGCCTTGAGCACGTACAGGTGCAGCAAGTAGAAGAACATCGGCGCTGCCCCGAACAACGCCAGCAGTGGCACCCAGACGCGGCGCTGGTAGCGTTCCAGCAGTGCCAGCAGCAATAGACACAGGCCAAGGGTGGGCAGCAGGAACATCAGCGACGGCGGGTATTTGCGGGCGCTGAGAAAGCTCATGGTCGTGCGCAGGGCGTCACCTGTAGCCACCCACGGCAACTCGCCATACACGTTCAGATAGCGCACGCCAACGAACGCCAGTAACAGGCCACCCCCCCAACGCATGAGTAGCCTTGACCGGCGCACCGTCGGCACGCCCTGGGCAAACCACGGCCCCGCGCTCCAGCCCAATAGAATGACGCCAATCCACGGCAATACCGGGTAGGTGGTACGCGCGCGGATGCCGCCACCCAGCTCGATGAAATCACGCTGATGCAGGATCGCCCACGGTGTAAACCATGGGGAGTCAGCGCTGAGTACCCAGGGATCCAGCAGGTTATGGCCAGCGACGATCAACGCGCCGAAGCCCAGCAGCAGGCCACGCGGCAGATGCAGGGCCGCCGCCAGCACGATCATGCAGATCCCGATGCACCAGATCACCTGCAGCCACAGGGTTGGCGGCAACAGCGTACCGTTCCAGGCCAGGTTGACCAGGGTCAGTTCCAACAACACCAAAAACAGGCCGCGTTTGAGCAGAAACAGCGAGGTGTCGCGCCGAGTGTGCTTCTGGCTGTACAGCCAGGCAGAAAGCCCGGTCAGAAAGATGAACACCGGCGCGCACAAGGCACTGAGCAAGCGGGTAAAAAACAGCTCGGGCGGCACACTCGTGGCATCCATCGGGTCACCGACCTGACGGTGCAAGTAAAAGGTTTCGCGCACATGGTCGAGCAACATGAACAGCATCACCAGGCCTCGTAGGGCATCGATCGATTGCAAGCGGGAGGATGGAGGGGACATGAACGGCTCACGGCAAATGATAACGATATAATGTAACACCTCATCATCACCGAGCTGTATCCCGGCAAAGCTTTGCCCTACAGTAATGCGCGCACGTTCTCGCGCTTCTGTACAAGGTTTGCCTTGATGATCATCCAGCCGCAAAAACCCTCCATCCGCGTCCTGTTGTTCTCGCTCAAGGGCTCGATCATTCCAGTGATATGGCGCAAAGTGCTGTACACCGTACTGATCAGCTCCGCCGTGGTTGCTACTCACGGCACCCTGTTCGAATACAAGGTCATCCTCACCGCCACGCCCTTTACCCTCTGGGGCCTGACCCTGGCGATCTTCCTCGGCTTTCGCAACACCGTGGCCTACCAGCGTTTCTGGGAAGCGCGCACGTTGTGGGGCGAGTTGCTGATCGTCAGCCGCAACCTCACCCGCCAGACCCTGAGCCTGTTGCCCAACCTTGAGGCGGTCCAGCGCCGCGGCCTGTTCGATACACTGATTGCCTTTGCCTATGTGCTGCGCGATCAGTTGCGTGGAACGCCGCCGAGTGCCGACCTGCAGCGTCTGCTCGATGGCCCGACCCGCACCCTGATCGCCAGCAGCGGTGCGCCGGCCAGCCGCCTGCTGGGAATCCTCGGCCAGCGCTTGATGGCCCAGGCGCGCGAAGCCGGGGGTGGTGAAGTGCTGCAGGCCAACCTTGATCAGCAACTGAGCCGGATGTCTTACGTACTGGGCGGGTGTGAACGGATCAAGAACACCCCGATCCCCTACCCCTACATCCTGATGCTGCACCGCATCGTCCACGTCTACTGCTTCTTGCTGCCGTTCTGCCTGGTCGACAGCATTGGCTGGTTCACCCCGTTTGCCGTCTGTGTGCTGGCTTACACCTTCTTTGGCCTGGATGCCCTGGGCGACCAGATCGCCGACCCGTTCGACACTCAGCCCAACGACCTGGCCCTGGACGCCATGTGCCGCAACCTGGAAATTGCAGTACGCGAACTCGCGGGCGAAACCGCGCCAGCGCCCCTGCAACCGGTCAAGGGCGTTCTGCTCTGAGCGCCAACGCGTCATCGCGCGCAGCGTAACGCTGCGCCAACACCGCACAGACCATCAGTTGAATCTGATGGAAGATCATCAACGGCAGAATCATCGCGCCGATGCCGCCACCGACAAACAGCACCTGCGCCATCGGCACGCCGGTGGCCATGCTCTTTTTCGAGCCGGCAAACAGAATGGTGATGCGGTCTTCCAGGTTGAACCCCAGCCAACGCCCCAACGCACCGGTGCACCACAGCACCAATGCCAGCAACAAGCAACACACCAGCACCAGCCCGGCCAGGCGCGACGGCGCCACCGAATGCCACAAACCGCTGACCACCGCGTCGCTGAATGCGGTGTAGACCACCAGCAGAATCGAGCCCTGATCAACCACCTTGAGCCAACGCGCGTTACGCGCCACCCAGTTGCCGATCCAGCGGCGCGCCAACTGCCCGGCAACAAACGGCAGCAACAATTGCAGAACAATCTTCATGACCGCCTCAAGGCTGGAGCCGGTATCACCCTCCACGCCCATCAACAGCACCACCAGTACCGGCGTCAGCACAATACCCAGCAGGCTCGACGCCGCAGCACTGCAGATCGCCGCGGGCACGTTGCCACGGGCGAGCGAAGTGAAGGCAATGGCTGATTGCACCGTCGCTGGCAACGCGCATAGATACAGCACACCCAGGTACAGCTCGTCCCCCACCAGCGGCAACACCAGTGGCTTGAGCGCCATGCCCAGCAACGGAAACATCACGAAGGTACAGGCGAACACCAGCAGGTGCAGGCGCCAATGCCCGGCCCCGGCGGCCACCGCTTCGCGCGACAGTTTGGCCCCGTGCAGAAAGAACAGCAGGCCGATGGCCAGGTTGGTCAACCCGCCAAACAGCACTGCTGCACTGCCCTCACAGGGCAACAGCGTGGCCACAAGGATGACCCCGAACAGGGCCAGGGTGAAATTGTCGAACAGCATCCGCAGGTACTTCATGGTCAATCCTGACATGTTATGGTGGCGCGCCAGACGATAAGGTCTTTGTCCCTTGCTCACTAACGCCGGTACCCCGCCAGTGTCGCCAAACGGACAAACCAGCGCGCCCGAGCCGCACCTGCTCGAACAGCTGAGCGAACTGCCACGCCCGGTCTACGGCCAACTGCAGAGCCTGCCCAACATCGTCCTTGATTACCGGCACGCGCATCCCTGGGGGCAGTTGTCGTATGCCATCGATGGCGTGCTGCAGGTGCACACCGACCACGGCTTTTACCTGGTGCCGCCCCAACGCGCAGTGTGGGTGCCGGCGCAGGTCCCGCACCGCGTCAGCTGCCCCGGCGAAACCTGCCTGCGCAGCCTGTACCTGCAACATGCCCCGGCCAACTGGTCGAACACTGAGTGCCGGGTCATCGCCATCAACCCGCTGCTACGTGAGCTGATCCGCACCTTCAGCGAACTCCCGGTGCACTACGACCTGCAAGGTGCCGACGGTCGTCTGGTGCAGGTGCTGCTCGATCAGTTGGCAATGGCCACCGAACAACCCTTGATGCTGCCGCTGCCGCAGGACAGCCGACTGCGTGATCTGTGTAGTCACCTGCAGGCCCAACCTGATGCCAGCACCAGCCTGGGCGAATGGGCGCTACACACTGGGGTATCGGAACGCACCCTGAGCCGCCTGTTTCAGCGCGAAACCGGTTTGAGCTTCCGGCTCTGGCGTCAGCGCATGCGCTTGCTCAACGCGCTACCGGCACTGGAGCGTGGTGAGCGGGTCACCGACGTTGCCCTGGCCTGTGGCTACGATTCGCTGTCGGCCTTCATTGCCGCCTTCGGCAAGCAGTTCGGCGCGCCACCGGGGGCGTTCTTTCGTGCGCGCGAGCGCATTGTTTCGTAATCCGTGTCGTTTCTAAATTCGACGCCCGGCCTGCTATCCTCGCCCCACCTGACCTGCTGCCTGCCAGAAAAAGGAGTTTCCATGGCAACACTGACCGTACGCGACGAATCTGTTTCGGGCGAAACCTATGACGCCTTCACCCTGCAGTTTCCCAGCGCCAGCATCACGGTGCGCCAGTTGATCCGCGAGCGGGTCCACCAGGAAGTCCTCCTGCATGAGCAAGGTCGGGGCAGCTCCCCGCGGCAACCGCTGGTAGTACCCACCCGCCCGCAGGCCATTGAGCAAAAAGCGGTGGACTGGCGCCAACAGGCCGAGATTGCCTGCCAGGCGTTCGAACGCAACGGCTTTGTTGTGTTGCTGGATGAGCATCAGGCCGAGCAGCTCGATGAGGTATTGAGCATTCGCCACGACAGCGTCGCCAGCTTCATCAAATTGACCCCGCTGGTAGGAGGCTGAGGCATGGCGCTGGAACAACTGCAGGCGTTGATCAACGACATCCCGCAAACCGAGCTCGGCGCCGTCGAATACATCGGCCCGGACGGCTATCCGCTGCTGAGCAGCAGTGAGCTGCGCGCCGAACACCAATTGATCAGCACACTGCTACCGCAGTTGCAAAGCCTTGACCCTCAACCGCAAACGCTGGCCCGGTCGCTGGCCGCACTGCCCGCCATTCGGGCAGTGGCCGAGCAACAGCAACAGCAACGGGTACGGCTGGTGCTGGCACTGATCGAACGGATGGTGGCCTACGACAGTGGCTTGAGCCGCGCCAGCCTCAAGTATGAGTTCGCCCGTAGTTTCGACGAAGGGGTCATGCCGACGCTGGTCAGCCTGTTGCTGCAAACCGAGGGTGTGCTTGAGCAGGTGGCCGTGCCGGTATTGCGGTGGATCACCAGCTACCGCTTCGGCTATTACCACGTGTTACCGACACTCGGCGTGGTCAACTGGGCCATTGCCCGGCAACCGCTGGCACTGCCTGAAGGGTTGCTTGCGCTCCTGCGGCTGTTGCGCAGCCAGTGCTCAGACGCCGACCTGTACTGCGGTTCATTAAAGCACGGCAGTTTCGGCGAGCACTTGATCGGCCTGCTCGACCCACTGTTGGGCGACGGCACCTGGCAACTGTTGGTGCCCTGCGAATACTGGGCCCAGTTGGCAATCAACGACATCGACGCAATGCCCGCCGCGCACAGCAAACACTGGCTGGCCCTGCTCCGCCAGGCCAGTACCGCGAGCGCAACGCGGCCTTCGGCGAAATGGCTGAAACACGCCCGGCTTGTGCTCGACAATATCGGTGAAGTGCCACTGCGGGCCGCGCTGCTGCGCTGGTTCGCAGAGGTCGATCGCGGGCGAGCAGGCTCACTACTGTTCGACCGCTGGAACAGTGTCGATGATCGCGCCCGCATGAGTGAAGGCAATGCCATCATCCTGCGTGGCCTGTTGTGGATGACCCCGCTGCTGGCCGACAGCGAGCTGATTCGCGCACTCACCCGGGTAACCCTGAGCGCTTACCGCAAAGTCCGCGGCATCGGTGCCCGGGCGCCGAAAGTCGGCAACGCGGCGGTGTATGCCTTGTCATCGATTGCCACGACCGAAGCGGTGGGGCAACTGGCCCTGCTCAAGGCCCGGGTAAAGCTTTCCAGCGCCCAGAAAGAGCTGGAAAAAGCCTTCAGCACGGCCGCCGAAGCGCTCGCACTTCCACGCGACCAGATCGAAGAACTCAGCGTACCCAGCTACGGCCTTGAGCAGGTTGGCCTGCGCCGCGAAACCTTGGCCGACGGCGCGTACCTAGCCGAGCTGCGTGTAGAGGGCAAAACGGTGTCCTTGAACTGGTTTGACGCCGACGGCACGCCACGGAAGTCGCTGCCGGCCCAAGTCAAGGCCGACTGCAATGAAACCCTCAAGGAGCTGCAAGCGGCGGCCAAAGACATCAGTGTCATGTTGACCGCCCAGGCGGCACGCCTCGATACCCTGTTCCTGCTGGAAAAACACTGGCCACTGGAGCAATGGCAGCAACGCTACCTCGACCATCCGCTGGTCGGCACCCTGGCTCGGCGCTTGATCTGGAGTATCCGGGAAGGCGAGCAATCGCTTGCGGTCATGTTCATCGACGGCGGCCTGCACACCGTCGATGGTCACCGCGTGAATTTTTCCAGCACGGCTGAAGTCAGCCTCTGGCATCCCATCGGCCGCACAACGGAAGAAATCCTTGCCTGGCGTGAGCGCATCGAATCCTTGCAGATCACCCAGCCGTTCAAGCAAGCACACCGTGAGGTGTACCTGCTGACCGAGGCCGAGCGCCAAACCGCCACCTATTCCAACCGTTTCGCCGCGCACATCCTGCGTCAGCACCAGTTCCATACCCTGGCCATTGGCCGTGGCTGGCGCAACACATTGCGCCTGATGGTCGATGCCGACTACCCACCGGCGACCCGCGAGTTACCCAGCTACGGCCTGCGTGCCGAGTTCTGGATCGATGGCGTAGGCGATAATTATGGAGTCGATTCCAATGACACCGGTACCTTCCTGCACTTGAGCAGCGACCAACTGCGCTTCTACGCCAGTGATGCCGAAGAGGACGCAGCGCTGCCGCTTGAGCAGGTTCCGGCGCTGGTGCTCAGTGAAGTGATGCGTGATGTCGATCTGTTTGTTGGCGTGGCGTCGCTGGCCAACGACCCACAGTGGATCGACAGCGGGCCTGAGGGCCGCTTGCGGGATTACTGGCAAGCGCATTCGTTTCCTGAACTGGGGGCCAGTGCCCAGATCCGTAAGCAGTTACTGGAAAAACTGCTGCCACGCATGAGCCGCCTGAAGAACAAATGGGCCTTGCATGGGCGCTTTCTGGAAGTCACCGGTAAGCTGCGCACTTACAAGATTCACCTGGGCTCTGCCAACATTCTGATGCAACCGAATGACCAGTACCTGTGCATCGTCCCTGACGCCAAGGCACGTACCCAAGCCACACCCGAGTACCTACCGTTCGAAGGTGATGCGCTGTTGTCGATCATTCTGTCCAAGGCGCTGCTGCTGATTGACGACGACAAAATCAGTGACCCGAGCATCACCGATCAACTTGCGCTGCAGTGACCCGGTGACCACCCCGTGAACGCCCTTCAACTGATATGGAACCTGACCCGATGATGCGCTTCAGAACCCGGATCAGACCGGGGCTACTGGCGGCTGTAACACTTGCCTGCATCAGCACTCAAAGCCTCGCCAGCCCCCTGCCCGACGACCGTCTGGCGTCCACCGTGAATGCACACGTCCGGCCGTTGATGGCGCAACAGAACATTCCCGGCATGGCGGTTGCCGTCAGTGTGAATGGCCAACGCCATTATTTTAACTACGGGCTGGCCTCAAAGCAGACCGGCCAGGCCGTCAGCGATGACACCCTGTTCGAGATCGGCTCGGTGAGCAAAACCTTCACCGCAACCCTTGTCGCCCTTGCCCAGGCTAATGGCGCGCTGGCGTTGAGCGATCCGGCCAGCAAACACTGGCCCGCGCTCAAAGGCACCGCCTTCGATGGCATCACCCTGCTCAACCTTGGCACTTACAGCGCAGGGGGCTTGCCTTTGCAGTTTCCTGACGCTGTCACCGATGAGGCGAGCCTGCTGGCCTACTACCGTCAGTGGAAGCCCGACTACGCCCCCGGCACCCAGCGTTTGTACTCCAACCCAAGCCTGGGTTTGTTCGGATACCTCGCAGCCAGGAGCCAGAACACCCCGTTTAGCGAGTTGATGCAGCAGCAACTGCTGCCGCAACTGGGCCTTCAGCACACCTTCGTGCAGGTACCTGCGGCACAGCTGAACCATTACGCCCAAGGCTACGACAAGGATGACAAACCTGTGCGGGTCAGCCCGGGGCCACTGGATGCAGAGGCCTACGGGGTGAAAACCACCGCTGCCGATTTGCTCCACTACCTTGAGGTGAACATGCAGCCGGGCAGCCTCAGCGAGCCGTTGCAGCGAGCCATCGACACCACCCAGCGTGGCTATTACCGCGTTGGTGAAATGACCCAGGGGCTGGGTTGGGAACAGTACCGCTACCCTGCTTCGCTGGATCAGTTGCTGGCGGGGAATTCCACGTCGATGACCCTCGATCCTCATCGGGTGACGTGGTTCAAGCCTGCGCAGCCGCGGCAAGCCGATAGGTTGCTGAACAAGACCGGATCAACCGGTGGCTTTGGCGCTTACGTGTTGTTCGTGCCGTCCAAAGGCATCGGTATCGTGCTGCTGGCCAACAAGAATTATCCGAATGCCGAACGGGTGAAAGTGGCTCATGCGATTCTCACTGAGCTGGAGCGGTAGGAGCGGGCTTGCCCCGCGATGCGATGTGACTGAATGATCGCCATCGCGGGGCAAGCTGAACTGGTCAAGTAATCCTGGACACCCGTTAAGGTTTACGCCGCCAGCTTCTCTGCCTCGACCGGCGACCGGTATCCGTTGTAGCTGTGAGGCCTAGTGGTGTTGTAGCGGGTGATAAAGCGCTGCACATCCATTCGGGCCTCATGCTCCGAGTCGTAGCCATCTTCGGGTACCCACTCAGATTTCAGGCTTCCAAAAAACCGCTCCATCGGGGCGTTGTCCCAGCACTCGCCTTTACGGCTCATGCTCTGCCGGTGCCCATGCTCGCGCAGCTCATTTCTGAACTTGTGGCTGGTGTACTGACAGCCTTGGTCAGAGTGAAATAGCACACCCTTGGGGCGTCCGCGCAGCTCGGTTGCCATGCGTAAGGCCGCGCAGGTCAGTTCAGCATCCGAGATCATCGAGAACGACCAGCCGACAATCCGCCGTGCAAACAAGTCCAAGACAGCCGCGAAGTACAGCCAGCGCTTACCAGCCTTGATGTACGTTACATCTCCGCACCAGACCTCATTTGTCGCCCGCACATCGAATTGCCGTTTGAGCTCGTGCGGTGCGGTCAGGGCTTCAACGCCTGAAGATTTGTATTTGTGGCGTCTGCGTTGACGGCTGCTGATCCCAGCTTCTTGCATCAGGCGGCGCGCCTTGAAGCGGCCGACTGGGTGTCCACTGGCTTGCAGCATCTTGGCCAAGGTGCGCGAACCTGCCGCCCCTCTCGACTCACGATGATGTCTGATCAACTGGGCCTTGAGTTTTTCCCGTCCGGGGTAACGCCGGTCCTTACGCTGGCGCCAGCAGTAGAAACTGCTGCGGCTGACCCCAAGCACCCGACAACACTCATTAACGCCGTATTGCTCACCCAGCTCATCGATCAACGCGAGTGATCTTTGGCGTCCAAAAGCAGGAGAGCGCTGGCCTTTTTTAGGATTTCGATATCCCGGTCTTTCTGCTTGAGCAGGGCTTTGAGCCGTTGGATTTCCTGCTGGTCTGCCGTTATTGCCTTGGCACCCACAGGGGTTAAGCCTTGACGCTCCTGGCGCAGTTGATCGACCCAACGACGCAACGCTGTAGGGCCAATGCCTAAACTGGCACAGACCTGTGGAACTGATTGGCCTTCGTCCAGCACCATGCTGGCCGCCTGTAGCTTGAAGTCACTCGAGTAAGAATTACGCATATCCAAACACCTCAGGTTTGGGCGCCATCATAGCGCCCGATTGAGGTGTCCAGGATCATTAGGCCAGTTCAAGCCCGCTCCTACCGGAGGGCCGCCTGCGGGGAATTCCACTTCAAGAGCGGCTCAAGCGGTGGTTTAGGTGGCCCATGCAATTCTCACTGCACTGCAGCAGTGGGAGCGGCTTGCCCCGCGATGCGATGTGACTGAATGATCGCTATCGCGGGGCAAGCCCGCTCCTACCAGGAGGGACGCGTGGCCTGTCAGCCCTCGCGCAGCTTCTTGTAGAGCGTCGTCCGGGAGATTCCCAGCTGGCTGGCCGTAGCCGTCACGTTGCCGCCATTGGCGTCCAGCGCCATTTGAATGGTGTTGAGCATCGCCTCCTGCAAACGCCCTGTACGCGGTTCGCTACCCTGCTCATCACACCCCAGGTGCTCCGGCATTACCCACGGTTCGCCTTGCGCCAATGCAGCGGCAAGGCGCAATGCCTGTTCGAGTTGACGAATGTTGCCCGGCCAGTCGCGGCTGTGCAGCAAGCGCCGCGTCTGCGGGTGCAGTGGCGGGCTGGCATAACGTTGCGCCAGGCGGTCGATCAGCAGGTCCAGATCCTTGCGCTGACCAAGCGTAGGCAAGCGCACTTCCAGGCCACTGAGCCGGTAATACAGGTCTTCGCGAAAGGCCCTGGTGGCAATCAACTGCTTCAGATCGCAATGGGTAGCGCTGATCACCCGCACATCCAGGGCGATACTGCTGGTTGCCCCCAGGCGCGTCAGCCGACGCTCCTGCAACACGCGCAGCAAGCGCGTTTGCAGGGCCAGGGGCATGTCGCCAATTTCATCAAGCAGCAGCGTGCCACCATTGGCGGCTTCTAGCTGGCCTTTGGCACCACCCTTGCGCGCGCCGGTAAAGGTGCCTTCGCTGTAACCGAACAACTCGGCTTCGATCAGGCTTTCCGGAATCGCCGAGCAGTTGATGGCGAGGAACGGCGCTTGCGGCTTCCAGCGCTCATGCAGGGCACGGGCAAACACTTCCTTGCCGGTACCGGTCGCACCTTGCAACAACACCGGGACCCCGGCGGCAAAGGCTTTGCACGCCGCCTCAAAGCGTTGGTTCAATTGCCCATCAGCGCCCAGTGGCGCCGCCTCAGTTGGCACACTGACCGTACGGCTGAGGCGAGGCTGCGGGCTAAGCAGTTGCGCGTACAGTTGTGAGCCATCGGCCAGGGTCAGCAACTGCGGTGCGGGTGACGATGGGCTGGCCGGACGTTCGCCAAGCAAGCCTTCCAGACGCTCGCCGACGCGGCGCTCGCGGGTCAGGCCCAACAGGCTTTGCGCCACGCGGTTGGCGGCCTGGATATGCCCGGCCGCGTCGACTGCCAGCAAACCCTGCAACGGCGTGTCGAGCTGGCGCGGGTCATGCTGCAAGGAAAGGATCTGACAATCGCTGAGGTCGGCGTACAGGCGATTCTCCGCCGCCATCGCCGCGTAAGTGAGTTGCTCCATTACAGAGCTGGCCTGACGCTCACCGATCCCGGTGAAGTCCAGCGCGCCGATCAGTTCACCATTGAGCCCATGCAATGGCACGCTGACACAAAAGAAGCGCTCGAATTCGGTGAGGTAATGCTGGGTACCAATCAGCACGATCGGTTGCCCATCGGCCAGCACACAGACTGGAGCGGTGGTGCCAAAGCGGCTCTCATGGATGCGCCGTCCGGTATGCAACTGGTCCAACGGGCTGGGGCAGTTATGCGGCCGCCGACCGTAGACGATCACCCCCTGCATGTTGACGCAATAGAGGGTCCAGGATGGCCCGCCGATCAGCCGCCACAAGCGGTCGATCTCGGGCGCCACACAGTCCGCCAGGCGGCGATCGCTGTCGCCCAGTTCGCAAGGCTCGGGCTCAAGGGCTGCGAGGCACGCCTGCCCTGGCATCAACCCGGCGTCGCGGGAGCGGCGCCAGGAGCGGCTGATCGGTTCCGGCAACAGCCCCTCAGGCAGAGGATCGCCTTCGATGAAACGCTGGCGGGCCAGCACCAGTTGCTGTTGATTACGCAAAGCACCGGCATCCATGGAGACACCTTTATCGTGAGTCGGGCAAAGGTTCAGGGTATCGATCCTGGTCAAAATAGCAATAAAGCCCGCAGGTTGACGCCGCTGTCCTCCTGAAAACCGCCGACCACATGCACATCACGCGTCAGCTGGGCGCTGAGCTGCACCGAGCGCCCAAGCATCTGCTGGACCTCGAAGCGGACTTGCTGCACTTCGGTCTTCTGCCCCAGGTAGTCACCGTCCAGGTATTGCTTGCCGCCCATCGTGCTGCTGACACCCAGGGCGATGCGCTGGGCCGGATTGAAGTCGTAGCGCAGGTTGCTCTGCACCTGATAGGTCGGGTCTTGCTTGAGGGTCTGTGAGCCAGTGCCAGCCTGAGTGTTATGGCCATACACCACGACATCGCCGTACAGTTCCAGCGAGAACCGCCCCCACAACGGCTCGACCCAGCCCAGCTGCAGGTCACCCTTGTAGCGATTTTCACCGATGTTGAGGGTGTCGTGACGGTCGTACTGGCCCCACGGCAGGGTCAGCAACGGCGTGATGCCAACGTAGCGCCCGCTCGCCCCCGCACTGGGTTGATTGACCAACCAGAACGTCGCGCCGACGATCGGATCGCCCATGCCGCTGGCACTGCCCAGGGCGTTGCCGGCGATACGAGCATCGTAGACATGGCCGAATGGCAGCAGGATCTGCGGGTCGACGGTGATGCCGGCAACCTCCATGAAATGGATCAGACGCACGATGCTGATAGTGGATTTGAGGCCGGTGTCGTGCCGGCTGTCGGCCGCGCCATCAGCGTTGAAGCGCTCTGAACGGCTGTATTGCTGGTACCAGGCGGCGACCTGGGTGCCGGCAGGCAGGGCTGTGTAGTCCCCGGCGTTGACGTCTACCGCCAGCGCTTTGGCGGAAATCAGGCTGCAAGCAAGCAGCCCCAGCATGGAGCGGGAATGAGTGGGCACAGTAGAGGTTCCAGATTGTTGTTATTAGAGGAAAGCGCTGCGGGGTGCTGAACACACCCCGCAGGTGTTTCAGCGACCGATACGGATGATCGGCTTCAGGGTGATGCCTTTTTCGCTGTCTTCGGCGGCCTGGTTGATCTGGTCGAAGTCGTAGAACTTGACCAGCTTGTCGAAGGCGAAGCGACCTTGCAGGTACAGCTCGACCAGTTGCGGAATGAACGTCTGCGGCACGCTGTCGCCTTCGACGATGCCACGGATGGTCTTGCCGCCCAGCAACAGGTCATTGACGTCGAACTCGGCAGTGGTGCCCAGCGCCGGGGCGCCGACCACACCCAGGCTACCGCGCAGCCCCAGGGCATCCACGGCCTGGCGAAGCACTGCTGGCCTGCCGGTGGACTCCAGCGCGAACTTCACCCCACCGCCGGTGATTTCGCGGATGGCCGCCACCGGGTCGACGTCTTTGCTGTTGATCACATGCGTGGCACCCAGCGACTTGGCCAGTTCCAGGCGCGAGGGCACGACGTCTACCGCGATGATGGTGGTCGCGCCCGCCACCTGCGCCGCCAGTACCGCGCTCAAGCCCACCGCACCGGCACCAAATGAGGCAAAGCTGCTGGCCGGGCTGACCTTGAGGGAGTTGATCACCGCACCCGCCCCGGTCTGGATACCGCACCCCAACGGCCCGAGCAGCTCCAACGGTGCCTCGACGGGCACTTTGACGGTGTTGTTTTCACGCCCCAGGGCATAGGTAGCGAAGGACGACTGCGCGAAGAAGTGATCGTGCAGGCGTTCACCGTCAGCGTCTTCGATGGCGCACTGCCCCTGTGGGTCGGCACCACTGAAGTTGCGGCCGAAAAACTCCTGGCAATAGGCCGTCTGGCCACTGCCGCAGGACGGGCAATGGCCGCAGTAGCCATACGTCAGCACCACGTGGTCGCCCACGGCCAGGCCCTGAACCAACGGTCCCACCGCCTCGACCACCCCCGAGCCTTCGTGGCCCAATACCGCAGGCAACGGCACCGGGTAATACTGGTCGCGGACGATCATGTCGGTATGGCACATCCCGGTAGCGACGATGCGCACCAGCACCTCATCACCCTTGGGATGACGGATGCGGGCCGATTCCAGCACGAAAGGCGCGCCCTTGGCCCGGGTCACGGCAGCAGTAATTGTGTAGAACGCTTGTTCAGCCATTTATTATTATCTCCGGCGTTTACAGGGGGTAGGCAGGGGCGTCGCCTTTGACCGTCAGCCACTGCCATTGGGTGAATTCTTCGTGGTTGGCAGCGCCACCAATGCTGGTGCCATTGCCAGAAGCGCCAACACCGCCAAACGGGTTGATAACCTCGTCGTTGACCGTCTGATCGTTGATGTGCAGCAGCCCGACGCGCAGTTGCTCGCCCAGCTTCAACGCGCGCCCGACGTCTTGCGAAAGCACCGCCGCCGACAGGCCGTACTCGGTGTCATTGGCCAGGGCAACGGCCTCTTCATCGGTGTCAAACGGCACCACCACCGCCACCGGGCCGAAAATTTCCTCATTGAAAGCGGGGTTATCGCGGGTCACGCCACCCAGCACCGTTGCCTGGAAGAACAGCCCATCAAAACTGCCACCGGCTTCCAGCGTCGCGCCGGCCTGTTGGGCGGCTTGCACCACGCGGTAGGCATGGTCGCGCTGTTGAGCGTTGATCAACGGTCCCAGGTGCACCTCGGCGGTGGCCGGGTTACCGACAGTGAGGCTCTTGGCCTTGCTGGCCAGGCGGGCGAGAAACTGTTCGTAGATGCCCCGTTGTACCAGCAAGCGGCCGGTCGACATGCAGATCTGCCCCTGGTGCAGGTACACGCCCCAGGTGGCGTTGGCCACGGCCAGATCGAGGTCGGCGTCATCGAGCACGATCAGCGAGTTCTTGCCGCCCAGCTCCAGCGAGACCTTTTTCAAATGGCGCCCGGCCGCTTCGCCAACTTTGCGCCCGGCGCCGGTCGAGCCGGTGAACTGGATCATCGCCACGTTGCCATCGCTGGTCAGCGCCGCACCGGCTTCGGCGCCGCCTGGCAGTACATGCAGCAGCCCTGTCGGCAGACCGGCCAACTCAAACAGACGGGCAATCACAAAGCCACCACACACCGCGGTGCGCGGGTCAGGCTTGAGCACTACGCCATTACCGACCGCCAGCGCTGGTGCCACGGCACGCATGGCCAGGTACAGCGGGAAGTTGAATGGCGAAATGATCCCAATCACCCCCAGCGGTCGACGGCGCGCCAGGCTCAGGCGACCGGGGGTCGATGGCAGTACCTCGCCCTGGCTGCGCGATGGCAGGGCCGCGCTTTCATGCAAGGCCTTGAGGGTGATCGAAGTCTCGAACGCCGCCTTGGCCCGGGTCGAGCCGCTCTCGCGGACCAGCCACTGGACGATGTCATCGAAGTGCTCATGGCCCAGTTGCGCCGCGCGGCGAAACACGGCGGCACGTTCCTCATAAGGCTGGGCGAACCAGGCGGCCTGGGCACTTTTGGCCGAGTGGGCAGATCGGGCAATCTGCGCGGCATCCGCATTGGCAACACGGCCAAGCGTCTCGCCGGTGGCAGGCTCGATCACGGCGCTGGCGGGCAACGGCCCGGTCTCCCAGCTACCGGTGAAAAAACGTTGATCCCAGAGGCTCGCAGGCAAAAAAGCGTTACTCATTGCATATTCCTTCTTGTGTGTTTCAACTGGATCGCAAGGTCAAAGGCACCACGGCACCATGACCTGCTCGACACTGTTGCAATGTCTTTAGCAGATGCCGTGCCAGCAGCGACGGATGGCCTGCAGAGCCCGGTTTAGAGGGGGAAAGACGCTGCGATTGCGGCCATCGCAGCGTTCAGTTTCTGGACTGCGGCGTGCACCACCGTTCACATTCTGAACGGTCGAATGCAGCTTCCAGCGCAGCACAACGACAAGGCACTCGTTGCTGCAGCAATTTGTCGGTATGGTGGTGTACAGAAGATGGACGTTTACCCGCTCACAGGAAACCCAGAATGCCTCAACGTGAAGTTATCAATGCATCTGTCAGCCCCAAAGGCAGCCTGGAAACACTGTCTCAACGTGAAGTACAGCAACTGAGTGAAGCCGGATCCGGCAGCCTGTACACCTTGTTCCGCCAGTGCGCACTGGCGATTCTCAACACCGGCGCACATGTCGATAACGCCAAAACCATTCTCGAAGCCTACAAAGACTTCGAGGTGCGCATTCACCAACAAGATCGCGGCGTACGCCTGGAACTGCTCAATGCACCGGCCGATGCCTTCGTCGATGGCGAGATGATTGCCAGCACCCGCGAAATGCTCTTCAGCGCCCTGCGCGACATCGTCTACACCGAGAGCGAACTGGCCAGCCAGCGCATCGACCTGGAAAGTTCCCAGGGCATCACCGACTACGTGTTCCACCTGCTGCGCAACGCCCGCACCTTGCGTCCGGGCGTCGAGCCGAAAATGGTGGTGTGCTGGGGCGGTCACTCGATCAGCACCGAGGAATACCAGTACACCAAGAAGGTTGGCCACGAGCTTGGCCTGCGCAAACTGGACGTCTGCACCGGTTGCGGCCCCGGCGTAATGAAAGGCCCGATGAAAGGCGCGACCATTGCCCATGCCAAGCAGCGCATGAGCAGCAGCCGCTACCTGGGCCTGACCGAGCCGGGCATCATTGCCGCCGAAGCGCCGAACCCGATTGTCAACGAACTGGTGATCCTGCCGGACATCGAAAAGCGTCTTGAAGCGTTCGTGCGGGTCGGCCACGGCATCATCATCTTCCCCGGCGGCGCCGGTACTGCCGAAGAGTTTCTGTACCTGCTCGGCATCCTCATGCACCCGGACAACCGCGAGCTGCCGTTCCCGGTCATCCTCACCGGGCCGAAAAGCGCCGAACCGTACCTGCAGCAACTCAACGCCTTCGTGCAGGCCACCCTCGGTGCCGAGGCCGGCAACTATTACCAGATCATTATCGACAACCCGGCCGAAGTGGCCCGACAAATGGTCGAAGGGCTCAAAGAGGTCAAACAGTTCCGTCGCGAGCGCAACGACGCGTTCCATTTCAACTGGCTATTGAAGATCGAAGAAAGCTTCCAGCGCCCCTTCGACCCGACCCACGAAAACATGGCCAGCCTGCAACTGAGCCGTGACTTGCCCGCCCATGAACTGGCGGCCAACCTGCGCCGCGCGTTCTCCGGCATCGTCGCCGGCAACGTCAAGGACAAGGGTATCCGCCTGATCGAAGAAAAAGGCCCGTACGAAATCCATGGCGATGCCGCGGTGACGCAACCCCTGGGCAAGCTGTTGGAAGCCTTCGTGGCTCAGCACCGTATGAAGCTGCCCGGCGGCGCTGAATACGTTCCTTGCTACCGGGTGGTGAGCTGATTCAGCCCTGATTTCACCTCCCCCCAGCGTGCGGGCACTGCGTGTGCCCGCAACATTTGCTGCCATTTTCCTGCCTACCCCAGTGAACCTGCCTACAGAATAATGGTCTTTCTGCTGGCGGCTGCGTGCACGCCTGTGTTCATCGGCCCAGTCATCGGGCTTTTATTTTTACTCCACGCGAAGACCATCATGCCTATCTCTCGTTCTGTTGCTACGGCGCCTGTTGCTGATTCCACCCCTTTACTGCGCCCGCGCAACAGACTCGCCCTTGGCGTGGTCGCTGCCTTGATCGCCCTGAGCGGCCCGGCCCAGGCCGAAGAAGCCCCGAGCGCCGAGCGTTGGGTCAGTGACAGCCTGACCACCTACGTACGCAGCGGGCCCACCAACGGCCACCGCATCGTCGGCAACCTCAAGTCGGGCCAGAAAGTCACCCTGCTCGACACCCAGGGTAACTTCAGCCAGGTGCGTGGCGAGTCGGGCGACATCGTCTGGATCACCACCAGCGACCTGCAGTCGGTTCCCGGCCAGGCCGAACGCCTGCCGCAATTGACCGAGCAGGTCAGCGAACTGAGCCAGCAACTGAAGACCATCGACGACGGCTGGAAGGCCCGCGTGCAGGGCATGCAAGAGACCATGGACTCGCGCAAAACCCTGATCGATGAACTGGAAGCCCGCAACAAAGCGCTCAGCGCCGAGTTGAGCGACACCCAGTCGGAGCTGCGCAGCACCCAGGCGCGTCTGGGCGATGAGAACAAGCAGGTGCTGATGCGCTACATGGTCTACGGCGGCGGCATCGCCGGTGCCGGCTTGCTCGCGGGCTTGATCCTTCCGGCCCTAAGCCGTGGGCGCAAACGTAACGACCGCTGGTTCTGAATCCCACCCACATTCAAGGCGCCGCAACCACGACCGTTCGGCGCCTGAGCCATTAACGGCATATTTATATGCTGTAATTGATCTTGTAGGCCACTTCACCCGTTGAGGGTACTGCCATGAAGATCAGATTGCCGGTTGTGCTGCTACTTGCAGCCTTGTGTGCCCTTCCCACTTTGAGCCCCGCCGCTCAAACCGCCCCTCCCCAAGCCGAGTCTGCGGCACTGACTACCCGCCTGGCCCTTCGCGACCTGTGGGTTGAACATATTTTCTGGATCCGTAACTACGCCATTGCCAATCAGGTCGGCAATCGTCAGGCCGCCGAGGTGGCCAGCCAGGAGGTGGTCAGTAACGCCACCGCCATTGCCAACAGCATCGCCCCGCTCTACGGCCAGGCGGCCGCCGACCAGTTGTTGAAACTGCTGGCCGGGCATTGGGGAGCAGTCAAGCACTACAGCGATGCCAGCGTCAGTCAATCGGCCTCAGGTAAGCAGGCCGCTGTCAGCGAACTGACCAGCAACGCCAAAGCCCTGGCCGCGTTCCTGGCCAAGGCCAATCCCTATCTGCCTGAAGCGACGCTCAATACCCTGCTCGCCGCTCACGGCGGCCACCATATCGCCCAAATCGACGAACTGGGGAAAAATGACTACACGGCAGAAGCCAGTACCTGGAAACACATGCGCGAGCATATTCTCAGCCTCGCCGATGCCCTGACTGCGGCGCTGGTCAAGCAGTTCCCCGACAAATTCTGAGCGAGGCTTGCCGATGTTCGAAGGTTTGGGACGTACGCAACAGGACCTGCTTTGCGCCCTGCTGTACAAGGCTGCCGGCATGAGCATCGAAGAGCTGGCCAGTCAGTTGGCCGTCACCCGTACGGCGGTGCGCCAGCATCTGGCGGCGCTGCAGGGTGATGGCCTGGTGGTGCGTGGCGAGCTGCGCGCCACCGGCCGACGCCCCGAGCAGCTGTACCGGCTCAGTGCGGCTGGCCACGAGCTGTTTCCCCGGCACTATCACCTGCTGGCCAACTCACTGATCGATGAAGTGGCCAGCCTGATCGGCCATGACGCGTTGGTCATGCTGATGCGCACACTGGGCGAGAAAATGGCGGCAGACCTGAGCACGGAGCGGCTCGACGAACAGCAGATCGCCGCGCACATGAAGGACGTGGGTTATGAATCGGAAGTGTTCTTTCGCTCCGGTGCACCGGCGCAGATCGTCGCCCACAACTGTGTGTTTCATCAGCTGGCCGAAGCTCACCCTGAAGTCTGTGAGCTCGACCTGGCGCTGATCGGCAGCCTGGGTGGAGGGACGGTAGCGCACCTGGAATGCATGCTGCGTGGTGGCCATGTGTGTCGCTTCGAACTCACGCACAACGGCTCATAACTTGGCGATCGACACCTCGGTGGATTTGACGAAGGCAATCACCTCACTGCCCACCCGCAACTCCAGCTCATGCACCGAGCGGGTGGTGATCACCGAAGTGACGATACCTGCCGAAGTCTGCACATCGATTTCCGAGACCACTGGCCCTTCAATGATCTCCTTGACCGTGCCCTTGAACTGATTGCGTACGTTGATCGCCTTGATGGTCATGTTCTGCTTCCTCGTTCCGGGGTGCACTGCGGCGCAGTGCTTGAGGTGCAGAGTGCACGCTTACGCAAAAAACCAAAAAGAATAATTATTAATTTTTATAGAACATTTAGAGATATACGAGATTACCTGTAGGAGCGGGCTTGCCCCGCGATCCGATACACCTGACACACCACTATCGCGGGGCAAGTCGGATCGCCGCACCGCCGCCCCTACTTTAGTCTATGACCCGCCACCCGCCGCGCGTTGGCAGGCCGTCTAGAACGGGACTTACCGCTGTTGATAGAGCCGCTCGATAGCGCCATCAACACCCTTGATTAGTCCTACTTTTAATGCGGGAATACACTACTGTTCATCCGCGTTACCCAAGCCCTGCACCAGACAGGGCCTGCAACCAATCGTGACCTCATCCCCAGCCCACTGCGCTTGCGACGCCCTGTTGCCGGGCATTGCTATGCCCGCTGCTGTGTGCAGCCAATAGAATAAGGAGATAACCATGGGACTTGGCCGACGCCAGTTCTTCAAGCTATGTACCGCCGGTGTCGCCACCGCCACCTGCGCGACCCTGGGTTTTGCCCCCGGCATGGCCCAGGCCACGCAGTCACGCCAGTACAAGCTGTTGCGCGCCAAGGAAACCCGCAACAACTGCACCTACTGCTCGGTCGGTTGCGGCATTCTCATGTACAGCCTCGGTGACGGCGCGAAAAACGCCAAAGCGCGAATCTTCCATATCGAAGGCGACCCCGATCATCCGGTCAGCCGTGGCTCGTTGTGCCCGAAAGGCGCGGGCCTGGTGGACTACGTGCACAGCGAACAGCGCCTGCTGTTCCCCGAGTACCGCGCGCCGGGTTCGAACACCTGGCAGCGCATCAGCTGGGACCACGCAATCGAGCGTATCGCGCGCCTGATGAAAGACGACCGCGACGCCAACTTCATCGAGAGGAACGCCAAGGGCACCACCGTCAACCGCTGGCTGAGCACTGGCATGCTGTGCTCTTCGGCGGCCAGCAGTGAAACCGGTTCGCTCGACCAGCGCTTCACCCGTGCCCTGGGCATTCTCGGTACCGACAGCCAGGCCCGCGTCTGCCACGCCCCGACCGTTTCGGCGCTGGCGCCGACCTTCGGCCGCGGCGCAATGACCAACAACTGGGTCGACATCAAGAACGCCAACGTCGTGCTGATCATGGGCGGCAACCCGGCCGAAGCGCACCCGGTGGGCTTCAAATGGGTGATCGAGGCGAAGATCCGCAATGGCGCCAAGGTCATCGTCGTCGACCCGCGCTTCAACCGCAGCGCCGCCGTTGCCGATATCTACTCGCCGATCCGCGCCGGTTCCGACGTGACCTTCCTGATGGGCGTGGTCAACTACCTGATCAGCCACGACAAGGTCCAGCACGAGTACGTGCGCCACTACACCAACGCCAGCCTGATCGTGCGTGAGGATTACCACTTCGACGACGGCTTGTTCAGCGGCTATGACGCGAAAAAACGCAGCTACGACCGCAGTACCTGGACCTATGAGCTGGACGAAAAAGGCTACGCCAAGCGCGACCTGAGCCTGAGTCATCCACGCTGCGTGTGGAACCTGCTCAAGGCGCATGTCAGCCGCTATACCCCTGAGGTGGTCAACAACATCTGCGGCACGCCGCAAGAAGACTTCCTGCAGATCTGCGAGATCCTCGCCAGCACCTGCGTGCCGGATCGTACCGCGACCTTCCTGTACGCCCTGGGCTGGACCCACCACACCAACGGCGCGCAGATGATCCGCGGCTCCGGCATGATCCAGCTGCTGCTCGGCAACATCGGCATGGCTGGCGGTGGTGTCAACGCCCTGCGCGGTCACTCCAATATCCAGGGCTACACCGACCTGGGCTTGCTGTCGCTGCGCCTGCCCGGCTACATGAACCTGCCCTCCGACGAGCAGACCAGCCTGGCCACCTACCTCAAGCAGACCACGCCGACGGCGCTGCTGGAAGATCAGGTCAACTACTACAAGCACACCCCTAAGTTCTTCATCAGCCTGATGAAAAGCTTGTGGGGCGACAAGGCCACTGCCGACAACGACTGGGGTTTTGACTGGCTGCCGAAGTGGGACGACAGCTATGACGTGCTCAACTACAGCAACCGCATGTACGAGGGCAAGGTCAACGGTTATATCGCCCAGGGCTTCAACCCGGTGGCGGCGTTCCCGGACAAGAACAAAGCACAGGCCGCCTTGGCCAAACTCAAGTTCCTGGTGATCATCGACCCGTTGGCCACCGAGACGTCGAGTTTCTGGCAAAACCACGGCGAACAGCACGATGTCGACACCGCCGCAATCCAGACCGAGGTGTTCCGCCTGCCCTCCTCGTGTTTTGCCGAGGAAGACGGCTCGATCGTCAACTCCGGACGCTGGCTGCAGTGGCACTGGGCTGGCGCCGCACCGCCGGGCGAGGCCTGGCACGATGGCAAGATTCTCGGCCATCTGTTCATGAAGATTCGTGAGCTGTACCAGCAGGAAGGCGGCGCCAACCCAGCGCCGATTCTCAACATGGCCTGGGACTATGCCGACCCGTACGACCCGAAACCCGAAGAAGTGGCCAAGGAGTCCAACGGCCGCGCCCTGGCCGACCTGCATGACGAACAGGGCAACTTGATCTTGCGCAAAGGCCAGTTGCTCAACGACTTCTCGCAACTGCGCGATGACGGCAGCACCCAGTGCTTCAACTGGATCTTCGCCGGTTCCTGGACCGAGCAAGGCAACCAGATGGCCCGCCGTGACAACGCCGACAGTGGCCTGGGCTGCACACCGGGCTGGGCCTGGGCCTGGCCGCAGAACCGACGCATTCTCTACAACCGCGCCTCGGCCGACCCGCAAGGCAAACCCTGGGATCCGAAGCGCCAGTTGATTGGTTGGGATGGCCAGCGCTGGAGCGGCGTGGACGTTCCCGACTTCGCCGTGACCGCAGCACCTGGTGGCAAGGTCAATCCGTTCATCATGCTGCCTGAAGGTCTGGGTCGACTGTTCTCGGTCGGTGCCCTGAACGATGGCCCGTTCCCTGAGCACTACGAACCGACCGAAAGCCCGTTGGCGAGCAACCCGTTGCACCCGCAAGTCACCTACAGCCCGACTGCAAGGGTGTACGAAAGCGACCGTAAACGCATGGGCAAACGCGAAGACTTCCCGTACGTGGCCACCACCTACTCGATCACCGAGTTGTTCCGCCACTGGACCAAGCACGCGCGCCTGAACGCCATCATCCAGCCTGAGCAGTTCATCGAGATCGGCGAAAAACTCGCCGGTGAAAAAGGCATTGTTCAGGGCGACACCGTCAAGGTCAGCACCCAGCGCGGCTACATCAAGGCCAAAGCGGTGGTAACCAAACGCATCCGCCGACTGACCGTTGCCGGCCAACAGGTCGACACCATCGGTATCCCATGCCACTGGGGTTTCGAGGGTGCTACCCGCAAGGGTTTCCTGGCCAACACCCTGACTCCAGGCGTTGGCGACTCGAACACCCAGACGCCGGAGTACAAGGCGTTTCTCGTGAACATTGAAAAGGTCTGAGGGCGAAACCATGTCCATGCAATCTCAAGACATCGTCCGCCGCTCAGCCACCAACGTGCTGACCCCGGCGCCGCACACCCGCGACCACCAGGCCGAAGTGGCCAAGCTGATCGACGTCAGCATCTGCATCGGCTGTAAAGCCTGTCAGGTGGCCTGCAACGAATGGAACGACCTGCGTGACGAAGTCGGTCATAACGTCGGCGTGTACGACAACCCGGCCGACCTCACGGCTGACACTTGGACGCTGATGCGCTTCGATGAAGTCGAAGACGAAAGCGGCAAACTCGAGTGGTTGATTCGCAAAGACGGCTGCATGCATTGTGCCGACCCCGGCTGCCTGAAAGCCTGCCCGCAACCGGGGGCGATCATTCAGTACGCCAACGGCATCGTCGATTTCCAATCCGAGCATTGCATCGGTTGCGGCTACTGCATCGCCGGTTGCCCGTTCGATGTGCCGCGCATCAGCCAGAAAGACAACAAAGCCTACAAGTGCACCCTGTGCGTCGACCGCGTTTCGGTGGGCCAGGAGCCTGCCTGCGTGAAAACCTGCCCGACCGGCGCGATCAACTTCGGCAGCAAACAAGACATGCTGCATCAGGCCGGTGAGCGCGTCACTGAGCTGCAGGGCCGCGGCTTTGCCGGGGCTGGCATCTACGACCCGCAGGGCGTTGGCGGCACCCATGTGGTGTACGTGCTGCAACATGCCGACAAGCCGCAGCTGTACCACAAGTTGCCGACCGACCCGCGCATCAGCAGCGCCATCCAGGGCTGGAAAGGCTGGATGAAACCGGTGGCCGCCGCGGCGTTTTTCGCCACCCTGGCCGGCACCCTGTTCCACTACATCGGCGTAGGCCCCAACGAGGTCGACGAACAGGACGAGAAACGCGAGGAGGATAGCCACGCATGAACACCGACAAACTGATCCTGCGCACCCGCTTCATCGACCGCGCCTGCCACTGGTTCATGGTGATCTGCTTTTTCGCCGTGGCGTTGTCGGGGCTGTCGTGGTTCTTCCCGTCGTTCAATGGCCTCAACGCAGTGTTCGGCACCCCGCAGCTGGCGCGCATCCTGCACCCGTTCTTCGGGGTTGTGGTGTTCGTCCTGCTGATGTTTCTGTTCGTGCGCTTCGTGCGCTACAACCTGCCGGAGCGCGAAGACCTGCAGTGGTTCAAGAACCTCAAGCAGGTACTGGCCGGTAAACATGACCCGGCCTTGAACATCGGCAAATACAACGCCGGGCAGAAGGTACTGTTCTGGGGGATCATGAGCCTGATCACCCTGTTGCTGCTCAGCGGCGTGGTGATCTGGCGGCCCTACTTCGCGCCGCTGTTCTCCATCCCCACGATCCGCATTGGTCTGCTGCTGCATGCCGTTGCCGGCATCAGCCTGATCCTGTTGATCATTGGCCATGCGTACCTGGCGTTCTGGGTCAAAGGATCGATTCGCGGCATGGTCACCGGTTATGTGAGCCGTGGCTGGGCAAAAACCCACCATGATCGCTGGTACCGGCAGATCAGCAAGTCAGGCAAAAACGGGGGCAAATCATGAGCAGCATTCAAATGAACCCCGTACAAACGCCGACGGGCGGGGTCAACGAAATCATCCCGGTGGTGCTGCCGTCACTCAAGGACCGTTACCGCAAACGCGCTGCACGCCTGCGTGAGCTGGCCGAAGGGCATGCCATGGGCGACTACCTGGGGTTTTGTGCGCAGTTGGCTGACAGCCAGCAGCAGCTGCTTGAGCGCCTGCCATTGCCGCAGGCGCTCAAAGACTCGCTGGCACAGCGGCTGGGCAACGGCCAGGCGCCGCTGGCCACTGGCGACTATCCGCGCGACCGCTATTGGCAGCAATTGCTGCAGGGGGTCATCGATCAGCTTTACCCTGAAGCCAACCCGGCGGTGCGCAGTACCCTGGACGCATTGCGCGGGCACAGCCCCGAGCAACTGGAACACCTGGCCAGCGCCTTGCTGGCCGGTGACTATGCACAGGTCGGTAGCGCGCGGGCGTTGTTTGTCTGGGCAGCGCTTTCGCTGTACTTCACCCAACTGGCCAACGCCCTGCCCGCCTCGGCCAGCGCTGCCCTGGGTGAACAGCGCCAACACTGCCCGGTGTGCGCCAGTGCGCCGCTGGCCAGTGTGGTGATGACCGGCGCGCAAGCCGGTTTGCGTTATTTGCAGTGCAGCCTGTGTGAATGCCGTTGGCACATGGTGCGGGTCAAATGCAGTAACTGTGAAACCACCGGCGCGCTGGACTACTGGTCGCTGGAACGGCAGGATGCCGCGGTCAAAGCCGAAAGCTGCAACGATTGTCACAGCTACCTGAAAGTCTTTTACCCGGAAAAAGACCGCGACCAGGAACTGCTGGCCGACGACCTTGCCTCCCTGGCCCTGGATGCCGAGGTGGAGCGTGAGGGTTATGGCCGCAGTGGTGTGAGCCCGTATTTGTTTCCTGGCTGAATGAACATCGCGGGGCAAGCCCGCTCCCACAGCGATCGGGTGGGAGCGGGCTTGCCCCGCGATCAAAGCCACTACCTAGGAGGCCCCATGGCCCTGAAAAAATCTTCCGCCGAACTCAAGCGCGACCTGAAAAGCGTTGCCGCCAACCTGGAGCGCACCGCTGGCGAAATCAGCAGGCTGGCCGAGCGAATCGACGGTGTCGATGTGGTTGCCGTGCTGCACCTGATGAACCGCTTGTACAAAGATTCGGACAAGCTCCACGCTTACGCCGACGAGATCAAGAGCGGGCGCATCATCCGGGCCAAGGCCGAGTGATCAGCCGTTGGCGCAGATCAGTAATTGAGCGCCGACAGCAGCAGCTCGTGAGGCGCGCCGCTTGCCTCTTCACGGGCAATGACCGATTCCTCACGCTTGGCTCTTTGCAGCAAAGGCTGCCAGTTCGGTAACTGATCGACACCACTTACCCATTGCAGGCGGGCATGATCAAAGCTGAACAGATTGCGCTCATCAAAAGCGAATTTCACGTTTAAATCATTGCGTTGGCTAATCGGTAGCATGGCTTTTTCAAGGTTATCCAACAGCACCGGCTCTGCCTGTTCATTTGCCCAGTAGCCGAGCACCATATGCGCTTGCTGTGTTGCTGTCTGTGTGGCGTAAACCATACGCAACTGACTGTCGGCAATACCAAGCAGTTGCAGGGTGAAGAATTTAGCCAAGGCAAAGTCTTCACAATCGCCCATGCCCTTTTCTACGGTTTGCATGGGCGACGCCCAGTAATCAGATTGCTTCCATACATCGATATCTTCGCCATAGCGAATCGTGCGATTGAAGAAATCATTCACCCGCTGCAGCTTTTCTTGATCTGACAAATGGCTTGAGTCGCTGATCAAAGCGCGCCAGGCACTTACCCGCTGGGTGGCTTGCTGGCGTTGCTGGCTGTCCGCGACTGGCACTGTCTGCGTCAACGGGGTGGCAATGGCGCTCCCCGAAACAATTGCACAACCCAGTACAATAGCGGAAAGAAATCGAATGGTTCGTGCACCACTACATTTGGAAATAAGCGCATTGCGAATTATCAAGCAGTACCTCACTTAATAAGCATTGGTTCCTAAAGCCGAACCGCCTAAATCGGTTCGCACCATAAGGTATTGCCAGATTGGCAAGCAAGGTGCATCCGTCGGAAAGCCGCGAAAAATTGGCTGTAACAAACCGCCTTCTCGTTCGTCTATGAATAGCACGCCTCAAGCGCTTGAGCTTTCTGAGGGCTTCATCATGAAACTGATATTTAAAATGTCGGTATTACTTGCGGCTGCCTGCTTTAGCAGTATTGGCACCGCAGCAAGCAACGCAAATAACTCGACACTATTACTTGCCGAAGGTGGTAGTGATCGCTTGCTCAACTATCATTTTGAAAATGCAGCCGCTAGAAGTCAGTTCGATCAAAATGCGGGCGAACGTTATGTACAAATGGTCAAAGAACAACCAACAGCCTCTGGCGTAACTACAACTAAAGAAGCACTTCCACAAACTAACGAGCTTGATCCTCGGTTAACCTCCCCCATCATCAGAGACCGAGAAGAATACCGCAGTGCACACTGAACACTGACGCTGA
This sequence comes from Pseudomonas sp. NUPR-001, assembly GCF_052147955.1. Taxonomy (NCBI): domain Bacteria; kingdom Pseudomonadati; phylum Pseudomonadota; class Gammaproteobacteria; order Pseudomonadales; family Pseudomonadaceae; genus Pseudomonas; species Pseudomonas sp. NUPR-001. The sequence continues at coordinate 3,448,830 of NZ_CP197353.1, forward strand.
CCGCGCGCACAGGGAGGTGCGCCGATAACCGGAACGCCCATGGCAAGTTAAAACCGGCCGTCCTGTTGAAAGACGCTGAGACGCGCCCGCATGCGCTGGCGGCCTCTGTGCAGATGTACGCGTACATTGCCTTCTGTCATCCCCAGGGCACTGGCAATTTCCTTGTATTCCAACCCGCCAAACTCACGCATGATCACTACATTGCGCTGCGCTGTCGGCAAGTCATGCAACTGCTTTCGGATATAGGCATGCAACTCGACTTCGGCGAGCAGTTCCTCCGGGCCGTCGTGGTGCCATTGCCTGGGGATCGACAGCCATGCGTCATCTTTATCGACGCTGGAGATGATGGGCGAGTAGCGATCAAAACCCCAGCCGTCCAGCGACACCTCGCGCCCCTTGCGGCGGTTGATGGAGTGAGCTTCATTGATGGCGATTCTTGCCAGCCAGGTACGAAATTTTGAACGCCCTTCGAACATGCCAACGGCCGCGACCGCCTTCAACCAGGTTTCCTGAGCGACATCATCGGCAGCGTCTGGGCCGACCAGCGGGGTTACCAGTGTAATGAGAAACGCATGATGCTTTTTTATCAAGCCCTCCAGCGCATGAGCATCACCGTTGCGCAGCCGCTCTAACAGATCATGCTCATGGTCCATAAGGGTTCTCCCAAGTGCTCCGACCTTTGAGCACTTTCAACACACCAGCACAATTAAAATATCACCCCCACTACTAAACATTAGAAATTAATAACTTGGACTCAAATAAGTAGAGAACCTAATAGTTACTCAGGCGTACTTCCCCAACACCGTGTAACGCTGGCATTACACTGATCACCTATAGCGCGCCATGGATCCAATGCAGCGCATGCTCATGTAAATGCTAGATCACTTCAGGCGTTATGCAAACCTGAAACGCGCCCTTACAAACTTCGCAAGTTCATCTTATTCCGGCATTAAAGGCTGCCCCGGCAATGACGCAACACCCGGTTATTTTAGTTACTGAAACCGAAGTGAGTACCATGCGCATTACTTGAGCGCTGGAAGGCGGACTGAAGTCGGGTGTATGTTAAGGCGCTTCACCTTCTCCCCTTACTACCGCATGGAGCGCACTACAAATGCCAAGCCTGGATTTTCTCATCACTTGCCTGATCGTCGTGCTGATACCAGGCAGCGGCGTGATCCTGACCATCTCCACCGCGCTGGTGGCCGGTAAACGCGCCAGCCTGTACACCGCACTGGGCTGTACCGCCGGGATCATCCCCCACCTGCTGGCCTCGATCCTCGGCCTGTCGGCGATTCTGCACACCAGCGCCCTGGCCTTCCAGGCCCTGAAATTTGCAGGTGTCGCCTACCTTCTATACTTGGCCTACGCTACCTGGCGCGACCGCTCGGCCTTTGTCGTGGATCGCAACAGCAAAGTCAGCAGCGCTGGCAGCCTGATGTTGCGTGCCGGTTTGTTGAATATCCTCAACCCCAAGCTGACCTTGTTCTTTCTGGCCTTTCTGCCTCAGTTCATCACGCCGCAAGGCGGATCGGTCACGGGGCAGATGCTCAGCCTGAGCGGGGTGTTCATGCTCATGACCTTCGTGGTGTTTGTGTTGTACGGCCTGCTGGCCAACGTCTTCCGCCGTGCGGTGATTGAATCGCCGCGGGTTCAAGACTGGTTGCGCCGCAGTTTTGCTGCATCCTTTGCCGGCCTGGGCCTGAACCTGGCGTTCGCCCAGCGCTGAGGAGCGCGCGCGATGAAGCGCTGTGAGGTATTGATCGTAGGCGCCGGCCCGACCGGGCTGGTGCTGGCCTTGTGGCTGAGCAAACTTGGCATCAAGGTACGCATTATCGACAAGAGCGCCGCGCCCGGTACCACCTCCCGTGCCTTGGCGGTGCAGGCGCGGACCCTGGAGCTGTACCGCCAGCTGGACCTGACTGCCGCCATCCTTGAACAGGGCCATCGGGTGCCTGCGGCCAATCTCTGGGTCAAAGGCCAGGCGGCGGCCCATTTGCCCTTCAGCAGCATTGGGGGCGGTTTTACCCCCTACCCCTTCCTGCATATTTACCCTCAGGATGAGCACGAAAAGCTGTTGATCGAACGCCTGCAGGGCTACGGTGTTGAGGTAGAGCGCGAGACCGAACTGCTGGAACTCAACCAGGATACGCGAGGCGTCAGCGCTCGCTTGCAGCATGCCGATGACCCGGAGCAACACTGTCAGGCGCGCTATGTGGCCGGCTGCGACGGTGCCCGCTCTACGGTGCGTAAAGCACTGGGGATCGGCTTTCCCGGCGGTACCTATCAACAAGTGTTCTACGTTGCCGATGTGCAGGCCTCAGGCCCGGCACTCAACGGCGAATTGCATGTGGACCTGGACGAGGCCGATTTTCTTGCAGTGTTTCCACTGGCAGGCAGTGGTCGCGCGCGGCTGATTGGTACGGTACGCGACCAACGTGCCGAGCACGCCGAACAGTTGCGTTTCGCCGACGTCAGCCGCCGCGCCATTGAGCACCTGCATGTGGAGGTGCAGCAGGTGAATTGGTTCTCCACCTACCGAGTCCACCATCGGGTAGCGGAGCACTTCGGCCGCCAGTCTGCCTTTCTTCTGGGTGACGCGGCGCATGTCCACAGTCCAGCCGGTGGCCAGGGCATGAATACCGGCATTGGTGATGCCATCAACCTGGCCTGGAAACTGGCCAGCGTCCTCAAGGGCAGCGCTCAACCGAGCCTGCTCGATACCTATGAAATTGAACGCAGCGCCTTTGCCAAACGCCTGGTGTCGACCACCGACCAGGTGTTCAACTTTGTGACTGCCGATGGCCGCCTGGCGGCCTTGTTGCGCACGCGCCTGGCGCCGCGGGTGATCCCGCGAATGGTGGCGTTCAAGGCAGCGCGCGAGTATCTGTTTCGCAGCGTTTCGCAGATCAACCTCAACTATCGCTACATGCCGTTGAGTACCGGCAATGCCGGGCACGTCCAGGGAGGCGATCGCTTACCCTGGGTTGCCGAAGGCGGACGCGACAACTTCGCCGGTCTGAACCGCATGTGCTGGCAAGTGCAGGTGTACGGCGCAGTGGGCGCCAGCCTGGTGCAATGGTGCAGCGGCCACGGCATCCCGGTAGACGTATTCATCTGGAGCGAAGCGCATCAGGCGGCGGGCCTGGTGCGCGATGCGGTCTACCTGATACGGCCGGATACCTACATTGCCGGCGTCTGGAGCAGTGCTGACCCGCACGTCCTGGAGGCCTATTTCGAGGAGCGTGGCCTCTATCCGCGCTAACCGACCTGCTTACCGTTGGTCACCGGCAAGCCCGTTGCCCGCCGCTGACCTGGAAAACCGATAGGTGGTGACTGCACACAACACCAGCCCCAGCAGCGCCAACGCCCCGCCAACCAACCCGATGTTGGCCAATCCCAGGTGTACGCTGACCAGGCTACCGATCAGCGCCCCGGCACCGATGCCAATGTTATAGATCCCGGAGAACATCGCCATCGCCACATCCGTGGCATCAGACGCCAGAATCAACACCTTCGACTGCAACGCCAGGCTGAAGCACATGATCGCGATGCCCCAGAACACACTCAGGGTACCGAGCAGGCTGAACTCACCCGACAGCGGCAACAGCAGCAAGAGGCAACTGGCAAGCAGGGCAATGGCGGCCAGCAAAAACGCGCTGGGAAAACGTTCGCTGTAGCGACTGAACAGCAGCGAACCAAATACGCCGGCGCCACCAAACAGCAGCAACAGCAGGGTCGTGCGCTCGCCTCCGACCTGGGCGACGTTCAAGGCAAACGGTTCGATGTAGCTGTAGGCGGTGAACTGGGCGGCGATGACCAACGCGACCAGCACATACACGGTCACCAACGCCGGACGCTTGAACAGCACCGGCACGCTGCGCAACGACCCGGAGTTCTGGCTGGGCAACAACGGCAGCGACTTCACCAGGCACAGCAAGGTCGCCAGCGCCACCCCGGCGATGGCCAGAAAGGTCGTGCGCCAACCCAATGCCTCGCCGACTACCCGGCCCAGCGGGATACCCATCACCATCGCCAGGGTGGTGCCGGTTGCCAACAGCCCCAGCGCCTTGGCCTGCTGCCCTGGCGGCGCCACACGCACAGCCAACGACGCAGTAATTGCCCAGAACACCGCATGAGCCAACGCGATGCCGATGCGGCTGAGCAACAGCGTGGTAAAACTCTGCGCCACCCAGGACAGTAAATGGCTGGCGATAAACAACACAAAGATCACGATCAGCAATTTGCGCCGCTCGACATTACGCGTCAGCAGCATCATCGGCAGCGACGCCAGGGCGACCACCCAGGCGTAAATGGTCAGCATCAGGCCAACTTGCGCGGTGGACATGTCAAAACTGGCGCCAATGTCACTGAGTAGCGCCACTGGCACGAATTCAGTGGTGTTGAAAATAAAGGCTGCCAAGGCCAGGGCGATCACACTGAGCCAGCTGCCGGCTCGCGCATCCACAGGTGTAGTCATCGGTGGGGGTGTTACTCCAGATCGATTGCAGGTGCCGGACGCAAGTGCGCGCCCAGCATGAAGCGCTCATGGCCGTCGGGCCTGAGTGCAAGCGTGTGCGCTGAGGAATGGATTATAAGTATGCGGGGTATCGCTTGCGGGCAAGGATAGTACGTCAGGGCAAAGCCTGTCACCTGTACAGCGCCCGGCTGGCGACAGCAGATTTCCTCGGCACTGCTACACTGAAGTCGCCGAAAGGAGGATTGCACCATGTCCGAAAAAGACATCACCACGCTACTGACCTTGATCGACCACCGGCAAGCCACGCTGGCCAGCGCCTGCAAAGAAATTGCCGACTGGATCGACCGTCAGGGCGACGTACCCGCTGCTGGCAGGATCCGCGCCAGCCTCAAGGCAGTGGAAGCAGACGGGGCACTGGTCAAAAAGACCCTGACTTCACTGAAAGTCGACCGCCCGCTGCCACGCTTTCGTTGATCGATCCCTGCAGGGCACCACGGCTTGGCGATGTATTCGCAACGCCGCACGCCCTGACTCAAGCTTAATCCGGCTTCATGGCTGTGCTGCCGCGTGTTTGCCCTTCACGAGGACTCGTCATGCGTAATCTTTTGCTCGTTGCATTGCTGATCGCTAGCCCCTTGGCCCTGGCCAAAACCGAATGCACCAAGGCCGACAAAGCCCAGTGGCAAAACCCGGACACTTTTCAGCAATCGTTGAAAAGCCAGGGTTACGAGATCAAGAAATTCAAAGTCACCGACGGCAACTGCTACGAGATCTATGGCTGGGACAAGGATAAACGCAAAGTCGAGATCTATTTCGACCCGGTCAGTGGCAACAAGGTAAAAGAAGAGATCGATTGAAGTGAGCAACGGCACCCTGCGCCTCTGGGATCCCTTGGTGCGGTTTTGTCATTGGTCGCTGGTGCTGGCGTTTGTCGGCGGATACTTCTTCACCGAAGAGGGTGATGGCTGGCATCGCTGGCTCGGCTACTACGGCGTTGCCATCGTGCTGATTCGCGCTGGCTGGGGGTTTGTCGGCACACCGGCTGCGCGCTGGAAAGACTTCTGGCCGACCCCGGGCAGAGTGAAGTGGCACCTGCAGGCCCTGTTCAGCGGCGAGGATTACCACCGCCTGGGCCACTCCCCGCTTGGGGCGCTGGTGATGGTGCTGATGCTGGCCCTTATGCTCGGCCTGGGTTTGAGTGGCTTTCTGATGGAGGAAGTGGATTACTTCTGGGGCGAAGAGTTGCCGCGGGATATTCATGAGTACATGGCCAACACCTTGCTGGCGCTGGTTTGTCTGCACATTGCTGCAGCCGTATTCGAAAGCCTGCGCCTGAAGGAAAACCTGCCGCTGTCGATGGTCACCGGCAGGCGCCGTAAACGCTGACTGTGTTGATCATCCTGTGTGGGAGCGGGCTTGCTGTGGGAGCGGGCTTGCCCCGCGATGGCGGTGTGTCAGATACACCGCCATCGCGGGGCAAGCCCGCTCCCACACACTGTCAGTGCATGTGCTCGTGGCCGTGCATGGCTTCGGCGTTCAGCGCGCGTACTGGCGCGTTGACTTCCAGGCGCTGCTTCTGGCCCTTGGCGTCTTCAATCACCAGGGTCAGCGGGACTTGCTCGCCTTCCTTGACCTGTTGTTTGAGCTTCATCAGCATCACGTGGTAACCGTTAGGGTCGAGGCTCACCGCCTTGCCTGCTGGCAACTCGACGCTCTGCACCTGCTTCATGCCCATGACATCGTTGTCCATGGTCATCTGATGCACCTGGACGATCTCGGCCACAGGTGACTGCACCTCCACCAGCTTGCTGTCGCTGCTGGCGGTGAGGGTCATGAAGGCACCGGTGGACTGCTGGTGCGGCACGGTGGCGCGAACCCAGGCATCACTGACGGTGGTGTCCGCAACCGCTGGCAGCGCCAGGCCGATGAGGGCCAGCGCGGCCAAGGTACGTTTGAACATAGGCATCAGCAAACCTCCATGACCGTGAGCAGATCTTCCGTACACTCTTTAGCGGTCAGTGAATGAGACAACCCCAGGCGCAACTGGCCACGGGAATCGAAGACGTAACTGGTCGAGGTGTGCGAGATGGTATAGGTGTCGCCACTGGGCACCTTCTCGTAGAACACACCGAATTCCTTGGCCGCAGCGGCTGTTTCTTCCAGGGTACCGGTCAGCGCCACGAACGAAGGGTCGAACGCCTTGACGTAGGCATCAAGCACTTCGGGGGTATCACGCTCCGGGTCCAGGCTGATGAACACCACCTGCAGGAAACCGCCATCGCGCCCCATCAACTTTTTGATCTGCGCCGCACGGGCCAGCGTGGTCGGGCATACCGCCGGGCACTGGGTAAATCCGAAGAACACCATGGGCATCGTGCCCCAGAAACTCGACAGGGTGCGTGGGTTACCCTGGGTGTCTTTAAGCTTGAATGAGCGACCAAGGATCTTGTTACTCATGTCCTTGCCGTATTTGAAATCGAGCACACCACCGGAGCGGGGGTCGCAACCTACCAGGGCGCCCAGGCCCAGCAGGCTGATCCCGGCCATGATCTGGCGCCGGGTCAGTAAATCAGTCATGTAACCATCCTTTTGGGAAGGTGTTGCGCCTCGTGTAGGAGGCCTGTCGAGAAAGCGCGACATTTTGTCATGGCGCTCTGCCAAGGTTCCAGCACCTATCGCCCCGTACGTCTGTAACCCTTGATTTTCGGGGTGCGGCCCGTTGTCGCAGAATGTGACAAGAACCTTGAGCTAAAGCCTGCGCAGGCATTTTCCTGCGGAAAACTATCACTACCGCTATATATTTTTGTATATTGCGAAGCTGTTGAACCAGCCAGGCGAGCGCGTAAATGGAACACATGCTGTATGAGGAACCTGCGAGCACGACAGGCAGCGCAGCGTGTGGGGAACACCAACCGCTGGAGAAAAAGGCCAACGCGCCTGGGCGGCGCAATCGCGCGCTGATTCTGCGCATGGCGGCAAAATCCTTTGCCCGCAAAGGCTTCGCCGCTACCACCTTGAGTGAGGTGGCGACGCTCAGCGGCGTGCCGAAGGCCAACGTCAATTACTACTTCCACTCCAAGGAAAACCTCTACCAGCAGGTGCTCGACAGCATTACCCCGCAGTACCTGGATGCCTTTGCCCAGTTGAGCCCTGCCAGTGATCCGCTGGAGGCCGTCGATCGCCTGATCCGCGCCAAACTCAGCATCATCCGCAGCCAACCCTGGGCGGCCAGGGTGTTTATTGCCGAGATGATGCACGGCGCCCGGCATCTGCCGGCGGAGCAGACCGAACGTCTGCAAGGCGAGATTCAGAAGGGCGTGGCGTGCCTGCAGCACTGGATCGACAACCGCCAGCTGAATGCTGTCGATGCCAAACACCTGCTGATCAGCTTGTGGGCGACCACCCAGGCCTACGCCAACTTCAATGCGCAACTGAGCACCGATACCGACCAGGGCACACCACTGAGTGCCGATCTGGACAGTGCGGTGGCGAGCATCACTCGCCTGGTATTGCATGGTGTGCTGCCCGGCTGAGCACCGGCACACGCGAAAGCCGCAGCCGACCCTGACACCGGGCCTGGACTCTATTACCATACCGGGCCTCGGGCGCAGCTCCTTCTGTGCCCACCCGATTAAGCCCATGCCATGCCTTTCGAACTTAGCGTAGACCTGACCACCCTCGCCATTCTTGCCGCCGTTGCCTTTGTTGCCGGTTTTATCGATGCCATCGCCGGCGGCGGCGGACTGTTGACCACCCCCGCCCTGCTCACTGCCGGCATGCCGCCGCACCTGGTGCTGGGCACCAACAAGCTCAGCTCGACCTTCGGCTCGGCGACCGCCAGCTTCACCTACTACCGGCGCAAGCTGTTCCATCCGGCGCAGTGGCGCCACGCCTTGATCGGCACCTTTGTCGGTGCCCTGATCGGTGCGGTGGTAGCGCACTACCTGCCCGCCGAGTGGCTGAACAAGATGCTGCCGGTGATCGTCTTTCTCTGCGGTGTGTACCTGCTGTTCGGCGGCACGCCCAAGGCGCCACTGGATGCCGATGCGCCGGTGAAAAAGAAATGGCAACTGCCCCAGAGCCTGACCCTGGGTTTCTATGATGGCGTGGCCGGCCCTGGCACCGGGGCGTTCTGGACGGTGAGTACCTTGCTGCTCTACCCCATCGACCTGGTCAAGGCCAGCGGTGTGGCGCGCAGCATGAACTTCGTCAGCAATGCGGCGGCGTTGTCGGTGTTCATCTTTTCCGGGCAGGTCGACTGGCTGGTCGGTCTGTCCATGGGCTCAGCGCTGATGGTCGGCGCGTTCTTCGGTGCGCGCACCGCCATCAGTGGCGGTAGCAAGTTCATCCGCCCAGTGTTCATCACCGTGGTGCTGGCCCTGACTGTGCGCCTAGCGTGGCAGCACTGGTTCGGCCAGGCCTAAACGCCGCGCCACGTACAGATCGATCAGGTACCGGGCAATCGAGCGCCCCGCTGGCAACGGCGGCAGCGCATCGACCCGGAACCATTGTGCATCCTCGATCTCGTCCGGCTGCATGACAATCTCGCCACTGGCGTACTCGGCATGAAAGCCGAGCATCATCGAGTGCGGGAACGGCCAGCACTGACTGCCGACGTACTGAATGTTCTGCACCTCGATCGCCACTTCTTCGCGCACCTCGCGCACCAGGCAGTCTTCGGCGGACTCACCCGGCTCGGCAAAGCCGGCCAGGGTGCTGTAGACCCCGGTGACAAAACGCGGTGAACGCGCCAGGAGAATTTCGTCGCCGCGGGTGATCAGCACGATCATGCTCGGCGAAATGCGCGGATAGCTGCGCAAGTCACAGGGCTGGCAGTGCATCGCGCGCTCCAGGGGGATCTGCGTCATAGCCTGGCCACAACTGCCGCAAAACCGGTGTTCGCGGGCCCAGGTAGCGATCTGCGCTGCGTAGCCGAGAATCTTGTAGGTGTCGAAATCACCTTCCAGCATGAACTGGCGCAAGCCGCGCCAGCTGCAAGCCGGCACCGCCTGCGCCTGGCGCAGTTCGAGCAGGTACACCGGCTGCCCATCGAAATGGCCGATGCCATGCTCGAACAGCACGTCCAGGTCCTGACGCTTGAGCCAGTCGCGCGGGAACAACGCGCCGTTGGCATCAACCAGAAAACCTTCACTGCAGCGCGCGACCGCCAGGCCGCCCGCCAATGTCGTGTCCAGTACCGCGGTGGTCCAACGCACAGCCATGTTCCGGTTCCTTGCGCGGGCCCGCCGCTGCAATCAGTCGGCGAACTCGGGTTTCTGTTTGCTCATGTGGGCAGCCACGGCCACCCGCAGATCGGTGGATTGCAGCATGGCGGCGTTCCAGGTGGCAATGTACTCCAGGCCATCGTCGATCCGGTGATCGCGCATATAGCTGAGCATTTCCTTGGTGCCGGCCACGGCAATGGGGGATTTTCCCGCAATTTCGGCGGCAATGGCAAAGACTCCTTCGAGCAATGCCTCATGGCTGTCGTACACCCGGTTGACCAGGCCGATACGCTGCGCCTCGTCGGCCTCCACCGTACGCCCGGTGTAGGCCAGCTCGCGCATGATGCCGTCGCCGATGATCCGCGGCAGGCGCTGCAAGGTGCCGACATCGGCAGCCATGCCCATGTCGATTTCCTTGATCGAAAACTGTGCGTCGTTGCTGCAGTAGCGCATATCGCAGGCCGACACCAGGTCGATAGCGCCGCCAATGCAATAGCCCTGGATGGCTGCCAGCACCGGCTTGCGGCAATTGTCCACGGCATTGAACGAGGCCTGCATGCGCAAAATGGTGCGGCGCAACAGACGCGCGTTGCGCCCGACATCCTTGCCCAGCTCATTGGCCACCGAGGCCAGCAGCATCAGGTCGATGCCAGCAGAGAAGTGTTTACCCGCCCCGCTGATCACCACTGCACGCACTGCATCGGTGTCGTCGATCCACTTGAAGATATCGACGATTTCGCTCCAGAACGCCGCATTCATGGCGTTGTATTTTTCCGGGCGGTTGATCTGCACGTGGGCGATGCTGTTCTTCAGCTCGACCTTGAAGGCCTGATAGGCGGTAAGTTCAACTTCGAGTGCTTGGTAGTCGCTCACAATTGCGTTCCTTGAGAGGGGCTGGTCAATCCGCCGACTATATCAAGGCGCGGAATACGACCAAGGCCGTGCTTGTGCCAAAACCGGGACTTTTACCTTGATCTGACGGCGCGTATCCGGCACCGTGCGCTCCTGTAGAATTATTAGGATACATTTTCATGCCCCGCTCCCTCGCCGGCGCCCTGGCCCACAACTTCCTCGGACAGTCGCCCCGCTGGTACAAGGCCACCCTGTGCCTGTTCCTGATTCTCAACCCGGTCCTGCTGTTCACCCAGGGCCCGGTGGTAGCCGGCTGGGTGCTGGTGATCGAGTTCATCTTTACCTTGGGCATGGCCCTCAAGTGCTACCCGTTGATGCCCGGCGGCTTGCTGGTAGCCGAAGCCCTGGTACTGCGCATGACCACGCCGCAGGCGCTGTATGACGAGCTGCAGCACAACTTCCCGGTGATCCTGCTGTTGATGTTCATGGTCGCCGGGATCTACTTCATGAAAGACCTGCTGCTGTTCGTGTTCTCGCGAATTCTTCTCGGGGTACGCTCCAAGGCGCTGCTGGCCTTGCTGTTCTGCTTTCTCTGCGCCTTCCTCTCGGCGTTCCTCGATGCCCTGACGGTTACCGCGGTGATCATCAGTGCTGCGGTGGGTTTCTACTCGGTGTACCACCGGGTCGCCTCGGGCGCCAATCCGCGGGAAGAGTCGAACCTGGACAGCGACCAGGACATCGCCCAGATGCAGCGCGATGACCTGCAACAATTTCGCGCCTTCCTGCGGAGCCTGCTGATGCATGGCGCGGTGGGTACTGCCCTGGGTGGCGTGTGCACCTTGGTGGGCGAGCCGCAGAACCTGCTGATCGGCCATGAAATGGGCTGGCACTTCGGCGACTTTTTCCTCAAGGTGGCCCCGGTGTCACTGCCCGTGCTGGTTGCCGGCCTTGTGACCTGCGTGCTGCTGGAAAAGCTGCGCTGGTTTGGCTACGGCACCTTGCTGCCAGACAACGTGCGCCAGGTGCTGGCGGCCTATGCTGCCGAAGACGATGCCCAGCGCACCTCGCAGCAACGTGCCGCCTTGCTGGTACAAGGCGTGGCCGCGTTGATCCTGATTGTCAGCCTGGGCCTGCACATCGCTGAAGTGGGCTTGATCGGCTTGTTGGTGATCGTATTGATCACCTCGTTCACCGGCATCACCGACGAACACCGCCTGGGCCGTGCGTTCCAGGATGCCATGCCGTTCACCGCGCTGCTGGTGGTGTTCTTTGCGGTGGTGGCTGTGATCCATGATCAACAGCTGTTTACCCCGCTGATCCAGTGGGTGCTGGCGCTGCCGGCTGATCAGCAACCAGGCATGTTGTTCATTGCCAACGGTTTGCTGTCGGCGATCAGCGACAACGTGTTCGTGGCGACCATCTACATCACCGAGGTCAAGCAGGCGTTCCTCAACGGCCATATGAGCCGTGAACACTTCGAGACCCTGGCGGTGGCCATCAACACCGGCACCAACCTACCGAGCGTCGCCACCCCCAATGGCCAGGCAGCGTTCCTGTTCCTGCTGACCTCGGCAATTGCCCCGCTGATTCGCCTGTCGTACGGGCGCATGGTGTGGATGGCCCTGCCTTACACCGTAGTGATGGGCGGCCTGGGCTGGTGGGCAGTGACCTACTGGTTGTAATCGATTACGCACGGTAGGAGCGGGCTTGTCCCGCGATTGCGGTCTGTCAGTCACAGCGCATCGCGGGGCAAGCCCGCTCCTACCGGTGGGCCTCACTTGCCGATGGGATGCCATACCCGCCGCTCGCGGCTCAGCAGCTCATCCGCCGCCACTGGCCCGTCCTCACCGGCCGCATAGGGCTGCACCTCCCCCGCCTCTTTCCAGGCATCCAAAAACGGCTGCACGGCGCGCCAGCCGTTTTCGATGTTGTCGGCGCGCTGGAACAGGGTCTGGTCACCGGTCAGGCAGTCGTAGATGAGGGTCTCGTAGCCGGTGGACGGGCGCATTTCGAAGAAGTCCTTGTAGGCAAAACCCAGCTCGATGTTCTCCATGATCAACGCCTGCCCCGGACGCTTGGCCTGCAGGTCAAAGGCCATGCCCTCGTTGGGCTGGATCTGGATACGCAGGTAATTGGGCTGTAACCGCTCGACCTCGGTATCGCGAAACTGCGCATACGGCGCCGGTTTGAAACAGATGGCAATTTCAGTGTCGCGTTGACTCATGCGCTTGCCAGTGCGCAGGTAGAACGGCACACCCACCCAGCGCCAGTTATCGATCATGACCTTCAGGGCCACGTAGGTTTCGGTCTGGCTGTGCGGGTCGACCCGGGGTTCTTCGCGGTAACCGGGTAATTTTTTGCGTCCCTGTTTGCCGGCGGTGTACTGGCCACGCACCGAGTTCTTCAAGGCCATGGTCTTCGACCAGGGCCGTATGGCACCAATGACCTTGGCTTTTTCACTGCGTACCGCATCAGCGCCAAAGGCTGCTGGCGGCTCCATCGCCACCATGGCCAGCAGTTGGAACAGGTGATTAGGCACCATGTCGCGCAGTGCGCCAGTGCCGTCATAGAAGGCACCCCGGCTTTCCACACCAACGGTTTCGGCCGCGGTGATCTGCACGTGGTCAATGTAATGGTTGTTCCAGAACGCTTCGAAGATACCGTTGGAGAAGCGGCTGACCAGAATGTTCTGCACCGTTTCTTTGCCCAGGTAATGGTCGATACGGTAGATCTGCTTTTCGCTCATGACGTTGAGCAGGCAGGCGTTGAGCGCTTCTGCGCTGGCAAGGTCGGAGCCAAAGGGTTTTTCCACGACCACGCGGCGAAAGCCCTGGCTTTCATCCAGCAGCCCTGCAGCGCCCAGACGCTGAACCACGTCGCCGAAGAATCGTGGCGACGTGGCAAGGTAGAACACCGCGTTGGCACTGGGATTTCTGGCGATCCGTCGGGCAATGGCTTGATAGGTAGCCTCGTCGAGGAAATCGCCGGTCTGATAGCCAATGCGCTTGGCCAGGCGGCCCCAGAGTTTCTCATCCAGGCAGTGCGCGCCCTGGCTTGCCTTGTCACGCTCATGCATGAACGCGTGCAGACGCTCGACGAACTCCGCGTCGCTGGCCGGGTTATGGTCAATGCCAACGATTCGCAGGTTTTTATCCAACAGCCCGTCACGACTGAGGTTGTACAGGGCCGGCATCAACAGGCGCTTGACCAGATCGCCATTGGCACCAAAGAGGAACAGCGTGCACGGCGGTGCCGCGTCGATCTGAGGTTTACTCATTCGGTTTTCTTCTCAACGTGACCACCAAAGCCGAAGCGCATCGCCGACAGCATGCGGTCGGCATAGGTGCCCTGCTGCTGTCGGGAGCGGAAGCGAGCGAACAAGGCGCTGGACAATACCGGCACCGGCACCGCCTGTTCCACAGCCGCATCGATGGTCCAGCGCCCTTCGCCGCTGTCGGCCACCGAGCCGCTGTAGCCACCCAGTTGCGGGTCGGCCACCAGGGCGTCAGCGGTCAAATCCAGCAGCCAGGAGGTGACCACGCTGCCGCGGCGCCACACCTCGGCGATCTCGGCAACATCCAGGTCGAAGCGCTGGTCGGCGGGCAAGGCGTCGCTGCCTTTGCTCTTGAGGATGTCAAAACCTTCGGCATAGGCCTGCATCAGGCCGTACTCGATGCCGTTATGGATCATTTTCACGTAGTGCCCGGCACCCGCCGGGCCCGCGTGGATGTAACCCTGTTCGGCGCGACCTGCAGGCCCCTGGCGTCCGCGGGTACGGGCAATGCTGCCGACTCCCGGGGCCAGCGTGGCAAACAGCGGATCGAGGCGCTCGACAACACTTTGCTCGCCACCGATCATCATGCAATAGCCGCGTTCCAGGCCCCAGACGCCACCTGAGGTGCCGACATCGATGTAATGCAACTGACGCTTGGCCAGCTCTTGGGCGCGGCGGATATCGTCTTTGTAGAAGGTGTTACCGCCATCGATGATCACGTCATCGGCATCCAGCAGATCGGCCAGCTGGGCGATGGTCTGCTCGGTTGCCTCACCTGCGGGGAGCATGACCCAGACCGCGCGTGGCTGTTTCAACTTGGCCACCAGCGCGCCCAGGTCATGGGCGCCATTGGCGCCCTCGGCCTCCAGGGTTTTCACCGCGCCGTGATCTCGGTCGTGCACCACCGTGCGATGACCACCGCGCATCAAACGCCGTGCAATATTGCCGCCCATGCGGCCGAGCCCCACGATTCCCAGTTGCATGTGCCGATGCTCCCCTGACTGATAAAAACACACCACTCAAGCGTTAAAGGTTAGTCCAGCCTGGGTCGGCTTGGTTCATCGACGAGCGGCAAGACAGCAAGAAACAAAAAAGTTCCCATCGCTGCAAAAAGAATTCAGAATCGCGCCCGATCGAGCAGCTACGCTTGCAACAATGACCCACCATTTGCGAGGTGTGCAATGGCAACCCTTCTACCGAAAATGCCGCCCCAGACCCTCTACGTGACGGTACACCGGGATGAATTGCGACGCTTGCGCGAAGAGCGCGACCGCCTCCAGCAGCAAGTCGCGCAGCTGAGCCTGCAACTGCAACAAGCCCAGGCGGGAGCAAAAACCGCAGCGGTGTGACTGTGCAGTGGAGATTGCTCCCGATGTCACCCACTGTGGCATTGCTCGCACATTAAGGGCCCAGGCGCCATGAGCGTCGCCTATCTGATGGGCCCTTTGCATGAAACACTGTTCCCTGTTTTTACCGCTGGCCTTGCTGAGCATGGCCTCTTTCCCTGTGCAGGCATCGAACTGTGCGCTGATCAGCGAAGCGCAGGTGCTCGAACTCTTCAATCAGTGGAACGCCAGCTTGCACAGTGGTGAACCGCAACAGGTGGCAGCGCTCTACCGCGACGATGCGATTTTGTTACCGACGTTGTCCAGCGAGCCACGCCTGAATACCGCAAGCCGTGTGGATTACTTCACAGGCTTCCTCAGCAAGCAGCCCTCCGGTGAACTGGATACCCACCACGTCACGTTGGGCTGCAACATGGCCAGCCTGTCAGGGCTGTACACCTTTACCTTTGCCCAGACCGGTGAACAGGTGCCCGCACGCTATTCATTCACCTACCGTCTGGACGGTGAGCGCTGGCTGATCGACAGCCATCACTCATCATTACTGCCAGCCAGCTAGGCGGTGATCACAGCGCCTTGTGCCAAAACTGCATGGCGCCGTGGGCCGGGTCGAATCGGGCGTGCTCAAAGCCAAAGGTGCGGTAACTGCCCTGGGCGGCAGGGTTGCCGTCGAGCACTTCCAGGGTCAGTTTGCAGCAACCACGCTGCCGGGCGATCTCTTCGACCTTGGCCAACATCTTGTGGCTCAGGCCTTTACCACGATGCTCAGGCACCACCGACACGTCATGGATATTGACCAGTGGCCGGCAGGCAAAGGTGGAAAATCCTTCAAAGCAATTCACCAGGCCTGCAGGCTGGCCACCGACAAAGGCCAACACGCTGAAAGCATGAGGGCGTTTGGCAAGCTCTTGCGGTAGCTGCGCCAACAGCTGCGGATCAAGCGGCTGCCCGCCCCCCATCGGGTCGCGCGCGTAGTGGTCGAGTACCAGCGCAATCGCCTCGGCGTGCATCGGGTTGCTGTAGCTGGCTTGCAGTACCAGAATCTGTTCGACGTCCATTGTCATCCCCAACGCGCAATAAAAAAATGGCCCGGCAACTGCCGAGGCAGAGCGCCGATTGTACGGCAAGCCATCGAGCGAAAGTAAAGTGACCAGCGGGTCACATATTTCGCGTGATCTCTCCTACACTCAGTATTCGGCCACGAGATTGTCTGGAAAATACGACAGAAATAAGTCGAACTTTCTGAAATCGCAGTAGGTCTGCAACAGTAAGGGGCTACATTTCCGGGCATCCGGATGCGCCCCAACCACCCCAGAACGTATGTACGCCGTCGGCTGGACTGCCGCCTCGCTTAGCGCTTGCGCGCATGGTTTACGGGCACGGAACGCAAGGTTGATTCCACACACAGAGAGAACCTTAAGCAGACACACAACAACACTACGGGTGACCACACCCGCAACATAGGGACGGAGAGAAGTATGATCAGTGCCGCTGTCGAACCTCATGTAGAGCATTTCACCCCGGACAACCGTGCGTCTGTGACCACGGACTTCACCACGACAGCCAAGGCACCCGGCGCCGACTCCCGGCATAACCCGAACAAACGCAAAGTCCTGTTCGTCACGTCGGAAATCGCCGATCTGGTCAAGACCGGCGGCCTGGGCGACGTTTCTGCCGCCCTGCCGCGCGCGATGCGCCATTTGCATGACGTACGCGTGTTGATTCCGGGTTACCCGCAAGTACTGGAGAGTGACAACCCGATTCACCTGGTCGGTGAGCTGGGTGGCCATGCGGCCCTGCCGCCGTGCAAGATCGGACGCATGGACCTGGCCGATGGCCTGGTCATCTATGTCCTGATCTGCCCGGAACTGTATCAACGTGAAGGCACACCCTATGGTGCCAACAACGGCCGCGACTGGCCGGACAATCACATTCGCTTCGCCCGCCTGGGCCTGGCAGCAGCGGAAATCGCTGCGGGCGAAGGCATGGTGCACTGGAAGCCCGACCTGGTTCACGCCCATGACTGGCCGGCAGGGCTGGCCCCTGCCTACATGCACTGGCGCGGCTTGCAAACGCCAACCCTGTTCACGATTCACAACCTGGCCTATCAAGGGGTGGTCAGCCGTGCCTGCTGCCCGGAGCTGGCGATTCCCGCCCATGCCCTGCAACAGGAAGGCATGGAGTTCTACGGCAAGTTGTCGTTCCTCAAGGCGGGCCTTGCCTACTCCAGCCACATCACCACGGTCAGCGCCACCTATGCCCGGGAAATCACCACCCCGGCATTTGGCTGCGGCCTTGATGGGTTTCTCGGCAGCAAAGCCCAGCAAGGGCTGCTCAGTGGCATCCCCAACGGCATCGATGAAAGCTGGGATTCGGCCAGCGACCCCCACCTGGCCCACCCGTTCAGCCTCAATGACTGGGACGGCAAAGCGGTCAACAGCCGCCAGGTGCGCGAACTGTTCGAACTCAAGCCGTCTACCGGGCCGCTGTTTGCCGTGGTCTCCCGTCTGGTTTACCAAAAAGGCCTGGACCTGACCTTGGGCGTGGCCGATTACATTGTCAGCCAGGGCGGTCAGATCGCGATCATCGGCCGCGGTGAGCCGGAAGAAGAGCAAGCCATGCGCGAACTGGCCCTGCGTCATCCGGGGCAAGTCGGTGTGCGTATCGGCTTCAACGAAACCGATGCCCGGCGGATGTTCGCTGGCAGCGATTTCCTGCTGATGCCGTCGCGCTACGAACCCTGTGGCCTGAGCCAGATGTATGCGCAGCGTTTCGGTTCTCTGCCGGTGGCACGCAACACCGGCGGGCTGGCCGACACCATTGAAAACGGTGTTACCGGTTTCCTGTTCGATGAATCCACGGTCGACAGCTACCGCGAGGCGCTCAGCCGGGCGTTCTATGTGTACGGTAAAAAGGATCTGCTCGGCGCCATGCGCTGCCTGGCCATGACCCAGCCGTTCAACTGGTGCCAGGCGGTGGAACCTTACGCGCGACTGTATGAGGAGCTGGTCGAGCGGGTTCAGGTGACGGGCCGCTGAGGCCGAGGTGGCAGGTATGCCCTTGCGGTCAGATCAATTCGCGACCCACGGGGCCGTGATGCTCGACAGCAACACCGTGCGTTTCGCACTGTGGGCACCCGATGCCCACAGTGTCGAGGTGTGCCTGGAGCCGGACCTGCGCCAGCCCTTGCAGCGTGGTGCCGATGGCTGGTTCCGCGGCCGTTGCCCGGCGGGCGCGGGCAGCCGCTACCGCTATTGCATCAACGGCGAACTGCAGGTGCCCGACCCGGCCTCACGCTTTCAACCCGACGGCGTGCACGGCCCCAGTCAGGTCGTCGACCCAAATGCCTACCCCTGGCAACACAACGACTGGCAAGGGCGCCCCTGGCATCAGGCGGTGATCTACGAGCTGCATGTCGGCCTGCTGGGTGGCTACGCAGCGGTCATCGAGCAATTGCCGCGACTGGCGGCGCTGGGCATTACCGCCATCGAGTTGATGCCGCTGGGGCAGTTTCCCGGTGAACGCAACTGGGGCTACGACGGCGCCCTGCCCTTCGCACCGCAACACAGTTATGGCACGCCACAGCAGCTATGCCAGTTGATCGACCAGGCTCACGGGCTAGGTCTGATGGTGCTGCTGGATGTGGTCTACAACCACTTCGGCCCGGACGGTAATTACCTCGGTCAGTATGCCGGCGAATTCTTTCGCCATGACCGTCATACGCCCTGGGGCGATGCCATCGATTTTCGCCGCCGTCAGGTGCGCGACTTCTATATCGAGAATGCCCTGATGTGGCTGCATGACTACCGCTTCGACGGCTTACGCCTGGACGCGGTGCACGCCATCGATGACCCAGACTTCCTGCAGTTGTTCAACCAGCGCGTGCGCCGCAGCCTGCCCGCCGACAGGCATGTCTGGCTGGTGCTGGAGAACGAGCACAACCAGGCCAGCCTGCTCGGCAGCGGCTTCGACGGGCAGTGGAATGATGACGGCCACAACGCCTTGCATGTGCTGCTGACCGGGGAGGATGAGGCCTACTATGCCGATTACCGTCAGAACACCATCGACAAACTGGCCCGGTGCCTGAGCCAGGGCTTCGTGTTCCAGGGAGAGCCTGATCGCAACGGTCGCCCTCGCGGTGAGCCCAGTGCCCAGCTGCCGCCAAGTGCTTTCGTGCTGTTCTTGCAGAACCACGACCAGGTGGGCAACCGTGCCCATGGCGAACGGCTGACCCAGCTCTGCCCGCCCCAGGCGCTACGCGCGGCCATCACCCTGCTGTTGCTGTCGCCGATGATCCCGCTGCTGTTCATGGGCGAAGACGTGGGCAGTGAGCAACCCTTCCTGTTCTTTACCGATCACCACACCGAATTGGCCGATGCCGTACGCAACGGACGACGCGCCGAGTTCGCCGGTTTCAAAGCCTTCACTGACGCCGAGCAACGGGCAGCGATTGCCGACCCCAATGCGCTGACCAGCTTCAACGCTTCACGCCCTCGCTTCCCGGAAGATCCGCCTGGCCCTTGGCAAGCGTTCTACCAGCAGCTGCTGCAGCTACGCCATCGGCACATCATTGCTCATCTGCCGGGTAGCCGTTCCTTAGGTGCTGAAGTGCTTGCCGACAAAGCCCTGACCGCACGCTGGCGCCTGGGCGATGGCAGCGTGTTGCGTATTGACCTGAACCTCGGCGCCCACGCGGTGCCCTGCAAACTGCCCGCAACCGCCACGTACCTCTACCGTTGCACTGCCGATTCGCCGGACACCGAGCAATTGCCTGCCTACAGCACCCTGGTCAGCCTGCTACCGCCTCACACACCGGAGCCCGCCCATGACTGATGCCCACCTGCAGCACCTGGCGCAATTGGCCGGCATCGCCGTGGACTGGATTGACGCCAACGGCCAGGCACAACGCGTCAGCGACATCGCCCTGCGCCAGGTACTGGCTGGGCTTGGCCATCCTGCGGCGGATACGCAAAGCATCAGTGCCAGCATTGATGCACTCAAAATAGCTCACGACGCCCGTCACCTGCCGCCACTGTTTACCGTCGATGAGCAGCAAGCGCTGGACCTGTCTGCCTACTTCCCCGCCGCCAGTGCTTGCCGGGTGCTGGAGGAGAACGGCAGCGAGCATCACCTGCAACTGGATGCCAACGGCGCGCTGCCGCCCGGGTTGCCGTTGGGCTACCACCAGCTCGAGATCAATGGCCAAGCGTTCATCCTGGCCGTAGCCCCCACACGTTGCTTCAGCCTCAACGATGCCCTGAACACACCCACACCAAGGTGTTGGGGCATCAGCGCCCAACTCTACAGCCTGCGCCGCCCCGGCGATGGTGGCTTTGGTGATTGCCTGGCCCTGGAACAACTGGCCCGCAGTGCCGCCGAGCGCGGTGCCGATGCCCTGGCGATCAGCCCGCTACACGCCATGTTCGCCAGCGATACGCGCCGCTACAGCCCCTATTCGCCGTCCAGCCGTTTATGGCTCAACAGCCTGTACGCCAGCCCGGCAGCGATGCTCGGGGAGCGTGCTGTGCGCATGGCCATAGAGACCCTGGGGCTGGAGGAAACCCTCGAGCACCTTGAGCAACAGCCACTGATCGACTGGCCGCAAGCGGCCACTGCCCGCTATCAGTTGCTGCATTGCCTGTATGAGGACTTTATCGACGGAGATCATCCGTTACGCGTGGATTTCGACCATTACCGCACCCTGGCCGGCGCCCCGCTTGAACAGCACTGTCGTTTCGAAGTGCTGCAAGAACAGGCTCAAGCCCGCGGCCTGACCCCGGACTGGCGCCAGTGGCCCACCGCCTGGCACAACCCCGACAGCCCCGAAGTCGCAGCCTTTGCCGTCGAACATCAGACGCAGGTTCAGTTTCATGCGTTCTGCCAATGGTTGATCCAACGCAGCCTGCAACGTGCCCAGGACGCCGCGCGCAGTAATGGCATGGCCATCGGCCTGATTGCCGACTTGGCGGTGGGCACTGACGGTGCTGGCAGCCAGGCCTGGAGCCGCCAGGATGAACTGCTGGCCGGGCTCAACGTCGGCGCACCGCCCGACATTCTCAACCGTTCGGGGCAGAACTGGGGGATCTGTGCCTTCTCGCCAGAAGGCTTGCGCCGTAACGGCTACCGCGCCTTCATCGAATTGCTGCGGGCCAATTTTGCCCACGCCGGCGGCCTGCGCATTGACCACGTCATGGGCTTGCAGCGCCTGTGGCTGATCCCTCAGGGCAAGCACGCCAGTGAAGGCGCCTACCTGCACTACCCGGTTGACGACCTACTGCGCCTGTTGTGCCTGGAATCGGTGCGCCATCGGGCGATTGTCCTCGGTGAAGACCTCGGCACCGTACCTGCAGGCCTACGGGAAAAACTCGCCGAGCGGGCCATTCTGGGGATGCGCGTGCTGCAATTCGAGCAAGACCCACCCGGCCACTTCAAGCCTATCCTGGACTGGCCCGACAATGCCCTGGCGACCTCCAGCACCCACGATCTCCCGCCGCTGGCCGGCTGGTTACAAGGGCGAGACATCGACTGGAATCAACGCCTGTCACTGATCGACGCGATCACCGAACGACACTGGCGCGACACCCGCAACCACGAAGCCGAGGGGTTGAAACGCGCGCTGGAACGCAATTACGGCGCGCACGCCGACAGCGATCAGTTGATCGACGCAAGTATCCGTTATCTGGGGCATACCCGCGCGCCGCTGGTGCTGGTGCCGCTGGAGGATTTGTTGGGCGTTGTCGAGCAACCCAACCTGCCGGGCACGGTCGACACCCACCCCAACTGGCGCCGACGCTTTGCGCTACCCGCCACCCGACTGCTCGACGATGAGGATGCGGCGCGGCGCCTGGAGCTGTTGGCCCAAGCCCGCGAACAGGCCTGGGAGCGCGACCGGTGACGGCCTTGAACGCCACGTTGCGCGTGCAGTTTCATGCCGGCTTCAGCCTGGACGATGCACTACCGCTGGTGCCGTACTTTGCACGCTTGGGTATCAGCCATCTCTATGCTTCGCCCTTGCTCAGTGCGCGCCCAGGATCGCTGCATGGCTATGACGTGATCGACCCGAGCCAAGTCAATCCGCTGCTGGGTGGCGAGGCCGCGCTGATTCGGCTGGTAGCGGCGCTGCGTTTGCACGGCATGGGCCTGATCGTCGATATCGTCTCGAACCACATGGCCGTTGGCAGTGACAATCCCTGGTGGCAAGACCTGCTGACCTGGGGGCGGCGCAGTCGCTACAGTCAGTTCTTCGACATCCAATGGCACTCCACCGACCCCTTGCTTGAAGGCCAGTTGTTGCTGCCGTTTCTCGCCAGCGACTACGCCAGCGCCTTGCGCGCCGGTGACACACCGCTGAGCTTTGAGCCGCATGAAGGGCGTTTTTACATCCGTCACCATGAACATCGCTTTCCCCTCAACCCCTGCGATTACGGGCACATCCTGTGTTTGAGTGACCACCCTGAGCTTCAGGCGCTGGGTACGCGCTTCGCCGCCTTGCATGGCATTGCCGCGCCTGCCGAGACGGCCGTGCGGTTACAACAGGCACTGGCGGCGCTGGCCGCGCGGGTGCCGATCGACAGCCTGCTCGAAGCCTTCGACGGGCGCACCGTAACAGGCTTCGAACGCCTGCACCGTCTGCTCGAACAGCAGGCTTACCGTCTGGCCAGTTGGCGCACAGCCGCCGATGACATCAATTGGCGACGTTTTTTCGATATCAATGAACTGGCCGGCTTGCGGGTCGAGCGCCCTGAGGTGTTCGAGGCCAGCCATCAAAAGATTTTCGAATTGATTGGCCGAGGGTTGATCGACGGCCTGCGCATCGACCACATCGACGGCCTGGCCGACCCACGCGGCTACTGCCGCAAACTGCGGCGTCGCGTCGATGCACTGCTGGCACAACGGCCGCTGCACGCGGCGCTGGATCATTTGCCGATCTACGTCGAGAAGATTCTCGGCGCCAACGAGCAGTTGCACCGTGACTGGGGGGTGGATGGCACCACCGGTTATGAGTTCATGAACCAGGTCAGCCTGCTGCAACATGACCCCGCTGGCGAGCTGACCCTGACTGACGCCTGGAGCGCCCTCAGCGAGCGCCCGGCCTTTGCCGAAGAGGTGCGCCTGGCCCGCCAGCAGGTGCTGGGCGCAAGCCTGGCCGGCGACTTCGAATCGGTGGCGCAAGCACTGTTGCAGGTCGCGCGTGATGACCTGATCAGCCGCGACCTGACCCTGGGCGCGATTCGCCGGGCGTTGCAGGCACTGGTGGAGCATTACCCGGTCTACCGGACTTACCTGCATGCTGGCGGCTGTCCAAGCCAGGATGCCCCCTTCCTTGAGCAGGCATTGGCGGGCGCTCGACAAACTCTCAATGAAGGCGACTGGCCGGCGCTCGACGCACTGCAGTGCTGGCTCGGTGGCCAGCCATGGCGCACGCTACCGCCCGGTCGTGCACGCAAGCACTTGCGTCATGCCTGCATCCGCTTCCAGCAACTGACGGCGCCTACCGCTGCCAAGGCCGTTGAAGACACCGCGTTGTATCGCTCGGCCGTGCTGCTTTCACGCAATGACGTGGGCTTTGATGCCGAGCGTTTCAGTGCCCCGGTTGCCGACTTCCACCATGCCAATGCACAGCGTCTGCAGCATTTCCCGCACAACCTGCTGTGCACCGCGACCCATGATCACAAACGCGGTGAAGACCATCGTGCGCGCCTGGCCGTGCTGAGTGAGCGCAGCCAATGGTTCGCCAGCCGTGTCGAGCACTGGTGTGAGCTTGCCGCACCACTGTGCAGCACGCTGGCTGACGGCATCGCGCCGGGTCCAGCCGAGCAGTGGTTGCTGTACCAGACCATACTCGGCAGTTGGCCCATGGACCTCGACGAAAGCGATACCTTGGCACTGCAGGCATACGCCGAACGCCTGCAGCAATGGCAACGCAAGGCCTTGCGCGAAGCCAAGCTGCGCAGCAGCTGGAGCGCGCCCAACGAGGCCTATGAGCAAGCGTGCCTGGCGTTCATTCACGACCTGTTGCTCGACCCACAAAGCCAACAGTTACGCCATTCTCTAACCCAGGCCGCGCAGTCCATCGCCTGCGCTGGGGCCCTGAACAGCCTGGGCCAGTGCCTGCTGCGCATGACGTCCCCCGGTGTGCCCGACCTGTATCAGGGCACGGAGTTCTGGGACCTGAGCCTGGTCGATCCGGACAACCGCCGCGCCGTGGACTACGCCGTGCGGCGCCAGGCTCTGGACGACAGCACCCATACGGCGCAGTTGCTTGAGCAATGGCGCAATGGCCGCATCAAGCAAGCGCTGATCAGCCAGGTGCTGCAACGTCGTCAGCAATACGCCGAGCTGTTCGCCTACGGCCGCTACCTGCCCGTGCAGGTGCACGGCAAGCACGCGCAGCAGGTGCTGGCATTCGCGCGGATAAGCGATGAGGCGCGCGCGCTGGTGATCGTCCCGCGCCTGGCCTGTGGCTTGCTTGCTGAAACATCAATGCCCTTGATCCCGGCACAGAACTGGGACGATACCCACCTGCGATTACCGTTTGACTTGTCACCTGCCAATTGCTCGGGACTTTTTGCCAGCAGCGTAGTCACAGCCTCAAAGGAGCTGTTACTCAGCGCTGCACTCAAGGAGTTTCCGGTCAACCTGTTGATTGATCATGCCTAAGCCCTCAGGAGCGTCGAGATGAGTATTGAAGAAAAACGTGTACGTGAATTTGCCTACCAGATCTGGGAGTCCGAAGGTAAACCCGAAGGCCAGGAGTCGCGCCACTGGGAAATGGCCCGCAAGCTGGCCGAAGCGGAATCACTGGCGCCGAAGGTTGCGCCGCGCAAGGCCAAGGCCAAGCCGGCTGCAGAGACGGTGCCGAGTAAGCCGGCGGCGGTGAAGAAGCCGCGTGTGAGCAAGAAGCCACCTGTTGCTTGATTGTTTTCGCGGGGCAAGCCCGCTCCTACCGGGGCTTGCCAGGCGACTGAAGGAGCACTATGAAAAAGCCGATGCCCGCCGCCGAACCTTCACGCCTGCGTGAAGGCCTGCCATTTCCCCTGGGGGCCACCTGGGATGGCCTGGGGGTTAACTTTGCCCTGTTCTCGGCCCACGCCACCCGGGTAGAGCTGTGCCTGTTCGATGCCAGCGGCGAGGTTGAGCTTGAACGCATTGAACTGCCGGAATACACCGATGAAATCTTCCATGGCTACCTGCCGGACGCTCACCCCGGGCAGATTTATGGTTACCGGGTACACGGCCCCTACGCGCCACAACAAGGTCACCGCTTCAACCCCAACAAGTTGCTGATCGACCCTTACGCCAAGCAACTGGTGGGCAGCCTGAAATGGTCCGAGGCGCTGTTTGGCTACACCATTGGCCACGCCGATGGCGACCTCAGTTTCGATGAGCGCGACAGCGCGCCGTTCGTGCCCAAATGCAAGGTCATCGACCCCGCCTACACCTGGGGGCGCGACCAGCGCGTCGGAGTCCCCTGGGACCGCACCATCCTCTACGAAGCCCATGTGCGTGGCATCAGCATGCGTCATCCAGCGGTACCGGAAGCGAATCGCGGCACTTTTGCCGGGCTGATGTGCGATGAACTGCTCAACCATATAAAGCAGCTGGGTGTGTCTTCCATCGAACTGCTGCCGATTCACGCCTTCGTCAATGATCAGCACTTGCTGCAAAAGGGCTTGAACAACTACTGGGGCTACAACAGCATCGCCTTTTTCGCCCCGCACCCACGCTACTTGGCCAACGGCAAGATCGCCGAATTCAAGGAGATGGTCGCGCACCTGCACGACGCCGGCCTGGAGGTGATTCTCGATGTGGTCTACAACCACACCGCCGAGGGCAACGAGCTGGGCCCGACCCTGTCGATGCGCGGTATCGACAACGCCTCTTACTATCGGCTGATGCCCGAGGACAAACGCCTCTACATCAACGATTCGGGCACTGGCAACACCCTGGACCTGAGCCACCCTTGCGTCTTGCAATTGGTCACCGACTCGTTGCGCTACTGGGCCGGGGAGATGCATGTCGATGGCTTTCGCTTCGACCTGGCGACCATTCTTGGCCGCTATCACGAAGGTTTCGACGAACGCCACAGCTTCCTCGTCGCCTGCCGTCAGGACCCGTTGCTCAGCCAGGTCAAGCTGATTGCTGAACCCTGGGATTGCGGCCCCGGTGGCTATCAGGTCGGCAACTTCGCCCCCGGCTGGGCCGAGTGGAACGACCGTTTTCGCGACACTGTTCGCGCCTTCTGGAAAGGCGATGAAGGCCAGTTGGCGGACTTTGCCGCGCGTATGACCGCCTCCGGTGAGCTGTTCAATCGCCGTGGCCGCCGGCCCTATGCTTCGGTCAACTTCGTTACCGCGCACGATGGTTTCACCTTGCGTGACCTGGTCTCGTACAACGACAAACACAACGAGGACAACGACGAGAACAATGAAGACGGCAGCAACAACAACCTGTCGTGGAACCACGGTGTCGAAGGCCCCACCGATGATGCCGACATCAACGCCCTACGCCTGCGCCAGATGCGCAACTTTTTCGCCACCTTGCTCCTGGCCCAGGGCACACCAATGATCGTCGCTGGCGACGAGTTCAGCCGTACCCAGCACGGCAACAACAATGCTTACTGCCAGGACAGTGAAATCGGTTGGGTCAACTGGGCCCTGGATGACGAAGGCGCCGCCCTGCTCAAATTCGTCAAACGCCTGACCAAACTGCGCCTGGCCTATCCAGTGCTGCGACGCTCACGCTTTCTGGTAGGCGATTACAATGAGGCTATCGGCGTCAAGGATGTCACCTGGCTCGACCCGCACGCCAATGAAATGAGTGTTGAGCAATGGCAGGACAAGCAAGGCCGCTGCCTGGGCATGCTCATGGATGGTCGGGCTCAGGTCAGCGGTATCCAGCGCCCGGGCGCAGATTCCACCTTGCTATTGATCGTCAATGCGCACCACGACAGCGTCACCTTCAGCCTGCCACAGGTGCCCCAAGGTGAGCACTGGAACTGCCTGATCGATACGGACCGGCCCCAGTTGCGCAAGGGTGAACGCCATGAGTTTGCAAGCCCGCTGCAGGTTGCAGGGCGCTCGCTGGTGCTGCTGGAACTGCAGCCAGAAGACGACAGTTGAACAGTGGAACTGTGATCCCCAGAGCCGGTCCCATGCAGTAGGCTTGTTGATCAGGAGCAATCGTGAACGTCAAACCCGATCCTACTCTCCTTTCAACCACACAGGCAGCATCGCCGGTGCGACGCCTGCAAGTGCTCACCGTCAACACCCACAAAGGCTTCACGGCTTTCAACCGGCGCTTCATCTTGCCGGAATTGCGTGAGGCGGTGCGTAGCACCCAGGCCGATATCGTCTTTCTTCAGGAAGTACTGGGCAGCCACGACCGTCATGCGGCGCGCTACAGCGGTTGGCCGAAAACCTCCCAGTACGAATTTCTCGCCGACAGCATGTGGACCGATTTTGCCTATGGACGCAATGCGGTCTATCCCGACGGCCACCATGGCAACGCGCTGCTGTCCAAATACCCGATTATCGAGCACCGTAATCTGGACGTCTCGATCAACGGTCCGGAACGTCGTGGCCTGCTGCATTGCGTGCTGGATGTCCCCGGTCAACCGCACGTCCACGCCGTGTGCGTACACCTGTCATTACTGGAAAGCCATCGGCAAAAGCAATTGCAACTGCTGCGCCGTCTGCTTGACGCCTTACCCGCCGAGGCACCGGTGATCATTGCCGGAGACTTCAACGACTGGAAGCTGCAGGGCAACCGAACCTTGGGCCTGCATCGGGGGCTGCATGAAGCGTTCGAACGCCATCACGGCCTGCTCGCCCGAACCTATCCGGCACGCTTGCCGTTGTTGCGCCTGGACCGCATCTACCTGCGCAATGCCGGTAGCCATGCGCCGCGAATACTGAGCAATAAACCCTGGAGTCACCTGTCCGATCATCTGCCTCTGGCAGTGGAAGTGCAGCTCTAGCAATGATTCGGCATAGCCGTGCTGGCTGAAATCGCCAGCACGACTATACAAAGTAAATAATTGTTTAATTTCAGCAAATTGCCCCATCCAATAGCTTGACAACGGTTATTTCACGCCTTCTTGACGCCCGCCCGCTCCTCTCCTTAGCTACATGTAATGCAGCATTGCGTAACTCGATTCCGGGCCTCTAGCTCGCGGCTTTCAGCGCGCGAAAGAGACTGGTTTTGCTGGTTTGGGTCGCCCTCTGGTTTTGTTTTACAGCCCGTGACATCAGGCCAGAATCCTTGGCTGTTACATCAGAGGAGATCCGCCATGAAAAAAGCTCTGAATCCTACTGGCTTTGAGTATGTTTTCTACGCGGTTTCCACGTCGCTGCTACTGGCAACCCCGTTGGAAACCTTCGCGTCGGGCCTGGAAGACAACGACCCGTTCAGCACCCTTGTACAAGCACAGGCACACGCCCTACCCGCGTTATCGCTGACCCCGGTCAGCGCCAGCGGCCTGGGCCTGAATGCCCTGAGTGCCTTGTCTGAACGCCTGGCCGAGCGCAACGCGCCCCTCGCCAATGACAGCATCGCCAGCCAGTGGGCACCGTTCTTCCCTGCAACGCCGATGAGAAACGGCGCGCCTGCCCCTGCGCGGCTGGAAATGAACAATCAGAGCCTACAGATCAGCCCGGACCTGTTCATACGCGAAAGCAGCAACGGCAATATTCACCGCGTCGGTTTCTTTGTGGGTCACAGCAACCTGCAAAGTGGCTTCGATGGCATGCGCAAACCCCAGGTCGGCGACAAAAAATCCAACGTCAGTCTGGAAGGTGAGAGCCTGGGTATGTACTGGAGCATGACCCATGATCAGGGCTGGCATGTGGATGCCGTCGCCATGGGTACCCGTTTCGACGTGAACGGCCGTAGCGAAAACGGTCAACGTCTGGATGGTGATGGTCACGCGCTGACCTTGTCGGTTGAGGGCGGTTACCCGATTAGCCTGGGCAACAACTGGACCCTCGAGCCGCAAGCGCAGTTGATCAACCAACAGTACTTCCCCGGCAGCCAGACCCAAACCGATACCCGCCAAGCCTTCGAGCAACAACCCAACTGGACCGGCCGGGTCGGTGCCAAATTGTCTGCACGCTACAACGTGCGCGGCATGCCCATCGAACCCTTCGTCCGCACCAACCTGTGGCACGACTTCTCCAATGCCGACAACGTCAGCCTCGACAAGGTCGACAAGATCAGCAGCGGGCGTAACTCGACCACGGTGGAACTGGGCTTGGGACTGGTGGCACGGGTCACCCCGAAAGTGGCGTTGTTTGTCAGCGCCGACTACAGCAGTGATATTGATGACAATGACCTGAACGGGGTAATCGGCAACCTCGGGGTCAGAGTCAGATGGTGAGGTATCCGTGAGTGTAAATGGGGTCGTTCAAGGCGGCGACAATGTGCATCGTTAATGCCATCAAGCCGCCGGACTCACGCCTGTGAACAACGCGCGCCCTACGACAGATGATCATGATTTTTGCAGCACAGAACCGAAGAGCCGCTAAGCTGAGAACCGGCGAGCCCGGAAACTCACAGCAAACGCTAACTCGTCATACAGGGACGTACTATGAAAAATTGGACTGCACTGCAACGCCAGCGTCTGATCGAATTGCCCGATTTACTTGATTACCTGCCGTTGCTGATTAAAGACTTGGGGTTTTGCTTCTACGCCTATACCTTCATTCACCCCTGCCAACAAGACAGCACCACCAACTACCCCGCCCGTTGGCTCGCCCATTGCGAACGCCACGGTCACTCCCCGCATGAGCCCATCGACGCCCATTGCCGGACTTCCCGCCTGCCACTGCTGTGGACCGCTAATACCTTTCACAACTCACCCGAGAGTTGGGCTGCGGCACAAGAATGCGGCCTGCGCCACGGTTGGGTTCAACCTTTGCATGACCAACAGTCGCGCAGCAGCTTGAGCATCCTGCGCCCTCACGTGTGCATCTCAACCCAGGAGCTTTACGAAAAAGCTGCGCAGGTCATGTGGCTCGGCGAACAGCTACACCGGGCTTCCATGCGCTTTTTCACACGCTCGAACAATAACCAGGCGCCGGGAACATCGGTTTATAGAGCCTGACGTCTGACAACCGTGAGTTCACGCTCAGCCGCTGCATAAGCATCCACACAATAGCCACATGCAGCTACTGACAAAAATGCCAGTTACCGCCGTGTATCGCTTCAATTACGCTCACTGAGACGCCGTATTTACCTCTGAGAAACACAAGGATCGTGCCAGTGAAAACACTCACTCTCTGCGCTGCTGTTACAGGACTGCACCTGCTCGCTCAAAGCGCATCGGCAGCTGAATTACCCGAGCGTATCGAATCCATCGAACATAAAACGGCCCACTGCTTTTCGGCTCCTCCAGCCGTCAACTGCGAAGTATCCGCAGTGGTGCGAACAGGAGGAAGTCTGATACTTGCCAATGATAAGCCGGTACCAGACCGCGAAGGCGCTGCTGTATTCACGCTCGCTTTCGCAGAGGGGCAACTCAGTGGACTGCCAAGCTATTTGCCCGGCAAGGCACTCAAAGAGGCAGACAAATTCGAAGCACTTACAACAACACTCGATGGTCGATACGTCATCGCCAGCACCGCGTTCAACAAAGCCGGTACTGAGCAAAACCCTCGCGCCGACGTGCTCAACACCCTCGTTTACTGGCCGGTAAATGATCCCCAGTCAGCCAAAGTACTGTCGCTGTCTTCACGCGGCGGAGTCAGCAGTTCAATGACCCTGCGCAAGCAGATTGGTGAAGCCGTTGGTTCGCCCTACTTTCAAATCGAAGGTATCAGCATGGCGCCGAGCGAGCCAGGCATGGCCAGCCGTGCGGATGAGCAGTTGATTCTGGGTGTTCGCAAGCACGGCAACAGCAGTGCTGATTCAGCATTCAGCTTTCTGCTCATCTCAGCGCATGTGAAGCTCAACGACGGCGAGCTGAGACTTGTAGACAGCTTCAAGAACATCAAACGACTCGAACTGAGCGCGTCAGGGCATGCGCTCGGGCTGTCGGGCATCGAATATGACCGTTACAACCAGGACCGGCTCTACGCGGTGACCAGTTTTGAGCAGACGTCAGTCGATGATAAGGGGAACAAGGTCGACGAAATCGGTGGATTTCTGTGGGTGCTGCCGTTCACTGAAGGCAAACCGGGTGAGCCGCGGCTGGTGCACCGTGCAGATGGCAAAGCGCTGATGTTCAGCAATAAACCCGAAGGTGTAGAAGTGCTGGACGCCCGGCACATACTGGTGGTTCACGACGATGACCGTGTGGAAGTGCAAACCTCGGAAGCCGGCATCAAACGCGGTAACAGCGAGTTCGCTTACAGTCAGATCACCTTTGCGCACGTGCCCCCTGAGCAAGATTCCGCCGCAGCCGGCCCTGCTGTACACAAAGAGGTGCTCAATGTTGATCGCGGGGCAAGCCCGCTCCCACCGGAGCCGCTTGAATAGCCATTCAAGGCTGTTGCTCCCATGCTTGGCATCCTGGCGGAAACGAAAAAAGACGCCGAAGCGTCTTTTTTTGTACCTCGCAGACTTCCGTAGAATTCTGCAAGGCTATATCTGGAGCGGGAAACGAGACAAGCACTAAGCTTATAAGTCTTTGATTTCCTTCGCTTTCATTTCACTGTGCAAATCAGTGAAGCCACGATTCTAGCCTCGTTTTCGCGCACCGTCAACGAAGTCGCTCCAAAAATTTCCATCAACCGCCAGTGACGGCCAACGAAGTGGCACAGAACGTGAGAACGATCGCCCTTCCGTACGCCGACCGATGGTGCCTTCGCCATGCAGGTCACCCTTCAAGCTCGCCGCCGTTCCGATGAGCATCTAGCACATGCAATCTCACCTGGCCCTTGGCCCACGACGTCGCGTCGCATCGGCAGCTTCTTAATGCCCAGATGCTGCTCATCAGGTGCCAGTTGTCGCGAGCAAAAAGAAGTCAACCGAGGATGCTCGTCTCCGGAGCCCGACCTCTGAGCTTTACGGATCGCCCCTCGTGCTACGCAAAGGAACGATCCTCGAAGTCACCACCAAGACTTTGGGCCATGCTCCGGCTGTAGTTCTTGGTCAGGGCAACAGATACTCTTTCTGGCTTCTGCTCTAGGATAGAGACAGCAGGTGCACCGCGTGAACACGGACAACCGCTAAGCCTGTGACCGTGTTGCAAAGCAGCGGGCAACAACATGCCCGCGACATCTGTAGCCTAGCGAAGAATCTGCATCGTGGAGCACGTCACTTGCCCATGGAACCTTGCCCAGCTTGAGACTGGGAGACGTAGCGAAGATGCCCCGACACCTTAGAGCAGCACATGTGATCATGTCGCGTTAGGCGATCACCACCATCGTCGTGAAATTCTCTCTGTGTCGAATTTGGTCTAACAGCATTCGCGCTCGGTCTCACCCAAGAGCCCCGGGTGCTAAGCGACCAGTTTTACAAGCCACCGACGGCCAACATAGACCTCCAGGGGGACAGAGGAGACCTAAATGGTCTTGCCGGAGCAGGCTGCCTCCATAACGCTGGCATGTGCGGACACGTACCACTTGTGAAAACACACCGTTCGCCGACTCCAGGGCATCGTCTTTTCATTGATGACTGGCTTGCCCATTCGTCGAATACAACGCAGCCCTGCACTCGGGCATCGAGATGCAGGATCCTGAAGAAATTAACTCAGCAACATCATCGGACCGACGCGCAGTCGGTAGCAGAGGAGTAAGTGATGTAGCACTCCCCAAAGGAGCTTGATGCATGCATAAGGATCCGCCAAGGTCTAAGGTGTTCTATCGCCCCATCGAAGCAGCCATCCGATGGGCAGGTCTTCTGAGATACAAGCAAGCTATTTTGTCCGCGATTTCTTCGCTGCGATGTCTGCCCACGAGGCTAGAATGCCCGCGCTGGGAAGAGTTAATGCTGTGCAACGATCGCATTTATGATGCGATCGTCAACGGCGATCTCCCGTACGGCCGAGAGGGCATCACACTCAATGACGAGTCGCTGCTTGGCACCAGCGATTTGACAATCAGACACGTTGACCTCAAAAGGTGGATGCAGATGCACTACCCGGAGCACCGTCCGGGCTTCCTGTTCAGCCGGGCGGAGCGAATCGTGCACCCCGTTATCACCCTAGAAACAGGTCAGGCGATGCTGATCGAGCGTCAAGCACTGAAGGCCGAGTTAGAACACTGCCGTCGTAAGTTGCAGGCGCTACAAGAAAGCCATGACGGGCTACTGAAACAAGCATCTCGCATCCCTGCTTGCAGCCAATGTCCCATCACCGAACGGGCTGAGTCTACATACCTCAACATAGTTGGGGGAATGCTCGATCTGATGCTGGGTCAATCACCAGCAGGAGCGGCCTACTCATGCTTCAGGACCCAAGAGGCTGTCGTCTCAGCCCTGATTGCTCATCACAGCGGAGCTATGGGTATCACCGAGCGTACGCTGAATGGCAAGTTCGCTCTGGCGCGCAGAAAGCTCCGCGACTCCAGCTAGTAGAACGCGGCCCCTCTCACCGAAACCGCGTTCGTGGCAGTTAGGCAAGCTTGTATCTGCAACTCCGGAAATTGCATTTGCAATGTACTTCAGCAGCCATGTCTATTGAATAGAGGTCACGCCAACAAACGCCACTGAGCGTTAAGGAGTGACCAACATGTCGCAGACACCGGTACTGCAGCCAGGCGAACGCCGCATCTTGCGGCTTGATGAGGTCGAAGCCAAGTCGGGCTTCAAGCGCGCGCACATCTATGCCCTCATGAAGAAGGGCCAGTTTCCGCAAGCCTTGCGCCTTGGCGTACGGGCGGTCGGCTGGGACTCAGTCGAAGTCGATATCTGGATCAGCGATCGCCTGAAGAACCGGGTGCCCCCGTCCCCACATACACACGACGCCTGAGGAGAGAGCCATGCAGGTTGTCTCCATCATTTCAACCAAAGGCGGGGTCGGCAAGACAACCACCGCAGCCAATCTCGGTGGATTGGTCGCAGACGCCGGGTTGCGCGTGCTGCTGATCGATCTTGATGTACAGCCGACCCTATCATCGTACTTCGAACTAGCGCACCGAGCGGTCGGAGGCATCTATGAGCTACTTGCCTTCAACGAGCGCCGTCCAGAGCAGTTGATCTCCCGCACCGTGATTGACGGACTGGACTTGGTGCTGTCCAACGATGATCGCGGCGAACTCAACACATTGTTGCTGCATGCGCCAGATGGCCGATTGCGCCTACGTCATCTGCTACCAACGCTTGCCACTCGGTATGACCTTGTGCTTATCGACACCCAGGGCGCGCGTAGCGTCATGCTGGAGATGGCGATTCTTGCATCGAACATGGCGCTGTCGCCCGTCACACCCGAGATCCTGGCGGCGCGAGAGTTGCGTCGGGGTACTCTTCAACTGATTGAGGATATTGCGCCCTATCGTCATCTAGGCATCGAGCCGCCTACGCTGCATCTGCTGATCAACCGTGTTCACCCCGTGTCATCGAATGCCAGGCTGATCCAACAGGCCTTGCGCGATGTATTCCTGGGACACGCTGGTGCGCGCGTTCTGGATACCAATGTTCCGGCTATCGAGGCCTATCCGCGTGCGTCAACGCGGGGCCTGCCGGTGCATCGAGTCGAGTATCGGCAACCTTTGGGCCGCGTCGCACCCGCTGCACTGGAAACCATGCGAGCCCTAGCCAGCGAACTGCTACCAACTTGGCAAGAGCACTTCGCATTGGTCACCGGCAAGACTCCTGAGATAAAGGAGGCCGGCAATGGCGAACGCGCATGAGTTGGCCCGCGGTCACAAGAGGCTGAAAGCGTTGATTGAGTTTGCACTGGCTGAAGGCTGGCATGTCAAACGCACACCCGGTGGCCACTTGAAATTCACCAAGACCGGCTGCTCGCCGATCTACACCAGCTCAACTGCAAGCGACCATCGCGCGGGATTGAATGCACGTGCTCAAATCCGACGCGCAGAGCGAGAGGCAGTAGACCACTTACGGGCCGCTGTTCCGGGAGCCAGCCATGGCTGAAATGACCCAGAAGGACATGGCTGAAAAACTGCTCGCTGCGGGCTTTCCACGCAACGGCCCAAGCGCCTCCGCACTGAGCGACCCGATCGCCGATACGCCCATGGTGGTGACGTTAGACCAACTGCGCTCGTATGACCATGACCCCCGCGTCAAACGCAACCCGGCCTACGAGGACATCAAGGCATCCATCCGCGAACGGGGCCTCGATGCTCCACCTGCGATCACCCGCAGACCTGGCCAAGAGCACTATGTCATCCGCAACGGCGGCAACACCCGGCTGGCGATCCTGCGCGAGCTGTGGTCCGAGACCAAGCAAGAGCGCTTCTATCGCATCTCATGCCAATTCCGTCCTTGGCCGGAGCGTGGCGAAATAGTCGCCCTTACCGGGCACCTGGCGGAGAACGAGCTACGCGGGGGGCTGACGTTCATCGAACGAGCCCTCGGTGTCGAAAAGGCGCGAGAGTTCTACGAACAGGAGGCTGGCAGCACGTTGAGCCAGTCGGAGCTAGCAAGGAGGCTTTCAGCTGACGGATATCCCGTCCAGCAATCGCACATCAGTCGCATGCGAGATGCGGTTCACTATCTCCTTCCGGCTATCCCGAACGTTCTTTACGGCGGCTTGGGCCGCCATCAGGTGGAGCGCATTGCAGTAATGCGCAAGGCCAGTGAGCGCATCTGGGATCGCTACGCCGCCGAGCGAAAACTAACCTTGGGATTTGAGGATTTCTTTCAAGACGTGCTGGCACAGTTTGACGTTCAGCCGGACGAGTTTTCCGCCCAGCGAGTGCAAGACGAGCTCATCGGTCAAATGGCGGAGCTCCTGAGCATCAACTATGACACGCTGAGCCTGGATCTCAATGAGAGCGAGAACCGCCATCGCGCCTTGATCAGCGAGCCGTCCACCTTCCCACAGCATGAGACAGGAGTGCTTAGCGAAGCAAGTGAGACAAGGAAAACCTCGCCTTCCGGCTCAAGTGACCATCCGTCTGAAATCCCCAAAACGGCTCCCGATACATCCCCTCGACCTTCAGTTCGGTCGCCCGAAAATTCGACACCACCTACCACGGCAGCCTCCGATCAAAAATCAGCCGATGACGAGACTTCGACCGGAAACAATGCTGCAGGAGCATTTCTACAAGATCACATTGTCTCCCGCGCACCAACGACTGAACGTTTGCAATCGATACAGCGCCTCGTCGCGGGGCAGTTGGGCGATGCGCTTCCGCCAGACTTCGAGCAAAACGTGCTGCAGGCGATTCCCGTCCAGGCGGGTGGGCTCTATCCGATTTCAGATGTCTGGTACATCGATCCCGGCCTCGACGCCCCCGAGTATCTTCGCGTCCACATTGCTCAGTTTGCGCGAGAAATTGCGAACGAGGCTTCGCTTGTCGACTGTATCGCACCATGCGACTACGGCATTGGATTCCGATGCCTGCCGGAAAAAACCGGTGAAACTGAAGCCGCCTCGGGGGCCTGGATGCTTTTGGCGTCCCTTTGCGGGCAAGGGTCTGCCGCGGAGTTGGATCGTCTCCCTCAGTCCCTGCCGCAGCTTCTGCACGGCAAGGGTGACCTCGCCAAGCGGTTGAGTGACACCGCGCTGGTCAAGCTGTTCCGACTGCTGCGTCTGGCTCGCCGCCTGCTGGATCTTGAGTCCGGTGGCGACGATCACGGCATGAGCAAAGGAGGCTAGCCATGTCGCCCCCCCATCCGCTCAACCAAGCCGTCATAGCTCAGGCCCTCCATGACCTGCGCAATGGGCAGTTGCGTCGTTGTAAGGCGATGGGGTTTGGCGATGACGACTTGGACGCACTCAAGCATCCGGCCCTCATCAGCGTTTTGGCCAATGCATCCGTGTCTTGGTGCTCCGTCTCCATCAATCGCGAGGTGCTACGTCGCCTGCTCACTCAGGCTTTGGACGTAGAGAAGGAAATCGCGACCGTTGACCGTATGCTGCGTCTGGGCGCGAGCACTGAGATGGTCAGCCGCTTCTACGGCCTGACCCATCAGGAAGTCGCCCTGCGCCGCGAGATCCTCAACCTGCCGAAGCGAAAAGGCCGGCATCCTGTACTGGACGAGACACAAGATACAGAGCTGTGGCGGCGCTGGAAGGAGCTAACTGCGCGGCAGACTGTAGACCGCGACAGTGAGGTTTCGCTCCTGTCGGTCGCCATGGATCTTGCCGAAGGTATGGCGTTACCTCTGTCGGTGATCTGGGCCACCATCAAGTCCTGGATCGACCAGGGACTGGTTTAGCTCATGGCAGTGGAAGATGGGTCTCAACGCCGTGGCCCTGTTCCGCTGTCGGACCTGTTCGATGGCGCGTTGAAAACTCTTGCGGCCCAACAGCAGACCGCGCCAGCGCCTACCCCCACGGACGGGTTCCTGTACAGCGGCAACCGGCACGAAAGCGTGCCCCGTTCGCTGTTTCTTGATCGACGGCTTACACCACTGGAACGAAACGCCTGGCAAGTATTTCGTTTGCTGCTCAACGACGATGGGCTCACCGCATTCCCTACCTACGAGCAACTGCGTCCATGGCTGGCGTCCATGCCTTGTGGCCCGCAAGCCTCGCATGAAACCGTCGCACGGGCTCTGACTCTACTACGCCTGACACGCTGGCTTAGCCTCGTCCGCCGGCGACGCGATGCCTCGACAGGTCGCATACAAGGGAACCTCTACGTGTTGCACGACGAACCCTTGACGCCATTCGAAGCCATGCAACTGGATCCTGACTACCTGGGCTTGGTCAGCCAGGCGCTGGGCCATTCAGCAAAGGCAGTTCAGGCCGTTGGTGTCCAGACGCTCAAGGATATTGCCGAAGACCCGATGCTCAGCGGCCGAGAGTTGCCAACGCGCCTGCAGGTGCTTACACAACGCATGACCAAGGGCGGCTGGCTCACCGAAAGTTATTCACAGGACGACACCAGCCACGATTCCGAAGAAGGCTCGGACCGCTTTCTTCGGAATGCCGATGCACCGGCTACGGAATCCGAAGCAGGAGCGAAACCCGCGCAAAACGCCTCTCTTCGGAATCCGAAGGAGGACCGTACAGTACGTAAGGAAAGTATTAATGAAATACGTACTACCGCGCGGGCGCGGGCGCTGAACAGCCTGCAATGGCCAAAACGTTTCTCCGATCTCAAGCCCGAACAACAAGGAGGGGTGATGGTGGCGCTTCAACAGGTCGAAGAGCCCATGCGCCAAGCCGTCCTTGACGAATGGGACGCACGCTGTAAAGGCACATCAATCCGTAATCCGGCCGGTTATCTGTTTGGCATTGTTCAGCGCGCTATTCGAGGCGAATTCAATGCTTGGGCTGGTCAGGTCAAGCCAGCCCCCCCTCCGGCGTCACTTCAACCGGCAGAGCCACGAAATGTTGTGCCACCAGAACTGGCCCGTAAGCACATCGAACGATTGCGTGACCTGCTTAAGAAGAGCTAAGCGCGTACAAGCAACGTCTTTTTAAGCTATCCCCAGGGGATACCCAGAGATGCCAACATCTCAATGTGCATGCCTCAGCGCTTGTCCAAATGGTCCAACGATTGCTTCAGCCCCTGGAATGCAGTTGACGAACGTAGAGCGGCAGCGCCCGCATCTTGAAGAGCACGTACGTCAAGCGCTTCGATCGTAAAAGCTGTTGGCACACGAAGCAGTGAAGTGCGTATGTCTGGTTCTTCAAGGTCCCGCAGGCTGACAGTGATGAGATGGATTTCGACGTCGGGAGAGAATGGACTGTCTTCCTGGTTTCGATTTTCATCAAGCTCCGCTGCAATTCGCTTGATGTCGTTTTCCAGCAAGGAAAGCGTTATTTGAGTCTCGCGCGCGCCAGCGCCATAGAGCAACGTCTCCAGGACTTCTCCGGTCGACGGCACTTCATCACTAAGGTCAACCCTTGTTGCCAGATCGCGGGCAGAGTTCACCGCAACCAAGACAATGCGACGAATCGAATGTCGAGGCACACCAGAAAAAGAGTTATAGATTGAGCCATTAGCCATTAGCCTATCGATCATCAATCGTATGCCTAGGTTGTCACTGACCCCGCCATCTACCAAATGAATGTAAGGGCGCGCCTTGGCATCTAGGTAGCCATCTGTGCTTTGCCGCAGCAGCTGAATACGAAAATCAGTGCTACTGGATGCTTCGCCATCCGGTGGGAAAAGCGCTTTACCGCATCGGTCGGAAAAATTGCGTAGCGTCATCGGGGACAGGATGATCGGAACGGCCGATGACGACGCCACAGCAAAGGACAATGGCACACTGTTCAGATCCGAACAGATTAGCGAAAACTGCTCTGGGGTGAAGTCGAAAGGTGCGCCGGTTGTTAGGTCCGTCGCCGTGATCAGTAAGCTCGGCGCTTTCGGATTCTTGCGGACATCACCAAATGTCATGCCTTCGTATAGTTCGTCGAACCGGTGTGCCAATATGTGCGTGCGTCCGAACCAAGGAGAGGTGAGGTTGAACAAGTTATTTGGATAAAAGACTTGTTTGAGCAGGGTCGACTCGAAGGGCTTCAACAAAAAGTCTGGTTCAAATCGCTCTAAGGTTTGATCACCAAAGGCAGCGTAGTGCGCTGCGAGAATACTTCCTCCCGAGACGCCGCTGACGATTGAAACCTCATCGAGAAGCGTCGTTGGTCGTCCGTCTAGCGTGAACTCTGTGCGCTTTAATTCCTTGAGCACGCCCAGACCAAATGCGGCCGCGCGTGCTCCGCCTCCCGACAGCGTGACCGCAACCACCACAGGCCCTGTTCTGTAGTCGTCCTGCTGCGCCTCGGTTATCTGTGCCACATTGACCCAGGGGCGAAAGCTAGAGCAGCCACTCAAAATCCCCAGGGCAGCAACAGTCAGGATTCTCGCGCACAGCATGCCAGAACGAGGTGTTTTGCAACTGCGGAAGAGATTTAGCTTATTGTCCATGTGTCAAGGGCTCTCATCGCGCCAGACGCTACCGACGTGTTCGATACATGCACGAATTGAATTCTTCGCATGGCCCAACAATGAGTAGGAAGAAGCAAAATCTGCAATTGGACTGCCATGCTCAAAGCAGCTGGCAGCCAATACGCGGTGACCTGTTCGATCGTCCTCTGCCAAAAACTCCAGGCTTGCACCACCCGTTGTCACAGGCCCAACAAGTAGTGTTGTAAGCGCATTGACTGCTCTGTTAGGTGTCTGCAGTTCAGTGATCGCCACACGTATTCGGATTCGATCTGATGCACTAGTAGCAAGAGATGCCGCAAAGTACGATCGCAGCTCTGCAGAGGTATAGCCTAGGATCTCTCGTTGCTGTTCCGCGTCTAGCCCCGTTATGACACCCGAGTTCGTTGCGACCAAGGCATCATCTACGACTACTTCAGTGCAACACCCCCAACTGAATCCGGGCGCCCTGTATAGCAAAACATTTTCAAACTGCGTTGGAACGAGAATCTCGCGATCGCCGAGAAACGGGGAGCGAGTCATGCCGTTAGTCGCGCAGCCGGAGATCAGGCCAACGACGCATAGCGTTGATCCCGCAAGGATAAATCTGCGTAGTGGATTCATTGCTTAGCCTCTAGTGTCAGCGTTGCTTGGACGGTATGAGTTCAAGCTCACCTGAAGCCAGCCCTTGAAGAGTTCGCAGTAGACGATGGCGCTCTTCGAGCTCAAGCGTGGGAAAACCCATCATCTCCGCGAAGAAGGCACCATCCAGAGCAACTAGGACGAGTGCAGCCACTTCAACACTTCTCGCGGAAATGCGCGCTCTCGCATATTGCCGCCTGTACCAAGCGCGAATGGGCTCAAGCAATGTCGGGTCTTCTGCCACAGCCGCTAACAACGCCGCACCCAATTTTTCCATTTCATTGTTGGGCATTGACGCAACCTGGCTGGATAGCCAAGGGTCCGGGTCACCGGCGAATTTCCGCTCGCGCTCTTCCTG
The DNA here is from genome assembly GCF_052147955.1 of Pseudomonas sp. NUPR-001. Taxonomy (NCBI): domain Bacteria; kingdom Pseudomonadati; phylum Pseudomonadota; class Gammaproteobacteria; order Pseudomonadales; family Pseudomonadaceae; genus Pseudomonas; species Pseudomonas sp. NUPR-001. Next base: position 3,489,948 of record NZ_CP197353.1, read on the forward strand.
TGAGGAGTCAAAGGCATGCACCTGGTCGTCGATCAGCGTAAGGAGCAAGTCCCGCTTTGTTTTGAAGTGATAGAGGAATGCCCCTTTGCTTAGACAGGCCCGCGCAACAACCGCGTCGATCGTCAAGCGGTTCGCCCCCTCTTGGACGACCACATCACGTGCGGCCTGAAGGATGCGTTCACGTGTTTGTTTCGCTCGAGCTGAAGACGGAGCAACAGCATCATCACTAGGCTCAGCATTTTTTTTGTCGGCCAAAATCGTGCTCCCATAATTAGAATTAGTACCGTCGGGACGGTATGTTATCAGGTCGCACTGGCGGCTGTCCAAGTCTTACCTTTGCAGTAGCAAGGGTTGACGGTTGCAGATGCTCTGACACTGGGCGTCGACAACAGCCCGGACCATGAGCTGCGGCACGTTGTTGGATGTCCTTGGAGCTATCCCCTGGGGATGGACCAGGGTGAGGGGGCTCATCGCAAAGCTGGGAAGCACCAGGTTCGGTTTGTTGACAGACGGCCTTCTCTGCCCACGCGAAGCTGTCGACTCGTTTCCCCAATAGCGAGTCCACACCATGGCAACCAACGAACCTTTGCAGTTGAATCTAGGGGCACTTCGCAGCGCAATGTCATTGACGCTGCACACCCACCACGCCTCTCGCATCTGGCATGGGCGTGCCGCAGGTGAAGGCCGAGCGGCGATAGTTGGCCTCAACGGCTACGTCTCGGTCATGAACAAGATGAAACGCGGCGCCGAGCAGGATGACCCTTACTCAGACTGGTGGATGCTGCGCATTGAAGAGAAGCTCGATCAGACGAAGGAGACCCTGCAGACATTGCGCGAGCAGGTTGATCAGGCCCTGGCCGGTGTGCCAACAGCACTGACACTCGGCGAGAACCTCAATGTGCAGCCCGTCAAGCTTCCACTGTTCGTCAATGCCCAATTGGGCTTTGCCGCGGTCTATCTGCTGGCTGACTACGACGACATCGCCCGCAAACTGATCCTGGCCCATCACACCGCGCTGATTGATCGCAGCACGCTCGAGCGCTGGCTGAATGACGGCGCACATGCCTTGCGCAGCCTCTTCTCGCTGGCGCAGCAGTTCCGGTACTCAGGCACGACGCGCGATGACTTTGCCGCGAAGAATGCTGCAGCGCGCGCGGCAATGGAAAAACTAGGCGAGCTGCCGCAGGACGTGCTGGAAGGCACACGCCGTTCGCGCTTTGCGCCGCCGATTTCGCGCCGTGGTCTGCAGCAGCGCGAGGCTTCCCAGCCCACGGAGCCAGCTGCAGTCGAGAGCGCCGGCACGGCGCTAGTGCCGCCCGCGTCCGGCACAGATGCAGAGGACGAACCAGCATGACGGATCCTGGCCTGGGGCAATACGCCCACTTTCGTCCACTAGAACAGGCGGACTTCATCAAGCTGGAACAGGCAGCCTATCTAAAAGGCCTTTTAAGACCTTTTAAAGGTAAGGGGACTCTTGAGGACTGGGCCATCCGTTGTCACGAGCAAAGGGACCAGCTTATCGCCCTGGCGCAACGCCGCGTGCTGCGGCAAGCAGCAGGGCATCCCTTCAACCTGTTGCCCGCGGAACTGGCCCAGCAGAAAACTGGCGCAGGGACGACCTTTCTGCGCTGGCGCAGGCCGGACCGCTCGGCCATGGGCGTAGCGCTGTGGCAGGAGCTCATCGCCAGCGCCACCACCCCAGTCAGCCTGCTCGCAGACTTGTATGCCCTGGAACAGCAGCGCATCGTGCTGAACATGCAGATCAGCCTGTTGCACACGCTGGGCCGCCAGGCACAGGAGTGCGCCAGCAAGATGACTCAGGCCGAACTCGCGTACATGCGCCGAGTGCAGGGCACAACTACCACCGCACGGTCAGCAAATATGCTGCTCCCATGACCGCCAATCGCGCCCCTCTCGCATTGGCCATAGGCCAGGCGGGCACTTCACCCACCAAGGAGATTTCGACATGAGCACCCACTTCTACGGCGAAGGCAACATCGGGTCCACCCCTGACTTCCGCGAGTTCGCCAACGGAAACGACGAGCCTAACCGTCTTCTGCGGCTGAACGTCTATTTCGACAACCCGGTGCCGAAGAAGGACGGAACCTTTGAGGACCGCGGTGGGTTCTGGGCGCCGGTGGAAATCTGGCACCGCGATACCGGCCACTGGAAGGATCTGTATCAGAAAGGCATGCGTGTCATGGTCGAGGGACGTACGGTCAAGGACGAATGGGAGGATGCCGATGAAAACGAGCGCACCACGTTCAAGATCGAGGCCCGGCGCGTCGGCATTCTTCCGTTCCGTATCGAGTCGGTAAAGCTAAGCGCCAGGCCCGCGAACGAGCAGGACAACGAAGCCAAATGATCCATCGGAGCGGTGCAGTGCGTCCTAGTCCCGCACCTCGCCCCCCAGGGCAATGCCATCCCCTGGGGATTACTCCACTAACGTCTACTGAGGATTTTCTGGCGGGCCAGCAGAAGCTCCTGCGAACGCCGCAGAGCTTTCGGCCATGGATCAGAGCTTCAAGGCGATCTCGCCACTCGATAGGACTCATCTTCACCGGCATACTGATGGAATTTCATTCAGGAGATTTCATCCGTGATCAGCCATAGAACCCGCTATTCGCTTGCCCAGTTTCTCTCGATCCAAGAAGCCTCTGTCTCCATCGCGCTGTTCAGCAAGTACGGCGTTGAGCATCTCGCGCTGTATCCAGCCCAGTTGCTGCCTAGCATCGTTAATACCGTCCGTGACCAGGATGATCGAACCCTGCTCAAGGTACTACAGGAGATTGTTGCAACGCCTGGAAACCTTCGCGCTAAGGTGTCCCCGAAGACGCTTTTCGAGGAGCGCATGCATGATCTGACACAGTGTCTGCTGATAGACGGCTATATTGCGCAGGATAAGAAGTTGCTGCAGACGGACCCGTCCATCGCCGACGCGGCACCTGTCGAAGACGATCTGATCACCGCATTGCGTGGCTTTGGATCGCCACAACGGGACGCGATCATCGACAAGATAAACGACTCGGCCGAAGCATTCCGGGCCGCGCCGCCTGACTACAACGCAGCGCTGACCAATGCACGCGTCGCGCTCGAAGCGCTCTCGGTGGATGTCGCAGCAGAAGTTGTCCACCAGCAGCAGATAAACGCCTCCTACAACCCCGCCAAATGGGGCGAGGTCATTGGCTTCTTGCGAAGCAGCGGAGAGATCACGCTCGAAGAGGAAAAAGGCTTGGCTGGCGTCTTTGGTTTCCTCAGCCCTGGCGCTCACCGGCCGGTCGGTATTCCCGAAAACCAGATGGCCCGTTTGGGGCGATCGTTCGCACTCAATATGTGCTGGTTCTTGCTGCAGAATCGAATTGCTCGCCGCAGCAGCTGATCTCGCGTCACGGCGACTCCGTCGCCGTGTAGTTAGAGAGCGATTTCACGCACCAAGCCGCAGACACAACGCGATCGCCCGGCATCCGCGTTGTTTGCTGCCTCACCCTCAAGCTCGCGACATGCTTGCGCCCATGAACAACATCGTGCGGGTGAGGCAACATGCGGCTATTTCTCTGCGAGAAGCCCTCTCAGGGTAAGGACATCGGGCGAATCCTGGGCGCCACACAGCGTGGCAACGGCTGCTTGAGCGGCCCCGGCGTCACCGTCACCTGGTGCATCGGTCATCTTGTGGAAGCCGCTCCACCCGAGTCCTACGGGGAGCAGTACAAACGATGGTCGATAGAGCAACTGCCCATCATTCCAGAGCGTTGGCGCGTCGAAGTCAAACCCAAGACGGCGACGCAGTTCAAGGCAGTCAAGCAACTGCTTGCACAGGCTACGGAGCTGGTCATTGCAACAGACGCGGATCGTGAAGGCGAATTGATCGCCCGCGAAATCATCGAACTGTGCGGCTACCAAGGCCCCATCCAGCGACTGTGGCTATCGGCGCTCAACGACGCATCCATCCGCAAGGCACTGACCTCCCTCAGAACATCGGCAGACACGCTACCGATGTACTTCTCAGCGTTGGCGCGCTCTCGTGCAGACTGGCTGATCGGCATGAACCTCAGTCGACTGTTCACCGTCCTGGGCCGGCAAGCCGGATACGAGGGTGTGCTTTCCGTGGGGCGCGTGCAGACGCCCACGTTGAAACTGGTCGTGGACCGTGATCGTGAGATCGCACGCTTCGTCTCTGTGCCCTACTGGGTTGTCGAGGTAGCGCTGAACGCTGGGTCGGCCACCTTCACGGCCAACTGGCAGGCACCGCCCGCTGTCTGTGATCCGAACGGTCGCTGCCTTCAAGAGGCTGTCGCCCGGCAGGCACTGGAGCGCATCCGTGCAGCGGGTTTGGCCAAGGTTGGCTCAGTGGAAACCGAGCGCGTCAGGGAGGCCCCGCCGCTGCCGTTTGACCTGGGCACTTTGCAGGAGGTCTGTTCTCGTCAGTTCGGCCTCGACGTGCAGGAAACGCTGGATATCGCGCAATCGCTCTATGAGACGCATAAGGCCACTACCTATCCCCGCTCGGATTCAGGCTACCTGCCCGAATCCATGCTGGCTGAAGTGCCTGCCGTGCTGAGCGCCTTGGTTGCGACCGATCCGACGCTCGGCGCGATCGTCGCCAAGCTCGATCCTGCCCAGGTGTCCCGCGCCTGGAGCGACAGCAAGGTCACCGCTCACCACGGCATCATTCCCACCATGGAGCCAGCCAAGCTGTCTGCCATGTCCGAGAAAGAGCAAGCCGTCTATGGCCTGATTCGCGCCCACTACCTTGCCCAGTTCATGCCACACCACGAATATGACCGCACTGTCGCGCTGTTGTCATCGGCCGGAGAATCGTTGCAGGCCACGGGCAAGCAGGTCGTCGCGCTGGGCTGGCGCCTCGCGTTGATCAACTGCGGCCCGGACGCCACGGACGACGAGCCGGCCCAGCGGGCTCAAATCCTGCCAGCGCTCTCGAACGGCATGCAGTGCCGGGTCGCGCAGGCGGAGATCAAGGCCATGAAGACCACGCCGCCCAAGCCCTTCACACAGGGCGAGTTGGTCAAGGCGATGAAGGGCGTGGCCAAGCTGGTCTCGGATCCGAGGTTGAAGCAGAAACTCAAGGACACCGTGGGTATCGGCACCGAAGCCACCCGTGCCAACATCATCGGAGGCCTGCTCGGACGTGGATACCTCCTGAAGAAGGGCCGTGCCATCCGTGCATCGGATGCGGCCTTCACTCTGATTGAGACGGTACCGGCCGCCATCGCGGACCCAGGAACCACGGCAATCTGGGAACAGGCTCTTGACATGATCGAGTCGGGGCAACTGACCCTCGATACCTTCATTGAGAAGCAGTCGTCCTGGATCGCCCAGCTGATCCAGCAGTATCGCGGCACCAGTCTGGCCATCAAGGTACCGCAGGGGCCGGCGTGTCCCGAGTGCGGCACCTCCACCCGCCAACGTACCGGCAAAAGTGGACCATTCTGGTCCTGCAGCCGGTATCCGGATTGCAAGGGCACGCTGCCCGTCGAAACGGGCAATCGCGCTCGTGGTGCAAGTCGCAAGCGTGGCGGCAAGCCGAAAGCTTGAATCCCACCACCATGTCGGCCCGCAGCCGGCGACATGGCAGTCCGTCCCGCAGCCCAGCGGGACAACCAGCGCGCGACTCCTTCTGCAACGGTGTGCGCGCCCCAGCGGGCCCTGCGGTCCATGGGGCGAGAAGGCTACTTTTACTTGAATCGCGTTCCCGCGCATTCTCCTGATCGGCTTCTCTTCCATCCGCAGAGAGGGGTCTCCTGGTCGCTTGCCGGCATGCGTTGCAGCGAGCTACCAGGAGATCCCTCCGGGTCGATGGTATTCAGCGCCGGAGCCCGCCGGCGAATCAACGGGCGCCTTTTGTGCGCGGATGTGCGCCAGGCAATACCGACCCCAGCCACGATATGGGTCGGATGTGAACGCTGAGACAGCGGACGGTTATACCGACGACCGAACCCTGTGCAGCCCATGGGTGGTGACCTTGTCCTGAGTCGGAGGCCAGATGGCCTCCGGCACCTCCTCATGCCGAACCCAGGCGTGTAGCGCACCCAATCAATCGCACACCATCGCGGAACGTCTCAGTTCCCATTTCCCGACGACAGGACCAGCCCCGACCAAGATCCTTGGCATTGGCTCGCTGATTCATCAGCAACCCGCCAGCAGCCAAGGTCGCCCCAGGCTGCGCCACGCCCTAGGCGTGTCGACCATCCCCGTCCGCATCGCATCGTGCCGCGGATGCCCGCCCGCCAGGGCGGTGATGCATCGCAATCCGTCGGGTCCTCCCATCCATTTCAAGCTCAAGCCAACCACCTCCGTGTGTACGCGGTGCTTCCGTTCGCCTTCCGGCATTCCACCCTCCACGCGTCCAAGGGCGCTGAACCTTCTAAGGAGTTTCCTATGACCACCATCCGTCTTCAGACGAACCAGAACCGTCTCATCGCCAACCTGCGCCATGCGTTCAACCAGAGCTCGATGCTCGGAGAGCTGCTGCAGAACGCCAGGCGAGCTCAAGCGAGCGCCATCCACTTCACCGTGGACGACAGCAGTCTCACCATCCGCGACAACGGCAGCGGCATCGCCAACCTGCAGACCCTCATCCACATTGCCGAGTCCGGCTGGGACGAGAAAACCCAGACGTGCGAGAACGCTTTCGGCATGGGCGTGTTGTCCACGTTGTACTTCGCCGAGCGCCTGACCGTCCGGTCTGGTGGGAAGGCATTCAGTGCGGCGACCGTGGACATCATCCGGGGCGAGCCGATTCAGGTGATCCCCTGGGATCTGGTTGAGGGCACGGAAATCCGATTGGATGGCATCCAGCCGACACAGCCCGGGGAGACCCTGTCTGTTTGGGCTGAACGCCTTCTGCGCACACTGTGCGAAGCCTTTCCAGTTCCCATCTGGCTCAATGGCCACGCTGTGCTTCGGCCCCTGGCGGACCCCGCGCTGCAATGGCGTGAGACGCCCATGGGCCAGATCCTGCTGGACCTGTCTGCTTCACGCACGCAGTGGCGATGCTTCCTCCAGGGGCTTCCGATCGGCCGATCACCGTCAACCTGCAGGCACCACGTCGTCCAGTTGCCAAACAACACGCTCGCCAGGCTTCCCGATCGCCAGCATCTGTTGAATGAAGCGGAAGACCACAAGCGCATCCAAGTCGCGATCGACAGCGCCTTTCGCCAAGCATTGATCGAGACCAAGGAGCGCCTCTCGACCAGCGACTTCATCGTGCACTACGCGCGCATCTGCATGGACTCATCCAACGCCGACTTGCTCAACGACGTTCCCTTCGTTCCACGAGCCTGGTTCCGATCCTGGGCCCTTGAACCGTCCGGATTCCGCCGTTACTGGGATCGCCACTTGGCCGAGGGCATCGTGGCTCGGGAGGTACTGGAAGAAACTGGCGCTTGGCGGATCGAATCGGATGGCGATGACGCGCCCACGGCTGAGGTGTACCTGGAGGCTCGCAAAGCGTTCTTGCTCGATGAAAGCGGGATCGATGCCGGGCACTGGTTACTGGGGCTTGTAAGGCCCATCACGCCGGAGGAAGTCCAGGTCCGCCCAGGTGCCATCCTGCATCATGACGCCAGCCTGTGTCTGGCCGACTACGAGGTCGAATTGACCTTGGCCGACGGCCTGAACGTCTGCATCGAAGGCGAGCCGGACGTTGCGGTCGGCGCCATTCGCAAAGGCGTGACGTTGTTCCTCACTGCCGATGCAGGCGGTGCGACTGCGCTGGTCTCCGACTACATCTTCGATGATCGCTATGACGAGGATCGCGAGGACGAAGACGGCAGGACCATCGACACCTTCATCGCAGTAGGGTGTTCGCAGTCTCCGGCCGGTGTTGTGCAGGCCCTGCTGCCCGTCACCTTGCGGTATGCAATGCAACCAAGGTTGGCAGGTGCCGTTGTTCATCTGACCTTCGATGCTGAAGGAAGACTGGCAGCAGTCACCGCCTGACACTGCCGTCCACCAACCACTGCGCCCCCGGGATTTCCGGGGGCTTTTTTTTGCGACAAGAGGCACACCTAGCATCGGGATGGCATGAATCCGGTCCAACCTGGGTTCCCATTTCTCCCAGACGCCAAATGCTGCATGGGCAAAGCTGCCCGCATGTGTCGCTGACGTTGTCAGCACCATGCCAGCAGCAAGGATCCTCCGGCTGCGCAGGGAATCCCCGCCCTGAGATCCACCAGTCCGCCATCGCATCGGTTCCGCGGACGAACGCCATCCAGGCGTCGATGCAACTTTCTTTCTTCACCCCTCGCGGGAACTGCCATCCCGACAGGGACAAGGCCGTCTCGCCGTCACCTAGGAGCCGTCCATGTCTCACCGTGCCTCTTTTGGTCATCTGGCCTTGGTCTATGTCGGCAAGTTCCTGCCGCTTGAAGTCATGCAAAGCGCGGCGGGCCACTACATCGGCACACGCGATAGCGAGGGCCCTGTGTCTCGCGAATCGATCGAGTACTTCCGAAGCGCGGCCACCGCTCAGCGCGCCCTCGAAAGAGGCGGCTGGACCCAGTTGCCCAACCCCTGATCCATCAGCTAGGAGAGAATCCATGAACCAGCTTCTGCCCCCGGAAGTCGTCGAGCAGATCGTGCGGGAAGAGCGGCATTTCGCATGCGCTCCAGACGCATTCTTTCAAGCCTGGAAACGCGGCGCCGAAATTGCGGGGCCCGAGTGGTTTGGCAACGGCACCTGCGAAGGCCTGCAGCACGCCACCAGCAAATGGGACCTTCGGCCCAACATGCTGATGCTCAACGAAGCCCTCGGCGTTCTGAGCAGCGGCCAACGCATGTTCCTGTCCGCAATGGTCAGCTTCTACAACGCCCCTGAGGGCGCTGCCATGCTGCGTCGTTGTGGATTTGAAGGGCTTGCCGATCTCGGCGGCCTGGATCTGGAGCGCCGTCAGGTCATCGCCGACCTGGTGTTGAACTACAGCGGCTGGTAAGTCACCAAAGCCGACCTCCGCATCCATTTTCCACACCCAAGAGGGACATCCGTCCTTTCGGGGCGGTGTCCCTCCCTTTTCTACAGGAGCCACACCATGTCCCGAACCCCCTCCTTTGCGATAGTCCTCGAAGGTGGCCTGGTCCAAGCCATCGTCGTACAAGACTGGCCACGCCACCTACCGCTGCCGCCATTTGTTGTCGTGGACTACGACACCGAGGGCGCCGACGATGACGAGATCACGCGGTTTGACATCGGCCAGAGCACGGCCGAAGCCATCTGTCGCAGCGACACGCCAACAGTATTCGAATCTCTTCCAGACGCCCTGTCTCCTCAGAGCATCCTGACGGCACTGGGCGAGTCAATCGCCGAAAAAATGCCCGAGCCTCTAGCCCTCGCCCGCTCGGTACGTGAGGAGATCGTCGACCTGGATGCTCGCCTGAATGCCGCCGAACAGTCACCGACGGGCGACGACTACAACCAACTCTACGTCATTGCCAACTGCGGCCTCATCGAGGTGCAGAAGGCACTGGGCGACACCACCGACTTCGGCGACTGATTCGCCTTCTACCTCTTGGCCCGATGCGACGAGCATCAGGTCCGTCCCCGCGGATGCCACGTCCGCAAGGGGCTGGCTCCGCTCCAACCTCAAGGAGCCAATCATGGCCAACAATTACTACGACGCCACCGGCGTTCTCGTCCTCAACCAGGTGACCCCCGTCATCTCCGCGCTGTTCGGCGGCTTCAAGCTCGACGCTTCCTTCCCCAGCGAGGGACAAGCCTACATCGCGCTCGTTGCCGAGGACCACAACCCGAGTTGGGAAGACCTCTGCGAAGGACTGTCGGAGCTGGCCACCTCGCTCGACCTGCCGCTACCCGATGATCCGCTGGCAGTGGAACCGCTGCTGGAGACCCTGTCTCGACATTTCGGAACCGACCAGGACGAAGCGCTGGCGCATCTCATCGAGCACCATCAGTTTGAGGACGCCGCAGACCTTGATGCGCTGTTCCTGATCGCCACGCGATTCGATGACGGCCACGGCCTTCAGGAAATCCGCTTCGAGGGCTGCTGGCACTGCAGCAAGCCGCGCCTCTTCAACTTCGGAGGCGATGCGCAGTTCTTTAGCCGAGAGTTCGAAGCGTACTGCGCTTCCGGACAGGCGCTGCAGTTTGGCGATTCGGTTCGCCAAGCACTACTCAAACAAGACCTGGAAGCGGTCGCCAACCACTTCACGCGCGAGGTCCACCGCTTGCTTGCAGGCATTCAGGACGCATCGGTGCGAGCTCAGACGCAAAAGCGGATGTCCGCACTGCTGCACTGAAATCGGCGCCATTCGGCGCTGGGTATCCACCTCACACACCGCCTGAGCGCGGTGAATTTCCTTCCCTCGGGGCCAAGCCCCGGTGGGGGTTGGCTCCATTTCAACCCTCACCGGAGAATGGCACCATGATCCAGAAGATCAATCCCTTTGCTCGCGGCTACTACGGCTTCGAGATTCGACGCGTAGCGGTGATCAGCTATGACGATCGCCATCCGCAAATTTTCGTTCCGCTGCACCCCTCTCAGCGCCACCTGCCTGATAACCAGGTGGCCTTGCATGCCGGCATATTCAACGAGGAGTATGCGCTGGTCACTGACGACCAGGTGGTAGCCGAAGAATTGGATGCCACCTGCGGTGGCAGCGGAACCATCCTGGCGGTTTTTCATAGCATCTACGGCAAGAATGTCGAAGGATCGCTCATCCATATTGGCGACAGCCAGACCCGGGAATCTGCGCAGGAGGTTGTGCGTACGCTTGCATTCGAGACCGGCTTTTACAGCCGGTGCTGGGAAATCAGCACTGTGCACATTACCGAGGATGCGGGTCGATTCCTTTTCGAACTCGCCGACATCGCAACACCGACGGCGCTTCTCTTCGTCGCATTTCGCATTCCTTACAGCCCGGCCATCGGCATCAAGCTGATCGCCACCCCCTGGACGGATACGAATCTGCAACAGGTCGAAGGCCTCACCGCTACCGAACTGCGTGCGGAACACCGCGCAAAGGGTGTGCCAGAGGAACTGGCCGACCTGTTGCACCTAGCTGGCCAGGCTGACGTGCGCATGTTGATCCTCGATGCGGACGCTTCCATTCTGGAAGGACTGTCGGTCATCGAGGAACGAGCATAGACCCTTACCACCGCGTCAACCACCAACCCACTCCGAGCCCCTCCAACGAGGGGCCCTTTTTTTATTGGCCAAATTTGAACCGATCACTCTTCTGGGTCACCGTCAGACGCCACGCTCCCTGTAGTAGCCCGCGCGCTGGCCATCGACCTCCCGGTAGCGAAGCTCGATCGAGCGTGCAAATAGTCACTTAGCCTCTTCCGTGTTTGCAGCAATAGACTTAATCGCAACCGCCTGGATCCGGCCTTTGCCTCCTTTTTTTACTGAATACATCATTTCGTCCGCACTTCGCAGCAAGTCTTGCGGAGCAGAGTCCCCGGATCCAACAACTATTCCAATACTTGCGTCGATTTGCACGTACTTACCAGGCGCAATCTCAATGCTCTCGCGAATCTGCTCAAGGCAGCGCTGTATTACTACCGTTGCTCCGGCAGTGCCTTCGACAGAGTTCAGCAGGACAGCAAACTCGTCTCCTCCAAGCCGTGCGACTACATCGTTACCGCGGATGGCTTCCGTCAATCGCTTAGCCGTCTGACACAGTACGGTATCACCGGCATCATGGCCGTAGACATCATTGATTTTCTTGAACCCATCAAGATCCATGTAGCAAACTGCAATAAATTTTTTGTTGCGGCGGGCATTGGACAAAGCGCCCTCAAGGCGTAAATCAAACGATCTCCGATTTGCAATTCCGGTAAGTGCGTCGCTTAATGCCAAATCCTGGGCATTCTTTTCACTGCGCTTTATGGAGTCAATGTCTACCATCATCCACAAGCTTTCTTTTTCAGACACTGCTGCACCACTTAGATCAATCCAAATAGCGTCACCATTCTGTCGCTGCATTTGCAGCTGCACTGAATATCGACCATCATTGCGGAGCGCTGTGTACCCAGCAATTCCAATACGCTGATGATCCTCATCGTTCAAGTACAGATGCCGTGATGGCTGCCCATCCAGCTGCCCGTTTTCATACCCAAATATGCGCGACGTCGCCATATTCGCCCAGACTATTTTCCTCTCGCGCACCCTCATCATTCCAACGAGATTATTCTCAAGCATCAGGCTCTGTTCTTGAACAACGCCAATAGCCTCAAGCCGAGCTTTTCTCTCTGCTCGCTGCGTACGGAAAAGATAGTAGGAGTAGGCTGCAGTAATTCCTAGAACCATAAGGACAAGAAGAGCCTGACGAAGAGCCTCAGCCCTCCAGTTTTTAAGAAATTCATCCGTAGCCAAACCCGTAAGAGCGATAAGCGGATAGCCCTCGATTCGAGAATACGCAGTGATTCGCTCGATATGATCAAGCGGCGTTGGCGTGATATACCAGCCCCTTTCATCTCCCTTGCTCAATTGATCCAAAAGCTCGTCTGAAACGATTTTTTCACCAACCCCTTTTTTTGACCAGGGATCAGACCTAGAAAATCTAGCAACTAGATTTAGAGAGTTTGTTCGTAAAGCGATCGCACCAGCATCCCCCATATCCAGACGGGAAAATCTCGTCATCAGTGCATCCGACCTGACCTCAGCATAAATGATGCCGTAGAAGTTTCCATTTTTAGTTCGGAGCCCGCGAGCCAAAACAATGCACCACTCATTCGAGTCATCACACAAAACCGGCTCTGAAAAAACCATCTTCTCCACATGCGCAGCTGATAGAAAGTGTGAGGATTTAGAGACATCCACTGCCTTTCCGTTCACCTCGATCCCCACTGTTACCGAAGCGTCGGCAAACCTGAGATTAGATACTTGCGGCAGCAACATCCCTTGCTCCGCCAGTTCTTTCGTCACAATCCTATTACGCTCTTCCTCTGAGTGGACATCACTCACTCTCAAAGCAATGGTCGATAAAGAGTTCTCGATCAAGTGCATTTGCGCACCAATCTCAATACTCAAACTGTTCGCAAGATTCGCCGCGGCCTGTTGCGCCTCGTATATATCCGCATCGCGGCTGTTTTTTAGGCTCAGCGAGACCCCAAAAATGAGAATGGAGGCAACAGCCACATTAGAGAAAACCAACAAAGAAGCAAGGCGCAGCATTCATAATCCTCTTTCGACAGCCTTTTGAAACCCCGTGATTACTGGAACATTCCCCAGATGGCCATCATATTTATGATATGTCAGGCACAACCTGCAGAAAATGCCGGCGAGCCCTCTGATGATCCGATATGCATGCCGAGGCCGGGGCTCCACCACTAGAGACCATTCTCCCCATGCACCTCGAAGGTGCTGCCAACAATGCGAAGACATGAGATTCGGTTTTCGAGTGACGTTGGAGGTGTCTGGGTTCACGCTGCGTATATGTTCGTCGGCGTAGCCGGCAGCATCCCAGGCGGTCAAGGCCATCAAGACCGCGGCACGCCATCGGTGTGCTGGCTGCATCAATCCTCGGAACGTTCGCCGCTCTACATTCAATCCACCCCAAGGGACAATCCATCCCTTGCGGTTGGGGAGTCCCGTTTTTTTTCAGGAGACTCCACCATGGATCACCAAGCCATTCGCCAGCAGCTTCCCTCGCTGGTCGCCGGCCACCTGCCACGCACAGCGCGTAGCTTTCAGTTCAACATCTTCGACGGCCAGCCCAAGGAATCCGCCCTGGGCTTTCGCATCGACCCCAAGCCCTTCGAAGGCAAGGTCGTTGCGACCACCGATGAAGCCATCGTCGTCAAGATCGGCCGCACACAGTTCGCCGTGCTGGACCGCGAACTGGTCACGAACATCCCGGTCGAAGGGGCCAAGGTCGCTGTCCAACCCTACGCACGCCGTCGCTTCGATGGCTTGCGCGCGGACACCCCGGAAGAAGTCGTGGAACACTCCTCGGACGGTACGCCATACAAGGTCACCCGCCTGATCCTCGGCTCGGCACCTGCACATTTGCCGATCGCTAAGCCGGAGTGCCTTGAACTTCAGCAGCTCATCGAGCAATTGGAGTCGATGCCCGCACCAGACAGGCATCGCACCATCAGCCACATGTTGGTCGATGCCCACGCCAGCGACTTCGCACTGGTCGACCCGTCACCGAAGGACATCATCCGCACTCCGCCGACGATCAGTTTCAACGTGACTACCGGCAAGTTCGTCGGGCGCGTGAGCGTGCTGTATCTGCGCGGCGACGACGTCTATGCCATCGAAATGCACCGCGATGGCGTATGCGTCGAGCGGCGCGACGAAGTGTACTTCGACATGCTAGGCGACACCTTGGCACATCTGATCGACGATGGCTCCTGGCGCCGCATCCAAGTTCAGTCCATCTCCGGTCGCAAGGCCACCTCCCACTAACTACCCGACCGCGACCGAGCCACCCACCCTGGTGGTGGCTCGTGCTCGCCCCTCATCCAATCCCGTGAAGGAATTTCTCATGACTCTGCTCTTCAAAGGCAGCGCGCTTCGACCCGTCCTGGCCGAAGCCATTACCAACCAATGCCGCGTCATCCTGGTCAAGGATCATGGCGTGTACTGGCTCGCCGAACACGGTGAGCGCAGGCCCGACAAGCGCCAGAAGCTGATTGCCTATGCAGTTGGCTGCGACCCGGATGTCGATCCGTTCGATGACTGGTGGGAACTGGCGCGCATCGAGCTGGGCGGCGACGACTTCGGCGAGTTCTTCGACCCGAACGAAGTCGTGCTCACACGCATCCTGAACAGCACCGATGACCTGATGCTGTCGGCCACGCCCACGCACCTGTCGCTGCAGGCCGTGGCACCTACCGCACCAGAACACTGACCCTGCATCCCAAGAGCCTTCGCCAGTCGAAGGCTCTCTTTCTTGGGCCTGCGCAAAACGGGCTCGGGGCATTTCCTATTGGTCGTGGCGGCCCGGCGCGCATGGTGTGACGCTGCGTCCATGCTTGCTGACGTTGTCAGCGACATGCCAGGCAACCATCGGTCTTCGAGGTTGCGGCGCAGCACCCGCTGCGTGACCACACCAGTTCGCACCGCATCCATGCGCGAACGGCCACCGGCTCGCCGGTGGTGGATGCATTTGCCGTTCTCAACCCATCGCGGGGTTACGCACCTCTCCCCGCATCGTGGGGTTGGTGTGTCTCCGCTCTTTTCCTATGGAGATTCACCATGAGCACCACGTCCAACGAGAAATCCTATTTCGACCTTCACACCTCCGGCATCGGCTACCTGCAGCGTGCCCGTGAGGTTCCCGTCAAGGGAGGTCGCCGCGCACAGCCGTTCCTGGCTTGCACGATCGCCGCCCTGGTTGGTTCCGCCAAGGAGCCGTCCATCCGCTACTTCGACGTCAAGGTGTCCGGCACCGAGGCCAAGAAGCTGGTTCAGTCGTACGTCGGCATCGATGATCCCAAGCAGCGTCCGCTGGTCCGTTTCCGGCTCGGCGACCTCTGGGGCGATGCGTTCATCCGCCCCAGCGGTGAACGTCAGGGTGAAGTGGCAGCGAGCCTCAAGGGGCGCCTGCTGAAAGCCGAGGTGATCGATCGCGCCGAACTGGCTAAGATCGAGCAGCACGAGCTCATCACCCGAGGCATCGGCTACCTGAGCCGTCCGAAGGAGGTCACTCCCAAGGACCGCGATCCGTTCCTGTCGTGCACCATCGGCGCACTGACCGGTCCGGTCGATGAGCCGGAGTATCGCTACTTCGACACCATCGTCGCTACCACCGACGCCCAGCACCTGGTGCGTCGCTGCGTTCAGGCCATCGAGGCTGAACGCAAGGTCCTGATCGCCTTCCGGCTGAACGACATGCGGGCTGACCCGTACGTGCGCACCAAGGGCGAACGAGCCGGCGAACCGGGCGTGAGCCTGGAGTCCACGCTGATCCACATCGGTCTGATCAAGGTCGATGGCCAGCAGGTCTATCCGGCTCCTGCGGACAAAACCGAAGCACCTGCAACCCCGGACGCACAAGCGCCCAAGGCCAAGAGCACTGCCGAAATCGGCGACGCCGCCAAGCCCACCGAGCCCGCCCCGCGCGAGCACGAAGCTGAAGCGGTCGAGCACGAACCGGCAATGGCCGCTTCGTTCTGACCCACGTCAGGCTCCACTCCGGGGCCTGATCGTTTCTCCCACCTGATCCGTGCCCTCCCCTCGGGGAGGTGCACGCGTTCGCGCTTTTTCATCCCTAGCGTCAAGCCAGGCCATCCGGCCCAGGCAGATGCACGTCTTATCTCAGGAGAATTGCCATGTCTCTCGCAACCCGCTTTGCCCATCGTTCCCCGGTGCTGCGCGCGGATCGTCCCTTGTCGGACGACCAGATCCGTGCTGTTGCCCCTTCCATCTTCGCTGACGCTCCCCACGGAAGCCGATCCGAGCGGTATGCCTACATACCGACCGCGACCGTGCTGACCAAGCTGCGTCAGGAGGGCTTCGAGCCCTTCATGGTGTGCCAGACCCGTGTCCGCAACGAAGACCGGCGCGAGTTCACCAAGCACATGATCCGCATGCGCCATGCGAGCCAGATCAACGGCTCGGAAGCCAACGAGATCATCTTGCTCAATAGCCATGACGGCACCAGCAGCTATCAGATGCTGGCCGGCATGTTCCGCTTCGTCTGCCACAACGGCCTGGTCTGCGGTGAAACCACTGCCGACATCCGTGTCCCCCACAAGGGCGACGTGGCCGGTGAGGTGATCGAAGGCGCCTACGAGGTCCTCCAGGGCTTCGAGCAGGTGCAGGCGTCGCGAGACGCCATGCGCGTCATCACCCTGGAAACAGGGGAAGAAGAAATCCTCGCGCGCTCCGCACTGGCGCTCAAGTACGACGATCCGACCAGGCCTGCGCCTGTCACGGAGACTCAACTGCTTGCGCCCCGGCGCTTCGACGATCGACGACCGGACCTGTGGTCGGTGTTCAACCGCATCCAGGAAAACATGGTCAAGGGTGGCCTGACGGCACGCACGTCCAATGGACGCCGGCAGCGCACCCGCGAAGTGCAAGGCATCGACCAGAACCTGCGCCTGAACCGGGCGTTGTGGATGCTGGCCGATGGCATGCGCCAACTGAAGGCCTAGCGCCGCACGGATCACACCCCTCGCGGGTGCGGTCCGTTTCTTTTTCCCTTGGATCTCACGATCCCCCCAATCATCGAAGGAGCACACCATGGCGGCCAAATCAGCCCCGAAGTCCAGCGCACCCCTCATCGTCCCCGGGCAGCTCACGCTGCGCACCATCAACGGCCGCAATGGCCGGTTCAATGTCGGCCGCCTGGTCACCGCCATCGGTGAGTTCGCCGTCAAGGATGCAGAGCTGGAGCAGTACCCCGAAGGCAAGTACGACGGGGAGTTCCACATCCGCTTCATCTATCCCAAGGCCTATCCCACGGCCGGCGGAATGCGTTTCGAGATCCGCGCCAACCTGGACGGCATGACCCTCTCGGGCCTGGACCGGCTGAGCAAGGACGAGGCTCGCAGCTTCGCCACGCAAGAGGTCGATCCGCTGGACGAGGACGTGACTCAGCCATCGGCTACGCCAGCGGTCAAGCCTGCTGCCGATCCTGTGCAGGCCTCGGCCGATCCGCTGATCGATACCACGCCCTTTGGTGTGGATGCGCCATCTGCGACCGTGGCTGCCTCCGGCGGCCCCGACAGTGACGATGCCGCATTGTTCGGCCTGCTGTGGCCGCTGGGCGACTCCGTGAAACTGGATTCGACCATCGACCGCCGCACCCTGCGTGCACAGATCGCCCGGCTGGGCGAACTGGGCTACGCCCTCGACTTCAAGTCACAGCAGTGGAACCGGCCGGAACAACAGGCCGCCTGATCTGCCTCGCCGCATCCGCGGCATCTTCATCCACCCGCCGGGGCTCCGTCCCGCCAGGGAGGACTCCGGCATTTTCTTGCAGGAGAACTTCATCATGGGCTGGCTTTTCTCATCACGCACCCGGTCAGAACTGATCCGGGACCTCATCCAACCCGAAGAGCGCGAGCGCGCCAGCGTCCGCATCATCGCGCATACGCTGCGTGGCAACGTGTTGTGGTCCGTTGTCGAGATCACGGCCAAGGCCGAAGGCGTTCACCAGGAACTCGCGCCCGGCGAGTCCATGTGCTACATCCGCTGCGACCTGCTCCAACGCAGTGGCGGTCAGTGGGGGTACAAGGGCATGGACGAGTCCGTGTCACCGTACTACTTCACCTGCCCGCTGCGCTATCTCGAGATGGCCAAAGAGATCTCGCCCGATTGGCGCGAGAAGGTTCGGGCCTATCACGCTCAGCGGCGCCGGCCGGCAGCTTCGTCGCAACTGGCCGTGGCCTGAAGGAGGACGCGATGGACACTTCGCTGCAATCCCTCTCGCCCAAGCTGCTGGGCCAGGTCGAAGACCAGCTGTCCAACAACGAGGTTTCCTCAGACGAGGAACTGGTTGAGGACTTCATCCAGGCCGGCCTGACCGACGCACAGGCGCGGGAAGCCATCGGCTACCGCGACCGCTATCTCATCAACGTGTACCACCAGGACTTCACGCCGATTCGTACCCCAGAACGTGCATTGCGTTTCAACCCGCACGCCAGGGACTTCGAGCCGGAGTAGTCCGCATTCCTTCATTCCTTCCGGGGCATCACTGCCCCTGCGGGCGGTGCTGCCCCTCATTTCATCGAGGACACCACCATGCCTGAACCTTTATCTCCCAACCCCCTGTACCGCATCGATGAATGCAGCGACCTCATGGCCGATGCATGCGTTTGCAGCGATCAGGGCGATCTGATCTTTCTCTCAATCTGGGCGCGGGATACCGCGATCCAGCAGTTTCTGGCCCGGCTGACGCTGGGCCGCGACGAAGATGGGCTGGAGCAATTCCACCTCATCACCGATCAAGGGGGCTCCATCCCCGTGTTCGTCGGATCGGTCGACCGCTTGGAAAAGCGCCTGACACGCTCCTATCGCCGCACGCTGTTCGGCTCGATGGTCAATCTATGGCTGTTCGACCGGCGCTGCACCCGTCCGGACAAAGCCACGGCCAGCGCGCTCACGCTGCTGCCGCGTGCCTCGGCCGATCCCACCTTGCGCCTGTGGCACCTGGTCAAGGACACATGTCCACTGCCGCTGCTGGACCACTGGCAAGCGCCGGTACTGGCGCTGCTGCGCGAGCGCGACATGCTCCAAACCCTGACGGTGGCCCTTGGTCCGCTGCAGGGCTTCCGGATCGGGCTCGATGTCCCGGTTCTCACCGATGCCCTGGGCGAACTGATCCGCCGCGGCGTCCTGACCGCCTACCCGGTACCGGCTCACGCCGAGCTGCCAATGGAAGCGATGGCTTGATCCGCCCGTCACGGATGTGCGCTCTGCGCGCGCATCCGACCTTTATCCCCCCGCCAATAAGGAGACTGCCATGGCACTGATGTTCCCGCGGCTCGCCCGCAATTTCGCCAAGAACGGGTACTACCCGACCGACGAATCCACGCTCGAACGAGCGCTCAGCGCACTGGCGCCCAGCGATGGGCCGATGTGCATCCTTGATCCCTGCGCAGGTGAAGGTGTGGCCATCGCGGAAGCCGCGCATGCCCTCGGGCATGCGCAGGTCCGCGCGTACGCCGTGGAGTACGACCAGGAGCGTGCCAATCACGCGCGGCTTCTGGTCGATCACTGCATCCACGGTGACCTCATGGACACGCTGGTCTCGCGCCAGTCGTTCAGCCTGCTGTGGCTCAACCCGCCTTACGGCGACCTGTCCAAGGATGCCAATGGCAACATCGGCTACGAAGGCAAGGGCCGCGCCAGGCTGGAGAAGCTGTTCTATCAGAAGACGCTGCAGCTGCTGCAGTACGAAGGCATCCTGGTTTTCATCGTGCCGTCCTATGTGCTCGACGCCGAACTGGTCGGGTGGCTGACGCGACACTTCACCGATCTGAGCATTCACCGTGCGGTGGATACGCAGTTCAAGCAGGTGGTCGTATTTGGACGTCGGATCCGCCAGCGCGAGCTGGTCGGTGACGACACCAAGGCAGTCCGGGCCCGATTGCTACAGATCGGGCAAGGTGAAGTCGAGGCGGATGAACTTCCGTCCGAGTGGACATCGCTGCCATATGTGGTTCCCACGACCTCGGTCGAGCCGGAGCATTTCTACCGGATCAGCATGGAGCCGGCGCAGTTCGCCGAGGAAGTGAACCGGCTGCAGGGCCTTTGGCCCGCATTCGAGACACACCTTGGTGCTGCCCAGCAATCCCTGCGTGCCCCGGCACGTGCTCTGTCCCACTGGCACCTGGCACTGGCCCTTGCGGCTGGCGCCATCTCGGGTGTCGTGCAGTCCAAAAGCGGCCGCATCCTGGCCGTCAAGGGCGACACCTACAAGCGCAAGGCCACCGCCGTCGAGCACCGTGAGCGCGACGATGGCTCCATCGCAGAGACACGCATCCTCACGGACAAGTTCGTGCCGGTCATCCGCGCATGGGACCTGTCTCCCGACTCGGCCTCACTGGGGCAAGTCATCACCATCCACTGAGCACAAGGCTGTAGCGCGCTCGAAGGCGGACGCGCTGTTGTGGCCCAATGAAATCACCAAGGAGGACTATCGATGGCGTCGATCAGGATTGACACCTACATCCACCAACTGCAGTTCCCCATCGGGGCGCTGATCATCAGCAAAGGCGTCGATCGCCTGATTCGTGCCGGCACCGAAGAACCGTTCCAGTTTCTGCGGCGTCACGCCCGCGGCGATTGGGGCGATGTCCCCGCTGACCAATGGGAAGCGAACATCGCGGGAATCCAATCCGAGGCCAAGCTCGAATCGTTCTATGTTGCAACCAACGGCCAGCGCATCCGCATCTTCACCGAAGCGGATCGCAGTGCCACCCACATCGTGCTGGCTTCCGAGAACTGACTCGGTAGACCCGCACCATTCATCAACCCACTGGGGCCATGTCGCCCCGATGGGGTGCCATGGCCCCGCTCTCCCTATCCAGGAGGCCCCATGGCAACCGAAGCAGTTTCCCTCAGCGCCAGTCCCACGCGGCGTTTCAACCCCGGCCAGATGGTCGTGACCTCAGGCGTGGATGCGCTGATCCGTCAGGGTCGGCTCAATCCCACCCCGTACCTGCGCCGCCATCTCAGCGGTGACTGGGGCGATCTCGATGACAGCGACCGGCAACAGAACGACGCCGCGCTGCAATCGGGTGAAGATCGCCTGTTCTCTTCCTACCAGGTCACCACCGACCTGAAGATCTGGGTCATCACCGAGTGGGATCGCAGCGTCACCACGCTGCTGCTACCCAGCGAGTACTGATCCAACCACGGCGGCCATAGGTCGCAACTTCGCTTTCATCCCCCTGGGGCATTCATCAGCCCTCAGGGACGGTGCGTGCCCCTTTTATTTGGAGCATCACCATGACCATGCAACTCGAAGCGGCGCCCGCCGCAGACACCTCGCCCACGACCGACGACCTTTTCGATCCCGCATCCAGCGAGCTCTCCCTGAGCCTGCAAGACTTCGTCGCCGAGTTCGGCGACGAATTGCTGGACTCGCTCAACCGGGCCAATCCACCCGTCTACAGCGGTACGCCGCACGCCCACCGTCAGCTCGTGCTAGCCGGTCTCAAGCGCAAGCTGTTCCCAGCCCAGGCCGAAGTCGTCCATGCCGCCGCCGAGCTGCTCGCCAACCATGGCGAGCGGGCGGCGATCGTCAATGGCGAAATGGGTACGGGCAAAACCACCGTCGGCATCGCGCTGGCGGCCGTTCTCCACGCCGAAGGCTATCGCCGCACCCTCGTCCTCAGTCCGCCACACCTGGTCTACAAGTGGAGGCGGGAGATTCTGGAAACTGTCGCAGGCGCAAAGGTCTGGGTGCTCAACGGCCCTGACACGCTGCTCAAGCTCATCAAGCTGCGCGAGCAGTTGGGTGTGCCGGCCGCTGGCCAGGAGTTCTTCATCATCGGCAGGGTGCGCATGCGCATGGGCTTCCATTGGAGGCCCGCATTCACACGCAAGCGCACCCGGTACGGCGTCATGGGGGCCTGCCCGCACTGCGGGACGGTCGTCAACAACCTTGACGGCGAGCCGATCAATGCTCTGGAGCTGGAGGCGGAGGAAGTCCGCCGCAGGTGTGGCGTCTGCAACACCGCTATGTGGACACTGGTTCGCCCGCGAACCCTGTCCGGCAGCGATCAGCACTCGGCCGTGCTGCGGGCCTTGAAGCGTATCCCGACGATCGGCGAAGCCACTGCGCAGAAGCTGATGAAGACGTTCGGAGATGGCTTCCTGGCCTCGATGCTTGGCGACAACCTCCACAACTTCATAAATCTGATGGACGACCGGGGAGAACTGGTCTTTTCCGATCGCCAGGCACAGCGCATGGAACGCGCGATGTCCAGCATGGAGTTCGGCTTTGGCGAAGGCGGCTACCAAGCCTCCGAGTACGTCAAGCGCTATCTCCCGCAGGGCACCTTCGACCTGCTCATCGCCGATGAGGCCCATGAGTACAAGACGGGTGGTTCCGCGCAAGGCCAGGCCATGGGCGTCATCGCAGCCAAGGTCCGCAAGACCTTGCTGCTCACCGGCACCCTCATGGGGGGCTACGCAGACGACCTCTTTCATCTGCTGTTCCGGGCTTTGCCCACGCGCATGATCGAGGACGGATACCGTCCCAGCAGTAACGGCAGCATGAACGCGGCCGCCATGGCGTTCATGCGGGACCACGGCGTCCTGAAGGACATCTACTCCGAGAGCGACGGGCCAGCCCACAAGACGGCCAAAGGCTCGAAGATCACAGTCCGAACGGTGAAGGCACCGGGCTTTGGTCCGAAAGGTGTCCTGCGCTGCGTCCTGCCTTTCACGATCTTCCTGAAGCTGCGCGACATCGGGGGCATGCTGCCGCCGTATGACGAGGAGTTCCGGGAAATCGCGATGGATGCCGAACAGGCCCACGCCTACCGCGACCTGGCCACGCGCCTGACCGCGGAACTCAAGGAGGCCTTGCGCAAGCGGGATACCACCTTGTTGGGTGTGGTGCTCAACGTGCTGTTGGCCTGGTCCGACTGCTGCTTCCGTGCAGAAACCGTGCGTCACCCACGCACGCGCCAGGTCCTGGCGTTCACACCGGCTCAGTTCAACGAGCTGGAGATCATGCCGAAAGAGCGTGAGCTGATCGACATCTGCCGCGAGGAGAAGGCAGCGGGTCGCAAGACCCTGGTCTACTCGGTCTATACCGGTACGCGCGACACCACGTCGCGCTTGAAAGGGCTGTTGGAGCAGGAAGGCTTCAAGGTCGCTGTGTTGCGCGCAAGCGTGGATGCGAGCCGCCGAGAAGACTGGATCGCCGAGCAGCTCGACCGGGGGATCGATGTCCTCATCACCAACCCCGAGCTCGTCAAGACGGGGCTGGATCTGCTGGAGTTCCCCACGATTGTGTTCATGCAGTCGGGGTGGAACATCTACACGTTGCAGCAGGCCGCCCGCCGTTCGTGGCGCATCGGCCAGAAGCTGCACGTGCGGGTGATCTACCTGGGGTACGCGGCCACGTCGCAGATGACGTGCCTGGCCTTGATGGCCAAGAAGATCCTGGTGTCCCAGAGCACGTCAGGCGACGTCCCGGAATCCGGGCTCGACGTGCTCAACCAAGACGGTGATTCGGTAGAGGTCGCCCTGGCCAGACAGCTTGTTGCTGCTTGATGGTCTTTGTATGCCGGCGCCCTCGGGTGCCGGCATTTTTTCGTGCACGAATCACCTAATCGCGTAACCCTGTCGGCGATAGGTAAACTGAGTCGATTAGGTTACTCGCAGAAGGCAATCTGCTGCGATTGCTAAGGTGATGATTACGAAAAAAGTTGAGTGCGGCATCACTGACAACGCGCCGGGAGTCGCTAGGCTGCTGCTTTGGAAAAACGCTGTCTCGGATTGGAAAAACGTTCATATCGGAGGAAAAGAAGATGAGTCCAGATGATGTCGCCGCGATCCAGAGAATCGTGCACGATGCGATGCAAAACACCGAGTTCATCAACAAGGTTTGGATCGCGGGCGCTGCCGTAGTTGTGTCCGTTTTTGCCGCTCTTGTCGCCTCGTTCACGCAAATGCTGGTAGCTCGATCGCAGCGTAAGACACAGCTAAGGTTGGCCGCTCAGCTAGAGCTTCAGCAGAAGCAAGCACTCAGCGAGCAACTGTCCATGCAGGAACTCGCATCGCGTCGAATAGCAAACGCCAACGTCTCTGCAAAGCGGCAGATATGGATTGACGAGTTGCGAAAAGACATCGCCAGATACCTGTCGCTATGGCAGGAGATATGTTATCGGTGGGATGCCATCGTGAGCGAACCCCGGACCGAGGAGATCTCCGACCAAGCGCTCAACGCGTTCAAGCAGCCTATCGCCGAAATGCGCCTGGAGGCCTTGGAACTGCAGTTGCGTATCGAGTTGCGATTGAATATGACAGAAGTGGATCATCAGGAACTCAAAAACCTCATGAAGGAGCTGGAGACATCCACCATCCTGTTCCAACGTACCGCGAGTTCGCTTCCGCCTGCAGACATTCAGAAGGTCTTCGGAACGATCAAGCAACAGCTGATCGCCAAGTCTCAG
Source organism: Pseudomonas sp. NUPR-001 (assembly GCF_052147955.1). Taxonomy (NCBI): domain Bacteria; kingdom Pseudomonadati; phylum Pseudomonadota; class Gammaproteobacteria; order Pseudomonadales; family Pseudomonadaceae; genus Pseudomonas; species Pseudomonas sp. NUPR-001. The sequence goes on from NZ_CP197353.1 coordinate 3,514,519, forward strand.
AAGATCCTCAAGGACGAATGGGAACGGGTCAAGAAGGAGTCGTACGCAGATCCCAGCGTAACAACTTCCAGCAAGCCCACCTCCAGGTCGGCTGCCTGAGGTAGCCGACCGACATCCCGTAAAAACTGGGCGCGCGCCATTGCGCATTCTTTGCTGACTGGGTCGAGGCGCCCGGCGAAGGTATCGGCTTACTGCAACAGGAAGCCGATCCATGCAAACATTCAGTCTCGTCCCCCGCGCGGTCGCGTGTGGCTTGTTGAGCATCGCCACACTGCTTGGCGGCTGCGCCACCGCTTCAGCGCCTGCTGTCATCGAGTCGGTTCCGGACGAAGCGGCGATCTCTGCTCGCGTACAACTGGAGCCGGAGTTCATTCCGGTGGCGCGCTACGGCCGCTACACCCTCGTCGAACTGGCACCGCTCACAGCGCAGCGTGACCTGCTTCAGCAGGTGATTGACGTGCGGATGCCGGAAGAGGCCAGAGCCAGCATAGGCGATGGTCTGCGCCACGTACTCAAACGCAGCGGCTACCAGATGTGCGAGACGGCACACGCGGTCATCCAGCTGTATTCGCTCCCAATGCCCGCCGCCCATCTGCAGTTGGGCCCCATGACGCTGCGTGACGCGCTGCTCACCCTTATCGGGCCGGTCTGGGATCTGGAAGTGGATGACCGCTCACGGCAGGTGTGTTTCGTCCAGCCAAGAGCCCAGGGGGCTCTACCCATCCAAGAACTACCGCCCACCGGAGCAATCCCGCCTATCCAGGTTGAAGAGGGTTCCCAGCCATGACCACATCACACCCCCTTCCCGCGGCGAAGTCATCGCGCGCCCCATCTCTCGCCCACATATTGCTGTGGGCGTGGCTTGTGGGCCTGACGGCGTTGGTCTTGGTCGCGCTCCAGATAACCGGCGAGCTTGCTGGACAGTCTCAGCTCGACAGCTCCGTGCAGCGTCTGCAAGCACTGGAGTCACGCGTGGGTGAGATTGTGCAGGCCAATCGTGCTCTGCAAGAGCGACCTGCGCCGGCGACCGCTACGGCACTACAGGAGGTGCACCAGTCATTGAAATCCCGCGCTGATTCCCTGGACCAGGCATTGGTCACGCTTGCCAGCCAAGAGGATCTTGTTGCATTGCGGGCGGATCTGGAACAAATCAAATCGCGCCAAACGACAGCACGCAGCAGCACCGTAGCGAGCAAGCCCCATCCCGTGCAGCAGGCAGCAGTCAAGCCAGCGGAGGCTCCCATGCCATTTCGAGTGATTGGCTCGGAACTGCGTGCAGGCCAGCGCACGGTATCGGTCGCACCGGCAGGTGGCGCTCTCTCCGCCTCTCAAATCCAGGTGCTACTGCCTGGCGAAAGCATCGGCCATTGGCGTCTGCAAGATATCGACCGAAACACCGCCGTGTTTCGTGCCGGGGAGCAGATCCGTCGCGTGGCCATTCCCTGAGGGACTATCCCATGAAGCAGCCACTCCTGCTCACCGCAATGCTTCTGGCAGCCCTCAACGAACCAGCCTGGGCACAGCAAACACCGGCTACACCGTCGCATACTACCCAGAGCCAGATCGAGCACAGTCAGGACGACAAGCTGGCCCGCGACTGGGGGCTGCGCCGGGAAGAGTGGACGCGCTACCGAGAGCTGATGGCCGGTCCCCTTGGCATTTACTCGCCCAATCTGGATCCCCTTTCCGCCCTCGGAACAGAAGCTCGTTCCGACGAGGAGCGACGGCGCTACGCCGAGCTCCAGGTGCAAGCTGAAGCACGCCGCGTGGAAAAACTACTGGCCTACCAACGCGCTTATGACGAAGCTTGGCAACGGTTGCAGCCCAATGCCCAGCGCGTCAACCTGCCAGACGCTGGCCCGCGTCAAACCAACGCCTCAGTTCAGGGAAGCGGACGCACCGCCGTTTTCGTGCGTGACAACTGTGCCCCTTGTGACCAAGCCATCGCGCGGCTGCAAGCGTCGGGCTCGGCCTTCGACGTATACGTTGTAGGTAGCCGAGCCGACGATGCCCGCATTCGCGACTGGGCACGCCGGACCAAGATCGACCCGTCCCGCGTTCGTGCCCGCACGATCACCCTCAATCACGATGCAGGTCGCTGGCTGGCCCTCGGGCTGCCAGGTGAACTGCCCGCTGTCGTACGGCAGGTGGATGGCCAATGGCAACGGCAGCCCTAGGCCTGGCCCGACAAGCCCTGATGCTGTGGCTGGTCGGTGGGGTGATCAGCGAGACCGCCGTGGCCCAAGAGATCCCGCCGCCGGCCTACCAATTGGCCGCCAGGCAGGCTGGAATTCCCTCCGTTGTGCTGTACGCCGTCGCATTGCAGGAAAGCGGCATGCGCCGCAATGGACGCGTTGTGCCCTGGCCCTGGTCCCTGAACGTCGCGGGCGAGTCTCAGCGGTTCGCCACCCGTGTCGAAGCATGCGCCGGCCTGCAGCTGGCCTTGCGCCAAGTTCCGCCAACACGCGTGGACGCAGGCCTGGGCCAGATCAATCTTGGTTATCAGAAGCATCGCTATGGCCGCCCCTGCGACTTGCTCGATCCTTACGCCAATTTGGCGATCGCCGCGCAGATCTTGCGCGAGCAGCACACCCCGGGCGAGGACTGGCTACTGGCGATAGGTCGCTACCACCGACCGGCTGGTGGTGCACCTGCCGCGCGCTACCGGCGCAGCGTCGCCCAACATCTGGAGCGCGTGCAAGCCTCGTCACGCGCAGCATCTGATGTCCGCAAGGAGACCCCACCATGAACCTCTCCCACCTCTCGGCTGCACACGGGTTGGTCGTTCTGCTGACCATACTGGCTACTCCATTACATGCGGCCAAGCCCTTAGTCGTTGTCCAAGACCACGGTGGCACTTCAGCGCTGCCTTACTACGAAGCGCTCAACCTGCTGCCGCGTATGTCGGGTACGCCAAAGCCTCCCATCGTAATGCCCGTGCCACCATCCAAGGCTGGCGGTGAAGCAAACATGCTGCCGGTGCGCAGTACCAAGCTAACGCCAGGCACGGTTAATCGCCGTGTCATCGAGGCACCAGGGCTGCAGCCGTTCTTCTTGATCGGAGACGATGAAGCCTCACATGCTTGGTTGTTCCGCCATGCAGCCTCTCTGCGTGAGCGCAACGCCGTGGGTCTAGTCGTGAATGTAGACTCGATGCAGGGGCTCACCCGTCTGCGGGCTCTCGCACCCGGTATCCAGCTCGCCCCCGTAGCTGCCGACGATCTGGCTGACCGGCTTGGCGTTCGGCACTACCCCGTGCTGATCACCAGCACCGGCATCGAGCAATGACGCCATGGGCCAGACCCAGCCTGTAGAAGTCCTGCTGCGCCCAGCGGTGGAGCTTTACACCGTGGCGGCTTGCGCCGGCGCGGCGTTTTTGTCCTTAGTAGCTCCATGGTCGCTCGCGCTAAGTCCGGCCATGGGGATTGGCAGTGCGCTGGCATTCCTGGCCTTCGGTGCGATCCGCCTGAGACAGGCCCACGCGATCCTCCGATACCGCCGCAACATCCGACGCCTTCCCCGCTACGTGATGATCAGCCGAGACGTACCAATCAGCCAGCAGCGGTTGTTTATCGGCAGAGGCTTTCTCTGGGAGCAGAAGCACACGCACCGGCTGATGCAAACCTATCGTCCGGAGTTCCGACGCCATGTCGAACCCACGCCAGCCTACATGATGGTCCGACGTTTGGAAGAGCGCCTGGAGTTTGCGCCGTTCCCGCTCTCGCGTTTGGTCAGGATCACTGCCTGGGACATCTCGCTCAATCCTTTTCGCCCATTGCCACCGGTTGGCGGTTTACCGCGCCTACACGGCATTGAGCCAGATGAGGTCGACGTCAGTTTGCCGCTTGGCGAGCGTGTTGGTCACTCGCTGGTGCTGGGAACCACCCGTGTCGGCAAAACGCGATTGGCCGAGCTATTCATCACCCAGGACATACGGCGCAAGAGCGCTACCGGTGAACATGAGGTGGTTATCGTCTTCGACCCGAAAGGTGATGCCGATCTGCTCAAACGCATGTACGTAGAAGCCAAGCGGGCTGGGCGCGAAGGTGAGTTTTACCTCTTCCACCTGGGCTGGCCCGAGATCAGCTCGCGCTACAACGCAGTGGGGCGATTCGGGCGCATCTCCGAGGTTGCCACTCGAATCGCCGGGCAACTCTCGGGCGAGGGCAACAGCGCCGCCTTCCGGGAATTCGCTTGGCGCTTCGTAAACATTATTGCGAGAGCACTCATCGAATTGGGCCAGCGCCCCGACTACCTGCTGATCCAGCGGCACGTCATCAACATTGATGCCTTGTTCATCGAGTATGCGCAGCACTACTTCGCCAAGCACGAGCCCAAGGCTTGGGAGGTTATCGTCCAACTTGAGGGGCGGCTGAACGACAAGAATATTCCACGCAACATGATCGGCCGTGAGAAGCGTGTAGTGGCCTTAGAGCAGTATTTAAGTCAGGTGCGCAACTACGATCCCGTTCTGGACGGACTGCGCAGCGCGGTGCGCTATGACAAGACCTACTTCGACAAGATTGTTGCGTCATTGTTGCCGCTGTTGGAGAAGCTGACCAGCGGGAAAATCGCTCAGCTGCTGGCGCCGAATTATTCCGACCTCGAAGATCCGCGTCCGATCTTCGACTGGATGCAGATCATCCGCAAGCGCGCAGTCGTTTATGTCGGTCTGGATGCCCTGTCAGACGCGGAGGTTGCTGCCGCAGTGGGGAATTCAATGTTCTCGGACATGGTCTCGGTGGCAGGTCACATCTACAAGTTTGGCGTCGATGATGGCTTGCCAGACGCAAATCCGGGAGCGAAGGTCCCCATCAATGTCCATGCGGATGAATTCAATGAGCTGATGGGCGACGAATTTATCCCCATGGTCAACAAGGGCGGTGGTGCCGGTATTCAGGTCACCGCATACACACAGACACTGAGCGACATCGAGGCGCGCATTGGCAATCGCGCCAAGGCTGGCCAGGTTGTGGGCAACTTCAACAACCTGTTCATGCTGCGTGTGCGGGAGACGGCCACTGCGGAACTGCTGACCCGCCAGTTGCCAAAGGTGGAGGTTTACTCCACAACCATCGTCAGCGGTGCCACCGACAGCTCAGACATCCGCGGTGCCACCGACTTCACATCGAATACCCAGGATCGCATCAGCATGTCCAGCGTGCCGATGATCGAACCATCGCAGGTGGTTGGACTTCCCAAGGGGCAGTGCTTTGCTCTATTGCAAGGCGGCAACTTGTGGAAGATCCGCATGCCGCTGCCTGCACCCGACCCCGATGAGGTCATGCCCAAGGATCTACAGCAGTTAGCCGGCTATATGCGCCAGAGCTATAGCGAGGCAGCACAGTGGTGGGAGAACACTGGATCACCAGGCCTGCAGGAGGAAGATCTGCCGGAGGATCTGACCGATGACACGATCCCGCCCGAAGCTGCCGGCAGCGAGCAGTTGCCATGAGCGATGCGGTCAGCACCGCGAAGCGCCAGGAGGCCCGCCGTGAAGGACTGCTTGTCGGCTTGATCAGCACGCCGTTCAGGTTGTTCGGCGTCTTGATCGGCTCGCTGCTGATCTCGATCGTGATCGAATGCGTGGGGATGCACTTCTTTTGGAAGGATCAGGGCTGGCGTCACTCTCAGGCTATGCTGCAGTACGAGCTGACCCACCTGTCTGGGCATTTCACTCGCAGTGCCATCGTCACGGAGCCCACGCGCACAGCGCATGAGCTCGTGGATACAGGCTACCGCTGGATGTTCGTGCGCACTGGTCTGCTGGCGCGCATGGAGCAAACGGCTGACCGCGCCCGCGCGCCCAGTCAGCATCGCACACGAGACTTCCGCTACTTCATCAGCCAAGCCTACGTGTGGGCGGAAAGCTACTTGATTGCCGCTGCCTTTACGACGCTCACGTACCTGGTTCGACTACTTGTGCTGGTGCTGACCCTGCCTTTGTTCGTAACAGCAGCATTCGTAGGCTTCGTGGATGGATTGGTTCGCCGCGACGTACGCAAATTCGGTGCAGGGCGGGAGTCCGGTTTTCTCTATCATCGCGCCAAAGCCTCGCTCATGCCACTGGCAATCTTGCCTTGGGTGATTTACCTGGCTTTGCCAGTTTCGGTTCACCCGCTGATCATTCTGCTGCCGAGTGCGGCTCTTCTTGGGCTGGCCATGAATCTCACCGCTGGCAGCTTCAAGAAGTATCTGTGACAGACTCTCGGCTCTAGATTCCAACAGCCAAGGAGTGAATGAATTTCTTTATTTCTGCTTGGCGTATCTCAGGTAGGCCATCGTTGATGTAGTAATTCATAGCCCTGGCCGGCACCGGAATAACCTCATTATCGTACTCAAATATAAGGCAGTGGCTCAACTGGAAAATGACGGCAACTTTCTCAGAATCAAGCTTCTCCATCTCGGATTTCTTGAAGTTGCTATAAAAAACTGACTCCAAATGGTGGGCCGTAAAGTTGCTTATTATTGCTTGAAAGTTTCGATTGACGAGAATAGAACGAAGTAAACCTTGTTCCTTGATGTTTTGAGAAAATACACCTCGACTCTGCTCTAGACGTTCGTAGTTGGCGGCGAAAGAATCAAAAATAGAGCGCGCCATTTCAAAAATGCGGACCTTGTCAACCAAATTAGTTAAGTCGTATGCAACATACCCCACTTCTGCCTGCCCGTTACTTATGCGTTTGTCCAGCTGTTTTATGGCATCAGAAAACTCATGTCTGAATTTTCTTTCGCTGTGTAGGTACTTGCACTCAATCGCTATTTTTTGTCGACACAAGACCACATCGCATTCGGTAGAGAGGTCGATTTCCACTCCGTCACCCATACTTGCTGCGAATCTGATTGCCATGGCAAGCTCGAAGAATGCGTCGTTGTATCTCTCATCCTCATCAGCAAGGGTGTGCCCCCCATCGAGCAAGTCAAGCAACTTCTGTTGCGGGACGATGATTTTACTATCGACATCGAACAGAGCATTGATCGAACGATATTTGTTGACTATTCCAATGAGCGCCGCAACCTCCATCTCGTCCATTTTTTCAAGGTCGTCCAGCTTTTTCCGATAGCCCCACAACTTTGTGCTTTCAATCGGTGCGCCTTTTCCAATCTTCAACCTTAATTTTCTAAAATTATTGATCAATAGATCAAACTCTTCTAGCAACCCATCGAAGGCGAGCGATTTCGCTACAAAACTCATACTTACCCCATTCAGTTCAGTCCCAACGTTGATTATCACCCGGTCCGGACGGCGAGACTGGAACCGATCCGGACAATCTATCCACCGTGTCGTCCTAGCGCCTCAAATCCGGTAGCCCGCATTTCTCATTGTTTGCAGCCAAGGGACGCTCGCCTTGCCACGATCACTCCATTGCTGATCTGACTAGGACATAGCGCGATGGTGCTGCCAATCCGTCCCGGCGTTGCACGCAGCGGCGCCTACTTGCTGCTGAATACCCTCCTGATGACAGGACTACCCCTGGCCGCCAACGCTGACACGCCAGCGCAGCGCCAGGACTTAGCCGCCGCTGCCCGCCAGCTTGAGACTCTGGAACACCTCGTAGCTCACAGCGCTGCCAATGTCAGGATTACGCCGGGCGAGCGCTACCACTTTGACTACGCCCGGCTACGCAATGACCTAACCCGCGTGCGAAGCGGTCTCCAAGACTACCTAACGCCACCGCGCGCCCAGCCTCGAGATCCTGCCGAGCTGACCGGCCAGTACCGCACCGAACAAGAAGCCTCCGACTATCCAATCGGTAGCGAGCCCAAGCCATGAATGGTGCTCAGCTCTCAGCATTTCAAGCCAACAGCGGTTTCACGCCTGCAGTGATGGCCACCGTGCTCGTAGGCGCCGTATTTACGGTGCTGCTGCTATGGGGGGTCTGGGCGATCCGTACAGCCTATGTGGGCTGGGCAGAAAGCCGAATCAACCAGCGCCAGTTCCTCGGCGTCCTTGTGCGGTTTCTTGCCATGTACATCGTGCTGACGTTTTTCCTTATCTCCTGACTTCGAAAGGGCCAATCATGAAGACCAGCAGTTCCCCCACCCAACGCCTCCGGCTCTCGACACTCGTCCTCGGTGTGCTGACGCTGCCGGTGGTGTCGTTTGCCCAAGGCCTGCCCACACTGGAGAACCCCTCGCGTGGCACCGGCAACGGCATCATGCAGACCATTCGCAACTACGGCTACGACATCGTGCTGCTTGTCGCGCTACTCGTGGTCGCCTCCATGTTCATCGGCGTCTGCTATCACGCCTACGGCACATACGCCGAGATCCACACCGGCCGCAAGACCTGGGGCCAGTTTGGCCTCACGGTGGCCATCGGCGCGGTACTTCTCGTGATCGGCATCTGGCTGCTCACCGAAGCCACCGGCATCCTGTAAGGAGGCTTGGCCATGTCCGAGCATCAGCATGTGCGGGAGGACGGCACGGTGTCCTTCCTGCCGCACCGGCTCAACCGTCATCCGGTGGTTGTGCGCGGCCTGACTGCAGACGAACTTTGGATCTGCTGCGGGCTGTCCGGAGCTGCCGGGCTGATGTTCGGTGCGCCACTGTCGTGGATGTTCTCGACCATCGCGCTAGCACCGACATTCGTCGTCGTAGGTGTGGTGCTCGGTGTGCTCGTTGGCGGCGGCATCTTGCGCCGCCAAAAGCGCGGCCGACCCGACACCTGGCTGTACCGCCATCTGCAATGGTGGCTGACGACGCATCACCCCATCGTCTCGGACAGGATCGGCGGGCGGGCGCTGATCACTCGCTCCGGCTTCTGGTCGGTACGAAGGGCGTCGCGATGAGCCGGTTCAAGAACGAGGTTGCGCACCTGCAGGCGCACATCAAGACCCTGCGCATGGGCGCCGTAGCGTTGTTGCTTCTTGCGCTGGTCATGGGCGGGGGGTGGTGGAGCTCGCCGCGCGATCTCACCGTCCATGTGCCACCGGATCTGCGCTCGGGCAGCACGCGCAAGTGGTGGGAGGTTCCACCGGAATCGGTGTATGCCTTTACCTTCTACGTGTTCCAGCAGCTCAACCGCTGGCCGACCAACGGTGAGGATGACTACGCGCGAAACCTTCACGCACTTTCGCCTTACTTCACTCCCGCGTGCCGAGCTTTCCTGCAAGCCGATTACGACTATCGCCGCAACGCAGGTGAGCTGCGCCAACGCGTGCGCGGAATCTATGAGATTCCCGGTCGTGGCTACGGCGACAACCCCAACGCACGCGTGCGGGTCGTCTCGGACCGCGACTGGGTAGTGACCCTGGACATCAGCGCGGACGAGTACTACAGCTCCGAGCAAATCAAGCGTGCGCTCGTTCGCTATCCAATCAAGGTGGTTCGGGCGGATGTGGATCCCGCTCGGAATCCGTTCGGACTGGCACTCGATTGCTACGACGGCGCGCCGCAGCGCATTGCCGCACCCGAGACACCACCTCATCCTCCCGCCCGCGGTGGTCTGGGCGTCCAAGGAGAAACGCCATGAGAAAGCAAGTCCCCCTTTGGCTGAGTGCTGCCGTAGTGGTCGCGATCGCACCTCTGGTTCATGCGGTGGAGATTCTTCGCTGGGAACGGCTGCCGCTGGCGGTGCCTCTGGTCGTGGGCCAGGAGCGAATCGTGTTCATCGATCGCAATGTGCGCGTCGGTGTACCGGCCAATGTGGGTGAGCGTCTGCGTATCCAGAGCGCCGGAGGCGCGGTGTATCTGCGCGCTATCGAGCCCATCGAGCCAACGCGACTGCAACTGCAGGACGCCGATACGGGCACGCTAATCCTGCTGGACATCGCTGCCGAGCCCGCACGCGAAGGTGCTTCGCCGTTGGAGCCGGTGCGCATCGTGGATGGCACCAGCGCTGCAACGCGCTATGGCGAGCAAACAGCCGAAAGCGGCAATGCCGTGCCAGACAGGACCCAACCCGCGCAGAGCCTGCGTGAAACCCCGATTGCCGTGGTGCTCACACGCTATGCAGCCCAGAACCTCTACGCGCCGTTACGTACGGTCGAACCCGCTCCCGGCATCATGCGTGTCAACCTGAGACGCAATCTGGCGCTCGACACGTTGTTGCCCACTTTGCCGGTCAAATCCACCGCGCTTGCTTCCTGGCGCCTAGAGGACCACTGGGTTACGGCGGTCCGCGTCACCAACACCAGCAACGTCTGGGTCGATCTGGATCCGCGCACGTTGCAAGGCGACATCCTGACAGCGACCTTTCAGCACCCTGCACTGGGGCCGAAAGGCCGACCGGAAGACACCACGATGGTGTATCTAGTGACACGACGCCATGGCCTGCCACAGTCCCTGCTGCCAGCCATCCAACGCTTCAATCCAGCGGTGAATCTGCCCGAGCCAACCACATCGACGCAAGGAGACGTCCATGCGCAGTAACGGTCTGCTCAAGTGGTTAATGATTCCGGTGGCGCTGATCGTGCTGTTCTTTGGCATCCGGCTGTTTTCCAGTAACGGCGGCAAAGCCCCCGCCAGTGTCGACGCCAGTGCCCAGCTCACGCCTGAAGAAATGAAGGCACTGGGGATCGAAGGCGACACACCACGCGACACAGTCGCAACTCTGGTCGCCCAGGTAAAGCAACTTCGTACAGAACTGCAGACGGCCACCTCGGACAACAAGACGCAACGCGAAGAGAACCAGCGCCTGCGTCAGCGGGAATCGGCGATCGACCAGCGCATCGGCACCGCCCTAGAGTCCGAACGCGCTAGTCTTCGCCGCGACCAGAAGCAGATCGCCAGCGAGCGCCAGCAGGCCGAAGGTTTGCTGGAAGACCTACAACGCCGCCTTGAGAACATCGGTAACCGCAGCAATGGCCATTCCGATCTGCCAGTGGGGCTGGGCCTGGGTGAGGGCGATTCAGACGGCATGCGGAGCGCAACGAGCGGTATGCGCTGGGTGGAGCCCGACGACGCCAAACAAACCGATGGACGGGGCCGGAGCAGCGGCAGCACGCTCAGCTTCCCCACCAGTTTCGGCCCGGCCCAACGCACCCTGGAAGCCACCGCCGACTCGGTCGCCAATGCCGGCACCAAAGCCGCTGGGATCAGCAAGGCCAAGGCGGTCTACACCGTACCGACCAACTCGACGCTAATGGGCTCGGTGGCGATGACCGCACTGATTGGCCGCGTGCCCATCGATGGCACGGTGAACGATCCGTATCCGTTCAAGGTTCTGGTCGGGCCGGACAACCTGACCGCCAACGGCATAGATATCCCTGACGTGGCAGGCGCAGTTTTCAGCGGTACTGCAGCCGGCGATTGGACGCTCTCGTGTGTGCGTGGCCAAGTGCGCAGCATCACCTTCGTCTTCAACGACGGCACGATCCGCACCATTCCCGAAGACCGCGATGGAAACCAGCAAAACAACAACCAGCAAGACGGCCTAGGCTGGATCAGCGATCCGCACGGTATTCCCTGCGTCAGCGGCGACCGCCGCAGCAATGCCCAGCAGTACTTGGGCACCCAGGCATTGATCACGGCCGCAGGTGCCGGCGCGGCCTCGCTGATCAAGTCTGACAGCGGGCGGTCGTCCTATGTCGGCGCAGATGGTTCCATCGGAACTGTTGGCATCAGTGGCAAGGAAGCTGTCGGTCGGATCCTGGCTGGCGGCGTCCAAGAGATGTCGAGCTGGGTCAACAAGCTTTACGGGCAGGCATTCGCCGCAGTGTATGTGCCGCCGGGAGCCAAGGTGGCCGTCCACCTGGAGAAGCCACTCGCCATCGACTACGACCCAGAGGGCCGCAAAGTCAATCACCGTGCAGGAGAATCCCATGCGCTCGAACTGGACTAAGTCTCTTGTACTGGCACTCGCGGTGGGCGCACTCGCCGGCTGCGCCACCAACAAGGAAGAGCTGCTCACCCACGGTGGGCGGACCATGCAGGTCATCTGGCAGCAGGAGGCTGGCGACGGGGGCACCGGCCAGGCGGCCCGGCGCCAATTGCTCGATGCGCGTCAGACCCTGCGCCGACCGTTGCTCGAAGCGGACATCGCCGCCGCACCTGCCGAGCAGGCCCGCTATACCCGCACCGCGGCGAACGAGATCTACCGTCAGTTTCATCGGCTTCCCAACCCCGATCTAGTGATGTACGTATTCCCGCATCTCGCGGGAACGGATCCTGTGCCGGTGCCAGGCTATACCACGGTATTCCCGCTGTACCAGCGCATCCAATACGCCATGCCGGGCGAGCGTGTGGAGGACTATTGATGACCTGGACGCTGCCCTGGCGCCGCCGGACGGAACCCGGCGCTTCATCCTCTGAGCAAGCACAGCCAGATGGCTGGCAGCGCCATATCCATGCGCTGAGAGATGGAGGCGTACAGCCGCCTGGCGAGGCCGTTCAGGGTGTGCGTGCCGCAACTACGACTGATGAGCAGGCCCTCTACGACGTAGCGCCATCGTTCGTCTCTCTCCTGCCGTGGGTGGAATACCTGCCCGAGTCTGGCTGCATGCTGCTCGAAGACGGCCAATCGGTCGCTGCCTTCTTCGAGCTCACGCCCCTGGGTACTGAGGGCCGTGAGGCCGCCTGGCTAGCGCAGGCACGTGACGCACTGGAGAACGCGCTGCAAGACAGCTTTGACGAACTGGATGAGAATCCCTGGGTTGTCCAGCTCTACGCCCAGGACGAAGCAAGCTTCGCCCAATACCTGGATGCTCTGCGCCGCTACATCCAGCCACGGGCGCAGGACTCACGCTTCAGCGAGTTCTACCTTAAGTTCTTCGCTCACCACCTGAGCGCCGTCGCCAAACCTGGCGGCCTTTTCGAAGACACCGTGGTGACCCGCCTACGCTGGCGTGGCCAAAGTCGTCGCGTGCGCCTGGTGGTGTATCGGCGTGCGGTAGGTCCAAGCAGTCGGCGCGGCCAGACGCCCGAGCAAGCCATCAACACCGTATGCGATCGTTTGGCAGGAGGATTGAGCAACGCCGGCATCCAGGCTCGCCGGTTGAATGCGCCAGCGATCCATGCCTGGCTGCTGCGCTGGTTCAATCCCTATCCCACAATACTGGGTCCCGACTCGCAGGACCGTGAGCGCTTCTACCAGCTGGCGGCTTACCCGGAGACCCCCGAGGCTGACGAAATCGAGTTGGCCAGTGGCACGGACTTCAGTCAACGCCTGTTCTTCGGGCAGCCGCGCTCGGACGTGGACCAGGGGCTGTGGTACTTCGATGGTATGCCACATCGCGTCTTGGTCACTGACCGGCTGCGCACGCCGCCGGTCACCGGACACTTGACTGGGGAGACACGCAAGGGCGATGCGATCAACACACTGTTCGACCAGATGCCGGAAGACACCACGCTGTGCCTAACGCTGGTCGCTACACCACAGGACGTGCTTGAAGCCCACCTCAACCACCTCGCCAAGAAGGCCGTGGGCGAAACCTTGGCATCGGAACAGACACTCAAAGATGTCCACGAGGCCCGCTCGCTGATCGGGAGTTCCCACAAGCTCTACCGCGGCACGCTGGCGTTCTACCTGCGCGGCCGTGACGAAGCCGAGTTGGATCAGCGCGGGCTGCAGCTCGCCAATGTCATGCTCAACGCCGGCCTGCAACCGGTGCGCGAGGAAGACGAGGTGGCACCGCTCAACAGCTACCTGCGTTGGTTGCCGTGTCTGTACAACCCTAGCGCGGACCGCAGACAGTGGTACACCCAACTGATGTTCGCCCAGCATGCTGCAAACCTGTCGCCTGTCTGGGGACGCAGCCAAGGCACGGGCCACCCCGGCATCACGTTCTTCAACCGTGGCGGCGGTGTGATTACCTTCGACCCCTTCAACCGCCTGGACCGGCAGATGAACGCCCATCTGTTCCTGTTCGGCCCGACCGGTTCGGGCAAGTCAGCAACTCTGAACAACATCCTGAACCAGGTCGCAGCGATCTACCGCCCACGCATGTTCATCGTCGAAGCAGGTAACTCCTTTGGCCTATTCGGCGACTTCGCCAAGCGGCTGGGTCTTACTGTCAACCGGGTCAAGCTCTCTCCGGGCTCCGGAGTCAGTCTGGCACCGTTTGCGGATGCACGTCGCTTGATCGAGACGCCCAGCGCCGTGCAAACCCTCGACGCCGACGCCCTTGATGAAGAGCAGCCTGGGCCGACCACGAATGAGGCCGACGAGCAACGTGACGTGCTTGGCGAACTGGAAATCACCGCGCGTTTGATGATCACTGGCGGGGAAGACAAGGAAGAGGCACGCATGACTCGCGCCGACCGGTCGCTGATCCGCCAGTGCATCCTCGAGGCCGCGCAGCGCTGTGTCGCGGACAACCGGACCGTATTAACTCGCGATGTGCGCGACGCGCTGCGCGAACGCGGCCGCGACACAACACTGCCCGAGACCCGGCGTTCTCGACTGCTCGAAATGGCCGATGCCATGGACATGTTCTGCCAGGGCACAGACGGCGAGATGTTCGACAGGCCGGGAACTCCATGGCCAGAGGCCGACGTCACTGTGGTGGACCTGGCCACCTACGCCCGCGAGGGCTACAACGCCCAGTTGTCCATCGCCTACATCTCGCTGATCAGCACGGTCAACAACATCGCCGAGCGTGACCAGTTCCTCGGGCGGCCCATCGTCAATGTGACCGACGAGGGCCACATCATCACGAAGAACCCATTGCTTTCGCCCTACGTAGTCAAGATCACCAAGATGTGGCGCAAGCTGGGGGCTTGGTTCTGGCTCGCCACACAGAATGTGGATGATTTACCCAAGTCCGCCGAGCCCATGCTCAACATGATCGAGTGGTGGATCTGCCTGTCGATGCCACCGGATGAGGTCGAGAAGATCGCGCGTTTTCGCGAACTGAAACCCGCACAGAAGGCACTGATGCTCTCGGCCCGCAAGGAAGCGGGCAAGTTCAGCGAGGGCGTCATTCTTTCCAAGTCGATGGAGGTGCTGTTTCGTGCAGTGCCGCCCAGCCTGTATTTGGCATTGGCCCAAACGGAGCCTGAAGAGAAGGCCGAGCGCTTCCAACTCATGCAGCAGCACGGCATCGGTGAACTCGAAGCCGCCTTCAAGATCGCCGAGAAGATCGATCGCGCGCGCGGTATCAACCCGCTGCCATACGACGACGTGTTCGCCGGAGAAGCGGGATGACTCTCACATCGCATCCCGTTGCCAAGAAATTCCGGCGCGCTTGGTGGCTTGCTGCAGCCTGCGTAGTCTTTGCTGCGTCGGCATGGGGATTCCTCGCATCGTTCCAGCCTGAAAATCCTGTCGCCGTTGAGCAGGCCGCTGTCGAGAAAGCGCCAGGTCCGCCGTGGCGCTACGGCCCCGTCTCGGCGCGCTTCACGATCATTGTCTACGCCGATTTGGAGTGCCCGTTCTGCCAGTCCTACACTCCGGTACTACGAGCCTGGATCGACGGACATCCCGACGTCAACCTGCAGTGGCATCACCTTCCGCTCACGACGCATGAGCCGGCTGCCAGCGAGCAAGCACGTTGGGTTGAGTGCGTGGGAGAGACGTTCGGACATGCACGTTTCTGGGAGGCTATCGCCTGGGTGTATCAACACACGCGTGGCGGCGGCCAGGGATTGCCGCCTGGCACGGCCTATCCCAATGATGCAGCGGTGCAAGCCTGCCTGAACAGCGAGCGACCTGGGCAGTCGGTGCGCCAACAGGCAGATCAGGCGCGCAAAGATGGACTCAATGCCACCCCGACCATTCGACTAGTCGACCGCAGTATTGATCGGTCGATGACGCTCAGCGGGCCGATCGTGGGTGATGCCCTGCTGTCTGCCCTGGACTATCTGGCCTCTGACCAACCTGATAAAGCGCAGGAAACCCAGATGCCTTCAGAGGCCGTCGACACAGACGCGAAGTAGCCTTGCTGCCCACAGTCCGAGGCCACCTTCTTCCCGAGCAGGCCCGGAAATGCCGGCATGCATGGTGCTGCCAGATATGACGGCTGTCGCACTTGACACTACGCACCCTGGTGATTCCAGCAGCCGGCGCTTTGACTGTCGAAAAACTCTACTGGCACCGCACCCAAGGCTCCTTGGATGATCGCCATCACCCGATTGCAGTAGATCTGGTCTGCGCCGTACACAGAAACCGCAACGCGGCGGATGCCGGTGCCTCGCATCCGCTGTAGCAGGTGTATGTCCTGCTCGCCCAACCCCCATCCATAGATGACGAGCGTCTCGCGCTCAGAACCCAGCACCTCCCGATAGACCGTGGAGAGGTAGTAGCTGTTCTGGATCGAACTCACCTTTTGCTGCCAGGTCCCCTCGCTCACGAACAGCGGCACAACCTCTTCGCTGCGCCACCGCGTCAAGATGGCCTCCAGCAGTCCCGCATCGGCGTTGTAGATCTTGCGCTCCTGCTCGACGCGATTGCGGCACAGCACCAGGCTGCCATGCGGATAAAACACCAGCGTGGTCGATCGCTGGCGCCGAATCGGCGTTCTCAGCCTGCGCCAATCATCCTGGAACACCCCGCCCGCACCGAAGCAATCTTTGATGGCGTGCTCGTCGTCATGGTCATAGCCATACATCAAGGCCCAATAGACGATGAGGTCGTAATTCAACGACGCAACCGTATCGAAGTGCTTTATGAATCGGTAAATCGCCGGCAAATGCCCGCTGACCTGGTCGAACTCGGGATGGATGTCCTGGACACTCTGGATGAGGCAGTCCCGAACCCTAAGGTATGCCTCATGCGTTCGTTGGTCCGGGATCAGCAGTGATCGATTGACATTCGATGCCTGCCACACGATGCGCAGGATCAGCTCGAAGTCCGTCGTCCCGAAGAATGCGAACAACCGCTCGACGTCCGGGGCGATCAGCTCGTTCGTTCGGGCATGTTCCAACAACGAGCCATAGGAAAAACTCGGGCTCACCGCAATGCTGGCGCCATTTCCCAATATGGCGGTGCCTCGGTAGTTCGGGGCAATGGCCTCCCACGGCTGAATCACATAGGGCATCGGTTCCTCTCTCCAATCTTTGTCTCCCGTCACCTTACCGCAGTCCTGACCGAGGAATGGACGATCCGGCCGCACCAGCGCGGGAAATGAGGGTTCGGGGCAGTACGCATTGTTCGTGGCACTAGTCGGCGCTTTGCGTTGGACTACAGGGGTTTCTAACTGCCAGGCCGCATACCATGCGAAATCTCTACCTTCTGCTGCGACAAGCTCTACTCGGTATGACAATGTCAGTCGCCGGCGCGGCCAGCGCCCAGGAGGTCTGGATCGTCACCGATTCGAGCCATCGCGTGACCGGAAAAGCCACTGTCCACCGCCTCATTGAGCTGGACACCCCGCAGCGCTTCGAGGCTGAGTTGGCTGCGCAGTTGCCGAGCGATCCGCAGCGTGCCGCCGCGATGGTCCAACAGCGTCTGCAGCAAGGCGGCCAGCTCCTGCAAAAGCGCATGCTGGATGCCTACCAAGGCGTGGCCGACGCCTGGAGCCTCGGAATCACCACACTCCCGGCCGTCGTTGTGGACCAGCGTTACGTGGTCTACGGCGAATCTGATCTCGACAAAGCCTTGGCGCGCGTCGCACAGCATCGCAAGGACACACCATGAGGCCCCGTGTCCCCCGCCGACTGCGAATCTCTGCCGCTGTTGCGCTGCTTTGTGGCGCCACATCGAGCTTCGCGCTCAACACCGCGAGCATCGTGTCCTCTACGCTCTCGCCCGACTGCCTGGAGTACCGGGTGGTCGGCATCTGCTACTGGCTCCATTGCACTTGGACAGGATGCACAGTGCGCACCTCGATCAAGGTGCGGCACTACATTCCCGACGCCGTGGTTTCCAGCTATTCCAACACGGGCGAGAACCCCTGGACTGAAGTTCGTGCAATGAGCACGCCCAACCCGACTGCACAGGCGGGCGGGGATGGCACGACCAACCACGACAACGAGAACAACCTTGCGAAGTTCAAGAACGCCGATGTCATCGGCCATCCAGGAGGTCAAGTGTTCGGCCAGTTCGCGAGCTCGTCGGGCTACGCGTGCGAGGGGGCAGGCACGGCATTCATGCCCTACCTGCTCAGCACGCTGGACACCATCGCTTGGCGGTACAACGTGCCGGAGGCTGTGTACCCCGAAGCGCTGATTCCGGGCATGCGCGAGATTGGTGCCCGCACCAGCCTGAATCTGTGGGGAGCGGTCTATCCCCGGGGCGGCTTCCTGCACCAGGCCGACGACCACAAGTCCGGCGCTGTGGTCGCACAGCGCGCCGGCGATGTCGTCACCCGCCGCGGCCAACTGCACGTCTATCAACCCCTCCTCGCCAACAGCCGCGATGGCTACTGGCCGGCCGGGGCACTGATGGAAAGCGACGCCTCGACCGGCAAGTGGCAGGAACTGACACCGCGCCTGTCCTCGTCCTGCGCGGTGTTCCCGAACCACGGTCCGCTCACCCAAGCCCAGCAAGGTGACTACGCCTGGGCGCTGTGGCGCCCCTACAGCTGCTGCCAGCGGCGGGGCCAGGTCTTTCTTGGCAGCGTCGACTTCAACTGAGGCCATTACCATGAACTGCCAAGACAACTTCCACCCGTTCCGCCGTCTGTCCGTGCGCAGGCAGTCCTCGCTGCTCGCCAGTGCGCTGGTACTGGCGACCGGACTGGTCTGGGCTCAATCCGGCTTTCAGAACAGCGGCAGCGTGATAGGTGACGAGGTCATGTATTCGATTGGGGGTGGCAACGCTGTCTCGATGAGCGGTGCCGCTGGCATGCGCTCAATCGGCGTGGGTATGGGTTGGAACAGCAACCTGATTTGCGGTGACATGAGCATTAGCACGACGATCCAGAACCAGCTCAACGGGCTCACGAACGGCTTCCAGAACATCATGAGCAACGTGATCCAGAGCGCGACTAGCGCGGTCGCCTCGCTGCCGGCCCTGATCATCCAGCGTGCTGATCCGGGCTTGTACAACCTCTTGACCAACGGCGTCCTGCAAGCGCGTCTGGACTTCGACCGTTCCAAACTGACCTGTCGTGCGATGGCGGAACGGATGGCGGACGCGGCTGGCGGACAGCTCGGTTGGAACCAGATCGCCGAAGGCATGGCCCTGCGCCAAGCGGTGGCTAGCACAGACGCGGTTTCAGCCATCGAGCAGGCGGAGAGCAGCCGCGGCAACGATGGTGTGCCTTGGGTGGGCGGCAACAATGCTGGTGGCTCCGGCCAACCGTCCATCAAGGTAGTCGGCGACGTGACTCGTGCAGGCTACAACCTCGTCAATGGCCGTGGCGTGGCCGATACCTCGTCGATCTCCGCTGCCAACTGCAACAGCCTGGCCTGCGCGACCTGGCCTACGCCTCAGGCTGCGGCAGATTGGGCAACACGGGTCCTGGGCGAAAAAGAGCAACGCACCTGCGAGAGTTGCACCAAGACCCAGACCATACCGGGCGTCGGGTTGACGCCATTGATCCAGGAAGAGTACGAGACGAAGCTGGAAGTGCTACAGGAACTCATCAGCCGCACTCGCAACACCACTGTGGAAAACCTGCGCGCCGCCGGCAGCATGTCGCTGCCGATCACCCGTGGGGTGGTCGAGGCCCTGCGCGACGAACCGGACCAGGACATCCTCGCACGCCGCCTTGCATCCGAGGTGGCGCTTGCGTCAGTGCTGGAAAAAGCATTGTTGCTGCAGCGCACCTTGCTCACGGGTAAGAAGGAGCCCAACGTCGCAGCCAATCAGCTGGCGACCGAGGCGGTGAACCACGAGAGCGACACGCTAGATCGAGAGATCCTCAACCTCAAAACCGAACTCGATCTGCGCCGCGAATTGGCCAACAACTCACCGATGACCATCATCCAACGCCATGGCACTCGGGCATCCGGTTCGCGCGGTGTCTTCGAGGGTGACCCAACGCCCGACCGGCTCAACCGTCTGCAGCGGCGGGCACCCGGTGCTACCCCATGAGCACCCGGTGGCTGCGCATGAGGTGGCTGTTCAACCGGCGCAACGCGAAGGCACTGGCATGGGCCATCGTCCTGCTGGGCCTGGCGGTGGCTGCCAATGTGACCGGCATTTACCTGGTTGGCAGTGTGGCGGGCTGGGAACGCTGGATGTCTGCATCAGCTGGCTACTTCCTGGCCTGGCGGATCTGCCTTTACGCCGCCACCGTCTATGGCTGGTTATGGATGCGTCGGCGGCTGCTCACGCGCGAGGCATCTTCCGACGCGCGTCACCGTCTGGTTCGCGTGGAGGTGGCAGGCGTGATTGCCATCGTTGCCCTGGAAGCCAGCCTGCTACTGCAGACGTAACGAGGGATTCGGAACATGACACTCTTCACCACCGACTACCTCGAGTATTACCTGACCTTGGTAGGCTGGATCGTGCACAACGGGATCTGGTCCGTCCTGGTCTCCAGCGGCGTGTTCGCCATTCCCTTTGTGGCCATCATCATCCAAGAATGGCTGAAGGCCCGGGCCGAGGGCGCAGACGAGGGCAATAAGGGTGTGCTGTCGTCCATGCGTATTGAGAACCGCGTCTGGGTGGCAATCGTCGTGGTGATGTTTGCCGGCATCCCCTTCATCGACGTCGATCTCAATATGGTCCGACTGGACGACTCGCGCTCCCAGCAATGCCAGGTCAGTGTGCCCCAGCCTTCAGAAACGGGCTGGAGCCAGTCCTTTACCGCCCTCAATAACCAGAGCGCGAAGGTGCCCGTCTGGTGGGCCTTCATCCATACGCTTTCGCGCGCGGTCACTGGCGCTTCGGTGGCCGCCATCCCGTGCGGCACGGATCTTCGGCAGATGAGGATGGAGATCGACGCCACGCGCATTGACGATCCGGTGCTGGCCCAAGAGGTGGCGGACTTTACCCACGACTGCTACGGGCCAGCACGGGCCAAGCTCTTCATGAGTCGCCCGAGCCTAGACGAGTCCCAGATGCACGATGTCACCTGGATCGGCTCCAACTACTTCGTCAACACCGGCGGCTATTACGACACTTACCGTGCCAGCACACCTCAGGATAGTTGGGCCTATGACAGCAACCGCGATGCGGGTCTGACACAGGTGCCCAGCGGTGCTGGCTACCCGACGTGCCGCCAGTGGTGGAGCGATGGCGGCAATGGCCTGCGTGCCCGGTTGCTTGCCGAAGTTGATCCAACCCTCATGAATCGGTTGGCCGGCTGGGCGGGTTTCCTGAGCCGCGCCCAAGTAGATGACTCGGTGATCCGTGCGATCGCCTCGCCGCGCCAGCAGAAGCTTAATCAGGGAGCGGTCTACTCCGACTACGGCGGTCAGATCGACAAGACGCTGCCGAACATCGTCACCCGCGCGGCCGGCGACGTGGGTCTGGCGGTGGGCTCGCTGGGTTTCTTCCCCGCTATGGACGTGGTACGGCAGGCGCTGCCGATGGTGCTCTCACTGCTGAAGATGGCCCTGGTCATCTGCATCCCGCTGGTGCTCGTGGTCGGCACCTACGATCTGAAGACGGTGGTGACGATCAGCGTGGTGCAGTTCTCTCTGTTCTTCGTGGACTTCTGGCTCCAGCTCGCCCGATGGATCGACAGCACCATCCTAGACGCGCTGTACGGATGGGGGTGGGGCTGGAACCGACCGCACTCGAACTTCGATCCGGTGATGGGCTTGAACAACGCCTTCGGCGACATGCTGTTGAATTTCGTCATGGCGTCGATGTTCATCGTGCTACCCACTTTTTGGGTAATGGCCTTGGGCTGGGCTGGCATTCGCACCGGAAACGTTCTTCAGGGGCTTGCCGGCGGAACAGGAGATGCCAAAGCTGCGGGCGGCAAAGGTGCCGGAGCGGCCATGGGCGCAGTCACCAAGAAGTAACCCTTGCCTGACGTTTAGTCGTCATCCGAAACGTGAGGATCGATTCGAAACCCGTCATATGTGTAGAGACCGAAACCGGCAGGGCCGTTTCTCCACTCCGCCTCGGGCCTCGACGCAGCCTCCGAATTACGCGCTACCCATGCTGCGGCGATGGCGAAGAGCAGGATGACCGCAAGCCCAGTCGCGACATACAGCATGACACCCGCGGCAACCAACTTCACCGCCCACAGCAACGCCAAAGCGAGACCTTTGGGCACGCCTTTGCCCAACAGCCAAGACGATAGTTGCCGTTCGATGCGCGCGCCCGCACGCCAGGCGCAGCCGAGCCAATGGCCTAAGCGTTCGGGGAAGCTGCGATGTGTCTTTGCGTTCATGGCGGTCACCTGTCGTGCGCTATATGTTTGCTCCAGTTTGCCCTGCACGCCGTTGCGCGCAGAGCATCAATGCGATTTTGGCACCGCGCGGTTCAGGTGCCCAAGGCAATAGGGATCATCAAGATGACATCCATGATTAGATTTATACGTCAAATTCAACCAAGAGGCTACTTTTTCTGCATTTCTGCGTTTCGACCTGGAGTCTGATTGGATTTTTACGTATATTTAACTCATGAGTGGATTTTCTAGACATCAAGTAATCAAGCATCTGCAAGCGGACCTTCCCAGGGGGGCACCGTTCGATCTGCAGCTGCTCGAAACCTTCGGCGTTTCGCCCCAGCTTGCCGCCCGCTACGTAGAAAGCGGATGGCTGGTGCGCCTTGGCCACGGGACATACGCGTTTCCCAACGACAACTTTGACGTCACCGGCGCGCTGCGCTTCCTCCAACAGCGCGTCGCAGGCCTGCACGTAGGCGGCAAAAGTGCTTTGGCTATGCAAGGGGTGCGGCACAACCTGAGCACACGCGAAGTCTTAGTGCTGTGGGGAGAGGCGCGCTTCAGCCTGCCGGCTTGGTTCAGTGCACGCTTTCCTGCCAGGTATGTCAACGCGCGGCTGTTTGACTGGCCTGACACAGGCGTGGCCAACAAGACTCTGCACACGCCTCCGGGCCAGCCGAAGGAACTGCAAGTGGCGGTGCCCGAACGCGCCGTACTCGAGATGCTGTACGAAGCGGGAACCCGACAGAGTCTGGAAGAGGTTCGCAACCTTTTCGACGGTTTGCGCTCGCCCCGTAAGGAAATACTGGGCCAGCTCCTGTCTTGTTGCACCAGTGTCAAAACCGTACGCCTGTTCCTGACTTGGGCTCGCGAGACCGGCGTGGTTGATGTCGATGCACTGGTACAGCAATACCCGCTACGCACCGGCAGCAGCAAGCGTTGGATGAGCCGCATGGACGACGGCACCCTACTGAGCCTCAAGCCTCATGGATAAGCAATACGCGGACACCGTCCGCCTACTACTTAACATCACCCCCGACGTGTTCGCCAACGACATCTTCGCGATGAAGGGCGGAACGGCCATCAACCTGTTCGTTCAGGACATGCCACGCCTGTCGGTCGACATCGATGTCGTCTATCTTCCCTGGCAAGTTCCTCGGGATGAGGCGCTAATGGCCATCAATGAAGAGCTAGCCGCGATCGCCCAACGCGTCGAGCCACTGGGCATCCAAGCCCGTTTGATTCGCAGCAAGGAGCTGGGTGACACCAAGCTGATTGCCGAGGACGAGACCAGCCAGGTGAAAGTGGAGGTCAACGTTGTGTTCCGAGGCACCGTCCTACCTGTTGCCCAACGCCCCTTGGGCACCAAAACCAGTGACCGGTTCGGTGTGGAGTTCAGCGTGCCCACGTTGGACGTGGCCGAACTCTACGCCGGCAAACTGGTTGCAGCTCTCGATCGTCAGCACCCGCGAGATCTATTTGACGTCTGGCGCCTATTCGAGACGGGAGGTATCACCGACGAGATGGTTGAATGCTTCGTTGTCTACCTTGCGGGCCACAACCGTCCGATCCATGAAGTGCTGTTCGGCAACGACAAAGACATCGCCAATGAGTTTGAGCGCGCGTTCGTCGGTATGACAGAACTTGATTGTCCGCTCGAGCAACTAATACGCACTCGAGCTAGGTTGAGACATGAGTTGCCTAAACGCTTGAGTAGCAAGCACGAGAGTTTTCTGCGTGGGCTGGCGCGTGCGCAACCTGACTGGGCTCTGCTGCAGTGCCAGCATGCGGAGCAACTCCCCGCGCTGCGCTGGAAATTATCAAATTTGTTGAAATTCATGGATAGCAGGCCAGGCGATCTACTGCTTCAAGCCGACATGCTTGATGCTGCATTTAAGAGTGTTCGGAAGTAGCGGCCCCAGGCCTCACATCATTGCTTTATGGCAATTATGCGACCCGCAAAGCAAGCGCCTTAGATGCCGACAAAAGGGGAAACGGCATTGCGTATAGAGCCTTGCCTTGTCTTGACACCTTGACGGATCCTGTCAGCAAACGGGTTCGAAGGGTGAATGGAAGGGATGCCAAGGGGAATGGGCCTACCCGAAAAAGGAAAAGGCCCGTTGCAGCCCACTCCCTTGAGGTCCGCGATGTTTAACCTGTTCCAGAGAAAGCCACCAGCAGTACCCCGCACCGAAGTGGTAGAGACGGCCGATACGGTCAACGGATTCACGAATCCAAAGGGAGCCGCGGTACTGCTCGCCACGCCACGCCGCCAGAAGCTACTTGAGCACATCTGGCAACGTACTTCACTGCCGCGGGAAAAATTCGCCTCGCTCTATCAGGCCCCTTTGAACCGCTACGCCGAACTAGTCCAGCAGTTTCCTGCATCTGAAAGTCATCATCATGCCTACCACGGAGGCATGCTCGATCATGGTCTTGAGATCGTTGCATATGCCCTGAAGCTTCGGCAGTCGTATCTACTGCCCACCGGTTCAACACCAGAAGACCAAGCTGAGCAGGCTGAGGCCTGGACTGCGGCGACAGCCTATGCATCCCTATTGCACGACATAGGTAAGCTTGCAGTGGATATAAGCGTCGAGCAGTCAGATGGCGCCACGTGGCATCCCTGGCATGGACCCTTGCAGTTACCGTATCGATTTCGGTACCGCGAGAATCGTGAGTACCACTTGCATAGCGCTGCGACAGGACTGTTATACAACCAGCTTCTCAATCGAGAAATTCTCGATTGGCTCAGTGGGTATCCGACGCTGTGGTCGGCGTTGCTGTATGTTCTGGCCGGGCAGTATGAGCATGCTGGTGTTCTAGGTGAGCTAGTCGTACAAGCAGACCGCGCATCAGTGGCACAAGAACTTGGCGGCGACCCTGCACGAGCAATAACAGCACCGAAACATGCTCTTCAGCGCAAGCTGTTGGATGGATTGCGTTACCTAGTCAAGCACGAACTAAAGCTGAACCAGTCGGAGGCTTCTGACGGCTGGATAACTCAAAATGCCTTGTGGCTCGTGAGCAAGACCGTTTCTGACAAGCTCCGCGCACATTTGCTATCTCAAGGTATGGACGGCATTCCGTCAAATAACACTGCCATCTTCAACGTACTTCAAGAGCATGGCTTATTGGTTCCCACAAAAGATGATCGGGCAATCTGGCGTGCGGCAGTCAATAACAATGCTGGATGGTCGCATAGCTTTACTTTGCTGCAGCTTTCGCCAGCATTGTTTTGGCAAGCTAACGAACGCCCCCTATCATTCTCAGGAACGGTGACTGCTCTCGATGATCAGGAGGGCATCGAAGCAGAGATTCCTTTGCCGTCCACAATGACAGCATTACCGATCCATTCCGACGCTACCGCACACGGGACGACAACCGATGATGGAGAGGCTGTATCAATTGATGGACAGAACTCTCCCGACACACAAGTGGTGGATGATCTGTTGTCACTTTTCTCCTCCCAAGAAGAAGGAACTGCGAAATATTCGTCACCACCTCCAAAACAGTCTCTCTCACACGATAAACGGCCAGTATCATCTAAAGAGATACCATTCCAACAGTCTCCTACCCCCGCCACTCTGCCTTCAGGAAAGCACTTTATTTCCTGGCTAAAGGAAGGCCTTCAGTCGCACAAAATTCTTATAAATGATGCGAAGGCCCTTGTGCACACCGTCGCTGAGACCGCATACCTCGTTAGTCCGGGTGTGTTTCAACGATATGCACAGGAACATCCTGTGATTTCATCAATGGCAAAAGCAGAAAAACAGCAGGATTGGCAATGGATTCAAAAACAATTTGAGAAGCTTCAAATCCACCGCAAACAACAAAGCGGATTGAACATTTGGACATGTGAGGTGGTTGGCCCACGGAGGTCACGGAAACTGCATGGCTATCTACTGGAGGACCCCGCGCAAGTATTTGACGAATGCCCCCCGAATAATCCGTATCTTCAGGTGGTGTGACCGATGTACTTTCGTCGCTGCGAACCGCCCATTTTGAAATCTGTCGCTGAAGAACCCCAAACAGGTAACTTAATTATTTTCGAACGCACGCTGTGACATCAAGGCAAATACCCCCCAGCCCAAATACTCGCGGGTGTATGTGGTATGACGCTCCGGCTCTGAGGTCAACTTGGAGCGGACCACCTCAGTCAGTTCATCCTCAGGATTCGCTTCAAGCCAACGGCGCATAGTGATCCATTTGGCAGCTTCGTAACGATCCCAACCATCTTGATTGGCCAGAACCATTTCAACTACGTCATAGCCAATCTGGCCGAACGAGGCGATAAGTCTTGGAAGCACAAGAAAGTCGGAGATCGAGTTAGCAAGACATCCCTTGGCCACGTCCTCTGTCGGTGGCAACTGCCGCCAATACGGCTCGCCGATCAGAATGACTCCTCCAGTCCTCAGGCTTTGCGCGAGAAGCTCGATAGTGCCGGCGACTCCTCCACCTATCCAAGTAGCCCCTACGCAAGCAGCGACGTCAAACTTATCCTCAGAGGCGTAGCCAGCTGCATCGTCATGGATGAATTCAACCTGTTGAGCCACGCCTAGGTCGTGCGCCCGCAGCTTTGCTTGCTCAGTGAACAACGGACTCATGTCAATGCCAGTACCGACGATGCCGTGATCACGGGCCCAAGTGCACAGCATCTCACCGGACCCACTACCTAAATCGAGCACTCGCGTCCCAGGTTCAAGACGCAACGCCAAACCCAACGTTTCGAACTTGTCGGAGGTGAACGGATTATGAATCCGGTGCGCGCTCTCCATAATGCTGAATATTCGAGGGATGTCCATTATTCTTCCCAATGTTCAAGTAACGATGGAATAACCGCCGTCAATATAGTGCACTCCGCCTGTTAGATTCCCTGCCTCAGGTGAGGCCAGAAACGCGGCCATCTCCCCGACATCCTCAATTGTGGCCAAGCGATGCGTTGGTGCTTGCCTGATGACATTCTTCATCAGCTCATGAAAATCATCTATGCCGGATGCGGCCCTTGTTGCTATGGGTCCTGGCGAAAGGGCGTGCACACGAATACCTTTTTCACCAAGCTCCGCAGCTGCGTAACGCATGGCGCATTCAAGTGCAGCCTTTACTGGCCCCATCATGTTGTAGGTTTGTACTACCCGATTCGCACCAAGAAAAGAAACAGTGAGACAAGTTCCACCGTTGGTCATCCGTGACTCTGCCATGTGGAGCATGCGTAAAAAAGAATGAACGGACACGTCCATTGCTTTCGAGAAACCGATTGCAGAGCTGTCTATTAATCGACCATTCAAATCATCTTTTGGTGCAAAGGCAATAGAATGCACCAAAGTGTCAAGCCTCCCCCATCGCTTATCAATTTCAGAAAACACCGCTTCCAATTGATCGGGGTTGGTGACATCCAGCGGCAGCATTATCTCCGCGCCCAATTGCTCAGCAAGAGGCCGAACATATACCTCCGCCTTTGCATTTAGCCAGGTAACTGCCACCTTGGCTCCGCAACGGTGCAGAGCCTTTGCACAGCCCCACGCAATAGAATCCTGATTGGCAATGCCTACCACGAGAGCGTACTGCCCCTTTAATGAATTCATGCTCTGTAGTCCCTTCGAAAATATCAACGGAATAGTCGAATAAGATCGTTTTCATGACAGCTTTCTAACGTGCAGAAAGCACCCAAAAAACACCCCGGTATCAGAAAATCGGCCAGCCTCAGTTTTATCTTGAGAAAGCTCAGACGCTTGAAGTGCGGCGAGCAACTGAGGACCTACTTTTGTGGAGACTCCGAGCGAGCACTGACGTCATTGACTCCATCGCCCTTTGGGTGCCCCACGTCTGAAGCCCGCTCCATGACATAACTTCCAGGTGCGTCCCCGCAGGGACGATAGCCTTTACCTACAGCCCCAATTCTTGGGGGCTTGACGGGAGTTCCACCCTGGCTGTTAAGCCAATCCACCCAAGCGGGCCACCACGAGCCCGTGCGGCTTTGCGCAATCTGACGCCACTCGTCTGGACCTTGGTACGGAGTACGTGCGGGGCGCCTATGTATCAAATACTCGCGACGTGGACGCCCAGGCTCACTGACAATACCGGCATTGTGCCCGCCGTTAGTGAGCACAAAAGTGATCTCTGCCTGGGAAAACAGGTGCAACCTATAAACGGACTGCCACGGAGCAACGTGGTCAGATGTCGTGCCCACACAGAATGTAGGTAGGTTGATGTCTCCTAGCGAAACAGGGCGCCCATCCACAAGGTACCGTCCTCCGCTCAGATCATTGTTGAGATACAAGCGCCGAAGATACTCAGAATGCATACGAGCAGGCATGTTGGTGGTGTCGGCATTCCAAGCCATCAAATCGCTCATTGGCCGCCGATCTCCCAGCATGTATTCATTGACTACGCGCGACCACACAAGATCGTAGGAGCGCAGCATTTGAAATGCGCCACTCATTTGACGGGAATCAAGATAGCCTGCGACAGCCATGTGAGCTTCTAGAAGCGCCAACTGCCCCTCGCTTATGAAGAGCCCCAATTCACCAGGTTCACTGAAGTCGGTCTGAGCCGCTAAAAGCGTGAGTGAAGCCAGACGTGTGTCCCCATCCCGCGACATGGCCGCAGCTGCAATAGATAGAAGCGTTCCCCCCAGACAGTACCCTGCGGCATGAACCTGGCGCTTCGGGACTATGGCATTGATCGCCGAAAGAGCAGCTTGGATACCGAGCACTTGGTAATCCTCCATGCTCAGTTCTCTATCTTCTGATGACGGATTTCGCCAAGAGATGCAGAAAACCGTGAATCCCTGCTCAACTAGGTACTTGATAAGTGAGTTATGCGGCGACAGATCCAAAATGTAGTACTTCATGATCCATGCTGGAACGATCAAAAGCGGTTCTGAGTTGACCTTTTCAGTAGTGGGCTCGTACTGTATTAATTCAATCAGGCGATTCCTAAGAACCACTTTGCCAGGCGAAACAGCCACATCTCGGCCGACTTGAAAGTTCTCCGCTCCAGGCGGGAGATTTCCAGAAACGCTGCGATTAAAATCGTCCATTAGATTGGAGAATCCACGCAACAGGTTCGCACCATTTTCAGCGCGTGTTCTTTCCTGGACAACTGGATTTAACAAACCAACATTGAATGGTGAAATGGCATCCAACCATTGTTTCGTTGCAAACTCGACAATGCGTTGTGACTTTGGATCAACACCCCATATTCCCTGGGTTGCCTCTGCCCACCAGCTCGACTGAAGCTGAAACGCTTCGCGGAATAGACTGTAGGGAAATTCATCCCAAGCGGGATCAGTTAAACGTTGGTTTGGAGTGATGGGCAGCTGAGGCAATGGATCGCCTTGAGCTACGTTAATGCAAGACTGCATGATTAAATTGGACAGATGCCGGGCATGGTCATCCCCCAACTTAATCAAATCGTTCAGCTTGGCCGGACTTGATGCGAGATGTAGAGACCAGTCCAGCCAGGCAAGAACTCCTGATTCAGGTGAAAAATGTGACCAAGCTTTCGCCCACGCCGCATGGAACTCGCCGTCGTCTTTTTTCGAATGCGCATCTTTGTCGTGTTGAGTCATGGGATATCTCCGCGCGCTTATACAAGGCTGCTGGCAAATACATACCTAGAGCGCGCCAGTGTTAAATTGGCGACGCACCTAATATCAGTCTTTTTATCTAAAATATCCGGGCTGGCCCACTGAGTTTCGAGCGATTTGAATTGGGTAGGCCCAGAAATTCCTCAGAGACTTCAGTGGAGTTCTTTATTGCTCTCGCAGTGCCGGTGGATTTGCTGTCGCCGGATGGGACTGTCGAACCAGCAGTACTGGAACAGGTGCAAGGCGCGCTACTTGCTCTGCATCACTGCCTATGAGGACACGATCAAGCCCTCTACGACCATGCGTACCAATGACCACGACATCACAACGAGTGGTCTCGACCTGCTCCACTATCAAATCAGAAACGCGCTCTCCCTTGCTGACGATCAGCGCTGTCTCGACAGCGATCCCATCCTGCCGCAAGCGGGTTGCAGCTTGATCAAGCATTGCCTGACCTCTGGACAAGAACCCTGGAAATACTTCGTCGATGTAGACTTTTGGCGGTTCATATCCGCTGCTGAGTCTCAGTTCCTCGATCACATGCAAAAGAACAACCATGGCACCATTCGTTTTTGCTAGGTCGGCGGCATGCTCCATCGCGTGATGGGAAGTTTCACTGCTATCTAGGGGAACCAGGATTCGAGAGTACATAGCTTTTTTCCATGAGTCAGGACGATGAAAAGGCAAACGCAACAGGCGGCGAACATGGCGTGCGGCCACCCATTCTTCATTGGTTGGTTCGACGCCTACGACGACTCGGCTATCTGCGCATGAGATCACTCGCGAATTTATGGCGTTCGCTTGTACATCAATCTTCACCCCAAGATATTCAAGATCACGGCAGACGCGATCACGAATAAAGTCGTTGTGCTCACCAACTCCAGCAGTAAAGATCAAGAGATCAAGTCCACCTAGAACGGCAACTAGAGCGCCTATCTCTCGAACAATCCGCCGTACATAGAGATCTAGCGCCAGGCGAGCGCGTTCACCGGCCTCGCCGGGGTCAGACTCATGCTTACGAATTATTCGTGGCTCTGCCGAAACGCCGGAAATACCTAGCAAGCCGGATCTGCGAAACAGGACATCATTGACTTGGT
This sequence comes from Pseudomonas sp. NUPR-001, assembly GCF_052147955.1. Taxonomy (NCBI): domain Bacteria; kingdom Pseudomonadati; phylum Pseudomonadota; class Gammaproteobacteria; order Pseudomonadales; family Pseudomonadaceae; genus Pseudomonas; species Pseudomonas sp. NUPR-001. The sequence goes on from NZ_CP197353.1 coordinate 3,545,322, forward strand.
CAAGTGAGAGTTTGTCTGCACTCATCAAGTAAAGAACAGCACCTGGATCGACAGCGCCCGTACGCGTCCCCATCATCAGCCCATCAAGGGCAGAGAATCCCATTGTGGTCGCAACGCTCTCCAGATTCAGCATTGCACATAGGCTGGCACCATTTCCAAGGTGCGCGACAATCGTGCGCCCCCGTGCTGTCTGAGGATACTGTTCGGCCAAAGTGGTCGACATGAACTCGTACGACAAACCATGAAAGCCATAGCGGCGAACACCCCGTTGCCAAGCCTCATACGGGAGCGGCAGCACCTGTTCGAGCTTTGGTATGGAATGATGGAACCCCGTGTCGAAGCACGCTATTTGCGGAATCTCAGGGTGCTGACGTAATAGATGTTCTATGGCTTGAACTGTGACTGGCTGATGCAGGGGCGCTAATGGAATGAAACTTTTCAAATCAGCCAACACATCAGCGTCAATGCGCACCGGCGAAAAGTACTTGCTTCCACCATGGACCACTCTATGCGCAATGCCGCATAATTCTCGTCCGTTCAGTCGATGGAAGACCTGCTCAAGGATATGTTCCAACGCATCTCGAAACGGGTGCTCAGCGTTGAGATTGATGCGATACGGTGCCGTCCCTGTCTCACCAAAGTCCGGACGTTCCTCTCCTATACCTTGCACCTTTCCATTCCACAGCGGTTTACGAGGGATAACGGGAAGCGATGCATCGAACACGGCAAATTTAATGCTCGATGATCCGCAGTTGAGGACAAGAATTAAAGCGTCTGCAATTTGATTCATAGAAAATTAAGCCTTTCAAATATGAATGAACAAGAAGAGCTTATTGCTGATGCATGGAGTCATCAGCGTCATGACTTTGCTGTTCTGGATAGTGGCGTGCTCATGGCGGCGAGTTTTCGTAATATCTGGCCAGCATCACGGCGATGGCACATGAGGAGATTCTTGCCTCGCGAGAGTCCGCGCGGCTGGTCAGCACGATCGGCACCTTCGCACCCATAACGATGCCGGCGCTGGCCGCATCACCCATGTACTCGATTTGTTTCGCGAGCATGTTGCCACTCTCCAAATCGGGGACAACCAACACGTCTGCCTGTCCAGCGACTTCGGATCGAATCCCTTTAATTTGCGCTGCAGCTAGCGACACCGCGTTGTCGAGAGCCAATGGTCCGTCCAGCACTGCGCCACTGATTTGACCTCTGTCTGCCATCTTGCATAGCGCGGCGGCTTCGAGCGTGGCTGGCATGGATGGATTAATGGTTTCCACTGCAGCGAGTATTGCGACGCGAGGCCGCTCAACACCGATGACATGCGCCAGGTCGATCGCATTTCGGATGATGTCGGCTTTGTCCTGCAGGCTAGGAGCAATGTTGATTGCTGCATCAGTGATGATGAACGGCCGCGGGTAAAATGGCGTCTGCATCAAGAAGCAATGGCTCACGCGGCGCTTGGTGCGAAGCCCCGCTGATGACGTCAGCACCGCAGCCATGAGCTCGTCGGTATGCAGGCTTCCCTTCATCAGAGCTTGTACTTCGCCCTGTGCTGCCATCTTGGCTGCCTGTGCTGCTGCGGCATGGCTATGAGGGACGTCGACAATGGACAGGCTCGTTAGATCAAGCGCAGCTTCAGCGGCGATGGCTTGCAATCGCGCAGCAGGTGCCACCAAGATCGGCTCGACCAAACCAGCCTTCTGCGCGTCCAGCGCTGCTGAGAGGCTCAGGGCATCGCAGGGATGCACGACGGCTATCCGGATCGGGCCGAGTGGCTTCGCATAGTCGATAAGCGCCTTCGAGCCTGCCTTTGCGCTCGTCAATAGTCGCACTTCAGGCAGCGCTGTGCGGTCAACCACAATGTGTTCTCGCGTGGCGGTAATCTCGGCCTCGCCCTCGATCACAACGACTCCATCCTGGTTAACGCATTGGCAGTCTAGAACGACACCTAGGTCCGTCGGATCAAGGCGAAGAATCTCCACCGTGACTCGCAGCGAGTCTCCAATCCTGATGGGCTGCAGAAATTGAAAGTTCTGACGTCGATAGGTCGAGCCAAAGCCAGGCAGGCGAGTGCCCAGGAGTCCGGAGATCAGTGATGCTGCCCACATGCTATGGGCAAGAACACCTTGCCACTTGGGAAATACATCAGACTTCGGATCAGCGTTGGGCGGCTCGAAGCCACCGGACTGTATCGCGAAGAGCTGAGCGTCCTGAGCGGTTAGAGTGCGTTCAATGCTGGCGACATCACCAATAGCCAAGTCATCGAAAATCCGATTGCGCAATACGGAGACATCTTGCATCACGACCGTCCTCTGCGATTTACCGGCACTCGCTTGGCCGGAGGTTGCTTGACTTGAGCCTTAGGTTTTTGCTGAGCAGGTGATCTTGGAGCTTTAGGTTGCGCAGCTATTCGTTTAGAACCGACCTGTTGTTTTGATTTCTGCACTCCGCCAAACGCCCCGGTCTCAGTTGTCTCAGATAGCGTACTTTCAGAAGGTAGAGCACTTAAGTTGCGCTGTTCCGCAGCAACGCTAAATACGGTAAGCATGCGTGCGAGCGACGTTCGTTCGTCGTCGGAGAGTTCGGTTTCAGCGAGATGAATCATCTGCTCAACAGATGAAGCCAATAAGCGGATTTCATCCGCGCTCGCGCTTGCGAGTAATGTTGGGATTGCTGAGATAGCCGCATCCATGTCATATGCCAGCAGCAGCGCCTGGCCGCGTACAAGGTGGCGCCACTCGGCCATGTCGTAGCGTTCATGCTCATGTCGCGGGTCGCGCAGCTGCGCAGCATGGCGATAGCGTGTCGCGTTGCCTTCAGTGCGATTGCGAAGTACATAGAACAAGGCTCGCACGCCAGCTTCCAGCAAACCTCCTTGCAACATACGAGCTTGAGCTTGGCCTAGCTCATACTCCATGAATTCACGGTGTTCGAGGGAGTCGCCAGGATGCGGCCGAATACTCTCGTTATTTGAGTGACCCTGTGCCGCAAGCGCCTGAACCCATGGCGATCCATAGATGCTTTCAAAGATCCACGCCTGAAGTTGGTCTCGATGATCTCTATAAAGGTCCAGTAGAAATACAACGGATCTCGACAGCTCCTTTTCGGCGACCAAGAACGGGTTGGTGTCATCCACGGGGCAGCGTAGCTCTTCAATTTGCCGCGTAGCTTGCTGGATTGTTTCTGCCAAAGGATGGGCACTAGACCACCATCCGTAGGACAGTCGCAGTGGGTGGAGTGCTTGCATCCACTGCGCCGAATAACTCGACGAGCACGCCTTCACCCAAGGTTGAAGGAACGTACGGTAGAGACCAAGATTGATATTGGATATCTGCTCCGCGGCAGCGAATCGGCGGTCACTTTGCGGATCTGGTTTAACGATAGACCGCACCTCATCCACGCTACTGGGCCGGATGAGCATCGTGTATTTGCCATCGGCAGCAACTTCTGGCGTCTCAGCGTCCACCACGTCTGCACGGTAGACTCCAGCAGGAAGAAGGTCGATGATGTCGATACCGGCAGTAAATTCCCGGTGTTCCTTTCTTCCTACGCTGCCTGACACGAAGATGCCGAGATGGCCGATGCTCTCATGCGTTGCAAACACAATAGTTTGATCGTGGCTTAGTACGTCCGAATCATCTCGATAAAGATCCGTGATCCAACCCAGCGCCTGTGGTGGTGGGGTTATGTTGTCCCCATACGAGCAGAAAACCACAATGGGCGAGCGAATGTTGCGCAGATCAATGCGCATGCCATCAGAGGTAATCATCTCTGCCGAGGACAGCTTGTTGCCAATGAACAAGTTGTCCACGATGTATTGCATCTCTACATCATTGAGAAAAACGTACCCGCCCCAGTACTTCTCAAAGCTCAGATAGCGTGAAGCCTCGGTGTCTACGTTTGCGTACAGGTTGTACTGCTTACCCCACCATGTATTCGCGGGGTTAAGGCTTTCGAAATTGCGCACCAGCCAAGCACCATCGAACCGGCCAGCACCAAGGTCACTTGTCATTGCCGTGAGCCAACTCCCACCCAACAAGCCGCCGGCATATCGCATCGGATTGTTGCCCGCCCAATACGAAAGTGGCGCACCAGCCACGATGATGGGACCGAAAAGGTCAGGCCATAGTGCGGCAGCCATCAGAACCTGCCAGCCGGCCTGGCAATTGCCAATCACAGCGGGCTTCCCTACGCTCTCGGGATGCAGTTCGCTCGCTCTACGCACGAACTCAGCATCTGCGCGAGTGACGTCCTCAATGGTTTGACCAGGTACAGGATCTGGAAGGAAACCGACGAAGTAGCACGGATGGCCAGCCTTCAGTGCCGCGCCAATTTCGCTGTCGGGTTTAAAACCTCCGATACCTGGGCCATGCCCTGCGCGCGGGTCGAATACGATGAAAGGACGTTTGCCCTCGTCAGTCGGTTGGTCGATGGTTGGCAGGATTCGCACCATCGCGTAATTGACCGGCCGCGGTAGATCTAGACCAGACATTACGAATTCGCTAGCGAAGTCCAGAACGTTGGGGGTTTCTTCGAGCAAATGCGCGCGGTACTGATCACCCCGTTGTCGCCGAACATCGCTGTACAGGATCGCCCTTTGCCAAGCATCGACCGTATACGATGCTGCGGCCTGCGTTAGGGCCCAGGGACTGCTCATGAGCGAGGTCCACTGCTGGGTATTGAATGTTTCATTGCTCATGACAATCTCCTAGGTCCAGTACCGTGGTTAGTACGCGCTTAGCGCCGTTCGATTGCCAAAGCGATACCTTGGCCCCCGCCAATGCACAGCGTTGCCAATCCTTTGTGGGCATCGCGACGGATCAACTCATGCACCAGGCTTACGAGGATGCGAGCGCCTGATGCTCCGATCGGGTGTCCCAATGCGATCGCGCCGCCATTGACGTTGACTTTCGATGCATCAAGTTCCAGGTCATGGGACACGGCAAGCGCCTGGGCGGCAAATGCCTCGTTGGCCTCGATCAAGTCCAGCTCCTGAAGCGCCCAGCCTGCCTTTTCCAACGCACGCCGAGTTGCCGGGACAGGTCCGATCCCCATGATGGCGGGATCGACACCAGCGGTTCCCCATGCCTTGATCCAAGCCAGCACTGGCAGCCCCAACGCTTGTGCTTTGTCGGCGCTGGCCAGCAGCAGCATTGCTGCACCGTCGTTGATCGTGGAGGCATTTCCGGCGGTAACCGTACCGTCCTTCATGAAAGCGGGTTTCAGCTTGGCAAGAGCCTCCGCCGTCGTACCTGCGCGCGGTTGCTCATCGGTGTTGAACTCAATCGGATCGCCCTTGCGCTGGGGGAGACTCACAGGTGTGATTTCATCCTTGAAGCGACCGGCCGCGATGGCTGCGGCAGCTTTTTCTTGCGAGGCGGCGGCGAAGCTATCCTGTTGAGCACGCGTTAGGCTGAACTGCTCCGCGAGATTCTCTGCAGTAATGCCCATGTGGTAGTTGTTGAATGCATCCCACAGGCCGTCTTGAATCAGGCTGTCTTGCAATGGCGCATGTCCAAGCCGCAGGCCTGTTCGCGCTTTGGGCAACACATAGGGTGCGAGACTCATGTTTTCCTGGCCGCCCGCCAGTACCAACTGGGCATCGCCCGCCTGGATGGCTTGCGCCGCCAGCTGAACCGCCTTCAGGCCCGAACCGCATACCTTGTTGATAGTCAGTGCTGATACCTGATGCGGCAGCCCTGCAGCAAGCGCAGCTTGGCGAGCCGGGTTCTGGCCGCTGCCGGCTGTGATCACCTGCCCGAGAATGACTTCGTCGATCTCTTGGGCAGCCACACCGGTGCGTTGCAGGATGGCCTGAATCAAAAGGGCTCCAAGTCGTGGAGCAGGAATCTCAGAGAGACTGCCTTGAAAACTGCCAATGGCAGTACGCGTAGCTGCCAGGATTGCGATATCCATCATGTTCCGAGCCTTGTTCAAATTGGTAAGGGCCCTGCCAGGGGGCCCAGCGCCCCCTGGCAGTGAAGCCATCAGTCAATACATGTGCTGTCCACCGTTCATCGATACGTTGCTGCCGGTCATGAAAGCAGCGGCATCGCTCACGATGAATGCGACCAACGCCGCAATTTCCTTGGGCTTGCCCAGGCGTCCAATGGGGATTGCCGCGACGATCTGCTTCAGAACATCCTCAGCCACCGCCGTGACCATCTTGGTTTCCAAGTAGCCGGGTGAGACCGTGTTGACGGTTACTCCCTTGCGCGCCACCTCTTGGGCCAAGGCCTTAGTGAATCCATGTATGCCTGCCTTAGCAGCCGAGTAGTTCGTTTGACCGAACTGCCCCTTGTTGCCATTGATGGAGGACACGTTGACGATACGGCCCCAGCCACGGTCCAACATCTTGTCAACCAGTGGACGAGTGACATTGAAGACCGAGTCGAGGTTGGTTCGCAGAACCGCGTCCCAACTTTCCTTGGTCATCTTGCGAAGCGTCCCGTCGCGAGTGATGCCGGCGTTGTTGATGAGGATGTCGACCTTATGGCCATCAGCGTGGATCTTGTCGGCCATGGCTTGGCACGCCACATCGTTGCTGATGTCCGCCTCGTAGGCAGTGAATGCATAACCTTGGGCCGACTGCTGTGCGAGCCAAGCCTGGGCATGGCTGTTCTGCGGCGAGTAAGTCACTAACACGGTGTGCCCGGCGTCATGCAGTGAACGCGCAATCTCCTCGCCAAGACCTCCCATGCCCCCCGTTACAAGGGCGGTACGTTTTTCCGCGCTCATGGCTCAACCCGCCTTCTCAGCCTTGGTTCTGGTGTTTGCAGCGGCGGGCTGCCAAATGGCGCCCCATTGCTTGAAAATGTCCTGGAGAGGCTGTGCAGCAGTGGTGGCTCCCACCACCTCCGTCACAGACTTTTGCCAGCTTTCCAGCGCTTGCTGCACACCAACGGTGAAGGCTGCTTGATTCTTGACTGCGATCTGATTGATCGTCTGTGCATCTGTGATGCGCGACTGGAAGAGCCTCCAGAAGCTTTCGGCTGGCAGAGTAGTCAACGATTGCCAATTGGCCGACCGCAACAGGCCTTCGATCTCAGCAGTCGTTTCAGAGATGTTCTCGCTACTGGCCTGCTGAGTGGCTTCAAGCCAGCGATGACCACTTTCCTGCACCAACCGGGTCAGCCGCAGTTGAAGTTCGGTGTTGGCCTTGTACAGATTCAAGGGAAGGGCTTCGATACTCATGGTCATTTCCTCTGTGGTTTTCCTAGGTTATGCCCGTGCGGGCGGCTCTCAGCCCATTTGGCTGATCGTCTTCCGAAAGCGTCGCAGTGACATTACGAACAGAGCTGTCCCTATCACGAGCAACGCCAGAAAATTCGTCCAGACAACCTCCAATCCGGCACCGCGGAAGAGGATGGATTGGCCTAATTCAAAGAAATGAGTTGTCGGCGCGAGCAGCATGAGGTTCTGCAAGAGCTCAGGCATTGACTCACGAGGCGTCATGCCGCCAGACAGCATCTGTAGCGGGAAAAGCGTGAGCATCAGAAGCAGCCCGAACTGAGGCATGCTTCGCGCAAGGGTTGCCATGTAGATGCCCAAGGCAGTCATGGCAAATATGCACAAGGCTGCGCCGGTAAAAAACAGAAGCAATGACCCTTGGACAGGGACTTGCAGTGCTCCATGTATCACGAGGATGAGCGACAGCCCTGTGCAGACCAAGACCACTGATCCCATGGACCAGATCTTCGAAATCATGATCTCGCCGGCCGTGACAGGCATCACCAGCAGGTGCTCGATCGTTCCATGTTCGCGCTCACGGATCAGTGCGGCGCCGGTCAGAATGATGGCGAGCATCGCAACCATGTTGATCAGTTCCGCAACGCTGCCAAACCAAGATGCCTCCAGCATTGTGTTGAAGCGTGCTCGCACAACCAACTCGACCGGCTGCTCGGGCGCATTGCGAAAGCGCTTTACGAACTCTTCAATTTCCGCGTAGACAATCTGCTCAACGTACTGATGCCCAATGAAGGCCTGACTCATCTGGGTAGCGTCGATATTGAGCTGGATCTCCGGAACTCTTCCAGCAAGGACATCGCGCTGAAAACTGGGAGGAATATTCAGAACAAAGGTGAACTTCCCGCGGTCCATGCCGGCATCCATTTCCGCCACGGAAATCCGCTGTGGCTGTGTGAACTGCGGTGCATAAAACGCCGAGGAGATCCGCTCGGAGAGCAACGATTGATCTTCATCGACAATGGCGATGGATGCGTTATGGAGTGGCTCCGGTACAAGCGTTGCTGCGCTATAGATATCGAGCGTGAATATGTACGCTGTCAGCAGGAGCATGATGGGGTCTCGTATCAGACTCCAAAACTCCTTACGCCCAAGCCGGAGGATATTCATGAGGCTGCGCATCTCATCTCTCCTGCTTCTTCAAAAAGAAAATTGCGGTGCCAAGGATTAGTGGGATGGAAATGCCCATCGCGATCACCGTCAGGTACAAATCATTCATGCCCAGCGCTTTGCTAAAAACCCCGCGACTGATCAGCACCATGTGCGTTGCTGGATACATCTCCCCAAAAGTTTGAGAGCTTCCTTCTAGAGAACTCACCGGGTTGATGAGGCCGGTGTACTGCATCGCCGGAATGAGCGTGCCGATCACAGCAATGAAGAGCGCGGCGATCTGACTGCGCGTGATGGCGGATGCCAACAAACCCATGCCCGTTGAAACGATGCAGAACAGCAGGGCCGATAACGTGAGAGTGATGAAGCTGCCCTTGATCGGAACTTGAAAGAGGGTGACCGACAACAAGCACATGCACAGAAAATTCACCATGCCCAGGCCTACATACGGAAGCTGCTTACCGATGAGAAACTCTGTGCGGGTGACCGGTGTGACGTAGAGATTGATGATGGAACCCAACTCTTTCTCACGCACCACCGCCAGGGCAGTCAGCATGGCCGGCAGCATCAGCAACAGCAGAGCGACGATGGCAGGCACCATGGCCTTGATGCTTTCAACATCTGGGTTGTAGCGGTAGCGTGCCTGTATCGAGGCCTGGCCAGGAGCCACGGAGTTCGAACGCAGACCCGTTTGCTCGACCAGCCAATGCGCATACACGCCGTTCACATAGCCCTTTACTGTCTCAGCGCGTGATGGCATTGCACCGTCAATCCAGGCAGCGATTTCCACCTTGCGCCCACGGGTCAGGTCTCGACCAAAACCGGGAGGAATCTCAATGGCGACTGTCAGTTCGCCGCGCCGCATCCGTCGATCCAGTTCGCCTTGAGAACTGATTGGCGGCTGCTCCAGGAAGTAGCGAGAGCCCGACAAGCTCTGTATGAAACTCCGGCTGGCGGCACTTTGGTCGCCATCCAGAACAGCAAAGCGCATTTGGTTGACGTCCATGTTGACGCCAAAGCCCATCATGACCATGAGCAGCAAAGAGCCCACCAACGCCGTCGTCGCCCGTATGGGATCTCTTCGCAACTCCAGCACCTCACGCCAGGCGTAGCTCAGGAGGCGCTGCAAGCTGAAGGATTTAGGGCTCACTGCGTCCGAGTGTGGCTTGCTCTCAGTGCTCTTTTCAGCCTTGTCATCCCCCTCGGATTCGTTGCCAGGGGCACTACCGCCTGCATCGACCAGATATCCAATAAACGCCTCTTCCAGAGTCTTGGCGCCGCGCTTCTCCACCAACCGGGCTGGTGCGTCACTGTCGAGCACCTTTCCTGCGTGCATCATCGACATGCGATCGCAGCGCGCTGCCTCGTTCATGAAGTGGGTAGAGATAAAAATCGTCACGTGATCACGACGCGACAGTTCGACCAACAGATGCCAGAAGCCGTCGCGTGCGACCGGATCCACCCCAGAGGTCGGCTCATCCAGAATCAGCAATTCCGGCTTGTGCACCATTGCCACAGCCAGCGACAGACGTTGGCGCATGCCAAGGGGCACACTGTCTGGAAGGCTGTCGAGGATAGGAGCGAGGCCAAACCGCTCAACCATTTCCTCGACGCGCCCAGCGACTTCGCCAGCAGGGACGTGGAATAGCTGAGCGTGAAGCACCAGGTTCTGGTGAACAGTCAACTCGCTGTACAGAGAGAACGCTTGCGACATGTACCCAACGCGCCGTCGCGTATCGATGTCCCGGGGATCTACTTCATGCCCGAACAGCCATGCATTACCTTCGGTGGCGACCAGCAACCCGGTCAGCATCTTCATCGTCGTGGACTTTCCGCAGCCGTTGGAGCCAAGGAAGCCAAATATCTCGCCACGGCGAATACGGAAGGACACGTGGTCTACGGCGGTGAAGTCACCAAACCGCATCGTCAGATCCTTGGCCTCGATCGCGATGTCATCCGCATCCGTTTGAAGCGGTGGGATTTCTACCGGTTTGTGACCACGCTTCTTCTCTTCTGGAAGCAGCCTGATGAATGCCTCTTCGAGGCTTGGACTACCTGTACGCTCCAAGATATCTTTGGGCGTGCCAGTGGCCAGCACTCCACCGTCGTCCATTGCAACCAGCCAGTCGAAGCGCTGGGCCTCATCCATGTAAGCGGTGGCCACAATGACGCTCATGGAAGGGCGCTCACTGCGAATGCGATCAATCAAATCCCAGAACTGTGCGCGGGCTAGCGGGTCGACGCCTGTTGTTGGCTCATCGAGTAGCAAGAAGTCAGGGTCGTGAATCAGTGCGCAACACAGTCCCAGCTTTTGTTTCATTCCGCCGGAAAGCTTGCCCGCAGGGCGGTTCAGGAACGATTTCAGGCCGGTGCTCTGCGTCAAATCGTCAATCCGTCTACGCCTTTCAGACTCCGAATGGCCGAAGAGCCTGGCAAAAAATTGCAGGTTCTCTTCCACCGACAAGGTCGGATAGAGGTTTTTTCCCAACCCCTGAGGCATGTACGCAATGCGAGGACATACGAGATCGCGGTGCGCCTTGCTGCGCATGTCACCGCCCAATACCTCTACCTGTCCATCCTGGATTGCGCGCGCACCGGCCAGTAGAGACAGCAAGCTGGATTTACCGACGCCGTCGGGGCCGATCAAGCCGACCATGCATCCGGACGGTACTTCAAGATCCAGAGCGGATAGCGCGACCGTGGAGCCATAGCGCAGGCTGAGTCCACCCACCCGCGCAACGGCCTTGTTAGACACCCCAACGTTCATGGATCACTCCTGCGCGCGAATGGCAAGTGGAGTGGGCCAAGGAGACTCGGCATCGAGTTTTACCCAAGCGACGCCTGGCACACCTGCCTTGACCTCCTTGGCATGGCGACGCAAGAAGTCTTCGGAGACTTGGGCACGCACCCGAAACATCAGCTTCTGGCGTTCGCTGGCGGTTTCTACGGATTTAGGTGTGAATTGAGCATTGCTGGCAACAAAGGAGACCGTTGCCTTGATCGGATTGTCGGGGGCTGAATCCAGAACAATGCGAACTTCGCTGCCAAGTGCGATACGTCCTGCTGCCTTCTCCGGAAGAAAGAAGGTCATATAAACATCGGACAGGTCGATGATGTTTAACACCGTCCCGCCAGGGCTTAGTACCTCACCCGGCTCGGCAACGCGAAACTGCACGCGGCCATCTCTGGGCGCACGCAACTCGCTGTCGTTGATGTCGGCATCGATGCGGCTGACCGTGGCGAGGGCTGCAACGACGGCGGATCGAGCGCCCACCACATCCGCTTCACTCGCTTTGACCGCGGCCTGCGCGGCCGACACCTGCGCGACGCTAGCCGCGACAGCCGCTTGAGCACCACGCACAGTCGCTCTGTTGTCATCCAACTCTTGAACCGACGAGGCACCTTCTTTCGACAGGACCTCCGACCGCGCGACGCGGCGACGTGCCGCGTCCAGTTCAGCTTCTCGCTGCGCAACCACGGCTTGCGCGGCAACCAGGTTGCTCTTGTTCAGTGCCACTTGGGCTTCTGCTGAGCTGACCGCATGCTCAGCTCTCTGGCGCCCCGCATCCGCTTCCGCGCGCTGTGCTTGCAGGATGTCCACTTGCATCCTCGCCAACGGGTCGCCAGCTTTGACCACGTGCCCCTCGCGCACCAACACCTGCTCGATGCGCCCTCCGAGCTTGGTTGAAATGTCCGTTTGAATCGCTTCGATTCTCCCGTTGCCACTGACGAATCCTTCGCCGTAGGCATCGCCAGATTGTGACGACCAGTACCACCAGCCGGCCAGGAGCGCGCCTGTTATCAGCACTGCCGGTACAACTTTATTTTTCAAGGAAATAGACATAGTCATGTGCGTCATTCACCGAATGGAGGAAGGAGTCTCTGCCTGTGCGGGGTGCACAGGCATGGAGCGAGATTGAAGATCTGCTCCACCACCAAGCGCGGCGTACAACGCCACCTGACTGGAGAGGAACGAGCGACGCACCTGGATGAGTGACTGCTGGGTATCAAGCAGGTCGCGCTGTGCGTCCAACACTTCCAGGTAGGCTGCAGAGCCGTTGTCGTAGAGCAGTTGTGCAAGGCGCGCACGTTCTTGCTGAACATCCAAAGAAGTGCGCGCGATACTCAGCTCATCGGCAAGCCATCGTTGGTCGGATAGCGCATCAGCAACCTCCCGAAAGGCGGTCTGGACAGTCTGCTCATAGCTTGTGATCGCCATGTCCCGCCGGACTTCGGACAAATCGAGACTGGCCCGCCTTTGCCCACCGTCGAAGATGGGCAGGGAAACTGTGGGGACGAACGCCCACGCTCGACTACCTGACTCGAACAAGTCGTTGAGCTGTGAGCTTGCAGTGCCCCACGTGCCGGTCAAGGCAATACGTGGAAAGAAGGCGGCACGTGCTGCACCGATGTTGGCATTCGCCGCACGCAAGCGATGTTCGGCTGAAAGAACATCGGGGCGGTTCACCAGTAACTCCGACGGTAGCCCAGGCGTCAATTCGATGAAGTCCGCAGGCTCAGGCATTTGCTTTACCGGCCACTCGAGGTCAGTACCGCTGCCAAGCAGCTGCGCCAGGGCGTGGTATTGATTCGCCCGCTGCTTGGCGAGCTGTACCTGCAGAGATTTGGCCTGGTTCAGGAGCGTCTGAACTTGGGTGAGAGCAAGTTTGGAGGTCGATCCAACCTGATATCGGCGCTCGAAAATGCGATAGGACTCTTCGCGACTGGCGACCGTTTGCTGGGCGATCGCGACCCGATCGTCCAGTTCTCGCAGCCCTAGATAGCCGTCTGCGACTTGCGTGATCAAGGCGATCCGTACAGCTTGATGCGCTGCATCCGTGGCCAACCAGCTTTCCAGCGCTGACCGATTAAGGCTACGGATTCGCCCCCAGAGATCAAGTTCCCAACTGCTGAGGCCTACCTCAGCTCGGTACTCCCCGCCCACCTGGGGTACACCTGGTGGGTTGAGGTCTGCAGGGACTCTTGACCGTGCTGCTTTCCCTCCAACACCGATCCCCGGAAAACTCTCGGAGCGCTGGATGCGGAAGGCTGCACGAGCCTCTTCGACACGAAGTACCGCAGAGCGCAGATCCTTATTGTTTTCCAGCGCTGTCGCAATCAGTTGGCGCAGAAGTGGGTCGGCAAAGTACTGATCCCAAGCAAGCTCAGTTGCTTGTCGGCCTACGCTGCCCGGTCGCGTGCTGACATCCAGCCACGCATTGGGAACAGGCAGCGGCGGAGTTGCATCCGGCGGGGCCATAGAGGTGCAGCCGGCAAGCAAGCTAATCAAAACCCCAGCGGCAACAGTGCCGAGAGGCGTAGCGCCTGGAGACCTCCGAGAGGCGCACAGGCGTGGCGTACTAGCGCCTTGATCGCCAGGCTTGTAAGTCATACGGAGCCCTTCCCGTCTTTGTCGGAGACGGACGCTCCAGGGAGCATGCTTAACAGTTGCTTGCTGATACGTTCCCGCAATTCCGCAGGGATGGCCTGGTTCGTAATTGACTCATATGCCCAAAGACCATCGGCGGCCAGGCGGACAATCCAGTGCATCGCATCGTCATCCGTTGCTTCACCGGCCAATCCCGGTGCCCACCGAGTAATGACATCCGTCCAAGGGGCCGCCAGCTCAGGACTGGTAGAGCCCTCCAGCATGAACTGCAGCTCCACGCGAGTGGCGCTCATTTGGGTGGCCACCTTCACATATGCTGCGAAGCGCTCCTGTGCCGTAGCCTCCGCTGCAGTTTTTCCGGCCGCGGCTTCCAGGCCGCTTTCCCATTGCTGGGAAACATATTCGTGAAGCCCCAACAGCAAGGCTTCACGCGATGGGAAGTGATACAGCATGCCTCCTCGGGTCAACCCGGCTTCGGCGGAGATTGACTCATAGGCGAGAGCGGTTATTCCTTCTCGACTGACGACACGAATCGCCGCGTCGAGGATTTTTGTACGATTGCTTGAGCGCATATACCGAAACTCCATTAATGAATTGAGGACGCAGATGAGCCTGGCCCATACGCACGCAGCATGCGGCGTGCGACGACTGCGCCAATGCCCAGGATTCCCCCAACAACCCACAGCACTACGACGTAGGCATTTGCAAATGCCAATGACGCGGCTTCAATAATCTCTTGATCTGTCTGACCGCCCTGCGTGGCGAGCTCAAAAGCCTGCGCAACGCCCGAAGCAGCAATGTCAGGTGTTCCTGGCGGAAATTCCACGCCTGTGGAATACAGCATTCCCAATAGGCTGCCGAGCAGCGCGACAGCGATGAGGCCGCCAAACTCGTAGGAAACCTCTTCGACTGATGAGGCCATGCCAGCCCGCTCGGGAGGGGCATTACCAACAATAGCTGCGGACGCCACGGCCATCACGAGGCCGAGTCCAGCACCGTTCAAGACCATGCCGGCTATCAGCCAACCGATTCCGTAGTGAAGACCTGCCGATGTCGCGAAAGCACCGAGCGCCGCAATGGCTAGGCCACTGGAAATCAGCATGCGCAAACCGAGCTTGTGCAGAAATGCTCCGCCAAGCAGAGCCGTTGGAACCGTGCCAACCACGACTACGGACACAAGCAAGCCTGCCTGCAAGGGGGTAAAGCCTGCGACCAGCTGGAAGTACTGGGTGGTCGCCAACTGGGTACCCCCAACTGAGAACATGGTCAGGGCCGCAGCGATGACCCCTGCGGAGAACGCTGGATTGCGAAAGATTGAGAAGTCGAGCAGCGGATGAGGCAATTGAGTTTGCCGACGAACGAAGACATACCCCGCGCCAACTGCAACCAACCAAGCAACGCCAGCCCCAAGCCAATCAGGATGGGCCTGGGCAAGATGCTTGATCCCGAGGGTCAGCGCCGACAAGGCGACTAGCGCAAGTAACGAGGAAGCAAGATCCCAGGGCTTTTCTTTTTCGATTGAACCTGACGGGGCAAAAATCAACGTCCCGATGATGGCCACCACAACTACCGGGACATTGATGAGGAAGACCGACCCCCACCAAAACCGCGCCAGAAGGAGTCCACCAATGATCGGACCTAGTGCCGCACCGACGATGGCGATGCAGCCCCAGATCGATATCGCAATATTGCGCTCTCGCTCGTCGACAAAGGTGATACGTATCAGCGCAAGCGTTGCCGGCATCATTGCCGCAGCACCTACAGCCAAGGCAGCGCGGGCACCGATCAAGACGGTAGAGCTTGGGGCGAAGGCGGCAGCTATCGACGCGATGCCGAAAATGACCAACCCCCCGAGGAACATCCTCCGATGACCAAGTCGATCGCCGAGGGTTCCGGCCCCCAGTAGCAGCCCGGCCATGACCAACGGATAAGCGTTGATGATCCACAAGCCCTCCGTCGGAGACGCATGCAGCTCACGGCTCAGTATTGGCAGCGCTGTGTAGAGCACTGAATAGTCGACCGTGACCAGCAGGAGGCCCGCCGCAACGGTGACCAGCAGGAGCCATCGCCTTGATGTTGAGAGGGTTGCTATTTCCATTGTTCTGAATTCCGAAGTGAGACGACGCAGCAGCCTTCACGAGACTGCATGCGGTTCATGCAGGTTGAGACTGTACATTGCATCCTGTACAGTTACAAGCTTGAATCATGTGCCAAGTGCTGCTTGTTGCTCTGCCACTCGTGGAGCAGCGCTGACTGCGCGGCGTCTGACACATGCCTGGTCGCGGAGCGCGCAGCGCAAGCACTTTGGCCTGACACGGAGCGCCTCTGGAGACTGCGCGCGCCCGCTGCGCGGGAAGCACGGTCATGCTCATCAAGCCCCGAGGGGCTCAATGGAGTCGAATGGAACTACGACATTTGCGTTGCTTTATGGCATTGGCCGAAGAACTGCACTTTTGCAGGGCTGCAGCGAGGCTTCACATTGAGCAGTCCCCGTTGTCCAGGGCCATCAAGGAGCTTGAGGAGCACGTTGGTGCACGCTTGTTTGAACGCAACCGGCGCGGGACGTATCTGACGCCAGCTGGAGAAGCCTTCCAGCGAGAAGCGAGGCGGGTCTTCCTAGCACTGGAAAATGCGATTGAAGAAGCAAAAGCTGCCGCAGCAGGCCAGGCAAACTCTTATCACCTTGCGATTTGCGACGGGCTTACTCAGCCGAGACTTGCAGCATTTCTTGCAAATCTAAGAGAGGAGCAACCTGAGATTTCAGTACGAATATCAGAGGTGACCCTAGCTGAACAATTGCGAGGACTTCGCGATGGCACCTTTGATATTGGGTTTTCTCGCATGAGCAGCACCGGCGACGACATCGTTTCATTGCCTCTATGGCAAGAAAGGCTCGTGCTGGCCATACCTAGGCGACATCCATTACTTGCCTACGCAAGAGTGCCACTTGAGGAACTGCTTCGATACCCATTAGTAGGGTGCCACCCGGAGGTGTGTGAAGGCTATTTCCATAGCATCGAAAACTTACTGCGCGGATCTAGCGTTCAGCCCAATTTTATAGGGCAAGCAACCTCCTTGAGTATGCTCATGACGTTGGTAGCTGCCGGATATGGTGTTGGGTTTGTTACCACCCCTCAATCGGACGCTTGCAAATGCTCCGACGTCGTCACACGCCCAATATCCATGCAAAGCCCAATGCTGACAACATTCCTACTTCGAAAGATGCGTGAGGACACGCCAGAAAGCTTGACAGGATTTGTAGACCGCGCGCTCAGGGAGCTGGGCGACGATCTCAGCGACTGTTAATACAGTTCGATTTGCAAAAACCCAATCATCCATAATGTCGGTCATTGAGTGAAGTGACGCTTTCCACGGGATGCGGCTTGCTGTAGTAACGTACGGCTGATATTTCATGAATGACAATCGAGTCCCGTCTCAACGATAGCGCCGGATGCACCGCACGGTGCCCATGCCGCGACGCGTTCCGGTCCATGAAATTGATCGATGGACGGAACCAGCGGCCAGGCCCATCCTCCTCATACTCCCATAGCGCGATTTGGGCAGTCGCGTCCTCGGCATCGGAGAGAGTTACATCGCAGGCTTTTCGAAACAACACAACGTTATCTCCTGCCGGCGGCTCATCTGGGCGACGGCTTTGCGCCGATGGGTAGATGATGCCGTCGACAGCCAATTTATGATGGGCAGCAAGATAGTCGGCAACGGCCTGCGTCACGAGATAGTCTCGATCTTGCAGTTCAGGGACCACAGGTGCCGACAGGCGCTCGCCCAACGTCCTCAGAAAGTCGCGTCGCTGCGCTGCGGCACGTGTCGCCGGATCGAAGAGGCTTGTACCGGGTGGCAGCTCGACGTTAGCCAGTCGCCGAAGATCCAATAAGCGCAGCGGGCGAATCACCTCGAATGCCGCCATAGCAATCCGGCTGCCCACTGGTGGGCGTACCTCGGCAATGCAAATATCAGGATCCGTGGCGCCGTAGAACGCAGGCTGGCCCTGCCCGTTCATTCGGCCGGCAGCGCCAAGTCCCGCCGCAGGTGACCCCAGAAATCGTTCAGGCCAACGAAGCGCGGCAACAAGTGCTTCGTCAGTTTGGAATACTCGCCCCCTGTAGAGCGTCTTCAATGATGTATGTGGTCCCGCATCGATAACGACCGGCTGGCCCTCTTTGTCTCGATCATTGATGAGCTCGCCGAAGATCGTGCTGAGCAATGTTAGCGCCTTGGGATTGAAGTAGCGTATGTCAGAGCGCAGGCTGTCTTCCATCTCGCGCCATGCGTGCCCGAGCGGCTCCGCCATAGAAGACCTGAGGACAAACCAGGGGTCGTCATCGCCGTAGCGAGACTCTCCCGAGTCAGCGTCGTACCATAGCGTGCCGAGATGTTCGACGACCACCTCGACGGCCTCCTGAGGAATGCCGGTCAGCTCCGAAATCGTGGCCTGCAGGTCATTCCCGGCCGGCGTTCGGCCGAAGTGGATCACCGCCATGGTGTGGCTAGATTCCTCAAAAAACGTATCGATAACTTCCCCGCAAAGTTGGGCGACCTCCCAAAGGTCTGCTGCAGGTGCATCACCATCGCAGTACTCGCAAGAGTTCTCGGATGTCGCGGCGTCTCGCACCAGCCGCTGTAGATACGTCTCTCCAACACAATCAGCGCATATAAAACCCATACGGAAGCCCCAAAGCAGTTTGTCAACTCCATCAATTGACAGAACTATGACATGGGCTTGCCAACATCGGCGAACTTAGACCGCTGCCAGGGAGCGATGCGACGGGCGCCAACCTCTGGAGTTGGTTAAGCTGGCCAACATGGAAAATGAACCTGGGCACACAAGGAAGCACTATGCCAAGCAAACGAGCGACAACTGAAGAGACGGAAGCCGATCTGGAAGCACGCGTCCGGGCGGCGATCAAAGTGGCATTTCCTTGGATGCCAGACGGCGCCATCAAGCACCAGATCAAGTTCACTTTCAAATTCGGACGCCAGACCCTGGAGGTCGATGCCGGGAAATCCCGTGCCGAGGCCCGACTAGACATCCTTCTGGAGAAGGATGAAAAGCCTCTGGCCATCATGGAGCTTAAGAGACCCGGCATCACCCTGACCGATGACGACAGCGCACAAGGGTTGTCGTATGCACGATTGGTCCAGCCTCCGGCGCCGCTTGTGGTGATCACTAACGGCACCGCCGTCAGGATCCTTGAAACCTCCACGGGGAATCCCTGGCAACCAGCAACCCCGACAGAAGATGCGTTCCAGGACCTCATAACGCAAGCGAGCCGCGTCGCAGGTGCCGACGTCCGGCATGCCGTCGA
The DNA here is from genome assembly GCF_052147955.1 of Pseudomonas sp. NUPR-001. Lineage (NCBI taxonomy): Bacteria > Pseudomonadati > Pseudomonadota > Gammaproteobacteria > Pseudomonadales > Pseudomonadaceae > Pseudomonas > Pseudomonas sp. NUPR-001. The sequence continues at coordinate 3,564,390 of NZ_CP197353.1, forward strand.
TACCTTGATGGGTACCACACCGACTGTATGGATGCAGGCCGTTCGCCTCGTGTCCTCGGAGACGATCGCAGAGCTCACAGCGTCCTGGGACGAACCAGCTCTTCCGTTCGCTGCTGAATTCCTAGCTCCACGTGCTGCAACACATCAGTTGTGGCGGAGCTTGGTTACGGGTGAGCGATTGCTGATTCTAGAAGGCTCGCCTCTCACTGGAAAAAGCAACGTGCTTCGCGAACTTTGCGCACGCACAGAGCAAAGCGATACGCTCGCTATCCTGTACGTTGAGACGGGTGTTGGAGGCGGCGCGCTCCAAACACTGGCCGATGCCCTCTCGCGATCGCTGAGTTGGCCCGTGTCCCCTCAAGAGGCCCGTAACTGGCTGATCCGTGTCTCAAAACACGACGGCGTGAGGTTGGTTTTGGCGTTTGACGGGTTGCACGTGGCCGACACCACGTCCCTGCGCGAGATCGAAGATCTCACCTCCAGCACTTTTGGCGCGTCGCTGTCAGTCGTGCTCGCGATGGATGACACTGTGGCGCAGAGCGTGCTCAAAGCACCAAACCAGCGCTCTCTTTCTCCATTGGGGCGCCGATCCAAGGTAGTGCGCGTCGGATATCTGAGTGACCGGGAGTTCAAGCTTGCTCATGCTCTTTTGGGAAAGCGCCGCCTGTACTTGATGCATGGCGCTGATATGACCCCCGAGTATCGAGAACCATGGGTGCTGCGGGCGATCAGCGGATATGGTCATGCAGCACTCACAGGCAAGCCAGATACGCAGGCCCTCTCACTGCCCTCGCTGCTCGGGCCACGGTTGATGCAGCTCGTACGAACACGTTTCGCAAACGACCACGAACTGCGGCGGAGGTTCAGGGGCTTAGCGCGCTCGATGATTGCGGATGCACAAGACAGAACACGGCCACCAGAAATTGCGCTCCAACAAATGGAGATGGGTGTAATCCGCCGTGCTGCGGTAAGGGCGGAGCTTGAACCCGATGATCTTCAGTGGCTGATTGATCATGGATTCGTTCGCCCTGACATGCACGACGTCGCAGGAGCTACGATTTTGATTCGACTGCCAGAGTTGCTGGCAAGCGAGATGGCACACGCGCTGGCAGACGAAATCGTGCAGCGGTCAAAGAACGACCTGCACGAAGCTGCTGCCTGGATCTCCGGCGCGGCAAGTAATCTTCCACTCGGTGAAGTGGTTGCGGCTCAAGCCCTTGTCGATGCGGCCAAACGGCCAAGCGGCCTGCCCGTCGGCCTCATCACTGCCCTGGTGGACATACCGCCCGAACGCGAGGTACTGGATGCAGGTGGCCACTATGCACTGGCGCTGCCTGATGGCACTTTGGTGGACATCAAGCACCAGCTCGATGGCAAAGCCTTTGTGGTCATTGAGGGGGTTCATCACGAGATTGATCTCGGTGATGATGAACAGGTCGCCTACAAAAACATCCACCCATGGCTAATTCTGTCTCACGTGGCATCCACGCCTTTCGAGGTGGAAGGAGAACATGGGGCGCGCAGAGAAGACCCGAACCTGCTCCTGCAGATTGCGACGTGCCCAATGCCTCTTCGAGGAAATCGTGGCCCGCAATCGCTTCGAATGCTACCCACGGTAGACTTACCCAATGGTATATCAATCGTGGATTCAGAAGCGGGGATCATTGAGCCGATCACGCTCGGCATCCTAGACTATCTTTCCGGCGATGAGGATCAGGCGGACAACTGGGTCGCGACTGCGGCCCATTCAGGCTCAATCGCCTTGCTCTCGCGGGTTCATACGGCACTCGGGGTCCTTGCGGCCTTCGAGACCCACGCAAGAAGCGAATGGGCGAAGTCCCAACTCAGTGCGGTGATTCTTCCCAAATTAGGTGAAGCACTGAACGATGCGGAAGAACCTTCGCCGGAAAACTGAGCCAGCTTGGTCAACTTTCGGAAGGGCGCGCAGTCCAGCAGACGGAGAATATGGCCTAACTATTGAAGATTGCTGGGCGAGGGACAACGATGCGTTCTAGCCCCTCGCTCAGCACAATCCTACCCAACCTCGAGCACGGCTGCTCTGTCCACGAGACGCCTCACGCTTTCGCGAACCGGATCCGGGAACTCAGGCGAATCAATAGGAACCTCCAATGCGGGTTGTGCTGCGGTCAGCAATGCCTGCACTACCTTATCCAGGTTGGTCGGCGTCACTAAGTCGATGGCTACGCGATCGCCCAGCCCAGGCTGAGGTTTTGTCAACAGGTGATACAGCGCCCATGATTCGGCGTGTGAGGCGCGCTTCAGCATCACCTGCGCAAGCTTGAGCTTGAGCGGCACCAACTGCCAGTCGGGCACTCGCTGTCCGCGGTTGCCAATGCTGATGGACAGCAGCTTGCCCGCCTTCAGTTCGCGGTTTATCTGGTCCTTGGACTTGCCCGCCAGCTTGGCGAATAGGGGCACGGGCAAGCTGCTCGACGCCTCGTAGATCTCCAGCATCTCCTCTCGCTCGCGCTGGATGTCCGACACCGCAGGCTCCCGCGCCACCGGGGCCTGCACGATGGGCACAGGAGATAGGCGCTGGAACGCGACGCCTTGACTCCCAGCACTGACAACAATGGGTACGCCATCCGCGGACGGCACACCACCCATTGCCGCTACGATCGCAGCCTCGGCCAGTTTCTCGTCGTCAGCCATCGTCGGCACACCTTCGATGTGGATCGTCAGATGCGTGCTCGCAGCCTCCACCTGCCCCTGCTCCAGAAGGTCCAGGCGGTCGGCCCAGTCCTGCATCATCCGGCGCCGTGGTTCCACATACTTGGCATGGTTGTACGCAGAGCTGACCTTGTTCGGATCGGAATGGGACAACTGGGCGTCCACCCAGATTTTGGGATATCCAACCTCATTGAGCGCCGTCGACAGAGTGCCACGGATGCCATGGCCGGTCAGTTGGTCTTCATAGCCCATCCGGCGCAAAGCGCTGTTGAGCGTGTTTTCGCTGATGCGTTTCTTGAGCTCACTGCGATGTGCAAGGAGATAGCGCTGAGCCGGCTTCATTTCACCGAGGAGATAGCGCACCACCTCAATGGCCTGCAGGGACAGCGGAACGACATAGGGCGGAACATCCTGGGGCCGCTTGCCAGCCTTGCGCATCTCGTCCTGCAGTTGTTTGACGAACTCAGGCGGGATGATCCACAGGCCACGATCTAGGTCAAACTGATCGGGGGTCGCTAGGCGCAGCTCTCCGGTGCGCACACCCGTCAGGAACAGGAGGCGGATGCCCAACTGCGTCTGCAGACCACGCCGACGATAGTCGCGTAGCCTCAGGAGCATCTCGGGCAGCTCATGCAGGCGCAGATAGGGGTTGTGGGCCGTCGGCGGTTTGGGGGCCGCAACCACGTCAAGATCTGAGGCCGGATTGACCTCCATTCCTTCGGCGATCACCAGGGCATAGCGGAACATCTGCCGGAACCAGGTTCGAACCTTTTCCGCAGTGGTGAAAGCCTTGCGTTCCTCAATCTTTGCCAGGACCCCCAGAAGCTGAGGTCGCCGGATGTCGAAGATCGACATCTTGCCCAGGCTCGGCAGCACGTCGCGATCAAAGATCCGCAGAATCTGCGAGAGCGTGCTTTGACGACCCTCCTTGAGTTCCTTGCGGCGATGCTCCACCCAGGCGTCGAAGACCGCCTTGAAGGTATGCTCGGCGGCAAGCTGAATGGCGTGCCGCTTCTGCTTGCGATCGGTGTGCGGATTGATGCCCTTGGCCAGCAGGGCTCTAGCTTCGTCACGCAGGATGCGAGCATCACGCAAACCGATCTCAGGATAGTTGCCCAGTGAGATGCGTTTTTGCTTGCCTAGCCAGTAGTAACGGAAGTGCCACGACTTTCCACCGACTGGTGAGACTACCAGGCCGAGGCCATCAAGATCGGGGAGGTTGTAGAGTTTGCCAGTGGTCTTGGCCTGGCGGACGATCAGATCAGAGAGTGCCATCATCGAGCTCCTAAGTTGAGACTTAGGCTCAATGCTCGTCACGGTTCCACTCCTGGCCCAGCAACAATCCGGTCCTGGATCCACCCGTATTCTTTGGCCTCAATTTTGGCCTTAAAAACACTGGCTGCCGGTGGATTTCGGTGGACGGCCCTGGAATGAAAAAAGGGGCCGAAGCCCCTTTTTTCAACGACTTACAGACATCAGTGGAAGTCTGTAGATCCTAAATTGGAGCGGGAAACGAGACTCGAACTCGCGACCCCGACCTTGGCAAGGTCGTGCTCTACCAACTGAGCTATTCCCGCATTTGGTGACGGCCATTCTATAGATTCATCAAACGCCGTCAAGCCCTTGATTCAAAAAAGTTTTATTTTTGTTCCGAACCTTCGCGCAGGTGCGGCCAGGCAGCACGCAGGTAGTGCACCATCGACAACAACGTCAGGCCAGCAGAGACCATCAGCAAGGCATAGCCGAGGATGACCCAGAACGTCAGCACCGGCGGGTTGGCCAGCAAGATCACCAGCGCCAGCATTTGCGCCGCAGTCTTCCATTTGCCCAGGTTCGACACCGCCACATGCGCCCGCGCGCCCAGCTCGGCCATCCATTCGCGCAGCGCCGAGACCACGATCTCACGACCGATGATCACCGCGGCTGGCAAGGTCAGCCAGAAGTTCGCATGCACTTGCACCAACAGCACCAGCGCCACGGCGACCATCAGCTTGTCGGCGACCGGGTCGAGGAAGGCGCCAAATGGCGTGCTTTGCTGCAGACGACGGGCCAGGTAGCCGTCGAGCCAGTCAGTGGCCGCCGCAATGGCAAAGACGCTGCTCGCTGCGATATAGCTCCAGTGATACGGAACATAAAACAGCAAAATGAAGATCGGTATGAGCAGGACGCGAAGAACTGTAAGTAGATTTGGGATATTCATCGGCACAACTGGCTGCAAAGTGAGCGTGCATTCTACTCGCTATGCAGGTTGGCATAAATCGACTCGGCAAGCTTTTTACTGATTCCCGGCGCTTTGGCAATTTCGTCGATGCTGGCGCGGCTCAGTTCCTGCAGGCCACCAAAGTGTTTGAGCAGGTCGCGGCGGCGTTTCGGCCCTACCCCGGCGACATCTTCCAGGCTTGAGGTACGCCGCGCCTTGCCACGCCGCGCACGGTGGCCGGTAATCGCAAAGCGGTGCGCTTCGTCACGGATCTGCTGAATCAGGTGCAGCGCCGGTGAGTCGCCTTTAAGGGTGAACTCATGGGCCACATCGTTGAGGTACAGGGTTTCGAAACCGGCCTTGCGCGTGACACCTTTGGCCACGCCCAGCAGGATCAGGTCGGGAACCGCCAACTCCTGCAGCACGTCGCGGGCCATGTTCAACTGACCTTTACCACCGTCCACCAGCAGCACATCCGGCAACTTGCCCTCGCCGTCCTTGATCCGCCCGAAACGGCGCGTCAGGGCCTGGTGCATGGCGGCATAGTCGTCGCCCGGGGTAACCCCTTCGATATTGAAACGCCGGTAGTCGGACTTCAGCGGCCCCTCCGGGCCGAACACCACACAAGAAGCAACGGTGGCCTCACCGCTGGAGTGACTGATGTCATAACACTCCAGGCGCTGCGGCACTTCATCAAGGGCCAGGACCTGGGCCAGCGCTTCAAACCGTGCGGCCATGTGTTGACGGTTAGCCAGGCGCGCACTCAGCGCCTGTTCAGCGTTGGTCACCGCCAACTGCTGCCAGCGCGCACGGGTGCCGCGCACGCGGTGGCTGATGCTCAGCTCGCGCCCGCGCAGCGATTCAATGGCCGCCGTGATGGCAGCGAAATCGTCATGCACCACGTTGACGATCAGCTCGCCTGGCAGGTCGCGCTCGGCATTGCCGATGTAGTACTGGGAAAGGAACGCGGCCATGACGTCAGCCACCTCCTCCTCGATGCCAACCTGCGGAAAAAAATTCTTGCTGCCCAACACCCGCCCGCCGCGCACACTGATCAGGTGCACGCAAGCACCGCCCGGGTTGGTGAACGCGGCCACGACGTCGACGTCACCACTGCCGCCTTCCATGCTTTGCTGGTCTTGCACCCGGCGCAGCAAGGCGATTTGGTCGCGGAGTTCGGCCGCCTTCTCGAAGGCCAGGGCCATGGCCGCCTGTTCCATTTCGGCATTCAGCTCGTTGGTCAGCTGATGGCTGCGGCCTTCGAGGAACATCACCGAGTGGCGCACATCAACGGCATATTCCTCCGGCTCAACCAGGCCGACGCAAGGCGCCTTGCAGCGCTTGATCTGGTACTGCAGGCACGGCCGGGTGCGGTTGCTGTAGTAGCTGTCTTCGCATTGCCGAACGAAAAAGGTTTTCTGCAACAGGCTCAGGCTTTCGCGAATCGCACCGGCGCTGGGATACGGGCCGAAGTACTTGCCCTTCTGCTTCTTGGCCCCACGATGAATCCCCAGGCGCGGAAACGGGCCGTCAGAAAGGAACACATACGGGTAGGACTTATCGTCACGCAGCAGGATGTTGTAAGGCGGCCGCCACTCCTTGATCAGCGTTTGCTCGAGTAGCAGCGCTTCGGTTTCGTTGGCGGTGATGGTGGTTTCGACCTGGGCGATGCGCGCCACCAGGGCAGCCGTCTTCGGCGCCAGGCCAGTTTTGCGAAAGTAACTGGCCAGGCGCTTCTTCAGGTTCTTGGCCTTGCCGACGTACAGCAGCCGGGCCTCACCGTCGAACATCCGGTAGACGCCCGGGCGACCGCTGCAGGTCGCCAAGAATGCACTTGAATCGAACACAGGGGTCATGAGCCTAGAGATTGGCGTCAACCATGCCATGGCGGACAGCAAGCAGCGTCAGTTCGACGTCGCTGGTGACCGAGAGCTTTTCAAAGATCCGATAACGGTAAGTATTGACCGTTTTCGGCGACAGGCACAGCTTGTCGGAAATGATCTGCACCTTCTGGCATCCGACGATCATCAGGGCGATCTGGATTTCCCGCTCCGACAATGCATCAAATGGCGAGCCTTGCGGCTGGAACGACTTGAGTGCCAACTGTTGGGCAATCTGCGGGCTGATGTAGCGTTGCCCGGCAAACACCAGGCGAATGGCCTGGACCATTTCGTCCAGCCCCGCGCCCTTGGTCAGGTAACCGGCGGCGCCGGCCTGCAACAGGCGGGTGGGGAACGGGTCTTCTTCACACACCGTCACTGCGACCACTTTCACATCCGGGTGGCTGCGCAGCAATTTGCGTGTGGCCTCAAGGCCACCGATCCCGGGCATTTTTACATCCATCAGGACCACATCAGGCTTGAGCTCGCGCGCAACCTTCAACGACGCCTCGCCAGAATCAGCCTCGCCCACCACCTGCAAGCCATCGATATCGGCCAGCATACGGGTAATGCCCGTACGTACCAGATCGTGGTCATCGACCACCAGGACCCTAATCAAGCAGACACCTCACACTGCGGCGGCAATTGGATCCCGCCACCTTAGCAAAAAACCTAGCGCCAGAGCTAACGGAACACGTCATCGCAGCGACGTCATTTTGCCTTTGCCCGCCATCCGGGCAAAGGCGTTGCTCTCGCGCCCCGGAGCGGTCGAGCGCACCCTCGGCAGCGCCTCGGCAAGACGGCCAAGCAATTGCTGTATCACGGCCTGATCCATGGCAGGCAAATCGCGAAAGGTCCCGAGCAAGCGGTGCTCGTCGGGGCTCAGGCTGCCTTGGGGGACGGGCGTGCGGGTACCACTCAACACATACAGGGCATCGACACCGCGCGCGGCCAGCGCTGCCAGGTAATCCGCCTTGGGTGTACGTTCGCCGCTCTCGTACTTGCCTTGCGCGTTGGGCTCTACCCCACCGATGTCACCGAATACGCGCTGAGTCAGGCCCAGACGCTCCCTTTCTTCCCGCAGTCGGGATCCGATTCCGTTCATCGCCATTCAAATTCCTTGTACATCTCCATGCTGGCCACCCGCGCAAACGCGCTAGCCCGGCCGCTCAGGCTGCACTATGCACAGGAATGCCAGCACTGCACAAGTGAACGGACGCACTTCCTGTCTGTGCTTGTCTGTACAGGGCCATCATCGCCCAAGCCACTACTTGATGGCCATAAGCCATAAGAGCAACTTTGCTGCCTGAAACAGTGAACTTCAGCTGAATAAAACACTATCTATCTGCCTTCACTGTCAACAACTTCAAACGCACAACTAACGCCCGTGCGAGATGAAAAAAGCACCTGAAAATCCGCCAGAAGATCGTCAAAAACCCACGAAAACACGATTTTCTGACGCCTGTAATTTGGCATAAAGACTGAGACTGTTTTTTGACATGCAACTTATTGACAACTTTAACTAATTGATTTTTAAGTGTTTTTTAAACTTAACAGAGAAATTGTGAATTAATTCTAATTACATAGAACAGATTGCTTGCGTAACTAAAAAACTCCCCCTTAGGATAGAAATAAGACAACGAACAACACGGCCATCGCCTGTTCAGCGCGCGATGTACTCATGTGTGCTTGCAACGTCGACTTCACCGATAAACTGAGTAACCGCGTCAGTACTGCAACCACAGTACTGATCACGGCAGAGGGAACTATGAATATCAGTATTTTTGGACTGCCTGAATTCATAGAATAAGTGCAACGTTTGAAACGATAGGCAGAGAGTCAGCCACCGGTAGAATCCAGGCTCTCACACCGAAGGATTCAAGCGCAGATGACTACGCATTACCGGCAGCTGACTCAGGGCCAACGTTACCAGATTGAGGCCGGTCTGAGCGCCGGAAAAAGCCAGGCAAGCATCGCGAAACAGGTTGGCGTACATCCCTCGACGATCAGTCGTGAGGTTCGCCGCAACAGCTCCCAGAAGACCTACAAAGCGGTTGCTGCGACCCATGAAAGTGATGCCCGTCGAGCGCAGGCGCGCAAGCACTGCAAGCCATTAACGTGGTTCAGCCATTATCTGCCGCTCTGGCTAAAACACGGTATGAGCCCGGAGCAGATTGCTCAGCGCCTGAAGCAAGAGCAGCCGGAGCGCGCGGTCAGTCACGAGTGGATTTATCGGTTTATCGCCACCGACAAACACGCAGGTGGCGAGTTATACAAGTATTTGCGGCACCGCAGGAAGCTGTACCGAAAACGCTACGGAAGCCACGACCGGCGCGGACAGTTGCGTAATCGCGTATCGATAACCGAGCGCCCTGCTGAGGTCGAAGCCCGCGAGCGTCTAGGTGATTGGGAGGGTGACACGGTGCATGGCGTAGGCGGCAATCTGGTCACGCTGGTTGATCGTAAAAGCGGCTACCTGAGCGCCTATCCGGTCAAGCGCAGGACGCGCCGGCAGGTAACGCGGGCGATCAATCTGTTGCTCAAGGGGCATGCTGTTCACACGCTGACGCTGGATAACGGGAAGGAGTTTGCCGGGCATGAACGCATTGCGCATCGGAGCCAGTGCCAAGTCTTTTTTGCAGAACCCTATTCATCCTGGCAGCGAGGCACTAATGAAAATACCAACGGCCTGCTCCGGCAGTATTTTCCCAAGGGCGGCGACTTCAGCAAGCTGACCGTCGAGGCGGTCAGTCGCGTGGTAACGAAGATCAATTTACGCCCGCGAAAACGCCTGGGCTGGAAGACGCCGTACGAAGTTTATGCAGGGGCGAGCGTTGCACTTATGTGTTGAATTCAGGCTGGGTTATGTGGGTGCGGTCTGTGCGGGCTGTTTGTCCGCACGCGGCCACCAGGTGCTGGGGGTCGACATTTCCCAGGACAAGGTCGACATGATCAACCAGGGTAAATCGCCGATTGTCGAGCCAGGGCTTGAGCAACTGCTGCTCAACGGCGTGAACCAGGGGCGTCTGCGTGGCACCACCGACGTCCAGGCCGCCGTGCTGGCAACCGAGCTGTCGCTGCTGTGCGTTGGCACGCCGAGCAAGAAAAACGGCGACCTGGACCTGGTCTACATGGAAGCGGTGTGCAACGAAATCGGCATGGCGCTGCGCGACAAAGCCAGCCGCCACACCATCGTGGTGCGCAGTACCGTCCTGCCAGGCACGGCGAAAAACGTGGTGATTCCGCTGCTTGAAAAAGCCTCGGGCAAACGTGCCGGTGTCGATTTCGGAGTGGCAGTCAACCCCGAGTTCCTGCGCGAAAGCACCGCGATCCAGGATTATGATTTCCCCGCCATGACGGTGATCGGCGAGCTCGACCAACATTCCGGTGACCTGCTCGAATCGTTGTACAAAGGCCTTGATGCACCGGTGATTCGCAAGTCGATCGAAGTCGCCGAAATGATCAAGTACACCTGCAACGTCTGGCACGCGACCAAGGTCAGCTTTGCCAACGAAATCGGCAATATCGCCAAAGCTTCGGGCGTCGATGGCCGGGAAGTGATGGACGTGGTCTGCCAGGACTACAAGCTCAACCTGTCGCGCTATTACCTGCGCCCGGGCTTCGCCTTCGGTGGCTCTTGCCTGCCCAAAGACGTGCGCGCCCTCACCTACCGCGCTGGCCAGCTGGACGTCGAGCATCCGCTGCTGGCCTCAATCATGGACAGCAACCGCAATCAGGTGCGCAATGCTTACGACCTGATCGCCCGTCAGGACAAACGCCGTATCGGCCTGCTCGGCCTGAGCTTCAAGTCCGGCACCGATGACCTGCGCGAGAGCCCACTGGTGGAGCTGGCCGAAATGCTGATCGGCAAAGGTTATGAGCTGAGCATTTACGACGCCAACGTCGAGTACGCCCGGGTGTTTGGTGCCAACCGCGACTACATCGAATCGAAGATCCCGCACGTGTCTTCCCTGCTCTGCAGCGATCTTGACCAGGTGATCAACGGCGCCGATGTCATCGTCCTGGGCAACAACGACGACCGCTTCGCCCAGGCCCTGGATGTCAGCGAAGGCAAGCAGGTCATCGACCTGGTCGGCTTCATGCCGCACGCCAGCAACCGCAATCAACAGGGTATCTGCTGGTAACGCCCCACGCTCCGTAGAGAGCACCCGGTAAGCAGTATCCACACCTGCGCCTGAGCGAACTGAACACCTACCTTTGCCTGCCGCCCTGCGGCCGGGCCCGGTAAGTGCGCGTTTCGCTCAGGCTGCAGCGCCTGTACAACGGAGCAACGGTTAGATGGAACGACAGCAACAACCGCCTTGCGGCGCACGCCGGGCCGCCGCGAGCTTCTGCGCCTGGGCCTGCCTGTTCGGCCTGATTGCACTGGCCTCGGAGATGATCGCCCCGGCGTATCTGGACCCCAGCCACCACAGCTTCATCTTCATCATCGGTACCCTGGGGATGTGGCGCTATGGCAATGCCATCGTGCACTTTCTGCGCGGCATGTACTTCCTGCACTGGAAGTTTCCACGCATCCGCAAAGCGGTCGAGCGCATGGGTGACGCAGCGCTACCAGCCCATATGTTCATGGTGGTCACCAGCTTTCGCATCCCCACCCACACCACCTTCAAGGTCTACCAATCGGTATTCCAGGAGGTGCAACGGCTGAAGGTACCGTGCACGGTGATTGCCTCGATCGTCGAAAAGGGCGACGAGCAGTTCATCAAGCAGATCATGCGTAACGAAGTCACCGACCGCGACGACATCAAACTGGTGATCGTCCGCGCCCGCGGCACCGGCAAGCGTGACGGCCTGGCCCACGCCTTCCGTGCCTTGTCGCGCCAGATGCCGCTGGAAGACTCGGTGGTCGGCGTGGTCGATGGCGACACCATGATGTTGCCTGGTTGCGTCGAGCGCGCGGTCAAGCTATTCGCCTACCTGCCTAAAGTCGGCGGCTTGACCACCAACGAGTTTTGCGAGGTCGAAGGCAGCAACCTGATGCGCCAGTGGCACTCGATGCGTTTCGTGCAGCGGCACATCAACATGTGTTCGATGGCGCTCTCGCATCGCGTGCTGACCTTGACCGGTCGCCTGTCGTTCTTTCGCGCCAGCGTCATGACCGACCCCGACTTCATCCGCGATGTCGAAGCCGATTTTCTCGAGCACTGGCGCCTGGGCCGCTTCCAGTTCCTCACCGGGGACGACAAGTCCTCATGGCTGAGCCTGATGCGCGCGGGCTGGGACACCTTCTACGTACCCGACAGCAATACCCTGACCGTCGAGCATCCACCCGATAACAGCTTCTGGCGTGCCACCCGGCAACTGATGTTCCGTTGGTACGGCAACTCGCTGCGCCAGAACTTCCGTGCCACCGCCCTGCTCGGCCGCGCGCGCCTGGGCCTGTTCACCCTGTACGTGCTGCTCGATCAGCGGGTGTCGATGTGGACCTGCCTGATGGGCCTGACCGCCTCGGTGGTGGCCGGCCTGGTGTTCGGCATCCAGTACCTGCTGGTGTACCTGTTCTGGGTGCTGCTGTCGCGCAGCATTGTCACCGTGCTGTTCCTGTTCGCAGGCCATCCAGTGAGCCCGGTGTACCCCTTCGTTCTTTATTACAACCAGATTGTCGGCTCGGTGATGAAGATCTACGCGCTGTTCCACATGGACCAGCAGCGCTGGACCCGACAAAAAACCACATTAAGCAACGGTAGCGTCAACTTCGATGCCGCCCTGAACCGCTGGTCCTCGAAGGCGATGCTGTTTTCATCGATCGCCATCTTCTTCGGGGTCATCTCGGTTCTTCTCGAACTCACGCAACGTTAAGGAAAGGCGCCTGCCATGAGTAGCTCAAGTACACCTACCGTTTCTGCCAAGACTGCAGCCAATGTGGTTCATGAAGCGATCGACGAACGCCAGTACGTGCGCACCCGCATCAATGCCCGGGTCACCCTGAGCGCCGCCGGGCAACCGAACATCGAAACCAGCCTGCAGGACATCTCCCTGGGCGGTATCGGCCTGCGTCACGACAAACCGCTGACCACTGGCAGCCTGTACAACGCCTCGATCCGCCTGCGCCTGAATCAGGTTGACCTGAGCCTGGACAGCAAAGTGCGCATCGTGTCCCAGCGCGGTGAAGAAGTCGGCGCGCAGTTCGTTGACCTCGATGCACAGAAGCGCGACATCCTGCGCTACATCATCAGCGCCTACCTGTCGGGCGAGATTGCCGACATCAACGGCCTGTTCAATGTGATGCAGCGGGAAAACTACATCAAGGAGCGCAAGCAACAGCACGCCAGTGCCCGCAGCAGCGCTGATCGCCTCAAAGCAGTGACCGGTACTCTGCTCTACGCCGCAGCCGGACTCGCCGCCCTGGGCTTCGTGGCGTACAAGAGCTACCAGTTGTTCTTCCGCATTCCGGCCGTGCAGGCCCAGGTCTCGGCCAACGCCCAGGTGATCAGCATGCCCGACAACGGCTATGTGAAGTTTCTCCTGCAACCCGGGCAGACCGAGGTGAAAGCCGGCCAGCCGCTAGCCAATATCTCCACGCAACTGGCCACCAGCTTCACCAGCCCTGCCGACATGAAGGCCTTGGCCGACCTGGCACCGGGCGATCTGCAGACCTTGCTCGGCCGCGCGACGATTGAAACGGTGATCAACAGTCCGTGCGATTGCGAAGTGTACTTCCCTGGCAAGCCGCTGGATGGCTATGGCTACAAGCAAGCGCCGCTGATGCACCTGCTGCCACGCGATGAAAACCTGTTCGTTACCGCCAATGTGCCCTTCGACAAGCTGGCCGATATCAGCCGGGTGACTTCGGTGGAGCTGAAAGTGTTCGGCCTCGATGAGCGCTTCAGCGGCAAGGTCGTTGATTCGCGTGTCGATGAAGCCAACAAGAACCTGGCCCTGACCATCGCCCCGGACACGCCGTTGCCGCGCCAGGCCTACCAGAAGCCGGTGGCGGTTGACCTGTTCCTCGGTTTGCCATTCATGGCCTCGCGCTGAGCGCAAAGGAAGGATTGGCGATGAACGCGATGATGCCCTCCCGTCTGCTGTTGGCAAGCCTGAGCCTTGCCTGCGCCAGCGCGGTTTCGGCCGGGCAAAGCCTGGAGCAGATCCGCTATGCGCTGTACAAGGACCCCAGTGCCAATGTCAGTGGCGACCTGCGCCTGCTCTCTGAACGTGGCGACCTGGCCTCCAAGCTGCTGCTCGGTGATGTGCTGGCCAACACCGACGGTGCCAACCGTCAGGAAATAATCGCCCTCTATAAAGAGGCGTTTGCCGACGGCCGCGGGCAGGTTCCGGCACTGGCTTCCCTGGCACGCTTGCTCGACCGTACCCCCAGCCTCCAGCAAGGTCAGCGCGACTGGGTCGCTCAGGCTTTGACGCGCTACCCGGCCACCCTCGACCCGCGCAACGCCAGCACCACGCTGGAGGTGTTTTTGGTCTACCCGCAATTGGTGTCCAACGACCAGGCTCAACAATTACTCGCGCTGTACCAACAGTCGTGCTTGCTCAATTGCCGCCCCGAGTTGTACCGCGCGGTGTTGGCCGAACGCCAGGGCGAGCGACACAACGCGGAGCATTGGTACCAGCAAGCGGTGCGCGTGGATGTGCGGGCCATTGATCGTTACTACCGCTTTCTCGGCGACGATCAAGACCGCGCCTTCCCGGCGTTTGCCCGTACCCTGGAAGCCCAGCGCCCGACTTTGGCCGTAGACATCGTACACCGCATCGGCGCGACGCTCGACAGCATCAACAGTGTGCAGCGCGCCGAACTCGAAGCCGACCGATACCAGCGCCAGAGCAGCGCCATGGGCACGGCCCAGGTAGCGCCGGACGCCGCGCAACTGGCAGCGCAAAAGGCCCGTACCGACGCCCTGGATAGCGCGCGCGCCGAGGCGCATCGTTGGCGTGAAAATGCCGTGGAGCGCGGTTTTGTGCCAGCGATGGTGTCGAAAGCCAACTTCATGATCTCCAACCCCACCGAGCATAACGCCGAGGAAACCCAGGCCCTGATCGATCAGGTGCGCGCGCGCGAAGCGACCCGGGCCAAGGCGCTGCAAGCCTCGTTCTACATGGTCAACAACTGGCTGACCCTGGACCCGCAAAAAGCCCGGGCGCTGATCGACGAACTGATCGCCAGCGACTACCCCGACGCCCAACTGCTGCTCGCCGAGTACTACAGCAAAGGGGTTGAAGATGAGCCGGATCAGGACAAGGCCCTGCAGATTTTCCAGGCACAGGCCCGTGCCGGCTCAACCACCGCCTGGTACCGCATGGCCACCCTGCACGCCTACGGCCGCGCCATCTGCCATGACCCGGTGAAAGCCTACACCTATGCCCAGGTGGCCCTGGCGCTGGGTGAAAACGGTGCACGCAACTTGATCAAGCGTCTGGAAAAGTCGCTCAAAAAGGATGACATCGAGCGCGCCCTGGCAGCACGCGCCGATCTGTTGAAGGAGGCAACCCTGTGAAAGCGCATCACTCCCTGTTCGGTGCCCTGCTGGCCCTGACCCCGCTGTATTCGGCCATGGCCGCCGAAGAAATCACCGGCCCCGAGGCCGACAGCATCGAACCGGTGCGCGTACTGCCCAGCGATGGCAGTGCGCCGGTGATCACCTCGGAGTTTTTCAACAAGCTCACCGTGCAAACCGGCTATGGCCCGGAAAACTCCGAAGTCGGTCGCAGCCGCGAGATGTTCTACAGCCTGCGCTATGAACCGTCCTTCGCCTGGTACTCGCCGGAAAAGCGCTGGGCCAAGTGGATGGTCTATGGTCGCCTGTGGCTGAACTACGATTCCAGCCAGTCGCTCACCAGCCAGAACGAAAACAGCAACAGCTTTGACCGCGAACAACCCGAAGGCTGGTATGCCGAACTGCGTGAGCTATACGTCAAACGCAACCTGCTGGGTGACGACCCGCGCTTCTCGCTGTCGGTGGGCCGCCAGCGCTATTTCGATGACTACGGCATCTGGTGGGACGACAGCCTGGAGTCGCTGCGTTTCAACTACAACGACACCTTTTCCCGTGGCTTTTTTGCCGTGGCGCAGAAGTTTTACAACTACAACACGGACGTCAACAGCCTGGCCAACAGTGAGGAGCGCACCACTTACCTGATGGGTGAGTACGCCTACCGCTGGAGCGAGCGCAACTGGGCCGGCGTACGCCTGATGCACGAGAACGATCATAGCGACCACGACCCGCAAGACCGCTACGACTTCAACGGCATGCGCTACGGCTTGTTCTTCAAGGCCGACGACTTGCAGGTCAGTCCGCTGTTCAGCGACTACCACCTGGAACTGGCGGGCCTGGATGGCAAGGTCGACAACACCGATGGCAATGGCGTCACCAGCACCGGCAATCACGCCAGCGGCTGGGCCGCGCTGGGAGAGATCGGCAAGCGCTTTCACGACCTGCCCTGGACCCCACGCCTGGCTTTGCGCGGCGGCCTGACCGACAAGCCGAGCAATGACAACGACGGCTTTCGCCTGAACACCATCCAGTCCGACCGCATCACCCGCCAGGGCAGCTACAGCACGCGCCTGACCAGCTCGTTCGTCAGCCTCGACCTGCGCAACCTCAGTTACTACGGCATCAGCCTGGAAACCAACCCGACGCCGCGCAGCGCCCTGGATTTTCGCGTCACCGACCTGAAACTGCGCGACGCCGACGGCACCTTGCCGGTACGCATCGATGGCGACCAGCGCAGCCGGCGCAACCAGGCCATCGCCCAGGGCAACGCCAGCGGTAGCAAGCAGGTCGGGCAAATGTACGACCTCAACTACTACTGGAAGATGTTTCCGATGGCCATCGACGGCAAGCATCTGGACGTCAACGCCCTGGTCAGCGCCAGCTACCTCAACGCCGGTAACGCTCTGGATAGCGGTGATGACTACCAGCTGAGCGTCGGCGTGGTGATCAGTTACTAAGGACGGACCCTTCGATGATCTTCGCCTCCAACGTCTTTTTATTCCTCTATCTGCCGCTGTTCCTGGCGGTGTACTTCCTGTCCAAGGCGCAGTGGCGCTCGACCGTGATCGTCGCCGCCAGCTACATCTTCTATGCCTGGTGGCGTCCGGACTTTTTGCTGCTGTTCGTGGCGATCACCTACTGGAACTACTGGTTCGGCCTGCGCATCAAGGCGCGCCTGGACGCCGGTGACAAACGCTGGGCATTGCGCCTGTTGTGGATCGGTATTGCCGGCAACCTGTCGACCCTGGGCTACTTCAAATACGCCAACTTCGGCGCTGAGGTACTCGCTGCCCTGCTGGCACCACTGGGCATCAACACCTGGACCCTGGAAACCATCTTCCTGCCGCTGGGCATTTCCTTCTACGTGTTCCATGCCCTGAGCTACATCGTCGACATCTACCGCAAGGATGCAACGCCGACGAACAACTTCATCGACTTTGCCGCCTTCGTTGCCCTGTTCCCGCACCTGGTGGCCGGGCCGATCCTGCGCTACAGCCAGCTGGCGCCGCAACTGCGCCAGCGCACCCACTCCCTGGAGCTGTTTTCCCTCGGCGTTTGCCGCTTCATGCTCGGCTTTATCATGAAGGTGCTGATCGCCGACCAACTGGCGCCGATCAACGTGTTGTTCATCAGCGAAGGCACCCTGCAGCTCAGCGATGCCTGGTTCGGCCTGATGGTCTCCACCCTGCAGTTGTATTTCGACTTCGCCGGCTACAGCCATATGGCCCTGGGCCTGGCGCTGATGATGGGCTTCCGCTTTCCGGAGAACTTCAACCAGCCTTACGTCTCGCAGAGCATCACCGAGTTCTGGGCACGCTGGCACATGACCCTGGCGCATTTTCTGCGTGACTACGTGTACATGCCGCTGGTGCGTAAACGGGTGGCCGGGGCGCTGCCGGCGCTGGTCTACACCATGCTGTTGTCGGGGCTGTGGCACGGCGCAAGCTTTGCCTTTATCTGCTGGGGCCTGTTCTTTGGCTTAGGCATGGTCATCGAACGCAAGTACAACCTGGCCACCAAGATCACCACGCCGTACCACCTGGGGCGCAACCTGCGCACCTTCGTGTTGATCATTCTGAGCATGCCGCTGTTCTTCACCAACGACCTGCGCCACAGCCTGGATATCTACCAGGCGCTGTTCGGTTTCAACGGCTTCGGCTCGCTGGACCTGTACGTGCTCGGTGCCTCGAAGATGGCCATGTCGTTTGCCGCCGTTGCCCTGTGCTGGCTGGTGCTGGCGGGCAGCAACAACGTGCGCTACTACGCCGGCAACAAAGAGCACTACTTCATGCGCCACGTCGGCGGCCTCAAGGCCGTGCTGTTGTGGGCCGGCTTCGCCCTGGCCCTGAGCAGCCTGGCGGCGAACTCCTTCTCACCCTTTTTGTACTTCCAGTTCTAGGAGACGGCCATGTACCCGGTCATGAGTTCGGCGAGCAAGGTCAATGGCATTCTTTTCGGCGTGGTGCTGGCCGGGATGTTCGTCTATTCCCTGCCCCCGGTGTTCAGCTTCGCGAAAAACCAGAGCGATGCCTGGAACCTGTTCGTCGATGGCAAGTTGCTGCGCAAGTTCGAGCAGGTCTATGACAAGCGGTTTTTCTTGCGCGAGCCGGCGGTTGAGGGCTGGGCCAACGTCCAGTACCGGCTGTTCGGCGAGGGCACCAAAGGCGTGGTGCTGGGCAAGGACGGCTGGCTATACACCAATCAGGAATACCGCGTACCGAACGACCTGCAAGGCAATCTGGACAGCCAACTGGCGCAGATTGCAAAGGTCGAGCAACAGCTCAAATTCCACAACAAGCGCCTGATCGTGCTGCCGCTGCCGATGAAAGTGGATGTCTACAGCGCCCACACAGAACGTGCTGTCGACCCACGGGCGATCAGCCTGTACGACCGCTTCGTCAGCGCCCTGCAAGCGCAAAAAACCGAAGTTACGCCCGTGCGCTCGGCATTTCTCGGCAACCTCACCGGGCCGGAACTGTTCCTCAAATCCGATACGCACTGGAGCCCGCAAGGTGCGCGCCTGACCGCCTATGAACTGGCCCGTCAGCGCCCGGAACTGCTCGGTGACGAACGCTACGTGTCGCACAAGGTCGCGGACAAAACCGTCAAAGGCGATTTGATGAACTACATCCAGTTCAACCACGCCCAGCTGGCGCCGCAGTTTGGCCCGAGCCAGATCGCCCTGTACGAAACCCTCAAGGCCGAGCAAAGCAGTGACGCGCTGTTTGCCGATGAGCAACAGAGCCTGCTGCTGGTCGGCACCAGCTACAGCAAGCTCGACGACTGGAACTTCACCGGTTTTCTCAAAGAAGCGCTCAACCGTGACCTGCTCAGTGTGGCAGTTGAAGCCCGTGGTCCGTTTGAAGCAATGAACCAGTTCCTCGCCAGCGACGACCTGAACAACCCGCAGATCGACACGGTGATCTGGGAGTTCCCGCTGCGCACTCTACTCGCCCACCGCATGGGATCGCTGAGCCGTCCTGGCCAGACCCAACATTTCTGACCTTTCAAGGAGATCATCATGAACCGTTCGCTTACCGCTCTGCTCAGCGCCGCTGCCCTGCTACTGGTCAGCACCCAGGGTAACGCCGCCGAAGGCAATGCCGACCTGTACGATGCCGTAGCCCCGGCCGACTCGGCGTTCGTGCGGGTGCTCAACCTGTCTGACAGCAACATCGATGTGACCTTGAGCGGCAAGCTCAACCCGCAGCGGGTCGCCGCAGGTCAACTCAGTGGCTACCGCTTCACCCCGGCCGGCAGCCACAAGATTGCCGTCGGCGCCAAGGCCATCGAGCCGCAGCTCAAGGCCAACGCCGCGAGCACCGTGGTGTATGACGGCAACACCTTGACCTTGATCGCCGACAAGTACGTCAACGAGCCGAAAAAAGCCCAGATCGCCTTCTACAACCTGACCCCGGCCAACGTGGCGTTGAAAACGGTCGATGGCAAGAGTGTGGTGGTCGACACCCTGAGCAACGGCCAGACCGGCAGCCGCATGGTCAACGAAATCAAGATCGGCTTCGCCGCCTATGACGCGCAACAGAAAGTCGCCCAGTTCGACGAACTGTTCCTCAAGAAAGGCCGTTCCTACAGCTACGTGCTGCTGCCCGAGGGCGGCGGTTATCGCAGCATGAGCCTGGCCAACAGCATCGACCCGAGTGAGTGACTGGCACCATGAAAAGCCTATTCGCCCTGGCCCTGGCCGTCGGCGCGCTGTTCAGCGTGCAAGGCGCCGCAGCCGACAGCAATCCGCCTCCCTGCAAGGGCCTCGAATGCCTGACCTGCCAAGGCTTGAGCAACCCTCAGCACTACACCGAGGGGCGCATGAAGCTGATGCGCGAAATCGTCCCGGGCAAGGATCGCTGGCTGTTTCGCTCAGCAGTCGACCTGACCAACGACTTCGGCATTCCGGCGCCGATGCGCCCGGAGTTCGCCCGCCTGATGGACACCTTCCATCGCCAGGGCATCCAGGTGGCCATGGCCATCCAGCCAACCCGTGGCCTGATGCACCGTGACAAGCTGTACGCCGACAAACTGCACGGCTTCGACTACAGCCGTGCCAGCAGCAACCTGAGCAGCTACCTGCAACAGTTGCGCAACGGCGGCGCGGTGGTCGCGCCGATGATGCAACTGGTACAAAAACCGCCTGCAGGCGAGTTCTTCTTCCGTCGCGACCACCACTGGACACCCGCCGGTGCTGAAGCCACCGCACGTCTGCTGGCTGAAGAAGTACGCCGCCAGCCGTTCTACGCCGCACTGGAGAAAAAGCACTACCGCACCGAGCCCGGGGTGATGGTGCCCAAGGACGGTACCCTGAACCTGGCCCTGAGCTATATCTGTGGCAACAACTACGGTTTCCAGTACGTCCGTGGCTACCAGACCATCCCTCAAGACCAGGGTGCCGATGCCCTGTTCGACGATGCGCCCGACCCGCAAGTGATCCTGGTCGGCGACAGTAACGCTGCAGCCCGGGAAGACGAGAGCAAGCAGTTCAACTTTGACGGCTACCTCAAGCAATACCTGGACGTCGATATCCTCAACTACGCCCTGCCCGGCGTCGGCCAGGATGGCTCGCTGCTCGAATACCTGCTGTCGCAGGACTACAAGCCCAAGGAGCCGCCCAAGCTGATCATCTGGGAACTGCCGGCCAACTATCAGCTGGAGTCCGAGCTGATGTATCGCCAACTGATTCCGGCGATCAAAGGTGGCTGCCCGGTGTCCACTGAGGTCATGGCAAACCGCCTGCAGCGCCCGGCGCTGAAGGTCAATGAACGGATTGAGCTGCTCAGTAACGCTGGCGAAGCGCGCAAGACAGTAAACGGTGGCTTTCTCGACATCCGCATCAGCGACAAGAACGTCAAGGACTTCTACGTGATCGTCTACTACGACAACGGTGCCCGCGACAAAGTCTGGTTCCGCCGCGAGGCGGTGGTGAGCGGTGGCCAGTACTACCTGGAGCTGAGCCGGGCCAAGGAATTTGCCGGGGCCAACCTGCTCTCGGTATTCATGGAGCCGACCAAACCCGGTAGCGCTGCCACCCAGGTGGAAACCCGACTATGCCTGTAAAAACCTGGAGCGCACTGGCCCTGGGCCTGTGCGCCAGCCTGCAGCTGAGCCAAAGCCTGGCGGCCAGTTCGATCTGGCCGCCACGGGCCACCGCTCAATCGGCGATGATTGCCGACTACCGCACCCTGCAGTGCAGCAAAACGCCGCCCGTGCCCTACACCGGCAGCCTGCAGATGCAGAGCAAATACGATCAGCGTGATGCCAGCAAGTCGACCCTGCGCAGCAGCCCCGATGCCAACAGTGAAGCGATCGGCAAGCAGGTCAAACAGTTCATCGGCGGTTTGATCTATGCCAGCAAACGCTTCCAACGCGCGAAAACGCCGCAGGAAGCCAACATGGCCCTGGCTTGCCAGGACCAGTGGCTGGAACACTGGGCCAACGCCGGGGCCCTGCTCAACCCCGACGCCAGCAGCACCGGCATGGCCGCGCGTAAATGGGCGGTCGCGGCCATGGCTTCGACCTTGTTGATGACCCAGGCGGCCAGCGACGGCAAGCTGCAACTGTCAGCAGCGCAACGCCAATGGTTCAACCAGTTGGGCGAACGCATCATCGCCGAGTACCAGCCACGTCGGGCACAAGGCTTCGCCTGGTTCAACAACCACGACTACTGGGCGGCCTGGGCGGTGGCGGCCACGGGCATGTTAATCCAGCGTGACGACTTTATTCAGTGGGCCGACGGCAACCTGCGCCTTGGCCTGCAACAGGCAGTCAAGGCCCGGGATGGCAGCTACGCCTACCTGCCGCTGGAAGTCGCCCGCGGCAAACTGGCTGCCACCTACAGTCAGTACGCGCTGGTGCCGCTGGTATTGCTGGCCGAGTCGGCGCGCGCCAATGGCCTGCCGTGGAGTGCCGAGGATCAGCAGACGCTGGAGCTGCTGGGCAATTTCGCCGCGCGCAGCATCCTTGATCCGGAGCACCTGCCGGAGCTCAAGGGGCAATCGCAGATCAGCGTGGCGCCCTACAAATTAGCCTGGCTGATCCCGTTCCTGCAGCGTGTGCCGCAGCACCCGCTGGCGCGTGAGCTGTATGACAGCGAAGACGGCGACGTCGACAACTACAGCCAGATTGGCGGCCCACTCAAGCCGTTGTATCCCAAACTGCCGTAACCCAAGGACGAACCGCTATGGCCATGCGCCCTCTTTCCCTTTGCTGCCTCGCGCTGCTGCTGTGTGCAGGCAGCGCCCAGGCCACCCGCCAACACCTGCCAGAGCAACAGTCATTCAGCGTGATCAACCCGTCCGAGCACCAAACGCAGCTGCAGCAGTTGCAACAGGTTGCGCAGGCGCTTCAGGTGCAGGTAAAGGAACGCCCCCGCCCCGCCGGTCGGGCCAGCGTCAGCCTGCAACCGATGTTCTCCTCGCAGAGCGGTAGCTGGCCGTTTGAACCGTTCGTCAACAATGGCTTGTTCCGCGCGATCGCCGGTTATCAGGCCCACCACCCGCAAGCGGTCGTGATCCGCGGCGGTAGCATCACCCTGGCGCAACTGCAGCAGGCCCTGAACGATCCGCGCATCCTCAAGCCGTACAAGGATGGCTACCTGCTCAGCTACCCGCTGATGATCGGCAGCGACGCTGGGCTGGTTGTTGAAGGCACCAGCCTGTACCTGTATAGCTATTCCGGCACGGCGCTGATCAACCAGGGTTGGCTGGGCCTGAACCAGTCGCGCCTGGAGAGCGTTGCCGGTGACAAGCCTGGCAGCACTGATCGCGCCTGGCGACCGTTCGTAGTGGCCTGGGCCGGCAGCCATACCCAGGTCATCGGCTCAACCCTTGAACGGCTGGGCTACAACGCACACCTGTCCCGGGGACTGAGCACCGCACTGAGCGCCCAGCAAGCGGCGAACAGCGCCCCGGCCACCCTGATTGTGCGCGACAGCCAGTTCAACGCGCTGTCCAGCGCGGTGGAGCTGCAGCACACCCAGGCGCAGATCAGCGGTAGCCGTTTTGAGCATTCCCAGCAGTACGGAATTGATGTGCGCGACAGTCAGGTCAACCTGCTCGACAACCAGGTGCGTGGTATCGACAACAACAGCGGCATCCGCCTGCGCGGGCAGACTGTGGCGCGGGTCGAGCGCAACCTCATCCTCGGCGCGCACAAGGCCGCTATCGAAGTCAGCGATCAACGCGGGCCCCTGCTGCTGCGAGCCAACCTGATCGGCGACAGCCGTGGCAATGGCATACAACTGCGCAACCTGTCAGCCACTGCCCAGGCGCCGCTGCTGATCGAAGACAACCTGATCGGCAACAGCCAGGGCAGCGCCGTGGATGGCAGCGAAGTGAGCGGCATCGCGCTGATCAACAACCGCATCGGCAACACCCCGGAATATGCCATCAGCCTGCGCAATGCCGCGCCACTGACAGGGCCGCTGATCCTCAGTGGCAACACTCTGGGTAAAGCAGGCAAGGCGGTGGTGCGCGTTGAAGGCATGCAGCAGGTGGTGCTGGGCGGCAACCACTTTGAAGGCAAACCCTTGCTGCAGAACCTGCTGATCGGCGACTTGCTGAGCATTCAAGGGCCATTGCTGGAAGCGACTCAACGCCAAGGGCATGTGGTGCGCGTCAGCCAGTAACACGCCTCCGGTGGGAGCGGGCTTGCCCCGCGATGGCGGTCTGCCAGATACACCGCCATCGCGGGGCAAGCCCGCTCCCACCGTGCGTTAAATAACACGTTGCATGCGCACGAAACACTCATCCTCACCCACCGCGGCAAAGCCCCGGCGCCGGTACAAGGCCTGCGCCGGGTTGCTTTTAAACACCGTCAAGCGCAACAACGGTAAGCGCCGTTCGCCAGCCCACACGGCCAGCTGTTCCAGTACCTGGCTGCCAATCCCCCGCCCCCGTGCCGCCTCGATCAAGTGCAGCTCGCGGATGTACAAGGCCTGGCGGTCCTGGCTGAGGCTACAGAAGCCCAACGGCGTGTCACCCTCCGCAATCAACCACTGCTCGCGCCAACCCCAGGCCTGGTCGAAGGCCTCTTCGATCCACAGCAGGTCGAACTCATGGTAATAACGCAGCATGGCCCGGCGGGTCAGATCACGGGCGAAGGTGCGATGCTGGGCGGTGGCGGGAATCAGTTGCAAGGTAATCGGATCCATGAAGGTGGGAGCGGGCTTGCCCCGCGATGCGATGTGCCTGACTGTCTGCAATCGCGGGGCAAGCCCGCTCCTACCGCTCGTCGGCGTAACACACGGGTGAACTCGGCGGGCCTTGCCGGTCCAGTTCGTCTTCCAGCCATTGGGCCAGTACTACGGCATTATTGTGCAGGGTGTCTTTGCCGGCATACAACAAGGTCAAGTCCCCCTTCGCGGCCATGCCCAACAGCGGCCACCAATGTTCAGGACAGGCCGTCAGCTGTTGGCGGTAGCGCTCGGTAAAACCGACAAAATCCACTTCGCCTTTGTGGAACGCCTGGCGCAACGCCGTAGACGGCGCCACTTCTGGCAACCACAAGGCCTGCAACTGCTCTTTACGCACGTTGCGCGGCCACAAACGATCAACCAACACACGCTGGCCATCCGCCACTTCCTCAGGGTCATAAACGCGCTTGCAGCAGATCATCGGAACCTCGGCTACTTTTGTTCAGCCTAGTCTTTTTCATTGATCGGGATCAGCTCGGTAGCTGCGATTTTTTTTATGCTTGCCGCCTGAGGTAACCAACCCGGAGTCATCCATGACTACCCCAACGCTGGCCGGCAATTCGCCGCCGGCCACTTCCGATCCACGACCGCAGTTGCATCACAAACCCGGTCGCAGCACGCTCATTCTGTTCTTCGGCCTGTTGTTGGCCGGCCTGCTGTTCACCGCCTGGAGCCTGGCTCACGACATCGACGCCAGTGGCACAGTGGTCACCACCTGGACGCCCTTCTTGTTACTGGGCGTGGCGCTGGTGATTGCCCTGGGGTTCGAGTTCGTCAATGGCTTCCACGACACCGCCAACGCCGTGGCCACGGTGATTTACACCCACTCCTTGCCGGCCTCGGTCGCCGTGGTGTGGTCGGGCTTTTTCAACTTCCTCGGTGTGCTGCTGTCCAGCGGTGCCGTAGCCTTTGGCATCATCGCGCTATTACCGGTGGAGTTGATTCTCAAGGTCGGCTCGTCGGCCGGTTTTGCCATGGTCTTCGCCCTGCTGCTATCGGCGATCATCTGGAACCTGGGTACCTGGTGGCTCGGCCTGCCAGCCTCTTCTTCGCATACCCTGATCGGTTCGATCATCGGCGTCGGCGTGGCCAATGCATTGATGCACGGCCGCGATGGCACCAGCGGTGTCGACTGGGCCCAGGCCAGTAAAGTGGGCTATTCATTGCTGTTGTCGCCGCTGGTCGGTTTTGCCTGTGCGGCGTTACTGTTGATTGCCCTGCGCCACCTGGTCAAACGCCGCGATCTGTACCAGGCTCCGGTCGGCAACACCCCACCACCGTGGTGGATTCGCGGGGTGCTGATCATGACCTGCACCGGCGTGTCGTTTGCCCACGGCTCCAACGATGGCCAGAAAGGCATGGGCCTGATCATGCTGATTCTGGTCGGCACCCTGCCCATGGCATACGCCCTGAACCGCACCATGCCCGCTGAGCAGACACTGCATTTCGCCGCCGTGGCCGAAGCCACCCAGCACGCTCTGCAGCGCGGCGAAGTTCCCGTTCTGCACGCCGACCCGAGAAAGACCCTGACCGAGTTCATTCGCCAACCGGCGGTCAGCCCCGAGCTGGTGCCCGCCCTCGCTGCCCTGACCGGCGCTATCGGTAGCGAAGTCAAAGCCTATGGCTCGTTGAACCGGGTACCGGCCGAGGCGATGGCGAACGTGCGCAACGACATGTACCTGACCAGCGAGACCATTCGCCTGATCGACAAGCACCAGTTGATCGCGTTCGATGCCGACACACAGGCCAACCTGAAGATGTTCAAGCATCAGCTCGATGATGCCACCCGCTACATCCCGCTGTGGGTGAAGATCTCCGTGGCAATTGCCCTTGGCCTCGGCACCATGGTGGGCTGGCGGCGCATTGTCGTGACCGTTGGCGAGAAGATTGGCAAGACCCACCTGACCTACGCCCAGGGCGCCTCGGCGGAGCTGGTGGCGATGTGCACCATTGGTGCAGCCGACATGTATGGCCTGCCCGTATCGACTACCCATGTACTGTCGTCCGGCGTGGCCGGGACCATGGTTGCCAACGGCTCGGGCCTGCAGATGCGTACCATCTTCAACCTGCTGATGGCCTGGGTGCTGACCTTGCCAGCGGCGATTGTGCTAGCGGGTGGGTTGTACTGGCTGTTGAGCCACGTGTTCTGACGCACAAGGGCCCAGCGCCAGGCTGGGCCCGTTTTACCCTCAGCGACGATCGCTGACTGCGTTACTACCGTGGGAAATGATCACTTCCACCCGACGATTGAGCTGACGCGACTGGGCGTCGGCATTCGAGGCGACCGGGTATTCCTTGCCATACCCCGCCACCTTGACCCGCTCAGGGGCAATGCCGTTGCGGCGCAAGGCGTTGGCCACAGATGCCGCACGTCGCTCCGACAACTGCTGGTTGAACAGGTCACCACCGGTTGCATCGGTAAAACCCTCGACACGCACCTTACGCTCAGGGTTGGCGAGCAAATACTCCGTCAACTGGTCCAGATTGCGCAGGCTGTTGGCCTTGAGCTCGGCACGGCCGGTATCGAACAGCACATCACCAAAGGTGACCACCGCACCGCGCTCTGTCTGTGTGGCTTTGAGCTGCTGCAACGCCTTGAGCTGTGCAGTGCGCACATCCAGGCGCGCCAAGGTACGCTGAGCCTCGATGCCTTGCAGGCCCGCTTCAGCCACGCGCAAATCGATGGTCTGTTCGGCGATGGCAATTTTCTGTTTGGCCAGGTAAGCCAATTGCTCGACCTGAGGCGCCTTGCGATCCTTGAGCGAAGCCAGATCAGCCTGGCTCAAGGCGGCAAATGCCGCTTTGGTTTCCAGCCCGGCCAGGCGGCTGGATTCTGGCTTGCTTTGCAAGGCGCTGAATTGTTCGCGCGCTTCGAGTAGACCAGCATGTTCAGGGGTGGTGCCACAGCCGCTGAGCAGCAGGCCGGTCATTGAGGTGGCAACGAGCAGGTATTTGATGTGCATACAGGCACTCCTTATTGGCTGAGCGGAACAATGGCGTCGGGGGCTTGCAGCATTTCCTCGCGCAAAACCTCGATGCCTTGGCGGGCTTCGCTGAGCTGTTGCTGGGCGCGCAGTGCCCGAGCCTTGCGCTCGGCCAGGTTGGCATCGGCCTCGGCCTGTTCGGCCAGCAGCCGGGCGCGGGTAAAGTCTTGCTCGCCGAGGGCACGCTCCAGCGCGTAGAGCTTGTCCTGGGCGTCTTTCATTTCTACCGGGGCAAACTGCGTGGCGTCGGCGGTTACCGCGCGACTGACCGCATTGCGGGTCAGTTCGACCTGCTCGGTGGGTGCGACAACACTGGCGCAGCCGCCCAGTGCAGCCAATAGCGCCACCATCAGGCCGGAAACGGCCAGGTGTTTTGAAGTGCGTTTTACAGCCATAGAAAGACTCCATCTGCGTTTAAGCAGTCTTCCCACCGTTCAGGCACGCAGACGCAACCGTTGCCCTGCAGCAC
This sequence comes from Pseudomonas sp. NUPR-001, assembly GCF_052147955.1. Lineage (NCBI taxonomy): Bacteria > Pseudomonadati > Pseudomonadota > Gammaproteobacteria > Pseudomonadales > Pseudomonadaceae > Pseudomonas > Pseudomonas sp. NUPR-001. The sequence goes on from NZ_CP197353.1 coordinate 3,592,287, forward strand.
AGGGCAATAGGTGTGTCAGAAAGTCTGCAAGCCGGGGATGGTGATCGGCGCGGTGAGCGCGCAATACACAACAAAAGGTGGGATTAACTGAACATCGGCGACAGCCGTTTAGTTGAGACGGCGCAAGAGTATTCCGACAGACAGGGCTTACCAATCGGAAGCATTCGCCCTATCTAGTAGGATTTTTCTACAGACAACACACTGATTGTCAGCCCCTGAGCATCACCCAATCGCGGTGCAACTCTGGCCCACACTGGAAAAACGCTTCGCCCACCTTGTGAAAGCCATTGCGCTGATAAAAGCCGATCGCCCGGGCATTCTGTTCGTTGACGATCAGGCGCACCGCGCCCGCCACCTGCGCCAGGGTGTCGTCGAGCAAGCGCTGCCCGGCGCCGGTACCGTGCTGTTGGGGCAACACGTAGCAGCGGCTGAGTTCCGGCAAGCCCTCAAGCGCCACAATCCCAAGGTCATCGGGCAGCGTGTCGATCATGCTGTAGCCGACCACCTGGCCGTGCTGTTCAAGCACCCGCAATTGCCTGGCTGGGTTGTCCAGGTGCAGATGAAAGTGCGCCGCTTGCAACTGCGTGTGGATATAGCATTGCAGGGCACTGGCAGAGGCATCTGCCGGACTTGCCAAGGCAAATGTCTGGGCAGCCACACGGCTTAACGCCTCGGCATCGCTATGCCGGGCTTCACGGGTACTGAAGGGCATGGAACAACATCCTGTTGTATCGGGCTGACCCGCATAGTAGCCCGACGCTGCGTGCACCGACAGTCTGTACCGCTCAAGCGCGTGTGGCGTGCTTTAACGCCGACGAAACAGCGGCCGTGGCTCGATTACCGAACGCCCATAGAGCACGCTCATCCCGGCCAGCCCCTTGAGCGCGTCCTCGGCGCTCTTGTCTTCGCGGATGGCAAAGCTGTCGAAACCGCACTGGCGCATATGGCTCAGTTGATCGCGCAGCACGTCACCAATGGCGCGCAGCTCACCCTGCCAACCCAAGCGCGTGCGTAACAGGTAGGCCTGGCTGTAGCCGCGGCCGTCACGAAAGCTGGGGAAATCCACCGCAATCAAAGGCACCTGCACCAGCAAAGGCCGCAGCGGCTCGACGTCGTCATCCGGCCCCAGCCACAAGCCATCGCGGCCTTCAGGCTGCATCGCCTGGCGCGCCAGCCAGGTCTGCAGGGGCAAAATCAGTGCCCCTGCAGGCAATGCCGAGCTGTCGTCGCGCACCAGCTGCCAGGCGTCCTCGACCTGCAACTGTGGCTCACCGTTGCGCAACGCAATCACATTACGCATATCAACTCCTCGGAACGCTTGGCATAGACTCGCTCCTTGAACGGCTCCAGACCGACCCGGCGCACCGTGTCGATAAAGGGTTCATCCAGTTCACGGTAAGCGCAATACGTAGCGATGATCTGCTCGATCACCCGCGGGATTTCTTCGGCGCTGAAGGATGGGCCAATCACCTTGCCCAGGGTGCTGTCCTTGCCCTGCGCGCCACCGAGGGTGATCTGGTACCACTCGCTGCCGTTCTTGTCGACGCCAAGGATGCCGATGTTGCCGATATGGTGATGGCCGCAGGCATTGATACAGCCCGAAATGTTCAGGCTCAGGTCACCCAGATCGTGCAGGTAGTCGAGGTCTTCGAAACAACGCTGGATCGACTGTGCAATGGGGATCGACTTGGCATTGGCCAAGGCGCAGAAGTCACCGCCGGGACAGGCGATGATGTCGGTCAGCAGGCCGATGTTGGCGGTACCCAGGTCACGCTCACAGGCCAGGCGCCACAGGGCGTGCAAGTCTTGCTTGCGCACGTCCGGGAGGATCAGGTTCTGTTCGTGGGCGATACGGATTTCACCGAAACCGAACTGTTCGGACCAGTCGGCCACTGCCTCCATCTGCGCCGCGGTCAGGTCGCCAGGGGGTGAGCTGATGCCGGGTTTGGTCGACAGCACCACGCTGGCATAGCCAGGGACTTTATGCGCCTTCACGCAGCAGGCCACCCAGCGGGCAAAGCCATGGTCCTGGGCCAGGTGGGTTTCGTACTCAAGGTCGTTGTCAGTCACGCTGGCATAGGCTGGCGGCTCGAAGGCTGCCGCCACGCGCTGGAACTCATCTTCGGTGAGCTGCGCCGGGCCGTCCTTGATGTGTTGCCACTCCTGCTCCACTTCCTCAGAGAAGGCCTCGATGCCCAGCGCCTTGACCAGAATCTTGATCCGCGCCTTGTACTTGTTGTCACGTCGGCCATGGCGGTTGTACACCCGCAGGATCGCCTCGACATAAGACAACAGGTGCTGCCACGGCAAGCCCTCACGGATCTGCAAACCCAGGATCGGCGTCCGCCCCAGACCACCACCGACCATGACCCGCAGGCACATGCGCCCCTGCCCGTCGCGGTACAGGTACAGGCCGATGTCATGCATCATGATCGCCGCGCGGTCTTCTTCGGCCGAACAGATGGCAATCTTGAACTTGCGTGGCAGAAACAGGAATTCCGGGTTGATTGTCGACCACTGGCGGAGGATTTCGGCCAGTGGCCGCGGGTCGAGCAGTTCGTCGGCCGCCACCCCGGCAAAGGCTTCGGTGGTGATATTGCGCACGCAATTGCCGGAGGTCTGGATGGCATGCATTTCGACTTCCGCCAGGCGCTGGAGGATGTCGGGCACCTGCGCCAGTTCGATCCAGTTGAACTGGATGTTCTGACGGGTGGTGAAATGCCCGTAGCCACGATCGTAGTCGCGGGCGATGTGCGCCAGAGTGCGCATCTGGCGGGCGCCGAGGGTGCCATAGGGAATCGCCACCCGCAGCATGTAGGCATGCTTTTGCATATACAGGCCATTTTGCAGGCGCAGCGGCAGGAACTCTTCTTCACTCAGCTCGCCAGCCATGAAACGCTGCACCTGGTCGCGGAACTGCGCCACACGCTCAAACACCAGCGCACGGTCATACTCGTCATACTGATACATGGTTCGGACCTCATCACGGAGGCCCTTACTATGGCGTTTGGGTGTACTGAGTTACAGATTCAGGTCTTGGGGATTTGTACGGATCAGATGAGTCCGCTTCGCGGGGCAAGCCCGCTCCCACCGGTGTGAGCAACTGTCTTGCACCACCGGTGGGAGCGGGCTTGCCCCGCGATGAACACCCTCAATCAAAACTGCACATCGAGAATCACGTTATCCAGATAGGTGCCGGCAGGCGGTGTGCTCTGGTCGCTGTAGATCCGCGCGTTGTAATTGAACACCTGACTGCCGGTCCCGGTGCCTGCGCCCGGGTTGATGTCCGCGTCGCTGCTGGCCCGTCGCGCACTGCTCAGCGCTCCCCAGCGCTGGCTGCCGGCGCTTTTGAAAATGTCGTAGGCAAGAAAGTCAGCGTTAGCAGATTTCATCCGCCGCCTTCCTGCCGCCGCGTTCTGCCCATCATCCAGGCCCACGGTGTAGCTGCTGCCCTTGGTGCACGACAGGCTGACACTCTGGTTGACGGCAGCAAAGCCACTGATCACCGGCGCGCTGCCAAAGCTGATCGCCGGGGTGGTGATCTGACAATCGTTGGTCACAGTCAGGCTGACGGTCAGGTTGGTGGTCTGTTTTAATACCTGACGGCCCAGGCATACATTGATCACACTGAGGCCGTAGCAATAGTTGATATCCCACTCCACCACGAAGGTCTCCTGATACAGCCCCGCGGCAACGTTGCTGCCGATCAGGGTTTTCAGGTAAATCGGCACGCTCTTGGGGACGGTACCGTTGAGCAATCCCAGCGCATCGATGATGCCATTACGGGCGAAGTCATAGCGCTGGTTGCGGGTGATGACGAAGTTGGTGGTGTTGTTGGCATACAGGGTGTAGTTGATGATGTCGCCAGTCGGCCCGACCAGCCCGGTGGTACCACCAACGGGGGTGAAGGTGGCATAGAAATGGTCGTCGCTGGCCAGCAGGCTCAACAGCGAGCCAGTGCACTGCAAGCCGGCGTTGGTGGTGGATGCCGATTGAACCACCAGGCGCACCTGGGTCGAATTCAGGTTGCCAAAGCTGGCCGGGTTGGTCGCCACGACCGAACACAGCGCCTGGGCCTGGGCGCTGATCAGCAGTAACAAGCTCGCCATCAGCCACTTCATTGGCATACCAGCGGCCCGATCAGCGGCACCTGCGCCTGATCAGCCGGTACCTTGAACTGCACCCGGCAACTGCTGCCATCGCTGAGCGCCACTTTCACACTGTTGTGTTCCGACAATCCTTCCAGGTACACCAAGCCATCCCAACCCACCACCGTGCGCGCCCCGCTCTGCTCGTCCAGCACCTGGCTGCCCAGCGGCAGGTCGTGCTGCGCCGCATCGACCAGGTGCAGGCTCGCCGCGACCACCCGCTGCATCGGAAACTCGAGTAAATAGCCGCTACCACGGCGTACCGCTATACGCTGCTCCACCTGCGACACTTGCACGGTGCTGGGCAATTCCATTGGATCAACTTCGTATTTGCCGCGGTAGTAACCACTGCTCCATGGCACCAGCAAATGGCCGTTGTTGTCGGTACGGCCGACCAGCTGATTTTCGTAGCGCACCGGCACGTCGGCAAAGCCATCGGTGCTGACCACCACGAACGCATCGTCGATGCGATTGGCGGCAAACACCCCGGCATCCATCCACACCAGCGAGCCACTGGCATCCGCCCAACGCGTGGTGTCAGACTCGGTGCCATAGGCGCCGACCTGTAACTGCACCGCCTGCAAGCGCCAGGTCAGGTCGGCCTGGCGATAGGCCTCGCGGTCGCTATTGGCATAGCCAAGGTTGTAGCCCACACCACTGTCCACCGGCACGGCGCGACTGTAGTTGACCCGCTGCAGCTGTTCACCGCTGTTGCTGCGCTCAAGGCTCAAGCTCAAGGTGCCACTGAGGTCGAACGGTATGACCCATTGCGCCTGCACGGCCCATTGGCTGTTACCGATTTCGCGGTTCGCTGACAGGTACAGGCTGCTGTTGCCCCACAAGGGTTTGCTCCAGCTCAGGTTCAGCAAGCGGGTACGACTGTTGTCACCGGCACGTACATCGAAGTAGCCCGCACCCAGGCTGCCGTAGCGCGCCAGGTTGAGGCTCAGGCTGACCTGCTCGCTGCGCTGGCTCAGGCGCGTGTAAGGGCTGTCGAGCAGCGACAGATCGGCGTAGTCGCCACGGCGCTGCAAGCGTTGGTAATTGAAGCCCAGGCGCGGGCTGTTGTACTGATAGCCCAGGCTCCATTGCTGCCCGCTCAGGCTGTCGAAACGGCTCTGGCTCAACGCCGCATTGACCACGCCCCAGTTACCCACCTGCCAGTTGCCGCCCAGCCCCCCCAGAGCCAGGGACTCTGCCACTTCAGCATGACTTTCCAGGGTAAAACGGTCACTTAGGCCATAGCGCAGGCTGGCAGCGGCCACCCCCGGACCATAGGCAAAGTCACGCAAGGCGTAGTCGCGGCGCAGGCTGCCGGCGGCCACCGAGAAGTCGCTCAAGCCTTTTTGCAACAGGCTGCTGGTGACATAGAACGGCAGCGTGGTGGATACCTGCCGCCCGAGAGCATCGGTGGTCACCACCACCGCTTCGCCGGCGCCGTTGATGAAGGGAATGTTGGTCAGGGTGTAGGGCCCGGGCTGCAACTGGGCGCTGGAGCTTTTGTAGCCGTTGATGAACAGGTCCAGGGATGAAGGCACCGCCGCTTCACCGGCAAAGGCCGGCAATGGATAGGTGACCAGGTCCGGACGTACGGCAAAGTCGCGCGACACCTGGATACCACCCAGGCGCACCGAACTGGTCCAGGGCAAGGCGCCGCTGAGTACATCACCCATCTCCAGGGTGAGCAGTCGGGTTTCATCGGTGTAGCGCCAGGTGGTGTCGTAGCGGCGAAAGCCTTTCTGGCTGTCGTCGACGTCATCGCCAGCCAAGGCCTGACGCCACTGCCCGGTGCTCGACAAGGTGCCCCAGGTGTCAAACAGGCGCACTTCGTTCCACGCCGCCAGGTAAGTGCCCGCATCGTCGCTATCGCTCAGGTACAGGTCATAGTTGAGCAGCGCCCCCAGGCTGCTGTGGGCTTCGCTGGCCGGGTACAGCTGGCGGTTACCGATGGCCTGGGTCGGCAACCAGGCCGCAGGCACTTGCAGCAGCAAGCGTTGCCCCTGGCTGTCGTAATCGCTGTGCAAGCCGTTGATGCTGTCCAGCGCCACGTCCCCGTCAGCCAACCCTGGCACTTGCACACCGGCGGCCTGCAGGTCGGCGCTGGCCATGTACAGGCGCCCGGCGCGTTGCTGCACCACCACCAGTTCAGGGCTGCTCATCTGATTGACCACCAGTTCCAGGTACAACTGCGCATCGCCAACGGCCTCCAGGCTCGCCGGTGGCGGCGGCAGTTCGCCGCCGAACAGCGGGCCACAGCAAAGCAGCAGCACACATGCCTTCAGTACCTGCGGGCCGAACGCGCCCGAACGAATACTCACGCACCGTATCCAACCATTACCGGGTCCTCCCTGGCCCCTGATCCTGCACTGTCACCTGCTACTTACTGGCCCTGGCTGAGGGTCTGTGCCGGCTCCTGTCCATTGACCCGCCCCTTTAGCACCGACGCCGCAGTCATTGGCTGCGGCAGCGGCCAGCGCATGCTGGCGCCGGGCAGTACGTAACCGAGCAAGCCTTCAACCAGCGGCCGAGGGTTGCCACCCTGTTGCAGCACGACATCGGTCAAGCGCGCATGCACCGGTCCCGTGTTGCGGATCTCGACGTACGGGCGGCCTTGTACCGACACCGGGCGCCAGCTCAGCGACGGCTTGCCGACACCGCTCTGATCACGCTGGCCATTGGGGTCGGGCTTGCCCCACAGGCCCTGGCCATACACGAACAACGGCACCGAATAGCGCATCTGAAAGCGAATGGCGGCCTGGGGTTTGCCGCTGCTGGCGATGTCGGGCAACGCTGGTGGGATTTCGTCGATGATGATCCGGTAAGCCTGCTCCTGGCCCACCGGTGAGGCGCTGGTGCGGGTCAGGCGGATCAACTGCTTTTGCCCCGGCGCGATCGTGGCCACCGGCGGGCTGCCGATGATCTCGCGCTGGGCCTGGTACTGGTCGTCATAGTCGCCCTGGCGCCAGGCGAACACCCGCACTTGCAGGTTGGTCACCGACGTACCACGGTTTTCCAGCCATAACGCCCCGGCTTTCTGATCGGCCTCAAGCACCGGATCGATCGGCCAGATCAGCACCGAGGTGGCGGCCTGCAGTGGTGCTGCGCAGAGCAGCGCCAGGGTAACGCCGAGCCCGCTGATGAGCCGCCGCGCTTTGCCCGTACCTGACATCATCCATCTTCTCCTTGATTGTCGATGGCCCCCGGCAAGTCCCTCACCAGGTCAATTGCACCTGCAGCACATCGGTGTAGCTGCCCGCTGGCACGCTGCCGCTCAGTTGTGCCCGGGCGTACAGCGGTAGCGTGATTGCATTGGCGTTGCTGTAGCTCACGGCAACCGGCTGGTCGATACCAATGCTCTGGCTGAAACCGGCGTCACTGAACAATTGATAAGCGACCAGCTGCGAGCCGCTGCTGCGTTTGAGGTTGCGGCCGTTGCTGTTGTTCTGGCCGGCGTTGATGCTCATGCTCAGCTTTACCCCCGGCGTGCATTGCAAGGTCACGGTGGTGCCACTGAGCGTGGTGCTGACCGGGCCGCTGAGCAGTGCCGAGTAGTTGCCGAAATCGAGGTTGCCGTAGGTGCTGACGCCACCGACCACCAGGCACCCCGCCACCACCTGGGCGCTGACCTGGAAGGTACTGGTGAGCGCCGCTGACAACGGCCCCGGTGGCAGCCACAGCAACCCTGCCAGCAGCCCATACTGCAACCGCACCACGCCTCAGAAACTCAACTCGACATTCACGGTGTCGGTGTAGGTTCCGGCCGGCAGATTCGCCTTACCCTTGGCCAGGCCATAGAGGTTGACCGTTTGTGCCACCCCGGTGCTGGTCGGCAGGGTGATGGTGCCGTTGATCGCCAGCACCTGTGAATGCCCGGCATCGGTGTAGAAATCGTAGGGCACAAAGTTGCCGCTGCCATCGGCCAGTGCCCGCGTGCCACCGGCGGATTGCGAATCGTGGGCACCGGCGCCGACCTTGATCACCGGCACAGTACCGCTGGAGCAGAGAATACTCATGGCGTTACCACCACCGCCCAACACCTGGCCCGGCGCCTGGGTAAACAGCGCCTCCTGGGTACCGAAGTTCAACGCACCAAAGTTAAGACCGGTGCTGCCGCCGGAACCGTTGACCTGACAGCTGGCGATCAGTGTCAGGCTGGCATTGATCGTTCCGGTGACGCTGGCGGCCTGAGCCTGCGTGCACAGCGCCAGGCCCAGGCCTGCGTAGATGAAGCGTGAGAGATAAGGCTGCATGAGTCACTCCTTGCGTGTTACCAGTCCAGGGTCACCATCAGGGTGTCGCGATAAATACCGGCCGGCAGCGCCTGGGGATGGGCGACCACCACGCCATAGATCGGTATGGGGATCTGCGCTGCGCTGCTGATGGCAAAATTGCGTTGCTGGCCAATGCCGTAGCGGGCGCTGCCGGAGGGGTCGGATGCCAATTGATAGGCAATCAGTTCACGGCCATTGCTCAGGCGGCGATTGGCGCCATCGCCGTGGGCGCCGCCATTGATGCTCACGGTAAACGCCCGTACTGAAGGGTTGCAGCGCACGTGCAGGCTGCCGCTGCTGCCCTCTTCGTCAACGTGCGAACGCAGCGGGCTGGTCCAGCTCGGGCCCTGGCTGCCGAAATCGAGTACGCCATTGCCGTCGTTGTCGAGGCTGCCGCCTGGGTCGCCACTGACCTGGCACGCCGCACTGATCACCAGTCGCGCCTGGATATGCCCGGAGACTGCGGCAAAGGCGTCGGGGCTCAGCAGTAACAGCGGCCCCACACTCAACAACAGGATCTTGTTCATACTGCCAGTTCCTTTAGCAGGCACGCCTTGCCAGGCCGTGCAGTGATCGTCACCAGATGACCGTCACCTTGAGTAAATCCGAATAACGTCCCACCACCGGTATCTGCGTCATGCGGTCGATGCGGGCATACAGCGGCAACTCAACCGAGCCACTGCCGGGCACCCGTGCGTGCTGGATTTCATTGACCGGCAGGGGTTCGCGCCAGGCCGGGTCCTGGTACAAGCGATAGGGAATCGGTTGTGCCGACGGCTGGCCGCTGGCCAGATAGCGCACCTCCCCTACACCACCGTGTTGGCCGGCATCGACCTGAATCTGGTAGCTGGTGTCCGGGTTGCACTCAAGACGCGGCGGACGCTGGCTGAGCAGCTGCGCGGTCCTCGGCCCGGACGGATCGTCCAGGCGGGCGGCGGTGCCAAAGTCAATCACGCCCAAGGCCTGGGCGCCGGCCTCGCGGGGCTGGTGAACGAGCACGCAGCCACGCTGTACCTCCATTTTGACTTCGACCATCAATTCGGCGGCCACTGGGCTTTGAGCAATGAATAGCCCGAGCAGCGCGGCCAGAGAGCGTCCTTTCACTATCCCGTCCTTTACAGCAGGATTGACCTGCCCTTGAGGGTAGCAGTGCAAGCAAAAGCTGCCAGAACGCATGGAAATGTACAGGCCTGGTAGAGGATTTTGCCCGTCCGTTGCCGCACCTGCAGGCTGTCAGCTGCGGGGCATTTGGGTTAAATTAACCGCGCTTGCTCAAGCCGCCCCTTGAGTCCTGAAAGCCTCGAGGAGCCCAGTTTGTCTGCCCGCCCGTCCTGGATACGTTCACCGCTACGCGCGTTGCGCCAACGCCTCAAGCCTGCGCCGCACGACCCGGCCAACCTTGCCGGTACCGTTCGTCAGCATTTTCGCCACAAGGCCGCTGCGCAGGGTTTCACCTTGAGCGCAGGTCAGTTGCAGGTCATTGAACACATGATCGCTGAGGCTGGGCGCCTGGACAGTGGCCGGGCCCGCAGTCTGTACCTGCATGGCGCGGTCGGACGAGGTAAGAGCTGGCTGCTAGACGGCTTCTTTCAGGCCCTGCCCCACGTGCACAAGCGCCGTTTACACTTTCATGACTTCTTTGCCCGCTTGCACCAGGGCATGTTCGAACACCGCCACCAGCAAGACGCCCTGGCCTGCACCTTGGATCAATTGCTGCAAGGCTGTCAGGTGCTGTGCTTCGATGAGTTCCATGTGCACGATATCGGCGATGCGATGCTGATCACCCGCCTGTTCCAGGCCTTGTTCGAGCGGCGCATCTTCGTTCTGCTGACCTCCAACTATGCCCCCGAAGGCCTGTTGCCCAACCCGCTCTATCACCAGCGTTTCGAGCCGGTGATCCGCCTGATCAACAGTCAGATGCAGGTGCTGGAAGTGGGTGGCGACCAGGACTACCGCAGCCTGCCGGGCAATACCAGCCAGCAGCGTTTTACTCAGGGCCACTACCTCTGGCCGGGCAGCGCTGAACAACGCCAGGCGTTGCGCTTGCCGGCGTTTGAAAGCGCACCGCAGATACTGAACGTGGGCCAGCGTCAGTTGCAGGCCCGGTTGATCGCGGAGGGTACGGTGGGGTTTGATTTTGCCCAGATCTGCGAACAGCCTACGGCCGTGATTGATTATCTGGAACTGGCCCAGCGCTTCGACCACTGGATTATCGACGGCTTGCCGTGTCTGGAGGCGTGTTCGATTGCCGAACAGCAGCGCTTCATCAACCTGGTGGACGTGCTGTATGACCAGGACAAGCATCTGGTGCTGATTGGCAGCAGGCCACTGGCTGATAGCCTCGCCGGCAGCGCCAGCGACCTGGCGCGGACCCGTAGCCGCCTGGGGCAATTACAGTAGGAGCGGGCTTGCTGTGGGAGCGGGCTTGCCCCGCGATCGCGGTGTGACAGATACACTTCAATCGCGGGGCAAGCCCGCTCCCACAGGTGGTGCAAGACAGTTACCTACAGCATTAGCATTCAGCCTGCGCGGGCGAAGCTCGCCAGCACCGCTTCGATTTCGCCAAGTACCGCCGGATCATCCAGTGTCGAGGGCGGTGTGTAGGCCTGCTGGTCGGCAATTTTACGTAGCACGGCGCGCAAGATCTTGCCCGAACGGGTCTTGGGCAGGCGTTTGACCACCCTGACCTGGTTGAAACACGCCAACGCTCCGATCTGCTCGCGCACGCTGGCCACCAGCTCGCTCTGCAACGCCGCTTCACTGATCGCCTGACCGTCCTTGAGCACCACCAGGGCCAAGGGCACCTGCCCCTTGATCTCGTCATGCACACCAATCACCGCACACTCGGCCACCGCCGCATGACGGGCCACCAGATCCTCCATTTCGCCGGTAGACAGGCGATGGCCGGAGACGTTGATGACGTCGTCGGTGCGCCCCATGATGTAGACAAAGCCGTCTTCGTCGAGATAACCACCATCACCGGTGTGGTAGTAGCCCGGATAGGTGCTGAGGTAGGCGTCCAGGTAACGCTGGTGGTCGCCCCACAAGGTCTGGCTGCAACCCGGTGGCAACGGCAAGGCGATGACGATGGCGCCTTGCTGGTTGGCCCCCAGCAGTTGGCCGTCGTCATCCAGCACACGCACATGGTAGCCCGGCACCGCGCGGTTGCTCGAACCAGGGCGCGCCGCGCTGCCGTCCAGCCCCACACAAGGTGCGGTCACCGGCCAGCCGGTTTCGGTTTGCCACCAGTGATCGTGAACAGCCTTGCCGCTGGTCGACTCCAGCCACTGATGGGTGCTGGAGTCCAACTTTTCACCGGCCAGGAACAACTGACGCAGGGAACTCAGGTCGTAACGACGCAACAGTTGGCCTTCAGGGTCTTCCTTGCGGATCGCACGCATGGCGGTCGGCGCGCAGAACAAGCCGTTGACGCGGTACTGCTCAACCACCCGCCAGTAAGCGCCAGCGTCCGGCGTACGGATCGGTTTGCCCTCATAGAACACCGTGGTGCAGCCGTTCATCAACGGGCCGTAGACGATCAGCGAATGGCCAACCACCCAGCCGACATCAGAAATCCCCCACCACACGTCACCCGCTTGCATGCCGTAGATATGGCGCATGGCAAAGCCAAGGGCGACGGCGTTGCCGCCGTTTTCGCGGACGATACCCTTGGGTTTTCCGGTGGTGCCCGAGGTGTACATGATGTACAGCGGGTCGGCTGCTGCCAGCTCCACTGGCTCCACCGCGCTGGCTGTGGCCACGGCGTCTTGCCAGTCCAGGTCACGACCTTCTACCAGCGTTGCCCGCGCCTGTGGCCGCTGCAACACCAGCACCTGCCGCGGCTGATGGCGGGCCAGCTGCAAGGCGCGATCCACCAGCGGCTTGTATTCGATGACCCGGTCGAACTCCAGGCCGCATGAAGCGGTGAGCAGCAAGGTCGGACGCGCATCGTCGATCCGCAGCGCCAGCTCGTTGGCGGCAAAACCGCCGAACACCACCGAATGCACCGCCCCGATACGCGCGCAGGCGAGCATCGCCATCGCCGCCTGCGGCACCATCGGCATGTAGATGATGACCCCGTCACCCTTTTGCACCCCGAGCGAGCGTAGCAGCCCGGCCAGGCGCGCCACTTCGTCGCGCAACTGGTTGTAGGTAAAGGTTTGTTGAGCGCCGGTGACCGGCGAATCGTAGATCAGCGCGGTTTGCTCGCCACGGCCTTGCTCGATCTGATGATCCAGGGCCAGGTAGCAACTGTTCAGACGCCCGTCGGCGAACCACTGGTGGGTGCCATCGGAATTCTCGCTGAGGGTTTGCAGGGGCTTGCGATACCAGGCCAGGCCATCGGCCTGCTCGGCCCAGAAAGCAGCGGGATCGGCGATGGAACGGGCATAGCTGTGCTGATAAGTCATCGATACTGAACCCTGAGTTTGTTGTTATTTAGAGGGCGAATATCGAGTATGGCTGGCTATCGTCTGACTGCCATCGGACTTAAGTCTTATCAGATATGCACAAATGCAGGGTCAGCAGGAACGGGCCAAATGTGGGAGCGGGCTTGACCCGCGATGCGACGTAACAGACCTATCGCTATCGCGGGGCAAGCCCGCTCCCACACCGGATGATCAAGACAGTTCCAGCGAACCGGGGATCAGCCGGCCAGGCCGACGTAGACGTTTTGCACGTCGTCGTGGTCATCGATGGCGCTGAGGAACTCTTCAACCTCGGCCATCGCCTCGTCACTCAAGCCGCTGACCGGGTTCTTCGGGGTGTAACCGATTTTTGCCGAAGCCACGGTGAAACCTTGGGCAGGCAAGGCTTTCTGCACAGCATCCAAGTCGGTGGTATCGGTGATGAATAGGGTCGAGCCTTCTTCTTCACCTTCGGCAAAATCCTGGGCGCCCGCTTCGATAGCAGCCATTTCCGGATCTGCGTCAGGGCTGTTCGGTGTCGCTTCGATCAGGCCAACATGGTTGAAGTCCCAGGCGACCGAACCCGAAGCACCCAGCTGGCCCTTGCGGAACAGCACGCGGATCTGCGCCACGGTGCGGTTGACGTTGTCGGTCAGGCATTCGACGATCAGCGGCACCTGGTGCGGGGCAAAGCCTTCGTAGGTTACCGCCGTGTAGTTCACCGCTTCACCATCAAGGCCTGCGCCTTTGCGAATGGCGCGCTCGAGGGTCTCGCGTGTCATCGAGGCTTTTTTAGCCTGTTCAATGGCCAGGCGCAGACGTGGGTTCATGTCCGGGTCGGCGCCGGCCTTCGCAGCGATCTGGATCTCCTTGGACAGCTTGCCCATGATCTTGCCTTTGGCGTTGGCTGCTGTTTCTCTATGCTTGGCTTTCCACTGTGCGCCCATTTCGACTCTCTTTGTTTCAACTGCCAGTTCAGGTAGCGACCAGCAAAGTGGGTGCAGTTTATACATCCTCGTTCAGGCAATCGACAAAAAAACCACTCAGGCCTTGTCGGCCTTGCCCGCCGCCGCGGCAAAGCGCGCCAGGCGGACGTCCATATGCCGCGGACGGCGGCCGTGGTCTTCGGCCTGTTCCTTGCGACGAATGGCATTGCGCACCATCAACGAGCCCAGATAGCGGATCGGTTCAGGCGGGAAGTATCCCAGCGGTCCGTTGACCAGCGGTGAACGGGTCCATTCATTGTCCAGCCCCAGGGCCAGCGAAGAGAGGATCTGCCCCCCCATATGACACGGCCCGACGCCACTGCCCGAGTAACCAAAGCCATAGAAGACGTTAGCGTGCGCCCCCAACCGGCCAAAGAACGGCAGGCCGGTCACCGAACGGTCCGAAGGGCCATTCCAGGTCGCGGCCACCGGTACCTGGGCCAGGCTCGGGAAGAACTCACCCAGACTGCGCCGTAGCAGCGCCTCGTAGGGAGACGGTTGGTCGAACACCGGCAGCATTCGCCCACCATAGGCGAAGGTGTTGCCGCCCTTGCCGAGCATCAGTCGGCCATCGCTGGTGTTGTGGTAGTAGTGCACGAAGATCCGTGAATCCAGCACGCTGACGCCGCTGGTCAAGCCGATCTGACCCAGCAGCTCCGGGCGAGGCTCGGTGATGATCATGTCACTGGAAACAATCGCCACACTGCGCTCGAACTGCGGGAACGCCCGCGCCATCCAGGCATTGAGGGCCAGCACCACGCGTCCGGCGCGCACCGTGCCATTGCGGGTTTCGATACCGGCCTGCGGGCCTTCCTGCAGGCCGGTCATGGCGGTGCCTTCATAAATGCGCACACCTTTTTGCAAGGCCACCCGGCGCAGGCCACGCACCAGTTTGCCCGGCTGCACGGTGGCTGCGGCGGGCGAAAACCAGCCCTCCAGGTGTTTGGCCGAACCGGCCATGCGCTGCACCTGCTCCACCGGCAGGCGCTGGAACGAATTGATGCCCTGACGCTCCAGGGCGGCGATCACGCCATCGGTGGCGCCCATCTGGGCGCGGTTGGTGGCGGTGTACAAGGTGCCATCGAGGCGGTAATCGGCGTCGACGCCATGCGCCCGGCAAAAATCGCCGATCGCATAAATGCTCTGCTCCGACGCCTTGACCAGACGCACCGCCTCCTGCATCCCGAACAGCCGTTCGAGGGTGAAATACTTGGCCGACCACGACAACGCACAACCGCCATTACGCCCACTGGCCCCGGCACCACAGATGTCGGCTTCGAGCAGCACGACATCCAGCGCCGGGTTCAGCTCCTTGAGCATCAGCGCCGTCCACAGCCCGGTGTAACCACCGCCGACGATGCACACATCGCATTGTGTGTCGGTTGCCAGCGGCGGGCATGCAGGTTGATCTTCCTGATCCAGCGCCTGTTGCAGCCAGAAGGGTCTCATGGTCGGTGTCCTCGTCGTATTCAGGTACGCAGCGGTTTGATGGCCATGGCGGTGTTCGGTGCCACTGCCGGGGTGTGCTCAGGCGTTGCCGGGCGGCTGTTCCAGTGCGGTACCAGGACCAACGCCGAGAACAGTGCGCAACCGGCAAACACGATAAACACCGTGACCCCGTCGAAATAACCCGGCAGCAAGCCGCCGAGGATGGCGCCGACCGAACCACAGCCGTTGACGAAACCGGCGGCCGTGGCACCGGCTTTGGCGGTACCGAAGTCAATGGCAGCAGCGCCACTGATCATCGAGTCAGGTCCGTACAGGGTCAGGCCCATGACGAACAGCAAGGCCACCACCAGCGCCACACTGCCGCTTTGCATCGCACCCATGAACAAGCCCAGGACCACGGTGAGCACCAGCAGGCTGATGACACAGGCCGGCATACGCCGGGCACCGAAGAGTTTGTCTGAAGCCAGACCGATCATGATCGGCCCCAGCAGGCCGGCCAGTTCGAAAGCGGTAGGAATGATCGCCGCACCGACTTTGCCCACCGAAGGCATCTGTTCAAAGACGATCACCGGCCCCCACAACAGAATCGCGTAGCGGGCCGGCTTGAGCAGGAAATAGGCCAGGCCCAGGGTCAGCACCGTGCGGTTACGCAGAATCTCGCGCAACGGCGCCCAGACACTGCAAATGGTCGTGCCGGGCACCATGCTTTCAGGTTCTGGCTCGACCGCTGGCAGGCCAACGTCTTCAGGCTTGTTGCGCTGCAAAAAGAAGAACAACACGGCCACCAGCGCCACCACTGCGGCGCTGGAAAAGAACGCCGCATGCCAGCTGCCGACCAGGGTGTAGGCCCACCAGCCGGCGAATGGCGAGGCAACCAGGCCGCCAAAGGCGTAGCACGAGCTCCATAGCCCCAGCACCCGTCCGCGTTGCGATGATGGGAAGAAACTGCCGATGTTCTTGCACAACCCCGCCCAGCCAGTGGACTGCGCCAAGCCCTGAACCAGCATGCAGGTAGCGAAAATCGGGAAGGTCGCGTAGCTGCCCATGACCAGGGCCGCCGCCGCAGAAATGATCAAGCCGCCCAGCACCACCACCCGTGGCCCGAAACGGTCGGCGAGCATACCCCAGGTGAACTGCCCTACTGCGTAAGCCGCCAGGTAGATGGCGTCGAGGTTGGCCATGGCCATTTTATCGAGGGTGAAGCTTGGGTCTTCGCCGATGCCCAACTTGGCGACCGAGAAGGCTTTGCGGGTGAAGTAGAACGCAGCGTAGGCAATCCAGGTAACGGCAAAAATCTGCACGCGCCAACGCTTTATATCTGCAATGTGTTTATTCATGGTGACCCTGACCTCGGAGCTTGAGTGTGCCGGCAGAATTTGAAAAAACGCCTGTTTTGTTGTTGTGTTGCGCACTGCGTGGCGGCCGGTCGGGGCCGTCACCTGGTCAGATGGAACCTGGAGCATGCGGGTATTGTTATGCCTTGTCAGCCAGGTCCATGACCCACCAGTCACTGCAGGTGACAGGGCGGGCTGGATGAGATAGAAACAATTACTGACTGATAAATAAAATCGATTTATCGTATTTCACAAATAAGCTCAGCTTGTAATAGGTACTTCGATGTCGGTTTCCCATGCCCAGTTGAAAGCCTTTCATGCCGTTGCCCTGCACGGCAGCTTCACCCGTGCTGCCGAACGCCTGTTTCTGACCCAGCCGGCAATCTCCGACCAGGTACGCAAACTCGAAGAGCGCTTCGGCGTATTGCTGTTTCATCGCAACAAACGTTCCGTGCAATTGACCGACCTTGGTGAGCGCCTGCTGGGCATTACCCAACGCCTGTTCGCCTGCGAGGCCGAGGCCCATGAGCTGCTGCAGGACTCACGGGCGTTGCAGACCGGCACCCTGGTGCTGGCGGTAGACGCGCCGGTGCACGTGCTGCCGCAAATCGCCCAGTTCTGCCAGCAGTACCCCGGCATCAGCGTCAAGGTGGAAACCGGTAACACTGATGAGTCGCTGCTACGGCTATTCAATTATCAGGCCGACTTGGCCCTGCTTGGCCGCGACGTGGATGATGAGCGCCTGCTGTGCGTGCCGATGCGCAGCGATCCGATGGTGGCGTTCGTGTCCCGTCACCACCCCTGGGCCGACCGCGAATCGATCAGCCTGGCCGACCTTGACGACACCCCCATCGTGTTACGTGAACCGGGCTCGGTAACCCGACAAACCCTGGAAGAAGAAATGCAACGCGCGGGCCTGCGCATTCGTCCGGCGATCCAGGTTGAAGGTCGTGAAGCGGCGCGCGAGGCGGTGGTGGTGGGGATTGGCGTGGGGGTGGTGTCGGCAGCCGAGTTCGGCGCCGATGCGCGGGTGTGTGCGCTGCCGATTGTCGATTGTCAGCGGCGCCTGACCGAGACCCTGGTGTGCTTGCGCGAGCAGAGTTCGCGGCGGCTGGTGGCGACGTTTTTGCAGATGGTGCGGGACAGTCTTTGATCGCGGGGCAAGCCCGCTCCCACAGGTTATCTGAACTGCCTGTGGAACGGGCTTGCCCCGCGATCGAAGGCTACGCCGCCTCCCTCCCCCGCGCCACCGCCTGCGCCGCCGCCAGCATGGCGCGCAGCAGCACCGCGCAACCGTCGGCCAGGTCCCGGGGCGAGGCATTCTCGATTTCGTTATGGCTGATCCCACCTTCACAAGGCACGAAAATCATCCCCGCTGGCCCCAGCTCGGCGAGAAAAATCGCGTCATGCCCGGCACCACTGACAATGTCCATGTGCGACAACCCCAGCCCCTGCGCCGCACTGCGTACCGCCTCGACGCAGCCCTTGTCGAAGTACAGCGGCGGGAAATCGGCAGTCGGTGTCAGGGTATGGCTGAGCCCATGCTGCTCGCAGGTGCTGCTGATCACATCACGTACCTGAGCAATCATCGAGTCGAGCCGGGCCGGCTCCAGATGACGGAAATCCAAGGTCATGCGCACTTCACCGGGAATCACGTTGCGCGAGCCCGGATAAGCCTGCAGACACCCCACTGTGCCACAGGCATGCGGCTGATGTTCCAAGGCCACGCGGTTGACTGCGGCAACCACCGCGCTGGCACCGACCAGGGCGTCTTTGCGCAGATGCATCGGCGTCGGACCCGCGTGTGCTTCGACACCGCGCAAGGTCAGGTCGAACCATTTCTGCCCGAGGGCGCCCAGCACCACGCCGATGGTTTTCTGTTGGTCTTCAAGGATCGGGCCCTGCTCGATGTGCGCTTCGAAATAGGCCCCCACCGGGTGGCCGCTGACCGCTCTGGGCCCGGCATAGCCGATGGCATTGAGCGCCTCGCCGACGCTGATGCCTTCGGCGTCGGTCTTGGCCAGGGTCTGCTCCAGGGTGAACTTCTCGGCAAACACTCCAGAGCCCATCATGCACGGGGCAAAACGCGAGCCTTCTTCGTTGGTCCACACCACCACTTCCAGCGGCGCCTCAGTCTCGATGTTCAGATCATTGAGGGTGCGCATCACTTCCAGCCCGGCCAGCACACCAAAGCAGCCGTCGAACTTGCCGCCGGTGGGCTGGGTGTCGATATGGCTGCCAGTCATCACCGGCGGCAACTGCGGGTTGCGCCCGGGACGGCGGGCAAAAATATTGCCGACGCCGTCGATGCTCACCGTGCAGCCCGCCGCTTCGGTCCATTTGACGAACAGATCACGGGCCTGGCGATCAAGGTCGGTCAAGGCCAACCGACACACCCCGCCTTTGGCCGTCGCGCCCAGGCGGGCCAGGTCCATCAACGATTGCCAAAGGCGCTCGGCGTTGATGTGCGGTTGGCTCGATTGCAGAACGTCCTGTGCTGTTTGCATGCTTATCTCCCGGCCTCTACGGGCCCTAGGCGCTACACGGTGGGTTTGAGGTTGGCCGTGCGGGCCGGCTTGAGTTGGCCAAGCCCGTAGTAGATCAGCCCGCCCAAGGCGGAGCCGGTGAACCAACCGAAATCGTAGAACCAGCTGAACGCCGTGCTTTGCAGCGACAGCAAGGTCAGCGCTACCGGCACCCCGAAGGCGATGAAGCCTGCGGCATTCCAGGCCGGGTAAGTGTCATCGCGGTACAGGCCGGCCAGGTCGAGGGTCTGTTTGCGGATCAGGAAGTAGTCCACCACCATGATCCCGGCGATCGGCCCCAACAGGCTGGAGTAGCCCAGCAGCCAGTTGGAATAGACGCTCTCAAGGCTGACGTCACTGACAATCAAACCGAGCTTTTTCAGCAGTTCATGGGCCATCAGCAACAGCCCCACCAGCCCGGTCAGCAGCACCGCCTTGGTGCGGCCGATCCACTTGGGGGCCAGGTTCTGGAAGTCGTTGGTGGGCGAAACGATGTTGGCTGCGGTGTTGGTCGACAAGGTCGCGATGATGATCAAGGCCATGGCCAGGGCTACCCACATCGGGCTCTGAATATGCCCGATCAGGCTCACCGGGTCAGACACCGTTTCCCCCACCAGTGACGCCGAGGCAGCGGTCAGCACCACCCCCAGCGCTGCGAACAGAAACATGGTCAGTGGCAGGCCGAAAATCTGCCCGAGGATCTGGTCTTTCTGGCTTTTGGCGTAGCGACTGAAGTCGGGAATGTTCAGCGACAAGGTGGCCCAGAAGCCCACCATCGCCGTCAGCCCGGCAAAGAAGTAACCATAGACACTGGCCCCTTCCGGCCGTTTGGGCGGTTGCGCCATCAGTTCGCTGATCGAGACGTTGGGCAAGGCCCAGACCAGCAACCCGGCCCCCACCAAAACCAGTAGCGGTGCCGACAGGGTTTCCAGCCACTTGATCGACTCGGCGCCGCGTAGCACCACCCACAGGTTCAGGCACCAGAACAGCATGAAACCGATCACCTCACCGGTGCCGCCCAACGCCTTCCAGTCGGCCGACAGCGAGCCCAGGAACAAGTGAATGGCCAGGCCACCGAACATCGTCTGGATACCGAACCAGCCGCACGCTACCAGCGCGCGGATCAGGCACGGCACGTTGGAACCGATGATACCGAACGAAGAGCGCAGCAACACCGGAAACGGGATGCCGTATTTGGTGCCGGCAAAGGCATTGAGCGTCAGCGGTATCAGCACCACCACGTTGGCCAGCAGGATCGCCAGCAACGCTTCTCCTACGGTCAGGCCGAAATAAGCCGTCAGAACGCCGCCCAAGGTATAGGTCGGCACACAGATCGACATACCAACCCACAACGCGGTGATGTGCCATTTGTTCCAGGTGCGCTCATGCACCTTGGTCGGCGCGATGTCGTGGTTGTATCGGGGGCTGTCGAGGACGTCGCTACCGGCGTCCAGTTCATACAAGCCATCGCGTTCACGCACTTGCGATCGGGTCTGCTGCATGGCCACTCCACTATTTTTTGTGTTTTGGAGGTACTTGCACGGCTATGGGGGCAATCACGGGTGCCCATGAGAAATCTTGACCATTTCCACAACCTGTCAAGAACGACAGGACCACTGGTCGTTTTCCTCACACATCAAATAACAGAGTTATTCGTTTAATTTCAGCTAGTTAGCGTTGTTATAAGCTTATAAATTAATTATTTGCCCTAATCCTGAACCGCTACTAGATTCAATTCCTGACAGCAGTGACAGCTTTTGACCTACGCTGCAATCAGTACAAAACCTAGAACCGGTACCAACCGGTCAAGCCTGCGAGGAGCATCTGATGACGCTTATGATTCGTGGCGCCACCCTGATTACCCATGAGGAAAGCTATCGCGCCGACGTGCTGTGTGCCGACGGCGTGATCAAGGCCATCGGCACCGACCTCGACCTTCCCAACGGCTGCGAAGTGCTTGATGGCAGCGGCCAGTACCTGATGCCGGGCGGCATCGACCCGCACACCCATATGCAGTTGCCGTTCATGGGTACCGTCGCCAGCGAAGACTTCTACAGCGGCACCGCTGCAGGGCTTGCCGGTGGCACCACGTCGATCATCGACTTCGTTATTCCCAACCCGCAGCAATCCTTGCTCGAAGCCTTTCATCAGTGGCGCGGCTGGGCAGAGAAGTCCGCCGCCGACTACGGCTTTCACGTCGCCATTACCTGGTGGAGCG
Organism: Pseudomonas sp. NUPR-001; assembly: GCF_052147955.1. Lineage (NCBI taxonomy): Bacteria > Pseudomonadati > Pseudomonadota > Gammaproteobacteria > Pseudomonadales > Pseudomonadaceae > Pseudomonas > Pseudomonas sp. NUPR-001. The sequence goes on from NZ_CP197353.1 coordinate 3,613,624, forward strand.
AGCAGGTACGCCAGGAGATGGGCGAGCTGGTCAGCCAGCACGGCGTCAACAGCTTCAAGCATTTCATGGCCTACAAGAATGCCATCATGGCGGCCGACGACACCCTGGTCGCCAGCTTTGAGCGCTGCCTGGAGCTGGGCGCGGTGCCCACCGTGCATGCGGAAAATGGCGAGCTGGTCTATCACCTGCAACGCAAACTGCTTGCCCAGGGCATCACCGGCCCTGAAGCGCATCCGTTGTCGCGCCCGTCCCAGGTCGAAGGTGAAGCCGCCAGCCGCGCCATTCGCATTGCCGAAACCCTGGGGACCCCGGTGTACCTGGTGCATGTCTCGACCCGCGAAGCGCTGGATGAAATCACCTATGCCCGCGCCAATGGCCAGCCGGTGTACGGCGAAGTATTGGCCGGGCACTTGTTGCTGGACGACAGCGTCTACCGTCACCCCGATTGGCAAACCGCCGCTGGCTACGTCATGAGTCCCCCCTTCCGGCCGCGCGAGGACGGGCACCAGGCTGCCCTGTGGCATGGCCTGCAGTCGGGCAACCTGCATACCACCGCCACCGACCACTGCTGCTTCTGCGCCGAACAGAAAGCCGCCGGCCGCGACGACTTCAGCCGCATTCCCAACGGCACCGCCGGTATTGAAGACCGCATGGCGGTGCTCTGGGATGAAGGGGTGAACACCGGCAAGTTGTCGATGCAGGACTTCGTCGCGCTGACCTCCACCAACACGGCGAAAATCTTCAACCTGTTCCCGCGTAAAGGTGCCTTGCGGGTCGGCGCCGATGCCGACCTGGTGCTCTGGGATCCGCAGGGCACCCGCACTATTTCTGCGGCGACCCACCATCAACAGGTTGATTTCAACATTTTCGAAGGCAAGACCGTGCGCGGTATCCCCAGCCACACCATCAGCCAGGGCAAGCTGGTCTGGGCCAATGGCGACCTGCGCGCCGAGCGTGGCGCCGGGCGCTACATCGAGCGCCCGGCGTACCCGGCGGTGTTCGATTTGTTGAGTAAGCGTGCTGAGCATCAGCGGCCAACTGCAGTCAAGCGCTGAATAGCTTCGCGGGGTAAGCCCGCTCCTACCTCGGTGGGAGCGGGCTTGCCCCGCGATCCAGGCATTAAAACTATAAGAACCATGAGGAAACTACCGTGATCGAGTCCCTCAACCATCTCCCGCGACCGTCCACCGACAACGCCAGCCTGGCCGAACACTTCAGCGACCTGGCGCCACCACTCAACGCCCGGCAGGCCGCCGTCGAAGCGTCACGCTGCCTGTATTGCTATGACGCGCCCTGCGTCAACGCCTGCCCCAGCGACATCGACATTCCCTCGTTCATCCGCAACATCCATCAGGAAAACGTGCAAGGCGCGGCAGAGAAAATCCTCTCGGCCAACATCCTTGGCGGCAGTTGCGCACGTGTTTGCCCGACTGAAATCCTCTGCCAACAGGCCTGTGTGCGTAACCACCATCAGGAATGCGCCCCGGTGCTGATCGGCCTGTTGCAACGTTACGCCCTCGATCACGCCGAGTTCGAAGAACACCCGTTCCAGCGCGCCGCCAGTACCGGCAAGCGCATCGCGGTGGTGGGTGCTGGCCCTGCCGGGTTGTCGTGTGCGCACCGTCTGGCCTGGCACGGTCACGATGTGGTGATCTTCGAAGCACGGCCCAAGGCCGGTGGTCTCAACGAATACGGCATCGCCAAATACAAAGTGGTCGATGACTTCGCCCAGCGCGAAGTGGACTTCGTTCTGCAGATCGGTGGTATCGAGATCCGTCACGGCCAGGTGCTGGGTGAAAACCTCACCCTGACCGAACTGCAACAGCAGTTCGACGCGGTGTTTCTCGGCCTGGGCCTGAACGCCAGCCGCCAGTTGGGCCTGGCCAACGAGACCGCGCCCGGCATGCTCGCTGCCACCGAGTACATTCGCGAACTGCGTCAGGCCGAAGACCTCACTGCCCTGCCCGTGGCCGATCGCTGCATCGTCCTCGGCGCGGGCAATACCGCCATCGACATGGCCGTACAGATGGCCCGCCTCGGCGCCCGCGACGTCAATCTGGTGTACCGCCGTGGCATCGAAGACATGGGCGCCACCGAGCATGAGCAGCACATCGCTAAAGAGAATCAGGTACGCCTGCTGACCTGGGCACAGCCGGAGCAGGTGCTGCTGGATGATCAGGGCAAAGTGCGCGGTATGCGCTTTGCTCGCACACAGCTGATCGACGGCCGCCTGCACAGCACTGGAGAAACCTTCGAACTGGCCGCCGATGCCATCTTCAAAGCCATCGGTCAGGCCTTCGACGATCAGGCCCTGAGTGACCACAGCGCGCAGATGCTGGCACGCGATGGCGAACGCATTCGCGTCGATGAACAGATGCGCACCAGCCTGCCCGGCGTCTATGCCGGCGGCGACTGCACCCATCTGGGCCAGGACCTCACGGTGCAAGCGGTACAACACGGCAAGCTGGCCGCCGAGGCCATTCATGCGCAACTGACGCTCAATGTGGAGGCTGCATAATGGCTGACCTGTCGATCGAATTTGCTGGCATCAAGGCGCCCAACCCGTTCTGGCTGGCCTCTGCGCCGCCCACCGACAAAGCCTACAACGTAGTCCGCGCCTATGAGGCAGGCTGGGGCGGCGTGGTGTGGAAAACCCTCGGCGAAGACCCGGCCGCCGTCAACGTGTCCTCGCGCTACTCGGCCCATTACGGGGTCAACCGCGAGGTGATGGGCATCAACAACATCGAGCTGATTACCGACCGTTCGCTGGAGATCAACCTGCGGGAAATCACCCAGGTGAAAAAGGCCTGGCCCGACCGTGCCCTGGTCGTGTCGCTGATGGTGCCGTGTAACGAGCAGGCGTGGAAAACCATCCTGCCACTGGTGGAAGCCACCGGTGCCGATGGCATCGAACTGAACTTCGGCTGCCCGCACGGCATGCCCGAGCGCGGCATGGGCGCGGCGGTAGGCCAGGTGCCGGAGTATGTCGAACAGGTCACACGCTGGTGCAAGACCCACTGCTCGCTGCCGGTGATCGTCAAACTCACGCCCAACATCACCGACATCCGCCAGTCTGCCCGCGCGGCCCACCGTGGCGGCGCCGACGCGGTGTCGCTAATCAACACCATCAACTCGATCACCAGCGTCGATCTCGAACGCATGGTGGCCCTGCCGATTGTCGGCGACATGAGCACCCACGGCGGCTACTGCGGCTCGGCGGTCAAACCCATTGCCCTGAACATGGTCGCCGAAATCGCCCGCGACCCGGCCACCCGTGGCTTGCCCATCAGCGGTATCGGCGGTATCGGCAGCTGGCGTGATGCTGCCGAGTTCATTGCCCTGGGTTGCGGCGCGGTGCAGGTGTGCACGGCAGCCATGCTCCATGGTTTTCGCATTGTCGAAGACATGAAGGATGGCCTGTCGCGCTGGATGGACAGTCAGGGCTATCGCAGCCTGCAAGATTTCAGCGGGCGTGCGGTGAGCCATACCACCGACTGGAAGTACCTGGACATCAACTACCAGGTCATCGCCAAGATCGATCAGGACGCCTGCATCGGTTGCGGCCGTTGCCACATCGCCTGTGAAGACACCTCGCACCAGGCCATCGCCAGCCTCAAGCAGGCCGATGGCAGCCGTCGTTACGAGGTGATCGACGCCGAGTGCGTGGGCTGCAACCTGTGCCAGATCACCTGCCCGGTGCAGGACTGTATCGACATGGTGCCGCAGGACACCGGCAAACCGTTCCTCGACTGGCAGCACGACCCGCGCAACCCCTACCGCGAAGCTTCCTGAGACCCCTTGTCCCGGTGGGAGCGGGCTTGCCCCGCGATAGCGATATGTCAGACACATCGCATCGCGGGGCAAGCCCGCTCCCACCGGCCCGACATCCAAGTTGCGAGATTTTTTCTAAGTAAACACCACTACTCCCGCATAATGGTGCATACCCGCATCCGCCACCGCAAAGGTGCATCGTCATGCTCTACCGCCTCGGCGCCGAAGGCCTGGTGCTGTTTCACCTGCTGTTCATAGTCTTCGTGCTGTTTGGCGGCTTGTTGGTGCTCAAATGGCGCGGCGTACTGTGGTGGCACTTGCCAGCCCTGAGCTGGGGCATCGCCGTGGAGTTCCTGCACTTGTACTGCCCGCTCACCGACTGGGAAAATTACTTACGCCAGGCCGCGGGCCAAGCGGGCTACCAAGGCGGCTTCATTGAGCACTACATCCTGCCGATCATCTACCCGGCGGGCCTGACGCCGGGTATTCAGGTGCTATTGGGCTCGGTGGTGGTCGTGGTCAATGCCCTGGTGTACCTACAGGTGATCCGCCATTGGCCGCGCCGGCAAGTCAGCCGCTGAAGCCCGTGCTCAGCGCGTGGCCACAATGAACAAGCGCGGGAACGGCAACAACACCTTGCCGTCTGCGGCGGCCGGGTAGCTTTGCTGCATCGCCTGCAGGTAGAACTGAAGGAAATCCGCTTGTTCATTGGCCTTCAGGGCCGCCAGATAGGGCCGCAACGCTGAACCCTTGAACCACTCCACCACCGCTTGCGCGCCGCCCGTCAACGGGTGGTAATAGGTGGTGCGCCAGACCTGCACCTCCCGGCAATGCGGACTGAGGATGTCGTAGTAGTAATCTGCGGTGTGCCGTGGCGGGTGCTTGATTGCCGCAATTTTCTGCGCCCAGGGCCCCCGGCTGGCGATTTCACGAGCCTGGCGATGGGCGGGTTCGTCGAGGTTGTCCGGCGTCTGGATCGCCAGCTGGCCGCCCTCGGTCAATTGCCTGGCCAGGTGCGGATACAGCAATGCGTGATCTGGCAGCCATTGCAGCGACGCGTTGGCGAGGATCACGTCCACCCCTTCAGGCGCGGTCCAGGTACCGATATCCCCCAACGTGAATTCGATGTCAGGCAGACGCTGGCGCGCAGCCTGGAGCATGTCCTCGGAGCTGTCGAGAGCAGTGACCTTCGCCCCCGGGAAACGCTCGGCTAGCACCTCGGTCGAATTGCCAGGGCCACAGCCGAGGTCGATGGCGGTGTTGATCGGACGCTGGGGCAAAGCCGCCAGCAGGTCGCGCACCGGCCGGGTGCGTTCGTTTTCGAAGGTGCTGTACTGGGTTGCTGACCAGGTCATTGCGGACTCCTTGTTTGTCAGAAAATCATCCTGTTGGAGCGGCGGTGCGGAAGGCATAGCGCAATCACGGGGCAAGCCCGCGCCTACGGTTCCAGGCCGATGCCGCGCAGGATCACACTGGTGACCGTCTGCACCGCCCGTTCGAACTGCAATTCATTGAGTGGCTGATGGTCGTTGAGCACGCCCACCTGATGGCTGAAATCGGCATAGTGCTGGGTCGACGCCCAGATCATGTACAACAAGCCCGAAGGCTCCACCGCCAGGATGCGGCCATCGTCGATCCACTGGCGGATCTTCGCTTCCTTCATCTTGGCCCAGTCGTACAGCGGGTCGTCCAGCGCCTCGCCAAGGTTGGGCGCACCATGGATGATCTCGTTGGCCCAGACTTTGGAGCCAAAGGGCCGTGTACGCGAATGGTTCATCTTGGCGCGGATGTAGCTGCTGAGGACGATGCGCGGATCGTCGTAAAGCTCAAAGCACAGGGCATCCTGCTTCCACACATCGAGCAAGCCGAATAACACCGCCTGATAAAGCTCAGCCTTGGTGCTGAAGTAATAGTGCACATTGCTACGCGGCAACTGCGCCGCTTCGGCAATGTCGGCCATGGCCGTCCCGGCATAGCCTTTTTCCGCAAAGACCTGCTCGGCCGCCAGAAGGATGTTGTCGACATTGCGTTGGCGAATGCTGAGCTTGTGCTGGGCCATGACCAGATCCATTGCGACTGACACTGCAAGGCTACCACCGGATCTGGCCGATTCGGTGGTTGCTGGCAAAAATCTTCACAAGCAGATTCCTGCCCTGCTCAGCGGGCACCGTCCAGCCACCCCGGCGCGGTGCGGCCGGCCAGGGTGATCATTGCCTACAGACTGCGCTTAACCGCCATCGCTGCACGCCAGCGCCAGCTTGAGGTACTGCAAGGTATGTTGCTGACCGGCAGAGTCGAGATAGACCATGCTGGCCTGCACCACATCGCAGAGTTGGCTATCAGGTTCGCTCATCTGCACTACCTTGGCGATATCCAGCGGCATGCCGTAGTGATACACAGCGGTTGATTCGGAAGCCTGGACGGTGGCGGTCACTAACAACCCCAGGCCGAGTAGCAGAGTTCGCAGGTACATGGCGACGCTCCTGTTTGCGCAAGAGGTTCGCCGACACGCCGGAGAACCCCGACGATTAAAGTGTGGCGCGCATGGGGGCAAACGTCGTTCGAGGGGATCAACGGCAGTGCCCGGGCAGATCGGTTAATCTGCTGCTCTGTCAATTGCACGCGAACCGGCCCCGGCATGGAACTTCATATCAACCTGCAAGGCCATAAAGGCCTGGCCGAGCAGCTCTATCAGCAACTGCGCGAAGGCATCGACAGCGGGCGCCTGGCTGCGGGCACGCAACTGCCGCCAACGCGGCTGCTGGCCGAGCAACTGGGCGTGTCGCGCAAGACCGTGGCTGAAGCCTATTCCCGCCTGACCTACGACAACCTGCTCAGCGCCACGGTGGGTAAAGGCACCTTCATCACCCCGGCCTCGACCCGCTTGCCGCCAGTCACCGCTGCCCTGCCCCTGGCCAGCGCTTCGACCCTGGAAAAGTGGCGCGCACGACGCAACTTGCTGGCTGACTTGGCGCCCAGCACCTTGCGCTATGACTTCATCGGCGGCGCGTCGAGCAAGGCGCAGTTTCCCTTTGATGAATGGCGCCGCTGTAACCAGTACGCGCTGCGCCAGATACGTCGTGGCAGTGCCCGTTATGCGGCCCATCAGGGCTTGCCGGAACTGCGTGAAGCGATTGCCCGGCATATCGCCTTTGCCCGCGGGGTACGTTGCACCAGCGCCGATGTACTGGTGTGCAACGGCGCCCAGCAAGCGCTGGACCTGATCGCCCGGGTGCTGATCGAGCCGGGCTGTCAGGTGGCCATGGAAGACCCCGGCTACACCCCCGCGCGTCAGCTGTTCCTGTCTCAAGGTGCGCAATTGCAGTACGTTCCGGTCGACGACCAGGGGCTGTGCGTGGAGCAGATTGCCGACGGCACCCGCTTGATTTACGTCACCCCCTCACATCAGTTTCCGCTGGGCATGCCGATGAGCCAGGCGCGGCGCCAGGCCTTGCTGGCGCGTGCGGCGGCATTGGGCGCAATCATCATCGAAGACGACTATGACAGCGAGTTCCGCTACCAGGGGCGGCCCAGCGACTCACTGCAGAGCATGGACCGCCATGGCCTGGTCGCCTACGTCGGGACCTTTTCGAAAACCCTGTTACCGGAACTGCGCCTGGGCTACACCATCATGCCGCCGGCCCTGCACGAAGCCTTGTGTATCGCCAGGCAATTGACCGATTGGCACACGTCGACGCTGAACCAGTGGGCCTTGGCCCGTTTCATCAGTGAAGGCGCACTGCTTAAACACATTCGCCGCGTGCACGAAGTTTACGCCGCACGCCGCCAGCGCATCCTGCAGCGTTTGCAGGGGGACCTGGCGCCCTGGTTCGAGGTGGTCCCAGCCACTGCGGGGTATCATTTGAGTGCCCTGACCAAGGGCGATCTGGACGTGGACTTTTTGATCAGCATGGCGCGCAAGGTCGAGGTCGGGCTGTATTCGTTGGCGCCCTTTTACGCACAGGCCCCGGTCCGCCCAGGCTTGCTGCTGGGCTTTGGCGCCATCGAACTGCTGGACATCGACCCGGCACTGGACCGCGTGCGTGACACCCTGCAGACCCTGGAGGGATTGGCCTCCTGAGAATCGCCGCAATTGGCTATTCGAGGTGCCACGCAGCAGCGCTAAGGTAGTGCCATCCCTGCCTGAGGCAGCACTGACTGGAGCACACAGATGAGCAATCGTATCGAATGGGCCAAGCATTCACCCGAGGCGTACAAAGCCATGGTCGGCCTGGAAATGGCCCTGGGCAAATCGGGCCTGGAATCTTCGCTGCTGGAGCTGATTCGCTTGCGTGCCTCGCAAATCAACGGCTGCGCCTATTGCGTCAACATGCACGCCAATGACGCACGCAAGGCCGGTGAAACCGAGGCGCGCCTGCAAACCTTGAGCGTTTGGGAAGAGACCACGTTCTTCACGCCTCGCGAGCGTGCCGCGCTGGCCTGGACCGAAAGCCTGACCCGCCTGCCCGAGCGACATGCGCCAGAGCATCAATACCGGGCTCTGCTTGAACACTTCAGCGAAGCCGAGGTGGTCAATCTGACCCTGGCCATCGCCACCATCAACGCCTGGAACCGGTTTGGCGTCGGCTTCGCCATGATCCCAAGCTGATCCTCCAGTGTGGGAGCGGGCTTGCCCCGCGAGGCGCTGTGACTGACACGCCGCTATCGCGGGGCAAGCCCGCTCCTACAGCAGGTGGTATTAGCCTGGCATTACTGGCGGGGTGTATTGCAGCGTGGTACCGAGGAACCACAGCAGAAACAACACCAGCGGGATATGCACCAGCAACTGCACAAAGGAAAAGCCGATCAGGTCACGTGCCTTCAGCCCCAGTACCCCTAACAGTGGCAGCATGTAGAACGGGTTGATCAGGTTCGGCAGCGCTTCGGCCGCGTTGTAGATCTGCACCGCCCAGCCCAGGTGGTACTGCAGGTCATTGGCCACCAGCATCACGTACGGGGCTTCGATGATCCACTTGCCACCGCCCGACGGAATGAAGAAGCCCAGCACCGCCGAGTACACGCCCATCAGCAGCGCATAGGTGTCATGCGAGGCGATCTGCACAAAGAAGGTCGAGATGTGGTGCGCCAGGGTTTGCGCGTCCGCCCCCTGAACCTGGGTGAGGATCGCTGCGATCGAGCCATACAGCGGGAACTGGATCAGTACCCCGGTGGTGGTCGGCACCGCACGGGACACCGCATCGAGGAAGCTGCGCGGACGCCAGTGCAGCAAGGCGCCAAGCATGATGAACAGCAGGTTGTAGGTGTTCAGCCCGGAAATCGCAGTAATGGCCGGTTTGGTGCTGAACTCGTTGTACAGCCAGCCCGCAGCCAGGGCCACCAGCAGCAAGATCAGGATCGGGCTGTATTCCAGCCACTCGCCCGGGCGCGTGCGCTGCGGTGGTGGCGGTGCCGAGAAGCTTGGGTCAACGCCACAGTCGGCAGCGCTACGGGCACTGCTCGGGCCAGGCGCGGTGGCATAGGCCACGATCAGGGAAATCACCACCAGCGCCGCCAGCATCACGCCCGACTGCCAGAGGAAAATGGTTTCGGTAAACGGGATCACCCCGGTGATCGCCAGGATCGACGGCGGCAGGCTGGCCGGGTTGGCCTGCAACTGCGCGGCCGACGACGACAGGCCCAACGCCCAGACCGCCCCCAGGCCCAGATAGGCTGCGGCACCGGCGGCGCGATAGTCCATGTGCAAGTCGGTACGCCGCGCCAGTGCGCGGACCAGCAGGCCGCCGAACACCAACGACAATCCCCAGTTCAGCAACGAGGCGAGCATCGAGATCAACGCCACCCAGCAGACTGCCGAGCGGCCGTTTTTCGGGATGCGTGCCAAGCGGTCGATCAGCTTGACCGCCGGTGGCGAGCTCGCCACCACATAGCCACCGATGACCACAAAAGCCATCTGCATGGTGAACGGAATCAAGCTCCAGAAACCGTCACCAAAAGCCTTGGCGGTGTCGGTCGGCTTGGCGCCCATCGCCAGGGCGGCAACGCTGACCAGCGTCACGGCCAGGGCGGCGAACACCCAGGAGTCGGGGAACCAGCGTTCGGCCCAGTTTGAGCAGCGCAGGGCAAAGCGTGCGGAGCGGCTGTCTTGGATATCAGCGGCCACGGGGGAATTCCTTTTATTGGTTTTATTTGAAACGACAAGGGCCTCATCGCGGGACAAGCCCGCTCCTGCAAGGAATGCGTGGTTCCCTGTAGGAGCGGGCTTGCCCCGCGATGAGGCCCAAAAAGCGAACGTTAGAACGTCATTTCTTTCACATCATCCGGCACGATCAGCTTGCCAGCGGTCTTCTCGATGATCTCTTCGACCGTCACCCCTGGCGCGGTTTCACGCAGAATGAAAGCGCCGTTCTCGATCTCCAGGTAAGCCAGGTCGGTCAGCACCTTACGAATGCAACCGGCACCGGTCAGCGGCAGGCTGCAACGGGGCAGCAACTTGGATTCGCCGTCTTTGGAGGCGTGGGTCATGGTGACGATGATGTTGTCGGCGCCGGCCACCAGGTCCATCGCCCCGCCCATGCCCTTGACCAGTTTGCCGGGGATCATCCACGAGGCGATGTTGCCTTCCACGTCCACTTCGAAGGCGCCCAGTACGGTCAGGTCGACATGGCCGCCACGGATCATGGCAAACGATTCGGCCGAGCTGAAAATCGACGCGCCACGGCGGGCAGTCACGGTCTGTTTGCCGGCGTTGATCATGTCGGCGTCCAGCTGCGCTTCGGTAGGGAATTCACCCATGCCCAGCAGGCCGTTTTCCGATTGCAGCATGACGTCCATATCGGCCGGGACATAGTTGGCCACCAGCGTTGGAATGCCAATACCGAGGTTGACGTAGTAGCCGTCCTTGAGTTCGCGGGCGACGCGCTGAGCCATTTGTTCGCGGGTAAGTGCCATAGTCAGGATCTCTTTGTTGTTCTGTTCGGGGACGGTTCAGGCTTTGAGGGTGCGTTTTTCGATACGCTTCTCGAAGGTGCCGACAATCACCCGGTCGACATAGATACCCGGGGTATGGATCTCGGTAGGCAGCAAGACGCCCGGCTCGACGATTTCTTCGACTTCAACCACAGTGATCTTGCCGGCCGTGGCGGCCAGCGGGTTGAAGTTCTGCGCGGTGTTGCGGTACACCACGTTGCCGTAGTGGTCGGCCTTCCAGCCCTTGACGATGGCGAAGTCGCCGGTGATGGCTTCTTCAAGGATGTATTTGCGACCGTTGAACTCACGCACTTCCTTGCCGTCGGCCACTGGAGTGCCGTAGCCGGTCGCGGTGAAGAAGGCCGGAATGCCGGCGCCGCCAGCACGCATTTTTTCCGCCAGGGTGCCCTGTGGCGTCAGTTCCACTTCCAGCTCGCCGCTGAGCAATTGACGTTCGAATTCGGCGTTCTCGCCCACGTAGGAGGCGACCATTTTGCGAATCTGGTGATCTTCCAGCAGCACGCCGAGGCCAAAGCCATCAACGCCGCAGTTGTTCGACACCACGGTCAGGCCCTTGACGCCACGACGCTTGATTTCGTTGATGAGGTTTTCCGGAATGCCGCACAGGCCAAAACCACCGGCCAGTACCGTCATGTTGTCGGTCAGGCCTTCAAGAGCCTGTTCATAGGTTGCTACGCGCTTGTCCAGTCCGGCCATGCTGATCCGCCTTTTGTAGTTGTTGATCCGACAAGGGTGTCGGCGAGCGTTTGCGCCATCTTCACCCCAACCGACTTATTTGTTAATTTTGTTTTTATGATCATTTGATTAATTTTCCAAAAGAATAGCCGGTACCGATGAACGTCAAGCAGCTACGCGCCTTTGTCACTGTTGCCAAATACCGAAGCTTTGCCCAGGCCGGGGAGCGCCTGCACCTGTCGCAACCGGCACTGAGCCTGACCATCAAGGCCCTGGAAGATAACCTTGGCGGCGCCCTGCTCAGCCGCACCACGCGCAGCGTCAACCTGACCCCTGAAGGCGAGGTGCTGCTGCCCCTGGCCCGGCAACTGCTGGCCGACTGGGACAACACCGAAGAACTGCTGCGCCAGCGCTTCACCCTGCAACTGGGACGGGTGTCGATTGCGGCCATGCCAGCCTACGCCGGTAACCTGTTGCCGGCAGTGTTGAAAGAGTTTCGTCAGCGCTATCCACGGGTCAACGTCACCGTACACGACGTCATCAACGAGCAAGTGCTGGAGCTGGTCCGCCACCGCCGCGTCGAGCTGGGTATTGGCATTGAACCGGAAGTCAGTGCGCCGCTGCTGTTCACACCGTTGTACCTGGACCGTTTCGTTGCGGTGGTGCCCGCTGACTCACCGTTAGCGCTACAGGCTCAGGTCAGCTGGCATGAACTGCTGGCCGAAGATTTCATTGCCTTGCAGCGGCCTTCCGCTGTGCGGTTATTACTGGAGCAGCACCTGGCGGCCGAGCATGGCAAGCTGGCGGTGGCCTTTGAGAGTCACCAGCTGTCGACCATCGGCCGTATGGTTGCCAATGGTCTGGGCGTCAGTGCCGTGCCGGCCTTGTGCATTGGCCAGATGGAAGAATTGGGCGCCCGGTGCGTGGCGCTGGTCGAGCCGATTATTGAACGGCGCATTGGCGTGTCGATGCTGGCTGATCATAAACTCTCGGCAGCAGCCCAGGCGCTGCTCGACGTATTACAAGAACAAACTCGCCCACAGGAGGTGACATGCGCACAGTCAAACTTGCCGGTGTAGAGGTTCCGGCCATTGGTCAGGGGACGTGGTACATGGGGGAAGATCCGGGCCAACGCAACGCTGAAGTGGCCGCGTTGCAGCAAGGGATCGAACTGGGCCTGACGCTGATCGACACCGCCGAAATGTACGCTGAGGGCGGGGCTGAAGAAGTGGTCGGCGAGGCCATCGCCGGGCGCCGTGATCAGGTGTTCGTGGTCAGCAAGGTGTACCCGCACAACGCCAGCCGCAAGGGTGTGCCGGCCGCCTGCGAGCGCAGCCTGAAACGCCTGGGGACCGACTGCATCGACCTGTACCTGCTGCACTGGCGCGGCCAGCACCCACTGGAAGAAACCGTTGAAGCCTTCGAGCGCTTGCGTGAAGCGGGCAAGATTCGCCGTTGGGGCGTATCGAACTTCGACACTGACGACCTGCGCGAGCTGCACAACCCGGACTGCGCCACCAATCAGGTGCTGTACAACCCTGCCCAGCGCGGTATCGAGTTCGATCTGTTGCCATGGAGCCAGCAACGCCAATTGCCGACCATGGCCTACTGCCCGTTGGCCCAGGCCGGCCGTTTGCTCAAGCACCCGACCCTGAGCGAGATTGCCGAGCGCCATGGTGCTACCCCGGCGCAGGTCAGCCTGGCCTGGGTAACGCGCCAGAACGGCATCATTGCGATCCCCAAGGCGGTCGATCCCGAGCATGTACGCCTGAATGCCGCGGCCGCCAGCCTGACCCTGAGCAGCGAAGACGTGCGCGCCATTGACCGCGCCTTTCCCGCACCCACTCGCAAACAGCACCTGGCGATGGTGTAGGAGCGGCTTGCCCCGCGATAGCGGTGTGTCAGGTATACCGCTATCGCGGGGCAAGCCCGCTCCTACCGGAAGTCGCGGCTGCGGATATCCAGCCCTTGCAGCAAAGGGCTGAGATCTTCCAGGCGCTGGGCTATCAGGTGGCGCACACCGCTTTCAGATTCCAGCCGCCCACTCACCCGCAGCAAGCGTGAGCCAACCAAGGCCCGGCGCTGACGCTCGGCCAGCTCACGCCAGACCACGACGTTGACATTGCCAAACTCATCTTCAAGGGTGACAAAGGTGACGCCACTGGCGGTCTGCGGGCGTTGCCGGCCGGTCACCAGGCCGGCGACGCTGACTTTGTCGCCATGCTCGGCGCCCTCCAGGGCCTGCGAGCTGCGACAGCCCAGGGCATCGAGACGGCGGCGCAACAAGGTCAGTGGATGCGGGCCCAAGGTGGTGCCAACACTGGCGTAATCGGCAAACAGGTCTTCGCTGACCGAGGGTTGCGGCAGGCTCACTGGCGCTTCTGGCGGCGCCTCGATACCGGCGAACAAGGGCAACTGCGCCTGCACCGCCGCCACACTCCAACGCGCCCGGTAGCGGTCGCTGGCCAACCCGCGCAAGGCCCCGGCGTCGGCCAGCAGTTCACGGGCCCGGGCATCGAGTTGGGCGCGCAGGCAGAGGTCGCTGACGTCACGCCAGGGCGCCGCGCTGCGCGCCTGCTCGATACGCTGGGCATCTTCCTGGCGAAAGCCGCGAATCTGCCGCAAACCCAGACGAATCGCCAACGCCTGCCCTGCCCCCGGTTCCAGGCTGCAGTCCCAGTCGCTATGGCAGGCATCCACCGGGCGGATCTCGATGGCATGCCGGCGTGCATCCTGCAGGATCTGGTCAGGGCTGTAGAAGCCCATCGGCCAACTATTGATCAGCGCGCAGGCGTAAATTGCCGGCTCATGACACTTGAGCCAGCAACTGGCGTAGGTCAACAAGGCAAAGCTGGCAGCGTGGGACTCAGGAAAGCCATAGCTGCCAAAGCCTTTGATCTGCTCGAAGATGCGCTCGGCGAACTCACGGCTGTAGCCATTGCCGAGCATGCCGCTGATCAGGCGTTCGCGGTGCGGTTCCAGGCCGCCATGGCGTTTCCAGGCCGCCATGGCACGCCGTAACTGATCGGCCTCGCCTGCTGAATAGCCACCGGCGACCATGGCCAGCTCCATCACCTGCTCCTGAAACAGCGGCACGCCCAAGGTGCGCTCGAACACCTGCTGCAACGCTGGCGACGGGTAAGTCACCTCCTCCAGGCCCTGGCGCCGACGCAAGTAAGGGTGAACCATGTCGCCCTGGATCGGCCCGGGACGCACGATCGCCACCTCGATGACCAGATCGTAGAACTTCCGCGGTTTGAGGCGCGGCAACATGGCCATCTGCGCCCGCGACTCGATCTGGAACACGCCGATGGTGTCGGCGCGGCCGATCATGTCGTAAGTGGCGGCGCAATCGGCGGGGATCTTGGCCAGGCTCAGTTGGCGACCGCGATGGCGGTACAACAGGTCAAAACAGCGGCGCAAGGCGCTGAGCATGCCCAGGGCGAGGATATCGACCTTGAGCAGGCCGACCAGATCCAGATCGTCCTTGTCCCACTGGATCACCGTGCGCCCCGGCATTGCCGCATTCTCCACCGGCACCAGACTGGCCAGCGGCTGCTCGGAAATCACGAAGCCGCCCGGATGCTGAGACAGGTGGCGCGGGAAGCCGATCAATTCGCCGGTCAACACCAATACCCGGCGCAACAACGGGCTGTCGGGGTCGAAGCCGGCTTCACGCAACTGTTCCGGCGGCGGCAAGCGATCGCTCCAGCGCCCGCAACAATCGGCCAGTGCGTTGATTTGTGCCACCGGCAAGCCCAACACCCGGGCGATATCACGCACCGCACCGGCGGCATGGTAGGTGCTGGCCACGGCGGTCAAGGCGGCACGGTGACGACCGTAGCGGTTGAACACGTACTGCAGGACCTCTTCACGGCGGTCGTGTTCGAAATCGACGTCGATGTCGGGCGGTTCATCGCGTTCGCGCGACAGAAAACGCTCGAACAACAAGTGACTGTGCATCGGGTCGAGCTCGGTGATGCCCAGCACGAAACACACCACCGAGTTGGCCGCCGAACCGCGCCCCTGGCAGAGGATGCCCTGGCCACGGGCAAAGTTGACGATGTCGTAAACGGTGAGAAAGTAGTGCTCGTAGTTCAGCTCGGTAATCAGCTCGAGCTCGTGTTCCAGCGCTTGCCGCGCCTTCTCGGCAATACCCTGCGGCCAACGCCAGTGCTGTTTCTGCTCGCACAAGTGGCGCAACCAGCTGCTGGCTGTCTGGCCGGCGGGCACCAGTTCGCTGGGGTACTGATAGCGCAGCTGGCTCAGGTCGAAGCGACAGCGCCCGGCAATACGCAGGGTTTCATCGAGCAACGCCTGCGGGTACAGCTCGGCCAGTTGCGCCAAGGGCCGCAGGTGGCGTTCGCCGTTGGCGAACAGACGCTGCCCGGCCTCGGCCACGGTGCAATGGTGACGGATCGCCGTCATGCTGTCTTGCAAGGCCCGGCGACCACGGGCATGCATGTGTACATCACCCGCCGCCACCGCAGGCAGTTGCAGCGCCGCAGCCAGGGCCAGAAGCTGTTGCAGGCGCCGCCCGTCATCAGCGCCACGGTGCAGTTCCACCGCCAGCCACAGGCGCTCGGCGAAGCGTTCCTGCAGCCACTGGCCACGCGCCAGGTCGTGCTCGTTTTCATCAGGCACCCAGAGGGCCAGCAAACCCTCCAGTGGCGCGTCGAAATCTTCACGCAGCACCTGGTAAGCGCCTTTCTGCGCCCGTCGCCGCCCTTCGGTGATCAGCCTGCACAGGTGCTGATAGCCGAGCAGATTTTCTGCCAGCAGCACCAGCTTGGGCCCCTCGTGCACACGTATTTCACTGCCGACGATCAACGGCACCTCGGCCGCCTTGGCCGCCTGCCAGGCCCGGACGATACCGGCCAAGGTGCACTCGTCGGTGATCGCCAAGGCCTGATAACCCTGCTGGCGCGCTCGGCTGAACAACTCCTGGGCGCTGGAGGCACCGCGCTGGAAGCTGAAGTTCGACAGGCAGTGCAGTTCGGCATAGGCCACTGGCGTGCTCATGCAAACCAACCCTGCAGCCACAGCGGCCCCGCCTCGCCAAGGGTGCGGTAGGCCCAGGCGTACTGCCCGGTGGGGGTCTGCACCCGGTAGTAGTCGCGACGCACATCGCCGCCGTCCCACCAGCCAGACTCGATCCGCTCAGCCTCGGTCAGCAGTTGCATGCCCTGCTCCGGCAACGCCTGGGGCTCGGCCAGCAGCCAGCCCGGACGCAGCGCTGTTGCGGTAGAGGGAAGCAGCAGCGCCGGATTGTCCAGGCGCCAGGCGCATTCCGGGCGGTGGTCGGCCTGGGTTGACAGGCTGTGTACCGCCGCGTCGCCCAAGCGTGCACGCAGACGCTCGCGCAGTTGCTCCCAGGGCTGGTTCTGCTGCGCACGCGGGTCAAACAGTTCGCGGTGCTGCGGGACAAAGGCCGGCAGGTCTTCGGCCTGCAAACGCAGGTTGCGCACCGGCGCCTGCAACTGCAGTTGCTCAAGGCGGCCACGGGCCAGCTCAAACAGCATCAGCGGGTCACGCTCGGCGGCCAGCAGGCCAACGGGCACACAGGTGTCTGCGCCCTCGGCATGCTCCAGGTGCACGGTAAAACGCTGCACGCCACTGTCGCGGCCGGCCAGGAATGCCGCCAGGTCGTTAATCAGACGACGCAGCGGAAAGAGCAAGGCCTGGTGCGACTCAACATCGAAATTCAGCTCCAGGCGCGCATCGAAACGATCGGGCGGCAGGTAGAACGTCAGGGCCATGGGCCGCAGCCCAAGCAAACGGTCCAGATGCAGTTGCACCGCCGCGGCAAAACGCCGGGCCACGGCTTCGCGGGGCAGCGCCATGACCTGAGCGAGCCTGCGCAGCCCCATGCGGGCGAAAGCGCTGGCGGCCTCGGCGGGCAAACCGACACGTTCGATGGGCAGTTGCTCAAGGGCGGCGCGCGTTTGTTCAGGGCAATCGAGCGCCAGGCCATCATGACAGTTGGCAAGCATACGCGCGGCCACCGGGTTACTGGCCAGCACAATACGGTGACGAAAACCCAACGCACTCAACTCGGCGCGCAAGCGTGCTTCGAACGCAGGCCACGGGCCAAACAGGCCGAGGCTGGATTCGACTTCCAGCAACAGCACCCGTGGGTAGTGCAGGCTGACCTGGGAGCTGTACTGGTAAGCCCAGGCCGCGAGCAGTTGCTGCAGGGCGTCGATGGCGGCAGGGTCATGGTCGACGCAGGCGAAATTGCCCGCCAGCGCCTGAGCGCTGGTCAGTGGCTGCCCGGCGCGCAGGCCGAGCGCCGCCGCTGCCGGATTGACCGCCTGCAGCACCCGGCGCTGCGGTGGCCCGTTGAGCAGCACCAGCGGCGCGTCAGGGTCAGCGCGCCCACGCAATACCGCGTCGAGTGCCAGCTGTGGCAGCACAATACAGGCCCAGAGCATGATCCATCAGCCTCGCCCTGGGCAGGCAATCGGCATCGCCGGGGCCAGACCGCCACGGCACTTGAGGACGCGCCATTGCGCCGGGTGGCTATCGACGGCAATACGCAAGGCCGCCGGTGACGGGTTCAATGCGGCCTGCAGAGGGCGCAAGGCAAAGGCCAGGGTCTGTCCGCTTTCAGCGGCCACCTGCAAGCGCCGCAGAGCGCGGTCGTCGGCTTTGTCCGGCCAGCACAACACCGCCCCGCAACTGCCCGAGCGCAAACATTGCTCGGCCGCCCAGAACACTTCGTCCGCCGCCGTCTCGACCAGCGTCAGCCACTGCAGATCAACGCCAGCCGCCTGCCAGGCCGGTGCATACGGAATGAACGGAGGGCTAATCAGCACCACCCGCTCGGCAGCGGCGGTCAGGCGCGCCAGGCTCGGCCAGAGCAACTGCAGCTCACTGCTGCCGCGGGCAGCCAGCAACACTTCGGTCAATGCAGCGGGCGGCCAGCCACCGCCGGGTAGCAGCGCATCCAGCGGCGCATGGCCGGTGGGCTGCTCACCCCGGGGCTGAACCTGAGGGCGCCCCTTCCAGACCCGCCGCTGGTCGAGCAACCCGTCGAGGCTGACTACCGCGCCCATCAGCCGCGCCTCACCAGACCGCAGAACACGCCCTCAATGACGAAGTCCTGGCCCGGGCCAACCTCGATCGGGGCATAGGCCGGGTTACGCGGCAGCAAACGGTACTGCTGGGCACTGACCCGTTCGAAGCGCTTGATGGTTACCTCGCCGTCCAGGCGGGCGACGATGATCTGCCCGTCACGGGCTTCTGCCTGTTGCTTGATACCGACCAGGTCGCCGTCAAGGATGCCGTCATCGAGCATCGAGTCGCCGCGCACCTTGAGCAAGTAGTCGGGCGAACGGCTGAACAGCTGGGCATCGAGCATCAGCTGCTCGTGGATATCGACGTCCGGGCCGATCGGCCGCCCCGCCGCCACCTGGCCCAGCACCGGAATTTCCAGCACCTCGGGGCGGCGCAACGCCCCGGCCAGGCGAATGCCGCGGGCCTGGTTGCGGGTGACCTCAATGAAACCGGCCTCGGCCAGCGCCTGGATATGTTTGCGGGCCACGCTACGGGAGGCAAAACCGAATGCCGTGGCAATGTCGGCCAGGCTCGGCGGCTGGCCATGCTCGGCAATGCGTTCGCGGATGAAAGCGAGGATGGCGCTGCGTTTGGGCGATAAAGTATTCATGGAGTACATTTGTACTCTTTTCCGCGCACACTGACCAGCCCCCATGATCGGGTTATGATGAGCGGCCACTGCAGCGGATACTCAGCATGCTTGATGCGTTATTGTTTGATCTCGACGGCACCCTGACCGATACCGACAAACTCCACCTGCTGGCCATGCAACAGCTGTTGCTCGAAGACGGCCGGGTATTGACTGAGGCGCAGTTCGACGCCCACATCAGCGGTCGGGCCAACGCCGACCTGTGCCGCTACCTGTTTCCCGACCGCCCGCTGGCCGAGCACCAGGCCTTCGCTGACCGCAAGGAAGCGCGTTTTCGCGCCCTGTCACCGACCCTGCAGCCCACTGCCGGGTTGCTGCGCCTGCTGGCGCATGCCGAAGAGACCGGCATCGGTATGGCGGTAGTCACCAATGCGCCACGGGCCAATGCCGTGCATATGCTCAAGGCCATGGGCTTGGGTGAGCGCTTCAAACATGTGCTGGTCGCCGAAGAGCTGCCCCGGGCAAAACCGGACCCGCTGCCCTACCTCACGGGCCTCGAATGCCTGCAAGCGCAGGCCAGCCATGCCCTGGCTTTCGAAGATTCAATGCCTGGCGTAACGGCCGCCAGCCGTGCCGGGATTTTCACCGTTGGCCTGGCCACCAGTCAGACACCCGAGGCCCTGATCGCCGCTGGTGCACAACTGGTCATAAAAGATTTCGAAGATCCACAACTATGGGCACTGATCACCCACATGCAGGCAGGCGCGGGCTTGCCCCGCGATAAACCCTGCTGACTCACCCAGAAATACAGCGCGTGGCAGCCGTTTTCACGTCACCCAGACGCAGCGGAAAGTTATTGAGCCGCTCATACAACTTGATGCTGCTGCCGCTGCCGCGCTCATTGATATCCACCAGCGCCGCAGGCCCGGCACCGACTTTCTGCGGAACCACCAGGCGCAAGCCATCGTGGTGCTGCTCAACTTCAAGCGGACCCCGGGTTTCAGCCAAGTGCTGCTGTACGCAGGTGGCGTACTCCTGGGGCTTCTTGCCAGAAATCACGTTCAAGGTTTCCGGCGAATTTTCAAGCTCCGATACACTGGCGCAACCGCCAAGCGTAACTGCCAACGCTGCTACAACCCACTTCATCAAGCTACACCTCCACCACGGAAAAACACTCTGACCACGCAAAGACCATTTTGCTCCCTGGATTGGCAGATTTATCCCGGCACCGACACGAAGCACGACCGTATCAGCAATGATCATGGTATCGTTTTGAATTGCCCAAAGATCCATTGCGGAGAGCAACATGAAATTCGTACACCAGCGCGAGCACCTCAACGAAGACGATATCGTCGTCATCGAGTGCTCCCAGCGCTGCAATATCCGCCTGATGAAC
Source organism: Pseudomonas sp. NUPR-001 (assembly GCF_052147955.1). NCBI lineage: Bacteria > Pseudomonadati > Pseudomonadota > Gammaproteobacteria > Pseudomonadales > Pseudomonadaceae > Pseudomonas > Pseudomonas sp. NUPR-001. The sequence continues at coordinate 3,634,062 of NZ_CP197353.1, forward strand.
GACGCCAACTTCCGCAGCTTCAAGAATGGCGGGCGCCACACCTATCACGGCGGTGCATTCGTCGACTTCCCGGCAAAAATCACCGTACCCAGCACCGGCTTCTGGAATATCACCATCGATACCGTTGGCCCGCGCGCGTTGTCGGCAGTGAGCAAGCCGACCTTCACCCACAAGATCAAGTTCATCCGCCGTTCGTCGTCGAAACTGAGATAAGCCATGAGCCAGACCACCAAATACGTCATCAAATACAAGCTTGACGGTGAACAACGCTTCGACTTCGCCCAGATGAGCAGCGATGCCCCTGAGGAAGTACAGGCTGCACTGCAGAAGCTCCACGGCGAAGACGCGAAAAAAATCACCGATGTAAAGGTCAGCAAAGCCCTGTAACGGTCACAACGCACAAGGAATCCCAGGCATGAGCCAATGGCCGGACACCCGCCTTCTCGATCTGCTAGGCATTGAACTACCGATCATTCAGGCGCCGATGGCCGGAGCCACGGGCTCGGCCATGGCCATTGCCGTGAGCAACGCAGGCGGCCTGGGCTCGCTGCCGTGCGCAACCCTGAGCCTGGAGCAGATCCGCGCCGAACTTGAAGCCTTTACCCAGGCCTGCAAGGGGCCGCTGAACGTCAATTTCTTCTGCCATCAGCCGCCGCAACCCGACCCCGCTCGCGATGCGGCCTGGAAGCAGGCACTCAAGCCCTACTACGACGAGCTGGGCGCCGATTACCAGGCACCCACTCCGGTGTCCAACCGCGCACCGTTCGACGACGCCACCTGCCAATTGGTCGAGGAATATCGCCCCGCCGTGGTGAGCTTCCACTTTGGCCTGCCGCAGGCCGATTTGCTGGCACGGGTCAAGGCCACCGGGGCCAAGGTGCTGTCCAGCGCCACCACCGTCGATGAAGCGATCTGGCTGGAACAGCACGGCTGCGATGCGATCATCGCCATGGGCTACGAAGCCGGTGGGCACCGCGGGATGTTCCTCAGCAGCGATCTGAACACCCAGGTCGGCACGCTGGCGCTGGTGCCACAAATCGTAGATGCGGTGAAGGTGCCAGTGATTGCCGCCGGTGGCATCGGCGACCATCGCGGCATTGTCGCCGCCCTGGCGTTGGGCGCTTCGGCAGTCCAACTGGGCACTGCTTACCTGTTCTGCCCGCAAGCCAAGATTTCGGCCGCCCACCGCCAGGCGCTGCACAGCGCCAAGGAAAGCGACACCGCACTGACCAACCTGTTTACCGGGCGCCCAGCGCGCGGCATCAACACCCGGATCATGCGCGAGCTGGGGCCGATCAGCCCACTGGCACCGCAGTTCCCCTTGGCTGGCGGTGCGTTGATGCCGCTGCGGGCGATCAGCGAACCTCAGGGCAACAGTGATTTCAGTAACCTCTGGTCGGGCCAGGCGCTGCGTCTGGGACAAGCCCTCCCCGCCGAAGAACTGACCCGCACCCTGGCAGAAAACGCCCTCGCGCAACTCAAGCGCTGAAGCAGTGCTTCCCGTTTGTCGGGTAATCGCTATATAGTCACCTACATAACGATTATCCCTCAGCCTATGGAGCTGTGTTTCATGAGTAAGTGCGCCCCTCGATTTGCCTTGGCCGCCCTGGCCACGTTCATGACCTTCACCAGTGCCTGGGCCGATGAGGTTCAGGTCGCTGTCGCGGCCAACTTCACCGCGCCGATCCAGGCCATCGCCAAAGATTTCGAGAAAGACACCGGTCACAAGCTGGTCGCTGCCTACGGCGCTACCGGGCAGTTCTACGCGCAGATCAAGAACGGCGCACCGTTCGAAGTGTTCCTCGCCGCCGATGACAGCACCCCGGCGAAGCTGGAAAGCGAAGGCGACAGCGTCAAGGGCTCACGCTTTACCTATGCCATTGGCACGCTGGCCCTGTGGTCAGCCAAACCAGGCTACGTCGATGCCCAGGGTGAAGTGCTGAAAAAGAACGCGTTCAAGCACCTCTCGATCGCCAACCCGAAAGCCGCCCCTTATGGCTTGGCCGCTACCCAGGTGCTGGACAAGCTCAAGCTCACCGAAGCCACCAAGGGCAAGATCGTCGAAGGCCAGAACATTACCCAGGCCTTCCAGTTCGTCTCCACCGGCAATGCCGAGTTGGGCTTCGTAGCGCTGTCGCAAATCTACAAAGACGGCAAAGTCAGCGAAGGTTCGGCCTGGATCGTCCCAGCCAGCCTGCATGAGCCGATCAAGCAAGACGCCTTGATCCTCAACAAAGGCAAAGACAACCCGGCCGCCAAGGCGCTGGTTGAGTACCTTAAAGGTCCGAAAGCAACGGCCCTGATCAAGTCCTACGGTTACGAAATCTGATGCCACTGGACGCCAGCGACCTGGGTGCCATCTGGCTGACCTTCAAACTGGCCAGCCTGACCACCTTGATTCTGTTGTTGGTCGGCACCCCGATCGCCTGGTGGCTGGCGCGTACGCGCTCCTGGTTGCGCGGGCCGGTGGGCGCGGTGGTGGCCCTGCCGCTGGTGCTACCGCCGACGGTCATCGGTTTCTACCTGCTGCTGGCCCTGGGGCCGAACGGCTGGATCGGACAAACCACCGAAGCGTTGGGGCTGGGCACCGTGGTGTTCAGCTTCAGCGGCCTGGTGATCGGTTCGGTGATCTACTCGATGCCCTTTGTCGTGCAACCCTTGCAGAACGCCTTCAGCGCCATTGGCGAGCGCCCGCTGGAAGTGGCCGCTACGCTGCGTGCCAGCCCATGGGACAGCTTTGTCCATGTGGTGCTGCCACTGGCCCGGCCCGGCTTTATCACCGCAAGCATCCTTGGCTTTGCCCACACCGTGGGCGAGTTCGGCGTGGTGCTGATGATTGGCGGCAACATCCCTGACAAGACCCGCGTGGTGTCGGTACAGATCTTCGACCACGTCGAAGCCATGGAATACCTGCAGGCCCACTGGCTGGCGGGTGCCATGCTGGTGTTTTCTTTCCTCGTGCTACTGGCGCTGTACTCCAGCCGCCAGGGCAAATCGACCTGGAGCTGAGTGTGGAGAAAATGATTCACGCTCGGCTCAAAGTAGCCCGCGACAGCTTCGAACTGGATGTCGACCTGCAATTGCCCGGGCGCGGCATCAGCGCACTGTTTGGCCATTCCGGCTCGGGCAAGACCACCTGCCTGCGCTGCCTGGCGGGCCTGGAGCGGGCAGCCGATGCCTACATCGAAGTCAACGGCCAGATCTGGCAAGACTCGCGCCGCAACCACTTCATCGCCCCACACCTGCGCCCGATTGGCTATGTGTTTCAGGAAGCCAGCCTGTTCCCCCACCTGACGGTACTGGGTAACCTGACTTTCGGCTGGCGGCGCATTCCGGCCCAGGCGCGCAAGGTCAGCCTGGAGCAGGCCTGTGCTTTGCTGGGGATCGAGCACTTGCTCGAACGCAAACCGGCCACATTGTCGGGCGGTGAGGCCCAGCGTGTGGGTATCGCCCGAGCCTTGCTCAGCAGCCCGCAATTGCTGTTGATGGACGAGCCACTGGCTGCCCTCGATGGCCCCCGTAAACGCGAAATCCTGCCTTACCTTGAGCGCTTGCACTCAGAACTGGAGATCCCGCTGATCTACGTCAGCCATGCCCAGGACGAAGTGGCCCGGCTGGCAGATCACCTGGTGCTACTGGAACAGGGCAAGGTTCAGGCCAGCGGTCCGATTGCCGCAACCCTCGCGCGTCTCGACCTGCCCTTGGCTCAGGGCGACGATGCCGGTGTGATCATCGAGGGCCGGGTGAGCAGCTATGACGCTGACTACCAATTGCTCAGCCTGCAATTGCCTGACAGCACGCTGCAGCTACGTCTGGCTCACGAGCCTCTGGCCCTGGGCACACCCTTGCGACTCAAGGTCCAGGCCCGCGATATCAGCCTGAGCCTGAACGAAGACGCGCACTCAAGCATCCTCAATCGCCTTCCGGTACGGGTCGTCAGCCACCAGGCAGCCGATAATAGTGCCCACGTGCTGGTCAGTCTCAATGCTGACGGCAGCGTGCTGCTGGCCCGCATCACCCGTTATTCTGCCGATCAATTGGGGCTACACAGCGGCCAGCAGCTCATGGCCCAGATCAAGTCGGTGGCACTACTGGGATAATCACGCCCCTGCCCCCTTGAAAAACGATTCAGCAGACCTCAGCTCTACTATCATGCAGAGAAATTTCCCATATTCGCTCAAGCCCCCTATGCTTGCGGGCGTAAGCAGCATTCGCTGCTACAGAACGCTCAATGGCCCCCAAGGGAGCCTGCGACCAAAGACTCTCTACAGAATCTGTGTTCGAGGGAATTAATATTCCCCGAAAGCGTCTTTAATGAAGGAAAAGAGGAACGCGTTGCACGCGCTCCGGGCTTGTGTGGGTGCGACCTGCCAGGCAACTTATCGTTACCAAGGAGATATACATGCTGATACTCACCCGCAAGGTTGGCGAAACCATCGTCATTAACGATGACATCAAAGTCACCATTCTGGGCGTCAAGGGCATGCAAGTGAGGATTGGCATCGATGCACCTAAAGATGTCCAGGTGCACCGTGAAGAAATCTACAAGCGCATTCAAGCTGGCAGCCCGCCACCAGAAAAAGGAGACAGTCACCACGACTAATATCTGCTGATTCAAGCCGCACGGATGCGCTTGAGCCCAAGCACAACCGCTCCAGAGGTGGCAGCAATGCCCTCATGACGGCTTGGGCGGTCGAAGCAGTTCGTTTACCTTGGCGACCAACGTGGGGATATCGAAGGGCTTATCGAATACGGCCACGAACAATTCCGGGCTATCCCACCCTTCGTGCGCCTGGGCACCGCTGATCAAAATCACTGGTAATGCCCGCAACTGTGGGTCTTCACGCATTTTCAGCGCCAGCTCCTTACCGTTGAGCCTGGGCATCATGTAATCGGTGATCACCAGCTCCACCGGTGTGCGCGCCAGCGTTTCCAGTGCCTGTTCGCCATTGCCGACCTTCAATACTTCAAAGCCTTCGTCTTCCAGCAGAAATCCCAGAATATCGGCAATCAGGTACTCGTCGTCGACCACCAGGATCGTGCTCATGATCGCCCCGACCGCCGACTCACGCGCCCGCCGCTGGCGCTGGCGTGCCGGACAGCACTGCCGTGGCCTGGGTGAAGGCTTTGTGTAGTTCGATACCCTGGGCGCTGATGATCAGCTCCAGCAGCGCCGGATCGTAGTCGCTATCGCGCACCTTGAGAATCGACAGCAAGCGCTTGAGCTCCGACTCCAGTTCAACAAAACGCATCAGCAGCAGGTTATCGACAATACTCGACAGGTCGGGCGCAGGCGCATTGATTTCCGAACCGAAAATATCGCGCATCTCCCAGGTTGCCAGCACACTGACGTCACGCGCACGCAACTCGCCGATCAAGGCTCGAAAGAACTCGTTGAGCCGCGCCGGATGGGTGGCCAGGCGGGAGAAAGCCCCCAGACTGTCAATCAGGACACGACGAATGCCCAATGTCTGAACCTGACGCAGCAAACGTGCCCCCACCTCATCGAGCACACCTTCGGTGGTCGGCTGCCAGGCAATATGCAATGCACCACTGCGTTCCATGGCCACGAAGTCATGCCCCAGGGCGCTGGCTTTCAAGCGCAGGCGCTGAGGCGTTTCATAGAAACCAAAGTGCAGCCCAGGTTCCTTTACCGTGGCGGCCGCCAGAAAACTGACCCCAAGCGATGTCTTGCCAATCCCCGACGGCCCCATCGCCAGGGTCATCGAACCTGAAGGCAAGCCACCGCCGAGCAACTGATCGAGACCCTTGATCCCACTCGAGACCCGCTTCAATTCACTACTGCCCATGCCGCTGGGGTGACTGAACAGCGATTCCAGGCGCGGATAGACTTGCAGGCCATCCGCGGTGATTTCACATTCATGCAGCCCCGACAACGCACCACTACCGCGCGTTTTGCGCAGCTGGATATTGCGCACGGAGCGACTGCCCGACAGCGCTTCGGTCAGTTCGATAACCCCATCGACCATGGTGTGCTCGGGGCTGCCATCATCCAGCTGCGAGCTGGTCAACAGCAACACCGTGCATCCCGCAAACGCGGCATGACCTTGCAGCTCGGCAATGAATTTTTTCGTGTCCAGCACGGTGTCTGCGCGCGACCGTGCGGTCAGCAGACCATCGACGACCAGCAGCGTCGCCTGATGATGGCTGATTTCGCCACGCAGCAATTTGACCACGTGCTCCAGCCCTTCCCGCTCCAGGGTATCGAACGCGCTGACAAACTGGATCTGATTACCCAGCACAGCTGAGTCAAAGAAGCTCAGGGTCGACAGGTACTGGAACAATCGCTCATGGGACTCGCTCAGCAGGGTGGCGACCAGCACGCGCCCGCCTTGACCGGCGTGCTTGAACGCCAACTGATTGGCCAGAATGGTCTTCCCCGACCCTGGCCGCCCCTGAACGATATAAGAGGCGCCAACGATCAGCCCCCCTTTGAGCAATGCATCCAGGCCTTCGATACCCGTGGTCAGGCGTTTGAGTGGCTCCACGATAGGTGCACCTGTTCAGTTTGCCGTGGTAATGCCCGGTTGGAATGCTGGCAGATACAAACTCACCGAGGTGCCTTCGCCGGGAACGCTGTCGACACTCACGGCACCATTGCTCTGCTTGGTAAAACCATAGACCTGACTCAACCCCAGTCCAGTTCCTTTACCGAATGCCTTGGTGGTGAAAAAGGGCTCGAAGATCCGTGGCAACACGTTGGGTGCGATGCCTCGGCCATCATCGCTGACCTCCAGGCGCACGAAGGCGCCATGCAAGTCTTCAACCTCACCGTCAAGCCGGCAATTACTGCCCGCCATGCGGATCACCCCCTCGCTATCCATCGCATCACGGGCGTTGAGAATCAGGTTGAGCAAGACCATTTGCAACTGACCACGATCAACTGCGACGTCTTGTAGCCCTTCCTCCAGCTGCACCTGCAGCTCGACGCCTTTAGGCAGGGCATGGGCCAGCAGCAAGCGAATCGATTCGATCAACTCCGACACCTGCACCCGCCCCTGCTTCAACGCCCTGTGCCGGGCAAAGCTGAGCAATTGCTGGGTCATTTGCGTGCCCCGCTCGCCGGCATCGAGGATGTGCTCAAGTAAACGTTGGCTACGCTGCTGATCAGTGCTTTTGAGCGCCAGCTTTGCCGAGGCGATGATGATGGTCAGCAGGTTGTTGAAGTCATGGGCCATCCCCCCGGTCAGTTGCCCCAGCGCTTCGAGTTTTTGCGACTGGAACAACTGCGCGCGCATGGCATCAAGTTGTTGGGCAGCCTCACGGCGATCGGTAATGTCCCGGGTAACTTTCGCCAGGCCGACGATCTCACCGTCTTCAGCGCGGATCACATCCAGCGCCGCCAAGGCCCAGAAGCGCGTGCCGTCTTTGCGTATACGCCATCCCTCATCCTGAGCGACACCGGTGCTCAAAGCTCGCTCGAGCAACATGGCCGGTTTGCCTTCGAGGCGATCTTGCTCGGTGAAGAACAGGGAAAAGTGCTTACCGATCACTTCCTCGGCACGCCAGCCCTTGATCCGTTGAGCCCCGGCATTCCAGGACACTACATGCCCCTGAGGATCGAGCATGTAGATGGCGTAATCCACCACCGCCTGCACCAGTTGCTCGTAACGGCTGGCCTGCATGGTTGGCACATCCGAGCGATCAGAAGGATCCATGGTTGCTCCATGTAAATCGCACACTTGATCAAGCATAGACAGCCAACCTCGTGGGCAATTCCAGTGGACTGCCAATGATTGCCGGCCAAGGCCGCTTCAGCCCCTCCCTGCGGTTGACTCAAATATAGCCATGAGTTATAAAGCACGCTTGATTGCGGAGGAAATGTACATTCTCCAGGGCTTCTATCCCATAGCACGCCCCGGTCGCCAGACCCTTTCAACACTGTGCGAGTGTGGTGGAATTGGTATACACAGCAGACTTAAAATCTGCCGGCGTGAGCCTTGCGGGTTCGAGTCCCGCCACTCGCACCATCTTCTGAAAAAGGCGCCTTCGAGGCGCCTTTTTTGTCACACGTGAATCCCCCTTCCACGGCGCAAAGGCAACAACCAGGTGCTAAGGTGAAATGGCCCCACAACAAAGGAAGGCGGCCATGCGCTATACCCTGTTCGATAATCAGCGTGACGTAATCATTTTGCTTGCGCGCATCCTGCTCATGATTTTGTTCATCATGTCTGGCTGGAGCAAACTGACCGGATTCGACGGTACCGTCGACTACATGACCTCATTAGGCGCCCCCATGCCCACGGTGGCCGCCGGTATTGCCGTGGTGATGGAGTTTTTCGTGGCCATCCTGCTGATCCTCGGGTTCTACACCCGGCCGCTGGCATTCCTGTTCGCCCTGTTCGTCATCGGCACGGCCGTGATTGGCCATCCGTTCTGGAGCATGGTGGACCCGGCGCGAGCTGCCAACAGCGTACAGTTCTTCAAGAACCTGAGCATTTGTGGAGGCTTGCTACTATTGTCGGTAACAGGTGCAGGCAAATTCTCGGTTGATGGGCGCTAGCCCAACGACGGGCACCTACAGGTCATCGAGCGGATCGACGCCTTCGTCCCAGTCGACTTCATCCAGGGCGTCGGCCTGCTCATCATCCTGTGGGTCGAACAACGGGTCGACTTCTTCCTGCAGGGAAGCATCGACTTCATAGAACTCATGATCGAGCAAGTGATCATGTTCAGGCTCGTGAATGTCCAGGTCGTCGTTCATTATCAGTTCCTGCAGCAGCGCTTTTGGCAAAAAGGGACGCTTGTATAAGCCACTGACTTCCAGTCGTCAACGCCAGGGAGCGCCTATGAAATACCTGTTGATCTTCATCGCCAGCCACGCTGCCACCTACTTTGCCCTTGGCGCGATCATCGACTCGCGCCTGCAGATCCTGGCAGAAGACTTGCGCCACTACCCCCATGCGCCCACCCAGGCACAGTACTTTGAAGACGTGCGCTTGCATGCACAGCATTCAAGAATCGAGTACAGCATCGTGCTGGGTACAGTACTGGCATTCATGCTCTCACTGCTGGTTTGGGGGCTGAGCTGAATCAACAGCGCAGACACGCCTGACAACCTAGCCTTGGTGCCGCAACAAAGCGGCATTGGCCTGGCGAACCATCTCCATCCATTCACTGGCACTGACCGACCCCGACCGCTCCAGACGCTCGGCAGCCAGCAACGCCTGGTCATAGGCAGCCTCTTGCAACACGCCATTACCCAAGAAGCTGCTACGCCATTGCACAATAGCAACAGCGCCTTTCTTTTCATCCATTTCCATCCCCAACGAGCACTGATTTCAAGCAGCTGACTGAATTGCCACGCAAGCGGCGGCGAGGTTACACGACCGCAACATCACTGAGAATACTTTTCATTAGCATTTCATCCGAACAAAATCGGTTCAGTGCCAACCTCTTGTCGCCTGCCCTTCAGCTTTGTTGCAGCCCCTCAAATGGATAGCTAATAGTTAGATGTCTGCCTGGGGAGGCACAAAAAATGCAAACAAGATTCGTTATCGTCCCAGCGGTGCCTATCGAGCAGGAATCTTTCCGTGCTGGCACCCGCTTCTACGCTACAACCGTTTCCGGCGGCTTCGACATCTACGATAACCAGGAAAAAGTGCGACTCAAACCAAGCTACCCCGGCAAGGAAGAAGCCATGATGCACTGCACACGGATGAACGCTGAACACAGTGAAAACCTGGCAATCGGTAACGCGTATGTAATCGTGTCATAGCCAAATAACAGCCAGCGCCTGGCGACCCGTTATGTGGGAATCGGGCGCTGGATCAGACGCCTATTCCGCCAGGTAGCAAGAAAAATTACTCTACCGCAGCGAAAATCGCGGAATGATCTGTGGCCGCTATGTATAATATCGGCCGAATTTTGCAACTGACACTCAATCGTATTAACACCTTACGATGAGTGTCGTGCGCCTCCATTTACTGCGCCCCTCGCCGGGCGAACCTCTTGCATCGGGCACGACCCTATCAAGGACGACTCCATGACCCTGTTCAAACTCGTGATGACCGGTATTTTGATCCCATCCAGCGTTTTGGCTGCCGACACGCTCCAGCCCATCGCCACCTGGGCGCAGGAGCCGACGTCGTTCATGGGGGTTGACCTGCAAGGGGATTTCCTCAAACAAGTTGCCGAATGCCCGGCCAACGCGACCACATCGACTACGCTGTGCCGCTCTGCGACGCAAACCCCGGGCCGATACGTAATTCTGGGTACCAACTCCCGCCGCGTACTACTGGGCTACAAACTAGTGGCCCAAGTCGCCAATGGCAAAATTGAAACACTGGAATTCACCGGGCCGTCGAACAGCAGCAGCCTGGTTGCCGAGATGCTGCGTGCCGACTACGGGCCGCCTTCGCAAAGCAAAAGCAACCTGATCAAAACCAAATCAGGCGCCAGCTTTGATAACGAAGTGTTGCACTGGAAAGGCAAAAGCCTGTCGATCAAATCGCAGCGCAACGATGCGGACCTGGGCACTTACAACGTAATGCTCACCACCACACCGATGTCAATCAGTAATGCACAAGGTGCAGATCAAGCTGCCGAACCAGACGTGTCGCAACTGTAAAGCGCACACAACGCTGATCCGGGTTTAGCCTTCAAAGTCCGGGAAAAGAAGCCTGCAGGATCGCCTCGCGCGCCTGCAGGGCGCGCTCCGCAATCACATCCCTTGATGCCGGAAATGCAATTGCCTCCATCAACGACGACCACTTCAGGTAAGCATGGCTGACGGTACGGTACCCGGCAGGCGGGTTCTTGCTTGAGGTGTAGTAGTTGTCAAAGTAATAGCTATCAACGATGGGTACCGAGCGCTTGCTGCAGCCAATCGCCGAACTCTCGCTACGTTCATCCAGGCATCTTTCCAGCGACTTCGACATCAGTTGCACAACATTCTGCTCTGCCGAACGCGTGGGGCTGATCTGCCCGCTGAGCCATTCCTCATGGCTGGGATACCTGGCCCTGTCCTTGGCCCATAGGGCTTCGGCGAACTCCCGCTGCTGCCTGGCCTCCTCTTCTGTCATCGGCTTCCATTTCGGCTGGCAGGCCGACAACGCCATCGCCAAGAGTACAAGTGCAGCAGAACGTGTGAACATATCGATTTCCATGAAGGGTATCTGCGGGCATGGCTGCTTGGTGTTCAGCCAAATGCCCTCCCTGTAAATTGACGCGCTGGGCCTCGCCCAAAGCGGGTCATCCATTATTCCAACTAGACGCCATCAGGCGAAAAGCCTGCAGGCAAAGGTACGCTCGGTACTATTTGCACGTAATAAAAAACCGGCATTTTGGCCGGTTTTCTGCACACCTACCCGCTACAGCGAATAGTAATTGACGACAATCACACGCGCTCTGCAATCTCTTTGATGGCAGAGCGGGCCACCGATTTGTGATCAACGCTTGCGCCACCTCCTTGTACAGTGTCAGCGAAAATCAGCCCTTCTGCGCGCTGTGCAATTTCGTTCTTATCGTGCCTGGCGGCCACCAGAAGCGCTGCAATTGCAATTTCCAACGCAATTTCACGATCAGTCGCCATGTCATCTCCTTACCCCGGCCCCTGTGCCGGCCCCCCATCAATACCCCATCCCACCCCAAATTGCCACCATGCCCCGTCCATGGACGAAAGCGGCATCACTTTTAATGCGTTTCACACGCGGGTCACTTTCGGCGAGGGCAGCGACGAACAAAAGTACTGAGGAAAAGGCCGATAGCGGCAATAAAAAGAAACGGCGATCGGTAAGACGGAATTGCCCAAGCAAAGAGCAAATGACTCAACGCCATCGCCACCGCAAAGAGACGTAGCTGCAGATTGGAAAACCGATTAGTGAATCGCTTGATTGCCTGGTCAAGCACAGTGAGAAAGCTCATGCCGAACGTCCTTATAGGTCAGGCGCGGATTCTACCCCACGGTGCAACCTGTTCAAGGCGCTGAAGCGGCCATCAGCAACTTCAGACTACATTCAGATTCACCATTGATACTCCCCCCATCGAACGATCTCTGGGGGGATTACCATGACCCAGCAAGAATGGAACGCCCTGTTTCCATTGCATTTCGGATCTGTCGCCACACGGCAGGCCTGCCTGATGTTATGCGCCGAGGGCGACGCTGGCCGTGAAGCGCTGGAAGCGTTTATTCACGCGCGTTTCGAATCCACTCATCACGCCAATGTTCATCGCTACTTGCCGCAACTGATCGGACTGCAGGACAGCCACGGTCAACTGATCGCGGTTGCCGGAATCCGGCCAGCCAGCCTGGGCCCACTGTTTCTCGAGCAGTACCTGGACGACCCGCTGGAAAGCGTGGTGTCGCGCCATGCCGGTTGCAGTGCGACGCGGGAGCAGTTGGTCGAAGTGGGCAATCTCGCAGCGCTCAGTGCAGGCAGTGCGAGGGTGATGATCACAGCCATTACTTGGCTGCTAGCGGCACGCGACCTGCACTGGGTGGCATTCACTGCAGCTTCGACACTGGTCAACAGCTTCCATCGCTTGGGGCTGCAGCCGACGCTTATTGCAGAAGCCGACCCGCACCGCCTGAATGGCGAGTTGGCCAGCTGGGGAAGCTACTACGCGCAACATCCGCAGGTGTATGTCGGCAACATCGATTATGGCCATGACGAACTGCAGCGCACCGGCATCTATCAACGCCTGGGTTTCCCGTTGCGAGTACAGGGGGCCGACCATGCCGCATGAGCTGAGCAGTTTTCGTAAGGTGTTGCAGGCCCACGCTGTAGAGCGCGCAGCGCAGACGGCAATACGCGGGGTAACGGGCAACGTGACCTATGCGCAATTGCTGATCGAAGTGCAACGCCGCGAAGCCTGGTTGAACCAGCAGCCCGACGGCGTGTTCGCAATGGCGCTGGAAAATGGTCCACAGGCATTGTTCTGGGATCTGGCGGCGCTGCTGGCTAAGCGTCCCTGTGTGCTCCTCCCGCCTTTCTTCAGCACGGCCCAGCGCGCCCACTGCTTGATGCAGACCCAGGCGACGCTGGTCCTGGCCGATGAAGCACTTTCCGAAGAGTTGCGCGATGCGGGTTTCACGGCGGGCGAGCACTTCTGGGGGCGCCCCTTGGTCGGCGACGCAGGATTGCTTCCCGGCACTGCGAAGATCACCTACACCTCCGGTAGCACCGGGACACCCAAAGGCGTGTGCCTGAGCGCCGCATCGCTGCTGCGGGTGGCGCGGGAGCTGGAGGTCGCAAGCCGCCCGGCTGCACCATCCAAGTACCTGGCCGTGCTGCCGCTTGCCGTTTTGCTGGAGAACCTCGGCATTTACGCGGCGCTGGTAGCAGGAGCCTGTGTCACGCTCTACCCACAAGCACAAATGGGTATCGGCGGCGCGAGTCAGGTCGACTGGAGGCGGTTTCTTGGCGCTATCACGTTGAGCGGTGCCGAAAGCCTGATTCTGGTACCGCAGTTGCTGCTCGGGCTGGTCACCGCCATCGAGCGCGGCATGATGCCAATCGGGCCGCTGCGCTTGGTCGCCGTTGGCGGAGCACGGGTGGCCAGCAGCCTGTTGCAGCGGGCGCAGGCTGTGGGGCTGCCGGTTTACGAAGGTTATGGGCTATCCGAGTGCGCCTCGGTCGTGTGCCTGAACCGCCCCGGCAATCAGCATCCAGGTAGCGTTGGCCGCCCATTGCCTCACACACAGGTACGTATCGCCGAAGACGGTGAAGTCTGGGTCCGCGGTTCGACGCTGCTCGGTTACTTGGGCGAGCCGGCTTTCCGGGGCGAGTGGTGGCCCACCGGCGACCTCGGACATGTCGATCAGGCTGGGTTTCTGTTCCTTGCCGGGCGCAAGAAGAACCAATTCATCACAAGCTTCGGACGTAACGTCAACCCGGAATGGATCGAGGCAGAACTGTCCCAGACCGGGGTCATTCTCCAGGCCTTCGTTCACGGCGAGGGGCTGGCGCACAACCTCGCGCTGCTCTGGCCCATGGACCCGGGCGCCAGCGAAGCGGCCATCGAACAGGCGGTACAACAATGCAATGCCAGGTTGCCGCTGTACGCCCAGGTTCACGCCTGGAAGTGTCTACCCGAGCCCCTGAGCAACGCTGACGGAACCCTCACCAGCAACGGCCGGCCGCGCCGTGAGGAGATCCTGCGCCGCCACCAGGCCCTTATCACCGAACTCTCGCGCCCATGAGGTTTGCCATGATTTTCTTCGACACCCTGCAAGCGGCCACCGCCCAGGAACGCCAAACACTGTTCAGCCTGCCCGTCATTGACGAGGCGTTGGCAGGCGTCGTCAGCCAGGAGGGCTATGTCGCGTTCCTCACACAGGCGTACCACCACGTCCGTCACACCGTGCCGCTGATGATGGCGTGCGGTGCCCGGTTACCCCATCGGCTTGAATGGCTGCGCGGCGCGGTCTGCGAATACATCGAGGAGGAATACGGCCATGAACAGTGGATTCTCAACGACATCGCGGCCTGTGGCGGCGATCCGGATCAAGTGCGCAATAGCCGTCCCGCACTGTCGATAGAACTGATGGTCGCCTTTCTCTACGACCTGATCGCCAGGGACAATCCAGTCGGTCTTTTCGGCATGGTCAATGTGCTGGAAGGCACCAGCATCGCGCTGGCCACCCAGGCCGCCGGCAGCATCCAGCAAGGGCTCGGCCTGCCAGACACCGCCTTCAGCTACCTGAGTTCCCACGGATCCCTGGATCAGGATCACATGGCAACCTATCGCGGGCTGATGAACCGCCTGGATCGTCAGGACGATCAGGATGCGGTCGTCCACGCGGCGAAGGTCGTCTATCACCTGTATACCGAGATGTTCCGTGGCCTGCCTCGGGCCCATCAGGCGGAGGTGCATCATGCGCTTGCGTGACTCGGTGGTGGTGCTGACAGGTGCCAGCGGTGGTATCGGTCTTGAGCTGACTAACCAGCTCTGTGCCCAAGGTGCCCGGGTGCTCGCAGTCAGCCGGCATCCTGGCGCTCTGGCAGATCTCATCAGTCGATACCCCAAGCAACTGCGCTGGTGCTCGGCCGACCTGCGCACCAGCATCGGTCGACAGGACGTCGTCACAGCGGCCTGGGCCATGGGCGGTGTAAACGTGCTGATCAACGCTGCCGGTGTGAACCGCTTCGCGTTGCTCGAACAGATCAACGAAGACATGTTGGACGACCTGATCGAACTCAACCTCAAGGCGCCGTTGAAACTCACGCGCCTGCTCCTGCCGATACTGCGCGAGCAGCCCCATGCACTGGTGGTCAATGTCGGCTCGATCTACGGCTCGATCGGCTATCCCGGTTATGCCACCTACAGCGCCAGCAAATTTGCCTTGCGTGGGTTCTCCGAAGCCCTGCGTCGCGAACTGGCCGACACCACGGTCAACGTGCTCTATGCCGCACCGCGCGCCACACGCACCTCAATGAACACGACGACGGTGACCGCCTTGAATCAGGCGCTCAAGGTGGGAATGGACGATCCCGTCGATGTCGCACGGGCGGTGCTCGATGCGGTGCAAAACCAACGCAGCGAGCTGTACCTGGGCTGGCCGGAAAAGCTCTTCGTACGCCTGAACGGCATGCTACCGAGCCTGGTTGACCGCGCGCTGCGCAAGCAGCTTCCGCTGATTCGTCGCTACAGCGATGCCAATACCAAGGAGCACAGCAAATGAAACGCCTGATTCTTGCGAGTTTGCTCGCTTTCACCCCGCTGAGCTGGGCGCTCGACCCAGCTGGCAGCCAGCACCTCAGCAACATTCAGCAACGCTGGGCGCAAATCCAGTACCAGGTACCCCAAGCACAACGCGCCAGCGCCCTGGAGAAACTGGCCGCCGATGCTGACGCCTTCACCCGCGAGCAGCCCCAGGCCGCCGAAGCCTGGATCTGGCATGGCATTGTCACCAGTAGCTGGGCAGGCGCAACCGGAGGCCTGGGCGCGCTGGGCAAGGTCAAAGCCGCCCGTGCGAGCCTGGAAAAAGCGCTTGCGCTTGACCCCAACGCCTTGCAGGGATCGGCCTACACCAGCCTGGGGGCCTTGTACGATCAAGTGCCCGGCTGGCCCATCGGCTTCGGCGATGCGGACAAGGCCGAAGACATGCTGCGCAAGGCGCTGCAACTCAATCCCGAGGGGATCGACAGTAATTTTTTCTGGGGCGACCACCTGTATCGCCAAGGCCGCTTATCCGAGGCGCGTGCGGCCCTGCAAAAAGCCCTGCTGGCACCTCCTCGGCCGGGGCGTGAGCTGGCTGACCAGGGCCGACGCGGCGAAATTGATGCTTTACTCAAAACGATCAAGGAAAAACAGGGCTGAGTATGCGGCTGCTATTGGTCGAAGACGATCCCGCACTGGGGGAAGGCATCTGCGATGGCCTGCGCCAGCAGGGCTACACCATCGATTGGCTACAGGACGGTGTCAGCGCGCTGCACGCCTTGCAGCACGAAGCGTTCGATCTGGTGGTACTGGACCTGGGGCTTCCGCGCCTGGACGGCATCGATGTGTTGCGTCGGCTACGCACCGGGGGCAATGCGATACCGGTACTGATCCTGACCGCCCGGGACGCCACTGAAGAGCGCATTGCCGGGCTGGATGCCGGCGCCGATGACTACCTGATCAAGCCCTTCGATCTGAATGAGCTGAAGGCCCGCCTGCGCGCGCTGCTGCGCCGTAGCGCAGGGCGCGCCAAGGTAGTGATCGAGCATGCAGGAGTAGCGCTCGACCCGTCTACCCAGCAGGTCAGCTACCTGGGAAACCCGGTGGTACTCACACCGAAAGAATACGTGCTCCTTCACGAGTTGTTATCCCAGCCGGGCAAGGTGTTCACCCGCGAACGCCTCACCCAACTCCTTTATGGCTGGGATGAAGAGCCGGAAAGCAACACGCTGGAAGTAAACGTCTATCACCTGCGCAAGAAATTGTTCAACGAACTGATCCGCACCGTGCGCGGCATTGGTTACCTGGTGGAAGGCAAGGCATGAGGTCGCTGCGCCAACGCACACTTTGGCGGGTCATGCTGCTGCTATCAGTCGGCACAGGGCTGCTCGCCCTGTACAACTACCATGACAGCAGCCACGAGATCGATGAGATCTACGACGCGCAACTGGCACAGAATGCCCGCCTGCTCCAAGGCGTGATGAGCATGCCGCTGGACGACGCGGGGCGCCATGCGCTGTACCTCGCCTTCGACCAGGCGTTGAGCCGTGCAGGCAAACACCGCATCGGCCATCCTTACGAGAGCAAGCTGGCGTTCCAGGTCTGGAACACGAATGGCGAGGTGTTGGTACACACCGCCAGTGCCCCGAGCTTTAGCCGACCGCTGAGCGACCCGGGATTCGCCAACGTCACCATTGCGGGCCGACAATGGCGCAGTTTCGTCCTGCCCGTGCCTGAACATCAGATGGTGATTTGGGTAGGCGAACGCCACGACGTACGTGAAGACCTGATCGAGCGCATCGTGCGCCATACGCTTCTGCCCTTCCTACTCGGTAGCCTGGCCCTGGCATTGCTGGTGTGGATCGCCATCGGCTGGGGACTGCAACCGTTGCAGAACATGGCACGGGTCATCCGCGCACGGCACGCAGAGTCGTTGGAACCGTTGCAGCTAGTGCCACTACCTCGAGAGCTGGAACCCATGCAGGCGGCCCTTAACCGACTGCTCGGACAGATCGACGAACTGCTGCGACGAGAGCACCGTTTCATTGCTGACGCCGCTCATGAGATGCGCACACCGCTGGCCATCCTGCGCCTGCATGCGCAAAACGCACTGGAAGCGAGCAGCGATGCCGATCGCAACAAAGCGCTGGCGTTCCTGCTGGGTGGTGTTGATCGCCTGAGTCGGGTGGTAAACCAACTGCTGACCATCGCGCGAATCGAGCCACAGCTGAGCCAACGCAGCTGGGTGACCGTCGACTTGGCGAAAGTCACGACGGACACACTGGCGGAGCTGACGCCCTGGATTCTGGAACAGGGGCAAGAGCCGTCACTGGAGATCGCCGAGGATGACTTCCACGTGCACAGCGACGCTGGCGCTTTGGCTATTGCCCTGCAGAACCTGGTGGCCAATGCGGTGAACCATTCCCCGCGTGGCGGCCGGGTCAACGTCACGCTGCAGCGCGAGGGAGACACCCTGTTGCTCAGCGTCAATGATCAGGGGCCAGGGATTGACGAGGCAGATCTGCAACGTGTTTTCGAACGCTTTTACAGCAAGGGCTCCGAGCATGGTGCGGGGCTGGGGCTGTCTATCGTCGCCATGATCATGGAGCGCCTTGGCGGCAGTGTAATGTTGAGTAATCTGCCTGGCGGGGGGCTGCGTGCGACGTTGAGAGTCCCACGCTCACCCTGAACACCAACCACGCCGTCGAGCCCCTTTTCCAGCGCCGCCTACAAGGCCTTCATTTCAGCAATATCACGCACCACCTGATCGGCTGAGTGGTCGAACATTGCCTGTTCCTGCGCATCCAGAGGCACCTCGATGACCCGCGCAAGCCCCTGCTCTGCCAACACACAGGGCACACCCATGGCTATATCGGTGCGCCCATACTCGCCCTCGAGTATCGCCACCGTCGGCAAAATGCTGTTTCGGCCATTGGCAATGGCATCTACCATCTGGGCAATTGCCACGCCCGGCGCATCGCAGGCGCTGCCCACCTTCTTCAAACCCAGAATCTCGCCGCCGCCCTGACGGGTGCGCTGCACAATCCGCTCTATCTGCTCACTGGACAGGAAGTGAGACAACGGTATCGAACCGACCGTACAGTAGCGCATCAGCGGCACCATGCTATCGCCATGCCCGCCCAGCACCAGCGCGTTGATATCCCGCGCGGAAAAACCGGTTTCCTCGGCGATGAAACACTTCATGCGCGCGGTATCCAGCACCCCCGCCTGCCCGAACACCTTGCCGCGGCCCAGCTTGCTGAGCGACCAGGCCCGATAGGTGAGGACGTCGACCGGATTCGACACCACCAACACCGTCGCCGCCGGAGCATGTTGATTTATATCCTGCATGATGCCATCGAGAATCGGCAGGTTGATGCTCAACACATCCTGCCGCGACTGCCCTGGCTTACGCGGCACTCCCGCGGTAATCACCACCAGGTCAGAATCATCTAGCAATTGGGCATCGGCGCCGCCGTAAACCCGGGTATCCGAGCCTGACTCAACAGCCGCCTGCCAGATGTCCAGCGCTTTGCCCTGTGCCAAGCCACCCTGCACATCAATCAACATCAACTGACGACAGAACTCTTCCCGGGCAATGATCTGAGCTGCCGCTTCGCCCACAATCCCGGCACCCACGATTGATAGTTTGTTCACCTCACACCTCTGCGCGGTTCGCGCCGCCAGCAACAGGCCGGCCGGTACACAGAAGTATTACTCGCGAATACCAAAAGGCCACCCGAAGGTGGCCAGTGGTAGTTTTATGTGTTTTTTGCCATGCCCCTGCAGTCAGCGCCCCGGACGGCATTTTTCAAAGCGCACATCGCGGGCATCGACCGTTCCGGCCACTGTCCAGCCCAAACGCCGATAAAAACCATTCGCCCGCATGCGCTCATCGCCATCGGTGATCAGGTGAATCACCTCATGCCGCTGAAACAGCGCGTGCTCGGCCTGCTGTAGTAACAGTTGCCCAATCCCCTTACCTTCATGCTGAGGGCGCACGAACAGAGCGAACAGCTCCCCTTGGTCAAGATCGACTATGGCAAAACCGGCAGCCTCCTGCTGCCATTCGGCTATCCAGGCGCAGGGCTGCTTGCCGATTGCTTCGCTGAGCGCCTGCGAAGTGATGCCCAGCTCGTGCATCTGCTCACGCGAAAGATGGTTCTGTTTTACGCTGGTGCGAATGTCAAACAGCAACTCGACATCGCTGGCCGAGGCCAGCCGCAGGGTTGTGGTCATGATCGAACGTCCTTGTAGGTACCCGTCAGCTCAATAGCATACCCCTGTGCGTCGATACACAATGTTTGCCCTATGGGCGTAAGAAACACCTGAGCGATACCTGCACATTGATTTCAGCTCCCCGGTCTCAGAAAAATTCACCAACCATCAGCATCCCCGCCAAACCAATCATGATCCCACCGGACACTCTGCCTACAAGCCGGGCGACGCTTGGACGAGTGCTCAAGGCTCTGTTCGCCCCAAAGCCGACCATTGATGAAAAGGCTCAGAAAGCCAGCAGTGTAGATGGGCTCATGCTGGCACCAGAGCACTGAACAAAAGCGGTGAAGTGTGCATGTTCAACTCAAGATAGAAGTCAACGTTGATGGGATTCCCAATCAGGAATCACTGATGCGTTTGCGTTAAATGGCCAAGGTTTACTTGTGCAGCGAGAGGCCTTTGATGGCCTTGTCGACTGCTTTTTTCGGGCCACGCAAGGCAATACCGACGAAGTCCATATTGGCCGGATCTTCCTCAAGGAAGACCATTCGATTTGCCTCGTCATGACCGGTAGAGAACATGGCGAACACATAAGGGAGCATGGTCAGCTCGCGCTCCAGCCCCACGCGATGAGCTTTCTGGATCTCCTGCAGATTCGCCTCGAAGATCAGCATTGGCTGGCCAGACATGTTTCCGTAGCAATGGCCGTTGGCATCCACATAAGGCTCACCCATGACCTGCGGTGCAGCCGAAGGGATGCCGGTGGCCAGGAAAGCGACGACGTTCATTCGCTGCCACATGGCAAGGTCATTGCGCACGAGAATCGCTACTTTGGTGTCGAACATTGAGTACTCCTTCAAAACTGAACAGTGATGATGGAGTCGTAGGCAGGCTTCAGTCTGTTAGATTTGTGCACAGCCGCTGATAGGTTGCCGGGGTAAGGCGGTACGCGCGCCGGAACCACACGCCCATATGACTTTGATCAGAAAAGCCAACCTCTGCGGCCACTTCTGCGGCGGGCTTGCCAGCGGCCAGCAAGGCACGGGCGGTACGTAATCTCAGCCTGATCAGATAGGCATGCGGGGTCTGGCCGTAGGTTCGCTTGAATTGCCGGGTCAGTCTGAATCGGTCGATACCCGTGTAGTTGGCAAGTTCATCAAGACTGACGTCGGTAGCCATCAGGACATGCAGAAATTCTTTGGCTCTTTCCATGACCGGCACCGCCTCGGCCTTGTCGGACGACTGCACGGGGCGCAGGTGCTTGGAAAGTACGGCCATAAGTGTGTCCAGGCGCTCGTCTCGAGCCAGGCGGCCTTCGTTCTGATGAATGGCCTGGAAGGCACACTGGATCGCACTCCTGAGGTGTACATCGTCGGTCAGGGTGTTGCGAAAGGCAGCGCCGAGTGACGATGCATCGCCCACGCCGAGGCGGTCTGTCATCGCCGATACCCACCGCTGAGATAGGTAGAGCATGCCGTAGGTGAACCCCTCCGGCTCGGGGGCAAAGCCATCATGCACAGCGCCAGGCTCGATCAATATCGATCTGCCTGGTGTACTGGTGTGCGTCGAGCGGTTACAACTGAAACGTTGTACGCCTTGATGCGTAACGCCGACCAACATCTCGTCGTGATCATGGGGATCGTAAGCGTGGCCTTGAAAGTGCGCGTGCACAGTCTCGATGCCGGTCTCCTGATCACGGCGAATGTTGATCCAGTCACTTGAGAACTGGCCATCGGACGGGAGCGTCATGTGGGCACCTATGCTCTGGTCGTCGAGGCTGAGCCAGCGGTTGAAAGGGTCATTGTATCCCTTGGTACTTGGGTGGGTTACTCGGCATATTGAGCAACGCCATTGCCGAACGACCAGTTCTCTCGCCTGACCTCCACCAGGCTGATGAAGACATCCTCCCTGCGTACGCCTGCCTGTTCGTTGAATGCCTTGGCCACGGTTTGGTAGAGCAGTTTCTTCTGCTCGACCGTACGGCCTTCGTTGAGCGTGATCTGGATGAATACCTGAGCGTCCGAACGCGGGATACCCAGGTATTCGGGATCATTCACCAACCGGTCGTGGTCGTGCTCGGTGAGTACCTGGAAGTTGTCATGCTCAGGCACGTTGATCGTGTCGCGCATGGCCTGGTACACGATCCGGCCCAGCGTCTTGATGTGTTCTGGATCGGGGTGTTTTCTGATGTCGATGCGAACCAACGGCATGAATAGCGCTCCTGCTCAGGGCCGCGTACCAAGGCATTGCCCGGCAGGCGCGGTCGATGCGGATGGGAAAGCTGACTTGCCAAAATAAGATAGTGATCATAATCTAATTTGGCAAGTGAGCGCGCCCGTGAGACCAGGGCCTATTTCCTTACACCGTGGAGTCGAACAATGGCAGAGCCCATCTACCTGGAAGACCTGGCGGTTGGCGACATTTTCCTAAGCGACCATTACACGCTGGATGCTGAGCAAATCATTCGCTATGCACAGGAATTCGATCCGCAGCCCTTCCATCTCGACCAGGATGCCGCGAAGGACACGTTCTTCCAGGGGCTCGCGGCAAGCGGCTGGCACACCGCAGGCATTACCATGCGCTTGCTGGTGGCAAGCCTGCCGCTGGCACGTGGCGTCATTGGCGCCGGCGCAGAAATAGCATGGCCTCAGGCGACACGCCCCGGCGACGTACTCCACGTCACCAGCACCATTCTCAGCATCACGCCGTCTCGATCCAAGCCTGACCGAGGCATCGTGGTGGCCGAATGTATTACTTCCAATCAGAATGACGAGGTCGTGCAGCGCATGGTGACCAAGATCTTGTGCTTCAAAAAAACAGGGTGACACCGTGGGACGTTCATCGCAGTCCAAGGCTAAAGAGAACCGTGCCCAGATTGTCCAGACAGCCTCGCGCCTGTTTCGTGAGTCTGGGGTCGAGGGCGTCTCCGTAGCTCAAATCATGGCCGCCAATGGCATGACGGTAGGTGGCTTCTACAAGCACTTCGACTCCAAGGACGCCTTGAT
Source organism: Pseudomonas sp. NUPR-001 (assembly GCF_052147955.1). Lineage (NCBI taxonomy): Bacteria > Pseudomonadati > Pseudomonadota > Gammaproteobacteria > Pseudomonadales > Pseudomonadaceae > Pseudomonas > Pseudomonas sp. NUPR-001. The sequence goes on from NZ_CP197353.1 coordinate 3,656,909, forward strand.
TGCCGAGGCGTTCTCGATGGCATTCGAGCAATCGCTTGAGGCCTGGAATGACGTGTACAAGCGCGCCGATGAAGCGGCTCAAGACCGGACCGTTTCTCTGGTTCGCAAGTACCTTCGCAACAGCGCTGCGAAAAATCGTTGTCCCCTTCTGGCCTTTGCGCCAGGCGTAGCCACTGGGGAGGTGGATGAGGTAGGCGTTCAAGCCTACGAGGCGGGGGCGAAGCACCTGCTCGACACGTTCATGAAAGAGCGAGTAGGTGAAGTGAGCGATTTTGCTCAGCCGACGCAAGCCGATAATGAAGCTCTGGTGATTTTTGCTGCCATGCTTGGAGCGCGCTTACTGGCCCAATCAGTCGGACAAAATGCGTGGGTGCAGGCGATTGAGGCTGCTGTAAACCTGGCAGCCAACAAAGACGGCAAACCCGGTTAACTTCTCGCCAACCTTTAATCGTGTTTGATGTACCCTTCGCTATCTGGCAAGGAGCCCATTCAATGAACGTTAAAACAGCCATTCTGTTAGTAACGCTAACCCCCCTCTCAGGTTGCGGCACCATCAACACAGTGTTGCGCGATGACATGGTAGCCAGCAACAAACTGGCCCGATGGCATTCTCATTGCGACTCACTGCCACGCATCTATAGCGGCGCGGCACTAGGCTACTGCGCGCTGAACGCCGAGCCACGAGGCCAAGTTGGCTTTGATGGGCACCCCTCAGCCGCTTTGGTAGCGCTCGATGTAGCATTGTCTGCTGTCGCTGACACGGCAGTGCTGCCCTACACGGTTTATTTGCAAAACAAGCTTGGTGACATCCCCAAGGCCCAGATTAACTAGGGTCTGTCTGAAAAGCATTGAGACGAAGGTCAGGCAAGGCGAAAACAGCCGAGGAAGCGGAGTTTACGGGTTGTAAATGAGCATTCCGAGGCTGTTTTCAACGCAGCATCACCGAGTCTCAAGGCTTTTCAGACAGAGCCTAACAGGCTTGGCTCGACAGTCACTGGGTTTGCGTCTGAGGAACGGAGTTCCTGTAATCCTCTTTGCAGGTCTGTCTTGCCAGCTCCATAAACTGCCGAAGCGCCTCGTGTTTTTCTTCTTGATTGGCACCCACTGCAAAAGACTTGGCTTTTTCGGTGAATCGCACCTTGTATTCTTCCCTGAGTTGGCTTGGATTCAGGCTCACATTCTCAGCGGCCGGCTCATTGAACTGTCTCGCGGCCATGATATCCAGCGCATCCATCGCCACCAGCTCACAGTGGCGAATTTCCTCTGGCTTGTACGTGGGGACCCCATTAACCATTGTCCAAGCCGAGACAACTGGGCTCCCGAATAAACACATCAAGGCAACAGAGGCAGATACAGTCCTTACGTTCATAGCAATTCGCCACTAAAAAATGGCGAGCCTATCACCTGCCTGCCTGGGCATCCAGCCGGGTGATCGACCACAGCCAGGCGAAAGGATTAGTGCTGATGGTGATCACGAGATATGCCGGTCACCAATCGAGGCAAAGCAGCTGGCAGCGTAAACCTCAACGAGCGTCCAGCCTCAACAGGCCACTACCGTTAGCCACTCAAAGAGCCACTAAGGCGCGTTCTAATTCGACGATGGAAAACTCCACTTCATCTACCGCCTGACTGAGGTCTTCAGGCAAAGCGTGTGGATCAGCGCAGACAACCTCCAAACGTCGGCAGGATTCGACCAACTGCTCGCCAGTCACCACGCGCGCCGCGCCTTTGATTCTGTGGGCCAACTCCATCAACCCATCCGTCTCACCCTCATTAAGTAAGGCCCTCAGCGATTGACAATCCCTGCGATTATTAGCGATCAGTTCGTCAAGTATTTCGCGAATCTTTACGGGGTCACTGTTGATGAGTAACTCCAAAGGCTTCAGATCAAGCAATCGTGGCAAGGCGGGCGCCATCAGAGGCAACAAAATCGCAGGCCCCTCACTTTCAACTTCCCAATCTTGGTGTAGCGCCACCAACCTCGCATCCAGTTCGTCGAGACCGATGGGCTTGATCAGACAGTCATTCATGCCCGCGTTGATACATTGCTCTATCTCTTCCGGCTGTGCATCGGCGGTAAGACCAATAATCACCGTCTGTTTAAGTCCTTGCTCTTGCTCGACTCGGCGAATCGTTCGAGTAAGCTCGGCACCATTCATGACCGGCATATGGCAATCAGTGATAACAACATCGAAGGGTTGCTCACGCCAACGCTCGAAGGCACGCAGCCCGTCTTCCGCCTCATAGACATCGTGACCTAAGAACTTCAGCTGTTGGTGTAAGACTTGGCGGTTGACCTGGTGATCATCCACCACCAGAACCTGTAGACAATAGCGTTGATGAACCAAGGGCAGAACTGGCAACTGTGTGACGCAGATGCGCTCCAATACTTGTAAATGCAGCTCCACATCGACCAGCGTTCCTTGGCCCAACGCGCTGTTCATCGTCACACGCCCCCCCATCATTTCGCACAGCGAGCGACAGATCACCAGGCCCAGTCCTGTACCTTCGGTCTGTTGCACATTGCGCTGCGCCTGAGCGAAAGGTTTGAACAAGCGCTGCTGATCGGCGGGACTTATGCCAACACCGGTATCTTCAATACTGAGGTGAACATTGAGCAAACTGGCATTGACCAGCAGTCCGCTGATACTGATCTTGATCGAGCCCTCTTCAGTGAACTTGATAGCATTGCTGACCAGATTGGACAGGATCTGCTTGAAGCGCAACGCATCGACCAGTACATCGCAGTTAATACTCGAATCGATGTCGAGGATCAGATTCAAGCGTTTTTGCCTGGCCAGCCCCTCAAATACCCTGGCCACCGACTCCACCAGTTCACGCAAATTGGCACGCTTGGGCGACAGGCTCAGGCGACCGGATTCGATGCGGGCGATGTCGAGAATATCGCCGATCAGCTCTAGCAGGCTTTTTGCCGAGGTGTGGGCGATTTCAATGCTGGCGCGGTCGATCGGTTGACTATCCGCACGCTTGAGCGCCAGTTCAAGGATCCCGATCACAGCGTTCATAGGGGTGCGGATTTCATGACTCATGGTCGCCAGGAAACTGGTCTTGGCACGGCTGGCATCATCGGCCAGTTTCTTCGCTTCCTGTAGCTGCTCGATCAACAGCCGGTGCTCGGTGATGTCCAGCCAGCCGCAGATAACGCCTTTAATCGCGCCCTGCGAATCCTGGAACGGTTGCACCCAGTGGTTGATCCAGACTTCCCTGCCCTGCAGCGTAACGGCATGTACTGACTCGACGGTCTGGCCATCTCGAAGCGCCTGCAGGATGTTGTTTTGAAAGTCCGCAAGGCCCTCGAAACTCTCCGTGGGTAGCTGGTGCACTGTCTTGTTCAGTACCTGGTCGGCGCTCAGGCCGACGCTTTTGAGGTAGCTACGGTTGCACGACAGCATGCGCCCCTTGGTATCACGGACATAAAGCGGCGGCGGCATGCAGTCGGTCAGCGTCTGGACATACTGCAGTTGGTCGTTGAGCAGCCGTTCGGCCTTGAGTCGGGCCTTGATCTGGCGGCGCAAATAGACCACCCAGGCCAGCGAAAACAACACCAGAAGCGTGGCACCTGCAACTACCCAATTGATTACCCGCTCATAATCGACCCAGGTCTGACCACTCATGCCCGGGGGCGAGCGCCAGCGGTTGGAAATCGCATTGAGCTCATCAGGTGCAATGCTCTGCAATACCTTGTCGATGATCGATTGCAGTTCCACATCACTGCGGCGCATGGCGAAATTGACTGTCGCCGGCCCGACATCCAGTATCTGGTTGATCACCAGTCTGTTGCGAAACAGCCGCTCGATGTAATAGCGCGCAGCAGGCAACGACACCATTGCCGCATCAGCCTTGCCTTCATAGAGCAGGTTCATGGAGTCCAGCGAGCCGCCAGCTTCGACGACTATGGCTTCGGGGTAACGCTTGCGCAGATGCTCAATGGCCACATGGCCTGTGGGAATCGCCACACGTTTGTCGACCAGGTTTCCCAGCCTGCCTTGCTCATCAATGCTGCTGAGCAATACAAAGGGGCTGTTGAGCAGTGGCCGGGAAAAACGCAGGTATTCTTCCCGCTCGGGGCTTGCAGTCATCAGCGCCAGATCTGCCTTACCTTTTTGCACCGCTTCAATGATCTGCGGGAAGCCACCACTGCGGGCAAGCACGTCAAAATGCAGGCCGGTACTGAGGGTTATCACTTCGAGGATATCGACGATCCCGCCAGAAAAAACCCCGTTCGAGTCAAAATACGCACCCGGTGCCAGATCATCGTTGATAACCAGGCGCACCACCGGATGTCGCTGGATCCAGCGCATCTGCTCCACGGTAAGGTTGATCGGCTCCTCACTGGGAATGAAGCTGTTCCCCACCCAGCGCTTGGCCACGTTGCGCAACGTGTCTTCGCCGATGGAGGTGATGGCAACATTCAGAATCCGTTGCAAACGCTCGTTATCGGCGTTCAGGGCATATCGGTAGTCACCTGCACCCACGTCGGAGAAACGCTCGAAGCGGACAAAGTTGTAAAACGAACGATTGATCAGGTAATAGGCGCTGTAAATGTCGTCCAGGTAAACATCTGCTTGGCCAAAGGCGGCAGCGGCAATCGCCTTTTCGTGGTTGGCGTATACCCGCAAATCAGCCCGCGGGTAGCGTTGTTTGAGTTCGGCCTGGTGTTCGTCGGTGATTGCAACGCGCAATCCGGCAAGATCGGCAGGAGAATGCCGCGGTTCGGCACTGCGCTTGAACACCGCCAGTCGGTCTTTGGCGTAGGGAATACTCAACAACACGCCCGGGTGCGACTCAGTGCTGCCGTGAGCACTGATCACATCGACGCTACCAGCCTGCAATGCCTTGCGCGCGTCCTGCTCAGTGGCAAAGGACACGACCTTCACCTGCAATCCCAACAACTGCGCGACCAGGGCCGTTGTATCGGCGCTGATGCCTTCGTACAGATTGTCTTGGACCTTGACCGAAAAAGGTGCGGACTCGGTTGCAGCTACGCCGAGTTTGAGCTCGGCCTTGTGCCGCAACCAATGCCAGTCTTCGGCCGAAATCGCCATATCGTGACGATCGACACGGAGCTGACTGGACAGCACCTGCGGCACCAGTGGTTGTGATGCCGACACCACTGGAGCGTGACCCAACAGCAGGCTGAAGGTCAGGCAAAAAATGCGTAGATACATGCGAGATCGAAGACCAAAAATTCCGGGAATACGGGAACCCTCTGTTTGCCAAAGGTTCGTCAAAGAATAGAGCGCGCTACTGATTAGTTGGTTAGCCTCGCGCCATGATAGATCAAAGCCGTTTCACTCATTTAATCACCTGCGCCTGTCACGTTGCCATTTGTGCGCTGCAGGCAGAAGTCGATGAAATGATTGGCAGGCATCGGTCGGGCAAACAGGAAACCCTGAGCAAGCGTGCCACCCAATTCAATCAAGCTCTTCTGTTGTTCGACAGTCTCCACGCCTTCTATGACTAGCGAGATATCCAGCGCTCGCGCCAGTGCCACCGCACAACTGATGATCGCGGCGCTCTTGGGTTGGCTTCGCATTTTGTGCACGAATGAGCGATCGAGCTTTATTTGACTGAACGGCAAGTCACAGAGCCGACTCAACGAAGAATAACCAGCACCAAAATCATCCATTGCCAGGCCACATCCAAGCATGCGCAACCGCACCAGGTTCTCCAGACTGGTTGCCGGTGCAGACATCAGATCGGACTCGATGATCTCGAATGTCACACTGGCCGGCGGCACACCGGCCCGCTTGAGCAGTGCGGGTATGCGATCAATCAGCGCAGTGCAGGCCAGTTGCGACGGGTGCAGGTTGAATGCCAGATTGACCGTCCGATCTCGCCTCAACGCTTGTTGATACAGCGCCAGGCCTTGCTCGAACAGTTGCCAAAACATTCTGTCGACCAGATTGTGCTGTTCCATTACCGGTAGAAAATGGGCCGGCGCCAGCACGCCCCATTGAGGATGCGCCCAACGCGCAAGTACTTCTGCCCCCACCAGAAGCTCCCCTTGAAGCGTGACCTTTGGCTGGTAGTAAGCCTCGAACTCGCCATTATCCAAGCCACGCTGTATGTCATTGAGGGTGGGGAGTTCTGCCGCTGACAGCGTCTTGGGCAACGCGTTGCAATCTTCCCGGTAACGTTTGACCAATTGGCTGAAACCGTCAAGGTTGAAGGGTTTGCCCAGATCACCGAGGAAGTTCAGCCCCAGGCAACGGATCATCGACACTGTCGCCTGTCGCAGCACCGGCTCCAATTCGCTGCACAGGACTACCGCGCGCACTTTGCCGCTGCTGCTGGCATAACGAAGAAAAGCCAGGCCATCCATGCCTGCCATCCTCAGGTCACAGAGGACAATATCCACTGCACTGCAGTTGGCCAGAATAGCAACCGCTTCGCTGCCATCTGCCGCCTGCAGAATCTGGCCTGGCAGGGCTTTCTCCAGTGCCGTTACGGTAACGAGACGCTGGAAGGGTTCATCTTCCAGCACGAGAACAGTCAGGTCTTGCATCGCAGGTCTACACACACCCAATTGAAGGGGATACAGTGTGCAAGGCGTACTTCCGACATCTCCATGGGAGATTTCCCATGCGCCTTAGGAAATTTCCTAAACTTAACCGGCAGCAAATACAGCACTTTCCTGCGCGGATATAGTGTCAACTCTCTACCGGCTGAGCTTTACCGTTCCGTAGCAAGCGCGTTCTCAAGGTAATTCACACTATGCATAGCGTTCTGATAGTTGACGATCATCCGGTCATTCGACTTGCCGTCCGGGTCCTGCTGGAAAAGCACGATATGCGTGTGGTGGGCGAAGCTGACAACGGCGTCGATGCGGTCAAGCTAGTACGCGAACTCACCCCGCAAGTGGTCGTGCTCGATATTGGTATTCCCAAGCTGGATGGACTTACCGTTATTTCTCGGATCAAAGCGCTGAATGTGCGTAGCGAGATTCTCATTCTGACTTCGCAACCCGCCGATTCGGTGTGTCGGCGCTGCATCCAGCTAGGTGCTCGTGGTTTCGTCAACAAAGAGGAAGACCTCGGCAGCCTGATTACCGCAATCAAGGCGGTAGACTCCGGCTACACCTTCTTTCCCTCGCTGACGTTTGACAGTGTCAATCCCACGGAGCAACGATCGGAGCTGGAACAGATTCAGTCATTGACCGACCGAGAAGTGACGGTGTTGCAACTTCTGGCCCAGGGCTACTCCAACAAACAGATTGGCGACATGCTCTTTCTCAGCAACAAAACTGTAAGCACCTACAAAACTCGCCTGCTACAAAAATTAGGCGCTACATCACTGGTTGATTTGGCCGAGTTTGCCAAACGCAATGCATTGACACCCTGATCGACACCTAAAAGGCCTGTAGGAAATTTCCTAGGCCAGCATCGGCAACGTCCTACTCACTTCTTCCCCCTCCACTCCTAGACTTACTCCAGCTCAAGGGTACGCAGATACCAGAGCAGCAAGCGCATTCCATTGAACGCCCTTCAAGGACTTCAATATCAATCTAGGAGTATTAAATGAAAGTTAGTACGTTGGCTGGTGCAATCATGGCAGTTTCCCTGGCAGCAACTTCGGCTGTCAGTTTTGCCAAAGATCAGGGACACGGTGTGATTACCTTCAAGGGCGCAATTATCGATGCGCCGTGCTCGATCGCTCACGAATCGGCATATCAAACCGTCATGATGGATGAAATATCCAACGTCGCCCTGAAAAACGGCGGCAAATCCCGCCCGAAAACCTTCAAGATCGAACTGCGCGGTTGTGAGCTTGGCGCCCTCAAATCCGCCACTGCAACCTTCACCGGCTCGCCGGCGTCCAACCCTGACCTGCTGGCAATCAAAGGTACTGCCCAAGGCGCCAGCCTGGCCATCGCCAACCACACCGGCGAGCTGATCAAGCTGGGCAGTGCTTCGCCTGCGCAGACCCTGTTCGATGGTGACCCCAACCTTGAGTTCAAAGCCTACCTGCAGGGTGACATGGTTACCCCAGGCGGTGGCGGCGAAGCGCAAGCGGCCGAAATCGTACCAGGCGACTTCGAGACGTTCGCCAACTTCACCCTCGCTTATCAGTAACGGAAACATTCGTCACTGAGGTGAACCGCAGTGCGCACTGGCTGCGTACTGCGGGGGCGCCTGCGGAGGTTTAAATGATTCGCTCAACCGCACTGCTACTACTGCCCCTGTGCACCTTGGGCGCGCCAGTCTATGCCAGCGATTTGCTCGAGGGGCGCGTCCAAATGACCGGGAGTATTGTCGACAGCGCCTGTGCAATCCGTGTCGGTAGTAACAGACAGACGATTGCGTTCAAACCCCTGGCAGTTAGTGGCTTACGAAACGGCGATGAATCACCCAAACAATCCTTGGCTATCTATATCAGCGATTGCATTACCTCTGGAAGTCATGACAAGCGTGATGCTTCCCAACATTTCAAACTGACCTTCGAAGGCCAACCTTATGGTAAGTACTTCGCTGTTCAGGGTGCGGCGAAAGGTATTGCACTGCAAATACATGATGACCAGGGAAAGTTGATATCGCCCGGAATGTTACTTGAACACAGCTTATCGTCCGCCGACAGCGCGATGCTCAACTACTCGCTGACGCTCGTCGGTAACGGGCGCACGCTGCAAGCAGGCGATTACCGCACCACTATCAAGCTAACTATTCAGCACTTCTGAGCTGCAAACATTTAGTACGCAGTTTCGCTCAAGGACTTAGTCACGTGGATCACCGTAAGGTACTTGCCACCACGGCACTGTGCTGTGCCGCGTCGTGCGCAAGTGCAGCCGAAGAATTCCAATTCAACACCGATGTACTCGACCTCAAGGATCGCGAGAACCTTGATCTTGGGGTGTTTGCTTCGGCTAACTTCATCATGCCCGGCCAATACAGCCTGTTGGTGCACGTGAACCGCGACACGTTGACGGAGTTTACCGTCGACTATCTGCCAGCCGAAAACGATCCGAAAAGCAGCACTGCCTGTCTTTCACCGGCATTGGTAAATGAACTGGGCCTGAAAGAACACGTCATCAAGTCGCTGACCTGGTGGCACGATGGCGCCTGCCTGGACCTTGTCAGCGTTCCCGGCATGCAGGCCCGCGGCAACCTGAGCAATTCGGCGCTGTACGTGAGCATTCCCCAGGACCAGCTGGAATACACCGCGGCAAACTGGGACCCACCTTCTCGTTGGGATGAAGGTATTTCCGGGGTGTTGTTCGATTACAGCCTCAATGCCCAGACCACTGAGCACAAACGGGGCAAGGGTCGCAGCGACAACCTCAGCGGTAACGGTACCGCCGGGATCAACCTGGGTGCCTGGCGCTTGCGCGGCGACTGGCAGACCCAGATGCAACGCAGTGCCGACCAGCCATCACACAACGAGTTCGCCTGGAGCCGCTTCTACGCGCTGCGCGCCGTGCCGTCGCTACGCTCGAACCTGATCGTCGGTGAAGATTATCTGGACTCCAACCTGTTCGGCAGTTTTCGCTACACCGGCGTCAATCTGAGCAGCAACGACAATATGCTCCCCCCCAACCTCAGGGGCTATGCCCCCGAAGTCAGCGGTGTGGCGCGGACCAACGCACGGGTGGTCATTCGCCAACAAGGCCGGGTGCTCTATGACACTCAGGTACCGCCAGGCGCTTTTCGTATCCAGGACCTCAACGATGCAGTCTCCGGCCAGCTTGACGTTCGCATCGAAGAACAGGACGGCAGCGTCCAGGAATTCCAGATGGACACCGCCAGCATCCCCTACCTCACCCGTCCGGGCACGGTGCGTTACAAGTTGGCCACTGGTAAACCTTCCGACTGGGAGCATGAGCTCGATGGCCCGGCGTTCGCCACAGGAGAGTTTTCCTGGGGTGTGAGCAACGGCTGGTCGCTGTATGGCGGTAGCCTGGGCGCCAAGGACTACAGCTCCCTGGCCGTGGGCGTGGGCCGCGACCTGATGGCGTTCGGTGCGCTGTCGGTCGACGTCACCCAGTCACGCGCGACGCTGCCTGAGCGCGACACCTTGAGCGGCAAGTCTTACCGTGCCAGCTATTCCAAGCGCTTCGACGAATACGACAGCCAGATCACCTTCGCCGGCTACCGGTTTTCCGAGGAGAATTACCTGAGCATGAACGAGTTCCTCGAAGCCCGGCGTGGCAGCCAGCCGTTGAACCAGAGCAAGGAGCTGTACACCGCGACGCTGAGTAAACAGTTTCGCGATTCAGCGCTCAGCGTGTACTTCAACTACAACCACCAGACTTACTGGAACAGCCAGGCGAGCGATCGCTACAGCCTGTCATTGTCGCGGTATTTCGATGTCGGTGGCCTGAAGAACCTCAGCCTGTCGCTGACCGCGTACCAGAACAAGGGCAACGGCACCTCCGATGACGGCGCCTATCTATCGCTGAACATTCCCTGGGACAGCACGAGCTCGTTCAGCTACAGCTCGTCGGTCAACCGCGGCGACACCTCCCATAGCCTGAGTTACTACGACCGTATCGATGAGCGTAACCACTACATGCTCAGCGCCGGCAAATCCTCCAGCGGCGCAATCGCCAGCGGCTTCCTGTCCCATGACGGGGATCAGGCCCAGGTGGTGGCCAGCGCCAGCTACCAGGCCGGTGAGTACAGCTCGGCCGGGCTGTCCGTGCAAGGTGGCGCCACCCTCACGGGCCAAGGCGCGGCCCTGCACCGCAGCAACGTCATGGGCGGCACCCGACTGCTGGTCGATACCCAGGGCGTTGCCGACGTTCCGGTACGTGGCAACGGCGGGATCACCCGAACCAACCGTTTCGGCAAGGCGGTGGTTACCGACGTCAACAGCTACTACCGCAACCAGGCCAACATCGTGCTGGACGATCTGGCCGACGATGTCGAAGCCACCCAGTCCATTACCCAGGCGACCCTGACCGAGGGCGCAATTGGCTACCGCCGTTTCGATGTAATCGCCGGCCACAAGGCCATGGTCATCATTCGCATGGCCAACCACCACGCGCCGCCCTTTGGCGCCAGCGCCCAGAACAATCGCGGCCAGGAAACCGGGATTGTCGGCGAAGAAGGATCGACTTACCTAAGCGGCATGAAGCCGGGCGAAACCATGTCGCTGCATTGGGACGGCAGCGCGCGCTGCCATTTCACCCTGCCCAATCAGGTGGTATCGCCCGATCGACAACTGGAGCTGCTGTGCCAACCCGCCGGCGCCGCAGACGACTCCGCCTAATCTATTTGCACCAGGTACCCCTATGAACACCAGCTTCAAACGCAACGCCCTGACTCTGCTCGCCCTGTTCAGCACGTGCGCCACGCAAACCAGCCTGGCCGCGGTGTCACTGGACCGCACACGGGTAATTTTTACCGGTAGCGAGAAATCAGTGAGCCTTAACGTCAGCAACCAGAACGCCCAGTTGCCCTACCTGGCACAGGCCTGGATCGAGAACGAGCAGGCCGAGAAAATCACCAGCCCGCTGGCGGTGGTGCCCCCTATCCAGCGCCTGGAAGCCGGGGCCAACAGCCAGGTGAAAATCCAGGGGCTGCCTGAGCTGGGTCTGCTGCCCCAAGACCGCGAATCGCTGTTCTATTTCAACCTGCGCGAGATTCCGCCCCGCAGTGATCAACCCAACACCTTGCAAATTGCCCTGCAAACGCGGGTGAAGCTGTTCTATCGGCCTGCATCGATCGCCCCGAAAACCGGTTTCAACGAAGCCCCCTGGCAAGAAAAGCTGACCCTGAGCCGTCAGAACGACCGCTATCTGGTGAACAACCCGACGCCCTACTACATCACCTTGATCGATGCCACACCCAACCTCAAGGCCGCCAGTGCCACCGGTTTCACACCGCTGATGATCGCCCCAAAGGGCCAGCTCGACCTTGGCGTAAGCAGCAAGGCACTGGGCGACACGCCGGTGCTCACCTATGTCAACGACTACGGTGGTCGCCCGCAACTGCAGTTCAGCTGCACTGCAGGCAACTGCACCGCCAGCCCCGTCGCCAGCAAACGCTGACACCCGCAAACCTATTCCAGCGAGGGCACACCATGAAGCCTGGACTCCGTATCTGTCTTGCTGCCTGGCTCTGCAGTGCTAGCGTGTTGACCCACGCCGTCGACAGTACTGTGCAGTCAGCCGAATTCCAGGTCACCGGCACCTTACTAGAAAGCGCCTGCTACCTGGACCCCAGCTCCGCCTATCAGGCCTTGTCGCTGGGTGACTTGAGTACCGCCCGCCTGGTGCACCTCGGTGATCAGGGCACGCCTGTGGCCCTGCACCTCAAACTGCGGGGTTGTATACGCAGCAATGGCGGCCGCCAGGATGAACAGCACGGCACCCTGGTCTGGAGCGCCATCGAACCGGTGGCGGCGCTGGCCTTCAGGGCCGTTGCCGATGCCGATACGCCCGAGCTGATCAAGGTGATGGGCGCCGAAGGGTTCGGCCTGCGCCTGCTCGATGTGCAGGGCAATGACGTACGTTTGGGCCGTATCGCCCCGGCGTGGTTCGTCACGCCTGGTAACAACCAACTGACCTATTACATTCGCCCCGAACGCACAGCAGCCCCTTTGCGCCCAGGCGCCTTCCACGCCAGCCTCAATGTGAATCTGGTGTATGACTGAGACTTGCACAATGACTGTTGCACGTACTGCACTGCTGGCAATGTTGCTTGCTGGTGCATCTTCGAACGAAGCCGCCGAGCCGCATGTATTGACGATCGAAGGGGTCGTCTATGCCGCGATACCCTGCGTGATCAACAGAAACGCGCCCATTAGCGCTCCCTTTGGCGATGTGCAGACCGCCCGCATCGATGGCGCTTACAAAACCATCACCCTGGAATACACGCTCGATTGCAGCCGCGCGGCGACCAATGAACTGAGGATGCAGGTGCGCGGCAATGCAGCTTTCGATCCGCAGCTGCTGGTGGTGCGCGGTTATGACAACCTCGGCATCGCCCTGAAAAAAGACGGTGCACCGCTTGCACTCAATACCTGGGCTGACTTCGACACCCGCAAACAGCCCATGCTGCAAGCTGTCCTGGTCAAACGCGAGAACAGTGAGGTTCAAGCTGGCAGCTTAAATGCCAGCGCAACCCTGGTGGTGGACGTACGATGAACGTTTTTAACAACACATTGGCAGCACTGTCGATCACCGCCCTGTCACTGCCGTGTGTGGGCGCCGACAACCTGCAGTTCACGGGCAACCTGCTGGCATCACCAGGCTGCACCGTCAGCGACAAGGGTCGGCGTATTGACGTGCGCTTTGAGCGCAATATCGCCGTCAACCGCATCGATGGCGAGCGCTACCGCCAAGCGATTCCCTACCAGATCGAGTGCCCGGGGGCAGCTGGTGCTGGCACCACCTGGCATATGCGCCTGACCCTCAAGGGCGCCGAAACCCATTTCGAACCTGCTGCGCTGGAGACCTCGGTGAATGACCTGGGCATCAAGGTACTGCTCGGTGGTACAGCACTGATTCCCAATCAGCCCAGAGAGATCGATGTCAACGCATCGACACCGCCGGTACTGGAAGCTGTACCGGTGAAGCTTGCCGGTGCGGCATTGCCCAGCACCGACTTTACCGCTTCGGCGCTACTGATGGCCGAACTCTACTAGGAGTATCTATGGGCAAGTACACCTTGACCCTGAGCGCCTTGATCACCGCTGGCCTGTGGTTGCCGGCGGCACAGGCAGCAGAAGACAACCTCTACTTTTCCGGCACCCTGGTGAATGAGCCTTGCGTGCTGGATGAGAGAGATCAGTCGATCAAACTGGACTTCGAACGCGTGATAAACAAGGAGCTTTACCTCAACGGCAGAACCAAGGGCCGCCCAATCGAGGTGCGCTTGAACAACTGTGACCTGGACGTCGGCAAGCACATGGTCAGCATCACCTTCAGCGGTAACGAAAGCAGCGAACCACCGGGGCTGCTAGTGCTGCAAAGCGCCACCGTGCAAGGGCTAATGGTTGGGCTGGAGACGGCCAGCGGAACGGCCTTGCCGTTGAACAAGTCCCACGCCCTGGGCGAAATGACCAGTGGCTACAACGTGCTCAACTTCAATGCCTATCTGCAAGGCAATGCCGAGGTACTCGCCAATCGCACCCTCGGAGAGGGCGAATTTGACGCCTCCCTGACCTTTGCCTTGAGTTACGAGTGAACGTGCTGTCGATCGACTAAAAGTCGCTGCCAGGGGTGGCTGGCCAAGAACGGCCGCAGTGCCAGCGCAGGTAAAACCCTTCGATGCGCCAAGTCTGTACGAAAACTGTGGGAGCGGCGGTGCGGCTCCCACAAAACTTTTCGTACAAAGCCTAAGGAGGAGAGATTGTCACCACAGTAGATCCGGAGAATGCACCTGGCTCAACGGTTCCCTTGGTGTACAGCGTAGATTTGATGGTCACTGGGGTAGGCAATCCATCGTTTACGTTGACTGAAACCCCAATTGCCGCAGATTTATCTCCGATGGTGAGTTTGGAGTACAAGCTTCCGTCCGCCCTGAGATTAATACCCGCGAAACTCTCTCTGCCTGCGGAGACGATCACTTTAGTTGTACCCGTGCACGTTAGCTGAAGCGTGGCGCCGGCTTCATTGCCATCAATGGCTGCATCACTGACATTGCGATGATTGATTGTCGTGTCTCCAGCGACTTCGCATTTCAGAACGGGTTTTATAACAGGGGCACAGGGGCCAACAGGAACTACCATACCTCCCATCCCAGGATAACTGTACCCTTGAGCAAAGGTGATACAGAACCTATTGCTGACCGTTGTGTACTTGGGAACAAACAAGCTACCTTCGAAAGGGATTGAAAAGCCCTTCATTTGTCTGAGCACCTCCGACATGGAAGAGCTTGGCTTTACTGGCCAAAAATACTTACTATCCACCATATACGCAGGGTCACCAGGGCTTTGCGCCCCAGCTATTCTCAGGTTACATGTGGTGGCCGTCATATCATCACAGACCTTGACGCCGTTTAGCCCCCAATTAGTAACCGTAAAGTAATAGCGAATGCCGTCCGACTCATAGACACTTCGAGTAGACTTGATGGAAATGGCGTGCGCAACATTAGTTACTAAGCAGAGAAGAAACAAAAGTACTGCGCGGTTGGTTCTATACCTGTTCAACACATTCAGTCCTGCTAACACAATTGAGCAGGAATGGTATGCGACGAATAGCACTTATTACCTAGGAATCTACCGTAGCGACTGTAGGAATTTTCCTAAACCGCCAGATACTCTCCTGAAGCCCTGCGGGGTCGAAGGAAAACCTGAGGCAGTGTCCAGGACTAGCAGACCGGAATCGAATCGGCGCAAACGGATTTTCAATCCGAATCGAATTCTATGCCTATACAAAACAGAAGCTCGCAAAGAGTATCGTCACGCTTAAAATTATCGCGAAGCACAGGAAATTTCGCTCGCCGCCCCATCAAAGTACAAAGCGAAACTTATCCACCCTACCAAACAAGAAATAAATTGTGACAAAGACCCCTTGAAATATCCTAAACACCAAGAAACCAACATTTACTGACCCAAAACCAGCCACTTTGCTTTTTATAGCTGGATGGAAACCCAGTTCATTAAAATCCCACCCAATGCTAACGTATGCTTTCGCATTGCTCAGCAAAAGAAAAAACATGAGCAAATTTGTTAGTTGAATAAAGGATTAACGAATGACTATCGAGCGAGAGATTTTCTCAGCCCTTATCGCGCAGAACGCATTTCAAGGTGAAAAACCGAGCGTATTAAGCTACGCCCAGCTAGCCGTCGACAAGGGGTTCAGAGCGCTTTCGTCAAAGCAACAGGCGGTGGTAAGCCCCTTCCTGCAAAAAAAATGCGAGGGTATGAAAAAACCAAATGAAAAACATAACAACTGCCAAAACATCATAGGTGGTCGTGAACTGGTTACAGCCCTTGAAAAATCCGAGCAATATAAAGGATGGCGCTGCGAGAGCTGCCGAAGTGCATCTGAAAAATAACAAAGCTATTTAAAGAGAGCAGCAACCCAAACACCTGTAAAAACCAGAAAGAACACTATTGCTCTCACCCCTCCTGAACGTTATTGCAGCAGGCCACCATCGGCCTGCTTGCAGGTGGTTGTTTTAACCCCCATCAAATCGCCGCCCGCTTGTCACACACTTTCACCCATCCAGGTGGCTAGCGGCCTGCTGTGTAAAATTTTGCAACACTCCAGGGGCACCCGATCTATGAAACCGAATGAGGCCGATGCTGTCCGATTGCCATCGGTAAACGGCAGAGGTCGCATGACTCGGCCAACGAGCTCGGCATGATCCACGTAATGGAACACTCCTGAAGCGGCCTCGATACCCCGGTTTACTGGCGCGTGCATCCTGTCTTCATAGGATGTCGCCCTATTTATCAAGGCTGAAAGAGCGAAATATGAAACAGAACATTCTCCTCGTTGCCGTCTGTGCTGCCCTGCTCCAGGCCTGCACCCCGGCTTCCACTTCCAATGAAGGATCGCCTTCCATGCCTGCCATTGCTACGTCTGCCGTAGCCCAGACTGAGCTATCGGCCTACAACTGGAACCTGGTATCGGCCAACGATGCATCGGGCAGCCCCATCGCCGCTCTGGCCAACGGCATCGAGCGCAAGCTGCGCTTGAGCTTCGTCGACCAGAACCTGAATATCAGCGGTGGCTGCAACCGCCAGTTCGGCGGCTACAGCTATCAGGACGGCGTATTGAAAGTGCAGCCACTGGCCTCGACCTTGATGGCCTGCGACAAGCGCCTGATGGATCTGGATGCTCAGGTCGGGCGCCTCCTCAAGGGAGACCTTCGCACCACCATCACCAGCGATACCCCGGAGCCAATGCTCCATCTGATCACCCAAGACGGCTCAGTGCTGAAGTTCCAGGGCGAAGCCACCCCGGAGACGCGCTACGGCAGCAAAGGCGAGATCAAGTTCCTGGAAGTGGCCGCCAAGAAGGTCAAATGCGGTCATCCGCTGATCCCAAACTACCAGTGTCTGCAAGTGCGCGAGCGCCGTTATGACGACGCCGGCCTGCAACTGCCGACCACGGATGCCTGGCATTCCCTGTACCAGTCCATCGACGGCTACGAGCACCAAGACGGCGTGCGCACCGTGCTGAGAGTGAAGCAGTACGAATGGAAGAACCCACCCGCCGACGCCTCGTCGCAAGTCTATGTCCTGGACCTGGTGGTCGAGCAGGACGCGTCGGCCAAGAGCAAGTAACCGCAGTTCAAGGCAGGCCGGCACCTACCGTCCTGCCACACAACAGCTTCAACGACGACATTCCCGTTCGCACCGCTACATCACTTGGCCGGCTGGTAAACCCAGCCCGAGCCTGGCTCAGCGCTTCGCTGCGCGCTGGTACACGCCGTTGAAGCGCACGTTCATGCCGCCGCATTCGGCGTTGTCGGACACGACCAGAGCATCGCCCAACCAATGCACTTCCATGTGGCAAATGTCGTCGCGGAAGGTAATGGTGGCATCCTTCGGTGCGGCCGAGGCCTCGATCTCGCCCAGGTGCGTGGAAGGCCAATCTGCAGGATTGGCAGACGGCCAGTAGGCATTACCCTGAACATACAGCTGGTCGCCACGCGCGCGGATGCGCAGGTTGTTGTCGCCGTTGTGCCAATCGCCAGCCCAGTCCTTCAGCGTTGGTGTTGCCAACGGCAGCGGCTGTAGGTGGGTCTTGTCGACCCAGCCCGCACTGCCGCCCCCCTTGTTCGGGAAAAACGCACAACGGTAGCGACCTAGGTCGCGGCCAGTTAGCACCGTATCGCCGCTGATCACGTAACTGCGCTTGCGGCAGATAGGTTCACCCTTTGCCGGGCAGCCATCCATATCGCCGAGTAGAAACAAGCGCGGTGTACCGACCACCTTGGCCAAGGCGAAATCGCTTTGTTCGGAAGGGAATGCACCGTTGCGGCAGGACATCGGGTCGACCATTTCGCTGGCAGTCGCAGCCGTGGAAAGCAGTGTAGAGAGCAGGAGAAGTGACCGCAGAAGTGTTGCTGAGCCCCCAGATTCGCCGCCCGCTTCTCCGGCGGCGCGTCGCCACCGTCGTGGTTGTCGCTGTACTGCAGGGCACAACGCTGCGGTAAGGCTCTGGAGCAAGGCATCCAGCCGTGTGTGCAGTGACTCGATGGTTTGGCAAGTAGAGTGCACGTTATGGGAGTCCATGGTGTTTGCTGCCTCGTAACGTCAGTTGATGGCAGCACGACCTCGTGAGAAGTGGTCAGCCCAACATCATGGGTACGAACGTGGCATGTGGAATGTGCCGAAAACTCGGACAACAGGATCGGCGTATTAAAGGCTGAAACTTCGGAACTCTACCCTAAAAGTTTCGGAACTCCTGCTTTTTCCAGCCTATAACGAAAAACCCCGCAGACCGTAATCTGCGGGGCTTTCAATAATGGAGGCCGAGGTCGGAATCGAACCGGCGTAGACGGATTTGCAATCCGTTCGCCGACCCAATGTTTTGGCTGGCTACAGCTTCAACCCCACGGAAACACTCGAATTTCCTTCATTTCCGTTCATGGCTATTCATAACCATTTGGGACATCCGGTGTCCCAGGATTGTCCCTCGCTGGCGTTGGTGTTGATGCCCATACACCCTCTAGTTCTCTCGCGTTGAAAGGCAGATTCTGGACAAGAGATCCGTCCAGTGGGTGAAGCAGGTTCTGACCAATAACGGGGCCCAGGCTGGCCCCTATTACCTCGGCCACCCAGCGGTGACCAGCAATATTCGGGTGAGAAGGATCCCACCACATGCCCAGTTCGTTGATGAGTCGGTCAGCAGTCACTGGTTGGCCATTGGCCGAGAGTTTTGCAGGTAGGTTGATGTAAGTTCCTCCAGTCTCGGCAGCAAGCCTTCTGAGCTCCTGTCTCGTCCGGCTGCTTTCAGGAGTTGTCCAGCAGAAATCAGGAACAACCACTCGCACGTCGTTAGCCTTGGCGCTTGTTATGAGCCACCTGATTCTCTGTCGAAACCGTCCAAAGTACTGATCGTCACTGTCCGCATGCTTCTGATCATTATGTCCAAGCGCCATAATCAGCACGGATGACTCAGCCACAACCTGGTTGATCGTGTTAAGACTGACGTTCACTAGAGCGCGACCGGATTGCGAGTAGTTGCTGACTACTGGTCCGACTCTGAAGCCAAGGTATTCAAGCCCCACCAGATCAACAGGGCTGACATCCATTGCCTCCAGGTAAATTGTTCGAGTTGGACCGGACGAAACTCCGAGGCTGAACTGCTTACTCTTCCACTCAAGCGGCCCATTTGTTTCAACCTCGCCAACGACTTTGCCATCTGCATAGACGCGAAGCTTTCCACCAATGGGGCTTTGAATCCAATGGATCTGAGCTACCGGGTAATCCTTCGGTATGGTGATGGATATGCCAGCCCCTTTAGATTGGGATCTGGTTGAGTAGCCTGAAGGCGATGCAGAGGAACTTATTGAGTCGGCAGGATTGGTAACCCATTCCCCAGCCCATCGGAGGCTGGCAATGTCTGTGGTGAGTCTGTCCCCATCCCCAACAGAAGTAAGCGGCACAAACCCGTAACCACCAGTTGGGCTGATTCGAGCTTGGAGCACTCTCACCCACAGATTTTTTCGCGAATCGATTGCGAACGCTCCATGGCTGATTGAGTCTCCGAAGAAACTCACGCTCCTCTGCGCGAGCGGCATGCTCACAGAGCCAATGGAATCTGCCCAGGCGGGCGACCAGAGAATCAGAAGGGTTAAAACTAAAATCCTTTTCATGGCGTCCACGGCTACTACGATCAGCGCAAATATCTCATAGCATCCACGATGCAGTCCATGAAAGCCCCGTCAAAGGGTCCCTGGCGCAATGGGTGAAGCGAAGCTGAAGATCTGGTCATTAACGAAGGCGGTGTACACATTAAGAGTCAGAGCACCGCCAGAAGTGATCGAGTACCCGCTGATTACCGCCCCGGTATCGTTCCGCATGTACCCGACACCATTTGTCCCTTGTGCAAGATTTAGCTCTGATTTCGCATTGAACGCTGCTGTGAGATTGTACGCTCCAACTGGGAATGCACCAGACGGCGCGTTTTCTACGAATAACTTAACGCTAACCTCGTTTCCATTGCGCTTATACGCGGATGACAACGACGCAGAGACCAAGTTACCGTTCTCGACGCCTGTGGCCCCTAGCAGTGGAAGAGGCATCCAGAAATCGTGCAGACGCATGGCGTCACGTTTGCTGGTGCAGGAAAGACCCATTGCGCGAGCTATGGTCTCGGCAATCCACTTGTGACCGTCCTTGTTCGGGTGGCTACCATCAGTCCACATTTTCAGGACGTCGATCAGGTAAGTGGTAGAGATCGGGACATCGCCCGAGAAGATCATCTTCGGCAGGTTGATGTAAATCCCGCCTGTTTCCTTGGCCAGGCGCTGCAGTTCAGCCCGCGCCCGGCTGTTCTCTGGTGCGGTCCAGCAGAAATCTGGTACCACAACCTTCACGTTGTATTGCTTGGCGTACTGGATGTGCCAGTTGATCACTTGTACGAAGGCAGCAAAATAGGTGTTATCCGAATCCGCTGACCCTTGGTCGTTATGACCTAGTGCAAACACATAGGTCGAAGATTCGGCCATCAGCTTGCCGATGATGTACTCGCTCATATAGCGAGCGCGGCGACCGGACTGGGAGTAGTTGTTGAATACCGGTGCGCCGCCTGGCGAGTTGTAGGCTGGACCGATGATATCGACGATCCCGGCAACGGTCTGCTCAACAACAATTGTCACGCTACCGTAGCCAGCGTCGGCCAGGTTGAACGTAGACACAGCATGAGCAAGCGAACCGTTGGCGTTGACGGTGGCCACCAGCACACCGTTAACGGTGATTGTGAATGTGCCGCCGCCTGGCTGCTGAAGGTAGTGGATCTCGCCCAGATTCTGAAAGAACGGAACGCCGAACGTCATGGTTCCGCCTACACCAGGAGAACGAAGAGCAGAACCGATTGGAGAATACGACGCCTCGACAGTGGTTACGTCGATTCCGCCCCAAGAGCCACTAAACGAAACGTTGTGAATCTCGGTTGACGTAGTTGGCCCAGGGGAGCCAAGCGTTGCCCAGTTGGCAAACCCGTAGTTCGAGGCAAGAAGGTCAGCGTTGACCATGCGATGGAAGACTCGAACCCAGGCGTGCATAAAGATGTTCAGGGCGAACGCACCATGACTGATCGAGTCACCCGCCACTGTCACGTTCTTGGCTATAGCAGACGCGCTGTTGCTGATGATGGCGGGCTTGTTGGTAGTGAGCTTGAGCGTATCAATCTGCCCCTGAAGCGACAGCGTGGTTGCGTCTAGCTCTGCATCGATCGCCTTTACCTTCCCGCCGATAGTGTTAGGTGCATATGCGTTGGCATCGCCATAACCAATAAGGCCTGCACCGCTGGTGACGGATCCGACACCCGACATGTCTTGTACTGTACGGGTGATGCCATCGGGCCCGACATAAAGGACATTGGACGCCAGGTTGATTGGACCGGTACCGGCGCCGATCAAGGTACCAACGTAAACCTCCATGTGCTGCTTGGTTACAGCGTCCTGTTGCTCAGAAGGATTGGCGACATTGGCAATTCGGCGCCCCTCGGCGTCGTAGTAGTTCTTTCCAACAGGTCGCAGCAAAGCCCTTTTTAGGATGGAAAAGCTCTGCTGAATCAGCATGGTAAGGCGATCAAAAACCGTCTCGTGCGTCTCCGCCAGGAATCGACCCTGATTTCGCAGATCTGTTGGTTGGACCGGACTCATCACCCTCGAAATAGTTAGCGACGCGCCAGGCGTGGCCAGGAAGCCTGATGCGTAGGATGACGTGAGTGTGCCTCCGCTCTGGCTTCCGGCGCCCACCAGCGTGTATTGGGTGCCCAGTACCAGTGTTTCCGAGGTGCCGTCCTGTTTCACCAGCACGGCTTGAATGTCGGAGTCGTTCAGGAACCGGTACGGTATCGAGAACGCCGGGCCGCCGGATACGTACGTTTCAACGCTGTCAGTGGTCGATACAGTCAATTTTCTGTGCTCCAGAAATGCAAAAGCCCCGCACATAGCGGGGCTCTCTTGGGTCGATCAGTTGAGTTAGGTAAACTGCATCTACGTCTTCCTCATGGAGCTATGCATGGGGTGGGAACAAAAACCCCCGACACGTTGCGAGCGTCCGGGGGTTTTGATTTTTTGCCATTCAATGTGTACAAACCCTGTTCAGGTGACAGGGAGAGTCGCCTTGGCCAAGCACACTATTTCGAGACGGTCGTTAATCGCTTTGCCATTGCTGCTATTGGCGGGTCCAGCATTGGCACGCGGCCGAGGTGGGGGCGGTCGATCTGGCGGTCGAAGCTTTGGAGGACGGGGCGGCCGTAATGGGTTCGGATCAATCGGCGCCTGGCTTGTCTTGCTGATACCGGTGGCAATTTTTGCCATCTATCTGCTTAGAAGCGAGAAGCCATCTCCCAAACCAGTGGTTCCACCCAAAGAGACTTGGGATGCGGCAGGCCTGTGTTTGCTCTGTGGGAGCCGCATGATTCGCCGCGTCGCCAGTCGGGGAAAGCACAAGGGGAATCCGTTCTACGGCTGCGCCAACTATCCCCGCTGCAAAGGCATACGCCTCAACCTTCCAGTCAAAGACCATCCACCTACTTCCCAGTAGCCGCACCAAGGTCTGGCGCCCTGGCCGGTGCCGACTCTCCAGGCTCCCACCAGTAGCTTTGCCCGAACTCTCGCTGCGCTCGGCGCTGCATGCGGTTCAGGTACCCAGGCGAGAAGTACTCCTGCAGCTGGTGGAAGATCATGTGATCGGTGGCAGCCTTGGTGTACCAAAGGTTCGCGCCGGGCAGGTGCCCTTTGCCCAACTGGATCAGGCGGGCACCGATGATGTCAGGATCGCGCTCGCCCAAAGCAGCGTCGGCAGTAACCCCTCGCAGATTCAGCAGCGTCTCGACGTCGCCGGCCAACGGGCCACCAATCGCTGCAAGCGCAGAAGTACCGCCCTGAGTGGTGTTCGAGAACAGGAAGTCTCCGTACAGCGACAGCGCGCCGCCCTTGAGCATTGAGGCTAGGCCGAAGCGCAGACCCGGAACGCCGCCCAGCTCATCGTCCAGCATGTTCTTGGGATCACGGCCCGAGGCAATTTCATTGACCTGGGTGGCTATTGCGCCCAGCACCGTGGCCGTGGCGAACAGCGCAGCGGCATATCCCGCCTTGCCCCACCCGGTCTGCTGGGCCATGGCGCGCCGCCAGTGCTTCGAAATCATCGAGATCGGGAACGACTTGAACTGCCAGAAGCTGCGGGCGAACTCGCCCATCCATGTGCCGCGCTGGTTGTTACCGTGCATGAAGGCACGTTCGCGGGCGCCTGGCGCTGGGATTGCCATGTTGGTTTCGTCCAGCACCATCCCCAGCAGTCGGGTGGCAGCCTGCTCCCGCAAGCGAGTAGGCGAAACCCCCGCCTGCTTCGCCAGTGGTGTCAGGTCGGCATCTGCAATGCGGTAGATGCTGCCCGGGGTCAGCACCTGGTCGCCGGCGCCGCGCCAGTCTTCCGGCTGGGCCAGGCGCCATACTGACCAATCTTGATCAGTGATGCCGCGCTGCAGCATCAGCTTGCGGTCGCCCTCTTCCAGCGACTTGAGGGAGTCGAACCGGCGCGTAAGGTCGCCGGTAACGTCCATCATGGTGGCGCCGAAGGCCCGGCGGTTGCCTGCGTCGATGGCGTTCATGCCGGAGAGCTGCATTACCTTGGTGGCGGCAGCTTGCGACCACTTGGCAGCGCGGCCTGCTATCTCGGCATCGGTGCCAAGCCCTTCCTCCCCCCAGCGCGCCAGGCTGCCGATCAATTGATCGATGCCAAGGCCGGCGCGCATGGCCAGGCGCCGGTGGCTGGCGTTGGCCGGGTTGAGCATGCGCAGCTCGTTGCCCAGCACCTTCATTACGGGCATGCCGTTCATCTTGGCTACCAGCGCCAGTGTGCCCTGGTCGCTGAGGCCGGTGATCACCGCCGAACCCAGCTTGCCCGCCACGTTGGTGGCGCGGTAGGTGTCGAAGGCGTTGGCCAGCGCGGCCGATGCCGGTGGCTCCCGAGTACCGGCCACCTCGGTATAGAGCTGCTCCAGGCGCTTCACGCGCTTATCGATCTTGGTCTTTGCCTCGGGCTTGGCCTGAGTCATCTGCTTGGCGGCCGTCTCGGTGTGGTACCGCATGGCGTGGTTGGGGTTTGGCCCCATTGCCTCGATCAGCGCGATGTCACGGGCGGCTCGGTCGATGTGCCCGAACATCAGGTCCATCAGGCCTTTGTCACCGTACTTGGCCTGAGCCGCCAGGTAGGCGTCGGCATCGCGGTAATGGATCTGGCGCGACTCGCTACCACGGTTGGCGCGGGCGCCGTTGCCCATGGCCCGCCCCGGTTCCAGCTTGTTCACACCACCGGTGGCCACCGTCTCCCAGGCGTTGGTGAAGAAGTCAACCAGCTCGGCGTCGTTCATCCTGGTGCCATCGGCCTTGAAGTACTTCGATCGGTTCGCCCACTGGATGTGATCTGCAATCCACGCGTCCTTGTTCCTGGCCACCTTCATTTGGCTGTGGCTGCGCGGGATAGCCCAGTCATCGAGGTAACCCACATCCCCACCGGCCCGGTTGAAGCGCTCGCGCAGGCGGTTGGCCACATCGGCGAACTGCTTGGCCCCTACCTTGGCCTCGGGCACACCACTGTCCTGGCCGTGCAGCTCCTGCACCAGGGCGCGGGCTTTGGCCTCGTCAGCGAACAAGCCAAGGAACTTGCCACGCGTCATCTCAATGGCGTCGAGCATGGTGGACATGGCCTCATCGCGGATGGCTCGGCTGGCCGATTCGACCGACATGATGCCGGGGTAGTCCGAGGCGAAGGCCAGTAGACGGTCCAGACCTTTGAGGGGATCGCCCGGGAACTGCGCCATAACGTTCTGCACGCGATCGTGCGCGAGGATGGTCAACGCAACCCGCTGTTTCTTCTTGGCGGCCTCAGCCTGCAGTTCCTTGGCTGCGGCGCTGGCGGCCTCAGTCAGCCGGTCGGACGCGGTCTTGGTCTGCCAAGTGGCTGGGTCGGATTGCGCCAACTGGCGCATATTGCGACTGATGCGGGCCTCAATGTCCTTGATCTGGTCTTGAGTGAGTGCACGGCCAATTGCCTGCTGTACCGCTTGGATGCATTGCTGCTTCATCAGTTACCGAACCTCAGCGCGCACAGCGCGGCAGCAAGGAAGCCTTTGGAATCGTTGGCAGCCTGAGCGATCTCTGCATCAGCCTCGGCCAGGAGCTCGCGGGCAGAGACGGTGACGGGCGTGCCGTCCTCGTTGATGGCACCGGTCGGCACCTGCAGGTCTCGTTCTCCTGCGGCTACCGCGTCTAGCAGCGCCGGCAACGCTGGGTCGATACCGGCAACCGCATCTGCACCCTGGGTGACAGCTGTTACGGATTCAGCCGCTGGTGTTTCAGGGCCTGCGGGAGCGGCGCCAGCAGATTCGCCCTGCCCTTGCACCTCTGGGGCCCGGAGTTTCGGGGCTGCGGCTGTGGGAGCGGCATCAGCCTCTGGCGTGCGAGGCGCTGCCGGTGCTGCTGGCTCCTCTATCAGCTGGCCGCTCTCGCGCAGCATGCGCTGGATGTCCTCGACCGCCAGACGGTTCATGGCCATGCCGTGGTCCGGCGCCACGCTGCTGGCCAGAGCGGAGCGTTTGAAGGCGCTGCCGATCTGCTCGGCGCGCTGGTCAACCTGCGATTGCAGGCGTGCTGGGGTTTCACCGCGATCCATAGCCGCCAGCTCAGACCGTGCACGTTCGGCGGCGCGGTTGCCTTCCAACTGCTGGTTCAGCTCATCGATGCGCGCCTGAGTGGACGACCGCTGCTCATCAATGGCCTGCCGCTGCTGAGCAATGCTTTCCCGGGCCGCGCGCTCGGCCTGCTTGCGGCTCATGCGCTGCTGCTGAAACTCCTTGGCCGCCAGGCGATAGGTGTTGCCGGCGGCCTCATGCGCCTGGTCCAGTTCGTCCAGGTTACGCCGCAGACCAGTCACCTCGGCACGGATGTCGCGGATATTGGGCAGTCCTGTCGCCGCAACCGGCTCAAGGTCGGCACGGGCTTGAGCAAATACCTCTTGCTGCGCCTGGTCGCGCACCACTGCTTTCTCTGGACCAACGCGGTTAGAGCGGATGAAAGCGGTATCGTCCATGAGCCCGGTGACGTTGACCGGCTCGCCTCGGCTCATCTGCTCGAGCGCCACATCGAGGGCATTCTGGTGTGCAGCGCTTGACCGAGCGTTGACCGGTGTACCAGGTGCCGTGCCGTGCTGGGCATGCAGCCCATTGTTTCCGGCCAGCGCGGCGTCGACAGTTTCAGGCGATGCTGATGGAGCGCCCGACATTGCCCGGCCCAGCCCCCAGAACGCGCCACCGAGCAGGCCGTCGATCGCCATGGCCTGGGCATCCAGAGCCCGGTACTGCTGGGCCTGCTGGGTGTAGCCGTTGCTCTCCAGCACCTGGCCAACCCCGCCGCGCGCGACAGCGCCGAGCGCAACGTTGGCGCCGGCAGTTGCGGCAAGGTCTGCAACTGGCTGGGCCAGTAGGCGCGCTGCTGGCAGGAATGCTCCAGCTGCCAGGGTGGTGCCCTCGATCGCACCAGCAAGCGCTGCGGTCTTCGGGTCTACGCCCTCACCTCGCAGCTCACTGAAACGTTGCTCGCCCATGGACAGGCCTACGCCGCCAGCAGCAACCGGCAGGCCGCCAGAAGCAGCGCCGAACGCGAATCTAGTACCAACGTCGCCCAAGCCGAACATTATCTGTGCGGCTGTACCGTTGGTTTGGGCATCCGGGCGCAGGCGCTCCGTCACCGACAGGCGTTGCTGGCCGATGGCGTTGCGTCGGGCGATCTCTTCCTCGTCGGTTGGCACGTCGAAAAGGATGGCTTGGTCTGGGTCGTTGCCGTACTGGGCGGCCTGCAGGGCCAACTGGATGGCGCCCTGAGCGATACCGCTGAATAGGGCGGTACCAGAGCCATCCCAGAACTTCGGCTCTGGCGGGGTCAAGGCAGGATTGGCCAGTGCATCCTGCTCCAGGGCCAGTTGATCGTTGAACGCGAGGTCGGTGACAAAGCTCACTGGCCACCCCCATTCACGTTGATCATCAGCGGTTTTCCATCGGCACCGTACTTGTACTGGTTACCCTGCATGACGTAGTAGACGCCGTCACGGGCCTGGCGCAGGGTCAGCGCGCTGGCCGTTGCCAGATCCTGATCGCTCATGCCCTGGGCCTTCATCGTCTGAACCAGCGCTTGCTGAGCGGCGTTCTTGAAGGTGTCGGAGGGCATCCCCCATGGCGCGAGAGTTTTCGTGCCGTTGTAGTCAACAACCTCGCCAACGGTCGCCTTGATGGCTTTATCCATCAGGCTGTTATTGAGCTTGCCTGAGACATCTCCTGCCTCGGCTGCTGCGCCGGTGTAGTATGACTTCACGGCCTGCGCTGCCAGGCCGTACGACTGCGGCTGTCCTGCGAAAACAGTCCCAAGCTTGTTGTTCAAAGCAGTTTCGAAGTCACCTTGCTCAGGAATCGGAAACTTGGCCGTCCCATCTTGCCCCTTCTGGGACTTGGACTTGTTCAAGATCGACTCGCCCAGAGCCAAGGTTTTTGCCACGTCACCGCTACTTACCACGTCGTCAGGACGGAACCAGTGGGTGCCTGTGGTCAAAGATCGCTGCTTACCAGCCAGCACGCCGGTAAGAGCTCGCACAGGCGAATCTGGCGCGATCTGCTGCATCGCGCCGACGTAGGCCTGATCATCGCCCATTGCGGCGTGCAGTTTGCCGAACAGCTGCGACTGCTGGTCGGGGCTCATGTTCTCCAGTTGAGCCGATATGGTCTTTGCTTCCTGTGGAAGCAGCGGCTTCAGCGCTACAGTTGGCCCGAATTGCTTCCGCATGCCCTGGATAGCTGTGACTCGATCCGACAACATCTCTGCAAGGTTTTCAGAGTTGAGGTCCAGAGGTGCAATGTCTGCGCCCAGGCGCTGCTGGTAGTAGTCGAGTGGGGCCTCGGCCATCATCTTCGCGTTTGCATCAATGGCACGGCCCAACCGGGCGAGATTGTTGGCCTGCGCGACAGTTCCCCCATTATTCTGTAGGTCGGCCTGAAGCTTTCCAAAGTACGCGGCCTGCTGATCGATTGGCTGGCGTAGCACCTGTTGGGTGGCCACCTCCTGCTTGCGCAGGCCGTTGAATTCAGCAGCAGCTGGCGTTCCTCTTACCTGGTTCGCCCAGTTCGACCACATATCGTCTGTTGCAGGGGTGCCGCTGGCGATTTGAGCGTTGATCTTGCCCAGCACCCTATCCCCACGGGCTTCTGCGCGCAGTTGGGCCATCTCGGCCCTTTGCTGTAGGCGCTCGACCTTGCCGTCGATGGAACTTCCAATTTGAGTCAGATCATCGGCCGTCAGGTATTGTTGGTACTGCTTGAGCGCGGCCTGCGCCTTGTAAGGGTCTTGGGCCGCCTGCCGGCGCAGAATGTCGGTGTACATGCTGCTACTGGCCTTCTGGCGGTTCGCGGCAAGAAGCTCTGGAGACCAACCGTTTCGCTGGCCCTGCAGATCAAGGATACCGTCGATCTTCATCCGCGCTTGGTCGATGGCAGCCGGGTCGTTGAACTTCAGCGCAGCATCGTTCTGCGCAGTGGCAATGGCGCCTGCGTCGACACCATCCTTGTAAACCTGCTGCTGTTGGAATTCATGCGAAGACCAGCGGCTTTCGAGCTGGCTGCGCTGGTTGGCCAGGATGCGGCCGGCGATCTGGCGCTGTTTTGGCGTGCTCGCATTATCCAAAACGCCCTGGGCGTAAGCATCCCAGTCCTTCAAGCGGTTCTGCGTGATACCCAAGGCGTTGACGCCCTTCTGGGCCATAACCCCTGTTTCAGGGGCGAACGTGAAAGCGTTGGCCTGCTGAGTCGCCTTGCTGTCGGTGTCGATGGCAAAGGTCTGCTCGGCCTCCTGAACCTCGCGCTGGTGCACGGCGTTCAAATCACCGGCAAGACTCGATAGGCCACGCGCCAAGCCTGATGCATCGACTGATGCCTGGGCAACTCGCGGAGCACCAGTGACCTCTGGCCCCACACGGCGCTGGTACTGCGGAATGCGTGCGGCCATGCTCAACCCCCGCTGTACATGTTGTAGGCCTGACCGCCGCCGGTGAGCAGCGAGCCGAAGCCGTTGAGGCGGCGGGTACGGAAGTCGGCCTTGGCCTGCTTGATGCCCTCATTCCCCTGGTCGACAAGCCCCATGGCCTGGTTGAAGGCATTGCGGCGCAGCTGGTCGGCGTCCTGCTTGGCAAGATCGATGGTGCCCTGCTCGATGCGACCTGCCGATCCTTGGCCGACCACCACACCATTGCCCGCAAAGCCGGTGCGCTGGCTGGCCGCCGTCTGCCGCCCCTGCTCGTTCGCCATGTCGGCGGCAAAGTCGCCCTGGTTGATGGTGTCGCGCGCCTGGTCATTCAGGTAACGCTGCTGGCGCTTGGCGGCCTTGACGGTGTCCTTGCCCTGTTGGATCTGGGAATATGCGTTGAGTATCCCGCCGCCCGCGGCCGCAGCCGGGCCAAGAACTGGTGCTGCTGCGCCCATTACAGTCCCCTCAAAGTCATTGGATGGAACAACTCACCGTTGACCCCATAGGGCACGGCGTCATGCATGTGGAAACCGAGCCAGCGCAACCAGCGCAGGGCCTTTACGTAGCGGGCATCGGTGTAATTGATCAGCACCTGATGGCGCTGGCGCATGGCGGCAACCTCGCGGTCGCACTCGACCAGGAAGGCGCGGCGGTGCTTGGCGATCTCGGTGGTGCTGATCAGCCACGGCACGCCGATACGGTCGTCATGCTTGATGTCGCCGAACATGGCCACCACCCGACCGCCCACGACGTAGGCCCTAGCGTTGACGCTCTTGGCCACGGAGTCGCGCAGTTCCTGCTCAACGGCCAGGCCGCGCAAACACTCGAACTCAAGCCGGTCCTGCACGCGGGCGTTCGCCACCGTCATGGCGATCAGCCGGTCATCGACCGGCAACATCTCAGCCACCGGCCTGGACATTGGGCATTACCCCCAGAATGGTCAGTGGCAGGGGGTCGGACTGGCGAATGAACAGCCGCCCGAAGGAATCCCATTGGCACGGGACCTCCATTTCAGCCCGGCCGGTCAGCAGCTCGATCGGCTCCCCGTAGTTCTCGCCGGCACGCTGCTTGAACTCGTCCAGATGATCTGCATCCGGGCCGGCGAAGATGCCCCGGCTTTCCTGGCACAGCACCACCAACTGGTTATTGCGCTTCTTGTTGCCTAGGAACGACTGATTGTTCTGGAGGGTGATGTCCAGGGTTTCAAAGTCGCCAGTGATCGGCAGGCCGATGTGCACCACCAAGGTTGGGCTGTCTAGGGCTACAGTGCCGCCAGTAACCACCTGCTGGGGAATGACGTTGCCGTCACCCAGCATGCTGACGGTCTTGCCCTCCAGGTGGCCGAGCCCGCTGACGGTCGTTGCAGCCACACCCCAGCGGGTGGCAGGAATGCCACGCAGAGACTGTGGCACAACGGTCTGAGGCTCAACAGTTACCACGGTCGGCGAGATGTAGGCCGTGATCCGTACCGTAAGGATCTCGCCAATGCTGGTTTCAGCCCCGCCGCCGTACATGATCACGCTGCGATCGACCATGCCGGCATTAAAGGTGGCGGTACCAACAGCCAGGGTCAGCAGGTTGGGGAATTGCCAGTCGGTACCACCGGAGAGAACTGCGGTACCGGAACGGCGCCCGTCGTAGGTGAGTCCGCAATCCACGAAGAAAGCCCGGTCAAACCAGAAGTCGCCGGTACCGAACTTGGTCAGCTGTCGCGTGGCCATGCGCTCGATGTAGCGCTTCGTTACGCCGTTGATAACTCGCTTCACGATCAGGTACAGCGCATCCTCATCATCCTCTGGCACGCTGGCTACAGACTCGACGTCACCGTCTGTATCGTGCCAGCTCCAGCCGTATACCTGCTGATCCGGCAGAAAGGTGAAGCCAAGCAGCATGCCATCGTTGCGGGCCATCCACAGCACGCCATTAGGCGCCAGGGCAAAGGCCTGGTCCTGAATCGTGTAGCCGCGCAGCAGGTGCGATGAAAGCACGCTCACGTCCTGCGGCTGAAATCCGTCTGAAACGTAGTTGTAGGCCAGCGTCGACAGCTTGCCGCCCCGAGCCTGGATGTACAGCGCCGTGTTGGCGTAGATAGCCGGAATCACGTCGCTGGAGCCGAAGTAGCTCTGTTCCACCGCCGACACGTTGGCCGGTGTGATGCCGGACTCGCTGGAGCCGGTAATGGCGATTTCGGCACCCGAGGTCATGGCCAGCAGCTCGCGCAACGACACCAGGTGGCGGATCTGGTTGACCTGCCGGCTGGCAATGACGAACTCGATACCGTCGTCGTCCTTGTTGGGGTCGGAGTAGCCGAAGTTGTGGAAGTCTCCGGTGCGCGACATCCACACGGTCTGCGGGTTGGCAACGCTCGCCGCAAAGGCCATGCGCTGCTGGTAATAGCCGACTACCGAAGGGTTGTTGCCATCAGCGAACGGGTTGTAGCCAATCGGTACGGTGTTGTCCGTCTCGGGCGTGATGTTGATGTCGTTGAAGGTGGTACCGGCCGACTGCCCAATGAAGCCGAACACGCCAGACGACTTGTTCTTGTACACGTTGTAGTGGTCGGCGCCGGTAACAGCTGTCCAGGACAGGGTTGCCCCGGGCTTGTCGTCGAAGCTGTTCACCGTGGCTGTGTTGCTGGCCCAAGACTCGACGGAACCTTCCGAGATGCTGCTGACCGCCGTGATCTTGTATTGGTACTCGGTGGTATCACCGGAACCACCCGTACGTGGCGTGGCGGCAAGGCCAGTAGGTGCTGCAATTCCCGGCTCGAACGTAATGGCTGTGAGCGTCCAGTTGGTGGGCGCCAGGCGCGCCAGCTCACGTGGCGGGTGACTTGGGTGAACGATGGTAAGTACATCAGCCGACTGGGTGAACTTGAGGTCTGGCAGCTGCGCCGTGGTGTACGGGGACACGATCTCGTACGGAACCGCGCCACTCACCACCTGGCCGCCCATGCTGATGAAGCGGATGTACAGATTGCCGAACTCCAGGATGTATGTCTGCTCGGTCGAGAACTGGAACGGGATCAGCCTGGTGCGGGCCGCGCTGTTCTTCACCTCGGTGATGAAACGCGTGCCAGAACGGTTCTGTGATCCACCCTCCGGCAGCACAACAAAGTTGCGGCAAGTCTTGAGAGCCGTGTAATAGCGGGCCAGGTCAACCCGTGCATAGGTGGCCGGCGCGACCTCGCCAGCGCTGAAGGACGGCTGAATGACTTCGCTCATGCGCCGCGCCCCGTGATGAAGATGGATTCTCGCTGGTACTGCGTGACGCCCTCGTTGAGCGCTGCCGCCGCAGCGGTCAGCACTTCGGCCTTGTACTCAGCAGCGCAGGCAGAGGCGATACCGGCATCCTTCGCCAGCGGTGCAGCGATCTGGCTGGCCAAGTACCAGGACAGCGCCGACACGAAGATCGGGTCGAACATTTCCGGAGACTCGACTTTCAGCGTGTACTCAAGGGTGGCCGGTGAAGCGTTAGTGCTGATCAGGCGCTGGCTGGCCCCGTTGATGATCCGGAACGGGATGCGGGGGATCTTCGGAATCTGGCAGTCCATGCCCGCCGGCCATACGCCCTGCGGAAAGACCGGGTTGACGATGCGGCGCACCCGCATGCAGTCGTTCGGCACGGCGTACGCGTAGGGGTATTCGGGGTTCGGGTTATCGGCTACCTCGGCCAACTGGGCAAAGGCAGTGACGAACCCCCAATCACAGTCAGCGCGCAGCACAAAGTCCCGGCAACTTTCGTAGAACTGCTTGCAGATCCGGGCGGCGGTGCTGTTTTCCTCCAAGTCATCGATGCGGATGCTGTTACCGATGCGGAAGAGCGCCATGTTGCACACATCAATGACTGATGACATTGGTTGCTGGCTCCATGAAAAGGGCCCCTAAGGGCCCTTGGTGGGTTGCTGACTCAGGCGTCCGGGCCGTCGTCGTCATCGTCCGAGTTGCCGCCACTGTCGCCGCCATCTGCCCCACCACCCTGGCCGCCGGTGTTGGTGCTGGTGGTGTCGACAGGCTTCACGTACGGCTCGCCCCCAGCGATCAGGCGATCAGCTTCGGCTTGGGCCTCTTCCTTGTTGGCCCCAACGAAATCGCCGACCTTCTTGCCACTGGCATCGATGACGATGTGGCGGCCACCCCCGTTGTGCTTGACGGTGAAGGCTGGCTGAGGACCCCCACCACCCTGGCCGCCGGTGTTGGTGCCAGCCACAGGCTTGGTTGAGCTGGATGGCGTCCAGCCCTGCGGCTGCATCCATTTGCCCAGGTGGCTCTCGCTTTGAATATCGAACGGCTGGCCGCCAGCCTCTGGCGGATCCTGAATCTTCCCGCCGTAGTAGCCGCGTTCAAGTGCGATAACTTTCATGGTCGCTCCTTAAACGATGGTGAAGCCGCTGGCGTAGGTGGCAGTGTCCTGCACATCCTTCACCAGGCCGGCCCAGAAGGTGCCAGCAGTGAGCGGGCCGGTGCCAACGGTGTAGTTCACCCGCAGGTAACGACGGACACCGCGCGGGACTGCTACAGCAACCGGACGCTTGCCAGCAGCCATGTCAGCAAGTGCGGTGACACCCGAGTCGAACAAAGTGACCCAGGTGGCGTTGTCGTCACTGGTCTGCAACTGGAAGTTCACGGTTGCAGCACCAGCGGCAGCGGCAGCAACCAGAACGGCGATGACCAAATACAGCGGCTCGCCGGCGCCGATGTCGCGGCGGGTGTTGCCGTGGGTCAGTGGGCCGAGGTCGAGAACGTCGGTCGATGCCGCCGTCGCGGTGACTGCCTGGCCAGTCAACCCGCTGAACATATTCAGCTTGTCGGTGATCATGGGATTTCTCCGGAGAATGGGTTTGGCTGGAAATTGCCGGTCAGACGACCGGCGACTCAGTGTTAAGCAGGGCGTCACAGGTACGGAACGGAACCCCGCGCAGGCTGGTGATCCACTCACCGTCGTATTCCTGGATCTTGAGCCGCACGTTGTTCTTGTTCATTGCCTGGATGTCGAGACATTCGGCGATGGTCCGGTTCATGTAGAACGCGGCGCGGCCCATGCGCAGGTTCGGGATGCGGTGCACAGCACGCACCATCGCCTCGATCAGCTTCACCGTGCTGCCGTTGGTGTCGGCCACCAAGTCGCTGATGTCGATGTTGCAAATGCGAACGGCGTAGCGCCAGTCGCGCAGGGCAGCACCGGTCTCCCACTTGTAGTGGTCGCGGTAGGCACGGAAGAACTTGCCGGTGCCATCGTCCACGAGTTCTACGCCCATGTCGTTGTGGTCCAGGCCAGCTTTCGAACCCTTCGGGAAGATCCCGTGCACGGTCTGATCGCCCCACACCACCAGCCACACCGATGTGTTATCGGAGCCCGAACCGCCCATCTTGATGATGTTCTGCCCGTTCTTCGCCGTGCTGTCGCTGTAGCGCGGGGCCAGGCCCAGAGGCTTGGCAGGCTCCAACGCGCTGTTGGAGTAGAACAAGGCGCTAGCCATGTCCTGGTTCATGCCCTCGATAAATGCGGCGTTCTCGGACAGGCGGAAAGCAGCGGTGTTGCCGTTCAGGTCTGCCAGCTTCTCGTCGACGACGCCGAGGTTTTCCAGCAGAGCGCAGGTTTCATCAACCTGCACAGTGGTGGACTTGCCGCGAGCAATACCGGCGTTCAGTGCACGCCAAGTACCGGAAGGCAGGCCAGTACGCGCGGTGGTGCGGTGGCCGGTCGCCAGGTTACCTTCCAACCACAGCATGTCGGTCAGAATTTCGTTGGTCTGGTTCAGCATCTCGATGATGCGCGCCGGCTTGCTGTCCGGATCCTGGCGCTTGGCCCAGTCGGCCAGCGTCAGCGCAGTGTTGGCGATAACGGCCATGGTTTACTCCTCAGGATTTTCCGTAGAAGACTTCTTCGTTGGACTTACGGGTGTTGTTGCCGGAACCGCTATGCAGCTGGCCCTCGGCCAACTGCTGGCCGATCCGGTGGAAGAGCCGAACAACTTCGGGGTGGGAGCCCAGCCCGGACTCCTTGAGCATGGTGCTCAGCTCGGGGGTACCGAACTGGGCCAGGGCTTTCTGGGCAACGCCTACGTTGGCGTCGAAGTTGGCGCCGCCGAATGCTGCGTCCTCGCGCAGGGACTTCTCCCAGCCGGTGACAAGGCCTTGGCGCTGCTCAAGGCCGGCTTGCTCAGCAGCCAGGGCGCGCTTGGCGTCGAAGGCAACCAGCTTGTCTGCCTGCTCTTGGGTGAGGCCCAGCTCCTTGAACAGCGGGCTTACCTCGGCCAACTGCTGATCGGACATTGCATAGCCTTCTGGTAGGTCCTTGAAGGCGTAGGCCTCAGGCACCACCGGCTTCTGCGCCTGATCGCCCTCACCCTCCTGCTTCTGGCCCTGCTGCTGGCTTTCCTGGGCTTGCTGATTGGCATCGCCAGCCTGCTGTTGCTGCTGGCCTTGGGCGCCCTGATCGCCTCCAAGGATGTTGCTTTGCGGCTCGCCAGTAGCCTGAGCAGCAGCTGCACCACCTCCCTGGACGCCATCGGCGCCGGCTTCGTTCATGAGGAAGTGGCCGAGACGGCCATGGATGAAGTAGCTCATGCTTCACCGCCTTCGGTTTGGCCAAACTCAGCTCGGGCAGACAGCTTGCTGCGCAGTTCGTAGCCCATCAGCGGCCAGACCTTGGCAACGGCGTTCTCGCGGGCGATTCGACGACCGATCTCGGCGTCAAAGTTCTCCGGGCTGGCACAGGCGCTTTCGCCGGTCACGGTGAAGCCGTTGCGCAATACCAGGACGCAAAATGTCAGCAGGTGTAATGGGTGATCGGCAGGTACTGGCGGCTGAACATCGTTTGGCACAACGCCTGTGGCGCCGTTGATGTACCACTCGCTTTCGATATTCAGTTCGATATCAGCTGGACGGATGCGCGGCGCATTGAGTCCTTTTGCCTGAATTTCGTGCTCGATTGCTTTGTCGTTCATGGTCATTCCTCGCTATTGACCGTGGTGTTTTCCGCGACCATCACCTGGTACAGGTGCGGGCACAGGGTGTTGATGCGCTGCAGCAGATACAGGCCGTGCTGCCGCTTGCCTTCGCTGAAGGCCATCGGGATAGGTTTCGGGTCGTAGACCGGGTGGAACACGCGGGCAGCCTCAAGCTGTTTCCAGGTCAGGCGCCGGCCACGGGGATCTGCCATCAGCCACTTGAAGTCCTGGGCGGCCTGCTCTTGCTCCAGGCGTGCGGCGTCCTCCCGCTGCTGCAGGATCTCGGCGTCTTCGAACATTTAGGCCCCCAGCATCTGGCCCAGGACGTTGTCCGGGGTGACTTCGGTTTCGGACAGGAGCTTGGCCCCTTGGATGGCTGCACCCATGGCCTGCTGGGCTTGCGCAGCTTGTTGCTGCTGGGCGCGCTGCTCGCGGATGGCGGCAACTTCGTCGGCCCCGCGGACGACGGTTGGAACCACGCCAATGGCGTCGGCGTACTCCTCGATGAGCTGGTCGGAGTTGACCTTGTCCAGCACCTCCGGGAATGCTCCTGACAGGTTGCCGGCCAGAGTGGCGAACCGCTCCAGCCCCAGCACGTTCTGTGACTTCTGGGCCTGAGCCAGGATCGACACGTACTCGGCCTGGATCTCGCTGTTGGCCTCGATCAGCTCCTGGGGTGGCGGTGGCAGCAAAGGGTCGCCATCTATGATGCCGGCCCAGATCGGGATCGACTGGCGCAGCATGATGTTGAAAGTGCGGTCGATCAGCGGGTCAAGCAGTTCGTCGTTGATGCGCTCGAGCACGGGGCCGAGCATCAGCATCTTCTCTTCCTTCCGCGCGGCAATCTCGGTGGCGGTGCGCACTGTGTCGAGCTGGCTGACCATCAGGAACAGGTCGACGAAGAACGCTTCGTTGATCCGACCTTCGTGCTCCTGGATCTTCGCCTGGATGGGCGACAACCAAGCAGCATTTGGCTGGTAGATGGGCGACATCTGGTTCTGAGTGCCGACCATTTGAACGTATGTCACCCCGCCAGGGATGGTGCTGCTGGGTTGCCCCTTGAGTTCAGCCGGGGCCTGCAGCGGCGGGTTTGCGCCAGTCTCGGTCATGCGGGCAGCCTGGCGCTCGTACAGCTGCAGGGCCTTCACGTCACCCAAGCAGATGCGTCCAGGGCCAGTGCCGTATGCGTCCCCAGGCATCGACTCCCACCGGACAGCCATAGCCGGGAACTCGTGATAGCCGCGGTCTTCCAGCACCATGTCACCAGGGGCACCTGTCTCCCAAGTCAGCGCCGAGAACGGCAGGTTCCGACTGCCAGCGCGATCAGGGTTGGCGTTCATGTTCAACTCGACCCGCTGGGCACAGTTGATGAACTGGTCGCCGTTGTTGTTCTCGTACATGGACTTCGAAGCTGGGCTCAGCGACTCAACGCCGAATTTCTCAACCAGCTGGTTCACTGTCCACTTGAACTCTCGGTAAATGGCTGCCGCCCGCCCGTCGGCGCCGTTGGACAAGTAATACTCGCCCCACGTGAAAGCTTCACAGCGGATAACGGTATCCGGGTGCTCATCCACCCAGATGCAGCCGGTTCCGAAGGTGGCCATCTCCTGGTAACAGGTCGGCAGAACTTGATACAGGTTTGAGCGCAAGAACACGTCGCGCATGCGCTGGGTGCACTCGTAGAACCAGGACTTAACCGGGCCGAACTCCATGATCGCCCTGGCCACGGGCGCCAAGTTGAACCACGGCCGAGCCGGCGACGTTATGCCACTCATCATCCCCGATGCGGTAGTTCGACTGGCCATCGTGGCCCGATTGTTGATGATCTTGTTATTGCGGCGGTCGCCACGGTTGGTGTCGTCGCACATCACCCGGGAGCGCATGGGTAAGATGAAGTCCGAAATTTCCTTGGCGTTGGTATCCCAGGAAGAACGCTCGTTCTTCAGCGCTGACAGCCGCTTCTCGGCCAGCTTGCGTGGGCTGTCGATGGCCATGGTTATTGCCCCAGCAAGGTCTTGGTGGTGGTCGGTGCGGCGGTTGCATTTGCTCCACCCAAGATGGTCGACGTAATTCCGGCAGCCTTGGCGCGGCGGCGTTTGTCTGCCGCCAGACCCTCAGCATCTGCTGTTGACACATCGTTGGTGTCAACCTGCTCAGCGGTAGTGGTATCGGTCTTCGGTGTTTCGAAGGAATCGCCTAATACCTTGCCTGCAAGGCCTAGCGTGGCGACGTTGGCCACACTTTTGACTGCTCCGCCCATGGGGTAAGTCCTCAGCTGTGAAATGGGTCGTAATGGGATTGGTGGCTACCGTTTATTCCACCATTGCTCTGGTACTGGGCCTTCATCACCGGCATGGTGAAGGTCAGGGCCAAGGCATCACCGTCGTCCGGGCTTATGCCCAAACGTTTCTTGATGTCTTTCTTCTTCTCCAGCGCAAGCTGGTCCGACGCGTTGTGGTCGTACTCAGGGCTGGTGAGCTCGGTTTCGAGCTCGGTGTCGCTCTCGATCGCCAAGCCAGACTTGATCGCCTCACGCATACGCCACCAGATCCAGGTCCGCATGTTCGAGTAGTGCCGGTCTGGTGCTTGGCTCGCGAAGTTCACGTCGATGATCATCACGCCAGGTAGCAGGCGTCGAAGCTGGTCAGCCACTGGCCCGCCGACACCCGTAGAGTCGACGAACACTGCATCAGGTTTACGCTCCACCACTTCGGTGCATACCCGGGCGATGAACTTGGTGGTATCTCGCGTCTCGCTCCCAGGGATCTTGATTGGCTTGATGCTCCTGGCATCCATGCCGCGCCGAAAGCGGATTACGTTGTTGTCCATGCCGCCGCGGGCGATGTCGATACCGCACACCAGGGCATCGTCCATGCCAAACACGGCTTCGCGCCGCATGGCCTCGGCCACCCAGTCGGTTGGGATCAGCTGCAAGTCGGAAGCCCTCGGGAACATGCCGCGTACGCGGATACGGACGAAGTCGCTGTCCTCGCCGTAGTCGGCGATCCACTTGGCGATCTGCGTCTTGTTTGTGCCGTCGACGGTGCGGCTGTCGACCTGGCGGTGCCGCCAGCGGTGCTTGAACTTCGTGAAGCACTCACGGAAGCGACCGCTGTTACGGGTTGGGTTGCCGAAGGCAGCCCAGATGATTTCGGTGTCGGCGTCCGTCAGGGCGCCCTCTGCCACTTCCCACACCAGGTCGGCGATGGCCGATGCCTCGTCGAAGATGAGCAGGATGCGCTTACCTTCGTTGTGCAGGCCGGCGAACGCCTCGGTGTTGGTGTCCGACCATGGCACGGCGTCGATACGCCAGTTCTTTTCGTGGCCTGGGTCGGTGCTGATCAGCGCGGTACCGGTCAGCTTGAACCAGTGGGCAGTGATCGAAAGCCGGTTCCACTTGGCCACCTCGGGCCAGGTCTTGGTGCGCAGCTGGCTCTCGGTGTTGGCCGTGACCACACCGCGTGTATCGATGGCGGTGTCCAGGGCCCACTTGATGATCCACGACACCAGTGCCGACTTGCCGATACCGTGGCCGCTGGCTACAGCCTCGCGGATGACTTCGCCCAGATCCTTGGCACCTGCCCTGACCTGCTGGCCGATGGAGTCCAGCACCTGGCACTGCCACTCCCGAGGCCCTGACTTGTTGGCCAACTCCGTGCCTTCCTCGCCCCAGGGGAACGCATAGAGCACGTAGCCCAGCGGATCATCGGCAAAGCTCAGGATGTCCTCAACGAGCTGCTGCTCGTAGTCAATCTCGGCCGGTACGTTCACGGACGCGCGCCTTTGCCTTGGCCATCCGGTCCGCCAGGCCGGTGACGTTGACCTCGACCTGCTCCTTGAAGGCGTTCACGTTCACGTGCTTGCCCAGCAGCTCAAGGTTGCGGACCTTGTCGGGCCACTTGATCTTCTTGAGGATGCCGACCATGTCCCGGTCCTTGCCCTGGCCTTCGAACATCTCAGCGAGGTCGAAACCGACCAGGTACTGGCGCCAGGCCTTGGGCCACTGCTTGAGCGGCTTGAGGGAAAGGTCATCCTCCAGAATGTCCAGCAGGTCCAGCTGGTCTATCTCTACGAGCCGTTGCAGCACGTAGTCGGCGTCGACCTTCAAGCGCTTGTTGCGCTCGCTCATGGCCTTCTCGATGGCCTGGGCAACCTCTGGGATCTGCATCAGCGCGTAGGCCTGGTCCTTGGCCCCCTTCGTCGCATACCCGGCCCTGATCGCCGCCTGGGTGGCGTTCAGGTCTTTCAGGTACTCGGCCACGAACCGATGGCGCTTTACGGTCATGGCCATAGATGGATTACTCGCCGGTGGCGGCCGGGGCTACAACCTCGCCGCTGGTGGTGGCTTCACCGGCATCGGTGACGCTACTGTCGGTAGTGGTCTCCGTCACAACAGCCTGCACCTGACGCATCCAGGCGAATTTGGGGAAGATCGCCACCACCACACCGGCGGTTGCATAAAGGGTCAGTCCATTCGAGTCGAGGACATGGGTCAGGGCCCCGATGCGGTGTACCTGTCCATCCGGGTCTTTCACTTCATAGGTAACGGTCATGATCAGTACTCGTAAGGAATCTTTTCCCGGTACTCGACCGAGAGTGTGAATGGCTGATTTCCAGACCCGCTGTTGATTACGCGCAGCACATAAGTGGCTTGTGCTGTGTGCACAAACGGTTCTTTCTCGCCATCCTTGCCAACTCGGTTGCTGGATGTAGCCTCAGACACGAAGCCAGTGATCTTGCTGCCCAGTGCTCCTGGCGTAACGCCGTAATAGAACTGAGTTGGCTTCGGATCGCCGCTCGACGCGAGGCGACGATTGATGGTGTGCATCTGAATGCCGCCTGTGAAGCTGGCCTCATAGAGCTCAACGGTAATGCTGGTGCTGAGCGTGAAGTAGTTCCGCGACAGTGCGATCACATCGCGTTGTCCAATCACGAAGCTAAAGTCGAGCTGGGCACCTGCAGTGAGGGACCAACTGTGATCCGCCAGCCAGATCTTGCCGAGCAGTGAGAGTCTGAATTTCTCGTCGGCGATCACGTCAGTCATGGCCTTACCCTCACTTGATGCCGGAGCAGGCCCGGCCCACGTAGTCTTGCAGCGCGTTCAGAGCTCGGATGGCGTCGTCGCCGTCGTTGGCGATTCGGACAATTCGTTCAGCAGTCGCTGGGTCAAGTTCGGCTCGCGCTTCTGCATGGCCCACGCTGGTGGCGGTGGCAGATCCTGAGGGGCTGCAGCTGGTGGCGAGGACTGACAGCCGGCGCTGGCCAGCAGCGACAGAAGCACGCAGATCGGCATTGGTCTGGTTCGCACGTTCGCGCTCCTGGGTGTGTTGGGTGTCGAGGTCGGCCAGCAGCTTGATAGTGTTGCGGCGGGATTCGGCGGCGGCTTCCAGGGTTGCCACCTGCTGGTTGGCCTGGTTCAGGGCCAAGGACTGGCGCTCGATCTTCTGCCAGCCGACGTAGATGATCACACCGCAAGCGACAAGGCCGGCCACCAGGTAGTTGGTCACTTACGCCACCAACCAATGGCGATGGCATTGCATGGCCTTCTCTTGCCGAACAACGACCGGAAGACCAAGCAAGCGCCACGACGACCACCAAGATCGCCACGCTCATTGGTGATACCGCGCTCTACAAGCGGAGCACCGGCCGCCTGGCCGCACTTCGCGATGAACAAACGGCCCAGGCAGATGGTGTTCATGGGGAGTCCTCAGCTCAGTTTCGCGCGGACCAAGCAGTCCTTGGCTTCCAGCAGCTTGCGCAGGCCGGCGGACTTCTCGGCACCATCAGGCAGTTGCTCGTCCATCAATTGCGCCAGCTCGCCAATAGGCTTGCTGACTTCCTGCAGGTGCGGCGGAAGATAGGCGAACTCGAAGTACTTCATGATCGGGGACATGGGGATTTCCTCGGTGGTTGTGGAGCTCATCGCGCATACCAGGTCATCTGGTAGCAGCGTGCGTCAGCGGGTATCTCGGCTATTGGCCAGCGCAGGCAGTCCATGTGCTTGCGCTTCGGCCGGTTGCGGTTCATCCGGAGCGTCTGCACCAGGTACGCAGACCCGGCGGCGGTGGTGATGTAGTCACCGACAGCGATGCCATCGGCGCCATCGACATACAGCTTGCACGGCGTGTACGGCTGCTTGCGGGTCACGCCAGAGCCCGCCGCACGCCTTCGCTGACCACGGCGTCGCTGTACGGGTTGCCGGCGTTCTCATGGATGATGATCGCAACCACAAATCCCTTGAGCGTTACTGGGTCGGTCAGCTGGATCTTGGCGCCCGGCGCTGACCCGATGCGGCGCTCGACAGAGCGCACGTAGGCGGCCGTGTCGTTCTCGTTGGACGGCGCCCACCGGCTGATGATCTTGGCCACGGTGTTCAGCCCGTAGACGCGCTGGTAGGTCTGGAGCAGCTTGCCCAGGGCACGGATGCCGTTCTCGGGGGTGTCGAAGCGGGCAAAGCGTGGCTTGGCCACACCCTCTTCCAGCCCCAGCTGGCCATTCCACTTGTTGGCCGGGCTGTAATCGATGTTGCCGGGGTTGTTGTTGCGGACGCCGCGTGGAGTGCTCA
This sequence comes from Pseudomonas sp. NUPR-001, assembly GCF_052147955.1. NCBI lineage: Bacteria > Pseudomonadati > Pseudomonadota > Gammaproteobacteria > Pseudomonadales > Pseudomonadaceae > Pseudomonas > Pseudomonas sp. NUPR-001. The sequence continues at coordinate 3,699,591 of NZ_CP197353.1, forward strand.
TTGGCCAGTCCCCTTGCTCGGCAGCTTGAAGTCGGTCACGCGATCAGCAATGGCACGAACCTTCTCCACGCCCAAGAGACCAACCCATCCACCAACGAAGCCGGCCATGCTTTGCGGCAGGCCGAAGAATTCGAAGCCGCTGATGATCGTCACGGTCAGACCGCCACAGATAGCGCCCTCGACGAACATCTGCCGACGAGTGCCACCGCCATAGGCGATCCGAAGGACGGCCATCGCGCATGAAAGGCCTGCCGCGTACAGCAGGGGGGAGTGCTGGCTCAGCCAAGCGAGCAGCACCGCCCAGGTATCTGGTTTGTCTGGCATGTTTGGCATTCTCGATATCCCCTCTCAGGGGCAGAAACGACAAACCCCGCTCGATGGCGGGGTCTGAGATGAATTCGCGGGCAACAAAAAACCCGCTCAATGGCGGGTTTCTAGGTTCGGTGCGCAATTTCGCAACGTGGGGAAATCATGCCGAAACCCGCACATTTATGTCAAGGCTTATACGAACCTAAGTGGAAGCCGGTTACAGATTCGACCTTCCCTCTCCAGTAAGCACCTTCTCCAGAACTCGGCAGAAAACCACCGGCGCTAACAACTCGAGCATCTTTCAAATGAATAAACTCATTGGTGAGCTCGTCATGTTCATCGGCCGCCCCGCCAATGGACAAGAACGAAGTGCGAATATCTTCATTTGGCCCACCAGGCCAAGCGTTTGCAAAGCCATTAGCGATTTCTTCGAAATAGTTCTTCTGGGAAATAGTCATTCCAGAGATAACACCAGTCGAGGTGTGCAATGTAATTCCAGTTTCTACTCCAGCGGAGTTGGCCAAGCTGACAAGCATTTTCAGTATTGGGTCTTGCATGATCCCTATCCATACTAAGTTGATGAGTCGCGGATGGTAGCCCATTGCCTCCACCACATGCCAAATTTCACTATGCCTCCAGCTCTCCGCTCTGCACCAAAGATGTTCGTAACGAAAGTTCATTCAGAGCTCCGTGAAGAAAAGCGTTGAAAACGCTGGAGCATGCGGTGAACTCATCTGCGGTGTCTTCAAGGCGCTGGATAGTCCACGGGCCATGCTGACCGCTTACCCGCTGACCGCCGTCTGTATCTGTCATCGGCCTACCGTGAACAAAATCGTTTCGCAGATCCACTAGCGGATCGAACCTGTCTGCAGCCTGAAGCAATCTTTCGCGCAGAGCGTCATCGGCAACCTCTGTCGCCAGCTTACGGAAACGCTTCTTGACCACGCCTGAAGTCAACTCAGCCAACTTGTAGATTGAGTTTGGCTGTAAGCGCTCGCAACACCAAATCACATTCCACTCAAGTCCACTGAATGCATACATCGCAACGCCAAGAGCGTGCGCATAACCCAAATCCATCGGAATCCTGAGTCTGTCGTCTTTCACGCCGCCACCCTTTCCTCGATCAGAACACGCCCAACTGGACGCAAGCACATGCGATCGATCATACCAGCCTGGTCAAACATCAGCTGTACCAGCCAGCCCCACTGCCTGGCCCAATTGCGGCTGTCGAGCTCCAGACCGTGGTTATCAGCCAGCCAGCCCCGAAACACCCATGGGTTCGCCATTGGATCGGGGCTGGCGCCCATGCCGCCCTGCACCATATGCCGGTACCGTACCAATACACCACGGGCAACCCACCATTCGCGGCTGTAAGGCCTGCAGCTTCGTTTATCACCCCGCCGCTCCAGCTCAACGTGGACGTGGCCAGCCAACTTGACCAGAGCAACCTCCTCCCAGTTGTTTGACACTTCAGTGGTAATCACGGGAGCGTACAGGTGGTGACCGAACTGCTGGTAATCCTGCGGCAGACTTGCGATGGCGTCCTGCACCCTCCCTGCCAGGGCCATGTGGGCGATCTTGCCAAGGTTATCCCATCGCTCTGGCCGGGTTTCGTTCGCCACGTACCCTCGCTTGGCGAGCTTCGCCCCCTCCAGCCCGTGGTGCATGACGCTGTCCCAGGGCGTGTAGTAACAATCGTGCCAAGCAAGGCGCGCGCTTCCAAGTTTCATACTGCCCCCTTGCGTAGTTCTGCGTAGTTCGTTGTGTTGCAGTTCACGCGGCCCCCTGTTCGAGCGGTACAACTCGCACGGTGACACCTGGGACTGCAGCAAATTTCTTGGTCAGGAAAAGCTTCACCACCTGCACGTCATCGCGCCAAACGACACCATTGAGCGCGTCACACACAGCCTTGATGCAGTTGTCGGCATCGCACTTCACGGTGGGCAGAATTTCGCCGGCCAGTGCCTGGGCCTGTTTCCTCTTGGTCCAAGATGGGCGGATTGGATGCTCCATCAGCATTTCGAGCATCACCGGACGGGTGATCACTTCCCTGCCCTGCATAGCGTTCTGGGCCAACATGGCTATCAGGCCCTCATAGGCCACGGTCTTCTGTGGCGTGAACATGCGTGAGTGCTGCCCAACCTTGCCGATTCGCGGGCGCCCTTTGCCCTGCGGTTCGCCGGGGACAGTGAATTTGACGACATCGAGGTTATCCACGGCGCTTCTCCTGAATGATGAATCCCGCTGCTTGGCGGGTCTTGGCGCACTTTCCGTGGTCGCCCTTGTTGCGCGGCTTGCTGCAGACGTCGCAGAAGATCGACATCGAAGCTCGGGAGAACGGCTGAAAACCGTGTGCCGGGCGCTGTTGCGGTTCGTAGTTCATGCCGGCCTCCGGATGCCGAGCTTGGCCAGCAGTAGCTTGCGGGCCTGTTGTGGGTCAGTTGGCAGGCCTTGGGCAGTGATAAGGTCGCGTGCTTCCTGGTGGGAGCGAGCCAGCTGGGCTTTCATGCCACTGTCATGCCCGATGCGCTGGCTGATCTTCCCGTCGAGCGGCTGGGCGTTCTGGGCGCGACGCTGGACGATGGCGTAATTGCGTTCGAAGCGTTGGCGCAGGGACTTGTCGCTGTGCTTGGCACCTCTGAGGTCGAAAGTACCGGTTGCTTCGGCGGCGACCTTCACAGCTTCGTGGCTGTACTTGCCTATTAGGGCTTCGGTCCAGGCCTGGTCAACGTGTGGCAAACCCTGGACGTGCAGGCACATGGCGCGGAAGACGTTCGCGGGTGGCGGCCAGTCGAATTCAGCTGCTCGATCGAGTAATTGCTGCAGGCCACCGGCGAGCTGACGGCCAGTGAGTCCACCCAAGATCTTCGCCCAGCTGTGCTCCTGGTCAGCTGATTCGCCGAAACTCGACGTCCAGCGGTGCCCGTACATCTCCGACATCTTCAGCCAGAGCTTGTCCAGCAGCGGCTGCGGCAGCTTGCTCTCGTTGCTGTCGCTCAGCGATTGCTGCACGGACGCGGCCGGGTGCTGAACGATCTTGGCGCTGGTATCGATCGCTTTGGCCATCACCGTTGCCACCATTGGCGCGTTGTTGATGGGCTTCTGCTTTGGAAGATCCTGGTGCTGATCCATGGGAGTACCCCCCGGCTTGTGCCTGGCGAATGTGGTGTTTCAGGGACTGGGCGAGTTGGTGCTCCCACTGGGCCTGCGACTGCTCCTTGTCGGGGCGTGCGATCCAGTACGAGCGGAATTCGTTGAGGGTGTCTTCGGGGACGGCTGTGGGGATGGCATTGCGTAGCGCCGTTGCCCCCCAAGTCTTGGGAGCAGGCTGCCAGCCATCGTGCATTTCGAAGTAGCCGCGCGCGGAGAGAGTAGTAGGGCTTTTACCGGATACCGGAGGTAGGTTGTTCCTCTCGGGTTCGGCTGATTCTCCTGCGGTTGCTGCTCCAGTTTCTGGACAGCTGAAAGCCCCGTTATACGTGGCTTCTGGAGATTCTGACGGTGGTTGTTCCTGCGGTTGTTCCTCTGGTTGCTCCTTGGTTGCTCCTGTTTTGGACGGACCATCCCATGAAGCGAGCGGAAGCTCGAAAACCAGCGGGCCAATCGACTTTGTCACGCCGATTGTTTCAAGACGCTTGAGAAGGGATCGAACCTTCTGCCGGGTGACTTCTGGCGGCGCGTGACGGCCAGGCAAAGGGGCGACGTAGAGAACCTCGCGCAGCATCTGCTCGCTAATTCTACGTGATTTACCGGCGATGCCAGTCCGAAAATCCATGACCCGACGGATTGCGCAATACAGCTTGAACGTCTCGACCGGTTCCTCGGCCAGGGCGCCCCACTCGTCGTCATTGATCTGGAAGGCAGGCACGGCCTATTCCTCGTCCAGCTGGTCGACGTGCTGCACATGCTCCATCCAGCGCTTGGCCTGGTGCAGGATCGCCTCGATGTCGCGCTGGTTGAAGCAACGCATCTCCATGGGGACGATCTTCAGGTCAAGCACTGCAAGGATCTCTGCGAATTGCTGGAACTTCTCCGGCTTCATGCGGCTGATGGTTGCCTCATCGCAACCGACTGCAAGCGCTACCGGGCCATTCCCGACCGATGCAAGCCGCTGCATGAGAACGGCCATGTTCTTGCGGGACCTTGAGACCTGCTCCGGGCTTAATGAGGGCGTCGACATGATCAAGCCGCCACGTCTTCTGCCCCGGCAAAGCGCTCCGGGTACAGGATGTGGATCTCGGTCAGGTCGCCTTCGAATACCTGAACCAGCTTTTCAGCTAGTGCCGTAGATGCCTTTTGTTCGCCGCGCTCAACCCGGGAAAGGTTTCCCGAATCGAGGCGGTCGCCCAACGCAGCAACGCGGGCCGTTACATCAGCCAGCGTCCACTTGCGGGACAGTCGTGCTCTTTTCAGCGGGGACATGGCATTTGCCTTTTGAGGATGGACTCAAATCAATTCTGCGCATTGCGCAGATTTCATGCAAGGAAAATCTGCGCAACGCGCTTTGCGTCCTGCGCAGCAAGAACAGAGAATCATTGAATGGATATAGGACAACGCATTAGAGAAGCGCGAAAGGCCAAGGGTCTGACGCTTGAAGCACTCGCCAATCAGGTCGATACCGACACTGGCAACCTGTCGCGCCTGGAGCGTGGTAAGCAGGGTGTAAGCCGAGAACTACTCAGCAAAATCATGGCTGCGCTGGATTTGACGGTAACAGTCGCCGACCCTTCTGCTGGGTCAGGTGGTTTCTTGTTAAGTGCGATTGAGTACCTCAACAGCCAACAAGACTCAAACGTAGAGGATTTCATACAGAAGGTAGGGATACTGAGAAAGTACCCACTTATCAGTTGGGTAACCGCTGGGGAATGGGCAGAGTCGCCTGACAACTTTACTCCTGGTCAAGCTGATGAGTGGCTGGTCTCAACAGAAAACGCCGGCACTCATGGCTTCTGGTTAACCGTACGTGGCGACTCAATGACCTGTGCAGGAAACCCAAGTTTCCCCGAAGGTTCACATATCCTGGTGAAACCTGAGGCCGATCTGATCAGCGGTAAATACTACGTCGCTGAGATGCTTGATAGCGGCGAAAAGACTTTCAAACAGTATGTTGAAGACGCTGGGGTCAAATACCTACGCCCATTGAACCCGGCTTACCGCACCATGGAAATCAACGGAAATTGCAGGTTCATCGGGCGCGTAATCGACACGAAGATGACAGGACTCTGAAGGTCTGGGTGAAAAATGAAAAAAATAGTTCTAGCGACCGCAGCTGTTGCTGCACTTATAACCGGGCAGGCTTGGTCGGCAACTGGGAACGACCTGATGCAATGGCTGCCAGAATATGAGAGTGATACTGCCTCCTGGGCAAGCGGTATGTACCTCGGATTCGTTTCAGGCGTAGCAAGCGCCACCAATGGCGTTCTTTACTGCTCCCCAAAGGCTACAAATGGTCAAAACGCAGCGATCGTTGCCAAATTTCTAAAAAACAATCCGGAAAGATGGACAGAAGATGCTGCGATGCTGACTGCCGAGGCCCTGCAGAAGGCCCATCCGAAGTGTAAAAACACATAGCTCCCAAATAATCACAGAGCCCAGCCCGCCATTTGGCGGGCTTTTTTTTACCCGCAAGAAATTTTCTGCGCTTGACGCAGATTGTTTTCTGCGCATAATGCAAACATGTTCTGCGCATAACGCAGATTCATGGCAGCGAGCCGAGCCTATTCGGTACAGGGGAAGCCTCACCCCGGGTGCGCAGCGTCGAGCACCGCATAAACGAGAGCCGACAGCCTGCATGGCGTGGTCGGCTGTCGGGCCTCAAGGGCCCCCGAACCAAGTCATCGCCCAGTCCGCAGGTGGCGTGTAACAGCGGCGGCAGCAGCACCGGAACATTTCACTTCTGCACCTGGTTACGGGTGCAGCGGGAAATCAACCGGAGGAAACACCCATGACTCAACAGCCACAAGAACCCGTGAAATGCACCCGCTGCCGCCAACCGGTGGAGAAGCCGATCTACCGAACCATCTACTTCCAAGGTTACGACCATGTGCGGCGCAAGCGCGCCGCCATGAGTGAGTGCCTGCCGTTCTGCAGCGAAGAGCATGCCAGTCACGAGCAGATGAGCCGCGAAGGCTGACGCTTCCACTGGCTGGCCTTCCACCGAGGGCCAGACGGGGAATCAACAGAGGAAACCACCATGTTCAACCAGACCGCCCTTCCCCTTTTCAACGAACGAGTTCGCAAGGTGCTGGAGACGCCGCCGGTTGACCTGGTGGCGACCGAAAGCGAACTCAGCTACGCCGCTGGCATGGCGGCGTATGCCCTGGCCCGTGGCGATATCGGCCATGAAGAACACAACCTGATGAACATGCGCATCGACATGGCGCGGTTCAGTGTTCTCGCCCGCACCCTGCGCCAGGAACGTATAGAACGAGTGACGCGGCAGTGACCGCCCACGACCTGTGGCTCGACCTGCCCGACCTGGACGACGAGCCTGAACCCGAAGAAGACGATGCCGAGCCGGACGACTACCCGTTCCAGGCCGGTGACTGGCGCTCTGATGAGCGCTGCATTCAGTTGGAGCGCCGCTATGACCAGTAAATGCCGGGCGGTCATCGCCCCCACCATCCCCGGACTGATCAGAGCCCTGCAATCGCAGGGCTTTTTCTTGGTCACCGATCTGCCTCGGCAAATCAGCATCGAGGTCCGCCGAAACATGCTTGTTGTGAGGTTTCCATGAGCGAAATGAATCTCCCACCACTCGGCTCAACGGTGCGAATCGTGAAAGTCGGCCTCCCCATCTGGCCAGAGGCAGAGCAGTTCATCGGCGCCAACTGCACGCTCTGTGCGGTCTTCGATACCGGTGGCACCTGGATGGTTGCCGTCGAGCACCAGGAAGAAGGGATCTGCTGCTGCTTCCAAGCCCGGATGGTGCGTACGCCAGAGCAGGCTGAGGCGGAACGTATCGAAGCCGAATTGAGCGCAATGATCGACGTTGCCCTGGTGACTCCCGTCGTTACCCCGGCGCAGGCACGCATCGTCATGGACCGCCTGCAGAAAGCTGGCTACGGCAAGTTGCCTGCGCCATGACCGCCGCCCAACACCGGCGCCGCCTGCTGATCTGGCGCGGCGCTTCCACTTCCCTCCTTGGCTGGTTCGGTTGGCTGGTGCTGATCGGGTTGGCTGACCTCATCACTCGATAGGACCACAACCATGACTGATCTAACGATCAAGCCAACCTTCAGCTTGGCACCGCAGAACCTTGACGAAGCGTTGAAGTTCGCCGACTACCTGGCCAATTCCGACATTGTCCCCAAGGACTTCCAGCGCAAGCCAGCCAACATCCTGGTAGCGGTTCAGTGGGGCATGGAGTTGGGGCTGCAGCCGATGCAGGCCATGCAGAGCATCGCCGTCATCAACGGCCGTCCTTCCCTTTGGGGTGACGCGGTTATCGCCCTGGCTCGCAGCTCGCCGCTTTGCGAGTACATCACCGAGACGGATGACGGTGAGACGGCAACCTGCCGGGCCAAGCGCCGCGGCGAGGAAGAGCAGGTGCGCACGTTCAGCATGACCGACGCCAAGCTGGCCGGCCTGGCTGGCAAGTCTGGCCCCTGGAGCCAGTACCCGAAGCGTATGCGGCAGATGCGTGCGCGAGCATTTGCCTTGCGTGACGTCTTCCCAGATGTGCTGCGCGGCATGCCTGTTGCCGAGGAAGTACAGGACATCCCGACCGAGCGCGAGCTCAATCAAGCACACGCCCGCAAGGCCGACGAGCCCAAGCAGCTGCCGGCCTACACCGACAGCAAGCTGGAAGAGAACGCGGACAAGTGGCGATCGATGATCGCCAACGGCCGCACCAGCCCTGAACACCTGCTGGCCAACCTGACCAGCAAGTACACCGTCACCCCCGAACAGGTCGAGCGTATCCACGCTCTGGCGCCCATTGAAGGAGATCACACCGATGCAAGTGCATAACGTCCAACAGGGCACGCCAGAGTGGCACGCCCTTCGCTCCAGCTACTTCACCGCTTCGGAGGCGCCCGCGATGATGGGCGCTTCGAAGTACCAGACCCGCAACGAACTGCTGGCCATGAAGAAGACCGGCATTGTTCCGGAGGTGACGCCCCAGCAGCAGGCCGCTTTCGACCGTGGGCACGCAACAGAGGAACTTGCCCGCCCTCTGGTCGAGGAAATGATCGACGAAGAGCTCTACCCCATCGTCGGCACCAGCGGCAATTTGCTGGCCTCGATGGACGGCGCCACGATGCTGGGTGACACCTTGTTCGAACACAAGCTGTGGAACCAGAAGGTTGTCGCACAGATCCGTGCCGGCGAGCTGGAGCCGCACTATTACTGGCAGTTGGAACAGCAGCTGCTGGTCAGTGGCGCCGAACGTGTGATTTTCGTTTGCTCGGACGGCACCCGCGACAACTTCGAGCACCTGGAGTACCTGCCTGTTGCAGGTCGACGCGAACAGCTGGTTGCTGGCTGGGCTCAGTTCGAAGAAGACCTGGGTAACTTCGAAGTACAGGAAGCCAAGGTCGAAGCCATCGGCGCCGCTCCGGATCAGTTGCCCGCGCTGCGCATCGACGTCACCGGCATGGTCACTGCAAGCAACCTGGACGCCTTCAAGTCCCACGCGCTGGCTGTGATCGGCAACATCAACACCCAGCTGTCGACCGACAAGGACTTCGCCGATGCCGATGCCACCGTGAAGTGGTGCGGCGAGGTCGAAGACAAGCTTAAGGCCGCCAAAGAACATGCCCTGAGCCAGACCGAAAGCATCGACGTGCTGTTCAAGGCTATCGATGACATTGCCGCCGAGACCCGCCGCAAGCGGTTGGAGCTGAGCAAGCTGGTAGCTGCCCGCAAGGACCAGATCCGCTCCGATATCGTCATCGACGCGGCCAAAGCCCTGCAGGCTCACATTGATCAGATCGACGGCACGCTGGGCGGGCGTATCCGCATGCCGAAGGTCCCGGCCAATTTCGCCGAGGCTATCAAGGGCAAGCGCACCATCGACAGCCTGAACGAGGCGGCCGACGCAGAGCTGGCCCGGGCGAAGATCGAGGCCAGCCGGATTGCCGACGGCATCCGCATCAACCAGGCGAGCATGAACGATCTGGCGGCCAACCATAAGTTCTTGTTCCACGACTTCCAGGAACTGGCGCTGAAGGCCAACGACGATCTGGTTGCGCTGATCAAGGTGCGCATCAACGAGCACGAACAGGAAGAGCAAAAACGTCGTGATACCGAGGCGGCCCGCCAGCAAGCCGAACAGCAGCGGCAGCAGGACGAACAAGCTCGACAGCAGGCTGCCCAGGCAACAGTCGCGCAGGAAGAAAGCAAGCCGCAGCCGGTGGTCGAGCAGATCCATAGCCCTGATCCGGCGCCGGCAGCAACGCCGATCACCAGTGCAACACCTGCAGTGCAACCAGCAGCCGACGACGGCCAGCGCATCAAGCTGGGCGACATCGTTGCCCGCCTGGGCTTCTCGTTGACTGCTGAATTCCTCCACACCCTGGGCTTCCTACCGGCCGAGGTCAAAGGCGGCGCCAAGCTGTACCGCGCCAGTGACTTCCCGCTCATCTGCACTGCGCTTATCCAGCACATCCATGGCGTGCAAACCACCCAGGCTGCTGCGTGATGGCCAGCCAGACCGTGGAGGAACTGTACGACCGGGTTGAGGAATTCACCTCACTGCTCGCCGCCGCGGAGCTCCACGCGGATGGCGCCTGGGAAGACGAGTTCGTTACCAACATGCGGGCCAACTTCAAGCGCCATGGCCCGCGCACCCTTCTGAGCGTTCACCAGCAACGAAAGCTGGAACAGATCGCCAAGTCTTGAGGAAACCCCATGAAAGTAGAACACCGCGAAGCTATCGAGCGCGCCAAGATGCATGGCGTGCCTTCAATGGTCCTAGCCCATCAATTGATGGTGCGCGATATGGTGGATGCCGCCATCTTCGAGCTGCGCAACATGAAAGCGCCGTTCAATCGCATGAACGAAGAAGACCAGCAAGAGGTGATTGACCGTCTTACCGAGCAGGCGGAGGAAGTCGTAACCACCGCCGTCGGCATCATCAGCTCGCGCACGGTCGACACCATTCCTATCAAGATCGCCGACTCTAAGTTCAAGGAAAAGAACATCACCGTTACCGGCACGGTGGATGCCCAGGACCCGAACCGGCATGGTCTGATCGACCTGTCGGGCAAGCTGGCTCTGCTGGTGCTGGCCCCGAACGACTACGCCGAAGGTACCGATGGCATCAAGGCCGAGCGTGATCAGCGCGAGCTGCCTCTGAGCGCCGGTGCCATTGCCGAGGCGATGTATCGAGACCGTCGCAACACGCCACTTCAGGAAAATGAGCTGGATGACAAACCCGTTGACTTAACCCCGACGCCACAAACCGACCAGGTCCCTGCTGATATCGCGGTAAGCAAGGAGTTCGGCGATTTCGACTACGAGGACGCCAAGCAACTGATCGTGCTCAAAGCCAACGGCAAGCCGTTCAAGGCCCACTGGGTGCAGAGCCGCCTGGCGGTGAGCAGCGAACAGGTAACCACCCTGCTGCTGCGCTTGCTCGATGACCAGGTGATCGAGGTGGCAGAAGAAGGCGAGTCGGCCCTTGAACACAGCTACAAGGTGATCGCCACCCTCGAACAAGTGGTTGCCTGACAGTCAACCTTCCCTACAGCAACACCACAGGCGCCTCCAGGCGCCTTCTTTTCACCTTAAGGAAACCCGCCATGCCCAAGCTAATTGCCATCTTCGACACCGAAACCACCGGCCTCCCACTGTTCAAAGACCCAAGCGACGACCCACGCCAGCCGCACATCGTCGATATCTGCGCCCTGCTCTACACGCCGCAGGGCGAACTGGTCGACAGCTTCGAAGCCATGGTGCGGCCTCAAGGTTGGGATATTCCAAACGAGGTTGCGGCAATCCACGGCATCACCAACGAAATCGCGCTCGAGCACGGCATCCCCGAGCACGAAGCGGTTGAGGGGTTCATGCGCATCTGGCGCCAGGCCGGCCTGCGGGTCGCTCACAACGTCTCGTTCGACGACCGTATCTTGCGCATTGGCCTGATGCGTTTCCAAGGCGAAGAAGTGGCGAACCAATACCGCGAAGGCGACAAGTTCTGCACCTGCCAGGCCACCACCAACATCGTGCAGTGCCCACCCACCGCCAAGATGATCGCCGCCGGCCGGGGCAAGCAGTTCAAACAGCCCACCGTTGCTGAGGCTTTGAAGTTCTTCACCGGTGAAGATCTGGTCGGTGGCCACCGCGCCCGCCCGGACACCGAAGCCTGCGCCCGTGTGTACTTCGCTCTCCAAGCTTACCAGTCGGCGGCTTGATTCATCGATCGAGAACGAGGCATCAATCGGTATATCGATGCCTCGCTACACCGTCAACCGTTTCGATAACTCCGCGCTTCAGCGTAAAAGTCTGTGACGCAAAATGATCCACAGGAACAATGGTTGTAATATCACTTAAATCACCTATTTCCAGTTCGAGCGCACCGTCAGCGTTCAAGCCTTCAGATCTACAGCCGATACAAAACCGATATTCCCGCTGCCACGCATACTCTTTATCTTTCCTGAATAGTCCAACGATTCCGTTGTGGACATCCATGTCAACATAATCAACTTGCCCATAGCCACCTTCAAAAAATGTCGAACTATATAGATATGGGTGCGAAGCAATTGCAGCATTCAATCTCTTTGAAAATTCAACAGGTTTGTTTACGAGGAGCACGTGATCGCCCAGTTCTGTAAACCGATTACTCAATGCCACTTTCCCTGCAAGCTCGCCTGGGACGCGGCCATCGAGGCCATCGGCCAGAGCAGCCATGCAAAAAATAAAAATGTTTGAAGGGTCAGGTAGATCAACGTTAAGCACTGCCTCTGCACCCAGTGAAACTTCTTTTCCGTCGATCACAGCAAAAAACTCACCAACCTGTCTTCCATTAAGCTGGCTTTTAAGAGTCAAGTAATTTTTCTCTAAAAAATCTGCTCTCAGAGCGGTAGCTTCTTCACCTTTCATTTCAGAAAAAAATTTCACGCTATTCATGTACATCTTTCCTTTCTGAAATTGTTGCAGACGAGAAAGCGGCCCAGCTCGGAAAAGTAACCAGCACTGACGATTCGGGCTTCGATCTGGAAAAGCTTCGGTTTGAAAAGAACCAGTAAAAGCCATAACTCCCCTCATTTCTTGAAATCGTTTATCTCCGGCACCAAGCCGGGCCATCACTCCATAGCTCATTTCAACGAATCACGCCAGTTAGCGAGGCTCCTATGACAACAGCAATCGACCTATTCGCCGGGCTCGGTGGATGGAGCACCGGCGCGCGCGCCGCAGGCGTCCAGGTTCTCTGGGCAGCCAACCACTGGCCTGAGGCCGTGAAATGGCATTCAGCCAACCACCCACATGCTGAGCATGTCTGCCAAGACTTGCACCAGGCCCGGTGGGAACTGGTGCCGAAGCATGACCTGTTGCTGGCCTCACCGTGCTGCCAAGGTCACTCGAAAGCCCGGGGCAAGAAGTCGGGCAACCCACAGCACGACTCGTCGCGCTCGACAGCCTGGGCAGTGGTATCTGCCTTGGAGTTTCACCGGCCGGAAGCGGGACTGGTGGAAAACGTAGAAGAGTTTACCGACTGGGCGCTCTACCCTGCGTGGGTGTCAGCAGTTCAGGCGCTTGGCTACCAGATTGCGCCGCATGTAGTTGACTGCGCTGACCTGGGTGTGCCGCAACATCGCGTGCGGTTGTTTCTGGTACTGACCCGCAGCAAAGCACCGCTGATGCTTGAGTTACATCGTCACCAGCATGTGCCAGCTGCAAGCTTCCTCAACTTCGACGCCGGACGCTGGTCGTTGATCGAAAAGCCGGGGCGAGCCCAGGCGACACTCGACCGAGTGCGCAATGGCCGCCTGGGCTTTGGCGAGCGGTTCATCATGCCCTATTACGGCAAAGGTTCTGGCACCACCGGGCGCGACATTAACCGCCCGATTGGCACCATCACCACCCTAGACCGTTGGGCGCTGGTCGACGGTGACCGCATGCGGATGCTCAGTGCCAATGAGGCGCTGGCCGCGATGTCGTTCCCGGCTGACACGCTGCGCCCGGACAACCACCGGCTGACCATGCACATGGTTGGCAATGCCGTTCCGCCTCTGGCCGGGCAACGAGTGATTGAAGCATTGTTGACAGCCGCCTAATCACCACTTGCGCATCAACTCGCCAATTCCCGGAGGTATTTCCACTTCGACTTTCTTGTGCAGCGACCAAAATAACCGGTACTCATCCTGCCACATGTCTGCTTCAGATTTTAGGAAGTGATTTCGCTGATGACCCGAGGTGTATTCGCAAAAACCTGCCTTCGACGTAACACCAAGCTGCTCATCTAAATGAGCCTTTAAGCGACTCATATCAAGAATTTTTATACAAGCCGTCTTACTCATTTTTTTCGCAACATTTCGGCTTAGGCGTCGACTGAAAGAAAGAATCAACCCGTCTTCCTCATAATACGATGCATTAAATACATCTGGCTGCCTAACACCATCCACGTAATTATCGCACATGGTGAGGCCTTTAACTTGAGCCCCGGGGGAAAGCCTAAACAGCGGGTTTGGCGTAGTTAAATCAACTGGAGAGTCATGAATTAGGTTTTCATCAGGAGTATATATACCAGACCTTTCCATTTTCCTATAAGTGCTTGCTGGGTTTATAGGAATCACACCTCCGAACATCCAAGTTTCAGCATGCCAATGCTCATTCAAGTAAAGATACAAGCTCATAAAACCTCCTTTTTTTAGAACCCGCAATATACAGCCGAGATATCCCGAATCAAACCACAGCCCGAACAATCAGTCTGAGGTAACCCATGAACCCAATCGCACAGGCGGCCCTTGACCAGGCCCGCCGCCCTAACCCTGCGCCTGTGTTTTCAACCGAAACCGCCATCCGCCCTAAGCCCATACCGGTGCTGGTGGTGAATGGCCCCATCAACCACTTCATGCGCTTACAGGCCCGGGCCGAGGCTACCGCCACGGTTCTCGCCATGCACCGAACGCTGTCCGCCACCAACGGGGTGGCGCTGGTGGTGGAACACCTCAAACGCACCGCTGCCGACAAGCCCGGCAGCCACGTCGCCGGATACCTGGACGTAATCGAACTGCTGGAGTCGCAATCATGAGCAAGGTGCAACGCTACATCTTTGATCACACCTGCGGCCGGCTGTTGAAAAGCTACATAGGGCATTTGTTCGGGCGGGAATATGTCGATGCAACTGACTTTGCCCGCGTAGTAGCTGAGCGCGACCAGTTGCAGGCCGACCTGACAGCGCGGGATGAAGCGCTCGACCAGACACAGGACCTCTTGCGCTACATGGTCTACGACTACCGCTCGGTTGTGCAGGCCGGGTACGACAGGATCACCGCACTAGGCAGCGATTGCGACAGCGTGGCCAAGATGCTGGACGACAACCCGAACTACCAGAAGGCGCTGGCCCTGTTGCTCCCAGACCTTGAGAGCCGTCCGGAAGAGCGCGGCACGCCGGAAACCGAACCTTGCTCAGGCTGCGGAACCCCGGGTTGGACAGGGGCCTGCAACAAGTGCGTCCCTTACTGAGGCTTTGACCATGAGACCAATTGCCGTCTTCTGGGCCTGCCTCACGTCAGCCGCCTTTGCCTTTCTGATTGGCGCGGTGCTCGGCGCCGTCTCCGCAACCAACCAAGTTTCACAGGCTGAGAGCCAGCACCAGCCCCCACCAGTCGGCGATCAGTTCGACGAAGGACCAGTGCTGGTACGCATTCCCGGTACCAATACCACCACAACCCGATTCATCTTTTGAGGGGGTCACATGGAACAAGAGGTCATCCACATCCCCGAGTTGGCCAAGATGCTCGGGCGAACGGAGTCATCGATCAGGAGCGCCAGGCAAGGCGGTGCCAGCTGGCTGCCGCCCTTCTTCAAGCAGGGAAGCCGGATCTGCTGGCGGGTCGCTACAGTGCGCAGGTTCTTGGAGGAATACGAGCAGGGCTTGCATATGCCGGCCAAGCCGGGCCGGAAACGTCAAACGCCCCCGACCCTGGCCAGCGTTCGCTAGCCAAGCTTGTCGGCCAAAGCATCCGGGCACAGATGGGTATAGCGCTTAAGCATACTCATCGTCTTGTGCCCGGTGATGCTCGCCACCTCCATGATCGACAGCCCCTTCTCAAACAGCCTGGACGTACCTTCATGGCGCAGGTCATGAAAGTGCAGATCACTCACCAACGCCGCCTTGCACGCCCGATGGAAATACTGGCTCACCGAGTGCGGCGCCAGCGAGAACACCTGGCCGTCGAGCCGCGCAGGTAGTCCGTCAAGTAATGCCCTGGCCTTCGACGACAACGGGACCAAGCGACGGGTACCGTTCTTCGTATCTTCAAGCAGAACATGCTTGGCCTTGACGTTCTCGCGCCGGAGCCCAAGCAGCTCACTGCGGCGCATGGCCGTCTCGATTGCCAGCTCGATGATCGCCGGCATCTCGGCGTGAATCTCCCCTGCCGCTTTGATCACCCCATTGAGCTCAATGCTCATCGGTCGGCGATCCCGTTCCTTTGCCCCCTTGGGCATGCGCAGTTTCATCACCGGGTTGCTCAGCCCCTCAATACCCCAGTCCTTGATCGCTACCGTGAACAGGTGGCTGATGATCGCCAGGTCGAGCTTGACCGTGACCGTGGACTTCCCCGCCTTGAGCTCTTCATCTCTATACAAAGCAAAATCGCTTGACCGCAATACAGCCAATCCCTTGTCAGCAAGTGGATGCTTCTTCCACTTGTTGATGCGTGTCAGCTCCTGCTTGGCGCCCTTCTTCGACAAGCTGACCTCGCGGGAATATCGGTCCAGGGCTTCAGTCAGTGTCGTTCGCTCGGCCTCGCGCATATCGACGAACCGAGCACGCGACATGTCGCCCTCGATCTCGGCCGCCCAGCGCTGGGCATCGGCCTTGGTGTCGAAGGTAGCGGATAGTGAGGGGTATCCCTTGCGGCGGATCTTGGCCCGCCATGCGCCGCCTGGGCGCTGTTCATAAGTTGCCATGCAGCGGAGTTTGCCGAGGACTTGTGGGACACGCAATTTCCTTTGGTGTCCCAGAATTGTCCCAAATGCCTGTCCCAACAAATTCCGCAGGCATAACGAAAAACCCCGCAGACGTTAATCTGCGGGGCTTTCAATAATGGAGGCCGAGGTCGGAATCGAACCGGCGTAGACGGATTTGCAATCCGGAGCATAACCACTTTGCTACTCGGCCTCAAATGCCCAAGACCCTGAAACAAGCAATCTCAAACATATACAACTCTGTAAGGAAACAACTTGATATTGCTGCTATCTCCTTGAAAACGCTAAGCTTTTCAGCTGCCTCGTTTTCGATGGACGCAATTATGGACTCATTCGATTGAGCTGGCAACCCCTTGAATTCAAAAAGTTTATTTTTTTCTGCAAGGAGGGCTGATGGCCCTTTATTACCGGGTTCGAACGCAAGGTTCGGGATGCCCTGAGTAGCGCAAAGCACCTTATCATACAGGTCAAACCTCTTAACTCACGCTGCAGTTTGTCACCGATGATGCAAACCGAGCTGGACCTGTTCGCCCCTCAAGACCCTCCCCAACCCTATTGGGTCGGAACACAGGCAATGGTTTTGCCAGGCTTTGCCCTGCCCCAGGTGCAAGCGTTGCTGCCAGCACTGCGCGAGGTGGTTGCTCTGGCGCCGTTTCGGCACATGTTCACCCCCGGCGGGCTGAAAATGGCCGTGGCCATGACCAATTGCGGGACGCTGGGCTGGATCAGTGATCGCCACGGCTACCGCTACAGTCCGCTCGATCCGCTGAATCAGCAGCCTTGGCCGCTGTTGCCCGAGGTGCTTGTGCAACTGGCCAGCCACGCCGCCCGCCTGGCAGGGTTCGACGATTTTCTGCCCGACGCCTGTCTGGTCAACTGTTATCGGCCCGGTACCCGCCTGAGCCTGCACCAGGACCGTGACGAGCGTGACTTCTCCCAGCCGATTGTTTCGGTGTCGCTGGGGTTGCCTGCAGTGTTTCTGTTGGGCGGGCTTGCCCGCAGTGAGGCAACTCAGCGCATTAACTTGCACCACGGCGATGTGCTGGTCTGGGGTGGCGAGGACCGGCTGCGCTTTCACGGCGTACTGCCGCTCAAACCCGGTGTACACCCGCAACTGGGCGAACTGCGCCTCAACCTGACCTTGCGCAAGGCCAGTTAGCCTGGCCCTTGACCGCCACAGATGCACCGCTCCATGCTCTACCCCTCCCCCCGTGTTTCAAGGAACGATTGCATGAAGCTGGAAACCCTGGCCATTCACGCGGGCTTTAGCCCCGATCCGACCACCAAGGCTGTCGCGGTACCGATCTACCAGACTACGTCTTTCGCCTTCGACGACACTCAGCATGGCGCCGACCTGTTCGACTTGAAGGTGGCCGGCAACATCTATAGCCGGATCATGAACCCCACCAACGATGTCCTTGAGCAGCGCATGGCCGCGCTGGAAGGTGGTGTCGGTGCGCTGGCGGTGGCGTCAGGGATGGCCGCTATTACCTACGCGATCCAGACCGTGGCCGAGGCCGGCGACAATATTGTCTCGGTGGCCAAGCTCTACGGCGGTACCTACAACCTGCTGGCCCATACCCTGCCGCGTTTTGGCATTCAGACCCGCTTCGCCGCACACGATGACATTGCTGCTCTCGAAGCGCTGATCGACAGCCGCACCAAGGCAGTATTCTGCGAATCGATCGGTAACCCGGCCGGTAATATCGTCGACCTCCAGGCCCTGGCCGACGCGGCACACCGCCATGGCGTGCCGCTGATCGTCGACAATACGGTGGCGACGCCGATCCTCTGCCGCCCGTTCGAACACGGTGCCGATATTGTCGTGCACTCACTGACCAAGTACATCGGCGGCCACGGCACCAGCATTGGTGGCATTGTCATCGACTCGGGCAAATTCCCCTGGGCCGAGCACAAGGAACGCTTCGCGCTGCTCAACACCCCCGACCCGTCTTATCACGGCGTGACCTACACCGAAGCGTTCGGCCCGGCAGCCTTTATCGGCCGCTGCCGGGTGGTGCCGCTGCGTAACACTGGGGCGGCGTTGTCGCCGTTCAACGCCTTCCTGATTCTGCAGGGGCTGGAGACGCTGGCGCTGCGCATGGAACGCCATACCGAGAACGCCTTGAAGGTTGCCCATTACCTGCAAAGCCACGAGCAGGTTGCCTGGGTCAAGTATGCCGGCCTGCCTGATCACCCTGAACACGCACTGGCACAGCGTTATACCGAGGGCAAACCGGCGTCGATCCTGTCGTTCGGGATCAAAGGGGGTCAGGAGGCCGGTGCGCGCTTTATCGATGCCCTGCAGTTGGTGGTTCGTCTGGTCAACATTGGCGATGCCAAGTCGCTGGCCTGCCATCCGGCGTCCACCACCCACCGTCAGCTCAACGACGAAGAACTGCAGCGCGCTGGGGTGCCGCGGGACATGGTGCGCCTGTCGATCGGGATCGAGCACAGCGATGACATCATTTCCGACCTGAGCCAGGCGCTGGAGGCTAGTCGGCTTTAAGCTGCAAGCTGCAAGCTGCAAGCACGCGAGCGCTCTTGAAGCTTGTGGCTTGTAGCTTGCAGCTCAACCCTGTACATCCATACAGATAAAACTTGCCAGGCCTGCCCCGTATGCGCATCCTATGGCGACCTCCAGCCATAGATCGAGCGGCATGCGCCTGTTTCTCTGCGAAAAGCCTTCCCAGGCCAAAGACATCGCCAAAGTCCTCGGCGCCAACCGCCGTGGCGACGGTTGCTGGGTAGGCACTGATGTCACCGTCACCTGGTGCATCGGCCATCTGCTCGAAACCGCTCCGCCCGACAGCTATGACGCGCGCTACAAACGCTGGGCGCTGGCCGACCTGCCGATCATCCCGGCGCAATGGAAAATGCTGGTCAAACCGAAAACCGCCAGCCAGTTCAAAGCGGTCAAGCGCCTGCTGGGCGAAGCGCGGGAGCTGGTGATCGCCACCGACGCCGACCGCGAGGGCGAAATGATTGCCCGTGAGCTGGTCGAGCACTGCCGTTACCGGGGGCCAATCCG
Source organism: Pseudomonas sp. NUPR-001 (assembly GCF_052147955.1). NCBI lineage: Bacteria > Pseudomonadati > Pseudomonadota > Gammaproteobacteria > Pseudomonadales > Pseudomonadaceae > Pseudomonas > Pseudomonas sp. NUPR-001. The sequence goes on from NZ_CP197353.1 coordinate 3,719,032, forward strand.
GCGCCTGTGGTTATCCGCTCTGGATGATGCGTCCATCCGCAAGGCCCTGGCTGCGCTCAAGCCCGGGAACGAAACCTTCAGCCTGTACCATTCAGCGTTGGGCCGCTCACGCGCCGACTGGCTGATCGGCATGAACATGAGTCGCCTGTTTACCCTGCTTGGGCGTCAGTCTGGGTATCAAGGCGTTCTGCCGGTGGGCCGGGTACAAACCCCTACCCTGCGCCTGGTAGTGGATCGCGACCGCAGTATTGCCAACTTTGTGCCAGTGGCGTTCTGGGCCATCGATGTTGTGCTGGAAAGCGCTGGCACTCGATTCAACGCACAATGGCGCGCAGCCGAAGACGCGTGCGACGACCAGGGCCGCTGCCTCAATCAGGCGCTGGCCCAACAGGCGGCTGCGGCGATCAACCAGGCCAGCAGCGCCCAGGTGCTCAAGGTAAAAACCGAACGCGTTCGTGAGGCAGCGCCGCTGCCCTTCGACCTCGGCACCCTGCAGGAGCTGTGCTCGAAAAAATTCGGGCTCGGTGCGCAGGAAACCCTCGATATCGCTCAGGCGCTGTACGAAACCAACAAACTGATCACTTACCCGCGTAGCGATTGCGGCTACCTGCCCTTGAGTCAGCACAGCGAAGCACCGGCCATCCTGGCCGCATTACTGCGTGCCGATGCCAGCCTGGCGCCGTTGCAGCAGCATCTGCAGGCCCAGCGCCGCTCGCGGGCCTGGAACGACGCCAAGGTCAGTGCCCACCACGGCATCATCCCCACCGCAGCGGCCAGCGACCCGTCGCGTTTACCGCCCAAACACAAAGCGGTGTACACCTTGATTCGTGCCCGTTACCTGGCGCAGTTCCTGCCCGAGCATGAATACGACCGTACCCAGGCAGACTTCGACTGCGCCGGCCAGGCCTTGCGCGCGGTGGGCAAACAAATCGTCGAGCCCGGCTGGCGGCGGGCCCTGCCGGAAGCACTGACACCCGCCAAAGGCCGCGAGGCGCCCGTCGCACAGGTGCTGCCAGCCCTGCAGCAAGGCCAGGCGTGCGCGGTGGCCGAGGTCAACCTCAAAGACCTCTGGACGCAACCGCCCAAACCCTTCACTGAAGGTGACCTGATCAAGGCGATGAAAAACGTCGCCAAGCTGGTGGACGACCCGCGCCTTAAACAGAAGCTCAAAGACACCACCGGCATCGGCACCGAAGCGACCCGTGCCGGGATCATCCAGGGTCTGCTCGACCGCGGTTACCTGATCAAGCAAGGCAAGGCACTGAGTGCCACACCTGCGGCCTTCAGCCTGATCGACGCGGTACCGCGTGCTATCGCCGATCCAGGCACCACCGCGATCTGGGAGCAAGCGCTGGACATGGTGCAAAGCGGAGAAATGAGCCTGGAGGAATTTGTCGCCAAGCAATCGGCCTGGATGAGCAAACAAGTCGAACGCTGTGCCGGGCTGAGCCTGACAATCAGTGGCCCGGCAGTGCCCAACGCGCCCTGGAAGAAGAAACGCAAACGTCCCGCCACAGGTAAACCGGCGCGCAAACCACGGGCCAAGAAGCAGCCAGGTTGATGGCGCGCACCGCGATTGCCTTCAGCCCTGCTTGACTGCTTGCAAGGTGTAACTCAACGGCAGGCGCCAACGGTCCTTGTTCAGCGACCATTCACCGGCGGCGTTCAGGCTCATCTGTCCAGGCAAGGCCTCCCAGGGAATGCTGTCGTGCTCAACCAATGCGGTGATCTGCAAGCCATGCTCAAGCAAGGCGCTGATCACCTCGCCCAAGCCATGGTTCCATTCGTGGGTAACGGTCTCGGTCAGCGGCACCTGGGTATCGACATAGGTCTGATCACTGTCCCACACCGTGGGTGCTTCACGCTCGAAATACGGGTACTCGATCTGCAGCCGGTCCTGGTGTTCCTCGTTCACCGCCAACAGCATCGGATGCCCTTCGCGCAGGAACAATCGCCCTCCCGGCTTGAGCAACGCCGCCACCGTGCGCGCCCAGCGCTCGATGCTGGGGAGCCAGATCAACGCGCCGATGCCGGTATACACCAGGTCGAAACTGCCAGGGGTCAGCACCTTGTCAGCGGCGTACACATCGGCTTCGACATAGTCGATGGAGGCACCGCAGTGCTGCGCCAGGGCACGGGCCTGCAGCAGAGATTGCGAAGAAAAATCCAGCCCGCTCATCTGCGCGCCCAGGCGGGCCAGCGACAGGGTATCGGTGCCGATATGGCATTGCAGGTGGATCGCGCGCAAACCGCGAATGTCGCCCAGACGCGGCAGGTCGAAGCGAACCACTTCTGACAGGTGCGCAGGGTCGGCGATGTACCTGTCCACCTCATAGTCGCTGGACGCCGCATGCAGCGGCGCCCGCTCGTCCCAATTGCGGCGATTGAGCAGTAACGAGTCGTTCATGATTCAGCCGTCCTCTGGCACACATGGAAGCGCTCGACTATAGCCGGTTCACAGCGCCAGGCTCAAACTGACCATCAGGTTGCGCGGCTCGCCCGGCAGGTTCCACACCGCGTTGTAACCGCGCTCGTAGTACTTGCGGTCGAAGACGTTGTTCAGGTTCAGGCCAAGCGTCGCCTGTTCGCTGAGCTTGTAGTGAGCCAGCAAATCGAGGGTGCTGTAAGCGGGCAGATAAAAACTGCTCCCGGCCTGACCAGAACGCTCCCCCACATAGTTGGCCGCCGCGCCGACATCCGAGCCCTGCAACAGGCCTTGCTGAAATTCGTACACGGCCATCAGGCTGCCGCTGTGCCGGGGTATGCCCAGCAAGTCACTGCCTTCGGGCAAGCTGGCATCGCCCTTGGTCACTTCGGCATCGATATAGGCGTAGGCACCGATCAAGCGCACGGCATCGGTAAGCTGACCGCTGAACTGCAGGTCGACACCCTGGCTACGGGCTTTGCCGGCGGCAACGCTGTCGCCCAAGGCGTCGGTGGTGATGACGTTTTCCTTGTCGATGTGAAACAGTGCCAGGGTCGCGCCCAGGCGGCTGTCGAACAAGTCGAGTTTCACCCCGGTTTCATACCCCAGGCCCTTCTCGGGTTTGTACACTTGGCCCTGGGTGCCAATGCTGTTGGGCTTGAACGAGGTCGAGGCGTTGGCGAACACACCAACCTGCGGGGTGAGTTGATACAGCAGCCCGACTCGCGGAGTCGCCACGTCTTTTTCCTGCGTGTTGCTGACCTGACTGCTGCGGTTCTGAGCGATTTGCTCGATGTGCTCCAGACGCACGCCAATCAACCCGCGCAGGCGCTCGGTAAAGCTGATCTGATCTTGCAGGTTGAGCGCGTAGCTTTGCGTGCGCTCAAAGAAATCATTGGCCTTGACCAGTGCAGGCTTCGGCTTGCCATACACCGGGTTGTAAATGTCCAGGCCATACTCCGCCGACGTCGCGCTCTGCGGGTACTTCTGGCTGTTGCGGTAGTTCTCGTACTCCAGGCCAATCAGGCTTTGATGATGCCATCCGGCGAACTCGAATTGCCCGTGCAATTCAGCCTGGGTGATGCTGTCGTTCCATTCGAAATCACGCTCGCGATAAAAGCGGGTGAGCGTGGTGCCGACCAGACGCTGGGGCTCGGAGCTGTTGCCCTTGAGTCGGCCCTGGGTGTAGTGATTGGCCAAACGCAGCTTCCAGCTGTCACTCAGGTAATGTTCCAGCGTCAGGTCCAGGGTCTGGTTGTCGTTGCGGATACGACCATCGTTGGGCTCACCGAAAAAGCTCGAGCGGCTGACGGCCCCCAGTTCGTTGTTCACCGCCGGCACGCCACGGTCAAACACCGACTCGGTGCGCGAAAACTCACTGTCGATCGATACCAGGGTCTGTTCGCTCAACTGCCAGCTCAGCGACGGACTGACGATACGCCGTTCGCTGCCGACGTAATCGCGAAAGCTGCCATTGTCCTCCACCGCCATATTGACCCGCGACAGCACGCGACCGTCGTCGCTGAGCGGCGTGTTCACATCCAGGCTGCTGCGATAGCGGTCCCAGCTACCGGCACTGGCGTTGAAATGGCTGAAGGCTTCTGCTTGCGGGCGCTTGGTGACGATGTTCACCAGCCCCCCCGGATCCCCACGTCCGTACAGGCTGGCCGCCGGACCTTTGAGCACTTCGATGCGCTCGATGTTGGAGGTGTCCGGCGCGCTGTAGCTGCCGCGGTTAACCGCAAAGCCGTTCTTGTACAACTCACCGGTCGTAAAGCCACGCACGCTGTAATTGAGGAAGGTCAGGCCGCCGAAATTGTTCTGCCGGCTCACCCCGCCGGCAAAATCCAGCGCGCGATCGATACGGCTGCTGTTGAGGTCCTCAAGCACTAGGCTCGGCACCACGGCGATGCTCTGCGGGGTGTCGCGGATATCGGTATCGGTCTTCGTCGCGGTACTGGAACGTGTGGCGCGATAGCCCTGCACGGGGCCGGTGGCCGATTCCTCAAGCTGGCGTTCACTGACGGTCAAGGTATCGAGCAATACCGGCTCGGCAGCGGCAGCTGGCAATGCGAACAATGAGGCAGACAGGCCGAGGGAGAAGCGGCTGAGGGGGCAATTCATGGGGGCTCCTTAATCGTGATGTAATAACATAACATTTAACGAAGCCATTTGAAATCACAGAATGCCGCCAACCGCGGGGGCAAGCCCCGCGATCACCGCTCAGGCATGCACCCAGCGCCGATGCAGACCACGCGCCATGGCGTCGAGGATGTAGCCCAGTACCCCGATCAACAGCACCATGGCCATCAACTCCGAATAAGCCAGGCGGTCACGGGTATCGAGAATGAAATAGCCCAACCCGGCACTGACCCCGAGCATCTCGCACGGCACCAGTACGATCCACAGGATGCCAATCGCCAGGCGTACACCGGTCAGCACGTGGCCGATCACCCCCGGGATGATCACCTTGCACAGCGTCTCCCAACGGGTTGCACTGAGGCTGCGGCTCAACTGCAGCCAGCGTGGGTCGAGCTGGCGCACACCGGCTGCGGTGTTGAGCAGAATCGGCCACAACGCGGCAAAGGCCAGGAGGAAGTAGATCGGCTGGTCGCCCACGCCCATCAACATCACCACCACCGGCATCCACGACAGCGGCGAGATCATGCGCAAGAATTGGAACGCTGGCGTGGTCGCCGACTCCAGGTGGCGGTAGCTGCCGACCAGCAAACCCAATGGCACACCGATCAACAACGCCAGCAACAAGCCGATCAGGATGCGCTTGAGGCTGACCCACACATGCTCATACACCTCCCCCTGACCCAACAGCTCGACCAGGCTTTCCAGGGTGGCTTGCGGCGAAAAACGCGCCGACAAGCCATCAACCTCGCCAAACAGGTGCACACCCAACCACCACAGCAACAACAATCCAAGCAGCCCGCCAATACCCAGCGCGCCATGTAGAACATGCTTACCCATCAGATCGCAAACTCCTCATTGCGCTCAAAGCGCTCTGGCAGGCCAAAGGCCTTGAGGCCACCGACCGCGGCAATGCTGTTGCGCACGAAACGGTCGTCCACCAGGTCGCGGGCGGTGTGCTGCGGATCAAGGCTGGCGAGAAAACCCTGTTCACCTTCAATCAAGGTGTTTTGTAAACGCCGCACCAATTCCTCGGTGTAGCTGGGGAACGGATAGGGCTGAAAGTCGATGCGCTTCTCGTCCCACTGCGCGTGCTGGATGGCACCGCTGGCGATGTAGGCCGCACGTGCATCGGCAGCCGGCGCCAGCACCTGACTCAGTACCTGCGGCGTATGCGGGGTATAGCGGTTGGGCCCGGCCTTGGACAGCAACGCGGCTGCTTCGGCGCGGTGCTCGCGCGTCCACAGCTGGGCTTTGACGATGGCATTGACGACCTTCTGCGACCACTCCGGACGGTTGTTCAAATCGTGCTCGTGCATGAACACCACACAGCAGGCATGGTTGCGCCAGACATCACCGGTAAAGCGCTGCACGCGCCCCACCTTGAGGTCTTCGGCCAGGGCGTTGAACGGCTCGGCGACGATGTAACCGGCAATGCGCTTGCTGGCCAGGGCTGGCGGCATGTCCGAGGGCGGCAGTACCACCAGGTTGACCTCATTGTCCGTCAATGGTGCGCTGGTCGGCTTCGACACTGGGGTCAGGCCATGGTCGCGGAACAGCTGCTGCACCACCACGTTATGAATCGAGTACCAGAACGGGATCGCCACGCTCTGCCCGCCCAGTTGCTTGACCTCGGTGATACCCGGCGCCACGGTCAGGCCCGAGCCGCCGACATGGTTCCAGGCCACCACTTTGGCCGGCACCTTACTGCCATAGCGGGCCCAGACGGTCATTGGCGAGAGCAGGTGAATCACGTTGACCTGACCAGAGATGAACGCCTCGATCACCTGCGCCCAACTGCGCAACAGCACTGGCCGTTCAGCCTTGATACCTTCGGCCTCGAACAGGCCATTGTTGTGCGCAACCAGCAAAGGGGTGGCATCGGTGATGGGCAGGTAGCCAATGCGCACCGGAGCGTCCGGATCGCTGGCAGCACGCGCCTGCAGACTGCTCAGCAGCGGCATGGCGCCAGCGGCGGTCAGCAAGGTGCTGAGTTTGATGAAGTCACGACGTGTGTGAGTGAAGTCGTCCAGGCACATGGGCAGTCTCCGGCGGTAAAGGTTCAGGCGTAGGTTCAGGAGTGCGGCTGGCCCGCCGAAGGGTTTTGAGGATGTCGATACGCAAGGCGCCCAGTTCTTCGACCCGCTGTTCACGAGGGTGCGGCAGGTCAATCTGCCATTGGCCGAGGGTGCGCGCCGGGTGGTTGCCCAGTAGCAGCACGCGATCAGACAACAGCAGCGCTTCGTCGATATCGTGGGTAATCAGAATCGCCGCGGTGTTGTGCTGGGCGATCAGTTGCAGCAACAGCTGTTGCATGTCGGCGCGGGTGACTTCGTCCAGCGCGCCAAAGGGTTCGTCGAGCAGCAACACCTGTGGCTGACGCGCCAGGCAGCGGGCCAACGCAGTACGCTGGGCCATGCCTCCGGACAGCTGCGCCGGGTATTGCTCGCGAGCGTGCTGCAAGCCGACGGCGGCAATCGCATGATCGATCCGCGCGCGGCGCTCGCTGGCGGCCAGCTTGGGTTGGCGGGCGAAATCCAGGCCGAAAGCAACGTTGCTTTCCAGGCTTAGCCAAGGCAACAGGCTGGGGTCCTGAAACGCCACGGCCAGACGCGGATGTGGCCCCTGCAGCGGCTCGCCGAGCAAACTCACCCCACCGCTGCGCGCCTGTTGCAGGCCGGCCAGCACGCGCAGCAGGCTCGATTTGCCGACACCACTGGGGCCGAGAATCGTGATGACCTCCCCGGGTGCCAGTTGCAGGTCGAAATCTTCCAGCACACTGTGCCAGCCTTGCTCACGCGGGTAGCCAAGGCTGATGCCACGGGCTTCGAGTAACACCTCGCTCATACCGCCGATGCCTGACGCTGCAGCTCGGCGCGCAACTGCACCAGGCTTGGGGTCACAATCGGCACGAACGCCGACTCACGCCAGCGCCGGGCGAAGCCTGCACCATAGGCATTGAGGTAGGCTTTGCCACCACTGGCCTGCAGCTCCAGTTGCACCGCTTCGGCAGCCGTTTCAGCCAAGGTTATGCGCAGTTTGAACAACGCGGCAGGCTGGCTCAGAAAGCGGCCATCCAGCAGGCCCTTTTTCAATTCGCCGACGGTGTTTTCCAGACGCTCGCGCAACACGCTCAGCGCCTCGCCGAGGAACGAGCGCATACCTTGCAGATGTCCTTCGACCTCTTGCAACGAACGCCGTGCCAGGCCGATGGCCATGCCACATTGCAAGCCCAGGAACGACGGACGAACCGCTGGCAGGAACTGCTTGGCATTCTCGTGCAACAACCAGTCACGACTGATCGCCACCTGCTGGAAGTTCAAGGCTGCGGTGTTGCTCGATTGCAGGCCCATCAGTTGCAGATCGTCCGAGCGGGTGAGCCCGCTGGCATCGTCCGGAATGGCCAGGACAAACGGCGAAGCGCCCTCTTCCTCGATGGCTGCCGCCACCACGAAACCGCCCTTGCGCAGGTTGGTGACCCAGTGCAAGCGGCCTTCAAGCGTCCAACCCTGCGCGTCTGCGAGGCCGCGGACCTGCAACGATTCAATCCCCGAAAGGTACTTCATGGCGTTGGACAGGCCAGTAGCACCGGCCAGTTCACCGCTGAGCAGTTTGCCCAGCAAACGCTCGCGCAGGGCAGCGTTAGGGCTGTGCAGCAGGTATTCGATAAAAGCACGCTGACCCCAGAACACAAAGGCAGCGGCCAGAGAATGGCTGGCCACGTTGGCAACCGTTTCCACCGCGTCAGCAACCGTACCGCCGCTGCCGCCCAGTGCTTCGTCGATGCCAACGCGCAGCACTTGCGCCGCCGCCAACTGCCCCAATACCGCCTGCGGGTCGCAGTGGCCCAGATCGAGGGCTTCGGCCTCGCTGTCCAGCCACGTGACCAATGCGCGATCGAGCATGTCGTTTACTCCTTTAAAAAAAGCGCCAGCCTGCGCTGGCGCCAAGGGATCATTAGGCCGAAGGCTGCCAGCGGTACTTGCTCAGCTCGTCATTGAGCGGCGTCTGGGCAAACACATTAGCAAAGTTGCACAAGGTGGCCAGGCTCACACCGAGGATCACCTCCAGCGCGTGGCCTTCGCTGTAACCGGCTTCGCGGAAGGCGCCGTACCCGGCCTCGCTGACGTTGCCACGGGTGGCGATCACTTCGCGGGTGAAGGCGGCCAGGGCTTCGAGTTTGTCCTGCGGCAAATGCGCGCGGGCACGCAGGGCATCAACAACTTCTTGTGGCAGCTTGGCCTTGTTCAAAGCCACGGCGGTATGGCCGGCCACGCAGAAGTCGCAGCCATGATTGGTGGCGGCCACCAGTTGCACCACCTCACGCTCAGCCAGGTTCAGCTCGGCCTTGCCGTTGAGCGCCGACACGGTGACGTAGGTTTCCAGCGCCGCCGGGGCATTGGCCAGCACGCCGAGCAGGTTGGGAATGAAGCCCGAGTTTTTCTGCGCGTTTTCCAGGAAAGGACGGGCAGCTTCGGGAGCGCTTTGCAGTGTGTGTAGGGTAACGCGCGACATGGAGTGGACTCCTGCATACTAGGGTGTCACACAAGTCTGTTGGTTATAAGAAATACCTTCCATATTCTAGAGTCGTTATTACTTGCTCCTGAGTCTTTCCCTTAGATGATTTCCTCCAGCCCCCTTGTCGATTGGTTATTAGAAAGCCTTGAACTGGACGCCAGTCTGTTCCATGTCGGGCGTTACTGCGGTGGCTGGCATGCCAGCACCCAGGGCCTGGCGCGGGCCAGTTTTCACTTGGTGGTGCAGGGCCATTGCTGGCTGCACATCGCTGGTCAGTCCCAGGCCATTGTCCTGGAGGCAGGAGATGCGGTGTTCCTGCTGCGCGATCTGGAGTACCGGTTATCGGGTACCGCCGATGGCGAACTGGCCCAGCAGCAACCGCGCATGGCCATGCTGCCGCTGGACAGCGAAGCGCAGGACGGCGTTGGTCTGGTCTGTGGCTTCTTTCATTTTCAGCCGGGGCTCTCGTCGCTGATCATCGAAGGCTTGCCTGACTGGTTGATCCTGCGCGCCGGCGACCCGGCGTTGAGTGCGGCGACCGCGCTGTTCGAACTGATCCTTGCCGAATGTCAGCGCCTGCCCGCGCCCTCCTCGGCCTTGCTTGAGCGCCTGAGCCATCTGCTGTTTCTGTACGTGCTGCGCCAGCAAGTACAGGCCGACCTGCCCATGACCGGCCTGGTGTGCCTGGCACGCCACCCGCAATTCGCCACATTGGTCGAGCAGTTGATCGAACACCCCGAGCAGCCCTGGCCACTGGAAAGCATGGCGGCCTGTACCGGACTGTCGCGCTCGGCGTTCTTCAAACGCTTCAGCGAACTGGCTGGGCAGTCGCCCGGGCAAGTATTGCTGGCGCTGCGTATGCGCCATGCCTGCCAGTTGCTCAAAGCCCACAACACCGTCGAACAGGTGGGCGCCGCTGTCGGCTATCAGTCGGTGGCGGCGTTTACCCGTGCCTTCAGCAAAGCCGTAGGGGTGCAGCCGGGGGCCTACCGGCGCCAGCACGAGGGGCGCTGAGGCAAACAACGTTCGGTAATCGAACACAAGCGATTTTCGCCGCTCAAGTCCGTCTGTGCACACTCCGATAGCCCACCACGCGCTGCGATTTTTTGCCCGCGCATGGTGCCTATAACAATTAAAAGGAGTGTTGCCCGCATGTTCGCCGACCTGAAGATTCGCACCGGGATGTTCTGGGTGCTGTTGTTGTTCAGCCTGACCCTGCTGTTCTCCACCGTCAGCGCCTGGCGCGCAGCGGTGGGCATTAATCAGCAAATCACTGAACTGGACTTCACTGCGCGCCAGTCAGACCGATTGAACAACGCCTTGTTGATGTCGATCCGCGCCAGTGCCAACGTCTCTTCAGGCTTCATTGAACAGAGCGGCGGCTTTCAAGACAGTGCCAACAAGCGCATAGCGCTGTCTGCACAACTGATCGACAACAGCCGTGTGCTGTTCGACGAGTTGCTCAACAATACCCAAGAGCCGGCCCTCAAAGCCCTGGCCGCAGAGCTGCACAGCACCTTCGCCCAGTACGCCACAGCCGTGGCCGGGCAACGCGAAGCAAGCGGGCGCAATGACCTGCAAAGCTATTTTGCCGCCACCACCAACGCGGGCAACGCCATGGCGCGGATGCAGACCCTGCGCCAGCAATTGGTGGCAGCATTGAACGAACGCAGCGTACAAATCATGCACGCGTCCGACCAGCGCCTGAGCGCCGCCACCCGCTTGAGCCTGGCGCTAGGCGTGTTCACCCTGGTGCTTGCCGTGCTGTGCTGGCGCTTTATCGTTCGTCGAGTGCTGAGCCCATTAGTTGACGCCAGCCAGCACTTCAAGCGCTTTGCCCAGGATGATCTGAGCGTGACCGTGCAGGTGAAAAGCCGTGACGAAATCGGTCAGTTGTTCGCCGACCTGGCGCATATGCAAAAAAGCCAGCGAGCCACCCTGGCCCAGTTCACCGCCTACGCCGCACAAGTGGCCCAGGCCGCCCAGGTGCTGCATGGAGTGACCGAACAAAGTGCCAACAGCTTGCGCCAGCAAGACCAGGAGCTGGAACAGGCCGCCACCGCCGTGACCGAAATGACCACCGCCGTAGAGGAAGTTGCGCGCAATGCCGTTACCACCTCGCAAGCGGCCAACGACTCCAACCAACTGGCCGAACAAAGCCGCCAGCAGGTCAGTGACAACCTCGAAGGCACCCGCGCGATGGCCAGCGAAGTGCACACCAGCAGCGAGCGCTTGCAACAACTGGCCGGACAGATCCGCGACATTGGGCAAGTGTTGGACGTGATCCGTTCGGTGTCGGAGCAAACCAACCTGCTTGCGCTCAATGCGGCGATCGAAGCAGCGCGGGCCGGCGAGGCGGGTCGGGGTTTTGCCGTGGTCGCCGATGAAGTCCGCACCCTCGCCTACCGCACCCAGCAGTCGACCCAGGAGATCGAGCAAATGATCGCCGGTGTGCAGCACGGCACTGAAGCCGCAGTTGCCTCCATGCAGGCCAGCACCCAGCGTGCGCAATCGACCCTGGGCATCACCCAGGCTTCGGGCCAGGTACTGGAAGGCATCTACAGCGCGATCAGCCAGATCAACGAACGCAACCTGGTGATCGCCAGCGCTGCCGAAGAACAGGCCCAGGTGGCCCGCGAGGTAGACCGTAACTTGCTGAACATCCGCGAGCTGTCGACACGCTCGGCGGCGGGTGCGCAGCAAACGCGCACGGCCAGCCAGGGGTTGTCGGCATTGGCTGAAGAACTGACGGCGTTAGTGTCGCGCTTCAAGGTGTGAGTGATCGCGGGGCAAGCCCGCTCCTACCGGCTGTAGGAGCGGGCTTGCCCCGCGATGCGTTTCACCTAAACATCCACCAAAATATTGAACCCACCAAAAATCAAACGCTGCCCATCAAACGGCATCGGGTTCTTGTCAGGCTGCAAGCGCGGGTCTTCCATCATCTTCTTCATCCCGGCATCGCGCACCTCACGCGATGGCCAGAGAATCCAGGAAAACACCACCGTTTCGTCCGCCTTGCACTTCACCGCCATGGGAAACGAGGTCACCTTGCCCTCGGGCACATCATCGCCCCAGCACTCGATAACGCGCTGGGCACCACACTCCTTGAACACCACCGCCGCCTCTTCAGCATGTTGCTTGAACTTCTCACGGTTGGCGGTAGGCACTGCAAGCACAAAACCATCGACATAAGACATGACGTTGACTCCTGTACAGGGATTGAAGCGATCAGGTCGATCTGTGCAGTAGTCGATTCGCTACCCCCTGATTCGACACCAGCACGCAATGACCGACAAACGGTCGGCCTTGTCGCGGTGGGAGCGGCGGTGCGGCGACCCGACTTGCCCCGCGATCTGGTGCGATACAGCAAATCGCGGGGCAAGCCCGCTCCCACACCGGATGATCAAGACAGTTGCTCCCACCGGTAGGGCCGGATGCAGGGGCACTTTCGTTTCTGCGCCGCTTTTGCAGTGCTGTGCGACAGATCACACATTTGGGGCTCCTCTGCCGATGAATTCTGGTGTTAGCTTGAGGCCCGCTCTGTCGCATTCGACAGACACCTTTTACCTACAACCCGCAAAGGAATGCATCCAACAATGCCCTTCTCACTCAAACACCTGGCCGCTACCACCTTGATGCTGGCCAGCCTTGGCGCGTTCACCTCCCAGGCCCAGGCCAACATCACCCCTCAGCAGAGCACGGCGATCCTGAAAACCTTTGGCGACGCGTCGGTAAAGGACTTCAGGCAATTTCTGGGCAGCCTGGCCAAAAGCGACCTGGCCAAGGCTGATAACCTCGGCGCGAGCATTACTGCTTTCCTCGATAACAAGCCCCTGTCGGCTGAGCAGCAAAACGAAATCCACCGCTTGCTCGGCCTCTACGCGCGGGTGAAATACGGCAGCGCCGCCACCGAAACCCTGCGCGAGTTGGTGGCCATTCCGACGATGCGCGTCGACGGTGTTGCCCAGCACGAGAACCCCGAATTCATCAAGATCGCCGAAAAGATCAAGGGGCTGGCCCAGGCGTTCAACCTGCACTTTCGCAACATCGACAACCGTGTCTACGAGATTTCCCTCGAAGGCAAAGGCAGTGAAGTCGTAGGTATCCATGCCCATGCCGATGTGGTGCCGGTGACGCCAGAGAATTGGGTGCTGCAAGACGGCACCCGGCTCGACCCCTTCAAAGTCACCCTGATCGGCGACCGCATGTATGGCCGCGGCACCGAGGACGACAAGAACGGCATCGTCGTCGCGCTGTATGCGATGAAGATCATCAAGGAAGAGCAGCTACCGCTGGCGCGCACCTTCAAGCTGCTGGTGGACACCACTGAAGAAACCACCGGCGATGCCATTCCTTACTACTTCGAGCGCAACCCAACGCCCAACTACAACCTGGCCCTGGACGGCGGCTACCCGGTGGTGATTGCCGAGAAAGGCTACGGCACCCTGATGGCAAGCTTCCCGCAGCGCAGCGCTGAGGGCCAAGGCGCTGAGATCACCTCAATGACCGGTGGCCTGGCCACCAACCAGATTCCGTCGACATCGGTCGCCACGCTGGTCACCGACAAGCCCGCAGCACTGGCGGACAGCCTGCAACAGGCCGGCGCGGAGTACGCCAAACGCGCGGGCGGCAACTTCACCGTCAACGCCAAAGTCGTCGGCAATGCGGTGCAACTGACCGTTACTGGCGTTTCTGCGCACTCTTCCGAACCCGAATCCGGTGTCAACCCGGTGGCACGGATGCTCGACTTCATCCACAGCCTGGACGGCAAGGTTGCGCTCAAGCACAACGCAATCACCGATGCGGCCCGTTACGCCGCCGACAACTGGGGCCTGGATTACCTCGGCGGCAAGCTGGGGGTTGGCTTCTCCGATGCCTTCATGGGGCCGCTGACCACCTCGCTGACCTTTGTCGGCATGGACGACAGTGCCTTCAAACTCGCCGTCAACCTGCGCGTACCGGTCGGCAAGACACCGGAAGTGCTCAAGCGCGAGCTCAGTGACAAGCTGGCCGCCTGGCAGAAAATGTCCGGGGTAAGCGTAACCTTCGACACCTCCATCGCCGAGCCGATGTACCGCAACCCCGAAGGTGAATGGGTGAAGGCCCTGCTGGCGGTGGCCAGCGAAAACCTCGGTATGGCGCAGAAGTTCGGTACTTCGGCCGGCGCCACCTCGGTGCATGACCTGCCCAACGGTGTGCAATTTGGCCTGGCCATGCCTGACGTCAAATACACCGGCCATAACGACAACGAGTTCAAGACGGTTGAGCAGTTCATGCTGGATCTGCAAATCGTCACCGAAATGATGGGGCGTATCGGCCAGATGCCCGCGCTTTAAGGTGTATGCGAGCCCGCCAGGCAGGCGGGCTCGCTACATGCGCCTGGTGTCGTCGGCCAGTGGCCACGCGCTTTGAGTGTCGCGCGCACATATGCCAGTGCGCGAGCAAACACCGGATGGCAATCAGCGTCAGGCAAAGGGTCGAGTTCAGCCCAGAAAAATTCGAAACGATGGCCATGATCATCAAGTGTTTGATGCACCCATTGCTCGGGTAAGCGCCCGCTCACCTGACACAGGTGAAATGACCACACCTGGCCAAGATGCTCAGCATCCCAGCAGCCCAAGTCGTCCATAACCCTGTCGGCTTTAATCCCCGACTCTTCCCAGAGTTCTCGTAACGCCGCCTGGGCGGGCGTTTCGCTGCGCTCAATCGAGCCCTTGACCAATTGCACCCCGGCCAACGGATGCCGGAACAACAGGATCCTGGGAACCCGTGCGGGTAACAGTACGACTGCGCAGGCCTTGTCTGGGCGCATGAGGATGTCCTTATCGGTCAATGAAGGCAGAAAGACTTGCCATCATACGCGGGCCAACAGGCAGCCACTGCCTGCACAACTGACGCAATGATATTGAAATGACATTATTGTAATAGTATGTTTCCAGAGAGTTTTTAACGCTAGCACCTCCACAAGGAAGACTGCATGACGCTCAAAGGAAAGTTGATTTCAGGCTATCTGGTTATTGGCCTGATCTACACCCTGTATTCCTGGCTTTTCGGCGCCTACTCCTACGCCAGTTTCGCCTACAACCTGGGCCGAGGCCTGATCTGGCCAGCGGCAATGTTCCCGGCTTTCGGCGCGTTTCTTGGCGTCATCGTCTTGCTCGTGGTCATCGGCGCGCTGCATTTGAGCCGCCGTTAAGCAACCTGCACCTATACATAGATCAAGGACAAAGACCAATGAGCATGAAGAAAGCAACGCTGGCTGCGCTGTTTGCTGCGGCACTGGCAGGCTGTGGCGGCAGTCAGGACAAGGCAGAGGAACTGATTGAGGTCAGCGACCTGGGCAAGCACTACGGCACCATCGTCGAAATCGCCTCCGCCGGTTACGCGCGCCAGTACCCGATGCTGGACCGCGAGCAGATCCGCAACGTCATTCGCGAGAATGTTGATCAGGACGAAATCAAAAGTCAGATGGTTGAGGTCTATGCCGATCACTTTGACGCCGATGAGCTGGAACTGATGATTCGCGCCAACAAGCATCCCGATCAGGCCATGGCCATTATTCTTGGCTCCAAGGAAGGCCGCTCGTTGGCTGAAAAAGTGATGAAGGTGCAGACCACCATCGCGCAGGACATGCAAGAGGCGATGGCTGACAGCGATGAGGCCATCGTCGATGCGCTGGATGATCTGAAGGACGACCTTCAAGGCTAACTCCGGTAGGAGCGGGCTTGCCCCGCGATGGTGGGCTTTCAGACACATCGCATCGCGGGGCAAGCCCGCGCCTACACGTTTGGCAAGCTTGTGCTAGCGTTTTGTGGCCAACCCTCCACTTACGGGCCCCGCCATGGACGAATCCATCGTTAGCATGACCACCACCAAGTTCAATGCGGCAGTCGCGCTTGTACAAACGTACGGTGCGGCATTTGCGGTCAAGATTCTCTCCGCCATCGCCTTCTGGATTATCGGGCGCTGGCTGATCGGCTTTGCCGTCGGCATGGTGCAACGAGCGCTGACCAAGCAGAAGCTCGACCCGACCGTGCTGCGTTATGTCGGCTCAGTCATCACCGTGACACTGAACATCATGCTGGTGATCGGTATCCTCGGTTACCTCGGCATGCAAACCACCACCTTCGCCGCGCTGCTCGCCGCCGTCGGTCTGGCGATCGGCATGGCCTGGTCGGGGCTGCTGGCCAACCTGGCGGCCGGTGCCTTTATCATCGTCCTGCGCCCGTTCAAGGTCGGTGATTTCATCAGCGCGGGCGGTGTGATCGGGACGGTCACCGAGATCGGCTTGTTCGCCACCACCATCAACACCCCAGACAACGTGCAGACCTTAGTCGGCAACAACAAGATCTTCAGCGACAACATCCAGAACTTCACCCACAACCCCTACCGCCGTGTCGAGCTGCAGGCGCAGCTGTCTGGCGCGGCAGACTGGAAGGCGGCCGCAGCGTTGCTCAAGCAACACATCGCAGCACTGCCCAACGTGCTCGCCGAGCCGCCAGTGGATGTGGAAATTCTCGAATTCAACCTGGTCGGGCCAGTGCTGGCAGTGCGTCCGTTCTGCCATAACGAGCACTATTGGCAGGTTTATTTCGACACCAACCGCACCATCAAGGATGTCCTCGGCGAGGCGGGCTTCCCGGCACCGATGCCGGCACAAACGGTGATTGTTCAGCAGCGTGCCGAGTAAGCTGCCAGCCGTGTCACAGGCAAACGAGAAAGCCCTCCGTGGAGGGCTTGATCGACAGGTTCCAGGTTGTTAACCGGGTTGCTGCACGTAGCGCGCCAAACGCGGGTCGCGACTCATCACCGTCAGGGTATTGCTGTAGACCTGCTCTGCGGTGACATCCTGATGGGCAAAGATCTCATTGAAATGCTGATGCGTGACACTGGCAAAGTGTTGACGGTCATCGCTGGGCACGCCCAGCAAGGTGGCATAGGCGCTCAACGATTCACCATTGCCTCTGGCCATGTCCTCGGAAATACCTTCCAGCATATTGTTCATCGCCAGCATCGAACGGCCACCATAGCCAAGCTTCACTTTTGAATCGCAACCGTTGGTGCCAGAGGTCAGGCCAAAGGTGGCGTTGCCAGAAGTGCCGTTGGTGGTTGTCGCCAGCAGGTGGGGGCCCAAGCCGCTTTTTCCTTCAAACAGCATGTTGCCCCAACCACATCCATTACCCCCTGCCTGCGCTGCCTGCACGGAAAATGTGGCAGCAGTGAGGAGCCCGAGTAAAACCGCCTTGCCGATCAGCTTGTTTGTCATGCTCGTATTCCTTCGGTCGAGAATTACGCCACGGACACGCGAACGCTAGAGCAACGAATGGTTGAACAACACGCGCCCTCGCTAGAGGGTTTAGGCGAACCTTGGAGCAAATTCAAAGTTATTGCGCAAAAGAAATCGAATTGCTCGTGGCTTGATGCGCGCCGGCCAGTGACACCTGGGCGGGCGTTGAGGGGCAGGCAGTGAGCGCAAGCCCCACGTCGGTATCGATGCAGATGTAAACCGCACTGCACACACGAGTGGGGCTGGCGTCAGCCTCAGGAGGCGGCGTTCAGTGCAGCTTGTTGCTTGGCGGCGGAGCGGCCGCGCAGCCAACTGAAGGCAATGGCCAGAATCAGGGCGAAACCGACGTAGCCCAGCAGCGGATAGACAGTACCGACCAGCTTGCTGAAACCACCCAGGCTCAGGCCCAGACCCACGCAAACCGTCACGGCGCTGACCAGTTTGAAGCGGCGGGTATCCGGCTTGGCAAAGCGTGCACTGAAGGCAAAGAACATACCCACTGCGGTGCTATAGATCATGCACACCAGCGCGATCGACATCACCACGGTCAGCAGTGGCGACAGACGCCCCGCCAGCGCCAGCGACGGCATTTCGATGCCTTGCAGCTGGTTGATGTTGGCGAACAGGCCGATGTTCAGCAGCAGGATCAGCGCGCCCAGGCCCAGCCCACCGAGAATACCGCCGACACCTGCAGCCTTGGGCTGCTTGGTCATGCCGCCAATGACGGCCAGCATCGGGAAACCTACGGCGATGTTGAACGAGGCGTACAGCAAGGCGCCAACGAACCAGTTGTCGGTAACGGTTTCGTTGTTCTCGCGAGCGACTGCGTCGAGGGTTTCAACCGGGGCGTTGTAGCTGAAGATCGAGTAGGTGGTGATGATCAGTACCATGGCCAGCAGGAACGGCATGACCGCGCTGATCAGGTTGATGATGCGCGTAACGTTCAGGCACAGGGTGGCAATCACCAGCACAGTCATCAGCACACCGCCGAACAGCGGTGGCAGGTTGTACTCCTGGGAAAAGATCGAACCGCTGCCAGCGAGCATCACTACGCCGACACCGTACAGGAAGAACGACAGCACCACGTCAACGACCAACCCGGCACGCGCGCCGAACAACCGGTAGAGGACTTCCTTGTGTGAGTTCGCCTGCATCTGCGAACTCATCCGAGCGATCTGCATGCCAAGGAAGGCAAACAACACACCGCTCACCAGAGTGCCGACAATGCCTATGAGCCCATAGCCGGTGAAGAACTGCAGCACCTCCTGTCCGGAGGCAAAGCCACCACCGATTACTACCGACATGTAAGCAAGCGCAATCTGGATAGATTGTTTATTCATGACACTTCATCTCGTTCTTAGACTTATTAGTTGCATGAAAAAAAGAGGTCACTCCTGTCCTCTTCATTCCGCATCGCGAGCGTCTAGATCGCTGCACGCAAGCCCCTGGCTCGCGCAATCGTGCAGGCATTTCGACGCCAGGCGCAGTATAGGAAGACTGCGCCAGTTGTTTTGACTGTATAAGCAATAAAATTTGGCGGAAAATACCGCAGAAATTAAATCCACACGACAACTTTCGCGAAACTACTAAAATCCACCGCAAACTTTTCTACATTTGGTTACAAATAACTTGGGTAAATGCCAGGAAATAGCCATTGCAATCGCGAATACCAAACTCTCTTGAACCGTAGGGCATGTCTTGCAATGGCCAGGCAATCGACGCCTTGTCTCTGATGGCTTCGAAGTAGCGGTCTACCTGCGAAATTGCACAATAGAAGGTGCCAGAGCAGGCGACAGCGCTGCCCCACAGATCCTGCTGGGTAAACACCAGGCGGCAGTCCTCCAGTTGCACGGTCAGCGTTGAATCCTCTGAGTCGCTCACCGTGAACCCGAGCGTGTCGCGGTAATAGACACGGGTACTTTCCAGATCGATACAGCGCAGCAGCACGGTAATCGCCATGTTGATCCCCTCCGGTGGGAGCGGGCTTGCCCCGCGATTCCCGACTTTCGGTCAAATCACATCGCGGGGCAAGCCCGCACCCACCGAGATGCACCTAGGTGCTCGCAAGCGGTAATAGCCACGCAACGCCACCAGCAGCACACCGACGCCGGCAACCAGCGCCACACTGAAACCCGCCTTGCCGCCCAGCCCATCAACCACCTGGCCCGACACCGCAGCACCACCAGCAACTCCGACATTCAAACCCGCCAGCAACCATGTCATCCCTTCGGTCAGCCGGTGCTCGGGAATCACCCGCTCCACCAGTGACATCGCCACAATCATGGTCGGCGCAAAGAACAGACCCGCCACCAACACCGTTGCTGACAAACCGAAGATGCTGCCTGCGAACATCAGCGGCAAGGTGGTCACAGCTGTCGCAAAACCACCCAGCAACAACAACGTGGGCAGTGGTGTACGCCACTTCAGCGCACCGAACAGCAACCCCGCCACGCAAGAGCCGATGGCGTAACACGACAGCACAATACTGGCTGCTGCCGGCGCCCCGCTTTGCTCGGCGAAGGCCACGCTGACGATTTCCACGGTGCCGACGATGAGCCCCATGACCACCATCAGCAAGGTCAGCAGGCGCATGTCTGCAACCCGCAACAGCGATACGTCGCGACGTGCGGCCTCGGCGTCCTGTTGCAGCGGCGGCTCGCTCCCCACTTGTGCAACCAAGGCAGCCACACCGAGCGCAAGCAACACAGCGGCGGCCAACGGGCCAGCCTGCGGCGCTACCGCTACGCACAAGCCGATGGCGATGGGTGGCCCCGCGATGAAGGTGACTTCGTCGAGCACCGTTTCCAGCGAATACGCCGTCTGCAAGTGTGCTGTGCCACGGTAGATCGCACTCCAGCGGGCGCGCACCATCGCCGACATGCTAGGCATACAACCTGCCAGCATTGCGCCGACAAATAGCGTCCCGTCGGCGGCCTGCCAATGGCTGCAGGCCAACAGGACAAAAATGCCCAACACACTCAGCGCCGTAAACCCGGGCAGCACGCGGCGCTGGCCGAAGCGATCCACCAGCCGCGAGACCTGCGGTGACATCAATGCATAGGTCAGCACGAAGGTCGCCGATACCGCCCCCGCCAGGCCGTAGCTGCCGCGCAGTTGCGCAAGCATGGTGATAATGCCGATACCAGTCATGGGCAACGGCAAGCGGGCCAGCAACCCGGCCAAGGCAAAACCTTTGGCCCCCTGGGCCTGGAACAACGCACGGTAGGGATTGAACATGCTGCACACTCCTTGTCGATTCAGGCCCGCCGCGCAATCAGCACACAGGCGCAATTACATACACTCCGTATGTTTAAGTATTTTTATCATACGCTCTGTATGTAAGTCCATGCGCGCACAGCCCGACCTCACGCGAGGTGCTCTGTGGATTGCCGAGGACGAAGGTCGGAGGGATGGGTGGCCACGGGCCCTGATTGCCATGGAGCTGCTGCTCAACGGTAACCGGGCCTCAGATGAAGAAGGGCGTCAGGGGCTGTACGAAATTCAGCTCGGCATCGATGTAACGGGCTCTGCTCCGCCTTCAGGACTACTCACGACGTCGTCACTGGCCAGGGCTGCCTGTTTCAAACGGTCCGCTTTACTGATGTATTTAGGTTTGTTTTTCGGTGCCAATTTGGCATTGGCCTTTTTGGCGTGAGCCTCTAACAACTGCTTAATTTTTTTGCGGCGATTCATAATATTTCACACGTTCTGTCAGTGCTGAAAGCGGACTTCAGCGTGTCGACAGGGTGGATGCTCACACCGTGAATGTCTACAGAACGTTGCAGGAAATCTGCGGCAAATGCCGTCAACCAAAAGTTTACAGCTTAGGTATACTGCCAGGCTCTTGGCTCCCGATCAGGACACCCGGCCCATGATGGAAAACAGTTTCGCTTTTCGCCTCAAGGAGTTGCTTGAGCATCAGAAGTTGACCTTGCAAGCCGTGGGCACGGCCCTGGGAATCTCGCGCACCGCAGTACACAAATGGACCCGCGGCGGTGAAATCGACTACGACAACCTGCGCAAGCTGGCAGACTTTCTCAAGGTCAACTGGATCTGGTTGCGCTACGGCGAAGAAGCCTTGCAGAACGTTCAGCAGCCTCAGGTCGTAGAGCTGCCGATGACTGATCTGCGGCGGCGCTACACCGCCGAGATCATGGAAAGCGAAACACGCATGAAACTGGCCCAGGAAGGCGCGCGCATTGTCACCTGGGAATGGAACCTGATCAGCGACGAGGTGACCTACTCGCCTAACGTCGAGCAAGTGTACGGCTGGCCGGTGCACCGCAACGAAGACTTCTGGGCTCACCTGCCCGCCGAGGACGTTACGCGCATGCAGGCCATGTACGCCCAGGCGGTGGCCGACGGCAGTGGCTGCGAATGCGATTTTCGTATTACCCGCCCCGATGGCGAAGTGCGCTGGATTTCTTCCCGCGCCACGGTGGTGCGCGACAGCGCCGGTCGTTCGGTGAAGATGGTCGGTATCAGCATGGACAACACCGAGCGCCAGGTCGCCGAACAGGCGCTGCGTAACAGTGAAGAGCGCTTTCGCGCAATCTTCGAACTGGCCTGGGGCGCCCTCGCCTACATCGCCCCCGATGGCACCTGGCAGCGGGTCAACAACAGCTTGTGCGAGTTACTTGGCTACCGCGCCGAAGAGCTCTACAGCATGACCTTCCAACAGATCACCCACCCGGACGACCTGGACGCTAATCTACAACTGCTGCAACGTATGCTGGCCGGTGAAACCGAGCGCTATGAAGTAGAAAAGCGCGTGCGGCACAAAAGCGGCGAATACATCTGGGTGCGCGCCCGTACTTCACTGCAGCGCCGCGACGATGGCGAGCCGGAACACCTGATTAGTGTGTTCGAAGACATCGGCGCCAAGCGTCTGGAACATCAGCGCCTGCAAGCGCATATCGCCGGGCTTGAAGCACGGCTGGCGCAACGCGTCTGAACCTCACCCGCTTGATTGGGAGCGCAAGGGATGCTGCCAGGTTATCCATACACGTCAGCGCGGTCATTACGCATCGCCAGACTGCGCGGTAAGGTCGGCCTGTATTTTGTCGCCGCCTTGTCGGTGCTGGCCGGCATGACCGATGCCATCGGCTTTATGGCCACCGGCGATTTTGTCTCGTTCATGAGCGGCAACACCACACGCCTGGCGGTGTCGCTGGGCAGCGGTGAAATGAGCCTGGCGCTGCGCATTGGCGCGCTATTGCTGGCCTTCGTAGTCGGCAACGCCCTGGGCGTGATCATTGCCCGCCTCAGTGGGCGCAGGCCCTGGCCGCTGTTATCGATCATCGCCGCGCTGCTGGTGCTGGCAGGGCTGTTGCCAGGCAACTGGCAAGTCCCCGCCTTGGTCGCTGCGGTCCTCGCCATGGGAATGATCAATGCGGTGGTCGAAGAAGTGAACGGGATGCCCGTGGGCCTGACCTATGTAACCGGCGCGCTGTCACGCTTTGGCCGTGGCCTGGGGCGCAGGCTGCTGGGCGAGCGTCGGCAAGGCTGGCGGGTGCAGTTGATTCCCTGGACGGGCATGTTCGTCGGCGCCGTGGCCGGCGTGCTGCTGGAACACGCCTTCGACCTGGCTGCGCTGCTGTTCAGCGCCGCGCTGGCTGCCACGCTCGGGTTGATCTCGTTGAAAATCCCCCGGCGCTGGCAGCTCGGCTACATGCCCCGATAATCGCTTACAGGCAGGTGGCCAATGCGGCCATCCGGCGCAAGGCGACACTGTCGTCTTTCTTGGCGTAGTAGCTGACCGCGGTGTTGGCACCTTGCGACTGGATATCGGCAAACGACTCGGCTTCACGAGTGTACACGGTAAAACCGCCCTGCTTCGGCTCCAGGTAGCCGCTGGCATCGACGCCGAATACGCCTTCGTCCTGCCAGCCGAATTGAATGCACTGGGCAACCCGGTCAGCCGGTTTGCTCGAGGTGAAACTTTTGGTGGGCGCCTGGCTGCGTGCCGCTTCCATGGCCGAAGAGGCACAACCGGCCAACAACGCTGCAGCAACCATCGCCATTACTACCCGCATGACACACCCTCGTCGAAAAAAAAGCCGACTGTATCATTGCCCGCCCGCCAACACCCGCGCCGCTTAACGTTACACCGCGACTATAGTTATCAATCCGGCCCGATGCGTTCTCCGATCAGCGTTTCTGCTTAACCGATGGCGTCCCCCCCCCTTCAATGCAGGACACCCGGATGTGTGGAAGACTCAGCCAGTACCATGGCATTCACGACTTCGTCGACGCCCTGAGCATGCCCGACGCCCTGGCCAATCAAGTCGGTGACCAGCCCTTGGCGCACTACAACGTCGCGCCCAGCACGCAAGTGGCGGTTTTCATCCCGGGTCAGGCGCGCTGGCTACGCTGGGGATGGCGCCCGCACTGGGCCCAGGACCGCGCGCCACCGATCAATGCACGGCTTGAGAAAGTCGCACACTCACCCTTCTTTCGCGCGATCTGGGGGCAACGCCTGATCGTACCGGTCGATGGCTGGTTCGAGTGGGTTGATGAAGGCCAGGCGAAAAAGCAGCCCTACTACATCCACCGTCGCGATGGCCGGCCGGTTTTTTGTGCCGGCATTGGCCAATGGCGCGGCGCCGAGGACGATGGCTTTGTCATCATCACCGCGGACAGCGAGGGCGGCATGGTGGATATTCACGACCGCAGGCCTGTGGTGCTGGCACCCGAGTGGGCCAGCGCCTGGTTGAACCCCGACGCTAGCAAAGAGCAGGCGCAACAGATGCTGCTGAACCTGGGAGAACCGTCAGAAGCCTTCGACTGGTACCGGGTCGACAAAGCCGTCGGTAACGTGCGTAACCAGGGTGCCGAGCTGCTCAGGCCGACTGCGTGATGACCTGAACCGTCTCACATCAACATTCCCCACCTAATTTTCTGCCAGACTTGCACCCTTCACGAATCAGGAAGATTGCATGAACGACGAATTGCTCTGGGTGCTTGGCCTGCTGTTTACCAGCGTAGTCTTGTTCATCGCCAACCGGCCACGCATGGATGTGGTGGCGCTGCTGGTCATTGTGGCCTTGCCGCTCACCGGCATCCTTACCGTGCAGGAGGCGCTGGCCGGTTTCAGCGACCCCAACGTGGTGTTGATCGCCGCGCTGTTTGTGATCGGTGAAGGCCTGGTGCGTACCGGGATCGCCTATCGCATCGGCGAATGGATGGCCGATCGCGCAGGCAACAGTGAAGTTCGCCTGCTGGTGCTGTTGATGGTCTGCGTGGCCGGGCTGGGCTCGGTGATGAGCTCGACCGGGGTGGTGGCGATCTTCATTCCGGTGGTGTTGAGCATTGCCGCGCGCATGAAGGTGTCGCCCAGCCGCCTGATGATGCCCTTGAGTTTTGCCGGTTTGATCAGCGGCATGCTCAGCCTGGTCGCCACGCCGCCGAACGTGGTGGTGCACAGTGAACTGGTGCGGCATGGCGAAGGCGGCTTCAATTTTTTCAGCTTTACCCCGTTCGGCCTGGTGATCCTGGTACTGGGTATCGGCTACATGCTCCTGACCCGCCACTGGCTCAGCGGTGAAGTGCGCAAAGACGGCACCCCGCAGACCCGGCGCACCCTGCTCGACCTGATCATCGACTACAAACTGGCGGGCCGCGAACGGCGTCTGCGCGTACGCCCAGACTCGCCCTTGATCGGCCATAGCCTCAGCGAGCTGAAATTGCGCACCGTGCATGGCGCCAACGTGGTGGGTATCGAACGCCAGCACAAGTTCACCACCCGGGTGATCAGTCCAGACTCCAGCACCACCGTGCACGAAGGTGATGTGCTGTTGCTCGACCTGTTCGCCCCGCGTGACGATTTGCGCAGCCTGTGCCAAAGCATGAAGCTCGAACCCCTGCACTTCAAAGGCGCGTACTTTATCGATCAGTCCCACGCCGTGGGCATGGCCGAAGTGGCGATCGTGCCCGGCTCGCAACTGATCGGCAAAAGCGTGCTGGAGCTGAATTTCCGCACCCGCTGGGACCTCAACGTGGTCGGTTTGCGACGCGGCCAGAGTGCGATTGAAGAGCAACTGGTGGAAGAAAAACTCAAGCTCGGCGACACCTTGCTGGTGATCGGCCCGTGGAAATCTGTGCGCCAGTTGCAGGCCCAACCGCGAGACTTTCTGGTACTGAGCTTGCCGGCCGAAGTCGATAACGTCGCCCCGGCCCTGAACCAGGCGCCCTATGCGCTGATCAGCCTGGCAGTCATGGTTGGCCTGATGATCAGCGGCGTGGTGCCGAACGTCATCGCCGCGCTGATCGCCTGCCTGTTGATGGGCGCCGGGCGCTGCATCGACATGAACAGCGCCTACCGCGCGATCCACTGGCAAAGCCTGATCCTGATTGTCGGCATGCTGCCGTTTGCCCTGGCCTTGCAGAAAACCGGCGGGATCGCCATCGCCGTGAACCTGCTGGTGCAACTGCTCGGCGAGGCCGGGCCGTACATGATCCTCGCCTGCCTGTTTACCATTACTGCGCTGATCGGGCTGTTCATTTCCAACACCGCCACCGCGGTACTGATGGCCCCGGTAGCGGTCAGTACCGCTGAACACTTGGGGGCATCGCCCTACCCGTTCGCGATGATTGTCGCCCTGGCAGCTTCGGCGGCGTTCATGACGCCGGTGTCGTCACCGGTCAACACCCTGGTGCTGGGGCCCGGTCAGTACCGCTTCGCCGACTTCGTCAAAGTCGGCGTGCCCTTCACCGTGCTGGTGATGGTCGTCAGCGTGTTCATGGTGCCGTGGATTTTTGCCCTGTGAAGGCGGCGGCGTTTTGCTGCTTGAGGCTGATGGCCGCTTCGCGCCAGTCCTGTGCCCAACCATCGAGCACGCCCTTGAGATTGTCGGCGGTCATCACCTGATCGTCGTTCTCCAGCGGCAGGCCGGTGCCTTTGCGCACCACCTCGGCAACCACCGCACGCGTACCGCCGTCGAGGAAGGCTGCTTCGGTGGCGATCACGCTGTCCAGGTCGCGAATACCGACAGCACTGCTGACCCCGGCCGCCACCAGGGTCACTGGCAGGTACTCATAGAAATGCAGTGACTGGGTGTGGGCACCCACCGAGGTAATCGCCGGGCGCACGATCAAGGTATTGGGCCCAGGTTGCTCGACCAGATTCAGCACCTTGCCCAATTCGCGCTTGAGCGCCACATCGTAGTAGGCGGTAACCGCCTTCAGCGTCGAGTCGGGAATTTGCGCACTGGCTTTCGGTTGCGGGTAGAACTGGCTCGGCGCGATATAGACTTGGGTGTAGCGCTCCACACGCAGCTTGGGGCTGATCCAGCGCAGCACTGACTCACCCGAGGCGGTCTTGTGCTCGCTCAACTGGTCATAATCGCGCAAAAAGCCGGAATACTCCTTGGGCGACACCCGGGTCTGGCTACAACCGACCATCAACAGCGACAGGCACAGCGCTGGCGCGAAGATCTGCTTACGCATGCTGAGCGCTCCCGGACGGCTGGCTGGCGGGTCTTGGTGCGGTACCGGAGCGCTCCACCTGCAGTTGCCCACTGGCCATGATCCAGTTCACCAGTTCGTTCAGCGGTACCTTATAGCTGTACTCCATCCATTGATTGCTGCTGGGGCTGTAGCGCTCGAAGTAATGGCTGAGGATCATGTGCGTGCCTTCGCTGCAAAGCCCCAAGCGCGAATCCTGATAACTGAGCAGTGCGTTACGCCACAGATCCTGCGTGCGCAGGTCGAGGGTCAGCGCTTGGCTGCAGTCAAGGCCGTCGATGGGTGGTTGTGCCTGCATGGAAAATTCCCTTGGTTTGGAGTGCCGACAGCATCACCCAAGGCCTTTGCTGGCAGATGTCTGTTTTGTTTCGCCGCTGCAGTTTTATTGCGTGATTGAAATATATGACCAACGCCGCAGAATGGTTTTAGATACACACTTTTTACGCCCCACTGGACCTGAACGTGAGCAGACTGCTGATCGTCGATGACGATGTGGAAATTTGCGCCCTGCTGAAGAAGTTCTTTGTCATGCATGGCTACGAAGTCGACCTGGCTGCCAATGGCACGGCCATGTGGGCGGCTATCGAACAACAGCGCCCTGACACCATCATTCTCGACTTGATGCTGCCCGGTGAGAGCGGCCTGAACCTGTGCCAGAAGCTGCGCGTCAGCACCGGCATCCCGATCATCATGCTCACGGCCATGGACGAGCTGAGCGACCGCATTGTCGGCCTGGAACTGGGCGCCGATGACTACCTGGGCAAACCCTTCGATGCCCGCGAACTGCTGGCCCGCTTGCGTGCCGTGCAGCGCCGCGCCGGCGAGCAATTGCGCCCGCTGAGCGAAGAAACCCGGCCGGTGATCCGCTTTGACGACTGGCAGCTGGATGTCACCCGCCGCGAACTGCGCACGCCACAAGGGGTGATGGTGCCGTTGTCGGCCGGTGAGTTCGATTTGCTGCTGGTGTTTCTCGAACATCCGCAGCGCATCCTCACCCGCGAGCAGTTGATCGATCTGGCCCGCGGACAGGGCCACGAGGCTTACGACCGCAGCATCGACGTGCAGGTCAGCCGCCTGCGTCGCAAGATCGAACCCGACAGCAAGCGCCCGGCGCTGATTCGCACGGTGCGTAACGGCGGCTATCTGTTCGACGCCAAGGTCAGCCGCACATGATTCGCCTGGGCCTGCACCACGACAGCATCAGCCGCCGCATTGCCTTGACCATCATCGCCGCCATGCTGATTTCAGTGGCGCTGAACATCCTGTTCGTACAGTTGGCCGGCGTCTGGGCCCAACCACCGCTGGCCAAGACCGGGCTGCTCGAACAGATTGCCGTCTCCACGCGGGTGCTGGAGGCCGCGCCCGTCAGCCAACGTGCGCAACTGGCCGAAGCGGCGAGCACCCCCATCCTGCATGTGCAATGGAGCGCGCAGCGTGATGCCTTCGGCTTGCCCGGCCCCGGCGACCTGATTGACCCGCAATCGGTGCCCACGCTGTCGCAGCAACTTGCCACTATGCCGCTGCGGCTTGAAGCCTACCAGCCCAGCAATTGGCCAGCAGACGACCCCGACGCCCACTACAAACTGGTCATGCAACTGGCCGACCACAGCTGGTTGGCGTTCACCCCGCCCTACCGCAGCTGGGGCCTGAGCACGGGTATGCGCATAGCCATCATTGGCCTGTTGGCCTTGGTCGCCGCGCTGTTGGTCGCCTGGGTCGGCACGCGCCAGCTGGCCGGCCCCCTGCAGCGTTTCGCCCGCGCTGCACGGCGATTCGGCAGCGACCTGC
This sequence comes from Pseudomonas sp. NUPR-001, assembly GCF_052147955.1. Taxonomy (NCBI): domain Bacteria; kingdom Pseudomonadati; phylum Pseudomonadota; class Gammaproteobacteria; order Pseudomonadales; family Pseudomonadaceae; genus Pseudomonas; species Pseudomonas sp. NUPR-001. The sequence continues at coordinate 3,747,654 of NZ_CP197353.1, forward strand.
GCGCGCCGCCCATCGCCCTGGAAGGCCCCCATGAACTGCGCCAGGCGATCACCGCCTTCAACACCATGCAGGCACAGATCCAGCACTTCATTGCTGAACGCACGCAAATGCTTGCGGCCATTTCCCACGACCTGCGCGCGCCGTTGACGCGCATGCGCCTGCGTGGCGAATTCATTGAAGACGCCGAGCAACAGCGCAAGTTGTTCCGTGATGTCGATGAAATGCAGAGCATGATCAATGCCGCGTTGAGCTTCTTCCGCGACGAAACCCGCCTGGAAACCACCACGCCGTTCGACCTGGCTGAACTGCTGCACACCCTGGTCGACGATTACCGCGATCAGCAGATTGCAGTGGACTTCGAAGGCCCGGCGAATCTGGTGTATCTCGGTCGGCCACTGGGGTTGAAACGCGCGGTAACAAACCTGATCGACAACGCGGTCAAATATGCCCAGCCACCGACGATTCGCCTGAGCAGCAATAGCCACAGCCTGTTCATCGAGATACGCGATCGCGGCCCGGGCATTCCACAGGCTGCGCTGGACGATGTGTTTGTACCGTTTTTCCGCCTGGAAAGTTCACGCAATCGCGACACCGGTGGCGTCGGCCTGGGCTTGCCATCGGCGCGCACGGCGGTCCGCGAACAAGGTGGCGAGTTGACCCTGCGCAACGCGCCGGGTGGTGGTTTGTTGGCCTGTATCGAACTGCCGCGGGGCAATGAATGATTGTCTGCAGCGTTAACGTCCACTTAACGGCAGGCCCTTAGATTAGGGTTTCTTCCCTTCAGAACGTCGACTTTGGCTCACCTTGTGTGAGCCTTTTTTTTGGTTTTTCACGGATTTCCGGGGCAGGATTGGCTTTGGGGGCTGCGAGCTTATCCAATAGCTGTGGTGGCACCACTGGCCCCTTCCGCCCTTACGGCGGCCTACTTTTTCTTGGAAAAGTAGGCAAACCGCTCGCTCCTGCATCCGGCCCTACGCTTCGCTCCGGGTTCCTTCGCTCCGGCATTGCTCCCGCGAGGACCGCGATAACGCGCGCGCAAAGCAAAAGCAAAGCGACAAGCCCCCACAACCGTAACTTAGCGACTTCACGAGGCCGAGTGTAGGTGACTGGAGGGCTTGTCACGGTGGGAGCGGGCTTGCCCCGCGATTTGCTGTATCGCGCCAGATCGCGGGACAAGCCCGCTCCTACCGGTAGGGCTTGCTCCGAAATTCCACGAGGAAACCAAAAACCGAACGGATGGTCTGAGCAGTACCCTCCCAACCGCTGTGCGGATCAAGGAACCACAGTGCTGAAACATCTGACCCGATTCGCCGTGATCACCACGATTCTGGCCACATCCGGCTGCTACTACCACGACTACGACCGCGACGATCATCGCTGGGACCGCGACCACCGCTACTCCCGTGATTGGGATGACGACCGCGATGATCGCGATCATCGCCAATACAACAAACGCTATCGCGACGACGACCGTTATCGTTACTACGACAACGACCGCCGTCGCGACCGGGATGATGACGACGACGATGATGATTGATCATCGGTAGGAGCGGGCTTGCCCCGCGATTGCGATTTATCTGTCACATCGCCTCGCGAGGCAAGCCCGCTCCCACCCGTATCAGATCTCCCAGATGACGTTGACGGCCGCGTAGCGCCCAGGCTGGGTCAGGCGGTCCAGACCTGCCGCGTTCTCATCGCGGCCTTGCACGTCACCCCAGTTCCAGTACTTCTTGTCGGTGAGGTTGAACAAGCCGCCGTTGATCGCCACCTGATCGGTAACCTGCCACCAGGCATTGAGGTCGAGTACGCCATAGCCAGGGGTTTCAAACTGGCGGTCGATCAGCAAGTCGGCATCGCCGGTGTGGTCAACACGGTCCTTGGCTTGCACCAGGGTCCAGGTCAACTGTCCACCATAGACACCACTCGGAGCATCGTAGCCCAGGCCGAGCACAGCCTTCAGCGGGTCGACGCTGTTGAGCGCCTGTCCGGTCTCTTCATCCTTGCCACGGGCATAGGCAATCGAACCCAGGGCGCGAGTACCGGTCGGCAGGAAGGCATCGAGTTTGATGTCACCTTTAGCCTCGGCACCACGGATGGTGACTTTGTTGACGTTGAGTGGCTGGAAGGTCAACAGGCCGGTGCCGTTTGGATCAGGCACGGTTTCGGTAGAGATGAAGTCTTTGTACTTGTTGTAGAACAGCGCGACACCAAAGCTGCCGAGGTCGTAGCGACCACGCAGACCGACCTCGAAGCTGTTGCTGGTTTCCGGCTTCAGGTCCGGGTTACCGATTTGCTGATAGCCGAACTGCGGGTTGCTGAACTCACCGTACATGTTCACCGGGCTCGGTGCACGGAAGCCGGCGGCGTACTGCCCGTAGACACTTTCATGCTCGGTCAGCTGATAGGTGACGGCAAACTTGGGCGAGAAGTGATCGTCGGTGATCCGCGACGGGTCGGTCTCGGCTGGCAGGCCGTTGAGGAATTCATCGGTGACGTGCGGGGTCTGACGGTAGTAGTCGTAACGCAGGCCCGGCAGCAAGGTCCAGCGGCCGATCTCGATGCTGTCCTGCACGAACAAGCCCAGGGATTCGCTGGTCGGATCCGGGAAGTCGCTGACCGGGAAGTTCTCGGTGGCCGGCACGGTTGCACCGGTGTCCAGACGCACTTCACTGCCTTTACGCAGGTTGCTGGCCTCGATGCGTTTGACTTCAGCACCGTAGATCATGTGGTGACGGGTATCACCGACCGCGAACTGTTTGTCCGCCTGGGTGTTCAGGCTCCACAGACGCTCATCGTACTGCGAGTCGCGGGAACGAATACGGTTGACCCCGGTAGCGGTCTGGCGCTGCTGCAGGGTTTTCTGGTTATTGTTGCTCTCTTGATAATTGAGCTGCCACTTCACCTGGTCGGCCAGCAAGCTGTCCAGGCTCAGCGTGTGCTCAAGGCTGTAGCGGTCACGGTCGATGCTGTCCTTGGCTTGCGAGCCGAGAATCGCCGGGCTGGTGAAGGTTGCACGTGAGGTGATGTCGCTGAGCAGGTTGCTGTTGGCGTCGTCTTGATAGCGCTCGTAGGTGAACTGCAGGCGGTCACCGTCGGCGTAATCCCAGCCCAGCTTGGCCAGCAGGTTTTCGGTGGTGTAGTCGAGCGGGTTGGCTTCTTCACGCGAACTGCCGACGCCGCCATTGCCACCCCAGGTATCGGTGGACTGACCGTCACGACGGCCCAGGTGCAACAAACCGTCAACCGTGCCAGTGCGGCCAGCGAAGGTAGCGCTGCGCTGCCAACTGTCATCGCTGCCGTCATAGCCGGTTTTGAAACGGGCGTAGGTGTCATCACCCTCTTCGAGGTAATCCGCCGCGTCCTTGGTCAGGAAGCTGACCGCACCGCCAATCGCATCGCTGCCGTACAGCGAAGAGGCCGGGCCACGAATAATCTCGACCTGCTTGATGGTGTCGAGGTCAACGTAGTTGCTGCGCACGTCCTGGAACGGGCTGAAGAAGTTGCTTTGCGGAACCCGCACGCCATCGACCTGGGTCAGCACGCGGTTGCCATCGATACCGCGGATGTTGGCACCGGAAAGACCGAAGCGGCTGCCTGTACCACTGACCGAAACACCCGGCTCGTAGCGCACCAGGTCCTTGAGGTCTTTGTCGTTGTGCTGATCGATTTCACGTTCGTTGTGGACCGACACCGTGCTCGGCACCTGCAGCAGCGTTTGCTCGGTGCGCGTTGCCGTGACGCTGACGGTATCGAACTGGGTGACGGGCTCGGCAGCCAGGGCCAGCGATGGCGAAAGCAGCAGCAAGGCAAGCCAGGAACGCTGGGGAAATGGCGGGCGGATCGACATCTAACTTAACTCCTGATGGTCAGGCCCGCTGCGACACGCGCCAGGGCTGACGGGGATGTGTTGGATTTTGTTGTGAATTGAGCAATGACCCCTTTCTGTGAAGGGTGTTGCTGTAAACGATTCTCAATGGCAGCGGCGGCGACAATAACCAGCTTGACTTACAAATGCAAATTATTACCATATGCATTCTTAATTAATAAAAACTGAGCGTGCATGAAGCAACCTTGGGGCTACCTGCTACTGTCCGTCGCGCTGCATGCCAGCGCGGGCTGGCTGCTGCACGCGCTACAGGCAGAGCCCGAACCGCTGGCAATGCAGGCACCGATGGCCATTCAGTTGGTGAGCCTGGCGCCTGCCGCACAAGCCGTGCCTGCTGCCCCTGCCCGCCCACAACCAACGCCGCGACCGGCGCAAGCACCCGTCCAGCCACCCAAGGTGGCTACGCCCATCAAGCCTACCCCTGCAGTGGCCAAGGCCGTGCCGGTCAAACCCGCACCTGCAATCGCCAAAGCAGCACCATCGCCGCGCAGCGAACCGCGCCCAACTCAAACCGCCGCTGCTGCCGATACAGCTCGCCCCAGCCCAACACCACCGACACCGGCACGTATCGCCAGTGCACCGGTACCTGTTGCGGCGCCGTCCACACCAGTGCTCAGCCTGCGCCCCAGTTTTATCAGCCCGCCACCGCCGCCCCGCTACCCGTCGCAGGCACGCCGGCGCAACCAGCAGGGAATTGTTCGGGTCGAGGTGTGCCTGGATGAGCGCGGCAAGCAACTGAAGCTGACCCTGGTGCGTTCCTCGGGCGTGGCCAGTCTCGATCAAGCGGCACTCGATGCCGTGACCACGTGGCGTTTTCGTCCGGAAATAGTCGACGGCCGGGCCGTGCCCAGCCGCGTTGAAATACCAATAGAATTCGCCCTGACGGCGAACCGATGACCCTGAAGGAGTTCACCATGACTGCCCCCACTCGCGCCCTGACCACTGGCCCTGCGCTGTACCAGCAGTGGCAACAACTGCGCGCTGAACACTCCGGCCTGCGCGCCCGCGACGCCGCCGCCAAGCTCGGCGTCAGCGAAGCCGAACTGACCGCCAGCCGCCTGGGTGTCGATACCGTGCGCCTGCGTCCTGAATGGGCGACCCTGCTGCCGGCACTCGGCGAGCTGGGCTACATCATGGCGCTGACCCGCAACGAGCACTGCGTGCATGAACGCAAAGGCGTCTATCACGAAGTGACCATCATGGGCAGCGGCCAGATGGGCATGGTGCTGTCGCCCGACATCGACCTGCGCCTGTTCCTCAGCGGCTGGGCCAGCGTGTTCGCCGTCGACGAAAGTACCGCGCGGGGCCCGCAGCGCAGCATCCAGGTCTTCGACCGCCAGGGCACTGCAGTGCACAAGGTGTTCCTCACCGCCACCAGCGAAGAGTCCGCCTGGGCACCGCTGGTTGAACGCTTCCGTGCAGAGGAACAAAGCGCCGAGCTCGACCTGCAACCGCTGCCAGTCGCCAAGGCCCCTCGCGCCGACGCCGAGGTCGATGCCCAGACCCTGCGCACCCAGTGGTCAGAGCTTCAGGACACCCACGATTTCTTCGCCCTGCTCAAGCGCAACGACGTCGCGCGCACCCAGGCCCTGCGCCTGGCCGGTCCGCAGTGGGCCGAGCCGCTGGCCACGGTCGAGCTGACCAACCTGATTGAAGAAGCCGGCAAACGCGAAGTGCCGATCATGGTCTTCGTCGGTAACAAACACTGCATTCAGATTCACTCAGGCCCGGTCAGCAACCTGCGCTGGATGGACACCTGGTTCAACGTGCTGGACCCGGCGTTCAATCTGCACTTGAAGACCACCGGGATCACCGAGCTGTGGCGTGTACGCAAGCCGAGCGTCGATGGTATCGTCACCAGCTACGAGGGCTTCGATGCCGACGGCGAGCTGGTCATCCAATTGTTCGGTGTACGCAAACCGGGCGTGCCAGAGCGTGACGACTGGCGTGCACTGGCCGAGTCCGCGACTCCGATGACCGCCTGAGGAAACTCCTAGATGCGTAAGAAAATTCTCCTGGCCTGCGCTGGCGTGCTGTTCAGCCAGCTGGCCAGCGCCAGCGACGCCCTGCCCCAGCGCTGGGTCAGTGCCGGTGGTGCGTTCAGCGAATGGGTGGTCGCCCTGGGGGGCGAGAGCAAGCTGATTGGCGTCGACAGCACCAGCCAGCACCCGAGCTCATTGCATAAGCTGCCCAGCATCGGCTACCAGCGCCAGCTGGCGGCCGAGGGCATTCTCGCCCTGCGCCCGGACATCCTCGTCGGCAGCAATGAAATGGGACCGCCACCGGTACTGGAACAACTCAAGGCCGCCGGTGTGCGTATTGAATTGCTGTCGGCCAAAGCCGAAGTACCGGCGCTGCAACACAACCTGACGGCTTTGGGTCAATTGTTGGGCAAGCAGGATCAAGCACAGACCCTGATCAACGACTACAAGCAACGCCTGCAACAACAGGCAGCAGCGGTGAAGCAGGCGCAACAGCAATACCCGGCCCCCCGAGTGCTGATGCTGCTCAGCCACTCCGGTGGCAACCTGCAGGTAGCTGGCAAGGACACCCTGGCCGCGTGGATGATCGATCAGGCTGGCGGCAAGGTTCTGGGCGATCACATCGGCTATAAACCGGTGTCCAGCGAAGCGATGCTGGCCCTCGACCCGCAAGTGATCATCTTCGCCAGCAGCCGTTTGCAAGGCGATGCGGCCCGGGCCACGTTGCTTGAACAGAACCCGGTGCTGGCGCAAACCCAGGCCGGTCGTGACGGCCGGGTGCTGGTGATCGATCCGACCCTGCTGGTGGGCGGCCTCGGGCCTCGGGTTCCGCAAGCACTGTCGACCTTGACGGCAGCGTTCTACCCGAACGCCAAGGCGCTGAGTACTGAGGCGGGCCAATGACGGCAATTGTCCGACCGCGGCCAATGCTGCTTGCGTTGGGGCTGTTGCTGGTAGTGATCGTCTGGTTGTCGCTGGCCCTCGGGCCAGTCAGCCTGCCACTGGGTGAAACGCTCAAGGCCGGGCTGCGTCTGCTCGGCCTGTCGCTGGATGGCGATGCCACACAGCAAGCCGACCTGATCCTGGGGCAGATTCGCATGCCGCGGACCTTGCTCGGGATCACTGTCGGTGCAGTGCTGGCGTTATCCGGGGTGGCGATGCAGGGCTTGTTCCGCAACCCCCTGGCTGACCCAGGCCTGGTCGGTGTTTCCGGCGGGGCGGCACTGGGCGCGGCAATCGCCATCGTTGGCGGCAGCATGCTGGGCGGTTTGCCACCGGCTATCGAGCCTTATGTGCTGTCGGCCTGCGCCTTCATCGGCGGCCTGATTGTGACAGCTGTGGTGTATCGCTTCGGCCGTCGCAACGGGCAAACCAACGTTGCCACCATGCTTCTGGCCGGTGTGGCAATGACCGCCATGGCTGGCGCCGGGGTTGGCCTGTTCACCTACCTGGCGGATGACGCCACCCTGCGCACCCTGACCTTCTGGAACCTGGGCAGCCTCAATGGCGCCAGCTACCAGCGCCTGTGGCCGCTGCTGATTGTTGGCGTCGGCGTCGCCTTGTGGCTGCCGCGCCGCGCAACAGCGCTGAATGCGTTGCTGCTGGGCGAGTCGGAAGCCCGCCACCTGGGCTTCGATGTCGAACGCATCAAGCTGGAATTGGTGGTGTGTACCGCCCTGGGTGTCGGCGCTGCAGTCGCGGCGGCGGGCCTGATCGGCTTTATTGGCCTGGTGGTGCCACACCTGATGCGCCTGCTGGTCGGCCCCGACCATCGCGTACTGCTGCCCGCCTCGTTACTGGCTGGCGCCGGTCTGCTGCTGTTGGCCGACCTGATCGCCCGTTTGCTACTGGCACCAGCGGAACTGCCGATCGGTATCGTCACGGCATTGATTGGTGCGCCGTTCTTCCTCTTCTTGCTGGTACGAGGGCGCTCCTGATGCTCGAAGCAGACAACCTGCTGGTACGGCGCGGGCAACGCACCGTACTGGCCAACGTCAGTGTGCAACTGCGCCCTGGTGAAGTGCTCGGCGTGCTTGGGCCTAACGGCGCGGGCAAGAGCACCCTGCTCGCCGCGTTGTGCGGTGAGCTGGCGCTCAGCGAAGGCACGGTCAGCCTTGAAAAGCGCGCACTGGCCGACTGGCCCGGTCAGGAACGCGCCAAGCGCCTGGCAGTGCTGCCGCAAAGCTCAAGCCTGAACTTCGCGTTTTCGGTCAATGAAGTGGTCGGCATGGGGCGCCTGCCCTACGCCACTGGCCGCGTGCGTGACGCCGAAATCGTCATCGAAGCACTCAGGGCCGCCGACGCCCTGCACCTGGCCGAGCGCAGCTACCTGGCACTGTCAGGCGGCGAGCGACAACGGGTACACCTGGCCAGGGTCTTGGCCCAGCTGTGGCCGGGGGCCGATGGGCAAACCCTGCTGCTCGACGAACCGACCTCGATGCTCGACCCGCTGCACCAGCACACCATTTTGCAAGCGGTGCGCGACTTCGCTGAACGAGGCGCGGCGGTGATGGTGATCCTCCACGACCTCAATCTCGCTGCGCGTTACTGCGATCAACTGCTGTTGCTGCAAGACGGCCTGCCCCACGCCTATGGCCCACCGGCCGAGGTGCTGACCACCGATGCGCTGGCAGCGGTGTATGGCCTGCAGGTGCTGATTCAACAGCACCCGGAACGCGGCCACCCATTGATCATCGCCCGCTGAATCGCCCCCTCGTCACGCCGTGATCGAGGGGCAACTACTTAGCAAGGAATTCCGATGCGCCTTCTGATGCTCTGCCTGGTCAGCCTGTTGGCGGCCTGCCAATCCCACTCGGTACTGCCGCCCCCGGCGCCCATCGCGCCCGAAGGGCGTGAACATGCCGAGCTGGGCGTGATCCGCGAACTGGCTACCGGCCAGACCCTGACCCCACAACAACTGATCGATCGCCTGGCCAAGGCGCCGCGCGTGCTGGTCGGTGAGCAGCACGACAACCCCGATCATCATGCGATACAGCTGTGGCTGTTGCGCGAGCTGGCCAGCCAACGCCCGCAAGGCAGCCTGCTGCTGGAAATGCTCAACCCGGACCAGCAAGCCAAGGTCGATGCGGCGCAAGCGGCCACCCGTGCAGGCAATCCACCCAGCGACGCATTCCAGGCCCTGGCCTGGCAGGCCAACTGGGACTGGGGGCTGTACGGCGCGATCGTGACCTATGCCCTGCACCAGCCTTACCCGCTGCTTTCGGCCAACCTCAACCGTGCGCAAATCATGCAGATCTACAAGCAGCGCCCGGTGCTTGAAGGCAGTGCCTCGACCCGCCCAGTGGTGCAGGCAACCTTGCTCGACGATATCCGCGAATCGCATTGTGGCTTGCTGCCCGAAGCTCAAATGCCAGCCATGCTGGCGGTGCAACAGCAGCGTGATCGGCGCATGGCCGAAAGCCTGCTGGCCGCTCCAACCCCTGCCGTGTTGCTGGCTGGAGCCTTCCATGTGCGCAAGGATCTGGGCGTGCCGTTGCACTTGAGCGATCTGGGTGCTGGCGAAGGCAGCCAGGTGTTGATTCTGGCCGAAGTAGGTAAAACCGTAAGCGCCGAAAGTGCTGACTATGTGTGGTACACCGCGGCACAACCGGCACAAGACCACTGCGCCAAACTGCGCCGCTGAATCCTGTGGGAGCGGGCTTGCCCCGCGATTGCGATGTATCAGCCACATCGTAATCGCGGGACAAGCCCGCTCCTACCACCGGATCAACCCAACAAGGCCCGCGGCCAGCCCAGTACCTGCTTGGGCCGCGGCGCTGCATAGGTGCGCACTTTCGAGGTGCTCAACTTCAGGCGCACCAGCGACTCGGCCAACGCAACTGCAGCCGTAACGCCATCAACCACTGGCACTCCAGTTCGCGCCTGAATGCGCTCATCCAGCCCGACCATACCGCCACAGCCCAGGCAGATCACTTCGGCCTTGTCATGCAGCACCGCGTGCTCGGCCTGCCCCACCACCGCTTCAATGGCGCGCTCGGGATCTTCTTCCAGCTCCAGCACCGCCAGGCCACTGGCGCGTACCGAGGCACAGCGACTCTCCAACCCGGCCAGCTTGAGGCGATCTTCAATCAGCGGCACCGTACGATCCAGGGTGGTCACCACCGAATAGCGATGGCCCAGCAACATGGCAACGCTGGCAGCGGCTTCGGTGATGTCTACCACCGGCACGTTGAGCAGTTCCTGCAAGCCTTCACGGCCATGCTCGCCGTAACCGGCCTGAATCACCGCATCGTACGGCTGGTCGTAGCTCAGTACCCGCTCCATGACGGCAATGGCCGCCAGGTAACTCTCGAAGTTGCCCTCTACCGACTCGGCACCAAAGCGCGGGGTCAAACCGACGATCTCGGTGCCCGGCGAGGCAACGCTGCGCGCCTGGCGGGCAATCGCCTCGGTGATCGACTCGGTGGTGTTGACGTTGACTACCAGTATTTTCATGAGTCAGTTCCTTGTGCGTGACGCTCAGTGCTGGGCGCTGTCGACGGCAAAGTGCTCGCCGGAACAGTCCACATAGTGTTTTTTACTATCGGAAATCAGGTAGTACACGCCGCCGGCAATCGCCGCACCGAACAGCCAGGAGAACGGTGTCAGGTCGCTGAACGCCGGCACCAGGGCCAGCATCACCGCGGCAATCGCCGAAGGCACCAGGGCTGCAATGGCCTTGTAGTTGACCCCACGGGTGTAGTGATAGGTACCGCTGGCCGCCTCGCTGTAGAGGTCTGGGACATGCACCTGGGCTTTGCGGATCAACCAGTAGTCGACCATGATGATCCCGTACAGCGGGCCGAGCAGCGCGCCCAGGCCGGAGAGGAAGTAGACGATCACCAGCGGGCTGTTGTAGAGGTTCCACGGCAGGATCAACACCGCCAGGGTGGCACTGATCAGGCCGGCACGGCGGAAGTTCAGGCGGCTCGGCGCCAGGCTGGAGAGCACGAAGGCCGGGGCGACGAAGTTGGCCATGATGTTCACCGCCACGGTAACGATCAGAAATGCCAGGCAACCGAGGACCAGGAAGGTTTTGTCGGGAATCGCGGCAATGATCTGGGTCGGGCTGTCGATCACCGTGCCATCGATGCTGAACTGCGCCCCGGACAGGACAAAGCTGATCACCGCGAACACCAGGATGTTCACCGGCAGGCCCCAGAAGTTGCCGACGCGGATGGTTTTGCGGCACGGCGAAGAGCGGGCGAAATCGCAGAAGTTGAGAATCAGCGTGCCATAAATGGCCAGCCACAACGCGCCGCCGGCAAACACCTGGGTCCACATCTTCACGCCGGTCAACGGCTCACCCACCGACCAGGCCAGGTTGCCATCGACCCGCAGGTACATCCACACCGCCAGCACCAGCACGGTGGAGAGAATCACCGGGCCGGCAAAGGATTCGTACTTACGCACCATCTCCATGCCGAAGGTGAGGATCACCAACTGCACAAACCAGATGGCGACGAAACTGGCCCAGCCCAGGCTGGAAAGCCCGAGGATGGCGTTGTGGTCGTAGCTGGCCAGACTCGGCCAGATCGCCACCAGCAACACCCGCAGCACCACCGAGGCGAGGTAGGTCTGGATACCGAACCAGGCAATCGCGATCACGGCACGAATGATCGCTGGCAGCTGCGCACCGTAGATACCGAAACTCATGCGGCTGATCACCGGGAACGGCACCCCGGTTTTCTGCCCCATATAGCCCGACAGGTTCATGAAGAAGTACACCAGCACCGCACCGACCGCTAGCGCTGCAAGCATCTGCCAGCCCGACAGACCGAGCGCGAACAGGCCCATGGCGAAGGAATAGTTGGCGATGTTGTGCACATCGTTGGTCCACAAGGCGAAGATGCTGTACCCGCCCCAACGCCGACCTGCGGCCTTGGTCGGTGCAAGGTCGGCATTGTGCAGTTTCGGGCTCAGACTGGGATGCCCCGACAACTGCGCAGACGCGGCAGAGTCGGGAGACAGGTACGCGGTATCCAGAGGTTTGGAAGTATCCAATTGCATGTTCCCCGGGCTCTTGCTGCAGCGCCTGTGGTGCTGCAACACATTATTGTTGGACTTGAGAGTTGGGACCGCTGTCGGCGCCTGGACGCCGTGGAATACAAAAATTGTATGCAATCTTTGTATTACGATTTTCGAGGAACAATATGTGTGCCAAAGCGGCACGAAATGTAGGATCGCCACACGCCGCGTGTATGGCTATCGAACTGATTTATAACGATTTAAATTTTCAACATCGTGCAAACTTGAACCGTTTAATCTGACCAAATGGTCAGCGAACCAAACACTGTGTTTGGGCATGAAAGTAACAACGCCCGGTAACATGAACACAATAAAGCGTCGCGAATGTACACAACCCACACCCACCTCCGGTAGGAGCGGGCTTGCCCCGCGATGTGATGTGACTGACACACCGCTATCGCGGGGCAAGCCCGCTCCTACCCGTAATCGCTTATTTACGGCATGCTTGTGCGGTCAAGGAACATCGGAGCTGGCAATGACGGAAAAACTCCCCGCATCGACCGTAGAACGCGTCTACCAGGGGGTCCATGAGGCCATCAGAAAGCGCACCCTGCGCCCCGGCATGAAACTGGGCGAGTCATCGCTCGCGGAGCTGTTCAAGGTCAGCCGCACCTCGGTGCGTGCCGCACTCAAACAACTGGAAGGCGATGGCCTGGTGTCCACCGAGCTGAACAAGGGCGCCTGGGTATCGCTGCCCAGCGATGAAGACATCCGCTCGGTGTTCGAAACCCGGCGCCTGATCGAAATCGGTATCGTCACCGAACTGTGCCGCCGCGCCGACAACAGCCTGTTGCACCCGCTGCGCCTGCACGTTGCGCAAGAAGAAGCCGCAGCCGATGCCGGTGACCATGGCCGCTATGTCCACTTGCTGGGTGAGTTTCACCTGCGCCTGGCCGAAGTGCTGGACAACCCGGTACTGCTCGACTGGTTCCGCAAACTGATCGAACGCGGCTCTCTGTACGCCTCGACCCTCGACGACGAACGCCATGAAGCCTGCCGTGGCAACGAGCACCTGCGCTTGATCGAATTCCTCGAGGCCGGTGATCAGGCCGCCGCCATCGAACTGGTGTGCACGCACCTGAGCGGTATCGAAGAAGCGATCCTCAAGGCCACTCACAACCTCAAGGCTGACTACCATCCGCTTAAACACCTGATTGGCGGCTGAACCGTGGGCATTCACAAACTCACTGCTATCGATCCCGATATTTAATTGGCCGATTCCCGGCGACTTTTATAGGGTGTGCGGCCTTGTCCAAGAGGTCGTGAAATGATTGATCGTGTGTTTGTGAATGCCGTTGCTGCCGACGGCAGCCCGCTGTCTGTAGCCGTCGCCGATGGCCGTATCGTGCGCCTGGGTAGCGACGTCGCGGCCATCGCCGGTGTGCAGTGCATCGACCTGGGCGGGCAGCTGCTGGTACCAGGTTTCGTTGACGGTCATATCCACCTGGACAAAAGCTTTGTCGGCGATCGCTGGCACCCGCACCAACCAGCAGGCAGCCTGCGTGAGCGTCTGGCCATCGAAAAACGCGAACTGGCCCAGGCACCCGCCATCGTTGAGCGTGCCGACGCACTGATCCGTCAGGCCGCTTCGTTCGGCACCGTGGCCATGCGCAGCCATGTCGATGTCGATGCCACCACCGGCTTGAGCAACCTGCACGCGGTGATGGAAGCGCGGGAGAAATGGCGCGGCATCGTCGACATTGAGCTGGTGGCCTTCCCCCAGGCAGGGGTGATGTCGTGCCCGGGCACCGCCGATGTGCTGGAAGCCGCCATTATCGATGGCGCCGAGGTCATCGGCGGCATCGACCCGACCACCCTCGATGGTGATGCCGACGGTCAGCTGGATGTGGTATTCGGCATTGCCGAGCGCCACGGCGTGAAAGTCGATATTCACCTGCACGAGCCCGGCCTGCAGGGCGTCGAGCAACTGCAACGCATCGCCGCACGCACCTGCGCCGCCGGCCTGCAAGGGCGCGTGAGTGTCAGCCATGCCTATGCCCTGGGCCAGGTGCCTGAAGACGTGCTTGAGCGGATTGCCGCCACCCTTGCCGAGGCCGGGGTATCGATCCTCACCAACGCCCCCGGCGATCACCCCTTCCCGCCGATCCTGCGCTTGCGCGCGGCCGGTGTGAATGTGTTCGCCGGTAACGACAACATTCGCGACGCCTGGTGGCCGTATGGCAATGCCGACATGCTCCAGCGTGCGATGCTGATCGGCTACCGCTCAGGCTTCTACAGCGACGAGGACCTGAACCTGGCCTTGGCGATGGCCACTACGGCAGGTGCGGCGGTCATGGGCAAGCGTGACTATGGCCTTGCGCTGGGCAATGAAGCGACCTTCATCGTCATCAAGGCGCCGAATGCAGCGGCGGCGGTGGCTGCAGTGCCCGCCGAGCGGCGTATCGTGCGCCGCGGTGAATTTGATAGCACCCGCTAAGGCCGCCGTACCGCCGCGCCTACACTAGGCCGTCCAACAACCACAAACCCGCCGGCCCCGGCGGTGTCAGCCGCGACCAGGCCGCATCGACCGCAATCGGTCGCGGCCAACCCGGCAAGGTCAGCTCCACCAACTGGCCATGACCGTACTGCTGCACCAGGCCGTGGGGCAGTTCGGCCCACCCAAAGCCTTGCTCGGCCATTTCCAGCAGCAACAGGTAATCCGGCGCTGACCACACCCGCCCCTGCGGCCTGTTTTCACTGTCGGCATAGGTATTGAGGTACAGCTGACGATGACCCGCCAAGTGTGCCTGGGTCGGCTGTGATAGCGCCGCCAGCGGATGCCCGGCCGCGACAAAAACCCCCATCTGGGCCTGCTTCGCCATTCTGCGCACGGCGATGTCCGGCGGGTAATTCGCCTGCGCAGCCAGCAAGCCCAGATGCGCCCGCCCACTCTGCAGCAGGCTCAACACATCACCACCCTCAGCAATCATGCATTCCAGCTCAATGTCCTGGTAGCGCTGCTCGAACTGACGCATCAGCTGATCATCCGGGGTGAGCTGGTACATGTCGGACAGAACGATGGTCAGCCGCGGCTCGACCTTATCGGCCAGACGAATGCTCAGCTCATCAAGCCGTTCGCTGGCCGCGAGGATTTCCTGCACGTGCCCCAGCACCTTGCGCCCAGCTTCGGTCAGCTGCGGATGACGGGCCTGACGGTCGAACAGACTAACGCCCAGGTCGGCCTCAAGGTTGGCAATGGCGGCGCTGATGGTCGATTGGCTTTTACGCAGTTTGCGCGCCGCTGCCGAGAAAGAACCGAGGGCCACGGCTTCGACAAAGGCATGCAGAGCTTCGGGGGAATAGCGCATGGATGTATCGCTTTTATCGATGGAACCTATTTTTAACATAAGCGAAAAAGCGATGACAATCGCTCCATCGAAACCAACCGTTCAGGTGATGTCATGCGTGTTTCCAACAAATCCTTCGGCGAGCGTATCGTCCACGCCGTAGGCTTCGAGGCCATTGCCGTACTGATCTGCGCGCCGATCGGCGCCTGGCTGCTCAATCGTTCGATGCTGGAAGTCGGCACCCTGGCCGTGGTGCTGTCGACCGTGGCCATGCTCTGGAACATGCTCTACAACGCCGGGTTTGACCGGCTCTGGCCGGCTGACCGGGTGCAGCGCAACGTCAAGGTACGGGCCCTGCACGCCGCTGGTTTCGAAACCGGCTTTGTGGTGATCGGCGTGCCGATTGCGGCACTGATGCTCAACCTGTCGCTGGTGCAGGCGTTCATGCTGGAGATCGGCTTCTTCGTCTTCATGCTGCCCTACACCATGGCCTACAACTGGGGCTACGACCTGCTGCGCCAACGCCTGATCAATGCCCGCAGCGAACGCCTGGAGGTGCAACAAGCGCTGCGTCGTTAACTTCAAAGGTTCTTCACGGATTTCCGGGGCAGGATTGGCTTTGCCTGCATCCGGCCCTACCGGTGGGAGCGGGCTTGCCCCGCGATCTGGCGCGATATAGCAAATCGCGGGGCAAGCCCGCTCCCACCGGCACGGCCAGATGCAGAAGCCAGCGGAGCCATTTAAAAGGGGGTTGGACTCGTGAAATTTATCTGGTAGTTTTTCATGAAAATATACCAATAAAAATTCACGAGACTCCGCCATGTTCAAGCAATCCGCCCAGCATGTCGCCAGCTACTACGCCCGCACCTACCCCAGTAGCATTGCCTTGCGCCCTACCCTGCATGAGCGCCTGGATACCGAGGTGCTGATCATCGGCGCCGGTTTCAGTGGTTTGCACACCGCCTTGCGCCTGGCGCTGGCGGGCAAGCGGGTCACGTTGCTGGAGGCCAGTCGTGTGGCCTGGGCGGCCTCCGGGCGCAATGGCGGGCAGGCGCTGTTGGGCTGGTCGTGTGACATGCCACCGCTGGAGAAGGCCCTGGGCCTGGAACGGGCGAAACGTCTGTGGGACAGCATGTGCTGGGCCGCCAGCGAAATGCGCGCCCTGCCCGATCGCCATGGATTTGACGTCGACTACCGCCCCGGCAGCCTGTGGGCCGCCGTGCTGCCCCGCCGGGTCGAATTGCTGCGCGAAGCACAACGTGAAGCCAGCGAAAAATGGGGTTACCACACGCTGCAACTGATCGAACGCGAGGCCATGCCCGAATGGATCGGCAGCCCACGCTACCAGGCCGCGCTCTACGACCCGGAAGGTGCGCACCTCAATCCGCTGAAACTGGCCCAAGGCCTGGCCGCCAGCATCGAAGAAGCGGGCGGACGGCTGTATGAACAGAGCCGCGTACTCGACTACCGCGAAACAGCTAACGGCTTTATCGCCCGCACCGAACACGGCGAAGTGCGCAGCGACGTGCTGGTGCTGGCCTGCAACGCCTACATCGACAAGCTCGACCGCCAGCTGGCGCGGCGCCTTTTGCCGGTGGGCTCCTACCAGGTCGCGACCGCACCGCTGGACCCAGCCCTGGCCCGCTCGCTGCTGCCACGCAACAGCTGCGTGATCGACAACCAATTCGTACCCGACTACTTCCGCCTGACCCCGGATCATCGCCTGCTGTTCGGCGGCGGCTGCACCTACCTGGGCGGCATTCCCGACGATGTCGCAGCGGCTACCCGCCCGGTGCTGGAACGTGCCTTTCCGCAACTGCGCGGTGTGGCCATTGAACATGCCTGGGGTGGCCATCTGGACTGCAGCCTGCGCCGCACCCCCGACATCGGCAGCACAGGCCAGCGCTACTGGTTGCAGGGCTTTTCCGGGCATGGCGTACTGCCGACCCTGGCCGCCGCCCGTGCCGTCAGCGATGCCATTCTCGGCAACAGTGATTTGCTGGCGTTGTACCAGGCCATCGACAACGGCCGCTTCCCCGGCGGCGACCTGCTCGCCGCCCCCTTGGAAGCGGCAGCCAAAGCCTGGTACCGCCTGCGCGACAATATTTAAGAGGACCACTCTATGGACATGCAGGACGAAATCGAAGGGTTGGCGATCCTGATCCGTGACTTGCGCAAACACCGCAACCTGACCCTCGGTGAACTGGCCCAGCGCATCGACCGCTCGGTTGGTTTCCTGTCCCAGGTCGAGCGAGGTCTGTCGCGCCCCACGGTGGCAGACCTGACCGCCATCAGTGAAACCCTGGATGTGCCTACCACCTACTTCTACAACCTGAGCAAACCACGGGAAGTGGACTGGGTCACCCGCCCGGGTGAACGGCGCACCCTGTACTACGCCGGTGGCATCACCGACGTGCTGGTCTCGCCGAAGCTCACCGGTAGTTTCTCCATGCTCGAAAGCCATCTGGCCCCCGGCGCCACCAGCGGCGAAGGCCACTTGAACGACAGCTCCGAACAAGGCGGCTTTGTTCTCGAAGGGCAACTGAGCCTGTGGCTCGATGACAGCCCGGAGCCAGTCACCCTCGGCCCCAACGACAGCTTCCAACTTCCGCCACACAGTCAGTTTCGCTACGCCAACCTCACTGAGCAGCCGACACGGGTGCTCTGGGTATTCCGTTGAATAACGCTGCAGGACTGCAATCGATGACAACAACAAAAAGCTTTCCCGATCTGCTCACTGAAGTACGTGATTTTCGCACTCGATTCCCCGAGGTGCGCTATGTCGACCTGATCAGCCTGGACATTCCCGGGCACTTCTATGGCAAGCGCTACCCCATCGACATGCTCGAAAAAGTCGCCGCTGGCAGCCCGCTGAAGCTGCCGCAGAACTGCGTGCTGCTGGGTGTGCAAGGCGGGCTATTCCCGATTGGCGACTACTGCTTCCACGACGGTGACCCGGATGCACCACGGCGCCTGATCCCCGGCACCCTCAAGCCGGTACGCTGGGAAAACCAGCCGCTGGGGCAAATGCTGATCAGCTCCGACGGCACCGAAGCACCCATCGAGTTCGAACCCCGCGAAGTGCTCGCGCAAGTCCTGCAGCGCCTGGAGCGTCGTGGTATTCGCCCGGTGGTGGCGTTCGAGCTGGAGTTCTACCTGTTCGACCGTGCCCTCAAGGAAGGCCTGCCGCAGTTCCCTCGCGACCCGTTCAGTGACGACGCTGACGACCAGCCGAACATGCACATCGAGCGCCTGTCGCGTTACTCCGACGTGCTGCGTGACATGGTCGAGGCTGCCAACGAACAAGGCGTGGATGCCAACGTGATCACCGCCGAGCTGGGCCCTGGCCAATTCGAGATCAACTTCGGCCACTGCGACGACGGCCTGCGCGCCGCCGACTGGGCCGCCCTGTTCTGCCGCAGCACCCGTGGCGTTGCGCTCAAGCACGCAATGCGTGCCAGCTTCATGAGCAAACCGTACCTGGAGGCGCCCGGCAGCGGCATGCACGTGCATGTCAGCCTGTACGACCGCGACGGCAACAACCTGCTTGCCGCCGATGACCAGCGCCCCTTGCGCCATGCCGTAGCCGGCTGCCTGGAGCTGCTGCCGCACTGCATGCCGATCTTCGCCGCCAACCACAACGCCATGCGCCGCTATGGCG
Organism: Pseudomonas sp. NUPR-001; assembly: GCF_052147955.1. NCBI lineage: Bacteria > Pseudomonadati > Pseudomonadota > Gammaproteobacteria > Pseudomonadales > Pseudomonadaceae > Pseudomonas > Pseudomonas sp. NUPR-001. Next base: position 3,766,497 of record NZ_CP197353.1, read on the forward strand.
CCATGGTCAACGCCGCCAGCCGCGCCAGCTGGGGTTACGAAGACCGTGATGCGTGCATTCGCATCCCAGAGTCAGACCCACGCAACCTGCGCATCGAACATCGCCTGGCCGGTGCCGACGCCAACCCGTACCTGGTACTGGCGGCGATTCTCAGCGGCATGGAACACGGCCTGGATGCCGCGAAAGAGCCCATCGCCCCGCTCAACGAAGATCGCAGCAGCGGCATCGACTTCCCCAAAGACATGCTCGCGGCCGTCAGCGCCATGCGCCAGCACCCGGTAGTCAACCAGCAGTTGGGCAGCGAGTTCGTCATGGTCTATTGCGAAAACAAGCGTCAGGACCACCTGGCCTTCATGCAAGACATCAACGCCCGCGAATACCGCTGGTTCCTCTAAATCCTCCTGTGGGAGCGGGCTTGCCCCGCGATAGCGATTTCTCAGGCAGATCGCTATCGCGGGGCAAGCTTGATCCCACCAAAAAAGGTTAGGCTTTGCCTCTGGCCCGAAATGCAGGAGATTCGCCCGATGAGCAAAGCCCCCTACACACCGCCCAAGGTCTGGACCCACGACGCCCCGTCTGGTGGCGAATTCGCCAACATCAATCGCCCCGTGGCAGGCCCCACCCATGACAAGGTGCTGCCGGTCGGCAAGCACCCCTTGCAACTGTATTCCCTGGCCACGCCCAATGGCGTCAAGGTCACGGTGATGCTCGAAGAACTACTGGCCCTCGGCGTCAGCGCAGCCGAGTACGATGCCTGGCTGATCCGCATCGGCGAAGGCGACCAGTTCTCCAGCGGCTTTGTCGAGGTCAACCCCAACTCGAAGATCCCGGCGTTGCTCGACCGCAGCGTAGAACCGGCCATTCGCGTGTTCGAGTCGGGTTCAATCCTGCTGTACCTGGCCGAGAAGTTTGGCCACTTCCTGCCCAGCGATCCCGCCGGGCGCACCGAAACCCTTAACTGGCTGTTCTGGCAAATGGGTTCCGCGCCGTACCTGGGCGGTGGCTTCGGGCATTTCTATGCCTACGCGCCAGAAAAATTCGAGTACCCGATCAACCGCTTCACCATGGAGGCCAAGCGCCAACTCGATGTGCTCGACCGCCGCCTGAGCGAAAGCCCCTACCTGGCAGGCGCCAGCTACACCATCGCCGACATTGCGGTTTGGCCGTGGTACGGCCAACTGGTGCTGGGCAACCTGTATTCGGCGGGTGAGTTCCTCAACGTACAGCAATACACCCACGTACAACGGTGGGCGCAAGCGATCGCCAAGCGCCCGGCAGTGATCCGCGGGCAGCGGGTCAACCGCACCTGGGGCGAGGAAGCCAAGCAGCTGGCGGAGCGGCACGACGCGTCCGATCTGGACTGATTAAGACGTGGGTGCGGGGGAGCGGTTCAACCATCACCAAAGACGGGGGAACGCCCCCACTCCCCCTTGGCAGCAATGAGTCGGGCGCCGCAGCGACTCAGCACAACACTTTGAATAATTTGAATTTTTTCATTTAGCGCACTCGAACCCTCACTGTTGGTGCGGTTTTTGCCCCATGCCATCACACAATGGCAATTTGATGTTTTTTTGGGCACAAACCGCCAGCGAACAGGCCGGGACGAGGTAAACGCTATGTACACCTACACGGCGCAGCGCCGCTCGATACTTCACCGTTTCCAACGCTCAAGCATTGCCTCTGCACTGTGGGTAGCCTGCAGTGTCGGCACCAGCAGTGCCGCGCCCATCGACGACACCAGCCCGCCGTCTGCCACCGACCCCTCGGCCTACACTCCAATGCCCGCCGACCCGCTGGCCGCGCAACAGGCGCTGGATGCATTGAAGCTGTTGCCCGAAGGCAACCACGGCGCGCTCGCGCTGCCCAACGGCGCCTACGGTGACCGCACCACCCCGCGCACGGAAAACGTGCTGCAGCCCGCTCAGCAAACCTCTTTCAATTACCCCACCAATGGCTTGGCCAGCCCATTGTTCGGCGCTCAGCCCTTTACTCAGCAAATGCTGCTGTACGAAGAATTCGGCCCGGAAAAGCTCGACCCGACGGTCGAAGCCGGCACGCTGCCCTTCCCGATTCCCACCACCGGCCCGGCGCCCGAGCAAGACCCCAATAGCGTCGCCCGCAGCGGCCCCACCGGCGCGGCGCTGGAAGCGTTTCTGCGCCAACCCGGGCTGTCGCCATTTCCCACCCAGTACGCCAACGTGCTTGACCGCAACCCATGGAAAGCGCAAATCGAAGCCTTCCTCAACCGCCAGCCGGTGGGCTCGCCAGCAGAGGGCCGGCCACCAGGAAAAGGCTGGTCCCACCAGCGCTGGAACGAGTTCTACCCGCAGGCAGCAATCAAGACCGCGCAAGCCGGGGCGCGGGTCAATCAGGGCCTGCGCGACCGCCGGCAAATGCACGGCTATGCCAAAGGCGAGTTCGGCCCCGGCGGCCTGTACCACAACACCGCCGGCATTCCGGCCACCGAGGGCACGGCCAAAGGCATCGGCATCCGCTTTCACCCAAACATGCCGATCCAGAACCACAACGCGCTGTGGACCTTCGATGGCACGCTACCGCCCAAGTTGCTGATGGCGCGCTACGGCCAACCAATCCTGATGCGCCATTACAACGCCCTGCCCATCGATCCGGCCGCCAATGGCGGCTTTGGCCTGCACACCCTCAGCACCCACGAGCACAACGGCCATAACCCGGCAGAAAGCGATGGCTACACCAACGCCTACTTCTTCCCCGGCCAGTACTACGACTACCGTTGGCCGCTGCAACTGGCCGGTTACGACTCGATCAACACCAAGGCCGAAGACCCCCGCGCCGCCTTCCCCTGCGCTGAAGGCGAAACGCTCTGGGTCAACGATTCCACGCCGGGGCTCAAGACCTGCCAGAACGGCAGCATCAAAGTCCGTGGTGACTGGCGCGAAACCATGAGCACCCACTGGTTCCACGACCACATGCTCGATTTCACCGCGCACAACGTCTACAAGGGCAACGCGGCGATGATGAACTACTACAGCGCCCTTGACCGCGGCAACGAAGCGCTGGAAGACGGCGTCAACCTGCGCCTGCCCAGCGGCTCGGCCCTGCCCTGGGGCAACCGCGACTATGACGTCAACCTGACTTTTGCCGACAAGGCCTGGGACCAGAGCGGCCAACTGTGGTTCAACCCGTTCAACATCGATGGGTTCATCGGTGACCAGATGATGGTCAACTGGCTGTACAAGCCCTACTTTGACGTACGCGCGCGCAGCTATCGCCTGCGCATTCTCAACGGTTCGGTGTCGCGCTACATGAAGATCGCCGTGGTCCGCGAAGTGCGTGGGACCGGTGGTGAATTCCGCGGCCCGCAGGGCTCCGGGGTGTCCTACAACCGGGTACCGTTCCACATGATCGGTAACGACGGCAACATCATGGAACATGCCATTCCGTTCGATGGCAGCATGGACCTCAATGGCAACGGTGACCTCAAGGACGACAACGGCATCATGCCGACCATGGCCATCGCCGAGCGCTACGACATCATCATCAACTTCGCCAAACACGGCATTCAACCCGGCGACAAGATCTTCTTCGTCAACCTGATGGAACACGACACCGGCAAAGGCCCGAGCGAAGAAGCGGTGTCATTGGCCGACGTGCTCTCCGAGAAGTACAAGGCCGTCATCGACCAGACCAGCAAAGGCCCACGTTGGCGCGATGGCGATCCGGTGGTCGGCAAGTTCCTGCAGTTCAACGTCAAGCCTTACAGCGGCACCGACCTGAGCATGGACCCGGTGGCCTATGAACCGGCCAAACCGGGCAAAGCCGCGGGCAAGAAAATGATCCCGCTGACCATCGACCGCAACGATCCGGCCATGCAGGCCAAACTCAAGCAGGCGCGCCACCGCAGCTTTGAGTTCGGCCGCTCCGACGGCACCGACACGGCGCCCTGGACGATCAAGACCGACGGTGGCTTCGGCTACTCCATGGACCCCCGGCGGATCACCGCCGCGCCGCAACTGGCCAGCGGCCCGACCGATGCCGGTTATGCCGGTGAAGGCACCCTGGAAGTGTGGAAAATCAAAAACGGTGGCAATGGCTGGAGTCATCCGGTGCACGTGCACTTCGAAGAAGGGGTAATCCTCAACCGCGACGGCAAGGCGCCGCCTGAGTGGGAAAAATGGGCACGCAAAGACCTCTATCGGGTCGGCCCGGAAGTGGACAGCTCCGGTGAACTGGAAATGGCCATCCGCTTTCGCGAATTCGCCGGCACCTTCATGGAGCATTGCCACAACACCCAGCATGAAGACAACTCCATGCTGCTGCGGTTCGACCTTGAGCACCCCGGCCAGTTCGAACTGATGCCATCGCCCATGCCCACCTGGGACGGCGTCACCTACATCAGTTCGGCCGCACTGCCCGCGTTCCGTGATGAAGACGCTGAAGGCCCGGGCGACGGTGACGACGAGGACAACCAACTGCCGTTGGCCAGAGACGACAGCGGCGCCACCAAAGCCGGGGTGCCGATCACCCTCAACGTATTGGCCAACGACAGCGACCCCGACGGTGACATGCCGCTCTCGGTCGTCAGCCTCGGGCAACCAGACTCTGGTCAGGGCAGCGTCAGCAGCAATGGCACTCAGGTCACCTTCACGCCGCCGGCAACGGTCAACGAAGCCTACAGCGCCCACTTCGAATACAAGGTCAAGGATGCCCGCGGTGGCGTGTCGCAACTGGCGGCCAACGTCAGCATTGCCGTGACGCCGGTGCCGGTGGAGGTTGATCAGAACCTGAAGGTCAGCAGCGCTACGGTCACCGTGCGCAGTAACAGCCGCTATGCCTGGGAACTGGTGGGTAGCAGCGCGCTGAAAATCGGCGACACCCTCGCGGTCACCGCAACAGGTATCAACGGCACGCTGAACCTCGGCACGGCCACGGTGATGTCCGGTGGCAACTGGCGCTTGTCGGCCAACACCACCGGCAGCGGGCCAGCGCCGAACCCGACGGTGACCATCAAGCCTGTCAACGGCAAAGCCATCACGGTGCCCCTGACCGTGCGCTGAAACCACGCCCCGTGCGCGTTGGCAGCTGTGTTGCCCGAGCGCACGGGGCAAGGGCTGAAACACTCGACACTGAGGTTCAGGAGATCAATCGCATGGGCTGGAAAACCTGGATGGCACTCGTTCAATCGCTGCTGCTCAGCAGCGGTGTGGCACTGGCAGCCGTCAGCGAAAACCAAGCGGAACAGGTATGGGGGCGGGACTACTTCCCCAACACAACGCTGATCAACCAGGACGGTCAGCCGCTGCGGTTTTTCGATGACCTGATCAAAGACAAAGTGGTGGCAATCAACTTCATCTTCACCACCTGCACCGACTCTTGTCCCCTGGAAACCGCACGCCTGCGCCAGGTGCAGAAACTGCTCGGCGAGCGCGTGGGCCGCGATGTGTTTTTCTACTCCATCAGCATCGACCCGGAAACCGACACTCCGGAGGTGCTCAAACACTATGCCGAGAAATTCAAGATCGGCCCCGGCTGGCAGTTTCTCACCGGCAACAAAGACGAAATCAGCCTGTTGCGGCAAAAGCTCGGGTTGTTCATCAAAGGCGTGGATGATGGCCAGACCAAGGACCATAACCTCAGCCTGATCATCGGCAACCAAAGCACCGGACGCTGGATGAAAGCATCGCCCATGGAGAACCCTTATGTGCTGGCCGACCGCCTGGGCAAAAGCCTGCACAACTGGAAACTGGCCAGCACCAACACCAACGATTACGCCAACGCACCCAACGTGCGTCAGCCCAGCGTTGGCGAACAGATCTACCGCACGCGCTGCGCCTCCTGCCACACGCTAGGCGACACCGAACACGCCGGGATGCGCAACATTGGCCCGGACTTACTCGGCGTCACCCGGCAACGGGACCCCGCCTGGCTGGCGCGCTGGATCAAGGAACCCAACGTCATGCTGGTAGAACAAGACCCGCTGGCCTTGCAGCTGTTCGAGCAATACAACCGCCTGGCCATGCCCAACCTGCGTTTGGGTGATGTCGAAATCTCGGCCTTGCTGACGTACCTGGAAGAAGAAACCGAGCGCTTGCAGCCGCGAGCACCGATCACCACCTCACAAACCCGCAACTAGGCAAGGAGTTCATCATGATTGCACGTGTTCTGGCGCTTGGCGCCCTGCTTGTTTGCAGCACCGCAGGTTTCGCTGATGACTATCGAATCGGCGAACTGCTGATCAGCCAGCCATGGTCCCGCGAACTGCCGGTCGAGCTGCCCGGCGGCTCCGCCTACTTCAGCGTGCACAATCAGGGTAGCCAGACAGATCGCCTGATCGCCGTCAGCAGCCCGCGCGCAGCAAAATCCACACTGCATACCCAGGCTGCCAGCGATGGCATGATGAGCATGCAACACATGCCAGCCCTGGACATCCCGGCCCATAGCGAAGTGACCTTCAAACCCGGCGCCAACCATGTGATGTTGTCGGGCATGGAGCAGCCGCTCAAAGCCGGAGAACACTTCCCGCTGACATTGCAGTTCGAAAAAGCTGGCAGCGTCGAGGTGCAGGTCAGCGTGTTGCCTGCCGATGCACAGTCAGGCCCCACCACTCCCCACATACACTGACGCCGCAACCTCATGCCGTTTCGGTAGGAGCGGGCTTGCCCCGCGATAGCGATCCCTCACTCAGATCGCCATCACCGTGCAGGCCATCATATCCCCAACAAACGCGCAGCCCACCACATGCCAATGACCAACTGCACAGCGAACGCGGCAAACCTGCAGAACACCGCAACCACGCTTTGCGAGGCCAGGTGAATGCATGACTGAACCAGGCGTGCCGCGAGAAACACATAGGCCAGCGGATCAGTAATTGCCGTCTGCTCGGTCAGCAACGCAAGCAGCAACAAGCCGCCAAAAATCGGCAACCCTTCCACGCAGTTGGCGTGGGCCCGCGCCAGGCGCTGCATGAACGGTGACAGGTTGGCGTTATCCGGAGTGAACTGATTGGCTGGTACACCCTTGAACATCACCAGAAACCCACGCAGCAGTTCCATCAGCACCAGCAGTGCCAAGGCCCAGGCAATAAATCCGGCCAATGTGAGTGCACTTGGACTGGTCATCACGCGTTCCTCCTGAGCATCGTTACTGTCGGTCCCGCCACTGATCCGAATCGTAGACAAAGCTGTCGCCAAGAATACTATCGTAACGAATCAACAGACGTAATCGCGCCTTGGCAATGGCCATGATCGCCACCGGGTCATGGTTCTCAGGCATGACGGTGGTGGTGGTGAATTTTTTGCCGGGGGGTATGAATTCGCCGACGATAAACAGTTCGGCGCGTTGCTCGTAAGGGATATCGCCGAGCAACATTTTACTGGCCGCCTCCAGCAAGTCCGGCCCTTCCCCCTGCACCAGCACGCCGTCGACCCAGAGGCTGACCTCACGAATAATGGCAGGCCCCAGGCCATTATTTTCCAGGGTGTAACTGTAGGACCGGGCCTTCACATCGGTGCTGTTCCACGCCGACAAATGCGGCGTTGCCATCCGCCGGTTGTGCAACTCGAACGTCTTTATTTGCCGGGCGCTGAAGCGTACAGCGATACACGCCACCAACACCGAGGCAAACGCGGCAAGCGCGGTCAACAGCGTTGACAGCTCAGACATCCAGCCTTCCTGGGCCGTAACGACGTACACCACATAATCCTGTAGCGGTTGCATGTGGGTCATCCCGGCACGCTCGGAACGTCACAGAAGCATAGCAAGCGTCGGCGCGAAGCACTTGAGGCCTACTTTGCATCTACCAACGACGACAGCCTGCACATTTTCTTAGTTTATGGCTTGACTCATTTCCACATTGTAATTACATTGCATGCATAACGAAGCAAAACAAAGAACAACGAAGGCGCATTGGAGATTAAAATGAGTTCTGTTCAGTTCATTCATGGTGACGATGGCGAAGCGGTATTTGCAGTCATGCCAATTGGTATGTACCGCGCACTGATGGCCGGCGGCGTGCAGTCAGAGGCTTCGCCCTCATCACATCCGCTTCTGAATGAGGATCAGACAATGATCAAACTGCCTTACGGTGGCCCTAACGCTTATCTCCATGTGCCAGACCTGCTGGCTTACCTGAAAGCGCACGGCATCCAGCACCTGGCGATCAACCAGCGTGCGCAAACGTACGATAAGTTCCCACAGGAACAACTGATGACGCTCGACCCGATCATCCGTCGCGAGTTTCTCGGCGACCTTCGCTACAAAAATACCATGCAAGCTACCACCGAAGTCATCGATGCGCTGGTCGCGACCGGCCACTTCCGCCGCATCAAACAGCGCTACGATGACCTGTTTATCCGCGCCGTCAATGCGCTTGAAGTAGTCGAGTAAGTGTCAGCTGGCCTCCTCCCCGGAGGCCAGCTTTCTGATGAGAAATAACAGACAATCCGCAATCGCAAGCCATCACGTGCTCTGTTAGTGCGGCTGGCCATCGCGGGGCAAGCCCGCTCCTACCATGGCTATGAGACAACCCGATTGCGTCCCTCCTCCTTGGCTCGGTAGAGGCGCTCGTCAGCCAGCCTCAGAACCGCTTCTTGGGAGGGTGACGCTGCGGACCTGCAAGCCACCCCGATCGAAAGCGTCAGTTTGCCCACACCCGGAACCTCGCTGGCAGCGATGCTTTCCCGAATCCGCTCAGCAATGGCGATGGCGACTTCCAGGGTGGTGTCAGGCAAGACCACCGTGAATTCCTCTCCGCCAGCACGGCCTACCAGATCACCGGTTCTGGAGTTGCGATTGAGCTCTTGCGCGATGAATTTGAGTGCAACGTCGCCTGCGTCATGGCCGAAAGTGTCGTTGATACGCTTGAAGTGATCGATGTCCAGCGAAAGTACCGAATAGTGTTGTTCTGCCTGATCAAGCAAGTCGAGCAAGGCATTCATCGCCCTGCGGTTGGCCAGTCCCGTCAGGGCATCGGTCTGCGCCTCCTGGGTAAGCCGGCCAAGCTTTTGCTGCAACAACTGCACGCCGGTCAACATCGCCTGGCGTATTGCCGAAGCTTCGCGGTACCAGGCATTCACCCGTTGCAGATGGGTGGTGGTTTCCATCGCCGCCAACTGCAGGGCAATCGCCGAAAGCTGGCGCAAAGGCCGTGTGATCAACGCGGTGGCCGCGAAGATAAAACCAAGGCCAACGATGCCTGTCGGAATCATTCCTTGCAGCACCTCTTTGAGCAATTGCCGCAGCGAAGACAACGCACGTTCGGCGGGAAGTTGCACCACCACCGTCCACCCCGCCAATGGAACCGGCGCGTAACCGGTCAGCATCGAAATGCCTGTATGGGTAGTGACTTGCATCGAGCCAATATTCCCTTGCGAAGCCGCAGCTACGGCCTCATGCCCGTCCAGCGCCTCACCAATGCGCTTGGGGTCTGGGTGATACAACAGACGTCGATTGCCATCGGCCACCATCGCCAGCGTACCCTCCTGATGAAAGTGGTTGCTGATGACACTGTGCAACGCGCTTTGCCTGAGCAAATAGACTGAGCCACCGATTGCCCCGAGGAACTGCCCGGATGCGTTGAATATCGGTTGAGAAATGGCCACGACCAGGTTGCCTGAGACGGACAGGTAGGCAGCACTGATCAACGGGCGCCGTTGCGCAAGGACGAGCGCAAGCCCATCGGGGCGAACAGTAGCGCCGACAATCTGCAGGGTATCCGGATAGGCCTGCAGCACTTTGCCCTTGTCATCGACAATCACGATGGAATTGAAGTCTGCATCCTGGGCTTGTAAGCGCATGGCTTCAGTGCGAAGCGCAGCAGGGTTATTCCAATCAGCCGACAAGGCGCCAGCGCTGTACTTGAGACGGCTTTGCGCTGCCGTCAGGAAATCACCGATGCTGGACGCCACTTTGGCGGCATAGGCGCTGTTGGCGTCTAATGCCGAGTGAGTCAACGCATCGCGCTGGATTCGATACGCGACGATCAGCCCATTGGCCAGCGTCGCCAGGACAGACACTACAACGACGAAGAAAATCAGCCCGCGCAGGTCAATGGGCAACAGCCTGTTTCGCATGCTGCGTCCTCTTTGCTGGGAGGAGCGTCAAAACTGGTTTTACCTTTCGAACTCAGAGCATAGTTGCAATTGCCAGTAGGGGCGGCGGTGGGAGCGGGCTTGCCCCGCGATGCGATGTGCCTGCTAAACCTCAATCGCGGGGCAAGCTGAACTGGCCTAATGATCCTGGACACCTCAATCGGGCGCTATGATGGCGCCCAAACCTGAGGTGTTTGGATATGCGTAATTCTTACTCGAGTGACTTCAAGCTACAGGCGGCCAGCATGGTGCTGGACGAAGGCCAATCAGTTCCACAGGTCTGTGCCAGTTTAGGCATTGGCCCTACAGCGTTGCGTCGTTGGGTCGATCAACTGCGCCAGGAGCGTCAAGGCTTAACCCCTGTGGGTGCCAAGGCAATAACGGCAGACCAGCAGGAAATCCAACGGCTCAAAGCCCTGCTCAAGCAGAAAGACCGGGATATCGAAATCCTAAAAAAGGCCAGCGCTCTCCTGCTTTTGGACGCCAAAGATCACTCGCGTTGATCGATGAGCTGGGTGAGCAATACGGCGTTAATGAGTGTTGTCGGGTGCTTGGGGTCAGCCGCAGCAGTTTCTACTGCTGGCGCCAGCGTAAGGACCGGCGTTACCCCGGACGGGAAAAACTCAAGGCCCAGTTGATCAGACATCATCGTGAGTCGAGAGGGGCGGCAGGTTCGCGCACCTTGGCCAAGATGCTGCAAGCCAGTGGACACCCAGTCGGCCGCTTCAAGGCGCGCCGCCTGATGCAAGAAGCTGGGATCAGCAGCCGTCAACGCAGACGCCACAAATACAAATCTTCAGGCGTTGAAGCCCTGACCGCACCGCACGAGCTCAAACGGCAATTCGATGTGCGGGCGACAAATGAGGTCTGGTGCGGAGATGTAACGTACATCAAGGCTGGTAAGCGCTGGCTGTACTTCGCGGCTGTCTTGGACTTGTTTGCACGGCGGATTGTCGGCTGGTCGTTCTCGATGATCTCGGATGCTGAACTGACCTGCGCGGCCTTACGCATGGCAACCGAGCTGCGCGGACGCCCCAAGGGTGTGCTATTTCACTCTGACCAAGGCTGTCAGTACACCAGCCACAAGTTCAGAAATGAGCTGCGCGAGCATGGGCACCGGCAGAGCATGAGCCGTAAAGGCGAGTGCTGGGACAACGCCCCGATGGAGCGGTTTTTTGGAAGCCTGAAATCTGAGTGGGTACCCGAAGATGGCTACGACTCGGAGCATGAGGCCCGAATGGATGTGCAGCGCTTTATCACCCGCTACAACACCACTAGGCCTCACAGCTACAACGGATACCGGTCGCCGGTCGAGGCAGAGAAGCTGGCGGCGTAAACCTTAACGGGTGTCCAGGATTACTTGACCAGTTCAAGCCCGCTCCCACCGCCTACCCATTTCAAGGCCAAGGAGGATCATTTATGGACAACAAACAGCACGCCAAAACCGCACTCATCACCGGAGCTGCGCAAGGCACGAAGGTTCGGCATGCCTGAAGAAGTGGCGGCCATCGCCCTGTTACTCGCTTCGGATGACGCCACCTACATCACCGGCAGTGAGTTCAACATTGACGGTGGCCTGTTGGCAGGTTCGGCTGCAACGCCCGCGATAATGGATGACGACGCACGCTAGTTCAGCAGCTGCCGATTGACATTTGCCCTGACTTGCAACCTTGATGTGGCTTTTCCGCAACCGGGAACGACGTTGATGCGCATACAGGATGCCGATCTGAAGTCACTACGGATCTTCGAAACGGTGGTGCAGTGTGGCGGCTTTTCGGCAGCGCAATCGGCGCTCAACACCAGTGTTTCGGTGATCAGCGAGCAAATGAGCCTGCTGGAAACCCGCCTCGGCGTCCGCTTGTGCGACCGCGGTCGCTCGGGGTTTCGCCTGACTGACGAGGGCGCGGTGCTGTATGAAGCGGCGCAACGCATGCTGGCAGCGGTCGAGACCTTTTCGATGGAGGCCGCCACCCTCCGCCAGCAGTTGAGCGGTGTGTTGCGCGTCGGGGTGATCGACGCCACCCTGACCGACACCGCCAGCCCGCTGACCCAGGCCATTCGCCGCTTCGGCGAGATGGCGCCGCAGGTGCATCTGCAGATCCATATCGATACCCCCAGCGCTCTCGAACAACGGGTGATGGATGGCCGCTTGCACCTGGCGGTCGGCCCGTTTCCTTCGCGCCTGCCAGGGCTGGAATACACCGCGCTGTACAAGGAAACCCACGGTCTGTTCTGCTCGCGCAGCAATCCGTTGTTCGACCAGGATGACGCCAGTATCACGCCACAGTTGCTGAGCCAGGCCAGGGTCGCGGCGCGCACCTTTCTCGGCCGCTTCGACCTCGACCAACTGCAGGCCGAACGCGCGGCGGGCAGCGTGGATAACGTGGAAGCGCGGGCGATGATGATTGTCTCCGGGCAGTACATTGGCTTTTTGCCGCTGCACTATGCCCAGCCCTGGGTCGACAAGGCTGAGCTGCGCAGGCTGTGCCCGGAGCAATACGCCCCGCAGCTGTGTTTCAACATCATCCGCCATCGCAGCGTCAGCCCACCGCGCACCGTCGTGGCCTTCCACCAGCAAGTGCTCGATTGCACTACGCCGCAGGATTGAGCGCACTAGGCGTATTTGCTTCGTGAATCGCCGAAGTCAACTTCATGAACCGGCTATTCTTCCGAAGTATCGGCTTCTCTAGAGTCAGGGGCGAGACAACCAAGCCAACCTGATGAGTGCCCCACTGGCCCAGCAACTTTGGCCCAGGCCGGGCAACGGGAGCAACGCCATGTCCGACCTCAGCACCGCAGTGCCCCTTTCCGCGCTTTTGCCCCTGCAACCCTACCGTTATCGACGTTTCGGCCAACAACTGTTCGTCGGCGGTGTACTGCCGCTCGACGCGGCCGGCACGCTGATCGGCGCGGGCGATATCGAAGCCCAGACCCACGCGGTATTCCGCAACTTGAAAGCCGCGCTGGAGGCGGCAGGCCTGCGCATGGCCGATTTGGTGCGCCTCAATACCTATTACGTCTACGAAGGCGAAGAAGCCGATGCCACGGTGTACTGGGAGAAGATGACCCGGGTGCGCCTGCAGTACTTCCCCGACCCCGGCCCCGCCGCCACCGCGGTTCGCGTTCAGGGCATGGGCTGCAGCGGCGCGCTGATCCAGCTGGAAGCCGAAGCGCTGGCCGTGCCGGTTGCCCAGCGGCAACGGATCATGCCGGTGAAAAGCTGGGACTGGAGCATTCCGGTGCCGTTGTCGCAGGGCTGGCGCTCTGGCAGTCAGGTCTGGGTCGGCGGCCAGGTCTCCGCCGACCGCGCTGGCAAGGCGATCAGCCTGGGCGACCTGCGCGGGCAGACCGCGAATGTGCTGGAGCATATACGCCATGTATTGCTCGACGCCGGGGCGACGTTCAGCGACCTGACCCAGCTGAAGATCTGCTACCTGCACGAGGGTGACGACGAGGCCGCCGAAGCGCGCCTGCAAGACATCCTCAGCGTGGTGCGCACGACCTGCGGCGAACCGCTGCCAGCGGTCACCGCCTTTGGCGTCAACCTACTCTATGAAGGCTTGCTGCTGGAGATCGATGCCACCGCCCAGGTCGGCATCGCCCAGCAAACAGCGCAGGCCGACACCGGCAATCGTAACTGGACGGCCGGGGTGCAGGCACAACGCGCCGGGTCGAGTATTCAGGTGGCCGGCCAGAGTGCAGACACCACCGCTTTGGAACCGGCCTGTCAGCAGGTGCTGCAGCGTGTTGCCGAGCAACTGCGCAATGTCGGCAGCGGCCCACACGCCCTCGCCCACCTGCATGTACTGGTCGCCGCCAGCGAGGCCGATCACGACCCAGACCAGGCCATGAGGCTGTTTACCCATGCACTGCAACAGCTGTGCGGTGACAGCTTGCCGCCCTTCTCCATGGTCAGGCTCAACGGTTTGCCGGGCGGCGCCTCACTGCAGGTGGATGCGGTTGCCATCGATCTCAGCGGGGATGCGAGGTCGCTATGAAGCCATTCGAGGATGCAATCGATCTGACCCGCAGGCTGTTGCGCTTCGACACCACCAACCCGCCGGGCAATGAGCAGCCTTGCGCCGAGTTCCTCGCCGGGTTGCTGGCGCAAGCAGGGTTCACCACCACCCTGCACCAGCTGTCTCCCGGCCGCGCCAGTCTGGTGGCCTATCTGGGCAACGGCCAGGGACGGCCGCTGTGTTTCACCGGGCATCTGGATACCGTGCCGCTGGGCAAGGCGCCGTGGTCGCACGACCCGTTTGCCGGTGAAATCCACGATGGCCGCCTGTACGGCCGTGGCAGCAGCGACATGAAAGCCGGGATCGCGGCCTTCATCACCGCGGCGCTGCAGGAGCGTAGCCTGATCGCTGACGGGCCTGGTGTGGTGTTGGTGCTCACCGCCAGCGAAGAAACCGGCTGCCAGGGCGCGGCGGCTCTGCTGCGCGATGGTGTCGATCAGCATCGCGCCGGGGCGATCATCGTCGGTGAGATGACTGCAAACTACCCGCTGATCGGTCATAAGGGCGCGCTCTGGCTCAAGCTCGGCGCCCGCGGCAAAAGCGCCCACGGCTCAATGCCCGAACGCGGCGACAACGCGTTGTACAAGGCAGCGCGCGCCCTGACCACCCTCGAGCACTATCAGGTGCCCGCGCCGCGCCATCCGGTACTGGGCAACACCAGTATCAGTGCCGGCACCTTGCACGCCGGCAGCAGCATCAACGTCGTGCCAGACTTGGCCGAGCTGTGCGTCGATATCCGCAGCCTGCCCGGCATGTCGCACGACGATACCCGCGACACCTTGCTGGCAGCGCTGCAGCCCGATATTTGCGAAGCCCAGGCGGTGCTCGACCTGCCGGCGGTGTACACCGACAGCAGCGACCCCTGGATAGCAGCGGTTTACCGCATCACCGAAGAAGAAACTGGCATACGCCCCGAACCGCGAGGCGCCAGCTACTTCACCGATGCCTGCGCGCTGCAACACGCGCACCCGGGGGTGCCGATCGTGATCCTTGGCCCCGGCACACCGGAGATGGCACACCAGACGGACGAGTACTGCGAAATCGCCCGCATCGACGAAGCCCTGCGCCTGTATCGGCGACTGATCCGTGATTGGAGCAGCCACCTCAACTGACCTTACCTGCAAGCACTTCTATAGCGGTTCCGGGTGGCCGCCCTGCACCCGGGACAAGGCAAACAACAAAACCAATACAGCCAGTAATAGAAAGGTATCCCATGAAAATTTCCACTCAAGCGAGTCCGGCCACGCCGGATGCCCACGTTCGGACAAGCAAGGACACGCTGCTGATTGTCGTCAGCGTGGTGTCGATCTTCCTCACGGTGTTTGCTCTGGCGGCCTTCCCAGCGCGCTCAGAGCAAGTGGCCAGCCAGTTGTTCCAGCGTGCCACCGATCTGCTGGTGGCCCCGGTGCTAGTGATTTTCCTCGCCTTTGTCGTCGGTTCGTTGTTCATCATTTTCAGCAAGTACGGCAACATTCGCCTGGGTGAAGGCAAACCGCAATTCAAGACACTGCCGTGGATTTTCATGTTCATCTGCGCCGGGCTGAGTTCAGCGACCCTGTACTGGGGCCTGGTGGAATGGGCCTATTACTACAACACCCCCGGGCTCAACATTGCCGCACGCAGCCCTGAGGCACTGGACATGAGCATCGCCTATGCCTTCTTCCACTGGGGCTTCGGCACCTGGGCCTGTTACGCCGTCGGTGGCATGGCCATGGCCTACTACTACCACGTGCGCAAACACAGCACATTGAGTCTGGCCGGGATCATCGAAGCGGTGACTGGCATCAAGGCCAGCGGCCCGCTCGGGCGTCTGATCGACATCATCTTCCTGATCGGTACCTTCGGCGGGCTGACCGTCACCATGGTGGTGACCACCCAGACTTTCTCCAACGCCCTGTCCAACCTGACCGGCCTGCCCAACACCTTCGCCATGCAGGCGGGCATCGTGCTGCTGATCACCAGCATTTTCTCCTTGAGTTCCTACATCGGCCTGGAGGGTGGCATGCAACGCCTGGCCAGCATGGTCTGCTGGGGCGCGCTGTTCTGCGCGCTGGCGGTGCTGGTGGTGGGGCCAACCGGGTTCATCGTCAAGAACACGGTCAACGGCGTTGGCCTGATGTTCTCCAACTTCCTGCACATGAGCCTGTTCACCGACCCGGCCGGGGATGGCGAGTTCACCCGCAACTGGACGGTGTTCTACTGGTTCTGGGCGATTTCCTACACCCCGGCGGTGTCGATCTTCGTCGCCCGCGTGTCCCGTGGCCGCACCTTGAAAGAAGTCTCTGCCGCACTGTTGCTCGGTGGCAGCGTCAGTTGCTGGGCGATCTTCGGCAGCCTCAGTGGCTATGGCATCGACCAACTGCTCAAAGGCACCCTCGACGTACCTGCCGTAGTCGCCAGCCAGGGTGGCGAAGTGGCGATTACCCAGCTGTTGAACGGCTTTCCGCTGTCAGCGCTGGCTACGGCGTTCTACCTGTTCGTGATGGTCATCTTCCTCGCCTCTCACGTCGATGCCTCGGCCTACACCGTTGCTGCTGCCACCACCCGCAACCTGCCTGATGGGCGTGATCCATCGCCGTTCCTGCGCTTGTTCTGGTGCGTGATGCTGGCCCTGGTGCCGCTGACCATGATCGCCAACCACCTGTCGCTGAAGACGGTGAAAACCTCGGTCATCCTCACCTCGATTCCGTTTTTCTTCCTGCTGGTGGTGATGGCCTGTGGCTTCGTTCGCTGGCTGCATCAGGACTACCGTCACCGCAGCGCGCACGACATCGAGGCCGAGTCCCGGCGCACTGAAACCGCAGGCCTGCCGGAGCCAACGGCGGCACCGGCACAGTGGAAGGATGAAGTGGTTGCCTGACAGCCGCTGGACGTTGCGCTCAGGCTAGGCGCGCGCGTTGAACAAAACGCGGATCGTGTCCTGGATTTTGAAAATATCAGAGACGCTGTGCAGCCCCACCGGTGGCGCCAGATGGCTGCTATCAGGTGGGGAGGTAATGCACGCAGCGACGAGCGTGATCTGGTTGGCGGGATCAGGCTGAAACTTGATGCCGCTGACCGAGTGAAGGCTTCGACGCTGCGTGCCATTGTTATACGTCTGCCCTTGGGCTGGCAGCTGCTCAAGCGCTTCCAGCGTCGGCACATGGTCGAAGGTTCCCGCATAAAACTCAATAATCGGGCTCTCATTGATGCGCGCCAGCCGGTGCACGTAGGCAGCGTGGAAACGGCCATCAAGCTCAATGGCAATCACGTCACGCGCACGGTAGAAGGTGGTGTCGTCAGGTAAGGAAGGCTTGCGGGCAAGCGCGGCGGGAGGCGATTGCAGGTCGGAAATGAATTCGTCCGAACGGCGATAAAAGCTGTCGTCCAGCGCGACTGCGCGATTCAGTTCATTGAAGGCCGCCAACGCCTGCGTGGTGATGGCGTGATCCGCAAGACCGTATTTGTGCAGCAGCGTTGCCAGTGCAAGCCAGGCCTTGTGCCGGTACAGCGGCGCTACCTGTTGTTCATCTGCCTGAAACACCGAATTCCAGCGTGCCAATAGAGGTGGCAGCACAGCGTCGATTCGGGAAGCCTGCTCACTGTGTTTCTCCATTGCCATCGCCAACCAGACCAGTCGCGCAATATCCTCGTCCAGTGTCTGTACAAGATGTTTGGCGGCCAGTTTGTCCAGTAACTGCACATGCTTCACTCGTGTTTCTCCCTGTAGTGAGTGGATGACGCGAACCGCTGAGCAGACGTTGCTCCAAGCCCTGTGCGTGAAAAAGCCTCCAGCGCATCAAGGGCCGCAACCTGCCAGCAACAACGCTATATAAAAGAGACTTCTGCCGGGCCAACCTTGACCACTTTGTCGACTTTGATGCTCACGCCGATACCATGTTCTGCATCGCCATCCCAGCGGAACAACAGACCAAACGTTTGTGTCTGGTCATGGGATACATAGATCTTCATGAGGCTGAAGCTGCAGTCATCAGCGTTGTATTGGCTTCGCACATAACCCGCCGCCGCCTCAAACACCGCCCGGCGCACACCCCATTGATGATCAACAAGGTAGCTCACATCACCTTTGAATTTTTCTTCCAGTGCATAGCATTCAAGGTTGATGACCTGGACGGGTTCAGGTCCAAACGACTCCAACAGGATGTCGCAGCACATCCCTTCATCATCTTCATAAAACCCAATGGTGCTCATGGCCTTGTAAATCCTTGCCCTTTGGTTACTTCCTACTCTTTCACTTGGCAAACCCCATTGGCTTTGTTCTTGCCGGTATACGAAACATCGGGGGTACCGTCAGGCATGATCGTCAGCGAGATGGTCACCCCTTCCGATCGGGCTTCGAAGGCGTTGTCGTTGAATTTTTTCAACTTGCCTTCTTTGCCATTGATATAGATCGGCCCGCCCTGGTCAGCGTGGACCTCGATGTTTCCGGGGCAGGTTGCGTTGAGCAGCGGTATGCCCGCTTGAGCAGCACCAGAAGCTGCCAGCAAAGCGACAAGCAGTAGTCGTTTCATTTCATGCTCCTTGAGCGGTTTGGCTGAGAAACAAGCAATAGTCCAATCTGGCCCAGCCCGCCAGGGACTGGTCAGCGCCCTTGCTCTGGCAGGGTTATTGCCGAACCAATAGCCCACGTAGCAGCAATTCCAGCGCGGCAACACTTTGCGCCAGCCTCGCACTGCCGTCTTCGCCCTCGGCGATCCAGAACGCTGCTTCGGCCAGGCTGCCGTAAATCAGCGAGGCCAGCGCCTGCGGGTCAGCCTTGGCCACCACACCTTGTTCGATAAGGCTTTCGATCAGGAGTTGCATCGACTCGACGCAATGACGTTGCGCGTCCGGCGAGGCGCCGCCCAGCACCGCCCTCGCATCGCGCAGCACGATACGCTGGATTTCCGGCTCCAGCGCCATCTGCAGATAAGCGCGGCAACGGCTGTGAAAGCCTTCCCAGGCGTTTTGCGCCGTGTCGGAAATGGCTTGCAGGCGTTGATCCATTTCAGCGTCGATCTGCTCCACCACGGCCGCCAGCAAGCCCTTTTTGTCACCGAAGTGGTGATAGAGCGCGCCACGGGTCAGACCTGCCTGCTCGGTGAGGTCGTCCATTGAGGTTGCCATGTAGCCATGTTCGCTGAAGACCTTGCGGGCAGTGCTCAGCAATGTGGCTCTGGTTTCTTCCATTTCGGCGCGGGTGCGGCGAACCATACGTCCTCTCCTTACTTACAACGGGCATGATCTTTTACAAACATCCGCATCTTCATGCGCGTTAATTCGATGCCAACTTCTGAGCAATAAAATCGAAGCGATGCCAATGCTTGGTACCCCGCAAACTGGACCCGTCATATTCATGGACCTCAAAGGTCTGCACACCAAGCCCGCGAAAGAGCGCACGTGCCTGTGATTCAGAATGGAACGTTCTGCTCGGGTCTGACGCCCACCCATCCCTGTCACCGAAGAGTTGCCCGACGAAAACCCCGCCCGGCAACAATGCAGAGGTCACCACTGACCAGAACTGTGCAAAGTGATCCGGATGGCAGAAGGGCAAGGCCATACCGGCGTGGATCAGCGACGACGGCGGCAGCGTTTCCAGCGTCTCGAAGCGTTGCAGCGCGGTCTGCAGCCTTGCACCCGGATGCTCTGCGCCGATCGCCTGTACCCATTCGATTGCAGCCGGCTCCTGGTCCAGCGCCAGCACCTGCCAGCCCGCCTGAAGCAACGCGCGCGTTTCATTGCCAGCACCACAGCCCAGGTCCACTGCTTGCCCAGGTCCTGTTTGCGGGCCGAGCACATCGAGTGCTGCGCACAGCAGCGCTGAAGCAGGACGATCCTGATGGTGCTGGTAATAGGCTTTCCACCGGGCTTCCCGGTTTGGCTCGTTGCCTTGCATATCGCTCACTTTCCCTGTGATCAGCATCTGCCCAAACACTCTCTTATGCTGACAGAGCGCCGATTACATGTCTTCTGAACAAGCAAACGCGGTGGCTGCTACTCACCGCGACTGCTGCGTCTTCTTCTGGTTTCTGATTCTGATGATCGTGAAGACGATGTTCGGCAGCATCATGATGATCAGCATCCCCGAAAAGCCCACATGGCCTGCGCGGTGAAGAAAGGCGCCCAGCGCAATGAAGGCCACTGTCAGCAAAAACTGCAGCGACAAGAATTTTTCCAGACCCCTCACCCTAACTCCTTAGACTCATTCAGAAATTTCAGACAATTCTACAGCCTGCTACGCAGCGTGGAGAGCATCCTCAGGAAACCGAATGTGTTTCGGATAAAGAGCTGGCCGAGCTGACCCGCCACAAGGCCATCTCTTGAACAGATGGCTCCATCTGAAATCAGCACTACGGGTGTTGGCCAAAGCCTGCCTAACATGCACCACAACTCCCTACAAATGCCGCCCACCTTACGCGGCGAACAAGAACCGGAGACTGCCCGATGCCCCTTCCCCACTCCCTGTGTGATGACCTGCGCTTGTTGCTCGGTGACCGGTTCTCCACCTCCGCCAGCGTGCGCGAGCACCATGGCAGCGATATTTCCGCCCTCGACCCACTTCCGCCAGATGCCGTTGCTTACGCCAACAGCCTCGACGAAATCGTCAGCATCAGCACTACCTGCTACCGTCACGATGTGCCGATGATCGCCTATGGCAGCGGCACCTCCCTGGAAGGCTGGTTGCAGGCCACACACGGCGGCGTGAGCATTGACGTCTCAGGCATGAACCAGATTGTCGAGATTCGCGTCGATGACATGGATGCCACGGTACAACCGGGCGTGACCCGCAAGCAGCTCAACGCCGCCTTGCATGGCACCGGGCTGTTCTTTCCCATCGACCCTGGCGCCGATGCTTCGCTGGGCGGCATGGCCGCAACCCGCGCCTCCGGCACCAACGCTGTGCGCTACGGCACCATGCGTGAAAACGTGCTGGGCATGACTGCAGTGCTGGCCGACGGGCGTGTGATCAATACCGGTGGCCGGGCACGCAAATCGTCTGCCGGCTACGACCTGACCCATTTGCTGGTGGGCTCGGGCGGCACCCTGGCGACCATCGCCGAGCTGACCGTCAAGCTGCACCCGATCCCCGAGGCCATTTCGGCAGCGGTGTGCCGCTTCCCCAGTGTCGATCATGCCGTACGCGCGGTGATCCAGATCATCCAGCTGGGCGTGCCCATCGCCCGTATCGAGCTGCTCGACGCCTTGACCATGCGCGCCCTCAACGCCTACAGCAAAACGCAATTGCGCGAAGTGCCCTCGTTGCTGTTCGAACTGCACGGCTCCGAAGCCGGTGTGAAGGAGCAGCTTGAAACCGTACGCATGGTTGCCGACGAACACCAAGGCCTGGATTTCGAATGGGCGGTACATCCGGAAGACCGTAGCCGCTTGTGGCAAGCGCGCCACGACGGCTATTTCGCCGCCCTGGCCCTGCGTCCCGGTTGCCGTGCCCTGACCACCGACGCCGTGGTGCCGATTTCGCGCCTGGCCGATTGCATTGAAGCCACCGCGGCAGACCTTGCGCAAAACGGCTTGCTGGCACCGATCTTCGGCCATGTCGGCGATGGCAATTTCCACGCGCTGATTCTGGTCGACCCTGATGATCATGCCGAAGTCGAACGCGCTGAAGCAGCCGCTCACCGACTGGCCGAACGCGCGATCGCCATGAACGGCAGTTGCACCGGCGAGCATGGCATCGGCCTGACCAAGCAGCACTTCATGGCGGTTGAACACGGGGAAAACGCGGTGGACACCATGAAGGCGATCAAGGCCGCACTGGACCCCAAACAACTGATGAACCCTGGGAAGATCTTTCCTCGCGGCCCCATCGCAGGCTGACGCGCTGTACCATCAGCGGCCCCGTACGCCCCCGTGATGCAGGAAGCCCACATGGAAATCCGCCAGATCAAGTACTTTGTTGCCGTGATTGATTGCGGCAGCCTGTCCCAAGCCGCGCGCCAGGTGCATGTGGCGCAATCGGCCCTGAGCAAACAGATGTCGGCGCTGGAGGACGAACTGGGGGTGCAGCTGTTTCATCGCAGCCACAATGGTGTGGTCGCCAGCGAAGCCGGCAAGGTGTTCTACGAGTATGCCCAAGGCATGCTCAAACACCTGGTCGATGCCCGGGCCGCCGTCACCAGCAGCCCGGACGCGGTCAGCGGCTCGATTATCGTGGCGTTGCCGCAAAGCGTCGCGACCATCCTCGCCATGCCGTTGATGCGAACGGTGGCGGCGCGCTACCCGCAGGTCGCGTTTCACCTCAATGAAGAGCTGACCGGCAACGTCATGGATCAACTAATCCGTGGCCGCGTGGACCTCGCCCTGTTTACCAGCGCCGACTTGCCCGAACAGGTGCTGTTCAGTGCCTTGATCGAAGAAGACTTCTACCTGATCCACCGCGCCCATGCGCCGGATGCGCCACCTGCCGGTGACGTGTCGCTGCAGCAGGCGCTGGCCCGGCCGCTGGTGTTCCCAAGCCAGGCCCACGGCCACAGCACCCGTACCTTGATTGAACGAGCGGTGGCCCAGCACGGGCTGAGCGTGGGAGAGATCGCCATGGAGGTCAACTCCGTACACATCCTCAAAAGCGCGGTAGAGGCTGGTATCGGTCACACCATCATGCCGTTGAACCTGGCCATGCGCGAAATCGATGACGGGCGCCTGGTGGCGCACCGGATTGCCGCTGAAGGACTGTCGCGCACCCTGGGCATTTGCAGTTGCGCCTCGATGCCTGCCAGCCGCCTTAAAACGCTGATCAGCGAGTTGATCCGCGACGTTGTCCGGGACATGTGCGCGTGCGGTGAATGGCCGGGAGGCCGCGCGCTCTGACCCGTTGTACTGCCATTTCAGGATCGCCCTACAACAACAAAAAAGAGGCTCGAGATGACCACCCTACCCCCACTTGCCCAGAGCATGCCGGACGCCGCCCTGCAGGGCGCCTACCGTAAAACCGCGTGGCGGATCATTCCGCTGCTGATTGTTTGCTACCTGGTGGCCTACCTTGACCGGGTCAACGTCGGCTTTGCCAAACTGCAGATGCTCGATGACCTGAAGTTCAGCGAGGCGGTATACGGCCTGGGCGCCGGTGTGTTCTTTTTCGGCTACCTGCTGTTTGAGATTCCCAGCAACATCGCCCTGCACAAATTTGGCGCCCGCCGCTGGATCGCACGGATCATGATGACCTGGGGGTTGCTGTCGGCGGCGATGATGTTCATCGAAACACCGATGACCTTCTACGTGCTGCGCTTTCTGATCGGTATTGCCGAAGCCGGCTTCTTTCCCGGGATCATCTTCTACCTCACCACCTGGTTTCCCAGCCACCGCCGGGGCGTGATGATTTCACTGTTCATTGCCGCCCTGCCGATTTCGAGCATGCTCGGTTCGCTGATTTCCGGTTTGATCATGCAGCATTTCGACGGTGTTGCAGGCTATGCCGGCTGGCAGTGGCTGTTCGTCATCGAAGGCTTGCCTGCGGTGGTGTTGGGTGCTGCAGTGTTCTACCTGCTACGTGACCGCATTGCCGATGCCCACTGGCTGAGCCCCGAAGAAAAGCGCGGGATGCAGGCGGCGCTGGATCGCGAAGCCATGACCAAGTCTGGCCACCGGCTGCGCGACGGCTTGCTGAACCCGAAAGTGTGGCTGCTGGGTGGGGTGTATTTTTGCCTGGTACTGGGGCAGTACGTCATCAGCTTCTGGATGCCGACCATCATCCGCAACAGCGGCATCGCCGAGCCATGGGCGATTGGCGTACTGACAGCAATCCCCTACTCGGTGGCGGCGGTCAGCATGGTGCTGGTTGGCCGCAGCTCAGACCGGCTTCGCGAGTACCGCTGGCACCTGGCAATCTGCGCCTTCATCGGCGGTGCCGGAGTAGTGTTCGGCACCCTGTTCGGCGGTAGCCTGGTGCTGTCGATGATCGGCCTTACCATCGGTACCGCGGCGATGATCAGCAGCTTGCCGGTGTTCTGGGGCATGCCCACCGCAGTGATTGGCGGCGCGGCGGCGGCAGCGGGCATAGCCTTGATCAACTCGCTGGGCAATGTGGCCGGATTCTTCAGCACCATGGCCGTGGGCTGGCTGACCCAGCTCACCGGAAGCACCCATGCGGCGATGTACTTCATGGCTGCTGCACTGGTGATCGGCGGCCTGCTGGGCCTAAACGTATCGCGCACGCAACCCGTGAACGACCCGGTGGGAGCGGGCTTGCCCCGCGATGCGATGTAAAACAAGGATCTTCACCACAGTACACACCGCAAGCGATTCGTGCATCGCCAAACGAAGACAATTGGCCAACTCACTGAGGTGGGGCAGTCGTGCGATTGGTTGTTCGCGGTGTGGACTGATCCATTGTTTGTTTTGGTAGTGTTGGCCATCGCGGGGCAAGCCCGCTCCTACCGGAAGGGATTGGGCAGTAGGAGCGGGCTTGCCCCGCGATAGCGCCGCCCGCCCTCACTTGCCATTACGCAGCCCCATCCATAGTCGAGTGATAAGCCGCTCGACAGCCGGCGGCATCGGCTGCTGCAAGAACAAACCGCCCTGCTCCCGGGTAGGCATCAGCAAGCCTTTCTGCGCAATCACCTTCGGATCAGCATACTTCAAAGAGTCCGCATTGGCATTCGGATAGCCAATCTGCGCAGATACACTGGCAATAACACTGGGCTCCAGGATGTAATTGATGAACGCTTCTGCCTCGGTCTTGTTCTTTGCCCCCTGCGCAATCGCCATATTGTCTGCCCACATGAGCGCGCCTTCGCGGGGTGAAGCCAACGTTATCTGCACGCCGTTATGCGCAGCCTCTGCAGTCGCCTTGGCTAACATCAGCCCTCCTGAATACCCGACAGCCACGCAGATATCGCCGGAAGCGAGGTCGGTCATAAAGCGCGAAGAGTGAAAATACTTGATGTTCGGGCGCAACTGCTTCAACAGCTGTTGCGCCTTCTGGTAGTCATCCGCAGTGGTGCTGGCGGGGTTCAGCCCCAGGTAGTTGAGGGCCAGCGCGTAGACCTCGGCCCCCGAGTCGGGAAACGCCACGCCGCAGGCGCTGAGACGAGACATGTTCTCTGGTTTGAAAATCGCATCCCAGGACTCGGTCGCGGAAAAATCATGCCCCAGTACCTTCTTCACCGCTTCGACGTTGTAGCCGAACGTGGTGGTGCCCCAGAGATAGGGGACGGCATACCTATTACCGGGGTCCATGCGCGCCAGCTCCGCCATAAATGCCGGATCCAGGTGCGACCAATTCGGTAGCCTGGCCTTGTCGAGCGGCTCCAGGGCTCCGGCCTGAATCAGCTTGGGCAACTGGTTGTGCGAAGGGAAGACGATATCGTAGCCCGAGTTGCCCACCAGCAGCTTGGCCTCAAGCACCTCGCCAGTGTCGTACACGTCATAGGTGACCTTGATCCCGGTGCGACGCTGAAAATCCTCCAGCACCGACTGCGGCAAGTATTCGACCCAGTTGTACACCCGCAATTCTCGGGTACCACCAGCAGCAAGACAGTGACTGCCGAACGACGCCCACAGCAACAGCGAGCACAGTAGCGCGCCTGCCCGGCGAGCAGGCAGCATCCGCGCGGATATTCGATTCATGTTGCTTGCACCATAACGGTTTCCTGCCGCAGCCCGGTCAGACACTATTCAGCGTTGCCAGATAGCTGCTCAGGTAATCGATAAAGGCGAGTACCTTGCGGCTAGCGCGATGATGGCTGGGATAGACCGCCAGAATGTCATCACCGAAGGCTTCCGGCTCGATGATGTAATCCTCCATCAGACGCACCAGGCGTCCATCGCGCAAATACCTCTCCACACTCCATTGCGGTGTATGCAAGATGCCACGCCCGGCCAATGCATTTTGCAGCAGCAGGTCATAGCTGTCGCTTTCCAGGCGGGCCTTGTGTGGATAGCTCAAGCGAATGCGCCCGGTCTGCGACTGGGCCCACCAATACTTCACATCCAACGCGGAGTGAACGTACTTGAGCCAGTCGTGCTGGTCGATGGTTTGCGGCGACAGCGGCAGCGGATTGCGCGCGACGTAGTGTGGACTGGCACACAGGTAGATGCGGTTTTTGCCAACAACTCGCCCTATCAACCCCGGCAAATCGCTGCGCCCCTGACGTATGCCCAGGTCGTAGCCAGCATCGATCAGGTCGACAAAGTCATCGGACAGATCGACGCGCAACTGGATATCCGGGTATTGCTCCAGAAAGCCGGCACACACTTCACTCAAGAATGCACGTTCGAATGCCAGGGGCGCGGTCAGCCGCAACGTGCCGGACAAGCCTTGGTGCAGTTGGCTGATCTCCTCCCCTGCCTCATGCAGGCTGCGCAGCACCTGTCGAGCCGTTTCCAGATAGAGGCGGCCCGATTCCGTGAGCACAATGCGCCGGGTGCTGCGCTCGAATAGCAGGGTACCCAGCTGCTTCTCCAGCATGCTGACAGACTTGGTCAGGGCCGACGGCGTTTTGCCCAGCAGTTCTGCGGCACGACTGAAACTGCCTTGGTCAGCCGTGGCAACAAACATCGATATTGCACCGAGTGTGTCCATATTTTTTCCAAACCAGCAAAACGCTTTTTAGCAAAGTGGTCATTCTGGAAACAGCATGACACAGATAATCTCGCCATCGCCAATAACTACAAGAGAGCAGCATATGATTCGCTTCGTTCCGGCGCTAATGGCACTGGCAGTCAGTTTTTCCTCATCGGAATCCATGGCAGCGGCAGACCTGATACTGGTCAACGGCAAGATCTTCACCGCCGACCATACCCATCCGCAGGTTCAGGCCATCGCCATCGACGAGGGCAAGATCGTGGCCGTGGGGAGCGACGCTCAGGTACGCAGCTTCGCCGACAATGCCACCCAGGTGATCGACCTTGCAGGCAAGCGTGTCACGCCCGGCCTGATCGACTCCCACTCTCACTCGGTGTTCGGCGGCCTGGAACTAGCGGCGGCCAACATGGAAGGCGAATCGGTCAGCGTCGACGAGCTGGAAAAGCGTCTGCGCAATTGGCGCGCCGATGGCCGCGCCAAGCTCGGCGAGTTCCTTCAGGTGGTGGGCATGAACTCCAGCGACTGGGCCAAAGCCGAAGCGTTCGGCAAGCGCTTCAACCACGGCGAGTGGACGAACACCCCGATCGTCTTCGTTGGCGGCGACCACCATACCGCCTGGGCCAACAACGCCATGCTCAAACGCGCCGGGATCGACAAAGCACTGGTTGCCAGCCTGAGCAAGGCCGACCGCTCCACCATCGGCACCCTGAGCAATGGCGAACCTAGCGGTTTCCTGGTGGATGCAGGCTGGGACCGTGTCGCCGCAGCACTGCCGCCAGTCGACGCCGCCGGCCTGCTGCACGCAGCCCAAGCCGCTGTGCGCTACAACAACAGCTTCGGCATCACCGCCTGGATGGACCCGGCCGCCAATGGCGCGCCCGGCGAAGCGTTGTTCGCTATCAAGCCGACGGAGAAAACCGTGGGTGTGCTGCCGGCCTACAAGGCGTTGGCGGAGAACGGCGAGCTGACCGCACACGTGGCCGCCCTGCTGGTGGTTAACCCGAAGAGCCGTCCGGCTGACCTGGAAGTCATCGACAAAGTGCGCCAGCAATTCACTGGTATTCCCAATCTGACCCTGCCCGGGATCAAGGTGTTCGCCGACGGCGTGCTGGAATTTCCAGCGCAGAGCGCAGCCCTGCTCGACCACTACAGCAACAGCCACAAAAGCGGAGAACTGCTGCTGGACCCGGAGCACTTCGGCGAGCTGGTTACCGCCGCCGACAAACGCGGCTGGCTGGTGCACATCCATGCCATCGGTGACCGCGCCGTACGTGAGTCACTCAATGGCATCGAGCAGGCGCGCAAGTCCGGCGACAGTGGCATTACACATTCGATCACCCACCTGCAGCTGGTCAACCCGACAGAGTTCGCCCGCTTCAAGCCGCTCAACGTCATCGCTTCGATGCAGCTGCTGTGGGCCGCTGGCGACGAGTACACCCAGGACATGGTCAAGCACTATGTCGACTCGGCTGCCTATCGCTATCAGTACCCGGCCCGCTCACTGCTGAAAAACGGCGCGACCATCGCTGGCGCCAGCGACTGGCCGGTTTCCAGCCCAAACCCCTGGCTGGCCATCGCCCAGGCCGCTACCCGAGAGGGCCCCCGGGGTGTGCTGAACGCCGATGAAAGCCTGGACCGCGAGACCATGCTGTACGCCTACACGATCAATGCAGCCAAGACCATCGGCCTGGAACAGCAGATCGGCTCCCTGAGCAAGGGCAAACAGGCCGACTTCGTCATCCTCGATCGCGACGTGCTCGCCGTCAGCGACAAAGACGTAAGCGAAACCCAGGTACTGGCCACCTACTTCGGCGGCAAACCGGTCTACACGCCCAGCAAATAACCCCCTGAGAAACGCCACGCCGTGCCCGCACCGGGGCACGGTGCGGCCCCCTATTGCCCAAACACTGCCAACAACAATTACAAGAAGAAGCAACCATGAACAGCAAGCACCTTGCAGTGAGCATCGCCCTGATGGCCGGACTGTCGGCTATCGCCCCAAAGAGCCAGGCCCTGGCGCTCAGCGATGACATCTTTCTGAAACTCGACGTGACCGCCGCCAGCGACTACCGCACCCGTGGCATCTCGCAGACCCAGAACGACCCAGCGCTCCAAGCCGGTGCCGTACTGGCTCATTCGAGCGGCCTGTATGTGGGGGCCTGGACCTCCAACGTCGACTTCGGCTTCGGCACTGCCACCCGCCAGGAAGTGGACTACTTCGGCGGCTGGTACTGGCAGGCCACCGACGCGGTGTCCCTGGACCTGGGCTACATCAAGTACGCTTACCCCAAAACCAGCGGTTTCAACCAGTCCGAGACCTACGCGGTGCTCAGCGCCTATGGTTTCAAAGCGGCTGCTTTCTACTCCAGTGATGCGCCAACGGTGTTTGGTGAGGACCAGGACACCCTCTACAGCTGGGTCGGCTATGAAACCCAACTGCCCCTGGAAGTTGGCCTGGAGCTGCGCTATGGCCGGATGGACTTCAAGGACCCGATGTACTGGTCGACAAGTGGTAGCTCGCGGGACGCCTACCACGAGTGGGAAGCCAAATTCACCCACGATTTCGTGGGCCTGACCTGGGGCCTGAGCTACATCGACACCGACCTGTCGCAAGCAGAATGTGCCAGCTTCTACGGTTTCGACGATGTCTGCACCGCCACCGTAGTGGCGAGCGTGCGCAAGGAGTTCTAAGCACACCAGATCCGGTAGGAGCGGGCTTGCCCCGCGATAGCGACCTGTCAGCCACAGCGTATCGCGGGGCAAGCCTAAAACCATTGCCCCTTGAATCGCACCTCCAACCTCGCTACCCTCCCTGAGTCACTGCCAAATCAGTGACCGGGCGTCGCGGCCCGTAAGGCAAAAGGCGCTACAGCGCCACACCACCACAATTGCAGGCGCTTTTTTTGTGCCCGCTTTCTGTGCAATGGCGGCTGTGCGTGGGAGACTTTCGAGTCTGCCGGGTTTCCTTTTGCCTCGGTCCGCGAACCCGCGCACAGCTGCCACCCAAATCGTTTCGCGGCGATGGTTGGTAGCTCCACAGCAAAAGGAGCTGCACAATGACAAAAGTAGTCCCCGATCCCCCACCCTCCACCACCCAAACCAGCACCACCTTCGGTACCTGCAACGGCAGCCACGATCCACTGTTCGCTGTCCGCAGAGGCGTCTCATCCGAAGATGCCCTGGTGCATGCCTGCGTCCTGCTCAAAAGCGCTTACCACACCAACGCCCACGCCTGTGACATGGTCGATGCCGAAGCACGCGGATTGTTGTGGGCGACGGAGCAATCGTTGGAAATGAGCATGGCGTTGGTTGAAGCCGTGCTGGATGAAGTAGAAGCCCGCTCGGCGACATTGGCGGTATTGCGCCGCGCTGCGCAGGCGGATCTAGCTGCAATGAAGGAATAGCCGCAGGCTAACGCAGGGCCGCCGACGCGGCCCACCGCGCCCGCAACATGACCACCTACTCTATCGGTTTTTCTCCATCTCACGCTGCTTGGCCTGCAACTCCAGAATTCGATCTTCCTGCGCCCTGAGCCGTGCATCCATTGCTTTTTGCTGCTCATCGAATGCCTTCTGCTGAGCCGCTGAGTTCTGCGCGCTCATATAGCCATCAACCGATGCAGGAATACTGCAACTGGTCGATGCTCTGGCGGCTGCTTCAGTGCGATCTGGAAAGGGTTTATGGACGTCCAGGGCCAGTCTCATGTCATCACGAACTGCCGCGCCCACCGCCAGCAAGCCTTCGATCGACGAGGCTGGCCCGATGCCAAAGTTATTGGCGTTGTTAACCGCTGCAACAGAAGCGCCGCCGAACCCGCTGAACCCAGCGATCCAGGGCGCATTGGCAGAGGCGTTGGCGGCCGTCAGCGCCGGAGCCACGACGGCACCAGAGATGATCCCGGCTAGCGTCCATTTCCAAGCACTGCTTGCTCTTCTTTCAGCTTCGGCAGATTTCACACCAAAGAAGTCATAACAGCTCTGCAGGCGTTCGTTGATCATCTCGTTCTGGCGTTCCAGGCTGATCTGGTCCGGCTGTTCTAGGTTGCCCGTTAGTGTTGTGAGCTCCATGGTGGAGCAGGCGGCTAGCACAAGGCACAAACCCAGAACCAGGAATTTGTTCATGCACCCTCCGTTTCAGCGACAGGCTGATAAGGTATGGATAGCTGATCGCCATTATTGTGCAAACAAAAAGCTGGCTGTTTGGTTGGGGCTTTTGGAGTGATTGCACTTCCTAGCTCCAAAACCAGACGTCAGCCGTCTGCGCTTTTCGATATCGCGGCTTCAGAGCACGCATCCTGCTACTTTGGGAGCACGCAGAGCGAATACGCTTTGGGGAGTTTCCTGGTGACCGCGGTTGTAGTGGACCCGCGGTCTTTCAAGCTGCTCGGCGACACCCACCCCGCCAGCAACGTCACCGCCCCAGTCAGAACTCGCATGTGATAACCAACGGAAAGTCGAAACCGTATCACTGCCTTAACAATTGATTAACTATTTTCTCATTTTTGAAACAGTAGACTCCTCGAACTTTCTACACCCTCAAGCTAAAATCACTTGGTAGACCTCCAACAGACAGAGTTAACCGACATGGACGACATCCCACTGGATTTAGTCTCCACATTGAAAGTTCTCTTACCCGGCTTTCTTACGTCAACTATTTTTTATTGGCTGGCAGAGGTACCCAAACCTTCGCACGCAGAAAGAATCGTTCAGGCACTAATTGTAACAAGCCTAATCCAGATTTTAATCTCTCTAACAAAAATCCTCGCCCTTTCAGTAGGAAAACACATTGACTTTGGACCTTGGAGCGAGACTGCGACAGTCATCCTATCGATACTGTTATCAACAGCACTCGGAGTTTGGCTGGCATACCTATCCAACCACGACAAGCTTTATGAAATAGCAAGAAATAAAAAGCTTACAACAAAAACCTCTCAAGACGATTTTATCCTTATTGTGAAGGAGCTAGGCGATGCAGGTGTCATTGTGCACCTTAATGACGGCAATCGGCTATGCGGTTATATATCATCATATCCCGCCAATAGAGAAACCGGGATATTCCATATTAAAAACCCTGCCTGGGTAATAGGAAGCGAGCGACAACCCCAGAAAAACGTAGACTCAATCATAGTAAATGGGAGAGATGTAAAATACATAGAGTTCTTGATCGGAGAAAAAAATGCGCAACCACAATGACACCCCTGACGAGGCTGAAAGCGCTCTACACAAGAGCATGCGCGAAGCTACCAACAGTAAAATAGATGGTGCCGAGCACTTTCAATTAAGAAGAAACCTAGATGCAGTTGTTCCAATCCCGAAGGATCTCCCAAGCGGTCCACCTTCAACAACGCCTTTGACACCCAAAGGAATTTGGACCGTAAATAACTACACCATTGAGAGCCCAAAAGACTTCTACAAAAACCCACAGAAATATTTCAGTACAAACAATATCCCCTCAGACAACGACAACCAAGATAGCTAAAAATTGAAAAATACAACCACCCTGCATAGTAGATTCCTACACGAGTCGAACTCCGAGCACTTTCCCACAAACCGCAAAAAGCCCAGCGCGAGGCTGGGCTTAGACTCCTCTAGTCCGCTGCGGTCCATACAGCCGGTTCATAGCCATCTGGGGCGAAGAAGCAGTCCATCAATCCAGCCATCGGATCATCCCTCGCCAGGTTGCGTTGCCATCGCTT
Source organism: Pseudomonas sp. NUPR-001 (assembly GCF_052147955.1). Taxonomy (NCBI): domain Bacteria; kingdom Pseudomonadati; phylum Pseudomonadota; class Gammaproteobacteria; order Pseudomonadales; family Pseudomonadaceae; genus Pseudomonas; species Pseudomonas sp. NUPR-001. The sequence goes on from NZ_CP197353.1 coordinate 3,798,798, forward strand.
GATTCGCTTCGATAGCTACGACCGAAGCTCTTCCGCCCCGCTTGGTGAGATCAATTCCAATGACTTTTATGTCTTCAACGTTCGGAAACTTCGGAGCGATAGCCAGCCAGTGATTCTGCAAAGCAGTGACCAAATCCTCGAATTTTACTTGGCCATTGTTCGGCGACGCCCAAGTGGCTTGCCCTCCATGGTTCACCAGTAAAAAGATGCCGCAACTCGAGTTCATCCCTCGCAAGTAATCACCGCATAGCTGGTTCTCGAGCCGTTCGAAGTGGTCGGGGCCACTCCAGTTTTGCGACAGCTTCAGCTCAACAGGGACGGGCTCATAAAAGTCGCTGTTTTGGATTCTGTAATCCGGGCGCTTGTCATCGGCCAACTGCTCTTCCTGCGGAACGACGTAGCGTCCTGCAGCATGATCTCTCAGCCAACTGCCGATGAATTTGCGGATCGAAGTCTCCTGGTTCGTCCTCAACAGTATCTCAGCGTAGCTCGAGTCTCCATCCTCTAGATCATGCTTCAAGTCCAGAAGGCGATCGACTGCCAGGTTCCAAAGCTCACGATGTGTGGAGGGCGTGCTTTCTAGGTTGTTATGGAACTCGATGACCTTTTCCGGCTCCCAAGGAGGAGTTTGCGAGTCAGCAGTAGCTTTCTGCTGAGCATAAAACGCACTCCAAGGGCGGAGGCTCTCTGCTGGGTGGGCCTTGGCGATCTCCTGCAGAGCTAGGAATGCTTCCTTACCAGGTGTCTCCCTAATGAAGGCCAGAAGTCCATCACGGGCATGCTGGGCATCATCCCGAAGACCTGGCGAGTATACCCCCTTGCCTGAACGGTCAATGTCATCTGCGATCCGAACGTAGTTGTGTATCAAGAGATACAGAGCCTTGGCATGCTCAACTTTTTTGTAGTTCTGCCTACAACGACTGGCCGTGCGGCTACCTACGAGAGCGATGAGGGAGAGCATTGCGAATTTTGCCTTCTCTTCATCAGATGACAGCGAGTCGATACGAGCTGCCAATGCCGATATAGCAACACGGGGCTGTGTACCAACCCACACTGCATACCAAGTCGGTGCGATATCCTCATTGCCCTCTTCCATGGCACGCCTGCTAGCGAGCGCGCCCAGTAGGTCATCATCAACCGACGATTCTTGAACAATGGTGAGCGCGAGCTGAAGAGATTCAAGATGGCTAACGGGTTGCTCCAACCGGGCCAGCAGCGGAGCAGCCAGCTCCTCATACATCCAGTCTCCACCCCAGCGCAAGCTTTGCAGCACGCGACTCCCGCCAGATTCAAAATGGGGAGCGTCTAGCTCATATAGGATTTCATGGGCCACAACGTCTTGGACTAATTGCGGATGAAGAGCGAACAGCCTAGGTAGCCACTCTGGGAAGCCATTCAGCTCAAGCAGTCCAAAACGCGCAGCGTTTCGAGCGTTCTCTGCGGACATTTGCGCAAACAAAGTGGGTTCTTCTTTGGCCTCAATGGCGAGACCTGTAAGCCCAAAAATCACCTGATATGGAGTTGAATTGGCAGGCGCCCCTGGTTGTGGGTCATCACGCCGGGCTCAGGACTGTTAATGAGAGTCAGATCAGCAGCGAGACTTTCCCGCCAAATACGACGGCGCTCTGCTTCTTCAGCTTTTCGTTGATTAGCTTCTTCCTCCCACTCAGCCATTTTTATTTGCCACTTATCGGGCTCTCGCTTCGGTGGGTTCAGCAGTGTTTCGAGATGCGCACTAAGCTCGGGGTTGCCATCGACTGCCTGCCTTAGCTGAATTTCCCATGAGGCGGGTTTGCTGTGCTCCGCGTAGATGTTGAACGCCATACTAAGCGCCATGAGGCAGTCTTGCATTTCCAAGTGGCTCACGACTTCGTCGCAGGCAAGGCTGAAGTTTTCTTTGTTCAACGACCAAAATGACCGGAAACCCAACAGCTGCCAGACCTGAGTAACGGGTTCGCGGTGCACTCGCCCTTTGCGGGCTTCCGCCACGTCATACCAGAAGAGTTTGTAATCGAGCTCTGGCCAAGTCGGCACGGACTTTCGCAGCTTCTCTCCGAGCTTTCGAGTATCTCGCTCATCGTAGAGATGCCCCTGGGCGAGCTTGCTTAAAATCGACAGTGCCGATTCATCAAACGCAAATGGGTCGCGAACTTCGAGCAGACGGAGAACCGCTACGCCGACGACGTCGACAAGCCATCGGAACTTCTTTGAGACAGCACTGAAACCTTGCTCTTTGAGTGGAGGCTTATCCAGAAGTCGGACAAGGCCACGGCACCGCAGGTATTTCAGCCGCCGGTACCAGCTGGCTACGCACGTCTCGATCGACTCGCGCTTCCTCATGCCGGGCAGCGACTGCCGATTTACTGGGGTCCGATGATTCAGCGAGCAAAGCCTCCGTCGCTTCCAGATCAACCTTGCCATCCTCGGTCAGCACCAACCGGTCTTGCTTGGCCAGTTTGGAAACGTAGGATTTGGCCCAGCCCCGCCGCGCGGCTAATTCAGATTTGCTCAAAACGGTCATGATCAAATGTCCAGTTCACCCAATGAGTTCACCCGTTCACCGCAGTTCACTAAGCTGGTGAACCTGCCGCTAACAAAGTCCCGCGGGTTTCCAGCCCCGTACCCGGCGATATTTGCCAGGGTCCCCATGGTCAAGGTTTCAGGCATGTCTTCTGTATAGGCACCGGACAACTCCTGCCAGATGGTGTCGCCGACCAGGGCATGCACGGCATCAAGAATTCGACTGTCCTTGGTCAGCTCCAGGATCTCGCCGAACTCCTGAATGTTGACCACATGACTTGGATGAGTAGGTGACAGCTTATGCTGCAAGGTGGTGGCATTACGGCCAGAGGTGGCGGCAATGGCGGCAGCACCGCCTGGGTATTCACGTACAGCGTGATACAGCGCGAGATCAAGCGGCAAGACTTCCCTCTTGGCGCGCTCGACACAACTCAGAGCAGTTCGGCTCATGGCATTAATCCTTATAGGTTGCCAGTGCCAGAGGCATGTAGTGGTGGTACATTTGCCGCGGGGCTTGAAAGGGCCCAAACGCCGGGGTGGTCCATTAGACCTAACCGGCACCGTGCCAAGGTGTCGATCCGTCAATAACCTCTGGCGCAACAGCCGCCCAATCTGTGGTGGAGAAAGGCGGTAACATCCAGGCATCCATGCCTGGATGACGCGGTCAAGGTAGGTGGTTGCATGTGGTGTGTTCACTTATCTATCACGCGGCCCGGCAGCACTGTGGTGGTGCTACTGGGGGAAACAGGGCGGCCCTTGGGTCGCCTTTTTTCTTTCTAAGGAACTGATTTTGCCGGTGCGGCAGCTTCCAGCAACCAGTTTACGTCAAGTGGATTTCCTCTATCGGATGCGATCTTTGCCAATTGCTTTGCGTAAGTGGTTTGGCCCGTATATTCCGTGCGTGGTAGCGCGCCTGCCTTACGCCATTTACTGAGCGCTTGGCAGCTGCGGCCACAAGCCTTGGCTGCGGCTCCAATCCCGCCTACAGCCTCGAAAGCGTGCGCAACAGGATTGAGGGTGGTATGAAAATCAAGCATCGCGCCTCCAAAATCAACCAGTAGTTGATCCTAAACATCAACTGACTTTTGTGCAAGCCATATGCGACTCTCAACTCATGGTTGATAAAAACGAACTCAGAGCTGCATTCAGTGCACGTCTGCACGAAGCCCTTAACGATGCCGGTGTCCGAAGCCGCGGGCGAGGTGTGGACATTCATAAACAGCTGAGGAGCGCCGGCGTAAAAAAAACTACCCAAGCAATCAGCAAATGGCTCAACGGAGAAGCTATTGCTGAAGCAGATAGCATGACAGCTCTCAGCAGTTGGCTGAATGTGCGGAGGGAGTGGTTAGAGTATGGAGTTGGCCCAAAATCACATAGAACCCTTACGAATGAGGAAAGTTCCTGCGCCCCAACTCATATGGAAAACATAAGTAAGATCCACGAGCAATTCAATAAAGTACCTTTGATTTCATGGGTGCAAGCGGGCGCATGGTGTAAGTCTGCAGCTAACTGCGAACCTCACCTCGCCGACACTTGGATATCATGCCCAGTCACGATAAGCAGTAACGGATACGCATTGAAAGTACGTGGCGACTCGATGACTAATCCTGGGTTAGGTCGTACCTATCCGGCGGGCTGCATTATTTTTGTCGACCCCGACATAGAAGTTAAAACTGGTGACCGGGTAATCGCACGAATCTCAAGCACAAATGAAGCAACTTTTAAAGTATTGGTTGAAGATGCAGGCCACAGCTACCTAAAACCAATAAACCCTCAATACCCTATCATCGCAATAACAGAAGAAACTCACATTTGCGGAAAAGTTGTTGGATCTTTTATCGCAGAATGAACCACTAAGCAGGATGCATGGAACTGATGGAAGATATTTTTTATCATAACGGGATACCATTAATAATCCCCCATGAATACAACGAAGCAAAAAACAGCTTCTCCATACTTGTCGGCAATAACGGAGTAGGGAAAAGTCGTTTGCTTAGCAGTCTTTCCAACTCGTTCATTGAGTATATTGAGCGACCTGCATACATTGCAATGGATAGTAGCTATGAGGCCGACTACTTCACAAACATCCCAAAAGTAATTACAGTCTCAACCAGCCCATTCGACACTTTCAAACTTCCTGAATTCATAGAATAAGTGCAACGTTTGAAACGATAGGCAGAGAGTCAGCCACCGGTAGAATCCAGGCTCTCACACCGAAGGATTCAAGCGCAGATGACTACGCATTACCGGCAGCTGACTCAGGGCCAACGTTACCAGATTGAGGCCGGTCTGAGCGCCGGAAAAAGCCAGGCAAGCATCGCGAAACAGGTTGGCGTACATCCCTCGACGATCAGTCGTGAGGTTCGCCGCAACAGCTCCCAGAAGACCTACAAAGCGGTTGCTGCGACCCATGAAAGTGATGCCCGTCGAGCGCAGGCGCGCAAGCACTGCAAGCCATTAACGTGGTTCAGCCATTATCTGCCGCTCTGGCTAAAACACGGTATGAGCCCGGAGCAGATTGCTCAGCGCCTGAAGCAAGAGCAGCCGGAGCGCGCGGTCAGTCACGAGTGGATTTATCGGTTTATCGCCACCGACAAACACGCAGGTGGCGAGTTATACAAGTATTTGCGGCACCGCAGGAAGCTGTACCGAAAACGCTACGGAAGCCACGACCGGCGCGGACAGTTGCGTAATCGCGTATCGATAACCGAGCGCCCTGCTGAGGTCGAAGCCCGCGAGCGTCTAGGTGATTGGGAGGGTGACACGGTGCATGGCGTAGGCGGCAATCTGGTCACGCTGGTTGATCGTAAAAGCGGCTACCTGAGCGCCTATCCGGTCAAGCGCAGGACGCGCCGGCAGGTAACGCGGGCGATCAATCTGTTGCTCAAGGGGCATGCTGTTCACACGCTGACGCTGGATAACGGGAAGGAGTTTGCCGGGCATGAACGCATTGCGCATCGGAGCCAGTGCCAAGTCTTTTTTGCAGAACCCTATTCATCCTGGCAGCGAGGCACTAATGAAAATACCAACGGCCTGCTCCGGCAGTATTTTCCCAAGGGCGGCGACTTCAGCAAGCTGACCGTCGAGGCGGTCAGTCGCGTGGTAACGAAGATCAATTTACGCCCGCGAAAACGCCTGGGCTGGAAGACGCCGTACGAAGTTTATGCAGGGGCGAGCGTTGCACTTATGTGTTGAATTCAGGCTTCCAAAACCAAATAGTAAATACAGCACTGCGAAATCGAATTACAGATATGTAGGCATGCGAGGTCCCGGACTAACAAGCTCAGGCTCCATCTCCCTTATCTCCTCCGCAGCAAGCGGTCTTCTTGAAAAACTAAAAACCAGAAATAGCTTGGACAGGCTAAAGCCTGTGTTCAAGGTCCTCGGATTCGAGCCAAACCTTGACTTCGTTTTTAAACCAATGTTTAAAAACCCATACCACGAAGAAAGTTACGAATACGACTACGAAAAAGTCGTCCATGATACGGGGCCCGTTTTTTATGGCCTTCAGGAAAGCCTCGGAATAGCAATCGACCCACGGCTCAGCAATCAAATACTCAATCTTCCTGAATACGCTATGGAAGAAATTAGATTCGCACTGAGCATATATACAGATTTTTTCTTCGACCGACCTCATTTTACACTCTCGGTCAACTACGATTACACATGGGAATACACCTTTAATAGGCACCACCACAACGATAGACAGCTGCTTTCAGCAGTTCTCCTGCTGCTTAATTATGGCTTAATAAAGCTGATGGATTTAAGGTTATCGAAACCATCCAACCCCAACTTGTCATTGCGAAGAGCGAGCTCTGGCGAGCAATGCATGCTAGTTATTATGCTGGGCATCGCCGGACACATTAGCGACTACTCTAAAATCTTCATAGACGAGCCAGAAATCAGCTTGCACCCGCAGTGGCAAGAGAAGTTTATGAGTTTGCTTATTGATGTATTTGAGTCTTATGAAGGGTGTAACTTTTACATTGCCACGCACTCACCCCAGATTCTATCAAAACTAAGCAGCAAGAACTGCTTTATCACCTCACTTACAAGAAAAGAAATATACAACTCCTCGGAATTCAGAGAGCGATCTGCCGATTATCAACTTGCTGAAATTTTTGACGCTCCCGGCAGCATGAATGAATATATTGTTCGAATAGCATTCAAATTAATGTCTAGTCTTAGAGCCAACGAGCGCCTAAGCAACGAAAATATATTGGACATTAACAAACTATCAAATTTTAGCAAACTTCTTTCAGAGAGCGACCCTCTACACCAGCTAATCGTATCAGCTCTTGATATGGGTGAGTACTATGCCGCTAATTAACAACATAGTATCTTGCGACCACAACCTCAGAGCAATTATGGATAGCAAAATTTCCGACCCAGCCTTTTCTCATACAGAATGGGGGTGCGATGATTTAATGCCTGTACGATCCTATATAAGAGAACACTATAGAAATGAGCAGCGCGGGATCTGTGCCTACTGTAAAAATCCTATTTCCTTCAATACCGCCGGCAACGCACACGTTGAGCACATCGTCCCGAAATCACTGCACATAGACTTCATTTTCGAAGAGAAAAATCTATGCGTGATTTGCGCAGATTGCAACACAATAAAGCGCGACCAAGAGACACTCGGTTCTATACCAAACACCCTGGCGCCATCTCGCACTCAAAATACGCGTAGGCGATATCCAAGATCCTCAAATGCGTTTTTGATTGTACACCCACATTTCGACGAGTGGGACCAACACATTATTAAGTTCGGAGTCAGGTATACTGACCGCTCCGAAAAAGGTGCCTTTACAATCAAAGCATGCAAACTGAATAGATTTTTTCATAAGAATTTTGACGTCGATGAAAGCTTCCTAGATGACAGCGAAATTATGGGCATGATGAGTAAATGGATAGATTCAAAATCATCGATGCAGAAAACGGAGGTGTTGCTTAAGCTTGCGGACTCCCTAAGCAAGATGAACCTCTAACCTACCACTCGCTTTCGCCCCAGAATTTTCAGCGAAACGTCAGTTGACTTTTAGCAACCGCTGGCTGATATCCGCCTCACTCTTCCACCACAGAGTGAGGCATCTCTATGCACACCTCAGCGACTTTGCACGTCCATCCCGCCGCTGCATCCACCTACGTAATCTTCGAAACTCGTCGCCTGGCACGGCTGAGCGGCTGCACGTTTGTCACCACCAAACGCAAAGCACCGTAAGCGCTCCATAAACCCCACCAGCTTCATGATGGGTGGTGCGCTTAGCTAGGTGATACCGGCGACGCGCATGGGCCCAGCATCCTAAACGCTCAACTCCGGCTTGGGCGCCCAACGCGTTGTAACCGGCATAATCATCGGTCATGACGTAACCACGATAGCCATCGAGCAGGCGCGTAGGCACCTCCTGCGCTCGGCTGGTGGAATAGTCAAAAAGGATCACCGGCTTATCCGGCGGGCCGCCGGTTTGCACCCACATCCATGACTGGCTGCTTGGCTCGCGGTCAGGCTCTTTCAACACCTGCACCCGCGTTTCATCGCAATGGATGACCCGGCTGGCCAATAGGCTGTCGCGCATTAAATTCAGCAGCGGCTGAAAGTGTTCTCCGCACTGGATAACCCAGCGTGCCAAGGTTTGGCGAGGGATATCGATGCCGTGGCGACCCAGTACTTTTTCAAAGCGGTGAAGCGGCAAACCGTCCACATATTTAGTGTGTCAGCAGCATCGCCAGAACGCTCGGGCTGGCCATGCTTTTTTCAATCACCTGAGCCGGCTTGTCCGCAGTCACCGGTGCAGTCTCGCAGTCGCGGCAACCGTAGACTTTACGAATGTGCTTGATCACCCGCATCTGCATCGGGACGATTTCAAGTTGCTCGCTGATTTCCTCGCCAATGGCGTGTTTGCGGCAACCGCAGGTACAAGTCAGCTCATGCTCGGGCAGTTCGTGGATGACTTCGATGCGCGGTAGATCGGCAGGCAATGGATTACGCTTGCCACACCGCTTTGAGGGTGCGACGACCTCTTTTTCGGTGGTCTGGCACGCCAACTCGACCTCGTGCTCCGCTTCATTGAACAACGCCATTTGAGGCGTTGCCGGATCGACGGCCTGCTCTGATTTTCGGCCGAACAGGCGCTACCTTAGCAGTGCAACTTGCTCTTCGAGCACGCTCATCCAGGAAGACGAAAAGCACGGGGTCGAACACCGCGACCTTAATGTCCAACTCGACCAAGGCCGCCAGACCGTCGATGGATTTTCGGAAGTCGATGGGCTTGGGGTACAGATACACTTTTTCGACTTTTGCATCGGGACGCATCATGGTTGGCGGGCTCCAGAAAGAAATCGGGAGCACAGCATCCGGGATCAAACAGCGGCTTTTAATGTGGGGTTCATGGAGCGCTTACGAAGCAACGTAAAGAGCGTGGTGTTCGAAATCCTTATCTGATCACCACTGAAGACGGCCGTAACGTAACCGCTTCTATGCTTAGACTTCGCTTCGATGATGCCAGGAAATCTGCTATTGGGAATGCACTCGAAGCCCAGGACGAGCTTTTGTCGGAGCAGATTCGTCAGTTTCAGTTCCGGGATATTCGCCCGAAGGCGGCAAGCGAAATTGGTGATCTGACGCATGCCAGCCGGTTACTTGGCCATACTGACAAGAGAATTACTCTTACTGTATATCGCCGCGTAGGAGAAATAGTGAAGCCAACCCGCTGAAAAACCAAAATTGTAAATAACCCCAAAAAGACCCACAACATCGCCCAGTAACTTTCTCGAAATATTCAAGGCATCAGGACTTACATACAACGTATAGACCACACCGACAAAAAAAACTACAACTGATAGATGATTTATGAAACTCAGCCTTTTAATCGCCCTATCAATCAATCCAAGCAGCTTCTTTTTCGTTTCCTCCGCACTAACCCTAACCGCATCCTCGTTCTTTATAACTTCGTATCGCTTAAGCGAGCGCTGCACTTGCTCTCTTAGCGCGCCATAGGCTTCACAATGGATATTATTAGCAACGAACGTCAAAATAGACACACTTAACAAGCCAGCACAAACAAACAGCAAGGGAAGCAGCTCAGGATTCCTTATCAAAGCCCCTACTGCAATTAACGCCCCTGGTATAGCGAAAGCCTTGGACTGGCTAGAAGAAATCGAGTCATTAATTTTAGAAATATAGTCCGTCGATTTTTCCTCAATCTCAGAAAGAAGTTTATTTACAGAAAACTTATGCAGGTACACATCATAATTTTCTTGATACTTTTTCCTAAGCCTTCCACCCTGTTTGAGTAGCCATGCAATTGAAGACTCGGCGTGATCCTCCTCCAATAGTTCTGCAAGCGAAGCCCTCAGAACATCACGCCGCTCCTTTTGATGTCCGTCAGAGATAGCAATCATATCGGCCAAATGGGCTACATCTTTATCCTCACCCAGCCCCTTGAATCCTTCCTTAACTTGCTCTAACTCAATCCCCCTTGGGTTCACTTCATACATTTTTGCACCTTTCTCGGTGCTGATGAAGTACAGGAATGTCGAGTCGGAACCGTCGCCACCCCCTCGATCTTTCAGAGAAAAAAGCAGGGACCTCCACTCAAGGTAATACGCTATAGAGCCAATATCTGAGTTAGTCGGATCTTGACCACTGAACGCCTGACTATCTAGAATATAAAACTTATCAGGCATATCTTTCCGAAGCACATGTTGCCAGAAATCGCGCGTAGTCGGAAAAAAAGGAGTCTGCGCTGGCCACGAGTCAACGCTCAAATTTAGCGATAGATAGCAATTGCCGATCGCCCCCTCTACTCGGCAGTCATCCTCATATCCAAGGCTACGCACCGCTTCGTAGAGAGCGTCCAATTTGTCTCGATCTGAGTATACTTCGAGATACCCTTCTTCGATTTCAAATTTGGCCTGCCTAAGCAGATCAGCTACTTGTTGCATCTTAGCTCTCTTTTTCCCCAATCGCTGCACGAATATTATCACGATCTTCAGGGGATAACGGAATCATAATGTATGTCAAGTTCTCATCAACTGTTACCGGCTTGTCTCCACCCGAATAACCTATAGACTTTGACTTAACAGAAACCGAATAATTATTTTGATAATCCTTAATTTGAATCGACACGCCCTTATTCAAGGAGTGCCTAGTAGCTTCAAATACAGAATTTACCTGATAGCCGTTCTCATTAGCATACTCAGAGAACTGCCCAACAGCCTCGTGACCATCTGGCAACTGCTTATCAATAATATGCTGAATATCGCCAAGCGCAACCTGCTTGCCTATATTCTTTTCAATATGCTCATAAACTTTTTCTGTGATTTTCTCTTGAATGCCAATTTTCAAGGAATTATAAGACGAGAACTGCTTAATGGCCTCAAAAAGATTAGCAACACTCTGCTTGTTAGAAACCGCACTATCGCAGCCCAGCGCAGATTTAAAGAACTCTGACTTAGACCTACCTTCGATAAAATGAAGATAAGCAGCCCCTGTTTTTTCCGGGTAAATGGCCGAGAACAATGTCAAATCAAACATTGCCGCCTGCCTCAACGCATCGGTATCAATGGGCTGCAGCCTTTTAGGCTCCAAACTCTCCTCGTCAAACTCAAACGCGCCTTTCTTGTCGACCATTACAACCATCAACCGGCCATGATCCTCCTCATCACCAGGAGTTTTGTAATGAATGAAAACAAGATTCCCACCAGATAGTGACGCCCGCTCAGCCTCATTCGCAAAGCTTACGAGAAGCCTCATTTCTGCCTGTGCCAAATCATGAAACGGCAGATCAGAATCTATATATTTCTGCAAGTTTTGTGGCGTTTGATTGGAGGGCAACCCGGAAAAATAGCTATGGAACTTATTCTTCTTCCTGAATTTTTTCTCAATCTGCTCTATAAAATCAATGGCAGCCTTGTTTTTTAAGTTCCAAACAGCCCCCATCAAATACTTAAACGGCTTCCCTTGAAGCTCTGGGTCTCGCTCCAAAGACGCTGTTATGGCAGCAACTATTTCAATAGCTGGAACACTAACAGAGTTTTCGCTCTCAACGAGCTCCGGGATATTAGCATTGGTTGCTGCGGAAAACGTATTCAATCAGATAGCCCCATGCGCAATGCTGTCCGACTTGGGCTGCGCTTAAAACACAACCCTGTCGCACAAGCTCGAAGTATTGACATGGAAACCAGAAACCAACTCTGTGCCGCTGACGTCCATGTCGTCTCCGACCTATATACACCTCAGAAGCGTAATGGCCAAGAGGCATTACGGACGAGACTAGAACTGTATAGACATACAGTCAAAAAGGCAGCATGCAGCCCTACTCGAACCGTACCTTGCGGAAATAGAAGTCAAAAATGCGGAAATGAAGGAATGGGGGCTAGCTAAAAAATTGACGCCCAGAAACGCAAAAAGCCCTGAATAATCAGGGCTTTGAAAGTGGCGGAAGCGTAGAGATTCGAACTCTAGGATCTCACCAAGGCTACTGAAACCCAGTAAATACGGGGCTGTAAGGCCCTATGGATGTCTCGCAGTGTACTCATAGCGTGTACTCATGGGAAGCCCTGAAGAGCCCTAGGAGCCTTTGAATATTGGAAAAATTTGTGAGACCCTTCATTGAGGTGAACGCCTGCGCGTTTACCCCCGTGGGTGCCCTCGCGTGTGCGCACTCCCGGTTCCTTCTGGGCACCCTCTGCCCCTCCTGGATTCCCTTCGCATAAGCCCCATTATGTTAAATACTGGATGGATGACCAGTGGATTACCCTATGGGAATCTATCAGGAGAATCCGCCTGGTAGGCTTAGGCTATCCATACTCACTCCAATAGTCTTACACTATTGATTTAATACGATTGATAGGCGCGCTATGTGCTTCCCTATCTGTTTCGCTATTCCCTTGCGGGATCCTCTCCTGGTTCCCTAGCAGATCTCCTCTAGCCCTCCTCGTGCGCTCTCCTGGATGCCTTCCTGGTCCCCTCCTGACCTACCGCCTGTCCCTTTCTCCCCACCTTAGACCGCCCTCTCCTCAGGTTTCCCTAGGGATAGCCGATGAATACACACGAATATTCAATGAATCTTCAAAAAGTGCTTGACGATGGATATTCATTGAATCTACATTTGCCCCATCGAAACGCAACACACCGCATAAAGCGCCCTGTTGATCCACCTGGAGAGCTCTAAATGACCTACTCGGAAAGCTGGTCTGAAGTTGTATCGAAGGCGGAAGCCATGCGTGAACTGAAGAAACACGAGGCGGTACTGGAAGAGTTCTTCACGGATCTCGGGGACAAGGAAGAATACGAGAGCGAGGAAGTTTTAGGATGGCTCGGTTACTAACTCAGGGAAGCACCTGTAAGGGGCCCACAAGGAGGGCCTCACAACTCACCGCATATAGCGCCCTTCAATCAGAGGCAACAGAGATGATCCCCGAGTTAGAGATTCATTGTGGTAGCTGGATAGTAAGCAGCAAAGTTACAGGAAAGGCAGTGGCCGAGATTTACTCACGCAAGCTTGCAGAGAAGGTTAATCAAACTCGGTACATTGTGGAGACGGCTCAGCAGTACCTTGCGAGGTTCAATCGGGAGTTGGTGAAATGAGGCTTTATCACGTCGTTGCTGTCAACAACAAGACACGCAATAAGGTCTATATGACTTCCTCACCTGTGACCCACAAACAAGGCTGCACGATCCTCTCCAAAATGACTAAGTACCCATGGCGCAGGGAACAGTTAGAGGAGGTGTCCCAATGAGCTCCTATAGGATCCGCTGCTGGTTGGATGGTCGAGGCATTGAAGTGGCCGAAGATCCCTTTGTGATCGCTGCCTATCCCAGGAGGTACTCCCCGCGAGTAGCTCGGATAGATGGCCCATGTTCCCTGATTGTCTGGGTAAGGAGTCAGGCATGAAACCTAGAAGGTGACCGCAGCACCCTGAGTATCACCTCAAGGGCTCTTAAAGAGAGTCCTTCGGGAGCCACTCAGGCTTAACCTTTAATCGCACACTGCGCACAACTAATGAGCCTCTTCAGGGAGAGCTCACGGGAAGACTCATGCTCAAAAAGTCGAACACTTCGAGGCCTGCAAAGGCTCCTAAAGAGGCCCTCAAGAAGGCTGCCTCTCAAGGCTTTGCGGCATGTGTGTCGGCTGAAAACTCGCACACTAAGACGACAATCCCAATGACAGCCTCATTGACAGGGTTCACAATGCCGCCGCTACCAATTCACCGCATAAGCGAGGCTCATTGTGCTCTTCAAAATAGCGAAGTGGGGTCATGGCGCCGCAATCCGGTTGCCAGCCAACGTAATGGCATCAATGGAATGGACCATCGGGGACGCTCTCGTAGGCCGCATCGAAGAAGGGGAGCTGACCCTTAAAGTCGTCCCTCACGTGCCTCCCGAAGTACGCAAGGACTTGCTTGCTCTCCTGACTGACGCGAAGGAGCGTGGCAAGACCACAGTAGCTGAAGTAATCAAAGAGCTTGAGCATGACCAGCCTAAGTCACGAACAGGAGACAACTCCGACTCCTGAGGTCTCTCCCACCGGATCCTTCGAGATCCTCACCGGGAGCCGTAGGAGGTTCCTGCAAGGGATCCATTCCCGCCAAGTCCATGCGATCTCCCATGAGGAAGCTCAGAGGGAGATCCAGGGGGCCCTACCGCCCCGTCAACATCCACTCTGGGTTATCCAAGCCGCTCCCCTGGAAGACTTCCTTTTGTCTCCTCCAGAGCGGGAGTGTGCAACCTGGATACGTTGGAACCCGGTGAAACAGCCCAAAGGTTTCAGAAGGGAGTCAAACCATGAAGCGCAGTAAATACCGTGCTACCAAGATCCTCACCGGGGAGCCTCTCCAGGAGGTCTCTGTGAAGCCACTGGCGGTGATCCTCACTGAGGTTCCTCCTGGCAAGACCCTCAAGGTCATCCTTCACAGCGAGCCCTTCGGTGAGTGCGTGTGCCTCAGTGAGTTTCGCTCAGGGCGTGAACTGACCCGCTGTCACCCATCTATGCCGCCCCTCAGCAACATCCTCAACGTCCACGGTCAGGCTGATGATCGAGCGGCTTGGATCGAGGTAGGCAAGGCGTTCCTTGAGGAGCATTTGAAGAGCTACGCACCGGGACAGTGGGCTAAAACCCTTGATTCGCTTGCCTCGGAGCCTGCCCTTAACGGGTCCTCCTAAAATAAATATGCATAAATGCATATTGCTGTATGGACATACAGGTAGCAGCTCGCTATCTTGGACGCATCGAGAGGTATTCAGATGGATAGCCGCAGGAGGCACCAGATGAGCAGTTGGGGGGATGCCTTAGCGTCCAGTATGGAATGGCTCGTGGCCAAGGCGTATGCCTGGATGTGGGGCGGCTGCATTGTCCTCTCCCTTGTCTGGTTCTTTGTACCCACGGAGGTCTTCGCGGATCTCCTCAGGCCCCTCCTAATGGGGTCTTGCGGGCTTTTGTTGGTGTGTAGCTTCGCCTGGGTTGCTGGGGCAATTCTGCGATACCTGGGCGCCTCCTCAGCCAAGCGCTGACAGTTTCTCCCCACCTTAGAAACGATTAGTAACTCCCCACCTTAGATCCTTCTGGGATTACATATAGATACTCTATAAGAGTGTCCGTGTGAATGACTCCCAAGTTTCTATGTTGGCACCCTATTGCCTGCTGATCCTTGGAGGGATCAAATGACACCGCATGAGCACCTGATAGAGAAGTTCGGGGCAGCGTTGGCTGAACGACAATTACAATTAGAAATCGAGGGATCGGAGCTTGGGACTCTGAACTTCACAAAGGAACTTGAGAAGTCGATGCAGGAAGGGGACGTGAATGGCGTCCAGGCTTACTCATGGATCTTCCGCGAGGGCGTTCCTTTAGTTGCCAAGGCAATTGACGACTGGAGGGAAGAGGCCAGTGGCCCTAAAGGTGGTCGCAAGTCCACACTACTCAAGTACATCGAGAAGATGGACTCGAAGGTGGTTGCTTACATCACCTTGAGGGCCACTATGACCGCCTTCATGGGTAAGCCTATGACTAACACCGTCGTGGCCCGGAAGATCGGCTTGGACTTGGATACTCAGTTCAAGGCTGAGAAGCTGAAGGCTGAATATGGCAGGGCTTATCAGGGCGCTATTGAGCAGGGTCTTAAACAGCGCCACGGGGACCACGTTAAGCGCGCCTATCTGCAAGCCTGGGAGAGGAGGCTTGAGGTCGAAGAAGATGGTCGCAATGAGGCTGACCTTGTGAAGGTCGGCATGCACCTGTTGTCTATCGCGCTTCAGGCAACCGGCCTTGGGCATCTCCAGAGGGTCTCCTCAGGCTCTGCCTCAGTCAAAGACACCTCACTGGTCCTGTCGATGTCCCCTGAGTTCGCTGAGAGGGCCAACAGGATCAACCTCAAGCTGGCCGAGATGGCCACAGTGCACCTCCCTACCGTGGTCCCCCCGAATCCGTGGACCCATTGGATGGGTGGTGGCTACTACACCGAGCACACCCGCCCTATCCTCTTCGTCCGCGCCCCTATGCAGGTCGTGAAGAGCGTCTATAACGAGCTCGACCTCACCCCTGTCTATGCGGCCGTGAACGCCATCCAGGAGACCGCCTGGGCAATCAACACGCCTGTCCTCGACGTGGCCCGTGAGGTCCTCTCGTGGAAACGCAACGTGATCTCCTCTTACCCGTGCATCCTCGGGGAAGACCCTCCAGATAAACCCCACGACATCGACACGAACCCAGAGGCGCGCCTGGCTTATCGGAAAGCGGCCTTTGAGCACTATCAGAAGATGGATTCTCTGGGGTCCCGCAGGAGACGGGTTGAGTCGATTTTGACTCAAGGGCAGAAATTCAGGGATGACGCTGCAATCTACTTCCCTCACAACCTGGACTTCAGAGGCCGTATCTATGCGACGACCCTACTGAACCCTCAAGGGGATGACCTCATGAAGGGCATCCTCCGGTTTTCCGAGGGGAAGGCGTTAGGCCTTGAGGGAGCTAAATGGTTGGCAATTCACGGCGCCAACTGCGCGGGGGTCGATAAGGTCAGCTTCGATGACCGCTTGGCTTGGGTCGAACGTCATGAGGAAGTCATCCTCGACTGCGCCCGGAATCCCTTCGAAGAGCTCTTCTGGACAACTGTAGATTGCCCCTTCGGTTTCTTGGCCTTCTGTTTCGAATGGGAAGGCTTCAAGCTCAAGGGAGGTGATTTCGTCAGTCATATTCCAGTCGCCTTTGATGGTTCGTGCTCGGGACTTCAACACTTCAGTGCAATGCTCAAGGATGAGATCGGAGGGTCTGCCGTCAACTTGATCCCTACCGAGCGACCCAGCGATATCTACCGCATGGTTGCTGAGAAGGTGATCAAACAGCTTGAAGCTGACTTGGCCCATGGAAGCTCCGATGAGTTCGTTGAGAAAGTGCACGACAAAGGTACAGACAAGGAGAATAGCACAACAGTTCTTCAGCTCGGCTCTAAAACCTGTGCTGAACGGTGGCTAGCCTACGGCATTACGCGCAGTGAAACCAAGCGTTCTGTTATGACTTTGGCATACGGGTCACGCGAATATGGGTTCGCTGAGCAGATCATGACGGACATTATCCGGCCATCCATGGAGTCTGGTAAGGGGCATTATTGGCCAAGCCCGTCAGAGAAATCCCAAATGGCTCGCTACCTGGCAAAACACATCTGGGACGCTGTGGGTGCAGTAGTGGTTAAGGCCGTGGAGGCAATGAACTGGCTTCAAAGTGCGGCCTCACTCTTGGGCTCCCAAGGTCTCCCCGTTCGGTGGACCACACCGGCTGGCTTCACCATCTGGCAGGAGTACCGCAAGCGGACCACTCAGCGAGTTGAGACGGTCTTCGGTGCGAGCCTCATCCGGGACTTCAATGGTGAGGTTGAGAATCGCGAAGGAGCAACGGGTCACTCAGACAAAGGCGTGAAGACCGGCGAGGTCAGGGTCAGGGTACAGATCACTCACGCTACTCCTGACATCGATAAGGTCGCCCAGAAGAACGGGATCAGTCCTAACTTCATTCATTCCATGGACGCGAGTCACCTCATGCAGACCGTCACCGCTGGCTACAAGGAAGGGATCCGCTCCTTCGCCATGATCCATGACTCCTTTGGGACCCACGCTGGGGAATCCGGGAAGTTCTTCAGGATCATCCGCGAGGAGTTCGTCAGGACGTACAGTGAGCAAGACGTACTGGCAATCTTCGCGGCTCAAGTGTCAGACCAGCTCAGCGACGAGAACCTGAAGAAGCTCTCAGAGATTCCCTTGAAGGGATCCCTGGATCTTTCCCAAGTGATGGCCTCCCAATACGCCTTCGCCTGAGGTTTCTCCCCACCTTAGAACTAACCACACAACCTCCCAGAGACCCGCTTCGGCGGGTTTCTTTATGCCCACAGGAAAGTGAGCCATGACACTAGTTCTTCGGTACGCCCCAGGCAAAAAGCTGTTCAGCGTCCAACGTGTCCTCCCCAAAGGAGGCCGCGAGATCCTCGCCCAGATCCCAGCGAACTCCCGGAAGGACTTCGTGACCATCGAAGGCAGCCACTATGCAATCACCCCGGCGATGTATGCCCAGGCCTTGGCCTTCAGGAACGTCTATCTGAGCCTCCCAGTTAGGGCCTCGAAGGTGGTCCAGGAGAAAGTCTCGCAGGCAGTGCAGAAGCCAAAGTCCTGGCTGTCATCCGCATGGTCCGCAGCCAAGGCCCTCTTCTCCCGTAAAGAGGTGCAGGCATGACTAAGCCAATCCTCGCCCTCAATAGCATCCGTGGGAAATCCGGCAAGGACACCCTCATCGAGCACCTTGAGAAACAACTGGGTCTCAAGGTCTTCCGCGTAGCCTTTGCAGACGTTCTGAAGAAGCAATGTGCGGAGGCTCTTGGCGACCCTCGCTTGGAAGCTCATATGCACACCTCAGCCAAGGACACGGACAGCGTAGCCTTGAGCATCGAGAAGCTTCCTGAAGGGGACTACAAGGAGTTCCTGGAGTGTCATACCGACTACTGCCAGACCTCTCCCCGCTCCCTCCGGTGGCACCTTCAACACTACGGGACCGAGTTCCGCCGTGAGTTCCTGAAAGAGCCTAACATCTGGCTCAATCTGGGCCTCATTGAGGTCGCCAAAGGCCTGGCCAACCCCGCAACTGATGTTGTTGTGGTCACCGATATGCGACTGCCGAACGAGTATTCCACTCTGGCAGCCCTGCCCGGTGCGAAGACTGTCCGCATTGTCCGTGACTGGTTCATTCAGGACGTGGATGAGGCGCCCTATCACATCTCTGACATCGCCCTCATGGCGCACCCCTTTGACACCCTCGTGGTGAACTCTTGGGGCAAACCGGAAGAGATGGTCAACAAGGTCAAGCCGTTGCTCGGCCTTGGTGCAGCATGAGCACTCCGCAAGAAACCCCTCAGGGGATCCCGTCCGGGACTCCTCTATCCCGCGTCAAGGCCGCAGTTGAAGAACTCGGCTATCTCCCTCCCAGCGAAGCACTCGCCCTGCAACAAGAGTTCGGGGTCTCCTCCAGCTCCTTGGAAGCCATGGAAGAGCGTTTCCGCAACAACTGATAAGGAAATCTGCCGCAATGGCTGAGAACAACTCTGTAGAAGCAATCTCCCCAGCCGGTGAACTCATCTGGCCTTGCCTGCTGAAACCTGACACCAAGTTCGATGATGCTGGTGTCTACAAGACCAAGCTGAAAGCCAAGGCCTCCGACCCTCAAGCGGCGAAGTTCCTGGAGCTCCTGGAGAAGGTTCAGCAGGAAGAGCACGACCGCCAAGTACAGGAAGCGGAGTCCAAGAAGAAAGGCTCCGGCAAGAAGGTGAAGCTGGCGGACCTCCCAGTGGAGGAGACCGACGAGAACGGTGAGGACTATCTGGTCTTCAACTTCAAGTCGAAGGCGAGCTACACCGACCGGAAAACCGGTCAGACCGTTGAGCGCAAGATCGCTCTGTTCGATGGTAAGGGCAAAGCCCTGACCCATGACCTGAAGATCGGCACCGGCACTGTGGCACGCATCTCCGTCTTCGTCTCCCCGTTCTACACCGCCCTTCTGGGCGCTGGTGTAACTCTGCGAATCCGCGCCGTGAAGATCCTGAAGCTGAAGGAGTTCACTGGTGGCGGTAACGCTGATGCCTTCGGCTTCGGTGATGACGAAGGTGAATTCGAGGTCGATGACCACGGCTTCAACGCTGACGACGACAACAGCCAGGATGCTGACGATGGTGATGACCAGCCGCAGTTCTAAGGGCCGGTCTACAGGATTCAAACGTGGTATCAAGCCGGGTACTAATCCGGCTCGGTATCGCTCGGGACTTGAGGAGACCATCGCGAAAGCCTTGGGCCCTGAGGTCCCCTTCGAAGCCTACTTCCTGGATTACCAGGTCCCCGCCAGTGCCCACAAGTACACCCCTGACTTCGTTCTGAAGAACAACATCATCATCGAGTCAAAGGGTCTCTTCGACTCTGACGACCGTAAGAAGCACACCCTCATCAAGGCGCAATACCCTGATTTGGACGTGCGGTTTGTCTTCAGCAATCCCCAAGCGAAGCTCTACAAGGGTTCCCCAACCACCTACGCAATGTGGTGTGAAAAGAACGGCTTCAAGTACGCCAAGAAGGTCGTTCCCGAAGAGTGGCTGCAAGAGCCCTCTCGTCCGCTTCACCCGGCATTACGTCCTAAGAAGGACAGCTCCAAATGACTCCACGCCTCAAGGACCGAGACCGTACAGACCTGATTGTTGTGCACTGTTCCGCAACTGGCCCGAAGGCTGACATTGGGCGCCGCGAAATCACTCAATGGCACCTCAAGCGCGGCTTCGTGACCATCGGTTACCACTATGTGATTCGTCGTGACGGGACCATCGAGAATGGCCGGCGAGAGTCTGAGATCGGTGCCCATGTGTCCGGCCACAACAGCACCTCCATTGGGGTCTGCATGGTCGGTGGTGTGGATGCCCTCGGGAAACCCTCGGACAATTTCACCCAGGCTCAATACGACACCCTGAGGGTCCTTCTGGGACAGCTCAAGTCTCGCTATGAGCGCGCCAAGATCCTCGGTCACCGGGACCTCTCCCCGGACCTGAATGGTGACGGCAAGATCACCCCCAATGAGTTCATGAAGGCCTGCCCATCGTTCGATGTGGCCGCCTGGCTCAGCAAGAATCCCCTGTAAGGAGCTCCCATGGCACATGAACATGAGGAGTCTGAGTTCCTCTACAAGGCTGAATGTAATGACTGTGGTTCCTCGGACGCATGTGCCCACTACTCCGATGGACACACCCACTGTTTCTCATGTGGGGAAACCCGTCCAGGCGAAGGCCAGGGAACCCGGCGAGAAGCAAAGCCCCCAGCTAAGGGAGTGCTCACTCAGGACGAATATCAGGGCCGCTGTGAAGCCCTGAAGATCCGAGGGATCTCCCAGGAGACCTGCCAAAAGTGGGGTTACATGATCGGCAAGGCCTACGGTAAGTGGGCCCAAGTGGCGAACTACCGGGACCTCTCAGGTTCCTTGGTCGCCCAGAAGATCCGCTTCCAAGACAAGGACTTCACCACCACCGGCAAAATCGGCAAGTACCTCTACGGCATGTGGCTGTGGAAGGATGGCGGTAAGCGAGTGGTCGTCACTGAAGGTGAGATCGATGCGCTGACTGTCTCCCAGCTCCAGGGCAACAAATGGCCCGTGGTGTCCCTCCCAACGGGCGCCGATGGAGCTAAGAAGGCTATCTCCGAGAACATCGAGTGGCTCAGCAAGTTCGATGAAGTGGTCCTGATGTTTGACATGGACGACCCTGGCCGAGATGCGACTCAAGAGGTTGCCCCTCTGTTCAAGCCGGGGACCTGCAAAATCGCTGAGCTGCCCCTGAAGGACGCCAATGAGTGCCTCCTGGCGGGCAAAGGGCAAGCGGTCATTGAGGCCATCTGGAACGCCAAGAGTTACCGCCCTGATGGTCTGGTGAACATCTCCGAGATCCGCTCCAGGATTAAAGAGAAGCCCGAGATGGGCCTCCCGTGGTTCCTCCCAAGCCTCACGAAGCTCACCTATGGGCGCCGTTGGGGTGATGTGTACACCTTCGGCGCGGGCACGGGGGTCGGTAAGACTGACCTCTTCACCCAACAGATGGCGTATGACGTGGAGGTCCTGAAGGAGCCCGTGGGCGTCGTCTACTTGGAACAGGACATCGTGGAGACCGGGAAGCGTATCGCTGGCAAGATGGCCGGGAAGCGCTTCCACGTCCCTGACGATGGCTGGACCGAGGAGGAGCTTGACGCTCAACTCGATGCAATGGGTGACAAGGTGACCCTCTACGACGCATGGGGAGGCACCGAGTGGGAGACCGTTGAGGCGAAGATCAACTATATGGCTCAGGCCTTGGGGATCCGCCTGTTCTACGTGGACCACCTCACCGCCCTAGCCGACCCAACCAACGAGAAGGAATCCCTTGAGATCCTCATGGAGGCTGTGGCCGGTATCGCCAAGCGTCTCGGAATCATCATCCACCTGATCTCCCACTTGAGCACCCCCGAGGGGAAACCTCACGAGGAAGGTGGTCGAGTCATGATCCGGCACTTCAAGGGCTCCCGCGCCATTGGCTTCTGGTCCTTCTTCATGTTCGGCCTAGAGCGGAACCAGCAGGACAAAGACCCGGTGAAGGCTCAGACAACGACCTTCAGGATTCTCAAGGATCGCTTCACGGGCCAAGCAACAGGCAAGGTCATCTATCTGGCCTACGACCCCATCACAGGTCTCCTCTCGGAACGTACTGGCTACGACCCCGAGTGTGAAGACGACCCGGAAGGTGACGCAACGTCGCACGGGTTCTAATCAAGGAAGATCGCAATGATCGCCTATCCAAAGATGCCCCTCTCATGGGAAATCTTCCAAGAAGCCATCTCAGCCGCTGTGGGTTACCCCGTGATCCTTGCTGGTGGCTGTCTCCGAGACCTCTACTCGGGCCGCAAAGAACAGGTCAAAGACCTCGACTTCTGGCCTGAGTACCTGGGCACAGCCCACCGCAAAGAGGTCCTCGAAAAACTCCAAAAGCTCCGCTTCACTGGCCGCACAGGATGCACGCTGGCCTACACCGAGGGGAACCTCAAGGACCGTGGGATCATGGCCATTGATTGGCTCGTGGCCCCGAACGGTCAGGAGGTCAATCTGATTTGGATCGACGGCGCGGATCCTCAGGCCATCCTCAACGGCTTCGACTTTGGCATCAACCAGGCATGTTGGGATGGCTCGCAATGGACCATCTCTGACGCCTTCTTCAAGGACCACCAGGACAAGACAATCTCCCTGATCCGCTCTTGGGAGGTCCCGAAGCGTCTCTGTGACCGGATTCGCCGGATGCAGGCCAAGTTCCCCGATTACACCCTCCTCTTCGAGATCCCTCAGGCATGAGCTCGTTCACGACTCCCTTGAAGCTCACCCCAGTGGACGGCACCTCGGAGACCTTCGAGCTCCTAGAAGAGTTCTTCTACTACCTCGGGCATGAGGACTCCTCGACCTACGTGAGAGTCCCTGCTGGGTTCGTCACGGACGGGGCGAGTATCCCTCGGAGCCTCTGGTCAGCGTTCTCCCCTTGGGGGCCCTACGCGAAGGCCGCTGTGGTCCACGACTACCTCTGTGTCCACCGGCTGATGATCCGCGATGGAGAAGTCACTCGGGTCACCCGTGAGGGCGCCGACTGGATCTTCCTGGAAGCCATGCAGGTCCTCGGGGTCCCGTGGTTCACCGCTCATCTCATGTGGAGGGCCGTGAGGTCCTACGCCATCTTGAAAGGAATCAAGTAGGCCACCTATGCACCTATTCGACGTTGAGTCGGATGGGCTACTCGACACGGTTTCAAAGATCCACTGTTTGGTCATCAAGGACTCCCTCTCGGGGCGCACTTGGCGATATCGACCGGACAACGTGGAGAAGGGCCTCCGCAAGCTCATGGATCTCTCATGGGCTGAGCCTTCGCCTGAAGAGCTCGAAGCGGATGGTCCTTACCGGATCGGTGGGCACAACGTCATCAAGTACGATGTCCCGACCATCCAGAAAATCTTCCCGTGGTTCAAGCCTAATCCGGCTGCTATCTATGACACCCTTGTGGTGTCCCGCCTGATCTTCTCCTCCCTGGAACTCAAAGACTCCAAGCTGATGCGCCAGGGGATCCTCCCCGGCAAGCTCTTTGCGAGCCACTCGCTGAAGGCTTGGGGTTACCGTCTGGGGATCCTCAAGGGCAACTATGCCGCTGAGACTGAGGACGCCTGGGCAGTCTTCTCGGAAGAGATGCTCTCCTACTGTGCTCAGGACGTGGAGGTCACGGCCAAGCTTTACGAGCTGCTGAACACCGCCAAGTACCCGCTCACAGCCATCGAGCTGGAGCATGACACCTGCTGGATGATCGCCCAGCAAGAGCGCAATGGCTTCCCCTTCAACGAGAAGCAAGCGGCGATCTATTACGCGCAACTCGGGGCCCGAAGAGCTGAGCTGGAGACCTCCCTCGTGGAGACCTTCGGGTCTTGGTTCGAGCCAGCCACGAAGACCCCCAAGGTTCCCGCCAAGGACAACAAGCGCTTCGGCTACACCGCTGGGGCGGCTTTCATGCCGATCAAATACGTGACCTTCAACCCTGGCTCACGGGTCCACATTGCCCGATGCCTGAAGCTCATGGGGTGGATTCCTACGGAGTTCACCGAGACGGGCCAACCGAAGGTCGATGAAAGCACCTTGGAGGCCCTGGAGTTCCCAGAGGCCCAGCTCGTTACCGAGTACCTGACGATTCAGAAACGGATCGGGCAGTTAGCAGAAGGTGACAACGCCTGGCTCAAGCTGGTGACCCCTCAGGGGCGCATTCATGGCTATGTGAACACCAACGGCGCGGTCACTGGCCGGGCCACTCACAGCTTCCCAAACCTCGCTCAGGTCCCTTCCGTGAAACTCGACAAGGACGGCAACGTCCTGTGGGGCTTCGCTGGTGGCTGGGGTGCAGAGTTCCGGGGCCTCTTCGGGGCTCCCGAAGGCTGGGTCCAAGTCGGCATCGACGCCTCAGGCCTTGAGCTCCGCTGTCTGGGCCACTTCGTGTGGGCCTTCGATGATGGGCAATACGCCTACATCGTCCTCAACGGGGACATCCACACGGTCAACATGGAGGCCGCTGGTCTCGATACCCGTGGCCAGGCCAAGACCTTCATCTACGCCTTCCTCTATGGGGCAGGTGCTCAGAAGATCGGATCGATCGTTCTCCCGCTGGGAACCGCTGAGGAACAGAAGACCATCGGCAAGAAGCTGATGAAGGAGTTCCTGAAGAAAACCCCTGGCATCAAGAAGCTCCGTGATGCGATTCAAGCGGTCCTAGTGAAGAGCTCTGAATGGGTCGGCAAGGAACAGAAGATTGCCTGGAAGCGCCGCCACCTGATCGGACTGGACGGACGTAAGCTCCACATCCGCTCTCCCCACTCGGCTCCTAACACCCTCCTTCAATCCGCAGGTGCCCTCATCTGCAAGAAGTGGGGTGTGGAGACCATCAAACGCCTAACGAGACTCGGCCTGAAACAAGGCTGGGATGGTGATTATTGCCAGCTCGCTTGGGTCCACGACGAATATCAATACGCCTGCCGAACGCCTGAGATCGCTGAGATCGTCAAGCGGGAATCCCAGTTAGCCATGCGAGACACCCAGGAGTTCTTCAACTTCAAGGTCCGCCTGGATACCGAAGGGAAGATCGGCAAGACGTGGTTTGAGTGCCACTAAGGAGTAACACATGGAAGTAACAAAGATTTGGTGTGAGTGGGACATCGGCCTCAATGAGTGCCTGTGGGCCAGTGAAGAAAAGGCCATGGAAGACGTAGCTGAAGCCCTCACCTCTTGCGGCATTGAGGACTCCGTTGCGGAACTTTTGAGCGCAGGCCTGTTGGGCTTCGAGCAAACCACCGTCCGTTCCTGATGGACCTCTCAACAACCTTCAAGCTGGGCGTCTTTGGCGCTCAGTTTGTTGCTCTCCTCTGGTTCATCCGAAGGGATCTCTGGGACAGCTTCCGAGGTTTCTCCCCACCTTAGAACTATCCCACCTCTCTCCAAAGGAATGACCCATGCGCACTTATACCGCTGACGACCTTCGTGTGATTCTGGAAAAGCACAAGCTGTGGCTTGAAGGGAACCCTGAGGGGGCCCGTGCAGACCTGGCCGATGCAAACCTGGCCGATGCAAACCTGGCCGATGCAGACCTGGCCGATGCAGACCTGGCCGATGCGTACCTGGCCGATGCAAACCTGGCCGATGCAAACCTGGCCGATGCAGACCTGGCCGATGCGTACCTGGCCGATGCAAACCTGGCCGGTGCAAACCTGGCCGATGCAGACCTGGCCGATGCGTACCTGGCCGATGCAAACCTGGCCGGTGCAAACCTGGCCGATGCGTACCTGGCCGATGCGTACCTGGCCGATGCAAACCTGGCCGGTGCAAACCTGGCCGGTGCAAACCTGGCCCGTGCAAACCTGGCCGGTGCAAACCTGGCCGGTGCAAACCTGGCCCGTGCAAACCTGGCCGGTGCAAACCTGGCCGGTGCAAACCTGGAGTCTGTGCGGTCTCTCTGGGGGACCGGCGGAAACCTCGCTGAGGTCAAAGCTGTGCAGTGTGAGCGCTACCCTGTCACCTACACCGCGACCCATATGCAGATCGGCTGCCAGATACACCGCCTGAGCGAGTGGTGGGCCTTCAGTGATGAGCGGATCGCCTCCATGGACCGTGCTGCACTTGACTGGTGGAAGGTGTGGAAGCCAGTGCTTCAGCACATCATCGAGCTCTCCCCGGCCAAAGCTGGGGGTGTCAAATGAGCACCGTAGACAAGAACGTTTTGACCCGCATGACTGGCCGCAAACCCGCCAAGCTCGTGCAACTGGTTCAGGACCTCGATGATGTCGCAAAGAAGAACCTGAAGCCCGCTGAATACCTTTACCACGTCACCACCAAGCTCGATGGGGTCTTTGCCCTGTTCGTGTGGATCGCTGGTGGCTGGGCGACCTTCAGCCGCACTGGCGAACAGATGAAGTCCTGTGGGCACATTGAGCGCCGCCTGGAAGAGCTCAACATCCCGAAGACCGTTGTGGTCATTGGCGAAGTCCTGAAGCTCAACCCGATCCCCGAGGGGTCCCCTGAAGACTTCTTCGAGGCCCTCTCCTATGCACCCGTTCAGGACACCTCCGGGGCCTTCCGCCGTCACAAGCGTGATGAGTCGTTGCGCCTCGTGGTGCATGACTTCCTGAGTCTGGAAGGTTTCACCAAGGGCACCACAAAGAGCGCCTTCGGTGATCGGATGATGCGAGCTGAGCGCTGTGGTCTCCCAATGACCCGCGACAAGGCCCCTCTGGTGCGCCTCCCTGAGTTCACCTGCGTGACCCTTGAGCTGGCCCAAGTGATTGCCGAACAGGTTATCGATGATGGCGGTGAAGGGGTGATCGTTCGAGATCTCGAAGCGACCTGGGAAGCCGGGAAGCGGGACCACAGAATCATGCGGATCAAAGAGAAGATCACCAAGGACCTCAAGGTCACTGGCGTTCAAGAAGGTGTGGGCAAGATGGCCGGTATGGCTGGTGCCCTCCTCTGCCGCTGGCGTCTGAAGAACGGCCTGTTGGTGGACATCCCCGTAGCTGGTGGTGACTTCGAGACCCGCAAGGCTTGGCTGAAGGATCCCTCGTTGATCGTCGGCCAGATCGTTGAGGTCGAGGCCATGAAGATGACCCCTACAGGAGCCCTTCGTGAACCCCGCTTCAAGGGTATCCGTCACGACAAAGCGGAGGCTGACGTATGAGCACCGTTCCCAAGGATGTGACTGGCCGTGAGCTAAAAGTGGGCCAACGAGTGGCCTACCAGACCACTGGAGAGGGTAAGGGTCTCGCCCTGGCGGAGATCATCAAGATCAATCCCAAGACCATCACCGTTAACGTCAAACACTGGAACGATAAGTATCTCACTCGCCCGTTCTCTGGCGTGTGCATCGTGGAGGATCGCCCATGACCCCTGAATACCAACAAAAGGTGGAAGCAATCCTCAAGGAGGTGAGCTACCCCGGCTTTGACTTCATTGTGGATCCCGCAAAAGGTTCCTTGCGCATCTCCTGTGTTGAAGGCGTATGTAACATCACTGGAGAGCCCTTGAAGTGGAAGGGCCGCCACTGGCTCCTCTCCCCTCACATGACTGAAGGTGAGGTGGTGCAAACCGCTTGGCTGGCACTTCAGACCGCCTTGGAACATGAGCGGCGCGAGAACTTCCGCTACAAAGGCGCAATGATCTTCGGCCCACACTTCGACATCAACGCTCTCGCTGACCTCGCTAAGAGCCCTTCGGGGATCGTTGAGCGGCCTCACCCTCCCCACACCCTACCAACTGCCTAAGGAAACGCTGATGAACCATCTTCAACTCTGGGCCTTGAGCTCTCTGCTGGCCGTTGGCGTCCTCCTCGTGGGGAGCCTCATCTGGGCGCACTACCGGGTAGCCATCAAGGGCTTCCGCTGGGACTACCGCTCCGCATCTACTCGGGACCTCGCCCAAGCTCCGCTGATTGCCCTCGTGTTCTCGATCTTCATGAGGGTCCCCGAGTGGCTGAGCGAGCTTGCGTCTGAGGCTTGGAAGTTCCTCAAGAGTGACTTCCTTGTGATCGTGGGGAGCTTCTGCCTCCTCCTGACCTCTCCGGTGTCCTTCACCGCCCTGGCCCTGTATCAGCGCCGAGAGGCTCGAAAGCAAATGCTCCTGGCCAAGAAGCGAGACCTGAAGGAGCGTGCAGGCGGAGTGCCTTACGATGTCTGAGCCTGTCCATATCCATATGGAGGTCCTAGCGGCCTCCCGTGGGCGGTTCTTGAAGACTCCTGAGGTCTCTCAAGAGGCTCACTCCCGACTGAGGCAAGCTGAGACAGCTCCCTTTTTCAAGATCGTTCAGAAGGACTTGGTTCCAGGTGTCTTCCTCGGGCTGTCCCTCACGGTCCGCTTCAAAGTGGATCGGCTGGAGCTCCTCACGCACCTCCCACGTTTGCTCCCTGGACACCTCCAAGAAGTAACCCCGGATGGTCAGGTAACCCTCTCGGGACCTGTGCTATCCCTCCTGGCCGCTTGGGCTGACATCACGCACCTCGCATTCTCTCCTGAATGGGAGGCCCTGATGCCGTTTGCCAACGGATTCAAGAAAACCATCGCTAAAGAGTTCCCAGAGGATTCCCTACTGGCTCTTCAAGCACTCATCGACCGTCGCAAGGACGCAACCAATGAAGCAACTGCAAAGCATCTTGAAGGGGTTCAATAAAACCCTGACCGCGCTGGAAAACCTGATGGCATCCCACAAGGGCACCATCAAGCTCAACGAAGCTGCGAAGGCCAATCTGGAAACTCACAACGTCCAGCTTCAGGCCGAGCATGATGCAGCCAAGAACGTTCACACCAAGCTGTCCGCTCTGGTGACTCAATGAACGAGTACCTGAGCGTCCTGCGCCACATGCTGCTGAACCCTCAGAGCTTCCAGTCGGACTTCTCCCGCAAGAACGCCGCAACCATTGCCGAAGCTGCCTCCCGTGGGCACATCACGGCTGTCCTCAACAACAAAGCTCGTGACCGCTGGTTCGTAACTTCCACTGGCCTGGCGCTGGTGGACGAAGCGGAGCCGGGTATCCGTAGCATCGTCAAGGAGGTGAACTGATGGCACGGAAAGCCGCAGTGAAAAAGCCCCTGGAAGAAACCCCTGAGCTGACCCCTTTGGGTCTCCCCACGGGCGTCTCTTGGGGTGAGGTCACCAAGTACCTCGCTCAGGAGGGCTTCTCTCCGAAGAACATGGTACGCATTCCAAAGACCTCCATCGCCTATGTCCCTCAGATCGAGGGTGACGCCTGGGCGAAGATCACTTGGAGCTTCCTGAAGAGCGAACTGACCTACACCGTGGAGTCTGTGACTCTGGTCCGCAAGGAAACGGTTCGGACAGTCGAGGTCAAGGACGTGACCTATGAAGAACGCGAATAGCGGTATTGCACTCCTGATTGATGGCGATATGGCCCTCTACCAGGCGTGCAGTAATGCCGAACAGGAGATTGACTGGGGTGTCCACTGGACCCTCCACAGTGACCCTGAAGAAGCCTACGCGATCTTCAAGAACGCCATCGAGAAGCTGTGTCTTGAGGTCAACAGTCGGTTGAAACTGGAGGAGACCCCACGGGTTTACCTCGCATTCACCGACTCGGTTAACTGGCGCAAGGACGTGCTGGAGACCTACAAGAGCAACCGCAAGGAAAAGCGTAAGCCTCTCTGCTACTACAAAGTCCGAGAGCGTGTGTTCGCTGAGTGGGAGTGCCTCATGGTCCCCACACTGGAAGGCGATGACGTTTTAGGCATCTGGGCCACCTCCCCTCACATCAAGGGTCGCAAGATCATTGTGAGTGGTGACAAGGACTTCAAGACCGTCCCCGGTGAGTTCTGGGACTACGGGCGCAAGAAGTTCTATGACATCAGTGAGGAAGAGGCCGATTACTGGCACCTCTACCAGACCCTCATGGGGGATATCACTGACGGCTATCAAGGCTGTCCAGGGATGGGCGCGGGCACTGCCGAAGAGTTCCTCAAGGCCCCCTTCATGTGGTTCCAGGAGGAGAAGATCCTCAAGAGTGGCCCACGGAAAGGCGAAGGAGTTCTCCAGTGGAAGAAGCGAGAGCTGTCCGAAGGGGAAACCCTATGGGACGCTGTGGTCTCGTGCTTCGCCAAGGCAGGCAAGACCCCTGAAGACGCTCTGGTACAGGCCCAAGTGGCCCGTATCTGCCGAAGCTCCGAGTGGGACTTCCAGGATCGCAAGGTAATCCCTTGGGTTCCGGCCTGAGTTTCTCCCCACCTTAGAAGTAAACATCAACGCATCTGGAGATTCCATGGACGTATTTGCAGAAGACTCCCTGGAGGCTGAACTGGACGATGGTCTCGATGAGGCCCCGCAAATCAGCAAGGCTCTAGTCAGTTACCTCCGCAGACGCTTTGACCCTTCAGCAGCCCTGGACAATGTGAAGCCTAACGCCGATCACCACTTGGGGTTTATGAAGGGCCAGAAGGAAATCCTGGATCATCTCCTGATGCTCTCCCGGCGTTAAGAAGGAACTGACATGGGCTCACTCTTTGGCGGCAAGGCCAAGACCCCTAAGGTCACCTTGCCCGCTGCACCTGTGACCGCCCCTGATGCCATCACTGAGCGAAAGCTCGGACAGGATGGTGAAGATGACGGCCAAGACCTCACGGATGGGGTCAAGAAACGCGGCAAGGCTTCCCTGAAGATCAACAGAGATACTCAGGTAGCCGCATCCACAGCAGGGGCCAACTATGGAACCACAGCCACCACAAGCGGCTGAATCCCTTAGAGCCCTTGGGATGCACTACCGGCTAATCAAGGACGAGGAAACAGCCCGCTACATCCATGGGCTTGGTTGGAGTGTCCAGGACGGATCTCCCTTCCGGTGCATCCGAGAGGCGTCCCTTGAGGACACCCTTGAGACGTATCTCCGGGCTACCAAGCCGTGGGAAGACTCGTTAGCCCTAATGGGGTTCTTCGATGTCGATTCAGGGGACCTCCTTGGGAGCGTCCTCTTGAGCATAGGCCCTCTCTGGTACAACCAAGAGAAGCTAGGGGTCTATGAACTGTGCCTCACCTCGACTCCGCAAGGGTCCGGTAGGGGCATCGCAAGGGCCACAGCAGTGGTCCTCAAGGGCTTCGTGGAGTCCGGCATGGCCGCAGTAGCGGAAGCTGGCTCAGCGATGTCCACCAATCCTACCCAACTGGAGAATGCCTACCGAAAGGCCGGGTTCTCTACCTTCAAATCCTTCGTGATGGAGACTCATGCCGATGGGCGGAGTTAGTAAAGTCCTCAAGAAGGCAGTCAGCCCTTTGACCGATGTATTGGGCACTAGCAAGCCAAGCGCTGTGGCTAGTGAAGCCCCTACTCCTGCAACGGAAGTGGTGACCCAAGGTGAGGTTTCAAAGGACAAAGATACGGAGTCCGGTGCGTCCGAGTCCGTCAAGCGAAAGCGCGGTAAGTCTGCCCTCAAGATCCAACAGAGTACAGGTGCTAACGCAAGCGGGTCCGGCACGGGAGTCAACGTGTAAGGAAGGACCATGGCCGCAGACGCCAAGCCCCAGGAAGGGGCAGAGACGACCTATAAGCGTCTCGAAAACGACCGCAACCCGTACACCAAGCGCGCGGAAGACTGTGCTGTCTTGACGATTCCCTCGCTGTTCCCCAAGGACTCCGACACGGGGTCCACGAACTACACCACGCCTTATCAATCGGTGGGCGCTAGGGGCCTGAATAATCTGGCTTCGAAGCTGATGCTTGCGATGTTCCCACCAAATGAAGCGTTCTTCCGCTACCAGCTCAACCAGGAGCAAGCCGCTCAGGCAAGCTCGGGTGCTGGCACCAAGACCAAGTTGGATGAAGGTCTTGCAGCGATGGAGAAGGTTGTCCTCAAGTTCTTTGAGGGCTCTGGCCACCGAGTGACCCTCTTTGAGGGCCTCAAACAGTTGGTCATTGCGGGTAACGTTCTGTTCTTCTGGACTGAGGACGGCCTGAAACTCTACCGGCTCAACCGCTTCGTTTGTGAGCGGGACGGCATGGGTAATGTTCTGACCATCGTGGCCCGTGATCGCTACTCTAAAGCCTCGCTTCCTCCTGAGCTCCTCGCTTCAGCAAAGCTGGAGGACGATTCCCAATCTTCAACTCCTGTGGATGTCTTCACGCACGTCTATTGGGATGGCGAGAATTGGCAGTCCTATCAGGAGATCGGCGGTGAGGCTGTAGCGGGCACTGAGAGTACCTATCCCAAGGGGAAATCCCCGTGGATGCCCGTGAGACTCTCAAAGATCGATGGTGAGCACTATGGCCGCTCGTTCGTTGAAGAGTATTACGGGGACCTCCTGAGCCTGGAGAACCTCTCCAAGTCCATCGTTCAGATGGCGATGATTGCCTCCAAGGTTGTATGGCTGGTGAACCCCAACGGGATCACTCAGGTCCGCCGCCTGAACAAGGCAACCAACGGTTCCTATGTGGCGGGCCGTGAAGAGGACATCAAACCTGTCCAGCTTCAGAAGTTCAGCGATATGCAGGTGGCCAAGGGCACAGCGGACGGTATTGAAGCGCGCCTGTCGTATGCCTTCATGCTCAACTCCGCAGTCCAGCGGTCAGGCGAGCGGGTTACGGCTGAAGAAATCCGCTACGTGGCCCGAGAGCTGGAAGACACCCTTGGAGGGGTCTACTCGATCCTCACCCAGGAGCTCCAGCTTCCCTACATCCGAGTCACCACCGCCAACCTGATGACCGCCAAGACACTCCCGGACCTCCCTGATGGTCTCGTGGAGCCAACGGTTATCACTGGTGTGGATGCCCTTGGCCGGGGTTACGACCTCAATAAGCTCGTGCAATTCATCCAGACCCTTGAGGGCCTCGGTGAGGTTGCCTGGCAGCGCCTCAAGATCGGCAACGTGATCTCTCGTATCGGTATGCCCCTCGGACTCGATGTGAGTGAACTTGTGATGTCCGACGAAGAGTTCCTCCAGGCTCAGCAGCAACAGCAGGCTCAGGCCGCAACAGGTCAAGCAGCCGAACAGGCGATGACCCAAGCAGCCCAGCAACAAATCCCACAACAAGCCTAAGGAGCCTCTCATAGATGGCCCATGAACTGTATGGCGATGCCGTTACCTCTGAAGGTAGCGAGGAAGCCAAAATCGAACTCACCATCGGCAATCAGGAACAGACCTTCGAGGTTGGTTCTGGTGCCTCTGAGGAGACTCCTAAAGACCATTCGGAAGAGAATCCTGAGGGCAAAACCTCTGATGAAACTCCGAAGGAAAAGCCTGAAGAGGCTGGTGAGAAAACCCCTGAAGAGACCCTTCAAGCTGATGTAGAGGCACTGAAGAACTCCGAAGACGAGCTCTCCAAGGACTTGGCCTCGAAGGGTCTGGACTTCAACGCTCTGGCGGAAGAGTTCGAAAAGGCCGGTGAGCTGAGCGCTGAGACCCTCGCCAAGCTCGCTGAGAAGGGCTACCCAAAGGTGGTGGTCGATTCGATCATTGCCGGGCGTCAGGCTGTGGAGCAGCGCTTCGCCACTGCCGTGCATTCACTGGTGGGCGGCGAAGAACAGTTCAACGCCCTTCAGGAATTCGCAGCAAGCAACCTGAACGCTCAGGAAGTCGCCTCGTTCAATCGAGCCATCGAGAGCGATGACTTGGGCGTTATCGGCCTGATGCTCAAAGGCATCCAGGCGAAGTATTCCGCCAAGCATGGCACCAAAGGCAACATCATCACCGGCGCCTCCACCGGAACTCCTAAAGCTGAAGGCTTCAAGGATAACTCCGAGATGGTCAAGGCAATGGCTGATCGCCGTTATGGCCGCGACACGAAGTACACCGACGAAGTTATCCAACGGGTAGCTGTGTCGAGCTTCTGATACACCCGCAAGACCCTCCTCAAGAAATTCCCCAAGGGCCATCTCCAGCAAGCGCGCTGGGTCTCGGTGAGCCCTTTCCCAAAGCTCGTCTCAAGGATTGAAACACTATGGCTTCTACTACTGTTGCTGCACCCGGTCAGATCAATGGCACTGGTGACCGCAAAGCCCTCTTCATGAAAGTCTTCTCGGGTGAGGTCCTGACGGCCTTCGCTCAGAATACCGTTGTGATGAACCGCCATCTGGTCCGTACCATCACCAGCGGCAAGTCTGCCCAATTCCCTGTGATCGGTCGTGGCACTGCCAAGTACCTGGCTCCGGGTGCGAACCTGGACGACCAACGCAGCAACATCAAGCACGCCGAAAAGACCATCACCATTGATGGCCTGCTGACCTCGGACTGCCTGATTACCGACCTTGATGACGCCATGAACCACTACGATGTTCGCCAGCCTTACGCGGCGACTCTGGGTGAAGAGCTGGCCATGGCTGCCGATGGCGCAGTCCTTGCCGAAGGCATGCAAGTTGCCCTTGCCGCTGAGAACATCCCCGGCCAGTCGGGCCAAGGTGGTGCAATTGGCGTGGGTACTCCGGTCATCACCGCTGAGTATGGCCGCATCGTCCTGTCGGCGCTGATCTACGCCCGTGGTCGCTTCTCCAAGCTGCGCACCCCGAAAGCGGATCGCACCGTGTATGTGGAGCCTGACATCTACTCGGCCATCCTGTGCGCCTTCGGTCCTTACGTGGGTAACTACGTGGTTCCGGGCACTGGCGATATCAAAGAAGGTGCCGTCCTGCGCTGGGCTGGCTTCGAGATCGTTGAAGTCCCTCACTTCTCCAATGGTGGTGCCGAAGAGCTGCACGCTCCAGTAGACAACGCCATCGGCCTGGCTATGCATCGTGGTGCCGTGGGCACTCTGAAGCTGAAAGACCTGGCCATGGAGACTGCCCGCCGGATCGAGTACCAAGCGGACATGATGGTCGCCAAGTACGCAATGGGTCACGGCGGCTTGCGCCCTGAAAGCGCTCTGGTCCTGACCACTGACCCGGCTTCCCCTGACCTGATCGCTGCTCAGCAATCGGCTCTGGAAACCGCTCTGGCCAACCCAGGCAGCTAAGCAACAAATCTTGAAGGGCCCTTCGGGGCTCTTCTTGACCTCCTCAAGTAACCATCTGGGAGTCCTTTTCGGATCCTTCCCTTTGGGCTCCCACCTGCGCATCCACGAGAAAGCTCCTGAGAGTTGTTGGCCCTTATAGCGGACACAGCAACCCATGGACTCCCTTCCCTCTCCGCGCTCTGCCTGTTCTCAAAAGGATTCCACAAATGGTTATTACTCCTGCCACCGAGCTCGATGCTGTCAACGAGATCATCGGGATCATCGGTCAGGCCCCTCTCAACTCTCTGGAAGATGAAGCGGACATTGACTCCCTCAACGCCCAGAGCATCCTCCAGCGGGTGTCCCGTGAAGTTCAGTCAAAAGGCTGGTCATGGAACATCGAAACCGCATCCCTGAGCCCTGACGCAACCACACAAAAGATCACCTATCGAGATGACTGGATTCGTCTTGAAGGTGCCTCCGTGGTTCGCCGTGAAGGCTATCTCTACGACCTCTCCTCCCAGACCAACCTCTTTACCGCCTCGGTTTCCGTGGACATTGTTCGCTTGATCGACTTCGAAGACCTCCCTGAGGTTGTCCGAAAGTATGTCACTGTGAAGTCCTCCAAGATCTTCCAGGCGCGCTCAGTGGGTGCTCAGGAGCTGGACCGTGAGGCTCGTGAAGAGCTCCAGGAAGCCTATCAGGCTCTCCAAGAGTATGAGCTGGACTTCGGCGCCTACAACCAAGTGGATAGCGACCCGTATCTGACCAACGTGATGTCTCGATAAGGAGGCGTCATGCCGCTCATCTCGCAATCTATCAAGTCCCTCAAAGGGGGCGTCTCACAGCAGCCCAACAACCTTCGTTTCCCCGACCAAGGGGAGCTACAGGAGAACGGCTTCAGCAGCGAGGTTGAGGGTCTCCAGAAGCGCCCTCCTTCGGTTCACCTGAAGAGGCTCATGGAGAGCATCACCGGGAAGCCGTCCTTCCACCTGATCCATCGGGATGAAGTGGAGCGGTACATGGCGATGACCGACAACCAGGCCATTCGAGTCTGGGACTTGGCCGGGAATGCGCTCACCGTGAATGCTCCTGGAGGGCTTTCCTACCTGGCCACGACGAATCCCCGCAAGGATCTCCGATTGGTCACCGTGGCGGATTACACCTTCGTGGTGAACCGGAATGTGACTGTAAGAGCCTCTACTGAGCGATGGCCAATGAGACCCAATGAGGCGTTTCTGTGGGTCAAGACTGGTCAGTACGGTAAAACCTACAAGATCACTCTTACGTTCACGGACGGTAAGACCCAGCTCATGACGTTCACAACCCCAGATGGGACGGATGCCAAGGACTCTCCGAAGGTTGCCGCCAACTACATCCGGGACCAGTTTTTTGACCAAGCTCTGAATGGCCTCCCAACGGTAATCGAAGGAGTCTCCTCAAGAGCTCCAACTTATGTGAACCCTACGGCTACCGAGAATGGTGGCCTCTACCTCACACCCAAGGACGGATATACGATCTCCAAGATCGCTATTGAGGATGGGTTCAACGGGCAATCCGTTATCGGCTTCATGTCAAGCGCCCAACGATTTAACCAGCTTCCTCCGCAGTGCCTGGACGGCTACGTGGTGAAAGTTGCGGGGGATCCTGACTCAGACGCTGATGACTACTACCTCCAGTACATCGAGAAGGACCGTATCTGGAAGGAATGCGCCCAGCCGGGCTCTCTCAAAGGGCTCCTCCCGAGCACCATGCCGCACGTTCTGGTGCGAGAAGCTGACGGGACATTCACGTTCAGGACGAACGATTGGGGCCAGAGGATGGCCGGGGACGATGATACGAACCCCTTCCCGTCCTTCGTGGACGCAACGATCAATGACGTTTTCTTCTTCAGGAACCGCATAGGGTTCACCTCAGGAGAGAACGTGGTGATGTCGGTAAGCGGAGAGTTCTTCAAGTTCTTTCCGGCCTCTGTGGTCGTCCTTGCGGACACTGACCCCATTGACACAGCAGCAAGTGGGCACACAACGGTGTCCATCTTGTACAACGCTGTGCCATTCAAGGAAGAGCTCCTCCTGTTCTCCAGCGAGGTGCAGTTCAGCTTGAGAGCTGATGGGGTTCTCTCAGTGAAGACCGCGAAGATCGACCCAGCCACGGAGTACAATTGTATTGCTTCGGTGAGACCCGTAGGGGTGGGCCGCTCGATGTTCTTTGCAAGTGAACGCGCCTTGTACTCCAGCATGAACCGCTTTTACGCCGTACAGGATGTGTCGGACGTAAAGGATGCGGATGACATCACGGCCCACGTTCCTAGTTTCATCCCCAACGGGATCTTCAAGCTGTCCTCCAGCACCGCTGAGAATCTCTTGGTGATCCCTACGAGCGGCAAGGAAGATACGCTCTTCGTGTACAAGTTCTTGTTTCAGCAAGACCAGCTTGTGCAACAGTCGTGGTCTTACTGGACGTTTACCGGCCAGCGAGTCCTAGCGGCTGAGTTCATCGGGTCGGACCTCTACTTGGTCCTTTCGAACACCTCTGGGACTTACCTGGAGAAGGTCTCGTTTACCCAGAACACCCTAGATTTCATTGAGGAACCCTACCGACTCTACATGGATCGCAAGGTCCGGTATGTGGTCCCCTCAGATGCCTCCTTTGATGACTACACGGGGATCACGACGATCAACGTGACAGGTCTCTATGGGGGAGCTCCGGACCCTTCTCACAAGTACCACGTAGTTGCCCAGGATGGGCGCGTGTGGACCTTCGAGGGAATCACTGGGGGAGCCATTGAGATCCCTACGGACATCCGTGGGCAGACCCTCATAATCGGCAAGGCCTATACCTTCCGTTACAAGTTCTCCCAGTTCTTGCTTAAAAAGACGGACCAGCAGGGGCTCTCCTCAGAAGACGTGGGGAGACTCCAGCTTCGCTATGGATGGCTGAACTACAAGGAAGCAGGACCCTTCACGATCACCGTGCAGGTAGGCAACAGGAAGCCCTTCACATACGTCCAGACCGCAAGGATCTTGGGCGCCAACAAGAACCGCCTTGGGGTCCTACCCTTGGAAACCGGTAAGAAAACCTACCCTATCCAGTCACAACCGGAAAAGGTGGAGATTACCGTCTCCTCGGACGAGGTATCACCGCTGGCCCTCACGGGGGCGGGCTGGGAAGCCCTCTACAGCAGAAGGAATCAAGGCGTTTAACCACTCGGGCTCTACAGGAATTTTCCTGTGGGGCCCTTTTTGCATACCCGAGGTAACTCTATGTCAGGCGCACTCTCAAGCGCGTTGGCGGGGGCACAAACAGGCGGCTCTGTAGGAGGACCATGGGGGGCCGCGATTGGCGCCACTATGGGGCTCTTCGTGGGCTCCAAGGTGGACCAGGAGAACCGGGCGAGGATTGAGCAGGACTACAAGGCGCAAGTATCAGCCATGGTCCAGACATACAACTTCGCCAACCAGTCCACGGACCTAGAAGTCCAGGCCGCCTCCGAGCAAGCATCCGCAGACCTCGCTAACACCCAGACGAACTCCATCATGAACCTAGCCAGCCTGAGGGCAGCCGCCGCAGAAACTGGCATGGAAGGTAATTCGATGGATCGAGTTATGCGAATCTCTAAAGGCTCGGATCTAAGGGCTGAGGATAGTATCCGCGACAACTTCAAACGCACCGTTGCCCAGTCCCTTCTCATCAAACAAACAAACCGCATTGGAACCCAGCAGCGCCTCAACGAGGCTCATCGTCTGGCCGTTAATTCGCAACCGTCGAAGTGGTCTCAACTGCTTAGCATTGCTCAGCAGGCGGG
Organism: Pseudomonas sp. NUPR-001; assembly: GCF_052147955.1. Classification (NCBI taxonomy): domain Bacteria; kingdom Pseudomonadati; phylum Pseudomonadota; class Gammaproteobacteria; order Pseudomonadales; family Pseudomonadaceae; genus Pseudomonas; species Pseudomonas sp. NUPR-001. Next base: position 3,837,644 of record NZ_CP197353.1, read on the forward strand.
AAGCATGGTGGGGGACATGGGAGGCGTCTCCAAGCTCAGCGGGATCATTGGCAACATCAAAGGTAAGTAACCATGGCTGGATCACCTCTCAACTCCGCCTATCAATCCTGGCGGCAGTTCGCTCCCCAGGAGAAAACCCCTATGCCTCTCCAGGGCGTGTCCCTCAACGTTCAAGCTGGACGGTCCTCCGATGGGGGCCTCAATGTGGCCTTCGACGGTCTTATGAGCGCTGCCGTGAACGCTGGGCACCGATACGCCACCACCACGAAATATCAGGCGGGGCGTGAATCGGAAACCAAGGCTGAAACCTGGATGAAGTCGGTTTCCCCTGAGGAGTACCGCGCGGCCGCTCAGGAAGGGAACCTCCCGTTTCAGGATGACCCGATTGCTATGGCGCGCCTGCGCTACCTCCATGGCTTCCACGCCTCAGCGGCAGTCCAGGAGCAAGTAGCGGAGAACATCCGGGGGGGTGCCTACAAGGATGAGCTTGATGCAGCCGGGAAGGTAGTCCGTAGGGGCTCTGACATTGCGGTTGAGGACTACTTCAAGCGCATGAAGACCATGCGGTCTGACATTACCAAAGAGCTCGGTTTCTCCGAAGAGGATGAAGCCCTGACTAACGGGATGTTCCGCGACTCGGATTCAGCTCAGGTAGCTCTCAGGGGGCTCCAAGCGCAAGTCACCGATAAGCGCAACCGAGCCCAGGCTAACATCCTCCACACGTCAACCCGCAACGCTCTCCTTTCGGAGGCGGTGAAGAGGTCCCCCGAGGAAGCCGCTGGGGTAGCTACCGAGTCCTGGCAGACTGGCTACGAGACTGGGGTCTATCGGGATCTCCCGGACGCTCTCAAGGACATCGGGCAAACTCTCTCCCAGGTGTCCTCCCAGGTAGGTGGCCTGGCTGTAATCGACCAACTATTGGACGCCAAGGTCCCAGGTACGGCCCAGTCTGTGCGGGAGTTCTACGACCCTGACGAACTCGAAGGCTTCCGTCAGAAGGCCCTCAACACTCAAGTCAAGATGGATGCTCAGGCTGACCTTGACTGGCAGGTGCGGGTTCAAGAGTTCCAGGACAATCCCAACGGCCTCACGGGGCTCTTCCAGATGCACCAGGAGGAGCTCAACCGGAGTGGTGGAGTTGCCTCTAAGCGAACTCTCCAGCTTCAGCAAGAGATTGCCACCAAGAAGCACTCCCTGGCCACTCAGGCAGCGAAGCTTCAGACGGAGAACGCGAAGGCAACCCTTCAAACAGCTCGGGTGGCTGTCCTCACGGAGGAAGCTGGGAGATTCCTGGCTGGCAACCGGGATGCTCAGCGCTACGACACCATGCCGAAGGATCCTGAGCTTGGGAAGTACAGCAAGGATGACGCCCTATTGATGGAGCGCGGACTCTTGGAACGATACCAAGGACAGCCCGCGAAGCTCCTCAAGCTGGCCGAATACATGCCCAGCGGTTACATCTCCAGCACCATACAGGACTACTGGAAGGACACCTCGGCAACCATGTCGATTGATGCCTCACGGGTCTCCCAAGGACTCATGCGCCCTGAAGACATCAAGGAACCTGAAGCCCTAGCCTCGGTGAATCTCCTGAAGTCGGCAGACCCTCTGGCCTTCCGTAAGGTGATCGGCGGGGACACCGAAGGGCTCGCCAAGCTGGATACGTTGGATGCCCTCTCGGGGATGGGGCTCGGGTATAAGGATATGGTCGTCAGTCAGGCTCGTTGGCACAAGATGAGCGATAAGGACAAATCCACTCAGCTCAACAAGATCAAGCGGACACTCATGGATGAGGCCATCTCTCCGAAGAAGGTGGGCAAGAACGCTGGACTGGCAAACCTGGCTGGCAGCGAATACGCCCAAACCTACATGCGGACGATGGTCAACGGCCTGCTCTCCTTGGGAATCCCTGAGGATGAAGCCTTCAAGAAAGCCGACAGTGCCTTCGCTCAGTCCCATGTGGGGCTCAACGGGTTCCCCATCCCAGCCTCCTTCTTCTCCCCCATCAAGTCTGACGATCAAGTGAATGTCGGCATGGATCTCCTTGCGGAGGCCCTGACGGAGTACGCCCGATCTCAGGGGGTGCGTGAAGAGGATGTGATCCCTGATTACAACCAGGCGGCCGGTACAGTGGGCTTCCGCTCTCCCGGAAGGATCTCTCTGGAGATTCGTGCCGATTCCCTCCAGCAAGGCGCCCAAGCTCTCGCAGAGAAGCGGCAAGCATCCGCAGTTGTACAGAACGCTGAGGAGACTCGTGACGCGGCCATCAGCCGTGCCCAAGAGACCCTGTTCAATGCCCAGCGGGCTCAGAAAGCCAACCCCTACAGCCATCTCAACGCCAAGAAACAAGCGGACGTGGATGACGCTGAGAAGGCTCTGAACGCCCTCAAATCAACCAAGTAACTTCAGGAGGCCAGGATGGCTACCCCTAAAGAATCCCCCTACCGGGCCCTCTATGTGGCCGCTGGGGAAGCACATGGCGTGAGTCCTGACCTCCTTGAGCGTCAAGGCTTCGCTGAGTCCAGTTGGAACCCTGAGGCACTCGGGCCGATGACCAAGTACGGTCAGGCTCGGGGTCTCGCTCAGTTCATCCCCGGTACTGGCAAGGCCTATGGTCTCCTCACCGATGCAGACTTCCACGATCCTCAGAAAGCGATTCCCGCTCAGGCGCGCTATATGGCAGACCTGAAGAAACGCTTTGGGGGCTCCGATGAGCTGGCCTTGGCGGCGTACAACATGGGCCCTACAGCTCTTCAGCGGAAGCTGGACAAGGCCGGGGGCATCATCGAGAACGCTGAGATTCCTGAGGAAACCCGTGGGTATCTCCAGAAGATCCTTGAGGGAAAGCAATCAGGCTGGGCACCAGACGGCACTAGACCGCTCAGCCGCATCAACTTTGGGACCCCATCGGCTCCCGCTGAAAGTGCCTTGGACCGGATCTCTTCGGCAAACCCTGAAGAGCTCGGCACGGACTCAGAACGATCCTCATGGGAGGCCTTCATGGGGGGCCTTCAGCGGTCCTCCATCGCTAGTGACTACAAGTCCCATGAGGTCACCGGCTGGGGTGCTCGCCCAGACTGGACCCCTACCCCTCAGGATCTTGAGAAGGTCACCGCAGCCGGTATAGGTGAGGCTGGGTCCACCTTCGTATTCAACAACGCACATTCAGGAGATGACCTTGACGGACTCATCGAAATCGCAAAGGAAAACCGTGCGAGTAGCGGTGCTGACGGGCGTGGAGGGCTCCTCACGAGCCTTAGCGGCGGCGTTGGTGAGATGCTCGGTGATCCAGTCACCTACGGAGCAATGCTCCTCCCCGGCCTCGGACAAGTTGGACGCTTGTTCAATCCAGGCACAGCCAGAGTCCTCGCTGGAGCCGCTGGGTCAGGCGTCGAAGGAGCGGCCTACGGCGCCATCACGGAGTCCCTCCGGGAGTCCTCCACAGGTGTCGATGCCGACTACCAGTCTGCAATCCTCGCTGGAGCTGTTGGTGGGGCGGCGCTTCATGGTATCGCCGTAGGGGTCAAGCAGGCCTTCGGTAGGAACAACCCCATGGACTCCTTCCGGTATGTCGAGGACGCTGAGACCTCCAAGTTCCTTGAGGAAGCTGGGGTGATCTCTGAGCAACCCTACCGCCCCGGTCCCCTGACTGAACGGATCTTGGCTTCAGACGCTGCAAGGAAACAGGCTCAGGATCTCGGGTTCTTCCTTGAGGGATCCGAGAAGAGGCTCTCCAAGGCCTCCTATATCAAACAGCGGACAGCCAAGAAGGAAGGCTCCCCAGAGGTTTCCAAAGAGCAAGCGGCTGAAGAGTACGACCGGCTCAATGGGATCCTCGATATGGAGGACACCCTGAATCCTGTGGCTCGTATCTCGACCATCGGTGAACGGCTGCGCTCCAGTCAGAACTCAGAGATCCGCAAGGCAGCTCTGGGGCTCTTCAGGAACGATAAGGGTTACAAGGATGGCACCTCGGGGCTCGGTCGAATGACTGGCGAAGAGGTTAAGCGGAACCTGGACAACGAGTGGTTTGATGTTGATTCCACCTACTCCCGGCATGCAGAAAGCTACATCCGCTCCCAGCGTCATACAGGCATCTCGAAGGCTGAGCTGGAGGAAGAGTTCGGCTATCTGGTAACCCTCGCCCGTGAATCCGGCAACCGTGAGGGGCTTCCTCAGGCTGTCTCCGAAGCGGCTGAACTGATGGGTAACTTCTATGACCAGCGCATTGGCGACGTACTGACTCCAGCAGGACGCTTTGGGTCTGGTGCGGACATCATTGAGAACCCTCTCCAGTGGCAAGGCGTCAGGAACTACTCCCCGGTCATCATGGACACCGCCAAGATCGCCAGAGCTTCGGCCAAGGCTGGTGGTGACCAGGCGCTCCTTGAGACCACAGGGAAGGCTCTTTATGCCTCCCTGAAAAACCCTGAAGTTCGCACCAAGGCCGTCCAGGCGTTTGAGGCGGAGATGAAGGCTCTGGCCGAGCAGGAAGCCCGGAAGAACCCCACGGGGACTCTCCTGGAGCCTGTGAAAGCGGAGACTCCTGACGGGAAGCTCACTGAGGAGTTCCAGAAGTGGGCTCAGCAGAGAGCTCGCAATCAGGCTTTGGGCTACGTGGACCAAGATATGAGCCGCATCAAGGCCCATCTCTATAAGACCATGGACCCGGCAGAGCTTCCTGATTTCATGAAGTCTCGGGGACTCTTCACGACTGACGCGAAGATCACCCTAGCGGACGGCTCAGAGTTCAGCATCAACAAGGATCTTCGGAGCGGTGATGTTCGGTCGATCATGCACAGCTACCACAAGCGCACCGCTGGAGACTTGGCGATGTCCGTGGGGCTGGGTGACTCGGGCTATGCGGGGTTCGCTGAGAGGCTTTCCCGGATTGAACAGCAGATTGCCAAGGCGACACGGGACGACAACCCTAAGCTTCAGCGTCAGTTGGAGGGCGACCTCAACGCCATGAAGATTGCCGCCAAGAAGATCTACGGGATGAGCCTGAACCAGGATGGTCGGGGCGCCGTGGATATGCTGGCGGGATCGCTGACTAACCTCTCCTTCGTAGCCAAGTCGGCCTACATGGGTCCGATGAACTACACCGAGATTTCCTCTGGGCTCGCTAATTACGGCCTTGGGTTCTTCCTCAAGGCTCTCCCAGGTGTGGGCCCGATGTTCCAGCGGGTAGCCAAAGGAAAGGCTACGGCTGAAGACCTCACGATGCTCCAGAATCGCCTTTGGGGCGAAGAGGTACATGATGTGGTCTACCCCTCTCACCTCAGCTCTACCTATGCCATTGCACAGGAAAGCGCTAACAAGGTGGTGGCTGGCATCTACGCCGGGACCTCTCGGCTCGCCCAGGTGGCACCCTCAGCGAAACTCTTGGGGGCAACCACCAACAGGATCGTCAAGGCAGCTCAGGAAGAGTTCCTGGCGACCCTCGTTCGGCATGCCCACGGGAAGCCCTCCAAGGTTTTCTCAGCAGCAAAGCTGAAGCACATGGCCGTTCACCCCGATAAGCTCAGGCTGATCCTGGAGCACGTCAAGAAGAGTTCCACCGTGGACTCCAAAGGGCGCTTCACTCTGGATGCTGCAAAGCTCCTGGAAGGCCGTGAGGCTCTCTCGGAGATCCGCCGTATGGGGGATATCGCAGCCACTGACGTGATCCAGCGGCCTTCCCTTGGGGACACTTTCATCTGGGCTGACTCCAAGAACCCCTTCATCCGCTTCCTGACCCAGTTCCAGACCTTCTCCATGAGGTCCCTGGAGAAGAAGTTCCTGAAGGGGGCCAACAGAATTCGTAATGGCGACGTGGACGAAGCTCTCCAGATGACCCTCTCTTTGGGTCTGTCGGCAATGGGCACCACAGCCTTCACCATTGTTCGATCTCAAACGATCCGCGATGAGGACAAACGCCGGGAGTTCTACAAGAACGCCATGGGGTATGACTCCGACACTGATACGTGGGATCCGGCAACTTTAGCTGTAGCTGCCCTAAAGCGCTCTTCCTACCTCGCGGCGCCCTCTCTTGCGTATGACACCTTGGGGACCCCTCTGGGGCTTCCCTACGCTGGTCTTGCGAGAACCACTCGGGACACTGAACAGTTCTCCGGGGAGGAAGCCGCGAAGGCTTGGAAAGGTCCCAACCTCGGGGAAACCTTCGGGAACTTCCCAGCGGTGAAGTACGGCACTCAGCTCGGACAGTCCGTAGTTGCGGGCGCAAACCTTCTCCGCCCGAGTCTCGATGACGAGCAAGTAGAGCGTCAGAAGAAGCTCATTCTGCTCAACCTAAAGGGGCTTCTCCCGAACGACCCAGCGACTCAAACAGCCCTTTCGTGGCTTATCGCTAATGGCGTGGGAGAGCCTTAAACATCCCTCCAGGGCTTCTTCATGGAGCCCTACCACATCCTTCAGAGGATCATCATGGCTGCATATGCGCCTATCACGTATAAAAAGAGTGAGGCATCTGCCACTTTTGAAATACCTTTCGACTACCTCTCTCAAAAATTCGTGCAAGTTTATGTAGAGGACATTAAGAAGGTATATGGTCTGGATTATGATTTTCTAGACAAAACGCGAATTCGGTTCCTTACCGGCAACATCCAAGCAGGGGTAGCAGTAACGCTGAAGCGGCAAACTGACGCCGGACAACGCCTCGTGTCGTGGAGGGATGCCTCAGTCCTCAAGGCAAGCGACCTGGAATTATCGCAACTTCAACTTTTGCATGTAGCGGAAGAAGCCGCTGTGGTTGCTGGCCTAGCATTAGGCTTGGACTACGATTCAAACTGGAATGCGTTAGGGCGGCGCATTGTGCGCTTAGGTGATCCGCTTAAAGCAACTGATGCCACCAACAAGCAATGGGTGGAGGAGTATGTAGGAAGTCTATGGGAAAGTTCGCAAGGCCCCGGTAATTCAGCGAATAACGTTATCTACGTGTATCCTGACGGCATTGCACGACCGCTTCAGACTCTGTCACAGAAAGGGAATGCGGCTTTAGGATCAGCGGGTATTGCTCACGGTAGCGGCACTGTGCGTGAAGCGCTGCTAGCTCTCCAAAGTAGCTTGCAATCTCTCGGGATCGATCTCAACTCTGTTGCGGCCTCAACAGCGAGTGCATTGGAGCGGGCCGAGACCGGAGTTTTTGGTGATGTGATGATGCGTACCAGAGTCCGGGTCGCTATCTCCGAGAACCCATCCATCATGATCTTAGGAGACTCTATTTCACACGGAGCCTTCGCTGTCGACCTCTACAGGAACAGTTGGGTGAACCTGTTGAAGCGGATGCTAAACAGGGATTATGCAGTCAATAGTTATGGGTTTGTGCCTCTCATGACTATGGGCGCGGGGGCCACCCTATCTCAAGACATCCACAACATTAGTTTTTATGGTGCGGGTGGGGTAGGCACTCCACATACCTGGGACGCTCGCTCAGCAGAAACAGGGGGTCACGTTGCTCAAGGTCTTTCGTGGGTGTCGCAGGCGACTGGCAACACACTGGCAACAAGGATTCCGACCTTCCAGCGAAAACTGTTTGTTTGGTACGTTGGAAACCCAGGAGGCGGATCTTTTGACATCAAAGTGAATGGTGTGGTGACCTACACCGTCAACACTAACTCTTCTACAGTCACGCCATTAAATGTTCAGGTCGTACAAATCCTAGATAACGGCGCGGGCTCTTGCAATATAGAGTGTGTCGCAAAGGATGTTTCGACTGTAGAGCTTTGTGGGTTCAGCTATAATGACCAGATCAACTCTCTGACAGTAAATAACTTCTCCACATCGGGGCGGCGCCTCCGCTGGATCAACGAGAGCACTATCAAAGAAACTCTCAAAGGCTCAGCGATGCTAATTATGGCACTGGGGTACAATGACAGCGGCAGTAACCGTATTGACCCAGCTTACTTTGCTGAGTTCATCAAGCGAATCGACTGGCTAATCCAGTACGCCAACCTTTATGAAGTTCCTGTTGTTGTTCCTGATTTTGTTTGGCCATACTCTGCCGAAGATCCAACCCGACTTCAACTCAAGCGGCTTGCGACTGAGACGAAAGGTGTCTACATCCCTTTCCCAGACATGTTCCAGAAAAGCGGAGTTTCCTCTGATGACTTTCGCGTAAACACCCTCAAACTCTTCACCGATGGGGCTCACCCAAACATAGAGGGCCATAAGTACATTGCAGAGGTAATCGCTAGACGCTTAGGGCTCTCTTGCTCCTCCAAGAAAATTGCGTTGGATTACTATGACTGGTGGTATCCGCTCCCCCTCTCCTCCTCTGGCATCACCAACGTAAGCACCTTATCTGACTTGGTATCTGCTGTTAAAAATCACGGGAGTACCATTCAGATTAGGCTGTTCATTAAAGGGTTAAACGGGAGCGCCCAGCGTGCGGTCTGCGACTCTCTACCCCCGAGAGCAGGTATCAACCTTGCATTTTCGAGCATACATCCCTTAATGCCAAAGTCTGATGGTACTAGCCGAGGGACTTTATCCTTAACTAGCAGTGGCATCTTAGCCAGTCCCAATGCCCAGAACGACGTTCAGCAGCACACCATCTTTATTGATGTGCCCAGCCTGGACCACCGAGCCTAACCATGTTCAAACTCGACTTCACCAATGGGACCCTCCAGTGGACTCCCCAAGCAATCGCGGGGGTGGACGTTTCGGTCCGCCTCTTCTTTGGCCTCACTCTTAACGAATGGTTCTACGTGACAGTCATCATGGCCACCTTCGTTCAGATGTGGGCTGTCATCTACAAAACCCGCAAGGGTTCCCCTAAGGACAAAGAATGAGTGACCTTGTAGAACTTCTGAAGGAAATCCACAGCGCTCTTGCAGAGCAACTGCTGGCCGACCTTCAGAACGCTGAGAAACGGACTCCTCAGCTCTACTCCCAGATCATCAAGTTTCTCAAGGATAACGGCATTGATGCGCTGCCTAAGGGCGGTAACCCGGTGTCGTCTCTCTTGGACGGTCTGTCTGAGTATGAGAATGAGGTAAATGAGGCTGCTGGCCTTCCGCGCCACTAAGAGCCTCTTCAAGGAAGAACCAATGGGGTCCCGCAATGGGGCCCCTTTTTATTGGAGTCGCAATGACCCAAGTAGAACAGAAGAAGCTTCTCACGAACTTCGCGCTGTTTGTCTGGGTGGTCTGGAAGTCGATTGGGCTTCCCCCGCCTACCCCCATTCAGACAGACATGGCCAACACCCTCCAGGCCCCTCCGTCTCGCCGGTTCATCATTCAGGGATTCCGAGGGGTCGCTAAGTCGTTCATCACTGAACTGGTCAAGTAATCCTGGACACCCGTTAAGGTTTACGCCGCCAGCTTCTCTGCCTCGACCGGCGACCGGTATCCGTTGTAGCTGTGAGGCCTAGTGGTGTTGTAGCGGGTGATAAAGCGCTGCACATCCATTCGGGCCTCATGCTCCGAGTCGTAGCCATCTTCGGGTACCCACTCAGATTTCAGGCTTCCAAAAAACCGCTCCATCGGGGCGTTGTCCCAGCACTCGCCTTTACGGCTCATGCTCTGCCGGTGCCCATGCTCGCGCAGCTCATTTCTGAACTTGTGGCTGGTGTACTGACAGCCTTGGTCAGAGTGAAATAGCACACCCTTGGGGCGTCCGCGCAGCTCGGTTGCCATGCGTAAGGCCGCGCAGGTCAGTTCAGCATCCGAGATCATCGAGAACGACCAGCCGACAATCCGCCGTGCAAACAAGTCCAAGACAGCCGCGAAGTACAGCCAGCGCTTACCAGCCTTGATGTACGTTACATCTCCGCACCAGACCTCATTTGTCGCCCGCACATCGAATTGCCGTTTGAGCTCGTGCGGTGCGGTCAGGGCTTCAACGCCTGAAGATTTGTATTTGTGGCGTCTGCGTTGACGGCTGCTGATCCCAGCTTCTTGCATCAGGCGGCGCGCCTTGAAGCGGCCGACTGGGTGTCCACTGGCTTGCAGCATCTTGGCCAAGGTGCGCGAACCTGCCGCCCCTCTCGACTCACGATGATGTCTGATCAACTGGGCCTTGAGTTTTTCCCGTCCGGGGTAACGCCGGTCCTTACGCTGGCGCCAGCAGTAGAAACTGCTGCGGCTGACCCCAAGCACCCGACAACACTCATTAACGCCGTATTGCTCACCCAGCTCATCGATCAACGCGAGTGATCTTTGGCGTCCAAAAGCAGGAGAGCGCTGGCCTTTTTTAGGATTTCGATATCCCGGTCTTTCTGCTTGAGCAGGGCTTTGAGCCGTTGGATTTCCTGCTGGTCTGCCGTTATTGCCTTGGCACCCACAGGGGTTAAGCCTTGACGCTCCTGGCGCAGTTGATCGACCCAACGACGCAACGCTGTAGGGCCAATGCCTAAACTGGCACAGACCTGTGGAACTGATTGGCCTTCGTCCAGCACCATGCTGGCCGCCTGTAGCTTGAAGTCACTCGAGTAAGAATTACGCATATCCAAACACCTCAGGTTTGGGCGCCATCATAGCGCCCGATTGAGGTGTCCAGGATCATTAGGCCAGTTCACACCTGCGCCTATGTGGTGTGGATGCTTTGGCGGAATCCCAACCTCAAGATCATGATCGTGTCCGCATCGAAAGAGCGGGCAGACGCCAACGCCCAGTTCATCAAGAAGATTATTGCTGAGCTGGAGTTCCTGAGTCACCTGAGGGCCGGTAAGGACCAGCGGGACACTCAGAACATCTTCGACGTGGGCCCAGCCGCGCCTGACCACTCCCCGTCTGTGAAGTCTGTGGGTATCACCGGCCAGCTAACAGGCTCCCGTGCTGACATCATCATCGCGGATGACGTGGAGGTCCCCGGTAACTCCTTTACGCAAGCCATGCGCGATAAGCTGTTTGAACTCGTGAAAGAGTTTGATGCAATCCTGAAGCCTCAAGGATCGGTGATCTACCTCGGCACGCCTCAGAACGAGATGAGCCTCTATAACGAGCTCCAGGAGCGGGGTTACACCACCTACATCTGGCCAGCTCGGTTCCCCTACGATCAGAAGCACAGGGACTCCTATGGGGTTCGCCTGGCGCCATTCATTGCCCGGATCTTTGACGCTGACCCTGAGGGTGTCGCTGGAACTCCCACGGACCCTAAGCGGTTCGATGACGAGGACCTGAAAGAGCGGGAGCTGTCTTACCGCAAAGCGGGCTTCATGCTTCAGTTCATGTTGGACACCAGCTTGTCTGACGGGGACCGTTACCCTCTGAAACTGCGTGACCTCATCGTCATGGACGTGAACAAGGAAGAAGGTCCGCTGAAGCTCACCTGGATGCCCTCGCCGAGTCTTCTCCTTCAGGCGCTGGCTTTGGTCGGGCTCAAGGGTGATCGCTACTACGGGCCGCACAGCATCTCTCAGGAGGTGGGCAAGTACACCTACAAGATCCTAGCGGTGGACCCTTCAGGTCGCGGCAAGGATGAAACTGGTTACGCCGTCCTCTACTACCTCAATGGCTACATCTACCTCATGGAGGTGGGCGGCCTGCATGATGGCTACTCCGATGCAACCCTTACCAAGCTCGCTCAGATCGCCAAGCGATGGGGGGTGAATGAGGTGGTCATTGAGGCCAACTTCGGTGACGGCATGTACACCAAGCTCCTGACCCCGGTCATGGCCGCTGAGCATCGCTGCCACATCGAAGAGGTGAAGAGTAAGGGTCAGAAAGAAGTCCGCATCATCGACACGCTAGAGCCTCTCGTGACTAACCATCGCTTGGTAGTCAACTCCAGGGCAATCGATCGTGACGCTGAGTCAGTGGCCAACTCGGAACACTGCCAGCCCTACCACTCGTTCTTCTACCAGTTCACCCGGCTGACTTCCGATAGGGGCTCCCTGAAGGCAGATGACCGCTTGGACGCTGTGGCGCTCGGTGTGGCCAGGCTGACGGAGGTCATGGGGGTCGATCCTGACGAAGGCGTGAAGGCAGCCTCGGAGGACTTCATTGAGAACGCAATGGAGGGCCTCATGAATGTCGTCACGAAGACTTTGAGCGTTTGTGGGATCACCATACTAGCGTCCGAAGAGGATGGCCCTGAGGGCTCCTGGGAGAGCTTGAATTGGATGGATAACAGATGACTAAAGTGATCGATCTCCAAGAGAGAAAGAAACAGCGGGATGCCGCCGAGAGAAAGCGGCAGGAAGAGGAAGCCCTGAAGCGCATCCTTGAGCGTGCTAAGAAATTCGACTGGTAACACCCTTGCCCCTTGGCGAGTCCTTCGGGATTCGTTGAGGGGCTATTTTTTCTGGGCTACCATGAGGCTCCTTTAAGGGAAGCACACATGAACACCATTCTGAAACGGATCGGGGCCTTGAGCCTTGGCTTATTCATCATGTACATCATTATTTGGATGATTGTCGAAGATGAGAACCTCCTCCGGGTGTGGGCGAACTTCTCGCATCCTTGGGGCATCTTCCATGACAGCGCTTTTATACTTCTAGGATGGGGAGCCATGTCAGCGTTAATGGCGCTAGGAGTAATTGATAAATTGGGCCGTTGGGTCCGCTACGGATCAGGTGGTAAAACATGAAAGCCCTCCAGTCAACCCTTCTGCTTACCCTCGCTGTGGGCGCCCTCCAGGGCTGTTCTAGCCATCGTTTCGTCCCCACTGGGGATGCCCATCGGGAGGCCTCAAATGGCCTTCAGTGTGGCGCTACAGTCTACCGGCAGCTCCCAGCAACTCCCTATCGAGAGCTCGGGCTATGTTACGCCAAGGTGCCTGGCGGAGGCATCATAGGGGATAAAACCCCGGAGGCTATTGAGGAGCTCCAGAAGTGCGCCTGTGAGGCTGGTGGAGACGCTGTAGTCATTCAGGGGACCAATGACCAAGGGTTCATGACCCAATACGGAAGCTCTCAGCAAACGGTCAAGGCTGAAGGCATCGTCATTAAGCGTCAGTAGTTTCTCCCCACCTATAAGAGCCCACGTTCCTCCCCACCTTAGATCCCCCCCCGAGAGCACATATAGATAGGGAGCCCCTCTCGCACTCAGGGGCATGCTTAGGTATAGACAGTAGGAATGTACTCAGGAGTAACCGAGGAGTCAGTCTCGGGAGGTCCTGAGCAGGCCTGATGAGTCCTTCCTGGGATGGGATCAATTAATGATTAACCATCTACAGTAACCCTTCACAAGGAGTCTTCCATGACTGAAGTGAATGCAAATGAGGACAAGGCTCAAAAGGTACGCAAAGCACTCTCTGTCCTGGCTCGGGACAAACGGACGTGGGCTTTTCTGGTCGCTGTTGCGGCTGCTACTGGCTACAGCGTTTCTCCTGATGTCGCTGCGGCGCTTGGTGTCCTCTTAGAGGCCCTTCAGGCTTCGGCAAGCTAACGCTCACCGTCGCCTGAAGCTCATCACAATAGGCCGACCTTCCGCGCAATGCTCGGTATCTTGGCCATCTCTGTAGCCAATCGCACAAGTGGCATATGCCCATAGTCCCGACTCACCGACCCGTCTGAGTGCCCCGTAAGGGCGTCATGGACATCCTCTGGGATCTCCGCCTCACGGCAAAGGGTCTTGAAGGTGTGCCGGAACCCGTGGGAAGGGGCCGCTGGACTATCCAGTTTGACCACCTCGCGGAGGTAGTTGGTCCAGTGCTTGCCGTAGGCGTTCCCGTAGAACCCTTTGGGGTCCGGTGGGAGGTGCGGGAAGAGCTGACCATTCACCGGGACACTCGCCGCATACTCCAGGAAGCCCAGCTCTATTAGGTCTGGGTGAATTGGCACGTCACGGCGAGACCCTGAGGTCTTCACGCTACGGCCTTGGTCTTCCTCGTCCTCGGTGTTGAGGATGCTCACATAGTGAATACCCTCAGGGCTCTTGCGGATGTCCTTAGCGAAGAGCTGGCAGAGCTCCTCACGTCGAGCGCCCATGTAGAGAGCCAACAGGGGGATCCAGTAGAGCGCCTGGCCCACCTGAGACCGCTGAGGTGCCCAACCTTCCCCGTTGAAGACTGGGCTTCGGAAGATGGCGTTAAGCTCCGTCAGGTTGTAATCCTTCCGCTTCCGGCCACCGGCGCTCTTGCGCTGGGCCTGAGCGATCCGCTTGGTGACCCCCGAGGCACTTACAGGGTTCTCCGTGATAAGCCCAAGCTCGATGGCGAAGCCTAACAGGGCTGAGACCTTCTTCAGCCGGTTGGTGATGGTCACCATGGAGATAGTCGGCAAGCCTTCGGCCTCGACCGTCTCTATCTGCTGGCGAATTGGGAGCAACCGGATACCGTTGGCCTTCGTTGCGGGACACCGCTGGAGGTCTAGCCGGTACTGCTGGATAAGCTTGCGATCCACCTGATCCACTGGGAGGTCCCCATAGAGCTCGATGAAGCGGTCAATCACCCCTTCATACTCGTCCAGGCTCTTCAGGACTCCCCGCCCTTCCCCATCGTTGGCGATCTTGTCAGCCTTCCACGCCTTGAACAGCTCGGACATCTTCATGACCGTGGAGACAGCCTTGGCAGTGCTCAGGGGCGCCTCAGGCACAGTGACAGGCTGGGCTATCCAGTCCCCTTGAGACCTCGCCAGGGCGATCTCAGAGAGCTTCATCATGTGGATCGAGAAGGCTTCATAGACCCGTCCATAGAGCTCGGACTGAGGATCTTCGAGAGTGATCCCGTGGGCCTTGAGGGTCTTGGTAATCACCTCCTCCACCATGCTGAACGGTAGAGCCTGGCCCTCTGTGTACGCTGCTAGGGTATACGCCCCTTCATCGTCAGGCGTGACCAAGTACCGCTTGAAGTCACGGTCTTCCTCAACCCGCTGTAGCTCCTTGGTGAACCACCGGGAAGCGAGCTGCTGAATGTCAGAGGACGTGAGGACAGTAGGGCCTTCCCCTCGGGAGCGGGCCATAGCGAAGGCCTCCTCAGAGGAGACCCATTCAGTGGCGAAGAGTCGCTTAGCCAGGCTCAGATCCTTGGTCTTAAGGCTCTTCTTGTAGAGCTCACCGAAGGCCTGAACGAGGTCCTTGGGGACGCGCCGCCTGATGTAGTAAATGCCCGTTCGAGGGTCTTTCCATGGAGTAGCCATGCGAGCCATTGTGTACCCACCTTGTGTACCCAAATCAAGAGGTTTCAGTGGCCCTAGAACGAGAAAACCCCCGGAACTCAAGGTTCACAGGGGTTTCAGAATATGGCGGAAGCGTAGAGATTCGAACTCTAGGATAGTTGCCCATCGACGGTTTTCAAGACCGTTGCCTTAAACCACTCGGCCACGCTTCCTCGTATTGCGGGCGCCATAATACCGAAATGAAACAAGCTGTCAAACTCTGTGTGTAGCTGGTTTGCGTGGCTCTGTTATGATCTTTGCATCTGAACGTTACAAACCCACAGGAGTGTCGCCATGCGCGAACAGGATTACGCCGTCAATCACGGCCAGCAGGTCGAGCAGCAGGAGGTCAGCCGAGTCCTGCGCAATACTTACGGGCTGCTGGCTATTACCCTCGCCTTCAGTGGCCTCATGGCCTTTGTGGCGCAGCAAATGCGCGTCGGCTACCCGAACATTTTCGTGGTGCTGATCGGTTTCTACGGTCTGTTCTTCCTCACCAACAAGCTGCGTGATTCGGCGTGGGGTCTGGTTTCCACCTTCGCCCTCACCGGCTTCATGGGCTTTATTCTCGGCCCGATCCTCAACCGTTACCTGGGTATGGCCGGTGGCGCTGAGGTGGTCAGTTCGGCGTTTGCCATGACGGCCCTGGTGTTCGGTGGTCTGTCGGCCTATGTGCTGATCACCCGCAAGGACATGAGCTTCCTCGGTGGCTTCATCACCGCTGGCTTCTTTGTGCTGATGGGTGCGGTGCTGGCTAGCCTGTTCTTCCAGATCAGCGGCCTGCAACTGGCTATCAGCGCCGGCTTCGTGCTGTTCTCGTCGGTGTGCATTCTGTTCCAGACCAGCGCGATCATTCACGGTGGCGAGCGTAACTACATCATGGCGACCATCAGCCTGTATGTGTCGATCTACAACCTGTTTGTCAGCCTGCTGCAGTTGTTTGGGTTGATGGGCCGGGATGACTGATCATTTGGTTGGTTAGATTAGAGAGAGCCCGCTTCGGCGGGCTTTTTTGTGGGTGTGTGGTCGGTAGGAACGGGCTTGGTCCGCGAAGCAGGCGCTGCGGTGAATGGCACGGGTTTCGCCCGTGTTCGCGGGGCAAGCCCGCTCCTACAGGTAGAGCAATACGGTTGCCGCCACAGGTGGTGCAAGACGGTTGCACCCACCCGGCGCGGCGCGCCTACACTTGGCCGGTGTTTGCACGTAGAATGCGCTCCTTTTTTCTTCCGGGGCAGCACTCCCATGAGTTCAATCGAGCAAGGACCCGGCGCACCCGCGCAGGCCAATGAACTGGTCCTCGGCCTTGAAGACCGGCCGCGGCCGCTGATCGCGATGCTGGCAGCATTGCAGCATTTGCTGGCGATCATTGTTCCGATCGTGACGCCAGGCCTGTTGATTTGCCAGGCATTGGGGGTTTCGCCTCGCGATACCAACCTGATTGTGTCGATGTCGCTGGTGATTTCCGGGATCGCGACGTTTGTTCAGTGCCGCCGCTTTGGGCCGTTCGGCGCCGGGCTGCTGATTGTGCAAGGCACCAGTTTCAACTTTGTCGGGCCGTTGATCGCCGGTGGCGCGCTGATGGTCAAGCAAGGCACGCCGGTGGAAGCGGTGATGGCGGCGATTTTCGGTGTGGTGATTGCCGGTTCGTTCGTGGAAATGGGTATTTCGCGAATTTTGCCGTTCGTTAAGCGCCTGATCACGCCACTGGTCACCGGCATTGTGGTGCTGATGATCGGCCTGACGCTGATCAAGGTCGGCCTGATCAGCATGGGCGGTGGTTTTGCTGCGATGAGCAATGGCACCTTTGCCAATGGCGAGAACCTGCTGCTGTCTGGCGTGGTGCTGGCGATTATTGTGGTGCTTAACCGTATTCCGGTGGTGTGGATGCGCAGCTGTGCAATTGTCATTGCGCTGGCCGTGGGTTACGCCCTGGCGGGCTATCTGGGTCGTCTGGACTTTACCGGCATGCATGAAGCCGAGCTGTTCCAGGTGCCAATGCCGCTGCATTTCGGCCTGGGCTTTTCCTGGGCGCTGTTCATTCCGATGCTGGTGATCTATCTGGTGACGTCGCTGGAAGCCATTGGTGATGTTACGGCTACCAGCAAGGTCTCGCGCCAGCCGGTCGAAGGCCCATTGTGGATGCAGCGGATCAAGGGCGGGGTGCTGGTCAACGGCGCTAACTCGCTGCTGGCCGGGGTGTTCAATACCTTCCCGAGCTCGATCTTTGCGCAGAACAACGGGGTCATTCAGTTGACCGGGATCGCCAGCCGCCATATCGGTGTGTGGATTGCGGTCATGTTGGTGATTCTCGGTCTGTTCCCGAGTGTTGCCGGGGTGATTCAGGCGGTACCGGAGCCGGTGCTGGGTGGCGCGGCGATGGTGATGTTCGGTGCAGTGGCGGCGTCGGGGATCAATATTCTGGCGAGCATCAGCCTCGACCGTCGGGCCTTGCTGATTATTGCCGTGTCGCTGGCGCTGGGCCTGGGTGTGGCGCAGGTTCCAGAGTTTCTGGCGCATATGCCGGCGGCGCTGCGCAATGTGCTGGAATCGGGTGTGGCGACCGGGGGGATTTGTGCTTTGGTGTTGAACTGGTTTTTGCCGGAGCATAAAGAGCAGGTGTGAATGACGGGAGCGGGTTTCGCGGGGCAAGCCCGCTCCTACAATTTGCTTTATGATTGGCACAGTTTTGCTGAATGAGCCTTCCATGAAGTTCGCCATTGCGGTTTTTTCTCCAGCCCATGCCCCCTCCTCGCGCCGCGCCCTGAAGTTTGCTCAGGCTGCGCTGGCCAGCGGGCACGAAATTGTCCGGCTGTTCTTCTATCAGGACGGCGTGCACAGCGCCTCCGCCAACGTCGTCACCCCACAGGATGAACTGGATGTCGCGGCCCAGTGGCGCTCGTTTATCAGTGAGCATCAGCTCGATGCGGTGGTGTGTATTGCTGCTGCATTGCGCCGTGGCGTGCTCAATGCCGAAGAAGCTCAGCGCTATCAGCGCCCGGCGGTGAATCTGCCCGCCCCTTGGGAACTGTCGGGCCTTGGGCAGTTGCATGAAGGTGCGCAAATCGCCGACCGCTTGATCTGCTTTGGAGGTGATTGAAATGGCCAAGTCGTTGCTGATTATCAGCCGCCAGGCGCCATGGACCGGGCCATCGGCCCGCGAGGCGTTGGATATCGCCCTCGCCGGCGGTGCCTTTGATTTGCCGCTGGCCATGCTGTTTCTCGATGACGGGGTGTTTCAGCTCGCCCCCGGGCAGCAACCTGCCCAGTTGGAGCAGAAGAACCTGGCGGCCAACTTGCAGGCTCTGCCGATGTTCGGTGTTGAAGAACTCTTCGTTGCCAGCAGCAGCCTGCAGGAGCGCGGCTTGGCCGCAGCAGCGTTGAGTTTGCCGGTGCAAGCATTGGATGACGCGGCACTGGCGGCTTTGATCGACCGTTTCGACCAGGTGGTAACCCTCTGATGAGCACCTTGCATGTAATTTCTCACTCGCCGTTTGGCGACAACCGCCTGAGCAGCTGCCTGCGCCTGCTCGGTAGCGCCGATGGCCTGCTGCTGTGTGGCGATGCGGTGTATGCCCTGCAACCGGGCAGCGCACCGCTGGCCAGTCTGCAGGCGCGCAACCTGCAGGGTCGCCTGTTTGCCCTGGAAGAAGACCTGCAAGCCCGCGCCATCAGCGCTGACGACAGTATCAAGGCCATCGACTATTCGGCGTTCGTTGCGCTGTCGCTGGACTACGACAAGGTCAACAGCTGGCTATGACGACCCTGACCGTAGGTGAACGCCCTATCGCTCTAGACAAGGATGGCTACCTGGTTGACCTTGCCGACTGGTCCGAAGACGTTGCCCAGGCCCTGGCTGCCCAGGAGCAGCTGGAACTGACCGCTGAACACTGGGAAGTGCTAACGCTGCTGCGTGGGTTCTATCAGGAGTTCGAGCTGTCGCCGGCCACGCGCCCGCTGATCAAGTACACCGCGCTGAAGCTGGGCCCGGAAAAAGGCAACAGCATGCACCTGAACCGCCTGTTCAAAGGCACTCCCGCCAAACTCGCCGCGAAACTTGCAGGCCTGCCGAAGCCGACCAATTGCATATGACCAACCCTCGCCCGCTGATCACCGAAACCCCGGCCGAACATCCCTTTGCCCAGTTCGTGCGTATCCTTGGCAAAGGCAAGCGTGGCGCCCGCGGCCTGAGCCGTGAAGAGGCCCGCGAGGCCATGGGTATGCTGCTCGATGGCAAGGTCGAGGAAACCCAGCTGGGTGCCTTCCTGATGCTGTTGCGCCACAAGGAAGAAAGCCCGGAGGAGCTGGCCGGTTTCACCGAAGCGTTGCGCCAGCGCCTGGATGCACCCAAGATCGCTGTGGACCTGGACTGGCCAAGCTATGCCGGGAAAAAACGCCACTTGCCGTGGTTCTTGCTGGCGGCCAAATGCCTGGCCGCCAACGGTGTGCGTATCCTTCTGCACGGCGGTGGCGCTCACACGGCCGGGCGCCTGTACACCGAGCAATTGCTGACGCTGTTGCAGATTCCGTTGTGCCGCGACTGGGCTGCCGTCGCCCAGGCACTGGACGAGCAGCAGCTGGCGTTCGCCCCCCTGCAAGACTGGGCGCCGCAACTGCAGCGGATGATCGACCTGCGCAACACCCTCGGCCTGCGCTCGCCCATCCATTCCCTCGCCCGCGTGCTTAACCCGCTGGGTGCCCGCTGTGGCTTGCAAAGCATCTTCCATCCGGGCTACCAGGCGGTGCACCGCGAAGCCAGCCGTCTGCTCAACGACACGGCTATCGTGGTCAAGGGTGACGGAGGTGAAATCGAGATCAACCCTGACACTACCAGCCATCTGTACGGCACCGCGCAGGGCATCGACTGGGATGAAGAATGGCCCGCACTGGCCGCCCAGCGTCATGTCAAACCGGCAAGTCTTGAACCTGAGCATATGCTGACTGTGTGGCGCGGCGACGCCCGCGACAGCTACGGTGAGCTGGCTGTGGTCGCAACCATGGCCCTGGCCCTGCGCGGGCTGGGTGCTAATCGTGATGACGCCTTCGCCAGCGCACAGCGTTACTGGGATCAGCGCCTGGTTTAAGCGACCCATCAACAAAGTCGATCAAACAGGCGCAGACTTTGCGCTATTCGTTCGAACGCAAGCTCGTAGACTGTGTTCTATATTCGAACGAATCGCCAAGGAGCTCAGCATGGGCCTGTTGATCGACGGACGCTGGCATGACCAGTGGTATCAAAGTAGCAAAGACGGCTCTTTTCAGCGCGAAACCTCGCAGCGCCGCAATCAGCTGCCGGCAGCCAAGGGCGGGCGCTACCACCTGTATGTGTCGCTGGCCTGCCCCTGGGCGCACCGCACTCTGATTTTTCGCAAACTCAAGGGCCTGGAAAGCCTGATTGATGTGTCGGTGGTCAGCTGGCTGATGGGCGAAAACGGCTGGACCTTTGACCAGAGCCAGGGCTCCACGGGTGACAAGGTCGACCACATCGACTTTCTCCATCAGCGCTATACCCGTGATGACCCTCATTACACCGGGCGCGTCACCGTGCCGGTGCTGTGGGACAAACAGGAAAAGCGCATCGTCAACAACGAGTCGGCAGAGATCATCCGCATCTTCAACCATACCTTCGATGAGCTGACCGGCAACCGCCTGGACCTCTACCCCGAAGCATTGCGCAGCCAGATCGATGCGCTCAACCAGCGTATCTACCCGGCCATCAACAACGGTGTGTACCGCGCAGGCTTTGCCACTTCGCAGTCGGCATACGAGCAGGCTTTTGATGAGGTGTTTGCTGAGCTGGACTGCCTGGAACGGCATTTAAACGAACATCGCTATCTGGCGGGGGAATACCTGACCGAGGCCGACTGGCGGCTGTTCACTACGCTGATTCGCTTCGACGCGGTGTATCACGGGCACTTCAAGTGCAACCTGCGGCGCCTGGCCGATTACCCGAACCTGTCGAACTGGCTACGGGAGTTGTACCAGTGGCCGGGCGTGGCCGAAACGGTGAACTTCGAGCATATCCAGAAGCATTACTACATGAGCCACAAAACCATTAACCCGAACGGGATTGTGCCGAAAGGGCCGCTGCAGGACTTTGGTGCGGCGCATGATCGGGCGCGTTTGCCCGGGCGGGGGATTTTCAGCAGGTAAGATGCAAGAAGATCGCGGGGCAAACCCGCTCCTACCGCTGTAGGAGCGGGTTTGCCCCGCGATCGCTATTTCAGCCCTGCGATCCTTCAAACCAAGCCAGCTTGTCACGCAACTGCACCACTTCGCCCACGATCACCAAGGTCGGTGCGTGAACTTCGTGCTCAGCCACCAATGCTGGCAAGTCGGCCAAGGTCCCGGTGAACACTCGCTGGTTCGGCGTTGTGCCCTGCTGAACCAACGCCGCCGGGGTATCCGCCGCACGGCCATGGCGAATCAGCTCTGCACAGATGGTCGGCAAGCCCACCAGCCCCATGTAGAACACCAAGGTCTGTGCCGGTGCCACCAGATCGTGCCACGGCAGGTTGCTGGTGCCGTCCTTGAGGTGGCCGGTAACAAAGCGTACCGACTGGGCGTAATCGCGATGCGTCAGCGGTATCCCGGCATAAGCCGAGCAACCACTGGCGGCGGTAATGCCCGGCACCACCTGGAACGGGATGCCCTGCTCGGCCAGTTCTTCGATCTCTTCGCCACCACGGCCGAAGATGAACGGATCACCGCCCTTGAGCCGCAGCACGCGCTTGCCCTGAAGCGCCAGCTTCACCAGCAACTGGTTGATCTGATCTTGAGGCACAGCGTGATCGGCACGACGCTTGCCGACGTAGATACGCTCGGCATCACGACGGCACAGCTCGATGATCGCCGGCGCAACCAAACGGTCATACAGCACCACGTCAGCCTGTTGCATCAAGCGCAAGGCGCGGAAGGTCAGCAGATCCGGATCACCCGGCCCTGCCCCCACCAAGTACACCTCACCCGGCGCCTGGTAACTGGCTCCGTCGATTTTCGCTTGCAGCAAACGCTCGGCCTCAGCGCCCTGCCCGGCCAGCTGTCGTTCAGCAATCGGGCCCTGGAACACGTCTTCCCAGAAACCGCGGCGCTGATTGACATCCGGGTACAGCGCCTTGACCTTGTCGCGAAAGCGCGCGCCCAGCCCGGCCAGCTCACCGTAGGCAGCCGGAATCCAGGTTTCCAGCTTGGCCCGGATCAGCCGGGCCAGCACCGGGGCATCGCCACCGCTGGACACCGCCACCACCAACGGTGAACGGTCGACAATGGCGGGGAAGATCACCGAACACAAGGCCGGTGCATCCACGACATTGACCGGCACGCAGCGCTGATGCGCATCAGCCGAGACCTGGGCATTGAGCGCCTGATCGTCGGTTGCCGCAATGATCAGCTGGCAACTATCAAGGTCGCCCACCTGGTAACCACGGCTGAGGAGTTCGCCACCGCTGTGCCGAACCAGCTCGGCCAGTTGCGCTTCGATCTCGGGCGCGACCACCCGCAGCACCGCACCGGCATCGGCCAGCAGGCGCGATTTGCGCAAGGCAATTTCGCCCCCACCGACAACCAGCACTCGGCTGCCGCGCAGTTTGTGGAACAGCGGCAGGAATTCCATTTAACCGATGACCTCCAGGCCACCCATGTACGGCTTCAGCACTTCTGGCACACGGATCGAACCGTCGGCCTGCTGGTAGTTTTCCAGCACGGCAACCAGGGTACGGCCAACGGCCAGGCCGGAACCGTTGAGGGTGTGAACCAGCTCTGGCTTGCCGGTTTCCGGGTTACGCCAGCGTGCTTGCATGCGGCGGGCCTGGAAGTCGCCGCAGTTGGAGCACGAGGAGATCTCGCGGTATTTGTCCTGGCTCGGCACCCAGACTTCCAGGTCGTAGGTTTTCACCGCGCTGAAGCCCATGTCGCCGGTGCACAGCGCCAGCACCCGATAAGGCAGCTCCAGGGCCTGCAGTACGCGCTCGGCATTGGCGGTCAGGCCTTCCAGGGCTTCCATCGACTTGCCCGGTTCAACGATCTGCACCATCTCGACCTTGTCGAACTGGTGCTGACGGATCATGCCACGGGTATCACGCCCCGAAGCACCGGCTTCGCTGCGGAAGCATGGGGTGTGAGCGACGAACTTGATCGGCAGTTGCTTGGCATCGAGGATTTCGCCGGAAACGATGTTGGTCAGCGATACTTCGGCCGTCGGGATCAGGTAGAAATCGGCTTCGCCTTCGCGGCTGATCTTGAACAGGTCTTCTTCGAACTTCGGCAGTTGACCAGTGCCTTGCAGCGCCGGCGCCTGCACCAGGTACGGGGTGTAGGCCTCTTCGTAGCCGTGCTCGCTGGTGTGCAGGTTGATCATGAACTGCGCCAGGGCGCGGTGCAGGCGGGCGATCGGGCCGCGCAGCAGGGCGAAACGGGCGCCCGACAATTTGGCTGCGGTTTCGAAGTCCAGGCCGCCGGTCAACTCACCCAGGGCAACGTGGTCTTTGACTTCGAAGTCGAATGCACGCGGGGTGCCCCAACGGCGCACTTCGACGTTGTGATCTTCATCGGCGCCAACCGGTACGCTTTCGTCCGGCAGGTTAGGAATGCCCAGCAGGATCGCGTCCAGCTCGGCCTGAATGCTGTCCAGCTCGGTTTTGCCGCTGGCCAGTTCATTGGCCATACGCTCGACATCGGCCATCAGCGGGGCGATGTCTTCGCCGCGGGCCTTGGCCTGGCCGATGGATTTGGAACGGGCGTTACGCTCGGCCTGCAGTTGTTCGGTGCGGGTCTGCACCACCTTGCGGCGTTCTTCCAGTGCCTCGATGCGCGCGACATCCAGGCTGAAGCCACGGGAGGCCAGGCGGTCCGCCACTTCCTGAAGTTGGCCGCGTAACAGTTTGGAATCGAGCATGTCGTTCTCTCGTTGGTTCAGAATTTGGTCAAAGACAGGCCAGCCCAAGTTGCGAGCAGCCCGCCGAATACGCTGATTCCGGCATAACCGAAGGCCAGCGGCGCCTGCCCGCTTTCAAGCAGACGCACGGTATCCAGTGAAAAAGATGAAAAGGTTGTCAGACCGCCGAGAAACCCGACGATCAGGCCCGCACGCAGCTCGACCGGCACCAGCGGGCGATGCACAAACAGCCCGTAGAGTATGCCGATCAGCAGGCAGCCAATCAGATTGACCGCCAGCGTACCGAGATAGAAGTGGCGTGGCCAGTGGGCATTGACCCAATTGGCCGTGGCAAAGCGCAACAAGGTGCCAGCGATGCCTCCTGCGCTGACTGCGGCGACCACAGCGATCATGGTTTTCTCCGTTGCCGCGGGCTGGTGCGGTCAAGCTCGGCCAGGTGCTTGAGCTTTTCGCCGATCTTCAGTTCAAGGCCGCGCGGTACCGGCTGATAGTAGTGCCGTGGCTCAAGCGCGTCGGGGAAATAGTCTTCACCGGCGGCATATGCATCGGGTTCATCGTGGGCGTAGCGGTATTCGTCACCATAGCCCAACTGCTTCATCAGCTTGGTCGGCGCATTGCGCAAATGCAGCGGCACTTCCAGCGAGCCGTGCTCACCTGCCTCGCGCAAGGCCGTCTTGAAGCCCATGTACACGGCGTTACTCTTCGGCGCGCAGGCCAGGTAAGTAATGGCTTGCGCAACGGCCAGCTCGCCTTCCGGGCTACCCAGGCGCTCCTGCACATCCCAGGCAGCCAGGCACAGGCTCAAGGCCCGCGGATCGGCGTTGCCGATGTCTTCGCTGGCCATGCGTACTACGCGCCGGGCGATGTACAAGGGATCGCAACCACCATCAAGCATGCGTGCAAACCAGTACAGGGCACCGTCGGGGTTGGAGCCACGCACCGACTTGTGCAACGCCGAGATCTGGTCGTAGAACGCCTCACCGCCTTTGTCGAAACGTCGACGGCTGTCACCCAACAGGCTTTGCAGCAGCTCTACCGCGATTTCGCTGCCATCTTCGGCAAGGTCTGAGGCGTTTTCCAGCAGGTTGAGCATGCGCCGGCCATCACCGTCGGCTGCGGCCATGAGCATCTTGAAGGCCGCATCACCCAAGCTCAACTGACGCTTGCCCAGGCCGCGCTCTTCAGTCAATGCCCGGTTCACCAGCTTGCGCAGTGCGGGCTCGTCGAGGCTCTTGAGTACGTACACCCGCGCGCGCGACAGCAAGGCGTTGTTCAGTTCGAACGACGGGTTTTCGGTGGTCGCGCCAATAAAGATCAAGGTGCCGTCTTCCACATAGGGCAAGAAGGCATCTTGCTGGGACTTGTTGAAGCGGTGCACTTCATCAACGAAGAGGATGGTGCGCCGCCCGTACTGCCCGGCCTGTTGCTTGGCGATTTCTACCGCCTGGCGAATTTCCTTGACCCCGGCGAGTACCGCCGACACGGTTTCAAAGTGTGCGTCACAAAATTGCGCCAGCAGGCGCGCCAGGGTGGTTTTACCCACCCCCGGCGGCCCCCAGAAAATCATCGAGTGCAGCGCGCCCTGTTCCAGTGCTTCACGCAGCGGTTTACCACGCGCCAGCAGGTGCTCCTGGCCGACATACTCGTCCAGATTGGCCGGGCGCAAGCGCGCGGCCAGTGGCTGGGCGACGGGTTCACTACGAAACAGGTCCATGGACAGCGCTACTACCTCTGGTTATTCCGAAATGACGTCAGCGCCTTTCGGGATATCGAACTTGAATTTGCTTGCCGGGATGTCGCCGTTGGCCTTGACCCCAGTGAACAGGATATTGGTGCGCTGGCCGACACTGTCGATCAATTGCATATCGTTGACCAAACCTTTACGGAACGATAGACGCAAGGAATCGAACAGCGTGTCCTTGGTTTTCGGCTTGAGGGTGAAATCCACCACATCGCCCTGCTCCTTGGAGGCAATGTCGAAGCTCTGGCTGATCTTCGACACATCGCCGGAGAGCAGCAGCGCTGGCGTCTCAGTCAGGCGCTGGTCCAGCTTCTTGATGGTCGCCTGCTCCAGGTCCGGGTCCCACAGGGTGACGGTTTTGCCGTCAGACACTACCACTTGCTCCTGCGGAGCATCGGTATGCCAGTAAAACAACCCCGGGCGCTGCACCGACATCTGTCCCGCCGTCTCTTGCAGGCTGGTGCCAGTGGCATCGAGGGTCAGTTGCGAGAAGCGAGCTTCGATGGTCCTGGATTTTTCCAGTAGCTGGGTCAGACGCGCCACATCCTGCTCACCGGCAAATACCGACGCGCTGGACACGGCCAAAGCGGAAACCAACATCATGCGAATCAGGCGCATGGCAATCCTCATTGCAGTAAGAAAGGGCCTGTGACCGTCGAGGGCCACAGACCAGAGGGTTCATCAGTCGCGGGACGGCCCGGGGGCAATCACTTCGCGCGAACCGTTGGTGTTCATGGCGGTGACCACACCGGCCATTTCCATCGCCTCGATCATCCGCGCGGCGCGGTTGTAGCCGATCTTCAGCTTGCGCTGGACTGCGGAAATCGACGCCCGGCGGCTTTCCAGCACGAATTGTACGGCTTCATCGTACAGCGCGTCGGTTTCGGCATCGTCGCCATCCCCGCCACCACTGCCACCGTCAAAGCCGCTACCGGCTTCTTCGACGCCACTGAGGATGTCGTCGTTGTAGTCTGGCGCGCCACGCAGCTTCCACGCTTCAACCACGCGATGGACTTCATCGTCCGAGACGAACGCACCGTGCACACGGATCGGCAGGCTGGTGCCCGGTGGCATGTAGAGCATGTCACCGTGGCCAAGCAGCTGTTCGGCGCCCCCCTGGTCGATGATGGTGCGCGAGTCGATCTTGCTCGACACCTGGAACGCCATACGGGTCGGAATGTTGGCCTTGATCAGACCGGTAATCACGTCCACCGATGGCCGTTGGGTAGCGAGAATCAGGTGAATACCGGCCGCACGCGCCTTCTGGGCGATCCGCGCGATCAGCTCTTCAACTTTCTTGCCGACGATCATCATCATGTCGGCAAACTCATCGACCACCACGACGATGGTCGGCAAGGTTTTCAGCAGCGGCGGCACGTCGTCCATGCTTTCGCGCTTGAACATCGGGTCGTAGATCGGCTCACCCGCCTCTTCGGCGTCTTTGACCTTGCGGTTGAAGCCGGCCAGGTTACGCACGCCCATGGCCGCCATCAGTTTGTAACGGCGCTCCATTTCGGCCACGCTCCAACGCAGGGCGTTGGCGGCGTCTTTCATGTCGGTGACCACCGGGCACAGCAGGTGTGGAATGCCTTCGTAGATCGACAGCTCAAGCATTTTCGGGTCGATCATGATCAGCTTGGCGTCTTCCGGGCCAGACTTGAACAGGATCGACAGAATCATCGCGTTAACGCCCACCGACTTACCGGAACCGGTGGTACCCGCTACCAGCAAATGCGGCATCTTGGCCAGGTCGGTGATGACCGGTTTGCCACCGATGTCGTGCCCCAGGGCCATGGTGACCGGCGACTTGGCTTCATCGTATTGTGGCGACGACAGCACTTCGGAGAAGCGCACAATCTGGCGGTCTTCGTTGGGGATTTCGATACCGACGGTGGTCTTGCCCGGAATCACTTCAACCACACGCACACTGGTTACGGCCAGCGAGCGCGCCAGGTCTTTTGCCAGGTTGGCAATGCGACTGACCTTCACACCGGCTGCCGGCTGAATTTCGTAACGGGTAATCACCGGACCTGGGTGGATGGAGTCCACCGAAACTTCGACACCAAACTCTTTAAGTTTGATTTCCAGCAGGTGACCGACACCGGCCAACGATTCTGGCGAATAGTTGACCTGCTTTTTCTCGGCCGGATCCAGGATCGAGATCGACGGCAAGGTGCCCTCAATGGCGCTGTCGACAAACAACGGCGCCTGCTTTTCCTTCTGCACACGCTTGCTGGGCTCAGGTGCCTTGACCGGCGCGGGCATAATCACCGGCGCTGGTTGCTGCGCACGTTCGGCCACGTGTTTGCTCAGAGCCTGGTCCCGCTCGATGATGCGTTCTTTGGCTTTGGCCTGTTCGCGGCGATCCGCCACCACCGGGGCAACCACCTCCTGGACCTGTTCATCGACTTCACGCAGTTGCGCTACCAGGCGCTTGCGCTCATTGCGCGCAGCCCACCAGCGGTTGGCGGCGCCCTGGAACAGCTCGAACAGGTCGAGGGTGATCTTGCCGGTGATATCCATGACCTTGAACCACGACAGGTCGGTAAACACCGTCAGGCCAAACAGGAACAAGGCAATGAACATCAGGGTGCTGCCCTGCACGTTCAGGGCGTTTTTGGCCAGGTCGCCCAGGCTTTCACCCAGCGCGCCACCGGCCGAGGCCGGCAGGCTGGCAGCCGAATGGAAGTGAATATGCGCCAGGGCCGCGCCCGACAGCACCAGAAACACCAGGCCAATCAAACGCCAGGAGAACAGCCAGCCGCTCCATTGCCACGGCTGGTGACGCTCACGAAAGATCTGCCAGGTCTTGATCGCCAGCAACAGCGGGAAGATGTAGGCGAAATAACCGAGCACCATGAACAGCACGTCGGCGAAGTAGGCACCGGCACGTCCGGCGGCATTCTGCACCTGCTCGACGTTGCTGGTGTGGCTGAAACCGGGGTCGGACTGGTCGTAGGTCAGCAGCGCCATCCACAAGTACAGGCACAACGCCCCCATGGCGATTAGCGCGCCTTCCTTGAGGCGATAATGCAACTGCTGGCGCCAGAGCGGCACAGGCAAGGGATTCGGTGTTGCGGTGGATTTTTTCAAAACGCGTCTATTCCTGCGCTCAAAGCGCGTCCAACAGTGATTGACCTAATTGAACAGTCAACAAACCACTACTTTTAACATTACTGCCCGCCTACCGCTATGGCGGCACACCAGAAACCAGCGTGAACGGGGGCCAATTTCCTATATCGCAATTGGAGCATGCATTTTCTTTTGTGACAAAGGCTTATGCGGTGTTTTTGTGCAGGTGTGACAACAAAGGGCTGTGCAAGTTGCTTTAATCGTATCGCGGGGCAAGCCCGCTCCCACACAGGATGATTAAGACAGTTCTCCCCACCCTTGCCCCGGGATGCCCTTTCGGGCAATGCTGCCCTCCCCTCTTCTGCCCGTAGACCACAATGCTGACCTGGCTAAGCCGTGACTCCCTGACCTTTCCGCCGCTGGATAAAGCCCTGCGCGATCCCAACGGCCTGCTCGCAGCCGGCGGTGACCTCAGCGCCGAGCGGCTGGTGCAGGCTTACCGGCACGGCTGTTTTCCCTGGTATCAGGATGGCCAGCCGATCCTGTGGTGGTCGCCCGACCCGCGCACGGTGCTGTTCCCCGACGAGCTGCACGTATCGCGTTCGCTGCGAAAATTCATCCGCCAGGGCCATTATCAGGTCAGCTTTGACCAGGACTTTGCCGCGGTGATAAAAGCCTGCGCCGCGCCGCGTGACTACGCGGATGGCACCTGGATCACCGACAGCATGCAGAAGGCTTACCTCAAGCTGCACCAACAGGGCTTCGCCCACAGTGTTGAAGTGCGCCAGAACGGTGAATTGGTTGGCGGCCTGTATGGCCTGGCCATGGGCCGCCTGTTTTTCGGCGAATCCATGTTCAGCCGTGCCGACAATGCCTCCAAGGTCGGCTTCGTGCAGTTGGTCGAGCACCTGCAGCAGGCCGGCTTTGTTCTGATCGACTGCCAGATGCCCACCGATCACCTGCACAGCCTGGGTGCCCGCGCCATTGCCCGGGCCACCTTCGCCGATTATCTGCAGCGCTACCTGGACCAACCTAACAGCGCCAGCTGGGTTTGTTAGGCGAGTTTTTCCAGCTGGCTTACACTTAACGCTAAAGCACCTCCCGAGGGGTTGATCATGACAGAGTTGGCGCGGTTGAAGTTCTATGCCACTCAGCCCCATTCCTGCAGCTACCTGCCAGACGAGCAAGCCACAACGCTGTTCCTCGACCCGAGCCAGCCGATGGATGTGAACGTCTACGCAGACCTGTCGGAAATGGGCTTCCGGCGCAGCGGCGACCACCTGTACCGCCCGCATTGCCAGAACTGCAACGCTTGCGTACCGGCGCGCATCCCCGCTGCACGATTCCTGCCCAATCGCCAGCAGAAACGCATCATCAAGCGCAACGCCGACCTCAGCGTCAGCGCGGCGCGCCCGGCGTTCAAAGAGGAATACTTCGAGCTGTACCGGCGCTACATCGAGCAACGCCACGCAGACGGCGATATGTACCCGCCCAGCCGCGACCAGTTCTCCACCTTCCTGGTGCGCGACCTGCCGTTCTCGCGCTTCTACGAGTTCCGCCTGGGCACCCGCTTGTTGGCGGTGGCCGTCACCGACCTGCTGCCCAACGGCCTGTCTGCGGTGTACACCTTCTACGACCCGGACGAAGAACGGCGCAGCCTGGGCCGTTTCGCCATCCTCTGGCAGATTGCCGAAGCCCTGCACCAGGGCCTGGATGCGGTCTACCTCGGATACTGGATCAAGAACTGCAAAAAGATGAATTACAAGACCCAGTATCGCCCCATCGAGCTGCTGATCAATCAACGCTGGGTGACGTTGAACTGAAATCGTTGGCTTGAAGTCCATTTTTCGGGCACAATGCACGCCACTTTTTTTGCCTGGCGCAGTTGTGCACCGGGCCATTAACTGGACACCGAGGGCTTTACTGCATGTCGAAAGAAGACAGCTTCGAAATGGAAGGCACTGTCGTCGACACCCTGCCCAACACCATGTTCCGTGTGGAGTTGGAAAACGGGCACGTCGTTACCGCGCATATCTCTGGAAAAATGCGCAAGAACTACATTCGTATTCTGACCGGTGACAAGGTCCGCGTCGAACTGACGCCTTATGACCTGAGCAAAGGGCGTATCACCTACCGCGCTCGCTAAGCTGCACCAACAAAAACGCCCGGCTTTGTGCCGGGCGTTTTTGTTTGCGTCTGGGAAAGATCGCGGGGCAAGCCCGCTCCCACCGTGGGAGCGGGCTTGCCCCGCGCTAGGCATTACGCCATTTCAGCCGTCGTCTCGAAGTCGAACACCAACTCGCCATCGCGGATGTCGATGTGCACCACGCCGCCATGTTCGGCCAACTCACCAAACAGGATCTCTTCAGCCAATGGCCGCTTGATCTTGTCCTGGATCAGCCGCGCCATCGGCCGCGCGCCCATCTGCGCATCGTAACCACCCGCAGCTAGCCAGCTGCGTGCAGCATCGCTGACTTCCAGCAACACACGCTTGTCTTCCAGTTGCGCCTGCAGCTCGATAAGGAACTTGTCCACCACGCTCTTGATCGTCTCGTGACTGAGGCGGCCAAACTGAATGATGGTGTCCAGACGGTTGCGGAACTCCGGCGTGAAGCTTTTCTTGATCACTTCCATGGCATCGGAGGAGTGATCCTGCTGGGTAAAGCCAATTGAGGCTCGTGCAGCAGTTTCAGCACCAGCGTTGGTGGTCATGATCACGATGACGTTGCGGAAGTCCGCCTTGCGCCCGTTGTTGTCGGTCAAGGTACCGTGGTCCATGACCTGCAGCAGCAGGTTGAAGACTTCCGGGTGGGCCTTCTCGATTTCATCCAGCAGCAGTACGCAATGCGGTTGCTTGGTGATTGCCTCGGTGAGCAAACCACCTTGGTCGAAACCGACATACCCCGGAGGCGCACCGATCAGCCGCGATACGGTGTGACGCTCCATGTACTCGGACATGTCAAAGCGCACCAACTCGACACCCAGGGCCTTGGCCAGCTGACGCGCCGCCTCGGTCTTACCGACACCGGTAGGGCCGGCGAACAGGAACGAGCCGACCGGCTTGTCAGGTGCCTTCAATCCAGCACGAGACAGCTTGATCGCGGTAGCCAGCGAATCGATCGCCGCATCCTGACCAAACACTGTCAGCTTCAGGTCACGCTCAAGGTTACGCAGCAGCTCTTTATCAGAGCTGGTGACGTGTTTTGGCGGAATTCGCGCAATTTTCGCGACGATATCCTCAACCTGCGCAACATCGATACGCTTGACGCGCATCTCTGCTGGCTGCAGGCGCTGGTAGGCACCGGCTTCGTCGATGACATCGATTGCCTTGTCGGGCATGTGCCGGTCATTGATGTAGCGTGCAGCAAGCTCGGCAGCCGCGCGCAGGGCCTCATCACTGTATTCGATATTGTGATGAGACTCGAAACGCCCCTTGAGCCCGCGCAGGATACCCACGGTGTCTTCCACCGACGGCTCACTGACATCAACTTTCTGGAAGCGCCGCGCCAAGGCGCGATCCTTCTCGAAAATGCCGCGAAACTCCTGGAATGTGGTCGAACCGATGCAGCGGATATCGCCCGAGGACAGCAACGGCTTGAGCAGATTGGAGGCATCCATTACACCGCCGGACGCCGCCCCCGCACCGATGATGGTATGAATCTCATCGATGAACAGGATGGCCTGCGGGCGTTTGCGCAGCTCATTGAGCAGCGCCTTGAAGCGTTTTTCGAAGTCGCCCCGGTATTTGGTACCCGCCAGCAACGCGCCCAGGTCCAGGGAATAGACCACGCTTTGCGCCAGCAAATCGGGCACTTGACCATCGACGATGCGTTTGGCCAGCCCCTCGGCGATGGCGGTTTTACCCACACCGGCCTCCCCGACCAGCAGCGGGTTGTTCTTGCGCCGACGCGCGAGAATTTGCGCTACGCGCTCAACCTCAAGCTCACGACCGACCAGCGGGTCGATACGCCCTTGCCGGGCTTGCTCGTTGAGGTTGCTGGCATAGGCATCCAGCGGGTTACCCGACGATGAGGTTTCGCCCGCGTCTTCGTCCTGCATGTCCTGCTCGCCTTCAGAGTGCTCACCATGGCCCGGCACTTTGGAGATACCGTGGGCGATGTAGTTGACCACGTCGATACGGGCCACGCTCTGTTGTTTGAGCAGGAACACGGCCTGGCTTTCCTGCTCGCTGAAAATGGCTACCAGTACATTGGCGCCAGTGACTTCTCGCTTGCCCGAGCTCTGGACATGGAAGACTGCGCGCTGCAGTACACGCTGAAAGCCCAGGGTTGGCTGGGTTTCACGATCCTCGTCATGCACGGGAATCAACGGCGTGGTGGAGTCGATGAACTCCTGCAGGTCGTGTTTGAGTTTGTCGAGGTTCGCGCCGCAGGCACGCAAAACGGTCGCGGCGGCCTCATTATCCAATAGCGCCAGCAGCAGGTGTTCGACGGTCATGAATTCATGACGCTTCGAACGGGCCTCCTTGAAGGCCAGATTGAGGGTGACTTCGAGCTCGCGGTTTAACATAGCTTCACCTCATACCCAAGTGGCCGGCGATTAACCGTCCTTCTCGATTTCACAGAGTAGCGGATGCTGGCTTTCCCTTGCGTATTGGTTGACCTGCATAGCCTTGGTCTCGGCGATGTCACGGGTAAACAATCCGCATACTGCCCGTCCTTCGGTATGGACGGCTAGCATGACCTTGGTCGCCAGCTCGCGATTCAGGTTAAAAAACACCTCGAGCACTTCGACGACGAAATCCATCGGTGTGTAGTCATCATTGAACAAAACCACCTTGTACATCGGTGGCGCCTGCAGGGCCGGCTTGGCCTCCTGTACCGCCAGGCCAGAACCATCGTCCTCATGCGATTGCGGGCGATCCTGATTGAATGTTAGTCGAATCTGGCTATGTGCATGCATGGAAAGAATTTCATCATTTCGACAAGTTGGATTATGGATTGACCGCACAGGTGATGCAGAACAGCCATCACCTCACCTTGACTATCGGCAAAACGGTGTTACAACCAATAAGAACCCACCGTGGTCGATAAAGATCCGCGCAGTCAACCAGAATTTTCGCAGGTTCATATGCGGATGGAGTGGATGATACTCCAGTGATGGAGTCCTTTGCAGAGGGATATGAGGATGGCAAGCGGTAAAGTCAAGTGGTTCAACAATGCCAAGGGCTACGGATTCATCAATGAGGAGGGGAAAACAGAAGACCTGTTCGCCCACTACTCGGCCATTAAGATGGACGGCTATAAAACACTGAAAGCCGGCCAATCCGTCAGCTTCGAGATAATCCAGGGCCCCAAAGGCTTGCACGCGGTGGAAATCACTTCCGCGACTGTTCAATCCACCTCTGCCCCGACCACTAACCCGGAAACGGTTAGAGCCTGACCCTCCAGGCAATAAAAAACCGACCAACCCGCAAGGGCTGGTCGGTTTTTTGTGCTGCTTACATATGCTTGATCAGTGCGTCACCGAAACCGGAACTGCTGACCAGGGTCGCGCCATCCATCAGGCGCTCGAAGTCATACGTCACGGTCTTGGCAGCGATTGCACCGTTGGTGCCCTTGATGATCAGGTCAGCCGCCTCGGTCCAGCCCAGGTGACGTAGCATCATCTCGGCCGAGAGGATCACCGAGCCCGGGTTGACCTGGTCTTTGCCGGCATACTTCGGCGCAGTACCGTGGGTCGCTTCGAACATGGCCACGGTATCCGACAGGTTGGCGCCCGGCGCAATACCGATGCCGCCCACTTCTGCCGCCAGGGCGTCGGAGAGGTAGTCACCGTTGAGGTTGAGGGTGGCGATCACATCGTATTCGGCCGGACGCAGCAGGATCTGCTGGAGCATGGCGTCGGCGATGGCATCCTTGACGATGACTTCGCGGCCGGTTTTCGGGTTCTTGAACTTCATCCACGGGCCGCCATCGAGCAGCTCGGCGCCAAATTCGTTCTTGGCCACCTCATAGCCCCAATCTTTGAAGGCGCCTTCGGTGAACTTCATGATGTTGCCTTTGTGCACGATGGTCAGCGACTTGCGATCGTTGTCCACGACGTACTGCAGGGCTTTACGCACCAGGCGCTGAGTGCCTTCTTTGGAGACCGGCTTGATGCCGATGCCGCAGTCCTGGTCGAAACGGATCTTGGTAACACCCATTTCTTCCTTGAGGAACTTGATGACCTTGGCCGCCTCGGGAGAACCGGCCTTCCACTCGATGCCGGCATAAATGTCTTCGGAGTTTTCGCGGAAGATCACCATGTCGACGTCACCCGGCTTTTTCACCGGGCTCGGCACACCCTGGAACCACACCACCGGCCGCAGGCAGACATACAGGTCCAGCTGCTGGCGCAGGGCAACGTTGAGAGAGCGGATACCGCCACCCACTGGCGTGGTCAGCGGACCTTTGATGGAGACAACATAATCTTTGACTGCGTCCAGGGTTTCCTGGGGCAGCCAGGTATCCTGATCGTACACCTGGGTGGCCTTTTCACCGGCGTAGACTTCCATCCAGGAAATCTTGCGCTTGCCCCCATAGGCTTTTTCTACAGCAGCATCGACCACTTTGATCATGACGGGACTGACGTCTACGCCAATGCCGTCGCCTTCGATGAACGGGATGATCGGATTATCAGGAACATTGAGAGAATGGTCCGCATTGACGGTGATTTTGTCGCCGACTGCCGGAACCTTGATTTTCTGGTATCCCATGCTGCACTCCGTTTTTTTTGGTGTGGTACGTCATCTGGATCCCCAGAGCGTACCCCAGTTGCACGGCAACGGGAACCACGCAGGAAAATGCCCCGTAATGGGGCAGCATCGTCTACATCTTTGGTCTAAAAAACACGCTTCGACGTGTTGATCTTGATCAATACGACCAAGGGTTTGGTATACTCCGCCGGTGACCAAAGGGTCACTTGGGGCGAACCGTCTGGAACGAGACCTGCAGGCCCCGACAAGACTGAGCTGTTACCGCAGCTCAGCCGTTTGACACTCGACTGATGCAATCCACCATCACCGCACAGAATCCTCGACCTTCTGCTCATGGATGTGTCTGAGCGAAGCGCTTACCCTGCGCACCTCCGAGATTCTGCGCACGCTCAGCAAAACAGAGAGTTAACCCGAATATGCCCACCCGATCCAAGATCATCTACACCTTCACCGACGAAGCCCCTGCCCTCGCCACCTATTCACTGCTCCCCATCGTCGAAGCCTTTACCGCTTGCGCCGACATTGCCGTAGAAACCCGGGACATCTCTCTGGCCGGCCGCATCCTTTCTGCCTTCCCTGAACAGCTCGGCGCCGACAAGCAAGTGGCCGACCACCTGGCAGAACTGGGCCAACTGGCAACCACACCAGAAGCCAACATCATCAAATTGCCAAACATCAGCGCCTCGGTTCCACAACTGAAGGCCGCAATCAAAGAACTGCAAGCCAAAGGCTTCAACGTTCCTGACTACCCAGAAGCTGCCGCTACCGACGCCGAGAAAGAAGCCAAGGCGCGCTACGACCGCATCAAGGGCAGCGCCGTGAACCCGGTACTGCGCGAAGGCAACTCCGACCGTCGCGCACCGCTGTCGGTCAAAAACTACGCGCGCAAGCACCCGCACAAAATGGGCGCCTGGGCTGCTGACTCCAAGTCCCACGTCGCTCACATGAGCCACGGCGACTTCTACGGCAGCGAGAAAGCCGCGCTGATCGAAGCCGATGACAGCCTGCGCATCGAACTGCTGGACAAGAACGGCACCACCACCGTTCTGAAAGAAAAAACCTCGGTTAAAGCGGGCGAAATCATCGACTGCGCCGTGATGAGCACCAAAGCGCTGCGCGCGTTCATCGCTGCCGAGATCGAAGACGCCAAGGCCAAGGGCGTACTGCTGTCGGTACACCTCAAAGCCACCATGATGAAAGTCTCCGACCCGATCATGTTCGGCCAGATCGTTGCCGAGTACTACCAGGACGCGCTGAACAAGCACGCCGAAGTACTGGAGCAAATCGGTTTCAACCTGAACAACGGTATCGGCGACCTGTACGCCCGTATCAAAGCGCTGCCAGCTGAACAGCAAGCGCAGATCGAAGCAGACGTCAAAGCGGTTTACGACGTACGCCCGGCACTGGCCATGGTCAACTCCGACAAGGGCATCACCAACCTGCACGTACCGAGCGACGTTATCGTCGACGCTTCGATGCCGGCGATGATCCGTGACTCGGGCAAGATGTGGAACACCGAAGGCCAGCTGCAAGACACCAAGGCAGTGATCCCGGATCGTTGCTACGCAACCATCTACCAGGCCGTTATCGAAGACTGCAAGCAACACGGCGCCTTCGATCCGACCACCATGGGCAGCGTGCCAAACGTTGGCCTGATGGCGCAGAAAGCCGAAGAGTACGGCTCGCACGACAAGACCTTCCAGGCCAAAGTCGACGGCACCATCCGCGTAGTTGACGGCAAAGGCAACCTGGTACTGTCCCAGGAAGTCGAAGCGGGCGACATCTTCCGCATGTGCCAGACCAAAGACGCACCGATCCAGGACTGGGTCAAACTGGCGGTCAACCGTGCCCGTGCCAGCAACACCCCAGCCGTATTCTGGCTCGACCCACTGCGTGCCCACGACGGCGTGCTGATCGAGAAAGTCCAGAAGTACCTGAAAGACCACGACACTGCCGGCCTGGACATCCGTGTCCTGTCGCCTGTCGAGGCCATGAAGGTCTCCCTGCAGCGCATCCGCGCAGGCCAGGACACCATCTCGGTCACCGGCAACGTGCTGCGTGACTACCTGACCGACCTGTTCCCGATCATGGAGCTGGGCACCAGCGCCAAGATGCTGTCGATCGTACCGCTGATGAACAACGGCGGCCTGTTCGAAACCGGCGCCGGTGGTTCGGCCCCGAAGCACGTACAGCAACTGGTTGAAGAGAACTTCCTGCGCTGGGATTCCCTGGGCGAGTTCCTGGCCCTGGCCGCTTCTCTGGAGCACCTGGGCACTGCCTATGCCAACCCGAAAGCCAAGGTACTGGCGGCGACCCTGGACCAGGCCACCGGCCAGTTCCTGGACACCAACAAGTCCCCTGCGCGCAAAGTCGGCGGTATCGACAACCGTGGCAGCCACTTCTACCTGACCCTGTACTGGGCCCAGGCACTGGCTGCACAGAACGACGACGCTGCCCTGCAGGCACGCTTCGCCCCACTGGCAAAAGCCCTGAGCGAGAACGAAGCGACCATCGTCGCCGAACTCAACGCCGTTCAAGGCAAGCCGGCTGAAATCGGTGGTTACTACTACCCGGATGCCGAGCTGACCAGCAAAGTGATGCGCCCAAGCCAGACCCTGAACAGCGCGATTGCCGCCCTGTAAGGTTCGCTTGACGTAACAACAGAAGCCCCGGCCACGCACCGGGGCTTCTGCTTTTTCGGAACCCATCGCGCCCACTGTGGGAGCGGGCTTGCCCCGCGATAAAAATACAGGAACCGCACAATGACCTGGCAACCGCACATCACCGTCGCCACCATCGTCGAAGACCAGGGCCGCTTCCTCATGGTCGAGGAATTCAAAGCCGGCAAACACGTCTTCAACCAGCCCGCCGGCCACCTGGAAGCCAACGAAAGCCTGCTAGACGCCGCCCGCCGCGAAACCCTGGAAGAAACCGCCTGGGAAGTCGAGCTCACCGGCGTGGTCGGCATCTACCTCTACACCGCGCCGAGCAACGGCGTGACCTACCAACGCGTGTGCTTCGCTGCACGCCCGCTCAAGCACCACCCCGAACGCGCCCTGGACAGCGACATCGTCCGCGCTGTGTGGCTGAGCCGCGAAGAACTGCTGAGCGACCCGGAACGCTGGCGCAGCGAACTGGTGCCGCGCTGCATCGACGACTACCTGAGCGGGCCGCTGCACAGCCTGGCATTGATTCGCGACTGACAGTGACGATGCCTTGACGGCCACAGCCTGATAGAATTGTTGTCTTTTTCCAGAAACACAGCCGGTACCTATGACCAGTCCAGCACTTTACGAACCCGAAAAGACACGCGTTATTGTCGGCATGTCCGGCGGCGTGGACTCTTCCGTCTCCGCCCTCCTGCTGATGGAGCAGGGCTACCAGGTGGAAGGCCTGTTCATGAAGAACTGGGAAGAGGACGACGGCACCGAATACTGCACCGCCCGCGAAGACCTGGCCGACGCTCAGGCCGTGTGCGACCGCATTGGCATCAAGCTGCATACCGCCAACTTCGCCGCCGAATACTGGGACAACGTGTTCGAGCACTTCCTGGCCGAATACAAGGCCGGGCGCACCCCCAACCCAGACATCCTGTGCAACCGTGAAATCAAGTTCAAGGCGTTCCTCGACTACGCCATGATGCTTGGCGCCGACCTGATCGCCACCGGCCACTACGTACGCCGCCGCGACACCGACGGGCGCACCGAGCTGCTCAAGGGCCTGGACCCAAACAAAGACCAGAGCTATTTCCTCCACGCCGTTGGCGGCAAGGAAATCGCCCGCACCCTGTTCCCGGTGGGTGAACTGGAAAAACCTGAAGTGCGCGCCATCGCCGAAAAACACGGCTTGGCCACGGCGAAGAAGAAAGATTCCACCGGCATCTGCTTTATTGGTGAACGCCGCTTCAGCGATTTCCTCAAGCAATACCTGCCGGCCCAACCCGGCGAAATCCAGACCACCGAAGGCGAAGTCATCGGTCGCCACCACGGCCTGATGTACCACACCATTGGTCAGCGTCAGGGCCTGGGTATCGGCGGCCTCAAAGACGCCAGTGACGAGCCGTGGTACGTACTGGAGAAAGACCTCAGCCGCAACGTGCTGGTAGTCGGCCAGGGCAACGAACACCCATGGTTGTTCTCCCGCGCCCTGCTGGCCTCGGAAATTTTCTGGGTCAACCCGATCGACCTGTCCAGCCCGCGCCAGCTCACCGCC
Organism: Pseudomonas sp. NUPR-001; assembly: GCF_052147955.1. Classification (NCBI taxonomy): domain Bacteria; kingdom Pseudomonadati; phylum Pseudomonadota; class Gammaproteobacteria; order Pseudomonadales; family Pseudomonadaceae; genus Pseudomonas; species Pseudomonas sp. NUPR-001. Next base: position 3,877,317 of record NZ_CP197353.1, read on the forward strand.
AAAGTGCGCTACCGCCAAAGCGATCAGCGCTGCACCCTGGAGCGCACCGAGAACGGCTACCGCGCAGTCTTCGACGAGCCGCAACGGGCGGTCACCCCCGGCCAGTCCGTGGTGTTCTATGACGGTGAAATCTGCCTGGGCGGCGGCGTGATCGAAACGGCCGAGCCGTGGAGCGCGCACTGATGAGCTCGATTCAAGAGCAGTTGATTGCCCTGGGCGGCGTGTTTCAGGCGGCGGTGCTGGTTGACCGCATCGCCCGCACCGGCCAGGCCAGCGAAGCGAACCTGGGCTGCATGCTCGGCAGCCTGCTGGTGCGCGACCCGCAAAACACCCTTGAAGTGTTTGGCGGTGACGACCTCAACCTGCGAGACGGTTATCGCGCCCTGGCCAGCGCCCTGGAACGTGATCCAGGCAGCCTGCAGCGCGAACCACTGCGCTATGCGCTGTCGATGCTGGGCCTGGAGCGCCAGCTGGCCAAGCGCGGCGACATGCTTGATGTAATCGGCAACCGCCTGCCACAGATCCAGTCCCAGGCCGAACATTTTGGCCTGGTGCACGAAAACGTCATCGCCTCCAGCGGCGCCCTGTACCAGGACACCCTGAGCACCCTGCGCCAGCGCATCCAGGTGCACGGTGACATGCGCCACCTGCAACAGCCGAGCAATGCCTCGAAGATCCGCGCCCTGCTGCTCGCTGGCATCCGTGCGGCGCGCCTGTGGCGGCAACTGGGCGGGCACCGCTGGCAGTTGGTAATCAGCCGGCGCAAACTGCTCAAAGAACTGTACCCGATGTTGCGTGGCTAATTTGAAGCTATCGCGGGGCAAGCCCGCTCCTACGGTGGGAGCGGGCTTGCCCCGCGATTAAGATTTATCGGCAGACCATCTGTCAGCCACCCAACCCAGGCGCATTTTTCATGTATGATATGCGCCCTCTCAAAAGCCTGACTGTCCGAGAACACCCCATGCAGCTTTCCTCGCTCACTGCGGTTTCCCCTGTTGACGGCCGTTACGCCGGCAAAACCCAGGCCCTGCGCCCTATCTTCAGCGAATACGGTCTGATCCGTTTCCGCGCCCTGGTCGAGGTTCGCTGGTTGCAGCGCCTGGCCGCCCACCCGCAAATTGCCGAGGTTCCGGCGTTTTCCGCTGAAGCCAACGCACTGCTCAATGGCCTGGCCAGTGAGTTCGCCCTCGAGCACGCCGAGCGCGTGAAAGAAATCGAGCGCACCACCAACCACGACGTCAAGGCCATCGAGTACCTGCTCAAGGAGCAGGCTGCCAAGCTGCCGGAACTGGACAAGGTCAGCGAGTTCATCCACTTCGCCTGCACCAGTGAAGACATCAACAACCTGTCCCACGCCCTGATGCTGCGCGCTGGCCGTGACGACGTGCTGCTGCCGCTGATGCGCCAGATCGCCCAGGCCATCCGTGAACTGGCCCACCGCTTCGCCGACGTGCCGATGTTGTCGCGCACCCACGGCCAACCGGCTTCGCCAACCACCCTGGGTAAAGAGCTGGCCAACGTCGTCTACCGCCTGGAGCGCCAGATCGCTCAGGTCGCCGCCGTTCCGCTGCTGGGCAAAATCAACGGCGCCGTAGGTAACTACAACGCCCACCTGTCGGCCTACCCGCAGATCGACTGGGAAGCCAACGCCCGCGCCTTCATCGAAGACGAGCTGGGCCTGGTGTTCAACCCGTACACCACGCAGATCGAGCCGCACGACTACATCGCCGAGCTGTTCGACGCCATCGCTCGCTTCAACACCATCCTGATCGACTTCGATCGCGACATCTGGGGCTACATCTCCCTGGGCTATTTCAAACAGCGCACCATCGCTGGCGAAATCGGCTCATCGACCATGCCGCACAAGGTCAACCCGATCGACTTCGAAAACTCCGAAGGCAACCTGGGTATCGCCAACGCGCTGTTCCAGCACCTGGCCAGCAAGCTGCCGATCTCGCGCTGGCAGCGTGACCTGACCGACTCCACCGTGCTGCGCAACCTGGGTGTTGGTTTCGCTCACAGCGTGATCGCCTACGAAGCCAGCCTCAAAGGCATCAGCAAGCTGGAAATCAACGAAGCGCGCATCGCCGAAGACCTGGACGCCTGCTGGGAAGTCCTGGCCGAGCCGATCCAGACCGTAATGCGCCGCTACAACATCGAAAACCCCTACGAGAAGCTCAAAGAGCTGACCCGTGGCAAAGGCATCAGCCCTGAAGCGCTGCTGACCTTCATCGATGGCCTGGACATGCCAGCCGACGCCCGTGCCGAACTGAAAAAGCTGACCCCAGCCTCTTACATCGGTAACGCCGCAGCGCAAGCCAAACGCATCTGATCTGCGCCCTGCGCGTAAACGCCCGGCTCAGCCGGGCGTTTTTATTCCCGAAAGAAATTTACTTTTTTTCAATAGGTTACACATGAATCCTGATACTCCACTGCAGCTGCTGGGCGGCCTCACTGCCCGCGAATTCATGCGCGACTACTGGCAGAAGAAACCTCTGCTGGTACGCCAGGCCTTTACCGACTTCGAAAGCCCGATCGACGCCGACGAACTGGCCGGCCTGGCGCTGGAAGAAGAAGTTGAATCGCGCCTGATCATCGAGCACGGCGAGCGCCCCTGGGAAATGCGCCGCGGCCCGTTCGAAGAAGACACCTTCAGCACCCTGCCCGAGCGTGACTGGACCTTGCTGGTACAGGCAGTGGACCAGTTCGTCCCCGAGGTCAACGAGCTGCTGGAGCACTTCCGCTTCCTGCCGAGCTGGCGTATCGACGACGTCATGATCAGCTTCGCAGCCCCAGGTGGCAGCGTCGGCCCGCACTTCGACAACTACGACGTGTTCCTGCTGCAAGGCGAAGGCAAGCGCAACTGGAAGATCGGCCAGATGTGCGACAGCGACAGCCCGCTGCTGGAGCATGCCGACCTGCGCATCCTCGCCGACTTCGAGCAAAGCGACGAGTGGACCCTGGAACCGGGCGATATGCTCTACCTGCCGCCGCGCCTGGCCCACTACGGCATTGCCGAAGACAACTGCCTGACTTATTCGGTAGGCTTCCGCGCCCCAAGCGCCGCTGAAGTGCTGACCCACTTCACCGACTTCCTCAGCCAGTTCCTGCCTGACGAAGAACGCTACAGCGACGCCGATGCACAGCCGGTCAGCGACCCACACCAGATCCAGCACGACGCCCTTGATCGCCTGAAGAACCTGCTGACCGAGCACATGGGCGACGAACGCCTGCTGCTGACCTGGTTCGGCCAGTTCATGACCGAGCCGCGCTACCCGGAAATGGTCAGCGGCGAGCCGCTGGACGAAGCCGAACTGATCGAAAGCCTGGCCCAGGGCGCCATCCTGATCCGCAACCCAAGCGCGCGCCTGGCCTGGTCGGAAGTCGATGACAATCTGCTGCTGTTCGCCAGCGGCCAGAGCCGTCTGCTGCCGGGTGACCTGCGCGAGCTGCTGAAGCTGATTTGTGCCGCTGATGCGTTGCACATTGAAAACCTTGAGCAGTGGCTCGAAAACGATCAAGGCCTTACATTGATCTGCGAACTGGTCAAACAAGGAAGCTTGGGGTTTGCCAATGAATAAGATCCGTGTCCGCCTTGCCGACTGGCACAAAGACAACGCCGACATCCGTCGCATCCGTGAAGCCGTGTTCATCGCCGAGCAATGCGTGCCACCGGAGCTTGAGTGGGACGCCGACGATGACAGCGCCGTACACTTCCTCGCGATGGAAGGCGACTACGCCATCGGCACTGCCCGTCTGCTCGCCGACGGCCAGATCGGTCGCGTGTCGGTGCTCAAGGACTGGCGCGGCCTGAAGGTTGGCGATGCGCTGATGCAAGCGGTTATCGTCGAAGCGCAGAACCGCGACCTCAAGCAGCAGATGCTGAGCGCGCAGGTGCAGGCTACGCCATTCTACGAACGCCTTGGCTTCAAGGTGGTCAGTGAAGAGTTCCTCGAGGCGGGCATCCCGCACGTGGACATGGTTCGCGAGTCGCGCGAACTGGCTTGATAGCTGATCGCGGGGCAAGCCCGCTCCCACGGTGGGAGCGGGCTTGCCCCGCGATGAAGCCAGCAAACCCCCGACAAATTTGCCATCATGTCCACTCCACCCGCGGAGATCATGGACATGCCGCTACGCCCCCTGCTCGCCTCCCTGCTTCTGTCGTTCAGCCTGAGCGCGCTGGCCGCCACTGAAGTCCTGCCGTTGAACCACCGCAGCAGCGCCGAATTACTCCCCACCGCCCAAGCCTTCCTCGGCAAAGACGGCAGCGTCAGCGCCTTCGAAAACAAACTGATCGTCAACGCCGAGCCGCAACGCATCGATGACCTGCGCACCCTGCTGCAACAGCTGGACACTGCGCCGCGCCGCTTGATGATCAGCGTCGACAACAACGACAGCAACTACCAGGACAACCGCGGCAACGCCCGCATCATCCACTACGGCACCGCCAACCGCGAAGGCGGCCTGCAGCAGGTTCAGGCCACTGAAGGCAAGCCGGCACTGATCCAGGTCGGCCAGAGCATTCCGGTCACCAGCACCCGTACCGATGGCTATGGCCGCATCGACAGCAACACCGAATACCGCAACGTCACCCAGGGTTTCTACGTGACTGCGAGCGTCAACGGCAACGACGTTAACCTCAGCATCAGCACCAACAACGATCGCATGAGCCAGGAACGTCCCGATGTAGTGAAGGTTCAAAGTACCGACACAACCGTCAGTGGCAAGCTCGGTGAATGGATCACAGTGGCCGGCATCAACCAGCAGAGCCAGTCCGACCGCAGCGCTTCTACCCTCAGTTACAGTACTCAGCGCGGTGAAAACATGACATTGCGGGTAAAAGTCGACGCTTTGAACTGAACCCAGAGAAATCAAGGCCTCGACCAAAGGCCTCGGAACTGACTGATGGGTCGTATTAGACCAAAGATGTAGTGGAATGAAAAAAGCACTACAAAACATTTGACGACCACATTTGGCCAAGGCATGATGGCCCCGCTCCCGCTAATCAGAGGCCCTGGCAAGGGCCTTCGAGTCGCGCTCTAACCTACCCACTTGAGCCGACTCGTGTCTGTACAGCCCACAAGGCAGTTTGACGAGATTGCGACTGGAACGAGGTTGTCCTGAGGGACGGAAGCGCATCAAGAGGCACCCGGCAGTACTGTTCACTGCAGCTCGGCAACCACGAGCCACCCTGCAGCGATCACCTCGCCAACGCCTGCTCACTTCCCCCTTCGAGCCCCATCGTTCGACCGTCGCAACTTTCGCTGAACATGACTGACGCCAGGCTTCTGATCTGCGCTGTGTGAGCGAGAATTTTTACCCAAGACCGATGCGACGAGGTTTATTTCCATGGCACTGACACGCGAACAGCAAATTGCAGCCCTCGAAAAAGACTGGGCCGAAAACCCGCGCTGGAAAGGCGTGACCCGTACCTACACCGCCGCTGATGTCGTTCGTCTACGTGGCTCGGTCCAACCTGAGCACACGCTGGCCCGCATGGGTGCCGAGAAACTGTGGAAACTGGTTACCCAAGGTGCACACCCGGCTTTCCGCCCAGAAAAAGATTTCGTCAACTGCATGGGCGCCCTGACTGGCGGCCAGGCTGTTCAGCAGGTTAAAGCCGGTATCCAGGCAATCTACCTGTCCGGCTGGCAAGTGGCTGCCGACAACAACTCGGCCGAGTCCATGTACCCAGACCAGTCGCTGTACCCAGTCGACTCGGTACCGACTGTGGTCAAGCGCATCAACAACTCGTTCCGTCGCGCCGACCAGATCCAGTGGAAAGCTGGCAAGAACCCAGGCGACGAAGGCTACGTCGACTACTTCGCACCGATCGTGGCTGACGCTGAAGCCGGTTTCGGCGGCGTACTGAACGCCTACGAGCTGATGAAAAACATGATCGAAGCAGGCGCAGCTGGCGTTCACTTCGAAGACCAACTGGCTTCGGTCAAGAAATGCGGCCACATGGGCGGCAAAGTATTGGTGCCAACCCAGGAAGCTGTACAGAAGCTGACCGCTGCGCGTCTGGCTGCTGACGTTGCTGGCGTACCGACCATCATCCTGGCCCGTACCGACGCCAACGCCGCTGACCTGCTGACCAGCGACTGCGACCCGTACGACCAGCCGTTCGTTGTCGGCGATCGTACTCCAGAAGGCTTCTACAAAGTGCGCGCTGGCTTGGATCAAGCCATTGCCCGTGGCCTGGCCTACGCCCCGTACGCCGACCTGATCTGGTGCGAAACCGCCAAGCCGGACCTGGACGAAGCCCGTCGCTTCGCCGAAGCAATCAAAAAGGAATACCCGGACCAGATCCTGTCGTACAACTGCTCGCCTTCCTTCAACTGGAAGAAGAACCTGGACGACGCCACCATTGCCAAGTTCCAGCGCGAACTGTCGGCCATGGGCTACAAGCACCAGTTCATCACCCTGGCCGGTATCCACAACATGTGGCACGGCATGTTCAACCTGGCGCACGACTACGCCCGCAACGACATGACCGCCTACGTGAAACTGCAAGAGCAAGAGTTCGCTGACGCTTCGAAAGGCTACACCTTCGTTGCCCACCAGCAGGAAGTCGGCACTGGCTACTTCGACGACATGACCACCGTGATCCAGGGTGGCAAGTCTTCGGTTACCGCTCTGACCGGTTCGACTGAAGAAGAGCAGTTCCACTGATCACTGATCAGTTGCTGATATTCGGGTAACACGCAAAACCCGGGGCTTGTGATGGGGCCCCGGGTTTTGTTTTTTCTATAGGAGCGGGCTTGCCCCGCGATTGCGGATTGCCAGTCACCTCGCATCGCGGGGCAAGCCCGCTCCTACAGCCATATGATCTGGCGGATTCGGCGCTTTCCTATAATTGCTCAATAGCTATCCTAGGCACACAACAACACCAAGGATTGGCCATGTCTCGCCCTCTCACTCTGCTCTGCCTGGCACTGCTTGGCGCAGCCCTCTATTTATATGCACTGGCCAGCCAACAGGCACTGCTCGGCCTGGCGGTCAAACCGATTCCGGTGCTGGCCCTGATTGTCTGGCTCAACGCCGCCGAGCCCTCCCCCTATCGACGCTGGATCAGCATTGGCCTGGGCTTCTCGCTACTTGGCGACATTCTCCTGGCAGTACCCGGTGATCTGTTCGTATTTGGCCTGGCAGCGTTTCTCTGCGCTCACCTGGCGTACCTGCGCGGCTACCTGCGTGAGAACCGGCAACCCGCGCTCTGGGCCCTGGCAATCTCGGCAAGCATCGGTGCGGTCTTGTTGGCGGTACTGATCAGCCACGGCCTGGGCGAACTGCTGATTCCAGTGACCGTGTACGCCCTGGCCATCAGCGCGATGCTGTGGCGCGCCCTGGCCTGCGGCGGGCTTGCCGCGCTGGGCGCTGTTGCCTTTGTGTTCTCCGACAGCCTGATCGGCATCGACCGCTTCGTCGCCCAGTTCCAGGCGGTGCCGTACCTGATCATCCTCGCCTACTGGCTGGGACAGTGGGCCATCGCGGCCTCGGTATACACCAGACGTTCGCCAGAAACCTTGATCCAGAGCGCGGCAAATCAGAAAAAATTCGGTTAAAACACGAAGAGTGGAAACTTGCAGGCGATGCCTGTGCAAGCCAACTTTATAATTGACCGTATCAGTGGGTGATCTGTACTTCAGCAAATGATATTAATTATCATTACGAAATTGCGAGTTCATTACGCAGTGCAAGAAACATAATTAACAAAACCGCAGACAATGCCCGTCCCATGCGGGCTGCAGCGAGTTACGAAAGGTTTTTGTTCTTAATCCTACGAATAAATTTGCTGTAGAAATTTTACTTGCACCGGGTTTACCCATAAAATCAGCACGATAGATTCCGCTGCGACATATCGTCACTGCTCTACTACTTTCCAAGCCGCAGAGACTGGTCTCTGTATAAGGATTTTCAGCATGCCCGATTCGACAGGACTCATCGCCCACAACTGGGGCTTTGCCATTTTCCTTTTGGGTGTCGTTGGCCTGTGTGCCTTCATGCTCGGTCTGTCCGCCCTGCTCGGTAGCAAGGCCTGGGGCCGCAGCAAGAACGAACCCTTTGAGTCCGGCATGCTGCCTACCGGCGGCGCCCGCTTGCGCCTGTCGGCCAAATTCTATCTGGTCGCGATGCTGTTCGTGATCTTCGATATCGAAGCCCTCTTTCTCTTTGCATGGTCTGTGTCCGTCCGCGAAAGCGGCTGGACCGGATTCGTCGAAGCTCTCGTTTTCATAGCAATTCTGTTGGCAGGTCTTGTCTACCTTTGGCGCGTCGGTGCTCTTGATTGGGCTCCCGAAGGTCGCCGTAAGCGGCAAGCGAAGCTGAAACAATGAGGCTTTGGCAATGCAATACAATCTCACCAGAATCGACCCGGATGCTCCTAACGAGCAATATCCAATCGGAGAGCGGGAAACCGTCTCCGATTCGCTGCTAGAGGACCAGGTCCACAAGAACATCTTCATGGGCAAACTTGAAGATGTGCTCAGTGGCGCGGTCAACTGGGGGCGTAAAAACTCCCTGTGGCCGTACAACTTCGGCCTCTCCTGCTGCTACGTGGAAATGACCACGGCCTTCACGGCGCCCCACGACATCGCCCGCTTCGGCGCGGAAGTGATCCGGGCGTCGCCGCGTCAGGCCGACTTCATGGTCGTTGCCGGTACCTGCTTCATCAAAATGGCGCCGATCATCCAGCGCCTGTATGAGCAGATGCTTGAGCCCAAGTGGGTCATCTCCATGGGTTCGTGCGCCAACTCCGGTGGCATGTACGACATTTACTCGGTCGTTCAGGGGGTCGACAAGTTCCTCCCCGTGGATGTCTATGTGCCTGGCTGCCCGCCTCGCCCTGAAGCCTTCCTGCAAGGCCTGATGCTGTTGCAGGAGTCGATTGGCCAGGAGCGTCGTCCTCTTTCCTGGGTTGTCGGTGATCAAGGCATTTACCGTGCCGAGATGCCGTCGCAGAAAGAGCAACGCCGTGAACAGCGCATCCAGGTCACCAACCTGCGCAGCCCCGACGAAGTCTGATCCAGCGACCTGTTGCCTGCGCATGCGCGACAGGCAGCCTGGCTTCATTCTCTACGTTGACCGAAAGCGACCGAGACCATGACAGCGGACACCGCTATTTATATCCCGCCTTACAAGGCTGACGACCAGGATGTGGTTGTCGAACTGAACAACAAGTTTGGCCCCGAGGCGTTCGTCGCCCAGGAAACCCGTACCGGCATGCCGGTGCTTTGGGTTACCCGTGCCAAACTCAAAGACGTATTGACCTTCCTGCGCAACGTCGCCAAGCCGTACAGCATGCTCTACGACCTGCACGGTGTGGACGAGCGTCTGCGCACCCAGCGCCGTGGCTTGCCAGGTGCCGACTTCAGCGTTTTCTACCACCTGCTTTCGGTAGAGCGCAACAGCGACGTCATGATCAAGGTAGCCTTGAGCGAAGGCGACCTGAACCTGCCGACCGTCACTGGTATCTGGCCTAACGCCAACTGGTACGAGCGTGAAGTCTGGGACATGTTCGGCATCGACTTTGCCGGCCACCCGCACCTGACCCGCATCATGATGCCGCCGACCTGGGAAGGTCACCCGCTGCGCAAGGACTACCCTGCCCGCGCGACTGAATTCGATCCGTACAGCCTGACCCTGGCCAAGCAGCAACTCGAGGAAGAAGCTGCACGCTTCAACCCTGAGGCCTGGGGCATGAAACGCCACGGCGCCAATGAGGACTACATGTTCCTCAACCTTGGCCCGAACCACCCTTCGGCGCACGGTGCGTTCCGTATCGTCCTGCAGCTGGACGGCGAAGAAATCGTCGATTGCGTCCCGGACATCGGTTACCACCACCGTGGTGCCGAGAAGATGGCCGAGCGTCAGTCCTGGCACAGCTTCATTCCTTACACCGACCGTATCGACTACCTCGGCGGGGTAATGAACAACCTGCCATACGTACTCGCGGTCGAGAAGCTGGCCGGCATCCAGGTGCCGCAGAAGGTCGACGTGATTCGTATCATGCTGGCCGAGTTCTTCCGTATCACCAGCCACCTGCTGTTCCTGGGTACCTACATCCAGGACGTCGGCGCCATGACCCCGGTGTTCTTCACCTTCACCGACCGTCAGCGTGCCTACACCGTGATCGAAGCCATCACCGGCTTCCGTCTGCACCCGGCCTGGTACCGTATCGGTGGCGTTGCCCACGACCTGCCGCGCGGCTGGGACAAACTGGTGAAAGACTTCGTCGAATGGCTGCCAAAGCGCCTCGACGAGTACACCAAGGCCGCCCTGCAGAACAGCATTCTCAAAGGTCGTACCATCGGCGTTGCCCAGTACAACACCAAAGAAGCCCTGGAATGGGGTGTCACCGGTGCTGGCCTGCGTTCCACCGGCCTGGACTTCGACCTGCGTAAAGCCCGCCCTTACTCCGGCTATGAGAACTTCGAATTCGAAGTACCGCTGGCCCACAACGGCGATGCCTACGATCGCTGCATGGTCCGTGTCGAGGAGATGCGCCAGAGTATCCGCATCATCGACCAGTGCCTGCGCAACATGCCGGAAGGCCCGTACAAGGCGGATCACCCGCTGACTACGCCGCCGCCGAAAGAGCGCACCCTGCAGCACATCGAAACCCTGATCACTCACTTCCTGCAAGTTTCGTGGGGCCCGGTCATGCCGGCCAACGAATCCTTCCAGATGATTGAAGCGACCAAGGGCATCAACAGTTACTACCTGACGAGCGACGGCGGCACCATGAGCTACCGCACCCGGATTCGCACCCCGAGCTACCCTCACCTGCAGCAGATCCCTTCGGTGATCCGCGGCAGCATGGTTGCCGACCTTATTGCGTACCTGGGCAGTATCGACTTCGTTATGGCTGACGTGGACCGCTAAGCATGAACAGCACGCTTATCCAAACCGACCGTTTCGCCCTGAGCGAAACCGAGCGCTCGGCCATCGAGCACGAGATGCATCACTACGAGGACCCGCGCGCGGCGTCCATCGAAGCCCTGAAGATCGTTCAGAAGGAACGTGGCTGGGTGCCGGACGGCGCCATCTATGCCATCGGCGAAGTGCTCGGCATTCCTGCCAGCGACGTCGAAGGCGTGGCCACCTTCTATAGTCAGATCTTCCGTCAGCCGGTTGGCCGGCACATCATCCGCGTTTGCGACAGCATGGTCTGCTACATCGGCGGCCACGAGTCGGTGGTCAGCCAGATCCAGAGCGAGCTGGGTATCGGCCTGGGTCAAACCACTGCCGACGGCCGCTTCACCCTGCTGCCGGTTTGCTGCCTGGGTAACTGCGACAAGGCCCCGGCGCTGATGATCGACGACGACACCTTTGGCGATGTCCAGCCTGCTGGCGTCTCCAAGTTGCTGGAGGGTTACGTATGACCATCACTTCCTTCGGCCCGGCCAACCGCATTGCCCGTGCGGCCGAGACGCACCCGCTGACCTGGCGCCTGCGCGACGACGGCGAGCCGATCTGGCTTGACGAGTACCAGGCTAAAGACGGCTACAGCGCTGCCCGCAAGGCACTGGCGCAGATGTCGCAGGACGACATCGTCCAGACGGTCAAAGATTCCGGCCTCAAGGGCCGTGGCGGTGCGGGCTTCCCCACCGGCGTCAAATGGGGCCTGATGCCCAAAGACGAATCGATGAACATCCGCTACCTGCTGTGCAACGCGGACGAGATGGAGCCCAACACCTGGAAAGACCGCATGCTGATGGAGCAACAGCCCCATCTGCTGGTCGAAGGCATGCTGATCAGTGCCCGCGCACTGAAAGCCTACCGTGGCTACATCTTCCTGCGTGGTGAATACACCACCGCGGCAAAGAACCTCAATCGCGCCATCGATGAAGCCAAGGCCGCAGGCCTTTTGGGCAAGAACATCCTCGGCAGCGGTTTTGATTTCGAGCTGTTCGTGCACACCGGTGCCGGGCGTTACATCTGCGGTGAAGAAACCGCACTGATCAACTCCCTCGAAGGCCGCCGCGCCAACCCACGCTCCAAGCCGCCCTTCCCGGCCGCCGTTGGCGTCTGGGGCAAGCCGACGTGCGTGAACAACGTCGAGACCCTGTGCAACGTGCCGGCCATCGTCGGCAACGGCGTTGACTGGTACAAGTCGCTGGCCCGCGAAGGCTCCGAAGACCACGGCACCAAGCTGATGGGCTTCTCCGGCAAGGTCAAGAACCCGGGCCTGTGGGAACTGCCATTCGGCGTTACCGCCCGTGAACTGTTCGAAGACTACGCTGGCGGCATGCGCGACGGCTACAAGCTCAAGTGCTGGCAGCCTGGTGGTGCCGGTACTGGCTTCCTGCTGCCTGAGCACCTCGATGCGCAAATGTATGCCGGTGGCATCGCCAAGGTCGGCACCCGTATGGGTACTGGTCTGGCCATGGCAGTCGACGACAGCATCAACATGGTGTCGCTGCTGCGCAACATGGAAGAGTTCTTCGCCCGCGAGTCCTGCGGCTGGTGCACCCCATGCCGTGACGGCCTGCCATGGAGCGTGAAAATGCTGCGCGCCCTGGAAAAAGGCCAAGGCAAGGCGGAAGACATCGAGACCCTGCTGGGCCTGGTCAACTTCCTCGGCCCTGGCCGCACCTTCTGCGCCCACGCACCGGGCGCCGTTGAGCCGCTGGGCAGTGCCATCAAGTATTTCCGTCCGGAGTTCGAGGCCGGCGTCGCACCTGATTCAGGTAGCGAAGCCCTGCGCCCGAACCTGGCCAAGCCGATTGTCGTCGGCGCATAACAAATGAAACGCGGGTGGTCCGTGCCACCCGCTGCCTCGACAGCTCGCCAGGTAGTCCCTGTGCGGGCTGCAGGCACACAGATTTCCATTAGCCACGCCCGCAGACGCGGGCCAACGAAGAACTTTGAACCATGGCCACTATCCACGTAGACGGCAAAGCGCTCGAAGTCAACGGTGCAGACAACCTGTTACAGGCGTGTCTGTCGCTCGGCCTCGACATTCCTTATTTTTGCTGGCACCCGGCGCTTGGTAGCGTCGGCGCCTGCCGCCAGTGCGCAGTCAAGCAGTACACCGACGAGAACGACACCCGTGGTCGTATCGTCATGTCCTGCATGACCCCTGCCACTGACGGCACCTGGATTTCCATCGACGACGACGAGTCCAAGGCGTTTCGCGCCAGCGTCGTTGAATGGCTGATGACCAACCACCCGCACGACTGCCCAGTCTGTGAGGAAGGCGGTCACTGCCACCTGCAAGACATGACGGTAATGACCGGCCACAATGAGCGCCGCTACCGTTTCACCAAGCGTACTCACCAGAACCAGGAACTCGGCCCGTTCATCGCTCACGAGATGAACCGCTGCATCGCCTGCTACCGCTGCGTGCGTTACTACAAAGACTACGCCGGCGGTACCGACCTGGGCGTGTACGGCGCTCACGACAACGTGTACTTCGGTCGTGTTGAAGACGGCGTCCTCGAAAGCGAGTTCTCCGGTAACCTCACCGAGGTCTGCCCGACCGGTGTGTTCACCGACAAGACGCACTCCGAGCGCTACAACCGTAAGTGGGACATGCAGTTCGCCCCGAGCATCTGCCATGGCTGCTCCAGCGGTTGCAACATCAGCCCGGGTGAGCGTTACGGCGAACTGCGTCGCATCGAAAACCGTTACAACGGCTCGGTCAACCAGTACTTCCTCTGCGACCGTGGCCGTTTTGGCTATGGCTACGTCAACCGCGAAGACCGCCCACGTCAGCCATTGCTGGCCGATGGCAGCAAGCTGGGCCTGGACGCTGCACTGGATAAAGCCGCCGACATGCTGCGCGGTCGCAACATCGTCGGTATCGGTTCGCCACGCGCCAGCCTGGAAAGCAACTACGGCCTGCGCGAGCTGGTCGGTGCCGAGCACTTCTACTCGGGTATGGAAGCTGGTGAGCTGGAGCGCGTGCGCCTGGCCCTGCAGGTCCTCAACGACAGCCCGCTGCCGGTCCCTACCCTGCGCGACATGGAAGACCATGACGCGGTGTTCGTCCTCGGCGAAGACCTGACCCAGACCGCCGCCCGTGTGGCCCTGGCCCTGCGTCAGTCGGTCAAGGGCAAGGCTGAAGCCATGGCCGATGCCATGCGTGTTCAACCGTGGCTCGACGCGGCGGTGAAGAACATCGGTCAGCACGCCATGTACCCACTGTTCATTGCCAGCCTGGCTGAAACCAAGCTCGATGACGTGGCTGAAGAATGCGTTCACGCCGCACCGGACGACCTGGCCCGTATCGGCTTCGCCGTAGCCCACGCCATCGACCCGAGCGCCCCGGCTGTTGAAGGCCTGGACGCCGAAGCCCTGGCCCTGGCCAAGCGCATCGCCGATGCCCTGGTTGCTGCCAACCGTCCGCTGGTGGTTGCCGGTACTTCGCTGGCCTCCAAGGCCCTGATCGAAGCCGCTGCCAACATCGCCAAAGCCCTGAAGCTGCGCGAGAAGAACGGCTCACTGAGCCTGGTGGTGCCTGAGGCCAACAGCCTCGGCATGGCCATGCTCGGTGGCGAGTCGATCGACGCCGCGCTGGACGCTGTGATCAGTGGCAAGGCCGACGCCATCGTCGTGCTGGAAAACGACCTGTACAGCCGTGTATCGGCCGCCAAGGTCGATGCTGCCCTGGCCGCCGCCAAGGTAGTGATTGTTGCCGACCACCAGAAAACCGCGACCGCCGAGCGCGCGCACCTGGTGCTGCCAGCGGCCACCTTCGCCGAAGGCGATGGCACCCTGGTCAGCCAGGAAGGCCGTGCCCAGCGCTTCTTCCAGGTGTTCGACCCTACCTACCTGGACAGCAGCATCCTGGTACACGAAGGCTGGCGCTGGATGCATGCCCTGCGTGCGACCCTGCTCAACAAGCCGGTGGACTGGACCCAGCTGGACCACGTTACCAGCGCTTGTGCCTCTGCTGCACCGCAGCTGTCGGGTATCGTCAACGCTGCGCCGTCCGCGTCGTTCCGCATCAAGGGCATGAAAATCGCCCGTGAGCCGCTGCGTTACTCCGGCCGTACCGCCATGCGCGCCAACATCAGCGTGCACGAGCCGCGTACCCCGCAAGACAAAGACACCGCGTTCGCCTTCTCCATGGAAGGTTACTCGGGTACCGCCGAACCCCGTTCGCAAGTGCCATTCGCCTGGTCGCCGGGCTGGAACTCGCCACAGGCGTGGAACAAGTTCCAGGACGAAGTCGGCGGCAGCCTGCGCGCTGGTGATCCGGGCACCCGTCTGATCGAAACCGAAGGTGACAAGCTCAACTGGTTCGCCAGCGTACCGGCAGCCTTCGCCCCGGCCCGTGGTACCTGGCAAGCGGTGCCGTTCTATCACCTGTTCGGCAGCGAAGAGAACTCCTCGCGCGCCGCGCCGGTACAAGAGCGCATCCCACAGGCCTACGTTGGCCTGGCCAAGTCCGAAGCCGACCGCCTGGGCGTCAACGACGGCGCGATGCTGAGCTTGAACGTGGCCGGCCAGACCCTGCGTCTGCCGCTGCGCATCAATGAAGAACTGGGCGCAGGCCTGGTTGCCCTGCCCAAAGGCCTGGCCGGCATTCCGCCTGCCATCTTCGGTGCATCCGTCGAAGGCCTGCAGGAGGCAGCACAATGACCTGGTTCACCCCTGAAGTGATCGATGTGATCATCACCGTCGTCAAGGCCGTCGTGGTCTTGCTGGCCGTGGTGGTCTGCGGTGCGCTGCTCAGCTTCGTCGAGCGGCGCCTGCTGGGCTGGTGGCAAGACCGTTACGGTCCGAACCGCGTAGGCCCGTTCGGGATGTTCCAGATCGCAGCCGACATGCTGAAGATGTTCTTCAAAGAAGACTGGAACCCTCCGTTTGTCGACAAGATGATCTTCACCCTGGCGCCGGTCGTGGCCATGAGTGCCTTGCTGATCGCTTTCGCCATTATCCCGATCACCCCGACCTGGGGTGTCGCGGACCTGAACATCGGCCTGCTGTTCTTCTTCGCCATGGCCGGTCTGTCGGTGTATGCCGTGCTGTTCGCCGGCTGGTCGTCGAACAACAAGTACGCCCTGCTCGGCAGCCTGCGGGCGTCGGCGCAGACCGTGTCGTACGAAGTGTTCATGGGCCTGGCGCTGATGGGTATCGTTGCCCAGGTCGGCTCGTTCAACATGCGCGACATCGTTGACTACCAGGCGCAGAACCTGTGGTTCATCATTCCGCAGTTCTTCGGCTTCTGCACTTTCTTCATCGCTGGCGTCGCCGTGACTCACCGTCACCCGTTCGACCAGCCAGAAGCGGAACAGGAACTGGCCGACGGTTACCACATTGAATATGCCGGTATGAAATGGGGCATGTTCTTCGTCGGTGAGTACATCGGCATCATCCTGATCTCGGCGCTGTTGGTAACCCTGTTCTTCGGTGGCTGGCACGGTCCGTTCGGCATCCTGCCGCAAGTACCGTTCCTGTGGTTCGCCCTGAAAACCGCGTTCTTCATCATGCTGTTCATTCTGCTGCGCGCCTCGATCCCGCGCCCGCGCTATGACCAGGTGATGGACTTCAGCTGGAAGTTCTGCCTGCCGCTGACCCTGATCAATTTGCTGGTGACCGCTGCGCTCGTGTTGCTCAACACGCCAGCTGTTGCGGCCCAGTGAGGATTTGACCCATGTTCAAGTATATTGGCGACATCGTTAAGGGCACTGGCACCCAGCTGCGCAGCCTGGTGATGGTGTTCTCCCACGGTTTCCGCAAACGTGACACCCTGCAGTACCCCGAAGAGCCGGTCTACCTGCCGCCACGCTACCGTGGCCGCATCGTCCTGACCCGTGATCCGGATGGCGAAGAGCGCTGTGTAGCGTGCAACCTGTGTGCCGTGGCCTGCCCGGTTGGTTGCATCTCGCTGCAGAAAGCCGAAACAGAAGACGGTCGTTGGTACCCGGAGTTCTTCCGCATCAACTTCTCCCGTTGCATTTTCTGCGGCCTCTGCGAGGAAGCCTGCCCGACCACCGCGATCCAGCTGACGCCGGATTTCGAAATGGCCGAGTTCAAACGTCAGGACCTGGTGTACGAGAAAGAAGATCTGCTGATCTCCGGCCCCGGCAAGAACCCTGACTACAACTTCTACCGTGTTGCAGGTATGGCTGTTGCCGGCAAGCCGAAAGGCGCCGCGCAGAACGAAGCCGAACCGATCAACGTGAAGAGCTTGCTCCCTTAAGGAAGAAAGATGGAATTCGCTTTCTATTTCGCATCCGGTATCGCTGTGGTGTCCACCCTTCGGGTGATCACCAACACCAATCCCGTGCACGCCCTGCTCTACCTGATCATTTCGCTGATCGCCGTGGCGATGACGTTCTTCGCCCTCGGCGCTCCGTTCGCCGGTGTGCTGGAAGTGATCGCCTACGCTGGCGCCATCATGGTGCTGTTCGTCTTTGTGGTGATGATGCTCAACCTGGGCCCGGCTTCGGTCGCCCAGGAGCGTGGCTGGCTCAAGCCGGGTATCTGGCTGGGGCCGGTGGTCCTGGCCGCGCTGCTGCTGCTCGAACTGCTGTACGTCCTGTTCGGCAACCAGAGCGGCGCCGGTATCGGTCACACCACTGTCGACGCCAAGGCGGTCGGCATCAGCCTGTATGGTCCTTACCTGCTGGTGGTTGAACTGGCCTCGATGCTGCTGCTCGCTGCAGCGGTGACGGCGTTCCACCTCGGCCGCAACGAGGCGAAGGAGTAATCACATGCCTGCAATTCCTCTCGAGCATGGCCTGGCTGTCGCCGGCATCCTGTTCTGCCTCGGCCTCGTCGGCCTGATGGTGCGCCGCAACATTCTTTTCGTGTTGATGAGCCTGGAAATCATGATGAACGCCTCGGCACTGGCGTTCATCGTTGCCGGTAGCCGCTGGGCGCAGCCGGATGGACAGATCATGTTCATCCTGGTGATCAGCCTGGCCGCTGCCGAGGCCAGTATCGGCCTGGCGATCCTGCTGCAACTGTATCGCCGCTTCCACACTCTCGACATCGATGCTGCCAGTGAGATGCGCGGATGAACCTTATCTTTCTGACGTTCGTATTCCCCCTGATCGGCTTCCTGCTGCTGTCGTTCTCACGCGGTCGCTGGTCCGAAAACCTGTCGGCGCTGATCGGCGTCGGCTCGGTCGGCCTGTCGGCTGCCGTGGCCGCTTACGTGATCTGGCAGTTCAACGTTGCACCGCCTGAAGGCGGCGCTTACAGCCAGCTGCTGTGGCAGTGGATGTCGGTGGACGGCTTTGCACCGAACTTCACCCTGTACGTGGATGGCCTGTCGGTCACCATGCTTGGTGTGGTCACCGGTGTCGGCTT
This sequence comes from Pseudomonas sp. NUPR-001, assembly GCF_052147955.1. Taxonomy (NCBI): domain Bacteria; kingdom Pseudomonadati; phylum Pseudomonadota; class Gammaproteobacteria; order Pseudomonadales; family Pseudomonadaceae; genus Pseudomonas; species Pseudomonas sp. NUPR-001. The sequence goes on from NZ_CP197353.1 coordinate 3,895,590, forward strand.
TCTCATCCACCTGTTTGCCTCCTGGTACATGCGTGGTGAAGCCGGCTACTCGCGGTTCTTCTCCTACACCAACCTGTTCATCGCCAGCATGTTGTTCCTGGTGCTGGGCGACAACCTGCTGTTCATCTACTTCGGTTGGGAAGGCGTAGGCCTGTGCTCGTACCTGTTGATCGGTTTCTACTACAGCAACCGCAACAACGGTAACGCCGCACTCAAAGCCTTCATCGTCACCCGTATCGGCGACGTGTTCATGGCCATCGGCCTGTTCATCCTGTTCGCCCAGCTCGGCACCCTCAACGTGCAAGAGCTGCTGGTACTGGCACCGCAGAAGTTCCAGGCAGGCGACACCTGGATGGTGCTGGCGACCCTGATGCTGCTCGGTGGTGCGGTCGGTAAATCCGCCCAGCTGCCGCTGCAAACCTGGCTGGCTGACGCGATGGCCGGCCCGACCCCGGTTTCGGCACTGATCCACGCCGCAACCATGGTAACCGCCGGTGTCTACCTGATCGCCCGTACCCACGGCCTGTTCGCCCTGGCACCTGACATCCTGCACCTGGTGGGTGTGGTCGGCGGTGTGACCCTGGTGCTGGCCGGCTTTGCTGCCCTGGTACAGACCGACATCAAGCGTATCCTCGCCTACTCGACCATGAGCCAGATCGGCTACATGTTCCTGGCCCTGGGCGTTGGTGCCTGGGAAGGCGCGATCTTCCACCTGATGACCCACGCCTTCTTCAAGGCCCTGCTGTTCCTGGCTTCCGGTGCGGTGATTGTTGCCTGCCACCACGAGCAGAACATCTTCAAGATGGGCGGCCTGTGGAAGAAACTGCCGCTGGCCTACGCCAGCTTCATCGTCGGTGGTGCCGCCCTGGCTGCCCTGCCGCTGCTGACCGCCGGTTTCTACTCCAAGGACGAAATCCTCTGGGAAGCCTTCGCCAGCGGTCACAACGGTCTGCTGTACGCCGGCCTGGCCGGTGCCTTCATGACCTCGCTGTACACCTTCCGTCTGATCTTCATCGCCTTCCACGGCGAAGCCAAGACCGAAGCCCATGCTGGCCACGGGATCTCCCACTGGCTGCCGCTGGGTGTACTGATCGTGCTGTCGACCTTCGTCGGTGCCTGGATTCATCCACCACTGGCTGGTGTGCTGCCGCAAAGCGTCGGCCATGCCGGCGGCGAAGCCAAGCACAGCCTGGAAATCGCCTCGGGCGCCATCGCCATCGCCGGTATCCTGTTGGCTGCGGTGCTGTTCCTGGGTAAACGTCGCCTGGTGACCGCGATCGCCAACAGCGGCATCGGTCGTGTTCTGTCGGCCTGGTGGTTCGCCGCCTGGGGCTTCGACTGGATCTACGACAAGCTGTTCGTCAAACCTTACCTGCTGATCAGCCACATCCTGCGCAAGGATCCGGTTGACCGCAGCATTGGCCTGATTCCGCGTATGGCGAAAGGCGGTCATGCCGCCATGAGCAAAACCGAAACCGGTCAGCTGCGCTGGTACACCGCTTCGATCGCCGTAGGTGCCGTGCTTGTACTCGGTGCCGTTGTTATGGCTGCGGTCTGATATGAACCTTGCGACTTTGCGAAAGGAATTGAGCCCGTCATGATTTTGCCTTGGCTGATCCTGATCCCCTTTATCGGCGGCCTGCTGTGCTGGCTGGGTGAGCGCTTCGGCGCCACCCTGCCGCGCTGGATTGCGCTGCTGACCATGTCCCTGCTGCTCGGTGTCGGCCTCTGGCTGTGGGCCAACGGCGACTACACCCTGGCCCCTGCACCTGGCGCTGCGCCAGAGTGGGCGGTCGAATTCAAAGTGCTGTGGATCGAGCGCTTCGGCATCAGCCTGCACCTGGCCCTCGACGGCCTGTCGCTGCTGATGATCCTGCTCACCGGCCTGCTCGGTGTGCTCTCGGTACTGTGTTCCTGGAAAGAGATCCAGCGTCACGTCGGCTTCTTCCACCTCAACCTGATGTGGATCCTGGGCGGCGTGGTCGGTGTGTTCCTGGCCCTGGACCTGTTCCTGTTCTTCTTCTTCTGGGAAATGATGCTGGTGCCGATGTATTTCCTCATCGCGCTCTGGGGTCACAGCTCCTCCGACGGCAAGAAGACCCGGATCTACGCTGCGACCAAGTTCTTCATCTTCACCCAGGCCAGCGGCCTGATCATGTTGGTGGCGATCCTGGGTCTGGTACTGGTCAACTACAGCAACACCGGTGTGATCACCTTCGACTACACCCAGTTGCTCAAGGCTGATCTGCCAGCGGGCACCGAATACCTGCTGATGCTCGGCTTCTTCATCGCCTTCGCGGTCAAGCTGCCGGTGGTACCGTTCCACTCCTGGCTGCCAGACGCTCACGCCCAGGCGCCAACCGCAGGTTCGGTTGACCTGGCGGGTATCTTGCTGAAAACCGCTGCGTACGGCCTGCTGCGTTTCGCCCTGCCGCTGTTCCCGAACGCTTCGGCGGAGTTTGCGCCGATTGCCATGACCCTGGGTCTGATCGGGATCTTCTACGGTGCGTTCCTGGCCTTCGCCCAGACCGACATCAAGCGTCTGGTTGCGTTCTCCAGCGTCTCGCACATGGGCTTCGTGCTGATCGGTATCTACTCGGGCAGCCAGCAAGCACTGCAAGGTGCAGTCATTCAGATGCTGGCACACGGTCTGTCGGCAGCGGCACTGTTTATCCTGGCCGGCCAGCTGTACGAGCGCCTGCACACCCGTGACATGCGTGAAATGGGTGGCCTGTGGCACCGCATCGCCTACCTGCCGGCCATCAGCCTGTTCTTCGCCGCCGCGTCGCTGGGCCTGCCGGGTACCGGTAACTTCGTTGGTGAGTTCCTGATCCTGATCGGCAGCTTCGTGGCTTCGCCATGGGTCACCGTGATTGCCACCTCCGGCCTGGTGTTCGGTTCGGTCTACTCGCTGATCATGATTCACCGTGCCTACTTTGGCCCTGCGAAGTCGGACGAAGTCCTGGCTGGCATGGATACCCGCGAACTGATCATGGTACTGGGCCTGGCTGGCCTGCTGATCTTGCTGGGCGTCTACCCGCAGCCGTTCCTGGACACTTCTGCCGCCACCATGAGCGGTGTGCAGCAGTGGCTGGGCTCCGCTTTCACTCAACTCGCTTCGGCCCGGTAAGAGCGCTATGGACCTGACGATTCAACACTTTATCGCGCTTGCGCCGCTGCTGATTACCAGTCTCACCATTGTCGTGGTGATGCTGGCCATCGCCTGGCGCCGCAACCACTCGCAAACCTTCCTGCTGTCGACCGTAGGCCTGAACCTGGCCCTGCTGTCGATCTTGCCAGTTCTGAAAGTTGTGCCCCTGGCGGTCACCCCGCTGCTGACCATCGACAAGTTCGCCTGCCTGTACATGGCGCTGATCCTGGTGGCCACCCTGGCCTGCGTTACCCTCGCCCATGCGTACCTGGGTGATGGCGGCAAAGGCTACCCGGGCAACCGCGAAGAACTGTACCTGCTGATCCTGCTGGCCGCCCTCGGTGGCTTGGTACTGGTCAGCGCGCAGCACCTGGCGGGCTTGTTCATCGGTCTGGAGCTGCTTTCGGTTCCGGTCTATGGCCTGGTTGCTTATGCCTTCTTCAACAAGCGTTCGCTGGAAGCTGGCATCAAGTACATGGTGCTGTCGGCCGCCGGTTCCGCGTTCCTGCTGTTCGGTATGGCCCTGCTGTACGCCGATGCCGGCAGCCTGAGCTTCGACGGTATTGGCAAGGCCCTGGCCGCCACCAACATGCCAAGCCTGCTGGCACAACTGGGCCTGGGCATGATGCTGGTTGGCCTGGCGTTCAAACTGTCGCTGGTACCGTTCCACCTGTGGACCCCAGACGTTTACGAAGGTGCTCCGGCACCGGTTGCAGCCTTCCTGGCTACCGCCAGCAAGGTGGCTGTATTCGCCGTTGTCGTACGCCTGTTCATGCTCTCCCCTGCTGCCAGCAGCGGCGTGCTTACCACCGTACTGTCGGTGATTGCGGTTGCTTCGATCCTGATCGGTAACCTGCTGGCCCTGACCCAGAGCAACCTCAAGCGTCTGCTGGGTTACTCCTCGATCGCCCACTTCGGCTACCTGCTGATCGCCCTGGTGGCGAGCAAAGGCCTGGCCGTTGAAGCCATTGGCGTGTACCTGGTCACTTACGTGATCACCAGCCTCGGCGCGTTCGGCGTAATCACCCTGATGTCCTCGCCGTACAACGGCCGTGACGCTGACGCACTGTACGAGTACCGCGGCCTGTTCTGGCGCCGTCCGTACCTGACCGCGGTACTGACCGTGATGATGCTGTCGCTGGCTGGTATCCCGTTGACTGCAGGCTTCATCGGCAAGTTCTACATCATCGCCACCGGTGTCGAGTCGCAGCTGTGGTGGCTGGTGGGTGCGCTGGTGATCGGTAGTGCCATCGGCGTGTTCTACTACCTGCGCGTCATGGTGACCCTGTTCCTGATCGAGCCAAACCTGCGTCGTCACGATGCCCCGCTGAACTGGGAACAGCGTACCGGTGGCGTCATGCTGCTGGCCATCGCCATCCTCGCCTTCGTGCTGGGTGTGTACCCGCAGCCGTTGCTGGACATGGTTCAGCACGCTGGATTGCAGTTGATCGGCTGATCGACCTGGCAATAACCAACACCCCGCTTCGGCGGGGTGTTTTGTTTTTGTGGGACCAACTGTCTTGCCCCGCCTGTGGGGGATACCGTCTTGCTCCGCCTGTGGGAGCGGGCTTGCCCCGCGAACACGGGCGAAGCCCGTGCCATTCACCGCAGTGCCTGCTTCGCGGGGCAAGCCCGCTCCTACGGTAGATTTCTGTGACTGTGCTTCGTCTGGTAGTTGTGACGTCTGATACCCGCTCACTGTCCCGGAACCCGTTTGATGCGTCCCACCCTACCCCGCTCGTCCCTCGCTCTGTTGATCTCTTGCACCGCCTCCGTCCAGGCCAGCGACGGCATTGAACTTGGCCAAGTACTGATTCAGGAAACCGAGCAAAGCGAGCTGCAAGATGCCCGTGAACGCCTGAGTCAGGTGCCCGGTGCCACCAACCTGGTGGACATGCAGCGGGTCGAGCAAGGTCGGGTCGCCAGCAACCAGGACGTACTCGCCTATCAACCGGGTGTTTTTGCCCAGTCCGCCGGCAACGACGGGATCAAGCTGTCGATCCGCGGCTCCGGCATCAACCGCGCGCCCGGCGCCCACGGTTCGGGCGTGTACACGATGTTCGACGGCCTGCCACTGACCGGCCCGGGCGGTACGCCTTATGAGCTGTTCGAACCGCTGTGGCTGAGCCGCGCGGAAGTGCTACGCGGCGCCAATGGTTTTGACCGCGGCTCCCTGGCCTTGGGCGGTGCGATCGATTACATCACCCATACCGGCCATGATGCCGCGCCGCTGCAGCTGCGTTATGAGCTGGGCAGCCGTGGGTATGCCAAGCGTCAGATCAGCTCGGGCCAGATATTGGGGGATCTGGATTACTACGTGGCCCTGACCGACTCTGAATACGACGGTTATCAGGAACACAGCAGCGGCAGCAGTAAAGGTATCGCCGCCAATGTCGGTTATCGCGTCAACCCGAACCTGGAAACCCGCTTCTACCTGCGCTACCGGGAAACCGAAAATGAACTGGCCGGGCGCCTGACCAAAGAGCAGATCAAGCACCATCCACGCGATGCCAACCCGGCGTACCTGGCCCGGGATGATAGCCGCCCGCAACCGGGCAGCACCTGGGTGGGCAACAAGACCACATTCTACCTGAGCGACGACGCACGCCTGGAAGCCGGGCTGGTCTACCACGACTACCCGATGGACCTGCGCGAGGGCCCGATGCGACTCAAGGTCGCTTACACCGACGTTAGCGGCACACTGAATTATTTCCGTACTGACACCCTGCTCGGCCACGAAAGCAAAACGACGGTGGGCTGGCGTTCCACCAAGCACCTGCCCAACAGCGGGGCTTCGCAGTTTGCCCGGACAAACGACATCACCGGCGCCCGGAGCCGAGACTTCAGTTATCAAGGCTCGGACAACGTTGCACATATCGGTAACGAACTCGAACTGGTGCCCAACCTGTGGCTGACCAGCGGCCTGGCGATGATTTACACCCGCCGCGAAAGCGAGGTGAGCTTTCCGGCCAACGGGGGCAAGGTCAGCCAGCATGACTGGGACTACGCACCGCGTCTCGGGCTGCATTATGACATCAATCCCGGACTGCAGGTGTATGGCAACCTGAGCCGCTCGGTCGAGCCGCCGCACCCGTGGTCGCTGATATGGAGCTCGACCAACGCCACTCAGCCGATCGAGATGCAGAACCAGACCGCAACCACCCTTGAGCTGGGTGCACGCGGCGAGTCGCTTATCGGCCGTTGGGACCTGGCCTGGTACTACTCCAACGTGCGTCATGAACTGCTGGCCGTGGAGATCGTGCAAGGCCTGCCCGCCAAAGAATTCAACGCCAGCCCCACCGTCCACCAGGGCGTCGAAGCCGGACTGGACAGCCTGCTCTGGGAACGAGCTGCAGTCGGCAAGCTGTCGCTGCGCCAGGCTTACACCTTCAGCGACTTCCATTACCGCGACGACGATACCTTCGGCGACAACCGCCTGCCGGGTATTCCGATGCATTACTACCAGGCCGAACTGCGCTTCGACCTGCCGAGTGGCTTTTTCGCCGGGATCAACACGCAAATGGCGTCCAAGGTCCAAGTCGACTACGCCAACAGCTATCACGCCGATCCCTATGCCTTGCTCGGCGCCACCCTGGGCTACAACGCCCCCAAGCAGGACTGGCAAACCTGGCTCGACCTGCGCAACCTGACCAACAAGCGCTATGCCGCCACGGTGACACCGGGCTATAACGACAACGGCCAGGACATCGCCCGCTCGACGCCTGGTGAAGGGTTCGGAGTTTACGCAGGCGTGTCCTACAGCTTCCGCTAATCGGGCAACTGCACCTTGGGTTTAGTCGAGACGAAGATCGCCCAGCTGGACATGAACAGCGCGGCGATCAACGGCCCGATGACAAAGCCGTTGAGGCCGAACACGGCCAGACCACCGAGGGTCGATATCAGGATCAGGTAATCGGGCATTTTCGTGTCTTTGCCCACCAATATCGGCCGCAACAGGTTATCAACCAGGCCGATGACCAGCACACCGAAGGCCGTCAGCACCACGCCTTTCCAGACGGTCCCGACGAGCAGGAAGTAAATGGCCACGGGCGCCCAGACAACACCCGCCCCAACCGCCGGAAGTAGCGACAAGAATCCCATCAGCACCGCCCAAACCAGCGGACTGGGAATGCCCAGCACCCAAAAGATGATGCCGCCCAGTGCTCCCTGTGTTACCGCCACCACCAGGTTGCCTTTGACCGTAGCCCGTACCACCCGGTTGAACTTCAACTGCAAGCGGCGTTTTTGCTGTTCGGCCAACGGCAGCGCGGTGCGTACTTTGCGTGCCAGTTCAGCGCCATCGCGCAGAAAGAAAAACAGCAGGTAGAGCATGACGGCAAAGCTCACCAGAAATTCGAAGGTGCCCTGGCCGAAGCTGAACGCTTGGCTGGCAAAGAACTGGCTGCCCTGCATCGCGCCCTTGCTGATCGCTTCGCGCAGCCCTTCCAGGTCCGCCATTCCCATGCGCTGCAAACCGCGCTGGGCGAACGCCGGTAGCAGGTCGTTGAACCGTTCGATATAACCGGCAATGTCCAGTTGGCCGCTTTCAATATTTTTGTACAGCGCCGCGCCTTCCTGTACCAGCAAAGTGCTGATGACGATCACCGGCAAGATGGCAATCAGCAGACAAGTCAGCAGCGTCACGCCGGCGGCCAGATTGCGCCGCCAACTCAGGCGCAACAACAGACGGCGCTGCAAGGGGGCGAAGAGAATGGCGAGGATGACCGCCCAGAACACCGCGCCATAAAAAGGCAACAGGATCCATACAAAGGCGATGGTGACCAACGCCAGTAACAGGTGCAGGGCCTTGTGCTGCCGGGCGGTCTCGCTCATAGGCACTCCGTTGGGGTTGTCAACGTTAGTGCGCAGCACAGGGCCAAAAGTGCCGTTATAGCAGCGCTATATCCCTATTGAAGTGCTATCCAGCGCTTTTACCAGTAATCGATCGTTGGGAGGCGGCAGGCCCGGTGCTGGCTGCCTGACTTCGTCAGGTTCCCAGCTGAAAGTGGCCGTCAGTTCGACAGGCACATAAACCGGGGCTTCTTGCCCTTGTTCCCCGTCAGTTGACGACACGTTGTACCAGCTGTTCTGGCTCGCGCTGTTGCTCCAGGTTATCGATTTACGCGTTTGCAGATCCTCAAACAGGTAGGTGCAGTTACTCACCCCCGCCAGGCTTTGCCCCTTCCAGTCCCACTGGTAGGTAGTGTCGCTGCACGACTTTTCAATCAACGAGTAACAAGTCGGGCCGGTTGCGTATGCGCCGGTAGGCGTCGCGTGGCTGATGGACCACGGTCCAAGCGATACCGTCAACGTCATCTGTGCTCCTCAATGCAGGCTGAGCCCACTATGGTCGGGGTTGCAGGCGCGGCTGCCAGGTATCAGGTCAACGATGCGAACCTCTTTGCCATCGACCTCAATCAACCCGTTTTGCTTGAGGCGAGTCAGCACCCGGGACACCGTTTCTGACGCCAGGCCCAGGTAGTTGCCGATCTCGTTTCGAGAAATACTTAAGTTCAACTGATTGGCCGAGTGGCCCAAGGTGTGAAAACGTGCCGAGAGGTTGACCAGTAACGCCACAACCCGCACATCAGCGGCCTTGGTCGACAGCAGGCGGGTCATTTGTTGGGTACTGCGGATCTCGCGGCTCATCGCCCGGATCAGGTGGCGCCGTACTTGCGGCAAGCGGATCAGCAGCTCGTCGAGTGGTCCGAAAGGCAGCTCGCAGACATGGCTGCTTTCCAGGGCCTGAACCGACACCGGGTAAGCGTCGGTGTCCATGCCGGACAAGCCGATCAGCTCACCCGGCAAATGAATTCCGATGATTTTTTCTTCCCCGTCGGCACTGAGGGCAACGGACTTCAATACCCCGGAGCGGATGGAATAAATAGAGTTGAAAGGTTCACCTTGGCGAAACAGGAAGTCGTCTTTTTTCAGTGTGCGACCGTGTTTGACCATGGCATCGAGTACGTCGATTTCTTCGTGGCCCACTGAACCGGGCAGGCAAACCTGCGCAAGGCTGCAGGTCCTGCATTGCGGCTGGCGGTGAGCGGGCAAGCTAACGTGCTGCGACATTCATCAGGTCCTTATGGAGTAACACCTGTGTGGCTGATCACAGTGCGATCATGCCCACGTTACGAACCCGACCAGTGTCCGATGAGCGGCTTTACAACACTCCTCAATAATCGTTATTTGATATCAAAGCACTGATTTTCTTTATAAAAATCAGAAAACGCAGCGTATTGGCGCAGTGCACGCTAACGGGCTGCGAATGCATAACGTTGATGCAGGTCAATCGCCCAGCCAGGAATAATCGTTAGCATCCGCGCCTTTTGCCGCGACCTAAAATGACTTCGCTCGCCAAACCTGAATTACTCGCCCCTGCCGGCACCCTGAAGAACATGCGCTACGCCTTTGCCTACGGCGCCGATGCCGTTTATGCCGGGCAACCGCGCTACAGCCTGCGCGTACGTAACAACGAGTTCGACCACGCCAACCTGGCCCTGGGCATCAAAGAAGCCCAGGCGCAGGGCAAACGCTTCTACGTGGTGGTGAACATTGCGCCACACAACGCCAAGCTGAAAACCTTCCTCAAAGACCTGGCGCCGGTCATCGAGATGGCGCCCGATGCGCTGATCATGTCTGACCCGGGGCTGATCATGCTGGTTCGCCAGCACTTCCCGCACATGCCCATTCACCTGTCGGTGCAGGCCAACACGGTGAACTGGGCCAGTGTCGAATTCTGGCGCAGCCAGGGGCTGACCCGGGTGATCCTGTCCCGTGAACTGTCGCTGGAAGAGATCGAGGAAATTCGCCAGCAAGTGCCGTCCATGGAACTGGAAGTGTTCGTGCATGGCGCGCTGTGCATGGCCTACTCCGGCCGCTGCCTGCTATCGGGTTACCTCAACCGCCGCGACGCCAACCAGGGCAGCTGCACCAATGCCTGCCGCTGGAAATACAGCGCCACGGCGGCGGTGGAAGATGCCAGCGGCGATATCGTGCGCGAAGTGCAGCCCACCCTGGGGGTCGGCGCGCCCACCGACCAGGTGTTCCTGTTGCAGGAAAGCAGCCGTCCAGACGAAGACATGCCCGCCTTCGAGGATGAACACGGCACCTACATCATGAATGCCAAAGACCTGCGGGCCGTCCAGCATGTAGAGCGCTTGACCCGCATGGGCGTGCACTCACTGAAGGTCGAAGGTCGGACCAAGTCGCACTTCTATTGCGCGCGCACCACCCAGGTTTACCGCCAGGCCATCGATGATGCCGTGGCTGGCCGCGAGTTCGACCGCAGCCTGATGCTCAACCTAGAGTCGTTGGCCCAACGCGGGTACACCGAAGGCTTCCTGCGTCGTCATGTGCATGATGAGTATCAAAACTATCAGCGCGGCAATTCAGTGTCCGAACGCCAGCAGTTCGTCGGTGAACTGACCGGCGAGCGCGTCGATGGCCTGGCCGAAGTGCGGGTCAAGAACCGCTTTGCCCTGGGTGATCATCTGGAGTTGATGACCCCGCGCGGCAACTATCACTTCGACCTGCACCAGTTGCGCGATCGCCAGGGGGCGGCCATTGAGGTGGCGCCGGGGGATGGGCATACGGTGTACCTGCCGATTCCTGAGCAGGTTGACCTGGCGTTTGGCTTGTTGTTGCGCGAGCTGGTGCACTGATCGCATCGCGGGGCAAGCCCGCTCCCACGGTAGGAGCGGGCTTGCCCCGCGAAGCGATTTACAATCAGGGCACACTATTTTCCTGAATCCGCTGCACCCGATACTGCGGATCCGCCTTGATCTGCGCCTCAGTGAACGGAATGGTATGCCACTGCTTAGCCGAGAAAGCCTTGGTCTGGTCGCTGGCATGCGCCGAATCGGCATCGCTGGACTCCGAAAAAGCCAACAGCCCTTTGGCTTGCGGCCCCTTGGCATCAAAGGTCACCAACTGCAAGTAACTGGTACCACTGACCACCAGGCGCTTTCCGGGTGCCGTCGGTACACTCTGGATCGCGTTATACACCCCCAAGCTGGCCGGCCCGCCATGGATCGGCGTGCCATCGGCAGCGTGCTGGACTTGCCCCCACTGCGCATCGGCAGCCAGCCCGGCCTGCTGCACTGCCGCCAATGAAGCCTGGGCCGCGTCATGCAAGGCTGCGCCGACTTCAGCCCGCTCGAATGCCAAGCCACGCGGGGTGTGCTGCGGGTCGTTCGGGTCGAAGGCGACCCGCCAGATATCCGGGCGTTCAAGCAGGTGTTCAAGCAGGTTCTGGAAATGCACCAGGCCGATGCCACTGTCCAGATCAGCGCGCAAATTCCAGGCCTTCAAACTGCTGCACACGGCGGTCACGGGTGAGTCTGCGGGTTGTTCAGCACACCACTGCGACACGTCCGGCATCAACAACTGCGCCAGATAAACCTGGTTATCCATGACCATTCGCTGCAGATCGGCCCCGGTCAGCTTGTCATCGCCACTCAAGCGTTGCAGGGCAAAGCGGCTGCGCGGCCCCAAGGGCTGGTCTTCAAGGCTGATCAACGGCGAATAGCCACGCAGAGGATGCGCGGGGTTGACCATCCAGGCCGAGTCGTTGGAGTGCTGAATAAAATCGCGCCGGCTCAGGCTTGGTTGCAACTGGGCAGGGAAGATACCGGCTTGCGCCGCACGTGAGTCAACCTTCCAGTTGCAGGCGCTGCGCGAGCCGTCGAGGACAATCAGTTCTTGCCCGGCCGCCGGATCGCTGCACTGCTTGAGCAAATCGGCATCCACAAACGGCACCACCGACTGGTTCAAGTACAAGGTTTGCCCCTTGGCGTCCACAGCCAGGGTGTTGACCCAGGGAATGCCTTGCAAACGCTGCACCGAACCCTGCAATGCCTGCAGGCTGTCTGCCTGGTTCATGCTGTACCACTGTTGCAGTACGCGGGTGTTGTCGAGGTTGGCATCACGCAAGCTGAACGCGTAATGGGCGTTCCAGTCCAGGCGCCCGGGCCATTGCACCACTGGGCCGAAGACTGAACTGTAGACATCGCGATTGACCGCTGTGAGCTTGCCATCCTCGCCTTTGACCATCACGGTCAGACGCTGCTGTTTCATGGCGTGCGACTTGCCGTCGAGCAGGTAGCGGGTCGGGGCCTTGGGATCAAGCTCAAGCCGATACAGGGTGAAGTGCTTGGAGGTATCCACCGTATGGGTCCAGGCCAGATGCCGGTTGAAACCGATATTGATCAACGGCAAGCCCGGCAGCGCCGCGCCCATGACATTCAGTTTGCCGGGAACCGTCAGTTGCATCTGGTAAAAACGCATGCCGCCAGCCCAGGGGAAATGCGGGTTCGCCAGCAGCATGCCCTGGCCCGTGGCTGAGCGTTCACTGCCAACGGCCACGGCATTGCTGCCACGCTCTAGGGCGAAGTTATTCTGCCGCGCTTGCGCCTTGCTCATGTCCAGCGCCAACGGTGCCACGGCATTGGGTGGCGTAGCGCTGGCCAGGGCTTCGGCAAACTGCCCCACCCCGCCCTCAACCAGCAGGCGCCGGGTCAACTTGACCAGATCCAGGGTAGTGATCGGCCGCAACCACTCAGCCTGCAGACACTGCGCCCCCTGACCTTGCGCCAAGCGTTCAGCCAGCGCGCGGTTGTAGCCCTTGGCATAGCCTTCGAGCAACGCACGCACCTGCGCCGGTTGCGCCTGCCAGAAGCCGAACACGGCAGTCGGCGTATTCAACCAGCTGAAAAACAGATCACTGGCCAGGTTCTCTCGTTGCTCGAACGTGAGCTGATCAGGCCCGAAGTAACGCGAACGTTCAGCATTGACGGTAACCACCTCGTTGGCCAACAGGCACAGGTTGTCCTGGGCATAGGCGTAGCCGATGCCATATCCCAGACCCTGTTCATCCTGGGCCAGGATGTGCGGCACACCAAAGCTGGTACGGCGGATTTCAGCACTGGCATCACCTGGGACAACCCGGGCCTGGGCAGCAACGCTCAGGCCGAGCAGCAGCCCGGCCAGGCAGAAACGGGTCAATGGACGGGGTTTGTTCACGAATACTCCTGCACCGTTCAGGGAACTGTTGATCCTGATTGAACGAAGCACAGGCGAAAAATTTACGGTAAATGCGGGCCCGATACGTCTTTACCTGAGTGGTTCGATAATTTTTTCGCCAGGTACTGCAGTTTTTCGACGCTCATTCGTCTTATAGGGTGTAGGGAACAATAATTCGGTAACAGGACTGACCACGAAAGGGAGTGTTCACATGTACAACCAGCAACAGCTTGCGATTGCCAATCGCCCGGAACGCAAAGCCCGGCAGGCGCTGAGCGTAAAAGCCGCGAACAGCGACAACGAACGCCCGGGCAATGAGCATATTCGTGAACTGCTCAGGTCATATGGGCTGCGTACCAGCCTGATCCGCCTGAAAGTCATCGATGCCTTGCACATGGCCGACCGCAGCGGGCGTAGCATCGGTGTACGCGGCGTACATAGCCAGCTTGAGCAGCTGGATATTCCACTGTCGTTTCTCAGTGTGCGCGAAGTGCTCAAGCGCCTGTGTGTCGAGGGCGTGATCAGCATGGGCAACGACAAGTGCTACAGCCTCAACCCCGAGGCCCGTAGCATTCTGGAACAAACCTACCCACGCTAAGCGCATGGCCGGCCAGGCTGCCGGCCGCGCAGATCAGCTCACATCTTCACTTTGCGCCGCATGATGCCATTGATCACCACGACCGCAATGGCCACCGCAATAGCGATGTACTGGAACACTTGCTCACTGATCGTCCCCTGCTTTTGCAGGTAAGACAGACCGAGCATGATCCCCAGCACCAGCAGGGAGATCAGAATGGAATATTTCAGGCGTTGACCTTGAGTCATGGATATTTCCTTGCAACATCGGGGTGAGGGCCGAAACGGCCCGTGCGCATCATACAACGTGACCTTGCCGCAAGCGGACAATTTCCTCCTTTTGCTACGACCTCGTGCTTGAAAACATGGCGTTCCGGGCTTTGCCCTCTGACGAACGGAAGATCGCCATGTTTCTGCGCCAACTGGCAACCGCCATCACCTTGCTGGTGAGCCTTCAGGCCCACGCGCTCTCCACCGCGGAGCTTTCTCCCGAACAACACCAGGCCTTGGGCAAGCAACTGGTCGAACAGGCCGGTGCGAGCCAATGGCAACAACTCTGGCATCGCTCCCGCCAGGCCGGACACCTGCAGAAGCAATCAACCGCCCCCTACTTTAGCCTGCCATCTGACGCGCTCATCAAAGCGGCAGCCCTGACCGTTTCAAACCCCGATCAAACCCAAGCGCTCAAGCAGACCCAGGTGCTATATCGGCGGGATTTTTCGCCACAGATTGTAGGCAAGCAGGCGCAGCATGACCTCAACGCCATCTGTATCTGGGTTGACTGGCGCACGCTGCCGAAACACGCCGCGCATCGACCCGGCCCCTATCTTGGCCAGATCAGCTTGCTGCTGGCACGTCCCTGCCAGTGAGCATGGTTTGCCCATGCATGAACACTTCTCACAGCTACCTGAAGCGCAGACTCAAGGGCTTACGCACTTATGGCCATGGATTTCCTATTTAAGCGAACCACGCTGCCTACAAACCATATACCCGATGCCCACCACCCCCGCCGCGCTTGCTGCCTGTTACCAGGGGCCCGAATGTTCAACCATGAAGGTGTCTAGCCACTCCCTACAAGGAAGTCACCATGGAACTGTGCGACCTCAAACGAATCGACACCCAGCAACTGCCCCATTCACTGCAAATGCTGATCGAATGCCTCGGCATTGAAAACGCCTACAACTTGACCCTCGCCTTCGGTGGCCGCCCCAAATATATCCCCAAACACCGGGAACGCACCGCACTGGCCCAAGTACTGCCAGAGGCGGCGCTGGACGCGTTGATCAAACGTTTCGCCGGTATGGCCCTGGAGATCCCCAAGGTCGACCATTTCCTGCGCCAACTACGTAATCAACAGATTCAACAAGAAAGTGCAGAAGGCCAGTCTCGCAGCATGCTGGCCAACAAGTACGGTTTGAGCTTGCGTCAAATCGGCAACATTCGCCGCCAGGAATCCTGCACGCACAGGAGCCTGAACCCTTGAACCGATAATCCCCTCGCCCAAAGAATGATTCGCACACTGATGTGCGCTCTATACAGGGAGTTTTCTCATGGCAACAATCGATAACAGTTTGATCGGCTCGGTGATGAATGCCCTGCCCCTGGACCGGATGATTTCCGGGCCGTTGCAAGCGATGATCCAGGCTCAGATTTCGGCGAGCAAGTCGTACGCCGACTTCCTGATGGGTGTCTGCGTTCAGGATGGAAAGGCTGTCGCCATTCAGTTCGACTACGACGAAACCATCACCGATGGGCAAGGCGTCTACAAGGGTACTGTTGCCAAAAAGATACAGATCCCGCTGCTCGCAGCGATTACCCACCCCAACATTGTGATGGAAGAAGGTACCGTCGAGTTTGAGCTGACCATCAGTCAGCAAGCCGAACGCATCTCCGAGACGGCCGGAGAAGCAAGTCTTGCCGCTTCATTGGGCTGGGAGGCGCTCAAGCTCGAAGTCAAAGGGCAAGTCAGTCACAAATCCACCCAAACGCGTAAAACCGATACTCGCGCACGCTATGCCTTCAACACCAAAGTTCGCCGTCAGGACCCACCAGAAGCCTTGATGCGCGTGATCGACCTCCTCATCGAGGCTTCGAGCAAACCAGTGGTCATGGCCGATACCACCGCGCAGAACCTCGACGCACTGCCCGAGTCGCCCTTGGCCATGCCGGACACAGAAGCTCAATCCTGATTCCTGCTTTTTTTACTGCCTTATTGCTGGCAAACAGGGCCTTTCTTTCCAGGAGAGGCCTTGAGCTAGAACCACCAGGAGTGTGCACACTTGGATGATCGTTCCTCGAAAACCGCCCCCATCACCGCTAGCGATTTGTGCGACATTACCCGCGGCCTGCAAGAGGCCGCTGCCGCCACCAACAATTTGATCGCCCAGCAATACATTCAGCTCTTCGACCAGTTTTTCGACTATGACGCCCAGCAGCTGGGCGCGCCGATGAAAGCCAAAATGGTTGAGGTGTCAATGGGCGAGCAGCACACCCTGAGGGTGCCGCTGATTGCGCTGGTGTCGCCCAGAGGCTTGGCGCTGGAGCGCATGCAGGTCGACCTCTCAGTACGCATCAACAACACTGAGACCGCTGAGGATAACAACAGCCTCAAGCGCGAGCGTTTCTATGTCACCGTAGGTGGCCAGAACAAGCGAAACGGCGATGGCCGTGATCCCGATGAGGTGCAGATCCGCATGCAGTTCCAAGCCTGCGAGCCACCTGAAGCGCTCAATCGCCTGATCGAGGAATACACCAACCTGATCAACCCGCGACCATTGCCTGATCAGCCGTCCCCTGCGGGCGACAGCAACGAACCAGTCGAAGCTGCCGCCGTCCACCGCTGAGGCGCCTCAAAAATCGCGCTTATAGAAAATATCCAGGGAGCTTGCCAGACCGCTGGCAGCTTCCAGATAGACTTTCTTGCTCAGTTTGTAGCGCAAGGCAACCGTGTTGACCGGCTCAAACACCCCCACGCCATAACGCAAGCTCAAGCGTTCTGTCAGATTACCGCTGGCCACTACACTCGTGCTGTTGCCGCTGCCTTGCGTATCGAGCTGGAAATCGTCGATGCCCAGGCTCGAAGCCAGGCTCCCGGTGACCCCGGCGCTGGTGGCAAGCCCCAGTCCGAGGGCTGCTTCGGCGAGCATGTTGTTGTCTTCACCCGTAGCCCCCAAAGGACGCCCCAGCACCAGATAGGACAACGCCTGCTCCTGGCTCATGGCCGGCTCGGAAAACACCTGGGTGGTCGGTTGCTCGGCGCTGCCACTGAGACGGATACCGGCAATCACGTCGTCCGTCTGGCGGATCGCTTCGATATCCAGATACGGCTGGTCGATCGGCCCGGCGAACAGCAGTCGCGCGCGCCGAATGGTCAGGCGCTGCCCGTACGCACGATAACGACCATCGGCCAGGCTCAGTTCACCACGGGTATCGAGGTTGTCGCCGATGTGCACATGGCCGAGCAAGTTGGCGGTCAATCCAAAACCACTGAACGACAGCTTGTCCTGACCGACCTCAACATCGATGTCCATGGCCACCGCCATCGGCGCTTTGCCCTCTTCGGTCTGATGGCCGATGATCACGGTGTCATCCGACACCTTGACCGTCGATGGCGGTAGTTCGCGCACGGTAATCTTGCCCTTGGGCACCCGAACCTTGCCGGTCACCGCCAGCTTGTCGTTCTGCACGCTGATTTTCAGGTCCGGCGCCACTTCCAGGTTTGCATAGGGCTCGACGGTCACCGGCAGGCGTTGTCCCTGCAGGTGCAGATCGACCGCCAGCGCCGGGCCCCAGCCAATCTGCCCGCGCAGACTACCCTGACCGGCGTCTCCGCTTTTCCAGGCGCCATTGATCTGCACCTGCTCGCCGGCAATCAGTGCCTGCAGGTTGAGGTCTTGCAGGCTGATGGGTAACTCTGCGCCGGAAACCTCACCGCCGCTCAGCTGCAAGTTGCCGGAGACCTGTGGTGACAACAAGGTGCCAGACAACTGCCCACTACCGTTCAATTGACCAGCCAGGCGCTCGACCATCGGCGCAAACGGGCGAGCGATGGCGATATCCAGCCCGCTCAGGCGGAAATCTCCACTGAGCGGCTTGTTACGGGCCACCGGGTCAAGCCGGGTGACCACCGCCAGCTCACCCAGGCCTGTGCCACGGAAATTCAGACGGGTATCAATTCGCCGCGGTGCCAGGGTGCTTTCCAGGCGCAGGGTCTGATAGGGAAAGTCCAGCCACTGGTCCTTTTCCCGCAGGCGCAGGGTGCCGCCACTGGCATCGACGACAATGCTGCCCTTGGGCCCACTGGCCGGTAGATCCAGGTTGATATCAGCGTTGAGCAGGCCCTGCCAGGCGAAATCCTTGGGTAGCCACTGCGCCAGGCTTTGCAGCGGGAATTGCTTGAGGTGATAGCGCAGGCGCGGCTCGGGGGCCAGGCGCTGGTCTTCACCGCACAGGCTGGCTTGCCCGGAGCGCCAGCAATGGGCGCCGAAGTCCAATTGCCCCGAGGCCAGACGCTGGAGTTTTGCCGGTGCCTGCAACCGCCAGTCCTGGCCGCCGGCCTGGATCTGACCGCTGGCCAGCTGCCCACGCCAATTGCCCTTGTCCAGTTGCCCATCCAGGCCCAGGTCGAGCTTGAGTTGCGGCCCATCCAGGGCCAACTGCAACTGCTGCTGACGGATATCGCCACGGCCTTTGGCCGTGAGTTCGCCCAGTAGCGTGTCGCCCAGACGAATACCGCTGGCTTGCAGATCGATGACTGCGCGCTGGGCATTGTCGAGGCGGGCCTCCAGTGCCAGGCGCTGTACATGGTTGTCGGCCTGGGCCAATCGCTGCCCCTGCAAGGTCAGGGTGCCTTGCGGTGCCTGTAACGTACCGCTGACGTCCAGCTTGCCGTTGAGCTGACCCTGTAGATGCGGCCAGAGCTGGCCCAGACGTGGCAGGTTGAGGTCCAGCTGTCCGGCCAGGCGCTGTTGCACGCTGCCACTGCCGTTGATGTGGTTGTCACCCAGGCGAATGTCCAGGGTGCCGAGGGTCCAGGCTTGCCCAGCTCCCTGGGCGACCGCCTTGAGCACCGCGGGTTGGCCACGCAGGCGGCCCTTGAGATCAAGGTTGGCCTCAAGGCTGAGTTCGTCGTTCTTTATCTGCCCCTTGCTACGTAGCGGGCCGGCCAGCGTACCCGGCAACTCGGCAAGCCAATACGCCGGGTTCAGCGCCGACAGTTCAAGGGCCGCGTCCCAGGCCAGCGTATCGGCAAATTGCACACTGACACTGCCGGCCAGCTTGCCTTGCCCAGCGTTGACCGCCAGTTGCGGCAAGGCGATCTGCTGCAGGTCACCCTTGAATGGGCTGCTCAGGCTGAAGGCACCGGCCGGACCATCGAGGTCGCCGTTGAATTCACCCTGATAGTTGCCATCGCGGTAGTGCACCTGGCCGTTGAAACGCCGCAACGTTACCTGAGGCGCCTGCTCAAGCGGGTACAAATGCTGCCAGGGAAAGTCCAGCCAATCGACCGTCGCGTCCGCATTCAGGCCTTGCTGCCAATCGGCATTGGCGGTGAGCTTGAGGCGCTGCTCGGGGCTGGCGCTCAGGTCCAGGGCGCTCAGTTGCGCGCCCTTGGCGTCAACCTTGCCCTGCAGGTTCAATGCGACCGGACCTTTTTCGGCAGGCAGGCTTGCCGAGCCGAGCAACTGGTAACCGCTTTGCAGGTTGCCCTTGGCACTGAGTTCAAGGTTATTCAATTGCAGCGTGTCGGGCAGGTCGGCTGCCGGTTTGAACGCCTGGGCACTGATCTGTAGCGTGGCGGGCAACTGCTCGGCCAAGGCTTGCAGCTCAGCACTGAGCCGAGCATTCAGATACCCACTGCTGTTGGCCGCGAGTTTCAAGGTGTTCTGTAGCTCGCCGTTCAGCGTTAACGCCAGCTGCCAGTCCTGGCCATCGACCTTGGGCAACTGCAACTGCCCCTGCAATTGCAGTGGCCAACCCCCTTCAGGCTGCAACAGGCCTTGCAGGCTCAAGTGCAGGTCATCGCGCTGCAATTGCAGACTGTCGATCTGCAAACCCGCGACCGTCCAATGGGCCGCCAGTTGCAACTGACTCAGTTGCTCATTGCCATCCAGGCGCAGGTGACCGATGCGTACCTCACCCAGCTCGATCGCCAACGGCAATTTCAGCGCAGGGAGTTGTATCGGCCCACTGTCGGGCGTGGGTTCACCGGGGGCGAAGGCAAGGTTGACCTGGTCGGCCTGCAGGCGCTCGATGCACAAGGTCATGCGCACCAGGCAAGAAGGTGACCAGCCAAACTGCGGTGCAACCAGTTCGACCCGATCAGCGCCCTGCTCCCACAGCACACGCTCGGCCTGCCACTGGCCGCCCAGGCGCCCCTGGAACTGTTCAACCTGCAGGCCCGGGACCAACCCCAAGGCCCAACGGCTGCCTGCCTGAGTCCCCAGCAACCATGCCAGAACGCACAACACGATCAGCAGCAGAGCCAGCACACTGAGGAGGATATTTCTGAAAACGCGACTCACAGTTCCGGCCCCATGGAGAAGTGCAGACGAAAGCCGCCGTCGTCATCCAGCGCATGGGCCAGATCCAGACGCAGTGGCCCGACTGGAGAGACCCAGCGCACGCCAATGCCGACACCGGTCTTGAGGCTGGGGAACTCCAGGTTATTGAATGAATTACCCTGGTCGACAAAGGTTGCTACCCGCCACTTCTCGACCACCTCGTACTGGTACTCAACGCTACCAGCCACCAGATAGCGGCCACCGATGCGGTCGCCGTCGGAATTTTCCGGCGACAGACTCTGGTAGTCGTAGCCGCGTACGCTCTGATCACCACCGGCAAAGAAGCGCAGTGACGGTGGAATCGAACTCTGGTAGTCATTGGTGGCGCTGCCGCCAACCTGCACGCGCCCAAGAAAACGATGCTTCTGAGCCAAGGTGGTCAGGCCCTTGAGCACCACATTGGCGTGCAACAGGTTAGTGTCTGACACCAGCCCTTCTTTGGCCGCCTGCACATCGAACTGCAGACGGTAACCGTTGTGCGGGTCGATGCGGTTGTCACTACGCAGGTAGGAGTAACTGACCCCTGGCATCAACAGGTTGCTCAAACCCGAATCATCACCCAGGCGATACTCCTCTCGCTGGTACTTGAGCGACAGCACACGTTGCCAGCCGCTGGGCAGCTTGCTGTGCCATTCCGGCCCGACGGTGAGCAGCTTACTCAAGGTATCAGTGCCGGCAATTTCTTCGTTCTGGTAGCCACCGGCAAAACGAAACTTGTCGGTCAGCGGTGGATCAAGCGGAATGTCATACCACACGCCAACGTTCTGACGCGGTGCCGACAGTTCGGTTTCCCAGCCGTAGCTATGGCCTTGCGGGTTGACCCAATGCCGCGTCCAGTTGGCCTTGCCGCGCGGCCCGACGTCGGTCGAAAAGCCCAGGCCCAGGCCCATGGTGCGTGGCTTGCGGGTTTGCAGCTGCACCGCTACGGGGATGGTTTGTGCCACGGCTGCGGTCGGTGCGGCATCGACGCGTACGCCTTCAAAGTAGCCGCTCGACTGCAGCGCATTGTTGAGTTCGGCAATCAGTTCGGAGTCATAGGGCGTGTCGGCCTTGAACGGGACCATGCGTTGCAGCAGGGTTTCATCGAATGGTGTATCGCCTGCGAAACTGACCTTGCCCAGGTAATAGCGCGGGCCACTGTCGTACACCAATTCAATGTCGGCAACGCCGGCCTGGGGATCAACCGCCAGGCGCTGGCGGACAAAACGCCCACTGAAAAAACCGTAGCGCGCCGCCTGATTCTGAATCAGGCGTTTGGCGTCGTCGTAGTGACCATGGTTGAGTACTTCGCCTGAGCGCAGTGCTTTGCTGTTAGGTATACGAAACGCTTTGAGCTCGCTGGCCGGCCCCTCGATGCGAATCGTCACGTCGCGCAGGTGCACGGGTTCGCCGGGGTCGATGGTGAGGATCAACTGCGGTGCTTTATCAGCCTTGGCCGGCGGTTTGACCTCGGTTTCAATCTGCGCCTGGTAGTAACCCAGCGCCTGAGCGGCCTTGCGCGCCTGCTCGACAGCACCACGGCTGAAGCGCAGCAGCGCCTCTTCATCGCGTTTACCAAGGCTGCCGATATAGCCCTCGACATTGGCCTTGAGTTCGTTGTTGGCAGGTTTGATTCGTACCACCAGCTCGCTCTGCGCATACGCGGCAACACTGGCAACCCATAGAATCAAACCGCAGGTGAATCGTCCTGAATACGTCATAGGCGCGGATGCTACCAGAGCCGGGCGTCATCATGGAGTCCGAGGCTCTCCCGCCTGTTATACAGACATGGCCGATGCACGTTGCGATGACTGGGGGTTGGGGTGAAAGAACACGTGCTCGCGAACAGGCCCTACCGCAATTTCTCCAATTTCCTGGTAACCCTGTCGCTGATAAAACGCCAGGTAGTGTTCGTTTCCGGTATCTAGCACGACACCTTGGGAATGCTCGTCTTCGGCACACCAGTCATGCACCGCTTGCAGCAATTGTTCACCAAAGTGCTGGCCTTGAAACTCTGGGTGGATCCCCAGCAGCGGTAACACATGCACCGCGTCATCCGGCAGGCAGGCCATCAAGGCGGCTTGATAATCGAGGTAGCGCCGGGTGCAGCGAAAACCGGTGGTCAGCACCATGCGCATGCGCCAGGCCCAACTTTCAGTAATGCCCAGACGACGCTGCGGCGGCGCGATCAGGGCGATGCCAACCAGCCGCTCTTCGATCAGCAGCCCCAACGCCGGCAGCTCCTGAAGAAAATGTTGATTGGTCAGCTCGCGTACCGTGGCACGGATGCGCTGGTCGTAACCTGGGCGCTGGGCTTCGAACAAAAAAGCGAAGGTCGGTTCATGCCGATAGGCGTGATACAACAACGAACGCGCCTCGCGGCCATAGCCACCATCGAGCAGACGGACCTGAGCCGGGACAGCCGTCGATTCGGTCATACTGACACACCTCCACAAATGGGCATTCATTGCCTTTGAGCTGAACCGCGCGCCAGCGTTCACCTCGAGGTCCACGTTAGCAGCCTATGCCCAGGCGCGCCACGCTGGCCGCGGCCTGCGATGTCGGCTAGGATTCCAGGTTTTACCAGGACTGTGTTTGCCATGAAGATCGTCTCGTTCAACATCAATGGCCTGCGCGCCCGGCCCCATCAGTTGGCGGCGTTGATCGACAAGCACCAGCCGGACGTGATTGGCTTGCAGGAAACCAAAGTCAGCGACGATCAGTTTCCGTTGGCAGAGGTTCAGGCACTGGGCTACCACGTGCACTTTCATGGCCAGAAAGGCCACTACGGCGTTGCCTTGCTGTCACGCCAGGCGCCGTTGAGCCTGCACAAAGGCTTTGCCTCCGATGAAGAAGACGCCCAGCGCCGTTTTATCTGGGGCACCTTTGCCGATGCAAACGGTACACCGATCACCATCATGAATGGTTACTTCCCGCAAGGTGAAAGCCGCGACCACCCGACCAAATTCCCGGCCAAGCAGCGCTTTTACAGTGACCTTCAAGCGTTGCTGGAAACTCAGTTCAACAATGACCAGCCGCTGATCGTCATGGGCGATGTCAATATTTCCCCTGAAGACAGTGACATCGGCATCGGTGCCGACAATGCCAAGCGCTGGCTCAAAACCGGCAAATGCAGTTTCTTGCCGGAAGAGCGTGAGTGGATGGCGCGCCTCAAGAGCTGGGGCCTGGTTGATAGTTTCCGCCACCTGCACCCGGAGGTTGCCGACCGCTTCAGCTGGTTCGACTACCGCAGCCGTGGGTTTGAAGATGAGCCCAAGCGTGGCCTGCGTATCGACTTGATCATGGCCTCGCAGGCGCTACTGCCGCGCATTAAAGACGCCGGGGTCGATTACGACCTGCGCGCCATGGAAAAACCTTCCGATCACGCGCCGATCTGGTTGGAACTGGCCTGATCTGCGACAGCGTATCGCGGGGCAAGCCCGCTCCTACAGATGTAACCTGTAGGAGCGGGCTTGCCCCGCGATTGCGATCCGGCTGTCATCTTACGGTCATCCAACCGTCTTAATCTGCGGCACATCCTTTGCCCGATGAGTGCCTGCCGGCATGTTCCGCCACCTCAGCTTAGTGTTTCTGTGTCTGCTGCCGTTCTTTGTCTGGGCCGCTACTGACACGCCTGTACAACTGCGTATTCAAGGTTCTAACACCATCGGTGCGGCGCTGGCGCCAGCCTTGGTCAAGGGCATGCTGGAGGCGCAAGGTGCCAGCGCGGTATCGATCATCACCACCGACACGGCCAATGAAGTCCAGGTCCGTGCTGTCGATGCCCAGGGCCAGCCAGTGCGCGTCGACATCGCCGCCCACGGCTCAAGTACCGGCTTCGCCGCCCTGAAGAACGGTCAGGCCGACCTGGCCGCTGCCTCGCGGCCGATCAAGGCCAGCGAGCTGAGCGACCTTCACGCCTTGGGCGATATGAACAGCGCAACTGCCGAACAAGTCATCGGCCTGGACGGTGTGGCGGTCATCGTTCATCCGGACAACCCGCTGCCGCAATTGAGTACCCAGCAACTGGCGCAGATTTTTGCGGGCCACATCACCCGTTGGGAAGCACTGGGCCTGGGTAGCGGGCCTATCCACCTGTACGCCCGCGATGACCGTTCAGGCACCTTTGAAACCTTCAAGGCGCTGGTGCTTGATGCGTTCGGCCAGACCCTGGCCGCTTCGGCTCGACGCTTCGAGTCTGGCGAGCAACTGGCCCAGCAAGTGCTGACCGACCGCCAGGCCATTGGCTTCAGCAGTCTGGCCTCGGTGCATGGTGCGAAGGTGCTGGCCATCGCCGACGGTGCTTCACGGCCCATGTTGCCGAGCCCGACATTGGTAGCCAGCGAAGACTATCCACTGGCACGGCGCCTGTACTTCTATCTGTCACCTACCCAGGCCACACCGTGGGCGCGGACGCTGGTGGAGTTCGCGCAAAGCCCCAAGGGCCAAGCCATAGTGACCGGCAGTGGCTTTGTCGGGCAGCAGGTTCACGCCGTCAAAGTACCCGCCACTGACGACATGCCGTTGCCCTACCGGGCGCTGGTGCGCGATGCCCAGCGCTTGTCGGTGAATTTCCGTTTCCAGGAAGGTCAGGCCAGCCTCGACAGCAAGGCACTGCGCGACGTGCAACGGGTGGTCGACTTCCTGCGCCAGCACAACAAGCTGGAGCGAGGTGCAGTACTGGTCGGATTTGGTGATGCCAAACAGGACACCGAGCGCGCTGCCCTGCTCTCACGCCTGCGCGCCATGGCGGTGCGTCGGGAACTGGCCAGGCAAGGGGTGACGCTGCGCGAGGTCATTGGTTTGGGTGACGAGTTGCCGGTGGCGGCCAACACGGCCGAAGAAGGCCGGATTCGTAATCGCCGCGTTGAGGTCTGGGTGTACTGAGGACTGCTGCAGCCTTGCGCAATCATTTGTAACAGGCCCGACTGGGCGTGCGCGCCTCCCGCGACTAGGCTTGAAGAAGTGACGCCGGGCCCCTCTGACGGCTGCCAAGCCGCCATGTCGGAGTCACTGTTGCTTATGCAACGTCGACAATCAAGGAGGGGCGCATGGCGACTCTACAGGCATTTCTCAACAACGACATTCTCGGTACCAGCGCGTGGTTCTGGCTGGCCTTCATTGCTATTGTCCTGACCTTGCTGGTGCTGGACCTGGGCGTGTTGCACCGCAAGGCCCACGAAATCGAAATGCGCGAAAGCCTGCTGCTGTACAGCGGCTATTTCAGCGTTGGCATGCTGTTCGGCGGCTGGGTCTGGCTGGAGCTGGGCGCACAAAAAGCCCTGGAGTTCTACACCGGTTTTCTGGTCGAGCAGTCATTGTCGATGGACAACGTCTTCGTCATGGCGATGATCTTCAGTTACTTCTCCATCCCCCGCCTCTATCAGCATCGTGTGCTGTTCTGGGGCATCCTCGGGGTGGTGGTACTGCGAGCGATCATGATTGGCGTGGGCAGCGCGCTGGTCCAGGAGTTTGCCTGGATCCTCTATGTGTTTGGTGCGTTCCTGCTGATCACCGGGGTGAAGATGCTGTTTTCCCGTGAGGAAACGCACCCGGACCTGGGTAACAACCCGGTACTCAAATTTGTACGCCGCCATGTGCGCGTGACCGATGACCTGCATGGCCCGCATTTCTTCGTGCGCCTAAAGATGGCCGGGCAACATAAAGCCGTGCTGTATGCCACACCGCTGTTCCTGGCGCTGGTACTGATCGAGCTGGCCGACCTGGTGTTCGCTGTAGACAGCGTGCCAGCCATTTTCGCCATCACCCAGGACCCGTTCATCGTCTACACCTCGAACATTTTCGCGATCCTTGGTTTACGCGCCCTGTACTTCGCCCTGGCTGCGCTGATGCACCGCTTTGTCTATCTCAAATACGCCCTGGCCCTGGTGCTGATTTTTATCGGTGGCAAGATTTTCTACCACGGCCTGATTGGTGCGGTTCCGGCCTTGCTGTCGCTGAGCGTGACGGTCAGCCTGCTCACGGGCGGTGTGTTGCTGTCACTGTTCAAGACCCGCGAGCAACCGCCCCACCCGGCCAACTCCAGTCAGCCTAAATGAACCACGGGTGGGACTACTGTGGGAGCGGGCTTGCCCCGCGAAGCGATCTTACAGATGAATCGCTATCGCGGGGCAAGCCCGCTCCTACCAGAAGAGTCAGTGCCCGCTGCGCAGCATTTCTTTCGGCACGTACTTGCCGATCTCATATTTGCCGATCGCCGCCCGGTGTACTTCATCCGGGCCATCGGCCAGGCGCAAGGTGCGTTGCATGGCATACATGTAGGCCAACGGGAAATCACCACTGACGCCAGCGCCGCCATGGATCTGAATGGCCCGGTCGATCACCTTCAAGGCCACATTCGGCGCCACCACCTTGATCTGGGCGATTTCGCTACGCGCCACTTTGTTGCCGACGGTGTCCATCATGTAGGCGGCCTTGAGCGTCAGCAGCCGGGCCATGTCGATTTCCATGCGCGAATCGGCAATCTTGTCGACGTTGCCACCCAGGCGCGCCAATGGCCGACCAAAGGCGGTGCGCTCTACCGAGCGTTTGCACATCAGTTCCAGTGCCCGCTCAGCCATGCCGATCGAACGCATGCAGTGGTGGATACGCCCCGGGCCCAAGCGCCCCTGCGCGATCTCGAAGCCACGGCCCTCACCCAGCAACACATTCTCGTAAGGCACCCGCACGTTTTCGAACACAACTTCGGCGTGGCCATGCGGCGCATCGTCGTAACCGAATACCGGCAGCGGCCGAACGATTTTCACCCCGGGAGTATCAGTGGGCACCAGGATCATAGAGTGCTGCTGGTGACGCGGACCGTCCGGGTTGCTCAAGCCCATGAAGATCATGATCTTGCAACGTGGGTCGCAAGCGCCGGAGGTCCACCACTTGCGGCCGTTGATTACCCACTGGTCACCCTCACGCACAGCACGGGCGGCCATATTGGTGGCATCGGAAGAGGCCACGTCCGGCTCGGTCATGGCAAAGGCGGAGCGAATCTCACCCCGCAGCAACGGCTCCAGCCACTGGCGCTTGTGCGCTTCACTGCCATAACGCACCAGCACTTCCATATTGCCGGTGTCGGGCGCCGAGCAGTTGAATGGCTCAGGGCCGAGCAGCGAACGGCCCATGATTTCCGCCAGCGGCGCATATTCCAGGTTGCTCAGGCCTGCCCCCAGCTCTGACTCGGGCAAAAACAGGTTCCACAAGCCTTCGGCTTTGGCCTTGCACTTGAGCTCTTCCATGATTGCCGTCGGCTGCCAGCGGTCACCTTCGGCAACCTGGCGCTCGAACACCGCTTCAGCGGGATAGACATAGGCATCCATGAACGCCGTGACACGTTCGCGCAACGCCTGGACCTTGGGTGAATAGGCGAAATCCATGGGCAGTACCTTCAAAGGAAAGGGGATCTGATGAGGAGCCTAGATCAGCCAGCAAAATCCACCTAGTCTATTCTCGGCGTGTATAAACATTCATAACCAATATATGATTCACCGATAACACCAACAAGAGCAGCGCCCATGAACCTGAGCAAGGTCGATCTGAATCTGTTCATCGTCTTCGATGCCATCTACACCGAAGCCAACCTGACCCGCGCCGGGCAGATCGTCGGCATTACCCAGCCCGCAGTGTCCAATGCCCTGGCGCGCCTGCGCGAGACCTTCAACGACCCATTGTTCGTGCGTACCGCTCAAGGCATGGTGCCCACCCCCATGGCACAGAACATCATCGGCCCGGTGCGCAACGCCCTGTCGTTGTTGCGCGTGTCAGTTCAGGAAAGCCGTATCTTCAACCCGCTGCAAGCCAACAAAACCTTTCGCATCAGCATGACCGACCTCACCGAAGCGGTGATTCTGCCACCGTTGTTTCAGCGTCTGCGGCGCCTGGCTCCGGCGGTGGTGATCGAGAGTTTTCTGTGCAAGCGTCGTGAAACCACCAAAGAACTGGCGGCCGGGCGTCTGGACTTTGCCGTGGATGCGCCGCTCAATACCGACCCGCAAGTGCGCCACGTCAAGCTGATGCACGATCAATACGTCTGCGCGATGCGCCAGGGCCACCCGCTGGCCAAAGACAAGCTCAGCCTGGACGATTACCTGGGGCTGACCCACATTCACATTTCCAGCCGCCGCAATGGCCTGGGTTATGTCGACCTGGCGCTGGGCAAGATGGGGGTGCAACGCAAAATCGCCCTGCGCTCGCAGCATTACCTGATGGCATCCCAGGTGTTGCAGCAAACCGACATGGTCATGACCGTGCCGGAACGCTTCGCCCGCCGCCATCAACTCAACTACCTGAGCCTGCCGGTCAACGATGTGCCGCCGCTGGAAACCCATCTGTACTGGCATGAAAGTACCGACCAGGACCCGGCCAACCGCTGGATGCGCGAGCAGATCATTGAGCTGTGCCAAGCCGTGGTCGCCCAGGATGAGCGGGCACGGGCATAAATCGCGGCACTTGACGTATACGTCAACCTGCCTTTAGGTTAGCTCATGCCCATTTCCCGAGCCTGACCATGAGCAGCCAGACCTACAGCATTTCCGACCTGTCGCGCGAGCTGGATATCACCACTCGCGCCATCCGATTCTACGAAGAACAGGGCTTGCTGAGCCCTGAACGCCGCGGCCTTGAGCGCATCTATTCAGCGCGCGACAAGGTCAGCCTGAAGCTGATTCTGCGGGGCAAGCGTATCGGCTTCTCGCTGGCCGAGTGCCGCGAGCTGATCGAACTCTACGACCCGACCAGCGGCAACCAGAAACAGCTGCACAGCATGCTGGCAAAAATCACCGAGCGACGTGCCCAACTCGAACAACAGTTGCTGGATATCCAGCAGATGCAACTGGAGCTGGACACCGCCCAGGAGCGCTGCGAACAAGCGCTGGCCACCACCTTGAACAATCAGAAAAACAATCATTGAGCCTTGAGGAACCGCGCCATGTCATTGCCTGAAACAGTCCGTCTGGTCGAAGTCGGCCCGCGTGACGGCCTGCAGAACGAAGCCCAGCCCATCAGCGTGGCAGACAAGGTCCAGTTGGTGGATGACCTCAGCGCAGCAGGCCTGTCTTATATAGAGGTGGGCAGCTTCGTTTCGCCCAAGTGGGTGCCACAAATGGCTGGTTCTGCCGAGGTGTTTGCCAACATCACGAAAAAGCCGGGAGTGACCTATGCCGCCCTGGCGCCGAACCTGCGCGGTTTTGAAGATGCCCTGGCCGCAGGCGTAAAGGAAGTGGCGGTGTTCGCCGCAGCCTCTGAGGCCTTCTCCCAGCGCAATATCAACTGCTCGATCAGCGAGAGCCTGGAGCGTTTCGTGCCGATCATGGAGGCCGCCCGTGCCAATGGCGTGCGGGTGCGTGGTTACGTCTCCTGTGTGCTCGGTTGCCCGTATGAAGGTGTGGTCAGCGCAGAGGAAGTCGCGCCGGTAGCCCGTGAGCTGTACGACATGGGCTGCTACGAAGTCTCGCTGGGCGACACCATCGGTACCGGCACCCCCGGTGCTACCCGCAGAATGTTCGAGGTGGTATCAGCCCATGTGCCGCGCGCTCAGTTGGCCGGGCACTTCCACGACACCTATGGCCAGGCCCTGGCCAACGTCTATGCCAGTCTGCTCGAAGGGATCAATGTCTTCGACAGCTCGGTCGCAGGCCTTGGCGGCTGCCCCTATGCCAAAGGCGCCAGCGGTAATGTCGCCAGCGAAGACGTGCTGTACATGCTGCAAGGCCTGGGTATCAACACCGGTATCGATCTTGAGCTGTTGATTCACGCGGGCCAACGCATCAGCAGTGTATTGGGCCGGGCCAACGGTTCGCGTGTGTCGCGCGCCCGTAACGCGGCCTGATCGGCGTGGCGGTAACAGCAGGCCGGGCGCCTGAGTGTTACCGCCCCCACGTTTTGCAGAAAAAAACCGGGTAACACGGAAACAAATCGACAGATTCTCCCGCCCTCTCTTCCTGCCAAAAAACCTAAACCATTGATTTTATTGGGCTTTAAAAAGTTGGCACGGCATCTGCTATATCTTTGGTACAAGAACAATAAAAAGTGCGACACACCAATAAAAACAATACGTACCGACTCTGACATAACAAGAACAACACGGCAGAGACGCAGCTAACAGATTTTTTTGGAGAAGATGTGCTTTTCCGGGGTTCGCCCCCGCAACCTGACACAAAACAATAAAACTACCCCAAGGTAGCGAAGTCACGGTTGGATCAGCAATGATGAAAGTAGATCAGCGCTCAAAAAAATACGTTTGCTCTTGATCCCGGATGGGGATCGCCAGTGACAAGAGGCAACGGTCGCCAAAAACAACAATAGGCCGCCCTCCAATAACAAAAAAGAGCACGCAACAATCTTTGAGGGGAGCTTCGGCTCCCCTCAGTGCTTCCTGCCCTCCTCGTTTTTGTCCTCATCGTCCTTTTCGAACCTGTCCACCACCCACGGCATTACCCCCAGCACCAACAGTGCCAGCAGGGTGCTGATGACTGCCGTCGCCTCGCGCCCCATCCCCGCAGCAACACCAATGGCCGCCGTCATCCACATCCCCGCCGCCGTCGTCAGGCCTTTGACATGGTCGAGTTGCTGATGGTGACCTTTGAGAATGGTACCGGCGCCGAGAAAGCCGATCCCTGCCACCACGCCCTGCACCACCCGGCTCAACGCTGCATCGTCAACACCGGCCATGCGCGGTACCAGCACAAACAGTGCAGCGCCCATGGCCACCAGCATGTGCGTGCGCACCCCGGCGGCCTTGCCCTTGAGTTCACGCTCAAAGCCCAGAATGCCACCGAGCAGCGCAGCCATCAGCATGCGCACCGTCACCTGGGTCAGTTGCTTGGCATCATTGATGTCGGCGAACTCAGCCACCAGGGTCAACCAGGCTTGATGCCACCACGCGTCCATCGCCGTGCTCCACGAAAGGCCTATTACTCGATGGACCTTGGCGCCCGGCACAAGTGCAGCAGCAGCCGATCACAGGTCGATACGCTGACTGTAGCGGGTGCGGTGGAAGGTCGCAGGCCGGGCAAAATAGTCGGGCAAGGCTCGGTAATCTGCGGCCTGCAGTGGTCTGACCAACCATCTGATATGGTTTTTATCGAAATACCTGAACCTGTTATGCAAACAGATTGGGGGCCATAGTGCTCTGGCCTGATCGAGGCCTGATGAGCGACGAACCATGAGCGAAAGAATTCCCGTCCAGATCGTTGAAGTTGCCGAGCCTTCCACCAAGAAGAAGAAGGCCGCCAGCAGCGACAAACACATCTACACCCGCAGCTTTACCGGCTTGTTTCGAAACCTGCGCCTGGGTGGTGCAGGCTTTTTGTTTTTGCTGTTTTTCGGCACCGTCTGGTTGAACTGGGACGGCCGCCAGGCCGTGCTCTGGGACCTGGCCGACAGTAAATTTCACATCTTTGGCGCAACGTTCTGGCCACAGGACTTCATTCTGCTGTCAGCCCTGCTGATCATCTGCGCCTTCGGCCTGTTCGCCATCACCGTATTTGCCGGGCGGGTGTGGTGCGGTTACACCTGCCCGCAAAGTTCCTGGACTTGGATCTTCATGTGGTGCGAGAAAGTCACCGAGGGTGATCGCAACCAGCGGATCAAACTGGCTGCAGCGCCCTGGAGCCTGAACAAGCTGGCCCGGCGCTCTGCCAAGCACACCCTGTGGCTGGCCATCAGCCTGCTCACAGGCCTGACCTTTGTCGGCTATTTCACCCCGATCCGGCCGCTGGCCGAAGAGCTCTTCACCTTGCAGGTGGGTGGCCTGAGCCTGTTCTGGATTCTGTTCTTCACCGGCGCCACCTACATGAACGCCGGTTGGCTGCGCGAAGCGGTGTGCATGCACATGTGCCCTTACGCCCGCTTCCAGAGCGTGATGTTCGACAAGGACACCCTGGCCATCAGCTACGACCCGGCCCGTGGCGAGTCCCGCGGCCCGCGCAAGAAAGACAGCGACTACAAGGCCAACGGCCTGGGCGACTGCATCGACTGCCAGATGTGCGTGCAGGTGTGCCCGACCGGTATCGACATTCGCGACGGCCTGCAGATGGAATGCATTGGTTGCGCTGCCTGTATCGATGCCTGCGATTCGATCATGGACAAAATGGGCTATGCCCGTGGCCTGATCGGCTACAAGTCCGAGCACAACCTGCAAGGCGGCAAGACCAACTGGCTGCGCCCACGTCTGCTCGGTTACGTCACCGTACTGGTGGTGATGATCGGCGCTCTGGTGATTGCCTTGCAGCAACGGCCGATGGTGTCGATGGATGTGATCAAAGACCGCGGCCTGTTCCGCGAAAACAACCTGGGTCAGATCGAAAACATCTACACCCTCAAGGTCATCAACAAGACCCAACAAGCGCAGCACTATCGCTTGCGCCTGGTAGACGCCGAAGGCTTCGAACTGCACGGCAAGACCGAGTTCACCCTGGCCGCCTCTGAGATGAGCGAGATTCCGGTTTCGGTAGCGATGCTGGCCGAACGGCCACAAAGCAGCTCCCAGGAAATCAGCTTCGAGATCGTCGACAGCGACCAGCCGGGTATTTCCAGCGTTGCGCACAGCCGTTTTGTCGCACCTTTGAACCGCTGATCACATACACTTTGCAGCAGTCGAAACGTCCCGAGCCATGATGAAACGCTACGAAAAATTTGCCGACGACATTGCCGAACTGATTCGCTCCGGGGTGCTGAGCCCCGGCCAGCGCGTACCGTCGGTGCGCTACGCCAGCCAGACCCACGGGGTCAGCCCCTCCACGGTGTTCCAGGCCTATTACCTGCTGGAACGCCGCGGGCTGATCCGCGCACGGCCGCGCTCGGGTTACTTCGTCAACGCCCATGCGCCACGGCAGTTCAGCGAACCGCAGATTGTCGAGCAAGCGAGTGAGTCTACCGAAGTCGATGTCAGCGAACTGGTGTTCTCGATTCTTGATTCGATCAAGGACCCGCAGACCGTAGCGTTCGGCTCGGCCTTCCCCAGCCCCCACCTGTTCCCCTTGCCGCGACTGGCGCGCTCGATGGCCAGCGCCAGCCGTGAAATGGACCCACGCATGGTGGTCACCGACCTGTCGCCGGGCAACCCGCACCTGCGTCGGCAAATTGCCCTGCGCTACATGGTCGGCGGGTTGATGCTGCCGATGGAGGAGCTGCTGATCACCAATGGCGCGCTGGAGGCATTGAACCTGTGCCTGCAGGCGGTGACCGAACCGGGTGACCTGGTAGCAATCGAGGCACCGGCGTTCTACGCCTGCCTGCAGGTGCTCGAACGCCTCAAGCTCAAGGCCGTGGAAATTCCCGTTCACCCACGCGAAGGCATCGATCTTGGCGTGCTGGCCCAAACCCTGGCCAAGCACCCGGTCAAAGCCGTGTGGTGCATGACCAACTTCCAGAACCCAGTGGGCGCGAGCATGCCGGAGGAGAAAAAGCAGCAACTGGTTGAACTGCTGCGTAAACACCAGGTGCCGCTGATTGAAGACGACGTGTACGCCGAGCTGTATTACGCCCAGCAAGCACCAAAGCCGGCCAAAGCCTTCGATACCGATGGCCTGGTAATGCACTGCGGCTCGTTTTCCAAAAGCCTGGCACCGGGCTACCGGGTGGGCTGGGTAGCCGCCGGGCGCTATGCGCAGAAAATCGAACGGCTGAAGTTGATGACTTCGTTGTGCGCCTCGATGCCGGCCCAGGCGGCCATCGCCGATTACCTGCAACATGGCGGCTACGATCGCCACCTGCGCAAGCTGCGCTATGCCCTGGAAGAGCAGCAGAGCGCCATGCTCGCTGCCATTGCCCGACACTTCCCGGCGCAGACCCGGGTCAGCCACCCGTCAGGAGGCTACTTCCTGTGGCTGGAACTGCCGGAGCAAATGGACTCGCTCAAGCTGTTCCAGATGGCGCTGGCGCAGGGTATCAGCATTGCCCCCGGGCCGATCTTTTCGCCGACCCAGCGCTTTCGCAATTGCATTCGCCTGAACTACGGCAGCCCCTGGACCGAGCAATCGGAAAAGGCCATGGAAACCCTGGGCAGGATCGTCCGCTCGTTCTGAGCAGAGTTAGCGCCCGCCGCCCAGGTCGATAAAGCTACCCGTGGAATAGGACGCCTTGTCGGACAGCAGCCAGAGAATCGCTTCGGCCACCTCTTCGGCCTGTCCGCCACGGCCCATGGGGATGCTCGACTCCAGCTTGCTGACACGCTCGGGGTCGCCGCTCAAGGCATGAAAGTCGGTAAAGATATAACCCGGGCGCACGGCATTGACGCGGATGCCATCATCGGCGACTTCCTTGGCCAGGCCCACGGTGAAGGTGTCCAGCGCACCTTTGGATGCGGCATAGTCGACATATTCATTCGGGGCGCCCAAACGTGCGGCCACCGAGGACACGTTGACGATGCTGCCGCCCTGCCCGCCCTGGCGCTTGGACATGCGCTGCACGGCATGCTTGCTGCACAGCATCGGCCCGACCACGTTGGTTTTCATCAGCTTGAGCAGGCGAAATTCCGACATATGCTGCAGTTGGTTCTTCTGGCCAATGGTCCCGGCGTTGTTGACCAGTGCCGTCACTGGCCCGAGCTCGGCATCGACCCGCTGGAACAGGTGAACGATCTCATCTTCGACACTGACATCGGCCTTGACCGCAATGGCCTCGGCACCCAGCTCACGAACCTCGGCCAGCACCCGCTGGGCGGCCTCGTCGTCGCTCAAATAGTTAACGCAGATACGATACCCTTCACGGGCTGCCAGACGTGCGGTCGCGGCACCAATACCACGACTGGCGCCCGTGATCACAATGACTTTGTCCATGGATACTCCTTGCCCCAATAGCGTTTGCAGCTCAAGGCTAACGCACAGAAAGCAAGGCGTGAAGGTGCTTGAAGCCGCAGATGACATCAGTGCGTTTTAGTTGTGATGCTCGCCGTGCGTATCCGTACCCTGGCTGCCTCTATCAAGTAAGCCTCGACCGTTGCCCGGTGTTGGGCATAAGCCTTGCGATCCAAACGGTACAGCCCACCGACGATGTGCACCACCATGTCACGTTGGGTTTCTGTCCAGAAGTCAAAATCGCGCACCTCTACCGACAAACCGATGTTGACGGCGAACACCAACAGCACCACATCGCCCGCCTGGTTTTTATCGCAGGGTACGGCGATAAATTCGGAATATGCCCCGCCGTTTACACCCTTGCTGAAGAAGCGGCCGGCAAACCCGGTTTCCTTGATCTGGCCGACTGCGTATGCCACCTGCTCCGCCAGATCATCCGCACCTGCTTCACCTGCGACCTTGGCGACAATGCCTTTTAACTCTTTAGCCGATCTGACCACCCGGGCAGGCTCGGTGATCAGGCTCTGCAACTGGCAGCCGTGCTTCTCCAGACGGTTGCGGTAGCGATCCATCCAACTTTTCCAGTGCACTTTGGCGTCAAAGGCCTTGCTGGCAAACAGGCGCGCCTGCAAGAACAGGCTCAATGCATCTTGGCGTTCTTCGGCCGTCACCGATGGCGCGAAGGTGATCAAGGTGTTGTCTGTCTGGTAGGTTTTCAGTGGCACACTAAGGTTCATCGGCTTTGCTCCATCGCTTACCGTGGGTGTGCCAATACACTGCGTTTTACCCCAGCGACAGCGCAGTGGGAGCGGCTTCCGGGCCAGCTGACAAATTTGTAATCCACCCCTCAGTTTGCTGACAGACACCATCGGCTACTGTAGCGCCACTCTTGTTCATGGGCGGCAACAGGCCGCGCTGCGCCTGCAGAGCAGTTACGCTATCCTGCTGAGCAACCGCTGTGTTCTCGTGTCGTCCCTGGAAGCCCACGTCCATGGCCACCGAGCAGTTCCGTGATTGATGGCGATATCGGCCAGACCCGCGAGGTCGTCGGTGTCCGCCTGCGTTTCTAGTCTTGGAGATCCACCATGTTACGCAAAAAAATTGTCGCTTTCGGCCTGCTGGCCCTGAGCACCCTGGCCCAGGCCGGGCAAACCATCGATGTCTATCGCGACCCTAACTGTGGCTGCTGCAAGGAGTGGATCAGCCACCTGCAAGCCAACGGCTTCACTGTCAACGACCATGTTGAGCCAAACATGAGTGAGGTCAAACAGCGCCTGGGCGTGGCCCCGCGCCTGGCGTCGTGCCACACCGGCGTGATCGACGGCAAATTCGTCGAGGGCCACGTGCCGGCCGAACAGGTCAAACTGCTGGCCAAACGTTCCGATCTGCGCGGCATCGCCGTACCGGGCATGCCCATCGGCTCGCCCGGCATGGAAATGGGTGACCGCAAGGACGCCTACCAGGTGATCGGCCTGACCAAAGACGGTCGTGACGAAGTGGTCGCCAACTACTGATCTGCGCTGAATGTTGAGTGAATGGGCGCTGTTTTTCAGCGCCTTTGGCGCGGCGACCCTGTTGCCGCTGCAATCCGAAGCCGTGTTGGTGGGCTTGCTGCTGCGCGACCCACAGGCCGTCTTCACCCTGCTGCTGATCGCCACCCTGGGTAATGTGCTGGGTTCGATCGTCAACTGGCTGTTGGGCCGCGGCATTGAACACTTGCGCGATCGGCGCTGGTTTCCCTTCTCTGCGGCGCAACTGGAAAAAGCCCAGCATCGCTACCAGCGCTATGGCCAATGGTCGCTGCTGCTGAGCTGGATGCCGGTGATTGGCGACCCGTTGACCCTGATCGCCGGCATCATGCGCGAACCGTTCTGGCGCTTTGTGCTGCTGGTGACCCTGGCCAAGGCTGGCCGCTACGCCGTGCTGGCCTTGCTCACCCTGGGCTGGATGGGAAGTTAGCGTCCCCAGATCTGCGCTTCGGTCCAACCCAGTTCGGCAAAGTCCTGAGCACGCAAATGGGCTTCGTCTTCGCAGAAGAACTCATCCAGTTGGGGCGGGCGTACCGAGCTGTCACTGAGCATGGCGTGCACCTGCCCGCGGTGATGAATCTGGTGCTCGAACAGGTGCGACAGCAGGCGCAAACGCTGTTCCCGCTGGACCCAGTCGGGGCGCACGATACTCACATAGCGTTGCAACTGCTCGTCATGCAACTGGCTGCAGTAGGCAATCAAGCGGTGGTCGGCCTGCGCTTGTTCCTCCCTCAGTGCCTCACAGCTGGAAAACGGCTCTTGCGGCTCGAAGAAGCGTTCGCTGTCCGGCTCCGGCGCCTCGCCGCGTTGCTCCGACTCCAGGGCATTGAGGTAAAACCAGTCCACCGTGAGGATATGGTTGAGCGTGGCCTTGATCGAGCCGAAGAAGCTGCAGCGCGGTGCCACGAACTCATCCTGGCTCAATTGCAGGCAGGCCTTATACAGCCTGTGGTTGGCCCAGCCATTGTGGTAGGCCTGGGTCAGCAGGTAATGCGATAGCGGCTGCATGATCGACTCCTTCAACAGAAGCGTTGCAGTTGCATCTCCCGCAAGCGGCTCAAGGTTCGCCGGAACGGGAACGCTAGATACCCTTGAGTGTAGAGTGCATCCAGCGCTACCTCAGCTTCCAGATACAGGGCGATCCGACGGTCGTAACATTCATCGACCAGGGCAATGAAGCGCCGCACGCCATCATCGTTCACCGACAGTTGCGGTAACACCCGGTCACCGGCCAGCACTTGGCTGGCCGCATCTTCGGTACCGCGGGCAATCTTCGCCGGACGCTGGCGAGCACCGAGGGCGGGCACTTCGCCCAGCAGGATGGCGCTGAAGTTGTCGCACAAGGCCATAAAATCCATGGCCGCGAAGGGTTGTTCACACAGATCGGCATAGCGACACCAGATCACCGACTCGCTGCGGCGTACCACCGACAGCAGCCGTGAACCGATGGCCAAGGGCTGCTCCGAGGCTGGCTGGGCGCCGCTCAACTGACTGAACACCTCGGCCAATGCACAAGGCTGACCTGGTGCCTGCACCCAGTAACGCTGGCGCTCAGCACCGGGATGCAGGCGATGATCCTGCTCACCCGCCACCGGCAGCACTTGCATGTGCTGCTCAATGGCCGCGATGGCCGGCATGAAGCGCTCGCGGTTGAAGCCATCGTTGTACAACTGGTCGGGCGGCTGGTTGGAGGTCGCCACAATCACCACACCGGCCTCGAACAGCACCTGGAACAAACGGCCGAGAATGATCGCATCGCCGATGTCGTTGACGAACAGTTCGTCGAAGCACAACACGCGGATTTCATCGGCCAGAGACACCGCCAGGGCGTGCAACGGATCGGCGGTGCCATTGAGCTGGAACAGACGCTGATGCACCCAACGCATGAAGTGGTGAAAGTGCTGGCGCCGGGAAGGCACTTGTAGGCAGCGGTGGAACTGGTCCATCAGCCAGGTCTTGCCGCGCCCTACCGGCCCCCAGAGGTATACGCCCTGTGGCGTTTCACCACGCTGCAGCGCATTGAAGCAGGCCTCCAATGCGCTGGCGGCCTGCAACTGCGCCGGGTCACTGACAAAACCATCGCGCTCGAGGGCTTGCTGGTACAGCTGTAAAGGAGACTGCTCGGTGAAGCAGGACATGGACCGCGCCTGTTGCCAAAGAACGCCATTCTGGCGATGAAACGCCTTGCGGAGCAAGCGCTGTAGGAGCGGGCTTGCCCCGCGATTGCGGCCTGTCTGTCACACCGCCTCGCGGGGCAAGCCCGCTCCTACAAGTCCAAGCCCACTTTGAGCAATGCGCCGTCTTCGGCATCGGTCAGTACGTAGAGGTAGCCATCCGGCCCTACCCGCACATCGCGAATGCGTGCGTTGAGCTCGCCCAGCATTCGCTCTTCATGCACGACTTTGTCGCCATCGAGCTGCAGGCGGATGAGTTCCTGGCTCGCCAACGCACCAATGAACACGCTGTGGTCCCACGCCTTGAAACGCGGGTTGTCGTAGAAGGCCATGCCGCTGATCGCCGGTGATTTTTCCCAGACATGATGCGGGTCAACCATGCCCTCGACATGCTCACCCTCGGCTTCCGGTATCGGCAGCAACGAATAATTGATGCCATGGGTCGCCAGCGGCCAGCCGTAGTTCTTGCCCGCTTGCGGCAAGTTGATTTCATCACCACCGCGCGGGCCATGTTCGTGGGTCCATAACTCGCCCGTCCAAGGGTTAAGCGCCGCGCCCTGCTGGTTGCGGTGGCCAAACGACCATATCTCCGGGCGTACATTGGCCTGACCGACAAACGGATTGTCTTTCGGTACGCCACCGTCCGGCAGCAGGCGCACGACCTTGCCCTGCAGCTTGTCCAGGTCCTGGGCGGTGGGGCGCTGATTGTTCTCCCCCAGTGCAATGAACAGGTAACCCTCACGGTCGAACACCAGGCGCGAACCAAAGTGAATGCCATTCGACAGCTTCGGCTGTTGACGGAAAATCACCGTGAAGTCTTCCAGTTTGGCCAGGTCGCTCGACAAACGCCCCCGCCCCACCGCAGTACCGGCTTTACCGTCTTCTCCACCCTGCTCGGCATAGCTCAGATAAACCATGCGGTCCTGCTTGAAATCCGGTGACAGCATCACATCCAGAAGCCCGCCCTGGCCTTCGGCCCATACCTGAGGCACACCACCCAGCGGCGCCCCCACCTTGCCTTCAGGGCTGACGATGCGCAAATTGCCTACCCGCTCAGTGACCAGCATGCCCTTGCCTTCGGGTAAGAAAGCCAACGCCCAGGGGTGGCGCAAGCCTTCGGCGAGGGTGCTGACGGTGATGCTGCCCTCCTCGCTTTTCAACTGCCGCTCGGGCGCGGCGTGGGCCAGCAGTGGCAGCAGCGCTGCGGTCAACAGGGTGGGAATCCAGGTGCGTAGGGACATCTGCGTTTCCTTCCAGGGAGGGCCGGCCACTCAAGGCGTGCGGGTCGATTCGCGCGGCGGCCGGGTGG
This sequence comes from Pseudomonas sp. NUPR-001, assembly GCF_052147955.1. Lineage (NCBI taxonomy): Bacteria > Pseudomonadati > Pseudomonadota > Gammaproteobacteria > Pseudomonadales > Pseudomonadaceae > Pseudomonas > Pseudomonas sp. NUPR-001. Next base: position 3,935,698 of record NZ_CP197353.1, read on the forward strand.
GATCCAGGCGAGGTGTGGACTGCTCGCGGCGCATGTCTTGGCCATTGCCGATGCCGCGGTTCTCGACGGTGGGCTGGCGCGGGATGGGTTGGGTTGAAGGGCCACGTACCGGTGGTGTGGCCTGCACGCTGCCTTGGCGGCTGTTGGGATTGGCGCGCATGATCGGGCTGTTGTAGGGGTTGTTCGGCGAAGCGGCCAGCTGTAACGGCGCGGTGTGTTGCGCCGCCAGTACGGGCATGCTGATCAGCAGGCTCAGCGTCAGGCCTGCCAGGCCCAACCAGGATCTGTTCACGGGATACCTCCTGCGCGAAACGACGCGCCCTAGCTTTGGATAGCCTAAGGCGCGTCGGGTTCGCGAGGAAACCGCAAAATCTCCTACAGATAATTCATTTTGTTACCAGCTCAGTCGACCTTATGCCGAGCGGCATATAAGCAGAGCATTTCCATGGCCAGGGTGGAACCGGCCAGGGCGGTGATATCGGCATGGTCATAGGCCGGGGCGACTTCCACCAGGTCCATGCCCACCAGGTTGATACCGCGCAGGCCACCGATGATCTCCAATGCCTGTACCGTGGTCAGCCCGCCACACACCGGGGTACCGGTGCCGGGTGCGTAGGCCGGGTCGAGGCAATCGATGTCGAAGGTCAGGTACACCGGGTGGTCACCGACGCGCTGACGAATCGCCTCGACAATCGCCTGGCAGCCGCGCCGGTGGACCTGGCGCGCGTCCAGTACCGCAAAGCCCTGGGTGTCATCATTGGTGGTGCGCAAGCCGATCTGCACCGAACGCGAGGGATCGACCAGGCCTTCACGGGCGGCATGCCAGAACATGGTGCCGTGATCGACGCGCCCTGCCCCTTCCTCGCAGGGCCAAGTGTCGCTGTGCGCGTCGAAGTGAATCAACGACAGCGGGCCATGTTTGGCGGCATGGGCCTTGAGCAGCGGATAACTGATGAAATGATCGCCGCCCAGGGTCAGCATGGCGCAACCGGCCGCGAGGATCTGCTCGGCGTGGGCCTGGATGCTGTCGGGGATGGTGTGCGGGCTGCCATAGTCGAAATTGCAGTCGCCGTAGTCGATCACCGCGAGGTGGTCGAACGGGTCGAACTCCCATGGCCAGTGACGGGCCCAGGCCTGCTGTACCGACGCGGTGCGTATGGCCCGCGGGCCGAAGCGCGCGCCAGAACGGTTGCTGGTGGCGGTGTCGAACGGCACACCACTGACCACCACATCGACCCCGCGCAAATCACGGGTGTAACGACGGCGGGAGAAACTGGTGATGCCGGCAAAGGTGTTTTCGGCGACGGTGCCGTACAGGCTGTCGCGGGTTATTGCCTGGTCGTTGTCGGGGGCGAGGTCCATCATCGGGCTCCTGTTCTAATGATTATTGGCGGGTACGGAAAGTCGCCCACACGCGGGTACGCTGGCGCATGTCAGCCAGGGCCATGCTGCGGTCGGCAAACAAACGGGCGCGTACGGCTTCAGGCGGGTAGATATCCGGGTCGTTACGCACGGCTTCGGCGACCAGCGGCGTGGCCGCGAGGTTGGCGTTGGCAAAGAACAAGGTATTGGTCAGCGGCGCGACCGAATCGGGGCGCAGCATGAAGGCGATGAAAGCGCGGGCGGCCTGTGGGTGCGGTGCGTCTTTGGGAATCACCAGGTTGTCCTGCCAGATCAATGTCCCTTCACGGGGAATCCGGTAGATCACCTGATACGGCTTACCGGCCTGACGCGTCTGTTCGGCAGCCATGGCGGCATCGCCGTTGTAGGTGAGTGCCAGGCACACGCTGCCGTTGGCCAGGTCGCTGATCTGCCGACCACTGGCGACATAGCTGATCGACGGCTGCAACTGCTTGAGCAATGTCTGGGCGGCGGCCAGATCCTCCTTGTTGCGGCTGTAAGGGTCCTTGCCCAGGTAATGCAGGGCCACGCCGATCACTTCCTGCGGCGAATCCGACATGGCAATGCCGCAGTCCTTGAGCTTGCTGGCGTATTCGGGCTTGAACAGTAGATCGAGGCTGTCCAGCGGCACATCGCCGACGCGCTGACGCACCGCCTCAAGGTTCATGCCCAGGCCCAGAGTGCCCCAGGTGTAGGGCACGGCGTACTGGTTGCCGGGATCGACTTCAGCCAATTTGGCCAACAAGTCTTTGTCCAGATTGCTGTAACCCGGCATCGACTGCGCCTGCACAGGTTGCAGGGCACCGGCGGTCAACGCCCGGGCCAGCAGGCTGGAGGACGGTACCACCACGTCATAACCGCTGCCGCCGGTCAGCAGTTTGGTTTCCAGCACTTCAGTGGTGTCGAAGGTGTCGTAGCGCACCTTGTAGCCGGTTTCTTTTTCAAAGCGTTGCAAGGTCTCTGGCGCCACATAATCGGCCCAGCTGTAGAGGTTGAGGACGTTCTCTTCGGCGTGTGCTGGCAAAGCCAGCACCAAGGGGAGCAACCACAGGGATGTACGCATGTCGGGCACCTGTATCAGTGGGTGCCGCCAGCATGCGCGCCGGGTTACATTAGTAAAATGACAAGTTAGTTAAGCTGACATTCACCGGGAGCAATGTTTGATGCTCGGACAACTGCACGACCTCGACCTGCACCTGTTGCGCCTGTTCGTCACCGTCGTCGAGGCCGGCGGCTTCAGTGCCGCCCAGGGTGTGCTGGGCCTGAGCCAGCCCAGTATCAGCCAGCAGATGGCGCGCCTGGAGACACGCCTTGGCTACCGCCTGTGCAGCCGTGGCAAGGGCGGTTTTGGCCTGACCGCCAAAGGCGAGGTACTGCTCAAGGCAACACGGGAATTGCTGGTGCAGATCGACGCGTTCCGGCATCAGGCCAACGGCGTGGCCGGGCGCTTGCTCGGCGAGGTGCGGGTAGGTATTTCCGAGGCTCAGGACAGCAGCGTGACCCTGCGTCTGGCGCAGGCGATCGAACGCTTTCGCCAACGCGACGAGTCGGTACGTCTGGAACTGGTTAGCGCCATGCCAGCCGACCTTGAGCGCTTGCTGTTGCAGCAGCGCCTGGACCTGGCCATCGGCTACTTTTCCGGTAAACAGACGGCGTTTGACTACACGCCCTTGTTTGAGGAAAACCAACGCCTGTACTGCGCCAGCCACCACCCGTTCGCCACTCTTCCAGCGCTGAGCCTGGACACGCTGCGCGAGGCGGATCAGGTCGAGCACCCCTACAGCTTTCTGAAAACGCCCGCGCCACTGAGCGGCGGTCGAGCCTCAGCGCGCTCCGAGCAGGTTGAGGGCGCCTTGGCTTTTATTCTTTCAGGGCGCCACATTGGCTACCTGCCCTGCCATTTCGCCGCCCCGTGGGTCGAGCGTGGCCTGCTGCACGGCCTGGACCCGGCGCTGAATTTTCAGGTGCCCTTTGTGCTGGCCCGCCACCGCGCTCAGGTGCCGAGCGACGCTCAGCAGGCCTTTAGCGACGACTTGCTGAGCGCCTTCACTTGACTCAATAGGCCATCGACCAGGTCAGGGTGTAAGTGCGGCCACGGCCCTGATAATCGTAAAGGTAGGCAGGGCCGTAGGTCGGTGAGTAGAACAGCGTGGCACGCTGGCCCCAGACCGTACTGTACTGTTTGTCCAGCAGGTTCTGGATACCGGCACTGAAGGTCCCGAACCCGGTGTCCTGGCTGCCCAGCAGGTCGAAGGTGGTGTAGCCGTTGATCTTGTGGTCGGCATCATCTTTGAGGGTGAAGGCGTGGTTGGCTTGCAAGCGTGCACTGCGCCCCTCCTCCTTCCAGCCGATAAACGCGGTGGACTTGGACAGCGAGGCATAACGCGCATCGCGCTTGATCCAGTCGCCGTCCTTGTCCTCTTCTTCAGAGCGCACCAGGTGCAGGGTGCTACCGGCTTCCCAGCCGCTTTCGAAACGGCGGGTCAGTGCGCCTTCGAAACCGAAGTCGCGGCTTTTCTGATCCTCGACATTGATGGTCAGGGTGGCCATGTCAGTGGTGATGATCTTGTCCGACCAGATGTAATACAGCGCCGCCTGGGCGTCCCAATCCAGGTCGGCGTAACGCCAGCCCATTTCCACCTGGCGACTCTTGATCCCAGCCAGCGGGTTGTCTTCGACACTCAAGCCGGGCTTGCCGTAATACTTGGCTGGGTCCGGCAAATCGAAGCCTTCGCCATAGTTGGTCCAGACCTGATGACCATTCTTGAAGTCGTAGATGGTGCCGAGGTTGAACAGGTTGACCTGGTAGTCGTTACTGCCGCCGGGCACGTTCTTGAAGTTACCGACATCAACATCCATTTGCTGGCGACGGGCACCACCAGAGAAGGTCAGGTTATCGGTGGCGTGCCAGTCCAGCTGAGCGTAGTACGACAGGCCATCGACGCGATAACTGGGATACCGCGGGGCTTTGCTGGCTTTATCCAGGTCAAGGCCACCACTTTCAGACGAGGTCAGGGCGTCGAAAGTGGTCTGCTCGGCGTTGAAGCGCTCGCGGTCCAGGTCCACGCCGTAGGTCAGTTTCAGCGTATCCCATTGTTTGGCGAACAGGGCCTTGAGGCTGCTGACTTCGAAGTTCTGCTGCGACGCGGCGAAGTACACACCCTTGACCCCCGCAGGTTTGCCGGGGTTGTAGTACGGGAACGGGTAGAAGTTGTCGTCTTCCTTGCGGTACGACGCCTGCAGGTAGAAGTCCTGGCCGAGCACATCGCTGTGGTGATAGTTGGCGTTGAGCAACAGGCGCTTGGTACGTGGTTCCAGGTCGGTGGAGTAACCGCCGCGCAGCTCGGCATCTTCCAGGTTCGACGGTGCGTTGTGATTGAGGTTGGGGAAATAGATCCCGGTGCTGCCGTTGTTGCCGGAGTCGTAGTACTGGGCCAGCAGGTCGAGGCTCTGTTGCTCGTTGAAATTCAGGCCGAGACTGCCCAGCACGTCGATGGTGCGGTTGTATTGCAGGTCGGTCTGGGTGTTGTCGATGAAGATCTGATCACCGGCGCCATCATAGAAGGCTTCATTCTGCTCGGCAGAAACGCCCAGGCGCGCGTTGACCCGCTCGTTGCCAGCGCTGACCGACTGAGCAATGCGTGTTGCAAGGTCATCACTGTTGTTGAAGCCGCTGCTGGCACCCACCTGGGTTTCGAAACGCGTCGGCCCCGCTTCACCCTTCTTGGTGACGATGTTGATGATGCCGCCGGTGGCGCCGCCACCGTACAGGGCGCTGGCACCGGACAGCACTTCCACGCGCTGGACGTTAAACGGCGAAATGCTGTCGAACTGGCGCGACAGGCCACGGGAACTGTTCTGGCTGACCCCATCGATCATCACCAGCACGTTGCGACCGCGCATGTTCTGGCCGTAGTTGGTACGCCCTTCCGGCGCCAGGTCCAGGCCCGGTACCAGCTTGCCGATGGCTTCCTTGAGGCTGACACCACTGCTGATCTGCTCATTGAGCTGCTGCTGGTCCACCACCCAGACGGTGCCGGGGATTTCACTGATCGAGGTGCTGGTGCGCGAGGCGACGCTGACTTCAATCGGCTTGAGGTTGACGCTGGTTGGTTGAGCCTGGGCCTTGCGCAGGATAATCGTGCGCGCATCGCTGAACTGCCAGCTCATGCCGCTGCCCGCCAACAGTTGCTGCAGTGCCTGGGCAATGCTGTAGCGCCCCTCCAGCGCCGGGCTGTGCAAACCGGCAACGTCGGCCGTGGTGAACAGCAAATGCACACCGGCCTGATCGGCAAAGGCGGTCAGCGCCAGGTCGAGGTCCTGGGCCGGTAACGACAGGCTGACTTCGCGGTCTTGCTGAGTGCTGGTGTGTGCAGCGGTCACCGCCTCGGCGGCGAGCGCCCAGACCGGGCCGAGCAGCGCGGCGACGGCGGTTGAAGCCAGCAGCGCATGTTTGAAGCTGCCGGTGGAGCGGGCAATTGGCTTGAGCGTACCCTTCACAATGTTCTTCCAGACAAAGGTGTAAATGAGAATGGATTGCTGATCAGTCTCACTACGACGATTGGGCGAGGAAGAACTTGCAGTGCCAAATTGAAATTTTTTTGATTACTTTCCCGGTAGGAGCGGGCTTGCCCCGCGATAGCGGTGTATCAGCCGACATCGCCTCGCGGGGCAAGCCCGCTCCCACAGGTGGTGCAAGACAGTTGCTCCCACCGTTGCGCGTCAGTACACCACCGCTAACCACGGCAAATAGGTCACCTTCAGCGCATACCGCTGCTCAAGCGTATGCAACAACCCCAGCGGGTCATCCAGGTCGAACACCCCGCTGACCTGCATCGCCCCCAGTTGCTGGTCGGACAGCACGATGCGCCCATGCTGGTAGCGTTCCAGCTCGGCCAATACCTCACGCAACGGCTTGCCATTGAAGATCAGCTTGCCGCGCTGCCAGGCCAACTGCGCCTTGGCATCGGCCGAGGCCTGCAAGGTACGCGTGCCGACCTGTGCCTCACCTTGGGCAATCACCACACTGTTCTGACTGCCCTGGCGACGCACGCTGAACACTGCGCCATTACCCTGCACCGACTCGTCCCCGGCCTCAACGATGAACGGCCGGGCATCGGCCGCGGGTTCGAACAGTGCTTCTCCTGCTTTGAGCATCACCCGCCGCTGCGCGTCGCTGAAGTCCACCGACAAAGCACTGCCACTGTTGAGCAGCACATGCGAGCCGTCTGCCAAAGTAATGCGCTGCTGTTGGCCAACGCCGGTGTGATAGTCAGCCATCAAGACCGGCGCCTGTTGCCAACTGCCGTACCCCACCAGCGCCAGCGCCAGTGACGCGGCCAGCGCGCGGCCCCAGCGAGGGCGACGTGGCGCCGCAACGGTCAGCGCTGCAGCCGCTTGCGTCTGCCCCAGATCGCCCCACAAGGCTTCCGCCTCCTCGGCCGCTGCGGTGTGCGCCGCACTCAACTGCCGCCAGCGCTGGTAGTGGGCACGATCAGCATCGCTGGCCGTACCGGAATGCAGGCGCACCTGCCAGTCGAGGGCATCGTCGGACAAATCACTGATCGGCTGCGGAACAGGCATGGCGAGGGCGTCAATCATGGTTGTGTTTGAGCCAGTCCCGGCAATGGCGCAGAGCCTGGCCGATGTATTTTGCCACCATGCTCTCGGAAACACCCAACTGTTGTGCAATCTGCGCCTGGGTCAACCCCTCAACCCGGTTGAGCAACAGCGCCTGCCGGGCGTTGGGAGACAACTGCAGCAAGGCTTCATCCAGCTGCGCCAGGCGTTCACGCGCCAGCAAGGCAGCCTCCGGCGCCGGGGCCGGGCACGCCACTTCACTGGCTGCGGCGCTGTCGTCAAGGTTACCGGCCATGCGCTGTTCACGGCGCAACGTATCGATGGCCAGGTTGCCGGCCACACGGAAAATAAAGCTGCGCGCGTGCAGCACCGAGAGCGTCTGCTGCTGCTCGATCTTGACCAGTTTCAGGTAGGTTTCCTGCGCCACGTCGGCAGCACGCTGACGGTCGCTCATGCGCCGGGTCAGAAACTGCAGCAGGTCATCGTAATGTTCCTGAAAGCTGGCAAGCAGCCCGGACACGGGAGACGTCAACATGGAGGAATTCGGAGGGCCTTGGCAGCAGAAGGTAGACGTTAATGAGAAACAGTATCGTTCAAAACACTAACGTCTTTCAACAAGGCCCGCAGCAAGACCTGCGCTTACTTGGCTGCCGCCATCAGTTTGTTGACCTCGCTGCGCACCATATTGGAGAACTCGGGCGGTGACATGCCGTCCAGCTCGGCGCGTACCCACTCGGCCCATTTGCCTTTGCGCCGTGGCTTTTCCGCGATCAGCCGGGCGGCTTCGCCCTTGGCCTTGCCCAGGTTGGTTTGCCAGAGCTCGAACAGGCGCGCTTTCTCGTCCTCGATCTGCGCCCGTTCGGCGAAGCTCTTGTTGGCCAGATTGAAACTCATGAGGGATGTCCTGCCGCTGAAAAAATAGGCGCTATCTTACACTGTAGCCAGAAGGGTCCGGCAAACCACTGCAACTTTCCGCGCCCACCGACATCCACTGTTCAACGCCTATCAATCGATGAGGAACTGCCCATGGCCAGGAAAACCACCGTGCAAGCCGAAGCTGAGCAAATCAAGGATCAGGCATTCAGCGAGCTACAGGCTTTGATCGAAGAATCGGAAAAACTGCTGCGTGACAGCGCCGCACTGGTAGGCGAAGACGCCGAAACCCTGCGCGCTCAGGTTGGGCTCAAGCTCAAACAGGCGGGTGAAGCGGTGAGTAATGTGCGCAGCAAGGCACAGCCGATGGTCGATGCCACCCATGACTACATTGGTGGTCACCCCTGGCAGACAGTGGCCATTTCTGCCGGGTTTGGCCTGGTGGTAGGGCTGCTGCTCGGCCGCCGCCCCTAACGAACAGTAGGAGTGGGCTTGCCCCGCGAAGCGATGTGACCGGTACACCGCAATCGCGGGGCAAGCCCGCGCCTACCGGGTGGTGTGATCAACGCAGGTTCAGGGGGTGCACCACCCCACAGGCGATGGCCATCCCCACCAGGGCTGGCAGGTGCTCGGCCTCCATGCGTTTCATCACCCGTGCCCGATACAGGTCCACGGTTTTCACGCTGACCTCAAGCTGCTCGGCAATCTCACGGTTGCTGAAACCCTGCACCAGCGGGACAAACACATCGCGCTCGCGCGGCGTCAGGCTGTCGATCCGTGCCTGCACCTGTGCCCGCGGCCCACTGCCCGCCAGGGTTTGCTGTGAACGCTCGAGCGCCGCTTGCACTGCGTCGAGCAACAATTGGTCGTTGTAGGGCTTTTCGATAAAGTCGCAGGCCCCGGCTTTGAATGCCCTCACCACAATCGGTACGTCGGCATGCCCGCTGAGAAAGATCACCGGCAAATCGATACCGCGCCCACGCAAGGCCTCCTGCACGCTCAGCCCGCCCATCCCGGGCATGCGCACATCAAGCAGCACACAGGCGGGCAAATGCGCGTCACAGGCGGCTAAAAACGCCTGACCACTGGTAAACGCCAGCGCCTCAATGCCCACCGACTCCAACAGCCAAACCGTTGAATCGAGCATGCCCTGGTCGTCATCGACCACATAGACTTTCGGTTGCTGCATCACTTTTCCTCTGCTCCGACGCTTGCCACCGGCGCCAGCCGACAACACAGAATCAACCCGCCCGCCGCCCCCGGCATCGCCTGCAAGGTGCCGCCAAAACCTTCGATAATACTGCGGCTCATGCTCAGGCCAAGGCCCAGGCCTTCCGGCTTGCTGGTGTTGAACGGGGTAAAGATGCCATCCAGGCGCTCCGGCGCCACACCCGGCCCCTGGTCACTGACCTGAATCTGCACCTGCCCCGCTACCGTTTCAGCGCTGAGCACAATACCTGAGGGTTGCCCGCGATGCTGCTCGCGGTTGGCATCGATGGCATTGCGCAACAGGTTGAGCAATACCTGTTCGAGCAGGACGCGATCGGCATACACCGCAGGCAGCACGTCGGCGATCTGTAGTTCGATCTGTACATGATCGCGCGCCGCCTCCCAGTCACACAGACGTACTGCCTCCAAGGCAACATCGGCAATGGCCAAGGCCTGCAGACGTCTGGGCTCTTTACGCAGAAACGCGCGCAGGCGTTTGATCACCGCTGCAGCATGAGTGGCCTGCTCACTGATGCGCTGCAAGCCCTTGGCAACCCGGACGGCGGCTTGCGGATCGCGATCCAGAGCCTGCAGGTAACGTTGGCTGGCCCCGGCATAATTGACCACGGCCGCCAGCGGTTGATTGATTTCATGGGCAATCCCCGACGCCAGCTCACCCAGGGTGATTAACCGGGCGCTGTGAGCCAGTTCATCTTGATGACGGCGTTGCTGGCCTTCGCGCAACTCGCGTTCGGTCATGTCGCGGGCCACCAACGAGTAATAGCGTTCATCACCGCTGCCTTGATGGGCCAGCAGCACCAACGACACCGGAAACGCCGCCTTGCCCTGCCAGGGAATAAGCCGCGTCTCAACCTGCCACACACCGGTGCGTTCGGCGCAGTGCCAGCCTTCGCGGTCCAGGCGTTGCAGCAAGTTCGGGTCAAGCAAGGCCTGCAGCCCGGGCAATTCAGTTACCTGCTGCAGCCCAAGGGCCTGACGCGCCGAGCGATTGAGATAGCTCAGATGACCGTCGCGATCGGTGAACAGCACCAGGTCCGTGTTGGCCTCGACCACTTCGGCCAGGCGTCGGCGGTTTTCTTCAGCCTCAACGCGCACGGTGATATCCCGTGACACGCTGACAATCTCGACCACCGCGCCAGTGTAGGTTTCGCGGATGGCGCGGCTGGCGATCTCGAACCACAAATAACGGCCATCGCGGTGACGTACCCGGCACGTCATGGTCTGGTAGCCGTCCTGCTCCAGGGCGTGGGCAGCCTGTTGCAACGACTGCTGGCGGTCCTGAGGATGAAACAGCGATTGCACAGGCACCCCGCGCAATTGTTCAGGCCAATAACCCAGCAGCCGGTAAGAGGCCGGTGAGGCATCAAGGAAACAGCCGTCTGGGCTGTGGCGGGATATCAGGTCGGTGGTGTTTTCCGTGATCAGGCGATACAGGCGTCGTGCCTGACTGGCCTCTCGTTCGGCCTGACGCTCCAGGCTGGCGTCACGGCAGCGCAGCAATACCTGATCGGCGCTGGCGGGGATGAACGTCCAGAGCAGAATGCGCTCGGCCACCAGCGCTTCGACATCACTGATAGCGCGCCCCTGGCGCAAACAGGCATTGACCAGCGCCTGGAAGTTGCCGGGCAACCAGTAGTCGACCGTGCGCTGCGGCCAGGGGCCAAGCATGGCCTGCAAGGCCGGGTTGACCTCCAGCACGGCGGCAGAGGCGTCCAGCAGCAGGCTGGGCTGTGGATCGCTGGCGAGCAAAAGCGTCATGGCGGCACTCAGTCGATGGGCCTGAAAGCCAATATAGTACTTCTACTATATTGCTATAGTCTATCTTCCAAGTACCATAGCGACTCACGTAAAAATGTGACACCTGAAGGGCCAGCCCTTCACGACACCTGATCAGAGCTAACAATCAGCCACCGGGGGTTTGCAGTACGCCATACAGGCACCCCCTGCACAGGAACACTTCATGTCGATTTTCTCCCAGGGCCTGGCGCCCGCCCCTGTCAATCACCAAGCCCTGAGCCCACTGAGCTTCATCGAACGCACGGCTGCCGTCTATGGTCAGTACCCGGCAGTGATCCATGGCGCTATCCGCCGCAATTGGCAACAAACCTACGAACGTTCACGTCGCCTGGCCAGTGCCTTGGCCGGACGTGGTATCGGCCAGGGCGACACGGTAGCGGTGATGCTGCCGAACATTCCGGCGATGCTCGAAGCGCACTTTGGTGTACCGATGATTGGCGCCGTGCTCAATGCCCTGAACGTGCGCCTGGACGCTGAAGCCATCGCCTTTATGCTCGAACACGGCGAAGCCAAAGTACTGATCACCGACCGCGAGTTTCACAACGTCATCGCCGGGGCACTGGCGCTGATGGAGCACCCGCCGCTGGTGGTGGATGTTGATGACCCGGAATACGGCGAAGGCCAGGCGGTCAGTGATCTGGATTACGAGGCATTTCTTGCCGAAGGCGATCCCGAGTTCGCCTGGCAGTGGCCCGAAGACGAGTGGCAGGCCATCTCGCTGAACTACACCTCCGGTACCACCGGCAACCCCAAAGGCGTGGTTTACCACCACCGTGGCGCCTACCTCAACGCCCTGGGCAACCAGATGACCTGGGCCATGGGCAATCACCCGGTATACCTGTGGACCCTGCCAATGTTTCATTGCAACGGCTGGTGCTACCCGTGGACAGTCACCGCGCTGGCCGGCACCCATGTGTTCCTGCGCCGCGTTGATCCGCAGCGGATCCTGACCCTGATCCGCGAACATCAGGTCACCCATCTGTGCGGCGCACCGATTGTGCTCAATGCCCTGATCAACATGCCCGACTCGGCCAAAGCGGCCATCGATCACCCGGTCAACGCCATGGTGGCCGGTGCTGCACCACCGGCCAAAGTCATTGGTGCGGTCGAAGAAATGGGCATCAAAGTCACCCACGTCTATGGTCTGACCGAGGTCTATGGGCCGGTGACCGTGTGCGCCTGGCACGCCGAATGGGACGAGCAACCGCTGGCCGAGCGCGCGCGAATCAAGTCCCGCCAGGGCGTGCGCTACCCGACCCTGGAAGGCCTGATGGTCGCCGACCCGCAAACCCTGGAGCCAGTGCAACGTGACGGTAATACCCTGGGCGAGATCTTCATGCGTGGCAACACGGTGATGAAGGGTTACCTGAAAAACCCCGAAGCCACCGCTGAAGCCTTCCGCGGCGGCTGGTTCCACACCGGCGACCTGGCGGTCTGGCATGCCGACGGCTATGTCGAAATCAAGGACCGGCTCAAAGACATCATCATCTCCGGTGGCGAGAACATCTCCACCATCGAGGTCGAAGACACCTTGTACAAGCACCCGGCTGTGCTTGAAGCGGCAGTCGTCGCCCGCCCGGATGAAAAATGGGGAGAAACCCCATGCGCCTACATCACCCTCAAAGCGGGCTGCGAGCACACCCTTGAGGCCGACATCATCAGCTTCTGCCGTGAGCACCTGGCTGGCTTCAAGCTGCCCAAGACCGTGGTCTTCAGTGAACTGCCGAAAACCTCCACCGGCAAGATCCAGAAGTACCTGCTGCGCGACTGGGCCAAGGCGCTCTGATCCCTCTTTATAGCGAGACCCTGTATGCCTGAATTCAACGCTCCGCTGCGCGACATGCGCTTTGTTCTGCACGAAGTCTTTCAGGGCCCTGCCCTGTGGGCGCGCCTGCCGGCTCTGGCCGAGCGGGTAGACGCCGACATGGCCGAGGCCATTCTGGAAGAAGCGGCAAAAATTACCGGCCAGTTGATTGCCCCGCTCAACCGCAGCGGCGATGAACAGGGCGTGACCTTCGACAACGGCCAGGTGCGCACCCCGGACGGTTTTGCCCAGGCCTGGCAAACCTACCGCGAAGGCGGTTGGGTCGGGCTGGCTGGCAACCCTGAACTGGGGGGTTTGGGCATGCCGAAAATGCTCGCCGTGCAGTTCGAGGAAATGCTTTACGCCGCCAACTGTAGCTTCAGCCTCTACTCGGCACTCAGCGCTGGTTGCTGCCTGGCGCTGGATGCCCATGCCAGCGATGCCCTCAAGGCCACCTACCTGCCGCCGCTGTACAGCGGTCAGTGGGCGGGCACCATGTGCCTGACCGAACCGCATGCCGGTACTGACCTTGGGATCATTCGCACCAAGGCCGAACCCAGCGCCGATGGCAGCTACCGTATCAGCGGCACGAAGATCTTCATTACCGGTGGCGAACAGGACCTGACCGAAAACATCATCCATCTGGTGTTGGCCAAACTGCCCGATGCCCCTGCCGGGCCCAAGGGTATCTCGCTGTTTCTGGTGCCCAAGTTTCTGCTCAATGCCGACGGCAGCCTCGGTGCGCGTAACCCGGCACACTGCGGCTCACTCGAACACAAAATGGGGATCAAGGCTTCGGCCACCTGTGTGATGAACTTCGACGGTGCCACGGGTTACCTGATTGGCGAAGCGAATCGCGGTCTGGCGGCGATGTTCACGATGATGAACTACGAACGCCTGTCGATCGGAATTCAGGGCATCGGCTGCGCCGAAGCGTCTTATCAGAACGCCGCCCGCTATGCCCAGGATCGTCTGCAAAGCCGAGCTGCCACTGGTGCGCAGGCGCGTGAGCGGATTGCCGACCCGATTATCGTTCACCCCGATGTACGCCGCATGTTGCTGACCATGCGGGCGCTGAACGAAGGTGGCCGAGCCTTCGCCACTTACGTCGGCCAACAGCTGGACATCGCCAAGTACGCCGAGCACGTCGAAGAACGGGACATCGCACAGCGCCAAGTGGCCCTGTTGACCCCGGTGGCCAAGGCGTTTTTCACCGACACCGGTCTGGAAAGCTGCGTGCTCGGCCAGCAAGTGTTCGGCGGTCACGGCTATATCCGCGAATGGGGCCAGGAACAGTTGGTGCGCGATGTGCGCATCGCGCAAATCTATGAAGGCACCAATGGTATCCAGGCCCTCGACCTGTTGGGCCGCAAGGTGGTGGCAGACGGCGGCAGGGCCCTGGCGGAATTCGTTGCCGAGATTCGTCAGTTCTGTGAAGGCGGAACGCTTTATCGCGAGGCACTGCTCAAAGCCACCAGCGATCTGGAAACCACCAGCCAATGGCTGCGCGATCAGGTCGCCAGCGATGCCAACGCCGTTGGCGCAGCCTCGGTCGAATACCTGCAGCTGTTTGGTTATGTCGCCTACGCCTACATGTGGGCGCGGATGGACAGCGTGGCCGAAGCGAAGCTCACACAAGATCCGGCATTCTACGGGGCTAAGCGCGCCACCGCCGCCTTCTACTTTGCCCGCCTGCTGCCGCGCACCCTGTCGCTGCAAGCCAGCATTGGCGCCGGTAGCAGCTCGCTGTTCGGCCTGGCGGCTGAGCAGTTCTAAGGCAACCTGCCAGCCGATGGTCGATAAAGGCTACTGCGCTTACCCCGTCAGCGACGGGGTAACGCGGTATTTCGGTGATTTTGTAAGACTTTTCATAGTAAAAAATCCTACAAATGATAGTCATTCGCCATTATCTCGGGTTCTCGCCGCCTACCCTGCAGAGGTAGAATAGGCAAAACCGGGAGCCTAGATGAACCACACCAGCAACAGCGCCGACGATTACGATGCCATTACCGATGCCGCCGCGCAGTGGTGCTTGCGCCTGCAAGCTGAAGACTGCACGGCCGCCGAGCGTCAGGCATTTGAGCAATGGCTGGCCGCCAGCCCGCTCCATGCCCAGGAATATCAGGCCATGCTGGACATCTGGCAAACAGCCGACCATTTGCCACGCAGCAGCACACCCGGTCAGGTCATCCTGCTTCCCCAGCGCCGCCGTAGTGCCTGGCGCCACTATGCCTCGGCAGCGGCAATCGCCTTGCTGGCCCTGCCTGCAGGGGCCTGGGTTGGCTGGGAACAAGGCTGGTTGCCGAACAGCTACCAATACCTGGAAAGCGGCGACGCTATCAGCCATGTGGTGCTGCGCGACGGCAGTCAGGTCGAACTGAACCTCGGCACTGAATTGCGCTTCACCAACTACAAAGATGTGCGCAAGGTCACCCTGGTCAAAGGCGAAGCCTTCTTCAAGGTGCAGCACGACAGCCAGCACCCGTTCATCGTCCACGCCGCGCAGGGCCAAACCCGTGTGACCGGCACCCAGTTCAATGTGTGGAAGTATGAAGATCAGGTCAAAGTGACCCTGGTCGAGGGTTCGGTGCTGGTCAGCAGCGATGCCCGCGATGCCGATGGTGGCTACCGCCTCGGCCCTGGCATGCAGGCCAGCTATCAGGCCGGTGACTTCGAACCCCGCCTGAACCAGACCTACGCCCATGACACCAGCCTGGCCTGGCGCAATGGCAAACTGATTCTCGACAACCTGAGCCTTGCCCAGGCCCTGCCGCAAATCAACCGTTACCTGGATGAGCCCTTGATGCTGGCCGACGAAAGTACCGGCAGCATTCGTATCAGTGGCGTCTACGACACTCACCAGATCAAGCGTCTGGTCAGTAACCTGCCCAAGGTGCTGCCGGTTTACCTGACCCGCAACAACGACGGCAGCATGCTGCTGAACCGCATCTCACCGGCGCCAGCACGGGGCTGAGCCTTGCGCTCAACCCCGTAGCCTGCTCACTACAGCATCATCGCCGCCAGCCAGCCGAACGCCAGCAACGGCAAGTTGTAGTGGATGAAGGTCGGCACCACAGTGTCCCAGATGTGGTGATGCTGGCCGTCCACGTTCAGTCCCGAAGTCGGGCCCAGGGTTGAATCCGAAGCCGGCGAACCGGCATCGCCCAGCGCCCCGGCAGTACCGACGATGCACACGGTGGCGACCGGGTCGAAACCCAGCTGTACGCACAGCGGCACGAAGATCGCGGCAAGAATTGGCACGGTAGAGAACGACGAGCCGATACCCATGGTCACCAGCAGGCCCACCAGCAACATCAGCAGTGCGCCAACGCCTTTGCTGTGGTCGATCCAGAGCGCCGAGGTCTCCACCAGGCTCTTGACCTCGCCGGTAGCCTTCATCACTTCGGCAAAACCGGAGGCGGCAATCATGATGAAGCCGATCATGGCCATCATCTTCATGCCTTCGGTGAACAGGTCATCGGTTTCTTTCCAGCGCACGATGCCGGACACCGAGAAAATCAGGAAACCGGCCATCGCCCCGATGATCATCGAGTCGAGCCACAGCTGAATGATGAATGCCGCGGCAATGGCAACACCGGCCACCAGCAGGGTCAACGGGTTGTAGCGCACCGCCACCTGCTCGACCTGTTCGATTTTTTCCAGGTCGTAGACGCGCTTTTTGCGGTAGCTGAAAAACACCGCCAGCAGCAAGCCGAACAGCATGCCCGCCGCCGGGATAGCCATGGCATGGGTGACGTTGACACCACTGACATCCACGCCGCTGCGGCTGACGTTGGCCAGCAGGATTTCATTGAGGAAGATGTTGCCGAAACCAACCGGCAGGAACATATAGGGCGTTATCAAACCGAAGGTCATCACACAGGCCACCAGACGCCGGTCGATCTGCAGCTTGGTCAGCACATAAAGCAGCGGCGGCACCAGCAGCGGAATAAAGGCAATGTGGATCGGCAGAATGTTCTGCGAAGAAATGGCCACTACCAGCAGCAGACCGATCAGCAGCCATTTGACCTTACCGCCATCGGCGTGCCCCTGCTGGCCAACCATCGCCAGAATACGGTCAGCCAGGGCATGAGCCATGCCCGACTTGGCAATCGCCACGGCAAACGCACCGAGCAAGGCGTACGACAAGGCCACCGTGGCACCACCACCCAGGCCACCATTGAAGGCCTTGAGCGTGCCTTCGATACCCAGACCACCGACCAGCCCGCCCGCCAACGCACCGACGATCAAGGCAATCACCACATGCACGCGGGACAGACTCAAGATCAGCATGATGCCGACCGCGGCAATTACTGCATTCATTCCTGTGACCTCTAGAAACCAGACAAAAAGCGACCGACCCGGCGACAAACTACTTAAAAGCAGCGGCCGAGCGATAGGTATTGTTATGGAGGGCGCACACTCTGAAGCAGGCCCCTTCGCTTGTCAAAGCGCATTGCGCAACAAGCGTCGTAGGAATGAACGAAAACGACGCATTTAAATTGACTGTTTGAATAAAGAACGCGGCAAATCCGCCGATAACGTCGGCAGCCTCAATCTTTTTTGGATCATAGGACTTCGCCATGTCATTCAGACAGCTTTCCATTCAGTGGAAAATCACCCTGCTGGCCGGTTTGTGCCTGGCCAGCATCGTTACCCTGCTGGTGGGCCTTTCGCTGTACCGCATGGAGCACAGCTCGGAGCTGGTGAAAACCAGCAGCATGCAAATGCTCACCGAAGCGGCCCAAGGGCGCATCGAGTCCCAGGGTGAAGTCCAGGCCTTGAACATTCGTCGCCAATTCATGGACGCCTATCAGTACGGCGCCGGGTTCTCCCGTCAGGTGCTGTTCCTGCGTGAGCAGGCGGAAAAGCGCTTTCTCGATGCGTTCGACCTGCGCGAAGACCTGACCCGCCAGGTACGCGCCGCCCTGCAGGCCAACCCCGAACTGCTGGGGCTGTCGCTGGTGTTCGAGCCCAACGCGCTGGACAACAAAGACGAGCTGTTCGTTAACCAGGAAGAGCTGGGTAGCAACGAAACCGGCCGCTTTGCCCTGTACTGGTCACAACCGACCCCCGGCCAGCTGACCTCCATGGCCTTGCCGGAAAAAGACATGGCCGACACCAGCATTGGCCCGAGCGGCGAGCCGGCCAATACCTGGTCGGTGTGCCCACGCACCACCGGCAAAACCTGTGTCATCGAACCCTACTTCTACGAGATCGACGGCCAGCAAGTGCTGATGACCAGCATCGTGTTTCCGCTGAAAGCCGGCGACAAGGTGATTGCCACCCTGTCGATCGACATCAACCTCAACAGCCTGCAGGCCATGAGTCAGCAAGCCAGCCGCAACCTCTACCAGGGCCAGACCCAGGTCAGCATTCTCAGCCCGGTTGGCCTGCTGGCCGGCTACAGCCCGGACGCCAACAAGCTGGCGCAACGCATTGACCAGATCGACACCGAGAAAGGTGCGGAACTGGTTCGCCTGCTGGCCGACAGCACACCGCTGCACAGCATCCATCATAAGGAGCGCCTGAAAGTGCTGGCCTCCTTCGCGCCGATCCCTGGTGGCAAGTCATGGGGGGTGCTGCTCGATGTACCGGAAAGCGCCCTGACCGCCCCGGCCGAAACGCTCAAGCAGGAACTCGACCGCAGCAATACCAGCGGCACATTGATTGAGCTGGTGCTCGGCGCCGTGGCAGCCATCGTTGGCTTGCTGCTGATCTGGCTGATGGCACGCAGCGTCACCCGGCCGATCCTCGGTGTCGCGGCGATGCTCAAAGACATCGCCAGCGGTGAAGGCGACCTGACCCGCCGCCTGAACTACGACAAACGCGACGAGCTGGGCGAGTTGGCCGGCTGGTTCAACCGCTTCCTCGACAAGCTGCAACCGACCATTGCCGAGGTCAAGCGCTCGGTGCAGGCCGCGCGCGACACCGCCGACCAGTCTTCAGCCATCGCCAGCCAGACCAGCGCCGGCATGGAACAGCAATACCGCCAGGTCGATCAGGTTGCCACCGCGTCGCATGAAATGAGCGCCACCGCGCAAGACGTCGCTCGTAGCGCCGCACAAGCCGCTCAGGCCGCCCGTGAAGCCGATCAGGCAACACGTCAGGGGCTGGCCGTCATCGACCGCACCACCACCAGCATCGACACCTTGGCGGCAGACATGAGCACGGCCATGGCGCAGGTTGAAGGCCTGGCCGAGAACAGCGAGAAAATCGGCTCGGTACTGGAAGTCATCCGCTCGATCGCCGAGCAAACCAACCTGCTGGCACTCAACGCGGCCATTGAAGCGGCCCGCGCCGGTGAAGCCGGCCGCGGTTTTGCGGTGGTTGCCGATGAGGTGCGCAACCTCGCGCGCCGCACTCAGGAGTCGGTGGAGGAAACCCGACAGGTCATCGAAGAACTGCAGGCCGGCACCCGTGAGGTGGTTGGCGCCATGGACAGCAGCCATCGTCAGGCCCAGGGCAGCGTCGATCAAGTTGGCCAGGCGGTTACCGCCCTGCAGCAGATCGGCGATGCGGTCACGGTGATCAGCGACATGAACCTGCAGATCGCCAGCGCCGCCGAAGAGCAAAGCGCCGTAGCCGAGGAGATCAACAACAACGTGGCGACCATTCGTGATGTGACCGAATCGCTGTCTGGCCAGGCCAACGAGTCGGCCCGCGTCAGCCAGTCGCTCAACAGCCTGGCCAACCAGCAGCAAGGCTTGATGGATCAGTTCCGCGTCTGAAGCCCCTTCCTTTCACTGCTCATTTCCTGGGCGCGCGGCCTCTGCCAGCGCCCAGGATCGGCTAGCGCAGCCTCCCCTGCTGCATTGCCTCCCCCTCGTCGTCTACACTTGCCCGAATCTGTACACCCGCCAACGACGAGGCGCCGATGAAGAACATCCCGACCCTGCTGGCTGGCCTGCTGCTGGCCCTGAGTCTGGCGAGTAACACCGCCGCCGCTGCCGATCAGCGCACGCCCATCCACTTTGGCGACATCACCTGGGAAAGCGGGGCATTGACCACCGAAATCCTGCGCCTGATCGTCGAGAAGGGTTACGGCTACCCCACCGACACCCTCCCCGGCAGCACCGTGAGCATGGAAGTGGCGCTGGCGCGTAACGACATTCAGGTGATCGCCGAAGAATGGGCAGGCCGCAGCCCAGCCTGGATCAAGGCCGAGCAGGCCGGTCAGGTGTTCGCGCTTGGCGACACGGTGAAAAATGCCGATGAGGGCTGGTATGTCCCGACCTATGTGATCAAGGGTGATGCGGCTCGCGACATCCAGGCGCTGGCCCCCGAGCTGCGCGCTGTGAGTGACTTGAAGCAGTACAAATCGGTGTTCGCCGACGCAGAAGCACCCGACAAAGGCCGCTTCCTCAACAGCCCCAGCGGCTGGACCTCTGAGACGGTCAATAGCCAAAAACTCAAGGCCTATGGCCTGGACCAGGACTACGTCAATTTTCGCAGCGGCTCCGGCGCGGCCCTGGATGCTGAAATCACCTCGGCGATCCGCCGCGGCAAACCAGTGCTGTTCTACTACTGGTCACCGACCCCATTGATGGGCCGCTTCGCCCTGACTCGCCTGGAAGAACCGCCCTTCAATCAACAGGCCTGGAACACCCTCACCGACGCCAGCAACCCCAACCCGCAAGGCAGCCGCTCACTGCCGGCGAAACTGTCGATCGGCGTTTCCGCCGCGTTTCGTCAGCACTATCCTGAGCTGGTCGAGGTGTTTACCCGGGTCGACCTGCCGATCGAGACTTTGAACAAGGCCCTGGCGCAGATGAGCGAAACCCGCGAGCCCGCCAAGGCCGCCGCGCAACGCTTCATGCGTGATCACCCGGATATCTGGAAAGCCTGGCTGCCCGCTGAGGTCGGCAAACGCGTCGAGGCCAGCCTGTGAGTGAAGGCTTTCCACAGGCGCTGCATTTTTCCTTCGCGGATGCGGTTAACCGGTTTGTCGACTGGCTGGTGCTGGCTTACGGTGATCAGTTACGCGGGGTTTCCGATGGCTTGCTGCAACTGCTGGTCGGCCTGGAAAACCTGTTGCGTGCTACGCCCTGGTGGCTGTTGCTGCTGATTGTCGCCGTGCTCACCTGGCATGCCAGCCGCAGCATCGTCCGGGCGCTGGTGCTGACCGGCCTGCTGTTTCTGATTGGCGTGATCGGGTTGTGGGACAAACTCCTGCAAACCTGTGCACTGGTGCTGGTGAGCACCGCACTGTGCATCCTCATCGGCGTACCCATCGGCATCCTGCTGGCCAGCCGCCCTCGGGCGCGGCAACTGATGATGCCAGTGCTCGACGTCATGCAGACCCTGCCGAGCTTCGTCTACCTGATCCCGGTGTTGATGCTATTTGGCCTGGGCAAAGTCCCGGCGATTTTCGCTACTTTGATCTATGCGCTACCACCTTTGATCCGCCTGACCGAACTGGGTTTGTCGCAGATCGACCCGTCCCTGACCCAGGCCGCACAAGGGCTGGGCGCCGGGCGCTGGCAACGCTTGCGCCGGGTGATGCTGCCATTGGCGATGCCCAGCATCATGGCCGGGCTCAATCAGTCGGTGATGATGGCCTTGTCGATGGTAGTGGTGGCCTCGATGATCGGCGCACGCGGCCTGGGCGAAGATGTACTGGCAGGCATTCAGACGCTCAACGTTGGCAAAGGCGTTGAAGCTGGCCTGGCGATCGTCGCACTGGCAATGGTGATCGACCGGATTACCCAGGCGTATGGCCAGCCGAAGTCGGGTGCTTTCAATCAGCGTTGATCAACGCCATCATGAACGCCGTCTTCCCACCACAATCGGAGCCTGCGTTTGTCGCTCAAAGCCCTGCGCACCCTGGTGACCATCGCCCGTCACGGCAGCTTTGCCCGAGCGGCGGATGTCTTGAGCCTGACACCTTCTGCCGTCAGCCTGCATATTCGCAGCCTTGAAGAAGAACTGCAGGTCAGCCTGTTCGACCGTAGCCGGCGCCAAGTCAGCCTGACCCCAGCCGGGCATCTGGCGGTTGAGCGCGCCGAAGGCATTCTGGCCGCTTACGATGACATGGCTGATGCGCTGGTCAGCGGCCCGGGCCTGCGCGGACGCATCAAGATCGGTGCGATTCAAACTGCGCTCGCCGGGCGCTTGCCCGCGGCACTGGTGCAGATCAAGGCTGAACACCCGCACCTGCATATCAGTGTGCTCTCCGGCATGTCGGCCGAGCTTGCCCGCCGCGTTGAAGACGGCGAACTGGATGCGGCGATCACCACCGAGCCCGTACCGCCCTACCCGGCGAACCTGAACTTTACGCCGCTTTACACGAACCGCTTCTGGGCTGTAGCGGGGCCTGCCTATGCCCACTTGAGCCTGCGGGAGTTGCTTGCCAGCCAGCCCTTCCTGCGCTTCGACAAACGCGCCTGGGCCGGACGCATCATTGAACAGGAACTGCGCAAGCAACAGCTTGCCGTCAGCGAGCAGATGGAACTGGACAGCCAGCAAGCGCTGACGCACATGGCCTCGATGGGCCTGGGGGTGGCCATCGTGCCGCTGGCAGATGAAGACCTGCAGCGTTTGCCAGCGGTAACCCTGCTGCCTTTTGGCGAGCCGCAGCGGGTGCGCTATGTCGGTCTGCTTGAGCATGCCAACAGCCGTCGCCGTCACCTGACGGCGGCATTGACCGCTGCACTGAATCAACTGTGAAGTTTTTCTCAACAGTCGATTGAGAATTCAGCGTTTTTTTCTTTCAATGCTACGGGCTAGCCTGAGTCATCTCCTGCCAGGGAGTAGTGCCTCATAGGGAAATTGCCTGATGCTGAGTTTGATCCTCGCCACTATCGTGCCCATCGCCTTGCTGATTGCCTTGGGCCGCGGCCTTCGTCTGCTGGGTTTTCTTGGCGAGCACTTCTGGCCGGCGGCCGAACGCCTGAGCTACTTCGTGTTGCTGCCTGCACTGTTCATGCATGGTCTAGCCACCGCTGACCTGACCGGCCTGCCGGTGTTCGACATGGTGGCAGTCCTGCTGCTTTCGACCTTGATCGGTGCGCTGGTGATTGTGCTGTGCAAGGGCTTCGCTGCCAGCGACGATGCCAGTTTCACTTCGGTATTTCAGGGCGGTATACGCTTCAACAACTACATTGGTGCGACGCTGGCCGCTGGGATCTATGGCAGCGGTGGCATTGCCCTGGCGGCGGTGGCCAATGCGGCCATCGTACCCACTGTGAATGTGCTGTGTGTGTTGGTCTTCGCCCGTTACAGCGGCACGCGCAGTTCGGCTCGCGCGGTGCTCAAAGCGATCTGCAGCAATCCGCTGATTGTCGGTTGCGCGTTGGGTATCAGCTTGCGCCTGAGTGGTATTGGGTTGCCTGCCGGTATCGAGCCGACTCTTAAGGCGCTCGGTCAGGCCGCCTTGCCGCTGGGTTTGCTGTGTGTCGGCGCAGCGCTGGGTAGCAGCGCCCAAGGGCTCAGCCCTCGGCCGTTGCTGATGGCTTCGGTGTTCAAGTTCCTGGTACTGCCGCTGACCACCTTTGGCGTCTGCCGGGCACTCGGCCTCAGTGGTCAGGCAGCGATCATTGCCCTGCTGTTCCAGGCCCTGCCCACCGCGTCGTCATCCTATGTAATGGCCCGGCAAATGGGCGGCAATGCGCCGCTGATGGCTAATATCATCGCCTTGCAGACGCTACTGGCAGCGCTGACACTGCCAGTGATGCTGAGCCTGACCCTGGTGTAAGCCAAGCGGGTATTACTTGTCCGACTTGATGCTGGTCCAGACGCGAGTGCGCACACGTTCAAGCTTCTGTGGCAATGGCTGCACCACGTACAGCTTCGCCAGCGCATCCTGAGTCGGGGTGAGGTTCGGGTTGCCAGTGATTTCTGGGTTGATCAGCGCTAACGAATCTTTGTTGGCGTTGGGGTAGCCGAGAAAATCGCTGATGGGCGCAATGACTTTCGGCTCCATCAGGTTGTTGAGGAACTCATGGGCTTCAGCGACGTTCTTCGCGCTTTTCGGGATCGCGAAGGTATCGAACCAGATCGGCGCGCCCTCTTTCGGCAAACGCCAATCGACCACCACACCATTACCCGCCTCTTTGGCACGATTGCCAAACTGGTAGAAGCTGCCCGAGTAGCCAATTGCGACGCAGATGTCACCGTTGGCAATGTCAGTCATGTATTTGGCCGAGTTGAAGTAGGTGACATAGGGGCGCACCTTCAGCATCAGCGCCTTGGCTTTTTCGTAGTCATCAGGGTTCTGGCTGTTCGGATCGAGGCCGAGGTAATGCAAGGCCAGCGGCAGGATTTCCGAAGGCGAATCGAGCATCGCCACACCACAGGACTTGAGCTTCTCCATGTTCTCCGGCTTGAACACCAGATCCCAACTGTCTACCGGCGCCTGCTCGCCCAACGCCGCCTTGACCTTGGCCGGGTTGAAGCCGATCAGCACGGTACCGTACATGTAGGGCACACCGTACTGGTTGCCGGGGTCGTTCTTGTCGAGCAACTTGAGCAGTGCGGGGTCTTGATGGCTCCAATTGGGCAGCTTGCTCTTGTCCAGCTTCTGAAACACGCCGGCCTTGATCTGGGTGTCGAGGAACTGATTCGAAGGAACTACCAGGTCGTAACCGGAGTTGCCGGTGAGCAATTTGGCTTCCAGTGACTCGTTGGTGTCGAAGGTGTCCCAGGTCACCTTGATACCCGATTGCGCGGCAAAGTCCTTGGGCACCGACGGCAGCATGTAGTCTGCCCAGTTGTACACCCTCAACTCGCGCACTTCAGCATGCACAGCGCCGGCCAACAGTGTCAGAGCTCCGGCGCTGACAGCAAGCATACGTTTCAGTGTGACCATGGATAATTCCCCTGAGATTGGCCACCTGATTCTTGCTGAGGGTTTTATCCACTTACAGTGTGAGGTTGGCCAAAAAGAGATCGTAATGGCCAATCTTCATTGGTCAGCGCTCGCTGTCCTGCCGACGTGGCAACTCGATACTGACCCGCAACCCTCCCAGAGGGCTGTCCAGCAGCGCCAATTGCCCGCCCCAGACTTCAACGATGTCACGCACGATGCCCAAGCCCAAGCCGTGGCCATCCACCTGTTCATCCAGCCGGGTACCACGCTCAAGCACGTGCTGACGGTTGCCAAGGGGAATGCCCGGGCCATCATCATCGATGTCCAGCCGATAATGCTCGGGCAGCGCCTCGATACTCAACCGCACTTCGCTGTCGGCCCATTTGCAGGCGTTGTCCAACAGGTTGCCCAGCAGTTCGAGCAAATCCTCACGGTCCCAGGGCAACAACAGCCCCGCGGGCACCTGCTGACTCAAGTGCAGGCCTTCACCATGGATCATGCTCAAGGTCGAAAACAGCCCGGGCAACTCGGCATCACAATCGAATTGCGCGCCCGGCAGGGCGTCCCCCGCCAAGCGCGCGCGATTGAGTTCACGGCTCAAGCGCT
The DNA here is from genome assembly GCF_052147955.1 of Pseudomonas sp. NUPR-001. Classification (NCBI taxonomy): domain Bacteria; kingdom Pseudomonadati; phylum Pseudomonadota; class Gammaproteobacteria; order Pseudomonadales; family Pseudomonadaceae; genus Pseudomonas; species Pseudomonas sp. NUPR-001. The sequence continues at coordinate 3,960,798 of NZ_CP197353.1, forward strand.
GCTGAATCTGTTGCAGTTGCTCACGCAGTTGCACACGCACCTGTGGCGCACCTTTGAGCTGCTCGCTGGCGGCCAGGCTAAGCAGTACGGCCAACGGCGTCTTCAGTGCATGCCCCAGGTTGCCCAAGGCATTGCGTGAGCGGCGCAGGCTGTCTTCGGTGTGAGCCAACAGGTGGTTGATCTGGGCAACCAGAGGTTCGAGTTCACTCGGTACCTGAGTGTCGAGTTGCGAACGCTTGCCTTGCTGCAACTGAGCGATCTGCTCGCGCACGCGCTCAAGCGGGCGCAGCGAGCGCTTGACCGTGATGCGTTGCAGCACCAGTACCAGTATCAAGGCAACCAGTCCCAGCCCCAAGCCGATTTGCTGCATGCGCCGGAATTGATCGCGTACCGGGGTGTAATCCTGGGCAACGCTGATGGCGATCGACTGACCGAAACGCCGGTAATCGCTGCGCAGCACCAACAGTTGCTGGTTTTCCGGGCCTAGTTCCAGGTCGGTGTGCAAGCCGCTGGTAGCCGGCGTTGGCATTTCCAGATCCCACAATGAACGTGAACGCCAACTGCCGCCGTCGAAATCAATGCGAAAATAGTAACCGGAGAACGGCCGCTGGTAGGCCGACGAAATTCGTCGCTCATCCAGCTCAAGACCAGATTGCCCGCGCACCAGCGCGATCAGCAGGTTCTCGCTTTCCTTGCGCAGCCCCGTTTCCAGATAACGCTGCAAGCCCACTTCGAACAACCACAAGCTCAACTGCGCCAGTGCTACGCCTACCAGCACCAAGACCGCTATCAAACCGAGACTCAAACGCGCCTGAATCGACTTCACTCGGCACTCCCGGCATAACGATAACCCTGGCCGCGGTGCGTTTCGATGACACTGCGCCCGAGTTTGCGGCGCAAGTGATTGACGTGAACTTCGAGGACGTTGGAATCGCGCTCGGTTTCTCCGTCATACAGGTGTTCAGCCAGGTGGCTCTTGGACAGAATCTGCTGTGGGTGAAGCATGAAGTAGCGCAACAGGCGAAACTCGGCGGCCGTCAGTTGCACATCGACACCGTCGCGAGTCACGCACTGGCGCCCCTCATCCAGCTGCAGGCCGGCGGCTTCCAGGGTCGGCTGGTTGGCCAGGCCGCGAGCGCGGCGCAGTAAGGCCTGCACCCGTAGCATCAGCTCTTCCGGATGAAAGGGCTTGCTCAGGTAATCGTCGGCACCGGCCTTGAGGCCCTCGATGCGCTCCGCCCAAGAGCTGCGCGCAGTAAGAATCAGCACCGGTGTCGCCAGACCAGAGGCTCGCCACTGAGCTAGCACTTCCAGCCCCGGTAACCCTGGCAGGCCCAGGTCAAGAATGATCAGGTCATAGGGCTCACTACTACCCTGATAGACCGCGTCACGACCGTCGGCTAGCCAATCGACCGCATAGCCCTGACGCTGCAGACCTTGCGTCAGCTCATCGGCCAACGGCACGTTATCTTCGACCAGCAACAGACGCATCAGTCATCTTCCTCATCTTTGAGCAACATTCCATTGGATGCATCAAGTTTGATCTCACGCACCACGCCTTCAGGGGTCAACAACTCGACTTCATACTCGTAGCGCCCATGCTTGTGCTCCAGCTCCGCTTCCAACAACTTCGCCCCGGGATAGCGGCCCAGGGCGTCGTCAAGCAGTTTCTCCAGTGGCAGGATGATGCCCTGCTGCCGCAGCTGCAGGGCTTCGTCCTGATCCAGATCGCGGGCCGAAGCCTGAATGCAGAACACCACCAGCGCAACGAGCGAAAGGCTTACTGCTCGCAGGGGAACGCTCATCAGGTGTCCTGCGCGTCCTTCAGGACTTCACCGGTTTTGGCGTCCAGATCCACATCCCATTCAACGTTCTGGGCATCACGCAGCTCGACTTTGTAGACATAGCGGCCGTAGACATCTTCCAGCTCGGAATCTTTGATGGTGGCACCAGGGTGCTTGGCCAAGGCCTTGGCGTTCAGGTCGTCCAGCGACATGATGGTCTTGGCCTGAACCAGCTTAACCACGTCGCTGGTTGGAATATCTTTAGCCAGCGCAACGTTAGCGCTCAGGGCAAGGGCAGCGGTGGCGAACAGGGCAGTCAAAGTTTTCATAAGGTCTCTCCGTTGAGATGAAAGTGTTTCTACGAGGCCTAGAGTAACCAACCGAACTTAATTGAAGCTGAAATTAACTGGCGACATGATAGCGCACCCCTGGCCCACAACTGGAAAGCGGTTCTTTATAATGCGCCGTTCCAGACAGCGAGGCCCGTATGAGCGCCATTCATATCAAGTACCCGGCCCTGACCCTCAAGGCCGGCAACCATGCCTTCAAGCGTATCCGCGAACGTGGATTGCAGGCTGCCGATGTGGGCGTGCTTCCGGGCGCTGCGGGCGGCCCCAAAGCCCTCGGTATTCAGGGCCTGGACCTGGCGCTGTTCGGCCACTGGTTGCCCGGCGCGCCGCGTGAACGGGCGTTGATTGGCGCGTCGATTGGCTCCTGGCGCTTTGCCAGTGCCTGCCTGCCCAACCCCGCCGAAGCGTTGCAACGCCTTGGCCAGCTGTATACCGAGCAGGACTTCGCCAAAGGCGTAACCCAGGCCGAAGTCAGCCGCAGTTGCCAGCGCATGCTCGATGAACTGCTGCAAGGCCGCGACGCACAGATACTTGAAAGTCCCGATTACCGCTTGAACATCATGGTGGTGAAAAGCCACGGATTGCTGGCAGATGATCATCGCGCACGTCTGGGGATCGGCCTGTCTTCGGTAATCGCCGACAACCTGGTTGGACGTGCACGGCTAGCCCGCCACTTCGAGCGCATCATCCTCCACGATGCGCGAAGCAACCCACCGCTGCAGCCACTCACAGACTTCCCATCACGGTGCCTGCCGTTGGATGTGAGCAATCTGCGCCATGCCTTGCTGGCGTCGGGTTCCATTCCGATGGTGATGGAGGGCGTACGCGATATACCGGGGGTTGGCCAAGGCACTTACCGAGATGGCGGCTTGCTCGACTATCACCTGGACTTGCCGTATCAGGGCGACGACATTGTGCTCTACCCACACTTCACCGATAAGGTGATCCCTGGCTGGTTCGACAAAGCCCTGCCCTGGCGACGCGCTAATACCCAACATCTTCGCAATGTGCTGCTGGTAGCCCCCTCAAGCCAGTACCTGGCGGGCCTGCCCTACGGCAAACTGCCAGACCGCAGCGACTTCAAGCGCTTTATGGGTGATGCAGGCAGCCGTCAGCGTTACTGGCACAAGGCGATCGCAGAAAGCCAACGTCTGGGTGACGAACTGCTGGAGTTGGTAGAAACCGGCAAGCTGCACATGCAACTGCAACCGCTGTAACGGCCATGCTGGTAAACTGCTCACCAGCATTGGCTTTCAGAGTTGAGACATCGTGGAAATTTTCAAAGAGTTCACGGTTGGCTCCTGCCTGAAATCGAGCGATATCACGAAGCGCTCTACCCCATGGAATACGGCCAGCTAGGCGTATCACCTCGTATCACGCAACACCTTCCCAATGCACTACAGCTAGTACATCATTCAGTACATCGAGAATTTTAAGTAGGAGAATGTACTAGTGGCCCTCACGGACACCGCTGCCAGGCAGGCAAAACCGAAGGACAAGGCGTACACCATTGCCGACTCTCTCGGTCTCTTCCTTTATATAGCTCCCAGCGGTGTCAAAAGCTGGCACTTCCGGTTCACCTGGCTGGGCAAGCAGGCGCGGATATCGTTCGGGACTTACCCGGATGTTGGTTTGAAAGATGCACGTGCGCGTCGTGACGATGCGCGCGAAGAGGTGGCGCAGGGAATTGACCCGCGCGAATCGAGGAAGGAAAAGAAGGCAGGCCGGATCGAGGCCCAAGGAAGGACCTTTCGCCGGGTCTATGAGGAATGGATTGAGTTCAGGAAGGGAAGCATCTCGGCCGGGACGCTCAGGGTGATATCCAATGCCATGGAACTGGACGCTCTCCCGGCATTCGGCGACAAACAGATCGACGCTATTAAGCGCGCTGAAGTCATCAGTCTAATTCGCAGCATCGAGAAGCGCGGGGCGGTCACCCAGGCTGTGAAGGGACGCCAGTGGATTAGCCAGGTGTTTCGCTACGCCATCGCCATCGGCTTGATGGATGTGGACCCGACGTCAGAAATGCACACGGTCACCGCGAAGATCGACCAGCATAGCCACCGGCCGTTTCTCGATTTCAGCGAAATGCCAAACATCATGAAAGCAATCATGAGCTGCGAGACTGGCCACCAGATCCGTTCCGCCACCCTACTGATGATCTACACCACATCGCGCCCAGGCGAAGTAAGGAATGCCGAGTGGTCGGAAGTCGACCTTGAGGAAAAGACCTGGACCACTCCGGCCGCCAAGATGAAGATGCGCCGAGACCACGTAGTACCGCTGCCAGATCAGGCCGTAGAACTACTCAAGTCAATGCTCCCGATATCTGGACACCTGCGCTACGTGTTCCCCAAGCGTGGTGACTCGACAAAGCCGATTGGCATCAATTACGCCCAGCGTGTGATGGACATGTGCGGCCTACTTGGCAAGCAGTCGCCACACGGCTTTCGTCACATGTTCTCCACCGAGATGAACGGACGCGGCTACAACCGCGACTGGGTTGAGCGCCAGCTGGCCCACGCGGACACCAGCGTAATCCGCGACATCTACAACCATGCGACGTACCTGGACCAGCGTCGGGAGATGATGCAGGAATGGGCTAACCTGATCACAAACCAGGCTGACACACCGTCCTGATGTAGGCCTGTGCCGCCCTCAAGGCTGCTTGGTCGGCAATGATCCCGGCCCGGATATCGAGAACAGATCGTCCAGCAGCTTGAGTGAGTTCGACGGCTCCTGCATCACCCAAGCCGGAGGCGCTGGTGGTGCCGGGCACGTCGCCGCCACCGGCACGACAACTTCCCGCGATCCGCAACCGGCGATCCCCATCAGCAACAGCGCGGCGCAGGCGGTTATTCTCATTGAGCGCATCGGTCTTTTCCTTGGTGGTTATGGTGTCGAGGTCGTGAAGCGCCTGCTCGGCGGCCTGCTGCTTCTCCAGCGCCAACCGCGATTGCGTTGCCGCGGCATTGGCGATCGTCGCCAGGTCCTGCTGGTGCAAGCTGGACTGCTCAGCCAATTGCTTTTCATAGCGCCAGCCCTGCACTTTCCATGTGGAAAAACAGGCAATGGCCACCAGCAGCGCGGCGCAAGCCAGTGCCAACCAGCCGCGAGCAATCACACCAGCACCTCCATCGCTCGGTCGTACAACGCCTTGCGCTCAGCAGCACCATGTGGCACCCGACCAGGCTTACCGGTGTTGATCACGCTGCCGATGTCCTGAAAGCGACCGGCGTCGGCCAGTTCGTTCAGCCCATGCTTCACCCACCACCAAGCAGCGGACATCGCGGCATGCTCCGGCTGCTCGAGTAGTTCTGGCTGATCCTCCAGCGGCAGGGCCAGGCCGACTCCGGCGGAGGCGTAGTTCGCCCGACCAGTGAGCTGAATCAAGCCGCGTCCACGGTACCGCCAACCGTCCCCAAGACGAGTGTTTCCCATGCGACCGCTGTAGACGGTGTTGGCGATCTTCTCCGGTTGCCGTGCGCAGGCGGCCGCCGACTCCGTGGTGAACCGGCTGGGCCAGGTACGCACCAATGCTTCGGCGCTATAGTTCAGATTCTCCACCAGGTTGCGCAACTGGCCCGACTCATGCCCAGCCTGGGCAAGAAATGCAGCTTGGCGAACCCGGCTATCGATCTTGAATCTAGCCATGGCCCGGTTTAGCGCGGGTAAAAAAAAGCCCGCAACTGGACGGGCTTTGGGCATGATCTGCAGCAACTGCTGCTCGGTGATCGTCATTCACTTTTCTCCAGAAATAAAAAAGCCCGCACTGGGCGGGCTCTTGAATTGGGCAGATGGCAGGTGATCCCAAAGCGCCACGATGACAGGATTTCCGCCCCTTTGTGGATCCATATTCCAATTCGTGCGAAAATTCTTACATATCATTAGAAACTGCAATAGCGACTGCTTAACCGTCTTGCAGGGAATGTATTTCATAAAAGGAGCTGAAGCGTGAGCAGGAAAGGTATGAGCGAAGATGAGTTGAGCCTGATGTTCAATGACCACCCAGAAGGCAAAGCCCTCCCCCCTGGTTATCACGTAAAATTCATCTTGGTGGTTTGCTCAGTCGCCGCCATTGTAGCGGCGGCGTACTACTTAATCTGATTCGAATGACCACCGATTTTCCATTGGCGCCCAAAGATGTTCGAATCGGGGTTGGGGCAACCATGCGCCCAACCCAAAGCGTCAGGTCCTGATGCTTCCATCCTAGACAGATCCGGTTTCAAGCGAAGCCAGCTACCCTCACTAGAGGGACGCGCACTTGTAGCGAGACCACTGTTGGCACCCCAGATGAGCCAGCATCAGTAAACACAGTTATAGCGCCACTTGCCGAAATGTTAACGAGCATGGTCTTTCCGGTTGCATCAGGCATTGATCTGTATTGTCTACCCAGAAGATTGCCAGGGATTCCTGGGACTGTAGCCACCAGGGTTCCAGACACAACCGGATTTATGTTGAGGAGCAGGTCCATGCCTTTGGCATAGAAGCGATATTTGCTGATGCCGGCGTAAGTCAGGGTCTGGTTACTAGCGGCCGACAGGTTTAGCGGGCGCCATCGCGCATTGTTGGTCACGTTGTCAAGCTTACTAGCTTTTACTCCGAGCGTTTCTCCGATGGCTGCAGCCACGGTCCTATGACCGATGCTTTGACTCAGGTGCACGTCGTCGTAGGTAAAGTTGATCGTTGTCGTGATGTAGGCGGCAGGCTGTACCGTTCCGTTTATATGCAGCATGTTGGGGAATGGGATGTAGGTTGAGTTCGGAACATTGAGCGCCAGGCGCATCAGCTCTTGCCGTATAGCGTTGTTGTCGGCGTTGATGAACAGGAAGTCCGGGATGATCAGCCGCGTGCCGTACTGGTTTGCATACTGGATTAGCCAGTCGATGCGCTGCTTGTAGTCGAGCAGAGCGGCACCGCTAGCGCTCCTGTCATTTGCTGCGAGCGCCCAAATCAGCGCTCGGCAGCCGCGGCACATTTCCTTGATGACGTTTTCTGCGACGTAACGCCCTGCGCGCCCGTCGCGACTGAAGTTGTTCAGTTGGAATTCAAGGCCTGTCGAATCGTTCAGGTAGGAAATGCCTGTGATGCGGACGGTGCCACTGATAACACGGACGCGATAGTTTGTGTTACCAGCTGCAAGTGGTGAGCATGCATAGGTGCTCGACACCTCAAGTCCGACACCTATGCCGGTAGTGGTAATGGTGTCAACAATGGTTGCGCCGCCGTTGATTGAGATCTCAAACGACCCAGTTACACTGCCGTCATACCAAATTTTAAAGTGAGAAGACTCTACGCTTTGGTTGAATCCAAGCGTGGCGTTAGCTTGAGTTGACTCTCTTGCATACCCTGCCGGCGTATGCCCGGCCGCTGCGTCAAACAGCTCGGTCCAGGTTCCGGTCATGCTAACCGTATGTATTTCAGTACCTGTCCCGTTGGTGGTGTAAGGAGTAACAAATCCGTAGGAAAAGATCCCGTACTTCTCGTTCAGAGCATTCCCCAGGATTCGAACCCAAGCATTTTCTGGGATGGAGTTTCCAAAGGTTGTACCAGCCCCCGCTCCAAATGCGATCGAATCACCGAGAATGTTGACCTTATGCCCTTTTATCGCGCCGCTGTTGGCAAGCCAGCTATTGATCTCGTTTAGCGTGCTGTAACGTTCGTAATTTGCTTCTCGAATTGCGCGCCCAATGGTTGAACCAGCGAACTGGCCAAGCTGGGAATGAACCAACAGGTCAGATGAAGACGGCGATTCAACCACAGCCTGCAGACTTTTTACTTTTCCCCCAACGGTGTTTGGAGCATATGCGTTGGCATCTCCATAACCAATTAGGCCTGCGCCACTGGTGGCAGACCCAGAGCCGGACATGCCTTGAACCGTTCGGGTGATTCCATTCGGATCGATGTAAAGAACATTCGAGGCCAGATTAATTGGACCGGTTCCGGCGCCGATCAACGAACCCACATACACTTCCATGTGCTGCTTGGTTACAGCGTCCTGTTGCTCGGACGGATCGGCAACATTGGCGATGCGACGACCTTCCGCATCGTAGTAATTCTTGCCGACTGGCCGGAGCAGTGCACGCTTCAGGATCGAAAACCCTTGTTGGATCAACATCGTCAAGCGGTCAAAGACGTTTTCGTGGGTCTCCGCGAAGTACCGTCCTTGGTTTCGCAGGTCCGTTGGCTGCACTGCATCCATGACCCTGGAGATCGTCAAGCTTGCGCCTGGCGTAGCAAGGAATCCTGCTGCATATGCCGATGTCAGGGTGCCGCCACTTTGGCTGCCCTCGCCGGCCAGTGCGTACTGAGTTCCCTGCATGAGGGTTTCCGATGAACCATCCTGCTTTACCAAGACAGCTTCAATGTCAGAGTTCTGCAGGAACCGGTAGGGAATTGGGAAGGCCGGGCCGCCGGAGATGTACGTCACAACGTTATCGGTCGTCGATACGGTCAATTTTCTGTGCTCCAGAAATGCGAAAGCCCCGCACTTGGCGGGGCTCTCTGGCTTGCTGATGGATTACTGCAGGGCTTGTTTTGTGCCTTCGCTGGCGAAATTTGGCGAACTGGGATTGCGCTGGAAGTTAGCTTGCGTCTAGCCTTCGACCAAAGTTCGCAGCCTAGTCACAAGGAAACTCACATGAAGGTAGTTATCACCGCAGCGGCACTGGCTATGATTAGCGGCTGCGTGAGCGATCAGGCCACCGTTAATGAGCTGGTCAGGTACGAAGGCCTGCCGCTAGACCAGTTCGTTATTGCGAACAGCGCACCGACCAACAGCTACAAACTTGCCGATGGCAACACCATCAATTACTGGTCCAGTTCGAGAAACGTGTATGTGCCTGGCTCGGCAGCCACGACATTCAGCGGCAATCAGGCCTACACCCAGCAACTCAGCGGTGGCGACATAAACACGGAGTGCCAACTGGACCTGCTCACCGACACTCAAGGAATCATCCAAAAAGTTACGATGCGAAAGAACACAATTGGGTACTGGACTAGCTCGGCATGCCATGAGTACGTTCGATACCCCAGCGATACCTGATTAATGTCCAGCGGCAGCCCCTAAGTCTGGCGACCTGGCTGGGCTCATTTCCCCTGGCTCCCACCAATAGCCTTGGCCGAACTCACGCTGTGCACGGCGCTGCATGCGGTTCAGGTACCCCGGCGAGAAGTATTCCTGCAGCTGGTGGAAGATCATGTGATCGGTGGCCGCCTTGGTGTACCAGAGGTTCGCCCCAGGCAGGTGGCCTTTGCCGAGTTGGATCAGGCGAGCGCCGATCACATCAGCGTCGCGATCTCCCAAAGCTGCATCGGCAGTAATCCCACGCAGGTTTAGGAGCGTTTCAAGGTCGCCGGCCAGTGGGCCGCCAAATGCCGCAAGCGCCGAAGTCCCGCCTTGCGTGGTGTTGGAGAAGAGGAAGTCGCCGTACAGCGAAAGCGCGCCCCCCTTGAGCATCGAGGCCAGCCCGAAGCGCAAACCTGGCACACCGCCCAGTTCGTCGTCCAGCATGTTCTTGGGGTCGCGACCCGATGCGATCTCGTTGACTTGGGTAGCAATGGCGCCAAGTACTGTTGCGGTGGCGAACAGAGCTGCACCGTACCCAGCCTTGCCCCACCCAGTTTCCTGAGACATTGCACGCCGCCAATGCTTCATGATCATCGACACCGGGAACGACTTGAACTGCCAGAAGCTTCGCATGATTTCGCCGCTCCAGGTGCCACGCTGGTTGTTGCCGTGCATGAAAGCTCGCTCACGGGCGCCAGGCGCCGGGATCGCCATGTTTGTTTCGTCCAGCACCATTCCCAGTAGGCGGGTGGCGGCCTGCTCCCGCAGGCGCGTAGGCGAAACCCCAGCCTGCTTAGCCAGTGGCGTCAGGTCGGCATCTGAAATGCCGTAGATGCTTCCCGGGGTCAGCACCTGGTCACCCGCGCCGCGCCAGTCTTCCGGCTTGGCCAGGCGCCATACCGACCAATCCTGATCAGTGATGCCGCGCTGTTGCATCAGCTTGCGGTCGCCCTCTTCCAGGGCTGCCATGGAATCGAACCGGCGCGTGAGGTCGCCAGTGACATCCATCATGGTGGCCCCGAAGGCCCGGCGGTTGCCGGCGTCGATGGCATTCATGCCGGAGAGCTGCATGACCTTGGTGGCGGCAGCTTGCGACCACTTTGCAGCGCGGCCTGCAATCTCTGCATCGGTGCCAAGCCCTTCCTCACCCCAGCGCGCCAAGCTGCCGATCAGTTGATCGATGCCCAGGCCGGCGCGCATGGCCAGGCGCCGGTGGCTGGCGTTGGCCGGGTTGAGCATGCGCAGCTCGTTACCCAGCACCTTCATTACGGGCATGCCGTTCATCTTGGCAACCAGCGCCAGCGTCCCCTGGTCGCTGAGCCCGGTGATCACTGCCGAACCCAGCTTGCCCGCCACGTTGGTGGCGCGGTAGGTGTCGAAGGCGCTGGCCAGCGCGGCCGATGCCGGTGGCTCACGGGTACCAGCCACCTCGGTATACAGCTGCTCCAGGCGCTTCACGCGCTTATCGATCTTGGCCTTTTCCTCGGGCTTGGCCTGAGTCATCTGCTTGGCGGCCGTATCGGTGTGGTACCGCATGGCGTGGTTGGGGTTTGGCCCCATTGCCTCGATCAGCGCGATGTCGCGGGCGGCTCGGTCGATGTGCCCGAACATCAGGTCCATCAGGCCTTTGTCACCGTACTTGGCCTGGGCCGCAAGGTAGGCGTCGGCATCGCGGTAATGGATCTGGCGCGACTCGCTGCCGCGATTGGCGCGGGCGCCGTTGCCCATGGCCCGGCCAGGCTCCAGCTTGTTCACGCCACCGGTGGCCACCGTCTCCCAGGCGTTGGTGAAGAAGTCAGCCAGCTCGGCGTCGTTCATCCGGGTGCCATCGGCCTTGAAGTACTTGGATCGGTTCGCCCACTGCACATGGTCGGCAATCCACTGATCTTTGGCCCTGGCCACTTTCAGTTGGCTGTGGCTGCGTGGGATCGCCCAGTCATCGAGGTAGCCGACATCGCCGCCGGCGCGGTTGAAGCGCTCACGCAGGCGATTGGCAACATCGGCGAATTGCTTGGCCCCGACCTTCGCCTCTGGCACACCGCTGTCCTGGCCGTGCAGTTCCTGCACCAGGGCCCGGGCCTTTGCCTCGTCCGCGAAGAGACCGAGGAGCTTGCCACGCGTCATATCGATGGCTTCGAGCATGGATGACATGGCTTCATCCCGGATCGCGCGGCTGGACGACTCGATCGACATGATGCCGGGATAGTCCGAGGCGAAGGCCAGCAGGCGATCCAGGCCCTTGAGGGGATCATCGGGGAACTGGGCCATGACGTTCTGCACCCGGTCATGCGCCAGGATGGTCAGCGCAACCCGCTGCTTCTTCTTGGCGGCCTCGGCCTGCAGCTCCTTGGCAGCGGCATTGGCGGCTTCAGTCAGCCGATCCGACGAAGTCTTCATCTGCCAAGCCTGCGGGTCTGCCTGGGCAAGTTGGCGCATGTTGCGGCTGATTCGGCCTTCAATGTCCTTGATTTGTTCCTGGGTGAGTGAACGGCCGATGGCCTGCTGAACCGCCTGGATACATTGCTGTTTCATCAGTTACCGAACCTCAGCGCGCACAGGGCGGCAGCAAGGAAGCCTTTGGAGTCGTTGGCAGCCTGGGCGATTTCGGCGTCAGCCTCGGCCAGGAGTTCACGAGCGGAGACGGTCACCGGTGTGCCGTCCTCGTTGATGGCGCCAGTAGGCACCTGCAGGTCACGTTCGCCCGCGGCTACTGCGTCGAGCAGCGCCGGCAATGCTGGGTCGATTCCGTCAATGGGAGTCGAACCAGGGAGGCCTGCAACGCTTTCCGCTGCCGGCGTTACGCTTTCGGCGCCAGGTGTTTCGGCTTGGGCCGATACTGTTTCAGGTGCTGTGGGAGCGGAACCACTGGTTTCAGCCTGCTGATTGGCCTGCGGCCCCCGTGGTTGCTGGACTTCACCTGTGGGAGCGGAATCGCTTACTGGCGTGCGCGGCTCGACTGCTGGCGCGGGCTCTTCGATCAGCTGGCCGCTCTCGCGCAGCATGCGCTGGATGTCCTCGGCTGCCAGGCGGTTTAGGGCCATGCCGTGATCCGGTGCCACGCTGCTGGCCAGGGCGGAGCGCTTGAAGGCGCTGCCGATCTGCTCGGCGCGTTGATCCACCTGTTTTTGCAGTCGTGCCGGGGTTTCGCCTCGATCCATGGCGGCCAGCTCGGACCGGGCGCGCTCGGCGGCACGGTTGCCTTCCAGCTGCTGATTCAACTCATCGATGCGAGCTTGGGTATAAACACGCTGCTCGTCGATGGCCTGCCGCTGCTGGGCAATACTGTCACGGGCCGCCCGCTCGGCCTGCTTGCGGGTCATGCGCTGCTGCTGGAATTCCTTGGCAGCCTGCCGGTAGGTGTTGCCAGCTGCTTCGTGCGCCTGGTCCAGTTCGTTAAGGCTGCGGCGTAGGCCGGTCACTTCGGCACGAATGTCGCGGACGTTGGGTAGGCCTACTGCCGCCACTGGCTCAAGCTCGGCCCTGGCAGTGGCGAACACCTCTTGCTGCGCCTGATCACGCACCACCGCTTCCTCGGGGCCGACGCGGTTGGAGCGGATGAAAGCGGTATCGTCCATGAGGCCGGTGACGTTGACCGGTTCGCCACGGCTCATCTGCTCGAGCGCAAGGTCCAGGGCATTCTGGTGTGCAGCGCTCGACCGGGCGTTGACCGGCGCCCCAGGTGCCGTACCGTGCTGGGCGTGCAGCCCATTGTTGCCAGCCAAGGCGGCGTCGACGGTTTCAGGTGATGCTGCTGGAGCGCCCGACATGGCCCGGCCAAGCCCCCAGAAAGCGCCACCGAGCAGGCCGTCGATAGCCATGGCCTGGGCATCCAGCGCCCTATACTGCTGGGCCTGCTGGGTGTAGCCGTTGCTCTCCAGCACCTGGCCAACACCCCCGCGAGCCACGGCACCAAGCGCAACGTTGGCGCCAGCCGTTGCGGCAAGGTCTGCAACCGGCTGGGCCAGCAGGCGGGCCGCCGGCAGGAATGCACCGGCAGCCAAGGTACCGCCCTCGATCGCGCCTGCAAGCGCCGCGGTCTTGGGATCTACGCCCTCCCCACGCAACTCACTGAAACGCTGCTCACCCATGGAGAGGCCTACGCCGCCGGCGGCAACCGGCAGGCCGCCAGAAGCAGCGCCGAACGCGAAGCGGGTACCGACATCGCCAAGACCGAAGAGGATCTGCGCGGCTGTGCCGTTGGTTTGGGCGTCCGGGCGCAGGCGCTCGGTCACCGCCAGGCGCTGCTGGCCAATGGCGGCGCGCCTTGCGATCTCTTCTTCATCGGTTGGCACTTCGAACAGGATGGCCTGGTCCGGGTCGTTGCCGTATTGGGCCGCCTGCAGGGCCAACTGGGTGGCGCCCTGAGCGATACCGCTGAATAGAGCGGTACCAGATCCATCCCAGAACTTCGGCTCCGGCGGGGTCAAAGCAGGATTGGCCAGCGCATCCTGCTCCAGGGCCAGCTGATCGTTGAACGATAGGTCGGTGACAAAGCTCACTGGCCACCCCCATTCACGTTGAGCATCAGCGGTTTTCCATCGACGCCGTACTTGTACTGGTTACCCTGCATTACGTAGTAGACGCCGTCACGGGCCTGGCGCAGGGTCAGCGCGCTTGCCGTTGCCAGGTCCTGATCGCTCATGCCCTGGGCCTTCATCGTTTGCACAAGTGCTTGCTGGGCTGCGTTTTTAAAGGTGTCGCCCGGCATCCCCCATGGCGCCACCGTGGACGAACCGTTGAAGTCAACAACGTCACCCACGGTGGCCTTGATGGCCCTCTTCATCAGCGCGTTATTCACCTCGCCCGATACGTCACCCGCTTCGGCCGCAGCCCCGGTGTAATAGGACTTCACGGCCTGTGCGGCCAGAGAGTACGACTGCGGTTGACCGGCAAACACAGTGCCAAGCTGCTTGCCCAGTGCCAGATCGAAGTCGGCCTGCTTTGGGATCGGAAACTTGCCGCCGCCGTCTTGGCCTTTCTGAGCCTTGGACTTGTTCAGGATCGATTCGCCCAAGACCATGGTCTTGGCCACGTCGCCACTGCTCACCACCTCATCGGGGCGGAACCAGTGCGTTCCGGTGGTCAGCGAGCGCTGCTTTCCGGCCAGGACACCGCTTAGCGCCCGAACGGGAGAATCAGGCGCGATCTGCTGCATAGCGCCGACGTATGCCTGGTCATCGCCCATGGCTGCATGCAGCTTCCCAAATAGCTGGGACTGCTGATCAGGGCTCATCTGCTCAAGCTGGGCTGATAGCGCCTTGGCTTCCTGGGGGAGAAGCGGTTTCAGCGCAACAGTTGGCCCGAATTGCTTCCGCATACCCTGAATTGCCGAGACACGATCCGACAGAACGGCTGGCAGGGCCTCAGAATTCAGATCAAGAGGCTCGATGTTTGCGCCAAGCTTCTGCTGGTAGTAGTCCAACGGGGCTTCGGCCATCATCTTTGCGTTGTTTTCAACAGCGCGCTGCAGCCTGTTCAGGTTGCTGGCCTGGGCAACGGTGCCACCATTATTCTGCAGATCGGCTTGTAGTTTGTTGACGTAGGCGGCCTGCTGGTCGATAGGCTGCCGAAGAACCTGCTGAGTCGCCACTTCCTGCTTGCGGAGCTCGTTGAACTCTGCAGCAGCCGGCGTGCCCTGCACCTGCCGCCCCCAGTTGGACCACGTCTCATCGGTGGCCGGAATGCCGCTGGCGATTTGGGTATTGATCTTGCCCAGGACCCGGTCGCCGCGAGCTTCCGCGCGCAGTTGCGCCATTTCAGCCTTCTGCTGCAGGCGCTCGACTTTGCCGTCAATGGAGCTGCCGATCTGGGTCAGGTCGTCGGCCGTAAGGTACTGCTGATACTGCTTGAGCGCTGCCTGCGCCTTGTACGGGTCTTGGGCCGCCTGCCGACGAAGGATGTCGGTGTACATGTTGCTGCTTGCCTTCTGGCGATTCGCGGCCAGCAGTTCTGGCGACCAGCCATTGCGCCGCCCTTGCAGCTCAAGGATTCCGTCGATCTTCAGCCGTGACTGGTCGATAGCAGCCGGATCGTTGAACTTCAGGGCTGCATCGTTCTGCGCGGTCGCAATGGCGCCAGCGTCTACGCCGTTCTTGTAGACCTGCTGCTCCTGAAACTCGTGCGAAGACCAACGGTTTTCAAGCTGGCTGCGCTGGCCGGCCAGGATGCGGCCAGCGATCTGGCGCTGCTTAGGCGTGCTCGCATTGTCCAGCACGCCTTGGGCATAGGTGTCCCATTCCTTCAGGCCAGCGGCAGTGCTGCCGAGCGCGTTGCCGCCCTTCTTGGCGAGAATGCCAGTATCAGGGTTAAAGGTGAGCGCGTTGGCTTGCTGCGTGGCTTTGCTGTCGGTATCGATGGCAAATGTCTGTTCGGCCTCCTGAACCTCGCGGCGGTACACGTCATCCAGGTTTGCGGCCAGGCTCGATACGCCACGAGCCAGGCCTGATGCATCGACAGATGCCTCAGTCACGCGCGGCGCTGCAGCAACCTCTGGCGCCACCCGGCGCAGCTGAGTCGGTGGAATTCGGACTGCCATGCTAGTTACCTGCTGTACATGTTGTAGGCCTGACCGCCGCCGGACAGCAGCGAGCCGAAGGCGTTAAGGCGGCGGGTGCGGAAGTCTGCCTTCGCCTGCTTGATGCCCTCGTTGCCCTGATCGACAAGCCCCATGGCTTGATTGAAGGCGTTGCGGCGTAGTTGGTCTGCGTCCTGGCGCGCAAGATCAATGGTGTCCTGCTCAACCCTACCAGCAGTGCCCTCACCCACGACCACTCCATTGGCGGCGTATCCGGTGCGCTGACTGGCGGCAGTTTGCCTGCCCTGCTCGTTTGCCAAGTCTGCGGCGAAATCTCCTTGCGCGATCACGTCGCGCGCCTGATCGTCCAAGTAGCGCTGCTGACGATTGGCGGCGCGAACGCCCTCTTTCCCCTGCTGGATCTGCGAATAGGCATTCAGCAGGCCGCCACCTGCCGCCAGGCCTGCGCCTGCTGCTGCACCCATCAGAACCCCCTCAATGTCATTGGATGGAACAACTCGCCACTGGCCCCGTAGGGGATGGCGTCGTGCATTTCGAAGCCGAGCCAGCGAAGCCAGCGCAGGGCCTTGGCATAGCGAGCGTCGGTGTAATTGATCAGCACCTGGTGGCGCTTGCGCATCTGTGCGACCTCGCGGTCACATGCCACCAGGAATGCGCGTCGATACTTGGCGATCTCGGTGGTGCTGATGAGCCACGGCACACCGACCCGGTCGTCGTGCTTGATTTCACCGAAGATCGCCACCACACGGCCACCCATAACGAAAGCCTGGGCCTTCTCGCTGATACCCAGCGAGTGGCGCAGCTCCTGCTCGACGGTAAGCCCGCGCAGGCATTCGAACTCGCGGCGGTCTTCCTGCCGCGCATTGGCCACGGCCTGGGCAATCAGATATTCATCCACCGGCATGAACATTCGGCATGATCCCCAGAATGGTCAGTGGAAGCGGGTCACTCTGGCGGATCACCACGCGGCCGTTGTTGTTCCAGTTGGCCGGAATCACCATTTCTGCGCGTCCAGTCAACAGCTCAATGGACTCGCCATAGTTCTCTGTGGAGCGCTGCTTGTATTCTTTTAGGTGGTCGAGATCAGGACCAGCGAAGATGCCCCGGCTTTCCTGGCAAAGCACAGTCAGTTGATTGACGCGCTTCTGGTTAGCCAAGAAGGCCTGCTGGCTGGAAAGAGTAATGTCCAGTGTTTCGAAGTCAGCCGTGATCTGAAGGCCGACATGCACCACCAATGCCGGGCCGTCCAACGTGACAGCTCCGCCGGTGACAACCATCTGAGGCGCAACGTTACCGTCTCCTAGCGCGCTGACGGTCTTGCCTTCGAGGTGGGCAAGGCCAGAAATGGTGGTTGCCGCAATTCCCCAGCGGGTCGCGCTCACCCCGCGCAAACTCTCTGGAACCAAGGTCTGCGGCTCGACGGTAACGGCAGTTGGTGACGTGTAGCCAGTGATCTTGACGGTCAACAGATCACCGATTGATTTCTCAGTGCCGCCGCCGTACATGACCACGCTACGGCCTATCATGCCGACATCAAACGTTGCTGCACTCGTGGATAGAGTCAGTGGGTTCGGGTATTTCCAGTCTGTTCCACCCGTCAAAACAGCTGTTCCGGTGCGACGACCATCATAGGTCAGGCCGCAGTCCACGAAGAATGCCCGGTCAAACCAGTAGTCACCGCTGCCTGATTTTTTGAGCTGTCGGCTCTGCAGGCGCTCGATGTAGCGTTTCGTGACGCCATTGATGGATCGCTTGACGATCAGGTAGACGGCGTCCTCATCGTCTTCTGGGACGCTTGCCACCGACTCGACCTGACCATCGGTGTCATGCCAGTGCCAGGCGTAGACCTGCTGATCTGGCAGGAAGGTGAAACCCAACAGCATCCCGTCGTTGCGGACCATCCACAGAATACCGTTTGGCGCCAGGCTGAATGCCATATCGCGGACGGTGTAGCCGCGCAGCAGGTGCGATGACAGAACGCTCACATCTTGCGGCTGGAAGCCGTCAGCCACGTAGTTGAATGCCAGGGTCGAGAGCTTCCCACCGCGAGCCTGAACATAGAGCGCGGTGTTCGCGTAGATCGCTGGAGTCACGTTGCTCGAGCCGAAGTAACTCTGCTCAATGGCTGAAATATTGTCCTTGGTCACGCCGGAGTCGGTACCGCCAGAAATGGCGATTTCTGCGCCAGAGGTCATTGCCAGCAGATCACGCAGCGACACCAGGTGCCTGATCTGATTGACCTGTTCACTGGCAATGATGAACTCGATGCCGTCGTCGTCCTTGGCTGGATCGGAGTAGCCGAAGTTATGGAAGTCACCGGTGCGGCTCATCCATACGGTCTGCGGGTTGTTCTTGCTGGCAGCGAGCACCATGCGCTGCTGGAAGAAGCCGACCACCGAAGGGTTGTTTCCACCGGTAAACGGGTTGTACCCGATCGGTACCGTGTTGTCGGTTTCCGGGGTGATGTTGATGTCGTTGAATGTGGTGCCGACTGACTGTCCGATGAAGCCGAACACCCCGGAAGACTTGTTCTTGTACACGTTGTAGTGGTCTGCCCCAGAAACTGCAGTCCAGCTCAGGGTTGCGCCTGGCTTGTTGTCCCAGCTGTTGACTGTCGCGGTATTACTGGCCCAGGACTCGACCGAGCCCGTGGATATGCTACTGACCGCCGTTACCTTGTACTGGTATTCGGTCGTGTCGCCGGTGCCCCCAGATCGCGGCGAGGCAGCAAGTCCAGCTGGCGCTGCAATGCCGGGCTCGAAGGTAATTGCCGTCAGCGTCCAGTTTGTCGGCGCCAGTCGTGCCAGCTCACGCGGGGGGTGATCCTGATGAACGATGGTCATCACGTCGGCCGACTGGGTGAACTTCAAATCGAACAACTGAGCAGAGGTGTACGGAGATGCGATCTCATAAGGCAGGCCGCCACTGATTACCTGGCCGCCCATGCTGATGAAGCGAATATACAGGTCGCCGAACTCCAGAATGTACGTCTGCTCGGTCGAGAACTGGAACGGGATCAGGCGTGCAGTGCTGGCACTGTTCTTGGTTTCTGCGATGAATTTTGTTCCTGCGCGGTTCTGCGCCCCACCCTCAGGAAGAACCTGGTAGTTGCGGCAGGTCTTGAGCGCCGTGTAGTAACGCCCAAGATCAACCCGGGCATAGGTTGCAGGGGAAACTTCACCAGCGCTGAACGACGGCTGAATGAGATCGGTCATGCGCCGCGCCCCGTGATAAACACCGATTCACGCGGATAGGTCGCAACCCCTTCATTCAGCGCTGCTGCAGCCGCCGCCAAGATCTCGGCCTTGTACATGCCCGCGCATTTCTCAACGATGGCATCGCTCTTGGACAGCGGCGCTGCAACCTGCGCAGCCAGGTACCACGACAGAGCCGAGACGAAGATCGGATCAAACATCTCAGGCGACTCGACCTTGACGGTGTACTCAATGGTTGCCGGCGAAACGCTTGTACTGATCAGGCGCTGACTGCCGCCGTTGATGATGCGGAACTTGATGTTCCGAATTTCGGGTAGCGGCGATTGCGGATCACAAGGCCATACCCCCTGTTGCCACGCGGTATTCACGATGCGGCGCACACGGATGCAGTCATTCGGCACCGCATACGCATAGGAAAATTCTGGGTTGGGATTGGTTTCAACTTCGGCCAGCTGCGCAAACGCAGTGGCAAAGCCCCAGTCGCAATCGGCGCGCAGCACATAATCGCGGCAGTTCTCGTAGAACTGGCCCAGCACCTCGGCCTCGACGCTTGCCTCAGACAGGTCATCGATGCGCGTGCTGTTCCCGATCCGGTACAGCGCCATGTTGCAAATGCCGATTACGGAGCTCATGAGGTCATCCCAGAAAAGAAAAAGGGCCCCGAAGGGCCCTTGAGGTGGTGCAGGTGTTACCCGCCTTTGACTTCGGCAAGCTTGGCGCGGAGCTTGTCCAGGCCTGATCGCTTGTCGACTTCGACGCCGTAGGTCAACAGTTCGGCAATGATGGATTCTTTCTCATCACCACCAGACTCATCGCCGCCGACCAGTTTCAGATTGCTACCTGGATTGTCGATTTCCAGAACAACGCGATAGCCCTTTTCATAGAGCTGTCCGTTGATAAACGAGCGCTCCAGCACTTCATAGGTCTTAGGCATTGGTCTGCACCCCTGCAACAACGCCAGCGGTGATCTTGCCCAGGGTTGGAGCAGTGCCGGTCACGGTGTAGTTAAGGCGCAGGTAGCGCTCGGTTTTCTGCGGCAGGGTGATTACTGGGGTTTGGTAACCGATTTTCAGGTCAGCCAGAGGCACAACCACAGAGAACAAACTGCGCGGCGAACTGAACCCCGAGTTGTCATCAGCCTGAAGCTCGATAGTCAAGCTGGTCAGGGTGTTGAAAGCCTCGACCACCTGGATGCACAGAGGAATGTCACCGGCGCGACCAACATCTTTTTGGTCTCCGCGATCGATAACGTCGGTCGAAGCAGCCGAGGCGGTGATTGCCTGGGCGTTCGACATGAGCAACTTTTTGTCGAAGAGCATGGTTCGTTCTCCTTTAAACGACGCGAGCTTCGGTATTGATCAACTCGTCGCAACGCTTGATCGGGATGCCGAGCAGTTCGGGGATCTTGCGGCCGGCGTACTCGCCGAGCGTCAGGTTGACGTTCTTCGAGTTCATGGCCTGCAGATGCAGGAAAGTCTGGATGGTGCGGTTGGCGTAGATCACGGTCTTGCCTTCGCCCTGCATCGGGTTTTCCAGCAGGTAGTAGGCCTTGATCATCTGCTCGATCAGCTTCGCACCCGATGCGGCATCGGAGGTCAGTAGGTTGACGTCGATGTTTGCCACGCGAGCGTTGGCGCGCCAGTCGCGAACGGACATGCCGATATCCCACTTGAAGTGGTCGCGGTAAGCCTGGAACTCGCCGCCGACATCATCCTTCACGGTGTCCTCACCGAGGTTGCGGTGCTGGAAACCGGCAACGCTGCCTTTCGGGTAGATCAGGTGGGTGGTCAGCTCGCCCCAGGTCACGAACCAGATCGATGTGTTGGTAGAGCCGGTACCGCCAGAGTCGACGATGTTCCGGCCCGATTCAGCCGCCAGCGAGTTGTAGCGCGGCGCGAGACCGAGGAACGCCTGAGGCTCCGCCTGGCTATTGCCGTAGAACATGTAGCGGGCGGCTTTGTTGTTGAAGCCCTGGAGCTTGCCCAGGTTCTCAGAGGCGCGGAAGGCATCGGCGTTACCACTGAGGTCGGCCAAAGCTTTGTCTACCAGACCGTAGTCTTCCATCATGCCAGTAGTGTCCAGCACTGGAACGGTGGTCGATTTGCTCGGCTGGATGCCTTGGTTGAACATCCGCCAGGTTGGCTCTGGGATGCCCGAGCGCATAGTGGTCTTGTGCTTGGAGCCGTCGTTGCACTCCATGTACTCGGCATCCATGAGGATGTCATTTTGTTTTGCCATCAGCTCCACGATCTTCATGATCTTCTGGGTGCTGTCCTGACGACTGAACTTGTCGATCAGGGTCGGCATGGTCGAGGTGAGAATTGCCACGTGCTACTCCTTGGCCTTACCGGAAGGCGTCAACGATGGATATTTCAGGTTTTGGGACTTCGGTGGTGGTGCGATGCAGCTTGCCCTCGGCCAATTGCTGGCCGACCTTGTGGAAGAAGCGAACGACTTCCGGGTGTGAGCCAAGGCCAGATTCCGCAAGCATCGTGGTGAGCTCTGGCGTTCCGTAGTCAGCCAAGGCCTGCTTAGCGATGGCGACGTTTGCGTCGAAGTTGGCACCGCCAAACGAGGCGTCGCTGCGCAGAGCGGTTTCCCACTCGCCGACCTGCTTGTTGCGGAAATCGACGGCCTGCTGCTGGCTGGCTTCATTGGCCGCCAGGGCACGCTGGGCGTCGAATGCAACGAGCTTGTCGGCCTGTTCCTGGGTCAGGCCCAGTTCCTTCAGCACTGGCGAGAATGCCGCCAGCTGCTCTTCGCTGATGGAGTAGCCTTCGGGCAGGTTGGAGAAGGCGTAGGCTTCAGGAACTACAGGCTTTGCGGCCTGCTCTTGCTGTTGTTGCTGGGCTTGCTGCTGGCCTTGATCCGTTGCAGCGGTCTGCTGCTCGGTGGTCACGGCCTGAGACGTCGCACTCTCGGTCCCGCTTGCGGTAGTGGTGGCGGTATCGACTGCATCGGTCATGGGGCAACCTCATCGGTTTTAGGGGTGTTCTCCCGCACCATGAGCAGGTACTGCTCGGGGCACAGGTCTCGGATTTCGTCTGAAAACTGGCGGCCTACCTCATACATGCCGAGGTAGTAGTTCTGTCGGCCGCCGTGGGTATCGAATAGGGTTGAGCGGGACTCAAAGCGCGAATCCACAAGCTGCTTCCAGGCAATGCGGCGACCACGCTGGTCACCCATGAGCCACTGAATGTCATCGCGCCTGCACCTTTGTTTCAGGCGCTCCGCCTCCTCCCGCTGCTGCGAGATCTCGTCTTCGTCGAACATTTACGCTCCGAGAATCTGGCCGAGCGCGTTGTCGCCCGTGACCTGGGTTTCAGACAGGAGTTTGGCGGCCTGCACGCCACTGGCCAGGGCCTGCTGGGCCTCTGCTTGTTGTTGCTGCTTGGCGCGCTGCTCGCGGATAGCTGCGACCTCTTCGTCGCCGCGAATGACCGTCGGAACCACACCAATGGCTTCGCCGTATTCATCTACCCATTGGTCGGCGTCGAACTTGTCGCGGACCTCTGGGAACGCGGCAGACAGGTTGCCGATGGTAGAGGCGATGCGCTCCAAGCCGGTGACAGCAGAGGCTTTCTGCGCCTGGGCCAGGATCGAGATGTAATCAGCCTCGACCACCGTGTCGGTGATCTCTTCTGGCGGCAGCGGCAGCAAGGGCTCGCCGTCGATGATGCCCGCCCAGATCGGCAGCGACTGGCGCAGCATGATGCCGAATACGCGCTCGATGATCGGGTCCAGGCCTTCGTAGTCAACGCGCTCAACCACCGGCCCAAGCATGGACATCTTCTCTTCACGCCGAGCGTTGATCTCTGTAGCCGTCCGGACATCGTCCATCTGGCTGATCATCAGGAACAGGTCGGTGTAGAACGAGCGCCGAATGCGGGTCGAGCACTGGGCGATCTTCGCTTCGATGGCTGCCAGCCACTGTGCGCTGGGCTCGTAGATCGGCGACATCTGGTTCTGGCCGCCAACCTGATCAACGTATGTGATCGAACCTGGTGTTGTAGAGCTTGGCTGTCCGCGCAAGGCTGCCGGGGCCTGCATGGCAGGGTTAGCGCCTGTTTCAACCAGTCGCGCCGAGTTGCGCTCGTATAGCTGCAGGGCTTTGATGTCGCCAAGGCAACGACGGCCCGGGCCAGTTCCGTAGCAATCACCCGGCAGTGCGTCCCAGCGCATTACCGCGACCGGAAATTCATGGTAGCCCTTGTGTTCGAGCACCTTGTCGGGCGGTGATGCCTTCTCCCACACCAGGCCAACGTAGGGCAGCAGCTTGCTGACCTTCGAGCCCGGCACGTGGTCGGCATTCGGCTCGACCATCTGCACGCAGTCGAACCATTGGTCTTGCCGTGATTCCTTGAGTGCGTTCTGCGCCTGTACGCTCAGATTGTCCTTGCCGAACCGCTCCGCCATCTGTGCGGCGGTCAGTTTGAACTCGCGGTAGAAGCTGTTGCATTTACCGTCCGAGCCATTGGCGACGTAGTACTCACCCGCCGTGAACACTTCACAGCGAATGCCAGTCTTCAGGTCGGCATCGATCCAGATTGCGCCAGTGCCGAACACGCCCATTTCCAGATAGGAAACGTGCTGGCAGTTGTAATAGTTGGAGCGCAGCAGAACGTCACGCATGCGCTCCGAGGCTTCGAACAGCCAGTCTTTGACCGGGCCGAACTCCATCGCCTCCTTGTCTTGCACAACCAGGTTGAACCAAGGACGCGATCGAGACGTAAGGCCCGACATCATGCCGGCGGCCAGGGCGCCGCTATCCTCGGTCGCCTCGTTGTTGATGATCTTGCTGTTGCGGCGGTCGCCCTTGTTGGCCTGCTGGTCACACAGCAGGCGGGATCGCATCGGTTGGATAAATTCGGACAGCTCGCGCCAGTTCGTCTCCCACGACGTGCGCTCATTCTTGAGCATGCCGAGCCGCTTCTCGGCCCTCTGACGCAGGGTGTCAGTCATCGTTATTGCCCCAGCAGCGTCTTGGTTGCAGTCGGCGCGGCCTGGGCATTTGCGCCACCAAGGATCGTTGACGACAGGCCGGCCGCCTTGGCGCGACGGCGCTTATCCTCTGCCAAGCCTTGCGCGGATTCATTGGACACGTCGTTGGTGTCAATCTGGTCGGCGGTGGTGGTGCCGGTCTTTGGTGCCTCGAAGGAGTCGCCAAGCACTTTGCCGGCCAGGCCAAGTGTGGCCACATTCGCTACTGCCTTGGCTGCTCCGCCCATGGCGTGTTCCTCAGGAGTTAAATGGGTCGTAGTGGGATTGGTGCACGCCATTCTCTGCGGGCTTGCACTGGAATCTTTGACGGGCGAAGCGCCGCATCATGTAGGCGTAGCGCGCGGCAGACAGGATGTCGTCGTTCAGCTTGACGATCCGCCCCATCTCATCGCGGTGATAGCTCATCTTTTCTTCAAAGAAGTCGCTCAAGTGGCTGAACACCTTCCATCGCCCGGTGGTCATGCGTTCGTACATCTCGACCAGTCCGGCCTCTACGCCTACACCGCCACCAGGCCATGTCGCGTGCTCGGCCAGCATCTGCCAGCCTGCATCGACGTACGCAGCGCGCTGCTGCTCGCCCGATGATTTCTCCGACTGCAGGCCATCGCTTGGCCATGCCGTTGGAACATGCTGCGACCAGCTCTTGACCGAGCCCCAGGCGGTAACCGGCGTTACCCTGGACTTCTTCCAGGCCTGCGCCACATAGATGACGTCAGCCTCTGGATCAATCCACAGCTGCACGTGCGCTTGCGGGTGATCCCAGCCGAAGTCCATGCCGTTGATGACGCGATAGTGAGCTGGGCACTCAAACGGCGCGCACTTGATGTCGTCGTCGCCGAAGTCGAAGATCAGACCGGTACCGAGCAATGGTTCGCCCTTTGTTCGCATGTCGCGCTGCCAGGCCGGATAGGCCGCCAACAGTTCGCGCTTGGTTTCTTCATTGAGGTGCGGCGCGTCATCCCAGGTGGCGCGCTGCATGTACTGGCCGTCAGCTGGGTCATCCATAAACTTGACGACCAGTTCGGTACGACCGTTTTCAGGGGTGAAGGTCAGGATGCCCCTGCCGCCCCTGCCCCGGTCACCAGTTGCTGTCCGCGTGATGACCTGCGGGTAGATCTCTTTGTCTTCTGGCTCTTCGTCGATGTGGTACCAGTCGACGCTGTCGCCCATGATCGCATGCTGACCCTGGCTGTAAGACCAGAACTGCACTGTGGCGATATCACCACTGCTGTGCCTGACCCTTACCTCGCGCATCGCCCCAGATGTGCCGGTGGCCGAAAGGTGGCCGACAATCCGGTCAGCCGGTATAAGGCCGCCAGTCCACTTACCCTGCTCCAGCGTGCCGAACAGAGGTTTCTGCAGCAGGTCGCGGGTCTTCTCCATCGAGTAACCCAGCAACCAACACAGCGGCGCGTGCTCGAACTGGTGGCCTTCCCAGTCATCCGGGTAATCACCCAGCAGATGGATGGCGTCGATGGTCAGCCCGGTTCGGGTCTTGCCCACCCGGTTGGCCGCCATGAGCATGCATGAGCGGTGACTTGCGGTAGCTCGGACGTACTTGAGCTGCCAGTCGTAAAGCGTCCCAAACTGCAGAAGGTGCTGACGCTGCGCATTGCGGCGCGCCTTTTCCTCAAGCAGTGCGAGTAGTTCCAGCTTGTCAGCCAGCAACACCCGAGAGCTTGGCGATTCGGCGATCAAGTTCTTCTTCCGTCATCTTGCTGCGGTCATCGACCGGCTGTTCGTCGTCGATGCTGTAGGCCTGGCGCTCCAGGGCGATCAGCACTTTGAGGGTGTCGCCGAGGTCTTTCAGGGTCTTGGTCCGACTCGGAAGGCTGATGACCTTCTGATAGAGGTCGTTCAGCTTGTCGAGGCCGTTGTCGTCTGGTGAGTGCAGTAGCTCACCCAGTTGGTCGAAGAGGTCGCGGTTGTCCGTAAGCCCTTCCAGCTCTTCCAGCATCTTGTTGGCGAGGTTGCGGTACCGGCCAATGTCGCTCCGGTGGGCAATGCGGATGTTGGCGATGACCTGAGCGCTTGCCTCAACCGTAGCTCGTTCGGTAGCCAGCTGTTCTTTGGATACCTCAGTGGATACCAAACTTTTGGATACCAGTGCATCAGCCTTGGCTTTGATCTTTGCCTTGAGGTCGCGGACCCACCCATCACGCTTTGCGCGCTTGTTGATTGCACCATGGGTGATGCCATGAGCTGTAGCGATCTCGCGCACTGAAAGCAAGCCGGCACGGTACAGTTGCTCAATCCGCTCCCAGTCTGGCGCCTGCTTCTCGGTCACTGCTTACTCCCCACCCGCCACAGGAGTGACTACCTCGCCAGCGCCGGAATCAGCAGGAGCTTCAGGCTGGACCGCAACAGATGTTTCCGTAGCAGCTTCGCGCATCCATTCGAACTTGGCGAAGATCGCAACCGCTTTGCCGCCGTCGACGTACAGGGTCAGGCCGTTCGAATCCAGCACATGGGTCGAGGCCTCGATGCGATGGATCACCCCATCTGCAGTCTTGACTTCATATTTGGTCATCTTTAGTACTCTTGGGGATTCTTGATTCGGAAGTCAGCCGCAAACATGAACGGCTGATTGCCTGAGCCTGTATTCGTCACTTTTAAGACGTATGAGGTCATAGCGGTGTGAATGAACGGCTCTTTGTCACCATCCTTGCCTACACGGTTCGAACTGGTGCTTTCGACTTCGAAGCCGGTAATAGCTGCACCCAGGGTTCCGGGCGTAACGCCTTGGTACCACTGAACTGGTGGTGTAAGGTCTTTGAACTCAAGGCGACGATTGATCGTCTTTGCCGGAGCCCCGCCGGTCCAGGTTGCCTGAAACAGCTCGACCTTCAGCGCCGTGCTCATCGTGAAATACTCACGGGACAGCGCGATCATGTCGCGCTCGCCTATGATGAAGCCAAAGTGGAATGTAGCGGCGGCAGCCATCTCCCAGGCATGACTAACTCGCCAGATCAGTCCGCGCTTTGCCAGTTCGAACGTCTCTTCTGCGGTTACCTGTGGCATGACTACCCCCTGCGACGACGCTCTTGGCCATTCCACTGCCAGTCGTATTCGAAGATGTACTGGCGTCGGGCCCAGGCATACATCACCACCCCGGTGTGCATCAAAACCGACCATGGGTCAGCGGGCGCCCCACGCATCAGATTGATGAGCAGCCCGAACGCCCCGATCGCGACCAGGTAGAACGAGGTCGCGAGAACCGGGTGGTCGACGAAGTTCACTGCACGCAGATACTCAAGCGCGGCAAGAACCACCAGAATGCACAGAAGCGCATCAGCGGCCATCAGGACTGAGTTGATCATGCTGTCGGGCCTCGCGAGGCGATGAATTGCCCAAGCGCTGCCTTGATCCCTGGAATGATGTTCATGGCCGTCAGGCCAAGTAGGAAGGCCACCCCGCACAGGAGGTAGTCATTCATCTCCAGCTCAAGGCTTTTCGCCAAGTACGCAGATACTGGCTGCGTCAGGTAGGTCGAGAAGAAGAATCCAGTCAGAACAGCCGTTGCTGCCTGGCCCCTGGTTAGGCCCTTGAGGAACCCCAGCGAGAGAATCGCACCAATGAAAGCCGCCAGGGCAACGCTGTACTTGGCCAGCAGTGCGCCTGCCGCAGTAGTGGTCGGCTCCATATGGACTCCAGGGGAATAAAAGGCCCGGAATAGCGGGCAAGTGTTGCCGGGAGCAGCACCAGGAAATAAGGGCACAAAAAAGCCCGACTCAATGGCCGGGCTTGTTTGAAACGGTAAAACCGCAATATGACGCGATACTGCCACTATCGTGTTAACACGTCAACCGATCACGCAGCCATTTTCATATCGAGACATGCCTCGATGTATGTTCTTCCAGCGATCAACAGCTCTCGGACTTTCAATCGTGGTAAATCGAGCAGGTTACCCACCGCCTGCATGGTCATGCCAGTGCAGTAATAGACCCGCAAGCAATCGGCAGTCTTTGGGTATCTCTGCCATAGTGACGCTACAGCCCGGTCAACTAGTAGCGCCTCATCATCAGTGATTGCCGCCGGAAGGTTCGCCGTCGGCTGCTCAACGTTGTCCCGCATGATGGCGTACAAAGGGGATATCCCAAAGCCGGGAACTCCAGCCCCCTGCCACACCCAGCGCCCCCACTGAGTGAGGAGTTCTTCTGCGTCGTAGGTCATGATGCCTCCCCTTTGCTGAGCTTCAGCAACATCAAAATCGTTTCAATGGCCCGGCCCGACTTCACCATGCCAGGGTCGCAGCGGTACACGTTCCAGCCCAGTCGCATAGCAGCGTCGTATTTCTTGAGGTCTTCGCTGAACCCGGCTCCGGTGGTGTGTCGGCCACCAGTCCAGGCGCCGCCCTCGACCTCGACCGCCACCATCTCGGCCGGGAAGGCAAAATCGAACCTCCAATCTCGCAGACCTGCTTTCGCGAGTCGGTCACGAAGCCCCTTGCCAGGTCCTCCTGCCGCGATAGCGCCAAAGCGGTACTCTGTGTAGGCCTCTACCTTGTGAAACTTCAGGTGAGAAGCCAGTAGCTCTTCAGGCTTACTCACTCACCGCCCTCCAGGCGCTTGCGCTTCTGGGCGCAGACGTAACCACGGAAAAGGCAGTAGCCGGAACAGACGACCATGGCAAGCAGAAGCATGAGTGGATAATCGTTGGCATTCATGCGGCAACTCCCGGGACCCTCATGAGGCCCTGTTTGATCCAAATAAGCTGGGTTTCCGCCAGTGCGCGGAGCAGATCGGCATCGGTGTATTCCCCGCGGCGTCGGCCGTCGATGATCGAGTGACAGTTGTCGCAGGCGAAGCAGGCAATCATGTCCGGGCCTTTCATTCCCATGCCTTTCTGGCCACATGGGATGTGCGCGAGAACAACGGTGCCGTCATCGTGGCTGCAGCCGTTAAGGCGCAACGTGCAGGTTTGGCCGCGCGCGGAGTCGCGCAGTTTCTGGCTGACTACTCTCATGCCGCCCTCCCTCGGCGCTCGCCGTAGATCGCCATCATCAGGTCATCTGGGTGCGGCAGGAGCAACTGCAGGTGCTCGGCACAGTAGGCGTCCAGAAGCTCAAGGTAAGTGGTCATCTGCTGGGTGTTGAACTTGCGGGTCTTGGCACGGCCAACGCGGTACCGGGTGCCGTCTGGAAGCTCGACGGGGTGAACCTCGGCGGGCCAGAGTTTGGCCACCAAGATCTCGTGCCACTCTTCCGAGCTGGCGGTTTGCCCGAACGAATCGCGCAGGTGCGCCTGGATCAAGCCATTCCACATCCACAGCAGACGGTTTTGGGCGTCGCTACGCTTGTTGCGGACTTCGGTGATCGCGATCTTGCGCGGCTTGGCCAGGTCAAGTCCGGCCAAGTATCCGATCAATCTGGTTCGGTCTTGCTCAGTACGGAGCATGAGATCAGCCATTAGAAGCCCTCCTTGCCGCGCTGCGATTCCCAAGTGAACGGGAGAACGATTACCCCACCCTCGCGCAGACGATCCGCACAGCGCTCGCCGATAGCCGCTGGCAGCTCCTGGGCGCCGAGGTTCGACACGATGATGGTCGGCAGCTGCTGCTCGTACCGGCCGTTGATGATCGAGAACAAGGTCGACAGTTCGAAGTCGCTTGGCTTCTCCTTCGACGCACCGATCTCGTCGAGAACCAACAGGGAAGGCTCGATCAAGCTGGAGAAGATCTGCGCCTCGGTCTGCTCACTGGCGCGATCGTAGGTGGCACGGATGGCCTGCAGAACCGTGCCGATGGTGCGATACACCGCTGTCGCCGAACTGGTAGACATGATGGCGTTAGCGATCGCTACGGACAGATGCGTTTTTCCGGTGCCGGGCTTGCCCAACAGCAACATGCAGCGACCCGCCTTGAGGTGATCAGGGAAACTGTCCGCGTAGGCCTTGCACTTGGCCAGGGCCTTTGCCTGCCCGGCGCCATCGGCGCGGTACGTTGCGAATGTCTTGGCGGCAAAGCGCTTCGGGATCAGCGCGGCGCCCAGCTTGCGCTCCATGGCCTGGCGGACAAGAGCTATTTCCGTCTGGCGTTCCTGCTCTTCACGCTGCTCACGGGCGATGCGGGAGCATTCCGGGCACCCAGCCTTGAACTCTCGACCCAGCACCAAAGTTACTCTCTGATCGTAGGCACCGTGGGTTCCACATTCAGCGGGCTGAACGCGCGTACCCGGCGGCAATTCATTACTCGGTGGGATTGGCTCAGAACGCATAGGAACCGTCCTCCCGCTCAATCAGGCCAGCGTGGTAGTCGCGATCATTGAAACCAGTGTGGCGAGATGGCAGCGCAGCAGGAGGGTTTGAATCGTTCAGGCGCTTGATCACCCAGGACGCCTTGAATCCTTGCCAGCCAGCGGTCAGCGCTTCGGTTATCGCGGTGGAGGCATCGACGCCTTGGGCGGCGCACTTGGACAGCTCGGCGTTTACGGTTGACCAAACTGTTTCGGTCACTGCTGCGCGCTTGGCTTTGCGCTGGGCCAGCCAGTCGGCCAACAGTTGCTCAGGCACCTGGTGAGGATTGTCAGCCAGCAACTGGGTCATCCCGAACGGAGCTTTGCGATCAGGCTTGGCCGGTGCCAGTTGCTCTGGGGAGGAAGTAATCTCTTCCGAAGGAAGAGTTACTAAGGGGGTTTGTTTCTTAGAATAAAGAAGGGAGTCGTCGGTTTTGGTCCGACTCGCGGTAGATCCGATTCGCACCACTTTGTCCGACTCGGACAGGTTGGTCCGAGTCGGACATTCGAAATAAACCCACTCTTTCGGGTCGCAAATGCTGATATCGCCCCGCGCACCGCCTACGCGGTGAATCACTCGACGCTTCAACAGGTGACTGATAGCCCTCGATGCGACATCAGGGTGTAGGTTTGTGGCCTTGGCCACATCGGTGGCCTTGATTCGTACGGCGCCCGCTTGGAAGTTGATCGTGGCCTTGGCGATGAACAATGCAACCTTGAGTTCACGACCAGGCAAGTCGATGGCCATCAAGCCATCCATCAGCTGGTTGTCCATACGGGTAAACCCCCTGGACTTGTCAATTTGGATGATGTTTGTCATGATTTCTCTCGTTGAACTGCTGTCGAAAAAGCCACCATGCCCGGTGGTTTTTTTGTGCCCGGAATCCGGGATTACTCTCTTCTGCGAAACGCTTGTATGGTTCCGCTCATGGCTCTTGGCCTGGTTCGTCTGGTCAGTTCCTGCTGCATTCCAAGCTTCGCCAGCTCTTCCGGGGTCATCCCCCTTCGCGCTGCCTCCGCCTTCAACAGTTCCAGATCCTCGCCATCCAGAAGATCCACAAGCGCCATACCATTTCGTTCATCTGGCATATGCCCTCCGGTCCCTGATCGGTCCCTACTGAGTCCTTACGGTTCGGCTTCAGGCTGCCCGGCTGTCGCGGGTAGAATTGCCAACAGCATCGAGCAGCCAGGACTTCAGGACTTCGCGTGCAAGGACCGCCTTTGGCGTGCGCTGAACACGCGCAGCGCAGCGAAGAAGCTCTTCAAATTCGTCGTCCAGCAACACCTTTGTCTGGTTGGTGTGTTTGTGATTGGGTCGTGATAAGTCGCTCATAGCTTTACTGCTCCTTGCGGTTGGAATTGGTTAGGCGGCGGTCTTGGTTGGCGCGGTGACAGCCAAAAGGCGCGGAGCCTTGAACGGCTTGCCATTGGCCTTGGCCAGTGCTGCGATCTTTTCGGCGTAGCTGGTCTCGCCGGTGTATTCGGTGCGCGGGAGGCAACCAGCGGTGAGCCACTTGTAGACGGCGCGCGGCGTTTTCCCGCAAGCGAGAGCTACTGCGGTGACCCCGCCTGCATCATCGATTGCCTTCTTGAGCTCCTGCATAGGGGACTCCAACGAAAATGTGAACTGTCAGTACATATTATGTCGGAACTGAAAGTACATGCAAGCGCATGCGATATTGAACCTATGGTTCATATAGAAGAAATACGAGCGGCCTTCGCGGCGCGCTTGAAGGTTGCTCTGTCCGCCAACGACATGCCGTCGTGGGGCGCTGGTGCGCGCCTGGCGAAGCTTGCCGGGGTCACACCCAAAGCCAGCAGCAAGTGGCTCAACGGTGAATCTATGCCGGGTGGTGCCAAGATGCTTGCTCTGGCATCAGCTCTAAAGGTCCGCGTTGAGTGGCTGGAGTATGGTCGTGGTGAAATGAAAGAAGGGCCCGCTCCAGAATCTCGACCGTTATCTCCGCAGCCTGCAGAGATCCCCGCATTTCCGACCGAGGATGACGCTGAGGACGCTTATGTTCACATCAAGCAGTACTCCGCGCTTTTATCTGCCGGCCCAGGGCACGCCAATGAGCACGTTGAAATCCGCGGAACACTGGCCTTTAAGCGTGAGTGGATCAGGTATATGGGGCTCAACCCCAAAAACCTAAAAGTCATCTACGCCCAGGGGTCAAGCATGGAGCCGACCATCAATGATCGGGACGTGCTCTTGGTCGATGAGTCACGATTAGATCCGGTGGATGGTCAAGTTTTCGCACTGTTCAGTGAAAACAAGGGGGCCATCGTCAAGCGATTGATCTTCTCCGACCTGGAAGGCTGGATAGTCCGAAGTGATAACCCGGACAAGGCCTTGTATGCGGACCTCAAGATTCCTGATGGAGAAATCCATGAGCACCGAATTCTTGGTCGCGTGATCTGGCGTGGCGGGGTTCTGTAGCCGCGTCCTGACCAAGCCCAAAGGTGTAAGAGAGAAAATACACATGACGCAGCAAGTGAGGAGCGGAAGCAATGACCCCAGCCGAGAAAAAGGTTTACGACGCGCATGAAAAGCACGCCTGGACGCTCGCGTTTCTGGTTTTCGGCGCCCTTGCAGTTGTTGTCTGGTGGCTGGATGGATGGCTTCATCGCCAGCACGGAAGCTGGGCAGAGCTTGCCTATTTCGCCCTCTACATCGTTTCGTTCTTTGCGATATTTGGCCTGTCCTTCGTGAAGGACTGGTTTATGGATAGGCTGCACAAATAAAGCCATTGAGCTTGCATGGGGACAGAATGGATAGGTCAGCAGACGGGGTTTTGTTTATCTATGTCTACGTCGGAGAAAAGACCTTTGAGTCTAGGGTTGACCTTGCGTTGATCGATGGGAAGGCCTTAGCGGTATTCGAGTGGGCGCCTGATGACTCCCCAGCTTTTTCCGTAGAGCTTGATCCTACCTACCTTCATCCTCTGTCCGGCTGGAGCGATGCAACCCACATGTATGAGTTTCCGATCCGGGATCCGCGCACGCCTCTTCATTAGATTCAACTTGAAGCGCGCGCAGCCGTTTAGACTCATCATAGATGGTCTTGGCAGCCTCCATATCTCCCGCTTTCACCAGCTCAAGGATGCGCCTGAATCTCGCTTCACACCCGGGTGAGCTGTCGATTATTACAATGCCAGATCTATTGTCTTTCTTCTCCATGACGCCTCCTAGCGGTCTGTAGACCTTCACCAATCCTACATCCGCCAGCCCGCTCCGTGCGGGCTTTTTTGTGGGCGCGAGAAAATTATGTACTTTTGGTACTTGACCGCTGTGAACCATTGGTACATATTTATCTCACGCAGCGACCTACCAGGTCCTGCACAGGGCCTCAAGAGGCCCGCCACACGACTGGTGAAGCCGCCAGATAGCACGGGATCAGCGAAGTGATCTCCCAGCCCCGGAAAGCGGGACCGACTGGAACCAACGTTCTTTGACATCGAGATTGACGCCCAGGTGGCTGCCAGTAGCAGGCCTGGGCGGGAAAGCATCACTGAAGCGCCTGGTGATCCGGGTGCTTTGGGATGACAACCAACGCAGGAACACCCAATGAACGCAGAACAAAAACTGATCCCGCCAGCCATCGGCGAAATCTGGCCAGGCCAAGGCGGCATCTACGCCGGAGTCATGCCGGCGCGTAATGGCCAAGAGGCCTACCACCTGATCCTGGGTGACGAGCTGGGCCGCTTCGAGTGGGGCCCCTATGGCGATGAATCGCCAGCAACCAGCTTGACCGACGGCCAGGCCAACACCCTGGCTCTGCTCGAGCGCGGCGCCTACCCGGCTGCGAAAGCAGCGGCCGCACACAACGCTGAAGGCCACACTGACTTCTACCTCCCAGCCATTGCCGAGCTCTACGAAGCCTGGATGAACATCGGCTACAAAGACTGGTACTGGCTATGGTCGTCTTCGCAGCGCTCCGCCTACGACGCGTTCGACGTGGACTTCGGTGATGGCATTCAGGGCGGCGGCGGCAAGCTCGGCGAGCTCCGCGTCCGCCCCGTCCGCAGGTTGCCTATTCAGTAATTCATTCATTTCTCTCGCAGGCGATTCCGGAACTCAGGACGAGTTAGGCCAGAAGCTTCCCGGGAAGCGCCGGGCGTCTGCACCACCTTACATTCTATTTCGACCGCATTGGCAGGTGCCAGGCCAGTCTCACGGCTGGGTTTGGTCACCCGCGTCTGGCATCTGGCCAATGCGGCCCTACCGAGGAATTACCATGTGCGACTGCGCATCTGAAGTTGAAGCCAGAGCAAAGGAAAAAATCGCCACGCAACTCCCCGCAGGAGCTCAACAGCTCACCGTCGAGCTGCAAGGCATGGCGATGATCCTGGGTAAAACTCTGGAAATAAAGAACAAGCTCAACCTGCACGTTGAGTACCAGGCGCCGAAGCGCGGGGGCGGGTTCAAGACGGTCAAACAGGACCTGTCGATGATCGGCAGCTACTGCATGTTCTGTGGCGAGAAGTACCCGGAGGCGGCATGAACGGCTGGATAAAGTGCAGTGACAGGCTGCCCGAACTGCCAAAGGGCGGCGGCAAAGCTCGCGTCATCGCCTACACACCAGCCCGCGCAGCGCAGAGCTTTGCTAACGGCTCGCGCTTCCTCTATTGGAACGGCATCGACTGGCGCTACTTCGACGGCTGCCGTTTTGAGCATCGCGTCACGCACTGGCAGCCGTTCTTGGAGCCACCCATCGAGTAACCCAATACCTGGAGGCGACATGGCCGTCACAGTCGAGACTGCTGCCGTCTTCCGTGGCGGCGGTCGTCGCTGGTTCACCCTGCGCGCTGCATGCGCAGCTGAGGCAAGGGCCCTGCTCAAGCAGCACTGCCAGTGCGACCACTTCGAAGATGGGCAGGGGCATCACTGCGACCTGCCCTGCAATCTTCACCACCCTGACCGATACCCGCGAAGCATGAAGCGCCTGACGGATGGCTTCATGCGGCGCTATCGAGCATCCCAACCGTAACCGGAGGCGACCATGTCAGCACTACGCAAAGCCCAATGGCTCTACGACAACGCCGAGCCTGAAGACGACTCAGCGCATCAAGAAGCGGTTCAGGCCTGGATCGAAGACAAGGCCGAGCAGTTGGTAGGCGGTGCTGACGTTCTGGTCCGCCAGCGCTTTGGCCCGCCGGTAGGCATCCGCCAAGACCAGTTCGTAGCCAAGCTCGCCGAGCACCTCAGGGCGCTGCAGGAGGCTGAGCAAGACGACCTCAATGCCTTGGCCCTGCTCCTACTTCAAGCGGAAACAGGCGGCACCGTGAAAAACATGGTCGGGGAAGTCGTCGGCCAGAGCGACCACAGTCGCGGCAAGCTCTATGAAATCGCCGAGTCGATGCTTGAGCAATATGCCCAGGCAGGCGTCGAGGCTGATGCAGAGGATGCCTCGCTATGAGCCCGCACGTCCTGCTCGACAACGAGCTCGACGCCATGGCGCACCCCAGCACGGACCTGAGCTGGAGCGTCATGGTTCAAAAGCTCATTACCGAGATGCTCACCGATGAGCGCATCACCATCGAAGAGTTCAACCACTACTGCGGGCGCCTCAACAAGATCGTTGATGGGCGCAAGGAGGTTGCATGAGCACTCCACTGGTCAAATCCCTGATCGACGAACAGGTTGCCGAACTTCCATCAAGCCAATGCCTGCCGCCTGACCGCGTCCTGATGCTGTTCAAGGGGCCGACGTTCGCCGCTACTGTGCACGAAGCCGAGCTGGCCAGCATCGAGAACCCAGCAGCCTGGAAGTGCCGGGCCTGCATCTGCGGCGAGTGGACTGTCGGGTATGAGGTACGGGCATGAAGCTTGAGCGCTCAATACTAATCACCTTGGCCGCTCACGAATCAGTCTTGCAGCGGATCAAGTCGTTGACGGCCGACATCGGTCTTCACCTTGGTCGATGTGAGAACCGCTTCGACTTGATTGGACCGAAGCCTGCCAATCCACACCCCGAACTTGGCGATCTTCCATGGCCGAACGGAAGCGAAGAGCATTGGCAGATCCTGTATGACGAGAAAAATCGCCGCAAGACGCACATGTGGGACGCATTCCGAGAGTGGTCGCAAGACGAAGATCGCGGCCTGAATGACAAAGAAGTGATGGATTACTTGCTCAAGCAAGGATGCGTCCACTGCACCAGGGCCTATTACTTCGTTAGGGAGCGCAAGAAGGCGCGCCGCGACCTTGGCAACTTCAGGCGATCACTCCGCGCATTAGGCAAGTCGGCTATCAAGGCCTTGAAGCCTAAGCCATGACCAGCTACCAGCGCGCCAAGCGCATCGCCTACTGGCGCGGCTCTGCCCTCACCCTTCTCGCCTGCACCGCTTTCATGCTCGCCAGCTCACTGGCCGGGCAAATCACTTCCTGAATACACACCCGATGCACGGCGGGCCCTACGGGGATAACCGTACCCTGAGTGGAGCGTAAGCCGGTAAGAGCGCGCAACCATCACCGGCAGCCAGAGCCTGGGTCAACCCTCCGTGCTTGGGTGATCTGGCATTTCCCTATTCCAACTGACGGCGCTGCCCTAGGCTGCGCGTGGAGCTATCAATGTCCAATTCCAACATGCGCATCTGGGGCCAGGTCGACAAGACCGATACCCGATACACCAAGAGCGCCGAGGTCGGCGGTCAGAAGATCACCAGCCTGAACGGCACCGCGATGGTCATGAAGGCCACAGAAATGTTCGGCCCTGTCGGTATCGGCTGGGGCTGGAAGGTCCTTGAAGAGCGGTTCGACGACGGCCATGAAGTGTTCGCCGGTGAAGGCGACAAGCGAATCTGCCTGGGCCGGGAGATCGGCCACACCGTCAAGATCCAGCTTTGGTTCATGCAGGATGGTCAGCGCGGCGAGGTCGAGCAATACGGGTGCACTCGGTACCAGTACAAGACCAAGTACGGCATGACCACCGACGGCGAAGCGCCCAAGAAGTCGCTGACAGACGCCATCAAGAAGGCTCTGTCCATGCTCGGATTTAGCGCCGATGTGTTCCTCGGCATGTTCGATGACACCGACTACTTCCAGCAGCGCCAGGAAGAGACTGCCGTTGAAGCAGCCGAGGACAAGGCAGCCGCTGAAGAGCAGCAAAAGCAGGAGCGTCTGGAGTGGCTGAAAACAGCAGTCGAGACCATGGCTGGGGCAGTCACCATGCATGAGCTGAAGATGCTCAATACCCGATTCGTGAAAAGCGCCACCGCGCGCAACGAAACAGCGTTCCTCCGTCGTCTGACCGAGGCATACGAAGAGCGCAAAGCCTTCATTGAGGGCGCTCAGAAGAAGGAGCAGGCCGCATGAGCACTCTTTACGAACTGACGGGCCAATTCAAAGAGCTGACCGTCCTCATGGTTGGGGCCGACGAAGACATGTCCATAGCTGTACGCGACACCATGGGCGCCATTGAGGCTGAATTCAACGACAAGGCTCTGGCAGTAAGCCGGGTCATCCTGAACATGGATGGCGATATCGAGGCCGTGGATTCCGAGATTGAACGCCTCCAAGAACGAAAGCGGATCATGTCCAATCGCAAGGGACAGATCATCGACTATCTGCGCGAGAACATGGAGGCGGCGAACATAACCAAGATTACCTGCCCCCTCTTCACCATCACTCTGGCCAAAGGTCGCGAGTCAGTAATCATCGACGACGAAAAGGCCCTCCCTGACGACTTGGTCGATTCACGCGTGACCTATGTCCCTGACAAGAAGGCCATCTCCGAACGGATCAAGGCCGGCCAGGAGGTAAATGGCGCTCACCTAGAGCGCGGAAAGTCTTCAATTCGTATCAAGTAAGAGATAACTCATGCCAACACTTACCGATATCGGCCGCCTCGGCCGCGACGCTGAACTGCGCTACACGCCTGACGGGAATGCCGTATGTAACTTGGCTCTGGCCTGTGAGTACGGCCGCAAAGGCCAAGATGGCAAGCGCCCCACCCAATGGGTCGATGCCACGCTCTGGGGCAAGCAGGCCGAAACCATGGCGCAGTACATGGTCAAAGGCCAGCAGTTGCACTTCACCATCGATGACGCTCACGTCGAGACATACACCAAGGGTGACCACTCCCAAGGAGTGAAACTGACTGGTCGCGTGATCATCATCAAGTTTGTCGGTAGCCCGCCACAGCAGGCCCAGCAAGGTAGCCAGCAGCAACAACCTCGACCTCAACAGCAGCGCCAACAAAGCCGCCCACAGGCTCAGCAGCAGAGTCAGCAGGCCGCGCCGCCGGACAGCTTCGACGACGACATTCCATTCGCGCCGCTGCATTACCTGGTAGGCGCCTAATCGTGATCGCCACGATCTCTCAGCCCGTACCTGCCGTGAAGTACGCGGCTGCCATGGCCAAGTCCACTGGTCAGCCTTGGGGCGTGTATCGCGGAAACAAGCGTCTACTGGTGGTCATGCCTTCTGGCTCTACGAAGAAGACGCCAATCGAGGTGTGCTACCCATGAGACGCATCCAGAAACTCACGCAGCAGCGTCGCCGCCAGCTGCACATACACATCCCGCCCAGCGGATTGAAGGAGGTGCCGTATGGCGATGTCTCAGCAAGAGCGAGACCAGAGGCGCCGCGCCAAGCAGTCCAAGCACGGTGAAGAAGACCTGCGCATGAAGACCCGCGCCGGCACCCGCCAGGCCCTGGCTGAAATCATGCAATGGGCCGAAGTCGAGGAAAACGGCGAGGCCATGACCCTGCTGATCCATCGCATCCATGAGTTAGGGCCTGATGCGGCCCGCCACTTCCTCAGCGCACCGCGCCACGAAATCGTTGTGTCGGATTTTGTGGCGCGAAAACTCGACCAGTTCCGCATTGGGCGAGAGCTGCGGACGCCCGACCTGATGCTGGGCGACGACCCGGACGACACCGGCCTGCTTCTGCTAGCCAACGCCTGAACTTACCTATTCCAACATGCCGCATCCAGCCATGGAGGGCGGCGCCATCCTGAGGAAAATCCATGAAATCTGAAATGGTGAAACTGGAACACAAAGGCATCCAGTTCAAAATGTCTCGACCAAAGCTGGCAGAAATTGCGATTGCCAGCGTGTTCGCCCAGGTGCTGCCGCCTGTGGCCAACGTTCAGCCGGTTGTTCCGGCCGATATCCCTGCTGTCGGTCAACCATGGCGGGGCCAGGGTGGCATCAACGGCGGCCTGGTCGCTGCTCGCGGTGACGTACCGGAGCACTACCTGATCATCGCTGCTGAAGACACTGGCAGCCATGAATGGGGACGCCGCGGCGAAACCTCTGGCGCTACAAGCAAAACCGACGGCCTGGCCAACAGCGCGATCCTACTG
Organism: Pseudomonas sp. NUPR-001; assembly: GCF_052147955.1. NCBI lineage: Bacteria > Pseudomonadati > Pseudomonadota > Gammaproteobacteria > Pseudomonadales > Pseudomonadaceae > Pseudomonas > Pseudomonas sp. NUPR-001. The sequence goes on from NZ_CP197353.1 coordinate 4,000,296, forward strand.
GAAGAAGGCAACCACCCTGCCGCCAGCGCTGCGAGCAAGTACACCGCTGACAACCACAACGACTTCTACCTGCCGGCCGCTGCTGAGCTGCACCAGGGCTGGGTCAGCTGCCCTGAGGTGTTCGCCCAGGACTGCTACTACTGGTCGAGTTCGCAGCGCTCCGCCGACGTCGCATTCCTCATGAGCTTCGGTGATGGCATTCAGAGCGACTACGACAAGAACTACGAGCTCCGCGTCCGCCCCGTCCGCAGGTTGTTCATTTAATCCTTCATTCATTCGAACAGGGGCGCATCAGCGCCTTTTTTGTTGCCTTCCAAGGAGCAGCACATGAGCGTAGTAGAGAAAGTGGCACCTGCAGTACAGCTTCCCGAGATCGGCCAGCCCTTCGGCGGTGGCTTCTTCTCTGGCATCACCGTCGAGAACGGTCAGCGCTACGCCAACATCACCGCCGGCGCCGATCATGAGCTGGTCGGCGAGTGGGGCGAGTACGGCGTCAAGATCGACGGTGCCGACAGCCTCACCGATAGCCGCGCCAACACCGAGGCCATGGCCGCCTCCGGCAGCGAGCTGGCACAGAAGGTTATTGCCCTGGGCATCGGCGGTTTTACCGACTGGGCGATCCCGGCGCGTGACGTGCAGGAGCTGCAGTACCGCCACTTCAAGCCAACCAGCCGTGAGAACTACTGCTGGAACCGCGATGGCGACAACCCGAACAGTCTGCCGGTGGGCCTGCTCTACACCAAGGAATCGCCAGTCAAGACCCAAGCTCCCGGCTTCGCCAACGGTGAGCCTGAAGCCTTCAAGGCCGATTGGTACTGGTCGAGTTCGCAGCGCTCCGCCGACTACGCGTTCAGCATGCACTTCGGTGGTGGCATTCAGAGCTACTACGTCAAGGACCTCGAGCTCCGCGTCCGCCCCGTCCGCAGGTCGCTTATCGATTAATTCGTTCATTCAATCCGGCCGCTTGCGGCCGGTTGCTCAAGGAGGAGCACTGTTGTGGCAATGCACACCGACCTATCGATCTACAAGTCATCGCTTGGCCTGCTGCAAATGGCCACGAACCTGACCCGAAACATCCCCCGCGACCTGAAGCAGTCGCTCGGTAAGCGTGTGATTGATGAGTGCATCGACGTGCTGATGCTCATCGCCCGGGCCAATGCCGCGCAGGACAAGCGCCTGCACCTGACAAGACTGGTCGAGAAGGTCCAGGTGATCGAATTCCTGATGCGCCTGTTCAAGGAAAGTCGATTCATCAGCGTGCCGCAGCACGCCAAAGCGATGGAGATCACCACCTCTATCGGAAAACAGGCCAATGCCTGGAAACGCTCCACCCCAACCGCGCCCGCTACCTGAGAGTTACGGCTTTCTGGTCTGTGCGAATTGAACCTGGTCGTGCCGCTGACCTTTGGTCACCGCCATGCGCACCCTGGATACCGCCGGTCTAAAGCGTCCGTGTAGGTCCAGCGCAGTTTGCCCGCTGAGGATTCGGCAGGCCGACGTAGATTGCACGACAGGTCGCAGCGCTCCGCCAACAACGCATTCAACATGAACTTCGATGATGGCATTCAGAGCAACAACGACAAGAACAACGAGCTCCGCGTCCGCCCCGTCCGCAGCTTCAACGCCCTACCCGTTCAGCGATTTGGTCCAGGCCTATTACGACTGCCGTCGCTCAAAGCGCAACAGCGCGAGCGCGCTGGCTTTCGAGATGAACCTGGAGCGGAACCTTACGGCGCTTCACCGCGACCTGGTAACCGGCCAATACCGGCCAGGCCGCTCTATCTGCTTCGTGGTCACCCGGCCCAAGCCCCGCGAGGTGTGGGCCGCCGACTTCCGCGACCGCATCGTGCACCACCTGCTGTACAACCACATTGGCCCAAGCATCGAGCGCAGCTTCATAGCGGACAGCTGCGCCTGTATCCGAGAGCGCGGCACGCTGTACGCCGCCAGGCGCCTTGAGGCGAAGATCCGCAGCCAGACGCAGAATTGGTCGAAGCCAGGCTTCTACCTGAAGTGCGACCTGGCCAACTTCTTCGTGGCGATCGACAAGCGCGTGCTGGCCAGTCAACTGTCGGCCAGGATCGCTGAACCCTGGTGGCGCGCCCTGGCCCTGCAGGTGCTGATGCACGACCCGCGCGAGGACTACCAAGTCCGCAGCCCGGCGCACCTGTTCAACCGGGTGCCGCAGCACAAGCGGCTGACCGCGCAGCCTGCGCACCTTGGCCTGCCAATCGGCAACCTGTCATCGCAGTTCTTCGCCAACGTCTACCTCGACGCCCTGGACCAGTTCTGCAAGCACCGGCTGGGCGCCAAGCACTACGTCCGCTATGTCGATGACTTCGTGCTGTTGCATGAATCACCCCAGCAACTGAACGACTGGAAGGCCGAGATCGAAGCGTTCCTGCCGAAACTGGGCGCCAGGCTCAATCCCTCGAAGACCATCCTGCAGCCCATCGACCGCGGCGTGGACTTCGTTGGGCATGTGATCAAGCCCTGGCGGCGCACCACCAGGAAGCGATCCGTGACCCAGGCCATGAAGCGCACCGCAGCAGCACCGGCCGAACAGCTGCGCGAGACCGCCAACAGCTACTTCGGCCTGCTCACCCAGGCCAGTCACAGCCAGAAAGATCGCGCCGCCCTGGCCAACCTGGTTCTGCGGCGCGGGCATGTCGTAAACGGCGAGCTGACCAAAACCTACCCGAAGCGATAACCAACCACATCAACGAATCACGCCACCCCCGGCGAGGAACGCCTATGGCTGCGTACTACAACGAAATTGACCCGCACGCAGCTCAGTGGCTGCGCAACTTGATTGACGCAGGCCACATCGCGCCAGGCGTCGTAGATGAAAGGAGCATCGAGGATGTCCGGCCCAGCGATCTTCTCGGATTCACCCAGTGCCATTTCTTCGCTGGAATCGGCGTCTGGTCTCTCGCTCTTCGAAGAGCCGGATGGCCAGATGACCTTCCTGTTTGGACCGGCAGTTGCCCCTGCCAGCCTTTCAGCTCGGCAGGCGCTGGAGGTGGGTTTGAGGACTCAAGGCACCTTTGGCCAACTTTCGCCTGGCTCATCAGGCAGCGAAAACCTCCAGTCATCCTTGGAGAACAGGTTGCAAGCAAGGCTGTCGAGCCTTGGGTCGACCTTGTACACGCTGACTTGGAAGCCATGGACTACGCCTTTGGGGCCGTCGCGTTCCCGTCTGCGGGCGTCGGCGCGCCGCACATCCGAGACCGACTTTTCTGGGTGGGTCACGCCAACAACGCGCGATCACAAGGACACCCCAGGGATGGTGGCTCAGCGAGGCGGGGCGGACCGATTAGATCAGCTACCGCGCCAAGCCTATCTTTGCGGGTGGCCAACAGTGACCGCGGCAGATGCGAGCAGAGGGGCGAAGGACTCGCGACCGCAGGATACGGGGATGCCGCTAAATCAGGCGGTAGCTCTAACCCGGACAGACCAGCCGGCCCGATTAACAGCCTCTGGTCAGCTTCTGACTGGCTCTTCTGCCGGGATGCCCGGTGGCGCCCAGTTGAATCCGGCACATTCCCGCTGGCTAATGGGGCTCCCGGTCGAGTGGGACGACTGCGCGCCTACGGAAACGCCATCAATGCTGAAGCGGCAACGCAGTTCATAGCCGCATATCTCGAAACTCAATGAAGCCACCACGGCGAGGTATCCCCATGCCCACAGAAAACCGATCCAGCAACACCGAACAGATGGTCAGCGTGCCGCGCGATGAAGTTGAGCGCCTGGTAAAGCTGCTTCAGTACCAAGCCCATCCATGCCCGTCCCCACACGCTGAGTTCTGGCAGGGTCTGCTGGATGCTCCAGCCGCCCAGCACCAGGAAGACGGCTTCAGCGCCGGTGACATGGCCGACCAGGGTGCTAAGGCGTTTGCTGCGCGTGATACGGAAGTAAAGGAGCTGCGCACTCAGTTAGCAGAAGCCCAAGAAGTGATTCGGGATTGCATTGAGGTCGGCGAGCTTGATGCGGAAACACAGTGGAAGGCCGAGCGGGTATCGAAGGGTCGTCGCTTGTACGTTGATGACCGAGCCCTGGCATCCATCGAAGATCCAAGCGCGCCGATTGAGCGCGATCAGGGAATCCCAGGCACCTCCTTCCAGCGCCTGAACATGCTGGCCAATCAGGGCGAATAGCCAATGAGTACATTTGTACTCCATCCAGCTTTAACCCCTCTCCCCTCTATTCAATGCCGCGATATGGCGGCCAAGGCGAAGCTATGTCTCAAGCAAAGGAACGCCCGATACTGTTCAGTGGGCCGATGGTCCGTGCCATCCTGGAAGGACGGAAGACGGTCACCCGCCGACCGATCAAAGGCGGCCAGATCCCACGCCTGGAATATCCAGACAGTCCGGAGCCTTGGACTGCTGTAGGCCAACATCACCCGCGCTATGGGTTTGTCGTCCACGGCAAAACCGAGCAGGAGTGCGCCGTAAAGGTTGGGGAACTAGGTGCTTGCCCATTTGGCGAACCAGGTGACCACCTGTGGGTGCGTGAGGCCTGGCTGGCAGATGCTCAACTCGATTCGATTGCGCCGCGCGACCTGAGTCAGGGCGAGCCCATCATGTACCCCGCAGATAGAAGCATCCGGCAGACAGGATGCACAATGGTCTCGCAGGGCCGAGGGCGCCCCTCAATCCACATGCCCCGCTGGGCTAGCCGCATCCTGCTGGAAATCACTGCGGTGCGTGTTGAACGGCTGCAAGACATCAGCGAGGAGCAAGCTGAAGCAGAAGGTGTAAATTTCCTTCGGCGCGCACCCGACGCAGACGAGACGCTCACCGCCGCGCAGCTATTCGAGTGCCTCTGGTGCAGCATCAACGGTGACGAATCATGGAGCGCCAACCCATGGGTCTGGGTCGTGGAGTTCGAGGTGGTCGAGCCAAGCACATCTGTATGTGACTACCACGGCAGCCACTTCGGTGCGCCGTACCCCGATGCTCAGTGCGTCGATGGCTTCCTGTGGGATGAAGACAGCTGCGATGTACCAGGCGGTCCACTGTTGAGCGGCGGCGACATTCCCTGCCCGAAGTGCAACGCGGAAGCATACGCCGACAACCAGCGCGAGATGAGCCAATGACCCGCCTCGCCCTCTGCCTCCTGCTGCTTGCCACCCTGGCCGGCTGCCGGGAGCCTGACATGCCCGCTGCCACCGTCGTCGCCGGTACATACAAGGTCGACAAACTTTTCACTGTCGACGGCTGCACCGTCTACCGCTTTCTCAACAGCGGCGGCAACAAGTACTTCACGAACTGCTCGGGCACTACGGCCTGGAGCGAGGACTGCGGCAAGGGTTGCGACCCTCAAAAGGGGATACCTGGCGGTGCTCACCACACCGAGCGCCAGCTCTCCCCGCACGAACAAGACAACACCCCTATCCCAGCAAAGGCGCCAGCGCGCTGGAATGAAGAGAGGTATGAGCTGTGACAGAAGAGGAAATCATCAAGCTGTCAGCCAAGGCTATGGGCCTCGAGCTCGAGTACCGGCGCGGCAGTGACGCCTTCTACTACGACGACCCCGAGACAGGCCGGGAGGTTTGGCTACCGATGCAAGACGACCGCCAGACGATGCTCATCATCGCAAAGCTTAGGATGGACATCTGCTGCCTGCACAGTCTCGCTCGGGCCACAGCCCATGTGCCGTATGTCGGCTTCAAGCAAAGCGAGATATCGCACGCAGCCGAACCGGGCGCCCGGCGCGATGCCATGCGCTTGGCAGTGGCAACTGTGGCGGCCAAGTATGGCCATGGGATGCTTGACGGCGGAACTGACGAGCGAGTTCTGGGGCACCTGCTTGGCATCGAGGGCTCAACCGCCTACGCCATGCGCGGCGCCATCCGCGAGTCTCGCGAGGAGATCAGCAAGGCCTGCCAGCGCCTGAAGCGAAAGGGCCTGGTGACCAACAAGGGGCCTTACTGGCAGGCGGTGGCGCGATGAGCGACCTGATCGAAGTGAAGGCAGCCGACCTAGTTGGCGAGCCGTTGAACTGGTCGGTGGCAGTTGCCATCGGCCTGAACCCGTCAGTGGTGCCGGCGCAGTACGGCGTCCCTGCTCGGGTGTTCATCCAGCAAGAAGGGATGTTCCCGGTGCGCTACAAGCCAGCTGTTGATTGGCTGACGGGCGGCCCTCTTTTGGAAAAATACGCCATCACAGTTACTCCTCTCAGCGATGCCGATTGGCGGGCCGAGGAGCACATCACTCACTGCAAGTCTCGTTCAACAGACTATCTGACCGCTGCCATGCGCTGCCTTGTACTGGCCGAGGCTGGAGAAACCGTCCAGGTGCCAAAGGAGCTGCTGCCATGATCCTCCTACCCATCGCCGCCCCGCTCTACATGGCCTGGATGATCTGGAAGGGGCCGAGGCCATGACGAACTACTACCCGAAGGGCGGCCGGTGTAAAGGCTGCGCCAAGCGACTGAACGACTGCAGCAGCCTCAACTTCAGCGCCATGCCCGTGCACCGCCGGGACGGCGCCGATATCGTGGTCATCTGCACCGAGTTCCGACAGCTCAATCACGGTCACTCGCTGAAGGAGAATGTCTGCCGCGGCCACGGTGGCCGGTGATGGCCTGCTACACGATCTACGACAAAGACCGGCGTCCAACTGGCCATATTTGTGGTGACCTGGGCCCGCACTGCTCAGGATGTGGGTCTGTCGCGGAAAACCTGTGCGACTACCCAGTTGGCGATGGCAAGACCTGTGATCGCAGCCTGTGTGATTACTGCTCGGCCCTCGTGGCTCCCGACGTGCACTACTGCGCCGCGCACCACGTCGAGTGGAAAATCTTCCGCGACGCCGGTGGCGTGAAGCGCGAACTCGAGAACGTCGTCCCGTTCAAGGGCGCGTAACCCCTCCCCCTACAACAACTCAAGCCTGCCGGTAGGCGGGCGAGGATGAACCATGCCCAATTTCCTGACCCGGCTCTTCCGCCGAAAGGCAAAGCCGCAACGCCCTGCACCTGCGCCCGCACCAACGGGATTTCGCGCCGGCCACAGCCCTGCAGCCGGTCGACAAGACCCAATGCTTGACCCACTCAACCCATTGAGCCCGATCAGCCCACTGAACCCGGCCAACCAGATCGACAGCTACGAGCCGTCCCGCTCCCACAGCAGCTGCTCCAGTCGCAGCCATGACAGCGGTAGCAGCTATTCGTCGAGCGATAGCTGCAGCTCATCTAACGCAAGCGATAGCGGTTCGAGCTCCAGCTACGACTAACCCTTCCCCACCTCTGTCGCCATGCGCGACGTGGAGACACCCATGAACCTGATCGACTGCTACGTCAGCAAGATCCTGGGCGCGCCTTATCGGAAGTTCGGCGCCTGGTGGGTTGACGTTGAGTACGAGGCCTATGGCCACACCAGCAAGACCCAGCTCATGTTCCGCAGCGAGCAGGCCGCCCTGGCCGCCGCTGTAGGCCACCACTTCCTCGCTTGACCACTATTCCTACTGTGCCGCCACCAGCGGCGTGGAGACATACATGACACCAGCAAAGAACATTGACCGCTTCCTACGCATTGAGGAGGTGGTTCACATTATCGGCATCAGCCGCAACACTGTGTACCGCAGAATCAAAGAGGGCACTTTCCCAAAACAGGTTAGAATAGGACCCAACTCGGTCGCTTGGCGTCAGTCGGATATCTCGGTTTGGATGTCCTCTTTGACCCCCAGCAACGACCAATCAGTACATTGAGCAGTACACCAAACAAGCGTGGCCTGCTCCAACCCTTACACCATCAGCTATACAGGCCACACCGTGGAAATTTTCAAAGAGTTCACCTTCGAGTCGGCACACCGCCTGCCGCACGTTCCTGAAGGGCATAAATGTGGTCGCTTGCACGGCCACTCGTTCAAGGTTGCCTTGCACCTGACCGGCCCGCTGGACCCACATACCGGATGGATTCGCGACTTTTCCGAGATCAAGGCGATCTTCAAACCGCTCTACGAGCAACTGGATCACAACTACCTGAACGACATTCCTGGCCTGGAAAACCCTACCAGCGAAGTGCTCGCCAAGTGGATCTGGGACCAGGTCAAACCCCTGCTGCCAGAGTTGTCCAAGGTGCGTATTCACGAAACCTGCACCAGTGGCTGCGAGTATTACGGCGACTGATCCGGCGTTAGATATGAAAAAACCACCCCCGAGGTGGTTTTTTTGTGCCCCCTGTGGGGGCAACTGTCTTGCACCACTTGTAGGAGCGGGCTTGCCCCGCGATAGCGATGTATCAGGCAGATTGCGATCGCGGGGCAAGCCCGCTCCCACAGCTCCCACAAGAAGAAGCCCATCCCAGCAGATTTTGGTCGGCGGAAAAGACAAAACCCCTACCTGCATACGCAGATAGGGGTTTCGGAATTTAATCTTGACGATGACCTACTCTCACATGGGGAAACCCCACACTACCATCGGCGATGCATCGTTTCACTGCTGAGTTCGGGATGGGATCAGGTGGTTCCAATGCTCTATGGTCGTCAAGAAATTCTGTTGCCAGAAGGTCTTGTTAGACACTCCAGCGAATTGGGTATGTGACTTTGTGGTTTTGCAAACTTTCGGTGACTTTCGTCTTCACCACCACAATCTGCGTTGCAGATTGCTTGGGTGTTATATGGTCAAGCCTCACGGGCAATTAGTATTGGTTAGCTCAACGCCTCACAGCGCTTACACACCCAACCTATCAACGTCGTAGTCTTCGACGGCCCTTCAGGGAACTCAAGGTTCCAGTGAGATCTCATCTTGAGGCAAGTTTCCCGCTTAGATGCTTTCAGCGGTTATCTCTCCCGAACATAGCTACCCGGCAATGCCACTGGCGTGACAACCGGAACACCAGAGGTTCGTCCACTCCGGTCCTCTCGTACTAGGAGCAGCCCCTCTCAAATCTCAAACGTCCACGGCAGATAGGGACCGAACTGTCTCACGACGTTCTAAACCCAGCTCGCGTACCACTTTAAATGGCGAACAGCCATACCCTTGGGACCGGCTTCAGCCCCAGGATGTGATGAGCCGACATCGAGGTGCCAAACACCGCCGTCGATATGAACTCTTGGGCGGTATCAGCCTGTTATCCCCGGAGTACCTTTTATCCGTTGAGCGATGGCCCTTCCATACAGAACCACCGGATCACTAAGACCTACTTTCGTACCTGCTCGACGTGTCTGTCTCGCAGTCAAGCGCGCTTTTGCCTTTATACTCTACGACCGATTTCCGACCGGTCTGAGCGCACCTTCGTACTCCTCCGTTACTCTTTAGGAGGAGACCGCCCCAGTCAAACTACCCACCATACACTGTCCTCGATCCGGATAACGGACCTGAGTTAGAACCTCAAAGTTGCCAGGGTGGTATTTCAAGGATGGCTCCACGCGAACTGGCGTCCACGCTTCAAAGCCTCCCACCTATCCTACACAAGCAAATTCAAAGTCCAGTGCAAAGCTATAGTAAAGGTTCACGGGGTCTTTCCGTCTAGCCGCGGATACACTGCATCTTCACAGCGATTTCAATTTCACTGAGTCTCGGGTGGAGACAGCGCCGCCATCGTTACGCCATTCGTGCAGGTCGGAACTTACCCGACAAGGAATTTCGCTACCTTAGGACCGTTATAGTTACGGCCGCCGTTTACCGGGGCTTCGATCAAGAGCTTCGCGTTAGCTAACCCCATCAATTAACCTTCCGGCACCGGGCAGGCGTCACACCCTATACGTCCACTTTCGTGTTTGCAGAGTGCTGTGTTTTTAATAAACAGTCGCAGCGGCCTGGTATCTTCGACCGGCATGGGCTTACGGAGCAAGTCCTTCACCCTCACCGGCGCACCTTCTCCCGAAGTTACGGTGCCATTTTGCCTAGTTCCTTCACCCGAGTTCTCTCAAGCGCCTTGGTATTCTCTACCCAACCACCTGTGTCGGTTTGGGGTACGGTTCCTAGTTATCTGAAGCTTAGAAGCTTTTCTTGGAAGCATGGCATCAACCACTTCGTCGCCTAAAGGCAACTCGTCATCAGCTCTCGGCCTTAAGATCCCGGATTTACCTAAGATCTCAGCCTACCACCTTAAACTTGGACAACCAACGCCAAGCTGGCCTAGCCTTCTCCGTCCCTCCATCGCAATAACTAGAAGTACAGGAATATTAACCTGTTTTCCATCGACTACGCTTTTCAGCCTCGCCTTAGGGACCGACTAACCCTGCGTCGATTAACGTTGCGCAGGAAACCTTGGTCTTTCGGCGTGGGAGTTTTTCACTCCCATTGTCGTTACTCATGTCAGCATTCGCACTTCTGATACCTCCAGCAAGCTTCTCAACTCACCTTCACAGGCTTACAGAACGCTCCTCTACCGCGTCACCTAAGTGACACCCGTAGCTTCGGTGCATGGTTTGAGCCCCGTTACATCTTCCGCGCAGGCCGACTCGACTAGTGAGCTATTACGCTTTCTTTAAAGGGTGGCTGCTTCTAAGCCAACCTCCTAGCTGTCTAAGCCTTCCCACATCGTTTCCCACTTAACCATGACTTTGGGACCTTAGCTGACGGTCTGGGTTGTTTCCCTTTTCACGACGGACGTTAGCACCCGCCGTGTGTCTCCCATGCTCGGCACTTGTAGGTATTCGGAGTTTGCATCGGTTTGGTAAGTCGGGATGACCCCCTAGCCGAAACAGTGCTCTACCCCCTACAGTGATACATGAGGCGCTACCTAAATAGCTTTCGAGGAGAACCAGCTATCTCCGAGCTTGATTAGCCTTTCACTCCGATCCACAGGTCATCCGCTAACTTTTCAACGGTAGTCGGTTCGGTCCTCCAGTCAGTGTTACCTAACCTTCAACCTGCCCATGGATAGATCGCCCGGTTTCGGGTCTATACCCAGCGACTAAACGCCCTATTAAGACTCGCTTTCGCTACGCCTCCCCTATTCGGTTAAGCTCGCCACTGAATATAAGTCGCTGACCCATTATACAAAAGGTACGCAGTCACCTAACAAAGTAGGCTCCCACTGCTTGTACGCATACGGTTTCAGGTTCTATTTCACTCCCCTCTCCGGGGTTCTTTTCGCCTTTCCCTCACGGTACTGGTTCACTATCGGTCAGTCAGTAGTATTTAGCCTTGGAGGATGGTCCCCCCATATTCAGACAAAGTTTCTCGTGCTCCGTCCTACTCGATTTCATGACTAAGAGATTTTCGCGTACAGGGCTATCACCCACTATGGCCGCACTTTCCAGAGCGTTCCGCTAATCTCAAAGCCACTTAAGGGCTAGTCCCCGTTCGCTCGCCACTACTAAGGGAATCTCGGTTGATTTCTTTTCCTCAGGGTACTTAGATGTTTCAGTTCCCCTGGTTCGCCTCTTGCACCTATGTATTCAGTACAAGATACTCAGCTTATGCTGAGTGGGTTCCCCCATTCAGAGATCTCCGGATCAAAGTCTGTTTGCCGACTCCCCGAAGCTTATCGCAGGCTACCACGTCTTTCATCGCCTCTGACTGCCAAGGCATCCACCGTATGCGCTTCTTCACTTGACCATATAACCCCAAGCAATCTGGTTATACTGTGAAGACGACATTCGCCGAAAATTCGCAATACTCTTAAAGACTTAAGAGAAACTCACAAATTTTACCTTAGCCTGAATAAACACCAGTGAAAGTGCTATTCAGTCTATTTCTATCACATACCCAAATTTTTAAAGAACGATTCTGAAAAAGTTCAGAAATCAATATTCGACGCGAATATTCATTTCTAAGCTTTGACACGGTAGCACTACCAGGCGGTAGGGGGTGGTGGAGCCAAGCGGGATCGAACCGCTGACCTCCTGCGTGCAAGGCAGGCGCTCTCCCAGCTGAGCTATGGCCCCAACAAGAAACTGGTGGGTCTGGGCAGATTCGAACTGCCGACCTCACCCTTATCAGGGGTGCGCTCTAACCAACTGAGCTACAGACCCAGTTAAGAGCTGTTACCGATATCGTCTTCTTCAATGAATCAAGCAATTCGTGTGGGAGCTTATGAAACAGCTGATGTCGTCGATTAAGGAGGTGATCCAGCCGCAGGTTCCCCTACGGCTACCTTGTTACGACTTCACCCCAGTCATGAATCACACCGTGGTAACCGTCCTCCCGAAGGTTAGACTAGCTACTTCTGGTGCAACCCACTCCCATGGTGTGACGGGCGGTGTGTACAAGGCCCGGGAACGTATTCACCGCGACATTCTGATTCGCG
>NZ_CP197353.1:4015000-5320000 GCF_052147955.1 Pseudomonas sp. NUPR-001
TGCAGCGCTTGGCGTAATGATCGCAGCACTCTTTGTTGCACCGATCGGCATTGCCCATGCCGGCAGCGCCCTGCTCACGCCAGCCTTGCTGCCAATCGCCCTTGGTGTGGCGGTGCTTTCTACCGCCCTGCCCTACAGCCTGGAGATGGTCGCGCTCACGCGCATGCCCGCCAAGACCTTCGGCACCCTGATGAGTGTTGAACCCGCCTTCGCCGCGCTCTCGGGGTTACTGTTCCTCGGAGAAGTCCTGAGCGTCACTCAGTGGCTGGCCATTGGTGCAATTATCACGGCTTCGGTGGGCGCAACGATGTCGATGCGCAAAGAGAGTCCTGCGCTGGTTGCCGCCGACTGATTTGAGAAATATTTTCATTTAAATCAAGACTGGTCATTGTGCCGCACATCCACGATCTTTAAGCTGTCATGGAACGTCAACTTTTATGTTATCTAATTGACAAGACAGGGACGCAAGGGAGCATCAGGAAGAAGCTGCAGAAATTGACCCGGGCGATAGATCCGGCACGTATTAAGGACGGGAATGAAACGAATTTTGCTCATCCTGGCCATAGTGGCCATTGCCGGATGCGCGGCGACTGCAAAAACTGAAGTCAAACGCGGCAAGAAAGGCCTGCACATCAATTGCTCTGGCCTCTCATCATCCTGGGATCAATGCTATAGCAAGGCGATCAAAGCCTGCGGCGAAAAGGGCTACAAGGTAATTGCCCGCTCTGGCGAAGATGACGCCGAGCCTGGCGACTACCTGTTCGGGCTCAATCCAGCGGGATACACCAGTCGCAGCATGATCGTGATCTGCAAATAAAGAACATTACGTACAAAGGGCAGCCAGATGGCCGCCCTTTGTGCTTTTAGGCATTCTCCGTATCAGATCGCCTGGGTGCGGTTCAGCAACCATTGCAGTGCCGCCCCGTCGAGCAGCGGCGCAAGGCGATCACGCACCTGCTGATGGTAGCCGTTGAGCCAGTTTCGTTCGCACTCGCTCAACAACTCCGGCAGCAAGCAACGCGTGTCAATCGGGCACAGGGTCAAGGTTTCGAACTCAAGGAAGTCGCCAAACTCACTACGCCCCACTTCGCGATTGAACACCAGGTTCTCAATCCGAACCCCCCACTGCCCAGGCCGGTAGGTGCCCGGCTCGATCGATGTGATCATCCCGGCCTGCATGGCTGTTTGCGGTGTGCTTGCCGCTTGGTAGGCAATCACCTGCGGCCCTTCGTGCACGTTCATGAAATAGCCAACGCCGTGACCTGTGCCATGACCGTAATCGACCTGATCGGCCCAGATCGGCGCGCGAGCAATGGCATCGAGCAAAGGCGAAAGAATGCCGCGTGGGAATCGCGCACGGGACAGGGCAATCACCCCTTTGAGCACACGGGTGCAATCCTGTTTCTGCGCTTGACTCGGCGCCCCTACGGGCACCATGCGGGTGATGTCTGTCGTCCCTCCTAGGTATTGGCCGCCCGAATCAATCAATAGCAGGCCATCACCTTCAATACGCGCGTGAGACGCTTCAGTTGCCCGATAATGTGGCATGGCGCCGTTGGCGTTGAACGCCGCAATGGTCGCAAAGCTCAGGGAAACGAAACCCGGACGGCGCGCGCGGGCAGCACTGAGCTGCTCATCGATCGTCAGCTCCGACACTGGCTCACGCCCCAACGCCGCCTCCAGCCAGGCAAAAAACTCGCACAACGCTGCGCCGTCCTGCTCCATCGCATTACGAATGTGAGCCAGGTCCTCGACACTTTTTTGCGATTTGGCCAGGGTGGTGGGGTTGAGCCCTTCAACCAGGCGCACTTGGGCAGGCACATTGTCGATCAAGCCTTGAGTGACCCGAGCAGGATCGACCAGCAACCGACTGCCCGCCGGCAGTTTGGCCAATGCCCAATGGATGGCTGCATAGTCGCGCACATCGATGCCTTCGGCTGCAAGCGCGTGGCGCAGATCATCGTCTAGCTTGTCTGGCGCCACGAAGAGTGTTGCCTTTTCCATGTTGATCAACGCAAACGACACAAACACCGGATTGTAGGGGACGTCGCTGCCACGCAAATTGAACAGCCAGGCAATATCGTCCAGGGTGGCAATGAAGTGGCAGTCAGCTCCCCGCTCACGCATCACCTGGCGCAACTGCGCAAGCTTGTCTGTGCGACTGACCGTAGCCTCCGGTGGCAGGTGGGCATACACCGCGTTGCCCGGCAAAGGCGGGCGCCCTTCCCAAACCTGTTCAAGCAGATCTCTGGACGTCAACAAACTCGCGTTACGGGCAGCCAGGCGCTCGCGCAGTTGACGCGCTGAAGCCAAGGCCATGACCGCACCGTCAACGGCTACCACGCCACCCTCTTTGACCTGTTCACCCAGCCATTCCAGGGGCCCCGGCTTGCCTGGCTGCAGTTTCACCAATTCAATACCGCTACCGGCAAGCTCTTTCTCAGCTTGCTCCCAATAGCGGCTATCCGCCCACAAGCCGGCGAACTCCGGCGTCACAACCAAGGTACCGACCGAGCCGAGAAAACCAGACAACCATTGCCTGCCCTGCCAGTACTCCGGCAGGTATTCGGACAGGTGCGGATCAGCCGAAGGCACCAGCAAGGCGTCGATCCCTTCTCGATTCATGACCTGACGCACTGCTGCCAGGCGTACGTGCACAGCGCCTTGCGGTGAAGATTGGGTGTTCATGCTGACTCCTGCTACCACGGCATCCGTTGTTATAGCCGCAGATAATGGAACAGCCTTCAGCCTCCGGCAACCGCCCAGAACGGCTGTGTCTGTAACGAAGCTTTGATTGCTGCCACAGCCTGATCGATATCGTCCTCCTGAGTGTATCGACCAAGGCTCAGGCGAATGGTCTGGCGCGCGGCCTGCGCCTCAATCCCCAATGCCAACAAGACGTGCGAGGGCTGGTTGCTGGATGAATTGCAGGCCGATGTGGATGAAAACGCCAGGCTGTCAGCCAACGACGCAAAATCAGGGCTCTGAGCGTTGAACGTCAGGCTCAGGGTATGCTCGATACGCTGGGAGGGACTGCCGTTAAGTACCAACCCGGGAATTTCAAGCAGCTGGGCTAGCAGCCGCCTGCGTAACAGAGCAATACGCTGCACCTCTTCATCCTGTAAGGCTGCCGCCAAGGCAAACGCTACCCCCATGCCGGCAATCTGATGGGTAGCCAGGGTGCCTGATCGCAAGCCGCCCTCGTGCCCTCCCCCATGTATTTGCGCGCACAGCAATGGCCGGGCTCGCTCACCGACGTACAAGGCACCCACACCTTTGGGCCCATAGACCTTGTGGGCAGAGAATGACATCACATCTACAGCCCACTGCTTCACATCGATGGTTAGCTTGCCAACCCCTTGTGCAGCATCCACATGCAACAAGGCGCCGTGTCGACGAACGAGCTGGCCGATGCTGGCGATGTCATTGACGGTACCGAGCTCATTATTCACCAGCATCAACGAGACCAGCACCGTGTCATCGCGCAGCGCAGCCAATACCGCTTGCGGACTGATCAGGCCCTGAGCGTCGGGTGCCAGGCGCGTCACCGCAAAGCCTGCTTGCTCCAGTTGCGAGACGGTATCCAGCACGGCTTTGTGCTCAATCTGACTGGTGATGATATGGCCACCCTGATGGCCCTGGGCGAGCCCCTTGAGCGCAAGGTTGTTGGATTCGGTAGCACCCGAGGTCCAGATAATCTGCGACGCTTCGGCCCCCACCACACTGGCAACCTGAGCGCGTGCCTGCTCTACAGCCAGTCGCGCCTCACGGCCGTAGCGGTGCGACCCGGACGCTGGATTGCCGAAATTGCCTGAAGCACCCAGACACTGGACCATCACCGGGATGACGCGCTCGTCGACGGGTGTCGTTGCGGCGTAGTCGAAATACAACGGGAAAGGGTTCATCGCTGCAGGCTCTCTGGTTGTCCATGTCGAGTGAAGTAGCCGGCGCCTTTATATAAAGAAGGCTGACCGTGGTTTCATAGTGCCTTACCACGCCATAGAACAATAAATTATTATAATTACTATAAATATAACCAAAAAATAAAATCAGGATTGCTGGTGAACTTCCGGCCTCCTCAGCCTTCACAACAGTACAGTCCTGATCCGGGGAAACCACCACACGCCCCGGCACCTGCCGCCGAGGAAATGCCCATGCCTCGATCGACCGATCACAAACAGGGCGTCGTGCTGCTCGATACGCGCCAGCACACGCCTGATCATGAGCACAGCGTGCACCTCAAGCTGGCTGAACGCCTGGCGCAGCTGCTCCATACACAGGTGGTGGCGCCCGAAGCATCACCTTCGGCGCACGACAATCTTTACTACCTGCCCACCGAGACCCTGATTGATCCGGCCCGCTACCAGGAGATGGGCATCGTCTCGGACCAGGACCTGTTCGGCGGCATGGTGGCCAGGCCCTATATGGCCACCAAGGCCATTTCCCACCCCTTACCCGCCAATGCCCGCTACCCATTGGGCTGGACCGATGATTTTGCTCGTCAAGCCAGCGATGCATTGCTGCGTGGCTACACGGTATTCAGTTTGGCAGATGCCCGAAGCGCCGCGGCACTGTTACTGCGTGACGGCCCATTACGGATTAAACCGGTGCGAGCCACCGCAGGGCGAGGCCAAACGGTGGTCACTTCGATGGCGCAAGTCGAAAACGCGCTGTGTAACCTGGACGAAAAAGCGTTATCGCTCTGGGGCCTGACACTGGAGGAGAATTTGACTCAGGTGCAGACGTACAGTGTCGGGCAAGCTTTGGTCGCTGGCATTTTGTGCAGCTACTACGGTACTCAGCAGTTAACCCGCGACCATGACGGCGAAGAAATCTACGGCGGCTCGGACCTGGTCGTGGTGCGGGGCAACTACGACAACTTGCTGCAGCTTGAGCTGGAAGACCCGCTACGCCTGGCCATCACTCAAGCCAGGCTCTATGAACAGGCGGCACTGCAGAACTTTCCTGGTTTTTTTGCCTCGCGCCGCAACTATGACGTGGCCCGCGGCCTGAACCACGAGGATAAAGCGCGTAGCGGAGTGCTCGAGCAATCCTGGCGCATTGGTGGCGCCAGCAGTGCCGAAGTGCTGGCGCTGCAGGCATTTGCCGCGGACCCGGCGCTGTCGCGCATCCGCGCCTCCACCCATGAGGTGTTCGAAGCACCCAAGTTGCCCGACGACGCAATCATTTTCTATCAGGGGGATGACCGTGAACTCGGCAGAATCTGCAAATACGCAAGGCTGCGCGACTATGACCATCCATAGCGAAGCCATTGAAATCAACGTCGGTGACGAACGCATCGCCGCAACCATTCTCAGCCCCGGCGACAAAGTACCGGGCATTCTTTTTGTTCATGGTTGGGGCGGCAGTCAGCAGCGTGACTTGGCTAGAGCCAAGCAGATCACCGGCCTGGGTTGTGTATGCATGACTTTCGACCTTCGCGGCCACGAGAAAACCGCCAGCCAGCGCTTGAGCGTCACCCGTGAGCACAATCTGGCAGATCTGCTTGCCGCCTATGATTGCCTGGCCAATCACCCGGCCGTCGACACCCAGGCCATTGCGGTTATCGGTAGCAGCTATGGCGGCTACCTGGCCACCCTGTTAACCGCCCAGCGTCCGGTCAAGTGGCTCGCCCTGCGGGTACCGGCCCTGTACTGGGATGACGAGTGGACACTGCCTAAACAGGGCCTTGATCGCCAACGTCTGAACGACTATCGCCGACGGCCACTGGGCCCTGCCGACAACCGCGCACTGGGTGCCTGCGCCGAATTTGCCGGCGATGTACTGCTAGTCGAGTCGGAAAAGGACGATTATGTACCGCACAGCACACTGATGAGCTACCGCTCGGCATTCGTCAGCGCTCATTCACTCACCCACAGAATCGTCGACGGTGCCGATCATGCACTGTCCAGCGATCGTAACCAGAAAGCCTACAGCTCGATTCTCAGCGCCTGGATCAGCGAAATGGTCATCGGTGCGCGCCTCGATCACTACCCTCACCACTCCCCTTGGTACTCTTGAGCTACCGGCACTTGGCAATGCAGGCCGTCGCTGCTGCTACGCACCAGGCTGCTGAGGGTTTGAAACGCGGCGAAATTCACACCTTTAGCCTGATGCTGACGAATCAGTTGCAAAAAGGGCTCCTGCTCGAAACTGCTGGCCGCCGACTCCCAGGCGCTGCGCGACTGCCATTGCAGGTACTGCATCACACGGCGACCATCCATGCTGGCCTGAATACTCGCGCCGAGCAAACCCTCATGGCGCAGGGCCAATGCCTCACTGCGCTCGGTCAGTGCCTGGGCCAGGGCGTGCTGGTGGGCAGGTATCACTTCGAATTCGATCATCTGGTTAAAGCACAGGCTGCGCTCAGAAACCATCATGGGCATGTTCTCCCTGTCATTGAACTTGCGATACGACGGCAGGCAGGGTAAAACCTCGAGTTAACTCAAGGTCAAGAGATTTATCCGTATGATCCAGCCTTGTACCGCCGAGAAGGTCATGACCGTTGGCCAACTAGCGGCCCGCAGCGGGGTTGCGGTCACTGCCCTGCACTTCTACGAAAGCAAAGGACTGATCCACAGTACCCGCAGCAGCGGCAATCAGCGCCGCTATCCCCGAGAAACCCTGCGCCGCGTGGCAGTCATAAAGATGGCCCAACGCCTGGGCATCCCCCTGGCCACTATTCATGCCGCATTGCAGACGTTGCCTGTTGGCCGCGCGCCCAGTGTTGCTGACTGGCAACGGCTGTCCGAACAATGGCGCCAAGACCTGAATCAACGAATTGAAAAGCTGTTGGTGCTGCGCGATCAGCTCGATGGCTGCATAGGATGCGGCTGCATGTCGCTGCAAAGCTGCCCGTTACGCAATTGCAATGACCAACTGAGCGAGCACGGGCCCGGACCGCAGTTGCTGCAGCCTGGCCCGGAAGCGGCTGAATGAAACGCCAGCCTTCGCTCAGCCAACGCTATCAACGGCCCGCCGCCGATAGTCGCTCGGCGCAAGCCCTGTGATTTTGTAGAAGACTTTGCGAAAGGCTCCTGGGTCTTGATAACCCACACCCCAGGCTATCTGGTCGATGCTGCGGTTGGTGAACTCCAGCATCCGGCAGGCACGCCCCACCCGCACCTGCTGGCAATATTCGGTTGGCTTGAGGCCTGTGGCACTGCGAAAACGACGCAGAAAAGTCCGCGACTCCAGGCCCGCACAATCGGCCATGACCTTCAGGTTGACGTCCCGCGCACCGCTGCTTTGCAACCAGTGCTGCACCTTGAGCACCGCTTCGTCACCGTGATCCAGGCGTGGACGAAAGACGCTGCCTGGCGCAGCACCGCTAACACGTTCTACCGCCAGAAAGCGCGCGGTTTCGGCAGCCAGGGTTTCACCCTGAAAACGTTCGACCAGTTTCAACCCCAAATCCGTCCAGGCCATTAACCCGGCCGAGGTGATGATGTCGCCATCGTCGAGCACGGGCAGGTTGGCCTCGACGTTCACCGCCGGAAAGCGCTCTGCCAGCGATTGCGCAAAATTCCAATGCGTCGTGGCTGGCCGGCCATCGAGCAGACCACTGGCGGCAATAAAAAACACCCCGACGCAGACTGAAACCAGCAAGGCACCTTCGCGATGCCAACGACACAGGTCCTGTCGATAGCGCTCAAGCAACTCAGGTGAAGGGGCCTGCGTCAGGCTTGGTGGAATGATCATTACCCGGGGCTGGTGCTGCCCACCCGCAAGGCTGTCGAACACCACCGTCAACTGGCGCTGCTCATTCTCGCTCCAATGGCTGACGCGCAGCGCTGGCCGCTCCAGTGCCCCCAGTTCCAGACGCAAGCGATTGGCGATGGCAAACAGGTCGGTCAAGCCATGCACGGCAGCCGCCTGCGCACCGGGGTAGACCAGCAAACCGATTTCCAGGGTGTCGCGACCTTTGTCCATTGTCAGTTTTTCCCGCCAATTTGTCGTTCGCGCCAATCTGCAAACGTACTGCCCAAGCCTATAACTATCACCTCATCACAACCACTCGTACCCGCACTGAGGTTTTTACAATGAGTAAGCATGCACTGATCGTTATCGACATTCAGAACGACTACTTCCCAGGTGGCAAATGGACCCTGGAGGGTGCGGACCGCGCCGCCGACAATGCCGCCCGCGTGCTGGCTGCGACGCGGGCGAAAGGCGATCTGGTGGTGCATGTGCGCCATGAGTTCGAGTCAGCCGATGCGCCGTTCTTCACACCTGGATCAGAAGGCGCGCGCATTCACCCCAAGGTTGCGGCCCAGGCGAATGAACCGGTAGTGCTTAAGCATAAAGTCAATTCATTCCTCAACACCGAGCTCAAGGCCTTGCTCGACCAGCACAACATCGCAGCCGTGACGGTCGTCGGCAGCATGAGCCATATGTGCATCGACGGCTTCACCCGTGCAGCGGCTGACTTTGGCTATGACGTCAGCGTGATCCACGATGCCTGCGCTACCCGTGACCTGGAGTTCAATGGCGTGACAGTTCCTGCTGCACAGGTGCATGCTGCCTACATGGCCTCCCTGGCATTTGCTTACGCCCAGGTGATTGCCACTGAAGACTTCCTGGCCAGCAATACCCGCTGACCCCGTTGCGGGGCGGCCTGCTACGCGCTTCACCTGGCGTGCCCCGCAGATCAGATCACAACGTTACGCACAAAGCGCGTGGCGACTTCACCTTCATTGCGATAGGCGTGAACGCAGTTACTGGCGTAACTGAAAAAGTCTCCCGCATGCAAGTGGTGAAGCTGGTCACCAATGGCCAGTGTCAGGCAGCCCTCGGCCACATACAGTTGTTCGCTCCAACCGTCAGCGTCGGCCTCGCATTGATAGACCTCGCCCGGTTCCAGACGCCATTCCCACAGTTCCACTTCACGACTGGCAACGGAGCTGGCCAACAACACCGCCCTGCTACCGGGATGAACCCCGGCCCAAGCCAGCTCGTTGATGCGGCTCGGATCACGGTTGTCGGGGGCTTGAATCAGATCGCTGAAGGCAGCCCCCAGTGCCTCGGCAAGGCGATCCAGGGTGGTCAGGCTGACATTCTTTTCCCCGGCTTCAATAGCGACCAGCATGCGTCGACTGACCCCGGACTTTTCTGCCAAAGCACTCTGGCTGAGTTCAGCGGCGAGGCGCAGGCGTCGAATATTCTGACTGACATGCTGTAGGACGGAGGCACGCTGGCTGGTGTTTTTGTGCACTATATTGCTCACAGATTGGGTTTGCGCAGTATACTGCCCACTTCGCCGCAATTGTGCGTCGACCCTCTTCCGTGTGCAAGGCCATGAACTCGATCAACAGCACAGAACGTCCTTCCGTCTCCTTTCGGCTTAGCCGGGCTGAGTGGGTACTGGTGTTTATCACCATGCTCTGGGGCGGCACCTTTTTGCTCGTCCACAACGTTATGACTGTCAGTGGGCCGATGTTCTTCGTCGGCCTGCGCTTTGCCGCTGCTACGTTATTCGTCGGTCTGGTTTCGGCGCGGGCGCTGTCGGGGCTGACCGCTACAGAATTCAAGGCCGGCGTGCTGATCGGTGTATCGATCATGCTGGGCTATGGTTTGCAAACTTACGGGCTGCAGACGATCAGCAGCAGCCAGTCGGCGTTTATCACAGCCTTGTACGTACCCTTTGTACCGTTGCTGCAATGGCTGGTACTGGGCCGCCGCCCGGGGCTGATGCCCAGCCTGGGCATCGGTTTGGCCTTTTTCGGCTTGATGCTCCTGGCCGGCCCCGAAGGCGGCTCACTGCAGTTCAGCACCGGCGAAATCGTCACCCTGGTCAGCGCCGTGGCAATTGCTGCAGAAATCATCCTGATCAGCCGCTACGCGGGAAAAGTCGATGTGCGCCGGGTGACCGTGGTGCAGTTGGCGACTGCTTCGGTGCTGTCATTCATGATGGTCGTGCCGACCCGGGAGCCACTGCCGGACTTTTCCTGGTTGTTGCTGCTCAGCGCGCTGGGGCTGGGGGCGATGAGCGCGATGATCCAGGTGGCCATGAACTGGGCGCAAAAATCGGTATCACCAACGCGGGCAACCCTGATTTACGCAGGTGAGCCGGTCTGGGCGGGGGTCGTTGGGCGCATCGCGGGGGAGCGGCTTCCCGGCATTGCCCTGCTCGGTGGGCTGCTGATCGTGATCGCGGTGATTGTCAGCGAACTGAAAATCAAACGCCGGGATCACATGGACGATGCGTTTGAAACGCCTGCTCAAGGGCGAGAAGCCGAAGGCTAACGGCCAAATCCGGTCTATCCTTTGAAAAAAACTGTTATAAAAAAATCGTTTGATACAGCGTGTTTGTAGAATTCTGCCACAGCTTGTGTGTTGGTGATCGACGGTGCGCCACGTATGATCCCTTACAAACTTCTGCAGATTAGATATCTATGTCCTTGATAGTGCTACTGCTTCTGCCGTTTATCGGCAGCTGCCTGGCGGCTGTCTTGCCGCACAACGCCCGTAATAGCGAGTCGTTGCTTGCCGGGCTGGTCGCCTTGGTGGGCACCGTCCAGGTCGCTTTGCTGTACCCACAGATCGCCCACGGCGGGGTGATCCGTGAGGAGTTCCTATGGCTGCCAAGCCTGGGCCTGAACCTGGTTCTGCGCATGGACGGCTTCGCCTGGCTGTTCTCCCTGCTGGTGCTGGGCATCGGTACGCTGGTATCGCTGTATGCGCGCTATTACATGTCGCCACAAGATCCGGTCCCCAGGTTCTTTGCCTTTTTCCTGGCGTTCATGGGCGCCATGCTTGGCCTGGTGATTTCCGGCAACCTGATCCAGATCGTATTCTTCTGGGAACTGACCAGCGTCTTTTCGTTCTTGCTGATCGGCTACTGGCACCACCGCGCCGACGCCCGGCGCGGCGCCTATATGGCCCTGATGGTTACCGGTGCTGGCGGCTTGTGCTTGTTGGCGGGGGTGCTGCTGCTCGGCCATGTGGTTGGCAGCTACGACCTGGACAAGGTCCTCGCTGCCGGCGAGCTGATTCGCAGCCATGCCCTCTACCCTGTTCTGCTTCCTCTGATTCTCCTCGGCGCACTGAGTAAAAGCGCACAGTTTCCCTTCCACTTCTGGTTGCCCCATGCAATGGCGGCGCCCACTCCGGTTTCGGCCTATCTGCACTCGGCGACCATGGTCAAAGCCGGGGTATTTCTGTTGGCGCGTCTCTGGCCGGTGCTCTCCGGCAGCGAAGAATGGTTCTGGATCGTCGGCGGTGCAGGCGCTTGCACCCTGTTGCTGGGCGCCTTTGCGGCAATGTTCCAGAACGATCTCAAAGGCCTGCTGGCGTACTCAACCATCAGCCATCTGGGCCTGATCACCCTGCTGCTGGGCCTGAACAGCCCACTGGCAGCGGTCGCAGCGGTGTTCCATATCCTCAACCACGCGACCTTCAAAGCTTCGCTGTTCATGGCTGCCGGGATCATCGACCACGAAAGCGGCACCCGTGACATCCGCCGCCTCAGCGGCTTGTACCGGCTGCTGCCGTTCACGGCAACGCTGGCCATGGTCGCCAGTGCCTCGATGGCAGGTGTGCCACTGATGAACGGCTTCCTGTCCAAGGAAATGTTCTTTGCCGAGACGGTGTTCATCAGCTCCAGCGCCTGGATTGAAGCGGCATTGCCCGTGATCGCCACCGTGGCTGCAACCTTCAGCGTGGCCTATGCCCTGCGCTTCACTGTCGATGTGTTCTTTGGCCCACCTGCCACCGACTTGCCACATACCCCCCACGAACCTCCACGCTGGATGCGTGCGCCAGTCGAACTGCTGGTGCTGACCTGCCTGGTGGTGGGCATGTTCCCAGCGCAGTCCGTCGGCCCATTGCTGGCTGCGGCCGCGCTGCCGGTGGTCGGCGGCACACTGCCCGAGTACAGCCTGGCCATCTGGCATGGCTGGAATGCACCACTGATCATGAGCCTGATCGCCATGAGCGGCGGCATCGTGCTCTACCTGCTGCTGCGCAACCAGCTCAAGCTGGGGCGTTTCCCGCACCCGCCTTTGATCGAGCGGTTCAATGGCAAGCGCCTGTTCGAACACGGTCAGGTGCTGTTGATGCGCGCGGCGCGCCGTTTCGAACGCGTAATGACCACCCGACGCCTGCAGAAGCAGCTGTTCATGCTGGTGCTGGTAGCGTTTCTGGCTGGCCTGCTGCCAATGCTGCAAAGCGGCTTGAGCTGGGGTGACCGGCCAAAAATTCCGGGCTCAGGCGTGTTCGTCACGCTTTGGCTGATCGCCATTGCCTGCGCCCTGGGTGCGGCCTGGCAAGCCAAGTACCACCGTCTGGCCGCCCTGACCATGGTCAGTGTGTGTGGCTTGATGACCTGCATCACCTTTGTCTGGTTCTCTGCTCCAGACCTGGCGCTGACCCAACTGGCGGTCGAAGTGGTCACCACGGTGCTGATCCTGCTTGGCTTGCGTTGGCTGCCACGTCGTATCGAGGGTGTTTCACCTGTGTCAGGCAGCCAGGAGCAGGCGCGTGTCAGACGCCTGCGCGACCTGATTCTGGCGGTACTGGTGGGTGGCGGCATGGCGCTGCTCTCCTACGCGATGTTGACCCGGCCAACGCCCAACGACATTTCTTCGTTCTACCTGAGCCGAGCCCTGCCTGAAGGCGGCGGCACCAATGTGGTCAACGTCATGCTGGTCGACTTCCGCGGCTTCGACACCCTCGGTGAAGTCACGGTGCTGGTCGCCGTAGCGCTGGCAGTGTTCGCCCTGCTGCGCCGCTTCCGCCCGCCGCGCGAAAGCATGCAACTGCCAGCCCAGCAGCGCCTGCTTGCGCCTGATGTGGTTACCGACCTGGTCAACCCGCGCCAGGCGGCCGACACGGCCCTTGGCTTCATGATGGTCCCTGCAGTACTGGTGCGCCTGTTGCTGCCGATTGCCCTGGTGGTGTCGATGTACCTGTTCATGCGTGGGCACAATCAGCCTGGCGGCGGTTTCGTCGCGGGGCTGGTGATGTCGGTGGCCTTCATTCTGCAGTACATGGTGGCCGGCACTCAGTGGGTAGAGGCGCAAATGAGCCTGCGACCGCTACGCTGGATGGGCACTGGCCTGCTCTGCGCTACCCTGACCGGTGGCGGGGCAATGCTGCTTGGCTATCCGTTTTTGACCACCCATACCGCCCACCTGCACCTGCCGTTGCTCGGTGATATTCACGTGGCCAGTGCATTGTTCTTCGATGTCGGTATTTTCACCGTCGTGGTCGGTTCGACCCTGCTGATTCTCACGGCCCTGGCTCACCAGTCGGTACGCGGACACCGTCCGGCCGCCCAACCCAAAGCCCTGCAGACAGGAGCCGCCTGATGGAAGAAGTCATAGCAATCGCCATTGGCGTACTCGCAGCCTCAGGTGTCTGGCTGATCCTGCGCCCACGGACCTTCCAGGTGGTGATGGGCCTGTGCCTGTTGTCCTACGGGGTCAACCTGTTCATTTTCAGTATGGGCAGCCTGTTCATCGGCAAGGAGCCGGTCATCAAGGACGGCGTACCTCATGACCTGTTCAACTACACCGACCCGCTGCCTCAGGCACTGGTGCTCACGGCCATCGTCATCAGCTTTGCCATGACTGCACTGTTTCTGGTGGTGCTGCTGGCCTCTCGCGGCTTGACCGGTACCGACCACGTGGATGGCCGGGAGCCCAACGAATGAGCTTCATGAACCAACTGATCATTGCACCGATTCTGCTGCCATTACTCACTGCAGCGCTGATGCTGTTGCTAGGCGAAAAACGCCGGCCACTCAAGGCCCGCCTGAACCTGCTCTCAAGCCTGCTGGGGTTAGCGATTTCGATTACCTTGCTGGTGTGGGTTCAGGCCCAAGGCCAGGCCAGCGCCATCGGTGTCTACCTGCCGGGCAACTGGCCGGCACCCTTCGGTATCGCCCTGGTGGTCGATCGGCTTTCCGCCCTGATGCTGGTGCTGACCGGTATTGTCGGCATCAGCGCCCTGCTTTTCGCCAGGGCCCGCTGGGACAGCGCCGGGGCCAGCTTTCACGCACTGTTCCAGATTCAGCTGATGGGCCTGTACGGCGCCTTCCTGACCGCCGACCTGTTCAACCTGTTCGTCTTCTTCGAAGTGCTGCTGGCCGCGTCCTACGGCTTGCTTCTTCACGGTTCCGGACGGGCACGGGTCAAGGCCGGCTTGCACTACATCGCCATCAACCTGTTTGCCTCGTCCCTGTTTCTGGTCGGCGCGGCGATGCTCTACGGCGTCACCGGCACCCTGAACATGGCCGACCTGGCGTTGAAAATCCCGTTGGTGCCGGAGGCCGACCGCGGCTTGCTGCATGCCGGCGCGGCCATCCTGGCCATCGCCTTCCTCGCCAAAGCGGGCATCTGGCCGCTGAACTTCTGGCTGGTGCCAGCCTACGCCGCCGCCAGCGCACCAGTGGCCGCACTGTTCGCGATCATGACCAAGGTCGGCATCTATACCGTGCTGCGCCTATGGACCTTGCTGTTTTCCGGCCAGGCTGGCGCTTCATCATTCTTTGGTGGCGACTGGCTGGTCTACGGCGGCCTCGCCACCCTGGGCTGTGCCGCAGTGTCGATTCTGGCAGCGCAGCGCCTGGAGCGAATGGCCGGCCTCAGCATCCTCGCTTCGGCGGGCACCCTCATCGCTGCCATCGGCTTCGGCCAGGTGGCCTTGACCTCCGGCGCCTTGTTTTACCTGGTCAGCTCGACCCTGGCACTGTGCGCACTGTTCCTGCTGGCCGAGTTGATCGAGCGCTCACGCTCAGCCAACGAACTGCCGCTGGATGACGACGATTGCCACCCCTCGCCGCTGGAATCACTGCATCCCCCCAAAGGCATCAACCTCGACGACGATCAGAACGCCGTCATCGGCCAGATCATTCCATGGACCATGGCTTTCCTGGGCCTGAGCTTCATTGCCTGCGCCCTGCTGATCATCGGCATGCCGCCACTCTCGGGCTTCATTGGCAAGGTCAGCCTGATTGCCGCCCTGTTCAATCCTCTGGGCCTGGGCACCACACCCGAGCAGCCACTTTCAGCTCAAGGCTGGGCTTTGGTGGTGTTGCTGATACTCTCCGGCCTGGCGTCGATGATTGCCCTGACCCGCGTCGGTATCCAACGCTTCTGGACACCACAAGAGCGGCCATCGCCCGCGCTGCGCTACTACGAATGTGTTCCGATTGTCGTTCTGCTCGGCCTGTGTATTGCCTTGAGCGTGCGCGCCGAACCCCTGCTGCGCTACACCCAGGACACTGCAGCAAGCCTGCAGGACCCTGAACAATATGTCAGTGCCGTGCTCAGCACCCGGCCAATCCCCGGCCCTACCAGCCAGGCCGCCAGCGCACAGGTACAGCCATGAAACGCGTATTTCCCGCCCCACTGCTGTCGCTGTCACTGTGCCTGTTGTGGTTGGTGCTGAACCTTTCGCTGAGCCCGGGCAATCTGTTGCTGGGCGTCCTGTTGGGTGTCGCTGCACCGCTGCTGATGGCTCCCTTGCGCCCGGTATCGGCACGCATCCGTCATCCCTGGACTGTGCTGCGCCTGATCGCGCGGGTAGGCGTTGATGTGCTGGTCTCGAACCTGCAGGTAGCACGTGGCGTTTGGGCGGCCAAACGCCGTGCACCGCAGTCGCGCTTCGTTCACATCCCACTGGACCTGCGTGATGCCCATGGCCTTGCGGCCTTGTCGATGATCACCACGGTGATTCCGGGCACCATCTGGTCAGAGCTGGCACTGGATCGCAGCATCTTGCTGTTGCATGTTTTTGATCTGGACGATGAGGTGCAGTTCATTGAACATTTCAAACAGACCTATGAACGTCCGCTGATGGAGATCTTCGAATGACTGGCCTGCTTGCCAACGCCATTCTCGCCAGCTTGTTCATCTTTGCCCTGGCCATGGCCCTGACCCTGTTCCGCTTGTTTCGTGGCCCCTCTGCCCAGGACCGCGTCCTGGCGCTGGACTACCTGTACATCCTGGCCATGCTGATGATGCTGGTCCTGGGTATCCGTTATGCCAGCGACACCTACTTCGAAGGGGCACTGCTGATTGCCTTGTTCGGCTTTGTCGGCTCGTTCGCCCTGGCCAAGTTCCTACTGCGTGGCGAGGTGATCGAATGAGCAATGTGAATGAGCTACCCCTGTGGGTCGAGGTGCTGGTTGCGGCGCTGTTGCTGCTCAGCAGCCTGTTCGCCCTGAGCGGAGCACTGGGCCTGATCCGCTTGAAAGAGTTTTTTCAGCGCATGCACCCACCTGCCCTGGCCTCAACCCTGGGCACCTGGTGTGTCGCCTTGGCATCGATTCTGTACTTCTCGATGCTCAAGCATGAGCCTGTGCTGCATGCCTGGTTGATCCCGATTCTGATGGCAATCACTGTACCTGTGACCACCTTGCTGCTGGCTCGCGCGGCGCTGTTCCGCAAGCGTATGGCTGGCGATGAAGTGCCCGAAGAAATCAGCAGTGGCCGCGATCGGGGCCACTAAGCGCTATTGGGTCAGCGCTTGCAGCTCGCGACGTACCATCGCCGCGTACTCAGGCGGGCTCAACTGATACAACTCAGTAGCCACCCAGTCAAACCACGCGCCCTGTAATCGCGGGCGCTGTGCCAGCCACTGCTCGGCTTGCTCACGGGCCTGAGCCTGGTGCAACGCATGGAAATCGGCGCGCCCCTGTGGCGCACTCGCCGAATCACTCATTCGCTGGCCTTGAACGTGGTCAGTTCACCTTTGCGCCATTTGGCGGCCTTGCCAGTGGCGGTCTTGAGGATTTTGCCCAAGCCTTCCTGAAGCTGTTGGTGAGCGGCAAAGATCATCACTACACCCTGACCTTCACGCAAGACAATACCCTCGCCTTCAGGTACTGAAACAAATGCGTAGTCACCCAAGCCATACACCGTCAGCTTGATGTCGCGGAAACGAACTTCCAGCTTGCCACCTTCACGGCTCGGCAATACTGCGGCGCGAAAATGATCGCCTACCTTCAGTTCCAGCCGCTGTTTATCATCGACAACCATCGCTGTTTCAGTGTCGATTTCGGCCATGTACAAGCCTTCCGCGTTTTGTTCGGTGACATAAACAAAACGCGATTGAAACTGTTTGACCAATTTGGCCCGAAGATCGCCCAGCACAAACAGGGCATGTGTATCCAGATTACTGACTGCCAATGAACAATTCCTCAAACCGATTACACGACGCCACCGCAGGAGCAACAGGGCTCCGTGAAGGCACGTCACTTCAATGTCGAAGTCTGAAAGACTAATGGGTAGATGCACGAGATGTCTGTGCGGATGGGCCTTGCAGCGTGCAGGAATTATCCCCCCTGCGAGCCAGCTTGGGCCACACGACAGGCATTCGGCAGATTTCCGTCAATGGAAACGTACTTTCTGACATCAAAACTGTCAGGAAAGTGCGATAGATACATCCTGGCCCCTCGGCAGAACGGGCGCCCGGATCTGATCTACATATCACAGGGAAGGAATATGCACGAAAACACCGAAATCCGTCGAGAGGCAAGCCGCATTTCTTACATCAACAACAATAGCTCAGGCCCATCCGCGAACGGCAAGCGCCATATAGTGATACCTGCTGGCATCAACTTCTTTCATATCACCGAACAGGCCACCGGGCAGGTGAAGGGATTCCGCTGCCGGCATACCGACGCCTGTGAACTGGCGCGAACACTGGAGCGTTGAACGCATGTTCAAACGGCCTGGCGCGCTGCTCCGGGCCGTTGATCACTGTGTAACTGCATCAGCCATGCGTTTTGGCATTCGACGGCTTCAGCACGACTACCGAAGGCTGTGCCGCGCCGCTCGCCATTTACCAATACCACCCAGCACACCCGCTTGCCCTGCGCCTGCATAGACGCAGGAACGCCACTGCCAATCATCACCGCTACATCGACTTGGCTATTCATCATTCCCTCCGGAATTTAATTAGCAACCTAACGATGTGCTCATCATACGCCCGCAGTGGCAGCGGAAAAAGCTATTGCCGACATAGCTGTGTTGCATTAGCCGCAACAAAGCCCGGGCGATAAACGCCAAGGCCCCGCGGATCGCTCCTCGGGGCCTTGGCCAGACTGCCGGTCAGATCTGACGCTGATGCTTGTCGATCTGCTCGTGGCGCTCTT
Source organism: Pseudomonas sp. NUPR-001 (assembly GCF_052147955.1). Classification (NCBI taxonomy): domain Bacteria; kingdom Pseudomonadati; phylum Pseudomonadota; class Gammaproteobacteria; order Pseudomonadales; family Pseudomonadaceae; genus Pseudomonas; species Pseudomonas sp. NUPR-001. The sequence continues at coordinate 4,033,104 of NZ_CP197353.1, forward strand.
GGGCTTCGATGCAGTACTTGGTAGTTGGGCTGATCAGCAGGCGCTTGAGGCCAATCGGCTCGCCGCTGTCGTCGCACCAACCAAAGCTGTCGTCTGCGATACGGCCCAGGGCCATTTCCAGTTGCGGCAGCAGGCGCTGGTCACGCTCGATGGCGTTGACCAACCAGTGGCGCTCTTCCTCGACCGAGGCAGCATCGGCCGGGTCAGCCGGGCTGTCCAGGCTCTCGATGGTAATGCGGCTCTGTTCGATGCGCTCCTGGGTCTCGACTTTCATCGACTTCAGCAACTCGGTGAAGAACGCCTGTTGCTCGGCGTTCATGTAGTCATCGGCCGGCATGGCCAGCAACTTTTCCTTGGTCATCGATTTCTCTATGAAAATAACGTGCATTTAAGCGATTGGATTGCCATCACCGACAGTTCGCCGACGGCGGAATTCTTCAAGCACCCTGCGGCACTCTATTTCGAGGGGCGGCAGTCTAAGGCGCCGCGCCGCACTGGGCAACAAAAATGACAGGGCAATAAGCCGAAACGGCCCGGAATCCGCCAATCGGCTGTGCCGAACCTGCCACAGGCACTGCAGAGTGCCACTGTTTATCCAACTTTGGACAGTGCGCCGGCTAATAAGCTGTAACAATTACCCGGCGATCAAGCCAATAACTGGCTTAATACTGCGCGCAACTTGCCAGGCTTCACCGGCTTATTGAGCAACGGCGCCTTCAAACGCTGCATGGCCCGGCGACTTTGCTCACTGCGATCAGCAGTGATCATCACGGCGGGAATGGCACTGGCGAAATGTGTACGCAGATCACGCACCACATCACACCCGGTCAAGCCCTGGTCAAGATGAAAATCGGCCAGTACCAGTTCAGGCGCTGTCCCGTCCAACGCCGTCAGTGCATCCTCCAGGTCGCAGGCCGTGACGACTTGGCAGCCCCACTGGGCCAACAACGCAGCCATGCTCTGGCGGATGCTCAGCTCATTATCGAGCACCAGCAAACGCCGCCCCGGTAGCGGGTCACCCACATGGGCCTGAGGCAGTAGCGCTAAAGGTGGTAGCGGCTGCCCGGCAGACAGCGGCACTTCGATACTGAATACCGAACCTCGCCCCGGCCAGGAACGCACCTGCACCCGATAGTCGAGAATGCGGGCAATACGTTCAACGATTGCCAACCCTAAACCCACCCCCTTGCGATCCGCTGCGCGGCCAACATCAAGCTGGTTGAACTCAAGGAAGATCGACTGCAAGCGCTCCTCGGCGATACCACGCCCGCTGTCCCAGACTTCGATGCGCAGATGGCTACCGCGTTGCCGCCAGCCCAGCAGTACGCGACCGCGCTCGGTGTAGCGACAGGCATTGCTGAGGAAATTGCGCAAAATACGCGTCAACAAACGCAGGTCGGTACGCACCACCCGCTCGCCGCCGCGCACCTGCAACCCCAGCCCTGCTGCCTCGGCCACCGGCTGAAACTCCGAAGCGAGCGGACGCAACACTTCATCCAGGCGATAAAGGTCAAGATCGGGTTTGATCGCGGCCTGGTCCAGACGCGAGATATCCAGCAGGTCGGTCAGTAAGTCTTCGGCACCTTCCAGCGCCTGGTGCGCTCGCTCCACCAACAACTGCTCTGACGCTGCAAGGCTACGCTCGCGCAGCGTCGAGATCAGCAGACGGGCAGCATTGAGCGGCTGCAGCAGGTCATGGCTGGCCGCGGCGAGGTACTTGTCTTTGCTCAGGTTAGCCGCCTGCGCAGCATCACGCGCTTCGATCAACTCATTGGTGCGCTCGGCGACACGCTGCTCCAACTCGTCGTTGAGTTGCTGCAGGCGCGCCTGCGCCTGCTTGCGCTCGGTGATATCAGCCACGAAACCTTCGACAACGCCCTCTTCATCAGGGCGCAACAACAGGTTCATCAATACATCGATGCTACTGCCATCACGCCGTCGCAAGCGGGTCTCATAGCCCAGCAGCGCATGCTCACGCTGCAGCACCTGAACGATTGCGAGCAGTTCACTGGCACCACCAACGAACAGTTCACTGGCCAGGTCCAGGCGCGAGAACATCACCGCCTGCGGGTCCGGATAGCCAAGCATGCGCGCCAGGGCCGGATTGGCCGCACGCATGCCCTGCTCCAGGCTGGCCTGAAAAATCCCGTGCACCGCGTGTTCGAACAGCCATTTGTATCGATTGCGCTCAGCCTCCAGCTCATCCAGACGTGCCGCCAACTCCGGGTAGTGGCTTTTGCGTACGGTGTGATTGCTCAGGCCCAGCAGGCCCGCCAGCGCATCACCCTGTGGATCAGAGGGCTTCGCCATAAACAACCTCGACATCACGCTGACTGGAGCTGCGCGGGTTGGTCAAAATGCACGGGTCGCCCATGGCATGGCGGGACAAGAACGGAATGTCGCTGCTGCCAACGCCATGCAAACCCAGGGTTTCATGAAAGCCCACGGCATGCTTGAGGGCAATCAAATGCTCAACCAGGCGGCGGCGCACCTGTTCATGGTTAAGCCCGCGGCAGTCGATCCCCAGGGTCTGGGCAATGACCTTGAAGCGGTCCGGTGCGGCGCTGTAGTTGAAGGCCACCACATGCTCTACCAGCACCGCATTGCACAAGCCATGGGGCAGATCGAGAAAACCACCGAGGCTGTGTGACATCGCGTGCACGGCGCCAAGGATGGCGTTGGAAAACGCCAGCCCGGCCTGCATGCTGCCGAGCATGATCTTCTCGCGCAGGGCAATATCCTGCGGGTTGGCAATCATTTCCACCAAATGCCCATTGATCAGGCGTATCGCCTCCAGGGCATGCGGGTCGGTCAATGGTCCATGCCCCGTGGAAACGAACGCCTCGATGGCATGCACCAGCGCATCGATACCGGTACAGGCCGAGAGGAACGGATCCATGCTCAAGGTCGTTTCCGGATCGATCAGCGATACATCCGGCACTACCGCCTTGCTGACAATCGAGAATTTCATGCGTTGCTGCTGGTTGGAGATGATCACGAACTGTGAGACGTCGGCTGAGGTTCCGGCTGTGGTTGGCACCAGAATCAGCGGTGGGCTGGGCACCCGAATGGTGTCGACCCCCTCGAACTCGAGAATGTGCCGGCCATGGGCGACAACAATGCCGATACCCTTGGCGCAATCCATCGGACTGCCACCGCCAACGGCAACGATCACATCGCATTGTTCCTGGCGATAACGCTCTGCACCGCTCATGACTTCTTCAACCCGCGGATTAGGCGAGACTTCGGCAAACAGGCTGTAGTCAATGCCTTGCCCTTGCAAGCTGGCCTCGATGTCGGCCACCCAGCCGGCGGCGATTACCCCTGGGTCACTGACCAGCAACACCTTGCGGGCACCGAAGGTCCGCGCGTAATTGGCGACATGATGCCGACAGCCGGCACCAAAGATGATTTCCGGGGAAACGAACTTGCGCAACTGGCTCAGATTGGGGCTCATGCAACGCCTATTCTTGTTGTTCTAGGAGTAGTGAGCCTCAGCCTAAAGCATCCAGCCGGCATTGCAATGTGCCGCTCCAGGCGCCCAGCACCGGCACCCGCCGTGGCAGGCAATGGCGGGTGCCGGTGACAGTATCGACACGCAGATCAATCAGCGATTGGCGAAGTACATCGTGACTTCAAAACCAATACGCAGATCGGTGAACGCAGGTTTCTTCCACATAGATACAGCCTCCTCTGGCACCACTCAATTGCGGCGTATTCAGTAATACACCGATGCCGGGCAGGCTCAAATGCTACTTTCGAACCGATTTCGACCCGCTACCGGACAATTGGCCGGGTGCTAAATAACTACCGCACGCAGGCTGTGCCCGGGCGGCTTGATAGCCGTTCTCTTTGCATTGAGCACGGTAGCAACCATGAAAAATCTTGAAGCAAATTCGCTGCAAGTCGGCCTCTTTGACTGCCGATTGACGCGCACCTTCAGTGAGCGCCCAACGCTTTTTACCGTCGCGGGCCAAGTCCTGAGCGAGCAGTGGCAGTCTCGCAACATAAGCGCCCATGCCCCCCTGACGTTGTTCCTCTCCAGTAAAACCACAACGCCGCAACAGCGTTTCATTCGCCCGTTGCAGCACGTACTGCTGGAGCGCTACTGCCGCCGCCAGACACTCAACCTCGATGCCTACCAGGACATCATTACTAGCGATCCTGATAGCCAATGGGGGCTTGAAATTGACTTGCACAGTGTCGAACTGCTGATCAACGACTGCGGCCCGCTGATACTGGATATCTTTCAACAGGCACTGATCGATTACTGGAACACTGCCGACGACTCAGAGCAGACACCCTGGCAGTGGTACACCCAGTACCTGGCCGATCAATACCACGCTATCGTCGAGGCGAGCGTGAAGACGCGGGCACTAACGCCGGACACCACGCACATGGCAGGTCTGGTCAAACTGCACAGTGCCAGCGATGCCCACGATCGCCACGCAGACAGTGAGCACCCGAACGTCTCGTTGCTAACGCTTGACCTGAGTACGCGCGGGCAGCTTGACGCCGACCTGGCTGGCGCCTTGTTGATCGAGCCTAAGCACCCTGCCAACCAACACGCCTCAGTGTTGCTCTACACCCTGACCGGCCAGTTGGTTGCCTTTGCCTCACGCCAAGCGGTGTTGGAAAATCTTGCCCAGCGTTGGCCACAGCAACCTGAGCATACCCCGCAGGTTTACCTGGAACCTGCGCCCGTGCATATGTTTGAACAACAGGCCCGCGCCCTGATCGACCAACAATTGCGCGTCATCAATACGCTGGCTGGCAACTGTCGCTCGCAGTACGATGCCGCGCAACTGAGCATTGATATCGATCGCCTGACTTCAATGCTCGACATTTGCAATGGCAGCGAACCGGCCTACCGTCAACAACTGATGGGCAAGCTACCTGACTGGCTGCGCAATGCCGACAACCCGACACTGATCCGTTTCAGTTCGATGCTAAGCGCCGTGGCCAAGGGTTACGCGCATGCCAACGGCACGTTCTGGCTCGATGATGTTGATGATGCCGAACACTTTGCCTACAAGAAACTGACGCAACAGCTGAGCGCCGACCACCCCGACAACGAACTCGAGCCTTGGGACGTCGACGTGATCAATCATCAGGTCGAGGCGGCGGCAATCCCCGGCCAGGACAGCCTGATCACTGATGGGCTCATCAAAACGGTGCACTTCTCTCTGGCGCAATTGGCGATTGCCAACCTGGGGCTGCTCAAACCCGGGCAAGTCGAACTCAAGACACACTCTGGCAGCCCCTTACCCAGCTGGTTTACCGAAGATTATCTGCGTACGCTGATCAGCGAACTGGATATCGCTACCCGCTACCCACAGATGCTGCGCAGCACACTGCTGGCAGACGAACCGCAACGTCAGCGGCGCCAGCGCCTGCTTGCCGACCAGCTCGCCACACAGCTACCCGCCCTGGCCATGGAACGCCACCTCAATGGCGGGCATCTGAGCATCACTGCGGTTGACGGTATCTGCCAGGTGTTCCAGCACGTTTCCAGCAACGCGCAGAGCACTTGGGTAATGCGCTCTCTCGGGTTCATCAGTGAGCCTGGCGCCACCCCCGACCAGGCTCAAAACACCTGGCTGATCGAGGCCAGCGAAGGCACCTGTGTCCTGTACCGTCCGATGGCTGTAGAACCACTGCTTGAATTCGCCGATCGCCGGGCACTGTTCACTGCTATCAGCACTGCCGGTCAGTTGCAGGACGACCTGCTGCAGCGCTTGCCAGCGACCGCCCGACGCATCTATGCCCACGGCGGCTTCCACGAGCCGCACTTACCGTTTTCGGTCGAAGACGACTTCACCGTACCGACCCACACGCCTGCCCCGCCTCAACTGTCGAGACAAGCACCGCTCACCGACCTGGCTGCTGCGATCTATCCAGCTTGCGTCGAAGAAGCCATCACGCGCTTTGAGGAAAACGCCCACAGTACTCGCGAGACCCGCTGGGCGCGTTGGGAGCAATTGGGCTGGCTGTTGTTCAACACGCTGCTACCGCTGGCTGGCGCCACGCTGGCGCGTGCAACCTGGTTGGTACAGATGGAAATGGCCTTGATCCAGTACGTCGACGCCGCCAACAAGCGCGACCCAGCGCATCGGCGTGTCACTCTAGCCAATCTGCTATCGAGCGTCGCCCTGCTGGTGCTCAGTCACACGCAACGACCGCTCAAATTGGGGGCTCAGCCCCTTGAGCCAACCAATCCGGCCAGCGCCGAAGCACTTGAGATAAACCCAGCACAAACCGCTGCCCTGGACTACAGCTGGTCACAACCCGCCCAGCAGTTGAGCGCAGTACAACGCCAGGCACTTGAGCCGCTACAGGCCACACACTCGATCAGCGAACTGGGCATGCCGATCATCAGCGGCGCCAAGCGTGGTCTGTACCCGTACAACGACCAGTTGTGGGTGAATCTGCAGGGTACGATCTATCGGGTTGAGCTCGACCCGCACAGCGATCAGCCGCGTATTGTCAGCCCTGCCACTGTACAAACAACGGGTCCATGGTTGCGTAGAGATCAGCAAGGACGCTGGCAACTCGACCTTGGCTTGCGCCTGCGTGGCGGCATGCCGCGCAACAGTCGAATCGCGCAGCGCAAAGCCGAAAACGAAAGACAGGTAGAAGAATTGCGCTCGGCATTCGAGGCGATCACCGCCCACGTGTCGCAGCGTCAGAAGGAGCTCAACAAGCTTGCTCAGGTGGTCGATAAGTTCCAGGAACTTACCATCCTCAACAGTACTGCCGACAAGTTACGCACACTGGATACCTACTGGACTGAATACCTGAGCACGCTCAAGGCAAAAAATGCTGTTGCACCGTTGGTGAATTACAAATCCGCTTTGTCGCTTGGCCTCTTTCAGAGGTTTGCTATCCAATGGACCAAGCAAAAAGCGCTCGTCAGCATATTGAATTTGCACAAGCAAAAATTCGATGTGTACATGAGTCAGATCAAGGCTGAGGCAGCATCAGAAGCACCGGCTGTTGGGGAAGGCGCTGGTCTTGAGGTCAATTGGCGTGCAGCGTTGCAGATTCTCGATGACATGACGCCGCAACTGGATGACATTGTGCTCAGCAGTGAACAGCTTCCGCCGACCCGTGAGCAATTGCGTCAACTGGACAGCAACTACAAGCCTGAGATTCGCGAGATGAACCTGAGCGCGGAACAGCTGCTCATGGAAAACCCGGACAGGAGCATCTTCTACGCCCATACCCTGCGCCTTGAGGTTAACTACCAGAAGTTGCTCCTCAACCCCGAGCACGAGCCACGCATTGCCGTGCTGCTCGATCGTTTCTGGAACAACTTGAATCTGTTCAAATCCCAACGTCTGCGCCTGTACGCGCTGGAAGACGTCGGTGAAGAGCTGAAGGCTCAACTGCTCCGTGACATGGCCGCGATCCTTAAAGGTGCCATCCGCCGCCTGGATAACCTGGCGTATGAGCTGACGGAAAACAAACAACAGAAAATCATTCTGGCGCTGCGCAAAGACCTGGCCTTCGCCACTCAAAACGTGGAAGCGGCGGTGACTGACTACCTCCCCACCGCCACCGTCGAACAGCTGCAACAGAAAACCCCAGGCTTGATCGAAACACGCGATCAAGGGCTGCTGCTTGGCACACCGCGCGAGGGCGACGACAGCCTTGTCGACATTTACGACGCCAACGATACAAACCGCCTCGCCACCTACCGCCAGGGGCAAAGCGGATGGGAGAAGGTCTCTGATGCCCCTTCCCCCGCCGCGCCCGCTGCCAGCCAGCAAAGCTGGGCGCGACTGCTGAGAACAAGTGAAGAACTCATCCACAATGCCAACCGCGACCTGAGGTTTCTGGAATCACGCGCTGCGTGGGACTACATACCTGCCGATATCGAAGACATGCTCGAGCATCAGCAGCAGCGCATTGCCGCCCAACGCGACGCCCTGCGCCAGCGCCTGAGCGAAGACACCGCTATCGGCAAGCCCGTGGATGATTCGGCGCAGCAGACGATCGACAGGCTGGACACACAGACTCACGTACTGACCGAACAGGCCCGTACATTGCGGATCAACGCGGCCCTGAGGCAAGCACCGAGGATGGGAGAACTGGAGTACTTGTTGCAACACAACCAGGTCAGCATTCAGGCCAGTGGTGCACGTAAGCTGCTGCCCAAAGTGAAGGGGCGGCAGGACGACTACTTTGACGAGTACGAGATCCGCCACAACGGCCAGCCGCTGTGGTATGCCCACTTTCATTACCGAACCCGTGACGCCGCCAAAACCGCTTTCGTTGCCGGACACCTGAAGAGCGCCAGTCAGCGTTACCTGCGTGGTCAGGTGCAGGTTGACGCCGCCACCGGAAAAACCGTTGAAGTGCATCGCAGCCCCATCAGTACGGGCGCGGCGAAGCAGTACTTTTTCAACCTGTAGCACAAGCAAACGGGCCGCTATGCGGCCCGTCGTTCAAGCGCAAGATAGTCCGAGGATCAGCGATCCTTGAACTGCGCTTCGCGCTTGGCGACAAACGCCGCCATACCTTCCTTCTGATCTTCGGTGGCGAAGGCAGCGTGGAAGACCCGACGCTCGAAACGCACACCCTCGCTGAGGGTGACTTCGAAAGCGCGATTGACGCTTTCCTTGACCATCATGCTCACCGGAATCGACTTGCTGGCGATGCTTGCCGCCACCTTCAGGGCCTCTTCAAGCAATTGCTCCTGAGGCACCACGCGGGCCACCAGGCCTGCACGCTCGGCTTCTTCGGCGCCCATCAGGCGACCGCTCAAGCACAGCTCCATGGCCTTGGCCTTGCCGACGGCGCGGGTCAGACGCTGAGTTCCGCCCATGCCCGGCAGCACGCCGAGGTTGATTTCCGGCTGGCCGAACTTGGCATTGTCGGCGGCCAGAATGAAGTCGCACATCATCGCCAGCTCACAGCCACCGCCCAGGGCAAAGCCCGAGACCGCAGCAATGATTGGCTTACGCCGGTTGGCGATACGGTCAGCATCGCTGAACAGGTCATCAACGTAGATCTGCGGGTAACGCAGGTCGGCCATTTCCTTGATGTCGGCACCGGCAGCGAAGGCTTTGGCAGAGCCGGTGAGCACCACGCAACCGATCGCCGGGTTGGCCTCAAGCTGATCCAGCGCCTGATTGATCTCACCGACGATCTGCGCATTCAGCGCGTTCAGCGCTTGCGGTCGGTTAAGGGTGATCAGACCGACCTTGCCGTGGATCTCCAACAAAATGGTTTCAAATGACATGCAAGCTGCTCCCGTCAAAGATTGCGCGCAATAACCATGCGCTGAATATCGCTGGTACCTTCGTAAATCTGGCAGACCCGCACATCGCGGTAAATCCGCTCCAGCGGAAAGTCACTCAGATAGCCATAACCGCCCAAGGTCTGCAAGGCATCCGAGCAGACCTTTTCGGCCATTTCCGAGGCAAACAGCTTGGCCATCGACGCTTCGACCAAGGCCGGACGCCCGGCATCACGCAGCGCTGCGGCATGCAGCACCATCTGCCGGGCCACGGCAATGCGGGTGGCCATATCGGCCAGGCGAAAGGCCACGGCCTGGTGCTCGATCAGCGCTTTGCCGAAACTTTCACGCTCGCGGGCATAATCGCGCGCCACTTCAAAGGCGGCACGAGCCATACCTACCGATTGCGAGGCAATGCCGATACGCCCGCCCTCGAGGTTAGCCAGGGCAATTTTATAGCCTTCACCCTCCTCACCCAGACGGTTGGCCACCGGCACACGCACGTTGTCGAAAACGATCTGACAGGTATCGGAAGCATGCTGACCGAGCTTGTCTTCAACCCTGGCAACCTGGTAACCCGGTGAATCGGTGGGCACGATAAAGGCGCTGATACCGCGCTTGCCGGCGTCAGGGTCGGTTACCGCGAACACAATCACCACCCCGGCATTCTGCCCGGAGGTAATGAACTGCTTGCAGCCGTTAAGAACGTAATGATCACCGTCGCGGCGCGCCCGGGTTTTCAGGCTGCTGGCATCAGAGCCCGCTTGCGGCTCGGTCAGGGCGAACGCGCCCAGCATCGCACCGCTGGCCAATGGCGTGAGGAACTGTTGCTTCTGCTGCTCGTTACCGAACTTGAGGATCGGTACACAGCCTACCGAGTTGTGCACGCTCATGATGGTTGAGCAGGCGCCATCGCCCGCAGCGATTTCTTCCAGGGCCATGGCATAGGCTACATAGCCGGTATCGCTGCCGCCCCACTGCTCTGGCACCAGCATGCCGAACAGGCCCAGTTCAGCCATTTCTTCAATCGCTTCTTTGGGAAAGCGATGCTCTCGGTCCCATTGCTCGGCAAACGGGCGCAGACGCTCTTGAGCGAATTGACGGACCGCGTCGCTGATCTGCTGTTGTTCTTCATTGACTAGCATGGTGCACCTCAGTACAGACACTCGACGGCCATCGCGGTCGCTTCACCGCCACCAATGCAGATGGCCGCCACACCGCGACGCAGGCCTTTCTGGCGCAAGGCCGCCAGCAGGGTCACCAGAATACGCGCGCCCGATGCGCCGATCGGATGCCCCAGGGCGCAGGCGCCACCGTGGATGTTGACCTTGTCGTGGGGCAGGTCCAGGTGCTTCATGGCCGCCAGGGTCACCACGGCAAAGGCTTCGTTGATTTCGAACAGATCGACGTCGGCCAGGTTCCAGCCGGTGCGCTTGATCAGCTTGTCGATCGCGCCAATCGGTGCGGTTGGGAACAACGCTGGCGTATCGGCAAAGGCGGCATGGCCATGAATCACCGCCAGCGGCTTGAGTCCCTGTTTTTCTGCCTGTGAACGGCGCATCAACACCAGCGCCGCCGCACCATCGGAAATCGAACTGGAGTTCGCTGCAGTCACCGTACCGCCGTCACGAAATGCTGGCTTGAGTTGCGGGATCTTGTCCAGGCGGGCTTTCGGTGGCTGCTCATCGTCGCTGATCAGGCGTTGAGTCTTGCCTTCGGTCACTTCTACCGGAACGATTTCACTGGCAAAGCTGCCGTCTTTGATGGCCTGTTGTGCGCGGGTCAGCGAGGCGATGGCAAAGTCGTCTTGTTGCTGGCGGGTAAAGGCGTTGGCCGCTGCGCAGTCCTCGGCGAAGGTGCCCATCAGGCGCCCTTTGTCGTAGGCGTCTTCAAGGCCATCGAAGAACATGTGGTCAATAATTTTGCCATGCCCCATGCGATAACCGCTGCGCGCCTTGTCCAGCAGGTACGGCGCGTTGGACATGCTTTCCATACCACCGGCCACGACCACATCGGCGGTACCGGCCAGCAGCAGGTCATGGGCCATGATCGCGGCCTGCATGCCCGAACCACACATTTTGTTCAGGGTGGTGCAGGTGGTGGATTTATTCAGCCCGGCGCCCAGGGCAGCCTGACGCGCGGGCGCCTGGCCAAGGCCGGCAGGCAACACGCAACCAAACAGCACTTGCTCGACGCTGTCGGCAGCAACGCCGGCACGCTCTACAGCAGCGCGAATAGCAACGGCGCCCAGCTGCGGTGCGGTGAGGCTTTTCAGGTCACCTTGCAGGCCACCCATGGGGGTGCGCACAGCGCTGACGATTACAATCGGGTCATTGGCGAGGGTCATGTCTACTACTCCTGCAATTACTTGGCGGCCATGCGCAAGGCACCGTCGAGACGGATCACCTCGCCATTGAGCATGCTGTTTTCGATGATGTGCCGGGCCAGCGCCGCGTACTCTTGCGGGCGCCCCAGGCGTGGCGGGAACGGCACCCCGGCGGCCAGCGAGTCACGTACTTCCTGGGTCATGCCGGCCATCATCGGTGTTTCGAAAATGCCTGGGGCGATGGTCATCACGCGGATGCCGAAACGCGCCAGTTCACGTGCTGCCGGCAAGGTCAGGCTGGCGATGGCGCCCTTGGAAGCGGCATACGCCGCCTGGCCAATCTGGCCGTCATAGGCAGCAATCGACGCGGTGTTGATGATCACCCCACGCTCACCATCCTCACTGGCTTGACCTTCGGCCATCACCGCAGCGGCCAGGCGTAGCAGGTTGAAACTGCCGACCAGGTTGATATTGATCACCCGGCTGAAGCTGTCCAGGCCGTGCGGGCCGTTCTTGCCCAGCACCTTTTCCGCGCCCACCACACCGGCGCAGTTGATCAGCCCGTGCAGGCTGCCGAACGCCGCGACAGCCGCATCAACCGCGGCCTTGGCAGCGGCTTCCTGGCTGATGTCGGCCACGGCAAAGTGCGCCTTGCTGCCCAGTGCCTGGGCTTTGGCCTGCACCGCTTCGGCGTTGAGGTCGACCAGCATGACCTGTGCACCGGCGGCGATGAGCATTTCGGCGGTAGCGGCGCCAAGGCCCGAGGCCGCACCGCTGACAATGAAGTTTTTATTGGCGATCTGCATGATGCTGTGTCCTCAAGCGCTGGCGGTCTGGGCCAGCGCAGCGTGTTGTTTGGCAATTTCCTGGTTACGCAGGATGAAGCGCTGCAGCTTGCCGCTCGGGGTCTTGGGCAGCTCGCTGACGAATTCGATTTCCCGTGGATAAGCGTGGGCATACAGGCGCTGGCGCACGTGCTGTTTCAGGGCTTCAGCCAGTTCCTCGCCGGGTTGTTGACCGCTGGCCAGCACCACGAACGCCTTGATCAGTTCGGTGCGCTCCGGATCTGGTTTGCCCACCACCGCCGCCTCGATCACTGCAGGGTGCTCAATCAGTGCACTCTCGACATCAAACGGCCCGACCCGGTAACCGGAGGTGGTGATCACATCATCGCTGCGGCCAACGAAGCTGATGCTGCCATCGGCGTTGAGCTCAACGGTGTCACCACTGAGGTAGTACTTGCCGACGATCGATTTGGTAGGCACACCGTGATAACCACCGAACCAGCACAGCGGTGACTGCTCGCGGTCAACAGCGAGAATGCCCGGCTGGCCGGCAGGCAACTCCTGGTGCTGGTCATCGAGTACGACAATGCGGTGGCCGGGGATGGCATAACCAGCCGCCCCCAGGTGCACCGGGTGCTGTAAACCGTGGTGGTTGCACAACACCATGCCCAGTTCGGTCTGGCCGTAATGGTCATGGATGGTCACGCCCAGTTCCTGGCCGAACCAGCGGATCACTTCCGGGTTGAGCGGCTCACCGGCGCTGCTGACCACCCGCAAACGGCCCTTGATCGGGGCTGAGAATGCATCACCGGCGGCAATCAACAGCCGATAAGCCGTCGGTGAGCCTGCCAGGTTGCTGATGGCGTACTTGTCGATCACCCGGCAGGTGCTCTCGACGCTGAACGGACCATCGAAGAAGGTGGTGGAATGGCCGAGCGCCAACGGGCCGGTCACGGCGTAATACAAACCATAGGCCCAGCCCGGATCGGCCAGGTTCCAGAAATTGTCTTCATCACGCAGGTCGATGGCGTCGCGCATGTAGCCCTGAAAGGCGACGATGGCGCGCAGCGGCACCAGCAACGGCTTGGCCGGCCCGGTGGTGCCGGAGGTGAACATCATCAGAAACGGCGCATCGCCGTTGAGCAGCACCGGCTCGCACAGGTCGCTGGCAGCCGCCACGGCTTGATGGAAGTCCAGGTCGCTGGAGCCGCTTGCAGCGTCGATACAAATGATCGACGGGCACCCCTCCACATCATCGAGCTTGCCGCGATTGCCGCGATCAGTGATGACCACGCGCGCACCGGACTGATGCACGCGATGTTCGACCGCTTTAGGCCCGAACGCAGTGAACAGTGGCTGATAGACAGCGCCCAGGCGCCAGGTGGCCAATACGGTAACCAGCAGTTCAGGAATGCGTGGCAGCAAACCGGCAACCCGATCGCCTGGCCCTACTCCCTGAGCGCGCAGGACATTGGCGAAACGTGCAGCCTGCTGTTGCAACTGCTCGAAGCTGTACTGGGCACTCTGACCGTCGCGGCCTTCCCAGTTCAGCGCAATCTTGCCGCTGCCAACATGGCGATCACAGCATTCGACACAGGCATTGAGCCCATCGAGGCTGCCGTGCAGGGCTGCCTCAGCCACCTGAAGATAGTCAAAGCCGCTCGCGGCTACAGCGTAATCACGCATCGTCAGACTCCTGGTTGTTATTGTTGGAGTAGCACCATGAATCTGACGATAGTCGCGCTGGATGGCCCCCGGGACAATGGCCAAAGCTGTCAAACTGGATGACTGGTTTGGCCTGGCCCTGGGTGGGCTTCAACGACCTCCTTCACCCGCCAGGTCAGCAGCCAGTGCTTCCTGGGTGAGCTTCAGGGCCAAGGCCTTGATTGCCTGCTCGCGCTCGCTGGCCAGTTGATTGGCCTGCTGCAGGTAGGCACCTTCGCTCAGGTCTTCCTGATCGCTCAACGCATCGAGCCGCGTCCAGAACGGTTGCTCGACCGTAGTGAATCGCTCGGCATACTCACGACGCAAGTGTTCCAGCCAAAAATCCCGCTCACTGATAAATTGCGCCAGCGCAGCGCTGCCTTCAGCTTCACGGACAGCCGCAGCGGCGTCGGCAAGCTGCGTTTCGCTGACTCTGGCAATCTCCTCAAACTGCATGGTGCTGGGCTGGCCCGGCAAACCAAGCTGACGCGCAAGGCCGCTGCGATAGGCCAGGCTCACTTCGATTTCATCGACACCGCGCCCTGCTGCAATTCGCGCGGCGATATCTGCACGGGCAATCCGCTCGACCTGATCCAGGCGGAACAAGCGCCTTGCCAGGTCAAGCCGAGCAGCCTGAGCGCTGCCGAGCGTAGTGTTTTGCAAGGCACGTGCAACAAACACCCGAACCTCCAGGGCACTGAAACACGACGCAACACTGTCGACACAGGTACGCGGATTGCCGGCCAGGCTGAACAGTTCCTGACGTAGTTCAGTGCTGCGCTGCGCCGCTTCGAACATTTCCCAGACCCGGCGTTCAAGATCTTCCCGGGCCCGGCGAAAGTCACTGGTCCCGGAGAGTTCACTGATCAGTTGAAAGAAGTCATCACTGCCCGGTTCGGCCCGCAGACTGTCCCATAGCGTGAGGTGCTGTTGTTGTACCTCTGCATCTGCGAGCTGCGTCCACAGCTGCCGAGAAGCCTGTTCACCCTCCTCTTCGGCCTGTGCAGGAACAGAGTCGGGCGCAGCCAGGCGTTGTTGAACCGCAGGGCTCAGGGCATTGCCCTGCATCGCAAGCGTTCGTCGGAACGAGCGAGGCGCCTGCAGGATCATTTCCGGAATAGTGCTGATGCGGTTGTTACGCAGGTCGGCATACTCAAGAAACGAGCATCGGATCAACCCCGACGGGACTGTCTGCAACGCACAGTTACGCAGGTACAACTCGCTTAGGTGCGACAGATTGCGCAGCTCCAAACTGACTGCCCCAAGCGGGTTATGGCATAACATCAAACTCTGCAACTGCTGCAGGCTACCCAATATGCCTGCGCCAAGCTGGGTCATCTGGATCATATTGTTGTTCAACTGCAGCACCCTCAGCTCTGTAAGCCGGACAAGGCTTGCCGGTACAGTGGTGAGGCGGTTGCCACTCAAATTCAGCCGGTTAACCCCCCTAAAACAGCGCAGAAATCCAGCAGGCAACAGGCGCAACTGCAGGTTCACCAGCGTCAATTCCGTGACATGAGCAAATTCGACCCGTGCAGGAATCTCCGGTAACGTCTGAATCGCGCTACCGATCAGGGACAGGCGCATACCATGCGGATTGCCATGGCGGTCGATGGACCGATCACCCTGCAAGCGCCAGCAACGACGCAGTTCGTCGGCAACCGAGCGACGCGTAGCAGGCCCGGAAGCTTGCCCAACCTCAGCTTCCCAGGTCACCAGGGCCGCATCCAGTAACTGGAACTCCTGCTCCTGGTCCAGCAAATTGTCAAAGGCTGAGCCTGGCGCTTGCAGCAACAGGTTCAGAAAATCTTCCACCTGTTGATCAGTGAAGCCGAGATACAGGGCCCGAATACGCGCACGCAGTGTGGCTTCTGCTTGACTGCGCCCCTCCCCGCGACCACTGAGCAAATACCCCACCCGGCCATCTGCCAGGCGTTGTCCAGGGTTGAACCAAGGCTTGATCTGCGGCCATCCCAGCATACGCTCCAACGCTTTAGGTTGCGTAGGCATCCAGCGCTGCAGATCTTGCCGTACCTGGTTGGCGGCACTGTTGGTATCCCAGCCCAGACGCGTCCGATCGGCTTGCGGCAAGACCGCAAGCAGCACCTCAGGCAGACCGGCCGGATCATCGACCTCAACATCCAAAGCGCCCCCCTGTTCGTCGCTCAGCTCAAAACGCCCATCGCGCCACACCATCACCCAAGGGTTGCGGTTCTGCGGATCAAGCACCGCAAGGCGGCGGCCATATTTAGAGCCTTCGCGCAGCTCAAGGTTGACAGTGCTCGGCCAACTGGCGTGTTTACGAAGCAGGTTGAACACCAGATCCACCGTGTCGGGCTGATAGCTTTGACCTAGAAACAACCCTTCACGCATCCGGGTCAGCCGGGCATGGCGCAGCAGCGAACGCGCCTGCTCCGCCAGTGCCAGGGGAATTTTCCGGCTTTCGGTGATGCGCAGCCGCTGCGCATCACCCGCTTGCCTGAGCAAGTACGACGCGTAAGCATCGGGCAACCCGGGAAAATCCCGCTGAATCACCGCCAGGCCATCCTCTGCGGGCACATATTGCCGGGCGAAATGCTCAAACAGCCCCGAGCGCAACTGTCCGGCCTTTGCCACAACTTCAGCGCGCTGCTCGGCATCGCTCAGCCCTGCGGGATCAATCTGCGCCAGGCACCAGTTGTAGAACGCCTTCTCGGCTTGCTGTGTCGGTTGCTTTTCAAGATCGGCGAAAAAAGCATCGACCCGAGCATCGACACTGAAGCGCTCCAAGGTGTCACGCAGGCTCACCGGCAGCGCTCGATTCTCGACCAACAGACCGCGCAGTTCATCTTCATCGACACCTGCAACCTGCAGAACCTGCTCAATACGCTGCGCATCGAGACTCGCCGCGTCAGGCCACAGCCGACGCAACAGCCGTGCACTGCCTTGCCACTCCAGTGGTCGTTCAAAATCCAGGCGCCAACTACGCTCGCCATTGGACTGCAACCAAGGGCCGTAGGCGTCCTCCCGCTGAGGATGCTGCAACTGCCAACGACCCTGACGCTGGCGAACCTGGTAATAATTGCTTTCGTGCCGCCACCAGTAGCGTTGACCATCACTGTGCAAACCATTGCTCTGCACCTGGGCCAACTCGGGTACGCCGCTTGCGATGTAGGGTTGCAGGTCTTCAGACCACAACCGTGGCGCATCGGCAGCGTTGCTGACCGGTACCAGCCCCTCAACAAAAGCGCTGCGCGCAAAACCTTTGGCAATGACATGGGCACCGCCAGCGACCGCAGCCCCAACTGCCAGGGTTTCAGCCACACCTAGTAAATGTTCCAGCGCCTCATGCTGACGGCCACGTGACCAGTCGCGCACCCCTTCGTAGGTTTCCGAGGTCAATTGCACGACCGTCTGAGCCAGTAACAGCGTGCCCAGCACCGGGACGAAAAAACCGGCCACATTGAGCATCACCAGCCCCGCGTTCTGCATCGCTTCCAGGCGCTTTTCCGAGGCTGCGTGATCGGCATCATCAGTCGGCACCAGCAGTTTGCGGGCATCGTCCTTGATGCGCTGAACCTGCTGAGTTGCCAGGCTTGCGAAGATATCACCAACAGGGGCCTGCCCAGCCACTTGCAGGTCTGGTACGGGATCTGCGAGACGCTTACGCAAGGTATTGAGCATTGCCGGTAACTGCCCAAGGTTGACCCGGCGCCGCAGGTACTGCTCATCCTGTGCGCAGCGCAACTGCGTAGCCAGGGTATCGTTCAACGACTGCCAGGACTCGAACCCGTAGAGCTCCCGCTCGGGCGCTGCGGGCAGGTACAGCACCACGCGAAGCACCTGGCCATCGGCATCTTGCTGCTCAACTGCCAATGCGCCATCAATGGCGCAGTCGAGCAGCCGGAACTGCAACACCTGCCAGCCGGAGCCCGGCGTGTGAAGTTGCGCGGTGTCAGCCACCAAGCGGCGTAACATCTCCAGTTCGGCCGCGGTAATCTCACCCTTCATCGAAGCAATTTCTGCCGCCAGTGCCAGCCCGCTGCGCTTGTCCAGCGTCAAGGTGGTCAGTGCCTTGGCATCAAAGGCCTGATCAAGGTGCGACTGATAACTCTGCCCTATGTCTTCCTCACGACAGAACAGGCTGATAGCGTCGGTTTCTGCACTGACCAGATCAGCCTGACTGGTAACCGGGTCGGGATCTATATCAGACGTGGCCAGGCCTGAGCCGAGGTAGAAGCTCGCATCTGACTCGAAGTTCTGCATCAGTCGCTGCAACGCCGGTTGATGAATAAAGCGGATCGAGTCCTCAGGCAGCAGCCCGCCCACAGGGACACGGAATGAACGCCTTACCTCACGCCAGTAAAGCGCACGAATATCGTCAATGAGTGCCAAAGGCCCCTGCAAAAAAGGCTCAAGCTGGTTAACGGCATAAGCATCCGGCGAGGTGATTGCAGCCACCAGCGTATGTAACTGCTCTTGCGTGTGCTTATGTGCGCCAATGCGCGCGCGTAATGCGTTGATCTGCTCGGGTGAAGCCTGCTTCAACCAGGCGGGCAGACGCGCCTTGATAAAGTCATCGGTTGCATCGGTGATCTTTGCTTCCACGGCAGCGCTGGATTGCTTGGGGGGCATGACGGTCGTCCATCAGAGGAATGAACCGTCAGCCTCCGCCGTTCAGGCCGATCAATGCAGCAGGAAAGCCCTCGCCTTCAAGCCTGTGCCTGGCCCTGCAAAATCACCGTTCGATAATGCCCCGGGTTACACCCGAACCACTTGCGAAACGCCTTGTAGAACGAGCTGCTGTCAGCAAAGCCCAAACGCTCGGCAATTTCCGCAAAGCTCAGCTCGACTTCCGCCAGCCAGATGATCGCCAGCTCCCGCCGCACGCTGTCTTTGAGGCCTTGATAGGTCTGGCCTTCTTCGGCCAGGCGGCGACGCAGGGTCGATGCCGACAGACACAGTTGACGCGCCAGGCTATCGGCATCGGGCCAGTGGCCGGGGGTCATCTGCAACAGATCCTGACGGATGCGCCGCGCCAGGCTGGCGGGGTCGCGGTACTTGACCAGAATGTTGCCCGGCAATTCGCACAAAAAACGCTGCAGTTCTTCCTCGCTGCGTTTGAGCGGCAGGTCAAGGCAATCGGCAGCGATGATCATCCGTGTACGCGGGCGATCGAATTGCAGATTCTCCGAGAACATCACCCGGTAATCATCGCAAAACGGCGGCTCGACACAGCGCAGCTCGATGGCCAGGATCGGAATGCGCCGCCCGGCCAGCCAGCAGGCCACGCCGTGGACAATCATCCAGAAGGTGAAATAGGTAAAGGCGCGGCGCGGCTGCTCACGCGGCTCGCCAATGACAATCTCGGCCAGGCTTTGCTGACGGACCAGGCTGGGTTGCACATCTTCGAGCATCAATGACAGAAAGGCCAACGCCGTTTCCAACCCGGCGCCGAGCGTTGGCTGCGCCATCGCTGCACGACAGAGAAACGCCAGGCTGCCACTGCGCAGGCCACGCGGGTCCATGCCGAAGAATTCATCATGGCCACGCCGCGCCAGCAATCGCCAGAGCTGTGCGTAGGCACTGGCCGGCACCCGCGCATCGGCCTGTTCAAGCAGCGCCGGATCGATGCCGATGCGGTTGAGCAGCGCCTGCGTCGGCGCGCCCGGCGCACAGCTCTGCAGCAATGCCTCGCGCACCAATTGCATGGAGATGGTGTCTTTGCCCGCCATCAACAGTTTTTCGCCTTACCCGACTGGTTTGACCGCCATCTTAGGGGCCGCAAGAAAAAATGCCAGCACCGCTTCACGGGCTGGGTGCCAGGCTCAGGAATGCCTGGATCAAGCGCAGTTCACGGCGACGCTCCAGACAGCCGATCATGTGCTGGTTGACCAGGCCTGCCCCGATGATCTCGCGCGCCACCACGCGCGGGTCATGGCTCATCTCTACCGACGAGACGATTCCGATACCCAGCTCGGCGGCGACCGCTTCGGTTACCGCCTCACGGCTGTCCAGCTCAAGCAGCACCCGCGGCTGCACCTTGGCCTGCACACAGGCCTGGTCAAAGGTGCGTCGGGTGATCGAACTGGGCTCGCGCAGTACCATGATCTGCCGGTCCAGGGCACTGAGCGCCAGTGCCTGGCGGTCTGCAGCCAACGGATGGCCGGCCGGCAGCAAGGCACAGATCTGCGATGCGCCCAGATGTTGCAGGTACAGCCCCTTGCGCGGCTCGACCTCGGTCAGCACCGCCACGTCCGCATGTTCACTGAGCAGCGCCGCCAAGGTCTCCTGGGCATTGCCCAAGCGCAAATTAACGGTAATGCCGGGATAGCGCGCACGCAATTGCGCGAGCATCGGCATGACCCGGTGTGGCCCGTCGGCCGCGACTTCCAGGCGCCCGGTGAGCAACTGGCGATTGGCCTCAAGCATGGCCTGGGCTTCCTCGGCCAGACCAAACATGGCCCGCGTGATCGCCGCCAGGCGTGTGCCCTCCTCAGTCAGCTCGACGCGCCGGGCGGTGCGCCGCAACAAGGTGATCTGGTAGTGCTCTTCCAGGGCCTTGATATGCCCGGTGACCGCCGGCTGGCTGATGAACAACCGCGCCGCAGCACGGGTAAAACTGCCCTCGCGGGCCACCGCATCGAACGCACGGAGCTGAAACAGGTTCATATCTATCGGCCTGACTTATGGCTGGCATAACAACAAACAATTTGATTGATGACGCGCAGAATTGCAACTTAGGCCCCGTAGTTTCAGCCCACCGCTTGTGAGGAACTTCGGAATGAGCAACGCCCCTATCCTGCTGACCCCTGGTCCATTGACCACCTCGTCCCGCACCCGCCAAGCGATGATGGTGGACTGGGGCTCCTGGGACCGTGATTTCAACCAGCTGACCGCCAGCCTGTGCGAGCAACTGCTGGCCATCGTCAACGGCGCCGACAGCCACCACTGCGTGCCCCTGCAAGGCAGCGGCACCTTCGCCGTGGAAGCGGCGATCGGCACCCTGGTACCACGTGATGGCAAGGTTCTGGTGCTGATCAACGGTGCCTATGGCCAGCGTCTGGCGAAGATCTGCAAAGTGCTGGGCCGTGCCTACAGCACCTTTGAAACCGCTGAAGACGAACCGACCACCGCTGCCGACGTCGACCGCCTGCTGGGCGCTGATGCCAGCATCACCCATGTGGCACTGATCCACTGTGAAACCAGTACCGGCATCCTCAACCCGTTGCCCGAGATCGCCCAGGTCGTGGCCCGCCACGGCAAGCGCCTGATCATTGATGCCATGAGCTCCTTCGGCGCGCTGCCGATCGATGCCCGCGAAGTACCGTTCGACGCCCTGATCGCCGCCTCCGGCAAATGCCTGGAAGGTGTACCGGGCATGGGCTTTGTCTTCGCCAACAAAACTTCGCTGGCTGCGGCTGAAGGGAACTCACCGTCCCTGGCCATGGACCTGCAAGACCAACACGCTTATATGGCCAAAACCGGCCAATGGCGCTTCACCCCGCCAACCCATGTGGTTGCCGCGCTGCATGAAGCACTGTTGCAGTACAACGAAGAAGGTGGTTTGCCCGCCCGCCACCAGCGCTATGCCAGCAACTGCAAAGTGCTGCTCGACGGCATGGCGGCCATCGGCCTGCACAGCTTTCTGCCGGCCGAGATCCAG
Organism: Pseudomonas sp. NUPR-001; assembly: GCF_052147955.1. Lineage (NCBI taxonomy): Bacteria > Pseudomonadati > Pseudomonadota > Gammaproteobacteria > Pseudomonadales > Pseudomonadaceae > Pseudomonas > Pseudomonas sp. NUPR-001. Next base: position 4,054,808 of record NZ_CP197353.1, read on the forward strand.
GCGCCGATCATCGTCACCTTCCACGCGCCGAATGACCCGCGCTATCAGTTCAAAGACTTCTACGAGCGGGTCAAGGCCAAAGGCTTCATCCTCTACCCGGGCAAGCTGACCCAGGTGGAAACCTTCCGCGTCGGTTGCATCGGCGTCGTTGGCCCGGACGGCATGCAAGCCGCCGTGAACGCCGTGGCCGACGTGCTGCGGGAAATGGAAGTACTGGACATCTGAACCGCCGACCCTCTTTCTAGGAATGTGCACATGAACTACAGCAATCCAACCCAACTGCAAGCCGCCATCCTCGACTGGGCCGGTACCGTGGTCGACTTCGGCTCCTTCGCCCCGACGCAGATTTTTGTTGAAGCTTTCGCCGAGTTCGACGTTGAGGTGTCCATCGAAGAAGCCCGCGGCCCGATGGGCATGGGTAAATGGGACCACATCCGCACCCTGTGCGATCAACCGGCTATTGCCGAACGTTATCGCAAGGTGTTTGGTCGCACCCCGACTGACGACGATGTGACCGCAATCTACGAACGCTTCATGCCCTTGCAGATCGAAAAGATCGCCGTGCACTCGGCGCTGATTCCCGGCGCCCTGGATACCCTGACGGGCCTGCGCAACGAGGGCCTGAAAATTGGCTCCTGCTCCGGCTATCCGAAAGTGGTGATGGACAAAGTGGTCGAGCTGGCCGCACAGAATGGTTATGTCGCCGACCACGTGGTGGCCACCGATGAAACGCCGAACGGTCGCCCTTGGCCTGCCCAGGCACTGGCCAACGTGATTGCCCTTGGCATCGATGATGTTGCCGCGTGCGTGAAAGTCGACGACACCGTGCCAGGCATCCTCGAGGGCCGCCGTGCTGGCATGTGGACTGTGGCGCTGGTGTGTTCGGGGAACGCCCTGGGCCTGACCTACGAAGGTTACCGTGCCCTCGCCTCGGACAAGCTGGACAGTGAACGCAAGCGCATCCACGCACTGTTCGAAGGTTCACGCCCGCACTACCTGATCGACACCATCAATGAACTGCCGGAAGTTATCGCTGATATCAATAAGCGTCTGGCGCGTGGGGAGATGCCGCAGGCGGTGTAATAAACAGAGCTTTGATCGCGGGGCAAGCCCGCTCCTACCGGGTAGGAGCGGGCTTGCCCCGCGAAGCTTTACTCCTGATACCGCTCTACCCACGCCGCATATCTATCGATAAAGCCCTGCAGGAACGGCCGCGTCTTCTCCGACAGCTTGCCATTCTCATCAAACAGACTCGCCGCCCCGCCGATGTAGGCCTCCGGCTGTTGCATGCACGGCACATCGAGAAACACCAGGGACTGGCGCAAGTGATGGTTCGCGCCAAAGCCGCCCACCGCCCCCGGCGAAACACTGATGACCGCGCCAGGCTTGCCACTCCAGGAACTTTGCCCATAGGGCCTGGAGCCCACATCAATGGCGTTTTTCAGCACCCCTGGCACCGAGCGGTTGTATTCCGGGGTAACGAACAGCACCGCATCACTGTCGCGCAGTTGTTCACGGAAGGCGGTGTAGGCCGCCGGCGGTTCAACATCGATGTCTTCGTTGTAGAGCGGCAAATCGCCGATTTCGACAATTTTCAATTTGAGGTTAGCGGGCGCAAGCTCCGCCAGTGCCAGGGCGACTTTGCGGTTGAGAGACGCCTTGCGCAAGCTGCCGACAACGACGGCTACCGAATACTCCTGACTCATGGCAATTTCCTGACATAGAGGACAAAGGAACTTGTAGGTATAGATGATCTGCCCAGCGGCGAAAGTTTTTTTCCGAGCGGGCAAAACTACAGGGGTAATCGGTGGTCTATGCCTGACAGAAAATTCCTAGAGGTTGCACGGTAAATGACAGCAGTACTTGTCGGACGGTTTCATGCACGGGACGCAGAAGGCCGCATCTACCCCGTTCATGAGTTTCAGGAAGCCATTCCGAACGCCGACGGTAGCGCCCCTTCCCTGCCCATTACCACCTACACCCTGGCTATTGGCGATAAGGTCAATCATTTGGGTGATGACCGCTTCGAACTGGCCCGTACCGGCGTCGAGATTATCCGCATCCCGTGATGCAATCGACGGTATAGACCCGCCCGTGCGCCCCGGTCTGATGCTGCAGGCCATGCACATCAGCGACAAAACCGGGGAAGCCGCTGTCGAAGGCCGCGGCGAATGCCAGATAATCAATGATCGAACGCGTCGCTTCGGTGAAGCGCTCGCCAGGCATCACCAGCGGTATACCTGGCGGATACGGCACCAGCATGACTGCGGCGACCCGCCCAATCAGTTGGTCGATCGGCACCGCCTCTACCTCCCCGCGCACCATCCGGTCATAGGCGTCAGCAGGCTTCATCACCACTTCGGGCAAGCGTGTAAACAGCCGCTTGAGCTGTTTGGCCGTGGCATTGCTGCGGTAACAGGCGTGCAACTGATCACACAGGTCACGCAAACCCAAGCCCTGATAGCGCAGTGGATCAAGGCGGGCGACACAAGGCAGGCTCTCCAGCAGGTCGGTGTTGGCGTCGTAGTTGCGTTTGAACTCCAGCAACTCCGTCAGCAAAGTGCTCCATTTACCCTTGGTAATGCCCATGGAGAACAGCACCAGAAAGGTATAGAGCCCGGTTTTTTCCACCACCAGGCCTCGCTCCCAGAGAAATTTGCTGACCACCGCCGCCGGAATGCCATGTTCGCTCAATGCACCACCCGCATTGAGCCCGGGCATAACCAAGGTCACCTTGATCGGATCAAGCAACACATAGTCATCGCTGACCTCGGCAAACCCGTGCCAGTCGGCGTGCGGCGCCAACAACCAATCGCTTGTGCTGAGTTGATGCACACCCTCGCCCTGGGGTGGCTGCCAGATGCTGAACCACCAATCGTCGGCGGCAATGTGCTGGCGCAAATTGGCCATCGCCCGGCGAAAGCTCAAGGCCTCGTCGAACATTTCCTGCATCAACGAACGCCCTGCAGGCCCTTCCATCATGGTCGAGGCCACATCCAACGACGCCAGGATGCTGTATTGCGGTGAGGTGGAAATATGCATCATGAACGCTTCGTTGAAACGGTCACGGTCCAGTTGCCGGGTGCCCCCATCCTGCACATGAATCATCGACGCCTGGCTGAAAGCCGCCAGCAGTTTGTGTGTCGAGTGCGTACTGAACACTAAGGGGCCATCCGCGCTACGCGACGTGCCCATGGCATAGCGACCGGCAAAAAACGGATGGAAGGCCGCGTAGGCATACCAGGCCTCATCGAAATGCAGCACTTCGACACTGTTGCCCAGCACCTGCTTGATCAACTCGGCGTTGTAGCACAGGCCGTCATAGGTCGAATTGGTCACCACCGCCAGTTTCACCTTGGGCTCGCGCCCCTGGGTCAAGGGGTTGGCCTGGATCTTGGCGCGAATCGATTCCGCGCTGAATTCACTCAGCGGAATCGGCCCGATGATCCCCAACTCATTGCGCTCTGGGCACAAGTACAGCGGGATCGCACCGGTCATGATGATGGCGTGTACCACCGACTTGTGGCAGTTGCGGTCAACCAGCACCAGATCGTCTCGTCCGACCATCGAATGCCAGACGATTTTGTTGGCCGTGGAGGTGCCGTTGATCACGAAAAACGTGTGGTCGGCCCCGAAATTCTTTGCCGCTCGGCTTTCAGCTGCCGCCAAAGGGCCGGTGTGATCGAGCAACGAGCCCAGCTCAGGTACCGACACCGAGAGATCCGAACGCAGGGTGTTTTCGCCGAAGAACTGATGGAAAGCCAAGCCGACCGGGCTTTTGCGGTAGGCCACGCCGCCGCCATGCCCCGGGGTGTGCCAGGAATAGTTGGACTGTTCGGTGTGCTGCACCAACGCTTTGAAAAACGGCGGCAACAGGCCATCGAGGTAGTTGTGCGCTGCCCGCGCCACTTGCCGGGCCAGAAACGGCACGGTGTCTTCAAACAAATACAGAATGCCGCGCAGCTGATTCAATTCGCTCATGACATCGGCCGGCGCATTTTCCAGGGTGACCTGTTCGCCCAGGGCAAAGATCGGCAAGTGCGGTGCGCGCATCCGCGCCAGGCGAATCAGCTCAACCATGTTCTGCAACAGATGGCGGTTCTCACCCGCACCTTCGGCGGCAATCAGCATGCAGGCCAGACCGTGATGGGTCGAGGCAACCAGGCGGCCTTCGCTGTAATCGACTGCCGAAAGAATGGTGAAGCCGTCCTGGGCCAGCTCTTGGGCAATACCGCGTACGCGCTCGCCCGCTACCGAGTCGGTCTTGATATCGCGGTGAACGATCAGGACAGGGAACTTGAGGTCCTTGTACATGAGGGGGCGTCTACTCCGAATGACACGCTTGTCATTTCAGGGTAGAAGCTTGCACGCCCCCTTGCGCGGCAATCTGCCTCAGGTACGCTCGGCCAACTGCTGCCACAACGCCGGGCCACCGGCCGACTTGGCAATGGCTTCCAGGCGAGCGAGGTGAGCTTCAAGCTCTTGCTCGGTGGCCTGAATGATCCGGCCCGGTTGCCGGCCGCTGAGGCGACGAATTTCGCTGCCGCGGCTGCCTTCACCGCCTTCCTCGCCCTCTGCGCCCTGCCCGGCCAGCGACAGGCTGGTCTGGCCGCCCGTCATGCTCAGGTAGACGTCAGCCAGCAGCTCCGAGTCGAGCAATGCGCCGTGCAGCTCACGGCCCGAGTTGTCGATACCGTAGCGTTTGCACAAGGCATCAAGGCTGTTGCGCTGCCCGGGGTGGCGGGCGCGCGCCATCATCAGGGTATCGAGGATGGTGCAATGCTGTGAGATGTCAGCGCGATCATGCTGACCGACCAGGGCGAACTCGTTGTTGATAAAGCCAACGTCGAACGCTGCGTTGTGGATGATCAGCTGAGCGCCCTGGATGAACTCGAAGAATTCATCGGCCACTTCGGCAAAACGCGGTTTGTCGAGCAGGAAGGCGTCGGTGATACCGTGTACGCCAATCGCCCCTTCGTCGCTCTCGCGGTCCGGCTGCAGATAGACGTGAAAGTGACGCCCGGTCAGACGTCGGCCCATCAATTCGACACAGCCGATCTCGATGACGCGGTGGCCGTCGGTAACCGGCATACCCGTGGTTTCGGTGTCCAGGACGACCGACCTGTTGCTCTGAATCTCCACGCCGGTGGCCTCCTGTCGCCTACAACTTGCTTGGTGAAAGCCGCGCATTCTACCTCAGCTCGCGGCCAAGTGGCGGCTGGTGTTCTCAGCGCAGCCCGCGCACTTCGTCAACACCACGGTTGGCCAACTGGTCGGCACGCTCGTTGCCATGATGGCCAATATGCCCGCGCACCCATTTCCAGGTCACTTTGTGGCGCCCTACCTGTTCGTCGAGCAGTTGCCAGAGGTCGGCGTTTTTAACCGGCTCTTTGGCGGCGGTTTTCCAGCCGCGCTTCTTCCAGTTGACCATCCACTCGTTGATGCCCTTCATCACGTACTGGGAGTCGGTGACCAACAGCACCTCACACTCGCGCTTGAGGGCTTCCAGGCCCTTGATCGCGGCCATCAGTTCCATGCGGTTGTTGGTGGTTTCCGGCTCGCCACCCCACAGCTCCTTCTCGACGCCCTTGCAGACCATCAGGACGCCCCAGCCACCCGGGCCAGGATTGCCCTTGCAGGCACCATCGGTAAAGATTTCGACGCTATCGCTCATTTACAGCCTTTTCATCAATGATTGTGGCCTGCGTGATGCGCAGGGCCGGACACTCAGGGTTCGGAGTGGCGTCGGTTGACCTTGGCCATCGGCAAGGGCAGCAGTTTGCCCATGGGTTCGCGGCGTTCCAGGCGCAATGGCCGCAAACCGACCACCATCTTGCGCGCTACCAGCAGATAGACGCCACCCCCAGCACCTTGCCAGCCGCTGGCAACTCGCTCCCAGCCCGCAAGACGCTGTTGCCAGGCCGGCGACGCGAGCGGCGGACGATAGCACCCGAACCGGCGTTTCTCCAGCGCGAAGCCCAGCAGGTTAAGCCAGTCGCCGACCCGTGACGGGGAAATACAGCGCGCCTTGCGCAACGCATCGTGGGCGAACACACGACGCACGCCCCAACTGCTCCAGGGGTTGATGCCGATGATCACCAGATGCCCGCCCGGGCGCACACTGCTGGCGGCTTCACGCAGCAGGCCATGGGGCGACAGGCTGAAATCCAGGCCGTGCTGCAACACCACCACGTCGGCAGCGTGTTCGCTCAGCGGCCAGGCCTGTTCTTCACAAACGATCTCGACCCCCGGCAACGGCGCGCCAAGACGCACGTTGCGTTGCACCTGCGGCGCTTTCGGCGGCGGCTCGGCACAGGGCCCGTAGTGCACCAGATAACCGCCAAAGTAGCGCCCCAGCTCGTCTTCGAGCAGGCGCTGTTCTTCATGAAGCATCAACTGCCCCAGAGGGCCGGCGAACCAGTCGCGGGCCAGGCTGATCAGCTCCAGCCACTGCGGATCGGCCTGGGCGAAGGCTTGATCGGTCATTGCAGTCTCCCTTGAAGGTTCTCGACAGCGTGCATAGCTACTAAGATGCACCCATGTCCAACGTTTGGCGAATTGCACCATGATACAGATCGATGCCCTGCGCGCTTTCACCGACAACTACATCTGGTTGTTACAAGACACTGCCAACCAGCGTTGTGCGGTGGTCGACCCGGGCGATGCGGCACCGGTGCTGGCGTGGCTCACCGCCCACCCGGGCTGGCAGCTGAGCGACATCCTCATCACCCACCACCATCACGACCATGTGGGCGGTGTCGAAGCCCTGAAGAAAGCCACTGGCGCCCGGGTCTGCGGCCCAGCCAACGAACGCATCCCAGGCCGCGACCTGGCGCTGGACGACAATGCCAGCCTCAACGTTCTCGGCCTCGACCTGCAAGTGCTGGCCGTGCCTGGGCACACCCTGGGGCACATTGCTTATTATTGCGGGCAAACGGCCACCCCGCTGCTGTTCTGTGGCGACACGTTGTTTGCCGCAGGATGCGGACGCTTGTTCGAGGGCACCGCCGAGCAAATGCACCATTCGCTACAGCGCCTGGCTGCTCTGCCCGCCCAGACTCTGGTGTATTGCACCCATGAGTACACCCTCAGCAACCTGCGTTTTGCCAAGGCGGTGGAGCCGGAAAACCAGCACATTGCCCAACGTTTTGACGACGTTACCCAACTGCGCGCGCAAGATCGCATCACGTTGCCATCAACCCTGGCACTGGAAAAACTCACCAACCCCTTTTTGCGCACCGCCGAAACATCCGTTAAAGAAAAAATAGACGAACGGAGTGCCCGCATAACCCCTACGCAAAGTGCTGTTTTTGCTGGATTACGGGCTTGGAAGGACAGCTTCTAAGCAGCGGCTGCTAGGACCCAAAAGTTCTCAAAGGTTGACCACAGGGGGGCCGCTTTCTAGAATCGCCCGACATTTTTGCCCGGAACTTTGTCCTCGCCAATGTCGTCCAATAGCCGCAGAACCTTCAATTCCGTCGCCCTGACGCGCCTGGCCCAAGCCAGTGCGCTGGCCCTGGCCGCCACCCTGGTGGGCTGCCAGAGCACCCGTCAGATCGACGAATCCGAGAGCGTTCGCGCGCACAACTACCAGGCGCGGATGAAGCAAAAACCGGTGTTCGTGCCGGTCAAGCAAGCCGAGCAGGCGCCTCAGGATGTCTGGGAGCGCATGCGCCAGGGCTTCGCCCTGCAAGACGACATGGCGGTCAATCCGCGCATCGAACAGCAACGCCTGTGGTTCGCCAGCAACCCGTCGTTCCTGGAAACCGCCGGTGACCGTGGCAGCCTGTACATCCACTACATCGTCGAGCGCCTTGAAGAGCGCAACATGCCGCTGGAACTGGCCCTGTTGCCGGCGATTGAAAGCGCCTACAACCCGATGGCCTATTCCCGCGCCCATGCGGTAGGCCTGTGGCAATTCATTCCCTCGACCGGCCGCCACTTCAACCTGCGTCAAACCCGCTTCTACGACGGCCGTCGCGACATCACCGCCTCGACCAACGCGGCGCTGAACTACCTGACCCGTCTGCACGACATGTTCAACGGTGACTGGTTGCTCGCCCTGGCGGCCTACAACGCCGGCGAAGGCACGGTCAGCCGGGCGATCGAGCGCAACGAGCGGCTCGGCTTGCCTACCGACTACTGGAACCTGCCTCTGCCGCAGGAAACCCGTGACTACGTGCCAAAACTGCTGGCGCTGTCGCAAGTGGTCATGACCCCGCAGGCCTATGGCGTCAACCTCAACCCGATCGCCAACGAACCCTACTTCGAAGCTGTCGCCATCAACGACCGCCTCGACTTGTCGCGGGTCGCCGAGCTGGCCGAGATCGACGAAGACGAGCTGTTCCAGCTCAACCCGGCGTTCAAGAAACGCATGACCGTCGATGGCCCGAAACAACTGCTGGTGCCCACAGCCAAAGCGCAGATGCTGACCGCCAGCCTGTCGAACCTCAAGCCTGAAGAGCTGTTGTCCTTGCAGCCTAAAAAGGCCGTATTCGAAGCGGCCCTGGCTGAAGCAACGCCGCGTACGAGCACCACTCGCAACAGCCGCTACCGGGTCAAGCGTGGCGACAGCCTGGGCAGCATTGCCAAGGCCAACAAGGTCAGCGTCAAAGACCTGCAGCGCTGGAACAAACTCTCCGGCCACCGCCTCAAGGCCGGCCAGACCCTGGTGATGCAAAGCGCCCAGCCGGTACAGGGCAAAAACCAGAAAAAATCCACCCAGTACAAGGTCCGCAAAGGTGACTCCCTGTACCTGGTGGCCAAGCGCTTCAACGTCGAGATGCAGCACCTCAAGCGCTGGAACCCTCGCAGCGGTCACGCCCTCAAACCCGGCCAGACCCTGACCGTCTACCTGCCGCACTAAGTCCCAGGTTTGCTGTAGGAGCGGGCTTGCCCCGCGATGCGATGTGACTGATACACCGCAATCGCGGGGCAAGCCCGCTCCCACCAGGCCATCTCCGGTCTTTTTCCAGTCCATACAAGCTGTTACTGTAGCCGCAACAAAGCCCAAGCCGCCTGGATCGGATCGCCGACTTGATACGTCCCCTCCTGTTGCTGACATTCAGCCTGGCCTTGAGCTTTCCTGCGGGCGCCACAATCAGCGAAAGCCACGGTTACGCCCAGTTCGGCACGCTCAAGTATCCAGCCAAATTCACCCACTTCGACTGGGTCAATCCGCAAGCGCCCAAGGGCGGTACCTTGCGTGCCATGGCATTCGGCACGTTCGACACCCTTAACCCCTATACCTTCAAAGGTTCAAGCCCGGTTACCACCCCCAACTTCTTGCAGTATGGGGTCACCGAGCTCAACGAGCCGTTGATGGTCGGCACTGGCCAATACGACCCGTCGGGCGATGAACCCACCTCCAGCTATGGCCTGATCGCCCGCTCTGTGGAGTACAGCGAAGACCGCAGCTGGGTGGTATTCAACTTGCGCGAAGAAGCGCGATTTCATGACGGCCAACCGATCACCGCCAGCGATGTAGCGTTTTCCTACCGCACGCTGCTCAAGGAAGGCCACCCGATCTATCGCACTAACCTGCAGGAAGTGAAACGGGTCGACATCCTCAACCCGCGACGTATCCGCTTCGTGTTCAAACGCGCCGGTAATCCGCTGCTGATCCTGCGCCTGGGCGAGATGCCGGTGCTGCCGGCGCATTACTGGAAAGGTCGCGACTTCAAAGCCACCACCTTCGAACCGCCGCTGGGCAGTGGCCCCTACCGCATCACCCAGGTTCAGCCGGGGCGACGCCTGGTGTTCGAGCGTGTTGAGAACTATTGGGGCAAGGACCTTGCAGTCAATCGCGGCAAGTACAACTTCGCCCGCGTAGAGTATGAGTTCTACCGCGACAGTGCCGTGGCCTTCGAAGCCTTCAAAGCCGGCGAGTTCGATATCTATATCGAACATCAGGCCAAGAATTGGGCCAACGGCTACAACTTCCCGGCCGTGCGCCGTGGCGAGGTGATCAAGGCACAAATCCCGCACAAGATCCCGACCCAGACCCAAGGGCTGTTCATGAACAGTCGCCGGGCCACCTTCAGTGACGCGCGGGTTCGCCAGGCCCTGGGCCTGATGCTGGATTTCGAGTGGACCAACCGCACCTTGTTCAGCAGTGCCTATCGCCGTGCAAAGAGCTACTACCCTAACAGCGAGTTCGCCGCCAAGGGCCTGCCGGTGGGGAAGGAATGGTTACTGTTGGCGCCCTACCGGGATGAGTTGCCTGCGGCGATGTTCACCGAGCCTTACCAGGTCAGCCACACCGACGGGCGCGGCATCAACCGCCAGACCCTGCGCAAAGCACTCGGCCTGCTGACCCAGGCGGGCTGGAAACTCAATGGCCAGCGCCTGGTCGACAGCCAGGGCAAGCAACTCAAGCTTGAGCTGTTACTGGTGAACCCCAACCTCGAGCGGATTCTGCAGCCGTATGTCGAGAACCTTGCCAGTATCGGCATCGACGCACGCTTGCGCACTGTCGACCGGGCCCAGTACAAACAGCGCCTGGACCAGTTCGACTTCGACATGATCCTGATGACCTTGAACCAGACCCTCAGCCCGGGCCTTGAGCAGTGGCTGTACTTTCACTCCAGCCAGGCCTCGACCAAAGGCAGCAAGAACTATGCTGGCGTCAAAGACCCGATCATCGATCACCTGCTCGACACCCTGCTTGCCGCCAACAGCCGCGATGAACAAGTGGCGGCGGCGCGGGCCCTGGACCGGGTATTGCTGTGGCACCACTACATGATTCCCAACTGGTACCTGGATAACCATCGCCTGGCCTACCGCAATCGGTTCGCCTTCGTCGCCACGCCGCCCTATACCCTGGGGCTCAACAGCTGGTGGATAAAGCCTTCGGAGAATGCCCAATGATGTCACTGCCCGACCTGCGCCTGAAGGCCTGCGCGGTGCTGCTGGCCTGCTTTAGTTTCCAGGCACTGGCCGCCCCGCAACATGCACTGACCCTGTACGACGAGCCGCCGAAGTACCCGGCAGACTTCAAGCACTTCGAGTACGTCAATCCGGACGCCCCTAAAGGCGGCACCTTCCGCCAGGCCGGTTTTGGCGGCTTCGACAGCCTCAACCCGTTCATCAACAAAGGGGTGCCGGCCGATGACATCAGCCTGATCTACGACACCCTGATGACCCAAAGCCTCGACGAGCCGTTTACCGAGTACGGGCTGGTGGCCGGCAAGATCGAAAAGGCCCCGGACAACAGTTGGGTACGCTTCTACCTGCGCCCCGAAGCGCGCTTCCATGACGGCCACCCGATACACGCCGAAGACGTGGTGTTTACCTTCAACACCCTGGTCAACAGTGGCGCCCCGCTGTTTCGCACCTACTACGCCGATGTTGCCGAGGTGATCGCCGAAGACCCGCAGCGCGTACTGTTCAAGTTCAAGCACAGCAACAACCGTGAGCTACCGCTGATTCTCGGGCAACTGCCGGTGCTGCCCAAACACTGGTGGGAAGGACGTGAATTCACCAAGGGTAACCTGGAGGTCCCCTTGGGCAGCGGCCCTTACAAGGTTGCCGAGGTAAAGGCAGGGCGCTCGATCCGCTACGAGCGCGTCAAGGACTACTGGGGTAAAGACCTGGCGGTCAACCGTGGTTTCTACAACTTCGACGTGATGACCACCGACTACTACCGCGACAGTTCGGTGTCGCTGGAAGCGTTGAAAGCCGGCCAGTTTGACTACCGCCTGGAAACCGCAGCGAAAAGCTGGGCCACCGCCTACGACGTGCCCGCTGTCCGCCAGAAACGCCTGCTCATGGAAGAGCTGCCCAACGGCAACCCGACCGGCATGCAAGGCTTCGTCTTCAATATTCGCCGCCCGCTGTTCCAGGATGTCCGGGTACGCGAGGCGCTAAGCCTGCTGCTGGACTTCGAGTGGACCAACAAGCAACTGTTCAACGGCGCCTATACCCGCACCGGCAGTTACTTCGAAAACTCCGACATGGCCGCCCGCGGCTTGCCTGATGCCGCTGAACTGAAGATTCTCGAGCCGTTGCGCGGCAAGATCCCCGATCAAGTCTTCACCCAGGCTTTCAGCAATCCGGTGACCGATGGCAGCGGCATGATCCGCGAGCAGCAACGCAAAGCCTACAAACTGCTGCAGGACGCCGGCTGGCGCATCGTCGACGACAAGATGGTCGATACCCAGGGCAAACCGGTGTCCATCGAATTCCTGCTGGCCCAGACCGAGTTCGAGCGCATCCTGCTGCCGTTCAAACGCAACCTCGCCGACCTGGGCATCGACCTGGTGATTCGCCGGGTCGATGTGTCCCAGTACATCAACCGCCTGCGCTCGCGTGATTTCGACATGATCGTCGGTGGCTACCCGCAGTCCAACTCACCGGGCAACGAACAGCGCGAATTCTGGCAGAGCGCCGCTGCCGACAACCCCGGCAGTCGCAACTTCATCGGTCTCAAGGATCCGGCCATCGACAGCCTGGTCGAAGACCTGATCAACGCCGACTCACGGCAAAGCCTGATCGAGCATTGCCGGGCCCTGGACCGGGTGCTGCAGTGGGGCTACTACGTGATCCCCAACTGGCACATCAAAACCTGGCGGGTGGCGTACTGGAACCACATTGGCCATCCGAAGGTATCGCCCAAGTACGACATCGGCATCAACACCTGGTGGATCAAGCCGGATGTCGAGCCGTCGATACCCTTGAACCCTGCGCCAGATGCGCCACCGACCGAAGGGACGCACTAGCATGCTGGCCTATATCTTTCGGCGTTTGCTGCTGATCATCCCCACCTTGCTGGGCATTTTGATCATCAACTTCGTGATCATCCAGGCTGCCCCCGGCGGCCCGGTCGAGCAGATGATTGCCAAGCTCGAGGGCTTCGAGGGCGCCACCAGCCGTATCGCCGGTGGCGGTGCCGAAGTTTCGGTGGCCGGCTCCAACTACCGTGGCGCCCAGGGCCTGGACCCGGCGCTGATCAAAGAAATCGAAAAGATGTACGGTTTCGACAAATCGGCACCGGAACGCCTGTGGATCATGATCAAGAACTACGCCCAGCTGGATTTTGGCGAGAGCTTCTTTCGTGATGCCAAGGTCATCGACCTGATCATCGAAAAGATGCCGGTGTCGATCTCGCTGGGGCTGTGGAGCACCCTGATCATGTACCTGGTGTCGATCCCCCTGGGGATCGCCAAAGCCACCCGCCACGGCAGTCACTTCGACGTCTGGACCAGCTCGGCGATCATTGTCGGCTATGCGATACCGGCATTCCTCTTCGCCATATTGCTGATCGTGGTGTTTGCCGGTGGCAGCTACCTGGACTGGTTTCCGCTGCGCGGCCTGACCTCGAACAACTTCGATGAGCTGAGCACCACCGGCAAGATCCTCGATTACTTCTGGCACTTGGTGTTGCCGGTCACCGCGCTGGTCATCGGCAACTTCGCCACCATGACCCTGCTGACCAAGAACAGCTTCCTCGACGAGATCAACAAGCAATACGTGGTGACTGCCAAAGCCAAAGGCTTGAGCCCTAACCGGGTGCTCTACGGCCATGTGTTCCGCAACGCCATGCTGCTGGTGATCGCCGGTTTCCCCTCGGCATTCATTGGCATTTTCTTCACCGGCTCGCTGCTGATCGAGGTGATTTTCTCCCTCGACGGGCTGGGCCTGATGAGTTTTGAGGCGGCGATTAACCGAGACTACCCGGTAGTCTTCGGCACCCTGTTCATCTTCACCTTGCTGGGCCTGGTGGTGAAACTGATCGGCGACCTGACCTACACCCTGGTCGACCCGCGAATCGACTTCGACAGCCGGGAGCACTGAGATGAACCTGTCCCCTCTCAACCGTCGACGCTTCGAGCGTTTCAAAGCCAACCGCCGCGGCTGGTGGTCACTGTGGCTGTTCCTGATCCTGTTCGGCCTGAGCCTGGGCGCCGAACTGATCGCCAACGACAAACCGCTGGCAGTGCGCTACGACGGCGAATGGTATTTCCCGGCGCTCAAGCGCTACCCGGAAACCACCTTTGGCGGCGAGTTTCCGCTGGAGGCCAACTATAAGAGCCCCTACATCCGCGAGCTACTGGCAGCCAAAGACAGCTGGGTGCTCTGGGCACCGATCCCGTTCAGCTACCAGAGCATCAACTACGACCTCAAGGTGCCTGCCCCGGCGCCACCTTCGGCACAGAACTGGCTGGGCACCGACGATCAGGGCCGTGACGTGCTGGCACGGGTGATCTACGGCTTCCGCATCTCGGTGCTGTTCGCCTTGACCCTGACCATTCTCAGCTCGATCATCGGCGTGGTGGCCGGCGCCGTGCAGGGGTTTTATGGCGGCTGGGTAGACTTGATCGGCCAACGCTTCCTGGAAATCTGGTCGGGCCTCCCCGTGCTGTACCTGCTGATCATTCTCGCCAGCTTCGTGCAGCCAAACTTCTGGTGGCTGCTGGGGATCATGCTGCTGTTTTCCTGGATGAGCCTGGTAGACGTGGTACGCGCCGAGTTCCTGCGCGGGCGCAACCTGGAGTACGTTCGCGCGGCCCGCGCCCTGGGCATGCAGAACGGCCCGATCATGTTCCGGCACATTTTGCCCAACGCCATGATCTCGACCATGACCTTCATGCCGTTCATTCTCACTGGCGCCATCGGCACCCTGACCGCGCTGGACTTCCTCGGCTTCGGCCTGCCGCCGGGCGCACCCTCGCTGGGTGAGTTGGTGGCACAGGGCAAGTCCAACCTGCAGGCGCCCTGGCTCGGCATCAGTGCCTTCGCCGTGCTGGCGCTGATGCTCAGCCTGTTGGTATTCATTGGCGAATCGGCCCGCGATGCCTTCGACCCGAGGAAATAAGATGAGCAACCCAACCTTGATCGAAGTGCGTGACCTGTCTGTCGAGTTCGTCAGCGGCGAGCAAACCCAACGCGTGGTCGAAGGCATCAACTTCGACATTCGCCGCGGCGAAACCCTGGCGCTGGTGGGCGAAAGTGGCTCAGGCAAATCGGTGACTGCCCATTCGATCTTGCGTCTGCTGCCCTACCCGCTGGCCCGCCACCCCTCCGGTACCATCAAGTACGAAGGGCGCGATCTGCTGACCCTGGACGAAAAGCAGATGCGCAGTATTCGTGGCAACCGCATCGCCATGATCTTCCAGGAGCCGATGACCTCGCTCAACCCGCTGCACAGCATCGAAAAGCAGATCAACGAGATCCTCCTGCTGCACAAGGGCCTGCGCGGCAAGGAGGCCTCTGCACGCACGCTGGAGCTGCTTGAGCTGGTGGGCATACCTGAGCCGCAGAAACGCCTCAAAGCCCTGCCACACGAGCTCTCAGGCGGCCAGCGCCAGCGTGTGATGATCGCCATGGCCCTGGCCAACGAGCCGGAACTGCTGATTGCCGACGAGCCGACCACCGCCCTGGACGTCACGGTACAGCTGAAGATCCTTGAGTTGCTCAAATCGTTGCAGGCGCGCCTGGGCATGGCCCTGCTGCTGATCAGCCATGACCTGAACCTGGTCAAACGCATTGCCCACCGGGTGTGCGTGATGCAGCGTGGCTGCATTGTTGAACAGGCCGATTGCACAACCTTGTTCCAAAACCCGCAACACCCTTACACCCAGATGCTCCTGGGCGCCGAACCCAGCGGTGGCCCGGCAGACAACCCGGCAGGCAAGCCGATGCTTGAAGTCGAAGACCTGCGCGTGTGGTTCCCGATCAAAAAAGGCCTGTTGCGGCGTACCGTTGATCACGTCAAAGCGGTGGACGGCATCAACTTCAGCCTGCCCCAAGGCCAGACCCTGGGCATCGTTGGCGAAAGTGGTTCGGGCAAATCTACCTTGGGCCTGGCGATTCTGCGCCTGCTGGGCAGCCAGGGCGGCATTCGCTTTCAGGGCACCGCACTGGAAGGCCTGAATCAACAGCAAGTACGCCCGTTGCGCCGGCAGATGCAGGTGGTGTTCCAAGACCCGTTCGGCAGCCTCAGCCCGCGCATGTGTGTCAGCGATATCGTGGGCGAAGGTTTACGTATTCATCGAATTGGCACCGCAGCCGAACAGGAGCAGGCGATCATCGCTGCTCTGCAGGAAGTCGGCCTGGACCCACAAGCCCGCCACCGCTACCCCCATGAGTTTTCCGGCGGCCAGCGTCAGCGCATCGCCATTGCGCGGGCCCTGGTACTCAAACCGGCGTTGATCCTGCTGGATGAACCCACCTCGGCACTGGACCGCACCGTGCAGCGTCAGGTGGTGGAACTGTTGCGCTCGCTGCAGAGCAAATACAACCTGACCTACCTGTTCATCAGCCATGACCTGGCGGTGGTCAAGGCGCTGAGCCACCAGTTGATGGTGGTCAAACAGGGCAAGGTGGTGGAACAGGGAACGGCAGCGCAGATCTTCGCCGCCCCGCAACACACCTACACCCGCCAGTTGCTGGAGGCGGCGTTCCTGGCACCGGTAGGAGCGGGCTTGCCCCGCGATACGGTGTGACTGATACACCGCAATCGCCGGGCAAGCCCGCCCCTACCACAGGAAACAGAAAAGGCCGCATAAGCGGCCTTTTCTGTTTCAAGCGTGGATCACTCAGTAGCGAGTGATGTCCGCCTTGGCTTCCAGCTGCTTGCGGTACGCCGCGAAGTCCTGCTGGCCAGCACGCGAAGCGAGGAAACGACGGTAGGCCGATTTCTCTTCGTCAGTGGCAGCAGCACCGTCGTTGACACCGTTCAGACGCAGTACCACCAGGCTACCGTCGTTCAGCGCTACGCTGCTGTACACCGGCTTGTCCTTGGCTTCTGGCTTGGCCATGCGGAACACTGCCTGCAGCTCAACCGGGTCAATGCCCTCCTGGTTGCGCGAGACCGCTTCCTGCACCTTCCAGCCCTGACCGTCCTGAGCGGCATCCGGCGCGATGGTGCCATTACGCAGACCCGCGATCAACGCATCAGCCTTGGTTTTCAGCGCAGCAGTTGCCTGCTCTTTGGCCAGGTGCTGACGGATGCTGTCGGAGACCACGTCCAGCCCCAGTTGCTCAGGCTTGAGGTGTTCCTTGACGCGCAGTACCACGACAGTTTCCGGGTCCAGCTCGAGCGCAGTGCTGTTGGCACCCTCTTCCAGCACTTCTTTGCTGTAGGCGGCCTGAATCACGGCACGGTTGGCGGTGATGCCATCACCACCTTCACGACCGAAGGCTGCCGAGGTGTGTACCTTCAGACCCAGGTCCTGGGCTGGCTGAGCCAGGTCCGACGCTTCGAATGCAGCGTCTTCCAGTTGCTTGGTCACTTCAACAAAGCGCTGCTCGACCTGCTGGGTCTTCAGTTCGCGGGTCAGCTTGTCTTTCAGGCTGGCGAAGGTCGGCACTTCAGGTGCCTGCACGTCCAGCAGCTTGATCAGGTGGAAGCCGTACTCGGTGCGTACCGGAGCCGAGACCTGGTCCTTGTTCAGCGCATACAGCGCCTCTTCGAAGGCTGGATCGTAAACACCCTGCCCGGCGTAGCCGAGGTCGCCGCCGTTGTTAGCCGAGCCTGGATCCTGGGAGAATTCCTTGGCCAGTGCGGCAAAGTCTTCACCCTTGGCCAGACGCTGCTGGATCTCTTCGATCTTGGCCTTGGCCTGGGCTTCGTTGACCTTGTCGGTGACTTCGATAAGGATGTGCGCCGCATGACGCTGCTCGGCCAGGTTGGCGATTTCCTTCTCGTACAGCGCCTTGAGCTGGTCTTCGTTGACCGTCACTTGATCAAAGAAAGACGACTTCTTCAGCTCGATGTAGTCGATAACGACCTGATCCGGGCTCATGAACTCTTTGGCGTGTTCGTCGTAGTGTGCCTTGACCTGCTCGTCAGTGACCTTGATCGCAGCCGGGTCAGCCTTGAAGGTCAGCGAGGCGAAATCGCGGGTCTGCTTTTCCAGGCGAGCGAAGGCATTGACCTGTTCATCGGTCACAAAACCGCTGCCGGCCAGGCCTGCGCGCAGTTGGCCGATGAGCATTTCCTGAGCCAGCATCTGGCGGAACTGCATACGGCTGTAGCCCATCTGGCGAATCACCTGATCGAAGCGCTCGGCACTGAACTTGCCATCCACCTGGAACTCAGGCGTTTGCAGGATCAGTTGGTCGAGTGCAGCTTCGGAGAAGGCGAACTTGGCGTCTTCAGCGCCCTGAAGCAGCAGCTTACGGTCGATCAGACCCTTGAGCGCTGCATCACGCAGCATGTTCTCGTTGAGCAGCGATGGATCGAAATCCTTGCCCAGCTGTTGCATCAGCTGCCGACGTTGCATGTCGACGGCCTGGCTCAGCTCGCTCTGGCTAATGGTTTCACCATTGACCTTGGCAGCGTCCTGGCTGTGGGTGGTGGCCTGGAAGATGGCATCGAAGCCGGTCAGTGCCATCAAGGCTACGATGACACCGATGATGGTCTTGGCAATCCAACCTTGTGAATTGTCCCTGATATTCTGCAGCATGCGTCCCCCAGAAACGGTTGTACTGAATGAAACAACCGTGGAGCGTGGGTAGATTCCTGATAGAAGAAAGGCGCATCCGAGGATGCGCCTTCTCGTAACTGGCCAAACAACGGGTGCCTTTGAGTGCGCCTGTATGTTCAGCAGCCAAGCCAGGCAGCAGCCTGGCCGGCTTAGGCGTGAGCCTGAAGGAAGGTCTTAGTTGACGGCTTCTTTCAGTGCCTTGCCAGCCTTGAAGCCTGGCTTCTTGGCAGCAGGGATTTCCAGAGTCTTGCCGGTTTGCGGGTTGCGGCCGGTGCGAGCTGGACGATCGGTAACGGAGAAGGTACCGAAACCTACCAGTACCACGGAGTCACCTGCCTTCAGGGCGCCGGTGACGGATTCGATTACTGCGTCCAGCGCGCGGCCAGCAACAGCTTTCGGGATGTCAGCAGATGCGGCGATAGCGTCAATCAGTTCCGACTTGTTCACTCTAAGTCCCCTTATATCTCTATTGAGTTGTATCTAAGTATGTAATGAAAAGCTTAACGAGCGCTGGGTGGCCTAATGACGCTTAAGCGCCGCTTTATAACAAGGGCCTGAAAAAACTGTCAAGAAAGCCCCCCAGCCAAATACGTACTAGTGCGTGCTAATTCTTTCCTTGGAATCGCTGTCGCGCTTTTCATCCTTGGCGACTATCTCGGGAGCCACATCTGGTAAGGGCTCCGGGGCGTATTGCAGCGCAATTTGGAGGACTTCGTCAATCCATTTGACCGGTTTAATCTGAAGATCCTGCTTAATATTCTCAGGAATTTCTTTCAAATCCCGCACATTCTCTTCAGGAATGATCACCGTCTTGATTCCACCACGGTGTGCCGCCAGCAGTTTCTCTTTCAAACCGCCAATGGCCAGCACCTGTCCACGCAGGGTAATTTCACCCGTCATGGCCACATCGGCACGTACCGGGATCTGGGTCAGCGCCGAGACCAGGGCGGTGCACATGCCGATACCGGCACTTGGACCATCCTTGGGCGTCGCGCCTTCCGGCATGTGGATATGGGTATCGCGCTTCTCGTGGAAGTCGGCCGGGATGCCCAGGCTTTTCGCCCGGCTACGGACAACCGTCTGCGCTGCCGTGATCGACTCGACCATGACATCGCCCAGCGAGCCGGTCTTGATCAACTGACCTTTGCCCGGAATCACTGCCGCTTCAATGGTCAGCAACTCACCACCGACCTGAGTCCAGGCCAAGCCAGTCACCTGCCCCACCTGATCCTGCTGTTCGGCCAGACCATAACGGAACTTGCGCACGCCGAGGAAATGCTCCAGCTGCTCACCGGTGACCTTGACGGCCACTTGCTTGTTACCGGCGTGCTCCTTGACCACCTTGCGGCAGACTTTGGCGATCTGGCGCTCCAGGCCCCGCACACCAGCTTCGCGGGTGTAGTAGCGAATGATGTCGCGAATCGCCGACACATCGACTTCCAGCTCGCCCTTCTTCAGGCCGTTGGCCTTGATCTGCTTGGGCGTCAGGTACTTCACGGCGATGTTGATCTTCTCGTCTTCGGTGTAACCCGGCAGACGGATGACTTCCATCCGGTCCAGCAGCGCTGGCGGGATGTTCATCGAGTTGGAGGTGCACAGGAACATCACATCGGACAGGTCGTAATCGACCTCCAGATAGTGATCGTTGAAGTTGTGGTTCTGCTCGGGATCGAGCACTTCAAGCAATGCCGAGGCCGGATCGCCACGCATGTCGCTGCCCATCTTGTCGATTTCATCGAGCAGGAACAGCGGGTTGCGTACGCCCACCTTGGTCATTTTCTGAATCAAACGGCCCGGCATCGAACCGATGTAGGTACGCCGGTGACCGCGAATCTCGGCTTCGTCACGTACGCCGCCCAGGGCCATGCGCACGAACTTGCGGTTGGTAGCGCTGGCAATCGACTCGGCCAGGGAAGTTTTGCCCACCCCAGGAGGACCCACCAGGCACAGCACCGGACCACGGATCTTTTTCACCCGCTTCTGCACGGCGAGGTACTCAAGGATGCGCTCCTTGACCTCTTCCAGGCCGTAATGGTCGGCATCGAGGATTTCTTCAGCCTTGGCCAGGTCCAGGCGCACCTTGCTCTGGGCCTTCCACGGCACCTGCACCAACCAGTCCAGGTAAGAACGCACCACGGTTGCTTCAGCAGACATCGGCGACATCTGTTTGAGCTTGTTCAGCTCAGCTTGAGCCTTGGCGTAGGCATCTTTCGGCAGGCCGGCAGCGTCGAGACGCTTCTTCAGCTCTTCGACTTCGTTGTGACCTTCTTCGCTGTCGCCGAGCTCTTTCTGAATGGCCTTCATCTGCTCATTCAGGTAGTACTCGCGCTGACTGCGCTCCATCTGCTTTTTGACCCGGCCACGGATGCGCTTTTCAACCTGCAGCAGGTCGATTTCAGCGTCCAGCAGTGCCATCACGTGCTCGACACGGGTGGCCAGATCGAGGATTTCGAGAATTTCCTGCTTCTGCTCGATTTTCAGGGCCATGTGCGCGGCCATGGTGTCGACCAGGCGCCCCGGCTCATCGATGCTGTTGAGCGACGACAGGACTTCAGCCGGGACTTTTTTGCCCAGCTGAACGTATTGTTCAAATTGTGACAACAAGCTACGAACGAAGACTTCAGACTCGCGTTCGGCGGTCTGCGACTCGTCAATCAGCGAAACTTCGGCGCGAATATGGCCATCAACTTCGTTGAAACGCTCGACTGCACCGCGCTGCTCGCCTTCGACCAGCACTTTAACGGTGCCATCGGGCAGTTTCAGCAGTTGCAGGACAGTGGCAATGGTACCGACGCGGTACAGGGCATCTTCGCCTGGATCGTCATCAGCGGGGTTCTTCTGGGCCAGCAGGAGGATCTGCTTTTCGCCCGTCATTGCGGCCTCAAGGGCTTCGATGGACTTCTCGCGCCCCACGAACAGTGGGATGACCATGTGCGGATAGACGACGACATCGCGCAATGGCAAAAGAGGCAAGTCGAGGGTGGTCTTCATGATTTCGCCTCTACAGCGGCCTTATGGCCGGAAACCGGTGGAATTTGAGCGTGGGTTTAATGTGGGGGCAGCCCCGCAAAAAAACAAGCTCTACGACAGGAAAAGCAAAGGGGCCCGAAGGCCCCTTGCTGATTCGAGCCGTTTGGCGACTCAGACGTCAGGTGCAGCTTTGGCTTGCGGCTCGCTGTTCTCGTAGATCAGCAGCGGCTGCGAAGAACCATCGATGACGCTCTCGTCGATCACCACTTTGCTGACATCCTTCTGCGAAGGAATCTCATACATGGTGTCGAGCAGGATGCCTTCGAGGATCGAACGCAGGCCACGGGCACCGGTTTTGCGCTCCAGGGCTTTGCGAGCCACGGATTTGAGCGCATCACTGCGGAACTCGAGGTCTACACCTTCCATCTCGAACAGCTTGGCGTACTGCTTGGTAAGGGCGTTCTTCGGCTCGGTGAGAATCTGCATCAGCGCAGCTTCGTCGAGCTCGTCGAGGGTCGCCAGCACCGGCAGACGGCCGACGAATTCCGGGATCAGGCCAAACTTGACCAGATCGTCAGGCTCGACCTCACGCAGCGATTCACCGACTTTCTTGCCTTCCTGCTTGCTGCGCACTTCGGCACCAAAGCCGATGCCGCCGCGGGTGGAACGGTTCTGGATGACCTTTTCCAGGCCAGAGAACGCACCGCCACAGATAAACAGGATGTTGCGCGTATCGACCTGCAGGAATTCCTGCTGCGGATGCTTGCGGCCACCTTGCGGCGGAACCGAGGCAACCGTGCCTTCGATCAGCTTCAGCAACGCCTGCTGCACGCCCTCGCCCGAGACGTCACGGGTGATGGACGGGTTGTCCGACTTGCGCGAAATCTTGTCGATTTCGTCGATGTAGACAATGCCCATCTGGGCCTTTTCCACGTCGTAGTCGCACTTTTGCAGCAGTTTTTGAATGATGTTCTCGACGTCCTCACCCACGTAACCGGCTTCGGTCAGGGTGGTGGCATCGGCGATGGTGAACGGCACATTCAACAGACGCGCGAGGGTTTCGGCGAGCAGGGTTTTACCCGAGCCCGTCGGACCGATCAGCAGGATATTACTCTTGCCGAGCTCGACATCGTCGTTCTTCTTGTCGCGTTGGTTCAGGCGCTTGTAGTGGTTGTACACCGCTACCGCCAGTACCTTTTTCGCACGCTCCTGACCAATGACGTATTGATCCAGGATGGTGCTGATTTCTTTCGGCGAAGGCAGTTTATGCGCGCTGCTTTCGGCCTGGGCTTCCTGCACCTCCTCACGGATGATGTCATTGCACAGGTCGACGCACTCGTCGCAGATAAATACCGAGGGGCCGGCAATCAACTTGCGCACTTCATGCTGGCTTTTGCCGCAGAAGGAGCAATAGAGCAATTTGCCGTTGTCCTCGCCGTTACGGGTGTCAGTCATTCGATCGATCCAATCCGGTAGGCTTGCAACACAAGATGAAGGCAATTGCGGGCTTTTTCAAGTCCACAGGTGGCGGGAAAGCCCAACCACCTGCTTTCACGCCTTATCAGACAGCCATTTGCCGCTTGTCGTGTACCGAGTCGATCAGACCGTACTCGGCGGCACGTTGCGCGCTCATGAAATTGTCACGCTCGGTATCACGCTTGATGGTCTCGAGGTCCTGGCCGGTGTGATAGGCCAGCAGCTCGTTCAGGCGCGACTTGATGGAGAGGATTTCCTTGGCGTGGATTTCGATGTCCGTGGCCTGCCCCTGGAAACCACCCAGCGGCTGGTGAATCATCACCCGCGAGTTCGGCAGGCAGTGGCGCTTGCCCTTGGCACCGGCTGCGAGCAGGAAGGCACCCATGGAGCACGCCTGACCGATGCAGGTGGTGGAGACGTCCGGCTTGATGAACTGCATGGTGTCGTAGATCGACATACCCGCAGTTACCGAACCGCCCGGCGAGTTGATGTAGAGATGGATATCCTTGTCCGGGTTTTCCGCTTCAAGGAACAGCAACTGCGCCGCGATCAGGTTGGCCATGTAGTCCTCTACCGGGCCGACCAGAAAGATCACCCGCTCCTTGAGAAGGCGCGAGTAGATGTCGTAGGCGCGTTCGCCACGAGCGGATTGCTCGATAACCATCGGGACCAGACCGCCTGCGGCCTGGATGTCAGAGCTCTGCTGATAATAAGAATTGCGGGACATGTCCTGCACTCACTCCCAAATAGTCATGTCTTGAATACGCACAAGCCAGCTCGAAGGCTGGCTTGTGGTGTTTTCTTACGAGAGAAGAAAATCAGTCAGCGGCAGGTGCCTGTGCTGGCTTGATCGCTTCTTCGTACGAGACCGATTTGTCGGTCACAGTAGCTTTCTGCAGAACAGTATCCACAACTTGTTCTTCCAGCACAACCGAACGCACTTCGTTCAGTTGCTGGTCGTTCTTGTAGTACCACGCTACGACCTGCTCAGGCTCTTGGTAAGCCGAAGCCATTTCTTCGATCATTTCGCGAACGCGAGCTTCGTCAGGCTTGAGCTCGTTCTGCTTGACCACTTCAGCGACGATCAGACCCAGTACAACGCGGCGCTTGGCTTGTTCTTCGAACAGCTCAGCTGGCAGTTGCTCAGGCTTGATGTTGCCACCGAACTGCTGAACGGCTTGAACGCGCAGGCGGTTCACTTCGTTTTCCAGCAGGGCTTTTGGCACTTCGATCGGGTTGGCAGCCAGCAGGCCGTCCATTACCTGGTTCTTGACCTTGGTCTTGATGGCCTGACGCAGTTCACGCTCCATGTTCTTGCGAACTTCGGTGCGGAAGCCGTCGATGCCGGTTTCCTTGATACCGAACTGGGCGAAGAACTCTTCGTTCAGTTCTGGCAGCTTAGGCTCGGAAACGCTGTTGACGGTAACAGTGAACTCGGCTGCTTTGCCAGCCAGGTCGAGGTTCTGATAGTCCTCAGGGAAGGACAGGTTCAGTACGCGCTCTTCACCGGCTTTGGCGCCAACCAGGCCTTCTTCGAAGCCTGGGATCATGCGACCCGAGCCCAGTACCAGCTGGGTGCCTTTGGCCGAACCGCCAGCGAACACTTCACCGTCAACCTTGCCGACGAAATCGATGTTCAGTTGGTCTTCGTTCTGGGCAGCGCGATCGACCGCTTCGAAACGAATGTTCTGCTTGCGCAGCACTTCCAGCATGTTGTCCAGGTCGGCGTCAGCCACTTCAGCGCTCAGGCGCTCAACGGCGATCGAGTCGAAACCGGCAACGGTGAACTCTGGGAACACTTCGAAAGTAGCGATGTATTCCAGGTCTTTACCTTTTTCGAACGACTTTGGCTCGACGGCAGGTGCGCCAGCCGGGTTCAGCTTCTGCTCAACCACAGCTTCGTAGAAGGAAGCCTGAACCAGATCGCCGAAGGCTTCCTGGCGGGCAGCATCTTCATAACGCTGACGGATCACGCTCATAGGCACTTTGCCAGGGCGGAAGCCTGGAACCTTGGCGCGACGGGCAGTCTGTTGCAGACGCTTGTTGACTTCGGTCTCGACGCGCTCTGCCGGAACGGCGATGGTCATGCGACGCTCGAGAGCAGAAGTATTTTCAACAGAAACTTGCATGGATATTCCTCGTTGCACAGACGTTAGCCGGCGATACCCGACTCCAGAATCAAGGGCAAGCATTCTAGTGGCTCAAAGGCCAGAAGTCACCCCGTTCAAGACGACGGGAAAGCACGCCGGTCCATTTCATTTACAGCCCTTGGCCAAAACCTTGGCCAAGGGCGCTCAAGACCCGCTGTTCAAGGCCTGGACGCCGCCTCTCATCGAGACAACCCGCCCGGCGCCAAACAGCCAGAATTACTTGTCAAAACACTACAAAACCGCCAGTGGGCACTCAGGGCGCCGCACTGTCGATCTCGTTGATGCTGCAATACTCTTCCCACTCCATGCCCAGCGCCTCAGCCACTTGCCGGTGCACGTCAAGGCGCATGGCCTGGAGTTCCTCGTCGGAGCTGGCGATCAGTTGCAGGGTCAATTCCCACGGCTCAAGGCCCTGCTCCTGCGCCGCATCTTCAAAGGCCCACTCGATTTGCTGTTGCTGCTCATGGGCGCTGAGCCCGGCAATTTCTTCGAGTAGCTGCGGATTGGCCGCGGCGAAACGCTGTAACGCGCTGGCCTGGCGTTCTTTTGAAATCATGGCGCTGTCCTCACTACCTTGCCGTTAGCAACGGCCTCAACCGGCTGAAATCTATCAGCTTTTGACCCTTTGTCACCAGTGTCGGCGATGCCACCGCAATGGCCCATCAAACACAAACAATTATCAATTGATAATGCGTATCGTTATACTAGCGAAACTTTTGCTTCACACCGGCACACACCCGATGGAATCCAGCCCCTCCTCTGTTTCAGCCAACACGCGCCTACAAAGGCTCTACCAGGATCACCATCACTGGTTGCATCGTTGGCTGCGCCAGCGTATCGGCTGCCCGGAGCACGCCGCCGACATTGCCCAGGACACGTTTCTGAGCATTCTCAGCGGTAAAGACCTATTCAATATCCGTGAACCACGGTCGTTCCTGTCCACGGTGGCGCGCAGACTGATGGCCAACGTCTATCGCCGCCGCCAGGTGGAGCAAGCCTACCTTGAGGCCCTGGCCTTACTGCCCGAAACGGTTGAGCCCTCGCCAGAGGTGCGCTTGCTGGCCCTGGAAGCACTGACCCTGCTTGACCGCCTGCTCGACGACTTGCCCGGCAAGGTACGCGAGGCATTTCTGCTGTCGCACCTGCAAGGGCTGAAAATTGCCGAAATCGCCGAACGCCTGGGGGTCAGTACCCGCTCGGTCAAGCTGTACCTGGTCAAGGCCAACCAGCATTGCTTCTTTGCCGCACTGCCATGAATACCTCCAGGCCCGACTTCGACCCTCGCACCACCCGCGAAGCCGCACAATGGCTGACACTGGCCATGGAGGGCGATCTGAGCCCTGACCAGCAGCAAGCGTTGCAACGCTGGCGTGCAGCCAGCCCGGACAATGATCGCGCCTGGCTGCATATCGAAGCGATGCGCCATCGCTTCGCCGCGCTGGAGCCTCAGGCCAGCTACCGCAGCCTGTCTCAGCGCCCCGTGCATGAGCGCCGGCGCGTGCTCAAAGCATTGCTACTGTTGGGCCTGGTGGGCGGCGCCGGGCACCTGAGCTACCGTGCCAGCCAGTCTTCGTCCGCAACCCTTGCCTTCAGCAACGGCGCCCAGGCACCCCGCACCCTCAGCCTGAGCGACGGCAGCCAACTGACACTGGATGCCGAGAGCGAGATCAGCGTGCAGTTCGACGCACATCAACGCCTGATTCACCTGCATAAAGGGCGCGTGCTGCTGAGCAGTGGCCACGATTCAGGCAACGCCAATCGCCCTTTAAGCGTGCAGACGTCACAGGGCAGCGTACGCGCGCTCGGCACCCGTTTCGTCGTCGAGCTGCGACCCGACGCCACTCAGGTTGCACTGTTCGAAGGCGCGGTGGACGTGCACCCCCTGCAAACCGGCGCACCACCGCTGCGCCTCAGTCCAGGGCAGCACGCACGTTTTTCCAGCAGCCAAATTGAAAACCAGGGCCGTGCCGCCCAGGAACCGGCCTGGAGCCAGGGCGTACTGATTGCCGACGCCATGCGCCTCGACGCCTTCCTCGCCCAGTTGGGCCGTTATCGCCCCGGCCTGCTGCGCTGCAGCGATGAAGTGGCCAGCCTGCATATTTCCGGGGTGTATCCGCTGGCCGATAGCGATGCTGTACTCGATGCCCTGCCCCACGCCCTGCCGGTGCGGATTCAGCGCCGCAGCAACTATTGGGTCACCGTCGCTGCGCGCTGAGCCGGTTACAACGCAAGCTCGATACGCACGCCCTCAGTAGCCCCCTGCACGACGCGCACCTGCGCAGCAAATACCTGCGCTATTCGCTCGGCACTCAACACTTCAGCCGGGGTTCCACTGGCACGCAATTGGCCGCGCTCAAGCAACCACAGGCGATCACAGTAGTGCGCCGCCAGGTTCAGGTCGTGCAGCACACACACCACGGCAATCCGCGGCGAACGCGCCAGACGGCGCAACAGACGCATGAGGTTCTGCTGCTGGCCGATATCCAAGGCACTGGTAGGCTCATCGAGCAACAGCAGGCACGGCGGCCGCTCATCGTCCTGGCGCAACGGATTAATCGCCAGCTGGTTAATTGCCCGGGCAATAGTCACCCGCTGCATTTCGCCACCCGACAACGACAGCACGCCACGCTCAAGTAAATGGCCGATGTCCAACGCGTCAATGATTGCGGCAAGCGGCTCACCGGCATGGGCCTGGCCGAGGCGAATAAATGCATGCACTGGCCAGTCAAACGCGCTTTCAACGTGCTGAGTCACCAACGCCCGCGAGCGCGCCAGTTGCTGCGGGCGCCAGGCGTGCAACGGTCGTCCGAGCAAGCGGATTTCACCTTGCGCAGGCTTCAGATACCCAGAAATCAGCGACAGTAAGGTGCTCTTGCCCGCGCCATTGGGGCCAATCAAACCGAGTAGTTGCCCTGCTTCTATATGCTCATGCAACGGTGCGAGGGCAAATGGCTGCTCCAGGCTGACATCAATCAATTCCAGCATGTCAGAACTCCCGCGCCTTGCGCCCCAGCAGCAACCAAAGGAAATACGGCCCACCGATCACGCTGGTGACCAACCCCACCGGAATCTCTGCGGGGCTGGTCAAACTGCGCGCCAGGGTATCGGCGAGCAACAGCAGAATCGCGCCACACAACATCGAGGCAGGAATCAACAAGCGGTGACCCGGGCCGAAATACAGGCGCAAACAATGCGGCACCAACAAGCCGATAAAACCGATGATGCCGGTAAGCGCCACACACAGGCCAACGCCCAGCGACGAAGCCAGCACCACGCGATTTTTCAGGCGCTCGCTGTCGAGCCCCGCCGCATGCGCGCTGACTTCACCCAGCTGGAACAGGTCGAGGTCCGCCGCGCAACGCGCCAGCACCCACAAGGCCAACGGCAATACCAGGCACGCCACACTCAAGGTCGACCATTCGGCGCTACTCAGACTGCCCATGCCCCACAGGCTCAACTGGCGCAGCTGCTCTTCGCTGGCCAGGTAGGTGAGGATGCCACCCAAGGCGCCGGTCAGGGTGTTGATCACCAAGCCGGCCAACAGCAAGGTGATGGTCGATTCCCGCCCCTGATAGCCGCGGCCTATGTGAAAAATCACCAAGGTCACCAGCAAGGCGCCGATAAACCCGGCGAAAAACTGCCCGTACAGCTCGAACCCGGCGAAGCGGCCATTGAACAGCACGATCCAGATCGATACCGCCAGCCCCGCACCACTGGCCTGACCGAGCAAGGTCGGGTCGGCCAGCGGATTGCGAAACAGCCCCTGCATCGCGGTACCGCCGGCCGCCAGGGTCGAGCCAACCAACACCGCCAACAGCAAGCGCGGCAGACGCACTTCACTCCACACCTGCCATTCCAAAGGCGCGGGCAACACCCCGAGGAAAATCCTTGGCGACAAGCCAATGCTGCCCACCAGCGAACACACCGTGAGCAAGGCACACAGCCCCGCCAGCATCAACAGCAAAGTCGGCAACGACGTAGTGCGTAGCGTACTCATGGGAACAACGCTCCGGCATCCTGGCGCAACTGCAGCATCGCTGCGACCGTACGTGGCCCAAGGTTGAGCAACGCCTGATCGTCGATCTGCACTACCCGTCGCGCCCGGCCCGCCGGAGTCAGCGCCAGGCCGCCCAACTTCCACAAGCTTTCTTCACCGCCGAGCGCTTCCAGCCCGGCCTTGCTGATGATCACAAAGTCCGGCGCCAGCGCCACCATCGACTCTCCCGCCACCTGTTTGTAGGCGTTGAAGCTGGCACAGTTACTGATCCCGGCCTGTTCCAGCGCGGCATTGGCCTCGGTGCCTTGCCCCATGACCAGGGGCGTCATGCCGGTGCGATTGAAGATGAACAGCGCTTTGGGGCCTTTGAGTGGTGGCAGCCCGGCCAGTTTGGCGGCCAGCGCCTGCTGTTCGGCAATCAGCGCTTGCGCCTGAGCCTGTCGCCCCATGATGCTGGCTACTTGCTCAATTTTGCGAGGAATTTCGGCGATCGACTTGCCTCGCCCCACCTTGTTCACTTGCAGCCCCACCGCCTCAAGCTGGCGCACGACAATGGCCGGTCGCGCGGCATCGCTGATCAATACACGCCGTGGCTTGAGGCTCAAAATGCCTTCAGCCGACAACTGGCGCAGGTAGCCCACCGACGGCAAGCGGGCAATGGCAGGCGGAAAATGACTGGAGTCGTCGCGCCCCAGCAGGCGCGGTGTGGCCTGCAACTGATCGACAATTTCCGCAAGGTCGGCGCCGATTACCAGGGTGTCGGCCGGCTCGGCCTGGGCAACGGAAAACCAACCAACCGCCAGCAACAACACGCTCAATGAAGCCGCATTCATGGGTAAATTCCTTGTCTTCATCAGCGTCAATGGGCCGTGGTTTTCGATGGTTCGTCACAGCGTGGCGCACTGGCCGACAAGGCCGCTCCAGTGGCGTCGTGACTGGGCAACAGCCACAGGTAATCAGCGTCCTGATGCGTCACTGGCTGCCCCTGCTCACCCATCACCAGCACCTTGAGGGCGGCACTCCCCGGACCTTGCCTGAGGTACAGCGGCGCGCCTTGGGTTTTCAACGTGTGCAGGGTGCCGGCAAACAGCAGCCGGGGCGCAGACGCGCCATCCAGCACTTGCGCCATGCGCTGATCGCGGGCGTGCTGAATAGCCAGCATGGCGTTCAGGCGCGCTTGATCGATCTGCCCGCAATGCATGTCAACAATCTGCTTGCGCTGCTGCGCGGCCACGGCGGGGCTGGCGAACAAGGCCGTTGTATCGGAAGGCGGCGAGTTGATCAGCGCGCTACGCTGCGCTGCGGAAATATTGCCGGCCAGCAATGGCGCAGGTGCCTGCATCAAGGATTCGACCAGGGCGCCGTACTGCGCCCAACTCCAACGCTCATCCCAACGCATGATGTGCCTGAGGCGCTTGCTGCGCACCTGATTGCCTTCGGCCAACCAAGCCTGAACCTCGTTGACCGGACGCTGCTGATCACTGCTAAGCATTTCCAGCACCACCGCGCCCTGTGGCCGCTGCTCGGCCAAACGCGTTGCCAACCATTGCTCGATCAGGTGATGGACCGGATTCTCATGCACCTCGCCAACCATCACAGTGTCGGCAGCCGCCAGCTCAGCAAGCAGCCGGGTGGCCGGGATCTGCTCACCGCTGGCCAGGTCGACAATCGCGCCCCACTGCGGGATGCTCGCTTCAGCCTGACGGTAAGCCGTGTCGGCCACCGGCGCATTGACGCTGGCGCAACCTGCGCACAACGCCAGGCCTAGCCATATAAAGGAAGACTTGAACATAAACAGGACCTGTCAGTATTCGAGGGTGAAGCCAAACGAGGTAGTGCGACCGCGACCATTGCCTTGGTCCATGACCGCCGACATCAGGTAGTCCACCGAAGCGCTGTTGTCGTAGACCTTGTTGCCGACGTTCTCGACGTTGACGAACAGGCTGAGGTTTTCCTGCACTCGGTAGTTGCCGTACAGGTTCCAGATCACCCCAGTCGATTTGCTCTTTTTGGTCTCGTAGTAGTCCCAGCTGATTTCAGAGGGACCCGCATACTCGCCACGAGCACCGATCACCAGGCGCTCGTCGAACCAACGGGTGCCCAGATCCAGTGTCCAGTAGCGGTCTGGCTGACTGTTGATATCTTCCAGCTCGATACCGGAAGTGGTCGGTGACTGGGTGGTGGCGCGCGTCCAGGACAGGGTGCTGTAGAAGAAGCCCGCGTCGTATCGGCCCTCGATCTCGTAGCCGCTCATACGCACTTGTTCAGGCCAGTTAACCCAGTTCAGCTTTGACGCTTCTTCGCCGTCGTCATCAACAATGTTGAACGACTGCGGGGTAATGTAGCCGTCGATCTTGCTGATAAAGCGGTTGACCTTGAGCTGACCGTAATCGTCGGCACTCAACAGGCCACTGCGGGTCAGGTTGAAACCGAACTCATAGTTGGTCGAGCGCTCCTGACGCAGGAACGGGTTGGCGCCGACGCCATCCGCGTCACTGCCGTCGGCCTCAAGCGGTACTTTCTCGAAGAACATCTCCTGCACCCGCGGCGCCCGCGAGGTGCGCGACCAACTGGTGTAAAGCTGCATCCACTCATAGGGTTTTACCGAAAACCCTACGCGCGGATTGAAGCTATGCTCGCGACTGGTCACATCGATGTCGCCACCACCGATGTCCAGACACTGACCAATGATCGAACACTTGGGCACATGCCCGCTGACCTTGTAGCCGTCGTAGTGTGCAGCCAGGGTCAGGGCATAGATGTCGTAGTTAAAATCCAGGGTGGTGAACAGGCTATGGGTCTGCTGTTTGCCTTCTGGGTTGGCGCCACGTTTTTCCGGGGTCTGGGCGACGAAGTCATCCGTGTAGTAACGCCCGCCATTGCTCCAGCTGGCTTCCACCGGCCCCAGGTTGAAGCGACTGACGTTGGTCAGATCGAAACCGTGGGTGTCGTCGCGGGTTTTGCGGCCGATGTAGGTGGAGTCCTCCACGGGCGGGTATTCCAGCCGGGTTTTGTTCTGATAGGCGTTGACCGTCAGGTTCAGCCACTCGCTGTAGGGGGTAAACGCGTACTTGGCGCGGTAGGTTTCGTTATGCAGCTCCCAGGGGTAGTTGTGGTAGAACTCGTTGCGGTAATGCACGCCGGTCAAATCCAGACGGTGCATGTCGTTGGGCTGCAGACGTACCTTCAACAACCCTGAGCGCGGGTTCTGCTTGGTGGTGTCATAACTGTTGCTCTGACCGTTACTGGTTTTGTATTCGCCGGTCTGGGTACTGCTTGCGGCAGCGACCACGCCGTAAACACCTTCACTGTCCTCAGGCAGCGTGCGCGCACCGGCCGCCAGCATCCGCGTGTTGCCATAGCCGTTGTTGCCAGTGCGGTAGGTGGTGCGCAGACCAACGCGGTGCTCCGGCTTGACGATGTCGTCGATTTCAAAGGTACGAAAGTTGGCGCTGCCACCCAAGGTATTGGCGCCTTCAGCGCCGTCGACCGAGCCGCGCTGAATATCGACACCGGCCACCAGGTTGGGGTCTACGAACGCCATCGGCCCGCCCGAGCCGTGACCGGCGTTGTTACGAAAGGTCTGGGTAACCCCGTCAATCATGGTGTTGACCCGGCCATAACCGGACAAACCGCGTATGTTCACGGAAATCCCCGGCTGACTGCGCGAATGCAAGGTGTAGGTGCCGGGCATCGAACGCACCAGGCTGTTGAGGTCCTGACGCTCGACATGCGCATCGCGACTGCTCTGGATAGCACCCGGTCGATCCGCCTGGGCATTGACCAGCGTCGCCCCCACCTCCATGGCCGTGTTGTTGCGCGCGTTGACCCGCAACACATAGCTGCGATCTTTCATGCGCTCAATCCACAAGCCCGTGCCGTTGAGCAGCAAGTCGAATGCTTCTTTAACGGAGTACTCACCCTCAAGGCCTTGGGTCGTACGATTCAGAGTGAGCTCAGGTGCGTAAGTCAGGATGATGCCGGTGCGCGTAGCCAACTCATTCAAGGCAGGCCCCAACGGCCCCGCCGCAATCCGATAGGCCTGGCGCGCTGGCGCCTGATGCGCGCTGCTCTCCACCGCCTGAGCCATCGACCCGCCCGCACAACCCGCCGCCAGTAACGCCGCAGTCAAGGCATTGCGGGCCAGTCCGTTTTTATTGTGATGCGCACCCCGAACGGTGGCCAACTGCGTGCGGTTCACTTGAAGCTCCCTAGACGGTGAATGTCGTTGTTACTAGAGAGGTCACGCGAGTCGGCGAAAAAGGGAAATCTAAATCAGAATCTTTTACATATTTTTCGTGAACGTGATGATTTGCCTGGCGACTGAACGGCAAGGGCGATATGAATGCTGGAAAAATAATGCGCGCTAACGGAAGAGCGAGACGCTTGAAGACCTGCAGAAACGAAAAAAGCCGCACTAGGCGGCTTTTTCGAGGCTTTCATGCACTTCAGCGAAGGGCAGTGAAAGCTTGGATGGTGCGGACGAAGAGACTCGAACTCTTACAGCTTGCGCCGCTGGAACCTAAATCCAGTGTGTCTACCAATTTCACCACGTCCGCATGAAGCTTTTAAAGCAAAGGCGCCGGATTTTCATCGGGCGCCTTCTGGAATATGGGGTGGACGATGGGGATCGAACCCACGACAACAGGAGTCACAATCCTGTGCTCTACCAACTGAGCTACGCCCACCATATTGCATTTACCGCTTTACTTGTGCCTAAGCTGCCTATTGGCGCACCCGGCAGGACTCGAACCTGCGACCATCCGCTTAGAAGGCGGATGCTCTATCCAGCTGAGCTACGGGCGCATATTTAATCTGCTTTCTGTTACGATTACAAATTAACTTTTAGCCGTACCGAACAAGCTACCAAATCCGCTCATTCTGCCTGACCTTGCTAACCAGTGCTAGGCTCTGCCCGACAAGTGCGACGAATGTTATAGACGAGTGGTTAGGTCGTCAACTCTTTTTTGAAAAAAATTCATTTTATTTAAGGGGTTAGGGAAATGGCCGGACCAAGCGCCTTTGCCCTCGGCCCCCTTCATGCGAGAATACGCGCTCTTTTTATTCCCTCTCGATGGTTAATCACGCGACATGACTGCACACCTTATTGACGGTAAGGCGATCGCCGCCAACCTGCGCCAGCAGATCGCCCAACGTGTTGAGGAGCGTCGCCAGCAAGGCCTGCGTACTCCAGGCCTGGCGGTGATCCTGGTCGGCACCGACCCCGCTTCCCAAGTCTATGTTTCGCACAAGCGCAAGGATTGTGAAGAAGTCGGCTTTATTTCCCAGGCATTCGACCTGCCCAGCGAGACCACGCAGCAGGCCCTGACTGACCTGATCGATCGCCTTAATGATGATGCGAACGTCGACGGTATCCTGCTGCAGTTGCCACTGCCGGCCCATCTGGATGCGTCGTTGCTGCTCGAGCGCATTCGCCCGGATAAAGATGTCGATGGTTTCCATCCTTATAACGTCGGTCGCCTGGCCCAACGTATTCCTCTCCTGCGCCCGTGCACACCGAAAGGCATCATGACCCTGCTGGAAAGCACCGGTCAGGACCTGTACGGCATGAACGCAGTGGTCGTCGGTGCGTCGAACATTGTCGGCCGCCCGATGGCGATGGAACTGTTGCTGGCCGGTTGCACCGTGACCGTGACCCACCGTTTCACCAAAGACCTGGCCGGCCACGTTGGCCGTGCTGACCTGGTGGTGGTGGCTGCAGGTAAACCTGGCCTGGTCAAAGGTGAGTGGATCAAGGAAGGCGCGATTGTCATCGACGTCGGTATCAACCGTCAGGAAGATGGCAAGCTGGTTGGCGACGTGGTCTACGAGACCGCCCTGCCCCGCGCTGGCTGGATCACCCCGGTACCAGGTGGCGTCGGCCCGATGACCCGTGCTTGCCTGCTGGAGAACACCTTGTATGCGGCGGAAACGTTGCATAAGTAAGGTGTGATGGCTGGATCAAAAACGGTGCCTGTGAAGGTGCCGTTTTTTTGTGCCTGGCTTTAAGTTGATCGCGGGGCAAGCCCGCTCCCACCGGATGTGATGTTTTGCCTGTGGGAGCGGGCTTGCCCCGCGATAGCAATGATTTCCTACCAGTAGCAGCGAAATGTGGAGATGCGGTAGGCGTTTTCTGTCAGACCGTTCTGAATCATACTGCCGGCGCCGTTGCGCTGTTGTGCCAGCGCCTGCGCGGGCCTAGGCTGCTGCCGTCGCTGGAAAATCCAGTGATCGGATTTAGCAGTCCGGCTCATAACTCGATGTCGACGGCACAACGCTTTATGGCGGTTGTACGTGGGGCGCCTTCGGGTGCGCCGGGTTCCTCGAGTTACCGGTCTGCTAACCCGCGTACAGCTGCCACCCTTTGTTTAGCAGCAAGGCGTGGTTGCTTCATAACTTGAGGGCAATCATGAAAAAAATCGTCCCTGATCCACCCAGCCTCGACCTGGCCAAGGCTTCCACTGCCGATACCCCTTTCGGCACCAACCTCATGTTCAACATCCGCGCTGGCATCCCCGCCGAAGAAGCGCTGCTGCATGCCTGTCAGTTACTGCGCTGCGCTGAAGCCACAGTCTGCGATGCGCTTGATCACCTCACGCTCAATGACCGCTCCTTGGTTTCGGGTGCCGGTCAGCACATCGAGACGGCGCGGGCGCTGGTCGATGCCGTGCTTGATGGCGTCGGGGTGCAACGGATTTAAAGCATTTCAGCGGGCCGGTGGGAGCGGGCTTGCCCCGCGATGCGATGTCGGCTGACACACCGCTATCGCGGGGCAAGCCCGCCCCCACATGGGCTATTTGCGGGCCGCCTCCCACGACTTGAGCAGTTCGCTGTAGCTCACGGTTTCGCCTTTGGGCTTTTCGTTCGCCAGTTTCGGTTTCGGCGCACCCGGCTGGTCAAACCAGTACTGGGCATCTCGCTCCGGATTGAGTTTCGGTGCGCAGGTGGCCTGCGCTTTGGAGCGTTCCAGGCGTTCGAGGATTTTGTCCTGATCCCGGGCCAGTCCATCCAGCGCCTCTTGCGGCGTTTTTTCACCGCTGGCCGCTTCGGCAATGTGGCTCCACCACAGCTGCGCCAGGCGCGGATAGTCCGGTACGTTGGTGCCGGTCGGGGTCCATTGCACGCGCGCCGGGCTGCGGTAGAACTCCACCAATCCACCCAACTTGGGCGCCAAATCAGTCATGGCCTGGGAGTTGATGTCCGACTCACGAATCGGCGTCAGGCCAACGATGGTCTTCTTCAGCGAGACGGTTTTGGAGGTGACGAACTGGGCGTACAGCCAGGCCGCCAAGCGCTGTTTCTCCGGGGTCGATTTGAGGAAGGTCCAGGAACCGGCATCCTGGTAGCCCAGCTTCATGCCCTCTTCCCAGTACGGCCCTTTCGGTGAAGGCGCCATCCGCCATTTCGGCGTGCCATCGGCGTTCATCACCGGCAATCCCGGCTTGGTCATGTCGGCGGTAAAGGCGGTGTACCAGAAAATCTGCTGGGCGATGTTGCCCTGCGACGGCACCGGCCCCGACTCGGAGAAGGTCATGCCCTGGGCTTCAGGTGGCGCATACGCACGCATCCAGTCGACGTACTTTTGTGTGGCATACACCGCCGCCGGGCCGTTGGTGTCGCCACCACGGGTAACGCTGGAGCCCACTGGGTGGCAGTCTTCTACGCGAATACCCCACTCATCCACCGGCAATCCGTTGGGCAAACCCTTGTCGCCACCACCGGCCATGGAGAACCAGGCATCGGTAAAGCGCCAACCCAGCGAGGGGTCTTTCTTGCCGTAGTCCATATGCCCGTAGACGCGCTTGCCATCGATCTCTTTGACGTCTTCGCTGAAGAACTTGGCGATGTCTTCGTACGCCGACCAGTTCACCGGCACCCCCAGCTCGTAGCCGTATTTTTCCTTGAACTTGGCTTTCAGCTCGGGCCTGTCGAACCAGTCGGCACGAAACCAGTAAAGGTTGGCGAACTGCTGATCAGGCAACTGATAGACCTTGCCGTCGGGCGCGGTGGTGAAGGAAAGGCCGATAAAGTCTTTCAGGTCCAGAGTCGGCGAGGTGTAGTCCTTACCTTCATTGGCCATCAGGTCGGTGATCGACTCTGTCTTGCCATAGCGAAAGTGCGTACCGATCAGGTCCGAGTCGTTGACCCAGCCGTCGTAGATGTTCTTGTCCGACTGCATCTGGGTCTGCAGCTTTTCGACCACGTCGCCCTCTTGCAGCAGGTCGTGGGTCAGTTTTATCCCGGTGATTTCAGTGAAGGCCTTGGCCAGGACTTTCGATTCATATTCGTGGGTAGCAATGGTTTCTGACACCACGTTGATCTTCATGCCGCGAAACGGCTCGGAGGCTTTGATGAACCACTTCAACTCCTCCATCTGCTGCTCCGGGGTCAGGGTCGAGGGCTTGAACTCGCTGTCGATCCATTTTTTCGCCGCGTCTTCATAGGCGTCGGCCCAGGCGCTGGCGTGGAAACTACCCAGCACAAGCAAGGCGGCCAGGGTCAAATGTCGCCGGTTTTTGTTGTTGTCGAACATCGTGATCTCCCGATTGAGTATTCCCATGGAGCCTGACCGAACCCGTTCGGCTAACCCCAGCGCATCACCACCAACAGCCACACCACCGACAGCAGCGAGGCCACCCAGAGACTCCAGTCGCTGGCCCCGATCACCAACAGGTGCAGGTACGCACTGACCAAAAGCCCGATGAACAAACGATCACCACGGGTGGTGGCAATCGGTAGAAAGCCGCGGCGCTCCACACAAGGCCGCCGCACTTCAAACAGGGTCATGCCCACCAGCAGCAGGCCAATGGCAGAAAAAAACAGCGCCGTCGGCAAGGTCCAGGCCATCCATTCCATAGTGCGCCTCCTTACACTCGGCCCAGGGCAAAGCCCTTGGCCACATGGTTACGGACAAACCAGATCACCAGCATGCCCGGCAAAATCGTCAGCACCCCAGCCGCCGCCAACACGCCCCAGTCGATCCCCGAAGCCGAGACGGTGCGGGTCATCACTGCTGCAATGGGCTTGGCACTCACTGACGTCAAGGTGCGCGCCAGCAGCAATTCGACCCAGGAAAACATGAAGCAGAAAAACGCCGTGACGCCGATGCCCGAGCCAATCAGCGGGACAAAAATCTTGATGAAAAATCGCGGAAAGCTGTAGCCGTCGATGTAAGCGGTTTCGTCGATTTCCTTGGGCACCCCAGACATGAACCCTTCAAGAATCCACACCGCCAATGGCACATTGAACAGGCAATGCGCCAGGGCCACGGCGATGTGGGTATCGAACAAACCGATCGAGGAATACAGCTGAAAGAATGGCAACAGAAACACCGCTGGCGGCGCCATGCGGTTGGTCAGTAGCCAGAAGAACAAGTGCTTGTCACCGAGAAAACGATAGCGCGAGAAGGCATAAGCGGCCGGCAAGGCCACACTCAGTGAAATCACCGTGTTCAGGCACACGTAGTACAGCGAGTTGATGTAGCCGTTGTACCAACTGGGGTCGGTAAAAATCACCCGGTAGTTGTCGAAGGTGAATTGCTGCGGCCACAGGGTCAGGCCGCCGAGGATTTCCGTGTTGCTCTTGAACGACATGTTCAGCAGCCAATAGATCGGCACCAGCAAAAACAGGATGTACAGCAACAAGGGCAGCGCTTTGCGTGGGTTCATGGCCGCCTCCTAGTCTTTATCGGCATGGGTCATGGCGGTATAGAACAGCCACGACACCAACAAGATGATCAGGAAGTACACCAGCGAAAACGCCGCAGCCGGGCCAAGGTCAAACTGCCCTACCGCCATTTGCGTCAGGGTCTGGCTGAGGAAGGTGGTGGCGTTACCCGGCCCGCCTCCAGTCAGCACAAAAGGCTCGGTGTAGATCATGAAGCTGTCCATGAAGCGCAGCATCACCGCGATCAACAGCACGTTCTTCATTTTCGGCAGCTGGATGTGGCGGAACACCGCCCAGGCCGAGGCGCGGTCGATGCGCGCCGCCTGATAGTAGACATCCGGGATCGCCCTGAGCCCGGAGTAGCACAACAACGCCACCAGCGAGGTCCAGTGCCAGACATCCATCACCAGCACCGTGACCCAGGCATCCATGGTATTGGCCGCGTAGTTGTAGTTAATCCCCAACTGATTGAGTGAAGCGCCGAGCAAGCCGAT
Source organism: Pseudomonas sp. NUPR-001 (assembly GCF_052147955.1). Lineage (NCBI taxonomy): Bacteria > Pseudomonadati > Pseudomonadota > Gammaproteobacteria > Pseudomonadales > Pseudomonadaceae > Pseudomonas > Pseudomonas sp. NUPR-001. The sequence continues at coordinate 4,093,992 of NZ_CP197353.1, forward strand.
GTCGGCACGGCCGAAAATCTGCCAGATGGTGCCGACCACGTTCCATGGAATCAGCAGCGGAATCGCCATGACGATCAAGCACAGCGACGACCAGCGGCCCTTGGTTGGCATGGTCAGGGCAATGGCGATGCCTAACGGAATCTCGATCAGCAGCACGCAGGCGGAATACACGAACTGGCGCAGCAACGAGTCGTGCAGGCGTGGGTCCTGCAGCACCTGGCGGTACCAATCAGCACCGACGAAATAACGGCTGGACTGATCGAAAATGTCCTGCACCGAATAGTTGACCACAGTCATCATCGGTATCACGGCGCTGAACGCCACCAGCAGGAACACCGGCAGCACCAGCCACCACGCCTTGTTATTGGGCACCTTGTTCATGGCCCGACCTCCAGCAGTTCGTCGTTGACGTAGACCATCAACCACTGCGCCGGAAAGCTGATCCACGCCTGCTGCGCCGGGACTGTGCGGTCTTCACCCAGGCGCACTTTGAGCGTCACGCCTTGCAGCGCCACCGTGAGAATCCGGTAGGTGCCCAAGTCTTCGACATCCACCACCTCGACACTGAAGGCGTCATCAAAGGGCGCTTCGCGCAGGTGCACGAACTCCGGGCGAATGCCCACCTGCACACGCGCCTCAGGTATGCGCGCCAGGTGTGCCTGCAGCGCCTCTGGCAGCGGCAGATGCACGCCAGCGAAGCCGACACCGCCGGGTTGCGGCTGAACATCGATCAGGTTCATGCCGGGGCTGCCAATGAAATAGCCCACAAAGGTGTGGCGCGGACGCTCGAACAATTCCCGTGGCGTACCGAACTGCACAATCTGCCCGCCGTACATCACCGCGATCTTGTCAGCAAAGGTCGAGGCTTCCAGTTGATCGTGGGTCACGTAGATCATGGTGATATTGAACTGCTCATGAATCTGCTTGAGCTTGCGCCGCAGCTTCCACTTCAGGTGCGGATCGATCACCGTCAGCGGCTCGTCGAACAGAATCGCCGACACGTCATCACGCACCAGCCCACGCCCCATAGAGACTTTCTGCTTTTCGTCGGCACTGAGGTTGCGGGCCTTGCGCCGCAACGCTGGACCGAGGTCGAGCACCTCGGCGATTTCTTCCACTTTGCTGCGTACCCGCGCTTCATCCAGGCCCTGGTTGCGCAAAGGGAACGCGAGGTTGTCGAACACCGTCATGGTGTCGTACACCACCGGGAACTGAAACACCTGGGCAATGTTGCGTGCCTGCGGTGACAGCTCGTTCACTACGTTGCCATCGAACAACACCTGGCCATGGGAGGGGCTGAGCAAGCCGGAGATAATGTTGAGCAACGTCGATTTGCCGCAGCCTGAAGGGCCGAGCAAGGCGTAGGCGCCGCCCTGGGCCCAGACATGGTCGAGTTCGCGCAACGCGTAGTCATTTGCCGATTCGGGTTGGCGGCTGTAGCTGTGGGCCAAGTGCTGCAGGCGAATCTCAGCCATCAGGCCCTCCTCACTTCACGCACACCGGGTGCTTGTACCAGCTGCCCGGCACTGTCGAAGACAAACAGTTTGTGGGTCGGAATGAACACCCGAATCGGCGCATCGACGTGGTACTCGTGCACCCCGAACAGGTGCAAGATCAGGCGAAAGTGTTCGTTGCGCACATGCAGGAAGGTTTCTGAGCCGCTGATTTCCGCCAGCTCGACGCGTACGGCCAACTCCAGATCATCGTCGTTGGACGGCACCAGGCTGATATGACTAGGCCGCACACCAAAACGGTAATCACCATCGCCGATCCGACGCAGGTCGGCATTCATGGCAAAGTGCACGGCCCCGGCAAAGCTCACTTCATTACCACTGATGCGTCCGGCGATCAGGTTGATCGGCGGTTCGGAGAACAGCTCGGCTGCCAGTACGGTGGCGGGCTGATGATAGACCTGAGCGGTTACCCCGCTTTGCACGATGCGGCCTTCATGAACAATGGTTGTGGTGCCACCCAAGGCCAGCGCTTCATTGGGTTCGGTGGTGGCATACACGGCAATGCAGTGGCGGGCCGCGAACAGCTCACGCATTTCCTGGCGCAGTTCTTCACGCAGCTTGTAGTCGAGGTTGACCAGCGGCTCGTCGAACAGAATCAGTTCGGCGTCCTTGACCAGTGCCCGGGCCATCGCCGTGCGCTGCTGCTGACCACCAGACAGCTCCAGGGGCAGGCGCTGCAAAAAAGGTTCGATACGCAGCATCTGCGCGGTCTGATGAACCTTGTGACGGATTTCTTCCTCACCCATGCGTGCCTGGCGCAACGGTGAGGCAATGTTCTCGAACACGCTCAAGGTCGGGTAGTTGATGAACTGCTGGTACACCATCGACACGTTGCGCTGGCGCACGGGCTTGCCGGTGACATCTTCACCGTTCATCAGCACCCGCCCCTGATCGGGGCGATCCAGCCCGGCCATCAAGCGCATCAGGCTGGTTTTGCCCGACAACGTACGACCGAGCAGGACGTTGAACGAGCCCGGCTCAAAGCTGAGGCTGGCATCGACAATCCAGCGCTGGTTGTCGACGGTACGGCTGACGCGTTCCAACGTAAGCGACATAGGGCGACCTTGGTGTGCGTGGTCAGGCAAGCGCTGGCGGTAACGCCAGTTTCGTGCCAGTGTCGCCACCGATCAGCAAGCTATTGATCCGATGAGACTTTCTCTTTCCGCTACGCCAGCAACGATTGGCCACTGAACAGAAATGAACAGCCTGCACTGAACACCTGAACAGCCCTGACGTTGACAATGAACAGGACTGAACAACACTGGATCTCACAAAAACAACAAACCGCCCCCGGCAGAGGAAAGGCCTATGGCCGTCTCCAGTGCGTCCCATGCCCAACTGATCCAGGCTTCATGGACGCGCTGTCGCGACTACGGCCTGGAGCCGCTGTCGGTGCCCGACTTCGCCGGGTTGTCCGGCGCCAGCCTCGAAGAACTGCTCGAACGCCAGCAGCGTCTGCTGTGCACCACCCGTGACGAGGTCATCCCGCAGTTCAATCACCTGCTGGGCAATAGCAGCTACCTGATCATGCTCAGCGATGCACAAGGCCACTTGCTGGAAACCTGGGGCACGCGACGTTTCATCGACCCACGCCAGCAACACGGCTTTGTCGCCGGGGCGCGCTGGCTCGAACAAGGAGTTGGCACCAACGCCATCGGCACCGCACTGGCCTGTGCCGAGGCGGTGCATGTCAGCCAGGATGAGCACTTCCTCAAGCACAACCGCTTCATGGCCAGCGCTGCGGCGCCGTTGTTCGACGCGCAACGGCAACTGATCGGCGTGCTGGATGTGTCCAGCGACAGCTACCTGCCCGCCTCGCAAACCCTGGGCATGGTGCGGATGATGAGCCAGAGCCTGGAGAACCGTCTGATCATCGCGCGTTACGCCGGGCAATACCGGCAACTGAGCTTCAACACCGGCTCGAACAACCTCGACAGCCAATGGGCCGGCCTGCTGCTGTTCGATGACCGCGGCCATATCGTTGCCGCCAATCGCCGAGCAGACAGCCTGCTGGGCCAGCCCGCACTGCAGTGCAATCTCGAACAGCTATTCCAGACGCCGCTGTCGGCGCTGATGGGGCACGCAGCCGGACAGCCCTTTGCCGTGCAGGTCACTGGCCGCAATCGCTTTCACTGCCTGATTCATGCAGCACTGGAAAGCCCCGTGACAGCGGTGAGCAAACGCCCCGCAGCCGACACTGACCCGCGTATCCGCAAAGCCCTGCACCAGGCCGGGCTGCTACTGGAAAAAGACATTCCGTTGTTGATCCAGGGTGAAACCGGGGTCGGTAAAGAGGTGTTCGTCAACGCCCTGCACGCCGCCAGCAGCCGCCGCAACCAAGCACTGATTGCAGTGAACTGCGCGGCCATACCGGCTGAACTGGTGGAGTCGGAACTGTTCGGCTATGAGAAAGGTGCGTTCACCGGCGCCCACCACAAGGGCAACCCGGGGCTGATCCGCAAAGCCGAGCACGGCATTCTGTTCCTCGATGAAATCGGCGACATGCCGCTGCCAACGCAAGCACGCCTGCTGCGTTTTCTGCAGACGCGCAGCATCCAGCCACTGGGCAGTGGCGAGCCGGTGCCCGTGGATATCCGCATCCTCTCCGCCACCCACCAAAACCTTTGTGAGTGCGTGCGCCAGGGGCGTTTTCGCCAGGACCTGTACTATCGCCTGGCCGGGCTTAGCCTGACGTTACCGCCGTTGCGCGAACGCAGCGACCGCCTGGCCCTGATCGAGCAGATCCATGCGCAGTACCGCGACCCACAAGCACCGACGGCCTTGAGCAACACGGTACTTCAGCACTTGCTGCAACACCCCTGGCCAGGCAACGTGCGCCAGCTGGCGAGCACCCTGCAAGTCGCCCTGGCCCTGGCAGGCCAGCAGCCGGTCGCCCTGGAACACCTGCCCGACAGTTTTTTCGCTGAATTGCCGACTGCAGGCAACATCGAACAAGCGCCAGCACCGGCGCCCGATGAGCACGACCTGAACCTGCGCCTGCAAGCGCTCAAAGGCAACGTCTCCGCCCTCGCCCGCGACCTGGGCATCAGCCGCACCACCCTCTACAAACGTTTGCAGGCGCAAAATCAGACCGATACCTGCGACACACCCGCACGCACCTGAGCACAGCCGATTCCGCTGCCAAACCACATATTTCAGCTGAAGCGGCTGAGCCCTCGCCGCGCTTCAGCCGAGATCGCCTGCACATTGGATCGACAATAAGCACACTGCCCCAGAATCCGTGCTGCGGTGCCCATAACAAAGGAGTTCATCATGACCCGCTATATCGATGTGACCGATCTCAGCCGCCTGGTTGCCCACAAAGGCCTGAGTACCTGCATCAGCGAAATGGCCGAGTACATTCGTGAGGACTACCTGCGCTGGCACGACTTCGAAAAATGCCCACGGCTGGCCAATCATTCACCCGATGGCGTGATCGAATTGATGCCGGTGTCCGACACCCACCTGTATGCCTTCAAGTACGTCAACGGCCACCCGAAAAACACCCAGCGCGGCATGCTCACGGTAATGGCCTTCGGCGCCCTGGGCGACGTTGATACCGGCGCACCGGTACTGCTCAGCGAAATGACCCTGACCACGGCGATTCGCACCGCCGCCACCTCAGCCCTGGCTGCACGCTACCTGGCCCGCCCGGACAGCCGCCGCATGGCACTGATCGGCAACGGCTCGCAAAGTGAATTCCAGGCACTGGCGTTCCATGCCCTGCTGGGCATCGAAGAAATCAGCCTGTACGACATCGACCCCAAGGCCAGCGCCAAACTGGTCGCCAACCTCAGTGCTTTCCCACAGTTGAAAGTGAACATTGCCGGCTCTGTAGCTGAAGCGGTACGTGGTGCCGATATCGTTACCACCGTCACCGCTGACAAAGCCTACGCCACCATTCTGACTCCCGACATGATCGAACCCGGTATGCACCTCAATGCCGTGGGCGGCGACTGCCCGGGCAAGACTGAACTGCACCGTGAGATCGTCGAGCGTGCGCGGGTGATCGTTGAATACGAACCGCAGAGCCGTGTTGAAGGCGAAATCCAGCAGATGCCCGCCGACTCACCAACCACCGAGTTCTGGCAAGTGGTCAGCGGCAAAGCCCCCGGCCGCGAGCATGCCGAACAGGTGACCTTGTTCGATTCGGTCGGTTTCGCCCTGGAAGACTATTCCGCACTGCGCTACGTGCTCGACACGGCTAAAGCCCTGAACATTGGCCATGACATCGCCTTGGTGCCGGAGCTGGCCAACCCTAAGGACCTGTTCGCCCTGCTCAAGCAACCGCCGGTAGGAGCGGGCTTGGCCGGCGATAGCGATCCTTCAGGCACATTGCCTCGCGGGGCAAGTCGGGTCGCCGCACCGCCGCTCCTACAGACGCTGACCAAGGAAGGTCGTACCATGTCCATGGTCAACCATTGATTGAAGTGAAGCCGAGCCTGTATGGATACCAAGGTCAACAACCCGCAGGGCGCAGCGCCGCTGGACCGGATCGACGAAGCCATCATCGAGGTGCTGCGCCATGACGGGCGGATCACCTTTGAAAAGCTCTCGACACTGGTACACCTTACCCCTCGCCCCTGTCTGGAGCGCGTGCGCAAGCTGGAGCGGCGCGGAGTGATTCGCGGCTACAGCGCGATCATCGATGAACAAAAGGTTTCACCCGGATTGTCACTGCTGGTGCTGGTGGCCCTCTCCAACCAGAGTGGGCGCGCCGCGCAAAAAGCCTTTGAAGCCTGCATACGCGACTGCCCGCAGGTGTTCGACTGCCAGTTGATCAGCGGCCATTTCGACTACAGCCTGCGTATGCGCTGTCGCGACATGGAGCACTACCGGGTGCTGACCGAAATCTGGATGAACAACGACGAGCTGCACATCGACAAGCTGGTGGCGCACCCGGAGCTGGCGGTGGTGAAGAACATCGCACCGCAGCACTGAGCAGCGCACAACCTCAAGGACGCGGCGGGCTGATCGGCTCGCTGCGCGACCAGTCCAGCAGCAGGCTATAGGCTACGGCCAACAGCGTCGGGCCGATAAACAGGCCAATGAAGCCGAAGGCCAGCAAGCCACCGAACACCCCCAACAGCACAATCACCAACGGCAAGTTGCCGCCACGGCTGATCAGGTAAGGCTTGAGCACGTTGTCGACGCCGCTGATGATGAAGGTGCCCCAGATCCCCAGGAACACCGCCATGCCGTACTCGCCTTGCCAGGCCAGCCAGGCAGTGGCCGGCACCCAGGCCAGCGGCGGGCCCATGGGGATCAGGCTGAGCATGAAGGTGACGATACTCAGCACCAGGGCGCCCGGCACGCCGGCAATCAGGAAGCCGATCAGCGCCAGGATCGCCTGCGCCGCCGCGGTACCGATCACGCCGTTGACCACCCGTTGCACCGTACCTGCAACCAGCCCCAGGTAATACTCGGCACGGTCACCGATCAGCCGATCCAGCAGGCGCAAGACGAACGCCGACAGACGTGGGCCGTCACGATAGAAAAAGAACACGAACACCAGGCTCAAGGTCAGTTCGAGCATGCCGCTGCCGATCTGTGCGCTGCGCGCCAGCAACCAGTTGCCGACCTGGCCCAGATAGGGTTTGAGCGTGGTCAGCAAGGCAGCACCTTGTTGATCGAGGGTGTTCCACATGCGCACCAGGCGCTCGCCCACCAGTGGAATGCCCTGCAGCCAGTCCGGTGCATCGGGTAGGCCGTCGACCTGCACATCACGGACAAATGCCGTGGCATCGCGGATGTGATCGGCCAGGTTGAACCCCAACCACACCAGCGGCAAGGCCACCAACAAGATCCATAACGTGGTCAACAAACCGGCCGCGAGGGTTTCGCGACCGCCCAGCAAGCGCGTCAACAAGCGCATCAACGGCCAGCTGGCATACGCCAGAATCGCCCCCCAGAGTAACGCCGACATGAACGGCGCCATCACCCAGAGGCCGGCGCCCAGCAGGCCGAGCAGGATGATCTGTACCAGCAGGCGGTCATTGTTAGGCATGCGGTACTCGCTCAACGAATCAGTTCGACGTGAAAGCCATCAGTCTTGGCGTCACCTACTTCAAGGCGAGCCACGCGTACCCCAGCCTTGCCCAGTTGCTCGCGCCAGGCTTCGGCCTGTGCGCCACTCAAGCTGACGCGCAGGGTACTGTCCAGATTCAGGCTGCGCCCCAACAAGGTGACCCAGGCCGGTAATGGTTCGCCCACCAGATCAGGGTAGTCCAGCTTGCCGGTATCACGCAGTTCGCGCAGCACGGTGGCCGGCGTGGGCAGCAGCTCACCCAGGGGCGCGTCGGCGACGAACTCCTCGACATGCAGGTAGGCCCGTTTATTGCCACGGGTAATGCTGTACAGCGCAATCAGGGTGTTGTTCTGCTCGGCAGAACGGCGCAACAGAATGAATGCCTGTTGATCATCGGAGCCCGACAGCAGGCGGTTCTTGAATACTTCATTGGCCCACAGGCTGTTTTCGCCGCAATCTCGCGCCTGGCACCAGAACAGCGGGTAGCCGCCGTCGTTCTGCAGGGCTTCGCGCGCCGTGGTGAAGGCTTCATTGGCCGCACGCTCAGGCGGTAGCTCATAGGTAACAGAGCTGACCTGGCCGCGGCTTTCGACTTTACCTTCCACCCGCAGCTGGTTGCTGATCTTGCGCAAGCTCCCCAGTGGGTAGATGCGCTCTTGCAACTGCGACGGGCGCTGATCGACCACTTTGGCGTCAACCGGCACCGGTAGCCCGTCGGCGAGCGATGGCAGGCTCACCAGCATGCCCAGCCCGGCGATCGCCGCCCGGACGCAATACGTAAGCTTCATAGGCACGCCACGCTATGCAGGCGACCGAAGAGGTTTGAGGGGGTAGTGATGTCTTGCTCGTTCATGGTTGTCTCCCTGTTCAACCCGCCAAGCCTCGACAGTTGACCGCCGCAAGTCAAGAAGTGCTAAAGAAGTGATTGAAACAGTCTGCAACAAGGGCCGCGCCCGCTTCGTCATTTACATGCAAATGGTGACCACCCGGCAACACCTCGTGACTGAAGGGTAGCTGCGAAAGCAATTCGTCGTGACGGGCAAGCATGCCGTCGGCAGCGACCACCAGTTTAGCCGGGCAAGCAATGCGCTGAACGAAGCTCAATGCCTGGGCCTGGCTCAAGCGCGTGGGTGACGGCAAGGTCAGGCGGCTGTCGCTGCGCCAGCTGTACCCCCCCGGTACCGCCATCAGCCCGCGCTGGGCCAGCAACTGCGCCGCGTCGCTGCTGACCGCCACAACCCCTTTCATCCGCGCCTTGATCGCTTGCTCCAGGCTGGGGTGTACGGCCTTGCGCTTTTTCCCCAGGTCCAACTGCGCCTGCAAGGCCATGCCCATACGCTCGGCGGCATCCTGTGGGCCGCTGGTGGGCGGAATCAAGCCGTCGATCAACGCCAGGCGGGTAATGCGCTCCGGCAGCGAACCGGCCAGCACCACGGAAATGATCGCCCCCAGTGAATGACCGATCAGGGCAAAGCGCTCCCACCCCATGTGCTCGGCAACCCGCAGCACATCATGGGCGTAATCCCACAAGGCATAGCCTGCCCCGGCGGGACGGTGATCGGAATGACCGTGGCCAGCCAAATCAAGGGCGAGGATGCGCAGGCCCGACAACCTCGGCGCCAGCCGGGCGAAGCTGTTAGCGTTGTCGAGCCAGCCGTGCAAGGCGATCACCGGCATGCCGTCGGCCGGGCCGCTCAGTTGCGCGGACAACTCGATATGCCCCAGGCTCAGACGAATCTCTTGCATGTCAGTACTCACTTGGTCACCTGCTGCCAACGGTCAAACAGGCCCTTGATCAGGCTTGCGGTATCGGTAGGCCGTTCCAGCGGGAACATGTGCCCGCCCGGCAAGCTGTGATATTCACCCTGCGGCATGCTGCGCACGGCCAGGGCGTGATGGCGCCGTACAATCCGGCTGGAGCTGCCCCTGACCATCGCCAGCGGCAAGTCCAACAGTCTGGGCGATGCAGGTCGGCTGTGCGGAATGTTGCGATAGATGCTGATTTCAGTGGCCGGATCGAAGCGCAGGCGCAAGCCTTCATCACTGTCTTGCAAGCCATGTTCCAGATACGCCTCCAGGCACTCTGGATCGAAATGGCGGAACAGCGATTTGCTGGAAAAATAGGCGCGGGCACTGTCACGGTCAGTGAACGCTTCGCGGCGTCCCAGGGTACGCCCCGCCGGGGTAATACGGTCGATGAAGCCTAGGCGTTTGGCGGCCTGCAACATCCATTGATCAACCCGGGTCAGCACCGGCGAATCGAGCATGACCACCCCGCGATAATATTCGGGGCAACGCAGCGCCGCATGCAGGTGCAATACGCCACCCAGCGAATGCCCCACACCCCACACCGGGCCAGGTTGCTGTTGCAAATGATGAATCAGCTCATCTACCAGTTGCTGCCAGTTGGCGTCGACAGGAAATCTTGGGTCATGGGCGTGCTGCGGCAGGTGAAACACCTGATAGTCCGGTGCAAGCGCGGCAAACAGCTTGCCGTAGGTACCCGAAGGGAAACCGTTGGCATGGGCGAAAAAAATCTGCTGCGACATGGCGCCTGTCCGTAGGAACGTGATGTGCCATTGTCGGCAAGCTACTCACAACCGGCAATGTTCGGAAAAGCCATCACCGAGGGCAATCAGGTCAATACTCGCCAAAACTGGCCATGGAACGGCGCAGGCACGCCTGGATGTACGCCAGTTGATGCTCCAGCGCTTCACGGGCGCGACGTTTGTCTTCTGGGTCCAGATCCAGCTGACGCAAGGCCAGGCAACTGCTCTGCAGCAGATGCGCCATGCGGATACTGGCCTGGCGCAGTTGGCCGAGTTCGTACTGGCCTTCGAATTTGCGCATCAGATAGTCGAACTTGGCGTCGGTGCTGTCACGCAGCAAATGGTACTCGGCGAAGTCCAGTACTTGATCGTTTTGCACTTTGTCCAGCGTCGGCTTCAGGTCTACCGAGCTCACCAATTGCGGGTACTTGTTGCTCATTGCTCGTTCCCTTGGGCCACCTTGCCCACAATTTTGGCGAACGCTAGCAAGCCGTCTATGCCGCGACAACTGGTAATTTTGTCAATGCGATCAGCGGCCCCGGCTGGACGGGGCCGCCTGTTCACGGATGGGAAAGGCTGCGCAGGGTCATCAGCCCGGCCAGCGGCCAGTCGCCTTCGAGCTCGGCCAGGCTTGCCGTGGACATCGGCGGACCTTGCCGAGTCCCTTGCTCGAGCATCCCCACCAGGGTACTCACCAGCGGCTGATGGCTGACCAGCAGCACCTGCTCCAGGCCCAGTGTGTCCAACTCGGCGATGACCGCCTGCGGGTCGCTGTCCGGGGTCAACCAGGGCACTGTCTGCACCGGCTCGGCAAAGCCCAGCGCTTGGTGAACCAGTCCGGCAGTCTGCTGGGCGCGAACATAGGGGCTGGCAAGGATCGCCTGCAGCGGCTCGCCAAGCAGTACTGCGGCGCTGCGTAGCACTTGCTCACGACCGTGCGCGGTCAAGCGGCGCTCGGCGTCGGTGTTGGCCCTTGGTTCGGCTTCGCCATGACGCAACACCCAGAGCTTCACAGCTTGGGCTCCTCGTCACGCACCGGATGCGGCGCCGGCGGTACGCTATGGGCCTGCTCGCCTTCTGGCGCGCGCGGCGCTGGCCAGTCGGCGAACGGCCAAGGCTTGGTGTCGCTGTGGAAGCTGCCGAAGCGGCCGATTTGCGCCAGGTACTGGCTGAGGCTATCGCCAAAGTTCATCAGGCTGGCACTGGGCGCACCGTAGATCAGGCGGTAGATCAGTTGCACCAGCACCAATCCGCCCAGCAACAATTCTGCTAACTGCCAGACCACCAGAAACACCAGCATCCACAACACCCGCAGGATGATCGACTCGCGCTGGGCCTGGTTCGGGGATTCGTTCATGTCTTGCTCCTGTACTCAGTTGAAACCGCTGGTGGAGATAAAATCGACATCGGTTTTCGGTTCGGCGCGCATCAGCAGTTCAATCACCTGATTCAACGTGCGCCCTTCAAACAGAATGGCGTGCAAGCCCGCTACCAGCGGCATGTAGACTTGCACCTCCTTCGCCTTGACCTTGAGCACCTTGAGCGTATTGACGCCCTCCGCCACCTCGCCCAGGCGGTTGACCGCCTCCTCCAGGCTCAAGCCCTGCCCCAGGGCGTGGCCGACCTGATAGTTGCGGCTCTTGGGCGAGGAACAGGTGACGATCAGGTCGCCGACCCCGGCCAGGCCAAGGAAGGTCATCGGGTTGGCACCCTGGCTGACGGCAAAGCGAGTCATCTCGGCCAGCGCCCGGGTGATCAGCATGCTTTTGGTGTTCTCGCCCATGCCCAGGGCCACGGCCATACCGGCAATGATGGCATAGACGTTTTTCAGCGCCCCGCCCAGCTCAACGCCAAAACGGTCACTGCTGGCATACACGCGGAAGGTGCGCCCATGCAGCACAGCCTGCACACGCTGGCACAGCGCTTCGTCTTCACTGGCTACCACGGTGGCGGTCAGCGCATGCTCGGCCACTTCACGCGCCAGGTTTGGCCCGGACAGCACGCCGATACGTGCCTGGGGCGCGATTTCTTCAAGGATTTGGCTCATCAACTTGAAGCTTTGCGCTTCGATGCCCTTGGTCAGGCTGACCAGCATCTTGCCACCCAGCAGTTGTGCATGCGGGGCCAGCACACTGCGCAACGCGCTCGACGGCAAGGCGACAAAGATCAGCTCGCAGTCGTTCAAGGTCGCCAGCAGGTCATTGACCGGATCAACGCCTGGGTGAATCTTCACCCCTTTCAGGTAACGCGGGTTTTCCCGGTTGTTGCGCATGGCTTCGGCCTGCTCGGGATCGCGCATCCATTGGCGAACGCCGATGCCGTTTTCCGCCAGCAAATTCGCTACAGCGGTGCCGAAACTCCCGCCTCCCAGAACTGCAACAGGCTGCTGTTCAGTCATATACGATCCGTTAAAACCAATTAAAGTGGCGACTCCCGCATTATACGGAGCGCCCGTGCCAGAGCCAGCGCCAGATGTGTGAATTGGCTTTGCTATTGATGGACCCGGCACTGAAAAATGCTGGCCACTCGGTTAACATGGCCGGTTTGAACCCGATACCAAGGCCGCACCGTGTCATTTGGCCCTCCTGCTACGCGCCCCGTTATTTTGCTGACCGCCTTGTTGGGCGGACCTTCGATGGCTGACGATCTGTTTGTCGACAACCAGACCCTGCCACAGGTGCTCACCGCCACCCGGCTGAAACAATCTCCAGCCGCCGTGCCTGGCAGCATGACGGTGCTCGACAACGCGCTGATTCGCGCCAGCGGCGCCCGCGATATTCCTGAACTGCTGCGCCTGGTGCCGGGCATGATGGTCGGCTACAGCGCCAGCAATCAGCCCACGGTCAACTACCACGGCAGCAACGTCAACGATGCCCGGCGCATGCAAGTGCTGATCGATGGGCGCTCGGTATACCGTGCAGGTTTGGCCACGGTGGACTGGAGCGACATCCCGCTGGCAATGGAGGATATCGAGCGTATCGAGGTGTTCCGCGGCCCCAACACCGTCAGCTATGGCGCCAACGCCTTGATGGCAGTGGTCAATATTCTCACGCGCAAGCCGGCAGACAGCCACGGCACGCGCCTGAAAGTCACCCGCGGCCAACGCGGCATCAACGACTGGTATGCCAGCCAGGGCAGCGGCTGGGACGGTGGCGACCTGCGCCTGTCGCTGTCCGGCATGCAGGATGACGGCTTCGATGAAACCCTCAACGGCCAGGACTACCGCGACAGCCGCCGCCTCAACCGCTTGAGCCTGAGCATCAGCCACGCCCTGGCCAGCAACCAGAGCCTCGATTGGCAGTTTGCCGCCAAAGAAGGCAGCAACCAGCGCCCCTACACGTATCAGCCGGTGTTCTACGGCGTTACTGCCAGTGGCGACAACTCCGATGTCAACGCCAAGGACTATGCAGGCTCGGTGCGCTGGAACATTGATTTCAATCCCGAGCACAGTCTTTATGTGCAAGGTTCTGCCCAACATTGGGACCGCCAGCAGGTATGGCGCGCTTGTGATGCGGCGATTTCGTTCAGCCCGGAGCTCACCCGCCTGTGGCAGCTCAACCCGAACTACGCTGAACAACTGGCGCGCAATATTCGCGCGCCAGTGCCTGCCGGCAGTGCTCAAGAACGCGCCCTGGGCCGCGTGGTACGACAGCAATGGGGCAATGGGGGCGCCACCCAGGTCTGCGGTGACATCGATCAGAGCACCCGCGAAACGCGCTACGACCTGGAACTGCAAGACACCCTGAGCCTGTCCGATAACCTGCGTCTGGTCAGTGGCGCCAACTACCGCTATGACCGCGCCGATTCGCAAACCTATTTCAATGGCAGCCTCGACGACAGCACCTGGCGCTTGTTCGGTCATCTGGAATGGCGCGCCGATGAACACTGGGTGATCCAGGGCGGGGCCATGTACGAAGATGCGCGGCTATCTGGCAGTTCGCTCACCCCACGCCTGGCCGTCAACTACCTGATCACCCCGCGTCACGGTTTGCGTGCCGTGTATTCCGAAGCGGTGCGTTCACCGGACATGTTCGAGAACAACGTCAACTGGAGCTATCGGGTCAACAACCTGACCCCTGGCGCGTTCGGCCAAAGCAGTGCCCAGTACTTCGTCAAGACCCGCGGCCCGGGCAACCTCGAACAGGAGCGCATGCGCTCGCGGGAACTGGGCTATAACGGTTACTTCGCGGATGCCGACCTCAACGTTGACCTGAAACTGTTCCATGACGAAATCACCGGCATGATCAGCGAGCCACTGCGCAACAACCAGTACATTGCCAGTAACAGTAACAAGGCCCGTTTCAGCGGCGCTGAGGCACAACTGGATTGGCAACTGAGCCCCGCTGATCGCTTTCGCCTGACCTACGCCCATGTCGATGCCTGGGCCAGTAATCCCGCTGACCGCCGCCTGAGTGCGCACAACAGTGGCTCGGCCGGCTGGCTGCGCGATTGGGGGCAAGGTTGGTCCAGCGCGCTGTTCTACTATGGTGACGACGAACTGAATGAATACCGCTTCGAACGCCTCGACCTGCGCGTAGCCAAGCGCCTGCAATGGCAGCGTACTGAGCTTGAGCTGGCGGGCGTGGTGCAGCAGCGCCTGGATGATGAGCCCACCACCCATGCAAACAACCGCTACGATAGCCGCCACGTGATGTACTTCAGTGCGGAGTTGGCGTTCTGATGCGCAGGTTACGGTGCTGGCTGCTACTGGCCTGCCTGTGGCCATCAGGCCTGCTATTGGCCAGTGAGATCCTGATTACCGGCAGTCAGGACAGCCCCGGTGTCGAGCAATTTGTCCAGGCCCTGCGTGAACGCCGGCCTGCCGACAACGTGCACTTCGTACCCGTGCATGAGCTGGCCCGCCCTTCCCGGCTGAGTCCGGCGACCCGCTTGATCCTGCTGGACAGTGCGGGCCTTGAGTGGCGCCTGAGCGAAGTGGCTGGGCCGCCAGCGCTGGCGTTGCGGGTCAGCCGGGTGCAAGCGCAGCAGCGCCTGGGCAAACTGCGCCCCCCCTACCTGAGCCTGTTGTGGAGCGATCCGCCCCTGGAGCGGCAGTTGCGCCTGACACGTTACCTGCTGCCCGAGGCCCGCCGTGTTGGTGTGCTGTACGCCGAGCACAGCCTGTTTCTGGTTGAAGAACTGCGCCGCGCTGCCAAGCCCATGGGCTTGGAGATCATCGCCCAGGCCTGGCCGGATCTACGCGACAGCCGTCCACTGCACGACCTGCTACAGCGCAGCGACGTGCTGCTGGGTATTGATGACCCGCATCTGTTCAACTCCAAGACCGCGAAAAATGTGCTGCTGAGCAGTTACGGCCGACAGATGGCCTTGATCGGCCCCAACGCCGGCTTCGTCCGCGCTGGCGCCCTCGCCAGCACCTTGAGTAACCAGGACGACTGGCTGGCGGTACTCGACCGCCTGCTCGATCAAGTGCCGGTCAAGTGGCCGCGCACGCTATACCCCGACCATTTCAGTGTCATCGGCAACCAGCAGGTTGCACGTGCCCTGGGCATCGAGACCATCGACCCCGAAAGCGCCGCGCTGGCGTTGGCCGAAGGAGAACGCAGACCATGAGGCGTCGCCTGAGCTGGGACATCCATACCCGCACACAAATCATCAGCCTGGGGCCAGCCTTGTTGCTGACGCTGCTGCTGATCAGCTTTTTTACCTTCGTGCGTATCCAGGATTTGCGCCAGGAACTCAACCATACCGGCCAACTGATCGCTAACCAGCTGGCGCCAGCGTCGGAGTACGGGGTTATCGCTGGCAACGACGAAGTGCTTGAAAGCCTGATGCGCGCCACCCTGAGCATCCCCCATGTGCGTTTCCTCGAGGTGCAGGACAGCAGCAACCATATCCTGGTGTATGTCGAGCAACCGGACGAGCACGACAACCGCGCACAACAAGTCGAAGTGTTCCAGGCCCCGATTCGCCTGCAACAAATCCGCCTGGACAACGATTTCCTGCACAACGGCAGGCAACCGCTGAAAAACGTCGGCGATGACTATCTGGGCCGGGTCATCGTTGGCATGTCCAACGATGCGTTCAGCGAACGCCAGCAGGAAATCGTCATCAAGGCCGGCATCCTGGCCTTGTTCGCCTTGCTGTTCACCTTTTTGCTGGCCCGCCGCCTGGCACGAAGCCTGGCCAAACCCATCAGTGACATGGGCGATGCGGTCAAGGCCATCCAGCAAGGTGACTTCAATGCCCCCTTGCCGGTGGTCGATGACAGTGAACTCGGCCATCTGGCCCGCCATATCAATAACCTGGCGTGCGCCCTGGCGCAGGCCAGTCGTGAACAACAGCAAGCCATGTCGCAATTGATCCAGGCCCGTGAGGAGGCCGAACAGGCGAACAAGGCCAAATCCGACTTCCTGGCGATGATGAGCCATGAACTGCGCACCCCGATGAATGGTGTACTGGGCATGCTGCAGTTACTGGAAACCACGACACTGAGCGAGGAACAGGCCGAATACACGGCCGTGGCCAGCGAATCGACCGGGCATTTGCTTAAGGTCATCAACGATATTCTCGACTTCTCGCGGATCGAGCGCACCAGCCTTGAGCTCGAACACATCGACTTCAACCTGGGCGAACTGATCGGCAGCAGCGTGCAATCCTTCCAGCATCTGGCGGCCCAGCGCGGTTTGAGCCTGACCCTGCAGCTACCGCCTGGCATCGGTCAGCTGCAGGTGATTGGCGACCCGACCCGGATCCGTCAGATTCTGCTCAACCTGGTCGGCAATGCGCTGAAGTTCACCGAACAGGGCAGCGTGCGCATCGAGCCGCGCTGGCAGGTGCTCGACCGCCAATTGATCTGGTTTGCCTGCGCCGTGCACGACACCGGTATTGGTATCGACAATGAGCGCCTGGAAACCATGTTCGTCGCCTTCCAGCAGGCCGACAGTTCGATTTCCCGGCGCTACGGCGGCACCGGCCTGGGCTTGTCGATCGCCCGCACCCTGGCTGAACGCATGGGCGGTACCCTGCGCGGCGAAAGCCGTGAAGGCCAGGGCTCGACCTTCACCCTGGAAATGCCTCTGGCGCTGTCGGTTCAGCAAGCACCTCGCTTGCCTAGCCAGAACAACGAGCGCGAAGACGAAGGCCAGGGCCGTCGGATTCTGCTGGTTGAAGACAATCCGGTTAACCAGACCGTGATCGAAGCCATGCTGCGCAGCCTTGGATTCGAGGTGCACATTGCCGTAGACGGTGCCCAGGCAGTGTCTCAGGCCTCGCGCCAGCGGTTCGCTGCGACACTGATGGACTGCCGGCTACCGATCATCGATGGTTACGAAGCCACCCGCCGCATTCGCCAACTGCCACAGGCTGCGGCCATGCCGATCATCGCCTTGACTGCCAATGCGCTGCAGGGCGATCGCGAGCGCTGCTTGAATGCAGGGATGAATGATTACCTGGCCAAGCCGTTCAAACGCACTGACTTACAGCAAATTCTGCAGCGTTGGCTGCCCGATCAGTCAGCTGCGACTGGCGATTAATCTGAAATTGCGGCAGTCTTATGAACTGGACAGGCTGGTCAAAAGGCCTGAAAATAAAATTTCAGTGCACAAGTGTACTTCTTTGACCGGTGCGCTGTGACTTTCACTACAACGCAATAGTCTATGTGTAGGCTACCGCCCCAAACACAAGCGTTTTGGGTCGGCCGGGAAGATTTGCCCCCCTGCCACACGGGGATTATTGAGGAGCTCGCATGACCAAACAAAACGCCTTTACTCGGGAAGACCTGCTGCGCTGCAGTCGCGGTGAGCTGTTCGGCCCAGGTAACGCGCAACTGCCCGCCCCGAACATGCTGATGGTGGATCGCATCACCCATATCAGCGACGAGGGTGGCAAGTACGGCAAAGGTGAATTGGTCGCCGAGCTGGATATCACCCCGGACCTGTGGTTCTTCGCCTGCCACTTCGAAGGTGATCCGGTGATGCCAGGCTGCCTGGGCCTTGACGCCATGTGGCAGCTGGTCGGCTTCTTCCTGGGCTGGCAAGGCTTGCCAGGTCGCGGTCGCGCCCTGGGCTCCGGCGAAGTCAAATTTTTTGGCCAGGTACTGCCTAGCGCCAAAAAAGTTACGTACAACATTCACATCAAGCGCGTCCTGAAGGGCAAGCTGAACATGGCCATCGCCGATGGCTCGGTCAGTGTCGACGGTCGCGAGATCTACACCGCCGAAGGCCTTCGGGTCGGCGTCTTTACCTCCACTGACAACTTCTAAGGGTTATCCGCATGCGCCGCGTCGTTATCACTGGTCTGGGCATTGTTTCGTGCCTGGGCAATGACAAAGAGACCGTCTCCGCCAACCTGCGTGCAAGCCGCCCTGGCATCCGTTTCAACCCGGAATATGCCGAAATGGGTCTGCGTAGCCAGGTTTCCGGCTCCATTGACCTCAACCTTGAAGAACTGATTGACCGTAAGGTGTTCCGTTTTGTCGGTCACGCCGCCGCCTACGCCTACCTGGCCATGGCCGACGCGATCAAGGACTCGGGCCTGACCGAAGAACAGGTGTCCAACCCACGTACCGGCCTGATCGCCGGCAGCGGCGGCGCATCGACCCTGAACCAGATGGAAGCGCTGGATATCCTGCGCGAAAAAGGCGTCAAGCGTGTTGGCCCGTACCGCGTCACCCGCACCATGAGCAGCACCGTGTCGGCGTGCCTGGCCACCCCGTTCAAGATCAAGGGCCTGAACTACTCCATCGCTTCGGCGTGCGCTACCAGTGCTCACTGCATCGGTACCGCCATGGAGCAGATCCAGATGGGCAAACAGGACATCGTGTTTGCCGGTGGCGGTGAAGAAGAACATTGGAGCCAATCGTTCCTGTTCGACGCCATGGGCGCACTGTCCAGCAAGCGTAACGACACCCCGGAAAAAGCCTCCCGTGCCTACGACGCTGACCGTGATGGTTTCGTCATTGCCGGTGGTGGTGGCATGGTCGTTGTCGAGGAGCTGGAGCACGCGCTGGCCCGTGGCGCGAAAATCTACGCTGAAATCGTTGGCTACGGCGCTACCTCCGACGGCTACGACATGGTCGCCCCGAGCGGCGAAGGCGCTATCCGTTGCATGCAGATGGCCATGTCGACTGTCGACACCCCGATCGACTACCTGAACACCCACGGCACTTCGACTCCGGTCGGTGACGTTGCTGAAATCAAGGGCGTTCGTGAAGTGTTCGCTGGCAAGGCGCCGGCCATCAGCTCGACCAAGAGCCTGTCCGGTCACTCCCTGGGCGCCGCTGGTGTTCACGAAGCGATCTACTGCCTGCTGATGATGGAAGGCAACTTCATTGCCGGTTCCGCCAACATCGACGAGCTGGACCCTGAAGTGGCCGATCTGCCGATCCTGACCAAAACCCAGGAAAACGCCAAGATCGACACCGTCATGAGCAACAGCTTCGGCTTCGGTGGCACCAACGCCACCCTGGTGCTCAAGCGCTGGGAAGGCAAATAAGGGCTAACCCCCTTAATCAAAAACGCCCCGACTCGTCGGGGCGTTTTTGTTTCTAGCCGGTAGGAGCGGGCTTGCCCCGCGATAGCGGTGTGTCAGCCACATCGCATCGCGGGGCAAGCCCGCTCCTACCGGCTACACCGAAAAGCGTCCTACCAGGCCATTGAGCTCGATGGCCAACTGCGACAGCGCCTGACTCGCCGCGTTAGTCTGATTGGCCCCCGCCGAGGTCTGCAACGCCAGGTCGCGAATATTGGTCAGGTTGCGATCCACTTCACGTGCCACCTGCGCCTGCTGCTCTGAAGCACTGGCGATCACCAGGTTACGCTCATTGATCAGGCTGATCGCTGCGGCAATCTCCTCCAGGGCCGCCCCGGCGGCATGCGCACCGTCCAGGGTGATACGTGCGCGCTCATTGCTTTGCTGCATGCCTTCGACGGCACGATCTGTGCCCTGCTGGATCCCACTGATCATCTGCTCGATTTCCCGGGTCGACTGCTGGGTACGATGCGCCAACGCCCGCACCTCGTCGGCCACCACGGCAAAACCACGCCCGGCATCACCGGCACGGGCAGCTTCGATCGCAGCATTGAGGGCCAACAAGTTGGTTTGCTCGGCAATCGCACCAATCACATCCAGCACCTTGGTGATGCCGTGAACCTGGTGCGCCAACTGCCCCACCTCCTCGGCATTGGAGGTCACCCCGGCCGCCAGCGATTCGATCGAGGCGACGGTCAAGCGCACTTGTTCACGTCCCTGGCGGGCAATCCGGTCCGACTCACGGGACGCCTCAGAGGTGGCCACCGCGTTGCTCGCCACCTCCTCCACTGCCGTGGTCATCTGATTGACTGCGGTCGCCGCTTGCTCGATTTCCTGATTCTGCTGCATCAGGCCTCGGGTCGCGTCTTCGGTCACCGCGCTAAGCTCTTCGGACGCCGACGCCAACTGATTGGACGAATCGGAAATCCGCCCAATGGTGTCGCGCAGGCTGTGCTGCATTTGTTTGAGCGCCGCCAGCAGTCGCGCCGGCTCGTCCGTGCCATGGACGGCAATTTGCGGGGTCAGATCGCCAGTAGCCACCACCTCGGCCACCTGCAGTGACTGGGCCAGCGGTTGGACGATACTGCGGGTCAGCGCCAACGCCAGAATCACAGTTACCACCAGCGCGCCAAGCGACAGTGCAATCACCCAGACCCGCGCGTTGACGTACACCGCTGCAGCCTGATCGGTCGCGATATTGGCGTGCTGATTATTCAGTGCAATCAGTTCATTGAGGGTGGCGGTCAACTGATCGGCCAATTGATTCATTTCGCCATTGACCAACGCCACCGCGGCTTCGACCTGACCTTGACCCGAGTGCTCTGTGACCTGAGCCTGCAGCGCCAGGTATTGCCGCTCAAGCTGCAAGAAACGGTCGAACAGGGCTTGCTCCTCAGGCAACACAATCAATACCTGGTACTGCTGCTGCGCCTTACTCAGGCCCGCTTTGAGTTCCTCAATACGCGCCTTGTTCTGTTGCAGCGACTGCGGGTCGCGATTGATCAGCAAACGCAGGGTCAGCGCGCGAATGCGCAAGGTGTCTTGCGTCATTTGCCCAACCACGATGACGCTAGGCAACCAGTTGTTGTCCACCTGTTCGGACTGCTGGCGCATGCTGGCCATCTGCATCAGCGCAAAAACGCCCAGCGCACACACCAGCAACGCCACCAAACCAAAGCCCAAACTCGCCCGCGGGGCGATATTCATGCGTCTCAAGTTCATCTTTCGGCTCCTTCCAAAAGCGCAGCCACGCTGTGCAACCGTCCTTGCTCTAGACGATATCGGCCTTTGGAAAAATTGCCTTAGACGAAAACATGATATCAATACGCCTGCTCATCGCGAGTACAGGCGCGCAACACCTCAGCGCACGGTAAAGCGCTGCTCGGCTAGCAAACGATCGCCCTGGAAGACCATGAAATGCCATTGCCCCGGCACCACTTCGTGGTTTTCAGTGAATTCGTAGGCCATGACGTCCTGGGCCGCACCCGGCACCAGTTTCTGTACCACTTCGAACTTGTCATGGCGCTTGCCGTCAGGCGTGCGTACGCCTGGAGTGAGGTACAGCAAGGTCAGCGGCGTGTCGTCCGCGACTTTGCCTTCCAGGCGATAACGCATGCCGAACTTACTGCCCAGGCGCGCCGGAATCTGGTCGGTGTGCTGGATTGTCTGGTTGCTCTGGGTCAGCACCCGTTCGCCAGGCTGAAAGTTCTGGTGGCGGGTTTCGAACAGGCCGTACTCTACCGCGCCCTCGACCCGGACCTCGGCACTGGCCAGGCCACTGACCAGCAACAAGCCGCACACTGCACTGCAACGACTGAAAAACATGACGCGCTCCATCAGGATTGATGGCGGCAGGCTATGACGCTGGCATGACAGACTGATGACAGCTGCAGTGTTTACCCTCAGGTCACGGACGTTTTTTCGGCAGTACGGCCAGAAAGTTGTCTTGAGCCACCTTCTGCGCGACATCGGCGGGCAAGGCATCGAGGAACGGATCGAAGCTGTGCAACTGCTCGCCGACCGTGTCGAAGCGCCCCACTACATCAGAACCGAGCATGAAGCGCTCCGGGAAGCGTTTGACCAGCGCCACCCATGCCTCCCTGGGCTTGCCCTGCTCATCCAGCAAGTAAGGCTGCAAAACGCTCCAGGACAGATCGACATACAGGTTGGGGTAGCTGTCCAGCAGGCGTGTCAGCGTCGGCAGGAGGAAATCCATCTGCGTCTGATGGCGGTGGATTTCCATGCTGGTGCCGGCATGAGCCCAGATAAAGCGGGTGTGCGGGTGATTGCGCAGTGGCTCTTCGATTTCGGCCAGGTACAGCGGGTTTCGCTCACGCTTGGAGGTGATGTTGGAGTGAATCAATACCGGTAGATCCTGCTCGGCCGCCAAGTGGTAGATGCGGGTCATGGCTTCGTTGTTGGCCCGCGGCGTATCGCCACTGGTAAGCGCGGTGAGGTCGTCATGCCGGGTGAAGACTTCGCCAATCCCCTGCCAAAGTCCCGGATACAGCTCGAGCATGCGCTCGATGTGGGCCACGGCATTCTTGTCTACCGGGTTGAAACCGGTCAGAAAGGGATGAAAGCGCTGGCGCTGTTGAGGCGGCAGTTTCTCCAGCGCCGCCGCAACGTAGATGTCCGTCGCGCTATACCAATAGGCATCGGCATCGTCACCGGCATAGTAGCGTGGGCGCTTGGGTTCGTCTTCATGCCATTTTTTCGCTACCGCCACCCCGGAGATCATCGACTGGTCGATGCGCGCCTTGTCCATCGCCTTGAGCAACGCCTCCATTCCTTCGGTTTCCTGAAAGAAGTCGACGTAGTGCAGGTGCGCGTCGCTGTAGCGGTACTCACGCGCCTGTACGCTTTGCAGCGTCAGCCCCATCAATACGATCCAGCCCAACTGCCTGACAAACATTGCGCACTCCTGTTGACGATTCAGACAGGGTAGACCGGCCGGGCCGCGCTGCAGTTCAGCTGCCACCTGTAACAGGTTATGCTCAGGGTCATCATCCCCGGACTGGAGCCCACCGTGAGCAGCCCTTTGGTCATCCGCCCTCGCGCCGAAACCGTGGAAGGTCAACCGATCTTGCGCCCGCTGCCCTCTGCGCAGTGTCGCAGCGTCGGACCCTTCGTGTTCTTCGATCACATGCTCGAAACCGAGTATGCCGCTGGCAAGGGCATCAATATCCGCCAGCACCCACACATCGGCCTGTCCACCCTCACCTACCTGTTTGAAGGCGAACTGCTGCACAAGGACAGCCTCGGCTCCGATCAACGCGTCCAGGCCGGCGACGTCAGCTGGATGACCGCCGGTAGCGCTGTTGCCCATGTCGAGCGTACACCGGCCGACCTGCTGGCCAGCGGCTCGCGCGTGCACGGCCTGCAGATCTGGCTGGCGTCACCGAAAGACAAAGAACAGGGCCCAGGCCATTACAGCCATCACCCCGCTGCAACCCTGCCGGTCAGCGATAACCTTGGGGTGCAGATTCGCCTGATTGCCGGTAATGGCTTCTGCCTGCAGTCGCCGGTACCGGTGCTGTCACCCACCCTCTATGCCCTGGTACAGCTGCAGGCTGCCACGACCCTGAGCATTCCTGACGAGCATCAAGAGCGTGCGCTGTATGTGCTGAGCGGTGAAGTCAGCCTGGATGGCGAAAGCGTAGCGCCCCATAGCCTGGTGGTACTGCCGGTTGGTGAGCAGATGAGCCTGTACGCCGACAGCGAGAGCCAGCTGGTGCTGTTCGGTGGCGCGCCGCTGGATGGGCCACGGCGAATGAACTGGAACTTCGTCGCCAGCGATCCGGCGCTGATCGATCAGGCCCGGGCGCGCTGGGCGGCAGGTGATTGGCCGACCGTGCCAGGGGAAAGCGAGCGGATCGAGTTGCCTTGAATATGATCGCGGGGCAAGCCCGCTCCCACTTGGAACTACAAACTCTGTGGGAGCGGGCTTGCCCCGCGATTTCTCAGGCTTTGAACACTTCATCCAGCAAATTGAACATCGCCTGGAACGCCCGTTTGGAGGTCCGCGCGTCGTACTTCATCTTGCCGGGGATATTCGCCGCCGTATCGGTGAACGAGTGCACCGCACCGCCATAGCTGACCACTTGCCAGTCAACCTTGGCCGCATCCATTTCCGCCGCGAACGCTGGCAGTTGCTCAGCAGGTACAAACGGATCGGCCGCGCCATGCAACACCAGCATCGATGCCTTGACCTTGCCTTCCTGAGCCGGCAGTGGCGTGTCGAGGGTGCCATGGAACGACACCGCGGCCTGTAGCCGACTGTCTTCACGGGCCAGCTCCAGCGCACAGCAACCGCCAAAGCAGAAGCCGAAGGTCGCCAGTTTTCCAGGTTGCAGCACGGCCCTGGATTGCCCAAGCAACTGGTCAAGCGCAGCCTTCATGCGCTTGCGCAGCTCGACCCGGTCGTCTTTGAGCGGCGTCATTGCAGCGCCCGCTTCATCCATGTTCGAGGGGCGCAGGGTCTGCCCGTAGATATCCGCCAGCAACACGACGTAGCCTTGCGCGGCGACGTCACGGGCGATGCGCTCGGCGCCTTCACCCACCCCCATCCAGTTCGGTGCCATCAACAGCCCCGGCTGCTCCCTGGCACCCTGGGCATAGAACAAACGGCTCTCATAGGCTTTGCCGGCAACATGATAGACCAGCGATTCGACGGTTACCTTGCTCATGCACTTCTCCTTGCACCATGAAAAAAGCCCGCCGAAGCGGGCTTTCCTGCAACTACTTAAGCCGATAATTCGACCAGCAGCTTGTTCAGTCGACGAACGTAAGCCGCCGGGTCTTTCAAGCTGTCGCCCGCCGCCAGTGCGGCTTGATCGAACAGGATGTGCGAGAAGTCGGCGAAACGGTCTTCGCTCTGCTCGTTATCCAGCTTCTCGATCAGCGGGTGGGCTGGGTTGAATTCGAAGATCGGCTTGGAGTCCGGCACCTTCTGCCCGCTGGCTTCAAGGATCTGGCGCATCTGCAGGCCGAGATCCTGTTCACCAATCGCCAGAATCGCTGGCGAATCAGTCAGACGGTGCGATACACGCACTTCGCTGACGCTTTCACCCAGCGCGGCTTTGAGACGCTCTACCAGGCCTTCTTTTTCCTTGGCGACTTCTTCCTGGGCTTTTTTGTCCTCTTCGGAGTCCAGCTTGCCCAGGTCCAGGTCACCGCGAGCAACGTCGACAAAGTTCTTGCCGTCGAATTCGCTCAGGTAGCTCATCAGCCACTCGTCGATGCGATCGGTCAGCAGCAGCACTTCGATGCCTTTCTTGCGGAAGACTTCCAGGTGCGGGCTGTTTTTGACCTGCGCGTAGGATTCGCCAGTGAGGAAGTAGATCTTGTCCTGACCTTCCTTGGCGCGCGCCAGGTAATCCGCCAGCGACACGCTCTGCTCACCGCTTTCATCGCTGGTAGAGGCAAAACGCAGCAAACCGGCGATTTTTTCCTTGTTGGCGAAGTCTTCTGCCGGGCCTTCTTTCATCACCTGACCGAAGTTCTTCCAGAAGCCCTTGTACTGCTCAGGCTCGTTCTTCGCCAGCTTCTCCAGCATGTCCAGTACGCGTTTGGTCAGCGCCGACTTCATCGAGTCGATGATCGGGTCTTTCTGCAGGATTTCCCGCGACACGTTCAGCGACAGGTCGTTGGAATCGACCACGCCTTTGATAAAGCGCAGGTACAGCGGCAGGAACGACTCGGCCTGGTCCATGACGAACACACGCTGAACGTAGAGTTTCAGACCGCGCGGTGCTTCACGCTGGTACAGGTCAAATGGCGCGCGTGCCGGTACATACAGCAGCGAGTTGTATTCGAGTTTGCCTTCAACCTTGTTGTGGCTCCAGGCCAGCGGGTTCTCGAAATCGTGACCGATGTGCTTGTAGAACTCCTGGTATTCCTCGTCCTTGATCTCGGTACGCGGACGGGTCCACAGGGCACTGGCGCGGTTGACGGTTTCCCACTCTTCGGCCGGCTTGTCTTCGCCTTCAGCCGCTTCGGCCTGCTTTGGCAGTTCGATCGGCAGGGCGATGTGGTCGGAGTATTTCTTGATGATGTTGCGCAGCCGCCAGCCGTCAGCGAACTCTTCTTCACCCTTCTTCAGGTGCAGAACAATGCGGGTACCGCGCTCGGCTTTTTCCAGGGTGGCGACTTCAAAATCGCCTTCGCCCCTGGACGACCAGTGCACGCCTTCAGTGATTGGCGCACCGGCACGGCGGCTGAACACGTCAACCTTGTCGGCAACGATGAACGCCGAGTAGAAGCCCACACCGAACTGCCCGATCAGGTGCGAGTCTTTTTTCTGGTCACCGGTGAGGTTCTTCATGAAGTCGGCAGTGCCCGACTTGGCGATGGTACCCAGGTGGGTAATCACGTCCTCGCGGCTCATGCCGATACCGTTGTCTTCGAGGGTGACGGTGTTAGCGTCCTTGTCGAAGCTGACGCGAATTTTCAGCTCGGCCCCGCCTTCGAGCAGCTCAGGCTTGGCCAGTGCTTCGAAGCGCAGCTTGTCGACGGCATCGGAGGCGTTGGAAATCAATTCACGCAGGAAGATTTCCTTGTTCGAATACAGGGAATGGATCATGAGGTGCAGCAGCTGCTTTACCTCGGTCTGGAAGCCCAGGGTTTCTTTTTGAGTTTCCACACTCATGGTCTTCAACACTCCAATCTGATGACAGTAGTCGCTCGGCAGGCGAGCACAAAGGCCCAAGCCTGCTTTTACGGCGGGATGCAATGCAGATGGGGGCGCGACAGGCTATTTCAAGGGCAGCTTGATTTCTTCGATTTTGAAATGCGCCCGGGCAGTGGCAATGGCCTCGCCCTCATTGCCCTGCCACGCGGTGATGGCCATGTTGGTCACCCGCCGCCCCTGGCGCCACAGCTGGCAACGGGCATAGGTGTCGCGAAATTGCCCGGCACGCAGGTAGTCGATGGAAAAATCAATGATTTTAGGGACCGTTGCACTCTCACTGAAAATCATCAGGTACAGGGCTGCCGAGAGCTCCATGAACCCGGCGATCACGCCGCCATGGATCGCCGGCAGTAACGGATTGCCGATGTTGTCGCGATTGACAGGTAAACAGAACAGCAGATCCTCGCCGTCGCGACTGCACTGGATGCCGATCAACCCCGCGTAAGGAATCAGCGCTAACAGCGGCTGGTAGTTACCTTCTGCGTGGGCCAGGCGTAATTGCTGGTGTACCTCTGGCGGGATCATTGCCCACGCTCCTTCAACGCATTGCCAAAACTCACACCGCCCTTGATGCCCTTGCCCAAGCGCATGAACGTACCGACTACGTGCGCAATCGGCTGCTCGGGGTCGTCCTGATAGGCCATGCCGCGGGTGAAGATGACATCCCGGGTCACCCGATAACACTCGGCTCGACCATAGATATCCTGCCCGGCTTTGGCCGGGTGCATGTAGTCGATGCGCAGGTCCAACGTCGGGCAAACTTCGAATTCAGCCAGCGCGCACAACGTGGCCATGCCGCAGGTGGTGTCCATCAGCGTGGTCAACGCACCACCGTGAATCGCCCCGGTTTGCGGGTTGCCGACGATCTTGGGCGAATAAGGCAACACCAGGGTCATCCCCTCGGCATCTGCATGCTCCACGCGCATCTGCAGTACTTGGCAATGCGGCAGCGCAGAAAGAAATCGCTCGGCCATGGCCTTCAATGGCGTATTTTTCATATCACTAAGGCCCCTGTGGTTATTAAGTCGATGCACATGCCTAGAGAAAAGTCTATATAGATCCGGCACTTATATATCTGTAAAGTACATGGAACTTCTGTCCGTTACTTGAGCTCAAAGGAACAAGTAACTTATTCCCCAAGGAGATACACCCATGCGTAAACCTTTTGCTTTTGCCGTAATGCTGGCCGCCGCCCTGGGTCTCGCTGCTTGCGATAAAGCCAGCGAAGACAAGGCTCAGGATGCTGCGCAACACACCGAAAACGCCCAGCAGAAGATGGACGAAGCTCAGGATAAAGTGAACGAAGCTGCAAAAGAAAACGCCGAAGCTGCCAAAGACAGTGCTGAAGCGCAACAAAAGGCCGCTGAAGAAGCCGCCAAAGAAGCCGCTCCTGCTGCTCCAGCTGCTCCAGCCGAAGCAACTCCTGCTGAGCCTGCTAAATAAGCACGCACAGTGGAATAAAAAAAACCCGACATCTGTCGGGTTTTTTTATGCCTGCACTTCTAGCGCTTTAACGATTCAGTTAATTGCGGCGTCTTTATTCGGCTCCGCCGCTGGCACCTCGGTCGGGGTATACACCAATACATCCAGCACATCGGAATGGAACTCGCGCCGATACAGCACTAAAACAACCCCCGCACTCATCAGCATGAACAGCCAAGGGCTGATAAACCAACTGAGCATGGCCATGCCGAAGTAATAGGAGCGCAGGCCGAAGTTGAACTGGTTGGCCGCCATCGACACAACCCGCGCTGCTCGCTGGGCAAACGCCTTACGCTCTAACTCACTGACATAGCGCTCACCGACCATTGGCGCCGAGCCCACCAGCACGGCCGCAAAGTTGTATTGGCGCATACACCAGCTGAAGGTAAAGAAGGCATAGACAAATACTGTGGCCAGGCACAGCAGTTTGATTTCCGACATACCCTGAGTGGCCTGCTGCACCAATGGCAGATCAGCCAGTAGCGACACCGCACGATCAGAGGCGCCGAGCACGGTCAGAATACCGGCCAGAATAATCAGGGTACTGGAGGCAAAGAAAGAAGCGTTGCGCTCAAGATTGGCAATTACACTGGCGTCGGCAATGCGGTTGTCGCGCATCAGCATGCGGCGCATCCAGTCTTCGCGGTACAAGTGCAGCACACTGGCCAGGCACGCGGTGTCTCGCCCCTTCCAGGTGGCATAGCGGGTGTATCCGCCCCAGCAGACCACAAACCAAACGGCCGCCAGCAAGTGAATCAGGTTGTTTTGAATGAAGCTCATCAGAGGTCCCGGTAAAGAGTTGCATGCACATTAACGCGCATTGACCCGCTTTCGACGCTTAACCACAAAAAAAGACACGTCTTAAAGGATTGGCTTGCAGCAGGGTAGGAGCGGGAAAAAGCCTATGGCAAGCATAAAAAAAGGTTCTTCACGGATTTCCGGGGCAGGATTGGCGTTGGCGTTGGGGCCTGCGAGCTTATCCAATAGCTGTGGTGGCACTACTGGCCCCTTCCGCCCTTACGGCGGCCTACTTTTTCTTGGAAAAGTAGGCAAACCGCTCGCTCCTGCATCCGGCCCTACGCTGCGCTCCGGGTTCCTTCGCTCCGGCATTGCTCCCGCGAGGACCACGCTAACGGGCCATCCATGGCCCGAAGCGCTTGACGGGCTCCTGCCCGTCACCTCACTGCGCAATACCTCCACTCAGCCTTCTGAAGTCGCAGACCGCGGCGCCTGAACCAACGCGTACGCAAAGCCACAAGCCACAAGCGTACAGATCATCCAAACCGCCACTAGCGAAGCTAACGCCAGCCCGGGCGCCGCCCGTAACTTAGCGACTTCAGGAGGCCGAGTGTAGGTGACTGGAGGGCCAGGTGGGAGCGGGCTTGCCCCGCGATCTGGCGCGAGAAAACAAATCGCGGGGCAAGCCCGCTCCCACCGGCAGGGCCGGATGCAGGAGCCAGCGGTTTTGCTTACTTTTCCCAAGCAGAAAAGTAAGCCGTCGTAAAGGCGAAAGGGGCCAGTGGTGCCACCACAGCAATTGGATAAGCCCACAGCCCTCGAAGCCAAAGCCAACCCTTCCCCGACAATCCGTGAAGAACCTAAAAAAAACCCCGCATCCTTACGGATACGGGGTTTGGAATCTGCCCTGCCCTCTGCACTATGGCTTGTGGCCGACGTCAGGCGTGAGGCTGATTCTCAGGCCAGCGCTTCGCGCGGCTTGCCCAGCATACGGTCACAGACCACTGCGCCGGCCAGGGTGATTACCGAAGGCACGAGCCACGCAAGGCCTTGCTCGCTCAATGGAAGATGACCCAGGGCTTCTGGCAGATGCGAGGCCAGGCTGGTGCCTTTAATGGCATCAACCATACCGAACAGCAACGACACCGCCATCACCGGCCCGAGAATACGAGCCTGGGAGTTCCACAAGCCTTTGCAGAAGCTCAAGCCCACCACCACGATGCATGGCGGGTAAATCGCGGTCAGTACCGGAATCGAGAACGCGATCAGCTTGGTCAGGCCCAAGTTGGAGATCAGCAGCGAGAAGGCGCACAAGATCAGCACCAAGGTACGGTAAGACAACGGCAGCACCTGGCTGAAGTACTCAGCGCACGCACACGTCAGGCCCACTGCAGTGACCAGGCACGCCAAGGCAATCAGTACCGCCAGGAAACCGCTGCCCAGCGAACCGAAGGTATGCTGAACATAGGCATGCAGAACCGCTGCACCGTTGGTCGCGCCTTGGGCAATTTCATGGCTGCTGGCACCCAGACGGAACAGGCTGATGTACACCAGCGCCAGACCGACACCGGCGATCAGGCCAGCGATGATCGCGTAGCGGGTGATCAACCGCGGCGACTCGACGCCACGGGAGCGAATGGCGTTGACGATGACAATACCGAACACCAGCGCGCCGAGGGTATCCATGGTCAGATAGCCATTGATAAAGCCCTGGGAAAACGCCGACGCTTCATACGCAGGCAAAGCGTCACCGCTGGTGCCTGCTGGCAACATGAAGGCAGCAATGCCCAGCGCAGCCAGCGCGATGATCTTCAGTGGTGCCAGAAAGCGCCCGACGGTATCGAGCAACTTGCCGGGATACATCGACACCGCCAGCACCAGCAGGAAGTACAGCAGGCTGTAAATGAACAGTGCCGTCGGACTCTCACCGGTCAGTGGCGCGACGCCCACTTCGAAGGACACCGTTGCAGTACGCGGGGTGGCAAACAGCGGGCCTACCGACAGGTAGCACACTGCCGCCAGCAAGCCGCCAGCGACCTTACCGATCGGGCTGCTCAACGCGTCCATACCGCCGCCCACTTTAGCCAGGGCAACAACGGTGATGACGGGCAAGCCGACTGCAGTGATCAGGAAGCCCAATGCCGCCATCCACACATGCGGACCCGACTGCAGGCCGACGATCGGCGGGAAGATGATATTGCCCGCACCGACGAACAACGCGAACGTCATAAAACCAAGCGCCAGGATGTCCTGGCCTTTCAACACTTTCATTAAGGAAATACCACACTTCTGAAATCGGGATTTAGAGAGGGATTTCCCCTTGGGTGAGGGAAAATGTAGCCCGTCCGGATGAGACAAGCCCTTTAAAGCATGCCCGTACCCTTTTGGGGTACCGACACGAAAGTGAGGACAGTGTAACCAAGTTGTACCGATAGCGCACCGCCACCTAGAGCGCTGTCCGATGAACGCATCTGTTTGTCGCCTGAGTGACAGCAAAACAGGTGTCACTTAGTGCAACCAGCTATTAGTGTAGGAGCGGGCTTGCCCCGCGATAGCGATCTGTCAGTCACATCGCATCGCGGGGCAAGCCCGCTCCTACCAAAAACGCAAACAAAAAGGCCACCCGAAGGTGGCCTTTTTGTTCACTGGGCAGTGATTACTTCTTCACTTCCCAGCCAGTCAGCTCGGCCAGGGCCTTGCCGATGTCTGCCAGCGAACGGACGGTTTTCACACCGGCGTCTTGCAGGGCAGCGAATTTCTCGTCTGCAGTGCCTTTGCCGCCGGAGATGATGGCGCCAGCGTGGCCCATACGCTTGCCCGCAGGAGCGGTAACACCAGCGATGTAGGAAACCACAGGCTTGGTCACGTTAGCCTTGATGTAAGCAGCCGCTTCTTCTTCAGCCGAACCGCCGATCTCACCGATCATAACGATCGCTTCGGTCTTCGGGTCTTCCTGGAACAGCTTCAGGATGTCGATGAAGTTCGAACCTGGGATCGGGTCACCACCGATACCAACGCAGGTGGACTGACCGAAACCGGCGTCAGTGGTCTGCTTGACGGCTTCATAGGTCAGGGTGCCGGAACGCGAAACGATACCGACCTTGCCTGGCAAGTGGATGTGACCTGGCATGATGCCGATCTTGCACTCGCCCGGAGTGATGACGCCTGGGCAGTTAGGGCCGATCAGGGTAACACCCAGCTCGTCGCACTTGACCTTGGCATCCAGCATGTCCAGGGTAGGAATGCCTTCGGTGATGCAGACGATCAGCTTGATGCCGCCGAAAGCCGCTTCCAGGATCGAGTCTTTGCAGAAAGGAGCTGGAACGTAGATAACCGAAGCGTCAGCACCGGTAGCCGCAACGGCTTCTTTAACGGTGTTGAACACTGGCAGGCCCAGGTGAGTGGTGCCGCCCTTGCCCGGAGTCACGCCGCCAACCATCTTGGTGCCGTAGGCGATGGCTTGTTCGGAGTGGAAAGTACCTTGCGAGCCGGTGAAGCCCTGGCAGATAACTTTGGTGTCTTTATTGATCAGGACGCTCATTACTTGCCCTCCGCAGCTTTTACAACTTGTTGAGCAGCGTCGGTCAGGCTGGTGGCCGCAATGATGTTCAAACCGCTTTCTGCCAGTACTTTAGCGCCCAGTTCAGCGTTGTTGCCTTCCAGACGGACGACAACCGGAACTTTAACACCCACTTCTTTCACTGCACCGATGATGCCTTCGGCAATCATGTCGCAGCGAACGATGCCGCCGAAGATGTTGACCAGAACGGCCGCGACATTGCTGTCGGACAGAATGATCTTGAAGGCTTCGGTCACGCGCTCTTTGGTAGCACCACCACCTACGTCGAGGAAGTTGGCTGGCTTGCCGCCGTGCAGGTTGACGATGTCCATGGTACCCATGGCCAGGCCAGCACCGTTGACCATGCAGCCGATGTTGCCTTCCAGGGCCACGTAGTTCAGCTCGAAGCTGGCAGCGTGGGCTTCACGAGGATCGTCTTGCGACGGGTCGTGGAAGGTTTTCAGCTTAGGCTGACGGTACATGGCGTTAGCGTCGATGTTGATCTTGGCATCGAGGCAGTGCAGGTCGCCGTCGGCCTTGATGACCAACGGGTTGACTTCCAGCAGGGCCAGGTCGTGTTCTTTGAACAGCTTGGCCAGGCCGACGAAAATCTTGGC
This sequence comes from Pseudomonas sp. NUPR-001, assembly GCF_052147955.1. Lineage (NCBI taxonomy): Bacteria > Pseudomonadati > Pseudomonadota > Gammaproteobacteria > Pseudomonadales > Pseudomonadaceae > Pseudomonas > Pseudomonas sp. NUPR-001. Next base: position 4,127,163 of record NZ_CP197353.1, read on the forward strand.
GAACTGTGCAACTTGCTTGCCTTCCAGACCCAGCTGGAACGCCAGTTCACGACCTTGGAATGGCTGAGCGCCAACCAGCGGATCGATAGTAGCCTTGATGATCTTCTCAGGAGTTTCGTGAGCGACTTTCTCGATGTCCACGCCACCTTCGGTGGAAGCCATGAACACGATACGACGGCTCGAACGGTCGACTACAGCGCCCAGATACAGCTCTTTGGCGATGTCAGTGCAGGATTCGACCAGGATCTTGGTCACTGGCTGACCGTTGGCGTCAGTCTGGTAGGTCACCAGACGCTTGCCCAACCATTGCGCAGCGAACGCCTTGGCGTCTTCTTTGCTGCGAACCAGCTTGACGCCGCCCGCTTTACCGCGACCACCAGCGTGGACCTGGGCTTTAACAACCCACTCCGAACCGCCGATCTTTTCGCAGGCTTCTGCAGCTTGCTCAGGGGTATCGACTGCGAAACCCTTGGAAACTGGCAGGCCGTATTCAGCGAACAGCTGCTTACCCTGATACTCGTGAAGATTCATGCTTTTTACCGTCTTCGTTAGGTACTGCGCTTCGGCGCTGCGCTCTTTTGGAGTGCCGCGCCACCTGTGACCACATGCCCCCGGTATGCTCCGGGAGTTCGAGTCCGGCGGACTTTCCGCGGTGAGTCATGCACGCAAGACTCACGACGGGCCACCCGCCGTGGTTTCTTATTGTTTAACGCTTCTTACGGTTGGCTACGTGAATGGCACCGCCATTCACTGCCAGTGCGGCTTCATGCAGCGCTTCGGACAGGGTCGGATGGGAGAAAACCATCATGCCCAGGTCTTCAGCGCTGGTGCCGAATTCCATTGCGATTGCACCCTGCTGCACCAGTTCGGCAGCCGATGGGCCAATCACGTGTACACCCAGAACGCGGTCGGTCTTGGCATCGGCGATGACCTTGACGAAACCACCGGTATCGTTGGCAGCCATCGCACGGCCGCTGGCCGCGAACGGGAAGGTGCCCACGTTAACCTCAACGCCTTCAGCCTTCAAGGTTTGTTCGGTTTTACCGACCCATGCGATTTCCGGGTGGGTGTAGATAACCGAAGGGATCAGGTCGTAGTTCATCTGGGCTTTGTGGCCTTTGATGCGCTCGACAACCATGATGCCCTCTTCCGAGGCTTTGTGCGCCAGCATCATGCCACGAACCACGTCACCGATGGCGTAAACACCCGGTACGCTGGTCGCGCAGTGATCATCAACGAAGATGAAACCACGCTCGTCGATGGTCACGCCGCTGTCGGCAGCCAGCAGATCAGTGGTCACTGGACGACGGCCGACCGCAACGATCAGCTTGTCGAAGGTGATTTTCTGTTCGCCGTTGGCATCGGTGTAGGTCACTTCGACTTCAGCGCCGTTGACCTTGGAACCGGTGACGCGTGCGCCCAGCTTGATGTCCAGACCTTGTTTGGTCAGGGTCTTCAGGGCTTCCTTGGAGACGGCGGTGTCAGCAGCCATCAGGAAGGTGTCCAGTGCTTCCAGAACGGTGACTTCGGCACCCAGGCGAGCCCAGACCGAACCCAGTTCCAGACCGATGACACCTGCACCGATCACGCCCAGACGCTTAGGCACAGCCTGGAATTCCAGGGCGCCAGTGGAGTCGACGATGACGTTCTGATCGACCGGAGCCGGTGGAATGTCGATCGGACGCGAACCGGAAGCCAGGATCACGTTTTCGGCTTCGATGATTTCGGTGGTGCCGTCAGCCTTGGTGACTTCGACTTTCTTGCCAGCCAGCAGTTTGCCGTGACCCTGGATCGAAGTAACGCCGTTGGCCTTGAACAGGGTGGCAACACCGCCGGTCAGGTTCTTGACGATGCCAGCCTTGCGGCCAACCATCGCAGCGACGTCCATTTTGACTTCGCCGGTGGAGATACCGTGGACGTTGAAGCTCTCTTTGGCTTCCTTGTACTTCCAGGAGCTGTCCAGCAGCGCCTTGGATGGAATGCAACCCACGTTCAGGCAGGTACCGCCGAGGGCCAGTTTGCCTTCGCCGTCAGTGTACTTCTCGATACAGGCAGTGCTCAGACCGAGCTGCGCAGCCTTGATAGCAGCTACATAGCCGCCAGGACCTGCGCCAATCACTACCACGTCGAATTTCTGGGTCATAAAAGATTCCTTTTAGCTTCAAGCCACAAGCTGCAAGCTGCAAGACGACCGGCTTCCAGGGGAAGCGTGGCGCTTGCAACTTGCAGCTGTTTTTTTAGATGTCCAGCAGCAGACGAGCTGGATCTTCCAGCAGGTTCTTGATGGTCACCAGGAAGGTCACGGCTTCTTTACCGTCGATCAGGCGGTGATCGTAGGACAGTGCCAGGTACATCATCGGACGGATTACGACCTGACCATTGACGGCCATAGGACGCTGGATGATGTTGTGCATGCCCAGGATAGCAGCCTGCGGCGGGTTGACGATCGGGGTCGACATCATCGAACCGAAGGTACCACCGTTGGTGATGGTGAAGGTACCGCCGGTCATTTCGTCGATCGACAGTTTACCGTCACGCGCCTTCTTGCCGAAGGTAGCAATGCCGTTCTCGATTTCAGCCAGGCTCATCAGCTCGGCGTTACGCAGAACCGGTACCACCAGGCCACGGTCGCTGGAAACGGCAACGCCGATGTCCGCGTAACCGTGGTAGACGATGTCGGAGCCGTCGATCGAGGCGTTGACAGCCGGGAAGCGTTTCAGCGCTTCGGTAGCGGCCTTGACGAAGAACGACATGAAGCCCAGGCGTACGCCGTTGTGGGTCTTCTCGAACAGGTCCTTGTACTTCGAACGCAGGGCCATGACTTCGGTCATGTCGACTTCGTTGAAGGTGGTCAGCATGGCCATGTTCGACTGTGCTTCAACCAGGCGCTTGGCCACGGTGGCACGTACACGGGTCATCGGAACGCGCTTCTCGGTACGATCGCCAGTGGCGACAACCGGTGCAGCAGCGGCAGCGGCAGGCTTGGCAGCAGGCGCAGCAGCCGGAGCGGATTTCTTCGCTTCGATGGCAGCGACGACGTCTTCCTTGGTGATGCGACCGTCTTTACCGGTGCCCTTGATGCTGTTCAGCGCGATGCCGTTCTCTTCAGCCAGCTTGCGAGCAGCCGGAGCGCCGATGGCGTCTTCGTCGCCAGCAGCAGGCGCAGCAGCGGCAGCCGGAGCAGCAGCTGCTGCAGCGGCAGGAGCAGCGGCAGCAACGCCACCTTCTTCGATCGAACCCAGGACTTCGTCGGACAGGACGGTTTCGCCCTCGCCCTTGACGATAGCGCCCAGTACGCCGTCAGCAGTTGCCAGGACTTCCAGAACGACTTTGTCGGTCTCGATGTCGACGATCAGCTCGTCGCGCTTGACGGCTTCGCCCGGTTGCTTGTGCCAGGTGGCAACGGTGCCATCGGCAACCGATTCCGGGAAAGTAGGGGCTTTGATCTCGATAGCCATTATCAGTGGTTCCTTAAATTCGGTTTCTAGTGCGCGATGGCATTAAACAGTGAAAGCATCTTGCAGCAGCTTTTCTTGCTGCTCAGCGTGCATCGAAGCATAGCCACAGGCTGGTGCTGCCGAAGCATCACGACCGGCGTATTCCAGAACCAGCTCTTTATTGTGGCGGGTCAGGATACGACGCATGTGGTGCTGGCTGCTGTACCAGGCGCCCTGGTTCATCGGCTCTTCCTGGCACCACACCACATCTTTGAGATTGGTGTACGGCGCGAGGATCTCGACCAGATCGTCCTCAGGGAATGGATACAGCTGTTCGATACGCACGATGGCGATGTCTTCACGGCCTTCGGCACGGCGTTTTTCCAGCAGATCGTAGTAGACCTTGCCGCTGCACAGGACCAGGCGAGTGACCTTTTTCGGATCGAGGGTATCGATTTCCGGGATCACGGTCTGGAACGAGCCTTCGGCCAGTTCTTCCAGGGTCGAGATGGCCAGCTTGTGGCGCAGCAGCGACTTAGGTGTCAGTACGATCAGCGGCTTACGCAGCGGACGGATGACCTGGCGACGCAGCAGGTGGTAGATCTGAGCCGGCGTGGTCGGTACGCAAACCTGGACGTTGTGCTCGGCGCACAGCTGCAGGTAACGCTCCAGACGTGCCGAGGAGTGCTCAGGCCCCTGCCCTTCATAACCGTGTGGCAGCAACATGGTCAGACCGCACAGACGGCCCCACTTGTGCTCGCCGCTGGTGATGAACTGGTCGACAACCACCTGGGCGCCGTTGGCGAAGTCGCCGAACTGGGCTTCCCAGATCACCAGCGCGTTTGGCGTGGTGGTGGAGTAGCCGTATTCGAAGGCCAGTACTGCTTCTTCCGAAAGGAAGGAGTCGTACAGGTCGAAACGTGGCTGACCGGCGTACAGGTTCTTCAGTGGCAGGTAGGTGCTGGCGTCTTTCTGGTTGTGCAACACCGCGTGGCGGTGCGAGAAAGTGCCGCGACCAATATCCTGACCGGTCATACGGATCGGATGACCTTCGAACAGCAGGGTCGCGTAGGCCATGGTTTCGGCGTAGCCCCAGTTGATCGGCAAGCCACCGGCCTGCATCTTCTGGCGATCTTCGTAGATCTTCGAAACCTGACGCTGAACCACGAAGCCTTCTGGCAGTTCCAGCAGCTTGGCCGACAGTTCCTGCAGGGTCTTGAGGTCGAAACGGGTGTCGTGACGCGCCGTCCAGGTGTGACCCAGGTATGGACGCCAGTCAACGAACAGCTCTTTGTTCGGCTCTTTGACCAGGCTCTTCACTACGTGCAGGCCGTTGTCCAGCGCGTTGCGGTACTCGTCAACCTTGGCCTGAACGCGCTCGGCATCGAGGCGGCCCGCCTGAATCAGGCTTTCGGCGTACAGTTCACGGGTAGTGCGCTGCTTGGCGATCTGCTGGTACATCAGCGGCTGGGTGCCGTTCGGTTCGTCAGCCTCGTTGTGGCCGCGACGACGGTAGCAGACCAGGTCGATGACCACGTCACGCTTGAACTGCATGCGGTAGTCAATGGCCAGCTGGGTCACGAACAGTACCGCTTCTGGATCATCACCGTTTACGTGCAGGATCGGCGCCTGAATCATTTTGGCGACGTCGGTGGCGTACTCGGTGGAACGCGAGTCCAGCGGGTTGCTGATGGTGAAACCAACCTGGTTGTTGATCACGATGTGCACAGTACCGCCGGTCTTGAAACCGCGGGTTTGCGACATCTGGAAGGTTTCCATGACCACGCCCTGGCCGGCGAATGCTGCGTCACCGTGCAGGGAGATCGGCAGAACCTTGTCACCAACGGTGTCGTTGCGACGGTCTTGACGGGCACGTACCGAGCCTTCAACCACTGGCGATACGATTTCCAGGTGCGAAGGGTTGAACGCCATGGCCAGGTGAACTTCACCACCGGCGGTCATCACGTTGGACGAGAAGCCCTGGTGATACTTAACGTCACCGGAACCCAGCTCGACCTTCTTCTTGCCTTCGAACTCGTCGAACAGCTCGCGCGGGTTCTTGCCGAAGGTGTTGACCAGCACGTTCAGACGGCCACGGTGGGCCATGCCGATCACAACTTCTTTGGTACCGTAGGAACCGGAACGCTGAATCATCTCGTCCAGCATCGGAATCAGGCTTTCGCCGCCTTCCAGGCCGAAACGCTTGGTGCCCGGGTACTTGGTGCCCAGGTATTTTTCCAGACCTTCTGCTGCGGTCACACGCTCGAGCAGGTGGCTCTGGACATCCGCGGAAACGGCCGGACGCCCACGAACGCTCTCCAGACGCTGCTGGAACCAGCTGCGCTGCTCGGAGTCGACGATGTGGGTAAATTCGGCGCCAATGGTGCGGCAATATGTCTGCTGCAAAGCGTCGAAGATTTCGCGTAGGCTCGCTTCCTCTTTGCCGATGAACAGGTCGCCGGCACGGAAGGTCGTATCAAGATCGGCATTGGTCAAGCCGTAGTGATTGATCGACAAGTCTACTGGCGCAGGGCGCTGCCACAACCCCAGGGGGTCGAGCTTGGCGGCTTGGTGGCCGCGCATACGGTAGGCCTGGATCAGTCGCAGTACTTCAACCTGCTTCTTCTCGTGTTCACTGCTCACGCTTCCGGCGGAAACCGGTTGGGCGCGGCGCTGGTTCTTTGCCAGCAGTACGAAATGGTCGCGGATTGTCGAGTGCGATACATCGGTAGCGGTGCTGCCTTCGGCGGGCAACTTCTGGAAGTAAGTGCGCCACTCTTCTGGCACAGCGTTAGGGTCGTGCAGGTAAAGCTCATAGAGCTCTTCCACATATGCAGCGTTACCACCTGAAAGGTGGGCGCTTTCCCACATGCGCTGCATCACGCTTTCTTGCATGCTTGGTCACCCTCGGTTAGGGGACGGATCGGCGAGAGCCATAGCAAGCCTGGAAAAGTCCCAATGCAGCGACCGAACCAAGCCACCAAGGATCCCACAGATTTTCCGGGTACCAGCCCGGAAGCCCCTGCTGGTCTCATATCTTCATAGGTAAAAGCTCGGGCTTTGTGGGCCTTCGCTTGGTTTCACCTTGGTGCGGGCAGATGCCCGCACCTTGGCGTGCTACGGGTACAACACTTTTAAAATCAGGTACCGCTTTGCAGCAACATGTTACGTACGTGACCGATTGCCTTGGTCGGGTTCAGACCTTTAGGGCAAACGTTTACGCAGTTCATGATTCCGCGGCAGCGGAATACGCTGAACGGATCGTCAAGCGAAGCCAGACGCTCCTGGGTCTTGGTGTCACGGCTGTCGGCCAGGAAGCGATAGGCCTGCAACAGTGCAGCTGGACCGAGGAACTTGTCAGGGTTCCACCAGAACGATGGGCAGGACGTAGAGCAGCAAGCGCACAGGATGCACTCGTACAGACCGTCCAGCTTCTCACGCTCTTCTGGCGACTGCAGACGCTCGATGGCCGGAGCCGGCGTGTCGTTCTGCAGGAATGGCTTCACCTTCTCGTACTGCTTGTAGAAGATGCTCATATCGACGACCAGGTCACGAATGACCGGCAGTCCAGGCAACGGACGAATGATCAGCTTGTTACGCTTGACCACGGCCGACAGCGGCGTGATGCACGCCAGGCCGTTCTTGCCGTTGATGTTCATACCATCGGAGCCGCAAACACCTTCGCGGCAAGAACGACGATACGAGAAACCTTCGTCCTGTTCTTTGATCAGTGCCAATACATCCAGCACCATCAGGTCTTTGCCACCGGTATCGACCTGGAACGTCTGCATTTTCGGCGCAGAGTCGGTATCGGGGTTGTAACGATAGACTTCGACTTGCAACATAGCGACCACCCCTTAGTAAGTCCGGACTTTTGGCTCGAACGCCGGTACGGTTTTCGGCGCGAAGTTGACGGCGCGCTTGGCAACGCGCTTTTCGCCCGGGAAGTACAGGGTGTGGCACAGCCAGTTTTCGTCGTCACGGTCTTCGAAGTCTTCACGGGCGTGGGCACCGCGGGACTCTTTACGAACTTCTGCAGCGATTGCAGTGGCTTCAGCAACTTCCAGCAGGTTCTGCAGCTCCAGCGCTTCGATACGCGCGGTGTTGAAGGCCTGGGACTTGTCGTTGATCTTGACGTTGGCAATGCGCTCACGCAGTTGCGCCAGCTGCTCGATACCCTTCTGCATGTATTCGCCAGTACGGAATACACCGAAGTAGTTCTGCATGCAGCTTTGCAGCTCGCGACGCAGGGTAGCCACGTCTTCGCCAGTGTTGCGCTCGTTGAGCTTGTTCAGACGGCTCAGGGCAACGTCGATATCGGTGTCGCTGGCGTCGAGGTATTCAATACCGTCGCTCAGCGCTTTTTCCAGGTGCAGACCCGCCGCACGGCCGAATACCACCAGGTCGAGCAGCGAGTTGCCGCCCAGACGGTTGGCACCGTGAACCGATACGCACGCCACTTCACCTACTGCGAACAGACCTGGGATGATCTGGTCGACGCCGTCGGCGTCCTGGGTGATGGCCTGGCCATGGATGTTGGTGGCAACGCCGCCCATCATGTAGTGGCAGGTTGGAACAACAGGAACCGGCGCAACAACTGGGTCAACGTGTGCGAAGGTCTTGGACAGCTCACAGATGCCTGGCAGGCGGCTGTGCAGAACTTCTTCACCCAGGTGGTCAAGCTTGAGCATCACGTGGTCGCCGTTAGGGCCACAGCCGTTACCGGCGATGATCTCTTTAACCATGGAACGGGCCACAACGTCACGACCAGCGAGGTCTTTGGCGTTAGGCGCGTAACGCTCCATGAAACGCTCGCCATGCTTGTTGATCAGGTATCCACCTTCACCACGGCAACCTTCGGTAACCAGTACACCGGCACCGGCAATACCGGTCGGGTGGAACTGCCACATTTCGATGTCCTGAACCGGCACGCCTGCACGCAGGGCCATACCGATACCGTCACCGGTGTTGATCAGGGCGTTGGTGGTGGAGGCGTAGATACGGCCCGCACCGCCAGTGGCCAGTACGGTGGCCTTGGACTTGATGTACAGGGTTTCGCCGGTTTCGATGCAGATCGCGATGACACCGACGAACGCGCCTTCCTGGTTTTTCACCAGGTCAACAGCGTAGTACTCGTTCAGGAACGTGGTACCTGCTTTCAGGTTGCCCTGATACAGGGTGTGCAGCAGCGCGTGACCGGTACGGTCGGAAGCAGCACAGGTACGGGCGGCCTGGCCACCTTTACCGTAGTCCTTGGACTGACCACCGAACGGACGCTGGTAGATACGGCCGGTTTCGGTACGCGAGAACGGCAGACCCATGTGGTCCAGTTCGAAGACCGCAGCCGGGCCTTCCTGACACATGTATTCGATAGCGTCCTGGTCACCGATGTAGTCGGAACCCTTGACGGTATCGTACATGTGCCAGCGCCAGTCATCGTTCGGGTCGGCCGAAGCGATGGCGCAGGTGATACCACCCTGGGCCGATACAGTGTGCGAACGGGTCGGGAAGACCTTGGTGATCACGGCAGTCTTGTGACCACCCTGGGCCAGCTGCAGCGCAGCGCGCATGCCGGCACCGCCGCCACCAATGATGATGGCGTCGAATGTAATCGTAGGAATGTTAGCCATGAATCAGATACCCCAGAGAATCTGCACACCCCAGACGAAGTACGCGAACATCGCGACACCACATACCGCCTGGAACAGGAAACGTACAGCAGTCGCCGACTTGCCCAGCGCCATCGGCGTCAGGTAGTCGGTAGCGATGGTCCACATGCCGACCCAGGCGTGAGCGCCCAGGGCAACCAGTGCCAGCAGACTGAAGATACGCATCGCGTTGTTGGAGAACAGAGCGTGCCACTGGGCAAACTCGATGCCCGGGTGCGCGACCAGGTATCCGATCAGGAAAATGAAATAAGCCGCGAGAACGACCGCAGAAACACGCTGCGCCATCCAGTCATAGAGGCCCGAACGCGAGAGGTTCGTGACGTTGGTTACCATATCCAAACTCCTGCCAGCACGATCACCACCACAGAGACGGCGATGATAATTTTCGAGCCCAGTCTTCCGCCTTCCAGCGTCTCACCGATGCCCATGTCCATGATCAAGTGGCGCACACCGGCAACCAAGTGATACAGCAAGGCGGACAGGAGGCCCCATGCCACGAATTTGGCCAGCGGACTGGTCAAGCATGCCTTCACCTCGGCGTAGCCTTCCTCCGAACCCAGGGATTTGCCCAATGCATAAAGCATGATGCCAAGGCCCAGGAAGAGGATGATGCCGGAAACACGATGAAGAAATGACGTAACGCCGGTAATGGGGAGTTTGATGGTCCTTAGGTCTAGGTTTACAGGTCGTTGGCTTTTCACGGCTTTTTTCACACTGAAGAGCCCCTAGCAAGCAGGGCAAAGTTGTTGGTAAGTGTACTGGTCAGGTACCCACCACCCAGGGAGTGACGACCCCAGCAACACGGGCTTGCAAGCCCCTGGCGGTCGGGGGCCGATTATAGACAGTTAGGCTACTAATGACAACGCAAGGCCCTAGCCCAAATAGCGGATTGCCTTTAGCGCATAAAAGGCGTAAACGGGCGGCAATTTCGAGGAAAAACCGCGCCCAAAGCCCTTTACAACCGTGCTTTAGGCAAATTGACATTCGAATTTATCTCACTATAGTGGTGCGGGCCCTGCGTGGGGGGTCTGTCTGATGATTTCAAGCATTAATAGGAGGCCACATGGCTGACAAAAAAGCGCAGTTGGTCATCGAGGGCGCAGCCCCCGTCGAGCTGCCCATTTTAACCGGCACCGTTGGTCCCGATGTTATCGACGTTAGAGGGTTGGGGGCCACGGGTCACTTCACTTTCGACCCTGGTTTCATGGCGACCGCATCCTGCGAGTCGAAGATCACTTATATCGATGGCGACAAGGGTATCCTGCTGCACCGCGGCTATCCGATCGAACAGCTCGCCGAGAAATCCGATTACCTCGAGACCTGCTACCTGCTGCTCAACGGCGAACTGCCGAATGCCGAGCAGAAGGCCCAGTTCGTCAGCACCGTGAAGAATCACACCATGGTGCACGAGCAGTTGAAGTCCTTCTTCAACGGCTTCCGCCGCGACGCCCACCCGATGGCCGTCATGTGCGGCGTAGTAGGCGCCCTGTCGGCGTTCTACCACGACTCGCTGGACATCAATAACCCGCAGCATCGCGAAATTTCCGCGGTACGCCTGGTCGCCAAAATGCCGACCCTGGCAGCGATGGTGTACAAGTACTCCATGGGTCAACCCATGATGTACCCGCGCAACGACCTGTCGTATGCAGAAAACTTCCTGCACATGATGTTCAACACCCCGTGCGAGATCAAACCGATCAGCCCGACCCTCGCCAAGGCAATGGACCGGATTTTCATCCTCCACGCCGACCACGAGCAGAACGCATCGACTTCCACCGTACGCCTGGCCGGCTCTTCGGGTGCCAACCCGTTCGCCTGTATCGCTGCCGGTATCGCTGCACTGTGGGGCCCGGCTCACGGCGGCGCCAACGAAGCGGTACTGACCATGCTCGATGAAATCGGCGATGTCTCGAACATCGACAAGTTCATCGCCAAGGCCAAAGACAAGAACGATCCGTTCAAGCTGATGGGCTTCGGTCACCGCGTTTACAAGAACCGCGACCCGCGCGCCACCGTCATGAAGCAAACCTGCGACGAAGTCCTGCGCGAGCTGGGCATCAAGAACGACCCGCAGCTGGAACTGGCCATGCGTCTCGAAGAGATCGCCCTGACCGATCCGTACTTCATCGAGCGCTCGCTGTACCCGAACGTCGACTTCTACTCGGGGATCATCCTCAAGGCGATCGGCATTCCAACCAGCATGTTCACCGTGATCTTCGCCCTGGCGCGGACCGTCGGCTGGATCTCGCACTGGAAAGAAATGCTCTCCAGCCCGTACAAGATTGGCCGTCCACGCCAGCTGTACACCGGCTACGAAGCACGCGACATCGTCAAGCTGGAAGACCGCAAGTAAGCCCTGCGCTGAACACGAAAAAGGCTGCCCTCGGGCAGCCTTTTTTATGGTGTGTGTGCAACTGTTTTGCACCACCTGTGGGAGCGGGCTTGCCCCGCGATTGCGGAACGTCTGACACACCGCGATCGCGGGGCAAGCCGGACCGCCGCTCCTACAGTTACGGCAAAGTGCTAGCTTCGCGCAACTGTATTCCTCAACTACGGCTTTTCGGCCTTCGCTTTCAATGCCTTGAGGGTATTGAACGGCGCATCCACCACAAACTTGTTCGCCACCACCGACGGCACGCTGCCACCTGGCTCGGTGTGCACCTGGTACGTCACCTCGGTACCGCCATCTTTGGGGGTCAACTTCCAGAAACCATCAACCTTGGCGACACGCACAAAGCCCTTCTCTTCCGGCACGTAAGTCGGCAGCCCTTCAAGCTTGCGGGTCAAGCTACCGTCGGTCGCCTCAATCGTGGTGACATGCAAAACGGAATCGCGCGGGGTAACCGGCCATGGCGTATTGAACTGGGTGTAAGTCCAGCTTTGATTACCCTCGGACTTGAGCAGCTTTTGCGACTTGCATTCATGAATCCAGGCACAAGCACCGACAACGTCTTCCTGCAATGCCCTGACCTTTGCCAGCGGCGCCTTGATAAAGGTCACGCCACGATAGGCCTTGTAGTCGGAACCGGCGACCTCACTCAGGTCCACCTTGATGCCCTCTTCGCTCTTGGCCTGCTTCCAGTTTTCGGCCTGTGCCAAAGGCACCAACACCGCACTCAGACCCAAGACCAGTGCCACTTGCTTAAACGATCCCATTCTTTTGTTCCTTATTGTCCAGGTTCTGCGCTTCAAGCTGCCGTCACTTGCTCCAACCACCCCAGGATTCTGATCGCTTCATCACGATCACCGCCGCACACCTCGACATCAGCCTTGAAACCGCCACACACCGCAGGCCGCTCCGGCTTGCCAAACAATGCGCAGAGATTGCTCACCGACAGATGCAAACACCGCTCCCCGGCCGGCTTGCCCTTGGGCATACCCGGCATGGGCGAGCTGATGGAAGGCGCGATGCAGCAGGCGCCACATCCTTCACGGCAATTCATGACAACAGAATCCTCGGTACAGCAAATGATGAATGAACCCGGATAGTAACCGCTTAAACGGTCGTTTGAAATTACTGGCCACATGAAAAATGTCGCGAATAACCATGACCTGCAGGTCGGGCAGTGACTACTGCTTGAACTCGAACTCGATGGCAGCGCCTTCGATGTCTGACTGACGCGCATCATTGCGCAGCTGCAGTTGCATTTCGTTGCTCAGCAACCGGCCGTTCAACTGGAACGGACTTTCAGAAGGTGGCTTTTCACCAAACAGATGAGGCAACAACGGCTTGGGTGTTGGCACGGCATCCTGGGTAGCCGGCTTGAGATCCTTGACCATCTCGGCCGGCAGACGCAGATCCAGCTTGGCAGAGGGCAACGCGGGCGGTACAGCTTTGCCCTGCTTCGACTTGCTGTGCCCCGTCTTGGCAACCGGCTTTTTCTTCACCGGAGCAGGCTTGACCTGCTTCTGCTGGGCTTTGGCCTGAGCTTTCGGCGCGGCATTCGCTTGCTTTGCCGACGCAGTGGGAGGTGATGTCTGGGCCATGACGTTGCCGTTGGCTGCCAGCAAACCCAACAGGCACACCAACAGACTGACCTGAGACAAGGCTTTCATATACACCCAAAATCACCTGCAAAGAGGTATATGCTCCCCGTTCCCGGGAAGACTGGCAAGCTTGATTACAAACCTAGAAAAAGTTAGCCGCGCCCGACTCCTGACACAGCTGGCTGGCAAGCATACCCAAGGTCATCAGGGCACGCTCCGCCTCGCGATTCCAAGGGATACCGCAGTTCAAGCGAATGCAGTGGTTGAACTGCTCTGTATTACTGAAAATCAGCCCCGGAGCGATACTGATCCCCTGCTGCAGCGCACGCACATGCAACTCCTGGGTATTGACCCGCCCAGGCAAGCTGACCCACAAAATGAAACCGCCGGTCGGCCGGGTCATCTGCGTGCCTTCAGGGAAATGCTGCTGTACCGCCAATTGGTAAGCACTGAGATTTTTCCGGTATTCCTGACGGATGTAACGCAAGTGTCGATCGTAACCGCCATTTTCCAGATAGGAGGCAACCCCCATCTGGGTCACGCTGCAGGCTGAGTGCGTGGTAAAGGTCTGCAAGCGCTGGATTTCCGCCTGATACTTACCGGCGATCATCCAGCCAATGCGCACCCCGGGCGACAGGGTCTTGGAAAAGCTTGAGCAGTAGATCACCCGTCCCAGGCGATCAAAGGCCTTGAGGGCTTTACTCTTGCCCTGCTCGAACATCAACTCGCCGTAGATATCGTCTTCGACAATCTGGATATCGAAATCCGACGCGAGGCGCAGCAACTGCTTCTGCCGATCTTCCGGAATGGTGCCACCCAGCGGATTACTCAGCCGCGCCGTCAGCACCAAAGCCTTGATTGGCCACTGATTGGCGGCCAGTTGTAGCGCTTCCAGGCTGATGCCTGTCGAAGGATCACTGGGAATTTCAATGACCTTGAGCCCCAACAGATCAGCCAACTGCAGCAAGCCATAGTAAGTCGGCGATTCGGCAGCAATCAGATCACCCGGCTTGGTCAACACCCGCAGCGACATCTGCAGGGCATCCACACAGCCGTGAGTGACCACCACTTCACTGGGATCAACCACCACCCCCGCATCTCGCATGCGAATGGCAATCTGCCGACGCAGAGGCTCGAAGCCCGGGCTGAACATATAGCTGAACGCCCGCGGACTATGGAATCGCGTGACCTTGGCCAATTGCTGGTGCAACGCGCGCACTGGCAAATAATCGACATGCGGCACTGCCGCACCGAACGGGAACACGCCATCGCGACGCGCTTCGGCCAGCACCTGCTGAATAATGCTGCTGCGCGTCACCAGACCAGGGCGCTCTACCCGGGCGATATCCGGCGTCTGCGCGGTCAAAGCCGGAGTTTGGTGCACGTAGTAGCCCGACTGCGGCCGCGCCCGGATCAAGCCTTGATCTTCAAGGTTGGCGTAGGCCTGCAACACCGTGGCATGGCTGACATTGAGCTGCGAACTCATCTTGCGCACCGACGGCACTCGCTCACCGGGCTGATAGACACCACGACGAATGTCTTCGGCCAGTTGCTGGGCGATACGCTGGTAGAGCAGCAGGTTGGTCATGATCGGTTCTCGACACGCAGGCAATGTAATTATTTTTGTACGACTCAGAATTCGAGCCAGAATACCGGAACAGTTGCAAAGTGTACTGGGACAGATTGAAGAATAGTCGACAATACAGTTGTGTGACAGCCCCACCTCGTCTCAACTGCCCTACCCCGGTAGGAGCGGGCTTTCCCCGCGATTGCGGTGTGCCTGACAGCGCGCAATCGCGGGGCAAGCCCGCTCCTACCGTTAAGGCCATAAAAAAACCCGGTGAGGGGTGCTCACCGGGTTTTCAGCTTCAGCACTCAGCGCGCCGCGCCAAGCCTGCCTTTCTCGTCGGAAAAGACGATCTCGACTCGACGGTTCTGCGCCCTGCCCCGTTCCGAAGCGTTGGCCTCGACCGGGTACTGGTCGCCATAGCCCTCTACCTGGATGCGTTTTTCATCAACACCCAGATCAACCAGCATGTCCGCCACAGCCTGAGCGCGGTCACGGGACAACTTCAGATTGTCTTCCGACGAACCCGTGCTATCGGTGTATCCCTCGATACGCACAACTCGCTTGGGGTTGAGTTGCAAGAATTGCACAAGCTTGAGCACGGTCCGGCTGGCAGAATTTTTCAGCTCCGCATGACCGGTATCGAACAGCACATCACCCAGCGTCATGACCAGACCGCGATCGCTCTGGGTGGTGGCCAAACTGACAATTTGCGCCTCCAGCCACTTGCCCTGCTGCTGCACGCTGGCCAGCTTGGCCTCACGCAGCGCCAACTGCAGGCGCTGACGCTCAAGCTCAAGCTTGGCCAAGCGCTCCTGATTCAGTACCAGGTTGCTGTGCTCACGAGCGATATCGCTGTAACGCTGACTCAGGTAAGCATAGTGACGAACATCGGCGCCGGTCCCCAGATAGCTGGACAGACGCTCCGCCCGCGCCAGCGATTCACCGGCACGGATCACATCGCGCGGCGCACTGCGCAGCACATTGGAATCGTCTTTCACCGTCTGGAATTTCGCTGTCGCTTCATCCAGCGCCGTCTCGCTGCGCTGGCTGGCACAGCCTTGCAGGCCGACAAGACCCAGCAACAATAATGCCGCCATAGGCTTGATCGAACTCATGGCTGCTCCCCCAATTGCTTACGCAGGCGGTTGACCCGCGACTGCAGCAGCTCCAATTGCTCTTTGCTTTTGCTGGTCAGCACCCGCGCCTCCGCCAGACGCGCATCCAGCTCGGCCTGCTCGGCACGCATCCGCGCATCACGATAAGCCTCATTGCTCATGTTGACCTGGGCACGCGCCATTTTGTCTTCGGCCATTTTCAGCTCTGGCACTTCATTGGTCGCACCAACGGCCTTGGCTTGTTCCAGTGCCTGCTCAGACAGACGTAGCTGTTCATTAGGCGCCGGGTCATTGGCGCATCCAGCCAAGGCCAGCAGCGCCACGGCGGCGAATAGTGAATGAGTTCTCACACAATTTTCCTACTGTTTAGGGGCATCCAGCGATTTCTGCACCTGCGCCTTCCAGCGCTCGACGTTTTGCTGCAGTACCGCTTGGGACACGCCGGAGGCCGGCAATTCTGTCAGCTTTTTTGCCAGTTGCCCACGTAACCACGCGTCATTGCAGGCCGAGTTATGTGACAGCGCCAGATACAGGCCTGGCCGGTCCACTGGCAGACCGCGGGCAATCAACGCATTGCTCATGCCCAGGCTTTGTGCCATGGCCATACCGGCATAGCGCCCGGCCAGCACGTAGTCGACTTGTCCCAGCAACAATTTCTGGAAGGCCTGAGTCAGATTCTGCGCCGGAGCAAGCTGTAACTGGCTCTTGGCGTAGGCTGAAAATTCGGCGGTTAAACGCGCTTTTTCCGAAACACTGCCGCGCTGTTCGCGCAGGTCGGACAAGGTGTCGTAGACCAGTGGCGAATCGTGGCGGGTCCAGACGACGTACTCGTTGCTGAGCAACGACGGGTGTATGTAGTCCACGCGGGTAAGTTCCGCGACGGCGAAAGGCGAGTCGATCAGCAGGTCCACGCGACCACTGCGTACTTCTTCCAGCGCCTGACTGCGCGAACCGCTGTCGAGAACTTCAACCTTCACCCCCAGCTCAGCGGCCACCTGCTTGAACAGGTCAACACTGGCACCGATCAGGTGTCTGGGGTCTTGCGGGTCACGCCACGAATAAGGGGGTGCATCAGGGCTGCCAGTGGCCACCAGGCGCTCACATTTGCCCACCGCCAACACCTGTGACGGCAACAACACGACCGCGCACAACAGTGCCGTGTTCATCCGGCCAAGCCATCCCATGCATCTGCCTCCCAACCCGTCATCCGAAAACAAAAAAGCCCGGTCCGCGGGCTGCGCAAGACGTCGCTTGCACAACCCGCCCGGACCGGGCTCTTTTATAAGTGAAGCTGCCGGATTAAACCAGCTTCTCCAACTCAGGTACGGCTTCGAACAGGTCAGCAACCAGGCCGTAGTCAGCCACCTGGAAGATCGGCGCTTCTTCGTCCTTGTTGATCGCAACGATCACTTTGGAGTCTTTCATACCGGCCAGGTGCTGGATCGCGCCGGAGATACCGACGGCAATGTACAGCTGTGGCGCGACGATTTTGCCGGTCTGACCGACCTGCATGTCGTTCGGTACGAAACCTGCGTCGACGGCGGCGCGCGAAGCACCGACCGCAGCGCCGAGCTTGTCGGCCAGGGCGTACAGGTGCTTGAAGTTGTCACCGTTCTGCATGCCACGGCCGCCGGAAACGACGATCTTGGCAGCGGTCAGCTCAGGGCGGTCGGATTTGGCCAGCTCTTCGCCAACGAAAGCCGAGGTACCGGCGTTGTGCACAGCAGCAACTGCTTCAACAGCAGCCGAACCACCTTCAGCGGCAACGGCGTCGAAGCCGGTGGCACGGACGGTGATGACCTTGACGGCAGCGTTCGATTGCACGGTGGCAATGGCGTTACCGGCATAGATCGGACGCTTGAAGGTGTCAGCCGATTCTACCGAGATGATTTCGGAGATCTGGTCGACGTCCAGCTGGGCGGCAACGCGCGGCAGGATGTTCTTGCCGTTGGAGGTGGCCGGTGCCAGCACGTGGCTGTAGCCCTTGCCCAGTTCGGCAACCAGCGGCGCTACGTTTTCTGGCAGCAGGTTGGCGTAGGCGGCGTTATCGGCAACCAGCACCTTGGCCACGCCAGCAATCTTGGCAGCAGCTTCAGCGACGCCACCGACGTTCTGGCCTGCGACCAGCACGTGGATGTCACCGCCGATCTTGGCGGCAGCAGCAACAGTGTTCAGAGTGGCCGGGGCAACGGCACCGTTTTCGTGTTCAGCGATAACCAGGATAGTCATTTAGATTACCTTCGCCTCGTTCTTCAGTTTCTCGACCAGTTCAGCAACCGACTTGACCTTGATACCTGCGCTGCGAGCAGCCGGCGCTTCGACTTTCAGGGTCTTGTTGGTGGAGGCAGTGGAAACGCCCAGCGCGTCTGGAGTAACGGTTTCCAGTGGCTTCTTCTTGGCCTTCATGATGTTCGGCAGCGACGCATAGCGTGGCTCGTTCAGGCGCAGGTCGGTAGTGACGATCGCAGGCAGGTTCAGCGCTACAGTCTGCAGGCCGCCGTCGATTTCACGGGTAACGTTGACTTTGTCGCCAGCCACTTCAACTTTGGAAGCGAAGGTGCCCTGGGCGAAGCCGGTCAGCGCAGCCAGCATCTGGCCGGTCTGGTTGTTATCGCTGTCGATGGCTTGTTTGCCAAGGATTACCAGCTGAGGCTGTTCTTTGTCGACAACAGCCTTGAGCAGTTTGGCGACGGCCAGCGAGGTCAGCTCTTCAGCGGACTCAACCAGCACCGCACGGTCAGCACCCAGTGCCAGGGCAGTACGCAGTTGCTCCTGGGCAGTGGCCGGGCCGACGGTAACGACGACGATCTCGCTCGCCACGCCTTTTTCTTTCAGGCGCACGGCTTCTTCTACGGCGATTTCGCAGAAGGGGTTCATGGACATCTTGACGTTAGCAAGGTCGACGCCGGAGTTGTCCGCCTTGACGCGAACCTTGACGTTATAGTCGACCACTCGTTTGACAGCTACAAGAACCTTCATGGATTCCTCGTTACTCTCCGGTGAAAAGAATGTCGCCTGGGGCAAACCCGGCGATTGCGCGTGGGT
Source organism: Pseudomonas sp. NUPR-001 (assembly GCF_052147955.1). Lineage (NCBI taxonomy): Bacteria > Pseudomonadati > Pseudomonadota > Gammaproteobacteria > Pseudomonadales > Pseudomonadaceae > Pseudomonas > Pseudomonas sp. NUPR-001. Next base: position 4,145,986 of record NZ_CP197353.1, read on the forward strand.
ACAAGGGCACCTCTAAAAACGATTGCAGCCGGTAGAATTTAACCCTGACCCAGCAGTCTTTATTCGACCTTGCTACAGCAAAACCCTCGGGCATTTTCTGTCGCGGTGTGTAAACTCCACTACAAGGCGGGCTACGGCCCTCCTGCCCTGCTTTTCGCCAGGTTTTTAGGGGTGCACCTGCATCCGGCGGTCAGCCTACGGCGAGCGCAAAACCGCTCGTATCTTGACCGTAACGCCCAATCCGGTCAATACGGCAAATCGGTCAGATTCACGCCGCGCGTCTTTGATTTTACTGGCCTGCGGCAAATTCAAACAAACGTTTGTATTGGACCTGCCGAGTGGTGTAGATATAATGCGCGACCAAGAGAAAGCGGTGTAGTCCGTCATCGTTCGAGCTACAGCTTGAGCGCGGTAAAAATGACCGCCTGCCACCCACCAACAAAGAAAAACTGATGAGCCTTGAGTAGGAGAGAACCTGTGGAACGCGAATACATGGAATTCGACGTGGTCATTGTCGGCGCTGGTCCGGCTGGCCTGTCCGCTGCCTGCCGACTGAAGCAGAAAGCCGCCGAAGCCGGTAATGAAATCAGCGTCTGCGTGGTCGAGAAAGGCTCGGAAGTCGGTGCCCACATCCTCTCCGGCGCAGTCTTTGAGCCGCGCGCTTTGAACGAACTGTTCCCGGACTGGAAAGAGCTCGGCGCCCCGCTCAATACCGAAGTCAAACGCGACGACATCTACGTGCTCAAGGATGCTGGCAGCTCGGTCAAGGTCCCGGACCTGTTCGTGCCCAAGACCATGCACAACGAAGGCAACTACATTATCTCCCTGGGCAACCTGTGCCGCTGGCTGGCCCAGCAGGCGGAAAACCTGGGTGTAGAAATCTACCCGGGCTTTGCTGCCCAGGAAGCACTGTTCGACGAAAACGGCGTGGTCCGCGGGATCATCACCGGCGACCTGGGTGTCGACCGTGAAGGCAACCCTAAAGACGGCCTGTACACCCCCGGCATGGAACTGCGTGGCAAGTACACCCTGTTCGCCGAAGGCTGCCGTGGCCACATCGGCAAGCAACTGATCAAGCGCTTCAACCTGGACAACGAATCCGATGTTCAGCACTACGGCATCGGCCTGAAGGAAATCTGGGAAATCGATCCGGCCAAGCATGAGCAAGGCCTGGTGGTGCACACCGCAGGCTGGCCGCTGGATGTCATGGCCAAGGAAAACACCGGTGGTTCGTTCCTCTATCACCTGGAAAACAATCAGGTGGTGGTCGGTCTGATCGTCGACCTGTCGTACAGCAACCCGTTCCTGTCGCCGTTTGACGAATTCCAGCGCCTCAAGCATCACCCGGTGATCAGCCAGTACCTCGAAGGCGGCAAGCGCATCAGCTACGGCGCCCGTGCGCTGGCCAAGGGCGGCCTGAACTCGCTGCCAAAAATGGTGTTCGCCGGTGGCGCCCTGATCGGCTGCGACCTGGGCACCATGAACGTGGCCAAAATCAAGGGCAGCCATACCGCCATGAAGTCCGGCATGCTGGCTGCCGAAGCCGTGGCCGATGCCCTGCTGGCAGGTGGCGAAGGTGGCGATCAACTCAACAGCTACGTCACTGCCTTCAAAGCCAGCTGGCTCTACGAAGAACTGTTCTCCAGCCGCAACTTCGGCCCGGCCATGCACAAGTTCGGCCCGATGCTCGGTGCAGCGTTCAACTACGTCGACCAGAACTGGTTCGGCGGCAAGCTGCCGTTCACCCTGCATGACACCAAGCCGGATTACGCCTGCCTGAAGCTGGCTGCCGACTCCAAGCGCATCGACTATCCGAAACCGGACGGCAAACTCAGCTTCGACAAGCTCAGCTCGGTGTTCCTCTCCAGCACCAACCATGAAGAAGAACAACCCTGCCACCTGAAACTGACCGATGCTGGCATTCCGATCGGCACCAACCTGCCGCTGTACGACGAACCGGCGCAACGCTACTGCCCGGCCGGCGTATACGAAGTGGTTACCCAGGAAGAAGGCAACAAGCGCTTCCAGATCAACGCCCAGAACTGCGTGCACTGCAAGACCTGTGACATCAAGGATCCTTCGCAGAACATCACCTGGGTGACGCCGGAAGGTGCAGGCGGCCCGACTTACCCGAACATGTAAGTCAGCAGCCAGCAAAAAGCCCCCTCGCCTCACGGTCAGGGGGCTTTTGTTTGATGGGTGCCTTATCCAGGTGGGAGCGGCTTGCCCCGCGATCTTGGCGCATCAGTTAGATTGCATCGCGGGGCAAGCCCGCTCCTACCGGCGTCAGCAGCCTAACGCTTCTTCCTCATACGCCACTGGCTGGCGCCCTGCGTAATAGACTACCGTCAGCACCCCTACCAACCCCATCACCAGGCTGAACAGTACGCACACCCATGGACTCCACGGCATCAGCGCAATCAACAGCAACGGCGTGACACTGGCCCACAGCGCGTAGGCAATGTTGTAAGTAAAGGAAATCCCCGAAACCCGCACCGCTGCCGGGAACAACCCGACCATCACCGACGGCACCACCCCCACCACGCCCGAGGCCAGCCCCGCCAGCGCATAGGCCAGCCCCGGCCACTGCCAGCCCGCCACCAGACTGGCGTACAAGGCACCGATACCCAGGGGCAACAGCAGGCTGTAAAACATAAGCGCTCGCCAGGCACCCATCCGGTCAACCAGTAGCCCCGCCAATACACAGCCAATATTGAGAAAAACGATCCCCAGACTGCTCAACGCAAAGGTGTCTCCAGCACTCATGCCAAAGCGCTGCTGCATCACCGTCGGGGTGATCACCACCAACACCACCACCGCCGAGGTCAACACACACGTCAGCAGTACCGCAGGCAACAGCGCCTGGCGGTGCTCCTTCAGCACGGTACGCAATGGAAAAGCCACCGGCTGCTCGCGGCGCTCACGCAGCGCGAGGAACACCGGGGTCTCGCTCAACCAGCGACGCAGCCATACGCCGATCACACCGAACACCCCACCCAGCAGAAACGGGTAGCGCCAGGCGTAGTCCAGAATTTCCTGCGCCGTGAACCACTGCGCCAGCGCTGTTGCCGTCAAGGCCCCCAACAGATAGCCGAAAGTCAGGCCCGCCTGCAGAAAACCCAAGGCATAACCGCGACGCCCGAGCGGTGCATGTTCGGCCACGAACACCCAGGCGCTGGGCACTTCACCCCCAACTGCAGCACCTTGAAAGATACGCAGCGCCAGCAAAATCAACGGGGCGAAGTAACCGATGCCTGCGTACGTCGGCATCACACCGATCAGCAGGCAGGGTAAGGCCATCATCAGGATGCTCAAGCTGAACACCTGCTTGCGCCCCAGATGATCGGCAAAATGCGCCATCAGGATGCCGCCCAGCGGTCTGGCCAGGTAACCGGTGACAAAAATGCCGAAACTTTGCAGCAACCGCAGCCACTCGGGCATATGCGGCGGAAAGAACAACTGGCTGAGCGTCAGGGCAAAAAACACGAAGATGATGAAATCATAGATTTCCAGCGCGCCGCCCAATGCTGCCAGGCTCAGGGTCTTATGGTCACTGCGCGTCAGGCGTAACGCTGGCGCAGGCGTGGTGGCTGTCATAGAGGCATCCGTCAAACGAAAGGCATTGGCACGCGGCTCGGCGCACCTCGGCGAACGTGACAGGATAGCAAAATGCACCCCAAGGGTGCGTAGGCTGCGACCGGGATTAGCGGGTAAAGATCGACGGTGGAAACGCCATCCGCCGCTGTGAGAAGCCTGTATGTGCCGTGCGATCGGGCACGCCAGGCAATTGCCCGATGACTTTCGGCATGTCGATGATCGTCATGAAGCTCTGCAGGGTTTCGTTGTCGGGCACCTTGGGCAGGCTGACGTTCACTGCCTCGCGCCGGGCAGTAGGGATAGTAGGCAGTTTCAAGTGCTGGGACTCATACAGCAGCGCATGCTGGATCTGGGCATTCATCCGGCAAAAACGCTCAAGGTCGACGCCGACATGGCTGGCCAGATCGATATTGCCCACCAGCAAGTTGAATGGCTGTAACGCGCCTTGCACCAGGTGCTGCAGATCCTCAAATGATTCAACCGGTGCGATGCGGTAATAACCCATGCCATTGAGCATTTTTTCCAACTGCATCAACTGCATCGGATGCTCATCGGCAATCAGGATCCGCATGGATTTATTAGGCATCGTCAATGACCAGGGCATATAGGCTTTAGCGACTTTGCTTGACCCTACTGCGCCAAAAAATCTACTGCAGGCTGTGGTGGCGGGCAGATCGCCAGATAATTGTCTGTCTGTATTGATAGTTGTAGGGAAAGCCTGAGAAATCAAGCAAGGTTCAACGGAATTTTCACACTTGGTTGTTGTCTCGCTTCAGCACTCCCACTGACGCATGCGCACACGGCAATGTTTCATCGCGTTGACGATGTGCTTTTCCACCAAACTACGAGAAATTCCCAGACGTTCGGCAATCTCCTGATGCGATAAACCTTCCAGTTTGCGCAGCAGAAAACTGTCGCGACAGAGCGGATTCAGTTCGCCAAGGGCACGCTGTATCAATTCCAGGCGCTGGTGCAGCTCCATGTCTTGAGATGGCGCAGGGGAAAAGAACCGTTCGTCGCTGTCGAGCACGTCCAGCGGCTCGACCTGACGCAGCAACCCACGACGATGGCCATCGATCACCAGGTTCAGGGCCGTGCGATAAAGGAAGGCGCGTGGGTGTTCGATCTCGGCATCGCCGGTGCGCTCGAGCACCCGGGTATAGGCATCATGTGCGACGTCTTCAGCCGCCTGACGGTTACCCAGGCGGGCGCAGAGGAAACTCACCAATTCACGATAGTAATTTTCCAACACAGCACCTGGCCGTTACATCGGCGCGAATTCCCTGACTCAAGGAAGAGGATTATGAATGATGGCAATAGGCGATAATACAAATTACAATTATTCTCAGCAAGCGTGATCCTACCCCCTCCTCCCGTGATAATGAGCCAGGATGGCTGTCCACAACGTCGGCATGAGTAAATTCTTCAGCGAGCCCCTCGTTTATCGGGGAGCCTCCCATGCCTGTCTTGCCTGCCAGCATGATTCCACGGCCCAACCCTTTGGCTGGAACCCCACATGAGACGTCCTTCCACAACGCGCCGCCTTTTGTTCTGCGGCATCGGCCTGCTCAGCGTGGGTGCCCTGCTCGCCTGGAAAACCCTCGACAGCGGCGCTGACCCGCATAGCACCGTAACTGTCACCCGTGGCGAAATCGAAAGCAGCGTGACTGCACTGGGCACCCTGCAACCCAGACGCTACGTGGACGTCGGCGCCCAGGCGTCGGGGCAGATCCGCAAACTGCATGTAGAAGTGGGAGACCAAGTCAAAGAAGGTCAACTGCTGGTGGAAATCGACCCCTCAACCCAGCAGGCCAGGCTCGACGCCGGGCGTTTCTCGATCGACAACCTCAAAGCCCAGCTCGCGGAACAGCAGGCCCAGTACCAGTTGGCCGATCAACAACTGAAGCGCCAACGTAACCTTGCCGCTGGCGGCGCCACTCGTGAGGAGGACGTGCAAAGCGCCCAGGCCCAGCTCAAGGTCACCCAGGCGCGCATCGACATGTACCGCGCGCAGATCCGCCAGGCCCAGGCCAGCCTGCGCAGCGACGAAGCAGAACTGGGGTATACCCGTATTTATGCGCCGATGACCGGCACCGTCGTCGCCGTTGACGCCCGCGAAGGCCAGACCCTCAATGCCCAGCAGCAAACCCCGCTGATTTTGCGCATCGCCAAACTGTCGCCAATGACCGTCTGGGCCCAGGTTTCCGAAGCGGATATCGGCCATGTAAAACCCGGCATGGCGGCCTACTTCACCACCCTGGCCGGAGGTAAGCGGCGCTGGACCAGCACCGTGCGGCAGATTCTGCCGATACCGCCCAAGCCACTGGATCAGTCCAATCAAGGTGGCGGCAGCCCGACGAGCGCCAGCGGCGGCAGCTCCACGAGCAAAGTGGTGCTCTACACCGTGTTGCTGGATGTCGAGAACCCCGACAACGCTTTGATGGCGGAAATGACCACGCAGGTGTTTTTCGTCGCCGGTCGGGCCAGCAAGGTGCTGACCGTACCGGTGGCTGCGCTTGATGATGATGCCAACGACGAAAACCTGCGCATCGCCCAGGTCCTCAACGCCAACGGCAAAGTCGAGCAACGCCAGGTCCGCACCGGGCTCAGCGACCGCCTGCGGGTGCAGGTGCTTGAAGGCCTGAACGAAGGCGATCAATTGCTGATCGGTGCCCCGACGGCCAGCGGAGGTTGAATGAGTACGCCGCTGATTGAACTGCGTGACATCCGCAAGTCCTATGGCGGGGTCGACACCCCGAAAGTCGAAGTGGTACGTGGCATCAGCCTGGCGATCCACCCGGGCGAGTTTGTCGCCATCGTTGGCGCTTCGGGCTCCGGCAAATCGACGCTGATGAATATCCTCGGCTGCCTCGACCGGCCAACCTCCGGTGATTACCTGTTTGCCGGCAAAGATGTCGCCACCCTGGACAACGACGAACTGGCCTGGCTGCGCCGAGAGGCCTTCGGCTTTGTGTTCCAGGGCTACCATTTGATCGCCTCGGGCTCAGCCCAGGAAAATGTCGAGATGCCCGCCATTTACGCTGGCACCCCCGCGTCAGAGCGCCATGCCCGCGCCGCCGCCTTGCTCGATCGCCTGGGTCTGGCCAGCCGCAGCGGCAATCGTCCGCACCAGTTGTCCGGCGGCCAGCAACAACGGGTATCGATCGCCCGCGCCTTGATGAACGGCGGGCACATCATTCTGGCCGACGAACCGACTGGCGCCCTCGACAGCCAGAGCGGCGCCGAAGTCATGGCCTTGCTCGACGAACTGGCCGCCCAAGGCCATGTGGTGATCCTGATCACCCACGACCGCGAGGTTGCCGCTCGGGCCAAGCGCGTCATTGAAATCCGTGACGGCCTGGTCATCAGCGATTCGACCAACGAACACACCGCCCCACCCCCGGCCAACCCTGGCTTGCAGGCCGAAGACCTGCGCCAACGGCTAAACCAGGGCGCCACCCACAGCGGCGCCTGGAAAGGCGAGATGCTCGAAGCCTTGCAGGCGGCCTGGCGGATCATGTGGATCAACCGCTTCCGCACCGCCCTGACCTTGCTGGGCATTGTCATCGGCGTGGCCTCGGTGGTGGTGATGCTCGCTGTCGGCGAAGGCAGCAAGCGCCAGGTGATGGCGCAGATGGCTGCGTTCGGCTCCAACATCCTTTACCTGGGGGGCACGGCCCCGAGCCCGCGCGAACCGGCCGGGATCATCACCCTCGATGATGTCGCCGCCGTCGGTAGCCTGCCGCAGGTGAAGATGATCATGCCGGTGATCGGCAATTCGTTGATGGTGCGCTTTGGCAACAACAACCATGAGTTCTACGTGGGCGGCAACAACACCTTCTTCTCGGAAATTTTCAACTGGCCGGTCGTTGAGGGCAGCTTCTTTACCGAAGCCGACGAGCAGGCCGCAGCGGCGGTCGCGGTGATCGGCCAGAAGGTCAAGCAAAAGCTGTTCGGTGACCAGCTCAACCCGATTGGTCAGTACATCCTGGTGGAGAACGTGCCGTTTCAGGTGATCGGCATTCTGCAAGGCAAAGGCGCGAGCTCCGGCGATCAGGACAGTGATGAACGGATTGTGGTGCCCTACTCCGCTGCGGCTATCCGCTTGTTCGGCAGCCAACACCCGGAGTACGTGACCATTGCCGCCGCCGACTCGCGACGGGTGGCCGAAACCGAGGCGGCAATCGACAAGCTGATGCGCAAGCTGCACCACGGCAAGCAGGATTACGAACTGAGTAACGACGCCGCCCTGATCCAGGCCGAAGCACGCACGCAAAACACCCTGTCACTGATGCTTGGTTCGATTGCGGCGATCTCGCTGCTGGTCGGCGGCATCGGGGTAATGAACATCATGTTGATGACCGTGCGCGAGCGCACCCGTGAAATCGGCATCCGCATGGCCACCGGCGCACGTCAGCGCGACATCCTGCGCCAGTTCCTCAGTGAGGCGGTGCTGCTGTCGATGGTCGGCGGCCTGACCGGCATTGCCCTGGCCTTGTTGATCGGCGGCACACTGCTGCTGGCCGACATTGCCATCGCTTTTTCCCTGGCCGCCGTTCTCGGCGCCTTTGCCTGCGCAGTGGTCACCGGCGTGGTGTTCGGCTTCATGCCGGCGCGTAAAGCCGCTCAGCTTGACCCGGTCAAAGCCCTTACCAGCGAATAATCCATGAACCTGCCCAGCCGTTTCAGTGTGTTGTCCATCAGTGTGTTCATCGCCGCCTGCAGTAACAGCCCCACGCCACCGGACAGTGGTGTGCAGGCGCCTGACGCCTGGCAAGGCCAGAGCAACGAGAACTTGCCAGCGGTGCAACAGGACTGGTGGCAACAGTTCGCCAGCGCAGCGCTCAACGAGTTGATCGAACAAGCACGCAGCGGGAGCTACGACCTCGCCGCCGCCACCGCCAGGGTCCGCCAGGCGCAGGCTTCGGCGGTAATCGCCGGGGCGCCGCTGTTGCCGGAAGTAAAGTTTGGCCTGGATGGCAGCCGCCAGCGTCTGTTGCGCGGCAATGGCTTCGACCAGCTCGATGCCAGCAGCAGCGAACGTACCAGCACCTCGTTCAACACCACCTTGAGCGCCAGCTACGAAATCGACTTCTGGGGCGGCAAAGTGGCTGCCCGCGACAGCGCCGTATTTGCCCTGGATGCCAGTCGTTACGACCGCCAAACCGTAGAGCTGACCTTGCTCAGCGGGGTCGCCAACAGCTACCTGCAGAGCCTGGCGCTGGCCGAACAAGTGCGCATCGCCAAACTCAACCTGACCAACGCCCAGGACGTATTGCGCCTGGTGCAGACCCGCTACGACTCAGGCTCGGCCACCGCGCTGGAACTGGCTCAGCAACAGAGCCTGGTTGCCGGTCAGGCCCGCCAGGTGCCGCTGTTCGAACAACAGCTGCAAGAAGCGCGCATCACCCTGGCAACCTTGCTGGGTAAGCCGGTGCAGCAACTGCCGCCGCTCCAGGAGTCCCTCGACGGGGTGCGCTGGCCGACGATTGGCAGCGGCGTACCGAGCCAGTTGCTCAGCCGCCGCCCCGATATTGCCGCCGCCGAAGCACGTATGGCCGCCGCCCAGGCCAATGTTCAGGTGGCACGCGCAGCGATGCTGCCAAGCCTGACCCTGGGCGCGGACCTGGGATCAGGTGCCGACACCTTTGCCCAGATTCTGCGCAGCCCCTACTACACCCTCAGTGCCGGGCTGGCCGCACCGATCTTCAACAACGGCCGCCTGCGCGCCGAACGCGACAAAGCCCAGGCGCAGCAGGAAGAACTGCTGGAAAACTACCGCAGTACAATCGTCGCGGGGTTTGCCGATGTTGAAAAAGCCCTGAATGCCATCAGTGGCGTGGATGATCAGCGCCAGTGGCAGGATCAGGAAGTCGAGCATGCGCAGACTGCCTTTACGCTGTCGCAAAGCCGTTATCAGGCCGGTGCCGAAACTTTGCTGACGGTACTGGAGACACAGCGCACGCTTTATCAGGCCCAAGATCAGCAGGCGCAACTGCGGCTGGCGCGCCTGCAAGGCAGCGTGGCGCTATACAAAGCCCTCGGCGGCGGCTGGCAAACCGCCGCTCCCACAGGTGGTGCAAGACGGTATCTCCCACCGAAGAAGGGGGTCAGGACAGGTGCCGTGCGTACCACGGCCGCCGAGGCACGCGGCGAAACAGATCGGCAATCTTGTCGTCTTCACCAAAGGTCAGACGCAACGCCAGTTTCATGGTTTCCACATCCATTTCCACCGACTTGCCGGGAAAGGCTCCGGGCACGGTGCTGCAACCATGGGTCACCGGGCCCAGCCAAGGGTCTTCGACCTCGACCCAACGCCCCGGCGCAAACCACTTCACCCCATTGACCTCACGCCTGCGCACCTGGCCAGGATTGTGCCGTTCATGGGCGCGGTACCAGTCTTCGACGCGGTCGTCGATCCAGCCATGGAACCCCCAGAACACTGGGCTCACATGGGATGAAAAGGGATCGCCAAGAAAGTCATTCTCCGCACCGAACCAGCGCGAAGCGAAATCCGCCGGATCACGGGCAAAAGGCACCGGCGCGCCATTGACCGGATCGCGTGGCACCGAAGCCCAGCACATGTGCAGCCAGTCATGCAGGTTCATCTCAAGCTCGGAGCCAAATGCACCGAGGGTCAGTTTCGACAAGTAGAGCGGATCCTGATACTGCGATTCCCACACTTGAAAGTTACTGCAGAAGGTTTCGCCGGCCTTGATCGCCGACACCCACTGACCATAGGCCTCATCGTCTGGCGCCAGCCAGGTGGGCGGAACGCAATAACCATTGTGGTTATCGAAGTAACGGGCAAAGCCCTGCCGGTCCTGTTCGACGCTGGGCCTGGGCAAGGGAAAGTGCGGCCAGGACGGTAAGTCCTGCATGGAGCGCGCGGTGCCCAGCATGTGCCGGTGCATAAACAGAAAGTCGACACCCGAACCGTTGCGATGCTTGCGCGGGCCGCGGGCATCGCGCTCCAGCTCACGCGGCCCGGGCTGCCAGCCCAGACCGCGCAGGGCCTCCCGTTTCTCTGCGCTGAGGTCGTGCCACTTGTCGCGGGTTGCATGCCAGAGTTGATGGAACAGACGATGTTCGGCGCTGATCAACCACGCCTGGAGTTGCGCGGTGTACGGCAAGCGTTCACGCGCTTCCGGAAACAGGCGTTTAACGGCAACGAAATGGCTGTCGAGCAACGGCAAGGCCATGGAACGATCCAGCGGCTGCAGGCGACCACTCAAGGTTGCGCTGCCGGCATTGGCAAAATCGCCCCAGACCTCATCCAGGCTGGCAACACACTCATAACCCGGACCGCCCTGATTACTCAGCAAGCGCCAACGCACCTGGGCGCTGGAAGCCCCCACCAGGTCACCGACCACGCGGTACGCCACAGGCCCCTGCCCCTCAAGACGGCTTTGCTCATCGACAAAACCTCGCAGCCCACGCCCTTTGTTGGCGACATCCAGGTACAGCTGCAAGCCGTGCTCGGGCAAACCCGCCAGCCCGGCCTGGCTGCCGTGAACACGCAGGTCCCACACGCCACGCAACTGATCAGCCAACTGCTGACCGGCCGTATCGGCCAGTTCAACGCTGGCCTCACCCGCTGTAACAATGTCGTCTTCCGGGTCGTGGGTCAGTTCTTTGTGTGCGTAATACACCGCCGGCACCGCTGCACCTGCCACCGCCAGACCCGCTATGAATCCTCGCCGCGATATCGTCATTGGCCTACTCGTTTCCGCGCAGGCTGGCGACCGCTGCGGTCAGCGCACGACCAAAGCGTGCAGCCACTTCATCGACCTGCTCAGCGGTGATGACCAATGGTGGCAAGAAACGCACGACCGCCCCGTGGCGGCCACCGAGTTCAAGAATCAAGCCGCGTTTGAGGCATTCACGCTGCACCAGCGGCGCCAACTGTGGGCAGGCGGCCGGGTGGCCGAGGGCATCCAGGGTGGCGGCCGGATCCACCAGCTCAACCCCGAGCATCAAGCCACGGCCACGAATATCGCCCAGTTGCGGGAAATCCTGCTGCAGGCGGCGCAGGTGCCCGCTCAAACGCTCGCCCATGGCCTCGGCATGGGCACACAGGTTGTGTTCCTGGATGTACTTCATCACCGCCGAACCTGCCGCCATGGCCATCTGGTTGCCGCGGAAAGTTCCGGCATGAGCGCCAGGCTGCCAGGTGTCCAGCCACTGGCGATACACCACCACGGCCAGCGGCAGGCTGCCGCCGATGGCTTTGGACATGACCACCACATCCGGCACGATGCCGGCGTGTTCGAAGGCAAACATCTTGCCGGTGCGGGCAAAACCGCTCTGGATCTCATCAACGATCAGCGCCACACCGGCCTGCTCGGTAATCCGCCGAACACCGCGCAGCCATTCCACATCAGCCGGAATCACTCCGCCCTCACCTTGCACGGCTTCAACAATCACCGCAGCGGGCAATTGCACGCCACCTTCCGGGTCGCTCAGCAGGTTCTCCAGGTAGTGCAGGTTGACCTTGACCCCAGCCTCACCGCCCAGTCCGAACGGGCAGCGGTAGTCGTAGGGATACGGCAGAAACTGCACGCCATTGCTCAGCAGCCCGGCCAGTGGCTTTTTCGGCCCCAGGCTGCCCATCAGGCTCAACGCGCCTTGAGACATGCCGTGATAAGCGCCCTGGAACGACAACACAGTGGTGCGCCCGGTGGCCGTACGTACCAGCTTCAATGCCGCTTCCACCGCATCGGTTCCGGTCGGCCCGCAGAACTGAATCCGTGCTTCGTCACGCAACGCTTGTGGCAACAGGCCGAATAGGTCCTGGACGAACTGGTCCTTGACCGGCGTGGTCAGGTCGAGGGTGTGCAGCGGTAGCTCGTCGGCCAGCACCTGCTGAATGGCCTCGATCACCACCGGATGGTTGTGCCCCAAGGCCAGGGTGCCAGCGCCCGCCAGGCAATCGATGAACTGACGCCCTTCGACATCTTCGACATACAAGCCCCGGGCCTTTTTTAACGCCAGCGGAATACGTCGTGGATAGCTGCGGGCATTGGACTCCTGCTGCTTTTGCCGGGCCAGCAAGGGCGACTCTTCGAAGTGATAAAGCGTTTCGGCAACGCTGATAGCGACTGACATCTGAGGAAACCCTCGCAAGCAAGCGGATTGTTATCGCTTGAAAAACGCTTCAGCGCCGCGAGGATTTAGCAAAACCAACGTTTTAATTGGTAGGAGCGGGCTTGCCCCGCGATTGCGGTTTTTCAGATACACCACGATCGCGGGGCAAGCCCGCTCCTACTGTGCTCGTTGGGGGATGTGCATGAACACGCGCAAGCCGTCGCTGTGGCTGTCGAAGCGCAGCGAACCGGCGCAGCGCTGCACGATAGCCTGGACGATCGCCAGCCCCAGACCGCAACTACCACTTTGCCCGGTGCGCCAGAACCGCTCGGTCAGGCGCTCAAGGTCTTGTTCGGCAATGCCCGGCCCGTGGTCACGAACCAGGAACGCTACCCGGCCCTTTTCCATCTGTACCGCCAACTCCACGGGTTCGCTACCACGGGTGTGGCGCAGCGCGTTATCCAACAGGTTGCGCAAGGCCGTCACCGCCAGTGGCGAAGGCATGTCGAGAAATGCCTGGGCAGCGTCCGGTGCCAGTCGCAGGTCGACCCGCTGCGCATTCGCAAGCCCGGTGTCCTGGATGGCCTGGCGGGCAACCTGTTCGGCATTGCACTGAACACCATCTTCGAACGACAGGCTGCCCTCGACCCGCGCCAACAACAGCAGTTGCTCCAACGTCCGGTGCAAGCGGTCTGCGCCTTGCTCGGCGTGCTCCAGGGCCTGTTCACGGGTTGCCCCTTCGGTCATGCGCGCCACCTGCAGGTGGGTCTTGATCGCGGTCAACGGTGTACGCAGCTCATGGGCGGCGTCATCGGTGAGGCGGCGCTCGCGCTCAATGGTCTGGGCGATGCGTTGGAACAGCTGGTTCTGGGTGTCTTGCAATGGCTGCAACTCACTCGGCAGGCCACGCACCTGCAAGGGTTCCAAGGCGTCGGGGCTGCGCCTGCGCAAGGCATCGCGCATGCGGTTGAGCGGCGCCAGGCCCTTGCCAATGCCGATCCACAACAATCCCAGGCTGCCCAGCAACGCCACCAGCACCGGTGCCGACGCGGCCAGCAGAATCGAACGGTTCAGCGCCTCGCGCTCCTGATGGCGATCGGCCGTGGTGATACGGACGTCACCGCGATAATAGGTAAAGGTACGCCAGCGCGCGCCCTCGATGGTCTGGTCGCGAAAGCCGCTGCGATCGTCTTCGAGGTTGTGTTCCTGATTGTGGTTGCGGGCAATGATTTCACCGCGCAGCGAGCTGACCTGACAGGCCATGCCGTCCGGTACGCTGAGCTGATCGGCACTCAACTGGGTGCCGCCGCCCTTGGCTACCAGCGGTTGCGGCAACTGATCGATCAAGCCGGCTACCATTCGCGCCGACGCCACCAGGCGCTGATCGAGGGAAAACATCATCTGGTAGCGCAGATCGCGCAGCATCCAGGCCGCCGCCAGGGCCCAAATCAGCACAAAGGCGGCACCGAGGATCAGCGTCAGGCGTACACGCAGGCTCATTGCGATGCAGCCTCGGGTAGCTGTGCCGGCCCCAGGCGATAACCCAGGCCGCGCACGGTTTCAACGATACCGTTGCCCAACTTGCGCCGCAGGTGATGGATATGCACGTTCAAGGCGTTGCTTTCCACCTCGTCACCAAAGCCGTAGACGCTGTCTTTGAGCTGTTCACTGGAGAGTACCCGGCCACGGTTGTGCAACAGTGCCTGCAACAGCGCCTGCTCACGTCGCGACAGGTCGACCGGCACCCCGCCCAGGCAAGTTTCGCGGCTGCTCGGGTCGTAGCTGAGCGGACCGTGTTCGATGATATTGACCGCGCGCCCGGCCGAGCGGCGCAACAGGGTGTGCAGCCGTGCCGCCAGCTCACGCAGATCAAACGGTTTGAGCAGGTAATCGTCGGCACCGGCCTGCAGGCCATCGACCCGATCGGTGACCGCGTCGCGCGCAGTCAGCACCAGCACCGGCAGCGTCTCCCCTTGCTGGCGCAGGCGCTGCAACAATTTCAGGCCATCTTCATCGGGCAAGCCCAGGTCCAGCACCATGACATCGAAGCTGGCGGCCTGGAGCATGGCCTGGGCTGCAGCTGCACTTGCCACCCGGTCCACCGTCATGCCCTGGGCGGTCAGCCCCGCAGCGATGCCGCTGGCAATCAGGTCGTCATCCTCGCAGAGCAGTACGTGCATGGTGGGTCTCACAACTAAAAATGGCAGTGAAGCGCAGGCGGATTAACTCAGGATTATGCCGCGCCGACAGCGGATCGTCTCGGCTTGTGCGACAACCGACGCGTTGTGGTTAACACTCGGTTAATCGCGCTCGGCCAGGATCAGGCGCTTACTGCACTACCAAGGCTTTGAGATGCGCACTTTATTAATTGCCCTGATGCTCCTGTTCAGCGGCCTTTCCCAGGCCAACCCCTTCGCCCAGAGTGACTTTCTGCCGGTGGACAAAGCCTTTGTGTTCAGCAGCGAGCGCCTGCCATCCGGCGAAATGCGCCTGCACTGGAAAATCACTGATGGCTATTACCTGTACCAGAAGCGCCTGAAGTTCGACGGCCTGCCTGCTGAACAACACCCCACGTTGCCAGAAGCCCTGCCCTACCATGATGAATACTTCGGCGACACGCAGGTTTACCGAGGCGAACTGGAGCTGATACTGCCAGCCAGCGCCACGGGGCAGTTACGCATGGGTTGGCAAGGCTGCGCCGATGCCGGCTTGTGTTACCCGCCGCAAACCAGCCTGGTCAGCCTGAGCGACACGCCGGCGGCCGAACAAGCCAATGAACAGGCCAGCGACCAAGCCTTGGCGGGCGGCCTGCAACAGTCGACCCTGGCCTGGAGCCTACTGGCCTTCTTCGGCCTCGGCTTGCTGCTGGCCTTTACGCCGTGCTCGCTGCCGATGCTGCCGATTCTCGCCGGCCTGGTGCTGGGCAACGGCGTCAGTGCGCGTCGTGGCTGGCTGCTGGCCAGCGTCTACATCTTGAGCATGGCCCTGGTCTACGCCGCGCTCGGGGTGATCGCCGCACTGCTCGGTGGCAGCCTGCAGGCCTGGCTGCAACAGCCCTGGCTGCTCGGCACCCTGGCCGGCCTGTTCGTCTTGCTGGCCTTGCCGATGTTTGGCGTGTTCGAACTGCAGTTACCGGCCTGGCTGCGTGATCGCCTGGAACGTGCGGGCCACGGCACCCGCGGTGGCAATCTCTACGGTGCCGCCCTGCTCGGCGCCCTTTCAGGATTGCTGATGGGGCCGTGCATGACTGCACCACTGGCCGGTGCCCTGCTGTATATCGCACAGAGTGGCAACGCCGTTCACGGCGCCCTGGTGCTGTTCACGCTTGGCCTGGGCATGGGCTTGCCGCTGTTGCTACTGGTGACCCTGGGCAATCGCTACCTGCCACGTCCTGGCCCGTGGATGAACCTGGTCAAGGGCCTGTTCGGCTTCGTGTTCCTGGCCATGGCCCTGTACACCCTGCGCACTGTGCTGGAGCCGTCGCTGTGGCTGGGCCTGGGCGGCGCCTGGTTGATTGCCTTGGCCTGGGCGGCGTGGCCTGCACTACACAACCTACGGCCGATCCGCGCACTGCCGTTGCTGGCCGGATTCTGGGGCAGTTTGTTGGTGATTGGTGCTGCCGCAGGCGGCAGCGACCTCTGGCAACCCTTGCAACCGTTCCGCGCCGGTACCGCCACAGTCGCCAGCGTGGCCCACAGCGACGCATTCGTCACCGTCACCCGACCGGCTGAGCTGCAACGCGAACTGGACAACGCCAAAGCCAGGGGGCAGTGGGTAATGCTGGACTACTATGCCGACTGGTGTGTGTCGTGCAAAGTCATGGAAAAGCAGGTGTTCGGCCGCGCTGATGTACTGGCGGCCCTCAACGGTGTGCATTTGATCCGTCTGGATGTAACTGCCGATGCACCGTCGAGCCGCGAACTGATGCAACGCTACCAGGTGCCCGGCCCGCCCAGCCTGATCTGGATCGGCCCGGAGGGCAACGAGCGCCGCGCCCGACGTATCACCGGCGAAATCGATGCGAAGAACTTCCTCGAACAATGGGCCCAGACCCGGAGTCAAGGCTGATGCTGACCGTGAACCTCGGGCCGCTGACCATGGCCGTCGATCATCTGTTGCTACTGGGCGCACTGGCCTTGGCCACATTGGTTGGCTGGCGGGTGGCCAAGCGCGAGGGCGACAACCCCGAATCGGTGCTGTTCGGCCTGTTCCTGCTGGGGTTGTTGGGCGCGCGTTTGGGGTTTGTGCTCAGCTACTGGCCGATGTACCGCGACGACCTGATTCAGATCGTCGACCTGCGCGATGGCGGCTTCCTGCTCTGGCCGGGGCTGCTGGTGCTGGCACTCGGCGCCGTGTGGCGCGGCTGGCGGCGCCCGACACTGCGCCGCCCGTTAGGCTGGGGCCTGTTCAGCGGTTTGCTGTTCTGGGTGCTCGGCAGCATGGCCAGTCATTTGTATGAACAAGGCACGCAATTGCCCGAAGTGAGCCTGTACAAGGCCAACGGCCAGGCGGTGCAACTCACCGATTACAAGGGCCGGCCACTGGTCATCAACCTGTGGGCCACCTGGTGCCCGCCGTGCCGACGGGAAATGCCAGTGCTGCAACAAGCGCAGCACGACCATCCTGATATCACCTTCCTGTTCGTCAACCAGGGGGAAACCCCGCAAACGGTCAGTAATTTTCTCGCCACGACCGGGCTGAACCTGTCCCACGTGCTGTTCGACGGCGGTGGGCAGCTGGCGCAGAAAGTCGGCTCCATGGCCCTGCCCACTACCCTGTTCTACAGCGCTGACGGCCGCCTGGTCGGCAGTCACCTGGGCGAGCTATCACGGGCCAGCCTCACCCACGCCCTGGAATCCTTCGAGCGCAGCCCTGCGCCCGCCGTCACCCATACTTCAAGGAACGACGCATGCACCCTTTGTTGAAACTGCCGCTGGGCCTCACCCTGGGCCTGCTGGCCAGCCACACCGCCATGGCCGAATCGCTGCCCAAAGCCGTGCAGCAAATCGAAGCCAAGGGGGTAAAGATCAAGGGCAGCTTCGATGCCCCGAACGGCTTGCGCGGTTATGCCGCCGAGTATCAGAACCGCGGTATGGCCTTGTACCTGACCCCAGACGGCAAGCACGTGCTGGTCGGTAGCCTGTTCGACGAGCAAGGCCAGGACCTGAGCGAAGCACCTCTGCAGAAGCTGGTGTACGCACCGATGGCCAAGGAAGTCTGGGCGAAGATGGAAAAGACCGCCTGGATCGCCGACGGCAAAGCCGATGCTCCGCGAATCGTCTACCTGTTCAGCGACCCTAACTGCCCTTACTGCAACATGTTCTGGCAGCAGGCTCGGCCGTGGGTCGAGTCGGGCAAGGTGCAGTTGCGCCACATCATGGTCGGTATCATCCGCGAAGACAGCCCAGGTAAGTCGGCAGCGCTGCTGGCCAGCAAAGACCCGGTGCAGGCGCTGCTCAAACACGAGAGTGCAGGCAAAGCCAGCACGCTCAAGGCCCTCGACAAGATTCCCGAGGCCGTGCAGGCCAAGCTCGACAGCAACCTGGCGTTGATGGAAGAGCTGGGCCTGTCTGCGACGCCAGCGATTTTCTACCTCGACGAACAGCAACAGCTGCAAACCCAGCAAGGTGCGCCGCGCCCGGAAATGCTCGGAAAAATTCTGGGTAAACGCTGATTCCCTGACAGCGGCGTGTAACGTCCACCCGATCACGGCGTCTGGAGAGTACCCCTCATCTGAAAGGAACTCTCCATGACCCACTCCACTTACCTCAATACCTTTGTACGCTCCTCTTTCGATATCCAGCTGGTGCGCTGGAGCCTGATCGTGATCTTCATCGGCTTTGGCTACACCAAGTGGTTTGACTATGAAGCCCAGGCGCTTATTCCCCTGATCGGCAACAGCCCATTGCTGTCCTGGATGCATGCCGCCTTTGGCATCCAGGGCGCCAGCTACGCCCTGGGTGTGGCCGAGTGGGCCATCGGCGCCGCCTTGCTGATCGGCATCTGGTCACCCACCTGGGCAGTGGCCGGGGCGCTTGGTTCGGCACTCACCTACCTCACTACCCTGACCTTGATCCTGACCACCCCTGGTGCCTGGGAAAGCAGTGCCGGTGGCTTTCCCGCCATGGGCGGTGCGACGTCCTTCCTGATCAAGGACGCCGTGTTGCTGGCCGCTTCGGTGGTGTTGCTCAAACACGACCTACGCCGCACCTGCTCTACCCTGGCCCAGGCCTAAGTCCTACAACGCCTCGAGCTCTGCCATCAGGTCACTGAGCCGGTCGACTTTATCGTCGCTCAACTCACTGGCCTCAAGGCTCTGCACATAAATGGCCAGCTCCTCGACGGTGCTGCACTCGAACATCGCCCGTAACGGCACGTTCAGTTGCAGCGCCTTCTGCACCCTTGAGGCGATCTGGGTCGCCAGCAATGAGTGCCCGCCCAACTCAAAGAAGTTGTCGCACACGCCCACCCGCTCGACCTTGAGCACCTCGGCCCAGATCGTTGCCAGGGTTTGCTCCAGCTCGCTACGCGGTGCCAGGTAGTCCTGTCGCTGCGCAGTGGCGAAGTCGATAGTGGGCAACGCCTTGCGGTCGAGCTTGCCGTTGGCATTGAGGGGCAGTTGCTTGAGCCAGGCCCAATGCAACGGCACCATGTACTCGGGCAACTCGGCCCGCAGGCGTTGCTTGATCGATTCGAGCAGCGCATCGGTATCGGCTGCCGCGTCGCTGGCCACCAGGTAGCCGACCAGGTGTTTGCCATTAGCGCCTTCCTGCACACCTACCGCGGCATCGCGCACTTCGGTCTGCTCGTGCAGGCGCGCTTCGATCTCGCCCAACTCGATACGGTAGCCACGGATTTTCACCTGATGGTCAATCCGCCCGACGTACTCGAGCACTCCGTCCATGCGCCGCCGCGCCAGGTCGCCAGTGCGATACAGGCGCTCACCCGGTGCCCCGAACGGATGCGGAGTAAAGGCCAGTGCGGTGCGCAGCGGGTCGCCGACATAACCACGGCCAACCCCAGTACCCGCGACACACAGCTCACCGACTGCCCCCAGCGGTACCAGCGCCTGATCTTCACCCAGCAAATACAGCTGGTTGTTGTCGGTTGGCGTACCGATGGGCAGGTAGCTGCCACGGGTCGAAGCGGCATCGACGCGGAAGAAGGCCACATCATCGGAGCACTCGGCTGGCCCGTACGCGTTGACCAGGCCGATCTGCGGATAGCGCTGCAGCCACTGCGAAGCCAGCTCGGGTGGCATCGCTTCGCCAGTCGGCAGCATCCAGCGCAAGCCGTCCAGTTGTTGATGTTCATTGGCGAGCATGCCTTGAATCAACGACGGCACGCTCTCCAGCACGGTGATGCCACAGGCCTGAACGTGCGCAAGCAGGCCCTGCGGATCGTGGGCGATGGCACTGGGCACAATCTCCACCTGCGCCCCGAACAACGGCGCGGCCAGGAACTGCCAGACCGAAATATCGAAACTTTGCGAAGCGGTCTGGGCGATCACATCCTGTTCACTCAGTTGCAGGTAAGGCACCTTGCTCAGCTGGTTATTGAGCATGCCGCGCTGTTCGACCATCACCCCCTTCGGCAAGCCGGTGGAGCCGGAGGTGTAGATCACATAGGCAAGGTTATCCGGTGCGCTGTAGATACCCGGATTGCTATCGGGCCAGGCGCCCTCCTGAACCTGTTCCCAGATCAACAGTTTCGGACGCCCGGCACAGGCCAGCTCATCCAGTAGCGCCCGGCCCTGCTCGGCACAGGCCTGACTGCACAACAGCACCGGTGTGCGGCTGAGTTCAACGATGCGCTGCAGACGCGCGGTCGGCAGCCCTGGGTCGAGCGGCAAGTAGCCAGCGCCAGCCTTGAAACTACCGATGATCATGCCCAGCAAAGGCAAATCACGCTCGGCCAGCAGTGCCACTGGTTGGTCCACGCTGACTCCAGCCGCGACCAGGGCATGGCCCAGACGGTTGGCCTGGGCATTGAGCTGGGCATAGCTGAGCGACTGCTCCAGGCAGCGCGCAACCCGTTGCTGCGGCCGGGCGGCAACCTGTGCTTCGAACTGCTGCACATAGCTCTGCTCCAGCGGATAAGCCCGTGCGCTGCGGTTACAGTCTTCAAGCAGGAAGCGCCGCTCCTGCTCACCGAGCAATGGCATCTCGCTCATGTCAGCGTGGAAGCCGTCGGCCAGTGCCAGCAACAGACGCTTGAACTCGGCCAGCAGGCGTTCAACGGTGGCGGTATCGAAATAACGTTGGTCGAACGACAGGTGCAGTCCCAAGTCATCGCCTGGATAGCAGACAGCGGTCAACGGGAAGTTGGTGTGGGTCCGGCCGGAGTCAGAGCTGGCGTTCAGGCTTTGCGCGCGATCCAGCACGGCCACCTCCACCGGCGCGTTCTCGAACACGAACAGGCTGTCGAACAGCGGCTGGCCTTTGGGCAGCTCGCTGCATTCCTGAATGCTCACCAATGGCAGGTATTCGTACTCGCGCAATTGCATGTTGAGGTCGAGCAGGCCTTTGAGCCACTGCTGCACCGTGCAACGCTCACCGGCTGCCGGCAATTTCACCCGCAGGGCGATACTGTTGATGAACAGTCCGACCGTGCGCTGCATCTGCGGCATGCTCACCGGACGTCCGGCAACGGTGACCCCGAACAGCACATCACGCTCGCCGCTGTAGCGGCTCAATACCAGGGCCCAAGCTGCCTGAGCGAAGGTGTTGATCGTCAGCTGATGGGCCTGGGCCAGCTCACGCAAGCGCGCGCCCTCGCTGATAGCAAGGCGAGTGTAACAGTCACCGACAATCATCCCGGCATTTTCCGCGCCGTGGTCACGCAGCAGCGGCCGGTCGCTTGGCACCGCGGTGCTGCGCTCAAAGCCCTGCAGGTTATCGCGCCACCACTGACGCGCAGCCTCCAGATCCTGGTGCTGCAGCCAACTGATGTAGTCGCGGTAGCGCGGTGGCACCGGCAACTGCGCCTCGCGGCCTTCGCCGAGGGCCATGTACAGCTCGAAGAAATCGTTCATCAGCAACGAGCGGCACCAGGCATCGATAAGGATGTGGTGGTTGCTCATCATGAACCAGTAGCGGTCGGCGCCCACCCGAATCAGCCGCAGGTGGAACGGCGCCTGCTGCAACAGATCGAAGCCTGCTTCGCGCTCCTGCTTGTGCAGGGCCTGAAGACGCGCTTCCTGTTCATCCTCGGCCATGTCGGCCCAGTCGAGATAATCCAGCGCCGTGCTGCCCGGTTTGTGGATGATCTGCAGCATGGCTTCGCCAGCGTTCCAACTGAACGACGCGCGCAACGCTTCGTGACGGGCGACCACGGTTTGCCAGGCCTGGGCAAAGCGCTCGCGATCGAGGGCGCTGTTGATCCGGTAGCGATCCTGCATGTAGTAGATGCCGGTGCCGGGCTCGAGCAAGGTGTGCAGCAACAGCCCTTCTTGCATCGGTGTCAGCGGGTAGACGTCTTCGATCTGCGCAGCAGGCACGGGCAGGCTGTCGATCTGTTCCTGACTCAGCTGTGCCAGCGGAAAGTCCGACGGCGTGAAGCTGCCATTGCCCGGGGTCAGGCAGTGCTCGACCAGCCCCAGCAATTCGGCTTTGTAGGCCTCAGCCAGCAGCTCAATGGTGTGGGCGTCGTAACGCTCACGGCTGAAAGTCCAGCGTAGTTGCAACTCACCGGCAAACACCTGGCCATCAACGCTCAACCAGTTAGGCAACGGCGCCTCTTGGTCATGCGCCTCGCCCACCGGCTCATCCACCGGCTGGAACAGGGCATCGGCGGTAAATTGCTGATCGAACTGGCCGAGGTAGTTGAAGGTAATCCGCGCCTGCGGCAACGCCGCCATACGTTCGCGCACACCGGCATCGGCCAGATAACGCAGCACGCCATAGCCCAGCCCCTTGTGCGGCACCTGACGCAATTGCTCCTTGATCGCTTTGATCGACGCCGCCTGTCCGGCCGCACCGGCATCAGCCGAAGGGCTCAGGCTCAGCGGGTAAGCACTGGTGAACCAACCGACACTACGCGTCAGGTCCATATCGTCGAACAGGTGTTCACGACCGTGGCCCTCCAGTTGCACCAGCACCGAGGTGTCCCCGCTCCAGCGGCACAGCACTCGCGCCAGGGCAGTCAACAGCAGGTCGTTGACCTGGGTGTGATAGGCCGCAGGGGCTTGGCTGAGCAATTGCCGGGTTTGACTGCTGTCCAGGCGCACGCTGAGGGTATGCGCCTGCTTGTACAGGTTCGCCCCTTGCGGGTGATCGCAAGGCAGTTCGCGATGCGCGGTGCTCAGTTGCGTCTGCCACCAGTGCTGCTCTTCGCGCAGCGAGTCGCTGCTGGCATAGGCTTGCAGACGCGCCGCCCAATCACTCATGGCGCGGGTTTTGGCGGCCACCGCCTGGCCACGGTAAAGCGCTTGCAGGTCTTCAAGCAGCACGCGCCACGACACGCCGTCCACCACCAGGTGATGGATCGCCAGCAACAGCCGCTGCTGCCCTTGCGCATCGTCGACCAGCAAGGCCCGCAGTAACGGGCCGTTGCCCAGGTCGAGGCTACGTTGCACGTCGCTGTACAACTGCTGACAGTCAGCAACGCTGTTCACCGACACCTGCCAGAGCAGTTCGCGGCTGTCGCCTTGCCTGTAATCGCCTTGCCACTGACTGTTGTGCTGGCTGAAGCGCAGGCGCAGCACATCATGATGCGCGACCAGTTGCTGCAAGGCCTGCTCCAGCGTTTTAGCCACCAGGCGTTCGACCGGCGCCAGTAGCACGGCCTGGTTCCAGTGCTGCGGTTGCGGCACCTCGCTGTCGAAGAACCATTGCTGAATCGGCGTCAGTACCGCGCGACCGCTCAACGGCCCTTGATCGACCTGTGTGTCGTCATTGCGGCGTACCACTGCAGCCAGGGTCTGGACAGTCTGGTGCTGGAACAGATCGCGCGGGGTGAAGTGCAGCCCCGCCTGGCGGGCACGGCTGACCACCTGGATCGACAGAATCGAATCGCCACCCAGCTCAAAGAAGTTGTCGTGTACACCGACCTGCGGCAGGTTCAACACTTCACACCAGAGGTTGGCGAGCTGCTGCTCCAGCGCGTTGCGCGGTGCTTCATAGTGTTCACGCGCTTGCTGCAAATCGGGCGCAGGCAAGGCCCGGCGGTCGAGCTTGCCGTTGGCCGTCAGCGGCATCTGCTGCAGCAGCACCAGATGCGTCGGCACCATGTAGTCCGGCAGGTGCAGCCGCAGCTCGGCCTTGAGTGCTTCACGCAGTGCATGCTGTGCGCTGGCATCGCCCTGCGCCTGGTCACACACCAGGTAAGCGGCCAGTTGTTTACCGCCCGGCATATCCAGCGCCAGAACCACCGCCTCACGTATCGCCGCATGCTCCAGCAGGCGGGTTTCGATTTCGCCCAGCTCAATACGGAAACCGCGAATCTTCACTTGATGGTCGATACGCCCGACGTACTCGACCAGGCCGTCGTCGCCCTGACGCACGAGGTCGCCGGTACGGTACAGACGCCCACCGTCTTGACTGAACGGGTCGGCGACAAAACGTTCAGCGCTCAGCCCCGGACGCTCATGGTAACCCTGGGCCAGACCGGCACCGCCCACATACAACTCACCCACCCCGCCCTGCGGCAAAAGGGCCAGATCGGCATCCAGAATGTAGGCCACGCGCGCACCGACCACGCTGCCGATCGGCACACTGGCGGCCCCTGCGGGCAACTGCTCTGGCGCCAGGCACGCCAGCGGCATGACCACGGTTTCCGTCGGCCCATAGGCATTGAAGAACTGCTGTGGCGCAAAGGCCTGGCGAATCCGCTGCAGGTGTTCACCCGTCAAGGCTTCGCCACCGGTGATGCACAGGCGCACCGGCAAGATCTGCTCGCGGCTGGCCAGCCATTGCGCCAGTTGGCTGCCATAGCTTGGGGTAAAGCCGAGGATGGTCACCTGCTGCTCAGCAATCAAGCTGCAGATTTCCTCCGCCCCCCACTGCCCCTGGGCACGCAACACGACCCGTGCGCCACACAACAATGGCGCGAGCAAACGCTCGGTCGCGGCGTCGAAGTTGATTGAATAGAAGTGCAGTTCACAGTCATCACTGCGCATGCCGAAACGTTCGATCACGGCCTGGCAGTGCATGGCGATTTCACCACGGCTGACCACCACGCCCTTGGGGTTGCCAGTGGAACCGGAGGTGTAAATCAAATAGGCCTGATGCCCCGGCAAACTTTGCTCAGGCAAGGGCTCTGGGCTGACTGCGGCCAAGGCCGGGCCGTCGTCCTCCAGACACCAACGCGCCAGCTGAGCCGGCAACTCGCCCAATGCCTCGAACAGGCTGCGCTGGCCGAGCAGTACGCTGATGCCGCTGTCTTCGATCATGTAATGCAGGCGCTCGAGCGGGTACTCGGGGTCCAGCGGCACATAGGCGCCGCCAGCCTTGAGAATCGCCAGCAACCCGACCACCATTTCCAGCGAGCGCTCCAGCGCCAGGCCCACGCGCACCTGCGGGCCGACACCGCGCTCGCGCAGCACTCGGGCCAGTTGATTGGCGCGTGCGTCGAGCTCGGCATAGCTCAGGTGTTGCCCGGCGAAGGTCAGCGCCACCGCCTGCGGCTGACGCGCCGCCTGGGCGCTGAACAGCCCTTCGATGGTTTGCTGCAGATCGGCTACACGGTCGCCTGCAAGGCTACTGTGCAGGCGCTGCTGCTCATCGCCGGTCAGCATCGGCAATTCGCACAGGCGTTGCTCGGGGTTGTCGAGCAGCGCCGCCAGCAATTGCTGCCAGTGCCTGGCCATCTGCGCGATACGCGGCTCGTCGAACAGGTCGCAGCTGTAGGTCAGGCAGCAACCCAGACGGCGGTCCAGATCCGTCACCTCAAGGTTGAGGTCGAACTTGGTCGCGCGGGCGTCGTTGACCAGGTAGTCCACCTGCATACCCGACAACTCGCGACGCTGCTGGAACTCCCAGCGCTGCACGTTGCACATCACCTGGAACAGTGGGTTGTAAGCCGTGCTGCGGGCTGGCTGCAACGCTTCGACCAGTTGATCGAACGGCAGGTCTTGATGGGACTGCCCCTCGATCACGGTCTGACGCACCTGATCGATCAATTGCCCGACGCGCATCTGCCCGTCGAGCTGGCAACGCAACACCTGGGTGTTGAGGAAAGCGCCAATCAGGCCTTCGCTTTCCGGACGAATGCGGTTGGCCACTGGCGCGCCGATGCGCAGGTCTTGCTGGCCGCTGTAGCGATAGAGCAGCACCGCCAGGGTTGCAGTCATGGTCATGAACAGGGTCAGGCCACGCTCGGCATTGAAGTCACGCACCCGCGCCGCCAATTGCGGGCTCAGGTCAAAACGGTAGAGCTCGCCACGGTGGCTTTGCAGCGCTGGGCGCGGGCGGTCAGTCGGCAGTTCCAGCACGGGATGCTTATCACCGAGCTTGGCCTTCCAGTAATCGAGCTGGCGTTGGCTTTCACCAGCCTCCAGCCATTGCCGCTGCCAGACGCTGTAATCCAGGTACTGCACCGGCAAGGGTTGCAGCGGTGAGTCGCGCTCATCGACAAAGGCCTCATACAGCTCGCCCAGTTCGCGGGCAAAGATGTCCATCGCCCAGCCTTCGGTGACGATATGGTGCAGCGTCAGCACAAAGTAATGCTCGTGCTCGGCGGCCTTGACCAGGCAGGCACGCAGCAACGGCCCGCGCTCCAGGTCGAACGGTTGATGTGCCTGTTCATCGGCAAAGGCCTGAAGGCGCTGTTCACGGGCAGCGGGCGTGTCGGCAGAAAAGTCCTGCCAGTGCATCTGCACGGTGCTGTCGCTGTGCACGCACTGGTACGGCACACCATCAATGCTCGGGAAGGTGGTGCGCAGGGTTTCATGGCGCACGATCAAGGCTTGCAACGCCTGCTCGAAACGGCTGACATCCAGCACGCCGCGCAGACGGGCCATGCCGCCAACGTTGTAGGCCGGGCTGTCCGGTTCCATCTGCCAGAGGAACCACATGCGTTGCTGGGAGAACGACAGCGGCACCGCCTGGCGCCGATCGATGCGGGCGATTTCACCCTGCAGATTGTGCGCGCCGCTGTGTTGAAGGCGCTCGACCTCCTGGGCAAAAGCG
This sequence comes from Pseudomonas sp. NUPR-001, assembly GCF_052147955.1. Taxonomy (NCBI): domain Bacteria; kingdom Pseudomonadati; phylum Pseudomonadota; class Gammaproteobacteria; order Pseudomonadales; family Pseudomonadaceae; genus Pseudomonas; species Pseudomonas sp. NUPR-001. The sequence continues at coordinate 4,172,799 of NZ_CP197353.1, forward strand.
CCCAACTCGCTGGCCTCGAACAACACCCGCAACGGTAACTCGACATTGCACGCCTGACGGGTACGGGAAATGATCTGGGTCGCCAGCAGCGAGTGCCCGCCAAGGGCGAAGAAGTCGTCCTGCAAACCGACCTGCTGCAGCCCCAGTACGTCACGCCAGATGGTCGCGATCTGCTGTTGCAACGCAGTGCTCGGTTCGATGTGCGCACGGCTGCTCCATACCGGCTCCGGCAGTGCCTTGCGCTCGATCTTGCCACTCGGGCCCAGCGGCATCTGCGCCATGTGTACCAACGCCGCCGGCACCATATAGGCCGGCAGTTGCTCAGCCAGGGCGGCCATCAACCCGGCGTTGTTTTCCGCGCCCGTGTAATAGCCGACCAGTTGCGCGCCAGCGACCGTCTGACGAATCAGTACCAGCGCCTGGGTGACCCCTGGCTGACTCAGCAAGCAGGCCTCGACTTCTTCCGGCTCAACACGAAAACCGCGCAGCTTCACTTGCTGGTCGAGGCGCCCGAGGTACTCCAGCGCCTGCACAGACGGAGCCCAGCGTGCACGGTCGCCACTGCGGTACAAGCGCTGGCCATCAGCGTCTGGATGCGGGACAAAACGTTCGGCCGTCAGCCCCGGACGACCCAGGTAACCGCGCGCCACGCCCGCCCCACCGAGGTACAGTTCACCTGGCACACCGGGGGCACTGAGCTGCAGCTCATCATCAAGTACCTGACACACCACATTCGCCAACGGCCGGCCAATCGGCGAGCGGGCGCCATCGGCCGCACTGCACTGCCAGTGCGTGACGTTGATGGCGGTTTCGGTCGGGCCGTAGCGGTTGTGCAAGGCCACCTGCGGCAACACGTTCAACACCCGGTCACGCAGCGCGGCAGACAACGCCTCACCACCACTGAACAGGCGGCGCAAGCTGCTGCACTGCGCAGCCTGGGGTTCTTCAATGAACACCTGCAACAGCGCTGGCACAAAGTGCAAGGTGGTAACGCCGTACGCGCGCACCAACGCGGCGATGCGTTGCGGGTCACGGTGCTCGCCCGGCCCGGCCAGGACCAGGCTGCAGCCAGTCACCAGCGGCCAGAAGCATTCCCACACCGACACGTCGAAACTGATCGGCGCTTTCTGCATCAGCACATCGTGCTCATCCAGCCGATACTGCGCCTGCATCCACTGCAAGCGCTCGGCGAGGGCCGCATGGGTGTTGCCGACCCCTTTCGGTTGCCCGGTCGAACCCGAGGTGTAGATCACGTAAGCGAGGTTATCGCCGTGCAGGTGCAGGCCAGGTGGTTGGCACGGCCAGCTGTCGAGTTTGAGGCGGTCCATGGCAATCGCACTGACGCCCTCGACCTGCGGCAAACGCTCCAGCACATCGCTGTGACTGAGCAACAGGCTCGCACCGCAGTCGGCCAGCATGTAGGCCAGACGTTCACAGGGGTAATCGACGTCCAGCGGCACGTAGGCGCCGCCTGCCTTGAGAATGGCCAGCACACCAATCAGCAACTGCGGCGAGCGCTCGGCGGCAATCGCCACACACACATCCGGGCCAACGCCCTTGTCGCGCAGGTAATGGGCCAGACGGTTGGCCTGCTGGTGCAGGCTGGCGTAATCGAGTGCACCGCCGTCCCACAGCAAAGCGCTGCGGTGTGGCGTCAAGCGCGCTTGTTCATTGAGCTGCTCGACCAGCCACTGCTGTGCCTGCGGCGCGGGCGACTGCCCCCACTGCAGCAGTTGTTCACGACCTGGACCATCGAGCAACTGCAGCTCGCCAAGCAACACTGTCGGATCTGCGCAGACCTGCTCCAGCACGCTGAGCAGGCTGGCCGCCAGGCGCTGCACCGTCGCGGCGTCGAACAGATCGCTGGCATAGTCGAAGGCCAACGACAAACGCCCCTGATGATCTTCTTCACTGTGCAGCTGCAGGTCGAACTTGGCTTCGCGGCTGTGCCACGGCAGTTCTTCGGCGAGCAGTCCGGGCAGGCGACGCAATGCACTCAGGTCGCGTTGCTGGTGGTTGAACATGACCTGAAACAGGCCTTGCTCACGGGCTTCGGGAAAGGCCGCAAGCAATTGCTCGAACGGCAGGTCCTGATGCGCCTGCGCCTGCACGGTGGCTTGGCGTACCTGAGCGAGCAACTCAACGAACGACTGGCGCGCATTGAACTGTGCACGCAGCACCTGGGTATTGATGAAGAAGCCGACCAGGCCTTGGGTTTCCAGGCGCGGGCGGTTGGCATTCGGTACCCCGACACGAATGTCGGACTGCCCGCTGTAGCGATGCAACAGGCTCTGGAAACCGGCGAGCAAAACCATGAACAGCGTGCTGTCGTGCTGGCGAGCGGTGCTGCGCAGTGCCTCGGCAAGCGCCGCCGGTACGCGCAGGCTCAAGCGCGCAGCCGCCTTGTGCTGCAGGTTTGAGCGCGGATAGTCGGTGGCCAGATCGAGCACCGGATGCTCATCCCCCAGTTGCGCTTGCCAGTAGGTCAGTTGCCGCGCCGCTTCACCCTCGGCCAGCCATTGCCGCTGCCAGTTGCCATAGTCGGCGTAGTCCAACGCCAGCTTCGGCAAGTCGGCCTGCAGGCCCTGACTGTGCGCGGCATACAAGCGCGAGAATTCATCGATGAGGATATTCAGCGACCAGCCGTCAGCGATGATGTGGTGCAGGGTTACCCACAGCTGATGCTCTTCGCTGCCCAGGCGCACCAGGGTGACGCGCAGCAAGGGGCCAAGCTGCAAGTCGAACGGCTGCTGCGCTTCGGCCTCACGTCGTGCCTGCACCTGGGCACTGTCGACATCGCTCAGGTCCAGGTGCTGCAGCGTAAAATTCAGCGCAGGTAGAATGCGCTGCAGTGCCTGCTCCTGTTCTTCGAAAAACACGGTACGTAATGATTCATGGCGGGTAACCAAAGCCTGGAAGCTGGACTGCAAGGCGAGCGGATCCAGCTCACCACGCAAACGCAGCGCACCGGGAATGTTGTACGCCGCGCTGTGCGGCTCCAGTTGCCACAGCAGCCACAGGCGGTTTTGCGCGAGTGACTGCGGCACTGCCTGAGTACGGGTAACCGCCTCAATTGCGCTATTGGTGGTACCGCTCTGCTGCGCGGCAGCCAGTGCCGTGCAGAAGTCACCCAGCAGCGGCGCCTCGAATAGCATGCGCACGCTCAACTGCAGGTTCAGTTCATCACTCACCCGCGCAGTGAGCTGGGTGGCGGCAACCGAGTTGCCGCCCAGCAGGAAGAAATGATCATCCAGGGCGACCTGCGCCACACCCAGTTGTTCGCACCACAAACGCGAAACCAGGCTGTGCAACGGGTTGTCTTGCGGGTTCGCTGCGACCGTCTGAGCCTGAAGCGCGTCCGGGAATCGGGCATAGCAGTCGAGGCTGCCATCGTTCATGCGCACGCGGCAGGCCGAACGTTGCAGCTTGCCGCTGGAGGTTTTCGGCAGCGCCCCCGGGTTCAGCAGCAAGACCACTGCCGGGGCTTGCTGGCAGGCATCGGCAACGACCTGACGCACAGTCTTGAGCAACGTGGCCGGGGTGATGATCTTCTGCACATTGCGACTGATCTCGACGGCAACGCCGATGCCCTCCTCGCCCTGATCATCGACGGCAAACACCGCCACACGGCCTTTGCGCAGGCCTTCGACTTCCCGCTCCAGGGTCTTCTCCAGATCCTGTGGGTAGAGGTTGTGGCCGCGCACAATCAGCAAATCCTTGAGGCGGCCAGTCACGAACAACTCGCCCTCACGCAGAAAGCCCAGATCGCCTGTGCGCAACCAGGTGTGCCCGCCTTGTTCGACAAAGGTCTTCGCGGTTGCCTCAGGATTACGCCAATAGCCTTTAGCGATGCTCGGGCCACGGGCCCAGATCTCGCCGACCTGGTTGTCCGCCAGCACCGTCAGTTGCTGCGGCTCGACGATCTGCACGGCATGCTCGGGCTGGCTGCGTCCGCAGCTCATTTGCACCAGATCCGCACCCGGCTCGGCGTTATTGCAGGCCAACGCGCTGGCGTTCAGGCTCAGCGCAGCAATGCCCTGCCCCCGGCGGCTGCCGCTGACAAACAGTGTCGCTTCCGCCAGGCCGTAGCTGGCGAAGAAGCTCTGGGCGCTAAAACCACACCCGGCAAACTTTTGTGCAAAGGCCTGCAGGCTGTCCTGACGAATCGGCTCCGAGCCGGAATAGGCCACACGCCAGCGGCTCAGGTCGAGGTTGGCCAAGGCGGCACTGCTGACCCGCTCGCTGCACAGCCGATAGGCGAAGTCGGGGCCACCGCTGATGGTGCCACCATGATCACTGATCGCCTGCAGCCAGCGTTGTGGACGCGCCAGGAAGTAGGCTGGCGCCATCAACACGCACGGCACGCCACTGAAAATCGGCTGCAGCAAGCCGCCAATCAGCCCCATGTCGTGGTACAGCGGCAACCAGCTGACGATGACATCATCCGGATTCACATCGATTCCGAAACCATGACGGATCAGCACCTCGTTGGCCACCAGGTTGCCGTGACTGACTTGCACCCCCTTGGGCAACGCCGTGGACCCGGAGGTGTACTGCAAGAAGGCAATGTCATCGGCCTGCAGCGCCGGGGCCTGCCAGGCATCGGCCAACGTTGCGTCCAGGCCATCGACCGCCAGCAAGTGCGGCGCTTGGTCCTCGGCCAGTACTTCAAGGCCCTGCAGGGTGTCGTGCAACGCGCGGGTGGTCAGCAACAGGCGCGGTTCGGCGTCCTCGATGATCGACAGCAGCCGCTCCTGATGATGACGGCGCGAAGACTCCGGCGGATACGCCGGCACCGCAATGACCCCGGCGTACAAACAGCCGAAAAACGCGGCGACGTAATCCGGCCCACTGGGGAACAGCAAAATCGCCCGATCACCGAATTCGGTACGTGCTTGCAAGGCGCCAGCGATGCTGCGGGCACGCAGGTCCAGGTCCCGGTAGGTCAGCACCGCTTGCTCTTGCGGGTCACCGGCCAGAAAGCGCAAGGCGACCTGCTGCGGGGTTTGCGCAGCACGTTGTGCCAGTGCCTGGACCAGCGTAACCGGGAGTTCGAAGGCGTCCGTCATGGGAAGGTTCCTGCCAGAGTCTGTACGTGAAATCAGGGCTCGACAGGGGCGCGCTCCGGCTAGGCGGGTGCACCTGGCGCGTGTCGAGCGCCGGGGGATGTACACAGAGGAACGGATGGACAGGGCAAATAATTAGATCCTTCGCTGATTGCCAGGGAAGGACTGGCCTTTGTAGGAGCGGGCTTGCCCCGCGATTGTGATCTGTCAGTGAAATGGCTTCGCGGGGCAAGCCCGCTCCCACTGTTTGAAGTGCGTCACAGGCTGAGGCTTATAACCAAAATAATTTGATACGCATTAACTTTCGCATTTGACAACAATTATCATTACGAATAATTTGTCGCTCGTCGCAGGCAGCCTCCCCCCTCAGGAGAGCTCCCTCTCCATCTTCGAGACAAGGTGATGTCCATGGCGGAACAACTATCCACAAGTAAGTGCGATTCACCGTTACTCAAGGCGTTTGTCGACAACCGCAGCATTCTGGTCAAGATCGCTGCACGCATTACGGGCTGTCGTTCCCGCGCCGAAGACGTGGTGCAAGATGCCTACTTCCGGCTGGGTTCCGCGCCGCACATCACCTCCTCGTTCAAAGCGCAACTGAGCTACCTGTTTCAGATCGTGCGTAACCTGGCCATCGATCACTACCGCAAGCAATCGATGGAGTTGAAATACTCCGGCAGCGAAGAAGAAGGCCTGAACGTCGTGGTTCATGGCGCGTCGCCTGAAGCCACGCACATCAACTTCGCCACCCTGGAACACATCGCCGACGCCTTGAACGAACTGCCGCAACGCACCCGTTATGCGTTCGAGATGTACCGCCTGCACGGGGTCGCGCAAAAAGACATCGCCAAAGAACTGGGCGTTTCCCCCACCCTGGTCAACTTCATGATTCGCGATGCCCTGGTGCATTGTCGGAAAGTCTCAAGCCAGAAGGCTTGAGAGCGGCAAGCTGTAAGCTTCAAGCGGCAAGTTGCGTGCTTGCCGCTTACAACTTGCAGCGATCAAAGAAGCGTTCCCGCCCCAGCACCATCAAAGCCGCACGTTTGTGCGGGAAGTCGAATTCCTTTTCGCAGTGAAAGCACTGGTCGTGCATATAGCCGATCATTTTGCCGTTGTCGGCGCGTGGCTCTGCCACTACGCGCTGGGTGCGCGGGTCGTCGAGAAACAGGTAGTGCACCAGGGCCGATAGCCAGCTCGCTACTTTATGCGGGCCACGGTGATGCTCTTCACCCACCAGCATGTGAATACCCCGGTCATAGTCATCGGCCGGGTAAAACGGGGCGATGCGGTCTTCTTTGGCCCAGTAGGCTTCGAAGTAGGCAAATGGCTGGTCGTCGAAGCAACCGATCAAGGTCAAGCTGTGCGGGTCGGCCTGCAGCTTGTTCAGGTAGTCACGGTGCTGTTCAAGGCTGCCGCCTTCCTGCCAGAAGTTGAGGACCCGCGGGTTGTTCTGCCAGCGGTTGAAACGCTCAAGGTCCGTGTCGATTTCCAGGGTGCGCAGTGATACCCAGGCGCCCAGGCGCGCATCGAAGCGCCGATACACTTCACCACGCGGTTTCGGCGCGCGGCGCGGGTGGCGTTTGCCTTCGCTGATTTGCATCTGTTGCGGGTAAACGCCGGCATAGGCATGGCCTAACCAGGGCTGCGGCAATTGCCAGAACTGCGTGCGTTCACAGAGGTACACACCGGCTTGGGCGTGCGCCACCAGCAAGCCGCTGAGCAGCGCATCAGTGGGCAGCTCTTTGAGGTGCCAGCTCAAACGCTGACAGCCAGGGTCACGGGCGAACAGCCAATAACAGGCCGCCCACAAGGCCTGCGCCGCGCGCTCCCGGGCCAGTTCTTCAAGGTGAACCTGCAATGTTTCACCGCGTTCGAGGCGCACACGGATCAGTGGGCTGCCTTCGAGCACCAGGCTCAGTTGGCAATCACTTTCATCGGCGTTGAGGCTGCGCCAGCGCGGTAAAGACAAGGTTTGCGAAGCTGCGTCGAACGGCATGGTCTTGGCTCACATAGGAAAGGTGCTCACCTGTGTGAACGTGGCCGTGCGCGGGAAATTTAGTCGGCCGCGGGCGAACTCACGCTGATGCGGTAGGGCTGGAATATGCGCAGCAATTCACCCTTGTCGCGCAGCTGCTGCAGCAGGTCGGCAAACACCGGGCCACTGATCGGCGCGCCCGGGCGCAGCAACGCATAGTGGTGGTAGATCTGATCGACGCGCTCGGAGATCAGCAACTGCCCTTTGCTTTTGGGGTTACGCACCAAAAAATCGCTGAGGTAGGAACGCGTGACTAGGGCGATGTCCGCTCGGCCGCGCTGCACCATCAGCAAGTTGCTGTCATGGGAATAGGTCAATGTGGCGTTGTAGTGCTCGCTGAGGAACTGCGGGTCGGGATTGAAGCCGGAAAAGGCGTAGTGGTAACCGCTGTACAAGGCCAGGCGCTTGCCACGAAGGTCGGCAAAATAACCTTCATCACGGTCTGGTTGAACACGGGTGACAAACACCTCGGCGTCTTCCAGGCCCATATCGACCGCCTCATGTTCGATACCCTGCCAGCCCCACTCCGGGTTTTCGAAGATTGCCATGTCGGTGCGCCCTTGACGCAGATCGCCGAAGCGCCGCGGGATCGAGGTGGGCACCAGAACGAAACGGTAGTGTTGCTGGGCATTGTTCAATGCCTCGACCAGCTGCGGCAACAGCCCGGTCTCGGCACCCTTTTCAGGACGCACTGTATAAGGAGGGAAATGCGCAGCCCCCACCTTGACTTCGATTTCTTCGAACGCCTGGGCCACCGGCGCCAGCCACCCTGTGGCAAGCATCAACAGAAAAGGCACAGCCTGACGCGTGGGCGTTGAACTCAAAGCTACACACTCTTTGCGGGTTTAACCGGGTAGCGCCTAAGCTAGGCGTTTTCCGGGCGCGACACAACTATCGAATGCGCCAAATGGCCATCAGGCAAAATGCCAGGGATATCCCAAGCGTTCAAGTTTGGCTACGCTCTAGCGAGTCTTGCAAGGGAACTTACTATGGGGCATTGGTTGGTGATCGACCTGGAAGCAACCACAGATGATGGCGGTTGGCCGGTCACAGAAATGGAAGTCATCGAAATTGGCGCGACCCTGGTCAATCGACAAGGCCGGGAAGTCGACCATTTCCAGCGTTTTGTCAAACCGCGGCGGCGCCCGCAACTCACCCCTTTTTGCCGTGAGCTGACCCACATCAGTCAGGCCAGTGTCGACAGCGCCGTGTCGTTCAGTGAAGTCTGGGGCCAGTTCGAGCGCTGGATCGGCCATCATCGGGGGCACCTGCAAGCCTGGGTCAGCTGGGGCGACTATGATCGCCAGCAATTGCTGCAGGAATGGCAACAACACCAGTTGCACAGCCTGCTCGCCGAACTGCCACACATCAACCTCAAGCAGCGGTTTGCCAAGGCCCGCCAACTGCAGCGCCCGCTGGGCCTGAACGGTGCCCTGCAACTGGCCGGCCTGCAGTTTTGTGGCCAGCAGCACCGCGCCCTGGAAGATGCCCGCAATACCGCACGCTTGCTGCCTCTGAGCCTGCCAGCCAATGGCACCTGAAAGCGGATGACGGCGCCAGACGCCTTGGGCATACTGGCCAACCTTTTCAGCCCCTTTTCAGGAGTCGCCCATGTTTAAGGTCAACGAGTACTTTGATGGCACCGTCAAGTCGATCGCATTCGGTACCGCCGAAGGTCCGGCCACGGTCGGCGTGATGGCCCCCGGCGAGTACGAATTCGGCACCGCCCAACGCGAAATCATGCATGTGGTGTCTGGCGCCCTGACCGTCAAACTGCCGGACAGCGACAACTGGGAAACCTTTTCGGCTGGCAGCCAGTTCAATGTGCCAGCGAACAGCAAGTTTCAGCTGAAAGTGGCGGTTGATACGGCTTACCTGTGTGAGTATCGCGGCTGATCAGCTAAAACCGTCGCGGGGCAAGCCCGCTCCCACCTGAAATTACAGACTGTGTGGGAGCGGGCTTGCCCCGCGATCGATCAACGCAAAAACGCCACAATTCGCTCTGCAGCCGTTTGCAGATGATCAGCATGGCTGAACCCCGACGCCTTCAATGGCTTCAGGTCATGGTCCCCCGCTTGCAGCCAGCACAGTTCAATCGCGGGCGATAAGCTATAACCTTCCACCGTTTGCCGATTCCCCAAAGCATCGCGTTCACCCTGAACGATCAACGTCGGCGTCTTCAACTCGGCCAAATGCGCCACCCGTGGCTTCTCCGGTTTACCAGCGGCATAGAAGGGATAGCCCAGGCACACCAGTGCATCCGCCGCCAACTCATCCGCCAGCAAACTGGCCATGCGCCCGCCCATTGACTTGCCGCCGATGGCCAAAGTCCCAGTGACCAATGGTCGCACCTGCTCATACACCTCGCGCCAGCATTCCAGCAGTTTTGCCTGCGGATTTGGCGGCCTTTTGCCACCATCGAGGCGCCGCTGGACCATATAGGGAAACTCGAAGCGCAGCACCCCCAGCCCTTGTGCCGCCAGCCTTTGCGCCATTTCTTCCATGAACTCACTGTCCATCGGCGCACCCGCGCCATGGGCCAGAATCAGACAACACAAAAGCGCGCCATCCTCCTGATTTTGCGGGGCATTCCACCGCCAGCCACGCCGTTCGATCAGTTGCGCCCATTGATCCCCGTCAATACCGGCCAATTGCCCATTACTCATGCTTGCCTCGCTATTTAGCCTGCCTATAACCGTGGATGGGAACCCATACATGAACACAACCAGCAGTACCGCCTACAACTACAAGGTGGTCCGCCAATTCGCCATTATGACGGTGGTGTGGGGAATCGTCGGGATGGGGCTCGGCGTTTTTCTTGCCGCGCAACTCGTCTGGCCTTCGCTCAACTTCGACCTCCCCTGGACCAGCTTCGGGCGTCTACGCCCGCTGCACACCAACGCGGTGATTTTCGCCTTTGGTGGCTGCGCGCTGTTCGCCGCTTCCTACTATTCGGTCCAGCGAACCTGTCAGACCACCCTGTTCTCACCACGCCTTGCCGCCTTTACCTTCTGGGCCTGGCAATTGGTGATCGTGCTGGCCGCCGTCACCTTGCCGCTGGGTTATACCAGCTCCAAGGAATACGCCGAACTGGAATGGCCGATCGATATCCTGATCACCATCGTCTGGGTCGCGTACGCCGTGGTGTTCTTCGGTACCCTGCTCAAGCGCACCACCAAGCACATCTATGTGGGTAACTGGTTCTTCGGTGCATTCATCATCACCGTGGCGATCCTGCATATCGTCAACAACCTGGAAGTACCGGTCAGCCTGACCAAGTCCTACTCGCTGTACAGCGGCGCCACTGACGCCATGGTGCAGTGGTGGTACGGCCACAACGCCGTGGGCTTCTTCCTGACTGCAGGCTTCCTCGGCATGATGTACTACTTCGTGCCCAAGCAAGCCGAGCGTCCGGTGTATTCCTATCGCCTGTCGATCGTGCACTTCTGGGCGCTGATCACCCTGTACATCTGGGCCGGTCCCCACCACCTGCACTACACCGCCCTGCCAGACTGGGCGCAGTCGCTGGGCATGATCATGTCGCTGATCCTCCTGGCACCGAGCTGGGGTGGCATGATCAACGGCATGATGACCCTCTCGGGCGCCTGGCATAAGCTGCGCAGCGACCCGATCCTGCGTTTCCTCGTGGTATCCCTGGCGTTCTACGGCATGTCGACCTTCGAAGGTCCGATGATGGCGATCAAGACCGTCAACGCCCTGTCGCACTACACCGACTGGACCATCGGCCACGTCCACGCTGGCGCGTTGGGCTGGGTAGCGATGATCTCGATCGGCGCCCTGTACCACATGATCCCGAAAGTCTTCGGCCGCGAGCAGATGTACAGCCTGGGTCTGATCAACGCGCACTTCTGGCTGGCCACCATCGGCACCGTGCTCTACATCGCTTCGATGTGGGTCAACGGCATCGCCCAGGGCCTGATGTGGCGCGCCGTGAACAGCGACGGCACGCTGACCTACTCCTTCGTCGAAACCCTGGTGGCCAGCCACCCAGGCTTCATCGTGCGCTTCGTCGGCGGGGCGATCTTCCTCACCGGCATGTTCCTGATGGCCTACAACACCTGGCGCACCGTGCGTGCCCCAGCGGCCGTGGCCGCGCCTGCCGCCGCGCAGCTGGCTTGAGGAGATCCAGATGAAACACGAAGTAATCGAGAAGAACGTCTTTCTGCTGGTGCTGCTGATGGTGTTTGCCGTGAGCATCGGCGGCCTGACCCAGATCGTCCCGTTGTTCTTCCAGGACGTCACCAACAAGCCGGTTGAGGGCATGAAGCCCTACACCGCGCTGCAACTGGAAGGCCGCGACATCTACATCCGTGAAGGCTGCGTACAGTGCCACTCGCAGATGATCCGGCCGTTCCGCGCCGAAACCGAACGCTATGGCCACTACTCGGTAGCCGGTGAGAGCGTCTGGGATCACCCCTTCCTGTGGGGCTCCAAGCGTACCGGCCCGGACCTGGCCCGTGTCGGCGGCCGCTACTCCGATGACTGGCACCGCGCGCACCTGTACAACCCGCGCAACGTGGTACCGGAGTCGAAGATGCCGGCCTACCCGTGGCTGGTCGCAAGCCCGGTAGACAGCAGCCACACCGAGACCAAGCTGCGCACCATGCGCACCCTCGGCGTGCCCTACACCGATGCTGACATCAGCGGCGCTGTGGAGTCGATCAAGGGCAAGACCGAAATGGATGCTTTGGTTGCCTACCTGCAGGTGCTCGGCACCGCGATCAAGAACAAGAGGTAAGGGCCATGGACTTCACACTGGATATCGGCCAGCTGCGCGGCCTGGGCACCCTGCTGGTGGCCATCGCCTTCATCGGCCTGTCGTTGTGGGTGTTCAACCGGCGGCGTGACCGCGAGTTTGCCGAGGCAAGCCTGCTGCCATTCGCCGATGACCGCCAAGCACCTGCCGCCAACGAACCCGCACCGAGGAGTAACGGGCAATGACCACCTTCTGGAGTACGTACATCTGCGTACTGACCATCGGCAGCCTGATCGGCTTGACCTGGCTGCTGCTGGCCACGCGCAAGGGCGAAAAGCCCAACGGCGGCGACCAGACCATGGGCCACAGCTTCGACGGCATCGAGGAGTACGACAACCCGCTGCCACGCTGGTGGTTCTGGCTGTTCGTCGGCACCCTGGTGTTCTCGGTTGGCTACCTGATCCTCTACCCGGGCCTGGGTAACTGGAAAGGCATCCTGCCGGGTTATCAGGACGGCTGGACCCAGGTCAACGAATGGCAAAAGGAAATGGACAAGGCCGACGCCAAGTTCGGTCCGATCTTCGCCAAGTTCGCCGCCATGCCGGTTGAGGAAGTGGCCAAGGATCCGCAAGCGCTGAAAATGGGTGGCCGTCTGTTCGCCTCCAACTGCTCGGTGTGCCACGGTTCCGACGCCAAGGGTGCCTACGGCTTCCCTAACCTGACCGACAAGGACTGGCGCTGGGGCGGTGATCCGGAGACCATCAAGCAGTCGATCATGAACGGCCGCCACGGCGTCATGCCGGCTTGGGCCGAAGTGATTGGCGAGCAAGGTGTGGCTGACGTCGCCGGTTTCGTCCTGACCAACCTCGACGGACGCAAACTGCCGGAAGGCACCAAGGCTGACGTGGCCAACGGCGAGAAACTGTTCGCCACCAACTGCGTGGCCTGCCACGGTCCTGAAGGTAAAGGCACCCCGGCCATGGGCGCGCCTGACCTGACGCACCCGCAAGCGTTCATCTACGGTTCGAGCTTCGCGCAACTGCAGCAGACCATCCGTTACGGCCGTCAGGGCCAGATGCCTGCGCAAGAAGCCATTCAAGGCAACGACAAGGTCCACCTGCTGGCCGCCTATGTCTACAGCCTGTCCCAGGGTGACGCAGCACAGGGCGAGAACCTGACTGCCAAGTAAATCCAACGCGTAACTGAGCCTTGACTCAAACCGCCGCATCCCTCCGGATGCGGCGGTTCCATTTCCCCCTTGCGACCAAGTGTCGCACCTCCCCCACCGCCCCGCCTTGCACCCGCCTTGATCGGAACTAAGCTTGTTGCCACAGCGACCGTAACCCAAGGGCCGTGAATCCCCTTGACCGGTCGTGACTGTTGAAGAATGCGTGCAAAGGCAGACGGGATCGGCTCGACCTCTTTGTAACCCGCATGCCGGCAACGGAAACGGGGCACAACAAGCCTGACCGATTGGACAAGAAAAGATGAATAACGGTACACATATCAATCAGATAATTGTGTACACTTTGTCCGCCAACAATGCCCGGAACAGCGGTAGAACGGGCTTTGGCAAAGGTCGGCGCGGGAGCCATCGCGTTGCAATAACCACACGGTTTATACATACTTGCGCCGATTTTTTAACCTACAAAAACACCCAAACCGTGGAACCTTAGAATGAGCACAGCAATCAGTCCGACTGCTTATAACTATAAGGTCGTCCGCCAGTTCGCCATCATGACGGTGGTCTGGGGGATCCTTGGCATGGGGCTTGGAGTCTTCATCGCCTCGCAACTGGTATGGCCCCAGCTGAACCTGGACCTGCCATGGACGAGTTTTGGACGCCTTCGCCCACTGCACACCAACCTGGTGATTTTCGCCTTCGGTGGCTGTGCGCTGTTTGCCACTTCCTATTATGTCGTGCAGCGAACCTGCCAGACGCGACTGATTTCCGACAGCCTCGCGGCCTTCACCTTCTGGGGTTGGCAAGCGGTGATCGTCGGTGCGCTCATTACCCTGCCACTGGGTTACACCACGACCAAGGAATACGCCGAGCTGGAATGGCCGATCGCCATTTTGCTGGCCATTGTCTGGGTCACCTACGGTGTGGTGTTCTTCGGCACCATCGTCAAGCGTAAAACCAAGCACATTTATGTGGGTAACTGGTTCTACGGTGCCTTCATCGTCGTGACCGCGATGCTGCACATCGTCAACCACGCGTCCTTGCCGGTCAGCCTGTTCAAGTCGTACTCGGCTTACTCCGGTGCTACCGACGCGATGATCCAGTGGTGGTACGGCCACAACGCCGTGGGCTTCTTCCTGACCACCGGCTTCCTCGGCATGATGTACTACTTCGTACCCAAGCAGGCCGAACGCCCGATCTACTCCTATCGCCTGTCGATCGTGCACTTCTGGGCACTGATCACCCTGTACATCTGGGCCGGTCCGCACCACCTGCACTACACCGCCCTGCCAGACTGGGCGCAGTCGCTGGGCATGGCCATGTCGATCATTCTCCTGGCACCGAGCTGGGGCGGCATGATCAACGGCATGATGACCCTGTCGGGCGCCTGGCATAAGCTGCGCACCGACCCGATCCTGCGTTTCCTCGTGGTGTCGCTGGCGTTCTACGGCATGTCGACCTTCGAAGGTCCGATGATGGCGATCAAGACCGTCAACTCGCTGTCGCACTACACCGACTGGACCGTTGGCCACGTACACGCCGGCGCGTTGGGCTGGGTAGCGATGATTTCGATCGGCGCCCTGTACCACCTGATCCCGAAAGTCTACGGCCGCGAGCAGATGCACAGCATCGGCCTGATCAACGCACACTTCTGGCTGGCCACCATCGGCACCGTGCTGTACATCGCTTCGATGTGGGTCAACGGTATCACCCAAGGCCTGATGTGGCGTGCAATCAACGATGACGGCACCCTCACCTATTCCTTCGTCGAGGCCCTGCAGGCCAGCCATCCGGGCTTTATGGTCCGCGCCCTGGGCGGTGCGTTCTTCGCCTCCGGCATGCTGCTGATGGCCTACAACGTATACCGCACTGTCCGCGCGTCGAAACCGGCCGAAGCTGAAGCCGCCGCTCAGATCGCTGTAGTGGGAGCCCACTGATGAAGCACGAAGTAGTCGAGAAGAATATCGGCCTGCTGGCCTTCTTCATGGTCATCGCCGTGAGTATCGGCGGCCTGACCCAGATCGTCCCGCTGTTCTTTCAGGACGTCACCAACAAGCCGGTTGAAGGCATGAAGCCACGCACCGCGCTGGAACTGGAAGGCCGTGACATTTACATCCGCGAAGGCTGCGTACAGTGCCACTCGCAGATGATCCGTCCGTTCCGCGCCGAAACCGAACGCTATGGCCACTACTCGGTAGCCGGTGAAAGCGTCTGGGATCACCCGTTCCTGTGGGGTTCCAAGCGTACCGGCCCGGACCTGGCCCGTGTCGGCGGTCGTTACTCCGACGACTGGCACCGTGCTCACCTGTACAACCCGCGCAACGTCGTGCCTGAGTCGAAAATGCCGGCCTACCCCTGGTTGGTAGAGAACAAGCTCGACGGCAAAGACACGGTCAAGAAGATGGAAGTCTTGCGCACCCTCGGCACGCCGTACACCGATGCAGACATTGCCGGTGCCCGCGACGCAGTCAAGGGCAAGACTGAAATGGACGCCCTGGTTGCCTACCTGCAAGGCCTGGGCACCATCATCAAAAGCAAACGGTGACATTGATGGATATCGGGATGATTCGTGGCCTGGGCACCGTCGTGGTGATGGTGGCCTTTATCGGCCTGGCGTTGTGGGTGTTCAGTTCTCGGCGCAAGTCCGAGTTCGACGAAGCGACCATGCTGCCCTTCGCGGATGATCCCGAAGCCAGCAAGCACGTCGAGCAAGCGCAAGCGAAAGCGTCTAGGAGTAACAACGAATGACTACCTTCTGGAGTCTGTACGTCACCGTTCTGAGTCTGGGCACCATCTTCGCCCTGACCTGGCTGCTGCTGTCCACCCGCAAGGGCCAGCGCAGCGATATCACTGAAGAAACCGTGGGCCATGCCTACGACGGCATCGAGGAATACGATAACCCGCTGCCGCAGTGGTGGTTCTGGCTGTTCGTCGGCACCATCGTTTTTGCCCTCGGTTACCTGGTGCTGTACCCGGGGCTGGGCAACTGGAAAGGCGTGTTGCCCGGCTACCAGTACCTGGACAACGAGAAGAAAACCGCGTTCGCCAACGGCCAGGCTGGCTGGACCGGCGTACACGAGTGGGAAAAGGAAATGCTGCGTGCAGATGCCAAGTTTGGGCCGATCTTCGCCAAATTTGCTGCCATGCCGATTGAAGAAGTGGCCAAAGATCCTCAAGCCCTGAAGATGGGTGGCCGCCTGTTCGCCTCCAACTGCTCGGTGTGCCACGGTTCCGACGCCAAGGGTTCCTACGGCTTCCCTAACCTGACCGACAACGACTGGCGCTGGGGCGGTGATCCGGCCACCATCAAGACCACCATCATGGGCGGTCGCCATGGCGTGATGCCGGCCTGGGCAGAAGTGATCGGCGAGCAAGGCGTTGCTGACGTTGCCGCTTACGTGCTGACCAACCTGGACGGCCGCAAGCTGCCAGAAGGCGCGAAAGCTGATGCCGCCAATGGCCAGAAGATTTTCGCAGCCAACTGCGTGGCTTGCCACGGTCCTGAAGGTAAAGGCACCCCCGCCATGGGCGCACCTAACCTGACCCACCCACAGGCGTTCATCTACGGTTCGAGCTTCGCGCAACTGCAGCAGACCATCCGTTACGGCCGTCAGGGCCAGATGCCTGCTCAGGAAGCGATCCAGGGCAACGACAAGGTCCACTTGCTGGCCGCCTATGTCTACAACCTGTCGCATCAAGGTGAAAAGGCGGCTGAAGCGAAGTAATTCGCATAGCCACCCCAAAAGCCCCGTCAGTGCAGACTGGCGGGGCTTTTTTTATAGGCGCTGACGGTGGGAATAACATGTAGGAGCGGGCTTGCCCCGCGATTGCAGTTTGCCAGCCACAACGCTTCGCGGGGCAAGCCCGCTCCCACAACTGATGGCGCAAGACAATGGCCCCCAAACCACCCGCTTGACCCAGATCACTTGACACGCCCACTACACTAAACACCAGGCAAACCCAACGCGACTAAAGGTCGCAGCGTGCCCCATGTTGCCACTACAGGCGTATCATCCGCCCTAGAGCAGCATAAACGTCTGACTGCGATCGGCATGTACTGATCGTGGCACTCTTCCACTGCCGTGGGACTCAATGATGAGCAAGCAAATTCCAGTACATGATGTCACCCCGCCTGCCAATAAAAACAAAGACAGCGTAGACCTCTACGCGTCTCGGGAAAAAATCTACACCCGTGCCTTCACCGGCATTTTCCGTAATTTGCGCATGGTCGGTGGCGCCGTCCTGTTCCTCCTGTACTTCGGTACGGTGTGGCTGAACTGGGGTAATCATCAGGCGGTCTGGTGGAACCTGCCAGAGCGTAAGTTCTACATCTTTGGCGCGACCATCTGGCCACAGGATTTCATCCTGCTGTCCGGCCTGCTGATCGTTGCCGCCTTTGGCCTGTTCTTCATTACCGTGTTTGCCGGTCGGGTGTGGTGTGGCTACACCTGCCCGCAAAGTGTCTGGACCTGGATTTTCATGTGGTGCGAAAAGGTCACTGAAGGTGACCGCAACCAGCGCATGAAACTCGACAAGGCACCGATGAGTGCCAACAAATTCCTGCGCAAACTGACCAAGCACAGCCTGTGGCTGCTGATCGGCTTCGTCACCGGCATGACCTTCGTCGGCTACTTCTCGCCGATCCGCGAACTGGTCGTCGAATTCTTTACCGGCCAGGCCGACGGCTGGGCCTATTTCTGGGTCGGCTTCTTCACCCTGGCCACCTACGGCAACGCTGGCTGGCTGCGTGAGCAGGTGTGCATCTACATGTGCCCTTATGCCCGCTTCCAGAGTGTGATGTTCGACAAAGACACCCTGATTGTGTCTTACGATCCACGTCGTGGCGAAACCCGCGGCCCGCGCAAAAAAGACGTCGACTACAAAGCCAAAGGCCTGGGTGATTGCATCGACTGCACCATGTGCGTCCAGGTATGCCCGACCGGCATCGACATTCGCGACGGCCTGCAGATCGAGTGCATTGGTTGCGCGGCGTGCATCGACGCCTGTGATTCGATCATGGACAAGATGAACTACCCCAAAGGCCTGATCAGCTACACCACGGAGCACAACCTGTCCGGGCAGAAAACCCATATGCTGCGCCCGCGCCTGATTGGTTACGCCGTGGTGTTGCTGGCAATGATTGCCCTGCTCACCAGCGCCTTTGTGCTGCGTCCGCTGGTAGGCTTCGACGTCAGCAAAGACCGCGTCCTGTATCGCGAAAACGCCCTGGGCCGGATCGAGAACGTCTACAGCCTGAAGGTGATGAACAAGGATCAGCGCGACCACGTCTACGTGCTGGAAGCTGCCGGTCTGCCAGGCCTGAAGCTGGAAGGCGCGAAGGAAATCCGCGTTACCGCCGGCGACATTGTCAGCCTGCCAGTACAACTGTCGATGGCCCCGGAAGAACTGCCATCGAGCACCAACGAAGTCACCTTCATCCTCAAGGACGCCGACGACAGCGCCACCCAGGTTGAAGCCAAGAGCCGTTTCATCGGCCCGCAAATTCGATAAGAGACTGAGCCTATGCCTTCTGCAACTGCCGCAAGCCCTTGGTACAAGCACCTCTGGCCGTGGATCATCATCGGCGTGCTGGCCACTTCGGTGACCTTGAGCCTGACCATGGTGACCATCGCGGTGAACAACCCCGACAACCTGGTCAACGACAACTACTACGAGGCCGGCAAAGGCATCAACCGCTCGCTGGACCGCGAGTTGCTGGCCCAGACCCTCAAGCTCCAGGCCAGCGTGCACCTTGACGAGCTGACCGGTGAAGTCGAGCTGCGCCTGAGCGGTAACAGCCAGCCGAAAACCCTGGAACTGAACCTGATCTCGCCCACCCAGCCAGAGAAGGACCGCCGGGTCATCCTCGCCCAGAGCGCCGGCGAAGCCGGGCGTTACGTGGGTCAGCTGACGGACAGGGTCGAAGGACGTCGCTTCGTTGAACTGCTTGGCAGTGAGAACGAGCATGTCTGGCGCCTGTTCGAAGAAGAACAGGTTGGCCATGATGTGACCCTGCAGCTGGGTGATGAAGCGCTGCAAGGGGCTGAACACCTCGAGAATTGAGTCGTCATTGATCGCGGGGCAAGCCCGCTCCCACGTGGGAGCGGGCTTGCCCCGCGATCAGCTCCCTCCGACCTCACGACAGATCGCTATGACCAGCCCCACGCCCTGCTACCACTGCGCCCTGCCCGTTCCTGCCGGCAGCCACTTCACCGCCGTGGTACTCGGCCAATCCCGGCTATTCTGCTGCCCGGGCTGCCAGGCTGTGGCCGAAGCCATTGTTGCCGGCAACCTCGAGAGCTATTACCAGCACCGCAGCGAAGCCAGCGCCAACCCCGACGCCCTACCCCAGCAATTGGTCGACGAACTGGCCCTGTACGACCGCGCCGACGTGCAAAAGCCCTTCGTGCGCCACAGCGGTGAGCTCGCCGAAACCACCCTGCTGATTGAAGGCATCAGTTGCGCGGCCTGTGGCTGGTTGATCGAAAAGCACCTGCGCAACCTGCCAGGAGTCGCCGAGGCACGCCTGAACCTGTCCAACCATCGCCTGCACGTGAACTGGGCCGACAGCCAGTTGCCGCTGTCCAAGCTGTTGGCCGAACTGCGCCACATTGGCTACGCCGCTCACCCCTACCAGGCTGATCGTGCGGCCGAACAATTGGCCAACGAAAACCGCACGGCCCTGCGCCAACTCGGCGTCGCCGGCCTGCTGTGGTTCCAGGCGATGATGGCGACCATGGCCACCTGGCCAGAATTCAATATCGACCTGAGCCCGGAACTGCACACCATCCTGCGCTGGGTCGCGCTGTTCCTCACCACCCCCATCGTGTTCTACAGCTGCGCCCCGTTCTTCCGAGGCGCGGCCCGCGACTTGCGCACCCGCCACCTGACCATGGACGTCTCGGTCTCCCTGGCGATTGGCCTGGCGTACGGCGCCGGCATCTGGACCGCCATCACCGGCAGTGGCGAGTTGTATTTCGACGCGGTGGGCATGTTCGCTCTATTCCTGTTGGCCGGTCGCTACCTGGAACGCCGCGCACGTGAACGTACCGCTGCTGCCACGGCACAACTGGTCAACCTGCTGCCCGCGTCCTGCCTGCGCCTGGGGGCGGCAGGTCAAAGCGAGCGGATCCTGCTCAGCGAACTGCAACTGGGCGATTGCGTACTGATCCAGCCCGGTCATGTGGTGCCGGCCGATGGCCGTATCGTCAACGGCCAGTCGAGCATTGATGAATCGCTGCTGACCGGCGAGTACCTGCCTCAGCCGCGCCGCGCCGGTGATGCGGTGACCGCCGGCACCCTGAACATCGAAAGCGCGCTGACCGTCGAAGTCCAGGCCCTGGGCCAGGACACACGGCTATCGGCAATCGTTCGCCTGCTTGAACGTGCGCAGTCGGAAAAGCCGCGCCTGGCGGAAATTGCCGACCGCGCCTCGCAGTGGTTCCTGCTGTTCTCGCTGGTGGCTGCCGCAGCCATTGGCTTGTTGTGGTGGCAACTGGACCCGTCCCGGGCGTTCTGGATTGTTCTGGCCATGCTGGTCGCCACCTGCCCTTGCGCGCTGTCACTGGCCACGCCAACGGCACTGACGGCCGCCACCGGCACCCTGCACAAACTCGGTTTGCTGCTTACCCGCGGTCACGTCCTCGAAGGCCTGAACCAGATCGACACGGTGATCTTCGACAAGACCGGCACACTCACCGAAGGCCGCCTGACCTTGCGCGCCATACGGCCGCTGGCCGAGGTTGATGCCGATCAGTGCCTGATGCTCGCCGCCGCTTTGGAAAACCGCTCCGAGCACCCGATTGCCCGCGCCTTCGGCCGTGCCAGCACCGCCGCCGATGAAGTCCACGCCGAACCGGGCCTGGGGCTTGAAGGCGTGGTGCAAGGTCAACGCCTGCGCATCGGTGAGCCGGGTTACGTGTGCGCCCTGAGTGGCACCACCGCGCCAACGATGCCCGCCGAACCCGGCCAATGGCTGCTGCTGGGCAACAGCCAGGGCGCGCTGGCCTGGCTGGTACTCGATGATCGCCTGCGCCATGACGCCGCCGACTTGCTCGCCGCCTGTCGCGCCCGTGGCTGGCAGACCTTGCTGTTGTCGGGCGACAGCTCGCCGATGGTGCACAGCGTGGCCAGCGAACTGCAGATCGACCAGGCCATCGGCGGCCTGCGCCCGGACGACAAGCTGGAAAAACTCAAAGCCCTGCAGCAACAGGGGCGCAAAGTGCTGATGCTCGGCGACGGTGTCAACGATGTACCGGTGCTGGCCGCTGCCGACATCAGCATCGCCATGGGCTCGGCCACCGACCTGGCCAAGACCAGTGCCGACGCCGTGCTGCTGTCCAACCGCCTCGATGCCTTGATCCAGGCCTTCAGCCTGGCCAAACGCACCCGTCGGATCATTATCGAAAACCTGCTCTGGGCAGCGCTGTATAATGGCCTCATGTTGCCTTTCGCCGCCCTCGGCTGGATTACTCCGGTATGGGCGGCGATCGGCATGTCGGTGAGTTCGCTGATCGTCGTGCTCAACGCCTTGCGCCTGACCCGGGTCAGCGCCCTGGCCAGCAGCGATTCAGCCACCCGTACCTCTGACCCCGCCACGGCCTGATCAGGAGCTAACATGCCCGCGCTTTACGTCATGATTCCGGCCGCGCTGCTGATCGTCGCCATCGCTGTGTACATCTTCTTCTGGGCGGTAGACAGCGGCCAGTACGACGACCTCGACGGCCCGGCCCACAGCATCCTGTTCGACGACCAGGACCCACAACACACCGCGGCGATGGACGAAGCCGACGGCAAGAAACCCGACGACGGCGCACCACCTCGTGCTTGAACTGCTGCCCCTGCTCAGCTCGGCGCTGATCCTTGGCTTGCTTGGCGGCGGCCACTGCCTGGGCATGTGTGGCGGCCTGATGGGCGCGCTGACCCTGGCGATCCCTAAAGAGCAGCGCCAGCGCCGCTTCCGTTTGCTGCTGGCCTACAACCTCGGACGTATCTGCAGCTACGCCCTGGCTGGCCTGTTGCTGGGCCTGGCCGGCTGGGCGGTGGCCAGCAGCCCGCTGGCGTTGGGCATGCGTGTAGTGGCTGGGTTATTGCTAATCAGCATGGGCCTGTACCTGGCCGGCTGGTGGAGCGGCCTGACTCGCATCGAGGGCCTGGGCCGCGGCCTGTGGCGCCATATCCAGCCAATCGCCAACCGCCTGCTGCCGGTGTCGAGCTGGCCGCGCGCGCTGCTGCTGGGCGCACTGTGGGGCTGGCTGCCGTGTGGTCTGGTCTACAGCACCCTGCTGTGGGCCGCCAGCCAGGGCAACGCGGTCGACAGCGCCCTGCTGATGCTGGCCTTCGGGCTGGGCACCTGGCCGGTATTGCTGGCCACCGGACTGGCCGCCGAGCGCACCAGCGCCTTGCTGCGCAAACGTGGCGTGCGCGTCGCCGGTGGCGTGCTGGTGATCCTGTTCGGCATCTGGACCCTGCCCGGCCCACATCAACACTGGCTGATGGGCCACTGAAGCCACGTTGATGCAAATCAAGATGTATACACTGACGCGCGCCTAGAATTTGCACACTGCTGCTCATTCTGGGGATTGCCCACATGCTCGACGCACTCCGTTGGGACTCCGACCTGATCCGTCGCTACGACCTGTCTGGCCCACGCTACACCTCCTACCCCACCGCGGTGCAACTGCACAGCGAAGTCGGCTCATTCGACCTGCTGCACGCCCTGCGTGACAGCCGCCGCGCGGTGCGCCCGCTGTCGCTGTATGTGCATGTACCGTTCTGCGCCAACATCTGCTACTACTGCGCCTGCAACAAAGTCATCACCAAGGATCGCGCCCGCGCCCAACCTTACCTGCAGCGCCTGGAACAGGAAATCCAGTTGATCGCCTGTCATCTGGACCCCAAGCAGACTGTCGAGCAACTGCATTTCGGTGGCGGCACCCCAACCTTCCTCAGCCACGTTGAATTGCGTCAACTGATGGCGCACTTGCGTCAGCACTTCAATCTGCTCGACGACGACTCAGGCGACTACGGCATCGAGATTGATCCGCGCGAGGCCGACTGGCCGACCATGGGCCTGCTGCGTGAACTGGGCTTCAACCGCGTCAGCCTGGGCGTACAAGACCTCGACCCGGCAGTGCAACGCGCCATCAACCGCCTGCAAACCCTGGAACAGACCCGGGCCATCATCGATGCGGCGCGCACCCTGCAATTTCGCTCGATCAACCTCGACCTGATCTATGGCCTGCCCAAGCAGACCCCGGAAGGCTTCGCCCGCACCGTCGAAGAAGTGATCAAACTGCAACCCGACCGTCTGTCGGTGTTCAACTATGCCCACCTGCCGGAACGCTTCATGCCGCAGCGGCGCATCGACAGCAATGACCTGCCGGCCCCTTCGGCCAAACTGGAAATGCTGCAGCGCACCATTGAGCAACTAACCGAAGCCGGCTACCGCTACATCGGTATGGACCACTTCGCCCTGCCCGATGACGAACTGGCTATTGCCCAGGAAGAATCGACCCTGCAACGCAACTTCCAGGGTTACACCACCCATGGACATTGCGACCTGATTGGCCTCGGCGTTTCAGCGATCAGCCAGATCGGCGACCTGTACTGCCAGAACACCAGCGACCTCAACACCTACCAGGACACCCTGTCCAGCGCTCAACTGGCCACCAGCCGCGGGCTGATCTGCAACGCAGACGATCGCCTGCGTCGCGCCGTAATCCAGCAACTGATCTGCCATTTCGAACTGGACTTCAACAGCATCGAAGAGGCCTTTACCATCGATTTTCGCGGTTACTTCAAAGACCTCTGGCCCGACTTGCAAGCCATGCACAAAGACGGCCTGATCAACCTCAGCAACGAGGGCATCCAGGTACTGCCCGCGGGTCGCCTGCTGGTGCGTTCGGTATGCATGGTTTTCGATGCCTACCTTGGCTTACACAATCAGCAACGATTTTCCCGAGTGATCTGATCCAGCTTCGGACACGGTTTACAGTAATACATGTAAAGCACACTATGTTTAATGGAGGTCGGACGATAAGCCGCACCTCTATCAGCCCACCCTATCCGGGTGCGGGCTGGCCCAAACCCCATGCCCTGAGTTACCCTTACGGCTTATGTGTGCTTTCCAGCAAGGAATGAAGAAATGTCCGAGCCAGTTAAACTGCGCCCCCACAACCAGGCCCACTGCAAGGATTGCAGCCTGGCGCCTCTGTGCCTGCCATTGTCGTTGAACATGGAAGACATGGATGCACTGGATGAAATCGTCAAACGCGGGCGACCGCTGAAAAAAGGCGAGTTTCTGTTCCGCCAGGGTGACAGCTTCGCTTCGGTCTACGCAGTGCGCTCCGGCGCCCTGAAAACCTTCAGCTTAAGCGATAGCGGCGAAGAACAGATCACCGGCTTCCACCTGCCCAGCGAACTGGTCGGCCTGTCCGGCATGGACACCGAAACCTATCCGGTATCGGCCCAGGCCCAGGAAACCACGTCGGTGTGCGAAATCCCCTTCGAACGCCTCGATGAGCTCTCGGTGCAACTGCCGCAGCTGCGTCGCCAGCTGATGCGGGTCATGAGCCGCGAAATTCGTGACGACCAGCAGATGATGCTGCTGTTGTCGAAAAAAACCGCCGATGAGCGAATTGCCACTTTCCTGGTCAACCTCTCGGCGCGTTTCCGTGCCCGTGGTTATTCGGCCAATCAGTTCCGCCTGAGCATGTCGCGCAACGAAATCGGCAACTACCTGGGATTGGCCGTGGAAACTGTTTCACGGGTTTTCACCCGCTTCCAGCAAAACGGCCTGATCGCCGCTGAAGGCAAGGAAATCCACATCCTCGACCCGATCCAGCTGTGCGCGCTGGCCGGTGGTGCGCTGGAGAGCTGAGGCCGCTGGATAAGGGTATACTGGCGGGCATTCGTTTTCAGGATACCCGCCTCATGTATAGCGACGCCTTCGACCTCAAAGCCCTGATCCGCCCCGTACCGGACTTCCCGAAAGCCGGCGTGATCTTTCGCGACATCACGCCGCTGTTCCAGTCGCCACGTGGCCTGCGCCATGTGGCTGACGCCTTCATCGAGCGTTATGTCGAGGCCGAGTTCAGCCACATCGGCGCCATGGACGCGCGCGGTTTTCTGATCGGCTCGATCATCGCCCACCAACTGAACAAACCGCTGATCCTGTTCCGCAAGCAGGGCAAGCTGCCGGCCGATGTGCTTGCCGAAGGCTACCAGACCGAATACGGCGAAGCGTTCCTTGAAGTGCATGCCGACAGCCTGTGCGAAGGCGATTCGGTGCTGATTTTCGATGACCTGATCGCCACCGGCGGTACCTTGCTGGCGGCCACCAACCTGGTACGACGCATGGGTGCCCAGGTGTTCGAAGCGGCAGCGATCATTGACCTGCCGGAGCTCAGCGGCTCCCAGCGCCTGAATGCGGCAGGTGTGCCGACCTTCTGCCTGACCGAGTTTTCGTTGAGCGAGTATTGAGTTCGATCGCGGGGCAAGCCCGCCCCCACACACCTTGTGGGAGCGGGCTTGCCCCGCGATGCTTACAACGAAATCGGCTTACGCCCGGCAAACGAATGCGCCAGCGTCCCACCATCAACCAATTCCAGCTCACCGCCCAAAGGCACGCCATGGGCAATCCGCGAAGCCACCAAGCCTTTATCGGCCAGTAACTGCGCAATGTAGTGCGCCGTCGCTTCGCCTTCCACCGTCGGGTTGGTCGCCAGGATCACTTCGGTGAAGGTGCCCTGCTCTGCAATCCGCGCCATCAACTGCGGAATGCCAATCGCCTCTGGCCCCAGGCCATCAAGCGGTGACAAATGCCCCTTGAGCACGAAGTAACGACCGCGATAGCCGGTCTGCTCCACGGCATAGACATCCATCGGCCCTTCAACCACGCACAGCAGCGAGTCATCACGACGCGGATCGGCACACTGCGGGCACAGCTCCTGCTCGGTCAGGGTTCGACACTGGCTGCAATGGCCAACGCCTTCCATGGCCTGGCTCAGCGCTTGTGCCAGACGGGTACCGCCACTGCGATCGCGCTCAAGCAGTTGCAAGGCCATGCGCTGGGCGGTTTTCTGGCCAACGCCGGGCAAGGTGCGCAAAGCATCGATCAGTTGGCGGATCAGTGGGCTGAAACTCATGGTCATTAGCCTGAAAATTGAAAAAAGCGGGAAAAACAACAATGGGAGCAACGACCGAACGGCCGCGCTCCCATCGCAGGTACTACAGCCGATGGCTTAGAAAGGCATCTTGAAACCAGGTGGCAGTTGCATGCCAGCGGTCATACCGCCCATTTTTTCCTGGCTGCTCTGCTCAACCTTGCGAACAGCGTCGTTGACGGCGGCGGCGATCAGGTCTTCCAGTACTTCTTTGTCTTCCTGCATCAGGCTGTCATCCAGGCTGATGCGCTTGACGTCGTGACGACCGGTCATCACCACGCTCACCAGACCGGCGCCGGATTGGCCGGTCACTTCGGCGTTGGCCAGCTCTTCCTGCATCTTGGCCATTTTTTCCTGCATCTGCTGGGCCTGCTTCATCAGGCCGGCCATGCCACCTTTCATCATGGGGATCACCTCAAACTTAGACTTACGGGGTGCGGCGAGGACCAGGCCCTGGCCGCTTTGTGTTTATTCGCCCTGGGCTACTACCTGGGCATCTACAGGCTCAATGGTATCGTGTCGAACCATGGCGCCAAACTGCTTGATCATCTGCTGGATGAGCGGATCGGCGTCAATCGACGCCTCGGCCTCACCCTGACGCTCGGCACGCTTGCGTGCTGCCGCCTGGGCCGGGGTTTCCTGCTCCGGGCGGATCAACTCGATAGACAGTTTGAGCGTGCGACCGAAGTGCTGGTTCAACGCATCGTTCAAACGTCGCTGCTGGGTGGCATTGAACAGCGCACTGTGCGCCGGGTCCAGGTGCAGCAGCCAGTCATCGCCGTCAGCGGCGATCAACGTGCAGTTGGCGGCGATACTGCCGGTCATCCCGGAGATCGGCAACTGCGGGAATAATTCCAGCCATTGCAAGGCCAGGCCTGTGGCCGGCTTAGCCGCTGGCAGCGGCTCAGGCGCAACCACCGGCGCATCCTCATGCACATGCTCGATGGCCAGTTCATCCAGATAACTGTAGCTGGCCGGATCCATTTCCGGCTCATAGTAATCTTCATCCAGCGGCGGCTCGTCGTCGCGCTCCATGCCGGCCGGGCTGTAACCGATCGAGTCGTCCAGCGGTGGTTCGTCCTGGCGCTGCGCCGCAGCGGCTGCTGGCGCCGCCTGCGCTGCCACTACAGGTTCAGGTTCAGGCTCAGGTGCTGGCGCAGCAACGGCCGGAATTGGATCGTTCCACGGCAGATCGACCTCCGCCGCAGGTGCTGCAACCTCGGCCTCAACCGCGACCTCGACAGGCGCCGGTTCAGGTTCGGCAACGGGCTCAGGTTCGGGCGCCGCAGGTGCAGGCTCGACAACCGGTGCAGCCACCACAGCCGGCGCAGCGACGCTCGCTGCTGCCACCGTGTGTGCCGAATCAGCTGTGGCCTGGCTGATCCCCACCGGCTTTAGTACCGGCGTCGGGGCGTCATTGGTATCGGCCGGGCGGAAGGCCAACATCCGCAGCAGAACCATTTCGAAAC
This sequence comes from Pseudomonas sp. NUPR-001, assembly GCF_052147955.1. Classification (NCBI taxonomy): domain Bacteria; kingdom Pseudomonadati; phylum Pseudomonadota; class Gammaproteobacteria; order Pseudomonadales; family Pseudomonadaceae; genus Pseudomonas; species Pseudomonas sp. NUPR-001. The sequence goes on from NZ_CP197353.1 coordinate 4,200,435, forward strand.
CGCCCCGTGGATCGGGCGCCAACGGCAAGTCGCGACGGCCGATCAGGCCCATCTGGTAGTAGAACTGCACGTCTTCGGCAGGCAAAGCCTGAGCCAGCGCCAGCACCCGGTCACGATCGCCCTGGCCGTTGTCCACCGCCTCAGGCAATGCCTGGGCAATCGCCACGCGGTGCAGCACATTGAGCATTTCGGCCAGCACGCCACTCCAGTCCGGCCCTTGCTCGGCCAGCTGGCGTACTGCCTCAAGCAGCGCACGGGCATCGCCTTCCAGCAGCGCCTGCAGCACGCCATAGACCTGACCATGGTCGAGGGTACCGAGCATGGCCCGCACATCGGCAGCCAGTACCTTGCCTTCACCGAAGGCAATGGCCTGGTCGGTGAGGCTCATGGCATCGCGCATCGAGCCATCGGCGGCACGCCCCAGCAGCCACAGCGCATCGTCTTCGAACGGGACGTTCTCGGCACCCAGCACATGGCTCAAGTGCTCGACCACCCGCTCGGGCGTCATGTTCTTCAGGGAAAACTGCAGGCAGCGCGACAGAATGGTGGCTGGCAGCTTCTGCGGGTCGGTGGTCGCCAGGATGAACTTGACGTAGGGCGGCGGCTCTTCCAGCGTCTTGAGCAAGGCGTTGAACGAGTGGCTGGAGAGCATGTGCACTTCGTCGATCAGGTAGACCTTGAAGCGCCCACGGCTCGGCGCGTACTGCACGTTGTCGAGCAGTTCGCGGGTGTCTTCGACTTTGGTGCGGCTGGCGGCGTCGATCTCGATCAGGTCGACAAACCGGCCCTCATCGATTTCCCGGCACACCGAACACGTTCCACAGGGGGTGGAGGTAATGCCGGTTTCACAGTTCAGGCATTTGGCGATGATCCGCGCGATGGTAGTCTTGCCCACGCCGCGGGTCCCGGTGAACAGGTAAGCGTGATGCAAGCGCTGGTTGTCCAGGGCGTTGATCAATGCCTTGAGCACATGGGTCTGGCCGACCATTTCGCGGAACGAGCGCGGACGCCATTTACGTGCAAGAACCTGATAACTCATCGAAAACCGTCAAATAGATAGACCAAAGACCGCTAATCCTAGCGGAGCAGGCCTGAAATTGCATCCGCTATACCGTCCAACCCGGTAAGCTTTGTACGCCAGGATGCTGATGCGACACAGGGAGAAGTAGATGCGTTGGGTTTTCAGTCTGTTGTTGCTGTATGTCGGTCAGCTGTCGGCACAGTCGTTACCGCCATTGCGTTTTGCAATCACAGACAGCTGGAGCATGCCGCTGGTAAGGGTCGAGTACGGGCAACCGGTGGAAGGGATCGTCTTTGACCTGATGAACCGCCTGGCCAGCCACCTGCAGCGTCGCCCCGAATATCACGTTTTACCGCGCTTGCGCTTGCAGGCAGCAATGCAGCGTGGCGGCATCGATGTACGCTGTTTCGTGATGCCCTCCTGGAGCACAGAACCGTCAGACACCTTCAGCTGGACCCCGCCACTGTTCCAGCAGCGCGACTGGCTGGTTGCAGACCATCGGCATACCCTGCCGGCAAGTCTGGCGACCCTGCCCAGCCAAACCATTGGCACCGTGCTGGGTTTTCAATACCCCACCTTGCAGGCGCAATTCGACAGTGGCTACTTTGAACGCGACGACGCCCGCACCCAACTGCAAGTACTGCAAATGCTCCAGGCCGGTCGTTACCGCTACGCGATCAGCAATCAAGCGAGCCTGGACTGGTTCAACAGCCAACTGCCTCCCGATGAACGCCTTCAGCCGCTGCTGGTGCTTGAGGAGCAACAATTGGGCTGCATGGTGCGCAACGACCCCTCGATCCCTACGCAAGGCATCCTGCAAACACTGCAACGGATGAAGCAAAGCGGTGAAATCGAGCAAGTCTTCGAGCGTTATAGCCATCTGAGCAGTTCAGCTGCAGCACCGACCGACAATCAATAGCCGTGTGATTCGCGGAATTTTTGCTGCTGGTGGTACTCGACCCACTCAACCACATCGTACGGCAGGTACAACTGCTGGCGGGCGCGTGACAGGGCAATGTACACCGCGCAGATGCGCTGATCGAAGGCGTAGGCGTCCTTGAACATGACGTTGCTCAGTAACTCGGGCGTCAACAGCACCCGGTCGAACTCCATCCCACCCGCCGTGTCCGCCATCATCAGCATGCAGCTTTTACCCGGCGCGCCGAGCAGCCGGTTCAGGCGGTTCATATCGGCAACCTTGAAGCCATTGGCCAGCGCTTGCTCGACCCACAGAAACGCCTCATCAAAGCGGTTGGCGTCGCGCACCTGTTGCCAATCGGCCAGCTCGCTGAAATATACGTGCGGCCCTTCCAGGCTGTGTTCAAGGCTGTAGAAGCGGGGATTGAACAAGGCGATAGCCGTGGACATGAAGCGCTCAAGATCGGCCTGCGCCGCTTTATCCGGGAAACTGAACGGGCAGTTGGCATCGTGCAGCTCGATCATCCACTTGATCGTGTCCCAGTGCGATGCCGTCAGCACCACACAACCCTCAGGCGGCACAAAGCCCAGCGGGTAATGCTCGATCCCGACGTCAGCATCACGCGCCCCTTCAAACGGCACCTTGCCCTTCTCGGTATGCTGATCAATCAATGGATTGACCAGGCGCTCGACATTGCGACCGGAACGCACCGAATAGCTGACATCGCTCTGGCGCACCTGACGTGCGCGCCAGACCCGCTCGCCGCTGGCTTGCTGGTATTCATCACCGAGGGTGATCAGCACCTGTCGGCCACGCTCGATGATCTGTAGCAGCGACGCAGGAATGTCCTGACTCTCATCGATCAGCACATGACTGTAGCGCGCTGGCACCACACAGCCGGCCAGGCTGGCACGCTTGATCAGCAACAACGCCTCGAAACCGGTGCGACTCCCCCAGGACGGATTTGCCTCCAGATAGGTCCACAGACGGCTGGAATATTCCAGCAGCACCTTGGTATCCACGTTACTCAGCGCTTGCTTGAAATGCGGCAGATGTTTGGCCGCCAGGCTGTGATCGCGGGACTGGCAATAGCGCTCGAGCACCTTGAGACAGACATCCAGGGTCGCTGCGCCTTCGTGACCGCGAAAACCGAGAATGTTCAGCGTTTGCGCCAGCGCCTGCTTGTTTGGCTGCCTGGCCTGGGCAGCGGCCGTTTGCGGACGCCCCCCGGGCATCAGCGCCCGGGCAAAGGCCATGAAAGTGCGACCGACCTTGTCACTGCCGGCACTGCCCATACGCTGGCGAAGCGCTGCCAGCTTTTCAGCGGTGCGCGCCAGCACCAGTGTTTTCTCCGGTTGCAGGCATTCCAGCAAGGTACCGAGCAGGTGACTTTTGCCGATGCCGGCATAACCCTGCACATGCAGGTCTTCGTCCAGATTGGCGCGAAAGGTTCTGACCAGCTTGTCTTGCGCACCACTCAACCAGCGCTCGCGCTGCCGAGGCGTAACCATCTGCTGGTTGAACGGATTGTTGCGCTGATGGTGGCGGACCCGGTAACCGACATCCCATTTGCCATCGGCCAGCAGATACTCACGCGCTGCCGCCTCCTCGGCCAACAGAAAGCGCACATTCACGCTCTTGAGCGCATTAAGACCGAAGTACAGCTTGCGCGGATCGAACAAGCGCTGCGCTTCCGACAGCAGCCCGACTGCTGCTGAATGCTGTGCATCGACCGCCCAGGCAATCAGCCGAGCCAGAATCTTCTCTACTGCATCAGCATTCAGGTCTTTCTCCGCCGCCTGCGCCAGGTTCTGGATCACCAGCAGCGCTGCCAGCTCAGGATCAGACAGGTCACTGAGTGCCTGGGCCCCCTCCGCCGCCAACAAGCCTGTACAGACTTCTTCGGTAATCGGCAAAAACATCGGGCTGGATAGATCAACATGTTCCGGGTGCATACAACCTCACAGCCAGGGCAAACAGGTCACTGGATCGCGCCTGGCCAAACGCTTCATTCAATTCAAGATACTGGGGATGACGGCTTGTCGATAACGCCAAGGTCAAAATGATAACTGCCCAAAGTGCCGGACATACCGCCGGGGTAGCTGTGCGCTTGAGCCGCTGATACGCCCTTCTGCGCGTCGAGCAGCCCTTGCAGCTCATAGACCGCCATGTCCAGCAGCCTGCGCAAGTCTTCCGCACTATTGGCGCTCACCTGCAGCTGCAGATCGAACAGACCGGCCGCTGGCCGCAGCGGCTGTTCAGTCTTGGCCGGGGTGCTCACCGCCGCTGCCAGAATGGCCGCATGCTCGTCATCCATAAGGTCCAGCACCTGCGACAGTTCCAGGGTCTTTTCCGGATGCGACTGCATTTGGTCCTTGATGTCCAAACGACGGATCTGCCATTCCCGCAGCTTTTCTTTGGTCAGGTCGTCTATTTCGTCCACGTGCGCAATCTCTCGGTGCTTGGGGTTGAAGTATGCCAAGTTTCGAGGGCGATGGCAGAACGGGAACGTGCGGGAACGCCCTATGGCCGGAAAGATGGCACAGTGCTACCATTCGGCCGCCTTTTCACACCCCCACCACCACCCAAAGGACTGATCGAGTGACCTACTTTCGTCTGCTGTTAGCTTCAGCAATTATTGCGCTTGTGACGGGCTGTGCCTCACCGGCTCAAATCTCCGGCATGTCGGTAACCGCTGATCAAGCTTCGGCACATACCTATGACGCCCATCTGCAAAACAATGTGCAGCTTTCTGAAGTCAATGGCGGAGATAAAACCAACCCGCTGTGGACCTCGGAAATCGACGGACCTGACTTCCGTGCAGCGCTGGAGCAATCACTTGCCAGCGCCAAATTGCTCGGCAGCACATCGGCGCCTTACGCACTGCGCGCCAACCTGCTGCGCGTCGATCAGCCTATCTTCGGCTTGAACTTTGAAGTCACCAGTGAAGTGGAATACACCCTGACCGAGACCACTACCGACAAAGTGATTTTCCGCGAAATCATTCGCACGCCGTTTACTGCTGGCGTGGGTGATTCGGTCATTGGTATCAAGCGCCTGCGCCTGGCCAACGAGGGCTCGGCTCGGGCGAACATCAATAGCATTCTCAAGCGACTGAGTGACCTCAAGATTGATGCCAAACAGGTTTCGCTGAGGGACTGAATACCGCGGATATTCCGGTAGGAGCGGCGGTGCGGCGACCCGACTTGCCCCGCGATGTGCTGTATAGCGGCAGATCGCGGGGCAAGCCCGCTCCCACAGCAAGCAGCAAGCAGCAAGCACTGTGCACCACTCAGGTGTACCTGAACGCTGTTTCACTTCGAGATTTTTGAGCGAGAAATCCTTGTAGAACCAAGGACTTAGAGATAGGTGGCGACCCCACCAGCCACACCCCGGCACTCGATGTTCCCGCTATGGCTGCTCCCTTCCGGGCCTGACCAGGTTAACGGGTAATCAATGCGGGGGGACCGATGGGGTCACCATAACGCAACTCATCTGGCGATGAGCCGCGCCATTGTACCGGCATCAAGTGAAGATACAACCTCTATTTGAAAAAAAACCATCCGCACTCAATGACTTGGCGCTGCTTCAGGGCATTTCTCCAGGTATGGACGGTGGTGCCTGGGTGATGCACAGGTGAATAAAGTGCAGCTTGGCCACCACCGGCTTGCCCAGGACGAAGGGATAGAAATCCACCTGCCCCATGCTGCGCGACAGTTCATTGAGCATCGCCGACAGTTCGACCCAGGCATTGAGGAACGCCAGAAAGCGCTCGGCTTGCGGGTCGTCAGGCTGGTACAGGTCCTGACGCTGGAACGGCGGGTAGTCGAGGTCCAGGCTGCTGGCGTTCATGCCCAGGGCCAAGGCGGTGTCCAGAGCGTCGGTCATGTGCAGGTAGTGCGCCCAGGTTTCCGCCCAGTCTTCCCAAGGGTGCATGGTGGCGTAGGCGCTTACATGGCTTTGCGCCCAGTCACTGGGGGCACCCTGCTGGTAGTGACGGTCCAGGGCCTCGGCGTAGCTTTGGCGATCGTCACCGAACAATGCTCGAAAGGCGTCCAGCCAGGGCGACTCGGCAATCAGTTGGTCCCAGTAGTAATGCCCGACTTCGTGGCGCAGGTGCCCAAGCAAGGTTCGATAGGGCTCGTGCAATTGCACCCGCACGCGTTCGCGCCAGTCATCGTCGGCCTCACGCACATCGAGGGTGATCAAACCATTGGCGTGGCCGGTGACAGGCGCGTTGCCTTCAAGGTCTACACCGATGAAGTCAAAGGCCAGGCCTTGCGGGTTTTCTTCGCTTTTCGGCGTGACAGCAAGCCCCAGGTGCAGCAACTGCGCGGTCAAGCGGCGCTTGGCGGTTTCCAGTTTGCGCCAGCGCGGCAGGTTGTCAGCAATCGACAGGTCGGGGATGGTGCGGTTCAAGCGGCAGGCCAGACAAAAGCTGTGAGGCTCATCCGCCGCCAGCAGCCAGTTGCAGGCCGCTGCCGTATCGAGATTGGCGCAGCGCCGCAGGGCGCCGACCTCGGGTTCGCCATCGAGCACCCACAGGCCTTCACCAGCCCCTGCAGAGAGGCTGCCCACCTGATTACCCTGCGGCCAGTAGCCCAACGCCGCCTGGCAGGCCAGGCACTGGCTGTTGCGAAAAAACACCGACTGCCCGCAGCGACACTGCCAGACCCGATCCGGGCGCTGTTCACGGCTGACAAAGGTCGCCGCTATCCTGGCGCCCAGTTGCTCGAAAAAACGGTACATGGCGATCCCTCCTGGCTGCTTGCCAAGCCTAGACCATCGCGATCGCCGTGCACGGTTGGCTTACACGCTGATGCCGTGCTCACCGAGGAAAGTTACGAAGGTGTCTTCGTCCAGCACCTTGAGGCCCAGCTCGTTGGCTTTGGCCAGCTTGGAACCGGCGCCCGGCCCGGCCACCACGCAGTGGGTCTTGGCCGACACCGAGCCCGCCACCTTGGCACCCAGGCTTTCCAGCTTGTCTTTGGCGATATCGCGGCTCATGCGCTCCAGCGAGCCGGTCAGCACCCAGGTCTGCCCCGCCAGCGGCAAGCCGGCAGCAACCTTCTTCTCGCTGGTCCAGTGCATGCCAAAGTCGCGCAGTTGGGCTTCGATGGCCAGAGCCAGTGCGGCATTTTCCGGCACCTGAAAATAGCTGCGTACGGCATCTGCCTGCTTGGCCGCCAGGGCCTGGCGCAGGTCGATACCGTCAGCGGCGATGATTTTCTCCAGGCTATCGAGCTTGGCTACCAGCTTTTCAGCGCCGGTCGGCCCGACCGAAGGGATGTCCAGTTTGGCAATCAGGCCAGCCAGCGTGGTGCTGGCCGCAAACTCAGCGGCCAGTTCGCCTTCATCCTGAAGCTGCAGTCCATGCGCCAACAGTTGAGCGATGACCGAACGGTTGTGATCGTCTTCAAAGAAGCTGTGAATTTCGTGGGCCACTTCCAGGCCGATGTCCGGCAGGTAGGTGAGCACTTGCGGCAGTGCCGCCATGACCCGCTGCAACGAGCCCAGCGAGCGCGCCAGCACTTTGGCGGTCTCCTCGCCGACATCAGGAATACCCAGGGCGTAGATGAACCGTGCAAGGCCAGGTTTCTTGCTGGCAGCAATCGCCGCCAGAAGGTTTTTGCTCGACAGCTCAGCAAAGCCTTCCAGGTCGACGACTTGCTCGAAGGTCAGTTGGTACAGATCGGCCGGGGAACGAATCAGCCCCTCATCGACCAGTTGCTCGACGCTTTTTTCACCCAGCCCTTCGATGTCCATGGCCCGGCGCGAAACATAGTGAATGATCGCCTGCTTGAGCTGAGCGGCACAGGCCAGACGACCGACACAGCGGTACACCGCGCCCTCACTGACGGTTTCCTTGCCCTTGCTGCGCTTGATCAACTGGGTGCGCTCTACGTGCGAGCCGCACACCGGGCATTCAGTCGGGATATGCACCGGCCGGGCGTTGTCAGGGCGGCGCTCGCTAACCACCTGCATGACTTGCGGGATCACATCACCGGCACGACGGATGATCACCGTGTCACCGATCATCAGCCCCAGGCGCGCCACTTCGTCCATGTTGTGCAAGGTGGCATTGGACACCGTCACCCCCGCCACTTTCACAGGTTTCAGACGCGCCACCGGGGTCACAGCACCGGTACGCCCGACCTGGAATTCAACGTCCAGCACTTCGGTGAGCTCTTCCATGGCCGGAAATTTATGGGCGATGGCCCAGCGTGGCTCACGTGCGCGAAAACCCAGCTCGCGCTGCGAGGCCAGGCTATTGACCTTGAACACCACGCCATCGATCTCATAAGGCAGGTCATTGCGGCGTGCGCCGATGTCGCGGTAGTACTCCAGGCATTCAGCAACACCAGCGGCATGACGCAATTCGCGGCTGATCGGCATGCCCCAGGCCTTGAGCTGCTCCAGGGTGCCGATATGGGTGTCTGCCAACGGTGCCGACACCTGGCCCAGGCCATAGCAGCAGAATTCCAACGGACGGCTGGCGGTGATTTTCGAATCCAGTTGGCGCAGGCTGCCAGCGGCAGCGTTACGCGGGTTGGCGAAGGTTTTGCCACCAGCTTCGATCTGCGCCTGGTTCAAGCGTTCGAAGCCGGCCTTGGACATGTACACCTCGCCGCGCACCTCAAGCACCGCAGGCCAGCCCTCGCCCTGCAACTTGAGGGGAATGTTGCGCACGGTGCGCACGTTAACGCTGATGTCTTCGCCCGTGGTGCCATCACCGCGGGTAGCGCCTTGCACCAATTGCCCGTCGCGGTACAACAGGCTGACGGCCAGACCATCGAGCTTGGGTTCGCAGCTGTAGTCCACCGCCGCACCCTCAGCGAACAGGTCACCCGCCGGCAGGTCCAGACCTTCGACCACCCGCCGGTCGAACTCGCGCAGGTCGTTTTCTTCGAAGGCGTTGCCCAGGCTCAGCATCGGTACTTCGTGACGCACCTGGCTGAAGGCCGATAAGGCGGCACCACCTACACGCTGGGTCGGCGAGTCGGCAGTGACCAGCTCGGGGTGTTCGGCTTCCAGGGCCTTGAGTTCGTTGAACAGACGGTCGTATTCGGCGTCCGGAACGCTGGGCTCGTCGAGCACGTAGTAGCGATAGTTGTGCTGGTCGAGCTCGGCACGCAGTTCGAGGATTCGGGATTCGGCGGTCATTTGCGTATTCTCTTGCAAAGCAAAAGAGCAGCCTGGGCTGCTCTTGCGTGTTCGGGTTGGCCTTTGCAGGCCTGATCGCGGGGCAAGCCCACTCCAACGGTGGGAGCGGGCTTGCCCCGCGATGCAATTAACGTTTCTGCGTCAGTGCACGGCGCTCGAACTCAACGATGCGCTGGCGATAGTGCTCAATGGTTTGCGCGGTCATCACGCTGCGCTGATCGTCCTTGAGTTCACCGTTGAGCTCATGGGCGAGCTTGCGCGCAGCAGCCACCATGACATCAAAGGCCTGCTTCGGATGGCGCGGCCCCGGCAAGCCAAGGAAGAAGCTCACGGCGCGGGTGCTGAAGTGGTCGATGTCGTCCAGGTCGAACACGCCTGGCTTGACCGCGTTAGCCATCGAAAACAGCACTTCGCCATTACCGGCCATGCTTTCGTGACGGTGGAAAATATCCATCTCGCCGAAACGCAAACCGCTTTCCAGAATGTTCTGCAGCAGAGCCGGGCCTTTGAAGCCGCCCTCGTCACGGGAAATCACGCTGATCACCAGGACTTCTTCAACCGGAGGCAGGTCACGGTTTTCGTTGCTGTTGAAGGCGTTGCCGTTGGCACGGGTTTCATCCGGGAAGTCGTCGTCAACGCTGGCAAACAGGTCGGGCTCGCGTTCACGCGGTTCGGCCGCCAGGTTCAGGTCACCCTGCTGCGGCTCATTGTTGCGCTTGCGCTTGGCGGCTTTCGGCTTGCTGTTGCTGCTGTCGCGCTCGCGCCCCGCACTCATCGACGGCAGGTCATGCTCGTCCAGTTCAGGCTCTTTGTGGGTATCCAATACCCGCGACGGACCGATCAATTCGGGGCTGCTGTCGTCGTCCGGGGCATTGGAGAAGCTGCGATCCAGGCGGAACTTCAGCTTGCCCTTGCCACCGCGCATACGACGCCAGCCGTCGAAAAGAATACCGGCAATGACAATAATGCCGATGACGATCAGCCACTCGCGCAGACCGATTTCCATGTAATCCTGTGCCTCTGTAAAAAATGCTGAAAAATAAAGGGTTTAAACCCCTTTAAAACGTGGCGCCAACTCTATGTTCTGACAGGCGTTTTACCCACGCGAAAAATAAGTGACATTAAGCTAGCACGACCAAAGATAACTTTACACCGTCTGTCGCAACTGACAGGGGCATTTACCGCAGGTTCACGCTTAATCGCCTCCATTCACGCGTCGACCATGGCCATTGCCTCCTCCACATCCACGGCAACAAGACGTGAACAACCCGGCTCATGCATGGTAACCCCCATCAACTGATCCGCCATCTCCATGGCGATCTTGTTGTGGGTGATATAGATGAACTGCACCGTTTCACTCATTTCCTTTACCAGTCGGGCGTAACGTCCGACGTTGGCATCGTCCAGCGGCGCATCGACTTCATCGAGCATGCAGAACGGTGCCGGGTTCAATTTGAAAATGGCAAACACCAGGGCCAGTGCGGTCAGCGCCTTCTCGCCACCTGAGAGCAGGTGGATGGTGCTGTTCTTCTTGCCCGGCGGCCTCGCCATGATCGTCACCCCTGTATCGAGTAAATCTTCGCCCGTCAGTTCCAGGTAAGCACTGCCGCCACCGAAAACTTTTGGGAAAAGTGCCTGTAATCCGGCATTTATCTGATCAAAGGTATCTTTGAAACGGTTGCGGGTTTCCTTGTCGATTTTGCGAATCACGTTTTCCAGGGTGTCGAGCGCTTCGACCAGGTCGGCATCCTGGGCATCCAGATAACGCTTGCGCTCAGACTGCTGCTGATACTCGTCGATGGCCGCCAGGTTGATGGCGCCCAGGCGCTGGATACGGGCGTCGATGCGCTCCAGTTCCTGCTCGGCCTCCTGTTCGCTGGCGGTTCCGCTCAAGGTACCGAGCACCCCTTGCAAGTCGTAACCGTCAGCCAGCAGCTGTTCCTGCAGGGTTTTGCGTCGCACGCTCAGCCCCTGCCATTCCAGGCGGTGCTGCTCCAGCTGGCCACGCAGCAGTTGCGCCTGTTGTTCGGCCTGCGTGCGGCGTTTTTCCGCATCGCGCAGTTCGCGGTCCGCTTCATCCATATGCAGACGGGCCTGACGCATTTCGTCATCGACGCTCATGCGCTTTTCCAGCAGCTCTTCGAGCTTGAGACGCAACTCTTCCAGTGGCGCCTCGCCCTCCTCCAGGTTCAAGGTGAGCTGTTCACGTTTTTCAGTCAGGCGCTCGGACTGCAGCTCCAGGCGCTCCAGAGCCTGGCGGGTGGAATCGTGCTGAGCGCGCAGCGAACCCAGGCGCACCGCCAGCTGGTGGCCGTGGTCCTTGTGCTGACGGGCTTCCTGACGCACCCGATCCAGGCGCTCACGCAGGCTGTCGCGCTGGGCCAGCAGCAACTCGCGCTGCTCGGTGTCTTGGGCCATCAGCTCAAGGGCTTCCTGCAGCAGCAAACGCGACTCGCCAAGGTTTTCGCTTTCAAGGCTGCGCTGACCCAGCAGTTCAGCCAGCTCTTCTTCCAGGCGCTGACGGCGCAAGCTCAATTGCTCGGCGCGTGCCTTGCCCGCCGACAAGCGTGCGTTGGCTTCGCTTTGCTGACGCGTTTCGTCCTGGGTACGTCGGCGCAGGTGCTCGCGCTGTTGTTCCAGCGCTTGCTGCTGTTCGCGCTGCTCCAGCAGTTGGGCCTCCAGCAGTTCAAGAGCCGCTTCCTGCTCCTGGCACTCAAGACCCAGGCGCTCCAGCTCCTGGCCACGGGCCAGCACTCCACCCTGGGCATCGCTGGCACGGTTGACCCGCAGGAAATGCCGCCCCACCCAATAGCCATCACGACTGATCAGACTCTGGCCATCACGCAACTGGCCACGCTGGGCCAACGCCTGCTCCAGGCTTTCCACTGGCACGACCTGACCCAACCAAGGCGCCAGATCGACGCGCCCTTCGACTTTATCGAGCAAGCTGCCAGCCACACGCCCACAGTCAGCGGTTGATTCCAGCAAGCGCAAATCCCCCTGGCTGAACGCCGTCAGGTCCAGGGTGCTGAAGTCATCCACCAGCACCGCCTGCAGATCAGCGCCGAGTACGGTTTCTACCGCCAACTCCCAGCCCGGCTCGACGCGCAGACCTTCGGCCAGGCGTGGGCGCTGTTCCAGGCCCTGGTCGCGCAACCATTGCGCGGCGCCATCACCCGGGTCGAGCGCGGCTTGCTGCAGGGCCTCCAGCGAAGCCAGGCGACCGCCCAGGCGTTGCAGTTCGCCTTGTGTCTGCTGCTGTGCCTGGGTGGTCTGTTGCAGTTGCTCGCGCAACGCCTCCAACTGCTCAACTGCCTGCTGCTCTTGCAGTTGCAGGTCTTCGAGCAGCAGCTCGCTGCTGGCCACTTGTTCGGCCAGGGCCAGAATCGCCAGGTCTTCCGGGTCGGCGCTGAGCTGGTCGCGTTCTTCTGCCAGTTTGCGCTGGCGTTCGGCCAGGCGCTCCAGGGCTTGCTCCAGCTGCTGGATACGCGCCTGCTGCACTTCAGCCTGGCGGCGCGGCTCGGCGGAGCGGGTGTTGAACGTGTCCCACTGCTCTTGCCAGCCGTGCATGGTGCTTTCGGCGTCTTCCAGGGTAGCCGCCGACTCTTCAGCGGCAGCCAGGGTCAGTTCCTGCTCAGGTTCGAGCATTTCCAGCTCTTCACTGAGGGTGGCCAGCAAGGTGCGGTCATGGCCCAGGTGCGACTCGGTTTCCAGACGCGAACGCTCGGCTTCTTTAAAGTCGTCCTGAAGCTGACGCAGGCGCTGCTGGCCATGCTGGATGCTTTGCTCGACCCGGGCGATGTCGCCACCGACCGAATAGAAGCGCCCCTGCACCTGACCAAAACGCTCGGACAGTTCATGATGGCCATCACGCAGCCGCTCGATACTGGCATCGGCGTTGCGCTGCTGCGCCACCAGCGCCTCAAAGGCCACTTCCTGATCGCCGATCACCCCTTCGCGCTGGGCCACCTGTTGGTCCAGCGCCTGCCAGCGCAACGCCGCCAGCTGCGCCTTGAGCTGACGCTCCTCGGCTTTGTATTCCTTGTACTTCTCTGCCGCCTGGGCCTGGCGATGCAAGCGCTCCAACTGGCGCTCCAGCTCTTCACGCAGGTCGGTCAGGCGCTCGAGGTTTTCGTGGGTACGGCGGATACGGTTCTCGGTTTCGCGGCGCCGCTCCTTGTACTTGGAAATCCCCGCCGCTTCTTCGATGAAGTTGCGCAGGTCTTCCGGCTTGGCCTCGATCAGCTTGGAAATCATCCCCTGCTCGATGATCGAGTAACTGCGCGGGCCCAGGCCAGTGCCGAGAAAGATATCGGTGATGTCACGGCGCCGGCATTTGGTACCGTTGAGGTAGTAGGTGTTCTGCGCGTCGCGGGTGACTTTGCGGCGAATGGAGATTTCCGCGTAGGCAGCGTATTCACCGACCAGGGTGCTGTCGGAGTTGTCGAACACCAGCTCGATACTGGCCTGGCTTACTGGCTTTCGGCTGGTGGAGCCATTGAAGATGACGTCGGTCATCGACTCGCCGCGCAGGTTCTTCGCCGAGCTTTCGCCCATCACCCAGCGCACCGCATCGATGATGTTGGATTTACCGCAACCATTGGGGCCGACTACGGCAGCCATGTTGCTGGGGAAGTTGACCGTGGTCGGGTCGACAAACGACTTGAACCCGGCCAGGCGAATGCACTTGAGGCGCATGCTCAGGCAGTCGCCAACGCCGCCAGCACCAGCTCGCAGCTGCGCTGGCAGTATTCGGCCAGCACGCTGCGGATGCGTGCCTGATCGCGCGCAACCACGGCTTCGAGCAGGCTGGCAAACAAGGCGAGGAAGTCGCTCATCTCCGCTTTGCGCTGATCCAGCGCCAGGTAATAGGCGCGGCTCATGGCCGGTTGCAGGTTTTCAACGGTTTCCTGCAGGTACGGGTTGTTGGCGAACGGGTACGCAGCGCGCATCACCGCAAAGCTCTCTTCAACAAAGACCTTGATGTCCTGGCGCTCCAGGGCACTGGTCAATCGTTGCTGGATCGCCAGAAACACCAGCAGATCAGCCTCAACGCGCCAGTGCTGGGCCACGGCATTGCCCAACAGGATGTACAACTCACCCATCAAGGTGCACAGGCTGCGCACGCCATGCTCGTCGAGCTCGGTAACGTGGGCGCCGCGACGCGGCAAGATGGTGACCAGATGACGGCGCTCAAGGATCAGCAAGGCTTCACGCACCGAACCACGACTGACATTCAAAGCCTGAGTAACCTTCTGCTCCTGAATACGCTCAGCAGGCTTGAGCTCGCCGCGGATGATCCGTTCGGCCAGGTAGTGGGCAATTTGCTCGGAGAGGCTGTCCGGCGCCTTGAACGTCATGGTTTTCCTTCAAAATCATTGATCTGTGCAGAGGGCGCAATTGTAGCGCACTTGCCCTTGCGCCGCGCAGGGGCCTGGACACGGAAGTTGGCACGAATGACGCAAAAGATTTACCCGTTCTATAGCCAACTATGCTCTATAGAGAAGCGCCTGAGGCAGGTGGGCAATGCTATGGAAATTTTCCTGACCCAAAGGTCAGAAAATTGTTGACCTAAAAATCAAGTCTGCTTACAGTCCGCTCAACAACAATAAACCGCGTGTGAGGCCTTCCGTGATCCAGTTTCTACTCAACCAGGAGCTGCGCAGTGAGCATGCCCTGGATCCCAACCTGACTGTGCTGCAATACCTGCGCGAGCACTTGGGCAAGTCCGGTACCAAGGAAGGCTGCGCCAGCGGCGATTGCGGTGCCTGCACCGTAGTGGTCGGCGAGCTGGCCGAAGATGACGATGGCCGTGAGCACATCCGCTACCGCAGTCTGAACTCCTGCCTGACATTTGTTTCGTCGTTGCACGGCAAGCAATTGATCAGCGTCGAAGGGCTTAAACACCAAGGCCAACTGCACAGCGTGCAACAGGCCATGGCTGACTGCCATGGTTCGCAATGTGGTTTCTGCACCCCAGGCTTTGTCATGTCGCTGTTTGCCCTGCAAAAGAACAGCGATGCACCTGATCTGCACAAAGCCCAGGAAGCGCTGGCCGGCAACCTCTGCCGTTGCACCGGCTACCGGCCGATTCTGGCCGCCGCTGAACAATCGTGCTGCAACGCCCGGCCAGACCAGTTCGACAGCGCCCAGGAACAAACCATCGCCCGCCTGAAAGCCATTGCCCCGAGCGAAACCGGCGAGCTCAACAGTGGCGACAAACGCTGCCTGGTGCCCCTGACCGTAGCCGACCTTGCCGACCTGTACGGCTCGCATCCTGAAGCTCGTTTGCTGGCCGGCGGTACCGACCTGGCGCTGGAAGTGACCCAGTTCCACAAAACCCTGCCGGTGATGATCTATGTCGGCAACGTCGCCGAACTCAAACGCATCGACCACTTCGACGAGTACCTGGAAATTGGTGCTGCCACGCCGCTGACCGATTGCTATGACGCCTTGAGCCACGAATACCCGGACTTTGGCGAGCTGCTGCACCGTTTTGCCTCGCTGCAAATCCGTAACCAGGGCACCCTCGGCGGCAACATCGGTAACGCCTCGCCGATCGGCGACTCCCCGCCCCTGCTGATTGCGCTGGATGCGCAGATCGTTCTACGCAAGGGCGAGAGCACCCGCACCCTGGCGCTGGAAGACTACTTCATCGACTACCGCATCACTGCCCGCCAGGAAAGTGAGTTCATCGAGAAGATCGTCGTGCCGCGCGCCCGCAGTGCCTGGACGTTCCGCGCCTACAAGGTGTCCAAGCGTCTGGACGACGATATTTCCGCAGTCTGCGCCGCGTTCAACCTGCAGATTGAAAACGGTGTGGTGCAGGCCGCGCGTATCGCCTTCGGCGGCATGGCGGCCATCCCGAAACGGGCCCGCGCCTGTGAAGCTGCGCTGGTGGGCAAAGCCTGGAACCAGGCCAGTCTGGAACGCGCCTGCCAGGCCCTGGCCGAGGACTTCACCCCGCTGTCGGACTTCCGCGCCAGCAAGGAATACCGCCTGCTCAGCGCGCAGAACCTGCTGCGCAAATACTTCATCGAACTGCAAACGCCGCACATCGAAACTCGGGTGACCGCTTATGTCTAACCATCATGTCGCCAAAAGCCAGGCAGAAATGGCCGAGTTGTTCGCTCAGGACCTGACTACCGGTGTCGGCCGCAGCCTCAAGCACGACAGTGCCGACAAACAGGTCAGCGGCGAAGCACAGTACATCGACGACCGTCTGGAATTCCCGAACCAGCTGCACGTGTATGCGCGTATGTCCGACCGCGCCCATGCACGGGTGCTGAAGATCGACACCAGCCCGTGCTACGCCTTTGAAGGTGTGCGGATTGCCATCACCCATGAAGACATTCCCGGCCTGAAAGACATCGGCCCGATCATGCCCGGCGACCCGCTGCTGGCGATCGACAAGGTCGAATTCGTTGGCCAGCCGGTGCTCGCCGTCGCCGCCCGCGATCTGGAGACCGCGCGCCGTGCGGCGATGGCGGCGATCATCGAGTACGAAGACCTGGAACCGGTGCTGGACGTCGTCGAAGCCCTGCGCAAACGCCATTTCGTGCTGGACAGCCACACCCACAAACGCGGCGACTCGGCCACGGCCCTGGCGAGCGCGCCGCAGCGTCTGCAAGGCACCCTGCACATCGGTGGCCAGGAGCACTTCTACCTGGAAACCCAGATCTCCTCGGTGATGCCCACCGAGGACGGCGGGATGATTGTCTACTGCTCCACCCAGAACCCGACCGAAGTGCAGAAGCTGGTCGCAGAAGTGCTCGACGTACCGATGAACAAGGTACAGGTCGACATGCGCCGCATGGGCGGCGGTTTTGGCGGCAAGGAAACCCAGGCGGCAAGCCCGGCCTGCCTGTGCGCGGTGATCGCGCGCCTGACCGGCCAGCCCACCAAGATGCGCCTGCCGCGCGTCGAAGACATGCTGATGACCGGCAAGCGCCACCCGTTCTACGTCGAGTACGACGTCGGTTTCGACGACAGCGGCCGCCTGCACGGCATCAACCTGGAACTGGCGGGCAACTGCGGTTACTCACCGGACCTGTCGGCATCCATCGTCGACCGCGCGATGTTCCACTCCGACAACGCCTATTACCTGGGCGATGCCACGGTCAACGGTCACCGCTGCAAGACCAACACCGCGTCGAACACCGCCTACCGCGGCTTCGGTGGCCCGCAGGGCATGGTCGCCATTGAAGAGGTGATGGACCACATCGCCCGCCACCTGGCGCTCGACCCGCTGGCCGTGCGCAAAGCCAACTACTACGGCAAAACCGAGCGTAACGTCACCCACTACTACCAGACCGTCGAGCACAACATGCTCGAAGAAATGACCGCCGAACTGGAAGCCAGTGCCGACTACCATGAGCGTCGCGAGTCGATCCGCCGCTTCAACGCCCACAGCCCGATCCTCAAGAAAGGCCTGGCGCTGACCCCGGTGAAATTCGGTATTTCCTTTACCGCCAGCTTCCTCAACCAGGCCGGTGCCCTGGTGCACGTCTACACCGACGGCAGCATTCACCTCAACCACGGCGGCACCGAGATGGGCCAGGGCCTGAACACCAAGGTGGCGCAGGTGGTGGCCGAGGTGTTCCAGGTTGACTTCGAGCGCGTGCAGATCACTGCGACCAACACCGAAAAGGTACCCAACACCTCGCCAACGGCCGCCTCTTCCGGCGCCGACCTGAACGGCAAGGCAGCGCAAAACGCTGCAGAAACCATCAAGAAACGTTTGGTCGAGTTCGCCGCACGCCAGTACAAAGTCACCGAAGAAGACGTCGAGTTCCGCAATAACCATGTGCGTATCCGCGACGAAATCATCAGCTTCGACATGTTGATCCAGCAGGCCTACTTTGCCCAGGTGTCGCTGTCGAGCACCGGTTTCTACAAAACGCCGAAGATCTACTACGACCGCAGCCAGGCCCGTGGTCGCCCGTTCTACTACTTTGCTTTCGGTGCAGCCTGTGCCGAAGTGATCGTCGATACCTTGACCGGCGAGTACAAGATGCTGCGTACCGACATCCTGCATGACGTCGGTGCCTCGCTGAACCCGGCCATCGACATCGGCCAGGTGGAAGGTGGCTACGTACAGGGCATGGGTTGGCTGACCACTGAAGAGCTGGTGTGGAATGCAAAGGGCAAGTTGATGACCAACGGCCCGGCCAGCTACAAGATCCCGGCGGTGGCCGACATGCCGATCGATTTTCGCGTGAAGCTGGTGGAAAACCGCAAGAACCCGGAAGACACCGTGTTCCACTCCAAAGCTGTGGGTGAGCCACCGTTCATGTTGGGCATCGCGGCCTGGTGTGCGATCAAGGACGCGGTCGCCAGCCTCGCTGATTACCGTATGCATCCGCAGATCGATGCACCGGCAACGCCTGAGCGCGTGCTGTGGGGCTGTGAACAGCTGCGTAAGGCGGTGGCGGCGCAACAACCGGCTGCTGAGGTTGAGACTGTGACGCCGTGAGGTGTCCATCGCGGGGCAAGCCCGCTCCTAACGTGGGAGCGGGCTTGCCCCGCGATCAAAGAGGCAAGTGAACTATGCACACCTGGATCAACGCCCTCGCCGACCTGCAAGCCCGCGGAGAAGCCTGCGTGCTGGTAACCATCATCGAGGAGCGCGGCTCAACGCCACGCAATGCCGGCTCGAAAATGGTGGTCAGCGCCGAGCAACTGTTCGACACCATCGGCGGCGGACACCTTGAATACAAAGCGATGAAGATCGCCCGGGAAATGCTCGCCGAACGCCGCGAGTCCCCCCATCTGGAACGCTTCAGCCTGGGCGCCAGCCTGGGCCAGTGCTGTGGCGGCGTCACCGTACTGCTGTTCGAACCGATGGGCCAGGTACAAGCGCAGATCGCGGTATTCGGTGCAGGCCATGTTGGCCGCGCTCTGGTACCCTTGCTCGCCGCGCTGCCCTGCCGGGTGCGCTGGATCGATTCGCGCGAGCAGGAGTTTCCCGAGTACATACCCGCCGGGGTCAGCAAGATTGTCAGTGAAGAGCCGGTCGATGAAGTCGACGAACTGCCCGCTGGCAGCTACTGCATCGTCATGACCCACAACCACCAGCTGGACCTGGAACTGACGGCCGCCATCCTCAAACGCAATGACTTCACCTGGTTCGGCCTGATCGGCTCGAAAACCAAGCGCGTCAAGTTTGAACACCGCCTGCGTGAACGCGGCTACAGCGATGAGCGCCTGCAACGCATGCGCTGCCCGATGGGCCTGGCCGAAGTCAAAGGCAAGCTGCCGATTGAAATCGCCGTGTCCATCGCCGCCGAAATCATTGCCACTTACAACGCCAGCTTCGGCCAGCACGACAACGCTGCCAACGCCGGCCCGATTGCCCAATTGCTGCCGCCCTCTCGGCGCAGCCAAGCCATATGACGAGAGCCCTATGAGCGCAACCCGCAAAGCCTACCGTGCTGCCATCCTGCACAGCGTCGCCGACCCCGCCGAGGTGGGAATCGAAGCGTCCTATCAGTATTTCGAAGACGGCCTGCTGCTGATCGACAACGGTAAAATCAGTGCCCTGGGTCACGCCAGCGATCTGCTGCCGACCCTGGCGGCCGACATCGAGGTGCAACACTATCAAGACGCCTTGATCACCCCGGGTTTCATCGACACCCACATTCACTTCCCGCAGACCGGCATGATCGGTTCCTACGGCGAGCAACTGCTCGATTGGCTCAACACCTACACCTTCCCGTGCGAAAAGCAGTTTGCCGACAAGGCACATGCTGACAAGGTGGCGAAGATCTTCATCGAAGAGCTGCTGCGCAACGGCACCACCACCGCCCTGGTGTTTGGCAGCGTGCACCCGACCTCGGTCAATGCCTTCTTCGAAGAGGCCGAGCGCCTGGACCTGCGGATGATTGCCGGCAAGGTGATGATGGACCGCAACGCCCCGGACTACCTGACCGATACCGCCGAATCGAGCTACGTTGAAAGCAAGGCGCTGATCGCGCGTTGGCATGGCAAAGGTCGCCTGCACTATGCCGTGACCCCGCGCTTCGCCCCAACCAGCACGCCGGAGCAACTGGCCCTGGCCGGACAACTGCTCGGCGAGTTCCCTGACCTGTACATGCACACTCACCTGAGCGAGAACCTCAAGGAGATCGACTGGGTCAAGGAACTGTTCCCAGAGCGCAAGGGCTATCTGGACGTTTACGATCACTTCAAGCTGCTGGGCGAACGCTCGGTATTCGCCCACGGCGTACACCTGTGCGACGACGAATGCCAGCGCCTGGCCGAAACCGGCTCGGCCGTGGCCTTCTGCCCGACGTCCAACCTGTTCCTCGGCAGTGGTTTGTTCAACCTGCCACAGGCCGAGCGATTCAAGGTCAAGGTCGGGCTGGGTACCGACGTGGGTGCGGGCACCAGTTTCTCGCTGCTCAACACCCTTAACGAAGCCTATAAGGTCATGCAACTGCAGGGCGCACGCCTGAGCCCGTTCAAGTCGCTGTACCTGGCCACCCTCGGTGGCGCTCAGGCGCTGTACCTGGATGACCGGATCGGTAGCCTCAAGCCGGGCAACGATGCCGACTTCGTGGTGCTCGATTACAAGGCCACGCCGCTGATGGACTACCGCATCCAGCAGTCGAACAGCATCGACGAAACCCTGTTCGTGCTGATGACCCTGGGGGATGACCGCACCATCAAGCAGACCTTTGCCGCGGGTCGCTGCGTGCATCAGCGTTGAAAACATCGCGGGGCAAGCCCGCTCCTACAGTAGGAGCGGGCTTGCCCCGCGATCAATTTCAGCCCTTGAGCGGTACCGAACTACCGCGTTTCTTGGTCTGCAACAGGTGTGAAAAAACCGCATGCAGATCATCCGAAGCGCTGTCTTCGTCGAGGTTGAGCTTGCTGTCGATGTGATCCATGTGATGCATCATCAGGCTGACGGCCTGATTGGCATCACGGGCCTCGATCGCATCGATCAGTTGCATGTGCTCATCGTACGAGCAGTGCGAGCGGTTGCCGCTTTCGTACTGGGCGATGATCAACGAGGTTTGCGAGACCAGGCTGCGCTGGAAGCTGATCAACGGGGCATTGCCTGCAGCCTCGGCCAGTTTCAGGTGGAACTCACCGGACAAGCGAATACCGGCGCCCCGATCGCCGCGGGAAAAGCTGTCACGTTCTTCACGCACCATCTGGCGCAACTCGTTGAGCTGCTCGGCGGTCGCATGCTCGACCGCAAGCTCAGTGATCGCACGCTCGACCAAACGCCGGGAAAAGAACACCTGACGGGCTTCCTCAACCGTAGGGCTGGCCACTACCGCGCCGCGATTGGGCCGCAACAGCACCACACTTTCATGGGCCAGGCGCGACAGCGCACGGCGGATGATGGTTCGGCTGACGCCAAAGATCTCGCCCAGGGCTTCCTCGCTCAACTTGGTACCCGGCGCCAGACGCTGCTCGAGAATAGCCTCGAAAATGTGCGCGTAGACGATGTCGTCCTGGGTTCCGCTGCGCCCGGCCTTGCCGGTACGCACTGGTTTCTTGAGAGGTTGCAGCTGTTCGTTCATGGGCACTCGAGCGTGGAGATCGACCTATCGGACCCTGACTGTAATAGCAGCCAGTAGGGCAAAGGCAAGTCTTGGTAAGAAAATTAAACGATAAAGGTATGCGCACATTGTACACAGCCGCAGCGATTTCTGCAGGGGATGATGGCCTTTATAGCGACGCGACGAAATTATTTGCGCACAGCAACGAAAACATTATTTGCATTCTTTGTATACAAACGCATAATCCGTCGTGCAACTTCCTGACCCAGAAGTCAACTAACGGTCCGGACGCCTGCCATCCCATCCGCCTCACAGAGCCCCCAGTGCGTGCGCAGGACAAGCTCTGAAAAACAAGAAAAGACTTGAGGAGTACTCGCTGTGGAAAGCCGCAAATCCGAAGCCCCTACGCTGGATCTTGCTCCGCCGCTCGAAACGAGCTTGCTGGAGCGGATTTTCAAACTCAAGCTACATGGCACCACCGTCAAGACCGAAATGATCGCTGGGTTGACCACCTTCATCACCATGGCGTACATCATCTTCGTTAACCCCAACATCATGGCCGATGCCGGTATCGATCATGGAGCGGCATTCGTCGCCACCTGTATCGCCGCCGCCCTCGGTTGCCTGTTGATGGGCCTGTATGCCAACTGGCCGGTAGGCCTGGCACCGGGCATGGGGCTCAACGCCTTCTTTACCTACACCGTGGTCGGGACCATGGGCTACACCTGGGAGGCCGCGCTGGGCGCGGTGTTCGTCTCTGGGGTGCTGTTCATGCTGCTGACGCTGTCGCGGGTGCGTGAATGGCTGCTCAACAGCATTCCCGTCAGTTTGCGTCATGCAATGGGTGCCGGCGTCGGATTGTTCCTCGGACTGATCGGTCTTAAAACTGCCGGGATTGTCGTCGACAGCCCCGCTACCCTGATCAAGCTCGGCTCCCTGCACGAGCCAGGTCCGCTGCTGGCGGCGATCTGCTTTCTGATGATTGCCGTGCTGAGCTACCACCGCGTGTTCGGTGCGATCCTGATCAGCATCATCGGTGTCACCTTGGCCGGCTGGGGTCTGGGCCTGGTCGAATACGGTGGCCTGTTCTCGCTGCCGCCAAGCCTGGCGCCGACCTGGATGGCCATGGACGTAGCGGGCGTGTTCAACGTCAGCATGATCGCTGTGGTATTCGCCTTCCTCTTCGTGCACATGTTCGACACCGCCGGTACGCTGATGGGCGTCGCCCAACGGGCCAACCTGGTGAATGCCGACGGGCGTATCGAAAACCTGTCGCGTGCGTTGAAGGCCGACAGTGCGTCGAGCGTATTCGGTGCCGTGGTTGGTGTACCGCCGGTCACCAGCTATGTAGAGAGTGCTGCGGGTGTAGCGGCAGGCGGACGTACGGGCCTGACGGCGGTAGTGGTCGGCTTGTTCTTCATCGCCGCGATGTTCTTCGCCCCGCTGGCAGGGATGATCCCGGCCTACGCCACGGCAGGTGCGCTGATTTATGTCGCCATGTTGATGATGGGCAGCATGGCTCACATCAACTGGGATGAAGCCACTGACAGCATTCCGGCCATTGTCACGGCCATCATGATGCCGCTGACTTTCTCGGTTGCCGACGGTATTGCCTTGGGCTTTATCACCTTTGTCGTGCTCAAGGCCGGTACCGGTCGTTTCAGCGAAATCTCCGCGAGCCTGTGGGTGCTGACGGCGATCTTCATTGCCAAGTTTGTGTTCCTGTAAGCCGCGCTGCAACACGACCAAGCCTCACCTTCGGGTGGGGCTTTTTTATGGGTCTTCACGGGTTATTGGGGGAAGGCCTGGGATTGGGATTGGTTTGAGGGATGTGGGCTTATCCGTTTTTTGTGGTGGCCGTGCTGGCCCCTTCCGCCTTCACGGCGGCCTCCTTTTTTCTTGGAAAAAGGAGGCAAAACCGCTGGCTCCAGCATCCGGCCCTGCCGGTGGGAGCGGGCTTGCCCCGCGATTTGCTGTATCGCGCCAGATCGCGGGGCAAGCCCGCTCCCACCGTGACAAGCCCTCCACTCGACCTCCTGAAGTCGCTAAATTACGATTGTGGGGGCTTGTGGCTTTGCTTTTGCTTTGTGCGCGCGTTAGTTCAGACGCTGCGGTCTGCGACTTCAGGAGGCTGAGTGGAGGCATTGCGTAGTGAGGTGACGGGCAGGAGCCCGTCAAGCGCTTCGGGCCATGGATGGCCCGTTAGCGCGGTCCTCACGGGAGCAATGCCGGAGCGAAGGAACCCGGAGCGAAGCGCAGGGCCGGATGCAGGAGCGAGCGGTTTTGGTTCCTTTTGCCAAGACAAAAGGGACCCGCCGTAAGGGCGGAAGGGGCCAGCATGGCCACCACAAAAAACGGATAAGCCCGCAGCCCTCAAAGCCAAAGCCAAAGCCAATTCTTCCCCGACAATCCGTGAACCCAAAAAAAAGCCCGCAGTGTGAGCGGGCAAGGACCTACGAAGATTCTTCTAGCGACCAACTAGCTTCCGCGGTAGGTCGAGTAACTGTATGGCGAGATCAGCAGCGGTACGTGGTAGTGATCCTGCTCGGCACTGATGCCAAAACGCAGTACCACCACATCAAGGAAGGCATGCTCCGGCAGTTTCACGCCACGGGCGCGGTAGTAGTCGCCGGCATTGAACTGCAGCTGATACACACCACTGCGGTAGTCATCACCTTGCAGCAGTGGCGCGTCGCAACGGCCATCGCTGTTGGTCAGTGCAGTGTTCACCAGCTCCAACTGCTGGCCTTCAACCCGATACAGCTCGACTTTGATCGAGCTGCCAGGGCAGCCGTGAGCGGCATCCAGTACATGCGTGGTCAAACGTCCCATTGCTTGCTCGCCTCTGTTCTATCTGTGGGCAAAAAATCCCGCACGGCACCGGGAAAAGACACGGCAGTGTGCGGCTGTCGGATTATTAAGACATTTTTCTGTAAAATTGTACACAATAATTCGGTATTCTTTCCTGGCACGCCCGCTACCTCCTGTAAATACGCCATCAGTCGCAAAACCACGCCGCTGGCCGACGAATGCGTCATTAGCTGACCAGTCAGGCAGGTTTCTTGCACAGGTTTTTTGGGGCGAAAACTGAAAGAAATACGAAAAAACAGGCTTACAAACGGCAAACAAAGTTGTATACAATCATCTCATCGACGTGGGCATTCCCCTACACGGGCGCCACGCCATCCGTTTACACGAATAAGAAGGAAGACTGCAGTGAGCGCTGACTATCCTCGCGACCTGATCGGTTACGGCAACACCCCACCCCATCCGCGCTGGCCGGGGAATGCCCGCATTGCTTTGTCTTTCGTGCTCAATTACGAAGAAGGCGGTGAACGCAACATTCTTCACGGGGACAAAGAGTCAGAAGCTTTTCTCTCGGAAATGGTTGCCGCCCAGCCGCTGCAGGGCGCGCGCAACATGAGCATGGAATCGCTCTACGAATACGGCAGCCGCGCCGGTGTCTGGCGCCTGCTCAAGCTGTTCAAGGATACCGGCGTACCGCTGACCATCTTTGCAGTGGCCATGGCCGCCCAGCGTCACCCGGACGTGATCCGCGCCATGGTTGAAGCCGGTCACGAGATCTGCAGCCACGGCTACCGCTGGATCGACTACCAGAACATGGACGAGGCCCAGGAGCGCGAGCACATGCTCGAAGCCATCCGCATCCTCACCGAACTGACCGGCGAGCGCCCACTGGGCTGGTACACCGGCCGCACCGGCCCGAACACCCGTCGCCTGGTGATGGAAGAAGGTGGTTTTCTCTATGACAGCGACACCTACGACGACGACCTGCCCTACTGGGAAGCGAACAACCCGACCGACAAGCCGCACCTAGTGATCCCCTACACCCTGGACACCAACGACATGCGCTTTACCCAGGTCCAGGGTTTCAACTGCGGCGAGCAGTTCTTCCAGTACCTCAAGGACGCCTTCGACGTGCTGTACGAAGAAGGTGCCGAAGCGCCGAAGATGCTGTCCATCGGCCTGCACTGCCGCCTGGTCGGCCGCCCGGCACGCCTGGCAGCACTCAAGCGCTTCATTGAATACGCCAAGAGCCACGATCAAGTCTGGTTCACCCGGCGCGTGGACATCGCCCGTCACTGGCATGCCACCCACCCTTACAAAGCCGAGAACGTCTAATGACCGCTTTCAAAACCCTCACGCCGTCGTCCCTGGAGCGCAGCGCGTTCGTCGAAGCCTTTGCCGACATCTACGAGCACTCGCCGTGGGTCGCCGAAAAGGCTTACGACCTGGGCCAACTGCAGGAAGTCGACCAGATCGAAGCCCTGCATCAGCGCATGAGCGACATTCTGCTCAGCGCCGATCATGCCGCTCAGCTGGCACTGATCAATGCTCACCCGGATCTCGCCGGCAAAGCTGCCATCCAGGGCGAGCTGACTGAATCGAGCACCAACGAACAGGCCGGCGCCGGTATCCACCAGTGCACCGCCGAAGAGTTTGCACGCTTCACCGAACTCAACGACGCCTACAAGGCCAAGTTCCACTTCCCGTTCATCATGGCGGTCAAAGGCAGCAATCGGCACCAGATCCTCGCCTCGTTCGAGAAGCGCATCCACAACTCGGTCGAGGCCGAGTTCAAGGAAGCGCTGGCGCAGATCAACCTGATTGCCCTGTTCCGCCTGCTGCAACTTTAAGGGTAAGCCCGACCTTACCCTCCACAACACAGAATAAAGAGAATCCGCATGCGCACTTTAGTGATTGAGCCATTGACCAAAGAAGCCTTCGCCCCTTTCGGTGACGTGATCGAAACCGACGGCAGCGACCACTTCATGATCAACAACGGCTCGACCATGCGCTTCCACAAGCTGGCCACGGTACAAACCGCCCAGCCCGAGGACAACGCGATCATCAGCATCTTCCGCGCCGACGCGCAGGACATGCCGTTGACCGTTCGCATGCTGGAGCGCCATCCGCTGGGCAGCCAGGCGTTTATTCCGCTGCTCGGCAATCCGTTTCTGATCGTGGTCGCGCCCGTTGGCGATGCACCTGTATCAGGTTTGGTCCGTGCTTTTGTCAGTAATGGCAAGCAGGGCATTAATTACCATCGCGGCGTCTGGCACCACCCGGTGCTGACGATCGAAAAGCGGGATGACTTCCTGGTGGTTGATCGCAGTGGTACTGGCAACAACTGCGATGAGCATTTTTTCAATGAGGATGAGCAATTGATCCTCGCCCCCCACCAATAAGAGAAGACTGAGCATCCGGCTACAGGATGCCAGGGTAAGAGGTAAAGACTGTGGAAGCACATCTGTTGGAATGGCTGAACCTGAGCGTGCGTTGGGTTCACATGATCACTGGCGTAGCATGGATTGGCGCGTCGTTCTATTTTGTCTGGCTGGAAAACAACCTCAACCGCGCTAACCCGCGCGACGGTCTTTCTGGCGATCTCTGGGCGATCCACGGTGGCGGGATCTATCACCTGGAGAAATACAAGCTGGCTCCGCCAAAAATGCCGGAGAACCTGCATTGGTTCAAATGGGAAGCCTACTTTACCTGGATGTCGGGTATTGCCCTGCTGTGCCTGGTGTTCTATTGGAACCCGACCCTGTACCTACTGGCCCCTGGCAGCACCCTGAGCGGTGGTGAAGGTATCGCCATCGGCGTGGGTTCGCTGATCGCTGGCTGGTTCATCTACGACTTCCTGTGTGACTCGCCTCTGGGCAAGCGCCCTGCACTGCTCGGTCTGGTGCTGTTCGTGCTGGTCATTGCTGCCTGCTACGGCTTCAGCCAAGTGTTCAGCGGTCGTGGTGCTTACCTGCACACCGGTGCAATCATCGGCACCATCATGGTCGGTAACGTGTTCCGCATCATCATGCCGGCCCAGCGTCAGCTGGTCGCCGCCATCGAAGCCAACCAGACTCCGGATCCGGTACTGCCGGCCAAGGGCCTGCTGCGTTCGCGTCACAACAACTACTTCACCCTGCCGGTGCTGTTCATCATGATCAGCAACCACTTCCCGAGCACCTACGGTAGCCAGTACAACTGGCTGATCCTGGCCGGTATCGCTGTGGCTGCAGTGTTGGTTCGTCACTACTTCAACACCCGTCACGACAGCAACAAGTACGCCTGGACCCTGCCAGTCGGTGCCCTGTCGATGATTTGCCTGGCTTACGTCACTGGCCCTGCGCCAATGCCGACTGCCCCTGAGCAAGCAGCCGCCAAAGTCGAATACCAACCCCTGCCGGAAACCGCGCTGGGTGGCAAAACCGCCGCAGAAAAAGCTGCTGAAAAAGCTGCCGAACCTGCCCAGGCTGCCGCACCTGCCGAAGCGCCAGCAGCAGAAGTCGCCAAACTCGACGATGCCGGTTTCGACAAGATCCACAGCGTCATCCAGGAACGTTGCGCCGTGTGCCATTCGGCCAAACCGACCAGCCCGCTGTTCAGTGCTGCTCCGGCCGGCGTGATGCTCGACACCCCGCAACAAATCCAGCAACAAGCCGCTCGCATTCAGGCACAAGCAGTCACCACGCAGATCATGCCGTTGGGCAACATCACTCAGATGACCCAGCAGGAACGTGAACTGATTGGTGCCTGGATCGCCAAAGGTGCACCGACCAACTAAGCAAAAAGCTTCAAGCGGCAAGCTACAAGCTACAAGCTGCAAGCCAAGCGCGCTCCCCTGCTTCTTCTTGAAGCCTGGCGCTTGAGCTTGCAGCTCAAAGAATAAAAACAAAACCGAGGTGTTGCATGTCCGAGTCACGCAAGGCGTACATCCCTGTTGCGCCCCCACGACAGCCACTGCCCATGCTCCAACTGTTCCTGGTGGGTCTACAACATGTCTTGCTGATGTACGGAGGCGCGATTGCAGTGCCCCTGATCATCGGCCAGGCCGCCGGCCTTTCTCGTGAAGAAGTCGCTTTCCTGATCAATGCCGACCTGCTGGTCGCTGGTGTCGCCACCATCGTCCAGTCGTTCGGCATTGGTGCTGTCGGCATCCGCATGCCGGTCATGATGGGTGCAAGCTTTGCTGCCGTCGGCAGCATGGTGGCCATGGCCGGTATGCCCGGCGTCGGCCTGCAAGGTATCTTCGGTGCAACGATTGCAGCCGGTTTCTTCGGCATGCTGATCGCACCGTTCATGTCCAAAGTGGTGCGTTTCTTCCCGCCGTTGGTGACCGGCACGGTCATCACCTCCATCGGCTTGTCGCTGTTCCCGGTTGCTGTGAACTGGGCCGGTGGCGGCGCTGAAGCCGAGTCCTTCGGCTCTCCCATTTATCTGCTGGTTGCCGCCCTGGTTCTGACCACTATTTTGCTGGTCAACCGCTTCATGCGCGGTTTCTGGGTCAACGTTTCGGTGCTGATCGGTATGGGCCTGGGCTACATCCTCGCCGGTTCCATCGGCATGGTTGACCTCTCCGGCCTCGATGAGGCGCCGTGGGTGCAAGTGGTTACCCCGCTGCATTTCGGCATGCCGACCTTCAGCCTGGCGCCGATTCTGTCGATGTGCCTGGTGGTGGTGATCATCTTCGTTGAGTCCACTGGCATGTTCCTGGCCCTGGGCAAGGTCACCGACCGTGAGGTCACCCCGGGCATGCTGCGTCGCGGCCTGATGTGCGACGCCGGTGCGTCCTTCGTGGCCGGTTTCTTCAACACCTTCACCCACTCCTCGTTTGCCCAGAACATCGGCTTGGTGCAAATGACCGGCGTGCGTTGCCGCTATGTCACCGTAGTGGCCGGTGGATTTCTGATCCTGCTCAGCCTGCTGCCCAAGGCAGCCTTCCTGATCGCTTCGATTCCACCTGCGGTACTGGGTGGCGCCTCGATTGCCATGTTCGGCATGGTCGCGGCCACCGGAATCAAGATCCTCCAGGAAGCCGACATTGCCGACCGCCGCAACCAGTTGCTGGTGGCCGTCAGCGTTGGCATGGGCCTGATTCCAGTCGTACGCCCGGAGTTCTTCGCGCAGATGCCGCAATGGATGGAACCGATCACCCACAGCGGCATCGCCATGGCCACCGTCAGCGCGTTGATCCTCAACCTGCTGTTCAACATCCTCGGTGGCGCCGAACGCGCGGCGCATAACGACGCCGTCCACCAGCACTGAGTTTTTGGGCGGCGCTTGCCGCCCAGCTTCACCCAGGCAACTCGCAAGACCGTCAACCCGTAGGAGCGGGCTGGCCGGGGCGCTTCGCGCCGAAAAAACCGAAAACCAACAATAACAAAGCCGGGAATCACAACATGAAAGGCATCACCACCTCCCTTCTGTTGGGTAGCAGTCTGCTGGCCGCCGTGCCAGCCAACGCAGGGGACCTGTTGCTCTGGCACACCAACAGCCTCTCCTACCTCTATGGCAAGGACTTCCAGGTCAACCCTGCAATCCAGCAGACTGTGACCTTCGAACACGCCAACCAGTGGAAATACGGCGACACTTTCCTGTTCATCGACAAGATCTTCTACAACGGCGGCACCGACCGCAACAAAGGCAACAACACCTACTACGGTGAGTTCAGCCCGCGCCTGTCGCTCGGCAAGATCTTTAACCAGAATCTGCAGTTCGGCCCAATCAAAGACGTGTTGGTGGCCATGACCTATGAGTCAGGTGAAGGCGACAACGAGGCCTACCTGATTGGCCCAGGCTTCAACCTGAACGTTCCCGGCTTTAACTACTTCAACCTGAACTTCTACCTGCGCAACACCGAGGGCAGCCGCCCGGGTGACGGTGTCTGGCAGATTACCCCGAGCTTCTCCTACACCATCCCTGTGGGACGTTCCGACATCCTGATTGATGGTTACATGGACTGGGTGGTCGATAACGACGAAACCCGGCGCGGCACCTACCACGCCAACCTGCAGTTCAACCCACAGGTCAAATACGACCTGGGCAAGGCCCTGAACCTGGGCGCCAAGCAGTTGTACGTGGGTGTTGAGTACAGCTACTGGAAAGATAAATACGGTATCGAGAACAGCGGTCGCCTGGACACCAATCAGAGCGTGACCAGCGCCCTGGTTAAGGTTCACTTCTAAAACCTGACCAAACGCACAGTTTTAGTGATACCTGCTCCAGGACGGAGCACTTGAGGACCCGCGCGCAAGCCAGTAATCTGCGCGCCCCCTCGCTCAGGGCAGGATGGATCCTGCCTGCGTTTGCTGACCGCTCAGTCAATGAATTCGGGCGGTTGGCAAGCGTCACGCCAACCTGAAACACCCTTTTCATTTGTTCAGAAAGACGTCGAGCAGGACTGTTGCCCCGCCCCCAAAAAGCTGGCGCGACTCTTGCCAAACAGGTGTGGACAATCGAAAAAAACTGACTCAAAAGACAAGTATTCAAGCTAACGGCACCATTCAGAGTACCGACAACAAATCCAATCTAAGGGAGCAACACAGCGATGCGCATTACCAATAGCCTGATTCTCGCGGGCGGCCTGTTGGCGGCCAGCACCGCCGCCACCGCCGGTGATCTGCTGCAATGGCAGAACAACAGCCTGACCTACCTGTGGGGCAAGAATTTTGCGGTCAACCCGGAAATTCAGCAGACCGTAACCTTCGAGCATGCTGACGGCTGGAAGTACGGCGACAACTTCTTCTTCGTCGACAAGATCTTCTACAACGGCGACAAGGACTTCAACAACGGCGATAACACCTACTACGGCGAGTTCAGCCCGCGCCTGTCGTTCGGCAAGATCTTCGACCAGAAACTGGAATTCGGCCCGATCAAAGACGTGCTGCTGGCCATGACCTACGAGTTTGGTGAGGGCGATACCGAGTCCTACCTGATCGGTCCTGGTTTCGACCTGGCCATCCCAGGCTTCGACTACTTCCAGCTGAACTTCTACCAGCGCAACACCGAAGGCAGCCGTGCCGGTGACAACGTCTGGCAGATCACCCCGGTGTGGTCGTACACCATTCCTGTGGGCAAGTCCGACATTCTCATCGATGGTTTCATGGACTGGGTGGTCGATAACGACGCCACCAGCCGTCGCGGCACCTACCACGCCAACCTGCACTTCAACCCACAGGTCAAATACGACCTGGGTAAAGCGCTGAACTGGGGTGAGAAACAACTGTACGTCGGTTTCGAATACGACTACTGGAAGAACAAGTACGGCATCAAAGACAGCGATGCCTTTGATACCGACCAGAACACTGCAAGCTTCCTGGTGAAAGTGCACTTCTAATTGAAGTGATCGCCGGGCAAGCCCGCTCCTACTGTGGGAGCGGGCTTGCCCCGCGATACAATTCTCAACCTTTAATGGTACGCCAAACCTTACCGACAACAGCCACCACCGCCAGCACCACAGCCCCGGCAACAATCCCCAGCCCACCATTGAGCAACGCCCCGGTCAGCGCCCCACCCCGCCCTTCACTGAACGCCTCGATGGCATGATGCAGCGGCGCCACGCCATGCACCAGAATCCCGCCACCGACCAGAAACATCGCTGCGGTACCAATCACCGACAGGCTTTTCATCATGTACGGCGCCGCGCGCAGAATGCCGTTACCCACGGCCTGCGCCACACGGGAGGCTTTCTGGGTCAGCCACAGGCCCAGATCATCGAGTTTGACGATACCGGCCACCAAGCCATAAACGCCGATGGTCATGATGATGGCAATGCCCGACAGCACAACAATCTGCTGGGGTAACGGCGCCGTCGCAACCGTACCCAGGGTGATCGCAATGATCTCTGCCGAGAGAATGAAATCGGTACGCACTGCGCCCTTGATCTTGCTCTGCTCAAACGCCACCAGATCAACTGCCGGGTCCGCCAGTGCCTCGCTTCTGGCCTCATGCTGGGCCTGCTCTTCAGCGCTGCTGTGGAGGAATTTGTGGGCGATCTTTTCGAACCCCTCAAAGCACAGGAACGCACCGCCCACCATTAGCAGCGGAGTCACCGCCCAGGGGATGAAGGCGCTGATCAACAAGGCTGCCGGTACAAGAATCAGCTTGTTGATGAACGAACCCTTGGCCACCGCCCAGACCACCGGGATCTCCCGTTCGGCACGCACCCCGGTGACCTGCTGGGCATTGAGCGCCAGGTCATCACCCAATACACCTGCGGTCTTTTTTGCCGCGACCTTGGTCATCAACGAAACATCGTCGAGCACGGTGGCGATGTCATCGATCAATACCAAAAGACTGCTTCCTGCCATGGGACTCCCCTTGAACCCTGAAAATTTCAGGTGGCGTTTATCACGAAACACAGGTTATCGCACTCAAGGACGATTCCCTCGCCCGCAGTGGCCCATTCCTTCAACAATCGGAAATTCCGCCTGCTTTCGCCTGTTTTACCACTGGTTAGCATCCGTTTCGCCACACGCATTCAGCGTAGCGTCTACTTTCTAACCAATGGAGTTACCACATGTCGACAGGAAAACTCGGCCTGCTCGCGCTTGCGCTGTACGCAAGCCAATCAATGGCAAGCGGCGTCGAATACTGCCCTAACGTCTCGGCCATCAGCCACATCAACGGGATCTATACAGCAGCGACCGCCAGCGGTCAGGGCTAATGGCTTGGCGTGCTTCAAGGGCCTGTCACAGGCGCCCTGGTCACATTCGATAGCGCGCTGTTTTTCCCGGACAACAACACCAAAGTAGGCACCCTGAACAAATGCACCTACCGCACTGCAGAGGGCAAACCCGTCGACCTGCGCTACCGCCCGGAGGTGACTCCGGATGTTCGGGTGCAATTACAGCGCACTGAAAACTGGGTAGAGAAGTCCGGGCCGTTCGGTATTTCCTATTTCGAATGCAACAACTCGGCCGAGATGGCCTGCGCCTTCACCGAAGCTCGCTCCTGAGGTGACCGCGTGACCGCCCGCTTTCTCCTGTGCCCGGTACGCCGTCGGCGGGGGGAAAGCGCTGGGCTGCATGTTCTCGATTGATTTTCGGTGCTACCATCCGCGCTCGCAGCGTCAAAGGACCGTCCAGCACCATGAGCACCATTCGCGAGCGCAACAAAGAACTGATCCTGCGCGCAGCCAGTGAGGAGTTCGCCGACAAAGGCTTCGCCGCCACCAAAACCAGTGACATCGCGGCCAAGGCCGGGCTGCCCAAGCCAAACGTCTACTACTACTTCAAATCCAAGGAAAACCTCTATCGCGAGGTGCTGGAAAGCATTATCGAGCCGATCATGCAGGCATCGACGCCGTTCAATGCCGACGGCGAGCCGAAAGAGGTACTGAGTGCCTACATCCGCTCCAAAGTGCGCATTTCCCGCGACTTGCCCTTTGCGTCCAAAGTGTTTGCCAGCGAGATCATGCACGGTGCGCCACACCTGAGCAGCAGCCAGGTCGAACAGCTCAACGAGCAGGCCCGGCACAATATCGAGTGCATCCAGGCCTGGATCGACCGTGGCCAGATTGCCGCAGTTGACCCGCACCACCTGATGTTCAGCATCTGGGCAGCAACCCAGACCTACGCGGACTTCGACTGGCAGATTTCGGTGGTCACCGGCAAAGCCAAGCTTGAAGACAGCGACTACGAGGCGGCCACGCAGACCATCATTCGTCTGGTGCTCAAGGGCTGTGAGCCTGAGGTGTAAGCAGCGCGGGGCAAGCCCGCTCCCACCAAAGCCGGTAGGAGCGGGCTTGCCCCGCGAAAAACCTTAAGCCGCTACCCCCGCATCAGCGGTCAACCCCGCCTCCTCGATCGCACTGATCGCGCACTGCTCATCGATATCCGACGTATCGCCACTGATACCGATCGCCCCCAACACCACGCCCTGCTGATTACGAATCAGCACGCCACCCGGCGCCGGCACCACCGGGCTTTGCCCCAGGCCATTGAGCGCGGCGAAAAACGCCGGGCGCTGCTGTGCGTCCAGCGCCAGCAGGCGCGAGCCCTTGCCCAGCGCAATCGCGCCCCAGGCTTTGCCCATCGCCACTTGCGGGCGTAGCAGGCTGGCGCCGTCTTCACGTTGCAAGGCCAGCAAGTGGCCGCCGTTGTCGAGCACCGCCACGGTCAAAGGTGCGGCGGAGATCTTGCGACCCGCAGCCAGCGCGGCGTTCACCAGGCTGACAGCGACTTTCAGGGTCAATGCGTTCATGGAAAGGTCCTCTTGTTGTTAGAAGCCCTGAGGGCAGGTGTGAAAGCAATAGAACAAATAGAACACAATGGCGAATTTTTTTGTATACAATATTTCGAGAGCGATAAACCAATTCTGACGAAATGCCTTTTTTATGGCCTTCCCGACGAAAGCACCCATCGCCGATGAAAATGGATTGACCAGAGTCGCCTGGCGTGAATACACTCTGACGAAAAGCCATTTGTATACAATTACAAAATCAAAGAGGCACAAAACCATGAGCAAAATGAGAGCAATTGATGCAGCCGTTCTGGTGATGCGCCGCGAAGGTGTTGAAACCGCGTTTGGTATCCCGGGTGCTGCAATCAACCCGCTGTACTCGGCCCTGAAGAAAGTTGGCGGTATCGATCACGTCCTCGCTCGTCACGTTGAAGGCGCCTCGCACATGGCCGAGGGCTACACCCGCACCAAGGCCGGCAACATCGGCGTGTGCATCGGCACCTCCGGCCCTGCCGGCACTGACATGGTCACCGGCCTGTACAGCGCCTCTGCCGACTCGATCCCAATTCTGTGCATCACCGGCCAGGCGCCGCGTGCCCGTATGCACAAAGAAGATTTCCAGGCCGTTGACATCACCAGCATCGTCAAGCCTGTCACCAAGTGGGCAACCACCGTTCTCGAACCAGGCCAAGTGCCGTACGCGTTCCAGAAAGCCTTCTACGAAATGCGCTCCGGCCGTCCAGGCCCTGTGCTGATCGACCTGCCGTTCGACGTGCAGATGGCCGAAATCGAATTCGACATCGACGCCTACCAGCCGCTGCCAGTACAAAAGCCAGCTGCTAACCGCGTACAGGTCGAGAAGGCCCTGGCCATGCTCGACACCGCCGAGCGTCCACTGTTGGTTGCTGGTGGCGGCATCATCAACGCTGACGCCTGCGACAAACTGGTCGAATTCGCTGAACTGACCGGCATTCCAGTGATCCCGACCCTGATGGGCTGGGGCATCATCCCTGACGATCACCCGCTGATGGTCGGTATGGTCGGCCTGCAGACCTCGCACCGCTACGGCAACGCGACCATGCTCAAGTCTGACGTGGTTCTGGGTATCGGTAACCGTTGGGCCAACCGTCACACCGGTTCGGTTGATGTCTACACCGAAGGCCGCCGTTTCATTCACGTCGATATCGAACCGACCCAGATTGGCCGGGTATTCACCCCTGACCTGGGTATCGTTTCCGACGCTGGTGCCGCACTGGACGTGTTCCTGGAAGTGGCCCGCGAGTGGAAAGCCGCTGGCAAGCTCAAGGATCGCAGCGCCTGGCTGGAAGACTGCCAACAGCGCAAGTCCAGCCTGCAGCGCAAGACCCACTTCGACAACGTGCCGGTCAAGCCACAGCGCGTGTACCAGGAAATGAACCAGGTGTTCGGCAAAGACACCTGCTACGTCAGCACCATCGGTCTGTCGCAAATCGCCGGTGCCCAGTTCCTCCACGTGTACAAGCCACGTCACTGGATCAACTGCGGTCAGGCCGGCCCACTGGGCTGGACCATCCCTGCTGCACTGGGCGTGGTAAAAGCCGACCCAACTCGCAAGGTTGTTGCGCTGTCGGGCGACTATGACTTCCAGTTCATGATCGAAGAACTGGCGGTAGGTGCGCAGTTCAACCTGCCGTACGTTCACGTACTGGTGAACAACTCCTACCTGGGTCTGATCCGTCAGGCGCAGCGTGGCTTCGAGATGGACTACTGCGTGCAGCTGGCGTTCGAAAACGTCAACGCGCCAGAGCTCAATGGTTATGGTGTCGATCACGTCGCCGTGGTTGAAGGTCTGGGCTGTAAGGCCCTGCGTGTTACCGAGCCTGACGAAATCGCCCCGGCCCTGCTCAAAGCGCAAAAACTGGCTGAAGAGTTCAAGGTTCCGGTGGTGGTCGAGGTTATCCTCGAGCGCGTGACCAACATTTCCATGGGTACTGAAATCAACGCGGTCAACGAATTCGAAGACCTGGCCCTGGTCGGCAACGACGCGCCAACCGCGATTTCCCTGCTCGACTGAACGTAGCAAAGGCCCTGTTGCGATAGGCGCAGGGCCCACTTTTGCAAGGAGACAACCATGCCACGCTTTGCCGCTAACCTGTCCATGCTGTTCACCGAGCAGGACTTCCTCGCCCGTTTCAAGGCTGCAGCCGATGCTGGCTTCAGCGGTGTCGAATACCTGTTCCCGTACGATTTCAGCTCGGCTGAGATCAAGCAGCAGCTCGATGCCCACGGCCTGACCCAGGTGCTGTTCAACCTGCCAGCCGGTGACTGGGCCAAAGGTGATCGCGGCATCGCGTGCGATCCGGCCCGTGTCGAGCAGTTCCGCGCCGGTGTCGACCTGGCCATTGCCTACGCTCAGGTACTGGGCAACACCCAGGTCAACTGCCTGGCCGGTATCCGCCCACAAGGCCCGGATTGCGCCACCGTGCGCAAGACCTTCGTCGACAACCTCAAGTACGCCGCCGACAAGCTGCAGGCTGCCGGGATCAAGCTGGTCATGGAAATGATCAACACCCGTGACATCCCGGGCTTCTACCTGAACACCACCCAGCAAGCCCTGGACATTCAGGCCGAAGTGGGCAGCGACAACCTGTTCCTGCAATACGACATCTACCACATGCAAATCATGGAGGGCGACCTGGCCCGCACCATGGAAGGCAACCTGGCCAAGATCAACCACATCCAGCTGGCCGACAACCCGGGCCGCAACGAGCCGGGTACCGGTGAAATCAACTACCGCTTCCTCTTCGAACACCTGGACCGCATCGGTTACCAGGGCTGGGTGGGCTGTGAATACAAGCCGCTGACCACCACCGAAGCAGGCCTGGGCTGGTTGAAAAGCCACAACGCAATCTGAATTCTCGGTAGGAGCGGGCTTGCCCCGCGATGCGATAGTGACTTCAACACCGCTATCGCGGGGCAAGCCCGCTCCTACAGGTCACCCCATCAAACAATTACAAGAGGCAATTCTCATGGCTAAAATCGGATTTATCGGCACTGGCATCATGGGCCTCCCAATGGCCTCGAACCTGCAGAAAGCAGGTCACAGCCTGTTTGTCTCCACCCATCACGACGCAGCACCCGCCGACCTGATCGCTGCCGGTGGCGTGGCCCTGGCCAACCCGAAAGAAGTGGCCCAGGAAGCTGAGTTCATCATCGTCATGGTGCCCGACACCCCACAGGTTGAAAGCGTGCTGTTCGGCCAGAACGGCGTTGCCGAAGGCGTTGGCCCGAACAAAGTCGTCATCGACATGAGCTCGATTTCGCCAACCGCGACCAAAGCCTTCGCCGAGAAAATCAAAGCCACCGGCGCCGCCTACCTGGACGCCCCGGTATCGGGCGGTGAAGTCGGCGCCAAAGCCGCAACCCTGAGCATCATGGTCGGTGGTTGCCCGAAAGCGTTCGAACGCGCACTGCCGCTGTTCCAGGCCATGGGCAAGAACATCACCCGCGTCGGTGGTAACGGCGACGGCCAGACCGCCAAGGTTGCCAACCAGATCATCGTTGCCCTGAACATTCAGGCAGTTGCCGAAGCCCTGCTGTTCGCCGCCAAGAACGGCGCTGATCCTGCCAAGGTGCGTGAAGCACTGATGGGCGGCTTCGCCTCCTCGAAGATCCTCGAAGTGCACGGCGAGCGCATGATCAAAGGCACCTTCGATCCAGGCTTCCGCATCAGCCTGCACCAGAAAGACCTGAACCTGGCCCTGCAAGGCGCCAAGGAACTGAACATCAACCTGCCCAACACCGCCAACGCCCAGCAAGTGTTCAGCACCTGCGCGGCCATCGGTGGCGCCAACTGGGACCACTCGGCACTGATCAAAGGCCTGGAACACATGGCCAACTTCTCGATCCGCGGGGACGAGTAAGCCGCACGCGGCACGTTTCGAGCGCTAAGAACAAGCAGATCGCGCATCGATCTACCTGGTCTTGAAGCTCAAAACTTGAAGCTTGCCGCTACAAAGAGCACCACCCGCCTCTGGGTCGGCCTGCACGGAGGCAGATCCAGGGGCGTTTTCGATTCTGCAGAATAATAAGATTGGAGCCTGACATGTCGCTCGATCCGCAACACTTTCTGCGCGAGCTGTTCGCCACGGCGATCGACGCCGCGCACCCTCGCCAGGTGCTTGAAGCACACCTGCCCAGCGACCGCAGCGGTCGCGTTATCGTCATTGGCGCCGGTAAAGCCGCAGCGGCCATGGCTGAAGTGGTTGAACGCAGTTGGCAAGGCCCAGTTTCCGGCCTGGTGGTGACCCGCTACGGTCACGGCGCCAGTTGCTCGAAGATTGAAGTGGTCGAAGCCGCCCACCCGGTACCTGACGCCGCAGGCCTGGCCGTGGCCAAGCGCGTGCTGGAGATGGTCAGCAACCTCAGCGAAGACGACCGCGTAATTTTCCTGCTGTCTGGCGGCGGCTCTGCCCTGCTGGCACTGCCGGCCGAAGGCCTGACCCTGGCCGACAAGCAACAGATCAACAAGGCGCTGCTCAAGTCTGGCGCCACCATCGGCGAGATGAACTGCGTACGCAAGCACCTCTCGGCGATCAAGGGTGGCCGTTTGGCCAAGGCCTGCTGGCCTGCCACGGTGTACACCTATGCGATTTCCGATGTACCGGGCGACCTGGCCACGGTCATCGCCTCGGGCCCGACCGTGGCCGACCCGAGCACCTCGGCTGAAGCCCTAGCGATTCTCAAGCGCTACAACATCGAAGCGCCTGCAGCCGTCACCGCCTGGCTGAACAATCCGGCCTCGGAAACGGTCAAGGCCGATGATCCGGCGCTGGCACGCAGCCACTTCCAGTTGATCGCCCGCCCACAGCAATCGCTGGAAGCGGCCGCGGTCAAAGCCCGCCAGGCCGGCTTCAGCCCGCTGATTCTCGGCGACCTGGAAGGCGAGTCGCGGGAAGTGGCGAAAGTCCATGCCGGTATCACCCGCCAGATCGTCCTGCACGGTCAGCCACTGTCGCCGCCCTGCGTGATTCTGTCCGGCGGGGAAACCACGGTCACCGTACGCGGCAATGGCCGTGGCGGGCGCAACGCCGAGTTCCTGCTGAGCCTGACCGAAAGCCTCAAGGGCCTGCCGGGCGTATACGCCCTGGCCGGTGACACCGATGGCATCGACGGCTCGGAAGACAACGCTGGCGCGCTGATGACCCCAGACAGCTATGCCCGCGCCGAGGCCCTGGGCCTATCGGCCAGCGATGAACTGGACAACAACAATGGCTACGGCTATTTCGCCGCGCTCGATGCCTTGATCGTTACTGAGCCAACGCGCACCAACGTCAACGACTTCCGCGCCATTCTGATCCTTGAGAGTGCCAAACCATGACGCCTGATAAAAAAGTCAAAATCCTCGCGACCCTGGGCCCTGCCATCAACGGCATCGACGACATCCGCCAACTGGTCGAGTCTGGCGTCAACATCTTTCGCCTCAACTTCAGCCACGGCGAACACCAGGACCACGCCCTGCGCTACCAGTGGATTCGTGAAGTAGAGAGCCAGCTGAACTATCCGCTGGGCATCCTCATGGACCTGCAAGGGCCGAAACTGCGTGTTGGCCGTTTCGCTGAAGGCAAGGTGCAACTGCAACGCGGTCAGGCCCTGCGCCTGGACCTGGACAGCACCCCCGGCACCGCCGAGCGGGTCAACCTGCCGCACCCGGAAATCATCGCTGCGCTGGAACCCGGCATGGATTTGCTGCTCGATGACGGCAAGCTGCGCCTGCGCGTTACCGCCAAGCACAGCGATGCGATCGAGACTGAAGTGCTCAACGGCGGCGAGCTGTCTGACCGCAAGGGCGTCAACGTCCCGCAAGCGGTGCTCGACCTCAGCCCGCTGACCGCCAAGGACCGCCGCGACCTGACCTTCGGCCTGGAACTGGGGGTCGACTGGGTTGCCCTGTCGTTCGTTCAGCGCCCGGAAGATATCGTTGAAGCACGTCAACTGATCGGCGATCGCGCCTACCTGATGGCCAAGATCGAGAAGCCTTCGGCAGTCACCCAACTGCGCGCCATCGCCGAATTGAGCGACGCGATCATGGTGGCCCGTGGTGACCTCGGTGTGGAAGTGCCGGCCGAGAGCGTGCCGCAGATCCAGAAGAGCATCATCAATACCTGCCGCGAGTTGGGCAAACCGGTGGTGGTTGCCACGCAGATGCTCGAATCGATGCGCTTCTCCCCCGCCCCTACCCGCGCTGAAGTCACCGACGTGGCCAATGCCGTGGCTGAAGGCGCCGATGCAGTGATGCTCTCGGCGGAAACCGCCTCGGGTGATTACCCGCTCGAAGCCGTGCAGATGATGAGCAAGATCATCCGTCAGGTCGAGAATGGCCCGGACTACCAGGCACAACTGGACGTTGGCCGGCCAAAAGCCGAAGCCACGGTGTCGGATGCGATCAGCTGTGCGATCCGTCGAATCAGCGGCATTCTGCCGGTGGCGGTGCTGGTCAATTACAGCGAGTCGGGTGCTTCTACCCTGCGTGCGGCCCGCGAACGGCCACGGGCGCCGATCCTCAACCTGACCCCGAACCTGGCCACCGCGCGTCGCCTGAGCGTCGCCTGGGGCGTGCACTCGGTGGTTAATGATCGCCTGCGTCAGGTCGATGAAATCTGCTCGACGGCGCTGGAAATTGCCCAGGCACAAGGCATGGCCAGCCGCGGCGACACCCTGTTGATCACTGCCGGTGTGCCTTTTGGCAAGCCGGGATCGACTAATACGCTGCGGATCGAGACGTTGATTTGATGTAAAAACATCGCGGGGCAAGCCCGCTCCCACAGGTTTTCCAACAACCCTGTGGGAGCGGGCTTGCCCCGCGATAGAATCACCCGAAATTCCACGTGGGAAAACCCGGCCCGACAGAGGCTGCCCCACTCCACATCAACCCAGACTGCCCCCATGTACACCAAGAATTTCGTCAACCCGTGCCCCGACTGGGCCACGGCCTTGCTCAATGGCTTCAGCCAGGTCCTGCTGCAGCGCAGCCCGCTGTGTGGGCTGTTGTGCCTGCTGGCCATCACCCTGACCGCACCCGACCTGGTTGGCGGCGCCCTGCTCGGCGCCCTCGCCGGCCTGCTCACTGCCCAGCGTCGCGGCTACAACCGCACCGATCGCCAAGCCGGCCTGTACAGTTACAACGGTGTGTTGATCGGCCTGCTGCTCAGCTATGCACTGCCCTGGTCGGCGATCCTGCCGCCGCTGATCATCGCCGCCGGTGGCCTGAGCAGCATGCTCGTGCACCAGTGGCTCAAACGCGCCAGCTCCAACCTGTTGCTGCCGGCCTACACCGCGCCGTTCGTGCTGATCGGCTGGGCTGTGCTGCTGGTCAGCCAACCGAGCGCCAGCGCCGCCACGGCCGTAGAGCCCAATGCGCTCTATGCCCTGGTTCGTGGCCTGGGCCAGATCTTTTTGCTGGATAACCCGCTGGCTGGCCTGCTGATCGCCATCGGCCTGCTGATCGCCAACCGCTATGCCGCCGCCTGGGCCCTGCTCGGCGCTGCATTGGGCGGCAGCGTTGCCCTGCTCGGTGGTGAAGCCAGCGCCGCGTATGCCGGCCTCTACGGTTTCAACGCCGCCCTGGCAGCATTGGCCTTCAGCCAGACCCGCAAGCAACCCTGGCTGCCGCTGCTGGCGATGCTCCTGGCCATCGTGCTGCAACCTGTGGTCGCGCAGTTGCCGGTGCCCGGCCTGACCGCGCCGTTCATCCTCGCCTGCTGGCTGGTACTGATCGGCCAGCGCCTGAGCCGCCAGCCCCTGGCCCGTCGTGCCAGCCGCTTGCATAGCTGAGACGCTGCCCCTAGGCTCAGCTCCATTGTGCAATGGAGTTGAGCATGGACACCCCTTCGAGCTGGCGCGAGCGGCTCTACATCATCGTTTTTCAAACCGATACCGTCGCTGGCCGACGCTTCGACAGCATCCTGTTGCTGATCATTCTCGCCAGCCTGATCACCGTGGTGCTCGACAGTATCGACGAGGTTCACCAGAACTACGCCGGCCTGCTGGCCATGATCGAATGGGGCTTTACCGCGATCTTTCTGGCCGAGTACCTGACGCGCCTGTACTGCTCACCCAAACCCTTGCGCTATGCCTTCAGCTTCTACGGCCTGGTCGATCTGCTGGCGATCGTGCCGGGGATCATTGCCTTGTATTACAGCGACGCCCAGTACCTGCTGATCATCCGCGTAATCCGAATGCTGCGGATCTTTCGCGTGCTCAAACTCAGCCCTTACCTCAAACAGGCGCATTACCTGCTGTCGGCACTGCAGGGCAGCAAGCAGAAAATCATCGTGTTTCTGCTCAGTGTCTCGACCCTGGTCACGGTGTTCGGCACCTTGATGTACGTAGTCGAAGGCCCCGAGCATGGTTTCACCAGCATTCCCAAAGGCATCTACTGGGCCATCGTGACCCTGACCACGGTCGGCTTTGGCGACATCGTGCCCAAGACACCGCTCGGCCAGGTGATTTCCTCACTGGTGATGATCACCGGTTATTCGATCATTGCCGTACCAACCGGGATCTTCACCGCAGAACTGGCCAATGCCATGCGCGGTGAACAGCTCCAACACGACTGCCCGGTGTGCCGCAAAGGTCACCATGAACACGGTGCCGCGTTCTGCTCACGTTGCGGTAACGCGTTATTCAAGAAAATGGAATAAGCAAAGTACTTTTTAATCTTTTAGCGCCTAAGGCCGAACCGCTATAGTCGATGGCATAATGCCTTTAACGCCAATTCGAACAAGGAATGCGCAGTGAAAAAACTCTTTAGTGCCTCGCTTCTGGCTGCCGGCCTCGCTCTGGGCTCATTGGCCCAGGCCGCCCCTGCCCCGCTGCTGAACGTCTCTTATGACGTGATGCGCGACTTCTACAAAGACTACAACGCCGCCTTCCAGAAACACTGGGAAGCCGAGCACAAAGAGAAAATCACCGTACAGATGTCGTTTGGCGGTTCGAGCAAGCAAGCGCGCTCGGTGATCGATGGCCTGCCGGCTGACGTCATTACCATGAACATGGCCACCGACATCAACGCCCTGGCCGACAACGGCAAACTGGTACCCGAGAATTGGGTTACGCGCCTGCCGAACAACAGCGCACCGTTCACCTCGGCCACCGTGTTCATCGTCCGCAAGGGCAACCCAAAAGCCCTGAAAGACTGGCCTGATCTGCTCAAAGACGGCGTCCAGGTCATCGTACCGAACCCGAAAACCTCCGGTAACGGCCGCTACACCTACCTGTCGGCCTGGG
The DNA here is from genome assembly GCF_052147955.1 of Pseudomonas sp. NUPR-001. Taxonomy (NCBI): domain Bacteria; kingdom Pseudomonadati; phylum Pseudomonadota; class Gammaproteobacteria; order Pseudomonadales; family Pseudomonadaceae; genus Pseudomonas; species Pseudomonas sp. NUPR-001. The sequence continues at coordinate 4,244,305 of NZ_CP197353.1, forward strand.
GCTATGTGCTCAAGAACGGCGGCGATGAAAACAAGGCCAAGGAATTTGTCGGCAAGCTGTTCAAGCAAGCGCCGGTACTCGATACCGGTGGCCGCGCCGCCACCACCACCTTCATGACCAACCAGATTGGCGATGTGCTGGTGACCTTCGAGAACGAAGCCGAAATGATCGCCCGTGAGTTCGGTCGTGATCAGTTCGAAGTCATCTACCCGACGGTTTCCGCCGAAGCCGAGCCACCGGTAAGCGTGGTCGACAAAGTCGTCGACAAAAAAGGCAGCCGTGCCACCGCAGAGGCCTACCTGAAGTACCTGTGGTCGCCAGAGGCCCAGGAAATTGCTGCCAACAACTACCTGCGTCCACGTGACCCAGCGGTGCTGGCCAAGTACACCGACCGTTTCCCGAAAGTCGATTTCCTCTCGGTGGAAAAAACCTTTGGTGACTGGCGCACCGTGCAGAAGACTCACTTCAACGACGGTGGTGTGTTTGACCAGATTTACACCGGGCAGTAAGTAGTCGCTGATCGCGGGGCAAGCCCGCTCCAGTAGGAGCGGGCTTGCCCCGCGATCGTTCCCCCCGCTAACCCGATCATTGGCTACCCTTTCCGTCATCCACGGTTCAAGGAGTATCCAGTGACCCGATCCCTCGTCGCCCTGCTGCTTGGCTGCCTGCTGAGTCTTCAGCTGGCCAGCGCCGCCGGCCTGGTGCCCACCAGCACCAAACCAGCCGAACCGGCAGAACCCGTGGTTCAAGGCGGTCTGCTCGGCGCAATTGCCGATGGCCTGGACAATGTCAGTGAAGAACTGAATGTCGATAATCACCTGGTCGACAACTGGCGCCTGCGCGCTAACCGCGCCGCCGACGAGGTCGATGAGCTGGTCACCCACCATTCCGGGCTCAGCCCTCTGGAACTGTGGCGCGATTTCGCCCTGCTGACCATCACCTGGCTGCTGGCTTTCGCCGCCCTCACCAACCTCGGCCGTCTGCTGGCACGCACCTGCAACCGCGCGCGTCTGCTGCGCGAGCGCGCACGGCCACAGCAGGTGATCAAATACCTGCTGTCTTACACTCTGCCGGCGCTGCTGAGCCTGATCGTCACCCTCTACGTCAGCCATTTCCTTGCGTTCTCGGCAGGTCGCGCGCTGGGCATGAGCCTGGCCTACGCCACCAGCAGCGGCATTTTTTCCACCTCGATCATTCTCTGCTTGATCACCCTGTTCGACGCCGGGCACAAGCGCACGGCGGTACGCATCATTCGCCAGGTGGCGCCACGCCCATTGTTTCTGATCGGCTTTCTGGCAGCCTGGAGCGATGCCCTGACCAGCCCGCAAATCGCCCGCTTTCTGGGTGGCAATATCACCACCAGCGTCGCTGCCGTGACTGGCCTGCTGGCCACCCTGGCGTTTGCCGCGTTGGTGCTCAAACTGCGCCGGCCAGTGGCGCACCTGATCCGTAACCGTGCCCTGCACGACCGCTTGCAACACCATGCCTTGCAAGAAACCCTGCGGATATTCTCGGTGCTGTGGTTTCTGCCGATCCTGATGATGATCCTAGTCTCGGCGGTGAACCTGATCGGCGCCGGTGAAGAGAGTCAGCGCGCACTGCAAAAGGCCTTGCTGACTTCGATACTGCTGATCGGCACGGTGTTTATCAGTACCGTGCTGCAACGCATGTTCAAGCACCAGAACGAAGAGGATGCCAGGGCCCGCCTGCGCCCCTACAAGGAGTTGTTGCGCAACCTCGCCCACGCCCTGCTGCGCATCGCCATTGCGGTGATTTTCATTGAACTGCTGGGGCGCATCTGGGGTTTTTCCGTGCTCGATTTCGCCCTGCGCAACAGCCTCGGCCGGGCCATCAGCGACTCGTTGAGCAGCATCGGCCTGATCCTGCTGGTCACCTGGCTGCTGTGGGTGGTGATCGACACCGCCATTCAGGAAGCACTCAAGCCCACGGTCGGGCGCCGCGCCGCCCGCCAGCCCAGCACGCGGGTGCGCACCATCCTGCCGATGCTGCGTAACGCGATAAAAATCGTGCTGGTGGTGATCTGCACCATCACCACCATGGCCAACCTGGGTATCAACGTCGCGCCGTTCCTGGCCGGTGCCGGGGTGGTTGGCCTGGCCATCGGCTTCGGCTCCCAGCAACTGGTGCAAGATGTTATTACCGGGCTGTTCATCCTCATCGAAGACACCATTGCCATCGGCGATTGGGTCGTGCTCGACTCCGGTCACGCCGGCACGGTCGAAAGCCTGACCATCCGCACCCTGCGCCTGCGTGACGGCAAAGGCTTCGTGCACTCGGTGCCGTTCGGCCAGATCAAGGCCGTCACCAACCAGTCGAGACAGTTCGCCTACGCGTTCTTTTCCGTGCAGTTCAGCTATGAAACCGACGTTGACAGTGCCTTGCGCCTGATCCGTGAAGTCGGCCACTCGATCAGTGAAGACCCGATGCTGCGCCACAGCCTGCAAGGCCCTCTGCAGGTGTTTGGCGTCGATAGCATGAACCTCAACGGCATCACCCTCACCGCGCAGTTTCGCACCACCTCTGGCGGGCAGTACGCGGTCAACCGGGCCTTCAATGAACGCCTGAAGAAGCGCGTGGACCAAACCGATGATGTCAGCTTCGCCCAGTACAACCCACCGCCCGCACGTTTGCCTGACGGACACGCCTGATATGCCTTTCTAGCCTTTGGCCATCAATGATAGAGTCGCGTCCATGAACCCATCCCCCGCCAACCGCCCGCTGATTGCCTGGACTCTGTATTTCTGTGTCCTGTTCAATCTGTTCGCCTGCGGTATCGGTCATGGGCAGATGATGGGCCTGCAGCTCAACGGTGTCGGCGGTGCCTACTGCTCGGCGATGGGCAGCGCCGGGCCGACGCTGAAAAGTGATTTCAGCGACCAGTCCGTCTCCGGCTGGGACAGCATGCAAACCTGCCCGGTGTGCGCCGCTGCCGTGGTGTGCCTGGGCCTGGCGCTGGTCATCGGCTGGCTGCTGGCTGCCACCCGCACTCGGCGTTATCACCGCGAACTGCGCAGCAAGGCCCCGCCACGCTATTGCTGGCCCGCTGCCAACCCCCGCGCCTCCCCGCTTCTGGCTTGATCCCTGCGGCAGCCTGTCCGGCTGCCGGTAACCGGCCATTTAGCTGCACCTGCCCGTCAGGTGTCGCTGGCCGCTGGCTCAATTTCCAGAGTACCTTTGATGCCTTACACCTATCGCCTTTCCGGTTGCGCGGCGCTGCTGTGCGCGTTGTCCTTTCAAGCCTCGGCCGAAGCGCCGTTGACCCTGCCTGACCTGCGCATCAGCGAGCGCGCAGAAAGCGACGAAGGCGTGCTGCTCGACACGCCGTCGCAAACCGGTTCACGCCTCGGCCTGACCCCACGGGAAACCCCCGCTTCGGTGACGGTCGTCAACCGCCAGCAGATCGAACAACGCGGCGCACAAACCACCCAGGACATGCTCAACGGCGTGCCCGGCATGACCGCCGCCTCACCGCCCGGTTCGGCAGGTTCGGTGGCCTACCGTGGCTTCTCCGGTGCGCAGATCACCCAGTTGTTCAACGGCATCAGCGTGCAGTACGACGCGATTGCCGCACGGCCGGTAGACAGCTGGATCTACGACCGCGTCGAAGCCATCGGCGGGCCTTCGAGCTTTCTGTTCGGCGCCGGTGCAGTGGGGGGCTCGATCAACTACATCACCAAGCTGGCCAGCCGCGACGAAAGCTTCAACGAAGGCCGCATCAAGTACGGCTCTTACGACAGCAGCGAAACCTCGTTTGGCTTCAATCACGCCCTCAACGACGGCGATGGCATACGCAACTACGCGCGCCTGGACTTCAGCCACACCCACAGCAATGGTTACGTCGACCGTGAAGAGCGCGATGCCTGGAGTGTGGCCTTCTCGCTGCTGACCGACATCAACGACCAGCTGTCGCATACCCTGGCCCTGGAATACCAGAACGAAAGCGTCGACAGCCCGTACTGGGGCAGCCCGGTGCTCAACCCGCTGGGCGGCGAAATGAAGGTCGACGAGAGCCGGCGCTTTGAAAACTACAACGTCGAAGATGGTCGCTACGAGCAACGCGTACGCTGGCTGCGTTCGATCACCGAGTACCGCTTCAACAGCGACACCTCGCTGCGCAACACCCTCTACCACTACAACACCGAGCGTAACTTCCGTAACCTCGAAACCTACACCTACAACGCCGACAACAGCCAGGTCATCCGCTCCAACGCACTGTTGCAGCGCCATGATCAGGAGCTCAACGGCAACCGCCTGGAACTGCTGCATCAAGGCACACTCTTTGGGATGAACAGCCAATGGTCGAGCGGCCTGGACTACAGCCACAACGTGCAGATGAACTACCCGCGCTCGGTCAGTGGGCCGTTCGGCAGCGTTGACCCGGCAAACTTCGACCCCGGGCACTTCTACGACCTCGATGGCATGGTGCCGGGCTACCAGAAAAACCGTCAGAACACCGTCGATACCTGGGCGGCGTTCGTGGAGAACCGCCTGCAACTGACCGAGCGCCTGTCGCTGCTGAGTGGCCTGCGCTACGACCACATCGACCTGCAGGTGCACAACTACCGGGCGGTCAACGCCAACAACCCACTGGACTTCAAACGCAACTACGAGCCCACCACCGGGCGTATCGGTCTGGTTTACGAGCTCACCCCAGCGGCCAACGTCTACGTGCAGTACAGCACCGCCGCCGATCCGCCCGCCGGTATCCTCACCACCGCCACCTTTGCCCAGCTGCGCGACTTTGACCTGAGCACTGGCAAACAGGTCGAGGTGGGCAGCAAGTTCAGCTTCCTTGACGGTCGCGGCGCCGCCACCGTGGCGGCTTACCATATCGAACGGAAAAACCTGGCCACCGCCGACCCGAACAACCCCGGCTTCACCCAGCCGGTGGGCAAACAATCGTCACACGGCGTGGAGCTGGCGGCATCACTGCGCGTCACCCCGCAACTGCTGGCCGAAGGTAACTTCGCCTACGTCGATGCCCAGTACGACGAATTCAACGAAAACGTCGGCGGCACCAGCGTCTCGCGCAAGGGCAACACACCCACCAACATCCCGGAACGGGTGGCTAATTTCTGGCTGACCTACGACATCGACCCCAACTGGCAGGTGGGCGCCGACAGCCGTTACGTGTCGTCGGTGTATGCCGATGCCGCCAACACCCGCCATGCGCCGTCCTACACGGTGTTCGGCGCGTTTGCCGGCTACAAGGTGGATCGCGACACCACCATCAGCGCCCGGGTGCGCAACCTGACCGACGAGGTATACGCCCGCTGGACCAGCGCCAGCATGCTCTACCTCGGCGCGCCGCGCACCCTGGAGCTGGCTGTGCAGACGCGCTTCTAGGACACCTTTGATGAAACGCTACCTGTACTTGTGGCACCGCTGGCTGGGCATTGGCCTGTGCCTGTTCATGGCGCTGTGGTTTTTCTCCGGCGTGGTCATGCTGTATGTCGGCTATCCCAAGCTGACACCCCGTGAACACCTGGCGCACCTGCCTGCACTCGATCTGCAGGACTGCTGCATCGACCTCGGCACCGCCTTGCACAGCGCCAACAGCGAACGGGCGCCGCTCAGCATCCGCCTCACCACGGTAGCCGGGGCGCCACGCTACCTGTTCAGCTATCCCGGCCGCAGCACGGTGGCCGTCGATGCGCGCAGCGGTGAGCGCCTGACCGGTATCGGGGAGGATCAGGCGCTGGCGGCTGCCCGCCAGTACCAGCCGATGGTTTCCGCGCACTACCGTGGCAGCGTGCAGGAAGACCTCTGGAGCCATTCCCGCGCCCTGGATGCCGAGCGCCCGTTGCACCGCGTGCAACTGGCCGACGCCGAACGCACGCTGTTGTACATCTCCGGGCAAACCGGCGAGGTGGTGCGTGATGCCAGCGCCCTGGAACGTGGCTGGAACCTGGTCGGCGCCTGGCTGCACTGGCTGTACCCGCTGCGCGGCATCGGCCTGGATGGTCTGTGGAGCAACCTGGTGATCTACCTGTCGCTGGCGGCTACCGTCATGGCCGTACTGGGAGCCGTGATCGGGGTGTTGCGCTGGCGCTTCACGGCGCCCTACCGCAGTGGTTCGCGCTCGCCCTATCGCGGCTTTGCCCGCTGGCACCACATCGGCGGCTTGCTGTTTGGGGTGCTGGCGATCACCTGGATCTTCAGTGGCCTGATGTCGATGAACCCCTGGCGGCTATTCAGCAGCGCCGCGCCACTGGAGACATCGGCGTATCAAGGGGGACCGCTGCAGGCCCAGGCGTTTCCGCTGTCCGCGAAGCAAGCGCTGGCGAAGTTTGCCGATAGCGGCCTGGATGCACGGGAGCTGGAATGGCGACTGATTGGCGGCGAAGGCTATCTCATCGGTCATGACCGCAGCGGCCGCACCCGCGTGTTGTCGATGGCCGATGGACAAGTGCATACGCAATTGCCGCAGGAGATGCTGGAGCGCGCCGCGCAGGCCGTATGGCCACAAGGACACATGCGCACCGAGCGGTTACAGGCTTACGACTTCTACTACTACGCCAGGGCCGAACAGAGCATGCTCGGCCACCTGGACAAGCGCTTGCCGGTGTTGCGCGTGCGCTTTGATGATCCGAACGCCACCTGGCTACATCTGGACCTGTACACCGGTGAAGTGCTGGGCACACTGGATCAGCCCAAACGTGTCTCACGCTGGTTGTTTTCGCTGCTGCACAGCTGGGACTGGTTGCCCCTACTGCAACGGCGGCCGTTGTGGGATGCATGGATGATCGGGCTGAGTGTCGGCGGCTTGGTACTCAGCGTCAGCGCTGTAGTACTGGGCTGGCGCCGCTTGCGCAAATAACCTGTAGGAGCGGGCTTGCCCCGCGATCGCGATGTATCAGACACACCGCGATCGCAGGTCAAGCCCGCGCCTACCGAAACACCAGCGCCTTGAGGCCACCTTCAGGATCGCTGTCAGGAAACTCCGGCGGATTGGCCAGGCGCTCGACAAAGGCCAGATCCGGCGCTTCTTCAGCCATGCCTTCAATCAGAAAGTCCGGGCCGATGGCCGGATCATTGACACAGGCCAGCACCGTCCCGCCCAGGGTCAACAACTCCGGCAAACGCCGCAGAATTTTGCGGTAGTCCTGGGTCAACACGAAGCTGCCCTTCTGGAAAGTCGGCGGATCGATAATGATCAGATCATAGGGGCCGGACTTACGCACCTTGCCCCACGACTTGAACAACTCATGGCCCAGAAAACTCACACGCCCCAGATCGTGACCGTTGAGGCGATGGTTGTCGCGCCCGCGGCTCAAGGCCGAACGTGCCATGTCGAGGTTGACCACCTGCTCGGCCCCCCCGGCAATCGCCGCCACGGAAAACCCGCAGGTGTAGGCGAACAGGTTCAGCACGCGCTTGCCCGCCGCCTGCTCACGGACCCAACGCCGCCCGTAACGCATGTCGAGGAACAAACCGGTGTTCTGCTTCAGGCCCAGATCCAGCTGATAGCGCAAGCCGTCTTCATCGATCAACCAGTGCTCGCTGGGCTCGCCGAGCAACCACTGCCCGGGGCTGTCGGGCAGATAGCGATGCTGAATCAAGATTGCCTGCCCACTCCAGCAAGACGCCTGCGCCAGCGCCAGGAGCATCTGCTCCAGCTCAGCGAGCTGGCCGCTTGGAGGCTCGCGAAACAACGATACCAGCAGCACCCCTTGCAACCAGTCCACGGTGATTTGCTCAAGCCCCGCCCAGCAACGGCCGCGGCCATGAAACAGGCGGCGGGTTTCGGCGGGTGCCGGGTCAAGCGACGCACGCAGGTGCTGGGCAAGGGTGTCGATTACAGAAGTCATGGGCCGGTTCAATCAGGGAAAGCCGACTATTGTAACCCGACCGCCCGGCTTTGCTGCTTCAGCAATCGCCTGCAGCATCTACACTGCAATTCCCACCCTCTATGCAGGACACCCTCATGAGAGCGAAACCCACCATTGTTCTGGTCCACGGCTTCTGGGGCGGAGCCGCGCACTGGAGCCATGTCATCCTGGAATTGTCACGCCTGGGCCACCGAAACCTGCATGCGGTGGAAATGCCGCTGACCTCGCTGGCCGATGATGCTGAACGAACGCGCAAGATGGTCGCCGCCGTGAACAATAACGTGCTGTTGGTTGGTCACTCGTATGGTGGCGCGGTCATTACCCAGATGGGCAATCAACCGAATGTCGTCGGTTTGGTCTACATCGCCGCCTTCGCCCCCGACGATGGTGAAAGCCCGGGCAGTATTACCGCGCAGAACCCGCCTGAAGCAGCCGCCAATTTGCAGCCTGACGACGATGGGTACCTATGGATCAAACCAGACAAACTGCATGAAAGCTTCTGCCAGGACCTGAGCAAGGACGAAGGCCTGATCATGAGCGTGACCCAGAAAGCGCCGCTGGCCAGCACCTTTGGCGACACCATCAGCAACCCGGCGTGGAAGCACAAACCCAGCTGGTATCAGCTGTCTAGCCATGACCGGATGATTGCGCCCGCCAATCAGGAAATGATGTCGAAACGCATGAACCCCAGAGAAGTGCTTCGCCTGGAGGCCAGCCATGCCTCGCTGGCCTCCAGGGCGGCCGAAGTGGCCGCTCTGATCGACCGTGCTGCCCTCAGTCTGACTTGACTGCGACTGTTTTGGCCGAAGGCTTGAACCACCAGCCTTGCTGCATACCGGCGGCGGCCAGCAGGATCGCCGCCACGCCCAACCACTGCAGCGGTTCCAGGCGGTGGCCGAAGGCAACCCAGTCGACCACGATCGCCGCGATCGGGTAGATGAACGACAAAGCCCCGGTCAACGCGGTCGGCAGTTTCTGGATGGCGCCGTACAGCAGTACATACATCACCCCGGTGTGAACGATGCCCAGGGTCACCAGCGAGGCCAGCGCGCTGGCGTCGCTGGGCAGGCCCGAGGTATTGGCCCAAGGCGCCAACAGCAGGATCCCGGCGCACACCTGAATCAGCGCGATCAGGTGCGGTGGCGTACCGCTCAGGCGCTTGATGATCAATGCTGCCACTGCGTACAGGAACGCCGCGCCTAGCGCCAGGGCAATGCCCAGCAAGTAGTCCGTGCCGCTGCCGCTGTGGCTGCCATGGGCGCTGACAATCGCCAGCATCCCGGCGAACGACAGCGCCAGCCAGAACAGCTTCTGCACGGTGATCCTCTCGCCGAGAAACAGCGCCGCCAGGCCCACCAGCATGAACGGCTGGACGTTATACACCGCCGTGCCAATCGCAATCGAAGCGCGTGAATAGGAGGCAAACAACAGCACCCAGTTGCCAACGATCGCCACACCACTGAATACGGCCAGCGCGAAGGTGGTCAGGGTGAGGATGCCGGGCTTGAGAAAACCCATGGCCAGGCAAATCAGCAGCAAGGTGCCCGCGCCGAACACACAGCGCCAGAACACCACGTCCAGCACCGGTTGCCCGGAGACCAGCACGAACCAACCGATGGTCCCCGATATGAGCATCGCAGCGACCATTTCCAACGAACCACGGCGTATTGAACTGTCCATCACTCACCTCCTTGACGATGGCTAAAGTATGCGAGCCTGGACACCGCCGCTCCAGCGGATTAAACAGGCTAAACTGCCAAGACACCTTTACTATCAAGGCTAATGTGGCAGTTTGCCTAACGAGGCCAGCATGACCGACGACATCGACCAATTATTGATAAAGGCGTTGATGGAAGATTCGCGCCGTTCACTCAAAGCCTTGGCACAACTGAGCGGCCTCTCCGCCCCCAGCGTCAGTGAGCGGCTGCGGCGTCTTGAAGAGCGCGGCGTGCTCAAGGGCTACACCGTGGAAATCGACCCTCGCTGCTTTGGCTATCAATTGCAGGCCATCGTGCGCATACGGCCCTTGCCGGGGCAACTGCACGAAGTGGAACGGCAGATCATGGCGATCCCTGAATTTACCGAGTGCGACAAAGTCACCGGTGATGACTGCTTCATCGCCCGCCTGCATGTGCGCTCGATGGAACAGTTGGACACCTTGCTGGACAAACTCAACAGCCATGCTGAAACCAACACCGCGATCGTGAAAAAGACCCCGGTCAAACGTCGGCTACCGCCGATGGCTTAACCCTGCCCTCTGGAGGGGACAAAGGTCTTACCCCGCCTGTGGGAGCGGGCTTGCCCCGCGATAGCGGTGTGTCAGGTAGATCGCTATCGCGGGGCAAGTCGGGTCGCCGCACCGCCGCTCCTACAGTCAGCTTGGGCAGCTGTGGGCGCCGTTGTTCAGGCCTTGCTTGTAGTTACGGCTGAGCAGGCTGGCCTTGCCGTCGTGCCAGGTCAGGGTCAGCACATACAGCGAATCAAAATCGCCACCGTCCCAGTCCTCGGTGATCACCTGTTTCTCACCCACGGCTTTGCCCGCCACGGTGTTGATCAGCTCAGGCAGGTAGCCATGCGACCAGGCGGTATAGACGGTGGCGTTGCGGTATTTGTTCTGCAGCAGCTCATCGGCCAGCGCGGCGGTGTCGTTGGCACCGAAATCGATGTTCACCGGCAGGCCCAGCTTGATCGCGCTGGGGCTGATGGTCATCAGTGGGCGGATGTAGCTGTAGGCGTCGTCTTTGCTGCCTTCTTCAACATGCCGGGACGGGTTGGCAGCGAATACGTAGTCGGCTTTGCCAAACTTCTGCGGCAGCAAAGTAGCCAGGTCGATGGCGCGATTAAGCCCCTGGCAGTTGAGCTGCCCCAGGCCTTCACCGGGTTTTTCGGCATGGCGCAGGAACACCAGGGTCTGGGTGCCGTCCACAGGCTCGGCGCGGCTTTCAACAGCCTCTACAGCCAGCAACGTGACAGCGCCGAGCAGCGCCAGTGAACAGCAGGCATGGCGGTGGCGTTTGAACAGGGTCAACAACTTCATCAAGCGGGCTCTATACGACAAAAAGGGATATGGCTGACCCGCTTGCCGACACACCCGCGGCCGAAGCCGCGGGTCATCCCTGTCTGTCGTACCGTCCGTGGAGCGGGCTAACTAAGAGTGCGCCAAGCCCGTTTGGTTCGATCCCTGAGTGCTCTACCCTGAGCAGAAGTGACTCTAACGCCTTGATGTTGCCGAATTAAGACAGGCACCGCTCAATCATCACGGGTCAGCACTTCCAGCAGTTCGATTTCGAAGGTCAGGTTCGAATGCGGGGTAATCGCCCCCATGCTGCGCTCGCCATAGGCCAGGTGTGAGGGCACGACCAACTTGCGCTTGCCGCCGACCTTCATGCCCATCAGGCCCTGGTCCCAGCCCTTGATCACCCTGCCGGTACCGATCACACACTGGAACGGCTTGCCCCGGTCATAGGAGGAGTCGAATTTCGTTCCGTCGTCCAGCCAACCGGTGTACTGGGTGGTAATCAGCGCGCCCTTGACCGCCTCTTTGCCCTCACCCACCTGGATATCGGTGATTTGCAGTTCGCTGCTCATGCTTGACCTCGTTGAAGCGTAAAAGTGTTTCGAGGCTGCCTTTTCTCAGGAATGCGCGGGTTTGGCAAGGCTTGCCTGTGGCGTGTGCTGGCGCATCGACCAGCACACGCCGCCAATCACCAGAATGATCGCCGCAGCCTCCAGCAAGGTCGGTGCGCTTTGTCGCCAGATAAAGGCATAGAGCAAGGCGAACAGGGTTTCGAACACAATCAATTGGCCACTCAAGGTCAGCGGCATGCGCTTGGAGGCCGCATTCCACAATAGCGCCGCCAGCCACGAACCAAAAATGGCGCAACCCAGGCTGTACAGCCAGAACAGCCACCAACGCTCGGTGGACACCTGCACCTGCAACTGCTCCGGCTGCCACAACGCGATGAACGCCACCAACGCCAGGCTGAACACCCCGGTCATCACCCCGCACAGTACCGACCACTGGTGGCTGTCAAAATGCCCGCATTGCTTGAGGTAACGGCTGTTGTTCACTGCATACCAGGTCCAGCAGCCCAGGGCCGCCAGGGCATACAGTACACCCGCGAGTTTGTCGCCCAGCGCCCCCGGCTCAAGGGCAAAGGTCTGCAGGTTGATACACAGCATGCCAGCAAGGATCAGCAACAGCGGGGCAAACAACTGCTTGAGTTCAACCCCGCCGCTGTCATGGCGGCCATACAGGGTGATGGTCAGTGGCAGAACGCCGACAATCAACGACGCCGGCGCCACTCCCAAACGCTGAATCGCCGCCACCAGGCAGATGAAATACAGCAGATTGCCCACCAGCGCCAATCGCCCCAGCATCCACACATCGGCCAGGGTCAGCTGGCGCAGTGCCTGGCGCATCGGCAGTGCCAGCACCAGGGTTACCAGGCCAAACAGCACAAAGCGGGCACAGCTAAGCAGCACCGGGCTGAACTCCGGCAACAACTGCGGCACCATCAGCACCATCCCCCACATCGCCCCGGCCACCGCGGCGTAGACCACACCCTGTTTCACGTGCCTGCTCCTGTTCAAAGACCTGCGCAGGCTACCGCTTGGCCCCACGGCGAACAAAAGATCATTCGGCATGCAGCCATTCCCACAGGGAATGGCTTTCAGCGTGAAAGCAACGACTCTATGATGCAGCCATTCCCCAAAGAGGATCACCCGCATGAGTCGTTTCAGCCGGCATTTGCCCCCGCTGGATACCTTGATCGCCTTCGAAGCGGTGGTTCGCACGGGCAGTTTCACCCGTGCCGCCAGCGAGCTGTACCTGACCCAGAGTGCGGTGAGTAAACAGATCAAACTGCTGGAGCAACACCTCGGCGCCGTGCTGTTCGAACGCCGGGCCCGGGGCATTGCCCTGACCTCGGCCGGGGAAGGCTTCAACGCCATTGTCGAACCGATGCTGGAAAACCTGCTGGCCAATGTGCTGCGCCTGAAGGCCGGCCACAGCAGCCGCAACGTCAGTGTCATCTGCACCCATGCCGTTGCCCAGTACTGGCTGTTCCCGCGCCTGCTGCGCTTTAACGAGCAGCACCCGGAACTCACCGTCAACATCCACGCCAGTAACGAGATCAGCGAAAGCGACATTGCCAACTACGACTTCGGCATCCTCTACGGCCACGGCCGTTGGAGCTCACTCTCGGCCAGCAAGCTGTTCGACGAAACCATCTACCCGATTGCCAGCGTCAAACGCACCTTGCCCAGCGTCACCTCGCTGGAGGCGTTGCAAAGCCTGCCACTGATTCAACTGGATGCCTCAGCCTGGAACTGTCTGGACTGGCAGGATTGGTTCAGCCACCAGGGCCTGCGCTACCAGGCGCCCGCCGACGCGGTGACGTTCAATCAGGTCAACCTGGTGTTCGAAGCTGTACTGCAAGGCATGGGGGTCGGCCTTGGCTGGGAGTTCATGGCCCGCGAGCGCATCGAACAGGGTGCGATCCGCCCGGTATCGGCATTTGTCGTGCACACCGGGCAAGCCGACTATCTGGTGCACGACAAACAGGCCCCCTGCTCACCAGCGGCGCAGGTGTTTGCAGACTGGTTGCTAGCCCTCGGTTGAAGCGCTGAACAGCGCTTCAACTTCAGCCCGGGTCATGGTTTTGGTCTGATTGGCAAAGCAGTAGTACGACGGTTTCTCGTCGATGTACACCTGCAGGTCGAAGACCCAGTCGGTATCGCCTTCCAGTACACCGACCGAAAGCGAGTCGAATTTGCCGTTTTTCAGGCGATACAGCAGATGCGTGCCGCACGTGCCGCAAAAGCCGCGTTCAGCCCACGCAGAAGACTCATAGAACACCGGCTGGCCGGCCGTGAAGGTGACCGGCTCGGCGCAGACCACCGATAGCAACGGCCCACCGCCCCACTTTCGACACATGCTGCAATGGCAGGCGTCGACGCTGGCGTTTTCCAGGCTGACACTGAGTGTGACAGCGCCGCACAAGCAACTACCGTGTTTTACCAGCGACATGGGCAAGGCTCCTCAGGCGGAAAGTAAGGGGACTAGTCTAGACCACGATCGCGGGGCAAGCCCGCTCCCACAAGGCTATTGCGCGAAAGCCCGGCCCAGACCACCAGGCACACCGCTGCTGTCGGTTTCCTGCCACGGGCCGTTGAGGTTGGTCGACCAGCTCCAGCCGTTGTTGAAGCGGTAGTAGGTACGCTGGCGATAGAAGGTGTTGGTCTTGCCTTCGAGCACATAGACACCCAGGCGCGGATCCCAGTGGCTGGCACCGCCGGGAGGCGGTGCGAAGCTGGCGGAGGTGCGCGGCATGGGTTTGGGCGCCGGTGTCACCACCGCCGGTTTGCTCGGGACTGTGCTCGGGCGTGGGGCCGGCTTGCTGCTCGGCCCCGGTGGCAAGGATTCGATCGGCGGTGTTGTCGGTTCGTACGGCTGATGAACAGTACACGCGCTCAGGCCCACGGCCAGGGAAAGAAGGGCAAGGCGGGCGATGCTGTTCATAGTGACTCTCTTACTGGTCCGGGCTGTCGATGGTCAGGTGCTGCGCCGCCGTGGTGCTGCTGGCCAGCGGGCTGCTGTGACCGATCCACTCACCCTGGGTCGGCTGGCCAGCGCGTGAGACGCGCGCAACCAGTTGGACTTCAGGAAAGCTCGACAGTTTCATGTTCGGCATCATTGCATCGCTGTCACTGAGCTCGACGTCGATTGGCAACTGCGCCACCGTCACGCGCTTGGCCGCCAGCGGCATGGGCGGGCCGGAACTGGCGCGGGCAAAGATGAACACGGTGTCGTCAGGCTTGACCTTGTCCTTGAGCGCCGCAGCAAGCTCTACCCGCACTTTCAGGCGTGCGCCTGCGGCGGGTGCAGCGGCAACGGGTGCTGCAGGCGTTGCCGCGACCTTGCCTTCACCGGCGCCCAGTTTTTCCTGAGCGCGCTCGATCCCCCCCTGCAACGCGGCCCGCGAGGCGTCGCCTTCCGGCAATTGCGCCAACAAGCGGTTCCAGTAGTCGATTGCTTGCTGATAACGCTCGCTCTCGAACGCGGCAATGCCCAGCAGGCCCAGGCTGGTGACTTCGTTAGGGTCAGCCTTGAGCGCTTCGTCGGTGAGTGCCTGCACCTGCGGCGTCCATTGCTTGTTGTTGGCAAAGTACAGCGCCTGGGCCCACTGCCCGAGCAACTCAGGCTGGCGCCCTGCCAGGGTGGCGGCCCGTTCGAAAACCTTGGCCGCATCGCCCGCGCGTTCCTGAGCCATGTAGGCACGCCCGAGGAAGTACAGGCCTTCGGCCGAATCCGGCTGCGCCTCGACCGCACGCTCAAGGCGTGTGGTCATCTCTTCCATCGACTGCGGCGCCTTGGCGAACTGTTGGGTCAGTTCCACCTGTTCACTGGCACCAAAATGCAGGTACAAGCCCAGGCCCATCACCGGCACCAATACCGCGGCCAGCAATGGCAGCGGCTTGCCCAGGCGCCCGAAGCGCTGCGGTTCGGCATTTTCGGTGTCGGCCAACAGCTCGCGGGCGGCCTCATCACGGCCCTTCGCCAGTTGCGCTTCATCGAGCACGCCTGCCGCTTGCTGGGCGGTCAATTCAGCCACCCGTTCCTGGTACAGCGCAACGTTCAGGGCAGTACGGTCTTCTTCCAGTTGCGCGCGACGGCCACGCAACACCGGGATCAGCAAAAAGCTCAGGGCTACCAACAACAGCAGGCCTGCGGCAAGCCAGAAATCAGTCATGGTTCTGTTCTTTGTTCAGCAATTTGGCGAGGCGCTCACGCTCCTCGGGGGAAAGGTCGGCATTACCTGCAGCAGCTTGCGCCCGACGCTTGCGCACAATCAGCGCCAGCAGGCCGAAACCGCCCACCAGCAACGCGCCCGGGCCGAACCAGAGCAGCCAGGTACGGGCTGTCAGCTCGGGCTTGTAGCGCACGAAATCACCGTAGCGATCGACCATGAAGTCGATGATCTGCTGATTGCTCTTGCCCTCGCCCAGCATGCGGAAGATTTCCCGACGCAAGTCGGCGGCAATCGGTGCGTTGGAGTCGGCGATGTCCTGATTCTGGCACTTGGGGCAGCGCAGCTCTTTGGTCAGGTCGTGATAGCGCTCGCGCTCGGCGTCATCGGCGAACTGGTAAGTGTCGATCGCGGCCTGGGTGACCCCAGCCAGGCTCAGGCCCAGCACCGCAGCGGCCAGCCAGCGCTTCATTGTTTGGCCTCATCGACCAGGCCTTGATACAGCGGCGCCAGCTGTTCGCGCCAGACCGTCGCATCCACCACACCTACGTGTTTGTAGCGAATGATGCCTTTGGCATCGACCAGGAAGGTTTCCGGCGCGCCGTATACCCCCAGGTTCAGGCCCAGCATGCCTTGGTCATCGGCAATGTTGAGCTGATACGGGTTATGGAACTCGGCCAGCCACTTCACCGCTGCGGCGTTGTCATCCTTGTAGTTGACCCCATGGATCACCACGCCCTGCTCCGCCAGCTTGTTCAGATACGGATGTTCAACCTTGCACGACGGGCACCAGGTGGCCCAGACGTTGACCAGCGCAGGCTTGCCAATGAGGTCGGCCTGGGTCAGCGGTTTGCCATCCTGTACCGATTTCAACGCGAACGCCGGGAACGCTTTGCCGATCATTGCCGACGGCAACTCGGTGGGGTCGAGGAACAGGCCCCGATAGAGAAACACCGCCACCAGCAAAAACACCGCCAATGGCAGCACCATGATCCAACGCTTCATGCAGTTGCTCCCGACATGCCCAGCACTTCACGCACCCGGGCTTTGACCTTGACTCGATAACGCCCGTCCATGGCCGCCAGCAGGCCGCCCAGACCGGTCAGCAAACCGCCCAGCCAGATCCAGCGCACGAAGGGTTTGACATGCACACGTACCGCCCAGGCACCGTTGTCCAGTGGTTCACCCAGCGCCACATAGAGGTCGCGGGTGAAACCGGCGTCGATGCCGGCTTCCGTCATCATCGACTGCTGCACGGTGTACAGGCGTTTTTCCGGATGCAACACGTTGATTTCGCGGCCATCTTTGACCACTCGCACCGTGCCTTTGTCGGAGGTGAAGTTCGGCCCTTCAAAATGCTTGGCACCTTCGAAGATGAAGTGATAACCACCCAATTCCACCGACTCACCAGGGGCCAGGCGCAGGTCACGTTCGGCACTGTTGTTGCTCGACAGCACCACACCCAGGGCGCAGACCGCCAGGCCCAGGTGGGCGATGTGCATGCCCCAGTAGCTGCGATTCAGGCCACGCAGCCCTTTGAACAGGCCCTTGTGGCGGGTCTTGTCGAGGATGTCGCGAGCCCCGGCCAGCACGATCCACGCGGCCAGGGCGAAGGTGGTCAGTACCTGCCAGTCGAAGTCATCGACCAGCAGCCCGCCCACCGGCGCCAGCACCGCAGCGCCGATCAGCACCGGGGTCAGCATGCTCACAAGCCATTTGCTCGGGGTGTCTTTCCAGCGCACCAGCACGCCGATGGCCATCACCACCATCAGCAACGCCATCAGTGGAAGGAACAGCGCATCGAAGTACGGTGGCCCCACCGACAGCTTGGCGCCGGTCAGGGCATCAAGAATCAGCGGGTACAGGGTGCCGAGCAGGATCATCGAGGCCGCCACCACCAGCACAATGTTGTTGGCCAGCAGCAGGGTTTCCCGCGACCACAGGGCAAAGCCGACCTGACTCTTGACCACCGGCGCGCGCAAGGCGAACAGGGTCAGCGAGCCGCCCACCACAAACAGCAGGAAAATCAGGATGAACACGCCGCGCTCAGGATCGGAGGCAAACGCATGCACCGACGTCAGCACCCCGGAACGAACCAGGAAGGTGCCGAGCAAGCTCAAG
Organism: Pseudomonas sp. NUPR-001; assembly: GCF_052147955.1. NCBI lineage: Bacteria > Pseudomonadati > Pseudomonadota > Gammaproteobacteria > Pseudomonadales > Pseudomonadaceae > Pseudomonas > Pseudomonas sp. NUPR-001. The sequence continues at coordinate 4,262,030 of NZ_CP197353.1, forward strand.
GAGAAGGCGGCAATCGCCAGCAGTACTGTCCAGCTCTTGAATACGCCACGTTTTTCCGTCACCGCCAGCGAGTGAATCAGTGCGGTACCCACCAGCCACGGCATGAACGAGGCGTTTTCCACCGGGTCCCAGAACCACCAGCCGCCCCAGCCCAGCTCGTAATAAGCCCACCACGAACCGAGGGTGATGCCGATGCCGAGAAACGCCCAGGCCACCAGGGTCCAGGGCCGCGACCAGCGCGCCCAGGCAGCGTCCAGGCGGCCACCCAGCAAGGCGGCAATGGCGAAGGCAAAGGCCACCGAGAAACCTACATAGCCCATGTACAGCATCGGCGGATGGACGATCAGGCCGATGTCCTGCAGCAGTGGATTGAGGTCGGCGCCGTCACTCGGCACCTGGGGCAGCAAGCGGGTGAACGGGTTGGAGGTGACGATCAGGAACGACAGGAAACCAACGCTGATCATGCCCATTACCGCCAGCACTCGGGCCAGCATCACCTGCGGCAACTGCCGGGAGAACACCGACACGGCGAAGGTCCAGCCGCCAAGGATCATCGCCCACAGCAGCAAGGAGCCTTCATGGGCGCCCCACACGGCACTGAACTTGAAGTACCAGGGCAAGGCGCTGTTGGAGTTGTTGGCCACATAAGCGACCGAGAAGTTGTCGGTCATGAAGGCGTGGGTCAGGCAGGCAAAGGCAAACGCCAGAAAGGCGAACTGCCCCCAGGCAGCGGGCCGCGCCAGGCCCATCCACAGGCTGTCACCGCGCCAGGCACCGAGCAGCGGCACCGTGGCCTGCACCGCAGCAAAGCAGATGGCCAGAATCATGGCCAGTTGGCCAAGTTCGGGAATGATCAGTGCCGCATTCATGGTTTGACTCCCGCGTCGCTGGCAGCCTGGCCACTTTCCTTGAGGGCTTTGGTGACCTCTGGCGGCATGTACTTCTCGTCGTGCTTGGCCAGCACTTCATCGGCCACCACCACGCCGTCGGCATTGAGCTTGCCGAGGGCGACGATGCCTTGGCCTTCACGGAACAGGTCAGGAAGGATACCGCGGTAGGTGATCGGCACCGACTTGTTGAAGTCGGTGACCACAAAGCGCACGTCGAGCGAGTCGCCCGAGCGCTGCAGCGAGCCCTTCTCAACCATGCCACCGGCACGAATCCGGGTGTCGAGCGGGGCTTCGCCGTTGGCGATCTGCGTCGGGGTGTAGAACAGGTTGATGTTCTGCTGCAGGGCGCTCAAGGCCAGGCCCACAGCGATGCCAACCCCGGCCAGCAGGCCGAGGATGATGAACAGGCGCTTTTTGCGTTGCGGATTCACGGCTTGCTCTCCCGGCGCAGACGGCGCGCCTCTTGTTGCAGGTAACGGCGCCGGGCCATCAGCGGCAGGGCAACGTTGATGCTCAGTGCCAACAGGCAGATGCCGTAGGCCGACCAGACGTACAGGCCGTGATGGCCCATGGCGAGAAAATCACTGAAAGAGGCGAAACTCATCGTGCCGCCCCCCGACCCAGGCTGTTCAATACCTCCTCCCTGACCCAACTGGCGCGCGCTTCGCGCTTGAGCACTTCAAGGCGCATGCGCAGCAACAGCACGGCGCCGAAGAAACAGTAGAAGCCCAGCACGGTCAGCAGCAACGGCAGCCACATCTCGGCGGGCATCGCCGGTTTTTCCGTGAGGGTGAAGGTGGCGCCCTGGTGCAGGGTGTTCCACCACTCCACCGAGTACTTGATGATCGGGATATTGATCACGCCGACAATCGCCAGCACCGCACAGGCCTTGGCCGCGCTCTCGCGATTGCTGATGGCATGGCCCAGGGCGATCAGGCCAAAGTACAGGAACAGCAGGATCAGCATCGACGTCAGGCGCGCATCCCAGACCCACCAGCTACCCCAGGTCGGCTTGCCCCAGATCGCCCCGGTGACCAGCGCCACGGCGGTCATCCAGGCGCCAATTGGCGCTGCGCTCTGCAAGGCGACGTCGGCAATTTTCATTTTCCACACCAGCCCGACCACCCCGGCCACGGCCAGCATCACGTAGCAGGACTGCGCCAGCATGGCGGCCGGTACGTGAATGTAGATGATGCGAAAGCTGTTGCCTTGTTGATAGTCCTGTGGCGCAAAGGCCAGGCCCCAGATCACGCCGATGCCGATCAACAGGATCGCGGCCACCGTAAGCCACGGCAGCATGCGGCCGCTGATGGCATAGAACCACTTGGGCGAACCCAGTTTATGAAACCACGTCCAGCTGATTGCGCTGCTTTTCATCACGGTACATCCAGGGTCTTTGCTGGGCAGGGCCCAGACCTCATTATTCGCCGACGCTGATCTTCAGGCCAGCCGCTATTGCAAAGGGTGCCAGAGTTACTGCCAAGGCGGTCAGGCTGCCAAGCCAGAGCAGATAACCGGTCGCCGGCATAGCTTGCAATGCCGCCTGCAAGGCGCCACTGCCAAGGATCAATACCGGGATATATAACGGCAAAATCAGTAGCGCCAACAGCAGGCCGCCACGTTTCAGACCGACTGTCAGGGCCGCCCCCACCGCGCCCAACAGGCTCAGTACCGGGGTGCCCAGCAACAACGATGCCAGCAGCACCGGCAGGCAGGCCGATGGCAAACCTAGCATCAGTGCCAGCAACGGTGCCAACAATACCAGTGCCAGGCCGGAAAAGGCCCAGTGTGCCAGTACTTTTGCCAGCACCAGAAGAGGCAGGGGGTGCGACGAAAGGACCCACTGCTCCAGCGATCCATCCTCGAAATCACTGCGGAAAAGCCCGTCCAGCGAGAGTAAAACCGATAAAAGGGCAGCTACCCAGACCAGTCCCGGAGACAAGGTTTGCAACAATTGAGTCTCGGGACCGACCGCCAGCGGGAACAAGGCAATGACAATGGCGAAGAACACCAGCGGGTTGGCCAACTCGGCCGGACGGCGGCACAACAGGCGCGCTTCACGACGCAACAACAAGACAAAGACACTCATGCGGCCCACTGCCCCAAATTCAGTTCGCGGTAGCCGGACGGCTTGCGTTCAAGTGTGTGGTGGGTGGTCAGCACGACCATTCCGCCCTGCTCGCAATGGGCTGCCAGGTGGGCTTCGAGCTGGGCCACACCCTGCTTGTCGAGGGCGGTGAAGGGTTCATCGAGAATCCACAACGGCGGGCTGTCGAGGTACAACCGGGCCAGGGCCACACGGCGCTGCTGGCCGGCCGACAGGGTATGACAAGGCACGTCTTCAAAACCGCGCAAGCCCACGGCTTCCAGGGCTTTGCAGATCGCCTTGGGGTCGGCGGGCCGATGCAGGGCACACAGCCAGGCGAGGTTCTCTTCAGGGCTGAGCAGGTCTTTGATGCCGGCCGCATGACCGATCCACAGCAGGATGCGCGCCAGCTCACTGCGCTGTTCTGCCAGCGGTTTGCCGTCGAGACGGATCTCCCCGGCGGTCGGGCTCATGAGCCCGGCCAGCAAACGCAGCAGGCTGGTTTTGCCGCTGCCGTTGGGGCCGCTGATTTGCAGCATGTCGCCTGCCGCCAGGTGCAATTCGAGGTTTTCGAAGAGCATTCGCCAGTCGCGCTCGCAGGCCAGGCCCACGGCTTCCAGATGAGGGGTCACAGTTTCGCCTTATGCTTGGGATACCTGTCTCAAGTCGGTCCCGGCCCTGCCGTTATACTGGCAGTGAAAATTCAGCCCGGCCGCTCTGATCGCGAAAGATCGGGCGGCATTATACATGTGATGTCCTACTGCAAAGAGGGCTATTTCAACAGGTTGCCAGCAGATGACAGGCGAAATTAACAACCTTGGCGCGCAGATGCCGACGCCCAGCCAATTGCGTTCCGCGATGACCGGCGAACTGTTGCGCCTGCTGCAACCGCAACCTGGCCTGCTGGCCCCCGGAGAAGTGGCCAAGGCCGAAGTGCTGACCCTGCGCCAGGTCGGCCAGGATTTCCTCATGCTGCTCAGGCTGACCCAGGAAAACGGCAAGCAGATCAACGTGCAGACCAGCAGCAACCAGCCGCTGGCGCAAGGCAGCCAACTGGCCGTCAGCCAGAGCAGTAACGCCAACCTGACCATCACCGTGCAGCAGGCGATTGCCCGTAACGTCGCCAGCCTGACGCAGATCGACACCCGGCAAATGCCGGTGGGCAGCCTGCTGCAGGGCAAGGTCCTGACCAGCCAGGCACTGCCGCAGACCGTCGGGCAACTGGCGCAGTTCCGCTCATTGGTCAGCCTGCTCAGCGGCCCGCAGGCGGGTGCCACGTTGACCATCGACAGCCCGCGCCCATTGCCGGTGGGCAGCCTGCTCAGCGCCCGGGTTCAAGGCGACCAGGCGCTGACCTTTGTGCCCTTGAGCGGACGCCATGAGCAATTGGCAATCGCCCAGCAGTTGAGCAGCCAACAGAGCCGCCAGGCGTCGTTGCAAGGCTTGCTCAGCAGCCTGCAACAACTGCGCGATGCCAACAACGCGCCCGACGAACTGCGCAACAGCGTCGACAAGCTGCTCGCCAGCCTGCCGGATGCACGCCAGCTCAGCGATCCCAAAGGCCTGGCCCAAGCGGTGCAAAACAGCGGCGTGTTCCTTGAAGCCAAGCTGCTCGCAGGTTTCCCCGCCCACCTCGCCCCCGACCTCAAGGCTCAGGTGATCCGCCTGGTGGCCCAGCTATTACCGGCAACGCCCGGCAGCGCACCGATGAACCCGGCCAGCACCGCCAGCACCCTGGTGCAGGTGATGCCCGGCATGGTCCGCACCGCCCTGGGCATGCTCGGCCAGGTCAGCCCGCGCCCGCACCCCAGCGGCTTTCCCCTGCCCTCGCGGTTGTTGCAAAGCGCCGAAGGCGAAGGCGACCTGGAACATCTGTTGCGTCTGGCCGCAGCGGCCATTTCACGCCTGCAGAGCCATCAGCTGGCAAGCCTGGAGCAAACCGGCAGCACCGCCGATGGCAACCTGCAAACCACCTGGCAGCTGGAAATCCCCGTGCGTAATGGCCAGGACTTCATGCCGCTGCAGGTCAAATTGCAACGTGAGGAAACCCCGGAGCAACAAGCCGACCCGGAGCGTGAACGGCGCGACCCACTGGAAATGCTCTGGCGTATCGAACTGTCGTTCGACCTGCACCCGCTCGGGCCACTGCAGGTTCAGGCGCAGATCAGCCAGGGCGCGTTGAGCAGCCAGCTATGGGCAGAACTGCCCGCAACCGCACACTTGATCGACAGCCAGCTCGGTGCCTTACGCACCCGTTTGCAGGCGCGTGGCCTGAACGTCACCGAACTGTATTGCCACCAGGGCACACCACCGCAGGGGCCGCGAACGCGCCTGGAACAGCGCTGGGTGGATGAAACCGCATGAAGACCGACGGTAGGAGCGGGCTTGCCCCGCGAATCGCTGTAACAGGTTCAACGCTATCGCGGGGCAAGCCCGCGCCTACAGGACGCTAACGGCATGACCGAGAAAAACCCACGCCAGGCCATTGCCCTGAGCTACGACGGCCAGCAAGCGCCCACCCTGACCGCCAAGGGCGACGATGCGCTGGCTGAGGCAATTCTGGCCATCGCCCGCGAACACGAAGTACCGATCTACGAAAACGCCGAATTGGTGCGCCTGCTGGCACGCATGGAACTGGGCGACCAGATCCCCGAAGCGCTGTACCTGACCATCGCCGAAATCATCGCCTTCGCCTGGCAACTTCGCGGCAAGGTACCGGCAGGCTTTGTCGACGCTACCAATGAGCAACGTGACATCACCCCAGCGCCACGCTATTTGCCAAGCGCAGAATGAGTACATAGTTAACGCAGGACACTGGCACCCCAGGTGTCAACTTGGCCTTCCGACACATCACCGAAGGTCATGATCATGCCCACCCCTACCGTCAACGAGGCTGGCATTCAGTTCGCCCGTCAACACCTCAGTTTCTTTCCTCGCCCAGACCGCGCGGCCAGCGAAGCCATTCGCAAATGGGCCAGTGACCAAGGGGTAAAACTCGACCCCGACAAGACCGATGTCGTCACCTTCCATTACCAACTCGCCGAAGACTTGAGCTGGCGCGGCATCATCACCGGCAAAACCACGCTGACCGAAGCGGTGATGTCCAACTGGCAAGGTGAATCCAACAACAATCTCGTCGGCAACCTGATAGGCGAGCCGTGGGCAGGGCATCTGCCGGGCACGATTCAGGTGGTCGATAGCTTGCGACCGCTGTCCTGGAATCAGCCTGGCACCAACCACAGCGTATTCAACGGCGTATTCCGGCGGACCGAGCCACAAGTGTATGGCCCACAGACCTTACTGAATCTACCTGCGCAAGACCTGCAGGCGTTCATCTGGTCACTGGATTTTCACACAACCTACAAGACGCAACTCGATCACTACTGGACCCATGCCAAGACCAGTCATACCACCTTGGCCAAAATGGCTTTCATCGCGACCTGCAATAAGCAAGTAAGCGAAGGCAGTCTGGATGACAACGGTCGCCAACTGGCCTGGCAAGCGGCTGGGCTAATGCCGCGGTCGCCGACTTTTCGTATGCGTGCACTGAACATCTATGGCTACAGCGCCACCGACCTGATCTACCTGTACGACAAACAGTCGCCACGCGCTGTGCTTTACATTCCTGGCAATAGCTCGGCACTGCACACCTTCGCCAACGAACGGGCGATGAAACTGTGGATCGCCAAACTGTGTCAGACCAAGGACACCCGCGAAGCTCTGGGATCGCATTTCGCCCTCGCCGATATGCCCGACGGCCTGGACTTCAGTGGCCTGCACACGGCACTTGCGGGCTTGGGCGTGTACCCGGCGGTGTACCACCTGCCCCCCGATCATCCTGGTTTCACCAATGATGGCACCTGGGCACCTCGTGACTACGTCAACTATCGCCCCGACACGTACAACCCGGCCATTAACGGCGATCTGTTCCAGGCGCTGACAGAGCGCCAGCGCTTGCGCAGCTACCAGGACGCCGACACCTTGATCACCACCAATGCGCAGGTCATCAAGTCACGCTGGCGGGGCTATCTGAATTGCGCCCTGAACCTGCTCGGGCCGCTGGCTATCGTCCTTCCGGAGCTTGCCCCATTGTTTGCGCTGGGCGGTATCGCGCAATTCGGCCTGGGGCTGGATGCGGCGATCAACGGCCACAACCAGGACGACAAGGCCCAAGGCGTCAGCGAAATCACCTTTGGCTTGCTCAACGCCCTGCCGCTGGTTCATGCCGGGGTGAGCAAGGCGCCGGCACTGTTTCGCTTCAAGTACGACGGTTTTGTCATGCCTCGCGAGGTCAACGGCCGCTGGGGTTACCCGTTGAGCCCTGTCGACCCTCCGCACTTACCTGCCGAAGCAGCGCTGGAGTACTTCCACCTGCCAGCTCCCGTGCAACCGTTGGCTGGCGCCGATCAGGCGGTCAGCGCGGCGGTCGAACGCACACCCAGCTTTTCCAACCTGCCCGATACCTTGAAAGGCTACATCGCCGATCAACCTACCGAACTGGTCTATGACATCGAAGCAGATGCCTTTATCAAAAAAAGCGACCTGAACGCCGTCGATGCTCCCCGTTACATCGCCAGCACCGAAAGCAAGAACCTCGCCCCAGTCCCTGAAGGCCGGCTTGTGGAGGATCAAATGCGTATGTCCAGTCTGCGCGCATTGGGGGTGGACATCACATTGCCGATCAAGCTGCCAAGCAGGCCGCCGTTCGAACCGTTGATACCCATCCCGAAAATCATCAGTTGCATCTGGGTCGGAGACAAACTCATCAGCAACAGTCTGCTGACGAACCTGGCAAACAATATGAAGCGGCTATCAGGAAGCGGTTACTGGATCCAGCTGTTCCTGTCCAACGCCTCGCGGGAGATCTACATTCAAAACTTGGGGCGACTGTCCGCGAAGGTACCGGGCTTACTGGCATTTCCCTTGGAGGAGCACCCGTTCTATATCCGCTTCAAAGAGACTGCCAACTACCCACAATACCAGGCTGCGCTTGGCGGCGCGGCCCCGAACTTCGCCTCGGCGGCCGATGTACTGCGTTACCCTCTGCTAGACCATGAAGGTGGCATCTACATGGACATCGACGACAAAATCCTCACCGAGGGCGAATACCCCTACAGCGTCGAAGGCATTGGTTTCGGAACGCCTGCCAGCTCGCTGGAAAAACTCAACTTGTCGACCACACCCGATGGTTTGCTGCTCTATCCACCGATTGCCAACGAGAAGATGAACATCAACTGCGCCTACAACAACAGCATTATTGCCAGCCACCCCAATAATCCGACGCTCAAGGCGATCAGTGCCGAGATGCACACCCGCTTTCAGGCCGATCCCACGTTCTACGACAGCAAGCCGGACGAACGGATCGACCCTGAAGGTTTTGCCAAGTACGCCAACAATTTGAGCCGCATGACCGGCCCGACATTGCTCACCGATGTCACCGATAAAGCCCTGCCCGATCTGCACACGCTGCGGCACCTGATCAACCTGAACAAACTGCCGACCATCAACAGCTATGGGCTTTATGATCGCTTCGCGATGGAAACCGCACAGCAGCAATTTCTGCCATTCAACCAACTCATCAAAATTGGCCAAAACAATGCCTGGGCCTGAAACCAGATGAGCAGCGCCTGATGCCCCAGCGGCGCTGGACCGCGCGATTCACACGGTAGCCCTCGGTAAGAGGGCTACCGGATAGAAGTCAGCACTCAAGCGTTATCTACCGCCTGACAGCGTGGCGGCCAGTCAATTCTATGACTTCCATAGACGACGGAGCCCAACATGCACATTCCTCACCTCAATACAGCCGGCGTGCAGTACGTACGTAACCATCTCGCCACACTGCCTCGGCCTGATCGCAAAGCCAAGCAAGTCATTGCCGACTGGCTGGTATCACAAGGCGTGAACCAAGACCCTGATCAGATCGATGTCGTTACGCTGCACCTCCATCCGCAGGCGCCAACAGGTTACCAGGCACAGGTCGTACAGCGCCTGAGCCTGACACAAGCGGTGATAACAAACTGGCAAGGCGAGTCCAGCAGCGACGTGTTCGGCGGGCTTTTCAAACGCCCTTGGGCGGGTACGCTTCCCGACAACGGCCCGATTACCATTGTCGACCAACTGCCCACACCACCCTTTTACGATAACAGCACGCGCTATCTCGTATTCAACGGCTTGTTCAAGCGCACTGAGCCCGCCCTTTACGACCATTCGACGCTGATCAACATCCGTGCCGAAGCATTGCAAAGCCACATTGAGTCGCTGGACTTCCACACGCTTTACAAGGCGTCGCTCGACACCTACTGGAGCGAGCAGCTGACGAGCTACCGCCAGTGCTGCAAACTCAACTTCATCGCCGCCTGCAACAAGCAGGCCGCCGAAGGCAGCCTCGGCGACGCCGCGCGCAAACTGGCCTGGCGAGCAGCTGGACTGATTCCCCGGGGCAAAGGGCTACGCCTGAGCACCTTGAGCATCTATGGTTATGCGGCCACCGACCTGCTGTACATCAACGACGCCAGCAGCGACCTTACGCTGCTCTACGCACCGGGCAACAGCTCGCCACTGCTGGAGTTCGCCAGTGAAAACCTGCTCAAAGACTGGATCGCTGAGCAGTGCAAGGATGCCGCCAAACGCAAGGCGCTGAAACAACACTTTCGCTTGGCCGACGGCCCCCAAGGCATCGAATTCAGCGGCCTGGATACCGCCCTGGAGGGCTTGGGTGAATACCCCAAAAGCCACAGGCTGCCCCCGGAACATGGCTTCTTCAATGATGACGGCCGTTGGCCACCGCGCACCTATGTGAACTACCGACCCGGCAAATACAACCCGAAAATCACCGGTGACCTGTTCCTGGCATTGGCACAGCGTCAGCGTCAACGGTGCTACGACGATGCTGACTTCCTCATCACCAGCAACGCTGAGGTGACCAAGTCCAGGTGGGTCGGTTACCTGAACACCACCTTGAATATTGTCGCCCCCCTGACCTTCGTCGTGCCTGGGCTGGCACCGTTGCTGGCGTTGGGCGGGATTGCTCAGATGGGCCTTGGCCTGGACCAGGCGATCAATGGCAAAACGCTCAAAGCCAAGGAGGAAGGCGTCGGTAACCTGGTCTGGGGACTGCTCAATGCTGCGCCCGCCGCCGCACACGCCGTGTCGCGGGGTGCAAAGCTGTTCACGTTCAAATCTGCCCGCTTTGTAAGCCCCAGCCGGGTCAATGAACAGTGGGGCTACCCACTGAGCCCGATCAATCCTCCGCGCCTGCCGGAGCTGGATGTCGCGCCGTACTTCGACGCTGCAGCGGCACCCGCAGTGGAGCTCCCGGAAACAGAGCACTTTCCGGTCGAACGCACGGTGGATTGGGAGAAAAAGTCGCAGTCCATAACAGGGAAATTTGCCAAAGGGGGTTACCTGGTAGAGCTCGACCTGATCTACGACATCGAGCTTGACCTGTTTGTCGAAACAAGCGATCTCAACAGCCTGGAACCCAAGACCTATGAAGCCCGTCAGGGCGATATATTGATGCGTCGCGTACAGCCCGGCACGCGCCCGGTGACCGACGAAATGCGCATGGCTACGCTGCGCAGGCTTGGCGTTGACCTGCAGTTACCTGTGCAGGTCCCCAACCTGCCGGCCGATGTTCGTCCGATTCCCAAGCGTATTTCATCGTTATGGATCGGCGACAAACCGATCCCGCCAGAACTGCTGGAGAACCTCGCCAGGAACACGAACCGGCTGACCGATACGCAGTACCAGTACCGCTTATTCCTGTCCAATGCCCACCCGCACATCTATGAGCAAAACCTTCGGCAATTGGCCGAAAAAGCCCCCAACCTGAAGGTAGAAACGCTGGAGCAGCAGCCTTTTTTCAGCACATTCAAAGACAGTAAGTTCTATGCGCAGTATCAGGATGCACTCGACGGCAATGGCGGCGTCGCCACCAACTACAGCTCGGCCTCGGACGTTTTGCGTTATCCCTTGCTGAGCGCCGAAGGTGGCCTGTACATGGACGTCGATGACGAGCTGCTTCAAGCAGGGGAGCAATACCCAGGTTGCGTAGGCTTCGGCCCATGCACTGCGCAAGCACTCGACACTGTCGAACTGGCCACCACCAACGAAGGGCTGCTGTTCCACCCCCCAGTGAGCAACCAGTTACTCGACATGGAGCACGAATTCAATACCAGCTTGATTGGCAGCCACCCGGGCAACCCGACCCTGGATGCCATTAGCGAGAAAATCCATGAGCGCTACCAGCAAGACCCTGAGTTCTATCAATCCAGACCAGACCGCGAACAAGACCCGGCGGCCTTCCACGACTACACGCGGCGCCTGAGCAAACTGACGGGCCCCGGGATGCTCAATGACGCAATCGATCAGACGCTACCGCAGCTGAGCCAGATGCGCCAACTTGAACGACTGTTCAAACTGCCGCTGATCAATGGCCGTACGTTCGTCGACCTCGACCGCTGGATCTTGGCTCAACAGGAACTGATGCCGCTGAATCGGATCGCGCGCATCGGTGGCGCGCAATCCTGGACCACGCACTGAGCGAGGAAGGCCGACCAGCAACACGCATGGGCTTTATGGTCGCCTCGCGCTCGAAGCACTATGCCTGGACATAGATAACTGAAAGCGACGCCAGGCCTTGTCATCCCCACTGTAGCCTTCCGTAAGAGGGCTACTTGACCCAGCCCGCTCACCTCAAGCTTTATCTACCGCCTTACAGCTCACTGGTCAGCCGAATCTGTGACACTCACAGACAACGGAGCCCGACATGCACATTCCCCACCTCAATACTGCCGGCGTGCAGTACGTACGCGACCACCTCGCCAACCTTCCGCAGCCTGATCGCGAAGCCGAGCGCGTGATTAAAAGCTGGCTTTCATCACAAGGCGTGAACCTCGACCCCGATCAGATCGAGGTCGTCACCTTGCATCTCCATCCGCAGGTTCCAGCACACTATCAGGCCCTTGTGGTGCAGCGCCAAAGCCTGACGCAAGCGGTTGTGAGCAATTGGCAAGGCGAATCCAGCAGCGACGTGTTCGGCGGGATTTTCAAACGGCCTTGGGCGGGTACGCTGCCCAATGACGGGCCGATCACTATCGTCGACACAGTGCCGACACCGCCGGTTTACGATAACAGCGTGCGCTATCAGGTGTTCAACGGCCTGTTCAAACGCACTGAACCGGCCCTTTACGATCATTCGACGCTGCTCGCCATCCGCGCCGAAGCACTGCAAGCGCATATTGAGGCGCTGGACTTCCACACCCTGTACAAGGCGTCGCTCGACACTTACTGGCGCAACCACCTGTCCAGCTACCGCCTGTGCTGCAAACTCAACTTCATCGCTGCGTGCAACAAGCAGGCCGCCGAAGGCAGCCTGAGCGACGCTGCGCGTGAACTGGCCTGGCGAGCCGCCCAGATGATTCCCCGCAGTGCGGGTCTACGTATGAGCACCTTGAACATCTATGGTTATGCGGCCGCCGACTTGCTGTACATCAACGACAAAAGCAGCGGCCTTACCTTGCTCTATGCACCGGGCAACAGCTCACCACTGCTGGAATTCGCCAGTGAAGACCTGCTCAAGGACTGGGTCGGCAAGCAGTGCAAGGAGGCCGCCACACGCAACGCGCAAAACAGCACTTTCGCTTGGCCGACGGCCCCCAGGGTCCGGATTTCAGCGGCCTGGATACCGCCCTGGAAGCCCTCGGTGAGTACCCCAAAAGCCACAGGCTGCCCCCGGAGCATGGCTTCTTCAATAATGACGGTGTCTGGCCACCGCGCACTTACGTGAACTATCGGCCAGACAAATACAACCGCAGAATCACTGGCGACCTGTTCCTCGCGTTGGCAAAGCGCCAGCGTCAACGTTGCTATGATGACGCTGATTTCCTCATCACCAGCGACGCTGAGCTCACCGAAGCCAGGTGGGCCGGCTACCTGAACACCACCCTGAATATCATCGCCCCGCTGACACTTGTCATACCCGGGCTGGCACCGCTGCTGGCGCTGGGCGGGATTGCACAGATCGGCGTTGGCCTGGACCAGGCTATCAATGGCAAAACCTTGAAGAACAAGCAGGAAGGTATCGCCAACCTGGCTTGGGGGCTGCTCAATGCTGCGCCGGGCATCGGCCATGCAGCGTCGCGCGGGACCAAGCTATTCAGTTTCAAATCCAGCAGATTCGTCAGCCCAAGCCGGGTCAACGAACGCTGGGGCTATCCGCTAACCCCCATTACTCCACCGCACCTGCAGGAACTGGATGTTGCGCCGTACTTCGACGCTGCAGGCGCCTCTGCAGAGGCACGTCCTGAGGCGCAGCTGTTTCCGGTCGAGCTCTCAGTCGATTGGAAAAACCATACACATGGCATCACAGGTAATTTTTCAAGTAAGGGTTATCTGGTAGAACTTGACCTCGCCTATGACATCGAACACGACCTGTTCATCGAGACAAGCGATGTGAACAGCGTTAGCCCCAAGACCTATGAAGCCAGCCCGGGAGAAGTCGTGTTGCGCCATGTGCAGCCCGGTACACGTCAGGTGACCAACGAGATGCGCATGGCCACGCTGCGCAAGCTTGGCGTTGACCTGCAGTTGCCCGTACAGATCCCCATACCACCGGCCGATGTTCGTCCGATTCCCCGGCACATTTCATCGTTGTGGATCGGCGACAAGCCGATCCCGCCGGAGCTGCTGGACAACCTCTCTCAAAACGCCAGCCGTTTGGCCGACAGTCAGTATCAGTACCGCTTGTTTCTCTCCAATGCCCACCCGCAAATCTATGAACAGAACCTTCGGCAATTGGCCGAGAAAGCCCCTCTTTTGAAGGTGGAAACACTGGAGCAGCAGCCTTTTTTCAATACCTTCAAAGACAGCAAATACTTCAAGCAGTATCAGGACGCACTCGATGGTAATGGTGGCGTTGCCACCAACTACAGTTCGGCCTCCGACATTCTGCGCTATCCAATGCTCAACGCTGAAGGTGGCCTGTACATGGATGTTGATGACGAACTGCTCCAGGCAGGTGAGCAGCTTTCTGCGGGGGTGGGAGCGGGCGTGGCTGAAACACTCGACGCTGTCGGGCTGGCCACCAGCGACAACGGCCTGCTGCTACATTCGCCGGTCAGCAATCAAATGCTCGATATGCAGCTTCAATTCAATACCAGCCTGATCGGCAGCCACCCTGGCAACCCGACACTGGAGGCGATGTCCGAGGAAATGCATCAACGCTACCTGGCCGACCCTGATTTCTACCAGGCCAGACCCGATCGCGTGAAAGATCCTGCAGCCTTCTTTGACTACACACGCAGACTGAGCAAACTGACGGGGCCAGCGATGCTCAACGACGTGATCGACAAAACGCTACCGCACCTGAGCCAGATGCGCAGACTTGAAAAGCTGTTCAGCCTACCCGTCATCAATGGCCGTTTACACGCCGACATCGAACGCTGGATAGAGGTTGGACGCGAGCTGACCCCCCTTGGCCGGATCGCCCGCATCGGCGGCACACAATCCTGGGCTACGCACTGAACAAAAATAGGTTCTACACAGGTTGTCGGGCAAGGGTTGGCTTTGAGGGCGGTGGGAGCGGGCTTGCCCCGCGATGTGCTGTATCGCGCGAGATCGCGGGGCACGCCCGCTCCTACCTCGACTTCAGGTAGCTGAGGGAGGTATTCGGGCCAATTGGATAAGCTCGCAGCCTGCAAAGCCAACGCCAATCCTGCCCCGGAAATCCGTGAAGAAGCCAAAAAAGGCGACCTCCGGGTCGCCTTCTTGGTTCACTCCGAGCGGTGCACCTTGCTCATCAACTCCGCCTCGGCCTGGGTCAGGCCGCAGGTCTGGGTCAATTCATCGACGCTGGCACCCATTCCCACCAGGCGTGCCGCCTGGGCGAACGACAGGCTGTTGGGGTCACGCTGCTCCAGTTGCAGAAGCTTGTCTGGCAACGGCGCGACCGTGGCACGCAGTTCATGCAGTGCTTCACCCATGCGCACAGTGCCGTTCTGGTAGTCATCCAGGCGTTTGCCCAGGTCTTTGATACGCTGGTCACGCACCGCATCAGCCTGGGCTTGCTGGGCAGCCAGCTCGCGCTGACGCTTGCTGTAGTTCAGGAAGAACCACAGGCTCAGCGCCCAGAGCAGCGCCAGAAATATGACTGCAACCTCGAAGATCAACTCAGATGTTCTCCAGCTCAGACCATTCTTCTTCGGTCATCATCTTGTCCAGCTCGACCAGAATCAGCAGTTCGTTGTTCTTGTTGCACACGCCCTGGATGAACTTGGCCGACTCTTCGTTGCCAACATTCGACGCGGTTTCGATTTCCGACTGACGCAGGTACACCACTTCGGCCACGCTATCGACCAGGATACCGACCACTTGCTTGTCGGCCTCGATGATGACGATACGGCTGTTGTCAGTGATCTCGCTGGACATCAGGCCAAAACGCTGACGGGTGTCGATCACGGTGACCACGTTGCCACGCAGGTTGATAATGCCCAGCACGTAGCTTGGCGCACCCGGGACCGGGGCGATCTCGGTATAGCGCAGCACTTCCTGCACCTGCATGACATTGATGCCGTAGGACTCATTGTCCAGTTTGAAGGTTACCCACTGCAGGATCGGATCTTCGGAACCTTGCGCAGACGACTTTTTCATTCCCCTATCCCTCAAAAACCGCCTTCGGCGGCGTGCTCTGTGCGATCGCAGTTGCGACCGATTATTTTTGGCTGACGTGCAGTTGCTTGACGGCGCCGCTGGCGATCAACTCGGCCAGCTCGGCAACGTCGAGCAACGCGCACATGTGTTCGATGACCGTGCCAGCCAGCCAGGGTCGCTGGCCACGCTGGCTTCGCCATTTGATCTCGTTGGGGTCCAGGCGCAGCGATCGGCTGACCTGATGCACCGCCAGCCCCCATTCATAACCCTGCACCGAAATCACGTACTGCAGGCCCTGACGGAAATCGTCGCGGTAGCGGTCGGGCATGACCCAACGCGCGGTATCCAGCACTTTCAGGTTGCCGCTCTGGCTCGGCAGGATGCCCAGAAACCAGTCGGGCTGGCCGAACAGCGGTGTCAGCTCATGACCGGCCAGTGAATAGATCGAACCCAGGCATACCAGTGGCACCGCGAGGGTCAGACCGGCGACGTCGAACAGCAAACATTCAAACGGCTCGGCCGCCCAGGCCGGGCGCCCGTCAACGGTTTGCGGCGGCTGATTGGCGGCTGGCGGCAGGTGTACCTGTACCAGAGGCTCAATCGGTTCTGGCGACTCGGCCAGCACCTCAATGGTGGCAGGTTCAGGTTCAGGTTCGGGCTCAGGCAGGCGCACCGGCAGGATCGCGGGCAACACCACAGGCGCAGGCTCGGCGAACGGCAATGGCGCTAGCGCCACCACGACCGGCCGTTGCGTCTGGGCGACCTGGGCATCACGGGCCTGCTCCTCGAGCACGGCAGCCTGAAAGTCATCGATCTCGACCGTCGGCTCAGCCAGCTCGACGTCTTCTGTGGCCTCGTGCAGCAAGCCATCGAGGTACGACTGCAGCGCCAGTTGCGGGCCGGAGGCAAGCGTGTGCGGACGGTTCATCAGGCCACCTGCTGGGCAAGGTTGTGCGACAGCAGGTGCTTGAGCAGCGCCCGGTAGGCGACTACACCGCGGCTCTTGCCATCGAACTGCGACGGCGTCAGGCCCGCCCGGCTGGCATCGCGCAAGCGCGTATCAACCGGGATATAGCCTTGCCAGATGTTCTCTGGGTAAGCATCGCGCAGCACCCGCAAGGTGCCCATGGAGGCCTGGGTGCGGCGGTCGAACAGGGTCGGCACGATGTGGTAAGGCAGCGCCTGCTTGCGCGAGCGGTTGACCATCGCCAGGGTACTGACCATGCGCTCCAGGCCCTTGACCGCCAGGTATTCGGTTTGCACCGGAATCACCAACTGCTGGCTGGCCGCCAGGGCGTTGACCATCAGCACACCGAGCAAGGGCGGGCTGTCGATGATGGCGTAGTCGAAATCCTGCCACAGCTGCGCCAGAGACTTGGCGATCACCAGGCCCAGCCCGCTTTGCCCGGGTGACTGGCGTTCAAGCACCGCCAACGCCGTGCTCGAAGGCAACAGCGAGATGTTTTCATCACTGGTGGGCAGCAGCAGCTGACCGGGCAGGCCTTCCGGCACCGCGCCTTTGTGCAGAAACAGGTCGTAGCTGCTGTGTTCCAGGGTGTCCGGATTGTGCCCGAAGTAGCTGGTCATCGAGCCGTGCGGGTCAAGGTCAACCACAACCACGCGCTTGCCCGCTTCGGCCAGCAAACCGGCCAGGGCGATGGATGTGGTGGTCTTACCGACGCCACCTTTTTGATTGGCTACTGCCCAGACTCTCATTACGTTGCTTCCTCCCGGTATGACAACCTGCCCCACCGGGAACGGTTATAGGGTCGGTGACGGAGGATTGACGCGATTGCCCCCCACCGTCGGTGATACCGCTGGCGGTGCAGTTTGTGTGCCAGCCCGCTGCATTGCCGCATCCGGCGTGGCATTGGCACTGCCGGTACCGGTCAGGCTGCGGCGCACTTCCAGGTTACGGGAAATCACCAGCACCACCCGCCGGTTGCGTGCGCGGCCCTCTGCGCTGGCGTTGCTGGCAATCGGCTGGAACTCGCCGTAGCCAACCGAGGCCATGCGCGCCGGGTTGACCCCTTGCATGGCCAGCAGGCGGACGATGCTGGCGGCACGCGCCGAAGACAGCTCCCAGTTGGTCGGGTACTGCGCCGTGCGGATCGGCAAGTCATCGGTAAAGCCTTCGACGTGTACCGGGTTGGCGAAGGGCTTGAGAATGTTGGCGACCTTTTCGATGATGTTGAACGCCACATCGCTGGGCATCGCATCACCACTGCCAAACAGCAGCGCGGAGTTGAGCTCGATTTCAACCCACAGCTCGTTGCCACGCACCGTCATCTGGTCAGATTTGATCAGGTCGCCAAAGGCATCGCGCACATCATCGGTGATGGTTTTCAGCGGGTCACTGCTGGTTTGCGCCAGCCCCGCATCGACCTGATCGCTGTCTTTGATCAGCGGCTCGGCCGGTTTGACGGTCAGTGGCCGTTCTTCACCGATGGGGATCGGCCGCATGCTTTTCTCAGGGTCGTTGAACACCCCGATCAGGGCCTGGGAGAGGATCTTGTACTTGCCCTCATTGATCGAGGAAATCGAGTACATGACCACGAAAAAGGCGAACAGCAAGGTGATGAAGTCGGCGTAGGACACCAGCCAGCGTTCGTGGTTTTCGTGTTCCTCGGGTTGTCGACGGCGGGCCATGTATTACTCCATGAAGCCCTGAAGCTTCAGCTCGATCGAGCGTGGGTTCTCACCTTCGGCAATCGACAGCAGCCCTTCCAGGAGCATTTCCCGGTAACGCGACTGACGCATGGCCAGCGCCTTGAGCTTGTTGGCAATCGGCAGCAGGATCAGGTTGGCACTGGCCACACCGTAGATGGTGGCCACGAATGCCACGGCGATACCGTTGCCCAGCTGCGAAGGATCGGCGAGGTTGCCCATGACATGAATCAGGCCCATGACCGCACCGATGATGCCGATGGTCGGGGCATAGCCGCCCATGCACTCGAACACCTTGGCCGCCTGGATGTCACGGCCTTCCTGGGTGTAGAAATCCACTTCCAGAATGCTGCGAATGGCTTCCGGCTCGGCACCATCAACCAGCAGTTGCAGGCCTTTGCGGGCGTAAGGGTCCGGCTCGGCATCAGCGACACCTTCCAGGCCCAGCAAGCCTTCCTTGCGCGCCGTCAGGCTCCAGTTGACCACCCGATCGATACCGCCAGCGAGGTCGATGCGCGGCGGAAAGATGATCCAGCGGACAATCTGCAAGGCACGC
Organism: Pseudomonas sp. NUPR-001; assembly: GCF_052147955.1. Classification (NCBI taxonomy): domain Bacteria; kingdom Pseudomonadati; phylum Pseudomonadota; class Gammaproteobacteria; order Pseudomonadales; family Pseudomonadaceae; genus Pseudomonas; species Pseudomonas sp. NUPR-001. Next base: position 4,280,877 of record NZ_CP197353.1, read on the forward strand.
TTGAAGGCGCTCATCGGCGACTGCAGCAACGCCGCCGCCAGGGTACCGCCCAGTACGATCAAGGCCGCCGGGCCGTTGATCAGTGCCGACAGGTGACCACCCTCAAGGTAGTTGCCGCCGACAATCGCGACAAACGCCAGGATGATGCCGATTAAGCTCAAAACATCCATCAGACGCACGCCTCAACCAGGTGCTTGCCGATTTCATCGAGGCTGTACACCGCATCGGCAAGGTTGGCTTTGACGATCGCCATCGGCATGCCATAGATCACGCAACTGGCTTCATCCTGAGCCCACACCGTGCTGCCGCCCTGCTTGAGCAGGCGTGCGCCTTCACGGCCGTCGGCGCCCATGCCGGTCAGCACCACCGAGAGCACCTTGTCGCCATAGGACTTGGCCGCCGAGCCGAAGGTGATATCCACACACGGCTTGTAATTCAAACGCTCGTCGCCCGGCAGAATCTTCACCGCACCGCGACCATCAATCATCATCTGCTTGCCACCCGGGGCCAGCAGCGCCAGACCAGGACGCAGCATGTCACCGTCTTCGGCCTCTTTGACGCGGATCTTGCACAGCTTGTCCAAACGCTCGGCAAAGGCCTTGGTGAACGCCGCCGGCATATGCTGAATCAGCACGATAGGTGCCGGAAAACTGGCAGGCAGTTGCGTCAGCACCCGCTGCAGCGCCACCGGGCCGCCGGTCGAGGTGCCAATGGCCACCAGTTTGTAAGGCTTGCGCTTGGGCGCTGGCGAACTGGCCACAGCTGCCGCGCGAACCGGCGCTGCCGCACGAGGTGCAGCGCTGCTGCCCAGGCTACTGACGCTTGGCTGAGCCGCCGCTGCCGGTTGCGGCGCAGGGGCGGCATAGCTGCCCAGACGGCGGTTACTGCGCGAAATGGTATGCACCTTTTCGCACAGCATTTGTTTGACCTTCTCCGGATTGCGCGAGATGTCTTCGAAGTTTTTCGGCAGGTAATCGACCGCACCGGCATCCAGGGCGTCGAGGGTCACCCGCGCGCCTTCATGGGTCAGCGAGGAGAACATCAACACCGGGGTCGGGCAGCGCTGCATGATGTGACGTACAGCGGTGATGCCATCCATCATGGGCATTTCGTAGTCCATGGTGATGACATCGGGCTTGAGCGACAGTGCCTGGTCGATCGCTTCCTTGCCGTTGGTCGCGGTACCGACGACCTGAATAGTCGGGTCCGCTGAAAGAATTTCCGAGACACGGCGGCGGAAGAAACCGGAATCATCCACCACCAGGACCTTGACTGCCATAAACACTCCATTAGGGGGCGCGGCGTGCAAGCCGCGCCACCAGAATCAAATACGCCGGGCGGCGTAACGCTTGAGCATGCTCGGCACGTCGAGGATCAGCGCAATGCGCCCGTCACCGGTAATGGTGGCACCCGACATGCCTGGCGTGCCCTGGAGCATCTTGCCCAGCGGTTTGATGACCACTTCTTCCTGGCCCACCAGTTGATCGACGACAAAGCCGATCCGCTGGGTGCCCACCGAAAGGATCACCACGTGCCCTTCGCGTTGCTCTTCATGAGCGGCGGAACTGACCAGCCAGCGCTTGAGGTAGAACAGCGGCAAGGCTTTGTCGCGCACGATCACCACCTCCTGGCCGTCGACCACGTTGGTGCGCGACAGGTCCAGGTGGAAGATTTCGTTGACGTTGACCAGCGGGAAGGCGAATGCCTGGTTGCCCAGCATCACCATCAGGGTCGGCATGATCGCCAGGGTCAGCGGCACCTTGATGACGATCTTCGAGCCCAGGCCCTTGGTCGAATAGATATTGATCGAGCCGTTGAGCTGGGAGATTTTGGTTTTCACCACGTCCATGCCCACGCCGCGGCCGGACACGTCGGAAATCTCGGTTTTGGTCGAGAAACCCGGGGCGAAAATCAGGTTGTAGCATTCGGTTTCGCTGAGACGGTCGGCGGCGTCTTTGTCCATCACCCCGCGCTTGACCGCGATGGCGCGCAGGACGTTAGCGTCCATGCCCTTGCCATCATCGGAGATCGACAAGAGGATGTGGTCGCCTTCCTGCTCGGCCGACAGCACCACTTTGCCGCCACGCGGCTTGCCTGCGGCTTCACGCTCTTCCGGGGTTTCGACACCGTGGTCGACGGCGTTGCGCACCAAGTGCACCAGCGGGTCGGCCAGGGCCTCGACGAGGTTCTTGTCGAGGTCGGTTTCTTCACCGACCAGCTCCAGGTTGATCTCTTTTTTCAGCTGCCGGGCCAGGTCGCGAACCAGGCGCGGGAAGCGCCCGAAGACCTTCTTGATCGGCTGCATACGGGTTTTCATCACCGCGGTCTGCAGGTCGGCGGTCACTACATCCAGGTTCGATACCGCCTTGGACATGGCCTCATCGCCGCTGTTCAGGCCCAGGCGCACCAGACGGTTACGCACCAGCACCAGTTCGCCGACCATGTTCATGATCTCGTCCAGGCGCGCAGTGTCGACGCGTACGGTGGTTTCCGTTTCGCTGACCGCGTGTTTGTCGGCCGCCGCAGGGGCTTGCCGCGCAGGCGCCGCAGCCTTGGCCGGTGCAGCAGCTGGTTTGGCAGCAGGTGCAGGCGCTGGTGCTGCCGCAGGCTTGGCAGCGACAACAGCGGCAGCCGGAGCTACGGCAACAGCCGCCGGGGCAACGCTGTCGGGGGTGAACTTGCCTTTACCGTGCAGTTCATCGAGCAAGGCTTCGAATTCATGCTCGGAAATATGATCGCCCGACGTCGCCTCAGGCGCGGGAGCGGCAGCCGCGGCGGGCGCAGTTGCACCTGGCAGGGCATCGACGGCAAAGTTGCCCTTGCCATGCAGTTGATCCAGCAGCGCTTCAAACTCGGCATCGGTGATTTCGTCGGTAGCGCCTTGCGGCGCCTCCTGCGCGGGTGCCGCTGCGCTGATGCTGTCGGGCGCGAACTGGCCCTTGCCATGCAACTGATCGAGCAGCGACTCGAACTCGGCGTCGGTGATTTCGTCACTGGCCGCTTCAGGCGCCTGCACCTGAGCTTCGGCTTCGGCCTTGACCGCATTGAGCGAGTCCAGCAGTTGCTCGAATTCGGTGTCGGTAATGTCGGTGCTAGCTTGAGCTTCAACGACCGGTTCAGGTTCGGGCGCTGGTGCTTGTTCGGCAGCAGCAGCAGGCTCGGCCAGACGCGACAGCGCCGCCAGCAACTCAGGCGTAGCCGGGGTGATGTCGCTACGCTCACGCACCTGACCGAACATGCTGTTGACCGTGTCCAGGGCCTCCAGCACCACGTCCATCAGTTCCGCATCAACGCGACGCTCACCCTTGCGCAGGATGTCGAAGACGTTTTCGGCGATGTGGCAGCACTCCACCAGCTCGTTGAGCTGGAGGAAGCCGGCGCCCCCTTTTACAGTGTGAAAACCGCGAAAGATTGCATTGAGCAGATCGGCATCATCCGGACGGCTTTCCAGCTCGACCAGTTGCTCGGACAGTTGCTCAAGAATCTCGCCGGCTTCTACCAGAAAATCCTGAAGGATCTCTTCATCGGCGCCGAAGCTCATTAAACGTGCTCCCTAAAAACCCAGGCTGGACAGCAGATCGTCGACATCGTCCTGACCGGACACAACGTCTTCACGCTTATCGGCATGAATCTGCGGACCTTCACCCCGAGTCGGATGTTTTTCTTGATCTTTCTCAGCGCGCAGCTGCTGGTGGTCATGTTCGATACCGGCAAAGCGGTCGACTTGACTGGCCATCAGCACAAGCTTGAGCAGATTGCTTTCTACTTCGGTGACCAGCGCGGTAACACGCTTGATCACCTGCCCGGTCAGGTCCTGATAGTCCTGTGCCAGGAGAATGTCATTGAGGTGACCGGCGACCTTGCGGCTACCCTCCTCGCTACGTTCCAGGAAACGGTCGATGCGGTGCATCAGCTCGCGGAACTCCGGGGCCGCCACTTCGCGGCGCAAGAATCGCTGCCAGTCGGTGCGCAGGTCACGGGCTTCATCGCTGAGCTCATGCAGCACCGGGGTGCTTTCCTCAACCAGATCCATCGTGCGGTTGGCCGCCCCTTCGGTCAGCTTGACCACATAGGACAGGCGCTCGGTGGCATCGGTGATCTGCGAGACTTCCTCGGCCTGCGGCATTTGCGGGTCGATCTGGAAGCTGACGATCGCGCTGTGCAGCTCTCGCGTGAGCTTGCCGACTTCCTGGTACAGGCCACGGTCACGGGTCTGGTTCAGCTGATGGATCAGTTGCACCGCGTCGCCGAATTTGCCGCGCTCAAGACTGTCGACCAGTTCGTGAGCGTGCTTCTTCAGTGTCGACTCGAAGCCGTCCAGTGATGAATGTGTTTGCTCCATAGCGCCCCCGTGGCGTGTCTTAGCTGTTGACGCGCTCGAAGATCTTCTCGATCTTTTCTTTCAGCACTTGCGCGGTGAACGGCTTGACCACGTAGCCATTCACACCGGCCTGGGCGGCTTCGATGATTTGCTCGCGCTTGGCTTCGGCAGTCACCATCAGCACTGGCAGGTGCTTGAGGCGCTCGTCGGCACGCACTTTGCGCAGCAGGTCGATACCCGACATGCCTGGCATGTTCCAGTCGGTGACGAGGAAATCGAAATGGCCGCTTTCGAGCATCGGCAGTGCAGTGTTGCCGTCATCCGCTTCCTGGGTATTGGTGAAGCCCAGGTCACGCAACAGGTTCTTGATGATCCGCCGCATCGTCGAAAAATCGTCGACGATGAGGATTTTCATGTCTTTGTTCAATTAGACCTCCAAGCAGTCTTTAACGCGTTCAGCGCTGAACGCGCATTCAATCAATTCGGGCACTACATTTCGCGACTGCATTGAACCTGCGTTCAACGCGCCCGCCATTCCCCCAGGCGACTGCGCAAACGCGCCGCGCACTGACTGTGCAACTGGCTGACGCGCGATTCGCTGACCCCCAGGACCTCACCGATTTCCTTGAGGTTCAGCTCTTCGTCGTAGTACAGCGCCAGCACCAGACGCTCACGTTCAGGCAAGTTGGCGATGGCATCGGCCAGCGCCGCCTGAAAGCGTTCGTCTTCCAGATCGCGCGAAGGCTCGAGCTGGACACTGGCGCCGTCCTCGTGCAGTCCTTCATGTTCGCCGTCCTGCAACAGGTCGTCGAAACTGAACAGGCGACTGCCCAAGGTGTCATTCAAAATCCCGTAGTAATCATCGAGACTCAATTGAAGTTCGGCAGCAACTTCGTGATCTTTAGCGTCACGGCCGGTTTTTGCTTCAATTGCACGAATCGCGTCGCTGACCATGCGGGTATTGCGGTGAACCGAACGCGGTGCCCAGTCCCCTTTACGTACTTCGTCCAACATTGCCCCGCGGATGCGGATACCGGCGTAGGTCTCGAAACTGGCACCCTTGCTCGCGTCGTATTTGTTGCTGACTTCGAGCAAGCCGATCATGCCGGCCTGGATCAGATCTTCCACCTGCACACTGGCCGGCAAGCGTGCCAGCAAGTGATAGGCGATACGCTTGACCAACGGTGCGTAACGCTCGATCAACTCATACTGGCCATCGCGCGAAGCCTTGCTGTACATCCGATAGCCGCTGGCGTTCATAGCACCGGTCCCGCGCTTGTCGGTTGCACCAGGCGCTCGACAAAAAACTCCAGATGACCACGCGGGTTGGCTGGCAGCGGCCAGGTATCGACCTTCTGAGCAATGGCCTTGAATGCCAACGCGCACTTGGAACGCGGAAAGGCTTCATAGACCGCTCGCTGCTTCTGCACCGCCTTGCGTACGCATTCGTCGTAAGGCACCGCGCCGACGTATTGTAGGGCGACGTCAAGGAAGCGATCCGTGACCTTGGTCAACTTGGCGAACAGGTTGCGCCCTTCCTGAGGGCTCTGCGCCATGTTCGCCAGCACGCGGAAACGATTCATACCGTAATCGCGGTTGAGCAGCTTGATCAGCGCATAGGCGTCGGTGATCGAGGTGGGCTCATCGCACACCACCAACAGCACCTCTTGCGCCGCACGGACAAAACTGACTACCGAGTCACCAATACCCGCAGCGGTATCGATCACCAGCACATCGAGGTTGTCGCCGATCTCGCTGAACGCCTGGATCAGGCCGGCATGTTGGGCAGGCGCCAGGTGCACCATGCTCTGCGTGCCCGAGGCCGCCGGCACGATGCGTACACCGCCGGGCCCCTGCAGCAGCACGTCGCGCAGCTCGCAACGGCCTTCGATGACGTCGGCCAGGGTGCGCTTGGGCGTCAGTCCCAGGAGAACGTCGACGTTGGCCAGGCCCAGGTCGGCATCGAGCAGCATGACCCGACGGCCAAGCTCTGCCAGCGCCAATGACAAATTCACCGACACATTGGTCTTGCCGACGCCACCTTTACCGCCGGTTACGGCGATCACCTGTACGGGATGCATGCTACCCATGTTTGCTTATTACCTTGTCTTGCTTAGACCGAGGCCACATGACCGGCTGCGCTTTCAACACCTGAAAAATGCCTGGCAGTCCATCAATGCAGATACTTTGCAACGTCTTCACAATCACCTCAGCCAACTCGCTTGCCGGGGCTGTGGTAGAGATCAGCGAACATATCGGCCATCGCCTCTTCGCTGGGCTCGTCTTGCATCTGCACACTCACTGCGCGGCTAACCAACTGGTGGCGGCGCGGCAGGTGCAGGTCGTCAGGAATGCGCGGACCATCGGTTAGATAGGCCACAGGCAGTTCGTGACTGATCGCCAAGCTCAGGACTTCCCCGAGGCTGGCCGTTTCATCAAGCTTGGTCAGGATGCACCCGGCCAGCCCACAGCGTTTGTAGCTGTGATAAGCGGCCGTCAGCACCTGCTTCTGGCTGGTGGTCGCCAGCACCAGATAATTTTTAGACGCAATACCGCGTCCGGCAAGGGTTTCCAGCTGCATCCGCAAAGCCGGATCGCTGGCTTGCAGACCGGCGGTATCGATCAGCACCACGCGCTTGCGCAGCAGTGGGTCCAGTGCCTGCGCCAGCGATTGCCCCGGGTCGACATGGGTCACCGAGACATTGAGGATGCGCCCCAGGGTTTTCAATTGTTCCTGGGCACCGATACGGAAACTGTCCATGCTCACCAGTGCCAGGTTCTGCGCGCCGTATTTGAGTACGTAGCGCGCTGCCAGCTTGGCCAGCGTAGTGGTCTTGCCCATGCCCGCCGGGCCGACCATGGCAATCACGCCACCTTCTTCGATCGGCTCGATCTCTGGCACATCGATACGCCGCGCCAGGTGCGCGAGCAGCATGCGCCAGGCATGACGCGGCTCTTCGATGCCCGCGGTAAGGTCCAGCAGCTCGCGCGCGATCGGCGCAGACAGACCAATGCGTTGCAAACGCCGCCAGAGGTTGGCTTGCTGTGGCTGGTTGCCCTGCAACTGGCTCCAGGCCAACGAGCCCAGCTGAACTTCGAGTAACTCGCGCAGGCCAGTCAGTTCGCTGCGCATGGCATCGAACAGACGCGGGTCAACCGGCGCAGCGGCTGCAGCCACCGGGGCCGCAGGCGCTTCAACCTGTGGCTCGACCAGTGGCTCGGAAGCGGTCAGCGGCAAACCGGCAAACAGTTGACGGTTGCCTTCCTCGCTCTCGGAGCGGCTGCTGAGCTCGGCCTGTGCCGTGACTATCCGCGACTGGGTCTTGCGCAGCTCATCTTCGAGCTCGACGTTCGGAACCCGTGGCGCCAGGGCGGACAGCTTGTAGTCCAGCGCAGCCGTCAGCTCGACACCGCCAGCAATCCGTCGGTTACCGATGATGGCGGCATCAGCCCCCAGCTCATCTCGAACCAGCTTCATGGCCTGACGCATATCGGCGGCGAAAAAACGCTTAACTTGCATAACCCACTACCTCAGCCGTTGGGGCCTACTGTGGCAACGATGGTAACTTGCTTGTTGTCAGGTATTTCCTGATACGCCAAAACATGCAAATTCGGTACAGCCAGGCGGCCGAAGCGCGACAGCATTGCCCGCACTGGTCCTGCGACCAGCAGGATCGCCGGTTGCCCCTGCATCTCTTGACGCTGGGCAGCCTCGATCAACGAACGCTGAAGCTTTTCAGCCATGCTCGGTTCAAGAAGAACACCGTCTTCCTGACCTTGCCCGGCCCTTTGCAGACTATTGAGCAAAATCTGTTCCAACCTTGGCTCAAGGGTGATCACAGGCAGCTCGGACTCAACGCCAACAATGCTTTGCACGATTGCGCGACACAATCCGACGCGCACCACTGCGACCAGCGCGGCGGTATCTTGACTCTTGGCCGGATTGTTGGCGATAGCCTCGGCAATGCTGCGAATGTCACGCACCGGCACTTGCTCGGCGAGCAACGCCTGCAGGACCTTGAGCAGGCCTGACAATGTAATGACGCCCGGCACCAACTCTTCGGCAAGTTTCGGCGAGGCCTTGGCCAGCACCTGTAGCAACTGCTGCACTTCTTCATGGCCGATCAGCTCATGGCAGTGCTTGTGCAGAATCTGGTTCAAGTGGGTGGCAACCACGGTACTGGCGTCCACCACGGTGTAGCCCAGCGACTGCGCCTGGCTGCGCTGATTGACGTCGATCCACACTGCCTCCAGGCCAAAGGCCGGATCACGTGCGGCGATGCCGTTGAGGGTACCGAAGACCTGCCCCGGGTTGATCGCCAACTCGCGGTCCGGATAAATCTCGGCCTCGGCCAAAATTACCCCCATCAGGGTCAGGCGATAGGCACTGGGCGCCAGGTCGAGGTTGTCGCGGATGTGCACCGTCGGCATGAGAAAGCCCAGGTCCTGGGAGAGCTTCTTGCGCACCCCCTTGATTCGCGCCAGCAACTGCCCACCCTGGTTGCGGTCAACCAGCGGAATCAGCCGGTAACCGACTTCCAGGCCGATCATGTCGATCGGCGTCACGTCGTCCCAGCCCAGTTCCTTGGTATCGATGGCCCGCTGCGGCGAGGGGAGCAGGTCCTGCTGACGCTGCACCTCTTCCTGCGCCTTGATCTTGGCCTGTTGCTGCTTGCGCCACAGCAGATAAGCGCCGCCACCGGCCAACGCACCCAGGCTCAGGAAGGCGATATGCGGCATGCCTGGCACCAGGCCCATGACGATCATCACGCCCGCCGACACTGCCAGCGCTTTAGGTGACTCGAACATCTGCCGATTGATTTGCTGGCCCATCTCTTCGGAGCCAGAAGCACGGGTCACCATGATCGCTGCGGCGGTGGACAGCAGCAGTGATGGCAGTTGCGCCACCAAACCGTCACCAATCGCCAGCAAGGCATACACTTTGCCGGCGTCGGCAAAGTTCATGTTGTGCTGGAACATACCGACCAGAATGCCGCCGATCAGGTTGATGAACAGAATCAACAGGCCAGCGATGGCATCACCGCGGACGAACTTGCTGGCACCGTCCATCGAACCGTAGAACTCGGCCTCAGACGCCACCTCGGTACGACGCGCCTTGGCCTGGGCCTGATCGATCAAGCCGGCGTTGAGGTCGGCGTCGATGGCCATCTGTTTACCGGGCATCGCATCGAGGGTGAAACGCGCGCTCACCTCGGAAATACGCCCGGCACCCTTGGTCACCACCACAAAGTTGATGATCATCAAAATGGCGAATACCACGATACCGACCACGTAGTTACCGCCGATCACCACCTCGCCGAAGGCCTGAATCACCTTACCGGCGGCAGCGTGACCGTCGTGACCGTGGAGCATCACCACCCGCGTGGAGGCCACGTTCAGGGCCAGGCGCAATAGCGTCGCTACCAGCAAAATGGTCGGGAACGCAGCGAAATCGAGGGGGCGCAGGGCGTAAACACAGACCAACAACACCACAATCGACAAGGCAATGTTGAAGGTAAAAAACACATCGAGCAGGAACGGCGGGATCGGCAACATCATCATTGCCAGCAGCACCAGCAACAACAGCGGCACACCCAGATTCCCCCGACCTAAACCGGCCAGGTTGTTACGGGCACTGTTGATTAACTGAGAGCGATCCACCGGTATTCCTCGTCTAGCTCAAGCAAAACTTTGACGCGTTTGACGCGCGCAGCGCTGCCTTTGCAAGAAGCTTTCCAACTTTGCGAAATACAGTGTTTTTGCCCGGTGGGAGCGGGCTTGCCCCGCGATGGCGGTGTGTCAGTCGGTACGCCTCGCGGGGCAAGCCCGCTCCTACAGGCGTTAGTCGTGCTGCAGGTCGGGAGGGATCGGCAGGTCTTTGAGCGGCTCCGGCGGCTTGCCTTTGCCCGCGCGGTATTGGCGGATCTGGTAGACGTAGGCCAATACCTGGGCCACCGCCAGGTACAGGCCTGCGGGGATTTCTTGCTCAAGCTCGGTGGAGTAGTAGATCGACCGCGCCAACGCCGGCGATTCCAGCACCTGGATCTTGTGCTCGTTGGCAATTTCGCGGATTTTCAGGGCGATGAAGTCGGCACCTTTGGCCAGCAACAACGGCGCACCGCCCTTCTCCGGGTCGTACTTGAGCGCTACGGCGTAGTGCGTCGGGTTGGTGATGATGACGTCGGCATCGGGAATCGCCGCCATCATCCTGCGCTGCGAAGCGTCGCGCTGCAGCTGCCTGATGCGCTGCTTGACCTCCGGTTTACCCTCGCTGTCTTTGTATTCATCGCGAATTTCCTGCTTGGTCATCAGCATTTTCTGATGCGTTTGCCACAGCTGGATCGGCACGTCGATCGCCGCGATCAACAGCAGCCCGGCGGCCATCCACAAGGCACTCCAACCCACCACCTGGACACCATGGATGATCGCTTGATCCAACGGCTCGTTGGCAATCGCCAGCAGGTCGTCGCGGTCTGCCGAGAGCACCACCAGGGCGACGATCAGAATCATGAAAAACTTGGCCAGCGCTTTGAGCAACTCGGACAGGGCATTGACCGAGAACATCCGCTTGATCCCGGCCATAGGGTTCATGCGGCTGAATTTGGGCTCCAGCAAGCTGCCGGAAAACAGGAAACCACCCAGGGCGACCGGGCCGATGATCGAGGCCACCAGCAACACCAGCAACACCGGCTGGATGCTCAACATCGCCGACTTGCCAGCGGCCATGAGGAAGATGCCCATGAAGCGCTCATCGGTAATGACTTCACGCGATAACACGAAGTTGCTGCGCATCAGTTCCATCATCGACTGGGCGATACCCCCACCAAACGCCAGCAGCGCACCGGCACCGGCCAAGGTTACCGCCACCGTGTTGAGTTCCTTGGAACGGGCGATCTCGCCCTTTTCCCGGGCGTCTTTTTTGCGTTTCTCGGTGGGGTCTTCTGTTTTGTCCTGACCGCTTTCGCTCTCTGCCATGCTCAGCGCGCCCTTGCCAGTTCACGCAACCATTGCAAGGCCTCGGAGGCCAGCGCCTGGTAATGCGGAACGAGGTCAGCCAGTGTCACCCAGAAAATCCCGAGCCCCAGCACCAGGGTCAGCGGAAAGCCGATGGAGAAGATGTTCAACTGCGGCGCCGCACGGGTCATCACGCCAAAGGCGATGTTGACCACCAGCAGCGCGGTGATCGCTGGCAACACCAGCAACAGCGCCGCACCGAGCACCCAGCTCAGGCGCCCGGCCAGATCCCAGAAGTGATTGACCAGCAAACCGCCACCCACCGGCAAGGTGGTAAAGCTTTCGGTCAGCACCTCGAACACCACCAGATGGCCGTTGATAGCCAGGAACATCAAGGTCACCAGCATGGTCAGGAACTGACTGATCACCGCCACGTTGACGCCGTTGGCCGGGTCGACCATCGAGGCGAAGGCCATACCCATCTGGATCGCGACAATCTGCCCGGCAATCACGAAGATCTGGAAAAACAGCTGCAGCGCCATGCCAAACAGCGCACCGATGATGATCTGCTCGGCGATCAACAGCAGCGCACTGAGGTCCAGCGCACTGACCGGCGGAATCGGCGGCAGGCCGGGCACGATCACCACAGTGATCGCCACGGCCAGGTACAGGCGGATACGCGTCGACACCAGGGTGGTGCCAATCACCGGCATGGTCATCAATACCGCAGCCACACGAAACAGCGGCAGGATGAAGCTGGCCACCCAGGTGCTGATCTGCGTGTCGGTCAACTCAAGCATCGACAGCTCAGCCGATCAACTGCGGGATGCTGCCGTACAGCGACAGCATGTATTCCATGAACTTCTGCACCAGCCAAGGCCCGACCACGATCAAGGTCAGCAGCATCACCAACAACCGCGGCAGAAAGCTCAGGGTTTGTTCGTTGATCTGCGTGGCCGCCTGGAACATCGCCACGATCAAGCCGACCAGCAGGCTGGGCACCACCAGCACGGCCACCATCAGGGTGGTCAGCCACAAGGCATCGCGAAACAGGTCGACGGCGACTTCAGGGGTCATGGTCTTGCTCTCCTTGCGGCGTCAGACGCCACCAAAACTGCCGGCCAGGGTGCCCATGATCAAGGCCCAGCCATCGACCAGCACGAACAGCATGATTTTGAACGGCAACGAGATGATCAACGGCGAGAGCATCATCATACCCATGGCCATCAGCACACTGGCCACCACCAGGTCGATGATCAGAAACGGAATGAAGATCATGAAGCCGATCTGGAACGCGGTTTTCAGCTCCGAGGTGACAAAGGCCGGCACCAGGATCGTCAGCGGCACCTGATCGGGGCCGGCAATGTCGGTGCGTTTGGACAAGCGCATGAACAGGTCCAGGTCACTCTGCCGGGTTTGCGCCAGCATGAAATCCTTGAGCGGCACCTGTGCCTTGGCAATCGCTTCCTGAGCCACCATTTTCTCGTTCAGATACGGCTGCAGAGCGTCTTTGTTCACCCGGTCGAACACCGGCGCCATGATGAACATGGTCAGAAACAGCGCCATACCGGTAAGGATCTGGTTCGACGGCGTCTGCTGCAAACCCAACGCCTGACGCAGAATGGAAAAGACAATGATGATGCGGGTGAAGCTGGTCATCAGGATGACAAACGCCGGAATGAAACTCAGCGCCGTCATGATCAGCAGAATCTGCAGGCTGACCGAATATTCCTGCTGCCCGTCCGCACCGTTGGACAGGGTAATGGCCGGGATCGACAGCGGATCGGCGGCCAGCGCCAGTGGCGCTGCCAACAGCAACAGCAGCGTCAACATCATGCGCAATGCGCCCATTACGACTTACCCTTCTGATCCTTGCCCATCAGCTCCAACAGGCGCTGGGCGAATTCTGGTGTGGCCTGACGCGCATTGGCAGGCACCTCGACCGGCTCGGCCAAGACATGCAAGGCTTCGATGCTGCCGGGTGTGTGGCCGATCAGGATCTGCTCCTTGCCGACCTGAATCAGCAACAGGCGATCCCTGGGGCCGATGCTGCGACTGCCGATGATGTCGATGACCTGGCCACTGCCTGGCGCTGCGTTCTGCACCCGGCGCAACAGCCAGGCGAGCAGAAAGATCAGCCCCAGCACCAACAGCAAACCGAGCACCAACTGCCCGAGCTGACCGACAGCACTGCCGCTGCCGCCCGGCGCGACCACCGCTGCGGCAGGCTGCACTGTCGCCGCTGCCAGACTCATCTGCGCATACAACGCACCGGCCAGTGCCAGGCCGCGGCAGACAACGCTTTTCACTCAGCGCAGCTTCTTGATGCGTTCGCTCGGACTGATCACATCAGTCAGGCGAATACCGAATTTTTCGTTGACCACCACCACTTCACCGTGGGCGATCAGTGTGCCGTTGACCAACACATCCAGCGGCTCACCGGCCAGGCGATCAAGCTCGATCACCGAACCCTGGTTGAGCTGCAGCAGGTTACGGATGTTGATCTCGGTGCTGCCCACTTCCATGGAAATGCTCACCGGGATGTCGAGGATCACATCCAGGTTCGGGCCTTCCAGGCTGACCTGCTCGTTGCTGCGCGGCGAGCTGCCGAACTCTTCCATCGGCAGACGGTTGGAGCCACCGCTGCCGCTGTCGGCAGCCAGCAAGGCATCAATATCGGCCTGACCGGCGTCGCCGGTTTCTTCCAGGGCAGCCGCCCACTCATCGGCCAGAGCCTGCTCTTCCGGAGAGGTGATGTCGTTTTCGTTAGCCATTTTGTCCTCGACGGGCAATCAATTCGGAGTTGGACCAACCGACGCCGCTCAGCGGCGCTCGATCGGATCGATAATCTGCAGGGCCAGGGTGCCTTTGTGCGAACCGAGCTTGGCCTTGAACGACGGTACGCCGTTGGCCCGCAGGATCAGGTGTTCAGGCAGCTCGACCGGAATCACATCACCGGGCTGCATATGCAGAATGTCGCGCAGCTTCAACTGGCGACGGGCGACGGTGGCGCTCAGCGGTACGCTGACATCCAGCACGTCTTCGCGCAGGGCTTTGATCCAGCGCTCGTCCTGGTCGTCCAGGTCGGACTGGAAACCGGCGTCGAGCATTTCCCGTACCGGCTCGATCATCGAGTACGGCATGGTTACGTGCAGGTCGCCGCCACCCCCATCGAGTTCGATGTGGAAGGTCGACACCACCACCGCTTCGCTCGGCCCGACGATGTTGGCCATGGCCGGGTTGACCTCGGAGTTGATGTACTCGAAGTTGACCGGCATGATCGCCTGCCAGGCCTCTTTCAGGTCGACGAAGGCCTGATCCAGCACCATGCGCACCACGCGCAGCTCGGTCGGGGTGAACTCCCGGCCTTCAATCTTGGCGTGACGACCGTCACCGCCAAAGAAGTTGTCTACCAGCTTGAACACCAGCTTGGCGTCGAGAATGAACAACGACGTGCCGCGCAGTGGCTTGATCTTGACCAGGTTCAGACTGGTCGGTACGTACAGCGAATGCACGTACTCGCCGAACTTCATCACCTGCACACCGCCCACCGCCACGTCCGCCGAGCGACGCAGCAAGTTGAACATGCTGATGCGGGTATAACGGGCGAAACGCTCGTTGATCATTTCCAGGGTCGGCATGCGTCCGCGGACGATGCGATCCTGACTGGTCAGGTCATAGCTTTTGACACTGCCAGGTTCGGCGTTGGCCTCGGTTTGCACCAAGCCATCGTCGACGCCATGCAACAAGGCATCGATTTCATCCTGGGACAGCAGGTCCTGCACGGCCATCGGTGGCTCCTACTGCAATACGAAATTGGTGAACAGCAACTGGTCGACGACCGGTTTGCCAACTTCCTTCTGGGCGACTTCCTGCACGCTGGCGGTCGCTTTCTGGCGCAACATCTCCTGGCCAACCGGGCTAGCCAGGGTGTCAAAACCTTGCCCGGAAAACAGCATCACCAGGTTGTTGCGGATCACCGGCATGTGCACCTTCAAGGCATCCAGTGCAGCCTGATCGCGGCCTTGCAGGGTGATACTCACCTGCATGTAGCGCTGGCGCCCGTTCTGGTTGAAGTTGACCACGAAGGCTGGCGTCAGCGCCTCATAGATGGCCGCAGGCTTGAGGTTACTGGTTTGCGCTGCGTCTGCTGCCGGCTTGTCTTCAGACTTGTGCAGGAAGAACCAGGTAGCGCCTACCGACAGACCGATGGCCAGCAGCAATGCCAGCACCACCAGCAGGATCAGCTTGATTTTGCCTTTAGCGGCGGGGTCTTTATCTACGTCGCTCTTCGCCATGCCAATATTCCGTCATTCATCGGAGAATTCAGTCACATGGCGTGCTTTGAGCAAGTGTTATGCCAACTGGCGGGTGTAGGAGCGGGCTTGCCCCGCGAGGCGCACTGACTGACACACCGCAATCGCGGGGCAAGCCCGCTCCCACAGGAAGACTAGGCGTAGTAGTCCACGGCGCTAGTGCCAATCACGGTCTGCTGTTCGATGGGCGCAGTGCTGGCAGCCAGCTCACCTTCTTCTGCAGCAGCAGCGTTGCGGCGCGCCGCTACGCCACTCAGGCGCGGCGCATCAGGGTTACCCTGTTGCTGCTCGCCTCGTGACTGATCGGCAACATTGACGTCCGGTTGCCCCAACCCTTGCTGGGCGAACATTTCCTTGAGCCGGTGCACCTGGTTTTCCAGCGCTTCACGCACACCAACGTGGCCGCTGGTGAAAGTGATTTGCGCCTGCTGCTCCGGCGCCATATGCACGCGAATATCCAGACGCCCAAGCTCTGCCGGCTCCAGTTGAATGTCTGCCGACTTCAGGCTCTGGCTGGACAGGAACATCACCCGGTTGACCAGACCTTCGGTCCAGCCGCCCTGGTTCATTGCCAGCGGCTGATGCAAAGGCGCTGGCGCAACCGGGATGGCATTGGCGGTTTTCGCCGTGGTCGCCTGGGTCAGCGCACTCAGACGCTCGGAAAAGTTATCCACACGGGTATCGCTAGCGGCGCTTTTCAAGTCTTTGAGGCCATCATCGAGCAATCCGGAAAACGCCTTCTCGCCCGCCTCACCCTGCTCAGCCTCGGCACCTGGCTTGTCGAGCAGCGCCGCCAGGGTATTGACGGCAGGCTGGGCTGGCGTCGCTTCCGGCTGAGCGGTCGTCGGTTTGCTGGCAGCGTGCGCCGAGGTCGTGCCTTGCGCCTGCGCGGTTTGCTCCAGCGCCATGCGCAAGGCAGGCATATCGGCCAGTGGGTCTGCCTCGGGGTCGAATGCAGGGTCTGCAGCAGGTGTTGTGGCGGGCGCCACCTGCGCCTGCAACTGCGCTGCCTGAACCACTGGCGCAACGGCTTCGGCTTGCGCCTGGATCAGTTGCGCGCCCGGCTGCGCATCGGTCACCTGACCGGCCACCAGGCTCGGGTCCAGGAGTGTCGGCTCTGGCGTATCGCCAGCCGCCAGGGTGTCGTCCTGGTCGTCTGGCAAGTTCTTGCCGCTATCGGCAAGCTTTGCGTCTTTGGCGGCAGTGTCTTTGCCTTCCTTTACGTTCTTCTCGCCTTTGTCACGCGCTGGCGCCTCAGCCGTCGTTTTGGAGGCCGGGCGTGACTGCTGCTCATACACACTGGAAAAGCCCGAGCTCTTGTCGCTTGCAGGCTGCGGCGCTTTGTCCGATTGATTGGCAGCACGGGAAGCGTTGGTCGCGGCACCGACTTGCAGCAAGGGATTGGAAGCAACCGGCATGAAATTTTCTCCGCGACAGAGGGGCTTGGACATTAACTAACCAAGAGAACAGCAAGAGTCGAGCCAAGTCTGTAGGAGCGGGCTTGCCCCGCGATACGGCGGCACTGACACAGCGCAATCGCGGGGCAAGCCTGCGCCTACCCGATCAGGACGCGCTGGCGCTCTTGGGCGTACAGCTGGCGAACCGCCTGGTACTCGTTATCAATCTGATTGATCAGGTCTTCGATGTTGTTCAGCGGTGGGGATTTGACGCGCTCCTCCAGACGCCCGCACAACTCGGCCAGGACTTTGGCGCCCATGTTGCTGCTGCTGCCTTTGAAGCTGTGCGCAGCTAGGCCAAGCGCTTCCGGGCTGGTGGCCTCGTGCAACTGGCTGAGGCGAATTTCGGAGTCGTTGAGAAAAGTATCGAGCAAGGTCAGGTATTCATCCTCCATCACCTCCTGAAGGCTGCTCAGTACTTCTTGATCGATATGGATATCGGACACTTGTTCACTCCTTGATCAAGTTCAATTATGCCAGAGCCTCCCAAGCGAACTCCACGCGTACGCGGCGCCCCTCGTCAGCCCACTCGGCACGTCGGCTCAGCCGACGTATCAGGTTCAATCCACGCCCACACAAACCTTGCTCGGCCAGCGGGCGCGCCAGCACTTTACTCACATCAAAACCTTTACCACTGTCTTCGATGTCGATGATCAGACGCCCACCCAAACCCTGGGGTTCAATCCGTAACCCTACTCGAATATAGCCGCTGTTGAGCGCCTGCATGCGTTCATTGCGCTGGCGGTAGTATTCGCCAAAGCCCTGGGCGTCGCGCTTGAGCCCGGAATCCAGTGCCAACACCCCATGCTCCAGGGCATTGGAGTACAGCTCACTCAGTACGCAATGCAGGGCACCGCTCTGGGCACGCAAGCCATGAATGTCCTGCAGAAGATGCAACAAATGAGGCAACGGGTTGAAGCGTTTAAGTGTTTCAGCACGAAACTCGAAGCTCACCGACCAGTCCAGCGGTGTGGACTGCCCGCTGTCAGAATAGATCACCGCGGGCGGGGTCAAGGCTTCCGGCTCGACAACAGTAATCTCCAGCAGACTGACGTCATCACGACACTGCCCGCGAAACGCCTCTAGCGCCTGCAGCACCTCTTCGAACAACAAATCAGCCTGGCGATTATCATTGAGCACCTGCAACAACCGCTCGACACCGAACAGCTGATCGTTCTCGTCGCTGGTGTCGACCACCCCATCAGACAGCAAAAACAGGCGCTCACCCAAGGCCAGCGGCAAGACCTGGGTCGAATCGTCAAAACGTTCTGCAGCCAGCACCCCCAGCGGCAGATGCCGGGACACCAACGGCAACGGCGCACCGCCATTGGCCGGCAATAAGTAACTGTCGGGCATGCCGCCGTTCCACACCTCGACCTGCCGACGCTGAAAACTCAGCTTCAGCAATAGCGCACAACAGAACATATCCACAGGCAGGATGCGCTTGAGCTTGGCATTCATCTCGCGCAGGGTTTCGGCCAGACCGTAGCCCTTGGCGGTCATGCCATAGAAAATTTCCGCCAGCGGCATCGCCCCGACCGCGGCCGGCAAGCCATGCCCGGTGAAGTCACCCAGCAACACATGCATATCCCCCGCAGGCGAATACGCCGCCAGCAGCAGATCGCCGTTGAACAATGCATAGGGCGATTGCAGGTAGCGGATATTCGAGGCACTCAGGCAACCGGCATGGGCGACCTTGTCGAACACCGCTTTGGCCACCCGCTGCTCATTGAGCAAGTGATGATGGTGACGGCTGATCTGGTCACGCTGCTCCAGCACCGTCGCCTGCAGGCGGCGCAGGCGATCCATGGCCCTGATCTTCGCCGCGAGAATCACCGGGCTGTAAGGCTTGGCCAGAAAGTCATCGCCACCGGCTTCCAGGCAACGCACCAGTGCCTCCTCCTCACTGAGCGATGTGAGGAAGATGATCGGCACCAGGGCCTCACCGGCCAGGGCTTTGATTTGCCGCGCCGCTTCAAAGCCGTCCATGACCGGCATCAGCGCATCGAGCAGCACCAGTTGCGGGCGCTGCTCGGCAAACAGCGCCAGTGCCTGCTGACCGTTTTCAGCGGTGAGCACGGCGTGGCCCTGTTTGCTGACAATGCGTGCCAACAACAGCCGGTCGACTGCACTGTCCTCGGCAATCAGCACCGTCAGGCGCGACTCGGACATGGCCTGAATCAACTGATGTCGAACAGCTTGTCGAAATTGGAAATAGCGAGAATCTTGCGCACATCCGGATTGGTATTGATCACCTGGACGTCCGCATCATCCCCACCTGCGTGATCACGCAGCATCAACAACATGCCCAGCGCCGAGCTGTCGAGATAGGTGGTGTGCTTGAGATCGACAATGACCAGATCCGGCTTGCCGAGCCGCTCGTAGGCACTGCGAAATTCCTGATGCTTGCCAAAGTCAAAGCGGCCCTTGACCCTGATCGTCAACTTCCCGTCCTGGGAGATGGATTCAACTGCCATGTAGGCGATTCCTTCGATAAAGACGAATACAGACACCCAGTAGGTTTAGCAGCCCAAGGCCTGAGCAGCAAGCGCGTGCAGGGCTGCAGATCAACGATTAAGACGCGGCAGGCGCTGAGACAACTCGTCGAGCAATTTTTGTTCGCGTTTGTCTTCGAGCATCCGCGCTTCTTCGATATAGCGCTGCACCAACTTGCGCAGACCTTCAACCCGGGCATACGCCTGCTGCCAGGTACCCCGGGCGTTGTTGAGGTTGTTCTGATGCCACACCAGGCTTTGGCGCTGCTGGGTCATGGCGCTTTCCAGCTGGCCGAGAAAGCGCTGGTAGTTCACCAGCCAACTGCCCGACACCCCCTGCCCGCCGCGGTTGATCCATTGCAGTTGATAGTCTTCGCGAAAGCGGTCCAGCTCAGCCAACTTAGCCTGCGCCATGTTGACCTGTTGCTGGAACTGCCCCAGGCGCTGGGCAGCCTGGCGCTCGGCATTTTCAGCCATTTCCACTACAGGGGTCAGACGCGCCGCACGGCTGGGTTGAGCCATGGCCTATCAACCACCAAGATCAGGGTTAGGCTGAGCGAACACACTTTCCAGATGCTCGCGGCTTTGCTGCATGCTGACATTGTCGTGCAGGCCCTGGCGCAGGTAATGCACCAGCTTCGGTTGCAAGGCGATCGCCAGGTCGGTCTCGGCATCACCGCCAGCCACATAGGCACCAACACTGATCAAGTCACGGCTCTGCGACAGGCGCGCCCACAGCTGCTTGAACTGCTGCGCCTCGCGCATTTGTTCAGGGCTGACCACCTGCGGCATCACCCGGCTGATCGACGCTTCAATGTCGATGGCCGGGTAATGCCCCTCTTCTGCCAGGCGCCGTGACAACACGATGTGACCGTCGAGCACGCCACGCGCCGAGTCGGCAATCGGGTCTTGCTGGTCGTCGCCTTCGGACAACACGGTGTAGAACGCGGTAATCGATCCACCGCCCGCCTCACCGTTACCGGCACGCTCCACCAGCTTGGGCAGTTTGGCAAATACCGAGGGTGGATAGCCCTTGGTCGCCGGTGGCTCGCCGATGGCCAGGGCAATCTCACGCTGGGCCTGGGCGAAACGGGTCAGCGAGTCCATCAGCAACAGGACATTCTTGCCCTTGTCGCGAAAGTACTCGGCAATACGTGTGCAATACATGGCGGCGCGCAGGCGCATCAGCGGCGCATCGTCCGCGGGCGAGGCGACGACCACCGAGCGCTTGATACCTTCGGCACCGAGAATATGCTCGATGAACTCCTTGACCTCGCGACCCCGCTCGCCGATCAGGCCAACGACGATGATGTCGGCCTCGGTGAAGCGGGTCATCATGCCCAACAGCACACTCTTACCCACCCCGGTACCGGCGAACAGACCCAGGCGCTGGCCGCGCCCCACGGTCAACAGGCCGTTGATGCTGCGGATGCCGACATCCAGCGGTACGCTGATCGGGTCGCGATTGAGCGGGTTGATGGTCGGGCCATCCATCGGCACCCAGTCTTCAGCCTTCATCCCGCCCTTGCCGTCCAGCGCCCGGCCGGCGCCATCGAGCACACGCCCGAGCATGCTCATGCCCATCGGCAGGCGGCCGTTGTCGGCCAGCGGCACGACCCGCGCACCCGGCGCGATGCCAGCAACGCTGCCGACCGGCATCAGGAATACTTTGCTGCCAGCGAAGCCCATGACTTCCGCCTCGACCTGTACCGGATGGTAACTGTCGTCGTTGATCACTACACAGCGGCTGCCGATCGGCGCGCGCAGGCCTTCTGCTTCCAGGGTCAAACCGACCATGCGCAGCAGGCGCCCTTCAACCACCGGCTGAGCAGGCAGTTTCACCGTGCCGGCATAGCCACCCAGGCGCTTGGCGAAACTGGTGCGTTCAAGGCGCATCGACGGCATCCAGATCCACGTGCAGATCAGCCGCCGCAGGGTGCAGGCCTTGATCGTGCAATTGATCGAACAACTGCGCCAAGGCCTTCTCGATGCGGGTTTCCATGCTTGCGTCGATGCGGCTGTGGTCGGTCTCGATGCGGCAGCCGCCTGGCAGCAGCGACTGGTCCTCAAGCAGCTTCCAGCGCTCTTCGTGACGCTCACGCAAGGCCTTGGCCTGCTCGAAGTCCTGCGGGTTGATATGGATTCGAATGTTTTCCGCACCCATCGGCAGCAGCTTGAGGGCTTCGCGCAGCACTTGGCCGATCTGGCTGGAGTCAGTACGCAACTCGCGGCCGATGACTTCGCGGGTCATGTGCGCCACCAGGCTGACCAGCGCGCGCTCGATCTGGCTGTCCTGCTCGGCTATCGGCTCGAGCAAATGACCCATGAGCCGTTCAAGGCTGGCGAGCTTTGCTTTCAGGGCCGTTTCGGCTTCCTGGCGCACTTTGAGCTGGGTGCTGTGAAAACCTTCGCGCTCACCGGTGGCAAAGCCTTCGTTGTAGGCTTCCTGACGGATGCTTTCGAGCTCTTCGAGGGTCAGTGGCTGGACTTCTTCGAGCGGTACTTCCTCGACTTCTTCCTGCACCACTTCAGGCTCAGGCTCAGGTTCCGGCTCGGGTACGAATTCAGGCTCCGGATCGAAGCTGGGCAGCGCCCAGCGATCGAAAGCCTCGACGTCGTCGGCGCGAATCAGCTCACTGAGGTGCTCGTTGGTTGACATGGCTGTACGCACTCAAAAAATCGCGGGGCAAGCCCGCTCCTACCGTAGGAGCGGGCTTGCCCCGCGATAGACGTTAGATCATCTCTTCGCCGCCCTTGCCACCGAGCACGATCTCTCCGGCTTCGGCCATACGGCGGGCGATGGTGAGGATTTCCTTCTGCGCGGTCTCGACATCGCTGACCCGCACCGGCCCTTTGGCCTCGAGGTCGTCGCGCAGCAGTTCCGAGGCACGTTTGGACATGTTCTTGAAGATCTTGTCTTTGACCTTCTCGTCGGCGCCTTTGAGCGACACCACCAGAACGTCGGAAGACACTTCGCGCAACAGTGCCTGAATACCACGGTCGTCGACATCGGCGAGGTTGTTGAAGACGAACATCAAGTCTTCGATCTGCTCGGACAGGTCGCCGTCGATGTCGCGAATCGCGTCCATCAGCTGACCTTCCACGGAGCTGTCGAGGAAATTCATGATGTCGGCTGCACGCTTGATACCGCCCAGGGTGGTACGGGCCGCGTTGGAGTTACCGGAGAACTGCTTCTCGAGAATCTGGTTGAGCTCCTTGAGCGCCGCCGGTTGTACGGTGTTCAGCGAGGAAACACGCAGGATGATGTCCAGGCGCACCTTGTGGTCGAAGTTACCCAGTACTTCACCAGCCTGGTCAGGGTCCAGGTAAGCGACCACGATGGCCTGGATCTGCGGGTGCTCATAGCGGATAACGTCGGCCACGGCACGCGGCTCCATCCACTTGAGGCTGTCCAGGCCACTGGTGTTGCCACCGAGCAGGATGCGGTCGATCAAGCCGTTGGCTTTGTCCTCACCCAGCGCCTGGGTGAGCATCTTGCGAATGTAGCCATCGGAACCGACACCCAGGCTGGTCTGGTCGCCGACGATCTCGACGAACTCGCTCATCACCTGCTCGACCTGCTCACGATGGACGTTGCCCATCTGCGCCATGGCCACGCCAACGCGCTGCACTTCTTTAGGCCCCATGTGCCGCAGCACTTGAGCAGCGTCGGTTTCACCCAGGGACAAGAGCAGGATCGCAGCCTTGTCGACCCGGGTCAGTTTCGCGGTAAGGGCGCGGTTATCACTCATCGGCGTTGATCCACTCTTTCACGACCTGGGCCACACGACCCGGGTCTTCGGCCACCAGGCTCTTGATTGCATTGAGCTGCGCGTCGTAACCCTCGCTCGGGCTCGGCAGCAGAATGCTTTGCGGACCACCCAGGCTTACGCGGTCGTTGGCCAGATCGCCATCCAGACCGAGCATACCGCCCAGTTCCATGTCGCCATCGGCACCGGCCGGTTGCTTCCCGTGGCCGGTGATGTTGTTGAGTACCGGACGCAGCACGCCGAACACCAGCACGAGGATGAACAGTACGCCCATGACCTGCTTGATGATGTCCCAGAACCACGGCTGCGAGTAGAACGGAATTTCCGCGATCACTTCACCACGGTCGGCGGCGAACGGCACGTTGATCACGCTGACGCTATCGCCACGGCTGGCATCGAAGCCCACCGCGTCCTGCACCAGGCGGGTGAAACGCGCCAGGTCTTCAGCGGCCCACGGTGCACGCGTTGTGTCGCCGGTGGCCGGGTCGATCTTGACCTGGTCATCGACCACCACCGCCACCGACAGACGATTCAGACGACCCTGCTGCTGGCGGGTATGGCTGATCGAGCGATCCAGCTCGAAGTTCTTGGTCGACTGCGAACGCTTGTCGGCAGGGTACGGTGCAAGCATCGGCTGGCCGGTGGCCGGGTCCATGATCTGTTGACCGTTGGCATCGAGCAATGGCTGGCCGGGCTGGATAGCAGCGGCCGCTGGCTGCGCGCCGCCAGTGGTTTGCGGTGCCGACGCCGGGCCTGGTGGCTGATTACTCAAGGCCCCCGGCACCCCTTGCGGGCCGCCACTGCTGGAACGCTGCTCGTTGACCGACTGCTCGCTGCGCAGCGCCGGTTGATCAGGGTTGAACTGCTCGGAGGTCGATTCGACCGCACTGAAATCCACATCCGCCGACACTTCCGCCTTGTAGCGGTCGTTGCCCAGCACCGGCTGCAGAATGTTATGCACACGCTGGGTGAGCATGCCTTCCATGCGACGGCTGTAGTCGAACTGCTTACCGGCCATGGTCAGCTCGGAGTTGCCGACCTGATCGGACAACAGGTTGCCCTTCTGGTCGACCACGGTGACCTGCGACTTGTCCAGCTCCGGCACACTGGTTGCCACCAGATTGACAATGGCCATGACCTGACCGGCTTCCAGGCCACGGCCCGGATACAGCTCAACCAGAACCGAAGCGCTTGGCCGACGCTCGTCACGCACGAATACCGAACTCTTCGGAATCGCCAGGTGGACGCGGGCCGCCTTGACGTTGTTCAGGCTGGAAACGGTGCGCGCCAGCTCACCTTCAAGGCCACGACGATAACGCGTGGCTTCCATGAACTGGCTGGTACCCAGGCCTTGTTCCTTGTCGAGAATTTCAAAGCCGACATTGCCATCGCCAGGTGCTACACCGGCTGCGGCCAGTTTCAGGCGCGCACGGGAAAGGTCTTCGGCCTTGACCAGCAAGGCGCCGGAATTGGGTTCGACGTTGTAAGGAATATCGGCAGCGGCCAGGGTATCCATGACCTGCTTGGTGTCCATGCCGGCCAGGCTGCCATACAGCGGCCGGTAGTCGGGCTGCTGCGACCACAGCACCACAGCAAAACCGATCGCCACGCTGGCCGCCAGACCGACCAACAGGCCAACCTGACGCAGCATGGGCATCTGCGAGATGTTTTCCAGAAACGACATGCCGAACAACGGCGGCTTGGGCGCTGGCGCACCACCCTTGGCGGGCACGTTATCGACGACTGCTTCGGCCATGACTCAATCTCGCCCTTATACCGGCATCTGCATGATGTCTTGATAGGCCTGGACCAGCTTGTTACGCACTTGGGTCAAGGCTTGAAACGATACGGAGGCTTTCTGCGAAGCGATCATCACGTCGGTCAGATCGACACCGCTTTTACCAATTTCGAACGCGTTAGCCAGCTGCGTGGACGCCTGTTGGGTGTCACTGACCTTATTGATGGCCTGCCCCAGCATGTCGGCAAAATTGCTCGAACCCAGCTCAGGTGCGGCTGCCGCCTTGGGCATCGACATAGCGTCCATTTGCATGGACCGCATGTCTAACATCAATCGATTAAACTCAACACCTTGGCTCATGGACTTCTCTCTCCGACGGCCCGCATTTTTTTGACACTCACGCAGCGGATACGCAGGACATAGCAACAAAAGTGCCAGCTCTGCGCACTAGCCGTACAAACCCGCGATTATTCACAGCCTTCAGCTGGCGTACAAGCTCGCCTCAACATCCATGCCGGCATCGCGCATCTGCGCCAGCTTGTAGCGCAGCGTGCGCGGGCTGATACCCAGGCGCTCGGCAGCCTCTTTACGGCGGCCACGCTCGGCGCGCAGGGTGTCGATGATCATCTGGAACTCGTGACGGCGCATATCGTCGCCCAGCGCCGCTGGCGCCTCAGCCTCGAGTTGCACCGGTGCAACCTTGGGCGCCGCCGCGAACATCGGCATGGCCCCGGCCAGACAGAAATCCGCCGCCTCGATCACACCACCTTGCTGCAAGATCAACGCCCGCTGCAGGGCGTTGTCCAGCTCGCGCACGTTACCCGGCCAGGCATAGCCCTGCAGGCACGCCTTGGCAGCGGCTGACAGACGCACCGGCGCATGCTTCATTTTATTGACGTGACGCGCCAGCAATCGTTCAGCCAGCGGCAGAATATCGGCGCTTCGTTCACGCAGCGGCTTCCAGGCCAGCGGAAACACCGACAGGCGATAGAACAGATCCTCACGAAAGCGCCCCGCCGCCACTTCATCGGCCAGGTCACGGTTGGTGGTGGCCACCACGCGGATGTCCAGGGCAATCGGCTTACGCCCACCGACACGCTCCACTTCGCGCTCCTGCAGCACGCGCAGCAGCTTGGCCTGCAAGCCCAGGGGCATTTCGGAAATTTCGTCGAGCAGCAAGGTGCCGCCGTCGGCCTGCTCGAACTTGCCAGCCTGCGCGGCGATGGCGCCGGTGAACGAACCCTTCTCATGGCCGAACAGCGTCGCTTCCAGCATGTTGTCGGGAATCGCCGCGCAGTTGATCGCCACAAACGGCTGATCGGCACGACTCGACTGTTGATGGATAAAACGCGCCAGCACTTCTTTACCCGTGCCCGACTCACCGGAAATCAACACCGTGGAATCACTGCGCGCCACCCGTGCGGCCAGCTCCAGCAATTGCGCACTAGCCGGCTCACAAGCCACCGGCCCTTCATCGGCGGCACCGGCGACCACACCGAGGGCGTGACGCGTCACCAGCTCGAGCAGAGCGCGTGGTTCAAACGGTTTGACCAGGTAATCCACCGCGCCTTGGCGCATGGCTTCGACAGCACGCTCCACCGCAGCATGGGCGGTCATCAACAACACCGGCAACTGCGGCTGGCGCGCTCGCAGCAACGCCAGCAACTGGTGCCCGTCCATTCCCGGCATGTTGACGTCGCTGACCACCAGGCTGAAGGCCTGCTCGGCCACCGCCTGCAGCGCTTCTTCGGCCGAACCGACCGCACAATAGTGAAAACCGCCGAGCTCCAGGGTATCGCCCAAGGCCTGACGCAGTGCCCGATCGTCCTCGACCAGTAGCACCTTGATTGCCTTCATTGCTCTTTCTCCCTTTACAGCGCGCCTATCAACGGCAAAGTAACCAACGCACAGGTGCCACGACCTGGCCGCGAACGTAAGTGCAAGGCGCCCTGATGCGCCCGCGCCACCGCCTTGACCACCGCAAGGCCCAGACCGGTGCCGGTCGCCTTGGTGGTCAGGAACGGCTCACCCAGGCGCGCCAGCAAGGCGCTGTCGATGCCAGCACCGGCGTCACTGACGCACAGGCGCAACATCTGCCCACGGCGGTACAGGTGCACCTTCAGGCGCACCGGCTCACTGCCGGCCTGCAGGGCGTTTTCAATCAGGTTGAGCAAGGCGCCGACCAGGGTGTCGCGATTGCACAGCAACTCCCCCAGATGACTGTCGCACTGCCAGCGCACCGCATGCCCCTGGACATGCACCTGAGCCGCTTGCTGCAGCGCCTGAAACAGCGCCTTGGGGGTAATGCGATCAGTCAGCGGCAGCTCGCCACGGGCGAACACCAGCATGTCGCGCACCTGATGCTCCAGCTCATGCAGGCGCTCCTTGAGGCTGCCGGCAAAACGCTGCTGGGTTTCCAGCGGCAACTGTTGTTCAGCCAGATGACTGGCATAGAGCAAGGCCGCCGACAATGGCGTGCGGATCTGATGCGCCAGCGAAGCAACCATCCGCCCCAATGACGACAAGCGCTCGTGACGGGCCAGCTCACCCTGCAGGTGACGGGTCTCGGTCAAGTCATTGAGCAATACCAACTGACCCGGCTCGGCATCCAGCGAGCGAGTGGCGATCGACAGGCGCCGGCCATCGCGCAGCGACACTTCGTGACCGTCATCGACACGCGGCGCGAAGCTGCGGGCGATCACCTGGCGCCACAACTCTCCCACCAACGGCTCACCCAGCAACTCGCACGCTGCAGGATTGGCTTCACGCACCCGCCCCTGCGCATCGATGACGATAACGCCGCCCGGCAACAGGTCGAGCAGGTTCTGCAAACGATTGGCAAGGCGCTCTTTTTCAGCCAGCTCAGCCATGCGCTGGGCACTGACCACCGCCAGCTCACCCTTGAGCTCGGTGACCCGCGCTTCAAGCAGGTTGAACGACTCGCTGAGCTGACTGGACACCTGATCGAACAGACCCAGGCGAGTTTCCTGCTCGGCGGCGTTCTGCCCCTGAACATTGGGGACACTGCGGATGGGGGCGGCGTGGGGCATCGTGCTCTCTCGCGTGGCTGACCGTCATAAAACGGTGTGTTGCCTGCGATATAGCAATAGACGTGCCGGATAGTTGACTGAAGACGGCGACGGGTTGCCTTGCATGCCGCGTAAGGCCGGTAGGACGGGGATTACAGCCCTGCAAATCATAGGGATATAAAACACAACGGGGCGCCTGAGCGCCCCGTTGTCGTCAATCAAGCGTCAATCCTCCGCCTGATCTTCACCGTCGCGACGGCTCATGCCGTACTTGCGCATTTTCTCCACCAGGGTGGTGCGGCGAATACGCAGACGCTCCGCAGCACGCGCAACGATACCGTTGGCGTCATCCAGCGCCTGCTGGATCAGGCCCTGCTCCAGACCACCGAGGTAGTCCTTCAGGTCCAGGCCTTCCGGCGGCAGCATGGCGTGCGTCGAGAAGGTCGGCATACCGCCATTGATCGCTACGCGCTCTTCCATGTCGGAACGCAGGCTGTCGACCAGATGCTCGTCTTCGTCATCGACGTAGCGGAATTTCTTCGGCAGCTCCGAGACGCCAATCACCCCGTACGGGTGCATGATCGCCATGCGCTCGACCAGGTTGGCCAGCTCACGGACGTTGCCCGGCCAACCATGCCGGCACAGCGACATGATGGCTGCCGAATTGAAACGGATCGAACCGCGCTTCTCGTGCTCCATGCGCGAGATCAGTTCGTTCATCAACAGCGGAATGTCCTCGACGCGCTCACGCAGCGGGGCCATCTCGATGGGGAAAACGTTGAGGCGGTAATACAGGTCTTCGCGGAAGGTGCCCGCTTCGATCATGCTTTCCAGGTTCTTGTGGGTCGCGGCGATGATGCGCACATCGATACCCTGGGTCTTGTTGCTGCCAACCCGCTCGAAGGTCCGCTCTTGCAGCACACGCAACAGCTTGACCTGCATCGGCAACGGCATGTCGCCGATTTCATCGAGGAACAGCGTGCCGCCATTGGCCAGTTCGAAACGTCCGGCGCGGCTGGTGATTGCACCGGTGAAGGCGCCCTTCTCATGGCCGAACAGTTCGCTTTCCAGCAGCTCGGCCGGAATCGCGCCGCAGTTGACCGGCACGAACGGCGCTTCGCGGCGCTTGGAATGGTAGTGCAGGTTGCGCGCCACCACTTCCTTACCGGTGCCCGACTCGCCGAGGATCAGCACGCTGGCATCGGTGTCGGCCACTTGCTGCATCATCTGCCGTACATGTTGGATGGCACGGCTGGTACCCACCAGGCTGCGGAACAGGTTCGGCTCGCGCTGACGACCGCGCTCGCGCGCCTGGTCGTACATCTCGCGGTAAACCTGGGCACGGTGCAGCGAATCGAGCAACTTGCTGTAGCTCGGCGGCATTTCAATGCTCGACAGCACGCGACGGCGCAGCTCTTCTGGCAGCTCGGCAGAAGAAATTTCACCAATTAACAGAACCGGAAGGAACTCATCCCACGCTGCCACTGTCTTAAGCAAGCCCAAAAGACTTGCCGGAGCGTTTACGGTCCCGATCAGGACGCACAGTACTTCACGACTGGATGACAACGACTCAACCGCCTGCTGCCAATCATGGCTTGAGCAGGTTAAATTTTCTTCGCCAAGAAAATTTAGAACCACCGCCAAATCGCGGCGGCGGGCGCTATCGTCATCGATCAGCAGAATTTTGGTTTCACGCCACATGCAATAGCAACTTCCCTAGTCATCTCGGCGCCCTATTGAGGGCAAGCTCGACATCATTCCGACTGAACGGTCAGTGTTCGGACGTCTGAAATTTGAAAACAGCTACTAGTTAAGTCAAAAAACCGCACAGAGTCAAATTTATGGCGCCCTGTTTATGGTTTTGCCCAGCTTCAGCTGAACAAATGGTATACCTTCGCCGCGTTTTTGGCATGCCGGATCTGCGTCATCTCATCCACTATTGATTGACGCTCGTCACTTGCAACCTCAATTAGTTGCCGGTAAACCCCGAGCAACTCCTCCAGACTGCTGCGCAATACCTCTTCATTGACCGATGCCTCGGCCAGCACTTGGTCGACGCACGACCGACAGCTAACGTCGAGCTCGCTGATCGCTTCCCAGTCACGACTGTTCAGCGCACCCAGCAAGGCTTCGCGCGTTTCCTCAATCCTTTGCAGTGCTTGGCTCATGCTATGTACCTCAGGCCAGCGGCCTTATTGGGGAGCGATGGCATCCCAGCCGGATTTGACCGTGATCAGCAGGCGGGCCACTTCGTCGATCATCTCGACGTTGTTGGTGCTGTTGGCTTCCACCAGGCGGTTGGCCATGTAGCCATACAGGGCATCGAGTTGATGCACAGCAGCAGGATCTTCAGCTTTTTCAGCGTCCAGGCCGTCGCGCAGGCCGGTGATGATGTCGATCGCCTTGCCCAGCATCAGGCCCTTCTGCGCAATGTCATCACGGGCAATCGCGCCTTTGGCCTGAGCCATGCGATCCAGGCCGCCTTCCATCAGCATTTGCACCAGGCGGTGCGGGCTGGCTTCAGAGACTTGAGCGTGGGAATTGACCTTCTGGTATTGGCGAAGGGCTCTCATTGGGTTCATGTTGCTACCTCGTTACAGGCCACAGGCGAATAGGTGTGCTCTAACCAAGGTTTCGACTGTGTGACAGAAAACTTTAATCCAGCGCCCGCGCCCCTCGAGAGGAGCGCGGGTGCGGCACCGATCAATCAGACTTCGGATTGTTCAGCGAGTTGAGGGTGGTCATCATGCTCGAAGCACTGGCATTGAGCTGGGCGATCATGGTGTCCATCGCCGTGTACTTCTTGGTCAGCGAGTCGGTCAATGCTTCCATGCGCCGATCCAGATCCGCCTGCTCGGTGGTCAGGTCGGTCAACTTGTTGTTGAGGTCGGTCGCACGGGTGGCCAGGCTGCCGGTGGTACCCACATAACTGGCAGTAGCCTTGTTCATGCGGGTGATCAGGCCGGTGTCACCGGTGAACAGCTTGGCGATATCGCCAGCGCCCTTGACCACTGCCTTGTCCCAGGCCTTGTCATCGAGGCTCAGCAGGCCGGTTTTCTGGTCGGTGGTGATCCCCATCGCCGCCAGGCTGGTGATGCTGCCGGCGCCTTTGCCATTGACCAGCTCGCCACGCAGGCTGGAGACCAATTGACGCATCGAAGCATCACCGGTCAGGGCGCCTGCCGTGGTGGTGGACGCATCGCCAGTGGAAGTCACCTTGGTCTGGGTGTTGATCGACGTCATCAGCGCGTTGTAGGCAGTGATGAACGACTGCACCGAAGTCTTCAAGGTGTCGGTGTTGCTGGCCACGGTGATGGTGATCGGCTTTTTCTCTTCAGCAGCGATCAGATCGAGGGTTACACCACTGATGGCGGAGTCTACCTTGTTGGTTTTCGACTCCATGGCAATGCCGTCGATGGTGTACTTGGCGTTCTGCGCCGGATCGCCAGCAGTAAAGGCGGTGGCCAACTCGGAATTACCGCTCAGGGTAATATCCGTGCCTTCGCCGGTGGTGGTCGAGCCGATCACCAGGCGCGCACCGTTGGCGTCACTGAGGATGTTGGCGGTGATGCCCTGGGCCGAGAGCTGAGTATTGATCTGCTCACGGGTTTCCTGCAGGGTCGCACCGCCAGGAATGATCACGTCATAGCTTTTACCCGACTGGGTAATGGTCAGCGTCTGCGCTTCGTCGGTGCTGTTGGCCTTGCTGGTAGGGCCGTCAGCATAGACCTTACTGGTCAGTTTCGACGAGGTCGCCAGGCTGTCGACGACCACGGTGTATTTACCGCTGGAAGCCCCGTCACCCAGGGTGACCTTGACGTTCTTTTCTTCAGAGGTAGTAGCAGCCAGGCCATTGAAGGCGGCGGCGTTGTTCAACTTGGTGATTGCCGCCTGGAACGCTTCGAGCGCCGTCTTTACCGAGCCGACTGCCGACAGTTTGATGGTCGCGTCTTTTTGCTGAGCGGTGATCTGCGCCTGTTTGGGTGCCTTTTCAGCCCCTACCAGCGCCTTGACGATGCCTTGCGTGTCGTAGCCCGAGCCTGGGCCGGAAATCGTTGAACTAGCCATTTGCTACTCTCCTTGCGGCTGCCGCTTTCTTGGCGCAAAACGCCTAAGCGGCAATCTGAAACAGGTTTCGTGCCAACTCAAGCCTTGGTGTTGAACAACAGGCTGCTGGCATCGCTCAGATTCTGCGCGAGCTTCAGCGCGGTCTCTGATGGAAGCTGGCGAATCACTTCACCACTGTCGGTGGCGATCACTTTGACCACCACAATGCCGGTGGTTTCATCGATGGAAAAGTCCAGGTTACGGTGGGTAGCCTGCACAAATTCACGCATGTCGGTTACCGCTTTTTCCAGCGCCGCGCGCTGCGACTCTTCGGCTGCTGCGGGCTCAGTCTTTTCTGCCGGCTTGGCCTGGGCAGCCGGAGCGCCTTGGGCCTGGGTGACAGCGGCCGGGTACGACGCGTTCAGCTTGATACTCATGTCCATGTCATCACCTCGAAACTGAAAAAAACGAAAGGGCACGTATACGCGCCCTTCCGTTAACTAACCGCTAAAGGCTATTACTGAAGCAGCTTCAGAACAGACGATGGCAGTTGGTTGGCCTGGGACAGGATCGCGGTGGAAGCCTGTTGCAGGGTTTGTTGCTTGGTCAGCTCGGCAGCTTCAGAAGCGAAGTCAGCGTCTTCTACACGGCCTTTGGCAGCCGAGGAGTTCTGCGAAATGCTCTGCAGGTTGGCGACGGTGCTGGCGAAACGGTTTTGCACCGCACCCAGCTGCGAACGCTGGCTGTCGATCTGCTGCATAGCGTCGTCCAGAGCCTGGATAGCCTGCTGCGAAGCAGCGGCAGTCAGGATGTTCAGGTCGGAAACGCTGGTTTCCATGGTGGTGGCTTTCTTGGTGCCAGCCGCAGAAACGGCGGTCAGACCCAGAGCAGCCAGACCGGTACCGGCGGCGCCGTCCTTGACAGTGATGTCTTTGTCAGCGAACAGGTTCAGGGTGCCGTCGGTGTTTTTGCTGGCGATAACGCCGGTGCTGGCGCTGTTGATCGAAGCAACGACGGCATCGATGGTGTCGCCCTTCTTGAACTTGACTTCAACGCCGTTCAGATCGATAGAGGTGTCAGCAGTCAGTTTGGCTTGAGTAGTACCAGCCGACAGACCCAGCTGCGACAGCGAACCGGCAGAAGTGTTAGCCAGTTTGATGTCAGCACCGTTGCCCGAAGTCAGCTTGACACGGCCGTCGACGAGTTCGGCTTTAGCACCATTGGCAGCGGTGCCAGCAGCGTTTTCCATGGCGGTCAGTACAGTGGCCATGGTGCTGGCTGCGGTCCAGCTAACAGCGGTGCCATTGACAGTAATGGAACCTGCAGTATCCATGGTGCTAGCAGTGGTAATAGGTGCGGCTGCAGTAGTACCTGCTGCGCCCAAACCAAGCGAGGTCAGACCGTTGGTTGCTGGACCTGGGTTGGTACCCAGCGTGATGTCACTGCTCGACTTCAGGGTCACGATGCCAGTAGCGTCGGCACTTGCAGTAACGCCGGTTTCAGCGGTCTTTTTGTTGATTTCGGTTACCGCAGCGTTAGCTGCAGCGGTACCAGCGGCAGCAGCGGTCAGCTTGACCGTTACACCGTTGATGACCAGTTCATCAGTAGCCAGGGTGGCACCAGCGGCCGCACCGCCTACCTTTTTAGCGACATCGCCGAATGCCGAACCGGTAGTGGTAGCAGCCAGGCCTTTGGGTGCATCGCCATTAACCGAAGCTTCGCTGTAAGTACCTTTCAGCGCAGTGGCGCTGATGTCGGTCATGCCGAACGAAATGGTTTCGTTGGCGTTGGCGCCGATCTGGAAAGCAACGTTGCTGAACGAGCCGTCCAGCAGGTTACGACCACCGAAGGTGGTGGTGCTGGCGATACGGTTCAGTTCGCCGACTTTAGCGGTGAATTCTTGTTGCAGGGAAACACGGTCAGCGTCGGATTTATCACCGTTCGCTGCTTGCAGGGCGAGTTCACGCAGACGCTGCAGGGTGTTGGTGGATTCCTGCATGGCGCCTTCAGCGGTCTGGGCGATCGAAACACCGTTGTTGGCGTTAGCGATGGCAACGTTCAGGCCTTTGACCTGGTTGTTCAGACGGTTGGCGATCTGCATGCCAGCGGCGTCGTCTTTGGCGCTGTTGATTTTCAGGCCGGAGGACAGACGGTTCATCGACTGGCTCAGGGCGTCGGAAGCTTTGTTCAGGTTCTTCTGGACACCCAGGGAAGTGATGTTGGTGTTTACGGATAATGCCATTACGAAATCCTCGTTGGATGGATACTGCGGCTTCCGGCCCTGGCAACCGCCGGGTGTGGCCTAGAGAACCTTCGTAATGGTTATCGTCGTGAAAACAGGTTGCTTGAGGGTTTTTTTGAAAATTTTTACTAGCACCGTGCCACCCCTTGTATTTCAAGGGCTTTGGCGCCAGTAAAACGGGTGGGAGCGGGCTTGCCCCGCGATGCGATGTGACTGCCAGATCGCGATCGCGGGGCAAGCCCGCTCCCACCGGATAAGTAAGGCACCATAAAAAACGCCCGCCACCTTTCGGTGACGGGCGTTTGCTGTGCAGCTCTAGATCAAGGCTTACGAGCGATAGAGAATCGCCGAACCCCACGACAGGCCCACGCCAAAACCACTGATGGCCACGCGTTTCCAACTGCCGTCGAGCATGTGCTTCTCCAGCAGCAGCGGTACGCTGGACGACACGGTGTTGCCGGTTTCGAGCATGTCCTTGACGAACTTGTCCTTGACCGTCGAGTCCGGATCCTCGTCAAAACGGCGAGCCACCGCATCAACAATCGCCGCACTGCCCTGGTGGATACAGAACGCATCGACATCCGCCGCAGTCAGCCCCGAGGCATCGAGCAGCTCGTTGAGGTGCGCTGGCACCTTGAGCAAGGCGAAGTTGAACACCTGACGGCCGTTCATGAAGAAATTGCCGTCGGTGACTTTCAGGTGCGCGGCACCAGAGCCGTCGGTACCGAAACGCGCCTGCCCCAGCTGCCAGGTGGCGTCTTCGCCCATCCAGGTGGCAGTGGCGGCATCGCCGAACAGCATGGTGGTGTTGCGGTCTTCCGGATCGACGATCTTCGAATACGGGTCGGCAGTGATCAGCAGGCCGTTCTTCAGGCCAGCGGCTTCCATGAAGCCCTTGATCGCATACAAGCCGTAAACGTAGCCAGAGCAGCCCAGCGACACGTCAAACGCTGCCACGCGGGTCGAGAGGCCGAGCTTGTCCTGGACGATGGCAGCGGTGTGCGGCAGGCCTTCTTCGTCACCGTTCTGGGTGACCACGATCAGCGCGTCAATCGACTGCGGGTCCAGGCTTGGATTGCTGGCAAACAACGCCTTGGCGGCCTCTACGCAGAGGTCGGAGGTTTCTTGCTCATCGTCCTTGCGCGGCAGAAAGGTCGAACCGATCTTGCCAAAGATGAAGGTTTCATCCTTGCCGAACTTCGCACCCTGGGCATAGTTGTCCAGGCCAGCGGGGGGCACGTAACTCGCGATACTTTTAATGCCAATCATTCTGGCTTCCCAATCAAAACAGCCAAAGACCGCCGCTCGCTAAACTGAGGGCGCCAAAAACCGGGCCTGCACCGCCCTGAACCTACACACTAAAAATCGGCAACAAATTCTTGCAAATGCCACCAACAGGATACAGGGAAGATGCCCGATCCGACTCATTGGTCACACTCAATTACCATAAGTCGAGGGCTGCGGGCATCCGAACAGACAAAAAACACCTGGATGGGGACGGGCTTGCCCCCGCGATTTCGGTGTGTCTGTTGTATCGCGATCGCGGGGCAAGCCCGCTCCTACACGCAGGCAAAAAAAACCGGTGGGAGCGGGCTTGCTCCGCGATTGCGGTGTGTCAGTCACATTGCAATCGCGGGGCAAGCCCGCTCCCACCGGAGGGGTTTTGGGCTGGCTTAGAGCTTGTTGAACAGGCTCAGCTGCGACAGGCGGGCAAAGGCCAACTGCGAGGCTTCCAGCATTGCCTGCTGCAAGGTCAGGGCAATCGCCGCCGTCGACATATCGGTGTTACCGATTGCCGCCTGGGTGCTCTTGTTGGCCAGGTCCAGGCTGATGTTTTCCTGTTTCTGGATTTCCAGCGAGTTACCCCGCGCACCAATCGAACCACGGGTGATGTCCATGCGTTCACGGGCGCTGGCAATGTTGGAAATCGCCGAATCCACCGCCTGCTTGAGGGCAATCGACGACTCGCCGTCGGTCACCGGCTTGTCCAGCGCGGTTCGCAACTGTGCCAGGGTGTCGAGCACGTTCTGGGTCTTGTGGGTATTGGCGGTCACCCCAAATTGATCACCGGCCTTTGGCGGGCCGTCAAACTGATAGGTGACACCAGCCACGGTCAACGCATTGCCTGCACCAATGGTGCCATTAGCCACTGGTTTGCTGTCAGCGGTGTAGGGCTGGGCATACAGTTCGTAATCGGTATCGCTGGTGAACTTGATCAGCGCCCCACCACTGGGGAAGGTGCTGCGATAGGCATCGGCATCGCTGATGCTGGTACCGGTCACCTGTGCCGTAGACGCATTACCAGCACCGCGCGAAGCGTTGATGGTGTCGGGGCGCGCACCGAAGGTGAACTCATGCCCGGCAATGACCGCATCAGGATCATCGCCATCCTTGAGCGCGATGTTGATCTCCAGATCAACACCACGGAACGAGATCATGTTGCCGCCTTCAGCATTGCGGTCGAAGGTGCCGTTGGTGGCGGTTTCGCTGGTGACGTCGTTACCGTTGACGTCCTTGATGCTGTACTGCGTCGCGCTGGTGAAGGTGATGGTGTACGGCTGACCTTTGCCAAACGAACTGTTGTAGGTGTTGACCGAGGTCATCAGGCCCTGAGACAAGCCAACGCGACCATCATTAGGCAAAGGTGCCTGCA
This sequence comes from Pseudomonas sp. NUPR-001, assembly GCF_052147955.1. NCBI lineage: Bacteria > Pseudomonadati > Pseudomonadota > Gammaproteobacteria > Pseudomonadales > Pseudomonadaceae > Pseudomonas > Pseudomonas sp. NUPR-001. The sequence goes on from NZ_CP197353.1 coordinate 4,317,899, forward strand.
GGCTGGTCTGGGTGCGACTGTTGTTGATGGCCTGGTCGAACACGCTGTAACCGCTGTCGTTGGTGGCCAGGAACAAGGTGTCGGAAACCTGCAGGCTGAGCTGGGTCTGGTCACCCTGATAGCTGTAGGTACCGTCGCTGTTGCGTACGTAGGGCGGCTCGGAGGTCTTGGAGCCGCCGAACAGGTAGTTACCGTTGGCATCGCGGGAATTGAGCAGGCCGAAGACGTTGGCTTCGATCTCCTTGATCTCGGCGCTGATCGAGGCCCGGTCAGAGTTGCTCAGGCCACCGTCACCCGCCTTCAAGGTCAGCTCGGTGGCGCGCTGCAGTGCGTCGTTGATGGTCGAGAGTACGCTCTCTTCCTGCAGCAAAGCGTTGTTTACCGTGGTCATGTTGGCGTCGTACTGGCCAAGCAAGGCGCTTTGCTGTTGCAGCAGCAACAGGCGCGCAGCACCGACCGGATCATCCGCCGCGGTCTGGATACGAATACCGGACGACACTTGCTCCGAGGTTTTGGCCGTGTCGGAGAAGTTCTTCGAGTAGCTGCTGGCGCTGGTCTCATAGAACTGAGCAGTGGAAATACGCACGTTCGGCTACTCCTTACAGGGCGTTGATCAAGGTGCTGAAGGTTTCTTGCGCGGTCTTGATGATCTGCGACGACGCGGTGTAGTAGTGCTGGAACTTGACCAGGCTGGCGGCTTCGTCATCGAGGTTGACCCCGGACACCGCAGCGCGGCCGGCCTTGGCCGAATCCAGCACGGCACCGCTGGCGGTGCTGTCGATCTTGGCCTGGTTGGCCTTGGCACCCACGCGCTCGACCAGCGAGGCGTATGCCGAGGTAAAGCTGGTGCCGCCGCCGGCACCGGTGCCGACGGTGGACTTGGTCTGCAGCTCGAGCAGCGACTTGGCGTTGCGGTTGTCGGATTTGCCGTCGGCGTTGAACGACAGGGTAAAGCTGTCGTTGGCTGACGGACTGCCAGCGACGGTGGTTTCAACGCTGAAGGTGCGTGGATTGCCACTGCCATCGAGGATCGGCGCACCCGAGGCATCACGCATCGGTACGTTGATCGACAGCTTGTTGTCCTGGCCCGGGACGATGGTGCCGGAGCCAATGTCTTTGCCGTTGGCGTCGAACAGTTTGTAGCCCTGAGTGCCACCCGCCGCCTCATCGAACACCACGCGCACCGGCATGGAATGCTTGATGGCTTCCTGCATTTGCGCCTGCCCGGCACCGCCGTAAATATCCAGAGGCACGCCCAGGTTTGGCTGGGCGATGGTGCCGGTACCGCCATTGCCGCCACCGGCCGTGGCGCTGATCGGCCCGGCGAATGCCAGCTTGTTGGCATCGGTCAGTACGGTATTGATGCTGCCTGCGGCGGAACGGGTCGGAATTACCTTGAAGCTGTCACCGGCCGCCAGGGCACCACCATTGAGCGACAGGGTGAAGCCGTCAATCTCTGGCGCCGGGGTCTGATCGAGGGCGAAGGTGCCCATTTCAGTGCCATCGGAGCGGCGCACGGTGTAGTTCTTGTCGCTGGTGAACTTCACCTCATAGTCGTAGGTGCTCAGAGCACCGCTGTCGGTGATGGTTACGTTGAGGTTGCCGGAGCCGGCACTGTTGCCCGAAGACGCCAGACTACGCTGGCTGATCGCCGCCGCGCTGTTGATGCTGGAGAACAAGGCGCTGCCGAACTGCGCATTGGCGTCCAGGCCCTGCCCCAGCTGGCTGTTGATGCTGTCGGAAACCACCAGCGCCACACGCCCCAGCTCGTTCATCGACGGGGTGAGCACCTCGCTGCGATAACGCAGCAAACCACCGATCTGCCCGCCGCTGACCACCGAGGTGACGTCGGAGCTGAAGCCCTGGTAGTTGACGCTCAAGCTGTACTGGCTCTTGTCGGTGGCGCTGGGCCCGACCGACAGGGTGTTGGCCTGGTTGCCGGTCACCAGCGACTGGCCGGTGCCGAGGTAAACATCGAGGTTACCGTCGCGCTCCTGCACGGTGACGCCGACCAGCTCGTTGAGCTGGCGCACCGCTTCGTTACGCGCGTCGATCAGGTTGTTCGGGGTGTTGCCCGAGGCCGACATCTGCACAATTTGCTTGTTGTATTCAGCAATGTTGGCGGTCAGCTTGTTGACCTGGCCGGTCATGGTTTCGAGCTGGGAATTGATGTTGTCGTTCTGCTGGCTCATCTGCGTCGAGATGGCGTTGAAACGATTGCTCAGGGTTTGCGCCTGGGTCAGCAACAACTGACGTGCGGCCGGATCGCTGGGCGATGCCGAGGCAGTCTGCAAGGCCGAGAAAAACGAGGTCAGCACTGAGCTGATGCCGGTGTCGCGGTCGGCCAGCAGCTTGTCGACGCTGGTGATCTGATCCTGGAACGCCAACGCATCGTTATTCAACGAGGTGGCGGTCTGCAACTGGTTATCCAGGTAGCTGTTGTAGATGCGGCGAACGTCCGACAGCGTGGTACCGGTGCCGATAAAGCCGACGCCGATGTTCTGCATACCTCCGGCGACCTGCACGGTCTGCTGGCGCGAATAGCCCGAGGTCGCGGCGTTGGCGATGTTGTTCGAGGTAACCGCTAGCGCTGCCTGGCTGGCATTCAGGCCGCTCAGCCCGATCGAGATCAGATTCGACATACTTCAATCCTTATAGATTCGTGGTACCGCCAGCCATGGCGTATTGCGGGGTTGGCTGCAGTTGCCGGGCAATGCTGATGATCTTGCGGGCGTAATCAGGGTCGGTGGCATAACCGGCCTTTTGCAGCTCTTTGGCAAACTGTTCCGGGTTATCGGCCGAGCTCACCGCATCTTTATAGCGACTGTTGTTCTGCAACAGGCTGACCAGGTCATGGAAGCTGTCCTGGTAGGAATCGTAGGAGCGGAACGCCGCCGTCTCCTTGACGAACTGACCATCACGAAATTCGCTGGTGATCGCGCGCGCCTGGTCACCCTGCCAGTTACCGGTGGCCTTGATGCCGAACAGGTTATGGCTGCTGCTGCCATCGGCCTGGCGCATGACCGACTTGCCCCAACCGGTTTCCAGCGCGGCTTGCGCCACCAGGTAGCGTGGGTCGATACCAATACGCTTGGCGGCCTGCTCGGCCATCGGCAGCATGGTGGCCACAAAGTCATCCGAAGAACTGAAAGCACGCTTGGCCGGGGCCAGCGGCGGCTGCGCCACGGCACGGCCGTAGATGCGCATCTCGCTCGGCGCAGCAAAGGCTTGTGCCGGCTGCCAGTCACCCTTGGCCACGTTATCGACCAGGGCGCGGCCCGGAATCGGCGCCGTGTTGGTGGTAGCGGCAACGCCACCGGCAGACGGCACCAGGCCAGCCAACAGGCGATCGGTGAGTTTGCCCGGCAAGGCCAGACGCCGCGAGTTGAGCGCCGCGACGTCGTTGCGGGTACTCGCGTCGCCAGTACGCTCTGCCACACCCACTGCAGTGGCACCAAGGGCACGCGGCTGCACATCGAAGCGCGGGAACGGGCTGTTGTTGACTGCGGCGGCCTTCTGCTTGGCCAGCTGACGCATCAACACATCCTGCAGGCCGATACCGCCACCTTCACGCGACATGCTCACCGCCAGCTGCTGGTCGTACATCTGCTGGTACTGCTTGGTGGTTTCGGTGTTGAGCGGATTGTCCTTGGCCAGCACATCGCTGGCCGAACGCATCGACTTGAGCATCTCGTTGAGAAACAGCGATTCGAATTCCTGCGCCACCTTGCGCAGGTTGGCTTCGCTGTCGCGATCACCGACCTTCAACGAACTGAGTCGATTGAGGTCGGTGTAAGCACCGCTGTCAGACATCGACGCCATCGGGGTTTTCGGCATTTCCATGTGCCAGTCCTCAGATCACGATCAGGTCGGCTTGCAACGCGCCAGCCTGTTTCAACGCTTCAAGGATCGCCATCAAGTCGCTGGGCGCCGCCCCGACCTGATTCACAGCGCGGACGATTTCATCCAGCGTGGTGCCCGGGCCGAACTTGAACATCGGCTTGGCTTCCTGCTCGGCATTCACCCGCGAACGCGGCACGACCGCCGTCTGGCCATTGGAGAACGGCCCCGGCTGGCTGACGATCGGGTCTTCGGTAATGGTCACGGTCAGACTGCCGTGGGTGACCGCCGCTGGCGAGACTTTGACGTTCTGGCCAATGACGATGGTGCCGGTACGCGAGTTGATGATGACTTTGGCCACCGCCTGCCCCGGATCGATTTCCAGGTTCTCGAGGATCGACAGGTAATCGACACGCTGGCTCGGATCGAGCGGCGCACTGACCCGTACCGAACCACCGTCCACTGCCTGCGCCACACCCGGGCCGAGCAGTTCGTTGACCTTGTCGACAATGCGCTTGGCGGTGGTGAAGTCCGGGCGATTGAGGTTCAGGGTCAGGCTGTTGCCCTGGTTGAAACCGCTCGGTACCGCTCGCTCAACTGACGCGCCACCCGGGATACGTCCGGCCGACGGTACGTTGACGGTGATCTTCGAGCCGTCACGGCCTTCGGCGTCAAAACCGCCGACCACCAGGTTGCCCTGGGCAATCGCGTAGACGTTGCCGTCGATACCTTTCAATGGCGTCATCAACAGGCTGCCACCGCGCAGGCTCTTGGAGTTACCGATCGACGACACGGTGATGTCCACCACCTGCCCCGGCTTGGCGAAGGCCGGCAGGTCAGCATGCACCGACACTGCGGCGACGTTCTTGAGCTGAACGTTACCCGAACCGGCCGGCACCTTGATGCCGAACTGCGACAGCATGTTGTTGAAGGTCTGCAGGGTGAACGGCGTTTGCGTGGTCTGGTCACCAGTACCGTTGAGCCCCACCACCAGGCCATAGCCGATCAACTGGTTGCTACGCACACCGGAAATGCTGGCGATGTCCTTCAGGCGTTCGGCCTGAACGGCAAAGGCAGCAGACATCAGAAGCGCTGCAGTGATCAGCTGCTTGAAGTTGAACATGGTCATCCGAACCTAGAAAGGCCAAAGCGGGCTGATGAAGAAACGGTCGAGCCAACCGGGCTGGCTGGCATCGGCAAAAGAGCCGGTACCCGAATAGGTGATACGCGCATCGGCCACCCGGGTCGAAGGCACGGTGTTGTCGGTGGCAATGTCGTCGGCACGTACCATGCCGGCGATGCGCACCAGCTCGTCGCCGGTGTTGAGGGTCAGCCACTTCTCGCCGCGTACGGCAATGATGCCGTTGGGCAGCACATCGGCAACGGTCACAGTGATCGAACCGGTCAGGCTGTTGCCCTGCCCGGCTTTACTGTCGCCCTTGGTCGCACGGTCGCCGCTGTAGCCGGCACTCAGGCTCAAGTCGCCATCACTGAACGGGTTGTTGGTGGTCATCGACGAGCCGAACAACGAGGTCAGGCCGATGTCGGCCTTACTGTTCTTGGCGATTTGCGAGTTGGCGTTCTTGCTCGCCTGAGTACGTTCATTCAGGGTGATGGTGATGATGTCACCGACCCGGAACGCCTTGCGGTCGCTGTACAGGTTCTGATCGAAACCGGCCTGGTAGATCGAGCCGTTGTTGGCCGCCGCCGGTAATGGCGTGCGTGGCAATACCGGCGCGTAGTACGGATCATTGGGCTTGGGCGTCGGCGCAACGCAACCGGCCAGCACGGCGATCCCACTCAGGGCTAGTACAGAAAACAAACGACTCATGACTCTGACCTCACGGTGTAACAGGCGCCGATCAAGCGACCCTCAAGACTTCACTTACAGGTTCTGGGTAACGAACGAGAGCATCTGGTCGGCGGTGGAAATGACCTTGGAGTTCATTTCGTAGGCACGCTGGGTGGTGATCATGTTGACCAGTTCTTCCACAGTGCTGACGTTGGAGTTTTCCAGGGTCTGCTGTTGCACCACACCAAAACCGTTGAGGCCCGGGGTACCGACCTGGGGCGCGCCACTGGCGGCGGTTTCCAGGAACAGGTTGCCACCCACGGCCTGCAGGCCGGCCGGGTTGATGAAGTCGGCGGTCTGGATGTTGCCGATCACCTGGGCGGCCGGGTTGCCAGCGGTGGTGATCGAAACGGTGCCGTCACGGCCCACGGTGAAGGTTTGCGCTTCTGGCGGAACCACCACGGCAGGCTCCAGGGCAAAGCCACTGGCGGTGACGATCTGGCCGTCGGAGTTCAGGTGGAAGGTACCGTCACGGGTGTAAGAGACGGTGCCATCAGGCTGCAGGATCTGGAAGAAACCACGACCATCAACCGCCATGTCCAGCGGGTTTTCGGTGGTTTGCAGGCTGCCGGCGATAAAGCTCTTCTGGGTGCCGACGATGCGCACACCGGTACCGGTTTGCAGGCCCGAAGGCAGCTCGCTGTCCTGGGTCGATTGCGCGCCCGGCTGACGCTGGGTCTGGTAGAGCAAGTCCTGGAACTCGGCACGATCACGTTTGAAGCCCGTGGTCGAAACGTTGGCCAGGTTGTTGGAAATGACAGTCAGGTTTTTGTCCTGTGCGGACAGACCGGTTTTACTGACATAAAGTGCTGGAAGCATGCCGTTCTCCTCGCGCGCCTGTATTCCGGCGCTACGCCTGTGTGATTAGCCGATCTGCAAAACCCGAGCCATGGCTTCATCGCCTTCTTTGGCCGTGGTCATCATCTTGACGTGCAGTTCGAATTGCCGAGACAGCGCCAGCACCGAGGTCATTTCCTCGACGGCATTGACGTTACTGTTCTCAAGGAAGCCCGACACCAGCTTGACGTTGGCATCGGCCGGCGCCGGTTGGCCGGTGGTGGTATGAATCAGACCGTCCGGGCCTTTGGTCATGGTCTTGAGATCAGGATTGACCATCTTGATCCGGTCAACTTCAGCCATCACCCGCGGGCCTTCGCCCATGGCGCGAATGGAGATGGTGCCGTCTTCACCGACCTCGATCTTCTGCTCTGGCGGTACGGCAATCGGCCCGCCGTTGCCCATCACCGGCATACCGTTGCCGGCACGCAGCACGCCCAAGGCGTCGATGTTCATGCTCGCGGTACGCACGTAGGCTTCGCTGCCGTCGGGTGCTTGCACAGCGATAAAGCCGTCGCCACCGATGGCCACGTCGAGGTCACGGCCGGTTTCCATCAAGGAGCCCGGGGTGAAATCGGTCGCTGGGCGCTCGGTCATGGCATAGGCGCGCGCCGGAAAGCTGTCACCGAACACCGGCATCGAACGCGCCTGCTCCAGGTCACGCTGAAAACCGCTGGTAGAAATGTTCGCCAGGTTGTTGGCATGAGCCTTTTGCGCCAGCGCGTTCTGGCTGGCGCCGGTCATGGCCACGTAAAGCATCTTGTCCACAGGATCTCCTCTGCACGAACCCTTGTCGCGCTGCCACCTTGACAAGCATTAAGCAATTATCGAACCAGAGCGGGCAAAGCCCCGTAATCCGGGGCCTTGAGGAAGGACGCCAGGCATCTGCCGTCAGTTTGTCGGCGAACTGTTGCCGCCAGCGGCAATGGCCGCCTTACCAGGTGCGGCAACCGGCGTTGTTATACGGCCCCGAATGGCGCACCCAGCCCTCGCCGGGATCGATCTGCGAACACATGAAGCGCCCGGTTGCCACGCTTTGCCACTGATACCAGGGCGCAGGCGCCGCGTGCGCGGCGAACACCAGCAATAGCCCCGCCAAAATGACCCAAGCCTTCACCCCAACCTCCCGACATCCTCCCCCGGTAGGAGCGGGCTTGCCCCGCGATGCGATGTGACTGACCGCTCGCTATCGCGGGGCAAGCCCGCTCCTACCAGGGGTGAAGCAAAACAAAAAAGCCCCTGCAGGCAGGGGCTTGGTAGCGTGCAACCTATCAAGTCATCTGAATGATGGTTTGCATGATGGTGCTTTCGGTGGAGATGGTTTTGGCGTTGGCCTGGTAGTTACTCTGCGCCTTGATCAGGTTGACCAGCTCACCGGTCAGATCAACGTTGGAGTCTTCCAGCGCGCCGCCATAGATCTTGCCCATTGTGCCGGTGGCCGGCTCACCAACGATTGGCACACCCGAGGCATACGACTCAGCCCAGGCAGTGCCACCCACAGGCGTCAGGCCCTGAACGTTGGCAAAGTTGGCAATCGCCACCTGACCAATCACTTTGTCCTGGCCGTTGGTGAAGTTGGCAAACAGGTTACCGCTCTGGTCGACGGTCAAGCCGCTGAGCTCACCGGTGGCATAGCCGTCCTGGTTTTTCGCAGTGGTGGCCGAGGCGGCGTTGTACTGAGTGGTCGCCAGCATATCCAGGGTCACGCCGCCCACTTTGGCGGTGGCGCCATTTTCAACCCAGTTGCCTGCCGCGTTTTTCTCGGCCGGCTTCCAGCCCGCGAGCTGGAAGGTCTTGGTATCGGTAATGGTCAGGCCACCGGTAACCGGGCCGGCAGTCATGGCGGCGGTATCGAGGCTGCCATCGGTCTTGAACGGCAGTTTGTTCACCAGCGGCGTGGTCAGCGACGGATCAGCCGGGTTGCGACCGTCAATGGTGGTGTACATGGTCCAGGAGTTGGTACCGGCATCTTTGACGAAATACTGGTTCATCTGGTGGGCATTGCCCTGACTGTCATAGACGTCGGTGTTGAAGGTGTAGTTGTAGCTACCGACTTCACCTGGGTTGAACGGCGAAATCTTTGGCTCGACGGCACTGGAGTTCAGGTTCAGGGTTTCACTGATCCGCCCGGTTGGGTTCGGCGCGAGGTTGGAGGTGTCGATCTGCAGATCGGTGAGCACACCCTTGACGACCTTGCCGTCGCCATCAACACCATAACCCTGCAGCTTGGCTCCTTGAGCGTTAACGATGTTGCCTGCTTTGTCGCTATAGAACGCACCGGCACGGGTGTAGACCTTGGTGCCGTTGTCGCTCATGGCGAAGAAGCCGTTGCCATCGATCGCCAGGTCCAGGCTCTGACCGGTGCCGCTGAAGTTACCCTGGGTGAACATCTGCGACACGGCGGCGGTGGTCACGCCGCTGCCGATAGTCGTGCGACCGCTGGTACCGCGAATCGACGAGGCATACTGGTCGGCAAATTCGGTGCGCGACGATTTGAAGCCAGTGGTGGCAACGTTGGCAATGTTGTTGCCGGTTACGCCCAGGGCTTTGTTTGCTGCGTAAAGTCCGCTCAGACCGATATTGAAAGACATGTGCTCACTCCTGCCGCTGTATCGGCCCTAGATTCCAATGGATTGAATTTTCGACAGCCCGATGCTGCCGAGCCCAGCCAGGTTCAGCATCATCTCCGAACCGTTGCTGCCCATGGTTACGCTGCTGACCGAAGCCGGCAGGTTGGTGGTCATCGTTTTCGCTACACCATCGATGGTGCCCGAGGCCTTGAAGGTGTAGGTGCCGGCCGGTGCTACTTCGCCGTCACTGTCCTTGCCGTCCCAGGTGAAGTCGACCTTGCCGCCCTTCTGGCTACCCAGTTCGAGCGTACGCACCAGGTCGCCGTCACTGTTATAGATACCGACGGTGGTCAGGGTGCTGGACGAAGTCAGGTTCATCGACCCCTTCATCTCTTTGCTGGTATCGACCACTGCTTTGTCGGTTTCTACCACCACATTGCGACCCACCAGCGAAGACGCCTGCAGGGCAATCGACGACAAGAATGCACCACCGATAGTGGCGACCGATTCATTGAGGGTCTGCATGCTTTCCAGGCTGCTGAACTGCGCCAACTGCGCAACGAACTCGCCGTTCTCCTGAGGATCGAGCGGGTTCTGGTTCTTCATCTGCGTTACCAGCAGTTGCAGAAACGCATCTTTACCCAAGGCGCTGCCGGCGTTACCGGTATTGGGGTTATTACCCGTGGTCTCAGGCTTTTGCAGCGACTGCAACACCGCATTGCTGACACCTGCGGTCGTGTTGGTTGTGGTCATACGCCTACTCCTGTTACTGACCCAGGGTCAGGACCTTCTGCATCATGGTCTTGGCCGTGTTCATCAACTCGGCGTTGGTCTGGAACGAGCGGCTGGCCGAGATCATGTCGGCCATTTCTTCGACCACGTTGACGTTCGGGTAGTAGACATAGCCGTCTTTGTTCGCAGCAGGATGGTTAGGCTCGTAGCGCGCCTCAAGGTTGCTTTGATCCTCGACCACACCCAGCACCTGAACGCCCTGCCCGGCTGCGTCCTGATCCTGGAACAACGACTGACTGACACCGCCCTGGGCTTGCTGGAAGGTGGTGGCAAATACCGGGTGACGTGCGCGGTAGGTCTGATCGATGCTCGAGGACACCGTCTCGGCGTTGGCAATGTTCGAAGCGACGGTGTTCAGACGCGTGGTCTGGGCGCTCATGCCGCTACCGGCAATGTTGAAGACACTGGCGAGGGACATGACTTACTCTCCGCGCAGGGCCGATACCAGCCCTTTGAATTTACTGTTGAGCAGCGTAAAGCTGGCCTGGAAACCCACGGCGTTTTCCGCATAGCTCGATTGCTCAAGCTGGGCATCAACGGTGTTCTGGTCGATCGACGGCTGCATCGGCGTGCGGTACTGCAGGGTCTCATCACCCATGCTCAGCCCTTCGGCTTCGATGTGCCGGGCGTTGGTCCGGTCCAGCGCGAAATGGCCCTTGCTGGTCTGCTCGGCCTGGGCGGCCAGCACCGAAGCGAAGTCCATGTCACGCGCCTTGTAGTTCGGCGTGTCGGCGTTAGCGATGTTGTTGGCCAGCACCTCGGCGCGCTGAGCGCGAAAGCCCAGTGCCTTTTCGTGAATGCCAAGCGCTTTGTCGAAGCTGATGCTCATGTCGGGGAAACCTTCGAAGGTTTTTCGTTGACTGAGCTAGAGCAAGAGCCATGCCAAAAAACAAAACCCCGTAAATACGGGGTTTTAAGGGGATTGCCGGTGGCGGCAATGCCAGAAAAGCGGCAAAGGCTTTCCGCCGGGCGCCAGCAAAGCGGCAATTGCCGCCTACTGTGGGAGCGGGCTTGCCCCGCGAAGCGATGTGTCAGGTCAATCGCTATCGCGGGGCAAGCCCGCTCCTACAGGTTATTTGGCTTGGTAGATGATGCCTGGGCTGCACTGAACCATCTGGTAATGATCCGGCAAACCGTTGAGCGCCTCGGAAGCGCCAAGAAACAGATAACCACCCGGTTTCAGCGTGCTATGAATGCGCAGCAAAATGTCTTTCTTGACCTGAGCCGAGAAGTAGATCAGCACGTTGCGGCAGAACACGATGTCGAACTTGCCCAGGCTGGCGTAGCTATCAAGCAGGTTGAACGAGCGAAATTCCACCCGGCTGCGAATCGGCGCCTTGACCGCCCAACGCCCTGGCGCTTTCACATCGAAGTAACGCTGCAGGCGCTCCTGCGATAAGCCACGGGCAATCGCCAGGCTGTCGTACTCACCGGTTTTGCAGTTGGTCAGCATGGCCCCCGACAGGTCGGTGGCAACAATCTGCGCGCCCATCTTCAACTGGCCAATGTTGCTGCGCTCGAACTCGTCGATCGCCATGGAAATCGAATACGGCTCCTGCCCCGACGAACAAGCCGCCGACCAGATGCGCAAGCGCTGGCCAGGGTTGGCTTTGATCTGCTCAGGCAAGACCTTGTTCTTCAGCACTTCAAACGGGTAGGTGTCGCGAAACCATAGGGTTTCGTTGGTGGTCATGGCGTCCACCACCTGCTCGCGCAAACCGCTGCGCGGCTGGCTTTGAATGCGCTGTACCAGTTCGGTCAGGGTTTTGATGCCCTGCTGCTCCATCAGCTTGTTGAGACGGCTGGAGACCAGGTACTGCTTATTTTCGCCCAGCAGGATGCCACAGGCTTTTTCCAGGAAGACCCGGAACTGTTCGAAATCCAAATTACCCGTAGACAATGGTGCCGCCTCTTAAATCATGTGAACCGCCAGGGGTTACCCCCTGGCCGTTAGTGCGTGGCCTTGATGCGATCGACGACGCGCTGAGCGAGGTCGTCGGGCTTGAACTTGGCCAGGAAATCATCCGCCCCGACCTTCTTGACCATCGCCTGGTTGAACACTCCGGAGAGCGAAGTATGCAGGATGATGTGCAATTTTTGCATGCGCGGGTCGCTGCGGATCTCGGCCGTCAGGGTGTAGCCGTCCATCTCCGGCATCTCGATATCGGAGATCATCATCAGGAATTCTTCTTCCGGACGCTTGCCCTCATCGACCAGCTTGCGCAGGTATTCGAGCGCCTGGCGGCCATCGTTGAGCGCCACCACTTCCACCCCGACCGTCTGCAGGCAACGACTGACTTGCTTGCGCGCCACCGACGAATCATCGACCGTCAGCACCCGCAGCAGTACCGCCTTGTCCTGCACTTCGGCATCCACCACACCCGCAGAGATCGACTCGGAGGTTGGCGCGACTTCGGCGAGGATCTTCTCCACGTCGATGATCTCGACCATCTTGTTGTCGACCCGGGTCACGGCGGTCAGGTAGTGATCGCGGCCAGTCCCCTTGGGTGGCGGATGGATCTCTTCCCAGTTCATGTTGACGATGCGTTCCACCGAGTGCACCAGAAAACCCTGGGTCTTGGTGTTGTACTCGGTGATGATCACGAAGCTCTTGCTGACATCTTCACTCAGACCGGGCATACCGGTCGCCATCGCCAGATCGAGGATCGGGATGGTTGCCCCACGAATATTCGCGACACCGCGCACTACCGGGTTGGACTTGGGCATCACCGTCAAGGGTGGGCACTGCAGCACCTCCCGCACCTTGAACACGTTAATCCCGTAGAGCTGCTCGCCATTGAGGCGGAACAACAACAGCTCCAGACGATTCTGTCCAACCAGTTGCGTGCGCTGGTTCACCGAATCCATTACACCCGCCATGCCAGACTCCTTCACCAAACGCTTCAAGCTTTGTACCCAGTGTCGGCACGCGCTTTGCTTTTTTTAATCGTATGAACACGAAAACGACATTTTTCCGACGCCTGACCTGCCCGCTGCCCGGCCTCCTTGCTGCGCTGTGCTTGCTGGTCCCTGGCGTTCGCCCTCTGGCTGACACTTTTACCTTGCCTGAACAGCTTATCGGTGTCACCCAAGGGTTTCTTGAATTCACCGTGGAAGACTACCTGGCCAGCAGCCAGACCGAAGGCCGCTACGAGATTCAGGTCAACACCCTCGACCCGCGCCTGCGCATGCCGCTGTGCGACCGGCAACTGGATGCCTCGCTGGAAAGCCCGGCACAACCGTTGGGCCGTGTGACGGTGCGAGTACGCTGTGAAGGCACGTCGCCCTGGACAGTTTTTGTTCCCGCCCAGGTACGCCTGTTTCGCAATGTCGTTACCGTGGCGCGCCCACTCAAGCGCGAAAGCATTGTTGGTGAGCAAGACGTCATCCTGCGCGAACGCGATGTCGGCCTGCTCAACCAGGGGTTTCTCAGCAGCCTTGATCAGGCCGTCGGACTCAAAGTCGTCCGACCGACGGTCATGGATCAGGTGCTGACCCCGCAACATCTGGAGCAGGCTGAAGTGATCCGCAAGGGCGACCAGGTGGTGATTACCGCGCGCAGCGGCACCCTCAGCGTGCGCATGCCTGGCGAAGCCTTGAGCAAAGGCGGCCAGAGCGAGCAGATCCGGGTACGCAACCTCAATTCCAAACGGGTGGTCAAGGCCAGGGTAACCGGGCCGGGACAGGTCGAAGTGGCCATGTAAACGAGGAAACCGAGAAGAACGCTAGCGGTCAGGAACTGCTTTTCCTAAACTGTGTCCATTGGGTGCCCCGAACGTAGTGCGCAGTTTGTAGATATTTGCGCCTAAAGTTTCTTTCGGTTTGGCCGAAAACAAGGCAAGCGTCCCTATACCCAGAGGTTTTCTGATCATGGTCATCGACTTTAGTCGTTTGAATAACTCTCCGTCGGTTGCCGGCGTGCGCACTGGCAACAGCCAGGAAAGCACCGCCAGCAACACCGCAGCCAAGGCCGACAGCGTCAGCCAGGCCGGCACCAGCGGGGAAACCGTACACCTGAGCCACGAGGCCCAGCAGTTGCAAAAGGTCAGCGATAAGCTGCGCGACCAGCCCGTTGTCAACAGCGCCCGCGTGGCGGAGTTGAAACAAGCTATCGCCGACGGCAGCTACCAGGTCGACAGCAGTCGTGTCGCCAGCAAACTGCTTAATTTCGAAGCCCAGCGCTAGCCCCTGGCGCGCTGACTTCAGGACGCTTGAACCAAAGAGCCAGCTATGCACGACACTACCTTGCTGCAATTGATCGAAGACGATTTTGCGCCAGCGCAACAAATGCTTGAATTGCTGCAGACCGAAGCAATCGCCCTGCTCGGTCGCGACATGCCACTGCTGGAAACCCTGCTGGCACGCAAGCAATCGCTGGTTATTCTTCTCGAACAGCAAGGTCGGCGCCGCAGTCAACTGCTCGCCAGTCTCGGCTTGAGCCAGGACCGCGAAGGCGTACAGCAGTTGGCCAGCCAGTCGCCAGTGGGCGAACGCCTCCTGCAGCAACTCGATGCGCTGAGCAAAATGCTCGCCGATTGCCAGGTGATCAACGAGCGCAACGGCCGCTCGATCCAGCTTCAGCAAAGCAGCACCGCCAACCAGATCAGAATCCTCATGGGCGGCGAATCACCGTCGCTCTACGACGCTCGCGGGTCGACCTCCCCTCTTGCCAAACCTCGGGCGCTCAGCCAGGTTTGATTCCCTGTATCAAGGCACGGAACATACTGGCAAAATGCCGTTACTTGCGTGTGCCGTTTTTGCCTGGAGATTGATTACCCGTGTTCAATGAAGCAGAAGCTCCGCAGCCGCCAAAGGTCCTGACTACTCCTTTGGAAATTGCCGCTAACTTGCGGTCGCTACAAGAGAGCCATGACCCGTTAATCATCACGTTCCACGAGCGCAGCCAGCGCTTCCAGAGCTATGTGGTTGAAGTCGACCGCGAAAACAATCGCCTGGCGTTCGATGAAATGATCCCCCGCGATGGTGAGCGCTACCTGGAAAACGGCGAACCGTTCCGGGTCGAAGGTTTTCATGATGGTGTGCGCATTGCCTGGGAATGCAACACCGCCTTGAGCATCTGCGAGATTGATGGCCATCGCTGCTACCGTGGCGCACTGCCGACCGAAGTGGCTTACCACCAGCGGCGCAATGCCTTCCGTGCAGCATTGAAGCTGTCGCAGCTGGTGGATATCAAGCTCGATGGCGACAAGCTCAAGGGCAATGGCGAACTGCGTGGCAAGTTGCTGGACATCTCCGCCACCGGTTGCAAATTGCGCTTTGAAGGCAATGTCGAAGAGCGCCTGCAGCTGGGTCAGGTCTACGAGAAGTTTGCCGCCGGCACACCGCTGGGCTTGAGCCAGGTTGAAGTGGAGCTGCGTCACCTGCACTTTGAAGAGCGCTTCAACACCACCTTTGCCGGTGTGCGCTTTCACAACCTGAACGGGCAGATGCAACGCAAGATTGAAACCTTTGTGTATCAGCTGCAGCGTGAAGCGCGGCGGTTCGACAAAGACGATTACTGAGTTTTGGCAGATCGCGGGGCAAGCCCGCTCCTACAGGCTGGATGTGATCCACTGTGGGAGCGGGCTTGCCCCGCGATTAATTGAAGCTCACACCGACGCCGGCTTCTCCCCCTCGCCTTCACCCTCTTCCTCTTCTGTATCTTCAGCCGCCACCGGCGTTTGCATCTGATCCTGCACAACCTGCTCATCCACCCGCGGGTCGAGCGCTGCCGACAACGGCGAGCCCGCCGCCGGCATGGCCACGTGGTTGAGCGGTGCATCATCCACCTGATGCATACCGGTAACCGCCTTCGGACGAATCCGCCAGACCAGCACCAAGGCAAAGAACACAAAGAAGGCATAGAGCATCTGAGGGCCCAGCTCCTTCATGAGCACCCCCGACACCAGCGGCCCGATACTGGCGCCAACGCCATAGGTCACCAACAGCATGGCAGTGAGCGAAACACGCCGCTCACTCTCCACATGGTCATTGGAAAACGCCACGGCCAAGGGGTACAGACAGAACTGCAGTAACGACACGACAAAGCCGGCGATGAACAAGATCAGCAAAGGCACGGTTGGCATGATCGCCAGGGGCAAGGCAGCAATCGCCAGGCCCACGGCAACGCTACGGATCAACACCGCACGGTCATAGCGATCCGAGAGCCACCCCAACGGCCATTGCACCAGCAGACCGGCGAAGATACAGCAGCCCATGAACAAGCCGATGTACTCGGTGCTCAACCCCTGCTTGGCCGCATACACCGGTGCCAAACCGTAGAACGAGCCAACGATCAAGCCCGAGCCCAGCACCGTACTCAATGACTGTGGCACCCGCTTGATAAAGAAGCGTGGCTCCATCGGCGCCGGACGCAACGGTGCCGGGTGTATGCGTCGGGTCATTGCCACCGGCACCAGGCACAGGGCAAAACACATGGCCACCAGCATCAACAGCTCCGGCCCCAGTTGCGGGTGGGCCACCAGGATCAGTTGGCCGAGCACCAGCCCCAGGTAAGACGCGATCATGTAGCCGCTGAACACCGCCCCCCGCTGCTTGGCATCGGCCTGCTCGTTGAGCCAGCTTTCAATGACCATGTACTGGCACATCATGCCAAGGCCAACGATCACCCGCAGCACCACCCAGGCCGGCAACCAACTGACCAAGCCATGCCCTAGCACAGCCGCACCCACGATACCGGCACAGGTGGCATAGGCACGAATATGCCCGACCCGGGCAATCAGCCGGTGACCGATCTTGCCGCCCAGGGCCAGGCCGAAATAGTTGGCCGCCATCAGCGCACCGACCCAAAGGCTGTCGACATGATCGGCCGCCAGCCGCAAGGCCAGGTAGGTACTCAACAAGCCGGAGCCAATCAACATCATCAGCGCGGCGAAATACAACGCGCGAAAAGACTTCCAGATCTGTCGCATCAGCGTCCCGTACGGCCCCTTGAGCAGGTGGAAAAACTGCTTGAAAGCATAAGTGAAAATAGCGCCAGTGCAGATCGTGAAGGCAAAAAAAGGCTAGGCCTGAGCGGCCAGCACGCGACGCTCCCACGGGGTGATTTCATCAAAGAAGCTGGTCAGTTCCAGGGTCTTGGTGGCGATGTAACCATCGATGAACTCATTGCCAAACAGCTCCCGTGCAAGTGCGCTGCGCTTCAGACGCTCAAGGGCCGCATGCAGGGTACACGGCAGGCTCAACTGCTCGGGCACTTCGAACTCGCCCTGGATCGCTGGCGTCGGTTCAAGCTGCTGCTCGATCCCGTACAGACCGGCAGCAAGGCTGGCGGCGATGGCCAGGTAGGGGTTGGTATCGGCGCCAGGCAAACGGTTCTCGACGCGCCGTGCCATGGGTGAGCTGGCTGGAATTCGCAGGCCGGCTGCGCGGTTGTCCTGCGACCAGCAGGCGTTGTTCGGCGACGCATAGGGGTGGCACAAGCGTTGGTAAGAGTTGACGTTCGGCGCGAACAGCGCGGTGAAGTCAGCCATGCACGCCTGCAAACCACCGATGAAATGGTAGAAGGTCGGCGTCGGTTGGCCGTCGCCATCGCTGAACACATTGTTCTGGGTATTGATGTCCACCAGGCTCTGGTGAATGTGCATGGAACTGCCCGGGGTATGTGCCAGCGGCTTGGCCATGCACACCACGGTCAGGCCGTGCTTGAGCGCCACCTCCTTGAGCAGGTGTTTGAACAGCAAGGTCTGATCGGCCAGCAGCAACGGGTCACCATGCAACAGGTTGATCTCGAACTGGCTGACACCCATCTCATGCATAAAGGTGTCACGCGGCAAGCCCAAGGCCTCCATGCAGCGATAGACCTCGCTGAAGAACGGCCGCAGGCCATTGTTGGAGCTGACGCTGAACGCCGAGTGCCCGTCTTCACGGCGACCATCTTTGCCCACGGGCGGTAAGAATGGCTGGTGCGGATCGGTGTTGGGGGCGAAGACAAAAAACTCCAGCTCAGTGGCCACCACTGGCGCCAGGCCACGGGCGGCGTAACGCGCAATCACTGCCTTGAGCAGGCCGCGACTGGACAGCCCCGAGCTTGCACCAGAGAGTTCGACTGCATCACAAATCGCCAGCGCGCGTGGTTCGTCGCTCCAGGGCAGGCGGTGGATTTGTTGAGGGTCGGCGACCAGGGCCAGGTCGCCGTCGTCGCTGCCATAGAAGCGGGCTGCCGGGTAGCCGCCCATGATGCACTGCAGCAGCACGCCACGGGCCATCTGCAATCGGCGGCCCTCAAGAAAACCGGCAGCGGTCATTACTTTGCCGCGCGGCACGCCATTGAGGTCTGGCGTTATGCACTCGATTTCATCGATACCGGACAATCGCTCGGCGAGCGCGCACTGGCCACTGGTCGTCATGACACTATCCTTGGAAGTAGGTAGCTACAACATACGCACCGAGTGTTCAGAATTTCAAGCAGTCTCGCGGGGCAAGCCCGCCCCTGCAGGGGTGTTGGGGTAATCAGTCACCGCGCAAGGTCATGCCATTGGCCGGCAACGGCAACGCAGTTTTGTAGCGCACCTGTTTCAGGGCAAAACTGGAGCGGATATTGGCCACCCCCGGCAACCGCGTCAGGTAATCGAGGAAGCGCTCCAGCGCCTGGATGCTGGGCAGCAGTACGCGCAGCAAGTAATCCGGATCGCCGGTCATCAGGTAGCACTCCATGACCTCCGGGCGCTCGGCGATTTCTTCTTCAAAGCGATGCAGTGATTGTTCAACCTGTTTTTCGAGGCTGACATGAATGAACACATTGACATCCAGCCCCAGCACTTCCGGCGCCAGCAAGGTCACCTGCTGGCGAATGACTCCCAGCTCTTCCATGGCCTTGACCCGGTTGAAGCACGGCGTCGGCGACAGGTTGACCGAGCGCGCCAGCTCGGCATTGGTGATCCGGGCATTTTCCTGAAGGCTGTTGAGAATACCGATGTCGGTGCGATCCAGTTTGCGCATGAGATAAATTCACCTGTTTTTTATCTTTATAAGGAATGTTTATCCGCAAGCCTCAACAAAGGCAATGAACTTGAGAGAAATATTCTTCAGGCCGTTGCATATCATGTAGGACAAGACTGACTTCCTGGTCACAAGCCGGGGTGTCAGTAGCGACCGCTTCAAAGCTCAACAAAAACACAAGACAGAGCGAGCGTAAAAAAGCATGAACGAGTACGCCCCCCTGCGTCTGCATGTGCCCGAGCCTACCGGCCGGCCAGGCTGCCAGACTGATTTCTCCTACCTGCGTCTGAACGATGCCGGTTTGGTCCGTAAACCTCCCGTCGATGTAGAAGCCGCCGATACCGCGGATATCGCCTATAGCCTGATCCGCGTGCTGGACGACAAAGGCAATGCCCTGGGCCCGTGGGCCGAGGACATCAGCCCGGAAATCCTGCGCCAAGGCATGCGCACCATGCTCAAGACCCGGTTGTTCGACAGCCGCATGGTGGTTGCCCAGCGTCAGAAGAAAATGTCGTTCTACATGCAGAGCCTGGGTGAAGAAGCCATCGGCAGCGGTCAGGCGATGGCCTTGAACCGCACCGACATGTGCTTCCCCACCTACCGTCAGCAAAGCATCCTGATGGCCCGCGACGTGTCGCTGGTAGAGATGATCTGCCAGTTGCTGTCCAACGAGCGCGATCCACTCAAGGGTCGCCAACTGCCGATCATGTATTCGGTACGCGAAGCCGGCTTCTTCACCATCAGCGGCAACCTGGCGACCCAGTTCGTCCAGGCGGTGGGCTGGGCGATGGCCTCGGCGATCAAGGGCGATACCAAGATCGCATCGGCCTGGATCGGCGATGGTGCAACCGCTGAATCCGACTTCCACACTGCCCTGACCTTCGCCCACGTCTACCGTGCGCCGGTGATCCTCAACGTGGTCAACAACCAGTGGGCGATTTCCACCTTCCAGGCCATTGCCGGTGGTGAGTCGACCACCTTCGCCGGTCGCGGTGTCGGCTGCGGTATCGCTTCGCTGCGGGTCGACGGCAACGACTTCATCGCCGTGTATGCCGCCTCGCGCTGGGCCGCCGAACGCGCCCGCCGTGGCCTTGGCCCGAGCCTGATCGAGTGGGTCACCTACCGCGCTGGCCCGCACTCGACGTCGGACGATCCGTCCAAGTACCGCCCGGCCGACGACTGGAATCACTTCCCCCTGGGCGATCCGATTGCCCGCCTCAAACAGCACCTGATTGCCATCGGCCACTGGTCCGAAGAAGAGCACCAGGCGGTCACTGCCGAGCTTGAGGCCGAGATCATCGCCGCGCAGAAAGAAGCCGAGCAGTACGGCACCCTGGCCGGCGGCCAGATGCCAAGCCCCGCGTCCATGTTTGAGGATGTCTACAAGGAAATGCCGGAGCACCTGCGCCGGCAGCGCCAGGAACTGGGGATCTGACATGAACGATCACAACAACTCTATTCAGTTGGAAACCGCCATGGCGACTATCACCATGACCATGATCCAGGCCCTGCGCTCGGCCATGGACATCATGCTTGAGCGCGATGACAACGTGGTCGTCTATGGCCAGGACGTGGGCTACTTCGGCGGTGTCTTCCGTTGCACCGAAGGCTTGCAGGCCAAGTACGGCAAGTCGCGGGTGTTCGATGCGCCGATCTCGGAAAGCGGCATCGTCGGCACGGCCGTGGGCATGGGCGCCTATGGCTTGCGCCCGGTGGTCGAGATTCAGTTCGCCGACTACTTCTACCCGGCTTCCGACCAGATCGTTTCGGAAATGGCACGCCTGCGCTATCGCTCGGCGGGCGAATTCGTTGCCCCGCTGACCCTGCGCATGCCCTGCGGTGGCGGCATCTACGGTGGCCAGACCCACAGCCAGAGCCCCGAGGCGATGTTCACCCAAGTCTGCGGCCTGCGCACGGTGATGCCGTCCAACCCGTATGACGCCAAAGGCCTGCTGATTGCCTCGATCGAAAATGACGACCCGGTGATCTTCCTCGAGCCCAAGCGCCTGTACAACGGCCCGTTCGACGGCCACCACGACCGCCCGGTTACGCCGTGGTCGAAACACCCGGCCAGCGCTGTGCCGGATGGCTACTACACCGTGCCGTTGGACAAAGCTGCCATCACCCGCCCCGGCAATGACGTCACCGTTCTGACCTACGGCACCACCGTGTACGTGTCGCAAGTGGCTGCCGAAGAAACCGGCGTCGATGCCGAAGTCATCGACCTGCGCAGCCTATGGCCACTGGACCTGGAAACCATCGTCGCCTCGGTGAAAAAGACCGGGCGCTGCGTGGTCGTCCACGAAGCCACACGCACCTGCGGTTTCGGTGCCGAGCTGATCTCGCTGGTTCAGGAACACTGCTTCCATCACCTCGAAGCGCCGATCGAACGCGTTACGGGTTGGGACACCCCCTACCCGCACGCGCAAGAGTGGGCGTATTTCCCCGGCCCTTCACGCGTGGGCGCGGCATTGAAACGGGTTATGGAGGTCTGAATGGGCACGCACGTCATCAAGATGCCAGACATTGGCGAAGGCATCGCACAAGTAGAGCTGGTGGAATGGTTCGTCAAAGTTGGCGACACCGTCACTGAAGACCAGGTAGTGGCCGATGTCATGACCGACAAAGCCACGGTAGAAATCCCCTCGCCGGTCAGCGGCAAAGTCCTCGCCCTGGGTGGCCAGCCCGGCGAAGTCATGGCCGTGGGCAGCGAACTGATCCGCATTGAAGTCGAAGGCGCCGGCAACCTCCAGGAAAGCCCGAGCAAACCCGCTGAACTCACCACCCCAGCCCCTGCTGTTGCCCCGGTGGGAGCGGGCTTGCCCCGCGAAGAGGCCAGCAAACCTGTCACCCCAACGCCAACCACCCACCAACCCGCCGCCATCGTCCCCCGCGATGCCAACGAACGCCCCCTGGCCTCCCCAGCCGTGCGCAAACGCGCCCTGGACGCCGGCATCGAACTGCGGTACGTCCACGGCAGCGGCCCGGCCGGGCGTATCCTCCACGAAGACCTCGACGCCTTCCTCACCCAGCCGACCCGCGCCACGTCAGGCGCGCCGACGGGTTACAGCAAGCGCAGCGACAGCGAACAGATCCCGGTCATCGGCCTGCGCCGCAAAATCGCCCAGCGCATGCAGGATGCCAAACGCCGCGTCGCGCACTTCAGCTATGTCGAAGAAATCGACGTAACCGCCGTAGAAGAACTGCGCCAGCACCTGAACAAAAAGTGGGGCGACAGCCGCGGCAAGCTGACCCTGCTGCCGTTCCTGGTGCGTGCCATGGTTCTGGCCCTGCGCGAGTTCCCGCAAATCAACGCCACCTACGACGATGAAGCCCAGGTCATTACCCGCCATGGCGCGGTGCATGTCGGCATCGCCACCCAGGGCGACAACGGCTTGATGGTTCCGGTGCTGCGCCACGCCGAAGCCGGCAGCCTGTGGAGCAACGCTGGCGAGATCGTGCGCCTGGCCAATGCGGCGCGTGGCAACAAGGCCAGCCGTGAAGAACTGTCGGGCTCGACCATTACCCTGACCAGCCTCGGCGCGTTGGGCGGCATTGTCTCCACCCCGGTGGTGAACACTCCGGAAGTGGCGATTGTCGGCGTCAACCGCATGGTTGAACGGCCCATGGTGATCAATGGCCAGATCGTCATCCGCAAGATGATGAACCTGTCCAGCTCGTTCGATCACCGGGTGGTTGACGGCATGGACGCGGCACTCTTCATCCAGGCCATTCGCGGCCTGCTCGAACAACCTGCCAGCCTGTTTGTGGAGTGACCATGCAAGCGACCCTCAACACCACCCTGCTGATCATCGGTGGCGGCCCTGGCGGTTACGTGGCGGCCATCCGTGCTGGTCAACTGGGCATCCCCACCATTCTGGTCGAAGGCCAGGCTTTGGGCGGCACCTGCCTGAACATCGGCTGCATTCCGTCCAAAGCGCTGATTCATGTCGCTGAGCAGTTCCACCAGACTCAGCTGCACAGCCAGCAGTCGAACCTCGGCATCAAGGTCTCACCGCCCAGTCTGGACATCGGCCAGAGCGTGGCCTGGAAAGACGGCATCGTTGACCGCCTGACCAGTGGCGTCGCCGCCCTGCTGAAAAAGCACGGGGTAAAAGTGATTCATGGCTGGGCGAAGATCCTCGACGGCAAAAGTGTTGACGTCGATGGCCAACGCATCCAGTGCGAGCACTTGTTGCTGGCCACCGGCTCCAGCAGCGTCGAGCTGCCGATGTTGCCGCTAGGCGGCGCGGTAATCTCCTCCACCGAAGCCCTGGCACCGAAAGCCCTGCCCAAGCACCTGACGGTGGTCGGCGGTGGTTACATTGGCTTGGAGCTGGGCATTGCCTACCGCAAACTCGGCGTTGAGGTGAGCGTGGTTGAAGCGCGCGAGCGCATCTTGCCAACCTACGACAGCGAACTGACGGCACCGGTGGCCGAGTCGATCAAAAAGCTCGGCATCACCCTGTACCTCAAGCACAGTGTTGAAGGCTTCGATGCCGCCAGCCAGCGCCTGCAAGTCCGTGACCCGGCGGGTGAGCTGCTGCAGCTGTCGACCGATCAGGTACTGGTCGCCGTCGGCCGCAAACCGCGCACCCAGGGTTTCAACCTGGAAAGCCTGGCACTGAAAATGAACGGCGCGGCCATCGCCATCGACGAACGTTGCCAGACCAGCATGCGCAACGTCTGGGCGATCGGCGACCTCAGCGGTGAACCAATGCTCGCCCACCGGGCCATGGCCCAGGGCGAGATGGTTGCGGAAATCATCGCCGGCAAAACGCGTCGCTTTGAACCCAGCGCCATTGCTGCCGTGTGCTTCACCGACCCGGAACTGGTGGTCGTCGGCAAGACCCCGGAGCACGCTGAACAGGAAGGCCTGGACTGCATCGTTGCGCAGTTCCCGTTCGCCGCCAATGGCCGGGCCATGACCCTGGAATCGAAAAGCGGATTTGTCCGCGTGGTCGCGCGTCGTGACAACCACCTGATCCTCGGCTGGCAAGCCGTCGGCGTGGGTGTCTCGGAATTGTCGACGGCGTTTGCCCAGTCACTGGAAATGGGCGCGCGCCTGGAGGACGTGGCGGGCACCATTCATGCACATCCGACCCTTGGCGAGGCCGTTCAGGAAGCGGCTTTGCGCGCCTTAGGTCACGCCCTGCACCTGTAACACACTGAAGCGGCTGCGGCCGATTTGACCCGCTGCGCGCAAGCGCCGCGGGTCTTTTTTTTTGAGGCACGGTAGGAACGGGCTTGCCCCGCGATAGTGGTTTGCCTGTTACAACGCATCGCGGGGCAAGCCCGCTCCTACTGTTGCTTCCGTTTTTATCCAATCGACGAACGCGCGCACTTCCGGACGCTGCAGAGTGTCGGCACGGCTGACCAGGTAGTAGGCAAATCGCGACGGCCAGGGCTTGTCCAAGGCGACGACCAGCTTTCCGGCATCAATGTCCTCTTGCGCATGGGTGTCCTGCACCAGGGCAATACCCTGCCCCGCTGCCGCGGCACGCAACAACAGAAGGTCCTCTTCAAAGCTCATTCCAGGCCGCGCCTCATCCCCCACTTGAACACCGTGGGCCTGTAGCCAGAGTGCCCAGTCCGCGCGGTCGCCATCCTGCAACAACGGGTACTTGAGACAGTCGGCCGGCTCGGCAACCGCTGCCCCCTGGGCGAGCAGCTGTGGACTGGCTACCGGCAACAACACCGGCGCCATCAACCGGATCGACTCCAGCCCCGGGTAATGACCCAAACCGTGGCGCAGGGCGACATCAATGCGGTCATGCTTGAAATCCACCAGCGTCGCCGCGGCTTCAATCCGCACTTCGATCTCTGGGTGCAAGGCACTGAAGCGTCCAATTCTCGGCACCAACCATGCCGCGGCAAACGAAGGCACCGTGCTGATGGTGAGGCTTTTTTCGCCGCTCAGATTTTCCAGTGTCGCATAGGATTTTTCGATCAGCTCAAATCCACGCATCAGGTTGAGGTGTACCCGCGCGCCCGCGTCCGTCAGATGCACCCCATGGTGAACACGGACAAACAGCGCAACCCCCAGGCGCTCTTCCAGCAAGCGGATCTGTTGGCTGATGGCGCCCGGCGTCACTCCCAACCGATCTGCCGCGGCCTTCAAGCTACCCAGACGTCCTGTCTCGGTAAAAGCACGCAATGCCAGCAACGGTAAAACTGCTCCCACGGGCAACAACCTCAGATTAGAGAATCTAAACACACAGGCGAGAAATCATCGTTTCTCACGCGTGCAGCGGTTTCCTAGGATAGCCAAGCAAAAACATCACAGGAAGTGGCAGATGAGCAGCCCTGAACAGCCCCATAACAGCGATAGCTCACCTAATGCTTTCATGAACGCCCTCATGCTTAGAGAATCGGCATGCACCAGACAATAAACCTCACTGCTAGCCGTGGCGCCAGCGCACCCGTCTTCATCAACCACCCGGGCTACAACCGGATGTTTGCAGCAGAGCAACTGACGCTGGGCATTTTCCTGCCGCTGCGTTTCTATGCTGGCGACATGAGCGTCCTGGCCGGGCAAACCGATCGCGTGATCGACATCGAGCGCCTCGGATTCGCGGCAGTCTGGGTACGCGACATTCCTCTGTTTGATCCGGGCTTCGGCGATGCCGGGCAGGTCTTCGATCCGTTTACCTACCTGGCTTACCTGGCCGCCAGAACCCGCCACATTGCCCTGGCCACCGGCAGCGCGGTCTTCTCCCTGCGTCACCCGATTGATCTGGCCAAGGCCTCTTCAACCATCGATCAATTGTCCGGCGGGCGCTTGGTGATGGGTATCGCTTCGGGTGACCGCCCGCTCGAATTCCCGGCCTATGGCTTGCAACACAGTGAACGTGGTGAGCGCTTCGCCGATACGGTGGATTACTTTCGCCAACTGCTGCAGGGCCCCGAGCGGGCCATCAGCTCAACCCTCGGACAGCTCAGTGAGGCGCGGCTACTGCCCAGACCTGCCACTGGCAAAATTCCCTTGCTGGTTACCGGCTCGTCACGGCAATCAATGCCGTGGCTCGGCGAGCATGCCGATGGTTGGCTGACATTTCCGCAATCGACGCACACCAGCGCTGGCCCAGCTCAGCTTGCCGAGAAGATCCGCGCCTGGCGCCAGCATATTCCGGATCAGGGCTTTCGCCCGCATGTCACCAACGAGTGGATCGACCTCGACGAAAACCCGAACTACCCTCGCACCCCGCTGCGCGGCGGCTACGTACTCAAGACGGGTCGCAAGGGCTTGATCGAGCTACTGGGGGAATGGCGCGATGCTGGAGTCAATCACGCCGCACTCGGCATCCATCTGGCTCAACGCCCGGCGCGCGAGATCATCGAAGAACTCGGCGAAGAGGTCCTGCCCTTGTTCCCCACTCACCATGGCCCACAAGCGCTGGCACAACACTGGTGATCAGCACGCCCACGGCCTATCGCAGTGAGCATTCACTCGGCGATACAGTTTTTGCCTGCCGACTTGGCCCGGTACAACGCCTGATCCGCCCGCGACAGCAGCTGTTGCTGGCCCTCCCCTTCATGGCGCTCTACCACGCCGTAGCTCATGGTGAGTTGATAGTCACCCATAGCAGGCGCCTGCTCCAGTGCCTGGCGGATCGTGCTTGCCATCTGGTGTGCATGAGCCAGTGACGCGTCGACCAGCACCACAACAAACTCATCGCCACCCCAACGGGCAAGCAGCTCGGTTCCATGCAAGCAACCTTTGATCCGCGCCACCAGATCGATCAGTACGCTGTCACCCCGTGCATGACCGTAACGATCATTGATCGGCTTGAAATCATCCAGATCCATCACGATCAACGACAGCGGATGGCGATATCGCCGGGCGCGCTCGCACTCTTGCTGCAGGACTTTTTCCAGACGATAGCGGTTGGCAATCAAGGTCAGCGCATCGCGTTCGGCCAGGTCGCGGTTCTCGTCCAGTTGGCGCTGCAGTTGTTGATTGACCCACGACAGCTCTTGCGTACGCTCGGCCACCAGCGCTTCGAGTGACGAATTCTGTTGTTCCAGTTGCTGCAGCAGACGTTTGCTGGCGTCGATATTACGGTGCGCCCCCAGCATCCGCGCCACCGCCCCATCCGGATTGCGCGCGATGATATGGCCGCTGTCTTCAATCCACAGGTAGCTGCCATCCTGACACTTGCAGCGGTACTGCACCCGATACGCTTCAGCCTGCCCGGTGATATAGGCTTCAAAATGCGCCATCACCCGCGGGTAATCCTCGGGGTGAATAACGCTTTCCCAGGTAAACACCGAATTGTCCAGCGAGTGACTGGCGTAACCGAGCATCCTGTACCAGCCAGGGTTGCGGTAGACATAACCACTGTTGGCATTCCAGTCCCAGATGCCGTCGCTGATCAGCTCCAACAGGGTTTGCAATTGCGCGTCCTCGAACGCAATGAATGGCGCCTTCGGCGCTGCCGATTCAGGTGCTTGACTCATGGGCTCTCTCCCTTGTCCCGGACGACTACGTCCCACCTTGTAGTGGCGCTGGCGTGAGAGTGGCGTTGCCGTCGACGGCAAACTTTTTCCCCTTGCAGGCAAAAAGGTACCGAGCAGACGTTGCCAGACACTCGCGTGCGCCCTTACATACTAGAACCTTGAGCGCTTTTAACCAGCTGGCACAGCGATTGCTGTCGCTCAACTGCACGCTGGTTTTTGATCAAGGAGAACGATCCAGTGAACACCATCAACAGCGCTGGCTGGCAACAGCTGGCAACCAACCCGGTACGCACCGCCGCTGAGGCAGCGACAGAACAACAAGCGCTCTTTCGTACGCTGGTTGCCAGCAGCGGCGCTGCAGCGCAACAGCAAAGCCACAACAGCACTACCGGGCAGAACAACGGTAGCGCACATGACGAAGCCATGGCCAAACTCAAGGTGCAACTGCAAACACTCAAGCAGTCCACCAGCACTGAGCCGGACGCCCCGACCAGCAGTGCCGTGCAGGAGTTTCGCGATTACATGGCGCTGTCGCCGGCCGAGAAGATCAAAGAAAAGCTACTGAACGAACTCGGCATCACCAAGGAAGAATTCGACGCTTTGCCGCCTGAAGAAAAAGACAAGATCGAGCGCAAAATCGCCGAGCAGATGAAGAAGGAGACGGAGCTGGACAGCCTGGCGACCTTGAATGCTCACCTGCAGGGACCTGCGCAGTCTGCACGGTTGACCGCCGAACTGACACCCGCTGCCACATCACCATCAACGGCGGCCGAGCAAGAGCAGAAGCAACACGCTCTGATCTGAACTGATCACACGGGCAGAAGTGGCATTTGGCCTGCTGGCGATCTACCTTGAGGAAAGGACTCAAGGGGCCAGCAAGCCGCACTCACGTCGGGCTACCCCTGGCTACAGGCTTACCTGGGGGATGCTCGAACATGCATCGCAATATTTTGCTGCTGGCTGTTTGTATCCTTACCGGGTGTTCAGGCCCGACGCAGTACCTCATGCCAATACCTGCGCACATGACGGCAGCCAAGGCTGAGTCGCAGGACGACCTCGACCAGGTATTGGTACGCCAGGCCACAAGCTGCCCCAACAGCACCCGCTTTCCGTTTGACGAAGCCAAGGATTCTTATGAAAGAGTCCGTGCACGCTGGAAACTGCTGAACTGCATTCACCAGAATGCGAAAAATCGCAAGCTGGTGGTACTGCTCGATGGCACCGCCAACGATTGGGAAGACAGCACCAACATCTGGCGGCTATACAACCTCGCCCTGCTGCGGTCCCTGTCACCTGCCGATAAAAAAGCCGCAAGCCCCGACAGCCACGCGGTGATCGCCTTCTACGACAAAGGCGTGGGTACTGGCCCGACCATGCCCATCAGCGGCGCCGCGCTTGGCAGCGGCGTCAGCATGAACATCCGTCAGGCCTATCGCTTTCTGGTGGAAGCCTACAAACCAGGCGACAAAATCTACCTGTTTGGGTTCAGCCGCGGTGCATTCACCGCACGCTCCCTCAACGGCTTTATCGAATACGCCGGCCTGGCCAAGTTCGACACCATCACCCCCGACACCCTGGACGATACCTTCATGCTGTGGTGGGCCGGCAACTTCCATAGCAAGGTCAACAAGCTGTACGACCGTTATCACGTCAGTAACAACGGCAGCGCAACCTTTGAACAAACACTGCGCGACAACCTGCGTGACTACCGGGAATCTCTTGGGATTAAAGCTTACGGGGACAAGAACCCTGCAAACAAAGTCGTTGTCCAGGCCATTGGCGTGTTCGACACCGTGCCTGCCATCGGCTTCGGACTGGATGAAGACCCGGACGGCCATCGTCTGGAGCTGTATGCGCGCAAGGGCTATCACGCCATGTCGCTGGATGAGCAACGCGACAGCTTCCGCCTGCAACGATTCGCCACACCGCAATACGAAACCCAAACGCTGGAGGAGATGTGGTTTGCCGGCGCGCACGCCGATATTGGCGGCGGCTACGCGAACGGCTTCAAGGGTGACTATTGCGGCCTACAGACACAACAGAACACTGGCGCACCGGTTGGGCTCGAAGCCACGCCTTTGCGCTGGATGCTGGAAAAGGTGCAAGCAGAGCAAATCTTCGCCGATTCACCCTGGCCTCAGGAGTGCCTGAGTGCGCCGCTGCATGACGAATACTTTGATGCAGCCTGGTACTTGTCGGCGATCTACCGAAACGCTGGCTTGTTGCGCCGGAAACCGGTGCAGCACGACCAGGTTCACCCCAGCGTACTGGCTCGGATGGCGTTGTGCGATTTGCCTGAGTTCCACCCGGAACGCGAACCGGATCACCGCTACCGCCCGGTCAACCTTGGCCATAACCCTGCAGCGATGTTCACCATTGCCGAGCACTACCCTGAGTTCACCGGGCCATGCCCTGCGCCGCAGCAATAGCCTTTCGGTAGGAGCGGGCGTGAAGCTCTCCAAAAATCTATTCGCGAAAGGCGTACAGGCGGTGGACGAACACGGTCAGTGCGCCAAGCAACATTGATGCGGTGAAGATCCCCACACGAATCCAGTTCATCAGCGGAAAGCTGCCATCCTTGGGGAACAAGGTCAGCTGAAAAAACACTTCAGCCTTGGACAACAGATAACCGGCGACAAATGCCGATATGACCTTGGCAATCCCTTGGAATTGCTCCTTCTCGGCGGCCGAGAACGGCGCAAACAGTATGCCCAGCGCCCACCCCAACAATCCACCAAGTAAGGCAATCAGGCGATTGAGCGCGGCGCCACTGGACGGCGAATTGTCCGTACTAAGCGTACTGGTCAGATCCCAGATGACGTAGGCAAATACCAGAAAAAACAACGTGGCAAGAATGACCGTGCCTGGGTTGCTGCCCAAATGGCGCTGCAGCTTCTGATGCCAGGTGGGTTGAGTACCATAGGGCTGTTGCATCACGGCCTCCGGCAATCGGGTGTTAGCGCTGTTTTACCTGAGCCTAGCCAAGCGATTGCCGAAGTAAAGTGACGAGTCGATGCGCGCCCTGCGCCCCCCAAACCACACCGCTGGCATCAAATTGAGCGCTGATTTACCCGAGCCATCAACTGCTCGGCAGTTTCCTTGCGCTCCGAATAGCGATCGACCAACGTTGATTGATGATCGCGCAGCAGCACGGTGAATTTCACCAATTCCTCCATCACATCGACGACACGGTCGTAGTACGCCGAGGGCTTCATTCGACCTGCCTCGTCAAACTCCATGTACGCCTTGGGTACCGATGATTGGTTAGGGATGGTAAACATCCGCATCCAGCGGCCCAACACCCGCAGCTGGTTGACCACATTGAATGATTGCGAGCCGCCGCAGACCTGCATCACAGCCAACGTTTTGCCTTGGGTCGGGCGGATAGCACCGAGCGCCAGCGGAATCCAGTCGATCTGTGCCTTGAACACTGCCGACATCGCGCCATGCCGCTCAGGCGAACACCAGACCTGACCTTCCGACCACAACACCAGCTCACGCAACTCCTGCACCTTTGGATGATCGACTGGCGCATCGTCTGGCAAAGGCATTGAGGAAGGGGAAAACATCCGGGTTTCGGCACCAAAGTGCTCCAGCAGGCGAGCTGCCTCTTCGATCAATAAACGGCTGAAGGAACGTTCGCGGGTTGATCCATACAACAACAGAATTCGCGGTTTATGAGCTCCGGGCCGGGCTGTGACTGGCACACCGTCGAACAGCGAAAGATCCAGATTGGGTAATTGCTCTGACATGTTTTTTCCTGCTTAGAGAAGACCGATCCGATCCAACTCGTGCTTGAGCTCGTCGCGGTCAAGTCGGGTAAACGGCAGTTTCAGGAAGGCGTTGCAACGCCGTTCGATGCACGCCAGCGTGAAGCGGAAGGCCGCATCAACCGTAGCGTCATCGCCTGCCACTTCGGAAGGGTCCTGCAATCCCCAATGGGCTTTGAGCGCCGGGCCAAAATAAGCCGGGCAACTTTCGTTCGAAGCGTTGTCACACACGGTAATGACAATGTCCGGAGGGTTTTCCTGAAAGGCGTCATTACCCTTGCTGCACAAGCCTTCGGTAGCGATACCAGCCTGCTGCAGTGTGCTAAGCGTACGCGGCAGCACCTGCCGTTTGGGAAAACTCCCGGCACTTACCGCCTCGAAGCCCTCCGGCGCCAAGTGATTGAACACGGCTTCTGAAAGAATGCTACGGCAGCTATTGGCCGTACACATGAAGAGGACGCGCATACATTGCTCCTGCCGCTACGGGCAAAGGTGAAAACTGGGATTGATGCAGGCACTCAGCAGCAGGCAGCACGAACAGGGCGCCCTTCCATACTTTGCAGACGCGCCGCATTGCTGTGCAGCCAATCGACATTAGCCTGCAGCGTCACCTGCAACATCGCGGTCACCCAGCCGGGCAGATCCGGATTGAGGCGGTAGTAGACCCACTGGCCTTGTCGGCGATCCAACAGCACCCCGCTGCTGCGCAATTGAGCAAGATGTCGGCTGATTTTCGGCTGACTGTCATCCAGGGCACACATCAACTCACACACACAGAGCTCGCCCTGATCGGCGATCAGCAATGTAGCGCGGGCGCGAGTCTCGTCAGCCAGGCTTTTGAAAATCTCGGGGGGAGTAAACATGTGGCACACCAACACATATGGAAATACGAATATACGATTTTGCATATGTTTTGTGCAAGCCATGACCAATGAAAGATGCATAGGCGGGCGGCGCATCGGACGCGTGTGCGAACTTGAGTGTTGGAGAACTTCAAATGAATGGTGTCCCAGGGCAGGTTCGAACTGCCAACCTTCCCCTTAGGAGGGGGATGCTCTATCCAATTGAGCTACTGAGACATTGAGCCGGCAACGAGCGCTGCGCGACAGAGGACGGCGTGCATGTTAACCAGCACGCTGGCATTTGTCATGTCATCCATGGGGCTTTTTGCCTGTAGCCTTTGTGCATCCAGCAGAGCAGATCGTGCATTTTGCAACAAGGCAGTGGGCCATTATTGCAGAATGCCCGACAAAGCCCTCATCAAAACGGCCTATTTATTTGAATTTAAAGGACTAATTTCAAATTTTCGGCTGGCATGCGGCGTGCAATATTCACTCACAAGTGCCCGGCAACCGCCCCTGCTCTGTGGAGTATGCCTGATGAACCGCACACTACTTTTGCTCAACGCGTTGGCATTGGCCGTATTGGCCGGTTTGCTTCTTCAGCCAGAGGGGCCGGAAGCATCTGCCCAAGCCCTGGCACCCTCTGCGATGCGCCCACACCTGGTGGAGTTCGGTAGCATGCCCCGGGCGCCTACGGCATCGGCGCTGACACCTGCAGAGCAACCCAGAACCGAACAGCGGCTGATCTTCTGAGGCTTAGTCGCGCGCCAGCAAGCCGTGTTCGCGCAGCAGCCCGAGCAACCGCGCTACGGCGTCGTCAAGGCGTGTGGAGTTATCCAGCAGATAGACGCCTTGATCTGCCACGGTCAGTTGCTGGCTACGCGCCAGACGCCGCTCAATGTCCTCCAGGCTCTCTCGACCACGGGCCAGCAAGCGTTGGCGCAATACCTGCGGGTCGACGCTTAGCAATACCGCCAACAGATCCGGGTAACGTTGTCGGGCGATTGGCAGATACGCGCGCGAGCCGTTGATCAGCACGGTACGCCCCTGCTTCAGCCACTCATCAATCTGCACCGGGATGCCATAGGACAGGCCGTTGGCCTGCCAATGCAGGGCAAATTCGCCAGCGGCACACATCTGTTCGAAGCGCTCGGGAGAAACGCCCTGCGCATCTTCGCCCTTGGCCTCGGCCGAGCGAGTGATCACCCGCCGGGCGATGGCCACGTTGTGCATCGCCAATACGGGCCGGGCAGCATCGATCAGCGAGTCCTTGCCCGCACCGGAAGGCCCCATCAAGTAAACCAGGCGCCCAGGCAAAGCTGTACGGCGCGCGGTTCTTGCGTCATGCTGCATAGCCACTATGCTCATCAATAAGGAAGCTTGCGCATTCTAGGCGCTTTCCCGGCTGTTTTCGCCTGCTGCTTACAGGTGGCGGTAAATCAGCTGATGGGACGCTGAATGAAAAAATGAAAAAATTTGAAACCAGTGCTCATTTCTGACAATTGGTACTGGCAAAACGCCTTCACACGACTCAATATTTGTCACAGAATTGACGCCAAGGAACCGGCGACAATGAGGCATGATGCACACCTCATTCACAATTCAGGTTGAACATTTTGTTGCCGTGATGGTCGTACTGAGATCGTGCGGCCAATTTCGAAAACCGCTTCCCCTGAACTACAATCGGTCAATTATATGCGCCCAATGAAACAGGCTGTTTACTCAAGCCGCACCGCTGACAAATTCGTCGTCCGCCTCCCCGACGGAATGCGTGAGCGCATTGCCGAGGTAGCGCGCCACCATCACCGCAGCATGAACTCGGAAATCATCGCCCGCCTGGAACAGAGCCTGATCCAGGAAGGAGCTCTGGGTGACGAGCTGAGCATGCGCCTGGACAGCCCGGAGCTGTCGCTGCACGAGCGTGAACTGTTGCAACGCTTCCGCCAGCTGTCACACCGACAGCAGAACGCACTGGTGGCCCTGATTGCTCACGATGTCGAGATGGCCGCAGACGCTTCCTGAGCCCTGCCCGCCTCAACAAAAAAGCCAGCTTACGCTGGCTTTTTTGTATGTGGACGCTGGCATTTACAACAGGAAGATCGTTGCCAGGCCGAGGAAGATGAAGAATCCGCCACTGTCGGTCATGGCCGTGATCATCACACTGGCGCCCATGGCCGGATCACGTCCCAGGCGCGCCAGGGTCATGGGGATCAACACCCCCATCAACGCCGCCAACAGCAGGTTAAGGGTCATTGCCGCTGTCATCACCACACCCAACGACCAACTGCCGTACAACAGGAACGCCACCACACCGATCACACCGCCCCACACCAGGCCATTGATCAGGGCTACCGCCAGCTCCTTGCGCATCAGCCGCGACGTATTGCCAGGGCTGACCTGATCGAGCGCCATGGCGCGGACGATCATGGTGATGGTCTGGTTACCGGAGTTACCGCCAATACCCGCCACGATCGGCATCAGCGCTGCCAGCGCCACCAGCTTCTCGATCGAGCCCTCGAACAGGCCAATCACTCGGGATGCCACGAAGGCGGTGATCAGGTTGATCGCCAACCACGCCCAACGGTTGCGCAATGAACGCCAGACCGAGGCGAAGATGTCTTCCTCTTCACGCAGACCGGCCATGTTCAGCACTTCGGTCTCGCTTTCTTCACGAATCAGGTCGACCATTTCGTCGATGGTCAGACGGCCGATCAAGCGACCGTTCTTGTCTACCACCGGCGCCGATACCAGGTCATAACGCTCAAAGGCCTGGGCGGCGTCGTAGGCGTCTTCTTCCGGGTGGAACACCACCGGGTCGTCCGCCATGACTTCGGCGACTTTCTTGTCTGGGTCATTGACCAGCAAACGCTTGATCGGCAACACGCCCTTGAGCAAGCCGTCGTAATCGACCACGAACAATTTGTCGGTATGCCCTGGCAGCTCTTTGAGGCGACGCAGGTAACGCAGTACCACTTCCAGGCTGACATCTTCGCGGATGGTCACCATCTCGAAGTCCATCAGCGCACCGACCTGCTCCTCGTCATAGCTCAACGCGGAGCGAACGCGCTCACGCTGCTGGGCATCGAGGGTTTCCATCAGCTCATGAACAACGTCACGGGGCAGCTCAGGCGCCAGGTCGGCCAGTTCGTCGGCGTCCATCTCCTTGGCTGCAGCGAGCAACTCGTGATCGTCCATGTCGGCGATCAGGGTTTCCCGAACCGAGTCGGATACTTCCAGGAGAATGTCGCCGTCGCGCTCGGCTTTGACCAGCTGCCAGACCGTCAGACGGTCGTCCAGCGGCAAGGCTTCGAGAATGTAAGCAACGTCGGCAGAGTGCAGGTCATCGAGCTTGCGCTGCAGCTCGACGAGGTTCTGGCGGTGAACGAGGTTTTCCACCAGGTCGTGGTGATGACCTTCCTGACGGTGGGTCAGGTCTTCGACCACGCGTTGACGCTGCAGCAGTTCGACCACCTGAGCCAGGCGATCCTGCAAGCTCTCTTGCGTCTTTTTTGCTTCGATTTCAGTCATAGGCGAACTCCACTCCCAGCAGCGGAGCACGCCGGGAGAATCAATCAGTCAGATCTTGATTGGCAAAACTTGCTATTGAGTAACTACTGGGTAAGTCCATGGTGGTTTTCCACAAGCCCCGGCGGGACTGACGGGCGCAATCATACACCGCTTGGGCCGTCAGGGTGCTGAAAAAATCGTGGCTAGAACAATCGTTTGCGCGGCATTGTTATGACAACCTCTGCAGCTATCAGTGCGACGGCTACCACGGTAAAAAAAACACATGTCACAACGAAAAAGATAGAACGCCGGAAAGCAAAAAGCCCGCCTTATTAGGCGGGCTTTCTGTTGTATGGTGCACTCAGGAGGATTCGAACCTCCGACCGCTCGGTTCGTAGCCGAGTACTCTATCCAGCTGAGCTATGAGTGCAGGGTTGGCGCTTGATAGACCAGGTCACCTCTGGTTGAAGCTGAAACAACTTTCAAGAAGAAAACTGCTTCGTCGTATGGTGCACTCAGGAGGATTCGAACCTCCGACCGCTCGGTTCGTAGCCGAGTACTCTATCCAGCTGAGCTATGAGTGCAGGGTTGGCGCTTGATGGACCAGATCACCTCTGGTTGAAGCTGAAGCGACTTTCAAGAAGAAAACCGCTTCGTCGTATGGTGCACTCAGGAGGATTCGAACCTCCGACCGCTCGGTTCGTAGCCGAGTACTCTATCCAGCTGAGCTATGAGTGCATTTGTTACCGCGCATTATAGGCCGCTAAATCTTTTTGCCAACCACTTTTTCGTTTAATTTCAACGACTTACGCGATTCAGGCAGATTACAGCGTCCTACATGAATAATGGCGGAGAAGGGGGGATTCGAACCCCCGATACCCTTGTGAGGTATACTCCCTTAGCAGGGGAGCGCCTTCGGCCACTCGGCCACCTCTCCGCAACACGGGGCGTATAATAACCAGAGCTTTCCCCGTTTGCAAACTCTTTTTTGAAAAAAAATCGATAAAAATTAATGGCTTGGTTCTTCGTCCTTCTCTTTCTTGATTCGCAGGTAGATTTCCTCACGGTGAACAGCCACTTCTTTAGGGGCATTCACACCGATTCGCACCTGGTTTCCTTTGACGCCAAGCACGGTCACGGTGATTTCGCCGTCGCCAATGATCAGGCTCTCGGCGCACCGACGAGTCAGAATCAACATATCTTTGTCCTCACGAAATTCAGTTCAGGGATAACAGTCTGCAAAATTAAGGGCTTGAGCCTTTAGCCCGTGACGGCCACCGACCTACGCCTAAGTATTGACTAGCGCGAGCAAAACGACAGTTTTCTCCCACCCGCCAGAAACGCGAAGGGCGCGGCTAAGCCGCGCCCTTGAGGCAACGCCTTACTCACCCTGTCGGGAAGGGGCGTCCAGTTCGAAGGCGGTGTGCAGGGCGCGCACCGCAAGTTCCAGGTACTTCTCTTCGATTACCACCGAAACCTTGATTTCGGAGGTAGAGATCATCTGGATGTTGATGCTTTCTTTAGCCAGTGCTTCGAACATGCGGCTGGCCACGCCGGCGTGAGAGCGCATACCAACGCCAACGATCGACACCTTGGCAATGTTGGTATCACCCACCACTTCGCGAGCATTGAGCTCTTCAGCGGTTTTGTCCAGGACCTTGTGGGCCTTGTCGTAGTCGTTGCGATGTACCGTGAAGGTGAAGTCGGTGGTGTTATCGTGCGAAACGTTCTGCACGATCATGTCGACTTCAATGTTCGCGGCGCTGATCGGGCCGAGGATCTTGAAAGCAACGCCCGGGGTATCCGGCACGCCGCGAATGGTCAGCTTGGCTTCATCGCGATTGAAGGCGATGCCGGAAATGATCGGCTGTTCCATGGATTCCTCTTCATCAATAGTAATGAGGGTACCCGGACCCTCCTGGAAGCTGTGCAGCACGCGCAGCGGAACGTTGTACTTGCCGGCGAACTCGACGGCACGGATCTGCAACACCTTGGACCCGAGGCTGGCCATCTCCAGCATCTCTTCGAAGGTGATCTTGTCCAGACGCTGTGCCTGGGACACCACGCGCGGGTCGGTGGTGTAGACACCATCGACGTCGGTGTAGATCTGGCATTCATCGGCCTTCAATGCTGCCGCCAAGGCAACACCGGTGGTGTCAGAACCGCCACGACCGAGCGTGGTGATATTGCCGTGCTCGTCAACGCCCTGGAAGCCCGCCACGACAACCACGCGACCGGCCTTGATGTCGGCACGGATCTTCTGGTCGTCGATCTGCAGGATGCGCGCCTTGTTGTGCGCGCTATCGGTGAGGATACGGACCTGGTTACCGGTGTAGGACACCGCAGGAATCCCCCGCTTCATCAGCGCCATGGCCAGCAAGGCGATGGTCACCTGCTCACCGGTGGAGACAATCACATCCAGTTCACGCGGAACCGGCTGATCGCTGATCTGCTTGGCCAGATCGATCAGGCGATTGGTTTCACCACTCATCGCCGACAGCACAACCACCAGGTCATCGCCGGCCTCGCGGAATTTCTTGACCTTGTCGGCAACCTGTTCGATTCGCTCGACCGTGCCGACTGAAGTGCCGCCAAATTTCTGTACGATCAACGCCATTTCAAAGCCGCCTCAGCCCATGAAGGGCACCCAATAAACATTCAAACGACACCAAGGCCCGTCACTAGACGACGGGCCGGATGGCGCCTTAAACGCCCTGCTCCACGAATGGCACGGTCAGGGCCAGTGCGTTGTCCAGCGCAGCGGTGTCAACGCCACCGCCTTGCGCCATGTCTGGACGACCACCGCCCTTACCACCCACCGCGGCAGCGGCTTGCTTCATCAAATCACCGGCTTTGAGTTGGCCAGTCAGGTCTTTGGTCACACCGGCAACCAGCACGACCTTTTCCTCATGGACACTGCCGAGCAGGATCACTGCGCGGCCGAGTTTGTTCTTCAGCTGATCGACCAGCGCCAGCAGCGCCTTGCCATCCTGGCCGTCCAGGCGTGCAGCCAGGACCTTGACGCCCTTGACGTCAACAGCCGAGTTGGACAAGTCGTCACCGGCAGCACTGGCGGCCTTGGCCTGCAATTGCTCCAGCTGTTTTTCCAGCTGGCGGTTGCGCTCCAGCACGGCCGACAGTTTGTCGATCAGGTTGTCGCGACTGCCCTTGACCAGCTGCGCCGCCTCTTTGAGCTGCTCTTCGGCAGCATTGAGGTAGGCCAGTGCCGCTTCACCGGTGACCGCTTCGATACGGCGCACACCAGAAGCCACACCACCTTCGCTGATGATCTTGAGCAGGCCGATATCACCGGTACGCTTGGCGTGGATACCACCGCACAGCTCGACGGAGAAGTCACCGCCCATGCTCAGTACGCGCACGCTGTCGCCGTATTTCTCGCCGAACAGCGCCATTGCGCCCTTCTGCTTGGCGGTTTCGATATCGGTCTCTTCGGTTTGCACCTCGGAGTTCTTGCGCACTTCGCGGTTGACGATGTCTTCCAGAGCCTTGAGCTGCTCCGGCTTGACCGCCTCGAAGTGACTGAAGTCAAAACGCAGGCGCTGGCTATCAACCAGCGAGCCTTTCTGTTGTACGTGCTCGCCCAGCACTTGACGCAAGGCGGCGTGCAGCAGGTGAGTCGCAGAGTGGTTCAGCGAGGTGGCGTGCTGCACATCAGCATCGACCTTGGCGTGCACCTTGGAACCCACGACCAGGGTACCGCTGGCGACCAGACCGTGGTGCAGGAACGCGCCACCGGTTTTGGTGGTGTCACGCACGTCGAAGCGCACGTTGGCCGCTTGCAGGTAGCCGGTGTCACCGACCTGGCCACCGGACTCGGCGTAGAACGGCGTGCGATCGAGGATCACGACGCCCTGCTCGCCTTCAGTCAGTTGCTCAACGACCTTGCCGTCTTTATACAGCGCAACGATATTCGCCTCGCCTTCGGTGCTGGTGTAGCCAGTGAACTCGGTGGCGACATCGACCTTGACCAGGGTGTTGTAGTCCAGGCCAAAGGCGCTGGCGGAACGGGCGCGCTCACGCTGCGCTTCCATTTCCCGCTCGAAACCTGCTTCGTCGATGGTCAGTTCACGCTCACGGGCGATGTCGGCAGTCAGGTCCATCGGGAAACCGTAGGTGTCATACAGTTTGAACACCACGTCACCCGGCACCACGCTGCCTTTGAGTTCGGCCAGGTCTTGCTCGAGGATCTTCAGGCCCTGCTCCAGGGTTTTAGCGAACTGCTCTTCTTCAGCCTTGAGCACGCGCTCGATGTTGGCCTGCTGCTGGGTCAGTTCCGGGAAGGCTTCGCCCATCTCGGCAACCAGCGCGGCAACAATC
Organism: Pseudomonas sp. NUPR-001; assembly: GCF_052147955.1. Lineage (NCBI taxonomy): Bacteria > Pseudomonadati > Pseudomonadota > Gammaproteobacteria > Pseudomonadales > Pseudomonadaceae > Pseudomonas > Pseudomonas sp. NUPR-001. The sequence goes on from NZ_CP197353.1 coordinate 4,357,668, forward strand.
TTGTAGAAGAAGCTGCCGGTAGCGCCCAGCTTGTTGCCATGACGGCAGGCACGGCGAATGATGCGGCGCAGTACGTAACCGCGGCCTTCGTTGGACGGCAGGACACCGTCGGCAATCAGGAAGCCGCAGGAACGGATGTGGTCCGATACCACTTTGAGCGACGACTGCTCTTCGTTCTTGCAACCGATGGCGGCGGCAGCAGCGTCGAGCAGGCTGCGGAAAAGGTCGATCTCGTAGTTCGAGTGTACGTGCTGCATGACCGCACTGATACGCTCAAGACCCATGCCGGTGTCTACCGATGGTGCTGGCAGCGGGTGCAGCACACCGTCAGCGGTACGGTTGAACTGCATGAAAACGTTGTTCCAGATCTCGATGTAACGGTCACCGTCTTCTTCCGGCGAGCCGGGTGGGCCGCCCCAGATGTCCGGGCCGTGGTCGTAGAAGATCTCGGTGCAAGGACCGCACGGGCCGGTATCGCCCATGGTCCAGAAGTTGTCGGAGGCGTAAGGCGCGCCCTTGTTGTCACCGATACGCACCATACGCTCGGCGGGTACGCCGATTTCCTGGGTCCAGATATCGTATGCCTCGTCATCGCTAGCATAGACAGTGACCCAGAGCTTTTCTTCCGGCAGGTTCAGTACCTTGGTCAGGAAGGTCCAGGCGTAGGTGATGGCGTCTTTCTTGAAGTAGTCACCGAAGCTGAAGTTACCCAGCATTTCGAAGAACGTATGGTGACGGGCGGTGTAGCCGACGTTTTCCAGGTCGCTGTTCTTGCCACCGGCGCGCACGCACTTCTGGCTGCTGGTCGCGCGGGTGTAGGCGCGCTTTTCCTGGCCAAGGAAGCAGTCTTTGAACTGGTTCATCCCCGCGTTGGTGAACAGCAGGGTCGGGTCGTTGCCCGGAATCAAAGAGCTGGAGGCAACTCGGGTGTGTCCCTGCTCTTCGAAGAAGCGAAGGAAGGCTTCACGGATTTCTGCGCTTTTCATAGGTTCTTCCACGGAAACGGCGGCCTGAAGGCAAATGCTTGCGTCAAATTGACGAAACGACGGCAAAGGGCCGCATTATATCGGGCCTTAGGCTTGGATGCAGTGTGTTTATGCTATAGAAACCGTCAATTGGACGGTCTTCGACATTTGGCCGATGCACTATTACTGCGGCTCGAAGGTAAAATTGGCAAGGCCTGCCGGATGAAATGCCATTCATCCGCAGAAAAATCGTTAGCAACCTATACGTTTGCGCCACATATGTGCTAATAATTCTCCGCCGCCGACCATCGGTGGCAACGTTCTCAGGGCGGGGTGCAATTCCCCACCGGCGGTAATTGCGCACTGCGCATAGCCCGCGAGCGCTTGCAAGCTTGCCTTGCAAGGTCAGCAGACCCGGTGTGATTCCGGGGCCGACGGTCATAGTCCGGATAAAGAGAGAACGGGATAGGCACACCTGTGCCTGTCGCTGTGCACCTGCGTGGCGAAATCCCCTTCGATCCAGATGCCCTGTTTCTCATACAAACAGGAGTCCGTTTCAATGCAACCTACCGCAATCGATAGCAAAAACCCTTCCCACGAGCGCGTCGCCTTTATCCAGGCCTGCTGGCACAAGGATATTGTCGATCAGGCACGTAAAGCCTTCGTCGAAGAAATGGGTGTTTTGGGCTATCAGGCAAGCGATATCGATTTCTTTGAAGTCGGTGGCGCCTTCGAAATTCCTTTGCACGCCAAGCTGCTGGCCCGCAGCGGCCGCTACGCCGGCATCGTTGCCGCAGGCCTGGTGGTTGATGGCGGCCTGTACCGTCATGAGTTCGTGGCCCAATCGGTGATCAGTGGCCTGATGCAGGTGCAACTGGAAACCGAAGTGCCGGTCTTCTCGGCGGTGCTGACCCCGCACCACTTCCATGCTGGCGATGAACACCAGAACTTCTACTTCGAACACTTTCTGGTCAAAGGCGCTGAAGCGGCAAAAACCTGTGCGGACACCCTGCAGAAACTGCGCGCCCTGCGCCGCAATGAGCTGCCACAGAAACGCGTAGGCTAAAACCAGGTGGGAACGGGCTTGCCCCGCGATTGCGCTCTGCCAGGCACAGCGCGATCGCGGGGCAAGCCCGCTCCTACAGGTTCAGGCCAGGTGGTCTGGGGTGGTTGGTACCACCAGAATGCCGGCACGCAAGCCGTTCTTGACTTTGGGGTTGGGGAAAATGATGCGCGCACCCTCCTCCTCGACAATCCAGCGCGTACTGCTCAGGTCTTCTGCTAGCAGATAACCCTTGGACAACTCGGAAAAGTTCTCGATGTCCGCCGGCAGGTGCAGGTGGAAGCTGTCGCTGTGCTTGATGATTTCGCGGGCAACACTGAACAGCTGCAAGCCATCCAATGCGTCAGGCTCGGAAGGCTCATTGCCTTCGATAATCTGCTTGAGCCGGGTTTCCAGGCGATCAAGGTTGACCTGCTCGTTCTGCCCGAACGGCCGTGCCTTGCCCAGCTCCAGGGTAAAGGCTTCAGCTTCCAGCTGCTCATAGGTGAACGCGGTGAAGGTCACCGACACCTTGCTTTGCAACAGCACCGCCTCCATACCAGCGGCGCGCAGGCGTGCCAGCTCGCGACGCGAATGCTGACGCCCCTCCTTGAATGGATACAGGGCGAACTGCTCGATCTTCGAACCACGAATGGCGGTATGCAGGTCGTAGTGCAACCGGTTACGCCCGGGAACACTGAAAAAAGTGGTGGCCAAACGCTCAAGCTCACAGGCGCGCAACGCCTCCGAACCACTGGACAGTTCATGCCGACCATTGAACAGGCGATTGACGTCCTGCTCGATATAGCGCTCCCCCTTGCGAATCGCTTCGGGGTTGCCAAACAGAAACAGAATCCGCGCCCGCGGCTTGATCTCGCCCCGGGCAATGCCATGCAGCAACTCGTCGAGCAACTCGATGGGCGCGGTTTCATTGCCATGGATACCCGCCGACAACAGCAGGTCCATGCCATTGTCACGAGCTTCAGGAGGACGCACTTCAAGTGCGCCCTCACCCAGCCAGCGCATGCGCACGCCGTCGACAGTCAACTGGGTCTTCTCTGCCGGTTCACGACCGGCCAGGGTCAGTTCGAGCAGTTTGCCGAGGGCGAGCATGGGCTATTCCTTAGTGATGGTGGCCGCAGTCAGGACCATGAACGTGATCATCATCGTCGCCGGCGTCGGCCGGTTCCATTTCCAGTTGCAGGCTGACCAGATTGGTGGCCAGCGGACGCAGCAAGAGGTTGGCGTACTCGGTGTCGTCTTCTTCAACGTCGACGCCGATCAACAGCTGACCACGGCCATCCTGCTGAATCCAAACCTCCTTGCCTTGCCAGACCACCGCAAAGCGCGTGCAGGATGTTTCCAGCTGGGTACCATCGTCATCTTCAAGGATCAGCTGCAGGGCGTCGGACATAGTCGAATTCTCTCTCAAGGTTGGAGTTGGAACGGATAGACCGAACCCAGTTTGAGGATCTGGGTCAGTTCATCCAGTGCCGTACGACATTCGAGCAACAGCTGCGGGTCCGCTAGGTCGGATTCGCTCAGGCGGTCGCGGTAGTGCTTGTCGACCCACTGGGTCAGGGTGTCGTACAGCGGCGCCGTCATGATAACCCCTGGATTGACCGCTGCCAGTTCAGTTTCGTTGAGTGCGACGCGCAACCGCAGGCACGCCGGGCCACCGCCGTTCTGCATGCTCTGCTTGAGGTCGAAAACCTTGACCTCGGTAACCGGACCGCCAGAAGCAGTCAGGCTCGACAGGTAAGCCCAGACCCGCTCGTTGTTGCGGCACTCTTCCGGCACGATCAGCAGCATCGAACCATCGGCACGGGACAACAGCTGGCTGTTGAACAGGTAGGAACGCACTGCGTCCTCCACCGTGACAGCCGAGCGCGGTACACAGATCGCCTTGAAGTTACCGCCCCGTTTAGCCAGTTTAGCTTGCAGTTGGCCAAGCATTGCCTCGGTCTCGAGGAAGGCATCTTCGTGATAGAACAGCACCTCGCCGTTGCCCACGGCGATCACATCATTGTGAAACACCCCCTGGTCGATCACGGCAGGGTTCTGCTGAGCATAGACAACGCCCTCTTCGCTCAGCCCATGCAGGCGCGCGACGGCCTGGGAAGCCTCAAGGGTCTGGCGGGCCGGGTACTTCTGCGGGGCCGGGTAACGGGTGTCGAATGCACTGCGGCCATACACGAAAAACTCAACCCCGGCCTCGCCGTAGCTACGGCAAAAACGCGTGTGGTTGGCCGCGCCTTCATCACCGAACTGTGCCACCGCGGGCAACGCGGCGTGATGCGCAAAATGCTTGCTGTCGGCGAACATCGCGCCCAGCACGCGGCTGGTGGTCGGGTGTTCGATGCTGCGGTGGTACTTGCAGTTCAGGTTGGCCGCGGTGAAATGCACACGGCCGTCGGCGGTATCAGCACTCGGGCTGACCGTCGCAGCGTTGGCGACCCACATGCTCGATGCCGAGCAACTGGCGACCAGCAACGGCATCGCCTCTTTGGCGGCACGCTGAATCACCTCGGCGTCGCTACCCGAGAAACCCAGACGGCGCAGTGCAGCCACATCCGGGCGCTCCTGCGGAGCAAGGACGCCTTGCTGGAAGCCCATTTCCATCAGCGCTTTCATCTTCGCCAGGCCCTGACGCGCTGCTTCGCGCGGGTTAGAGCCCTGCTGGCTGTTGCTTTGCGAAGCAACGTTGCCGTAAGACAGCCCGCCGTAGTTATGCGTCGGTCCCACCAGACCATCAAAGTTCACTTCAAACGATTTCATCGGCAAGGCTCCGTGGACCTTTTGTTATAGGGAGACGCCTGGCGTCAGCGTGGCAGGCAGGGTCAGGCTGGCGGTCTCCAGCGAGGCTACCGGGTAAGCGCAATAGTCGGCTGCGTAATAGGCACTGGCACGGTGGTTACCGCTGGCACCCACACCGCCAAAGGGTGCACTGCTGGCCGCACCGGTCAGCTGCTTGTTCCAGTTGACGATGCCGGCACGGCTTTGCAGCCAGAAGTACTGGTAGCGTGCATGAGAGTCGGACAACAAGCCGGCCGCAAGGCCGTACTGGGTGTTGTTGGCCTCGGCGATGGCCGCATCGAAATCGCTGTAGCGGATAACCTGCAGCAGCGGACCAAAGAATTCTTCGTCTGGGCGGTCGGCTACCGCCGTCACATCGACAATACCTGGCGTCAGCAACGCCGCAGAGGCTTGCGGCTGGGTCATTGTCAGCAACGACACCGCACCATTAGCCAGCAACTGCGCCTGAGCATCGAGCAAGGCCTTGGCTGCGGCCAGGGAAACCACCGAGCCCATGAACGGCGCAGGCTGTTGATCGAAGGCACCAACCGAGATGGTTTTGCACACTTCAACCAGACGCGTGAGCAACGAATCGCCCCATGCGCCTTGTGGCACCAACAGGCGACGCGCGCAGGTGCAACGCTGACCGGCGGAAATGAAGGCCGACTGGATGATGGTGTAGACCGCCGCATCGAGGTCTTTGACCTCATCGACGACCAGCGGGTTGTTGCCGCCCATTTCCAGCGCCAGGATCTTGTCCGGGCGACCGGCGAACTGCTGGTGCAACAGGTTGCCGGTACGGCTGGAGCCGGTGAAGAACAGCCCATCGATGCCTGGGTTGGCGGCCAGCGCCACACCGGTTTCACGGGCGCCCTGAACCAGGTTCAGCACGCCCGCCGGCAGGCCGGCCTCAATCCAGCATTTGACGGTCAGCTCGGCGACCTTGGGGGTCAGCTCGCTCGGCTTGAACACCACCGTGTTACCGGCCAGCAACGCCGGAACGATGTGCCCATTGGGCAGGTGGCCGGGGAAGTTGTAAGGGCCGAACACCGCCACCACACCATGCGGTTTGTGGCGCAGCACTGCGGTGGCATCGGCCAGCGGGCCGCTTTTCTCACCGGTACGTTCGCGGTAGCTCTGCACGGAAATGGCAACCTTGTTGACCATGCTGGTCACTTCGGTAGCGGCTTCCCACAGTGGTTTACCGGTTTCTTCACCGATGCAGTGGGCAAGTGCGTCAGCGTTAGCCTTGAGCGCTGCGGCGAAGGCTTCCAGCACGCTGATGCGCGCCTCCAGCGACTGCAACGCCCAGCCTGCAAAGGCCTGGCGCGCGGCCCGAACAGCGCTGTCGACCTGGGCGGCGTTGGCGCCCTGGCCTTGCCAGATAACCTGTTGGCTGACCGGGTTCAGCGACTGCAGCGCCTCGCCCTGCCCTGCCTGCCAATGGCCGGCGATATAGTGAGTCGTCATTACTTGGCCTCCCGGGCGGCAGACAGCGGCACGGCACGCACCTGATCACCGGCGCTCAGGCGCAGGCGTTTTGCAGTCAACGGATCGACCACCAGGGTACCGGCCGCCAGGCGCGCCGGTGCCGCGGTGATGCGGCACTCTTCGCGCTTACGGTTATGAATGATGAACGGCGTGGCGTCGTCGCCTGGCGTGCCGACTGCCAGCACCAGGGCCTGGCTGTCGTGCACCGCACGAATCTTGCTGGTTTCGCATTCCACCGCCGGGCCTGCGTCGAAGATGTCGACATAGCCCTGGTAGCTGAAACCTTCACCCTTGAGCATCGCCAGCGCAGGCTCGGTGTCGGTATGAACACGCCCGATCACGCTGCGCGCATCCTCGGAAAGGAAGCAGGTGTACAGCGGAAACTTGGGCATCAGCTCGGCGATGAACGCCTTGTTGCCAACACCGGTCAGGTAGTCAGCCTGGCTGAACTCCATTTTGAAGAAGTGCCGCCCCAGGCTTTCCCAGAACGGTGAACGCCCCTGCTCATCCGACATGCCACGCATTTCGGCAATGATCTTGTTGCCGAACAGTTCGGCAAACTCGGCAATGAACAGCAAACGCGCCTTGGCCAGCAGGCGGCCATTGAGGCCGGTGCGATAGTCGCTGCGCAGGAACAACGAGCACAGCTCGGAATTGCCGGTCAGGTCGTTGGCCAGAAACAGCGTGGGGATCTCCCGGTAGATGTTCAGTTCCTGGGAGGCACTGACCGTCAGACCGACCCGGTAGTTGTACCAAGGCTCACGCAAGCCGACGGCACCGGCAATGGCGGAAATACCGACCACCACGCCTTCGTCGTTTTCCAGCACGAACAAGTAGTCTGCGTCACCGCGCTCAGCTTCGCCACGGAAGGTCTTCTCAGCCCAGCCGACCCGGTGCGACAGGCGCTCCTCGTTGGCCGGCAAGGTGGTCAGGCCGGTGCCGGTGCTGCGCGCCAACTCGATCAGCGCAGGTAAATCGCTGCTGCGTACGGGACGAACGATCATGCTATCTCCTCGGGCGGCGGCCTTTGGCCTGCCGCAAAACTCGACCTGGGGTGCTCGGTTATCGAACCGCAGGGATCAAACCGCTACCAGACGCACACTGGCGCCCTCACCGACGCCCAGGGCTTCGGCCGCTTCAAGACTCAGGGTCACCGGCTTACCCGGCACCCAATCCAGCTCCAGCAGTACCGCGCGGTAATCCTGCAACTGGCCATTGCAAACCAGGTAAGGCCGCCCGCCTTTGACCACGGTGCTGTCGAGCTTGACCGGCACCACACGGCTCTGGGCGATGGAACGGATGCTCGACACCCGCGCATGCAAGGTCGGGCCGCCGTCGAAAATGTCGATGTAGTGATCGGTCTCGAAGCCTTCGCGCATCAGGATGTCGAAGGTAATCTGCGCGCGCGGATGCACCTGGCCCATGGCCTCTTGCGCGGCGTCCGGCAGCAGCGGTACGTAGATCGGGTAATGCGGCATCAGTTCAGCCAGGAAGGTCCGGCTCTTGAGGCCACACAAGCGCTCGGCCTCGGCATAGTTGAGGTCGAAGAAGTTACGCCCGATGGCGTCCCAGAACGGCGAGTCGCCGCTTTCATCGCTGTAACCGACGATTTCGGTCACCACCGAATCAGCGAAACGCTCCGGGTGCGCCGCCATGAACAGCAGGCGGCCGCGGGAATTGAGCTCCGACCAACCGGTGCCGACCAGCTCTGGCAACACGTAGAAGCTGGTCAACAGGCTGTTGCCGGTGAGGTCATGGCACTGCGAAAGCACGTGGATCTTGTTGTGGATCTTCAACTCGCGCGAAGCATGCACAAAGGTCTCGTTACGAAAGCTGTAGAACGGCTCGGAATAACCGGCCGAAGCGACAATCGCCGAGCAGCCAACCAGCTTGCCGGTATCACTGTCTTCGAGCACGAAGAAGTAACTTTCTTCGCCATTGAAACTGACCTCGGCTGCGAACGACGTCTCCGAGGCGGCGATCTTGTCGCTCAGACGACCGGCATCATCCGGCAAGGACGTGACACCGATGGGGCTGTCCGCTGCCAGACGCTGTACTTCGCCCAGATCAGCCATTTGCGCGGGGCGCATCACCAGCATGGTGTCACTCCTTTCGGGAAAACAGGCCAGCCACTGCCGGCACAGAAAAAAAACAGCAAGCGCCCACCAGGCACGTGCTCTGAAATTCGGATTCACCGGCCCCCCAGGGCCGGCGAAAGGACCGCAGGCGCCTATCAGGCCTGGGTCAGGGTTGCCGCAGCGCGCTCGAAACGATCCAGACCTTCATCGATATCGGCATCTTCAACCACCAGGCTCGGGGCCAAACGCACCACGTCCGGGCCAGCCTGCAGCACCATCAGGCCTTCTTTTTCGGCAGCGTTGAACACGTCTTTGGCCTTGCCTTTCCAGGCATCGGACAACACGCAGCCAATCAGCAGGCCAACACCACGCACTTGGGTGAACAGGCCGTACTTCTCGCCGATCTGCTCCAGGCGAGCCTTGAACTTCTGATGCTTGGCCTTGACGCCCGCCAGCACCTCAGGGGTGTTGACCACGTCCAGCACGGCATTGGCGACAGCACACGCCAGCGGGTTACCGCCGTAGGTAGTGCCGTGGGTGCCAACGGTCAGGTGCTTGGCCAGGGCTTCGGTGGTCAGCATGGCGCCGATCGGGAAGCCGCCGCCCAGGCTCTTGGCGCTGGACAGGATGTCTGGGGTTACGCCGTAGTGCATATAGGCGAACAGCTCACCGGTACGGCCAACACCCGTTTGCACTTCGTCGAAAATCAGCAGCGCGTTGTGCTTGTCGCACAGCTCACGGGCACCTTGCAGGTAGGCGATATCGGCCGGAACTACACCGCTCTCACCCTGGATCGGCTCGATCACCACCGCGCAGGTCTTGTCGGAGATCTGCGCCTTCAGCGCTTCCAGATCGTTGTACGGCACATGGCTGATACCGGTGATCTTCGGGCCGAAACCGTCGGAGTACTTCGGCTGACCGCCGACGCTCACGGTGAACAGGGTACGACCGTGGAAGCTGTTAACGGTGGCGATGATTTCGTGCTTTTCCGGGCCGAAACGGTCGTGGGCGACACGACGGGCCAGCTTGAAGGCAGCCTCGTTGGCTTCAGCGCCGGAGTTGCAGAAGAACGCGCGCTCGGCAAAGGTGGCATCGACCAGCTTGTGCGCCAGGCGCAGGGCCGGTTCGTTGGTGAACACGTTCGACACGTGCCACAGCTTATTGGCCTGTTCGGTCAGTGCGCCGACCAGCGCCGGGTGTGCGTGCCCCAAAACGTTCACGGCGATCCCGCCCGCGAAGTCGATCAGCTCGCGGCCCGACTGATCCCAGACTCGGGAGCCCGCACCACGAACGGGGATAAAAGCCGCCGGTGCGTAATTGGGGACCATTACCTGGTCGAAATCGGCGCGTTGCACCGGAGCTTGCTCAACGGACATCGGAGTCTCCTGAAGAGGAACGCCTGCCTGGAACTGGCGAGCGATGGGGGGATTGTAAGGACAGATTGGCGCCCGACATTGCCGCCAAGCGACAACTTCTTATAGCGCCAAACCCTGTTTTACCAAGGCTTTCGGCAATGCGACAAATAGGGTCGCAAAGGCGCAGTTTAAACGGTGCGGGGAATGAGTGGGAAACTCTGTAGGAGCGGGCTTGCCCCGCGATTGGGATCAATCGGACACACCGCTATCGCGGGGCAAGCCCGCTCCCACAGAGGATGAGCAGGACCGTTGGATCAGCCGCGCTCGGCGGGTACCGAGGACAATTCGAAGGGGCTGCTGCTACGTCGCTGGTTGCGATCTTCCCGTGGCGTTGCACCAAAGAAGTTGCGGTACGCGCTGGAGAAGTGCGGCCCCGACGAAAAGCCGCACGACAAGCCAATCTGAATGATCGACTTGCTGGTTTGCATCAGCATCTGCCGCGCCTTGTTCAGGCGCAGCTCAAGGTAATACTGACTCGGCACGCGATTGAGGTACTGCTTGAAGATCCGCTCCAACTGACGCCGCGACACACAGACATGCTGGGCAATTTCGTCGGTGGTCAACGGTTCTTCAATATTGGCTTCCATCAGCAGCACGGCCTGGGTCAGCTTCGGATGGCTCGAGCCCAGACGATTCTGCAGCGGAATACGTTGACGCTCGCCACCCTCACGAATGCGCTCGACCACCAACTCTTCCGACACCGCTCCGGCCAGCTCTGCGCCATGATCCCGAGCCAATACTGCCAGCAACAAATCGATCACCGACATGCCGCCACACGCCGTCAGACGATCACGATCCCAGTCAAACAGATGGCTGGTGGCGATGACCTTGGGGAAGCGCTCGGCAAAGTCATCCTGCCAACGCCAGTGCACTGCTGCGCGGTAACCATCCAACAAGCCCAACTGAGCCAGCGGATAAACACCCGCCGACAGACCACCGACCACACAACCGGCACGCGCCAGCTGCTTGAGCGAACTGGCCAACCCCGACGCCACCGCCTGTGGCGGCTCATCGGCAAGCAAAAACAGCTTATGGCACCCTTCGAGACGCCCCGCCCACGGCTCACCCGGCAAGCGCCAGGCACCTTCGGCCGCGGGTTCGGCCTGCAGGAACGACAATTCGTAGACCACCTCTGGATGCACGCGCTGAGCTACCCGCAAAACCTCTTCGGCCAGCGCCAGGGTCAGTGCTTTGGTGCTGGGCCAGATGAGAAAACCGATGCGTTGGGTGGTCATGGGGTGCGGTCCGAAACCTGAGAGAGGTCAACAAGATAAAGCCTGGTCAGGCTGCGAATGATTCGCAGCATGACCCATTTTGGTGCAATACGGCAATCTTACTTCAGGCTGCCCGACAGGAACTGCTGCAGACGCTCGGATTGCGGGTTGACCAGGACCTCACGCGGGTTACCGCTCTCCTCCACCAGCCCCTTGTGCAGGAACACCAATTGGTTCGACACCTCGCGGGCAAAGCCCATTTCGTGGGTCACTACCACCATGGTGCGGCCTTCCTGAGCCAGCGACTGCATGACCTTGAGCACGTCACCCACCAGCTCCGGGTCGAGCGCCGAAGTCGGCTCATCAAACAGCATGACTTCCGGCTCCATGGCCAGCGCACGGGCAATCGCCACACGCTGCTGCTCACCACCGGACATGTGCCCAGGGTAGGCGTCCTTGCGATGCGCTACACCAACCTTGGCCAGGTAGTGCTCGGCTTTTTCCAGCGCATCTTTCTTCGACATGCCCAGCACATGCACCGGTGCTTCGATGATGTTTTCCAGTGCAGTCATGTGCGACCACAGGTTGAAGTGCTGGAACACCATCGACAGGCGCGAACGCATGCGCTGCAACTGCTTGGGATCGGCCGCCTTGAGCGCGCCATCCTTGTTCGCCACCAGCTTGAGCTCTTCGTTGTTGAGCAGAATCTTGCCGGCATGCGGCTGCTCAAGCAGGTTGATGCAGCGCAGGAAAGTACTCTTGCCCGAACCGCTGGAGCCGATAATGCTGATCACGTCGCCCGCTTTTGCCGCCAGGGACACGCCCTTGAGCACTTCGTGGCTGCCATAGCGTTTATGCAGGTCTTGGACTTGAAGTTTGTACATGCTGTCGGTTCTCACAAAGCTGTCAGTCTTGAGCTAACGCCCAGGGCAAAAAAGTTACCGCAGGCCTCAGGCCTTGCGCGGCGCCATGTAGCCGAGCCAACGCCGCTCGGCCAGCTTGAACAGGCGCACCAGAATGAACGTCAGGCACAGGTAGAACAGGCCGGCGGTGATGTAGGCTTCGAACGGCAGGTAGTACTGGGCATTGACGGTGCGCGCCGCGCCGGTGATGTCGATCAGGGTAACGATCGACGCCAGGCTGGTGGTCTGCAACATCATGATCACTTCATTGCTGTACTGCGGCAGCGCACGGCGCAGCGCCGAGGGCAGCAGAATGCGGCGGTACATCTTGATCCGCGACATCCCCACCGCCTTGGCCGCTTCAATCTCGCCATGCGGTGTAGCGCGCAGGCTACCGGCGATGATTTCTGCGGTGTAGGCGCTGGTGTTGATGGCAAACGCCAGGCACGCACAGAAGGTGGCGCTCGACAGCCACGGCCACAGGAAGCTCTCGCGTACCGCCTCGAATTGCGCCAAGCCGTAGTAGATCAGGAACAGCTGCACCAGCATCGGCGTGCCACGAATCACATAGGTGTAGAGCCAAGCGATCAGGTTGACCAATGGTTGCTTCGACACCCGCATCAGCCCCAGCGGAATAGCCGTCAACAATCCAAAGAACAGCGATAGCGCCAGCAACTTGAGGGTGGTCAGCAGTCCGCTCAGGTACAGCGGCATTGCTTCCCAGATGACGTTGTAGTCAAAAATCATAGTTCAGCCGCCCTTACGCCAACCGAGTAGCGCTTCTCAAGGTAACGCAGGGCCAGCAGCGAGACGCTGGTAATCACCAGGTACAGGGCTGCGACCGCCAGGTAGAAGGTAAAAGGCTCACGCGTGGCATCCGCCGCCTGCTTAGCCTTGAACATCATGTCCTGCAGGCCGACCACCGAAATCAGTGCCGTGGCCTTGGTCAGGACCAGCCAGTTGTTGGTAAAGCCTGGAATCGCCAGGCGGATCATCTGCGGCACCATGACCCGGAAGAACACTTGAAAGCTGCTCATGCCATACGCCACACCGGCTTCGGCCTGACCCTTGGGAATGGCCATGAACGCGCCACGGAAGGTTTCCGAAAGGTAGGCACCGAAAATAAAGCCCAGGGTACCGACACCCGCCGCCAGCGGATTGAGATCGATGTAATCGTCATAACCGAGCAGCGGCGCCACACGGTTGAGCAGGTCCTGACCGCCGTAGAAAATCAGCAAAATCAGCACCAGATCGGGAATTCCGCGGATCACCGTGGAGTACAGATCGCCCAGCCAGGCCAGCCAGCGCACTGGCGACAGGCGCAGGGCCACACCGATAAGACCGAGTACAATGGCCAGGGCCATGGACGACAAGGCAAGCTGCAGCGTTAGCCACACGCCGTCGAGGATAACTGCCCCGTAGCCTTTCAACATGATGAGGTCCTCGACCTTAGGGATGAAAAAATGGTGCAAACCTCAGAGTCTCTGCTGCTTGCACCATTACACAGGTGAAACGTCGATATTTACTTGGCTTCAGGGCCGTAAATGTCGAAGTTGAAGTACTTGTCCTGAATCTGCTTGTACTTGCCGTTGGCGCGGATGGCCGCGATGGCAGCGTTCAGACGATCCAGGTTGGCTTTGTCGCCCTTGCGTACGGCAATGCCGACGCCGTCACCGAAGTACTTCACGTCAGTGAAGGATGGGCCAACGAAGGCAAAGCCTTTGCCCGCGTCAGTTTTGAGGAAGCCATCTTCAAGCAGCGTAGCATCGGCAACGGTGCCATCCAGGCGACCGGCAGCTACGTCCAGGTAGATTTCGTTCTGAGTGCCGTAAGGAACGATGGTCGCGCCTTGCGGAGCCAGGACTTCCTTGGCGAAACGGTCGTGGATCGAACCGCGCTGCACACCGATTTTCTTGCCCTTGAGCTCAGCCAGGTTGTCGCTGACGGTGGTGCCTTCCTTCATCACCAGACGCGCTGGAGTCAGGTAGTACTTACCGGTGAAGTCCACGGACTTCTTGCGATCTTCAGTGATCGACATGGACGACAGGATGGCGTCGATCTTGCGCACTTTCAGCGCCGGGATCAGGCCATCGAATTCTTGCTCGACCCAGGTGCACTTGACCTTCATCTCTTCGCACAGGGCGTTGCCGATGTCGTAGTCGAAGCCGACGATGCTGCCATCGGGGGCTTTCGAGGCGAACGGTGGGTAGGCGGCCTCGATACCGATTTTCAGCGGTTTCTCATCAGCCAGCGATGCCAGGGAAAACACGGACAGCGCCAGTGCGCCAAGCAGTGCGAGTTTCTTCATCTGGAACTCCATCGGTAAAGGGCAATACCAGGCAACGGATAACAGCCACCTGATTCGCGAATGGGTACAACGCGAGCTGCGAAGCGTAGTCAAAAGGGCTGACAACACCACGAGCGAGTGATCGGCATTTTAGCGACAGCACCGAAGCCGATATTTCTTCAATGCGACAACTAGTTACAGAAGCGCAGGAACGCGGGGGCGGGGATATTGACAGATTTCACGGAATATGCAAAAGCAAAAAGACAAATAACCAATCAACGAAGCAATAAGCGGGCCTATTATTGGCAAAGCCTTCTAATCCGGCAAGCGTAGCGTTTCAGCTTGTTTAAATCGGTGGCGAGGTTGCACTGATTGCGGGCGAAACGTTTCCCTACGCCCCGTTACTGAGCTTAGGCGGTGACAGTTAAGGTTACCGATGATTGTCGAAGTAACAGAATGCACAAAGCCCCGCATTGCGGGGCTCTTTTCGCGGGGCAAGCCCGCTCCTACAGGATCTACTCTGTGGGAGCGGGCTTGCCCCGCGATGCTTGATCAGGCCGAAGCCAGATTCATCGACTTGTGCGTATCGATCAAATGCTGCACCACACTCGGATCAGCCAGGGTCGAGATATCTCCCAGCGCATCGTACTCAGCAGTAGCAATCTTGCGCAGGATACGCCGCATGATTTTGCCTGAACGGGTCTTCGGCAAACCTGGCGCCCACTGGATGACATCCGGCGAGGCAATCGGGCCAATCTCTTTGCGCACCCAGTTCTTCAACTCAAGACGCAGCGCTTCGCTTGGCTCTTCACCACCATTGAGGGTGACGTATACGTAGATGCCCTGCCCTTTGATGTCGTGCGGCACACCCACCACCGCAGCCTCGGCCACTTTCGGGTGGGCAACCATGGCGCTTTCGATTTCGGCGGTACCCATGCGGTGCCCGGAAACGTTAAGCACGTCATCCACACGCCCCGTGATCCAGTAGTAGCCGTCTTCGTCGCGACGCGCGCCGTCACCGGTGAAGTACATGCCACGGAAGGTCTTGAAGTAGGTATCAACGAAACGATCGTGGTCGCCGTACAGCGAACGCGACTGGCCCGGCCAGGAATCGAGAATCACCAGGTTGCCTTCAGCGGGGCCGTCAATCAGGTTACCCAGGTTGTCGACCAGCGCCGGCACCACACCGAAGAATGGACGCGTTGCCGAACCCGGCTTGAGCGCGGTAGCCCCTGGCAGCGGGCTGATCAGCACGCCTCCGGTTTCGGTTTGCCACCAGGTATCCACGATCGGGCAGCGCTGCTTGCCGACGGTCTGGTAGTACCAGTTCCAGGCTTCCGGGTTGATCGGCTCGCCCACCGAGCCCAGCAAGCGCAGGCTGGAGCCATCAGCACCGGCAACTGCCGCCTGACCTTCAGCCATCATTGCGCGAATGGCAGTCGGCGCGGTGTAGAGAATATTGACCTTGTGCTTGTCGATGATCTTCGACACCCGGGTGATGTCCGGGTAGTTCGGCACACCTTCAAACAGCAAGGTGGTCGCACCGTTGGCCAGCGGGCCATAGACAATGTAACTGTGACCGGTAACCCAGCCCACATCCGCGGTGCACCAGTACACCTCGCCCGGACGGTAGTCGAACACCCGCTCGTGGGTCAGCGCGGCGTACACCAGATAGCCACCGGTGGTGTGCAGCACACCCTTGGGCTTGCCGGTAGAGCCGGAGGTATAAAGGATGAACAGCGCTTCTTCGGCACCCATTTCTTTCGGCGCGCAATGGCTGGAAGCAACCTTCATCAGGTCTTCGTACCAGATGTCGCGGTGCTGGTGCCAGGCAATGTCGCCACCGGTGCGCTTGCACACGATGATCTTCTGCACGCTGGCCGTTTCCGGGTTGGTCAGGGCCAGGTCGACGTTGGCCTTGAGTGGCGTACGACGGCCACCGCGCAGGCCTTCATCAGCAGTGATCACCACCTTCGACTTACAGTCAATGATGCGCCCGGCCAATGCCTCAGGAGAGAAACCACCGAACACTACCGAGTGGATCGCACCGATACGGGCACAGGCCAGCATGGCCACAACCGCCTCGGGAATCATCGGCATGTAGATGGTGACCACATCCCCCCGGTGCACATCCTGACCGCGCAGGGCGTTGGCAAACTTGCACACCTGTTCGTGCAGTTCGCGGTAGGTAATGTTGCGGTGTTCGGAAGGGTCATCACCTTCCCAGATGATTGCCAGTTGATCACCACGCTCGGCAAGGTGGCGGTCCAGGCAGTTGTAGGAGACGTTCAGAGTGCCGTCGGCAAACCATTTGATATCGACGTGGTGGTCGTCGAAGGAGGTCTGCTTGACCTTGGTAAAGGGCTTGATCCAGTCCAGGCGCTGCGCCTGCTCACGCCAGAAGCCGTCCGGGTTGATCACCGACTGCTGGTACATGGCCTTGTAGGTCGCCTCATCAGTCAGCGTGGTGGCCGCAACCTCGGGACGAACGGGATACAGGGGAGCCGCACTCATCTTTATCTACCTCGGTGTAATAGTTGTTTTTGTATGACCTCGTTGTAACTGTACCAGACCGCGCCGGCCATTCGACGTTGGTAGTAACACCACGCTCATTTGCGCCCGTGCAATTGACCGCAGGCTCAAGACCGGGCACCCGCAGGAAAAAATATATTTCTGCCGCGCCAAGTAAGCGATTGTTACAGTTTTCGCTAAAAGTGTTTATCAAAACGTCATCTGTTTCAGCTAGACGCCGCCCCCTAAAATTCACTCCGCCAGCAACGGCATCGAGATTAACTTCTTGTAACAGCCCCCACGAAGGCCGTTAATCCCGAGATAACTGTGATAGTTGAACTTTAGTAGTACACGCGGCGCCACAAGTGCCGCGCACCCTCTTACGACCTTAGACAGGTAAAATGAAAATGAAAGCTTTACTGGTATTGGCACTTGGCGGTGTTTGCAGCGTGGCGTTGGCCGACGAAGTTGCAAACGGTGGCGCCGAGCAGATTCCGGTTGAACAGTACAGTTATTCGCAACATCTGGACATCGCCAAAGTCATTTCCATGAGCGAAGTCCCGAACGTCTGCGAAGTGGTGCCTGCGCGCATGACCTATGAAGACTCGCAGGGCCAACGGCATATTCTTGAGTACCGTGTAATGGGCAACGGTTGCTCCAACGGATAATCAAACGATTACCGCTCGCCGCGCCTCGATCACCCTGACCGGGGCGCGCGGTTCAAACACTCAGGACACCTTTGTTATACCCACCCTCAATAATCCTGAAACTTTAATCCCGTTATTCTGCCGACTTGCCGACTCCATGTTCGCGCAACTTGTTGGCTATCGTTGTATGTGAAACACCAAGGCGCTTACCCAACGCCCGGCTGCTTGGAAACTCACTCATCAATTGTTCCAGCACCGCTTTTTCGAAACGTCCGACAATCTCGCCCAAATCACCTTCCAGGGAAAACTCGCCCAGCGGTTGCCGCGCGCCATAGTCGGGCAAACGAATGTGTTCGACTTTGACCACCCCGCCATCACACAGCGATACCGCCTGAAACAGCACGTTCTCCAACTGGCGCACGTTACCCGGCCAGTGATACTGACTCAGACGCTCCATTGCCGCTGGCGCCAGGCGTGGCAACGGGCAACCGATCTGGCGGCTGGCCTGATCGAGAAAGTGCTCGACCAGCGGTGGCAAGCCATCCAGGCATTCGCGCAACGGTGGAATATGCAGGGACAGCACGTTAAGGCGGTGGTAAAGGTCCTGACGGAACTCGCCGCGCGCGCACAGCTCGGACAAGTCGACCTGGGTCGCACAGATCACCCGTACATCCAGGTACACCTCTTCATCGCTGCCTACCCGCCGAAAGCAGCCGTCCTGCAGAAAGCGCAACAACTTGACCTGCAAGCGCGGGCTCATCTCGCCCACGCCGTCGAGAAACAGGGTGCCGCCAGCCGTCAACTCCAGCAGCCCCAGCTTGCCTTCAGCCCGAGCGCCCTCGAAAGCCCCCGGACCGTAGCCGAACAGCTCGGTCTCAGCCATGGACTCAGGCAAACCGGCACAATTGAGCGCCATCAACGGCGCCTGCCCACGCGGGCTGGCCAGGTGACAGGCACGCGCCAGCAACTCTTTGCCGGTGCCGGTCTCCCCCTCAATCAGCAGTGGCGCGTCCAATGGCGCCATACGCCGCGCCTCGCGCACCACCGCCGCCATCACCCGCGAACTTTGGAAGATGCTGTCAAAGCCGCGCAGCTCCTGTTTGCGCACGTTGTAGATGCGCTCACCAATGCGGTCCGCGCGGTGCAGGGTCAACACTGCCCCGGCCAGCGCTTCGCTGTCGTCGTGCTCGGATTGCAGTGGCGCAATATCGGCCAGGAACACATCACCTTTGACCTTGACCCGCAGGCCATTGATACGCGACTTGTTGGCGCGCACCAGCTCAGGCAAATCAAAGTCTTCGGCATAGCGTGACAGCGGGATGCCCGGCACTTCGTCCACCCTCACCCCGAGCAACTGCGCCGCCGCCCGGTTCGCCGCAACGATGGAGCCACCCATGTCGATCGACAGCACCGGAAAATCCAGGGCCCCGAGCAAAGCATTGAGTTCCATGTGCCGCCGCTCGCTCGGCATCAGCCCCACGCGTTTGACCCCGAACACCCCGGCAATCGACTCAAATTTCGGGCGCAAGGCCTGAAACTGCAGATTGATCAGGTTGGGGCAATGCAGGTAGATGGCATTGCCGTGCTCGCCACCCACCTCACCGCGGGCCACGTTGATGCCGTACTCCACCAACAGGTTGAGGATGTCACGCAGGATGCCGATGCGGTTTTGGCAATGCACTTTGATACGCATGAAATGTCCTACAAATAGGTCTGGAACGCGGCGTAACAGCTGCCGGGGAGACAGCTTTTTGCTTATCCGGCAGAATTTCCGTAAAGATTACGTGACAAAACGCGGCGTAGCGACGGTGATTACCCCTCGATATTTCAGCCTTTTGCCCAATTCGTAAAATAATCGTTACAGAAAACACCCCGTTTAGCCAGCCCTACTCCCTGTCGCAGCGATGCAAAACAGCGCGTTGCGGGTTATCTCTTAAGCAACGGCTTGAACACATAACAAGAATGGCCCTCAGCAGGAGAGCAGTATGAAACAGACGCAATACGTGGCTCGCGAGCCCGATGCGCAAGGGTTTATCGACTACCCGCAAGAAGAACATGCGGTGTGGAACACCCTGATTACCCGCCAACTGAAAGTGATCGAGGGCCGTGCATGCCAGGAATACCTGGACGGCATCGAACAACTGGGCTTGCCACACGACCGCATCCCACAGCTGGGCGAAATCAATAAAGTGCTGGGCGCCACCACTGGCTGGCAAGTTGCCCGCGTGCCTGCGCTGATCCCCTTCCAAACCTTTTTCGAACTGCTGGCGAGCAAGCGCTTCCCGGTTGCGACCTTCATTCGTACCGTAGAAGAGCTCGACTACCTGCAGGAACCGGACATTTTTCACGAGATCTTCGGCCACTGCCCGCTGCTGACCAACCCATGGTTCGCCGAGTTCACCCACACCTACGGCAAGCTCGGCCTGCAGGCGACCAAAGAAGAACGTATATACCTGGCCCGTCTTTACTGGATGACCATCGAGTTCGGCCTGGTCGACACGCCACAAGGTCGCAAGATCTACGGTGGCGGCATCTTGTCCTCACCTAAAGAGACTGTGTACAGCTTGTCTGAAGAGCCAGAGCACCAGGCCTTCGACCCGCTGGAAGCCATGCGCACGCCATATCGCATCGACATCCTGCAACCACTGTACTTTGCCCTGCCGAACCTCAAGCGCCTGTTCGACCTGGCCCACGAAGACATCATGGGCATGGTCCACGCGGCGATGAAGATAGGCCTGCACGCACCGAAATTTCCACCTAAGGTTGCTGCCTGAGCCACCTTGCAAACCAATAACAAACCACTTGCGGAAAACCTTATGAACGCCTTGAACCAAGCCCACTGCGAAGCCTGCCGTGCCGATGCTCCACAGGTCAGCGATGAAGAACTGCCGGTACTGATCAAGCAGATCCCGGATTGGAACATCGAAGTCCGCGACGGCATCATGCAGCTGGAAAAAGTCTTCCTGTTCAAGAATTTCAAACACGCCCTGGCCTTCACCAATGCTGTTGGCGAGATCTCTGAAGCCGAAGGCCATCACCCAGGCCTGCTGACCGAGTGGGGCAAAGTCACCGTGACCTGGTGGAGCCACTCGATCAAAGGCCTGCACCGCAACGACTTCATCATGGCCGCGCGCACCGACGAGGTCGCCAAAACCGCCGAAGGTCGCAAGTAATGCACTTCGGCGCGATTGAGCGCGTACCTGGCGATCCGATTCTGGGGCTGATGGAGGCTTACGCCAACGACAGTAACCCGCACAAGTTCGATCTCGGTGTGGGCGTATTCAAGGACGCCCAGGGCCTGACGCCGGTCCCTGCTGCAGTCAAACTCGCCGAACAGCGCCTGCTCGACCAACAGTCCAGCAAAAGCTACGTCGGCGGTCATGGCGATGCCGATTTCGGCCGCCTGATCAGCGAGCTGGTGCTCGGCAGCCAGTCACCAGTACTGGCCGCCAAGCGTGCCGGCGCCACCCAAACCCCGGGTGGCACCGGCGCCCTGCGCCTGGCGGCGGAGTTCATTGCACACTGCCTGCCCGGCCGTGGCATCTGGTTGAGCAATCCGACCTGGCCGATCCATGAAACCATCTTCGCCGGTGCCGGCCTCAAGGTCAGCCACTACCCTTACGTCGGTGCCGATAACCGCCTCGACGTCGGCGGTATGTTGGCCAGCCTGGAAGCTGCACCCAAGGGCGACGTGGTGCTGCTGCATGCCTGCTGCCACAACCCGACTGGTTTCGACCTGTCTCAGGATGACTGGCGTGCAGTGCTGGAAGTGGTTCGCCGTCGCGAGTTGCTGCCACTGATCGACTTCGCCTATCAAGGCTTTGGTGACGGCCTGGAACAGGATGCCTGGGCGGTGCGGTTGTTTGCCGCCGAACTGCCCGAATTGCTGATCACCAGCTCCTGCTCGAAGAACTTCGGTCTGTACCGCGACCGCACCGGCGCGCTGCTGGTGTGCAGCCACGATGCCGAAAAGCTGCTGGATGTACGCAGCCAACTGGCATGGCTGGCACGCAACCTGTGGTCGACGCCGCCGGATCACGGGGCCGCAGTGGTCGCCCTGATTCTTGGCGATGCCGCACTCAAGCAGTTGTGGGTCGAAGAAGTCGAGGCCATGCGCCAGCGCATTGCCGAGCTGCGTATCGGCCTGGTCGAAGCACTGGCGCCGCACGGCTTGAGCGAACGCTTTGCTCACATTGCTGCGCAACGCGGCATGTTCTCCTACACCGGCCTGTCGCCGGAGCAGGTCAAGCAACTGCGTGAACGGCACAGCGTGTACATGGTCGGTACCGGCCGGGCGAACATCGCTGGCGCCGATGCCACCCGCCTGGGTGCACTGGCTGCAGCCATCGCTGACGTCTGCCGCTGAACCACATCCTGTGAGGGCGGGCTTGCCCCGCGATGCGATCTGACTGACAAATCGCTATCGCGGGGCAAGCCCGCTCCTACAGGGTGAGTCCGCCCTCTCACCTGCCACTAAGCAGGAAAATTCATACTGTCATCCAGACTCCTGTATCCTGCACAGGCTTTTTACAAGCCACGCGCGCCTTGCGCAGCCTTTCCACACAACTTGCGAGGAACGACGAGATGCATGAAATCCCGAATCTTCCCTTCCCAAGCCTGAACCCAGAAGAGCAGACACCTGCCACTCACAGCGCCGAAGCAGCCCAGGCTGACCACGACGGCGACGAAAACCCCAGCGCCGACCAGGAATAACCGCGCAACAGTCAGACTGTGTGAAAACGGCTGATGCAGGGACTACCCCGTCTATTCGTTTTCACACCGTCAAGAATCCTCACCGACGAATCCCCGCCCATGCCCCATTCACCGCGCCCCCTTGCGGTCACCCTGCAAGTCGTCTCCATCGTCCTCTTCACCTTTATTGGCTACCTGAACATCGGCATTCCCCTGGCCGTGCTGCCCGGCTATGTGCATAACGACCTGGGCTTCGGCGCGGTGGTCGCCGGCCTGGTCATCAGCGTGCAGTACCTGGCCACCCTGCTCAGCCGCCCCTACGCCAGCCGCATCATCGACAACCTGGGCAGCAAGCGCGCGGTGCTGTATGGCCTGGCCGGATGCGGCCTCAGTGGTGTGTTCATGCTGCTTTCAGCCTGGCTGCAGCATGCGCCGTGGTTGAGCCTGGGCAGCCTGTTGATCGGCCGCCTGGTGCTGGGCAGCGCTGAAAGCCTGGTGGGTTCTGGCTCGATTGGCTGGGGGATCGGTCGGGTGGGCGCCGAGCACACCGCCAAAGTGATTTCCTGGAACGGCATTGCCAGTTATGGCGCATTGGCGATTGGCGCACCGCTGGGCGTGGTACTGGTGCAGCAACTAGGGCTGTGGAGCATGGGCGCCAGTATTATCCTGCTGTGCCTGCTGGGGTTAGCGCTGGCCTGGCCGAAAACCGCCGCACCGATTGTTGCTGGCGTGCGCTTGCCCTTTTTGCATGTGCTCGGGCGGGTTTTCGGCCACGGCGCCGGGCTGGCCCTGGGTTCGATCGGCTTTGGCACCATCGCCACCTTCATCACCCTGTACTACGCCAGCCACACCTGGAACAACGCAGCGCTGTGCCTGAGCCTGTTCGGCGCCTGCTTCATTGGCGCACGCCTGCTGTTCGGCAACCTGATCAACCGCATCGGTGGCTACCGGGTAGCGATCGCCTGCCTGTCGGTCGAGACCGTGGGCCTGCTCCTGCTCTGGCAGGCGCCCACCGCCGAGCTTGCGCTGGCCGGTGCAGCGCTCAGCGGTTTCGGCTTTTCCCTGGTGTTTCCAGCCTTGGGTGTAGAGGCGGTGAACCTGGTCCCAGCCGCCAACCGTGGCGCGGCGGTGGGCGCTTACTCGCTGTTTATCGACCTGTCGCTGGGCATCACCGGGCCGCTGGCTGGCGCCATTGCTGCCGGCTTCGGTTTTGCCTCGATCTTCCTGTTCGCCGCTATCGCTGCCCTGGGCGGCTTGCTGCTGAGCCTTTACCTGTACCGTAAAGCCCGCTTACAACCCGCACACACCTCACAACCGCTTCAGTAATCGACCTTGCCACGCCCGGCCTTGATCGCCCCACGCTTGCCCTTGGAGTCAAGGCGTCGGGTTTTCGAGCCCAGCGTCGGCCGGGTTGGGCGGCGTGCTTTCTCCACCTTGACCGCCGACACAATCAGCTCACGCAGACGCTCCAGCGCATCCGCTCGGTTCTGTTCCTGCGTGCGGTACTGCTGCGCTTTGATCACGATTACCCCATCACGGGTGATGCGACTGTCGCGCAAGGCCAGCAAGCGCTCCTTGTAGAAAGGCGGCAACGACGAGGCCTGGCTATCGAAGCGCAGGTGTACCGCGCTGGAAACCTTGTTGACGTTCTGCCCGCCAGCACCCTGGGCGCGGATGGCATTGAGCTCGATTTCCTGATCGGGAATCTGCACGGTATTGGAAATGATCAACATCGATTCACAGGCCTGACAAGGCCATGAGGATACCGCAAAAGCAAAAGCCCGGCGCTAGGCCGTAATACTGTTCATTTACGTCATTGGCTTTGAGGATGTGAACTTATCCATTCAGTGTGGCGGCTCCACTGGTCCTTTCCGCCTTTACGGCGAAAACGACAAGCGACAAGCCTACAGGTCACACCAACCGAGACAAGCGAAACTAACGCCAGCCCAGGCGCCACCCGTAACTTAGCGACTTCCGGATCGCGGTGGGAGCGGGCTTGCCCCGCGATCTGGTGCGATATTGCAAATCGCGGGGCAAGCCCGCTCCCACCCTGTGTCCGCTCCATACACCAAGAGCAAAGGAGGCCGCCGTAAGGGCGGAAGGGGCCAGCACAGCCGCCACACTGAATGGATAAGCCCACATTCGCAAACACAAAGCCAAAGCCAATCTCCCCGGCAATCCGTGCCCCCTAAAAAAAACGCCACGACCTCATCAGGATCGCGGCGTTTTTCTTAAGTGCGCTTCATTAAGGCGCTAGGCCGGGCTTTTGCTGTTCACTGCAGCTTACTTGGTTGCAGCGTTCGCCTCAGGCAGGCGACGGGCACTGCGATTGTTCTTCAGTGCATAGCAGGCATACATCACCACCAGCCACACCGGAATCGCATACACCGACACCTGGATACCCGGGATCAGCAGCATGATGCCCAGGATCAGCACCACGAAGGCCAGGCAGATGTAGTTGCCATAGGGGTACCACAGCGCCTTGAACAGCGGCTTCTGGCCAGTCTTGTTCATGTGCTGGCGGAACTTGAGGTGCGAGTAGCTGATCATCGCCCAGTTGATCACCAGGGCAGCTACCACCAGCGACATCAGCAGCTCCAGCGCATGCTGCGGGATGAAGTAGTTCAGCAGTACTGCCACCAGCGTCACCGCCGCCGAAGCCAGGATCGAACGCACCGGCACACCACGCTTGTCGATCTTCGCCAGGCCTGCCGGAGCGTCACCCTGCTCGGCCATGCCGTAGAGCATACGGGCGTTGCAATAGGTACCGCTGTTGTACACCGACAGCGCGGCGGTCAGCACCACGAAGTTGAGGATGTGCGCAGCGACATCGCTTCCGAGCAACGAGAACACCTGAACGAACGGGCTGGCGCCATAGGTGCCACCGGAGGCATCGAGGCTGCTCACCAGGCTATCCCACGGGGTCAGCGACAGCAGTACCACCAGGGCACCGATGTAGAAAATCAGGATACGGTAGATCACCTGGTTGATCGCTTTCGGGATCACGGTTTTCGGTTTGTCGGCCTCTGCAGCGGTGAAACCGAGCATTTCCAGGCCACCGAACGAGAACATGATGATCGCCAGCGCCATGACCAGGCCGCTTACGCCATTGGGGAAGAAGCCACCGTGCTCCCACAGGTTGCTCACCGAAGCCTGCGGACCACCGCTACCACTGACCAGCAAGTAGCTACCCAGGGCAATCATGCCAACAATAGCCAGCACCTTGATGATCGCGAACCAGAACTCCGCCTCGCCAAACACTTTGACGTTGGCCAGGTTGATGGCGTTGATCAGGATGAAGAAGGCTGCAGCCGAGGCCCAGGTCGGGATCTCCGGCCACCAGTAGTGCACATACTTACCGACGGCAGTCAGCTCCGACATACCGACCAGAATGTACAGGACCCAGCAGTTCCAGCCGGACAGGAAGCCGGCAAAACCACCCCAGTATTTGTGCGCGAAGTGGCTGAACGAACCGGCCACTGGCTCTTCGACGATCATTTCGCCGAGCTGGCGCATGATCATGAAAGCGATGAAACCACAGATCGCATAGCCGAGAATCATCGACGGGCCCGCCGACTTCATCACGCCAGCCGATCCCAGAAACAGCCCGGTACCAATTGCACCGCCCAGGGCAATCAACTGGATATGGCGATTTTTCAGGCCGCGCTTCAGCTCGCCTGAATGCGTGTTTTGTCCACTCATGAACGGAGTCACCTACATTGTTTTTATCTGTGACGGAATCGGACCCACCGCGCTCGTGGCGCAGCGGAATTATCAAGGGGGTTACCTTGAGGATCTTGGACAACTGCTGCCCTTCCAGGGCAAAAGCCGTGGGCGAATCAGCCGGGTGTCAGCAAGAGTGCGCGGTACGCATTGGGGTCACAGGTAAAACGCGGCGCATTGTATACCCCTGCTGACGCGCAGGGGTCAACACGTTGCGTGATTGTCTGATGACAAAACGCACCGTTCCTGAGGAAAGAATGAAGCCTGGGGAGGTAATCGGCGTGCATGGCGCCTCCATTTGTTCTTATTGAATGCCCGGCTCTCCGGCCTGGCTTTGCACTCGGCAATGCGCACATCTCACCGCCCCGGCGCGTTGCGGGCAAGCACCTGAGGTGTGCGTAAATGCCGCTGGGCGGATTTTTCCGGCAAGTTCTGTTTACAGCTGCGCCGGGCTGCGGAAACACCAATGCACAGCGGGGCAAGTTGTAACGATTTATTTACAAGATGGTGCAAAAAGTTGCCAGGGCGGACGAGCGTGTTCGTAAGGTGATGAAATTACAGGCAAAAAAAAGCCAACCTAACGGTTGGCTTGATCGACGTGGGGGCGGGTTTGCCCCGCGATGCGATGAGACTGACAGATCGCTATCGCGGGGCAAGCCCGCTCCTACACCCGTCAGGGCCGTGGCTTGTTACGGGTGCTGCCTGGGCGCTTTGGCGCTGGCTTGCCACGTTTGTTCATTTCACTTGGGCGTTCAGCCACGGTGCTACGACCACGGCCACCCTCCTTGCGCGGCGCTTCTTCACGCGGCTGGCGAGCCGGACGTTCAGCAGCGGCACCGTCGTGCGCCGGGCGCAGGGTCCGTACGCGCTCACCACGGCCCAATGGACGGGTGGACTTGCGCTGCAGGCGCTCCAGCTTGTCTTTGGTCTTGTGGTTGAGCGCTGGCATCGCTACCGGCGTCAGGCCCACTTCGGCAGCAAGGATGTCGACTTCCTGCTGGCTCATTTCGCGCCAGCGGCCCATCGGCAGGTCGGAGTTGAGGAACACCGGACCAAAACGTACGCGCTTCAGGCGGCTGACCACCACGCCCTGGGATTCCCACAGGCGACGTACTTCACGGTTGCGGCCTTCCATCACCACGCAGTGGTACCAGTGGTTGAATCCTTCACCGCCAGGCGCTACCTGGATGTCGGTAAAGCGCGCCGGGCCGTCTTCAAGCACCACACCGGCCTTGAGGCGTTCGATCATGTCTTCGTCGACTTCACCCCGTACACGCACTGCGTATTCGCGGTCCATCTCGTAGGACGGGTGCATCAGGCGGTTGGCCAGCTCACCATCGGTGGTGAACATCAGCAAACCGGTGGTGTTGATGTCCAGGCGGCCGATGTTGATCCAGCGGCCTTCTTTAGGCCGTGGCAGGCGGTCGAACACGGTCGGACGGCCTTCCGGGTCGTCACGGGTGCAGATTTCGCCATCGGGTTTGTTGTACATGATTACCCGACGCACGGTCTCGGCAGACTCTTCGCGCTTGATCAGGCGGCCATCGACAGAAATGGCATCATGCAGGTCGACGCGCTGGCCCAAGGTGGCGTCTACGCCATTGACCTTGATCCGGCCCTGGCTGATCCAGGCCTCGACGTCACGGCGCGAACCCACGCCGATACGCGCGAGAACCTTTTGCAGTTTCTCGCCTGAGGGTGGCAATGGTTGGGTTTCTTGCAGGTCTTTATCACTCATCTGGGCACCTCCCGGTGTACATATTGAAAGCTGATTCAGGCGAACGAGCGCCAAAAAGGTCGCGAATCATACGCTGATCGCGCCGTAAGCGCACCTGAGACTAGCTGAAATTCTTCAGGTCGGCGGCTGATTCGCCTTCTGCGTCCGAAACCTGGGTTTCTTCAACTGCAGGCTCTTCTTCCAGCAAATCGTCAAAGTCGGTCTTGAGCCCCTCTTCCATCGCATCGAGCTCGACCAGCAGGCTGCGGAAACTGGTTTCCTCAGGCGCTGCCTGCGGCTCGGCGCTTTCATCGGCCAAGGCCTGCAGGTGCTCCGGTACCGGTGCGTCATCAAGCTCCAGCAGCGGTTCAGGCTCCATTTCGCGCAAGTCGGCCAGGGCTGGCAAGTCGTCGAGGTTCTTCAAGTTGAAGTGATCGAGGAAAGCCTTGGTGGTGGCGAACATCGCCGGGCGGCCCGGCACCTCACGGTAGCCGACAATACGAATCCACTCGCGCTCCAGCAGGGTTTTGACGATGTTGCTGTTAACCGCCACGCCGCGCACATCTTCGATTTCGCCGCGGGTAATGGGTTGGCGATAGGCAATCAGGGCCATGGTCTCCAACAGGGCGCGCGAGTATCGCTGTGGCCGCTCTTCCCACAATCGCCCTACCCAGGGGGCGTAGTCTTCGCGAATTTGCAGGCGATAGCCCGACGCCACTTCCTTGAGTTCAAACGCACGGCCATTGCAGGACTTGCGCAGCACTTCCAGGGCTTTCTTGAACACAGCGGGTTCAGGGCGCTCAGCTTCTTCGAAGAGTTCGAACAGGCGCTCCAATGATTGCGGTTTTCCCGAGGCCAGTAAAAAGGCTTCAAGCAGGGGCGCCAGGTCGCGCGGATCGGTCAGGTTCATGGCGTTGCTCGTGGTCACTCAGCCCGGGCGCGGACGTGGATCGGCGCAAAAGGCTCATTTTGCACCAGTTCGATCAAGGATTCCTTCACCAACTCAAGAATTGCCATGAAGGTCACCACAACACCCAGCTTGCCTTCTTCGGCGCTGAACAGCTCGACGAACGGTACAAAGCCACCGCCCTTGAGGCGCTCCAGCACCTCGCTCATGCGTTCACGGGTCGATAACGCCTCACGGCTGATCTGGTGGCTTTCGAACAAGTCACCACGGCGCATGACCTCGGCCATCGACAGCAGCAGCTCTTCCAGGCTGACTTCCGGCAGCAGCTTGCGCACCTTGGCCTGCGGTGCATCCAGGCGCGGCACGATAATCTCGCGGCCTACCCGGCTCAAGCCATCGATGCCTTCGGCGGCGGCCTTGAAGCGCTCGTACTCCTGCAGCCGGCGGATCAACTCGGCACGCGGATCACCCTCTTCCTCCTCGATTTCAGCCGAACGCGGCAACAGCATGCGCGATTTGATCTCCGCCAGCATCGCCGCCATCACCAGGTACTCGGCCGCCAGCTCCAGGCGCACCGACTTCATCAGCTCGACATAGCCCATGTATTGGCGGGTAATTTCCGCCACCGGAATGTCGAGAATGTCGATGTTCTGTTTGCGGATCAGGTAAAGCAAAAGGTCCAGCGGCCCTTCGAAGGCCTCGAGGAAGACCTCCAGGGCATCGGGCGGGATGTACAGGTCGACCGGCATTTCGGTCATGGCTTCGCCATATACCAATACCAGCGGCAGTTCCTGCTGCGCGCCTGCCTGAGGGTCGACGCTCTGCTCGGTAGTGGGGGCCTGGGTCACGCTTCAACCATGAACGGTGCCGGATCGCCGCAACCGACGCGAATGACCTCCGGTTCATCGCCGGTCAGGTCGATCACGGTGGAGGCCTTGAGGTCACCGAAGCCGCCATCGATGATCAGATCGACATGGTGCTCAAGTCGCTCACGGATCTCATAGGGGTCGGTCATAGGTTCTTCATCACCCGGGAGAATCAGGCTGACGCTCATCAAGGGCTCGCCAAGCTCTGCCAACAGCGCCAGCAGGATGGGGTTTTGCGGCACGCGCAAGCCGATGGTGCGGCGTTTTTCATGCAGCAGCAGGCGTGGCACTTCACGCGTGCCGTTGAGGATGAAGGTGTACGGGCCCGGCACATGGGCCTTGAGAATGCGGAAAATACCGGTGTCGATCTTGGCGAACACACCCAGCTGAGACATGTCGCAACACATCAGGGTGAAGTTATGGGTCTTGTCCAGCTGTCGCAGGCGACGAACCCGCTCCACGGCACTCTTGTCACCGATCTGACAGCCTATGGCATAGGCCGAGTCGGTGGGGTACACCACCACACCGCCCTTACGAATGATTTCCACGGCCTGTTTGATCAGGCGCGGCTGCGGATTCTCCGCATGAATCTGGAAAAATTGACTCACATGCTCTTCCTGTTCAGTCGGCCGCGATAGGCTGCTCATGTTTGAATCGACGCCACAAAGGTGGCAGATCCTCTGGCAGTGGCCGGTAGGCACCGATCTCGCCCCAGGTGCCGGGGCCATGGAAGTCACTGCCGGCACTGGCCAGCAGACCGAACTCACGGGTGAGGATGGACATGGTCCCCACCTGCTCGGCCGGCATCATCCCATTGACCACTTCCAGTGCCTGGCCGCCTGCTTGAATATAGTCGGCAATTAGCCGTCGGCGCTTGCTGCGGGTTAATTCGTAGTGCATCGGGTGCGCCAGGCTGACCCAGGCATCGGCATTGCGCAGGGTTTGCACGGTCTCGTCCAGGGTCGGCCAGTGCAGTTTGACGTCACCCAGCTTGCCGGCGCCCAGCCACTTGCGAAACGCCTCGGAACGGTCCTTTACAAAGCCTGCACGCACCAGGAACTCGGCAAAATGCGGGCGCGCTGGGGCGTTTCCGCTGTCACCCAGTTCCTGCTGGATGAGCCGCGCACCGTCGAGCGCACCCGGCATGCCTTTGAGCGCCAACCGTCGGTCGATTTCTTCGGCGCGCAGCCAGCGCCCACGGTGCAGCGATTCAACCGCTTCAAGCAAAGGCGCAGCGTCCAGGGCAAAGTTGTAACCCAACACATGGATGGTCGCGCCACCCCACGTGCACGATAGCTCGATACCGCTGACCCACTGCATGCCCAGAGTCAGGGCTGCGGCGCGGGCCTCCTGCTGGCCTTCAAGGGTGTCGTGGTCGGTCAGCGAGAGCATCCGCACGCCGTGCTCATGGGCCCGGGCGACCAGTGCCGTCGGCGACAAGGCGCCGTCGGAGGCCGTACTGTGGCAGTGCAGATCAACATTCATAGGTGGCGCTTTCGCTGTCATTGATGTTTGTTATTATGCCGTCACATCCTGCTTCTGGCTGCCACTGTGAAACAATTCATCGATTTCATCCCGCTGCTCCTGTTTTTCATCGTCTTCAAACTCGAACCTCGCGCCGTCGAATTCGCCGGACACAGCTTCGAACTTGGAGGCATCTTCAGTGCCACAGCGATGCTGATCATCAGCTCGGTGGTGGTCTACGGCGCGCTGTTCATCCGCCAGCGCAAGCTGGAAAAGGGCCAATGGTTGACGCTGATCGCCTGCCTGGTGTTCGGCGGCCTGACCCTGGCCTTCCACAGCGAAACCTTCCTCAAATGGAAAGCCCCGGTGGTCAACTGGCTGTTTGCCGTGGCGTTTGCCGGTAGCCACTTCATCGGCGACCGCGTGCTGATCAAGCGCATCATGGGCCATGCCATCAGCCTGCCAGACGCCGTCTGGACTCGCCTGAACCTGGCCTGGATCGTGTTCTTCCTGTTCTGCGGCGCCGCCAACCTGTTTGTTGCCTTCACCTTCCAGGACATCTGGGTTGACTTCAAGGTGTTCGGCAGCCTCGGCATGACCGTGCTGTTCCTTGTAGGCCAGGGCTTCTACCTGTCCCGCCACCTGCACGACAGCGACCCGACAACCCCGCCTACCACCCCGAAGCATGAGGACTGAGATGCTCTACGCCATCATTGCCAGTGACGTTGCCGACTCCCTGGAAAAACGCCTGGCCGCCCGTCCGGCGCATATCGAACGCCTGCAACAGCTCAAAGAACAAGGTCGCGTGGTGCTGGCCGGCCCGCATCCGGCCATCGACAGCAATGACCCAGGCGCCGCCGGTTTCTCCGGCAGCCTGATCGTCGCCGAGTTCGAGTCGCTGAGCGCCGCACAAGCGTGGGCCGATGCCGACCCGTACATCGCCGCCGGCGTGTACGACAAGGTAGTGGTCAAGCCGTTCAAGCAAGTCCTGCCGTAACCTGCTGTACGCGGTGCGCCACTGCGCGCACCGCTCCCTGCCTTTTACCGACGCAACTGCTCATTATTCTCGTCTGTCAGCCGACAACCTGCTGAATCGACAAGAATCAGGAGTTCCAATGCGTCAAGGTCCGTTGTCCCTGCTGCTGTGCCTGTTGTTGCTGACCCCGCTCGCCCAGGCCGAAGAGCCCGCTACCTCCAGCACCCCGCTGTCGCTCAGTGCGGGCAGCCAGATCACCGAGTTGCAACAACGCCTGCAGGAAAGCGAACGCCTGCGCGAAGCGCTGAGCCAACAACTGCACAATGCCGACAGCGAGCGCGAAAGCGCCCAGCTCACCCGCCTGCGCCAGGAAAACCAGCGTTTGAAGCTGGCCCTCAAGGAACTCCAGGCCAATGCCCCGCAACGCCTGATCACCGACCAGCAACAATGGTTCGTGATTGGCGGTGCAGTTGCCCTCTTTGCCGCACTCTGCGGTATCTTTGCCAGCGGCGGACACAGAAAGCGTCGGCAATGGTTGAATTGAGTGAGTCATGAGCGAGCTGTTACTGATTGATGATGACCAGGAACTGTGCGAGCTGCTCGGCAGCTGGCTAACCCAGGAAGGTTTTGTCGTGCGCGCCTGCCACGATGGTCAGAGCGCCCGCAAGGCACTGGCCGAGCAGGCGCCGGCAGCAGTGGTACTGGATGTGATGCTGCCCGATGGCAGCGGCCTGGAGCTGCTCAAGCAATTGCGCCATGAGCACACCGAACTCCCGGTGCTGATGTTGTCGGCACGTGGCGAACCGCTCGACCGGATTCTCGGCCTGGAACTGGGCGCCGATGACTACCTGGCCAAACCGTGCGACCCACGTGAACTGACCGCGCGCCTGCGCGCCGTGCTGCGCCGTAGCCATCCCAACGCCACACCCAGCCAGATCGAAGTGGGCGACCTGTCGTTCAGCCCCGCCCGTGGCGTGGTCAGCATCGACGAACATGAGCTGACCCTGACCCTGTCCGAGAGCCGTATTCTTGAAGCCCTGCTCAAACAGCCGGGCGAACCGCTGGAAAAACAGGAGCTGGCGCAAATTGCCCTGGGCCGCAAACTCACCCTGTACGACCGCAGCCTGGACATGCACGTCAGCAACCTGCGCAAGAAAATCGGCCCGCACCCCGATGGCCGCCCGCGCATCGTGGCCCTGCGCAGCCGTGGTTACTATTACAGCCTGTAATGTCAGCAACGCGCCGGGGCATCTTTACCGAAGCTTTACCCTTGCCTGACCGCCGCTGACCTTGATCTCCCTAAACTGGGCTCATCCGGTAATCACCGGCCCTTGAAAGGAGAGACACCATGCGCAAGACCCTTATCGCCCTGATGTTCGCTGCCGCACTGCCGACCGTCGCTATGGCCATGCCAGAAGACGGCCCGCGCCACGGCGATCACCACCGCGGTGGAGCGCCTTTCGCCCAGCTGGACCTGAGCCGCGAACAGCGTCAGCAAATCGGCAAACTGATGGGCGAGCAGATGAAAAGCCGTCAGGAAATCACCAAGCGCTACCTGGAAAAACTCCCGGCAGCCGACCAGAAAGCCCTGAAAGACGAGCTGCAAACCAAGCGCGACAAGACCCAGGCCGATATCCGTGCCCTGCTCAAGCCTGATCAGCAGAAGAAGTTCGATGAGCTGAAGAAAGAGCAAGACCAACGCCGCGCCGAATGGAGCGAGTTCAAAGCCTGGAAAGCTGAAAAAGCTACCAAGGCCCAGTAAGCTGACAACCACCCGCCCGGCCTGCCCCTGCGCAGGCCGGTTTTTTTGCCGTTAAGGAGCCTGCCTTGCGTTCATTGTTCTGGCGCATCCTTGCCAGTTTCTGGCTGGCCATTGCCCTGGTCGCGGGTTTGTCGATCCTGCTCGGGCACATGTTGAACCAGGATGCCTGGATTCTCAGCCGCCACCCGGGCCTCAACACCTTGGCGCCGAAGTGGACCCAGCTCTACGAACAGCAAGGGGTGGAGGCGGCTCAACGCTTTCTGGAACGGCGCAAGCACCGCTACAACATCGACGTACAGGTACTCAACGACAGCGGCGACGCGGTGGTCCCCGGGACCTTTCCACGCCGTGCAGCAGCCTTCGAGGCACGCCGTCACAACGACGATCGACGCTTGCCCTGGCGCCGCCTGACCGAGGAGTACACCAGCCCCGAGAGCGGCGACACCTACCTGTTGATCTACCGCATTCCGCACCCGGAACTCGACGCCTGGCACCGCGAAAGCCTGTTGTGGCCGCTGAGTGCCCTGGGGATTGCGCTGGTGGTACTGACCTTGTTCAGCCTGTTTGTAACGCTTTCGATTACCCGCCCGCTCAGCCGCCTGCGCGGTGCGGTGCATGACCTTGGACAAACCACCTACCAGCAAAACAGCCTGGCGCGCCTGGCCAACCGGCGTGACGAATTTGGCGTGCTGGCCAATGACTTCAACCGCATGGGCTCACGCCTGCAGAGCTTGATCGGCAGCCAGCGCCAGTTGTTGCGCGACGTTTCCCATGAACTGCGCTCACCCTTGGCCCGCCTGCGCATTGCGCTGGCCCTGGCCGAGCGGGCAGAACCGGAACAGCGCCAGGCCTTGTGGCCACGCCTGACCCGCGAGTGCGATCGCCTGGAAGCGTTGATCAGCGAGATTCTGGTACTGGCGCGGGTCGATGCCGAGCAAGCGCGCGCGGAAACGGTGGATGTGGATGCCCTGGTGCAGGCGGTTTACAAGGAAACCCAGTTCAATGCCCCAGACCAACTGATACAGCTGAATTTGCAAAGCGGGCTAACCCTGCAAGGCTGGCCAACCCTGATCGAACGGGCGCTGGACAACCTGCTGCGCAACGCCCTGCGCTTCAACCCGCCGGGGCAGCCGATCGAGGTCACGGTGGTACAAGACGCTGAGCGCATCGTGCTCAGTGTGCGTGATCATGGGCCGGGGGTGGCCGTGGAGCACCTGGCGCAGTTGGGCGAGCCGTTCTTTCGTGCGCCGGGGCAAAGCGCGGCAGGCCACGGCCTGGGGCTGGCCATTGCGCGCAAGGCGGCCGAGCGTCATGGCGGTAGCCTGACACTGGAGAATCATCCGCAGGGTGGCTTTGTGGCTCGGTTGGAGTTGCGTGGTTGATGGGTAAATCGCATCGCGGGGCAAGCCCGCTCCTACAAAACCTGTAGGAGCGGGCTTGCCCCGCGATCAGCCCTCAACCCCAGGCTGTCACAAAGTCCGCAGTAGCCAGCACCGGCGCTGTGCGCGGTTCAGTTTGCGGCGTCCCCACGTACAGGAACGCCACGATTTCTTCCTTTTCACCCAAACCCAAACCCGCAGCAACCTGCTTGTTGTACGCCAAATCACCGGTACGCCAAACCGCCCCAACGCCCTGAGCATGGGCCGCCAGCAGAATGCCGTGAGCGGCACACCCCGCCGCCAGACGCTGCTCCGAGACCGGCACTTTGAAGTGATCCTGCAAGCGCGCAATCACCACCACCAGCAACGGCGCACGCAGTGGCATGGCGCGGGCCTTGTCCAGGTCGGCGGCGCTGGCATCGCCTTTGCTTTTGACGGCGTCGGCAAACAGTTCGCCCAACTTCACCCGCCCCTCACCCTCGACCGTCAGGAAGCGCCAAGGCCGCAATTGGCCGTGGTCCGGCGCCCGCAAGGCGGCCTGAAACAGTGCCTCGCGCTGTGCGGCATTGGGCGCAGGTTCGACCAGGCGTGGTACGGAAACACGGTTGAGCAATGCGTCGAGAGCCTCCATCGGCTACCCCCTAAAGAGAAATGTGCAGCTATTCTAGCGTTTACTTAAAAAGGTCCATAGGTAGAATGGCGCCCTTCCGTTACGAGTCAGAGCAGATCACATGGCGTTGCCGACCTTAAGGATCATTGGTTTCATCATCGGCATCTTCCTGATCACCCTGGCGATCAGCATGGTCGTGCCCATGGCCACCCTGGTGATCTTCGATCGCACAGGCGACCTGCCATCGTTCCTCTGGGCCAGCATGATCACCTTTGTCGCCGGGCTGGCCCTGGTGCTTCAAGGGCGCCCTGAGCACGTCCATCTGCGTCCACGGGACATGTACCTGCTGACAGTCAGCAGTTGGCTGGTGGTGTGCATCTTTGCGGCCCTGCCGTTTCTGCTCACCCAACACATCAGCTACACCGACGCATTCTTCGAAAGCATGTCCGGCATCACCGCCACCGGCGCCACCGTGCTCAGTGGTCTGGACAGCATGTCACCGGGCATTCTGATGTGGCGCTCGCTGCTGCACTGGCTGGGTGGCATCGGCTTTATCGCCATGGCCGTGGCCATTCTGCCGCTGCTGCGCATCGGTGGCATGCGCCTGTTCCAGACCGAATCCTCGGACCGCTCGGAAAAGGTCATGCCACGCTCGCACATGGTCGCCAAGTCGATCGTTGCCGTGTATGTGGGCTTCACCGCCCTGGGCGGGCTGGCGTTCTGGCTGGCGGGGATGAACGTGTTCGACGCCATCAACCACGCTATGTCGGCGATTTCCACCGGCGGGTTTTCCACCTCCGACCAGTCCCTGGCCAAATGGCAGCAGCCCGCCGTGCACTGGGTGGCGGTGGTGGTGATGATCCTCGGCAGCTTGCCGTTTGCGCTGTATGTATCGACCCTGCGCGGCAACCGCAAAGCCTTGATCAAGGACCAACAGGTCCAGGGCCTGCTGCTGATGTTGGTGGTGACCTGGCTGGTGCTCGGCACCTGGTACTGGGCGACGACCAAACTGCACTGGCTCGACGCCTTGCGCCACGTGGCGCTGAACGTCACCTCGGTGGTCACCACCACCGGCTTTGCCCTGGGCGACTACAGCCTGTGGGGTAACTTTTCGCTGATGCTGTTTTTCTACCTGGGCTTCGTCGGCGGTTGCTCCGGCTCGACGGCTGGCGGGATCAAGATTTTCCGTTTCCAGGTGGCCTACATCCTGCTCAAGGCCAACCTCAATCAGCTGATTCACCCGCGCGCGGTGATCAAGCAGAAATACAACGGCCACCGCCTGGACGAAGAAATCGTCCGGTCGATTCTGACCTTCTCGTTTTTCTTCGCCATTACCATTTGCGTGATCGCACTGCTGCTGTCGTTGCTCGGCGTTGACTGGATGACGGCATTGACCGGCGCCGCCAGTACCGTCTCCGGCGTTGGCCCGGGCCTGGGTGAAACCATTGGCCCGGCCGGTAACTTCGCCACCCTGCCCGATGCGGCCAAGTGGATTCTGGCAGGCGGCATGCTGCTGGGCCGCCTGGAGATCATTACGGTGCTGGTGCTGTGTATGCCGGCGTTCTGGCGTCACTGACCACGGCTTCAGCGCCCTGCTCGGGCGCTGGCGCGACACTGCCTTCGCCCATACGCGTGCGATACTCGCTCGGCGTCAGGTCGAACCAGCGGCGAAAGGCGCGGAAGAAGTTGCTTGGGTCGGCAAACCCCAGCAGGTAGGCAGTTTCCAGCAGGGTCATAGTGGGCTGCGCCAGGTACTGTTCCGCCAGCTCACGACGGGTATCGTCGAGCAACGTCTGAAAACTGGTGCCCTCTTCCTGCAGCCGACGTTGCAGGGTGCGCTGCGACAGGTGCAAGGCCTGGGCAACCATCTCGCGCTTGGGTTCGCCTTGTGGCAACACCCGGCACAACACCTGGCGAGCACGATGGGTTACCCGGCTTTCGGAGAAACGCGCCAGGTACTCGCCGGCAAAACGATCATGCAGTATGGCCATGGCTTCGTTAGCGGTCGGCAGCGGCGCCTCCATGTCGGCGCGCTCAAACACCAGCGCATCATGGGCCGCCCCAAACACCAGTGGCGCATGAAAGGCGGTTTTGTAAGGTGTGACATCCAACGGCTGCGGCCCCTGGATCAGCACGCGTCGCAGTTGTATCACCCGCCCACTGAGCCAGCTGCACAGCGACAGCGCACACGCCAATGAGGCTTCGGCGCTGTGGCGGGTGGGCGGCAGATGGTCACCGTGCACGGTAAGGACCAAAACGTAGCCTTCCGGCCCCAGGGTGAAACTCAGATCGGAACTTTCGGCGATGATGCGCTGGTAGCGCACCAGGCGCTCGAACCCTTCAGCCAGGGTGCGGCTGGACATCAACGCGTAACCCACGACATGGAATGAAGCCGGCCGAACCACCCTGGCCATGTTCAGGCCAATGGCCTGATTGCCGGAAAGCTCGACCGCCAACTGCCACAGACGGGTCATGGAGTCCTGGGTAAAGCGAGCGTCGGGGTCATCCAGCGCGGCAAAGTCCAGACCGAGCTGTTTGAACATGGCGCGGCAATCCAGCCCTTCCAGCTCGAGTGCCTTGACGATCCCTGATGCCCAGCTTGCTGACGTGGTTCTCTCGCTCATGGCTGGCTTCTTATGTTCAGGCTGTCCGCTCCTGCGGCGAACGCAAAGGATACTTAATTGGCGCCAATTGTCACTGCCCAACGATTTTACTCACTCTAGACTCAGTTCAGGCTCCACGTCGTGCATCTTCGTCCCTATCGTGAGCCTTGGGAGTTGGGTTATGAGCAGTCCTCAGCAATTTCACAGTTTCGCCGAGTTCTATCCGTATTATTTACAAGAACATAGCAACCCGGCCTGTCGACGCCTGCACTTCGTCGGCACTACCCTGGTCATCGCTTTACTCGCCTTTACCCTGGGAAGCGGCAAGTGGCTGCTACTGCTGGCGGTACCGTTTGCCGGCTACGGTTTCGCCTGGATCGGCCATTTCTTTTTCGAGAAAAACCGCCCCGCCACCTTCACTTATCCGCTGTACAGCCTGATTGGCGACTTCGCCATGTACCGCGACATGCTGCGCGGTAAAGTGTCCTTCTGATTGTGCCCCGCTTCAACGTCGCGCCTGCGACGCGGTACACTGCTGCCACGGTTTGGAGGACAGCCTGATGAGCAACAGCTCGATACTCTCTGTGCGCCATTACAGTGACGCCTTGATTGCCCACAGCCATGCACACCCGCAACTGGTGTTTGGCCTGCGTGGGCAATTGGACTTCGAGCTTGACGGTTGCGGGGCGCGCATCGAACGCCAAGGCCTGATCGTGGTGCCAGGCGGCTCCCACCACACCTGCGCCAGCGTCAGTGGCAGCCAATGCCTGGTGCTTGATGTGCCTGGCGATAGCTGGCTCAGCAACAGCCTCGGTGAACAGGCCTCGGCCAGTCAACGCCTGCTTGAGCGTCGTGGCTCACTGATGCTGAACCACCACCAACAGCAACTGGTCGACTGGTTGGCGGCCGGCCCGGCGGTCGACCCGTTGATGGCGCAGCAAGGTGCCGTGTTGTTATTGGCCAGCCTGAACCGCACATCAGCCCCGGCTGCCGAGCACAAGCAACTGCCCTTTGCCAGTTTCGATGCCTACATCGAGCAAAACGCTGCCTACCCCTTGCAGGTTGCCGACCTGGCCCGTTTGGCTGGGCTGTCCAGCGCTCGCCTGCATGCCCGCTTCAGCGCTGAGGCGTCGATCACGCCGATGGATTACATCCGCCAGCGTCGCTTGCTCAAAGCCCGCCGCCTGCTGCGCGAGACGGCGTTGCCGATCGGCGAGATTGCCGCTCAAGTCGGCTACGCCTCACAAAGCGCTTTCGCTGCCGCCGTACTGCGCACCTTCAACTGCTCGCCCCGGGCGTTGCGGCAAGAGTCTGGCGACAACTGACGCGAGGCGTGCGACAGACACCGGGGCGATGTCCTTTTACACTGCCTGACAATTTCTCGGTGGCAACAACTGTCTTGCACCACCTGTAGGAGCGGGCTTGCCCCGCGATAGCGAAGTAACTGAGCAGACGCGATCGCGGGCCAAGCCCGCTCCTACACAAGGCCGTCAACAAGGATCATCATGAATCACCGCACCGCCCTCGGCGCCCTGCATATCGGCGCACTGTTTTTCGGTCTGACCGGCGTTTTCGGCAAGCTGGCCCAAGCGGCGCCGTCGATCATCGTGTTTGGCCGCGCAGCCTTTGCGGTACTGGCTCTGGGCATCTTCGCCCGCTTCGCACAAAAAGCCTGGCAACCCTTGCACACTCAGGACTGGCGCCGTCTGACGCTGGGCGGCGTGTTACTGGCCGGGCATTGGGTCAGTTTCTTTATTGCGGTGAAAGTCGCGGGGGTAGCGATTGCTACCTTGGGCTTCGCCAGTTTTCCAGCCTTCACGGTCATCCTTGAAGGCCTGCTGTTTCGCGAGCGGGTGCGCAGCAACGAAATCATTCTGGTGGTGCTGGTGAGTATCGGCTTGGTTATGGTCACCCCAGACTTCGACCTGGCCAGCCAGGCCACCGGCGGCCTGCTCTGGTCATTGCTTTCCGGTTTGCTGTTCTCGCTGTTGTCCCTGACCAACCGGGCGTCCAACGGTCGCGTGCCCGCCGTGCAGGCAGCGCTGTGCCAGAACGCGGTAGTCGCGCTCTGCCTGTTGCCGGTTGCGGCCCCTGCGTTATCCGAAGTGCCAGCGCTGGACTGGCTGTGGATCGCCCTGCTCGGAGTATTCTGCACCGGCGTCGCCCACAGCCTGTTCGTCGCCAGCCTGGCGGTGATCAAGGCGCGCACCGCTGCGGTGGTGTTCGCTCTGGAGCCGGTCTACGGCATTGCCCTGGCCTGGCTGATTTTCGCCGAGGCGCCGACCCTGCGCATGCTGTTCGGAGGTGTACTGATCATCCTCGCCATCGTCATCTCCAGCCGCCTGGCCGCCAGCAATCAAAGCACTAAGGCGGCTGCGGCTTGAGGCCGCTGAAGATCACGGGCGGTCGTTGTGGCCCAGGTCACGCTGCGGATCAATCTGGTCACGCACCCGCTGCTTGAGTACTTTGGCTTCAGGGAAGCCGCCATCGGCCTTGCGCTCCCAGATCTGCACGCCATCGCAGGTAATCCGGAAGGCGCCGCCGGTGGCAGGCTCAAGCGATACCCGGGCAAGGTCTTGCCCGAATGTGCTGAGCAGTTCCTGGGCCAGCCAGGCGGCACGCAGCAGCCATTGGCATTGGGTGCAATAGGTGATGACAATTTCGGCTTTGTCGACATTCACAGCGATCAGTCTCCTGACAGGCGGGGATGCTTATACTAGCGGTCTTTAGCCTTTGCTCCGAGAGTGCATGATGCACCGCTTGCTGTTTTGCCTACTGCTGTTGTTCATTTCCTTCCCACTCCTGGCTGCCGAACCACCCCAACCGAAAATCGGCCTGGTGTTGTCTGGCGGTGCGGCCCGTGGCCTTGCCCATATCGGCGTGCTCAAAGCCCTGGAAGAGCAAGGCATCAAGGTCGATGCCATTGCCGGTACCAGCATGGGCGCGGTGGTCGGCGGCTTGTATGCCTCGGGCTACAGCATCGAGGAGCTGGAAAAGCTCGCCTTGGGTATCGACTGGAAGCAGGCCCTTTCCGATGCCCCGCCACGCAAGGACGTACCCTTCAGGCGCAAGCAGGATGACCGCGACTTCCTGGTCAAGCAGAAACTCAGCTTTCGTGACGATGGCAGCCTTGGCTTGCCGCTGGGCGTGATCCAGGGGCAGAACCTGGCGCTGCTGCTGGAAAGCCTGCTGGCCCACACCAGCGACACCCGTGACTTCGACAAGCTGCCCATCCCCTTCCGCGCCGTGGCCACCGATATCGCCAGTGGTGAGAAAGTGGTGTTCAACCGCGGCCACCTGCCGCAAGTCATTCGCGCCAGCATGTCGATTCCGGCGGTATTCGCCCCGGTCGACCTGGATGGCCGGCTGCTGGTCGATGGCGGTATGGTCGACAACATTCCCCTGGACGTTGCCCGCGAAATGGGGGTAGACCTGGCCATCGTCGTTGATATCGGCTCACCACTGCGTGATCGCAAGCAAATGACCACCGTGGTCGATGTGCTCAACCAGTCGATTACCCTGATGACCCGGCGCAACTCCGAGGAGCAACTGGCGCAATTGCATCGCGACGACATCCTCATCCAGCCGCCGATGGCCAGTTTCGGCGTGACCGATTTTGGCCGCGCCCAGGACATGATCGACGCCGGCTACCGTGCGGCCCGCGCCCTGGACGCACGCCTGGCAACACTCAAACGCCCCGACAGTAACGACGCCGAGCTGACGGCTGCGCGCTCACCAAGCCAGCGCACACCCGTCATTACCGCGATCAGGATCGAGAACGACTCGAAAGTCAGTGACGATGTGATCCGTTTCTACATTCGCCAACCCATCGGCGAGCCCCTGGAACTGGGCCGCCTGCAGACCGACATGGGCACCCTCTACGGCCTGGACTATTTCGACCGGGTTCAGTACCGAGTGGTGCACAAGGGCAGCGACAACACCCTGGTGATCAATGCCCGCGGTCGCCGTGGCGGCACCGACTACTTGCGCCTGGGCCTTAATCTGTCGGATGACATGCGCGGTGACAGTGCGTTCAACATAGGTGCCAGCTACCGGGTCAACGGTATCAACCAGCTCGGTGCCGAATGGCTGACCCGCGCCCAGATAGGCGACCAGCAAGAGCTGTACAGCGAGTTCTACCAACCACTGGATGCCGGCTCACGCTACTTCGTCGCCCCGTATATCGACCTTGGCTCACAGAACATCGAGGCCACCCTGGACGACGATCCGATTGCCGAATACCGCCTGGAACGCTACGGCTTCGGCTTGAACCTGGGGCGCCAGATCGGCAACAGCGGCGAAATCCGCTTTGGTGTGGGCCAGGCCTGGGGCAATGCCGAGGTGCGGATTGGCGATCAAGACCTGCCGCATTTCAGCTTCAATGAAGGCTTCTATGAGCTCAAGTATTCGTTCGACACCCTCGACAATGTCTACTTCCCGCACAGCGGTGAGGACATCAGCCTGACCCTGCGCCAGTACGACCCGGACCTTGGCTCTGACCAGCGCTACCGGCAATGGAACTTCAAACTGGACAAGGCGCTGAGCAGCGGCCCCAATACCTGGGTGCTGGGCGGCCAGTACGGTCGCACCATTGATGACGCCGAAGTGGTCACTTCCAGCTTTGTATTGGGTGGCGCGCGGCAGCTGTCTGGCTTTCGTCAGGATTCGGTATCTGGCCAGAACATGAGCCTGATGCGCATGGTCTACTACCGCCGACTGACGCCACGGGCGTACCTGCCACTGGACTTCCCGCTGTACCTGGGTGGGTCATTGGAACGTGGCAGGTTGTGGAACAATGACAACGAATTCGACAGCGGCTACATCAATGCCGCCAGTATTTTCGTTGGCTTTGAAACGCCGCTGGGCCCGTTGAACTTCAGCTATGGTGCCAACAGCGAAAATCAGAAGGCGTTGTACCTGAACCTGGGTCACACCTTCTGAGGCCGGTCAGGACTTTTCCAGGTTTGCCAGGATGCGCGCGTGAACCTTCATGCACACGCGCATGTCCTCTTCGTCAACACCGCTGAATAGCTCGGCGCGCAACGCATTGGCAATGGTTTCGATCTGGTCGATCAGTGGCTTGGCCGGTGGGCACAGGTGAATTTTCTTGGCCCGCCGGTCTTCCAGCACCGCCTGGCGCCGAACCAGGCCCTGAGCTTCCAGGCTGTCGAGCAAACGGGCCAGGGTCGGCCCTTCAACCCCCACACTTTGCGCCAGCTCACGCTGAGTGGGGGC
The DNA here is from genome assembly GCF_052147955.1 of Pseudomonas sp. NUPR-001. Taxonomy (NCBI): domain Bacteria; kingdom Pseudomonadati; phylum Pseudomonadota; class Gammaproteobacteria; order Pseudomonadales; family Pseudomonadaceae; genus Pseudomonas; species Pseudomonas sp. NUPR-001. Next base: position 4,400,950 of record NZ_CP197353.1, read on the forward strand.
TTCGTCAAATCGGGCCAGATGCAGCAGCACCAGCCAGCGGGCCTGGGAAAGATTGAGCCCGGCCAGGCGGCGGTCCAGTTCGGCGCGCCAGCCTCGTGACATCTGGGCCAGCTGCATTCCGAAACGATGTTGATCGGTCAACGACATAGAGAACTCATCATCAGAACTAATTATTAGTCAGCTAACCATGCTCCTGCGTAACAGGCAAGGCTCAGCAGGGTTGTAGCTGTCTGACAATCGTTTTAAAAGATGACAAAACGCCGCTTACATCTCAAATTCCGCTGCCAACGCCGCCCTTACGCAATACAGCACCCCTTCCGGCACCCGCGCACCAAACTGCTCGGCAACCGCCGATACCGGTGGTAACTCGCCTTCACCGTCGAGGAACGCATCCTGGATTTCTTCGAGCAGATCTTGCGGTAGATCCAGGGCTTGCTCCAGCGACAACTGCTGACGGCCAATGGCTTCGGCCAGCAGGCTGTAAACATTCTTCTCGCTGCAGTTCAGTTGCCCGGCGATCTGCGCCGGGGTCATGCCGGCACGCGCCAGGCTGGTCAGCTCGTGACGCAGGTCGGCCACCTGAGGCGGTGCCTCGGCAGCGCCACCGAGCACTTCGAGGAAGGCCGCGCCGTAGCGTTCCAGCTTGCGCGCACCGACACCACTGACCTGCGCCATTTCGCTGAGGCTGGCGGGCTGGCTGCGGAGCATTTCCAGCAGGGTCGAGTCGGGGAAGATAACGTACGGTGGCACACCATGCTCTTCGGCCAGCTTGCGCCGCAGCGCGCGCAGGGCTTCCCACTGTTCGCGCTCGTCGCCACGCACCAACTGGCTGGCCGGGCTTGCGCCACTGCTGCTGCCTTTGCTGGTGGTCTGCGGCTTGAGGTCACGGCGCAACTCCAGGCTCACCTCACCGCGCAACAAAGGCCGGCAAGTGTCGGACAGGCGCAGGCCACCGTAGCCTTCCAGGTCGATGTCGGCCAGACCACGCGCCACCAACTGGCGGAACAAGGAACGCCATTCGCCCTCGGAGCGGTCTTTGCCAACGCCGTACACCGCGAGTTTTTCATGGCCGAAGTTACGAATTTTTTCGTTGTCGCGGCCCAGCAACACATCCACCAGGTGACCGACACCATAACGCTGGCCGGTGCGGTACACCGCTGACAGGGCCTGGCGTGCAGGTTCGGTGGCATCCCAGGTCTGTACGCCATCGATGCAGTTGTCGCAGTGCCCACACGGCTGCGGCAGTTCTTCGTCGAAGTAGTTGAGCAAGGTCTGACGGCGGCAACGGGTCTCTTCACACAGCGCGAGCATGGCGTCGAGCTTGTGTTGCTCGATGCGCTTGTGACGCTCGTCACCTTCGGAGTTCTGCAGCATCTGCTTGAGCATCACCATGTCTTGCAGCCCGTATGCCATCCAGGCATCAGCTGGCAGGCCATCACGCCCGGCCCGACCGGTTTCCTGGTAGTAGGCTTCCAGCGACTTGGGCAAGTCCAGGTGGGCAACGAAACGTACGTTGGGTTTATCGATACCCATGCCGAAGGCGATGGTGGCGACCATGATCAGGCCTTCCTCGTTGAGGAAGCGGCGCTGGTTCGAGGCTCGGGTCTCGGCAGGCAGGCCCGCGTGGTACGGCAATGCCGGAAAGCCCTGGTCGCACAGGTACGCGGCAACGTCGTCAACCTTCTTGCGCGACAAACAATAGACAATCCCGGCGTTGCCACGCCGATCACCGAGGAACGCCAGCAACTGCTTGCGTGGCTGTTCCTTGGGCACGATACGGTAGAAGATGTTCGGCCGGTCGAAGCTCGACAGGAAGCGCTCGGCATTCTGCAGGTGCAGGCGCGTGACGATCTCTTCACGGGTACGCATGTCCGCAGTGGCGGTCAGGGCGATGCGTGGCACATGGGGAAACAATTCGGCCAACTGCCCCAGTTGCAGATACTCGGGACGGAAGTCATGCCCCCATTGCGAAACGCAGTGGGCCTCGTCGATGGCAAACAGGGCAATGTCCAGGTTGCGCAGAAAATCCAGCATGCGCGGCTGCACCAGACGCTCCGGTGCCAGGTAGAGCATTTTTACCTCGCCACGGCGAATACGCCCGGCCAGGTCACGTTGCTGCTCCGCACTCAGGGTCGAATTCAACGATGCGGCGGCCACCCCCAGTTCGTCGAGGGTTGCCACCTGGTCTTCCATCAGCGCGATCAGCGGCGACACCACCACCGCCAGGCCCGGACGCAACAGTGCCGGCACCTGGAAGCACAGGGATTTACCGCCACCGGTGGGCATCAACACCAGCGCATCGCCACCTTTGGCTACGCATTCGATGATCGCCCCCTGGCGGCCTCGAAAGCTGTCGTAGCCGAAGATGTCCTTGAGGACGCGCTGAGCCTGTTCGAGCATAAAAACTCCATAAATCGCAAAACCATCCTGGCCACAGGCTGGATGAAAACCTTCGCCGCCACAGCTAAAAATGCGTAAGCGGCTTTTACCTGAGCGCCCTGTTGCAGCGCCAAGGTGCAAAAGCCCGGCAGTATACCCGAGCGTCACCTTGCGCAGGGGCCTGCGCGATAGGCGTGATCCTTTGCCTTGCAGGGGCCGCAAGATGCTAGAATTCGATCATCGTTTATTCCCAAGGTAGCCCTGTAATGTCCTTCGCCGAGCAATTGACCCGCCTGCAAGCCTTCCTCGACGCCGATGAGCTGCACGAAGAAGCGCTGGACTACGTTGCCGCCCACGGCTACCTGACCGCTTTGTCGATTGGGACCGAAGCAGTTCCGGAGCGCGAATGGATCGACGCCCTGTTTGCCGAAGAGCCCCGCTACAAGGACGACGCCCAGCGTGAAGAGATCGAAGCCACGCTGATCCAGCTCAAGGCGCACATCGCCCGCCAGCTGGCCAGCGACGAGGAATTCGAGCTGCCGTGCGACCTCGACCTGGGCGACGATCCGGACGATTCCGAACTGCGCGGCTGGTGCATCGGTTTCATGGAAGGCGTGTTCATGCGCGAAGAAGCCTGGTTTGAAACCGCCGAAGAAGAAGTCAGCGAGATGCTCCTGCCGATCATGGTCGGTTCCGGCCTGTTCGACGAACAACCGGAATTCGCCGACATCGCCAGCGACGCCAACCTGATGGACGACATGATCGTGCAGATCCCCGAGGCCCTGACTGCGCTGTACCTGCTGCAGCACGCGCCTGACGAAAAACCTGCACCAGCGTTGCTCAAACCACGCCACCACTGAGTTGGCGTCAGTGCGCTACCTGCTGCTGGCCATCGGCTGGCTCAGTGTTGCGTTGGGAGTGATCGGCATTTTCCTGCCGGTATTGCCGACCACTCCGTTCCTGCTGCTGGCCGCCGCCTGCTTCGCCCGCAGTTCACCGCGCTTTCACCAGTGGCTGGTCAATCATCCGCAGCTGGGGCCGTGGATTCGTGATTACCTCAGTGGTCAGGGCATTCCGCTCAAGGGCAAGGTGTATGCCATTGGTCTGATGTGGTTGAGCATTGGCTTGTCGTGCTACCTGGTGCCGCTGCCATGGGCGCGCGGATTCATGCTGACCAGTGCCGTGCTGGTCAGCATTTACATCCTGCGGCAAAAAACCCTGCGACGGCCCTCCTGAGCCGTCTCCACTGTAGGAGCGGGCTTGCCCCGCGATGCGGTGTGGCTGACCCACCGCAATCGCGGGGCAAGCCCGCTCCTACTTACACCGTGTCCACCTTCAATGAATGATCATTGAGCATGCCGTTGATAATGGTGGCGGTGTCCTGCCCTGCCGCAATCACGCCTCCGGCACCTGCAGTCACGCCGTAATGCTGAGCCAGGTTGACGCCCTCCAGATCAATGATCTGGCTCGGCGCCGCACCCGCCACGGCACTCACTTCGATGGTCGACACCACCCCTGCCCCACTGCCGGTGACTTTGAAGTGCAGATAATCATCCAGTGACGCCGTGGTCGGGTTCTCACCTTGCAACAGTTGCGACAGGTCCAGACGATCCGTGCCCGGGGTGAAATCGGTGACCACATCATGCCCGGTATTACCCTGTTGCCAGAGGAAGGTGTCGGCACCTGTCCCGCCCGTCAAGGTGTTGTTCCCCGGCCCGCCGATCAGCACATCATCACCGCCACCACCCACCAGGGTGTCATTGCCCTTGCCCCCCACCAGCAGGTTGGCAACGCTGTTGCCGGTCAGGCTGTCGTTGTAGTCCGAACCGATCAGGTTTTCGATCGAGCCCAGGGTGTCACTGCCTGCACCCAGGGTATTCTGTGCCCCTGTCAGGTTCAGGTTGACCGTCACGGCACTTGAAGCACTGGCATAGCTGGCGGTGTCGATTCCCGCGCCACCGTCAAGCAGATCATTGCCCAGGCCACCTATCAGCAAGTCGTTGCCATTGCCGCCATGCAAAGTGTCATGGCCGCTACCGCCGACCAGCACATCATTGCCGTCACCACCATTGAGTGTCGTGGCGGTATTGCCGGCCACCAGGACATCGTCGTTGCCGGTTCCGTTGAGGGTATCGCCAGCCTGATAGCTGATGTCCACCGCGCCGGTGCTGCTACCGCCATGTCCATCGCTTACGCTGTAGCTGCCGTTGTGCAGCGGTGTGCTGTCCTGGGCATCTGCGTAGTTGATGCTCATGTTCAACTCGTAGTACTCGGAGCGACCAGTAGTGCTGCCGCTGAGGTTGGTACGGTTGACCAGGTTAATGGTGTAGACCCCGTCATGGCTGGCGGTAAAACTGTCGCCATCGACAATCGTCTGGTAGGCGCCACCGGCATCCTTCCACTGCATCAACAGATTGTCACTGGCCAAGCGGTTGTGATCGAGGGTCAGCTTCTCACCCTGCTTGAGGGTGACGGTGATCAGGTCCTCATCGTTGGCGTTACCGTTGCTGACTGAACCGAGGAAGCCACTAACGATCACCGCCGCAGTCATCGACGCTGCCGGCCCGGTGAACGAACTGCGCGCCACGTTGAGCAATTGGTTGCTGGCATTACCGGCGCTGGTGCCGCTAAAGCCCAGGGTTGGTGCCGTGCTGCCCACTGTGAAGTCGCCACCACGCGCCGCCCAGCCGGTATTGAAGGTTGTTTGCGAAGCGCTCAGTGGATCCTTGTTGGCATCGCTGTCGTTGGCCAGCAAGGCTTCACCTGGCAGGCTGATGCTGTTCGACAGAATGTTGGTGATGACATGGTCGGCACCCGCCACCGGGTCAGCGTTGGAGTACACCTTGACCACCAGCGTGGCGCTGCTGGTGTCGCCGTCATTGTCACTGACCACAAAGCCGATCTGCTCGACCTTGGTGCTGCCGGTGTCTTTGGGCGGTGTGTAGGTAAAGTCTCCCGTGTCCATGTCTACCACAATACTGCCGCCTAGCGCGGTTTTCACGGTGATGCTGTTGGTGGCCGTATCGAAGGTGCCACGATCCGCTGCGCCGCTGGTGGCGTAAGCGCCGGCGCCGCTGTTGCCCTTCGGATCGAAGGTGTACGTGGTGCCATCAATCAGCAACGACTTGATGAAGCCGCCGTCGGCGCCGAAGGTACCGCCACTGATCAGGCTGCCGGTAACCGGCGCGCCCTGCACGGTGCCAGACAACACCGAATTGAGCTGGTTAAGGTCAGTGACGATGTTGGAGTTGGTGTTGGTGTGGGTACTACCGTCATAGGCCAACGGGTTGAGGTTGTCAGCATTGACGCCGTTCCCCAGACCAATGGCATACGACTTGATCCCGTTGGCATCAAGAAATGCCTTCCACGACGCCTCATCCGTTGTATCAATACCTTGCGAAGTGCTGGAAGGCTCGCCGTCCGAGAAGAAGTAGCCGATATTTTGCGCACCGGTGAGCTTGCCACTGGTGGTGAAGGCCGATTTCGCCCCCGCAACCGCCGCGTCGTAGTTGGTACCACCACCTGCACTGAGACCGGCGACAATCGTCTTGGCGTCAGCGACCGACACCCAACTGGTGGTTTTCACCGTTGAGTCGGAACTGAAGGTGACGATTTGCACTTTGACATCGCCCATCTCGTCATATTTGTCGAGCAAGGCGTTGATCGCTTGCTTGGCAAGCCCCAGGCGGCTTAGCCCGGACACACCGGAGCCATCGTTCATGCTGCCGGACACGTCGATGGTCAACAGCAGGTTCGAGTCGATCTGCCCTGGTGTCACCGAGCGCTCAGCGCCCACCGCCGAAGCCACATCATCGACAATATTGACGTCGATGGTGGCCGTCTTGGTGCTGCCATCAGTGTCGGTCACCGTCACCTTGATGGCTTCATTGAGGTTATTGATGCCATTGCCATCGGCATGGCTTTCGCTGTCCTTCAGGGTGTAGGTGTAGCTGACTACTCCGGTGCTCGGGTTGTAGCCGGTAATGGTGATCGAGTTGCCCAGCGGCGTCACACCGGTTTGTGGGACACCGTTGACCACCCCGCCGCTGACCAGGGTAATGCTGCCTACGGTCAGGGTTTGCAGGCCATCAGGCGCCGTCACCGTGAAACTGCCAGAGCGGGTCAACGCCGAAGCATCAGGGCTGCTGCCGTCACTGAGGTTTTTCTCGTAAACCGTCAGCTCACCGCCATTAACGTTCAGGCCGTCGATCGTAACGGGGTGGTCCTGATTGCTGACGTTAAGCGTCAACGTCGCCTTACTGCTGTCACCGTCAGCGTCCTTGAGGGTGTAGGTGAAGGTTTCGACACCGTTGCCACCACCGTGCAGGTTGATGAAATCCGGATCATTGGTGTTCAGGGTGTAGGTGTACGAACCGTCAGCCGCCAGTACCAGAGTGCCGTAAGTGCCTTGGATGGTTTGCGGGGTGATCGGGCCGCTGGTGATGCGGTCGGCGCCCTGCACATCGTTGGTCAGCACGTTGCCGGTCAAAGTCAGCTGATTTTCAGTGGCAGTGATCGGGTTGACGTCGTCCATGGCCTTGGGTACGTCATCAACGATGTTGATGTCCACCGAGGCGGTGGCCGAGCTGCCGTCGGTGTCGATCGCCACCACCTCAATGCTTTCCACGAGGTTGTTGGCGCCATTGCCGCTGGCATGCGCTTCGTTATTGAGCAGCGTGTAGGTGCCGGTCACGATGCCCGTGATCGGGTCGTAGCTATGGATGGTGAAGGTGTTACCCAGCGGCGTCGGTGCATCGATCGGCAAGCCCACGGCGACACCGCCGCTGACGATGCTCACCCCGCCGATGGTCAGGGACTGCAGGCCATCCGGGGCGACCACGGTGAAGGTTCCGCCTTTGGTCAGTGCCCACTGGTCCGGGCTGCTGCCGTCGCTGAGGTTCTTCTCGTAGAAGGTCAGCTCGCCACCGCAAATGTCCAGGCCGTTGATGACCACCGGGTCGTTGATGTTGCTGACGTTGAATTTCAACGACGCGGTGCTGCTATCGCCGTCGGCGTCCTTGAGGGTGTAGGTGAAGGTTTCGACACCGTTGCCACCACCGTGCAGGTTGATGAAATCCGGATCGTTGGTGTTCAGGGTGTAGGTGTACGAGCCGTCAGCCGCCAGTACCAACGTGCCGTAGGTGCCCTGGATGGTTTGTGGGGTGATCGGGCCGCTGGTAATGCGGTCGGCGCCCTGGATATCGTTGGTCAGGACGTTGCCGGTCAGGGTCAGGTGCTGTTCGGTGGCAGTCACCGGGTTGACGTCGTCCATGGCCTTGGGTACGTCATCAACGATGTTGATGTCCACCGAAGCGGTGGCCGAGCTGCCGTCGGTGTCGATCGCCACCACCTCAATGCTTTCCACGAGGTTGTTGGCGCCATTGCCGCTGGCATGCGCTTCGTTATTGAGCAGCGTGTAGGTGCCGGTCACGATGCCCGTGATCGGGTCGTAGCTATGGATGGTGAAGGTGTTACCCAGCGGCGTCGGTGCATCGATCGGCAAGCCCACGGCGACACCGCCGCTGACGATGCTCACGCCGCCGATAGTCAGGGACTGCAGGCCATCCGGGGCGACCACGGTGAAGGTGCCGCCTTTGGTCAGCGCCCACTGGTCCGGGCTGCTGCCGTCGCTGAGGTTCTTCTCGTAGAAGGTCAGCTCGCCACCGCAAATGTCCAGGCCGTTGATCACCACCGGGTCGTTGATGTTGCTGACGTTGAATTTCAACGACGCGGTGCTGCTATCGCCGTCGGCGTCCTTGAGGGTGTAGGTGAAGGTTTCGACACCGTTACCACCACCGTGCAGGTTGATGAAATCCGGATCATTGGTGTTCAGGGTGTAGGTGTACGAACCGTCAGCCGCCAGTACCAGAGTGCCGTAAGTGCCTTGGATGGTTTGCGGGGTGATCGGGCCGCTGGTAATGCGGTCGGCGCCCTGCACATCGTTGGTCAGCACGTTGCCGGTCAAAGTCAGCTGATTTTCAGTGGCAGTGATCGGGTTGAAGTCGTCCATGGCCTTGGGTACGTCATCAACGATGTTGATGTCCACCGAGGCGGTGGCCGAGCTGCCGTCGGTGTCGATCGCCACCACCTCAATGCTTTCCACGAGGTTGTTGGCGCCATTGCCGCTGGCATGCGCTTCGTTATTGAGCAGCGTGTAGGTGCCGGTCACGATGCCCGTGATCGGGTCGTAGCTATGGATGGTGAAGGTGTTACCCAGCGGCGTCGGTGCATCGATCGGCAAGCCCACGGCGACACCGCCGCTGACGATGCTCACGCCGCCGATAGTCAGGGACTGCAGGCCATCCGGGGCGACCACGGTGAAGGTGCCGCCTTTGGTCAGCGCCCACTGGTCCGGGCTGCTGCCGTCGCTGAGGTTCTTCTCGTAGAAGGTCAGCTCGCCACCGCAAATGTCCAGGCCGTTGATCACCACCGGGTCGTTGATGTTGCTGACGTTGAATTTCAACGACGCGGTGCTGCTATCGCCGTCGGCGTCCTTGAGGGTGTAGGTGAAGGTTTCGACACCGTTACCACCACCGTGCAGGTTGATGAAGTCCGGATCGTTGGTGTTCAGGGTGTAGGTGTACGAGCCGTCAGCCGCCAGTACCAGGGTGCCGTAAGTGCCTTGGATGGTTTGCGGGGTGATCGGGCCGCTGGTGATGCGGTCGGCGCCCTGCACATCGTTGGTCAGCACGTTGCCGGTCAAAGTCAGCTGATTTTCAGTGGCAGTGATCGGGTTGAAGTCGTCCATGGCCTTGGGTACGTCATCAACGATGTTGATGTCCACCGAGGCGGTGGCCGAGCTGCCGTCGGTGTCGATCGCCACCACCTCAATGCTTTCCACGAGGTTGTTGGCGCCATTGCCGCTGGCATGCGCTTCGTTATTGAGCAGCGTGTAGGTGCCGGTCACGATGCCCGTGATCGGGTCGTAGCTATGGATGGTGAAGGTGTTACCCAACGGCGTCGGTGCATCGATCGGCAAGCCCACGGCGACGCCGCCGCTGACAATGCTCACACCGCCGATGGTCAGGGACTGCAGGCCATCCGGGGCGACCACGGTGAAGGTGCCGCCCTTGGTCAGTGCCCACTGGTCTGGGCTGCTGCCGTCGCTGAGGTTCTTCTCGTAGAAGGTCAGCTCGCCACCGCAAATGTCCAGGCCGTTGATGACCACCGGGTCGTTGATGTTGCTGACGTTGAATTTCAACGACGCGGTGCTGCTATCGCCGTCGGCGTCCTTGAGGGTGTAGGTGAAGGTTTCGACACCGTTACCACCACCGTGCAGGTTGATGAAGTCCGGGTCGTTGGTGTTCAGGGTGTAGGTGTACGAGCCGTCAGCGGCCAGCACCAAGGTGCCGTAGGTGCCCTGGATGGTTTGTGGGGTGATCGGGCCGCTGGTAATGCGGTCGGCGCCCTGGATGTCGTTGGTCAGGACGTTGCCGGTCAACGTTATCTGCTGCTCGGTAGCGGTGACCGGGTTGGTGTCATCGATGGCTTTGGGTACATCGTCAACGATGTTCACATCGATCGAGCCACTGGCCGTGCTGCCATCCGTGTCGGTGGCCACTACGGTGAAGCTTTCACTCAGGTTGTTGGCGCCATTGCCAGTAGCGTGAGCCTCGTTGTCGAGCAAGGTGTAGGTGTACGTCACCACCCCGGTGCTGGCGTTGTAGCCAGTGATGGTCAGGGTGTTGCCTTCTGGGGTGACCGTCGATTGCGGGAAGCCGACCGCGCTGCCGTTCGACACCACCGTGATGCCACCAACGGTGAGGGTTTGCAAACCATCTGGGGCAGTCACGGTGAAGCTACCGCCTTGGGTCAGCGCACCGGCATTCGGGCTGCTGCCGTCGCCGAGGTTTTTCTCGAAGACCGTCAGTTCACCGCCTTCTACGTTCAGACCATTGAGGGTGACCGGGTCGTTGAGGTTGCTGACGTTCAGCTTCAGGGTCGCGGTGCTGCTGTCACCATCGGCGTCCTTGAGGGTGTAGGTGAAGGTTTCGACACCGTTGCCGCCACCGTGCAGGTTGATGAAATCCGGATCATTGGTGTTCAGGGTGTAGGTGTACGAACCATCAGCCGCCAGTACCAGCGTGCCGTAAGTACCCTGGATGGTTTGCGGGGTGATCGGGCCGCTGGTAATGCGGTCGGCGCCCTGGATGTCGTTGGTCAGGACGTTGCCGGTCAACGTTATCTGCTGCTCGGTAGCGGTGACCGGGTTGGTGTCATCGATGGCTTTGGGTACATCGTCAACGATGTTCACATCGATCGAGCCACTGGCCGTGCTGCCATCCGTGTCGGTGGCCACCACGGTGAAGCTTTCACTCAGGTTGTTGACGCCATTGCCAGTAGCGTGAGCCTCGTTGTCGAGCAAGGTGTAGGTGTACGTCACCACCCCGGTGCTGGCGTTGTAGCCAGTGATGGTCAGGGTGTTGCCTTCTGGGGTGACCGTCGATTGCGGGAAGCCGACCGCGCTGCCGTTCGACACCACCGTGATGCCACCAACGGTGAGGGTTTGCAAACCATCTGGGGCAGTCACGGTGAAGCTGCCACCTTGGGTCAGCGCACCGGCATTCGGGCTGCTGCCATCGCCGAGGTTTTTCTCGAAGACCGTCAGTTCACCGCCTTCTACGTTCAGGCCATTGAGGGTGACCGGGTCGTTGAGGTTGCTGACGTTCAGCTTTAGGGTCGCGGTGCTACTGTCGCCATCGGCGTCCTTGAGGGTGTAGGTGAAGGTTTCGACACCGTTGCCGCCACCGTGCAGGTTTATGAAATCCGGGTCGTTGGTGTTCAGGGTATAGGTGTACGAGCCATCAGCGGCCAACACCAAGGTGCCGTAGGTACCCTGGATGGTTTGTGGGGTGATCGGGCCGCTGGTGATACGGTCAGCACCCTGGGTGTCGTTGGTCAGCACGTTGCCCGTGAGGGTCAGTTGATTCTCGGTGGCCGTCACGAGGTTACTGTCGTCGACCGCAGCAGGCGTGTCGTCAACGATATTCACATCGATCGAGCCACTGGCCGTGCTGCCATCCGTGTCGGTGGCCACTACGGTGAAGCTTTCACTCAGGTTGTTGGCGCCATTGCCACTGGCGTGAGCCTCGTTGTCGAGCAACGTATAGGTGTAAGTCACCACCCCGGTGCTGGCGTTGTAGCCAGTGATGGTCAGGGTATTGCCTTCTGGGGTGACCGTCGATTGCGGGAAACCGACCGCACTGCCGTTCGACACCACGGTGATACCGCCAACAGTCAGGGTTTGCAGACCATCGGGAGCGGTCACGGTGAAGCTGCCACCTTGGGTCAGCGCACCGGCATTCGGGCTGCTGCCGTCGCCGAGGTTTTTCTCGAAGACCGTCAGTTCACCGCCTTCTACGTTCAGACCATTGAGGGTGACCGGGTCGTTGAGGTTGTTGACGTTCAGCTTCAGGGTCGCGGTACTGCTGTCACCATCGGCGTCCTTGAGGGTGTAGGTGAAGGTTTCGACACCGTTGCCACCGCCGTGCAGATTGATGAAATCCGGATCATTGGTGTTCAGGGTGTAGGTGTACGAACCATCAGCCGCCAGTACCAGCGTGCCGTAAGTACCCTGGATGGTTTGCGGGGTGATCGGACCACTAGTGATACGGTCCGCGCCCTGGGTGTCGTTGGTCAGCACGTTGCCGGTGAGGGTCAGTTGATTCTCGGTGGCCGTCACGAGGTTACTGTCGTCGACCGCAGCAGGCGTGTCGTCAACGATATTCACATCGATCGAGCCACTGGCCGTGCTGCCATCCGTGTCGGTGGCCACTACGGTGAAGCTTTCACTCAGGTTGTTGGCGCCATTGCCGCTGGCGTGAGCCTCGTTGTCGAGCAAGGTGTAGGTGTACGTCACCACCCCGGTGCTGGCGTTGTAGCCAGTGATGGTCAGGGTGTTGCCTTGTGGGGTGACCGTCGATTGCGGGAAGCCGACCGCGCTGCCGTTCGACACCACGGTGATACCGCCAACAGTCAGGGTTTGCAGACCATCAGGAGCAGTCACGGTGAAGCTGCCACCTTGGGTCAGCGCACCGGCATTCGGGCTGCTGCCGTCGCCGAGGTTTTTCTCGAAGACCGTCAGTTCACCGCCTTCTACGTTCAGACCATTGAGGGTAACCGGGTCGTTGAGGTTGCTGACGTTCAGCTTCAGGGTCGCGGTACTGCTGTCACCATCGGCGTCCTTGAGGGTGTAGGTGAAGGTTTCGACACCGTTGCCACCGCCGTGCAGATTGATGAAATCCGGATCATTGGTGTTCAGGGTGTAGGTGTACGAACCATCAGCCGCCAGTACCAGCGTGCCATAGGTACCCTGGATGGTTTGTGGGGTGATCGGGCCACTGGTGATGCGGTCGGCGCCCTGCACATCGTTGGTCAGGACGTTGCCGGTCAGGGTCAGCTGGTTTTCAGTGGCGGTGGTGGCGTTGCTGTCGTCAACGGCAGTCGGCGCATCGTCGACAATGTTTACGCCAATGGCGCCACTGGCCGTGCTGCCATCGCTGTCGGTGGCCACCACGGTGAAGTTCTCGCTCACATTACTGGCGCCATGAGCCCCAGTTCCAACAAGCGTGTAGGTGTAACTCACCACCCCGGTGCTGGCGTTGTAGCCAGTGATGGTCAGGGTGTTGCCTTCTGGGGTGACCGCCGATTGCGGAAAGCCGACCGCACTGCCGTTGGACACCACAGTGATGCCAGCAACGGTGAGGGTTTGCAGGCCATCCGGGGCGGTGACAGTGAAGCTGCCGCTCTGGGTCAGGTCGGCGCTGTTCGGGCTGCTGCCAACATCGAGGTTTTTCTCGAAGACCGTCAGCGCGCCGCCTTCGAGATTCAGGCCATTGAGGGTAACCGGGTCGTTGAGGTTGCTGACATTGAGCTTCAAGGTCGCGGTGCTGCTGTCGCCATCGGCGTCCTTGAGGGTGTAGGTGAAGGTTTCGACACCGTTGCCACCGCCGTGCAGGTTGATGAAATCCGGGTCGTTGGTGTTCAGGGTGTAGGTGTACGAGCCATCGGCGGCCAGCACCAGGGTGCCGTAGGTGCCCTGGATGGTTTGCGGGGTGATCGGTCCACTGGCGATGCGGTCGGCGCCCTGGATATCGTTGGTCAGCACATTGCCGGTCAGGGTCAACTGGTTCTCGGTAGCACTCACCGGGTTGCTGTCATCCAGCGCCTTCGGTGCGTCGTCGGTAACGACGATGTTCAATGAACCACTGGCCACATCGCCGTCGGTGTCACTGACCGACACGCTGATGCTTTCACCCAGTCCGCCATTACCGGCCGGATGCGTCTCAGCGCCGGTCAGGGTGTAGCTGTAACTGACCACGCCGGTGGCCGGGTTATACCCGGTTATGGTCAACAGGTTACCCAATGCGGTGGTGATCGACTGCCCCACTCCAGTCACAACGCCAGCGGTGACCACATTGATGCCACCAACATTGAGATTGAACACCCCGTCCGGGGCCAGCACGGTAAAACTTCCGCTTTGGGTCAATGCCGCCGGGTCACTGGCCGAGCCCTGGGCCAGGTTGGCTTCGTTCAGGGTCAAGCCACCGCCTGCCAGATCCAGGCCATCAAGGGTGACGGGGTGATCCACAGGAGGAACTACGGGCGGAATATCGTCGTCATTCGTGATCAGACCGAACTCCCGATCGGCCGGCTCGGCGAAACCATTGAAGCCTGCCGTGGGGAAGCCAATGGTCGGATCGACCCGTCCGGCCACTTCGCTCAGCAACACAAAAGAGTGACCACCACCCAGCGCCCCCGATGACCCGCCACTGCCAGGACCGGCTGCGGTCGGGTCGGCCTCTTGGCTGGGGTCAGCACCGGCAGCGATGGCTTGCTGGAGTTTTTCCACATCGGTGAGCTGCGCCTGGCTGGGTGCCTGGGCTTCAGGTGTATCCACCTGCGGCGCTTGATTGGCCAGTAGCTGCGGCGAGAGCTCCAGACTGCTGTCACGGCCCAAGGTCAATTCGCTGCCATTTTGCAGATGAACGGCAACCGCCCCGACCGCACCGGTCTGCAGCTGCTCGCCAGCAAACAGCCGGTCACCTTCGCTGAGCTGCCGACGTGTGCCGTCATTGGCCACCGCGAAGACCTCGCCGACGACTTTGCTGACAACACCGATTAACTTGGCCATGAGCGCTCTCCTCCGCTGCGGAACGTTTTTTCGCAGAAAAGCGCTGTGAATCTCGCGTGGTCAGCCCGCTGCACCTGCACTGAGCCAACACTCGGAAAGTGCCGCAGGCGTAGGTGGACTTCAATGAAATCAACACCTTCGCCAGGCAGTCACTCAATGAACGTGGAAATCAATCTGGCACTTTGGCATCTGCCAAAAAATTGTCGCCAATGACTGACCTTCCTCCATCCCCTCCGCTACATCCGTGCCCTTTGCCGCAAAAACTTCTGATTATTGTTTGACGCCTGAAAAACGCACCCTCGCGCAGAATTGAGAGGGCGCCTGATATGAACAATGTCTTGCTTTCCTTAGACCGCATAAGTTTTTTTTCGCATAACCCTTATGAAAAATTCTTCTTAGCTCGCCTTATAAATGTTCTTAGCTTTCCTGTTACAAGCCTGAAACGGTTTGCACTTAAATTTGCGTCAACTTTATGACGCCAGCTGCACAAAAAATTAGAAATCAGGGAGTAGTACCCCATGCGCGTTTTGACCCCCATCACCGGCGCAATTCTTTTGGCTATGGCATGTGCCAATGCTCAGGCGATGTCACTTACGGAGGCTGTACAAAGCGCCGTGGACCAACATCCGGAAATCAACGCCAGCCGTAACAGCCGCTTGTCAGCAGATGAAGACGTCAACGTCGCCAAAGGCGGCTGGTACCCACGCGTCGATCTGGTGGCGGGTTACGGCCGGCAGAAGTCAGACAACACCAACACCCGCAGGACCAACCCCGACGGCAGCACCGATCACAACAAGGAAACCCTGAACTACACCCAATCTGACCTGCGCCTGCGGCAGATGCTGTTCGACGGTTTCAACACCCCGAACGAGGTCGGCCGCACCGAAGCGGTGGTCAACTCCCGTGCCTACTTCACCCAGGCCACTGCACAGAGCGTTGCCCTGCGCGCTATCGAGGTGTACCTGGAGGTGCTCAAGCGCCGCGAGCTGGTGACCCTGGCCACCAACAACCTGCAGGCGCACCTGCGCGTCAACGACCAGATCGGCTTGCGCAGCGAGCGTGGCGTCGGCAGCACCGCTGACCTTGACCAGTCCACCGCCCGTCGCGCCCTGGCGGAAAACAACCTGTACACCGCCGAAGTCGACCTGGCCGATGCCGAAGCCAACTTCTACAGCGTAATCGGCCGCGTCCCGGACGAGCTGGAAACCCCGGTCACCATCAAAGGGGAAATGCCCGCCAGCCTACTCGACGCACGTCAGGACATGCTTGAGCACAACCCCTATCTGAAGTCGGCCCAGGCCGACGTACAAGCTGCCGAGCAGCAGTACGAGGTCGCCAAGTCGCCGTTCTATCCACGCCTGGATGCAGTGTTGGCCACCGGTGCCAACAACAACACCGCTGGCCAGGTCGGCCATGACAACAACGACTGGCAAGCCGGTGTCGAACTCAGTTACAACCTGTTCCGCGGCGGCAGCGACAAGGCCCGCCTGCAGTCGGATGCCCACAAGATCAACCAGGCCATGGACATCCGCAACAATGCCTTGCGCACCCTCAACGAGGATCTGGCGCTGTCCTGGAACGCCATGACCAACGCCCGCAAGCAAACCCCGACGGCACGCGAATACGCCGACACCACCACCCGTGTGCGCGCGGCCTATCAGGATCAGTTCGGCCTTGGCCAGCGGACCCTGCTCGACTTGCTCGACAGTGAAAACGAGCTGTACAACGCCAATCGCCGCTACACCGAAGTGCGCTACACCGAGGAATTCTCGATGTACCGGGTGCTGGCCAACATGGGCGAATTGCTCAACAAGCAACGGATCTCACTACCGCCTGAGGCCATCGCCAAGAGCGAAGTGAGAAGCGAGGCGCGTTTGCCCGACATGCGTTAATCCCCCGACTCGCTGCAGGAGTAGGCCATTGTGACCAGCATGCAACCTGCGAGCTCGGCGGCGGATCCGCGCCTGAGTTTCGACGACCCGTTACTCGATGGACTGCTGATTCTGTGCAAGCTGCATGGGTGCACGGTCAGCCGCACCGGCCTGAGTGCCGGGCTGCCGCTGGCCCAGCAACGCCTGGGCCTTGACCTGCTGCCACGGGCCGCTGCCCGCGCCGGTTTGCAGGCGCGGGTGCTGCGCCGGGAACTGGGCGCCATTTCCGCGCTCAACCTTCCGGTGCTGCTGCTGCTCAAGGAGGGCCGCTGCGCGGTGTTGCGCCGCTGGGGCGATGACGGCAGGGCGTTGATCCTGCCGAGCGAAGCCGAAGGCGGCGAACAATGGGTCAGCCGTGAAGAGTTGGCCGAAGCCTACAGTGGCGAGGCGTTGTTCGCCCGCCCCCGGCATGAGCTCGAAGACCTCCGCACGCCGTTGATGCCACGGGTCAACGCCTGGTTTCGCGACACCCTGAAGCTGTCGCGCTGGCTGTACAGCGATGCGGTGTTGGCCAGTTTGCTGATCAACCTGCTCGGTCTGATGGTGCCGTTGTTCGTCATGCAGACCTACGACCGTGTGGTGCCCAACCAGGCCATCTCAACCCTGTGGGTATTGGTCGCCGGCTTGTTGATCGGCACCCTGTTCGAATTGATTCTGCGCGTGGTTCGCGCCCATTTGCTCGATCAGGCCGGGAAGAAAACCGACCTGATCCTCTCTGCCACCTTGTTCGAGCGCATCACCGGCATGTCGATGAAGGCGCGCCCGGCCACCGTCGGCGGCTTTGCGCAAAGCATTCATGACTTCCAGGGCTTGCGTGAGTTTCTCACCGCCGTGACCCTGACCAGCGTCATCGACCTGCCCTTCGTCGCCCTGATGCTGCTGGTGATTGGCCTGCTCGGCGGCTGGCTGGTGATCATTCCGCTGATTGCCTTCCCGCTCACCATCATTTTTGCCCTGTTGATCCAGGTGCGTCTGCGCGACACCGTACAAAAAAGCCTGGCCCTCGGAGCCGTGCGTCAGGCTTTGTTGATCGAAACCCTCGGCGGCCTGGAAACCCTCAAGGCCTGCAGTGCCGAAAGCGAGCGTCAGTACCAGTGGGAAAGCACCCATGGCGCCCTTACCCGGCTCGACGCCCATGCCCGCAACCTGTCGGCGCTGGCCACCAACGGCACCCTGTTCATCCAGCAGTTCTGCGGCATGGCCACCATCGTCGCCGGGGTCTACAGCATCATTGCCGGCAACCTCAGCGTCGGTGCGCTGGTCGCCAGCTACATGCTCGGCAGCCGGGTGCTGGCACCGCTGGGGCAAATCGCCGGGCTGATCACCCGCTACCAACAGGCGCAGCTGACCATGCGCAGCACCGACGCCCTGATGGCATTGCCGCAGGAACGCCAGGCCGGACAGCAACCGCTGGAGCGCACGCAACTGCGCGGCGCCCTGGAAGTCAGCCATGTCACCTTCCGCTATGCCGGGCAGAACGCCGCCGCGCTCAACGCAGTGAACTTCAGCGTCAAACCCGGCGAACGCATCGGCATCATCGGTCGCAGCGGCTCGGGCAAAAGTACCCTGTCGCGTCTATTGATGGGCTTTTACGAGCCGGACGAAGGGCAGATCCTGCTCGACAACCTCGACCTGCGCCAACTCGACATCGCTGACCTGCGCACGCAGATCGGCTACGTTGCCCATGATCTACCGCTACTCGCCGGTAGCCTGCGCGACAACCTCACCCTCGGTGCACGCTATGTCAGTGACGCGCGCATGCTGGAAGTCGCAGAGCTGACCGGCGTCAGCGAACTGGCACGCCAGCATCCGCAAGGTTTTGACCGCCCGGTGGGCGAACGCGGCCAGTTGCTTTCCGGTGGCCAGCGCCAGGCCGTGCTGCTGGCCCGGGCGATGCTACTGGAGCCGCCGATCATGATCCTTGACGAACCCACCAGCCACATGGACAACGCCAGCGAAGATCAGCTGCGCCAACGCCTGCATGGCTGGGTGCAGGGCAAGACCCTGCTGCTGGTGACTCACCGTACCTCGATGCTCAGCCTGGTTGACCGCCTGCTGGTGCTGGACAACGGCAAGGTGGTGGCCGACGGGCCGAAAGAAGCGGTTATCGATGCTCTGCGCAAAGGCCGGGTCGGGTCGGCCATCTAGGGGGTCCAGTCATGTCCATCAGCCAAGGCCTGCGCAGTTACTTCCAGAGTTTCGGCAAAACCGCCGAACACGACTACATGCCGGATCTGGCCGGCGCGACGTTACAGGACTCACCGCGCCTGTCGCGCGTCACCGTGTGGCTGGCAGCGGCGCTGCTGCTGGTCGCGCTGGTGTGGGCCTGGTTTGCCGTGCTCGACGAAGTGACCATGGGCGAAGGCAAGGCCATCCCCTCCAGCAAGGTGCAAGTGATCCAGAACCTGGAAGGCGGCATCGTCACCGAGATTTTTGTCCGTGAAGGGCAAGTGGTGAACAAGGGCGATACCTTGCTGCGCCTGGACGACACCCGCTTTCAGTCCAACAAAGGTGAGAGCGAGGCCGATCGCTATGCCCTCACTGCCCAGGTCGAACGCCTGTCTGCCGAGGCCGAAGGGCGCCCATTCGAGGTGTCGGAAGAGGTACGCAGCAAGGCGCCGCAAGTGGCCGAAGACGAGATGTCGCTGTATCAATCCCGGCAGCGGCGCCTGAGCAGTGAAAAGCAGACGCTCAATGAACAGCTGCGGCAGAAAACCCAGGAGCTGGCCGAGTTCCGCTCCAAGGCCGAACAATACCGCTCAGCCTTGGCCCTGCTGCAGCAGGAACTGAATATGTCGACACCGCTGGTAGGCACCGGAGCCATTTCACCGGTCGAGATCCTGCGCCTCAAGCGCAGCACCGTGGAAGCCCGTGGTTCGCTCAACGCCACCACCCTGGCGATTCCCCGGGCTGAAGCGGCGGTGGCAGAGATCAAAAGCAAAATCGAAGAGTCGGAAGCGGGATTCCGCTCGGAGGCAGCCAAGGAACTCAACGAGAAACGTACCGACCTGTCGAAGATCACCGCTTCAAGCATTGCCATCGATGACCGCGTTTCGCGTACCACGGTGGTCTCGCCCGTGCACGGCATCATCAAATTGCTCAAGGTCAACACCATTGGCGGTGTGGTTCAGCCGGGTAGCGACCTGGTGGAAATCGTACCGCTGGAAGACAACCTGCTGATCGAAGCCAAGGTCCGCCCGCAAGACGTAGCCTTCCTGCACCCGGGGCAGTCGGCGATGGTCAAGTTCAGCGCCTATGACTACACCATCTATGGCGGGCTGAAAGCCAAGCTTGAGCTGATCAGCGCCGACACCGTGACCGACGACAAGGGCAACTCGTTTTACCTGATCCAGGTGCGGACTGATAAAAACCATCTGGGCGGTGACAACAAACCCTTGCTGATCATCCCCGGCATGACTGCCACCGTGGACATCATCACCGGGCACAAAAGCGTGCTGGACTACCTGCTCAAACCGGTGCTCAAAGCGCGGACCGAAGCGATGCGTGAGCGTTGATCGATCGCCTGTGGGAGCGGGCTTGCCCCGCGATTGCGGTTTGTCAGCTACATCGCATCGCGGGGCAAGCCCGCTCCCACAAAGCCTGTAGGTTTACCCGCGAGATCGTCAGCGCAGGTGGTTGCGCTCGAAAGTCTCGCGGCCCATCGCCGCAATCTGCCCCTCGATCAGGGCTTCGAACGGCGTGAGCAAGGCATCGAAACTCAGCGGCGCCTCCAGCACATTCAACGCCTGCACCACCGCCTCCAGCGTCGACAACGCCCCTTCTGCCGGCGCTTTGCGCAAGCGATAACGCGAAGGCAGCACCTGAGCCAGGGTCACCCGTGGCAAGCCGGCCAGCAGTGGATTCACATGCAGCAACTTACTCGCTTTGCGCCACGTACCATCTGGCACCACCAACAACCACGGCCGCTCATCTGCAGCACCACTGTAAGTCATCAGCGGCTGCGCGCCCTCCCCCGGAAACAGCAAGGCACTGCGATACCCTGGCACTTCGATCAACCCAGCCAGATCCTCGAACACTTCACCCACCCGCAGCTCGCAATTACGCAAACCCAACGCCGCCAGTTTTGCGGTGTTGAGGGCGTGACGCACTTCACTGGGATGCTGCAACAGCAGCACGCGGGTACGGCTATCGAGCGAGGGGATCAGCGGGCAAAGGCAATGGGTTTGTGGGCGCAGGCAGCGCTCGCAGTGGATTCTGGACATCGGGTTCTCCTGGGCAGGCAAAGTGTGCCACAGCACCCCCGAAAAAAGCCCACTTCCCTGTGGGGAAACGAAAAGCTTCAGCGGTTGAAACGTTCGGCCAGGCTGTACAGATAGTCGGCCATGCGCTCCAGGTCCTGACTGATCTCGGCGCCCTGCTTGGCCTGCCCGGCACTGTGATCGCACAGTTGAGCAATGCGGGTGATCTGCTGATTGATATCTTCAGCCACATGGCTTTGTTGCTCGGACGCCGTGGCCATTTGCTGACTCATGCCGGTAATCCGGCTAACCGCTTGCGTGATCCCCACCAACGCCGACTGCACCGCTTCGACACGCTGCACACTTTCCCGGGAGATCTGCTCGCCTTTGCTTGCCGTCGATACCGCGCGCTGCGCCCCGTCACGCAGCGAAGCAATGATCTGATGGATTTCCTCGGTGGAGCTGCGGGTACGTTGCGCCAGCGAGCGCACTTCATCGGCCACGACGGCAAAACCACGCCCCTGCTCTCCGGCTCGCGCCGCTTCAATGGCGGCATTGAGTGCCAAAAGATTGGTTTGCTCGGCAATCGAGGTAATCACATCCACCACGCTGCCGATCGACTGGGTCTGCTCGGCCAGGGCGTTGACCGCCTGACCAATGTCGTTCACCGCATCGCTCATGCTGCCCATGGCCCGCAAGCTTTGCTGGGCCAGGTCACTGCCCTGCTGCGCCAGTTGATCGGCATCTGCCGCTGCGGTGGCGGTGTTCTGCACGTTGTGGGTAACTTCCTGAATGGTCGCCGCCATCTGCGCAATCGCCGTTGCCGACTGATCGGTCTCACTGCGCTGACGGTCGAGCATCTGTGCCTGAGCACCGGACAAATCGGACGACTGCGCCGCCCGTGACTTGACCCCGACACCAGCGTCCACCAATCGGGTCAGGGCGGTTTGCAAGCGCGCTTCTTCGCTGATGATGGCCAGGTCCAACTGCCCCTGCAGCCCGCGGTTGTCGCTGTAGGTCAGGGCCACAATCGGGCTGGTGAAGGCTTTCGGGTGCTCCGCCAGGGTGCGTTTGATCACCCGGTTCTGACGTGACTCGATCAGGTACCAGGCACTGAACAGGCTGGTCATCAGCACACCCAAGGCAGCGTACTGCGGCAACCACAGGTAACCGGCCGTCGATAGCAGCCCGGCACCGAGCAGCGGCCAGCCATGCTCGACAACCTCACCCACCCGCGCCGCCAGGGGCACTGCCGCACGCCCCTGGCGCAAGCGTGCATACAACGCCGTTGCACGGCGGATCTGCTCACGGCTCGGCACCGAACGCACCGACTCGTAACCACTGATCCGCCCGTTCTCGTAAATCGCCGTCACATAGGCGCTAACCCAGTAACAGTCGCCGTTCTTGGCCCGGTTCTTCACCACGCCCATCCATGGCTTGCCCTGCTTGATGGTCTCCCACATATGGCCGAACACCTCCGGTGGCATGTCCGGATGCCGTACCAGGTTGTGTGGCTGACCGAGCAACTCGTCGTAGGTGAAGCCGCTGATGGCGACAAACGCGTCATTGCAATAGGTGATGCGGCTGTTGAGGTCCGTGGTGGAGATCAGCCGTTGTTCGCTGGGGAAGGTTCTTTCGTGTTCAGTGACGGGCAAATTCATCCGCATAGGTGCGATACCTGCCGAAAGATGATGGGAAAGTGACATCAACGCAGTACAGGTTTAGCAGAGCATTTGCGGGAAAGTAGCCGGTTTGCCGAACAAATTTCCGGTTCTATTGACGTTTTTCAGGTGTCATTTCGGTCAGGCCGGGGTTAGCTGCGCCTTGAGCAAGTCGCGGAAGGTCTGAATCAAGGGTTCACGGCTGCGCCCACGGCGAATGATCATGGAGAACGGCGCCTGATAGCCGAAGGTTGCCGGTGACAACACGCGCAAATCGCCCTTGTCGGCCCAGGCCTGGGCATAGTGTTCTGGCAGGTAGCCGATGTAGGCGCCAGACAGCACCAGGATCAGCTGCGCCTCCATACTTTCCACGGTCGCCGCACTGTGCTTGAAACCATGGCGGGCCAGCTCGGCCTGGCTCCAGTAGCCGCGCCCGACCATGCGCTGCTGAGTAATGACCTGCTCGGGAATGCGCCGTTCATGGAACAGCGGGTGGCGGTTACTGCAGTACAACCAGTGCTGCTCGCGGTACAGCGGTTGATAGACCAGCCCGCTCATGCGCGTCGAAAACGCGCCGATGGCCAGATCCAGACGGTTGTCTTGCACGCCCAACTGCAACTCGTAGGGGCTGGAGACCGACAAGTGCAAATGCACCGCCGGGTGCTCCTGGCTGTAAGCACCAATCGCTTCGGCCAGCGGCAAGGCGCGGTCGCCTACCGTCGAGTCGATCACCCCAAGGTTCAGCGTACCGCGCAACTCGCCTTTAAGCGCCGCAGCGTATTGCTCGAAGCCGTCCATTTCAGCCAGCAGGCGCAGGGTTTCCTGGTGGAACAGTTCGCCCTTGCTGGTCAGGCTGAAGCCGCCGCGCCCGCGATGACACAGCACGATGCCCAGCGCCGCCTCCAGCTGGCTCATGTAGGTACTGATCGCTGAGGTAGACAGGTTGAGCTCGCGCTGGGCGTTAGCGAAGCCTTGATGGCGCACAACACTGACGAAAATGCGCAGAAGTTTCAGGTCAGGCAGTGCAGAGGCCATGGTTTACAGGTCCGGAAAGGCAACAGGATGGCAAAAGTCTAACCAGATCGCCGCCATTAGTTTAGAAAAATCTGAACTAAGTATTTGCCTGTAGCGATTCTTTTCACTCACTACCTTTTGCAAACTCTGCCGCAATGCACCTGCTTGCCAGCGTTTCAGGGCTTTTTATGGCCCCGCAAGACAGGTTCCAACAACTAGAACAATCGAATCGATGAGGCCCGACCGTGGACAAGATTCTGCACCAACCACTGGGCGGCAACGAAATGCCGCGCTTCGGCGGCATCGCCACCATGCTCCGTCTCCCGCACCTGCCAAGCGCCGAAGGCCTTGATGCTGCTTTCATCGGCATTCCCCTGGACATCGGCACTTCGCTGCGCTCCGGCACCCGTTTCGGGCCACGGCAGATCCGCGCCGAATCGGTAATGATCCGCCCGTACAACATGGCCACCGGTGCTGCGCCGTTCGATTCGCTGTCGGTGGCCGATATCGGTGACGTGGCGATCAACACCTTCAACCTGCTTGAAGCCGTGCGCATCATCGAAGAAGCCTACGACGAGATCCTCGAGCACAACGTCATCCCGATGACCATGGGTGGCGACCACACCATCACCCTGCCGATCCTGCGTGCGATCCACAAAAAGCACGGCAAGGTAGGCCTGGTGCACATCGATGCCCACGCTGACGTCAACGATCACATGTTCGGCGAGAAAATCGCTCACGGCACCACCTTCCGCCGCGCCGTGGAAGAAGGCCTGCTGGACTGCGACCGCGTGGTGCAGATCGGCCTGCGCGCCCAGGGCTACACCGCTGAAGACTTCAACTGGAGCCGCAAACAAGGCTTCCGTGTGGTCCAGGCTGAAGAGTGCTGGCACAAATCGCTGGAACCGCTGATGGCTGAAGTTCGCGAGAAAGTCGGTGGTGGCCCGGTGTACCTGAGCTTCGACATCGACGGTATCGACCCGGCCTGGGCCCCAGGTACCGGCACCCCGGAAATCGGCGGTCTGACCACCATCCAGGCCATGGAAATCATCCGTGGTTGCCAGGGTCTGGACCTGATCGGCTGCGACCTGGTGGAAGTCTCGCCACCTTACGACACCACCGGCAACACCTCGTTGCTCGGTGCCAACCTGCTCTACGAAATGCTCTGTGTCTTGCCGGGCGTTGCTCGCCGCTGACCGACAGGCACCAGGAGCTACAACGAGGCAGGAGCCATGATCGCCGGTGTGCACGCACAGCCGGCGAAGCAGACGAATGACCGGCGCCAGGCTTGCCTGGCGTCAGGATCGCTCTCACCATAATAAAGATAATTGGAGACACCCATGGCCTTAGACTTATTCGTTGTCTTGATCTATGCGGCCGGCATGCTCGGGCTGGGCTGGTACGGCATGCGCAAAGCAAAAACCCACGAAGACTACCTGGTAGCCGGACGTAATCTGGGCCCAAGCCTGTACATGGGCACCATGGCCGCCACCGTTCTCGGCGGCGCGTCGACGGTAGGTACGGTAAAGCTGGGCTACGTGCACGGTATCTCCGGCTTCTGGCTGTGCGCGGCCCTGGGCCTGGGCATCATTGCCCTGAACCTGTTCCTGGCCAAGCCCCTGCTGCGCTTGAAGATCTTCACCGTGACCCAAGTGCTGGAGCAGCGCTACAACCCTATGGCCCGTCAGGCCAGTGCGGTGATCATGCTGGCCTATGCGCTGATGATCGCGGTGACCTCGACCCTGGCGATCGGTACCGTACTGCAGGTGCTGTTCGACATGCAGTTCTGGGCTGCCATCCTGCTCGGCGGTGGCGTTGTCGTGGTGTACTCGACCATCGGTGGCATGTGGTCGCTGACCCTGACTGACATCGTTCAGTTCGTGATCAAGACCGTTGGCCTGATGTTTGTCCTGCTGCCAATCTGCCTGTACCGCGTCGGTGGTTGGGACGAGCTGGTCGCCAAGCTGCCAAGTGCCAGCTTCAGCCTGACCACCATCGGCTGGGACACCATCATCACCTACTTCCTGATCTACTTCTTCGGCATCCTCATCGGTCAGGACATCTGGCAGCGGGTGTTCACCGCCCGCGACGAGAAGGTCGCCAAGCGCGCCGGTACCGTTGCGGGTGTCTACTGCGTGGTCTATGGCCTGGTGTGTGCG
This sequence comes from Pseudomonas sp. NUPR-001, assembly GCF_052147955.1. Taxonomy (NCBI): domain Bacteria; kingdom Pseudomonadati; phylum Pseudomonadota; class Gammaproteobacteria; order Pseudomonadales; family Pseudomonadaceae; genus Pseudomonas; species Pseudomonas sp. NUPR-001. The sequence continues at coordinate 4,426,426 of NZ_CP197353.1, forward strand.
CTGATCGGTATGGCCGCCCATGTGCTGTTGCCAGACCTTGCCAATGCCAACAATGCCTTTGCTGCGATCGTTAAGTCCGCCCTGCCAGATGGCATCCGCGGCCTGGTAATTGCTGCTGCGCTGGCTGCAATGATGTCCACTGCCAGTGCCGGTCTGCTGGCTGCTTCCACAGTGCTGACCGAAGACCTGCTGCCCAAACTGCGTGGCGGCAAGCAGTCGAGCCTGGCGGTCAACCGCCTGTTCACCCTGCTCACCGGTATTACCGTACTGGGTATTGCTCTGGTGGTTGAAGACGTGATCAGCGCCTTGACCCTGGCCTACAACCTGTTGGTCGGCGGCATGCTGGTACCGCTGATCGGTGCGATCTACTGGAAACGGGCAACCACCGCTGGCGCAATCACCAGCATGGCCCTGGGCTTTGTCACCGCCCTGGCGTTCATGGTCAAAGATGGTATGGACGCCAACACCCCGATCTACTACAGCCTGGCGATCGCCTTGGTCAGCTTTGTGGTAGTGAGCGTAATGACTCGCCGTCCGGCGGGTGCTGTGAATCTGGCCTGATTGGCCTAACGGTGGCCGTCGCATCAGCTAGATGCGGCGGCCCAAGCCAGGCGCCTAGCGACGTGGCTGGCGCTTGCGCTGCTCCTCATCGGTAGGGATCGGCACTGGCTGTAATGGCGGTGGAATCAAACCCAGAGCCGCAGCCAGGTCATGAAGCCAGTTGAACAGATTATTTCTCATAACTCCCCCTCACGGGTCAGCCTGCACGGCATTTCAGTCCTGCGATGCTTCATACAGATCATAGTCCTATGTCGTACTTTACGCATGCTCTAGGACTACAAGTTGGGTCGAAGTTGATCTTAATCAAGCGCTGACCGCCACTTGCGCCGACCGTTCAACTGTTTCCCCTTGTTGCAGGTCGATCCAGGCGCTCAGATTCGCCCCGCACATCCCTTTACGCCACATCAACCAGGTAGTGGCCAGATCAAACGGCGCTTGCAAGCGGTGCGCGGCGACACGCTCGCGACCTGGCAAGCTGTCGAGCATCGACTGCGCCATCAAGGCCACCCCCGATCCGGCGATCACACAGGCCAGCATGCTCGGGTAAGACTCGATCTCCATCACCCGCCCCATCACCGCATGATCATGTGCATACCAGGCCTCCAGGCGCATGCGGTAGGAGCAGCCCTGACGAAAGGTAAATACCGCACGCCCAGCGACATCCACAGCGCTGCGAACCGGAGGGTGATCGGGCTCGGTGATCAGCACCAGGGTTTCATCGCAGAGCGGTACACCATCCAGCCCGGCCAGGGCCAGCGGGCCGTCCACCAAAGCGGCGTCCAGGCGGCCGCTGAGCAAGCCCTCAAGCAGTTCGCCGCTGGGCGCCGCCTGAACCTGCAGGTTCACCGCCGGATAGTCCTGGTGATAACGCGCCAGCAGCGCCGGCAGGTGAATGGCGGCGGTGCTGTACATGGTGCCAAGGGCAAAATCCCCCGCCGGTTGCCCGCCCTGCACGGCAGCGAACGCTTCATCACGCAGCGCCAGCATGCGCCCGGCGTAATCGAGCAGCACCTTGCCCGCCGGCGACAGCTGCAAACGCTGACGCTCGCGGCGAAACAACTCGACGCCCAACTGCTCTTCAAGCTGACGCAAGCGCGTAGACAGGTTCGACGGTACCCGATGCAAGCGCTCGGCGGCCCGGGTGATCGAGCCCTCCTCGGCGACCGCCTGAAAAATGCGCAGTTGGCTGAGCTCCACGAGTTATTCTCCAGAACAGAACAAGTTAGTCATGATTATTCAATTTTACTGAAAGTCAATCACTCTTAGCCTGACGGTCATCGCCCACCGCCTCAGGAACATCGCCATGCCGCCGCTCATTCAACTCCTCGCCAGTGCCATTGCCCTGATGATGGCCATGGGTATCGGACGCTTCGCGCTGACCCCGCAATTGCCGCACCTGCTCAGCGAAGGTCAGATCAACCTGACCGCCGCGGGTCTGATCGCTGCGGCCAACTACCTGGGTTATTTTCTTGGTGCCCTGGATGCCATGCGCGCCCGCCGCCCGGGTCAGGTCCGCGCCCGCTTGCACGTCGGCTTGTGGCTGTGTGTGGTGCTGACCCTGGCCTCGTTCTGGGCCAATGGCTTCTGGAGTCATCTGGCCTTGCGCTTCGGTACCGGAGTGGCCAGCGCCTGGGTGCTGGTGATGCTCACCAGCCTCAGCCAGCAGGTAGCCGCGACGCACAACCGTGCCCGACTGGGCGCCATGGTGTTCGCCGGGCCTGGCGTGGGGATCATGCTCACCGGCCTGCTGGCGCTGCTCAGCAACCTGTACGGCCTGGGGTCTGCGCCCCTGTGGCTGATCTATGCCGCTACCGCCCTGTTCCTGCTGCTGGCGGCGCTGCCGTTCCTACCGCGTGTGCACGCTACAGCGCCCGGTGCCAGCCCCACTGCCGGACATGGGCCAACGAGGGAGATTGCACGTTTAGGGCTGATCTATGCGCTCTACGGAATCGGCTACATCATCCCGGCTACGTTCATGTCACAAATGGCCAGCGCACGCTTTCATGGCCAGTGGCTGGCTGACCTGTTCTGGCCAGGATTCGGATTGGCCGCCGCCGTCGGTGTCATCGTGGTCAGCCTGCGCCGAGCGCACTGGGGCAGCACCTCACGCTGGTTATTGGCGACACTGTGGTTGCAGGCTGCCGGGGTGTTCGCCTGCCTGCTGGGCAATGGCCTTGGTCTGGCCCTGGGCGTGCTGTTGTGCGGCACGCCGTTTCTGGCCTGCATGCAGCTGGTGATGCAGCGCTCGCGAGAGCTGTCGCCCCATGCCAGTCAGCGTAACACCGGTTTGCTGACCGCCTGCTTTGCTCTCGGCCAGCTCAGCGGCCCCTTGCTCGCGGCCTTGAGTAACCAGTTCGCCGCAGGCCTGCAACCGGCGCTGATGGTCGCCGGCAGCGGCCTGCTCGTGGCGGGGGCGCTGCTATGGCGCAGCCAGCCTAGCCGAGCCACTTGCGCAAGTGGCGGCGCACCCACTGCTCAGCACTAACCAGGGTAACGCCGAGCAACACCATTACCGCGCCCAGCACGAAGTTCAGGCTCAGCGGCTCATCCAGCAGCAACACACCGAAGGTCACCCCGAACAACGGGGTGATGAAAGAGAACACCGCCAGGTTCGACGCCAGGTAACGGCGCAGCAACCAGAACCAGGTCAGGTAACTGAAGAACGACACGATCAGGCCCTGGAACAGCAAGCTGCCGATCGCCAGCGTGGTGAAGTGCACCTGCGTGACCTGACCACTGAGCACCGCAATCAGCAACAGGCCGACAAAACCCACCGCCAGTTGATAGAACAGCGTCAGGGTCGCCGGTGCTTCCGACAGCCGTGAGCCGCGCACCACCACCGTGGTTGCGCCCCAGGCCAGACCGGCCAGCACGCCAAAGGCGTCGCCCAGCAACATTCGGCTGTCCATGTCGGACCATGACACACCGCCAGCGAAGGCGTAGGCAATACCGCCAAAGGCCAGCACGATACCCAGCCACTGCAATGGCCGCAGGCGCTCGCTGGGCAACAGGAAATGCAGGCCCAGGGCCGTGAATACCGGGGCGGTGTAGAGGAACACCGACATATGCGCGGCTGAAGTCAGCTTCAAGCCTTCAGCGATGAACAAGAACTCCAGGCCGAACAAGGCACCGGCCAACAGGCCGCCACGCCAGGTGTGGGCTACCTGATCCCAGCCACCGCGAAAGCACATCAGCAAGCCAACCAGCACGGCCGCCATCCCCGAGCGCAAGGCCTGTTGCATCACTGGCGCGATATCTGGCGCTGCGAGCTTGATCATCACCTGCTGAATGCCCCAGATCAGGCATAGCACCAGCATCACTTGCAGGGCGAAGGCATCGGTATTGCGACGGGTGGCGCTCATTGCCAGCACCGGCTAATGGCTAACAGCATGGAAAAATCTCGGCAGTGTGGATCCAACGGCAATTATCCACGGCGGCGGCGCTTGATTGCCAGTCTTTGTGTTTGAACTTTGCCTGCCGCCAGGGCATCAACCGCAACACCCAGTCAGCGGAGCGCTGCCGATGAAAACCCTATTGAACATTGCTGCCGCCGCCAGCCTGTTGCTGGCCCTGCCCAGTTGGGCGTGCACGCTTGAAGAGGCGACGGAGAAACGTGAAGAACTGGCCAAGGAAGTCTCGCGGCTGACGGAGCAGAATCCGCAGAAGGCCAAGGAGATCAATGATGAGTTGAAAGGCATGAAGCTGGAGAGCGCCAGCAAAGACTTGCCGGACAAGTGTCAGCTGATCAATAAACGGTTGCAGGAGCTGCGGGAAGCGCAGAAGCAGGTTTGAAGCCATCGCGGGGCAAGCCCGCTCCCACAGAGCGTTGTAGGAGCGGGCTTGCCCCGCGATTCAGGCGTTACTCAGCAGCCGGCTTACGACGCTTGAGTGGCGCCAGGCCGTCAGCACTGGCCAGCGGCGCATTCGGTTTTGGCTTGGCCGTCGGCTTGCGCTTGGCAACGACTTTCTTGTCGCCCTTCTTGTCGGTCTTTTTCTTCTTCACGCCTGCGGCCTTGCCCGACGCCTTGACCTTCTTCGGCCCGCTGTAGGTGCCTTTGACTTCCTTGATGACACGACGCTCGAAGCTCTGCTTGAGGTAGCGCTCGATGCTCGACATCAGGTTCCAGTCGCCGTGGCAAATCAGCGAAACCGCCAGGCCTTCGTTACCGGCGCGGCCAGTACGGCCGATACGGTGCACGTATTCATCACCGCTGCGTGGCATGTCGAAGTTGATCACCAGGTCCAGGCCGTCAACGTCCAGGCCACGCGCAGCGATGTCGGTTGCCACCAGCACTTTCGCGCCGCCTTGCTTCAGGCGCTCGATGGCCAGCTTGCGGTCTTTCTGGTCTTTGTCGCCGTGCAGAACGAAGGCTTTGAAGTCTTTGGCCACCAGGTGACCGTAGATGCGGTCGGCCATGACCCGGGTGTTGGTGAAGATGATCGCCTTCTGGTAGGTCTCGTTGGCCAGCAGCCACTGCACGATCTGCTCTTTGTGCTGGTTGTGGTCAGCGGTGATGATCTGCTGGCGGGTACCGTCGTTGAGCTGGCTGACGGTGTTGAGCATCAGGTGCTCAGGCTCTTTGAGGACCTTGGTGATCATGTCGCGCAGGCCTGCACCGCCGGTGGTGGCGGAGAACAGCAGGGTCTGTTCGCGGTTCGGGCACTCGCCGCACAGGCGTTCGACGTCTTCGGCAAAGCCCATGTCGAGCATGCGGTCGGCTTCGTCGAGCACCACCACCTGCACGTGCTCAAGCTTCAGGTTGCCGGCGTTCAGTTGCTCAAGCATACGGCCCGGGGTGCCAACCAGGATGTCCGGCACCTTGCGCAGCATGGCGGCCTGTTCCTTGAAGTCTTCACCGCCGGTGATCATGCCGGCCTTGATGAAGGTGAACTGGGCAAAACGCTCGATTTCCTTGAGGGTCTGCTGCGCCAGCTCACGGGTTGGCAGCAGCACCAGGGCGCGGATCTCGACACGTTTTTGCTTCAGATCGACCAGGCGGTTAAGCACCGGCAGCACGAACGCTGCGGTTTTGCCGCTACCGGTTTTCGCCGTTACCCGCAGGTCACGCCCCTGCAAAGCCAGAGGAATGGCGGCCGCCTGCACTGGAGTCGGCTCTACGAAGTTCAGTGCAGCAACGGCTTTGAGCAGGCGTTCGTGCAGGGCGAATTGGGAAAACACGGGTGTACCTCGGGCATGTGCAGAAATTCAGCCGTATAGGGTAACGTTTTCCAGCGCCTTAGCCGAATTTCTTTTGGCACTGTTGGACCTTTCCGGGCTCTAATAGTCGCTCTTTTTCACTTCGGACACGTCAACTACCGCATGGCTATTGAACAGTTCTGGCAAAACGCCCTCGATTTGTGGGGCACCCTCGACCAACATCCCGTACTGCACGCAGGCCTTGGCCTGGGCCTTCTGCTGGCCATCGCCCTGGTGCTGGGCCGGGTGGCACGCTTTCTGATCCTGCATGCTGTCAAACTACTGGCCAGACAGCCGGCACTGCACTGGGTCAACGACCTGCTGCAAAACAAGGTGTTTCATCGCCTGGCGCAAATGACGCCGTCACTGGTGGTGCAATTCGGCCTGAAACTGGTGCCGGAGCTCAACGCCACCAGCCAGCATTTCCTCGGCAACGTCGCGCTGGCCTTCACCATCCTGTTCCTGATGCTGGCGATCAGCGCCCTGCTCGATGCCCTGCTGGACATCTATGCACGCACTGAACACGCACGCACCCGCTCGATCAAAGGCTACGTACAACTGGCCAAGATGGTGCTGTACGTGTTTGGCGCGATCATCATCGTCGCCACCCTGATCGACCGCTCACCGCTGTTGCTGCTGTCGGGTCTGGGTGCAATGTCGGCGGTCATTCTGTTGGTGTACAAAGACACCCTGCTGTCGTTCGTCGCCAGCGTGCAGTTGACCAGCAACGACATGCTGCGGGTCGGCGACTGGATCGAAATGCCGCAAGTCGGTGCCGATGGCGATGTGGTGGACATCACCCTGCATACGGTCAAGGTACAGAACTTCGATAAAACCATCGTTTCCATTCCGACCTGGCGGTTGATGTCCGAGTCGTTCAAGAACTGGCGCGGCATGCAGCAGTCAGGTGGGCGACGGATCAAGCGCAGCCTGTTCATCGACGCTGGCGGCGTACGTTTTCTGAACAACGATGAAGAACAGCGCCTGAGCCAAGTGCGCCTGCTGACCGATTACATGACCCGCAAACGCAGCGAGCTCAAGGCCTGGAACGAGGCTCAAGGCAATGTCGCCGAGCTGTCGGCCAACCGTCGGCGCATGACCAACCTCGGCACCTTCCGCGCCTATGCCCTGGCTTATCTGAAGAGCCACCCGGAAATCCAGCCGAACATGACTTGCATGGTCCGCCAGATGCAGACCACCGCCCAGGGCGTGCCGCTGGAAATCTACTGCTTCACCCGCACCACCGCCTGGGGCGATTACGAACGCATCCAGGGTGACATCTTCGACTACCTGCTGGCGGTCATGCCGGAGTTCGGCCTGAGCCTGTATCAGCAGCCTAGCGGCAACGACCTGCGTGCCGGGCTGCTACCGTCGAGCCTGCCCAGCCCACAGCGGACGCTGACTGCCGAGACGACCGAGCCATAGCGAGGCGAGGATCACCGCCCCACCGATGAACAACCTGCCCAGCGGCTCGTGCTGATTCCAGATCAGCAAGTTGAGCAGCAGCCCCACTGGCACGTGCAGGTTGTTCATCACCGCCAGGGTCGCGCCGGATACCAGGCAGGCCCCCTTGTTCCACCAGTACAGGCCCAGCGCCGTCGGGCACAGCCCGAGGAACAGCAACACCAGCCATTGCACATCGGTGCTCGGCAGGTGCTGGCTGTTGCCGAATGCCAGGAACGCTGGCAATACCACCAGCAAAGCGCCCAGGTAGAAATAGCCAAAGCGCCGGTAATGCGGCAGGTCGCTGGGGTTACGAGCAATCAGATGACGGTACAGCACCTGACCGGCGGCATAGGTGAAGTTGGCCAGTTGCAGCAACAGGAAGCCGATGAAGAAGTCCGGGCTGATGCTGTCGAAGCGGATCACCGCCGCACCTGCCACGGCTACCAGGGCTGCCACCAGTGCCCAAGGGTTGAAACGCCGGTTCAGGGCGTCTTCGATCAGGGTTACGTGCAAAGGCGTGAGGATGGTGAACAGCAACACCTCCGGCACCGTCAACACCCGGAAGCTCAGGTACAGGCACACATAGGTGATGCCGTACTGCAGCGCGCCGATCAACAGCATCGAACGCATGAAGCGCGGCTCAACCTGACGCCAGCGGGTCAACGGCAAAAACACCAGGCCAGCCAGCACCACACGCGCCAGCACTGCGAAATAGCTGTCGACGTGCCCCGCCAGGTACTCGCCAATCAGGCTGAAAGAAAATGCCTGGATCAGCGCGACGATCAGTAAATAGCCCATGTTTGCCCCTTGCAGTGAAGGCGGCGACCTTAGCTTTTCACCGATCGCGGGGCAAGCCCGCTCCCACCGGGGCTGTGCTCAACCTTCGGTGGGAGCGGGCTTGCCCCGCGATTTTCAGGCATAAAAAAGCCCGGTCATGGACCGGGCAGGCACACCCAAGGGAGCAACAGGTGTCAGGCGGGAAAATTCAGTTGCTGACTCAGGCCACCGCAGCCAGTTGAGCCTTGGCGTGATTGAGGCCCTTCTCATGGAAGTCACCGCCCAGGTTCAGGCCTTCAGCGTGAATGAAGGTGACGTCATGGATACCGATAAAGGCCATCACCTGACGCAGGTACGGTTCCTGATGGTCGCTACTGGCACCTGCGTGGATACCACCGCGGGCGGTCAGGATGTAGGCCTTCTTGCCGGTCAGCAGGCCTTGCGGGCCGGTTTCGGTGTACTTGAAGGTGATGCCGGCACGCAGCACGTGGTCCAGCCAGGCTTTCAAGGTGCTCGGGATGGTGAAGTTGTACATCGGTGCAGCCAGCACCAGCACATCAGCCGCCAGCACTTCGTCAGTCAGCTCGTTGGAACGGGCCAGGGCCTGCAGTTCGTCGCCGCTGCGCTGGTCTTCAGGCTTCATCCAGCCACCGAGCAGGTTGGCGTCCAGGTGCGGCACCGGGTTGACGGCCAAGTCACGCAGGGTGATCTGGTCGCCAGGATGGGCGGCTTGCCACTGGCTGACGAAATCGCGGGTCAGTTGCCGGGAGATCGAGTCCTGCTGGCGGGCGCTGCTTTCGATAACGAGTACATGGGACATGGGGTTGCCTCCATCGGCAAATGCGGTAAGTCGATGGAGGTAAGATTAATCAGCTACTGATCGATTAAAAAGCGTAAAATCTGGGTGCAATCTATCAGTTTATTTGTTTTATTGTGGCAGTACGCTAGCCTCTACAGCACAACCCGCGACTTACTGCGGCTTGCAGTCCAGGCTGATACGCAGCTTGATGATTTCGCGGTTGAACTTGGCCGTGACGTCTTTGCTTTGCTTGGCCGGCACCTGTACCCGGCGCACCCTGGGGGCTTCCGGGCCATTGCGGAACAGTACCTTGCACTGCGCGGCCACTTCGCCGTAGTTGTTTAGGGTGATCGACCCCATGTCACGGTCAGTGTCGTACGTGGTGTAGTCGAGCTTGACGCCATCGAGCTGTTTTTCCACATCGATGGGGTACGCCAAGGCTGTGAGCGGAAGCAGGGCCAGCAGTACAGCACAACATTTCTTCATACGACGCTCTCCATGAAAGAGCGCCAGCTTAGGACAACAGGAGCCGAAGATGAAAGCGCCGCGCGTTACCCTGGATCAGTGGCGGACCCTGCAAGCAGTGGTCGACCACGGTGGTTTTGCCCAGGCGGCCGAAGCGCTGCACCGTTCGCAATCTTCGGTGAGCTACACCGTGGCGCGCATGCAGGATCAACTCGGCGTGCCATTGCTGCGCATCGACGGACGCAAGGCGGTGCTGACCGAAGCCGGTAACGTGCTGTTGCGCCGCTCCCGGCAACTGGTCAAGCAGGCCAGCCAGCTGGAAGACCTCGCCCACCATATGGAACAGGGCTGGGAGGCTGAAGTACGCCTGGTGGTCGATGCCGCTTACCCCAACGCCCGCCTGGTGCGCGCACTGAGTGCCTTCATGCCGCAAAGCCGCGGCTGTCGCGTACGCCTGCGTGAAGAAGTGCTGTCCGGGGTCGAGGAAGTCCTGCATGAAGGCATCGCTGACCTGGCCATCAGCGGTTTCAATATTTCCGGCTATCTGGGTACCGAGCTCAGTTCGGTGGAGTTCGTCGCCGTCGCCCACCCGGAGCACAGCCTGCATCGCCTGGGCCGTGAGCTGAACTTCCAGGACCTGGAAAGCCAACTGCAAGTGGTGATCCGTGACTCGGGCCGCGCCCAGCCGCGCGACGTCGGCTGGCTTGGCGCGGAACAGCGCTGGACCGTCGGCAGCCTGGCCACCGCCGCGACCTTTGTCAGCAGCGGCCTGGGCTTTGCCTGGCTGCCCCGCCACCTGATCGAGCGGGAGTTGCGCGAGGGCGTACTCAAGCCCCTGCCACTGGATCAGGGTGGCAGTCGCCATCCACTGTTCTACCTTTACTCCAACAAGGACAAACCCCTGGGCCCGGCCACGCAGATTCTTATCGAATTGTTGCGCAACTTCGATACCGCGCCGCTGGACGTGCCCTTCGCCGCCCCCGCCCAAGCCTGACAGGAATCACGCCCATGGCCTATTTCGAACATGAAGGTTGTTCGCTGCACTATGAGGAATATGGCCAGGGTGATCCGCTGGTGCTGCTGCATGGCCTGGGCTCCAGTTGCAAGGACTGGGAGATGCAGGTGCCAACACTGGCCCGGCACTACCGGGTGATTCTGCTCGACATCCGCGGCCACGGCCGCTCCGACAAACCCCGCGAGCGCTACAGTATCCAGAGCTTCAGTGCCGACCTGCTGGCACTGCTCGAACACCTGCAATGCGGCCCGGTGCACCTGGTTGGCCTGTCGATGGGCGGCATGATCGGCTTTCAGTTTGCCGTCGATCATCCTGAGTGGTTACGCAGCCTGTGCATCGTCAACAGTGCTCCTGAAGTCAAACGCCGCACCGCCCAGGACTGGATCTGGTGGGCCAAACGCTGGGCCCTGGCCCGTGCGCTCAGCCTCGAAGCCGTCGGCAAGGGCCTGGCGGCGCGCTTGTTCCCCAAACCGCAGCAGGCCGACCTGCGCCGCAAGATGGCCGAACGCTGGGCGCAAAACGACAAACGCGCCTACCTGGCCAGCTTCGATGCCATTGTCGGTTGGGGCGTGCGCGAACGTCTGGGGCAGATCCGCTGTCCTACCCTGGTTATCAGCGCCGACCAGGACTACACCCCGGTCGCCCTGAAAGAACATTACGTGCGCCTGATGCCTCAGGCGCGGCTGGCGGTCATCGAAGATTCGCGGCACGCTACACCCTTGGATCAACCCCAGGTTTTCAACCAGACGCTGCTGCAGTTTCTGGCAGCGTCCACCACCTCTCAAGGAACATTGAGCCCATGCTGAAAAAACTTCTGCTTGCCACCTGCTCGGTCGTCTTCGCCGCCAGCGTCATGGCTGCCGACAAAGCCCCCCACGTTCTGCTCGACACCAGCTTCGGCCAGATCGAAGTGGAACTCGACCCGGTCAAGGCACCGATCAGCAGCAAGAACTTTCTGGAGTACGTGGACAGCGGCTTCTACAACAACACCATTTTCCACCGTGTGATTCCTGGCTTCATGGCCCAAGGCGGTGGTTTCACCGCTGACATGCAGCAAAAGCGCACCAACGCCCCGATCAAGAACGAAGCCAGCAACGGCCTGCATAACACCCGCGGCACCCTGTCGATGGCGCGCACCTCCGACCCGAACTCGGCCACCAGCCAGTTCTTCATCAACGTGGCGGATAACGATTTCCTCAACCCCGGCCGCGATGCGGGCTATGCGGTCTTCGCCAAAGTAGTCAAAGGCATGGACGTGGTCGACCAGATCGTCAACTCGCCCACCACCGTCAAGCGCGGCATGCGCGACGTACCGGCCGACCCGGTGTACATCAAGTCGGCCAAACGCATCGACTGACCCACTGCCTCACAAGGACGTGAGCCAAGGCCTGAGGGTCTACCTGAACAGGAGTTGCCTTTTTCATGTTGTTCCGTCGTTTCGAAAAGCTGATCGATATTTTTCGTGAAGCCCCCAGCGCGTCGCCGCCCAGTACGGTATTGCCGTTCTACCTGTACTACCTGCGGCAGGTGTGGCCCAGCTTTGCTGCGCTGCTGGTGGTCGGCCTGATCGGCGCAATCATTGAAGTGGCACTGTTCAGCTACCTGAGCCGGATCATCGATCTGGCTCAGGGCACCCCTAACATCAACTTTTTCAGCGAACACGCCGGTGAACTGATCTGGATGCTGGTAGTAGCGCTGTTGCTACGCCCAGTGTTCGTTGGCCTGCACGACCTGCTGGTGCACCAGACCATCAGCCCCGGCATGACCAGCATGATCCGCTGGCAAAACCACACCTACGTGCTCAAACAGAGCCTGAATTTCTTCCAGAGCGATTTTGCCGGGCGCATTGCCCAGCGCATCATGCAAACCGGCAACTCACTGCGTGACTCGGCCGTGCAGGCGGTGGACGCACTGTGGCACGTCCTGATCTATGCCATCAGTTCGCTGGTGCTGTTTGCCGAGGCCGACTGGCGCCTGATGCTGCCGTTAATCAGCTGGATCCTCTGTTACATCGGCGCGCTGTACTACTTTGTGCCACGGGTCAAAGCCCGTGCGGTGGTGTCGTCCGATGCCCGCTCCAAACTGATGGGGCGCATCGTCGATGGCTACACCAACATCGCGACCCTCAAGTTGTTTGCCCACACCGATTTCGAACAACAGTACGCCCGCGAAGCCATCAGCGAGCAGACTGAAAAGACCCAACTGGCCTCCCGCGTGGTGACCAGCATGGACGTGGTCATCACCAGCCTCAACGGCCTGCTGATCGTCACCACCACCGGCCTGGCCCTGTGGCTGTGGAGCCAGTCGCTGATCAGCGTTGGCGCCATTGCCCTGGCCACTGGCCTGGTCATCCGCATTGTCAACATGTCCGGATGGATCATGTGGGTGGTCAACGGCATCTTCGAAAACATCGGCATGGTTCAGGACGGCCTGCAGACCATCGCCCAACCGGTGACCGTGACCGACCAGCCCAACGCCCCGGCGCTGAACGTCGAACGTGGGGCAGTGAAGTTCGAGAATGTCGGCTTTCGTTACGGCAAAGGCAGCCGCATCATCGATGGCCTCAACCTGGAGATCCGTCCCGGCGAGAAAATCGGCCTGATCGGCCCCTCGGGCGCGGGTAAATCGACCCTGGTCAACCTGCTGCTGCGCCTGTACGACCTGGAAAGCGGACGCATCCTCATCGATGGCCAGGATATCGCGCTGGTATCACAAGCCAGCCTGCGCGCGCAGATCGGCATGATCACCCAGGACACCTCGCTGCTGCATCGTTCGATCCGCGACAACCTGCTGTACGGGCGCCCCGACGCCAGCGAGGAAGCGCTGTGGGAAGCCGTGCGCCGCGCCCGCGCCGACGAATTCGTCCCGCTGCTGTCCGACGCCCAGGGGCGCACCGGTTTCGATGCCCATGTCGGAGAGCGTGGGGTCAAGCTCTCGGGCGGGCAGCGTCAGCGCATTGCCATTGCCCGGGTGCTGCTCAAGAACGCCCCGATCCTGATCATGGACGAAGCCACCTCAGCCCTGGACTCGGAAGTCGAAGCGGCGATTCAGGAAAGTTTGGAGACCCTGATGCAAGGCAAGACGGTGATCGCCATCGCCCACCGCCTGTCGACCATTGCACGCATGGATCGCCTGGTGGTGCTGGAAAAAGGCCGGATTGCCGAGATGGGCAGCCATGCCGAACTGCTCGCCCAGCAGGGCTTGTATGCACGCTTGTGGCACCACCAGACCGGCGGATTCGTGGGCATCGAATGAACCAAACTGTGGGAGCGGGCTTGCCTGTGGGAGCGGGCTTGCCCCGCGATGCGGTGTCACAGGCAGATCGCTATCGCGGGGCAAGCCCGCTCCTACAGGCAAGCCTTCAGCCTTGGCGATAGGGCAAGGCGCTGCGTGCCTCTTCGGCATAGGCCAACACCCCTGCCCGCTCTTGCTGCAGAAATTCGTCTACCGCCCGGCGCAATCCTGGATGCAGCAGATAGTGCCAAGACCGAGTAATCACCGGCTCAAAGCCACGAATCAGTTTGTGCTCGCCCTGTGCACCGGCATCAAAGCGCTGCAGCCCCTCGGCAATGGCAAAGTCCATGCCCTGATAGAAACAGGTCTCGAAGTGCAATCGATCGAACTCATCCACGCAGCCCCAATAGCGGCCATACAGGCTATCGCCACCGACCAGGCTGAACGCCATGGCAACCTCGCGCCCGCCCTGGCGCGCCATGACCACGCGGATGGCCGACGGCATGCGCTCAGCCAGCAGGCTGAAGAATGAACGCGTCAGGTACGGTGCCCGGCGACGCACCGCGTAGGTGTTGGCGTAACAGGCGAAGACAAAATCCCACTGCGCCTCGCTCAACTCATCACCGCGGTACCAGCGAAACTCGATGCCCTGCCCGGCCACTTGCTCACGCTCCTTGCGCATCTGTTTGCGCTTGCGTGAGCTGAGGCTGTCGAGAAAGTCCTGAAAATCCCGATAGCCCTGGTTGCGCCAGTGGAACTGACACCCCAGACGCTCCATCCAGCCCGCTCGCGTGCGCATGAGCGCGTCGCCTTCGGCATCGGTGAAGTTGATGTGTGCCCCCGACAGCCCTTGGCCTGCCAGGTCCTGGCTGAGCTGATCGATCAGTTCGCCAGCAGCCTGCGCGCTGCCCAACAGCCGCGAGCCTGTGACCGGCGAAAACGGCACCGCACCAAGCAGCTTGGGGTAATAGGCAATGCCGGCCCGCTCACAGGCGTCGGCCCAACCGTGATCGAACACGTACTCACCGAAGGAGTGGGTTTTCTCGTAAGCCGGCAACGCCGCCTGCACCTGCCCTGCCGCATCGGTTAGCAAGCGATGCGCGGGCGTCCAGCCAGTACGTGGGCTGACGCTGCCGCTGTCTTCCAGACTGCTGAGGAAGGCATGGCGTAAAAACGGTTGTGCACCCGGCACCAGGGCATCCCAGCTGGCAGGTGAAAGTTCGGCGAGTTTTGACAGGATTAGGCTAGGCATTGGCGCAGTCTGCCTCTTCACGCCAACGAAAAAAAGGTGCTTCACGGATTATTGGACTGAACCAGTGGGAGCGGGCTTGCCCCGCGATTGCGGGCTGCCTGCCACATCGCAATCGCGGGGCAAGCCCGCTCCTACCCGAGACAAAAAAAGCCCCGCACAGGCGGGGCTGAAGATCTAACGGATGAGGAGCGGTATGGCTTAGAACACGTACTGCGCGCGCATGACGAAGCCGTCGCCGCTGTCGTCGCCGACACTGTTTTCGGCGTTGTCGACTTTGGCTTTGACGTATACGCCGCTGAGCTTGATCGATTCGTTGGCGTACCAGTTCACACCGACGTTGTGCACCTTGGCTTCGATGTCGCTGACATCGGCGAATGCACCGTTGTCATCGTCAGTGCTCAGGTGGTCGTAGCGGTAGAACACTTCCCAGGCGCCGATCTGCTTGTTCTGCGGCTTGATCGCATCGAATTTGCCCAGCTTGTAGCCACGCGCTTCGCCGGTCAGGGTGTAGGCCAGTTGACCGTAGTAGCCAGTCGATTTGATGTCAGAGAACGCGTCGTCGTCGGCCTGAGTGTCACGCTTGATGTATTCGCCCTGTACCGAGAACGGGCCCATGGCCCATGCCGCTTCCAGGTTCCAGGCCTTGTCGGTGTCAAAAGCACCGGCAGGGGTGTTGTTGGCACCACCGAGGACCAGACGGTTACCGTTGTCACCGGCATCCTGACCACCATCGGTGCTCACCCCGCGCATGCCCAGACGGCTGCGGATGCGGCCATCGAACGCGGTGTCGGAGAGATCACGCTGGGCGTAGTTGATACCGAAGTGCAGGACGTTACCCGCTTCGTGCATCGGCGCGAAAACGCCGCGCAGGTTGAACTGCTTGGTGCTGTCGCCATCCTTGTCCTGGTTGGTGGCATCTTTGGCGAACACACCTACCGAACCGTACAGCGAGTCACCGGCGTTACCCGATGCCTGCAGACCCATGCCGCCGTTGTGCGAGTTGGTCCAGTCAACCAGGTCGTAGGCAGCGGTACGCTCTTGCGCGGTGACCCACTTGGAGCTGGTGGCTTTTTCCAGACCGAATTCAGGGTCGAAACGACCCACCTTGATCGACACTGGCTTGAAGCCGTTGTAGGCCAGCGAGGCTTCGTCGAAGTAGCCATCTTCGGAGCGGTTGTCGCCACCGGAGTTGTGCGAGAAGTCGTAAGCGATGGCGTAGGCCCAGTCGGTGTACATCACACCGCCCAGTTCCAGGTAGGCGCGGCGGAAGTAGCCAGCGTCGGCAGTGTTGCCGTTTTTGGTGTAGAAACCGTCAAAACGGCTGTAGTCCGCCTGAACACGACCGCCCAGCTTGAAGCTGAATTCCTTGTCGGTGGTAGCGACCTCGAGGCCACCTTTGGTCTTGACTACGATATCGGCGCCGTCGGTGGTCACGGTACCCGCGAAAGCCTGGGCGGTAACGGCCATGGCCAAGGCGCTGGCTGCGAAACCTGCGAAGTGCTTACGGATCATCGAAGAAGCTCCCCTACTTTATGGTCTTGATAATGTTGGAAAAACACGCGGCTTGAGCCACTTGTGCTGGGGAGGAATCTTGGCGGGGGGTTATGTCAGATCAGTGGCTTTTATATAAATGTTTTATTACAGGGGAACTTTTTTACTTCGAATACGAATAAGCAGAAAAGCCCCATTGCAGGGCCTTTCAGCGGGTTTCAGGGCTGTTTTGGCGGCTGTTGCGCGCGGGTCATGCGCTGGACGATTTCGTCAACATCGTCTACCGCAGGCTCCGGCATCGCCTTGATGGTTGCCTGAGTCAGGCGCAATTGTTTGATGAAGCGACGGCAGTTTTTACAGAACAACAAGTGCTGGCGGGCCAGCAGCTTTTCACCCAGGGCCAATTGCCCATCCAGGTAATCGCTTGAGCAGGCCACCAGTTCCTTGCAACTCAGCATTGGCCGGTCTCCTCAAAGTGTTCAAGGGTGGCAAAGACTTTCAGCCTCGCCCGGTGCAGCAGCACGCGGACATTGGAGAGCGATAGGTCGAGAAGATTACAGATCTCCTCCAGCTCCAGGCCCTGACGCTCGCGCAGCACCAGTACGCTGCTTTGCAGTTGCGACAGGCTGAGCAGGGTGTGCTCCAGGCACTCGCGCAACTCATCCTGGCTGAGCAGCGCTTCAGGCGAGTCAGTGTGCCAGGAGGAAGGCGCCAACAGCCAATGACCATCACCGGCAAAGCGCTCATCACCGACAGTGCCATGCGGGGCAGGCAAGTCATCCAGCAACACTTCGCGGCGGTTCTGCTTGTAGCGGGTTTTGGCAGCATTGGCGGTGATGGTCAGCAGCCAGGTCTTGAGGCTGGAACGCCGCTGAAAACCCGGCAGGCCGCGTACCACGGCCAACCAGGCATCCTGCACCGCTTCGTCGGCCTGACGGCTGCCAAGAATGGCGTAGGCCACCGCGCGCATGGCGCCCTGGTAGGTGTTGACCAACTCCTTGTAGGCCTGTTGATCTGCTCGCAACAGGCGCTCTAGCAGGCGCGTTTCGAAATCGGCAGACATTGCCACCTTATCCTTAGCAGGCGTTGTATTACCCGCCGATTCAGCGCTTGCGCAAAATCACGCTGCCGATCGAATAGCCAGCACCAAAGGAGCTGAGCACGCCCAGGGAACCTGCGGGCAGGTCGTCCTGATGTTTGTGCAGGGCAATCACCGAGCCGGCTGAACTGGTGTTGGCATAGCTGTCGAGAATCACCGGTGCTTCGGATTCCAGGGCGTCACGGCCGAGCAGTTTCTTGACGATCAGGTGGTTCATGCTCAGGTTGGCCTGGTGCAGCCAGAAGCGTTTGACGTCGCTGACGCTGATGCTGTTGTCGGCCAGGTGCTGGGCGATCAGCTCGGCCACCATCGGGCAAACTTCACGGAACACCTTGCGGCCTTCCTGAACGAAGAGTTTGTCGGCAGCGTCGATACCCTCTTCGGCAGCACGGTTGAGGAAGCCGAAGTTGTTGCGGATATTGTTGGAGAACTGCGTCAACAGTTTGGTGCTGACGATATCGAACTGATGCGCCGAAGTGGCGAGGTCGGCACGTTCCACCAACACGGCGGTGGCAGCATCACCAAAAATGAAATGGCTGTCACGGTCGCGGAAGTTCAGGTGGCCGGTGCAGATTTCCGGGCTGATCACCAGAATCGCGCGGGCCTGGCCCAGTTGCACGCTGTTGCAAGCCGTCTGGATACCGAAGGTGGCCGATGAGCAGGCAACGTTCATGTCGAAGCCAAAGCCGTTGATGCCCAGTGCCTGTTGCACTTCGATGGCAATCGCCGGGTACGGGCGCTGCAGGTTGGAGCAGGCGACGATCACGGCATCGACGTCGGCGGCCGTACGGCCGGCGCGTTGCAAGGCCTGCTCAGCCGCAGCGACACCCATCTGGCAGAGAATCGACGGCTCGTCGTTGGAACGCTCCGGCAAACGTGGCTTCATGCGCTGCGGATCGAGAATACCGGCTTTGTCCATGACAAAGCGACTCTTGATGCCCGAGGCTTTTTCGATGAAGGCGGCGCTGGACTCTGCCAGTGCCTGCACCTCGCCGCGCTCGATGGCCTGGGTGTTGTCAGCATTGAACTGCTTCACATAAGCGTTGAACGATTCCACCAGCTCTTCGTTGGAGATGCTGTTGGCCGGGGTGTACAGGCCGGTGCCGCTGATGACGACGTTATGCACGGTCGTTCCTCTGTTAAGGGTCGATGCCCGCCGGGCAACGGCCTGTTCGATTCGGTCAGCTAGCACGTTAGTGCCAACTTATGTGCGTACTCAACCCGCCAGCGGACGCGCTGCCGGGCACTGCATTCGGTATCGGTTGCTGCCGGCAAGATCGGCGCAGCAGCAACGAATATCGGCCAAGTGTGCCACAAGTAAAGGGCTTTAGGCTTCTACCAGACTCCACTGCTTGCTGAGTCTTTTGTCAGAAACCGGCACTTTTGTACCCAGTTGCTGAGCGAACAGCGACACCCGATATTCCTCCAGCCACCAGCGGTAGAGGGTCAGCTGCTCATCGCGCTTGCCTTCCTGGGCGTGCTTGTCTGCGCGCGCTTTAAATTGCGCCCACAGATTGCCCAGCTCACCGCTCCAGACCCGGTCCTTCTGCACCTGGCTGCCCAGCTTTTCCAGGCGCAGCTCGATGGCCTTGAGGTAGCGCGGCAGTTCCTTGAGCCACAGCCCAGGCGTTTCGCGGACAAAGCCTGGGTACACCAGGTTGCTCAGTTGCAGCTTGATGTCATTGAGGGCGACGGCCTGAGCCAGATCGATCTTGCCTTTGAAGCGCTTCTGCAAGCCGTGCCAGAGTTTGAGGATTTCCAGGGTCAGGCGGGCCAGACGCTCGGCATGCTCAGTCCAGCTACCGCGCTTGCGCTCGGCCAGCGAGGCCAGCCCAGCACCATCGCGCGGCAGGCTGCTTTCACCGTCGAGAATGCAGCTGTCGAGGCTGGCCAGGAGGATGTCTTCGACCAAGGCCTCGATTCGTCCCAGCTCGCGGTACAGCAAGCCCAGTTCGGTCAACCCCGGCAATTTGCCGCGCAGGAACTTGGCCGGCTCGGCCAGTTGTTGCAAGAGCAAACGCTGCAAGGCGCGGCGATGCTGGAACTCGGCTTCGGCCAGGGTCGAGAAGCGCCCTTCCTTGACCGTGCCGTTTTCTTCGACCAGCGCCGGGTACACCGTCATCGACAGGCCGGCAATCTTCTGCTGGGCCGTCTCGGCGACCTGGGCAAAGGCCTTGGCCTGTACCGGCTGCTGGCTTTTCTCGGTCTGTGGCACTGCCAGTGCGGCCTGGCTTGCGGCAACGAAACGTGCGGTCAATTCGGCCAGGTCGCGGCCTTCGCCGAGGAACTTGCCTTGGCCATCGACCACTTCCAGGTTCATTTTCAGGTGATTGTCCACCTGCCCCGCCGCTTCGGCCCAGGCTTCATCGCTGACTCGCGCGCCGGTCATGCGCAGCAGTTCACGGCCCAGCGCCTGCGGCAACGAGCCCTCGGCGAAAGTCATGCGCTGCAAGGCGGCCCTGACAAAGTCCGGTACCGGCACGAAATTCTTGCGCAAGGCCTTGGGCAGGTTGCGCACCAGGGCAATACATTTGGCTTCCAGCAAGCCCGGCACCAGCCACTCCAGGCGCTCGCCCGGCAAACTCGGCAACAACGGCGCCGGCACACGCACAGTCACACCGTCGCGCGGATGGTTGGGCTCAAAGTGGTAGCTGAGCGCCAGGCTCAGGTCACCCAGACGCAAGGTATCGGGATACTGCGCGGCAGTGACCTCGCTGGCCTCACGCGCCAGCACGTCTTCCTCGCGCATGATCAGCAGTTGCGGGTCTTTCTGGCTGTGGACCCGGTACCAACTGTCGAAGGTCGCAGTCTGATGAATCTCGGCGGGCAAGCGCGCTTCGTAGAAACCGTACAGGGTTTCGTCATCGGCGAGAATGTCGCGACGCCGGGCCTTGGCCTCCAGTTCGTCAAGCTGTTCGAGCAGACGGCGATTGGCGCTCAGGCACTTGGCCTTCGACTGGATTTCCCCGCCCACCAGCGCCTCACGGATAAACAGCTCCCGGGACATCACCGGATCGACCGGGCCAAAGTGCACCGGGCGACGGCCCACCACGATCAAGCCATAGAGCGTGACCTGCTCGTACGCCACCACCTGGCCGCGCCTCTTCTCCCAGTGCGGCTCGAAATGGTTTTTCTTGATCAGGTGGGTGGCCAGCGGCTCGATCCAGTCCGGCTCGATTTTCGCCACCATGCGCGCATAGAGCTTGGTGGTTTCCACCAGCTCAGCAGTCATGATCCACTGCGGGCGCTTTTTACCCAGCCCGGACGACGGGTGAACCCAGAAGCGCCGTTGACGCGCGCCCAGGTAGTCACCGTCTTCGCTCTTCTGGCCAATCTGGCTGAGCAACCCGGAGAGGATCGCCTTGTGCAGTTTCGGGTAGTCGGCCGGTTCTTTGTTGAGGCTCAACTGCAGGTCACGGCAGATCAGGCTCAGTTGCCGATGGGCATCGCGCCACTCACGCAGGCGCAGGTAGTTGAGAAAGTTCTTCCGGCACCAGTTGCGCAGCGGGCTGGCGGTCAGGGCCTGGCGTTGCTCTTCAAAACCACGCCACAGGTTGACCAGTGCAGCAAAGTCCGAGTCGCTATCTTTCCACTGCGCATGGGCCTGATCGGCCGCCTGTTGGCGCTCTGGCGGGCGCTCTCGCGGGTCTTGCACCGACAAGGCACTGGCAACGATCAACAGTTCATTGAGGCTGCCTTGCTTGGCACCTTCAAGCAGCATGCGCCCCAGTCGCGGGTCGACCGGCAAGCGCGCCAGCTGCCGCCCCAGCGGCGTGAGCTGGTTTTCCCGGTTGACCGCTGACAGCTCCTGCAGCAGGTTGAAACCGTCGCTGATGGCCTTGCCATCCGGTGGCTCAATGAAGGGGAACGCATCGATTTCACCCAGGCGCAGGTGCAGCATCTGCAGGATCACCGCCGCCAGGTTGGTTCGCAGGATCTCCGGATCGGTAAATTCAGGCCGCGCGTTGAAGTCTTCTTCGCTGTACAGGCGCACGCAGATACCCGGCTCAACCCGGCCGCATCGGCCTTTACGCTGGTTGGCACTGGCCTGGGATACCGCCTCGATCGGCAGGCGCTGAACCTTGGCGCGGTAGCTGTAGCGACTGATTCGCGCGGTACCGCTGTCGATCACGTAACGAATGCCCGGTACGGTCAACGAGGTTTCGGCAACGTTGGTCGCCAGCACCACACGGCGGCCGGGATGGGATTGGAAAATCTTCTGTTGCTCGGCCGGTGACAGGCGCGCATACAACGGCAGGATTTCGGTGTGGCGCAACTGCGCCTTGCGCAGCATTTCTGCGGCATCGCGAATCTCCCGCTCGCCGGGCAGGAACACCAGGACATCGCCCGAGCCCTTGCCTTGGCTGCGTTCGAATGCAGCGATTTCGTCGAGGGTGGCGAGAATCGCCTGGTCCACGGTCAAATCGTCTTCGACCTGATTGCCCTCTTCATCCTGCTCGCTGGTCAGCGGCCGGTACCAGGTTTCCACCGGATAGGTACGGCCAGACACTTCGATGATCGGTGCATCGTTGAAGTGTTTGGAGAAGCGCTCCAGGTCGATGGTCGCCGAGGTGATGATGACCTTGAGGTCGGGGCGCCGTGGCAGCAGGGTTTTCAGGTAGCCGAGCAAAAAGTCGATGTTCAGGCTGCGTTCATGGGCTTCGTCGACGATGATCGTGTCATAGCGCTCAAGAAAACGGTCGTGCTGGGTTTCTGCCAGGAGAATACCGTCGGTCATCAGCTTGACCAGGGTGTTGGCATCGCTCTGGTCTTCGAAACGCACCTGATACCCCACCAGCGCCCCCAGCGGTGTGCCGATTTCCTCGGCCACCCGGGTAGCGACGCTGCGTGCGGCAATCCGCCGTGGCTGGGTATGGGCAATCAGGCCATGCTGACCACGGCCAAGTTCCAGGCAAATCTTCGGCAACTGGGTGGTTTTACCCGAACCGGTTTCGCCAGCAATGATCAACACTTGATGCGCCGCCAACAGCTTCTTGATTTCGTCACGCTTGGCGGCAATCGGCAGGCTGTCGTCATAACGAATGCTCGGCACACTGGCCTTGCGCGCCGTGACTTGGGCGCAAGAGGCCTGGACCTTCTCGACCCACTGCGCCAGCTTGGCTTCGTCGGGGCGTTTGCGCAGTTCATGCAACTGCCGGCGCAGGCGATGGCGCTCGGCAATCATGGCGTGATCGAGGTTTTTCAGCAGTTGATCGATAGCGTGGTCAGTCATGGGGGCTTTTTAGTCGTGCAGGTGAGCCTGCTTTTTCATGATCGGCATAGGAAGGGTTGCGATTGTCGCAGATTTACCCCCGCTCGGCACCGCACCCGTAAAGGCCAGGTGACTGTAGGAGCGGGCTTGCCCCGCGAAGCGATGTGACAGAAAGATCGCGATCGCGGGGCAAGCCCGCTCCTACAGGCAGGGCCTGATGGATAAGCCCACCTCAAGCCCCCTTTGTTTAGCCGCCCACAACCTAAAGGTATACAAAGGCTGATTTAATGAACCTTCACTGGCGTGGGAGTATCCCGGCATGACTTCGCCCCTGTGCCTACCCCGCCCGCTATCGCGCCCTTCGTTCCCGAAGGTACGGGCCCGCTCCGGGGAAAATCCGCTGGTTCATATCATTCTCGCCTTTTGGGCCTTGTGGCACTGCCGCCATGCCCGCCCACCAGACGCCCTGCTCGCACTAGACTGAATCGAACGGCCAGTCCCTGGCCGACCCTATTTGTCATGACTGTTGCCCTTCGGCGGCTGCAGTCCTGTGCGCCTGACAGCGCGAGCGAGAGCACCATGCAATTTGCCCCCATCGAGCAAGCCCGAACGTTCCTGGCCAACAACCCTGATATCGAGATGATCGAACTGTTCATTCTCGATGCCAACGGCGTACCACGCGGCAAGCTGCTGCACCGCGAAGAGCTGCTGGCGGTGTATGAAAGCGGCCGTCCGCTGCCCAGCACCATCCTTGGCCTGACCCTGAACGGCGACGATGTGGAAAACTCAGGCCTGGTGTGGGACGTCGGCGACATCGACTGCCGTGCCTATCCGCTGGAAAACAGCCTGGTGCGCCTGCCCTGGCGGCAGATTCCCACGGCGGCAGTACAGGTCAGCATGCACCCTACAGAAGGCATGCCGGCAACCATCGCCGATCCGCGCCACCTGCTGGTCAAGGTTATCGACGCGCTTAAAGCCGAGGGTTACCACCCGGTGATGGCCTGCGAGCTGGAGTTCTACCTGCTCGACCAGAAACGCGACAGCCACGGTCGCCCGCAGGCCGCACTGGACGCCGACGGCGGGCGCCCGCGCAGCACTCAGGTGTATGGCTTGCGCGAGCTGGAACAGATCGAACCGTTCCTCGCTGACCTGTATAGCGCCTGTAAAGCCCAGGGCATTCCAGCGCGCACGGCCATCTCCGAATACGCCCCCGGCCAGGTCGAAATCACCCTGGAGCACGGCGATGCATTGCTGGCCATGGACCAGGCCGTGCGTTACAAGCGCCTGGTCAAAGGCGTAGCGCACAAGCACGGTATGCAGGCCTGCTTCATGGCCAAGCCGTTCGATCACCTGGCTGGCACCGGCATGCACATGCACGTCAGCCTGGCCGATGCCCAAGGCAATAACCTGTACGCCAGTGAAGACAAGGCCGGTACACCGCTGCTGCGGCATTCGGTCGGTGGCATGCTCAAGCACCTGCTCGACTCGCTGCTGCTGTTCTGCCCCAACGCCAACTCCTACCGCCGCTTCCAGGCCAACAGCTATGCGCCGCTGGCCCCAACCTGGGGTGTCGATAACCGCACCGTAAGCCTGCGTGTACCCGGCGGCCCGGCCAACAGCCGACATGTCGAACACCGCATCTGTGGCGCCGACGCCAACCCTTACCTGGCGGCTGCAGCGATTCTGGCCAGCCTGCACCACGGCATCCGCCAGCAGCTTGATCCCGGCGCGCCGGTGGAAGGCAATGGCTATGCCCAGGCCAAAGAACTGCTGCCTACCGACTGGCTCACCTCGCTTAAAGCGCTGGAGTCGTCGGAGTGGGCACGTGAAGCATTCGGAGAGGCCTTCCTCGGCGTGTACCTGGCAGTCAAACGCGCTGAGTACCGGCAGTTCATGGCCGAAGTTGGCGAGCAGGATTGGCGCTGGTACCTGACCCAGGCCTGATGTCTTTTTATTTTTGCGCCAAGGATTTGTTATGAACGCAGCCGCAAATACCGGCACCGCTCAACGCAGTGCCTCCTACTACACCGCCAGCCTCAATGACAGCACCGAATACCCAACGCTCAAAGGTACGGTAAAGGTCGATGTGGCGATTATCGGTGGCGGATTTACTGGCGTGGCCAGCGCCGTAGAGCTGGCCGAGCGCGGCCTGAAGGTGGCCATTGTCGAGACCAACCGCATCGGCTGGGGTGCCAGCGGACGCAACGGTGGCCAGGTCACCGGCAGCCTGTCGGGCGATGAGGCGATGCGCAAGCAGATGCGCGAAAAGCTCGGCGCAGACGTCGATGACTTCATCTGGCACCTGCGCTGGCGCGGCCATCAAATCATCGAACAGCGTGTCGAGCGCTACGGCATTGCCTGTGACCTTAAACGCGGCCACTTGCATGCCGCCATGAAAGCCTCGCACCTGCAGGAACTGCAGGCGTTCGAAGCCGAAGCACAGCGCCGCGGCATGGGTGAGCAGGTGCAGTTGCTCGACCGCAAGGCCGTGGCCGAACACCTGCAAAGCCCGCTGTACATAGGGGCGCTGAAGAACCTGCGCAACCTGCACCTGCACCCGCTCAACCTGTGCCTGGGCGAGGCGCGCGCCGCCCACAGCCTGGGCGCGCTGATCTTCGAAAACTCCGAGGTGCTGGAGATTGTCCACGGCCCGCAACCGGCCGTTGTCACCGCGCACGGTCGGGTCGAGGCCAAGCAGATTCTGTTGGCCGGTGACGTGTATCACAAGCTGGAAAAGCGTCAGCTCAAAGGCAAGATCTTCCCGGCCATGGGCGGCATTGTCACCACCGCACCGCTGGGTGAGCTGGCTGCGCAGATCAACCCCCAGGACCTGGCGGTGTATGACTGCCGCTTTGTGCTTGACTACTACCGCCTGACTGGCGATGGCCGCTTGTTGTTCGGCGGTGGTGCCAACTATTCGGGCCGTGACTCACGGGATATCGCTGGCGAATTGCGCCCCTGTATCGAGCGCACGTTCCCGGCGCTCAAGGGCGTGCCGATCGAGTTCCAGTGGAGCTGTGCCATGGGTATCGTGGTCAACCGCATTCCGCAGTTGGGCAAGCTTTCCGACAATGTCTGGTACTGCCAGGGTTATTCCGGGCACGGTATCGCCACCAGCCATATCATGGGCGAAATCATGGCCGAGGCACTGACCGGAACGCTGGAGAAGTTCGATACCTTCGCAGGCTGCAAACACATCAAGGTGCCGATGGGCGATGTGCTGGGCAACCCGTTGCTGGCGGCGGGGATGTGGTATTACCAGATGCTT
This sequence comes from Pseudomonas sp. NUPR-001, assembly GCF_052147955.1. Lineage (NCBI taxonomy): Bacteria > Pseudomonadati > Pseudomonadota > Gammaproteobacteria > Pseudomonadales > Pseudomonadaceae > Pseudomonas > Pseudomonas sp. NUPR-001. The sequence continues at coordinate 4,452,242 of NZ_CP197353.1, forward strand.
GAGAAATTGCGTTAAGGCTGAAAAGCATCGCGGGGCAAGCCCGCTCCCACAGTGGATACCTGTAGGAGCGGGCTTGCCCCGCGATCATTCATTGCCTCAAGCGATCTTCTTCAGGCCCAGCTTCTTCAACTCTTCATCACGCAATTCACGACGCAGGATCTTGCCAACGTTGGTGGTTGGCAGCGCATCACGGAACTCGATGAAACGCGGCACCTTGTAGCCGGTCACATTGGCACGCATGTGGGTCATGACTTGCTCTTTGGTCAGCGTCACACCCGGCTTGGCAACGATAAACACCTTGATCACTTCGCCAGATTTTTCGTCCGGCACACCGATCGCGGCACACTGCAGCACGCCCGGCAGGGTCACCAGCACGTCCTCCAGCTCGTTGGGGTAAACGTTGAAACCCGACACCAGAATCATGTCTTTCTTGCGGTCGACAATGCGCATGTAGCCATCAGGCTGGATCAGGGCGATGTCACCGGTCTTCAACCAGCCTTCGCTGTCGAGGATCTCGGCGGTAGCTTCCTGGCGCTGCCAGTAGCCCTTCATGACCTGCGGGCCTTTCACGCACAGCTCACCAATTTCGCCCAGCGGCAGTTCGACACCGGCATCATCGATGATTTTGCACAGGGTCGAAGGAACCGGAATACCGATGGTCCCGACCTGGTTCTGCTCGGCCGGATTGACCGTTGCCACCGGGCTGGTTTCGGTCATGCCATAACCTTCACAGATGGCGCAGCCGGTGACCGCTTTCCAGCGCTCGGCAACACTCAGCTGCAAGGCCATACCACCGGAGAGGGTGATTTTCAGCGCCGAGAAATCCAGCTTGCGGAAGTTTTCGTTGTTGCACAGGGCTACGAACAAAGTGTTCAGGCCGACAAAGCCACTGAACTTCCACTTCGACAGTTCCTTGACCATCGCCGGCAAATCGCGCGGGTTGCTGATCAGGATGTTGTGGTTGCCGATCAGCATCATCGCCATGCAATGAAAGGTGAAGGCATAGATGTGATAGAGCGGCAACGGGGTGATCAGGATCTCGCAACCTTCGTTGAGGTTGGAGCCCATCAGCGCCCGGCACTGCAGCATGTTGGCCACCAGGTTGCGGTGGGTCAGCATGGCGCCCTTGGCCACACCGGTAGTACCGCCGGTGTACTGCAACACGGCAACATCGTTGCTGCCCGGGTTGGCTTCCTGCACCGGCTTGCCAGCACCTTTGCTCAATACATCATTGAACTTCAGGGCCTGCGGCAAGTGATAGGCCGGCACCATTTTCTTCACGTACTTGATCACGCTGTTGATCAACAGACGTTTTACCGGTGGCAGCATATCGGCCACTTCGGTGACAATAACGTGCTTGACTTGGGTCTTGGGCACCACCTTCTCGGCCAGGTGCGCCATGTTGGCCAGGCACACCAGTGCCTTAGCGCCGGAGTCGTTGAACTGGTGCTCCATTTCCCGCGCGGTATACAACGGGTTGGTGTTCACCACGATCAGGCCCGCACGCAGGGCACCGAACACCGCAACCGGATACTGCAACACGTTGGGCAGTTGCACGGCGATACGATCGCCGGGCTGCAGGTCTGTATGGTGCTGCAGGTAGGCGGCAAAGGCCCCCGACAACTCGTACAGCTGGCCGTAGGTGAGGGTTTTGCCCAGGTTGCTAAAGGCTGGTTTGTCAGCAAAGCGTTGGCAGGACTGTTTCAATACTGCCTGGATGTTCGGGTACTCGTCAGGGTTGATCTGCGCCGCAACCCCGACTGGGTACTTATCCTTCCAAAAATTTTCGATCATGGAAGCCCACTCCTCAAGCACCAGCGAATTCTTCACCGCAGTCGATGCGATTATTATTGATATAAGATTACGGTTTATTGCAAACCAGATCATCAAAAGCGGGCCGAGAGTAGCAGCTTTACCAAGGGTCGCCTAGAGCTAAAGCAGCCCGGATAGTCACAAAAATGACTCTTGATCAACGCGTAGTCATTTTTAGAGTAAAAAGACTAGCAGGAGCGGATTTGCCCCGCGATTGCGGGGTTGCCCGCACAATCGCATCGCGGGGCAAGCCCGCTCCTACAAGGGGTTAGGCGATGTCGCGCAGCTCGCGGCGCAGGATTTTACCGACCGCCGTCATCGGCAATGACTCACGCAAAACAATCTGTTTCGGCACTTTGTAGCCGGTGAAATTGGCCTTGCAGTAGGCTTTGAGCTCTTCCAGGCTGACCCCGCCTTCACGCGGCACCACAAACAGCTTCACCGCTTCACCGGAGCGCTCGTCCGGGATGCCGATGACCGCGCAGTTGGCCACTTGCGGGTGGCCCATGACCACTTCTTCGATCTCGTTCGGGTACACGTTAAATCCCGAAACAATAATCATGTCTTTTTTGCGGTCGACGATGCGGGTAAAGCCGTCGGGATCGATGACGGCGATATCACCGGTCTTGAACCAGCCCTCGCTGTCCAGCGCCTCGGCCGAGGCCTCCGGATGCTGCCAGTAGCCCTTCATGACCTGCGGCCCTTTGATGCACAGTTCGCCGCGCTCACCCAGCGGCTGCTCGATGCCGGCATCGTCGACGACCTTGAATGCCGTACCCGGCACCGGAATCCCCACCGTGCCCAAACGTGCCAGCTTGCCATAGGGGTTGGTACTGGCCACCGGCGAGGTTTCAGTCAAGCCATAGCCTTCGACGATGCGGCAACCGGTGAGGCTTTCCCAGCGTTCGGCGGTGGCGGTTACCAATGCCGTGCCGCCCGAATTGGTGACTTTAAGGGCAGAGAAGTCTAGGTTCTTGAACTCTGGATGATTCATCAGCGCCACGAACAAGGTGTTCAACCCCAATAGCCCGGAGAACTTCCACTTCTTCAGCTCTTTGATGAAGCCCGGAATGTCCCGCGGATTGGTGATCAGCACGTTGTGGTTGCCGGTCACCATCATGCACATGCAGTTCGCGGTAAACGCATAGATATGGTAGAGCGGCAGGGGTGCAATCATCACCTCCTGGCCCTCTTTGATCAGGCGCTGCCCATCGTCGCCATGCTGGGAAAACACTGCCAGCACCTGGAGCATGTTGGCCACCAGGTTGCCGTGGGTCAGCATCGCGCCCTTGGCCAGGCCAGTGGTGCCGCCGGTGTATTGCAGCACGGCGATGTCATCGAGGCTCAGGGCAACCTGTTTCGGTACCGTGCCACGCCCCTGGCGCAGTGCCGTCTTGAACGACACGGCCTGAGGCAGTTGGTAGTCCGGCACCATCTTTTTCACCTTGGCGACGATGGTGTTGACCAGCCAGCCTTTGGCGGCGGGCAGCATGTCGCCCATCTTCGCTTCGATGAGGAAGTCGATGCTGGTGTCGGGCAGTACTTCTTGCACCAGCTTGCCGAACATGTTCAGGTAAACCAGCGCCCGGGCCCCGGAATCCTTGAACTGGTGGCGCATTTCACGCGCGGTGTACAACGGGTTGGTGTTAACCACGATCAGCCCGGCACGCATGGCGCCGAACACCGCAATCGGGTACTGCAGCACATTGGGCATCTGCACTGCGATACGGTCGCCCGGCACCAGGTCGGTGTATTGCTGCAGGTAGGCAGCAAAGGCCGCTGAGTAACGATCCAGCTCGGCAAACGTCAGGGTGACCCCGAGGTTGGTGAAGGCCGGACGATCAGCAAATTTTTTGCACGAGCGCTCAAACACCTCGACCACAGACTTGTAAGCATTCATGTCTATGCTTGAAGGAACGCCTGCGGGGCGCTTGTCATTCCAGAAATCAGCCTGCATTTATTCTTGTCCTCATACCTTAGCCGCTCCTGCCCTCTTGCCTGCTTGGCATAGAAGGTGTTGTGCCGACGTTAGCAGGTATGAGGCATACGGCAAATACGCCAAGCGCTGTCATTAACATTGTGAATCTTGTTTGTCGCTGCCCTTCGATTGCACGCTTGGGTTATACACTGAGCTGACTTCTCATCTGTGCGCACAAGGACTCGCCATGCACCACGATGCGTTCTGGCTACCGGCCAGCGATCACTGCAGCTTGTATGTCTACCAATGGCTGCCGAGCACGCCAATCAAGGCGGTGGTGCTGCTGGCCCATGGTATGGCCGAACATGCCGGTCGCTACCAACGCCTGGGCCAGGCCCTGAGCGCGGCGGGCTTTGCCTTGCTGGCCCACGATCAGCGCGGTCATGGCCGCACTGCTGAACTGGGCACCCTTGGCCTGTTCGCCCGCCATAATGGCTGGAGCGCGGTAGTCAATGACCTGGGATTGCTCAGCCAGCACATTGGTCAGCAATTTCCTGGCACTCCGGTGTTCCTGTTTGGCCATAGCATGGGCAGCTACATCGCCCAGGCTTACCTGATGCACCATGGCGCCAGTCTGCAAGGGGCGATTCTCAGCGGCTCGAACTTCCAGCCTCCGGCGCTGTACCGCGCAGCCTGCCTGATTGCTCGCCTGGAAGCCTGGCGCCAGGGGCCACTGGGGCGCAGCGGGCTGATCGACTGGTTGTCGTTCGGCTCATTCAACAAAGCCTTCAAACCCACCCGCACGGCCTTCGACTGGCTCAGCCGCGACAGCGCCGAAGTCGATCGCTACGTGGCCGACCCGCTGTGCGGCTTTCGCTGCAGCAACCGCTTGTGGATCGATTTGCTGATGGGCCTGGAGCAAATCAGCTTGCCGGCCAACCTCAAACAGATCGATCCGAACCTGCCGATTCTGGTAATGGGCGGTGAATGTGATCCGGTCAGTGCCGGCAAGCGTCTGAAGGATCTGGCCGGTGCTTTGCGCCTGGCAGGCAATCAGCATGTGCAGTTGCAGCTTTACCCGCAAGCGCGACATGAACTGCTTAATGAAACCAACCGTGACGAGGTCACGGCCGCCGTCATCGACTGGCTGGAGCACACGTTGGCCCTGTGCCGCCCTGCCCGCAGCGAATGATGGTTGTGCCCTTGTCCCACGCAGGAACCTACTCGATGACCCAGGTCACCAACACGCCTTACGAAGCCCTTGAAGTCGGCCAGACCGCCAGTTTCAGCAAGACCGTCGAAGAACGTGACATCCAGCTGTTCGCAGCCATGTCCGGTGACCACAACCCGGTGCATCTGGATGCCGAGTTCGCCGCCAAGAGCATGTTCAAGGAGCGCATCGCTCACGGCATGTTCAGTGGCGCGCTGATCAGCGCTGCGGTGGCCTGCGAGCTGCCTGGCCCAGGCACCATTTACCTGGGTCAGCAAATGACCTTCCAGAAACCGGTGAAAATTGGTGACACCCTCACCGTGCGCCTGGAAATCCTCGAGAAGCTGCCCAAGTTCAAAGTGCGCATTGCTACCCGCGTGTTCAATCAGCACGACGAACTGGTGGTCGATGGCGAAGCGCAGATCCTGGCGCCACGCAAACAGCAAACGGTTGACCTGGTCAGCCCGCCAGCGATCAGCATTGGCTAACGCGACAACTCACTCAGGCGCCGTTCGATAAACCGCCGTTCGGCGCCTTGCAGAGTCAGACCCAGCGCCGTCTGGTAGGCATCACGCGCCTGATCCAGTCGCCCCAGTTGCCGACACAATTCGGCACGGGCGGCATGGGCCAGGTGATAGTCCTGCAACTGGCCGCGCGCCAGAATCGCCTCCACGGCCAGCAACCCCGCCAGCGGCCCGTCACGGCTGGCCAGGGCAGCGGCGCGATTGAGCTCCACCACCGGTGATGGCCAACCGCGCAACAGCACGTCATACAACCCCACGATTTCTTCCCAGTCGGTTGCTTGGGCACTGGCCGCTTCGGCATGCACGGCAGCAATCGCCGCCTGCAGGCTGTACACCCCGAAACGCTGGCTGCGCAATGCCTGTTGAACCAGCTGGCTACCCTCGGCAATCAACTGGCGGTTCCACAGGCTGCGGTCCTGTTGATCGAGCAGGATCAATTCACCGTTGGCATCACTGCGCGCGGCTTGGCGCGATGCCTGTAACAGCATCAGCGCCAACAACCCCAAGACCTCTGGGTCCGGCAGCAGTTGCTGCAGCAATCGTCCCAGGCGGATGGCTTCATCGCTGAGGTCATTGCGCATCAGCTGGTCACCCGAGGACGCCGAATAGCCCTCGTTGAAAACCAGATAAATCACACGCAAAACGTTGTCCAGACGCTCGGGCAGTTCCGCCAGCGACGGTACTTGATAAGGAATCTGCGCATCACGGATCTTGGCCTTGGCCCGTACGATACGCTGGGCAATGGTGGCCGGGCTGAGCAGGAAGGCGCGGGCGATTTCCTCGGTGGTCAGGTCGCAGACTTCTCGCAGGGTCAACGGCACCTGCGCATCATCGGCCAGCGCAGGATGACAGCACGTGAAGATCAGGCGCAGACGGTCGTCTTCCAGCTCCTCGGCTGTCACCTCATCCTCCTGTAGCGCCTCCAGCGCCATCATCAATTGCGTCTGCGAGCGATCGAAACGCGCCCGTCGCCGCAGGCCATCAATGGCTTTGAAGCGGCCGGTAGACACCAGCCAGGCGCGTGGATTAGTGGGGATGCCATCGCGTTGCCAGCGCTCGACGGCGACGAAAAACGCTTCGTGCATGGCCTCCTCGGCCAGGTCGAAATCCCCCAACAGACGAATCAGGGTCGCCAGAATCCTTCGCGACTCGTGCTTGTAGACCGACTCGACTTCGCTGCGTACCGAGTCCGCGACCGTCATCAGCCCGGCATCTGCTTGGTCACCAAGGTCACCAGACGATCCAGGCTTTCGCCCCAGCCGCGATGAAAGCCCATTTCCTCATGGGCCAGGCAATCGGTCGCGCTCCAGTGCCAGGCGCGTGCGGTGTACTGGGTTTTGCCCTTGACGTCTTCAAAGGTCACCACCGCGGTCATGAACGCCTTGTTCGACGGCACCCAGCCCGGCCCGAAGGCATCGGTGAAGACGATCCGCTCCGGGCTGACAATTTCCAGAAACACCCCCTGATTGGGGTACTCGGCACCGTCCGGAGCCTGCATCACCGTGCGAAACAAACCACCCACCCACAACTGCATTTCACACAAAGGCGTGGTCATGCCGTTGGGGCCCCACCAGCGTGCGAGCAGATCGGGTTCGGTCCAGGCCCGGAACACCTTGCTGCGCGGCGCGTCGATCAGGCGGGAAAGAAACAGCTCGTATTGCGCTGCCCCGGGTGGTTGAAAGCTCATCATGTGGTTCTCCTGCGCTTTAGGGTTGCAACTCGCGGATCGGCCTCACTTCGATGCTGCCTACCCTGGCGGCAGGAATGCCCTTGGCAATGTTCAGGGCTTCGTTCAAATCACGGGCATCTACCAGATAAAAACCCGCCAATTGCTCTTTGGTTTCGGCAAATGGCCCGTCGGTCAGGCTCATGTGCCCACCCCGCACCCGCACGGTGGTGGCGGTCTGCACCGGCTTGAGTGCTTCGGCCGCCAGCATCCGCCCGCTGCCCTGTATCGACTCGGCATAGGCCATGCATTCGGCATCGGCGGGACTGTCGGGCAGGCTGTGCAGCAGCCCTTCTTCACAATAGACCAGGCATAGGTACTTCATCGTCATCTCCAGCGCAGCGGCAAAGTGCAATTCGGCATAATGCTCAAGGTGCTCAGCTCAAGGCTTGAGCGAGAACAGCGCGGCGCCGGTCTCCATGTCGAACGGTGCCGACCAGTGCTCGTGAATGACTTTCCATTGCCCGTTGATCCGTTTGTATCCAACGCTGACGCGCATGTAGCAGCTTTTATCCTCACCGCCCTCTTCACTGGCCGGGCCGCAACGATTGAGCCAGTGCGCCAGGGCCAGCTCTGGGGTGGCATGAATCTGCAGCTGTTCCATTTCAAAGATCATGTCGCCAGGGCAATGCTCCATGCAGGCCTGCCAATGGGCCACATAGGCCGCCTTGCCTTTGAACTGCAAGGCTTTGACCGCGTCGAAGGCGACGATGTCGTCAGCGTATGGCGCGGTAATGGCCGGGATATCACGGGCGCGGACGGCAGGAATCCAGCGTTCGATCAGTTGGCGGACTTCGTTTTCGGCAGCACTGCTCATGGTCATGTCCTCATGGGGGTCGACAAAGGTCAGGCGCCGAAGCAATCAGCGCATTCACAGATGGTCGAACGACGAAGTGAGGAATCGACAGGCTCAGTAAAAGTTTTCGCTACTTTACGGAAGGCTGGTAGGAGCGGGCTTGCCCCGCGATTGCGGTCTTTCAGTTAAATCGCATCGCGGGGCAAGTCGGGTCGCCGCACCGCCGCTCCCACTGAATAGCCATTCAAGACATTTACTCCTACCTGGCTATTACCGAAGCGGCAGCCAGATTTCCATCACGCTACGGCTGTCGAACGGATCGAAATCCTCGCCGTAACGCTCGAACTCCGGGGCCTGCGCGGCTTGCTCGCCCGACGCTGGCAACCAGTCGTTCCAGATGGCCTGGAACGTCGCCTTGAGGTTGTCGAGGCTGCCGTGATGTTCGAACACCGCATAGCGCTGGGGCGCGAGGTGAACCTGCTGGAAGTCGGCAGGCAGCACTTGGCCATCGGCAACCTGCACGCCGGCAATGTAGTCGAAGTGGCCTTTACCGTCGGCGTTGCAGCACACGCCATAGGTATGCGCCCCCAGCTGGCCGGGCACCCGGCCGATGTGCGGTTCGAAACGCTGCCACAACTGAGGAATACTGCTGATCGTAGCCGCCGTGAAGCGCCCGCCGATACCGGCAATGATCAAGGCATCGGCCTGTTCAAAGCGTACGGGGTGCACTGCAGCATCAATCGGGGTCGACATATCCTTTGCCTTATTTGAACAAGGAGCCCCTCGCGGGGCTCCGGGTTGATCTCATGGGAGGAAACCACTGGCTGCCGAGCGTTTGGCACGTTTGGCGGCACGTTTTTCTTCAGCGGTTTTCATAGGTTTTTTCTTGGCCATTTTTTTCGCATCAAGACCTTTCATGTCGAAGATCCTCCGGCCTGACGGCGCCTGCACACGGGCACCCCGAGTGATTATAGACCCGCTGTGGCCGCCGGCACGGCGAGGATGAACTCGCGGTAGCCGGACACAATCACATAGACCGCGAAGTAGCCAAAAATCGCCGACGACAACAGGTAACTCCAGGTGAGCAAGCGGTTACCCAACAGCCGCCCGCCATGACTGGCAATCAAGCACAACGACACACACCACAGCACCCCGGCGGCAAAAAAGCCGGACAAAAACAGGCCGGCATCCATCAGACTGCCACCGCCGGATCGCGAAATCAGCACACCGCCGACCGCCGCGAACCAGAGGATCGAACTGGGCGACGACATCGCCAGGAAGATTCCGCGCAAAAACTCACGCCAGGACGACTCCACCACCACTTCCCCGGGTTGCACATGGCCTTCCCCGCGCCAGGCTGCCAGAAACATCTTCACCGCAAACCACACCAGCATCACCGAGCCGCCCAGCCACAGCACCCAGCGCACGGTCTCGAACTGCAGCAACACAGTCATGCCCGCCAGCGCTGCGATCGCAAACAGCAAATCGCCGACACAGGTCCCCAGGCCAAGCCAGAACCCCTGAAGGAAACCGCGCTGCATCGCCAGGGTAATCATGGCGATATTGGCGATACCAATATCCAGACACAGGGAAAGGCTGAGCAGAAATCCATTGGAAAAGGGCATGGGTATTCCATTAGCGGGCAGTGAAGACGGGCGCTATTAGAACGGGAATAACCATGGTTGTATTGGAAAAAGTTGCCCTTTGCCTTAGCCCGCCAACACCTGCGCATACCGCTGCCGATCAACATTGGCGCCACTGAGGACCACCGCCACCTTGCGCCCCTGCTGACGTTCGCGCTCCTGAAGCAATGCCGCCAGCCCCGCCGCCCCTGCGCCTTCTGCGGTGTTGTGCGTATCTTCGTGGTAGATGCGCATGGCCTGGGCGATCTCGTCATCGCTGACCCTGACGATCCGCGCGGCATGCTGGTGGATGATCTCGAAGGCTTCCGGCACCGGCATGCGGCAGGCCATGCCGTCGGCAAAGGTGTTGGCCGTGGCGGTGGTAACGATGCGGCCTTGCTCGAAACTCAAGGCAAAGGCGTCGGCGGCGCTGGACACCACACCCACGATCTCGGTCCGCAGCCCCAGCAGGTTGCGCGCCTGGATCAACCCGCAAATGCCGGAGCCCATGCCAATCGGCACATACACACAATCGAGCTCGGCCACCGCGTCGAACAGTTCCAGTGCATAGGTGGCAACCCCGCGCACCAGTTGCGGGTGGAACGACGGCACCATTTCATAGCCATGCAGTTGCGCCTGACGCGCGGCTTCTTCCCGGGACTGATCGAAATCAGCACCGTACTCGATCAGTTCAGCGCCTTGCGCGCGCATCGCCGCGTTCTTTTCTCGGGAGTTGCCTTGTGGCACCACGATAATGATCGGCAACCCGGCATTGCGCGCGGCCAGGGCCATGCTCTGCCCGTGGTTACCACGGGTGGCAGTGACCAGGCCACGCACCTGCGGCTTGTGCTCAAGCAGCCACTGCACATACAGCAGGCCGCCGCGTACTTTGAACGCACCGGTCGGCGCATGGTTTTCATGTTTGACCCACACCTCGCAGCCCAGGCGCTCGGCCAGTCGCGGCCAGGCATATTGAGCCGTGGCAGGCACATGGGCATGCACCAGGCGGGCAGCTTCACGCAGGGCACTCAGGTCGAACATGGAACACCTCGGTCGCAGTGGATTTGACCTGATCCTAGCGCCGGGCCATTGTATGGGTAAAACCTTATATTGCATGGCCAACAATAAATGTGGACCCCTACCCTCCCCGACAGCGAGCAACCGCGTTACCTGGCACTGGTCGATGCGATTGCCGACGCCATCGAGTGCGGCGACCTCAAGGTCGGTGAACGCCTGCCGCCACAACGCCGCCTGGCCTGGGCGCTCGGGCTCAATCCCAGCACCACCCAACAGGCCTACCGTGAAGCGGCGGTAAGGCACCTGGTCAGTGGCGAGGTCGGGCGCGGCACTTACGTGCTGGCCGGCAGTAAAGAAGCCACGCTGTTCCACCTCAAAGAACAAAGCGGCCCGTCGCAACTGATCGACCTGTCCACCAACGTGCCAGTGATCGATCCCCACAGCGATGACATCGAACGTACCGTGCAGACGTTGCTGCACGAGGGCGCGGTGCGCAGCCTTGAGCATTACCTGAGCGCCGACGCATTGTTGATGGCCCGTGCGCAAGGGGCGGCGTGGCTGGCCAATCGCGGCTTGCACCTGAGTGCCAGTCAGGTTCTGTTATGCGGCGGCGCGCAACAGGGGCTGTTCAGCCTGCTGCTGTCGCTGTGCCAGGCCGGTGAGCCGGTGCTGGTCGAGGCCCTGACCGCTCCCGGCATCAAAGCCGCCTGCCGCCAACTGCGCCTGCCCCTGCACGGTATCGCCCAGGACGACCAAGGCATTCTGCCAGACGACCTTGACCGGGTTGCCCGGGCAACCGGAGCGCGAGTGGTGGTGCTTACCCCGAGCCTGCAGAACCCTACCGGTGCCTGCATGGGCCGTGAACGCCAGCAGGCCGTGGCCGAGGTGGTGCGTCGGCATGGCCTGCTGCTGATCGAGGACGATGTCTATGGCGCGCTGACCGATCAACCGCCGCTGTGGCCCTTGCTGGGGCAACAGGGAATACTGATCAGCAGTTTGTCGAAAACCGTCGCAGCGGGGCTACGTCTGGGCTGGATCGTCGCTGACCCGCTGCTGCTGGCCAGGGTTGATCCGCATGCCCAGGCCACCCATTGGCAGGTATCGCCGCTGAACCTGCAGATTGCCTGCCGCTGGATCAGCGACGGCACAGCAAACCGCAGGCTGGCCTGGCAACGCGAGGAGGTTGCCCAACGCTGGCGCCTGGCGCGCAAGCTGCTGGGCAGTGAGCGGCTTTACGCCCAGCACCCTTCGCCACATATTTGGCTACGCTGCCCGCTGCCAGCCCAAACCCTGGTGCAGCGTTGCCGGGCCAATGCAGTCGAAGTGGTGCCAGTCGATGTATTTGCGGTGAAACAGAGCGAGTTGTCGGCAGTGCGCATCAGCCTTTCAGCCGCCAGCAGCCGTGCACAGTTGAAACAGGCCCTGGTGCGGGTAGCCCAGGCGATGGAGGCAACATGAGTGGTGTGTTTCGTCAGGCCGAGCAATTTCTGGCCGCCCTTGATCCACAGTGGGCCGCGCACATTCAGGCCATCGGCCCGTGCCTGCACCAACCGCGCCCGGAACGTGATCCGTACCAGGCACTGGTACGCGCCATTGCCTACCAGCAACTGCATGTGAAAGCCGGCGATGCCATTCTCGGGCGCTTTCTGGCGCTGTATCCAGGGTGTGACTTTCCCAGCCCGGAGCAAGTACTGGCGACGACACCGGAACAACTGCGCGCCTGCGGTTTTTCCGCCAACAAACTGGCCACGATCCAGGGCATCGCCAAGGCGCGCCAGCAAGGGCTGGTGCCCGACCACCAACAGGCGCTGACACTCGACGATGAGCAATTGATCGAACGCCTGGTGAGCTTGCGTGGCGTCGGCCGCTGGACCGTGGAAATGCTGCTGATCTACACCCTCGAGCGCATGGACATCCTGCCCGCCGATGACTTTGGCGTACGCGAGGGCTACCGCCGCCTGCAAGGCCTGGACGCGCAACCCAACCGCCGACAGATGATCGAGCTTGGAAATGCCTGGCGCCCCTATCGAACCATTGCCGCCTGGTACCTGTGGCGCGTGCCGAGTACACGAATTTGAACGCAAGACCCGGAGTTTCCATCGCGGCTCACTCCCCTACTCTGGACCTGTCCCTACTCACCCAGAGCATCCCGGCATGAGCCAAGACAAACCCCGCATCAGCGAAACCGACCCACGCTGGCAAGCGATCCTGGCCCGCGACGCAGCAGCCGACCAGCGCTTCGTGTATGGCGTGCGCACCACGGGTGTGTATTGCCGACCCAGCAGCAGTGCGCGGCGACCACGCATCGAGAACGTCGAGTTCTTCGACACCCCGGCACAAGCCGAAGCCGCCGGCTATCGCCCGAACAAACGGCACGCGGCAGACCAGACGCTAATGGCCGAACAACACCGGGCACAGGTCACCCGCGCCTGCCAGCTGATCGTACAGGCCGAGTCGGCCCCCAGCCTCAACCAACTGGCCGAGCAGTTGAACATGAGCCCTTATCACCTGCACCGTGTGTTCAAGGCCATCACCGGCGTCACCCCCAAGGCGTACGCTTCGGCGCATCGAGCAAGTAAAGTGCGCACACAGCTACACAGCGCCGGTAGCATTACCGATGCGCTGTACCAAGCCGGGTTCAATTCCAACAGCCGCTTTTACGAATCCAGCAATGCCCGTTTGGGCATGACCCCGGGGTCTTACCGGGCCGGAGGGGCTAACACCACGATTCGTTTTGCCATTGGCCAATGCTCTTTAGGGGCGATTCTGGTGGCGCAGAGTGACCGCGGTATCTGCGCCATTCTGCTCGTCGATGATCCGCAAGTACTCCTGGAAGATCTGCAAGACAAGTTTCCCAACGCGAACTTGCTCGGTGGCGATGCCGAGTTTGAATCGCTGGTGGCCAGAGTGGTGGGATTGATAGAACTACCGGCGGTCGATCTGGATCTACCGCTTGATTTGCGTGGCACTGCTTTTCAGGAACGGGTCTGGCAGGCCTTGCGCAGTATCCCGGCAGGCACCACCGCCAGCTACGCCGAAATTGCCCAACGGATAGGCTCGCCCAAGGCGGTGCGCGCCGTCGCTCAGGCCTGCGCCGCCAACGCCCTGGCCGTGGCCATTCCCTGCCACCGCGTGGTGCGCAGCGACGGCAACCTCTCAGGTTACCGTTGGGGCGTTGAGCGCAAGCGCCAACTGCTGGAACGTGAACGTCAGTAAAGCGCTAAGGGTTGCTCGGGCCGGGTTGATCAGCCGTTGCTGCAACCATTACCCATGGCGCGGTACTCAAGGGTATGACGCTGCCCCTGGTGGTCTTCATAGACCATGGTGGCGGGTACTACTTCACAGACATTGGGAAGCGTCGACAAACTGATCACCTTGGCAATATCCAGGTTGGTCGAGTAGTCGTATTGTTCATACACCGGCTGAGTATTGGCTGTTTTAACTTCATCAGCCAGGGCAAAAGAAGAAACACCAACAAGCGCAAGTACAAGTAAACTTTTCATAATAATAAGCCTGCAAAGCAATCAAACTAATCGATTGACTTCATTGGCCAACAGGGGCGCGGAGAAGTTGCTATATCTGACACTAGGACATAACACGAAGTACCGGTCCCGCTGCTATTTCTTGTGGGGACAAACATAGTTTACAAGTTGCCAAACACGGTTAAATCCCTGAACTTAACATTCACTGTTACCGAATCGGTAACAATCCGCCGGGATTCTCACCCTCGACAGGCGCCGTCACTGCGTGTAAAAGCCCGAGCCAGAGCCGCTGCCGGGACATTGCCATGACCACCTTACGCTACTGCCTGCTGACCGAAGCCGAACGGCCGCTGCTGAATAAATTCTACAAAAGCCAGGGTTCGTCCATGCGTGCAGCCGCTCAAGGGCAGCTTTGGGTGGCACGGGCAGAGGCAATCATCGCCGCGTTGTGCCTGAGCGCAGTACCGGGTGGCAATTGGCTGACAGGCTTATGGGTAGCGCACGATTTCCGAGGCCAGCAGATTGCCCGAGGTCTGGTCGACGCGGCGCTGCAGCGCTGCGAAGGCAGCGTCTGGCTGTTCTGCCACCCCGACCTGTTGCCCTTCTATCAACGCCTGCAGTTCGACCCTTGCACAGACATGCCTGCGATTTTGGCTGAACGCCTGGAACGCTACCAGCGCAGCAAGCGCTTGCTGGCGATGCTGCGTACTCAGTCGTCGCTGGCAGGGTCTAGCCCGGGAAACAACACGTCGGTGTAGCCGAACTTGTTGAAGTCATGGATGCGCGACGGGTACAAACGCCCGATCAAGTGATCACATTCGTGCTGCACGACGCGGGCATGAAAACCGTCGGCCAGGCGATCGATCACCTGGCCTTGCGGATCGATGCCTTCATAGCGAATGCTGCGAAAGCGCGGCACAACACCGCGCAAGCCCGGCACCGAGAGGCAGCCTTCCCAACCGTCTTCGACTTCGCTGCCTAATGGGGTGATCTGCGGATTGAGCAGGATGGTCTGCGGCACCGGCTCTGCATCCGGGTAACGCTCGCTGCGTTCGAAGCCGAAGATCACCAACTGCAAATCGACACCGATCTGCGGCGCCGCCAGGCCTACACCGCCGACGTGGCGCATGGTTTCGAACATGTCAGCAATCAGCTGCTCGAGTTCGGCGCTGCCGATCAGGTGCGCAGGTACCGGTGGCGCGATACGCAGCAGGCGTTCATCGCCCATTTTCAGAATGTCACGAATCATGGGATGTACGACTCAAGGGTTCACCTTCCGGCGTGGCCGGGTGGTCGAGCGAATGATCGCGGCCCAGCCCGGAAACATGCTTTTTATCATGATCCTCCGTCAGCTCGCCTGCTTCTTTTTCACCCGGATTTTTACCTTCAGTAGACATATGCTCGATCACCGCATTCATCTCCGCGCCTAACAACAGCACGGCAGCAGAAATATAGAAATACAGTAGCAACACAATAATCGCGCCGATACTTCCATACATCGCGTTGTAGTCTGCGAAGGTTTTTACGTAATAACCAAAGCCTAACGAGGCAACAATCCACACCACCACCGCCAGCACGGAGCCGGGGGTAATAAAGCGAAACTCCTGTTTGACGTCGGGCATCACGTAGTAGATCAAGGCGACCGCCACCATCATCAGAATGATGATCGCCGGCCAGCGCAATATCGTCCACAAGGTGACAATGAACTCCTGCATGCCAATCTGCGCGGCAATCCACTCCATCACCTGCGGCCCCAGCACCATCAGGGCGGCCGCTGCCAGCAACATTCCGGCGATACCCACGGTGTAGATGATCGACAAGGGAATGCGCTTCCACACCGGGCGGCCTTCAACCACGTCATAGGCGGCGTTCATCGCCCCCATCATCAGCCGCACACCCGCTGAGGCCGTCCACAGGGCAATGACAATACCCACCGAGAGCAAGCCGCCTTTGGACTGCTGCAATTGGTCGATCACCGGGTTGACCTGCTCCAGGGCCTGGGGCGGCAACACCAACTCCGACTGCAAGCGCAACCAGGAGAAAAAGTCCGGCAGGTGCAGAAAACCAATCAGGGCGATGAGAAACAACAGGAAGGGAAACAGCGAAAACAACATCTGGTAGGCCAATGCCGAGGCATAGGTAGACATCTCGTCATCGAGAAATTCCTTGACGGTGCGCACCAGCACGCGATGCAACGGCAAGCCGCGCAAGTCGGGGAAAATCATAGCGTCTCCTTTCGCCACTGGAGGGTCATGGCCACGGTTCCTCATTAAGGTCTGCAGTAAAGTCTAAACGACGATCAACGCAAAGTTGCTATTGATTGCTGCAGATAGCACAACGGCCACTTATCGCGGCCGTTGCGGAACTGCTCCTACATCAATCAAGGCTTTTTCACTGCATCCTTGACCTTACCGGCCACTTGCTGGGCTTCGCCTTTGATTTCCTGAGCCTTACCCTCGGCGCGCAGCCGGTCGTTGTCGGTGACCTTGCCGATGCCTTGCTTGATGTTACCAACCGCTTCGTTGGCCATGCCTTTGACTTTGTCTTTAGTGCCACTCATGGGAGTTCTCCTGAAGGGGAAAAACGGGCTGTCAGCGTTGACAGTCAGTGGACCCATGGCCGATTGGCAGAGTTTCAATTATTTTCCCGGCGGCCAACTCCCTGGCCGGTCAGCGGTTCAACGCCTGGCACTGGTTGCGCAGGTCACTGTCTTTGATGCTGCCGCAGCCGCCCTTGCCTTGCTTGGCATAGCAATAATTGCGTTGGTCACTGTCAGAGATCGATCCGCAACCGCTACCACGGGTTTCGGCGTAGCAGGCATTGCGCAGGTCAGCATCGCCGATCGAGCCACAGCCGCTGCCGCTTTGACGGGCGTAGCAGTAGTTGCGCTGATCGCTGTTGGAGATCGAGCCGCAACCACTGCCGCGGGTTTCGGCGTAACAGGCGTTGCGCAAGTCAGCATCGCGGATCGAACCACAACCACTGCCGCCTTCCCGGGCATAGCAATAATTGCGTTGGTCAGCATCGCGGATACTGCCGCAGCCGGCATAGGCATAACTGCTGAGCAGCATCAGCAGCGCTATCAAGACTTTCATGGGTAATCTTCCGTGGGGGCAGGTCAATACTGGCAACACCTTAAGATGCCATCAAATTGAGATCAAACCCTGTGTAAAGTTCCGCCCACGCGCACGCCGCTTTATGTTTGCGTGCGATCCCAGCACAATAGTCGACCTTTCAAGCGTCACCCGTAGGAACCTGCATGAAACTCGACAAACCCGCCGCCATCGCCCGTCGCAATCTGGAACTGGGAAAACCGGTACTAACCAGCGACAACACCCTGTTTGCCGTGCTCGACAACAAGCGCAGCCTGTGGTGGTTTGATGTGCCGGTGAAACTGGTATTGCGCAAAGGCGCGGCCGACTGGGTCAACCTGCTGCTGCACACGCCTGAAACTGACGAGTTGCAACATTTGAAGGTGCCGGTGAACTTCCTCAAGGCGCATCTGGAAAAAGTGGAAGTGCGCCACCCCGGCAAGCGGCGCTCCACCATCAGCCTGGCCCTGAGCGCCGACCGCGACTCGTTGCTCCAGGACCTGCGCCCGGGCGGCGAAAACCTGAACTTTGCAGGCTTTCGCCAGGCCTGATCAGAGCAGTTCGATGCGGTCAGCGTGGATGACGATGCGGCCATCCTTGTACAAGGCGCCGATGGCCTTTTTGAAGTTGCCCTTGCTGACCCCGAACATATCGCTGATCACCTGCGGGTCACTCTTGTCGCTGACCGGCAGCACGCCATTGGCGTCCTTGAGTTTGCTCAGGATCTTGTCGTTCAGGCTGCTGGCCAGCGCCTGGCCGACCGGCTGCAGGCTCAGGGCAATCTTGCCGTCGCTGCGCAGCTCCTTGATGTAGCCCTTCTCCTGCTTGCCCGAACGCAGGAACTTGAACACCTCGTTCTTGTGAATCAGGCCCCAGTGCTTGTTGTTGATGATCGCTTTGAAGCCCATAGGGGTTTCTTCGACCACCAGCAAATCGACTTCCTGGCCGGTGCTGTAGTTGGCTGGCACCTTGTCCAGATAGCGATCCAGACGCGCAGTGGCGGTGATCCGCCGCGTGCGTTTGTCCAGGTAGGCATGCACCACGCAGTACTCGCCCTGGCGCATCTGGCGCTTTTCTTCGGAGTACGGCATCAACAGGTCTTTAGGCAAGCCCCAGTCGAGGAAGATACCGATGCTGTTGATTTCCTTGACCTTGAGGCTGGCGAACTCGCCGACCTGCAGTTTGGTCTTTTCAGTGGTTGCGATCAGCTTGTCTTCACTGTCCAGGTAGACGAAGACGTTCAGCCAATCTTCGACCTCGGTGGGCGTGTCCTTGGGAATGTAGCGGTTAGGCAGGAGGATTTCGCCATCCGCGCCGCCATCCAGGTACAGGCCGAAGTCCGTGTGTTTCACGATTTGCAAACTGTTGTAACGCCCAACTAAAGCCATTTCCGGAAATCCTCATTGCGAGCCCGGCATTCTACACCCAACCGGCAAAAGGAACCGCAATGAGCCATGCTGTTCTATAAACACAAGCAAGCCACTGCAAGGATTTGCCATGTACGCCTGCCTGTCCAAGTACTTGCGCCCCTGCCTGTTTCTGCTTGTCCCGGCCCTCCTGGCCGTGGCCTGCAGCCGCATTGACCTGGCCTACCGCAACCTTGATGTGCTGGTGCCCTGGTCGCTCGACGACTACCTGAACATGAACCGCGAGCAAAAAGCCTGGCTCAACCAGCGCCTCAAACAACACCTGGCCTGGCATTGCCGCACCCAGTTGCCGGGCTATCTGACCTGGATCGATGAAGTCCGACAAATGGTCGTCAGCGGTCAGGTGACCGATCAGCAGGTACAGGCCCGCACCCAGGAGGCCAAGCAGGCCATTGCCAAAGTGGCCGACCAGGTCACGCCTTCTGCGGCGCAGTTGCTCAAGGCGATGAACGACGAGCAGGTGCGCGAGATGCGTCAGGCTTTTGCCGAAGACATCCGCGAGCGTCAGGCCAGGTTGGCCAAAACACCCTTGGCCCGCCAGGTGGAAGCGCGAGCCGAACGCATGGAGAAGCGCTTGACGCCCTGGTTGGGCGAGCTGAATACGCAGCAGCAAGTGCGGATCATGCTCTGGTCGCAAAGCCAGGGCGAACAGAGCCGTCAATCGATTGCCAACCGGGCCAACTGGCAGGCGCAGTTCAGTGCGGCCATGGATCAGCGCAACAGCGCGGCTTTCGAGCCGCGCCTGGAGCAGCTGTTAAAACACCGCGACAGCCTCTGGACCCCGGAATACCGCGTGGTCTACCAGCGCAGCGAACAGGCCGCGCAGCAGTTGCTGGTAGACCTGATGGCGCAAAGCAGCGCACAGCAGCGCCAGCACCTGGAGCTCAAGCTCAGCCAGGTGCGCAAAGACTTCAGCGAGCTGAAATGCCTGAAAAGCTAACCCACCCTCAAAAAAATGCAGACACTGTGGGAGCGGGCTTGCCCCGCGATAGCGATCTATCTGTCACATCGCTTCGCGGGGCAAGCCCGCTCCCACCGATCCTGCTTGGACAGTTGCTCCCACCTACCGCGGTTTGCGGCGGTAGGGGAAGACGTCGATCACTTTGCCGCCGCGGATCGCTTCCTGCAGGCTCTTCCAGTAATCGGCATCGTACAGCTCGCCATGCAGTTGGCTGAACAGCCGACGCTGACCGCTGTCGGCAAACAGGAACGGCGGAAACTCTTCCGGGAACACGTCATGCGGGCCGATCGAGTACCAGGGCTCACCAGACATTTCGTCTTCCGGGTAACGCGGCGGCGGGATGTAGCGGAAGTTGACCTCGGTGAGAAAACAGATTTCGTCGTAGTCATAGAACACCACCCGGCCATGGCGGGTGACGCCAAAGTTCTTCAGCAACATATCGCCGGGAAAGATATTCGCCGCCGCCAGTTGCTTGATGGCCATGCCATAGTCTTCCAGCGCTTCGCGCACCTGGGCGTCGTTGGCGTGCTCCAGGTAGAGGTTGAGCGGGGTCATGCGCCGCTCGGTCCAGCAGTGGCGCACCAGCACGGTGTCGCCCTCCACCGCCACCGTCGACGGCGCCACCTCCAGCAGCTCGGCCAGGCACTCGGGCTCGAACTTGCTCAACGGAAAGCGAAAGTCGGAAAACTCCTGGGTATCGGCCATCCGCCCAACCCGATCAACGCTTTTCACCAAACGGTACTTCTCGATCACCGTGGCCCGATCCACGCTCTTGGACGGCGAGAAGCGGTCTTTGATGATCTTGAACACCGTATTGAAGCCCGGCAGAGTAAATACGCTCATGACCATACCGCGCACACCCGGGGCCATGATGAAACGATCGTCAGTGCTGGCCAGATGGTTGATCAAAGCACGGTAAAACTCGGATTTACCATGCTTGTAGAAGCCGATCGAGGTGTACAACTCGGCGATGTGCTTGCCCGGCAGGATGCGCTTGAGAAAGCTGACAAAGTCAGCCGGTACCGGCACATCCACCATGAAATACGAACGGGTGAAGGAAAAGATGATCGACACTTCAGCTTCATCCGTGATCAACGCATCGATCTCGATGCCATGCCCCTCGCGGTGCAGCAAAGGGATCACCAGTGGCCACTGTTCATCCTGGGTATATAGGCGCCCAACCAGGTAAGCGCCCTTGTTGCGATACAGCACCGGTGAAAACAGCTCCACCGCCAGTGCCGGGTCTTTGCAGACCCAGTCCGGCAGGCTCTCGCGCAACTGCCCTTCGAGCCGCGCCAGGTCCCCTTCGAGGTCACCGTAGGCGACGTCAAAGCAATAGTCGTCGAAGATCTGCGTCAACACACTGGCCAGGCCACTTCGGGGCCGATAGGTGCGCGTTTGTGCCGCTCGCTCGTGACTGCGCAACGATGGCCTGGTGGTGTGAATGAACATCGAGCCGTCACTGATCAGGTCGTGACTGAACAGGCTGCAGAAGATCGAGTTGTACCAGGTCTCCGACAGTTCATCGTCCAGCCGTGGATCAATCAGGCCGATGTAGGCGCTTTTCACCAACGGCCACTGCGCTACATCCAGCAGCACTTCGTCCTCGAATGCCTGATGCAGCCAGCCGCTTACCTCGCTGACCTTTTCCTCATACAGATTGATACGCGCAGCCGACGCGCTCTGGGTCTGTGGCCACTGCGCTTGCTCGAAGCGGGCACGGGCGCCGATGGTGATCTGACGAAAATGCTCACGGTAATCGTCGAAACCATCGAGGATCATCCGGGCGATAGCGGCGGCCGGCCAGTGCTGGGGCATACATCAGACCTCTGCGGGAATGTCGAAGCCTGAGCTTAGCCAGTCGCCGTGAGCAGGGAAAGCCTGGCGGCACGGCGGTAATGGCCAAAATTAACGACACAGGAATTTCAACGCAAGAAAGGGAGAGAGCCTGCAATGGGTTATGGCGTAAACTCGCGCCCCGCCCCATTGGATCCAGAGCCGCCACATGAGCCCCATCGCCATCACCCGCCTGTTGATACTTGCCGCTGTGTGGGGGGCCAGTTTTCTGTTCATGCGCATCATTGCGCCGGTGCTGGGCACCATTCCCAGTGCGTTCTTTCGCGTATCGATTGCCTGTGTGGGGCTGCTGGTCATTCTCGCTCTGCTGCGGGTGCGCTGGGACTTCAACGGCAAACTCAAGGCCTGCCTGGTGCTGGGCATGATCAACTCGGGGATCCCGGCCACGCTCTATTCGGTAGCGGCCCAGGTGTTGCCGGCCGGTTATTCGGCGATTTTCAATGCCACTACGCCGCTGATGGGCGTGTTGATTGGCGCGTTGTGCTTTCGTGAGCCAATGACCCTGACCAAACTCAGCGGGATTTTCCTGGGGTTGTTCGGCGTCGGCATCCTCAGTGGCGCGGGGCCGGTGGCGTTTGACCATCAACTGCTGCAAGGCGCCCTTTCGTGCCTGGCGGCGACCACTTGCTACGGCTTTGCCGGCTTTCTGGCGCGGCGCTGGCTCGACCAGCAGGGCGGTCTCGACAGCCGACTGTCGGCGCTGGGCAGCATGATGGGGGCGACGTTGTTGCTGTTGCCGCTGTTTGCCTACAGCGTGATGACGCAACCACCGGCAAGTTGGGGCGGTTGGCAGGTGTGGCTTTCATTGTTGGGGCTGGGCCTGGTGTGCACGGCGTTTGCCTACATTCTGTATTTCCGCTTGCTCAGCGAGATCGGCCCGGTCAAAGCCAGTACGGTGACCTTTATGATTCCGGCCTTCGGGGTGCTGTGGGGCGCGTGGCTGCTGGATGAGCCGCTGTCGATGGCACACCTGTACGGTGGCGTGTTGATTGCTGTGGCGTTGTGGTTGGTGCTTAAACCCACTGCAGTGCGTGCCTGATCGCGGGGCAAGCCCGCTCCTACCGGTAGGAGCGGGCTTGTCCCGCGAAAGCGAGGTCAATCAACCTGAAGCTGTAACCCCGGCTTGCGGAACACGAACAGCAACCCGATCACGATCAGCCCCATACCCAGCACACTCAATGCCGCCAGGCGGTTACCGAAGATCAGGTAGTCCATCAGTGCCGTCACCGCTGGCACCAGGTAGAACAGGCTGGTGACATTGACCAGATTGCCACGGGCGATCAGCCGGTACAGCAGCAGGGTCGCCAGCAGCGAAACCACCAGCCCCATCCATAGCAAGGCCCCGATAAAACTGCCGGTGAACTCGACGTGCAGCGGCTGCAGCGGCGCAATCAGCGCACACATCAGCAGCCCGGCGATGTACTGCAGCGGCAAGGTTCCCATCGGGTTGCTGGTGATGCGCTTTTGCATGATCGAGCCCCAGGTCATGCTCGCCAGCGCCAGCAAGGCGAACAGCATCCCGGTCAGGGAAACGCCGCCCAGATTGATGCTCTGGTAAACCACCATGATCAGCCCGCTCAAGCCCAACCCCAAGCCGAACAGGCGACTCCAGGAACGCTGACGCTCCATCACCACCACAGTGAGGATGGGTTGCACCCCCATGACCGTGGCCATCACGCCAGGGGTAACCTGAGTGTTCAGTGCCAGCAAATAGAAGATCTGATAGGCGCCGAGCAACACACACCCGGTCGCCAGCGCCTGCCACACCGCCGCTCGCCCGCGCGGCCAGCGCAACTTGAGCAACGGCGCGAGCAGCAGCAAGCCGCACAGGGCCAGCGCCGAGCGCATCAACAGAAAGGCAAAGGGACTGGCATGGGCAAGGCCCAGCTTGGAAACGATCGCCCCGCTACTCCAGAGCAGGACGAACAGGCTGGTGGTGGCCGCCGAGGCCACGGTTTCTTTCGATAGAGCAAACATGAATGCCACCTGTAATTCGGGCAAATAAGCCGAACGGTGCCGCCCGCGCGGGGCAACTAACCGTATTCAGTAGGGTGCAAAAGTGTCGGGACGCAGCGATTGGCCGCTTAGCCCAGCACTACCACGCGACTGACAGGTGGTGGGTAGTGACTGATCATGGCCGGCTGCTGAGCCCCACGCACGACTACCACCGCGTTGGGCGCGGTAGCGAATACGGTGCTGAGTGGGGAAGCTGGCATGAGCAGGTCTTCGGTGAGGTGAAGTGGATCTGACTATAGCGGTGAGTTTATCGCGGGGCAAGCCCCCACCTGGCCTGTGGGAGCGGGCTTGCCCCGCGAACACGGGCGAAGCCCGTGCCATTCACCGCAGTGCCTGCTTCGCGGGGCAAGCCCGCTCCTACAGGAGCCCCGCGATGCTTTATCAGAACAACCAGCGGTACAACAGGTATGCCACCACCACCGCCAGCACCGGACGCAGCACCCGGTACATCTTGGGATTGGCACGCTTGAATTGCTTGACCTGGCCACTGATCACGTTGCTGAAGCGCTTGCTCCAGGCATACGCCTGGTTGATCCCGCCGACCCGTTCGTCATCGGTGTTCTGCGGCGCGGTAGCACGGCCGAGGAAGGCACTGACCTTACGGTTGATACGGGTCATCAGCGAGCTGTTGAGCGGGCGCTCGACGTCGCAGAACAGGATCACCCGCGTCGTTTCGGTTTCGTTCTTCACCCAGTGCACGTAAGTTTCATCGAACATCACGTCTTCACCGTCGCGCCAGGCATAAGGCTGACCATCAACGTAGATCCGGCAGTTGTCTGAGTTCGGCGTCGACAGGCCCAGGTGATAACGCAAGGAACCGGCAAACGGATCACGGTGCGGGTTGAGGTGACTGCCACCAGGCAGCAGCGCAAACATCGCGCCCTTGACGTTGGGGATGCTGTTGACCAGTTCCACGGTTTTCGGGCACAGCACCTCAGCCGACGGCAACGCTTTGTCGTACCACTTCAGGTAGAAACGCTTCCAGCCTTTCTTGAAGAAGGAACCGAAGCCTGCGTCGTTGTCTTTCTCGGCAGCCCGGATGTAGCCCTCATCGAACAGGTGCATGGCCTCTTCGCGAATGACTTGCCAGTTGTCCTTGAGCACGTCCAGCTCGGGAAAGCGTTCGCGGTCCAGGTATGGCTTGGATGGCACGCCAGAGAACAGGTACATCAAGGCGTTATAAGGGGCGAACAGCGCCGAGTGGTTGACGAACTGGCGCAGCATTGGCAAGCGCGCCTTGCCGCGCAGGTGTACGTACAGCGTGCTGCCGAAAAACAGCAGCAATACACCGGCCTTGGCGACAAAGGAAAAAGTCATGCATCACTCCTTGGAATTTCGATCAGGCTATCGCTGCCTGATTAATCGAGCATCATAAACTGATCCGGCCCCGGTAAAAATAACCGTTGCCAGCATTCAGTGTTAAGGATTGTGCAATAAACCCCGGCGCATTTTTTTGCGCCGGGTCAGCCTCGAAGCCCGTTACTGCAGGTTTTCCTGGTCGGTGAACAGGTCGCTGAAGAGCATGCTCGACAAGTAGCGCTCACCGGAGTCGGGCATAATCACCACGATGGTCTTGCCTTGCATTTCCGGTTTTTCTGCCAGGCGCACCGCCGCCGCCATGGCCGCACCACAGGAAATCCCGCAGAGAATCCCCTCTTCCTGCATCAAGCGCAGGGCCATGGCCTTGGACTCCTCGTCGCTGACCAGCTCGACCTGGTCGACCATGCTCAGATCAAGGTTGTTCGGCACAAAACCGGCACCGATGCCCTGGATCTTGTGCGGGCTTGGCTTGATCTCTTCACCGGCCAGCGCCTGGGTGATCACTGGCGATACCCGTGGCTCTACCGCCACCGAAAGGATCTGTTTGCCCTGGGTCTGCTTGATATAACGCGAAACGCCAGTAATGGTGCCGCCGGTGCCGACACCAGCGACCAGTACATCGACCGCGCCGTCGGTATCGTTCCAGATTTCCGGACCGGTGGTTTTTTCGTGGATCGCCGGGTTGGCCGGGTTATCGAACTGGGCCGGCATGAAGTATTTGGACAGGTCGCTGGCGACGATTTCGGCGGCCTTTTCGATGGCGCCTTTCATGCCCTTGGCAGGTTCGGTCAACACCAGTTCGGCGCCGAGGGCCTTGAGCACCTTGCGGCGTTCGATACTCATCGACGCCGGCATGGTCAGCATCAGCTTGTAACCACGGGCTGCAGCGACGAACGCCAGGCCGATGCCGGTGTTACCCGAGGTCGGCTCGACGATGGTCATGCCGGGCTTGAGCTTACCGCTGCTTTCGGCATCCCAGATCATGTTCGCGCCAATCCGGCATTTGACTGAATAGCCCGGGTTGCGCCCTTCAATCTTGGCCAGAATGGTCACCCCACGCGGGGCGATGCGGTTGATCTGAACCAGCGGCGTGTTGCCGATGGAGTGCGCATTGTCAGCAAAGATACGGCTCATGACGGGGGTCCTTTTAGCACCGGAGCAGAAAACTTCAAGGGTAAGCCTGCCTCTTGGGCGAGTCCACCCCTGACACCTTTTGCAAGGTTCTGGCCCTGACCAAGTCAGCAAGTGACGCTCCATTCAGAGACTGAATAGAGCGTCTGCGTTCCCAGTCGCCCGGAGCCCGCGTTATAGTCGCGTATAACAATTTTTCCGCCAGGGGCTGCTTACCCCGGCGCTACGGTAGAGGATCGGTTCATGAAGTTCGAAGGCACCCGCTCATACGTCGCCACAGACGACCTGAAACTGGCAGTCAACGCGGCGATCACCCTGGAGCGGCCGTTGCTGGTCAAGGGCGAACCCGGCACCGGCAAAACCATGCTCGCCGAACAGCTGGCCGAATCCTTTGGCGCCAAGCTGATTACCTGGCACATCAAATCGACCACCAAGGCCCATCAAGGCCTCTACGAGTACGATGCGGTCAGCCGCCTGCGCGATTCGCAACTGGGCGTCGACAAAGTCCATGACGTGCGCAACTACCTGAAGAAAGGCAAGCTCTGGGAAGCGTTCGAATCCGAAGAGCGGGTGATCCTGCTGATCGACGAAATCGACAAGGCCGACATCGAGTTCCCCAACGACCTGTTGCAGGAACTGGACAAGATGGAGTTCTACGTTTACGAGACCGACGAGACGATCAAGGCCAAACAGCGCCCGATCATCATCATTACCTCGAACAACGAGAAAGAACTGCCCGACGCCTTCCTGCGCCGCTGCTTCTTCCACTACATCGCCTTCCCGGACCGCGACACCCTGCAGCAGATCGTCGATGTGCACTACCCCAACATCAAGAAAGACCTGGTCAGCGAAGCGCTGGATGTGTTCTTCGATGTGCGCAAGGTGCCAGGCCTGAAGAAAAAGCCGTCCACCTCCGAGCTGGTCGACTGGCTCAAGCTGCTGATGGCCGACAACATCGGCGAAGCCGTGCTGCGTGAGCGCGATCCGACCAAAGCCATCCCGCCCCTGGCCGGTGCCCTGGTGAAAAACGAACAGGACGTGCAACTGCTTGAGCGCCTGGCGTTCATGAGCCGTCGCGGTAACCGCTGAGTCGGGAGGCAATTGCCATGCTGCTCAATCTGTTCAATGAAATGCGCGCGGCCAAGGTGCCGGTGTCGGTGCGCGAACTGCTGGATCTGCTCAATGCACTCAAGCAGCGGGTAACCTTCGCCGACATGGACGAGTTCTACTTCCTGTCGCGGGCGATCCTGGTCAAGGACGAGCGCCACTTCGACAAGTTCGACCGTGCGTTCTCCGCCTATTTCAAAGGCCTGGAGAACCTTGACCGGCATCTGGAAGCCTTGATTCCCGAAGACTGGTTGCGCAAGGAATTCGAACGTTCGCTGACCGATGAGGAGCGCGCGCAGATCCAGTCGCTCGGGGGCCTGGACAAACTGATCGAAGAGTTCAAAAAGCGCCTGGAAGAACAGAAGGAACGCCATGCCGGCGGTAACAAATGGATCGGCACCGGTGGCACCAGCCCGTTCGGCTCAGGCGGCTTCAACCCCGAAGGCATTCGTGTCGGCGATGCCGGCAAACGCCAGGGCAAAGCGGTCAAAGTCTGGGATCAGCGCGAATACAAGAACCTTGATGATCAGGTCGAACTGGGCACGCGCAACATCAAGCTGGCCCTGCGCCGCTTGCGTAAGTTTGCCCGTCAGGGGGCGGCTGAAGAGCTGGATATCGACGGCACCATCGACCACACCGCCCGCGATGCCGGCCTGCTGAACATTCAGATGCGCCCGGAGCGACGCAACAGCGTGAAATTGCTGCTGCTGTTCGACATTGGCGGTTCGATGGATGCGCACGTAAGAATCTGCGAGGAGTTGTTCTCGGCCTGCAAGACCGAGTTCAAGCACCTGGAGTACTACTACTTCCACAACTTCGTCTATGAGTCGGTGTGGAAGAACAACATGCGCCGCACCTCGGAACGCACCTCGACCATGGACCTGCTGCACAAGTACGGCGCTGACTACAAAGTGGTGTTTGTGGGCGATGCGGCCATGGCGCCTTACGAGATCACCCAACCGGGGGGGAGCGTCGAGCACTGGAACGAAGAAGCCGGCTACGTGTGGATGCAGCGTTTCATGGAGAAATACAAGAAGCTCATCTGGATCAACCCCTACCCCAAGGACACCTGGGGCTACACCGCCTCGACCAACATCGTGCGCGAGTTGGTCGAAGACCGGATGTTCCCGTTGACCTTGCGCGGCCTTGAAGAAGGCATGCGCTTCCTGTCCAAGTAACACCACCCGGTAGGAGCGGGCTTGCCCCGCGATAGCGGTGTGTCAGGCAAACCGAAATCGCGGGGCAAGCCCGCTCCTACCAGCGCTGCAGATAATCTCGATGCTGCTGCCAGGCCAGCGCCTGCACCACCGGCCTGAACCGTACCACACTCCCCGGCAACCGCTGCGCCAGCCTGGCCAGGGCCAGCGGCGTCAGCGCCCCGAGGCGCGGGTAACCACCAATGGTCTGGCGATCATTGAGCAGCACAATCGGCTGCCCATCCGGTGGCACCTGCACTGCCCCCAACGGAATCCCCTCGGAAATCATCGGCGCCCCTTGATACTGCAAGGCAGGCCCTAGCAAGCGCATGCCCATTCGATCAGCGCGGCTGTCGAGGGTCCATTCTCGGTTGAATGCCTCGAACAGGCTGGTGCCGCTAAAATCACCGATCTGCGCGCCGAGCACCAAGTCGAGCGGGCTGTCGTCACTCAGGTCTGGCCGCAGTGCCTCGGGGACGACCTGCAGTTCAGGTGCAGCCCCTCGGTACTCCAGTGTTTGCCCCTTTGCCAGCGCTGATCCCAGGCCATCGAGCCCACCCAGTTCCTCGCGCACCACACTGGCACAACTGCCCAACACCTGCGGCGCCGTGAAGCCACCCGGCGCCGCCAGATAGGCACGCGCACCCTGCAACGGCTGATTCAGGCGCAAGCGCTGGCCGCGTTTGAGGGTAAAACTGGCCCAGGGCTTGAGTGCTTCGCCGTCGATTCGCGCATCCAGATCAGCCCCCGCCAAAGCCAGGCAGCAATCCTCTTCAGCCACCAGGCTGAAGCCACCGAGGGTGACTTCCACCACCGCCGCATCGCCCGGATTGCCCAGCAGCCAGTTGGCCCAGCGCATCGACACCCAGTCCAGCGCGCCGCCCTGGGTCACGCCCAAATGGCGCACGCCAAAGCGCCCAGCATCCTGCAACAGGCACAGCGGGGTGCTGGCCTCAATCGACAAGCGGCTCATGACAACGCCTCCAGCGGGGTATCGTCGCCGCCCAGGTTGATGAAGGTGGCGTGATCCACGGCGACAAAGCGCACCCGGTCGCCCGGCTGCAACAGGCTGTAGCCATCACGCTCACGGTCGAACAGCTTGCTCGGGGTGCGCCCTATCAGGTTCCAGCCACCGGGAGACACTGCAGGATAAGCAGCGGTCTGGCGCTCGGCAATGCCGACGCTGCCGGCCGCCACACGCTTGCGCGGGGTCGCCAGGCGTGGCGCCGCCAACGCTTCTTCAACCAGGCCCATAAAGGCAAAACCCGGGGCAAAGCCCAAGGCAAACACCTGATACTCGCGTTCACTGTGGCGGCGCACGATATCGGCCACGCTGGTGCGGCAACGCTCGGCCAACAGGCTCAGTTCCGGCCCCACACTCAGGTCATACCACACCGGCACCTCATGTTGCCGCCCGCCACTGCCGTTGTCGGCTTGCAGATGCTCCAGTGCTTCGCGAACCAGTATCCGCGCCTGCTCCGGCGACAGTTGCAGCAAGTCGAAATGCACCATCACCGTGGTGTAGGACGGCACCAGATCAATCAGCCGCTCGGCGAACACCGCGCGCAAACGCTGAGCAGCAGCCAGCATCCACGGCATGTTGGCCTCATCGATGGCGTCGAACAGGCGCACCATCAGGCAGTCGATGGCCACCGTTTCAATGCGGTAGTTCATACCGCCACCAGCGCATCAAGGGCCTGGCGGATCTGCTGTACCGCTGCCACCGAACTGTCGTTATCGCCGTGCACGCACAAAGTATGGGCCTGCAGGCGCAGTTCACTGCCGTCCACGGCGATCAAGGCTTCGCCGCGGGCCAGGCGCAAGGCCTGGTCAACAATGCGCGCCGGATCATGATGCACCGCACCCGGCAGACGCCGCGACACCAGGTGACCGGCCGCATCGTAGGCGCGGTCGGCAAACGCCTCGAACCACAGGCTGACGCCGTATTCATCACCCAACGCCTGGGCAGCGCTGTTATCGGCCGTAGCCATCAGCATCAGCGGCAAGTCCCGGTCATAGCTGGCGACCGCTTCGAGCACTGCACGCAGTTTCAGCGGGTCGGCCATCATGTCGTTGTACAGCGCGCCATGGGGTTTGACGTAGGCAACCCGGGTTCCCTGGGTACGGCAGATGCCATCCAGTGCACCGATCTGGTAATGCAGCAGATCGCGAATTTCCTCGGCACTGCAAGCCATCGAACGGCGGCCGAAGCCGGCCAGGTCCTGATAGGCCGGATGGGCGCCGATGCGCACGTTGCTGGCCACAGCCAGGGCCACGGTCTTGCGCATGATGCCAGGGTCGCCGGCATGGAAACCGCAAGCGATATTGGCGCAATCGACAAAGGGCATGACCTGGGCGTCCAGGCCCATGGTCCAGCTGCCGAAACTCTCACCCATATCGCAATTCAGTAATAGGCGGCTCACGTCTGTGACTCCTTCAGGCTCGGCCTTAGTGGGCTTCAAGTTCTTTGCCGCGGGTTTCCGGCAGGCTCAACGCTGCCAGAATTACCACTCCGTAGGACACGGCGGCAAATCCGCCGATACCCAAGCTCAGTGGCACCTTCTGGCTGAGCATACCGATCAGCAGCGGGAAGAACGCCGCCAGTGCGCGGCCGATGTTGTAGCAAAAGCCCTGCCCCGAACCGCGAATACGGGTAGGGAACAGTTCAGTCAGAAACGCCCCCATGCCGCTGAAAATACCCGAGGCGAAGAAGCCCAGTGGAAAGCCCAACCACAGCATCACGCCATCGCTGACCTGCATCTGGGTGTACAACAGCACGATAATGAACGAGCCCACGGCGAACAGAATGAAGTTCTTTTTCCGGCCCAACAGGTCGGTGAGATAAGCGCTGATCACATAGCCGACATAAGAGCCGACGATCACCATGGCCAGATAGCCGCCGGTACCGAGCACGCTCAGGCCACGCTCGTTCTTGAGGAAGGTCGGCAGCCAGGAGGTGATCGCGTAGTAACCGCCCAGCGCACCGGTGGTCAGCAGCGAGGCACGAATCGTGGTGAACAGCATGCCCGGGGCAAAAATTTCATAGAAATGCGACGGCGCTTCGGTTTTTTCCGCGGCCTTGGCCTGACGGTAGATTTCCGGGTCTTTGACCAGGCGGCGCACAAAAATCACAAACACCGCTGGCACGATGCCCAGCAGGAACAGGGCACGCCAGGCATCTTCCGGCGGCAGCAGGCTGAACAGCACTGCGTAGAGAATGGCGGTCAGGCCCCAACCAATGGCCCAGCCCGACTGCACCATGCCCACGGCTTTGCCGCGATCCTTGGCGCGAATCACTTCGCCGATCAGTACCGCGCCTGCAGTCCACTCACCGCCAAAGCCGAAGCCCATCAGGGTGCGTGCGATCAACAGTTGCTCATAATTCTGGGCAAAGCCGCAAAGGAAGGTGAAAAAGGCGAACCACAGCACCGTCAGTTGCAGGGTGCGTACCCGGCCGATACGGTCGGAGAGGATGCCGGCGATCCAGCCGCCCAGCGCCGACGCGATCAGCGTGGTGGTGTGAATCAAGCCCGCTTCAGCGGTGGTGATGCCCCACAGGGCGATCAGGGTGGGGATGACGAAGCTGAGCATCTGGGTGTCCATGCCATCGAGGCCGTAGCCGATCTTGCAGCTCCAGAAGGTCCGTCGTTCCTGTTTGTTGATATTGCGGTACCAGTCAAAAGGACCGGCCACTGACCTGGATTCGACCTGTTGCTGCACGCCCGATGGGTTCATGGTTGCCTCAGCTTGTTGGTATTGTTTTAAAGGCGGCGATCTTTGTCGCAACCTGACTGTCATTTTTCGATGGGCACGTTTTGTCGTCCAACGAGAAAAACCAACGGTCTGGCATAAGAAAAATTTGATCAGTGAGTGCCGCATGAACCTCAAGTTCCTTGAAACCTTCGTCTGGGTCGCCCGGCTCAAGAGTTTTCGCCTGACCGCCGAAAAGCTCTTCACCACCCAGGCGTCGATCTCCAGCCGTATCGCTGCACTCGAAGCCGACCTTGGGGTCAAGCTGCTGCTGCGTGACTCACGCGGGGTGAGCCTGACCCCTGAGGGCAGCAAGGTCCTGGAGTACGCCGAGCAGATGCTCGACACCGCCAAAGCGCTCAAGCAATCGCTCGACAGCGACCGCGCCAAGGTCGGGCGTGTACGCCTGGGGGTGATGGACACGGTCATTCACACCTGGATGAGCCCGCTGGTCTCGGAACTGATGGAGCGCTACCCACAGGTAGAAATCGAATTGGTCGCCGATACCGCGCTCAATTTGCGCGAACAGCTGCAAAAAGGCTTTCTTGATGTGATTCTGCAAACCGACCTGCTGCGCCAGGAATCGATCCGCAGCCTGGACCTGGCGCGCTACCCGATGGGCTGGATCGTTGCCAGCCAGTCCATCTACAACCGCGACTACGCCTCGCTGGCCGAATTGGCCCGCGAGCGCATCGTGACCTTTTCGAAAAACTCCCGGCCACACCAGGAAGTCCTCAGCCTGCTACAGGCCGAAGGCGTCAGTGCACCACGTTTGAACTGTGTGAACTCGGTGGCCGCCATTACCCGCTTGTTGCGTGACGGCTTCGGCATCGGTGCCCTGCCCCCCGCACTGGTCAGCGAAGAACTGGCGCGCGGCGAACTGACCCTGCTGCCGCTGGCGCAGCAGCCGCCAAGCCTGGAACTGGTGGTGGCCTGGCAGACTGGGGTCGAACTGGTGGATGAAGTGGTAGCGCTGTGCCGCAATGTGCTTGAACGCTATGCCGCCAACGCCGGCCCTGAGCGGATCCGGCTGGTTTAGCGCCAGCTCTCCGCCACCGCTTTGCGACGGCCACCAAGCAGCACCCAGCCGATCAGCAACAGCAGGCTTTCCACCAGCAGCGCCAGCAGCAAAGCACAGCTCAAGCCCCAGGCCAGCGCCTCGGGAGCGAGCAGAATCTGGTAGCTGTAGCCTTTGAGGGTTTCCTCACGCAACTGGCTGTCGGCATTCACCAGCACATGCCAGGTCCGCTGCAGCCAAGGGCCCTGAAGAATCTGCCATTCACTTTCAAAGCGTCGATTGCGGATCAACAGGCTGTCGATGCTGTTGGCATCGCTGTTGAACACCGGATCATCGCTGCTGCGGTAATGACGCACCAAGGCCTGCAGGTCACCATTGAAGAAGCGCCGGGCGGTTGCTTCGAAGCCTTTCAGGCCTTCGCGGGACTCCAGCAAATGCGCCTCGACGCGCTGGCTGTAGTCATTGATCAGGCCAGGTACCTGCAGCCCTACCAGCAAGCCGAAGGTGAACAACAGCAACCGCAGGTAACTTCTGAACATGACCTATCCCTTAGCGTTGTCCTTGAGCGATGCACTCACCACGGCGCCACAAGGCCCATTGACCCGGTTCGTAACGCTGCCAGGTTTCGTTCTCGGTCAGCGCTTCGGTGGCGATTACCGTGACCACATCATTGGGTGTGGTTTCGGCCTGAAAGTCGACGATCATGTCGACATCCTTGAGCCGCGCCGGGCCGAAGGGCGCGCGGCGAGTGATATGCACCAGCTTGGTCGAGCAGAAGCAAAACAGCCAGTCGCCATCGCTGAGCAGGCAGTTGAACACACCCTTGCCACGGTACTCGGCACAGGCCTCAACCAGCACCGGCAGCAGCTCTTCAACCTCCACCGGCTCGGGAAACGCCTCGCGCACACGGTTGAGCAGGTCGCAGAAGGCCGCTTCGCTGTCGGTATCGCCAATCGGTCGATAGAAGCTTGCCTGACCTTTGAACTCGCCCAACTGGCCGTTATGGGCGAAGCACCAGTTGCGTCCCCACAACTCACGCACGAAGGGGTGGGTGTTGGACAGGCAGACCTTGCCAACGTTGGCCTGGCGAATATGGCCGATCACCACCTCGCTTTTGATCGGGTAGCGCTGCACCAGATTGGCCACTTCCGACTCACAGCTGGCCGCAGGGTCCTGGAACAGGCGCAAGCCGCGGCCTTCGTAGAAGCCGATACCCCAGCCATCGCGGTGCGGCCCGGTGCGTCCACCGCGCTGCATCAGCCCGGTGAAGCTGAAGACGATGTCCGTCGGCACGTTGGCACTCATGCCCAATAGTTCACACATGCTTGGCTGCTCCCGAGCAAAGACTACAAGCGCGGTTCAACCCGCGGACGGTTGCCACCCTGCGGCGCCTGGGGCGCATCGCGATAACGGTCGCGGCTGTCGGCGCTGAACGCCTCGTCGGCCACCGCCGGCCCGGCATCACGCTGTACGGCGGCTTCGGCCTGCTCGCGTCGCGCTTTGGCGCGTTTTTCCAGCGGCCAGCGCAGCACCACGAACACGCCGTACAAGGCGAATGCGATCATGCCGTACATGGCCAGGTCGGCGGCGGCACGCAAGGCGTTGTTACCGACCTTGAACAGCAGGTCGAGCGCGGTAATGGCAATGGCGGGGGCGAACTTGTCTTTGACCGGGTCGATGATGGTCGGGGTCAGCAGCAGGACTGCCATCAGCACCCGCAGCGGTTCACGCAACCAGCGCCACATCCAGCGGGTCAGGCGAAAGCCCACCGCCAGGCAACCCAGGGCAGCCAGGGCGTAGAGGCCCCAGGCGAGCAGATAGTCGTTCTCGGTCATGGTGTCCGTGGCAAGCTAAGCAAATAGACGCTTATGATAAACACATTTGAGCGCGCAGGCGCCCCCCAGCCAAGAGATCACCGCATGTCCGCAGACGCCACCGCCCCCCTCGCCCCGATTGCCCGCAAGGCCGAAGGCGCTGATCCTTATGCCTGGCTTCAGGAACGCGACAGCCCCGAAGTCATCGACTACCTGAACGCTGAAAACAGCTATCAGCAAGCGCAACTGGCCGACCAGGCCGCGCTGCGCGAACAGCTGTTCGAAGAGATCAAAGGGCGGATTCTGGAAACCGACCTGTCGCTGCCCTCGCCCTGGGGTCCTTACCTCTACTACAGCCGCACCACGGCCGGCGAAGAGTACCCGCGCCATTACCGCTGCCCACGCCCGGCGGACGACTCCAACAGCGTCGATGAAAGCCAGGAAGAACTGCTGCTGGACCCGAACCAACTGGCCAACGGCGGGTTTCTTTCGCTCGGTGCCTTCAACGTCAGCCCCGACCACCAGCGCCTGGCCTATAGCCTCGATACCAGCGGCGACGAGGTCTACACCCTGTACGTCAAAGACCTGACCAGCGGTGAAATCGAGCAACTGCCGTTCGAAGAGTGCGACGGCAGCATGACCTGGGCCAACGACAGCCAGACCCTGTTCTTCGCCACCCTCGACGACACCCACCGCCCGCACAAACTGCTGCGCCATCGCCTCGGGCGCGAAGGTAGCCAACAGGTATTCGAAGAAACCGACGGGCGTTTTTTCCTGCATTGCTACCGCGCCAGCTCCGAGCGTCAGCTGATCCTGCTGCTCAACAGCAAGACCACCAGCGAAGCCTGGGTGCTCGATGCCGAACAGCCTGACGGCGACTTCACCTGCCTGGCGGCGCGGGTCGAAGGCCATGAGTACTTCCCCGACCATGGGCAGCTTGACGGCCAATGGCGTTGGTTCATCCGCACCAACCAGGATGGCATCAACTTCGCCCTGTACCAGGCCGACAGCGAACAGGTCCCGACCCGCGCGCAATGGCAGTTGTTAGTGCCGCACCGCGATACGGTGATGCTCGAAGGCCTGAGCCTGAACGCCAGCGCCCTGTGCCTGAGCCTGCGTGAAGGCGGGCTGCCAATCATTGAAGTGCACCCGCAGGGCCTTGCGCCTTACCGGGTCGAACTGCCCGATGCGGCCTACAGCCTCTATGTGCAAGACAGCCTGGAATTTGTCAGCAGCCGCATCCGTCTGCGTTACCAGGCCCTGAACCGCCCGGCGCAGGTACGCCAACTGGAGCTGGCCGACGGCAGCCAGCAGGTGCTCAAGGAAACCCCGGTACTCGGCCCGTTCGACCCGGACGCCTACGTCAGCCAGCGCTTGTGGGCCACCGCCAGTGACGGCACCCAGGTGCCGATCAGCCTGGTGCAGCGACGCAGTGACCTGGGCAAGCCGGTGCCGCTGTACCTGTATGGCTACGGCGCCTACGGCGAAAGCCTCGACCCGTGGTTCTCGCATGCGCGCCTGAGCCTGCTCGAACGCGGCGTGGCCTTCGCCATTGCCCATGTGCGTGGCGGTGGTGAGCTGGGCGAGGCCTGGTACCGTGCCGGCAAGCAGGAGCACAAAACCAACACCTTCAACGATTTCATCGCCTGCGCCGAACACCTGATCGCCCAAGGCGTGACCCGCGCCGACCAATTGGCCATCAGCGGCGGCAGCGCGGGCGGCCTGCTGATCGGCGCGGTGCTCAACCAGCGTCCTGAACTGTTCAAGGCAGCCATTGCCGAGGTGCCGTTCGTCGACGTGCTCAACACCATGCTCGACCCGGAACTGCCGCTGACCATCACCGAATACGACGAGTGGGGCAACCCGGAAGATCCCGAGGTGTACGCGCGGATCAAGGCTTACGCGCCCTACGAGAACGTCAAAGCCCAGGCCTACCCAGCCCTGCTGGTAGTGGCGGGCTATAACGACAGCCGCGTGCAGTACTGGGAAGCGGCCAAGTGGGTGGCCAAGTTGCGCGTTACCAAGACGGACAACAACCTGTTGCTGCTGAAAACCGAAATGGATGCCGGCCACGGTGGGATGAGTGGGCGCTATCAGGGTCTGCGGGATGTGGCGCTGGAATACGGCTTCGTCTTCAAAGTGCTGGGTATCGCCTAGTGGGAGCGGGCTTGCCCCGCGATGCGGTGTACCAGACAGACCGCAATCGCGGGGCAAGCCCGCTCCCACAAGGGGTGCAAGACAGGCTTAGTCCGCTGGTGACTTGTATTTGCTGTCTTGGGGCGTCAGCCCCGGCAAAGGCTGGTCCCTGGGCGGAGCCGGTACTTTGATGGCCGGCAGCAGCGGCGAGCCCGGCTTCGCATCGCCCGCACGCGGGATGCTGCTGGGGGTAATCTGTGGGTACGGGGTCGGGGTCGCGGTGCCCGGCGCCCCCGGTACCGGGGCGATCGTTCGCGGCTGCAAATCGGCAGCCAGCACCGGCTGCAGGCAGGCAAGCATGAGGATGGCAATGGTCGAACAGCGCATGCGCAGTCTCCTTGAAACACCTCCTCACAGGCTACGCCCAAGTTCAGCGCTTTGCCTGTCCGAACAGACCATCAGCACGCTAAACTTCAGGGTATAACCGTACCAAGCCCGATAAAAGGTAATCCCATGAGTTCGTCATCCTCTGCCGCCGCCACCGCACGGCTCGACCGTATCCTCGCCGACGCCAAGCGCGACAAGGAGATGGGCTATCGCGACAAAGCGCTGAAAATGTACCCGCACGTCTGCGGCCGTTGCGCCCGCGAGTTTTCCGGCAAGCGCCTGAGCGAGCTGACCGTGCACCACCGTGACCACAACCACGACAACAACCCCCAGGACGGTTCCAACTGGGAGTTGCTGTGCCTGTACTGCCACGACAACGAGCACTCGCGCTACACCGACCAGCAGTACTTCAGCGAAGGCTCCACCAGCAGCCCGACCACCGCCAAGGCCACCCACAACCCGTTTGCAGGGCTGGCCAGCCTGCTGAAAAAGGACTGATCACAATCCCCTGCCCCACGGCGGCCGGCAAGCCCGTATAATCGCGTTCTTTTTTGCGAAGGGCCCCGGCACGTGGCGAACAAACGGTACAGCTGCATTGGTCTGTTCAACCCCAAGTCAGCGGAGAACGTCGGTTCAGTGATGCGCGCGGCGGGTTGCTACGGCGTCAACTCGGTGTTTTACACCGGCAAGCGCTATGAGCGCGCGCGCGACTTCGTCACCGACACCAAGCGCGTGCACTACGACATTCCGCTGATCGGCATCGACGACCTGCAAAAAATCATTCCGCTGGGCTGCACGCCGGTGGCGGTAGAGCTGGTCGACGGTGCCCGACCTTTGCCTGAATACACCCACCCCGACCGCGCCATCTACATCTTCGGCCCCGAAGACGGCTCGCTCGACCCGAGCGTGCGGGCCTGGTGCGAAGAAACCATCTACATTCCAACCCAGGGCTGCATGAACCTCGCCGCCACGGTCAATGTGGTGCTCTACGACCGCCTGGCCAAGGGCCTGAACACGCGCTCCGGGCCAAAGTTCAAGTAATCCGCATTAGCGCAGCAGTTTGCTCGACAACACTTCAGACTGACGCCCCAGCACACTCTCGCTGAGCTGGATGAACTCTTCGGTGCTGACGGTGCTCAGGCGCATCAGCGCACGGGTGACGTCGTCCAGCGAGCGCTGGTTGTGCGAATGCAGGCGGATTTCCCGGTCCAGTGCCTGCAGCAGCAGTACACCGCGCGCGGTCACGGCACTGTCAACCTGCTCGCCGCGCAAGCTGGTGACTTTGCCGCCACGCAGCTCAAGCCCGGCCTGCAGCGCCTGATAGCGATCGTCCGTAATACCGCCAGCACGGCGCAGCAATTCGATGGCGTAATACTCGTTGATACTCTCAGCGATCCAGTCGCTGGCCTGGCGGTCGTTGATCTGCGCAAAGACATGCACCAACTCGCGCAACAACGGGCTTGACCCGGTTTCACTGACCAGCGGCCGGCTGCTGTGCAGGTAAATCGAATGATGGCCGGCCCGCGTACCGCGCCACAGCTGATCGCGAGCCCCGACCAGCAGCAGTTTCGGCGGATTGCGCGGGAACACCGCCTGCAATTGCGGCCAAACGAAGGTCAATAGCGTCAGGTTATCCAGACGGCGCATGCCCTGCCCTTGCGGCGCGGCCACACTGACTTCGGTTTCACCCAGGCGCGCGCGCCGGGTACCGATGCTGCCAGCGACCATCCAGCCAGTGGGGCGGTCGAACAGGCGCGAGACGTTGTCGATACGAAAGCGCTGTTTACCAATACGTGGCCAAGGCGTCTCGACGCTCTTCCAGCCGCTGGGCAGTTCAAACGTCAGACGGGCCACCAGCTCGGTGCCATCCTGCTGGTCAAGGCGCGCTGGCGGCACCAGGTCATCGCCGCGAAACAATGCCCAGTCGGGGGTTATCCGGGTTTCGTAGCTGCCGTTGCCCAATCGATGAGCCAGCTTTACACGGTAGCTCAGCTCGCTCTTGCCGGGCGCCGGTTGCCACTGCCCGCGCAGGCCTTCGCCTTGCAGTTGCCATTGGCCGTCGGCCTTGAAATCGCTGTAGGCATGCTGCTTGCCCAGGTCGAAATCCAGGCTGCGCACCGCAGCGCCCTCGGCCAGGGTCAAACGCACCTCGGCCTGCTGGCTGTCGGGGAGCAGACGAACGTGATAATCCAGATTGACCTTCTTCGCCCAGGCCGGTGAGCTGGCCAACAGACCCACAGCCAACAGCCAATGGCACTGCACACGCATACAGAAACTCCTTGTTCCCCAACGCGATGTCCGGCGAGCCAGAGCGGCTCAGCCGGCGCGAAAAATCAGATGCTCTTCCCAGTCATCCTCATCGACGCTGTTCTCGCTCAACATGCGTCCAGACTGGGAAATACGCTGTTTGTGTACCTGTTCGCGGTCGCCGCACACCAAATGGTGCCAGTCAGGCAGATCCTTGCCTTCGCTGATCAGGCGATAGCCGCAGGTGGTCGGCAACCATTTGAACTGATCGGCCTTGCCGGGCGTCAGCTGGATGCAATCGGGTACCACCTTGAGTCGATTCGGGTAGTCGCTGCACTGGCAGGTGTTGAGGTCCAGAAGTTTGCAGGCGATACGGGTGTAATAGACGCTGTTGTCGTCTTCGTCTTCGAGCTTTTGCAGGCAGCACAGGCCACAGCCATCACACAGCGACTCCCATTCCTGGCGGTCGAGCTGTTCGAGGGTTTTACGCTTCCAGAAGGAATCGGCGCTGGCAATCATGTAACGGATGTCCTGTTTCAATAGAGGCGCCGCAGTGCGGCGGCGCCAGTCTAGGGCGAGTCTTGCGCCATTGCCAGACCGCTTGTCAGGGCCGACACGACACAGTAGTTTGGCCCAGGTTTTCAATTCCCCATTCCAGCTGCCAAGGAACTCGCCATGAGTGCTAATCCTCGCGTTGCCGACCACGCCATCGACGATCAATTCATCCAGCGCTGGTCGCCTCGCGCCTTCACCGCCGAACCGATCAGCGAAGCCACCCTGCTGAGCTTCCTCGAAGCCGCCCGCTGGGCGCCTTCGGCGTACAACTCGCAGCCATGGCGGTTCCTTTATGCGCGTCGCGATACGCCGAACTGGCAGCGTTACCTGGGCCTGCTCAACGAGTTCAACCGCAGCTGGGCGCAACACGCCTCGGCGCTGGTGATCGTGATCTCCAAGACCACCTTCGCCGCCCCTGGCAGCAGCGAAGAAAAACCGGCCTTGTGGCACACCTTCGACACCGGTTCTGCCTGGGGTCACCTGGCCCTGCAGGCCAGCATCAGTGGCTGGCACACCCATGGCATGGCGGGCTTCGACCAGGAACTGACCCGCAAAGCGCTGAAAATCCCTGAAGGCTACGACCTGCACGCCGTGGT
This sequence comes from Pseudomonas sp. NUPR-001, assembly GCF_052147955.1. Lineage (NCBI taxonomy): Bacteria > Pseudomonadati > Pseudomonadota > Gammaproteobacteria > Pseudomonadales > Pseudomonadaceae > Pseudomonas > Pseudomonas sp. NUPR-001. The sequence continues at coordinate 4,492,959 of NZ_CP197353.1, forward strand.
CGCCGTGGGCAAGCTGGGCGACAAAGCCAGCCTGGCAGAGGCCCTGCAGGCCCGTGAAATGCCTAGCCCGCGCCGTCCGCTGAGCGAACTGGCAGCTGAGGGCGATTTCAGCTTGTAACAGCAGGTAGGAGCGGGCTTGCCCCGCGATTGCGGTGTGTCAGTGACGTTGCATCGCGGGGCAAGCCCGCTCCTACTAATAGCCCCGCAAGAAATCCACTTCCCCGCGCAATGCCTGCCCTGCTTCATACGCCCGCAGATTCTCGACAAACAGCCGCACCATCGCCGTCGGCGAGGTCGGTGCCGAGCTGTGTCCGGTCAACAGCAGGCCAAGCGCCGTCCAGAACGGATGGCGGGCCGGCAACGGCTCCTGACGACACACATCGATCACCGCCCCGGCCAGATGCCCAAGCTTCAGGGCCTCGACCAGGTCGCCGTCCACCACGGCAACACCGCGACCGGCATTGATGAACAACGCATCAGGATTGAAACGGGCAAACAGCGCAGCATCGTACAGGTCATGGGTCGCCGGGGTATCCGGCAACAGGTTGACCACATAATCAACCTCGCCCACCAGCCGCCCCAGTTCGCTGAGCGCCGCCACTTCGATAAAGGGCGCCTGCTCACGTGCCTGGCTGGCGACGCCGTACAACTTGACGCCAAAGGGCAGAAGAAACTCGGCAACGCGCTGACCGATGTCACCGGTACCGACGATCAACACCCGGCGCCCTTCCAGGCTGTGCCCGGTGCGATCATCCCACTTGCGTTCCACCTGGCTGACCAGGCGCGCCAAGACCTCACGCTCGTGCCCCAGCATGTAGGTCAGCACGTACTCGGCCATGACCTGGCCGAAGATGCCAACCGCACGGGTCAGGCGATAGTCACGTTGCAAGCCGCTGGCCAGCAACGGGGTGATCCCGGCCCAGGTCGACTGCAGCCATTGGGGCTGGTGCCCCTGGCGCAACAACGTCGCGAGCAAATCGGGCTGTCCCAGCCACACCGGGCACTGGCCAGCCTGGTCAGCCAGTTCGGCCGAGTCTCCACTGGTCAGCACCTCAAGGTCCGGGGCGGCCTCGCGCAGCAGGCGGGCGTAAAGGGCATGATCCTGTTCAGCGATCAAAACACGCATGTTCGTACAACCTTGGCAGAAACACTGAAGGCCGCCAGGCCCTGGGCCGTGGCGGTATCACAGCAAACAGGCCGGGCTCAGACCGGGTCGTTGCGACGCAGCAGCTCTTCGGGCAGGTGCTCGATGTACTCGTCTTCGGCGGGCGGCATCTGCAGGTGGTAACCCTGCTGCTCGAGGTTTTCCAGGACCTTGGCGATATCTTCGCGGGCCAGTTGGCGCTCTGGGGTGAGGACCAGGTCGAAGGCGTGCACCGGCTTGCCGAAAAATGGCAGCAACCCTTCAGGGACGCGCTCCAGGCCATCGGCCTTGAGGACGTAAAGGTACATTTCGTTCTTGCGCGGGCTCTTGTAAATCGAGCAGATACGTTTCATTGCGGTTCTCCAGCGCTGGCCAGACAGTCGAGCAGCGCTTGCCCCATACGTTCACGGCGCCAGCCGCGCAACGAATCGGGTAGTTGATAAGGCCCAGAGGGATAACCACTCTTGAGCAGCGACTCCAGGATCTTCTTGCGCAACATCAGCTCGGGAGCAATGTTCAGGCGCTCGGCCTCAGCCTGGCCAATGGCGCGCAGTTGTTTGAGCAGCGCCGAGGCTTCGATCGGCAGCGGCTCGGGCACCGCGGGCGGCCATTGCGCAGGCGGCAGGCTGGCGGCCTGCTTGATCAGTTGCAACAGGAACTCGCCATCCTGACGAATGGTGCGCGGATGCATGTCTTCGATTTTCGCCAACGCCGACAGCGAATCCGGCTGGGTTTTGGCCATTGGCCACAAAGCATTCTCACGCAAAATGCGGTTGCGTGGCAGGTCGCGGGCGCGCGCTTCCTGCTCACGCCACGCACACAGCTCGCGCAGAACCGCCAACTGTGCCCGGGAGAGTTTCCAGGCCAGTTTGGCGTCGCGGTACAGCTCACGCGGGTCGGTTTCCCGGCGCAGTTGGGCAACCAGTTCGGCGCCGTCTTCCAGCACCCAGGCGTGCTTTTCGTCCGACAGTTGCGGGCGCAGGCGCTCGTACAGTTCGGCCAGGTGTACCGCATCTTCAGCGGCGTAGCTGACTTGGGTGTCCGACAACGGCCGCTGCAGCCAGTCGGAACGCGTCTCGCCCTTGGGCAGTTCGATACCCAGCACTTCTTGTACCAGGCGCGAATAGCCCATGGAAAAGCCCAGGTTCAAATAGCCGGCGGCCAACTGGGTGTCGAACAGTGGCGTAGGCAAACTGCCAGTCAGGCGTGAGAGCACTTCAAGGTCTTCACTGCAGGCGTGCAGCACCTTGATCACGCTGGTGTCTTCCAGCAACTCGGCCAGTGGTTGCCAGTTACCGATACGCAGCGGGTCGATCAGGTAGGCACGCTCGCCGTCGCCGATCTGGATCAACCCGGCAATCGGATAAAAGGTTTCAACCCGCATGAACTCGGTGTCGACTGCCACGAAGGGCAGTTGGCGCCACTGCAGGCAGTGTTCAGCCAGGCTGCTATCGTCGCAAATCCAGTGAATATCGATGGCCACAAGGCTCTCCCACTAACAATGGCGCGCAGTATATACGGCGTAGGCCATTGCCGGTAAACCTGTGGGAGAGGTAGTCAGCCACCTCGCATAACGGGTCAGGCCCGCTTCTGAAGCGTCGGCCGGCAACGAGCGAACATGTCTAATTGTTGATCGTAGACCGCCGTACGCACCTGCAACAGACCGAGCATGGAATGGAACAGATTGTCCTGGCTCAGGGGTTGGTCACGCTCCTCGTTCAGACAATCGGTATCAACAGCGAAATCCTGGCGATAACTGTCAGAAAACCAGGCCAGCATCGGTACATGCTTCTGCTGCTCCGGCGCCAGCATATAAGGCGTGCCATGCAGGAACAGGTTGTATTCCCCCAGCGACTCGCCATGGTCAGACAGGTAAAGCATGGCGGTATCGACCTTGTCTTGCTTGCTGCGCAGGATATCAATCAGCGACGCCAGCACATGGTCGGTGTAGACCAGGGTGTTGTCGTAGGCATTGATAATGCTTTGCTCGCTGCATTGGTTCAGCGCGTTGCTCAGGCACACCGGAGTAAAACGCTCAAATTGCATCGGGTAGCGCTTGAAGTATTCCGGACCATGGCTGCCCATCTGGTGCAGCACCAACACGGTGTCTTGTTGCAAGTTGTCGATCATCGAAGCCAGTCCTTGCAACAGGATCTCGTCATGGCATTCGCTGTCGGTGCACAGCGGTGAATCCTTGGTATTGCTGACATCTTCGAATTGCACCCGGTCGCAGGTGCCCTTGCAGCCAGACTGATTGTCACGCCAATGCACACTCAGGCCGGCGCGCTGCAGTACATCAAGCAAGCCTTCCTGGCTCTTGGCCTTGCTGGCTTTGTATTCGTCACGGGTGAAACCAGAGAACATGCACGGCACCGACACCGCTGTTTCGGTACCGCAGGAGTGGAAATCACTGAACGCAATCAGCCCTTGCTCCTTGCTCAATTGCGGCGTGGTGTCACGGCTGTAGCCCAACAAACCAAAGTTCTGGGCCCGTGCGCTCTCGCCCACCACCAGTACCGTCAGCGACTTGCGGGTGTGTTGTTGCCAGGCTGGGTCACGCTGGGCGTCCTCGCCGATTTTGACAAACGGCTTGGTCGCCGTGCCGAGCTGTTCACCGACATAACCGAAAGAGGCGCCGACCACATTACTTGGCACCAGCATCAGGCGAATTTCATGATGGTTGCGAAACAGCGAAGCCAGCCCCTGATAGTTGAGCAACGCCACTACACCCAACAACGCCACGCAGGCAATACTCGCAACGAACTTACCAAACAGCTCACGGTACCAGACGCGAAATTTGATCGGTGTCTTGTACAACAACAAGGACGGCACGACACCCAACAACAAAATATAAACACCTAATTTTAACGAGAGTAAATCACGCACTTCCGCCGGATTAGTTTCAGCGGTATTTCGCAACATGCCCACATCAATCAATACACCGTATTGATTCATGAAATAAGCCGCGCCCGCACCGGCCACAAACAACACCACCAACACCGGCTTCAGCACCCGGCGAAACGCCACGAAGGTCAGCACCAGGTTGAATGCGCAGAAGATCAATACTGCAAAGGCCAGACGCAGCAGGACACCTGAGACACCAGGTTCAACAACGCTGGACAAGTGACTCCAGAGTACCGAGTTGTAGGCAACAAGCAGGTACAGACTGGCAAGCAACGTAACCCATTCGGCCCGCAGTGGTTTGATCTTCAAGATGATGCTCGCTTGGTAATTATTCGGTAAACGCGCCGTTGCAGCGCACTTCTCAGACCAAGCGAACGTTAATTAGAGCGGTATGAATTTTTTGTGAAAAAGACGCCAACATTTAGTGGGCTGGCGTCTATTTAATCATTACATTTTTTTCACATTAGTTATGCACGCAGCACTAACCCGGCAGGTGTAGTTTTGAATAAGAGTCCCGATCAATATCCAGCACCTCGACACACAGCTGGATATCCACCCCCGCCGTGCCCGGCACCTCCTCGTGGAGCACCGCCAGCAGGCTCGCTGACAATTGTCGCTTCACCTCGGCAGAGCGGCCGCTGAGGATCGCCAGCTTGATATGGGCGAAGGCCCGCGCGCTCATCGCCGTGCCCACCCGGTAATGGGCCAGCGCCACCGCACGGCTTTTGATATCCAGCTCATCGGCGAACTGACCGCTGCCAACCAGGGCATGGTTCAGGCGCAACAACAGGCGGTCGACGTCCAGCGCAGGCAGGTTTTCGCTGTATTCCACGTGTAGATGAGGCATTGCAGGGGCCTTGGGCTCAGAAATGTTGCAACAGACTACCTCAACCACGGAACCCGACAAACACGGCTATTCTCATAGTTCATGACTTCCACCCCAACCCCCGAGAGGTGAAGAAATGCCGACCAAGCACGATCTGCTCGCAGACTTGAACATCAAAAAAGATGAGTTCGACGCCAAGAAGAAAACCGATTCACGGTTAAGCGAGCTGCACGACAAGTACAACGCCATCGATGCCGAAGTGCTCAAGGCAGAATCCAGCAGCGCCAGTGATGATCAAGTCACGTTGCTGCGAAAAAAACGCCTGCTGATCAAGGACGAAATAGTGTCCCACCTGAAACCGTAACACCTGTAGGAGCGGGCTTGCCCCGCGATAGCGGTTTGTCAGGTACCACGCTATCGCGGGGCAAGCCCCCTCCTACGTGCGTCAGGGCCGGGTCCAGACGACTGGGAACCAATCTTCACGCATACGCTCGCCGGTGCTCAGGCCAATCCCCGGAAACGGTGGCGAAGTGCGCCCCGGGCGCTGAATGTAGCGCACGTCATCCCCCATAAAGCGTGTTGAAAACGCCCGCCGACGATTACTCCCAGCGTTACCGGCAGCGCCGTGCACGGTGCGAAAATCGAACACCACCGCATCCCCAGGCTCAAGCTCCGGCGAGAGAATCTCATACTCGCCGTTCTCCACATCCGGCATGTCCATGAACAGGCTTTCACCGGAGCCGGCATCGGTAGCACCATAAAAATCCTTGTTGCTGGCCCAGCTTTTCGGCCGCACTGGCTTGGGCCAACGATGCGACCCCAGCACCACGCTCAGGGTGTTGTGGCGGGTGACCGGATCCAGCGGAATCCAGTAGCTGGCGGTCTGCAGGCCATCGACACAGTAGTAGGGTAAGTCCTGGTGCCAGGGCGTCGGTTTGGAGGTGCCAGGCTCCTTGACCAGAATATGCTCATGGAACACCTGCACTTCACGCGATTGCATCAGTTCACCGGCAATCGCCGCAGCTGGAGAACGAAGCACGAAATCGGTGAAGGCCGGAATGCGCTGCCAGTTGCAATAGTCTTCAAAGAAGCGCCCGCCTTCACCGCTGCCGACGTTCTCGATGGCAAAGGCGCTGGGGTCCGCGAGATTCTGTTCGAAACCTTCACGCAAGCGCTCGATCCAGTCGCTGAATACACCGCGTAACACGATCGCTCCATCACGTTGAAACTGTTCGATATCGGCTTTCATCGGGGGCAGTCCTCTCTTGTTGTAGTGAACAAAAGTATTGGACGCCGTTCTTGGCCCGGTAAACGACACTTTGCCTATTCGCCACTATCAGCATTCTGTATGGCCCGCCTTATTGTCAGGCCCGGCAATTGGCCGGTTAATAACCCTGCCTGTCTCCTTCGGCGCCTTGCCACTGAACAATAAGAACAATGAGGAGTTACCTGGGATGAACGATCACAACACCGTCCTGCGGCGGGGTTTGAGCACCCGTCATATCCGCTTTATGGCGCTCGGTTCTGCAATTGGCACCGGGCTTTTCTATGGTTCCGCTTCGGCGATCAAACTGGCAGGGCCTTCGGTGCTGCTGGCGTACTTGATTGGCGGGGCGGCCATTTACATGATGATGCGCGCCTTGGGCGAGATGGCCGTGCGCAATCCGGTGTCGGGCTCGTTCGGCCAATACGCAAGCCAGTACCTGGGCCGCTTTCCCGGCTTTTTGACCGGTTGGAGTTATGCCTTCTCAATGCTGGTGGTGTGCCTGGCAGACGTCACCGCGTTCGGCGTTTACATGGGCTTCTGGTTCCCGGAAACACCCCGCTGGATCTGGGTATTGGGCATCGTGTTTTTCATCGGTGCCTTGAACCTGTGTAGCGTCAAAGTGTTTGGCGAACTGGAGTTCTGGCTGTCGCTGCTGAAGGTCACCGCGATTGTGTCGATGATCCTTGCCGGTGCCGCAGTGCTGATGTTCGGCATCCAGTTGGGCGGCTCGGGCGAGACAGTGGCCACGGTCAGTAACCTGTGGAGCTACGGTGGCTTCTTTCCCAATGGTGTGGGCGGCATGATCGCCTCGTTCACCGTAGTGATGTTTGCCTTCGGTGGCGTGGAGATGATCGGCATTACCGCCGGTGAAGCCCGCGACCCGCAGCGGGTCATCCCGAAAGCCATCAACTCGGTGCCGCTGCGCATTCTGCTGTTCTACGTGTTCACCCTGTTCGTGCTGATGTCGATTTACCCCTGGACCCGGATCGGCAGCGAAGGTAGCCCCTTCGTGCAGATCTTCAGCGGCCTGGGCATCGAGTCAGCGGCAACCTTGTTGAACATCGTGGTGATTTCAGCGGCGGTGTCAGCGATCAACAGCGATATTTTCAGTGCCGGACGCATGATGTACGGCATGGCCCAGAACGGCCAGGCACCGGCCAGTTTCTCTCGCCTGTCACGCTTTGGCGTACCGTGGATGACCGTGGTGGTGATGGCGATTGCCCTGTTGTTCGGGGTGCTGCTCAACTACCTGGCACCAGAAAACCTGTTCCTGATCCTGGCGGCGGTAGTGACCTTCTCGATCGTTTGGGTGTGGCTGATGATCCTGCTGTCGCAGATGGTCATGCGCCGTGGCATGCGCGCTGACGAAGTGGCCAAACTGCACTTCCCGGTGCCGCTGTGGCCGGTAGGCCCGGCTTGTGCGGCGCTGTTCATGCTGTTCATCTTCGGCGTTCTGGCCTGGTTCCCGGATACCCGCATGGCCCTGTATGTCGGTATCGGCTGGTTGTTGCTGCTATCGCTCGGCTACTGGCTGTGCCTGGCGCGCAAAGGCAAAGCCCTGGCGCCCGCGGCTGATCCGGCGAGTTAAGTCAGACCGCGAACTGCTCGCTCGCCCAGTCGAGAAACGCCTGCGCCGCCGCAGACGGGCGCATGGCGCTGGACTGGGCCAACACCACTGGCTGAGGGCTGACGCTTTCGAGCAGCGGCCGACAGGCCAGTGGTTTGCCGTCGTAACTGCAATCCCCCACCGGCCGCGTGCACGACAACGCCACGCCATAACCATGGGCGACCAGCCCGCGCTGCATCTCGAAGGTCTGGGTCAGCTGTGTTGCTGCGGGTTGCAGATCGTGGGCCCAGAACAATGAGAGGAAATACTCGCGGGTTCTGGCGATGTCTTCGAGGATCAGGCACTCGGCGGCCAGATCGACCAGCGAAACCTTCTCCTGCGACGCCAACGGGTGATCGGCAGGCAGCAGCGCATACGGCGCCAATTGCGCCAATACACGTTTCTCGATTGGTGAATCCAGGCCGACATCGTAGGTCAGTGCCAGCTCGGCCTTACCATCGCTGAGTCGGCGGTTGACTTCGGCCAGGTCGGCTTCGAACAGGGTGATGGTGACTTCGGGATAGCGCAGGCGAAAGCCGCTGAGCAGACGTGGTGCGTAGTAAGGGCCCAGGTCCTGGAAACAGATCAGGCTCAAGGCACCGCGCACAGCGGGTTGTTCCTCGCTGCGGCCACTGATTGCCGTGGCCAGGTTGAGCATCTCCCGTGCCTGCTCCAGCAGCGTGCGCCCCGTCGGGGTCAGCTCCAGGCCGCGGCTGACCTGACGGTGAAAGAGTTTTTCGCCGAGGGTCGCTTCCAGCTGCGACAACGCCAGCGACACCGAGGGTTGGGAGATGTGCTTGGCGCGCGCCGCTGCGCTGACGCTACCTTGCTCGGCAGCGGCAACGAAGTACTCCAATTGACGCAAGGTGAAACCAATCATCGCAGCGCCCCGACAGTTGCTTGCACAGTCGGGGCATTATGGCGGGTTTGCCCGCAACCCGGTAGGAGCGGGCTTGCCCCGCGATAGCGGTCCGTCTCTCACACCGCCTCGCGGGGCGAGTCCATTTAATTACACGCGTTCTTTTACCGCTTCCTGCGGCGGCTCGCTGCTGTGCGCGCTGCCCCAGATTTCTGCGTCGATCTTGCCTTCAAGCTCCGGGTAGTCCTTGGCGTTGAACTCCGGCGTACCTACCGCGTTCTGGGCAAAGTAGTCGCGGGTCAGCTTGATCACTACACCCGACAGCAAGCAGATCGCAATCAGGTTGATAGTCGCCATCAGGCCCATGGCCGCGTCAGCCGCATCGAATACGGTAGCGACACTTTCGTAAGCACCCCAGACCACCATCAACAGCGCAGCAGTACGCAGCACGGTCAGGCCCAGCCGGGTGTTCAGCTTCAGGTACACCATGGCGTTTTCGGCATAGGTGTAGTTACCAATGATGGAGGTGAAGGCAAAGAAGAAGATCGCGATGGCGATGAAGTACTGCCCAGCCCAGCCGATGTGCTCGTTCATGGCCGCCTGAGTCAGCGGCGTGCCGGTCATGTCAGGGCCAGGCACCACACCGGAAAGCAAGATCATGATGGCTGTGGCGGTGCAGATCAGCAGTGTGTCGATGAACACGCCCAACGCTTGCACAAAGCCTTGCGAGGAAGGGTGATGCGGATTGGGGGTGGCGACCGCCGCGATGTTCGGCGCCGAGCCCATGCCCGCTTCGTTGGAGAACAGCCCGCGCTTGACGCCGTTGAGCAATGCCCCGGCCACACCGCCGACTGCCGACTCAAGGCCGAAGGCGCTCTTGACGATCAGCATCAGCACGCCAGGCACTTCGCTGATGTTGGTGACGATCACGTACACCGCAACCAACAGGTAGGCGCCCGCCATGAACGGCACGATCCATTCGGCAATACGGGCAATCTTCTTGATGCCACCGAAAATCACCAACCCGGCCAGCACGGCAACCACCACGCCGGTGGTCAACTTCGGCACGCCAAACGCGCCAAGGGTGGCATCGGCAATCGAGTTGGCCTGCACCGCACCAAACACCAGGCCAAAGGCAATGATCAGGCACACCGAAAAAATCACCGCAGCCCACGGCGCATTCAGCCCCCGGGCAATGTAGAACGCCGGGCCACCGCGATACTCACCGTTGCTGTTACGGACTTTGTACAACTGCGCCAGGGTGCTTTCGGCATAGGCCGTAGCCATGCCCAACGAAGCGACCACCCACATCCAGAACACTGCGCCCGGGCCACCGAGGGTAATGGCCACGGCGACACCGGCCAGGTTACCGGTACCGACCCGCGAGGCCAGGCTGGTACACAACGCCTGGAACGGGGTAATGCCCGATGCATCATTGGCAGGTGCGCGCAGCACCGAGCGAAAGAACTCGGGCAAATGGCGAAACTGGATAAAGCCCAAGCGGACAGTGAAGAAGATACCTGCAGCCAGCAGGCCATAGATCAGAACATACCCCCAGAAGAAGGTATTAAGTGCGTTGATCACGGCGGTCATTGTCTGTTCCCAAATAAAGCGCAGGGCCGGTTAAGGGCCCTGCTCAGTCTGTAAAGCTACCGACGTCGAGAGCGACTCGGGCTTACTTAAATGTGCGAAGCCTGTAGCCAAGGCAGTAGCCCGCAGTTTCAACAACCTGTTTAGGCATCACCGGCTTGGTGACGAACGCTATCGAGCGTCAACGCCCGAATCGACCAACCTGCACGGACAGGTGAGTTGGCGATTGTGATGAAGGCCGACATGATAGCAGATCCCGTCGCCGCCATCGGCGATGAGGCATTTGCAGCGCCTCAACACCTCGTAGAAGCCGCAAGCATTAACCAACGGCAATGCTCTGGTCACCTGACATTTCTATCAGTATCGAGCAATCGCGGCAGACGGTAGCCTCGTGTTCACCCACGACTTGAGGTGATCAACATGGCCGGACAATTGGACCCTGAGTATGGCAACAATGGCGCCGCCCCAATTCCTGCAACGCCACCTCGTAATCCGGATACGGAAACCCTGCAGACACTCACCCAGTGCGTAGACGCAAACGGGGTCAGCGCATTTTGTGGATACCTCGCCGATGAACCCAGCGATGAAAACCCGCTGTTCACTCGACTGCTGGCGAACGGCGAGTGGGATGAGGTTACCGGGCATGTACCGCCAGAACCAACAGGCGATCCGAATGAGCCCGACGGCCTGTTCGCGTTTAAAACCCTGAACTCAGTTGAAATCGGCAGCGAAACTAACTACCTGACTGTTTCGGCGCCGGTCTACTTCAACTATAAGAAAGGCACTTATCTGGAATACTTTGCAGTAGGGCGCTTCGATGAAGACTTCAGAGCCGTCCCGGACTTTGGTTACAGAGGCTTTGCTTACCCACACCCAGGAGCACCTTGGGAAATTCTCAGCAACAAAATGCTACGCTCACAGTGCAGCCACTATAGTTCTACCCGCGCGCTGCTTTACTGGACCAGGCGCCCCATTGCACTTATCAACAATACAATCCGGGTGATCTATCCACAGTTCATCTCTGACATAGATGATAATGAGTCGACTTCCACCTGGATAGCACTGCTGTCGCCACAAACAGGTCAATTGGCTGCGGGGTTAGGCAACAACCGTGACAAGTACCAGATGCCACTCACTGATGCCTGGGGTGAACCGCTTGAGTTGCATCGCGCTGTTTTTCTGAATGACGGCGGTTTTCTGTTGCTGGCACGCACGCAAGACACCCGTAACGTTGTGCTGCGCCGCTACTTCGACAACGGCCTGCCCGACGAAACGTTTGCCAACGGTGAAGGTCAAGTAGTGCTTCCCAGCTCGTACAGCAAGCGCTACGGCATGGGCGTAAAAAACAATCGAGTTATCGTTTCCGAAGGGACTCAATACGATGTGGATGAACCTTCAACTGTTTACTGCTACCGCCTGGACGGTTCAATCGACGAAACCTTCAACGCCGGTGAGGCACTGAGACTTGGCAGTGGCTTAAAACTCGATCACGCACAGTTCGACGCACAAGGGCGAATTGTATTGGCAGGCACCCAGTATCTTCCGCCACCCGACAGCGCTCTGAATGTGGTGCGATTGCTACCTTCCGGTGAGCTCGACGAGACGTTCGGCGAAGGTGGATTTTATGACGGAGCCCCCTACTATGCTGCCGCCAACGACCTGTTCGTGACCGACAATAAAATACACGTGCTGTCACTGTTTCCCGTGCAAGGCGCTGCCCCCTTCTATGAAGTCATGCTGAAAATCCTTGATTGAGCCTCGGCTAGCCGTTCATCGCGGGAGGGGGCCGCGATGAACGGTGCCCTCACCTTTACCGCGTACCGCGCTGGCGCAACGCCGACGGCATGAAGTAGGCGTCTTCAGGTATCGGCTGGGAGAAGTCCACGGTTTGTGGCTCTTCGTTGTCCAGGTTCTGCACGTAGTAACGCCGCGCCTGCAAGTCATGGAACACGTCCAGCGAACTCCAGGTGGTAGGCAGGTCGTAGAAGTTTTTCAGGTAGCCCATCGACACCCGCCACAACTGCCCACGGCCGTCATACTGATCAACCAGGGCCGCCCCCCAGCTATCTTCGTCGAGAAACAGCACGCGCTTGGAGTAGATATGCCGCGCGCCACTTTTCAGCGTGCCTTCGACGACCCACACCCGGTGCAACTCATAACGAGTGTGCTTGGGGTTCAGATGCCCAGGCATGAGCAGATCGGCGTACTTCACTTCAGGGCTTGATACTTTGTAGTTGTTGTACGGAATGTAGATTTCTTTCTTGCCCACCAGCTTCCAGTCATAACGGTCTGGCGAGCCGTTGAACAGGTCGGTGTCATCCGCCGTACGCAGGCCGTCGGACGAGGCGATCGGCACGTCGTACGCCAGGTTCGGGGCGCGCCGCACACGGCGTTGACCGGCGTCGTAGATCCAGGCCTGGCGTGGGTCGGCGACCTGGTCGAGGGTCTCATGCACCAGCGTCGCGCCACCGGCCAGTCGCGCCGGGCTTTTCACGAAGGTCAGGTAGTAGAACAGGATGTTTTTCAGATCAGCAAACTGCCCGCCCGGGCGGTAGTAGTTGAACATCCCTTCCTGTTGCGAGGTCACCAGGGCGAAGCTGCCATTGCGCTGCACCGGTGCTTCAGATGCCCGCCGCACCACATAAATGCCGCGGTAGCGGGTGATATGGTTCCACAACGCCTCTACGCCATCTTTGGGGATCGGGAACGGCACACCGCCGTAGGCGTCGCTGAAGCCATTGCCGCCTTCGAGCAACTTGGCCGAGGTGGCGTTCTTGAAGGTGTTGTCGTACAGCCACTGCGGTGCTGCACCGGAACGGCGGCTAGGGTAGACCGGCATCTGGAAGGTGTCGGGGTAGCTGTTGAACAGGGCGATCTGCCCGGCACTCAACTGGTCTTTGTATTGCTCCAGATTGGCCTTGGTAATGGTGAACAACGGCTGGTCTGCGGCAAACGGGTCAACATGGTGCTTGCCCGGCACATAACCGGCCGGCGCCTGGGTGATACCGCCGTCCCAGGCGGGGATGGTGCCGGCAGCGTTACCGGCACGCTCGGCGCCCATCGGCGTCAAGGTGGTTTTCAGTTGTTCGGCCTGCTGGGGCGAAACCGCCGCCAGCGCCGTGCCAGCCGCCAGGCTCAGAACCAATGCCAGGCTGGTCTTGAGCAATCGTGGTGTGTGCAGCATAAACATTCTCCGAGTTGAAACCGAGCCTCAGGCCTTGGGGGCTGAGCGCTTACAGGAAGTACTTGAGGTTGAAGCCGACGTTGTCACGGTCGCGAATGCCGTTGTTCTGGCCACCGCCATAGAACTCGGTGTACTGCAGTTCTGCTTCGAACTTGTTCTGGTAGTTGGCCTTGACCCCGAGGCTGTACGCCTTGCGGCCCTCGATGGTGTTGCCGGCCTGGTAGCTGTTGCCCTCGAAGTCATCCTTGTAAACGATGTAGGGCGAGAGGTTGACCCCGGCGTAGACATCGTTCCAGGTGGCGTTGAGCATCGCCGTGTAGCTGTAGGAATTGCGGTTGACCTGATCCCCACGATCACCACCAGACACGTACGAGGTATTGCCGCTACCGGCGTAATAACGGCTGCTACCGTCATAGGCGGTGTAATGCAGGCTGCTGCCGCGCAAGTGCTCGGACGCCACTTCGAAGACGCCGTAGATCGAGTCAAACGACAGCCCCGGGCCGAAGCTGTAGATCGTGCCCAAGGATGCGTTGAAGGCTTCCACCCGTTCGGCGTTGTTGATCTGACTGTCGAGCTGAACCCTCTGCCCGCCGACGTTGATGGTTTGCCCGGCGGCAGCGGCAGCAGCGCCATTGGCCAGGTCGCCGATCAAATCGTTGGTGGCCGCGATGCCGATCGGCAGGTTGGGCCGGTACGCCAGCTCACCGAACACCGAGGCCTGGCCGACGGTGGTGTTGAAACTGAAGCCGTACATGCGGATGTCTTCGGCGTAACGCCGATGGGCCTGGATGTTGCCCATGACGTCGGCAGTGGCCAGACCACCCGCCAGCGCTCCGGCCTGGCTGCCCGCCACACCGGCCAGCATATTGGCCAGGGCGTTCATGTCGATGCCCTGATAACCGCCCAGATCTGCCGAGATGGTCGGTTCCTTGGCGTGGTAGTTGACCATGTACAGGCCGAACTCGGTGCTGTTGAGCTCTTCAGCGATGTAGCGGAAAGCAAAACCGAACTGGCCGTCGTTGCGGGCGTTGATGTCTTTGCCGATGGTTGCCACCTTCAGCGTATTGCCAAAGGCGGGTGTCACACCGTTGGCATACAAGCCGGTGCTGCCCAGCACCTGACGGAAGAACGGGTCGTTACCCAGGGCTTCGTAGACGTTGATGACGTTGCCGAAACCCGGCACTGGCGAGTCCAGCGCGGTGCCGCTGAAGTCGTTGTAGGCGGTGTTGCCACCATCGGCAAACAGGTCGGTCTGCGAATAGAACGTGCCGACCGGGTCGATGCGGGTTTCTTTCCAGTTGGTCTGGTAGAAGCTCTCCATCGTCAGGTTGTCGGTCAGGCCGATGTTGAAACTCACCGCCTCCACCGGCATCAGCACCTCTTTGACCTCAGCACCCGGCAAGCGGAACTTCGCCGCGTCCACCGGGTTGGTGGTGTTGATGCCGCCGCGATAGAACATGCCTTCGCCCCAGTTGAACACCTGGCGTCCCACACGCGCGGTCAACGGCATCTGCGCTACATCCCAACTGCCATAGACATAGGCGTCGAGCATCTCGATGCGGCTGCCGGCGATGTCGCGAGTCTCGTCGGTGAAATGGTCGTCGTTGGGGTAGCTCTGGCTTGGCTGCGACGGGCTGTTGTTGCGGTAGTAGTCGTTGCGTTTGTCCATCAACTGGGTGTCGTAGAACGCGGTACCGCGCATGAACACACCGTAGTTCTGGTAGTTGGCTTCCAGCTCCGAGGTGATCTTGTACACCTCGGAAACCAACCCGGTATCGAAGTTACGGTTACCGTCGTTGGTGTTGATGTCATCGTTGCTTTTGTCCCGCCCCTGCACCCGCCACAAGCGGCCGTAAGACAAGGTGGTGTCGAGCGAGCCGGTGACCTGGTTGTCGAGCAACTTGAACTCGACCGCCTGTGCCCCTTCGACGGCGAACAGCTGCAACAGCCCTGCCAGCCCTACCCCGGATATCACTGCGCCGGATTGGCGTAATCGAATCCCCATGGTGTGTTCCTCCCTTTGCAGATCTTGTTGTTTTTGTGTCTGGTCAGCGGCTACGGCGCTGCGTTGCCAACAACCGATGGCGCCAGCCCGGCTCCGACATAGATGCGGCTGTGCGCACCGAAATGCCCGAGCAAGGCAAACAGTTGCTGGTTCATTGGCGGGTGGTCGTAGTGTTCGCGCTGCAGCTGATTACCCGCACTGAAACTGCTGGTGGCCGGCGCGCTGGCCAGCCATTGACCAATGGCCTCATCGAACGCCGCCCCGGCGTCGGCCGACTGCGCGCTGACCACCTCGCGCAGGTAGTCCACTGAATACGCGGGGTAGTCGGCGTCTTGCGCGGTGTCGACATAGGCCTGGATCATCGGATGCAGCGGTTGAGCACTGCGCAGCAGGCGGGAGAGCCAGGCGGCCTGATACTTCTCCACCTCCATGTGGCGCGTGGCGGCCTGTTCGATGGCTTCGCGCTTATCGCTGTCATCGCCAGCCAGGGCCTTGCCTTCCATCAGCAGCATGCTCAGCAACCCCACCCCGGGCAGCGGTTTGGCGTGATACGGCTGGGTCAGGTCTTGGACGTGGTGCAGGCCCCAACCGAGAAAGCGGTAGCCCCAGTAAGGATGGCCAGTATCGAAGGCCAGGCGCGCCAGGCCCAGGTACTGGTAAGCGCGCCAATCTGGCCAGCTGCGCTCCAGAAAACCGGCGGCGGCATACACCACCGGGTTTTCGTGAAAAAAGCCCATATGGAACGGTGCCTGCGAGCTGTACTGGAAGCGCTCATCACCGAATGGCTGCGGGCCGAAGCCATACAGCGCCGCCACCTCACCCTGGTTGTCACTGAACAGATTGATGTCGTGACCGTAATCCGGCTCGTCGGCGGCGCTGGCCAGCACCGCCAGGGGTGCCACTTTTTCGCCATTGGCCAGGGCGATAAAACGCTGCTGATTCCAGGGTGATAGGGTCTGCTCGACCATCACCTGCTCGGCCTTGAGGTGTGTACGCTGCGGTTGGTCCTGCCCGGACAACGGCTGGATAACCATGGCCAGGTGGATCTGCGGGTTGATACGCAGGGCCATGAGAAACGCCTGACGCGGATTGCTCCCTGCTTCGGCGGGCAGTTTCAGCGCATCGGGGCGTGGCGGGTACTGGGTGAAATGCTGACGAGCGAAGCGCTCCTGTTCGTCCAGCAGTTGCACGATGGCCGGGTACTGCTGAGTGAGAAACTGCTCCAGCGGCTCGACTTCTACCAGCGGCGCATCGCGCAAAGCGGGCAGGTTCTGCAAGGCGAGATAACTGCCTACCGTATGGTTCGACCAACCCCAGGCGGACGGCGCGATGCTGCACAGCAGCAGGAGAGTTTTCAGCTTCATTGCTTTTGTTCTTATAGGAAGTGCTTGAGGGCTGAGCCTAACAACCGGCCCTGCCCCTGACACTGTCCGATGTCGCCAAAAAAACTCTCCAATAGCGCCACAAGCAGCCTCTGTGGGAGCGGGCTTGCCCCGCGAAGCGATGTACCAGACAGACCGCAATCGCGGGGCAAGCCCGCTCCTACAAAGGGCCTAGGCCGGGTAGCCGGTGATCTGCCGGATACTCTGGTACAGCGGCTTGAGCCGACGGTACATGCGCAGGTACACCTCGTTGTACAACCGCTCATACACCTGCTGCGCTTCAGGCTGCGGCTGGAACACCGCACCGACACGGGTCATCGCCGCAATCGCCGTAGAAAAGTCGGCGTACAAGCCCAGCCCCACCGCACAACAAATCGCCGCGCCCAGGCCAGAGGCTTCATACACATGCGGACGCTCTGCCGGCAGGCCGAAAATATCCGCCGTCAGTTGCATCGCCGCGTCGCTTTGCGAGCCACCACCGGCAACCCGCAAACGGTTGATCGACTGCTTCGAGCGCTTCTCGAGTTTGTCCTTGCCCTGACGCAGGGCATAGGCCAACCCTTCCAGGATCGCCCGGTAGATATGCGCACGGGTGTGCACATCGCCAAAGCCAATCATCGCGCCTTTGGCTTCCATGCCCGGCTCACGAATGCCCGGCGACCAGTAAGGTTGCAGCATCAGCCCCATGGACCCGGGCGGCACCGCATTAACCAGCTCATCGAACAGTTGCTCCGGCTCCAGCCCCTGCTCTTTGGCCTGCTGCATTTCCCGCAGACCGAACTCGTGCTTGAACCAACTGACCATCCAATAGCCGCGGTAGATCATCACTTCGCAGTTGTACTGATCCGGAATCGACGCCGGATACGGTGGAATCAACGGCACGATCTCCAGGTAGCGCGAGCGCGTCGTGGTAATCGTCGCCGTGGTGCCATAAGACAGACACACCGTAGAGGCATCCACCACCCCGGCACCCAGCACCTCACAGGCTTTATCGGCACCCGCCGCAATCAACGGAATGCCCTCGGGAATGCCGGTCACCCGGCTCGCTTCGGCACTGATGTGCCCCAGGGTTTCCCCCGGTTTGAGCAAGCTCGGCAATTGCTCCGCACGCACAGCCAGCGCCTGCCACTTCCAGTCTTTGGGCGCGGCCCAGCGCAGGCGTTTGAAATCGAATGGCAGGTAGCCGACACAGCAGCCCACCGAGTCAACGAAACGGCCGCACAGACGATGGGTGAGAAACCCCGAGAGCAGCAAAAATTTGTCGGTCGCCGCCCATACCTCTGGCTGCTGTTGGGCGATCCAGTTGGCCTCGGCCTGGGCGCGGAAATAATCCACGGTGGCCTGCGCCCCGACCAGTTTGAACAACCAGCCCCACGGTCCCTTGATCCCGCCCTCGACCTCGGCCTGACGCTGATCGAGCCAGAGAATCGCCGGGCGCAGCGCATTGCCCTGGGCGTCGACGTTGATCACCGTGCCGCGCTGGGTGGTCAGCGACACACCGGCAATCTGCGAGCGATCAACATTGGTTTGCTGCCACAGCAACTGGCAGGCTTCCCCCAGTTTGGCCCAGTAGTAATCCGGTTCCTGCTCGGCCCAGCCGGGATGAGCCGAGGTGTAGGCCTGCAGCTCGACCTTGCCCTTGCCCAACAGGTTGCCCTGCAAATCGAACAACAACGCGCGCACGCTCTGGGTGCCATTGTCGATTGCCAGCAGGTAGCGCTTGTTCTTATCGTTATCCATGGAGCTCTCTTCAAGGGGCAATCAATGTGTGGCGTCCGGCAAGCCATGATGGCGTTGCCACAGATCCCGATAGCGCTGCTCTTCCGTTTCCCAGCGTAGGTCGTCCCAGCCCAGGCGTGACTGACACAACTGGCGAATGGCCGGCAGATACGCCTGCGCCCCTTGCGCCAGCAGCAGGCCGATGCGGGTGCGGCGCAGCAACAGATCATCCAGGTGCAGCACCAGTTCGGTGTCGCAGGCCAATGCCAACTCCGCCCACAGCGTGTTGCTGGCACCGACCGTGGCGCAGCCCAGTTGCTCCAGCAACAACGCCAAGCGTGGCAGATCGCGGCCATAACGCCCGGACACGCGACGCCACTGGCTGCTGCTGAGGGCGGGAATCGGCAACGCGGGCACCGGCGCAAACACCGCCGCGCCGTCGTCGCTGAGCTCGCGCCCGAGCATCTGCGCGCACACCTTGAGCACTTCCAGCGCCTGGGGTCGGAAGGTGGTCAGCTTGCCACCGGCGAGGGTCACGCAACCGGGTTCCTGCCACAGCACATGCTCACGAGTTTCATTGGACGGGCTGCCCTGCTGCCCACCCTGCGCACTGCCGACCACCGGGCGAACACCCGACCAGGTCGACAGCACATCGCTGGCAACCACCTCGGCCTGGGGAAACTGCTGGGCACAGGCAGCCAACAGGTAATCGAGTTCTTCGCCGCTGATGCTGGCGCTGTGGTCGAGATCCTCCTGGTGATCGAGGTCGGTGGTGCCGACCACCGTGGCCCCTTCCCAGGGAAATACAAACACCGGCCGCCGGTCGCGGGCGTGTAAAAAGGTAAAAGCCTGCGCCACCGGCAAACGCCAGCCAGGCAACACCAGATGGCTGCCACGCAGCGGTCGCAATTGATGGGGCGCGTCGCTCGGGCGCAGGCGTTCGGCCCAGGCGCCGGTCGCCACCGCCAGGGCGCGGCACTGCAGTTGCAGCGACTCACCGCGCTCAATGTCTTCAACTTGTACGCCACACACCCGGCCGTTTTCACGCAGCAGTTGCTGAACACGCATGCCATTGAGCGCCAGTGCGCCATCGGCGCGTGCTTCGGCCAGCACACGCATGACCAGGCGCGCGTCGTCGGTCAGGGCATCGACAAAACAGGTGCCACCCAACAGCTTCTCTTGCTTCAACCCCGGCGCCAGAAAACTCAGCTGCTGCGCGTTGTGAAAGCGATGATTGCGCCGTCCGGCCAGGGCGTCGTACACGCTCAACAGCCCACCGAACACACGCGGCCCGGGAAAACCACCGCGGTAGTGCGGCATCAAGAAGCTCGCCGGCTCCACCAGCCCCGGCGCCTCATCGAGCAGGCGCTGGCGCTCGTGCACCGAGTCGCGGGTCAGGCGCCATTGGCCCTTGGCGATATAGCGCAAGCCGCCATGGACCATCTTCGACGATCGGCTGGAGGTGCCCCAGGCAAAGTCGCGCTGCTCCAGCAACAGGCAGCGCCAGCCACGCCGCGCGGCTTCGCGCAGAATCCCGGCGCCACTGATACCGCCACCAATGACGATCAAGTCCCAGGTTTCAGCCGCCAGGGTTGGCAGCACCTGCTGACGCCACGCGGCATTCCAGTCCTGGCTCATGCCGTCACTCCTGCAACAGGGTGCCGGGATTCAAACGCCCGGCCGGGTCGAAGTGCTGGCTGAGTACCTGCAGGGCATCCAGCGTCAATGCGCCTTTCTCGCGCAACAGGTAAGGGGCATGGTCTTTGCCCACGCCATGCTGGTGGCTGATGGTGCCGTGGTTGTCGACGATGGTCTGGCTGGCCGCATGCTTGAGTGCCTGCCAACGCGCCAGGGTCGCCGCATAACTCTCAGCCGGGCGGAACACATAGGTGGTGTAGATACTCGAGCCTTCGCCATACACGTGCGACAAATGAGTGAACACATGCACCCGCTCGCCCTCTGCGGCCAGGCCATCACGCAAGCTGCTTTCGATACGCGTGAGCAGGTTGTCGACGTTGCTCCAGTCGGTGGCCGTTTCCAGCGTGTCGACCACATAACCGGCGTTCCACAGGTTCTCGCGCAGGTAGGGAAACCGAAAGCGATTCTGTGCCCACTTCTTGCCCAGCAACGTACCAGTGAACACCCCGCCGAACGCCTTCAAATGCTTGCGCGCCTGACGCAGCGACAGGGCATTCTGCTGACGGTTGCCGGTAACGCCGAAGGTCAGCAGGCACTTCCCCGCGCCAGCACCACGCAGGGCCAGGTACTTCTCCAGCCAGGCGATCTGCTGTGGGTGCCCGGCCAGGGCCAGTTGGGTCTCGGTTTCCACCGTATTCGACAAGCGCAGCATCGACAGCGGCACACGCGCCTGGGCCAGCTCGCGGATGGCTTGCAGGGCACGCTTCCAGTCCGGCAGGAACACCCCGTAAAAACGCTCATCGGCAGGCAGCGCGCAAACCCGTACCTTGACCTCGGAAATGATCCCGAAGCGGCCCTCACTGCCAAGCACCACTTCGCGCAGGTCAGGCCCGGCGGCCGAGGCCGGAAAGCTGGCGATCTCCAGGGGGCCGGCGAAGGTTTCCAGGGTGCCGCCGGCAAACAATTGCTCGATCCGCCCATAGCGCAACGACTGCTGACCACTGGAGCGACTGGCCACCCAACCGCCCAGGGTCGACAGCTCCCACGACTGCGGAAAATGGCCAAGGGTATAACCGCGGGCGCGCAACTGGCTTTCCACTTGCGGCCCGGTGGCGCCGGGGCCAAAGGTGGCCAGCAGGCTCTGCTCGTCAAGATCGAGCAAGCGGTTCATCCGCGCCAGTGAGACCGTCAGCACCGGGCGCGTGGAAGTCGGCGGGTTGATGTGCCCGGCAACCGAGGTACCGCCACCGTAAGGAATCAGGCACAGGTTCTGCGCCTCAGCCAATGCCAGCAACTCGCGTACCTGTTCGGCACTCTGTGGAAACGCCACCGCATCGGGGTAAGTGCCCAGCCGCCCTTCACGCAACGCCAGCCAGTCCGGCAGGCTCTGGCCACGGGCATGCAGCAGGCGATCGTGGGTCTCTACGCTGTACAACGGGTGCGCGGCCAGGCGCGACGCCGGAACGCGAGCCAGGGCCGTATCCAGCGAAGCATCGGGCAACGCCGCGCCAGCCCCCACCCGCGCGGCGAGAAACCCCGCGCCCTGGGCCGGCAGCTCGACCACCGTAGTTGCATCCCCCCAGCCGTTCCAGCGTCGCATGCACGTGTCCTTTTATGGTTCTTATTTGGTTACAGTTATGGCGCCTATAGTAGCCAGTTGCTCCAAGCTGTCACGGTCGCATCCGGCCAGCCGAAGTAGCCAATTGAGCCAACCCGCACACGCCTGCAGCCATTTACTTTGGCGGCGCTTTCAACTTACCTTGCAGGGCTTACCGCTGCGCCAGCCGGCCCCGATCAAAGGAACCCGATCATGCACTCCCTCGGCTACACCTCGCTGCCGCCCCTGCTCAAGTACGTGCGTCATGCTGAACAGCTGGGCGTTGCCATTGAACCGGCGCTAGCAGTGGCCGGTTTGCAGGCCGAACACCTGAGCGACAACAGCCTGCGGCTGCCGGGCGAAGTCCACGAGCACCTGCTCGACTACTTCTGCGAACACTCCGGCGACCCGTTGTTTGGGCTCAACTCGGCGCGCTTCGTGCTGCCCAACTCCTGGAGCGTGCTGGGCTACATCACCATGAACTGCGCCACCCTGGGCGATGCCATGAACCGCATCATGCCGTTCGAGAAACTGGTTGGGGACATGGGCGTGAGCCGCGCCGAACTGCAGGGTGAGCAGGTACACCTGATCTGGAACTGCCGCCACCAGCGCCCGCGCATCCGCCGCCACCTGGTGGAAAACGTGCTGGGCTCGTGGCTGCAATATGCGCGCTGGATCGCCGACACCCAACTGTCACCGGCGGCGGTATGGCTTGAACATGCGCAGCCAGCAGACACCGAAGCGGCTCAATACGAGCAGTTCTTCGACTGCCCGGTGCTGTTCGACCAGCCCTACTCGGCACTGATTGTGCCGCTGCCCTACCTGCAACTGCCGTTGCGCCAGGCCGACGCGCACCTGCTGCGCACCCTCGAAGAACACGCCCTGAGCCTGATGGCCAGCCTGGAAGATGCGTCGCTGGAGCAACGCGTGAAAAACGTTTTGCGTCAACTGCTCAAAGAAGGCCTGCCACGCAAAGAACAAGTGGCAGAACACTTCGCCATCTCAGTACGCACCCTGCAACGCCAGTTGCACCAGGCCAACACCTCTTACCAGCAGATCCTCGACAGCCTGCGCCAGGAACTGGCCGAACACTACCTGCTGCACAGCACCTTACCGATCCAGGACATCGCCCAGTACCTGGGCTTCACCGAACCGCGCTCGTTCCACCGCACCTTCAAAAGCTGGCGCGGCATACCACCGGGCGAGTTTCGCCAGACCTACCGGGAACCGACCGGCTAAGCAAAGCGCTGCCAGCGCTAGCGCTTTTGCTACTGCAGCAGCGCGCAGACTCATCACTTTCTCTAATCAACAATTACGAGTATTCATTCAACTAATAGCGCCAGGCACGGCAGACTACCCCACTTACCTGTACTGGAGCTGATCGATGGCTGGCGAAAAATCCATATCCGCGTTACTGCAAGGCATGAGCCCTCACCTCAACCAGGGCGAATATGTGTTCTGCAGCGTTACAGACTTTTCAGGGCTTGCTCCCGAGCAGATCATCGGTAGCTTCCGCGAGCAGGAAGGCCTGACGCTGATCGTCGAACGCAGCCGCGCCGATGCACTGGGATTGAAATACGACTTCGTCGCGGCGTGGATTACCCTGACCATCCACTCGGCACTGGATGCAGTGGGATTGACCGCCGCCTTCTCTGCAGCCCTGGGCAATGCCGGGATCAGTTGCAACGTGATTGCTGCGTACTACCACGACCACGTGTTTGTGGGCGTTGATGACGCTCAGAAGGCTATGTCGGTGCTGGAGGGGTTGTCGCGGGCTGCGGGATAACCTGCCTCACACCCTACAAGCTTGCTGGCGCTACGCGCACCGGGTTGGCTATTAGTGCAGGGTGTTACTTGAACCAGTCGGGGGCTCTTCGGCCAGGGCAATTTTACTGGGGACATCAACCCTCTATAACTTTCCGCCTAGCGCCCTCTTGCAAGCAACAATCTTATATCCACTTCAGAAAGCCGCACCTCAGCAGAGGTTAAACTGTGAACCTTACCGGACTTGCAAATTCGTTATAGGACCTAGTAGAAGGCGAGAACGCCAAACAGATTGCCTCTCCTTCAACCTTGTATTTCATATAATAGCTACCTATTTCAAAATCGAGAAACACTCCTTGAATTGCATCTGACCCATCAGGCTCTAACCCCCCTCCAGTAGCATCCTCCCCTGCACCAATGAAAACGCGCCCAGAAGGAAATTTCAAATAAACACCACCAAACTCCCTAAGCAAATCCTCCTGTATCTTTACTTGATACCTACCATCTCCCCCCACATTCAAAAAAGCAATATTGCCCTCGTTCATCTCTAAAAGCTCATCAACCTGAATACTCCACCAATCACATGTATCATCTATTCGATGCTGTATTGCTTGAAGATCAAACACAACCAAAGTCGCAGTATCAGTAACCACAGAAAACCCTTGATTCATATATCACTCCAAAAATCATCTCAAAAATAACATTTCCGAATTTCCAACCAACCCACCCACCAACAATCAAATCAACAGGATTGATCCTTTACAAACCTGGGCTTTCAACTAATCTCCTTGACACTTAGGCACGCCTATCGCATACATTGAGCACCAGTATAAATGGCTGACCTTGCGGTCTTTCGCCAGGCCACTGCAACCGGTTTTTTAAGCAGATCACAACCAACTCTTTGCGCATCGAGAAACCTGACTAACCAATTATAGCTCTTTGATTGCTTGACCAACCATATCGCTAAAAAACCCTTGAAAACTATGATAAATAATATTTTTCTCTTTTGTCCGCTTGAAGGAGGGTTTCGTTTCTACTATAACAGGTTCCCCAGACTCACCGATGACCGAGGTATCTATTGAGTAAATTGGACCATACCCTGAAGCTTTAACTACAATCATCGAATCGTCTGCATCACCATCTGCACGAGCACTTTTTGTGGCAAAGGCAACACTAGGGATAGCTACTGCATCAACACCGCCCTTGGTAATCCCATAATAGGTATCACCTGCAAATGATAAGGCTCCATATTTCTTGAGAAACTCAACATATGACTCAGGAAACTTTACACCCAACGCCTTTTCGAACTCCCTTATCACTTCATCGGTTGCACCACCAGAAAATGCAGGATCCTCTCCGCTCGCATTAATTTTCAACTCCAGCTTTTCAATATAGCTCATATGCGTACCAGTTAACCCGCGAAATCGTATTGGTAATGGCGGCGTTCTAGGTTGTAGGCATGTTCCACCTGTAGCAACGTGTTAACGCCAGTGTTATGCATCTTTGAAAAGTTGTCGGCAGGCAGCATTGACGCGGACGGCCACGTTTGCGCCACATCGCGTCGTAACCAAAGCAACTGATAAGTTTCCCCTGAGTCCGATACATCTCGCGGTGCAGGTCATCACGCCCCATATCGCTAATCACTTGGCCGCCCAAGTTCAGCTGGTGCAGGTGGTCACTGCCGTGACTCGCACTTCGTCGCTGAGCCGACTGATCGTAAGCAAAGCTGTAGGTGGCGCTGTTCTCGTTGACCAACGCGGTCAGGCGCAGGGCCTTGTCGTATTCGTAACGCACCCGCTGGCCTTTGGCATCCTGCCGGCTGCTCGGCAGCCCGCGAGCGGTGCGTAGCAGGCGGGTGGTCTGGCCCTTACCGTCGGTGTGGCTGAGCACCTGGCCGTAGACGTTGTAGGCGAAGGTTTCCGCGCTGCCGTCCGGGTAGTCGATGCGCAGTACTTCGCCGTCGGGTTTGCGCTCCAGTGTGGTGGTCTGGTTCAGCGCGTCGGTGACGGCGACCAGGTGCTGGCGTTCGTCGTAGCGGTAGTAGGTACTTTTGCCCGAGCAGTCCTGATAGCGCTCGACTTGCGCCAGGGTGTTCCACCACAGGTATTTGGACTTGTAGGTCGCGTCGATGATGGTGTGCGGCAGGCCATCGTCGCCGTTGAGGTATTCGGTCAGGTTCCCCAAGGCATCGGTTTCGGCAAGCAGGTTGCCCTTGTCGTCGTAGCGCGCCTGCCAGGTGCTGCCATCCGGGTAGGTGACTTTCGTCACCAGCCGGGTCAGGTGGTGGTATTCGTAGGTGGTCTTGCGACCGAGCGGGTCGCGCTCTTCCAGCAGGCGGGCGAATTCGTCGTAGGTGAAGCTGAGCTGGTTGCCGTCCGGCAAGCTCAGGCCGACCATGTTGCCGTGTTCGTCCAATTTTATTACGAGTTGGCGGCCAGCTAGATATCAAGCCTGAGGTGGACTTTATGACAAAAAAAATGAGGCGAAAGTCGCCTCACTGAATTACTCCAATTTTTAAAGATCAGCCGCACTCGATACGTAAAAAAACATATCCAACCGCGACCATCAATCAAAAAAACCAACTTCCAGATTAACCAACCAACTTAACCCGCAAACTATACAATTAATTCCCAGCCCCACAAATTAGCGGCAGACGACGCAGGTACACTTTCCAGACTCAAGCAAATCTTGTCGCAAGCTGATTTTAACGAAACCCGTAAAAATCACGCTTCCTCAATCATAGCCACATCTCCACCAAGGGAGGAGACGAGCGTATCGAACAACCCATCAATATCTTTTGCTACCAAATACAGGTGACCACACTCACCCTGCTCTGCGATGTCATATTTATTAACTGAATCGCCCTCATGCAAGTGAGTTCGATCCCAGTAATAAACACCTTCCCGGCCGGGCTCACTTATCAGTACGTAGGGATTCCCACCCCCATCCTCGCCAATGGCAAACACGCCTTTTATGAAACTCAACTCGTCAATAAATTCACTATTGAAACTAACCAAGTCGTTACACTCCTCCTCCGGAACGACCCCGAAAAGTCGGTCAAAGCTGATAACACCCTCATCAATGGCTGGCAACGGCAATTGACCGAAATCTGGCTCAGTCAAATAAAAACCGTTCATACGCTTTAGCAACTGCCTATAGCTATCAGGCAGCACTACTTTCAGCGCAGACTCAACTGCATTTATCTCAGAATCACTTAGGCCAGCTTTATATACAATCGGCATAATTTCACCCAATTAACAAGAAGTCTTCATATTTTTGACACCACCGGAGTGGGTAAATCTGTTATGTATCTTTTTAGGGACCTCTTGCATCGTCTTCATATTTTCATGGTGATGCCAAGTGTTCTTTGAATAATCAGCCTTTCCTTTAGGTGCAAGAGCATCCGACTTACCGAAATCGCCACCAGGGTTCTTACCATGATTCCCTTTCAGGTCAGGGACATCGACCTGCTGCCGTTGATACGGTGTGAAATCCGGATGACCTTCAGGATACCTTACGATATTACCTTCCCAGTCTTGATAAACCCAAGTACGACCTTCAACTTCCATGTGAACCGACCCGCCCTTATCCAGCCATTTAGCTATATCGGGGGAGTGAGATGGCTTTGCATTCCAACCCCACGGGTCGATCCATGCAATTGGATTTACTGCATATTGATAGAGGTTTATACCTCCGGACAGACCTATTGGGTCCTGTGTGATGAAGCGGCCCGATTCAGGATCATAGAATCGGAATGTATTGTAGTGTAGACCTGTCTCTGAGTCAGAGTACTGCCCCTGAAGCCGCAAGTTCTGCTCAACTTCATTGACCGTCAGTTGTTCAATCGCGCCCCAGGAGCGATAGGTTGCCTGCCAGACAATCTCGCCCTCGCTGTCGGTCAGCTCCAGCGGCGTACCAATCTGATCAGTATGGAAGTAGTAGACCTTCTGCTCTTCCCCTTCCGCCTGATCAACCCGCGCCAACGGCGCATAGCTTCCCGGCTCATACAGGTACAAGATGCTCTGCCCAGGCGTCTCCTCGCGCAGCATCCGCAGCCCTTGCCAGAGGAAGCGTTTCTGCTCAACCTCACCGTTGAGTTCTGCCTGCTTGCCAACCCGCCGCCCCAAGCTGTCGTACCGATACCGTCCGGTACTTTCCAGCTTGCCATTGACCAGCGTCTCAGCCCGCACCAACCGGTTTTCACAGTCATAGCTAAAGCGCTGCAACTTGCTATGTCCCGAGCGCTTCTCAATCAGGTTGCCCCACGGGTCGTAGCGGTATTCCTGATCCCGCCACCGACTGATGCGGTTGTCCTTGACCTTGTCGAACTGCCGGGCATTGAAGTCCAGGCGGTTGGCGGCTGGGTCGTAGCGGAACTCTTCACTGCCAATCAACGAGCCGGTATCACGACTGTGCAATTGGCCATTGGCTTCGTACTCGTATTTGATCTCGCCGCGTAGCTTGTCCAGCGTGCGCACCAGTTCGCCTGCCGGGTCGTATTGATAGCGGCGGTGAATCGGGTTGTAGGCATGCTCCACCAGTAGCGACGTGTTAATGCCGGTGTTGTGCACCTGGGACAGCTTGTCGGCAGGCAAGGTCGAGGCAAACTGCCACGCCTTGCGCCCCATCGCGTCGTAACCAAAGCAACTGGTGAGCTTGCCCTGGGTCCGGTACACCTCGCGGTGCAGGTCATCACGCTCCATGTCGCTGATCACCTGACCGTCCAGGTTCAGTTGGTGCAGGTGGCCGCTGCCGTAGTACAGGTGGTTGACCTTGCGGCCATCCGGCAGGGTCAGTGTGGTGAGGTTGCTGAGGGGGTCGTATTCATAGGTGAGCGTGCCATCCGGGGTGACCTCTTGCGTCAGACGCCCCAGCCGGTCGTAGGCGTACTCCAACTTTTCTTCGCTAACGCCGAGTTGCTTACCGAGCCCAGTCGGTTGCCGCTCGATGCTCAGCAAGCGGTCGCCATCGTCGTACTGGAAGGTTTGCTGCGTATCGCTGTTGATCTTGGTAATCAAGCGCCCAATGCGGTCGCGTTCGAACAGGGTATGGCGCTGCGGGCGTTCGGCGTTTTCGCCGTAGCCGATCTCGTCGAGCCGGGTCAGGTGGCCGCCGTCGTTGTAGCTGAAGCGCCGGGTCAGGTTATCGACCCGCACTTCTTCACTGAGCCGATCCGACAGGTCGTAAGCAAAGCTGTAGGTGGCGTTGTTCTCGTTGACCAACGCGGTCAGGCGCAGGGCCTTGTCGTATTCGTAACGCACCCGCTGGCCCTTGGCATCCTGCCGGCTGCTCGGCAGCCCGCGGGCGGTGCGCAGCAAGCGGGTGGTCTGGCCTTTGCCGTCGGTGTGGCTGAGCACCTGGCCGTAGACGTTCTAGGCGAAGGTTTCCGCGCTGCCGTCCGGGTAGTTGATGCGCAGTACTTCACCGTCGGGTTTGCGCTCCAGTGTGGTGGTCTGGTTCAGCGCATCGGTGACGGCGACCAGGTGCTGGCGTTCGTCGTAGCGGTAGTAGGTGCTCTTGCCTGAGCAGTCCTGATAGCGCTCGACTTGCGCCAGGGTGCTCCACCACAGGTATTTGGACTTGTAGGTCGCGTCGATGATGGTGTGCGGCAAGCCAACATCATCCGACAGCATCAAATCTCACTAAAAGCTTCTTACTTTCAACCTTACGTACAAAAGTCTCCGACACAATCGGGTCAATCCATATCACGCCTTCAACAAATAAAAAATCCAGACCACCAGTCTTTAACTCATCAATACAAAGCTTTTTTATACCTCGAACCTTGTAGTCATTATCCAGCTCACCCGCCTTAACCTTATTTAAAATCATGGTTTTCCCAGAGTACTCTGACTGCTCATAGTCAAAGCATGAGACCTTCTCGTCAACATGGATAAGAAAGTACTCCTCCTCAACAGGCTTTCCGCTAAAATATTTCACTTCAGCACGAATAAAACTCGCCTCAGAATTGACTTCATTAAAAACATTTTTCAATTCTCCAGATACGAAAAATGCGCCACATGTTGTCAAAAAGAAGTCAGAGCTCAGATTGCGAACCCTCTTATCCAAGATCACCTCTATGGACAAACCTGATATAGACAAAAGCCTCCCGACTTGATAGTAATCTTCAAGCACTGGAAAAATAATACCTCACCATCAGTGTACCCTCCATCTACCACCTCATGGCACATTGAGTAATAATTCATAACACCTCCTAAACACTCAAAACCTAAAATCCCCCACGGACTAACGCCACGTCATCTACCAACAAAAACCTACCCTATAAATGACAAGACTTGCTTAGCATACTCCCCTGCCTTCGGAACCCTAGACTCTTTTAGGTATTTCTCTAAGTACCTCCCCCCTTTTTTCGCAAGCAGAAACTCTATCGCATTAGCCAACAAAAAGCCTGGGGCATAACCTAAATTTTCGCTTTCAAACTCATCATCTTCTTCATCAGGTTCTTCACCCACAGGATATTCCTGCTCTTCTGAAGCCCCGTCTAAAGCCTTATACTTTCTAATTGAATAGTCTCTTATTTCATCTGATCCAGCCTCAAATACAGCTTTAAGCTCTTCAATCGACAACCCCGATCGATCAAAAGCCGCCGCATCAAAATCACAAAACAACTCCGAAAGCTCTTCACATATAGTAATACCCACATCTTTCTTTAGTTGGGAAACTATATTCTGATAAGCCTCTGAATTGACAACGCCACTTACAACATCTGAACTAGTACTCACCAAACATTTACTCCCTTAATAACTTTTATCAAATCGTACCCAACATGGCGATACAAATCTACGGCCTCATGCTCCCACGGAGTTAGCGAAAGTAAGTTTTCTTTATCATGTACCCCGGCCCCACCAACTCGCTGCGGGATGTCATTATGATGAAGCTCCAAAGTCATTTCCTTTTTGGTCACCGCGAAGGTTTTCCTGTTCCTTACTAGAACAGTCATTTTAGGAGCTTTACCTTCCGCCATCCGAGCAAGGTTGGCAGGAGAATATGCCTGAGTAGGGGCTTTAGCCTCAGCTTTCCAGTAGTTCTTACGCGCAGTCCCCCAGCACTCCCATCCCCAAGGATCAATCCAGCCCGTTGGGCTCGGTACGTATCGATAAAGGTTGAACCCTCCATCCAATCCAATCGGATCCTGCGTTACAAACCGCCCGACCTCCGGATCGTAGTACCTGAACGTGTTGTAGTGCAGCCCCGTCTCTGAGTCAGAGTACTGCCCCTGAAACCGCAAATTCTGCTCGACTTCATTGACCGTTAGTTGCTCAATCGCGCCCCACGACCGATACGTCGCCTGCCAGACAATTTCTCCATCGCTGTCCGTCAGCTCCAGCGGCGTACCAATCTGATCAGTATGGAAGTAGTAGACCTTCTGCTCTTCTCCCTCCACCTGATCAACCCGCGCCAGCGGCGCATAGCTTCCCGGCTCATACAGGTACAGGATGCTCTGCCCGGGCGTCTCCTCGCGCAGCATCCGCAGCCCTTGCCAGAAGAAGCGTTTCTGCTCAACCTCGCCGTTGAGTTCTGCCTGCTTGCCAACCCGCCGTCCTAGGCTGTCGTACCGATAACGCCCGGTACTTTCCAGCTTGCCATTGACCAGCGTCTCAGCCCGCACCAACCGGTTTTCACAATCGTAGCTAAAGCGCTGCAGCTTGCTGTGCCCCGAGCGCTTCTCAATCAGGTTGCCCCACGGGTCGTAGCGGTATTCCTGATCCCGCCACTGCTTGATGCGGTTGTCCTTGACCTTGTCGAACTGCCGAGCATTGAAGTCCAGGCGGTTGGCGGCAGGGTCGTAGCGGAATTCTTCACTGCCAATCAATGAGCCGGTATCGCGGCTGTGTAACTGGCCATTGGCTTCGTACTCGTATTTGATCTCGCCGCGTAGCTTGTCCAGCGTGCGTACCAATTCCCCCGCAGGATCGTACTGGTAGCGCCGGTGAATCGGGTTGTAGGCATGCTCCACCAGTAGCGACGTGTTAATGCCGGTGTTGTGCACCTGTGACAGCTTGTCGGCAGGCAACGTTGACGCAAACTGCCACGCCTTACGCCCCATGGCGTCGTAACCAAAGCAACTGGTGAGCTTGCCCTGGGTCCGGTACACCTCGCGGTGCAGGTCATCACGCTCCATGTCGCTGATCACCTGACCGTCCAGGTTCAGCTGGTGCAGGTGGCCGCTGCCGTAGTACAGGTGGTTGACCTTGCGACCATCCGGCAGGGTCAATGTGGTGAGGTTGCTGAGGGGGTCGTATTCATAGGTGAGCGTGCCATCCGGGGTGACCTCTTGCGTCAGACGCCCCAGCCGGTCGTAGGCGTACTCCAACTTTTCTTCGCTAACACCGAGTTGCTTACCGAGCCCGGTCGGTTGTCGCTCGATGCTCAGCAAGCGGTCGCCGTCGTCATACTGGAAGGCCTGCTGCGCATCGCTGTTGATCTTGGTAATCAAACGACCAATGCGGTCGCGTTCGAACAGGGTATGGCGCTGCGGGCGCTCGGCGTTTTCGCCGTAGCCGATCTCGTCGAGCCGGGTCAGGTGGCCGCCGTCGTTGTAGCTGAAGCGCCGGGTCAGGTTATCGACCCGCACTTCTTCACTGAGCCGATCCGACAGGTCGTAAGCAAAGCTGTAGGTGGCGTTGTTCTCGTTGACCAGCGCGGTCAGGCGCAGGGCCTTGTCGTATTCGTAGCGCACGCGCTGGCCTTTGGCATCCTGCCGGCTGCTCGGCAAGCCGCGGGCGGTGCGCAGCAAGCGGGTGCTCTGGCCCTTGCCGTCGGTGTGGCTGAGCACCTGGCCGTAGACGTTGTAGGTGAAGTGTTCTGCTGTGCCGTCCGGGTAGTTGATGCGCAGTACTTCGCCGTCGGGTTTGCGCTCCAGTGTGGTGGTTTGCTTCAGCGCGTCGGTAACGGCGACCAGGTGCTGGCGTTCGTCGTAGCGGTAGTAGGTACTTTTGCCTGAGCAGTCCTGATAGCGCTCGACTTGCGCCAGGGTGTTCCACCACAGGTATTTGGACTTGTAGGTCGCGTCGATGATGGTGTGCGGCAAGCCGTCGTCGCTGTTGAGGTATTCGGTCAGGTTCCCCAGGGCATCGGTTTCGGCGAGCAGGTTGCCCTTGTCGTCGTAGCGCGCCTGCCAGGTGCTGCCATCCGGGTAGGTGACTTTCGTCACCAGCCGGGTCAGGTGGTGGTATTCGTAGGTGGTCTTGCGACCGAGCGGGTCGCACTCTTCCAGCAGGCGGGCGAATTCGTCGTAGGTGAAGCTGAGCTGGTTGCCGTCCGGCAAGCTCAGGCCGACCATGTTGCCGTGTTCGTCCAGGTCGATGGCGTAGCGTTCGCCACCATAGTCCCGGCTGGCAATCACGCGGTGGTCGGCGTTGTACTGCACCTGCAGCTCGCGCCCGAGCACATCAGTGGCCCAACTGCTGCGGGCGTCGAGGTCGTAGCGAAAATGGAAGTGCTCACCATCGCTGGTCCAGTGCTCCACCACGCGTGGCGCACCGCCAAGGGTTTGCCAGCGGTAGTGGCAGCCCAGGCCCAGGGCGTTGCTGTGGCTCACCATCACGTCTTCGGCGTAGCTGAAGCGCCGCACCGAATCGCCGTTGCGGTTGATCACTTCACTCAGTTGGCCGTGTGCGTCGTAGCGGTACTGGGTGAGCGTTTCAACCGGCTGGTTGTTCACCACACGCTTGATATCGGTCAGACGGCCCAGCGGGTGATCGTAATGCAGGTGCACGCGGGTGCCGCCGGTGGCGCTGATGTCGGTGAGTGTGCCGTCGGGCGTGCGGGTGAAATGCAGGAAGTGGCCGAGGGCGTTTTCGATACGCTGCAGCGGGACGTTGCGGTTGTCGTCTGGCACTTCACCGAAGTAGAAGAACAGGTTGTCGAGGGTTTGCAACAGGTAGTGACCGCCCTCGCTGCACACCAGGTACACCTGCTCGTGCGGGTTGTAGATACGCTCGCCCGGTTGCAGGGTAACGAACGGGACTTCCCGGCCCTGGTTGTCGGTAAGGTAGATGAAGCTGCCTTGGCGGCGCAGGCTCTGTTCCCAGGGCAGCACCCAGCCGCGACCGAGCACGCTGTCGACGGTGAGGTCGCTGGCGTAGAAACGCGACCATTCAATCGGCATCAGGCCGGGCAGGCTGAAGTCGATTTCATCGGGAATCAATTTGCGCCCGGTGGTGAGATCGACCGGGTTGCCGATCAGCCCGCCAATCGCCTTGCGCGCCACCGGCTCCACCACGTAGCGGCTGGCCACCTCGCCAGCAACGAAGCCTGCGGTGAACTTCAAGGCGCAGGGCATAACCGCTTTCATGCCGGCCTGGGTGCCGGCCTTGAGCAATTGAGCAATCCCCCCGGCGGCACCGGCAATGGCCATCAGCACATCCACGGTGGTGCGCAGCCATTGCGGGATTTCGTCGTCGACTGGCAGGTAGCGGTAGGTGCCGCCGCCGATGATGACGTTGTCCGAACCGCCAGAAATCGTAGCGCCGCAGGTCAGCTTGTCGCCCTTGCGCGCCGCCGCCACGCTGTTGATGAAGACGTTGGTCGAGCCTTCGGCAATCTGCACCGGCCCTGGATGCTTGTCGCAGGCGCCGATGCTTTTCTCGACGCGCGCCGCTTTACGGCTATTGATGAACACATTGGGGGAGGCAGTGGTAATCGTCCCGGAGGGGGATGAAAACAGACTGCCTATCGCCTCCCCGGCGGCAGTCAGCAAGCTGCCTCCGATGCCCGCTGCGAGGCCGGCCAGCAAGGCCACGCCAAACCCGCAAGTGAACGTGGCGATGGCCACTGTAGCCACCAGCGCAATGCCCAGGGCAGCTCCGATCAGGAACCCGCCCAGCGCGCTGGTGTGCGATATGTCGTCGCCGAACCTGGCCGCTTCGAACATGAGGAATTACTCCTGTTCGCCGTGCTCGGCACTGGTGTTGGCAGGCGTGCGCGGGGTGAAGCTGGCGAGCAGGTTGTCCCAGTCCTGATTCTGCTGGGGGCTGAAGTCGGCTTGTGCGGTGGTGGAGAAAATCAGCGCACGCCCGGGGCTGATGATGAAGGCGGCCTGGCGCTGGTACAGCGGGCGACCCTGGTTCATGTAATAGGCGTCGATCTGCACGCCAGCGATTGGCGCAGTGGCCGAAAGCGAGACCGCCTTGTTGCCCATGCGTGTGTAGCCGCGCAACTTAGAGGTCAGCATTTTGACCTGGCGATCCACATAGGCCTGCAATGTTTCGTCAGGCAGCAAGACGTCACGCGAGACAGTGATGCTCAACGGTGCAGGAACACTGGCCCCCAAGACGAACATGTTGACCGTGCGATCCTCAAAACCTGCTGGCAGCGCAATGCCGCCTTCCTGCAACGCGTAATCCATACGATGAAAATTCCTGATAGCAAAAATAGTGGGGGGTCAGCGCAGCGCGAGGTTATCGAGCATGCGGTCGAATTCAGCCAGCCACTGGCTCAAGCCCGGCTTGGTCGGGTCAATCACGCAGGAGATGTCCAGCCATTGCGCGGCGTCGCTGCCTTCGACAGGCACCAGCGTCCCGACCAGGCGCCCGTGTCGGGGCTCATGACCGGCAGCGAAGTGAAAGTCCAGCGCCTTGGCCGGGCTGCCTGCCACATGGCAGTCGCGCTGACGAATCACGCGCAGCTGTGGGTTCACTTCACGCAAGGCTTGAATTGCAGCGTCGAACAGTTGCTCCAGCGTCTGCGTGGAGCGCACATCGCGGCGGCGGATGTTGAGGGTTACCGATTCCCCTTCGTGCTCGAGGGTGGTCTGGACGTCGCGAAACCGGAAACCCACCGGAAATAGCAGATTGAAACCGCCGAAGGTAAAACCGCTGGCGACGTTCTGCAGGGCAACTGGCAGCGGTTCTGGTTCGGGCAGAGGGGCTGGTACGCTGGCTGCTTGCGCCAGCTCGGCCAGGCGACTTGCTTGCTGCTCGGCTTCGCGCCGCGCAGAAATGCGGTCGTAGATAGAGGACCTGCTCATCGTCAGCAGCCTCAGTCGTTGATCCGCACGGCGGCGCCGGTGATCTGCGTGGTGTCGGTGCTGGTGGTGGTAATGACCTTGCCTTTGATCTCGATACCTTCCGGGGTCAGCGTAATGCTGCTAGCCCCCACCTGCAGGATGATGTGCTGTTTGGCGCTGACCTGAATGAACTGGTTGTCCACCTGCAAGGTGTACGAGCCTTCCTGAACATTGACCAGCGTGTCTTTCTTGATGATTTCCTGATGCGCACCACCGACCGTGATCGTCCGGTTATTGCCCACATCATGGGTCTCATCCAGTTCGATCTCGGTGTCCATGTTCCGCTCGGCGTGCATGATGATCTGCTCGGCGCCAGACTTGTCTTCGAAGCGGAAGAAGTTCGCGGTACCGCCATCGCCTTTCATCGAGCGGGTCAGAAAACCACTCTGCGTCTTGTTCGCCGGCAGCGACCACGGCGGCGTGTTGCTGCTGTTGTACAGGCTACCCATGATCAACGGACGGTCTGGGTTACCGTCGAGAAACACCACCACGACTTCATCGCCAACCCGTGGGATCTGGATGCTGCCGAAACCGCCGCTGGCGCCGGATTGGGCGACGCGCACCCAGCATGAGCTGTGGTCGTTGAATTCGCCGTTGCGGTCCCAGTGGAACTGGATCTTCACCCGGCCCAGTTCGTCGGTGTAGATCTCTTCGCCGGGTGGGCCGACGATGATGGCTGTTTGCGGGCCAGCGATGCTCGGCTTAGGCGTGCTCAGTTGTGGACGAAACGGAATTTTCTTGCGCACGCAGATGAAGGTGTTGAAGTAGCTGGCCTGCTGGCCGCTGAGGTAGTTGTTGTGGCCTTCACTTTCCACGCGCATCAGCAAGAATTGACGGTCTTCTACGGCGCCCTGATCGTGGGAGTAGTGTTGTAGCAACTCGAAGGTGTAGCCGGGCTTCATGGCGCGGCAGTTGCTCGCGCCTTCGAACTTCTTGCCGCGCAGTTCAAGGGCTTCAATGCGCAAGCGCAACAGGGTTTCGCCTTCGTCGTAGGTGCCGTGGGTGTACTGGCCGGGGAAGTCGTAGATTTCAAAGCTCTCGACATCACCCTGCTTGTTCACACTGTTCATCGCCACCGGCAGGCGGTTGTTGGGTTGGCGGTAATCGAAGGTTTGCGTGGCCATCTTGCCGGACTGCAGCTGGCGGTTACCGCTCCACTGGGTGATGGAGTCGGCGGTCTCGGTAACCGAAGCGCTGTGGAAACGGATTTGCGGTTGCTCGGGGATATCCACCAAGGTGCTGGAGTCATCGCAGATGATCATCGTGTGACCTTCGGCGGTGTGCTCGAAGTAGTAGAACATCCCCTCTTCCTCCAGCAGCCGCTGGACGAAGTTGAAGTCAGACTCGCGGTACTGGGTGATGTAGGTATAGCGCTTCTGCGGTCGGGTCAGGCGGAACTCGTGGCGGGAAAACGCCGGGCACAGGGCGAACACCTGGGTGACCACTTCCTCGACCGTATTGCCCTGGAATATCCGGGTGTCGAAGCGGTTCTTGAGCATCGAGAACCACGGGTTGAGGGTGGCAGTGTAGCGGGCCATACCGCCGTCGCTGCCGATGCTGGCGAAGCGCGTGAGGTAACCGGTGATATAGCGTGGGCCGCCAGCTGCCAGCTCAATTTCGATGCTGACGTGCTGGCCCATCATCGACTTCAACGGCACGCCGGAGTCTTCACACACCAGCAGCAATTCGTAGTTGAATGCCCGCGACAGGCCCTCTGCGCCCTTGAAGGTTTCCAGCAGCAGTTCCTGCTCGGGGTTGGCCAGGTTGTGAAACTTGAACAGGCGGCGGTTCTGCGGCGACAGCAGCGCGGTGGCCAGGTCCATGATCATTCTAAATCTCCTTGAAAACACGGCCAGCACGCTTGCGCGATGCTCAGCTACAACTCTGATCTTGCGGGCGCATCAGGCAGGCGCGCGTCATGCGTGTAGCCTGTGGAATCATGCGACTGCCCGCTGCGCGGAAAGTGCCATCACTCACCTTGATTTAATGCGACCTGGTTCACATTCCCGAATACCAGGCGAGCAGAAAGGCCCAAAGGAGACACTGGCAAAAGCTACCCTGTCAACTCGCTGCAGCCCACATGGCACACGGGATACAGCGAAATTCAGCAGTAGCATATAGCCACCACCGACACCCTTCACCGGTTGCCCTGGGCAGCCGTGTCCCTTGCCGAATCGCCCGTGGCAGAAGGACTTAGGGGCGTGCACAACGGCGCAACACAAGGGCTTGTGCATGCGCACCAATCACGTCGAATTGCTACCTGCCGCCCGAACGAAAAATCGAAGAAAAATGTTACATAACGTGGCCTGGTTCAACTTTCTCAGCATTTTTTCGCCCTGGCCTAAAGCTTCCAAGAACGCCAGCAGTTCTGGCGCTCGCGGCTATCACTTAGACCAGACAGGCCTAGCGATATTTAATTGCCATCATTGCTGTGCAGGGTCGGCATGAGAACAATGAGCACCCGTCTGGACCTTCTCGCAAGCGCTGAGGTCTGACGCGAAATGCAGCGCAGGACGCCGAAGCGCTGCCTACTGCCATGGACAGTGAAGCGAAAATGGACCTTTTAGCCAACACCCCCAGTTGGGGAGACATCGAGCGCAACCTCGAGCAGAAATTCAGCGCACTCAACCAGAGCGTCGATAGCGGCCTGAACAGTGCCCACGAGGCCTGGGATGGTTTCAGCCGACGGGTGAGCAACGGCGCCAATCAGACCTATGGCTACCTCGGTGGCGAGCGCATCGACAACGTGCGCCAGGCCATGGCCCTGTCCTACCCGATCATTCAATACAACCTCAAGCGCAAGTGGTCCTCGATTGGCATCGAGCAGATCCTGCCGGTGCTGTTGCAACTGGTCAAAGAGGTCTCCATGATTCTCGGCGGCAGTGTAGCGGTGGGCACCCTGGCCGGTGGTGCGGCCGGTGCGTTCGCCTTTGGTGTCGGCGCGGCCCCTGGAGCCGTGGCGGGCGCCGGTATTGGCCTGCAGGTGGGTAACCTGATCCTCATGGGGCTGGGGCTGTCGGCGATTGCCGAATACTTCTACCAAGGCCTGCCAGCATGCCTGTCGACCTTGCAGCAAGGGATGGCCACCGCCTGGTTTGCCGAGGATGGCCTCAAACCTGCCGGCCTTGACCCAAGCGGCGGCTCCGCAGCGCAGGCCGAGGAGCGTGTCGAGCGCGCGGCGCGTCAACTGGCCCGCGGACAGGAGCAATTAGTGCTGCTGTTGTTGACCGCCATCGTCACCTACCTGACGCGTGGGCAGATGAAGGCCGGGGTGATGAGCAGCATGGAAAGCATTGCCACACGCAGTGCCCGTTTGCAGGCCGAGATTTCCAACAAGCAGTTGGCGGCCTGGTTGGCGAAAAACGAGCAGAAGCTGCTGACGCAGGCGGAGCTGTTGGTGAAAGAACCCACACCGCTTAATCGGACCTATCCCGAATCTGCTCCTTCGTCGCAACACGCTCCAGCCCCCCAGAAGATCGACAACACACCTTTAAATGCCATTGAACGCCCGCTGCTCGGGAAAACGACTTTGCCAGGCAGGGTAATTGGTGAGTTTGACATGGTCAGCAATCCTGGTCCTCTGGCAGAAATCAGAGGAAATCCAGCCGCAAACTTTTCTGGGGGCCGCTATCGCGCCATCGAGCTTTATGAGGATACGGTGCTTCATCGCGGCGGAGACATTAATGGGAAGTCACTAGGGCAATGGTTTACAGAAGCTCCCCCTACATCCGTTGCTCAAGTTCGGATTGACACCGCTGTCAAACCTCAATGGATTGATGGATTGACTGGTGAATTGACGGGAAGCTCACCAATTAATACCGTGTATTCGGTTAAGATTCCTGCAGGTAGCATCGTTTACGAAGGCCCCGTAGGCAACCAAGGCGGCATTTATGTCGGAGGTCAGAATATCCATCAGATTTTCGTGCAAGAACCTTGGAAAATGCCAGGCGTTGAAACGCTGGGACAGCCAACTCCATTAAAGTAAAGTCAAAATGAATAACATTAAAGCGGCAGAACTCCTGAAAGAACTTAAAGAGATTTATCACCGAGAAGGCTGCTACAGCTTCGACGGAGGTATAAACTCTACAATCAAGGCACTTTCAAACAGCGTCACTCGGAACGACCCGCATTGGGAGCGTGCAGCCTCCCTATATAGAACTATGGCCGGATCCAAGTCGGGCTTCTCAGATGTTTACGTTGACGCTGGCACTTCGCAGGAACGGGTCGCAGCCAATATCAAGCTGGACAATATTCGGCAAGATCTATGGGAGGCTTTTGAGAGGGTTTGATTGATAGTGTCGATCTCGTCGCACAGCTGAGCAGGGCTTGCGCTCGCAATCCACTCTACGGGATTCTGTTCAATAAACTCGACTAAGCAAAAGCCGTTTTTGAAGGGCGGGAGCCAGACAAATACAAGCTCCAACTCAGCATAGGCACCATCGCATCGAAGGAGTTCGAAGAAAATGATCCCGATTGAAGGACGCCTACTACGTGGCCATTCAGTCTGCTCGCGGACTCAAGATCCAATTTCCCGATTGTTTGCCCACGCGACTCCCGCCTTTCAGCTTGCCAAAGTTTTAATAATGACCACACACCAACCCTATGAATTCCACGAGCGATCCCCACTTCTATTTCGCCTCGTGGCTTTTCTTACTTGTCTATTGACCGCTACCC
Source organism: Pseudomonas sp. NUPR-001 (assembly GCF_052147955.1). Lineage (NCBI taxonomy): Bacteria > Pseudomonadati > Pseudomonadota > Gammaproteobacteria > Pseudomonadales > Pseudomonadaceae > Pseudomonas > Pseudomonas sp. NUPR-001. The sequence continues at coordinate 4,533,146 of NZ_CP197353.1, forward strand.
TAGGCTTACTATCAGCCTACTGGCTCAAGAGCGACGTACTGCCGTTACTCGGCAATCTTTTTAGAAATGCACCCATCGTGATTACGCCATACTTGGGCTTTATGCTGATCGCCATGTGCACAGCTAGCCCAATACTTGTCATAACCTCGGCATACGCATGCTGGCACGCCAAAAAATTTGATCCGCCGGCCAACACTCGACTACACCGATTTCAATACAACTCATATAAATTGACACTATGGTCAATGATCTGCATAGCGCCGGTACTGGCGATACTAGTAACACTAGCCTTGTGGGCCAAGGGATACACACCCTGTCAAAAGTTACTAATTTCCGGTTCGGCCTGGAAAGTGTATTGGGTCAACGATTCGCGATATTGCTTCAAGCCTGACTCCTATACTAGCGACAATAAGCCCTGTAAGCGCATAGGGGATAAGAATGTATGTGTCCAGTTTGATGAGTGACAATAATTACCAAGCTGCTTGTTTCGAACAGTTTGATCGTGTCTTGCTCACGTACTGCAGGGTAGCCATCAGCATCGAAGTTTCGCAGCGCACTATAATGCGACCCACCTATCGCCTGCCCGAGCCCTGACGATGGCATCGTACTCCACACAGTTGCCCCCTGGCCTTTCGCCTCTCAAGCTCAGGCTGCTAGCCGTCGGCATGATCGCCACATTCCTGCTGGTAGGCGCCATCTCGGTTTATGCGTACATCCACTACCTGTTCCCGCTGTACGGCAGACTGCTGCGCGGCGCTCCCGTCGTGGAAACCCCGTACCTCGCGTTCGGTCTGCTCATGGCGCCGCCGGCACTGGCCATCCTGCTCGTTGGCAGTACGATTTGCGCCTGGACCGGAGAAAAGTTCGACCCTGCCCCTGGTTCACGGCTGCACCGTTTCCAGACACTGATGTTCGGGGTGTCGCTGAAGACGCTGATCTATGTAGTCCCTGCCGTGATGGTTTTAACGACCGTGGCATTGCTGGCCAGGGGATATTCGCCCTGCTCGAAACTGTTGATATCAGGTTCTGCCTGGCAGCTGTTCTGGGTCAATGATGAGCGGGTATGTTTCAAGCCAGACCATTACATCAACGACAACTGGCCATGCAAGGTGATCGATGGCAAGGACGTCTGCGTTCAGGTCGATGGCCGTTGACAGCGTCGGTGGTTGAGAAACGAATAGTCGCGCTTGTACGACCAATGCCAGGTAAGCCATGAAACCCACAACGCCCCTCGACTATGTGCAGAAGGCTATCGATCTCACTGAAGAGCGGAAAAGGGTTTGCCCTCGCAATCCACTTTACGGGATGCTGCTCAATCAATTGGACTTGGTAAAAGCCGTGTTCGAAGGGCGCGAGTCAGACAAATCCAAGCTCCACCAACTCAGCATGGGCGCCATCGCAGCAAAGGAGTTCGAGGACAATGATCCCGAACTTGCCCGCGTCTTGAAGGACGCCTACTACGTGGCCATTCAGTCTGCTCGCGGCCTCAAGATCCAGCCGCCCGATCGATTGCCAACGCACAGATCCGGCCGCCCTGTGAATACTGATCGCTTGAAGCTCAAATCGCTGGCACTGCGGGCCATCCTCGACAACCTCAAGCTGCACATCCCAGCCGCCAGGCGGTTGGGTGTCGAACTGGAACCGCTGCTGGAGTTGGCTGAGCAGCAGATGATCCTGACGCCCATGGAATGGCATGAAATACCGGGTCGCTGCCTGCTCACCGAAGAAGGGCTGCAGCAGTACGCCGAGCTTGAACACGCCTTTGCAGAGTTTCGTATCGAGTTGACGGGCGGCGAGTCCCCTGTCCTGCGTCGGCTGATGGCGAACATGGGTGGAAAGCCAACGGAGGGGTAACGGGGTATGGGTGGGAAATTTACGTTATGGGCTGGGGTACTGCCATGAACCAGGATGCACTTGAATATGCCGCTATCCATCTGCGCAACCTGCTAGAGCGGTACCAGCTCCAAGAGCCTGCTGCAGCGCTCTTACTACGTGAGCTGAATGGCTTGATTGATCGCGCTTTGAGACAGGAAATTACTGCGCCTATGGAGCCGCGGGATATCCCCGGCCATCGCTACTTTACTGAAACCCCATTAGGTTCATATCGTGACCTCGAGGAGCTATACGCTTCATTTTATGTGGAGCTCATCGACGGCCGAAGTTCAAGAGCCTTTCAGATGCTACAAGCCAAAATGAATAGGCCCTGATCACTCAACGAGTGAGAGGCGTCACCTGCGTCTATCCTCGTAACGCCATGAAATTGAACTCGTCTATAGGCAAGAGGCAATTGCATGAACACTGATCGCTTGAAGCTCAAATCGCTGGCACTGCGGGCCATCCTCGACAACCTCAAGCTGCACATCCCAGCCGCCAGGCAGTTGGGTGTCGAATTGGAACCGCTGCTGGACTTGGCGGAGCAGCAAATGATCCTGACGCCCATGGAATGGCATGACATTCCGGGTCGCTACCTGTTCACCGAAGAAGGGCTGCAGCAACACGCCGAGCTTGAACACGCTTTTGCGGAGTTTCGTATCGAGTTGACGGGCGGCGAGTCTCCTACCCTGCGTCGATTGAAGGCAAGCATGGGTGAAAGGCCAACGGAGTGGTAACGGGCTGCCGGTGGGAAATTTACGTTGCGGGCTGGGGTACTGCCATGAACCTGAATGGACTTGAACACGCCACTAGGCTCTGTACAAAACTCAGGACACTCTCGATGACAACCCACCCCAGGACATTCAGCGACACCTTCACCAGCCTTGAATTCCGCTTCTCCCTGGGCAGCGAGACAAGCACCAACTGCCGTTATCTTTCCATCCCCGTCAGCAACGGCATGGTCGATTACGAGGAGCACTATGCCATCGAGGATGCACATTTCCATGCCTGGATGCGTGAGCCTTGTGCGGCGCTGCCAATGGTTATCCGCTGCCGTCGCCGGCAGATGGATCATGCGTTGTTGATGCCGCCAGGTGCCAACCGAGGGACTTCGGGTGAGCGCGGTTTCAGCGTGGTGGAAATCGCGACGATCATGGGGCGGATTGCCCAATTGCTGCGTGATGGGCATTGCCCCAGTTGGGCCAGTGGCATCGAGGATCAACGCGCACGGTTGTCGCACGAGAGTGATGAAGTGCGCAGGAGCATCTTGGGGATGTATGGCGGCATGGGGTCGATCTGCGATCTGGTGCTGTATCGCGACGGCGTGCTGTTGCGACAAGCCACCGATGAGCTGCATGAGCTATTGGGATGGCTGCATGAATGGGGCGCGAGGCTCGTTTAGCCAGCGGTATACCTGTAGGAGCGGGCTTGCCCCGCGATTGCGGTCTGTCAGTCATAGCGTATCGCGGGGCAAGCCCGCTCCTACAGAGGCTTCGGCGCGACGTATTTCGTCGCAATGCCATCACTGATTCTCCATTTGTCAAGCCCCGCCCGAGGCCTGCAATGCGACAAAAAATGAGACTCACCTCACATTTTCTTAAATAATTTCTCAGCTATTTTCTCGGCTGTTTTTCCCGCCTAAGACCCACGCCTTACAGGGCCTGCCCCAGATTTTTCGCACCCTCCGCAGACATGAGATGTCAATGAGACACCATTGCGCCCGTTCATAAAACAGGGAAAAAATCGCCGCCCTCGCTGGAACTAATTCCAGGACGAGCTGCCCTATTCGGCATTACTGGCAACACGATATTCATGTGCCAGTACCGTGCCTCAGGCTTGCGCCCGCGGCGTTTCAGGACGAACACCACGCTTCATGGATGATGTACCAATGACACAGACGTTTGACGTCGAAGCACTGATCAAACTGCGTACCCAGACGCGGGCAATCTCCGATGCGCTCAAGGCGCAGGCGGCAGATTATCTCGCCACGCTGGCACCGCTGATCCGTCCTCAAACGCTGTTCGGCGAATACCTGCAGGGCGCGCAACGCAGTAGCGGGCGCGAAACCCAGGGCCATTTTCAGTCGCTCATCGAACTCTACGAACGCATCGGCTCGGCCGCACCGTTCCAGCTGGTCAGCGCGCTGGACGTACCGCTCAACCTGATCAGCACCACCCCCGAATTGTTCCCGCTGGAATACGACAAGGTCCTCGAGCAGAGCGGCCAGGTCATCCGCATTACCAGCCCGACGCGCTGGGTGGTGGGCTTTCACGCCTTCGACCTGGCGCAGTTTCGCAACGTCATCAAAGACCCCAACCGCAGCAGCGCCGAGCTGTACCGCTTCGTGGTGCACTACCTGGTGCTGTTCTACTGCCTGAGCAAGTCGCCAGGCCTGGGCCGACTGTTCGAAGGCCTGCGCTACGGGCTGAGCTTCGAGCGCCTCAAAGGCTTTGGCGACCTGCCCTTCTGTGTCATCAGCTCGCCGGTGCGCTCGCAACTTCCTGACGACGCCGTTATCCGCAGCAGCACGCAGATTGCCGGTAACACCAGCTTCGAAGAACTGGTGGGGCGCGACAACATCATGGAAATGAATGACGACATCCGTCAGCGCCTGCTGCTGACGATCGAAGGACTGTAACGCGCAGCGCCCAGCAATGGGCCACGCAATGATTCGCAGCGAATTGCTCGCACTGGAGAACACGATGGCGAAGAAGGAAAGCACCCAGCACAAACTCGACCGCGTTCGCGCACCTCGGGTCCATATCACCTACGACGTGGACATCGGCGATGCCATCGAGAAAAAGGAACTGCCCTTTGTCGTCGGCGTGCTGGGCGACTTCTCCGGCAACCCGCTGGAACCCCTGCCCAAGCTCAAAGACCGCAAGTTCGTGTTCATCGACCGCGACAACTTCAACGGTGTGCTCAAGGGCATCAAGCCCCGCCTGACCTACCGCGTCGACAACACCCTGGCCAAGAACGGCACCCAGTTGGGCGTTGAACTGAACTTCAACAGCCTCGAAGACTTCGAGCCTCAGAACGTGGTCAAGCAGGTTGAGCCGCTGCGCAAGCTGCTGGAGGTGCGCAACAAGCTGGCTGACCTGCGCAACAAGATGGGCGGCAACGACAAGCTCGAAGAGCTGCTGATGGACGTGCTGCAGAACACCGAAAAGCTCAAGACCTTGGGCAAGGAATTCGGCCGTGAAGCCGAAGTGAACCCGTCCAGCGACGATCGCGCCTGAGCAGGAGCCTGAACATGACCGACAAACAAACCGCACCGCAAGAGGCCGGTGATCTGGTCGAAGTGGAAAACTTCGCCCCGCAACCCTCGCTGCTCGACAGCATCATTTCGCAAAGCCGCGTGGCCCGTTCCGAGACTGAACGCAGCCGCACCCGTGACCTGATTGGTGAGCTGGTGAGCCAGGTACTCGAGGGTGAAATGACCCCGAGCAAAGACCTGATCGCCGTGCTCGACGCACGCATCGCCGAGATCGATTCGATGCTCTCCGAGCAGATGAACGAGATCATGCACGCCCGTGAGTTCCAGCAGCTGGAAGCGTCCTGGCGCGGCCTGAAGTATCAGGTCGACCAGACCGAAACTAGCACCACGCTGAAAATCCACCTGCTCAATGCCTCGAAGAAAGACCTGGTACGTGACCTCAAGGCCGCCAGCGAATTCGACCAGAGCGCGCTGTTCAAGAAGGTCTACGAGGAAGAGTACGGCACCTTCGGTGGCGCACCGTTCGGCATGCTGATCGGTGACTACGAGTTCAAGCGCAGCCCCGAAGACATGTACCTGCTCGAAGAGATCTCGCATGTTGCCGCCGCGGCCCACGCGCCGTTCATTTCGGCTGCTTCGCCCGAGCTGTTCGGCTGGGACTCGTTCACCGAAATGTCTGGCCCCCGCGACCTGGCGAAGATCTTCGACACCGTCGAATACGCCAAGTGGAAGTCGTTCCGCGCCTCGGAAGACTCGCGCTACGTTGGCCTGACCTTGCCGCACGTACTCGGCCGCCTGCCCTATGGCCCGGATACCACCCCGGTGGAAGAATTCAACTTCGTTGAAAGCGTCGACGGCCGCGACCACGGTAAGTACCTGTGGATGAACGCCGCCTACGCCCTCGGCACCCGCGTTACCGATGCCTTCGCCCGCTACGGCTGGTGCGTGGCGATTCGCGGTGTCGAAGGCGGTGGTCTGGTCGAGGGCCTGCCTACCCACACCTTCAAGACCGACGACGGCGAAATCGCCCTCAAGTGCCCGACCGAAATCGCAATCACCGACCGCCGTGAAAAAGAGTTGTCGGACCTTGGCTTCATTCCGCTGGTGCACTGCAAGGGCACCGACTACGCCGCGTTCTTCGGCACCCAGTCGGCGCAAAAACAGAAGCAGTACAACACCGACATCGCCAACGCCAACGCACGCCTGTCGGCGCAACTGCAGTACATCTTCGCCACCTCGCGCATCGCCCACTACATGAAGGCGATCATGCGCGACAAGATCGGCAGCTTTGCGTCGCGCATGGATGTGGAGCGTTTCCTCAACCAGTGGCTGGCCAGCTATGTGCTGCTCGACGACACCGCCAGCCAGGAAGCCAAAGCCAAGTTCCCGCTGCGTGAAGCACGTGCCGAGGTGTTCGAGGTACCGGGCAAGCCAGGCGTGTACAAGGCCGTGACGTACCTGCGCCCGCACTACCAGCTCGACGAACTGACCGCCTCGCTGCGCCTGGTCGCCGAACTGCCGCAAGGCGCCCGCGGCTGACCGCCCCGTGTGTACAGGGATGACACATGAGTAACCAGGCCCGCCTGCTGCCCTCACTGCTCGACCGACTGCTGGACGACCGTCCGCACCAGTCGGCCGAGCCGGCAGTGCAGCGCACCTGTTCGCTGGCCGAGTACAAGGCGAGCATCGTCCGCGACCTGGAGGTGCTGGTGAACACCCGCCAGCCCCTGGTCGCCGAGGAGCTCAAGGGCTTCAGCCAACTCGGTGGTTCCATCCTTGAATACGGCATGCCCGACTTCATCAGCCGCAGCGTGCTCGACCCGCAAGATCGCCGGATCATTCAGCAACAGCTGGAGCGCGCGATCAGCACCGGCGACCGACGTTTTCGCCGGGTTCGCGTACAGCTGTTGGCCCAGCAGAACGGCCACCGCATGTTGACCTTTCGCGTGGACGCCGTGTTGCGTCTGCAAGACATCAGCCGCCAGGTGTCATTCGACGCCGTGCTGCAGGTCAACACCCAGGAATACAAAGTGCAGAACCTCAACTGATGCTCGACGAACTGCTGCCCTACTACGAAAAGGAACTGTCGCACCTGCGCTTCCTCGGCCAGGAGTTTGCTACGCAGTACCCGAAGATTGCTTCGCGGCTGCTGATCGAAGGCGACAACTGCGAAGACCCGCACACCGAGCGCCTGATCGAGGCGTTCTCGTTCCTGTCTGCACGGGTGCACAAAAAGCTCGATGACGAGTTTCCGGAAATTGTCGAGTCGTTCCTTGAGGTGCTGTACCCGCACTACCTGCGCCCTACCCCGTCGATGTCGATCGCCGAGCTGAGCCTGGGCAAGCATGAAAAGGTCACCGAGGCCTACCACGTAGCCCGTCATACCGAAATGCACGCCAATGCGGTCGAGGGCGTGGTCTGCAAGTTCCGCACCTGCTATCCGGTGGAGCTCTGGCCGATCGCCGTGCAACAGGCGTCGTTCACTGAAATGGAACGCTCGGCGTTCAACGGCCACAGCGCCGATCTGGTGGCGCGCCTGCGCATTCGCCTGGAAGCGACGGGCGATGCCCTGTTCGGCCAACTGGCGCTGGAGCGCCTGCGCTTCTTCCTCGATGGCGAAGCCACGCTGATGCTGCAGCTGTACGAGCTGCTGTTCAACAACCTGGCCAAGGCCACCTTGAGTTTCCAGGACCAAGGCCGCAACCGTGAAATTGCCCTGCCAGCCAATGCCCTCAGTGCCGTCGGCTATGGCCGCGACGAAGGCCTGGTGGACTACGCCGAGCGTTCGTTCCTGGGCTATCGGCTGCTGCATGAATACTTCACCTTCCCCGACAAATTCATGTTCTTCGACCTCAGCGGTTTTGCCCGCATTCTGCAGGGCAAGGCCATCGAGCACGTCGAGATCAATTTCTACTTTTCCGACTACGACCTCAGCGAGCGCCTGGCGCGGCTGACCCAGAACATCGGGCGTAACAACTTCAAGCTCAACTGCACACCGATCATCAATCTGTTCCGCCAGCAGGCCGAGCCGATCAAGCTCACCCACACTCAGCACGAATACCCGGTTACCCCGGACATCCGCCTGCACAATGCCGCCGAAGTGGTGTCGATCGACCGCGTGCGGCGGGTGCGCAAGCTCGGTGGTATCGACCAGGTCGGCACCTGTCAGCCGTTCTTCGAGCCGCGTGGCGAACAAGATCCGCACACCAGCTTCTGGATCGCCCGCCGCCGCAACCAGGGCGATGCCACCGCCATGAGTATCCGTGTGGTTGACCGCGACCTGGAACTGATCGACGGCAACAGCGACACCCTGAGCATCAACCTCACCTGCAGCAACCGCGATGTGCCGCTGATGCTGCCGTTCGGTGGCGAGCGTGGCGACTTCAACATTCCGGCCAATTCGGTGATCAAGGACATCCGCTGCCTGCGCAAGCCTACCGCCACGGTACGCGTGCCGCTGGGCAAGGGCCTGATCTGGCGGCTGATCGCGCACCTGTCGCTCAACCACCTGTCGTTGGTCAGCCAGGGTCGCGAAGTGCTGCTCGAACTGCTGTCGCTGTACAACTACCGCAACGTCGCAGCCATCCGTAAGCAGATCAACGGCATCAAGGCGATCAGCAGCGAACCGGTGGTGGCACGCATCGGCCACCCGCGACCGAACTTCGTCCGTGGCGTGGGCATCACCCTGACCCTGGACGAGAGTCAATTCACCGGTAGTGGCGTGTTCCTGTTTGCCATGGTGCTGGACCACTTCTTCGGCCAGTACTGCTCGATGAACAGCTTCACCCAACTGACCTTGCGCACCCAACAACGAGAAAAGAGAGTCGTCCAATGGCCAGCACGCACTGGCGATCAGCCCCTGGTCTGATCGATCAGGCCCGAGCCGAGCCGCACCGATTCGAATTCTTTCAATTGGTGCGCCTGCTCCGCCTACATTACAGCCGCACCGGGCGAATGGATCTGGCCACCCGGCCGCACGAAGATCCACTGCGCTTTCGCAGCCAACTGTCGCTGGCGTTTCCGGCCAGTGAGGTCAGTGACCTGCACTTCGAACGTGAAGGCAAAGTGTCGCCGGCCGGGCTACCGCTTTCAGAAATCCAGGTCACCTTCATGGGCCTGGTCGGGCCGTCGGGCGTGCTGCCACGGCCGTACACCGAGTTGTTGCTCGAACGCCACGTGCAGTACCGCGACGATGCCGCCCATGCGTTTCTCGACATTTTCTCGCACCGCATGACCACGCTGTTCTACGAGGCCTGGCAGAAGTACAAATTTCATATCGAGCACGAGCGCAACGGTGCTTCGGGCTTTGATGGCTACCTGCTCAACCTGGTCGGCCTGGGCCCGCGCGCGCAACAGTTGAAGTTCGAGCAGCAGCCGTCGGCGCTGCGCCGCGAACTGTTCAGCTACTTCGCCGGGCTGCTCAGCCAGAAGCCACGCAACGCGCTCAATCTCGAAGTGATGCTGGGCTTCTACTTCTCGCTGCCCGTCAAGGTCAAACAGTTCGCCGGACGCTGGCTGAACCTGCAGCCTGAACAGTGCACCCAGCTCGGCCGCAAGAACGCGCAACTGGGCCACAGTGCCGTAGCCGGTAAGCGCGTGTGGGATTACCAATCGTGCATCCGTATCGAGCTGGGCCCGTTGAGCCTGGCCGATTACCAGCGCGTGCAACCCGGTACCGAGGACTTTCGCAAGCTGGTCGAGCTGGTGCGCTTCTATATAGGTGCAGAGCTGGACTTCGAAATTGCCCCCCGCCTCAAGCGCGAGGCCGTTCCACGCGCCCAGCTGGGCCGTAGCGGCAACGTTGCCCTGGGCTGGCTGGGCTGGCTCAAACGCCCTGAGCGTGACGTAGAACCTTCGCGTTGCGCCGTCTTCCACATTCCTTACGATGGGGTCGCCTTGTGAACCTGAAGTCTCTGTTCGCCAAGCTCAACGAAACCAGCCGCACGGCCACTGAAAGCGCGGCGGCCCTGTGCCTGTCGGAACACCACTACGATGTCGAAGTGGAGCACCTGCTGCTGCAACTGCTCGACTCCAGCGACAGCGACTTGCCGCAGATTCTGCGCCATTACGAGGTGGTCGCCGAGCGCCTGCAGGCACAACTGGTGACCGCCCTGGGCACCTTCAAGAAAGGCAACAGCCGCACCCCGGCACTGTCGCCGCACATCACCCGCCTGATCGAGCACGCCTGGGTACTGGCCTCGATCGAATACGGCGTCGGCCAGGTGCGCAGCGCCCATTTGCTGCAGGCCTTGCTCGACGACGCCGAGCTGCGCCGCGTGGTGATTGCCTCGGCGCCGGAGCTGGAGAAAATCAATGTCGACGACCTGCGCCTGAACCTCACCGCCCTGGTGGAAGGCAGCGCCGAATCCAGGCTCGCCAGCCCCCTGGGCAGCCCCGCAGCGCCGGTAACCGCTAACACCAAGGCCGGAGGCAAAACCCCGGCCCTGGACCAGTACACCATCAACCTCACCCAGAGCGCCCGGGAAGGCCGAATCGACCCTGTGCTGGGGCGTGAGTTCGAAGTGCGGCAGATGGTCGACATCCTCACCCGTCGGCGCCAGAACAATCCGATTCTCACCGGCGAGGCTGGGGTCGGCAAAACGGCCGTGGTCGAAGGCCTAGCCCTGCGCATCGCCCAGGGCGACGTACCGGCCGTACTCAAGACGGTGGCCCTGCACACCCTGGACCTCGGCTTGCTGCAGGCCGGCGCCGGGGTCAAAGGCGAGTTCGAAAATCGTCTGAAGGCGGTGATCGAAGAGGTCAAACGCAGCGTGCACCCGATCATCCTGTTCATTGACGAAGCCCACACCTTGATCGGCTCCGGTGGCCAGGCCGGGCAGAACGACGCCGCCAACCTGCTCAAGCCGGCCTTGGCCCGTGGTGAGCTGCGGACCATCGCCGCCACCACCTGGGCTGAATATAAAAAGTACTTTGAAAAAGACGCCGCCCTCGCCCGCCGCTTCCAGGTGGTCAAGGTTGAAGAGCCAGACGAAGACAAAGCCATCCACATGTTGCGCGGCCTGCTCGGCAAGATGCGCGAGCACCACAAGGTGGCGGTGATGGACGAAGCGCTGGTACAAGCCGTGCGCCTGTCCAACCGTTACATCACCGGTCGCCAACTGCCCGACAAGGCGGTCAGCGTGCTCGACACCGCCTGTGCGCGCATTGCCCTGGCGCAGTCGTCGCAGCCCGGTGCGCTGGAAGACTGCCGCCGGCAGATCGACAACCTGCAGGCCGAAATCGCCGTGCTCGACCACGAAGCCGGCAAAGGTCACGACCATGCCCGCCGCCTGGGCGAACTGCAGGCCGCACTAAAAGTTGAACAGCAACACGAACAACAGCTGAACGAACAGTGGCAACAGGAGCTGGCGCTGGTCGAGCAGCTCAAGGCCCTGGACGCCGCCAACGACGCCGATGCCCAGCAGCTCAACGCCCTGCGCGCCGAGTTGAGCCGGGTGCAAGGCGACCAGCCGTTGGTCCACGCGCTGGTCGATACCGGCGCCATCGCCCAGGTGATCAGCGGCTGGACTGGCATCCCGCTGGGCAAGATGCTGCGTGATGAAATCGACACCGTGCAGCGCCTGCCAGCCCTGCTCGGCGAACGCGTGCTGGGGCAGGACCACGCCCTGCACGAGATCGGCAAGCGCATCAAGATTTCCCGCGCGCGCATGGAAGACCCGAACAAGCCTATCGGCGTGTTCCTGCTGCTCGGCCCCAGCGGCGTAGGCAAGACCGAAACTGCCCTGGCCCTGGCCGACACCTTGTACGGCGGCGAGCGCAACCTGATCACCATCAACATGTCCGAGTACCAGGAGGCCCACACCGTGTCGAGCCTAAAAGGCTCGCCACCCGGCTACGTCGGTTACGGTGAAGGCGGCGTGCTGACCGAAGCGGTACGGCGTAAGCCATACAGCGTGGTGTTGCTCGACGAGGTGGAAAAAGCCCACCCCGACGTGCTCGAACTGTTTTTCCAGGTGTTCGACAAGGGCGTGCTGGACGACGGCGAAGGCCGTGAGATCAACTTCCGCAACACGGTGATCATCCTTACCTCCAACACCGGCACCGAACGGATCATGCAGACCTGCCTGTTTGCCAACCCGTTGCCCACCCCTGAAGCCATCGTTGACGGTTTGCGCAGTGAACTGAACCAAGTGTTCAAACCGGCGTTCCTCGGTCGCCTGAGCATCGTGCCGTTCTACCCGGTGCAAGACCAGGTGCTGGAACGCATCGTCGCCCTCAAGCTCGAACGCATCGCCAAGCGCTTTGCCCGCAACCATCAGGCCGTACTCAGTTACGACGAGGCGCTGGTCAAGGCCATCGCCGAACGCTGCACCGAAGTCGACAGCGGGGCGCGCAACATCGACAACATCCTGTCGCAGACCCTGATGCCCGAACTCGCCCAGCATGTGCTCGAACGCATGGCCCAGGACACGCCAATCGAACGCCTTGTGATTGAGCTGGGCAGCGATGGCGATTTCGCCTATCGCCTGGCCTGACGAGTACCCGGAGGTTTAACCGTCATGCACCACAACCCGACCGTCCTCAAGCGCCTGATCGCCGCCGCCCTGCTGCTGACGCTTGCCGGCTGCGGCGTCACCGACCGTATCGGCAAACGCATGGAAGACAGCTGGGCGGCCGACATGCTGGCCGACAGCGAGAAAGTGATTCTGACCGCCGATGGCGGTAACCAGCTCAACCCTGATGTCGAGGGCAAGCCGTTGTCGGTGGTCATGCGCGTTTACCAGATGACCGACCTCGAACGCTTCGCCTCGGCCGACGCAGACACCCTCTGGGATGCACCGGAAAAAGCCTTGGGCAACACCCTGGTCGAAGCCCGTGAGATCACCTTGCTGCCGGGCATGGGCCAGATCGACCAGTGGCCGCTGGCCAAAAGCACCCGTTACGTCGGCGTCGCTGCGTTCTTCCGTAATGATCAGGATGCCCGCTGGAAGGTCGCCTTCGACGCCAACTCGCTGCGCAAGGACGGTATCTGGTTCTCGTCCGACGGCCTGCGGGTGCTGGTGGACGACACCACGATCACCGCCATGCGCGGCATGGATGTGCTGAACAAACCCGCCACCGCCGAACAGCTTGCCATCGCCCAGCCAAAGGCTGTGGCGCCGAGCCTTGCCGACAAAGCGCAAGACGCCGTCATCGACAAGGCCAGCGACGCCGCCGGCCAGTCAGCGCGCAACGCCATGGATTCAACCTTCAACTCTTTAGTGGATAGCGTCAAATGAGCAAGCAGAGCCGGGTGATGTGGTCAGAAGGCATGTTCCTGCTGCCCCAGCACTTCCAGTATCAGGATGAGTTCCACCAGCATCAGCTGGCCGAGGCAAGCCTGCGCAGCACCCCGTTCCACTGGGGCGTGCAAACCTTGCAGGTGGACGAAGATGCCCTGGCCAACGGCTCGCTGCAGCTCAAGCGCCTGAAGCTGGTGTTCCCCGACGGCAGCCTGTACGACGCACCGCAGCACGACCCGCTGCCGGCCGCTCGCGACCTCAAAGACCTGCTCAAGGCTAACGATCTGAAGGTCTACGCCGCACTCAAGTTGCCCGAGCCGTTTGGCCTCAACTACGTCGAGGACGGTCAGGAGCACAAGGCCTCGCGGCGCTTTCGCAAGCAGTTCGACACCCTGCCCGACCTCAACGAAGGCGAGCTGGAAAACGAAATCACCAGCCTGCGCCTGAACGTGGTGTTGCTGGTCGATGGCGACAGCCTCGATGGCTATAGCCACTGCCCGCTGGCCAAGTTAACGCGCAACAGCATGGGCGGTTTCAACCTCGACCCGCACTTTGTTCACCCTACCCTGCACCTGGGCAGCCACGAGACCCTGGCCGGTATTGGCAAGCGCCTGCTCGGTGCCCTGCAGGCCAAGAGCAAAGCCCTGTCGGGGCGCCGCCGTGAACGTGCCGACCAGATCGCCGAATTCGGCTCCAGCGACGTCACCCTGTTCTGGCTGCTCAATACCGTCAACCGCGCCCACCCGCAACTGGCTCACCTGCTGACTCACCCGCGCCTGCATCCGGAACGCCTGTACCTGTTCCTTGCCGACCTTGCCGGTGGCCTGCTGACCTTCACCCTCGACAGCCAGCTCAGTGACCTCCCCGAGTACGACCACCACGACCCGGCAGCATCGCTGGTCAAGCTCGACGAGATGATCCGAGTGATGCTCGACAACGTTGTGCCCAACCAGTGCATCGTCATCGACCTCAACCAGACCAAGCCGTCCTACTGGCAAGGCCAACTGCGCGATCCACGCCTGGCCGAGGCCGATTTCTATATTTCGGTGCACGCCGACATGCCCGGTGCCAGCCTGCTGGAACTGGTGCCGAGAGCGTTCAAGGTCGGTTCGCCGGAAGACATCGAGGTGGTGGTCAACAGCGCCATGCCCGGTGTCACCCTCAACCATGCGGCTCGCCTGCCTAACGCGATTCCGGTGCGCCTGGACAACCAGTACTTCGCCATCGAGCCGCACGGCCATGTCTATGAGCGAATGATGAGCGCCCAGAGCATCTGCTTCTATGCGCCCAGCGCCTTTACCAACCTCAAGCTCGAACTGATGGCGGTGCTCAAATGACCGAAGCCGTACTGCAGCAGGGCGCCGATTCGGCCGCCCACGACAAGCCGACCCTCAAAGCGCTGGCCCAGGATTTCATCAGCATGGCGCTGATTGTCCGCCGCGGGCGTCAGGTCACCTCGGTGCCGGCCTTCGAGGGTAGCGTCGAGCGCTTCTTCACCAACCTCGAACACGAAGCCCGCGCGGCCAACTATAGCGTCGAACAGGTCAAAGACACCCAGTACGCCCTGTGTGCATTCCTCGACGAAAGCGTGCTGCGTTCGGGCGACAACGAACTGCGTCGGCACTTCGAATTGCAACCGCTGCAGTTCCGCTACTTCGGTGTGCACCTGGCCGGTGAAGGCTTCTTCGAGAAGGTCGACGCGCTGCGGGCCGACGTCAAAGGCAACATCGACGTGCTTGAGGTCTACCACCTGTGCCTGGCCCTGGGCTTTGAGGGCAAGTTCAGCCTCGGCCAGAAAGACCAACTGCGCTACCTGGCCAACACCCTGGGCCAGGATATCGCCCGCTATCGCAAGCCACCAAAAACCCTGGCACCCGACTGGGCGCTGCCCGACCAGGTGTCACAGATGCTGCGCCACGAGGTGCCGTTGTGGGTGTACCTGGCGTTGATCGCGCTGGTCTGCGTCGCGGTGTACCTGACGCTCGACTGGCTGCTCGACAAGGACGTCGCTGCCCTCTCCGAACAAATCCGCCAGCTGTTCAGTGCCTGAGCACACCTCAGGTAGCCGAGTCAGGAAGACATGAAAACACTACTGCGTCTGTTGAAGAGTTTCTGGATTCTCCTGCCACTGTTGTGGCTGGCGAGCCTGTTGATGTGCTGGCTGCTGGCGCCACTGCTGCCGTGGTTGCACAACCATGTAGCGGAGGCCATGGCGATCATCAGCGCCTGCTTCTTGTTGCTGATCGTGTTGCGCCAGTACCAGCGTATCCGCGCCGAACACAACCTGGAAAACCTGCTGCAGATCGAGGTCGACCGCTCGTGGAATGCCACCGGTGAATTCCGTGACCAACAGGTGCTGCGCGAGCGCCTCAAGCATGCCATTACCATGCTGCGCACCGACCGCTCCACCGGTGGCGGTGGCAAGGCGGCGCTGTCTGACCTGCCGTGGTACCTGGTCATGGGTATGTCGGCTGCGGGCAAAACCTCACTGCTGACCCACTCGGGCCTGTCGGCCAGCATCGCCACGGCCAACGACAGCGAAAGCGGCACGCAGCACTGCGACTGGTACTTCAGCCCCGACGCGGTGATGATCGACACCGCCGGCCGCTACCTGCGTGACGACCAGTCGGCCAGTGAGTTCTCGGCGTTCTTGCGCATGCTGCGCAAACAGCGTGGCAAGGCCGCGATCAACGGCCTGGTGCTGGTGGTCAGCCTGCCCGAGCTGCTGGCCGCCAACAGCGATGAGCGCAATGCCCTGGCCGCGCAGCTGGTGGCGCGGGTGGAGGAGTACACCGAGTGCCTGGGCGCCAACCCGCCGATCTACCTGATGTTGAGCAAAACCGACCAGCTGCCGGGCTTCAACCAGGCGTTCGAAGGTCTCGATCTGCATGATCGCCAGCAGCCGCTGGGCATGACCTTCGGCCTGGCCGAGATTCGCAACAACGGCTTGCATGCCGTGCTCGAAACCCGCCTGAAAAACCTGCAGAGCCATATCGGCCAACACGTCGACGCGCAAATGATCGCCCTCGGTGCCGAGGCCGACAGCACCCTGGTGAACTTCCCACAGTACTTTGCCGCGCTGAGCGGCGTGCTCGAACAATTCCTCGAGCATTTCACCCGCGCCCACCGCGCCAGCGCCCCGCTCCTGCTGCGCGGCCTGTACTTCACCAGCGCAGTGCAGACCCACCAGCACCTGGGCCAGGTCTACGAAGACGCCATCGCCGAGGACTTCGCCCTGCAGGCCGCCGACGATGACGGCAGCCAGACCACTGGCAAACCCCAAGGCAACCGTAGTTACTTCATCACCGACACTTTCCGCCGGGTGATCTTCCCCGACCGCGACCTGACCCTGTACCAGTCACGCCAGAACCGCCAGGGCGCGTTCAGCCCGCTGCTGCTGGGCCTGGCCGCCGGCGCTGGTGTGTTGTTCATCGCCTGGCAGGCGCTGTCGTTCGTCAACAACCGGCAATGGCTGGACAGCCTGCGCGGGCAACTGACACACCTGGAGCAGGCCGACGACCGCGAGCAACTGCTGGCCGCCGGTAAAGGATTGCAAGTGCTGCGCCAGCAGATGGCCAGCGTCGAGGCACATCGCCTGCAAGGCGTGCCCCTGCAGCTGGGGGCTGGCCTGTACCAGGGTGAAGCGATCCACCAGGTCACCCGCAGTGCCTACCTGGAACAACTGCGCAGCCAGGCGCTGGAACCGATCTCGCGTAACCTGCAGGTGCAGATGCGGTCCTTCAACACCTTCGCCAGCGGTATCAACCAGGCGCTGGAGTTCACTCCGGCACCCGCGCCAAAACGCCGTAACGGCAAGCCGTTGGCGCCAACAGTCGCCGCCAGCGCGCAGGCAGCACTGGGCACGACCCGCATCGCTGGCTATGCCGCCAAGGTCAATCTGGCGACGGCTAACGATGCCGCTGATCTGTCGGCTACCACCGGTGGCCTGTCGCTCTCCGAAGAAATGCTCGGGCGTCTGGACGAGCAGCAAGTGGCGTCGATCATCGATGCCTACAACACCCTCAAGCTGTACCTGATGCTGACCGAACCCCAGGCGCACCCCGATCCGGCCTTCGTCGCCGCCAGCCTGCCCCAGGCCTGGGCCAGTGCCGCCAACGAAGGCACCTCGGCCGACGCCGGGGTAATCGAAGAAAATGCCCCGCTGTATGTGCAACTGCTTGAACAGGGCCAGGCCCCATCGCTGCCACGCAACGAACAGCTGATCAGCGAAACCCGGCAGAACCTCAAGTCGTTCATGCTCTCCAGCTCGCTGGTCGACCGCGAATACCTGCGCCTGCAACTCGAAGCCAGCCGCCAGTTTCCGGCACTAAGCCTCAACGACCTGGTTGCGCAGCCTGGTCGCGCGCTGCTGCACGGCTCCGCTGGCGTACCGGCGATCTACACCCGCCAGGGCTGGGAAACCTTCGTCAAACCCGAGTTGATCAAGCTGGTGTCGGGCAACCTGCGCAACGAATCCGACTGGGTGCTGGACGGCGAAGGCGGTGACGCCATCGTGCAGAAGGCCAATTTCGTGCGCGAGTTCATGACCCGCTACAAGCGCGATTACACCCAGGCCTGGTACAAGATGATCAGCAACGTTGGCGTACGCCACTTCGCTGACCTGGCCTCGGCCACCCAGCAACTAGGGCTGCTCAGCGACGTGCAAAACTCGCCGGTGAAAAACCTGCTGGCCGCGGTCAACGACAACACCCAGTGGGACCTGCCGATCAAGCGGGAAATCCCAAGCCCCGGCGCCGTCCGCGTGGATGGTTTCTGGAGCAAGGTCAGCGGCCTGTTCGACGACAAGGACACCCTGGCCACTACCGTCGCCCCGGTGTTGCCGGCAATCGACGACGGTAGCCTGGCCAAGCGCTTCGAACCGGTGTCGCGGGTGTTCGCCGCACACAACGCCGAAGGTGCTGACAGCACCATCATGGACCGCTACCTGGCGGCACTGCGCAAGCTCAAAGTGCGCATGAACAACATCCAGCGCTCGCAAGACGTGGGCAAAAGCAGCAAGCAGTTGATCAGCGAAACCCTGGAGGGCCAGCCGAGCGAAGTGACCACCGTGCGCAACTACGTGGAAACCAGCGTCGACACCAGCCAGGACGGTTTGTCGCGCTCGCTGCAGGCGCTGTTCAGCCTGCCTATTCAGTACGCCTGGGAAACCTTGCGCGACCCGGCCGGCCAACAGATTGCCAAGGCCTGGGCACAGCAGATTGCCAAGCCGTGGGAGCAGGTCATGGCGCACCGCTACCCCATCGCCAACGGCAGCCGCAACGAAGCGTCGGTCAAAGACCTGCAACGCTTCGTCGATCCCGACAGTGGCTTGTTGCCCACCTTCAAACGCAATGAAATCGGCAACCTCTCCGGCGGCGAAGGCCTGGGCCTGGGCGATGGCAAGGCAGCGGCGCTGGTCAATCCGGGCATGCTCAGAAGCATCGACAAGGCCAGCTCGGTGGGCCAGGTGATCGCCAGCTTGTCTGATCGCGACAACGGCTTCGAGATCATGCTCGATCCGTCGGCCAACTTCACCGACATCGTCTTCACCCTCGACGGTCAGGAGCAGCATTACCGCAACGGCCGCAGCAGCTGGAGCCGGTTCGCCTGGCCTGGCACCAGCAACGCACCGGGCGCACGCCTGGACGTGATCACCCTGAGCGGCGCACGCATTACCGTGTTCGACTTCCCCGGACGCTGGGGCCTGCTGCGCATGAACGAAAGCGCCCGGGTCGAAGACCTCGACGGCATCCAGCAACGCTTCAGCTGGAACACTGCCAACGGTCGGGTGAGCCTGGTGGTGCGTAACTTCGGTGGGGTCAAACTGACCGACCTGGGTGACGTCAAGGCGCTGAGCGCCCTCAACGACAGCGGCCGGGGCGTGCAATGATCGGCTGCTTCGGCAAGCTCCCGTCGAGCGCGGATTTCGTCAGCCTGCATGGCGCGGCGGAAGAAGTCTGCGAGTTCGACGCCTGGCTGCAGTCTTCGCTGGCGGCCATGCGCCACTGCGATGACTGGCAGGCGTTGTTCGACCCGCTGCCGATGTGCTTCTTCAGCTACCGCGCGCGCAGTGGCAACTGGCTGCTGGGCGGCATGCTCAGCTCGTGCGATGCCAGCGCGCGGCGCTACCCGTTTTTCATCTTCCAACTGCTCAAGGGCCAGGAAGGTGAAGCGCTGCTCAACCCGTTCACCCTGGGCGAGCTGTTCAGCGCGCAAATCAAGCCATTGCTGCACCAGGCGGTGCAAGGCTGCGAGCCTGCCACCTTGTTCGAGCGCATCAAGGCGCTGCGCCCACTACAGGCTCAGGACCTGGACCTGTTCCGCCGCGTGCATGCCAAGTTCCTCCATGACTTCAGTTTCAACGACATTGCCCGGGCGCTGCACGGCTCCTGGCCGAGTTTTGACAACGCCACGGCGCTGGCGCACCTGCAAGCAACATGGGCATCGCTGCACGGCGATTTCGACGGTGGCATCGAGCTGCCACTGCCTGCTGAGCGCGGCCTGAAGAACCCCACCGCCGACCTCTGGCTGACCTGGCTGACGCGCATGAGCGGGCGCCACGACATACCGGCGGTAAGCCTGCTGGCCGACGATTTCATGCACCCGCGGCTGTTCTGCTTCCCGTCGCGTCACACCAGCAGTGCCTATCGCCTGCTCAGTGGCAGCGCCGAGCCCCGTCAGCATCTGCAACTGCTCAGCCCGATGCCATCGGCAGCCCGCTTACACGATTACGACCGACCTCTTGAACACGTCATCGACCAGTTCGTCGATGCGCTGGATGCGACGCCTGTATGAACAAGATCAAGTACTACTGTCTGCGCTACCAACCCTACCTGCTGGGGGTGGCCTTCTTCCTGGCAATCTTCGTGGTCTGGGCTATCGGCCATGCCTTGGGTTTCGCCTCGTTGCACAGCCTGCTGGCCGGTATCGGCGTGTTCCTGCTGCTGTCGGCGGGCTATGTACTGCTGCTGTACCGCGGCGTCGGCCAGCATCACAACCTCGAAGGACTGCTGCGCGACGACGCCGACCAGGCCGTGCTCAACGCCTCACCGGCTGACCGCGAAGAAGTCAGCCTGTTGCGCGAGCGTCTGCTGCAAAGTATCGAGCGTCTGCACAGCAACAAACCGCGCGCAACGGCGGCCAAAGACGCCCTGTATGCCTTGCCCTGGTACCTGGTGATCGGCCAGCCTGCGGCGGGCAAGAGCACCATGATCCTGCAGTCGGGCCTCAACTTTCCCTACGCCGAACGCGAAGGCGCGCGGGTCGCAGGCCTGGGCGGCACGCGCAACTGTGACTGGTTCTTCAGCGCCGAAGCCGTGCTGCTGGACACCGCCGGGCGCTACATGAACAGCCCGGAAGAAGCCGGCAAGTGGCGGGGTTTTCTGCAGCTGCTGCGCCAGCACCGTCAGCGTCGGCCACTCAACGGCCTGATCGTCAGCGTCAGCATCGCCGACATCCTGCAGGGCTCGGCCGAGGATCGGGAGCGTGTGGCCAAACGCCTGCGCGAGCGCATCCAGGAAAGCTGCGCGCTGCTTGAAGTGCGCCTGCCGATTTACCTGGTGTTCACCAAGTGCGACCTGATCCCCGGCTTCACGCCGTTCTATCGCCAACTGGACGACACCGCCCGCGGCGAAGTCATGGGCAAGACTTTCTCGCACAAGGGCTATGAGCAGGCCGACTGGGGCCAGCGCTTCGGCAAGGCCATGGACGAGCTGAGCAGCTACTGGCAGCAGGTGGCGAACCAGCAACTGGTGCAGCAGGACATCCTGATCACCCGAGAGAACCACGCCGCCTATCGCTTCCCGCTGGAGCTGGCCGCGCTCAAGCCGCGCCTGCAGCAGTTCGTCGACAGCTTGCTGCGTGCCAACCCTTACCAAAATGCCGAACTGCTGCGCGGCTTCTACTTTACCGCCGCGCTAGAGGCCGACGAGGCCCAATGGGGCAGCCATGGCCAGCACGTCGCCGAGCGCTTTGCCCTTGAGCACGGCCAAGGGGCGGCAAGCAATGCCAGCCACGCAGCACCGATGTTCATCAACAGCCTGTTTCGCAAGGTGATCATTCCCGACCAGCATCTGGTGGCGCTGTACACCAGCAATCAACGCCAACGGCGGCGCAAGGCCACCTGGGTTGCCGCCGCCAGCCTGGCAGGCCTGGTGCTGTGCAGCCTGTGGGGCTGGTCGTACTTCAATAACCGCAGCACCCTGGCCAGCCTTGCCAGCGAACTGGCCCTGGCCAAGACAGAAGACAAAAACGCCAGCGGCCAGTACACCGCCTGGCACAGCCTCGATCGCCTGCGTTTCTGGAGCGAGCACTATTACCAGCAGCACCACCAGCAGGGTGTGCCGCTGCGCATGCGCCTGGGCTTGTACCAGGGCTATTCGGTGGAGCCGCTGCTGCGTGCCCGCTACTTCGCTACCCTGCAGAACGTGATGCTCAAGCCCACGGCCGACAACCTCACCCGCACCCTGTACCTGCTGACCACGCTCAAGGTTTACCAGCGCAATACCACGCAGTTGCAAGCGGTGAGCGGCATCGACAGCGTCGAGGCCGAGGCTTTGCCACACGACAACCGCGCGCAGACGATTGCCGACTTCGGCAAAGCGACCCTGGACACCTACGTGATGCTCGCGCCTGCGCAACGCGAAAAGGCTGATCCGGCGTTCCTCAAGGCGCACCTGCCCGATTACTGGTACCCGGCCATCGCCCGTCACACAGGCCAGAGCATGGCAGACGCAAGCGATGCCAGCGGTAACCAGGACTACCTGTACGCCAGCCGCCAGATCACCTTCTACAGCGACCAGATCCGCGAGCCGGACGTGCCGCGCATCCTCGACAACGCCTTCCTGATGTCCAGTACGCGCAACTACATCAACAGCCTGCAGGCCCAGTCGCTGCGCTCGATCGAGACCATCACGCTGGAGTCCGACACCCTGTTCGCGTTTGGCCGGGCCGACTTCCAGAGCCTGCGCAATGAAGGCCAGAACCAACTGAGTGCGATCGCCAGCAAACTGCTGAACACCCCCAATATCGGCAAGATCATCATCTCGGGGCATGCCGACCAACTCGGCGACAAGCAAGGCAACCTGCAGGTTTCCAAGCAACGCGCACAAACCATCCGCACTTACCTGGTCGGCAAGGGTGTACCTGCCGAACTGGTCGTCGCCCAGGGTGAGGGCAGCCGCAAGCCGCTGGTCAATTGCGATCTGCAACAACCACGAACACAACTGATCAAGTGCCTGGAGCCCAATCGCCGGGTGGAAATCGAAGTGCGCGGACTCAACTGAGGCCGCGTCGCAAGAACCGGTCGCCCGAGCCTCACCGGAGGAGGCCCGGGTGGCGGCAAGCTACCTCTGCTGGCGTGATCACAGAGGTCAAAACCAAAGGGCGCATGAGTGTCCCTTTAAATGATGTTAATGGAGAGTTTCACAATGGCTTTTGACGCGTATATCCAAATCGACGGCATCCCAGGCGAAGTACTGGATGAAAAACACAAGGACTGGATCGAAGTGCTGGGCTACGAGTACGGCGCCACCCAGGCCACCTCGGCGACCGCCAGCTCCTCGGGCGGTGCATCCTCCGAGCGCGTAGCACTGAGCGACTTCAAGATCCGCAAGGCTGTCGACAAGGCCTCGGCCAAGCTGTTCGAACACTGCTGCACCGGCAAGCACATTGCCAAACTGAAGCTCAACGTCAACCGCGCCGGTGGTGACAAAGTCACCTACCTGACCATCGACATGGAAGAAGTTGTGGTGTCGTCGGTCAAGTTCCTCGCCGGCGGCAACCAGGCCGGTGAAGACAAGGCGGTCAGCGACCTGCCAATCGAAGAAATCAGCTTCAACTTCGCCCGTATCAAAACCACCTACACCCAGCAGAACCGTACCGACGGCCAGGCTGGCGGCAACATCGTCGGCGGCTGGGACCGCACCGCGAACAAAGTTTTCGCCTAAGCGTTTGTTTGCGATGGGCCGTACACACGGCCCATACCACGCAGCGTGCCGGCCTGGCCGGCGCGCTTCCCCTCCCCTGATCAGAGTGCTTTATGCCTGAATTCCTCAATGACCTTTCGCTGGCCGAACTGACCGCGCCGATCAACGGTGGCAGCGGCGAAGACTTGAGCTTCTCCGCCTTGTTCGACCAGATCAAGGAGGCACGCCGGGCAGACCCTGACTACTTGACCCAGGGCGACTGGCAAGCCGACCTGAAGACCGCCGACTGGGAGAAGGCCATCAACCTCTCCGCCCAGGGGCTGGCGCAACAGAGCAAAGACCTGATGCTGGTGGCCTGGCTCAGCGAAGGCCTGGCCCAGCGCGAGCATTTTCAGGGCATTACCTTCGGCCTTGAACTGACCGCGCGGATCCTCGACACCTTCTGGGACACCGCCCACCCCTCACTCGAAGACGGCCTGGACGAACGGGCTGCGCGCCTGTCCTGGCTGAAAACCACCCTCACCGACATTGCCGGTGGCTTGCCCATTACCCAAGGGCAGCATTTCGGCGTGCTGCGCTATGACGAATCACGCCATGTAGAGAACCTTGCCTTGCAAAATGCCAAGGCGATGCAAAGCGCATTGGACGAGGGCAAGATCAACGCCGAGATCTTCCAGCGCTCAGTGGCACTGAGCGACACCGAACACCTGCGTACCAAGGCCCAGCAAATCGCCGCCAGCTTGCAGGCCTGCAATCACCTGCAAGCGACCACCGACCGCCTGTTCGGCCACGAAGCCCCGAGCTTCGCCAGCCTTGCCGACATGCTGGCGCGGGCCGGCCAACTGGCAGAAAAGCTGCTCAAGGACCGCGGCGTCGAACTGCACCCGGTGGCCGTGGCAACACCCGAACCCAGCGCCGCAACGCCCCCTGCCGCCGAATCAGGTGAACCGATGACCACCAGCCCCCAGGCCACCGCGCCCGCGCCAATGCGCACCACGCCACTGACCCGTGATGAAGCCTTCACCATGCTCGCGGGCATCGCCCAGTTCTTCAAACAGAGCGAACCGCAAAGCCCGGTCCCCTACCTGATCGAGCGCGCCATCAAATGGGGCAACATGCCGCTTGAAGGCTGGCTGAGTGACGTGATCAAGGACAGCAATGTAGTGGACAACATTCGTGATGTGCTGGGGACGCGCGAACAGCGATAAGGCGGCCAGAAAGCCTCGGCGGGGGCACTGGCAATTGCAACGCCAGTGCCTGGCGCACTAAATGCAGTCGCCAAAAACACAAAACCCCTGGCTTCTCGTGAGAAGTCAGGGGTTTCGCGCTTTACATGTATGGCGGAGAGATAGGGATTTGAACCCTAGGTACTGTTGCCAGTACAACGGATTTCGAATCCGTTTTAAACCTCATAAATTATTAATCTTTTTTCATCAAACTCAATAATTTCAACACCTTAAACAACACACAACACAACAGCACTCCACATAATTCGGGGGACCAATTCCCCCAAAATTCCCCCAAGATTCTTGATAGCATTTCGGCACCATATTGGCTGGACAGCGGCTTTTGCGCCGCGATCCAGCCTCGGAGCTAGCGCGAAACTCCCTGCTTTCAACAGGAATTGGAAATGGAAATTAAGAACAACCCGGTAGGACGCCTCTATGCCATTTTGCGCGAGGCCAGTGGTCACGGTGATGGGTCGCCAACTCACGCTGTTTGGCAGACAGTGCTTGGTGTGCCTAATGGGGACACTGGAGCGCTACTGAAAAGCATTGCGAATCTGATCCACCTCCAAGGCGAGGCTAAGCAAGCCTTAATTGACGGGATCCCTGGCGACCAAACCATCTATCTCGCTCCTTTTGCAAAGATTGATAATCTTTTCAAAAAAATTGACCTCACATCTAGGTGGGCTCAGCACAGACAACATCTAGACGAGGCCACTCTGAGCGCTTTGGCATTTGGGGATCACGTCCTTGAGCCTCAGTTTGGCAAGACGACCTTAAATGCTGATCTGGTAAAAACGTTCGTTGAGCAACTGGATAAACTGCTGCTGCAGTGCATTGACTCTGACCTACCCGTTGCACTAAAACGCTTCTTCAAGGATAACCTTGAGTCGCTGCGCCAGGCTCTGCTCTCTTACAAAATTTATGGAGCACAGGGAATTGAAGACGAAATAGACCGCATTTGGGGGACGATGAGCCGCCACAGTGCAGATATTAGCGATCAGGTGAATGGCTCTTCAAAAGGGCTTATGAAATCCATATTTGAGCTCATCGGCAATGTAAACAACTCGATACAAATAACAGAGACAACTCTAAAACTAGCCGGACCAGTAATTGCCCCATGGCTGCCTTTCCTGGCCTCAATCAGCTCCTAACCCAAAGCCCAGAAAATATGCCAGACAAGCAAATAACCAGCTGGCATTAAGCAGTATTGCAATGAGAATTATATATGAGACCTAGTAAATTAAAAATTACATTTGAAATACCCGATAACGAGGAACTTAGACCCTTCATAGGCGTCGATACTATGGATCTTGTAGATACCGCCATCGAGCAGGGCTTACCCGAGCAGTCAACGCTTTTGAGTCTGATCCATCAAGCTGGAGGAGAGTTTGACCTTCAATCACTTCTTGAAGAGCATGTCATGTCGTGGGAGCCAGAAAGCCGACCTGAAGCCGCAGAAGTCGTAGCCAACTGGCTAGAGTCAGTAGCTGCTGTCTTCAGGCGCGGGAGCCAGGACTTGCTATTAGAGCTAAAGCATCGCGAGCAACCCATAACGCGCTGATCGAGAACTGCTGCTTGTCCCTTTTCAGCTCAATAAATCCCCATCATCCATGGCCAGAACAACGAGAAACCAATGGACGGAGCTCAATTTTTTAAGGAACAGTATGAGGGCCTAGCAAATAGGTATGTCGGGCTGACTTCTGACATCTACCTAGTCCCGCCAGAAATAATTGGTGACGGGTCAGACCTTCTAGAGAGATATAAAGTCGAGTTCGATGAGAAGCTTTACTTTGAGGACTCTGCGATTGAGTTTGAGTCGCCATCCGAGTACGGTGCAGGCGGCGCAGGCGGCTACACTATTAACTTCCTAAAATCCGGAAAAGGCTGCAGCGCGGTTTTCATTAACGAAAACGCTCTAACCCCCGATGCTGCCGAGAATATAAAATGGCTTTGGCGATACAACGCATTGCACCATGAGCTTATGCACGCACTGGATTTCAACAGGCAAAAAAACTTCAACACTGCAGAAAGAACTATGGATCTGGTGGGCGCCGAGGCATTTGCTGACTTCAAAACATTACAGCACTTGAGTAGCAAGCTCTCCAATGGCTTCATGAAAATCGCATTAAAAGAGTACGCATCCAACTCAATAACTATGAACGAGAGGGGAGGAATACGATCAAAAATTTATGAGCGTCTCACTAAAAAAATAGACGCCAAAACAATAGAGCACTGGGCTTCAATAAGCATTTGAATTAATTCCTTGAGTGAGCTTGAAATGATCACACTCACCAAGCTAAACCTTTTAGGTGGATGGCGGTTCGCTAGCGCGAAGTCCACATTGGCAACATCCTCCGCGCCACTTCTAATTGCCCATATGCTTACTACAAGGGACAGAAAAATCAACTCACTGCCTCCCTCGAATATTAATCATTAGATGAACCGAAGAAGGCAATTGAGAGAAATTCCTGAGATCCTGACACTCTTCAGGCGGTGCAGGCTCAAGGAAGCATAGTGCGCACGTACGCTTGGCACGCTCGCAGAGCGATTAATCCTTCGTCACCGTCTCCGGTGATGACGACAATTCGTTGAGCATGCGCTGGGTCAAGTTCGCCTCGCGCGGCTCCATGAACCACGCCGCCGGCGTTGGTGGTGGCTGACACTCCACTGCCACCACTTGGGGTGGCGAGTAGGACTGACAGCCGGAGGTCAGCAGTAGCGAGGCGATCGCGCAGCAGAGAAATATTTTTCTGTGCATCACTAAATTCCTTGAAGTGGGTTTCGTCTAATGACTTGAGGCGAGCCTCAAGCACCTGCCGCCGCCCCTGCTCTCCCTTCTGCCAATCGATCACAGCCATGGCAGCAGCCTCTCGCTCCCGCTGGTAGGCCAATCCCTGGTCGGCCAATTCTTGGCGCACCTCAGCAGCGTCGAGCTGGCTCGCTCCTACGCGAATTTGCTGGGCTCCAGCGACCACCAGCAACGCCAGAACCCACCAGCACCAGCCCGGGACAAGCTTCAGCCAGTTCATGCTGCCTCCAAAAACAGCATCCGCTCGGCCTCGCGGCGCCGCACCAGCCCTGGCAGCACCTTACCGCCCGCCTTGTTCCAACGTGGGAATTGCTCGGCGGCGCCGGCGTAGTCTCCGGCATTGAGCTTG
The DNA here is from genome assembly GCF_052147955.1 of Pseudomonas sp. NUPR-001. Lineage (NCBI taxonomy): Bacteria > Pseudomonadati > Pseudomonadota > Gammaproteobacteria > Pseudomonadales > Pseudomonadaceae > Pseudomonas > Pseudomonas sp. NUPR-001. The sequence goes on from NZ_CP197353.1 coordinate 4,560,791, forward strand.
CGCAGCAGCGTCGACGACTCAAGATTGGCCGCGCCGAGGTTGTAGGTGAAGCTGAGCAAGGCATCCCACTGATTGGCGTTCAGCGGTACCGTCACCAGGCGCGAGACTTCCGGCTCGAAGCGCTGCACATCATTGAGCAGCATGCGTTCGGCCTGTTCCTTGGTGACCGACATGCCAGGCTTAACCCCACGGGTGGCGCCATAGCCGATGGTCCAGACGCCGACGGCGTCCCGATAGGCCAGCGTGCGCAGGCCCTCAAAGGACTTGATCAGGCTTAAGCCCCGTTGCGATGTACGCATTCTCTTTTCTCCAGGCAAAAATAAACCCGCTCGATGGCGGGTGCTTTGGGTGCGGTAAAAGTCAGGCCGGTGGCGCTGGCCAGTCGATTGTGTCGGGGTAGCCTGGCTGCTCAGGTACGCGAATGAGCGCGATGCGGTATTTCTTCCAGGCCTTCAGGGTATCGGCCTCAGCAGTGGTGGCCTCTTCAAGGTCCACGGCGTCCTGCAGCGGAGCAATGGCAGCATCGGCGACCCGGCGCAGGGTCAAGGCTTCTTGCTCAGCGTCCTTGACCTTCATCAGCGGCAACATGGTAGCGATCTCTTCATCACTGGCCTGCCACCAACCGACCGCGCCATATTTGGCATGCACCAGCGTGGTTCCATCGGTCCAGTGAACCGCCCTGGGCAATGCTGAGCGCAGTAGTGAGACCAGTCAGAGATGTAATGTCACTGTTTGAACCCCGCGCTGCCGCTCCGATGTTCTGGAGCAGCGTAGGCACAGAGGTAGCCCCGCCGAACAATGCCAACGTACCGCCAAAATCGTTGACGATCTGACGCAGTCGGTCCGCTGATTCCTTCACGTAACCCTGCATTGGCGCCAGACCGTAGGAGCCGCCAGCAACAGTGGCCCCCTGGTACGCAGGCAGAATGCTGAGCACCATAGCGCTGGTGATGTTAGTCACTTCGTACCAGCGGCCATCGGGCCCCTGAAGCGCATCGCCAACCCGGGCGTTCGCTGGAAAGTTGGTGCCAGTACCGGTCACCGTCGTTTGGCCGGCCGTGATCGCGACCGTGCCTGTTCTGTACCAGGGCATGGAAGATCTCCAATTTGAAAAGTGATTTAAAGGGGTTTCATTGGGCGGGAGGCAAACAGCGTGCCGGCCGGGCCGGAATATCCGGATACTTGCCGAAGAAGGTGGTGCCGTCGCTCTTATTCTTCGTATCCCGACGCCCAAGCCGATTCTTGCCGCTAAGCTTCGAACGGTCGCGATTGGTGGTATGAGTTCCGCCGACAGCGTTGATATCAGCACGGTGGTACAACTTGCCTGAGTACCCTTTGGTGCCGTACTCGATGAAGCGTAAGTAGAAGTAGCGCTGATTGTTGAGTTTGCCGCGCAGGCCAATCTCAGCATTCAGGCCGCTGGACGATACGAACGCCGTCAGCGCTGCTGCGGCATCGCCTGTGTCTTTCGGTACCAGGCTTTTCATCGTCCCCAGGATACGGTCAGCTGCCACCTGCATTGCCGGCTTTAGCTCGTTGTCCACGTTCCTGTGAATGTTGTGCAGCAGCCGACGAAGCTTGAAGTCGCCGGACATTCGAGATCGGCGAACCGCCATGGGTCACTCCTTGGCCGGCTCGGCCTTGGCTGGTTTCACGGCCTTTTCTACGACTTCCTCGGCATAGCCGCGGACAATCAAGCCTTTGCCGATATCAGCCGAGACTTCGAAGGTTTCACCCTTCGCACGGTCGCCGACGGCGCCCGAGAGCACACCCAGTGCACGGATTTTCATTGTTCACCTCATGGGTTCGGGACGCTGGAGCAGAGCAGCCGCAGCATGTCCCGTTCGTTGTTGGGCAGCGGGGCCTCGACTTTGTAGGTCTTGCCCGTGCGTTTTTCGGCTAGCCGCCAGCCGGCCTCGATGTCCGACCGAGGGCGGATGCGAATCTCGGCGCTGATCACCACCTGCAACTGCTCGGCCACAGGCGAAACCCGGCCGGTCGGAGTAGTGACCTCCGCCCAAATCTCACCCGCCTCCAGCCAAGTTTCATCAAAGCCGCCGGAGCTGTTCTGCTCCCTGTGAAGCTTGAGCACCCGGCAGCGGTGTCGCATGGGTCCGGCTCTCATCAGAAGCGTTTCCTGTACCAGAGCAGCCTTTCGACTGCGAGAGGCATGGCGGTGGCGATGGTGCCCACGGCCACGGCCTCGCGATTGGCGTACCAGTGACCGACCAGCAGCAGGACTGCCTGCTCGACATCGCTGGTCAGCCCCATTTCCTCGGGCTCAACTGGGTCTGTTTCGACCAGCTTTCGGTCGCAGTGCTGCTCGACGTGTGCCTTGGCCGCTGCGACGTAGCCGCCAATCAAGACATCTTCTTCGTCGCCGTCGACCCGCAAATGCATCTTCACGCTAAGCAGGTCGAGCATCTACTTGGCCTCTTTCGGCGCGACTGGCTTGGCTTCCTTGGGCTTGGCCAGCCGCGGCTTACCATTGGCATCGATCTCAACTGCCAGGCCCTTACCGATCAGTGTGTGAGCGTATTCGTCATCGGCTTCTTCGAAAGTCGCGCCGGCCTTGATCTTGTTGGAGTCGGCGCCCAACAGCGCGCCATTACCAACGAAGCCCCACAGAATCTTGATTTTCATGCTGCCTCCAGAAACGAAGAGGCCGGCAATGCGCCGGCCTTCGTTGGGGTTGGGTTACACGCCAGTCGGGAACCGGCCTTTGAGTGACCGTACGTAGGTGATCCTGCACCTTTAGTAGAGCGTCGAGCTCCTCATCTGCCCGCACCATGTCGCGGATCGGGATATAGGAGTTGTCAGCGATTTCCTTCGTCGGCGCCAGGATGATGAACTCACCCGAGGGCCGCCAATTCAGGATCAATGCCGTGAGCATGATTCCGGCGGCGATCGTGGACTTGCCGTTCTTCTTGCTGATCAGCAGCATGAACTCGCTGACCAGGCGCCGGCCTTCATCCGGGTCGTAGGCCCCGAAGATGGCGGCTACGAACTGATTGACCCAGTCGCGCACAGTCTCCGACATCAGCGGGCTGCCGGTGGCATCGACCATGCGGAGTGCACCGAACACATCGAGGGCTTCCTCGGCCTCGGCCGGGAACAGCGGCTTGAAGGGAATCAGGCTCTGGCGCGCAACGATGCGCTGCTCCCAATCGGGGCATGCAGTTGTCCAGTCCGTCATTTCACCGACCTCAGCGGCCCACGCCGGGCGCCGAACTTACCGGTCGAGGCCTGCTCAGCTTTGGCCTGGGCCTGGTCCTTCTTGCCGCTCTCCCCTTTGCGAGGATGCACGAATGGCATCAAGGCCTTGGCTGCATCGACGCGCAGCTTTGGCTCAGACTCCAGGTCGTTCATCACCGACAGCAGAAAGTCCTTCGGGTCGCGGTGCAGTAGCGCCTGCATAAGGTCGAAGCCGGCCGGCTCCGGGTCGTCGTGTTCGTCCTTCGCTGGGGCCGACTCGGTCGCCGTCTCAGCCTGCGGGGAGGGTTCCGGCGCATGCTTAGCTTTAACATGCGCTTTAACATCTGGCGGCATCAGACCCAGGGCGCGGAGCTTGGCCAACTCGGCCGCCACATCCTTGTCCTTAACCAGCCGAGACCCCGACGCAGACGCTGTCTTCTCCGAATAACCAGCCGCCACAGCTGCGTCCCGATTGGACGCACCTTCCCTAAGCGCAGCGATGAATGCGCGCTTTCGGGATGTTAAAGCCATTTAACAAAAGTCCTGTGGGGGAAAAAAATCTGTACGTGGGGTCGAGGGCGGTCTAGCTACATGAGAATTACTATCATTTGACCACCCCCTACCCTACCAGCACGTCAATGGCGTGCTTCGATGGCGCCTCAGCCCGCTGCGCGCCATTCTGCTGACGGTCAGCCAAGCAGGCCAGCAGCCTCCTCGGCCTGCTTCACCGAGTCGTGACAGGTCTTGCAAAGCGACTGCCAGTTAGTCTGATCCCAGAAGAGATCCTTGTCGCCGCGGTGCGCGACGATGTGGTCAACGATGTTGGCGGCAGTCGTTCGGCCTTGCCGAGCGCAGTAGACGCACAGCGGGTTGTCGCGCAGGTACTGCTCTCGGGCCTTCTGCCACTTGTAGTCGTAGCCGCGCTGGGAGCTGGTCATGCCGCTCCTCCAGCTGCCTGGTGACACCACCTTGACCCGCGAGCCTGCACTTTCCTTGATCCGAGAACCCAGCGTCTTGAGCCTAGCCATCAGTTACGCCTCAAGGGCGAGCTTGATCATCGCCATAGTCGCGCCGATCAGTGCAGCCGGCGAGCTGGCAGCGAGCGCGAGCACTTCAGCCTCGGCCTTGGCCACCTCGGCCTGCTCTTCCTTCGGCATCTCGCTGACCATGCCCTTGAGTTGGTAATACTCGGCCTTGCTACTGGCTTGGCTCATTGCGCTCTCCAGTGGTGATGCCGGCCTTCTTGGCCAGGAACTGTGTATACAAACCGAAGCCAGGACGCAAGCGGAAAGACCCGCCATCTCTACGGACTGTGGCCTAGCATGTTTTCCGCGCTGCCCGTTATTTAGTTTGCAGCCTTAGTAAAGCCGTCCTTTACCCAGATGACGATTCTGCAAACGATGAACGGGCTTAAGTACGCAGCTAACGAAATAGCCGCCGTGTATGCAAGATGATCAAGGCGCATATCTAGCCATTGAAGCGGCGTTTTACCGATGAAAAATAGCCAGCCAATAACCGCTATAAGCCCTACGACAATACATACTCTGCGAATCCCTTCCGGCAAACTAAACATCTTCACTCCTTTGATAACTTGCACTGATTTGAAAATTGAAATTAACCAAGCTTTTCGGCGAGGTCCTGCGGGCTGAGGTGGGTGTAACGCTTGAGCATTGCCAGTGTTTTGTGGCCAGTGATACTCGCGACCTCCATCATGGTGAAGCCGCGCTCGAAGAATCGACTGGTCGCCTCGTGACGAAGATCATGAAGGCGCAGCCCTTCTATTCCAGCAGCCTCACAAGCCCTGGGAAAGTAGTTGCTGATTGTGTTGAGGGCTAGATTGAAGTATCGGCCGCCGTTGATCGGCGTGGGTAGCCCCTCGAGCAGAGTGATTGCCCGAGAGGACAGCGGTACCGCCCGACGCTCACCGTTCTTCGTGTCTTCTAGGTAAGCGACCTTGCCTCGCACTTGGTCGCGGCGCAGCAGCAGCAATTCAGATCGGCGCATTGCCGTCTCTACCGCCAATTCAATGAACACCGGAAGCTGGGCATTCATCTGACCTGCAGACTTGTAGAGAGCAGTGAGCTCTGCTGGCGTTGGGCGCCGATCACGCTCCTTGCTGCCCTTCGGCATGCGGATCGCCCGGCACGGGTTGGTCAGTCCTTCAATGCCCCATTCCTTGGTGGCCACCGTGTAGAGATGGCTGATCACGGCCAGGTTGAGGCGTACTGTCGCCGTCGACTTCCCTTCCTTCAGTTCGGCATCGCGGTAGGCCGCCATGTCGCTTGAGCGGATGGCTGCCAGACCTTTGGTGGCGAGCTTGTGCTCCTTCCACTTCTTGATGCGGACCTCTTCCTGCTTGGCGCCCTTCTTGGTCGAGGTCACCTCGGACAGGTATCGGTCCAGCGCCTCGGCCAGGGTAGTGCTCTCGGCCTCGCGCATATCGACAAAGCGCGCACGCGACATATCACCTTCGATCTCGGCAGCCCAGCGCTGAGCTTCCGCCTTAGTGTCGAAGGTGGCGGAAAGAGTTGGATATCCTTTTCTGCGGATCTGGGCGCGCCAGGCGTCCCCGCGTTTCTCGTAGTAGGCCATGGCGGGGATGATAGCGGACGCTTGGGGGAATATCACCCTCCCCCAATTCCCCCAAATTTCCCCCAAACGAAAAAAGCCCCGAGGGCTATAAGCGCTCGGGGCCTTTAATATGGCGGAGAGATAGGGATTTGAACCCTAGGTACTGTTGCCAGTACAACGGATTTCGAATCCGTCCCGTTCGGCCACTCCGGCATCTCTCCAGTGGCGCGCATGATACCAGCAGTTTGCCGAAAGGCAAAGCCTGTTTGCGAAAAAAATTCGCGTGGTATCAGGCGCTTGCGTGAACTTGCCGCTTACAGCGGCACGCCCAGGCGCTTGGCAACTTCTTCGTAGGCTTCGATAACGTCGCCCAGACCCTGACGGAAGCGGTCTTTGTCCATTTTCTTGCGGGTTTCTTTGTCCCACAGGCGGCAGCCGTCCGGGCTGAACTCATCACCCAGAACGATCTCGCCGTGGAATACGCCGAACTCCAGCTTGAAGTCGACCAGCAGCAGGCCTGCGTCGTCGAACAGCTTGTTCAGCACTTCGTTGACCTTGAGCGACAGGGCTTTCATTTTTGCCAGTTGCTCAGCAGTGCCCCAACCGAAAGCCACTACGTGGGATTCGTTGATGAACGGATCGCCTTTCTCGTCGTTCTTGAGGAACAGTTCGAAGGTCGAAGGCTCGAGCTTGATGCCCTCTTCCACGCCCAGGCGCTTGACCAGGCTACCGGCGGCGTAGTTACGCACAACGCATTCAACCGGGATCATGTCGAGCTTCTTGACCAGGCACTCGTTGTCGCCCAGCAGTTTGTCGAACTGGGTAGGAATGCCGGCTTCTTCAAGCTTTTGCATGATGAAGGCGTTGAACTTGTTGTTCACCATACCCTTGCGGTCGAGCTGTTCGATACGCTTGCCGTCGAACGCCGAGGTGTCGTTGCGAAACAGCAGGATCAAGCGGTCAGCGTCGTCAGTTTTGTAAACCGACTTGGCTTTGCCGCGGTAGAGTTCTTCACGTTTTTCCATGATGGGCTCCGCTTGCTAAATAAGATGGGCTAGACGATTTCGCGCCAGTCGAGCCCGCAATCCTGGTTGGCCACTTGCAGCCAGTCCGGGTCGCACCCGAGGGTGTCGACGAAACATTGCCGGGCCAGCTGTGGCTGGTTGTTCTTGCTACTGAGGTGGGCCAGCACCAGATGCTGCAGGTTCTGCCAACCCAACTCCGACACCAGGCGCGCGGCCTGATGGTTGTTCAAATGTCCGTAGTCGCCACCCACCCGCTGCTTGAGAAACATCGGGTAAGGCCCGCGTCCGAGCAAGTCGCGACAGTGGTTGGCCTCGATCAGCAAGGCATCCAGGCCCTGGTAACGTTCCAGCAGCGCGGCGTCGTAGGAGCCAAGGTCGGTCAGTACGCCGAAACGGCGGCTGCCGTCGTCAAACACATACTGCAACGGCTCCAGCGCGTCGTGGCTGACACCCACCGCCTGGATACACAAACCACCGATCTGCAGGTGCTCATCGGCTGCCAGAAACCCTGCTGCCTCAACCGGTTTGCGCATGCCCCGCAGGGTGCCGCGGCTCAGGTAGACCGGTACATTGTAGCGCCGTGCCAGCAACCCGACCCCATGCACGTGGTCGGCATGTTCATGGGTCACCAGCACCGCACTCAACTGCTGGGCTGAAACGCCGAGCAGCGCCAGGCGCCGCTCGGTTTCGCGCAGGGAAAAGCCGCAATCAACCAGAACAAGGGTATTGTCACTGGCGATCAGCGTGCCATTTCCCTGGCTTCCACTTCCAAGTACGGCGAAGCGCACTTAACCCAGGTTGTCCTGAATCACGCTCAGCACGCGACGGGCAACATCTGCCGGGGCCACGGTGTTGATGTTCTTCTCGACAGTAACCTGGACGCTGTCACCGACCTTGCTCAGACGCACCTGGTAACGTTCGGCACGGGCTTCACGCTCTTCAGCGCTTGGCGCGCTGCCGAACAGCTTGCCGAAGAAGCCAGGCTCCTGGTCTTTGGCCTCGGCTTTTTCAGCCAGGTTGATGTAGTACAGGCCCAGGCTGCGGTTGATGTCTTCAATGCGCCATTCGCCCTGCTCCAGCGCCCGGCCCACACTGGACCAGGCACGGTCAAGGTCGGCGCCCAGGTTCAGTACCGGGTTGCCGCTGCCGTCTTCGCTCAGGGTTACGCGGCTTGGTGCGTCGAAATCACGTGCAGCGAGCAACGACACCGAACCGCCCTTCTCGGCGCTGCGGGTCATGCTGGCAAGCATTTCGTCGACCAGCATGGCGTCGACACCGGTGTTCTGCGAACTGCTCGGGAACGCCGTATCAGCCGTGCTGCCCGCCGGGCGCTCGATGCTGACGATGTAGACTTCACTGGTGTTGCGCTGAACGCCTGGCTCGATGCGCACACGGGCACGCACTTCGTTGTCACGGCTGCTCGAGGCACTGGCCAGACGATTGGCCATGGCACCGGAAAGTTCGTCAAAACGCTGCCAGGTGGTGTTGAACTCACCGGTTTGCGGACGTTCTTCAGCGATACGGAAACCGTTGTCTTCAAAGAACTGCCGGGCCACTGGCCAGACTTCGGCCGGCGAACGCTGGGCCAGTACCCAACGGCTGCTGCCGCTCTTCTGCAGGCTGAAGTCGCTGATGTCGGCGCCTGCGCTCAACGGCTGCGGACGTGGCACCTCGAACTCGCCCTTGACGTTGTCATCGGCGACGTTACGCGGGATCGGCAACAGCGGGTCAAGGCGCTTGGCGCTGCTGATGTCCGGTGGCAGCTGCATCGGCGCCTTTTGAGTGGCCTCCAGGTAGTCGCTGCCGCGGTCACGGAAGTAACCCTCTTCGCCCCACAACCAGCCACAACCGCTGGTGCTGGAGATGATCAAGGCAAGGGCGGAAAGTCCAGCCAATCGCTTCATGCGGTGTACGTCCTCAATTAATACTGCAGGCCGCACTGGCGCATCGCCTGGCGTACCGTGTCGTGACAGGATTCGCTCAGCCAGGTCAGCGGCAGGCGGATGCCTTTGTGCATCAGGCCCATTTCCACCAAAGCCCACTTCACCGGAATCGGGTTGGCTTCGATGAACAGGTCTTTGTGCAGCGGCATGAGTTTTTCGTTGATTGCGCGAGCCTTCTCGGCATTGCCCTCAAGGGCGGCCTCGCACAGATCGGCCATTTCGCGCGGGGCGACGTTGGCGGTAACAGAGATGTTGCCTTTGCCGCCCATCAGGATCAGCTCGACAGCGGTCGGATCATCGCCAGACAGCACGATGAAGTCCTTGCTCACGCCGTCAAGGATGGCCTTGGCGCGCTTGAGGTCGCCGGTGGCTTCCTTGATACCGATGATGTTCGGCACGGTGGACAGGCGGATCACCGTCTCGGCCTGCATGTCGCAGGAGGTGCGGCCGGGAACGTTGTACAGAATCTGCGGGATGTCGACGGACTCAGCGATGTGCTTGAAGTGCTGGTACAGGCCTTCCTGGGTCGGCTTGTTGTAGTACGGTACTACCAGCAAGCAGGCGTCGGCGCCAGCGCTCTTGGCGTTGCGGGTCAGGTGCACGGCTTCGGCGGTGGAGTTCGCACCGGTACCGGCGATCACCGGAATAGGCTTCTTGCTGTGCTTGACGCGCTCGACCACGTGCTTGATGACCAGGATGTGCTCTTCGACATCCAGGGTCGCGGACTCACCGGTGGTGCCGACTGCAACGATCGCATGGGTGCCGTTTTCCAGGTGGAAGTCTACAAGTTTGTCGAGGCTGTCCCAATCAAGACGCCCTTGTGCATCCATGGGTGTGACCAGTGCCACCATACTGCCCGCAATCATGAAACTGCTCCTGCCGGAAAAAGAGAGCGGTAATGGTACTGGCGCCAAAGGCCTTGCACAAGCGAAGCTGGAGGCTTGAGCATTCCCCTCGGCGGCCATTTTCGCTACCCTTCTCTCTTTGATCGGTACACAGCGGCCCGCCGGGCTGCCGACAACCTGCGCAGGCAGTGCCCAAAGCCTCGATCCTGAGCCCCGGGACCACGCCCACCCGCCATTCTGACCCGTCAGGTACCGACCGCTCATCGCTTTAGGAATGCTGCATGTCCACCCCCACCATTCGCGAACAATTCCTTGTCATCAGTGCCCTGGGCGCCAACCCCATGGAACTGACCAACATCCTGTGCCGGGCCAGTAACGACAATCGCTGCTCGGTGGTGACTTCGCGCCTGACTCGTCACGGCGAGTGCAGTGCCCTGGTGCTGCAGGTTACCGGCAGCTGGGACGCCCTGGCGCGCTTCGAGGCGGCCCTGCCGGGGCTGGCCAAGAAGCACACCTTCACCGTGAATGTGGTCAGAAGCGCCGAGCTTGAAGTGCGGCCGCTGGCCCTGCCGTACGTGGCCTATGTGAGCGCGGCCTATCGCCCGGACATCATCAATGAGCTGTGCCAGTTCTTCATCGACCACCATGTCGAGCTGGAAAACCTCACCTGCGACACCTACCAGGCCCCACAGACCGGCGGCACCATGCTCAACGCCACGTTCACCGTGACCCTGCCGGCCGGCACGCAGATCAGCTGGTTGCGTGACCAGTTCCTGGACTTTGCCGATGCCCTGAACCTGGATGCGCTGATCGAACCTTGGCGCCCACAGAACCCACTGTAAGGAAATTACCCATGGCCGTTGCACTCGATCAAGCCGTTGCCGACTTCCAGGCCCAGGCCACCAGTGGCCAGAGCGTCAGCCTGGCGCAGCTGAAGGGCAAGCAAGTGGTGCTGTACTTCTACCCCAAGGACAGCACCCCAGGCTGCACCACTGAAGGCCAGGGTTTCCGCGACCAGCATGCGGCCTTTGAAGCGGCCAACACCGTGGTGTTCGGTGTTTCACGTGACGGCATCAAGTCGCACGAGAACTTCAAGGCCAAGCAGGCGTTTCCGTTCGAGCTGATCAGCGACAAAGACGAAGCGCTGTGCCAACTGTTCGACGTGATCAAGCTGAAGAAGCTGTACGGCAAGGAATACATGGGCGTAGACCGCAGCACCTTCCTGATCGACAAGAACGGTGTGCTGCGCAAGGAATGGCGTGGGGTCAAAGTACCGGGGCATGTGGATGCGGTACTGGCTGAAGCTCAGGCCCTGAACAAGGCCTGATATTGATCGCAGCCCCCTGCTGTGGGAGCGGGCTTGCCCCGCGATAGCAGTGTGTCAGCCAGATCGCCTCGCGGGGCAAGCCCGCTCCCACCTGGAGTGTGGGCTTGCCCCGCGACAGGCCTCAACCTCTCCTCAGCCCCATGTGCACATCATCGATAATTGCCTTGGCAAACCCGCTGAGGTAATAGGCAGCCCACACCGTGCTGTCGTCTTCGTCCATAACACCAGCCATGATCAATTTGTGCACGCAGCCAAGCAAGGTTGAAGCCTGCTCCAGCGCGTAGTCACAGGGAACGCCCGGTGCAATTTGAAACAAATCGATAGGTGGCTGCTGGCTGCTGATAAAGGTTGCGATGCCAACCGTCTCAGGGCGCGATTCGTTGTTCATGCCTGCGCCCTCCGTTTCGTGGAGTGGTAAGGGCTGGTAGCAAGAGAAAGTGGTGGGTCGGGGACTAACTTTTTCATGGCGTAACTCCTAGTTCCATCAGGAGCTGCCACCTCTCCTTCTCACAGGAAAGGGTGGCAGCCGTACGCGGGGTGAGAAACCGAGGGAACATAGGAAAACTCGGCCAGACCGAAGTCTGCCCGCGCACGGCCGCCATTAACTGCATGCCGCTATATTCATCATCGGGTTCTCACGCCCGGTCGCCAAAACAGACGACCAGAGGAAATTAGCCCTGATGCACTTTCCGTACAACAGCGAAAAGGCGGCAGCGTGCGTAGGATAGTTCCGAAAGCTATCCGGGGTAATTGTTTTGATGCCGGAATTTATCGCGGGGCAAGCCCGCTCCCACCTGGAATTACTGACTCTGTGGGAGCGGGCTTGCCCCGCGATGCGGTTACAACAACGGCGCAACCACCGGCTCACGCCTCGGCCAGGCATCCAGTACGGCCTTGAACAGCGTCGCCAGCGGGATCGCAAAGAAGATCCCCCAGAAGCCCCACAGCCCGCCAAACAGCAACACCGCACAGATGATCGCCACCGGGTGCAGGCTGACCGCTTCGGAGAACAACAGTGGCACCAGTACGTTGCCATCCAGCGCCTGGATGATTGCATACACCGCCATCAGGTAGATGAACTGATCACCCCAGCCCCACTGGAACAGTGCAATCAACGTCACCGGCACTGTAACCACCACCGCACCGACATACGGCACCACCACCGACAAGCCCACCAGCAACGCCAACAGCGCCGCATAGTTGAGCCCCAGGGCAATGAAGGCGATATAGGTCGCCACCCCGCAAATCAGAATTTCGATGCCTTTGCCGCGGATGTAGTTGGCAATCTGCCGGTTCATTTCTTCCGCCACCCGGGTCATCAGCGCCCGCTCACGGGGCAGGTAACCACTGACCCAGCGCGCAATCACTTCGCGGTCTTTGAGGAAGAAGAACACCAGAATCGGCACCAGCACCAGGTAGATCATGATGTTGACCAGCAGCGGCAGGCTGGACAGCGAAAAGGTCAGCGCCCACTGGCCGAATTTGCCGATTTCGCCGCGCATGGCTTCGATGGCCTGCAGTACCTGCTCATCAGAGACCAGGTGCGGGTAGCGCTCGGGCAACAGCAGCAACAACGACTGCCACTTGCCGAGCATGCCCGGCAATTCGTTGAACAAGGTGATCAACTGATGCCAGAGCAACGGCACCAGCACCAGCAAGAACACCGCCAAGGCGCCCATGAACAGGGTGAACACCAGCCCCACTGCATAGCGGGTCGGCACCCGCAGGCGCTCCAGGGCGTTGACCAGCCCCTGCATGAGAAACGCCAGCACCATCCCGGCAAGCACCGGCGCCAGCATGCCGCCAAGCGTCAGGACCGCGGTAAACGCCAAAAACAACAACACCGCCAGCACCACTGCTTCTTCATCCGAGAAGTAGCGCTGCATCCAGTCGCGAAGCACCTTGAACATTAACAATCCTTAGGAGAGAAAAACTCAGGCTTTACGCAGCCAGTAGGTGTACACACCTGCCTCGGCTGTTTCGAGCAACAGCGTATGACCGGCCAATTTGGCAAAAGTGCGAAAGTCACGCTGCGATCCGGCATCGGTGGCCAGCACCTTGAGCACGGCGCCACTGGCCAGGCGGTTGAGTTCCATTTTTGCCTTGAGCAACGGCAACGGGCAGTTCAGGCCGCAGGCATCAAGTTCGGCGTCATACGTCGGGGTAGTGCTCATCGGGGCTCCGGGCAGGTTCGTTCAAGCTTCGTAGAATACCGCCACTGGTCGCCAACGTGTGAGCCAGCTACAGTAAGGTTCTTTGTCGACCAGAGCTTCGTGCATGAATTTACTGCGCCCCACCCTGCTGACGCTGGCCTGTTTGATGGCGCTCCCCAGCCATGCCGACGACCTGCCGTCACTTGGCGACGCCAGTTCTGCCATTGTCTCCCCACAACAGGAACACCAGCTGGGCCGCGCCTGGCTCAGCCTGCTGCGGGGCAATGTCAATCAACTGAACGATCCCCAGCTCAAGGATTATGTCGAGACCAGCGTCTATCGCCTGGCAGAAACCAGCCAGTTACAAGACCGACGCCTGGAATTCATCCTCATCGACAGCCGTGAACTCAACGCCTTCGCCGCCCCTGGCGGGATTGTCGGGGTCAACGGCGGTCTGTTCCTCAATGCCCAGACCGAAGGCGAATACGCCTCGGTACTGGCGCACGAATTGGCGCACTTGTCGCAACGCCACTTTGCCCGTGGAGTCGAGGCTCAGCAGCGTATGCAGTTGCCGATGATGGCGGCCTTGCTGGCCGGTATCGTCGCTGCGGCTGCCGGCGCCGGTGATGCCGGTATCGCCGCGATTGCCGGTACCCAGGCCGCTGCCATTCAGGAACAACGGCGCTTCTCCCGGCAGAACGAACAGGAAGCCGACCGCATCGGTATCCTTAACCTGGAGAAGGCCGGCTACGACCCGCGCAACATGCCGAGCATGTTCGAGCGCCTAATGCGGCAGTACCGCTACGATGCCAAGCCGCCTGAATTCCTCCTGACTCACCCGGTAACCGAATCGCGTATCGCCGACACCCGCAACCGCGCGGAACAAGCGCCCAAGGGCGGCACCGAAGACAGCCAGCGCTATCAGTTGATTCGCGCCCGCGTTGCACTGATCTACGAAGGCACGCCGGGCCTGGCTGCCAAGCGCTTCCGTGCCCAGCTCGATGAAAACCCGAACCTCGATTCGGCGCGCTACGGCCTGGCGATTGCGCTGATCAAAGGCGGACGCCTGAACGAAGCACGCGACGCGCTCAAGCCTTTGCTGGACAAGGCCCCCAACGACATCACCTACAACCTGGCGCAGGTTGACCTGGACATCACCAACAACCGCCTGGGCGATGCGCAGCAACGGGTTGAGCGCATGCGCTCGCTGTACCCGGCGAACTACCCGCTGCAGCAGGCGCGGATTGATCTGCTGCTCAAGCAGAACCGCCCAGCGGACGCCGAGAAAGCCCTGGATGCCTTGCTCAAGAACCGTCCGGACGACCCTGATGTTTGGTACGACGTGGCCGAGGTGCGTGGGTTGTCAGGCAATACCATTGGCCTGCACCAGGCCCGTGCCGAGTACTTTGCTTTAGTAGGCGATTATGATCAGGCGATACAGCAGCTTGACTATGCCAAGCGGCGGGCGGGCAACAACTACGTGTTGGCGTCGAAAATCGATGCGCGCCAGCGTGAGTTGCTGGAGCAGCAGCGGATGATCAAGGAAATGATGCGCTGAGGGTTTGAGAAGCATCGCGGGGCAAGCCCGCTCCCACAGTGAACACCTGTAGGAGCGGGCTTGCCCCGCGATAAATCACTCAAGCATTACCAGACAGCTTCATGCGCGCAGCCTGGGTGAAATCGAGCATGCGCTTGAGCGGCTTGATCGCCTGTGGAATCAGCGCAGGCTCCACGAAGATCTCATTGCTACCCTCACGCAGGCACTGCAAGGTGCGCTCCAGGGTGTTCATGGCCATCCACGGGCAATGCGCGCAACTGCGGCAGGCCGCGCCGTTACCGGCAGTAGGCGCCTCGATGAAGACCTTGTCAGGGCACAGCTGCTGCATCTTGTAGAAGATGCCGCGGTCGGTGGCCACGATGAAGGTTTTGTTCGGCAGGGTTTGCGCCGCAGCAATCAGCTGGCTGGTAGAACCCACGGCATCGGCCAGGTCGATGACCGACTCAGGCGATTCCGGGTGCACCAGGATCGCAGCATCGGGGTACAGGGCTTTCATGTCGGCCAGCTGGCGCGATTTGAACTCTTCGTGAACGATGCAGGCACCGTCCCACAGCAGCATGTCGGCACCGGTTTGCTTCTGGATGTAGCGCCCCAGGTGCTGGTCTGGGCCCCAGATGATCGTTTCGCCGTTGTCCATCAGGCTCTCGACGATCTCCAGTGCGCAACTGGACGTCACCACCCAGTCGGCACGGGCTTTGACCGCCGCCGAGGTGTTGGCATACACCACCACGGTACGCTCCGGGTGCTTGTCGCAGAACGCGGAAAACTCTTCTACCGGGCAACCCAGGTCGAGCGAACAGGTCGCTTCCAGGGTCGGCATCAGCACGCGTTTTTCCGGGTTGAGGATTTTCGCCGTCTCGCCCATGAAACGCACACCGGCAACGATCACCGTGCTGGCTTCGTGCTTGTTGCCGAATCGGGCCATTTCCAGCGAATCGGACACGCAGCCGCCAGTCTCCTCGGCCAGTGCCTGGATCACCGGATCACAGTAGTAATGGGCGACCAACACCGCGTTTTGCGCCTTGAGTTCGGCGGCGATGGCGGCGCGGTATTCGGCCTCTTGCTCGGGCGTCAGCGGCTTGGGCTGCTTGGCGTCGAGGTGGGCTTGGACCAAAAGGCGTTCGGAAATCTGGGTCATGATCGCTGGACCTGCAGGCGCTTGTGCGCGTAAGTCGAGTGTATCACCGAGCCCTGGCAAATCGGTTACAGGCTCTGCAGGCAAGGCGCTCAATGGCAGTGCAGGCAGAACCAAAGACCTTCTGCGGCCTCGGGTTTTTATGGGATGCCGAAGGCTACAGATAATCGGATGAATTCAAAAGGTTTTTTTAGTCAAACAAGCCCCGAGGCGACCAGACAGCCGCCCCGGAGCCGGTGATCAACCCTCAGCGCCCTGCATGGCACTGATGTTGGCCATAATGAGACTGGCGAACTGCTCGACGGTCATTTTCTGGCCGTTGAACTCCACCATGCCGTTGGCATAGTGCAGGTTGGCAAGGATATCGTTGCCCTGCACCGTGGCCATCTGGCTTTGCTGGGCAATCATGGCGACCATTTCACCAGCCTGCGACGCCTGCTGAGCCAGCACCTGCGCATCGCTCTGCCCTTGCAGGCGGGCCTGCAGCGTGGCCAGGTCACCGACCATCGGCTTGGACACCTGCAGCTTGCTCTGCAACTGAGAGATCAACTGCTTGTACAGTTCAGCTGGCGGCAGCTCCAGAGAGGAAGGCTTGTCCAGCACCACGCTCAAGCTGAAGCGGCTTTCACCGTTGGCGGTCTTGAACGAGAACTCATCCAGGGCGATTTGTGGCTTGGCCGCCAGCACTTGTTGCAGGTTGGCGGTGAACTGGGTTCTTTCCTGCTCGGTCATCGGCAACGACGGCAAGGCCTCACCTTCCAGGGCTGCCGCCTGGAACTCCGGCAGACGAGTCTGATACCAGGCAACCAGAGCCTGAATAGCCGGGATGTCGAAGTTCTTCACGCTCCAGAGCATCTGGGTCGAACCAATCGGATTGCCATCAAAGTTGATGTCACCGATTTTGTAGACCATGTTGCCGGAGAACTTGTCGCCGTCAGCGCGGTACTCGTTGTTCTGCTCCAGTTGCTTGAAGCGCAGCGCTTTTTCCTCCTGGCCAAGCAACGCACTGACCTCGCCCAGGCCCATGCTCATGGTGCCAACATAAAAACCGTACGCGCTGCGGCTCATGTCGCCGCCCAGCTTGAGGTCTTTGAGCTCCACCTTCAGCGGGGTACCGTTCGCCTCGGTCAGGTTCAGGAACAGGCTGGCCGAATCGCCAGTGAAGGTGACCTGCTCACCATTGCGAGTACCGGTGCCTTGAATCTGCAGCCCGGAGAACTTCACCTGGGTTTCGCCCGCCTCGCTCACCTGCATGGGCGGCATGATCAGGGTGCCGTCGGTTGAGCCGTCGTAACCCAGGGTGCTCTGGCCGTACAGCGGCGCAACACCACCACTGGCGGCAAACAGGCCCTCGGTGAAGGCGTCCTTTTCTACGGCAAAGTTGCTGGTGGCCATTGCTGGCATCAGCTTGAGCGACTTGACCCGAGACCAAGGAAAAGGGCCGTGCTCCATATGATCGACAAAGCTCATTTCGAAGCTTTGTAGTTCATCACCGACCATCAGGTCTTTGACCTTGAAGCGGTAATGCGCGGTACTGGTGAACAGTTGCGTGTCCAACGACGTCAGTTCCAGGGTCATGCTGCCACCCACCCCGCTCGATTGCTTGAGCTGAATGTTGGCTTGGGTCATGGCCTGTTCGAGCACGCCTGGCAATTGCTTACCGGTGTACCAGGCTCCTGCCGTCGCCACTGCGGCCACGGCAACCACGAGCCCTGAAAGTACACCCACTGTCTTCTTCATGAATTGTCCCGCTTGTCCATTTGTTAAGAGTTGTTGCAGCAAGGCCGGTGGCCTATTCGTTTACGTCCATGTACTCACGGGCCCAGACGATGTAGTCGCCCGGTACGGTGTAGGTATGGGTAAGTTCGGTGGCGCTCAGGTCCGAGGCGCTACTGGTGATCCGGCGCTGTTCGCGCAGACAGTCGTAGGTTGCTTTGATCGCCGCGAAGTAAGCGCCATGGCCGTCGACGGCAATGCGCACACCCAATTGTGCCAAACGCGCGTCATCGTGCAACTGTGGATTGCCATAGGTGACCAGCATCAAGGGCACGCTCAGGTGCTTGGCGATCTGCTCAAGGTGTTCGAAATCACGAATGCCGACCATGCACAGGGCATCGGCGCCAGCGTTCTGATAGGCCACGGTACGGGCGATCACTTCTTCAACCGGAATC
This sequence comes from Pseudomonas sp. NUPR-001, assembly GCF_052147955.1. Taxonomy (NCBI): domain Bacteria; kingdom Pseudomonadati; phylum Pseudomonadota; class Gammaproteobacteria; order Pseudomonadales; family Pseudomonadaceae; genus Pseudomonas; species Pseudomonas sp. NUPR-001. Next base: position 4,578,714 of record NZ_CP197353.1, read on the forward strand.
AGTGCAGCGTTGGTCCGGGCGATAATCGACAGCTCCGGATCGACGCGCGCCTCCAGGGCTGCGCGAATTTTGCCAACGCCTTCGGCAATGCTGATCAGGTCGGTGGATTTGCGCCCGAACTGGGCAGGCAGCAAGGTGTCTTCGATGGTCAGCGCGGCGATACCGGCACGTTCCAGTTCAGTCACCGTGCGCATGACGTTCAGGGCGTTGCCGTAGCCATGGTCGGCGTCGGCAATCACCGGCAACTGGGCCACCCGGCCAATACGCGTGGCCTGCTCGGCGAACTCGCTGAGGGTGATCAGGGCAAAATCAGGTGCAGCCAGCACCTGCAGGGAAGCGACCGAACCACCGAGAATGCCCACCTCGAAACCCAGGTCGGCGGCGATACGTGCTGACATCGGATCAAACACGGAAGCCGTGTGGTAACAGGCGGGAGAAGCAAGGAGTTGACGAAACGCGCGACGCAGGTCTTGGTGGGAGGCTCTTGGCATGGTCTTTCCGATTTATCGACTTCATTTATTGGAGAGAACATACCACTGCAGGCCCTCTGACCGACAGCATCAGATAGCCGGCTTTTCCCTGCTCAAGTGCGCTGCTGCGTTCGTTTCAGCGTCTCACTGGGCAACTCTTTGAACAGTTGCTGGTAGCTGCTGGAGAAACGCCCCAGATGCCAGAACGACCAATGCATGGCTACTTCTGCCACGGTACTGGAACCCGCCCGACTGCCTAGCAACTCACGGCGCGCACTGTTCAGGCGGCGCAAGCGCAGCCAATGTGCCGGGGTCATGCCGGTGAACGCCTTGAACGCCTGCTGCAGTTGACGCAACGACACCCCGGCAACCTGCGCCAGCTCCAGCAAGTTAAGGGTTTCCTCTGGACAATCGGCGGCCCACTCGCCCACCCGGCGCATGATGTTGCGCTCTTCCGAACGCCGCCACAAAGCGCCACGATCCAGGCAAATGCACGCGTTATCGAGGATAAACAAGCAGTCTTCGAACAGCTGTTCAGCGAGGGCTTCGCGGCTCGGCGGATCGATCTCCTGCCCAAGACGCGTCAGGGTGCTGCTCAGCCAGCGGCCGAACAGCGCGTTCTGCGTAGAGTTGAGTGGCGCCATGAACAGACCTTCAAGGCGGCCGATGTCCAGGCGATGGCGCTGAACGAACTCGGGGCCGAACACCACCGCCACTTCCTGGTAGTTCTCCGGGGTGATCCAGATGTTGCGGCTTTCGCCATTGAGCAGGTACAGGCTGTTGTCGGTGCGGTCGAAACAGAACGCCAGGGCCCCCGGTGGCGCGCTGAAATTCTGCTCGACCCGGGTATTCATGAACTCTTCGTAAATTTCCACCCCGTGCAAGTCCAGGCAGCGCACTTGGCCTGCGAAATGCCCCGGCGACATCTGCTGGTAATGCTGAGTCCAGCTGGGCGTGGCACGCACCTGTTCGCCGACATCGGCAGTGCTGAATGCTTGTACTTGAAGCGAATTTTCCGCGCTCATGAGCTGCTCTTTACGCACTCTTTTGGTGCGTTTTGTCTTGCAGAAAGTGGATAGATGGATGTGCAAAGCTCGCCCAAGATAAACCGCAACGCGCTGCAGGGGAAGTCGTCCAGACGGCATACCGGCCTTGAACGCTGGTCCTGGCGCGTAATAAAACCAATAACGAGGTCTTTATGAATGCCCCTTTCGATCAGCTGTCTGCGTGGCTGAAAGAACACAAGATTACCGAAGTCGAGTGCGTGGTCAGTGACCTGACCGGTATCGCCCGCGGCAAAATTGCACCCACCAACAAGTTCCTGCATGAGCGAGGCATGCGCCTGCCGGAAAGTGTGTTGTTGCAAACGGTAACCGGGGATTTCGTCGACGACGATATCTACTACGACCTGCTCGATCCGGCCGATATCGACATGATCTGCCGCCCGGACTCGGCTGCGGTCTACGTGGTGCCATGGGCGCTGGAGCCCACCGCCATCGTCATCCACGACACCTTCGACAAGCAAGGCAACCCGATTGAGCTGTCGCCGCGCAACGTCCTGAAAAAGGTCCTCAAACTGTATGCCGACAAAGGCTGGCAGCCGATCGTCGCACCGGAAATGGAGTTCTACCTGACCCAACGCTGCGAAGACCCAGACTTGCCGCTGCTGGCACCACTGGGTCGCTCTGGCCGCGCCGAAAGCGGTCGGCAGTCGTTCTCCATCGATGCTGCCAACGAATTCGACCCGCTGTTCGAAGACGTCTATGACTGGTGCGAAGCCCAGGGCCTGGACCTCGACACCCTGATCCACGAAGACGGCCCGGCGCAGATGGAGATCAACTTCCGTCACGGCGACGCCCTCGACCTTGCCGACCAGATCACCGTATTCAAGCGCACCATGCGCGAAGCGGCGCTCAAGCACAACGTCACCGCCACCTTCATGGCCAAGCCCGTGGGCGATGAGCCCGGCAGCGCCATGCACCTGCACCAGAGCGTGGTCGACATCGCCACCGGCAAGCCGATCTTTGTCAACGACGACGGGCAGATGAGCGAGCTGTTCCTGCACCACATCGGCGGCCTGCAGAAGTACATCCCCAAGGTACTGCCGATGTTCGCCCCCAACGTCAACTCGTTCCGCCGCTTCCTGCCCGACACCTCGGCACCGGTAAACGTCGAATGGGGTGAAGAGAACCGCACCGTGGGCCTGCGTGTACCTACCTCAAGCCCAGAGGCGATGCGCGTGGAAAACCGCTTGCCGGGTGCCGACGCCAACCCCTACCTGGCGATTGCCGCCAGCCTGCTGTGCGGCTACCTGGGCATGGTCGAGAAGATCAACCCCAGCGCCCCGGTACAAGGCCGCGCCTATGAGCGACGCAACCTGCGCCTGCCGATCACCATCGAAGACGCCCTGGCCAACATGGAAGACTGCCCGAGCGTCGAGCAGCACCTGGGCAGCAAGTTCGTCCGTGGCTATGTCGCGGTCAAACGCGCCGAACATGAAAACTTCAAACGGGTCATCAGTTCCTGGGAGCGTGAATTCCTGCTGCTCAGCGTCTGAGCAATACCGCGTTACCCACATCGATAAAACAATTTAAAAAAGGTGTCGATATGCGTTCATTGAAAACAGTTGCAAGTGCAACCCTGGCGCTGCTGGTCAGCGCCGTGGCCCAGGCCCAGCCCAGTGTCAGCGTGTACAACTGGACCGACTATATCGGTGATACCACCCTGGCGGACTTTCAGGGCAGCACCGGTATCAAGGTCATCTATGACGTGTTCGACTCCAACGAAACCCTGGAAGGCAAGTTGCTGGCCGGTCGTACCGGCTACGACGTGGTCGTGCCTTCCAACCATTTCCTCGCGCGCCAGGTGTCTGCTGGCGCGTTCCTCAAGCTCGACCGCAAGCAATTGCCGAACTGGAAGAACCTCGACCCGGTGCTGCTAAAGGCCTTGGAAGAGAACGACGCCGGTAACCAGCACTCGGTTCCCTACCTGTGGGGCACCAACGGCATCGGTTACAACGTCGACAAGGTCAAGCAGGTGCTGGGCGTCGATCACATCGACTCGTGGGCGGTGATGTTCGAACCGGAAAACCTGAAAAAGCTCAGCAAGTGCGGCGTGTCGTTCATGGACTCGGCTGACGAGCTGTTCCCGGCGGTGCTCAACTACATGGGCATGGACCCACGCAGCAGCAACCCGGAAGACTACAAGAAGGCCGAAGCCAAGCTGCTGACCCTGCGCCCCTACATCACCTACTTCCACTCCTCGAAGTACGTCTCGGACCTGGCCAACGGCGATATCTGCGTCGCCTTCGGCTACTCCGGCGACGTGTTCCAGGCAGCCAACCGCGCCAAAGAAGCCAACAACGGCGTGAAAGTGGCCTACTCGATCCCCAAGGAAGGCAGCAACCTGTGGTTTGACCTGCTGGCCATCCCTTCCGATGCCAGCAACCCGAAAGAGGCCTACGCCTTCCTCAACTACTTGCTCGACCCCAAGGTGATCGCCAAGGTCAGTGCCACGGTCGGCTATGCCAACGCTAACCCACCGGCCAAGCAGTACATGGATGCCGAGCTGGTCAATAACCCTGAGATCTACCCGCCGCAGGAAGTGCTGGACAAGCTCTACGTATCCAACACCCCGACTCCGGCGATCATGCGCCTGATGACCCGCTCCTGGAGCAAAGTGAAGTCGAACAAATGAGCCAGGACACCGCAATGAATACTGCTGCACAACATGCCAGCTCCTACTACCGGGCATCGGTCGGTTCGATGCCCGAACACCCAGCCCTCAACGCCGATCTGATTGCCGATGTGTGCGTCATCGGCGGCGGCTTTACCGGCGTCAACACCGCCATCGAACTGGCCCAACGCGGCCTGTCGGTGATCTTGTTGGAAGCCCGGCGCATTGGCTGGGGCGCCAGCGGGCGCAACGGCGGCCAGCTGATCCGCGGCATTGGCCATGAGGTCGAAGGGTTTGCCCGCTACGTCGGCCAGGACGGCGTCAAATACCTGCAGCGCGCCGGTATCGACTCGGTCGAGGTGGTGGCCGAGCGCATTCGCGAACACAACATCGACTGCGACCTGCGCTGGGGCTTTTGTGAACTGGCCAATACACCCGCGCAATACGCGGCCTTTCGTGACGAACAACACAGCCTCGCTGCCTTGGGCTACCGGCACGAAACCCAACTGGTCAGCCCTGAGCAGATGCATGAGGTGGTCGCCTCCTCGGTGTACGCTGGCGGCCTGATTGACCGCGGCTCGGGCCACCTGCACCCGCTCAACCTGGTGCTGGGCGAAGCGCGCGTTGCCGCTTCGCTTGGCGTGAGGATTTTCGAACACAGCCCGGTGCTGGAGATCAATCATGGCAGCACCGTGCAGGTTCGCTGTGCGCACGGCAGTGTGCGCGCCGGCAGCCTGGTGCTGGGCTGCAACGCGCACCTGGAGGAACTGGAACCACGCCTGAGCGGCAAGGTGCTACCGGCCGGTAGCTACATCATTGCCACCGAGCCGCTGTCACCGGCGCTGGCCAATGAACTGATCCCGCAGAACCTGGCACTCTGCGACCAGAAAGTCGGCCTGGATTACTATCGCCTGACAGCAGACAAACGCCTGCTGTTTGGCGGTGCCTGCCATTACTCCGGGCGCGACCCGCTGGACATTGCCGCGTACATGCGCCCGAAAATGCTCAAGGTGTTCCCGCAACTGGCCAATACCCGCATCGAGTTCCAATGGGGTGGCAAGATCGGCATTACCGCCAACCGTTTCCCGCAAGTCGGCCGCCTGTCCCAGCACCCTAATGTGTACTACGCCCAAGGCTATTCCGGTCACGGTTTGAACGTCACACACTGGACCGCACGCTTGCTTGCCGAGGCCATTCATCTCGGCCACAGTCAGGGCATGGACGTCTTCAGTGCTGTACCGCACATGACCTTCCCCGGCGGCAAGGCATTGCGCTCGCCGCTATTGGCCCTGGGGATGATGTGGTACCGGCTGCGCGAAGCACTGGGCTGAGTGCAGCGATTTCTCTGCGGCCGCTTGCGAGCACCTTAATTGCAGCTATTTTCAATTAAGTTCTGGTCTCAACCGATGATCGGCTTCGGAGGGAATCGACAGATGAATACCGCTCGCTGGCGCCTGGCTCAGGGCGCACTGCTGGCTGCCCTGGCGTTAACCGTTGGCGGCTGCACCAACATTGATGCGCGCACCACCGAATACGTTGGTGCACCGCATTTTGCCCCGACCAACGCCGGCGCGGTCGAGGTGCTGCGCACCGAGCCGTTGCGCCCGCATGACCGCCTCGGCGAGATTGTCGTCGACGCCAGCGTCGAACCACCACCGCCGATTACCGAGGTCGAGCAGAAGCTGCGCGAGCAGGCTGCCAGTATCGGTGGCGACGCCGTTGTGGTGGTCTATGACCGCATCCAGCCGGTGTCCGCCTACGTCAGTGGCCCGCTGTGGGACCGCGATATTCACTCCATTGAAGGACGCAAACTCAAAGGCATTGTCATCAAGTACAGACAATGAGACGAAGACTGCTGGGCCTGCCTGTGGCGTTGCTGCTATCGATCGCCACCGCCCAGGCCGAGTTCAATGCCAGCCTCGACGAAGCCCGGCAGATCGCCAAGGAAGCCTATCTCTACGGCTTTCCCGTAGTAGAGATGTACAAGACCCTGTTCACCCAGGCCGTGGACATGGGTAGCCCAGGCTATAAAGCCCCGTTCAACCAGATTGCCAACAGCGACGAGGTGTTCGTAACGAACGACGGCGCCCCAAACCTGGACACGCGCTACTCATGGGTATGGATGGACCTGCGCAGCGAGCCCCAGGTACTGACCCTGCCGCCGATCGAAGACAACCGCTACTACTCCACGCAACTGATCGACCTCTACACACAGAACTTCGCCTACCTGGGCACCCGCAGCAGCGGCAACAAAGGCGGCCACTTCTTGATCGCCGGGCCAGCCTGGCAAGGGCCCACACCTGACGGCATCGACAAGGTGATCCACAGCGACAGCCAGATCGTCTATGCCCGCTACCGCACCCAAGTGTTCAACGAGGCAGACCTGAGCACTGTCAGGGCGATCCAGCAAGGCTACAACGTCGAAGCGTTGAGCAGCTTCCTCGATCAGTCGCCTCCTCCGATCCTGCCGGCTGTCGCGTGGATCAGGCCACAGCCCGGCATCAGCGACAGCCCGGCACTGTTCCGTTACCTGAACTTCATGATGGCCTTCGCCCCCGCGCAAGACAGCGAAAGCGAACTGCTGCAGCGCTTCAGGAAAATCGGCATCGATATCGACAAGCCGTTCGAGGAAAGCACCCTGGATGCCGAGCAATACCAGGCGCTGCAGGCGGGGATTGACGACGGCAAGGCAGCGTTTGCCGCATTCAGGAAGGACTTTATCGATACCCATAAAGTGAGTAACGCCGACCTGTTTGGCCGCGATGAACAGCTCGACAACCCGTACCTGTACCGCTATGCCGGCGCTGCACTCGAGCTATTCGGTGATTCCGTCGAAGAAGCCACACAGATGAACTACGCCAGCGATGCGCGGGGCCAGCCCCTGGATGCCGGCACATACGCCTACACCTTGCACTTTGCCAAAGGCCAATTGCCGCCCGCTCGAGCCTTCTGGTCACTGACCCTGTACGACGGCGATAGCCGACTGCCGATCGACAACCCGCTCAAGCGCTACCAGATCACCTCACGGATGCTCGATCAACTCAAACGCGATGCGGACGGCGGCCTGACCCTTTACCTGCAGCACGAAGCACCCGGGAGCAACCTGCAGAGCAACTGGCTGCCGACGCCGGACGGGCGCTTTTACGCCATGTTGCGGCTGTACATGCCTGGCCCGCAGGTTGCCAGCGGACAGTGGAAACTGCCAGCGCTGACACCTCAGAAGTTGCCGTAGCTGACCCTCAGCTGGAAGCAGGCAGCACGCTCAACGGGTCCAAGGGCTTGCCGTTCTGACGAATCTCGAAATACAGCTGCACGCGATCGGCATCCAGGTCACCCGCTTCGGCAATCTTCTGGCCCTTGCTGACGGTTTGGCCTTCCTTGACCAGCAACTTGCTGTTGTGGCCGTAGACACTGGCATGCGAGGTGCCGTGCTGAAGGATGATCAGGTTGCCGTAACCGCGGATATTGGTGGCAAACGCAACCTTGCCACCCAGACTGGCGAACACTGGCTGCCCTTGGCGAGCGGCGATACGAATGCCCTTGCTGAGTTTGTCGGCCGCCGAGTACCGGCCAATCACCGCCCCTTCCAGCGGCCACGCCCAACCACGCAAGGTCACCTTGGAGGCCGGAGCAACCGGCTTCTGTTTGCTCGCGGTGCGGGTTGCAGGGCGCGTAGTGGTTTTGGCGCCGCCAAAACGGATGGTCTGGCCAACGTTTACCGCATAAGGCGGATTGATGCCGTTGTAGCGCGCCAATTCCTTGAAATTCCAGCCATGGCGTGAGGCGATCGAATACAGGGTATCGCCACGCTTAACCTTGTAACTGCCCGCCACCACCTTGTTGGCAGAAACACTCTGGCTGGGGGGCTGAGAACTACAAGCAGATATCGCCAGCATCAGGGCGATCAGAACAATTCTGAACAAAACACCACATCCTTTCCCACACACCAGTAAGCCTGCGACCGCACATCAAGCAGAGGCAGCTGCTACGCGTTGCGCCCTTAATGTAGGCGATAAAACTGTCCAGATCGGAGCTGCACAACATTCTGGACACCGCTTTGACTTCATCCATCGGCCAGTCCCACCACGCCGCCTCCAGCAGCAAGGTGCGCACCTCTTCCTCAAAGCGCCAGCGGATCTGCTTGCAGGGGTTACCGCCGACCACCGCAAAGGGTTGCACATCACGGGTGACCATCGCCCCAGCCGCCACAATCGCGCCGTGACCAATGGTCACCCCGGAGAGGATGACTGCATTGGTGCAAATCCAGCAGTCGCTACCAATGACCACATCGCCTTTGCTCGGCGCGTAATCCTTGATGTCTTTGACTTCATCGACCATTGCCGGAAAGGGATAGGTGGTAAGCCAATCCGTGCGATGCTCACCACCCAGCAAAATCTGCACACCCGCAGCGATCGAGGTGTAGGAGCCCACCTTGAGCACCGCGTCGTCGCCAAACTCGACCACTTCGGGAATCCCGTAGGTGCCTACGCCCACGGTGTATCGCGGGTACTGCAGACGGATTTTCTCGGCCGAACGTTCAAGCTTGTCCATCGCGCGCAGTCGCTTGCGCTCTCGCCGATTCTTCAGGATGTCGAGAAGCTTCACACAGGATTCCTTGCTGGCAGCAATTTTGCTTTTATTAGAGGGGCATCAGCGGTGCAGCACCAAGCGCTTCAGGCGCCTGAACGTTGTTCGGTTGTAGTGCTTCAGCGGAATTGAACGCAACAGGCGCCAGGCGTACTTCTTGTCCGACACCACCGCGTACTTCAACGCTTTGTGCACCAACACCGCCCTGCCCTTCTCATAGCCTGGATGGGACTTGAACGGCGCCATGGCCCGCATATCGGCATCAAGCAACACCTTGAAGCGCTTCGACAGGTTATTGGGGTGACGACGGTAGCGTGTTACACATACCGGTATCTCATGCACCTCGTAACCCTTGCTGGCGATGCGCAGGGTCATCTGAAAGTCCTGAACCTTGATCGTCGGGTCGTAGAAGTTGGCAGCCTTCATGGCCTCCATGCGGTACAGCGCCCCCGGCGCGCCCATGACCACCGCCCCGCTGACAATCTCATCGAAGCTGTATTTCTTCACTTTGGTGCGGTGCTGCGTCTTGATCTCGACACCGTCACTGTCCATGTAGGAGATCAGTGCGCCCACACACCCGACCTTAGGGTGTTCGTCGAGGTAACGCGCTCTCACGCTGATCGAATGAGGCAGCATGATGTCGTCCAGATCAGGCGTTGAAACGTAAACGCCCTTGGCATGGGCCAGGCCATTGTTCAGGGTAGCGCTGACCCCTTGGTTGGCCTGGGTGAAGAGCTGAAAGTCGTAGGTCTGCTGCAACGCGCGCAGCATGGCGACACTGTTGTCGGTCGAGCCATCGTCGACGATGATTACTTCGAAGTTGCCATAGTCCTGAGCAAAAATGCTCTGCAGGGCCACCTCAAGGTACTTCTCGGCGTTGTAGCAAGGGGCGACGATCGACACCAGCGGCTGTGTAGGCGCGGCCTGGGGATCTGCGTTGATACGACCATCAGTCATTGTTGCTTCATGCCTCATGCCTGACCCGGCTAGCGGATCTGTTCCTGATTGGAGCCAAATTTGAATTGGGCACCATGATGCGTGAAGTCGGCGCCGTTGTCATGAGCTGTGCCGACCTACAGTTCAACTGCCCGAAGTTTTTAACAGTCAGAAACGACAAAGCCCGCGACCTTTTCAGGACGCGGGCTTTGACTTACAGCGTATGGTGGGTCGTGTAGGATTCGAACCTACGACCAATTGGTTAAAAGCCAACTGCTCTACCAACTGAGCTAACGACCCGTTGGATGGCGCGTATAATACTGATTTCTAACAGGAAATCAACACCCCATCGCAAAATAATTTAAAAATATCGTGTTGGGTCTTCTACACCCGCCGCTTTAAAGCCGTCGGCGCGCAGGCGGCAGCTGTCGCATTTACCGCAGGCACGGCCTTCGTCGTCGGCTTGATAGCAGGAAACCGTCAGGCTGTAATCGACGCCACGGGCAACACCGGCCTGGACGATCTGCGCCTTGCTCAAGTTTTGCAGCGGCGCCTGGATGCGAAAACCTTCGCCCTCGACACCGGCCTTGGTGGCCAGGTTGGCCATGCGCTCGAACGCCTCGACGAACTCCGGACGGCAATCAGGATAGCCCGAATAGTCCACCGCGTTGACACCGATAAAGATATCCCGCGCCTCAAGCACCTCGGCCCAGCCCAGCGCCAGGGACAGGAACACGGTGTTACGTGCTGGCACGTAAGTCACCGGGATACCCTCACTCGGCGCCTCAGGCACGTCAATACTGCTGTCGGTCAGGGCCGAACCGCCAATGCCGTCCAGGTTCAGGCCAATCACCTTGTGCTCAACCACCCCCAGGTCACGGGCAACCCGTGCAGCGGCGTCGAGCTCGGCACGATGACGCTGGCCGTAGTCGAAGCTCATGGTGTAGCAGCTGTAGCCGTCGGCCTTGGCCATGGCCACCACAGTGGCCGAGTCCAGGCCACCGGAAAGCAGAATTACCGCACGTTTCTCAGTCATTGCATTCACTCCTGTCAGCGTCCCGGCTCGTCATTCCACAGCAGCTTGTGCAGCTGCAGTTGAAAACGAACCGGCAAATTGTCGGCCACGATCCAATCGGCAAGGTCAGTTGCACTCACCTGGTGGTGGCTTGGCGAGAACAGCACTTCACCCGCTCGCTTTTCCAGGCCGTACTGAATGAGTTTGGACACCGCCCAGTCATAGTCTTCACGCGAACAAATGACGAACTTGACCTGATCATTCGGGGTCAGCAGCTCGATGTTCTCGTAACGATTACGGTGCACTTCCTCGGAACCCGGGGTTTTCAGGTCAACGACCCGACTGACCCGCGTGTCGACCTTGGAAATATCCAGCGCGCCGCTGGTTTCGAGGGAAACGTCATAGCCCGCGTCACAAAGCTGCTTGAGCAGAGGAATGGCATTGGGCTGGGCCAGCGGTTCGCCGCCGGTGACACAGACATAGCGCGGCTTGAAGCCGGCGACCTGTTCGAGGATCGAGTCGAGGGTGCGGATGCTGCCACCGCTGAAGGCGTATTCGCTGTCGCAATACTGGCAGCGCAGCGGGCAGCCGGTGAGACGGACAAATACCGTGGGCAGCCCGGCGGTACGCGTTTCACCCTGCAAAGAGTAAAAAACTTCGGTAATACGTAATGTTTCTTGCATAGTCGCCACGGGCGTAACAGCTAAACAGGCTGTCCGCCTCCGTCAGGCACCGCTGAAAACCCGTCATCGCGTAGTTTACAGCAGCGTATTTCAATAAAAGGGCGGTGATTCTAACGAAAAAACCCGCGACTAGCGCGGGTTTCTTTTGTAACGCCTGACTTAGAGCTTCTGCAGATCGCGCTGAGCCAGTTGTGCAGCGGAAGTCCCCGGGTACTGGGTAATGACTTGCTGCAGTATGCCTTTGACCCGGTCAGTGTGACCCAGGCGGCGTTCTACGTCGGCCAGCTTGTACAGCGAATCAGGCACTTTGTTGTGCTTGGGATACAGCTGGCTGACCTTGGCGAAGGCTTGACCGGCGGCTTGCAGGTCGCCCTTTGCCAGGTTCACTTCACCCAACCAGTATTGGGCGTTGCCCGCATACTGACTGTTGGGGTACTTGCGCAGGAAGGCGTTGAACGCCTGACTGGCCTTGTCGAAATCCTTGGCTTTGATCAGGTCGAAAGCTGCATCGTAATAGAGCTTTTCCTTGGCCGGATCGCCAGGTTCGCCACTTGCGGCAGGTGGCTGCGCAGCAGCGGCACCTGCAGCAGCGCCGGCGGCGGCTTCGCCACCAGCGGCAGAATTCTGTGGAGCCTCGGTTGGAGCACCGGTTCCGATACGCCGATCCAGGTCCTGATAACGCTCCAGGCTTTCCTGTTTCATGCGCGCAACATCGTTTTGCAGCTCTTCGATGATGCCTTGTTGACGCGATAGCTGATCCTGCATTTGTTGCAGCTGCAGGAACAGCTGACCCTGCGCCGAGGCAGGGGCCGTAACCCCTCCCCCGGCGTAGGCGCCGTTCGTACCATAACCCGCCGGTGGATAGCTGCTTGCGCCGCTATAGCCAGCGTTGTCATCAACAACAGGAACCTCAGCCCACGCCACGAGTGGCAGGCTGAGCGCCAGGACGGTTACAGCACGACGGCACATTCGCATATCGAATTACTTACGCAGTTCGACGCGACGGTTTTGAGCCCAGGACTGCTCGTCGTTGCCGGTAGCAACTGGACGCTCTTCGCCGTAGGAAACCAGTTCCAGTTGGGCAGGAGAAACGCCTTGCAGAACCAGGTAGCGTTGAACGGCTTTCGCACGACGCTCGCCCAGAGCCATGTTGTATTCGCGAGTACCGCGCTCGTCGGTGTTGCCTTCCAGCACGACGCGAGCGCCGTTGCCTTTCAGATCCTTGGCGTGAACGTCCAGAGCGCGCATGGCTTCTGGCTTCAGGTCCGAGCTGTCGTATTCGAAGTAGAAGGTGGTGATTGCGCGCAGAGCAGCTTCTTCGCTCAGGCTGCCGTCAACAGCGCCAGTGTTGGCACCGTAGCCAGCGTTAGGATCAACAGCGCCTTGACCAGCGTCGTCGCCGCCTTTCGAAGAGCAACCTACAGCCACGGCCATAGCCAGGGCCAGCGCAGCAAACTTACCAAACTTCAGCATTTCCATCGTGAAACTCCTAATGAACCCCAATGTGTTAAGTACAACGTAAAGCGCCGCGTCAGTTCAGGTAAGGGGACCAGGACGGTTCTCTGACTTCGCCTTGAGCGGTAGGAAGCGGGAGCCTCACGCGTCCGTTGAGAGAGACGAGCATCAAGACTCCCCGGCCCTGCTGGCGGGTGGCGTAGATTAGCATGGTGCCGTTGGGCGCAACAGTAGGAGACTCATCAAGACTTGTTTCAGAGAGAATCTTTACACTGCCGCGTTGCAAATCTTGTGCAGCCACCTTGAAGTTGGTGAAACCTTGTTGACGATGAATCATCACCAGGGTCTTTTCATCCGCCGAAAGTTTAGGGTTAGCGTTGTAGTTACCTACAAAAGTTACGCGCTCGGCACCGCCACCGGAAACATTGGTTTTATAAATCTGTGGTTTGCCGCCACGGTCGGAAGTGAAGTAGATGGTCGAGCCATCTTTACCCCAGAACGGTTCGGTGTTGATACCCGGGCCTGCGGTAACACGCGACAACTGACGCGAGCCCATGTTCATCACGTAGATGTCCGGGTTGCCGTCTTTGGACAGCACGAACGCCAGGCGCGAACCATCTGGCGACCAGGCTGGTGCACCATTGAGGCCTTCGAAGTTGGTGATCTGCTCACGACGGCCAGTATCGATGTGTTGAACGAAGATGCGCGGACGCTTCTGCTCGAACGACACATAGGCAATACGCTTGCCATCCGGCGCAAAGCGCGGCGACAGGATCGGCTCGCGCGATTGCAGCAGGGTTACCGCACGGGCACCGTCGTAGTCCGAACGTTGCAGGGTGTAACGGGTGTTGTTAGTGGAGAAACGCTCGGCCGTCACGTACAGCATACGGGTCGAGAAAGCGCCCTTGATGCCGGTCAGCTTCTCGAACGACTGGTCGGCAATGTAGTGCGACATATCGCGCAACTGATCAACCGTGCCCGAAACGCTACCGGTCAGCACTTGCTGCTCGGTGGCGACGTTGAACAGCGCGTATTGCACCTGCAGACGACCACCGGCCGGCACAATGCTGCCAACCATGACGTACTGGGCGCCCAGGGCTTTCCAGTCGCGGAAGATCACTTCGCTGGCCTGGCTCGGCTGGCTGATCATGTTCTGGCGTGGGATCGGCGAGTAATAACCAGAGTTGCGCAGGTCATTACCGATGATGTCAGCCATGTCTTCAGGCAGCACGCTACCGCCCTGCAGACCGAAGGGTACGACTGCGATAGGCGTGGCGCGATCACTGCCGCTGGTGACCAGAATGTTCTTTTCTTCTGCGACGGCCATTCCTGCTGCGCAGCAGAGAACGACCAGCAGTCCTCGAAGAAGTTTAATCACAAGGCTAGATCCTCAGGTGTGAATGTCATCTTGAATGAACGATAGGGATTGAATTCGCTCGGTTTCAAGCCCTGCATTTCGGTTAAACGGCCGATGTTCTTGACCGCGGCAACTGCCGAGCTGTCAAACGGACCATCGCCACTGGAGCGCGCTACGCTCACCGAAGTAATGGTGCCATCAGGCAGCATGCCGATCTGCAGAACCACCGTCATGTTCTTGCGTGCAGAAGGTGGACGTGCCCAGCCCTCAGCCGCCCGCGCACGGATCAGGTCGTCGAAGTCGCCGGCTACCTGGTCACCCTGCTCGTCAGCCAATGCCTGTTGCCGCTCGGTGGTGTCAGACAGCAGCTCGGCCAGGGCCTGGGCTTTCTTGTCTTCCGCCGCTTTACGGGCTGCATCCTGAGCCTTCTTCTTGGCCGCATCAGCTGCGGCTTTCTTCTTGGCGTCTTCAGCGGCCTTTTTCTTGGCCTCTTCAGCCACGGCTTTCTTCTTGGCATCCTCGGCCGCCTTCTTCTTGGCGTCCTCGGCGGCTTTTTTCTTGGCCTCTTCAGCGGCTAGCTTCTTGGCCTCTTCGTCAGCCTTTTTCTTGGCTTCCTCTTCGGCCTTCTTCTTGGCGATGTCAGCCTGTTGCTTCTCAGCGGCTTTTTTCGCCTCTTCAGCTTTCTTGGCTTCAGCCGTTTTCTTCGCCTCGTCTGCCTTCTTGGCTTCCTCGGCTTTCTTGGCTTCGGCCTCAGCGCGCGCTTCTTCAGCCTTTTGAGCGGCTTCTTCCTTCTTTTGTTCCGCAGCTTTCACCGCTTGCTGCTCGACCTTCTTCTGCTCCATCTGCTCTTCTTCGGTCTGGCGCGAAGCGGTTTTCTTCGCTTCACCCGCAATCTTCTGATTGGTCTGGGTGGTGGCCTGACTTTTCGATTTCAGCTGGTACAGGGTTGCCTGGACAATAGGCTTGGCCGGCGGCAGTTCCGGGGTAAAGGCGAAGCTGACGAACAGCATGCCGAACACCAGAACGTGCAGCGCAATGGCCCAGACGCTGGGCCAGAAATAGCTTTCCGAGGCGGATGGCTCTCGCTGTTGCATCAGGGCGCCTCGGTAATCAGGCCAACGTTACCGACACCTGCCTTCTGCAACCCGCCCATGGCACCCATGACCGCGCCGTAGTCGACGGATTTGTCGCCACGGATGAAGACCTGGGTCTGTTTGCCCTGGTCGCGCCCGGCGGCGATGATCTTGGTCACCGCGTCGGTCATTTGCGGCAAGGTCATGGCCTTGTCCATCTGCTTGTCGGTGTCGACTTCACTGCCAAGGTTCCAGTAATAGGTCTTGTCAGCCTTGATCGAAATAGTCAGGACCTGGACGTTGTTGTCCTGCGGCAAGGCTTCACTGGAAACCTTGGGCAGGTCGACCTTCACGCCCTGGTTGAGCATCGGTGCGGTCACCATGAAAATGACCAGCAGTACCAACATCACGTCGATGTAGGGCACCACGTTCATCTCGGCGACCGGCTTGCGTTTGTGGCGAACTCGGGCCATGGGCTTTTACCTGATCACTCTTCGCTGGTGTGCACTTTGCGGTGCAGGATGGCCTGGAACTCGTCGGCAAACGTGTAGTAACGGCCGATCAAGACTTCACTGCGGGCAGCGAAACGGTTGTAGGCAATTACCGCTGGAATGGCGGCGAACAGGCCGATCGCGGTAGCGATCAGTGCCTCGGCGATACCCGGGGCAACGGTGGCCAGGGTCGCTTGCTGGGCAGTGGCCAGGCCACGGAAGGAGTTCATGATGCCCCATACGGTACCGAACAGGCCGATGTACGGACTGGTGGAACCCACGGTGGCCAGGAACGGCAGGCTCTGCTCGAGCTTTTCTTCCTCACGGGAAATGGCAACGCGCATGGCGCGGCCAACACCTTCCATTACCGCGTCAGGATCAACACCTGGCTGCTGACGCAGGCGGGAGAACTCCTTGAAACCGGCACGGAAGACTTGCTCGACACCCGAATCCGGATCCGGGTTGCTACCGGCCTGACGGTACAGTTTGGACAGATCGATGCCCGACCAGAAACGCTCTTCGAAGCTGTCCAGCGCTCGACGACCGGCGCGCAGCATGGTGCTGCGCTGAAAAATCATGATCCATGACGTTACCGATGCGGCAACCAGAGCCAGCATGACCAGCTGCACCACGATGCTGGCATTGCTGACCAGGCTCCACATGGAGGTATGGTCGACGACGTTAGCTTCCACGCTTAATCTCCTGCATTTGAATGAATACCCGGCTCACCAGCCTCGGCGAAGGCCGCTCGCAGTACTGGGGGAATAGCCCGGGGTTTGAAAGTGTCGGCGCGCACACAGGCCACCAGGAACTGCCCTTCGCAGAGCAGCGTTGCATCTTTTTCGCGCCACACCTGCTGCACGAAACGCAGGCTGGCGCGATTCAACTCAAGCACTTGCGCGGTAACCCGCAACTCGTCGTCCAGCCGCGCAGGCGCGTGATAACGCGCCTCGCTGGAGTGGACCACGAACAGCAGGTTCTCCTGCGCCAATGCCGACTGGGCAAAGCCCAAGGCACGTAACCGCTCGGTGCGGGCACGTTCCATGAATTTCAGGTAGTTGACGTAATACACCACACCGCCTGCGTCAGTGTCTTCGTAATAGACCCGACAGCGATGTGCGAACGACTCAAGCCCATTTTGCGCGCGCATACTCTAGTGCTTACTCCTCAGCTTGCCAATCCGCCCCGGCAACTGTTTTTTCATCGATTATGTCGTATTGCCAGCGTGGCGCTTCCATGACTGCCGATAGGACCACGAAAACCGCAGATAAATCTGTCATTCATCGGTCTGGGCGGAAAAACCTTCGCCATTGACCGACTCGCCGAGCCGATTGGGGATGTTCAGGCCGAAATGCAGGTAGGCGTGCCGGGTCACTACACGCCCCCTTGGCGTACGCATGATGTAACCCTGCTGGATCAGATAGGGTTCAAGGACATCTTCAATAGTGTGACGCTCTTCACTGATGGCCGCCGCCAGGCTGTCGACACCGACCGGACCGCCATCGAATTTCTCGATCATGGTCAACAGCAAGCGCCGGTCCTGATGGTCGAAACCACGCTCGTCAACATCGAGCAGGTTCAGCGCCATGTCGGCAATCGACTTGGTAATCTGGCCTTTACCGCGCACCTCGGCAAAATCGCGCACGCGGCGCAGCAAGCGGTTGGCGATCCGCGGTGTGCCGCGGGCACGCCGGGCAATCTCGAAGGCGCCCTGGTCTTCAATCGGCAAACCCAGAATGCCACCGGAGCGACTGACGATGGTCGCCAGGTCTTCGGTATTGTAGAACTCCAGGCGCTGAACGATACCGAAACGGTCGCGCAACGGGTTGGTCAGCATGCCGGCCCGGGTGGTGGCGCCAACCAGGGTGAACGGTGGCAGGTCGAGCTTGATCGAACGTGCCGCCGGCCCCTCTCCGATCATGATGTCGAGCTGGAAGTCTTCCATGGCCGGGTACAGCACTTCTTCGACGACCGGCGACAATCGATGGATTTCATCGATGAACAGCACATCGTGCGGCTCAAGGTTGGTCAGCAACGCCGCCAGGTCGCCAGGACGCTCGAGGATCGGCCCCGAAGTGCTCTTGATCGACACGCCCATCTCCTGGGCGATGATGTTGGCCAGGGTGGTTTTGCCCAGCCCCGGCGGGCCGAAGATCAACGTGTGGTCCAACGATTCGCTGCGCCCACGGGCCGCCTGGATGAACAACGCCATCTGCTCACGCACCACCGGCTGACCAATGTATTCGGCCAGGCGCAACGGGCGGATCGCCCGGTCCTGAACCTCTTCACGGTCGCGCCCGCTGGCGGCTATCAGTCGATCTGCTTCAATCACTTAGATCATTCCCTTCAGGCTGCGGCGGATGAGTTCTTCGCTGCTCAAGCCCTTGGCATTGACGGCAGCCACTGCCTTGCTCGCCTCTTGAGGTTTGTAACCCAGGGAAATCAAGGCACTGACTGCATCGGTTTCGGCGCTGGAGACACTCGCAACAGGCGACGGCCCATTCGGCACCAGGGCGAACATCGCTGGCGAGGTTTCCCAAGCCTTGAAACGGTCCTTGAGTTCGACCAGCAGGCGCTCGGCAGTCTTTTTACCCACGCCAGGTACCTTGACCAGCGCCGAAGCATCCTGGGCCTGCACACAGCGTACCAGTTCGTCGACTTCCAGGCCCGACATCAATGCCAGGGCCAGTTTCGGGCCGACACCGTTGAGGCGGATCAGCTCACGAAACAGCTCGCGTTCGCGCTTTTCATAGAAGCCGTACAGTAAATGGGCGTCTTCACGCACCACCAGGTGAGTGTGCACGGTAACCGGCTCACCGACTTTCGGCAGGCGGTACAGGGTGGTCATGGGCACTTCAAGCTCATAGCCCACGCCATTGACATCGACAATCAGGTGCGGCGGCTGCTTTTCAGCCAGTGTGCCGCGCAAACGTCCAATCACGTTGCAATCCTTCCTTATGGGCGCCGGCAAATAACCGGTCAACCCTAGCAGCAAATGCAACAGCCTATGCCATTGCTCGGTCAAAATTTGTTTCAGCGCATGATGCGATCAGAGCCGCAGGCGTCCACTGCGCCGACGTGCGGTACCCAGGCCGTGAGGTATCAGGCTGGAGCGGGTATGGGCATGGCACAAGGCGATGGCCAGCGCATCGGAGGCGTCGATCTGCGGTTTTTGCGTCAACTTGAGCAGGTGCATGACCATCATCTGCACTTGTTCCTTATTCGCTCCACCTGTTCCGGCAACGGCTTGCTTGACCTGGGTTGCGCTGTACTCAGCGATTTCCAGGCCTTCCTCAATGGCCGCCACGATGGCCGCGCCACGGGCTTGGCCCAGCTTGAGCGCGGAGTCGGCATTGCGCGCCATGAACACGCGCTCGATGCCCATGGTCACCGGGCCGTATTGGCTGATGATCTCGCGCACACCGCGAAACACTATCTGCAAGCGCTCAGGCAACTCGCCACTACCCGTTCGAATGCACCCGGAAGCCACGTATTCGCAGCCACGCGCCCCTTGGCGCACCACACCGTAGCCAGTAATGCGCGAGCCAGGGTCGATGCCAAGAATCAGAGTCATATCGCCTGCATACTCATTGTAAAGACAGAAGCCGGATCCACCTGCAGGTGAATCCGGCCTTGAAAACAGCCATGTAGGAGCGGGCTTGCCCCGCGATTGCAGCAATCGCGGGGCAAGCCCGCTCCTACAGGGGTTAGCTGAGTTGTTCCATGACCGCGTCAGGGATTTCAGCGTTGGAATAGACGTTCTGCACGTCATCCAGGTCCTCGAGCATGTCGATGAGCTTGAGCACCTTTTGCGCACCGTCCAGGTCCAGCTCGGCGCTGGTGGTCGGCTGCATGACGATTTCGGCGTCTGCGGCCTTGAAACCTGCTTCTTCAAGGGCGTTACGCACAGCGTAGAAGCTGGCGAAAGAGGTGAACACATCGAAGGAGCCATCTTCATTGCTGACCACATCATCAGCATCGGCTTCCATCGCTGCCTCCATCAACGCATCTTCGTCGACCCCGGCAGCAAAGCTGATCTGACCCTTGCGCTCGAACAGGTAGGCCACAGATCCGTCGGTACCCAGGTTGCCACCACATTTGCTGAAGGCATGACGCACGGCGGCAGCAGTACGGTTGCGGTTGTCGGTCATGGCCTCGACCATGATCGCTACGCCACCTGGACCGTAACCCTCATAGCTGAGTTCTTCAACGTTATCGGCTTCGGTCGCGCCAGCACCGCGGGCAATCGCCCGGTCGATGATGTCACGACTCATGTTGGCTCCCAGCGCCTTGTCCAGCGCCAGGCGCAGCCGCGGGTTGGAGGCCGGATCGCCGCCGCCCTGTTTGGCGGCGACGGTCAGCTCACGAATCCACTTGGTGAAGATCTTGCCTCGCTTGGCGTCCTGGCGCTCTTTGCGGTGCTTGATGTTTGCCCATTTGGAATGACCAGCCATAACGCACTCCGAATCCTTTGAAACAATGCCAAGCCCCTGCCCGGCGCTAACCTGGCAGGGGCCATAAAAATCAGTACGGCTTAACGCAAAGGCGCATCCATGTGGATGCGCCCGGGGTCTACTTACTCAGCCTTGGGCTGTTCGCGCAGACGAATGTGCAACTCGCGCAGGGCCTTGGCGTCAACCAGGCCTGGGGCCTGGGTCATGACACACGCAGCACTCTGGGTTTTCGGGAAGGCGATCACTTCACGAATCGACTGAGCGCCGGTCATCAGCATGACCAGACGGTCCAGACCGAAGGCCAGGCCACCGTGCGGTGGAGCACCGAACTTCAGGGCGTCGAGCAGGAAGCCGAACTTCTCTTCCTGTTCTGCCGCTTCGATACCCAGCAGACGGAACACCGCCTGTTGCATTTCCTTGCGGTGGATACGGATCGAACCGCCACCCAGCTCGGTGCCGTTGAGCACCATGTCATAGGCACGCGACAAGGCGGTGGCTGGGTTGGCCTCCAGCTCTTGCGGGGAGCACTTCGGCGCGGTGAACGGGTGGTGCAGCGCGGTGAAGCTGCCGTCGTCGTTTTCTTCGAACATCGGGAAGTCGACAACCCACATCGGTGCCCACTCACAGGTGTGCAGATTGAAGTCGTTGCCGACCTTGATCCGCAGGGCGCCCAGCGCCTCGCTGACGATCTTGGCCTTGTCGGCGCCGAAGAACACGATGTCGCCGTCGACCGCACCAACGCGATCGAGGATCACGTTGAGGTTGGCCTCAGGGATGTTCTTGACGATTGGCGACTGCAGGCCTTCAACGCCCTTGGCGCGCTCGTTGACCTTGATGTACGCCAGGCCCTTGGCACCGTAGATGCCGACGAACTTGGTGTACTCGTCGATACGGCTGCGCGGCATGCTCGCACCGCCAGGTACGCGCAAGGCAGCAACACGGCTCTTCGGATCGTTGGCCGGGCCACTGAACACCTTGAACTCGACTTCCTTGAGCTGGTCGGCAACGTCAACCAGTTCCAGCGGAATACGCAGGTCTGGCTTGTCGGAACCGTAGCGGCGCATGGCTTCTTCGAAGGTCATGTGCGGGAATTCGCCGAATTCCAGGTCCAGGACTTCCTTGAACAGCTTGCGGATCATGTTCTCGGTCAGGCCCATGATCTCGTCTTCATTGAGGAAGCTGGTCTCAATGTCGATCTGGGTGAATTCTGGCTGGCGATCGGCACGCAGGTCTTCGTCACGGAAGCACTTGGCGATCTGGTAGTAGCGGTCGAAACCGGCCACCATCAGCAGTTGCTTGAACAGCTGTGGGGACTGCGGCAGTGCGAAGAAGCTGCCCGCATGGGTACGGCTCGGCACCAGATAGTCACGTGCACCCTCTGGCGTGGCGCGGGTGAGGATCGGCGTTTCAACATCGAGGAAGCCGTTTTCGTCGAGGTAGCGACGGATGCTCGAGGTGATGCGCGAGCGCAGACGCAGCTTCTCGGCCATTTCCGGACGACGCAGGTCGATAAAGCGATAGCGCAGGCGGGTTTCTTCGCCAACGTCGGAGTATTCGTTGAGCGGGAACGGCGGGGTTTCGGCTTCGTTGAGCACGGTCAGCTCGTAACCCAGCACTTCGATGGCACCGGAGGCCATGTTGGCGTTTACCGCGCCAGCCGGACGGGCGCGCACCTTACCGGTGATCTGCACCACGTACTCGCTGCGCACACGGTCGGCGGCAGCGAAGCTGTCAGCGCGATCCGGGTCGAAAACGACCTGTGCCATGCCTTCGCGGTCACGGATATCGAGGAAAATCACCCCGCCGTGGTCGCGGCGACGATGGACCCATCCGCAAAGGGTAATTTCCTGACCTTCCAGGCTCTCGTTCAGTTGGCCGCAATAATGGCTGCGCATCATGATGGTGGTTTCGCTTCTCGTCATTCGTGTGTTCAGTGGAGGCCTTGGCGCCACAAAGGGCTAATAGTGCAAGACCCTGCCGGTGCAATTCAACTCAGTCAGCTTTGTCGCCGCCTGCCAGGTTCTTTTTTGCACCGGTCTTGAAGTCGGTTTCGTACCACCCGGTACCGCCCAGGCGGAACCCCGGGGCAGAAATCAGCTTCTTGAGCTCGGGCTTCTGACACGCCGGGCAATCGCTCAGCGGCGCGGCGCTGATCTTCTGAAGGACTTCCATCTGGTGATCACAGGCAGCACATTGATAGTCGTACAGGGGCATAGGCGTGTCTCGTTAACCACAGCTCAAGCTGCTTCAGGCAGTAAAGAGCGGGATTATATATGGTTAAGGAGTGCTGTGCAGCCCGGCAACCGACTAGCGTGTTACCTGCGGCCCCAACAGAAAGACCACACAGACCACCCGGATCAGCCCGCTGAAATTTCTCACCCCGCCATGGCGCAGGTGTACCTCGCGATCGACGTAGGACAGCACTGCATTGACCGAGCACTGGTTGAGTTCAGCAATCCGCTCAAGGATTCGCCAGTAAACCGCCTCCAGTCGCAGACAAGTGGCAAATCCGTTCAAACGCACCGAGCGCGACATCGGCTGAGCCAGGCTCATATTGAAGCTCTCTTCGAACGGATCGAACCCTTGCTTGTCCAGCCCACCTGTCGCACGCCCGCCACGGCTCATCCATGAAGACATATAAAGCACCACGCACTCTGACTAACCAGGAAGTAACCCCGAGCAATTCTGTTCACTCAGGGACATACCCTAATAAAGCGCTGTAGTGCGGTTTGCTTCCAGCAGACCGACCCACTCTCACTGTAGGACTGCTCGACAACTTACAAGGGATCGCATAACGAAAGAACAGCTTCCCGGATAACGATAAATGCCCGGGGCAACCATCCACCCGGGCATTTATTTCAGCAGAGAATTATCCAGCTGATTATTTATCTTCGAGCAACGAGCGCAGCATCCATGCGGTCTTCTCATGCACCTGCATGCGCTGGGTCAGCAGGTCTGCAGTCGGCTCGTCACTGACCTTCTCGAGCAACGGGAAAATGCTGCGCGCCGTACGCGTCACGGCCTCCTGACCTTCGACCAGCTGCTTGATCATTTCATTGGCAGGCGGCACACCCTCTTCTTCCTTGATAGAAGACAAGCGGGCATAGATTGAATAGGCACCCGGCGCAGGAAAGCCCAAGGCACGAATACGTTCGGCAATGGAGTCGACCGCCAAGGCCAGTTCGTTGTATTGCTCTTCAAACATCAAGTGCAATGTTCGAAAGGCCGGCCCGGTGACGTTCCAGTGAAAGTTATGGGTCTTCAGATAAAGTACATAAGTATCTGACAAGAGCCGCGACAATCCATCGACAATGGACTTGCGATCCTCTTCGCTGATACCGATATCAATAGCCATGCGATTCCCCTTTCATGATGTTTGATGATCAAGCAGGTACACCCCACTGTATCAAGACTTACCAGCAACTGCAGCCTTGCAGCTGCGACACAGGGCTGCAGGTAACCAAGGCGCTGAACGCAAGCAAGCGACACACGGTTTGCCGATGATTTGAGAAGCCCAGGGGTTTGCTGTTAAATAGGCGCCGTGCCACCCCTGACGATAGTCACAACAGGGGCGCATAGGCTGACCTTATTTTTCACGTTTTTGCGCTTCTCATACCCATGCGCGCCGTGACGTCAGCTCTTCCTGTGATATGCCTTATCAATGTGAGCCAACCAACATGTTCAAGATCGTCCACCTGTTGACGGGCGCTGCAGCTTTGCTGCTGTCCTTCATACCTAGCTTAAGAACCGACGCAGTCCCGCTACTGCAGCAACCGGAAGCCGTTTACCTGGCCCTGTTCGGCTTGCTGAACCTGCTCCTCGCCCCGGTAGTGCCGCAACATTACAAAGGCGCCCGGCTACAGCTGCAACGCCTGAGCAGCGCTCTACTGGTGCTGGCTGTGGTGCTGCAAACACTGACGCTGCTTGCCCGCCCGGAACTGGGCAATTTGCCAGCACTGGGCTGCACGCTGCTGGCTGTTACCCTACATCTGGTTGCCGGCTTCCTCAAAACGGGCAGCACGCACAACCAGCACAGCCAATACGACATGAGCAACCGCGATACCGGCACGGTCAAGTGGTTCAACACGTCCAAGGGTTTCGGCTTCATCTCCCGCGATTCGGGTGATGACATCTTCGTGCACTTTCGCGCCATTCGCGGCGAAGGCCATCGCGTTCTGGTCGAAGGTCAGCGCGTTGAGTTTTCGGTCATGAACCGCGACAAAGGCCTGCAGGCCGAAGACGTGATTGCCGCCCCACGGCGCTGAAACGCTATCCATAAAAAACCGCGGCGCCTGGGCGACCGCAGTTTTTTTATGGTTCTTCACGGATTTCCGGGGCAGGATTGGCCTTGGCTTTGAGGGCTGCGAGCTTATCCAATTGCGGTGGTGCCGAGTGGAAGTGCCTGGAGGACTTGTCGCGGTGGGAGCCAGCGGTTTTGCCTCCTTTCTCCAAGAAAAAAGGCGGAAGGGGCCAGCCCAGCCACCCCTTCAAATGGATAAGCCCACAGCCCTCGAAGCCAATCCGTGAAGAACCTTTTT
The DNA here is from genome assembly GCF_052147955.1 of Pseudomonas sp. NUPR-001. NCBI lineage: Bacteria > Pseudomonadati > Pseudomonadota > Gammaproteobacteria > Pseudomonadales > Pseudomonadaceae > Pseudomonas > Pseudomonas sp. NUPR-001. Next base: position 4,603,448 of record NZ_CP197353.1, read on the forward strand.
CATGCCTGAAGGCAACGCCACTCAATAATGAGGCGGTGGCGCCTCTTCTTCGCTGCTTTGATACTGCCCGACCATTTCCTCATAACGCTTGAGCAAAGCCGCCATCTGCAGCTGCAGACGCTCAACCGCCCGCTGCTGCTCGACCAGCACATCGTTGAGGGCCTGGATCGTATCGTCCTGAAACGCCAGGCGGCTTTCCAGCTCGGTTACCCGCGCTTCAAGTGTCATTGCTCACACCTCGACGAATCTGATGTCGTCATTATTACTGAGCACTGTTTTCAGACGCTCGCGCACGTGTGCAACCTGATCTGACTCATAAGCTACAGCAGGCTTGTTTCCCCACACCGGAGCTGGCCAGGCTGGATCGTTGCGCTTGCGCACAATGACATGCATGTGTAGTTGGCTGACTACATTACCCAGGGTTGCGACATTCATTTTGTCTGCGGCAAAACTATCTTTCAGGGTTTCGGCCAGAAAGGTGGTTTCTTTCCAGAGTTGCGCCTGATCGCTGTCACTCAATTGAAACAATTCACTGATATCTGCACGACGCGGCACCAGAATGAACCAGGGATAGTTGGCATCCTTGCTCAGCAACAGCCGACAAAGAGGAAAATCTCCCAACACAAAGGTGTCTTCTTGAAGACGTTGATCCAAATCAAACACGGAGAATCTCCTACAACTATTTAATACTTTGCCTGCGAGCCACAGCAGTGCGAATGCTGCAGGATACCGCTAACCGCCTCCCGGAGCATGACCAAAGGCGTATGTTCCGAGAAAAAACGCACCACACCGGGGCTCACCTCTGCCGCCGTCCGACAAACGGGCAGGTAACAGCCCGAAACGTAACAAAGCGCTACTTTTCGCACCAAAATGAGGCTCCCCTTGTGCGACCAGCCCCCAAAACATCCGCAAAGTACTCAGCTAGCGGCTTTAACGGTAACGACTTAACCCAAAGGACAGCTTTTTTCTTATTCCCGCCCCGCCTGCTGGTTCGAACCAAAAGATCTTAGCCCCCCGGATTTGCGGCACCGTGCAGCCTCCAGCTGCGCCCGGCGTGAAAATTTTGTGAACGGCAGCAGCTTTTGAGCACACTTTTTGCTTTCTCATTCGCCACAGTCGGCACGACACCTGCATTGAGTCGGTGAAGCGCGACAAATAACAACAGTTGCATGGGTTAACCAGGGAGTTCGGGAGTCGGGGGGTTAGATTGTTTTTGCCTACCCTTAAACCGCCTAGAGCAGCGCTGGAGTTGAACGCCCCGCAAAACCGGGACGTGATTTGCGACAGGGACATAACCGTTAGCGACATGACCGTAAAGTTACCGAAAGGTTCTTTTCCCCCATATCGCCAACAACAGTCAGCGTGATATACATTTCCGCCGACACAAAAAGAAAGAGCCGCGCCGCATAAAAAAACCAATCGGCGACGGCAGTACTCTTCCTAAAAACCAAAGGAGCAAGTCACGATGCGCGTGATGAAGTGGAGCATGATCGCCCTGGCTGTTTGTTGCAGCAGGCACCTCGCAGATGGCAATCGCCTCGTCTCAGAGTGAATCCAAGGGCTTTGTTGAAGACAGCTCGCTGAACGTTAAAACTCGCATGCTGTATTTCAGCCGCGACTTCCGTAACGTTCCTAACGATGAACAAAGCCGCGTTGAAGAGACCGGCCTGGGCTTCCTCGGCACCTTCGAGTCCGGCTTCACCCAAGGCACTGTCGGTTTCGGCGTTGACGCCATCGGCATGCTCGGCCTGAAACTGGACAGCGGCAAGGGCCGCGCTGGTACCGGTCAGTTCCCTACCGGCTCTGACGGCCGCTCCGAAGACTCCTTCTCCGAAGGCGGTGGCGCAGTCAAAATGCGCATTTCCGACACCGTCCTGAAGTACGGTACTCAGTTCACCTCCATGCCAGTACTGGCAACTGACGACAGCCGCCTGCTGCCTGAAACCGTTGAAGGTTTCTTGCTGACCAGCAAAGAAGTCAAAGGCCTGGAACTGAACGCCGGTCGCTTCACCGCACTGAACGCACAATCGCAGTCTTACCACGACAGCATTGGCGGCCTGGACGATGACCGCAACAAGAACCCTGGCCTGACCCAGGCTGACGTGGTCGGCGGTACTTACGCCTTCACCGACACCCTGAGCTCCAGTGTCTACTACTCCCACGTAGAAGATCACTTCCGCAAATGGTACGGCAACATCAACTGGGCCCTGCCGATCAACGATAACCAAGGCCTGGTGTTCGACTTCAACATCTATGACACCAAGTCCATTGGCGACAACCGCACCGGTGCGTTTGCCACCCGTGGCGGCGAGCTCGACAACACCGCATTCAGCCTGTCCGGCGCCTACAACATTGGCGCGCACACCTTCACCCTGGCCTACCAGGCGCTGAGCGGTGACGGTGACTACGCCTACGGCATCGACGGCGGCGGCTCGATCTTCCTGGCCAACTCCATCGCCCGTTCCGACTTCAACGCCGAAGACGAAAAATCCTGGCAGGCACGCTACGACCTGAACTTCGCTGAGTTCGGCGTTCCAGGCCTGACCTTCATGACCCGCTACGCCCGCGGTACCGATGCCAAGACCCGCACCACCGACGACGGTAAGGAATGGGAACGCGACATCGACATCAAGTACGTGCTGCAAGAAGGCGCAGCGAAGGACCTGAGCTTCCGCGTTCGTCAGGCCACCTACCGCTCTGGCGATGGCGTTTACTACGGATCGCCATCGATCGACGAACTGCGTCTGATCGTCGAGTACCCGCTGAGCATCCTGTAAGCCCCGGGCTTTCAGTATTCCCAGCACGAAAGAGCCCGGCACTGCCGGGCTTTTTCTTGTCTCGATTCGGGCTGACAACGCCGTCGTGCTCCGGCATCCTGTACGCCACCGAATCGCCCCCGTACAATGCGGGGTCATTTTAAGTCTTAAGCAACCGACAACGGCCTACCATGCGCACCAGTCAATATTTGCTCGCTACTCAAAAAGAAACCCCGTCCGACGCGGTCGTCATCAGCCACCAGCTCATGCTGCGGGCCGGCATGATCCGCAAGCTCGCATCCGGCCTTTACACCTGGCTGCCGATGGGCCTTCGGGTTATGCGCAAGGTCGAGACCGTGGTCCGCGAGGAAATGAACGCCGCCGGCGCCCTGGAAGTGCTGATGCCAAGCATCCAGCCTGCCGAACTGTGGCAGGAGTCTGGCCGCTGGGAGCAGTACGGCCCCGAGCTGCTGCGCCTGCAAGACCGTCATGGGCGCGATTTCTGCGTCGGCCCGACCCACGAAGAAGTGATCACCGACCTCGCCCGCAACGAGCTCAACAGCTATAAACAGCTGCCATTGAACCTGTATCAGATCCAGACCAAGTTCCGTGACGAGATCCGTCCGCGCTTTGGCCTGATGCGTGGCCGCGAATTCATCATGAAGGATGCCTACTCCTTCCATGCCGACCAGGCTTCCCTGCAGGAAACCTACGACCGCATGCACCTGGCCTACAGCAACATCTTCACCCGCCTGGGCCTGGACTTCCGCCCAGTACAAGCCGACACCGGCTCGATCGGCGGTAGCTACTCCCACGAATTCCACGTACTGGCCGAATCCGGCGAAGACGATGTGATCTTCAGCGACAGCTCCGATTACGCTGCCAACATCGAGAAGGCCGAAGCCATTCCACGGGAAACCGTGCGCCCGGCGCCAACCGAAGAGCTGCGCCTGGTCGACACGCCGAACGCCAAAACCATCGCCGAGCTGGTAGAGAACTACAGCACGCCGATCGAGAAGACCGTCAAGACCCTGATCGTGCATGCCGCCGAAGAAGGCAAGCTGGTTGCGCTTATCGTCCGTGGCGACCACGAACTGAACGAGATCAAGGCTGCCAACCTGCCAGAAGTCGCCAGCCCGCTGGTCATGGCCAGCGACCAGGAACTGCGTGACGCCATCGGCGCCGGTGCAGGCTCGCTCGGCCCGCTGAACCTGCCAATCCCTTGCATCATCGACCGTTCGGTTGCGCTGATGAGCGACTTCGGCATCGGTGCCAACATCGATGACAAGCACTATTTCGGCGTCAACTGGGAGCGCGACCTGCCAGTTCCACAAGTGGCAGACCTGCGAAATGTCGTTGAAGGCGACCCAAGCCCGGATGGTCAGGGCACGCTGGTGATCAAGCGCGGCATCGAAGTCGGGCATATCTTCCAGCTGGGCACCAAGTACAGCGAAGCACTCAAGTGCCAAGTCCTGGGCGAAAACGGCAAGCCTGTGACCCTGAGCATGGGTTGCTACGGTATCGGTGTTTCGCGCGTGGTGGCGGCTGCCATCGAGCAGAACTATGACGAAAACGGCATTATCTGGAGCGACACCCTGGCCCCATTCCAGATCGCTCTGGTACCGCTGCGCTACGAAACCGAGCAGGTGCGTGAAGCGACCGACACGCTCTATAAAGAGCTGACCACCGCTGGCTTCGAAGTACTGCTGGACGACCGTGACAAGAAAACCAGCCCGGGGATCAAGTTTGCCGACATGGAACTGATCGGTATTCCGCACCGGATCGTGGTCAGCGACCGCGGCCTGGCCGAAGGCAACCTGGAATACAAGCACCGCACAGAGCGTGACGCGCAAGCACTGCCACTGGCTGAGGCGCTGTCGTTCCTGCAAGCCCGCATTCGTCGCTAAGCCAACGCAAGAGTAATCATGTTCAAGCGAAGTACCTTTCCCCTGGGGGGCGCCGCACTGTGCGGCGCCCTGTTACTCAGCGGTTGCGCCAACCAGATGTCGCAGCGCAGCGAGCATGAGGAACGCATCGAGCGCAAGCTGCTCGAACACAGCCTGCAAGTCGATGTCGGGGACCCGAAGGTGCTCGAACTGCCGCAGCGGCGTGTGCGCATTCACGAACAGAAAAACTTCGAAGTCACCGAGTTCGAAGTTACCCGTCGTTATGACCGCTACACGCCCTACCAACCCTGGCGGGAAATCTACGAGATCCCGTTGGGGGCGGTGGCAGTGGTTGCCGGCGTTGGTGCCAATGTGGTCAATATCTTCGCGCTGGGCAACCTGCCCGACAGTGTCACGCGCGACTGGTTCAGCTACGGCGTCGACGGCCTCAACCCGTTCATGAATGCTCAGTCCAACGGTCGCGCCCAGCAAAACCTTGCCGGGATCACCGAGATTCAGAAGGACAAGCGCCAGGAATACACCAGCCTGCCGTGGAGCGACCGTCCGGTTGAAGTCAAGGCTGGCAAAATAAGCCATACCCTGACCACTGACCGCAACGGGGTGTTGCTTCTGAACCTGCTCGACAGCCCGTTCTCCGAACAGAACCTGACTCACATTGGCACGTTGCACCTGCAAGTCGCCGATGAGGACAACAATGTCCGTGGCGATGCCAGCCTGCTGATCAGCAGCACCTTGCGCAGCAAACTGGTGGAAGCCCACGACTTGATTTTTGATGACCTTGAAGACGACGAAGTCAACCAATGGGTACATCGGGTCAAGCGCTTGTCTGAGCTGGGGCTGGAAGAAGAGGCCAGCGAGCTGGAACAGAGCCTGATCGAACTCACGCGCAACGATCCTGAGTTGCAGCAGGAGTTTCTTCAGGCACTGACCAAGGATGCCGGCCGCCTGGTGGCCGATCCTGGCGTGCATTGATTGACTTATCGCGGGGCAAGCCCACTCCTACCGTAGGAGCGGGCTTGCCCCGCGATAGCATTCACACACCATCGCGACCAAACAGTTCCAACTGCTCATGACCCGCGCGTAAATCCTGCAAACGCACACCAATGCCCAGCAGCCTTACTGGCTTGCCGCCACGGGCAAATGCCTGGCTTAGCAACTGCTGGTAACTGGCAAGGTCACGCCCGGCGCCAGACTGCTCCAGGGTCGTCTGGGTAAAATCGTGAAACTTCACTTTGACGAAAGGTTTACCCGGCCGGTAGCTATCGTCGATGCGTGCCACCCGCCCTGCCAGGGAGGCCATCAGTTCCGGGAGTTTTTCCAGGCAACTGTTCAGATCAGGCAAATCGGTGTCGTAGGTATTTTCCACACTCACCGACTGACGGCGACTGTCATTGTGCACAGCACGATCATCGATCCCCCGCGCCAGCCCCCACAAACGCTCGCCAAAGCTGCCGAACTCACGGGCCAGGGCCAGGCGACTCCAATCACGTAGCTCCAGGCAAGTACTGATGCCCAGGCGCCCGAGTTTGTCCGCTGTGACCTTTCCTACGCCATGCAGCTTACTGACCGGCAGCGCGGCAACGAAGGCCTCGACTTCATTGGGGGTGATGACAAACTGACCATTGGGCTTGCGCCAGTCGCTGGCTATCTTGGCCAGGAACTTGTTCGGCGCTACGCCCGCCGAGACGGTGATGTGCAGTTGCTGGGCAACCCGACGGCGAATATCGGCAGCAATGCGTGTTGCGCTGCCAGCAAACCAGCTGCTATCCGAAACATCCAGATAGGCTTCATCCAGTGACAAAGGCTCGATCAGGTCGGTGTAGTCGCGAAAGATCGAGTGAATCTCCCGGGAGGCTTCTTTATAGGCATCCATCCGTGGCTTGACGATCAACAGATCAGGACACAGTTTCAGTGCATGCCGGGACGACATGGCTGAGCGCACACCATAGGCCCGCGCCTCATAGTTGCAGGTAGCGATGACCCCACGCCGGTCAGCCGAGCCCCCTACCGCCAACGGACGCCCCACCAGACGCGGGTCGTCACGCATTTCGATAGCCGCGTAAAAACAATCGCAATCTATATGGATGATCTTGCGCTGGGACATCTGCGGCCTAGGCCATAGCTGAAAATGGTGTAAGTAGTATCTCACCGCTGCGCACCAATACACCACTTAACACTGGATGAATATACACATTAACTGTCAGAAGGCCCCGCCCACCGGCCTCACAGGCTTCGTTGAACGCGCTAAGCATTTGAACAAAAAAGGATTTCTTCAAATGAGCGCTTGACACGACAGCGCATAACTGTAGAATTCACCTCACAGGCGCGGGATGGAGCAGCCTGGTAGCTCGTCGGGCTCATAACCCGAAGGTCGTCGGTTCAAATCCGGCTCCCGCAACCAGATTCAGAAAAGGCCACTCTTCGGAGTGGCCTTTTTCTTTGCCTGAAAAAAGGCATCGGCATAAATATATTGAAAATCAACAGTTAAGCGTTGACAGCCTGAGCAAAGGCTGTAGAATGCGCCCCATCAGACGCGGGATGGAGCAGCCTGGTAGCTCGTCGGGCTCATAACCCGAAGGTCGTCGGTTCAAATCCGGCTCCCGCAACCAAACATCGAAAAAGGCCACTTTGCAAAAAGTGGCCTTTTTTGTATCTGCGTTTCAGCCCCCCTCCTCTCAGCCCGCGCGGCAATATAAATTTTCTTTAACTATCCTCTTGGTATGCAGCGGCCCGATCATAGTGGCCATGACTTTCCATAGGGATTGGTACCTTGGCTGGATTCTTTCCTCCTGGCGTGCGCCCTTCAAGAGATGTTTGATGCGCAGCCACACACCCGACACCGAAGCTCCTGTCACTTCCGCTCTGCCCGTTGCCGCACAACGTTTGCGCTGGATTGAGCGCTTGAGCCGCTACAAGCAGCCCATCGGCCTGGCAGTGACGTTACTGCTGTTCAGCATTGCCCTGATCGCTTGTCGCCATCTGCTCAGCGAACTGGACATCTATGCTCTGCATGATTCGCTGCTCAGCGTGCCGCCCGCCTCGCTGGGCGGCGCGCTGCTGGCAACCGTGGTGGGTTTCGTTATCTTGCTGGGTTACGAGTGGTCGGCCAGTCGCTACGCAGGTGTCAAACTGCCGCCCCAGACCTTGGCCATGGGTGGTTTCAGTGCTTTTGCCATTGGTAACGCCATAGGCCTGTCACTGCTCTCCGGTGGCTCGGTGCGCTACCGGCTTTACGCGCGCCAAGGCATTGGTGCGGCAGAAGTTGCGCGCATGACCCTGTTCGCCAGCCTTTCGCTAGGCTGTGCCCTGCCACCACTGGCCGCCATGGCCACCTTGAGCAACCTGCCGGCAGCGGCAACAGCCTTGCATTTACCCCAAGCATTGCTGGCAGGCATCGCCCTGGCAGTGCTAGGCCTGGCGGCCCTGCTGGTTCACGGCCTGTACCGCCGGCGTCTGCCGGAACAGCCACAGGCCGACAACTTGCTGGTGCGGGTCGGGCGTCGCACCCTGCGCCTGCCCGGTGCACGCCTGACGGCCCTGCAACTGCTGATCACCGCTCTGGACGTGGCCGCTGCGGCAACCGTGTTGTACCTGCTGCTGCCTGAAGCGCCACCCTTTGGGGCTTTTCTTCTGGTATACCTGCTGGCCCTGGCAGCCGGGGTGTTGAGCCACGTACCCGGTGGTGTCGGGGTGTTTGAAGCGATCCTGCTGGCCGCCTTTGCCGATCAACTCGGTGCTGCGCCACTGGCTGCGGCCTTGCTGTTGTATCGCCTGATTTATGTTGTGCTGCCATTGCTCCTGGCCTGCGCCTTGTTGTTGGCCAGCGAGGCACGACGCTTTTTGCTCACCCGCCAGGCCATACGCGCAGCATCCGGACTGGCCGCCCCGGTGCTGGCGGTGCTGGTGTTTCTCTCTGGCGTCGTCCTGTTGTTCTCTGGCGCCACACCGGAAATCGACGAGCGCCTGGAGCACCTGGGTTTTCTGATTCCCCATCGCCTGATCGATGCCTCGCACTTCGGCGCCAGCCTGATCGGTGTGTTGTGCCTGCTGCTGGCCCAGGGCCTGCGCCGCCGCCTGTCTGCCGCCTGGATGCTAACCACCATCTTGCTGCTGGTCGGCGCCCTGCTCTCACTGCTCAAGGGCTTTGATTGGGAAGAGGCCAGTATTCTGACCTTCACCGCCTGCCTGCTGGCGCTGTTCCGTCGCTCCTTTTACCGCCCCAGCCGCTTGCTTGAGCTGCCGTTCTCGCCGACCTACCTGGTCGCCAGTGCCTGCGTACTCGCGGCGTCGATCTGGCTGCTGTTGTTTGCCTATCAAGACGTCCCTTACAGCCATCAGCTGTGGTGGCAGTTCACCCTGGACGCCGATGCCCCTCGCGGCTTGCGCTCTGCCCTGGGCAGCGCGATTTTGCTGGTGGTCGTCGCCCTGACATGGCTTCTGCGCACCGCACGTCCGGTCATTCACTTGCCAGGCGCCGAGGAGCTGCAACGCGCCAAACAGATCCTGCAGGCCTCGGACCAACCCGATGGCGGCCTGGCGCTAACCGGCGACAAGGCGCTGCTGTTCGATCCTGAAGATGATGCGTTTCTAATGTATGCCCACCGCGGTCGCAGCCTGGTTGCCCTGTACGACCCGATTGGCCCAGCGCAGAAACGCGCCGAGATGATCTGGCAGTTCCGCGACCTGTGTGACGTTCACCATGCCCGCCCGGTGTTCTATCAGGTGCGCGCGGAGAATCTGCCGTTCTACATGGACATCGGCCTGACCGCGATCAAGCTGGGCGAAGAGGCACGGGTCGACCTTCATCGCTTCGACCTGGAAGCCAAAGGCAAGGAAATGAAAGACCTGCGCTACACCTGGAATCGAGGCGGCCGCGATGGCCTGAGCCTGGAAGTGCATGAACCAGGACAAGCGCCACTGGAGGAGCTAAAAGCGATTTCCGATGCCTGGCTAGGTGGCAAGAACGTGCGTGAGAAAGGTTTCTCCCTCGGTCGTTTCAGCCCCGAATACCTGCAACATTTTCGCATTGCCCTGATCCGCTTCGAGGGCCGCCCGGTGGCGTTTGCCAACCTGCTGGAAACCCACAGCCGCGAACTGGCAAGCCTCGACCTGATGCGCGCCCACCCACAAGCGCCAAAGCTGACCATGGAGTTCATGATGGTCGGCCTGATCCTGCACTATAAAAGCCTGGGTTACGCCCGCTTCAGCCTGGGCATGGTGCCACTTTCCGGCTTGCAACCACGTCGTGGCGCGCCATTGACTCAACGTTTGGGCTCGATGGTGTTCCAACGTGGAGAGCAGTTGTACAACTTCCAGGGGCTGCGCCGCTTCAAAGACAAGTTCCAGCCCGACTGGGAACCCCGCTACATGGCCGTGCCGGCCGGACTCGATCCGCTGGTGGCACTGGCCGACACCGCCGCCCTGATCGCAGGCGGCCTGACCGGATTGGTGAAACGCTGATGATTCGACGCTACTGGCCGTACTTCCTGGCAACCCTGGCCCTGAGCTTGCTCGCTGCCGTTCTGGGCTTCTGGCTGTGGACCCGCCCTGCACCCGAGCCACGCCTGGAACACTTGACCCTGGGCGATGGCAGTAGCCTCACCCGCACGACGCCTGGCACCCACACCAAAGCCCACGTGGCCATCGCGGTCACTCAGGATCAAGCGCTGACCGACAAGCAACTGCTGAACCTGAGCCAAAGCGGCGAAGCACAGATCGTACAAGTCATCCTGCCACCCAGCGACTGCACCTTACAGCAAACTGCACTGAATCAGGCCCTGCAACAATTGCAGGGCCCGGCCTCCGTGGTCGCGGGTATCGGCCCAGGTGCCGCACAAGCCTGGCAGTGGTTGGCGACACAGAATGACGACAAAGCCCTGGCGATCTCGGTAGATTTCAATATCGAGCGCGCCGGCTGCGCCAGCCCTTTACCGAAGTCGGCAGCCCACGGCCACTGGAATGTGGCCTGGAACGACAACCCCGACGACGCCAGCGCAGCGTTTGTACGCGACCAAGCCAATGCCGAAACCAGCATCAGCGATTACGACATCCACCTGCCGCAAGTGCTCAAGGCGCAGCTGACCCAGGCTTTGCTGGGTGAAGAAGGCAACGCCATGAGCATCCCGGTGGTCGAGGTACCCGCCGGGCAGACCACCGATACTGTGACCCTGTTCCTCTCCGGTGATGGTGGCTGGCGTGACCTGGACCGTGATGTTGCCGGCGAGATGGCAAAACTCGGTTATCCCGTGGTCGGCATCGACACCCTGCGCTACTACTGGCAGCACAAAACACCCGAACAAAGCGCCATAGACCTCTCGGAGCTGATGCAACACTACCGTCAGAAATGGGGCACCAAACGCTTTGTGCTGACCGGCTACTCCTTCGGTGCCGACGTTCTACCGGCGATTTACAACCGCCTTCCCGAGGAAGACCAGAAGCGTATCGACGCGGTGATTCTGCTGGCCTTCGCCCGCAGTGGCAGCTTTGAGATCGAGGTCGAAGGCTGGCTGGGCAACGCTGGCAAAGAAGCGCCTACCGGACCGGAAATGGCCAGGCTACCGGCGGCGAAAGTGGTGTGTATCTACGGTGAAGAAGAAGCTGACGAAAGCGGCTGCACCGACCACACCGCCGTTGGCGAACGCCTGAAACTACCAGGCGGCCATCACTTTGACGAGAACTACCCGGCACTGGCCAAGCGCTTGATCAGCGATATCGAAACCCGCCAGGGCAAAACCAGCGTCGCCGAACAGAACTGACCCTTTATCAACTGTCTTGCACTACCTGTGGGAGCGGGCTTGCCCCGCGAACACGGGCGAAGCCCGTGCCATTCACCGCAGTGCCTGCTTAGCGGGCCAAGCCCGCCCCTGCAGAACCCGTTATATTTCAACTTGGGTGCCCAACTCGATCACCCGGTTCAACGGCAAGTTGAAGAAGCGCAAAGTACCGTTGGCATTCTTCAACAGGAACGCAAACAACATCGCCCGCCAACGCGCCATCCCCACCAGCCGCGACGGAATCACCGTCTCCCGGCTGAGGAAATAGGTAGTGCGCATCGGGCTGAAGTCCAGCCCCTCCAGATGGCATAGCTTCAACGCGGCCGGCACATCCGGTTCGTCCATGAAGCCAAAGTGCAGCAGCACGCGGTAAAACCCCTCGCCATAGGCTTCAATTTCAAACTGCTGCTGCGCCGGCACCCTCGGCATGTCTTCACTGATCACCGTCAACAGCACCACCTGGTTGTGCAGCACCTGGTTATGCAACATGTTGTGCAGCAACGCATGGGGAACGGCATCCTGCCGGGCGGTGAGGAACACCGCCGTGCCCTCGACCCGGTGCGGCGGCTGCACGCGAATACTGCTGATAAACAGTGGTAACGGCAGGCTGCCTTCATCCAGGCGCTCAACCAAAATCTGCTTACCGCGCTTCCAGGTGGTCATCAAGACAAACAAGGCGATCCCCGCCAGCACCGGAAAGGCCCCGCCCTGCACCACTTTCGGCACGTTGGCGGCAAAGAACAGGCCGTCGACAAACAGGAAGCTGAGCAGTACCGGTACCGCCAGTATCGGTGGCCACTTCCACAGCAACAGCATGACGGTCGACACCAGCAGCGTGGTCATCAGCATGGTCCCGGTCACTGCCACGCCATAGGCCGACGCAAGCGCGTCAGACGACTCGAAGGCGAGCACCAACAGGATCACGCCAACCATCAGCGCCCAGTTCACCGCGCCGATATAAATTTGCCCTTGCTCGTCATGCGAGGTGTGCTGGATTTGCATGCGTGGCACATAACCCAGCTGGATAGCCTGGCGCGTCAGCGAGAAGGCCCCGGAGATCACCGCCTGAGAGGCAATCACCGTTGCCATCGTGGACAGGCCGACCAACGGTATCAAGGCCCAACTTGGCGCCAGCAAGTAGAAAGGGTTACGCGCCGCCTCCGGGTTCTGCAAGAGCATCGCGCCCTGCCCGAAGTAGTTGAGTACCAATGCCGGCAGCACCAAGGCAAACCAGGCGCGTGCAATCGGTTTGCGGCCAAAGTGGCCCATATCGGCATACAGCGCCTCGGCCCCGGTCAAGGCCAGCACCACTGCGCCGAGAATGGCGACGCCCATACCAGGGTGAACAATGAAAAAGCGCACAGCCCACACCGGATTGAACGCTTTGAGCACTTCAGGGCTCTGGGAAATGCCATGCACGCCCAACGCCGCCAGGACCAGAAACCAGACGACCATTATCGGGCCAAACAAGGTACCAATCCGTGCAGTGCCATGCTTTTGAATCAAAAACAACCCAACCAGCACAACCAGTGCAATCGGCACAACCCAGTGGTCGATCCCGTCGAATGCCAGCCCCAGGCCTTCCACCGCTGACAACACCGAAATGGCCGGGGTGATCATGCTGTCGCCATAAAACAGCGCAGCGCCAATCAGGCCGCACACCACCATTACCGCACGCAACTTGGGGTACGGCGCTGACGCCCGCCGGGCCAGGGCGGTCAGGGCCATGGTGCCACCTTCACCCTGGTTGTCGGCACGCAGGACGAACACCACGTACTTGAACGAGACAACCCAGATCAACGACCAGAAGATCAACGCCAGGATGCCCAGCACGCCGTCATGATTGACCGGCACGCCATAATTGCCGGAAAACACTTCTTTGAGGGTATACAGGGGGCTGGTGCCGATATCACCGTAAACCACCCCGACTGCCGCCACCAGCAGGCTCAGCGGCCTGGCCGCCGAATGCCCCGATTGCGCCTGATCGCTTGCCTGAACCATCCGTCGCTCCTGCAACCAAGACCCGTGGGCCAGTAAAACGTTAAAATGCTCGCAGCCACACCACGCGCGCTTGCAGAGCCCGATGTAAACACAGGCATATCGTCGCGAAGCATAGCTTAGCGTTCGTCGCTTTTCTGCTGGTCAAGTGACTTTGCGCCCGCTAGAATTGCGCACTTTTTGATCAGAGGCGCTGCTAGCGCCCAACAGGACAGCGCGCTTGTGGCACGACTGTCCCCCTTACACCGAGGTTAGTCATGTCCACCACTCCTACGCCAACCACGCCTAAGGTCGGCTTCGTATCTCTGGGATGCCCCAAGGCCCTGGTCGATTCCGAGCGCATCCTGACCCAGCTGCGCATGGAAGGCTATGAAGTCGTGCCCACCTATCAGGACGCCGATGTGGTGGTGGTCAATACCTGCGGCTTTATCGACAGCGCCAAGGCCGAGTCCCTTGAGGTCATCGGTGAAGCCATCAAGGAAAACGGCAAAGTCATCGTTACCGGCTGCATGGGTGTCGAGGAAGGCAACATCCGCGACGTGCACCCAAGCGTGCTGGCCGTAACCGGCCCGCAGCAGTACGAACAAGTGGTTACCGCAGTGCACGAAGTGGTACCACCGCGCCAGGACCACAACCCGCTGATCGACCTGGTGCCGCCGCAAGGGGTCAAGCTGACGCCGCGCCACTACGCCTACCTGAAGATCTCCGAAGGCTGCAACCACAGCTGCAGCTTCTGCATCATTCCATCGATGCGTGGCAAACTGGTCAGCCGTCCGGTGGGCGACGTGCTGAGCGAAGCCGAGCGCCTGGTCAAGGCCGGGGTCAAGGAAATCCTGGTGATTTCCCAGGACACCAGCGCCTACGGCGTCGACGTCAAGTACAAGACCGACTTCTGGAACGGCCGTCCGGTCAAGACCCGCATGCTCGAACTGTGCGAAGCCCTGAGCAGCCTGGGTGCCTGGGTGCGCTTGCACTACGTTTACCCGTACCCGAACGTCGACGACATCATCCCGCTGATGGCCGCCGGCAAGATCCTGCCGTACCTGGACATCCCGTTCCAGCACGCCAGCCCGAAAGTGCTCAAGTCGATGAAGCGCCCTGCCTTCGAAGACCGCACCCTGGCGCGCATCAAGAAATGGCGCGAACAGTGCCCGGAGCTGATCATCCGCTCCACCTTCATCGTCGGCTTCCCAGGCGAAACCGAAGAAGACTTCCAATACCTGCTCGACTGGCTGACCGAAGCCCAGCTCGACCGCGTCGGCTGCTTCCAGTACTCGCCAGTCGAAGGCGCCCCGGCCAACGACCTGGGCCTGGATGTTGTTCCGGACGACGTCAAGCAAGAGCGCTGGGATCGTTTCATGGCCCATCAGCAGGCAATCAGCACCGCCCGCCTGCAACTGCGTATCGGCCGCGAAATCGACGTGCTGATCGACGAAGTTGAAGAAGAAGGCTCGGTAGGCCGCAGCTACTTCGACGCGCCGGAAATCGACGGTAATGTGTTCATCGATGGCAACCACGGCTTCAAGCCGGGTGACACCGTGCGCTGCCGGGTGACCGACGCCGACGAGTACGACATGTGGGCTGAACCCATCTGACCGTAGCGGTTGAAAATAGCCCTGCCGATTCTGGCGGGGCTTTTTTTTGCTTCTTCACGGAGAGCGTTGAGGGCTGTGGGCTTATCCATTTGATGGGGTGGCTGGGCTGACCCTGCCGGTGGGAGCGGGCTTGCCCCGCGATTTGCTGTATCGCACCAGATCGCGGGGCAAGCCCGCTCCCACCGCGACCAGCCCTCCAGGTGCCACCACAGCAATTGGATAAGCCCACAGCCCTCAACGCTCTCCGTGAAGAACCCAAAAAAGGATCTTTACGGAATGCCGGGGAAGAATCTTTTTTTACAACTATCGTTCTCTCAATTACCCAAGGAGAACAACGCAATGTACAGGCACAACAACGTGCAGACTCCAAGCTTCAGCGACTACCCGGAGCTGGCGCGTGTCTGGGAAGCGTCGGTGCGTGCGACCCATGATTTCCTGCCCGAAAGCTATATCTGCCTGTTGCGTGAACTGCTACTGAGCCAGTACCTCGATGCAGTGATGCTGATCTGCTGCAAGGATGCCCGCCAGCGCATCACCGGTTTTGCCGGGGTGGCCGCCGGGCGCGTGGAAATGCTGTTTATCGATCCGGCCCTGCGTGGCCAAGGCCTGGGCAAACGCCTGTTGCGTTATGCCATCGACGAACTCAATGCCGACCAGTTGGACGTTAACGAGCAAAATCCCCAGGCATTGGGTTTTTACCTGCGTCAGGGCTTCGAAGTTGTAGGACGCTCGGAAACGGATGGCATGGGCCAACCCTATCCCTTACTCCACCTAAGGCTGATTCAGGCAGAATCCGTCAAAACTGGCTGACAGAAAGCGTAATACTTTTCTGAAATGCAGTGAAATCGCAGATTAATGCCCGGACGGGCGAATGTAGCCGGGCCTGAGTGCGCCCGGACGGTTACAATAGGCATCTTTCCCTATGCCTACGGCTGTCGTCATGTCTGAACCCATTCGCCTTTCCAAACGCCTCATCGAACTGGTCGGTTGCTCCCGCCGGGAAGCAGAACTGTACATCGAAGGCGGCTGGGTCACTGTCGATGGGGCTGTGGTTGACGAACCGCAGTTCAAGGTAGCCGACCAGCGCGTCGAGCTGCTGGCCGGCGCCCGCGCCGAAGCCCTGGAACCGGTCACCCTGTTACTGCACCAACCGGCCGGGCTGGACATCGAGAGCGCCTGTCGCAGTATCACAACCAGCAACCTGTCGGCCGAGCACAGCCAGGGGCGTCGCCCACTCAAGGGGCATTTTGCCCGTTTGAGCTGCGTCGCCCCCTTGCAGGACGGCGCCAGCGGCCTGCAAGTGTTCACCCAGGATTGGCGGGTAACGCGCAAGCTCAACGCCGACCTGGCCAAGCTTGAACAGGAATATGTGGTTGAGGTCAGCGGTGAAATGATCGCCCACGGCCTGGAGCGACTTAACCGCGGGTTCACCTGGAAGGGCAACGAACTGCCGAAGATCAAAGCCAGCTGGCAAAACGAGACGCGCCTGCGCATGGTCCTGAAAAACCCGCAGCCGGGTCTGATTGCCTTGCTGTGCAGCAGCGTTGGCGTCACGCCGCTGAGCATGCGCCGGATTCGCCTGGGCGGCGTTTCCATGAGCAAGCTGCCGCTGGGCCAGTGGCGCTACCTGGCGAGCAGCGAAAGATTCTAGCAACAAGGCGCCGCCACCCGGGCAGCGCCCCGAACAGGATTGTCACCATGATTCACAACGATGTACTGCGCAGCCTGCGCTACCTGCTGGACGTCAACGACGCCAAACTGGCCGATATCATCAAGCTTACCGGCTTCAATGTCAGCACCAGCGACATTGCCGGCTACCTGAAAAAAGAGGATGAAGAAGGTTTTGTTCGCTGCCCCGACGAAGTCATTGCGCACTTTCTCGATGGCCTGGTGATGTTCAAGCGCGGCAAAGACGATAGCCGCCCTGCGCTGCCCATCGAACTGCCGGTGACCAACAACATCATCATGAAGAAACTGCGGGTAGCGTTCGAGCTGAAGGAAGACGACCTGCACGCGATCCTCAAGGCTGCCGATTTCCCGGTGTCCAAGCCAGAGCTGAGCGCTTTGTTCCGCAAAGTCGGGCATAACAACTACCGGCCCTGCGGTGACCAACTGCTGCGTAACTTCCTCAAGGGTCTGACCCTGCGGGTTCGTGGCTGAGCCGCCGATGAACTACAGCGTTGCACCGATCGGTTTTGTTCGTTCCTGCTTCAAGGAAAAGTTCGCCATCCCGCGCCAGCCTCAACTGGCGCCTGCGGCGCGTGGCGTGCTGGAGCTGCTACCGCCGTTTGACAGCGGTGATGCCGTGGCCGGGCTCGAACAGGTCAGCCATGTGTGGATCCTGTTCCTGTTTCACCAGGCCCTGGAAGACAAACCCCGGCTCAAGGTGCGCCCACCGCGCCTGGGTGGCAATACCTCCATGGGTGTGTTTGCCACCCGCGCCACCCACCGACCGAATGGCATTGGCCAGTCGGTGGTGCGCCTGGAAAAAGTAGAGGCCGGGCGCTTGTTGCTGTCGGGCATCGACTTGCTCGATGGCACCCCGGTGCTTGATATCAAGCCCTATGTGCCCTATGCCGACGCCGTCAGCACGGCGACTAACCAGATGGCCAGCGCGCCGCCTGCGCCAATTGCCGTCAGTTGGAGCGACAGCGCCCTGCCCCAGGCTTGTGAGCACGCCCAGCGCCTTGCAGAGCCGCTGGTAGAACTGATCGAACAGTGCCTGGCCCAAGACCCGCGCCCGGCGTACCAGATCCCGGCGCCGGAGCGTGTATACGGGGTGAAGTTCTGGGATGTGCAGGTGCGCTGGCACTATCCGCAGCCGGATCAGATCCGCGTGTTGGAAGTGGTGTTGGATTAGTGACCTGTAGGAGCGGGCTTGCCCCGCGATACCGGTTTGTCTGTCAGATTGCATCGCGGGGCAAGCCCGCTCCCACACCAGAGGTCAATAAAAAAAAGCAGGCCTAGGCCTGCTTTTTTTGTTTCAGCGTTGCTTACTTCTCAACGAAGGCACGCTCGATCAGGTAGTCGCCTGGCTCACGCATACGCGCCGAAATCTTCAGACCGAAGCTGTCGAGCACTTCGCTGGTTTCGTCGAGCATGCTCGGGCTACCGCAGATCATTGCACGGTCGTCCTGAGGATTGATCGGCGGCAGGCCGATGTCGCTGAACAGCTTACCGCTGCGCATCAGGTCGGTCAGACGCCCCTGGTTCTCGAACGGCTCGCGGGTAACGGTTGGGTAGTAAATCAGTTTATCGCGCAGCGCCTCACCGAAGAACTCATTCTGCGGCAGGTGCTCGGTGATGAACTCACGGTAGGCGACTTCGTTGACGTAACGCACGCCGTGAACCAGGATCACTTTTTCGAAACGCTCATAGGTTTCCGGATCTTGGATGACGCTCATGAACGGCGCCAGGCCAGTGCCGGTGCTCAGCAGGTAGAGGTGCTTGCCTGGGTTGAGGTCGTCCAGCACCAGCGTGCCGGTAGGCTTCTTGCTGATGATGATCTCATCGCCTTCCTTCAGGTGCTGCAGCTGCGAGGTCAGCGGGCCATCCGGCACCTTGATGCTGAAGAACTCCAGATGCTCTTCCCAGTTCGGGCTGGCAATCGAGTAGGCGCGCATGAGCGGGCGGCCGTTGGGCTGTTGCAGGCCGATCATCACGAACTGACCGTTCTCGAAGCGCAGACCCGGATCGCGGGTGCACTTGAAGCTGAACAGGGTGTCGTTCCAGTGGTGAACACTGAGGACACGTTCGTGGTTCATGTTGCTCATGTACGGGCTCCTGAAATAAAACGCAGCGCTAACCTAGAGCGCGATTGCGCGATAGTTTAGTGCGAGCGACAATATCTGTTAAATGAATTATCAAGATATGTCTTATCGGTTATATAGATATGCGATTTACGCTTCGTCAACTCCAGGTGTTCGTCGCCGTAGCCCAGTATCAGAGCGTCTCGCGAGCCGCAGGCATACTGGCGCTATCGCAATCGGCTGCCAGTACATCGATCACCGAACTTGAGCGCCAGTCCAGCTGCCAGCTGTTTGACCGTGCCGGTAAACGCCTGAGCCTCAACGCGCTGGGCCATCAACTGCTGCCACAGGCCGTGGCCCTTCTCGATCAGGCCAAGGAAATCGAAGATTTGCTCAACGGCAAATCCGGCTTCGGCTCCCTGGCGGTCGGCGCCACCCTGACGATTGGCAATTACCTGGCCACGCTACTGATCGGCAGTTTCATGCAGGTCCACCCGGAAAGTCAGGTCAAGCTCCATGTGCAGAACACTGCGCATATCGTGCAACAGGTCGCCCACTATGAAATTGATCTGGGTCTAATCGAAGGCGATTGCAACCATCAGGATCTTGAAGTGCAACCCTGGGTGGAAGACGAGCTGGTGGTGTTTTGTGCCCCGCAACACCCACTGGCCAGCCGCGGCCGGGCCAGCCTGGAAGAGCTCACGCACGAAGCCTGGATTCTGCGCGAGCAAGGCTCCGGTACCCGTCTGACCTTCGACCAGGCGATGCGCCACCACCGCTCCAGCCTGAACATCCGCCTGGAGCTTGAACACACCGAAGCTATCAAGCGTGCTGTGGAGTCTGGCCTGGGCATTGGCTGTATTTCACGCCTGGCACTGCGCGATGCCTTCCGGCGTGGCAGCCTGGTCGCGGTGGAAACTCCGGAGCTGGACCTCGCCCGACAGTTCTATTTCATCTGGCACAAGCAGAAGTACCAGACTTCCGCCATGCGCGAGTTTCTTGAACTGTGCCGTAACTTTACCGCCGGTGTGCGGCGTAGTGATCAGATCGTTCTGCCCAACATCGCTTAGAGCAGAATCACCGCCCACACCAGTCCGACTATCGTCAGCGCTACCATTTGGGCAGCGCTGCCCATGTCCTTGGCATTTTTCGACAATGGATGACGGTCCAGGGAGATCCGGTCGATGGCGGCCTCGATAGCCGAGTTGAGCAGTTCAACGATCAGCCCCAGCAGGCACACGGCAATCAGGATCGCCCGTTCGGCGCGGCTGACATCCAGCCAGAACGCCACGGGGATCAGCACCACATTGAGCAGCACCAGTTGGCGGAACGCCGCTTCACCGGTAAAGGCTGCGCGCAGACCGTCAAACGAGTAGCCGGCAGCATTGAAGATACGTTTGAGGCCGGTCTGGCCCTTGAAAGGCGATGACATAAAGGTCACTTCATCCACTGAAAAATGCGCAGCAGCCTAGTTTAGGTCGGGTCAAAAAAGCGTGAAGACTGTGACTTCAGCTGGAAGAAACCGATTCCAATTGTTGCAACAGCAGGGCCGCCTGAGTGCGCGTACGCACGCCAAGCTTGCGGAAAATCGCCGTCACATGGGCCTTGATGGTCGCTTCCGAGACGTTCAGCTCATAGGCAATCTGCTTGTTGAGCAACCCTTCACAGACCATGGTCAACACCCGGAACTGCTGCGGCGTGAGGCTTGCCAAGCCCTCACTGGCGGCCTTGGCCTCTGCCGAGACATCAACTTTTTCGAAAGCCTGCGGCGGCCACCAGACTTCACCGTCGAGGATCTTCTTCACCGCATCCTGAATCACTTCCAGTGAGCTGGACTTGGGAATGAAGCCACTGGCGCCAAACTCTCGCGATTTCACTACGACGGCGGCCTCTTCCTGAGCCGACACCATCACCACCGGAATTTGCGGGTATTGCCCGCGCAGCAGCACCAGGCCTGAGAAACCGTAGGCACCCGGCATGTTCAGGTCCAGCAGTACCAGGTCCCAGTCGGACTTTTCTGCGAGGTGGGTTTCCAGCTCGGCGATGCTTGCCACTTCTACCAGGCGAACATCGGGCCCCAGCCCCAGGGTTACAGCCTGACGCAGGGCACTGCGAAACAGCGGGTGGTCATCGGCAATCAGGATTTCGTACGTGGCCATTAATCTAATGATCCTGTTCTGTGCAGGCGCAGGGAGGAAGAATAGGCGCCTGGCGGGCAACTCAAGGTGTTGACGGCATAGACCGCACACCCAAAAGGCACTTCAAGGCCAGGAACAGCGATGTTTCAAGCCTTGTACATGCCCGAATCGGCGCCAAGGATGCCGAGCCAGAACCGGGTGGTCAAGTTGATTACCCGGTCAAGCCATGCACACATTGGTCGCCAGCCTGGCCATTATGACGCAATGCGCCACAAAGGAAGGTATGCAAACGCTGGTGCACGGCATCCTGCTCATCTACCGGCCACTGATGCTTGGCGCTCAGGTAGTGGGTGCTGAATACATCCAGGTAGGCATCCAGGGCTTGCGCGGCGTGCTGATCACCCGCCAGCTCCAGGCACATTGCAGCTACCTCAGCAGTGCAAAAGTGATCGTCACGCTTGGAGCGCCGCAAGCGGTAGCGCGACAACTGCTCGGGTTGCAAGCTGAGCACCGGGAAGCGATCCAGGTACGGGCTCTTGCGAAACATCTTGCGCGCTTCAGTCCAGGTCGCATCCAGCAAGATGAACAACGGTCGCTTGCCAGGCTCGCGCACCACCTCGCTGACGACCCGCTGCGGCTCGACGAACTCCCCCGGAAAAACAATGTAGGGCTGCCAGTGCGGTTGATCAAGCAAGGCTAGCAGTTGTTCATCGACAGCCGTTCGCTGCCAGCTGAACGCCGAGGTGTCGCTGATCAGGTCAGCGATCAACCAGCCGGTGTTACTCGGTTTCAACGGCTCGGTGTCGTGCATCAGCAGGCACATGGCTGAATCGGAAGGCACTTGCGGACGCCAGGCGCACAGGCAATGGCTGAAAATCACTCGGCAATGCGGGCAACGAGGCGCCCGTGATCCGCGCGCAACGAACGGTTTGACACTGCGCGCCAGGCGCTCGGCGCGCAAGCGCGATACGGCATGACTCATGGCAACAGACTGTATAGGCAAGAAAGAGAGGGCACAGCGCGAACTCGGCAAGACAAGGAAACCGCGCCAGTTTAACAGAGCCCGCTGAGCGGCAGATGGTATTTGCCGTGCAGGCTGCCTGCCGACTCCCCTATAATCCTTCCCCTGTCGTTACCTGCTGGCGCCCCGCTCTGCACGTGAGGGAACACCGTGCGCAGTTGCCGGTCAAATCGCCAGTTACCGAACCAGGAGAAATTCATGCTGCGCTTCATCGCCCCGACCTTGAGCCTTTTGCTCGCCCTGCCGCTGGCCGCCACCGCCGCTTCCAAGCAGGAATACGAACTGAGCAAAATGCTGCAGAAAGTAGCTACGGAAAGCAGTGTGGGCACGCCGCGAGCGATCAACGAGGACATTCTTGATCAGGGCTATACCGTTGAAGGCCGGCAGTTGATCAACCACCTGAGCGTACGCGCCAGCCACGCCCAGCAAATGCAGGCCAACCCGGAAAAAGTGCGCGACCAACTGGGCGCCAGCGTGTGCAAAAACACCGGCTACCGCCAATTGCTGGCCAAAGGTGCAGTGCTGACCTACCGGTTCACCGAATACAAGACCAACCGCCAGGTGGGCGAACAAGCGTTCGATGCCAAAAGCTGCGGCATCAAGCTGAGCAAATAAGCCTAGGCCAGCTCCTCGCTGTCGCGCCGCTGCTTTTCATCGGCGCGCAGTTCAGCCACCAGGGCCTGGACGTAACGTGAGTGCCGCTTGCCGCCCCCCAAGCGCCGCAGACACTCTTCTTCAAGGCTCAGGTTATTGGCCTGGGCCGAGCGCTCGAGCTGCTCAAATAGCTGGGCATCGAGCTCCAGATTAAGCCGTTGCATAATAAAGCCTCCCTGCACAACTACAGTCTCTCACGCCTCCAGTTAACCAGACCCACGCCTGGCCTGGCCCCTGACTGACGAGCGGTCTGCCTCACCTCCTCTGCTACCTCCCACAGTGAAGATCCTTTCGGCACAAATAGCCATCAACGTCTAGATTGATAGCAAGCGCCCGCCCGTTTCAGGGCTCGCACAGGGGGATGCCTGCCTACGCCTTGCCTTTGCAGGGCGGAGCAAAACGACAATGAGCCCACCACCACTGCACTAAGACCTTGCAGGTCTACTGCAATGCTCGAGGCGCACACTCGAGCCACAGCAGCCAGCGACACACGCAGTGTCGCGGCCGGACACACTAAGTTCCGGTCAGAGGTTTTGCTGCAGAAGGAGACGTTGAATGCCGTACCAACCGAACGAACTGCTGGCGAGTCACTTCAAGAACACCGGAATCGATCTGAGCAAGCTGGAAGAACAACTCAAGCAGGTTGCTCCAGACAGCCCCAACCTACCGCTGTACCGCGACATGATGCTGACAGTCCTGCGTATGGCCCAGGACGACAGCAACCGCTGGAACGCCAAAATCACCCTGCAAGCCTTACGCGAGCTGGACCACGCCTTTCGCACCCTTGAGCAGTACAAGGGGCGACGCAAGGTCACGGTGTTCGGTTCGGCACGTACCCCGATCGAACACCCGATGTATGCGTTGGCCCGTGAGCTGGGCGCCACCCTGGCGCGCTCGAACCTGATGGTGATCACCGGTGCCGGTGGTGGCATCATGGCCGCTGCGCACGAAGGGGCTGGGGTTGATCACAGCCTGGGCTTCAACATCACCCTGCCGTTCGAGCAGCATGCCAACCCCACGGTCGACGGCACGGACCGGCTGCTGCCGTTTCACTTTTTCTTTATTCGCAAACTGTTCTTCGTCAAAGAAGCCGATGCTCTGGTGCTCTGCCCAGGTGGTTTCGGCACCCTCGACGAAGCGCTGGAAGTGCTCACGTTGATCCAGACCGGCAAGAGCCCGTTGGTACCGGTTGTGTTGCTCGATTCCCCTGGCGGTAACTTCTGGCAGGACGCACTGAACTTCATTACCCGCCAATTGGAAGAGAACCGCTACATCCTGCCCAGCGACCTGAAACTGTTGCGTCTGGTGCAAAGTGCCGAAGAAGCCGTGGAAGAGATCAACCAGTTCTACAGCAACTACCACTCAAGTCGTTGGCTGAAGAACCAGTTCGTGATTCGCATGCATCATCCACTCAGCGAGGGGGCATTGCTCGACCTGCAAGAAGGCTTTGCCGACCTGCGCCTGAGCGGCCAGTACCACCAGCATGCCTATTCAGGGGAGCATCATGACGAGGCCCGGTTCAGCCACCTGACGCGCCTGACGTTCGCCTTCAATGGCCGCGACCAGGGGCGCCTGCGCGAGCTGGTGGACTTTATCAACCTCTCGGAAAACTGGGCCAAGCCTGAACCAATGCACACCACACAACGCGCCCGTGAAGCCTTGAAGGTCACCTAGCCCTGGCGTTGCGCTAATCGTCCAAGCCTCGGCCGCTCAACAGGCGGCCGACCATCTCCATGGAAAAACCACGGTAGACCAGAAAACGGGTTTGCTGTGCGCGGGCGCGCGGGTCGCCAGGCAACTGGCCAGAAAACTTGCGCTGCCAGACATCCTGCAATTGCCCTGCCCAATCCACCGCGCATTCGCGCAGGGCCTGGTCGATATCGCTGCGTTGCAGGCCGCGCTGGCTGAGTTCTTCGCGAATACGCGCCGGGCCATAGCCAGAGCGCGAGCGGTAGCTGATGAAGCTTTCCAGATAGCGGGCTTCACTGAGCAGGCCCTCTTCCGTCAAACGGTCGAGTTCCTGGTCGATCAATTCGGGGGGAGCGCCGCGCTGACGCAGTTTGCGCGTCAGCTCGACTCGACCGTGCTCGCGGCGTGCGAGCAGGTCCATGGCTGTCCGCCTTACGGCGACGGGAGTATCGAGTACGACGGACATGACAACGATCAGTAGCCAGCTTCGGCGTCGGCCAGATCGTCTTCAGGCTCAGCATTGACGGCAGCCGCTTTACCAGCCGCATCAACCGCGCCAGCGCTCAGCAGTTTGTCGCGGATCTGCTTCTCGAGGGTGGCGGCAATTTCCGGGTTCTCTTGCAGGAACTTGGCCGAGTTGGCCTTGCCCTGACCGATCTTGCTGCCCTGGTAGCTGTACCAGGCACCGGATTTTTCCAGGAAGCCGTGCAGCACGCCGAGGTCGATGATTTCGCCATTGCGGTAGATGCCCTTGCCGTACAGAATCTGGAATTCAGCCTGACGGAATGGCGGTGCCACCTTGTTCTTGACGATTTTGACGCGGGTTTCGCTACCAACCACTTCGTCGCCTTCTTTCACCGCGCCAGTACGGCGGATGTCCAGACGAACCGAGGCGTAGAACTTCAGCGCGTTACCACCGGTGGTGGTTTCCGGGCTGCCGAACATGACGCCGATCTTCATACGGATCTGGTTGATGAAGATCACCAGGCAGTTGGCGTTCTTGATGTTACCGGTGATTTTACGCAGCGCCTGGGACATCAGACGGGCTTGCAGGCCCACGTGCATGTCACCCATTTCGCCTTCGATTTCAGCCTTGGGTACCAGAGCAGCCACGGAGTCGACGATGATCACGTCAACGGCGTTGGAGCGCACCAGCATGTCGGTGATTTCCAGGGCCTGTTCGCCGGTGTCCGGCTGCGAGACCAGCAGGTCGTCGACATTGACGCCCAGCTTGCCGGCGTACTCGGGATCGAGGGCGTGCTCGGCGTCGACGAAGGCGCAGGTCGCGCCCATTTTCTGGGCTTGAGCGATCACCGACAGGGTCAGCGTGGTTTTACCGGACGACTCAGGACCGTAGATCTCGACGATACGGCCTTTTGGCAGACCGCCAATGCCCAGGGCAATGTCCAGGCCCAGGGAACCGGTGGAAATGGCCGGAATCGCCTGACGCTCGTGGTCGCCCATGCGCATGACCGCGCCTTTACCGAATTGACGCTCGATTTGCCCCAGGGCCGCAGCCAAGGCGCGCTTCTTGTTGTCGTCCATTGAAGTCCTCACGTAATCGATAGGGCCTGACGGCCAGAACACCTGTATAAGTAGCCAGTATTATTCCACAGGCTTTTGTTCCCGCCTACCCCCGATGTGCGATTTACTCTGCACCAAGCTGTAACAAGCCCTCTAGCGCGGCGATTACCGTTTGTCGGCGGACCTCATCGCGGTCACCATCAAAGTGCCTGCGCTCGCTGCTCACATGGTTGCCGTCGGCCCAGGCCAGCCACACCGTGCCCACCGGTTTTGCCGGTGAACCACCGTCTGGCCCGGCCACGCCACTGACCGCTACCGCGAAACGCGCACCGCTGGCCGCCTGGGCACCACGCACCATGGCCTCGACCACCTCCTGGCTGACCGCGCCGACCTGTCCGAACAAGCTTTCCGGCACCTGCAGTTGGCGGGTCTTCTGCTGATTGGAGTAGGTCACATAGCCGGCTTCGAACCAGGCCGAACTGCCTGGAATCCGCGTGATCGCCTCGGCAATACCGCCGCCGGTGCAGGATTCGGCCGTGGTCACCTGGGCCTTGAAGCGTCGCAGGTGTTCGCCCAAACGGGCAGATAGTGCAGTGATCGGGTCCATGGCACGCTCCTGGAAAGATTGCTGCCTACCCTACACCAGCAGGCGCTGGCCGACACAGCTTCAGTGTTGCAGCGTTTGCACATACGCCTGACAGGCACGCAGAACGATCAGTCCCAGATCTCCCCGGTCGGTGATGGCGATAATTCGTCGAGCATGCGCTGGCTCAAGTCCGGCGCGTACGGGGTCATGATCCATGCCGGTGGCGGCGGAGGTGGCTGGCACAGCGGCAACGGGGTCGGCACCCAGGAGGACTGACAGCCGCAGATCAGCAGTAGCCAGGCGGTCACGCAGACGAGCTTGAGCCTGTTGAGCATCGAGTAGCTCCTGATAATGGGATTGATCGTTGGCCTGGATCTGCTGCTCCAACACCTGACGTTGCTGACGTTCGCCAAGCTGTTGACGCGCGAGGTTTTCAGCCTGCTGCTGGCGCTCCAGAGCATGAGCCTGCGCTTGCTGCGCCAGCTGCTTGCCGTAACGCCATGCCTGCACCTGCCAGACCAGCGCGCAGACCAGCAGCACCAGCAACAGCGCTGGCAAGCGCCTCAACACAGCACTTCCCGAGCCCGCACCCAGAGCTTCAGGCGATCCTCCAGACCATTGAGCCCGCCGTTGATGTGACGGGTGATGCGGTTGAACTCCGCGCGGTCGGCCAGAGCGTTGAGCCCGCGCGAATGCCAGAACCAGGCTGCCGACTCGCACGCCCAGCGTGGCTGCTCCAGTAGCTGCGGTAAGTCCAGCAATCGTTCATCGCCAAACAGCGCCATGCTGCAGGCATGGTAGTTGTTGCGACCGGTAATCTGGATCAAGCCTCGGCCGCAATACAGCTGGCCATCGCCATCGGCCTCAGGTGTATTGCCCAGTCGCAAGGCGAGATTGCCGGTGTCATAACGCGACAGGTAGCGCTCACCGCCCAGCTCTTTGACATAACGCAACTGGCCGGACTCATGCCCGACCTGCGCCAGAAACGCCGCCACGCGTCGCGGCGAATCAATCTCCCAGCGCTGCATGGCGGCATTCAGCGCGGGTACAAAAACGCCCGCTTGCTGGCGGGCATTGGGGAAAATCGACAACAGTGTTTTTTCAGTAATGTCCATATGTACCTCCTCTGTATCGGCCATCCATTCACTTGCGCGGCTTGGTACCCTTGGCCCTGGCTTTGCCCTGCTTGCCGCCATTGCACTCGACCGTGGTCGTCCAGCCGGCGTTGCTGAACACCTGTTCCACTGACTCCACCAGGTACTCACCATCGAGCCCGGCCTTGAAACCTTTGAGATCAACGCTGCGTTCGGTAAACAGATCGGTACGCCCCGGCATTTCCAGGCGCACATTGGCAGTACTGCGATTGAGCGCTGCCAGCCGGGCTTTGGCAGCCTGCTCTGCCGACGCCTTGTCTGGGTAAAGGTGGCGGTCGGTATGCACCGGCGCTGCCCCTTGTGGTGCGTCGGCGTTTGCCAGTTCGATTACCCTGGCCTGGCCATTGCGCGGGTCTTGATGGCGGGCCTGTACGGCCTTGTATGTGCCCTTGTCCGCCAGACGAATCTGCCAATGGGTGACATCCGCGCGGCGCAGGCCGACAATCCCCAGAGCCTTGCCGTTTGCGCTGTGCCCGCCCTGGCGCGGCAGCACCAGCAAGGTGCCATTGGCGAGCTTGGCCGTGCAGTCGTATTGCTTGGCCAGGCGGGTAATGAAGTTGAAATCGGACTCATTGAACTGATCGACCCGCTGCAATCGGGTCTGCACCGGGCACGCCGGTTGCCAGCCATTGCGCGCGGCGATGTCACGCACAACCTGCAGCAATGGAACATCCTCCCAACTGCCGCTGCGTATGGTCTTGCCGGTGCCGCGCATGTCACTGGCCTTGCCCCGGATAATCACGCTATCGGGTGGCCCGGACAGCTCGACTTCATCCACGGTGTAGCGCCCCAGACGGGTCAGTGTCTGGCCGGCGTACCCCAAGTGAATTTCAATGACCGCCCCGCGCGCGGGTAACATCACGGCGCCGTCTCGGTCATCGATACGCAGCTCGAAATCGTCCGACTCCATGCCCGGTTTATCGGTTGTTCGCAGTGACAATAATCGGTCGTTGATCAACGTGGTGATGTCGTTGCCATCAGCGATGATTCGAAAAACGGGTTGCATGGCTCAGGCTCCAGAAAAGCAAACCCCGCACATGGCGGGGTTCGGTAGCGGTAAAAATGAGCAGGCCGTCAATCCCATAACTGAACCGTGGCATCACTGGCGATGGGCAATTCTGGCAGCAGAATCAGAATGCCGGCACGCAATGGTTGGGCCTGGTCAGCCAGGCCTTGGTTGGCGTTGAGCACCGCTTCGACGCTACCGTTCAGGTGCCCGTAGAAGTGCTGACACAGGGTGTCGAGTACATCCCCTTCAGAGGTTCTGCAGATCGTCGCCATAGCTCACAAACTCCAGGGTGAAACCTTGTTTACGCGGGATGCCGCCGGCCAGCAGGTAGCGCTGTTCTTCGTCGATGCTGGTCAGGCACCAATTACCCAACACCTGACCGTAGCCCGTCACCAGGCTCAACGGGCGTAACAGTCGGCCGAAGCTGCGCAGTGTCTGCAGCTGGCCAAGCCCGCCTTTGAGCGCTGGAAACACTGCGCCGCGGATGTTGATTTTTTCCTCCCCAAGACTCACTGCCTGCTGGGCAGCGCTGCGCGTCAGGCGCTCTTGCCCGACCCAGCGAAAACTGGTCTGCCGACGCAGCTCTTCGAATGCGGCGGTGTCGAGGTTGAAGTAATAAGCGGGCGACACGCCATCCAACGGTTGCAAGATCAACAGATGAGGAAAGGGTTTGACCGCCTCCGCTGCCGGGGTGACATCGGGCATAAAGCTGCCGACAGGCAAAATGTTACTCAGCGATGGATGGATCTTGCCGGCAATCTGATTGATCTTCGCCGCCGCCTTGGCGACCTGCTCGCCGAACACCTGGACCTGTCCCTGCACCTGGACCACCTTCGCCAACCCTTGGTTGTACTTGTCCACGACCTTTTGCACAGTCTTTTGTGCGGTATCAATGGCGCGCAGGGTGCGTTGCAGCTTGGCGCCAATCACCGGCCCGACATAGGGGATGGCTTCCAGATCGGCAACCACCGCCTTGATGTCGCTGACGGCACCATTCATGGGTTCCAGCACTTTGTCGATGCTATGGCGCCCATCCTCTCCGGCCTTGACCACGTGGCGCAGGGCTGACTGTAGTTGTTGCATGTAAGTCATGGGGGCTCCTTAAACGTAGACATGCGGCACGTCGGACAGTTGCCGGGAAGTCGCCATGCGCATCAGTTCCTCCAGCTCACGACGTACCATGGCTTGCAAGTTCTGCGCGAGCTGAGTGGGATCGGAAACGCTGCCTTGAACAGTGATGGGCATGTTGGGCGTGAAGGTGAATTGCTGATTAACCGCAGGTGCCGTAACGAGTTCAGGGTTCGCTTTGAGCAGCATTGGTAAGGCCTGACTCTCAGGTGCAGCGCTGGCCAGTGAACGCACCAAATCGCCCGGTCGTGCTGCAGCCAGTGCGTTATCGGTAGGCTTGTCAGCTAATGGCTGCTCACTGCTGGGCGTCACCAGGCGCTTGCCCAGCCAACCGCCAATGGCATCGCCCGCCATACCACCAAGCATGACACCAATGGACGTTCCGACCACTGGAATAACCGAGCCCACAACACCACCGATCACCGATCCCAACAAGCCGCCAGCCGCAGCACCGTAACCCTCGGCTTTTTGTTCTGCGGTACCCGCAGTCAATGCCGTGGAGATGACCCTGTCACCGGCCTCCTGAACCGCGGGGCGACGAAAGCGATTGATCAGGCTGCCAACTTTGCCAACCGATGCTGCCTGCTTACTCGGTTGAGCAGAAACAGCGCCAGCCGATGCCGGTGCGAACCCCACTCCGCTACGTCGCCTTTTTCCAGAGGGCGGGACTTTCGAAGCCTGTGAGTGAGCTTTGTTCTGCCGGTCCCGAACAGGACGAATTCGCTTCCTCTCTTGCAAGCCAGTACAACAACCGATGTCACTGGCGTTGACGACGAACACATTAAGCGGATCGTTGAACGCAAAGGCACTAGTCGGACCTGCGCTTGTCTCAGGGCTGCCCTGTACTGCCTCCTCCGGTATCGGCGAACCTTTAAACCGATGGCGTACCTTATCCAGCAGACTGCGAACGACAGTGCCGCCTTTGAGCGCCAGCAATGTCGTGCCAAGCGCTGCCACACCGACAGTCAGCCATTTGACTGCATCCGGCGCTTGGGCGAATGCGTTTGCCTTTTCTTCGACGACCCCAGCCACCCAGTCCGATAACGGCCGAACGGAATCCCCCAGGCTGAGGAGCGCGTTATCGACACCATCGGACGCTTCGCTCAAGCGCCGCTCTGAAGTGTCTCGGCGTGCCTCCATATCCGCGTCAAGGATGCTGGTAGCCCCCTCAACTTGAGGCTTCTCAAACGTTGCATCCAACTGCTGATGCTGCGCATCCGCAAGGGGAGCAGCAGCGCCCTCCCCCGACCCCTTGCGCTGGGACACTATGATCTCCAGTGCCCTTTTCAGCTCATCCGGCCCGGCTATTTTCGGGTGACTCAGCAGTTCGCTGATCAAGCGCGTAGTGTCCCCAATAGCGGCATCCTGCCCAACTGAGAACGTCGCCGCCACGGGTGCGTATTCCAGGGCTTTGTCCAGCCCCATGCCCGTGCCATACAACTGTTTGATCAACATCGCGGCCTGATTGCGTTCCATCCCGGTGTCGGTGGTGATCTTCTTCACCGCGGCAATCACGTCCTGCTCTGTCAACGAAATCTTTACGCCATCAGCCTTCACACTTGCGCCTTGCGCAGAAGACTTTTCATCCTTTGGCAGACCCGCACTGATGGTGATATCACGGATGATCTTCTGGAACTGCGCACTGATCTGAGTGGGCAACAAAGCCGCCCGCCCGTAGGTAATCGCCTGACCGACTATTGGCAGCCCCTCAAAGGCTGACAGGTTGTCCCTTTCAGGTGTTGCCTCGGTTGTTGCCGAACCGCTACTGCCCTCCTGCACCAGCACTGGCTGCGGCTTGCGCAGCGCGATCAATTGCTGTTCAAGCAGACTCAGTGTTGTGTCCAGATAAGGTCGCAACTCCGCCAATCCGCAACAGCTGCCCGCCGCTGCAGGTTTCATCTGGTCAGGCAGGCGTAATCCTTCGGCGGATATTCTTTCCAACACCTGGGTGTTTTTCTTGATCTGGTCTTCGACCCGTTTGAGCGCGATACCTATCGTGAAGATAACGGAGGCACCCAGCTCCAGTGTCGATATGAAACTCCTTACCATCTGCTCCCCCTATCGCCAGGTCACCGGCTTAATCCGTGAGCCACCAGACCATGTCGCTGAACGACATGGTCATGATTTCGGCGGCGGAAAAGTTCAGCTCTTTGGCGAGCCGCTTTGCCGCCGCTCTCTGCACGGCGGGGTCAAACCTCGTCGTCTTGCACCAGACGAAAATAACCGGCCTGCAAACGGCTGTAGTCCTTCAGGGCAAGCCCTTCCAGATCCTTGATACCGACTTCGGCCAACGAGGCGAACAGGTTCAGTTCGCGCTGTTCATCATCGTTATTGGCCGTCGATTGCGCCGCACGAATGTCACGCACCGTTGGCGCACGCAGCGACAGGCTGTCAACCTGCACGCCGTTGGCTTCGGAGCGTTTGCTCAGTGTCACGACTACACGTTCGGCACTCACGCTCAACCAGCCTGGGGTCTTGTTTGCCTGGCTCATACAGCCTCCTTACAGGCCCAGGGCCGAGCGTTGCGCGGCGAGTTGATCAACGCCATTGATGACGCGCTTCATACCCAGCGGATCAATTTCGTAAATCAGCTGACTGTCCACTTCCAACTTGTAGTAGGTCAGCGCCACGTTGTGTTTGATCTCAGCCTTGTCGCCTGCCTTCCAGTCGCCCATGTCGACTTCTTTGAGGGCTCCGCGCAGGGTCACGACGACCGGCGTGACACGCCCCTTGAGGCCTTTGAAGGCACCGCGGAAGGTACCGCTGAACGACGAGCCGTCGGCCAGGCCGAAGAACTTCAGCGACTCGCGACGCACGCCGGTGGTGACGAAACCGGCTTCCTGCTTTTCCATGCCCATGTCGAGTTCGATCGGCATGTCCATGCCGCCGACACGGTGCTCTTCCATCTTCAGGGTCAGTTTGGGCAGGGTCAGGCTGGGTACATCGCCCTGGAAGCTGACGCCATCGACGAACAGGTTCAGGTTGGCCAGGGTTTCGGGAATCATTGCCATGGTTGTTGCTCCTTGATTAAGCGGCTTGGTCGAGGACTTCGGTCAACCACTGGTTGGTGACCTCGACACGGAAATTCGGGTTTTCGGCAGGCGGCACGTCGGTGAAGCGGATGTTCCAGTACACCTTGCCCTGCTCCAGCTGGCTGGCGGTGTTGAGCTCGGCGTCGGCGAACACCTCGAAATTGATGATTGCGCCCTGGGCCTTCAGATCACGCATGAACGCCTGCAGACCTTCGGTCACGTCCTTGACGTAGGTCGCGGTGATCGATCGGTCGACTGCCCACTTGTGGCCGTAGAGGATTGCGTCCATGACGATGTCCATGGTCCGCACGCGGGTGACGAATGCCCATTTCGGATCGCTGCTCAGGGTGCGGTTGCCCCACAGGCGGTAGCCGTCATCACGAATGATGGTGGTGATGTTGGCGTTGTTGAGCAGGTTGGCCCGGCAGGTGGCGTCGCCATCCAGATACTCGATGGAGCGGCTGGTGCCGGTGAGGCCGACAAACTCTTTGTTCGATGGCGAAGCCCAGAAGCCATACTCAGTGTCGGTCCAGGCAAACAGACCGGCGACCCAGGCCGAGGCTGGTGCATCGACGGTGGCATCTGCGGTGGTGTCCCAGTACTGCACGCCTGGATCGACCAGGAACGCGCGCTTGGCGCCGAAGTTTTCGGCATAGGCAATCGCCGCTTCATCGGTGGTGTTAGGGCCATCGAGAATCGCCAGGCCACGCAGCTTGTCAGCCAGGGCTACCAGTGCGGTGCCGATTGCCAGGGTCGCGCTGTGCTTGGGTGTAACCAGCAGCCGAGGCTGAGTGTTGAAGCGGCTTTTGCCATCGAGCAGCGCCTGCAGACCGGTACGCTTACCATCGGCCAATACTCCGCCGATGATCGCCGAGGTTTGCTCGGCAGCATCCTCGAATTTGGCCACGCCACAGGCAACGATGACCGCCTTGGCGCGGCTATAGATCGCTTGGCAGGCCTTGGTGATGGCTGCATCGGCACCGAAGGCGGCGATAGCTTCACGCTCGCTGGTGATCAGCACCAGATCATTGACCTTGGCGCTGGCAGTCGGGCCTTCGGTGAAGGTGTCGACCAGACCGATGATCGAGGAAGAAGGCAGTGCGATAGTGCGCGCGCCGGTGTCGACGTTGGTAACGGTAACGCCGTGGAAGAATCCACTCATAAATAAATCTCCAGAAATGCGAAGGCCCCGCGGTGCGGGGCCTGGTGTGGTGTTGCGGAAAAGAAAACGCCCCGTGGGTGCGGGGCGTTATTGGATGTGTTCGGCTAGCCAAAGTGGCGCCGTGGGACGTAGTTCAACGTCGGGGAAATTCTGCGATTGCGGCCAGTCGCGCAGTGTCTGTAAGTAGGCCAGCAGATCCATAAATTGCTCACTGCTCAAAGTCGTTGGCCTGCTGATTTCTTGTTCGTCACGATGGCGATCTCGCAGCCACTGTCGAGACGCCAACTCACCATCACGCCACTGACGTTCAGCGGTGGCCAGCTCCGACAAGCCAGCAACCCGCTCGGAAAACACATCATTTTCGAACAGCCATCCCGGCAGAACTTCTGCCGAGCACGGCCACCATTTCAGGTCAGGATGAAAACGCCCCTCGGGGTCAATGTCCGTCACTTCCATGACGATGCCGTTTTCTACTCGTGCCCACATAATTATCACCACTGAATAAGTACGGTGCCAGCGCCACCGGCGCCGCCGTTATAGCCATAAGTGGCGCCAGATCCACCGCCACCACCGGCGCCGCCTTGGGTGCCCGGATTGTTGCCTTGTGTAGCGCGCGCGCCCGCGCCGCCGCCGGAGCCGCCCCAGGTCCCATAACTCACGTGACCGGGGCCGGTTCCCGTGTTGTAGTCCCCACCAATGCCCCCGCCGCCGGGCCCAGGCCCATTTGAAACGGAGTTGCCTACACCCATTCCGCCAGTCCCGCCGGTCGCGGAGAAGATAGTGCCGAACGACGACGTGCCACCGGATTCACCCACTCCACCAGCCACCGTAGCACCGGCACCGCCGTCGCCGACGGTAACCGTCACCGAAGAAATTCCGTCGAGGTTAACTAGTTTCTGCGCAAAGCCGCCCCCCCCCCCCCCCGCCGGACCCCATATTGGCTGTACCGGAACGCCCGCCACCACCACCGCCGCCGATCACAGTGACCCAGGCCTTTTTAACTCCCACGGGGACAGCCCAGTTGAATACACCGGCTGCTCTGTAGCCCAGCGTGCCACGAAAAGGCAGGTGCGAGTGCTGGGTAATTTCAGTCCATGTCGGCTGTACGCCGGCAGTAATTTTCACTCCCACGAACACTCTGGTAACCGCGTAAGTGTTGATGATCGCAATGAACGTTTTGTAGCCCGGGTTACTGTAACCACCACCCACCACAACCGACATTGATGTATCTCCAGTATCCGCTGGACCTCCAATACTGGCTTGAGAGTTATTCGATGAAAACGCGCGGTACAGCCCAGGCCGCAAATCGACGCTAAAGTCGGTAATTAGCGGTTGGTTGGCAGCCTCCGGTCCAAGCCCATAGGTATCGAGTAAGGCCCGGACCCGCTCAACGGTCGTGATCTGCTCCCACTTGGTCCAGACACCTTTAGCGTTACGCGTGCGCATACATGTAATCGGATCGATGGCGTTGACCAGGGAGTCCCAAAGCTGGGTGGCCATATTGCTGCTGCCACGCTCCATATGGAGCACAGTGCCATTCGGGATCTGCCCGACCCCTTGCGGGGCAGGGTATATCGGTTTCACCCCAGTGGTCTCGGCTGAAACCATGTACACGCCGTTGTCCACGAGTTCATCAATATTGCCGGTGTAGCTGAACGCCGCATTACCCAAGCCGAATCGCGCCAAGATTGCCCGAACCGTAGCCGCGTTGGCGATCTTGGTGCTGATGTCGGTACCCGTCAATGTCGGGACGGTGGGCGCTCCGGTGAGTGCCGGGCTTGCCAAAGGAGCCTTGAGGGCCAGCAAATTGGTCATCGACGTGGCAAAGTTAGGATCATTGCCGAGGGCGTCAGCCAGCTCTTTAAGAGTATCCAATGCTGCGGGCGACGATCCCACCAGCGCCGAAATAGCGGCCTGCACAAATGCGGTGTTAGCTGCCAACTGGCTGTTGTTACCCGCCGCAACGTTCGGGACACTCACCGATCCGGTGAAAGTTGGGCTCGCCAAGTTAGCTTTGAGCGCCAAGGCTTGATCAACGTGGGTTTTGGTGTAGACGTCAGTCAGACCATAACCGGCGACAGTGGTCGGATTGGTTGCCGCCACCACGCGCCCATAAGCGTCCACCGTAACGCTTCGATAGGTGCCCGCAGCAACACCGGTGCGGCCAAACGCCATTTCAAACACCAACGCCGTCACACCTAGCGTGACCGGGCCATCAGCCACCAACTGCCAGGCACTGTCGGCATTAACAGAGCCCTTCTCCACCAGCACCAGCAGGCCGGGGGTGACTTTGTCACTCGCTCCCGCATCCGCGCAACGGGTCCAGGGGCCGCCCGCAACCACTTGATACAGACCATTGTCTTTCGCAGCGGCCTGATGCTTGACCAACACCCGCGCCCCCGCCGTCAGCGCCACCCCATCGACGGTCTGCAGCCCACTCAACGTGATAGCCGCCGTGGTAGCCACCAACACCGAATGTTTGAAATCCTGCTTGGCCAGTTCCTCGGTAACCCACTCACGGGTAGCCAGTACAACGCTCGGATCAATCTTCAACTGCACATTGCTGGCGCTACTCACCACCAGGTTCATCCGCACCACTTGAGTACGGCCTGAGCCCTGACTGAGCAGCGGCTTGTAGGTCGGCGCACAGTTGGCCACCGCAACCATATCGCCATCGGCGTCGTACAACGCGATCTCACGAATCCAGCGGCCACCGACGTCTGCCGGAATCACCTGTTCAGCCACAATGATCGAGCTGTCTTTGTCGTCGACCTTGAGCTGATTGAGCGGAGCCCGGCGCCATTCATTGAGCAAGGCCCGGGCTGCGGCATCGGGCATTGGCAGCGCCGGGTTCTCGACGCCGTTCGGGTTACCGTCGCCAACGGCCATCTGGGTAATTTTCCAGGGAATACCCAACGCATCAGCGTTGGCTTGTTTCGCTGCGCCCACGTTGGTGAGCAGCGCATAGAACTGAGAAGTCTGATCGACCATTAGTAGATGTCCATATAGTCAATGGTGTGCTCTCGGCCGCCGCGCCCGATGCTGCCGGTCACTGCAATGTCTGTGGCTGCAGGCGGGTAGATGTCGAGCGTGTCGCCGTCATAGAGTGAGGTGCCCATGTACAGGGCACCGGCGGTTTCCAGGCTGATGACCAGCCCGGTCATGTGTCTGCTGACGGGCCTGGCGTCATCGATCAGCCAGGTCAGTTCCTGGTAGGTTTCGTCGCTGATGCCGGCGTCAGAGACACCAATTTTCAAGGCAAAGGTGCCAGGCACGCCTTGAGGCTGAGTCTGAAACCACTCTTCAACCTCAATCAGGTAGCCGAACGGTTCCACCACCCGGCGCAAGGCGCCGATGGTGCCTTTGTGGGCATGTACGTTGAAGGCCGAGCGAATCACCGAGCGCTTGATGCTGTCAGGCCAGGCTTCGTCCCAGCGATCCACCGACCAGGCCCAGGCCAGTTGGTGCAACAGGTGAGGTGGACAAGTGTCCGGGTTGTACAGTGCATGCAAGGGTATGTCGGTGATTTCCGCACTCGCCGCCTCGATGGCGCGCTCGAGTTCAGTGCTGTTGAGCGGGAGCAAGCTGTTCATGTCAGCCTCCTCGCGTCACGGTGATCGCTTCACACCAGGCGGCTTGCGCCAGGGTCGGGCGCAGATCGGTCCAGTCGTTCAGATCAACCCGGCTGACGCCATTGATATGCAGTTGAGCGTCTACCCCTGAGCGTGCGACTTCAACGCCCAAACGCCGCCGAGGATTGACCCAGGCCTGCAGACGGCGCTTGCACTCGGCCAGGGTAGCTTCGATTTCCGGGCCATTGCCGCTCATGTGCACCACGGCATTGATGCGGTACGGCAAGATCGCAGCGCTCTGCACCGTCAGTCGGTCTGCCACTGGTCGCACGTCGTCATCGTTTAGTGCGGCGCGCACGGTTTCCAGTAGCGCAGCCCCGGCCACGCCATTGCCCTCCAGTGCCAGCACAGTTACCACCACAACAGCAGGCGACGGGCTCTGCGCCGTAGCATCGGCCACTAAGCCAGAAGCATTGCGGGCATGCAGGATGTAGCTGTTGCGTGGCCCGGCCGTGGTCAACCCTTCGTAAACCAGTTGAATACGCTCGCGCAGCGCATCATCTTCCTCGAGCACTTGCGGGGTTGGTGGCACCGTACTCAAGTCCTGGGGCTGGACCACCAACCGCTGCAGGTGCACATTGGCCGCCAGATGGTCGAGGTCACTGCCTTGCGCATAAGCCAACAGCAGAGACTTGGCCGCATCGTTGACCCGTGCGCGATTAAGCAGCTTGCGATAAGCACCGACTTCCAACAGCTTGGTCACCGGATCGCTCTCGAGCAGTGCGTCCCAGTTGTCGCCCATATGTGAGCGAAAAGTGCTCAGGTCCTCCTGGAAGATGTCCTCGAAATCGAGGTCTTCCAGTACCTGTGGCGCGGGCAACGCCGAAAGATCCAGGCTACTCATGCCATTACCTCCAGCGTCTGGCTGTCACCCAGGTACTGCCCATTGAGCTGCAGGGTGATCTGCCCGCCAACCACCGCCAACACCCGCACCGTCTCAAGTTTCAGGCGTGGCTCCCAACGGCTGAGGGACCTGGCTACTTCGGCTTGTACCGCACTTTTCCAGCCGTCATTGACGGGCAGATCGACAAAGCGCCGCAGCGCGCTGCCATAGTCCGGGCGCATGCGGCGGCTGCTCAGCGGGGTGGTCAGAATGTCTTCAATCGATTGACGCACATGCTCGATGCCCGACAGCGAGGCACCGGTGCGGCGATTCACTCCGATCATCGGGTTACTCCTTCATTGTTCTGGACATGATTTCTCCAGGCGTAAAAAAGCCCGCATTGGCGGGCTGAGTTCAGTGCTTGTGGTTGGCGCTGTTGCCAGCGGTGTCGATGATCTTTCCCGCGCCAAGGATGTCGCCGGTTACCCGTAAAAGCCCGTTGATCTGCACCTCACCGGTCAAGGTAATGTGGGTGGCTTTGGCCTCGATGGAATTGGCGGTAACCACTGCCGAGCTGGCGCCAACCTTGAGGGTCAGGGTGCCCGTGGGCAGATCGATGGTGTAGCTGTTGGCTTGCCAGTCGTAGACCAGCGAGCCACCGTCTTCGAAACGCCACACCTCAACGTGGTCGCGGTTATCCGCGGGATCACCAGCATTGCCGTACAGGCCCGGAATAAAGGTGCCTTGAGCAGGCTCTCCGCTGGGGTTTAGTAGAACGCCTTGTTCACCGAGGCTGGGTGAGCGCCAGTGCCGCGCTTTACCTGCGGCCTGGCTGTGCCAGCGGACCCAGGCGCTGGTCCAGCCGGCACCGTCGGATACCCGTACCCTGGCAGCGGCAAGATCGACCCCAACCACCTGGCAAGGGATGATCATTGCAGCCAGCATTCGATCATGGGCGGCACTGGCGTAGCTCATGCCAAGTCCTCCGGTGACTGGTAAGCGTCTTCGTTGCCAGGACCGGTATCCGGGCTGAAAGCAAAAGCCAATGGCCCTGGCTCATCGGGCCATGGCCAGGACACAGCACCCAAGCGCACCACTTGCTGCCATTGCACCAGCCAGGTCGTCGCCGGCATTGCTACAGCGGGCACTGCGCGCACATTCGTGGCACCTTCAACAAAGTCCAACGCCCAGAACTGCTTGCGCAGCAACACGGCAAGTTCGCTTGCCAGAGTGACAGCCAGCAAGGGTGCCTGCGCACTGGCTGGGTCAACCAAGATACGGGCCTCGAAGCCTGCGCTGATGCCCGAGCGGCCATCGCCCGGATCTACGCCTGGCTCAAGGCCGGTGATGGCGAAGAGCAACGCGGGCAGGACTGTGGAGGCGTCGGCTACCGCATAAGCGCCAACCGTCTCAAGCGTCGGAATAGCGACCTTGATAGCAGCGGTAATCGCTTCATGTAATGTCGTCAGTTCGTTCATATGCCCTCCTGGGCGACAGTCGCAACGGCCAGTGTGGAGGCGCGCGGCGCAGGATTGATTGGCCAACGGTGTCACCAGGCCGCGAGCACCTCACTCCTTTGTGCCTTGTTTATGGAACTCAGAAGGCTGCGCTTCGACCCCCAAGCGCCTCGCCGCCCAACGCTCATACAAGCCGATCGCCACATCCGCCCCGGCCATCGCCGTCAGGCAACCAAAAGCACTAGCTGTCCAGATCGACATGCCGCTGGCATACAGCAGCATCACCGTGGATACGCCGCAGACCATGCAGGCCCCCGAACGTAAAAGCAGGCGGCGAAACAGCGCCCAGCCTCGGGTGCCGGCTTTGTCTGCACGCCACATTTCTCCGGAAAGGCCACCCAGCAAAGCGAGGATGATCACCAGCCAGATCGGCATTTCCAGTAACGTCTGTTGCTCGTTTGTCACTGCCCTGTCTCCTTATGCAATGGCGCATGGGATTTCGCCCATCGCCGTTGTTGTGCAACCGATTTCTCGGCATTCCAAAAAGCCCGGTTCGCCAGGCTTTTCAGTAATGCGTTGATGAACCGCCCGCCACGACTGGTGCGCTGGACCGTTCCGCTTCATGTTGTTCTTCCGACCGCGGCCGCCTGCCCGCCGGATAACTGTTTACGGTGCTTTACGCTGCACACCCGGGTCAGTTGCCAACCCTCTGAACAGTTCAGGCCTGTTCATCGCTGCCTTTGTCACTGCCGGTGTCGACCGGCTTGAGACAAAGATTATGCACTGATGCATATGCAGTCAATGCATTTATGGAAACATTTATGCATGGGAAAATGCAAATATGCATGTAGTCCTTATGCCGTAGGGCTTGCAGCACTTTTCAGCAGACGAAAAAAAACCCGCCTAAGCGGGTTTCTGATGATCTGCGGGCAGTTCAGCGAGCGTACATGCCCCACCAGAACACATGACCGAGGATGCTGATCTGCTCTTCCTGCATCTGCTGGAAGCTGTAGTCCTCGTCCGGATGTTCTTCACGATTGAAGCTGCGCAGGCGAATGCCGGTTGGCAGGCGATAGAGCTGTTTGACCCGCAACTGACCGTTGTGATTGATGGCGTACAAGTCACCATCAACGATATCGCCAATGCCGCTCTTGCCAGCGTTCACCCCAACCGTGGCGCCGTCGCGCAATACCGGCAGCATGCTGTTGCCACGCACGGTGACGCACTTGGCCTGGTCGAACTGCACGCCATTGTGACGCAGGCTGCGCTTGCCGAAGCGCAGGCTGGCTTTCTCGCTTTCTTCGATGACGAATCGTCCTGATCCTGCTG
This sequence comes from Pseudomonas sp. NUPR-001, assembly GCF_052147955.1. NCBI lineage: Bacteria > Pseudomonadati > Pseudomonadota > Gammaproteobacteria > Pseudomonadales > Pseudomonadaceae > Pseudomonas > Pseudomonas sp. NUPR-001. The sequence goes on from NZ_CP197353.1 coordinate 4,644,564, forward strand.
CCAACTCGACCTCGCGAAGAAACGGAATGGAAACCTCATCGTCCTCGATGGGGGTGTCGTCATCCCACAGGCTGATATCGTGCAACTCGGCATGACTGCGGGTTAGCGGAGCTTCGCGACTCTCGCCAAGCTCGACGCGGCCGCGCAGTTGATCGGTGCTCACGCCGAAGTACTCGGCGATTTTCGACACATGCTTGTCGGAAGGATCGACGATCTTCTCGCTGAGAATGCGCGACAAGGTGGATTGCGGCACGCCGGTACGCCGGTGCAACTCCGTGGGGGAGATACCGTGGCGGTCGAGCAGTGCTCTTAAGACGGAAGCTACGTTGCGTTTTTGCATAATCTGCATAATGCGGGCGCTTTATGCAAAATGCAATTGCCGATATGCAGCTGAATGCATGGACAAATGGTCACAGCGGGGGTGTTGGCCTCGGCATCCGGCGCAAAATCCCTGTAACATTGCGCGCTTGCCTTTGGTCTTAACGACGCTGCGAGCCAAGTTTCTGTAATGAGCGATCTTTCCGCACACACCCCGATGATGCAGCAGTACTGGAAGCTGAAAAACCAGCACCCGGATCAGCTGATGTTCTACCGCATGGGCGACTTCTACGAGATCTTCTATGAAGATGCGAAGAAGGCCGCAAAACTCCTGGACATTACCCTGACGGCCCGCGGGCAATCGGCGGGCCAGTCGATCCCCATGTGTGGCATTCCCTTTCACGCAGCCGAGGGCTACCTGGCCAAGCTGGTGAAGCTGGGCGAATCGGTGGTGATCTGCGAACAGGTCGGCGATCCGGCAACCAGCAAAGGCCCGGTGGAACGTCAGGTGGTGCGGATTATCACCCCCGGCACCGTCAGCGACGAAGCCTTGCTCGATGAGCGCCGCGATAACCTCATTGCCGCGGTGCTGGGTGATGAGCGTCTGTTCGGCCTGGCCGTACTGGATATCACCAGCGGCAACTTCTCTGTGCTGGAGATCAAAGGCTGGGAAAACCTGCTCGCTGAGCTTGAGCGCATCAACCCGGTGGAGTTGCTTATTCCAGACGACTGGCCACAAGGCCTGCCGGCAGAGAAACGCCGCGGCGCCCGCCGTCGTGCGCCGTGGGATTTCGACCGTGACTCGGCCCGCAAAAGCCTCTGCCAGCAGTTCGCAACCCAAGACCTCAAAGGCTTCGGTTGCGAGAAGCTGACGCTGGCGATCGGCGCCGCCGGTTGCCTGTTGGGCTACGCCAAGGAAACCCAACGCACCGCCCTGCCCCACCTGCGCAGCCTCAAGCATGAGCGCCTGGACGACACCGTAGTGCTCGACGGCGCCAGCCGCCGCAACCTTGAGCTGGATGTAAACCTGGCTGGGGGCCGCGACAACACCCTGCAGTCGGTCATCGACCGCTGCCAGACCGCCATGGGCAGCCGTTTGCTGACCCGCTGGCTGAACCGCCCATTGCGCGACCTGAAAGTGTTGCAAGCCCGGCAAGGTTCGATTCGCTGCCTGCTCGATAGCTACCGCTTTGAGAAACTGCAACCGCAGCTCAAGGAAATCGGCGACCTCGAGCGGATCCTCGCCCGTATCGGCCTGCGTAACGCCCGCCCTCGGGATCTGGCGCGCCTGCGCGACGCCCTCGGTGCGCTGCCTGAGTTGCAGAACGCCATGGCTGAGCTGGAAGCGCCACACCTGGCGCGCCTCGCCGCCATTACCGGCACCTACCCGGAATTGGCCGACCTGCTGGAAAAGGCCATCATCGACAACCCGCCAGCGGTAATCCGCGACGGCGGCGTGCTCAAGACCGGCTACGACAGCGAGCTGGACGAGCTGCTGGCGATGAGCGAGAACGCTGGCCAGTTCCTGATCGACCTGGAAGCCCGCGAGAAAGCTCGCACCGGTCTTGCCAACCTGAAAGTCGGCTACAACCGCGTGCACGGCTACTTCATCGAACTGCCCAGCAAGCAGGCCGAACAGGCACCGGCTGACTACATTCGCCGCCAGACCCTCAAGGGTGCCGAGCGGTTTATCACCCCGGAGCTGAAAACCTTCGAAGACAAGGCGCTGTCGGCCAAAAGCCGCGCCCTGGCCCGCGAGAAGATGCTCTACGACGCCCTGCTCGAGACCCTGATCGGCCACCTGGCGCCGCTGCAGGACACCGCAGCAGCCCTGGCCGAACTGGATGTACTGAGCAACCTCGCCGAGCGCGCGCTGAACCTTGACCTGAACTGCCCGTCGTTCGTCGATGAGCCGTGCATGCGCATCACCCAGGGCCGCCACCCGGTGGTCGAGCAAGTGCTGACGACGCCGTTCGTGGCCAACGACCTGGCATTGGACGACAACACCCGCATGCTGGTGATCACCGGCCCAAACATGGGCGGTAAGTCTACTTACATGCGCCAGACTGCACTGATCGTGCTGATGGCCCACATTGGCAGCTTCGTCCCGGCCGCCAGTTGCGAGTTGTCACTGGTCGATCGGATCTTCACCCGTATCGGCTCCAGCGATGACCTGGCCGGTGGGCGTTCGACCTTCATGGTCGAGATGAGCGAAACCGCCAACATCCTGCACAACGCCACCGACCGCAGCTTGGTGCTGATGGACGAAGTCGGCCGCGGTACCAGTACCTTCGACGGCCTGTCGCTGGCCTGGGCGGCGGCAGAGCGTTTGGCTCAATTGCGCGCCTACACCCTGTTTGCCACGCACTACTTCGAACTCACCGTGCTGCCGGAAAGCGAACCGCTGGTGGCCAACGTGCACCTGAACGCCACCGAACACAACGAACGGATCGTGTTCCTGCACCACGTGCTGCCAGGGCCGGCCAGCCAGAGCTACGGCCTGGCAGTGGCGCAATTGGCCGGTGTGCCGACGCCGGTGATCCAGCGTGCACGTGAGCATCTTGGCCGTCTGGAAACCGCCAGCCTGCCACATGAAATGCCTGCTGCACCCAAAGGTGCAGCTGATGTACCGCACCAAAGCGACCTGTTTGCCAGCCTGCCTCACCCAGCCATCGAGAAGCTTGGGAAGCTGGACCTGGACAACATGACGCCGCGTCAAGCTATCGAAATGCTCTATACACTAAAGACTCTGTTATAACGCGAGCCCGCACAAGCTGATAGAATCCCGCGCGGTTTGGTGGTGCTGCAGGTTACTAGCCTGGCCTGCAGCCGAAGGACCAAACCGAGCGACCCTGTCTGGATGGGTATCGCTGCCGTCGCCTGAGGAGAGAATTAGAAATGACCTTCGTCGTCACCGACAACTGCATCAAGTGCAAGTACACCGACTGCGTAGAAGTCTGTCCGGTGGACTGCTTCTACGAAGGCCCGAACTTCCTGGTCATTCACCCGGATGAGTGCATCGACTGTGCACTGTGCGAGCCTGAATGCCCTGCCCAAGCCATTTTCTCGGAAGACGAAGTGCCAAGCGGCATGGAAAACTTCATCGAGCTCAATGCCGAGCTGGCAGAGATCTGGCCAAACATCACCGAGCGTAAGGACGCCCTGCCGGACGCTGAAGAGTGGGATGGCAAGCCAGGCAAGATTGCCGACCTGGAGCGCTAAGCGCTGCGGATCAAAAAAGGCCCTTCGAGGGCCTTTTTTTATGCGGCTGTGGGAGCGGGCTTGCCCCGCGATGCAGTGTCATTGGCGAAACGCGATCGCGGGGCAAGCCCGCTCCCACCGCGACAAGCCCTCCAGTCACCTCCACTCGGTCTCCTGAAGTCGCTAAGTTACGGTTGGGGGACTTGTAGGTTTGTCGCTTGTCGCTTTGTTTTTGCATTTGCTTTGCGTGCGCGTTAGTTCAGGCGCCGCGATTTGCGACTTCAGGAGGCTGAGTGGAGGTATTGCGGAGTGAGGTGACGGGCAGGAGCCCGTCAAGCGCTTCGGGCCATGGATGGCCCGTTAGCGCGGTCCTCGCGGGAGCAATGCCGGAGCGAGGGAACCCGGAGCGCAGCGTAGGGCCGGATGCAGGAGCGAGCGGTTTGCCTACTTTTCCAAGAAAAAGTAGGCCGCCGTAAGGGCGGAAGGGTCCAGTGGTGCCACCACAGCAATTGGATAAGCTCGCAACCCTCAAAGCCAAAGCCAATCCTTTCCCGGAAATCCGTGAAAAACCCAAAAAAAAGGGGCGGTTTGACCCGCCCACATTTTTTCCGTAGTCCCTTTATTCCCTGTCATCGTCCTGATGAATCGCGTCCTGCGATGTCCTTGGCCGTCATCCTTGAAAGCCTGTGTCAGTCCGTAGACACAGTTCAGATACTAGCGACTGCAGTAATTCCGGCAACGGGCCAAAGCTCTCAAAAAGCTGCAGAAACCCAACTGCAACAAAGTAAAAATCTCTTATCTATCAAGCAGCTACAAAAAAACTCACACTGGAAACGACAACGATTTACTAGAACCTATAGCAATGGCTTACATAACGAGTAAGCAAAAGCCTACATGGAAAACAACAGTAGCAACCTCGCTGGCTGCTTTTGGCTAAACCCGGATGTTTCCGCTGCAACGACAGGACATATCCAAACCAGGACGCGTTGCCGACACAAACAAAAACGCCTCGATCATATCGAGGCGTTCTTTGCTGCAGCATGCTTACTGCCTATAGCGTGTAGCTTACCGCTTACTGAAACAACGACTCACTGGACAGGCCGTTCTTCTCAAGGATCTCGCGCAGACGCTTGAGGCCCTCGACCTGAATCTGCCGAACCCGCTCACGGGTCAGACCGATCTCCAGCCCTACATCTTCCAGGGTACTGCTTTCATGCCCGCGCAGACCGAAGCGGCGAATCACCACCTCACGCTGCTTGTCGGTCAGTTCACCCAGCCATTGGTCAATGCTCTGGGACAAGTCATCGTCCTGAAGCAGTTCGCAGGGATCGGTGGGGCGATCGTCAGTCAGGGTATCGAGCAGGGTTTTGTCTGAATCTGGCCCCAAAGACACGTCTACCGACGACACGCGCTCGTTGAGCCCCAGCATGCGCTTGACTTCACCAACGGGCTTCTCCAGCAGGCTGGCGATCTCTTCCGGGGACGGTTCGTGATCGAGCTTCTGGGTGAGTTCGCGCGCCGCGCGCAGGTAAACGTTGAGTTCCTTGACCACATGAATGGGCAAGCGGATGGTACGGGTCTGGTTCATGATCGCCCGTTCGATGGTTTGCCGGATCCACCAAGTGGCGTAGGTAGAGAAACGGAAACCACGTTCAGGGTCAAACTTCTCGACCGCACGAATCAGGCCCAGGTTGCCCTCTTCGATCAGGTCCAGCAGCGAAAGCCCGCGATTGACATAGCGCCGGGCGATTTTCACCACCAGCCGCAGGTTACTTTCGATCATGCGCTTGCGGCCGGCCGGATCACCACTTTGCGACAAGCGCGCAAAATGGACTTCTTCCTCTGGCGACAGCAAAGGCGAAAAGCCGATTTCATTGAGGTACAACTGGGTTGCATCAAGCGCCCGAGTATAATCGATGTACTTGTGCTGCTTGAGCGAAGAGCCTTGTTTAGCCCTGGTCCGAACCGAAGGTACAGCAGGTTCGTCTGACACCACATCCGTTTCCAAAACGATGCCCGTCTCCATCAGGAGCACTTCATCGTCGATGTCAAACTCCGGCACTTCTTTACTGAGAGCCATTGTTATAGTCCTTTGCTGAGTTCGAACTCAGACTCGAGCGGCGCCCAGATCCTTGGCATCGCTGGAGCCTGTCCCCTCTACGCGAGGAACAGGCCGGGTACTAGCAATCAACGACGCGGCAGGAATTGCAGCGGATCAACAGGTTTGCCCTGGCGGCGAATCTCAAAATGCAGCTTCACCCGGTCTGTGCCCGTGGAACCCATTTCGGCAATTGTCTGCCCAACTTTGACCTGCTGTCCCTCCCGAACCAAAAGCCTGCGGTTGTGACCGTAGGCACTGACGTAGGTATCGCTGTGCTTGATGATGATCAACTCGCCGTAGCCCCGCAAGCCACTTCCGGCGTAGACAACTGAACCATCAGACGCAGCAAAAACAGGCTGTCCCAAATCACCGGCGATATCAATGCCTTTATTCAAACTGCCGTTTGAAGCAAATTTTCCAATCAGTACGCCACTGGCCGGCCACCCCCAGCCACCCACTGCGCGCTCTGCGGCAGACACCTGAACCGGTGCCGGTGTGGTGGTGGCGACTACAGGCGCCGGAGCCGGTGCAGGCGTCACTGGGGTGGTCGTTACAGGCTTGGCTGGTGTGCCTGCCGGGCGCGTGGTGATGGTGGTCTTGCTCGACGGCGAGGACGAGGTGGTCACCACGGTGGTGGCGCCTCTGGCCGGCCCGTTGGTGCCGCCGTCAAAACGGATCGCCTGGCCAGGACGGATGGTGTAAGGCGCTGCAATGTTGTTGCGCGCTGCCAGGGCCTTGTAGTCCCAGCCATAGCGAAAGGCGATGGAGTAAAGGGTATCGCCAGGGCGAACGACGTACTGGCCGCTGGTGGTAGCGGGACGCTTGGGCGCCGTTGCAGTACGGTCGACCACACGAGCACCGCTGCTGGTGGACGTGCTGGAGCAACCCGACACCAGCGAACCTACGGCAAGTGCAATCAGCAGAAGCTTGAAGCTCGAATTTCCTCTGCACTGCTGAATGATTGTGTGACTCACCCGCCGCTCCCTCTCATGGTGACTGCTGTGAAAATGCAATATTGTTGCAATTATAACCGAGGGCATACGCCTTGCGGATGCCGGGCATGCGCAAAATGTGAACCCCGACCGAACAGGGTAGCCCGCCAGATAGACAGGGCAAAGCCAGAGGAATTCGCTTGCGCTGAAAAAAAGTCCTGATCAGGCCAGAGGACCGGTCAGCAACGGCACAAAACGCACAGCACCCAGTACCTGCTGCGAGAAACCATGCTCTTCACGCACGATCAGCATCAAATGCTGGGTGTCGCCTGTCGGCCCCACGGGAATGACCATGCGCCCACCCGGAGCAAGTTGGTCAAGCAATGCCTGGGGAACTTCCTGAGCCACTGCGGTGACGATGATGCCATTGTAAGGTGCCAGCGCCGGCCAACCCTCACAGCCGTCGCCCCAACGGAATACCACGTTACGCAGGTTGAGTTCGGTCAAGCGCTCCTTGGCGCGATCCTGCAGGACCTTGATGCGCTCTACCGAGAATACCCGTTCGACCAGTTGCGCGAGGATCGCCGTTTGATAACCCGACCCGGTGCCAATCTCCAGCACCTTGTCCAGCGGGCCCGCCTGTAGCAGCAGCTCACTCATGTGCGCGACCATGAACGGCTGAGAAATCGTCTGGTTGTTGCCGATCGGCAACGCGGTGTCCTCATAGGCGCGGTGTGCCAGTGCCTCATCGACGAACAGGTGCCGGGGCGTACGGCGCAGCACGTCGATGACCTTGGGGTTGGACACACCTTCTTCGATCAACCGCTGAATCAGCCGCTCACGGGTTCGCTGCGAGGTAAAACCGATACCATGGCGCATCAGATCCTCCTGTTCACGCATCAGAGCAGCCCCTCCAGCCAACCATCCAGACGCTCGAAAGCATCATTGAAGGTGCGGTCGAGCTGCAATGGTGTGATCGAAACATACCCTTGCATCACCGCATGAAAATCCGTGCCGGGGCCACCATCTTCGGCATCCCCCGCCACCGCGATCCAGTAGCCTTCCTTACCCCGTGGATTAACCACCTTGGTCGGCGCCGCAGCACGGGCGCGATGCCCCAGACGTGTGAGCTGAATGCCGCGGATATGCTCAAGCGGCAAGTTGGGAATATTCACATTGAGCACGGTTCGCGGCGGCAATTCCAGGCTCTTGTGCGCCTCGACCAGCTTACGCGCAAAGTACGCCGCCGTCGGCAGGTTGTCGGGCAGGCGCGAGAGCAGCGAGAACGCGAAGGAGGTACCACCCAGGAAGCGCCCCTCAAGGGCAGCGGCCACGGTGCCGGAATACAGCACATCGTCACCCAGGTTCGCACCCAGGTTGATCCCCGACACCACCATGTCCGGGGTCGTCTCCAGCAGACCATTGAGCCCCAGGTGCACGCAGTCGGTCGGCGTCCCGTTGAGGCTGATGTAGCCATTGGCCAAGGTTTGCGGACACAGCGGCCGGTCGAGCGTCAGCGAACTGCTGGCGCCGCTTTTGTCTTGATCCGGGGCAATGACCACACAGTCGGCATAGTCCGCCAGCGCAGCATGCAGCGCTGCAAGTCCGGGGGCGGTGACACCATCATCATTCGAAATCAGAATACGCATGGGCTGTCCGTCTGCCCTGCCGACACCAGATCAACGAGCTCGCGCACCACCACGGTGGCAAAGCATCCGGCCGGAAGGACGAATTCCAGTTGCAGAATATCAGGCTCGGGATAATGCCACGTCAGACCGCCAATGGGCAGTCGCAGGATACGACGCTCATGGCTCATGCCTGCCCGCGCCAACCATTGGCACAACGCTGCGTGCTGCTCACCGATTCGCTGTTCCAGCGCACCAGCGACACCCGCCGCAGTTGACTGCCCTTCGCCCCACAGCGGGCCGGTAGGGTGCAAGTCGAGAATAGCCAGGCGCGGATCGGAACACTCCGCCTCGCCGGCCGGAAAAAAGCTGCGGCTGTCGGTAAAGGCTAACAGGTCACCGACCTGAGCCTGCTGCCAGCTGCCATCGGCTACACGCTGTGCCAGGACCTGGTTGAACAGATAGCTGCGTGCACTTGAGAGCAGCCGTGAGCGCACATTGCGCTGCTCCGGCAAGGCCTGGCGCTCCGCCCAGTCGCGGGCATCGTGCACATTGCCACCCTCATGACCGAAGCGTTGCGCGCCAAAGTAATTGGGAACTCCCTGAGCTTTCAGTTGCTCAAGGCGGGCGTCCAGCGCCGGGTGATCGGCGTTCAGGCCGGTCAGGCGCAAGGTGAAGCCGTTGGCCGAATGCGCACCGCGCTGCAATTTGCGCGAATGGCGGGTCTGCTTGAGGATGCTCAGGGTTTCGTTTTCCGCCGCGCTCAAGTCTGGATCGGCCTTGCCCGGCAGGTGCAGGCTGAACCATTGACGGGTCAGGGCCTGGCGATCCTTGAGGCCGGCATAACTGATATTGCGCAGCGGCACACCGGCTGCACGGGCCAGGCGGCGGGCAGCTTCTTCGGTATTGAGGTCGCGTTTTTCGACCCACAACCACAGGTGCTCGCCCGTACCAGACAAAGGAATGTCGAGGACTTCGTCAACCTGAAAGTCTTCAGCGACGGCCTTGAGAATGGCGCTGCCAAGTGCCGGGCCCGATGCACGCGGGCCGAGAAGTTCCAGTTCGGTCATGCTGGCAGCAACAAGGCGACGGCGTGAACCGCAATGCCTTCTTCGCGACCGGTGAAGCCAAGCTTCTCGGTAGTGGTGGCCTTGACGTTGACCTGATCGAGCTCGACCTGCAGGTCTTCGGCAATCAATGCGCGCATGCTGTCGATATGCGGTGCCATCTTCGGCGCCTGGGCGACGATGGTGGCGTCTACGTTGCCGACCTGCCAGCCTTTGGCCTGCACGATCTTGACCACGTGACGCAGCAACACACGGCTGTCAGCGCCCTTGAACTGCGGATCGGTATCAGGGAAATGCTTGCCGATGTCGCCCAGCGCAGCGGCGCCCAGCAGCGCATCACTCAGGGCGTGCAGCAACACGTCGCCATCGGAATGGGCCAGCAGCCCGAACCTGTGCGCAATGCGCACCCCACCCAAGGTGATGAAATCGCCTTCCGCGAAGCGGTGCACATCGTAGCCGTGGCCAATACGCATAAAAAAACGCCCTGATTGAGTCAGGGCGTGATTCTACCTGCTTTGGCGAGCCTTTGGCTCATTTGTAGGGAAGCTCCTACAACAAACCCAGTGCCACCCCATGATGGCGCAGATGCTCGTCGATAAAGCTGGCAATGAAGTAGTAACTATGGTCATAACCTGGCTGCAAACGCAGCTCCAGAGGATGGCCAACTGCCTTGGCCGCCTGCAGTAACGCCTGCGGTTTTAGCTGGTTTTCCAGGAAGTCATCACGATCCCCCTGATCGATCAGCAACGGCAAGCGTTCCTGCGCCTCGGCGATCAGTACAGTGGCATCCCATTCGCGCCAGCGCGTGCGGTCTTCGCCAAGGTAGCGGGAAAACGCCTTCTGCCCCCACGGACAATCCATCGGGTTGCTGATGGGCGCGAACGCCGACACCGAGTGATAGCGCCCGGGGTTGCGCAGTGCGCACACCAGCGCGCCATGGCCGCCCATCGAGTGACCGCTGATACCACGGCGATCGGAGGCAGGGAAATGCGCCTCGACCAGCTTCGGCAGCTCTTGCACCACGTAATCATGCATGCGGTAGTGCTGAGCCCAAGGTTGCTCGCTGGCGTTCAGGTAGAAACCCGCGCCCAGGCCAAAATCCCATGCACCGTCGGGATCGCCCGGCACCTGAGGCCCACGCGGGCTGGTGTCGGGAGCCACGATGATCAGTCCCAGCTCGGCGGCGAGCTTGTGCGCGCCGGCCTTTTGCATGAAGTTCTCGTCGGTGCAGGTCAGGCCGCTGAGCCAGTACAGTACCGGTAGCTTTCCGCCCTGCTCCGCCTGCGGCGGCAGGTAGACGGCAAACACCATGTCGCAACCGAGCACTTCGGAGCGGTGCCGGTAGCGCTTGTGCCAACCACCGAAGCTCTTCTGACAGGAAATGTTTTCCAGGCTCATGGCAAACCTCAGAAGTGGATGACGCTGCGGATGCTCTTGCCTTCATGCATCAGGTCGAAAGCTTTGTTGATGTCTTCCAGGCCCATGGTGTGGGTGATGAAGGTGTCCAGCGGGATTTCGCCTTTCTCCGACATCTCCACGTAGCTTGGCAGCTCGCTGCGGCCACGTACGCCACCGAACGCCGAACCGCGCCAGACCCGGCCGGTCACCAGCTGGAACGGACGGGTAGAGATTTCTTGACCGGCGCCAGCCACACCAATGATCACCGACTCACCCCAGCCCTTGTGGCAGCACTCCAGGGCCGCGCGCATCAGTTGCACGTTGCCGACGCACTCGAAGGAGAAGTCCACTCCGCCGTCAGTGAGGTCAACGATGACTTCCTGGATCGGGCGGTCGTAGTCTTTCGGGTTGACGCAATCGGTAGCGCCGAGCTGCTTGGCGATTTCAAATTTGCTCGGATTGATGTCGACGGCAATGATGCGCGAGGCCTTGGCCTTGACCGCGCCGATGATCGCCGAAAGCCCGATGCCGCCCAGGCCGAAGACTGCCACGGTGTCGCCCGGCTTGACCTTGGCGGTATTGAGCACAGCACCGATACCGGTGGTCACACCACAGCCTAGCAGGCAGACCTTCTCCAGCGGCGCTTCTTTCTGGATCTTGGCCACGGAAATTTCCGGCAGTACGGTGTACTCGGAGAACGTCGAGGTGCCCATGTAGTGGAACAGTTGCTGGCCTTTGTAGGAGAAGCGCGTGGTGCCGTCCGGCATCAGCCCTTTGCCCTGGGTCGCACGAATCGCTTGGCACAGGTTGGTCTTGCCCGAGCGGCAGAATTTGCACTGGCCGCATTCTGGGGTGTACAGCGGAATGACATGATCACCCACCGCCACCGAGGTCACGCCCTCGCCCACCGCCTCGACAATAGCGCCGCCTTCATGGCCGAGAATCGACGGGAAGATACCTTCCGGGTCGGCACCGGAGAGGGTGTAGGCATCGGTATGGCAAACACCGCTGGCGACCACACGCAACAGCACTTCGCCCGCCTTGGGCATGGCCACATCGACTTCGACAATCTCCAGCGGTTTCTTGGCCTCGAAGGCAACGGCGGCACGGGACTTGATCATCAATCTTCTCCAGCTAAGGGGTCAGTTCAAGCTGGAAGTGTAATTCATCGCCATTTGCTTAATAATCCAGGCAAAGACAAAACATTATTGCTGTTCAGGGATAATCGATGAGTAGCCGCTGGGAAGGTATCGACGAGTTTGTCGCAGTCGCCGAATCAGGTCAGTTCACCGCGGCGGCGGAGCGCCTGGGGGTTTCGTCTTCGCACATCAGCCGCCAGATCGCCCGCCTTGAAGACCGCCTGCAGACGCGCCTGCTGTACCGCAGCACGCGCAAAGTCACTTTGAGCGAAGCCGGGCAAACCTTCCTGCAGCACTGCCAACGCCTGCAAGATGGTCGCGAGGAAGCCTTACGCGCGATGAGCGATCTGACCAGCGAACCCAAGGGCTTGTTGCGCATGACCTGCGCGGTTGCCTATGGCGAGCGCTTTATCGTGCCGCTGGTCACGCGCTTCATGGCGCTGTACCCGCAATTGCGGGTCGATATCGAACTGAGCAACCGCACCCTGGATTTGCTGCACGAAGGGATGGACCTGGCGATTCGCCTGGGCCGGTTACAGGACTCACGCCTGATTGCCACGCGCCTGGCGCCGCGCCGCATGTACCTGTGCGCTTCACCGGCGTATCTGGAGCGGTACGGTCGGCCGCACAGCGTGTCGGAGCTGGCCCGGCACAATTGCCTGATTGGCAGTTCAGATATCTGGACCCTGCAGCAGGACGGTCGGGAGCAAGGTTTGCGGGTGCAAGGCAACTGGCGCTGCAACAGCGGCCAGGCGGTACTGGATGCGGCGTTGCAGGGCGTGGGGTTGTGTCAGTTGCCCGATTACTACGTGCTTGAGCACCTGAAAACCGGGGCGTTGGTGTCGCTGCTTGAGGCGCAGCAGCCGCCTAATACGGCGGTGTGGGCGTTGTATCCGCAGCAGCGGCATTTGTCGCCGAAGGTGCGTAGGCTGGTGGATTATTTACGTGAGGGGTTGGCGGGGTTACCGGAGTATCGCGGGGCAAGCCCGCTCCCACAGGGGTGATGTAGAGCCCGCGATTACTTACGCTGACTCCAACGCTGACGCAACCACTCCAGGTCTTCCGGCCGGGTGACCTTGATGTTATCGCTACGCCCTTCGATCAACCGCGGTGATTGCCCGGCCCATTCGATCGCCGATGACTCATCGGTGATTGCCACATCCGCCACCAGGCTATCGGCCAGCGCCCGGTGCAGCGCGCCAAGGCGGAACATCTGCGGGGTATACGCCTGCCATACCGTGCTGCGATCAATGGTCTTGCTGACCCGGCCATCGGCGTTGGCACGCTTGAGCGTGTCGCGGGCCGGCACGGCCAACAGCCCACCAACTGGATCGTCCGCAAGCTCGAACAGCAAGCGGTCGAGGTCGCTGCGCGCCAGGTTCGGGCGAGCGGCGTCGTGCACCAGCACCCAGTCACTGTCGGCAGCGCCTTGGGCGTGCAGCAACAGCAAGGCGTTGAGCACCGAGTCTGCGCGCTCCTGGCCACCAGCGGCACGCTGGATGCGCGGGTCACTGGCACAGCGCAAGCCCGGCCAGTAAGGATCGTCAGCAGCAACGCTGACTACCACCCCTTTGACACAGGGATGGTCAAGAAAACAGTCGAGGCTATGCTCGAGAATGGTCTTGCCGCCCAACTGCAGGTACTGCTTGGGACGGTCGGCAGCCATGCGGGCACCAACACCCGCAGCGGGAATCACGGCCCAGAAGGCCGGCAAGGTCTGGTTCATTGGGCAAGCTGGTAGAGGGTTTCGCCCTCTTTGACCATACCCAATTCATGGCGAGCCCGTTCTTCGACGGTTTCCATACCTTTCTTCAACTCCATGACTTCTGCATCAAGCACGCGATTACGCTCCAGCAAACGCTCGTTTTCGGCGTGCTGGTCAGCAATCTGTTGCTTGAGTTCGGCGACATGGGCCAGGCTGCCATTGCCTACCCACAAACGGTACTGCAGGCCACCGAGCAGCAGGAGCAGAACGAGGAACAACCAATAGGGACTGCGCATCAGGGTATCCAGTGGAAAAAGACTGCCACCTCTGCAGGGCACTGATGGCACGAAGCCTGGCCGAAGCCAGGCTTTGTGTATTCAGACCTGCTGCAATGGCATGCAGAACACTCAGTATGGTTGTTCTGCACACCTTGGCTGCTGTCTTTTTACCATCTCTTGCTTAGCCGCGAAACTCGGCACGACCACGGTACACAGCCTTGCTGCCCAGTTGCTCTTCGATACGCAGCAGCTGGTTGTACTTGGAAACGCGGTCGGAACGGCACAGCGAACCGGTTTTGATCTGGCCAGCAGCGGTACCTACAGCGAGGTCGGCAATGGTCGAATCTTCGGTTTCGCCCGAACGGTGCGAGATGACGGCAGTGTAACCGGCAGCCTTGGCCATCTGGATGGCTTCCAGGGTTTCGGTCAGCGAGCCGATCTGGTTGAACTTGATCAGGATCGAGTTGCCGATCTGCTTGTCGATGCCTTCTTTCAAGATCTTGGTGTTGGTCACGAACAGGTCGTCACCGACCAGTTGTACCTTGGCACCGATCTTGTCGGTGAGGATCTTCCAGCCAGCCCAGTCGGACTCGTCCAGACCGTCTTCGATCGAGATGATCGGGAAACGCTCGGTCAGACCCTTCAGGTACTCGGCAAAACCTTCGGCGTCGAACGACTTGCCTTCGCCGGACAGGTTGTACTTGCCGTCTTCGTAGAATTCGCTGGCCGCGCAGTCCAGTGCCAGGGTCACGTCGGTGCCCAGCTTGTAACCAGCGTTGGCCACAGCTTCAGCGATGGCGCCCAGGGCGTCTTCGTTGGAAGCCAGGTTAGGTGCGAAACCACCTTCGTCACCTACAGCGGTGTTCAGGCCACGGGCCTTGAGCACGGCTTTGAGGTGATGGAAAATTTCGGTGCCCATGCGCAGGCCATCCGAGAAGGTCTTGGCGCCAACCGGCTGAACCATGAACTCCTGAATGTCGACGTTGTTGTCGGCGTGCTCGCCACCGTTGATGATGTTCATCATCGGAACCGGCATCGAGTACTGACCCGGGGTGCCGTTGAGGTTGGCGATGTGCGCGTACAGCGGCAAGTCCTGATCCTGTGCAGCGGCCTTGGCAGCAGCCAGCGACACGGCGAGGATGGCGTTAGCGCCCAGGTTGGCTTTGTTCTCGGTGCCGTCCAGCTCGATCATGGCGCGGTCGAGGGCTTTCTGGTCAACCGGATCTTTACCCAGCAGCAGGCTACGGATCGGGCCGTTGATGTTGGCAACAGCTTTCAGTACGCCCTTACCCATGTAACGGCTCTTGTCGCCATCACGCAGCTCCAGCGCTTCGCGCGAGCCAGTGGAAGCACCGGACGGCGCGCAGGCGCTGCCGATGATGCCGTTGTCGAGCAGCACGTCCGCTTCTACGGTAGGGTTACCACGCGAATCGAGAACTTCACGACCTTTGATGTCGACGATTTTTGCCATTGTTGTAAGCACTCCAGAATTGACGAAAACAACGCAGCTGAAAAAAATCTTTGCCGTTCGCCTGGCTGTTGAAAACGGGCAGGCCTGACGAAAGCGTGCCCCTGACCCGTGGGTCAGGGGTTGAACGAGCGGTACTTTACCGGAGAAATGAGGATTACGCGGTTTCTACCGTCGGAAAACTCTTCACCAGATCGTCCAGTTGCTTGAGCTGGGCCAGGAATGGCTCCAGTTTGTCCAGGCGCAGGGCGCATGGACCGTCGCACTTGGCGTTGTCCGGGTCAGGGTGGGCTTCAAGGAAAAGCCCGGCCAGGCCCTGGCTCAGACCGGCCTTGGCCAGGTCGGTAACCTGGGCACGGCGGCCACCGGCGGAATCGGAGCGACCACCCGGCATCTGCAGGGCGTGGGTCACGTCGAAGAACACCGGGTATTGGAACTGCTTCATGATACCGAAGCCGAGCATGTCAACCACAAGGTTGTTGTAGCCAAAGCTCGAGCCACGCTCACAGAGGATCAACTGCTCGTTACCGGCTTCCTCGCACTTGGTCAGGATGTGTTTCATTTCCTGAGGTGCGAGGAACTGGGCTTTCTTGATGTTGATCACTGCGCCCGTTTTGGCCATGGCCACCACCAGGTCGGTTTGACGCGACAGGAAGGCAGGCAACTGGATGATGTCGCACACGTCTGCCACGGCTTGCGCCTGGTGCGGCTCGTGCACATCGGTAATCACGGGCACGTTGAAGGTGCGCTTGATCTCTTCGAAGATCTTCATCCCCTCTTCCAGGCCTGGGCCACGGTAAGAGTTGATCGACGAACGGTTGGCCTTGTCGAAGCTGGCCTTGAACACGTAAGGGATACCGAGCTTCTCGGTAACCCGCACGTACTCTTCGCAGACCTTCATAGCCAGGTCACGGGACTCCAGCACGTTCATGCCGCCGAACAGAACGAACGGCTTGTCGTTGGCGATCTCGATGTTACCGACGCGGATGATCTTCTGAGTCATGTATCAGGCCTTGTTCTTTTGAGCCAATGCAGCCTTGACGAAACCGCTGAACAGCGGGTGACCGTCACGCGGCGTCGAGGTGAACTCAGGGTGGAACTGGCAAGCGACGAACCACGGATGATCCTTCGACTCGACCACTTCGACCAGCGCGCCGTCGCCGGAACGACCAGAAACCTTCAGGCCCGCTTCGACCAGCTGTGGCAGCAGTTTGTTGTTCACTTCGTAACGATGACGATGACGCTCGACGATCACGTCCTTGGCGTAGCAATCGTGGACTTTGGAGCCGCTTTCCAGCTGGCACTCCTGAGCGCCCAGACGCATGGTGCCGCCCAGGTCGGAGGCTTCGTCACGGGTCTCAACAGCGCCGGTGGCATCTTCCCACTCGGTGATCAGACCCACTACCGGGTGACCGCTGTTGCGATCGAACTCGGTGGAGTTGGCATCTTTCCAGCCCATGACGTTACGGGCGAACTCGATCACAGCGACCTGCATGCCCAGGCAGATACCCAGGTACGGAACCTTGTTCTCGCGAGCATATTGCACGGCAGTGATCTTGCCTTCGACACCGCGCAGGCCAAAGCCGCCCGGTACCAGGATCGCATCGGCACCTTCGAGCAGGCTGGTGCCCTGGTTCTCGATGTCTTCGGAGTCGATGTAACGCAGGTTGACCTTGGTACGGTTCTGGATACCGGCATGGCTCATCGCTTCGATCAGCGACTTGTAGGCGTCCAGCAGTTCCATGTACTTGCCGACCATGGCGATGGTGACTTCATGCTCAGGATTGAGCTTGGCATCAACCACCTTTTCCCACTCGGACAAGTCAGCGCCATTGCACTGCAGGCCAAAGCGCTCTACGACGAAGTCGTCCAGGCCCTGGGCGTGCAGCACGGCAGGAATCTTGTAGATGGTGTCGACGTCTTCCAGCGAAATCACCGCACGTTCTTCAACGTTGGTGAACAGGGCGATCTTGCGACGCGACGACACATCGACCGGATGGTCGGAGCGGCAGATCAGCACATCAGGCTGCAGGCCGATGGAGCGCAGCTCTTTGACCGAGTGCTGAGTCGGCTTGGTTTTGGTCTCGCCAGCGGTGGCGATGTACGGCACCAGCGTCAGGTGCATGAGCATGGCGCGCTTGGAGCCTACTTCAACGCGCAGCTGACGGATTGCTTCGAGGAACGGTTGCGACTCGATGTCACCTACAGTACCGCCGATTTCCACCAGGGCCACGTCGGCATCGCCAGCACCCTTGATGATGCGGCGCTTGATCTCGTCGGTGATGTGCGGAATGACCTGGATGGTCGCACCCAGGTAATCACCACGGCGCTCTTTGCGCAGCACGTGCTCGTAGATACGGCCGGTGGTGAAGTTGTTGTTCTGGGTCATGGTCGTGCGGATGAACCGCTCGTAGTGGCCCAGGTCCAGGTCGGTTTCGGCGCCGTCGTGGGTAACGAACACTTCACCGTGCTGGAACGGGCTCATGGTGCCCGGGTCGACGTTGATGTACGGGTCCAGCTTGAGCATGGTGACCTTGAGCCCCCGCGCCTCCAGGATGGCCGCCAATGAAGCCGAGGCAATGCCTTTCCCCAATGAAGAAACAACACCGCCCGTGACGAATATGTAGCGCGTCATGTAAAACCCTAGAAGTCTGCGTTAAAGCGGTCTGCGCCGCCGGGGAAAGCGAAGGAAGGCCGAAGCCCCCGATCACCTGCGTCAATCACAGTGCTACTTAAAAAACTGCCGCGTCTGGACAGACCGGGGGCTATAGACCCGGTACGGAGCTCGCTACACATTTTTAGAATCGCCCAGCAAAGAACTGCTTGGTAATCGGCAACTGCCGTGATTTCAGGGAAGCCACAGAAGTTGTATCAAGAAGGGAGCGTAGTCTACCGGAATGTGCCTTTCATCTCAAACCTTGCGCGCTCGTCGGTACACACCACTGCAATTGCCAGGCTCCCTGGCTCAGTTGCGGCAGGTTGGCCACTGCCAGCAACTGCTCGCCACAATAGAGCAAAGGCAGGCGGCCACGGACGAATGCCGGTAGCTGCAGCTCGTTGAGCAGGCGCTTGAGATCACGCTGGCCCCGCCCCTGAATCGTCAGGGTTTCGCCCCCCTGCCGATAGGCAATGTGCAACGCCCCCTGCGGCAACGTGCCGCTGAGGCTGACGCTGCCATTATCACTCAGCGCCAGCGGCGTAGCCGGATCGGCCCAGTGTTGCGGCGCCTGCGGCGCACTCAGCCAGGGCCCAGCCAGCCACCAGATGCGTGAGTGACTGCGATGCAGCTCGCCGTCGGTCAGACGCCATCGTGGCCGCCCGTCGGATGCTGCATCACGCAGTGCCTCCCAGCCGGCCCAATGCCGGGTATCGGGCAAACGCGTGCGTTGCGCCAGCCAGAACTGCAGGGCGTTGCGCTGACGGGCAGGCGACAACTGGCGCAGCACGTCCAGGTCCAGCGAATCGAGGCCGAGCCAGTCGAAAGGGCTCGCGGAAGCCGCCAGTGCCAGATCCTGAATTGCCAATTCATCCAGCAGGCCTTGCGCCTCACTCAAGTGCTCTGCACTTCGCGCCAGGCTTTGCGCCGCCTGCGGCCAACGGTGCAGCAGTGCCGGGAACACCTGATGACGCAGGTAGTTGCGGGAAAACTGCAGGTCGTCGTTGGACGGATCCTCAACCCACAGCAGACGCTGTGCCTGAGCATAACGCCGCAGCTCTTCGCGTGCGACGCCAAGCAGCGGCCGAACCAGCTCCCCCTGACCGAGCGGGCGCTGCTCAGGCATCGCCGCCAAGCCACGCAACCCGGCACCACGCAGCAAGCGAAACAACAGGGTTTCAGCCTGGTCTTCACGGTGCTGCCCGGTCAACAGCACTTCGCCCGGACGCAGGGCATCAGCGAAGGCCGCATAACGCGCCTCGCGGGCACCCTGCTCCAGGCTGGCACCCAGGCTGACCTTGACGTGGATGATCTGTAGTTCGATGCCAAGATCGTCGCACAGCCGCTGGCAATGGGCTGGCCAGGCATCAGCAGCCGCTTGCAGGCCGTGGTGGATGTGGATGGCGCGGATCGCAGGCAGGGGATGTTGGCGGGACAGGCTGGCCAACAGGTGCAGGAGCACTGTGGAGTCGAGGCCGCCAGAGAGGGCGACGCACCAGGCGGGGGCCTGGAGCCAGGGGGATAGTACGCGCTTGAGATCGATCATCGGTTTGCAACCGATCGCGGGGCAAGCCCACTCCCACCGTGGGAGCGGGCTTGCCCCGCGATGACCTCAAATCAGAGCCCGTAGCTCATCAGACGGTCATAACGGCGCTTGAGCAGCGCGTCGTTGTCGAACTTCTTGAGCATGTCCAGCTGCTCGATCAGATCACCACGAATGGACGCCGACATTTTAGCCGGATCACGGTGGGCACCACCCAGCGGCTCAGGGATGACCTTGTCAACGATACCCAGGCCTTTCAGGCGCTCGGCGGTAATACCCATGGCTTCGGCAGCGTCAGAGGCTTTTTCGGCAGTCTTCCACAGGATCGAAGCGCACCCTTCTGGCGAAATCACCGAGTAGGTGGAGTACTGCAGCATGTTCAACTGGTCGCATACACCAATGGCCAGCGCACCGCCGGAACCACCCTCACCGATAACGGTGGCGATGATCGGGGTTTTCAGGCGCGCCATGACCCGCAGGTTCCAGGCAATCGCTTCGCTCTGGTTACGCTCTTCAGCGTCGATACCCGGGTAAGCGCCCGGGGTGTCGATGAAGGTGAGGATTGGCATCTTGAAACGCTCAGCCATTTCCATCAGGCGGCAGGCCTTGCGGTAGCCTTCCGGACGCGGCATACCGAAGTTGCGGCGCACTTTCTCACGCACTTCACGGCCTTTCTGATGACCGATCACCATCACTGGTTTGTCATCCAGACGCGCGATACCACCGACAATCGCGGCGTCGTCAGCGAAGTGCCGATCACCGTGCAGCTCGTCGAACTCGGTGAAGATGTGGTCGATGTAGTCCAGGGTGTATGGACGACGTGGATGACGCGCCAGGCGGGCGATCTGCCAGCTGGTCAGGTTACCGAAGATGCTTTCGGTCAAGGTGCTGCTTTTGTCTTGCAGACGGGCGATTTCATCGCCGATGTTCAGCGAGTTGTCATTGCCAACCAGGCGCAGCTCTTCGATCTTGGCTTGCAGGTCAGCAATCGGCTGTTCGAAATCCAGAAAATTCGGGTTCATAGGCATCCGTCTAGGGTCTACGGCCAGGCGGCCGGCCGGTTGATCCGTTTGGCGCCCTACCTTAAGGGATCAGGCGCATTCAGGTCGAGATTAAAAATTCATCGATATTGCAAAAAGACGTTCTCACGCCCGAACTGGTCACGCAGTGCCTGAATCAGACCATCTGCCGGGTCGATTCGCCAGCTTTCACCAAACTGCAGCATCGCCCGGGCATCGCTGCCGGTGTACTCCATCGTCACCGGGCAAGCACCCCGGTGCTGGCGCAGCAGATCGCCCAACCAGTTAAGACGATCGCCCTTGAGCGCGTCGCGGTGGATTTTCAGGCGCAAGCTTTCTGCCAGGTTCGTTCGCGCATCTTCCATGCTCATGACCCGCTTGACCCGCAAGCGCAGGCCGCCGGAGAAGTCATCGTTGCTGACCTCGCCTTCGACCACCACCATGGCGTCGGTCTGCAACAAGGCCTGCGCGGCCATGAAGGCATCGGCGAACAACGAAGCCTCGATGCGGCCTGAGCGGTCATCGAGGGTGACAAAACCCATCTTGTCGCCCTTTTTGTTCTTCATCACCCGCAGGGCAATGATCATCCCGGCGACCGTCTGGGTATCGCGGGCCGGTTTCAGGTCGATGATGCGCTGGCGGGCGAAACGGCGGATCTCACCTTCATATTCGTCAATCGGGTGACCGGTCAGGTACAGGCCCAGGGTGTCTTTCTCACCCCGCAAGCGTTCCTTGAGCGTCAGTTCGCGGGCCTTGCGGTGATTGGCATAGACATCGGCATCGGCTTCAACGAACAACCCGCCAAACAAGTCGGCATGCCCGCTGTCGGCAGTGCGTGCGGTTTGTTCGGCAGACTTGATCGCTTCTTCCATGGCTGCCAGCAACACCGCGCGGTTGCGGTCGATGTTGGCCTGATAGGCCTTGAGCTCATCGTGGAAAAACGGCCCCAGGCGATCCAGGGCGCCACTGCGCACCAGCGCGTCGAGGGTGCGCTTGTTGATGCGCTTGAGGTCGACGCGCTCACAGAAATCAAACAGATCCTTGAACGGACCGCCCTGGCGCGCTTCGACAATGGCCTCTACCGGCCCCTCACCCACGCCCTTGATCGCCCCCAGGCCATAGACGATACGACCATCATCATTGACCGTGAATTTGAAGTCGGAGGTGTTTACGTCTGGCGCATCGAGGCGCAGCTTCATGCTGCGTACTTCCTCGATCAAGGTAACGACCTTGTCGGTGTTGTGCATATCCGCCGACAGTACCGCAGCCATGAACGGCGCCGGGTAGTGGGTTTTCAGCCAGGCGGTCTGGTACGACACCAGGCCATAGGCGGCGGAGTGAGATTTGTTGAAGCCGTAACCGGCGAATTTCTCTACCAGATCGAAGATGTTACCCGCAAGGTCGCCATCGATACCGTTGCTGGCACAACCCTCAATGAAGCCGCCACGCTGCTTGGCCATTTCCTCGGGCTTTTTCTTACCCATGGCCCGGCGCAGCATGTCCGCGCCACCCAGGGTATAGCCAGCCATCACCTGGGCAATCTGCATCACCTGTTCCTGATACAGGATGATGCCGTAGGTCGGCGCCAGTACCGGCTGCAGGCCGTCGTACTGGTAGTCCGGGTGCGGGTAAGCCAGCTCGGCGCGACCGTGCTTACGGTTGATGAAGTCGTCCACCATGCCCGATTGCAGCGGGCCGGGACGGAACAGTGCTACCAGTGCAATCAGGTCTTCAAGGCAGTCGGGCTTGAGCTTTTTGATCAGCTCTTTCATACCCCGCGATTCAAGCTGGAATACCGCCGTGGTTTCGGCCTTTTGCAGCAGCTCGTAGGTTTTCTTGTCATCGAGCGGGATGAAGTCGATGTTCAGGTCATCCAGGCCCTGCTTGGCCTGCTCGCGGTTGATGGTTTCCATCGCCCACTTGATGATGGTCAGGGTCCGCAGGCCGAGAAAGTCGAACTTCACCAGGCCCGCTGCCTCGACATCATCCTTGTCGAACTGGGTGACCAGGCCGCCGCCCTCTTCATCACAGGCGATCGGCGAGAAGTCGGTGAGCTTGGTCGGCGCGATAACCACACCACCGGCGTGCTTACCGGTACCACGACAGACACCCTCAAGCTTGAGGGCCATGTCCCAGATTTCCTTGGCATCCTCATCGGTCTTGAGGAAGTCGCGCAGCACTTCCTCCTGCTCGTAGGCCTTTTCCAGGGTCATGCCGACTTCGAACGGGATCATTTTCGACAGGCGATCAGCCAGGCCGTAGGACTTGCCTTGTACCCGCGCCACGTCGCGCACCACCGCCTTGGCGGCCATGGTACCGAAGGTGATGATCTGGCTGACCGCATTACGGCCATAGGCGTCGGCCACGTACTCGATGACCCGGTCGCGGCCATCCATGCAGAAGTCGACGTCGAAGTCGGGCATGGAAACCCGCTCGGGGTTGAGGAAACGTTCGAACAGCAGGTCGTAGGCCAGCGGATCGAGGTCGGTAATCTTCAATACATAAGCGACCAACGAACCGGCACCCGAACCCCGGCCCGGGCCTACCGGCACACCGTTGTTCTTGGCCCACTTGATGAAGTCCATAACGATCAGGAAGTAACCGGGGAAGCCCATCTGGATGATGATATCCAGCTCGAACTTCAAGCGATCGAGGTAAACCTGACGTTTTTCTTCGTAGTTTGGCGTGGTGTCTTTCGGCCACAACACCGCCAGACGCTCTTCCAGACCTTCATGGGAGACATGCCGCAGGTAATCGTCGATGCCCATGCCATTGGGGGTGGGGAAGTCCGGCAGGAAGTGCTTGCCCAGCTGGACCTGGATATTGCAACGCTTGGCAATTTCCACGGTGTTGGCCACGGCGTCAGGCAGATCGCTGAACAGCTCGGCCATTTCTTCCGGGCTTTTCAGGTATTGCTGATCACTGTAATTGCGCGAGCGGCGCGGGTCGTCCAGGGCGCGGCCTTCACCGATGCATACGCGGGTTTCATGGGCGTCGTAGTCCGACTGCTTGATGAAACGCACATCGTTGGTCGCCACCAAGGGCGCGTTGAGCTTGTCGGCCAGAGCCACTGCGGCATGCAGGTATTCTTCGTCACCGGCGCGGTTGGTGCGCTGCACTTCGACATAGAAGCGCTCTGGGAACATCGCCATCCAGTCTTGCAGCAAGGCCTGGGCTTCGTCGAGGTTGCCACTGAGCAACGCCATGCCGATATCGCCCTCTTTGCCCGCAGACAGGGCGATCAGGCCCTCACTGGCCGCTGGGATCCAGTCACGCTCGATAATCACCAGGCCATTACGCTGGCCTTCGACCCAGCCGCGAGAGATCAACTCGGTCAGGTTGCGATAGCCCTTTGCATCCATGGCCAGAAAGCAGATGCGTGACAGCGGCGCGTCGGGATCGGCATTGGCCAGCCACAGGTCGGCACCGCAGATCGGCTTGATCCCCGAGCCCATGGCGTTTTTGTAGAACTTGACCAGCGAACACATGTTGCTCTGATCAGTCACCGCCACCGCCGGCATGTTCATCGCGGCCAATGCCTTGGCCAGCGGCTTGATCCGCACCAGGCCATCGACCAGCGAGAATTCAGTGTGCAGGCGAAGATGAACGAAAGAAGCCGACATGATGATCCTATAGCAGCACAAAACAACAAGGCCCGGATTGTACCGGGCCTTGATGAAAACATCAGCCAGCGCGGGGTAATCCCGGCTACTGAAACTTGTCCGGGTACGTCAGCTTGCGGCGAACCCGTTACTCAGCGCCTCCCGTGCCTCCAGCGCAGCGCGCACCGGTGCGAAAGAGCGACGATGAATCGGTGTCGGCCCCAGACGCGCCAACGCCTCAAGGTGCACCGGGGTCGGATACCCCTTGTGCCCACCGATGCCATAACCCGGATAGATTAGCTCGAACGCTGCCATTTCCCGGTCACGGGTAACTTTGGCGAGGATCGAAGCGGCAGCAATCGCCGGCACCTGGCTATCCCCCTTGACCACTGGCGATGCAGGCACCGACAGCTTGGGGCAACGATTACCGTCGATCAGCGCCAGTTTCGGCGTGACATCCAGGCCTTCGACCGCGCGCTGCATGGCCAGCATAGTGGCGTGCAGAATATTCAGCTCGTCGATTTCCTCGACTTCGGCGCGGGCAATGCAGAAGCTCAGGGCTTTTTCGCAAATTTCATCAAACAGCTTTTCGCGGCGCGCCTCGGTGAGCTTCTTCGAGTCGTTAAGGCCAAGAATCGGCCGCTGCGGATCGAGAATCACCGCAGCGGTTACGACTGCGCCACACAGCGGCCCACGGCCGACTTCATCGACGCCGGCCACCAGGTCTTCGACCAGCGTGAAGTCCAGTCCCATTTGCATCTATCGGCTTTCCAGCAGGGCCAGCACCGCTTCAGCTGCCTGATTAGAGGCATCGCGGCGCAGGGTTCGGTGAATCTGATCAAAACCTTCAGTCTGCTGCACACCACCTTCGACCAGCGGCGCCAGGGTCTGGGCCAAGGCTTCAGGCGTGGCCGCTTCCTGCAACAACTCGGGCACCAGCATGCGCTGTGCCAACAGGTTCGGCAGGGACACGTAAGGGCTTTTGACCAGGCGTTTGAGAATCCAGTACGTCAGCGGCGCCAAACGGTAGGCCACCACCATAGGGCGCTTGAACAACAACGCCTCAAGGGTCGCGGTACCCGAGGCGATCAACACCGCATCGCAAGCGGCCAAAGCCTGGTGCGAGCGTCCGTCGAGCAGGGTCAAGGGCAGGTCGCGACCTTCAAGCATCTGTTCAAGTTGCGCACGACGCTCGGCATTGGCACAAGGCGTGACAAAACGCACGCCTGGTACCAATTCACGCAAGCGCTGCGCGGTATCGAGGAACAAGGCGCCCAAACGCCCCACTTCCCCGCCGCGACTGCCAGGCATCAACGCCACCAGCGGCCCGTCACTGAGCCCCAGTTGTTCACGTGCTGCCCGGCGATCAGCCTCAAGCGGAATGCTGTCAGCCAGCGGATGGCCGACAAAACGCACTGGCACACCCTTCTCTTCGTAGAACTTGGCCTCGAAGGGAAACAGCGTGAGCATCAAGTCGCAGCCTTCACGGATTTTCAGCACACGCTTCTGCCGCCAGGCCCAGACCGATGGACTGACATAGTGCACGGTCTTGATCCCGGCCTTGCGCAGGTTCAGCTCGATGTTGAGGGTAAAGTCGGGCGCATCGATACCGATGAATACGTCCGGGCGCTCCTCGATCAGGGTCTGGATCAGCAGCTTGCGGCGCTTGAGCAGCTCACGCAGGCGCCCCAGTACCTCGACCAGGCCCATCACCGCCAGGCGTTCCATGGGGAAGTAAGACACCAGGCCTTCAGCCTGCATCAACGGCCCGCCGACACCGATGAAACGCACCTGAGGATGGCGCGCCTTGAGCGCACGCATCAGTCCGGCACCGAGAATATCGCCGCTGGCCTCGCCAGCCACCAGCGCTACACAGTACTCAGCCATGATCAGCGCGTGATGCCGCGGGTAGAGTTCTGGATCGACTGGAGGAATACGTCGACTTCAGGGAACTGCGAGGCAGGCTCAGCCAGCTCGGCAATCGCTTGTTCAACAGTAAGCCCCTGACGGTAAACCACCTTGTAGGCACGACGCAGGGCGTGAATTGCCTCTTCGCTGAAACCACGACGGCGCATGCCCTCGAAGTTCATGCTGCGGGCCTCGGCGGGGTTACCGAATACCGTGACATAAGCCGGTACATCCTTGCCGATGGCGGTACCCATGCCGGAAAAGCTGTGAGCGCCGATATGGCAGAACTGATGCACCAGGGTAAAGCCGGAAAGGATTGCCCAGTCATCAACGTGCACATGCCCGGCCAACGCGGTGTTATTGACCAGAATGCAGTGGTTGCCGATGACGCTGTCATGGCCGATGTGGGCGTAGGCCATGATCAGGTTGTGATCGCCCAACGTGGTTTCCGAACGATCCTGCACGGTGCCACGGTGGATGGTGACGCCTTCACGGATGACATTGTGGTCACCGATCACCAGGCGCGTTGGCTCACCCTTGTACTTGAGGTCGGGGGTATCTTCACCTACCGAGGAAAACTGGTAGATGCGGTTGTGCCGACCGATACGGGTTGGTCCCTTGAGGATGACATGCGGACCGATGACGGTCCCCTCCCCGATCTCGACGTCCGGACCGACGATAGACCAAGGGCCTACTTCGACGCCGTCGGCAATCTTTGCCGACGGATCGATGATTGCCCGAGGGTCAATCAAACTCATAGTTTACGTTCCGCACAGATGATCTCGGCCGAGCATACCGGCTTGCCGTCGACCGAAGCCTGGCACTCGAACTTCCAGATCTGGCGCTTGCAGCTGATGAACTTGGCCTCGAGGATCAGTTGATCGCCTGGCAGCACCGGCTGACGGAAACGCAGTTTGTCGGAACCCACGAAGTAGTACAGGGTACCGTCCGCCGGTTTCACGTCGAGCATCTTGAAGCCAAGGATACCGGCCGCCTGGGCCATGGCTTCGATGATCAGCACGCCCGGCATGATCGGGTGCGCCGGGAAGTGACCATTGAAGAAAGGTTCGTTGATGCTGACATTCTTGTAGGCACGAATGCGCTGGGCCTCGACGTCCAGGTCCACTACCCGGTCCACCAGCAGGAACGGGTAACGGTGAGGCAGGTATTCGCGAATCTCGTTGATGTCCATCATTTCGGGGGGAAGCCTGTAGTAAAGATAGGGAGCGCCCGCTTTGGCCAGGCGCTCCTTTTGCAAATCAAAGAGTCAGCCTGTGGCTATTCACTCTCGATCAGGAAATGGTATCAGCCTTCTGATGAAGTCTGGCTGCCTGAGGTCACGACCTCGATACGCTTTTCCACCTGTTGAAGGCGTTTAGCCATCTCGTCTAGCTGACGTATCCGTGCAGCGCTTTTGCGCCACTCGCCCAGCGGCTGCATTGCCGTTCCGGAAGAATAAGCCCCAGGCTCGGTGATCGAGCGCGTGACCATGGTCATACCAGAAACGAAAACGCCGTCGCAGACGTCGATATGCCCCACCATGCCAACACCGCCGGCGATGGTGCAATGCTTGCCAATCTTGGTACTGCCGGAAATGCCGACACAGGCCGCCATTGCCGTGTGATCACCAATCTGTACGTTATGGGCGATCTGGATCTGGTTGTCGAGCTTGACGCCATCACCGATCCGGGTATCAGCCAGGGCACCACGGTCGACTGCAGTGTTAACACCGATTTCGACATCGTCACCGATGCTCACACCGCCGATCTGGGCAATCTTCTGCCAGACACCTTTTTCATTGGCAAAGCCGAAGCCTTCACCGCCAATGACCGCGCCAGACTGAATGACCACGCGCTTACCGATGCGCACGTCGTGGTACAGCGTAACGCGTGGGGCCAACCAGCCACCTTCACCGATCACGCAACGGGCGCCGATGAAGCACTGCGCGCCGATAGTAACGCCCGGCCCGATCTGTGCACCACTTTCGATGACCGCACCGGCACCAACGCTGGCGCTGGCATCAACCTGGGCATCGTCAGCAACCACGGCGCTGGGATGAATTCCCGCTACAGCCCTGGGCTTTGGATCAAACAGGTGAGAAACACGTGCGTAAGCAAGGTACGGGTCAGGGACGATCAGAGCGTTGCCGCTAAAACCCTCAGCATCGGCAGCCTTGAGCAGCACAGCGGCGGCATGGCTGTCACCGAGGTACTTGCGGTACTGCGGATTGGCGAGAAAGCTCAATTGACCCGGCCCGGCTTCCTGAAGGGTTGCCAGGCCAGTGATTTCCAGCTCCTCGGGGCCACTCAAGGTGGCGCCGAGGAACTCGGCCAACTGGCCGAGTTTCATGGTCACAGTCATGCTCAACGGGACTGGTTCATGCGCTCGATGACTTGGCGAGTGATGTCGTACTGAGGTTTGACATCAATCACCGCGCCACGCTCGAGCACCAGGTCGAAACCGCCCTTCTTGATCACTTCTTCAACTGCGCCATCAAGCTTTGGCTTCAGCTGCTTGAGCATTTCACGGTCAGCAACGGCCTTGGACTCGTTCAGCTCCTTGGACTGGAACTGGAAGTCACGGGCTTTCTGCTTGTATTCAAGCTCCAGACGCTCGCGCTCTGGCTGGGCCATTTTGTCGCCACCCGCACGGATACGGTCGGCAATGCCCTTGGCGCTGCTTTCCAGGTTCTTCAGCTTGGTCAGCTGTGGGCCGAATTTCTTCTCGGCATCAACGGCGTATTTCTTCGCCGCATCCGACTCCAGCAGTGCCATCTGATAGTTCAGAACGGCAACTTTCATTTCGGCGAAAGCCGGGGTTGCGATCAGGGTCGCAGCCAGTACTGCCAGTTGGGTCAACTTACGCACGATGCACTCCTACAGAATCCGATGTCGTTAGCAGAGGGCCGACCTTAGAAGGTCTGACCCAGAGAGAATTGGAACACCTGGGTATCGGCTTCGTCCGGCTTCTTCACTGGCATGGCCAGGCTGAAGCTCAACGGACCAAGCGCGGTGATCCAGGTCACACCCAGGCCGACGGAGCTGGCCAGACCCGACAGGCCGACCTTCTCGCAATCCGGCTGGGAGCCGCAGTTGGTATCGAACACGTTACCCACATCCCAGAATACCGAGGTGCGCAGCGAGCGTTGGTCCTTGACGAACGGCAGCGGGAACAACAGTTCTACACCACCCTGGACGAGGACGTTACCACCGAACGGCAGCGGATCCTGATCCGGGTCGGCGACGGTACCCGGGTTGTGACCGTCACTCGGCGTACTGCGCGGACCCAAGCTGCTGTCCTTGAAGCCACGAACCGAGTTGAAACCACCGGCATAGTAGTTCTCGTAGAACGGCAGACCCGACGTACCACCGAAACCATCACCATAGCCCAGTTCAGTGTGCAGACGCAGGGTGTAGTCGTTAGTGATTGGCTTGAACAGCTGACCACGGTAGTCGAGTTTGAAGAACGACAAGTCGCTGCCTGGGGTGGTTGCCTCAAGCACCAGGCTTTGAGAGTGACCACGGGTAGCCAGCACGCCCTTGTTCAGGGTCGACTCGGACCAACCGGCCGAAGCCTTGAAGTTCAGGTACTTGTCGCCTTCTTCTTCAACGAAATCAAAGATCTCGTCAACGGTGTACTTACCGGTTTTGATCTCGTCCTGCTGCGCCGTCAGGCCGAAGGTCAGGCGCGAGGTTTCGCTGATCGGGTAACCCACGCTGACGCCTGCACCCAGGCTGTCGACCGCATAGCTGGCAACGTCAACGTCGAGGTCGTCGTAGTCAGTGGTGCGATAGAACGCGTTGTAACCCAGGCTGACGCCATCAGCAGTCCAGTAGGGGTCAACGAAGCCGAAGTTGTAGCGACTCTGGTATTCGCTGCGGGTCAGGCCGATGGACACCTTGTTACCGGTACCGAGGAAGTTGGTCTGGCTGATCGAACCACCGAGGATCAGGCCGGCGCTCTGGGCGAAACCGACGCTGGCGGTGATCGAACCGGAGGCTTGCTCTTCAACACTGTAGTTGACGTCGACCTGGTCGTCGGTGCCCGGAACGGCCGGGGTCTCGACGTTGACTTCCTTGAAGAAGCCCAGACGCTCCAGACGGGTCTTGGACTGGTCGATCAGGTAGGTCGAAGCCCAGCCGCCTTCCATTTGACGCATTTCACGGCGCAGCACTTCGTCTTCAGACTTGGTGTTGCCACGGAAGTTGATACGGTTGACGTAGGCACGCTTGCCCGGATCGACCACGAAGGTGATGTCGACAGTGTGGTCTTCGTCGTTTGGCTGTGGCACGCCGTTGACGTTGGCGAAGGTATAGCCTTCGTTACCCAGACGACGGGTGATCAGCTCGGAAGTGGTGGTCATCACCTTACGCGAGAACACCTGGCCCGGCTGCACCAGCATCAGCGACTTGACCTGGTCTTCCGGCACCTTGAGGTCACCGGACAGTTTTACGTCACGAACGGTGTACTTCTCGCCTTCGTTGACGTTGACCGTGATGTAGACGTGTTTCTTGTCTGGCGTGATCGAAACCTGGGTGGAGGCGATGTCCATGTTGATGTAGCCGCGGTCCAGGTAGTAGGAACGCAGGCGCTCCAAGTCACCGGAAAGTTTCTCACGGGCATACTTGTCATCGTTTTTGAAGAACGACAGCCAGTTGGTGGTCTTCAGCTCGAACAGGTTGACCAGGTCTTCCTCAGGGAAGACGGTATTGCCAACTACGTTGATGTGCTGGATTGCAGCAACCGTGCCTTCGTTGATCTTGATCTTCAGACCTACGCGGTTACGTGGCTGCGGCACGACTTCGGTGTCGACCTCTGCCGAGTAGCGGCCCTGGGCAACGTACTGGCGCTGCAGTTCGTTACGCACACCTTCAAGGGTGGCGCGCTGGAAGATCTCGCCTTCGGCCAGACCCGATTGTTTCAGACCTTTCATCAGGTCTTCGGTGCTGATGGCCTTGTTGCCTTCGATTTCGATGCTGGACACCGAAGGACGCTCGACTACGGTAATAATCAGGACATTGCCGTCACGGCCCAGTTGGATGTCCTGGAAGAAACCGGTCTTGAACAGCGCACGAGTGGATTCCACCAGGCGACGGTCATCGGCCTCATCGCCGACGTTCAATGGCAAAGCACCGAAAACGCTGCCCGCGGAAACCCGCTGCAGACCATTGACGCGAATATCGGAGATGGTGAAGGACTCGGCGTGAACTTCAGCGATCATCAGTACGGCGAGAACCGCAGTTAGCAGCAGACGTTTCATGAAGTCCTTTCTTATTCCAACTGGCAATAAACGACCCGCCGCGGGACGCGGCAGGTTCGCAATTGAGCGAAGCTTTACAGTCGACCCAAATCGTTTATCAGGGCAAGCAACATCACCCCGACTACCAAACTGATACCGATCTGGACCCCCCAACCTTGCACCCGATCTGAAAGCGGACGACCACGCGCCCACTCAATCAGGTAGAACAGCAAATGCCCCCCATCCAGTACTGGAATGGGCAGCAAATTAAGAACCCCCAGGCTAATGCTCAGGTAGGCGAGGAAATTAAGGAAATCCCCAACACCTGACTGGGCTGAAGCGCCCGCCACTTTAGCAATGGTTATCGGTCCGCTCAAGTTTTTTACCGAGAGCTCGCCGAACAGCATTTTCTTCAACGATTCGAGGGTCAGCACACTCATGTTCCAAGTGCGCGAAAGCCCCTCACCTACGGCCTCCAATGGCCCATAGCTCACCTCGCGAAGCATGGCATCCGGCCACTTAACTGGCTTTACGCCAGCCCCGAGATAACCGCTGATCGACTTACCTTCACCACGTGTGGCCAGGGTCACCGGGATATCCAGGGTCGCGCCGTTACGCTCGACCTGCAGCAAGACCTTGCTGCCAGCACGGCCACGCACGGAGTCGACAACCTGCTGCCAGTCATTCAAGGCCTGACCATCAAGGCTGAGCAGGCGGTCACCGGTTTGCAGGCCAGCCGCCTTGGCGGGCCCTTTAGGGTCCAGCTCAGCGAGCACCGGCGACAGTGCCGGACGCCACAGACGCAAGCCAAGGGAGCGAATTGGGTCAGGCTCGTCCGCACCTTTGAGCCAATTATCCAGGGTCAGCACATGCGCGCTGTCGACGGTCGCGCCCTCTTCGCGCACATTGATGTGCAACTGGCCGCTCTCGCCCAGACGACGAATCAGCTGCAGGTTGACCGCCGACCAACCCGTGGTCGCCTTGCCATCAATGGAAACAATTTCCTGGCCAGCTTTCAGCCCAGCGGCCTCGGCGATACTGCCTGCCTCGACACCACCGATGACCGGACGCTCCTGTTGAGTGCCAAGCATTGCCAGCACCCAGAAGAACAGAATCGCCAGGAGAAAGTTGGCGATCGGCCCCGCCGCCACGATTGCAATGCGCTGACGCACCGACTTGCGATTGAATGATTGCTCGATCTGGTCGACCGGCACTTCACCCTCACGCTCATCGAGCATCTTGACGTAGCCACCCAGCGGAATGGCAGCCACCACGAATTCGGTACCATGACGGTCGTGCCAGCGCAGCAAAGGCGTGCCGAAACCCACGGAAAAACGCAGCACCTTGACGCCACAACGCCGGGCCACCCAGAAGTGACCGAATTCGTGAAAGGTGACCAGCACACCCAATGCCACCAGGGTGCCGATAATCATGTAGAGCGCACTCATATCTTTCTCCGAATGACGTTCAGCCCAGCCAGGTCACTGGCCTCAGCACCCGTGTTGGTTCAACCACTGCCCCGCCAACCGCCGGGCGCGCTGATCGGCAGCAAACACCGCATCGAGCGACTGCACAGCAACGACCGGCTCCTGGTCGAGTACTTGTTCGATCATACTCGCGATCTGCGGGAAACGAATGCGCCGCTGGAGAAATGCCTCCACGGCAACTTCATTGGCCGCATTGAGCATTGCCGGCGCACTGTTGCCCGCCTCGGCCGCCTGACGCGCCAGACGCAAACAAGGGAAACGTTGCTCATCAGGTGCCTGAAAGTCCAGGCGTGCAACGGCAAACAGATCGAGCGGCGCTACACCGGAATCGATGCGCTGCGGCCAGGCCAGTGCATTGGCAATCGGCGTGCGCATGTCCGGGTTACCCAGTTGTGCCAACACCGAGCCATCGACATAGTCGACCAAGGAGTGAATCACGCTCTGCGGATGCACCACCACCTCAACCTGAGCTGGACGCGCATCGAACAGCCAGCACGCCTCGATCAGCTCCAGGCCTTTGTTCATCATGCTGGCCGAATCGACCGAAATCTTGCGCCCCATGGACCAGTTGGGATGCGCACAAGCCTGCTCCGGAGTGACCTGAGCCAGCTCGGCCAAGGGTGTTTCGCGAAACGGCCCACCAGAGGCGGTCAGCAGGATACGCCGCACACCGACCTGGGACAGGCCGCGGGCGTAGTCACCCGGCAAGCATTGGAAAATCGCGTTGTGCTCGCTATCGATCGGCAACAACACTGCGCCACTGCGCTGAACCGCCTGCATGAACAGGGCGCCGGACATCACCAGCGCTTCTTTGTTAGCCAACAGCACCTTTTTGCCTGCTTCGACGGCCGCCAACGTTGGGCGCAAACCCGCCGCTCCGACAATCGCTGCCATTACGGCATCGACTTCAGGGCTTGCCGCCACTTGGCACAAACCCTCTTCGCCTTCGAGCACTTCGGTACGCGAGCCAGCCGCCGCCAGTTGCTCACGCAACTGCTGCGCCGCCTCGGCCGACGGCACCACGGCAAACACTGGCGAATGGCGCAGACACAGCGCTAGCAGCTCTTGCAGTCGCGAGTAACCACTAAGCGCGAACACCTGATAACGCTCCGGATGACGAGCGATCACATCCAGAGTGCTCAAGCCGATCGAGCCCGTGGCACCCAGTACGGTAATACGTTGCACGCTGCTCACATCACGCCCCAGTTGGCTGCCCAGAGCAGCACCGCAAACAGCGGGATGGCCGCAGTCAGGCTGTCGATACGGTCCAGAACGCCACCGTGGCCGGGCAACAGATTGCTGCTGTCCTTGATGCCGGAGCGACGCTTGAACATGCTTTCGGTCAGATCGCCGACCACCGACACCAGCACCACGACAGCAGCGCCCAACAGGCCCAGCAGCAACGCGCTGACGCTCCAGCCGCGATTGATCCCCACGACCAGGGTAATGACCAAGCTTAGCGCCAAACCACCGTAGACACCCTCCCAGCTCTTGCCAGGACTCACCTGCGGTGCCAGCTTGCGCTTGCCGAAGGCACGTCCGGAGAAGTAGGCGCCGATATCCGCACCCCAGACCAGCACCATGACCGCCATGATCAACCAGTTGCCCAACGGCCAATGCTTGAGCAGCACCAGGCCTTGCCAGGCCGGCAACAGAATCAGCAAACCGATCAGCAAACGACAGGCCACACTGGACCAGAGTTCGCTGGTACGCGGGTAGGTCAGCACCAGCCAGGTCGCTACACCCCACCACAGCACCGAAGCCCCTAGCACCCAGGGCGCCAGGTCC
This sequence comes from Pseudomonas sp. NUPR-001, assembly GCF_052147955.1. Lineage (NCBI taxonomy): Bacteria > Pseudomonadati > Pseudomonadota > Gammaproteobacteria > Pseudomonadales > Pseudomonadaceae > Pseudomonas > Pseudomonas sp. NUPR-001. Next base: position 4,679,038 of record NZ_CP197353.1, read on the forward strand.
GGCATGAGGTAGAGCAGCATCAGCAGGCCTGCCACCACGGCGGCATAGGCTACGCGTACAACTTGCGCAACCAGACCTGCCAGGCGCGCCCACTCCCAGGCCCCCAGGGTCACCACCAGGCCGATGAACAGGGCGAAATCGCCGCCATCGAGCAGGAAGAAGCCGCCCAGGGCAATGGGCAGCAGGATCAGCGCTGTGATGATGCGTTGTTTAAGCATTAAGCACGGGCTCCAGCTTCGACCTGCTCGCTGGTTTTCCCGAAACGGCGCTGGCGCGAAGCGTAATCGGCCAGCGCAGAGCGCATGGCCTCGTGTTTGAAGTCCGGCCAGTACAGGTCGGAGAAATACAGTTCGGCGTAGGCCAGCTGCCACAACAGGAAGTTGCTGATGCGATGCTCGCCACCGGTACGAATGCACAGATCGGGCAGCGGCAGGTCGCCGGTTGCCAGGCAGGTTTGCAGGAGTTCGGGGGTAATGTCGTCCGGGCGCAGATGCCCGGCCTGAACCTCACGCGCCAGGCGCTGAGCGGCCTGGGCGATATCCCACTGGCCGCCGTAGTTGGCAGCGATCTGCAGGATGAAGCGATTACTGCCAGCGGTCAGCGCTTCGGCTTCGCGCATGGCGGCCTGCAGCTCAGGGTGAAAGCGCGAGCGATCACCGATGATGCGCAGACTGATGTTGTTGTCGTTGAGGCGCTTGGCTTCTCGGCGCAAGGCCGAGAAGAACAGCTCCATCAACGCACCGACCTCTTCGGCCGGTCGCTGCCAGTTTTCACTGGAGAAGGCGAACAGGGTCAAGACCTCGACCTTGGCCTCGGCACACACCTCGATGACCGCGCGCACTGCGTCGACACCCGCCTTGTGCCCGGCTACCCCCGGCAGCAAGCGCTTCTTCGCCCAGCGATTATTCCCATCCATGATGATCGCGACATGGCGCGGCACCGATGAGGACACACCCTGTTTGGTCTTTTCCATTAAAAAAGTCCCGACCTTTAAACGGCCATCAGGTCCTTTTCTTTCTCTTCGGTGGCCTTGGTGATCTGGGCCTCGGTATCTTTCGTCAGCTTGTCGATATCAGCGATGGCGCGACGCTCTTCGTCTTCACTGATTTCCTTGTCTTTGACCAGCTTCTTCAGTTCACCCAGAGCATCGCGGCGGATGTTGCGCACAGCAACGCGAGCGTCTTCGGCCGCACTGCGGGCCTGCTTGGTGAAGCCCTTACGGGTTTCTTCAGTCAGGGCTGGCATGGTGATCAGCAGCAACTCACCCAGGTTGGTCGGGTTGAGATTCAAACCGGCGCTCTGGATGGCCTTGTCAACGGCAGCGAGCATGTTGCGCTCGAAAGCCACGACCTGCAGGGTGCGCGAATCTTTCACGGTGACGTTGGCGACGCCGCTGATCGGGGTGTCGACACCGTAGTAAGGCACCATCACGCTTGCCAGGATGCTTGGGTGTGCCTTGCCGGTACGAATCTGGCCGAACGCATACGCCAGAGACTCCAGGGATTTCTGCATGCGCGCTTGGGCGTCTTTCTTGATTTCGTTGATCATTTTTGAACTTCCTCGATCAGAGTTCCTTCAGCGCCACCATGCACGATATTCAGCAAGGCGCCGGGCTTGTTCATGTTGAAGACGCGCAACGGCATCTTGTGGTCGCGGCACAGACAGATTGCCGTCAGGTCCATTACGCCCAGCTTGCGATCCAGCACTTCATCGTAGGTCAGATGATCGAACTTCTCGGCATGCGGGTCTTTGAATGGATCTGCAGTGTATACACCATCGACCTTGGTTGCCTTCAATACCACGTCGGCATCGATTTCGATGGCGCGCAGGCAGGCTGCGGAGTCGGTGGTAAAGAACGGGTTGCCAGTACCGGCAGCGAAGATTACAACTTCTTTGGAGTTCAGGTGGCGCATGGCTTTGCGGCGATCATAGTGATCGGTCACGCCTACCATGGAGATCGCCGACATGACGATAGCGGTGATGTTCGCGCGCTCGAGCGCATCACGCATGGCCAGGCCGTTCATTACCGTGGCCAGCATACCCATGTGGTCACCGGTAACGCGATCCATGCCAGCCGCGCTGAGCGCTGCACCACGGAACAGGTTGCCACCACCGATCACCAGGCCGACCTGAACGCCGATACCGACCAGTTGGCCGACTTCCAGCGCCATGCGATCCAGGACCTTGGGGTCGATCCCGAACTCTTCCGAGCCCATCAGGGCCTCGCCGCTAAGCTTGAGTAGAATGCGTTTATAGCGAGCTTGATAACCACTGCCCTGCTGAGCCATTGCGAATCTCTCCTGCGGCGTTTTGAAAAAATCTTGCGGGCTGTTTTCAGCCTGCGCGTAACTCTAGTGTGGCGCAGCTACTGCGCCAGCGGGAGGCAGTCTCGTAAACCACCTGCGCTTTGACAAAGAGGCTGCGCGCGTGAGCGGGCAGCCTCTTCGGGGCGACAGAAGTGAATCTGTCTTATTGCTTGGCAGCAGCCAGCTGAGCAGCAACTTCTTCAGCGAAGTTGTCAACTGGCTTCTCGATGCCTTCGCCGACTTTGAAGTAGGTGAAGGAAACGATTTCAGCACCGGCTTTCTTGGCCAGTTCGCCGACCTTGATTTCCGGGTTCATGACGAAGGCTTGCTCAACCAGGCTAGCTTCGGACAGGAACTTGGAGATACGGCCTTTGACCATGTTCTCAACGATGTTCTCTGGCTTGCCTTTGATCTTCTCTTCGTTCAGCTGCAGGAAGACGGCCTTTTCACGCTCGATGGCTTCTGGCGAAACTTCCGACGGCAGCAGGAACTCTGGGTTGCTTGCCGCTACGTGCATGGCGATTTCTTTGGCCAGCTGGACGTCGCCGCCCTTCAGGACAACCGCAACACCGATTTTGTTACCGTGCAGGTAGGTACCGACAACGTCACCTTCAACACGTACCAGACGGCGGATGTTGACGTTCTCGCCTACTTTGGCAACCAGTGCTTCACGAGCAGCTTCGCGCGAAGCGATCAGCGGAGCGGCATCGGTCAGCTTCTCGGCGAAAGCTTGTTCAACGCTTTCAGCAACGAAGTTTTTGAAGTCGTCTTGCAGAGCCAGGAAGTCGGTCTGCGAGTTCACTTCCAGCAGGACGGCAGACTTGTCGTCAGCCTTGATGGCGATGGCGCCTTCAGCAGCAACGTTACCGGCCTTTTTAGCAGCCTTGATGGCGCCCGAAGCGCGCATGTCATCAATGGCTTTTTCGATGTCGCCGCCAGCCTTGGTCAAGGCTTTCTTGCAGTCCATCATGCCTTCGCCGGTACGCTCGCGCAGTTCTTTAACCAGCGCTGCAATAATCTCTGCCATTTCAAATTCCTCTTGGATAGGTTTTCAACCATTCCACCCGATACTTGACGGGCGTTCAATTCTGTAAATCCGCTTATCAGCAGTCATGCCAGACAAGCATGCAACGGCGATACTGACAAACGGATTTCAAGGTGGCAAAAAGGGGGCCTAGCCCCCTTTTTGCGTGCCAAGTAGACGCCAGGCGTCAATTACTCAGCAGCTGGTGCCGCTTCTTCAGCGTAAACTTCGGTACCACCGGCAACGTTGTTGCGACCACGGATAACGGCGTCAGCCATCGAACCCATGTACAGCTGGATAGCGCGGATGGCGTCATCGTTACCTGGGATGATGTAGTCAACGCCTTCTGGGCTGCTGTTGGTATCGACAACGCCGATAACCGGGATGCCCAGCTTGTTGGCTTCGGTGATAGCAATGCGCTCGTGGTCAACGTCGATCACGAACAGGGCATCAGGCAGGCCGCCCATGTCCTTGATACCGCCCAGGCTGCGATCCAGTTTTTCCAGGTCGCGGGAGCGCATCAGGGCTTCTTTCTTGGTCAGCTTGGCGAAGGTGCCATCTTCGGCCTGGGTTTCCAGGTCGCGCAGACGCTTGATCGAAGCACGGATGGTTTTGTAGTTGGTCAGCATGCCGCCCAACCAGCGGTGATCGACGTACGGCGAACCGCAACGTGCTGCTTCTTCAGCAACGATCTTGCCAGCGGAACGCTTGGTGCCGACGAACAGAATCTTGTTTTTGCCCTGGGCCAGACGCTCGACGAAAGTCAGTGCGTCGTTGAACATTGGCAGGGTTTTTTCAAGGTTGATGATGTGAATCTTGTTGCGCGCGCCGAAAATGTACTTACCCATTTTCGGGTTCCAGTAACGGGTTTGGTGACCGAAGTGCACACCGGCCTTCAGCATATCGCGCATGTTGACTTGGGACATGATAGTTCCTTGATAAGTCGGGTTGGGCCTCCACGTATCCCAATGACCAACCCAGGATCCGTGGATCAAGGGCACCCAGGTCATCGTGTCGACACGTGTGTGGGTTTAAGCTTTGGGGGCTATCCCCGCAAAGCGGCGCATTTTATACCACACAAGCGCGGCAAACGGAACCCGAATTAACATCGCTGAAAGCAGCTGCCTTGAATGGCCTGGTAGGAGCGGGCTTGCCCCGCGATTGCGGCTTGCCAGCCACCTCGCTTCGCGGGGCAAGCCCGCTCCCACCCTAGAAGGTGCAAGGCAACTGCAGTGAGCAGCATTTCGTCCGTCACTGTCTTTTGCACCGCCACGCTAATCGCGCCAGAATGCCTCTATATAAAGGTTGTATCGCCGCTGCTCTGGTAGAATCCGGCCTTTCCTCAGATTATTCGCGCATTCAAGCGCCGTAGAGAGCCTGCAATGACCGTTACCATCAAAACCGCCGAAGACATCGAAAAGATGCGCGTCGCCGGCCGCCTGGCCGCCGAAGTGCTGGAGATGATCGAAGAGCACGTCAAGCCTGGCGTCACCACCGAAGAACTCGACCGCCTGTGCCACGACTATATCGTCAACGTCCAGAAGGCGATTCCCGCGCCGCTCAACTACAAAGGCTTCCCCAAGTCGATCTGTACTTCGGTCAACCACGTGGTGTGCCACGGCATCCCGGGTGACAAACCACTCAAGGACGGCGACACCCTGAACATCGACGTGACCGTGATCAAAGACGGCTATCACGGCGACACCAGCCGTATGTTCCACGTCGGTAACGTGCCGGTCTGGGCCGAGCGCCTGTCGCAGGTCACTCAGGAATGCATGTACAAGGCCATCGAGCTGGTCAAACCGGGCTGCCGCCTGGGCGACATCGGCGAAGTGATCCAGAAGCACGCAGAAAAGAACGGCTTCTCGGTGGTCCGCGAATTCTGCGGCCACGGTATCGGCAAGGTGTTCCACGAAGAGCCGCAGATTCTGCACTACGGCCGCGCCGGTACCGGCATGGAGCTCAAGGAAGGCATGACCTTCACCATCGAGCCGATGATCAACCAGGGCCGTGCCGACACCAAGGTACTGGGCGACGGCTGGACGGCCATCACCAAAGACCGCAAGCTCTCGGCGCAGTGGGAACACACACTGGTGGTAACTGCCACGGGCTACGAAATTTTCACCCTGCGTAAAGACGACACCATTCCCCGCACGTCGGCCTGATTCAAACAGGAAAGTGACTCGATGCCCCAGGTGGATCCCGAGCTGTTCGATCGCGGCCAGTTCCAGGCGGAACTGGCCCTCAAATCCAGCCCTATCGCGGCCTTCAAGAAGGCCATCCGCCAGGCGGGCGAAGTGCTCGACAAGCGCTTTCGTGAAGGCCGCGAGATCCGCCGGCTGATTGAAGACCGCGCCTGGTTCGTCGACAACATCCTGCAACAGGCCTGGAACCAGTTCGACTGGAGCGATGAGGCCGATATTGCCCTGGTGGCGACCGGCGGTTATGGCCGCGGCGAGTTGCACCCCTACTCCGACATCGACCTGCTGATCCTGCTCGACAGTGCTGATCACGAAGTATTTCGCGATTCGATCGAACGCTTGCTGACCTTGCTCTGGGACATCGGCCTGGAAGTAGGCCAGAGCGTGCGCTCGATCGACGAATGCGCCGAGCAGGCCCGCGCTGACCTGACGGTTGTCACCAACCTCATGGAAAGCCGCACCATCGCTGGCCCCGAGCGCCTGCGCCAGCGCATGTTGGAGGTCACCAGCACCGCACACATGTGGCCGAGCAAGGAATTCTTCCTGGCCAAGCGCGCCGAACAGAAGGCGCGCCACCACAAGTACAACGACACCGAATACAACCTGGAACCCAACGTCAAAGGCTCGCCCGGCGGCCTGCGCGATATCCAGACAGTACTGTGGATTGCCCGGCGCCAGTACGGCACCTTGAATCTGCACGCCTTGGCCGGTGAAGGTTTTCTGCTGGAAAGTGAAAATGCCTTGCTGGCTTCTTCCCAGGAGTTCCTGTGGAAGGTCCGCTATGCCCTGCACATGCTTGCCGGCCGCGCCGAAGACCGCCTGCTGTTCGATCATCAGCGCAGTATTGCCGCGCTGCTCGGCTTCAGTGACGAGAACCCCAAGCGCGCCATCGAGCAGTTCATGCAGCAGTACTACCGGGTGGTGATGAGCATTGCCGAGCTCAGCGACCTGATCATCCAGCATTTCGAAGAAGTCATTCTCGACGACGACACTGGCAGCACCCAGCCCCTCAACGCCCGTTTCCGACTGCACGATGGTTATATCGAGGCGGTACGGCCGAACGTGTTCAAGCGCACGCCGTTCGCCATGCTGGAAATCTTCGTGCTGATGGCCCAACACCCGGAAATCAAAGGCGTGCGTGCCGACACGATTCGCCTGCTGCGTGAACACCGGCACCTGATTGACGACGATTTCCGCAACGATATTCGCAACACCAGCCTGTTTATTGAACTGTTCAAGTGCGAAATCGGCATTCATCGCAACCTGCGGCGCATGAACCGCTACGGCATTCTGGGCCGTTATCTGCCCGAGTTCGGGCTGATTGTCGGGCAGATGCAGCACGACCTGTTCCATATCTATACCGTCGATGCGCACACCCTGAACCTGATCAAGCACCTGCGCAAATTGCAGTACACGCCGGTATCAGAGAAGTTCCCGCTGGCCAGCAAGCTCATGGGGCGCCTGCCGAAGCCCGAACTGATCTACCTGGCTGGCCTTTACCACGACATCGGCAAAGGCCGTCAGGGCGACCACTCGGAGCTGGGCGCCGTGGATGCTCAGGCGTTCTGCCTGCGCCACCAATTGCCGGTATGGGACAGCCGCCTGGTGGTCTGGCTGGTGCAAAACCACCTGGTCATGTCGACCACAGCTCAGCGCAAAGACCTTTCTGACCCACACGTGATCCATGACTTCGCCCAACAGATGGGCGACGAGACCCGTCTGGATTACCTCTACGTGCTGACCGTGGCCGACATCAACGCCACCAACCCCAGCCTGTGGAACTCCTGGCGCGCCAGCCTGTTGCGCCAGCTGTACACCGAAACCAAGCGCGCCCTGCGCCGCGGCCTGGAGAACCCACTGGATCGCGAAGAACAGATTCGCCAAACCCAGAGCGCGGCACTGGACATCCTGATCCGGGAGGGCACCGACCCGGACGATGTCGAACAGCTCTGGGCGCAGCTGGGCGATGACTACTTCTTGCGTCACACCGCCGCAGACGTAGCCTGGCACAGTGACGCCATCCTTCAGCAGCCGGCCGATGGCGGCCCGCTGGTACTGATCAAGGAAACCACCCAGCGCGAGTTTGAAGGCGGCACCCAGATCTTCATCTACGCGCCCGACCAGCACGACTTCTTCGCTGTAACCGTAGCGGCCATGGACCAGCTCAACCTGAACATCCATGACGCACGGATCATCACCTCCAGCAGCCAGTTCACCCTCGACACCTACATTGTGCTCGACAACGATGGCGGCTCGATTGGCGACAATCCGCAACGGGTCAAGGAGATCCGCGACGGCCTGACCGACGCCCTGCGCAATCCGGACGATTACCCGACCATCATCAAGCGTCGCGTACCGCGCCAGCTCAAGCACTTCACCTTTGCCCCGCAGGTCACCATTCACAACGACGCCCAGCGACCGGTCACCATCCTCGAACTCAGCGCCCCCGACCGCCCGGGCCTGCTGGCGCGGATTGGCAAGATCTTCCTGGAGTTCGACCTGTCACTGCAGAACGCCAAGATTGCCACCCTCGGCGAACGGGTCGAAGACGTGTTCTTCATCACCGATGCCGACAACCAACCGCTGTCTGACCCACAACTGTGCAGCCGCCTGCAGGATGCCATCGTCGAGCAATTACGCGTCGACCAGGCCGCAGCGACAACCGTTTCCCGCCTGACCATTTAACGTTTGACGAGACCCAGCGCCGATGAACACCGATTTGCTCCAGCTTCAGCCCTACCCGTTCGAGAAACTCCGCGCCCTGCTCGGCAGCGTCACGCCCGCCGCCGACAAACGCGCTATTGCCCTGTCGATCGGTGAGCCCAAGCATGAATCGCCAGCGTTCGTCGCCCAGGCCCTGGCCGACAACTTGCCGCAAATGGCCGTGTACCCGACCACGGTGGGCCTGCCTGCCCTGCGTCAGGCCATCACCCGCTGGTGCGAACAGCGCTTTGGCGTGCCCAGCGGCTGGCTGGATGCCGACAAACACGTGTTGCCGGTCAATGGCACCCGCGAAGCCTTGTTCGCCTTCACCCAGGCGGTGGTCAACCGCAGTGCCGACGGCCTGGTGATCAGTCCCAACCCGTTCTATCAGATCTACGAAGGCGCAGCCCTGCTGGCCGGTGCCACCCCGCACTACCTGCCATGCCTGGACAGCAACGGTTTCAACCCCGACTTCGATGCAGTCTCAGCCGACACCTGGAAGCGCTGCCAGATCCTGTTCATCTGCTCCCCGGGCAACCCCACCGGTGCCCTGGTGCCGATGGACACCCTGAAAAAGCTGATCGCCCTGGCTGACGAGCACGACTTTGTGATTGCCGCCGACGAGTGCTACAGCGAACTGTACTTCGACGAACAAAGCCCGCCACCAGGCCTGTTGAGCGCCTGCGTAGAGCTGGGACGCAGTGATTTCAAGCGTTGTGTGGTGTTCCACAGCCTGTCCAAACGCTCCAACCTGCCGGGCCTGCGCTCAGGCTTTGTTGCCGGTGATGCTGAAATCATCAAACCGTTCCTGCTGTATCGCACCTATCACGGCTGCGCCATGCCAGTGCAAACCCAGCTGGCGAGTATCGCCGCCTGGAACGACGAAGAGCACGTGCTGGCCAACCGCGACCTGTATCGCGAGAAGTTCGATGCGGTGCTGGACATTCTGGCGCCAGTACTGGATGTACAGCGCCCGGATGGCGGCTTCTACCTGTGGGCCAAGGTACCTGGCGATGATGCAGAGTTCTGCCGCGGCCTGTTTGAAACTCAGCACGTAACGGTAGTACCGGGCTCCTACCTGTCGCGCGAAGTGGATGGCGTTAACCCAGGCGCCGGGCGTGTACGTATGGCGCTGGTTGCGCCGCTGGCCGAGTGTGTCGAAGCGGCGGAGCGGATTCGCGACTACCTGAAGGCTTGAGGTCGCATCGCGGGGCAAGCCCGCTCCTACTAGTGGGAGCGGGCTTGCCCCGCGAAAACATCGCTACTTGACCTTCCCCAGATTCGCCTCACTCAGGTCCAGCTCCTCCAGCACCTGACGCACCACGTCATCCCCAACCTGATGATGGCGGTGCAGCTTATACAGCTCCAGGCGCTGGGCGCGCAGGGCACGCAGGCGCAGGCGCCGCTCCAGCAGATCCATCTGCTCCGCCAGTGCCTGGGCCTCTGCACTGTCGTTGAAACTGTCCAATTGATGCCGGTACTCTGCCATCAGACGCGCTTTCAGCTCAGCCGCCAACGCCGCCTGAGCCGCATCCGGGGTAGCGCCCGGCTCAACCAGTTCTTCAGCTTCCAGCGCGTGAATCGCCGCTTCGGCGGTCTGTCGCCAGACCTCCTTGGCCTCCTGACGCATGGCGTCATCCGGGCTTTTGCTCATCCCTCGCAGCAACAGGGGCAAGGCAATACAGGCCGAGGCCAGCGACAACAGAATCACCCCGGCCGCAATGAAAATCAGCAAGTCGCGTTCAGGAAAGGCTTCGCCCGCACTGATCAGCAACGGCACCGACATGACACCGGCCAAGGTCACCGCCCCCCGCACCCCACCGATGGTCAACAGCCAGCAGGATCGGGCATTGGGCGCCACCACCAGGTCGGCCTTGCCGCGCCAGCGACGGATCACCCCGATCAAACGCCAGATGCTCTGCACCCAGACAAAGCGCAACGCCACCAGCACGGCAAAAATCGCCACCACATCCAGGCAGCGCCAGAGCAAGGTTGGCATCAAGGTCGCCTCATGGCTGGTCACTGCCTTGATGATGTCGGGCAACTGCAAACCCAACAGCAGGAAGATCAGGCCATTGAAGCTGAACTCCAGCAACGACCAGACGCTGCGGTTGAGCAAACGTGTGCTGGTCTGGCGCGGCAACAGATCAAGCCAGCTTTGCATCATCCCCGCCGCTACGGCGGAGAGAATCCCGGAAGCGCCCAGGCGTTCGGCCAGTACGTAGGCGGCAAACGGCAACAGCAACATGAACACCACATGGGTGGCCGGGTCGTCCCAGCCACGGGCGATCATCCAGGCGCGCAGGCGCCCAACCAGCCAACTCAGGGCTACACCGGTGGCCAAACCACCGAGGGCCACCAGCACAAAAGTCACGCTGGCCTCGGCCAACGAGAACGCACCAGTGATCGCTGCAACCAAGGCAAACTTGAAGGTCACCAGGCCAGTGGCGTCGTTCATCAGCGCCTCACCTTGGAGCATGTGCATCAAGGGCGTCGGCAGGCGGTCCTGGGCAATGGCCGATACCGCCACGGCATCGGTGGGCGACAGCACTGCCGCCAGGGCAAAGGCCACGGGCAGCGGGATGCTGGGCAGAATCCAGTGAATGAAATAACCGGCACCGACCACGGTAAACAGCACCAAGCCTACGGCCAGGGTCAGAATCGGGCCACGCAAACGCCAAAGGTCACGCTTGGGCATGCGCCAGCCATCGGCGAACAGTAGCGGCGGCAAGAACAGAAACAGAAACAGCTCAGGGTCCAGGGCTACGTGAAGCCCCAGGGTCGGCCAGGCCAGCAATGCCCCGGCAGCGATCTGTACCAGCGGCAACGGCAACGGGATCACCCGCCCGACAAGTTTGGAGACACTCACCAGCATCAGCAGGATGAGAACGGTGTAGGCTGATTGCATACGGCGTGTACCCTTCGATTCAGACAGTCAACGGCGCTTCTGTTACCCGCAGGCAGGCATTGCCATTGAATCGACATAGTAGACGTTCAGGATGCGGGCGCGCCGCTGCACAAAAGTCGCAGGCGGCGTCGAAACCTGTAACACAATGCTACAAAGTACATCGGTGAGACCAACCCAACGCGGTCGACCGTGGCATAATCCTTCACCATTTTTTCCCAGGAGGGGCAAGACATGACCAAACGCGACACGCCATTGCACCTTTATGGAATCAAAGCCTGCGATACCATGAAGAAAGCCCGTACCTGGCTGGAAGATAAAGGCCTGGGTTACGACTTTCACGACTACAAAACCCAGGGTATCGACCGCCAAAGCCTGACCCGCTGGTGCGACGAGCACGGCTGGGAAATCGTGCTCAACCGCGCAGGCACCACGTTTCGCAAACTCGAAGACGCCCAGAAGGCCAACCTCGACCAGGCCAAGGCCATCGAGTTGATGCTGGCCCAACCCTCGATGATCAAGCGCCCGGTGCTCGATCTTGGCGAGCGTACGCTGGTCGGCTTCAAACCGGACCTGTACGCCGCCGCCCTGCAGTAATGCGGCGCCACGCTTTCATTCAATTTCGCAAGAGGTAACTGCATGTCCACTACCCTGTTCAGCCTGGCCTTCGGTGTCGGCACCCAGAACCGCCAAGGTGCCTGGCTGGAAGTTTTCTACGCTCAACCGCTGATCAACCCGAGCGCCGAACTGGTTGCAGCTGTAACCCCGGTGCTGGGTTACGAAGGTGGCAACCAGGCCATCGCCTTCAGCAATGCTCAGGCTGCACAGCTGGCTGATGCCCTCAAGGGTGTCGACGCCGCCCAGGCCGCCCTGCTGACCCGCCTGGCTGAAAGCAACAAACCGCTGGTTGCGACCCTGCTGGCCGAAGACGCCGCCCTGAGCTCCACCCCGGAAGCCTACCTGAAGCTGCACCTGCTCTCGCATCGCCTGGTCAAGCCTCATGGCCTGAGCCTGGCCGGCATTTTCCCGCTGCTGCCAAACGTTGCCTGGACCAGCCAGGGTGCCGTCGATCTGGCCGAACTGGCCGAACAGCAGCTGGAAGCGCGCCTCAAAGGCGAACTGCTGGAAGTGTTCTCGGTCGACAAGTTCCCGAAAATGACCGACTACGTCGTGCCTGCCGGCGTGCGTATCGCCGACAGCGCCCGTGTGCGCCTGGGCGCCTACATCGGCGAAGGCACCACCATCATGCACGAAGGCTTCGTCAACTTTAACGCTGGCACCGAAGGCCCGGGCATGATCGAAGGCCGCGTTTCGGCCGGTGTGTTCGTCGGCAAGGGCTCGGACCTGGGCGGCGGTTGCTCGACCATGGGCACCCTGTCCGGTGGCGGCAACATCGTCATCAAAGTGGGTGAAGGCTGCCTGATCGGCGCCAACGCCGGTATCGGCATTCCGCTGGGTGATCGCAACACCGTTGAAGCCGGCCTGTACATCACCGCCGGTACCAAGGTGAACCTGCTCGACGAGAACAACCAGCTGGTCAAAGTGGTCAAGGCCCGCGACCTGGCTGGTCAGACCGACCTGCTGTTCCGCCGCAACTCGCTCAACGGCGCGGTGGAGTGCAAAACCCACAAGTCGGCGATCGAGCTGAACGAAGCGCTGCACGCCCACAACTAAGTGGTACCATCGGGTCTGGCCTACCGCCAGGCCCGATATTCAGGTCCGATCATCATGTTCCAGCCCTCCCCGTGGCGCGCCGACTTTCCGGCTATCGCCGCTCTGCAACGCCAGCACCAGACCTACCTGGACAACGCTGCTACCACGCAAAAACCACAACTTCTGCTCGATGCTCTGAGCCATTATTACGGCCACGGCGCCGCCAACGTGCACCGTGCCCAACACCTTCCCGGCGCCCTGGCCACCCAGGCCTTTGAACGCAGCCGGGAAAAAGTCGCTGGCTGGATCAATGCCAGTGATAGCCAACAGATCGTGTTCACCCATGGCGCAACCTCCGCCCTGAACCTGCTGGCCTACGGGCTGGAGGGGCTGTTCGAAGCCGGTGACGAAATCGCTGTCAGTGCGGTGGAACACCACGCCAACCTGTTGCCCTGGCAGCAACTGGCCCGGCGGCGCCAGCTCAAACTGGTGATTCTGCCGCTGGACAACCGCGGCCTGATCGATGTGCAAGCGGCCCTGCAGTTGATTGGCCCACGCACCCGCCTGCTGGCGCTCAGCCAACTGTCGAATGTCCTCGGCGCCTGGCAGCCATTGGCGCCTCTGCTGGCTCACGCCCAGGCCCAAGGCGCGCTGACCGTGGTCGATGGCGCCCAGGGTGTGGTGCATGAACGCCAGGACATGCAGCAACTGGGCTGCGACTTTTACGTGTTCTCCAGCCACAAGCTGTATGGCCCCGACGGGGTCGGCGTACTGTATGGTCGCAGCGAAGCGCTGGCACGTCTGCGCCACTGGCAATTCGGCGGTGAGATGGTGCAGGTTGCCGACTACCACAGCGCCAGCTTTCGCCCGGCGCCGCTGGGTTTCGAAGCCGGCACACCACCTGTCGCCAGTGTGATCGGCCTGGGCGCCAGTCTCGACTACCTGGCGGGGCTCGATGCCAACGCCGTCGCCGAGCACGAAGCCGGCTTGCATCGTTACTTGCTGCGCGGCCTCAATGATCGCGAAGGCATACGTTTACTCGGCCAGCCGCAACTGGCGCTGGCGAGTTTCGTGGTCGAAGGCGTGCACAACGCCGACCTCGCCCATATGCTCACCGAACAGGGCATCGCCGTGCGCGCCGGGCACCACTGTGCCATGCCGCTGCTGAAAAGCTTCGAGCTTGAAGGGGCGATCCGTGTGTCGCTCGCCTTGTACAACGACTCCGACGACCTGCAACGCTTCTTCGACGCACTGGATCAAGCCCTGGAGTTGCTGCGATGACTCTGCCTGCCAATGCACGGAGCGCACTCGGCGCCTTCGAACAGGCGTCCGGCTGGGAGCAACGGGCTCGCTTGCTGATGCAATGGGGTGAACGCCTGGCGCCGTTGAGCGAGGCGGAAAAGTCCGAAGCCAATCGCGTTCATGGCTGTGAGAGCCAAGTGTGGCTGGTGGCCGAACAAACGGCTGGCCACTGGCATTTCAAAGCGGGCAGCGATGCGCGGATCATTCGCGGCTTGCTGGCGCTGCTGCTGGTGCGTGTCGAAGGCTTGTCGAGCGCCGAACTGCAGCAACTGGACCTGCCCGGCTGGTTCAACCAACTGGGCCTGGGCCGCCAACTTTCGCCTTCACGCAGCAACGGCCTGAACGCCGTGCTGCAGCGCATGGCTCAATTGGCTGCGGGCGTCTGAGCCTTGGCCTGGCGCTCGCAAGGGCGCCTTGCCCCTGCTACCAGCTTCTCTACCGCTTTGCTGGCGGCGACCATGCCGAAGGTTGCCGTCACCATCATCACCGCGCCAAAGCCTCCGGAACAGTCGAGCTTGACGCCCTCGCCGACAAAACTCTTCTGCAGGCAGACACTGCCGTCGCCCTTGGGGTAACGCAGCTGCTCCGTAGAAAACACACAGGGCACGCTGTAGTTACGGGTAACTGTGCGGGAAAACCCGTAGTCGCGGCGCAGGGTTGAGCGCACGCGCGAGGCCAACGGGTCATTGAAGGTTTTGTTCAGGTCGGCGACACGGATCTGGGTCGGGTCGATCTGCCCACCTGCGCCACCGGTACTGATGATGGTGACCTTATGGCGCTTGCACCAGCCAATCAGCGCCGCCTTGGCCATGACACTGTCGATGCAATCGATCACGCAGTCGATGTGCTCGCCAATGTACTCGGGCAGGGTTTCCTTGGTAACGAAATCCACCACCGCGTGCACGGTGCACGCCGGATTGATCGCCCGCAGGCGCTCCGCCATGACTTCAGCCTTGGCACGGCCAATGTTGCCCTCCTGAGCGTGCAACTGGCGATTGGTGTTGCTGACACAGACATCATCGAGGTCGAACAGAGAGATTTCGCCTACGCCGCTGCGCGCCATCGCCTCTGCCGCCCAGGAGCCGACACCGCCGATGCCGACGATTGCCACATGGGCCTCGCGCAGGCGCTGCAGGCCGCTGTCACCGTATAACCGGGCAACACCGGCAAAGCGTGGATCATCTGTACTCATGGCCATACCCCGAAAAAACCGGCGCGCATTATAGGCCTGTTCCGCCCTGATGCCATCCTGCTTCAGACCCGTTGACCATGTAGGAATTAGTAAAGTCAGCGGTAATCCTGCTTTAATGTCCTACGCAACTCCTAGTCTTGGAAGACAACAGCACGGGCCTCAGAACTTCAGCACCCGAAGTCAATCTAACCATTGCCGCCAGATTGCTCCTACAAAGCATAGGCGGACAAAGCGCAGAATCCGCGCCTTTTGGCGCCCGCCCGTTCCACCTTTCGGAACCCGAACTATCTATGTCATCGCGTAAATTTGGTATCAACCTGGTGATAGTCATGGCCATCGCCGCGCTATTCACCGGGTTCTGGGCCCTGATCAACCGCCCTGTTTCCGCCCCCAACTGGCCGGAGCAGATTTCTGGCTTCTCCTATTCGCCGTTCCGTCTTGGCGAAAGCCCACAAAAGGGCCAGTACCCCACTGAGGACGAGCTGCGCCAGGACCTTGAGCAACTGAGCAAGCTGACCGACAGTATTCGTATCTATACCGTCGAAGGCACTCAAGCTGAAATTCCGCGCCTGGCTGAAGAATTCGGCCTGAGGGTGACCATTGGTGTGTGGATCAGCCCTGACCTTGAGCGCAACGAGCGGGAAATCCAGAAAGCCATCGAGCTGGCCAACAGCTCGCGCAGTGTCGTGCGGGTAATGGTCGGTAACGAGGCGCTGTTCCGCGAAGAAATCACCCCCGAAGCCTTGATCCAGTACCTGGACCGGGTGCGTGCGGCGGTGAAAGTCCCCGTCACCACCAGTGAACAGTGGCATATCTGGAAAGACCACCCGGAACTGGCCAAACACGTCGACCTGATCGCAGCGCATATTCTGCCGTACTGGGAATTCATTCCGATGAAAGACGCCGGTCAGTTCGTACTGGACCGCGCCCGTGATCTGAAACAGCTGTTCCCACGCAAACCGCTGCTGCTGTCCGAGGTAGGCTGGCCCAGCAACGGGCGCATGCGCGGTGGCGCTGATGCCACCCAGGCCGACCAGGCCATTTACCTGCGTACCCTGGTGAACAAACTCAACCGCCAGGGTTACAACTACTTCGTCATTGAAGCCTATGACCAGCCGTGGAAAGCCAGCGACGAAGGCTCGGTGGGCGCCTACTGGGGCGTGTTCAACGCCGCGCGTCAGCAGAAATTCAACTTTGAAGGCCCGGTAGTAGCCATTCCGCAATGGCGCGTACTGGCCGTAGGCTCGGTGGTGCTGGCGATGCTTTCGCTGACCCTGCTGCTGATCGACGGCTCGGCGCTGCGCCAGCGTGGCCGTACCTTCCTGACCTTTATCGCCTTCCTCTGTGGTTCGGTGCTGGTGTGGATCGGCTACGACTACAGCCAGCAATACAGCACCTGGTTCAGCCTGACCGTGGGCTTCTTGCTCGCGCTCGGTGCGCTCGGGGTGTTCATTGTGTTGCTGACCGAGGCGCATGAACTGGCCGAGGCGGTGTGGACGCACAAACGCCGCCGCGAGTTCCTGCCGGTACAGGCCGACAGCGCCTACCGGCCGAAAGTCTCGGTGCATGTACCGTGCTACAACGAGCCGCCGGAAATGGTCAAACAGACCCTCAATGCCCTGGCAGCCCTGGACTACCCGGACTACGAAGTGTTGATCATCGACAACAACACCAAGGATCCGGCGGTCTGGGAGCCGATCAAGGCGCATTGCGAGCTGCTCGGCGAACGCTTCAAGTTCTTCCACGTCTCGCCCCTGGCGGGCTTCAAGGGCGGCGCGCTGAACTACCTGATCCCGCACACCGCCAAAGATGCCGAAGTGATCGCGGTGATCGACTCGGACTACTGCGTGGACCGCAACTGGCTCAAGCACATGGTGCCGCACTTCGCCGACCCGAAAATTGCCGTGGTGCAATCGCCGCAAGACTACCGCGATCAGCACGAAAGCACCTTCAAGAAGCTGTGCTACAGCGAGTACAAGGGCTTCTTCCACATTGGCATGGTTACCCGTAATGACCGCGACGCGATCATCCAGCACGGCACCATGACCATGACCCGGCGCTCGGTCCTGGAAGAGCTGGGCTGGGCGGACTGGTGTATCTGTGAAGACGCCGAACTCGGCCTGCGGGTGTTCGAGAAGGGCTATTCGGCCGCCTACTCCCACGAAAGCTACGGCAAGGGCCTGATGCCCGATACCTTTATCGACTTCAAGAAACAGCGCTTCCGCTGGGCCTATGGTGCGATCCAGATCATCAAACGCCATGCCGCCAGCCTGTTGCGCGGTAAAGACTCGGAGCTCACCCGTGGCCAGCGCTATCACTTCCTGGCCGGCTGGTTGCCGTGGATTGCCGATGGCATGAACATCTTCTTCACCGTCGGCGCCCTGCTATGGTCGGCGGCGATGATCATCGTGCCGCAACGGGTTGATCCACCGCTGCTGATCTTCGCCATCCCGCCGTTGGCGTTGTTCGTGTTCAAAGTCGGCAAGATCGTGTTCCTCTACCGTCGCGCGGTCGGGGTTAACCTCAAGGATGCCTTCGCCGCTGCTCTGGCCGGTCTTGCGCTGTCGCATACCATTGCCAAGGCGGTGTTGTACGGTTTCTTCACCAGCAGCATTCCGTTTTTCCGCACGCCGAAAAATGCCGACAGCCATGGGTTTATGGTGGCGCTTTCGGAAGCACGCGAAGAACTGTTCATCATGTTGCTGCTGTGGGGCGCTGCGGCCGGTATTTACCTGGTGCAGGGCTTGCCGAGCAATGACATGCGCTTCTGGGTGACCATGCTGCTGGTGCAATCGTTGCCGTATCTGGCGGCGCTGATCATGGCGATGCTGTCATCGCTGCCCAAACCCGTGGATGCCGCCCAACCCGCCCAAGCCTAACAACCTTCCGGTGGGGGCAGGCCCGCTCCCACCGGTCACCCTCATCTGACCGATTTGCTATAAGATAACGCCCCTCGAATTCGTGCCCTGCCTTGCCCCCGGAGTTTCTTCAATGACGGCCCCAGCCGACCTTTCGCCTACCCTAGAACTGGCCTGCGACCTGATCCGTCGCCCTTCGGTGACCCCGGTCGATGCCGACTGCCAGAAACAGATGATGCAGCGCCTGGGCGATGCCGGTTTCATGCTGGAACCGATGCGCATCGAAGACGTCGATAACTTCTGGGCCACTCATGGCAGCCAGGAAGGCCCGGTACTGTGCTTTGCCGGTCACACCGACGTGGTGCCCACCGGCCCGGTGCAAGCCTGGCAAAACGATCCGTTCGATGCCCTGATCGACGCCGACGGCATGCTCTGCGGCCGTGGCGCCGCTGACATGAAAGGCAGCCTGGCGGCCATGGTCGTGGCCACCGAGCGCTTTGTCGCCGACTACCCGAACCACCGCGGCAAGGTCGCGTTCCTGATCACCAGCGACGAAGAAGGCCCGGCCCACCACGGCACCAAAGCGGTCATCGAGCGCCTGGCAGCGCGCAAAGAGCGCCTGGACTGGTGCATCGTCGGCGAACCGTCGAGCACCAGCCTGGTCGGTGACGTGGTCAAGAACGGTCGTCGCGGCTCGCTCGGCGCCAAACTGACCGTGCGCGGCATTCAGGGCCATGTGGCCTACCCGCACCTGGCCAAGAACCCGATTCATCTGGCCGCCCCGGCCCTGGCAGAACTGGCCGCCGAGCACTGGGACGAAGGCAACGCGTTCTTCCCGCCTACCAGCTTCCAGATCTCCAACCTCAACTCCGGTACCGGCGCAACCAACGTGGTGCCGGGCGAGCTGACCGCGCTGTTCAACTTCCGCTTCTCCACCGAGTCGACGGTTGAAGGCCTGCAAGCCCGTGTCGCAGCGATCCTCGACAAGCACCAGCTCGACTGGCATGTCGACTGGGCGCTGTCCGGCCTGCCGTTCCTGACCGAGCCGGGCGAGTTGCTCGACGCCGTGGCGGCCAGCATCAAGGCTGTTACCGGCCGCGAAACGCAACCATCGACCAGCGGTGGCACCTCCGATGGCCGCTTCATCGCCACCCTGGGCACCCAGGTGGTCGAACTGGGCCCGGTCAACGCCACCATTCACCAGGTCAATGAACGCATCCTGGCCAGCGACCTCGACGTGCTGACCGAAATCTATTACCAGACCCTGACCCGGTTGCTCGCCTGATGCTCACCTGCCCGCTCTGCAGCGCTGCGCTGAGCCCGGTCGATAACGGTGTGGCCTGCCCGGCCGGACACCGCTTCGACCGCGCCCGCCAGGGCTATCTGAACCTGTTGCCGGTCCAGCACAAGAACAGCCGCGACCCTGGTGACAACCAGGCGATGGTTGAAGCACGCCGTGACTTTCTCAATGCCGGGCACTATGCCCCGGTGGCCCGCCGCCTCGCCGAACTGGCTGCCGAGCGCGCCCCCGCGCGCTGGCTGGACATCGGTTGTGGCGAGGGGTACTACACTGCGCAGATCGCCCAGGCCCTGCCGGCCGCCGATGGCTATGCCCTGGACATCTCGCGCGAGGCCGTCAAACGCGCATGCAAACGCAACCCGGCGCTGACCTGGCTGGTGGCGAGCATGGCGCGGGTGCCGCTGGCCGATGCCAGCTGTCAGTTCCTGGCCAGCGTGTTCAGCCCCCTCGACTGGCAGGAGGCCTTGCGCCTGTTGGCGCCGGGCGGAGGCCTGATGCGTGTCGGCCCCACCAACGAACACCTGATCGAGCTGCGTCATAAACTCTATGATGAAGTGCGCGACTACGCTGACGACAAGCACTTGGCCCTGGTACCTGCTGGTATGCAGCACGCCCACAGCGAAACGCTGAAGTTCAAGCTGAGTCTTGCCGATGGCAAGTCCCGCGCCGACCTGCTGGCCATGACCCCTCATGGCTGGCGCGCCAGCGCGGAAAAACGAGCAGCCGTCATCGAGCAGGCCGAGCCTTTCGAGGTCACGGTATCGATGCGTTACGATTATTTTGTGCGCCAAGACTGAGCACACCCGGAGCCCCCATGCGCCAACCCGATATCGAGATTTACCTCAAAGACGCCGACGTCGATCACAAGCAGATCGCTGCCTGGCTCAGCGAAACCCTGGGCACCTGCAGCGATTGGCAGCAAAAAGGTCAGACCTACAAGTGCATGGCCGGTAACATTCCAGTTACTTGGTTACCGAAGGCTGTAGGCAAATGGAACAGTCTTTACCTGGAAAGCGATCAGACGCCGTGGGCAGATGACATCGCTTGCGCGCGTGCCGCCTTCGCTGCCTTGCAGGTCGAAGTGCGCTGCGCACCGGGAAGCTGGGTCGAAGAAGAAGGTGAAGAAGATGCCGATCGCTGGATCCGCATCAGTGCCGACGGTGAAGAAGAAATCACCTGGCGCACGCAGTAACTTCAGGTTCAACGCTGCAAGCTACAAGTTACAAACCTGGCACGGCCGGCTTGCAGCTTGTAGCCTCAAACATGCGATCTAAAGCGCTTACAGCCCGATTACGTCTTCTGCCTGCAGGCCTTTCTGGCCTTGGGTCAGACTGTATTCAACCTGTTGCCCCTCGATCAACGTGCGATGCCCCTCACCACGAATGGCACGATAGTGAACGAACACATCGGCGCCACCTTCACGCTGAATGAAGCCATAACCTTTGGCGTCATTGAACCACTTAACACTTCCAGTCTCACGAGACGACATCTGAACTACTCCGGGTTTTTATTTTGGAATCGCCTTGTAAGCAGAGGATCACCTGCCTCTGCCGACACAGCTTGAGGATTACTCCTGCAAGCTGCGGACCGAGTATATGTCAGGCTCGAAATAATTTTTATGACCGTCGAGCATTTTGCTGAACTTGCGCAGATACGTCACACTAACCGACTGAGCAAACACTCGAAAAATTTACCCAGAGCACACACTGTATGACCCGTTCTCCCCTGCGCCGCCTGATCTTTGGCGCTCTGCGTCGCCTGTTGTACCTGTGGGTGCGTTCCGAGACTATCAATCAATCCTCCTTCACCCTGAACCTGGATCGTAGCCGTCCGGTGTTCTACGCCCTGCAATCGCCATCGCTGACCGACCTGGCAGTGCTCGACCGCGAATGCACTAAAGCCGGGCTACCCCGCCCGGTCTTGCCCGTAAACGTTGGCTCGCTGCAGGAGCCAGCGGCGTTTTTCTACCTGACCCCGGAACCTGACTGGCTTGGCCGTCAGGACAAGCGCGGTGCGCCACCGACCCTGTCGCGGTTGGTCAGTGCGGTCAGCCAGCATGCCGAGGAAGATGCGCAGATCATTCCGGTCAGCGTGTTCTGGGGCCAGTCACCAGCCAGTGAGTCGAGCCCCTGGAAACTGCTGTTCGCCGACAGTTGGGCGGTGACCGGCCGCCTGCGCCGCTTGCTGACGGTGCTGATTCTGGGACGCAAAACCCGCGTGCAGTTTTCTGCGCCCATTCATATGCGCGAACTGGTCCAGCACAACAAGGGCCACGAACGCACGGTACGCATGGCCCAGCGCATGCTGCGGGTACACTTTCGCAACCTCAAGACTGCCGTTATCGGCCCGGACATTTCGCACCGGCGCAATCTGGTCAAAGGCCTGGTCCACGACCCGCTGGTTCGCCAGGCCATCGCCGACGAGGCCGAACGCGAAAACATCCCGCTGGCCAAGGCTGAGGCCCAGGCCCTGCGTTATGGCAACGAGATCGCCTCGGACTACACCTACACCGCGATCCGTTTCCTTGAAGTGGTACTGAGCTGGTTCTGGAACAAGATCTACGACGGCATCAAGGTCAACCATATCGAGCAGGTGCAAGGCATTGCGCCGGGCCACGAGGTCATTTATGTGCCCTGCCATCGCAGCCACATCGACTACCTGCTGCTCTCTTACCTGCTGTTTCGCAATGGCCTCACACCACCGCATATTGCCGCCGGGATCAACCTGAACATGCCGGTGATCGGCGGCCTGCTGCGTCGTGGCGGGGCGTTTTTCATGCGTCGCACCTTCAAGGGCAACCCCCTGTACACGGCGGTGTTCAACGAATACCTGCACACCCTGTTTACCAAGGGTTTCCCGGTGGAGTACTTCGTCGAAGGTGGCCGTTCGCGTACCGGGCGCATGCTCCAGCCGAAAACCGGCATGCTGGCCATTACCCTGCGCAGCTACCTGCGCTCGTCGCGCACGCCGATCGTCTTTGTACCCGTGTACATCGGCTATGAACGCGTGCTCGAAGGCCGCACCTACCTGGGCGAGCTGCGCGGTGCTAGCAAGAAGAAAGAGTCGATCTTCGACATCTTCAAAGTGGTTGGCGCACTCAAACAGCGCTTCGGCCAGGTGGCAGTGAACTTCGGCGAGCCGATCCGCCTCGGCGCCTTCCTCGACCAGCAACAGCCTGGCTGGCGTGAACAGACGCACGCCCCGCAGTTCCGCCCCGCCTGGCTCAATGAAACCACCTCGCGCCTGGGTGAGAAGGTGGCCCGCCATCTGAATGAAGCGGCAGCGATCAACCCGGTCAATCTGGTGGCCCTGGCGCTGCTCTCCACCAGCCGTCTGGCCCTGGACGAACGCGCCCTGGCGCGGGTTCTGGACCTGTACCTGGCGCTGCTGCGCACAGTGCCCTACTCACCGCACACCACCTTGCCGGACGGTGACGGCCTGGCCTTGATCAGCCACGTCAAAGGCATGGACCTGCTGGCCGAGCAGAGCGATGCGCTGGGCAAGATCCTCTATCTGGACGAGCAAAACGCGGTATTGATGACCTACTACCGCAACAACGTGCTGCACATCTTCGCGCTGCCCGCGTTGTTGGCGAGCTTCTTCCAGAGCAGTTCGCGGATGAGCCGCGAGCTGATCCTGCAATATACCCGGGCGCTGTACCCGTACTTGCAATCGGAGCTGTTCATTCGCTGGGAGCTCGACGAACTCGATGCGGTCATCGATCAATGGCTGGAGGCTTTTGTCGAACAAGGCCTGCTGCGCTACGAGAACGGCGTGTACATGCGCCCGGCACCAAGCTCACGCCAGTTCGTGCTGCTGACCTTGCTGGCGCGCGCCATCACGCAAACCCTGCAGCGCTTCTACATGGCCACGGCACTGCTGCTCAACAGCGGCCAGCACACGCTGAGCGCTGAAGAACTGGAAGACTTGTGCGTGGTCATGGCCCAACGCCTGTCGATTCTGCATGGCCTCAACGCGCCAGAATTTTTCGACAAAACCTTGTTCCGTCATTTCATTCAGACCCAGATCGAGCAGGGCGTACTGCGCCCGGATACCCAAGGCAAGCTTGGCTACCATGAGAAACTCAGCGAACTGGCCGAAGGGGCGGCCAAGCGGGTGCTGTCGGCGGAAGTTCGCCTGTCAATCCGCCAAGTGGCCCTGCATCGCAGTGAAGACGCCAGCGAATCCCCGGCATAAAGGAGTTACCGATGAAAAAACTGTCCCTGATCCTGCTTGGCAGCCTGCTGGCCGCCTGCAGCAGCACGCCTGAGCCTTCCAAGGCCAGCCTCGACGGTGAAGTGTTCTACCTGCAACGCATCGCCCTGCCGCCTGCCGCCACCCTGAGCGTCAGCCTGCAGGACGTTTCGCTGATGGATGCCCCGGCCGTGACCCTGGCCAGCCAGAATGGCCCGATCAAAGGTAACGTGCCACTGCCCTTCCACCTCAGCTACGACCCGGCCCAGGTCAAGCCCGGCCACCGCTACGCCGTTAGCGCGCGCATCGAGCTGGACGGCAAACTGCTGTTCATCAATACCGAACACCACGGTGTGAAACTCGACGGCTCCGACTCGCAACCCGTACGCATCAAGGTTGATGCGGTTCGCTGAATGTCGCTCTGACTCTAGATAAGGAAGCTGCCATGCTCCGCTCTGCTCTTAAATTCACCGGCCTGTGCGCCGGCGTGCTGCTCTCGGCCAACGCACTGGCACTGTCGCTCAGCGACTTGTCGCAAAAAGACGCCTCGGGCGGCCTCAAAGATGCCCTGACCCAAGGCGCCCAGGTGGCGGTCAAGCAACTGGGTACGCCCGGTGGTTTTAGCAACAACCCTGAAGTGCGCATCGAACTGCCGGGCAACCTCGGCAAAGTGGCGAAGAAAATGAAGCAATTCGGCATGGGTGCCGAAGTCGAACAGCTGGAAACCAGCATGAACCAGGCGGCTGAAGCGGCGGTGCCGCAGGCCCAGGCGTTGCTGGTCGAGGCAGTGAAGAAGATGACCGTTGACGATGCCAAAGGCATTCTGGCTGGCGGCAACGACTCGGCCACCCAATACCTGAACAAAACCAGCCGCGAACAGCTGCGCGCCAAGTTCCTGCCGATTGTCAAAAAGGCCACTGATCAGGTTGGCCTGGCCCAGCAATACAACAGCTTCGCCGGGCAAGCGGCAACCTTGGGAGTGCTGGATGCCAAGAATGCCAATGTTGAAGGCTACGTGACCGAGCAGGCGCTCAATGGCCTGTTCGAGATGATTGCCAAGCAGGAAGAAAGCATTCGCCAGAACCCGGCACAAGCCGCTACGGGCTTGGCCAAGAAGGTGTTTGGCGCGCTGTAAGGCATTTCGCAGTGTGGGAGCGGGCTTGCCCCGCGAAGCGATTTGTCGGGTAGATCGCTTCGCGGGGTAAACCCGCTCCTACAGGGGCTTATTCAGGTCTTCTTCACTCTGAACCAGGCGGCATACAGCGCCGGCAGGAACAACAGTGTCAACGCCGTCGCTACAATCAGCCCACCCATGATCGCCACCGCCATCGGCCCGAAGAATACGCTGCGTGACAGCGGGATCATTGCCAGCACCGCCGCCAGTGCGGTCAGTACAATCGGCCTGAAGCGCCGTACCGTCGCCTCGATAATCGCCTGCCAGCGGTCCAGCCCGGCGGCAATGTCCTGTTCGATCTGATCGACCAGAATCACCGAGTTACGCATGATCATCCCCGACAGGGCGATGGTCCCCAGCATGGCGACAAACCCAAACGGCTGGCGGAACACCAGAAGGAACAAGGTCACGCCGATCAGCCCCAGCGGCGCGGTAAGGAACACCATCACCGTGCGCGAAAAGCTGCGCAACTGCAGCATCAGCAGGGTCAATACCACTACAATGAACAACGGCACACCGGCGTTCACCGACTTCTGCCCACGAGCTGAGTCTTCCACGGTGCCACCGACTTCCAGCAAGTAGCCATCAGGCAGCTCGGCACGCACCGGTTCCAGGGTCGGCAGGATCTGTTTGACCAGAGTGACCGGCTGTTCCTTGCCATAGATATCGGCACGCACCGTCACGCTCGGCAGGCGGTTGCGATGCCAGATGATCCCCTCTTCGAAACCGTACTCAAGCGTCGCCACCTGCGACAACGCCACACTGCGGCCATTGTCGGTCGGCACTGCCAGGCTTGGCAGGCCAGCCAGGTCCTTGCGTTCCTGCGCCGTGCCGCGCAGGAGGATTTCGATCAGTTCATTGTCTTCGCGGAACTGGCTGACCGAAGAGCCGGTCAGCGAGCTTTGCAGAAATTTGGCGAGATTTGCCGTGCTGACCCCCAGCGCCCGGGCACGATCCTGATCGATGTTGAGGTACACCACCTTGCTCGGCTCTTCCCAGTCCAGGTGCACGTTGACCACATGCGGGTTCTCGCGCACCTTGGCCGCCACCTTGCGCGCCAGCGCACGGACTTGCTCGATGTGCTCGCCGGTGACGCGGAACTGCACCGGATAGCCCACGGGCGGGCCGTTCTCCAGACGCGTAACCCGCGAACGCAGGTCAGGGAACTGCTCATCCAGGGTACTGATCAGCCAACTGCGCAGGGCTTCACGCTCTTCGATGGTCTTGGCCAGTACCACGAACTGGGCAAAGCTGGCAGCAGGCAATTGCTGGTCCAGCGGCAGATAGAAACGCGGCGAACCGGTGCCGATGTAAGCCACGTAGTTGTCGATACCGGCACGTTCCTTGAGCAACGCTTCGAGGCGTTTGACCTGTTCGGCAGTGTTGTTGAGCGAAGCACCTTCGGCCAGTTTCAGATCGACCATCAGTTCCAGACGCCCGGACGCCGGGAAGAACTGCTGCGGCACGAAACGGAATAACAGGATGCTGCCGATGAACAACGCCAGGGTAGCGACGATCACGGTTTTACGCCGTTCCACGCACCAACCCACTAAACGCCGTACTCGCTGGTAGAACGGCGTGGCGTACGGGTCCGGGCCACCGCTTGTGGTGCCGTGCTTGGCGGCATGCAATTTGGCCAGATCGGGCAGCAGGCGTTCTCCCAAGTACGGCACAAACACCACCGCGGCAATCCACGAAGCCACCAGGGCGATGGTCACCACCTGGAAGATCGAGCGGGTGTACTCACCAGTGCTGGACTGGGCCGTGGCAATCGGCAAAAAGCCTGCGGCGGTAATCAACGTACCGGTGAGCATCGGGAACGCGGTGCTGGTCCAGGCGTAGCTTGCCGCTTTGATACGGTCGAAGCCCTGCTCCATCTTGATCGCCATCATTTCAACGGCAATGATCGCGTCGTCCACCAGCAGCCCCAGGGCCAGCACCAAGGCCCCGAGAGAGATTTTGTGCAGACCGATGCCCAGGTAGTACATGGTGGCGAAGGTCATCGCCAGCACCAGTGGAATGGCCAGCGCCACCACCAGGCCGGTACGCATCCCGAGCGAGAAGAAGCTCACCAGCAACACAATTGCCAACGCCTCGACCAGCACCCGGACAAACTCGCCAACCCCGGTTTTCACCGCCGCCGGCTGATCGGAGACCTTGCGCAGCTCCATACCCGCTGGCAGATTGCTGGCAATGCGGGCGAACTCGGCTTCCAGGGCTTTGCCCAATACCAGAATGTCGCCACCGTCTTTCATCGACACGGCAAGGCCAAGGGCATCCTGGCCCATGAAGCGCATCCGCGGCGCGGGCGGATCGTTGAAGCCGCGGCGCACGTGTGCCACATCACCGATACGGAAGGTGCGGTCGCCGACACGGATCGGGAACTGTTCGATCTGCTCAACTGTGTCAAAGCGACCGCTCACCCGCAGCTGCAAGCGTTCGCTCGGGGTTTCGAAGAAACCGGCGGTAGTGACTGCGTTCTGCTCCTCCAACGCTTGCTGCACAGCGGCCAAAGGCAGGCCCAGCGTAGCCAGCTTGAGGTTGGACAGCTCGATCCAGATCTTTTCGTCCTGCAGCCCGAGCAGCTCGACTTTGCCGACGTCCTTGACCCGCTGCAGCTGAATCTGCACGCGGTCAGCGTAATCCTTGAGCACGGCGTAATCGAAACCTTCGCCGGTCAGCGCATAGATATTGCCGAAGGTGGTGCCGAACTCGTCGTTGAAAAACGGCCCCTGAATGCCGGGCGGCAGGGTGTGGCGGATGTCCGCGACCTTCTTGCGGATCTGGTACCACAACTCGGGAATATCGGCCGAATGCATCGAGTCACGTGCCACGAAAGTGACCTGGGATTCACCGGGGCGCGAGAAGGAAACGATCTTCTCGTACTCACCGGTCTCCATCAGCTTCTTTTCGATACGCTCGGTGACCTGGCGCGATACTTCCTCAGCACTGGCGCCCGGCCAGTTGGTGCGAATCACCATGGCCTTGAAGGTAAAGGGCGGGTCTTCGCTTTGCCCCAGTTTGGTGTACGACAAGGCGCCAACCAGCGCCAACAGAATCATCAGGAACAGCACGATCTGCCGGTTGCGCAAGGCCCAGGCGGAAAGGTTGAAACCCATCGGACTTACTCCTTGGCCGCCAGATTCACCACACGATTGGAACGATCCACCGGACGTACCTGTTGCCCCTCCTGGAGCACATGCACGCCGGCCGCCACTACCCAGTCCGAAGCGTTGAGGCCTTCGAGTACCGGCACACTGTTTTCGCCGTATGCCCCGACCCGCACCGGCACACGTTTGAGGGTGTTGTTGGCCTCTACGCGCCAGACGTAGGTCTGGCCGTTCTCGGCGGTCAGCGCCGACAGCGGCACCGCCAGGGGCACCTGTTCGCCATGCTCGATGTAAACCCGGGCACTTTGGCCGAGTTCTGCCGGGACCTTACCGGCCGTGAAAGCGATGCGCGCCGCGAAGGTGCGCGAACGCGGATCGGCCGAAGGCGACAGTTCGCGGATGCGCCCGTTGAAACGTTGATCCGGTTGCGACCACAGCTCGACCGACACCGGCTGGCCGACCTTGAAGCGCCCGAACTGCTGCTCCGGCAAGCCGATCAATACTTCTCGCTCGCCATCGGCGGCGAGGGTGAACACGGTCTGGCCAGCGGCAACCACTTGCCCGACTTCAACCTGACGCTTGGCGATCACCCCGTTTTGCGAAGCACGCAAGACCGCGTACTCAGCCTGATTGCCGGCCACATCAAACTCGGCACGCACCTGCTTGAGGCGGGCAACGCCAGCGCGGTAGAGGTTTTCCGCATTGTCGTACTGGGAATGGCTGACCATCTGCCGATCGAGCAAGGTTTTGTAGCGATCACGCTCGGCCTTGACCAGGTTCAGGTTGGCTTCGGCGGCCGCCAATTGTGCACGGCTGGCCTCCAACTGCAGGCGCACATCTTGTGGGTCCAGCTCGGCCAGTGGCTGATCGGCCTTGACCCGCTGCCCCTCCTCCACCAGGCGCTTGCTAACCTTGCCGCCAATGCGAAACGCCAGGTCAGGTTCAAAGCGCGCATGCACTTCACCCGGGTAACTGTCGGCGGTGGCACTGGCCGACTGCGGCTGCACCACCATGGCGGGGCGCAGGGAAGTCTGGGGTGCGCTTTCCTGTCCACATGCAGAAAGCAGCAAAGCAAGACCGACAGGCAGAGCGAGGGGCAAGGCATGGCGCAACATGATGAATGACCTTTCGCGAGTGGCGCTTTGAATATTTATACTGGCGAGTATATTAAATCAGCGAACCACAACCGGGAAGCGTGCGCCCAAGAGAAAAAACGTATTAACAGGCTTTTGTTATGACGATATCTGCCTGCTCGTAACGGGTCGGCGATGTACCATGGTCTCTTACCGGAATCTGTATAAGCCCTCATGCCCAACGACCTAACCGCTCCCGTCGGCCCCGGCCGCCCCAAGGACCTGGCCAAACGCCAGGCCATTCTCGAGGCGGCCAAACAGCTGTTTCTTACCCTTGGCTATGCCAACACCAGCATGGATGCGGTCGCGACAGCGGCAGGTGTTTCAAAATTGACGGTCTACAGCCACTTTACCGACAAAGAGACGCTGTTCAGTTCAGCGATCTACGCCACCTGCACCGCGCAGCTGCCGGAGCTGATCTTCGATTTACCCGACGGCGTGCCGCTGGAGCACGTGCTGCTCAATATCGGCTGTGGTTTCCAGGCCCTGATCAGCAGCGACCAGTCAGTACAGTTGACCCGCCTGATCATGACCCTGGGCGCTCAAGACCCCAAACTCAGCCAGATCTTCTTCGAAGCCGGCCCGCTGCGGGTGCTGCGCGAAATGGAGTCGCTGCTGCGGCGCGTCGATCAACTGGGCCTGTTGCGCATCGAGCATCCCGACCAGGCGGCGGAACACTTTTTCTGCCTGCTCAAGGGCGCGCCGAACTATCGCTTGCTGCTCGGCTACGCCCCGGCACTGGACGCCGAGGCGGCCCGCGCCCATGTCACGCAGGTGGTGAGTATGTTTCTACGCGCCTATCGCCCCTGATCAAGCCTTGAGGGCTTTTTTCGGGTAGATGTCGTAGCGGCTCGACTTGCCTTCCAGGCTGTGGCTGGGCTTGGGTCCGTCGATAATCGGCGCCTTGCGCGGGCGCTTGACCACCACCCGGTGGCTGGCCAGCGCCAGTGCCGCTTCGAGCAGCGCCGGCGCGTCGAGGTCATCACCGACCAGCGGGCGGAACACCCGCATCTCCTTTTTCACCAAAGCGCTTTTGTCGCGGTGCGGGAACATCGGGTCAAGGTAGATCACCTGCGGCGGCTCGCCCTGCCAATTGCGCATGCGCTCGATGGCATTGCCGGTGAGCAGGTGCATACGCGCGACAATCGGGCCGACTTCGGCATCCGAGGCGGCGCGGGCCAGGCCGTCTTCCAGCAGCGCGGCAACCAGCGGCTGGCGCTCGATCAAGGTCATCTGGCAGCCCAGGCTGGCCAGCACGAAGGCATCTTTGCCCAGCCCTGCCGTGGCATCGAGCACCTGCGGGCGCACGCCTTGAGCGATGCCCACCGCCTTGGCGATCATCTGCCCGCTACCGCCGCCGAACACCCGCCGGTGCGCTGCCGCGCCTTCGACAAAGTCCACACGTACCGGCCCTGGCGCTTGCGGGCCCAGTTGCTGGATCTGCAGCCCGCTGGCACCCACCTGCACGGCAAACGCTGCGTTGTCGTCCGCAAGCGGCAGGCTCAGGCGCTGCGCCCATGCCTGGGCCGAAGCCTGATAATCGGCTGCCAACGCCTCGACCCGGATACCGCCGTCCGCCAGTTGCTCCACCATCAAATCCTGTACTCAAAAAAATTAAATGATCGTCGGCCACGGCCGATAACGAAGTATTCGCTATTTTGCCAGACCTTCACGGCCCGCGACTGCCATGACCGACATTCTTCAGCTCAGCTCAGGTTACATCTCGACGGTAGGCAACTACGGTCGGCACAACACCCAGGCACTGGGCGGCGTCAGCCACCTGTGGCAGGACTTCTTTGCCCGTGCCCTGGCTGAGCAGCAAGCTGAAGATAGCGACGGTCAATTCACGGCCATCGAGACCGTCGACGAAGTGACTGGCGAACCTGTGGGTGGCAGCCAAGTACTGGCGCATATCAATCGTCAGCGTTTGTGCGATGTGCAAGACACCGAGATCGCCCCACCTGAGCCGTTGTTCCTGCCGATTGCCGAGTTCGAACCGGAACTGCTGGAAAAGCTTGCGCCGCCCTACAGCGATGTCGAATTGATCGAGCAGCAGCGTCAGCTGGACATCAGCAACAGCTGGGTTCGCCCGGTGGTGATGAGCCAGGGCCATCCGCTGCCTGAACCCGGCCCTGGGCCGGCCCCCAAAGCGCTGTTCCTACCAATCGCCGAATTCGAGATGGACCTGCTCGACAACGCCCCGGAGCCGTTCGACGAACCTACCCTGGTGGCCCAACAATCGGCGCTGGACTTCGACACCCGCTGGGCACGCCCGGTGGTGTTGAACAACGTGCGCATCGCAGCCTGAGCCTCATCGGCAGATCTGCCAGAACCCCATGTCCAGATGAAAGTGATTCCGGTGGGCGGCGTTGTAGTCCGGCCCCAACACGGTATTGAAGCTATCGCAGGCACTGGCGTGCACATCCCTTAGAAAGCGCGCCTTGCGCCCCTCCCCCGGCCAGTCCTTGAGCAACTGAATGCGCTGACCATCGGCCAGACGAAACCCGGCGATGTCCAGGGCGTTGGCCGAGGCATGCTGGCTCAGCCGCCCGACCTTGCGGTTGTACATATTGCGACAGGCATAGCTACCCAGATGATCGACCTGCACCACCGGTTGCGCGAACGCGCGTTGCGCCGCCGGTTGCAGCGCATGGCGCTCAAACAGGGCGTAAGCCACCGCCAAGGGGCAACTGGCGACGAAGCTGCTGCTCAGGCGCACCGATGAGCCCTCGACGCGCACCACGTTTTCCAGCGGGCACGGCGCCCCCGCCGGGCTGTCGGCCTGTTTGCGATAGCGCAGCTCCGAGGTTGCCAGGGCTTGCGCACACAGCTGCGGATCGTCGCGCAAGCGCCCCAGTTTGTAGGGCGTCAGCAGGTTCGCGGGATCACGTACATCCAGGGTCGCCCAAGGGTTCCACGCCGCCGGCAGGCGCCAGCCCAATTGCCAGGCCGTCACCACAAACGCCACCAACAGCAGACATAACAGCGCGACGAGCGTCTTGCGCAACGCAGTCAACGCCTGAACAACTGATTGAGCTGGGCAAAAGGCAGCGCCTGATCGGCATAGTCGAAACGACCGTCTGCGCGAATGCCTTCAGCGGCGCGCAGAAACGCGCCATAGGCCGCCCTGGCCAATGACGAACCGACACTGATGCGCTTGACGCCCAGCGCCTGCACATCGGCGAAACTAAGCGCCATGCCACTGACACCCATCAGCAGGTTCACAGGCTTGGGCGCTACCGCCTGCACCACACGGCGGATCTCTTCAGCCGTGCGTAGCCCCGGTGCGTAGAGCACGTCAGCGCCTGCTTCGGCGAAGGCTTGCAGGCGGGCGATGGTGTCGTCCAGGTCTTGCTGGCCGTGCAGCAGATTGTCGGCACGGGCGCAAAGCATGAAGGGGAAATCCAGGCTGCGGGCAGCGGCCACTGCCGCTTCGACTCGCTCGACTGCCAGGTGAAAACCGTAGATCGGCGCCTCGCTGTTACCGCTGGCGTCTTCGATGGAGCCCCCCACCAGCCCGGCTTGCGCAGCCTGCACAATGGCAGCGGCACAGCCTTGGGGGTCATCGCTGAAGCCGTTCTCAAGGTCTGCCGCCACCGGCAACGCGGTCGCATCGACAATGCTGCGGGCGTTCGCCAGGGTTTCGTCGAGCGTCAGCGCGCCTTCGGCATCCGGCCGGCCAAGCGAAAAGGCAAGCCCGGCACTGGTGGTGGCCAGTGCCTCAAAGCCCAGGCTTGCCAACAGTTTGGCCGAGCCGGCATCCCAGGGGTTGGGAATGACAAAAGCGCCCTCGCGTTCATGCAGGGCTTTGAAGGCTTCGGCACGTAAGGTCTGTACATCCATGATCACGGCTCCCGGGCAGGCGGCAGGTCGCGTTCAGAGCAGGCCGAGTTGTTCAGCCTCGGGGGCTCTGTCCAGTTCAGGCAAAGCCGCCAGCCCAGGCAAACGCTCCATCAAGCCTCGATGAAAACGCTGCGCCAATGCTGCGGCCAAGCGGTTATCGGCAGTATGCAGGAAAACATAGGGGCTGCGACCTTCTTCGATCCAGGCCGCTACTTTGTCCAGCCACGGCAACAGAAACGGCTCGTTTGCCTCCAACTGCGGATGGCCAATGAAACGCACTTGCGGATGCTGGCTGAAAGCAGTCGGTCGCGGCGGTACCCGTGGCTTTTTCGACTGGGCATGCACAACACCCGGGTCATCCGAGGTGCAGCTGAACAACGCGCGCGGATCCAGGCAGATGCGTTCGACGCCGCGCCCTTGCAGCAAACGGTTGAGCTGGCGTTCCTCATCGCCTCTGGCGAAGAACGCACGGTTGCGCACTTCCACAGCAATTGGCACGTCGACTTCATTCAGAAAGGCAATCAGCTCAGCGATCCGCGCCGGGCCAAAGGTTGAGGGCAGTTGTAACCAGAACGGTGCCACGCGCGCGCCCAAGGGCTTGAGCAACTCAATGAAGGAGTGCGCCACAGGCAGCTGCTCGCGCAAGTCACCGGCATGGCTGATGTCGCCAGGAAACTTGGCTGTGAAGCGAAAATGCGCGGGCATGGTTTGCGCCCAGCGTTCAACCGTGGCCGGTGCCGGGCGGGCATAAAAGGTGGTGTTGCCTTCTACGGCATTGAATACCTGGCTGTACAGGCCAAGAAACTCGCTGGTCTTGGCGTCAGCCGGATAGAGGTAGTCACGCCAGGCGTTTTCACTCCAGGAGGGACAACCAAGAAAATAGGGAAGCGTGGACAGACTCATCCATCAAATGTACAGGTCCAGCCCCAGCACTTCCATCTCCCAGTCAACGAAACCTGCAGTGGTCAGGTAGCTAGCCAGGGCCTGAGCGGTGCGTTTGTTGCGCGCGCGAGGGAAAATCATGTCCTGCTGGCGTGCTGGCAAACCCGCCGTGCGCGCCTGGCCGCTGCTGGCCTGAGGCTGTACTTCGAACTCGCCCGGCAGATCCTCGTCCACGTCATCGTTACGAACCGGTGCTTTGCGCGGAGCCCGCTTGATGGGGTAGGACTGTGAGGAAAAACCGTCTATGCGCATGGCGATCTTCTCAAGAACAATGATGGCAATTTAGCAGCATCAGAATTCCTTCGCTAATGCCCGAACGATAACTAGACCACAGTTTGGGCCAAAGGTTTTATTTGCACTTGGAATAATAGACGAGTAGGAGCGGGCTTGCCCCGCGATGCGATGTAACTGACAGACCACAATCGCGGGGCAAGCCCGCTCCCACAGGTGGTGCAAGTCAGTTGCTCCCACCGGGTGTTACCGCGCTTTCGGGGTTGCCACGTTATCGCGCAGGTAGACAGGCTGAGCCTGGTCAGCCGCAATCGCCTCGCCCCGCTGCCAGGCAAAGGTCGCCAGGGTCAGCAAGTCTTCGGCATGCGGCAGCAGGCTGGCATCCTGGCCGCTCAGGGCCACTGGAATGCGCTCGGCATAACCCCAACCGGTACCGGCGCCAAACCACTCGCCACTGACGCCTTCCGGCAGAACAGCGCGCTCGGGGGCCAGTACCGCTTCGTTACCCAGCAGGCGCATTTCACCGTCGACCGCCTGATAGCAGCCCCAGTACACCTCATCCATGCGCGCATCGATGGCGGCCGCCACCTGCGTTACACCCTGCTCACGCAAGGCACGCTGGGCCAGCACCGCCAGGTTCGACACCGGCAACACCGGACGCTCCAGGGCGAAAGCCAGGCCTTGCACCACACCGATGGCAATACGTACGCCAGTGAAAGCGCCCGGGCCACGACCGAAGGCAATGGCATCCACGGCAGACAAGGTGGTGCCAGCATCGGCCAGCAGTTGCTGGATCATCGGCAGCAGTTTCTGGGCGTGCAGGCGTGGAATCACCTCGTAATGGCTGGAAACCTTACCGTCGTGCAGCAAGGCAACGGAGCAGGCTTCAGTGGCGGTATCCAGGGCCAGCAAGGTGGTCATCGGGGTATCCAGGCGAATGAAAAAAGAGCGGCATTATAAACAACAACGGCCCGCAAGCGGGCCGTTGTCTGCGTACCAAGCGTCAATCAGCTCAGTGCAGCCAGAACCTTGGCGGTGATGGCTTCAACCGAACCGACGCCTTCAATGTGGCTGTACTTCGGTTTGCCCGCATTAGCAGCCGACAGCTTCTGGTAGAAGTCCACCAGGGGCTTGGTCTGGCTGTGGTAGACCGACAGACGATGACGCACGGTTTCTTCCTTGTCGTCGTCGCGCTGGATCAGGTCTTCGCCAGTGGCGTCGTCCTTGCCTTCGACTTTCGGCGGGTTGTACTGGATGTGGTAGGTGCGGCCCGAGGCCAGGTGCACGCGACGACCCGCCATGCGGCCGACGATTTCTTCGTCGTCCACGGCGATCTCGACCACGGCATCGATATCGACGCCTGCAGCAACCATCGCTTCAGCTTGCGGAATGGTGCGGGGGAAACCATCGAACAGGCAGCCGTTGGCGCAATCTGGCTGAGCGATACGCTCCTTGACCAGGCTGATGATCAGCTCATCGGAAACCAGCTGACCGGCGTCCATGACTTTTTTCAGTTCCAGACCCAGCGGGGTGCCAGCTTTGACCGCGGCACGCAGCATGTCGCCGGTGGAGATCTGTGGAATACCGAACTTTTCGGTGATGAACTTTGCCTGAGTACCTTTACCGGCCCCGGGAGCTCCCAGCAGAATCACGCGCATATTGTGCTCCTCATTTTTGTAAGCAAATCAATGGAGTCGGCGCAGAGGGCCAAGTCCGGAATTTGGGTGATGACTACAAATCAGTCAAAAGGCTGCTCAAGATACACAGCGCCTTCGAGCCACACAAGCGCCCGAAAGTTGGAAAAAACCACACACACTCACCGCACAAAGCACAGGTTGCGCCGAGCGCAACCCATTGCTTTGCAAGCATTCTCCCCTCTCTGTCGAGGCAATTGATGACACTGCGCGCTGGCTCAACCGGTATTGCGCAAGCCGGCCGCGATACCCGCCACAGTGACCAGCAGGGCCTGCTCCAGCGGGCTGTCCAGAGCGGCTTCCTGCTTGCGCGAACGTGCCAGCAACTCGGCCTGCAATAGATGTAGCGGGTCCAGGTAGGTGTTGCGCAAGCGGATGAATTCCAGGGTTTCCGGGCTGTGTGCCAGTAGCACCGGCTGCCCGGTCAGACCCAGCACCACCTGGCACGCCTGCGACAATAGGTCGCGCAGATGCGCACCCAAAGGTCGCAGTTCTGGTTGCACTAGACGTTCGTCGTAGGAGCGGGCGATATCGGCATCGGCCTTGGCCAGAACCATTTCCAGCATATCGATACGGGTGCGGAAGAACGGCCACTGCTCGCGCATTTCGGCCAACAGCTCGCCCTGCCCGCGCTTCAGCGCGTTGTTCAACGCTGCCTCCCAACCCAGCCAGGCGGGCAGCATCAGACGCGTCTGCGTCCAACCGAAGATCCATGGAATCGCCCGCAGGCTTTCGATTCCCCCGGCGCGGCGCTTGGCCGGACGGCTGCCCAACGGCAAGCGCCCCAGTTCCTGCTCTGGTGTCGATTGGCGGAAGTACTCGACGAATTCGGGGTTGTCGCGCACTACGCCACGGTAGGCCTTGACCCCATCAGCGGCCAG
This sequence comes from Pseudomonas sp. NUPR-001, assembly GCF_052147955.1. Lineage (NCBI taxonomy): Bacteria > Pseudomonadati > Pseudomonadota > Gammaproteobacteria > Pseudomonadales > Pseudomonadaceae > Pseudomonas > Pseudomonas sp. NUPR-001. The sequence goes on from NZ_CP197353.1 coordinate 4,715,684, forward strand.
CTCGTCCATCAGCGTACGCCAGGCCGGCTGCGGTGGTGGTGGCGGCAATAAGGTCGCTTCCAGAACGGCGGCCAGGTACAGGTTGAGGTTTTGTTCGGCGATGTCTGGCAAGCCGAACTTGAAGCGGATCATCTCGCCTTGTTCGGTGGTGCGGAAGCGCCCTGCTACCGAACCTGGCGGTTGCGACAGAATGGCCGCGTGAGCCGGGCCACCGCCGCGCCCCACCGTGCCACCGCGACCATGGAACAACAGCAGCTCGACCTGCTGCTCGCGGCAGATGCGTACCAGCGTTTCCTGGGCCCGATACTGCGCCCAGGCGGCTGCCGTGGTGCCCGCGTCCTTGGCCGAGTCGGAGTAACCGATCATCACTTCCTGAGGGCCGTGCAGCGCACTGCGGTAGCCCGGCAAACCGAGCAGGCGCTCCATCACCGGGCCAGCGTTATCGAGGTCGGCGAGGGTTTCGAACAGCGGCACCACCCGCATGGGCCGCTGTACCCCGGCCTCTTTGAGCAGCAACTGCACCGCCAACACATCAGAAGCCGCACCGGCCATGGAGATCACGTAAGAGCCCAGGGAAGCCGCAGGCGCAGCAGCGATCTCACGGCAGGTGGCCAGCACCTCTGCGGTATCGGCCTGGGGTTTGAAGTAAGCCGGCAGCAGTGGGCGACGGTTGTTGAGTTCCTGCGCCAGAAAGGTGATGCGCGCCTCTTCATCCCAGTCGGCGTAACGGCCAAGACCGAGATACTCGGTGATCTCACTGAGCGCGGCGGTGTGCCGAGCCGCATCCTGACGCACATCCAGACGTACCAGGAACAGGCCAAAAGTCACCGCCCGGCGCAGGCAGTCAAGCAACGGGCCGTTGGCAATCACGCCCATGCCACAGGCGTGCAACGACTCGAAACACAGGTGCAAGGGTTCGAACAGGTCGCGGTTGTCGTGCAATACCTGGGGCGAAGGCGTCTGCGCCGAGGTCAAGGCGCTGTGCGCCCAACTGCGGGTTTCGCGCAGGCGGTCGCGCAATTGCTTGAGTAGCACGCGGTACGGCTCGGCGGCATCGCCCACCTTGGCCCGCAGCGCGTCACTGGCCTGCTGCATGGACAATTCGGCGGCCAGCGATTCGATATCGCGCAGGAACAGGTCTGCGGCCATCCAGCGCGCCAGCAACAGCACCTCTCGGGTTACTGAAGCGGTGACATTGGGGTTGCCGTCACGATCACCGCCCATCCATGAGGCAAAGCGGATCGGCGCAGCTTCGAGCGGCAGGTGCAGGCCTGTGGCCTGGTGCAACGCCTTGTCGACTTTGCGCAGATGATGCGGAATAGCGTGCCACAGTGAGTGCTCGATCACCGCAAAGCCCCACTTGGCTTCATCCACTGGCGTTGGCCGGGTGCGCCTGATTTCCTCGGTGTGCCAGGCTTCGGCAATCAGCCGCTGCAGGCGCTCACGAACGTGCTCGCGCTCGGCGGGGATCAAGTCGCGATGATCTTGCGCCGCCAGTTGCGCGGCAATCGCATCGTACTTCTGGATCAGGGTGCGGCGCGCCACTTCAGTGGGGTGGGCGGTCAACACCAGTTCGATGTTCAACTTGCCAAGTTGGCGCGCCAGCGCGTCGTCACTGTGCCCGGCGGCTTTGAGCCGCGCCAGCAGTTCGGGCAACACCCGGGCTTCGAAGGGTGCTGGCTGATCGGCGTCACGACGACGAATCAATTGGTACTGCTCGGCGATGTTGGCCAGGTTGAGAAACTGGTTGAAGGCGCGTGCCACCGGCAGCAGTTCGTCTTCGGCCAGGTCGTTGAGGGTTGAACTCAACTGCTCACCAGCCCCACTGCGATCGGCCTTGGCGCTGCGCCGAATGTCTTCGATTTTTTGCAGGAACACCTCACCGTGTTGTTCACGAATGGTGTCTCCCAACAACTCGCCCAACAAATGAACATCTTCACGCAAGCGCACATCGATATCAGTCATCAGCCTTAGTCTCCGGCATTCCTGGAAAACCGCTCTGGCCCCAGAGTGCCCCAGTACCGGTCATGCTTTCAAGGCAGACCAAAGGCTGCGCAGTAGCTACGCTGAAATCAGATCCCTGAGGATTGAAGAGGTCATCATGAAAATTCGCGAGCTTGCCAAGTACTGGGAACAGAACGCCAAAGGCCGCCTCAGCCCCACTGGCCACGTTCTGCATCTGGATGTGGAGTCGACGGCACGTTTGGCGGCCCTGGCCGAAATGTACCCCAAGCGTCGCCCCGAAGAGCTGCTGGGCGAACTGCTTGGCGCAGCCCTTGAAGAGCTGGAAGCGAGCTTCCCGTACATCCAGGGCCAGCAGGTGATTGCCACCGATGAAGAGGGCGACCCGCTGTACGAAGACATCGGCCCAACACCGCGCTTTCTGAAATTGTCGCGTCGCTACCTGCAGGACATAAACAGCCACAACGACGAATCAAGCCACTGACCCCCCGCCTCTTGAGCCGATAACGGGCGCCTGCGCAGGCGCCCGCGTACCACGGCGCACCTCGGAAGTTCCGAAAAAAACGACTGACCGATCAGTCAGTAAAAGCCGTAATTTTGCGGCAATTTTTTCTGAACTATCGAAAAAACACCTCGGTCACAGCCAGTAGCCATCACGGCAATTCCCTCGCGCCGACGGCGACGAGGCGCCTATGGACTGTTACGGAATTCACTGTTCATCAGGAGTGATCCAATGGAGCTGACCACTATGAAGACCCGTACTACTAATCCCTCTCCCACTCACCTGCGCGGGCTCAAGCTGAGCCTACTGGCACTGGGCAGCAGCCTGGTGCTGGCCGGATGCGCCGGCAAGCCACCCAGCGAGCAGTACGCGGTGACTCAATCGGCGGTGAACTCGGCTGTCAGCGCCGGCGGCACCGAGTTTGCCGCCGTGGAAATGAAAGCGGCGCAGGACAAACTCAAGCAGGCGGAAATCGCCATGCACGACAAGCAGTACGCCGACGCCAAACGCCTGGCCGAGCAGGCCGAGTGGGATGCGCGGGTTGCCGAACGCAAGGCGCAGGCGGCCAAGGCCGAAAAGGCCGTGCAGGATGCCCACGAGGGCGTTCAGGACCTGCGTGAGGAAGGCATGCGCAGCACGCAGTGATGCTGCGTTGCCGCCCCCTGTTCTCGTAATTGATCAAAGGATGACCTTATGCGCACCCAGATGATGATTCCCGCCCTGCTGGCCCTGAGCGTTGCTCTGGCGGCCTGCTCGACACAACCGAACGCCAACCTGGAGTCGGCCCGCAGCAACTTCTCGACCCTGCAGAGCAACCCGCAGGCGAGCAAAGTCGCCGCCCTTGAAACCAAGGACGCCCAAGACTGGCTGAACAAAGCCGATGCGGCGTACCAGAACAAAGAAGACGTGCAGCACGTCGATCAGTTGGCTTACCTGACCAACCAACGCGTCGAAGTGGCGAAGCAGACCATTGCCCTGCGCACGGCAGAAAACAAACTGCAAGACGCCTCGGCCCAGCGCGCCAAAGCCCGCCTGGATGCGCGCGACGCGCAGATCCAGAAACTGCAGGACAGCCTCAATGCCAAGCAGACCGATCGCGGCACCCTGGTGACCTTTGGCGATGTACTGTTCGACTTCGACAAGGCCACGCTCAAGAGCAGCGCCTTGCCTAACATCACCACCCTTGCGCGCTACTTGCAGGAAAATCCGGATCGTCAGGTGATTGTTGAGGGCTACACCGACAGCAAAGGCAGCGCCAATTACAACCAGTCACTGTCCGAGCGCCGCGCTGGCGCTGTGCGTATGGCGTTGGTGCGTGCAGGGGTAGAACCGGCACGCATCGTTGCGCAGGGATATGGCAAGGAGTTTCCGGTGGCGGACAACGCCAGCAACTCAGGCAGGGCGCAGAATCGCCGGGTCGAGGTGACCATCTCCAATGACAACCAGCCAGTGGCACCGCGCACGGTCAGCCAGGCGCATTGATTGATCACTGGTGGCAACTACCTGTGGGAGCGGGCTTGCCCCGCGATTCGGTGTGGCAGACGAGCCGCAATCGCGGGGCAAGCCCGCTCCTACAGGTGGTGCAAGACAGTTGCTCCCACCTCCCCCGGGATGCGTTTATTCCTCAACCTGCTGCGGCGTTTCCTGCCCCAGGCAACGAACCGCCTGCTTCTTGCTGTCCACCAGCACGCCGGTCAGGCCTTTTTGCGAGGTGTCGAACAACACCAGTACGCCATCCACACACTGGGCCACCTGGTTGGCCGGCTTCAACGAGATCTTGTAGTCCTCCCCCGGCACTGTCTTGAGCATGGTGAAATCCGACAGCAGCAGCGCGTCTTCAGGCTTGGCGAAATGCAGGTAGCCGTAGTACCACAGCGCGCCAACCGTACCGATGATGCTGCACACACCGGTGATAATCAGGGGAATAGCGTTACGTTCTTCACTCATTGTGACGTCTCGTCAGGGTAATTGGGGACTTCGGCCAAACGGCGTAATCCATTGAAATGTGCCGGGTCGTCCAGAAAGCGCAGCATGACCTGACGCCAGGTGCGGTCGGCAAAGGTCTGCACATGGCCACCGCGGGTCAGTTGTAGCACCCGGGGTGGTGGCGCGGCCTGGTACAGCTGGATGCCGTTGGTAAGCGGCACGATGGCATCATCGATGCTGTGGAAAAACAGTTTCGGTGGCGTTTTCAACTGACTGATCGAATGGATCGCACTGTCACCGTCGGGGACCAGCCACGACAGCGGCACCTGAAAGGGCCAGGTCATCCATGAGTTGCTCAGGGCGAATTGTCCGACCTGACGGTAACTGGCCGGTACGCCGTCAAACACCAGGGCCTTGAAGCGCTTGGCCTGCTGTGGGTGCTGGGCCAGGTAATGAATGGCCATGGCGCCACCGAGGCTCTGCCCCAGCAGTACCTGCGGCTTACCTTGCACTTCGGGTGCCTGGTCCAGCCAGTTGAGCGCTGCCTCGATGTCCTGGTAAACCTCAGGCAACGTTGGTTCGCCCTGGGACAGGCCATAGCCGCGATAGTCCAGCAGCAGTACCTGATAGCCCTGCTTGGGCAGCCACCAGCTGCCACCCAGGTGCCAGGCCAGGTTGCCACCGTTGCCATGCAAGTGCAGCACCGTGCCTTTGACCTCCACACCCGCCTTGGCCGGCAGCCACCAGCCATGCAGGCGCGTGCCGTCGGCGGCGGTGAGGGTGATGTCACGGTACTCCAGCTTGGCCTTTTGCGGGGTAAAGGGTTGGCCAGGCTCAGGGTAGAACAACAGTGAACTGCAACCACCCAGACTCAGTAACACCAGCAGCAGGCCGATGAGCCTGCAGCGGGTATCAGAGAATATTCGAGTAATCGGCTTCAATCCGGTCCAGGCTCAGGTGGTTGAGGAAGTTGGAGAAACACATCCACGCCGACAGCGCATTGAGGTCGCGAAACTGCTCCGGCAGGTACTTGGGCGGTTCAACCAGGCCCTCATCGACCAATTGGCGCAAGGTACGCATGTCTTCAAGGGTGGTCTTGCCGCAGAACAACAGCGGGATCTGCTCAAGCTTGCCTTTACGCACGGCCAACTGAATATAGTTGTAAACCATGATAAAGCCCTTGAGGTAGGACAAGTCCTTGGTAAATGGCAAGCCATTGGGCACCGAACCCCGGAATACCCGGCTGGCATTGCCGTAACTCTCCGGCATGCCGAACCCCTGGGCGCGGAAGAACTCGTAGACCTGCATGAAGTCGGCGCCCTCCTCGACCATGTGAATGGCGCGGGTACGGTTGGTCAGCTTGCGCAGGCGGCTCGGATAGGAGGCAAAGGCAATCACCTCCATAAGAATCGCCAGGCCTTCCTGGGTCACGGTCGACGAGGGCGGGCCCTTGGCCAGGAAGGTACAGATCGGCTGGTTCAGGCCATTGAGGGTGGTACCGACATGCACCAGGCCTTCGTGCACTTCCAGGGCACGAACATCACGGCTGTTGAACATGGCGTCGGCGCGAATCTTGATGTAGTCCGCCCCTGCCGCCGCGTCGGCGACAATGCCATCAGACTCGAACACGCGGATGGTGTCTTCGGCTTCGTTGAACACCTTGTTCAGGCGGCCTTGCAGCATCTCCACTGCCTGTTTGGCGGTAAGGTTCTTCGGTTCGTCCTTCAGGTCGCCACGGCCGTCGATGTTGTTCAGGTAGTCCGAAAGCATCAGCCCCAGGTCAGCCAGGGTCGGATCGCCAGCATGAAATGCATCGGACGCCGCCCCATACAGCTCCTGGGAGATCAGGCCGAAATCCTCGGTGCCACGCGCCTCCAGCATGCGCACTACCATGCGGTATTCCTTGCACATGCGCCGCATGATTTGCCCAACCGGGTTGAACTGACCCAGTTGCCGGGTGATATCGCGCTCGATGTTCTGGAACTCAAGCTTGACTGCGCTGGAATCGAACGACAGCGGCCGCCCCAGGTAATAGGCGCGGTCCACCTGCGGCGGCTCCTTGCCTTTGGTCTTGAGAAAAGCCTGGCGGATGCTGTCGTCCCACTTCACTGCATCGAGCACGCGAATGGGCGTTTGCGCCAGGACAATGCGATCAGACAGGGCACGAATTGTCTGCTGGTACTCGTCCACCCTAAACTCCTTGAATGGTCTGTATGACTTGCCTTGACTACTTGCCAGCGCGCTGGAAACGCGCCACTTCGATGAACAGGTCGGAGTTGGCCGGGTCATCCAGGTAGGCCAGAACCCGCTCGGCCGGGCTGTCGATCAACACGCCTTCGCCGTTGTCTTCAGGTACCTCATAGGTACGCCCGCTGAGCTCTTTCTTCGCCACCGCCTGATTGACCTGCTCGACATCGAGGTTGTAGATCACCAACTCTTTGCCATCGACAACATCGAACCCGCCGATCAGGAAGTTACCGCCCAGGCGCTTGGGCACACCGGCCGAGAGGTACCAGCGATTACCGTGTTTGGACACGGTAAAGGCGTACTCATCGCGCTTCTTGTCCTTGCCGACAGCCACTGCCTTGTAAGCATTACCACCGCTGCGGCTGATGGTCAGGCTCAGGGGTTCGCCCCAGGCGTCCTTGCTCGACCATTTGCCCAGCAGGGCCTTGGGCGCCGCTTCGTTGGCCGGCATTGGCTCATTGAAGGTCACCAGACAACCACCCAGCAGCAAAAACGACAACGCCAACAGCAGACTTCTGGCTTTCATCGGGTTCTCCTTGAAAAAGAGTCGCGTCTCACACAGCAGCCAGCACCAGATGCAGATACCGGGTAAGGATAGCGAGCATCTGCGCTTGCGCATCGGCGCGTGAGGCGTCGAGCAGGCCCTGATATTCCATCTGCTCGATAATCGCCGTCAACACCAGCGCATCTTGCTGGGGTTGGCGCGAGCCCAGCACCTGCAACATCTGCCCGGCGCCACGCAGCAGAATCTGCTCGTGCAGCTTGACCAGCTCGGCCAGGCGCGGGCACAACAGTGCCTCCTGGCGAAAGGCCTGCTCAGCCATCAGGAAGTCACGACGATTGTGCAACTGCCGCTGCACGTAGTCGGCGGTCATCTTTGCGATTTCATCGGCCAGGCGCGCGCGGCACTGCGGGCTTTGATCGCCTTGGGCGAGCAACTGGCGCAGGACGATTTCGGTGTGTTCCCACAGCTTGGCCATGTAGGCCGCACTGCGTTCCACGTACTGGGCGAAGGTATCGGTGAGCAGGTCTTCAATGTCTTTGAAGTAGTACGTCGTTGCCGACAGTGGCACACCGGCTTCAGCGGCTACCGCGCGGTGCCGCACACCGCGAACACCTTCGCGCACGACAATGCGCATGGCGGCATCGAGAATGTCCTGACGGCGCTGTTCACTGCCCTGGCGACTGGCCTTGCGGCCCTGATACTGAACACTTTCGGCAACCGACGTGGCAACGCCAGCGGCGCCTTGTTGGGCCATTGCAGGAGTCACAGCTGATTCACCCCTAAGGTGTGGAAGGTGCTGTAGGAGCGGGCTTGCCCCGCGATCGCCGTGTGTCGGCACATCGGATCGCGGGGCAAGCCCGCTCCTACCGGCAACAAAAAGCCGCCCCGAAAGGCGGCTTGTTCAATAGGCTCAGGCCTGTGGGCGCATGTGCGGGAACAGGATCACATCGCGAATCGATGGCGAGTTGGTCAGCAGCATCACCAAACGGTCGATACCGATACCTTCACCAGCGGTTGGCGGCATGCCGTATTCCAGGGCACGTACGAAGTCGGCGTCGTAGTGCATGGCTTCGTCGTCGCCAGCGTCCTTGTCGGCCACCTGGGCCATGAAACGCTCGGCCTGGTCTTCGGCATCGTTGAGCTCGGAGTAGGCGTTGGCGATCTCACGGCCACCGATGAACAGCTCGAAACGGTCGGTGACGTTCGGGTTTTCGTCGTTACGACGAGCCAGCGGCGACACTTCGAACGGGTATTGGGTAATGAAGTGCGGCTGCTCCAGCTTGTGCTCGACCAGCTCTTCGAAAATCATCACCTGCAGCTTGCCCAGGCCTTCGAAGCCCAGCACCTTGGCACCGGCTTTCTTGGCGATTTCACGCGCCTTGTCGATGTCTTGCAGGTCGGCAGCGGTGATCTCAGGGTTGTACTTGAGGATCGAGTCGAACACCGACAGGCGCACGAATGGCTCGCCAAAGTGGAACACCTTGTCACCGTACGGCACGTCAGTGCTGCCCAGTACCAGCTGAGCCAGTTCACGGAACAGCTCTTCGGTCAGGTCCATGTTGTCTTCGTAGTCAGCGTAGGCCTGGTAGAACTCGAGCATGGTGAACTCGGGGTTGTGCCGGGTCGAAACGCCTTCGTTACGGAAGTTGCGGTTGATTTCGAAGACTTTCTCGAAACCACCGACCACCAGACGCTTGAGGTACAGCTCCGGCGCGATACGCAGGAACATGGCCATGTCCAGGGCGTTGTGGTGGGTTTCGAACGGCTTGGCCGCGGCACCACCCGGGATGGTCTGCAGCATCGGCGTTTCGACTTCGAGGAAGTCACGCTTGATCAGGAAATTGCGAATGTGGTTGATGACCTGCGAGCGCACGCGGAAGGTGTCGCGCACTTCTTCGTTGACCATCAGGTCGACGTAACGCTGGCGGTAGCGCTGCTCGGTGTCGGTCAGGCCGTGGTGCTTGTCGGGCAGCGGGCGCAGCGACTTGGTCAGCAGGCGCACGTTGGTCATTTCGACGTACAGGTCGCCCTTGCCGGAGCGCGCCAGGGTACCTTCGGCGGCGATGATGTCGCCCAGGTCCCAGGTTTTCACCGCAGCCAGGGTTTCTTCCGGCAGGGTTTTGCGGTTGACGTAGACCTGGATGCGACCGGTCATGTCCTGGATCACCATGAACGAGCCACGGTTGAGCATGATACGGCCGGCAACTTTGACCGGAATCGCTGCAGCTTCCAGCTCTTCCTTGGTCTTGTCGACATACTGTTTCTGCAGGTCGTTGCAGTAGCTGTCACGGCGGAAGTCGTTGGGGAAGGCATTGCCCTTGGCGCGCTCGGCAGCAAGCTTTTCCTTGCGCAGCGCGATCAGGGTGTTTTCTTCCTGTTGCAGGTCTTGCGGGTCGGTCTTGAGGTCGCTCATGTCGTCATTCTTTCCATCAGGTGTTCGTTGCCCCTCGCGGATGAGGGATCGCGGGGCAAGCCCGCTCCCACGGGCCCACCACGGCGTAAATGCTTACAGCCCCTGCTTGAGGCTTGCTTCCAGGTATTGGTCGAGGTCACCGTCCAGCACCTTCTGGCAGTCGCTGCGCTCGACGCCGGTACGCAGATCCTTGATGCGCGAGTCATCAAGCACGTAGGAGCGGATCTGGTGGCCCCAGCCAATGTCCGACTTGCTGTCTTCCAGGGCCTGCGATGCAGCGTTGCGCTTCTGCATTTCCAGCTCGTACAACTTGGCCCGCAACATTTTCATCGCGGTGTCTTTGTTGGCGTGCTGGGAACGTTCGTTCTGGCAAGCCACCACGGTGTTGGTCGGCACGTGAGTGATACGCACGGCCGAGTCGGTGGTGTTTACGTGCTGACCACCGGCACCCGAGGAGCGGTAGGTGTCGATACGCAGGTCAGACGGGTTGATTTCGATATCGACCTTGTCGTCGATCTCGGGCGAGACGAACACCGCCGAGAACGAGGTATGGCGACGGGCGCCGGAGTCGAACGGGCTCTTGCGCACCAGGCGGTGAACGCCAATTTCGGTACGCAGCCAGCCGAACGCGTACTCGCCCTTGATGTGCACGGTGGCACCCTTGATGCCGGCGACGTCACCTTCGGAAAGCTCAATGATGGTCGCGTCGAAACCGCGCTTGTCGGCCCAGCGCAGGTACATGCGCAGCAGGATGTTGGCCCAGTCCTGCGCTTCGGTGCCGCCGGAACCGGCCTGGATGTCCAGGTAGGCGTTGTTCATGTCCATTTCGCCGCTGAACATGCGACGGAACTCAAGCTGGGCCAGGTGTTCTTCAAGGCTCTGCAGCTCGGTCACGACGTCGCTTACGGCGCCTTCGTCATTCTCCTCGACGGCCATGTCGAGCAGGTCTTTGCAGTCGGCCAGGCCACCGGACATCTTGTCCAGGGTCTCCACGACCTGCACCAACAGGGCGCGCTCACGGCCCAGGCTCTGAGCGTACTCGGGCTTGTTCCAGACGGCAGGGTCTTCCAGTTCGCGGTTGACTTCGATCAGGCGGTCAGCTTTTTGATCGTAGTCAAAGATACCCCCGAATAGACTGGGAACGCTCGGTGAGGTCCTTGATGGTATTCAGGATCGGTTGGATTTCCATGGGCGGGCAACTCTCGTGCGGAATCGGTAGAAAAGCCGGGGATTATAACCGAGTCTGCGGTTCGGCGGCAGTCCGTCGGGCGGCTTCGATCAACCTGCTGCCAGCGGTAAAACCCTGTCCTGCTGCGCTGTCGGTAGGGGCACCTGATATTTCTGTCAGTAGCGCTTGCCGCCGAACGAGGATGCAATGGGCAGGCTGTGCGAGCGCAATCGCACTATCGCTCAAGCCTCCAGGAGTGGGATCGACATGAGTACACAAACGCCCTTCAGTCGTAAGAAAATGCTGGAAGTCATTACGCTGGAACTTCCAAAACCAGTCAAACCGCCCTATTTCCCCGACGCCGAAGACGGAACGCTTCACTGGAACCGGCTTCCACTGAATACGCCGGTCATATTCGACTATCCCGGCCACTCCGGGTTGGAGGGGCTGCAAGCGCTGGAAATCACATTGATCTTCAACAACAACGACTGGTACAAAAAAGCCTTTCCCGGGGCGCAAGAACAAGCGCCATTTACCGCCGACGACACCATCAATAAGAACCGCCTCAGCGGCGAGGAAGTCATTGTCGAATGTCTTATAAAGTGGGTATTTAGCGACAGAATCGAAGAGCTGAGAGGCATTCGAGAAAGGTATGCCATTTCTCGGGACTAAGCGCCCTGTAGGAGCGGGCTTGCCCCGCGATTGCGATGTGTCAGTCACATCACATCGCGGGGCAAGCCCGCTCCTACGGGTGTGTGGGGTTAGGCTACCCCTACCTGATTGCGCCCATTGTTCTTGGCCAGATACAAGCCCTTGTCCGCCGCCGAGATCAGTTGTCGGCAATGGCTGCCAATGGTCGGGGTCTGGGTGGCCAGGCCGATACTGACGGTCAGGTGCGAGTTGGGCTCAGGCATATCGTGGGCAATGTTCATCGCCGCCACGCTCTGACGCAGCTTCTCCGCTACCAGGCGCGCACCACCCGGCGACGTGTTCGGCAAGATCAGCACAAACTCTTCGCCACCGTAACGGGCCGGCAGGTCGCTTGGGCGTGAACAGGAGTTGCGGATCGCCTCGGCCACTTTGCGCAAGGCTTCATCGCCCGCCAGGTGACCGAAGGTATCGTTGAACGCCTTGAAGTAATCGACATCGATCATCAACAACGACAGTTGCGTCTGTTCACGCATCGCCCGACGCCATTCCAGCTCCAGGTACTCATCGAAATGCCGGCGGTTCGACAGACCGGTCAGGCCGTCTGAATTCATCAGGCGCTGCAGTACCAGGTTGGTGTCGAGCAACTGCTGCTGGCTGACACGCAAGGCGCGGTAGGCCTCGTCGCGTTGCAGCAGAGTCAGGTAGGAACGCGAGTGGTAGCGAATGCGCGCTACCAATTCGATGTTGTCGGGCAGCTTGACCAGGTAGTCGTTGGCTCCGGCCGCAAAGGCCGCGCTTTTAACCAACGGATCTTCCTTGGTCGACAGGACAATGATCGGGATGTCCTGGGTTGCCGGGTTGTTGCGGTACTCACGCACCAACGTCAAGCCGTCAAGCCCGGGCATGATCAGGTCTTGCAGGATCACGGTCGGCTTGATGCGGATCGCCTGGGCCACCGCCTGGTGCGGGTCGGCGCAAAAGTGGAAGTCGATGTTGTCTTCATGAGCCAGGCCGCGTCGCACCGCCTCACCGATCATGGCTTGATCGTCGACCAACAGGACCATTGCCGAATTTTCATTCGTGGCCGGGAATCCGTCGAGCGGTAATTCATTCATACGCTGTCACCTGGTCACTGCCGGATACCCGACGTGGCACAATACATATCGTCATTTTGGAAAAATTTCCATCAATCGTGCAGCAATCCGTTCTAAAGGACGAATTTCCATGGCCGCGTCGATTGCCGCCGCAGCCTTGGGCATGCCGTACACGGCGCTGCTTTGTTGGTCCTGAGCAATGGTCAGGAAGCTCTGTTGGCGCATCAGTTTCAGGCCTTGAGCGCCATCTCGCCCCATGCCTGTCAGCAGTACGCCCACTGCGTCGCCGCGCCAGTAGCGGGCCACGCTTTCAAAAAATACGTCGATCGAAGGCCGGTAGATCTCGTTGACCGGCTCGGCGGTGTACGCCAGGTTGCCGCTCTTGAGCAGGCGAATGTGATGGTTGGTGCCCGCCAGCAATACCTGCCCGGCCTGCGGTGGCTCGCCCTCGCAGGCCAGGCGCACCCTCAGCCCTGAAGCACTGCTGAGCCATTCGGCCATGCCGGCGGCAAACACTTGATCAACGTGCTGAACCAGGACAATGGCGGCAGGAAACTCTCGCGGCAAGCCTTTGAGCAAGACTTCCAATGCCGCCGGCCCTCCGGCCGATGAGCCAATCGCCACCAGGCACTGGCGCTGCGCCACCTCACGCAGCGGTGCCGCGATCGGCCGCGGTGCGTTGCTGCGCTGCTGACCGATCAACCAACCGATATTGAGGATCTTGCGTAACAGCGGCGCCGACGCTTCCTTGGGGTCACCGGCGCCCAGGCTCGGGGTATCGACCACGTCCAGCGCGCCATAGCCCATGGCTTCGAACACGCGGTGCACGTTCTGTTGCCGGTCGACGGTCACGATCACAATTGCGCAGGGCGTCTCGGCCATGATCCTGCGCGTGGCTTCGACCCCGTCCATCACCGGCATGATCAGATCCATGAGGATCAGATCGGGTGTCTGTTCCGCACAGCGCTTCACGGCCTCGGCGCCATTGCTGGCGACCCAAATCACCTGATGCGCGGGCTCAAACGCCAACGCCCGGCGCAGGGCCTCCACGGCCATGGGCATGTCGTTGACGATAGCGATTTTCATCCTTGCGCTCCCCCGATCAACTCGACCACCGCATCCAGCAAGGCGTCATCATGAAAACTGGCCTTGGCCAAATAGTAGTCGGCTCCAGCCTCCAGTCCACGACGACGATCTTCTTCCCGATCCTTGTAGGAAACCACCATCACCGGCAAGGTCTGCAAACGACTGTCCCGCCGCAACAAGCTGACCAGTTCGATACCATCCATGCGCGGCATATCGATGTCGGTGATCAGCAGGTCGAAATCCTCGCTGCGCAAGGCGTTCCAACCGTCCATGCCATCGACTGCAACCGCGACTTCATACCCGCGATTACTGAGCAACTTGCGCTGCAGCTCGCGCACGGTGAGCGAATCATCAACCACCAGAATACGTTTTCGCGCCGCCTCACGGACATTGCGCTGGCCACGCTCGATGCGTTCCAGGCGCCCGGTACTGAGCAATTTATCGACCGAGCGCAGCAAGTCTTCAACGTCGATGATCAACACCACGCTACCGTCATCGAGCAAGGCCCCGGAAGAGATGTCCTGCACCTTGCCCAACCGTGGATCGAGCGGCATCACCACCAGCACACGCTCGCCGATCAGGCGCTCGACCGCGATACCGTAGAGCATGTCACGCTCACGGATGACCACCACTTTGATCGTCTGGCCTTCGGCTTCACGCGCGGGGCGATTGAGCAACTGGCTCGCCGCGACCAGGCCGATGTGCCGCCCGTCATGCCAGAAGTGCTGCCGCCCCTCGATCTGCACGATAGCGTCAGTCGACAGCTCCAGGGTGCGCTCAATGTGCGCCAGCGGAAAAGCATAGGCCTCATCGGCCACTTCAACCACCAGGCTGCGCACCACCGACAGCGTCAGCGGTACCTCCAGCTGGAAGCTACTGCCCTGCCCGCGGGTCTGGGTCAGCACGATAGAGCCGCGTAGCTGACGCACCATATGCTGCACAGCATCCAGGCCAACGCCACGCCCGGACACTTCGGTAACCTGGTCGCGCAAACTGAAGCCCGGCAGGAACAGGAACGTCAGCAACTCGGCTTCGCTCATCTGCGCCACGGTTTCGGCGGGCGACAGTTGACGCTCGATAATGCTCTGACGCACCCGCTGCAGATCAATACCGGCGCCATCGTCGCTCAGTTCCAGGACCAAAAGGCCGGCCTGATGGGAGGCGCGCAAGCGGATCTGCCCTTCCAGTGGTTTGCCGGCCAGCAAGCGGCGTTCCGGCAGTTCGATGCCGTGGTCAACCGCATTGCGTAGCAGATGGGTCAATGGCGCTTCGAGTTTTTCCAGAATGTCGCGATCAACCTGGGTTTTCTCGCCTTCGATTTGCAGGCGCACTTGCTTGCCCAATGAGCGTCCCAGGTCGCGAACCATACGGCTTTGCCCGGTCAGCACATCGGCAAACGGGCGCATCCGGCAGGCCAGCGCGGTGTCATACAGTAATTGCGAGCGCTGGTTCGCTTGCCAGCCGAACTCATCGAGGCCTGTCACTTGCTGCAGGAGAACCTGTTGGGTCTGCTGCAACAACTGTTGAACCTGGGCCAGCGCCTCGTGAACTTCCGGACTCTGGTCGCTGTGTTGCAACTGGCCTCTAAGCCCGTCAAGCGCCTGAATGCTTTGATTGTGCATACGCTTGAGGCGCTGCATGGTCGCCAGGTAGGGCTTGAAGCGCTGAGTCGCAACCAAGGCCTTGCTCGACAGGTCAAGCAAGCTGTTAAGGCGCTCGGCGGTGACCCGCAAGACGCGCTCGCCACCCTCTTTGTTGCGCGCCCCTTTACGCGGGGCGAGCACCTCCGGCTCAAGCTCAGCCACAGCGGGCTCAAGCACCGGCTCTGCCATCACCGGCAGCGGCTCGCTGACCGGCAATGGCGCGGGCGCCTGGGCTACGCTTGGCGCCGGTGTGGCGGCAGGGTCAAGCAGCGCGGCCATTTGCACGAGGAACGCCTGCACCGCCGGTTCCAGCGAAGCATCTCCCGGTGTGGCGATACGCATCAGCAGGTCGGTGCCTTGCAGCAGCGCGTCGATATGCTCCGGGCGCAGCAGGATCCGGCCTTCCTGAGCGCTTACCAGGCAGTCTTCCATCACATGGGCAACACTTACCCCGGCATCGACACCGACAATCCGCGCCGCCCCTTTCAGGGAGTGGGCTGCACGCATGCAGGCTTCCAGCTGATCGGCCTGGGTCGGGTTGCGCTCCAGTGCCAGCAGACCGGCGCTGAGCACCTGGGTCTGTGCCTCAGCCTCCAGGCCGAACAGCTCGAGCAACGACGCATCCCGCATTTGCTCTGGGGTCATGAAAGGCTCCGGTTCACAGCCGTCAGCAGCTGTTCTTCATCCAGTACGCGTACACTGCGTCCACGCCATTGCAGCACGGCTGCGGTAAAGTCCGTCTCGCCCTGCTCATGCACCAGGCGTTCAGGGTCCAGGCCGTGGATACCGTCAACTTCATCGACGCGTACCACCACCGAACCACCGGGGGCGCCAAGGATCAACATGCGCGGCATCACCCGATTCGAGGTGCTGCCAGTGGCGCTCGACGCCATCCCCAGCAGGTCAGGCAGCGACAAGCACGGCACCAGTGCTCCGCGAACATTGGCAACCCCCTGCAGCACCTGCGAACGCTGGTGCGGCAATGAGTGCACCGGCTGTAGCGGTGCAACTTCTACCAGGCAGCGCGTGGCCAGCGCCAGCCACTCTTCACCCAGGCGAAACAGCAACATCGAACGGCCGGCCCGCGCTTGCTCTACCTGCACCTGCTCGTGTGCATCTTGAGCCAACGCGTAGCGATCCAGCAGGCGCGTGGCGGCATGCGCATAGGTATCGCAGTTGCGGCAGTGAATATGGTCAATCAACAACGGGCAGCTTTTATCGCCGCGGATGCCGATGCGGTTCCAGCAGTCATCAATAGCGCTGGCGTCACTGGCGACAACATGTACCTGATCGTCTGCAATCATTGTTCAGCCTCTCGATCAGCTTGGCGTGCAGCACGCTCCTGCAAACGACGGGCCCCTGCGCTATCGCCCTGGGATTCAAGCAATGCTGCCAGGTGTGCCAATGCCTCGGCATGCTGCGGGTCAAGGTACAGGGCCTTGCGGTAATGGCTGAGCGCCTCACCGGCGTCACCGGCTATATCGCTGAGCAGGCCTTGCCAGTAGAACACCTGAGCATGCGGTGGGTATTGCTTCAGGTAGCGCGCACACGCGGCCTGGGCTTCGGTGCTGTTGCCGGTATTGGCCAAGTGGGCGATCTGCGCCAGCAGCTCGGCACTGCTGTCAGTCGTATTTTTTTGAGCAGCCACAGGCGCTGGCGTCGCCTTGAACGGGCGCACAGGTGCCGGCAACGGCCGTGGTGCAAGGGGAACCGCTGGCGGTATTGGTGCCATGGTCAGCGGTTTGCTGACAAACGAAGGCTCTGCTTCGCTCTGGCGTACATAAGCAAACGACTGGGCAATCCCCAGCGGACGCATGCCCATGCGCGCCAACAGGCTGCCTTCGGCGGGCCCGATAAACAGTACGCCCTGCTCGTGGATCAGGCTCTTGAGCACCTCGAACACCCGTTGTTGAGTCGGTACATCGAAATAGATCAACAGATTGCGGCAGAACACAAAGTCATAACTGCCAGCCCGCGCCTTCAGCGCAGGATCGAGCACGTTACCGACCTGCAGCTTGACCTGCTGGCGTACCCGTTCATGCACCACATGAACATCATCGCTGAGGTCAAAATGCCGCTGGCGAAACTCCAGCTGCGCGCCGCGAAAGGAGTTGCGCCCGTAGCGCCCTTGCTCGGCGCGACTGATCGACAGTGGGCTGATATCAATCCCTTCAACACGGAACGAATGCCCGGTGATGCCCGCGTCCAGCAAGGTCATGGCAATCGAGTAAGGCTCTTCACCGGTCGAACACGGCAAGCTGAGAATGCGCAGCGGTCGAGTACCGGCCAGCTCGGCCAGGCGCTTGCTGGCCAACCCCGCGAGCGCGGTAAACGACTCTGGATAGCGGAAAAACCAGGTCTCGGGAACGATCACCGCTTCAATCAGCGCCTGCTGCTCCTCGGCCGACTGCTGCAAGCGCAGCCAATAGTCGTCCAGATCAAAAGCATCCACAGCGGTGCAACGTTGGCGCAACGCGCGCTCAACCATTGGCGCGCCGATCGAGGCAACATCCAGGCCGATGCGCTCCTGCAAGAAACGAAAAAAACGTTGTTGACTGCTCATGGCTGTTCCATACGCTCAACCTGTTCGTCAGGCACGGGATACAGCAGCGCTCGCACCGCTTCGCTGAGCAGGTCCTGGACACTGATGCGCTGCACCAGGCCATGGGCGTCTTCACGCACCGGCCCCAGGTAAGGGGCCTGCTGGTTGTCCAGGCCGTAGGGCTGAAATTCGTCGGGCTGGCAACGCAATGTGTCGGTGGCCTGCTCGAGAATCAACCCCAGCAGCAGTTCCGGCCGCTGCGGGTCAACCCGATAATGCACCAGCACCAATCGGGTACTGGTGCGTATAGGGGCGGGCAATCCAAAACTCAAGGCGCCGATATCAATCACCGGTACCAATGCGCCGCGATGGGCCAATACCCCGGCAACCCAGTCCGGGGTGTGGGCGATGGGCTTTAACGGCAAACGCGGCAACACCTCGGCGACCTCATGGGCGTCAAGGGCGAAGCGCTGCTCAGCGATTCTGAACAACAGGTGCAAGACCCCGTGGGAACTTGCGCCGTTGCGGTGACGGGACTGAAGATCGGTCATCGGCGGATCAGACTTTGAACCGCGATACACCGCCACGCAGGCCGCTTGCCACCTGACTCAACTCATCGATGGCAAAGCTGGCCTGGCGCAGCGACTCCACGGTCTGGCTGCTGGCATCACCCAACTGCGCCAGCGCATGATTGATCTGCTCGGCACCAGTGGCCTGGGCCTGCATCCCCTCGTTGACCATCAACACCCGCGGCGCCAAGGCCTGGACCTGATGGATGATCTGGCTCAGTTGCTCGCCGACCTGCTGCACCTCGAACATGCCGCGGCGCACTTCTTCGGAGAATTTGTCCATGCCCATGACCCCGGCAGACACTGCCGACTGGATTTCACGGACCATCTGCTCGATGTCATAGGTTGCGACTGCGGTCTGGTCGGCCAGACGCCGTACCTCGGTGGCCACCACGGCAAAGCCGCGGCCATACTCACCGGCTTTCTCTGCCTCGATGGCGGCATTGAGCGACAGCAGGTTGGTCTGATCGGCCACTTTGACGATGGTCACCACCACCTGATTGATGTTGCCGGCCTTCTCGTTGAGGATCGCCAGCTTGTTGTTGACCAGATCGGCGGCGCCCATCACCTGATGCATGGTCTCTTCCATGCGTGCCAGGCCTTGTTGGCCGGAACCGGCAAGAATCGAAGCCTGATCCGCAGCGGAGGTCACCTCGGTCATGGTCCGCACCAGGTCACGCGAGGTGGCCGCAATTTCCCGCGAGGTGGCACCGATTTCGGTAGTGGTGGCGGCGGTTTCAGTAGCGGTCGCCTGCTGCTGCTTGGAGGTAGCCGCGATCTCGGTAACAGACGTGGTGACTTGCACCGACGAACGCTGCGCCTGCGACACCAGGCTGGTGAGCTCGCCCATCATCTCGTTGAAGCCGGTTTCCACTGCGCCGAATTCGTCTTTGCGCTCCAGGTTCATGCGCACACTGAGGTCGCCACTGCTGAGTTTGTCCAGGGCATGCACAATGCGTTGCATGGGCGCGGTAATTGCGCGCATCAGCAGCAAGCCGCAAATGGCGGCGGCAATGATTGCCAGCACCAGCGAAATGATCATGCTGAATTTAGCCGTGACCACGGCCTCAGAG
This sequence comes from Pseudomonas sp. NUPR-001, assembly GCF_052147955.1. Lineage (NCBI taxonomy): Bacteria > Pseudomonadati > Pseudomonadota > Gammaproteobacteria > Pseudomonadales > Pseudomonadaceae > Pseudomonas > Pseudomonas sp. NUPR-001. Next base: position 4,735,065 of record NZ_CP197353.1, read on the forward strand.
ATCGAATCCGCCGCGTCTGTGGCCGATTGGCGGTTGCGTTCGATCACGCTGTTCAAGTGATTACGTCCGGCAGTCCAGGCCGGCGTCAGCACCTCGTTGATCAGGCGATCGGCTTCGCTGTACTGCTTGCGACGGTAGGCATCGAGGACCGTTTCGATGGACTTGATGTAGCCCTCTTCGAAACGTACGAACTCGTCGAAACTGGCTTGATCCGCCGGATCCTTGATAGTCCCTTGATAGCTGGCCATGTGCTGTTTCAAGCGCGCTTCGTAGCTCTTGTACAGGTCCATGTCAGCGGTGGTGAGCTCACGGTCATCACTCAAGCCCACCAGCTGCTGGGTCAACACGTAACTGTCGACCCAGGCACTGCGTATCATCGAGCTGTAGTAGACCCCGGGAATGCTATCGGAGCGAACTTCTTCCTCGCCGGCTTCGATCGTCACCAGCCTTGAGTAGGCAGCCACCACCATCAACAGCATGATGGCGATAATCACGGCGAAGCTCGCCAGAATCCGTTGGCGCAAGGTCCAGTTTTTCACAGTCAGCCCTCAAGTGTTCTACGCGCGCAGAAAAATGCGCAGAGTATAGCCTAGGCACTGTGGGCATTTGCGGCTGACTTGCAGGCTGGAATGGGCCAAAAGGCCAGCACTCTGGCCAGTGGCCCGCAATCATTGGCCGATAGCGTGTTTCACCTGATTTTCCAGTTCAACTTTCAACGTCGGATCGAGTTTGAGCTGGCGTGCCAGTTCCTCCAGGTAGGCGCGTTCCATGAAATGCTCTTCGTCCACCATCATGACGCTGGCAATGTACATTTCAGCGGCCATTTCCGGTGTTCTGGCGGCGCGCGCGACGTCGGCCGGGTCCAGCGGCTTGTTGAGTTCGGCGTGCAGCCAGTGCTGCAGTTCCTGGTCGTTGTTGGAAAGCTTGACGAACTCGCCTTCGATCAACGCCCGCTCGCGCTCATCGACATGGCCATCGGACTTGGCTGCCGCCACTAGGGCCTTGAGGATCGCCTGGCTATGCTGCTCGACCTGGGCAGGTGGCAAGCGATCGAGGGTCTGCGGCTCGCCTTGCACGGCAGCGCCCTGCTTGGCCTGCCAGTTGCCGTAGGCTTTGTAGGCCAGCACGCCAAGCGCTGCCAGACCACCATAGGTCAAGGCTTTGCCGCCGTATTTGCGCGCTTTTTTGCTGCCCATCAGCAGGCCCATCGCACCGGCTGCCAACGCGCCGCCGCCAGCGCCAGACAACAAACTGCCCAGGCCACCGCCACCTTTGCCACCCAGCAGGTCGCCTAGCCCACCACTTGCAGATGGTTTGCCGGCAGACGTTTTTCCAGACTGGTTCTGCAGCAGTTCCTGACCGGATTTGAGCAGTTGATCAAGCAAGCCACGGGTGTTCATCGGGCACCTCCTAGGACACGAAAATAATTCCCAAGAGTACTGCCGCAAGCTGAAGCTAAGCTGAATGCATTTGCTTCCAGATGTTGCTCGATGTGTACGAAAAACGACATGGCTGAGTAAGCCATTGCTACATACCCGAAGATCAGCACTACGCTTAAAGCGATGTGCCAGCGCTTTCATGACTGCCCCGATGATAATTTGAACAAGAGGGAACACCATGCTCGTGAACAACACCGCTTTGCTCAGCACCCTGAGTATCGCCTTGCTGGCCAGCGCCAGCCTGCAGGCCGCTGAGCCGCTCAAAGCTGTAGGGGACGGCGAAGGCCAGCTGGATATCGTCGCCTGGCCCGGCTACATCGAGCGCGGGGAAAGCGACAAAGCTTACGACTGGGTCAGCGGCTTCGAAAAAGAAACCGGCTGCAAAGTCAGCGTCAAGACTGCCGCCACCTCCGATGAAATGGTCAGTTTGATGACCAAAGGTGGTTACGACCTGGTCACCGCCTCGGGCGATGCATCACTGCGTCTGATTGCCGGTAAACGCATTCAACCGATCAATACCGCACTGATCCCCAACTGGAAAAACCTCGACCCGCGCCTCAAAGACGGCGCCTGGTACGTGGTTAACGGCCAGGCCTACGGCACGCCTTATCAATGGGGCCCTAACGTCTTGCTGTACAACACCAACGTGTTCAAAACACCACCCACCAGTTGGAGCGTGGTGTTCGAAGCGCAAGACCTGCCAGATGGCAAACCGAACAAAGGCCGGGTTCAGGCCTACGACGGGCCGATCTACATCGCCGATGCCGCGCTGTACCTGAAATCGGCCAAGCCTGAGCTGGGCATTCAGAACCCCTACGAGCTCAACGAAACCCAGTACAAAGCGGTGCTTGAGCTGCTGCGCCAACAGCAGCCACTGATCCATCGCTACTGGCATGACGCGACCGTGCAGATGAGCGATGTGAAGAACGAAGGGGTGGTCGCTTCCAGCTCCTGGGGTTACATGGTCAACACCCTGAAGGCCGACAACCAGCCAGTGTCGTCGGTGATTCCGAAAGAAGGCGCCACGGGCTGGGCCGACACCACCATGCTGCATGCCGAGGCCAAGCACCCCAACTGTGCGTATAAGTGGATGGACTGGTCGCTGCAGCCCAAGGTACAGGGTGACGTAGCGGCCTGGTTTGGATCTCTGCCTGCGGTACCGGCTGCATGCAGCGGTAGCGAGTTGCTGGGAGCCGAAGGTTGCAAGACCAATGGTTTCGACAACTTCGACAAGATTGCCTTCTGGAAAACTCCGCAGGCTGAAGGTGGCAAGTTCGTGCCGTATAGCCGCTGGACCCAGGACTACATTGCGATCATGGGCGGGCGTTAAGGCCCTGTTCGCGGGGCAAGCCCGTTCCCACTGGCCTGTGTGGGAGCGGGCTTGCCCCGCGATGCATTCACCCACCACCGGGAGTATCGCAGCATGACCCTTGCCGTCCAGTTCACCGACGTGTCTCGCAGTTTCGGTGAGGTAAAGGCCGTTGACCGGGTGTCGATCGACATCCGCGACGGCGAGTTTTTCTCCATGCTCGGCCCTTCCGGCTCGGGCAAAACCACCTGCCTGCGTCTGATTGCCGGCTTCGAACAGCCCAGCGCCGGTTCCATCCGCATTCACGGCGCCGAAGCCGCCGGGCTACCGCCGTATCAGCGCGACGTCAACACCGTGTTCCAGGATTACGCCCTGTTTCCACACATGAACGTGCGCGATAACGTCGCCTACGGCCTGAAGGTTAAGGGCGTCGGCAAACAGGAACGCCTGGCCCGCGCCGAAGAGGCCCTGGCCATGGTCGCCCTGGAAGGCTACGGGCAACGCAAGCCGGTGCAACTGTCGGGCGGCCAGCGCCAACGCGTGGCCCTGGCCCGCGCGCTGGTCAATCGCCCACGGGTGTTGCTGCTCGACGAACCACTGGGCGCACTCGACCTGAAACTGCGCGAACAAATGCAAAGCGAACTGAAGAAGCTGCAGCGCCAGCTGGGCATCACCTTCATCTTCGTGACCCATGACCAGACTGAAGCGCTGTCGATGTCTGACCGCGTCGCGGTGTTCAACCGCGGGCGTATAGAACAGGTCGATACACCGCGCAACCTGTACATGAAGCCGGCAACGACCTTTGTTGCCGAATTCGTCGGTACCTCCAACGTGCTACGAGGCGAGCTGGCGGCCCAGTTGAATGGCAGCCAACAGCCCTTCTCGATCCGCCCGGAGCATATCCTGCTGGGCGAACACGCCACGGCAACCGATGACGTGCAGATCAGCGGCCTGTTGCACGATATCCAGTACCAGGGCAGCGCCACCCGTTACGAACTGAAGCTGGACAACGGCCAACTGCTCAGCGTCAGTCAGGCCAACAATCAATGGCAGACCCAGGCTGTGCCCTGGCAACCCGGACAGCGCCTGCAGGCGCGCTGGGCACGCGAAGCCATGACGCCGCTACAGGAAACCGTCGTGGCCGAGGGTCCGTAAATGAACCTGGCCCTGCGACGCTTCTCCAACCTGCTGTACCGGCGCCCCAACCTGTACCTGGCGTTGCTGTTGATACCGCCCTTGATCTGGTTCGGAGCGATTTACCTGGGCTCATTGTTGAGCCTGCTGTGGCAGGGTTTCTACACGTTCGACGACTTCACCATGGCGGTCACGCCGACCCTGACCCTGACCAATTTCGCCGCACTGTTCAACCCGGCCAACTTCGACATCATTCTGCGCACCCTGACGATGGCCATTGCCGTGTCGATCGCCAGCGCCACCCTGGCCTTTCCGATCGCCTACTACATGGCGCGCTACACCAGCGGCAATATCAAGGCCTTCTTCTACATCGCGGTGATGATGCCGATGTGGGCCAGCTACATCGTCAAAGCCTACGCCTGGACGCTGTTGCTGGCCAAAGGCGGCGTGGCCCAGTGGTTCGTCCAGCAGTTCAACCTGGAGCCGCTGCTGCAGTTCATTCTGGGCATCCCGGGCGTGGGCGGCAGTACCTTGTCGACTTCGCACCTGGGGCGTTTTCTGGTGTTTGTCTACATCTGGCTGCCGTTCATGATCCTGCCGATCCAGGCCTCGCTGGAGCGTTTGCCGCCGTCGTTGCTGCAGGCTTCGGCAGACCTCGGTGCCACGCCGCGGCAAACCTTCATGCAAGTGATTCTGCCGCTGTCGGTACCCGGCATTGCGGCCGGTTCGATCTTCACCTTCTCGCTGACCCTGGGCGACTTCATCGTGCCGCAACTGGTTGGCCCACCCGGCTACTTCATCGGCAGCATGGTCTATGCCCAGCAGGGTGCGATCGGCAACATGCCGATGGCGGCTGCCTTCACCCTGGTGCCAATCGTGCTAATCGCCATTTACCTGTCCATCGTCAAACGCCTGGGGGCTTTCGATGCACTCTGAACGCGCATCCTGGGGCCTGCGCCTGGCCGCCTGGGGCGGGCTGGTGTTTCTGCACTTCCCGATCCTGATCATCTTTCTGTATGCCTTCAACACCCAGGATGCGGCGTTCAGCTTTCCGCCCCAGGGTTTTACCCTGAAGTGGTTCAGCGTGGCCTTTTCCCGGCCTGACGTCCTTGAAGCCATCAAGTTGTCGCTGCAGGTCGCCTGCCTTGCGACCTTGATCGCTTTGGTGCTGGGCACCCTGGCGTCAGCGGCGCTGTACCGGCGCAGTTTTTTTGGCAAGGAAAGCATTTCGCTGATGCTGATCCTGCCGATTGCCCTGCCGGGGATCATTACCGGTATCGCCCTGCTTTCAGCGTTCAAAACCCTGGGTATCGAACCTGGGATTTTCACCATCGTCGTTGGCCACGCGACCTTCTGCGTGGTGATCGTCTACAACAACGTCATCGCCCGCCTGCGCCGTACGTCCCATAGCCTGATCGAGGCATCGATGGACCTCGGCGCCGATGGCTGGCAAACCTTCCGCTACATCATTCTGCCCAACCTGGGCTCGGCGCTACTGGCTGGCGGCATGCTGGCCTTCGCCCTGTCGTTCGATGAAATCATCGTCACCACCTTCACCGCCGGGCACGAGCGCACCTTGCCGATCTGGTTGCTCAACCAGCTCAGCCGGCCGCGCGATGTGCCGGTGACCAATGTGGTCGCCATGCTGGTGATGCTGGTGACCATGCTGCCGATTCTCGGCGCTTATTACCTGACCCGCGGCGGCGAAAGCGTTGCCGGCAGCGGCAAATAACATTAGGAGGACCTGAACATGCAAACCCGACTGCTGATTAATGGCCAACTGATTGCCGGTGAAGGCAACGCGCTGGCAGTGCTGAACCCGGCACTGGGCAGTGTCCTGGTGGAAATCAACGAGGCCAGCGAATCCCAGGTCGATGCTGCCGTACGCGCCGCCGACCACGCCTTCACCAGCTGGTCGCAGACCACCCCCAAAGACCGTTCGCTGTTGTTGCTGAAACTGGCGGACAGTATCGAGGCGCATGGCGAGGAGCTGGCCCGCCTGGAGTCCGACAACTGCGGCAAACCCTATGCCGCAGCACTGAACGACGAAATCCCGGCGATTGCCGATGTGTTCCGCTTCTTTGCCGGCGCCAGCCGTTGCCTGGCGGGCTCCGCCGCTGGCGAATACCTGCCCGGGCACACCTCGATGATTCGCCGCGACCCGCTGGGTGTGGTCGCCTCGATTGCCCCGTGGAACTACCCGTTGATGATGGTCGCCTGGAAGATCGCTCCGGCCCTGGCTGCCGGTAACACCGTGGTGCTCAAACCGTCGGAACAGACACCGCTGACCGCCTTGCGCCTGGCGCAACTGGCCGCCGACATCTTTCCTGCCGGGGTGCTGAATATTCTGTTTGGCCGTGGCCCGAGCGTCGGCACGCCGCTGGTCACCCACCCAAAAGTGCGCATGGTGTCGCTGACCGGCTCGATCCCCACCGGCGCCAACATTATTGCCAGCACTGCCGACAGCGTAAAACGCATGCACATGGAACTTGGTGGCAAGGCGCCGGTAATTATCTTCGACGATGCCGATATCGATGCAGCAGTCGAAGGCATTCGTACCTTCGGCTTCTATAACGCCGGGCAAGACTGCACCGCCGCCTGCCGTATCTACGCCCAGAGCGGTATCTATGAGCAGTTCGTGGAAAAGCTCGGCAAGGCTGTGGCCAGCCTCAAGCATGGGCTGCAGAACGATCCGCAAACCGAGCTCGGACCGCTGATCACCGCGCAACACCGCGATCGCGTAGCCGCCATGGTCGAACGTGCCATCGCTCAGCCGCACATACGCCTGATCACCGGTGGCAAGGCCGTGCCCGGTGATGGCTTCTTTTTTGAACCGACGGTGCTCGCCGACGCCCAGCAAGACGACGAGATTGTCCGCCGTGAGGTGTTCGGCCCGGTGGTCTCGGTGACTCGTTTTGACGATGAAGACCAGGCGCTGACCTGGGCCAATGACTCGGACTACGGCCTGGCCTCGTCTCTGTGGACCGGCGATGTCGGACGCGCTCACCGCCTTTCAGCACGCCTGCAGTACGGCTGTACCTGGGTCAACACGCACTTTATGCTCGTCAGCGAAATGCCCCACGGCGGTCAGAAACTGTCTGGCTACGGCAAGGATATGTCCCTGTACGGGCTGGAGGACTACACCTGCGTTCGGCATGTGATGTTCAAACACTAAGGTAAGGAAACCCATGGAAATTACCCGGCGCGACTTCATCAATGGAGTCGCTATCGGCATCGCAGCCGGCCTGACGCCGCTGCAACTGCTGCAAGCGGCCGAAGGCGGCCGCTACTACCCGCCAGCGCTGACCGGCCTGCGCGGCAGCCACGTCGGCGCCTTCGAAGTGGCCCACCAGATGGGCTGGGAGAAGACTACCTTCGATACCGACGCACTGCCGATCAGCGAAACCTACGATCTGGTGGTCGTCGGTGGTGGCATCAGCGGGCTGGCAGCCGCCTTCTTCTATCGGGAAAAACACCCGTCAGCGAAAATCCTCATCGTTGAAAACCACGACGACTTTGGCGGGCATGCCAAGCGCAACGAGTTCAGCGCCGGTGGGCGGATGATTCTTGGCTACGGTGGCAGCGAAGCCTTCCAGTCACCCAATCATCTGTACAGCGCCGAGGTCAACGCGCTGCTGAAAAAGCTCGGAGTCGACATCAAGCGCTTTGAAACCGCCTTCGACCGCAGCTTCTATCCAGACCTGGGTTTGTCACGCGGGGTATTTTTCGACAAAGAACACTTTGGTGAAGACAAGCTGGTTAGCGGCGACCCGACGCCGATGGTGGCTGACGACATCGCGCCCGAGCAGCTTAACGCGCGCTCGGTGCGCGATTTCATCAATGACTTCCCGCTGTCGCCAAGCGACCGGCAAGCGCTGATCGACCTGCACGAAGCGCCCCGCGACTACCTGGCCGGCAAATCGCAGGCAGACAAGACGACCTACCTGGAACGCACCAGTTACCAGGATTTTCTGCTCAAGGACGTCGGTCTGTCAGCGACGGCGGTGAAGTACTTTCAGGGCCGTACCAATGACTTCATGGCCCTGAGTATTGATACGGTAGCGGCGGCAGACGCCTACTACGTTGGCTTCCCCGGCTTTGCCGCCATGAACCTGGAGCCGATCGGCGAGGAAGCCCAGGCGGAAATGGAAGAACCGTACATCTATCACTTCCCCGACGGTAACGCCTCGCTGGCACGCTTGCTGGTACGCAGCCTGATTCCGTCGGTGGCTGCGGGCAACGATATGGAAGACATCGTGCTGGCCAAATTCGACTACAGCCAGCTTGACCGCGCAGGACAGCCGGTACGCTTGCGCCTGAACAGTACCGTGGTCAGCGTGCGCAATCACGAGGGTGGAGTGAATGTCGGCTACAGCCGAGACGGGCAACTGGCCCAGGTGCGCGGCAAACACTGCGTGCTGGCCTGTTACAACATGATGATCCCGTACCTGTTGCGCGACCTGCCCGCCGAGCAGGCCCACGCCCTGAGCCAGAACGTGAAGTTGCCGCTGGTCTACACCAAGGTCATCGTGCGCAATTGGCAGGCCTTTCAAAAGCTCGGCGTGCATGAAATCTACGCCGCCACCCAACCGTACAGCCGGATCAAACTGGACTACCCGGTCAGCATGGGTGGCTATGAACACCCGCGCGATCCGGCGCAGCCCATCGGCTTGCACATGGTCTATGTGCCAACCAGCCCCGACAGCGGCATGAACAGCCGCGACCAGGCGCGTGCCGGCCGTGGGCGCCTGTATGGCACCCCATTCGAAGAACTGGAAACGCAGTTGCGCGAACAACTGCAACGCATGCTCGGCCCGGGCGGTTTCGACCACAACCAGGACATTCTGGCGATCACCGTCAATCGCTGGCCGCACGGCTATGCCTGCTTCACCAATACCCTGTACGACGATCCTGAACAGACCGAGCAATGGATGGAACTGGCGCGCAAACCGTTGGGCAACGTCAGCATTGCCAACTCGGATGCGGCCTGGAGCGCCTATGCCCATGCCGCAATTGACGAAGCCTGGCGAGCAGTCGGAGAACTCACGTAGGAGCGGCGGTGCGGCGATCCGACTTGCCCCGCGATAGCGATTCTTCTGATAGAACGCAATCGCGGGGCAAGCCCGCTCCCACCGGTCAGTTCAGATCAATCGCGCAAATCTGACTCATGAATAGGATTGGCCCGGCTGGTCGCACGCTGATACTGCGCCGGCCAGGTTGCCTTGTTGCCGCCCAGGTCATCATCGGCATGCAATGGCCAATAAGGATCACGCAGCAGCTCGCGCGCCAGGAAAATGATATCGGCCTGCGCCGTACGCAAGATGGTTTCAGCCTGCATCGGGTCGGTAATCATGCCGACCGTCCCTGTGGCAATCCCTGCCTCTTCCCGCACTTTGGCAGCAAACTGCGTCTGGTAGCCTGGGCCGGTAGGAATCTCGGCATTCACCGAGGTACCACCGGACGACACGTCGATCAGGTCCACACCCAAAGCCCGCAAGCGCTTGGCCAACGCCACGGTTTCATCCGGGTTCCAGCCATCTTCCACCCAGTCGGTCGCCGACAGCCGCACAAATACCGGCAATTCCTCCGGCCAGACTTCGCGCACGGCTTCCGTCACCTGCAAGGTCAGGCGAATGCGGTTTTCGAAGCAACTGCCGTATTCATCCCGGCGCTGGTTGCTCAAGGGTGATAGGAACTGGTGCAGCAAGTACCCGTGGGCGGCATGCACTTCAACCACCTTGAAACCTGCTTTCAACGCACGCTGTGCAGCATCGACAAACGCCTGGATAACCTCATCGATCTGCGCCTTGGTCATTTCCGCAGGGGGGGTGTGCTGTGGATCGAAGGCGATCTTCGAGGGCCCGATGGGCAGCCAGCCGCCCTCTTCGACTTTGACACTGCCCGATTTACCCAGCCAGGGCCGATGGGTACTGGCCTTGCGCCCGGCATGCGCCAGTTGAATACCCGGTACCGCGCCCTGGGCGGTTATGAAACGGGTGATACGTTGCAACGGCGGGATCTGTGCGTCATCCCACAGGCCCAGGTCCTGGGCGGTGATGCGGCCATCGGCGGTGACCGCCGTCGCTTCAGTGAGAATCAGCCCGGCACCGCCCACCGCACGGCTGCCCAGGTGAACCAGGTGCCAGTCATTGGCCAGGCCATCGACACTGGAGTATTGGCACATCGGTGAAACTGCAATGCGATTGGGCAAGGTCAGGTGGCGCAGGGTGTAGGGCTCAAGCAGCAGGCTCATGGGGCACCTCTCAAATCAAGTGGTAAGGCTCCAGATGGTTGACCGGCCGACCACAGAATCTTCCCCGCAGGTTCATCGACCAATCATTTTGAGCCTAGACCACTTTGCCCCCGGGGTTAGCGCGGTTCCATATGCGCGATCATCAGCTGTACGCTTTCCTGACCACGGAACTCGTTGACATCCAGCTTGTAGGCCAGCTCGACCCAACGCACGGTCGGGTTGGGCCACACCTCGCGATCGACACCAAAGGCAATGCCGTCGAGCCTGACCGAACCGCACTCGCTTTTAAGCACCACTTTCAGGTGACGTTCGCCCACTACCCGTTGCTCAACCAGTTGAAACACCCCATGAAACAGTGGCTCGGGGAAGTGCTGGCCCCACGGCCCGGCATGGCGCAGGGCACGTGCCAGTTCCAGGTGAAACTCTTCAACCGCCAGCGTGCCATCCGACAACAGTCGCCCGGTCAGGTCGTCTTCGCGCAGTTGCCTGCGTACTTCTTCATCGAACGCCTGGGCAAAGGCCGGGAAGTTGTCAGCCGGCAGCGACAAGCCAGCGGCCATCGCGTGGCCACCGAACTTGCTGATCAGTTGCGGATGACGCGCCGCGACCGCATCCAGCGCGTCACGAATGTGAAAACCCGGCACCGACCGCGCCGAGCCCTTGAGCATGCCCTCACCGGCATCGGCGAAAGCAATGGTTGGCCGGTGATAGCGCTCTTTCAGGCGCGAGGCAAGAATACCGATCACGCCCTGATGCCAGTCCGGTTCAAACAGGCACAGGCCGAAGGGCATCGACTCCAGCGGCAAGTCTTTGAGCTGGGCCAAGGCCTCGCGCTGCATGCCCTGCTCGATGGACTTGCGGTCCTGGTTCAGCTCATCCAGTTGACCGGCCATCTCCCGCGCCAGGTTCGGGTCGTCGCTGAGCAGGCATTCAATGCCCAGGCTCATGTCGTCCAGACGACCGGCGGCATTGAGCCGCGGCCCGAGAATAAAGCCAAGATCGGTAGAGGTGATGCGCGCATGGTCGCGGCGGGCGACCTCGAGGATTGCCTTGAGTCCCGGCCGTGCCCGCCCTGCCCTGATCCGTTCCAGGCCCTGATGCACCAGGATGCGGTTATTGGCGTCCAGCGGCACCACGTCGGCAACGCTGCCCAATGCCACCAGATCGAGCAATTCGCCGATGTTCGGTTGCGCTGCGTTGTCGTAGTGGCCGAGGCTGCGCAGGCGCGCGCGCAATGCCATCAGCACATAGAAAATCACCCCGACACCCGCCAAGGCCTTGCTCGGGAAGGTGCAGCCTGGCTGGTTGGGGTTGACGATGGCATCGGCCAACGGCAGTTCATGTCCGGGCAAATGGTGATCGGTGACCAGCACCTTGAGCCCGGCAGCCTTGGCCGCCGCCACGCCTTCGACACTGGAAATGCCGTTGTCGACGGTGATCAACAACTGGGGTTGGCGCTCAAGGGCAACCTGGACGATTTCCGGGGTCAGGCCGTAACCGTATTCAAAACGATTGGGCACCAGGTAATCGACATGCGCTGCGCCGAGCAAACGCAAACCCAGCATCCCCACGGTACTGGCGGTGGCGCCATCGGCGTCGAAGTCGCCAACGATCAGAATGCGCTGGCGTTCGGCCAGCGCTTCGACCAGCAAGTCGACCGCTGCATCGATGCCCTTGAGCTGCTGGTAGGGCAGCAGGCGTGCCAGGCTTTTGTCCAGCTCTGCGGCACTTTGCACGCCACGGGCGGCGTACAGACGGGTCAGCAGCGGTGGTAGATCGCCGAGAGCGGGCAGGATGGCTGGCAAGGGGCGTGGTTCGATGCGCATGAGGGTTCTTTCGGGGGAGTTGGGTAGGTTATCGCGGGGCAAGCCCGCTCCCACAAGGCCTTCTGTAGGAGCGGGCTTGCCCCGCGATCAGCAGGTCAAGAATCAGCCGCGCTCACCGAGCAACCACTGCAATTGGACTTCATGCTGGCCACGGTCGTCAGTCACGAACACCGTGCCTTCACTGATCATCACGTCCCATTTGATCGCCCGCGGCATGTCGGTGGCCAGGGTTTCCAGGACCTCTTGCGGAACAGCGGCAATGTTCAGGTTCTTGAGGTTCTTCACTGCCGGAATCACCTTGTTTTCCCACACGCGCAGGCTGCCGTAGGCCAGCAGGCTGGTACGCTCGGTGCGGCGCGAACACCAGGTCAGGCGTTCGGCATCCGGTTGACCGACTTCGATCCAGTGCAGGATGCGGTCATCCAGACTCTTCTCCCACAGCGCAGCTTCGTCGACATCCGACAGGCCGCGACCAAAGCTCAGTTGCTCGTTGTACCACAGGGCATACGCCAGCAGGCGCACGGCCATGCGCTCCTCGGTTTCCGACGGATGCCGGGCGATGGTCTGCTTGACGCTTTCGTACACGCCGCGGTCGAGGTCGGTGAGGTTCAGTTCAAACTTGTAGGTGGTGGACGGCTGGGCCATGGACGGGCTTCTTGCGGCAAGGAAAGTCGCCCAGTCTAACCGATCCGCAGGCTCCTTGCGCCGCGGCAGTATCTGCACAGGCGCAGCTGTGATAAAAACGGGAGTTCTGACCAGCTGCCACGGACGCCTTATGCCTACGCCCAGCAAACCCCTCGCCGGCCTTAAAGTCATTGAACTCGGCACCTTGATCGCCGGCCCGTTTGCCTCGCGCATCTGCGCGGAGTTCGGCGCGCAGGTGATCAAGGTCGAATCGCCCGACGGCGGCGACCCGCTGCGCAAATGGCGCAAGCTCTATGAAGGCACGTCACTGTGGTGGTTTGTCCAGGCTCGCAACAAACAGTCGCTGACCCTCAACCTCAAGCACGCCGAAGGCATTGAGATCCTGAAAAAGCTGCTGGCCGAAGCGGACATCCTCATCGAAAACTTCCGCCCCGGGGTGCTGGAAAAGCTCGGGCTGGGCTGGGACACCTTGCACGCCCTCAATCCGAAGCTGGTCATGGTGCGCCTGTCCGGCTTCGGCCAGACCGGGCCGATGAAAGACCAACCCGGCTTTGGTGCGGTCGGTGAATCCATGGGCGGGCTGCGCTACATCACCGGTTTCGAAGACCGCCCGCCAGTACGCACCGGGATTTCCATCGGCGATTCGATTGCCGCGCTCTGGGGTGTAATCGGTGCACTGATGGCCTTGCGTCATCGCGAGGTCAATGGCGGTGCAGGCCAGGTGGTCGATGTCGCCTTGTATGAGGCGATCTTCGCGATGATGGAAAGCATGGTGCCCGAGTTCGATGTGTTCGGTTTTATTCGCGAACGCACCGGCAACATCATGCCCGGCATCACGCCTTCGTCCATTCATACCAGTGCCGATGGCAAGCATGTGCAGATCGGCGCCAACGGCGATGCGATCTTCAAGCGCTTCATGCAAGCGATCGGCCGTCAGGACCTGGCCGACGACCCGGCGCTGGCCAGCAATGACGGCCGCGACCTGCGTCGCGACGAACTGTACGCGGTGATCGACCGTTGGGCCCGTAGTGTGCCGCTGGACACCTTGATGCAGGTGCTCAATGACGCGCAGGTGCCCGCCAGCAGAATCTTCAGCGCTGAAGACATGTTCAGCGACCCGCAATTCCTCGCCCGCGAAATGTTCCTGCAGGCCAAACTGCCCGACGGCAAACCGTTCAAGATGCCGGGGATCGTGCCCAAGCTCTCGGAAACGCCGGGTTCCAGCGAATGGGTCGGCCCGGAACTGGGCGCGCACACCGAACAATTGCTCGGCGAGCTGGGTTATGACGCACCGGCCATCGCCCGCCTGCGTGAGCAGGGCGCGGTATGACACGTCGCAACTAATCCTGTTACCAGCCTGAGGGTGGAGACTCGTACATGAGCAAACGCGGGCGCCTGCGCTGTCGTACGCTGTTGTCACTGCTGAGCTGTACCTTGCTGAGTGCCATTCCCGCTGCGGCCTGGGCCAAGGAGCGCATGCTCTGGGTGCTGCGCGACCTGCCGCCCCTGACCATTTTCGAAGGCTCGAGCAAAGGCCAGGGGGTGGTGGACCAGCTGCTGCCCCTGCTGATCGAGCAGATGCCCGAGTACGATCACAGCATCATCCGGGTCAATCGCGCACGCGGCAATCAAATGCTCCAAGAGCACCGACTCACCTGTGACCCTACCCTGCTATGGACCCCGGAGCGCGCGCAGTATGTGCATTTTTCACAGCCGAGCCTCGGGGTGCTGAGCAGTGGGTTGGTGGTCCGTAAGCAAGACCAGCCACTGCTCGCGCCTTACGTGAACAATGAGGAGGTCGACCTGCGTACACTGCTTGCCGGTACGCCGCTGAAACTGGGGGTGGTTGCCGAGCGCAGCTACAGCCCTCCGGTGGACGCCCTGCTCAAAACCCTGCCCACCGAGACGCTCAGCCGCCACTACGGCAATGATGCAGTCAGCAACTTGCTCGAGATGCAAAAGCGCCAGCGTCTGCAGCTGTTGCTGGGCTATTGGCCAGAAGCGCGTTACCTGATTCAGCAACAGGGCTGGCAAACCAGCGACTACCGCTTTTATCCCATTCAAGGCGTGGCCCGTTACCAGTTCATCCACGTCGGCTGCGCCGATACGCCATTGGGGCGTGAAGCCATCGGCCATATCAACCAACTGCTCACGTCACTGCGCCGCGATACATTGCCAAACCTGTACGCACAGTGGCTGGACCCGAACCTGCGTGAGCGCTATCTGCAAGACAGCCAGCAGTTTTTCCCCGATTCGCCATGAGCAGGCAAAAAGAAGCCCCGGACGTTGGGGAGACCGCCCGAGGCTAAATCGAAGTCTGATGGGACTTCATCTGACTGTTGAGGAGCACCGGAGCAAAGCGCCGCTCAACTGTCCTTGCATGCTCTGATTGCTGGCTGCGCTAAAGGTTCCTTCGCAGTCATCGTGCAAAGCACTTTCATTGCGAGTGGCGATCCACTCGAGCAACGCCTCCCCCGGCATTGGCCGGGCGATGAAGTAGCCTTGCAGGACCGGCTGCCCCAGTGCCTTGATCGCCTGCAGGTCGTCAGCAGTTTCCACGCCTTCAACGACCACGTTCAGGTTCATGCGCTGCGCCATGATCAAGGCACCGGCCACCACGGCGGCCTTGCGGCCATCCTGGCCCATGCCGCGAACGAACTCGCTGGGCAGCTTCAACTCGCTGAAGGGTAATTCGAGCAGACGCTGCATATTGGATTCGCCCATGCCAAAGTCGTCGATAGACAACTGGCAGCCCAGAATGCGCAGATGCAACAAGCCTTCAAGCTGACGATCATTCAATGTGCTGCCTGCAGTTTCGACAATTTCCAGGGTCAAGTCATTGGCCGCAACCGCATGGCGTTGCAACGCGGCCTTGACCTGCTGATGAAAGTCTTCGCGCAGCAACAGTTGTGGAGCAATATTGACCGCCACCGGCAGAGCTTTGCCAGTCGATGCTTGCACTTGTGTGCTAAATGCCAGCGCGTGGTCCAGTACATGCCAGCTCAAGGTGTCAATCAGGTCGGCGCGTTCAAACAACGGAATGAACTGCGCTGGCGACAAGGTCCCCAGGCGAGGGTGCTGCCAGCGTACCAGCGCCTCAGCGCCGACCAACGCGCCGTCCAGGGCAACCTTGGGTTGGTAGTGAACAACCCACTGCTCTTTACTGTGCGCCAGTTCGGATGCGCTCAGGTCCAACAGTTTTTTTGGAAGCTGCACAGTGGCAGGCTGAGGCTCGCCAGGCGCCTGCTGCAGATAACGGCGCAACAGCTGGTTCAGGAGCAGGCAACTGGCCGGCTTTTGCACGCTGCCCAGTACAGTCAGGCCCATCTGCTCAGCCAGCGCCGCTACACCGTCGATCACACTCATCTCAGCGCTACTCAAAATGACCAGCGCACGGGCCAGGTTGTTTTCGGCCAGGTGGCGAATCAATTGCAGGCCGTCTGCACCTTCGATCTGCAAGTCGCAAATGGCGATATCGACCGGTCCCCGATGCGCTAGCGCCTCGCAGGCGACCGCCACGGACTCTGCGGTCAGCACGTCAAATACGCCGTTGGCATTGAGCATCTGATGCAAGGCCATCAGTTGGAATGGGTGATCCTCCAGAATCAGGACCTTGAGTGAGCGCATGTGCTTTACCCCACTGTTGCAGTCAGGCGTCACTCTAGACAAACGGTTTATTGCTACCTATCAGAAATTTCCTAAAGTTGTGAAGGACGAATCTAACTGCGTGGGACCGGGCTTGCCCCGCGATGCGATGTGCCTGGCAAATCGCAATCGCGGGGCAAGCCCGCTCCCACCGCCAAAAAAAAGCCCGTCAGTGACGGGCTTCGTTCGGCTCGATCAGAGCGGCTTGCCACGGTTGCCATGCTGGCTGACAAAGGCCTGTACCGCCTTGAGGTCGTTGGCCAGCACCGTGCACTTCTCTTCACGGGAGAACAGGTCGCTCAAATGCGCTGGCAACTCCAGCGCCTTGCCGACACCGGCCTTTTCCACCGCTTCAGGGAACTTGACCGGATGCGCGGTACCCAGCACCACCATTGGCGTATCCAGGCTGCGGCGGCATTCGCGGGCGGCTTTAACGCCGATGGCGGTGTGCGGATCCAGCACTTCACCAGTCTGGGCGAAGACTTCAGCGATGGTTTCGCAGGTTTGCGCGTCGTCTACGGCCAGCGAGTCGAACAGCTTGCGCGCTTCGGTCCAGCGATCTTGTTCGACGCTGAAACCGCCACCTTGCTTGAAGCTGTCCATCAGACCGGCAATGGCTGCACCATTACGACCGTGCAGGTCGAACAGCAGGCGCTCGAAGTTGGACGAGACCATGATGTCCATCGACGGCGACAGGGTCGCGTGCAGGGTTTCCTTGACGTACTGATTGCCGCTCATGAAGCGGTGCAGGATGTCGTTGCGGTTGGTAGCGACGATCAGCTGGCTGATCGGCAGGCCCATGTTGCGCGCCAGGTAGCCAGCGAAGATGTCGCCGAAGTTGCCGGTAGGTACCGAGAACGCGATCGAACGCGCCGGGCCACCCAACTGCAGGGCTGCGTGGAAGTAGTAAACGATCTGGGCCATGATCCGCGCCCAGTTGATCGAGTTGACCGCCACCAGGCGAGTGCCCTTGAGGAAGCCCTGGTCAGCGAAGCTGGCCTTGACCATTTCCTGGCAGTCGTCGAAGTTGCCTTCGATGGCGATGTTGTGGATGTTCTCACCGAAGATGGTGGTCATCTGCCGGCGCTGAACTTCCGACACACGCTGATGCGGGTGCAGGATGAAGATGTCGACGTTGTCGCAACGACGGCACCCTTCGATGGCGGCCGAACCGGTGTCGCCACTGGTGGCGCCGATGATCACCACGCGCTCGCCACGCTTGGCCAGCACGTGATCGAGCAGGCGACCGAGCAGTTGCAGGGCAAAGTCCTTGAACGCCAGGGTCGGGCCATGGAACAGCTCCAGCACCCATTCGTTGCTGTTCAGCTGACGCAGCGGCGCGACGGCGGCGTGAGCGAACTCACCGTAGGTTTCTTCGAGGATTTTCTTGAAATCGGCATCGGCAATGCTGCCGGTGACGAACGGGCGCATCACCCGGAATGCCAGCTCGTGATACGGCAGGCCAGCCCAGGAAGCAATTTCTTCTTGCGTGAAACGTGGCAGATTTTCCGGCACGTACAAGCCGCCATCGCTGGCCAGGCCTGCAAGCAGGACGTCTTCGAAATTCAGGGCCGGTGCCTGGCCGCGGGTACTGATGTAGCGCATGTGTGCAAACCTTTATGTGAGCTTCAAGTTTCAAGCTTCAAGCCGCAAGTCCCCGTTATCGGGCGTTACCTTGCAGCTTGCAGCTGACCGCTTGCAGCTAATGTCAATTCAGTTGTTCGACGCGGATACGTACCACGTTGCCGACCACATCCTGCAAGGCTTCCAGGGCGGTAATGGCGTCGTTCATGCGTTGTTCGACCACACTGTGGGTGAGCAGGATCATTGGCACCAGGCCGTCCTGTTCCTCGACTTCCTTCTGCATGATCGACTCGATGTTGATGCCACGCTCCGAGAGGATGCTTGCGACCTGGGCCAGCACCCCTGGGTGATCCTTGGCCTGGATGCGCAGGTAGTACGCCGATTCGCAGGCTTCGATCGGCAGAATCGGATGTGCCGACAGCGCATCGGGCTGGAAGGCCAGGTGCGGAACGCGGTTTTCCGGATCGGAGGTCATCGCGCGGACCACGTCGACCAGGTCGGCGATTACCGACGAGGCGGTAGGCTCCATGCCGGCGCCAGCGCCGTAGAACAGGGTCGAACCGGCGGCATCGCCATTGACCATCACAGCGTTCATCACGCCATTGACGTTGGCGATCAGACGGTCGGACGGGATCAGCGTCGGGTGTACGCGCAGCTCGATACCGTTGGCAGTGCTGCGTGCTACGCCCAGGTGCTTGATCCGGTAACCCAGCGCCTCGGCGTAGTTCACATCAGCGGTGGTCAGCTTCGTGATGCCTTCGGTATAGGCTTTGTCGAACTGCAGCGGGATACCAAAGGCGATCGAAGCCAGAATGGTCAGCTTGTGCGCCGCATCGATGCCTTCGACGTCGAAGGTCGGGTCGGCTTCGGCGTACCCCAGGGCCTGAGCTTCTGCCAGCACGTCGGGGAAGGCCCGGCCTTTCTCGCGCATTTCCGTGAGGATGAAGTTACCGGTACCGTTGATGATCCCGGCTACCCAGTTGATGCGGTTGGCCGACAAGCCTTCACGAATCGCCTTGATCACCGGAATACCACCGGCCACGGCGGCTTCGAAAGCGACGATAACGCCTTTCTCGCGCGCCTTGGCAAAGATCTCGTTGCCGTGCACAGCGATCAGCGCCTTGTTGGCGGTAACCACGTGCTTGCCATTGTCGATGGCTTTGAGCACCAGATCGCGGGCCACGGTGTAGCCACCGATCAACTCAATGACAATGTCGATTTCCGGGTTCGTGGCAACATCGAATACGTCAGCGGTAATGGGGGTACCGGTAATCTGGCAATTCGGGTTTGGCGAACGCATGGCAATCTGTGCCACTTCAATACCACGCCCGGCACGGCGGGCGATCTCCTCGGCGTTTCGCTGAAGTACATTGAAGGTTCCGCCACCGACGGTCCCCAACCCACAGATGCCTACTTTGACCGGTTTCACTGTGAACTCCCCATTGAACGAACGGCCTGCAGCCGTTCGTGAAAACAGCCGCCTCCCCATGGTGGCGGCTTGCTTGTTGATTTATTTGCTGCCGGCCAACGCCAGCTTGGCAACCTGTGGCGCCGGTTGGTAACCCGGGATCACCTGGCCGTCCTCAAGGACGATGGCCGGGGTTCCGTTGACACCAATCGACTGGCCCAGCTGGAATTGCTTGGCAACCGGGTTGGCGCACTTGGCAGCCTTGATTTCTTTGCCGTCGATCATTTTGTCCAGTGCGCCTTTACGGTCGCTGGAGCACCAAACGGCTTGCAATTGTTCATCGCCCGGGGAACCGAGACCCTGGCGCGGGAAGGCAACGTAACGCACTTCGATACCGCGGCGGTTCAACTCAGGGACTTCGGCGTGCAGCTTGTGGCAGTACGGGCAGGTCGTGTCGGTAAACACAGTGATGTGCGATTTGGTTTCGCCCTTGGCAGGATAAACCACCATCTCGGCCGCTGGAATAGCATTAATGCTCTTGGCGATGGCCTGACGCTCGGTTTTTTCGGTCAGGTTGACCGGTTTACCGTCCTGAATCTGAAACAGATAGCCCTGCACCACGAACTGGCCGTCGGCGCTGGCATACAGCACGCGACCACCTGCGAGCTTGACTTCATACAGACCGTTCAGCGGGCTGGTGGCAACACTCTCGACGGGCACGCCGATGTCCAGCGTCTGCAAGGTCTTGCGGATCGCCTGCTCGGCGTTGTCGGCGGCAGCGGCAAAGGTGCTGACCAGCGCCAGGGCGGCGGTGGCGATAATCTGGGTCACGCGCATGGAAACTCCTGAAGGCGGGCAAAGGGTCGGTCACGCAGCACGCAGACTGAAATGGCGGCGCTCGGACGGCCCTTGATACAAACCGTCCAAGCCTACCACAACCTGTCGGCACAGACCGACCCCGCACGCGACACGCGCCAGCGATCAACCTCTGGGGTGATGACGGGCATGCAGCTCCTGCAAACGTGCCCGGGCGACATGGGTGTAGATCTGGGTAGTCGACAAATCGCTATGCCCCAGCAGCATCTGCACCACACGCAGATCAGCGCCATGGTTGAGCAAGTGAGTGGCGAAGGCATGGCGCAGGGTATGCGGCGACAGGCTCTTGCTGATACCCGCCACCTGGGCCTGATGCTTGATCCGATGCCAGAAGGTCTGGCGGGTCATCTGCTCGCCGCGCAGGCTGGGGAACAGCACATCGCTCGGGCGCCCGTTGAGCATTTCATTGCGCCCATCGCGCACGTAGCGCTCCAGCCATACCACCGCCTCTTCGCCCATCGGCACCAGGCGCTCTTTACTGCCCTTGCCCATCACCCGCAGCACGCCTTGGCGCAGGTTGACCTGATCCAGGGTCAGGCTAACCAGCTCTGTGACGCGCAAGCCGCAGGCGTAGAGCACTTCCAGCATGGCACGGTCACGCTGGCCAATCGCTTCACTCAGATCCGGTGCTTGCAGCAACGCTTCTACGTCGGCCTCAGACAGCGACTTGGGCAGCGGCCGACCTAGCTGTGGCATGTCGACCTGCAGCGTTGGATCAACAGCGATCAACTTTTCGCGCAGCAAATAGCGGTAAAACCCGCGTACGCCAGAGAGAAAGCGCGCCGTCGAGCGCGGCTTGTAGCCCTGATCCAGGCGCCAGGCCAGGTGATCGAGAATCAGCTCGCGCCCGGCGTCAGGTAATGCCACACCGTGCTCCTGCAGCCAACCATTGAACAGCGCCAGGTCACTGCGGTAGGACTCGCGGGTATTGTCGGCCAGGCCTTTTTCCAGCCACAGGGCATCAAGGAACTGGTCAATCAGGGGATGCTCTAGTGCGGGCATGACAACTCGAAGGCAAAAGACATAAACGAAAAATAAACGCTAGTCTTCCACAACACGGTTGGCATAGGGAATTGGAATGAGCGAAGAACAGATTTTGCTGACCTTCGGCGGCATCGGAGCTGCCGCCCTCGCCTGCCAGTGGTTGGCCTGGCGCCTGAAACTACCGGCCATTCTCTTCCTTCTGCTCAGCGGTATTCTGGCCGGCCCGGTGCTGGGCTGGCTCGACCCGCAAGAAATGTTCGGCCCGCTGCTGATGCCGCTGGTGTCGCTGGCGGTGGCACTGATTCTGTTCGAGGGCAGCCTGACCCTGCACTTGTCGCAGTGGAGCGAGATCGGCTCGGTGGTGCAGCGCATGGTGACCCTCGGCGCGCTGTCGACCTGGATCATCATTACCCTGGCAACCCACTGGCTGCTCGGCTTTGACTGGATGCTGGCGACCTTGTTCGGCACCTTGACCCTGGTCACCGGCCCAACAGTGATCGTGCCGATGCTGCGCGTGGTACGGCCGAAATCAACCATTGCCAATATCCTGCGCTGGGAAGGCATCGTCATTGACCCGATCGGCGCCCTGCTTGCCGTGGTGGTCTACAGCTTCATCATTGCCAGCGCCGCAGGCGAAGGGCTGAGCCACAGCCTGATGACCTTTGCCGGAGTGATTCTCTGCGGCAGTGCCTTTGGCGCCGCTGGCGGCTGGATTCTCGGTCAGATCATGCGTGAACAGTGGCTTCCCGAATACCTGCACAACCTCGCCTCACTGGCTGCCGTGCTGGGAATTTTCATCGCCTCCAACCAGGTCATGCATGAATCCGGTTTGCTGGCGGTGACCATCATGGGGATGTGGCTGGCCAATATGAAAGGGGTGGATGTCCGGCAGATTCTGCACTTCAAGGAAAACTTGAGTGTGCTGCTGATTTCCGGGCTGTTCATCCTCCTGGCGGCACGCCTGGACCTGAACGCCCTGATCGGCCTGGGCCCGGCCGTGCTGGCGCTGTTGCTGGTGATCCAGTTGATTGCACGGCCACTGAACGTCGCCCTGTCGACCTGGGGCTCGCAACTGAACTGGCGTGAGCGCACCCTGCTCAGTTGGATTGCGCCGCGCGGGATCGTTGCCGCAGCAGTGTCGGCGATCTTCGCTGTACGGTTATACGAGGCAGGGCACCAGGGCGCTCTACTACTGGTGCCACTGACCTTTGCGGTGATCATCGGCACGGTGGTATTGCAAAGCGCAACGGCACGGCCACTGGCCCGCCTGCTGAAAGTTGCCGAACCGGCCCCCAGCGGCTTTCTGATCGTCGGTGCCAACCCACCTGCCCGGGCCATCGCCAAAGCCCTGCAGCAACTCGACTGCCGCGTGCTGCTGACCGACTCCAGCTGGGAGAATATTCGTGCCGCGCGCATGGAAGGATTGCCCACCTACTTTGGCAACCCTGCCTCGCAGCATGCCGATGCGCACCTGGACCTGGTTGGCCTCGGCCACCTGCTCGGCCTCTCGCCTTCAGGGGAGCTGAACACTTTGGCCTGCGCGCGCTTTCGTCATGACTTTGGTCATGCGCGCTTGTTCGTGCTGGCCAGCGGCCTGGAAACCCGGCGCAGTGACAAGCATCGCGCCAGTGACGAACACCGTGGTCATGTTCTGGGGAGTCAGGCGCTGACATACGTACAGCTCGCCAACCAGATGCACCACGGCGCCGAGTTGTACAGCACGCACCTGACCGATGCTTTTGGCTGGGAGGACTATCAGGCCCTGCATGGCGAACGGGCGACCTTGCTGTTCGCCCGCGACGCCAGCGGCTGGGTGCATGTGTTCGGGCCTGACAGCGTGCTCAAGCCCAGCGCCGGGTGGACGGTGGTGGCGTTGATTCAGCCGGAGTGACCGCAGGTGGGAGCGGGCTTGACCCGCGATTGCGGTTTGTCTGTCATGCCCTCTCGCGGGGCAAGCCCGCTCCTACAGGCCGGGTAATACGGGGACCGGGCGTTTGTCTTCATCGATCGCGACAAAGCTGAACAGGCCATGTATGGCCTTCTCGCGGCTGTCGCAGCTCATGCTTTCGACAAACACTTCAACCTCAACCTTGAGGCTGGTATTGCCCACCGTCGCTACGCGGCCTACCAGTTCAACGATGGAACCTGCAGCAATCGGGTGTTTGAAGTCGATACGGTCAGTAGACACGGTGACCAAAGGCAAACGGCAAAAACGCGTTGCGGCGATGAACGACACTTCGTCCATCCAGGCCAGGGCAGTGCCACCAAACAAGGTGTTGTGGTGGTTGGTGGTAGACGGGAACACCGCTTTGGTGACGCGGGTCACCGACAGTTCGGTACGGCGTTCGATTTCCTGCTCTCTGGGGCTCATAACACTCACATCGGGGACAAATTACAGACAACAAAAAAGCAGCCCGAAGGCTGCTTTTTTTCGCATGGCGACCGTAGCCGCCGGTCAAACTGTCATCAGGACAGTTTTTCCTTGATGCGAGCGGCTTTACCGGACAGGTCGCGCAGGTAGTACAGCTTGGCTTTACGCACGTCACCACGACGTTTCACGGCCAGGCTGTCGATTTGCGGGCTGTAGGTCTGGAAAGTACGCTCAACACCAACACCGTTGGAGATCTTGCGAACAGTGAAAGCACTGTTCAGACCACGGTTACGCTTGGCGATGACAACGCCTTCGAAAGCCTGCAGACGCGAACGGTCACCTTCCTTCACTTTCACCTGAACGACGATGGTGTCGCCCGGGGCAAAGGTAGGGATCTCTTTGCTCATCTGCTCAGCTTCGATCTGCTGAATGATTTTGTTGGTCATGCTGTGCTCCTAAGGTAAATCGTCGGATCTACCATCGATACGTTAACTATCGTCCCGCTCTCGGAGGTACTCCTCGAGCAGCTTCTTCTCTTCTCCAGAAAGTGAGCGACTTTCCAGAAGATCGGCGCGTCGTTCATAGGTCCGCCCAAGGGACTGCTGTAAACGCCATCGCCGGATGTGTGCATGGTTGCCACTAAGCAACACGTCGGGAACACGCTGATCCGCATACACCTCCGGTCGGGTGTAGTGCGGGCAATCAAGCAGACCATCAGTGAAGGAATCTTCCTCCGCCGAGTCCACATGCCCTAAAGCTCCGGGCAGCAGCCGCGTAACCGCATCAACCAGGACCATTGCCGGTAGCTCGCCACCAGACAATACGTAGTCCCCAATCGACCACTCTTCATCAACATGAGCTTCAATAAAGCGCTCGTCGATGCCTTCATATCGACCGGCTATCAGAATCAACGATTCATGCCTCGCCAGGTCTTTGACCGCCGACTGTGTCAGCTTGCGGCCTTGCGGGCTCAGGTAAATCACCTTCGCCGCCTCTCCGGTTGCCTGCCTGGCATGTACCAGGGCGTCTTCCAGAGGCTTGATCTTCATCACCATGCCCGGACCACCGCCAAACGGCCGATCATCCACCGTATGGTGACGATCTGTGGTGTAGTCCCGCGGGTTCCAGCAGGTCAATTGCAACAACCCCTGTTTCACCGCTCGGCTGGTAATGCCGTACTCACTGATGGCCGAGAACATCTCGGGGAACAGCGTGATGACGTCTACGCGCAGGCTGGCCATTGCTTAGAAGTCCGCGTCCCATTCCACCCTCATTTCGCCTGCATCCAGGTCGATTGCCAGCACGCATTGCTCTGTATAGGGCAACAACCGCTCGCGATCATCCAGGCTGCCCGCGCAGGGCTTGACCACCAATACATCGTTCGCGCCGGTCTCCAACAGGTGATCAACCTTGCCGAACAGTTGTTCGTCCTGGTTGATGACTTTCAGACCTACCAACTGGTACCAGTAGTACTCGTCGCTAGGCAGGTTGGGCAAAAGGCTCCGCGAGATACAAATCTCATAACCGCTCAGAAGACGGGCTTCATCACGATCATCGAGGCCTTTGAGCTTGGCGACCAGATCCTTTTGAGTGGAACGGCCACTGACCAGCTCTACCTGTTTCACCACGCCTTCGCGCCGAAGCGTCCAGTTGCGGTACTCCAACAGGTTTTCAATCGGATCAGTAAAGGAATACACCTTCACTTCGCCGCGAACGCCGTGAACCGAGAAAATCTTGCCAACAACGATCAGGTCATTAGCACTTTCTGGCGTCGCGTTCATATTGCTCAGGCAGCAGCCTTGGCAGCTTCCTTCAGCAGCTGAGCAACACGCTCAGACGGCTGTGCGCCAACGCTCAGCCAGTGAGCAACGCGGTCTTCTTTCAGGGACAGACGAACTTCCTGACCACGAGCGATAGGGTTGAAAAAACCAACCTGCTCGATGTGCGAACCGGTAACCGGGTTACGCGAGTCGGTCACGGTCAGGGTGTAGAATGGGCGCTTTTTGGAGCCGCCACGGGCAAGACGGATGGTTAGCATTGAACATCGTTCCTGTAGTCGGTGCTGCAAATCATAATGCACAGCGGGCACACGGGTGCCCGAAAGGCCGCATATTCTCAAGGAATATCCGGACTTTTGCAAATGCCTTTTTACCAATGGTTAAAAGGCTTGCCTGCTGATCTGCGGTTTGCGCTGCCCTCTCTATAAAGGCAGCAGTGTCCCGCCAACGGCGGGGTTCCGATCGCCGGCCCACTTTCGCGCCGACGATCTGAATCGGGTTACAGCTTGGGCATGCCGCCGCCGGGCATCATACCGCCCAGGCCGCGCATCATTTTGGCCATGCCGCCTTTGGCAGAAAACTTCTTCATCATCTTCTGCATTTGCTTGTGCTGCTTGATCAAGCGGCCGATGTCCTGCACCTGGGTGCCGGAACCCATGGCAATCCGACGCTTGCGCGAACCGCTGATCAGCTCAGGGTCACGGCGCTCGGCCGGGGTCATGGAGTTGATGATCGCTTCCATTTGCTTGAACTGCTTTTCGGCGGCGCCCTGGGCATTGCCCATCTGCGCCAGATTGACACCGCCGATGCTTGGCAGTTTGTCCATCAGGCCACCGAGGCCGCCCATGTTCTTCATTTGTTGCAGCTGATCGCGGAAGTCTTCGAGGTCGAAGCCCTTGCCCTTCTTCAGCTTCTTGGCCAGTTTGTCGGCCTTTTCTTTGTCGAGGGTCTGCTCGGCTTGCTCGATCAGGCTGAGCACGTCACCCATGCCGAGGATGCGCGAGGCAATACGGTCAGGGTGGAACGGCTCGAGCGCTTCGGTCTTTTCACCCATACCGATGAACTTGATCGGCTTGCCGGTAATGGCGCGCACCGACAGCGCCGCACCGCCACGGGCGTCACCGTCGACCTTGGTGAGGATCACGCCGGTCAGCGGCAGTGCGTCGCCAAAGGCCTTGGCGGTGTTGGCCGCGTCCTGACCGGTCATGGCGTCGACCACGAACAGGGTTTCGATCGGCTTGACCGCGGCGTGCAGGTCTTTGATCTCGGTCATCATTTCGGCGTCGATGTGCAGACGACCGGCGGTGTCGACGATGACCACGTCGATGAATTTCAGCTTGGCTTCGCGGATCGCCGCTTCAGCAATGGCCACAGGCTTCTGGCTGATGTCGGACGGGAAGAAAGTAACGCCGATATCACCCGCCAGGGTTTCCAGCTGTTTGATCGCCGCCGGACGATAAACGTCGGCCGAGACCACCATGACCGACTTCTTCTTGCGCTCTTTAAGAAAGCGCGCCAGCTTGCCGGCGGTGGTGGTTTTACCCGCACCCTGCAGACCGGCCATCAGCACCACGGCCGGCGGCGCAGCATTGAGGCTCAGCTCTTCGTTGGCCGCCCCCATCATCTCTTCGAGCTCGGCCTGGACAATCTTCACGAAGGCCTGGCCTGGGGTCAGGCTGCGCGACACTTCGGTGCCGACCGCACGCTCTTTGATCTTGTTGACGAAATCCTTGACCACCGGCAGGGCGACGTCAGCTTCGAGCAGCGCCATGCGCACTTCACGCAGCGTGTCTTTGATGTTGTCTTCAGTCAGCTTGGCCTTGCCAGTGACATGGCGTAGCGTCTGTGACAGACGGTCGGTCAGGTTTTCAAACATGGTGATCCTTTCAGGCTCTGTAGAACCGAGGTTTATCAGCTGCCTCTGGCGTATTCGACGGGCCTTGGGCAGGGGCAGGTCGGCGATTATAACGAAGACTCGGCCCAGCGCACACCTCGCCGTCGGCTAGCAGTCTTCCTTGGCGGACGCGTTCTATGCCAAACTCAACTCTTTTCGGGCTTGCCTAACAGGACTTATGCTCCCTTTGTCACCCAGCTTGCTACCCAATTTGATCGCCGCCTGCCTGTACGCGGCCGCGACCTTCTATCAAGGCTCCCGTCTGGCGCAAGGCGCCAAGGCTGACAAACGCCTGCTCGGCGTGCTCGGCCTGCTGGCCGTTATTGCCCAGGGCACGGCGCTCTGCTGGCAGTTACTCACGCCGCTGGGCCTGAGCCTGGACTTCTTCAGTGCCGCCAGTCTGATTGCCACCGCAGTGATTGCCCTGACCCTGCTGGCCTGCCTGCGCATTCCGGTGGAAAACCTGCTGCTGTTGCTGTTCCCACTGGGCATGCTCACGGCACTGACGTCGCAGTTCGCGCCACCGGGCACCGTGCCATTGATCAATGAAGAGCCGGGCATCCTCGCGCATATCCTGCTGTCGATCCTGGCCTATGGCATGTTCACCATTGCCGTGTTCCAGGCGTTGTTGCTGCTGCTTCAGGATCACCAGCTCAAGCACAAACACCCATCGGGGCTGATCAAGAACTTCCCGCCCCTGCAAACCATGGAAAGCCTGCTGTTCGACTTTCTCTGGGCCGGCTGGGCGTTGCTGTCGCTGTCGCTGATTTCCGGCTGGCTGTTCCTCGACAACCTGTTTGCCCAGCACCTGGTGCACAAAACCTTGCTGGCCTGCCTGGCATGGATTGTCTTCGCCGTGCTGTTGTGGGGCCGTACGCGCCTGGGCTGGCGTGGTCACAAGGCAATCCGCTGGACCCTGGCCGGTTTCTGCCTGCTGATGCTGGCCTACTTTGGCAGCAAGCTGGTGCGTGAATTCATCCTGCATATCTGACGGGCACAGGTAAATGGACGCTCTGCCGTTAGGACCCTTACTTGCCATAATGGCATTGGCCCTGCTCTGGTCGGCACTGTTCACGGCGGTGGATGCCGCCCAGCAGCAACTCAACGCGGCACGGCGCAACGACCTGACGGGTGAACACCCGGAGCTGGCGGTAACCCCACAGTCTCTGGTGCTCTGCTCGACCCTGGGCAAACTATTGGTGCTGGCCCTGGCCTGCTTACTGGGCCAACGCTACAACGGCGAACAGGGCTTTTGGCTGGCCGGCGTGAGTGCCGCCGCCCTGCTGCTGGTACTGGCCGAATACCTGCCGCGACAACTGGCCCGCCGTAACCCGCACACCTTCATTACCTTGGGCAACAGTCTGCTCAAGGCACCCCTGAAGCTACTCCAGCCCCTGGCCTGGTTGCTCGACAGCTGCGCCCGGCTGTTACTGCGCCCCTTCCGCGTTCAGGCCCATGCGGTCAGCCTGCATGAGTTGCACGAAAGCGATGCCGACAACGAAGAACACCCACAGGCCGAGCACCGCCTGAACCTGCCGGAAAGCCTGCTGGCGCTGGATAAAGTCACCGTCAATGACATCCTGGTGCCGCGCAACGATGTCGACGGTATCAACCTCGACGAGCCGATCGAAAAGATCATCGAGCAACTGATCATCAGCCGCCATACCCGGCTGCCGGTGTATCACAGCGACATCAACCAGGTGGAAGCGGTACTCAACACCAAGCTGATCAGCCACCTGCTGCCCAAGGCCGAGCTGAGCCGCGAAGCCCTGCATGCCGCCTGCTACGACCCGTACTTCGTCCCCGAAAGCACGCCGCTGCAAATGCAGCTGCTGAACTTTCACAAGCAACAGCGGCGCCTCGGCGTGGTGGTCGACGAATACGGTGAGGTACTGGGCATCGTCACCCTTGAAGACATTCTCGAAGAGATCGTCGGCGAGTTCGAAGACGAGCACCACCAGGAAAACCCGCACATTCACCCGCAAGCCGATGGCCGTTTCGTTATCGAAGGCGCGGTGTCGATACGCGAGCTGAACCGCAGCCTCGGCTGGCACCTGCCCAGTGACGGCCCGAAAACCCTCAACGGTCTGGTCACCG
The DNA here is from genome assembly GCF_052147955.1 of Pseudomonas sp. NUPR-001. NCBI lineage: Bacteria > Pseudomonadati > Pseudomonadota > Gammaproteobacteria > Pseudomonadales > Pseudomonadaceae > Pseudomonas > Pseudomonas sp. NUPR-001. The sequence goes on from NZ_CP197353.1 coordinate 4,764,308, forward strand.
AAGCCCTGGAAAGCATCCCGCCGAGCGCTGTGTGCTTGAAAATCGGCCGATATCGCCTGGAAATTCTCGAAACAGAAGACAATTGCGCCAGCCGCATACTGGTCTGGACTGTCCCTCGCTAGCTATACTCCCATCACGCTTACCCAGCCTGGCCGTCACGCTTGCTACCCGCTTTCAGCGCCTCCCGGCCAGTGCGCACCACTGAATAACGCGCTTTTACCGGCACTGCTTCACACCCCGCAACAGTGCCCGCGCCGCCCCTACCCCCAACGGGCGTATGCTCAGTCACGCGATCAACAACAATACGCTCGGGCCATTGTGTGCCGCTGCCTGCCTGTGCAGCTCGGCTGCAGTGCCCGTGGAGCACTCGACTGTCAGGGACAATCGCATGACAACCAGCAGCACATACTCCGAAACCACTCAGGCCAGCCCCGGCAATTCCCCGGCACGGGTCGCCACTGCCAGCTTCATCGGCACTGCCATCGAGTTTTACGACTTCTACGTTTATGCCACCGCCGCCGCACTGGTGATCGGGCCGGTATTTTTTCCGCAGACTTCTGGCACCGCGCAGATGCTCTCGGCCTTCCTTACCTTCGGTATCGCCTTTCTCGCTCGCCCTCTGGGTTCTGCGCTGTTCGGCCACTTCGGTGACCGTATCGGGCGTAAATCGACCCTGGTCGCCTCGCTGTTGCTGATGGGCGTGTGTACCACACTGATCGGCGTGCTACCGGGCTACGACAGCATTGGTGCCTGGGCGCCGATCCTGCTGTGTGTACTGCGCTTCGGCCAGGGTTTGGGGCTGGGCGGTGAATGGGGCGGTGCAGCCCTGCTGGCCACTGAAAACGCGCCCAAAGGCAAACGCGCCTGGTTCGGCATGTTCCCGCAGCTGGGCCCCTCCATTGGTTTTCTGGCAGCCAACGGCCTGTTCCTGGCCCTAGCCATGCTGCTCACCGACGAGCAGTTCCGTAGCTGGGGCTGGCGCATTCCCTTCCTGCTCAGCGCAGCACTGGTGATCGTTGGCCTGTATGTGCGCCTGAAGCTCGAAGAAACGCCGATCTTCGCCAAGGCCGTAGCCCAGCACCAACGGGTGAAAATGCCGGTTGTCGAGCTGTTCTCGCAATACTGGATGCCGGTGCTGCTGGGTTCGGCGGCGATGGTGGTGTGCTACGCGCTGTTCTACATCTCGACGGTGTTTTCGCTCAGCTATGGTGTCTCGACCCTGGGTTACAGCCGCGAAACCTTCCTCGGCCTGCTGTGCTTCGCAGTCTTGTTCATGGCCCTGGCCACGCCGCTGTCGGCCTGGCTCAGTGACCGTTATGGGCGCAAGCCGGTGCTGATTGTTGGTGCGGTACTGGCGATTCTCTCGGGCTTTGCCATGCAGCCGCTGTTGACCTCGGGCTCCACTGCCGGAGTGGCACTGTTCCTGGCCATCGAGCTGTTCTTGATGGGGGTGACGTTCGCACCGATGGGCGCGCTGCTGCCTGAGCTGTTTCCGACCCATGTGCGTTACACCGGGGCGTCGGCGGCCTATAACCTCGGCGGTATTGTCGGCGCGTCGGCAGCACCCTTCTTCGCCCAGAAGCTGGTGGCGATGGGTGGATTGAGCTGGGTGGGGGGCTATGTGTCAGCGGCGGCGCTGTTGAGCCTGATTGCTGTGTTATGCCTGAAAGAAACCCGGCATTCGGAGCTGTAAGGCTCATAGGGTTTGATTTGTGGGAGCGGGCTTGCCCCGCGATGCGATGTCACAGATAAATCGCATCGCGGGGCAAGCCCGCTCCCACCGGGATTACAACTCTACCTTGACTGCCTGGGAAGCACGGGTCGCCTTGGCGCGTGCAGCCTCGATCGACTCATCACGGGCCAGGCACACGCCCATGCGGCGCTGGCCGTTGACTTCAGGTTTGCCAAACAGACGAATGGCGGTATCCGGCTCGCTCAACGCGGCACCGAGGTTGGCGAACGCGGTTTGTTGCGACTGCCCTTCCACCAGGATCACCGCCGAGGCCGACGGCCCGAACTGACGGATCAACGGAATCGGCAAGCCAAGAATGGCCCGCGCATGCAGGGCGAATTGCGACAGGTCTTGCGAGATCAAGGTCACCAGGCCGGTGTCATGTGGACGCGGCGACACTTCGCTGAACCACACCTGATCGCCTTTGATGAACAGCTCTACGCCAAACAGTCCGCGGCCACCCAGCGCCTCGGTCACGGCCTTGGCCACACGCTCGGACTCGGCCAGGGCTTTCGGGCTCATGACCTGAGGCTGCCAGGACTCCTGATAATCGCCCTTCTCCTGACGATGACCAACCGGTGCGCAGAAGGTGGTGCCTCCGACATGACGCACGGTCAGCAAGGTAATTTCGTAGTCGAAATCGATGAAGCCTTCGATGATCACCCGACCCTTGCCTGCACGGCCGCCTTCCTGCGCGTAGTCCCAGGCTTTCTGGACATCGTCGTTGCTGCGCAGCAGGCTCTGGCCTTTGCCGGAGGAACTCATCACCGGCTTGACCACGCACGGGAAACCGAGATCTTCGACCGCCTTGCGGTAGTCTTCGAAGGTGTCGGCGAAGTGGTAGGGCGAGGTCGGCAAGTCCAGCTCTTCGGCCGCCAGGCGGCGAATGCCTTCACGGTTCATGGTCAGCTGAGTGGCACGCGCGGTGGGCACCACGTTGAAGCCTTCGTTCTCCAGCTCAACCAGGGTCGCAGTAGCGATGGCTTCGATTTCCGGCACGATGTAATGCGGCTTTTCAGCCTCGATCACTGCGCGCAGGGCGGCGCCATCGAGCATGTTGATCACATGGCTGCGATGCGCCACCTGCATGGCCGGCGCATCGGCGTAACGGTCCACGGCAATCACTTCAACGCCCAGGCGCTGCAGCTCGATCACCACTTCCTTGCCCAGCTCGCCGCAGCCACACAGCAGTACGCGGGTCGCTGTTGGCGACAATGGGGTTCCGATACGGGTCATTTCAGGTCCTCAGAGGGAAGGATTCCAGGGCCGCCCTTCAAGGGGCAACCCGGTGAAAAGGAGCGCCATTTTACATGAAGCCGGGCGCAGGGCCTCAACCGGCAAGGGCACGCTTGCGCAGACGCCAGGCCATGATCAGCCACACCGCTGTAACGCCTGCGAACTTGGAGGCCAGGGCGGTACCAACGACCGCAGGGGTCAAGGCGCCGATCATGCCAAAGAAGATGAACGTGTCGATCGGGATGCTCAGCGCTGAACTCAACCACAAGCGGTCGTGCAGCGGGCGCTTGGTGATGCTGAACACCAGCCAGTCGATCAGCTCCGAGACCGCAAAGGCAGTGGCACTGGCCAGGGCGATGGCAGGCTCGGAGGTGACATACGACAGCACCAGCGCTACCAGCATGGCAACCAGCGCGCCATGACCATAGCGGGTCTGCACCATGTCGCGGAGGATAAATACCAAACCGCCCCAGGCCGACCAGATGACATCCAGGTGCGGGGCGCTGGAGAAGGCGTAGTTGATCAGCACAACGCTGCTGATATAGGCAATCAGAAAAGGCATGGGATTAACCGCAGGGCAAGCGCTACAGGGTACTTGAGCAACCGCCTGCGGCCAAGTGGTGGATCAGCAGGTAGCGCCGCTGACGTTGAGGATCAGCCCGGCAGCCACGGCGCGCTCGTGGCACAGCTTGAGCACCTGACGGCGCTCGTTGTTGTCCATCCGCCCCCAGCGGGTAATTTCCATGGCGCTGCGCTGACAGCCGGTGCAGATGTCAGCGTCATCCAGGGCACAGATATGCACGCAGGGTGAGGCAACCGGGCGCTCAGTACTGCTCATCAATCCTCCTGGGGTGCCAGATCACGGGCATAGCGCTCGGCGTTATGCACGTAATGCGCAGCGCTGGCCTCAAGCATCTTCTTCTGCGCCTCGGTCAGCTCACGCACGACCTTGCCCGGCGAGCCCATGACCAACGAACCGTCGGGGATTTCCTTGCCTTCAGGGATCAACGCATTGGCGCCGATGATGCAGTACTTGCCGATACGCGCACCGTTGAGGATGACCGCATTAATGCCTACCAGGCTGTAGTCGCCCACCGTGCAGCCGTGCAGCATGGCGTTGTGGCCGATGGTTACCCCGGTGCCCAGGGTCAGCGGCGAGCCCATGTCGGTGTGCATCACCGTACCGTCTTGCACGTTGCTGTTCTCACCGATGTCGATCAGCTCGTTGTCACCACGCAACACCGCGCCAAACCAGACGCTGGCCCCCGCTTGCAGGCGTACCTTGCCGATCAGCGTGGCAGTGGGCGCCGCCCAGCTGCGTGGATGGGTTTCGACCCGCAGGTCGCCCAGACGGTATTTCATGCGTAGTTCCTCACGGTCCGGCAGTGGTGGCGGGTGAGCCCGCTCAAATTGGAATGAAGCGCTCAGGCGGTTGATGCAGATTGATCCGGGCATCGTAAAGCAAGTTGACCAGCTCGACGATCATGATCGCCGACAAGCCCCAGATTTTGTACTCGCCAAAGCGATAGCTGGGCACATACCAACTGCGCCCCTGGTAATCGATACGGTGGGTGTGGTCACGCGGATCCTGGCGGAAGAACTCCAGCGGCACGGTAAACACTGCGGCAATTTCCGCATCATTGGCCTGGTATTCGACGAAATCGGGTATCAGCCCGACGAAAGGCGTGACCTTCAAACCATGCAGGGAGATCAGCGGGCTCAAGGGACCGATGATTTCCACCAGCCCGGGCGGCAGGCCGATTTCCTCTTCAGCTTCGCGCAAGGCGGTGAATACCAGATCTGGGTCTTCCGGGTCGCGGCGCCCGCCGGGAAACGCAACTTCGCCACCATGGGTAGACAGCCCCTTGGCGCGCAGGGTCAATACCAGCTCAGGCTCTTCACTACGGGTAATGGGCAATAACACCGCTGCCTCGGGAAAACGACGATCGGTTTCCAGGGTGCCCGGCGTATGACTGCTCACGCGGCGAAGTAGCTCGTCCAGCATTGCTCTCTCTCGATTCCAAAGCCCGGTCTGCATGATGCACCAAAGCCGCGAGTCGCCCAAGCCCCGAGGTGAACCGGCTTGCAGCCGCAGCGAAAGTCGCGCAAAGATAAGCACAACCTATAGGAATAAAAGCATGAAATTCTGTAGTGCGTGCGGTAATCCGGTAATTCAGCGCATACCCGAAGGCGATACACGTCTGCGCTATGTGTGCGAGCACTGCCAGACCATCCATTACCAGAACCCCAATATCGTCGCGGGCGTGTTGCCGACCTGGGGTAGCCAGGTGTTGTTGTGCCGCCGGGCCATCGAACCGCGCCGCGGTTACTGGACCTTGCCGGCAGGTTTCATGGAGAACGGCGAGACCCTTGAGCAGGCCGCCCGTCGCGAAACCATCGAGGAAGCCTGCGCCCGCGTCGGGGCAATGAGCCTGTATCAGCTGTTCGATTTGCCACACATCAACCAGGTGCATGTGTTCTTTCGTGCCGAACTCGCCGACCTGGCGTTTGCCGTGGGCGTCGAAAGTCTGGAAGTGCGACTTTTCGACGAAAGTGAAATCCCGTGGGATGAGCTGGCTTTCCGGACCGTCAGTCGTACCCTAGAATGCTATTATCGCGACCGCATCGAGCAGCACTACCCGATTGGCAACGAATGTTTGCCGCCCTTGCTCGTTCCGTCACTCAACACCTAGTTCTCAGGGATATCGTTTCATGCGCTGGTTGCTTGCCCTTTTCTGCCTCAGTGTGGCTTCGGTGTCACAGGCAGGGTTTACCGAAACGATTGTGACCAAGCCTATCCAGAAGGTCGCGCCCTCCCCGCTCAAACCCACACCCGGTACGCCTGCGCTGATCGAAAAGATCCTGGTGATCAAGTCCGAACGTCGCCTGCAGCTGATCAGCGGTGGCTCCCCCCTGAAAACCTATCGCATCTCGCTGGGCAAGCAGCCCAAAGGCCCAAAACTGCAAGAGGGCGACAAACGCACGCCTGAAGGCCTTTACTGGATCGACTGGCGCAAGGAAAGTGACCGCTACAACCTGGCCATGCATGTGTCCTACCCGAACATCAGTGATTCGGCGCGGGCCCGACGTGAAGGCGTACCGCCTGGTGGCATGATCATGATCCACGGCACACCGCTGGATGAAGAATACCCCGAAGAATTCTTCCATACCCTGGACTGGACCGAGGGCTGTATCGCCATGACCAACCGCGACATGCGTGAGGTCTGGGACATGGTGCCAGACGGCACGCTGATCGAAATTCGCCCTTGATCTGACCTCCGCATCTCCCTTCCGGCGCTTGCGCCGGAAATTCCCTACCCGGTTCAAGCTTGAGCCTTACCGGCTGATCGGCTTCGTACCGCATCCATACGAATAGCAGCGTCCATAGAATCCGTGCAATCGGATTGCCTGGTGTGTTTTCAGCACCCACTACCCTGGACGCTACTGTATGCCCACTACCCTACGCCGCACCGCTGCACGCCTTTGCCCGCGGCAAATAACCTGCCTGGTCCTGGGCATTGTGGGCTCGCTTGCGTGGACGGCGCAATCAGCCAACGCTGACAGCCTGCCCGCCGTGCAACAACTCCAGGACCTGCGCCTGCAGCGCGAACAGCTGGAGCAACGCCAGCGCCTGCGAACGCTACAACGCTCGGATCAACCCGCACCTGCCACAGCTAACGCCGACGCACCTGCCCCGGCCGACAGCGGCCCCTGCTGGCCTGTGCACGGGGTCCGCCTGGCCGGCAATCAGCAGCTGTCTGCTGCCGAGCTCGCCGACACCTTGCGGCCGCTGATCACGCCGTGCATAAGCGCTGCCCGGATCAACCAGATGCTCAAAGCCATTACCCAGCACTATGTCCAGGCCGGGTATGTGGCCAGTCGCCCCTACCTGGCCAGTCGCCCGGTGGCCGGAGGCACGCTGGACATCGTGATCGTCGAAGGTTTTGTCGAGTCGATCGAACTGAGCGGGCCCGACCTGCCCCTTTCACTGAACAGCGCCTTCCCAACCCTGCTGGGCAACCCCTTGCGCCTGACCGAACTGGAACAAGGCCTGGATCAGTTGAACCGCCTGAAAGCCTTTGACCTGGGCCTCGACCTGCTACCCGGCAGCAGCGAAGGCGCGACCCGGGTGGTGGTGGTCCCCCGCCAGATAAACCGCCGCTGGCACCTGGGCAGCAGCGTCGACAATCGCGGTAGCGAATCGACCGGGCGCGAGCGCCTGAGCTTCAGCCTGGGCCTGGACAGCCCGCTGCAGCTCAATGACTTCCTGCAGCTTTCTACCAATACCACCGTGCACACCGGCCCCAGCTACAGCCGTGGTTACGGCATTTACTACAACATCCCTTACGGCGCCTGGAGCTATGCACTGGGCTTCAACCAGGTGCACTACCAGGCACCACTCCCCGGTCGCGACCTGCGCAGCAGCGGCCGAAGCGACTTCTACAGCCTGGGCCTGGAGCGCAGCGTATGGCGCAACCAGCGGGGATTGCTCAGCGCCAGCCTGCGTCTTGAGCACAAGCGCCTGGACAATCGGCTGGGCGATCAACGCCTGCACGTGCAAAGCCCGACACTCACCAGCATTGAGGCAGGGCTGAACGCTCTCTGGCTCGAAGACGGTCTGTGGAGTGCTTATCTGGGCATCAGCCAGGGCGTGGACGGGTTTGGTGCCGACCATGACGTTTTGTTTCGTCACGCTCCGCAACCACACTTTCGCAAGTACCGCGCAAGCCTCCTGCACCTGCGCCAAGGCCGAGATCCGAGCTGGCCGTGGCGCTGGCAAAGCGAGCTGAACCTGCAATACAGCCCCGATGCCTTGCCCGCCGTCGAGCAGCAACTACTCAGCGACAGCACCGGCGTACGCGGCTTTCGCCAGCAAGTGATTTCCGCTGCCAGCGGTGCGATCTGGCGCAACACCCTCAGCCAGCCTCTGGCCCTGGACCTGCCCCGCGGTCTGGTGCTGCGCCCACAACTGGGCGTGGACATGGGCTGGAGCAAATTTGACCACGGCAAGCCGCCGCAACGCGCGCTCGGTGCCCACAGTGGCGTTGAACTGAGCCTGCCCGGCAGCCGCCTCACCCTCGACTACCAGCGCGCGCTGTATGCCAGCGCAACACACCGCCAGCAGCTCGAATCGGGCTATTGGCTGCTGGAGTGGGTACTGAACATCTGATGTCCACAACAACAAAGAGAGACGACCCTGATGTCCACCAAAACGCGGCAACCTTGTGCACCCCTTGAGCGACTCAACCCCAATCACCTGCGCTGGGTGATTGCCCTGACCCTGCTGACACCTTACGTCAGCCTTGCAGACAACGGCCTGCAAGCCGCTAGCGGAGCGAGCGGTACCCCCTTGATCAACAACCAGCATGGCGTGCCGGTGATCGACATCGTTGCCCCCAACGCCAACGGCCTGTCGCACAACCAGTTCCTCGACTACAACGTCAACAAGCCCGGTGTGGTGCTCAACAACGCGCTGCAAGCCGGACAGTCACAGCTGGCTGGTGCCCTGGCTGCCAACCCGCAGTTCCAGGGGCACGCGGCCTCAACCATCCTCAATGAAGTGATCAGCCGCAACGCCTCACGCATCGAAGGTGCGCAGGAAATCTTCGGCCGCCCGGCCGACTACATATTGGCCAACCCCAACGGCATCACCCTCAACGGCGGCAGCTTTATCAATACCACCCGCGCAGGCTTTCTGGTCGGCACCCCTGAGCTTGAGAACCAGCGCATCAAGCACCTCGACACCCGCACGGCCAGCGGGACCTTGACGATTCTCCAGGGTGGCCAGAGCAACCTTGACGGTGCGCTTGACTTGATCGCCCCACGCATCTACGGCGTGGGGCCGTTGACTGCTGGCGCGGACCTGAACCTGACGGCTGGGCGCAACCTGATACGCGACACTGATCGCCAGGTGCTCGAACACCTCGCCGCCGCCACTGGCAGCCTTGACGCCAGCCTGCTCGGCGCCATGCAGGCCGGGCGGATCCGCATCGTCAGCACCGCCGAAGGCGCCGGTGTGCGTGTAGGGGCACACCTGCAAGCACGCGAAGGCATCGCCATCGACTCAAAGGGTGGCCTAGAGATCAGCGGGACGGCACAACAGCGAAGCCGTCTGAGCACCGAGCAAGGCGCGGTGAACTTGCACGCCGCAGACGATCTCAGCATTACTGCTGTTGAGGTCAAGGGACCACAGATCCACGCCGAGGCCGGAAACAACCTGACCCTCGACACGCAGGTACGCGAGGCAACCAAGCGTGACCGTGACCACTACAAGAAGCGCTGGTTGTTCGTCACCACCGAAACCTTCAACCGCGACACCACCCGCACCGACCGCGAGCATCAGGGCAGCCAGTTGCACGCCAGCCAGGACATCAACCTGAAGGCCGGCAAGGACATCAATCTGCTTGCCGCCAACGTCCGGGCCGAGGGTGATCTCAGCGTCAACGCCGGTGATGCACTGAACATCAGCGCCGCGATCGACAGCCATCAAGTCGACGAACAGATCCGTCATCGCAAACACCTGTGGCGGGGCGATAAGAACAGCAGCAAATACCAGGAGAAGGTCAAGGCCAGCGAGTTGTCCGCCAGGCAGATAGCCCTGACGTCGGGGGGGCAGACAAAAGTGCAAGCAAGCACGCTGACCAGCAGCGCGGATATGACCCTCAAGGCTGGCGCTGTAGAGGTCAGCACAGTGTCCCTGAAAAATACCAGCCAGACCAAGGACTACGGTGGCGATCTGGTCTCCGGGAGCTTTTTTGGCAAGGACGGAAAAACCGACGCCGAGGGGCAGACCGCCAGCGGCAGCACCCTTCAAGCTGGCGGCGCACTGACAGTAATGGCCGACCAGGTTCAGATCAAAGGCTCGAAGGTCAACAGCAAGGGCGATGCGCTGCTGCTCAGCGAAAAAGGCTTGTTGACGGTCGAAGCCGCGCAAAGCCAGTCCACCGTCAGTCAGCAGGAGAACGACAGCAAACTGTTCGGGCTGATCGCCGATAAAACCCGGCGCGAGGAGCAGCACAAAGACGTGCTGATCAGCGACCTGGATTCGCAAAGCAACCTGCGCCTGGCCAGCGCCGATGAGCTGCGTGTACTCGGTGCCAAGCTCAACGCCAAACAGCAACTGCAGCTGCAAGCCGAGAAAGACATTACCGTCAGCGCGGCCGAGCAATCCCAGAACGTCACCCGCCACCAGCAAAGCCAAGGTTTCACCGCCAGCGCCGGCCAAGTGCCGCTTGCCGGTGAGGACAAGCCCGACTCGCACCAGTACAGCGCCTCGGTTGGCTATAACGTGAACACGGTGGAAAGCACTCAAAACGAAACGACACAGATCGCCAGCACCCTTTCCGCCGGGAGCGTGCAAATCGAGAGTAAAAAGGACGCCAACCTCCAGGCGGCAACCATCAGCACCACCGCAGGCGACCTGCAAATCACCGCTCAGAACGTCAACCTTGCAGCGCGTCACAACCAGCAATCAACTACCAGCGAACCCCGTCAAAGCGGCGGCAACCTCAGGGTCGGCGGGGGTATCGACAACATCAATAGCGCCTTCGAGGGCTACCACAAGGAAAAAAACCTTGAGGAAAACGCCAGCCAGGCGCAACGCACCCAGTTGGCTGCCAGTGGCAACCTGAACATCACCACCGGCACACTGATCAGCGAGGCCGCGAAACTGACTGCAGGCAATGCCTTGGTGATTAACGCCGACACCGTGGAAAACCGTGCGGTAGACGACACCAAGAGCTCCCGACTCACAGAGAAGAACTGGCAGGCCAGCCTGGGCGCCAGCGTTGCTTATCAAGACCTGACCCGCCCGATTGAAAACCTGATCCTTGGCAAGGAAGCCAGTCGCTTCCAACAGGCCTCGGTTGAAGATGCACTGACAGCGCCAAGCCTGGGGGCCGAACTCAACGGCGCGCACCTGAACCGCGCCTCAACCGAACAATCCAGCAGCGCTCAGGTCAGCGAACTGAAAGGCGCCAGCATCGCCGTCAAAGCCGACACGCTCAACGACACAGGTACCCGCTACCGAGCAGAACAGGGACCACTGTCGATCCAGGCTGGAGCGCACAATTTCGCCGCCGCACATGACAGCAGCAGCAAAACCATCAATCGCCTGGATGTCGAGGGCACCGTCCGCGTCGACACCACCACCGGCAGCGATGTCAACGTGCGCCTCTCGGGCAAAGGCGGCTCGCTGGAGCACGTCGAAACCAAGCTCACCGCCCGGCCCGGCAGCCTGTATGGGCAAACCGGCATCCAGATTCAACTGGGGAGTGACGGCGTCTACGAAGGCACTCAATTCGATGCCGGCGACGGCGCATTGAAACTGCTGGCCGATGGCAACCTGCACCTGAATCAGGCCAACGACAGCCAGCACAGCAGCGTGAAACAACTTGAAGGCAACGCCTGGGCCAAAGGCGGTAACACTCCGGTCGGCAAAGCCCTCGACCTGCGTGGTTACCTGAACCACAAGACCCTCGACAGCACCGACACTCAGGCGCGGGTCGCAACAATAGATGCCAAAGGCGACGTACAACTGCAAGCCGGGGGCGATCTGCAACTGACCGGCACCCGGATCGGCACCAGCACTGCCAACGTCAACAACATCGACTTGAGCAGCACCGGCAAACTTCAGGTCAAGGCAGCCACCGATACCCACAAAGCCCAGGGCAACACCCTGCGTGGCGGGCTGGAACTGCAAGCCAAAGGCACCACTGATGGCAAGGGTGGAGCCATTGGCGGGCACTTCGGTAACGGACGCATCGACGAAAACAGCAGTACGGCCAGTGGCGCCCAGTGGTTTGCCAAAGAGCAACTGACACTTAGCAGCGCCGCCTCACAAGCTGACGCCGTGCACCTGCAAGGGGTCAATGCTACCGCTAAACAGGTGAATATCAGCGCCAACAACGGCGGTATGCTGATTGAAGCAGCCAGCAGTTCGGAGCAGCGCAATAACCTCAACATCACCGCGGGTGCCGGATTCAACGCCGCTCCCGGTGCAACGTCTGAGCAAAACAAGCGCGGTTTGCATGGCCGAGTACAGGTGAACATCGACCGCCGTGACAACCTGACCTACGAAAACAGCCAGTGGCGCGCCGGGCAGATCACCCTCAGCAGCCTGGCGGACACTCGCCTGCAAGGGGTTCGTATGGACGCCGAGCGCATCGGTGGCCAGATCGGCGGTGACCTGCAGATTGCCAGCCTGCAAGACCGCGTCAATGCGTTGAAGGTCGAGGTGGACGGACGACTGAGCAAGGAGAAGAACCCGCAAGGCTATACCAACGCCGCCAACGCACTGGCCGGGCCGTTGAGTGGCAAAACCGACAAACATGTCGGACCTGTCGTGCAGGCAGTCGAACCAGGCTTGTCGCCAACATTGAACGTCAAGGTCGAGCACACCCAGCGTGAAAGCGTTGCCAGTCAGGCTGTACTCAGCGGCCGAGACGGCATCGCCCTGGCGGTCGGAGGCGAAACGACGCTCACCGGTGCGCGCCTGCAATCGGTTGCAGGCAAGGTTGAGTTGGGTAACGGAGCGGTAACTCAAGAAACCCTGAACGGCCGCGACTACCGCCGTGAAGTGGGTATCAACGCCTCTAACGCACCCGTCGATCTCACCACCGGTTTGATCGATGCGTATCGTGGGTCAAGCGGCACTGGAGGGGAAAACAGCGTGGATCTTGGCGTGCTTCGCACCAGCGGTCATGACCGCAGCACTACCCTGGCATCAAGCATCACCCAGCGCTGAGGCTGCTAAGGCAATAACCGGTAGGAGCGGGCTTGCCCCGCGAGGCGATGTGGCTGAAGGACCGCTATCGCGGGGCAAGCCCGCTCCTACTCCCGATTTCCGGCCTCAGAATTCGGCGAGCTGCCAAACCTCATAAGCCGGTGTTTCATAAGGATGAGCCTGCTTGAGTGCAGCAACCACCGGCCTGATCAGCGCGTCAGCCACCACCAACTCCACCCGCCACTCTTCGACCTGTTCGACCACCCCGCTCTGCCCGATGAACGGCTGGCTGCCGTCCAACGGGCGGAACTGACCCTGGCCCAACACCTGCCAGGCACAGCAGTCGTAGTCGCCGATGCGTCCGCCGCCAGCGGCGAACACAGCGGCCTTGACCACTTCTACATGGCTGGTCGGGACGAAGAAGGCGAGCTTGTACACCCTTAGTTCACCCAGACCCGCGCATTACGGAACATACGCATCCAGGCTGCGTCTTCGTTCCAATCATCCGGACGCCAGGAGTTCTGCACCGCACGGAACACCCGCTCAGGGTGCGGCATCATGATGGTGACGCGACCGTCGCGGCTGGTCAGACCGGTAATACCGCGCGGCGAGCCGTTCGGGTTGGCCGGATAGGTTTCGGTGACCTTGCCATGGTTGTCAACAAAGCGCAGCGCTACGCAACCGGACAGGTCCGCCTGCAGCAGGGCTTCCTCGCTTTCGAATTCGGCATGGCCTTCACCGTGGGCGATGGCGATCGGCATGCGCGAACCGGCCATACCCTGCAGGAAGATCGAGTTCGACTCCTGAACCTGAACCATGGCCACACGGGCTTCGAACTGCTCGGAGCGGTTGCGCACGAAGTGCGGCCAGTACTCGGTACCCGGAATCAGCTCGTGCAGGTTGGACATCATCTGGCAACCGTTGCACACGCCCAGGGTAAAGCTGTCGGTACGCTCGAAGAAGCCCTGGAAAGCGTCACGGGCACGGCTGTTGAACAGCGCCGATTTCGCCCAGCCTTCACCGGCACCCAGCACGTCGCCGTACGAGAAGCCGCCACAGGCCACCAGGCCTTTGAACTCATTCAGGTCGACACGACCGGCGAGGATATCGCTCATGTGCACGTCGATAGCGTTGAAGCCCGCGCGGTCAAAGGCTGCAGCCATTTCGACCTGACCGTTGACGCCCTGCTCACGCAGGACCGCAACCTGAGGACGCACGCCTTTCTTGATGTAAGGCGCGGCGATGTCGTGGTTGACGTCGAAGCCGAGCTTGGCGCTCAGGCCCGGATTGTCTTCTTCCAACAGACCGTCGAACTCTTGATCAGCGCAGTCGGCGTTATCACGCAGGCGCTGGATCTGGTAGCTGGTTTCAGCCCACTGACGTTGCAGCAGACGACGGTCGCCTTTGAACAGTTCTTCACCAGCGAACTTGATCAGCACTTCGCTGTTGTTGATCGGCTGACCGATCACCGCAACGCAGTCTTCGCCCAGGCCGGCAGCACTGAACTGCGCCAGCACTTCGCCGGTAGCGTCCTGGTGTACCTGAATGACCGCACCCAGCTCTTCGTTGAAGAGGATGGCGGCGATCTTCTCGCGTTTGCTGGTCAGGGTGTCCAGTTCCAGCTCCACACCGCAATGACCGGCAAAGGCCATTTCCAGCACGGTGGTCATCAGACCGCCGTCGGAACGGTCGTGGTAGGCCAGCAGATGACCGTCGGCGTTCAGGCCCTGGATCACGGCGAAGAACGCTTTGAGGTCTTCAGCGTCGTCGACGTCCGGTGCCTGGGCACCCAGCTTGCCATGGGTCTGCGCCAGGATCGAGGCGCCCATGCGGTTCTGGCCGCGGCCCAGGTCGATCAGGATCAGATCGGTTTCACCCTTGTCCATGCGCAGTTGCGGGGTCAGGGTCTTGCGAATGTCGGTCACCGGGGCGAAACCGGTAACAATCAGCGACAGCGGCGAGGTAACGGACTTCTCGGTGCCCTCTTCGCTCCACTTTGTCTTCATCGACATCGAGTCTTTGCCGACTGGAATGGTCAGGCCCAGCTCAGGGCACAGGTCCATGCCGACGGCTTTGACGGTGTCGTACAGACGCGCGTCTTCACCCGGGTGACCGGCTGCAGACATCCAGTTGGCCGACAGTTTGATGTCGGAGAGTTTTTCGATGCGCGACGCGGCCATGTTGGTCAGCGTTTCACCGATGGCCATGCGGCCCGACGCCGGGGCGTCGAGCAGGGCCAGCGGGGTACGCTCACCCATGGCCATCGCTTCACCGGTGTACACGTCGAAGCTGGTGGCGGTGACGGCAACGTCGGCCACCGGAACCTGCCACGGGCCAACCATCTGGTCGCGGGCAACCAGGCCAGTAATGGTGCGGTCGCCAATGGTGATCAGGAAGCTCTTGCTGGCTACGGCCGGGTGACGCAGCACGCGCTCGACCGAATCTTTCAGCGCCAGCGTGCTTGGATCGAAATCGTCGCCCACTTCCGCCTCGCGGGACACCGAGCGGTGCATGCGTGGCGGCTTGCCCAGCAGCACTTCCAGCGGCATGTCGACCGGGGTGTTGTTGAAGTGGCTGTCGGTAACGGTCAGGTGCGCTTCTTCGGTGGCTTCGCCTACGACCGCGAACGGGCAACGTTCACGCTCACAGATGGCCTTGAAGCGCTCGAAGTCGCCCGCGCTGACGGCCAGCACGTAACGCTCCTGGGATTCGTTGCTCCAGATTTCGTGCGGGGCCATGCCCGGCTCGTCGTTGGGCACGTTGCGCAGCTCGAAGCGACCACCGCGGCCACCGTCGTTGACCAGCTCAGGGAAGGCGTTGGAAATACCGCCAGCGCCAACGTCGTGGATGAAGGCGATCGGGTTGTTGTCGCCCAGTTGCCAGCAACGGTCGATGACCTCCTGGCAGCGGCGTTCCATTTCCGGGTTTTCGCGCTGTACCGACGCGAAGTCCAGATCAGCGGAGCTGGCGCCAGTGGCAACCGAAGAGGCTGCACCACCACCCAGGCCGATCAGCATGGCCGGGCCGCCGAGCACGATCAGCTTGGCACCGACGGTAATCTCGCCTTTCTGGACGTGATCTTCGCGGATGTTGCCCATACCGCCAGCGAGCATGATCGGCTTGTGATAGCCGCGTACTTCTTCACCGTGCGGGGTGTTGATCGACTGCTCGAAGGTACGGAAGTAACCGGTCAGGGCCGGACGGCCGAATTCGTTGTTGAATGCCGCGCCGCCCAGCGGGCCATCGACCATGATGTCGAGGGCGTTGACGATGCGCTCAGGCTTGCCGTACGGCTTTTCCCACGGTTGCTCGAAACCCGGGATACGCAGGTTGGAGACGGTGAAACCGGTGAGGCCAGCCTTGGGCTTGGCACCGCGGCCGGTGGCACCTTCGTCACGGATTTCACCACCGGAACCGGTGGACGCGCCGGAGAACGGCGAGATGGCGGTCGGGTGGTTGTGGGTCTCGACCTTCATCAGGATGTGCACCGGCTCCTGCACCGCGCCGTACTGGCGGGTGTCAGGGTTCGGGAAGAAACGCCCGGCAACACTACCGACGATCACCGAAGCGTTGTCCTTGTAAGCGGACAGCACGCCTTCGTTGTGCATCTGGTAGGTGTTCTTGATCATGCCGAACAGGCTCTTTTCCTGAGCCTGGCCGTCGATGTCCCAACTGGCGTTGAAGATCTTGTGGCGGCAATGCTCGGAGTTGGCCTGGGCGAACATCATCAGTTCGATGTCGTTCGGGTTACGCGAAAGGCCCTGGAAAGCGCTGACCAGGTAGTCGATTTCGTCTTCCGCCAGGGCCAGGCCCAGGTCGACGTTGGCTTTAGCCAGTGCAGCACGGCCACCACCGAGGATGTCCACCGAGGTCATCGGCTTGGGCTGGGCATGGCTGAACAGACCGGCGGCATCTTCCAGACGACCGAGAACGATCTGGGTCATGCGGTCGTGCAGCTGCTGGGCGACGAGGGCCGCGTCGGCCTCGCTCAACTCACCGGCGACGTAGTAGGCAATGCCACGTTCCAGACGCTGGACGTTTTCCAGGCCGCAGTTGTGGGCGATGTCGCTGGCCTTGCTCGACCAGGGCGAGATGGTGCCGAAGCGTGGCATCACCAGGAACAGGCGACCGGTCGGCTCCTGTACCGGTACGCTCGGGCCGTACTTGAGCAGGCGCGCGAGCACTTGCTGTTGGTCGGCAGTCAGATCGCCGTCAACCTCGGCGAAATGAGCGAATTCAGCGTACAAACCACTAACAGCGGGGACTTTCTGACTCAATTGCTCGAGTAATTTACCGTGGCGAAAGGCAGAAAGGGCAGGAGCGCCGCGCAGGATCAACATCGTCGGGACAGCCTCAGGAAGGGGGTGTGCTTAGAGGCCGTGCATTCTAGCCTAAATCCGAGGCTTTCGGCACCCGCAACACAGCATTCTGACGCGGCCGCGTGTCGGCGGATCAATCCGGACTCGGGGGTCAAAAAACTGCCTGCTCCGCGCGGTTCCCTCGGCGCTGAGGCAAACCGTGCTAGCAGACAAGCAAATCGTTGTCGAGATATGGCGGGGCCTGTGCTTTGCGTATACTGCAACCTATGTTCGCCCAAACTGCTTTGCGCCAGCGCTGCGCCAGATGGCTCATCGCAATCGGACTCTTCCTGATGCTCGGTGCCTGTGTTGAAAAACCCAGCACCCTAGAGCGCGTCAAGGAGGACGGTGTACTGCGCGTGATCACCCGCAACAGCCCGGCCACCTACTTCGAAGACCGCAACGGTGAAACCGGCTTTGAATACGAGCTGGTCAAACGCTTTGCCGACGAACTGGGCGTCGAGCTGAAGATCGAAACCGCCGACAACCTCGACGAGTTGTACGACCAGCTCGGCAAGCCCTCCGGCCCGGTGCTGGCTGCAGCGGGCCTGGTCAGCAGCGAGCGGCGCAAGGCCCAGGTACGGTATTCGCACCCCTACCTGGAAGTGACCCCGCAAATCATCTACCGCAACGGCCGCTCACGCCCGACCAATGCCAAAGGCCTGGTCGGCAAGAAGATCATGGTGCTCAAAGGCAGCTCGCATGCCGATCAACTGGCAGAGCTGAAAAAGCAGTATCCGGCGCTTGAATATGAAGAATCTGACGCGGTGGAAGTGGTTGACCTGCTGCGCATGGTCGATGAAGGTCAGATCGACCTGACCCTGGTGGATTCCAACGAATTGGCGATGAACCAGGTGTATTTCCCCAATGTACGGGTAGCCTTCGACCTCGGTGACTCGCGCGACCAACGCTGGGCAGTGGCGGCCGGTGACGACAACAGCCTGCTCAACGAGATCAACGAATTTCTCGACAAGGTTCAGAAGAACGGCACTCTTCAGCGCCTGAAAGACCGTTACTACGGCCATGTCGATGTGTTGGGCTACGTCGGTGCCTACACCTTCGCCCAGCACCTGCAGCAGCGCCTGCCGCGCTATGAAAAACACTTCAAGGCATCCGCCAAGAAAGAACAGGTCGATTGGCGCCTGTTGGCCGCCATCGGCTACCAGGAATCGATGTGGCAGGCTGAAGTCACCTCCAAGACCGGCGTCCGCGGGCTGATGATGCTGACCCAGCGCACCGCTCAAGCCATGGGCGTGTCCAACCGCCTGGACCCGGTGCAGAGCATTCGCGGTGGTGCCAAGTACTTCATGCATGTGAAGGAACAGCTGGACGACTCGATCAAGGAACCGGACCGCACCTGGTTTGCCCTGGCGGCCTACAACGTCGGCGGTGGTCACCTGGACGACGCACGCAAACTGGCCAAACGCGAAGGTTTAAACCCGAACAAGTGGCTGGATGTGAAGAAAATGCTACCGCGCCTGGCGCAGAAGCAGTGGTACAGCAAAACCCGCTACGGCTATGCCCGGGGTGGTGAGCCTGTGCATTTCGTCGCCAACATCCGCCGGTATTACGACATCCTCACCTGGGTGACCCAGCCGCAGCTGGAAGGCAGCCAGGTAGCCGACGGCAACCTGCACGTGCCGGGCGTCGACAAAACCAAACCGCCTGAAACCACCCCGCCCCTGTAGGAGCGGGCTTGCCCCGCGAAGCAGCTTCACTGACCCACCGCAATCGCGGGGCAAGCCCGCTCCCACAGTTGTGATGCAAGTCAGGCTTTGGCGCGGCGCGCCTTGAAGAACTCGGAGAGAATCGCGCCGCATTCTTCTGCCAGCACCCCTCCCTCGAACAATACCCGGTGGTTGAGAAAGCCCTGGGTAAAAAACTGCCCCTGGCTCTGCACCACGCCCGCCTTGGGCTCCAAAGCCCCGTATACCACCCGGGCAATGCGCGAATGGACAATCAAGCCGGCACACATGCTGCACGGCTCCAGCGTCACGTACAGGGTGCTACCCGGCAGACGATAGTTGCTCGCCGCCTGGGCAGCAGCACGGATCGCGACCATTTCGGCATGGGCACTGGGATCGCTGCCGCTGATCGGGCAGTTGAAACCGCGGCCAATCACCTGCCCATGCTGCACCAGCACCGCACCCACCGGCACCTCGCCCATGGCCGCGCCCTGCTGCGCCAGTTCCAGCGCCTCGCGCATGAAGGCCTGATCGCGGCTGCGGTCGATGATCTGTGGTTGACGCATCAAACCACCTCGATCGCGGCCATCAGGCCGGTTTCCATGTGGTCGATCACATGGCAATGGAACATCCAGGTGCCAGGGTTATCAGCAACCAGCGCCACCTGAGCGCTCTCGTTCTTGCCCAGCAGGTAGGTATCGGTGAAGTACTGCTCGGGGAATTTGTGCCGGTTCGAGGTCAGTACCTTGAAACTCATGCCATGCAAATGGATCGGGTGCTGGTACTGAGTCATGTTCTTGAGCTCGAAAATATAGCTCTTGCCCTTTTGCAGCGTAGCAATCGGCCGCTCGGCACAGGTTTTGTCGGTGATGTCCCAGGCCTGGCCGTTGATCTGCCAGAGGCTTGGCGGCTTGCCGTTCTGAGTGTTCACCGACACCGAGCCTACCCATTCAAAATTGAAGTTGAGCTTCTCGGCATTGGCCAGGTCGGGCTCGGCAATCGGGTTGGCCGGCAGGGCTGGCGGCCAGTCACCTGGTGCCTCGCTGCTGGCCACTGAACGCAAGGTACCCAGGCGCACCGAGCCATCGCGCAACGACAGCTCCTCACCGGCAGGTGGCATCTTGATCGCCAGGCAAATGCGCATGCCCGGGCCAAGCCAGTAATCCTTGCCCAACGGCCGTGGGCTGATCGGGTTGCCATCGAGCGCGTAGATCTTGGCTTCGAAATTGCCCTTGAGGTTGATCCGGTAAGTCAGGGTGTTGTCGAGGTTGAGCAGGCGCACCCGCACGATTTGCCCTTCGGGCATCTCGACCACCGCATTGGCCTGGCCATTGATGGTGATCAACCGCCCGGCCGTGCCACCACGAGCGGCTTCACGGGGGATGCTGAACGGCAGGTAGGCGCCCTGCTCGTCCACATGCCAGTTTTTCAGGCTCAAGGTGCGTTCATGCTTGAAGCCGGTAGGCTCACGCTCTTCAACGATCAGCGGGCCCACCAGGCCTTTGCCGAGCTCTTCGGAGCTGTTCACGTGCGGGTGATACCAGTAACTGCCGGCATCCGGCACGCGGAATTTGTAATCGAAATATTCGCCCGGCAACACCGGCAGTTGCGAGACGTACGGCACCCCGTCCATTTCCAACGGCAGGCGAATGCCGTGCCAGTGAATGGTGGTGGCCACCGGCAGATGGTTAATAAAGCGCACCCGCAGCCATTCGCCCTGGCGCACCCGCAACTCGGTGCCCGGTGCCGACGGGCCGAACGCCCAGGCCTCGGTTTTATGCCCGGAAACCAGTTCGACATCCAGCGGTGCGGCAATCAGCTCGTAATCATGCCCGGCATTCGGGTCGGTGCGCCCCAACCAGTAACGGGATGCGCCACCGGCGCCCAGACCGATTGCCACCAGGCCGGTCAGGCCACCGAGAATTTGTCGCCGGGTAAAAGACATGCAGCACGTACCTCGTATTGCCAGAAACAACACGCCGGCACCTTGCCAGGTACCGGCGATGAAGGGCGAATACGATACACCTGCAATTGCGAAAGATTAAGTGAAGAGTTGCCGCAGGGCCTGACGCCTCAGTTCCTGTGCAACGTCCAGGCATCGGCAAACGGTGCCGAGCCTTTGTCGTAGGGTTTGAACATGACCATGTAGACCAGGCCAATGCCAATCACCACCGCCGACGTCAGCACGATGCCGTAGTTGCTGTACCACGGCGCATCCGGGGTACGTGGCCAGGACATGTTGATGATCGCCAGCAGCCCGTAGACCAGCGCCAGGATGTTCACGATCCAGCCCCAGCCGCCGAGGGTGAACTGGCCGGCAGGTTTCCAGCCTCGCAGCCGGGCAAACAGCGCGCCGCCAACAATCATCTGGAAGGCCAGGTAAATGCCGATGGCGGCAAAGCTGACGATGATGGCGATGGCATTTTCCAGGTAGAAACCGGCGCAGACGATGGCCGCCGGAATCACCCCACAGGTGATCAATGCCGCCGTGGGCACACGGGTATTGGGGGACAGGCGCTTGAGCACGCCGCTGCCCATGACCATTTCGTCGCGGGCAAAGGAGTACAGCAAACGGCTGGCCGCCGCCTGCAGGCTCAGCACACAAGAGACGAAGGAAACGGTGATGACCGCTGTGACGATCTTCCAGCCGGTCGGCCCGAAGGCGTTGCCCATGATCGTCGACATCGGGTCTTTGTCTTCGCCAGACAACACCTTAGCAATGTCCGGAACCGCCAGAATCAGTGCCAATGCGGCGAAGATCGCTGCACCGCCACCGATGTAGATGGTCATGCGCATGGCCTTGGGAATACGCTTGCTCGGGTTTGGCGTCTCCTCCGCGACATCACCGCACGCTTCAAAGCCGTAATAGAGGAACATTCCCGCCAACGAAGCGGTGAGGAACGCAGGCCAGTAGCTGCCATCGATGCTGATGTCGAAGGTATTGAACAGCACCGACAGCGGCTGATGACGCTCGAAGATCAACAAGTAACCGCCGATCACCAGCGCGCCGAGCAACTCGCAGATGAACCCGAACATCGCCACTCGGGCCAGCAGCTTGGTGCCGCTCAGGTTCAGCAAGGTTGCCATCACCGTCAGCGCCAGCGCCACAAAGGTGTTGGTCACCGGGCTCGGTTCGAAGCCCAGCATCGCAGCGATGTAAGGGCCAGCCCCGAGAGCGACGGCAGCAATGGTCACGCACAGTGACACCGAATAGATCCAGCCGACCATCCATGCCCAACGCTTGCCCACCAGACGCCGGGCCCAGGGATAAACACCACCGGAAATCGGAAACTGCGATACCACCTCACAGAAAATCAGGCAGACCAGCATCTGCCCGAATCCAACCAGCAAATACGACCAGAACATCGGCGGCCCGCCTGCCGCCAGGCACAGGCCGAACAGCGTATAGACGCCGACGACCGGTGACAGGTAGGTGAAGCCCAGCGCAAAGTTTTCCCACAGGCTCATGCTTCTTTCGAAGTTCGAGGTGTAGCCAAGCGCCTTGAGCTGGGCGGCATCGCGGTCCGCTGCAGTAAATTCGGGACTGTTCATGTTGTTATCCTGAGGACAGGGTCCTGTCGGCTGTTATTGTTTTTGCTGTGCAGACTTACAACTTGATCCAGGTCGCTTTGAGTTCGGTGTACTTGTCGAACGCGTGCAGTGATTTGTCGCGGCCATTGCCCGACTGTTTGAATCCGCCGAACGGCGCCGTCATGTCGCCGCCGTCGTACTGATTGATCCACACACTACCGGCGCGCAGGGCTTTGCCAGTCAGGTGAGCTTTGGAGAGGTCGCTGGTCCACACCGCCGCCGCCAGGCCGTACGGCGTATCGTTGGCGATGGCGATGGCTTCTTCGGCGCTATCAAAACTGATCACCGAGAGCACCGGGCCAAAAATTTCTTCCTGAGCAATCTTCATGGCGTTGCTGACGCCATCGAAAAGGGTGGGCTCGACGTAGGTGCCACCGGTTTCCTGCAGTGTGCGCTTGCCGCCCAGCACCAGTTTGGCGCCGTCGTTCAGGCCAGATTCGATATAAGACAGCACGGTGTTCATCTGCTGGTTATCGACCAGGGCACCGACGTTGGTTTGCGGGTCCAGCGGATTGCCCGGCGTCCAGCCTTTGAGCGCCTCGACCACCAGTGGCAGAAAGGTGTCTTTGATCGAACGCTCTACCAGCAGGCGCGAACCGGCGGTGCAGACCTCGCCCTGGTTGAAGGCAATCGCGGCGGCGGCCGATTCGGCGGCGGCCTGCAGATCGGGAGCGTCAGCGAAGACGATGTTCGGGCTCTTGCCGCCGGCTTCCAGCCAGACGCGCTTCATGTTCGACTCACCGGCGTAGATCAGCAGTTGCTTGGCGATTTTGCTCGAACCGGTGAACACCAGCGTATCGACATCCATGTGCAGGGCCAGAGCCTTGCCCACGGTGTGACCATAGCCTGGCAGCACGTTGAATACCCCGGCAGGGATACCCGCTTCGATGGCCAGCTGGGCAATACGGATGGCGGTCAGCGGAGACTTTTCCGAGGGTTTGAGAATCACCGAGTTGCCGGTCGACAGCGCCGGGCCGAGTTTCCAGCAGGCCATCATCAGCGGGAAATTCCACGGCACAATGGCGGCGACGACGCCCACCGGCTCGCGGGTCACCAGCCCGAGCTGGTCTTGCGCGGTGGCCGCCACTTCGTCGTAGACCTTGTCGATGGCCTCACCACTCCAGCTCAGCGCTTGCGCAGCACCCGGCACATCCACCGCCAGCGAGTCGCTGATCGGTTTGCCCATGTCCAGGGTTTCCAGCAGCGCCAGCTCGTCGGCGTTGGCTTCGAGCAACGCGGCAAAACGCAGCATGATCTGCTTTCTGTCCACCGGCGCCATGCGCGACCAGACGCCCGAATCAAAGGTGGCGCGGGCCACTTCAACAGCACGATCGACATCGGCGGCAGAGCAGCTGGCAACCTTGGCCAACAGGCGGCCATCTACCGGGCTCATGCAATCGAAAGTATCTCTGTCGATGCTGTGGGTGTAGTCGCCACCGATAAATGCGCGCCCTTCAATCTTCAGTGCCCGTGCGCGAGCTTCCCAAGTGCCAAGCGTTGGAGTGGTCATGACGGTACTATTCCCCTGTGTCGATGCTCATGCCTGTCAGCGCTGCCGGGGGATCCCGGAGCCAGGCTTTTTGTTAAACATATGAAACCGTATCTTATGTTCAAAAAACTGCCAAACTGCGTGTCGTTTTTGCCTGAAAACGACACGTATCGGACTGTTAACGGCTTGAAACAGGCTTTTTTGTTGCATGACACGCGGTAGATGTCTAAAAGAAATCTAGTTCCATATTTTTTGCGGCGACCAGGATGACTGAAGCGAATAAAGTGAACCGCCTGTCTTTGTTACAGGTGAGCCAGGAAGGCAAACCCGAGGAAGTCGCTCGCCGCCTGATCGAGGTCATCGACCTCGGTCTGATCAGCGAAGGCGAGCAATTACCCAGTGAAAGCGAGCTGGCCAGCCGCTTCGGCGTGGCCACCGTTACCTTGCGCGATGCCTTGGCGATCTTGCGCCAACGAGGCGTTGTCGCTACTCGGCGCGGAAGAAATGGCGGCAGTTTTGTCTGCGCCCCGGTGGAGGTGTCCGATGAGTTTCTCAACGCCAGGCTGAGCGCCATGAGTTCGCTGGAACTACGCGATCTGTGCGACGAGCAGATCGCTATTTCCGCCACCGCCGCAGCCCTTGCCGCAAGCCGCTCCTCCAGCGCCCAGCAGCAACGCCTGGAGCACTTCGTGACAGCGCTGCAGGAGGCCACCAGCCGCAGCGAACTGCGTCGCGCTGATGCGCGTTTTCACATCGAAGTGGCGGTGGCCGCGCAATCGGTGCGCCTGACCCACGCAGAAATGCGCCTGCAGTCAGAGATCGGTGAGCTGCATTGGATCTGCACCAGCGACCTCCAGAAAAACACGGCGCTGGCCGAACACCGGGCCATCCTCCAGGCAGTCGTGGCCGGAGAATCCAACCTGGCCAGTGCACTGACAGAGGCCCATGTCAAAGAAGGCATGAAGCGCTTGATGGATTTGCGCTTCCAATTGCTGGCGCAGCAAGAGAGCAGACAGTCATGATCGCAACACCACAAAGCGATGAAGTTCGCCAGTGCACCCAGCGCCTGGAACAGGTGTTCAGCACCATCTTCGAGCAACTCGACACCTTGGCCGAACAGGTGGTGACGGTGTGGGACGCACTTGCCGTCGAGGGTAGAAAGCCCACCTCCAAAGACCTGGCGTTTCTGCAGACGACCATCGAGCAGCGGCTGTCAAACAACGACACCTACACCCACGGCACCGGCGTGGTGGTGGAACCGGGCGAGCTTGCCGATCAAGAACTCTTCCTTGAATGGTTTTATCGCCCGGTCAGCGGCAAAATCGCGCCGCTGATGCTTAACTTCAATCGCCAGAGCGAAAGCTTCTACAACTACCAGGGCATGCCCTGGTTCACCCGGCCCAAGTCGACCTTGCAGCCATCGGTCGAAGGGCCCTTCGTCGACCTCTACGGCACCGAACTGTATGTACTGGCCTTCTCTGTACCGATCGTCGCAAGCGGGCATTTTGTTGGCGTTGCGGCAGCAGACATTGCCATGCACGAATTCGATCAACTGCTCACCCGCTGCCTGCTGCGCATGAACAATGAAGCGTTCATCATCAACGGCGAAGGCCGCATCGTCGCAGCGAACTCCACCAACTGGTTTGTCGGCAACATGGCCAGTCGCCCGGCCGCGGCCAAGGTGCACAAGCTCAATCCACTCTCGATTGACTGGTCGCTGGTGGAACTGCCAACGCCGCGCTAGGGCGCTGCATGGCTGGGCAAAACCGATTTGCGCGTTTCTAACAACAGCAATAATCGAAGAGGAAATACCATGCAGCGGCTATCGCTTCGCCTTGTCAGCCTCCTGGCCATTCTCCTGTTTACCCAGTTGTCGTTTGCAGCGGATAAAGACAAAACCCTGGAGGTCATCACGGCCTACATGAGCGCCTGGAACAAACACGACCCTGATGCGGCGGCACAGTATTTTGCCGAAGACGGGGAGTTTCTCGATGCCTCCGTCGGAGTGCCAAAAGTCGGCAGAGAAGCGGCCAGGGTCGAGGTGATCAAACTGTTTATCGATGCCGTGCCAGACCTGAAATGGAAAATGCTCGGGCAGCCGATCGTCGACGGCGACAACATCGCCTTCGAGTGGCAGTTCGACGGCAACAACACCGGCGCCTGGGCGCCCGAGACACCGGCGACCAACAAGCCGCTGTCGTTCAAGGGCGTGAGTTTCATCAAGCTCAAGGACGGCAAGATCGCCTCGCAGCATGACTACTACGATGCGTTGTCGTTCAACAAACAACTAGGCTGGTAACCGTCGGTAGGAGCGGGCTTGCCCCGCGATGCGGTGAAACAGACGAATCGCAATCGCGGGGCAAGCCCGCTCCCACCGTTCGCAATTCAGGGCCTAGAGCCTGGGGTGAACTACACCTGGCGGTGCGGTGGCCGGGTCGAGGAATTCAACGGGCGTGAGCCTGGTCTGTAGCGCCAGCCGCAAATCACCCTGCACGATGCCATCGGGATTGCCCATGCTAGGCAGGAAATACTCGCCTGGATCAAGCGTTATACCGGTCGCCTGCCCAGGGCCGGCATCAACGATACGCAAGCCGGGCACCCCTTGCAGCTCGGCGACGCCGGGTACTTTTTTGTAGAAGTTGCTGTGCGTATTGCCGACCAGGGCTACCCATCGCTCAGTGGGCCTGGCGGCCTCTCTGATCGAAATCGTCTGATGGGCGTAGTAATTCATCATTTTCTGGCGCAACGGGTTACCCCAATACACCGCATCCAGCCCGTCCAGCCGATAGCTCGCGACACAGTCGATCGCTTGCACACTGATTCGGTTGGCTCGCGCCTTTCTCACCAGCTCCAGAAAGTTGTAGCGAGCACCCGGGTCAGTGAAATGGCCCTCATCCAGTTCCCGCAGGTAACCCTCCAGGTTGCGCGTCATTCGCCCGGTACGGGCAAAGGCATCCAAGTCGAGTTGGTGCATGTCGCTCATCACGTGCTCAAGATAGAGCGTGCGTACTCCGCTGTCATACAACGGTTTGAAGTTGTCCATCAGCCAGCGCTTACTGGCGACCGAGGCATGCGACTCTCCAATCACCAGGCCTTTATGCCGCTCAAGCAACTCGATGAACGCCCGTTGTGGTGGAACCGATGCGGCAGGCTCCGTCACTTCGACGTAAGGCAATTCGGGCCAGCCGGCAAAGAATCCACTGGCATCTTCACTCAACTGTTGGCGGACTCGCTGCAAGCTGTCGCACACGTCATTCAAGGGCGACTGCGGATCAAAAAAATCACCGGAGAGCATCCGCCGGTTACTCATACTGATCAGTTCACGCATGGCCGGACGGGATCTGACCGGTACCTCATAGCTCCCTGCTGGAACCTCGAAAGCCGAATAATCAACAACTTCAGCTGGCGGCTCAGGCGTCAATCCGCCCAGACACTGGCCGCCACCGCGCAAGCAGGGAGACTCGAACACTTCCCACTGCCCCGCCTCATTCATACGGACAGGAATACCGCCCGCGAAGGAAAACGGATCTTCCTCGGCAACAATCATCCAGCTGCCCAGCGTCGAGTCGTAACGCACGCGATACGACAGTCCGGACATCTCGATGTATTGCCCACCATCAGCAAGGGTACTGACACCCCGCAAGGAGCCTGCCGCGGCGGGAGGAACATTGACCAGCGCATTCCCAGTAAAATCTTCCAAGGCTTGCTCGGAACTGCTGCCCAACGGAATCAGAAAGGGAAGATTAAGCACTATGTCGACACTCGCCAGAATCGCTCCCAACACACCTGCGTGGCGCTCTTCAATAGTGTCGCCATCAACCGCCTGCTCAGCGTTCAGCGCTACTCGGGCTACCCCAACCGCAACCAGCAACAGCGCCAGCGGCCAGCCCGCCGGTACCATAGGGCCAAGCAGGCGAGCCACTGCATTGAGGTAACCGATCCACAATTGAACGCGTAACTCGGAATTGGTACGCAAGACCGCGTCGACTTCGTTGCACATACGCTGCCTGGCGCTATCACGAACCCAGGTAAACACCTCGCCTCTGATCGGCTCCCACCGCACGTGCGCAGCAAACTGCTCGACACTTCCCTTCGCAAAGCCCTGTAGCTGGCTGCGCAATGCTCGCAGGCTTTGCGACTCAGCGGTAAAGTGCGCCAGCAACTGCTCAGTACTGTCGGGCACCTGAAGCCAGCCGAACAGGTACTCAGCCAGTGCCTGCTCGCTGTCGAACCCCTTGAAAGACGGTACGTTACCCGGCAAGTAAAGGACGTGATGGCCGTCCTGCACCTGCAGCCAGATCGCGTCAGTGGATGGCTTGCCGCACAGGCTCAACGTGCCAATCTGGACGCCCGCCTGCGGCGGTTGCATCTGTTCGAAGTGCTGCAGTTGTGGGGCGATGCCACTGTCGAACCCAATAGCGTCGAACACCTGCTGCAACTGTAATGCGTCCAGTTGCCCGCTCAAGCCCGCTTGCAAGGCTTCAGACAAATAGTTGAGCTTGGCCAGGGTGCGAACATCGTCGCTATGATTCTCCCAGAACGTGGTTGCTTTACGTTGGTATACGGCACCGAAATCCAGCACCCAAAACGCATTGAGAACGCGCTGAGGTTCCAGGCGCACCTCATTGCTCTCGTCGTAATAACCGGCCTCGGGGCCCTCAGAATAGAAACCACCGTACGTAGACAGCAGGTCCGAAGCGTCCTGATCACCGACACGAAATCGCCGTATGACCAACTCGGTCAAGCTCAGCGATTGCTCCGGGGGACCGCCGTGCTGCCAGCCGGTAAATGTCCTGCTGCTGCTCATTGCCCCGGTAAAGCGATGCCAATAGACCTGATCCGGATCCAATTCGGGCAGACCTTCAGCACCGAGCAGATCAAGCGCAGCCTGACGAGCATCTGCCTTCATGTCAGGGAAGGCGAGCACCACTCGCCGGGCAATCGCCGAGAGTTCGTTGTGCAAGGTCAACGTCAAAGATGTTTCGTTCATCGCAGCGGCTTCCATGTTTAGGGAAGCCCACTGTGCGATTTCTCAAGGCGCCACGGCGTTACATGTTTACTGCGTTAAAAAAACGCTTTCATTGTCTACGGCGCCTGGCATTTTGACTCTGTCTGGCTCCCACTGCTCAGAATCAGACTCCAGCAACCGCCCGACCGGGCACACGCTCATCACCGAGTTGAATCGGTAAGATGAGCCAGGCTGGGTTTCATAGCCTTCAGGCCAAGGCCCGCGAGGTGCCGCACCTGCTCATCGGTATCCTGTGTTGCCAGGCGTAGTGCCTCGACGGCTCGAAGCGTGTCGTCGGGCAGCAGGCCACGGTTATTCAATCCACTCACAGCATGACGACGAATGGCTACGTGTGGTGAAAGCAAACCGCGCAAGGCTTCGCTGACATCGGCCGTGGTGGTATCGATCCGGCCGTAGACGTCTTCAAGGGTCTCTTCAACAGCAGCCCGAAGCTCTGGACGCTGATCAAGCAAGCGCTCAACGGGTGTGTAGTTCAGCACCGGTGGCTGCACGCCCCGCCAGCGGAATCCGTCAAAGTTGGCGCAAATCCCCGCGACAGCGACGTCGGGCGCTTGCTGCATAAGCCAGTCGAAATCCTCAAGGTAACCCAAGGCATTTGTGCACCAGTTGCGGGTCGACTGCTTACAGGCCTCAATCGCCTGTCGGCGCAGGGCCTGGATGACGGGCTCTTCAGCCATGCCGGCCAGCCCGAGAATACGCGCGGCAGCGCTAGACGCTTTGTGCCCGTTGAGCCGTTCGATAAGCGCTGCCTGTGCGGGACGGCCGTTGGCAATCAGCCAGCGCTCTGCGTCTTCCCCCGAAATGCCCTCCAAACAATGTAAGCGGCTGACGTAGAAGGCGACCTGCTCGGCAAGCGGCAAGGCAGCAACATCGCGCAAGGTGTTTTCAATGGCCAATTCAACAGGGAAATTATCCTCGAACTGTTGGCGGGTCATGCTGCGCTTGGCCAAAGGCATATAGCCAGCAACGTCATGAAAAATCACCACGAAGCCTGGCGTCACACCAGGATGCTGACTGAAATGGCGGCCCAGCGACCTGGCGGCACGACTAACGGTGACCAGCAAGCGTTGCTCAGCCGCTTGCCATTGGCGCGGGCCAAGCCGATTGGCGTGGGTTTGCAACTCATCATCGAGCCGCGTGAACGGCTCACCCGCGCAGATTTCCCAATCCCAGCGCCAGTCCGCCGGGTTCCACTTCACCGAACTGAAGCTTTCATCTTCCTCGTCGGGGTAGTCTTCGCTGAGTGCTTGCAGGCTGTTTGCGGCAAAGCTGGGCAGCGACAGAACCGCCTCTTCTTCTCGGTAGCTGGCATGAAACGCTGCGGCGTACAAAGGGCTGCCCTGCTTATCGAGCAGCGTTTGCAGTGTCTGTCTGGCGGCGTCGAACAGCGCCTGTTCCAGAGCCTTCCAATTCATCATTCAGGTCCTTGCTGACAAATGAGTTCAGCCGAGCAAATCGAGCATTCCCTCAAGGGTGTTTTCCAGGCGGGCTAATTCAATGTGCTTGCCATCGCCATATTCAGCGATATGCAGCGCACATTCAACGATCACCGTGAGCCCCAATGGTGCTCGATGGCCGGGGTATTTGCGCAGCAGGACGTTGAACCTCGAGTGATCGAAGCCCGCGAAGGCCGGATGTTGGGTGTCGTGCTGGATGTGTATGTCTCCAGCGATGGCCGTTGACGGCTGCAGGCTTCGAGCACTCTTGCGATGGTCTCAGTTGCTCCTGGGAGCCTCTGGCTATTGCGTTTCAGTGGGCTGTAGCACTTCGACATCATCGCCAGCGAAATGCTCAGTGGTTACAGGTGCATTGGGATGCATCGAGTGTGAACCGTTTCTCCCGACTAACTGGGTATATCCCAAGGCGTCATCGTCAGCGATTTGTTCGGTGGCTATAGGCGCGTTGGGATGCATCGAGTGTGAACCATTTCTGACGACGGCCTGGACAAATCCAGATTCGTCGTCGACAGCGTCGTAGGGCTCTGCAAACGCTGTCATGCACGATGCCGTGAGTAGTGCAAAGGTCATCGCGCTCCTTATGGTAGTACTCATTGTCATACGCCTCCGTTTAGAGTCGCATCTGGTAGTTTGAACCTCTGAAACAAAAGCAGGACTGCAGGTGACCGACGGCTAGGCCCCAAAAAGCCGAAAGCCCGCTGTTAGGCGGGCTTCAGGGTGTTTCACGCTAGCGCAGGCCGGTCAGTGCCCGGCGTGGGATCATTCCCACTCGATCGTTGCTGGCGGCTTGCTCGACACGTCGTAAGTAACGCGGGAGATGCCTTCGATCTCGTTGATGATCCGGCCGCTGACGGTTTCCAGCAGTTCGTACGGCAGGTGTGCCCAACGCGCGGTCATGAAGTCCACGGTTTCTACGGCACGCAGGGCGACAACCCAGGCGTAACGACGGCCATCACCGACGACACCCACCGACTTGACCGGTTGGAATACCACGAATGCCTGGCTGGTCTTGTGGTACCAGTCGGCTTTGCGCAGTTCTTCGATGAAGATGTGGTCGGCGCGACGCAGCAGGTCGGCGTATTCCTTCTTCACTTCACCCAGAATACGCACACCCAGGCCCGGGCCTGGGAACGGGTGACGGTAGACCATGTCGTACGGCAGGCCGAGTTCCAGGCCGATCTTGCGTACTTCGTCTTTGAACAGTTCGCGCAACGGCTCGACCAGCTTGAGGTTCATTTCCTCCGGCAGGCCACCGACGTTATGGTGCGACTTGATCACGTGGGCTTTGCCGCTCTTGGCGCCAGCCGACTCGATGACGTCAGGGTAGATGGTGCCCTGGGCGAGGAACTGGATGTTGTCCAGTTTGCTGGCCTCGGCATCGAAGATGTCGATGAAGGTACGGCCGATGATCTTGCGCTTCTTCTCTGGGTCCGCTTCGTCAGCCAGGTTGTCCAGGAACTGCTTTTCAGCGTCGGCGCGGATCACTTTGACGCCCATGTTCTCTTTGAACATGGCCATCACCTGGTCACCTTCGTGCAGGCGCAGCAGGCCGTTGTCGACGAAAACGCAGGTCAGCTGGTCGCCGATGGCGCGGTGCAGCAGCGCAGCAACTACCGAGGAGTCGACGCCGCCGGACAGACCCAGCAGGACGTTGGCCGAACCCACTTGCTCACGTACCTGGGCAATGGCGTCTTCAACGATGTTCGACGGGGTCCACAGGGCTTCACAGCCGCAGATGTCCTGGACGAAGCGCGAAAGAATGCGACCGCCTTGTTTGGTGTGGGTCACTTCCGGGTGGAACTGCACGCCGTAGTAGCCCAGGGCATCGTCGTACATGCCAGCGATCGGGCAGCTCGGGGTGCTGGCCAGGACGCTGAAGTTACCCGGCATCTGGGTGACCTTGTCGCCGTGGCTCATCCACACGTCCAGGCCCAGTACGCCGTCATCGTCGACATGGTCTTCGATGCCGTCGAGCAGACGGCTCTTGCCGACCACGTCAACGCGGGCATAACCGAATTCGCGCAGCTCGGAACCTTCAACCTTGCCGCCCATTTGCTCGGCCATGGTCTGCATGCCGTAGCAAATGCCCAGTACCGGGACTTTCAGGTCGAACACAGCTTGCGGGGCGCGCGGGCTGTTGGCTTCGTGCACGGACTCAGGGCCGCCGGCAAGGATGATGCCGCGCGGGTTGAATTCGCGAATCGCTTCATCGTCCATGTCGAACGGGTGCAGTTCGCAGTACACGCCGATTTCGCGCACGCGGCGGGCGATCAGCTGGGTGTACTGGGAACCGAAGTCGAGAATCAGGATACGGTGAGCGTGAATGTCGAGGGCCATGACTCAATCTCTGATGCAGCTGCAAGCTTCAAGCCGCAAGCTGCAAGTTGTTCGGGGGGAACGCGGTAGCTGCTGCAGCGCAACTACCGCTTAAAGCTAGAAGCTTGTAACTGACGACTGGAGGCGTTAGCCGACCCGGTAGTTTGGCGCTTCTTTGGTGATTTGTACGTCATGCACGTGGGACTCGGCCATGCCGGCACCGGTGATACGCACGAACTCTGGTTTGGTGCGCATCTCTTCGATGTTGGCGCTGCCGGTGTAGCCCATCGAGGAGCGCAGGCCACCCATCAGCTGGTGGATGATCGCGGTCAGGGTGCCCTTGTACGGCACACGACCTTCGATACCTTCCGGTACCAGCTTCTCGGCACCGGCCGAGGAGTCCTGGAAGTAACGGTCCGAGGAACCCTGGGCCTGGGACATGGCGCCCAGCGAGCCCATGCCACGGTAAGCCTTGTAGGAACGGCCCTGGAACAGTTCGATCTCGCCGGGTGCTTCTTCGGTACCGGCGAACATCGAGCCCATCATCACCGCGGAAGCGCCAGCAACGATGGCCTTGGACAGGTCGCCGGAGAAGCGGATGCCACCGTCGGCGATCAGCGGAACACCGGTGCCTTCAAGGGCTGCGGCAACATTGGCGATGGCGCTGATTTGCGGCACACCGACACCGGCAACGATACGGGTGGTGCAGATCGAGCCAGGACCGATACCGACCTTGACGGCGTCAGCGCCGGCTTCGGCCAAGGCTTTGGCCGCAGCGCCGGTAGCGATGTTGCCGCCGATGACCTGAACCTGCGGGAAGTTCTCCTTGACCCAGCGAACGCGATCGATCACGCCTTTGGAGTGGCCGTGAGCGGTGTCGACCACCACCACGTCAACGCCGGCGGCAACCAGTGCGGTAACGCGATCGCCGGTGTCTTTACCGGTGCCGACCGCAGCGCCAACGCGCAGACGACCCTGGTCGTCCTTGCTGGCCAGCGGGTAGGCCTTGGCTTTTTCGATGTCGTTGACGGTCATCATGCCTTTGAGGGCGAATTTTTCGTCGACGATCAGCACGCGCTCGATGCGGTGCTTGTGCAGCAGTTCACGCGCTTCGTTCTTGTCAGCGCCTTCCATGACCGTGACCAGACGCTCTTTAGGCGTCATCACTTCACGGACAGTGGCGTCCAGGCGGCTTTCGAAGCGCACGTCACGGGAGGTGACAATACCGACCAGGTCGCCATTGTGCAGTACCGGAACGCCGGAAATGTTGTTCAGACGGGTCAGTTCGAACAGGTCACGCACCGTGGCATCAGCCTCGATGGTGATCGGGTCTTTGACCACACCAGCCTCGAACTTCTTGACCTTGCGCACTTCGGCAGCTTGCTGCTCGATGGTCATGTTCTTGTGGATGATGCCGATGCCACCTTCCTGGGCCATGGCAATGGCCAGGCGGGCTTCGGTCACGGTATCCATGGCGGCGGAAACCAACGGAATATTCAGCTCGATGCCACGGGTCAAACGGGTCTTGAGACTGACTTCATTGGGTAGTACCTCGGAATAACCAGGCACTAGGAGAATGTCGTCGAAGGTCAGGGCTTCTTGGCTGATACGCAGCATCGCGGGGGCTCCCGGGCGGGAAAAATGGAAGCGCGCCATTATACTCATCCAGAGCCTTTCGCTCAATGCAAAGATCGGCCTTCGGTCAGTTACCGGCGCGGCTTACCTCAACGACCGCCACCGGCTGATCCAGCCAGTCGGCGAAGTCATCGAGAAAAGCCTGCTTGAACTGTGCCGCGCTCCAGTTATTGAAGATGAAACCCAGGTTGGAAAACGCGCAAGGTTGCAGAAACAGAAAGCCATTGATGTCGTCTTCGTGACCACACAACGGGCAAATGAAGTTGTCGGTTTGCCCCGGCATCCATTCTTCCAGGCTTTCGAACAGCGCCACGCCCACCTCGCGGCGGCACTCGGCGCAGCCGGCCTCTTCGAGAAAGCCATCGAGCGGGGTATAGATGCAACGTTTGCTGATCACTTCCAGGCCATTGACGGCCTGACCGTAAGGCAGCAATTCCGGCCGCTCCACCACTTTGCGCGCGCCTTCAGCAATGGCGTAGGCCATACGGTTGCCGGTGCTGCCGCAGGTGCTCAGTTGTTCCTCGATGATTTTCTCGCGCACCAGCCAGCGCAGAATCGCCCGGGCGCGGGGCTCATGCACAGGAACCGTGGAAATCTTCGGGACAATGATGCTCTGGGTAATCATGACGGCAGCCAAACATGCTCAAAGCGGCCAGTTTACCTCACTCAGGTAGCGACCGATCAGGGCAATGCCGCTGGCCAGCACCAGCCAGCTGACCAGCCGCACAAAGGCGTCTCGTGACATGTTCAAGGTCAGACGCCGGCCCAGGTACACACCGATCAGCATCACCGGCAGCAAACACAGCGCCAGCACTATCAACGGAAGGTCGGCATACACCCCGGCGATCAGAAACAGGCTCAGGCGCACCACCGTGCTGCAACTGATCAGCGCACTTTGAGTCGCCCGTGCCTGCTCGTTGGAGGGCAAGCGGGCGTTGAGATAAATCGCATAGAGAAACCCACCGCTGCCAAACAAGGCACCAAACAGGCCGCCCGCGGTTCCCATAGGTACCGCCCAGGCCGCCGCAAGCTGTGCTGGCCTGGCCTTCACCGCCAGGCTGTACAAGGCGTAAGCGCTGATAAAAAGGCCCATCAACAGCAACAACAGGTCGGATTTGAGCGTGAGCAAAAACATCACACCGAGGGTGCATCCCAGGGCCATGCACGGTAGCAGGCGCAGCAATTCGCTACGGGCCACCGCTCTGCGTGCTGGCAGCCAGTTACCAAGGGCGGCGACGAAATCCAGTAGCACCAGCAACGGGATGATCTGCGACAGCGGCATGAAGTTGATCAACACAGGTCCCGCTATCAGCGCGGTACCGAAACCCGCGATGCCGAAAACGATGTAAGCGGCACCGACACCGAACAGAATTGGCAGCCAGTCGAAGGCGCTGAAGGGTAATTGGGAAAGCAGAGCCGAGAGCATGGTGGTCGCCAACAGTGAAGGTGAAGAAACTTTACCCAGCCGCTAGCCATGCCGACTAATATGCATTTTCGCCAGCAGACATCTCGAAACGGCATAGCACTAATGATCTCCACCCGTCAGTTGCGCTACTTCGTTGAAATCGCCGAGAGCGGCAGCTTCAGCGCCGCCGCCGAGCGCCTGTTCATCGCCCAGTCCGCCCTGAGCCGGCAGATCAAAGAGCTGGAGTCGCAGCTCGATACCTTGCTGTTCGAACGCACTGCTCGCCAGCCGCGCCTGACCGCTGCCGGCCAGGCCTTCTTGCCAAGAGCCCGTACCTTGCTGATCGACCTGGAAAAAGCCCAACAGCTGGCTCGGGATGTCGGCCAGGGGGTGAGCGGCAATCTGCGCTTGAATCACTCGAGCACCGTGCCCTTGACCGGGCCGTTATTGAGCCGCCTCAGCAGTTATCTGCATGAGCATCCAGGTGTGGCCATGGACATCGCGCAGCAGTCTTCTGAAATGCAACTGCAGGAACTTGCGCAAGGCCGTCTGGAAATCGGCCTGTTGCGCCTGCCAGTGTTGCGCCAGCACGAAGGGCTGTGTGTCCAGCCGCTGTTCGAAGAACCTTTGTTGCTGGCCGTCGCCGAGAATCATCCGCTGGCCGGAGAAACCCGCGTTTGTCTGGCGCAACTGCGTGACCTGCCGTTTATCTCCATCCCCCACCATCAGCGTGGCGGCTTGAGCTACCTGTCTGCCGAATTGTGCATGCGCGCCGGATTCTTCCCGCAAGCTGCGCGAGTGGTGTCACGCAAGACAACCCAGTTGCAGTTGATCCAGGCCGGATTCGGTGTGGCCTTGTTACCCAAGTCCATGCAGGAAATAGCACCGCCATCGCTGAAGTTCATTGCCCTGGCGGACGAAGGCTGCGCCAGCACCGTGGCCTTGGCCTACCGCCAGGACGCCGGAACATTGGTCAGGCAATTCGTCGAACACATGACCCCGTAGGCGCGGGCTTGCCCCGCGCTACGATCTGCCTGACAGATCACAATCGCAGGACAAGCCCGCGCCTACCGCGCCAGTGCAACATTGCTTTATGATGCTGCCCCATGATCAAAGACCCTTTCGAAAGACTCGGCCTGGACCGCGAAGTCCTCACCGTCAGCCAGCTCAACGGCCGCGCCCGGGTGCTGCTCGAAGACGTGTTCCGTAATGTCTGGGTTGAAGGCGAAATCTCCAACCTCGCCCGCCCGGCGTCCGGCCATGTCTATTTCACCCTTAAAGACAGCGGTGCTCAGGTGCGCTGCGCACTGTTCCGCCAGAACGCCGTGCGCGTGCGCCAGGCCCTGCGTGACGGCCTGGCAGTCAAGGTGCGCGGCAAGGTCTCGCTGTTCGAAGGCCGTGGCGACTACCAACTGATCCTCGATACGGTCGAACCGGCCGGCGACGGCGCACTGCGCCTGGCCTTCGAAGCGCTCAAGGAAAAGCTCGGAGCCGAAGGGCTGTTCAGCGCCGAACGCAAGGTCGCCCTGCCCGCCCACCCGCAACGCATCGGCATTGTCAGCTCGCCGACAGGTGCGGTGATCCGCGACATCATCAGCGTGTTCCGCCGCCGTGCCCCGCAAGTCGAACTGACCCTGATCCCGACCGCCGTGCAAGGCCGTGAAGCCATCAATCAGATCGTGCGGGCCTTGCAACTGGCCGATGCCGGCGGCTTCGACGCGCTGATCCTGGCCCGTGGCGGTGGTTCGCTGGAAGACCTCTGGTGCTTCAACGAAGAGCCAGTGGCGCGCGCGATTGCCGCCTGCGTCACGCCGATTGTCAGCGCCGTCGGCCACGAGACGGATGTGTCGATCAGTGACTTTGTCGCCGACGTACGCGCACCCACGCCTTCAGCTGCGGCCGAGTTGCTGGCGCCGGACAGCAGCGACCTGCAGCGCCGTATCGACAGCCTCAAGCGTCGCCTGCTGCTACGCATGCAGAGCCGCCTGAGCCACGACCGCCTGCGCCTGGATGGCCTGACCCGACGCCTGCGCCACCCCGGCGAGCGCCTGCGTCAACAAGCGCAACGTCTGGATGACCTGGACATGCGCCTGCGCCGCGCCTTCGAACAACGCCTCAACCAACGCCGCGAGCGCCTGGCGCGCCTCGATACCCGCCTGGCTGCGCAGCATCCCGGACGCACCCTGGCCTTGCTCAAGCAGCGCCTGGACAGCCTGTCCGAGCGCTTGCCGCGGGCCATGCGCGAAACGCTCAAGGACCGTCGCCAACGCCTCCAGGCGCACATGCAAACCCTGCACGTGGTCAGCCCGCTGGCCACCCTAGGACGCGGCTACAGCATCCTCCTCGATGAGCGCGGGCAGGCCATTCGTAGCGCCACCCAGACCCAAAACGGCCAGCGCCTGACTGCCCGCCTGGGCGAAGGTGAGCTGCAGGTACGCGTTGAAGACAATCACCTGACCCCGGTCACGCTTTCATTACTGGACTGAACCATGCCCCGTTTGTTTGCCCCGTTGATGCTGCTGTGCCTGATGTTCGCCAGCAGCGCCCAGGCCAGCTACATCACCCGTCAACTGAACAAACCGGTACCCGGTGGAGTTGCGGTTGTTAACCTTGGCCCGGCAGCCCAGGCGCCCAGCGCACGCTTTGATGGCAAGCCGGTGCTGGTGGTCAAGGAGCAGGACAACTGGCTGGCCATCGTCGGCATCCCGCTCACGCAAAAGCCCGGCCAGGCGAAGATCACCCAAGGCACACGCACCCTCAGTTTCAACGTAGGCAGCAAGAAGTACCCGGAACAGCGCATCACCTTGAAGAACAAGCGTCAGGTCAATCCTGATCCGGCCGACCTCAAGCGTATCGACGCCGAATTGGCCGAACAGCTCAAGGCCTACCGCAGTTTCAGCCCTACCCTGCCGAGCAACCTGATGCTCGACAAACCGGTCAATGGCCCACTGTCGAGCAAGTTCGGCGTGCGCCGCTTCTTCAATGGCGAAGAGCGCAACCCGCATGCCGGGCTGGACTTCGCCGTGCCTGCTGGCACACCGATCAAAACCCCGGCCAACGGCAAAGTGATTCTGGTGGGCAATTACTTCTTCAATGGCCAGACAGTGTTCGTCGATCATGGCCAAGGCTTTATCAGCATGTTCTGCCATATGTCGAAGATCGACGTGAAGCCCGGCCAGCAGCTCAGCCGCGGCGCAGTGGTCGGACGGGTCGGCGCAACCGGCCGGGCAACAGGCCCGCACATGCACTGGAACGTCAGCCTCAACGACGCGCGGGTAGACCCAGCCATCTTCATCGGTGCCTTCCAGCCCTGATTCCTATGGGTGAACTGTCTTGCACCACCTGTGGGAGCGGGCTTGCCCCGCGATAGCGATTTGTCTGTTTCACCGCATCGCGGGGCAAGTCGGGTCGCCGCACCGCCGCTCCCACAGGATGATCAAGGCAGTTGCTATGACAGCGGATTTCCCAAGCTGGCAAGTCATCGCAATAAAATATGATCCCACCTCAATAAATCGCTATAAAATTTCGACTTCTTTGATTTTTTAAGCATTCCTCTCAAATTTTTCGCAACACTTGCCATCTTTAACCTCACTGGGTAGGGTTGAAGACATGAAAACCTTTCAGACCCTCATTCTGCTTCGTCAACACCGCAGCCTCTGCCTGGTCAGTGCACGACTACCAAGCTGAATCGCGTCGCCTCGCCTTTTCATCTCGTTTTCGTTCGGCAGGCCACCTTCATCAGGCCGCACACTAAAGGATTGCTTTTCATGACCATGCTCAAAGACCCTTCGAAAAAATACAGTGCCTTCCCTACCGTCAACTTGCCTGACCGTACCTGGCCATCGAAGACCATCACCCAGACGCCTATCTGGTGCAGCTCCGACTTGCGTGATGGCAACCAGTCGCTGATCGAGCCGATGGATGCGGTGAAGAAGCTGCGTTTCTGGAAGACCCTGGTCAGTGTCGGCGTGAAAGAGATCGAAGCCTCTTTCCCTTCGGCATCGCAAACCGATTTCGACTTCGTTCGTACCCTGATCGAAGACGGCCATATTCCTGATGACACCACCATC
The DNA here is from genome assembly GCF_052147955.1 of Pseudomonas sp. NUPR-001. Taxonomy (NCBI): domain Bacteria; kingdom Pseudomonadati; phylum Pseudomonadota; class Gammaproteobacteria; order Pseudomonadales; family Pseudomonadaceae; genus Pseudomonas; species Pseudomonas sp. NUPR-001. The sequence continues at coordinate 4,804,035 of NZ_CP197353.1, forward strand.
CAGGTGTTGACCCAGGCCCGTGAAGACTTGATCGCCCGTACCTTCGAATCGCTGCGCGGTGCGAAAAAGGCCATCGTCCACCTGTACAACGCCACCAGCCCATCGTTCCGCCGTATTGTCTTCAACCAGGACAAGCAAGGCGTGAAAGACATCGCGGTGAACGCGGCCAAGCTGTTCGTCAAATATGCCGCCCAGCAGCCAGAAACCCAGTGGACGTTCCAGTACTCGCCAGAGACCTTCAGCGCCACTGAACTGGAGTTCGCCAAGGAAGTCTGTGATGCGGTGATCGAGGTGTGGAACCCGACGCCTGAGCACAAGATCATCCTCAACCTGCCGGCTACCGTCGAAGTGTCGACGCCGAACATCTACGCCGACCAGATCGAGTGGTTCGGCCGCAACGTCAACCGTCGCGACAGCGTGATCATCAGCCTGCACACCCACAACGACCGTGGTACTGGCGTGGCCGCCACCGAGCTGGGCCTGATGGCCGGTGCCGACCGTGTCGAAGGCTGCCTGTTCGGCAACGGCGAGCGTACCGGTAACGTCGACCTGGTGACCTTGGCCCTGAACCTCTACACCCAAGGCCTGGACCCACAGTTGGACTTCTCCGACATCGATGGCGTGCGCAAGGTGGTCGAGGAATGCAACCAGATTCCGGTGCACCCACGTCATCCATACGTTGGTGACCTGGTTCACACCGCGTTCTCCGGCTCGCACCAGGATGCGATCCGCAAGGGTTTCACCCAGCAGAAAGACGACGCCAAGTGGGAAGTACCGTACCTGCCGATCGACCCGGCCGACATCGGCCGCAGCTACGAGGCAGTCATCCGCGTCAACAGCCAGTCGGGCAAAGGCGGTATTACCTACCTGCTGGAACAGGAATACGGCATCAGCTTGCCACGCCGCATGCAGATCGAGTTCAGCCAGGTGGTACAGGGTGAAACCGACCGTCTGGGCCTGGAAATGACTGCCCAGCAGATCTACAACCTGCTGCACCGCGAATACTTGCAAGCCAACTCGCCGTACGCGCTGGTCAGCCATCGCCTGCAGGAAGAGAACGGCAACAGCAAGGTTGAGGTTGAAGTGTCCAGCGAAGGTGAAACCACCCTGCACTGGCACGGCAAAGGTAACGGTGCCCTGGAAGCACTGGTCGCAGGCTTGCCGGTAGCCGTGGAAATCATGGACTACAACGAGCACGCCATTGGCGCCGGTACCAACGCCAAAGCCGCGGCGTACATTGAGCTGCGTGTTGCCGGTGGTCGCCCGGTGCATGGTGTGGGTATCGATGAAAACATCACCACTGCCAGCTTCAAGGCCCTGTTCAGCGCCCTGAACCGCTCGTTGACGCAACAGGCTGCCGCCAAAGCCGCCTGACGCTGAGCCCGCTGCACTAGAGCCCGCCTGCTTCAGGCGGGCTTTTTTGTGCGCCGATTTTAAAACGCCATCACTTTGACCTCAGCCGTCGTTATACTGCGGACCCGCTTCATTTTCGTAGACACCACCTGTAAGGACGCAGATGAACCACGCCCAGCCTTGCTCCAGGGTCAAGCCATGAAGGGCATGGCTTCCAGCACCCTGATGGCGATCGTCGAAGATCATTCCCGTAGCTATGAACTGCGCATGAACGAGATCGATCATGCCCACCTCCCCCTCGTGGGACGCTACCTGCGCATCGATCAGGACCTCATCGACTACCTCAGCCCCATTGTTGCAGACACCTTCAGCCCCCTACCCGGCGCCCCTGCAAAGCTGGCCCAACTGCTGAACGCGAGCCGTGCCGAACACGAACGCCTGCGCAAGCTGTTGGCCGAGCAGGAACGGGAAATCACCCAGGCGCTGCGCAACGACAGGGAAGTTCGCGCGCAACGTGATGAAGTTGACCGCCAGGCACTGGCCAGGCTGCAACACTCACCCGAATACCAGCGCGTGTCGCAGCAACTTCAGCACGCACTGGACGCCGAACAGCAGGCTGAAATCGACTTCATCGAAGTGCGCGACGAATGCAACGTCAAACTCCCACAGTACCAAGCGCACCCGATCTACAACTTCCTGCGTGATCGTCACTACGGCACTGCCGAGTACAACGGCGGGCCTGTGGCACGCGTACTCGACGGCTGGCTGGCCAAACGGGTCAACTTTCGCATCAATCTGGAAAACGAACAGATCCTGCTGGAAATGCAGGACTATAACGAAACACTGCAAAGCGAACGGCAGGCCAATCTGGAAGCACTGCAGGAGGAGATGTACGACCTGCAGGCTGAGGCACAGCGCACCGCCGGCAAAGAAGCGCTCAACGTCAAACAGAAGCTGCTGGCCCGCCAGATCTTCGCAGCCAAGCAGCGTGCCCGAGAACTGCGGGAAGAACTCGTGCCACTGCTCGTCAACGAAGACCCGGACTTTCTGGCCGGTTTGCAACTGATCAGCGAGCAGACGCGTGGCAAGGACATGAAGGACTTGCTGGAAGAACTGGCCCCGGCACTGGCCTCAAATCCACAGGCGGGCGCACGGCTGCAGGCACTGCGTGCGGAACGCTTGCACATCGTCCAGGCGCTGGACAACTGCCACGAGCGGCAAGTCGCGGCCGAAGACGCTTGTGAGTTGGCCAAAGACCTTGAAAGCCAACTGCGTATTCACCTGTTCGGCAGCCTGAATTGCGACGAAGACTGCGACTGCAACTGCCATTGCACTCCACACCTCAACGGCTGTTCATATGACTATTGCAGTGTTCAAGATTGCGACTGCGATTGTCACGAGGAGTGCTTCTGCCTCTACGACTACGACAATGGCGGACAGCTCGACGCCTCGCTGGATGTTGCTCAACTACTGAGCAGCTACATGAAGCGCGAAATTACCCTGGATTACCTGCTGGGCCTGCTCGATACCCAGTTCCTTCCTGACAGCGAAACCTCCCCCCACGTACACTCGGCAGCCGCTGGCTGCGCCACCTCGTAAGGACACCCCATGAGCCAATACCTGGAAAAGGCCCTCAGCAACCTGCGCAGCATCGGCATCAACTTCCTTCAGCCGACTCAACAAGCGCCGGTGCTTGCTCTGCTCGATCGCATTGCCGACTACGACAACACGCGGGTCACTTCGATTGCCACCGTGCTGCAGCAATCGACCGCGTTTAACACGATGGTGCGCGAGCAGATCGAGGGCATGGACATCTCCACCCGCTTCATGGACATCACCGACAGTTTCACCTCGGTGCGTGAAGATGCCGCAGACATGGCCGGCTGGATGGATGACGGTCGCCTGGACACCGTAGAACGCCTCAAGCTGGCGTGGATGAACGTGCGTCGCGGCTCGATCCCCAGCCGCTTCAACGACATCCGCGAGCACTACCTGCAAGTGTGCAAGTCGGCCAACGACCAGATTTCCCGCGAGAACGTCATCCTTGAGTCCTACATGGACTTCCGCCTGGCAATGAAAACCGCAGAAGTCGATGCCCAGGAAGTCCTGGCGCTGGCTGGCAAAGTGTTGGCCGAACGCACCCAGCAGCTCGATGCCGCCAACAGCGCGGTAACGGCAGCCGAAGGCCAGGAACCGGCCCGCCGCGCTGCCCTGGAACTGAGCCGCGACGAAGCCGTGCGCGCCTTGCAGAACGAAGACAAGCGTTATCAGATCATCAAGGACATCGCCGATGACCTGCGTGTGGGCTACAACACCGCAGAGATGGTCTTTGCCCGTATCAGCCAGGTACACGTGATCAAAGAGCGTCAGTACCAGCGCATGGTGTCGTTCTTCTCCACCAACGAAGTGGTACTCACCAGCCTGGCGGTGTCGTTCACCGCCAACAGCGGTATGGCCGAAGCCACCCAGACCCTCAACGCCACCACCGAAGGCATAAGCAAAGGCCTGGAAGCGCTGGGCGAAATCGGCAACCAGCAACTGGGCGCGGCCGTTAAAGCCAGCTATGGCTCCACCTTGCGCGTCGACGCCGTGCGCTCGCTGGCCCAGGCCATGCTGACCTTCCAGAACGACATGAAAGGCCTGACCGACACCTACCGTGCCGAGTCGACCAATGCTGCCCGGGAAATCGCAGCCTGCGTCGAAGACGCCAAGCGTTCCTTTGCCGACTTGCTGGCCAAGGCCGGGCAATGAAGCGGGGATCACTCTCCGAACAGATGGGGGCCATGGCCCTCGTCGACCAGCTTCGCCATCAGCAACGCCAGATGCGCGAGCACCTGGATCTGCATCGGCGCCGCACGGAAGTCGCCGAGCGGATCAGGGCGTATTACCAGCAGCAGGGCATCGAGTGTGACGATGCGCTGGTGGAACAAGGCGTGCGCGAATTCTTCGACCGCCGCCTGATGTTCGAAGCCCCTACGCTGTCGAAAACAGAACAGCTGATCGCTTGGCTGTTCATGTGTCAGACGCAGTTCAAGAAAGGCTTGATCTGGCTATTGCTTCTGGCGCTGGTTGTCGCCATCAAGACTTGGACGATGCTTGACGACAAACCAAGCGCTACCCAAGCACCGGCCAAGGCCCAGGCCGTTCAGGCGCCAAAAGCTGCTGAAAGCGTGCCTGAAAGCGCCAACATGCAACGCTACAAGGCACAGCTCAAGCGCTTGGCCAGCATGCCGCTCAACGCGGATCTGCAAACGCAGATGAACGCCTATGCGCAACGTGTGAAGACCATTATCGACAAAGGTGACCCTGAGTACGTAGAGAATGTACTCGTGGAAATGCAACAGCAGATGGACTTTCTCGGTAACGAATATCTGCTGGAGCTAGTGGACCGATCAGGCGAACAGACCGGTTTTGAGCATTGCGCCGATCGCGCACTGTGCAAGACGTCGAAAACCGCCGGACGCAAGTGGTACCTGATGGTCCAGGCGGTCGATGCTCAAGGGAATGTCGGTCACATCCCGTATTTTCGTAAAGATGTTGAGGAAATGCGGGTTCACACCTCCATCGCGGTGCCGGTGAGCCACGCCGCGTATCTACAGGCTGTGAAGGACAAACACGACAACGGCCGCGTGGACCAACGCGATATTGGCTACAAACCTGCTTACACCATGGACCTGGCGTTCGATGAGCGCGCGCTCAATGAGCCACTGATCGATGAAGACTCGCCGGGGCTGAACATTACTCACAGCTTCTGAGAACCCAATCGCGGGGCAAGCCCGCTCCTACCGGTCTGTGGGAGCGGGCTTGCCCCGCGATGCGCAAAAAAAAGGGGCGCCGACCAAGCGCCCCCAAACCGTGTAGCACACAACGAATTCGATTTAGCCCAACAACTCCATGGCCTGCGCACTACACTCGGTAATCCGCGACCACTCGCCGTTCTTGATCCAGTCACTGTTCAGCATCCAGGTACCGCCCACACACATCACATTGGGCAACGCCATGTAACTTTGTACATTGCTCAGGTTGACCCCACCGGTCGGGCAAAAACGCACATCGCCAAACGGGCCGGCAAAGGCTTTGATCGCTGCTACGCCGCCGCTGATCTCGGCTGGAAACAGCTTGAAGCGCCGGTAGCCCAGGCAATAACCCATCATGATTTCCGACGGTGTACTGATACCCGGCAGCAACGGAATGTCGCTATCCACGCCCGCTTCGAGCAAATCCTGAGTAATCCCAGGGGTGACGACGAACTGCGCCCCGGCCGCTTCAACGGCGGCAAACGTCGTGCGATCGAGCACGGTGCCGGCACCGATGCACAGCTCCGGACGCTGCTCGCGCAACACCTGGATGGCCTTCAAGCCATGCGCCGAACGCAGGGTCACTTCCAGGGTCTTGATGCCACCCGCGGCCAAGGCATCGGCCAACGGCAGGATGTCGCTTTCGCGGGCAATGGTGATCACCGGCAGAATGCGCGCCTGGGTGCAGATCTGATCGATCCGGGCAATCTTGTCGGTCATCGAAACTCCCGGCTGTTTCAGTTCATGCGTGGTCATAACGGCGGATCCTTGGCTCATGGGCACCAGTAAATATCCAGAGGGTCTTGTAGAAAGGCGCGAATCGGCATCGCGGCAATGTCCGAGCCCTGCAGTGCGGCGCGCAGGGTAGCGAGTTTGCCTGGGCCTTGCACAGACAACACGGTGAATCCGGCCTGGGCGAGCAAGGCGCGGGTCATGCTCAGGCGCTGATGCGGCACACTCGGCGCCAGCATCGGCAAGCAGCGCCGCGAGCTGTGACGGTCGAGGCCTTCGCTGAGATTCGGGCTGTTGGGGAACAACGAGGCGGTATGCCCGTCGTCGCCCATGCCCAGTACCAATACGTCGATTGCGGTCAGCTTGGCCAAGGCCTGGTCAGCCTCGACCGCAGCCGCTTCGAGGCTGGCTGCAGGGCGATAAAGGCTGAGAAAACTCGCCTTGGCCGCCTTGCCGGTCAACAAATGACGCTTGAGCAGCCCGGCATTGCTGTCGGCATGCTCAACCGGCACCCAACGCTCATCGGCGAGGGTAACCAGCACCTTGGACCAGTCCAGCGGCTGCTGAATCAGTGCCTGAAAAAATGCCACCGGACTACGCCCGCCAGACACCACCAGGGTCGCCTGGCCTTTCGCCGCAATTGCAGCGTTCAGGCGTGCGGCGACATCCTTGGCCAAGCCTTCGGCCAATTGCGCAGCACCGCTAAAGTCGTGCGCCGTTACGTTAGCCGGCAGTTCAAGTTCAGATATCGCCATACCACGACCTCCCATCACGCGTAATCAGTGCAATCGAGCTCATCGGCCCCCAGGAGCCAGCGGCATAAGGCTTGGGCGCATCGCCACTGTGCTTCCAGCCGGCGATCAACTGATCACACCATTTCCACGCGTATTCGATTTCATCCTTGCGTACAAACAGGTTCTGATTGCCGCGCATCACTTCCAACAGCAAACGCTCATAGGCATCGGGAATCCGCGCGCTGCGCCAGGTGTCGGAAAAATTCAGCTGCAACGGCCCGCTGCGCAGTTGCATGCCCTTGTCCAGGCCCTGCTCCTTGGTCATCACCCGCAGGGAGATGCCTTCGTCCGGCTGCAGGCGGATGATCAGTTTGTTACCGATCTGCAAACGCTGTTCCGGGGCGAAGATGTAGTGCGGGGTCTCTTTGAAGTGGATGACAATCTGCGAGAGCTTTTGCGGCATGCGCTTGCCGGTGCGCAGGTAGAACGGCACACCCGCCCAGCGCCAGTTGCGGATATCGGCGCGCAGGGCGACAAAGGTCTCGGTGTCGCTCTGGGCGTTGGCGTTGTCTTCTTCCAGGTAACCGGGCACGGATTTGCCTTCGCTGTAACCCGCAATGTACTGACCGCGCACCACATGGGTGCTCAAACCTTCACCCGTGATCGGCGCCAGCGCCTTGAGCACTTTGACCTTCTCATTGCGGATGCTGTCGGCAGAGAGGTCACTGGGCGGGTCCATGGCGATCAGGCAGAGCAGCTGCAGCAGGTGGTTCTGGATCATGTCGCGCAGTTGCCCGGCTTTGTCGAAGTAGCCCCAGCGCCCTTCGATCCCGACCTTTTCAGCCACGGTAATTTCTACGTGGGAGATCGAATTCTGGTTCCACTGGGTTTCGAACAGGCTATTGGCAAAGCGCAGGGCAATCAGGTTCTGAACGGTTTCCTTGCCCAGGTAATGGTCGATGCGATAGACCCGATCTTCCGGGAAGTACTGCGCCACGGCATCGTTGACCCGCCGCGACGAGTCCAGGTCATGGCCGATCGGTTTTTCCAGCACTACCCGGGTACGGGCACTGAGGCCGACCTTGTCGAGGTTCTCGCAAATACCGCCGTACACCGCGGCAGGTGTGGCGAAATAGGCGATCAGTTGATTGCCGTCATCGACCTGCTCGGCCAGCGCCTGGTAATCCTCGCCCTTGAGGAAATCGACATGCACATAGCTCAGGCGTGCGAGGAAGCGCTGCAACACCAGCGGCTCGATCTGCCCGGCCGGGACGAACTCGCGCAAGTGCGCCTCGATCGACGCCAGGTGCTCGGCCACGCTGCCCGCCTCGCGGGCCAGGGCCAGCACCCGCGTATTGCTGTGCAACAGGTCGGCGCGGTCGAGCTGGTAGAGCGCCGGAAACAGCTTGCGCAACGCCAGGTCGCCAAGGGCGCCAAACAGGGCAAAGGTGCAAGGTTCAACGCTGATCGATGCCATGATGTTGGTTCTTTTATCAAGTTGAGCTAGAAATACCGTTTTCATTCCCAGTTTTCAAGGAATAATGTAGTAAAAACCACAACATTTTACTCAGTGGCAGATTCAAGTGGTGCGCCCTCCATGCCACCAGTACGATAAGCCACCGCGTCAACCGCTCACGGCTTCTGCCGTCGGGCCGCCTCATCGACCCAAGGACACATACCCATGGACCGCGTGCGAAACCTCCTGGAACAGATCCAGGGCCGCCTCGAAGAACTGAACAAGGCTGAGCGTAAAGTCGCCGAAGTCATTTTGCTCAACCCCCAGCAAGCCACGCGCTTCAGCATTGCCGCCCTCGCCCAGGCCGCCAAGGTCAGCGAACCAACGGTCAACCGCTTCTGCCGCTCGTTCGGCGTCAGTGGCTACCCTGAGCTGAAACTGCAACTGGCGCAAAGCCTGGCCAGCGGCGCCGCTTACGTCAGCCGCGCGGTTGAAGCCGATGACGACCCGGCCTCCTACACCCAGAAAATCTTCGGCAGCGCCATTGCCTCGCTGGACAGCGCCTGCCAGCAGCTCGATCCGCAGCTGATCAGCCGCGCGGTCGACATGCTGATTCAGGCACGCCAGATCCACTTTTTCGGCCTCGGTGCTTCAGCGCCGGTGGCACTGGATGCGCAACATAAGTTCTTCCGATTCAACCTCGCCGTTTCGGCCCACGCCGACGTGCTGATGCAACGCATGCTGGCCTCGGTGGCACACACCGGTGAGCTATTTGTCATCATCTCCTACACCGGCCGCACCCGCGAGCTGGTCGAAGTCGCACGCCTGGCCCGGGAAAACGGCGCCTCGGTACTCGGCCTGACCGCCGCCGACTCGCCGCTGGCCAAAGCCAGCAGCCTGAGCCTGAACATACCGCTGCCAGAAGACACCGATATTTACATGCCGATGACTTCGCGCATCATCCAGTTGACCGTACTCGACGTATTGGCCACCGGCATGACCTTGCGCCGCGGCGTCGACTTTCAGCCGCACCTGCGCAAGATCAAGGAAAGCCTCAACGCCAGCCGTTACCCGATCGACGACGAACTCAACTGAGCAATTGCGCCTGCAAACGCAGGTGAGCCTGCTCACCTGGCGCCAAACTCAAGCTGTCACTGCTGCCACTGGCGGCCTCAACACAGACGAAGCCCAGCGTTTCACTGCTACTGACCCCCATCAATGGCCGACTGCCGGGGTGCCAGACGATGGTGTCCTCACTGTCACCGGTATCGATGCTCAACTGCCGCTGCCAGGCCGGGTCGTGTAGCTGGACGTTCGCCGCATTGGGGAAGACCCGCTGACAGCCGCCAAACACCTTCAGGGCGCCTTTCTGGCGACAGGCCTGACGGTTCAAACGGTCATAACCCTCAATGTTTTCTAGCCCAGACAGCGCTATCTCAGAAACGTCACTAATACGCCAGTAAGCCAGCAGAGCATGACTCAGCTGACAGGGTTGGCTGTCTTGATGTTCGGTACTTAACTGCAATTCCATGCGTTTGCCCAGCCTGGCCGACAGATCGACCTGCCAGTCGCACAGCTGTAGCCGCCACTTGAGAGTCACGCCGTCTGGGTCTTCGCTGCTGTCGATCAGCTTCCAGTCGAGCAACCGCGCCCAGCCGTGGGCTGGCCACATGTCTTCGCTGGGGTGACGGCCATACCAGGGCCAGCACACCGGAACACCACCGCGAATGGCACCAACCTGTGGCCACTGGGCTGCACACCACAACCAGGGGCGTTCGCCTGTGGGCTGGAAATGCAGCAACTGCGCGCCCTGGCGGCTGAACACGGCCTGGCACTGGGGATGATCGATGATCAGCACATCGCGCTGCTGGTAACGCTCCCACTCGAAGGTCGGTCTAGGCCTCTGCGAAGTGAAGAAGCGTTGTAGCGGGTGCTCGGGCATAACGGGGACTCTTGTTGTTAGTTTGGGCCTTTATCGCGAAACAAGCCCGCTCCCACCAGGTAGGGGCGGGCTTGTTTCGCGATCAGCTCGTAAATTTACAACATATTGCCTCAGAACGACGACTGAATCTTCAAGCCGGCGACCAGCGCGTTATCCACCTCGTCTACCCCACCCGGGCTTTTGATGTACTGCAGGTTGGGGCGCACGGTCAGCCAGTTGGTGACATGCACACCGTAATACAGCTCGGCGTTGTACTCGGTCTTCTGGATTGGCACGAAGTTGGGGTTGTCGTAATCATCAATACCGCTCTGCTGGTTGAGCAGTTCAGCGCGGTCTTTCACATCGTCGTTGACGTGGATGCGTGCCACGCCAAAGCCGATGTCATCCTTGGGCCGGGCATCGAAGGCGCCCTTGTAGACCAGCCCAACCTGCTGATAGTTGTCGACCACGTTGGTGGCTTTGTCATGCACGGTGAAGTTGGCGAACAGGCTGAGGCCACGGCTGGCATCGCCGTTATGCGCGGTGACTTGCTGCTGCGCCACCACCCACCAGCCATGTTTGCTGGAGTGCGACTTGAAGTCGTTGCCGGTAATGGCCTGCGGCTGGCCATTGACGTCGTCGAACACATCGTCGGCCTTGGCCGTGCTGTAGTAGTAACCCAGACGGTATTCACCCGGCAGTGCGTTGACCTTGGGCGACCACACCAGTTCGAACGGCAGGATCATGCCCTTGGTGCCACTGCCACTGAGCTTGAAGCCGTTACCGGTCTCGAGGTTGGAAGGGTTTTGCTCATACACCCCGACCTGGGCGAAAAACTCCGGAGTGAGGTTGTATTTGACCCGCAGCGCCCACTGGCTCACCGGCCAGTTGTACCAGACGCTCCCCACCCAGTTGCCGACCTGTGAGCCGCAAAACGCCAGGTTCTGGAAATCGCAGGGAAAGCTGTTGAAGTCCTCGCCTTCGCCAAAACGCCCAAGCTTCACGTCCAGGGCGCCGTCGAAGTACTTCTGCTTGATCCACATCTGGGTCAAGCGCCAGGTCTGACCACGGCCCCAGACTTCCTGCACGGAACTGAACTGCCCGGCACGCGGGTCGCTGATGCGGTCGTTGGACAGGTTGCGCCCGCTACGCTCGGTGATCGCCAGCTTGAACTCGGCGTCGTGCCAGCCGAGGATCTTCTCCAGATCCAGGTGAGCGCCAAGCGCGAACTGGTCACTGTACCGTGCCGTTTTGTCGTCGTTGTAGCCACCGTTGAGGTTGCCTGCCACCTCACCGACGTAGTCCAGGGTGAAGTCGTAGCCCTTTTCCAGCAGCTCGGTACGGGTTCCGCCCCAATCACCGCTCATCCATTTCGAATCGGCAGAAAAAGCCTCGGCCGCGTGCGCCCCGCAACTGACGCCCAATGCCGTCAACAGTCCCAATGGCAGCAGCGGCGTGATGCGTTTGAAGTGATCCATCCCGTGTGTCCTCATTTTATTGTTGTTGGTGGGCTTGTATGACGTGCAACCGGTTCAACGACCCTTGAACTGCGCGACCTTGTCCTGAGCAGAACGCTGCGCGACATTCACGCCCAGGCGCTCGCCGCTGGCGGCATCGAACAGCAGTACCCGCGCCGGGTCGAACTGCAGGTTCAGGGTGTCGCCGACCTGAACCGCAACATCCGGCGTCAGGCGGCAACACACCTTGGTCTGGTTGAGGGTGACGAACACCAGTAGGTCGGGGCCGGTCGGTTCGGTGATCTGCACCTCGGCGTGAATACTCGGCAAACCATTGGCCTGCGCCGGGGCCAGGGCGATCTGTTCAGGGCGGATGCCGAGGATCACCTCGCGCTCCTCAAGCCCGGCATCATTGAGCCCTAGCGGCAGTTCACAACGGGCCTGGCCGCTGTCGAGCAAGGCCTGCAAGCGGCCGTCCTTGCGCTGCAAGCGCAGAGGAATGAAGTTCATCGGCGGCGAGCCAATGAAACTGGCAACAAACAGATTGGCCGGATCGTTGTAGATCTGCTGCGGGGTACCGAACTGCTGGATCAGCCCGTCCTTCATCACCGCCACCTTGTCGCCGAGGGTCATGGCTTCGATCTGGTCGTGGGTGACATACACCGTGGTAGTTTTCAGGCGCTGGTGCATGAGTTTGATCTCGGTACGCATCTCCACCCGCAGCTTGGCGTCGAGGTTGGACAGCGGCTCGTCGAACAGGTAGATCTTCGGCCGCCGCGCCAGTGCCCGACCCATCGCCACACGCTGTTGCTGACCACCGGAGAGCTGGCCCGGCTTGCGCGTGAGCAGGTGCTCGATCTGTAACAGCTTAGCCACCCGCGCCACTTCTTCATCGATCGCCGCCGCCGACAGCTTGCGGATCTTCAGGCCGAAGGCGATGTTGTCGCGCACGTTCATGGTCGGGTACAGCGCGTACGACTGAAAGACCATGGCGATATCGCGGTCCTTGGGGCTCATGCCACTGATGTCGGCAGCGTCCACCAGGATCGCCCCGCCGCTGATCTGTTCAAGCCCGGCAATGCAGTTCATCAAGGTTGATTTACCGCAGCCAGAGGGCCCGACCAGAATCAGAAACTCCCCGGAGTCGATCGCCAGATCGATGTGCTTCAAGGTGTCCGGCTGACCGCTGCCGTAGGTTTTGTTGACGTTGCGCAGTTCAAGCGTTGCCATGTTGATTCACCCCTTGACCGCGCCGGCAGTAAGCCCGCGCAGGAAATACTTGCCAGCCAGCACATAGACCAACAGGGTCGGTAACCCGGCGATCATCGCCGCCGCCATGTCGACGTTGTATTCCTTGACCCCGGTGCTGGTGTTGACCAGGTTGTTCAGGGCCACGGTGATCGGTTGCGCGTCGCCGCTGGCGAACACCACACCGAAGAGGAAGTCGTTCCAGATCTGGGTGAATTGCCAGATCAGGCAGACCATGATGATCGGCACCGACATCGGCAGCAGAATGCGCAAAAAGATGGTGAAAAAGCCCGCCCCGTCCAGGCGCGCCGCCTGCACCAGCGCATCGGGCACACTGCAGTAGTAGTTGCGGAAAAACAGCGTGGTGAAGGCCAGGCCATAAACGATGTGCACCAGCACCAGACCCGTGGTGGTACTGGCCAGGCCGAGCTTGCCGAGGGTGAAGGAGGCCGGTAGCAGTACGGTCTGAAACGGCAGGAAACAGCCGAACAGCAACAGCCCGAAAAACAGCTGCGAACCGCGAAAGCGCCACATCGACAGCACATAGCCATTGAGCGCACCGAGCAGGGTCGAGATCAGCACCGCCGGCACGGTGATTTTCACCGAATTCCAGAAGTAGCCACCGACGATGTCCCAGGCTTTGATCCAGCCCATGCCGGTGACCACCTCGGGCCAGCTCAGCAGGTTGCCGGTGCGGATGTCATCCGGCGATTTGAAACTGGTCAGCAGCATCACAATCAGCGGGATCAGGTACAGCGCGCAGGCCAGCAACAACGTCGCGTAGATGCTGATGCGGCTGAAGCTGAACCTACGGGGAGCCAGGGATCTAGTCATGGCGCTTGTTCCTCAGTTCCGAGTACAGGTAAGGCACCAGGATCGACAGGATCGCCCCGAGCATCAGGATCGCACTGGCCGAACCCATGCCCATTTGCCCGCGGCTGAAGGTGAAGGAATACATGAACATCGCCGGCAGGTCCGAGGCATACCCCGGCCCGCCTGCGGTCATTGCCGCAACCAGGTCGAAGCTCTTGATCGCGATATGCGCAAGGATCATCAAGGCGCTGAAAAACACCGGGCGCAGGCTGGGCAGCACAATGCGCAGGTAGATGCTCGGCAAGCTGGCGCCGTCGACCTGAGCAGCGCGAATGATCGACTGATCGACACTGCGCAAACCCGCCAGAAACAGCGCCATGACAAAGCCCGAGGCTTGCCATACCGCAGCGATCACCAGGCAGTAGACGACCCGGTCCGGGTCCACCAGCCAGTCCAGGCGAAAGCCTTCCCAGCCCCAGTCGCGGAGCATCTTGTCCAGGCCCAGGCCTGGGTTGAGCAGCCACTTCCAGGCAGTGCCGGTGACGATCATCGACAGCGCCATGGGGTACAGGTAGACCGTGCGGATAAACCCTTCGCGACGGATACGCTGGTCCAGCAACACCGCCAGCAGCACGCCGATCACCAGGCTGATGGCAATGAACAGACCGCCGAACACCAGCAGGTTCTTGCTCGCCACCCACCAGCGGTCGTTTTCCAGCAACCGGGTGTATTGCGCCAGCCCCACCCACTTGTAGCTGGGCATGAAGCTGGAGTTGGTAAAGGACAGGATGAAGGTCCAGAGGATGTAGCCATAAAAGCCCACCAGGACGATCAGCATGCTGGGCGCCAGTACCAGTTTGGGCAGCCAGCGTTGCAAAGCATCGACGGGCGAGGCCTTGTTGAATGTGGCAACAGTGTTCATGGGGTGGCTCCGTGTTGGAGGGTATCGCGGGGCCCGGTGGGAGCGGGCTTGCCCCGCGATCGTTTACTTGGCCGACTTGATCGCCGAATTCAGTTGCTTGACCGCCGTTGCAGGGTCCGCTTTCGGGTCGTTGAGGAAGTTGGTGACCACATCGAAGATCGCCCCCTGCACCGCCAGGGAAGTCGCCATGTTGTGCGCCATGCTTGGCTGCAGGCCATCGCCTTGCTCGGCGTATTTGAAGTCCACGGCGGACTTCTGCGTGCAGGCGTCGAACTGGCTCATGTCCATGTCCTGACGCACCGGCAGCGAGCCTTTGTTCTGGTTGAACACCGTCTGGAACTGCGGTTCAAGTGCAACCTTGGCCAGGTCATTCTGGGCCTTGATGTCGTTCGGGTTCTTGAGCTTGAACATCGCCAGCGAGTCGATGTTGTAGGCAAAACTGCCTTGAGTGCCTGGGAAGGCCACGCATTGGTAGTCCTTGCCGGCTACCTTGCCCGCCGCCGTCCATTCGCTCTTGGCCCAGTCGCCCATGATCTGCATGCCAGCCTTGCCACTGATGACCTCGGCAGCGGCGATGTTCCAGTCACGCCCGGCGCGATTAGGGTCCATGTAGGTACCCAGGCGCTGCAGGGTCTTGAACACCTCGACCATTTGCGTACCGGTCAAGGTCGCTTCATCCAGCTCGACGAAGGCCGCGTGATAGCCCTTGGGGCCGAGGATGCTCAGTGCCAGGTCTTCGAATACGGTGCTGTCCTGCCAGGGCTGACCGCCGTGGGCCAGGGGAATGAATCCCGCCGCTTTGAGCTTGTCGGCAGCCGCGAAGAGTTCATCGAGGGTAGTCGGTACGGTGGCGCCCGCCTTGGCAAATACCTCGGGGTTGATCCACAGCCAGTTGACCCGGTGGATGTTCACCGGCACGGCCACGTAATGGCCGTCGTATTTCATGATCTGCGCGACTTTCTTCGGCAGCAGGGTGTCCCAGTGATTGGCCTCGGACACTTCATCGAGTTCGGTGAGCAAACCCAGCGCCCCCCACTCCTGAATATCCGGGCCCTTGATCTGTGCAGCGGCAGGCGGGTTGCCGGAAATGGCGCGGGTCTTGAGCACGGTCATGGCCGCTGCGCCGCCACCACCGGCGACGGCGTTGTCCTTCCAGATAAAACCGTCTTTCTGCACCTGCGCCTTGAGTGTTTCAACGGCCTTGGCTTCGCCACCGGAGGTCCACCAGTGCAGCACTTCAACGGTACCGGCATCAGCGGCCAGGGCGCTCAGGGGCAACAAGGAGGCAAGAGAAACGACAGCAGCGAGACGATTGATCGCATTCATGGGGCGGAACCTTTTCTTGTTGTTATGCAGGTGCAAGTCGTGGTGCTTGCGCTTGCATCGGAGTCTAACCAGCCGCTTGGCGGGCGGAGGTAACGAAGGGATGCGCAAATGTCACAGGCTGGTGACATTTGTCGGAAGGCTCTGTCAGTCGTGGCTACGGGGCAGGCTCAAGGTCACGCGCAAACCGCCTTCACGCAGGTTGCGCAAGCTCACTTCGCCGCCGTGGCTGTGGGCAATATTGCGCGCGATACCCAGGCCCAGACCGTAGCCCTGCTGCTGCCCGGCCAGGCGAAAATGCGGCTCGAACACCTGCTCCAGACGCTGCTCGGGCACGCCCGGCCCCTCATCGTCGACCTGCAAGACAAACCCTGACTCACTGTCGAGCACCCGTAAGTGCGCACGCTCACCGTATTTCAGGGCGTTGTCGATCAGGTTGCCCATGCAGCGCCGCAGTGCCAGCGGCTTGCCCGGATACGGCGCCAGCGCCCTACCCTCAAGCGTCACCCGGCCACTGGCCAGGTACGGCTCGACCAGGCAATCGAGGGCATGGTTGAGATCAACGGGTTCGATGTTTTCGTGGATGTCGGTGTCTTTGACGCATTGCAACGCGCCTTTGACCAGCATCTCCAGCTCATCCAGATCACGACTGAACTTCAACTGTTGTTGCTCGTCTTCAAGCAATTCAACACGCAGGCGCAGACGGGTAATCGGCGTGCGCAAGTCATGGGAGATGGCGCTGAACAACTGGCTGCGCTCGGTCAGGTATCGGCTGATACGCTCACGCATGCTGTTGAACGCCCGGCCGACTTCAACCACCTCACTGCCGCCACCTTCCAGCACCGGCTCGACCTCAGCGCCGAGCGACATCTCCCGCGCGGCACGTGCCAAACGCTTGAGCGGACGGCTCTGCCAGTGCACCAGCAAACCGATGAACAGCAGCAGGAAAAAGCTGGTGAGGCCAATGAACCAGATCTGCTGACGAGGCAAGCCTTCATCTTCGAGGCTGGTATAGGGCTCGGGCATCAGCGAGGCGATATACAGCCATTCACCCTCAGCCAGACGGATCTGGGTGACCAGTATCGGTGGATTGACCGGTTCCAGGGTCAAGGCGTAGTGCGCCCAGGAACGCGGCAGCTCATCGAGCTTCAGACCACTGTTGAAAATCCGCAGGTCTTGCGGGCTGACGAATTCAAGGGAGATGTCCATCTGCGCCCCCAGGCGCTGGCGCAGCACTTCATCTACCGCGCTGATTACCGCCTGCTTGCGCGGTGTAGCCGGCAGCGTCTGCATGTCCAACGGTTTGTCGTTGAGCGACACCACAAAACGTGTGCCGCCCATACTGCGCAATTGGTCGAGGACCATCGGCCGGTAAGCCAGCGGCAGTGAGCGGAAGTAACTGACACTGGCACTCATCGAATGCGCCAGGCTGCGGGCGCTGGCGACCAGGCCCTCCATCTGGCTGGCGCGCAACTGCGACAGCCAGATCAAGCTCGACAACCCTTGGGCCAGCAGCACCACCAACAGCGTCAACAGCAGCATCCGCCCCAGCAACGAGCGCGGCAGCGGCAGGCGCCAACGCCCTTCAGTGCGCGGGCGCAACACTGGCCGCCAACAGGTAGCCACTGCCGCGCACGGTGCGGATCAGCCGCGGCGGTTTTTGCGTATCACGCAGGCGTTGACGCAAGCGGCTGACCGCCATATCGACGATGCGATCCAGCGGCATCGGCTCGCGCCCGCGGGTGGCGTTGCCGATGGTGTCGCGGTCGAGAATCTGCTGCGGGTGATCGAGGAACAACTTGAGCAAGGCGAAATCGGCACCGGACAGAATCACCTCTTCACCATCGCGATGAAACAAGCGGTGGCTGATGGTATCCAGGCGCCACTCATCGAAGGCCAGCACATCACCGCCGTTGCGCTCCTGACCAAAGCCGGCACGGCGCAACAGCGCCTTGATACGCGCCTGCAATTCACGCGGGCTGAAGGGTTTGCCCAGGTAATCATCGGCGCCCAGCTCCAGGCCGATGACCCGGTCGGCCTCATCGGAACTGGCGGTGAGCATGATGATCGGCACCTGAGACTGTTGCGGGTGCTGACGCAGCCAGCGGCACAGGCTGAAACCGTCTTCATCGGGGAGCATGACATCCAGAATCACCAGATCGTACTCAGCGTGCTGCAGTGCCTGGCGAAAGCCCTGGCCGTCAGCCACGGCCTGCACACTGAAGCCGGCACGGCTGAGGTAGGTTTGCAGCAGTTCGCGGATGTCCTGATCGTCGTCGACCAGCAGTATCGACTTGCTCACAGCTCGGTTCCTTGTAGGAGCGGGCTTGCCCCGCGATCGCGGTGTGTCAGTTATATCGCATCGCGGGGCAAGCCCGCTCCCACCGACTGCTGCAATGCCACGCCAGCACCGAGCAGACCGGAAAACTCGGCGGTCACCAGCCACACCGGCACCTCGTTGAAGTAGCCGCTCATGCAGCCTTTCTCAGCGAAACTGCGGGCAAACCCGCTGCGCAGAAACAGCTCGGCGAAACGCGGAATGATGCCGCCAACAATGTAAACGCCACCACGGCCGCCAAGGGTCAACACGTTATTGCCGGCCACGCGCCCGAGAAAACAACAGAACTGCTCGATAACCGCCAGGGCCACAGGCTCACCTGCCAACGCTGCCTCGGTAATCGCAGCCGGGGTTTGCAGGGTTGCACTGTAGCCGTCCAGGGCGCAGATCGCCTGGTACAAACGTAACAAGCCGCCACCGCTGAGCACGGTTTCGGCACTGACATGCCCGGTGTCGTTGGCGATGTGCTGGCGGATCTGCGCCTCGCGGGCATTGCCCACCGGCAGGTCGACATGGCCACCTTCGCCTGGCAGGGCGAGCCAGCGGCCATCGTCCAATCCCAACAGGGTCCCCACCCCCAACCCGGTTCCAGGGCCGATCACCACTGCCGGGCGCCCGGCTTGCGCCGTGCCCTGGCAAACCGTGCGGTACTCATGTGCCTGCAGGCGAGTCATGCCCAGGGCCATGGCGGTAAAGTCATTGATCAGCAACAACTGCTCGACCTGCAAGCTCTGGCAGAACGCCTGACGACTGAGGCGCCAATGGTTGTTGGTAAAGCGAAACTCATCGCCACTGACCGGGCCGGCCACCGCCAGGCAAACTGCACCCTGGTCACCTTTGCTCAACCCCTGCGCCTGCAGGTAAGCACCGATGGCCTGCTCCGGGCTGGTGTAATCCGCCGTGGCATATACCTGCACCGCATGCATCTGGTTGTTTTCCCAGAGCGCAAAGCGCGCGTTGGTGCCGCCGATATCACCGACCAGGGCGCGCTTCATTTCAGCGTTTCCAGGGCCGACGTGAAGGCGCTGGCGCCCTGCTCTGCCGGGCTCAGGGCCATGCGCATGAAGCCGAACAGCTCACGCCCGCAGCCCAGATCGCTGCCGCCTGGCGCCGCCGCATTAGCCCGATCGGCCCATTCAACGGCATCGACTTGCACCGTCAGGGTGCCAGCAACCCCGTCGACGCGAACAATGTCGCCGTCGCGCACGCGCGCCAGCGGGCCGCCGTCGAAGGCTTCCGGGCAGACATGAATGGCCGCCGGGATTTTCCCCGAAGCCCCCGACATACGCCCATCGGTAACCAGCGCGACTTTGAAGCCGCGGTCTTGCAACACGCCGAGGAACGGGGTCATCTTGTGCAGCTCCGGCATGCCGTTGCAACGCGGGCCCTGGAAGCGCATCACCGCAACAAAATCACGCTCCAGCTCACCGGCCTGGAACGCATCGGCCAGGGCTTGCTGGTCATGGAATACCCGCGCCGGTGCTTCCACCACCTGGTGCTCAGGGGCGACCGCCGAGACTTTCATGACGCCACGGCCGAGGTTGCCTTCCATCACCCGCAGCCCGCCTTCCGGAGAGAATGGCCGGGCCACCGGGCGCAAGATCGCTTCGTCCAGGCTCGCTTGCGGCCCTTGGCGCCAGACCAGCTTGCCGTCCTGCAAGAACGGCTCCTCGGTGTAGCGGCGCAAGCCATGGCCGGCCACGGTGTTGACGTCTTCATGCAGCAGCCCGGCATCGAGCAACTCGCGAATCAGGAAGGCCATGCCGCCGGCCGCCTGGAAATGGTTGATGTCGGCTTTGCCGTTCGGGTAAACGTGCGACAGGGTCGGCACCACTTCCGAGAGGTCAGCCATGTCTTGCCAGGTTAGTTGGATACCGGCGGCCTGGGCAATCGCCGGCATGTGCAGGGTGTGGTTGGTCGAACCGCCGGTGGCGTGCAGGGCAACGATGGAGTTGACCAGCGCCTTCTCGTCGACGATTTCGCCCAGCGGCATGAAGTCGCCGCTGGCCTTGGTCATCCGCGTGACCTGCTGCGCCGCCTCGACGGTAAGCGCATCGCGCAGCGGCGTGTACGGGTTGACGAACGATGCCCCCGGCAAGTGCAGGCCCATCACTTCCATCAACAGTTGGTTGGTGTTGGCGGTGCCGTAAAAGGTGCAGGTACCCGGGCTGTGGTACGACTTCATTTCCGATTCCAGCAACTCTTCGCGGCTGGCCTTGCCCTCGGCATAGCGCTGACGCACATCGGCCTTTTCCTTGTTGGAAATGCCTGAAGGCATCGGCCCGCCGGGGACGAAAATGGTGGGCAAGTGACCGAAGCGCAGTGCGCCCATCAACAGGCCCGGAACGATCTTGTCGCAAATTCCCAACATCAGCGCCGCATCGAACATGTTGTGCGACAGGGCAATGGCCGTGGACATGGCGATCACTTCGCGGCTGGCAATCCCCAGCTCCATGCCCGGCTCACCTTGGGTGACGCCATCGCACATGGCCGGTACACCACCGGCAAACTGCCCCACCGAACCGATGTCACGCAGCGCCTGTTTAATCTGTTCGGGGTAATGCTGGTAAGGCTGGTGGGCCGAGAGCATGTCGTTGTAGGAAGACACGATAGCGACATTGGCCGCATTCATCATGCGCAGGCTGTTCTTGTCCTGGGTGCCACATCCAGCGACACCGTGGGCGAAGTTGGCACATTGCAGCTTGGCCCGCATCGGCCCGTCACTGGCTGCCCCGCGAATCAACTGCAAGTAGCGCTCACGGGTGGGACGGCTGCGAGCGATCAGCCGTTGGGTGACCTCAAGAATGCGCGGATGCATGTACTGAACTCCAGGCTATCGGTGGTTGCGACCTCTGCGGCGGTTTCCCTAATCAGCATTCGCCACCTAGGCTCAAAGGCAGGGGTGGCTGCTGGGGGAGGAACAGCTTGGCCGATCGCTCGTTGTAGATTAAATAAAATACTGCCAGTAAAAAGGCTTGTTTTCTATTTTTTTACGAATAATCTTGTAATTCCAACAACAAAATCAGATTCAGTGAAGCAGTAGCTCATTTTTTTGGGCTTCACCCGGTCTGCCAGAGGTAGCTCTATGACCCTTCGTATCGCAATCAATGGCTTTGGCCGCATTGGCCGCAACATCCTTCGCGCACTCTATACCCAAGGCTACCGCCAGGACCTGCAGGTCGTCGCCATCAACGACCTGGGCGACAGCGCCATCAATGCCCACTTGCTCAAGTACGACAGCGTGCATGGCATCTTCGCGGCCAGTGTCGAGTCCGACCATGAAAGCCTGACCGTCAATGGCGACCGCATTGCCGTCAGCGCCATTCGCAACCCGGCCGAGCTGCCGTGGAAAGCCGAAGCCATCGATGTGGTATTTGAATGCACCGGGCATTTCACCGACAGGGCCAAAGCTGCCGCCCATCTTACTGCCGGGGCGCGTAAAGTCATTATCTCGGCACCGGCCAAAGGTGCCGATGCGACCGTTGTGTATGGGGTCAACCACGACATTCTGCGCCCTTCGCACCAGATCATTTCCAGCGCCTCTTGCACCACCAACTGCCTGGCGCCACTGGCTCAGGTACTGCACCGCGAGCTGGGTATCGAGCAGGGCCTGATGACCACCATTCATGCCTATACCAATGACCAGAGCCTGACCGATGTGGCCCACAGCGACCCGTTCCGCGCCCGCTCGGCCACCCAGTCGATGATCCCGAGCAAAACCGGTGCTGCCGAAGCGGTAGGCCTGGTGCTGCCGGAGCTGGCGGGCAAACTCACCGGCATGGCCGTGCGCGTACCGGTGATCAACGTGTCGCTGGTCGACCTGACCGTCAACCTCAAGCGCGACACCAGTGTCGAAGAGGTCAACAACCTGTTCAAAGAAGCCAGCCGCCACTCCAAAGTGCTGGGTTACAACAGCCTGCCGCTGGTGTCGTGCGACTTCAATCACAACCCGCTGTCGTCGATTTTCGACGCCAACCACACCCGCAGTAACGGGCGGATGCTCAAAGTGCTGGCCTGGTATGACAACGAATGGGGCTTCTCCAATCGCATGCTGGATAACTGCCTGGCGCTGTTTAACGCGGTGTAATGCTGTGGGAGCGGGCTTGCCCCGCGAAGCGATGTGACTGATACACCGCAATCGCGGGGCAAGCCCGCTCCTACATGCACACAAGCACCTACACTTGACCAATGCGTTTATGATAAGCATTATCATTCGCTTCGTATTGCTCAGGTACCGCTGTGAGCCAGTCCCAGTTCAACACTGTTTTCCTCGCTCAGCGGGTCAGCCTGCTGCGTACTTTGCAGCGCATGGTGGATAACCCCAGCACTGCCGAGGACCTGTTGCAAGAGACTTACCTGCGCGTAACCCGGGCGCTGGGCGAACGGCCGATCGAGCATCTGGAGCCGTTCGTGTTCCAGACCGCCCGCAACCTGGCGCTCGACCACTTGCGCGCACGCCGGGCGCAATCGCGCAACCTGGTTGACGATGTGCCCGAGCAGGTTCTGCACAACGTCGCCGCACCCACCAGTAGCGCCGAAGACGCCGCCCATGCCGAACAATTGCTCCAGCGCCTGAGCGTCAGCCTCGGGCAACTGACCGCCCGCCAGCAGCGAATCTTTATCCTCAGCCGTCTGCACGGCGCCAGTTACCTGGAGATTGCCGAACAGCTAAATGTTTCCGCCAGCACGGTTCAGAAGGAACTGAAACTGATCATGGCCATCTGTGTCGGCGTTGCCAGTCGTCTGAACCGCGATTGACCTTGGCTTGCCACACACGCCGATACGCTTGATCATAATTAGAATTACAAGACCACCCAGGATCTACCGTGACCGATAGCGCCCCTCATCGCCCTTCGCCGCCAGATTCGGCTGCCTGCGACAGTGCCATGGACCAGGCGCTGGACTGGCTGATCCGCCTGCAATGCGCCAGCGCCGAAGACACCCAGGCATTCGAAGCCTGGCTGGAAGCCGACCCTGCCAACGCCCAAGCCTATGTTGAAGCCGAAGCCCTGTGGCAAGGCGACAGCGTCCGTCAGGCTGCCAGCCAGATGGCCCAGAGCTACCGCCCTTCACGCCTGGCGCGTTTACGCCCGCACTGGAAGCCGTTGGCCGCTGCGGCGGTGCTGCTGATTGGCGTGTTCACCGTCGGCAACCTGCCCATGCGCCTGCAGGCCGATCACCTGACCGTGGTCGGTGAGCGCCAGCGCCTGCAACTTGAGGACGGCTCCAAAGTACTGCTCAACACCAACTCAGCATTCTCCAGCGACATCAAGGCCGGCCAGCGCGTCGCCCGTTTGTATCAGGGCGAAGCCTTCTTTGAAGTGGCCGCAGGGCTCGGCCAACCCCTTGAACTGCAAGCCGGGCCGCTGCGCGCCAGCGTTCGCGACAGCGACTTTGCCGTGCGTTACCTCGATGGCGAGGCTCAGGTGCGTGTGCAACGTGGCGACATCGACCTTCAAGCCAGCAGCGACCAACGCATTCGCCTGTCCAGCGGCGACAGCATCCGGGTCGGACCCAATGGCTTTGGTCAACGTGAACGCGTCGATACGCAAAAAGACCTGGCCTGGGTCCAAGGCCGGCTGATTTTCGAGAACTGCCCGTTGAGCCAGGTCATCGCCGAACTGCGCCGCTACTACCCGGGGCTGATCATCTCCCGCAACGAGCGTCTGGAGCAGGTGGCGGTCACTGGTAACTACCGCCTGGACCAACCCGTGGAAACCTTGCGCTCGCTGGCCCACATCACCTCGGCGCAACTGCATGAGTTCCCGGCCGTGGTGATTTTGAACTGACTGGAAAGTATTTTTACGCGATGCCCTGAAGCGATTCGTCTCGTTATAGCCAATGCAACTGATTCTTATTTTTGAGATCGGTCAGCACCTATAACATTCGCGCGACAGGGAGCGCTTTCGATGTCCACTGGTTTCACTCGTCGGTCTTCAGACACCTCACGTACGCCTGGCCTGCAACGTTGCACGCTCTCCCTGTTGACCCTGGCCATGCTGGCCAGCGGCGCTTGCAGCCTGCCTGCACTGGCCGCCGAACCCGCCCAGGCCAGCGCTGCACGCAGCGGCGACTACCGCTTTGCGATCGGCCAGCAGCCGCTGGTGTCGGCGCTCAATGCCTTTACCGCCGTCACTGGCTGGCAGGTCGGGCTGCCGGCCGAACTGGCCGAAGGCGTTGCCTCGCCAGGCGTGCAAGGTTCGCTGAAAGCAGAAGTCGCCTTGCAGCGCCTGCTGGTTGGCACCGGTTTGAACTTCCGCACCCTCAGTGCCGGCAACGTAGTGCTCGAACGCAGCAACTCCAACGCCATCGCCCTGCAACAGATCACGGTCAGTGCCACCCGTAGCGCCCAGGACATCAGCCAGGTGCCCAGCACGGTAACCGTGCACACCCGCGAACAACTCGACCGGCAGAACGTCAACAGCATCAAGGATCTGGTGCGCTACGAGCCCGGTGTATCGGTGAGCGGCACCGGCCAGCGCAGCGGTCTGAATGGTTACAACATTCGCGGTATCGACGGTGAGCGGATTCTCACCCAGATCGACGGTGTCTCTGTACCGGATGGCTTTTTCAACGGCCCTTACGCCCAGACCCAGCGCAACTACGTCGACCCGGAAATCGTCAAGCGCGTAGAAATCCTCCGTGGCCCGGCTTCGGTGCTGTACGGCAGCAACGCTATCGGCGGTGCGGTGAGTTACTTCACCCTCGACCCCGAAGACATCATCAAGCCCGGCCAGGACGTTGGCGCGCGCCTGAAGACCGGCTACAGCTCGGCCGATGAAAGCTGGCTGACCTCCGGCACCGTCGCGGGCCGACACGGCGAGTTCGATGGCTTGCTGCACCTGAGCCAGCGCAACGGTCACGAAACCGAATCCTATTACGGCAGCAACAATGGCATTGGCCTGGACCGCACCGGTGCCAACCCACAGGATGTACGCACCACCAACGTCCTGGCCAAGCTGGGCTGGGATTACGCCGACGATGCGCGCCTGGCGTTGACCTACGAGAACTACAAGGACGACCGCGACAGCAATCAGAAAAGTGCCATCGGCGGTCCGTTCGGCAATGGTCGTCCGCTAGGCATGTACCAATCGCGTACCGGCAATGAGACCGTCACCCGTGAACGCTTCGGCATTGCCCATGAGTTTGCCGTGGACAGTCTGGTTGCCGACAACATCAAGTGGAGCCTGAACTACCAGATCGGCAAGACCGAGCAGAGCACCGAGGAGCACTTCGTCCCCTTCGTCCGTGATGTGCTGCGTACCCGAAACACCACCTACAAGGATCGCCAGTGGGTGTTCGATGCGCAACTGGACAAAGGCTTCGCGGTGGGAGAAACCGAGCATCTGCTGACCTACGGCACCACCCTTAAACAACAGAAAGTCACCGGTGCACGCAGCGGACAAGGCACCTGCCTGGCCCGCGGCGTCAACTGTGCCGCGGCAGGTGCGCCGAGCCCTGATGACTTGCTGCTCAAGTCCAGCGACTTCCCGGACCCGACCATCAACACCTACAGCCTGTTCGCCCAGGACGAAATCCGCTGGAACCAATGGACCTTCCTGCCCGGCGTGCGCTACGACTACACCCAGCTCAAGCCGCACCTGACCGAAGAGTTTCTGCGCACGGTCAACCCGGCTAACAGCTATGGCACCAACGATGAGGAAAAAACCTGGCATCGCCTGTCGCCCAAACTCGGTGTGACCTACGCCTTCAACGACAACTACACCTGGTACGGCCAGTACGCCGAAGGCTTCCGCACACCGACTGCCAAAGCGCTGTACGGGCGCTTCGAAAACCTCTCCACCGGGTACGTTGTCGAACCCAACCCGGACCTTGAGCCGGAGAAAAGCAAAAGCTACGAAACTGGCCTGCGCGGCAACTTCGACGCGGGGAACTTCGATGTCGCAGTGTTCTATAACAAGTACCGCGACTTCATTGATGAAGACGCCATCGCACCGGGCTCGCTGTCGAGCGTGTTCCAGACCAACAACATCAAACACGCCACCATCAAGGGTGTGGAGTTCAAGGGGCGCTTGAACCTCGATCACTTCGGTGCCGCTCAAGGCCTCTACACCCAGGGCTCGGTGGCCTACGCCTATGGCCGTAACGACGACAATGGCCAGCCGCTCAACAGCGTCAACCCGCTGACTGGCGTGTTGGGCCTGGGCTACGAGCAGGACCGCTATGGCGCCTTGCTGAGCTGGACCCTGGTCAAACACAAAGACCGTGTCGACGACAACGCCTTCAACGCGCCGGACGGTACCAGCAGCCAGTTCAAGACCCCAGGCTATGGCGTGCTTGACCTGGCCGGTTTCTACAAAGTCACCGATGACGTCACTATCAACGCTGGCCTGTACAACCTGACTGACAAGAAATACTGGCAGTGGGACGACGTGCGCGGCTACGACGGTGTCGGCGAAGCTGGCGCGGTCAACCCGGCCAACCTCGATCGCTTGACCATGCCGGGGCGTAATTTCGCCATCAATCTGGTGTGGGATATCTAAACGCTTCGCGGGGCAAGCCCGCTCCCACCAATCCGGTAGGAACGGGCTTGCCCCGCGATGAGGTGAGGATTTTTTACTGTCGTACGTCTTCTCGTTCGTCTAGTCACTAGGCACGCCCATTTCGCAAGGAATCACCATGACCGCCGCTACCCCTACCGAACGCGCCAGCCTGCGTTCGCAACGCCTCAACCAGCTGACCCATGCCCCGCATACCGAGCTGGACGCCCTGGTCAAATCCCACGCGCCGTTCGAAACCCGCGAAAGCTTCGCGCGCTTCGTGGTTGCCCAGTACCTGTTCCAGAACGAACTCAAAGCGCTGTACACCCAGCCAGAGCTGATTGCCATCGTCCCTGACCTGGCTGAGCGCTGCCGTGCCGAACAGGCCGGCCTCGACCTCGCTGACCTGAACACCGAGATTCCCGGCGACTTCCCTGGTGCCGTGCAGAACCCGAGCCTGGGTGAGGCCATGGGCTGGATCTTCGTTTCCGAAGGCTCCAAGCTTGGCGCCGCGTTCCTGATCAAGCGTGCCGTGGTACTGGGCCTGTCCGACAGCTTCGGTGCCCGTCACCTGGGTGAACCAGCCGGTGGCCGTGCCGAGGGCTGGAAACAGTTCACCCGCATCCTCGACAGCCTGGAACTGAGCCCTGAGGAAGAAGCCAAAGCCGAACAAGGCGCCGTAGCAGCCTTCGAGCGCTTCACCGAATTGCTCAAACACGCTTACGCGACTGCGCCTAAAGCCGAATTGGCCTGATGCGTCACACCCGGTTACCCTCGTGGTAACCGGGCCTCACCCGTGCAATCGACGACCTCATGACCCGTCCCGCAGCTTCAAAAATCTCCCGCCTGCTGTATGGCCTTCTGGCCTATGTCAGCTTGGCCATCGGCCTGGTCGCAATCGTCGTGCCTGGCTTGCCAACCACCGAATTCATTCTGCTCGCCGCCTGGGCCGCCACACGCAGCTCACCGCGCCTGAGCGCCTGGCTGGAAAACCACCGACTGTTCGGCCCGATTCTGCATAACTGGCGCAATGGCAAGGTAATCCAGCGTCGCGCCAAACTCAGCGCCACGGTCAGCATGGTGCTCTGCGCCAGCCTGATGCTGGTGTTTCTTGAGCACCGCTGGCCGGTGTTTCTCGCCATTACCGGCATGACCCTGGGCAACCTGTGGATCTGGTCACGCCCAGAAGCCCCGCCCTTGAGCACCAGCGACCGCTCGTCAGTCCGTACTCATGGTTAACGCTATAACGCCGATGACCTGTTATCGCTAAATGGATGTGGCGAAGCGAACCGCCCTGGTTCGCTCTACCTCTGGCCAGTCCTTTAGCGAGTACGTGCACCATGTTCGACACGCTTTCCATCCGCCTTAAAATCGTTCTGCTTTCCGGCTTCTGCCTGCTCGGCGTGGTTGCCCTGGTGGTCGGTATCAACCTGTATCAGTCGAACCAGAGCGATGAGCTGGTGGGTGAAGCCAGTACCAGCATGCTCACCCGCAACGTTCAGGCCCAGCTGCAAGCCCGAGCGGGTGAGAAAGCCGAAATGCTGCGCCGCGCCTTCAGCAGCAACGAGGCCGTCATCACTGCCCTTGCTGACCAAGTCAGTGATCTCCAGCAACTGGCCAGCACGCACGCCTTGAGTGGTGGCGACCTGCGCGACGCGATCAACCAGAGCCTGGCTACCACCTTCAAACGCAACCCGAACGTGCTGGGCATCTGGATGGCATTCGAACCCGGCGCACTGAACGCCGACGACGCAGCCTTCGCCAACGATGCCAAGCACATGAGCAACGAAAGTGGCCGCTTCGCCAGCTACTGGAGCCGTGCCCAAGGTGCCGCCTTGAACACGGTGATCAGTGACGCAGACCTGACCAAGACCGATATCAACCTCAGCGGCACACCTTACAACGTCTGGTACACCTGCTCGCTGCACAGCGCACGCTCTTGCTTGCTCGAACCCTACGCCGACACCGTCGGCGGCAAGCAAATGTTGATGACCAGCATCACCTTGCCGCTGTTGCGCAACGGCAAGGTGATTGCCGTGACCGGCGTCGACATCTCCCTCGACACCTTGCAGGCCGCAGCCAGCAAAGCCCAGCAGTCGCTGTTCGACGGCGCCGGGCACTTGATGATCGTATCCCCCAGCGGGCTGTTGGCCGCCAACAGTGATGACGCCAGCAAGGTCGGCAAGAACATCGCTCAGACCCTCGGTGCCGAAGGTCAACAGGCGGTGCAGAAACTGGCGGGCAACCAGCCGGTCATCCTTGAGCAAGGCGAATCCATCCGCGCCGTCACCCCCGTGCAGCCGGTTACTGACAGCAAAGCGTGGGGCATTGTTATCGACCTGCCCAAGCAGGTGTTGCTGGCCGATGCCATCAGCCTGCAAAACACCCTTGAGCAAGCACGCACCAGCGGGACTATTAAAGTCGTGCTGTTCGCCGCGCTGGCAGGCCTGGGCGGCCTGCTGTTGATGTGGATGACCGCCACCGGCGTCACCCGCCCACTGAATAACGTAGCGAAAATGCTTGAGGACATTGCCAGCGGCGATGGCGACCTGACCCAACGTCTGCGCTACGCCCGTCAGGATGAACTGGGCCGCCTGACGTCAGGCTTCAACCGCTTCCTCGACAAACTGCAGCCGACCATTGCCCAGATCAAGCAAAGCATCACCCAGGCCCGCAGCACCGCCGATCAGTCCTCAGCCATTGCCCAGCGCACCAGCGAAGGCATGCAGGTGCAGTTCCGCGAAATCGATCAGGTGGCCACGGCCTCCAACGAAATGAGCGCCACCGCCCATGACGTTGCCAACAGCGCCGCCAGTGCCGCAGATGCCGCACGAGGCGCCGATCGTTCAGCCAAAGACGGCATGGCAATCATCGAGCGCAGCACCCGCGACATCACCGTGCTGGCTGAAGAGGTGAGCAAAGCCGTTGGCGAAGTCGAAGTGCTGGCGCAGAACAGCGAAAAGATCGGCTCGGTGCTGGAAGTGATCCGCAGTATCGCCGAACAGACCAACCTGCTGGCCCTCAACGCTGCCATCGAAGCGGCGCGTGCCGGAGAAAGCGGACGCGGCTTTGCCGTGGTGGCTGACGAAGTGCGCAACCTGGCACGCCGTACCCAGGACTCGGTCGAAGAAATCCGTCAGGTGATCGAACGTATCCAGAGCAACACCCGCGAAGTCGTCGCCACCATGCACTCCAGCCACGGCAAGGCCCAGGAGAATGCCGGACAGATCCACCAGGCGGTCGAAGCTCTGGACCGCATCAGTGAAGCGGTTACCGTCATTAGCGACATGAACCTGCAGATTGCCAGTGCTGCTGAGCAGCAAAGCGCCGTGGCTGAAGAGGTGAACCGCAATGTCTCGGCGATTCGTGGCGTCACCGAAACCCTGACTGGCCAGGCTGCTGAGTCGGCGCAGGTGAGCAGTCAGCTCAACACCTTGTCGACCCAGCAAATGGCCTTGATGGATCAGTTCAGGGTCTGACAACTGCAGGAGCACCTGCTTTGCACCATCTGTGGGAGCGGGCTTGCCCCGCGAAGCGATGTGATTGACACATCGCAATCGCGGGGCAAGCCCGCTCCCACAAACAAGTCAGCTTTCACCCTTTATAGGGTCAACAGCCCTGCATACAGGCTGTACGCCGCCACCCCTGCCCCCACCAACACCGCCGCAAAAATTACCTTCTCCCAATGCGTGAACAGGCTCTGACCCTGCTCACGCTTGGCCCGGGCGAACAGGATCACACCTGGTGCATACAGCAGGGCCGACAACAGCAAATACTTCAGCCCGCCGGCATACAGCAGCCACACGGCGTACACCAGGGCAACCCCGGCAATGAACAGGTCTTTGCGCCGCGCCCCGGCCTGGCCTTCATAGCTCTCGCCACGCACTGCCAGCAATACGGCATAGGCCGCCGACCACAAGTACGGCACCAGAATCATCGACGATGCCAGGTAGATCAGGCTGGTGTAAGTGCCCGCCGAAAACAGCGTGATCAGCAAAAACAGCTGAATCATCACGTTGGTCAACCACAGCGCATTGGCGGGCACATGGTTGGCATTTTCTTTGGCCAGAAAGCGCGGCATGGTCTGGTCGCGGGCAGTGGCGAAGAGGATCTCGGCACACAACAACGCCCACGACAACAAGGCCCCCAGCAACGAGATGGCCAAGCCAATGCTGATCAGCAAAGCGCCCCAAGGCCCGACGATATGCTCAAGCACCGAGGCCAATGAAGGGTTCTGCAACGCCGCCAGCTCCGGTTGGGTCATGACCCCCAGCGACAACACGTTGACCAGCACCAGCAAGGCCAGCACGCCAATGAAGCCGATCACCGTGGCCTTGCCGACATCCGAGCGCTTCTGCGCCCGACCTGAGTACACGCTGGCGCCCTCGATACCGATGAACACGAACACCGTCACCAGCATCATGTTGCGCACCTGATCGAGCACGCTGCCGAATTTCGGGTTGCTCAGACCCCAGATGTCGCGGGTGAAGATGTCCGCCCGAAAGGCCACCGCAGCAATGACGATGAACATCACCAGCGGCACGATTTTCGCCACGGTGGTCACCTGGTTGATGAACGCTGCCTCCTTGATGCCACGCAGCACCAAAAAGTGCACAGACCACAGCAGCAACGAAGCGCAGGCTATGGCAATGGGCGTGTTGCCTTCGCCAAACACCGGAAAATAGAAGCCCAGGGTGCTGAACAGCAGCACGAAGTAGCCGACGTTGCCCAGCCAGGCACTGATCCAGTAGCCCCAGGCGGACGAGAAGCCCATGTATTCACCGAATCCAGCCTTGGCGTAGGCATACACCCCGGAATCAAGCTCCGGCTTGCGGTTGGCCAGGGTCTGGAAGACGAAGGCCAGGGCCAACATCCCCACCGCCGTGATGCCCCAGCCGATCAACACCGCTCCTACGTCGGCACGCGCAGCCATGTTCTGCGGCAAGGAGAAAATCCCACCGCCGATCATCGAGCCGACCACCAGCGCGATCAACGCACCCAGGCGCAGTTTTTGTCCAGGTTCGGACATGCAAATCCCCTTTCTGTCTCGTCTTTGTAACCTAAGGTGTACATGCTGAATTAAATATGGATTCAGTCTAGTCGTTTATAAATATTCCGTCTTTAAAACTAAATCGCTCATAACTACGACGTCTATGCCAAACAAACTAAATGGTGAGTTTTGTGCACTACCGCCGTCGCTTCAAGTAAATAAGAAAAAATCTCGTCAAAAATTTGCGAAAGCTGTGAAACGGGCTAGTTTCAAATCTCGCAGGCTGTCAGAGCGAATGCTCTAAACACCATGGAGGTGCCTGTGCACGAGGCTTGCAGCATTGCCGTCGGCATACTCCGGGGGAGCTCTTTCAGTCAAGGACAGCAATGGAATGCTCTATTAACTGACCTGAATCAGCTTATGAAAACGTCGCCGGATTTATTCTGGCGTCATCTCTTCTCCTGATACGGAGTTATTCAATGTCAGACGCTCCCGGAAAACTACGACTCGGTGCGCTGGTAGCACTTGTAGTCGGCTCGATGATCGGCGGCGGGATCTTTTCGCTGCCACAAAACATGGCTGCCAGTGCCGATGTTGGCGCTGTTCTGATCGGTTGGGGAATCACTGCCATCGGCATGCTGACCCTGGCCTTCGTCTTCCAGACCCTGGCTAACCGAAAGCCGGACCTTGACGGTGGGGTATACGCCTACGCCAAGGCCGGATTTGGCGATTACATGGGTTTCTCGTCCGCCTGGGGCTACTGGATCAGTGCCTGGCTGGGCAACGTCGGCTACTTCGTGCTGCTGTTCAGTACCCTGGGCTACTTCTTCCCGATTTTTGGCGAGGGCAACACCCCGGCTGCCATCATCGGCGCCTCGGTATTGCTGTGGGCCGTGCATTTTCTGGTGTTGAGGGGCATCAAGGAAGCGGCCTTCATCAACCTGATCACCACCGTAGCCAAGGTCGTGCCGCTGGCGCTGTTCATCCTCATCGCCCTGTTCGCCTTCAAGCTGGATATCTTCACCGCTGACATCTGGGGCTCGATGAACCCGGACCTGGGCAGCGTGATGAACCAGGTGCGCAACATGATGCTGGTGACGGTGTGGGTGTTCATCGGTATTGAAGGTGCGAGCATCTTCTCGGCCCGCGCAGAAAAACGTTCAGACGTCGGTAAGGCAACAGTCATCGGTTTCATCACCGTGCTGCTGTTCCTGGTCCTGGTCAACGTGCTGTCGCTGGGCATCATGACTCAGCCTGAGCTGGCCAAACTGCAGAACCCATCGATGGCCGCTGTGCTTGAGCACGTGGTTGGCCACTGGGGTGCGGTGCTGATCAGCGTCGGCCTGATCATCTCGCTGCTCGGCGCCCTGCTGTCGTGGGTGCTGCTGTGCGCCGAGATCATGTTCGCCGCCGCCAAAGACCACACCATGCCGGAGTTCCTGCGCCGCGAGAACGCCAACCACGTACCGGCCAACGCCCTGTGGCTGACCAACGCCATGGTGCAGATCTTCCTGATCATCACCCTGTTCTCGGCCAGTACTTACCTGTCGCTGATCTACCTCGCCACCTCGATGATTCTGGTGCCTTACCTGTGGTCGGCAGCCTATGCCTTCCTGCTGGCATGGCGTAGCGAGACTTACGAGCAAGCGCTGGCTGAACGCAAGAAAGACCTGATCATCGGCGGTATCGCCCTGATCTACGCCATCTGGCTGCTGTACGCCGGTGGTGTGAAGTACCTGCTGCTCTCGGCGCTGCTGTATGCCCCTGGCGTGATCCTGTTCGCCAAGGCCAAGCGTGAGGTCGGCCAACCGATTTTTACCAACGTGGAGAAATTGCTATTCGCCGCCGTTGTCATTGGCGCCCTGGTGGCTGCCTATGGCCTGTACGACGGCTTCCTGACTCTGTAACCCCCGTATTCGAAACTTGGAGGAAATGAACATGTCCACGGAAAAAGTTAAGTACGGCGTACATTCTGAAGCCGGCAAACTTCGTAAAGTAATGGTCTGCTCCCCAGGCCTGGCGCACCAGCGCCTGACGCCAAGCAACTGCGACGAGCTGTTGTTTGACGACGTCATCTGGGTCAACCAGGCCAAGCGTGACCACTTCGACTTCGTCACCAAAATGCGTGAACGCGGCATCGAAGTGCTGGAAATGCATAACCTGCTGACTGATATCGTTGCCATTCCCGAAGCGCTCAAATGGATCCTTGACCGCAAACTCACCGATGACACCGTCGGTGTGGGCCTGAAAAACGAAGTCCGCAGCTGGCTCGAAGGCCTTGAGCCACGCCACCTGGCCGAGTTCCTGATCGGCGGTGTAGCCGGTGAAGACCTGCCAGAAAGCGAAGGCTCCGGCGTGATCAAGATGTACCGTGATTACCTGGGCCACTCCAGCTTCCTGCTCGACCCACTGCCAAACACCCAGTTCACTCGTGACACCACTTGCTGGATCTACGGTGGCGTGACGCTGAACCCGATGTACTGGCCAGCGCGACGTCAGGAAACCCTGCTGACCACCGCGATCTACAAGTTCCACCCTGAGTTCACCGGTGCCGACTTCGAAGTCTGGTACGGCGATCCGGACAAGGACCACGGCAAGTCGACCCTGGAAGGCGGCGACGTCATGCCAATCGGCAACGGCGTGGTACTGATCGGCATGGGCGAGCGCACCTCGCGTCAGGCCATCGGCCAACTGGCTCAATCGCTGTTCGCCAAAGGCGCAGTCGAGAAAGTCGTGGTGGCGGGCCTGCCGAAATCTCGCGCCGCGATGCACCTGGACACCGTGTTCAGCTTCTGCGACCGCGACCTGGTCACGGTCTTCCCGGAAGTGGTGAAAGAAATCGTTCCGTTCGTCATCCGTCCAGACGCCAGCAAGCCTTACGGCATGGACGTACGCCGCGAGAACAAAACCTTCATCGAAGTGGTCGCCGACTCCCTCAACCTGAAGAAACTGCGCGTCGTCGAAACCGGCGGCAACAGCTTCGCCGCCGAGCGCGAACAGTGGGACGACGGTAACAACGTGGTGGCCGTGGAGCCTGGTGTGGTCATCGGTTATGACCGCAACACCTACACCAACACCCTGCTGCGCAAAGCCGGTGTCGAGGTCATCACCATCAGTGCTGGCGAACTGGGCCGCGGCCGTGGCGGTGGCCACTGCATGACCTGCCCAATCGTTCGCGACCCTATCGACTACTAAAACGACCATCAACCCGGCCGCGCCTACCCGGTAGCGGCCGGGCCGATCACCGAATCCAAGGAGAGTCATCATGGCGTTCAACATTCACAACCGTAACTTGCTGAGCCTGGAACACCACACCACCCGCGAGTTGCGTTACCTGCTGGACCTGTCCCGCGACCTGAAACGCGCCAAGTACACCGGCACCGAGCAGCAACACCTCAAAGGCAACAACATCGCGCTGATCTTCGAGAAAACCTCGACCCGCACCCGATGCGCCTTCGAAGTGGCCGCCTACGACCAGGGCGCCAACGTCACCTACATCGACCCCAACTCCTCGCAGATCGGCCACAAAGAAAGCATGAAGGACACCGCACGTGTTCTGGGCCGCATGTACGACGCCATCGAGTACCGTGGCTTCAAACAGGAAATCGTCGAAGAACTGGCCAAGTTTGCCGGTGTTCCCGTGTTCAACGGCCTGACCGATGAATACCACCCAACCCAGATGATCGCCGACGTGCTGACCATGCGTGAGCACAGCGACAAGCCACTGCACGACATCAGCTACGCCTACCTGGGCGATGCCCGCAACAACATGGGTAACTCGCTGCTGCTGATCGGCGCCAAGCTCGGTATGGACGTACGCATCTGCGCCCCTAAAGCCCTGTGGCCGCATGACGATCTGGTCGAGCGCTGCAAGAAATACGCGGAAGAAAGCGGTGCGCGCATCACCCTCACCGAAGATCCGAAAGCGGCAGTCAAAGGCGTCGACTTCATCCACACCGACGTCTGGGTGTCGATGGGCGAGCCGGTTGAAGCCTGGGCCGAGCGTATCCAGCAACTGCTGCCTTACCAGGTCAACGCCGAGCTGATGAAGGCTACCGGCAACCCACGTACCAAGTTCATGCACTGCCTGCCAGCGTTCCACAACTCCGACACCAAGGTCGGCAAACAGATCGCTGAACAGTATCCAAATCTGAAGAACGGCATCGAAGTCACCGACGACGTCTTCGAATCGCCAGCCTGCATCGCCTTTGAGCAAGCGGAAAACCGCATGCACACCATCAAGGCAATCCTGGTCTCCACCCTGGCCGACCTGTAATCCGTAGGAGCGGGCTTGCCCCGCGAATGCGATGTGTCAGTGACATCGCATCGCGGGGCAAGCCCGCTCCTACAAGCACTTTTCTCAGAAGGAATTTCATCATGCGTATCGTTGTTGCATTGGGCGGTAACGCCCTGCTGCGCCGTGGCGAACCCATGACTGCAGAGAATCAACGCGCCAATATCCGTATTGCCGCCGAACAGATCGCCAAGGTCCATCCGGGCAATGAGCTGGTCATTGCCCACGGTAACGGCCCACAGGTTGGCCTGCTGTCGCTGCAGGCGCAGTCCTATAAGCCGGACGAAGCCTATCCGCTGGACGTTCTCGGGGCAGAAACCGAGGGCATGATCGGCTACATCATCGAGCAAGAACTGGGCAACCTGCTGGCCTTCGAAGTGCCGTTCGCCACCCTGCTGACCCAGGTTGAAGTGGATGGCAACGACCCGGCATTCAAAGACCCGACCAAGTTCATCGGCCCGGTGTACAGCAAAGAGGAAGCCGATCGCCTGGCCAAGGAAAAAGGCTGGGTGGTCAAGGCCGACGGCGACAAGTTCCGCCGTGTGGTAGCCAGCCCGAGACCCAAGCGCATCTTCGAGATTCGTCCGATCAAGTGGCTGCTGGAAAACAAAACCGTCGTGATCTGTGCAGGCGGTGGCGGCATTCCAACCAAGTACGACGCAACCGGCAAGGTGCTCAGTGGCGTCGAGGCGGTCATCGACAAAGACCTCTGCTCGTCATTGCTGGCTCAGCAGCTGGAGTCTGATCTGCTGGTTATCGCCACCGACGTCAATGCCGCGTACATCGACTGGGGCAAACCTACTCAGAAGGCGGTCGCCGAGGCGCATCCCGATGAGCTGGAACGGCTTGGTTTCGCTGCCGGCTCCATGGGCCCGAAAGTCCAGGCGGCCTGCGAGTTTGCCCGTAATACCGGCAAGGTTGCAGTGATCGGTTCGTTGTCTGATATCGAAGACATTGTCAAAGGTACTGCCGGCACCCGTGTCAGCACGGCCAAGCCTGGAATAAGCTACCGTTGATGCAGTTGGGCGGATCTCGGGTCCGCCCGTTTCAACCTTCCAGAGGACTACACCATGGCAACCTTTACCCCTGGTCATCTACACATCGAACGCCATGCATTGAACACGGCCGATGTGAGTTATGACATCAGCCTCGATTATGAGGTCGCCTCAGACCCGAGCAAAGGCAAAGGCATCCAGTTCAAGATGCATGGATCGATTCAAGGCAAAGCCATGGACGAACCGTTTTTCCTGCCCAAGGAAGAAGCCTACAACTTCGCCCGCAATGTGACGCAGATTGCTGAGAAATACGGCATTCCCAAGCACTTGAGCAATATCGGCTCGGTGCACAAGCACTACGATCTGATGTTCGAAGATATCCGCGAAAAACTGAACATGAAATCAGGCGACCCGGTTGACCTGAAAGATTTCGAGTAGCCTCAAAGGCCTCATCGCCGGGCAAGCCCGCTCCCACCGGAGCGGGCTTGCCCGGCGATTTAGGGCATACTTGCCCGCTTCGGCAGCCTTGAACCCGTTTCCCTCATGCGCATTCACGTCAGTTTTATCGACCGCGTCGGTATCACCCAGGAAGTGCTGGCCCTGCTGGGCGCCCGCAACCTCAACCTGGATGCGGTAGAGATGGTCCCGCCCAACGTCTACATCGATGCCCCGACCTTGAGCCCTGGCGTGCTGGAAGAACTGCACGATGCCCTGCTCAATGTCCATGGTGTGCAAACGGTACGCGTGGTCGATATTCTGCCCGGCCAACGCCGCCACCTGCAGCTCGATGCCCTGCTCGCCGCGATGAGCGATCCGGTGCTGGCACTCGATAGCGCCGGCCACATCATTCTCGCCAACCCGGCGCTGATTGCCCTGTATGGCCAGGAACCGGTCGGCCTGTCAGTCGCTGAACTGTTCAACGACGCCGGGCTGCTCGCCACCCTGATCGAAAACGGCTTTCACTTGCCGATGCGTGAAGTGCTGCTCAACGGCCAGACCCTGCTGCTCGATGCCACACCGATTACCAACGCCGGTGCCCTGCTGACCCTGTACCCGCCCAACCGCATCGGTGAACGCCTGTCGGCCCTGCATCACGACCACGCCGAAGGCTTCGATGCCCTGCTGGGCGACTCGCCAGCAATCCGTACCCTCAAAGCCCGTGCCTTGCGCGTAGCCGCTCTCGACGCACCGCTGCTGATCAATGGTGAAACCGGTACCGGCAAAGAGCTGGTCGCGCGTGCCTGCCACGCGATCAGCAGTCGTCACAGCGCACCGTTCCTGGCACTGAACTGCGCAGCGTTGCCGGAGAACCTCGCGGAAAGTGAACTGTTCGGTTACGCTCCCGGCGCCTTCACCGGTGCCCAGCGCGGCGGCAAACCAGGGCTGATGGAACTGGCCAACCAGGGCACCGTGTTTCTCGACGAAATCGGCGAGATGTCGCCCTACCTGCAGGCCAAGCTGCTGCGTTTTCTCAACGACGGCAGCTTTCGCCGCGTTGGCGGCGACCGTGAGATCAAGGTCAATGTGCGGATCCTCAGCGCCACCCACCGCGACCTGGAGAAGATGGTCGCTGACGGCAGCTTTCGTGAAGACCTGTTCTACCGTTTGAATGTCCTCAATCTGCAGGTCCCGCCACTGCGCGAGCGCGGCCAGGACATCCTGCTGCTGGCCCGTTACTTCATGCAACAGGCCTGCACGCAGATCCAGCGACCGCTCTGCCGCCTGGCACCGGCGACCTACCCGGCGCTGCTGGGTAATCGCTGGCCGGGCAATGTGCGCCAGTTACAGAACGTCATCTTCCGTGCTGCTGCAGTGTGCGACAGCAACCTGGTCGATATTGGCGATCTGGATATCGCCGGCACCTCGGTGGCGGGCGAGCACGGCGGCGAAGTCGATAGCCTGGAGCAAGCGGTGGAGGATTTCGAACGTGCGTTGCTGGAAAAACTCTATGCCAGCCACCCGTCTACACGGCAACTGGCAACGCGCCTGCGCACCTCACACACCGCCATTGCCCACCGCCTGCGCAAGTACGGCATCCCCACCAAGGCCTGAATGCAGCCTCAGCTGTAGCGAAAACGCTACGGCGTAATGAAATCGCTACGGAGCGTTTCCAGGGCTGTATGGCAAGGTTTTGATCCACCTGATGTTTTTCTTTTGTCCTGCCGTGTAGCGATTTCGCTACACGGCAAAATTTCATTCATCTCGAATAAAACATAACTCTTTGTTTTTTAACGATTTTTTATTTATGGCCGCAATATTGCTATGGAAACACTACCTATCTGTGCTCAGCGCCGTACCTGAGCCACGCCTGTTCCCGAGGAGTTTCCATGAGCGAGTTGCGTTTTACCGAAGATCACGAATGGCTGCGTACTGAAGCTGACGGCAGCGTCACGGTCGGGATCACCGCTTTCGCCCAGAACGCGCTGGGTGATGTGGTCTATGTGCAGTTGCCAGAGCTGCAAAGCTATGACCAGGGCACCGAAGCCTCGACGGTCGAGTCGGTAAAAGCGGCAAGCGGCGTGTACATGCCGTTGAGCGGCGAAGTGGTCGCAGTCAACCACCAGCTTGAAGCCAACCCTGAGCTGGTCAACGAAGATCCTTTGGGCGAAGGCTGGTTCTTCCGTTTCATTCCAGCCGATGCCGGCGCCGTTGCGCAACTGCTCGACCAGGATGCCTACGACCGCCTGATCAAAGCCAACGCTGACGCCTGAGGACTCGCCATGACCATCAATCTCGGCACTGCCAACGAATTCATCGCCCGTCATATCGGCCCACGCCAGAATGACGAACAACAGATGCTCGCGGCCCTCGGCTTCGACTCCCTGGATGCCATGAGTGCCGCTGTCATTCCTGACAGCATCAAGGGCACCAGCGTGCTGGAACTGGGCGCAGGGCAAAGCGAAGCCGACGCCCTGGCTTCAATCAAAGCCATTGCCGGCAACAACCAGCTGTTCAAGAACTTCATCGGCCAGGGTTACTACAACTGCCACACCCCGGCGCCGATCCTGCGTAACCTGCTGGAAAACCCGGCCTGGTACACCGCCTACACCCCGTACCAGCCAGAAATCTCCCAAGGCCGTCTGGAAGCACTGCTGAACTTCCAGACCTTGATCAGCGACCTCACCGGCCTGCCGATCGCCAACGCCTCGCTGCTCGATGAAGCTACCGCTGCCGCAGAAGCCATGACCTTCTGCAAGCGCCTGAGCAAGAACAAGACCAGCCACGCTTTCTTCGCTTCCGTGCATTGCCACCCACAAACCCTCGACGTGCTGCGCACCCGTGCCGAGCCGCTGGGCATTGAAGTGGTTGTCGGTGACGAGCGCGAGCTCGACGATGTCAGCGCCTTCTTCGGCGCCCTGCTGCAGTACCCAGCCAGCAACGGTGACGTCTTCGACTACAGCGAACTGGTCGCGCGTTTCCACGCCGTCAACGCCCTGGTCGCAGTAGCTGCTGACCTGCTGGCCCTGACCCTGCTGACGCCACCGGGTGAGTTCGGTGCTGACGTCGCCATCGGCAGCGCTCAACGCTTCGGCGTGCCGCTGGGCTTCGGTGGCCCGCACGCCGCCTATTTCTCGACCCGCGATGCGTTCAAACGCGACATGCCAGGCCGTCTGGTCGGCGTGTCCATCGACCGCTTCGGCAAGACTGCACTGCGCCTGGCCATGCAAACCCGCGAACAGCACATCCGTCGCGAGAAGGCCACCAGCAACATCTGCACCGCCCAGGTGCTGCTGGCCAACATCGCCAGCATGTATGCGGTCTACCACGGTCCGCAGGGGCTCAAGCAAATCGCCCAGCGCACCCACGCCCTGACCGCGATCCTTGCCGCTGGCCTCAAGCAAATCGGCGTCAGCGTTGAAACCGAAGCGTTCTTCGACACCCTGACCCTGGCCACCGGCGACGCGACTGCGGCCCTGCACGACAAGGCCCGCAGCCAGCGCCTGAACCTGCGCCAGATCGACGCCCAGCGCCTGGGCCTGTCGCTGGACGAAACCAGCACCCAGGCTGAGGTTGAAGCACTGTGGCAGCTGTTTGCCGACGGCAAGGCCGCTCCAGACTTCGCTGCCCTGGCCGCCAGCACCGCCGCGCAACTGCCTGCTGCCCTGCTGCGTCAGTCAGCAATCCTCGAGCACCCGGTATTCAACCGCTACCACAGCGAAACCGAGCTGATGCGCTACCTGCGCCGCCTGGCCGACAAAGACCTGGCCCTGGACCGCACCATGATCCCGCTGGGTTCGTGCACCATGAAGCTCAACGCCGCCAGCGAAATGATCCCAGTCACCTGGGCCGAATTCGGCGCCTTGCACCCATTCGCACCGGCTGAACAAAGCCAGGGTTACCAGCAACTGACCGACGAACTGGAAGCCATGCTCTGCGCCGCCACCGGTTATGACGCCGTGTCGCTGCAGCCGAACGCCGGCTCCCAGGGCGAATACGCCGGCCTGCTGGCCATCCGCGCCTACCACCAGAGCCGTGGCGATGCCCGCCGCGACATCTGCCTGATCCCGTCTTCGGCACACGGTACCAACCCGGCCACCGCCCACATGGCCGGTATGCGCGTGGTCGTGACCGCCTGTGACGCCCGCGGCAACGTCGATATCGACGACCTGCGCGCCAAAGCCATCGAGCACCGCGAGCACCTGGCTGCACTGATGATCACCTACCCGTCGACCCACGGCGTGTTCGAAGAAGCGATCGGCGAAATCTGCGCGATCATTCACGACAACGGCGGCCAGGTGTACATCGACGGCGCCAACATGAACGCCATGGTCGGCCTGTGCGCTCCGGGCAAGTTCGGCGGCGACGTTTCGCACCTGAACCTGCACAAAACCTTCTGCATCCCGCACGGCGGTGGCGGCCCGGGTGTCGGCCCGATCGGCGTCAAGTCGCACCTTGCACCGTTCCTGCCTGGCCATGGCCATATGCAGAACAAGCAAGGCGCAGTCTGCGCAGCGCCGTTCGGCAGCGCCAGCATTCTGCCGATCACTTGGATGTACATCCGCATGATGGGCGGTGCCGGCCTCAAGCGTGCTTCGCAAATGGCCATTCTCAACGCCAACTACATCGCCCGCCGCCTGGAAGAGCACTATCCTGTGTTGTACACCGGCAGCAATGGCTTGGTGGCACACGAGTGCATCCTTGACCTGCGCCCGCTCAAGGACAGCAGCGGCATCAGCGTTGATGACGTGGCCAAGCGCCTGATCGACTTTGGCTTCCACGCCCCGACCATGTCGTTCCCGGTAGCGGGCACGTTGATGATCGAACCGACCGAAAGCGAGTCCAAGCAAGAACTGGATCGCTTCTGCGAGGCGATGATCCGCATCCGTGAAGAGATTCGTGCGGTGGAAAACGGCAGCCTGGACAAAGACGACAACCCGCTGAAAAACGCCCCGCACACCGCCGCTGAACTGGTCGGTGAGTGGAGCCATCCGTACAGCCGCGAGCAAGCGGTGTATCCGGTGGCAACACTGGTGGAAGGCAAGTACTGGCCTCCGGTCGGTCGCGTCGACAACGTGTTTGGCGACCGCAACCTGATCTGCGCTTGCCCGTCGATCGAGAGCTATCAGGACGTCTGATGGCCTCATCGCGGGGCAAGCCCGCTCCTACTGTGGGAGCGGGCTTGCCTCGCGATCCCCTTCATCACAATAGGGCACGACCATGTCACTGAGCGTCTTCGACCTGTTCAAGATCGGCATCGGCCCCTCCAGTTCCCACACCGTAGGCCCTATGCGCGCTGCCGCGCGTTTTGCCGAAGGCCTGCGGCGCGACGGCCTGCTGACTGCCACGGTCAGCGTCAAGGCCGAACTCTATGGCTCACTCGGTGCCACCGGCAAAGGCCATGGCAGTGACAAGGCGGTGTTGCTTGGCCTTGAGGGCGAGCACCCCGACAGCGTCGATACCGACAGCATTGCCGCCCGCCTGCAGCAGATCCGCAGCACTGGGCATCTGAAACTGCTGGGCGAGCACGACATCGAGTTCAGCGAAAAACAGCACCTGGCGATGATTCGCAAGCCCTTGGCCTATCACCCCAACGGCATGATCTTTCGTGCCTTTGACCAGGCCGGTCTGCAGATTCGCAGCCGCGAGTACTACTCGGTGGGCGGTGGCTTTGTCGTCGATGAAGACGCCGCCGGTGCCGACCGCATTGTCGAGGACAGCACTGCGCTGCCCTTCCCGTTCAAAACCGCCAAAGAGCTGCTCGGCCACTGTGCCGCGCAGAACCTGTCGATCAGCCAGATCATGCTGGCCAATGAGGCGGCCTGGCGCCCGGAAAGCGAAACCCGCGCTGGCCTGCTGCGAATCTGGCAGGTCATGCAGGACTGCGTTACCGCCGGTTGCCGCAACGAAGGCATCCTGCCGGGTGGGCTCAAGGTCAAGCGCCGGGCTGCAGCCCTGTATCGCCAGCTGTGCAGCAACCCGGAAGCCAGCTTGCGCGACGCGCTGTCGGTACTCGACTGGGTCAACCTCTACGCCCTGGCCGTCAACGAAGAGAACGCCTTCGGCGGGCGCGTGGTCACGGCCCCAACCAATGGTGCCGCAGGCATCGTCCCGGCGGTTTTGCACTACTACATGCGCTTTATCCCCGGCGCCAACGAAGACGGTGTGGTGCGCTTTCTGCTCACCGCCGCAGCGATTGGCATCCTCTACAAGGAAAACGCCTCGATCTCCGGTGCCGAAGTCGGTTGCCAAGGCGAGGTGGGGGTGGCCTGTTCGATGGCCGCTGGTGCCCTGTGCGAAGTCATGGGGGGCAGCGTGCAGCAGGTGGAGAACGCCGCTGAGATTGGCATGGAACACAACCTGGGCCTGAC
Source organism: Pseudomonas sp. NUPR-001 (assembly GCF_052147955.1). NCBI lineage: Bacteria > Pseudomonadati > Pseudomonadota > Gammaproteobacteria > Pseudomonadales > Pseudomonadaceae > Pseudomonas > Pseudomonas sp. NUPR-001. The sequence goes on from NZ_CP197353.1 coordinate 4,847,718, forward strand.
CTGCGATCCGATCGGCGGGTTGGTTCAGGTGCCTTGCATCGAGCGCAATGCCATGGGCTCGGTCAAGGCTATCAACGCGGTACGTATGGCACTGCGCGGTGACGGTCAGCATTTCGTCTCCCTCGACAAGGTCATTCGCACCATGCGCCAAACCGGCGCCGACATGAAAAGCAAATACAAGGAGACCGCCCGCGGCGGTCTGGCCGTCAACATCATCGAGTGCTGACACCCTCTCAAGCCCCAAGGAGTCATCAATGTCTACCGATACACTGCTGCAGACCCCGCTGCACGCCCTGCACCTTGAACTGGGGGCACGCATGGTGCCGTTCGCCGGCTACGACATGCCCGTCCAATACCCGTTGGGGGTGATGAAAGAGCACCTGCACACCCGCGAACAGGCAGGCCTGTTCGATGTCTCGCACATGGGCCAGATTCGCCTGAGTGGCGCCAACGCCGCCAAGGCCCTGGAAACCCTGGTACCGGTCGACATCATCGATTTGCCGGTCGGCATGCAGCGCTACGCGATGTTCACCAACGAACAAGGCGGCATCCTCGACGACTTGATGGTCGCCAACCTGGGCAACGACGAACTGTTCCTGGTGGTCAACGCGGCCTGCAAAGACCAGGACCTCGCCCACCTGCGCGAGCACATCGCTCACCAGTGCCAGATCCAGCCGCTGTTCGAAGAACGCGCGTTGCTGGCGCTGCAAGGCCCGGCAGCGGTCAACGTCCTGGAGCGCTTGGCCCCTGAAGTTGCGAAGATGACCTTCATGCAGTTCCAGCCGGTGCAACTGCTCGGCGCCGACTGCTTTGTCAGCCGCTCTGGCTACACGGGTGAAGACGGCTTTGAGATTTCGGTGCCTGCCGAGCAGGCCGAAGCGCTGGCCCGTCGCCTGCTGGCCGAGCCGGAAGTGGCACCGATCGGCCTTGGCGCGCGTGACTCGCTGCGCCTGGAAGCGGGCCTGTGCCTGTATGGCCATGACATGAATGCCCAGACTACACCGATCGAAGCCAGCCTGTTGTGGGCGATTTCCAAGGTCCGTCGCGCAGACGGCGAGCGTGCCGGTGGCTTCCCGGGTGCCGAAAGCGTGTTCGCCCATCAACAAGGTGGGGTTGCGCGTAAACGCGTCGGCCTGCTGCCACAAGAGCGTACGCCAGTGCGTGAAGGCGCCGAGATTGTCGACGAAGCGGGCACTGTCATCGGTACGGTGTGCAGCGGCGGCTTCGGGCCAACCCTGAACGCCCCGGTGGCAATGGGTTACCTGGATGCAGCGCACACTGCACTGGACACAAACGTCTGGGCGATTGTTCGCGGCAAGCGTGTGGCAATGAAAGTCAGCAAGATGCCATTCGTAGCCCAGCGTTACTACCGCGGCTGAATCGTTAGTTGAAACTTTGTGTCATGTAGCGTTCGAGTTTTCGAATTCGAACGCTTTTTATAACAATCGAAAAGCAACGCAACAGCGCTTGGAATGAGGCGGAAAAAAATCGACCGAACGGCTGCTAAAAGGTAGAACGGCAGCGGCTTTGAGGGCTTGTTTTTGCCGACAGAGTTAGCGTAGAGTCACTGCACTGTGTTTGCATGGGTCGCTATGGTTCGTGACCTGGGCAGTAGCGCTGAGATTTGCTACAACCCGTTCGACGTCTCTTACTTTCCTGCAACCCAGCCCAGTACTCTTTCATTTGGAAGAAGCTGTTACTAATTCTAAGTTTCAAAGGAAATAAGACAATGTCCCAACGTCAGAGCGGTACCGTCAAGTGGTTTAACGACGAGAAAGGTTTTGGTTTCATCACTCCAGAAAGCGGTCCGGATCTGTTCGTACACTTCCGCGCTATCCAGGGTAACGGCTTCAAGAGCCTGAAAGAAGGCCAGAAAGTCACCTTCATCGCCGTGCAGGGCCAAAAAGGCATGCAGGCTGACGAAGTTATCGCGGAAGCCTGATTCCCGATTAAAAAGCCCCTGCTGGCAACAGCAGGGGCTTTTTTGTGCCCGCTGAAAACCTGTGGGAACAACTGTCTTGGTCATCTTGTGGGAGCGGGCTTGCCCCGCGATTGCGATTTGCCTGTATCAGCGCATCGCGGGGCAAGCCCGCTCCCACACACACAGATCAACGAATTGGCTGCGTATTCTCGTAGAATGGCGGTTTTGCCAAAGGAGGGCCTGTGTATGCCCAAGCAGTTGTTGCAGCCCCAGGGCGATTTCCCTGCCGTTGGCCTGGGTCGGCGCCTGGCCGCCATGTTCTACGATTTCCTGTTGTGCACCGCGCTGCTGATCGTTACCGCCGGGGTGTACAAGATGATCCAGATGGCGATCATCGGTGAGACGCGCATGCGCGCGTTGACCGACGCTGGCGCCCTGGACGGCGACCCGTTGCTGTCGACCCTTTTGCTGTTCGCCCTGTTCGGCTTTTTCGCCAAGTTCTGGACCCACGGTGGGCAGACACTGGGCATGCAGGTATGGCGCATACGCGTACAGAACGCCGACGGCAGCGCAATCAGCCTGTGGCAGGCGCTGCTGCGCTTCCTCGTTGCCATCGCCTCGTGGCTGTGCCTGGGGCTGGGTTTCATCTGGTCGCTGTTCGACAAGCGCCAGCGCAGCTGGCACGACATCTACTCCGATACCCAACTGGTCCAGCTCCCGAAACGCAAATAGCAGCTGTAGGAGCGGGCTTGCCCCGCGATGCGATATGCCTGACAGACCCCTATCGCGGGGCAAGCCCGCTCCTACAGTGCCCACAAAAAAGCCGACCCTAGGGTCGGCTTTCTTATGCCTGCAAACCTACCCGGCTCGCCGCAACATCCACAGCCCGGCACCGGCGCATATCGCTGCAGGTATCACCACAGCCAGCAACGGCGGGAAGCCGAAGACCTGGCTGGACGGCCCGAGCAGGTCCTGAGCAATGCGGAACACGAAGCCCACCAGTACCCCGGTGAAAACCCGTTGCCCCAAGGTTACCGAACGCAGCGGACCAAAGATGAACGAGATCGCCATCAACACCAGCGCAGCAGTGACCATCGGTTGCAACACCTTGGTCCAGAACGCCAGCCAGTAGCGGGCATTGTTCAGGCCCTGATCAGACAGGTAGTGGATGTAGTCCCACAGGCCGGTGATCGACAGGGATTCAGGCGCCAACACCACGGTGTTGAGCAACTGAGGGGTAACCGTCACATCCCAGCGCTCTACCGGAGCCTTGATGACTTCGGTGTGATCGCCACGGAAATGCGTGGTGGTCACGTCGCTCAATTGCCAGTGATCTTCCTGATACTGGGCACGACGGGCAAAGCTCGAGGTCACCAGATGGCGCTCGTTATCGAAACGGTAGCGCGTGACACCGTACAACAGGCCATTCGGCTGCACCGAGTTGATGTGTACGAACTCTTCACCCTGACGGTGCCACATCCCGCGCTTGGAGCTTTGCGCATCGCCGCTGCCCTGAGCCAGCGAGCGGTCGGCCTGGGCCTTGTTCTCGGTGACCGGCGCCAGGTACTCACCAATCAGGATACCGACCAGCATCAGGACCAGCATCGGCTTCATTACCGCCCAGACGATGCGCCCGATGGAAACCCCGGCCGAACGCATGATGGTCAGCTCGCTGCTGCTGGCCAGGCTGCCCAAGCCAATCAGACAGCCGATCAGTGCAGCCATCGGCAGCATGTCGTACAGACGCCGTGGCGCGGTCAGCAGAACGAAGCTGCCCGCATCCCAGAGGGTGTAGCTGTCGGTGATGTCACCCATCTCGTCGATGAAGGCAAACAACGACGCAAGGCCGAGAATAATGCCGAGCACGGCAATGATCGCCAGCAAGACGCTCTTGCCGATGTAGCGGTCGAGCTTAACCATGAGCCACCTCCGCACGACGCGCGGCGCGCTTGAGGCGCAGTGGCTCCCAGTACATCAGCCCCAGGCCGATGAGCAGGAAGACTCCGTGGACCCACCAGATGCCCAGACCGATCGGCAATTTGCCTTTCTCCAGAGCACCACGTACAGCAATCAGCATGGTCAGGTACGCCATATACAGAAGAATCGCCGGCAGCAGCTTGAGGAAGCGGCCCTGGCGCGGGTTGACCCGTGACAGTGGCACCGCTAGCAGGGTGACCACGAACACCAGCAGCGGCAACGACAGACGCCATTGCAGTTCGGCACGTTCACGACGGCCATCGCTGGCAAGCAGTTCGGACGTCGGAATGGCTTCACGGTCAGTAATTTCTTCGCTGACCTCAGGTTTGGGCAGCAGCACGCCGTAGGTGTCGTACTTGATGGCGCGGTAGTCGGCCTGCCCCGGGTTGCCATCATAGCGGTAGCCGTTTTCCAGAATCAGGTAACGGTTACCGTCGGCACCGATTTCCTGACGGCCTTTTTCAGCGACCAGCACCGATGGCGCGCGTTCCTTGGTCTTGTCCTGAGAGAAGCGTTTCTCGGAAATGAACACCCCGGCCAGGTTGGCGCGGTCTTCGGACAGTTGCTCGGTGTAGGTGACCCGAGAACCGTCGCGCAAGGTCTGGAAGCGACCAGGCACCAGGGTATCGAACTCGGTCAGGGCATCTTGCTGGTTGATGATCTGGGCGACCTGGGTGACGCCCTGAGGCGCCAGGCCGAGGCTCAGCCAGGCCACCAGTACGGCAACCAGGGCCGCCGGTGCCATGGTCATGCCAAGCAGGCGCTGCTGGCTCATGCCAGTGGCCGACAGCACGGTCATTTCGCTTTCAAGGTAAAGCCGACCGTAAGCCAGCAGGATGCCCAGGAACAGGCCCAGCGGCAGGATCAACTGCAAAAACCCTGGCAGACGGTAGCCCATGATCAGGAACAGTACACCCGGATCGAGCATACCTTGGGCCGCCTGGGCCAGGTACTTGATGAAGCGCCCGCTCATGATGATCACCAGCAGCACGGCGCTGACGGCACTCAAGGTCACCAGGACCTCGCGGGACAGATATCGGAAGACGATCAAACCAGACACTCCTGGGTTGTCAGGCTCGGACAGCCAAACAAAAAATCCATAACAGCCAAGAATAGTTGCTGGCTCGCCACAGCGAACCGGCAAAAAAGTTGGCGCATTATCCTGTGATTGGCCGTGCCTGTCACTGGCGATGCTCAATGCTTCATTAACGGGGTTGTCAGGGCGGTCCGAGCAGGCTCAAACTGGCAGCTTTATCACTGGCCTGCAACCACGCGGCCAGCTCGCTAGAAGTGCCCGCACCGACAGCGCGCAAAGACAGATCATTCGGGGAACTGACATGGAACTGGTTGTAAAAAGCGTAGCCGCTGCATCCTTGAAAACCGCCACTCTGGTACTGACGGTCGGTGAAGGCCGCAAACTCGGCGCCAGCGCCAAGGCAGTCGATGAAGCCTGCGGCGGTGCGCTGAGTGCCGTACTCAAACGCGGCGACCTGACCGGCAAGCTGGGCCAGACCCTGCTGCTGCAAAGCCTGGCCAACCTCAAGGCCGAGCGCGTGCTGCTGGTCGGCACCGGCAAAGACAGCGAACTGGGTGACCGCAGCTGGCGCAAGGTGGTATCCGCTGTGCTGGCGGTCCTCAAAGGCCTCAATGGCACGGATGCAGTGCTGGCGCTGGACGATGTCGCGGTCAGCGGCCGCGATGCCTTCTATGGCAAGTCGCGCCTGCTGGCCGAAACCCTGCTCGACGGCGAGTATGTGTTTGACCAGTTCAAGAGCAAGAAAGCCGAACCGCGTGCCCTGAAGAAAATCACCCTGCTGGCCGAGAAGGCCGGTGCCGCCGAGGTCGAGCGCGCCGTCAAGCACGCCACTGCCATTGCCAGCGGCATGCGCTTCGCCCGCGACCTGGGCAATCTGCCACCTAACGTTTGCCACCCAAGCTTCCTGGCCGAACAGGCCAAGGGCCTGGGCAAAGCCTACAAGGGCCTGAAGGTCGAGGTACTCGACGAGAAGAAGATCAAGGAACTGGGCATGGGCGCGTTCTACGCCGTTGGCCAGGGCAGCGACCAGCCGCCACGCCTGATCGTGCTCAACTACCAGGGCGGCAAAAAGAGCGAGAAGCCTTTCGTGCTGGTGGGCAAAGGCATCACCTTCGACACCGGTGGCATCAGCCTCAAACCTGGTGCCGGCATGGATGAAATGAAATACGACATGGGCGGTGCCGCCAGTGTCTTCGGCACCCTGCGTGCGGTGCTTGAGCTGCAACTGCCGATCAACCTGGTGTGCCTGCTGGCCTGTGCTGAAAACATGCCAAGCGGCGGCGCCACCCGTCCCGGCGACATCGTTACCACCATGAGCGGGCAGACGGTCGAAATCCTCAACACCGACGCCGAAGGCCGTCTGGTGCTGTGCGATACCCTGACCTACGCCGAGCGCTTCAAGCCTCAGGCCGTGGTCGACATCGCCACCCTCACCGGCGCCTGCATCGTCGCGCTGGGCAGCCACACCTCGGGCCTGATGGGCAACAACGAGGAACTGGTCAATCAACTGCTCGACGCAGGCAAGCGCGCCGACGACCGCGCCTGGCAACTGCCGCTGTTCGATGAGTATCAGGAACAGCTCGACAGCCCGTTCGCCGACATCGCCAACATCGGTGGCCCGAAGGCTGGCACCATCACTGCCGGTTGCTTCCTGTCGCGCTTTGCCAAGGCCTACAACTGGGCCCACCTGGACATCGCCGGCACCGCCTGGATCAGCGGCGGCAAGGACAAGGGCGCCACTGGCCGCCCGGTGCCGCTGCTGACCCAATACCTGCTTGATCGCGCCAACGCCTGAGTGAGTGCCGCGCGCCTGTGCCCTTGAGCGCAGGCGTGCGGTCGGCAGACCATGAGCAAAAAAGTAGATTTCTATATCCTGCCCAGCGACGCCCCCTCGGCGCGCCTGGATTTCGCCTGCAAGCTGTGCGAGAAGGCTTGGCGCATGGGCCACCAGGTTTACCTGCATTGCGCCGACGCCGGGCAGCGCGACGAACTGGATGCCCGCCTGTGGGCCTTCAAGGGTGAAGCCTTCGTCCCGCATTCGCGTGCCGAAGATCAGCCCCAAGGCAGCGTGGTACTTGGCCTCGGCGACGATCCCGGCAGCCACCAGGACTTGCTGATCAACCTCGACCTCAAGGTGGCGCCGTTCGCCGAACGCTTTGCCCGTATCGCCGAAATCGTCGTCGAAGAACAGACGATACGTCAGGCTGCCCGAGAGAGTTTTCGTTTCTACCGCGAACAGGGCTATGCTCTGCAGGACCACCGCTTACAGCGACTCTGAAGATGACGGACAAACCCACTCCCCTGCCCCAATCCGCACACCTGCTGGACGATCTGGAATCGATCCGTCAGCTGCTGGGCGACGAATCCCTCGAGCCGCCGCTGCTGACCGACACGGTCGAAGAACAGATTCCGCTGCTGCTTGAAGAAGCAGTAGCCGAGCCGCCTGCAGCCCCACAGCCGCCGGCAGACCCACAGGCCCGGCGCCAGGAAACCCTGCTGCACCTGGATGCCGAACTGCGCGCAGCGGCGCAGTTGATCATGCAGGACGTCATCAACGACTTCACCCCGCACATCGAGAACGAGATCAAACGGCGCCTCGATGCCCGGCTTGAACGTTTGCTCAATCCCTGAATCGCGGGGCAAGCCCGCTCCCACAGAAGATTGCACACCGCCTGTGGGAGCGGGCTTGCCCCGCGATGTTTTTTCCTCCTGCCATCACCTCGTGCTACGCCCCGGCACTTATCCCCGTTATACTGCTCGGCTTTCCTGAATAAATGCCATAGGGTCCCGCCGCGCATGGATAAGACCTACCAGCCGCACGCTATTGAAACTTCCTGGTACAACACCTGGGAGTCCGAGAATTATTTCGCTCCGCAAGGCGCGGGCGATTCTTACACCATCATGATTCCGCCGCCGAACGTCACCGGCAGCCTGCACATGGGTCATGGTTTCAATAACGCGATCATGGATGCCCTGATCCGCTTCCGCCGCATGCAGGGTCGCAACACCCTGTGGCAGCCAGGTACCGACCACGCCGGTATCGCCACCCAGATGCTGGTAGAGCGTCAGCTCGAAGCCAAAGGCCAGAACCGCCACGACCTGGGTCGCGAAAAGTTCCTGGAAAAGGTCTGGGAGTGGAAGGATCAATCCGGTGGCAACATCAGCCGCCAGATTCGCCGCCTGGGCTCTTCGGTCGACTGGAGCCGCGAGCGCTTCACCATGGACGACGGCCTGTCGGAAGCGGTGAAAGAAGCCTTCGTACGCCTGCACGAAGACGGCCTGATCTACCGCGGCAAGCGCCTGGTCAACTGGGACACCAAGCTGCACACGGCAATTTCCGATCTCGAAGTGGAAAACCACGACGAGAAGGGCCACCTGTGGAACCTGCGCTACCCGCTGGCTGACGGCGCGAAAACCGCCGATGGCAAAGACTACCTGATCGTTGCCACTACCCGTCCGGAAACCATGCTCGGCGACGCCGCCGTGGCCGTGAACCCGGAAGACGAGCGCTACAAGGCACTGATCGGCAAATTTGTCGAGCTGCCGCTGGTAGGCCGCCGCATCCCGATCATCGGCGACGACTACTGCGACCCTGAATTCGGCACCGGCTGTGTGAAAATCACCCCGGCCCACGACTTCAACGACTACGAAGTCGGCAAGCGCCACAACCTGCCGCTGCTGAACATCTTCGACAAGAACGCCTTCGTTCTGCCGGCCGCCCAGGTCTTCAACCTCGACGGCAGCGTCAACGAAAGCATCGACGCCAGCCTGCCTGCGCAGTACGCCGGTCTCGACCGCTTCGTTGCGCGCAAGCAGATCGTTGCCGATTTCGACGCCGCCGGCCTGCTGGTCAGCGTCGATGACCACGCCCTGAAAGTACCGAAAGGCGACCGTTCCGGCACCGTCATCGAGCCGTGGCTGACCGACCAGTGGTACGTGTCGACCAAACCGCTGGCCGAGCCTGCGATCGCCGCGGTCGAAGACGGCCGCATCCAGTTCGTGCCCAAGCAGTACGAAAACATGTACTTCTCCTGGATGCGCGATATCCAGGACTGGTGCATCAGCCGTCAGCTGTGGTGGGGCCACCGTATTCCGGCCTGGTACGACGAGTCCGGCAAGGTCTATGTCGGCCGTAGCGAAGAAGAAGTACGCGCCAAGCACAACCTCGGTGCCGACGTGGTCCTGAACCAGGACAACGACGTACTCGACACCTGGTTCAGCTCGGGCCTGTGGACCTTCTCGACCCTGGGCTGGCCGCAGCAAACCGAATTCCTCAAGACCTTCCACTCCACCGACGTGCTGGTTACCGGCTTCGACATCATTTTCTTCTGGGTTGCCCGGATGATCATGCTGACCATGCACCTGGTGAAGAACGAGGACGGCACCCCGCAGGTTCCGTTCAAGACCGTCTATGTCCACGGCCTGGTGCGCGATGGCCAGGGCCAGAAGATGTCCAAGTCCAAGGGCAACGTCCTTGACCCGCTGGACATCGTCGACGGTATTACCCTGGACGAGCTGCTGGAAAAACGTACCAGCGGCATGATGCAGCCCAAGCTTGCCGAGAAAATCGCCAAGCAGACCAAGGCCGAGTTCCCGGAAGGCATCGCCAGCTACGGCACCGACGCCCTGCGTTTCACCTTCTGCTCGCTGGCGTCCACCGGTCGCGACATCAAGTTCGACATGGGCCGCGTCGAAGGCTACCGCAACTTCTGCAACAAGATCTGGAACGCGGCGCGCTACGTGCTGGACAAAGGCGAAGACTGCGGCCAGAACGGCGAAGCCTACGAGCTGTCGCTGGCTGATCGCTGGATCATCTCCCAGCTGCAGCGCACCGAAGCCGAAGTGACCCGCCAGCTTGAGCAGTTCCGCTTCGACCTAGCCGCCCAGGCCCTCTACGAGTTCATCTGGAACCAGTATTGCGACTGGTACCTGGAACTCTCCAAGCCTGTGCTGTGGGACGAAAACGCCCCGGTCGAGCGCGCTCGTGGCACCCGTCGCACCCTGGTGCGCGTGCTGGAAGTCGCCTTGCGCCTGGCGCACCCGTTCATGCCATTCATCACCGAAGAAATCTGGCAGCGCCTGGCGCCGCTGGCCGGTGCGCAAGGCAAGACCATCATGCTGCAGCCGTGGCCAGTGGCCAACGAAAGCCGTATCGATGCGGCGGCCGAAGGCGACATCGAATGGCTCAAGGAACTGATGCTCGGCGTGCGTAACATCCGCGGCGAGATGAACATCGGCCCGGGCAAGCCACTGCAACTGTTCCTCAAGAACGCCAGCGCTGAAGACCAGCGCCGCCTGCAGGAAAACGAAGCGCTGCTGAAAAAGCTGGCGAAGATCGAATCCTTCACCGTGCTGGGCGAGCAGGATGAAGCACCGCTGAGCGCCACCGCGCTGGTCGGTGATCTGCAAGTGCTGGTGCCAATGGCTGGCCTGATCGACAAGGACGCTGAACTGGCGCGCCTGAACAAGGAAATCCAGCGTCTGCAAGGCGAAGTCCAGCGTGTGGGTGGCAAGCTGTCCAACGCCGCCTTCGTCGACAAGGCACCGCCTGCCGTCATCGACAAAGAGCGCGCCAAGCTGGCCGAAGCCGAACAGGCCCTGGCCAACTTCACCGAGCAGCATGCGCGGATTGCAGCGCTGTAACACGCGCTGATTTCAGCGACGCCATCGCGGGTCAAACCCGCTCCCACAGGACACCCTGTAGGAGCGGGCTTGACCCGCGATGCGTTCTACCGGACCCACACCATGACCACAGCCAACAAGCCGACCCTGCACCCGCGCAATCGCCACCAGGGCCGCTACAACTTTCCTGATCTGATCAAAAGCAGCCCTGAACTGGGCCAGTTCATGATCACCAACCCCCACGGCAAACCCAGCATCGACTTCGCCAACCCCGAAGCGGTGCGAGTGTTCAACCGTGCTCTGCTCAAGGCGCAGTACGGCATCCAGCACTGGGACATCCCGGCCGACTACCTGTGCCCGCCGATTCCCGGCCGTGCCGACTACATCCATGTATTGGCCGACCTGCTCGCCGAAGACAACAACGGCGAAATCCCACGCGGCGCTCAGGTGCGGGCGCTGGATATCGGCGTCGGTGCCAACTGCATCTACCCCCTGCTCGGCCACAGCGACTACCGCTGGCGCTTTCTCGGCTCGGACATCGACAGCACGGCGCTGGCTGCCGCCAAGGCCATCGTTCACGCCAATGGCCTGGACAAGGCCATCAGCCTGCGCCAGCAAGGCAACCGCAAGCACATCCTGCTGGGCCTGCTCAAAGACGACGAGCGTTACGACCTGACCCTGTGCAACCCGCCCTTTCACGCTTCACGGGACGAAGCCACCCGTGGCAGCCAGCGCAAATGGCGCGCCCTGGGCAAGGCCGATCCCAAGCGCAAACTGCCGGTACTGAACTTTGGCGGGCAGAACAATGAACTGTGGTGCGAAGGTGGTGAAATCCGCTTTGTCAGCCAATTGGTGGCCGAAAGCGCTGCGCTTGGCCAACAGGTGATGTGGTTCACCTCGTTGGTGTCCAAAGCCTCCAACCTGCCGGGCATTCAGGCAGCGTTGAAAAAAGCCGGCGCACTCGAACAGCGCGTGGTCGAAATGGGCCAAGGGCAAAAGCAAAGCCGCATGGTGGCCTGGACCTTCCAGGATGCCACCACCCGCCAAAAACGCTGGTCTCGGTAGGAGCGGGCTTGCCCCGCGATCGCGGTTTGTCTGTCTCACCGCATCGCGGGGCAAGCCCGCTCCCACAGGCCGGTGTTCCCACAGGCACAAAAAAACCGCGTTCGGCTCACACCGGACGCGGTTTTTTCAAGCTGCTTACAATTACTTGTTTACAGCGTCGGTCAGCACTTTGGCTGGCACGAACTTGACGACTTTCTTGGCAGCGATTTCGATGGCAGCGCCAGTCGAAGGGTTGCGGCCGGTACGGGCAGGACGCTCGGTGATTTTCAGTTTGCCAATGCCTGGCAGAGTGATTTCGCTGCCATTTTCCAGTTGATCAGCAACGATCTGACCCAGTTGCTCCAGAGCGTTACGCGCGGTGGTTTTTGGCGCGTCGATAGCTTCGGCGATATCGGCGATCAGTTGGTCTTTGGTCAATGCCATGGTGGTGTTCCTTCCCTATCAAATTCAGTGAGTATGCAGAGTGCTACGTCGGTCATCGAGCCAGACCTGCGGGGGTATCCGGCGGTCCGGTGTTACAGCCACGTCAATCGCGTATGTAGATACGTAAAACGACGTTTGGTTCGACGCGACGTGAGCGGTCTGCCAGCAATGCGCCACACACGGGGCGCAAGACCGGGCAAAACTACCACAGGAATGGATAAATATCCGCTGCTGACAGGGCAAATGTGCAGGTTTTTCGGGGCTTTGCGCGAAAAAACGCAAAAAATTGAACAAAAAACGAACAACCGACATTTCTGCCAACATCTGGCCGCTGAATCACCTCTGCGCTGAGGTACACTTGGCAACTTTGCAACGCGGCCAGCACCGCCCATTTTCAACCGAGAATCCCATGCCGATCCGTCATTGCATTGTCCACCTGATCGACAAAAAACCCGATGGCAGCCCTGCTGTCCTGCACGCTCGCGATTCGGAACTTGCCGAGTCCAGCGCCATCGAAAACCTCCTGGCCGACCTCAACGACAGCTACAACGCCAAACAAGGTAAAGCCTGGGGTTTCTTCCATGCCGAGTCCGGCGCCCACCCGTTCAGCGGCTGGCTCAAGGAGTACCTGGAAGACGGCAGCACCTTTACCGCCTTCAGCCGGGTAGCCGTTGAGCACCTGCAAAAACTGATGGAAGAATCCAACCTCTCCGTCGGCGGCCACGTGCTGTTTGCTCAATACCAGCAAGGCATGACTGAGTACCTGGCGATCGCCCTGCTGCATCACAGCGAAGGGGTGGCGGTAAACGCCGAGCTCGATGTCACGCCGTCGCGCCACCTGGACCTGGGGCAGTTACACCTGGCCGCACGGATCAACCTGTCCGAGTGGCAGAACAACAAAAACTCAAAGCAGTACATTTCCTTCATCAAAGGCAAAAACGGCAAGAAAGTCTCGGACTACTTCCGCGACTTCATCGGCTGCCAGGAAGGTGTCGACGGCCCGGGCGAAACCCGCACGCTGCTCAAGGCCTTCAGCGACTTCGTCGAAAGCGAGGATCTGCCCGAGGAAGCCGCCCGGGAGAAAACCCAGACCCTGGTCGAGTATGCCACCAGCCAGACCAAGGCCGGCGAACCCGTCACGCTGGAAGAGCTGTCCGGGCTGATTGATGAAGACCGTCCGCGCGCCTTCTACGAGCACATTCGTAACAAGGACTACGGCCTGTCAGCGGAAATTCCTGCCGACAAACGCACCCTGAACCAGTTCCGCCGCTTCACCGGCCGCGCTGAGGGCTTGTCGATCAGCTTTGAAGCCCACCTGTTGGGCTCGAAGGTCGAGTACGACGAAGAGGCCGGCACCCTGATCATCAAAGGCTTGCCGACACAGCTGACCGATCAGCTCAAGCGCCGCAAGGACTGAGCCCTGCCCAGGAGGCCACCAGCGCCTCCTTGGCACTCTTGCGCAGCTTCTTCACCAGGCGCTCGTGGCGCAGCGCCTGGGACTTGTCTGGCCACTGCTCGACGTACACCAGCGCCTGTGCCGGACTGGTCAGAAAATACCGCGCGCCACGCCCACGCTGATGCATCAAAAAGCGCCGCTGCGGATCGTCACTGATCCCACAATACAGCGCACCATTTTCCGCCCGTACCAGGTAAACATACCAGGGCTTGCTTACCCGATCCGGAACATTTTCACTCACGACGCGTACTCCGTTTGTCACTAGTTTGGTGAGGCCTAGTCAAAAAGGACTTCACCATGTACAGATTATCCGCACCTTGTTTTGCCCTTTGCTTACTGTCGTTCAACGCTCTGGCCTTCATTGGGCCGCAGACGGCGGCAGACATGCAAAAAAGTTTCGACACCACACCTGAGCACTGTGGCAGCAATGCCATTGCGGCCCATGAATGCTCTGGTGTATTGGTCCGATCAACCCGCCCGTCCCCGTCCTACCACACGTGGCATCATAGCCAGAACTCGAAAACCAAAGGCAGCGTTTCCTTCTCCTACTTGCGTTCCGATATCCCGATTGAACGCCTGGCCGAAGACGGTCGCAGCGGCTTCACCCTCTATCCTCTGCAACAGCGCCCTCAAGACTCACTGCCATACGAGGTACTGTGCACATGGCCAACCGATGGTGACAGCTGGACTCGTGATTCCCGTGGTTGTGGCGACAACAGCCGCACCACGCAAGTTGAAACGCTTTGCCACCAACAGGGCATAGCGACAGCCGAAGACTGGATCGTCAATTACCGCGGCAATGCTGACCACAAGAGCCAGTGCGCGTTCGACGCACAGCATGCAAATGCGGCAGAACGTGCCAGTACGTTCTATCAAGGCCTTCGCGTAAAACAGCTGTACCGGGACGAACTGCCCTATCCCTGGAATGAAGTCATGATCGGCGCCTGGGACGAAACCAAGTCCTCTACCCTGCCGATCCAGTCATTCTTCTACATTGCCGGGCTGCCCAATGCGCTGGAACAGGCACGTGCCGATCAGCAGGACTGGCTCGACACTAACGCCAACTTCATTCCGGTGATCCGCATTGAGCTGCCGAAAACACCAGAAGACACCACGACGTTCAGCTACCGCGAGGAGGACCAGGCCGTTGATGCAATGCTCTGAGACTACTGACGCTGGAAGCTGCGTAACCCTTTGAGTGCCTGAGCGCGCACTTTGTTACGCAGCAACGGCGACCAACCCAGTAGCAATCCCGGCAGGCCCAGCGCCTGCCGCGACCAGCGCCATAGATCGAAATGGTCGTGATGTTCACAGATTTTGCCGTCGCGAATGACGAAGCGCGCCTGTATATCGTTGACCACAACACGACCGGTCTGGCTGAACAGGTAGGTGGCGACCCAGTGGGCCGTGCCGCTACTGTCATCGGCCCGTACGCTATCGAATGTCAGGGTAAAGTCCTTGGCGCGGGAGGTAAGCATCCGCCACATATCGCCTGCATCCTTAGCGCGCAACGTGCCAAAGGCCGGATCACTGAAGAGGATGTCGTCGCTGTAGCAAGCCACCATCGCCTCAGCGTCCAGACGCTGGAACGCCTGATAGAAGCGGGTAATCAAGACAGTGTTGGCTTCACTCATTGGGCGGGTCCGTTTCCGATGGAAGAGACCCGCACCATAATCTGCTCACGTAGCAAAAAGCTAGCTACTGCGGCCTCACACCCGCTCGCTGACGACCTGAACATGCAGATTGCGCCCGGCCTTCAAACCGAAGGCAATCGCCCCCACGCCCAGCACTGCGAAAATCCAGCCCACGGCATTCCAGCCACCGGTCAAGTCATGCACCAGCCCAACGGCGAACGGCCCCATCGAGGCCAAGGTATAACCGACACCTTGCGCCATGCTCGACAGGTTAGCCGCTACATGGGCATCACTGGAGCGCAGCACGATCAAGGTCAGCGCCAGGGCAAAGGTACCGCCCTGGCCCAGCCCGAGCACGATGGCCCAGCCCCACAGGCCATCGAGCGGCGCATACAGGCAGCCAAACAGGCCAGCCAGGGCCAGTAGCATGACCACAACAATGGCCAGGCGCTGATCCTTGCCGCGGGTGGCCAGCCACGGCGCACTCAGCGAGCTGATCAACTGCACGATCACCGAACCGGACAACACCAGCCCGGCCTGGGTCGGGGTAAGGCCACGGCCGATCAGAATCGACGGCAACCAGCCGAACACAATGTAGGCCAGCGAAGACTGCAAGCCCATGTACAAGGTGACCTGCCAGGCCAGCGGGTCACGCAGCAGGCCACGCACCCGATAAGCGACATGATGCGCACCATGGCCCTGACGCGCCTGAGGCAGCCAGATGAGCGCCGCCAGTACCGCGGGTATCAACCAGAAACCCAGGCCCCATGACCAGCTGTCGCCAAAGTGCTCACTCAGCGGCACCGTAGCACCCGCGGCCACCGCTGCGCCCAGGCACAACGCCATGGTGTAGACCCCGGTCAAAGTACCGGCATGCCGGGGAAAATCGCGTTTGACGATACCCGGCAGCAGCACGCCGATCACGCCGATGCTTGCGCCGGCCATGATACTGCCGACAAACACGCCCGTGCTGCCGAAGGCGCTGCGTACTGCAATCCCGGCGGCCAGGGTCAGGAGGATACCGAGGATGACCCGTTCACTGCCGAAGCGCCGGGCAAGTATCGGTGCCAACGGCGCGAACAGGCCCAGGCATAACACGGGCAAAGTGGTCAGCAAACCGGCCTGGGAAGCGCTCAGCCCCAGGCTTTCGGACACCAGGCTGAGCAGCGGTGCCATGCTCGACAACGCCGGGCGCAGGTTCAACGCCACCAGCAACAGGCCAAGCAGCAACAGCCAGGGGCGCTTGAGCAGCACCGGCTGCTGTTGTACCTGTTCATCGTCGGCTTCGGCATCAATCAGCAGTTCTTCGAGCTCGGTATCGCGCGCCGCATGGGTGCGGGTCAGTTGTTCGGCCATGGCCTTGTTACCTCAGGATTCTATAAGGGTGCGCGTCAGGTGCTTGGCCCGCTGCACATCGCGCTGCTCGATGGCATCGAGGATCTGCCCGTGCAGGTCGAATACCGACTGGCAACGGGGTGCGTGGGACATGTTCTGTTGCAGTGCGTTGGCGACCACACCGGAGAAGTAACGGTACAGCTCGCTTAATGCCGGGTTGTGGGCGGCATCCACCAGACGCTGATGGAACAGCAGATCGCAGGCGACATAGACATCGACCTCACCATGAAAATGCGCTGCACTGCCTTCCAGCGCTTCGCGCAACCCACACAGGTCAGCCTCGGTACGGCGTATAGCCGCCAGGCCGATGGCCTCCACTTCAAGAATGTGCCGAGTCTCCCGGGCATGTTCCGGTGAACAGCGAGACATCGCCTGCACCGCCTGCAGAGGATCGAGCTGGGTACGCAGGTAGCTGCCATCACCCTGGCGAACCTCAACCACGCCACTGAAAGCCAGCACACGCATGGCTTCACGCACGGTATTGCGGCTGATGCCCAACTCCACCGCCAGCTCCGGCTCGGTCGGCAAACGCTGACCTACCTGCCATACCCCTTCGAGAATACGCAGGCGCAATTGCTCGACGGCCAGATCAACCAAAGAGCGGCGCACCAGCTCTTTTCCATTACTTGCCACTGACTCACCCAATCATCCTACGAATTCTTGCAGCATAGCTGATCAGCACGATTGTCGGAACCACCTGTCATTTTTGCCAGTTGCGGCACTTGCCGGGCTTTGTGACGCTGCACCAGGCCTCTCTCAGGTGGACCAGCCCATGTCAAAGCTCAAAGGTGTGTCTGTACTCGCCGCGCTGGCTGCCCTGGCAGTCATTGCAATCTTCCAGTTCAAGCCTGATTCCACTGTGCAGGCGCGCTCGCCAAAGACATTGCTGATCGGTATGGATGGCGTGCAACTGCAGCGCTACGAACAGCTCGGCAGCAACCTTAATCTGCAGCGCCTGCACTACAACAAGGCCTACGCGGGCGGCGTTACCGGCAGTTCAAGCCGACAATCGACCATCAGCGGCCCAGGCTGGACCACCCTGCTCAGCGGGGTTTGGGCGAACAAGCATGATGTAATTTCCAACCAGACCAATCTGCGTGTGAACCCTGAGTTTCCCAGCCTGTTCAGACGCGTGCGCGACGCGTCACCGAGCGCGTACATCGCCAGCATCGTCCATTGGGCACCGATCAACACCGCGTTTCTGCTCGAAGACGTCAAATCCAATGACCTGGTTGAAACTCAAGCCTCCGATGCGCGGGTGATCGCCAGGACACTGGAAGTCCTCTCCCAGACCCGCGCAGACTTCACCTTCATTCAGCTCGATGAGCCTGATCAAGCAGGCCATGACGCCTGTTTTGGAGCGGGTTACAACAATGCCTTGCGTGTCGCCGACAACCAGTTAGGGCAACTACTCGACGCAGTCGAAGCGCGCGCCCGGGAAAATCCCGATGAAGACTGGCTGGTGCTCGTCACCACCGATCACGGCCGCGATACGCAAGGCTGCGGCCACGGTGGCGATTCGGAACAGGAAAAGACCGCGTTCATTGCCAGCAACAAGCCACTGAACGCCGAGCTCACCTCGCCTAGCCCACCCGCAGAAAACCCGGGGCCCAACGACCTGTACGGTTTTACCAACCAGGCTGCAGTGGCGCCTACGGTTTTGCGCCATATGGGCATCACGCTACCAACGTCATGGCGCCTGGACGGCACGCCACTGCTGGGAGAAACCGGAGTGCGCAAGGCTCGCGCCGATCAGGCAACGGCTCGCCTGCTGTGGAACAGCCAGGAGAGTGGGGAGGTGGTTATCGAGAAAAACGGGCAGCGCGTTGCGCAAGTGAAGGCCGATGTTCAGCAGTGGGTTGATCCCCAAGGCATGAATGACAAGGCCGATTACACCCTGACGCTGAACGGTACACCGGCGGCCGTCAGGATCGCGGGGCAAGCCCGCCCCCACCTGGTGGGAGCGGGCTTGCCCCGCGATGGCTGTATCAGTTCAACGCATCAAGCAGCGCCTGATTCATCTCCGGCGTGCCAATGGTGATACGCAGGAACTGGTTGATCCGCGCCTGCTTGAAGTGCCGCACAATCACGCCCTGCTCGCGCAGCTTGGCTGACAATTCAGCAGCATCGTGCTGCGGATGACGGGCAAAGATGAAGTTGGCGGCCGACGGCAACACTTCAAAACCACGGGCCACCAGCTCAGTGACCAGTTGCTCGCGGCTGTCGATGACCTTGCGGCAAGTGTCGTCGAAGTACGCACGATCAGCGAACGCCGCCGCTGCACCGACAATCGCCATACGATCGAGCGGATAGGAGTTGAAGCTGTTCTTGATCCGCTCCAGCGCCTCGATCAGGTCAGGATGGCCCACGGCCAGACCCACCCGCAGACCAGCCAGGGAACGCGACTTGGACAGCGTCTGGGTGACCAGCAGGTTGTCATAGCGATCAACCAGGCTGATCGCCGTTTGCCCGCCGAAATCAATGTAAGCCTCGTCGACTACCACGACCGTTTCCGGGTTGGCTTTGAGCAGTTGCTCGATCGCCTCCAGCGCCAGCAGGCAGCCGGTCGGGGCATTGGGGTTGGGGAAAATGATCCCGCCGTTCGGCTTGGCATAGTCCTCGACGCGGATCTGGAATTGCTCATCCAGCGCTACCGTTTCGTAGGGAATGCCGTACAGGCCACAATACACCGGGTAGAAGCTGTAGCTGATATCCGGGAACAACAGCGGCGCGCCGTGCTGGAACAAGCCGTGGAAAATGTGCGCCAGCACTTCGTCCGAGCCATTGCCGAGGAACACCTGGTTGCCTTTGACCCCGTAGTACTCGGCCACCGCCTGCTTGAGCAGGTCGCTGTTCGGGTCCGGGTACAGGCGCAGATTGTCATTGAGCTCACCGCGCATCGCTTCCAGCGCCTTGGGCGACGGGCCATACGGGTTTTCATTGGTGTTGAGCTTGACCAGCCTGGCCAGCTTCGGCTGCTCACCCGGAACGTAAGGCACCAGGTCCTTGACGAAGGGGCTCCAGAATTTACTCATGTTCAGTTCCCCTTGTTGTCGGAAACGATACGGTATTCAGCACTACGGGCGTGGGCAGTCAGCGATTCACCACGCGCCAGCACCGAAGCGGTGTGACCCAGTTCCGAGGCGCCTTGCTCGGAGCAGAAGATGATCGACGAACGCTTCTGGAAGTCATACACCCCCAGTGGCGAGGAGAAACGCGCAGTGCCCGAGGTTGGCAACACGTGGTTCGGACCTGCGCAGTAGTCGCCCAGCGCTTCGCTGGTGTGGCGGCCCATGAAAATCGCCCCGGCGTGGCGGATCTGCGGCAACCAGGCTTGTGGATCAGCCACCGACAGCTCCAGGTGCTCCGGTGCGATGCGGTTGGCAACGTCCATGGCTTGCTGCATGTCACGCACCTGAATCAGCGCGCCGCGGCCATTGATCGAGGTTTTGATGATCTCGGCACGTTCCATGGTCGGCAGCAGCTTGTCGATGCTGGCGGCGACTTTGTCGAGGAACGCGGCATCCGGGCTGACCAGAATCGCCTGGGCGTCTTCGTCGTGTTCGGCCTGGGAGAACAAGTCCATGGCAATCCAGTCCGGATCGGTCTGGCCGTCACACACCACGAGGATCTCCGACGGCCCGGCAATCATGTCGATACCAACCTGACCGAACACATGGCGCTTGGCAGTGGCGACATAAATGTTGCCAGGGCCGACTACCTTATCCACCTGCGGCACGCTTTCGGTGCCGTAGGCCAGTGCCGCGACCGCCTGGGCGCCACCAATGGTGAACACCCGGTCGACACCGGCAATGCAGGCAGCCGCGAGCACCAGTTCGTTGACCTCACCACGCGGGGTTGGCACCACCATGACCACTTCGGCAACACCGGCCACCTTGGCCGGAATCGCGTTCATCAGTACCGACGAAGGATAGGACGCTTTGCCGCCCGGCACATACAGACCGGCGCGGTCCAGCGGCGTGACCTTCTGGCCAAGCACCGTGCCGTCGGCTTCGGTGTAGCTCCAGGAGTCCTGCTTCTGCCGCTCGTGGTAGATACGCACGCGGTTGGCCGCCTTCTCCAGGGCTTCGCGCTGGGCAGGGGTGATGCGCGTCAGGGCCAGCTCAAGGCGCTCACGGCCCAGAATCAGGTCGTCGATCGATTTGGCATCAACACCATCGAAACGCTGGGTGAACTCGACCAGCGCCGCATCGCCACGCTCACGCACAGCCTTGATGATGTCGAGGACTCGCTGGTTGACCGCGTCGTCAGACACGCTTTCCCAGCTCAACAGATGATCCAGATGTCGGGCGAAATCCGGGTCAGCGGCATTGAGTCGGGCAATTGCAGTGGACGTGGTCATAGCGAGGGCCTCAATAAATGGCGAATGCTCAGGCGCCCTAAGCTACCAGTCCATCCGCGCGGGCACCCGAGAAAATTGGCTATGACGCGGATAGACGGGCGCGACAGCGAAGGTCGCGCGCAGGTATCAGCCGCGGTGTCGCGATTCGACAGCTTGGCGCAAGGTGTCGATCAGGCTCTGGATGCGGGCGTGCTGCATCTTCATCGAAGCCTTGTTGACCACCAGCCGGGAACTGATGGTGGCAATCATTTCCTGGGGTTCCAGGCCATTGGCACGCAGGGTGTTGCCGGTATCGACAACGTCGATGATCTTGTCAGCCAGGCCGATCAGCGGCGCCAGCTCCATCGAACCGTAGAGTTTGATGATATCGACCTGACGGCCTTGTTCGGCATAGTAACGCTTGGCGACATTGACGAACTTGGTCGCTACACGCAGACGGCCTTTGGGCTCGGCGGCGCCGATTGCACCGGCGGTCATCAGTTTGCACTGGGCAATCTTCAGATCCAGCGGCTCATACAGGCCTTGGCCACCGTACTCCATCAGCACGTCCTTGCCGGCCACACCCAGATCGGCGGCGCCATGCTCGACATAGGTCGGCACGTCGGTCGCCCGGACGATCAACAGGCGTACGTCGTCCTGCGTCGTGGGGATGATCAGTTTGCGGCTTTTGTCCGGGTTCTCGGTCGGCACAATACCGGCTTCTGCCAGCAACGGCAGGGTATCGTCGAGAATCCGACCTTTAGATAGCGCGATGGTCAACATGGGAAACGTCGGTCCTTATGCGGCTACAGCCGGCCGGACCTGATGGCCCGACCGCATTCAATTCGGTGCAGCAGTTGGATGGCGCGTCCCTGCGCCGCTCACAGACTAGCCCGGTACGCGACGGATTTTCGCGCCCAGCATCTGCAGTTTTTCTTCGATGCACTCATAGCCACGGTCGATGTGGTAGATGCGGTCGATCAGGGTGTCGCCTTCGGCAACCAGCGCCGACAGCACCAGGCTGGCCGAAGCCCGCAGGTCGGTAGCCATGACTGGCGCGCCCTTGAGGGTTTTGGTGCCGGTAACGATCGCAGTGTTGCCTTCAACCTGGATCAGGGCGCCCATGCGGTGCATTTCGTACACGTGCATGAAGCGGTTTTCGAAGATCGTCTCGATCACCGCACCAGTGCCTTCGGCAATGGCGTTGAGCGAGATGAACTGCGCCTGCATGTCGGTCGGGAACGCCGGGTAAGGAGCGGTACGCAGGTTGACAGCTTTTGGCCGCTTGCCGTGCATGTCCAGCTCGATCCAGTCTTCACCGGTGGTGATTTCGGCGCCGGCTTCCTTGAGTTTTTCAAGGACCGCTTCGAGGATGGTCGGATCGGTGTCCTTGACCTTGACGCGGCCACCGGTAACGGCAGCGGCGACCAGGTAGGTACCGGTTTCGATACGGTCGGGCATGACGCGGTAGGTTGCCGAACCCAGGCGCTCGACGCCGTCGATGGTGATGGTGTCGGTACCGGCACCCTGAACCTTGGCGCCCATGGCGTTGAGGAAGTTGGCCAGGTCAACCACTTCCGGCTCGCGCGCAGCGTTCTGCAGCACGCTGCGGCCTTTGGCCAGGGCGGCTGCCATCATGATGTTCTCGGTACCGGTCACACTCACGGTATCGAAGAAGAAGTGCGCGCCACGCAGGCCGCCTTCAGGCGCCTTGGCCTTGATGTAGCCGCCTTCGACCTCGATTTTCGCGCCCATGGCTTCAAGGCCACGGATGTGCAGGTCAACCGGACGCGAACCAATTGCGCAACCGCCAGGCAGGGCCACTTCAGCCTCGCCGAAACGGGCAACCATCGGCCCCAGTACCAGGATCGAGGCGCGCATGGTTTTCACCAGCTCGTACGGCGCGACCAGGGTCTTGATGGTGCGTGGGTCGATCTCTACGGCGAGCTTTTCGTCGATCACAGGCTCGATGCCCATGCGCCCGAACAGTTCGATCATGGTGGTGATGTCGTGCAGGTGCGGCAGGTTGCCGACCGTTACCGGGCCATCGCAAAGCAGGGTACCGGCCAGAATCGGCAGGGCCGCGTTCTTGGCACCGGAAATGCGGATTTCGCCATCAAGACGAGTACCGCCAGTAATAATCAGTTTATCCATTTCTGTCTCGCCGCCAATTTAGGCTCAGTTGCGCTCAGCCCAGGCTGCGCTGCTGAAAAATTTCATGGTTACCGCATGGATGCTGCCATCGGTGATCCACGGATTAAGATGAGCATAGATCTGCTGCTGACGCTTGACCGGGCTCAGGGCCGCCAACTCGTCGCTGATCACGTTCAACTGGAAGTTGCAGCCTTCGCCTTCAACTTCGACCCGGGTTCCCGGCAACTTTTCTTCAAGGAAGTTCTTAACTTCTACGGCCTGCATGCTCAACCTCAATCGGCGCCCAGTGCGCGCGGGTCGGCCATCATACAAAAAAGCCCCTCGCCTGCGAACCCCGTAAACGGAGACTCTGACGGAGGGGCCAGTTACTTGCTGGTGGTCATTGACCGGCCAGCACTTCTTCGAGGTCATAAACCTCAGCGATTTCGCGCATGTCCTGCGGCATGGCGCGCACCTCGACCGCCTTGCCAGCCGCCTTGCCATCACGCATGAATGCCAGCAACAAGGACAGGCCAACGCTGCTCGACTTCTCTACCTGCGCGCAATCAAGCACCAGGGTTGCGGCCTTGCACGACGCGATCAAGGCCTGGCCCTGTTTGCGCAATACCGGCCCGCTGCGGTAGTCGAGCACTCCGGCCAGGCTCAGCAGGCCTGGCTCGGTCATCGCCACACTGCTCTGACTCATTGCTCTTGCTTCTCGGCGGCTTCCTTGGCCTTGGCCACTTCGCCCGCCCAACCGTCGATGGTCTTGTCCAGGTCGTTGCCATTGCGATTCATGGCATCGGCGAACTGGTCACGGAACAGCTTGCCGATGTTGATGCCATTGACGATGACGTTACGCACTTTCCACTCACCATTGAGCTTGGTCATGGTGTAGGAAACCGGGTAGATAGCGCCATTGTTGCCCTTGACGGTCATATCGACGCTGGCACGGTCCTCGCCATCGGCCTTGGCGTTGCCCACGGTGATGCCCTGGTTGTTGTACTCAAGCAAGGCATTGCCATAGAACTGCATCAGGCTGCGCTTGAAGTTCTCCTGGAAGCGCTGCATCTGCTCCGGAGTGGCTTTGCGCGAGTACTTCACGGTCATGATGCTTTTCGAGATGCCATCGGCATCCACCACCGGACCGAGGTTGTTGTTCAAGGCCTCATAGAAGGCACTTGGGTTGGCCTTGTATTGCTCCTTGTTGGCCTTGAGGTCGGCCAGCAACTGGTTGGTTGTGCCCTGAATCACTTCTTTGGGCGACTGGGCAGCTGCGCCAGCCACCAACGGCAATGCAGCCAGCAGTACCAGCAAGCCGCGTCGCAGGATAGAAATCATGGAAACTCCTTATTTAGCTTCTTTGCCAACGGTATTGAGCAGGAACTTGCCAATCAGATCTTCCAGCACCAGCGCCGACTGAGTGTCGTGGATGGTTGCACCATCCTTGAGCATCGATTCTTCTCCGCCCACGCTGATACCAATGTACTTCTCGCCGAGCAACCCAGCGGTGAGGATAGATGCAGTGGAGTCGGTAGGCAGGTTGTCTACGCGTTTTTCCAGCTGCAACGTCACCCGACCGGTGTAGGTATCACGATCCAGATCGATGGCCGTGACCTTGCCGATGGTCACACCGGCCATGGTCACTTTAGCTCTGACCGTCAAACCGGCGATATTGTCGAAGTTTGCATAAACTTTATAGGTATCGCTGCTCGGGCTTGCCGACAGGCCGCTGACGCGCAGGGCCAGCAGGATCAGCGCCAGTATCCCGGCCAGGAGGAACAGGCCGACACCGATTTCCAGGGTGCGGTTTTGCATCAGAAATCTCCAAACATCAAGGCGGTCAGAATAAAGTCCAGACCCAGAACTGCCAATGAGGCATAGACCACGGTCTTGGTGGTGGCACGGCTGATCCCCTCTGAGGTGGGCTCGCAGTCATACCCCTGGAATACGGCAATCCAGGTAACAACAAAGGCAAAAACCAGGCTTTTGATCACGCCATTGAGAACATCGTCGGTGAACGACACGCTGTTTTGCATGTTCGCCCAGAACGAGCCTTCATAAACGCCCAGCCAGTCCACCGCCACCCACGAGCCACCCCAGATACCGACCACGCTGAAAATCAGCGCCAGCAACGGCAGCGAGATGAAACCGGCCCACAGGCGCGGCGCAACGATGTATTTAAGTGGATCGACACCGATCATTTCCAGGCTGGACAACTGCTCGGTGGACTTCATGTTGCCGATCTCGGCGGTCAATGCCGAACCGGCACGCCCGGCGAACAACAAGGCGGTAACCACCGGCCCCAGCTCACGCAGCAAGGTCAGCGCAACCATCTGCCCGACGGCCTGTTCCGAGCCGTACTTGGTCAGGATGCTGAACCCTTGCAGGGCCAGCACCATACCGATGAACACCCCGGAAACGACGATGATCGCCAGCGACAACACACCGACGGAGTACAGCTGCTTGACCAGCAATTGAAAGCCGCCACCGGTCCCGCTGCGCCCGACCAGCGAGTGCAACAGGAACAGGAACGAACGGCCGAGCACGGCCAGCACGTCAATGGCCGAGCGGCCGAAGCGACGAATGCGTTCGAGTAAGGATTTTCTGCGCATCAACGCTTCCCCAGAAGATCGGCGCGGTAATCCGGCGCAGGAAAGTGAAAGGGCACCGGGCCATCCGGGTCGCCTTTCATGAATTGGCGAATGCGCGGGTTATCGGAGCCCATCAACTCGTCCGGCGTGCCCTGCCCCAGCACCTGACCATCGCCGACCACATAAATGTAGTCAGCAATACTGGCGGTCTCGGCCAGGTCGTGAGACACCACGATGCTGGTAATGCCCAAGGCATCGTTGAGCAGGCGGATCAGGCGCACCAACACGCCCATGGCGATCGGGTCCTGGCCAACGAAGGGCTCGTCGTACATGAGGATCTGTGGGTCCAGGGCAATGGCCCGGGCCAGCGCTACGCGGCGCTTCATGCCACCGGACAATTCGTCTGGCATCAGCTCGATGGCACCGCGCAAGCCCACGGCCTGCAGCTTCATCAAGACGATGTCACGGATCATTTCATCGGACAGCTGGGTATGCACCCGCAGCGGGAACGCGACGTTCTCGAACACATCCAGGTCGGTGAACAGCGCACCGCTCTGGAACAGCACGCCCATCTGCTTGCGTGCATCGAACAGGTCGCTGCGCGACAGCGCAGGCAGATTTTGCCCGGCCACCCAGACTTCACCGCTGGACGGGCGCAACTGTGCGCCCATCAGACGCAACAGTGTGGTCTTGCCGCACCCGGAAGGTCCCATGATGCCGGTGACCTTGCCGCGGGGAATGCGAATATCGACATTATTGAAGATACTGCGCGAACCGCGCTTGAAGGTCACACCCTTCAGCTCGACCGCGTAGGCGTTATCAACGCTCATCTAGACTCCTTGCAATGCAGCCTTCTCACTCAGACGCGCGCCCCCTTCATGGAGACACGCACGCCCTGAGCGGGCCGAACAGGCGGCGAACTATACCATCGCTGATAGCAGCGCCCCAAGGCCAGCGCAGTGCTTGTTCAGGCTGGGTTAAGGTTGCTCGGCGACTGTATGACAATCACAAGGTGAGGGATTTGCGCATTACCGCTATAATCGCCGCCTTTTCATCAGGCAATCCGATTTTCGACATGAGCCAATCCAGCGACCTGATCCAATCCGCGCAGCGCACCATTCGTTTCGAACTTGAAGCGGTTGAGGGCTTGCTTGCCCACATCGACGCCGATTTCGTCAAGGCGTGCGAGCTGATCCTGGCCAGTAAAGGCCGGGTCGTGGTGGTCGGCATGGGCAAGTCCGGGCATATCGGCAACAAGATCGCCGCGACGCTGGCCAGCACCGGTACACCGGCCTTCTTCGTTCACCCGGCCGAAGCCAGCCATGGCGACATGGGCATGATCACCCGCGACGACGTCATTCTTGCCCTGTCCAACTCCGGGTCGACCAACGAGATCGTTACCCTGCTGCCGCTGATCAAACGCCTCGGCATCCAGCTGATCAGCCTGACCGGCAACCCTGACTCGCCGCTGGCCAAAGCCGCCGAGGTCAACCTTGATGCGCGCGTCGCCCAGGAAGCCTGCCCATTGAATCTGGCACCGACCTCCTCGACCACTGCTGCGCTGGTACTGGGCGACGCCCTGGCGATTGCCCTGCTCGAAGCACGCGGCTTCACCGCTGAAGACTTCGCCTTCTCGCACCCGGGCGGCGCCTTGGGCCGCCGCCTGCTGCTGAAGGTCGAGAACGTCATGCACGCTGGCGATGAACTGCCTCAGGTGCAACGCGGCACCCTGCTCAAAGACGCACTACTTGAAATGTCCCGCAAAGGTTTGGGCATGACGGTTGTGGTCGAAGCCGACGGACGGCTGGCCGGGATCTTCACTGACGGCGACTTGCGCCGCAGCCTGGACCGCAATATCGACGTGCACAGCACCCTGATCGAAGCGGTCATGACCGTGCATGGCAAAACCGCCCGCGCCGAAATGCTTGCCGCCGAAGCCCTGAAAATCATGGAAGACCACAAGATCAGCGCACTGGTGGTCATCGACAAGGACGAGCGCCCGGTTGGCGCCCTGAACATGCACGACCTGTTGCGTGCGGGAGTGATGTAAATGAGCCACGACCTGCTCCAGCGCGGCAAGGCCATCAAACTGGCTGTGTTCGACGTGGATGGCGTACTGACTGATGGCCGCCTGTACTTCCTCGAAGACGGCAGCGAATTCAAGACCTTCAACACCCTCGACGGCCAGGGCATCAAGATGCTCATGGCCTCGGGCGTAACCACGGCAATCATCAGTGGGCGCAAGACCCCGGTGGTCGAGCGCCGCGCCAAGAACCTCGGCATCCCCCACCTGTATCAGGGCCGTGAAGATAAATTGGTGGTATTGGACGAGCTTCTCGGCCAACTCAACCTAAGCTATGAACAGGTTGCCTATCTGGGCGACGACCTGCCAGACCTGCCGGTGATCCGCCGCGTTGGCCTGGGCATGGCCGTGGCCAACGCTGCAGCCTTTGTCCGCGAGCACGCCCACGGGATCACCCAGGCCCGTGGCGGTGAAGGCGCCGCCCGCGAATTCTGCGAGTTGATCCTGCAAGCCCAGGGCAATCTCGACGCGGCCAACGCCAATTACCTGTAGAGCGACACATGTTCAGTAAAAAAATCCGCACCATTGCGCTGTTCAGTGTGATTACCGCCTTGCTGGTGGCAGTCGGCTACTGGAACATCGGCCCTGAAAGCTTTCTCGACAAGCCGGTAGCCCGTGTCGACGAAAAGGCCATCGACTATTACGCCACCAACGCCCACAGCGTGCAGTTTTTGCCTGACGGCAAAATGCAGTACGAAATGACCGCCGACAAAGTGGAGCATTTGATGGTCAGCGAGGTCACCCTGCTGACCAAGCCCGACCTGCAAATGTACCGTGGCACCACCTACCCTTGGCATGTGCAAAGCGAGAAAGGTGAGGTCAACCCTGACGGCTCAGAAGTGGAACTGATCGATTCTGTGCGGGTTGCCCGCACCGACGAAAAAAACCGCACCATGATCATTACCACCAGCCGGATGACGGTGTTCCCGCAGAAGCAATATGCGCAAACCGAGCAAGCCGTTAGAATCGACGGCGCCGACGGCGTAACTACGGGCAACGGAATGAAAGCGTATTTGAAAGACGGCAGGATGGACCTGCTGTCCAACGTAAGAGGACAGTATGAGGCTCGTTAAAACCCTCCCCTTTTTGCTCAGCCTGAGCGCAGCACTGGGAAGCGCGAGCGCCTGGGCCCTGCCGAACGACCGCGACCAGCCTATCCGCATTCAGGCTGACAACGCGCACCTGGATGACAAGAAAGGGGTTGCCACCTACACCGGCGACGTCATCATCACCCAGGGTTCGATGATGATCAAAGGCAACACCGTAACCATCACTCGCGCCGAATCCGGCGACATCGACGTGGTGACCTCGGTGGGCAACCTGGCCTACTTCGAGCAGCAACAGAGCGCTGCCAAGCCAGACAAGATGCAAGGCTATGCCGTTACCATCCAGTACCAGGCGCAAAAAGACCTGGTGGTGCTGACCGACCGCGCCAAAGTGGTCAATGAAGGCAATACCACCGAAGGCGAGAAGATCGTCTACAACACCAAGTCCCAGGTAGCGACTGCCGGTCGTGGCGGTAACGTCACCACCCCACGTCAGCGTATCGACATGGTGATCCAGCCGAAGAAGAAGGCCGAGTAAATGGCGACCCTCAAAGCCCAGCACCTGGCCAAGAGCTACAAGAGCCGACAAGTGGTCCGCGATGTCAGCATGTCGATCGACAGCGGCCAGATCGTCGGCCTGCTCGGCCCTAACGGCGCCGGCAAAACCACCTGCTTCTACATGATCGTCGGCCTGGTTCAGGCCGATCAGGGCCGCGTCCTGATCGACGACCTGGATGTCAGCCACCAGCCCATGCACGGCCGCGCCCGTGCTGGCATCGGCTACCTGCCTCAGGAAGCGTCGATCTTTCGCAAGCTGTCGGTTGCCGACAACATCATGGCGATCCTCGAAACCCGCAAAGATCTCGATACCGCCGGGCGTCGCAAGGAGCTGGAAAGCCTGCTGCAGGAATTCCACATCAGCCACATTCGCGACAACCTCGGCATGAGCCTTTCCGGCGGCGAACGTCGCCGCGTGGAGATCGCCCGCGCCCTGGCCACTGCGCCGAAGTTCATCCTGCTCGACGAACCCTTTGCCGGTGTCGACCCGATTTCGGTTGGCGACATCAAGCAGATCATCCACCACCTCAAGGCCAAGGGCATCGGTGTACTGATCACCGACCACAACGTCCGCGAGACGCTGGATATCTGCGAAACCGCTTACATCGTCAACGATGGTCAGCTGATTGCCGAAGGCGATGCAGAAACCATCCTGGCCAACGACCTGGTCAAAGAGGTGTATCTGGGCCACGAGTTCCGCTTGTAAGTTCGAAGCGACACAGCGCTTGCCTTGGGTGGCTGGCCCGGTGAAAACCGGCTTAATTGTTACAGCACCCTAGGCAAACGCTCCAATTTCAGGCATATAACTTGCTTAAAATTGGCGCTTCGGTGCCCTAGTAGTGGATGGCGCATGTGCGCCGGCGACAAAGGTGTTAAGCCCCTGCCATGAAACCATCGCTCGTCCTAAGAATGGGCCAGCAACTGACGATGACCCCGCAGTTGCAACAGGCCATCCGCTTACTCCAGCTGTCTACCCTGGACCTCCAGCAGGAAATCCAGGAAGCGCTGGAATCCAACCCGATGCTCGAACGTCAGGAAGACGGCGACGACTTCGACAACAGCGACCCGATGGCCGACAACGCCGAGAACAAGCCTGTTGCCGAAGTTCAGGACACCAGCTTCCAGGAAACCACGCAAACCGTGGACAACCTGGAAGACGGCGAATGGAGCGAGCGCATTCCCAACGAGCTACCGGTCGACACCGCCTGGGAAGATATCTACCAGACCAGCGCCAGCAGCCTGCCCAGCAACGACGATGACGAGTGGGACTTCACCACCCGTACTTCGGCGGGCGAGAGTCTGCAAAGCCACCTGCTCTGGCAGTTGAACCTGGCGCCGATGTCCGACACTGACCGGCTGATTGCCGTCACCCTGATCGACTGCATCAACAACCAGGGCTACCTCGACGAAACCCTCGAGGAAATCTGCGAGTCGTTCGACCCCGAACTGGATATCGAGCTCGATGAAGTTGAAGCGGTGTTGCACCGCATTCAGCAATTCGAGCCTGCCGGCGTCGCCGCCCGCAACCTCAGCGAATGCCTGCTGCTGCAACTGCGCCAACTGCCCGCCAGCACCCCGTGGATGGCCGAGGCACAGCGCCTGGTACGTGACTACATCGACTTGCTCGGCAGCCGCGACTACAGCCAGCTGATGCGCCGCATGAAGCTCAAGGAAGACGAGCTGCGCCAGGTCATCGAACTGGTTCAGAGCCTCAACCCACGCCCCGGCTCGCAGATCGAATCCAGTGAAGCTGAGTACGTGGTGCCCGATGTCATCGTGCGCAAAGACAGCGAGCGCTGGGTGGTCGAGCTCAACCAGGAAGCCGTGCCACGCTTGCGGGTCAACCCGCAGTACGCCGGCTTCGTCCGCCGCGCCGACACCAGCGCCGACAACACCTTCATGCGCAACCAGTTGCAGGAAGCCCGCTGGTTCATCAAGAGCCTGCAAAGCCGCAACGAAACCCTGATGAAGGTCGCCACCCAGATCGTCGAGCACCAACGCGGGTTCCTCGACCATGGCGACGAAGCCATGAAGCCGCTGGTGCTGCACGACATCGCTGAAGCGGTGGGCATGCACGAGTCGACCATTTCCCGGGTCACCACCCAGAAATACATGCATACCCCGCGCGGAATTTACGAGCTGAAGTACTTTTTCTCCAGCCACGTGAGCACCTCCGAAGGCGGTGAATGCTCGTCTACAGCGATCCGCGCGATCATCAAAAAACTGGTTGCTGCGGAAAATCAGAAAAAGCCATTGAGTGACAGCAAGATCGCTGGTTTACTGGAGGCACAAGGTATCCAGGTAGCCCGTCGCACCGTCGCCAAGTACCGCGAGTCCCTCGGCATCGCACCGTCGAGTGAACGCAAGCGACTGATGTAGCCCCTGAGATAACCACCGCAGTTCAGTGGCAGGCGCAACACCTGCCTCTTATGCACGGGCAACAAAGGAGAAGCTGTATGCAAGTCAATATCAGTGGACAGCATGTAGAAGTCACCCAACCGCTGCGCGAGTACGTCGAACAGAAACTGAAGCGGCTGGAAGGACACTTTGACAAGATCACCAACGTAACGGTGATCATGAAGGTCGAGAAACTGCAGCAGAAAATTGAAGCGACGCTGTTTATTCCCGGCGGCGAAGTGGTTGCAAATGCCGAACACTCAGACATGTATGCAGCGATCGACGCCTTGACCGACAAGCTCGACCGCCAACTGAAAAAACACAAGGAAAAACAGCAAAGCCTGCTGCAAGGTGCAGCGGCCCGCTGATCCCCCTCATCCATGATCCGACTTGAAACCATCCTGACCCCCGGCCGTTCCCTGGTGAACGTGCCGGGTGGCAGTAAAAAGCGCGTACTCCAGGAAATCGCCACGCTGATCAACCGGGAAGCCCCGGACCTGGAGATGCAAGACGTTTTTGAAAGCCTGGTTGCCCGGGAGAAACTCGGGTCGACTGGTTTTGGTAATGGCATTGCCATTCCACATTGCCGCCTCAAAGGCTGCTCATCCCCCATCAGCGCCCTGATGCACCTGGATGCACCGATCGACTTCGACGCCATCGATGGCGCCCCGGTCGATTTGCTGTTTGTCCTGCTGGTTCCAGAAGCGGCCACCGATGCGCACCTTGAGCTTTTGCGCCAAATTGCCAGCATGCTTGACCAAAAGGTCGTGCGTGACCGGCTGCGTGCCGCCGATAGCAGTGAAGCCCTGTACCAGGTTGTACTGGACGCACAAAACGGGCTTTAAACTATGCGCCTAATTATCGTCAGTGGCCGATCCGGCTCCGGCAAGAGCACCGCCCTCGCAGTTCTGGAGGACAACGGTTACTACTGCATCGATAACTTGCCGGCAGGGCTGCTTCCGCAATTGGCGGAAAATGCCCTGATCAACACCGAGCTGATGCAGCCCAAAGTGGCGGTATCGATCGATGCCCGCAACCTGCCCAGCCACCTGACACGCTTCCCCGAGCTGCTTGAAGATGCACGCAGTCGGCATATCCAGTGCGATGTACTGTACCTGGACGCCGATGAAGACACCCTGCTCAAGCGTTTTTCCGAAACCCGCAGACGTCACCCACTGACCAACGCCAATCGCTCGCTGGCCGAAGCGATCCGGGTCGAGAGTGACTTGTTGGGGCCGATTGCCGACCTTGCCGACCTGAAAATCGACACCACCAACCTGAACCTGTATCAGTTGCGTGACTCGATCAAACTGCGTCTGCTGAACCAGCCGGAGCCCGGTACTGCGTTTCTGGTCGAGTCGTTCGGCTTCAAGCGCGGCATGCCGGTCGATGCCGACCTGGTGTTCGATGTGCGCTGCCTGCCCAACCCGTATTGGAAACCGGAGCTGCGTGAGCATTCCGGCCTGGAGCAGCCAGTGATCGAGTACCTGGCCGCCCAGCCCGATGTCGAGGAAATGTTCCAGGACATCTCCAGTTACCTGCTCAAGTGGTTGCCGCGCTTCGCCGCCAGTAACCGCGCGTATGTCACCATTGCCATTGGCTGTACCGGTGGTCACCACCGTTCGGTGTACCTCACCGAGCGCCTGGGCCAGTTGCTGCAGCAATCTCTGAAGAACGTCCAGGTTCGCCACCGCGACCTCTAGCCCACAGGACCACCGCCGCGATGCCCGCTCGTGAAATCACCATCATCAACAAGCTGGGGCTGCACGCCCGGGCTGCGGCAAAGTTTGTCGGCGTGGCCGGACGCTTCCCCTGTGCAGTGCGTATCGGTCGTGCGCCAGAAAAAATGATCGACGGCAAGAGCATCATGGCGGTGATGATGCTCGCCGCCGGTAAAGGCACCCAGGTGCACCTGCACACTGAGGGTGAAGAAGAAGACGCAGCACTCGATGCGCTGGTCGAACTGATCAACAACTACTTTGACGAGGGCGAGTAACCGCCCTCGCTTCGCCTCACGCCATCGCCGTATCCATCACCATCATCAAACAGAAGCCAATGCACAGCCCCAGGCTCGCCAGGCGATGATGGCCATTGCTGCGTGATTCAGGAATGATTTCCTGAGTCACCACCAGCAACATCGCGCCCGCCGCACAGGCTAGCCCTAACGGCAGCAACAACTCGGCCACCGTCACCAGCCAGGCGCAGATCACTGCCGCCAACGGCTCGACCAACCCGGACGCCGCACCAATGGCAAACGCCTTGAAGCGCGCCATCCCGGCCCCAGCCAGCACCAGCGCAATGACCAGGCCTTCGGGTACATCCTGCAAGGCGATGCCCATCGCCAGGCTATCGGCATCCGGCATGCCACCGCCCGCCGACACGCCAATGGCCATGCCTTCGGGAATGTTGTGGGCAATGATGGCGATCACGAACACCCAGATCCGTGCAGCGATCACCGGCTGCTGCGTACTGCCCACCAAGGCCTCAGGTGAGGCGCCGGATACTTTTAGATCGACCAGGTAAAGGCAGAAGGCGCCAAGCAGCAGACCGAAACTGATCAGTCCCCCAGCGCCCCATTTCCCCAGGCCAATTGCGGCGGCAGCATCCAGCCCCGGAATGATCAGGGAAAATGCAGTGGCCGCCAGCATTACCCCGGCACCAAAACCTAGCAAGGTATCGGCCAAGGCTACCGGCATGCTCCGGATCACCAGCACCGGCACCGCGCCCAATGCCGTTCCCAGCGCGCACAAGGCACCGCCTTCAAGCGCACGCATCATCCGCGGCTCAAGGTCTAGCCAGGCAAACCCTTTTGCCACCAGCAAGGCACAGCCGACCAGTAGCAACAAGGTCCCCAGCGCCAGGCGAAACAGGCGCACACTACCAATGGACATCACATCCGAGCGCATACCGGTTCGACTCACACGAGGGCGGCGGTGTAGCGACGCTCTACTTCGGACCAGTCGATCACGTTGTAGAAGGCGCTGATGTATTCAGGACGGCGGTTCTGGTACAGCAGGTAGTAAGCGTGTTCCCACACGTCCAGCCCCAGAATCGGCGTGTTGCCGTTCATCAACGGGCTGTCCTGGTTGCCACTGCTTTCCACCACCAGTTTCTTCTCCGGGGTAACGCTGAGCCAGGCCCAGCCGCTGCCGAAGCGGGTGAGTGCAGCCTTGGTAAACGCCTCCTTGAAGGCATCGAAGCCACCCAATTGCTCATCAATCGCCTTGGCGACCGAGCCTTGGGGCTCACCACCGCCCTGAGGCGACATGACCGTCCAGAACAGCGAATGGTTGGCATGGCCGCCACCCTGGTTGATCACTGCGGCCTGCAGGTTCTGCGGCAGTTGTTTGACTGCGGCCACCAGTTGCTCGACCGGCCATTTTTCCCATTCGGTGCCCTCAAGCGCTGCATTGAGGTTATTGATGTAGGTCTGGTGGTGCTTGCTGTGGTGAATCTGCATGGTCTGGGTGTCGATGTGCGGTTCCAGCGCATTGTAGGCGTAAGGCAATGCAGGCAAGGTATGAGGCATTATCAGTGGATTCCGTAATGATGAGCTGAAGACCCTGCGCGTTCCTGACCGGCGATAACCACCGGCTGAGGGCCATGGCGATGGAGCAGGCGCTCAGTACGCGGGTACTGGCCGTACTCACTGATGAAATTCAGTAATTCGGTGTAGGTCTTGCTGCTGTGGCGCAGCGCCGCTTCGCGCAGCGCTGGCGCCAGCCGAGGGTCCTGCATGGCTTGCAACAACCGCTGGTGGATGGCGCAGAGGTACTCTGCGCTCTCCTGCGGCTGGTTCAAACGCAAGTGCAGGTCGGCCAGGTTGTGATGTGCAATCACACACACCGCCACCGCTTCGTCGGCGTCATGCCAGCGCTCGAACAACACCTGGGCCAAGGCCAGGGCCTGGAGATACAACTCGCGGGCATCGACCAGTTCGCCTTGATCGAACAGGCGATTGGCAATTTCGGTGGTGCGTTTCCAGTGCTGCATGACAAACCTCCAGTGCGGTATCAGATACCGCCAGCCGTGAGCTTTTCCGGGTCGAGCAGCACTTCCAGCTGGCTGCGTGGCAGATCGGTGTGCTCCAGGGCCACCTCAATGATCGGACGCCCCTGCTTGTAGGCGGTCTTGGCGATCTCCGCAGCTTTCTGGTAGCCGATGATCGGGTTCAGGGCGGTGACCAGGATCGGGTTACGCGCCAAGGCTTCTTTCAGCTTGGGCTCGTTGACCTTGAAGCTGGCAATCGCTTTGTCGGCGAGCAGGCGGCTGACATTGGCCATCAACTCGATGCTGCTGAGCAGGTTCTGGGCAATGATCGGTAGCATCACATTGAGCTCGAAGTTGCCCGACTGCCCGGCCACGGCGATGGTGGCGTCGTTGCCGATAACCTGAGCGGCGACCATGGCGGTGGCTTCCGGAATCACCGGGTTGACCTTGCCAGGCATGATCGACGAACCGGGCTGCAAGCCTTCCAATTCAATCTCTCCCAGGCCTGCCAGCGGTCCGGAGTTCATCCAGCGCAGGTCGTTGGCGATCTTCATCAGCGCTACCGCCGTGGTTTTCAGCTGACCCGACAGGGCAACCGCAGTGTCCTGCGAGCCGATCAGGGCGAACAGGTTCTGCCCCGGGGTGAACGGCACCTTGGTCAGCGCAGAGAGCTGCTGGCTGAATCGTCCGGCAAACTCAGGATGAGCGTTGATACCGGTACCCACGGCAGTGCCGCCCTGGGCCAGTGCCTGCAGCGCCGGCAAAGTCGACTCCAGGTGCGCGATGGCGCCCCTGATTTGCGCCGCCCAGCCGCCGAGCACCTGGCTCATGCGCACCGGCATGGCATCCATCAAGTGGGTACGGCCGGTCTTGATGAAGGGGTGAACCTCTACCGCCTTGCGCTCGATGACCTGCACCAGGTGCTTGAGCGCTGGCAGCAGCTGCTCATGCAACGCCAGCGCCGCACTCACGTGGATCGTGGTGGGGATAATGTCGTTGCTGCTTTGCCCACAGTTGACGTGATCGTTCGGGTTGACCGTGTCGCCGAGGATCCGGCTGGCCAGGGTGGCGATGACTTCGTTGGCGTTCATGTTCGAACTGGTGCCCGAACCGGTCTGGTAGATGTCCACCGGGAAGTGCTGGATGAAGTCACCGGCCAGCAATTGTTCAACCGCCTTGACGATGGCAGTGCCCTGCCCTTCGTCCAGTTGCTGCAGTTCGATGTTGGCTTTGGCCGCAGCGGCCTTGGCCAGCAGCAGCGCCCGAATGAACTGGGTTGGCATACGCTGCTGGCTGATCGGGAAGTTGTTCACCGCGCGCTGGGTTTGAGCGCCATACAGGGCCTCGGCCGGCACCTGCAGTTCACCCATGCTGTCACGCTCGATACGGGTATTACTCATCATCAAGTCCTTGCATCAGTTCAGCGAAAGAAATGGAAGGCAGCAGCGTGCAGTTGGCCAATTGCAGGGCAAATGGCTGCCAACGCTGGCCGTGCTCACCACCGTCGAGCTTGCGTAGCTGCAACAGTGGCTTCCAGGCCTGGTCCAGGCACAGGCAGCGCCAATGCCAAGGCAGCATTTGGTCGCAAGCGGTGTCCAGAAGCAGGCGGAATGAAGTCAGGGCGACGGTCCAGGCAGAGGTATCGGTGCAACACACCAGATAACGACCTTCGGCCAGGTAGTGATCGATCAAGCGCGGCTCGTCCGGCTCCATCGCGCAACGGATGCGGCGGCTGAGCCAGCGCCAGTTTTCGAGGTAGGGCAATTCGTGAAGGACGGATTTCATGAACATCATCGCCTAGATAATGATATTCATTATTAATTGATAATCAGAATCAGTTCAAGGATGCAAAAGCAGAAAAACAAAAAGCCCGACACAAGGCCGGGCTTCTCTGATGTTGCCTGTAGGTGGGGGCTAATTGCTGTAGGAGCGGGCTTGCCCCGCGATAGCGGTCTGTCAGCCCCATCGCCTCGCGGGGCAAGCCCGCTCCCACAGGTGGAGCAAGACAGTTGCTCCCACAGAGGATCTAGCTGCCAGCCACGGTCATGCGTTCGATCAGTACCGAGCCAGTATGGATGTTGCTACGGGTTTCCAGATCATTACCGATCGCGACAATTTGCTGGAACATGTCTTTCATATTGCCGGCAATCGTGACTTCCTGAACGGCAAACTGAATCTCGCCGTTCTCCACCCAGTAACCCGCCGCGCCGCGTGAATAGTCACCGGTGACCATGTTCAATCCATGCCCCATCAGTTCGGTCACCAGCAGCCCACGCCCCATGCGCCGAATCAGCGCTGCCTGATCTTCAA
The DNA here is from genome assembly GCF_052147955.1 of Pseudomonas sp. NUPR-001. Lineage (NCBI taxonomy): Bacteria > Pseudomonadati > Pseudomonadota > Gammaproteobacteria > Pseudomonadales > Pseudomonadaceae > Pseudomonas > Pseudomonas sp. NUPR-001. The sequence goes on from NZ_CP197353.1 coordinate 4,885,700, forward strand.
CGCCATGGGTGACGAACAGGTTGTGCACACCACCGGCGTTGGCGGTGCTCGGCAGGCCGAGTTTACGTCCGGAATAAGTACCCAGCACGTAGGAGACCAGCTCACCTTTCTCGACGAACGGTTTGGCGTAGGTCGCCAGGCCATCGCCGTCGAACGCCGAACTGCCCAGGGCACGCATCAAGTGTGGCCGCTCATCCAGGGTCAGCCAGCTGGGGAACAGGCGCTGGCCCATGGCGCCATCGAGGAACGATGACTTGCGGTACAGGTTGCCGCCAGAAATCGCCGACAGGAAACTGCCAAACAAGCCCCCAGCCAGCTCGGCGGAGAACAACACCGGCACCTCGCAGGTCGGTACCGGACGCGCACCCAGGCGGCTGGCAGCCCGCTGCGCTGCGCGCTGGCCAATGCTGCGTGGATCGGCCAGCAATTCACCCTGGCGATTGACGTCATACCAGTAGTCCCGCTGCATCTGCCCGTCGGCTTCGGCAATCATCACGCAGCTCAGGCTGTGGCGGGTCGAGGCATAGCCACCGATAAAACCGTTGCTGTTGCCATACACACGGCAACCCTGGTGGGTATTGAGCGTGGTGCCGTCGGCATTTTTGATCCGCGCATCGGTATCGAATGCGGCCGCTTCGCAGGCCAGCGCTTTCTCAATAGCCTGCTCCGGGGTGATGTCCCAATTGTGATACAGGTCGAAGTCCGGCAGATCACGCGCCATCAAGGCTGGATCGGCAAGGCCGGCGCAATCGTCCTCGGAGGTGTGCTTGGCAATCGCCAATGCCGCCGCGACCGTTTCGCGAATCGCCTCGCTGCCGCTGGCCGAAGTGCTGGCCGAGCCTTTGCGCTGGCCGACGTACAGGGTGATGCCAAAACCCTGGTCACGGTTGAACTCCACGGTTTCCACTTCACGCTGACGCACCGAAGTCGACAACCCCTGCTCCAGCGACACCGCCACTTCACAGGCGCTGGCCCCCTGGCGCTTGGCTTCGGCAATGATCTGCTCAACCTGCTCCTGCAACGCTGGCAGGGCCTGTGGACCTACGCTCTGGACTGAACTCATGGTTTTCTCCACTCAAATTCTGCGTTCGGCACGGGTCAATCTACGACCGGGCCGGACAAGCGGCCCCCGACTGGTTATCATGGCGGCGATTCTCAGCGGACTGCCCCCATGGTTGATTCTTACGACACCGCCTTCGAAGGCGAAAAAAGCAAAACCCAGATCAAGCGCGAAATGCAGGCGTTGGTCGAGATGGGCGAGCGCCTTACCACGCTCAAGCCCGACACCCTGGCCAAACTGCCTCTGACCGACGAGCTGCGCGCGGCCCTCGAAGAGCACAAGCGGCACACGGCGAACGAGGCTAAACGCCGTCATCGCTCGTTCATCGGCAAGCTGATGCGCGACCAGGACATCGACGCGATCAATGCACTGCTTGAGCAACTCGATGCCTCCTCTCGCCAGTACAACGAGCGCTTCCACGGCCTTGAACGCTGGCGCGACCGGCTGATCGACGGCACCGATGAAGTCCTGGAGAAGTTCGTCCAGGAATACCCGGAAGCCGACCGCCAGCAACTGCGCTCGTTGATCCGCCAGGCCCAGCATGAGCTGAAAACCAACAAGCCGCCTAGCGCCAGCCGCAAGATCTTCAAGTACATTCGCACCCTGGACGAGGTTCAACGCGGCCTGCGTTGAGCCCCGCGACCGGGCAGGCGCCCTGCCCGCCCGGTTTCATCCTCATGCGCCCGTGCCACCCACGGTAATCGCATCGATCTTCAGGGTTGGCTGGCCAACGCCAACCGGCACCGACTGACCATCCTTGCCACACGTCCCCACACCACTGTCCAGCGACAGGTCGTTGCCGACCATCGACACCCGGCTCATGGCTTCGGGACCATTGCCAATCAGGGTCGCGCCTTTGACCGGTGCAGTGATTTTGCCGTCTTCGATCAGATAGGCTTCGCTGGTCGAGAAGACAAACTTGCCACTGGTGATATCCACCTGACCGCCGCCAAGGTTGGCGCAGTAGATGCCGCGCTTGACCGATTTGATGATTTCTTCAGGGTCGCTTTCGCCTGCGCGCATGTAGGTATTGGTCATGCGCGGCATGGGCAAGTGGGCATAGGACTCACGGCGACCGTTACCGGTGACTGCCATGCCCATCAGGCGGGCATTGAGTTTGTCCTGCATGTAGCCTTTGAGGATGCCGTTCTCGATCAGCGTGGTGCATTCGGTGGGGGTACCTTCGTCGTCCACGCTCAGCGAGCCACGACGGCCTTCCAGGGTACCGTCGTCGACAATGGTGCACAGGCTCGACGCCACTTTCTCACCCATATGGCCGCTGTAGGCCGAGCTGCCCTTGCGGTTGAAGTCGCCTTCCAGGCCGTGCCCCACGGCTTCATGCAGCAGCACGCCAGACCAGCCGGACCCCAGCACCACTGGCAGGGTGCCCGCTGGCGCCGGAATTGCCTCCAGGTTGACCAGGGCCTGACGCAGGGCTTCACGGGCAAAGCCCATCACCCGCTCGTCGGTGAAATAGCGATAGTCGGTACGCCCGCCACCGCCATGACCGCCACGCTCACGCCGGCCGTTCTGCTCAACGATCACACTGACGTTGAAGCGCACCAGCGGACGCACATCGGCTGCCAGGCTACCGTCGGCGGCGGCGATCAGGATGCGCTCCCAGACCCCGGCCATGCTCACGGTGACTTGCTGAATCCGTGGGTCCAGGGCGCGGGTAGCGGCATCAACACGCTTGAGCAGCTCGACCTTCTCGGCGCGGCTGATCACTTCCAGCGGGTTGTCGGTGCCATACAGTTGGACCACGTCCTGGCTTTTGAAGGCCTGCACAGTGCCGTTCTGCCCAGCGCGGGAAATCGAGCGCGCGGCACGCGCCGCCGATGTCAGCGCTTCGAGGTTGATCGCGTTGCTGTAGGCGAAACCGGTTTTCTCACCGGACTGGGCACGTACACCCACGCCTTGGTCGAGGTTGAAGCTGCCTTCTTTGACGATGCCGTCTTCAAGCGCCCAGGATTCGGAAATCTGCCCTTGGAAATACAGGTCGGCAGCATCGATACCCGGTCCGGCCAACTCTCCCAGCACTGACTGCAGGCTATCGAGGGTCAGCCCTCCCGGCGCCAGCAAGTGCTCGCTGACAGTGGATAACATCTCGCTCATAGTCACTCCGAGGTGTGCGCAGGCCGCAAGGCGTCCTGCGAGAAAAAGCGCCGGTGCAAGGCCACCGGCATCCGCGCCCGAATGGACGCCTGTTCGCTGCTGTCGCGTTCGGCCAGCAGCACGGCCTCGCCGCAGTCCTGTTCGGCGACGATACGCCCCCAGGGATCGACGATTGCCGCATGTCCATAGGTTTCCCGTGGCCCCGGGTGTGTACCGCCCTGGGCGGCGGCCAGCACGTAGCACTGGGTTTCGATTGCCCGCGCACGAATCAGCACATGCCAATGCGCCGCCCCGGTCACTGCGGTGAATGCCGCCGGAGCAGTGATCACTTCGGCGCCGGCGGCGCGCAAGGCGCTGTACAGTTCAGGAAAGCGCAAGTCATAACATACGCTCAAACCCAGCCGCCCGATTGGGGTGTCTGCCACCACCACCTGGCTGCCGTGGGCATAATCGTCAGACTCCCGATAACGGCCGCGGTTGTCGGCAACATCGACATCGAACAGGTGCAGCTTGTCGTAGCGCGCAACCGTCTCGCCATGCTCGTCAATCAGCAGCGAACAGGCGTGCGACTTGGCGTCGGCAAGCCCTTCGGGCGGCAACGGCAGCGTGCCGGCCACCACCCATAACTTGAGGTCGCGGGCAGTCTGTTTCAACCACGGCAGGATCGGCCCCTGGCCCAAGACTTCGGCACGGCCGATGGCAGCACTGTCGCGCCGCCCCATGGCAGCAAAATTCTCTGGCAACACCGCCAGCCGCGCACCGCCCTCTGCCGCCTGTTCGAGCAGGCGCCGCGCCTGCTCCAGGTTGGCCAGGATATCGCTCTGACTGACCATCTGAATGACTGCTGCCTTCATGCACGCTCCTGACATTACTTGTCGAACGGTTTTACAAAGCTGATTTTAGGCTCTTTCACCGGCCCTTCGACGCGATAATGCACACTGGCATAACGCGCCACCCGGTCACCGAGGAGGCGATCGACCAGAAACAGTGCACCACCGACGGCCGGCGCGCCGACAATCAGCGCGGCCAGCGGCAGGTTGTTGGATATCGGCAAGCTCACTTGCAAGTTGGCATCGACGCGGTCGCGCACCATGTCCAACGTACCATCAAGCTCAAAGTTGCTCGACGGCCCGGTGACGGTGATCGGCTCGCGGGTAACATACACACCTTCGCTGGCCACCAGCAGGCCTTTGACCCGGTCATAGCTCAGGCCTTTGTCGAACAGGTCGGAAAAGTCCAGGCGCAAACGGCGGCCAATCGAGTTGAAGTTGAGCAAGCCAAACACCCGCAGGGCCTGAGCGCCGCCTTCGACCTCGACAAACTGGCCTTGGCGCAAGGCCGCATCGAGACTGCCGGAAAGCCGGGCCAGGCTCACCCAGGCGGGCGATCCAGGCCAGCGGGCATCGGCATCCAGACGAAAATCGCGACTGGTGACGGTAGGAGCAAAATTCCACGCCTTGAGCACGTCAGCCAGGTTCTTGCCTTCGAGGCGCCCTTTGTACCAACTGCTACTGGCGCCCGGAGCGCCTTCCCAGGCGCCGCTGCCGTCGATCTGCAGGCCCTTGAGGTTGAGGTCCAGGTCGTTGAGGGTGATGCCTTTGGCACTGGAGCGCACTTTCACTGCTGCGCTGCCGAGCAGGTCATCGCCACGAAACAGCTTGTCGACGTTCAGGTCAATCGACGGAATCTTGCGCGGATCGATGGCCGCCATCGGGTCGGGGGCGTTAGGGACGGTGACCTCGGCGGGATCCTGCGGCGGCAGGTGTAAGGTCTGCAGGTTCACCACCAGCGGTGCACCTTTGGCGTCCGGCATACGAGCGTTGCCGATGACTTCCTTGCTGTCCAGGCGCAACGACCAGTTGTTCGGATTGCGCACCAGACGTACCACCGCCTGGTTCAGTTCAAGGCCGGCAGCCTTGAGGCGGCCGATGCTCAGGTCAACGCCGCGTAACAGCTGACGGGCACTGCCGCTCGGGTCATTACCGGTCATACCGTCCATTTGTTGCTGCCAGGGCGCCAAGTCCAGCTCTGGCAAACTGCCACGCACCTGCACACCCTGCGCACTCGGCAACTGCGCGCTGCCACTGCCGAACACCAGCTCGCCACGTCCCTGATCCAGCTTGTCCATGGGGGCGGCATACAGCGCGTTAGCCACATTGGCATAGCTGAAATTGAAGCGCCGCTCAGGCCCTTGCAAGGACATGCCGAACTGACTGTCGCGGGTTTCATCGGCACTTTTGCCGAACGGCGCTGGCAGGTTGATGGCCAGGCCCTTGAGGCTGGAGTCAACCTTGAGCTGATTGTCACGGCTACCCAGGTTGAGCTGCAGTTGATAGGGAATTTCCCCGGCCAATGGCAGCGCCTGCTTGACCTGCAACCATTGGGTCAGCGCCGACAGGGCCACCTGCCCTTTGGCCTGAACACGCGTTTGCAGCTCACCAGGTTTACCTTCGGCAAAAATCTGTGCGGTGATGGGTTTGTCGAAGACCCGGGCGCTGATGTTCTGTCCGCTGAGCCCTTTGCCGTAATCAAAACGGAAAGCGCCCTTGAGCTGCTTGAGCTCAAGCTCCGGGGCAGCAATTTTCAGGCGTGCGTCGCTGGTATCGAAATCCACCACTACTTGCGGTTGCTGGCCTTTAGCCAAAGGCACGTCGAGTTTGAGTTTGCCTTTGAGTTTGCCTTGACCTTCCCAGCCAGCGAACAGCGCGGCAGTGCCAATTGGTGCTTCCTGGAGGATTTTCAAGCCGTCGCCCAGGCCACCGTCGAATGCGCCGTCCAGGTACATATGGCTGTGCTCACCGCTGGCGACATGCGGAATATTGACCCGCACATCGCTGACCTGGGTGTCGAGCAACTGCCCGCGGCTGGCGTTTACCCGTACCCCGTCGTCGTCGATGAACACCTCACCGTTCACCTGCTGCACTTGCGGCCAGCCAGGCTGGAAGTCGAGCGCGGCGTCATGCACCTTGAAGAACAGGCTGATGCTGCGTGCCTGCTCGGCAGCGCCATGGTTGAGCGAGCCCTGATACTGGAAGTAGCCTTCATCGACCGCGCCCTTGAGAATGGCGGTACGCAGCCATTCGTCGAGCGCCGGGCTCAACACCTCGGGCAAGTACTTGGCGGTGTAGCGGCCATCGCCTTCGACCAGGCCGACACGCAAGTCCATGTAGTCTTCACGCGTTTCATCGAACAACAGGCGAATGAGGAAGTCGCCGGCAATCTTGCCCTCTTCGCCCAGGACTTTCAGGTAGGGGGCGATGAGCGTGAAACCTTCCTGGTCCAGGCGCCAGGTCAGGCGTGCGTTGGCTTTCTGGTAATTCCAGGGTTTGGCGAAGATCGGGTACAGGTGCAGCATGAACGCGTCGGTATCCAGACGCAGTTCACCGTGCCCGAGGTCGCCGCTGATGCTGCCGCTGACGTTCCCCGCCGCTGGCGCACCGTGGTAGGCACTAAAGCCGACCCGTTCGAGATTGGCGGCAAAGCTCAGGCGCTGGTCGCCGGTCGCTTTTGGGCGGATATCCAGCTGGACATTGCGCAGCAGGCCTTTGACGTTCAGCCCCTCAACCACCGCCATTACATTGTCTGGCAGTGGCGCCAAGGATTCGATCAGGGGTGTCAGCGGCGTCAAGTCGAGACGATCCGCCTGGATTTTCCAGGTTTCTTCGCTGGTTTCAGTGGCGGCGCTCTGATTGAGCTGCAGGTGCGACTCCCAGCGGGTCTTGCCCAGGCTCATGGCAAGCGAGTCGAGCTGCACATCAAAGCCCTGGGTCTGACGCTGGAACCAGGCGTTGACGGCGAGGTTCTCGATACTGGCCTGCTCACGGCCGGTATAAGCCCCGCGCAGCTGCGGAGCATTGAGGCGTACCACGGCGCTCTGCACCTGGCCCTTGCCCCAGTTCAACCAGAACTCACCACCGGCCTTGAGTTCCTTGGCCTGCCATTGCCCCAGCATGCGCGGCGGGAGCCAGCGCGCCCAATCGCTCTGTGGCAGGCTGAGGTAGGCTTCGATTTCAGCATCGCGCCAGTGCGCTGCGCGAATACGGCTGCGCAGGCTCAACGCCAGCGGCTGACCATCGGGCAAGGTCAGGCGGGCATCCAGACGCTGGCGTACGCTGCCGGTCTGCAAGCCGAGGTTCACATAAGTAAGGGTCAGCGGGTCGCGCTGGTAGGGCTCGAGGGTGATCTGGCTGTCGAGCACGGTGATCTTCGACACCGCCTGCATACGTTGCAGCACCTGCTGCGGGTCCAGCGGCTGATCATCGGTTTTCGGCAGTCCGTCCAAGCGCCAGGCGCCGTTTTCGTCCTCACGCAGGCTTAGCTGCAGGCCACCCACTTCCAGGTTTGCCAGGCGCAGCTGACGATCCATCAGGCTGGCCCACAGGTCCGGCACCACCTTGACCCCATCCAGGCGCAACGCGGTGACACCCTCGCCAACCTGAATATCGTTAATCGCCAGCACTGGCGCGAGGCCACTCCAGTGACCTTCCAGGCTGCCAATGTGCACAGGCATGCCCAAGGCCTGCTCGGCTTTGTCTTCGGCTTCGGCGCGGTACTCGGCCACCAGTGGCACCAGTTCTCGGCCAAGGCTGACATACAGCGCCACCAGTACCGCCAGCAAGGCGCAGATGCCCAGGCCCCAGCGGGTCATCGCGCCCAGAACGCGGATCAGACGCTCCATGGCAATGGCCCTCCGGATCGTGCCTTAACTATGGCCGCAACCGGGCGCTTTGCCAGCCCTTGCAACAGCCAGGTACCTTCAGACGTCAGAGCAGCACCACATCATATTGCTCCTGGGAGTACATGGATTCGACCTGAAAACGAATGGTGCGACCAATGAAGGTCTCAAGTTCAGCCACATTACCTGACTCTTCGTCCAACAGCCGATCGACCACTTTCTGGTTGGCCAGCACTCTATAGCCTTCAGCCTGATAGGCACGGGCTTCGCGGAGAATTTCGCGGAAAATCTCGTAACAAACTGTCTCTGGGGTTTTCAGCTTGCCGCGTCCCTGACAGCAAAGGCAGGGTTCGCACAGCACCTGCTCCAGGCTTTCGCGGGTGCGCTTGCGCGTCATCTGCACCAAGCCCAACTCGGTAATACCGATAATGTTGGTTTTGGCATGATCGCGCTCAAGCTGCTTTTCCAGGGTCCGCAACACCTGGCGCTGATGCTCTTCATCTTCCATGTCGATGAAGTCGATGATGATGATGCCGCCGATGTTGCGCAGACGCAGCTGCCGGGCAATCGCGGTAGCGGCTTCCAGGTTGGTCTTGAAAATGGTCTCTTCAAGATTGCGATGGCCGACGAAGGCACCGGTGTTGACGTCGATGGTAGTCATCGCTTCTGCCGGATCGACCACCAGGTAGCCGCCGGACTTGAGCGGCACCTTGCGGTCCAGCGCACGCTGGATCTCGTCTTCAACGCCATACAGGTCAAAAATCGGCCGCTCACCCGGGTAGTGCTCCAGGCGGTCAGCGATTTCTGGCATCAGTTCGCCGACAAACTGCGTGGTTTTCTGGAAGGTTTCCCGCGAGTCGATGCGGATCTTCTCGATTTTCGGGTTCACCAGATCGCGCAGGGTACGCAGGGCCAGGCCCAGGTCTTCATAGATTTCGGTAGGTGCGCCCACCGTTTTGATCTGCGCGCCAATCTGGTCCCAGAGCCTGCGCAGATAACGGATATCCATGAGGATTTCATCGGCACCGGCACCCTCGGCCGCCGTACGCAGAATAAAGCCGCCGGCGTTCTGGATGTTTTCCTGGGCAACGCAGTCGGTAACCACCTGCTTGAGGCGCTCACGCTCGGCTTCGTCTTCGATCTTCAGGGAGATGCCGACATGGCTGGTGCGTGGCATGTACACCAAGTACCGCGAAGGGATCGACAGCTGAGTGGTCAGCCGCGCGCCTTTGGAACCGATCGGGTCTTTGGTGACCTGCACCACCAGGCTTTGCCCTTCATGCACCAGGGCACTGATGCTTTCGACCGACGAGCCTTCACGCTGGGAGATTTCCGACGCGTGAATGAAGGCCGCTCGATCCAGGCCAATGTCCACGAATGCCGCCTGCATCCCTGGCAATACGCGAACCACTTTACCCTTGTAAATGTTGCCGACAATGCCACGCCGCTGAGTGCGCTCTACATGCACTTCCTGAAGAACACCGTTCTCCACCACCGCCACGCGTGATTCCATCGGTGTGATATTGATCAGAATCTCTTCACTCATGGCCGGCTCTCGTCAAAGGACTTCAGTAATGATGGATCGCCCGCGGGCGGCTGGCTAGCAGCGTGCTGTACCTCGATTAACGGGCCGACGCCAATTGCCAGCAAGGGACGGCAAATTGCGCCAGCAACTCAGCGGTTTCATTCAGCGGCAAGCCCACCACCGCGGAGTAGCTGCCTTCGATGCGTTGTACGAACACCGCACCCAACCCTTGGATCGCGTAGGCACCGGCCTTGTCCAACGGCTCGCCGCTCGCCCAGTAGGCCTGTGCCTGTGTGCTCGAAATCGGGCCGAAACGCACGTCGCTAGTCACACATACGCTAAGGCAGCGCTGTTGATCCGCCACGGCAACGGCCGTGAGCACTTGATGTTCACGACCCGAGAGCGCCGCCAGCATGTCCAGGGCATCGTCGCGATCGACAGGTTTTCCGAGAATCCGCCCATCGAGCACCACGGCGGTGTCTGCACCCAGTATCGCTACCCGGGTGGCGACATCAGGCGCTAACGCCGCCAGGCCGGCACTGGCCTTGGCCCGGGCCAGACGCTCGACATAAGCGGGTGCAGCCTCGCCCGGCAACGGGGTTTCATCGACCGCGGCGCTGAGGGTGGTGAAGGGAACGCCGATCTGGGTCAGCAGTTCCCGACGGCGGGGTGAAGCAGAGGCCAGGTACAACGGGGTCATCGTGACTTCTCCCTGTCAACGTCGGGTAGCGGGCTTAGTTGATGCTAAGGCGTAAACGCAGCCCACGCAGGGCGAAACTGATCCACGGCCAGAGCAACGCACTGATGACTGCCGACCAGATCAGCGCCAGGGTCGGCAGGCGGTTGCCCGTCAGGGCACTCAGCCACAGCTGCACCAGCTGGGCCAATCCGAATATCACCAGGATGACCAGGCTTTGCTGCCACATCGGGAACATCCGCAGGCGTTGTTGCAAGGTCAGCACCAGGAAGGTGATCAGGGTCAGGACCAGAGCGTTCTGCCCCAGCAACGTGCCGTACAACACGTCTTCGGCCAGGCCCAGGATAAAGGCTGTGGTCATACCGACCTTGTGCGGCAAGGCCAAGGTCCAGAAGGCCAGCAGCAAGGCCAGCCACATCGGCCGGAAGACTTCCATGAATTGCGGCAACGGCGAAACGCTGAGCAGCAGGCCCAACAGGAATGTCAGCCAGACCACCCAGCCGTTTCGGCTGCGAGTACTCACCATCAGTGTCTCTCCCGGGAAGGGGTCGGGGCAGCGCCGCTGGCCGCAGCCGGGGCAGGCGCTGGCGTACTCACCGGTGTTGCAGGTGCAGCAGCGGGCGCCGTGGCTGGCGTAACTGGCGTGGCTGCAGCGGCTCCGGGAGCCGGGGCTGCTGCACCTGGCGCTGTGGCCTCGGTGCTGCCCGGCAGGCCCTGGCGGTCAGCCGCTTCCTGAGCCATGGCGGCATCAGTGGCACGCTGCTCGGGGGTACGGCTGTCGGTGAACACCAGCAACAGGTAGCGGCTGCGGTTCAGCGCTGCGGTGGGGATTGCCCGTACGATCGCGAACGGTTGACCGGAGTCGTGGATCACTTCTTTGACCGTGGCTACCGGATAGCCCGCCGGGAAACGTTGGCCCAAGCCAGAGCTGACCAACAGGTCGCCTTCCTTGATGTCTGCGGTGTCCGCCACATGGCGCAACTCCAGACGCTCAGGGTTACCGGTACCGCTGGCAATCGCCCGCAAACCGTTACGGTTGACCTGCACCGGAATGCTATGGGTGGTATCGGTCAGCAACAGAACCCGTGCGGTGTAAGGCATCAGTTCGACCACCTGTCCCATCAGCCCGCGGGCATCGAGCACCGGCTGGCCAAGCACCACGCCATCACGCTCGCCCTTGTTGATGAGGATACGGTGGGTGAACGGGTTGGGATCAACGCCGATCAGCTCGGCGACTTCGACCTTCTCGTTGACCAGTGCCGACGAATTGAGCAACTCGCGCAGGCGCACGTTCTGCTCGGTCAGGGCGGCCAGTTTCTGCACACGCCCTTGCATCAGCAAGGCTTCGGTCTTGAGTTTTTCGTTCTCGGCGATCAGCTCGGTGCGGCTGCCAAACTGGCTGGCAACACCCTGCCACAGACTCTGTGGGAAGTCGGTGATGTGATAGGACTCCATCAGCACCAGTCCCATCTGGCTACGCACCGGTTTGAGCAGGGTAAAGCGCGCATCGACCACCATCAGGGTGATCGCCAGCACAACCAGCACGAGCACGCGCACACCCAGTGAAGGGCCCTTGGCGAAAAGCGGTTTAATAAGCCGCTCCTCGTGGACGACGATTCAAGAGGTCATTCATACGAACGCACCGGCCTGCTTAGGAATTGACGGAAAATTACGCCCACGCGGACGTAAGCCCAGCACATACAGGTAGCACTGTGAGCACTACCTGTAAACCGGGCGGCATGTGTACTGCGGCCAGCTTACTCGCTGGAAAGCAGGTCCATGGTGTGTTTGTCCATCATTTCCAGGGCGCGGCCACCGCCACGGGCAACACAGGTCAGCGGATCTTCGGCAACGATCACCGGCAAACCGGTTTCCTGGGCCAGCAGTTTGTCCAGGTCACGCAGCAGCGCGCCGCCACCGGTCAATACCAGACCACGCTCGGCGATGTCCGAAGCCAGCTCGGGAGGCGATTGCTCCAGGGCGCTCTTGACCGCTTGCACGATAGTTGCCAGGGATTCCTGCAGCGCTTCGAGCACTTCGTTGGAATTGAGGGTGAAGGCACGTGGTACGCCCTCGGCCAGGTTACGGCCGCGGACATCGACTTCACGCACTTCGCCACCTGGGTAGGCGGTACCGATTTCCTGCTTGATGCGCTCGGCGGTGGATTCGCCGATCAGGCTGCCGTAGTTACGGCGCACGTAGGTCACGATCGCTTCGTCGAAGCGGTCACCACCGACACGTACGGATTCGGCATACACCACACCGTTCAGGGAGATCAGTGCAATTTCGGTGGTACCACCACCAATATCGACGACCATCGAACCGCGCGCTTCCTCGACCGGCAGGCCGGCACCGATGGCGGCAGCCATTGGTTCTTCGATCAGGAACACTTCGCGGGCACCGGCGCCCAGCGCCGATTCACGGATGGCACGACGCTCAACCTGCGTCGACTTGCACGGTACGCAGATCAGCACACGTGGGCTTGGCTGCAGGAAGCTGTTCTCGTGGACCTTGTTGATGAAGTACTGCAGCATTTTTTCGCAAACGCTGAAGTCGGCGATCACGCCATCTTTCATCGGACGAATGGCAGCAATGTTGCCGGGCGTACGGCCCAGCATGCGCTTGGCTTCGGTACCGACCGCGACGACACTTTTCTGGTTGCCGTGAGTACGAATGGCCACAACCGAGGGCTCATTCAGGACGATACCGCGCTCACGCACGTAAATAAGGGTGTTGGCAGTGCCCAGGTCGATAGATAGATCGCTGGAAAACATGCCACGCAGTTTCTTGAACATGGGAAAGTGACCCTAGGCAACGCGTGGGTAAAAAAGTGCGGCAAACTCTAACAACGGCGGGGATTTTGGGCAAGGCGCCAATATGTTAAATTGGCAGTTTTTCCGAGCAAGCCAGCACACGATCGCGGCCTTATGACCGTAAATCTGCCAGCATGTTCCTCATCGCGGACCAATTCCGTTTGTTCCCCCAGGAGATCCCCATGGCGCTTGAACGCTGCGACGTGGAAAAGATCGCTCACCTGGCCCGCCTGGGCCTGAATGAAGCCGATCTGCCACGCACTACCGATGCCCTGAACAGTATTCTGGGGCTGGTCGACCAGATGCAAGCCGTCGACACCACTGGTATCGAGCCGTTGGCTCACCCGCTGGAAGCCAGTCAGCGCTTGCGTGCCGACATTGTTACAGAAAGCAACCATCGTGACAGCTACCAAGCCATTGCTCCGGCGACGGAAGGTGGTCTGTACCTGGTTCCGAAAGTCATCGAGTAAGGGAATAGAGCCTGCCATGCATCAATTGACCCTGGCCGAGATCGCCCGCGGACTCGCCGACAAGTCGTTTTCCTCCGAAGAGCTGACCCGCACCCTGCTGGCGCGGATCAACCAGCTCGACCCGCAACTGAACAGCTTCATCAGCGTCACCGAAGAGCTGGCCATCGGCCAGGCCCGCGCCGCCGACGCCCGTCGCGCCGCCGGTGAAAGCGGTGCCCTGCTGGGCGCGCCGATTGCCCACAAAGACCTGTTCTGCACCCAGGGCGTACGCACCAGCTGCGGCTCGAAGATGCTCGACAACTTCAAGGCGCCCTACGACGCCACCGTCGTCAGCAAGCTCGCCGAAGCCGGCGCGGTGTCGCTGGGCAAGACCAACATGGACGAGTTCGCCATGGGGTCGGCCAACGAGTCGAGCTACTACGGCGCCGTGAAAAACCCATGGAACCTTGAACACGTACCCGGCGGTTCCTCCGGCGGTTCGGCGGCAGCCGTTGCCGCACGCCTGCTGCCGGGTGCCACCGGCACCGACACCGGCGGCTCGATTCGCCAGCCTGCAGCACTGACCAACCTCACCGGCCTGAAACCGACGTACGGTCGTGTTTCGCGCTGGGGCATGATCGCTTACGCCTCCAGCCTCGACCAGGGCGGCCCGATGGCCCGCACCGCCGAAGACTGCGCGCTGATGCTACAAGCCATGGCCGGTTTCGATGCCAAGGACTCCACCAGCATCGACGAGCCAGTCCCGAATTACAGCGCCAGCCTCAACGGCTCGCTCGAAGGCCTGCGCATCGGCCTGCCGAAGGAATACTTCGGCGCCGGTCTTGACCCACGCATTGCCGACCTGGTCCAGGCCAGCGTCAAAGAGCTGGAAAAGCTCGGTGCCGTGGTCAAGGAAATCAGCCTGCCAAACATGCAGCACGCAATTCCTGCGTACTACGTGATCGCCCCGGCCGAAGCCTCGTCCAACCTGTCGCGTTTCGACGGTGTGCGTTTCGGCTACCGCTGCGAGAACCCGGCTGACCTTACCGACCTGTACAAGCGCTCGCGTGGCGAAGGCTTCGGTGCCGAAGTGCAACGGCGCATCATGGTCGGCGCCTACGCCCTCTCGGCCGGCTACTACGACGCCTACTACCTGCAGGCGCAGAAAATCCGCCGCCTGATCAAGAACGACTTCATGGCCGCCTTCAACGACGTCGACGTGATTCTCGGCCCAACCACGCCAAACCTGGCCTGGAAGATCGGCGCCAAGAACAACGATCCGGTCGCTGCGTACCTGGAAGACGTCTACACCATTACCGCCAACCTGGCCGGCCTGCCGGGCCTGTCGATGCCGGCCGGTTTTGTCGACGGTCTGCCGGTTGGCGTGCAGTTGCTCGCCCCGTACTTCCAGGAAGGCCGCCTGCTCAACGTCGCGCACCGCTATCAGCAAGTGACTGATTGGCACACTCGCGCACCTAACGGCTTCTGAGGGACCATCACATGCAATGGGAAGTTGTCATCGGGCTGGAGATTCACACCCAGCTCGCCACCCAGTCGAAGATTTTCTCCGGCAGCGCCACTACCTTCGGTTCCGAGCCGAACACCCAGGCCAGCCTGATCGACCTGGGCATGCCCGGCGTACTGCCGGTGCTCAACCAGGAAGCGGTGCGCATGGCGTGCATGTTCGGTCTGGCGATTGACGCCGAGATCGGCCATCACAACGTGTTCGCGCGCAAGAACTACTTCTACCCGGACCTGCCCAAGGGCTACCAGATCAGCCAGATGGAACTGCCGATTGTCGGCAAGGGCCACCTGGACATCGCCCTGGAAGACGGCACGGTCAAGCGCATCGGCATTACCCGCGCGCACCTTGAAGAAGACGCCGGCAAGAGCCTGCACGAAGACTTCAGCGGCTCCACCGGTATCGACCTGAACCGTGCCGGCACACCGCTGCTGGAAATCGTTTCCGAGCCGGAAATGCGCAGCGCCAAAGAAGCGGTGGCTTACGTCAAGGCCATCCACGCCCTGGTGCGCTACCTGGGCATCTGCGACGGCAACATGGCCGAAGGCTCGCTGCGTTGCGACTGCAACGTGTCGATCCGACCAAAAGGCCAGGTTGAGTTCGGTACCCGCTGCGAGATCAAGAACGTCAACTCGTTCCGTTTCATCGAGCGCGCGATCAACAGCGAAGTGCAGCGCCAGATCGAGCTGATCGAAGACGGCGGCAAGGTCATTCAGGAAACTCGCCTGTACGACCCGAACAAAGACGAAACCCGCTCCATGCGCAGCAAAGAGGAAGCCAACGACTACCGTTACTTCCCCGATCCAGACCTGCTGCCGGTGGTGATCGAAGGTGCGTTCCTCGACACCCTGCGCGCCACTCTGCCAGAGCTGCCACCGCAAAAGCGCGAACGCTTCCAGAGCCAGTTCAGTCTGTCGGCCTACGACGCCAACGTACTGGCCTCCAGCCGTGAACAGGCCGACTACTTCGAACAAGTGGTTGAAGTGTGTGGCGATGCCAAACTGGCTGCCAACTGGGTCATGGTCGAGCTGGGCAGCCTGCTCAACAAGCTGGGCCTGGAAATCGACCAGTCGCCGGTTAGTGCCGCGTACCTGGGCGGCATGCTCAAGCGCATCCTCGACAACACCATCAGCGGCAAGATCGCCAAGGTCGTGTTCGAGAAGATGGCCGCTGGCGAAGGCGATGCCGACCAGATCATCGAGGCCGAAGGCCTGAAACAAGTGACGGACAGCGGTGCGATCGAGAAGGTCCTGGACGAAATGCTCGCGGCCAACGCCGAGCAGGTCGAACAGTACCGCGCCGCCGATGAAGCCAAGCGCGGCAAGATGTTTGGCTTCTTCGTCGGTCAGGCGATGAAAGCGTCCAAGGGCAAGGCAAACCCGCAGCAAGTGAACCAATTGCTCAAGAGCAAGCTCGAAGGGTAATTGCGTCGCCTGCTTTTCGCGGGGCAAGCCCGCTCCCACAGTGTTCACCTGTAGGAGCGGGCTTGCCCCGCGAAGCCACCCCTTGGAGCACTAACACACATGTGGCGTCCCTTCAGCGCACTCGCGCTCTTTTCCCTGCTGGCCGGTTGCGCCAGCCACGATGTAGATCCCCGCGGTTACGACCAGTCCGGCACCGCCTCCTATTACGGCTCCCGCCACCACGGTAAACGCACCGCCAGCGGCGAACCCTTCAATCAAAATGCCATGACTGCGGCCCATCGCAGCCTGCCCTTCGGCACCCAGGTCAAGGTCACCAACCTGAAGAACGACCGCAGCGTGATCGTGCGTATCAACGACCGCGGCCCGCACACCCGTGGCCGATTGATTGACCTGTCACGTGCCGCAGCAGAAAAACTCGGCATGATCCGTAGCGGAACCGCGCGCGTACGGGTACAAAGTCTCAGCGACTGAACCTGATACGGAGCATCACCATTTTCGACCTGGCCGCCTTACCCACCTTCAGCCTGCTACAGATGGCCTTTGGCTTGCTGCTGCTCATTGCCGGTGCCGAATTGCTGGTTCGCGCAGCACTGCGCCTGGCCGCCAGCCTGCAAGTGCGCCCACTGATCATCGGCTTGAGCCTGGTGGCCTTCGGCAGCAGTGCACCGCAGCTTACCGTCAGCCTGCAAGCGGCTTACAGCGGCGCGCCGGATGTGGCGGTAGGCAGCGTGATTGGCAGCAACATATTCAATATCCTGGTGACCCTTGGCCTTGCCGCCCTGATCATTCCCTTGCGCGTCTCGCGCCAGCTGGTGCGCCTGGACATCCCGCTGATGATCGGCGCCAGCCTGGTGGTGTACCTGCTGGCGCTCAACGAACTGCTCGGACGCCTGGAGGGCGCGCTACTGCTGCTCGGCCTGGTGGCCTACCTGGCGGTGCTCTGGCATCAGTCGCGGCACTACGCCCGTACTTTTCCGGCCCCTGGCCCTCGCCCTCAACAAGGGGCAGGCTTCTGGCTCACCAGCCTGCTGCTGATGCTGACGGGGTTGGGTTTGCTGAGCGTGGCCGGGCACCTGTTGCTGGAGGCGGCCGTTGAAGTGGCGGGCGACCTGGGACTGTCGGAGCGGGTCATCGGGCTGACCGTGGTGGCGATCTGCACCTCGCTACCCGAACTGGCCACCTCGCTGATCGCCGCCCTGCGCGGTGAGCGCGAAATTGCCGTGGGTAACGTCATCGGCAGCAACCTGTTCAACTTGCTCGCGGTGCTGGGTCTGACCGCTCTGGTAGCCCCGGAGCCGCTGTCGATCTCACCCAATGCCCTGGATTTTGACCTGCCGGTAATGCTCGGTGTCGCCGTCCTGAGCCTGCCGGTGTTCTACTCCGGCTACCGGGTAACCCGCGCCGAAGGTCTGGTGTTTCTTGGCTTGTACCTGGCTTATGGTCTGCATGTGGTGGCCTTCACCATGGGCATACCACTGGCCACCCGCCTGGAAAAACTGATGCTGTTCTATGCACTGCCAGTGCTCGGGACGTTGCTGCTGTACACGACCCTGCGCGCCTGGCGCCGCCAACACTAAGGAAAACAAGATGGGCGATACCACCAAATCCGGCGAACACGTCCGCCGTCAGGTCATGGGCGACGCGTTTGTCGATCGTGCCTTGGGCAATGCCACTGAGTTCACCCAGCCGCTGCAAGACTTCGTCAACGAGCATGCCTGGGGCAGCGTCTGGAGCCGTGAAGGCTTGCCGCTGAAAACCCGCAGCCTGATCACCCTGGCCGCACTCACGGCACTCAAGTGCCCACAGGAACTTAAGGGTCACGTGCGTGGCGCCTTGAACAATGGCTGCAGTGTCGAGGAAATTCGCGAAGCGCTGCTGCATTGCGCAGTGTACGCCGGTGTACCGGCAGCCATTGATGCCTTTCGCGCCGCTCAAGAGGTGATCGACAGCTACCAGCAGAGCTGATCGATCACCCTCACAAGGCCGTCAGTTGGCAGTAACGGCGGCCTTCTCACCCTTCTTCTTCAGCCAGAAGGCCACCGCCAGCACCGCCAGCCAGGCTGGGATCAGCAGCACCGAAATGCGGATACCCGGCGTCAGGTACATGATCACCAGAATCAGGGCGAGAAACGCCAGGCACACGTAGTTGGTGAGCGGGTAACCCCAGCTTTTATAGAATGTGGTCTGGCCAGCCGCCGCTTTGGCACGGCGGAACTTCAGGTGGGTGATGCTGATGATGCCCCAGTTGATCACCAGCGACGACACCACCAGCGCCATCAACAGGCCAAAGGCTTCGGCCGGCATCAGGTAGTTGATCACCACGCACAAGCCAGTCGCCAACGCCGAAATCCCCAGCGCCGCCAACGGTACGCCACGCGCATTGACCTTGAGCAGACGCTTGGGCGCATCGCCTTGGGTTGCCAGGCCAAACAGCATGCGGCTGTTGCAATACACACAGCTGTTATAAACCGATAGCGCCGCCGTGAGCACCACCAGGTTGAGGATGGTCGCGACCAGGTTGCTGTCCAGGGCGTGGAAAATCATCACGAACGGGCTGCCGCCCTGCACGACTTTCTGCCACGGATACAGTGACAACAGCACCGCCAGGGCACCGATGTAGAAAATCAGGATGCGATAGATCACCTGGTTGGTTGCACGCGGAATGCTGTGCTTGGGGTTGTCGGCTTCGGCCGCCGTGATCCCCACCAGCTCCAGGCCGCCAAAGGAAAACATGATCACCGCCAGCGCCATCATCAGCCCGCTGACGCCATTGGGGAAGAACCCGCCGTATTGCCACAGGTTGGCGACGCTGGCATCAGGACCACCGTTGCCGCTGATCAGCAAGTACCCCCCGAAGGCGATCATGCTGACAATGGCAACCACCTTGATCAAAGCAAACCAGAACTCCATCTCGCCAAACACCTTCACTTGGCTGAGGTTGATCAGGTTGATGATGACGAAGAAGATTGCCGCCGTTGCCCAGGTAGGGAAGCCGGGCCACCAGTACTGGATGTAGATCCCCACGGCGGTCAGCTCGGCCATGCCGACCAACACGTACAGCACCCAGTAGTTCCAGCCGGACATGAAGCCGGCGAATTCACTCCAGTAGCGGTGGGCAAAGTGACTGAAGGTGCCGGAAACCGGCTCTTCGACCACCATCTCGCCCAACTGGCGCATGATAAAGAAGGCAATCAAGCCGGCAATGGCGTAACCCAACAGCACCGATGGGCCGGCCAGCTGGATGGTCTGGGCAATCCCCAGGAACAAACCGGTGCCGATCGCGCCACCCAGCGCAATCAACTGAATGTGGCGATTTTTCAGCCCGCGGTGTAACCGCTCCGGGGTGATCTCTTCTTGCATGTAGTGTCCTCGAGGCTAAGAGGCCGTATTGGAATTATTTTTCACAGGATCTAGATCCAGCCGCCCCACTGCAAGAAAAAGATGCCGATATTGGTGGTAATAGCGGCCATCAGCGTGGTTATTACAATAATTGCCGCCGCTAACTGGTGATTGCCATTGGTCGACCGTGCCATCACATAGCTCGCCGCAGCGGTGGGGCTGCCGAAGTAAAGGAACAAGATACCCAGCTCGGCACCCCGGAACCCACAGAGAAAAGCTCCCAGGGTGGCAAGCAGAGGCAACCAGACCATCTTGAGCAGGCTCACGCTCAGCGCGATCCCGCCACTTTGCCGTAATGACGCCAGCGACAAGGTGCCACCAATACAGATCAACGCCAGTGGCAGGGTCATCTGTGCCAGGTAGTCACTCGAGGTCAGCAGCCAGTTCGGCAGTGCCACTTGAGCGTAGGCCATCACCGCTGCCACCAGCACGCTGATGATCAAAGGATTGCGCAAGATGCTCTTGCAGATGCTCCACGGGTCGGACTTGGCGCTTGGGCTGTACACCGCCAGCACCACCACCGACAACGAGTTGTAGAGCAGGATTACCAGGCCAGCGAGAACCGCGCCCAGCGAAATGCCATAGTCACCGTACATACTGGCCGCCAGTGCCAGGCCGATCACCCCGTTGTTACCGCGAAACGCGCCCTGGGTGTAGATCCCGCGGTCTTCGCGCGGGCAGCGCCAGATGGCCAGGCCCCAGGCCAGGCCGAAACCGATCAGGGTTGCGATGGCGAAGTACAGCAACAGCCCCGGCTGCACCGCCGCGCTCAGGTCGGCGTGATAGATCCCCAGAAACAGCAACGCCGGCATACAGACGTTGAAGACCAGTGCTGACGCGGTATGGATGAAGCCGTCATTGATCGCATTGATGCGTTTAAGCAGCACGCCCATGAACAGCATGGCAAAGACCGGCGCCGTGATGTTCAGCGTCTGGAGAAAAAGGGCGAGCATGCACGGCGATCCTGGTGGCTGTCGTTAGGAGGCTAATGATACGCCAACAACAGCTGTCGCGGAGCATGTAGGAGCGGGCTTGCCCCGCGATGCGGTGTGCCTGATGAACCGCTATCGCGGGGCAAGCCCGCTCCTACAGGAAGTCAGCCCGGGGGTCAGCGCCGAACCGGGCGTTTCTGCAGTTTGCGCTGCAAGGTACGCCGGTGCATGCCCAGCGCCCGCGCGGTGGCCGAGATGTTGCCTTCGTGCTCGGTCAGCACCCGCTGAATATGCTCCCACTGCAGGCGGTCAACCGACATGGGGTTTTCCGGCACCAGGCTGTCGAGGTCAGCGTGCTCGGACAGCAGCGCTGCCAACACGTCATCGGCATCGGCCGGTTTGCACAGGTAGTTGCAGGCACCACGCTTGATGGCCTCGACCGCCGTGGCAATGCTGGAGTAACCGGTGAGGATTACCACGCGCATTTCCGGGTCGAGCTCAAGCAGCTTGGGCAGCAGCACCAGGCCCGAGTCGCCGTCCATTTTCAGGTCCAGGGTAGCGTAGTCGGGCACGTCCTGCTGCGCCAGCACCAAGCCTTCTTCAGCGGAGCCCGCTGTGCTCACGCGAAAACCCCGACGACTCATGGCCCGGGCCATGACGCGGGTAAAGGTGGCGTCGTCATCTACCAGCAACAGGTGCGGGAGCTCTTCGCCTTCAACCTGGATTTCATCACTCATCACACTTCTCCTCGCGCATCACGCGGCAGGCGTAGCTCGGTGAGCGTACCGCCTTCCTCATGACTATAGAGTTTTACCGAGCCGCCAGCACGGGTGACGCTGGCCTTGCTCAAGAACAGGCCCAGGCCAAAGCCTTTGCCCTTGGTAGTAAAGAACGGTTTACCGATGGCCTCGGCAATGGCCGCCGGCACGCCCGGACCATGATCCCGAATGCTGATCACCATATCGTGCGCATCCCAGTCCAGGCGCACTTCAAGGTCATCCGGACAGGCATCAGCTGCATTGTTCAACAGGTTCAGCAGCGCCTGGGTCAAATCAGGCGGCGGCGCCAGGCGCGGCACGCTGCCCTGGCCCAGGCGCTGGAAGCGATAGCTGGCTTCGGGGCGCATCAGGTGCCAGCGGTTGAGGGCTTCATCCAGCCAGGCGGTGACTTCCTGATTTTCCACGGCCATGCGCCGGTTGGCTTCTGCAGCCCGCACCAGGTTTTGCAGGGTTTCCTTGCACAGCTTGACCTGATCCTGCAGCACTGCCAGGTCTTCTTGCAGCAGCGGGTCGCTGTGGTCCTGGCGCATTTCCTTGATCAGTACGCTCATGGTCGCCAGCGGCGTGCCCAGTTCGTGGGCGGCACCGGCAGCCTGGGTAGCGACGGCCAACAGTTGCTCATCGCGCAGGCCCTCTTCACGCCGCTCGGCGCGCAGTTGCTCCTGACGGCGCAATTCTTCGGCCATTTTTGCCGCAAAGAAGGTGATCACCGCAGCGGCCAGGGCAATGCTCAACCACATGCCATAGACCTGCATTTTTTCCCGCGCCATCGGGAAGGTCTCGAGTGGGTAGAACTGCACCAGCAGCAAGCTGTACGCCGCCAGGGCAATGCCCGAAAGAATCAGCGAATACACCCACGGCAAGGTCACCGCAGCAATCGCCAACGGCACCAGGTAATAAGACACGAAGGGGTTGGTCGAGCCGCCGGAGTAGTACAGCAAGGCGCTATGGATCAACAGGTCGCAGGCCAGCTGGAGGGCATATTCCATCTCGGTGACCGGCAACGACAGGCGCAGGCGCAATGCGGTGAACGCACACAGCAAGCTCGACAAGCCAAGCGTGATAACCAGCGACAGCCAAGGTAGCGGCAGCAGCTCGGTCCAGTAGGCAACGCCCACCGAGCCGGCCTGGGCGGCCAATACCAGAATGCGGATGAAAGTCAGGCGCCAGAGGTTCTGACGTGTTGCCGATAACAGTTGTACGGGGGCGAGCATGAGCTCTCCTGATGAGTGCTCCAGGGCGAATCGTGGCGAGTATACCGAAGCTGTGCCGCGCTCTGCAGGCATGCGGCAAAGCGCCACACTTTTTTACAGATCAATGATGGCCTTTTTGAACCTCACTACACTCTTGCGAGTCTCATGGGCCTGCGTGGAATGGATTTCAGTGCGTCCACGCCTCATTTTCAAGGAGTCATACATGCTTAATTCCCGCCGCAGCGCCGCCCTGGTAATGGCCACCAGCCTGCTCGCCAGCCTGCCTGCACTGGCCGAAGCGCCACGTTACAACCAGATCTCGCTGCGCGCTGAAGTCAGCAAGGAAGTCCCGCGCGACCTGATGGTGGTGACCCTGTACAGCGAAGCGCAGAACAGCGATCCGGGCAAGCTGGCCAAGGAAATCACCGAAACCATGAACAAGGCGGTGCAACAGGCCCGCGAGGTCAAGGAAGTTAAAATCAGCCAGGGCAGCCGAAACAGCTATCCGATCTACGACAACAAGGGCCAGAAGATCACCGGCTGGCGTGAACGCGCCGAGCTGCGCCTGGAAAGCGCCGACTTCCCAGCCTTGTCCAAGCTCACCGGCGAGTTGCTGCAACAGCTGAAGATGGGCGGCATGGACTTCTCCATCGCCCCGGCCACGCGCAAAACCAGCGAAGACGAACTGCTCAAGGATGCTGTCAACGCCTTCAAGACCCGCGCTCAACTGGCCACCGAGGCCCTGGGTGGCAAAAGCTACAAAGTGGTCAACCTGAACCTCAACAGCAGTGGCTATCCTCACCCTTACATGCGCAGCGCGCCGATGATGATGAAAGCCAGCATGGATGCCGAAGGCGCAGCACCGAGCCCCGAGATCGAAGCCGGTACCAGCCAGGTCAGCCTCAGTGCCGACGGTACCATCGAAGTGCAAATGCCCTGAGTAGCGTTACTTTTTGTACTGTTTCGCGGCAGCCCTGACTGCCGCGAACAGGGTTACCTGCCGCAACCAAGCGCACCATTCTGGTGCCAGGCGTGACCACGCCTACGCATAACGTCTCCGAAACATATTGAATTACCCCCTCGCAAACGATCAACTCCGTAGAAAATTATACGGATGCGACATTCCTGTACGTTCGTCCCACTGTTTCTCCCGACACATCCTTTTGAGTGTTGCATTGGGTATGGGGCCTGCATAAGTATCCGCAGGTCGGCTCACGAGGCCACCTCAAATTCAAAAATGACAACAATGAGGCCACCATGCTCAAACACGCGGTCATTCCGTTCCTGGTCGGCGCAGGCTTGCTTGCCGGCGCACCTTCTGCCCTCGCGGCAACCAATCTGGTGTTCTGCTCCGAAGGCAGCCCTGCTGGCTTCGACCCAGGTCAATACACCACAGGAACCGACTTCGATGCCTCAGCCGAGACTGTTTTCAACCGCCTGAGCCAGTTTGAACGTGGCGGCACTGCTGTTATTCCGGGCCTGGCAACCAGCTGGGATGTTTCCGACGACGGCCTGACCTACACCTTCCATCTGCGCCAAGGGGTCAAGTTCCACACCACCGACTTCTTCAGGCCCACCCGCGAATTCAACGCCGACGACGTGCTGTTCACCTTCAATCGGATGCTCGACAAGGACATGCCGTTCCGTAAGGCCTACCCGACCGAGTTCCCGTACTTCACCGACATGGGCATGGACCAAAACATTGCCAAGGTCGAGAAGCTTGACGATCACACCGTCAAGTTCACCCTCAACGGCGTCGATGCCGCGTTCATCCAGAACCTGGCAATGAGCTTCGCCTCGATCCAGTCCGCCGAATACGCCGATCAGCTACTCAAGCAAGGCAAACCTGCTGACATCAACCAGAAGCCGATCGGTACCGGGCCATTCGTGTTCAGCAAGTACCAGAAAGACGCGCAGATCCGCTTTAAAGGCAACAAGGACTACTGGCAGCCCGAGGACGTGAAGATCGACAACCTGATCTTCGCCATCACCACCGACGCCTCGGTGCGTATGCAAAAGCTGAAAAAGAACGAGTGCCAGGTCACCCTGTTCCCGCGCCCGGCCGACATCGAGCCGCTCAAGGCTGACCCGAACCTGAAGATGCCTGACCAGGCCGGCTTCAACCTGGGTTACATCGCCTACAACGTGATGGACAAGATCAAGGGCAGCAACGAACCCAACCCGATGGCCCAGCTCAAGGTCCGTGAGGCGCTGGACATGGCGGTGAACAAGCCGGAGATCATCAAGTCGGTGTATCAGGGCGCCGGTCAACTGGCGGTCAATGCCATGCCGCCAACCCAATGGTCGTACGACACCACCATCAAAGACGCACCGTTCGACCCGGAGAAAGCCAAGCAACTGCTCAAGGAAGCCGGCGTCAAGGAAGGTACCGAAATCACCCTGTGGGCGATGCCGGTGCAACGTCCATACAACCCAAATGCCAAACTGATGGCCGAAATGCTGCAGTCTGACTGGAAGAAGATCGGCATCAACGCGAAGATCGTCAGCTACGAGTGGGGTGAGTACATCAAGCGCTCCAAAGGCGGCGAAAACGGCGCCATGCTCATCGGTTGGAGCGGTGACAATGGTGACCCGGACAACTGGCTCGGCACCCTGTTCGGCTGCGATGCGATTGCCGGCAACAACTTCTCCAAATGGTGTGATCCTGAATACGACAAGCTGATCAAGCAGGCCAAGGCCACCTCCGATCAGGCCAAGCGTACCGAGTTGTACAAGCAAGCCCAGCACCGCCTCAAAGACCAGGTGCCGATGACCCCTATCGCCCACTCCACGGTCTATCAACCCATGCGCAACACCGTACAGGACTTCAAGATCAGCCCGTTCGGTTTGAACTCCTTCTATGGGGTAAGCGTGAGCAAATAGCAGCCGCCCTGCCAACCCTGCGATGCCGGTATCCGGCATCCGGGGTTGCCTGTGGCTGACCGGGAAGACGTGAGCAAATGTTACGACACGGAAAAGTCGCAGCATCTCCGAGAAAATTCCTACACACCCTTGCGTAATTGCAACCTAGCAGCGGACACACGTCGCACCTAACGTCGTGAGTACCGCCACGGGTGCTCTGCGCCTGGCTGTGCGCTCTGGACCGCTGAACAACAACAAAGGACAAGGGATCGCCATGCGCCGTACCGCATTTTTTACAACGCTACTAGGCCTCGGCCTGCTTACCCAGGCCCCACTGAGCCTGGCCAAGAATCTGGTGTTTTGCTCCGAGGGCAGCCCCGGTGGTTTCGACACCGCCCAGTACACCAGCGCCACCGACAACGATGCTGCTGAGCCGATCTACAACCGCCTGGTCGAGTTCGAGCGCGGCGCGACTGCGGTCAAACCGGCATTGGCTACCCGCTGGGAAGTTTCGCCCGACGGCCTGACCTACACCTTCCACTTGCGCGAAGGCGTGAAGTTTCACAGCAACAAAACTTTTACCCCCAGCCGCGACTTCAATGCCGATGACGTGCTGTTCACCTTCAACCGCATGCTTGATCGTCAGCACCCGTTCCGTAAGGCCTACCCCACCGAGTTTCCGTACTTTGTCGGCATGAGCCTGGACAAGAACATTGCCCGGGTCGAGAAGACCGCGCCGATGACCGTGGTGTTTACCCTCAACAGCATTGATGCCGCGTTCGTGCAGAACCTGGCGATGAGTTTCGCCTCCATCCTTTCCGCCGAATACGCCCATCACCTGATGGTTTCCGGGCGCCCCAGCGACATCAATCAGCAACCGATTGGCACCGGCCCATTCGTGTTCCAGCGTTACCAGAAGGACTCGCAGATCCGCTATCGCGGCAACAAGGACTACTGGGACCCAAACCAGGTCAAACTTGAACAACTGATCTTCTCGATCAACACCGACCCTTCCGTACGCATTCAAAAGCTGCGCAAAAATGAATGTCAGGTCACCGTGAACCCACGCCCGGCGGATCTCGATGCGCTGAAAAGCGATGCAAAACTGCAGGTGATCGAAAAGCCCGGCTTCAACCTCGGTTACATCGCCTACAACGTGCAACACAAACCCTTCGACCAACTGCAGGTTCGCCAGGCCATGGACATGGCGGTGAACAAGTCAGCCATCGTCCAGGCGGTGTATCAGCATGCCGGGCAACTGGCGGTTGGCAGCATGCCGCCAACGCAGTGGTCGTATGACGACAGTATCAAGGACGCCGCGTACAACCCGGACAAGGCCCGTGAGTTGCTGAAAGCCGCCGGGGTCAAGGAAGGCACCGAAATCACCTTGTGGGCCATGCCAGTGCAACGCCCGTACAACCCCAACGCCAAGCTGATGGCCGAGATGCTGCAGGCCGACTGGGGCAAGATCGGCTTCAAGGTCAAGATTGTCAGCTACGAGTGGGGCGAATACCTCAAGCGCACCAAGGACGGCGAACACGATATCTCGCTGATCGGCTGGACGGGCGACAACGGTGACCCGGACAACTGGCTGGGCACCTTGTACAGCTGCGATGCCATCGGCAGTAACAACTACTCCATGTGGTGCGACCCGCAGTACGACGCGCTGGTCAAGCGGGCCAAGACCATCACCGACCGTGAACAGCGCAGCGTGATTTATCAACAGGCCCAACAGTTGCTCAAGCAACAAGTGCCGATCACCCCGATCGCCCACTCGACGGTCAACCAACCGCTCAGTGCCAAGGTCGAGGACTTCAAGGTAAGCCCCTTCGGGCGCAACGTCTTCTCTGGCGTAAGCCTGGATTAAACCCTGCATCGGTCAAGGGAGTGCGACCCACTCCCGCGACTCCGTGCAGCCTGAATATGCGCGTTTGTCGCAGAACAAACGTTTGCAGCCCTTGTTTCACCGCAAAAAACGCCCGGCTCACAAGGCTAGGCGCCAACTAATAAAAAGATAAGAAAGGGAGCTTTACCTTGAAACGATCCACATCTGCAGTATTGGCCTTGTCCCTCAGCAGCCTGTCGGCCATGGCCCAGGCTGAAACCGTCAGCCAGGACTTCGTGCCTATCAGCGTCAAATCCACCAGCGCGCAAAGCGCAGCCAGCGGCTTCATCGAAGGGCAAAGCCTGTCCGGTTCGACCCGTAACTGGTATGCCCGCGAGCGCGCCACACGCGCGCCGCTGTGGAAGTACTACAAGAGCGATGGCAGCCGCCACGACACCCACAGCCGCGACAACTGGGTGCAAGGCACCATCCTCAACTACAGCTCGGGCTTTACCGAAGGCACCATCGGCTTCGCCACTGAAGTCGCCGCCTACAACGCCATCGCCCTGGAGCAAGGCCGCGCCGCCGTGGCCGGGCCGAACAACCGTACCCTGACCCACAGCGACGGCGATGTCATCGGCCAGTGGAGCAAAATGGGCCTGGCCAACGTCAAGGCCCGTGTTTCCAACACCACCCTGACTGCCGGTCGCCAGTCGGTCGATACCCCGGTGATCGCCTTCATCGGCAACCGTGCGCTGCCATCGAGCTTCCAGGGTGTGAGTATTCACAGCGAAGAGTTCGATAACCTGTCGTTCGACGCTGGCACCTTCGACCGTGTGTCACCGCGTACCGAACAGAGCCTGAGCAAATTTCGCTCCGAGTATGGCAATGGCACGGAAACCGACCGCATCAGCATGGTCGGCCTCAACTACCAGCCGCTCAAGAGCCTGACCACCAGCCTGTACGCCTCCAAAGTCGATGACTTCTGGAACCAGTACTACGTCGGCGCCAATCACGTGCTCGGCGACAGCTCGGTGCTGAGCCTGACCACCGGCTTGAACTACTACAAAACCCAGGACGAAGGCCAACGCAAGCTCGGCGAAATCGACAACGACACCTACAGTCTGTCGCTGGGCCTGACCCATCAGGCGCACAACCTGACCTTCTCCTACCAGCAGGTCAACGGTAACGAATACTTCGACTACCTGCATGAAACCAACGCCATTTTCCTGGCCAACTCCCTGCTCTCGGACTTCAACGGCCCGAACGAAAAATCCATGCAGATCGCCTACGTGCTGAACATGGCCCAGTACGGTGTGCCTGGCCTGAAGTTCAACCTGTACAACGCCCGTGGCTGGGGTATCGATGGCACCCACTACACCGGCACCGCCTACGACGTGAAAAACCTCGACGGCGAAAACCACTACGAGTGGGGCATCGGCACCAGCTACGCGGTACAAAGCGGTGCGCTCAAGGACACGACCGTCCGGGCCACCTATACCGCACACCGTGCCAGCAAAAACCAGGGCGACGGCAGCCTCGATGAGCTGCGCATCGTCACCACCATTCCGTTCAACATTCTTTAAGTGCGCCAGTTGCCACGGCCGGTTCACTGAATCGGGCGTGGCGGCTACGCTGGCTTAATTGATAGCAGGGAGGTTTCATGAAATTGCTACCGCTACAGGCTGCCCTGGCAGCCATCCTGTTGAGTGCTGCGGCGGGCCTGGCGGCCAAGCCGCTGGTGGTGTGTACCGAAGCCAGCCCGGAAGGCTTCGATATTGTTCAATACACCACGGCAGTTACCGCTGACGCATCGGCCGAAACCGTGTTCAACCGCCTGGTCGACTTCAAGCCCGGCACCACTGACATCCAGCCAGCCCTGGCCGAACGCTGGGAGATCAGCGACGACGGCCTGACCTACACCTTCCACCTGCGCCAAGGGGTGAAGTTTCACACCACCGACTACTTCACGCCGACCCGGGAAATGAACGCCGATGACGTGCTGTGGAGTTTCCGCCGTCAGCTGGACCCGAATCACCCGTGGCATAACAAAACCAGCATCGGCTTTCCGTATTTCGAGAGCATGGGGTTCAAAGACCTGCTCAAAAGCGTCGAGAAAACTGACGACCACACCGTGGTGTTCACCCTCACCCGCCCTGAAGCACCCTTCCTGCCTGACCTGGCGATGGCCTTCACCTCGATCTACTCCGCCGAGTACGGCGACCAGTTGCTCAAGGCCGGCAAGACCGCCGAGCTCAACAGCAAACCGATCGGCACCGGCCCGTTCATTTTCCAGCGCTACGTCAAAGACGCCCAGGTGCGCTACAAGCCCAACCCTGACTACTTCCGTGGCAAGCCACCGGCCGATGCGCTGATCTTCGCGATTTCCAGCGACAACAACGTGCGCCTGCAAAAGCTCAAAGCCAACGAATGCCAGGTAGCGCTCTACCCCAAGCCCGATGATGTGCAGAACATCAAGACGGATCCCAAGCTGAAAGTGGCCGAGATGGAAGCGTTGACCACCGGCTACATTTCGCTCAATACCGAGCACAAGTACCTGAGCGATGTACGCGTGCGCAAAGCCATCAACATCGCCTTCGACCGCCAGACCCACGTCGACCAATTGTTCGGCAAGGGCAACGCGCTGGTCGGCGTCAATCCCTACCCACCGACGCTGATGGGCTACAACACCGCCAACCAGAATCCACCACGTGACCTGGACAAAGCCCGCGCCCTGCTCAAGGAGGCCGGTGTGCCGGAAGGTACGGTCCTCACCCTGTTCACCCGCAACGGTGGTGGGCCGACCAACCCCAACCCGCAACTGAGCGCACAGATGCTCCAGGCCGACCTGGCCAAGATCGGCTTGAAGGTCGAAATCCGCGTGATGGAATGGGCCGAAATGCTGCGCCGCGCGAAAAACGGCGAAGCTGACATGGTTTCGACCGGCTGGGCTGGCGATAACGGCGATCCGGACAACTTTCTCACCCCGCTGCTGAGCTGCGATGCGGTGAAAAGTGGTGAGAACTATGCCCGCTGGTGCAATCAGACATTCCAGACGTTGATCGACAAAGCACGCACCATCACCGATACGAATGAGCGCGCAGCGCTCTATGCAAAGGCGCTGGCGGTGTACGATGAGGATCAACCGTGGATCAGCATGGCGCATCCAAAGATGTTTACCGCCATGCGTGCAAACGTGGAGGGGTACCACATCAACCCCCTCACCAATAACAACTTCGCCACTACCCAGGTGAAGTAGAACAAGAACGACCGCCGGCGCCCTACCCGGGTGCTGGCGGGCATGCCTGACCGGCTGATGAGGTACACCAGAAGATGTTAAGTTTTATTGCCCGGCGTTTGGGACTCTTGATCCCGACCTTCTTCGGCATCACCTTGCTGACGTTCGCGCTCATACGGCTGATACCCGGAGATCCGGTTGAAGTCATGATGGGAGAACGCCGGGTCGACCCGGAAATGCACGCCCAGGCCATGGAGCGCCTCGGCCTGAACAAACCGCTGCCCGAGCAGTACCTGGACTACGTCAGCAAGCTGGCCCAAGGTGATCTTGGCGAGTCGCTGCGTACCCGCGAAAGCGTGTGGAGCGAGTTTCTCACCCTGTTCCCGGCGACCCTGGAACTGGCCATTGCGGCACTGTTCTTCGCCGGCATCATCGGCCTGCTGGCCGGGGTGATCGCCGCCCTCAAGCGCGGCTCGCTGTTCGACCACGGCGTCATGGGCATTTCCCTGGCGGGCTACTCGATGCCGATCTTCTGGTGGGGCCTGATTCTGATCATGTTCTTCTCGGTCAGCCTGGGCTGGACCCCGGTCTCCGGGCGCATCGACCTGCTGTACGACATCGAGCCGAAAACCGGTTTCATGCTGATCGATACCCTGCTCAGCGACGAAGAAGGCGCGTTCAAAGACGCCCTGATGCACCTGATTCTGCCGGCCATCGTGCTGGGCACCATTCCGCTGGCGGTGATCGCCCGCATGACCCGCTCGTCGATGCTCGAAGTGCTGCGCGAAGACTACATCCGCACCGCTCGGGCCAAAGGCCTGTCGCCGGCACGGGTGGTGTTCGTACATGGCCTGCGCAACGCCTTGATCCCGGTACTGACCGTATTCGGCCTGCAGGTCGGCACCTTGCTGGCGGGCGCGGTACTGACCGAAACCATCTTTTCCTGGCCGGGCATCGGCAAGTGGCTGATTGAAGCCATCGGCGCCCGTGACTACCCCGTGGTACAGAACGGCATCCTGTTGATTGCCTGCCTGGTGATCCTGGTCAACTTCGTCGTGGACATCCTCTACGGCCTGGTTAACCCACGCATCCGTCATCAGCGCTGAGGGCCATGTCATGACAACTCCACTTGCCAAATCCGTCACTACCCAAGCCACTGCCGTTGACCAGAGCCTGCTCTACCCTTCGCCCTACAAAGAGTTCTGGCAGGCGTTTTCACGCAACAAAGGCGCCGTTGCCGGGCTGATGTTCATGAGCGTCGTGGTGTTTTGCGCGCTGTTCGCGCCGTGGGTCGCTCCGCACAACCCCAGCGAGCAATACCGCGACTTTCTGCTGACTCCGCCGGTATGGCTCGAAGGCGGCACCTGGCAGTTCATTCTCGGCACCGACGAACTCGGCCGTGACCTGCTCTCGCGCCTGATCCAGGGCTCGCGCCTGTCGCTGCTGATCGGCCTGTCGTCGGTGGTGATCTCGCTGATTCCGGGGATTTTCCTCGGCCTGCTGGCCGGCTTCTTTCCGCGCCTCCTCGGCCCATCGATCATGCGCCTGATGGATGTGATGCTGGCCTTGCCCTCGTTGCTGCTGGCCGTGGCCATCGTCGCCATCCTCGGCCCTGGCTTGATGAATACCGTGATCGCGATTGCCATCGTCGCCCTGCCGTCTTATGTGCGTCTGACCCGCGCGGCGGTCATGGGTGAACTGAACCGTGACTACGTCACCGCTGCCCGCCTGGCCGGTGCCAGCCTGCCACGACTGATGTTCGTCACCGTACTGCCCAACTGCATGGCGCCACTGATCGTTCAGGCCACCTTGAGTTTCTCCTCGGCGATTCTCGATGCTGCGGCCCTGGGCTTCCTCGGCCTGGGTGTGCAGCCGCCAACCCCTGAGTGGGGCACCATGCTGGCTTCGGCCCGTGACTACATCGAACGCGCCTGGTGGGTAGTGAGCCTGCCGGGTCTGACCATTTTGCTCAGCGTGCTGGCAATCAACCTGATGGGTGACGGACTGCGCGATGCGCTGGACCCGAAACTCAAGAATGCCGCCTGAGGAGATCGCCATGTCACTTCTAGAAATCAAGAATCTGAACGTGCGCTTTGGCGATGCCAACGCGGTGCCGGTGGTTGATGGTCTCGACCTGACGGTGAACGAGGGCGAGGTGCTGGCCATTGTCGGTGAGTCTGGCTCAGGCAAGTCGGTGACCATGATGGCCTTGATGGGCCTGATCGATGCCCCCGGGCGGATCACCGCCGACGCCCTGACCTTCGACGGCACCAACATGCTCAAGCTCAGCGGCCGGCAACGGCGCAAGGTGGTCGGCAAGGATATGGCGATGGTCTTCCAGGACCCGATGACCGCCCTCAACCCGAGCTACACCGTGGGTTTCCAGATCGAAGAGGTGCTACGCCAGCACCTCGGCCTGCGCGGTAAAGCGGCGCGCCAACGCGCGCTGGAGCTGCTCAAGAAGGTCGAGATTCCAGCAGCCGAAAGCCGTCTGGACGCCTATCCGCATCAACTCTCTGGCGGTATGAGCCAGCGCGTGGCAATCGCCATGGCCATCGCCGGTGAGCCCAAGTTGTTGATCGCTGACGAACCGACCACCGCACTGGACGTAACCATCCAGGCGCAGATCATGGAGCTGCTGCTCAACCTGCAGAAAGAGCAGAACATGGCCCTGATTCTGATCACCCACGACCTGGCCGTGGTCGCCGAAACCGCCAAGCGCGTCTGTGTGATGTATGCCGGGCAAGCGGTGGAAGTCGGTCAGGTGCCTGAGCTGTTCGATGTGCCTGCCCACCCCTACAGCGAAGCCCTGCTGGCGGCGATCCCCGAACACAGTGAAGGCGCCGAGCGCCTGGCGACCTTGCCGGGTATCGTCCCCGGTCGCTACGACCGTCCTGAAGGCTGCCTGCTGTCACCGCGCTGCCCGTATGTGCAGGACAACTGCCGACGCCAGCGCCCTACCCTTGATCCCCAGGCGCACAGCCAGGTCCGTTGTTTCTACCCGCTGAACCAGGAGGTGGCGTAATGACCGTCGTCCTTACCGCCCGTGAACTGACCCGTCACTACGAAGTTTCCCGTGGCCTGTTCAAAGGCCATGCCCTGGTCCGTGCACTCAATGGTGTGTCGTTTGAACTTGAAGCAGGCAAGACCCTGGCTGTAGTGGGTGAGTCAGGTTGCGGCAAATCGACCCTGGCCCGGGCGCTGACCCTGATCGAAGAACCTTCCTCCGGCTCGCTGAAAATTGCCGGTCAGGAAGTCGCCGGGGCCAACAAGGCCGAACGCAAACAACTGCGTAAAGACGTGCAGATGGTGTTCCAGAGCCCTTACGCCTCGCTCAACCCGCGGCAGAAAATCGGTGACCAACTGGCCGAGCCGCTGCTGATCAACACCAACCTGTCGAAGAGCGAACGGCGGGAAAAAGTCCAGGCGATGATGCAGCAGGTCGGCTTGCGCCCGGAGCATTACCAGCGTTATCCGCACATGTTCTCCGGTGGTCAGCGCCAGCGTATCGCCCTGGCGCGGGCCATGATGCTGCAACCGAAAGTGCTGGTAGCCGATGAACCAACCTCGGCGCTCGACGTGTCGATCCAGGCCCAGGTGCTGAACCTGTTCATGGACCTGCAGAAAGAGTTCAACACCGCTTACGTGTTCATCTCCCACAACCTGGCGGTGGTGCGCCATGTTGCCGATCAGGTGCTGGTGATGTACCTCGGCCGCCCGGCGGAAATGGGGCCCAAGGAGGATATCTACAGCAAGCCGTTGCACCCTTACACCCAGGCGCTGCTGTCGGCCACCCCGACCATTCATCCAGACCCGCTCAAACCGAAGATCAAGATCGCCGGTGAGCTGCCCAACCCGCTGAACCCACCAACCGGTTGCGCTTTCCATAAGCGCTGCCCGTATGCCACTGAGCGTTGTGCGGCTGAAGAGCCAGCGTTCCGGCCGGTGGGGACGCGGCAGGTGGCGTGTCATTACGCGGAGCAATTCTTGTAAATCAATCGCGGGACAAGCCCGCTCCCACAGGGATTTTCACCACCGCTGTGGGAGCGGGCTTGACCCGCGATTAAAGCCTCCCTCACTATCTGCCAATGACCCCAAACCCACTCCCCGACGGCCCGGAACAAACCCCGGAAACCGCCGCCACCGTCATGCGATATCACCTGTGTTGGAAGCATCGCGACCTGGACGGGGTAATGGCCTTGTACCATCCAGATATCCAGTACAACGACTTCTTCCTCAACCGCGTGATGCACTACGCCGAGTTGCGCGATTACGTACGCGCCAGCATGCCGCGCGAGGTCGATGAAGATATCGTCCACAGCGACCGTATCCGCGTCGATGGCTGTACCGCCTTTATTCAGTATCAAGTGACGCTGCGCGGCGGCGAAGGCCTGGTGGCATTCCAGTCCAGCGAAGCGATCACTGTGCGCGACGGGCTGATCTGGCGGGTCAATGAATATGCCTCGCTGGTACGGGAAGCCAAGCCGCAACCCGGTCAATCGGATGTGCGCCCGACCATCAGCCGCCTGGGCCTGTCGCCCCGGCAATTGAGCGCCATGGCTCAGGACCTCGAAGACTACTTCCTGCGTCAGCAGCCCTACCTCGACCCGGAACTCGACCTGCAACGGGTAGCCCGCGAGAGCGGTTACAGCCGTAACCAGATCTCCTACCTGCTCAACCAGGTGCTCGGCCAAAGTTTCTACCGCTACGTCAACCAGGCACGCCTGCAGCACCTGCTCAAAGGCCTGGAATTGTCGCCTGCCAACGCCAAGGTCGACGACCTGGCCTTTGCCGCCGGTTTCAATTCGCTGTCGGCTTTCTACAAGTGTTTTCGCCAGCACACCGGGCTTTCGCCCAAGGCCTGGGTCAAGCAGAATTCTCTGCGTGCACGCAGCTAAGACAACGCCCCCCGCCAGCTTCTAGGATCGCCCACAGACCGTAACGGATGTGGAGCCGAACAGCATGCAGGCATGGCGCAAGATCAGCCTTTGGATGGACCAGCTCGATGAGCCACTGAGCCCGCGTGCGGCGCTGCAGCAGGATCTGGACGTGGATGTCTGCATCATCGGCGCCGGTTACACCGGGCTCTGGACTGCCTACTACCTCAAGCAGCAGGCGCCACAGCTGAACATCGCCATCGTTGAAGCCAACATCGCCGGCTTCGGCGCCTCCGGGCGCAATGGTGGCTGGCTGATGGGCAACTTGCTGGGCGAAGACCGTCTGCTGGCGGCCAGTTCCGCCGAGCAACGCCGTGCCTCCTACGACCTGCTGCATGGCATTCCCGATGAAGTGCAACGCGTGCTCGAACGCGAAGCCATCGACTGCGACTACCGCAAAGGCGGGGTGCTGTACTGCGCAGCGCGCTACCCGGAGCAGCAAGCGACCCTGCGCGCTTACCTCGACAAACTCTACAAACAAGGCTTGAACGAAGCCGATTACCGCTGGCTGAGCCCGGAACAACTGGCGACACAGCTGCGCGTGCGTAAACCCTACGGGGCGATCTTCAACCCCAACGTGGCCACCATTCAACCGGCCAAGCTGGTGCGCAGCCTGGCGCGTACGGTAGAAGGCCTGGGCGTGCGCTTGTACGAAAACAGCCCGGTGATCGACTGGCGATCGGGTGAGGTGCGCACGGCGCATGCTCGCGTCAAATGCCAGTGGCTGGTGCCGGCCGTCGAAGGCTACTCGGTCAACCTGCCGCCACTGGGGCATTACCAGATGCCGGTGCAGAGCCTGATCGTTGCCACCGAGCCATTGCCACAAGATGTCTGGGAAAAGATCGGCCTCAACCGTGGCCAGGCCTTCAGCGAAAACAGCCGCCAGGTCACCTACGGCCAACGCAGCGCCGACAACCGCCTGATATTCGGCGCCCGTGGCGGATACCGCTTTGCCGGGCGCCTGCGCGAAAACTTCGACCTCACCACCAGTGAAATCGAACTGCGCCGCTACCTGTTCGGCGAATTGTTCCCACAGCTCAAGGACGTTGCCATCACCCACGCCTGGGGCGGCAATTTAGGGATGGCCCGGCGCTTCCAGCCGCACATGCTGTGTGACCGCAAACAAGGCATCGCCCTGGCCGGTGGCTACGGTGGCGAGGGCGTCGGCGCCAGCAACCTGGGCGGACGCACCCTGGCCGAGCTGATTCTCGAACGGCGCAGCGAGCTGACCGAACAACCCTGGGTCCATGCCGACAGCGCGCTGTCGCGTCTCAAAGGCTGGGAGCCGGAGCCGTGCCGCTGGCTGGGCTACAACGCCATCATCAAGAGTTTCGTCCATGAGGACCAGACCCTCGCCAACCCCGACAGCGCACCGTGGCGCCGCCGCCTGGCCAGTGGTGTCGCGGACTTCATGGAAGGTTTCATGCGCTGACTTTTCGTTCCCCCTGCACAGGATTCACCGGTATGAGCATTACCCAGTTCAAGAACACCGACACTGTCGCCTTACAAGAATCGAACCCGGTCGCCGTGCCCCTCGGTGAGCCTGTATCGATTGCCTCGGTGACCGCTGTCGAGCGCACTGACGGCGTCGAAACCGGAATCTGGGAATGCACCCCAGGGCGCTGGCGGCGGCAGATTGTGCAGCAGGAGTTTTGCCACTTCATCAAAGGCCGCTGCACCTTCACCCCGGATGGTGGCGAGCCGCTGACCATCGAAGCTGGCGACGCAATCATGCTGCCAGCAAACAGCACCGGCATCTGGGACATCCAGGAGACCGTGCGCAAAACCTACGTACTGATTTTCTGATCATTTGATCGCCTGCCTCCTTCGATAAAAACAGACAAAGCAAGGAATCCAGACATGCGCCCATTGCTCATCGCCCCGCTGTTGCTGGCGACATCCATGGCCCAGGCGGCCGACTCGGTGAAGATCTACAACTGGTCCAGCTACATCGCCCCCGATACCCTGAAAAACTTCCAGCAAGCCAGCGGCATCGTGCCGACCTACGACGTGTTCGACAGCAACGAAACCCTCGACGGCAAGCTGATGACCGGCAACTCCGGCTATGACGTGGTATTCCCCTCCAACCACTTCATGGCCCGGCAGATCCAGGGCAAGGCGCTCAAAAAACTCGACAAGAGTCAGCTGCCGAACTGGCAGAACCTCAACCCGGTGCTGCTCAAGGCGTTGGAGGTGAACGACCCGGGCAACCAATACGGCTTCCCCTACCTGTGGGGCAGTACCGGCATCGGTTACAACATCGACAAGGTCAAGGCTGTGCTGGGCGACGATGCACCAGTGGATTCCTGGGACCTGATCTTCAAACCCGAATACATCAGCAAGCTGAAAAGCTGTGGCGTCGCGGTGTTGGACAATGGCCCGGAACTGCTGCCCATCGCCCTGAACTACCTGGGCCTGCCGCACCACAGCCAGGACCCGAAGGACTACGACAAAGCCAAAGAACTGTTGATGAAAGTGCGCCCTTACATCAGCTACTTTCACTCCTCCAAGTACACCGGCGACCTGGCCAATGGCGACGTTTGCGTCGTGGTGGGTTTCTCGGGCGATGTGCTGCAGGCGAAAAACCGTGCAGAGGAAGCGAAGAACGGCATACAGGTCGGCTACTCGATCCCGAAAGAAGGCGCGCCGATGTGGTTTGACATGGTTGCCATGCCGGCCGACGCCCCGGACGAAAAAGCCGGCTACGCCTACATGAACTACCTGTTGCAACCAGAAGTGATGGCCAATATCAGCAACTACGTGCAGTACGCCAACGGCAACCACAAAGCCGATACGCTGGTAGACCCGGCCCTGAAGGCCAACACCATGATCTACCCGAGCGACGAAATGCTCGGCAAGCTGTATGCACTGGAAGCGATGCCAGCCAAGATCGACCGCATTCGTACGCGGATCTGGACCAGTATCAAGGCAGGGAACTGAAATGATCGCGGGGCAAGCCCGCTCCTACCAGATCGGTAGGAGCGGGCTTGCCCCGCGATGCTTTTTACTACTTAGTGATGCTCACGCGTCGCACGGAACTGCACATCGGGCCAGCGCTCTTCCATCAGCGCCAGGTTGACCCGCGTCGGCGCCAGGTAGGTCAGGTGACCACCGCCGTCAACCGCCAGGTTTTCCACAGCCTTGTTCTTGAATTCCTCAAGCTTCTTCTTGTCGTCACAGCTGATCCAGCGCGCGGACCAGACGGTGATCGGCTCGTAAGCGCATTCGACCTTGTACTCTTCCTTCAGACGGCTGGCGACCACATCGAACTGCAGCACACCCACCGCACCAAGGATGATGTCGTTGCTACGTTCAGGGAAGAACACCTGGGTTGCACCCTCTTCGGCCAACTGCTGCAAGCCCTGACGCAACTGCTTGGACTTGAGTGGGTCTTTCAGGCGCACACGACGGAACAATTCCGGGGCGAAGTGCGGGATACCGGTGAAGCCCAGGGCCTCGCCTTCGGTGAAGGTGTCACCGATCTGGATGGTGCCGTGGTTGTGCAAACCGATGATGTCACCAGCCCAGGCCTCTTCCAGCTGCTCACGCTCGGAGGAGAAAAAGGTCAGAGCGTCGCCGATGCGCAGGTCTTTGCCGGTGCGCACATGGCGCATCTTCATGCCCTTCTCGTAGCGTCCGGAACAGATGCGCATGAAGGCGATACGGTCGCGGTGCTTAGGGTCCATGTTTGCCTGGATCTTGAACACGAAACCGCTGAACTTCTCTTCGGTCGGCTCGACGCTGCGCTCGTTGGCAACCCGTGCCAACGGACGTGGCGCCCAGTCGACAACGGCGTCGAGTACATGGTCGACCCCAAAGTTGCCCAGCGCGGTACCGAAGAACACCGGCGTCAGTTCGCCACGCATGAACTCGTCCTGGTCGAACTCGTGGCAGGCGCCCTGCACCAGCTCCAGTTGCTCGAGGAAGCGATCGTACTCATCACCCAGGTGGGCGCGGGCTTCGTCGGAGTCGAGCTTCTCGATGATCTTCACCTCGGTACGCTCGTGGCCGTGGCCCGGGGTGTAAACGATGATGTAGTCACCCGAGAGGTGGTACACACCTTTGAAATCACGGTAGCAACCGATCGGCCAGGTGATCGGCGCGGCCTTGATCTTCAGGACCGCTTCGATTTCGTCGAGCAGTTCGATCGGGTCGCGGATGTCACGGTCGAGTTTGTTGATGAAGCTGACGATTGGCGTGTCACGCAGACGGCACACGTCCATCAGGGCGATGGTCCGTGGCTCAACGCCTTTACCGCCGTCGAGCACCATCAGGGCCGAGTCCACCGCGGTGAGGGTGCGGTAGGTGTCTTCCGAGAAGTCTTCGTGGCCCGGGGTATCGAGCAGGTTGATCATGTGATCGCGGTAAGGGAACTGCATGACCGAGGTGGTGATCGAGATACCACGCTGCTTCTCCATCTCCATCCAGTCGGAGGTGGCATGGCGGTCGGACTTACGCGACTTCACCGTACCGGCAACGGAGATCGCCTTGCCCATCAGCAAAAGCTTTTCGGTGATGGTGGTCTTACCGGCGTCGGGGTGGGAAATAATGGCGAAAGTGCGGCGCTTCGCGACTTCGGCGGCCTGGTTGGTCATGGGAAATCGCCTGACAGGTGGTTCAAAAAAGGGCGCAGATTATAGCCCAGACTTAACCCTGAACTGAACCGTTGGGTAGATTAACACTGGCCAAATGCCGCTTCAGATGGGAACCTTTACGGCTGTGGAGGCGTCCACTCCCCTGATTTGCAATCGGTCATGACCGTTCGTCAGGGTCGGTTTCACTAGCTCTACGAGCCTGACGAGGCTTCGCTCATGGCGTGTTGTTCCGCTCCGGAAAACGCGCTGCTTATCGCGATCACGCTGCCTGTCACCTGGAATGGTGACCGCCACGGGAGTGTGTTCGCCGACAAAAAAAAGGAGTCCGCCTGTGGCTAAACGCTATGGCAAGGGGCTGATGGGATGTGCCTTTGCGCTCGTCATCCTGGCCCTGCTGATCCACTGGATCGGCATTGATACGATCGCGCGCTATCGCGCCGATCTGTGGTTCTACCTGCAGGCACACCTGGTGTTGGTGCTGCTGTCGATGGTGGCGGCGTTAGCCGTGGGCATACCCGCTGGGATTGCCTTGAGTCGACCGCACAGGGTCGACCGCGCCGAACGTTTCATGCAGTTTTTCAATATTGGCAACACCATCCCCCCGCTGGCCGTTCTGGCCATTGCCCTGAGTTTCCTGGGCATCGGCGCAGGTCCGGCGATCTTCGCTTTGTTCCTCGCCTCCCTCCTGCCTATCGTGCGCAACACCTACGAAGGCCTGAAAAACGTTCCCGTCTCGCTCAAAGAAGCCGCCACCGGTATCGGCATGACGCCACGCCAAAGCCTGTGGAAGGTCGAACTGCCCAATGCCGTGCCGATCATCATCGGCGGTGTGCGGGTGGCCCTGGCGATCAACGTCGGCACCGCACCGCTGTCGTTTCTGATCGGCGCCAACAGTCTGGGCAGCCTGATTTTTCCCGGCATTGCCCTGAACAATCAGCCACAACTGCTGCTCGGCGCTGCCTGTACCGCCTTACTCGCCCTGCTGCTTGACGCCCTGGTGGCGCAAGGCAGTCGACGTTGGCTTGAACGCGGCCTGGCCCACTAAGCGAAGGAACTCCAATGAAAAGAATCGCCTTGTTACTGGGCGCGGCCCTGCTGTTCTCGGGATTTACCCACGCCGCGACAAAACCTGTGATTCGCCTCGGCGCGCGGGTGTTCACCGAGCAAACCGTGCTGGCCGAAATCACTGCTCGCTACCTCAATCAGCATGGTTTCGATGTACGCATCACGGGTGGGTTGGGCAGCAATCTGGCGCGCAGCGCGCACGAAACCGGGCAGCTGGACATGGTCTGGGAATACACCGGGGTGTCGCTGGTGTCCTACAACCATATCGAAGAGCGCATGCCCAGCGCGGCGGCCACCTACGCCAAGGTCAAGGCGCTAGATGCGCAAAAAGGCCTGATCTGGCTGACCCCGTCGAAATTCAGCAACACCTACGCCCTGGCCCTGCCGCACAAGATCGCTGAGCAGTACCCGCAGGTAAACACCATCAGCCAGCTGAACCAGGTGCTGCGTGAGGAACAGGACCGCGACCACCTGGTGGCCCTGGATACCGAATTCGCCAACCGTCCCGACGGACTGGTCGGCCTCACTGAAACCTACGACCTGCAACTGACCCGCCGCAACATCCGCCAGATGGATGCAGGCCTGGTGTACACCGCGCTGCGCAACGGCCAGGTGTTCAGTGGTCTGGTGTACACCACTGACGGCCGCCTGAGCGCCTTCAACCTGAAGCTGCTCGAAGACGACAAACACTACTTCCCCGACTACACCGCCGCCCCGGTGGTGCGCAAGGAAGTCCTCGATGCTCACCCGCAGTTGGCAACCCTGCTCAAGCCATTGGCCGAGCAACTGGATGACCAGACCATGCGGGAGCTCAACGCCAAAGTCGACGTCGAGCACCAGAGCCCAGGCAAGGTAGCCGCCGAGTACCTGCGCCAGCATCCACCTGCACAGGAGCAGCCATGACCATGCTCGATACTTTCATTCATCTGGACTGGGCCCAGGTGCTGCAACTGACCTGGCAACACATCACCCTGGTCGGTATTGCCGTGAGCCTGGCGATTCTCTTCGGTGTGCCGCTGGGCATTCTGATGACCCGCTTTCCGGCCCTCGCCGGTCCACTGCAAGCCTGCGCCACGGTGCTGCTGACCATTCCTTCAATCGCCCTGTTCGGCTTGCTGCTGCCGTTCTATTCGAAATTCGGCCAGGGGCTGGGGCCGCTGCCGGCGATCACTGCCGTGTTTCTTTATTCACTGCTGCCAATCCTGCGTAACACCTACCTGGCGCTGACCAATGTCGAGCCCGGTATCCGTGAAGCCGCACGTGGCATCGGCATGACCTTCGGCCAGCGCCTGCGCATGGTCGAGCTGCCCATTGCCGTGCCGGTGATCCTCGCGGGCGTGCGTACCGCCGTGGTGATGAACATCGGCGTCATGACCATCGCCGCGACCATTGGCGCCGGTGGCCTGGGCGTTCTCATCCTGACTTCCATCAGCCGTAGCGACATGTCGATGCTGCTGGTCGGCGCCTTGCTGGTGAGCCTGTTGGCCATCTTCGCTGACCTGCTGCTGCAAATCCTGCAACGTGCCCTGACTCCAGAAGGACTGCGCAAATGATCGAACTTCAACACCTGAGCAAGACCTTCCACGCCAACGGTAAAGACGTCAAAGCCGTCGACGCCGTGAGCCTGACCGTCAATGAAGGCGAGATTTGCGTATTCCTTGGCCCGTCCGGTTGCGGCAAGAGCACCACCTTGAAAATGATCAACCGCCTGATCACCCCGACCTCGGGCAAGGTGCTGATCAACGGTGAAGACACCAGCGGCCTGGACGAAGTGACCCTGCGCCGGCGCATTGGCTATGTCATTCAGCAGATCGGCCTGTTTCCCAACATGACCATCGAGGAAAACATCACCGTGGTCCCGCGCCTGCTCGGCTGGGACAAACAGAAATGCCACGAGCGCGCACGCGAGCTGATGAGCATGATCAAGCTTGAGCCTAAGCAGTATCTGCAGCGCTACCCGCGTGAGCTATCCGGTGGTCAGCAACAGCGTATCGGTGTGATTCGCGCCTTGGCGGCCGAGGCACCGTTGCTGTTGATGGACGAACCGTTCGGCGCGGTCGATCCGATCAACCGCGAGATGATCCAGAACGAGTTTTTCGAGATGCAACGCGCGTTGAACAAGACGGTGATCATGGTCAGCCATGACATCGACGAAGCGATCAAACTGGGCGACAAGATTGCGATTTTCCGCGCTGGCAAATTGATTCAGATCGACCATCCCGACACCCTGCTGGCGCACCCGGCCGATGACTTTGTCAGCAACTTTGTTGGCCAGGACAGCACCCTCAAGCGCCTGCTGCTGGTACGTGCCGAAGACGCCGCCGACAATGCGCCATCGGTGAGCCCGCAAACGCCGGTCAGCGAAGCGCTGGAGTTGATGGATGAGCACGACCGGCGTTATGTGGTGGTAACTGATGCGCAGAACAAAGCCATGGGCTACGTGCGCCGACGCGACCTGCACCGCCAGCAAGGCAGCTGCAGTGACTTCCTGCGCAGCTTCAATGCCACCGCTGCACACGATGAGCACCTGCGCATCCTGCTGTCACGCATGTATGAGTTCAACCGCTCGTGGTTGCCGGTGCTCGATGCCGAGCAAGTGTTTCTCGGTGAAGTCACTCAGGAATCGATTGCCGCTTACCTGAGTTCAGGGCGTTCGCGCGGCGGCAAGACCAGCATCGTCTCACCGGCTGAAGCTCTGGCCTGATCTCTCTGCGCCGCGATTGCGATATGACTGACACATCGCAATCGCGGGGCAAGCCCGCTCCTACGGGATCAGAAGCCTACGCTGGCTTGTACGTAGAAGGTGCGCGGCTCGCCGAGGTAGATACCCGAGTTGTTGTCGCTTGAGCGGGTGTA
This sequence comes from Pseudomonas sp. NUPR-001, assembly GCF_052147955.1. Taxonomy (NCBI): domain Bacteria; kingdom Pseudomonadati; phylum Pseudomonadota; class Gammaproteobacteria; order Pseudomonadales; family Pseudomonadaceae; genus Pseudomonas; species Pseudomonas sp. NUPR-001. The sequence goes on from NZ_CP197353.1 coordinate 4,929,661, forward strand.
GTACTGCTTGTCGAAGATGTTCTTCACCCCCGCCGCCAGCTTCAGGTTCGACAGTTCCTGGCCAAAGTCATAACCACCACGCGCAGCCCAGGTCACATAACCTGGAATGTCACCGTACTGGCCATCAGCACTTGGCTCGGTGATGTAGTTGCCGTTGAAGCTGCCGTCTTTGTTCATCCCGGTACCCGGCGCACGCTGCTTCGATTGGGCGAAGGCATCGAGGTTCCAGGTCCAGCGATCGATCTGGTAACGCAACCCGGCAGTCGCCACTTGCCGCGAGTAGAACGGCAGGTCGCGACCCTTGAAGCCGGGGATCTCGCCTTCATAGGTGGCGCGGGTGTAAGTGAAGCCGGCGTTGGCACTCAGGCCCTGCAAGCGCGGATCGAGGCCCGACAGGTCGTAGCGCACCGACGCTTCAATCCCCTGGTGCTTGGTAGCGCCGAGGTTGGTCCAGCCAATGTCGTTGCTGATGTACTGCAGCTCATCGTCAAAGTCGATGTAGAACGCGGTCAGCTCGCCACCCCAGGTGCCGTTGTTGTAGCGCGTACCGATTTCATAGGTCTTGGCTTTTTCCGGCTCCAGGCCATTGGCGGTCTGGTCGCCCTTACCACCCTGGCCAAGCTGGAAGTACTGCAGGCTGCCGAACGAGGTTTCGTAGTTGGCAAACAGCTTCCACTCATCCGACAGGTGATACATCACGCTCAGCGCTGGCAACGGTTCGTTGCTGGAGATGCTGCGGTTTTTCTCCTGCACCCGCTTGCCATCAGTACCGATCACCGGGCGCTCGTGCCAATCGGTGTTGATGTGTTCAAAACGGATACCGGGGGTGATGGTCCAGTTGCCGACATCAATCTTGTCGTCGATGTAGTACGCACTGGCTTCAGTGCCACCGGTACGGTCCTGGTACACATGGCCGTCAGAGCCAGGTGCTGGGGTCGGTACGTTGTCGATCAAAGCCAGGCGAGTCGCCTGCTCGTGCATCGCTTCTTTAAGGTAGCGGTAACCGACGCTGACTTCCTGCGTGGTCGGGCCTGCGAAGAAGATCCGCGACAGGCGAGGCTCGATCCCGAAGGTGTGGTAGCTGCGCGGGTACGACGACAAGGTCTCTTGGTCACGGGCGGCGATACTGCTGCCACGGAAGCTGTCGGTGTAGTAGGTCAACACTTCGAACTGGGTGACATCGTCGATCTGGCGCAGGTACTTGAGCGATACGTCTTTGCGCCGTCCACTGAAGGTGTCGTAGTCACGGTCGGACTGGTACGGGTCGTCATCGAACTGCGCCTGGGTCAGACCGCCGGGCATGTCGGCCTTGGCATCGTAATAGTGAAAGTTCAGCCACAGTTCATCGCTGTCGGTGACCGCCCAGTGGGTTTTCAGCAGCACGTCATCGATGTCGTTGTCGTTGTTGCTGCTGCGGTAGCCATTGCCGTTGACCCCGGAATACAGCAATGCTGCGCCCAGGCCGTTGTCAGCGGTACCACCGAGAAACGCCGACTCGATATGCTTCCAACCACCATGACGGGAGGTTTCCATGGTGGTCGACAGCTCACCTGTAGCCTTCTCCGGAATCGCCCGAGTGACGAAGTTGATGACCCCGCCGACGTTTTGCGGGCCATAACGCACCGAGCCTGCACCACGCACAACGTCGATGCTGTCGAGGTTGCCCGAAGAGATCGGCGCCATCGACAACTGCGGCTGGCCATACGGGGCGAAGGCCGCCGGAATACCATCGATCAGCACAGTGGAGCGTGGCGACAAACGCGAAGTCAGGCCGCGCACACCAACGTTCAGTGCAATGTCACTGCCGCCGGTACCGTTCGAATCCTGCACCTGTACGCCGGGAATGCCACGCAATGCATCGCGCACGTTCATCGCGCCTTCTTCGACCATCGCTTCACGACGCACTACCGTACGCGCCCCCGGATGGTTCTGCACCACCGTTTCCTCAGCGTTTCCCAGCCAGTCGCCTACGACTTTGACGTCGGTGGGTGCCAGCTCAAGGCTGCCCGTGGTCAAAGTACCAGCGGTCTGGGCAGGTTTGAGCACCACGGTGCCCTGGGAAATCTCGTAGGTCAGCCCGCTACCTTGCAGCAGCGTCTGCAACGCCTGCTCCGGCGCCAGGGTGCCCGACACGGCCGGGGCTTGCTTGCCGGCGACCAGCTCAGGGCTGAAGAACAGTTGCAGCGAGGTTTGCTGTCCCAGTTGGCTCAGGGCCGAAGCCAGCGGCTGGGCCTGGATCTGGATAGCGGTTGTAGGCTCGTCAGCATAGCTGCTGGCAATACCGCCACTGACCGCCAGGGCCAGCGCCAGAGGCAGCAGTCGGGTACGCAAGCGTGGTGCAGAACGCGGGGAAAACTTGTTGTTGTTCACGTCTTCGAGAAATCCTGAGGGGCCGGATAAAATGCCATCTGCATGCAAATGGAAATGCTTGGCAGTTGCAGTTGGCCAGGAAGACGAACAACTGAAAAAAAACCTGAATTTATTTTGAAATTATTTCGCTGGAGCCATCGGCATGGGTCTTGATAGCCACGGGCAGGATGCTCGGCAGGGCCCGCAACAACGCATCGGTATCGTCACTGCTGAAGGTGCTGCTCAGGCGTAGCGCGCCTACTTTTCCATCGGCAACGCGCAGGGGTTGAGCGCGATAACGCGAGACTTCCTCAACCACTTCGCTCAATGGTGCGTCATTGAACACCAGCTTGCCGTTGCGCCAGGCGGTCAGTGCAGCAGCGTCCACTGCATAGGGTTTGGCGACCGTGCCGCGGGCATCGATGTGGGAGCCAAGCCCGGCGGTGAGCAATGCCTGGCTGGCATCACTGCCTTGCACGTTGACCGAGCCTTGCTCCACGGCTACCCGAGTGCGCGCCGGGTCCAGGCGCACGTCAAAACGGGTACCGGTGACCGTGACCGTGACCGTGCCCTGAGCGGTACTCACGACAAATGGCCGCGCGCTATCGTGGGCGACACTGAACATCACTTCGCCGGCCGTCAGCTGGATGCGCCGTTGCCCGGCACTGAAGTCGACCGTCAGTTGCGTACGGCCATTGAGTTCCAGATGCGAGCCATCCGGCAGATCGATCTGGCGGCGCTCGTTGAGTGCAGTGTGAAGCTGATCCTGATAGTTGAGCTGATGATGCTGCCAACCGAACCAGCCCAACCCCACTGCCGCTGCAGCCACACTCGCCGCCAAGGCTTGCTGAATGAAGCGCCGACGTGGCAGTTGGCGCACCGGGTCTGCCTGGCACAAAGCCTCAAGACGCGCACGCGGCAGCGCATCGGCTGCGCCCCAGAGCTGGGCGAGCACATCGTATTCGTATTGATGCTGAACGTGCTGTGCCAACCAGGTATCGAGTTGCGCCTGCGCCTCTGCGCTCAGCGCGCCGTCGCAGCGGCGGGCAAACCATTGGGCTGCCTCATCGCGCACGGCTTCTCGGCCACACGGGCACGCATCGTTATTCATGAAAACATTCGCCTGACTCATCTCGTCGACACATCCAGGTGCTCACGCAGATGCCGGAGCGTGCGAATCATATACTTTTCGACCATGTTCTTGGTCAAGCCCATGCGCTCGGCGATTTCCGCCTGGGTCAGCCCTTCGAGTTTCTGCCAGATGAACACCCGTCGGCAGTTCAGCGGCAACTGCGCCAGGGCCCGCTCAACGCTGTCTGCCAGCTCGATGGCATGCATGTAAGCCTCCGGGTCGCCACTGAGGTCGCTGCCGGGATCGATGATGTCTTGTTCAACGGCCTGACGGCGGTCTTCGCGGCGGTAGCCATCCACGGCAATGTTACGCGCGGTCTGGTGCAGATAGGCGCGCGGCTGCTCGACACCGGCCTGGTCATTTTCCAGCACCCGCACAAAGGCATCATGTGCCAGATCCTCGGCCTGCTGGCGATTGCGCAACTTGCGCGTCCAGGTGCCGATCAGCTCATGGTAGTGGTCAACAAAGCCTTTGTGTCGCGACACGATGCAGGGTCTTCGCCAAGCGTGGAGAATGACGCGAATAGTAATGTTTCTTATTAAGTCGGGCAATTGAAGTTCTTGGTGGGCGACGAAGCGTGCTGCGGGCAAAAAAAATTTGCCGCTGGACACCCTGGAAAGCGCTGCAAGGTACGAAAAAAAAATCGAACGGCTGGGCCTTTTTCTCGGTGCAGCAACCCGCTGCTTCTCACGCACCTATTTGAGGCTTTTTTAACGCTTTGGTCGCTAATTTCGCCGATCAGGGGATACACAAGCGAACTTGCCGAATCCCTGAACGTTCTCTGGGTATATCGGTATTTTTAACGCTTTTGTCATCAAATTGAACGCCTACTGTTTACCTGGGTCGGTTACAAAGTGGCTGGCCAAGACGGGGCGACAAACGTGTGCAAAATCGCGACGTTTTTTGTTGATCTTGAGCCCCTCAGGTCCTAAAGTTCGCGCCGAACGTCCATGCTGGAAACGATCCATCCGGCTCAAGTACTGACGACGAGACAGCAAGGTCACCCGTAGCTCGCTTTATCACGCACGGTTGACCTTTTTGCTTTCGGCGACATGCCTTGGGAAGTAGGCGAACCAAAGTGGGGATACGGAGGGCGTTCAGTTGCAGCCACTTTTTTATTCAGTTTGCCCATGGAGTCCCTAAGCATGTCGATTCAGGTCGAAGACTACTTCGCGCGCGATACCTTCCAGAAAATGAAGGCATTCGCCGACAAGCAAGAAACCCCGTTCGTGCTCATCGACACGCAGATGATCAGCCAGGCCTACGATGACCTGCGCGCCGGTTTCGAATTCGCCAAGGTCTACTACGCGGTCAAGGCCAACCCTGCCGTCGAGATCATCGACCTGCTCAAGGAAAAAGGCTCGAGCTTCGACATCGCCTCGATCTACGAGCTGGACAAAGTGCTTGGCCGTGGCGTCAGCCCTGATCGCATCAGCTACGGCAACACCATCAAGAAGTCCAAGGACATCCGCTACTTCTTCGACAAGGGCGTGCGTCTGTATGCCACCGACTCCGAAGCCGACCTGCGCAACATCGCAAAGGCGGCACCGGGTTCCAAGGTTTACGTGCGCATTCTCACTGAAGGCTCGACCACTGCCGACTGGCCGCTGTCGCGCAAATTCGGCTGCCAGACCGACATGGCCATGGACCTGCTGATCCTCGCCCGCGACCTGGGCCTGGTGCCTTACGGCGTATCGTTCCACGTTGGTTCGCAACAGCGTGACATCAGCGTCTGGGATGCGGCGATCGCCAAGGTCAAAGTGATCTTCGAACGCCTGAAAGAAGAAGACGGCATCGAACTCAAGCTGATCAACATGGGTGGCGGCTTCCCGGCCAACTACATCACCCGTACCAACAGCCTGGAAACCTACGCTGAAGAAATCATCCGTTTCCTCAAGGAAGACTTCGGTGACGACCTGCCGGAAATCATCCTTGAGCCAGGCCGTTCGCTGATCGCCAACGCCGGCATTCTGGTCAGTGAAGTGGTGCTGGTAGCACGTAAGTCGCGTACCGCTGTCGAGCGTTGGGTCTACACCGACGTGGGCAAATTCTCCGGCCTGATCGAAACCATGGACGAGTCCATCAAGTTCCCGATCTGGACCGAGAAGAAAGGTGAAATGGAAGAAGTGGTTATCGCAGGCCCGACCTGTGACAGCGCCGACATCATGTACGAGCACTACAAGTACGGCCTGCCGCTGAACCTGGCCATCGGTGACCGCCTGTACTGGCTGTCGACCGGCGCCTACACCACTAGCTACAGCGCCGTAGAGTTCAACGGCTTCCCGCCGCTGAAAGCCTTCTATCTGTAATGAAGAACGGGCCGAAAGGCCCGTTTTTTTGGCTAAGGCTTCACCGGCCCTTTGTGGGGGCAACTGTCTTGCACCACTTGTGGGAGCGGGCTTGCCCCGCGATTGCGGTTTGTCTGACACACCGCAATCGCGGGCCAAGCCCGCTCCCACCGATCAAGCCTGTGCTTGCAACTGCGCCAAACGTGCGGCATACGCCTGTGCCAGGCTGCGAATTTCAGGCTGCTCTGCGTGCTCCAGCGCAGGTCCGGCTACTCGCAGAAAATTCGCGTTACCGCCCTCCAGCGCTTGCTGCAACCACATCAAGGCATCTTGTGTGCGCCCTTGAGCGGCCAATACCCCGGCATGGCTGAACTGCCCACGAAAATCCCCGGCCTCAGCCGAGCGTTGATACCAGCGCTGTGCACCCTGAACATCACCCGGACAATGCACGCCATCTTCCAGATAACGACCCAGTAGATTCATCGACTTGGCGTGGCCCTGCTCGGCCGCCTGCCGGTAACAGGCCAGTGCCAGCACATGATCCTGACTGACACCACGGCCTGTGGCCAACAGGTTGGCGTAGTTGTAGAGCCCCCAGTCCAGCCCACGCTGTGCTGCCTGCCGGTAGTGACGTGCGGCCTGAGCCTGATCAACTTCACCGCCCCAGCCATGCTCCAGGCAGCGCCCGAGCATGTTGTCAGCCATGACGCTGCCCCCCTCGGCGGCAATGGCAAACCAGCGCCGCGCCAGGCTTGGGTCTTTCTCGATGCCACGGCCGTCGAGCAGGATCTGCCCCAGCAACAATTGCGCCTCGACGATGCCCTGCCCGGCCGCCGCCAATATCGCCTGGGCTGCCTTGGCTGGGCTGTGTTCAAGCATCTGGCTGAACTGCTCGCTGTCCAGTTCCTGGCGGTTACGCAACGCAAAAGCCATGACTCAGACCTCGACCCAGCGGCGCAACAGGTTGTGGTAGGTACCAGTAAGTTGGATCAACGCCGGGTGCTCGGGCATGTCGGCGGTCAGCGCCTGGATGGCGTTGTCCATCTCGAACAGCAAGGCGCGCTGGCTGTCTTCGCGCACCAGGCTTTGTGTCCAGAAGAACGCAGCGTAGCGTGCACCCCGGGTCACCGGGTTGACCTTGTGCAGGCTGGTGCCCGGGTACAGCACCAGATCGCCTGCGGCCAGCTTCACCTGCTGTACGCCGTAGGTGTCCTGAATCACCAGTTCACCACCGTCGTAATCCTCAGGGTTGCTCAGAAACAGCGTTGAGGACAGGTCAGTACGCACCCGCTCGTGGCTGCCACGGGGCTGACGCAAGGCGTTGTCGATGTGAAAACCGAAATTGCCCCCTTCGCGATAGCAATTGATCAACGGCGGAAACACCTTGTGTGGCAATGCCGCCGACATGAACGTCGGGTGCTGCCACAAGCGTTCGATCAAGGCCGTGCCGATTTCCTTGGCCAGCGGATGGCCTTCGGGCAGTTGCAGGTTGTGCTTGGCCTTGGCCGACTGATAGCCCGCGGTGACCTTGCCGTCTGCCCATTCGGTCTGCTCCAGCGCTTCACGAATACGCATGACTTCCTCGGTGGAGAACAGTCCGGAGATGTGTAGCAGCATGGCGCAGGCACCTGTGAGCAAAAGAGATGCCAATGGTATTGATTCCCATTGATCAACCACAAGCCTTTTCAGATGGGTGCGACGTTTCAGCTCAGCAATCCGGAAGTTACAAATTGTAAAGATTGTAAATTTCGAACAAATAGCAATCCTTCTCAATTGTTACTCATATTTGTTTACATTATATTTCGCGGCCTTTGAAACCGGGGAAGGGGACCACCATGCCGCGTCACTACGTGCCAACCGCTGTCAGTTCACCACGCTTGCTCGCCTCCGCCATCGGCGTGGCACTCACTGCCACCTCTGCAGCGCACATGGCGTATGCCGCAGAAGCCGAGCCAGCCAAGAACGGCGCGATTGCCCTGGACGCTACCAGCGTGACCGGTCAGGCCGATGCGGCAAACACCGACTACAAGGTGGAAAGTGCCTCTTCGCCGAAGTACACCGCGCCGCTGATCGATATCCCGCGCAGCGTGACGGTGGTCCCTCAGCAAGTCATCAAGGACACCAACGCCCTCACCCTGCAGGACGCCTTGCGCACTGTACCGGGTATCACCATGGGTGCCGGTGAAGGTGGCAACCCGTCCGGCGACCGCCCGTTCATTCGCGGCTTCGACTCCCAAGGTTCGATGTACCTGGACGGCGTGCGTGACACCGGCTCGCAAACCCGTGAAATCTTTGCCATTGAATCGGTAGAAGTGGCCAAGGGCCCTAACTCGGCCATCGGCGGTCGCGGCGCTGCAGGCGGCACCATCAACCTGGTGAGCAAGCGCGCGCACCTGGGTAACTCCACCGACGGCGCATTCACCTGGGGCTCGGACCAGACCCAACGCTACACCTTCGATGGCAACTACCAGTTCCTCGACACCGCGGCGTTCCGTCTGAACCTGATGAGCCACGAAAGCAATGTCGCCGGTCGCGATGAAGTCAACTACGACCGTTGGGGCGTGGCGCCGTCGCTGGTATTCGGCCTGGGCACAGAAACCCGCCTGTACCTGGACTACTACCACGTAGAAAGCAACGACCTGCCAGACTCCGGTATCCCTTACAGCCTGAAGTCCGGTAGCTCGGCCAACCGTACTTCGGCGAACCCCGACAAGCCGACTGACGGCGGCGACAGCAACAATTTCTACGGCCTGGTCGATCGCGACTTCTACAAGAGCCGTGCAGACATCGCCACCATCGCCCTGGAACATGACCTGAGCGACTCGCTGACGATCAAGAACACCCTGCGTCACGGCAGCACCCTGCAGGACTACATCTACAGCCAGCCGGACGACAGCAAGGGCAACATCCTCAAAGGCGAAGTATGGCGCCGTCCGAACAACCGCGTGGCGAACACCACCACGACCACCAACCAGACCGACCTGTTCGGTGAGGTGTACATCGGCGGGTTCAAGAACACTTTCTCTACCGGTATTGAGCTGAGCCGCGAAGTCTCGAACAAAGAAGGCTACGACGTTACCGGGTTCAAATCAGGCGATTGCTCCACCGGCGAAGGTTTGATTCCGGGCGTGTGCACGTCATTCCCTAACCCCGACCCGAATGAAGCATGGGGCGGTAGCGTTGCGCGTAACGATCTGGGCACCGATACCGCTGGCAGCACCCGTGCCATTTACCTGACCGACACACTGGAGTTGGACCCGGCCTGGTTGCTGACCATGGGCCTGCGTTACGACCACTTTGAGACCAAGGCCAAGACCAAAGCCTTGAATAAACAGGGTGCCGTTACTCAATTCAAAACCGAAGACACCAGTGAGTTCATCACCGGTCAACTGGGCCTGACCTGGAAGCCTGCTGAAAACGGCAGCATCTACATTTCCTACGCGACCTCGGCGACGCCTGCCGGTGCTTCGTTGGGTGAAGGCAGCGACGGCAACCCTTTGCTGACCGCTACCACCACCAGCGAGCTGAAACCGGAAGAAACCACCAACTATGAAATTGGTACCAAGTGGGATCTGCTGGATCAGCGCCTGAACCTGACGGCTGCGGTCTTCCGCACCGAAAAAGAGAACGCCCGCGTACTGGTCGACGCCAACACCTACCAGAATGCTGGTAAAAGCCGCGTCGACGGCCTGGAACTGACCGCTACTGGCAAGCTGACCAACAACTGGCAAGTGTTCGCCGGCTACACCTACCTCGACTCCGAGCTGGTCGACGGTGGCTCCCAGAGCGTGAAAGGTGTGCTGGTCGACGGCTACAACGACGGCAACCAGATGCCTAACACGCCGAACAACAGCCTGACCTTGTGGACCACCTACAACGTCACGCCGAAGCTCACCGTCGGTGGTGGTGCGTTCTACTCTGACGACGTCTTCGGCAACGTCACCAACAGCGTGATGGTCGATTCGTACTGGCGTTACGACGCAATGGCCAGCTACAAGCTGACCAAAAACGTCGACCTGCAGTTGAACGTGCAAAACCTCACCAACGAGGTCTACTACGACAAAGCCTACGGCGCTCACTACGCCAACCAGGCCCCGGGCCGCACTGCCCTGCTGACCACCGCCGTGCACTTCTAAGCACGCTGACCAGCAAGCCCCGTTCACTTCGGTGAGCGGGGCTTTCGTGTATCAGGGCATAATACGCGTCGCATTCGCATTTGCAGCAAGACAAGGTGATAGATGTGCTGAAGAAATCCCTGTTTCAACTGCACTGGTTCTTCGGCATCACTGCCGGCCTGGTGCTGGCCTTGATGGGAGTTACCGGGGCAATCTGGGCGTTCCAGGATGAACTGCTGCGCCTGTTCAACCCCGACGTGCTCAAGGTCGAGGTACGCCAGGAAGGCGTGTTGCCAATGCCCGAACTGGTGCGCCGGATCGAAGCCGAGCAAGGTGACAAGGTGGCGATGCTGTCGGTGGCCTCTGAAGGCGACACGGCCGCACGCGTGTTCTTCACCCCACCGCCCGGCGAGCGCCGCGGCTTGATGCGCTACGCCGACCCCTATACCGGCAAACTCCAGGGCGAGGTCAGCGGTCAGGCCTTCTTCGACCTAATGCTGCAACTGCACCGTTTCCTGGCCATGGGCGACACTGGCCGACAGATCACCGGTGCCTGCACCTTGATGCTGATTTTCTTCTGCCTATCCGGCTTGTACCTGCGCTGGCCGCGCCAGGCGCTGAACTGGCGCACCTGGCTGACCCTGGACTGGGCCCGGAAAGGCCGCGCGTTCAACTGGGATCTGCATGCCGTGTTCGGTACCTGGTGCCTGCTGTTCTACCTGCTGTTCGCCCTCACCGGCCTGTTCTGGTCGTATGAATGGTACCGCGAAGGCCTGAACAAACTGCTCGCCGATGCCCCGGCGGCAGGCGAACAGCACAAGCGTGGTGAAGGCCGCGGGCGCCCAGGCGGCGCACCGGGCAAAGACGCCAAGCCGCTGGTGGTTGACTATGACGCGGTGTGGGCCAGCCTGCAGGCTGTCGCCGGCCCGAAGATGAGCAACTACAACCTGCGCCTGCCACCAGCCGGCGGCCAGCCCGCGATGTTGTTCTACCGCCTTGAAGGCGCCGCGCACGAACGCGCCTTCAACACCCTGACCTTCGACCCGGCCAACGGCCAGGTGAAAAAGGTCGAACGCTATGACGACAAGTCCTTCAAGGCGCAATTGCTCGCCAGCGTCTACGCGTTGCACGTGGGCAGCTATTTTGGCCTGACCGGACGCATTCTGTTTGCCATCGCCAGCCTGACCATGCCGCTGTTCTTCGTGACCGGCTGGTTGCTGTACCTCGATCGTCGGCGCAAAAAACGCCAGGTACGTGCGGCGCGCAGCAACCTGCGGCCTGCCGAAACGCAAGGCAACAGCTGGTTGGTGGGCTTCGCCAGCCAGAGCGGTTTTGCCGAACAACTGGCCTGGCAAACCGCTGGCCAACTGCAGGCCGCCGGGGTGCCCGTGCAGGTACGTCCACTGGCCGAGCTGACCGAAAATGATCTGCACCAGGCTGAACGCGCGGTGTTCGTGGTCAGTACCTTCGGTGATGGTGAAGCCCCCGACAGTGCGCGCGGTTTCGAGCGCAAAGTGCTCGGCCAACCGTGGGCGCTGAGCAACCTCAACTACGCCCTGTTGGCCTTGGGCGACCGCCAGTACCCACAGTTCTGTGGGTTCGCCCGCCGTCTGCAGGCATGGCTTGGCGAGCGTGGCGCCACCAGTGCCTTCGCCCCGGTGGAAGTCGACAGTGCCGACCCGGCGTCCCTGCAGCTATGGCAGCAGAAACTGGCACAACTGACCGGCAGCACGCCACCCGCCGCGTGGCAGGCACCGGTATTCGACAACTGGACGCTGACTCAGCGCCAGTTGATGAACCCCGGCAGCCAAGGCTCGTCGGTTTACTTGCTGGGGCTGACGCCGCCGCAACCCACGCAGTGGCAGGCCGGTGATCTGGTGGAAATCCTGCCGCGCAACAACCCGCACAGTGTTGAGCAGTTCCTGCGCGGGCTGGGCCTGGATGGCCAAGCGCGGGTCGAGGTCGACGGCCTGCAGGAGAGCCTGCTGCAAGCGCTGGGCAGCCGCCAGTTGCCCAGCAGCCGCGAGCACTTGGTCGGCTTGCACGCCCAGGCCCTGGTGGATGCCCTGATTCCACTGGCAGCGCGTGAATACTCGATTGCCTCGATCGCCAGCGATGGCGTGCTGGAACTGATTGTGCGCCAGGAACGCCACCCCGATGGCAGCCTGGGCCTGGGTTCAGGCTGGCTGACCGAATACCTGGCGGTGGATAACAGCGTCAGCTTGCGCCTGCGCAACAACAGCGGCTTCCACGTGCCGGCGCCGGCAACACCGATGATCTTGATCGGTAACGGCACCGGCCTGGCCGGCTTGCGCAGCCTGCTCAAAGCCCGCATCGCAGCCGGTGAGCAGCGCAACTGGTTGTTGTTCGGCGAGCGTAACCAGGCGCACGACTTCCTCTGTGGTGATGAACTGCAAGACTGGGTGCGTACCGGTGAACTGGCGCGGTTAGACCTGGCCTTCTCGCGCGATCAGGCACACAAGGTCTACGTGCAGGATCGCTTGCGTGAACAGGCAGTTGAATTGCGTCGCTGGCTGGATGAGGGCGCGTCGATCTACATCTGCGGCAGCCTGCAAGGCATGGCCAGTGGTGTCGATGCAGTGCTCAATGAAGTGCTTGGGGCTGCTCGGGTCGAGCAGTTGATCGAGGCGGGGCGTTATCGGCGCGATGTGTATTGAGTGATCGCGGGGCAAGCCCGCTCCTACAGGAATAAACGCTGTAGGAGCGGGCTTGCCCCGCGATTGCGTTCAATGCAGTTCGAAGGTATCGGCATCCAGATTAGCCGGAAAGCGCGTGCGATACGCCGCCAGATCGGCCGAGCTCAACACCACGGTAAACACCCCGTCCGCCTCCCCCGCACTCAGCAAGCTCTCGCCCTGAAAGTCCAGGACCTGGCTGTCGCCCGAATAGGCGAAACCCTTACCATCAGTACCTACCCGATTCACCGCCGCCACATAACACAGGTTCTCAATCCCCCGAGCTGGCAACAAACGGTTCCAGTGCTGACGACGTGCCGCTGGCCAGTTGGCGGTGTACAGCAACAGGTCGGTGTCTTGCGCGTCACGGCTCCACACCGGGAAACGCAGGTCATAGCAAATCAGCGTGCGCACCCGCCAGCCCTTGACCTCGAACTGCACCTGACGCTCGCCCGGGGTGTAGTGCTTGTGCTCACCGGCCATGCGGAACAGGTGGCGCTTGTCGTAGAACAGGATCTCGCCATCCGGTCGGGCCCAGAGCAAGCGATTGCGGTGGCTACCATCAGCGGTCTGGATAATCACACTGCCGGTTACCACTGCATCGAGCTTCTTCGCCTGGCTTTTCAGCCACTTATAGGTCGGGCCGTTTTCCGGTTCGGCCAGGCTCTCGGACTCCATTGAAAAGCCTGTGGTGAACATCTCCGGCAGGATGATCAGGTCAGCCCCTCGGGCTTGCTCCAACAGGGTTTCGAAATGCTCGTAGTTGGCCAGACGGTCGTGCCAGGCCAAGGTGGTCTGGACCAAGGCAACTTTCAGATTAGGCAGAGCACTCAGATCGCGCATAGCTTCTCCGCTGCCTGGCGCAGCGTCTCCTCGCGTTTGGCAAAACACAGGCGCACCAGGCGCTGTTTGGGAATGGCTTGCTGGTAGAACACCGACACCGGAATGGTCGCCACGCCGTGCTCACGGGTGAGCCACAGCGACATCTCGACATCGTTGAGGTCCGGGCGAATCGCCGAGTAGTCGACCAGCTGAAAGTAGGTGCCGCGGGTTCGGCTGAACTGGAAACGCGACGCTTCCAGCAGGTCGCAGAACAAGTCGCGCTTGGCCTGGTAAAAACCCGGCAGCTCTTCGACATGCTCAGGATGCTCGGCCATGAAGTCGGCCAATGCCCATTGCAACGGTGTCACACCGCAGAAGTTGACGTACTGATGGACCTTGCGCAACTCGCTGCTCAAGGCCGGTGGCGCGACCACATAGCCGGTTTTCCAGCCGGTAACATGGTAAGTCTTGCCAAACGAACTGACCACGAAGGCACGCTGGTACAGCGCTTCAACGCTCAGCACACTGGCATGCTGCACACCGTCGAACACCAGGTGCTCATACACTTCGTCGCTGATCAGGTAAATGTCGCGCTCGGCAATCAACAACGCCAGCTTGTCCAGGTCGTCGCGGCTGATCAGCGCACCACTGGGGTTGTGTGGCGAGTTGAGAATGATCATGCGCGTACGTGGGCTTAGCGCGTCGGTAAGCTTCTGCCAGTCGATGGCAAATTGGCCGTCAGTGAGCTGCACATGCATACAACGCCCGCCGGCCAGTTCAACCGCAGGCTCGTAGCTGTCGTAGCACGGGTCGAAGACAATCACTTCATCACCACTGCGAACCACCGCATGGATAGCGCAGAAGATCGCCTCGGTAGCGCCTGGGGTGATGGTGATTTCTGTCTCGGCATCGACACTGACGCCATAGCTACGAGCAATTTTGCTCGCCACTTGCTGACGCAACGCCGGCAGGCCGGTCATCGGGCAATATTGGTTGTGACCGGCACTGACATGCCGACCTACCGCATCAAGCAGGGCTTGCGGGCCGTTGAAATCAGGGAACCCTTGAGACAGGTTCAAGGCGCCGGTTTGCACGGCGAGTTGGGACATGGTGGTAAAGATGGTCGTGCCGACATTCGGCAACTTGCTGCTGATCATGGAGCCCTCTTTTCCTGCAGAACAATCCGGCGTTCAAGGGAACGAGCATAGCGGATTGAATGGTCAGGAAAAAGGTTGTAACCGTCGCAGCCTGATCGCGGGGCAAGCCCGCTCCTACTGTAGGAGCGGGCTTGCCCCGCGATACACTCAGCGCTTGTCTCTGCGCTTCTTCTCAGCTTTCTTGTGGTGCGACATCAAGCGACGCTTCTTGTTGACCTGACGGTCAGTCAAGGTGTTCTTGTTGCCTTCATACGGGTTGTCACTGCCTTTGTACTCGATACGGATCGGCGTACCGACCAGCTTGAGTACCCGGCGGTAGGTGTTTTCCAGGTAGCGCGAGTAGGACTTGGGTACTTTCTCGACCTGGTTACCGTGGATCACGATGATCGGCGGGTTGGCGCCACCCAGGTGGGCGTAGCGCAGCTTGATCCGGCGACCATTGACCATCGGCGGCTGGTGATCGCTGACCGCGTCTTCGAGGATCTGGGTCAGGCGGCTGGTCGGCCAGCGGGTCACCGCCGACTTGAACGAAGCCTGTACCGATTTGTACAGGTTGCCCACGCCAGTGCCATGCAGCGCCGAGATGAAGTGGATGTCAGCGAAGTCGACGAAGAACAACCGGCGCTCAAGCTCGGTCTTCACATAGTCGCGCTCGCTCGGCTGCATGCCGTCCCACTTGTTCAGGGCGATGACGATGGCACGACCGGCTTCCAGGGCGAAGCCCAGCAGGTTGAGGTCATGGTCAACCACGCCTTCACGGGCGTCCATGACGAAAATCACCACGTTGGCGTCTTTGATCGCCTGCAGGGTTTTGACTACGGAGAACTTTTCAACTTCTTCGTGGATCTTGCCGCGCTTGCGCACCCCGGCGGTGTCAATCAGGGTGTACTTCTCTTCATCACGCTCGAACGGGATGTAGATACTGTCACGCGTGGTGCCCGGCTCGTCGTACACCACCACACGTTCTTCGCCGAGCATGCGGTTGACCAGGGTCGATTTGCCGACGTTCGGACGACCGATGATGGCGATCTTGATCCCATCTTTTTCGCTCGGCCCCGGAATGCGCACGGCTTCCTCGCCTTCGGCGACGTCCTCGTCGAGGGCTTCGTCTTCCTTGTCACGTGGGACTTCGCCCAGCACCAGCTCCATCAGGCCGTTGATGCCGCGGCCCTGAGAGCCAGCCACCGGAATGGCGTTGCCCATGCCCATCGGCGCGAACTCGGCGCGGGCGGTGTCCGGATCGATGTTGTCGATCTTGTTGGCCACCAGGAACGACTGCTTGTTGCGCTTGCGCAGGTGCTCGGCAATCATCTGGTCGGCTGCGGTCATACCGGCGCGAGCGTCGACCAGGAACAGCACGTAGTCGGCTTCTTCGATGGCCATCAGCGATTGCTCGGCCATTTTCTCGTCCATGCCCACTTCGTCGCCGGTGATACCACCGGTGTCGATCAGGATGTAGGTGCGGCCCTGCCAGCGGGCTTCACCGTACTGGCGGTCACGAGTCAGCCCGGACAGATCGCCGACGATTGCATCGCGGGTCTTGGTCAGGCGGTTGAACATGGTGGATTTACCGACGTTCGGTCGGCCCACCAGGGCGATTACGGGAACCATGCGGCTCTCCATTGCATAAATTCAGAAAATACAAAGGCCGCTGCACTGCAGCGGCCGGAGTTCGGGCGGCACCCAAAGTGCCGCAGCCCGAGGCCTGTACGGCCTCAAGCATAGCCTCAGCGGATGGTCAGCGCCTCGAGCTTGCCGCTGTTGCCGTACACATAGATGGTGTCACCCACCACCAGCGGACGGGCACGCAGGCCATCGCTATCGATACGCTCACGACCGACGAAGCGACCATCAACCTGGCTGAGCAGGTGCAGGTAGCCTTCCAGGTCACCCACCGCTACGTAGCTGGAGAACACTTCCGGCGCCGACAGCTGACGACGGGCCAGCGAATCGTTGGTCCACAGCGCACTCGAAGAGCGCTCATCGATACTTTCCACGGTACCCGAAGCCAGGCTCACGTAGACGTTACCGAAGCCCTGGGCCACACCGTTGTAGCTGGAGGCATCGCGCTGCCACAGCACCCGGCCGCTTTCCAGATCAAGGCCGGCAACGCGCCCCTGATAGCTGGTCACGTACAGGGTACCGCCAGACAGCAGCAGGCCACCGTCGATGTCGACAACACGGTCAAGCTCAGAGCGGCCTTGCGGAATAGCGACACGCTGTTCCCACACCGGCACACCGTTACGGGTATCGAGTGCGACGACTTTACCAGTGGACAGGCCCGCGACCGCCAGATGGTTGGTCACGATTGGCGCACCGGTACCGCGCAGGGTCAGTACTGCCGGAGTGCTTTCGTAGATCCAGCGGCGATCACCGGTGCTGGCGTCCAGGCCAATCACGCGGTCGTCCTGGGTTTGCACGACCACAACGTCACCGTTGCTGGCAGGCGGCGCCAGTACTTCACTGGTCACCCGCGAGCGCCAGCGCTCTTCACCAGTGCTGGCATCCAGCGCGATCACATCGCCACGCAGGGTGCCGAGCATGACCAGGCCATAACCGACACCTACCGCGCCGGAAACAGGCAGTTCAAGGTCCTTTTTCCAGGCCACGTCACCGTTGTTGCGATCCATGGCCATTACGATGCCGGTTACATCGGCAGCGTAGATACGATCATTCTCGATCGCCGGGACCAGCATATTGAAGGATTCGCCCTGACCGTCACCGATCGAACGGCTCCACTGCTTCTTCAGGACCACTTCCTCGGTGAACTTGGTCAGCTCGGCCGGTGGCAATTCCTTTTTGCTATTGCTGCTGCAACCCACGGCCAGAAGGGCCAGGGTCAGCACTGCTGCATGTTTCCAACCGATCACGTCACGCATCCCCTTTGGCCAGGTCGTCGAGCTTGAGTTGCAAACCACCGATCGCAGCGTCATCAGACAGCGCGGCCTTGGCCTTTTCATAAGCGGCATGCGCATCAGCAGCACGCCCCAGCTGTACCAGCAAGTCACCTTTGAGCTCTTCGCGGCTGGCCAGGAACGCTTTATCGGCGTCGCCATCGAGCAGTTTCAGTGCGTCTTCAGCCTTGCCCTGGGCAGCCATCACACGTGCCAGGCGCTGACGGGCGATTTCGCCCAGGGTCGCGTCGGCTGGCTTGTCGACGATAGCCTTGAGTTCGGCTGCAGCATCATCAAGCTTGTTGGCCTCGACCGCGACCTTGGCCACGAACAGGCTGCCGTACTGGGCGTAGGCAGAACCGCCAAACTCGTTCTTGAGTTTGCCGGACAGTTCAGCAACCTTGGCAGCATCCGGTTCGCCACTTGGCGTCAGGGTGGTTTCCAGCAGGGCCTGATAAAGGTTCGAGGCGCCTTGCGACTGGTTGCCCTGGTACTTCTGGAAGGCTTGCCAGCCAAACACTATCACCAGTGCCAGCAGGCCGCCGGTTACCAGTGGCTTGCCGTTGCGCTGCCACCAGTCCTTGAATGCCGCCAGCTGTTCATCATCGGTACTCGACACCCCAATACTCCTTTTCACCAAATCGGCTGTTGAACCGCTTCACGCCTGCGCGAGGGAAGCTTCCAGGTGCTCTGCCAGAGCATCCCAGGCAATGTTTTGTTGTTCGCCCTGGCCACGCAGGGGTTTGAAACCTACCACTTGTTGCGCCAGTTCGTCGTCCCCCAGGATCAAGGCGAACAGCGCATTACTCTTGTCGGCCTTCTTGAACTGGCTCTTGAAGCTGCCAGCACCGGCGTTGACCTGCAAACGCAGGTTCGGCAGGCGATCACGCAGACGCTCGGCCAGGGTCAAGCCCGCCAGCTCCGCCTGCTCGCCGAAGGCGCACAGGTAGACGTCGACGGTGCGGTTGATCGACTCCGGCACTTGTTCCAGGGTTTCCAGCAGCAAAATCAGACGCTCGATACCCATGGCGAAACCAACACCCGGGGTCGGCTTGCCGCCCATTTGCTCAACCAGGCCATCGTAGCGGCCACCGGCACACACAGTGCCTTGCGAGCCGAGTTTGTCAGTGACCCACTCGAACACCGTCTTGCTGTAGTAGTCCAGACCACGCACCAGCTTGGTGTTGATCACGAACGGAATACCGGCGGCATCCAGTCGGGCCTTCAGGCCTTCGAAATGCACCCGCGACTCTTCGTCCAGGTAGTCTTCAAGCTTCGGCGCGCCGACCAGTACCGCCTGGGTGTTGGCATCTTTACTGTCGAGGATGCGCAGCGGGTTGGTTTTCAGGCGACGCTGGCTGTCTTCGTCCAGTTGCTCCAGACGCGCCGAGAGGAACTCGACCAGCGCATCACGGTAGCGAGCACGCGCTTCGCTGGTGCCCAGGCTGTTGAGTTCAAGCTTGACTGCGTCACGGATGCCCAAAAGGCCCCACAGGCGCCAGGTCAGCACGATCAGCTCGGCATCGATGTCCGGGCCGTCGAGGTTGAAGACTTCGACGCCGATCTGGTTGAACTGGCGATAACGACCTTTCTGCGGGCGCTCGTGGCGGAACATCTGGCCGATGTACCACAGCTTCTGCACCTGGCCACCGCCAGTGATACCGTGTTCGAGCACAGCGCGCACACAGGCTGCGGTGCCTTCCGGGCGCAGGGTCAGGGAGTCACCGTTACGGTCGGCAAAGGTGTACATCTCTTTTTCGACGATGTCGGTCACTTCACCGATCGAGCGTTTGAACAGCTCGGTGAACTCGACGATCGGCGTGCGGATCTGACGATAGCCGTAGGTGTCCAGCAGGCCGGCCACGGTGCTCTCGAAGTAGCGCCACAGTGGAGTCTGCTCGGGCAGGAGGTCGTTCATGCCACGGATGGCTTGCAGCGATTTGCTCACGAAAAGTCCTTACGAATCTGGGTATCAGCCACGGGCGATCAACGCCGCGTCGGCTTCGGCCTTTTCGGCCGCTTTCTGGCGGATGAGCCTTTCCAGCTCATCGACCAGGTTGTCATTGGTCAGCTTCTGCGACGGCTTGCCATCGATGTAGATCAGGTTCGGCGTACCACCGGTCAGCCCGACATGGGCTTCCTTGGCTTCACCAGGACCGTTGACCACACAGCCAATCACGGCCACGTCCATCGGTACCAGCAAGTCTTCCAGGCGCCCTTCCAGCTCGTTCATGGTTTTCACCACATCGAAGTTCTGCCGCGAGCAGCTCGGGCAGGCGATGAAGTTGATGCCACGCGAACGCAGGTGCAGGGACTTGAGGATGTCGTAACCGACTTTGACTTCCTCAACCGGATCAGCCGCCAGGGAAATGCGAATAGTATCGCCAATTCCTTCGGCGAGCAGCATACCGAGGCCGACAGCGGATTTCACCGTGCCCGAACGCAGACCACCGGCTTCGGTGATGCCCAGGTGCAGCGGCTGAACGATCTGTTTGGCCAACAGGCGGTAGGCTTCGACGGCCATGAACACGTCGGAGGCCTTGACGCTGACCTTGAAGTCCTGGAAATCCAGGCGGTCGAGGTGCTCGACATGACGCATGGCCGACTCGACCAATGCGGCTGGAGTAGGCTCGCCGTATTTTTTCTGCAGGTCTTTTTCCAGGGAACCGGCGTTGACGCCGATGCGGATCGGAATACCGCGGTCGCGCGCAGCATCAACCACTGCCTTGACGCGATCTTCACGGCCGATGTTGCCCGGGTTGATACGCAGGCAATCAACACCCAGTTCAGCCACGCGCAGGGCGATGCGGTAGTCGAAGTGAATGTCGGCGACCAACGGCACGCTGACCTGCTGCTTGATGCGGCCGAAGGCCTCTGCGGCGTCCATGTCCGGTACCGAGACACGGACAATATCGACGCCAGCATCTACCAGGCGATTGATTTGCGCCACGGTGGCAGCAACGTCATTGGTGTCGGTGTTGGTCATGCTCTGGACGGCGATGGGGGCATCGCCGCCGACAGGTACATTACCTACCCAGATTTTTCGCGATTCGCGACGTTTGATCGGTGATTCGCCGTGCATGACTTATTGTCCCAACTTCAGGCGAGCAGTCTCGCCACTGGTGAACGGCGCAACGTCAACAGGCTGGCCGTTGTAGCTGACCTGCGCACCCCGGGCAAAGCCCAGGCGTACTGCAAACGGCGGTTTGCCGGTCAGGTCCAGGCTGTCGCCCTTGCGCTTGATAGCGCTGAACAGCACCTTGCCGTTGCCGTCAGTGACCGAAGTCCAGCAATCGGCAGTGAATTGCACATGCAGCTTGGCACTGCCGGCTGGAGCCGGAGCCGATGCTACAGGGGCCGGGGTAGCGGCTGGGGTAGCAGCGGCGACCACCGGAGCGGCAGGCACGACCGGAGCAGGTGTTGGCGCTGGTGCTGGCACTGCGGCAACCGGTGCGACAGGCGCTACCGCGGTGGCTGCAGGTACGGCAGGAGCAACTGCAGTGCTCTCTGGCGCCTGTGGCGCAGGTGCGGTTTCAGCGGATTCCGTGGTCGCCGGGGCTGGATCCAGCGTCAGCGGTGTGGTCTGTGCTTGCTGCGCAGCGTTGACCGCCTGGTCTTCCGGCTCGTCCAGTGGATGGATCTGGGTGGTGCCGTCGGCGCTTTCGACCTCGACGTGCTCCAGGGCCATGTTGACCAGGTCTTTGCTGCGCTGGCTGCTTTGATCCTGCCACCAGAAGAAACCACCGCCGATCACCACGACCAACAGCAACAGGCTGACCACACGCAGAATATTGTGCGACAGACGTACCGGCTCTTCGATACGCCCCAGCGCGTGCACATCGCTGCCCTGGGCGTCGGTCCCCGTGCACTGGTCGAAGGCTTGCACCAGGACAGCCTGGTCCATATCCAGCAGTTTGGCGTAGGCGCGGATGTAGCCACGGGCAAAGGTGTGCCCTGGCAGCTTGTCGAAGGCGCCGGTTTCAAGGTTGTTCAGGGAACTCACGGTGAGGTTCAACTTGTGAGCCACTTCGGCCTGCGACCAGCCCCTGTTCTCTCGGGCCTGACGCAGAGTTTCACCTGGATTCTCGCGAGTCGCTGCTGCTACTTCGGGATGCGCCGCTTTCATCATTGCTCCGACAGGTATTGCTGATATTCCGGCGTACCGGGATAAAGTCGTTGTAATTGCAGGCCCAACTCCTTGGCCATGTTCCGTTCATCGAAGACGCTGGCCAGGCGACTGCCCAGCAACAAGCTGCGGGCACTGTGGTCGCTCAGCTGGCTGAAACGATCGTAGTAGTCTCGGGCCGGCACATAATGCCTGTCTTCGTAAGACAACTCAGCCATTTCCAGCAACGCGCGTGGTTGCTGCTGGTTGAGCCGTAACGCTTTTACCAGATACTCCTGGGCCTGATCGCGCTGACCAAGCCGCAAGGCCGTCAGGCCAAGGCTCTCGAATACCCGTGAACGCTCAGGATACAGGGTATCGGCTGCGGCTTGGGCAAACATCTGCTGCGCCAGCGCGTATTGCCCCTGAGCATAAAGGAAACTGCCGTAATTGTTACGGACTCGTGTGTCGTCCGGGCGACTGGCCAGGGCCTTTTGATAGTGCTTCTGGGCCAGCTCCGGCTCGTCTTCGGCCTGATACACCAAAGCCAGGGCACCGTTTGCAGCGGCGTCCTGGCTATCGAGATCAAGCGCCTTTTTCAGAGGCGCTTTGGCTTGTTCGGTCAAACCTTGTTGCAAATATCCCAACCCCAACTGAACGTAGGCCTGACCGGCCTGCGCTCGACCCTCGCGACTCGTCAGCGTGTCCGGACTCCCGCTGGACACGCAGCCTGCAAGCAGGGCGAGCGACAGGATCGACAGCGCGACGCGCAAGGTCATGGAGTTCCTCTCTTCAGTTGCGAACGGCGCTGTCTTGCAGGTCGCCGTCGGCGTTCAACTGACGCACGGCGATGTAGCGCTCGCTGCGGCGGGTGCGGTCCATCACCTGCCCAACCAACTGGCCACAGGCCGCATCGATGTCTTCACCACGGGTGGTGCGCACCGTCACGTTGTAGCCGGCATGATGCAAGTGGTCCTGGAAACGGCGGATGGCGTTGTTGCTCGGCCGCTCGTAACCGGAATGCGGGAACGGGTTGAACGGAATCAGGTTGATCTTGCACGGTACGTTCTTGAGCAGCTCGGCCATTTCCACGGCGTGTTCGAGCTTGTCGTTGACGTCCTTGAGCAAGGTGTACTCAATGGTCAGTACACGCTTTTCGCCCAGTTGCGACATGTAGTTCATGCACGCTTCGAGCAGAACCTTGAGCGGGTACTTTTTGTTGATCGGCACCAGTTCGTTGCGCAGCGCATCGTTCGGCGCGTGCAGCGACAGGGCCAGGGAGACGTCGATGTGCTTGGCCAGCTCTTCGATCATCGGGACCACGCCGGAGGTGGACAACGTCACCCGGCGCTTGGAAATACCGTAGCCGAGGTCGTCCATCATCAGGTGCATGGCGGCGACTACGTTGTCGAAGTTCAGCAGCGGCTCGCCCATGCCCATCATCACCACGTTGGTGATGGCACGGTCGATTTTTGCCGGTACGGTGCCGAACGACTTGTTGGCAATCCACACCTGGCCGATGACTTCGGCGGCGGTGAGGTTGCTATTGAAACCTTGCTTGCCGGTGGAGCAGAAACTGCAGTCCAGGGCGCAACCGGCCTGAGATGAGACACACAAGGTGCCACGCTTGCCCTGGGGGATGTACACGGTCTCGACGCAGCTGCCGGACGCCACACGCACGACCCACTTGCGGGTACCGTCGCTGGAGATGTCCTCGCTGACCACTTCCGGACCGCGAACCTCGGCAACTTCCTTGAGCTTTTCGCGCAAGGCCTTGCCGACGTTGGTCATGGCGTCGAAATCATCGACGCCAAAGTGGTGAATCCATTTCATTACCTGACCGGCACGGAAACGCTTCTCCCCGATTGAGTCGAAGAATTTTTCCATTTCCGGCTGGGTTAGCCCCAACAGGTTAGTTTTGCCAGTCGATGTCGTCATGGATTCACCCTCACCCGTAAGCTTTCGCTTAGCGAGTGGTTACCTCGGTAGCTGCGAAGAAGTAAGCGATTTCGCGAGCAGCAGCGGCTTCGGAGTCCGAACCGTGAACAGCGTTGGCGTCGATGGATTCAGCGAAGTCAGCGCGGATGGTGCCTGGAGCAGCTTCTTTAGGGTTGGTAGCGCCCATCAGCTCACGGTTCAGAGCGATAGCGTTTTCGCCTTCCAGAACCTGAACAACTACTGGACCGGAAGTCATGAAGGCAACCAGGTCGCCGAAGAAACCACGAGCGCTGTGCTCAGCGTAGAAGCCTTCAGCTTCGGCTTTGGACAGTTGCTTGATTTTCGAGGCAACGATTTTCAGGCCGGCGTCTTCGAAGCGAGTGGTGATCTTGCCGATCACGTTCTTGGCAACGGCGTCAGGCTTGATGATGGAGAAAGTACGTTGAACAGCCATGGTGAAACTCCAGAAACGTTGAGTGAAGCGAAAAATTAAACCCGCGAATTATACGCGGGTTCTGGGGGATTGCCTAACCTGCTGAGCGCGCTCAGTCGGCTTCTTCGATCCAGGCCGCCTGGATGGCTTCGAGAACCTTCTCGCCACCACGTTGCGGATCGTCACTGAATTCCGGCAAGGCCAGCACCCACTGGTGCAGATCGACGAAATTCACATAACGAGGATCGACTTCCGGCTTGCTTTCGGCAAGCTGAATTGCAATTTCAAGTACATCAACCCATTTCAGGCTCATGTCAGCTCCAGATCAATGCGGCGCTTCGGCGGCGTGGTTGAGGGAGTACTTGGGAATCTCGACGGTGATGTCTTCGGTCCCGACCTTGGCCTGGCAGGTCAGGCGCGAGGTAGGCTCCAGGCCCCAGGCGCGGTCGAGGTAGTCCTCTTCCAGCTCGTCGGCTTCGTTGAGCGAATTGAACCCTTCACGAATGACGCAGTGGCACGTGGTGCAGGCACAAACGCCGCCGCAGGCGCTTTCAATCTCGATATGGTTGTCGTGGGCCACTTCGAGAAGGGAGGTACCGGTCTCGGCCTCTACGACCATACCGTCCGGACAGAACTTCTCGTGGGGCAGAAAAATCACCTGCGGCATCAGTTATTCCTCGATCTCATTCAGGTTGCGCCCGGCCAACGCGGCTTTTACCGTCGAATCAAGGCGACGGGCGGCAAAGGCATCGGTCACCTGCGACAGACGCTTGGTCTGCTGCTCGATGGCGGCGCCATCGGTGCCGTTGATCAAATCACGCAAGTCTTGCATCTGTTGTTCTATGGCCAGACGCTCTTCGGCATCCAGCAGGCGCTCGCCATCGGCATCCAGCGCGCCTTGCACCGCTTCAAGCAGGCGCTCGGCATCCACTTGGTGCTCGCGCAACTGACGCGCCACCTTGTCGAAACCGGCATGCTCGAAAGAATCCTTGAGCATGCGGGCAATTTCGCCGTCGGTCAGGCCGTAGGAAGGCTTGACCTGGATGCTCGACTCGACGCCCGAGCCCAACTCCCGCGCCGAAACGCTGAGCAAGCCATCGGCGTCGACCTGGAACGTCACGCGAATTTTCGCCGCACCGGCCACCATCGCCGGAATGCCACGCAGTTCGAAGCGCGCCAGCGAGCGGCAGTCACTGATCAGTTCACGCTCACCTTGCAGCACGTGAATCATCATCGCCGACTGGCCGTCTTTGTAGGTGGTGAACTCCTGGGCACGGGCAACCGGGATGGTGGTGTTGCGCGGAATCACCTTCTCCATCAGCCCGCCCATGGTCTCCAGCCCCAGGGACAGCGGAATCACGTCCAGCAGCAGCAACTCGCCACCATCGCGGCGGTTACCGGCCAGGGTATCGGCCTGGATTGCAGCACCAATGGCAACCACCTGGTCCGGGTCGATATCCGTCAGCGGTTGACGACCGAACAGCTCACCAACAGCGCTGCGCACGCGGGGCACTCGGGTCGAACCACCGACCATCACCACCGCACTCACCTCTTCCAGCTCAATGCCGCTGTCGCGCACGGCGCGGCGGCAGGCTTTGAGGCTGCGGGCGATCATCGGCTCGATCAGCGCATCGAAGGCGGCACGAGTCAGCTCGGCTTGCCAACCTTCGTAGCTCACCGTCACAGCATCGGCGCCGGTCAGGGCTTCCTTGGCTGCACAAGCGGTTTCCAACAGGCGACGCTGAGCACTGGGGTCGAGGTCGGACGACAGCCCGGCGGACTGTACGATCCAGCTGGCGATGGCATGGTCGAAATCGTCGCCACCCAACGCGGTATCGCCACCGGTTGCCAGCACTTCGAACACACCGCCGGTCAGGCGCAGGATCGAAATATCAAACGTACCGCCACCCAGGTCATAGATGGCCACTACGCCTTCGGCGTTCTGGTCCAGACCGTAGGCCACTGCGGCCGCAGTCGGCTCATTGAGCAGGCGCAATACGTTCAGGCCAGCCAGACGCGCGGCATCTTTGGTGGCCTGACGCTGGGCGTCATCGAAATAGGCAGGCACTGTGATGACCGCACCGACCAGCTCGCCACCCAGGGTTTCTTCCGCACGCTGGCGCAAAACCTTGAGGATGTCAGCCGAGACTTCCACCGGGCTCTTCGGACCCTGGACGGTGTCGATGAACGGCATGTGCGACTCGCCGCCGACAAAGCGGTAAGGCAGTTGCTCACCCAGCTGCTTGACGTCGGCCAGACCACGACCCATAAAGCGCTTGACCGACAACACGGTATTGAGCGGATCGCTGGAAGCAGCATCGCGCGCCTGCTGACCGACATCGATGTGGTCAGCGTGATAGCGCACTGCCGAAGGCAGGATGACCCGACCTTGGGCGTCAGGCAGGGGCTCGCTACGGCCGCTGCGCAAGGCGGCAACCAGGGAGTTGGTGGTACCAAGGTCAATCCCCACCGCCAGGCGGCGCTGGTGCGGCTGAGGACTCTGACCGGGTTCGGCAATCTGCAGTAGGGCCATGCTTATCTGAATACCAGGGGCGCCGCCAACGGCAGCGCCGAGTTAATCGTCGAGGCGCTCTTCCAGCTGGCGCACTTCATAGGCGAGCTTGTCGAGAAACTGCATGCGGCGCATCAGGCGCTCGGCCTGTTCACGCTGCGCAGCATCATCCCAGCAGGCGGCGAAGTCCTCGTTGAGCGCTTCCTGAGCGGCCTTCAAGCGACGCTTGAAGGTGGCGACGCCATCGAGGTCGGCACTGTCCTGCAGGTCTTCGAGTTCTTCGCGCAATTGCATCTGCTGCAACAGGAACTCGGGATCGTGGACGGTGACTTCCTGCGGCACTTCATGACCGCCGATCGCCAACAGGTAGCGGGCACGCCGGGGCGCGCTCTTGAGAGTCTGGTAGGCCTCGTTCAGTGCAGCCGAACGCTCCAGCGCCAGGCGCTGTTCACGTTCGGAGGCATCGGCGAAGCGATCCGGATGGACCTCGCGGGCCAGCTCGCGGTAGCGAACGGCCAACTTGTCGAGGTCCAGGCGGAAGCCAGGTTGCAGGTCAAACAGGGCGAAATGACAAGGAGTACCCACGCGCAGCCTCAAACGTTGAAGCTTTCGCCGCAGCCACACTCACCGCGCACGTTGGGGTTGTTGAACTTGAAGCCTTCGTTCAACCCTTCCTTGACGAAATCCAGTTCGGTGCCGTCGAGGTACGTCAGGCTCTTCGGATCGATGATGACCCGCTGGCCGTGACTTTCGAAAACCTGGTCTTCGTCTGCCAGCTCATCGACGAATTCCAGCACATAGGCCAGGCCCGAGCAGCCGGTGGTGCGTACGCCAAGGCGAATACCCACGCCTTTGCCGCGTCCATCAAGGGAGCGCCGCACGTGGTTGGCGGCGGCTTCTGTCATGCTGATAGCCATCGAGACTCCTTACCTGCAACAGGCGAACTTAGAGCAAACCTTTCTTCTGCTTGTAATCGCGAACAGCCGCCTTGATGGCGTCTTCGGCGAGTACCGAGCAGTGGATCTTCACTGGCGGCAACGCCAGTTCTTCGGCCAGCTGGGTGTTCTTGATGGTTTCGGCTTCATCCAGCGTCTTGCCCTTCATCCACTCAGTGGCCAGGGAGCTCGAAGCGATGGCCGAACCACAGCCGTAGGTCTTGAACTTGGCGTCTTCGATGACACCCTGCTCATTGACCTTGATTTGCAGACGCATTACGTCGCCGCACGCAGGAGCGCCGACCATGCCGGTGCCGACATCCGGGTCTTCGGCATTCATCTTGCCGACGTTACGCGGGTTTTCGTAGTGGTCGATGACCTTTTCACTGTATGCCATGGTGCAATTCCTTCCTCATCAGAGAGCCGCTCTTGCCGGCGACTACTTAGTGCGCAGCCCACTCAATCTTGGAGATGTCGACGCCGTCTTTGTACATATCCCACAGCGGCGACAACTCGCGCAGCTTGGTCACGGCCTCGCAAACCTTCTGCGCGGCGTAGTCGATTTCTTCTTCGGTGGTGAAGCGACCGAAGGTAAAGCGGATCGAGCTGTGTGCCAGTTCGTCGTTGCGGCCCAGGGCGCGCAGCACGTAGGACGGCTCGAGCGAAGCCGAAGTACAGGCCGAGCCGGACGAAACGGCCAGGTCTTTGAGCGCCATGATCAGCGACTCGCCTTCGACGTAGTTGAAGCTCAGGTTCAGGTTGTGCGGGATACGCGCAGTCATGCTGCCGTTGATGTACAGCTCTTCCAGGCCTTCGACCTGCTTGTAGAAGCGGTCGCTCAGGGCCTTGATGCGCACGTTTTCGCTGGCCATCAGCTCTTTGGCAATGGCGAACGCTTCACCCATGCCAACGATCTGGTGAGTTGCCAGGGTGCCCGAACGCATGCCGCGCTCGTGACCGCCGCCGTGCATGGTGGCTTCCAGGCGCACACGAGGTTTGCGGCTGACGTACAGCGCGCCGATACCTTTAGGGCCGTAGGTTTTGTGAGCGGAGAACGACATCAGGTCGACTTTCAGCTTTTGCAGGTCGATTTCAACCTTGCCGGTCGACTGCGCGGCGTCAACGTGGAACATGACACCGCGTGCGCGAGTCAGCTCGCCGATAGCGGCGATGTCGTTGATAGTGCCGATTTCGTTGTTGACGTGCATGATCGACACCAGAATGGTGTCATCACGCAGGGCAGCTTCGATCATGGCCGGGGTGATCAGACCATCGGCGCCTGGCTCGATGTAGGTCACTTCGAAGCCTTCACGCTCCAGCTGGCGCGTGCTGTCCAGGACAGCCTTGTGCTCGATCTTGGAGGTGATCAGGTGCTTGCCCTTGGTGCCGTAGAAGTGCGCGACGCCCTTGATTGCCAGGTTGTCGGATTCAGTGGCACCACTGGTCCAGACAATTTCCCGCGGGTCGGCGTTGACCAGGTCAGCGACCTGGCGGCGGGCGTTCTCGACCGCTTCTTCGGCCTTCCAGCCAAAGACGTGGGAGCGCGACGCCGGGTTACCGAAGTTTCCGTCGACCAACAGGCAGTCGCTCATTTTTTGAGCAACGCGAGGGTCGACCGGTGTGGTCGCGGAGTAATCGAGGTAGATCGGCAACTTCATTGAATATCTCCTATCAGGCGGTCGCGTCGCGCGTCGAAACGGTCATTCGACGGCGGACGTCTCAATCTTGTCCAGCTGCGGTGCCCGGCCTGCGATACGACGCAGGTCCTGACGCTGGGCGACTTCTTGTACTTCACGGCGAGTAACAAGGTCAGCCAGGCTGATGCCGCTGAGAAACTCGTGAATCTGCTGGCTCAGGTCACACCACAAGTGGTGTGTCAGGCAGGTATCGCCGGAATGGCAATCACCCAGCCCCTGGCAGCGTGTTGCGTCGACCGATTCATTAACCGCGTCGATGACCTGGGCAACCTGAATGCTCTCCATGCTTCGCGATAGCTGATAGCCACCGCCAGGGCCGCGCACACTGGAAACCAGGCTGCTGCGGCGCAGCTTTGCAAATAGCTGCTCCAGATAAGATAGGGAGATGCCTTGGCGTTCGGAAATGTCGGCCAGAGACACCGGCCCATGCTGCGCGTGCAACGCCAGGTCGAGCATGGCGGTCACGGCGTATCGGCCTTTTGTAGTCAGTCGCATGGCTAGTAGGTACCACGGGGTTTCAGGATGGGAGCGAGTATGCTATTCCCGAGCATTTAAGTCAACTATAAGACCTAGTGCTTTAGTCGGGTTTACCGTTGGACGGCGGCCGAATGATAGCAAACTAAGGGGCGTCTGCGCACGCCCCATCTGTCAATGCGTCGAGGCGTCGCTTCGGGCCTGATCCTTGATCTGGGCAAAGTCCTCTTCGCGCAATGCCGGCAGGTCCTTGGCGCAGTAGTCACTGCCAAGGTTCTTCAGCGCTCCGCACATACCTTCAAGACGCCCATCGACCGCCTGCAAGTGGTCGAGCAACTGACCAATGGCGCGCGCTACCGGGTCCGGCATGTCCTCACTCACCCCGTAGGCGTCAAAACCGATCTTCTCCGCCATCGCCTTACGCTTGGCTTCAACCTCGGCGTCGGTCTTGATGATGATCCGCCCTGGAATGCCAACTGCCGTAGCACCCGCCGGCACCGCCTTGGTGACCACAGCGTTAGAGCCTATCTTGGCACCGGCGCCGACAGTGAATGGCCCCAGCACCTTGGCCCCAGCCCCCACCACCACGCCATCTTCCAGGGTCGGGTGACGCTTGCCTTTATTCCAGCTGGTACCGCCCAGGGTCACCCCTTGGTACAAGGTGACATCATCACCGATCTCGGCGGTTTCACCGATCACAATGCCCATGCCGTGGTCGATGAAAAAGCGCCGCCCGACCTTGGCCCCCGGGTGAATCTCGATACCGGTCATCCAGCGTCCGAAGTTCGATACCAGTCGCGCCAGCCATTTCCAGTCACGCTTCCACAGCGCATGCGCAGCCCGATGCAGCCAGATCGCATGCATGCCCGGGTAACAGGTCAGCACTTCAAAGGCATTGCGCGCCGCCGGGTCACGGTGGAAAACGCTCTGAATATCTTCATGCAGACGCTCGAACATTTACTGATCCTTGCGCTTATGCGGCTCGCCACGGGCCACTTTCTGGGTCTCCGTGAGAATGCCGCGCAAAATACTCATTTCCGAACGATTGACCGAGCTACGCCCATACAAGCGACGCAGGCGCGGCATCAAGTGCTTGGGCTTCTCCGGGTCGAGAAAGCCGATATCGACCAAAGTCTTTTCCAGGTGCTGATAGAACAGCTCCATCTCATCCATGGTCGCCAGCTCGCTACTGCGCACCGACGTCACTTCGAATTTCTCGACCTTTGAAGGCTGGCCCTCGGCGGCCAACCAAGCCATGCGCACTTCGTAGGCCAGCACCTGCACGGCAGCCGCCAGATTCAACGAACTGAAATCCGGGTTGGACGGGATATGCACATGGAAGTGGCAACGCTGCAGCTCTTCGTTGGTCAGACCGGCGTACTCACGGCCGAACACCAAGGCAATTTCCTCGCCTTGGGCAGCGTGCTCGATAACCTTGCTACCGCATTCGCGCGGATCGACCAACGGCCAGGGGATGCGCCGCTCGCGGGCACTGGTGCCGAACACCAGGTTGCAACCGACCAGCGCCTCTTCCAAGGTGGCGACCACCTGCACACCGGCAAGCACATCATCGGCACCCGACGCACGGGCATCGGCCTCGTGGGACGGGAAGTCCAGCGGATCGACCAGCACCAGGCGCGACAAGCCCATGTTTTTCATGGCACGCGCAGCGCCGCCGATATTGCCGGGGTGGCTGGTATTAACCAGAACAACACGAATATTTTGCAGCAAGGCGAGCGCTCACAGACACGGGATAGAAGGCGTAAATCTTACAGAACCGACCGACTTTACGCTACGAAAGCAAATGCCACCCTTCTTCGCGCAAAGTTTTCTGCTAGAATGTCCGGCTTTCTTTAACGACCCAGGTGAAACGTCCATGCAGCCTATGCTGAATATCGCGCTGCGCGCCGCCCGCAGCGCCAGTGAATTGATTTTCCGCTCCATCGAGCGCTTGGATACCATCAAGGTTGATGAAAAAGACGCCAAGGATTACGTCTCGGAAGTCGATCGCGCCGCAGAGCAAAGCATCATCAATGCCCTGCGCAAGGCCTACCCGAACCACACCATCCGTGGCGAAGAAACCGGCCTGCACGCTGGCAGCGGCGAAGAAGGCAAGGACTACGAGTGGATCATCGACCCACTGGACGGCACCACCAACTTCCTGCGCGGCGTTCCGCACTTCGCAGTCAGCATCGCCTGCAAATACCGTGGCCGCCTTGAGCACGCCGTGGTACTGGACCCTGTCCGCCAGGAAGAATTCACCGCCAGCCGTGGCCGTGGCGCGCAACTGAACGGTCGTCGCCTGCGCGTCAGCCCACGCACCAGCCTGGAAGGCGCACTGCTGGGTACCGGCTTCCCGTTCCGCGACAACCAAATGGCCGACCTGGACAACTACCTGGGCATGTTCCGCGCCCTGGTTGGCCAGACCGCCGGCATCCGCCGCGCCGGCGCTGCCAGCCTCGACCTGGCCTATGTTGCCGCTGGTCGTTTCGACGCCTTCTGGGAGTCGGGCCTGTCGGAGTGGGACATGGCAGCAGGCACCCTGCTGATCCAGGAAGCAGGCGGCCTGGTTAGCGACTTCACCGGCGGCCACGACTTCCTTGAGAAGGGCCACATCGTTGCCGGTAACACCAAGTGCTTCAAAGCTGTGCTGACTGCTATCCAGCCGCACCTGCCAGCCTCGATCAAGCGTTAAACCTCGATCGAGCACAAAAAAAGCACCCCTCGGGGTGCTTTTTTTGTGCCTGTTGTAGGAGCGGGCTTGCCCCGCGAAGCGATCAGTCTGACGTACCGCAATCGCGGGGCAAGCCCGCTCCCACAAGCCGTTATTGGCCTGGCTGTGCCTCGCTGAGGATCAGCTTGCCTTCTTTATCCAATGGGATCTGCGCGCCCGGGTCGCGATCCATGCGGACCTGCCCGACCTTGTCGCCAATCGAATACTTGACGTCATAGCCCACCACCTTCTCGCTCAGGTCGTTGACCGTGTTGCAGCGCGTTTGCGTTGTGGTGTAGGTATCACGCTCCTGCATACCTTCCTGCACTTTGTTACCGGCATAACCACCACCGACAGCACCGGCCACCGTGGCGATCTTTTTACCGGTACCACCACCAATCTGGTTACCCAGCAAACCACCCGCCACAGCACCCAATACGGTACCGGCAATCTGATGCTGGTCCTTGACGGGCGCCTGACGCGTCACCGTTACGTCCTTGCACACTTCGCGCGGCGTTTTGACGGTCTGCTTGACCGGTTGCACCGCCATTACCTCAGCGTACTCCGGCCCACTCTTGACCAGGTTGTAGGTAGCTACAGCACCTCCGGCAGTCACACCGACAGCCCCCAGAACCGCACCCACCAGCATTGACTTGTTCACGTGAACCTCCTGATCGTACCTGCAGGACATTGCCCGCCTTCTCCCTGCCTTGGAGCATAAAAAAAGGCGCGAGTTCAATACTCGCGCCTTCTTGTACGACCAGCTGTGTGGGAAAAGTCCTTACGGACGATCATCCACCCCTTCAGCCTTGGCTGGAGGAATCAGGTCTTCACTGGTCAGATTCAGCCAGATCAGCACCACGTTAGCGATGTAGATCGACGAGTAGGTACCCGCCATAACACCGATGAACAGTGCCAGCGAGAAGCCCCACAGGTTGTCGCCACCAAAGAACAGCAGCGCAGCAATGGCCAGCAAGGTCGACACCGAGGTCGCCACGGTACGCAGCAAGGTCTGGGTGGTCGAAATGTTGATGTTCTCGATCAGCGACGCCTTGCGCAGAACCCGGAAGTTCTCACGCACTCGGTCGAATACCACGATGGTGTCGTTGAGCGAGTAACCGATAATCGCCAACACCGCCGCCAGTACTGTCAGGTCGAAGGTGATCTGGAAGAACGACAGGATACCCATGGTCACGACCACGTCGTGGATCAGCGACAGGATCGCACCCAGGGCGAACTTCCACTGAAAGCGGAACGCCAGGTAGATCATGATGCCGCCCAGGGCCAGCAACATGCCCAGGCCACCCTGGTCACGCAGCTCTTCACCCACCTGCGGACCCACGAACTCGACGCGCTTGACCACTGCCGGGTTATCACCGCTGACTTTCTGCAGCGCTTCAGCAACACGGTTACCCAGCATCGGGTCATCACCCGGCATCCGCACCAGCAGGTCAGTGGTGGCGCCGAAGCTCTGCACCACTGCATCCTGGAAGCCGGCCTTGACCAGCTCTTCGCGCACCTGCCCGAGGTTGGCCGGACGCTCGTAGGTCAGCTCGAT
The DNA here is from genome assembly GCF_052147955.1 of Pseudomonas sp. NUPR-001. NCBI lineage: Bacteria > Pseudomonadati > Pseudomonadota > Gammaproteobacteria > Pseudomonadales > Pseudomonadaceae > Pseudomonas > Pseudomonas sp. NUPR-001. The sequence continues at coordinate 4,963,479 of NZ_CP197353.1, forward strand.
GAGCGTACCGCCGGTAAAGTCCAGGCCGAAGTTGAGCCCTTTGTAGAACCAGCTGAACAGCGCCAGTACGGTAAGAAGCAGGGTGACGCCGAACGCAACGTTGCGCACACCCATGAAGTTAATGGTACGTAACATGGCAGCCCCTTAAACCCACAGCTTCTTGATATCACGCCCACCGCAGGTCAGGTTGACCATTGCACGGGTCACCATAACGGCCGTGAACATCGAGGTGAAAATCCCGAGGGACATGGTTACCGCGAAGCCCTTGACCGGGCCAGTGCCCATGGCAAAGAGAATACCGCCGACCAGCAATGTGGTCAGGTTGGCATCGACAATCGCGGTATAGGCACGGTTGAAGCCTTCGTGGATGGCGCGCTGCACCGACATGCCATTGGCCAGCTCTTCGCGAATCCGCGAGAAGATCAGCACGTTGGCGTCGACCGCCATACCCATGGTCAACACGATACCGGCGATACCCGGCAGGGTCAGGGTTGCCCCCAGCAGCGACATCAACGCCAGCAGCATGACCATGTTACCGGCCAGGGCGATGGTGGCGATCAGGCCAAAGAAGCGGTAGATCGCCATGATGAACAGCGATACGAACAGCATGCCCCACAGGGATGCATCGATACCCTTGGTAATGTTGTCAGCACCCAGGCTCGGGCCGATGGTACGTTCTTCAGCGAAGTACATCGGTGCGGCCAGGCCACCCGCACGCAGCAGCAGGGCCAGCTCGGAGGATTCGCCCTGACCGTTGAGGCCAGTGATACGGAACTGGCTGCCCAGCGGCGACTGAATGGTCGCCAGGCTGATGATCTTCTTCTCTTCGGTGAAGGTCTGGACGGCGACGTCTTTTTCTACGCCATCGACCATCTGCTTCACATAGCGCGTGGTTGGACGCTGCTCGATGAAGATCACCGCCATGCTGCGACCGACGTTACTGCGCGTTGCGCGGTTCATCAGTTCGCCACCATGACCATCCAGACGGATGTTCACTTGCGGACGGCCTTGTTCGTCGAAGCTGGCTTGCGCGTCGGTTACCTGGTCACCGGTGATGATCAGGCCACGCTCGACCGCAGCCGAACGCCCACCCTCACGGAACTCGAAGGTTTCGGTGGTCGCTTTCGAGGCACCCGGCTCAGCCCCCAGACGGAACTCCAGGTTGGCGGTTTTACCGAGAATACGCTTGGCTTCGGCGGTGTCTTGCACGCCTGGCAGCTCGACCACGATACGGTTGGCGCCCTGGCGCTGTACCAGCGGCTCGGCAACACCCAGCTCGTTGACCCGGTTACGTACCGTGGTCAAGTTCTGCTTGATCGAGTATTCACGGATTTCCGCGACCTTGGCCGGGGTAATCGCCAGACGCAGCACCGACAGGCCATTACGCTCGGTGGTGGTCAGCTCGAAATCATTGAAATTCTTGCGGATCAGGCTACGCGCCTGTTCGCGGGCTGCATCATCGGCGAAGCCCAGCTGGATACCGCCATCTTGTTGCGGCAGGCTGCGGTAGCGAACACGCTCCTTGCGCAGCAGGCTTTTGACTTCACCTTCATAGACTTTCAGACGGGCCACCATGGCCTTGTCCATGTCTACTTCAAGCAAAAAGTGCACACCACCGGACAGGTCCAGACCCAGCTTCATCGGGCTTGCACCCAGATTACGCAGCCATTGCGGAGTGGTTGGGGCCAGGTTCAGCGCAACTACATAGTCATCGCCCAGTGCCTTGCGCACAACATCCTTGGCTGGAAGTTGGTCTTCCTGGTTGGTCAGGCGCAGCAGTGCACCCCTGCCCTTCTCGCCCAGGCTCGCGGCCTTGACCTTGATACCGGCATCGACGAGCGCTTTGCTTGCGCGATCCAGATCTGCCTGAGTGACCTGCAGCGCCGTACTGGCACCGCTGACCTGGACGGCCGGATCATCAGGGTAGAGGTTGGGAGCGGAATAAATAAAACCGATCGCCAGTACCACCAGGATCAGTGCGTATTTCCACAGAGGGTATTTGTTCAGCATCACGCCGCCCGTTCAAGACGCGGGGCGCCTTGCGCGCCCCGTCGATTGGTAAAAAACTGAAACTTAGATCGCTTTGAGCGTACCTTTTGGCAGGGTCGCGGCAACGGCGCCCTTCTGGAACTTCAGTTCAACATTGTCGGAAACTTCCAGCACTACGAAGTCATCGGCAACTTTGACGATCTTGCCAGCGATACCGCCGTTAGTGACAACTTCATCACCTTTTTGCAGGTTGCTCAGCAGGTTCTTCTGCTCTTTGGCACGTTTGGCCTGTGGGCGCCAGATCATCAGGTAGAAGATAACCAGGAAGCCAACCAGGAAAATCCACTCAAAACCGGTTCCGGCTGGGCCGGCGGCAGGGGCAGCGGCGTCCGCGTAAGCGGCGGGGATCAGAAAGCTCATTTAGCACTCCAGTTGCAAGTCAGTACTTGTTAGGGATCGACAGAACATCAGTCCAAGGGCGGCACAGGAAGCCCGCGCTTGGCGTAAAAGGCATCGACAAAGGCGGCCAATGTACCTTGTTGAATAGCCTCGCGTAAACCAGCCATCAATCGCTGGTAATGGCGCAAGTTATGGATGGTATTCAACATACTGCCCAACATTTCGCCGCACTTGTCCAAGTGATGCAGATAAGCACGGGAGAAGTTCTGGCAGGTGTAGCAGTCACAGGTCGGATCCAGTGGCGAATCATCATGGCGATGGAACGCGTTACGGATTTTCAGCACGCCGGTATCAACGAACAGATGGCCGTTGCGCGCATTGCGCGTAGGCATCACGCAGTCAAACATGTCGACGCCGCGGCGCACACCCTCAACGAGATCTTCCGGCTTGCCTACCCCCATAAGGTAACGAGGTTTGTCAGCAGGCATTTGGGCCGGCAGGTAATCCAGCACTTTGATCATTTCGTGCTTGGGTTCACCCACCGACAAGCCGCCAATGGCCAGGCCATCGAAGCCAATCTTGTCCAGCCCCTCAAGCGAGCGCATGCGCAGGTTCTGGTGCATGCCGCCCTGAACAATCCCGAACAACGCCGCCGTGTTGTCACCGTGGGCGTTCTTCGAACGCTGAGCCCAGCGCAGCGACAGCTCCATGGAGATGCGCGCGACATCTTCATCGGCCGGGTACGGGGTGCATTCGTCGAAGATCATCACCACGTCGGAGCCCAGGTCACGCTGTACCTGCATCGACTCTTCCGGGCCCATGAACACTTTCGAGCCATCCACCGGCGAGGCGAAGGTCACACCTTCTTCCTTGATCTTGCGCATGGCGCCCAGGCTGAACACCTGGAAACCGCCGGAGTCGGTGAGGATCGGGCCTTGCCACTTCATGAAATCGTGCAGGTCGCCGTGGGCCTTGATCACCTCGGTACCCGGGCGCAGCCACAGGTGGAAGGTGTTACCGAGGATCATGTGCGCGCCGATAGCCTCGATATCCCGAGGCAGCATGCCCTTGACCGTGCCATAGGTACCCACCGGCATGAACGCCGGGGTTTCGACCACGCCACGGGGGAACGTCAGGCGGCCGCGACGGGCCTTGCCGTCGGTGGCCAGCAATTCGAAGGACATACGACAGGTGCGACTCATGCTTGATCCTCGGGGCCGCGCGGCGCCGGATTGCGGGTGATGAACATGGCATCACCGTAACTGAAGAAGCGGTACCCGTGCTCGACCGCCGCCGCATAGGCAGCCATGGTCTCGGGGTAACCGGCGAAGGCTGAAACCAGCATCAACAGCGTGGATTCAGGCAAATGGAAGTTGGTGACCAGCGCATCGACCACATGGAACGGCCGGCCTGGGAAGATAAAGATGTCGGTATCACCGCTGAACGCCTTGAGCACACCATCGCGGGCTGCGCTTTCCAGCGAACGCACGCTGGTGGTACCGACCGCAATCACCCGCCCGCCACGGGCACGGCAGGCTGCCACGGCATCCACCACATCCTGGCCGACTTCCAGCCACTCTTTATGCATGTGGTGATCTTCGATGCGCTCGACCCGCACCGGCTGGAACGTACCCGCGCCAACGTGCAAGGTAACAAAGGCGGTTTCCACGCCCTTGGCGGCGATTTTGGCCAACAGCTCTTCATCGAAGTGCAGCCCGGCGGTAGGCGCGGCGACCGCACCGGCGCGCTCGGCATACACGGTTTGGTAACGCTCGCGGTCGGCGCCCTCATCGGGGCGGTCGATATAAGGCGGCAGCGGCATGTGCCCGACACGGTCGAGCAGCGGCAGCACTTCTTCGTTAAAGCGCAGCTCGAACAACGCATCGTGACGGGCCACCATCTCGGCCTCGCCACCACCGTCGACAAGAATCTGCGTACCGGGCTTGGGCGACTTGCTGGAACGCACATGCGCCAGCACGCGATGACTGTCCAGTACCCGCTCGACCAGAATTTCCAGCTTGCCGCCGCTGGCCTTCTGGCCAAACAGCCGCGCCGGAATCACCCGGGTATTGTTGAACACCATCAGATCGCCCGGACGCAGGTGCTCGAGCAAATCGGTGAACTGGCGATGAGCCAGCGCCCCGCTTGGCCCGTCGAGGGTCAACAGACGGCTGCTGTGGCGCTGCGCCAGCGGATGGCGAGCAATCAGAGAATCAGGGAGCTCAAAGGCAAAATCAGCGACGCGCATGATGGTGTTCGGTTTGACAGGGCCGCAAAGTTTAGCCGAAAAGACAAAAATTCACCATGAAACGTGATTGACCAACGGTAGGCACCTCTCTATACTTCGCCGCCACAAGCCCTGATGGCGGAATTGGTAGACGCGGCGGATTCAAAATCCGTTTTCGAAAGGAGTGGGAGTTCGAGTCTCCCTCGGGGCACCAAACGCTAAAAAAGCCGACTGAAAAGTCGGCTTTTTTTATGCCTGCGATTTGTCCGAAACCCTGCCCCGTTATCGCACCACACCACACGCCACACGCGCCCCGCCGCCGCCCAGCGCCATCGGGTGGTCGCTGTGGTTATCGCCACCGGCATGCACCATCAGCGCGTGCCCGGCGAACTCCGCAACCTTCAGGCGCGGCGCCAGTACGGGATACGTCGCGGTGCCCTGCGCACTGACATACAGCGCGGGCAGGTCGCCTTTATGCCCGGCATCGTCGTAAGGCCCCTTGTGGCTGTTGGTGGCCCCCGGGTCCCAATGCCCGCCCGCAGCACCAGCCGGCAGCGGTTTGCCATCGACCATCGTGGCGTCGCAAGACGGCTTCTCATGCAAATGAAAGCCATGCACACCTGGTGGCAGGTCGCGAAGGTCAGGGGTCAGCAGCGTCCCGTAGGACACCTGCTTCAAGGTAATCATGCCGATCGGTTTGGCAGTACCGTCCGTGCCCACCAAAGCCATCTCCACCGTCTGCGCCTGGGCTACAGCCGCGGCGCTGAGGAGTGCGCCAAACAAGAATACTTTCATCGTGTTGCTCCATGGTTTTCAGTCGTACTGCGGCAGCCACAAGCGGCCTTTGCTGCCGAGCTGGCGCCCACCTTAACAAGCTGATCACCGAAGCAAGCCGTGCATTACGTTTCCAACCTTGTCTGCCAGAGCGTGTGCGACCGGCAGTGAATAAGGTTCTTCACGGATTGTCAGGGAAGGGTTGGCTCTGGCTTCGAGGGCTGTGGGCTTATCCATTTGATGGGGCGGCTGGGGTGGCCCCTTCCGCCTTTACGGCGGCCTCCTTTTTTCTTGGAAAAAGGAGGCAAAACCGCTGGCTCCTGCATCCGGCCCTGCCGGTGGGAGCGGGCTTGCCCCGCGATCTGGCGCGATACAGCAAATCGCGGGGCAAGCCCGCTCCCACCGCGACCAGCCTTCCCTTCGATAGCTCCACGCTTTTAGCTTCTGGCTTTTGCATCCGCGCTAGTTCAGGCGCCGCGGTCTGCGACTTCAAGAGGCTGAGTGGAGGTATTGCGGAGTGAGGTGACGGGCAGGAGCCCGTCAAGCGCTTCGGGCCATGGATGGCCCGTTAGCGCGGTCCTCGCGGGAGCAATGCCGGAGGGAAGGAACCAGAAGCGCAGCGTAGGGCCGGATGCAGGAGCCAGCGGCTTTGCCTACTTTGCCCAAGAGCAAAGTAGGCCGCCGTAAGGGCGGAAGGGGCCAGTGATGCCACCGAAGCAATTGGAAAAGCTCAAAGCCAAAGCCAAAGCCAAAGCCAATCCTGCCCCGAAAATCCGTGAAGAACCATAAAAAACCCCCTGCTACATCAGTAGCAGGGGGCTCTCGACTAATCCGCAAACGAACTAGTCAGCGCAACTCTAAAATTACTGCTGTTGTGGCAGCTTATCGATCGGACCGCAGCCGCCAATAACTTTAGAGATGGAAACCGAAGGGTGGAACAGGTAGTCGTACGAGCAGTTTTTTGGCTGGTTGTAGACTTGACCGGTGCAACCCGAAAGAAGTGCTACGCCCGAAACTACAGCAATAGCAACCGATGCTTTCAACAGCTTTTTCATACTAAGTCCTTTAAATTATGAAGCACCGCCTTCTGGCGGAAGCGCGATTATACGCAAAGCCCCCGAAACTCTCCAGTCGAGTTACCCCCTCGCCAGTCAATGGCCAGTTCGACAAGTCAAATCATTGGCAATTGATGGGTAACGCAGTGAATGCCTCCGCCGCCTGCAGCAATCGCATCGATATTGAGCTGCACTACTTCATGCTCGGGATAGAGCTCGCTCAACAAGTCGAAAGCCTTGGTATCAGCGGCCTTGTCACCAAACTGTGGAGCAATCACCGCACCATTGATGACGAAGTAGTTGATGTAACCCGCAGCAAAATCCGGGTTGTTCTTGCTGAAGCGACTATTACGCGGCTTAAGCGGTGGCGATACGGTATGCACTTTGAGCTTTCGGCCATCCGCGTCGGTCGCGTTGTTAAGAATTTCCAGGTGCGCCTTGGTCACTTTGTGATCATACGACTCAGGATCAGTGTCCAGGTTGGCGATGATTACACCCGGCTTAACAAAGCGTGCGTAGAAATCAACGTGGGCATCGGTGATGTCCTTGTTCTTGATACCCGGCAGCCAGATGATTTTGCGCAGCCCCAAACACGCCTTTAGTTCTTCCTCAACTTCAGCCTTGCTCCAGCCCGGATTGCGGTTGGCATTTATCCAGCAACTTTCGGTCATGATCGCTGTGCCGTGACCATCAACTTCGATGCCGCCACCCTCTCCCACCAGCTCACTGCGCAAATAGGTGGCCTGGGCATTATTGGCCACTAACCTCGCCACCCGCGCATCATTGGCATGCTGTTGCTTATCTCCCCAGCCGTTGAAGTTGAAGTCGACCGCCCCCAGGTCACCGGCTTCGGTGATGACGAAGTTGGCGCCGATATCACGCATCCAGATGTCATCCAGTTGAGTGGTGACAAAGGTAGTGTTTTTACTGCCGCACAGTTCTTCAGCCAACTCCCGCTCGCTGGCCCGACACAACACAGTAACCGGTTGATAACGTGCGATAGTGCTGGCGATCAAACCAATGGCTTCTTGTACATCCGCCGTGAAGTCCTCCCAGATCGCCCCCTGCGCACCAAATGAAACAAAGGCGCACTGTTGCCTGTCGCCCTCATCGGGCATGAACCACTGTTTACCGCCAGCAGCCAGCGCCCGAGGGGCGCTAAAGCCCAGGCCCATGGAGGCGACCAAACCTAAGCCTGCAGTCGCTGAAACCTGTTTTATAAACTCACGACGCGTTGGCATCTGGATGTCTCTCTAACGCTTGAATGACCGCAACCGTCAATGTCCCGGTGCTGTTTTGAACTTGGTCCACACCCGCATCCGCGCACGCATGTCGGACTGTGGAATATCTTTGCCGGTCACCAGTCGATCAAAGGCGGCCTCGTCCGGATAGATGTCCGGGTTGTTGCGCATCTGCTCTTCTACATCAGGCCGCGCCTTGGCATTGGAGGTAGGGTAACCGGTGAAGTTGCTGATGGCCGCCATGTTCTGCGGGCGCATCACGAAGTTGATAAAGGTATAGGCGTACTCCGGATGTTTGGCATCGACCGGAATCGCCATGTTGTCCATCCATACCGTGGTGCCTTCTTTGGGGATGCGGTATTGGAAGCTGACTTTCTTATTGGCGGAATCCGCCGTGCGCTGAGCCTGGGTCATGTCGCCGCTGTAGCCCAGCGACAGGCACAGGTTGCCGTTGACCAGGTCGGTGACCGGCTGCGACTGGAACTTGCGAATGTACGGGCGGACTTTCATCAGCAGTTCACTGGCCGCGGCCAGGTCCTCTTTCTTCGCGCTGCGCGGCTCACGCCCCAGATAGTTGAGCACCACCGCCAAAACCTCGTCCGGCGAATCGATCATCGAGATCCCGCAGTCGGCAAACTTTGCCGCCAGTTCCGGCTTGAACAGCAGGTCAAGGCTGTTGACCGGCGCATCAGCCATACGTTGGCGGATCTGCTCGTCGTTGTAGGTCAAGCCGATGGTGCCCCAGGTGTAGGGCACCGTGGCCTTGATCGCGTGCGGGTAATGACTGCGCAGCTTTTGCAAACCTGGCTCGACATCGTTCAGCGCCTCGAGCTTCGAAGGGTCCAGCGCCTGCAGGCTACCGGCACGCATCAAGCGCTCGGCCACGGTATCGCCCGGGAAGATCAGGTCGTAACCGCTGCCACCCGTCATCAGCTTGGCCTCCAGCACTTCGCTGCCATCCATGACGTCGTAGATCACCTTGATTCCGGTTTCGGCGGTGAAGCGCGACAGGGTGTCTTCGGCAAAATAGTCTGCCCAGTTGTACAGGCGCAGGGTCTTTTCTTCAGCCTGAGCCGAGGTCATCGAGGCCCCCAACGCCAGGCCGAGGGAGAGCAGCAAATGCTTGTGGCTGATGTTCATCTCACACCCCTTGGGTCTTCCAGCATGCATTGACTTGACGGCCATCGAGCCCCAGCAGCGGGGCGTACATTTCCGGGCGGCGATCGCGGTAAACGCCCCAGGTCAGGCGCTCTTCACGCATCGTGGCCAAGTCCAAGCGCTGCACCAGAACGCCCGGGGTGCTGCGGTCGGCTTCGGCCAGCATCTTGCCCTTGTGATTGCAGATGAACGACGAGCCGTAGAAGGTCATTTGCAATTCAGGGTCGGTGGTGGCCGCTTCCAGCCCCACGCGGTTGGCCGCCACCACTGGCAAAATATTGGCTGCAGCATGACCGCGCATTGCCATTTGCCAGTGATCACGCGAATCCAGCTCGGCAGCGCCTGGTTCCGAGCCAATGGCGGTCGGGAACAGCAGCACTTCGGCGCCCATCAACGCCAGGCAACGAGCGGTCTCGGGGAACCATTGGTCCCAGCAGATACCGATACCCAGACGCCCGAAGGCCGTGTCCCAGACCCGGAAACCGGTATCGCCGGGGCTGAAGTACTCCTTCTCCTGATAACCGATAGCGTTGGGGATGTGCGTCTTGCGATACACCCCCAGCAAGCGGCCATCGGCATCGGCCACACTCAGCGAGTTGAAGTAGGCATTGCCGGCTTTTTCGAACCAGCTCAACGGCAGTACCACACCCAGTTCCTTGGCCAGGTTCGCAAAGCGTTTGAGCACGTGGCTGTGTTGATACTCTTCAGCCAGTTCCAAGTGCTTGTGGTGCTGTTCAATGCAAAAGTAAGGCGTAGCAAACAGCTCTTGCAGCAGAATGACCTCGGCGCCTTGGGCGGCGGCTTCGCGCACCAGTTGCTCGGCGCGGTCGAGGTTGTGCTGCAAATTCCAGCTGCAAGGCATTTGCGTGGTAGCAACAGTCAGCAGGCTCATCGCTTTACCCCTTCACCGGCCAGGCTGGCTGCTGCTGGGTGATGCAATGCACCCCGCCGCCGCCATGCGCCAGATGATTGATCTGTACCGGCACCACTTCGCGCCCCGGGAACGCCTTGGCCAGCACTTGAGCTGCTTCCTGATCAGCTTCAATGCCGTAGGCCGGCATGATGATCGCGCCATTGGCGATGTAGAAGTTGGTGTACGAAGCGCAGAACACTTTGGCATCAACGTCGACCGCTTCGCTGGCTTCGTACAGCTCCATAATTTCAAAGCGTCGGCCCTGTGCATCAGTGGCCAACTCCAGGGCCCGACGGTTTTCACGGGCAACCTGGGCGTACACCGATCCCTGGTCGTGCGTCGCATCCACCAGCAACACGCCAGGGCGAGCGAATGCACAGACGCCATCAACATGGCCGTCGGTTACGTCACCAGTGACAAAGTCCGGGTCGCCCGGCAGCCAGATGGTCTTTTTCACGCCGAGGAAACGCGTGAAGATTTCTTCGATTTCCGCCTTGCTCATGCCGGGGTTGCGATTGGGATTGAGCAGCACCGATTCGGTGGTGATCAGAGTGCCTTCGCCGTCCACGTGGATGGCGCCACCTTCATTGCTCAACGCCGTGCCAAAGCAGCTCAGGCCCAGCTGATTGAGGATGCGCCGCGCCAGGCCTTCATCCAGGTCATGCGCCGACTTGCCGCCCCAGGCGTTGAAGCGCCAGCTGACACCCGCCAGCCCCTGTTGTGGATGGCAGATAAAGCTTGGGCCGGAGTCGCGGCACCAGCTGTCATTGACCGTCAGCTCGATCAGTTCGACGTTCGCGCCACACAACGCATGGCACTGGCGCGCCCCGAAGGATCGACGACCATCTTCACCGGTTCGAAGCGAGCAATGGCATTGGCAACACGGGCAAAGTCCACCTGAACCTGTTCAAGGGTTACCCCCCAGCCAGACTCCCACAGCGGTTTATTGTGTGGCCAGACCATCCAGGTCGCTGCATGGTTAACCCACTCTGCGGGCATGAACCAACCACTGTTCAGATCGCCATTGCACTGCATGCTTCTCACCTTTCAGTTAAGTGATTTTAATTACTGAAAACCGCGCTTGCGGTAAGAAACTCAATGCTATGGCTTCATAATCGTGACAACAAACGATAGATTTAGCCGACAACTGATCAGTAGAGCTTATCAATGCTAAAGCACTGGCCTCCCTTGAACGCCCTGCGCGGCTTTGAAGCTGCCGCGCGCCTGGGCAGCTTCCACAAAGCCGCCGAAGAGCTGCACCTGACCCAATCGGCAATCAGCCAACAGATCCGCAGCCTGGAAACCTTTCTGGAACAACCGCTGTTCTTTCGCAGCGGCCGCAGCGTCAGCCTGACCGACGCCGGGTACGACCTGCAAAGCACCACCCAGGCCATGCTGCAGCAACTGTCAGTTGGCATCCGCCGTCTGGAGCAATACCGCAAACCCAACCAACTGGTGGTCAACACCACACCGGCATTTGCCCGGCATTGGCTGCTGCCACGGTTGGGCGACTTTCATCGCCAGCATCCGGAAGTTGATTTGTGGTTGTTCACCAGCTTCGACCCGCCAGACATGGCCACTCAAACCATCGACCTGAGCCTGCGTGACGACCTCAGCGCCCAGGCCGAATGCAGCCACCTGACGCTGTTCCGTGATCGCCTGTATCCGGCGTGTCATCCGGATTTGCTTAACACCCCCGCCGAACAGCGCACCACCTTGCACGGCGAACGGGAAATGGACTGGAGCCACTGGGTGGTTGAAGGCGGCGAAGATGTCGGGCAACGCAGCAATGGCCTGAACTTCTCCGACCCTGGCCTGTTGCTCGATGCCGCCTGCGCGGGCCATGGCATCGCCCTGGTCAGCCAGTTACTGGCGGGCCAGGCCCGCACTCAAGGGCTATTGCAGCCACTGTGTGGGCAAACGGTGCGTGGTCCTGACTGGAGTTGTCTGACTCATCGGGACAGCGAGAAAAGCCCACTGACGCGGAGCTTTAGTACGTGGTTGCAGGGGTGTTTGGTGGATGAAAGGGACAGATAAATCTCTATTTCGTGTAGTCCAATTCCCAAGCATAATCCCCGGGCACTTCAGCTGTTGCGCCTGCCTCGGTGGCTGCCTAGTCTTGGTCGGTCGTTGCCAATTCAACGACCGGTTTTGACAGACCGCCCCTTACTTAGGCGCTACAACTGTCTTTATGGCAACTGTATGCGGGGCACACTCGTGTGCGCCAGGTTCCTAAGTCCCTGGTCTGTCAACCTGCGTACAGCTGCCACCCATTCGTTTGACAGCGGTAAGTGGCAGCTCCACAGACTTGGGAGCCAATCGTGCTGAAAATCGTCCCCGATCCCCCGCTTCTTCCCACCGACATTCCACATTGCATCGAAGACGCCCTGGTGTACGCCTCCGAGCATCTGACTTGTGCACTGGCCGTCACTCAGCAAGCCGTGTTGCTGCAACCTGACATGCACGGGCAAGCGCTGGTGCGTGCAGCCGTGCATGAAATGGAGACCGCGCGCAGTCGTGTTGAGCAGGCCCTGGCCTGCATTCAGATGGCGAGCTGACTGTAGGAGCGGGCTTGCCCCGCGATAGCGATCTGTCTGTTACATCGCATCGCGGGGCAAGCCCGCCCCCACAGGTAATTGCTCCCACCGCAGATCAGCAACCACTCAAGGTTGCCGGACGCCGTTCACCTTCAAAGAAAAACGGCCGAATCCGCACACCAATCACGTTGCCAGCATAGGCAGCAAGCAACCACAACCAGCCATGCACACTGCCCGAGGCAATGCCGCTGAAGTACGCGCCGATGTTGCAGCCATAGGCCAGGCGCGAACCGTAACCAAGCAACAGTCCGCCAATCACCGCCGCCACCAGCGAGCGCACAGGGATGTTCAGGTTCGGCGCGAAGCGACCCGCCAGACCTGCCGCCAGCAGCGCTCCGAGCACAATGCCAATATCCATCACCGTGGTGACATCCTCCCACAGCGGTGAGGCCAACGCCTTGGCATTGGCCGGCACCTGCCAGAACGCCCAGCTACCAACGTCTACACCCAATCCACCAAGGGTTTTCGCGCCCCACAAGGCAAACGCAGAGGTGATGCCCCAGGGGCGACCGGCCAAGGCCAGGGTCAGGTAGTTGAGCAATGCCAGCGCCACCGCGCCCCACAACAGCGGCCAAGGCCCACGCAGAAAACGCCGCAGCCCCTGATGCTCGCTGCGCACTGCAGGTTCGAGCTGACCATGACGGCGCTTTTCCAGCAGCACCGTTACCCCGGCAATCACCGCGAACACCAGCAGGCTCAGAAGCAACGCAGGCAGCAGGCCAAAGGCCTGAACAATCGAAGTGGCCGGGAACGACGGCAGCGCGAACCACCAATCAACGTGATGGGTGGCCGTCACCGAACCAATGATGAAGAACAGCAACGTCACCAGCATCCGGGCGTTACCGCCACCGACCGTGAACAAGGTACCGGAGGCACAACCGCCGCCCATCTGCATGCCGATACCGAAGATGAACGCACCGAACACCACCGAGACCCCGGCCGGCGCAACCAGACCTTTGACCGGCTGGCCGAACAAGGTGCCAGCATCCAGCGCCGGGAAGAACAGCAACACCGCGAGGGTGAGCATCACCATTTGTGCCCGCAGGCCTGCGCCGCGACGCTCGTTGATGAACACACGCCAGGCTGACGTGAAGCCAAAGGCGGCGTGGTACAGGGTCAGGCCCAAGGCTGCACCGACGATCAACAGCAACACCTGATTGGTGCCGACTCGGGCCTGCAGGAACAGGGCACCGATGAGTAACAGCGCCAGGGCAAACAGCGGCGCAGCAAGGCGGCGTTCAGGCGCGAGAGGGACAGAGAGGCTCATGGCAATTTCCGGATAGCGGTTTACAGGCGGCAATTGTACCTGCGCAATCCGCCAGGCAGTGTAGGATTCCCCTACCCCTCGTCCTTGAGCGAACCACCTTATGCAACTGACCCATCGCCCCGTCCAGGCCCAGGACATTGCCGTGATCTGCTGCTTTCCCCAAGGCCCGGACGAATTGTTCTACATGTTCCCCAAGGCCCAATACCCGCTAACGCCTGCACAACTGAGCGAGGCCATTGCCCAGCGAGCCGGCTCGACTGTGGTCGAGGGAGACGGCGCGGTGCTGGCCTTTGCCAATTTCTACAAGGCCGAACACGGTGGTGTGTGTGCCCTCGGCAACGTGGTCGTGGCGCCCGCTGCCCGCGGTCATGGTGTAGCGCGCTATCTGGTGCAAAGCATGATTGACCTGGCTCGCAGCCAGTTCGACGCGCGTGAAGTCTGGGTGTCGTGCTTCAACAACAATACAGCCGGGCTGTTGCTGTATCCGCAGTTGGGCTTTACCCCCTTCGCCATCGAGGAGCGTCAGGGCCCCGGCAACACGCGAGTGGCCTTGGTGCAGATGAAGCAGACGCTTTAGCGCGCAAGTACTTACCAGCGCAACAACCGAGGCCCGAGCAAGGCATCGATCACAGTTGGAATCGCCATCCCCAACACGTACCAGACGCCCCAGAACGGCACCTCCATCTCAGGGCAGTGCAGGCAGTAAGCCAGGGTTGCCGACGCGCTGGCCAGTAGTCCTGCGACCCCACCGGCCAGGCGCAATTGGGTGGGGGCCAAGTCTTGCAAGGCGCGGAACAGGGCAATGAAGCCGGGGATCGACAACAACGCGATGTTGAAGGGGCACGTGCGCCAGGTACGGCCAAAGATCTGTGCCAGCTGCTGTTCTTCAGGAACGCCGCTCAATACCACCAGCGTTGCCGCCCAGACACCGAGCAGCGGAACGCCGATACCCGCCCAACGCGGCCCTACCGCAAGGCCAGGACGCACCAGGCGGTTGAAGACCAGCAGCGCCCCGAGCATCAGTGTGGCCGGCAAGGCCAGCTTGGCCCAGAACAGTGGCGTTTGCGCGACCACGGCAATATCGTCACGTACGCCGAACAACAGCACGGTCAGCAGCACGGCGCCAATCAGGGCGACCAGAATCGCAAGGCTCAAACGGCGAGCAAACATACGCTGATCCACCGGTTCGTTGCCCGTGGCAAGCAAAGCAATCAGCTCGTCAGTTTTCATCATGCTCCTCGTATCATCGCGGCCAGCGCCTTGAGCCCCCTGTGTATGCCGATTTTGACTGCCGAGCCGGAGAGCCCGATCAACTTGGCAGTTTCCTCGACCGACATGCCCTCCAGCTTGACATGAACAATCGGCAGCCGTTGCTTGTCTGGCAAACGTTGCAGCAATTTGCTCAGGTCTCGCCTGGCCTGCTCAGGCTCCTGCTGCTCCTGGGCAAAGAAGTCTTCACTGTCGTCGAGTACATCATTCAGTGCATCCCGGCGGCCATAGCCACGCAGGTTATCGGCCAGTTTATAGCGCGCGATGGCCTGAACCCAAGCGGTCAATGGTTGTTCGCGCTGGTAGCTGTGGCGGGCGTTGTGCACCGCCAGCAACACTTCCTGCAGCAGGTCTTCGACATCATCCGGGCGGGTATACAGACGCTTGCGCAGATACCCACGCAGATGCCCGCTCAACTGATGCAGAAATTGCCGATACGCCTGCGCATCGCCATCCAGCCCTGCCACCAGCAAGCCTTGTAGCGATGCTTCACGCATGCGCAACAGTTCACTCTGAGTAGTTCGTTCCATCGAAGGCTCTGGTTACAAGGGAACAGAAGAAAGTGTCTGAACACCAGACAGTGCTGCCAGAAACCATAGCGTTTTCAGCGCGCCCCCGAAAAGACCAAAAAAAATCTTGTATCACTGTAACCGCTTCGCCAGCCCCGGCGAATTACTTCACGAGCCGCGAGCAACGATGCCCGGCCACCCCACCCTTGGAGACTGAAAAAATCATGAAAACTTTCGCCGCTACCGCCGCCGCCCTTGCCTTCGCCTCGATTGCCGGTACTGCCGTTGCTGCCTCCGATGCCCCGGCTCCTGCGATGGAAAAATGCTACGGCATCTCCATGGCCGGCAAGAACGACTGCAAGGCAGGCGCCGGCACCAGCTGCGCCGGCACTTCGAAAACCGACTACCAGGGCAATGCCTGGAAAAACGTCCCGGCCGGTACCTGCACCTCGATCAAGACGCCTCACGGCATGGGCTCGCTGACCCCAAAACAAGCCTGATCTACCGCACCTGCAGAGGGCGACGCGACCATGAACAAACTCTCCTCCCTGGGCGCAGGCCTGGGACTCAAAGCCGAACACTACGAAGCGGCCATAGACTGTACGGCCCCTGGCTTATGGTTCGAAGTGCACCCGGAGAACTACATGGTCGCTGGCCCTCGACTGACCTGGCTGGAAGCCATTGCCGAGCGCCATCCGCTCTCATTGCATGGCGTGTCACTGTCGCTGGCGGCTGATCAGTTGCCTGATATCGACCACCTGCATCGACTCAGGGCGTTGGTCAACCACGTGCAACCGGCACTGCTTTCCGAACACCTGGCCTGGTCCACCTGGCAAGGGCAGTACCATCCTGACCTGCTGCCTTTCCCGCGTAGCCATGAAGCTTTGCAACGCATCGTCGAGAACATCCACTTTGCCCAGGACATCCTCGCCCGCCCCCTGGCCATAGAGAATCCGAGCCACTACGCGCACCTTGAAGGGCATGACTACAGCGAAATCGAGTTCCTCACCGAACTGGCCCGGCGTACCGGCTGCAGCCTGTTACTCGACATCAACAACGTTCAGGTCAGCGCCCACAACATGGGCTTTGACGCCCTGGCCTATCTGGATGCGTTTCCAGCATCGTTCATCAGCGAAATTCACCTGGCCGGTTACAGCCAGGACGCCAACAGCTCGCTGCTGATCGACTCCCACGACACGCCCATCTCTGCAGAGGTTTGGGCACTGTATCTACACGTACTGCAACGAATTGGCCCGCGCCCGACATTGATTGAGCGTGATGACCAGATCCCGTCTTTTGCTGAACTGCTGCGTGAACGCGACACCGCGCAAACCTTGCTCGACAGTGTAGGTGAGCATCCATGAACAACGTATCGCTTGGCGCTTTCCAGTCCGACTTCATCGCCGCCCTGTATGGCCATTCGAATCCGTCCGAGCTATTGCCATTAACCCGTCAGGCTGGCTTTACGGTCTATCGCAATACCGTGCTCAAAGGCTGCGTCGATGCCTTGCAGGCTAACTTTCCGAGTGTTGAACGGCTGGTCGGCAATGACTGGTTTCGTGCCGCTGCAGCGATACATGCCGTGCAGGCTCCGCCTTCCGATGCCCGACTTATTCTGTATGGCGAACAATTCGCCGCCTTTCTCGAACAATTCGAACCGGCTCAAAGCCTGCCTTACCTGGCCGATGTGGCCCGTGCAGACCGTTTATGGATCGAAGTACACATCGCTGCTCAAGACAGCGCCCTGGACGTGGAAGCGATGAGCCGCATCAGCCCCGAACACCTTGGCCAGCAGCAACTGCGCCCACGTACTGACGTGCGTTGGCAGTGGTTCGCCCAGCAACCGATCTACAGCATCTGGCACAGCAACCGCCAGGCCTTGGCCTTACCCGAACCGCTCGACTGGCACGGCGAGGGCATGCTACTGCGCCGCCAGGCCGGCCAGGTGCTGTGGCAGCCGCTTGGCCAAGCCGAGTGCATCTTTCTCGACGCGTGCGCTGCGGGGCTGCCACTGGAGGCCGCTGCCAATCAGGTGCTGGCCTTCGATTCAACCCTGAATTTCACCACTCTGCTCGGCCAGCTTCTGGCGGCCGAAGTATTTGCCTGAACACCTGTCGGCCTGACGGTCGTGACTGGAGAACGCCATGCATACACTCAGCGACATTCCCCATAAACAGCCTGACGCCGGTAGCACTCTTTGGTCACGCTGCGCCGCGCAGTTACAAGGCTTGATCAGCGATTCGTTGATATCACTGGTTGCACGCCTTGGCATTGCCGCGATTTTCTTTCTTTCAGGCCGAACCAAGGTCGAGGGTTTTCTGAGCATCACCCCCAGCACCTTTGAGCTGTTCAGAAGCGAATACGCGCTGCCGCTACTCTCGCCCTGGTTGGCAGCCCATCTGGCGACTTATGCCGAGCACCTTTTTCCATTGCTGTTGGTACTTGGATTGTTCACTCGCTTTACCGGTTTGGCACTGCTGGGGATGACTCTGGTGATTCAGGTGTTCGTTTACCCGGATGCCTGGCCCACTCACCTGAGCTGGGCGGGCTTGCTGTTGGTGGTGATCGGTCGTGGCGGCGGACGCTGGTCGCTGGATCGCTTCTTGGGTATTCGCTAAGCCCGCACGAAACGCTGCCTGAGCACATCACTCAAGGCATCCACCAACAGCACCAGCACCAGCATGGCGATAATCACCGTGCTGGCCTGGGCTTCCTGGAACAGGCTCAGGGTGGTGTAGAGCATCTGCCCCAAGCCGCCCGCACCAACGAAGCCCAGCACACTGGCCATACGGATGTTGTTTTCCCAGCGGTACAAGCTGTAGGCCAGAAGCTGTGGCCAGAGGTTGGGCAACGTGCCAAAGCAGAATGCAGCGACTTGGCTGCCACCCTGCAGGCGGATCGCTGCAGCAGGTTCCGGCGGGGCATTTTCCAGTGCTTCAGCAAACAGGCGACCGAGCACACCCGAGGTGTGCAAAGCCAGCGCCAGGGTACCGGCATTCGGCCCCAGCCCCGCAGCCAACACGGTAAGCGCCGCCCAGACCAACTCCGGTATCGCCCGCAGCGCATTGAGCAATAAGCGTGCAACGGCTTGCAGCAGCGCACCGAAACGCCCTGCCGCCGGCAAGGCCAGCAACAGGCCAAGCATCACCGCCAGCAGCGTTCCCAGGCCAGACATGGCCAAGGTCTCCAGCGCGCCCTTGGCCACGGCGCGCATATGTTCAGGGCTTACATCCGGGCTGAGAAAGCGCACCGCATAGCTGCCCATCTGCCCCAGCCCGCCATTGCCGAACAGCGCCTGCAAGTCGAGATTCAAGTAAGCAAACGAGCCCACCACTGCCGCCAGCAGCGCCAGAATCAGCGAGACGTTGATCAACCGCCTCATGACAACCTCGCCCGCAGCAAACGGCTCAGTTGGTCCGCTAGCCACACCAGCACCAGGAAAGCGAGGAGCATGCTCGCCACTTCAGCGCCCGCGAACATGCGCATCGACAAATCGATTTGCTGGCCCAAACCACCGGCACCGACAAAGCCCATGACCACCGAGGCGCGTATCGCACACTCCCAGCGGTACACGGTATAGGACACAAGCTCCGCCGCCGCATCGGGCAAGATGCCATAGAAGAACGCACTCAAACGACTGCTGCCTGCCTGAAGCAGCGCATGCGCCGGGCGCTGATTCACCGACTCGTAGATCTCCGCATAGACCTTACCCAGCATGCCGCTGTAGGTAATAGCGATGGCCAATACCCCAGCGGTCGGACCCAAGCCCACAGCTCGAACGAACAGCAGTGCCCAGACGACTTCTGGCACGCTGCGCAAAAAAATCAACAGCCCACGCACCGGCAAGCGCACCGTACGCGACCAGAACCCCAACCGGCCTGCGCGTGACGCCGCCCCCATCGACAGCGCCCTGCTCGCCAGCAGGCTGGCCGGGATCGCCAGCACCAGGGCCAAGGCCATACCGGCAGTAGCTACCGCCAACGTCTGTAACGTCGCCGTCCACAATAGGGCGAGAAACTCCGGCTCATGCGCTGGCGGCCAGAACGCGCTGAGAAAATTACCCATCTCACGCCGATTCTCAGCCTGCAACAGAACACCCGGATTAAGCTCACTCAGCTCAATGCCGGGCCAGAGCAACGCGATCGCCAGCAGGGTCAGCAATAACCTGGGAAATGCAGCCGGGTCGCGGCTGTCAGCCGTCAGCATCGTGGAATCTGCAGGTGTGTCGTTGCCACCGGCTGCTGGGGCGAACCGAGTTGCTCGTTGGCATACAGGGCATCGAGCATCTCGCGGGTGACGTCTACGGCGTGTCGATCGAACGCGACCTGCCCATCACGAATGCCGATAACGCGCGGGAAGTGCGCCAACGCCAGCTCTACCGCATGCAAGCTGGCAACCAGGGTAATACCGCGATCACGGGCATACTGATTCAAGGTAGTCAGGCTATGCTCAGCCAGCACCGGGTCCATCGCTGAAACCGGTTCGTCGGCCAGCAGGATGTCCGGTTGCTGGTACAACGCCCGGGCAATACCAACCCGCTGCAATTGCCCGCCCGACAACTGCCCGCACTGGGCAAAAAGCTTGTCAGCCATGCCCAGCCCGGACAGCACCGTTCGTACACCTGGAATATCGCTGGGATGCAACAGATTGAGCAGCCCGCGCAAAGTGCCCCACTGCCCCAGGCGCCCGGCCAGCACTGCGGTTACCACCCGCTGGCGGGGAGGTAGCGGCGGTGCCTGGTGAATCAGGCCGATCCGTGCGCGCAGACGCTGACGAGCCTGCGCGGAGAGCCGCCAGGGCGCCTCTCCGAGCAGCTCGATACTGCCGTCGCTGGGCGCCACTGCGCTGGCGATCAGATTCAGCAAGCTGGACTTGCCGGCGCCCGAAGGCCCAATGATCGCCACCCGTTCGCCGGCCTCAACGCGCAAGTCTATCGCTTGTAATGCCTGAACCTGACCCAAGCGCAGACTCGTGCCGTTGAGTGTGATCGTCACTTGAGCAACTCAGCGGCGCGAGCAGCCTCCTCGATGCCCTTGTAATTGTCCGGGCTGGTTTCGATAAAGCGGCTCGCCGCCTGCAGATCGAGAATCTCTTTGTCGGCTGGCTTGGCGGGGTCAAGGTCAAGGAACGCTTGTTTGATCTTCTCTTTCAAGGCCGGGTCAAGGCTGCCGCGCACCGTCCAGTTGTAGTCGTAGTATTGCGGGGTGGTGGCGAACACCGTGACCTTGTTGGTGTCGACCTTGCCCGAGTCCACCAGCTTTTGCCAAACACTGGCGTTGAGCACGCCGGCGTCGACTTTACCGGCCTGCACCCACGCCGCCGTGGCGTCATGAGCGCCGGAATAGGCAACACGGCTGAAGTAGGTTTCCGGCTTGATGTTGTTGTCCTTGAGCATGAAATAGCGCGGCATCAGGCTACCGGAGGTGGACGAAACCGAACCGAACGCGAAGCTCTTGCCCTTCAGATCAGCCAGGCTTTTGATCTTGGGGTTGGCGGTGATGAATTTGCTGGTGAACTTGGCATCTTGCTCACGCTGCACCAACGGCGTCGCGGTCGGGCTCTTCAAATGCACTTGAACGAAGGTGAACCCGCCCAGCCAGGCCATGTCCAGGCGGTCGGTGGCCAGCGCCTCGACCACTGCCGGGTAGTCGGCTACCGGCACGAACTCAACCTTCATACCCAGTTTCTGCTCCAGGTACTGGCCCAACGGCTTGAACTTGCGCAGCAATTCAGTCGGCGCTTCGTCAGGGATGGCACTGACCTTGAGGGTATCGGCCGCCTGGGCCAGGAAGGATGAGCACGACAGCATGAGACCGGCAAACAGCGCCAGAGGACGTTTGAGCATCAGGGATTCTCCGGTTCAATAGCGGGGAAACAGCCTTCTTCGGGCTGGCTTCCGAATTATAAGAGGCATCGGCGCAAAGACCAGCTTTGCTACAATCGGGCCTCACGATATTTCGAGGTGCGTATGAGCGAGCCGATTCGTCTGACCCAGTACAGCCACGGCGCCGGTTGTGGCTGCAAGATCTCTCCGAAGATGCTCGAGGTGATTCTCGCCGAAAGCGGTACTCAGGCGTTGGACCCGAAGCTGTGGGTCGGCAACGCCTCACGCGATGACGCTGCGGTGTACGCCCTCGATGATGAGCGCGGTGTAGTCTCGACCACCGACTTTTTCATGCCGATTGTCGATGACCCCTACGACTTCGGCCGTATCGCCGCCACCAATGCCATCAGCGATATCTACGCCATGGGGGGCGACCCGCTGATGGCCATCGCCATTCTCGGCTGGCCGATCAATGTGCTGGCCCCGGAAGTGGCCCGTGAAGTGATTCGCGGCGGTCGTGCGGTATGCGCTGAAGCCGGTATTCCGTTGGCCGGCGGTCACTCCATTGATGCCCCTGAACCCATCTTCGGCCTGGCCGTCACCGGTGTAGTGCAAAAGCGCCACATGAAGCGCAATGACACCGCCACCCAAGGCTGCCGTCTGTACCTGAGCAAACCGTTGGGCATTGGCATCCTCACCACTGCGGAGAAAAAATCCAAGCTGCGTGACCAGGACAAAGGCCTGGCCCGTGACTGGATGTGCACCCTCAACACCCCAGGCAGCCGCTTTGGCAAACTGGCCGGGGTCAAGGCGATGACCGATGTGACCGGCTTCGGTTTGCTTGGTCACCTGGTCGAGCTGGCCGACGGCAGCGGCTTGAGTGCGCGCCTTAACTACAGCGCCGTACCGCGCCTGCCAGGCGTCGAGTATTACCTGGCAGAAGGCTGTGTACCTGGCGGTACGCTGCGCAATTTCGACTGCTACGGCGACAAGATCGCCCCGCTGAGCGACGAGCAAAAACACCTGCTGTGCGACCCGCAAACCAGTGGCGGCTTGCTGGTTGCAGTAGCACCGGAAGGTGAAGAGGAGTTCCTCGCTGTTGCGGCTGAACTGGGCCTGAACCTCGCGCCGATCGGCGAGTTGGTTGAGCGACAGCGTTATGCGGTTGAGGTGCTGTAATGCGTGAGAACACCACCGACTACCGCCAGCTGTTCTTGAATGATGTACCGATGATGGACATGCGCGCCCCGGTCGAATTTGCCAAGGGCGCGTTCCCCAATGTGATCAACCTGCCATTAATGAATGATGTTGAGCGGCAGAAGGTGGGCACCTGCTACAAACAGCAAGGGCAACAGGCGGCTATCGCCCTCGGCCACCAACTGGTCAGCGGCCAGACCAAGGATCAGCGCATCGCCGCTTGGGCGGCGTTCGCCCGCGCCAACCCTGAAGGCTACCTGTACTGCTTTCGCGGTGGCCTGCGCTCACAGATCAGCCAACAGTGGCTGCAGAGCGAAGCCGGCATCCAGTACCCCAAGGTGATTGGCGGCTACAAGGCCCTGCGTAATTTCCTGCTGCAAACCACACAGTCTGCGGTAGCCGAATGTGATTTCGTGCTGATTGGTGGCCTGACCGGCACCGGTAAAACCGAAGTGCTGCAGGTGCTGGACAACGCCGTGGACCTCGAAGGCCATGCCAACCACCGCGGCTCCAGCTTCGGTAAACGCGCGACCGGGCAGCCTGTACAGATCAACTTCGAAAACAACCTGGCCATCGATGTGCTGAAAAAACGCGCACGCGGCATTGAGCAGTTTGTGCTTGAAGATGAAGGCCGAATCGTCGGCAGTTGCTCGTTACCGCTGGAGCTTTACCAGGGCATGCAGCACTACCCTCTGGTCTGGCTGGAGGACAGTTTCGAGCATCGCGTTGAACGCATTCTCAGCGACTACGTCACCAACCTGTGCGCCGAATTCGTTGCCCTGCATGGCGGCGAACAGGGTTTCACACTGTTCGCCGAACGCCTGAAGCAGAGCATGGGCAATATCCTCAAGCGCTTGGGCGGTGAGCGCTACCAACGCTTCTCGGCTCTGCTGCAGCAGGCCCTGGACGAGCAGCAACGCACTGCGACGGTCGACCTGCACCGTGCCTGGATCAGCGGCCTGCTCAGCGAATACTACGACCCGATGTACGCCTATCATCGTGACAGCAAGGCTGAGCGTATCGAGTTTTCCGGCAACCAGGTTGAAGTGCGCGAGTACCTCAAGGCTCGCGCAGCCAGGCACTGATGGTCTTGACCGTTAATACCCGTTCAACCCTGACAACTCGGTGGCGCGGGCCTTGGTCATTTCAAGCACACACCCTGCACCATTGAGTTGATCGATGGTGCCGCCAGTGAGCCGATAATACAGTTCGCAATTGGCGTCCCGGTACTTGATCCACGCCCGTTGGGCATCACGCAACTGCCCTTGTTGCGCTGGCTCGAGGGCGGCCATGGCGCTTTTGTAAGCAGCGTTCAGGCGCGCATCTTGCTGTTCGATCTCGGCACCGATGCACGCTTTGCTCGCCACTGTAGTTGCAGCATTCTGCATGCATTGGCTGTAGGCGGCCGAGTCGCTCTGGGCATTGGCAAAGGGGACAATGGCGCTCATCAGCGTGAGCGCCAGCAGTGAATGCTTCATCCACACAACTCCATGTAAGGGCCGGTCAGAATGCCGGGCAGCAGACGCTTGCACAAGCCCTCCTAGCGAGCACACACCTGCGCCACCCGTTCGCGTAACCAACGGTGCCCCGCTTCACCCTCGCGCCGCTGATGCCAGGCCTGCTGAAAGCCAAATGCCTTGATCGCCAGTGGCGGTTCGAAGCGGCGTAAGCGCGGGTCGAGCTTGCCGTTGTCGAGGCTACGCCGGGCAACGGTGAGCACCAGATCAGTGCCGGCAATCACCTCCTGCGCCGCCGCCCAATGCGGCAACGCCAGTGCGACTCGGCGACGGGCCCCGATCGCGGTAAGCGCCAGATCGATTTCATTGTCGATGCCAGCGCGCACCGCCACCAACACATGAGGGCGGGCCAGCCAATCGGCCAGATTCAAACCGCCGCGAGCAGGCAACCCGCCGCGGTCGGCAATGCAGGTAAAGCGTTCTTCGAACAGCGTTGCAACGCGCAACTCAGCAGGCAATTGTGGAAACACGCCGAGCGCCAGATCGGCTTCGCCATCGAACAAATGGCCCAGCATCGCCTCACGGCTGCCCTGAATTACCACCAGATCAATTCCCGGCGCTTCCTCACGCAGCACTCGCATCAGTCCCGGCAACACCACACGGGCGCCGTAGTCCGACATAGCCAGACGAAAACTGCGCTGCGCCTTGCGCGGGTCGAAACCGGGCTGGGCAAGCAATCCATCGAGTTGTTCCAGGGCCTGCTGCAACGGCTCGATCAAGGCCTGGGCACGGGCTGTGGCCTGCAGGCGCCCTCCGCGGCGTACCAACAACGGATCGGCGAACAGTTCGCGCAGCTGTGCCAAGGCATGACTCACCGCCGGCTGGCTGCGATGCAGGCGCAACGCCGCGCGCGACACGTGTTGTTCGGCCAGCAAGGCATGCAGGGTCAGCAGTAGGTTCAGGTCAATACGGCGAAGATCATCCATAGAACGAATAACTCCCGTGCAGCATTCGAATTTCCATTAACGCAGTGCATAGCCAAGACTTTAACAAGCCATCTTCAAGGAGTCTTGCTATGAGCTTGTCGTTCACCCCTGCCGCTTTGCTGCCGCTGCTTATCGCCTTGCTAGCGGGGGCCGCAGTACCTTTCCAGGCTGGCAGCAATGCGGCCTTGGGCCGCCTGCTCGGGCATCCGCTGTGGGCCAGTCTGGTGTCGTTGGGCATCAGTGTGTTGCTGGTGATTCCAGCGCTGCTGGTGCTGCGCGCGCCGCTCCCGCAAGTGGGCGCCTTGAGCCAAGCGCCCTGGTGGGCCTGGCTAGGCGGTGTGGGAGGTGTTGCCTACATCACCGCAGCGTTGATGCTCACTCCGCGTCTGGGGGCGGCCGGGTTTATCGTCTGTGTGATTGCCGGTCAGGTGGTGTCATCCCTGCTGATCGATCAATGGGGCCTGATGGGCCTGGCGCAGCGACCGGTAAACGGCGTGCGCCTGGCCGGGGTCGGCCTGATTGTGCTCGGTATGCTGGTGGTGCAGTGGGGGACGTCGACTGCCGCTAGATAGTGTCCGGGTCAAGCGGCTGGACCGCCGCTGGTGGTTCTAAAGCACGATCCATTTCGAACCGCAGACTGGGCGCTTGCAGGGCAACGTTGATCACCACCCCGAGCACCACCAGCAGCACGCCATCCAGCCAGTGCCAGCCCGGTATCGTCAGGCCCTGACGCACCTGGTGACACCACCAGGCCTGCCCCAGGCAAAAGCCGATGATCGCTAGCAGCCAGATATAGAACCCCGGTGCAAAGTGCGTCAGGTTGACGAAGTTGTAGCTGCGGTTGTCGGGCAGTCGGTCGATCCCCAGGCAGGTCAGGGCCAGGTACAACGCGCCCAGCCCCAGCGCCAGCGATACCCAACGCCAACGCCGGTGCAGGAGTATCGCCAATCCCAACAAAGGATTGGCGAACCAGCCGAACATCCCGAACACCAGACCCCAAGGGCCGTACAGCAGCGCCTGCAAAGCATGCAGGCGCCCGTCACCACTGAGGTACATGGCGTTGAAGCCAAGGCTTACCAGGAACAGCACCAGGGTGAGCGAAACGTAACGCCTGGCAATCATCCGGCATCACGCTCAAGCAGCAGGCCGTAGAGCCCCGAATCGGACAGCTCCCCAGCCACGCACCAGCGCTCACGCAGCACGCCTTCAAGGGTAAAGCCCAAGCGCTCGAGGGTGCGTGCCGAAGCAACGTTGCGTGGATCGATTTCCGCTTCAAGACGGCGCATGTTCAGCTCACTGGCCAGGTACTGAACAAACAGCTCCAGCGCCTCACCCATGAAGCCCTGCCCTTGTGCAGCCGTGGACAGGCAATAGCCGATCTCACCGCGGCGCGAGGCGCTTTCAAGACTGGAACACTGGCACATGCCAATCAACTCGCCGTTGTCACGGCGGTAGATGCCAAGCTTGAGCAATTCGCCTTGCGCGTAGGCCTGGCGATCCGCTGCCAGTGCTGCCTGCGCTTGTTCAAGGTGAGCCCAGGGCGCGTGGTTCCAGTAACGCATGACCTGAGGATCAGCCATGATCTGCAGCCATGCACCGGCATCCTCGGCAGTCATCGGCCGCAACTGCAAACGCGGGCTAGGCAAGCAAAGGTCCTGGGGAAATACGTAGGGGTGCGACACGGGGGGAGAACTCCTGTTCTGTCCGAAGAGTCGCACAGTCTACCCTAACGCTGTTGCGCGCTGGGCTGGAAGCCTTCAGGCGACCTCAGCGCCCTCATCGGGCCACAGCGGCTCGTTGGCTTCCAGGGGTGGCAAGCCATAGGCAGCCCGCGCAGCATCGCAGCTCGGGTTTGCCTGACCGTTGACCCAGGCGGCATCGAATTCGCGACACGGGCTGGAACGCTGTTCGTAAAGGCTGCAACTGACGCCTTTGCCAATCTCGCCTTCAAGGCCAATGCAACGGCAGGGTTTGCTGTCGGTGCCGATCATTGCCACACGCGTGGGGTTGATCTGCACCACCATCTCGTCGGGTACCAGACCTCCCGCCGATTGGCACTCACCCCAGAAAAATGACACACGGAAATACCCGCAGCAGGCGCCGCAGTTCAAACAAGGATTATGTTCGGACATGATGAAAAGACGGGGGGCAAGTTTATCGTTATTGGGAGAAAACCCGCCGCCATTCTATGCTTCGCCAGCGCTTTGAGAAGGGGGGAGATGTAGAAAAATATTGCGCCTGACGGGCGGTTGAAATTGCCCGTTTGCGAAGTTGATGACCGCCGACTGCCAGCCCGCAATAAGATGCGACAATCTCTCAAATGCATCTGATTCGCACAGCTAACTCGACCTATGGCGATGCGCAGAACACCTTCGAGGTACCGGGCTATACGCTGGTCGACGCCATGCTCAAGTATGACTTCGGCAAGGCGGATGCCTCGCTGGAGGGAGTATCGGCGGCGGTCAACGTCAAGAACGTGAGTGACAAGTACTATGTGGCTGGCTGACGGCAGCAACCGCCTGTAGGAGCGGGCTTGCCCCGCGATGCGATGCGTCTGAAAAAACGCAATCGCGGGGCAAGCCCGTTCCTACGGATTACTTCTGGGCCTTGCCCACCCCATCGGCACGGAACATCTGGCGAATACCGCGCACCGCCTGACGGATGCGGTCCTGGTTTTCGATCAAGGCAAAGCGCACATGATCGTCGCCGTAGTCACCAAAGCCGATGCCTGGCGACACACAGACTTTGGCCTCGGCCAGCAGCTTCTTGGAGAACTCCAGCGAACCGAGGTGCGCGTACTCTTCCGGAATTTTCGCCCAGACGTACATCGAGGCCTTGGGGTTCTCGACCATCCAGCCCATTTCGTGCAGGCCTTTGACCAGCACGTTGCGGCGCTGACGATACTGTTCGGCAATATCCCGCACACACTGCTGATCACCTTCAAGGGCGGCAATTGCAGCCACTTGCAGCGGCGTGAAAGTGCCGTAGTCGTGGTAACTCTTGATCCGCGCCAGGGCGCTGACCAGTTCCGGATTGCCAACCATGAAGCCGATACGCCAGCCGGCCATGTTGTAGCTCTTGGACAGGGTGAAAAACTCCACCGCGATGTCCTTGGCGCCTGGCACCTGCATGATCGACGGCGCTTTCCAGCCGTCGTAGACGATATCGGCGTAGGCCAGGTCGTGGATCACCAATACGTCGTACTGTTTGGCCAGCGCCACTACCCGTTCGAAGAAGTCCAGCTCGACGCACTGCGCGGTCGGGTTGGAGGGGAAGCCGAGAATCATCATTTTCGGCTTGGGAATCGACTCGCGAATCGCCCGTTCCAACTCGTTGAAGAAATCCACACCCGGCACCAGCGGCACCGAACGCACCTGCGCACCGGCAATCACTGCACCGTAGATATGGATCGGATAGCTGGGGTTGGGTACCAGCACGGTATCGCCATGATCCAGGGTGGCCAGCATCAGGTGGGCCAGGCCTTCCTTGGAGCCGATGGTGACGATGGCTTCGCTTTCCGGGTCGATCTCGACGTCGTAACGTTCCTGGTACCAGCGTGAGATGGCCCGGCGCAAACGTGGAATACCGCGGGAGGTGGAATAGCCATGCGTGTCTTCACGCTGGGCAACCTGCACCAGCTTCTCGACGATGTGCGGCGGCGTAGCCCCATCAGGGTTGCCCATGCTCAGGTCGATGATGTCCTCACCACGACGGCGTGCAGCCATCTTGAGTTCGGCGGTGATGTTGAAGACGTAAGGGGGGAGACGATCAATGCGCGCAAAGCGGCGCGGCGAACCTTGGTCAGCCATGGCTTCCTCGAAGACGTAAGCGCCCGGAACCGTCCGAGCGACGTTGGCCACTGCGGTGGCCGGTGCCAACAATAGAGCCTGGGTAGGCCGCCTGTCCAGTCGAGGAAGAAAATACCGGGCTGCTTACCCTGGCTCCGGCGGCGGTCAGCGAATTTCCTGATAGGTTGTCATGTCCCACTTGATTGGCGCCGCAAGCGCGCTGTCAGGCTGGAATGCAGCCCCCTGAATACTGGAGAAGGCCGTGTCCTTGTCGCCCAGGCACACAGAGCGCTGGTCATCTTTGGACTCGGTTACCAAGGTGTAAGAATGTTTGTGCATCGCCTGGTACTTGCCATCATCGCTGATCATCGCCTGATGGTAGTTCTGAAGAGCTTTGTCATCGAGCTTGAGCATTTTCTGCAGTTTAACGCCCCAATTCGTCAGGCAGACTTCGGCAAAGTGCCGAACCACCAAGCCAGGTTCGGCCAGCACTTTACCGCCTGTTGCACCATCCGCCGAGGCATTACCCACCAAGGTGGCATGCCGACCTGGCATCGGGTAGACATGGCAACGCGTTCTGACGTGGGCTTTCGGGATCACGCAGGCAAATCCCTTGGAGCGCTCGTCACGGGAAAAGAAGCCAACATACTGCTTCACGTTTTCGCCTAACTGCACGCGATGACGGTCGAAGTTGCCAATACCGGGCACCGGGTCGATCGCGAAAATGTTTACTGGCAGATCCTTCAACTGATTGTCGGCCAGCAAGGCGTTGGCGAGCATATGGCAACTGACGCCACCTCGGCTCCAGCCGACCAGATTGATCTGGGTCGGGATGATGCCGTCCTTGCGGAACTGCTTGATGATCTGCTCCTGGAGCATCTGTGGGGTAATCGGGCGATTGCCATAGTTGTAAGTACGCCAGAACCAGGAGGACGTTGCCGTTGCATCCGGAATCGGCACACCTGCGGCTTTCAAGCGCTTGTAATCATCTTCACTCAGCTCATTGCGCTGCCAGTTGCTCTGGCCTTTGATGATTTGCAGTGCGTGTTGAACATTTTCTTCCCAGCCTTTGCCAAACAGGGTCTGGTTCCAGTTGAAGTAACCACCCGGCTCGACAAACAGATCATCAGATTGCAAATCGCCACTGCCCGGGCCGTCGACCGCGATCCAGTGGGCAAACTCCTTGCCCTGATCGTTCGCTGCCAATGTCGAGACCAGCTCGCCATTCCAGAAGTTGGGGTTTTTATCATCGAATCGATGCGAACCGGTGCCGCAGAAATAAACAGTCATTACGCTCATATGGGGGTCCTCCATGGATGAATGTCACCGCACTCTATCCACAGCGCCTTGCCGCCAGCAGAGGGCAAATCGCCCCGGCAGCAAGGCCTGCGCCACAAACAAAAACGCCCCGGTCCTTGCGGCCCGGGGCGTTTTTGTTCAACCCGTCATACTCAATGTATGTAGGTCATCAGCACATCGGTCGGCACCTGGGTGTCCAGCGACATCATCACGCTCAGGGCAGTGATGGTGAAGATCGAGAACACGAACACCTTACGTGCCCACGCACGATCATCAGCAGCCTTGTAGCCGGTCCAGGCCATGTACAACCAGTACATGCCCATGGCGGCGGCAACAGCCAGGTAGCTGGTACCCGCGTAGCCACCCAGGGTCAGCATCAAGGTTGCGACCAGGAAGGCCACGATGTACCAGAGGATGTGCTTCTTGGCGACCTCGATGCCACGCTTGACCGGCAGAACCGGAATCGAGGCAGCCAGGTAGTCATTGAAGCGGAAGATCGCAATGGCATACGAATGCGGCATCTGCCAGAGGCTGAACATCACCAGCAGGGTCAATGCAGCCAGGTCGAAGCTGTTGCTTACCGCGCAGTAACCGATCACCGGAGGCATGGCACCGGACAGGCTGCCAACCAGGGTGCCGTGCACCGATTTCCGCTTCAGGTACAGGCTGTAGAAACCCACATAAATGATGAAGCCGATCAGGCCGAACAGCGCTGCCAGGGCATTGGCCTGCACGTACAGCAGGCCAAGGCCGACCACCCCGAGCAGGGTGGCGTAGGCCAAGGCGACTTTCAGCGAGATCTGGCCCTGAACCATCGCACGGTTCTTGGTGCGCTCCATCTTGATGTCGATGTCACGGTCGATGCAGTTGTTGAACACGCAACCGGACGCCACCACCAGCGAAGTACCAATCACCGTGGCCAGGAATAGCATGAAGTCGACATGCCCTTGCGCGGCAAGGAAAAAACCGCCTGCCACAGAAAGCACGTTACCGAAAATGATCCCCGGTTTGGTGATTTGGATAAAGTGCTTAATGGACATGCCGTCTTACCTCACTTCGCCATCATGCTGGTGTGGATGCTGAACATGATCCACAGCGACAGGCCCACCAACAGAGCAATGACCATCGCTGTAAACAGGAAGGTCGTCACGTTGGAGCGCTGTGCTTCGGAACGGTCCATGTGCAGGAAGTACACCAGGTGTACCACCACCTGAATGACCGCCAGCGCCACCACGATCATGACCGTGATGTCTTTCGGCATGCTTGGGTACATGACCAGGCCGAACGGAATCGCCGTCAGAATTACCGACAGGACGAAGCCGATCAGGTAGGACTTCACGCTGCCGTGGTTGCCCTCGGCGTGGCTGTTATGTGCGTTAGCCATTTACAGAACCCCCAGCAGATAGACAACGGTGAACACGCAGATCCAGACCACATCGAGGAAGTGCCAGAACAGGCTCAGGCAGCTCATGCGGGTCTTGGAGGTGTTGGTGATACCGTGCTTGCTGATCTGGTACATCAGTACCGCCATCCAGATCAGACCGGCAGTCACGTGCAGACCGTGGGTACCGACCAGCGCGAAGAACGCCGACAGGAAACCACTGCGCTGCGGACCGAAGCCTTCGGAGATCAGGTGATGGAACTCATAGATTTCCATCGCGATAAAGCCGGCACCGAGCAGGAAGGTGATAGCCAGCCAGCCCAGCACGCCGCCCTTGTTGCCTTTGAACAGCTGCAACATGGCGAAACCGAAGGTGATACTCGACAGCAACAGCAGTGCGGTTTCAACCGCGACAAAGTCCAGTTGGAAAATGTCATGACCCGACGGGCCGCCGGCAAAACTGCCGGACAGCACCGCGTAGGTGGCGAAGAGCGACGCAAACAGGATGCAGTCGGTCATCAGGTACAGCCAGAAACCGAAGACGGTCATCTGGCCCGAGTCGTGGTGGTGATCGTCATGCCCATGGTCGTGACCATGAGCATGAGTGTCTGCATTGATTACATGACTGGACATTGATTAAACCTGCTCAAACGATTTGACACGTGCGCCCACCGGCGAACCGGTAGCCAAGCCCAGGGACTTCATGCGCTCGCCTTCGATGCGCGCCACTTCCTCGGCTGGAACCATGTAGCCCTGGTCATCACGCGCAGCGTGAGCAACGAAGACTGCGATGGTCGCAACCAGGCTAGCGCCAACCAGCCACCAGATGTGCCAGATGAAGGCGAAACCGAATACGGTGAGCAGCAGACCCATGAACAGACCGGTAGAGGTGTTGTTCGGCATGTGGATCGCTTCGTACTTGGCCGGAACCTTGTACGCAACACCGGCTTCCTTGGCTTCGTGCCAGGCATCCAGGCCAACTTTCTCAGGCATGTGAGCGAAGTTGTAGAACGGAGGTGGCGACGAAGTCGACCATTCCAGGGTACGGCCGCCCCATGGGTCGCCGGTCACGTCCATGTTGTCCTTGCGGTCGCGAACCGAAACGTACAGCTGGATCAGCTGGCAAGCGATACCGAACAGGATCAGCACGGCGCCGAATACGGCTACGTACAGGTAGGGTTCCCACAGTGGGTTGTCGGAGTGGTTCAGACGACGGGTCATACCCATGAAGCCCAGTGCGTACAGTGGCATGAAGGCCACGTAGAAACCGGAGATCCAGAACCAGAAGGCAGCTTTGCCCCACTTCTCGTTCAGGGTGAAACCGAAGGCTTTCGGGAACCAGAAGGCGAAGCCGGCAATGTAGCCGAATACCGCACCACCGATGATCACGTTGTGGAAGTGAGCGATTACGAACAGGCTGTTGTGCAGAACGAAGTCAGCACCTGGAACAGCCAGCAGTACGCCAGTCATACCACCAATGGAGAAGGTAACCATGAAGCCCAGGGTCCACAGAATCGGCGCGGTGAAGCGCAGACGGCCCTGGTAGATCGTGAACAGCCAGTTGAACAGTTTCACCCCGGTCGGGATCGAAATCAGCATTGTAGCCAGACCGAAGAAGGTGTTGACGCTGGCGCCAGAACCCATGGTGAAGAAGTGGTGCAGCCATACCGCAAAGCCCAGTACCGCGATCGCGCCGGAAGCGTAGATCATCGATTTGTGGCCGAACAGACGTTTACCCGCGAAGGTCGAGGTAACTTCCGAGAACACACCGAAAGCCGGCAGGATCAGGATGTAAACCTCAGGGTGACCCCAAGCCCAGAACAGGTTGACGTACATCATCGGATTGCCACCAAGTTCATTGGTGAAAATGTGGAAATCCATGTAACGGTCAAGCGTCAGCAGTGCCAGAGCAGCAGTCAGGATCGGGAACGAAGCAACGATCAGAACGTTGGCCCAGGTGCAGGTCCAGGTGAAGATCGGCATGTCCATCAGCTTCATGCCAGGCGCGCGCATTTTCAGCACGGTGACCAGGAAGTTGACGCCCGTTAGTGTCGTACCTAGACCTGATAGCTGTAGCGCCCAGATGTAGTAGTCCACCCCCACCCCAGGGCTGTACTGGATCCCCGCTAGTGGCGGATAAGCAACCCAACCGGTCTTGGCGAACTCACCAACACCCAGGGAGATGTTGACCAGCAGCACACCTGCCAGCAGCAGGTAGAAGCTCAGGGAGTTCAGGAACGGATAGGCAACGTCACGTGCACCGATCTGCAGAGGCAGCGCCAGGTTCATCAGGCCGGTGAAGAATGGCATCGCCATGAAGATGATCATGATCACACCGTGAGCGGTGAAGATCTGGTCATAGTGTTCAGGCGGCAGATAGCCTTCGGAGCCACCCGTGGCCATCGCCAGCTGGGTACGCATCATGATGGCATCGGCAAAACCACGCAGCAGCATGATCATTGCGACGATGATGTACATCACGCCGATTTTTTTGTGGTCAACCGTGGTCAGCCACTCGGTCCACAAGTAGGTCCATTTCTTGAAATAGGTGATTGCACCAATCACCGCGAGACCGCCGAGCGCGATCATGGCGAGTGTCACCATGACTATCGGCTCGTGATACGGAATCGCATCCAGGCTTAGTTTACCGAACATCTCTTACTCCTCTGCCCCAGCAGCTGAATGCATACTCACGTCCATCCCTTCGGTACCGGCCGCTTCTTTGCTCTGCTCTTTTTCGTGGACCGGCCGGCCGCGGTTCATGCCTTCGTACTTGTCGACGATGGACTGGAACTGCTCAGGCGAGGCCACGCTGTACAGCGCGACTGGATTGTTTTCGCTAGTTTTGGCCAATTCCGCGTATTCAGCCGCATCCAGCTGTTTAGGCGATTGCTTGACTTCGTTCACCCATGCCTCGAAATCGGCCTGGGAGGTGGCGGTTGCCTTGAACTTCATACCGGTGAAGCCAGCACCGCTGTAGTTCGCCGAGATACCGTCGAACTCGCCATTTTCGTTGGCGATCAGGTGCAGCTTGGTAGTCATACCGGCCATTGCGTAGATCTGACCGCCCAGGCCCGGAATGAAGAACGAGTTCATTACCGAATCGGAGGTCACGCGGAAGTTAACCGGGGTGTTCGCCGGGAAGACGATCTTGTTGACCGTGGCAATGCCTTGTTCCGGGTAGATGAACAGCCATTTCCAGTCCAGGGCGACCACGTCGATCTGCACCGGCTTCACATCGGAAACCAGTGGACGATACGGATCCAGCTCGTGGGTGGTCTTGTAGGTCACATAGCCCAGGGCAATGATGATCAGAACCGGAATGGTCCACACCGCCACTTCGATCTTGGTCGAGTGCGACCAGTCTGGGGTGTAGGTCGCTGCCTTGTTGGAAGCACGGTACTTCCAGGCGAACGCGAGGGTCATGAAAATGACAGGAATCACCACCAGCAACATCAAGCCGGTAGCGATCAGGATTAGGTTCTTTTGCTCAATGCCGACCTGGCCCTTCGGGTCGAGCAGGGTCCAGTTGCACCCACTGAGTAAAAGCATGCCTAAAAAGGGCAGAATGCCAAACAGTCTGGGGTAACGCTTTTTACTCATCTCACGACCTCTAGAGCAGCTTGCTTCAATGCAATTTGTGTTTTGGTCGCCAACACTTCGTCCTGCCAAGCGTTAGCATTTATGGGATCGAATACGGTCATACCTTGAGGCCAGCTGCGGCGGCTCGGCATTGACCGGGTATTACGGTGCTTATTGTTTTGACTTCGTAGGCAACAGGCCTGTATTCAGACCAATTCCATTTGGTGCGGGAAATCACGGAGGGGGGTCAGCCCGGCATCGCCGCAGGCGATGCTCGTCAGAGTCAGCAAAAGAAGCCTTAAGCTCCTTTAATCCTGCGACTCGCAAGCGGTGCCGAACGGAAATTGGGGGCGATTGTAGATAGGTCGACATTCAAAGACTATGACTAATTGAGCAACAGTCTTTTACAGAAACTGTAATAATCAGTGCTAAAAAATCAGTTTCGCGACAGTTTGTCGCACCCTCTGCAATACCCCTGAAGCCTTTGTATTTCAAGGCCTCAGGGTTGATTCAGATCAATGCTGGTGCGACGTTGCAGGAAAGATCCATTGCACATCAGACTTGCATCAACACATGACTTTTGTCTAAGGCTTGCGACGGTTGCGGTAGATGCCCAACGGCACCAGAACCGCCGTCAGAATGAACGCCAACAATGCCCATTGCGCTAGGGAAAGTCCCAATACCGGCGGGTAAGGCGTGGAGCAGAATCCGTCGACCTGGAACACCAATGGCAGCACCGACGCCAGCGGCAAGCCGTCAACAATTGGTTGCAAAGTATCTATTCCGCAGCTGACCGCCGGGTTGGCCAGAATATACACATGGTTACCGGCGGCAGCGATACCGCCAATGGCACTGAGCACCACCAGGCCTTCAAGGACGGTGAGGCTGCGGCGCCCCGGCATGGCGGCACCGATAAAAGCGAACACGGCAATCAACAGCAACGCATAACGCTGCAGGATACACAGCGGGCAGGGTGCCTCGCCGAGAACGATCTGCATATACAAGGCACCGCCGATCATGGCCAGGCAGATCAGCCCCAGCAGTACCAGAAAGCGCCGTTCCCGGTTCAGGCGCGATGATAGCTCGTTCATTACTTATCCTTGGTTGATTGAATGGCTCTACTGCCTGCCCGGAATTCTACACGCTCAAGCAGACCTTGAAGAACGGTAAAAGTGCCGCGCCAGCTAGGCTCAGGCCGACATCGCGGCCTGGCAAAGCAGATTGCTCAATTGCCACTATCTTAGTGCTGTGGATTACCCTATCATTAACACTGTACAAATAAACAGTATCGACTCTATCGATTTTCAAAAGGCATGTGAGGTGATGAATGGCCGTCGAAGTGGTATACCGCAGCAGCCGCGATCTGGAGCGCTTGTTCATGGATAAAGCCGAAGCTGACCGTCACGACAAAATGCTTGTTTTGCGTTCTGCATAATCTTGTCTATACCTAGCACAAGCAGCTTGCTAGCTGCTGGCAAGCCTGTTTTCTCGGCGGGGTATGACATTGACAATTATCAAAGACATAATCGCGCGGGCGGACCATCCGTTTGAAAATCTTGAAGAGCGGCCTCTCTCCCTCTTTGCCAGAGACCATATTCCTCAGGGGCAGCGCATTACTAGCACGCTCCGCTATCTCGAGTGCTACCTTCAGATTACGGATCAAACGCTTACCTATCAGGATGTCGCGTCCACTGCCAGCGATGAGATTCTCGCCACGTTTTGCGGCGCTCTATCAAGCCCGAAATTCGCCACCCTAACTAAAGGGACGATTTCTACAATCATTAGAAAACTTACGGCTGTCGTAAACTGCGTCAGATCCCAACATGACGCCCCGCCCTTTTCAACGTTTGGTTCGGATACGACCGCCAATCCATTATTTATCAAGTATCGTTCAGCCTTTGAAAGCTTACATTTGAATGAGGAGAAAGTCTGGTACTGGTCCGGGTGGGCATGCCTCAACGGAGCAGGGAAAACTGTCAACTTACCCCTCGTCAACGTTTATTACTCATATGGTAGGAAATTCACCCAGCTGTTATACAACATATGCGAAACGTATCTTGCAGGCCGTCGCTTGCCAAACATTCAATTTGTCAGTTTATTTAGCTCGTACCTTTCCATATATCCAAATGAGTTCGACGAAGCGGATTTTAGCAACAAAGATGGCTCCACTCTTTTTTTCAGCGCCCTGTGGAGACACCTTTACCTTAGCTCCGTAGAAAAGAACCTACATCATGAGACTGCCATAGCTTCTTGGCGCTATCAAATTATACCGTTTATCAAAACCCAACTTATTCCGAATGGTCTTTTTGCAAAACCTGATTGTCTCGCCGATCCGGCCCCGACCGATTCACGCGGACAAAACAAAAATCTAAAAGAACGCTCGGGCGGAATTGTAAAAGCCAATCTCTTGACAGAGATCCCCCTCCATATCTCAGATGACGAAGCATTTCGACACCTGAAAAGACGGATCATTTTCTGCCATAGCGCAGCAATTGAATGGTGTAACAGAGTTGTTCAAAGGGTTCAGACTGCCAACAAGAGACTCGCTCTTTTAGCTCGAGATGGCAAACCTATACTTACGGGCTCCAGACTACACGATGAGCCTAACGCCTGGCTCGCGTCGAACGATAATCCAGACCAGCTAAAAAATCTCGCCGCAACCCTAGAAATATATGGATACGACGAACTCCGACGCGTTCTCAAAAACTGCAACGTTTCTCACGGCCCCATTGCTGAAAGCCTAGGACTACCAACCACTGACGCTTTAATACCAATATGCATAAAACTTATTTCATTAGACCCTAAGATCACCCCAAGTTTTCTCACCAGCGTGGCGATCTTTGATAAAAATGGCAAGTGCAGGGGTATAGACTCGGGAGACACAATAGAATACCTGCATGGCCATAAAGATCGGCGCGGCCCCAGCAAATCTGAAATTCGAATTCCACTGAATGAAGAATCAAAGAAAATAGTTCAACTACTAGTTGACATCACTTCACCACTGCGTGCGTCCTTAAAAAAAACAAACGACCCACGATGGCGAAAGCTACTGCTGACCTCCAGGCAATTCGTGGGCCCTCCATGTGAGTTCGGGTGCAAAGCAAAAACTGACGACGGACGAGTAAAGAACCTAGTAAACGAACTCACAACAACCCATGACTTATCCCATTGGAAACCGGAAGAACTCGAGCACTTCGCCAAGGCTATTCTCTGCCCCTCAAAAATGAGAACCACATCCGGCGTCGTACATTTCCTAGAGACTGGCAGCCTCCATTCGATGGCAAAGGTATTAGGTCACGCTAACTACGACCCAAAATTACTAGCGACCTACTTACCCACAAGTATCTTGCATTACTTTCGGGACCGGTGGGTTAGAGTTTTTCAGACAGGGGTAATA
Source organism: Pseudomonas sp. NUPR-001 (assembly GCF_052147955.1). Taxonomy (NCBI): domain Bacteria; kingdom Pseudomonadati; phylum Pseudomonadota; class Gammaproteobacteria; order Pseudomonadales; family Pseudomonadaceae; genus Pseudomonas; species Pseudomonas sp. NUPR-001. Next base: position 5,001,788 of record NZ_CP197353.1, read on the forward strand.
GTTCAAGCAATGAAGTCCAGCAAGCTCCTACTAGAGGCGACAAATTTCACTAATGACCATGAGCTCGCCTCATTTCTGGAAAACCACACACTACCTGACATAAACGAAGAAACTCTGCCTATCTTACCAGATCCAACTCGACCAGGCAACACCAAGGTCCTTATATCAATTAGTTTGCCCGTCGCGAGAATACTACTGACCTTGAAAGAGCGTAGAGAAGAAGTCGAATTGAGCGAAAACCTTATGCATTGGGCAGAGTTTTGCGAGCACTTACTTGACCATCTACATTCTGATAAAGACAACAGCTTTGAAGCCCTCGAAGTATTCAAACTTGCGAAGGAACTTGGCCCAATGAGCGACATAGGCATCTCATCAAATGGATAACCTAGACTTCCTCAAAGCAAATATTGAGTACTTTGATAAGTATTTCGGAAGCGAACCCACACCATTCGATTCAGCCCCCTTCCTTAAAAACAAATTTGAAGCGGAAACTTGGGATCTCGACTTTGGTCTATCCGAACCTATGCGCATCGACTTCAGAATCTTGGTCGAAACCGTCCCCCTTACATCTTGCTTGGATGGAGATTTGTGCAGACTTTTTAAAAGGTGGATTTGCGCTGCCGGAACAAACTACAACCCGATGTCCACACTATCAAATTCGACAATGCAAAGGAAGGTTGCAAATACAGTCGGTGTGATTGACTGGCTACTAATTAATAACGACAGCTTCCGCATACACGAACATGGCTTAAAATTGCTTAACAGCAACAATCTTAAGGCGCTGCTTGCAAGCTGTGGCCGCTCACCCAACCTTTCTACTGTGGTGTATGAATGGCCAGAAAAACTTAGAGGCTTCCTGAAAGGTTTAGTTGAGTCAACCCCAAAAATTGAAATTTATCAGGCACTCGAAGATTACCCAATCTTGACGGAGCCATGGGAGGAGTTATCGCAAAGTATCCTAGAAATCGAGGATGCGCTGCGTGACGATTTCCCGCAACGCGAAGATATTTGCACGGTGCGAGCGGCGCTTTGGCTTGCGGGATTTTACATTTGCGGCCCGCGATCAGCACTCACTATCGACACAACAAAAATAGCTAGAATCCTATATGTGAATACATTAGGCGGAGTAAAACACTATCCGATCCCTACTTTTTTCGTGCTAAAGCCTCGCAACTATCAAGTCCCTGAGTTCTCACGGGTTCCCGTACGCGCAAGACATGCAAGTATGACTCCGCCTGCAACCGGAGCGATTCTTTCAACATTTGAAGTTTTAAGGGTGTTACGACAGAACTCTAATCTCACACCAGTTTCAGATCTCGAAATCCCATCCTCGGAATACCTTGAGGAGCAGTTTAACCTAAGCAAAGTAGGACGTTTCACCTCGCTGCCTGTAGCGCTCACCCTAAAGTGCCTTAGAGACTCAATTGAATTCTATCTTGAATATGGCAAAGCAATCATTTCAAGCTACCTAAGGCTAATGGAATCAGTGATAATTATGGGAATACCGTATCAATCCACACGATGCGAGTCTATTGATATATCCCGCTACCTAGATGGAAAATTGAGCGCACTCAATGTAAATGTCTGGAACAAGCAATTTTCTTCCCGCACCAGAAAAAACGACCCTAACTTCAAGGCGAAATTTGACTCGCTTCGATCAACTCCCTCACTCCACGAACTCATGCAGGTACTACTGGGGGCGATCCAAGTCACGCTAGGAGTACTACAGGCTCGGCGTGCTTCGGAACTGAGGAAAATTATCGCAGGCCAATGCCTTTCCTCAGACCACCGATCCCTTGAAACAGTCAATCGAAAAACCGGGCTTTACGGACTGAACGTAAAAATTGTTCGACCAATACCCCATATCGCTGCGGACATGATTCAAAGCTTAGAGACCATGCAGGCAAGCCTAATAAAACTTGGCTTACTCGACCGGCACAGAGAAGTACTAAGCGGGCCATTAAAAAACGGCAGGCTCGAGAACTTGCACCCGCACACATCTCAGTTGAAGTTCGACATTTTTTGCGATTACTTTCAAACTCCCCTAGACGATAGAGGGCGTCGGTTTTATTTGCGGCATCACCAACTTCGACGATTCTTTGCGCAAGTTTTCTTTTGGCATCAAACAGAAAAAGAAGACACTTTGGATATTTTGAGGTGGGTGCTTGGCCACGGCGATAGCGAGATGATTTACCACTACATTACCGAAAGCACACCAGGTCAGGTCTTGAGAGAGGTGAAAGCAGAGTGGGGCGCACGGATGCTTCGCGCAGAGCCCGATAAGGTAAGTAACCTTACCACTTTCATACAAAAGCATTATCAAATATCTGATTTTGCAATACTACCAGAAGAACAAATAGAAGAGTATCTACTCTATTGCATTTCGACCGGATCAGTAAAAATAGAACCAGAATTTCTGACTGGCTCGGACGGCACCCCTTATAGAATCATCGCCACAATTCGAGACAAAGGAAATAATACATGAGTAGCGCTACTCAAGAGCAGTCAATCCAAAATTTGTGCAAACTACTAGTTTTAGTTTCTGCTAATCCGGCCGCATACTTACAAGACTCTGTGCTTCTTTCATCGCTCAAAAGCCAGGGAAAGCTGTCGAGCTATCACTCTGAAAAGCTGGGGATTTCCAAAACATCATTGAACACATTGAAACGTCACTGTGAGCATTACGCTCCTGGTGGGTTTACGCACTTGGATCAGCTACGGGCCAGCGCTTTGAGTGCAGTGACACAGGCTACTACGCCGACCTCGGTAAAACGAAAAAGTCAAAAAGACACAATAGCCAAACTCACACAAGAAAATGCTCAGCTGAATTTGGATCTATTGGCTATAACCAAGCTGCTGCGACTATCCATGCGCCAAACTCGGTCCTTTGCTCAGCTTTGCAACGACAGCGTAGCATCGGCACTTTATGCAAAAGAATCAAGCGAGCTGCTTGATATGCTGTCAACTGTGGGAACGTTAGCGGGCAAGCTTCATGAAAAAGCTCTATAAACATATTAACACCAATCAAAAACTTCCGTTCGCTGTTAAACCTGATCACTCGATCATCCTCAGTGATGCAGGAAATATCCCAACACTTAGATGGCCAAGCGGCTCGTGGTGCATCGAAGCTAACATATGGCTATTGGAGCTCTATGATAGGGGGCTTTCAAGAAGCGACAGAGGTGGTTCACTACTCTCTTACGCCACAAACATTAGCCACCTGATACGTTATTGCGATGCACAAAATACAAGATTTCTTGATCTCACCGATTTGCAATTCAATTTTTTTGTCACAACCCTACTCGGCCAACGCAGAGCGGATGGTACAAAACTACGCACCCAAAACACAGTTAAAAACATTGCAAAAAACTGCGTAGACTTTATCGATTTTTTATCTAGAGAGTTCCATTCACCTAGTCGCTTAACCATTACAGCAATAGAACAAACGATCTTCACTCCCGACGGATCAAAGCTTATTCGAAACTCAAAGTCTCACTCGGCGATACCTCCAATGACAAGGGTCGAGGAGCGTTTCCCAATAAATATTGAGACAATAAAGTGTCTTCGCCTTGCCGCAGCTGCAGACGCATCGGCGTCCCCATATGTCAAATCAAGACGACGTGTCATGATCCGCTGCTTCGAGATGCTAGGGGCGAGGCGCGCGGAGGTAGGGCAGCTTCGGGTGAGAGACGTTAGAGCAGCGGTCCAGACACAACATTTGCGGGTCGTCACTCTAAAAGGTGGTGTCAGACGCAGCATAAACCCGGCTGCGGACGATTCTGGGCGATTCAGAGAAATCCCGATATCTCAGGCAGATTTAAAATTACTTACGGACTACATTGAGTACGTGAGAGCTCCCCTAGCACGTAGACTCAAGACCACGCACGACTATCTATTTCTGAACGAAAGAACTGGGAACCCCCTGACACCAAACGCTTTCACAGCTGAAATTCAACACATCGCGAAGCTAGGAAAAATTTTGGACCCTGTTAGTCCGCACCTATTTCGCCACCGTTTCATAACAAAAATATTTGTTGCAGAAATTCTGAGACAGAAAGCCGACAGCCTTGAGGATTTCAAACAAGCAATACTGGAAACAGAGTCTCTAAAGCGTAAGATTCAGGAGCTAACTGGCCATCGACGTCTTGCATCATTAGAACGCTACATCCACCTAGCATGGGAAGAGGCAATGGCGATATCCAAGACCTCACCGAAGTTCAAAACACTGACGGAGATCGACGCCATACGGGAGCAAGCAACGGCGCTGCTGGCTAACCTTACAGAACAGCGTCCCTCCAAGGAAACTAAAGCATTACTCGACTTGCTGCTGTCATTCGAAGCGCTACTTTGATTCATTTTGATAGTTTTATCTTACAATCGCCTCTGCACAGATGCGACTCAGCATGTAAAATCGATTCTGAGCATCTTGCTCAGCTAAACCTACACCACATGAGGGCCAGACATGGCTGTAGAAACTCTCTACCGTAGCACACGTGATTTGGAGACTACTTTTTTGGACAGGAAGCTTGCTGACGCCCATGACCAAATGCTTGAGCTTAGTGAATCACTGACCCAGCTTCTATTAAAAAATGTTCCTGGTATCTCTGAGGACATTGCTGAGGAAGCGAGCATCTTCATGGCTAAGAATCGAGCTATATTTGCCGTCGCATTTAAAAATAACATTTCGGCTCTTGACGAACTAAACACTACAAAATAATAAAACTACCGCCGTCGTAACCCCTGCCCTGCCGGCAGACGCCGGTTCGAGCGCGGGAGGATGAGTGTCAGCACGCTGCGGACTCCCGAGGCTCGTTTAGGAGCAACTGTTCAATGCCCGTAATATCAGCCGGAATTGTCATCATGCTACCGCACCAGCGACGACAACCTAGCAAACCTTTATTTCGTAAAGATCATCTACTGCTGCGATAGTGAAAATCCGATGGCCGCGAGCAACCGACTGCACGAGACCTGCGACGCCAGTGACCAGCTACTCTAGTTCAGCCTCCACTAAGGCTCGGGCTCTCATTGCCATCATCATGCCACTCTGAAATTAGACACTTCCCAAAAAGCACTACCTCTGATACTTCGGATAGCCTGGCAAAGAAGACTAAAATAAGAATGGCAAGGTAATTACAATGTAGACAAGCAATAGCACCTTCAAATATGCATAGAACATATGCAATCGCACCAACGCCTGCAACCGCCCTATAATAAAATATTCATTAACAGAGTCTTAGGTCATTTTCAACGCGAACCACACCCTAAGTTTACTGCCACCGACACCCTCGGCACATTCAATTTTTTGCTACAAATGCAGCGTTTCCCGGCCTAATCTGCCTGTCAGCCGTGACCATCATCAACCGCGGGATACCATAGAACCCGCTATGCTCAGGTGGGTAAGCCAACATAGATGTCAGAAAGCTTGCAACCATATTACAAATTTGTAGGATTTCGCCAAAGCCCTTTACTTCACGTTAAAATTCACACGCCATAAAGTGACCATGAGGTATGCTTAATATTAGAGACATACTGAGTGCTATGCACTACTCCGACCTACCTTTGCAACCTACAGCGATGTTATTAGTGCACTAGGCAAACTTCTCACCCCTCACATCTTGAGATCAATTATGCGCGTGCTAGTTGTGGAAGACGAAATAAAGACTGCTGAATATCTTCAGCAGGGCCTCTCCGAAAGCGGGTATGTCGTTGATATAGCGCATAATGGTGTTGACGCCCTACACTTATTTAGTCACAACACCTACTCGCTAGTTCTTTTGGATGTGAACCTACCTGGCATTGATGGCTGGGATCTTCTCCAAACGATCAGACATACGAGCCGTGTTCGCATCATCATGCTGACCGCTCGCGGCCGTATCAATGACAAACTCAAGGGCCTAGACGGCGGGGCAGATGATTACCTCGTTAAGCCGTTCGAGTTTCCAGAGCTGCTCGCCCGTATTCGATCGCTGCAGCGACGCGGCGATGAGCTCGTAGAAAAGAGCACACTCAAAATCGGCGACCTGGAGCTGGACTCTGAACGTCATCGGGTGTTCCGGGGGGGAACACGGATTGACCTCACCACGAAGGAGTTTGCCTTGTTGCGCTTGCTGATGAGCCGTACAGGCGAAGCACTGACACGCTCACAAATCATCTCGCTGGTCTGGGACATAAGTTTCGATTGCGACACCAACGTCATTGATGTCGCTATCAGGCGCCTGCGCTCGAAGATCGATGATCCATTTGAAACCAAACTCATTCATACGCTGCGAGGCGTTGGGTACATTTTTGAGGAGCGTGCATGAGGCCATTCAGCCTGGCCGTAAAGCTGGGACTTAAAGTTGGGTTGATGAGCGCGACTTTGTTGCTGATGTTTGCCACCTTCGGCTACCTGATGGTGGGCCAAGCTCTTGAAAGGACGGCACGAAGTGATCTCGTCGTCAAAATGAGCGGGATGGCTCACAATCTGTCCAGCATTACGGACATTTCCGGCGTTACCGCAGACGCACATCAGCTTGTCGACCTGGTCATGGGCCATAACAACCTGTACGTGAGCATTTTCCAGCCGGCACAGAGTCAGACCCCGCTACTCACGATTGGGTCCAAGCAGGTCAACCAAGAGGTACACCAGTTCCGCGCCACTGTACAGATGGAAGAATATGAGTGGCGCGACTCGCTGGACAGACCGATGCTGAGCACGTCGCGCATCATGCAATTAGGAAATGGCAGAGAGGTAAGCGTCTACATGACCATGGACCAGACCTCCAACAAGGCTCTGCTAAAGGCGTTGTTGACCTGGGCTCTAATGGTATCCCCCCTCCTCCTTGCGCTAATCCTCGTCATCGGCTGGTGGACCGTCCGCCGCGGCTTATTGCCACTGACTAAGTTCTTGAAAGTCGCATCAAAGATCTCCACCGAGAGTCTTGAGCATCGACTCCCAACCAATGGCATGCCGGCAGAACTGAAGGAGCTAGCTGATGGGATCAACATCATGCTCGCTCGCTTGGATGATGGCGTGCAGCAGCTCTCGCAGTTTTCTGACGATCTCGCACACGAGCTCCGGGCCCCCCTTTCTAACCTGATGGGCAAGGCCCAGGTAGCGCTGACTAGGGATAGATCACCTGAGGAATACCGTGACGTGCTCGAATCCTGCACTGAGGAACTGGACCGTATGAGCCGTATGGTTTCCGACATGCTCTTCCTAGCCCAGGTCAGCCATCCGGCTTCCTTGGTCGATTTCGAGGCCATTGTGTTGGTGGACGAAGTTCAGCGGGTGTGCGACCTTTTCAGCATCACGGCTGAGGAAAGTGAAGTCCAGCTGCAGATCTCTGGCTGCGCGGACGTAGTGCAAGGGAACAGGCTGATGATTCAGCGTGCAGTCTCGAACCTTCTTTCCAACGCGATCAGATACTGCCCAAGCGGAAGGACAGTCTTTGTCAGAGTCCATAGAGGACCGAGCGGCGTTACACTGAGCGTAGGCAATCCTGGCCGTGGAATCCCCAAAGAACATCTGCCACATTTGTTCGAACGCTTTTATCGAGTAGACAAAAGCCGCGCAAGGAGCGAAGGCGGCACAGGGCTAGGCTTAGCCATTGTCCAATCAATCATGTGCCTGCACCACGGCGTGGCTGATGTAGAAGTTGTCGATGAGAATTTCACATGGTTCCATCTGAGCTTTCCAGAAGAACATGCGAGACATCACGCCAGCGGGGTCACTTAAGTACAAACGGCTCAATTTAGAATTTAACTCAGCGATACACCTTGTAGAAGAGAGGGTCTGTCGATAGGCGGGTCTCTCTCATTCAGCAAAGACCCTTAACGCTCCATGATTTGCGGATCCATAGAGACGCGAAAATCTCTCCATAAGTGCACAAAATAATATACGTTAACTTTCTCCTGAGCGCTTACGGCATCCAAGCTATAGGCCAAATACATGGTCGGGCAAACACATATCAGCGCCAAAATTAAGAATTCAGTCGGTACGGTCAACACATACCTTTTAGCATAAGCAGGCATACGTTTCAGATCTGCAAAAACTACTGGTTGGTCGCTGATAAGCAGTGAACAGTTCGAAAATCATCGGTTTAATTACCTCATCAACAACGAGAAAAGCAAAAGAGTGCGCTTCTGTCACCGCCCCGACAACGCTGAGATAGACACCACGCCCATGAATTTAAGGGCTAAAGACTGTGCACCGCTCCGGAACATGACGGAATTGTAATTATTGACTCATCATGGCGTTAGCTTCTCGTTCCTAAACTGCTAAGCAACAAAGGCAGCCACGCTGGCCAGCCTACTAGTATGTTCAGAGGCTCATCATGAGATTTGTAAAATTTATCGCTGTTGGTAGCTTGCTTCTTGGTCTCATGGGCACTGCTTATGCTGAAGGAGGCTTCGAACGAGCGAAAAGCTTCACCGAAGACTTCCGAGCAGAACAGGCCCGTCTCTGGGGCGATCAGTCGGAAAAAAAGAATGGGCAAGATGCACAGCAACAGAAAGAGCCCGAAAAACGCCAGGAAAAGTCCGACAACTAATCGGAATGGAGCCGGACTCCTAATGACAATATTGACGAACAAAAAGCCAGGTAGTTGCCTGGCTTTTTAATTCTAATTTTGGTTTATCTTTTCTAGCTGGCTCAGCCTTGGCCTCTCCAGCAAAACCGCCCGTCTCAAACTTAACGTTATGCCGTTTACACAACAGCAGCTGAATGACGTTGACTTCAGTGATTTTGCTGTCGCTCACACCAGCGTGCAGTCTGGGCCCGTTAAAATATGCCATCATACGGCCACCTTGTAGAATCCTTGATATTCTCGGACTTATCGTTGCGGTAGAACTCCCACGAGTACGAGTGACGTCCTAGACAGATGGCTGGTGCTGGTTGATTCAACATCCAGCCAAGCCTGTACAGCGTCAAACTGGTTCTGAGGCAAGCTTCGATAATTCCCACAAAGATGATGCTCCACCCCAATGTTGGGTAACGCCACAGCACTGCTCTCCGCCGCGAATAGTAGGGACAAACCAAGCTGAATCGAAATGGTACCATACGGTTTCCGGGCCATCAGACCGATTCCCCATAACTCTTTACTTCTGCAGGGTGAACGAAAACGCCCTACACAGTTCCAAATCCTGAACTGATTAGCTTCGGCCTATCCATCCAGGTCAACGCGCTGCAAAAGAACTCAAGAAAGCGTGACCCGCATCGTTAAAATCGATTTCAAATAAAAAATGCCAGGCACTGCCTGGCATTTTTGAGTTCGTATTTTTTGCAATCAAAGATAACCTACTTATTATTGATACAGGTAGCAAACATTGAGTATCGAAAAGTCTTTAGTGTACCCATGGAGTCTTCGAAGGTCATGAGCCTTGGGTAGACTGAGCAGTTTCGAGGGTCTTGAGACTGCCGTACAAACTTAGCCACGTCGATCTTCATACCGTATTTGTAGTCTTGAATATCCGGCATTGGTTTACCATTTTTCTCGGCGTAGGCAGCTACGGCCTTCTGATGCTCCTGAATGAACTGCAGCTGACGTTCCTCGGAATAAGTATTGGCTTGCGCAGTCACCGAGAAGATAACCAGCGCCGCAGTAACAATAAGCTTTTTCATAATACTCTCTTAAATTAACCATCTCGAGAGTACCTTAGCAATACGTTGGCATCACCGACATGACAAAAAACTTACAATTTTGAAAGCTAATGCCATTCACTTAGTTCTAATCAAGTAGAAAAAGCCCACAACAAGTGTTGTGGGCTATTCAGTGCGAATCGTCAATTTGTGACTTTAAGTAAACAGCATTGCGCTCAAGAGCAGTTTTTTTACTTACACAAAAATAGCGCTGTGAACTTAACGCGTGCGATGGGCCAAGCGGTAGAGCAATGGCAGAACCAACAGCGTCAGCGCCGTTGAGGACAGGATTCCACCAATCACCACCGTCGCCAGAGGCCGCTGAACTTCCGCACCCGTGCCAATGGCAGTAGCCATCGGAATAAAGCCCAGAGACGCCACCAAGGCAGTCATCAGTACAGGTCTCAGACGAGTCAACGCGCCTTCGCGAATGGCCTCATCCAGCCCCATGCCGTTCTCACGCAAACTACGAATGAAGGAAATCATGACCAGGCCGTTGAGTACCGCCACACCCGACAACGCAATGAAGCCCACCCCTGCAGAGATCGAGAGCGGAATATCACGCATCCACAACGCCATTATCCCGCCTGTCAGTGCGAAGGGCACGCCGGTGAATACCAGCAGGCCATCTTTGACATTGCCGAACATCATGAACAGCAGCGTGAACACAAGCAACAGCGATACTGGCACGACAATCTGCAGGCGCTTGGCCGCTGACTGAAGCTGCTCGAAGGTGCCACCCCAAGTAGTCCAATAGCCTGCAGGGACACTCACCGCCTCAGCGATTTTGCTCTCAGCCTCGGCGACAAAAGAGCCGATATCACGGCCGCGAACGTTCGCGGTAACCACCACGCGGCGCTTGCCACTTTCACGGCTGATTTGGTTCGGACCTGGTGCGAAAACCACACTCGCCACATCAGCCAAACGCACAAACCCTGGACCGTCTAAAACATCGCCATTGGCTAGGCGAATAGGCAACTGCTGGATTTTGTCGACGTCATTGCGCCACTCATCGGCCAGGCGAACCTGGATATCGAAGCGCCGGTCACCTTCAAACAGCGCTCCAGCTTCGCGCCCACCGATGGCGGTGGAAATGGCGTCCTGAATCTCCGATACATTCAAACCAAATCGCGCGGCTTTCTCACGGTCGATTTGTATGCTGAGCATCGGTAGGCCAGTGGTCTGCTCAACCTTCACATCGGCTGCCCCCGGAATACCCTCCAGCACCTCAGCGATTTGCTCGGCGGTCTCGTTCATCACGTCCATGTCGTCGCCAAACACTTTCACCGCGACGTCACTGCGCACGCCGGAGATCAGTTCATTGAAACGCATCTGGATGGGCTGGGTAAATTCGTAGTTGTTGCCGGAAACCTGTTCGACCGCTTCCTGCATCGCCGCAACCAGATCGGCTTTGCTGCGATCAGGATCCGGCCACAGCTCGCGCGGTTTGAGCATGACAAAGTTGTCCGCCACGTTCGGTGGCATTGGATCGGTCGCGATTTCAGCAGTTCCCAGCTTGGCGAACACCGTATCAACCTCGGCAAAGGATTTGACCCTTTGTTCAAGCTGCACCTGCATGTCAATCGCTTGCGAGAGGCTGGTGCCTGGAATGCGAAGAGCATGCAGCGCGATATCGCCTTCATCAAGACTCGGCACGAACTCACTACCCATCCGCGAAGCAACCAAGCCTGAAAGCACCATGATGACTGCTGCAATGGTCAACACCAGCGGCTTGCTTACCATGACCCAATCCAGCAACGGCGCGTAGCCTTGCTTGACCCAAATCATCAAGCGGTTTTCTTTCTCGCTGACGTTGCCATTGAGGAACAGCGCAACAGCCGCCGGGACGAACGTCACCGAGAGGATCATAGCCCCCAACAGTGCAGTCACCACGGTAAACGCCATCGGGTGGAACATTTTGCCTTCCACACCAGTCAACGCAAAGATCGGGAGGTACACCACCATGATGATCAGTTGACCGAACAGCAGCGGACGACGCGCTTCCTTCGAGGCAGCGAACACCTCATGGAAACGCTCGTTACGGGTCAGTGCTCGACCCGCGGCGGCTTGGGCGTGGGCCAGTCGCCGCACGCAGTTCTCAACGATCACCACGGCACCATCGATGATGATACCGAAGTCGAGCGCACCGAGACTCATCAGGTTCGCGCTGACCTTGTTGCTGACCATGCCCGTGAAGGTGAACAGCATCGACAGCGGGATCACCATTGCGGTGATCAGGGCGGCACGGATGTTGCCTAGGAACAGGAACAGGATCGCTATAACCAGCAGGGCGCCTTCGATCAGGTTCTTCTTCACCGTACTAATGGCTTTGTCAACCAATACGGTGCGGTCATAGACCGTCTTCGCCATGACCCCTTTCGGCAGGTTGCGATTGATCTCGCTCAGGCGCTGGTCGACAGCCTGCGATACATAGCGACTGTTCTCACCAATCAACATGAACGCCGTGCCGAGTACCACCTCCTGACCGTTTTCAGTTGCGGCACCGGTACGCAGCTCCTTACCCAGGCCCACCTCAGCCACATCACCGATACGGACAGGAACGCCATCGGTGTTCTTGATGATTATGTTGGCGATGTCTGCAATATTGCCAACTTGCCCTGGAGCTCGGATCAGGTACTGCTCGCCGCTGCGTTCGATGTAGCCCGCACCGACGTTGGCATTGTTGCTTTCCAACGCAACTACAATGTCCTGCAGGCTGACGCCATGGGCGACCAAGAGCTCCGGCTTGGGTGAAACTTGGAACTCCTTGGCATAGCCGCCAATGGTGTTGATCTCAGTAACACCTTTGACAGTTCGTAGCTGCGGCTTGACGATCCAGTCCTGAATCTCACGCAGATCCATCGGCGTGTAGGCGCTGCCATCCGCTTTTTTCGCGCCTTCTTGCGCCTCAACGGTCCACATGTAGATCTCACCCAGGCCAGAGGCAATGGGTCCCATGCTCGGTGATAGATCCCTGGGAAGATTGCCACGGGCTTCTTGTATCCGCTCATTCACCAACTGACGAGCGAAGTAGATGTCCGTACCGTCTTCAAAGATGACAGTGACCTGCGAAAGCCCATAGCGCGAGATGGAGCGCGTCTCCTGCAGGTTGGGGAGCCCCGCCATGACCGTCTCAATCGGGAAAGTCACACGTTGTTCGGTCTCCAGCGGCGAATATCCCTTGGCCTCGGTATTGATCTGCACCTGCACGTTGGTGATATCGGGAACCGCATCAATCGGCAATTTCTGGTAGCTGTAAACACCCAACGCTGCCATGCCGAGAATAGCCAGCAAAACCAGCCAGCGCTGATCGATTGCGAAGCGAATTAATCGTTCGTACATGTAAATTTCCCCTAAAGCGCAGCATCACCGCGCTCTCCAGTACGGATGCGCAATGCGTCAGTCAAAGGGGATACGGCGACGATTCCGTCACCGGGTACACCTGTGTGGGCAGCCTTCTCTATGGCCTTGACGATCTCATCGGCAACATCGTCGGAACAAAACGCTAGCAGCACGAGATGCTGATGGGCGTCGGGGTTCCACTCGTCTGCGATGTAACTGTGATCTTTACCATGGCCACGCGGGTGACCATAAGCAGGCAGGATGGTAAACCCAGGCAGATGCGGCAATGCGTGCAACGCTTGCTCGACGGCCTCAAGCCGAACCGGGCGAAAAATGGCAGTAACTTGTTTCATAGCTCAACTCCGAATTAGTGGTCATGGCTCGCGCCGGCTTTGCCTAGCTCAGCTTTGATCAGAAAACTGTTCTTCAGTGCGTAACGATCACCCACCTTCAGACCCGAGATAACTTCTACGAAGCGTCCGTCGGACTTGCCAAGTTCAACAGGCCGAGCCTCCAACTGGTTATCGAAGCGGCCGAATACCACCTGCCAGTCTCGAACGGTCTGGATCGCCTCGACCGCCACAGCAACGGGAACATCGCTCTCCGCAGCAACCACCTCGACGGTCACCGGCAAACCGGGACGCCATACCCGATCTGGATTAGCAAGAACGATGCGAGCCGTTGCGGAGCGGGTTTGTGCCCCAACCAGAGCGCTGACATACGAAATGGTACCCTCCGCCTTGGCTACGAATGCACTGGAGCTCACTACAACTTTTTGCCCTTCGGCGATTACGCCCAGGTCCTTTGCCGCGATGGTTGAATCCACCCACACAGTCGACAAATCCGAAACGGTAAAGACCGCAGAGTCCTCTTTGAGAACTTCACCAACCGATATGCTTTTGCTGGTTATCACGCCATCAATAGGAGAGCGAATCTCGAACTCGGTGAGGTTCTGGCCTTTGGCTGGAGTACCGCCCAGCGAGGCGATTTGTTGCTGGACGCGCTGCACCGCGATAGCGGCTTCCTGCATGGCAACCTGCGCCTGTAGGAAGTCCTGTTCGGCAGAAATTTTCTCTTCCCACAATTGCTTTTCACGCGAGTAGGTCGTGCGGGCAAGCGCCGAACGCTGCTGTGCAGCAAGCAGCTCGCCACGCAGTTCGGCAAGCGCTTGGCTGGATATCTTGGCCAGCACCTGGCCCTTGCGGACCGTATCGCCAGCACTAACTGCCACCGAATCGACCCGACCGGCAAGTTGCGGGGTCACCTGAACCGTACGGTCGCCGTTATAGCGAACCTCACCGAGCACCTGCAGCGTGGAAGCAATTTTCGCGGGACCAGCAGTGGCGAGCGTGACGCCACCCTGCTCAAGCTGCACATCCGTCATGGTCACGCGGGCCTCAACCTGCTCGTAACCGAACGAGTAACTTTTGCCTTTGTGCTTGGCGCTGATGGAAACCTGGAAAGAATGAGGCTCTACGACAACGGCATCGCCACGAAGATAATCATTCTCTTTGCTGAAGCTGATGAGTTGTGGAGCCTGCCCAAGACGCGACAAAGTCACTTGCGCAGTACTGGCAGCTGGGTCTAGAAGCTTTCCGTCCAGGTAGGTATAGAGCCGGAACTGAGGCTCTACGCCTTCCTCAAAAATCGTCACTTCAAGCGCGTAATTACCCTCAGTGAAAAGCTTGCCACCATGCTCGCCCTTGGTGGCCTCTTCGATCTCATGATGCTCTTCATCTGCATGTTCGTCGGCATCTTCATGCACCTCCGCCGAAGCTTCGCCGTGGTGCTCGGGATCTGAGTGAGCCGACGCTTCCTCATGACTTTCACCATGACCATGGCCTTTTTCCCCGGACTGACCCGGGTTTCCACTTAGAATTAGACCCGCCGCGGCCAAACCGATTACGACAACGGCCGCAATCATCAGCCGCTGCTTTCGGGGAGTTGTTGATGCCATTGGTAACTCCAAATTATCAAAAATATTGAACTTGACTCATGTCCCGAAGGTGACAAAACACACTCGATAAACATGAAGTTGTTCTGTAACCAGGCGAGGCGTCATGCCGTATGCCCGAGTGTGCTCAGCCTTCGCACACAGCCCTGCTAATCTCGCGGCGCGCTTCATTGGTGCCCGACTCAATGATTGCCGCATGACGAAGAAAATGTCTGGCAGGCTCAACGAACGCCGGCATCCGAACCGACGTAGCCGTAAACCCGTTCCACCTGAGCACGCGCATTGGTTGCCGCAGCCAACGAGTCGAGGTACTGGCCACGAGAAACGATCAAGGTGCGCTGGGCATCCAGTACCTCGATGAAACCGAATTTGCCCATCTCGAATCCGCGAGTGGCGGTATCCACAGCTTGTTGGGCAGAGGGCAGGATGGTCTGGTCATAGGACTCAACTTCCTGCATGGCGGTAGCCCACTGGTTCAAAGCAGTTTGAGTTTCGCTACGCAACC
Source organism: Pseudomonas sp. NUPR-001 (assembly GCF_052147955.1). Lineage (NCBI taxonomy): Bacteria > Pseudomonadati > Pseudomonadota > Gammaproteobacteria > Pseudomonadales > Pseudomonadaceae > Pseudomonas > Pseudomonas sp. NUPR-001. The sequence goes on from NZ_CP197353.1 coordinate 5,017,208, forward strand.
TCAACTCCACAGCATTACGTTGATCACGGGCCTGATCAGCCCGGCGAGCAGCAGAAAGGATGTTGCCCTGGTTACGGTCGAACAGCGGAAGTGGCATCGATAATCCAACTAAATTGACTCTTTCCCGTTCTGAACGGTCGTACTGGCTACCAATGCTAACTGTCAGATTCGGAATACGCTGGGCCTTCTCCGAGCCGAGCGAAGCGTCATTCTGGTCGATTTTCGCCACGGCCTGACGCATCTCAGGGGTTTGATCCAACCTGGCCAACAACTCCGCTGGCCGTGGCGGTGTGCCCGGAGACAAGGTGGGTGACTCAAGGCGGTCGAAGACCGTAACTGCGCTGCCAGTGATCTGAGCCAACTGCTGATATGCCGTAGATTTCTCCGTTTCGGCACGACGCACCTGCAGCCTGGCCTCGGCTAACTGCACTTGAGCTCGTGTAGCCTCTACCGGTGAGGATTTACCCGCCCGCACGCGGCCATCCACGATACGCAGTCCGCGCTCGGTCAAGTCAAGAGACTGCTTGGCCAGGTCGAGCCCCGTCTGGGCTCGCAGGGCTGCGTAGAACGCTTGCACAACATCGGCTCGTAGACCGTTCACACGACGCTCCAGCTCCATCTGTGCGATCCCCTGGCCGAGCGTAGCAACTTCGATTCTGGCGGCCCGTTTTCCACCAAGTTCCAAGGGTTGGGCAATCGATACGGAGGTGGTACTGGTGTCTCGCTGGGTGTCTTCAACCTCGTATGAAATCTCCGGGTTAGGGATGAGACCAGCCTGCTTACGAGCCCCGTCGGCAATGCCAATTTCCTGCCGTGCAGCGGCCATATCAGGGTTGGAATCCATCGCAGTGGAAAGTGCTTGGGAGAGGTTAATGCTTTGCCCAGCGAGTGCTGCAGGTGTAATCAGGCCCGTAATTAGCGCACAGAGCGCAAGTAGCCTCCAAGGAGACTGTGAGGTCTTTAACAAGACATTTCTATCGTACCGGGGCACTTTCATGATCCTCGTGCGCAAACTTCGATAAAGCTTGGCGAGAATGCAGAAATAGCTGCCAAGCCCCACTGGATTAGGTGATGGCACTCTAATCAGCGATAGCTATCAGAGGGGTGGCTGGAAAATTACAATTTCGTAATCAATCGAAGCTTTGCCCGTAAACCTTGTAGAAACTGCGTATCCAATGGGGTTTAAGGAAGGGCTGTACATGGCAGCGCGAGCGCCCTATACAGTGAATAACAACAACATGACAAAATTGTAATTATCTTATCACTCTCCCGTTATCTTCCGCCTGTAAGTATTGCGCAAGGCGCTTCGCTACGCGCGCCGCCGGGTCAGAACAATCACCTAAACACCCGAGTCGGACAATCATAATAAAAGCTGCCGCAATCGAAGGAGCATTGAATGAGAAGTAAATTGTCGCTTTACCTGGCCGCATGTTCTGCGCTCGCCGGCAGTTATGCAGTTACAGCCCAGGCAGAGGAAAAAGCAGAAGGTTTTATTGAGGGCAGCAGCCTCACCGTTTTGAACCGAAACTTCTATTTCAATCGTGATAACCGTGACAGCTCCGCCCCCACTTACAACAGTGGCAAGGGCAACACGAACGGCTACTCCGAAGCATGGGCTCATGCAATCATCACCAATTTTAATTCGGGCTTTACCCAAGGCACCGTTGGTTTTGGTATAGACGCCTTCGCAATGATCGGCCTCAAGCTTGACACCGGTGACGGCCGAAATGGCGGCCGCAGCTCCTTTGACGTACTCCCGGTCAACAGCGAGGGCGAAGCGCGCGATGAATACACCAAGCTGGGTGGCGCCGCTAAAGTTCGATTCTTGGACACCGTGGTGAAAGTCGGGGACGTGTTCCCTCTCACTCCGGTGGTTGCTTTCGGCGATTCACGCCTGCTGCCGGAAAGCTTCCGCGGCGTTACTGCCGAGAACACTAGCTTTGAGGGCCTCACCATCCAGGCCGGTCGTCTGCATTCGATGAGCCAGCCAGTCTCTAGCGATATGCGCGATAAGTTTGCGACCTTCTATGGTGGCCCAGTTGACTCACCTTGGGTTGGCTACGGCGGTGCTGACTATGACGTCAACGAGAATATCAGCGTGAGCCTCTATGCCAGCCGCCTGAAGGACGTCTGGAACCAGTATTATGCTGGTTCCAGCTTCAGCTACCCCCTCAATGACGACGTCGCGCTGATTGGTGGCCTGAACTACTACCGTGCGCTCGATGAAGGCAAACAGTTGCTGGGCGATTTCGACAACAGCATCTGGAGCGCTAAGGTCGGCGTTCGCTTCGGCGGCCATACGCTGGCTCTTTCTCATCAGCGCAACAACGGCGACGATGACTTCGACTATCTGCGCCAGTCTGACTCCATCTTCCTCGATAACTCAATCCAGTACAGCGACTTCAACTCGCCGAATGAGCGCTCGTGGATGCTACGCTACGACCTGAACATGACCAGCTACGGTATCCCTGGTCTTTCGTTCATGACTCGCTATGGCAAGGGCACTGACGCCGACTACTCCAACGCTAACCAGTTTTACATGCGGACCGATGATAACGGCAATCCACTTACCGACCAGAAGCGATGGGAACGTGACATCGAAGTCAAGTACGTAGTGCAGACTGGGACCGCCAAAGACCTTTCTTTCCGGGTACGCCAGGCTAACACTCGCGCCACGGCATTTGAATCGGACCTAGATGAGGTCCGCCTGATCGTCGAATACCCACTCTCTATTCTGTAAATACCTCATAGGATCAGTGATCCCTGAGCACTAATTCTATTAGGCCGTTGAGCACCACTCGTTCCACTAATTCACCTTAAGAAGCTTAATTGCTCCTTTGGTTAGAGGTGAATATTTGGCGCCCTCTGGGCGCCTTTTTTTTTCGTGGTTAAAATTCGAGAAGCCGTCCAACTTTCACCATCACATGACGATGCAACTCGTGGCTGCACCAATGTTCCGCCTCCTCATCGAGTGAGGTCTCTTTGTAATCAGACCTCAACGCACCCAACACAAAAACCAGAAATAAAAAATACTTCATACTGTCATGCTGCGAACCATAATAGCGGCTGATATCACCTCCAAGCCAAGCTGCGACACAATATATCGCCAGGCTATCAGCCATATTACCAATAAATTACAAATGCGTTATTTAGACCCTGAGTGCCAAAAATTGATTTACTATTTTACTAAATACTACCGGCGCACAGGCGCTATTTAATTGCTCAGCGATATCGAGACAAAACCCCATGCGAATTCTGGTAATTGAGGACGAGGTAAAAACAGCGGAGTACGTGCGACAAGGGCTTACGGAAAGTGGTTATGTTGTAGATTTCGTGCACAACGGCCCTGATGGCCTCTTCCTAGCCAAGCAGCATGAATACGAACTTATCATCCTCGATATTAACTTGCCAGAGATGGATGGTTGGCAAGTGCTCGAGCTGCTACGGCGAAAAAACTGCCCTTCGCGCATTATGATGCTGACCGCAAGAAGTCGCCTTGCAGATAAAGTCAGAGGATTGGAAAATGGTGCGGATGACTACTTGGTCAAGCCGTTTGAGTTTCCGGAGCTCTTAGCCCGCGTACGAGCCTTGATGCGTAGAGCGGATCATCCTGCCTCGGTTGAGATCATTCAAGTAGCAGATCTGGAGCTGGACCAGAGCCGCCATAGAGCCTTCCGAGACGGCCAACGTATTGATTTAACTACGAAAGAGTTTGCTCTGCTGCATTACCTGATGCGCAACTCCGGCGTGGTCTTAAGTCGCACACAAATAATCTCGCAGGTATGGGACATGAACTTCGACTGCGACACGAATGTAGTGGAGGTCTCAATTCGCAGACTCCGAGCCAAAATAGATGACCCCTTTGAAACCAAGCTCATCCATACACTGAGAGGTGTAGGATACGTGCTAGATAAACGTTGAAAACTTACACCACAAACCATACGCCACCCTTAGCACACTAAAAACCCCGTCAAAGCGGGATTTATTTAGCGTGAGAAATCTCGCAGCTTATAATGCTCTATTCAAAGCTTAATCTCGCCTACAACTTCACCAACAGCATCTTCAAAAATTCTATATTTGTGGGTATTTTTCGGACACCCACTTTCAAAATTTAATAACACACCAGCTGATATATCGCTATAACTAGATGAGCTGTCATAGCGCTTCAGCGATACGATTGATCATCTTCTGCAAGCTAGAACCTTCAAGTGAACGTTCTTTTTCGAGGCAGGGATTCTCAGCCCTCACAGATGAAACAATATGCCTCACCACTGATCTTATATTATTTCTACCCATGTCAGGGAAAGCAGTTGAGACACGGACAGCACACGTATTGCAAAAATGAATCAAAGTGTGATTGCCAACGCCATTGAAGCGATGCCGGAGGGTGGCCGGCTAGATATCAGTACCACACTGTCTGCCGATGGGCTAAAGCTCCACTCTCGATCAACGATACCGGTAAAGGCATGACCCGCCAGCAAGAGATGATGGCGTTCAAATCCTTCTACACCATCAAACTGGGTGGGTTGGGTATCGGTTTGATCATGGTCAAGCAGATCATGGAGCGCTTTGGCGGGGAAGTCAGTCTCAGTAGCCAAGAGCAGGCGGGGACCAGTGTTTGTCTCTGTTTCAAAGTCGCGAGCTGATCTCTTACCGTGAAACCGTGTCAGTCGACTCCGGACGCACAGCAGATCGATTCGATAGGGATTCGATAATCCGGCACTCTTCAATCACGCCGCCTTGGCAGCACGCGATCAACCGTGTCAGCTCGCTTTCCAGGCCTTGTAGATCACGGATGCGCTCTCTCACTTGAGCAAGCTGTAGTTCGACTTTGGCATCGACTGCTGCGCAGGAGTGTTCCTTCCGATCCGCCAGGCCGAGCAGTTCGCGTACATCATCAAGGCTGAAACCCAGCCCACGGCTGCGTCGAATAAACAGCAGGCGATCGCGCTCGATTTCCGTGTAGAGGCGGTAGCCCGCGGGAGTTCTGGTGGCTGAAGGTAGCAACCCCTGCTGCTCGTAATAACGGATGGTCACGGCCTTGGTGTCTGTGGCCTTGGCCAACTGACCTACGGTGTAGTTCGGTACAGTCATGGTGCTTGACCTTATAGTTGCTAGAACCTTCATGCTATCGCAATCGGTCATGCGTGAGGATGGGAAAATGGACAGCTGCTGCGAAAACAAAGCCGGCGAACTAGCGCAGTTGCGCGCCCGACAAAGCCGCATTCTCTACATCGTTCTGGCCATCAATGCGGTGATGTTCGTGGTGGAGTTTGCCGCCGGTTTGATTGCGAGCTCTACCGCATTGCTGGGCGACTCGCTGGACATGTTTGGGGACGCCTCGGTTTACGCGGTGACGCTGTTTGTACTGCACCGAAGCGTCCGAGCGCGCGCCGGGGCGGCCTTGTTCAAAGGCGGCTTTATGCTGCTCTTCGGGCTTGTGGTGGTCGCCGACGCTGCTCGCAAGTTGATCATGCAAGAAGTGCCTGAAGCGGATTGGATGGGGGTGGTCGGGTTTATCGCATTGGCTGCCAATGGCATCTGCTTCTATCTGCTGTTTAGCCACCGCAGTGATGACTTGAACATGCGCTCGACCTGGCTGTGTTCACGTAACGACCTGATTGCCAATACCAGTGTGATTATCGCGGCTGGTTTGGTGGCTCTAACTGGCAGCCTGTGGCCTGATATCGCGGTGGGTCTGGCGATTGCTGCACTGTTCCTGCATTCCGCTGGACAGGTCCTTCGCGAAGCCTGGCATGAGTGGAAGCTCAATCCGCAGCCGGAGGTGGTCGCTGAACCTGCTGAATGTTGCGCAGTGGAGCCTACTAAACCTGCTGCTTCCTGCTGCGCCCCGGTATCCAATGCGGTCTCAACGCGCGAAGGGTCAAAGCCTATGCTGGTAAGCCTCTGTGAGCCCGGACAATCCCCGGCAGAGCCGACTGAGGTCAAGTCGTGCTGTGGGCCCAAACACTCCAACTAACTGGCTTCAACACAAGGATAGTCATGATGCAACGGATCGGACGACAGCTGGCTGCTGTGCTATTGCTGCTAACAGCAAATGCTGCAATGGCCCAAGTGCAAGTACAGAACGCGCAGCTTCGGCTGCTACCCGGTGACTTACCGGCCGCAGGTTACTTTACGTTGACGAACACCGGTGCTGAGCCGGTTGCGCTGAATGGTGCGCAAAGCGACATGTTCGGCCAAGTCATGATTCATCGAAGTATCCAGGAAAATGGCATGGCTAGAATGCAGCATATTGATCAGGTACAGGTACCTGCGTCAGGCACCTTGGCCTTTGCTCCCGGTGGTTATCACTTGATGCTGATGCAGCGCCAGAAGCCGCTAGCCCTCGGTGATCAGATTGCGATAACGCTTCAATTTGCTGATGGTCAGACGCTCCCGGTGACCTTTACTGCAGTGCCTCCAGGCGCTAACTGAGGAACGCATATGAACCACGGCGTTACCCCCAGCTCTTGGATGTTGTTACTGCTGGCCTGGCTGCTCGCGCTAGCTTCCACACTAGCGGTGCTATTTGTTGGAGAGGTGATGGGCCAGGAGCCTTGTGTGCTGTGCTGGTTCCAGCGAGCCTTTATGTTCCCGCTTGCGATCATTTTGGCTATTGCTTGCTATCGCTCAGATTTTGCGGTCTGGCGCTATGCGTTACCACTCGCGATCGGTGGTGGGTTGGTTGCGCTGGGGCACAGCCTGCTCTATGCAGGCCTGCTTCCGCAGCCAATTGTGCCCTGTACTGCGACCGGTCCATCCTGCACTGACGCTGGCATGACGCTGTTTGGCGTTGTTCCGCTGCCTCTGTTAGCACTAGCTGCCTTTATGTCCATTTCTGTCCTGCTGCTTATCATCCGTCGGAGCTCTACCACATGAATCGTCGTACCCTGGTCCTGACCATCAGCATTCTGGTGCTGGCTGCCTTTGGTGCGGCTGTCATGTTGTATCAACCAACACCGACCCCACCAGCTCAAACTTCAACGATGCCCCCTGCCGAACCGCCTGTCAGGGCTACGGCCAATCTGGTGCGCTTCCATTCACCTGCGTTCGGTAAGGCAAACGCCCCGGTCACCATTGTCGAATTCTTTGATCCTTCTTGTGAGGCGTGCCGGGCTTTCTATCCCTACGTCAAAAAGATTCTCGCGGAGCATCCTGACGATGTTCGTCTGGTCTTGCGCTATACGCTTTTACACCAAGGTTCAGAAGAGGTTGCCCGTCTGCTCGAGGCATCGCGAAAGCAGAATCTCTACCAGCAAGTGCTGGAGGCGGTTTTGGAGGCCCAACCAGGTTGGCATGATGATCCTCAAGTAGCCAAGGCGTGGGAGGCTGCGCAAGAGGTCGGTCTCGATCTGGATAAAGCCCGTTCAGACATGCGGTCTGCGGGGGTTGATGCGGCGCTTAAAGTCGACATGCAGGATGTTAAAGCCTTAGCCGTACAGGGCACTCCGACGTTCTTCGTAAATGGTCAAAGCCTGAACGAGTTCAGCCCGCAGGCACTGCGTCAATTGGTCCGTGATGAGGTCGCCAAAACCAAGGAGTAATGTCATGCACTGGTTCGAGAACCGTGTCCCGCCCCCCTTGGTAGCGGCGATTTGCGCTTTGTTGATGTGGCTCAGTGCAGCGCAATGGCCGGCCGTAGAGGCGCCTCTGAGTTGGCGCCTTGTCGGCTCCCTTGTGTTATCAGTGATTGGCGCCGGTGTTTGTTTGGCAGGCGTAATTTGCTTCCATCAGGCCAAAACAACGGTCAATCCGTTGAAACCAGCATCGGCTTCAGCCCTGGTTACTTCAGGTATCTATCGCGTGACTCGAAACCCCATGTACCTGGGCTTTGCATTGGCCTTGGCGGCGTGGGCGGTGTTTCTTGCTTCACCCTTCGCTTTGCTGGGAGTTGCGGCGTTCGTCCTGTACATCAATCGTTTTCAGATCCTGCCGGAAGAACGTGCCTTGCGTCGGTTGTTTGGTGACGATCTGGATAAGTATTGCGCTCGTGTTCGCCGCTGGATTTGAAGTTCAGTTTTGCGCCCCTATAAAAAGCTAATGATCGCAAGCTGCTTCGCGAGTACCACCAAAACACCAAAGTCCGAACATCACGAGACAATCGTTTCATGAGCATGTACTTTCGCCAGCTGCTCGCTCGAGCGCCCATCGGAGGGCAACACCGATGACTAAGGACACCCTACCGGTGGATGCGCCTGACTTGGTGCGACCAGCGCCTGTTAGCTTGGCACAAGCACTGTGGTTCTGGCTGAAGCTCGGCTTTATCAGCTTCGGCGGGCCTGCGGGTCAGATCTCGATCATGCACCAGGAGCTGGTAGAACGTCGGCGTTGGATATCAGAACGGCGTTTTCTCCATGCATTGAATTACTGCATGCTGCTTCCTGGGCCAGAGGCACAGCAGTTGGCGACCTATATCGGCTGGCTGATGCATCGCACTTGGGGTGGGGTGATTGCGGGTGGGCTGTTTGTGCTCCCTTCGCTGTTCATTCTAATTGTGCTGTCATGGGTCTATATTGCCTTCGGTGACGTTCCCATCGTGGCTGGACTGTTCTATGGCATCAAGCCTGCAGTCACCGCCATCGTGGTCCATGCCGCTCATAGAATCGGTTCAAGAGCACTCAAAAACGGATGGCTGTGGGCCATTTCTGCCGCTTCGTTCGTCGCGATTTTCGCCTTGAATGTTCCTTTCCCCGTCATTGTCCTGGTCGCGGCACTGCTGGGTTATCTGGGCGGCCGCCTTGCCCCAGAAAAATTTCGCACTGGTGGCCACGGTACCGCGAAGAAATCCTATGGCACGGCTCTGATCGATGATGACACCCCAACGCCTGCACACGCCCGGTTTCGCTGGTCTCGGCTAATGCTGCTGATACTGGTAGGCGTCCTGCTGTGGTTGTTACCCATGGGCCTCCTGACCGCGATGTTTGGCTGGAACGGGACGTTCACCCAAATGAGCTGGTTCTTTACCAAGGCAGCGTTACTGACGTTCGGTGGTGCGTATGCGGTGCTGCCCTATGTCTATCAAGGCGCTGTGGGGCACTACGGCTGGCTGACCCCGACCCAAATGATCGATGGCCTGGCCTTAGGTGAAACCACACCTGGTCCGTTGATCATGGTCGTGGCGTTCGTTGGCTTCGTCGGCGCTTATGTCCAGCAGGTTTTTGGTCCTGAGCAGACGTTCCTAGCCGGTGCCGTAGCGGCGAGCTTGGTGACCTGGTTCACTTTTCTGCCTTCCTTCCTGTTCATTCTGGTCGGTGGGCCCTTGGTCGAGTCGACCCATAACGAACTGAAATTCACTGCGCCACTCATCGGCATCACAGCTGCCGTGGTCGGAGTGATCCTGAACCTGGCGATGTTTTTCGGTTACCACGTACTCTGGCCCAATGGATTTGGAGCAGGTCTGGACTGGCCGTCGCTGGTAATTGCGATAGCCGCTGCCATTGCACTGTTTCACTTCAAGCGCGGTGTCATTCAGGTACTACTCAGCTGCGGTATAGTCGGTTTGCTGGTGTACGTGGTGCGCAATGGACATTGGGGAGCATTCTTTCAACTGTGGTCCTGATGACCACCATTGGGAATGGCCCAGCAACCGCTGGGCTTTGCCGCTTAGTGACAGTGGTAGCCGCCAGTTTTGTGGTTGGTGTGGCAACCCTTGGAATCGGTACCACCACTGTGCGCAAACGCAGCAACCGAAGAGAACGAAAGGACAGCAGCAATAACGAGAGAAACAACTTTCATCAGGCTAACTCCATGCGTAGTTTTTATAGGCGGAATCTTCCACCACGCACAGAGTATGGCTATTTGCCTTCATCAAACAAGAGCTTGCGGGTTCAGTTGTGGGTAAGCCGATGAAAGGCATTCTATGCCTCACAGACACAAGCGGAGAGCTAGCAATGCGACCAAGTGGCCTGGATAGAACCAATACCCCCACTGACGTACCGGTTGTACATTGAAATGCAGGCTCTGGCGCAGGAGCCACAAGCCTAGAAGCGGAGCGGCGCAGGCAGTGCCCAAGGCTAGGATCGACGGAGTGTTTAGATCCAGAGCCCGGGCGACGATGCTGCTGCGAGTATTGATCAATACGCACAGGAGTGCAGGCAGTAACCACAGTATGCCTGGCCGCTTGATCGCAATAAGCACTGTCGCTGGTACAAGGACGCCATAGAACCCGTACATCAGCGTATCGTTGAGCAGATAGGCAAGCGCCCCTGCGGTGATTGCAAGGGCCCCAGCCAACCACGTGCGATGATGAATCCCCCACGTGACCAGCAGCCCCAGTGTCAGAGTCACCAAGACATTGAATAGTCCAGAAGTGCTGATGTAGCGATAGGGAACCTCGGAAATGATCGCGAACAGGATCATCAAGATGAGGTATCGACCATTGGCGGCTGTCAGTAGCTCGCCGGGGCCCGTACGCGCCACATTGGCGGCAATCGCTACGCAAAACAGCGGAAAGGCGAGCCGTCCAACGATAAACAGGTCGCCCATTTCGGGCCACACCAAGCGCAGGTGATCGATGAACATTGTGATCATGGCTAACCACTTGATCAGGTCCTGGCCGGCATTGCGATTCTTGATGACCGGTGCTGTTAGCTCATACGCGCTCATCACGAGCCTCCCAGGACGAGCACTGTGAGCAGTAGATAACGTCCCCCCTTGGCCAGGGTGACGATCAAAAAGAAGCGCCACAGGGGCTCACGCATAATGCCCGCGACCAGGGTTAGAGGATCGCCAATGATCGGAGCCCAGCTGAGTAGCAAGGACCAGTGGCCGTAGCGTTGATAGGACTGCTGGGCTTTTTCGAGCTTGCTCTCACTAACCGGAAACCAACGTTTGTGCCGGAAGTGCTCGATGCTGCGCCCAAGCACCCAGTTAACCAACGAGCCCAAAACGTTGCCGGTTGTGGCCACCAGTAGCAGAGTAAGGGGCAAATATTTCTCGGAGACCAGCATGCCGGCGAGTACTGCCTCTGACTGCATGGGCAGCAAGGTGGCGGCACCGAGTGCCGCCAGAAATAGGCCGATGTAGCTGGTCAGTTCGAACACTGAGCAGGCCCCTCAGCTGTTCAGTCCGATCCAGCCATGGAAGCCTACATAGAGGCCGACACCGATAATCAGGACGCTGGAGAGGTAGGGCGCACGCCGCGCCACGGTACCCAGCCATGGCCAGCGATTGGACGCTTGTCTTGCACCAATCGCTGCTGCGCTCCCTACTGCCACTAGGGTAAGCGCCAAGCCAATGCTGAAGCACAGAACCAATATGGCGCCAAGTGCGACTTCTTTAACCTGGAGGCAGAGCAGCAATACCGTGATGGCTGCAGGGCATGGAATAAGGCCACCGGTCAGGCCAAACATGATGATCTGCCCCGTTGTCACTTCCCGATTGGTAAAGCGCTTACGGATGTCGTTGGCATGAGCACGCTCATGCGCGTCCTGGTAGTCATCGACGGACAGCTCCAAGCCCTCCCGCTCGGAATGTATGTGGCCATGATCGTGCTCGCGGTAATCGAGATCATAGTCATGCGAATGGCCAGCATGCCCGAGACTGAGCCGAGCGCTGAATTCATGGGGTTCAGGAATATCAACCGTGGATTGGAGATACCCTTCCCGCTCGACAAACGCGAATTGCTGGCTCTTCCCGTCGGACCTGGTGGTGGTCAATAGAACTTGAGCAGCCGGCCAGGCATGGCCACTCAGCACTTTCATCCGCCAGTGCGGGGGCATACCGTCTTCGAAGATTGAAAGCTCGATCCGGCCATGGCCGGTATCAATACGGTGAGTCTCATCGTGAAGCCCGTGGTCATGATCACTATGATGGTGATCATCGCCTTGCTCGAACTTGAACATCTGCTCGCCACGCCACGTCCGCCAAAGCATCCACAGGGCAATCACAATGATCAGGGCAGAAGATGCGAGCTGGAAGTAAGGCTCTGTAGTCTGAGCATCCAGCCCCTTACCCAGGTACATGCCACCGATTGCGACCAGCCAGACCACCAGCGTGTGGGAAATCGTGGCGGCAAGGCCCAACAGGATTGCCTGCTTCACAGAGCCACGAATCGCAACGATGAATGCAGCCATCATGGTTTTGGAATGACCAGGCTCAAGCCCGTGGAGAGCACCCAGCAAGATGGCACTGGGAAAATACAGCCAGGCGTGGGCTCCACCCTGCTGTAGCAAATCTGCGAAGTTCGGCATGGGGAACCTAAAGGTACTTGGTGATTTGCTTGAATTCTTCAAGCGATGAGCGATCCCCGTTACTCAATGCCACGACGGTGTCTTCCAGGCAGTGGTCGATGTGATCCTGAATGAGCGTCCGCTTGGCTTGGCAAACCGCTTTTTCAACCGCATGCAGCTGCTGTGCGATGTCGACGCACTCACGGCCCTCCTCGATCATCGCAATGATGCTTCGCAAGTGGCCGTCCGCACGCTTGAGGCGCTTGATGATCGCTTCGTGGCTTTGATGGATATGTGTATGACCATGTGGGTGGTCATGGGCATCGAGGTGCACATGCTCAGTCATGACTTGAGTCTCTGGTTTCGATGAATTACGCTGGCATCGTATCCCCCCCGGGGGGATACTTCAAGCACGCTTCAGATTCTTTGGAATAGGCCTGAAAGGCACCTGTGATGTTTAGTCGTTCTCTATCAACGATGGTGATTCTTGCTCTCGCTCTGGCCGTTATCTCGGCGTGGACGGGGCATGCCTATACGTTGTCAGTGCCCGGTAAACATCCTGTAGCAGAGGTGGTGCAAGGAGCTGAGTATGATCACAGCCATGGAGCATCAACTTGTACACAGTGCTCCGACCATTACCACTCGCCATTAACCCCTGATCACCAGCACGAGACCCCTCAGCTGAGCTCTACGGTGCAGCTTTGTGCACAGCAGAAGCCTCTCGTGCGGCTCACCGCACCAGGGCATTCACTTCCCCGATCTCCAATATTCCTGATCGAGCGCCCCCCCCGTCCTCCGATTGCTTCCTGACCATTGCCGCACAGCGGCTCAAGATCATTGCAACGTAGGATTGATCCATGCACTTGCACCCAACAAGTGGCGGGGATGTGTTCGCTATGCGCCCACATCGACCGCTATTGCTGCTCTTTTTACTTGTCGCATCGCTTTGTTTAGGCATGCCCGAGACGTTGGCTCATGCCGTCGCCGAGGGGGATAAAGGCTTTATTCAGGAAAGCTCGGGCGTGATGCTCTTGCCGTTCATCTACATGGGCGCCAAGCACATGATGACGGGGTACGACCACCTGTTGTTTCTGTTCGGGGTGATCTTCTTCCTGTACCGAATGAAGGATGTCGGGCTCTACGTAACGCTGTTTGCCGCCGGGCATTCGGTCACCCTGTTACTAGGCGTGCTCACGGAAATCAACATCAGCTCGTATGTCATCGACGCCATCATCGGTTTCTCCGTGGTGTACAAGGCGCTCGACAACCTGGGCGCGTTTCAACGCTGGTTTGGCTTCCAGCCGAACACCAAGGTAGCCACGCTGGTGTTTGGCCTGCTGCATGGTTTCGGCCTGGCGACTAAGATCCAGGAGTACGAGATCTCTTCAGATGGCCTGATTCCCAATCTGATTGCCTTCAACGTTGGCGTTGAAATCGGTCAGCTGTTGGCGCTTGGCAGCATTCTCATCCTGATCGGCTATTGGCGGCGGACAGCCAGCTTCTGGCGCCATGCCTACATCGCCAATGTCGCCATGATGAGTGCCGGCTTCCTACTTATGGGTTACCAGTTAACCGGCCTGCTTGTTTCCTCGTAAGGAATTCTGACTATGTTCAATACCCCGCTTCCAACTGCAAGTGAACTGCCCAGCAGCCGTCAGCTCGTCCGTTCCACCGTGATCGCTTTGGCAACTGCCTTGGGTCTGCTGGTGACGGTGGTGATGCCTTCGGAATACGCCATTGATCCCACTGGGGTCGGTCGAGCTTTGGGGCTGACACAAATGGGTGAGCTGAAAATCAGCTTGGCGCAAGAGGCATTGGCCGATGCTGCGCCGCCACAACCAACCGCTGCTATTTCCACGTCCGTGGTCGCCCCAGCGCCGCAACCAGTGGCTCAAGTGCAGCCTATGGCCACCCCGACTGCACAACCCACCACAGCAGCACCTGCGGCAAAAACGGACTACATGACCTTGACGCTCAAGCCAGGCGAAGGCCGAGAAATCAAGCTGGAGATGCGCAAAGGCAGTACAGCCAGCTACGAGTGGACCGCGACTGGCCCGGTCAACCATGACACTCATGGAGAGACCTACAACGCAGCCCAAGGCGACTTCCACAGCTACAGCAAAGCCAAGCAGGTAAAGGGCGACACAGGAGAGATCACTGCTCTATTTGACGGCACCCATGGTTGGTTCTGGCGTAACCGCACCAACAGCGAGGTGACCGTCTCGTTGAAAACCTCTGGCGACTATCTCTCTGTCAAAAAGTAACCCGCTGATACCGCGCTCCAACGAATCGTTGGGGCGCGCTTCATCACTTCCCTTAGGAAAAGAATCTTATGAAGTTCCCAGCTGCGCTGCTCCCAGGGAGCAAGACCTATTCTCGAACTCATAGACTCCATCGCTACGCCTGTCCACAATGAATAGGATCTACAGAATTTCGAGACCTTCGGTCTGGTATGTGAGCACACCCCATCCGTGCGATTCACAATGTCTGCAAAATCTCTTTCGAACAGAGCCTAGGCTTACGACAAAGTAATCATCCGGCAAATGGCACTTACTCCCCTCATCACTCAAGACCGTATCCCAGGTGACCTACAGGATGTGGTCGTTGAGATCATGCGGCTCGACGCAGCACTTCGCATCAACGTCCCCCCACCGCTACGGCTCCCTCTGATGGAGCATCTTCATAAGGTAAACTCGTATTACAGCAACAAAATTGAGGGCAACTCCGCTCTACCGGCAGACGTGTTAAGCACCCATGAAATGCCAACCGACGTCAAAGTCGCAAATGAGTTAGAGAAGATTAAATGCCACATTGAAGCGCAGAAACGCCTGGCGGATGACCCGATCGCAGATTCGCTAATCTGTACCAGGGACGCAGTCGCACGTATGCACCGGGAGCTCTACAAAGGCATACCCGACGTGCTACTGGACATGAAAGTCAACGACGATGGTGAGAGCATCCGTATGGTCCCGGGGCAGTTCAGGGATCGGGGTGTTAGGGTCGGCAAGCACATCCCGCCAACTGCCGAGAAACTTATGTCCTACATGAATTGGTTCGAAACCGCCTACCGGTTGGACCGGCACCACGGCATCTCACCAATTCTGGCTGCTGCAGCTGCGCATCACCGACTGATGTGGATTCACCCATTCGTGGATGGTAATGGCCGCACAGGTCGCCTATTCACCGACCAGTATCTCAAGGCCAGTGGTCTGGGTGGTTCAGACTTGTGGTCAATGTCCCGTGGCTTCGGCCGCAACGCCGAGGCGTACTATGCAGCGCTGAATGCTGCTGACCATGTTCGCAAAGGCGATTTCGACGGACGTGGCGAGCTCTCCGATGCAGGGTTGCTGAAATTCACTCGCTACTTCGTCGAGACCGCTCTCGATCAGGTGAATTATTTCAGCTCCATACTAGAACCACGGATGCTGAATCAGCGGATCGACAACTACTTCCAACAGCGGCATCAGGAAGCTTTCTACACCATAAAAGGTGAGGTGTTGCCGGAGTTCAGCATCAAGGCTTGCGAACTCTACAAGGATTTGCTGTGCCACGGTGATCAGTCGAACGACGCTATCCAAATCAAAATGGGCTTAAGCGAAAGTACAACCCGAACCCTTCTTTCGCAGATGGCCGACGAGGGGTTGATCAAATGGGAGGGACTCAAGTCGGTTTCTCTAAGCCTCTCCCCTTACTCTATCGAGTTCCTGTTCCCGTCCCTCTGGTAATCGATTGGCCTTGAACGTCATAAGCTGAGACTTACTCACCGCCGCCCCTCTGACCTCAAGTCTGATCCCTTTGAGCCCCACTTTCTGAGTCGAGAGCGGTCAATCATGAGCGACTGCTTTCCACCCCCAAAGCAGACCTCCCTAAGTCACCCCCTGAAACGGAGCGCTGATTGCTACCGGCAGAGAAGGGATGTCAATCTGGGCGCAGGTGAGCAGATCAGCTCTCACTGCTGAACAGCATCACTTCGTTTCTGCCGCGCTGCTTGGCTTCGTACATGGCTTGATCAGCGGCCTTGCTAAGGTTGTCGGTATCTTGTGCGTGATGTGGGTACCCTTCAGCTATGCCTGAGCCCGACTTACGAAGATGTAATCGGCCCATCATTCGAACGACAGGTCCATTCCCTTAAGATTCAGTCACGTCAAATAGGAGTGATGAACATGAGAATTTTTAAAGGAATTGCCGCTTTGCTGATCCTGACCGCATCCTCGACCGCATTGGCTGAGGGCGGATCCGACCGATTGCACGGAAAGATGATTCAGGCGAATGAACAAGCTATGCGCGCTTATGCCGCTGCCAATGGAAAAAAACCACCAGAGGTAACCCACTATCGCTACGGGATGAAACTCGACATTGCGAAAGTGATCAGTATGACCTCGAACCGGGGTACCTGTGACGTGATGCCGGCGCAAATGACCTATGAAGACTCGACTGGAAAGCTCAACATTCTTGAGTACCGCACAGCCGGCATAGGTTGCCGCGGTCAGAGTTGACTGATCAGGATGCCCTCCCCACAATAAAAACGGCGCCTACAAGGCGCCGTTTTTATTGGTCTAAGGAAGGGTTAGTGGCCTGGATATTCTGCAACCACTTCATCACCTCCGCTCTTGGTGAGGCCGATGACCTGATAAGCATGCGTAACACCATCCACTTCCATCCCTGGAGAGCCTGCGGGCATCCCTGGCACGGCAATGCCAAGCAGGTCACTTCGCTTTGCCAGCTCTCGAACTTGTTCAGCTGGGACATGCCCCTCAACAAACTTTCCGTCGATCACTGCGGTGTGACAGGACGCTAAACGTGGCACGACCCCGAGATTCTGCTTTACAGCACTCATATCGGTTTCAACGTGATCGATGACCTTGAAACCATTCTGTTCCATGTATGCAACCCACTTTGTACAGCACCCGCAGTTTGCATCTCGGTGCACATCGATCGCGGTTGGCACGGCTGCGTAAACTGGCGGTAGCGTGAGAAATGCAGCAAGGGCGGTCAACCTCAGGAAGCGGCTTTTAACTTTCATGGGGATGCTCCTTTCCATCACTGTGCGTATGAGTCTTCGGAGTCGGCTTGGAGTGATGATCACTATCAGCTTCGGCCGCGTCATGACCGCCGTGATGGTCGGTGTCAGGCTTGGCGCTGGCGGGATCAGCGGAAGGTGAATGATGCGCCTCTGCTTGCCCCATATCGTGATGGCCTCCTGTGGAGGCAGGCTTGCTGTGGTGGCCAGGCTTATTCCCGCCATGCTGACCTTCATGATTGTGCATCTCACTTTCCCCACCGCCGTGCTGGTGCCCGCCACTGGTTGCTACCAGCGCTTTGTACTGCTCAGCGTTCATCTGCGGTAGTTGGTCCAGAAATGCGACAATGCCCCAGATATATTGATCACCCATGCTCTTGCCCCAAGCAGGCATGCCGGTGGCCTTGATACCATGTTTAATGGTCCAGAACGCAGCGGCGGGACCATCGTCTAGGCCAATCTTGGTGAGGTTGGGAGGAGACGGATACAGTGCTTGGCTGAGCTCAGTCTTATCAACCCCTGGGGCGAGATGACAGCCAATACACATGGCATTGTAGTTCCCGGCGCCAGTACGAATCAGGGTTTCATCCTTTAGATTCGGTACCTCGATATCTCGTGCGCGAACCTCGATAGAGCGATCCCGCGCCATGGAGAGGAATGCATGGACTGCCGGAAAGTGAGGATCATCAGCACCAACGTTGACCAGGCCGAAATACGCGACCCCCAGAACAGCCGCACTACCCAAGGCGCCTGCTGCCACAAGCGTTGTAATTGTTTTCTTCATGTCAGGTGCTCAAAACCACATCCGAATGCCAGCAACGAATCGGGCTTCATCCACATCCCCATCTTCTTCGCGAATCAGGTCTGCAGTTTTGCCGTAGGAGCGGCTCCAGGTGACGCCTATGTAGGGTGCAAATTGGCGAACGAGCTCATATCGTAAGCGCAGTCCAACTTCGGTGTTGGCGAGACCGGAACCTACGCCACGCGCAGGATCGTTTTTGCCATAGAAATTAGCTTCTGCGGTAGGCTGCAGGATCAGGCGATTAGTCAGGAGGATGTCGTATTCGCCTTCCAGCCGTGCGGCGCTCTGACCATTCTCACCAATGAAAGCGGTAGCTTCAGCTTCGAATTCGTACAGCGCCATGCCCTGAATACCGAAAGCTGCCCATGTCTGGGGAGATTCTGGTTTGAAATCCTGGCGAACCCCAGCAACCACATCCCACCAAGGACCGATTGAGCGCCCGTATAAAAGCTGTAGCTCGGCATCCTCGGTAACGCCATTTGTGCGCTCGCCCTCAGAACGGATCCATAGCCGGTTGATGTCGCCCCCAACCCATCCCGAAGCATCCCAAGCCAGCGTGCTGCCTTCGTCTGCGTCCTGGTACTCAAGCTGATCCAACAAGAAGAAGCTGTTGATACCGCTATCGTGAACTTCATGACCGCCCAGTGGAGGAAACGCCGCGTTTCGGTCCGCATCAGTCAGTACAGGAATCGGAGTACGACTGGTCGCCGTGGGGGCATTAGCAGAACCGTGGTCCATCTTCGAATGATCCATGGCTCCGTGATCCATACCTTCCATGCTCCCATGGCCCATCTTGCTATGGTCCATGGAGTCCTTGCTTCCCTGCATGGAGCTATGATCCATCTTGCTGTGATCAACAGAAGTGGCCTTTTTCGGCTGCTTGCTTGCCCCCATCTGGCTGTGGTCCATTCCCTGCATCGCGCTTTGTGAAGAGGCTGGATCCGTTTGCATAGACCCATGCCCCATCGCTGAATGGTCCATTTCTTCAGCCGCAAAGCTAGGCGCACCATTCAGTGCGCTGAGGGACACAGCCAATGCCAAGAGCGATGGTCGTGCCAGCCTATTGGTCATCTTTCCCTGCCTTAGCTTTGTCGCCGCCGTGCGAATCCATCATTTCGCTGTGATCCATGCCTTCCATCGACCCATGATCCATACCCTTCATAGATCCATGGTCCATGCCTTTCATAGAGCCATGATCCATTCCTTCGGCTTGCTTACCCTGTGCGCCCTTGGTTCCGGCGTTGGATTTAGCTGAACTCGGGGCGTCAGCAGACTTCTGGGTATGTTGCTCATGATTTTCACTGGACCACGAGGAAGGGGCATAAACAGCCAGAAGACCTACCATGGCGGCAGAGAAGAAAAAGGCGCTACGTTTCATTGGTTTGCTCATCTCAGATCTCCAGATTATTCGTCCACACGGACTTCTCGGAACATGCCCATTTCCATGTGGAGCAGTAAGTGGCAGTGATAGGCCCATCGCCCTAAAGCATCGGCAGTCACGCGATAACTTCGTTTTGAGCCAGGAGGCATGTCGATAGTGTGTTTGCGCACCATGAAGTTACCGTCCTCGTCCTCCAGGTCGCTCCACATGCCGTGGAGATGGATGGGATGAGTCATCATGGTGTCGTTGACCAAAGTGAGGCGAAGACGCTCGCCATACTTGAGGCGCAGGGGCTCTGCATCAGAAAACTTAATCCCATCAAAAGACCATGAGAACTTTTCCATATGTCCGGTGAGGTGTAGTTCGATAGTGCGACCAGGCTCTCGGCCGTCTGGATCAATGAAAGTGCTTCGCAGATCCGCATACGTCAGGACACGGCGTCCATTGTTGCGCAGTCCGATTCCTGGATCGCTCAACTTAGGCGTCGGCGACATCGTCTGCATGTCGACCAAGGGGTTGTTGGTCTCCGAATCTGGGTGAGTCTGCATGGCTCCGCGCATTCCAGACATGCTGCTGTGATCCATGTCGGCCATCTTGCTGTGGTCCATGCCGGCCATGCTGCTATGGTCCATCCCAGCCATCTTGCTGTGATCCATGCCGGCCATGCCAGGCATACCGCCCTGCGTTGACCCGTGATCCATTCCGCCCATATCGCCGTGATCCATGCCCATATCGCTCATCGAGATGAGAGGACGCGGATCAACTGCTGGCACGGGAGCTTGCAAACCTTCACGTACGGCCAATGTGCCCCTGGAGTACCCTGTGCGATCCATGGTTTGCGCGAAAATGGTATAAGCCTGCGCGTCATCCGGCTCGACGATTACATCGTAAGTTTCTGCAACCGCTATTCGAAACTCATCGACCGTCACCGGTTTGACATGCTGTCCGTCGGCTGCGACCACAGTCATTTTCAAACCGGGAATCCGCACATCGAAGTACGTCATGGCCGAGGCGTTGATAAAGCGCAACCGGATCTTTTCGCCCGGCTTGAAGATGCCCGTCCAGTTGCTGCCCGGGGCGTGGCCATTCATGAGATAGGTGTAGGTATAGCCGCTCACATCAGCCAGATCGGTTGGGCTCATGTTCATCTCAGCCCACATTTTCCGGTCCGCCACGGCAGCTGACCATCCCATCTCGCTTACGTCGTTGACGAAATCGCCAACCGTGCGTTTGTGGTAGTTGTAATAGTCCGACTGCTTCTTGAGCTTGGACAGAACTCTGGCAGGGTCCTCATCGGTCCAGTCGCTAAGCATGACCACGTAATCCCGTTCATAGGTGAACGGCTCGGGCTCCTTTGCATCGATGACCAATGCACCGTACACCCCGACTTGTTCCTGTAGCCCAGAATGGCTGTGGTACCAGTAGGTCCCGTTCTGATGGACCTTGAACTTGTACTCATACATGCCATCAGTTGCGATGCCATGGAAGCTCAGGCCAGGCACACCATCCATGTTCGCCGGCAGGATGATGCCGTGCCAATGGATGGAAGTATCCTGCTTCAAGCGGTTGCGAACTCGGAGCGTGACAGTGTCACCTTCGCGCCACCGAAGAATTGGTCCAGGCAGCGAGCCGTTGATCGCCATTGCCGTACGAGCCGCTCCGGTGATGTTGACCGGCAGCTCACCGATGTACAGATCAAAATCGGTGCCTGTCAGCACATTAGGTTGGCCAGGGCTGGTCACGGCCCAGACCGGCGTGCGCCACATGCCCAATCCACCAAGTAGTCCAGTAGCGGCCAGGCCTTTGACGAAGGATCGTCTCGTGGTTTTGCTTTGCATGCCGTAGTGTCCAGTCAGTCAGGTAATTCGCTGATATTCGGGCTGTTCGAGGTCGAAGGTCCCGATTTCCTTAGGATTCCCACAAGCCTTGTAGACTTTTCAGAAAGCACAAGCCGCGGTGGGAAAGAGCAATCTGAAACTGCCACATAACAGATTCCCGAGTGATTACATTTCTGTAAGCTCGGCTCAGCAGCTCTCATGCTTCGCTTGTTTGTGAATCTCAGCTGCTACCGGCGCCTGGTCCTTCTTCTGCTGTGCAAGCTGATTCGTACTCACGGAGGTCTGCCGGGCTGCCTCCATCCTTGCAAAGATGCGGTCGGCACCGCCTTCAGCCAGAGCAAGGCTAGACATGCCAAAGGTGACCATCATCACGAGCGTTTTGATCAAGTTCATCAGTTGTGCCTCAGCGGGTTACGGTGAGCCCCAAGGGCTTCAGGCTTAGGGTCACATTAGCTAGCCTGCGCTTTCAGAAAGCTGAGCTGGGTATTACAGTTCTGTCAGGTTCTTGCGACTGATCATTCCACCCGGCCAAACGTCTGCTGCGGAGACTGAAACGAAATGACTGAATCTGGCCCCAAAAAAACGGCGCCGTTTGGGCGCCGCTAGGCCAAAGGAGCAGAGGGGAACGGCCGTGAATTCGGGGTTATGGATGACACTCCTTGTCCGCCATCATTAGCTTGTGCTCACGGACCATTTGACCAAGGACCTCATCCACCATCTTGTCGTGTTTCTCCATCCACGCTAGATGTTCATCCTTTGACATGCCTGCTTTGGGATGGTCTTGATGCAGCTGGCTCATCAAGTCCTGCAACATGGCCATGTGCTCTTTCATGTGTACATGCCGTTGGCCGAGGTCAGCTTTCTCCGCTTTTACCAGTACGGCCTCGGCCTGGTCCCGAAGTAACTGGATTCTTTCGAGCGCACGGTCGCTTCCACCTTCAGCGAACACAGTTGAAGACAGCAGCATAGCTGTAGCAAGAAGCACTGGTTTGAGCGATTTCACAGGACGATCTCCACCAGGTTGTCAGGGTCACTGCTACCGCTAACGGCAGGCACGATTGCGATGCCTGTCATAACAGACCGTAGACAGGACTCCCTGACAGCTGCCTGATGCCTACATTACTTTTGCGTCAGGTTCTGGTTGGGCGGCTTTTTTGCTGCAAACTGGACATGTACACCATTGGGGTCAAAGCACATGAAACTACTCGTAGCTGAGGATGAGCCAAAAGCCGGAGCCTACTTGCAGCAGGGCCTCGCAGAGGCAGGTTTTACTGTTGATCGTGTCCTCTCGGGTACCGACGCCCTTCAACATGCACTGAGCGAAAGCTACGACCTACTGATTCTCGACGTGATGATGCCGGGGCTAGATGGCTGGGAAGTCCTGCGGATGGTTCGCGCGGCAGGTAAAGACGTCCCTGTCTTGTTCCTGACGGCTCGTGATGGCGTAGACGATAGAGTGAAAGGCCTTGAGCTAGGGGCCGACGATTACCTCATAAAACCATTCGCATTCTCAGAGCTACTCGCTCGGGTCCGTACGCTACTGCGCCGGGGCATCAGCTCGTCAGCTCAAACCACCATGAAAATGGCGGATCTTGAGGTTGACCTTCTCAAGCGGCGTGCCACTCGAAACGGCAAGCGAATTGATCTGACAGCAAAGGAGTTTTCACTTCTAGAGCTTCTGATGCGGCGTCGCGGTGAAGTGCTGCCCAAATCCCTAATTGCATCCCAAGTGTGGGACATGAATTTCGACAGCGACACCAATGTGATCGAGGTGGCGATTCGGCGGCTGCGGGCAAAGATTGATGACGACTTTGCTCCGAAGCTCATTCACACAGCCCGAGGCATGGGCTACATGATGGATACAACTGAGTGATGCTGTCACAGTCCTCACTCGTCAAACGTCTGACCTTGATGATCATGTTCGCGGTCATCGCTGTACTGGCGGTCGCAGGCATCAGCTTCAACATGCTGAGCCAACATCACTTCCGAATGCTCGATGAACAAGCGCTATTCGAGAAGCTGGAGTCGACAAGACACATCCTGTCGATCCAGGCACCGGGAGCAAGGCTTGAAGGGCTACGACCGCAACTAAGCGCATTATTAGGCGCCCACCAGGATCTGACGGCGGAGATCCTCAACTCAGACGGTGCTGTACTGTTTTCAGATCTCAAAACCGTGCAGATCCCCGATCGTTACAAGCGTGCTGAAAAAGAAACCATGTGGGAATGGCAGGACGAATCCCATAACTTCCGCGGCGTCACGTCTCACGTCAAGATCCCAGGCGACCTAGCCCCCGGCACCGTCATGCTGATGCTGGATATCACCAGCCATGCGCATTTCTTTGAAACCCTGCAACGGTGGTTCGGAGTCGGTTTGGTTATCAGCGCGTTGGTCAGCGCAGGCTTGGGTTGGCTAGTCGCGAAAAGTGGGCTGCGTCCCGTCGAGCAGATCACGAAGGTTGCGACGTCCATGTCTGCTAGGTCACTCCAAGAACGCATCCCTCTGGAACCTGTGCCACTTGAACTTCAAGAACTGATCTTGTCCTTCAACGGAATGCTCGCACGCTTGGATGACGCATTCGTTCGCCTATCCAACTTTTCGGCCGACATCGCACACGAGTTAAGAACCCCGGTGAGTAACCTGCTAACGCACACCGAGGTCGTGCTGACCAGGAAACGCGATTTGGACGCGTATGAGGAGAACCTGTACTCGAATCTGGAGGACCTGAAGCGGATGTCCCGCATGATCGATGACATGCTCTTCCTCGCCAAGGCCGACAACGGGCTCATCATTCCTGAGCAGGTCGACATCAAACTTGAAGATCTCGTGTCCAAGCTTTTCGAGTACTACCAATTACTGGCTGAGGATCGAGGAGTACGGCTAAGCCTTCATGGAAGGGGAATCATCACTGGAGACCGTCTGATGATTGATCGAGCTGTCTCCAATATCCTCTCGAACGCCATGCGATACACGCCGGAAGGAAAGGAGATCGCGGTGGAGATCCAGCATTCCGCAGACCAGGTGACACTCACCATCCGAAATAGCGGAGCCACAATTGATTCGCAGCACATCAACAAGATCTTTGATCGTTTCTACCGTGCCGACCCTGCGAGGCGGGAGGGTGGTCCCAACAATGCAGGGCTCGGTCTTGCGATCACCCGTTCCATTGTAGAAGCACACAAAGGTAGAGTCTGGTGCACCTCATCTGAAGGTTTGACCGCCTTTCACTTTGCTTTTCCCGCCGATCAACAGGAAGCGGCCGGGTAGCGAACTCTTGTGCCATCAATGTTGCGCTAACCAATTTCACCAACACTCACCCACATGACCCGTTTGTCACCACTGTGCAGCCAAGCGTGACACCTCGTCTGCTACGGGTAACAGTTTTCAGTCACTCAATTTACAGCCTGGATCTTGAACTCTTCGGGAAAAAGCCGACTGCTCATGGAACCGCCTAGTTGGCCTCATTCTGAGGCATTGTGATGTCTGCGAAACTCGGAACGGTTCACTCTTCCTAAGAGATTTGTAATTGTCCGGTGCGTGAGCAGCGACTAGACTCCCCAACATGAAACGCTACATACGGTGTTGCCTCATTTTCCTGGTTAGCCTGGCGCTTCCCCTCAGTGGGATGGCGGGTATCGAGGCACCGACTGAACCCTGCCCGATGAAGACCATGGGCATGGCGATGATGGACGACATGGGCATGGACTGCTGCAACGATATGAAAAGCCCTGCCGAACACGGCAAGCCCTGCAAGCCGGGCCAGGAATGCAAGACTGGCGGCATGCTGCAAGTCTCGATCATCAAGCCTCCTGTTACCTTGTCCAGCCCCGTCGTGACGTCCGTCTTCGGCGATTTCCTACCTACGCAGCCCCTTTCAGGGGTATGGCGACCGCCCTGCGCCTGATTCCTGTACCACACTGAGTCCCATCGGCCATTGATGCGATGGCATACCTGCGTGCATGTCTGAAGAGGCGCGCGGTGATTCATCACAGGAATCGTGAACATGAACTCTAAGTGCTATTGCACAGGTTGGTCCCTCGTGGCCGGTCTGCTGGCAAGCGTACTGGCATTGTCGAGCGTCGCCGCCCCGCTGACCCTCGATGAAGCCCTGCGGCTAGCCGAAAACAACGCCCCCTCACTGACGGCCCAAGCGGCCAAGCTGCAAGCTGCCAGCAGTGCCGCAATCCCCGCAGGGGAATTACCCGATCCCAAGTTGCTGCTGGGGGTACAGAACTACCCGATTGGCGGTCCCGATCGCTGGAGCCTTGACCAGGACTTCATGACCATGCAAATGGTTGGGGTCATGCAGGAGGTGCCCAACCGCGACAAGCGCCGGGCGCGTACCGCGGTCGCCGAAGCGGCCGTTGATCGAGCCGCGGCTGAAGGTCAAGTCGAGCGATTGAATGTCCGGCAGGCCACGGCATCGGCCTGGATCAGCAGCTATTCAGTCGAGCGTAAAGAGGTGCTGTTCCAGGATTTTTACAAAGAAAATCGTCTGTTGAGCGATACCGTCCTGGCGCAGATCGCCGGTGGCCGAGCCCAGCCTGCCGATGCGATCACACCCAGGCAGGAAGCGGCGCAATTGGCAGAGCAACAGGACGATCTGATTCGCCAGCGAGCACAAGCTCGAGCGGCTCTCAAGCGCTGGATTGGCGCCGCCGCCAATGACCAGCCTGTGGGCCGTCTGCCGGAATGGCCTGTCGATAGCTCGAGCTATTCCCACAAGTTGCAACATCATCCTGAACTGGCAGCGTTTGCACCGATGACCCGCGAGGCTGAAGCCAAAGTGCGCGAAGCCGAAGCGGAAAAGCAGTCCGACTGGAGCTGGGAAGTCGATTATCAGCGCCGCGGGCGGGAGTTTGGCGATATGGTCAGCGTGCAACTCTCATGGGACCTGCCGTTGTTCCCCGGCTCCCGACAAAATCCCAGGATCGCCGCCAAACACGCCGAGCTGAATCAATTGGAAGCCGAGCGCGAAGCTCTTACACGCGAGCATACCCTGCAACTGGAAGCTGATTTGGCTGACTACGAGCGTCTAAACCGTGCCGTGAGCCGCAGCCGGGAAACCCTGGTCCCCCTGGCCAAGGAAAAGGTTGGACTGAGCATGGCCAGCTACCGCGCAGGGAAAGGCGACCTGGCGTCTGTTATCGCGGCCCGACGTGAACTCATCGAGGCTCGCCTTAAACAAATTGACGTCGAAGAACAGCGAGCGCTGACGAATGCTCGCTTGTATTTCAACTACGGGGACACCAGCCGATGAGCACTCGAATCTGGAAAGGGGGTTTGCTGGCAGGCTTCTCGGTGGCCATAGGCCTTGGTGGCGGCTACTGGTTCGCTCAGCAACGCATGAACACAATGCCTGATGCGCTCACACAGCAGGCTCCCAAAACGCAAGACGAACGCAAGGTGCTGTATTGGTACGACCCGATGGTGCCGCAGCAGAAGTTCGATAAACCGGGCAAATCGCCCTTTATGGACATGCAGCTGGTACCACAATACGCGGATGGCACAACCACCGGTGCCGCCATCAGCATCGACCCCGACCTGACTCAGAATCTGGGCATGCGCCTGGCAAACGTCACCCGTGGCGTCCTCGCTTCTAGCCTGGACGTTGTCGGCGTGCTGGCATTCAACGAGCGGGAAGTTGCGGTGATTCAGGCACGTACCGCTGGCTTTGTGGAACGGGTCTATGCCCGCGCCCCAGGCGACCTGCTCACGGTGAATGCACCATTGGCGGATATCCTGGTACCGGAGTGGGCTGCTGCCCAGGAAGAATTCCTCGCACTTAAACATAATGGCGATGCCGACTTGCTGGCAGCGGCCCGCCAACGACTCCGCCTCACGGGAATGCCCGCGGCACTGATTACTCAGGTAGAGCGCAGCGGCAAGGTCCAGCCGAACTTGACCCTTACCAGCCCCATTGGCGGTGTGCTGCAAGAGTTGAATGTCCGTACGGGCATGACCGTGGCGGCTGGCGAGACGCTGGCCCGGGTCAATGGTTTGAGCAGCGTCTGGCTGGCGGTGGCCGTTCCAGAGTCGGAAACTGGATCAATCATCGTCAGACAGACGGTAGAAGCACGCCTGCCAGCCTTCCCGGGGACAGTGCTCAACGGCACGGTCAGTGCGATTCTGCCGGAAACCAATCCGGACAGCCGCACTGTCCGTGTGCGAGTCGAGCTCCCCAACGCTGACGGGCGACTCAGACCGGGAATGACAGCGCAAGTGCGTCTGAACCGTACGACCGAGCAAAGTACGTTGTGGGTGCCGAGCGAGGCAGTCATCCGTACTGGCCGGCGCACGCTGGTGATGCTCGCCGAAGACGCGGGTCGCTACCGTCCGGTAGAAGTGCAACTCGGACTGGAAAACGACGGCAAGACGGTAATATTGAAAGGCTTGCAGGAAGGTGAACAGGTAGTCAGCTCCGGACAGTTCTTGCTCGACTCCGAAGCCAGCCTCAAGGGCATTGTCGCAACCACGCTGGAAGTACCAGCACCACCCACTGCCGCCTCCGCCCTTCATGAGTCAGAGGGGCAAGTCCTGCAGATCAATAGCCAAGATGTCACGCTTGCCCACGGTCCGTTCAAAACATTGGGTATGCCAGGCATGACCATGACCTTTCCGTTAGCAACCCCTGCGCTCATGCAGGGGCTCAAGTCGGGCGACAAGGTTCGTGTATCCGTCAGTCAAACCGATGATGGTTTGCGCGTTGAGCGCCTGGAAAAACTAGGGGATCAGCCATGATTGCGGCTCTTATCCGCTGGTCAGTGGCTAACCGCTTCCTGGTGCTATTGGCCACGCTGTTTGTCACGGCCTGGGGCGTCTGGTCGGTGCAGAGCACGCCCATCGATGCGCTGCCAGATCTGTCCGATGTGCAGGTGATCATTCGCACCCCGTATCCGGGCCAGGCACCGCAGATCGTCGAGAACCAGGTGACCTACCCGTTGGCCACCACCATGCTCTCGGTGCCAGGGGCGAAAACCGTGCGCGGTTATTCCTTTTTCGGCGACAGCTTTGTGTACGTGCTGTTTGAAGACGGTACCGATATGTATTGGGCTCGCTCCCGGGTGCTGGAGTACCTAAGCCAGATACAAAGTCGCCTGCCCGCCAGTGCCAAGCCGGCATTGGGGCCAGATGCCACTGGGGTGGGCTGGATCTATCAGTACGCCCTGGTGGATCGCACCGGTGGACACGACCTAGCGCAACTCCGTGCACTTCAAGACTGGTTTCTCAAATTTGAACTGAAGACCCTGCCCAATGTGGCGGAAGTGGCCACCGTGGGCGGCATGGTCAAGCAGTACCAAGTGCAGCTCGATCCGCTCAAACTGGCCAGCCTCGGCATCACCCAGGCGCAGGTCACCGAGGCGATTGGCAAGGCCAACCAGGAAACCGGCGGCGCCGTGTTGGAGATGGCGGAAACCGAGTTTATGGTTCGTGCGTCAGGCTACCTGAAGACATTGAATGACTTTCGAGCAATTCCACTCAAGCTAGGTGCCGGTGGCGTACCAGTAACTCTCGGCGAAGTCGCAACGATCCAGTTGGGTCCAGAGATGCGTCGCGGTATCACTGAACTCGACGGCGAAGGCGAGACCGTCGGCGGCGTGGTGATTCTGCGCAGCGGCAAGAACGCTCGCGAGACCATCGCAGCAGTCAAAGCCAAGCTCGACGAATTGAAGAAAAGCCTACCGACCGGGGTGGAAATCGTCACTACCTACGATCGCAGTAAGCTGATCGACCGCGCCGTGAAAAACCTCAGCCACAAGTTGCTCGAAGAGTTCATCGTCGTCGCCTTGGTCTGCGGGATATTTCTGTGGCATCTGCGCTCATCCCTGGTGGCCATTATCTCGCTGCCGGTCGGGGTATTGATGGCCTTCATTGTCATGCGCTACCAGGGAATTAACGCCAACATCATGTCCCTGGGCGGGATCGCCATCGCCATCGGTGCCATGGTCGACGCCGCAGTGGTGATGATCGAGAATGCTCACAAGAAGATCGAGGCATGGCACGCGGCCCATCCCGGGCAAGAGCTCAAGGGTGAACATCATTGGCTTGTAATGACTGAAGCTGCGACCGAGGTAGGGCCAGCGCTGTTTTTCTGCCTGTTGATCATCACTTTGTCGTTCATCCCAGTGTTCACTCTGGAAGCACAGGAGGGGCGGCTGTTCGGGCCCCTGGCGTTCACCAAAACCTACGCCATGGCGGCGGCAGCCGGATTATCGGTGACACTAGTGCCGGTGCTGATGGGCTACTGGATTCGCGGACGAATTCCCAATGAGGAACAGAACCCGCTGAATCGCTGGTTGATCAGGCTCTATCAACCCGCCTTGGACGCAGTGCTGCGTCGGCCCAAAGCCACTATGCTGGTCGCCCTGCTGGTGTTTCTCAGCACACTATGGCCGATGTCCCGGTTGGGGGGTGAGTTCCTTCCTCCACTGGACGAGGGCGATCTGCTCTACATGCCTTCGGCGCTGCCAGGGTTGTCGGCGCAGAAAGCGGCGCAATTGCTGCAGCAGACTGACCGTCTGATCAAGACGGTGCCCGAAGTCGAACACGTCTTCGGTAAAGCAGGCCGCGCCGAAACCGCTACCGACCCGGCGCCACTGGAGATGTTCGAAACCACCATTCAGTTCAAGCCGCGTGAGCAATGGCGACCCGGCCTGACCCAGGAAAAGTTGGTGGAGGAACTGGATCGGGTGGTCCGTGTGCCGGGATTAACCAATATCTGGATCCCGCCGATTCGCAATCGCATCGATATGCTCGCCACTGGGATCAAGAGCCCGATCGGGGTGAAAATTGCCGGTAGCAACCTGACAGAGATTGATGCAGCCACTCAGGCGGTTGAGCGCGTGGCCAAGGACGTACCTGGGGTCAGTTCTGCGCTGGCTGAGCGCCTAACCGGTGGCCGTTACATCGACGTGGATATCGACCGCAAAGCCGCTGCCCGCTATGGGCTGAACATCGCCGATGTGCAGTCAATCGTCGCCGGCGCAATCGGCGGTGAAAACATCGGGGAGACCATTGAGGGACTGGCACGCTTCCCAATCAATGTGCGATATCCGCGCGAGTGGCGTGATTCGCTCGGCGCCCTGGAGCAACTGCCGATCTACACCCCACTAGGAAACCAAATCACCCTTGGCACGGTGGCTAGGATCAAGGTCAGCGACGGTCCGCCGATGCTCAAGAGCGAGAATGCAAGGCCTTCCGGATGGGTGTATATCGACGTGCGGGGGCGGGATATTGCCTCGGTGGTCGCCGACTTGCGCCGTGTCGTCAGTGAGCAGGTCAAGTTGCAGCCAGGGATGAGCTTGAGCTACTCGGGGCAGTTCGAGTTTCTCGAAAGGGCCAATGCCCGACTCAAGCTGGTAGTGCCGGCCACTCTGCTTATCATTTTCGTCCTGCTCTATCTGACCTTTGCTCGCCTCGACGAGGCCTTGTTGATCATGGCCACGCTGCCATTCGCTCTGACCGGCGGAGCATGGTTCCTCTATCTGCTGGGCTTCAATTTGTCGGTGGCCACCGGCGTTGGCTTTATCGCCCTGGCCGGTGTGTCTGCCGAATTTGGAGTGATCATGCTGCTGTACCTGAAGAAGGCCTGGGCCGAACGTGAAGACCTCGGTGACAACACAGAGCGTGGGCTGGTCGAGGCGATTCGCGAAGGTGCGGTGCTGCGTGTTCGACCCAAGGCCATGACCGTCGCCGTCATTATCGCCGGCCTATTGCCGATACTCTGGGGCAGCGGGACCGGTAGTGAAGTGATGAGTCGCATCGCTGCACCGATGGTCGGTGGCATGGTCACGGCTCCCTTGCTTTCTCTCTTTGTCATTCCGGCGGCCTATCGCTTGATGCGCCGTCGGCACCTCCCCGTTGTATCCACCAACCCTCAAGGTAAAGCCGTATGAAACTGACCCTGATTGCCGTTGCAAGCACCGTTGTCGCACTGTCTCTTTCCGCACAGGCGGAGGACATGCCGGGAATGAAGAAGGAGGCTATGCCCATGGAGGGCATGCAGATGAAGCAAGAGACCAAACAGGCTCCAGTGGCCAAAGCGGAGGGAACGATCAAGGCTATCGATACTACGAAGCACACAGTGACGATTGCGCATGGCGCCGTGCCGGCCCTGCAGTGGCCCGCCATGACCATGGCATTCAATGCAACAACCGAGCAACTGGCAGGCCTGAAAGCTGGGGATCAAGTAGCGTTTGAGTTTCGTGCCGAGGGTATGGCAGCCACCATAGTGTCGATCAAGCCCCTGAAATAACAATGGCATGGATGGCTGATTCGACCTTCACAAGCAGTTATCGAACCTGCCATCCACCATTCTTGGGCGTACAGGTCAGCGAAAGGTCGGCAGCCCCACGGGATAGTGAAGAGTTGATTGCTCCACCATCCTCTTGATTGACTCCTTGGGTTTGAAGGATGGTTTCATGCGCCTGAAGTAGGCGCCCTTTTCCAACAAGTACCCTGTGTCACCCGTTTGTGGTGACGTAGCCAAATCGACGCGACTGGCGAGGGAGTCGTTGTGCGCAGCAATGGCCGGCCGCTGCCTGAGGCGGATGAGATCATCGTGGCCACGGGTTTACATCCCAATCTGCAGCCCCTAAGTGAGCTGCGGCTGGCAATTGACCAAACCACTCAAAGCCCTGCTCAGTTGGCTCCATTGATCGATCCAAACGAATACAGCTTCGGCACCGTTCGCCCGCATGGTCTCGACGAGTTAGGGACTCGGTGAACAGTCTCGGTCCATCGCCCTGCCAGAGATCAGATCTGGCGGGGTACTTTAGGTGCGTCTAAACCACAGCAACCGCGCTGCTCCTGGATCGGTGGGCACTTCACCGAGCCAAACGAACAGAACACACAACAGTCACCAGGATTCGGGCGTAGCAGGGTCTTGCAGCTGTCACACTCGTAGAAGAACTGGCAGGCGTCCGTGGGCATGACCTCCTGCTTGGCGAAGCCGCAATGCGGGCAGGTCAACACGGATTCAAGGATGATGGCGCTCATAGCTGCCCCACTTATGTACGGTGCCTGCCCTGTAAAATACTGGAGCCGGACCGATGGCGCGAGTAGAGGATGCTCGAAGCGCCATTATGTGGATCAGTATGCGACGTCTTAAACTTGAGAGCCCCATGAACAGAGATACCCTTGAGCAAAACCAGATACCTATCTACTTCGTCGCGGTGATAGTCGCCGCACTCGGTGGGCTTCTGGCTCCATCCTCTGCACAGGGGTTGTCGGCCTTGATTACCCCTAGCATCGCCATACTGATGTACGCGATGTTCCTGCAGATTCCCTTCCTGAATCTGCGAGAAGGACTGCGCAACAAGCCCTTTATGGCAGCGCTCATGGTCACCAACTTCATCCTGATCCCGCTGCTGGTCTGGGGGCTGACCCGCTTTCTGGAAGGCCAGCCAGCCATTCTGATTGGTGCGCTACTTGTCCTGCTGACGCCCTGCATCGACTATGTGGTGGTGTTCACCCACATTGGCCGGGGCGACTCACGCTTGATTCTTTCAGCTACCCCCATCCTGCTGCTACTCCAGCTCGCGTTGCTGCCGCTCTACCTCAGTCTTATGCTTAGCGGTAACTCCGGGGTTGAGATGCAGGTCGGCCCATTCCTCGAAGCCTTCTTGGCGCTGATCGTGGGTCCCCTGATCCTGGCCCTGTTGACCGAGGCCCTGGTCAAACGCTCCACAGTAGTAAAAGTCTGGGCCGATGCCTGGGCCTGGTTGCCGGTACCGGCGATGGCGGCAGTACTGATCGCTGTAGTCGGCTCCCAGATCGCCCCTGTGGTGAACCAGATCGAAAAGCTCGCACCGGTGCTGCCTGTATATATCGCCTTCGCTTTCCTGGCCCCGATGATCGGCGCCTTGGTCGCGAAGATGTTTAAACTGCCCGTCGGAGCGGCCAGGGCGGTGACATTCAGTACCTCGACGCGCAATTCGCTGGTGGTCCTGCCGCTCGCCCTGGCCTTGCCCGAAGAACTGCGCGGACTCGCTGCCGCCGCAGTCATCACCCAGACCCTCGTTGAGCTGGTTTTCGAGTTGATCTATGTTCGAGCGATTCCATCGCTCCTTTGCCGGGATCGATCGACGACCACAGCGTCGCTCAGTCGCTGACTGCGTCACGAAACAGGCGTCTGCAACTTCCAGTTTCGATCCGTTGTCCCGCCAAAGATCAGGCTTGGCGGGGTGAAGCTGATAGCTGAGACGGGTGATCCTTGCCCAGATGATGAAGCAGTCGAGGCATTAGGTAACTGGCGTCAGCACCCACGCCCCTGAGTGTTGCCGAGGCGAAGTTACGTTGCTTCGGCAAGCCTACGAAGTACAAGCCAGGCACCTTGCTGGCTACACCGTTGTGTTGCAGCACACGTCCACTCCGGTCTGCGACCGGGAGGCCTGACAGGAAATCAAGGTTTGGCTGGAAGCCCGTCGCAAAGATCAGCGCATCGACTTGGGTCGTGCTTCTGTCCGGCCAGACAACAGCATCGGATAGCACTTGCTGGAACATTGCCCTACGCCGGAATCGACCGGCGTTGAGGGCCTTCCGGTACTTGCCAGTGTCGAGCACGGGAGTGCTCTGGTCACTCAACCATCGTGTTTGCTCCAGCCTGGTGAATTTCAGCCAAGCATGAAAATCGAGCCCGAGGATTCGCTGCGGGAAGAAACGGATTTTCTCGCGGGTTGCCAGCACTACCTCGGCGACGCCTGCAAGCTCATAAGCGATCTGGACAGCTGAGTTCGCGGCTCCAACCACTACGACGCGCTGGCCAGTAAAGGGCTCTGGCGTTCGATATGCTGAGCTATGCAGACATGTCCCTGAGAAGCCCTCCAACCCAGGAACGCTGGGCGTGAACGGCCGGCTAAATCCTCCCGATGCTACGACCACAGAACGTGCGGTGAGGATCGCTCCGGTGTCGCAGCGAACCTCAAACACCTTTTCCTTCTGCGCTACGCCCACCACTCGGATGCCGCCCTGAAAAGGCAGTCGAAACTCGGCAGCGTAGGCCTCCAAGTACTTCACCACCTCGTCCCGTAGCGGATAGCTCTTGGGGTCACCAGGAAACGGCAGCCCCGGCAGCGCTGAGTGTTCAGCCGGTGAGAACAGCTGCAGGCTGTCGTAGTAGTTACGCCAGTTTCCGCCTGGGCGTATCTGCTCATCAATGATGAGAAAATCCAAGCCGTGATGCTGCAAGTGCCAACCAAGCGCCAAACCTGCTTGGCCTCCCCCAATGACAACCACATCCAAAGTACGACTCAATTCATTCATATGTGCACACTCATGCATATATCAAGAGAAAAAAAGCCACGCTACGGGCAGCACAGCGAAACCAGACCCTTGGTTCGCTGGAGGAGGCCCTCCAAACGCTCGACGATCGCCCCGCCATTCACTTCATAGAAAACCTGTCTGCCCACTTTGGTGGCTTTCACGATGTGAGCGTCGTGCAGCACCTGTAAGTGCCTTGAGATCACAGAGCGCTCCTGCGGCAAAGCTTTGGCTATTTCGCCGACATCCGCCCTCCCTAACTGAAGCACGCGCTTGAACACCGCGACCCTAGAGGGTTCGCAGAGAGCTTTGAAGAAGGCTTCATCCAGCGACTCAATGGCAGCATCGATGGCTTGGGCGCGGAGATTGTCAGTAGTCGTCATGAGAGCAATATATGTGCATGAAGACGCACATGTAAAGCCACCCATCATCACAAGCTTGCGATACATTTGGAAAATCGTATATTTGAAAAACCATATATTAGCAGAGCATCTAGTGATGACTGGCAAGATCCGCGTCCTGTTTGTTTGCACCGCCAACGCTGCTCGCTCCCAGCTCGCCGAAGCATTGCTCCGGCACACAGACCCTGTGCGCTTCGAAGCTTTCAGCGCAGGCACTCAGCCTGGCGTAGTCGACCCGCGAACCTATGCCGCCCTTGAGCACCTCGCCATCGACTCCAGCGCCCTGCGTAGCAAATCCATCGACGAGTTCGCCAGTGAACACTTCGACTACGTCATTACCCTCTGTGACAAGGCCGCCCAGGAATGCCAAGCGCTTCCGGCTTTTGGCGAGCAGCTGGTATGGAGCTTCGAAGACCCTGTCACCAGCGACAAACACGACGCCTTCCGCCACACGCTTCACGAGATTCATGAACGCATCAAGATGTTCGTCCTCGTGAAAACCAAACACTGAGAACCGCTATGACTGACTCGCTGACCCCTACCAAGGTTTTCAAATGCCTCGCCGACGAGACACGCATTCGGATGATGTTGCTGATCGCTCGCGAGGAAGAGCTCTGCGTCTGTGAACTGACCTGTGCGCTGGAAGAAAGCCAGCCCAAGGTTTCCCGCCACCTAGCGCAATTGCGTACGTGTGACCTGCTGGAAGACCGCCGGCAGGGTCAATGGGTTTACTACCGGCTACATCCCGAACTGCCCGCCTGGGTACGCGAGGTCTTGGCAACGACGCTGGAGGCCAATCACGAATGGCTGAGTACCAGCTCCAAACGACTGGACACCATGGGTGGCCGCCCACAGCGCGTGGCCTCCTGCTGCTGATCACTGCCGAGAAAAGCCGATGAAAGCTCTGTTCCTCTGCACCGCCAATAGCTGCCGCAGCATCCTGTCCGAAGCCATGTTCAACCACCTGGCCCCGACCGGTATGAAGGCCTTCAGCGCCGGCAGCCAGCCCAAGGGCGAGGTACATCCGTTGTCCATCGCCGCGTTGCAGCGCGCCGGTATTTCCACCGATGGTCTCAGCAGCAAGTCCAGTGATTCACACGCCGAGTTAGCCCCGGATTTTGTCATCACCGTCTGCGACAAGGCCGCTGGCGAAGCATGCCCCGTGTTCTTCGGGCCGGCAGTAAAAGCTCATTGGGGGCTTTCCGATCCGTCGGACCTGCAAGGTAGTGCCGCCGAACTGGACGAGGCTTTCGACGCCACGCTTGAACACATCAAGCGCCGCATTACGGCATTTCTCGCATTGCCTTTCGAACAACTGGATGCCGCCCAGCTCAAGGCCGAGCTGGCGCGCATCGGAACGCTCTGACGTTAAGGGAGATTCACCATGAGCAAGAGCCGCCTTTCATTCCTCGATCGCTACCTAACGGTCTGGATCTTTTTGGCCATGGGCCTTGGCATTGGCCTCGGCAGTCTCTTCCAGGGACTGCCTGCATGGCTGAACAGCCTGTCGGTTGGCTCGACAAACATCCCCATTGCCATTGGCCTGATCGTCATGATGTACCCGCCATTGGCGAAGGTGAAATACGAGGAGCTGCCACAGGTCTTCAAAGACAAGCGCATCCTCGCCTTGTCGCTGATTCAGAACTGGGTGATTGGCCCGGTGCTGATGTTCGGGCTGGCTGTCGTATTCCTCTCCGACAAGCCCGAGTACATGACCGGCCTGATCCTCATCGGCTTGGCACGCTGCATCGCCATGGTGCTGGTGTGGAACCAGATCGCGGGCGGCAACAACCAGTACGTTGCTGGCTTGGTCGCCTTCAACAGCATTTTCCAGATCCTGTTCTTCAGCGTGTATGCCTGGATCTTCCTGGGCCTTCTGCCGCCGCTGTTCGGCCTGGAAGGTAGCGTCATCGAAACCAGCTTCCTCGAAATTGCCCAATCGGTACTGATCTATCTGGGTATCCCATTCCTGGCTGGCTTCCTGACCCGCAAGATCCTGATCAGCCGTAAGGGCTCCGCGTGGTACGAGGAGCGCTTCATTCCGAAGATCAGCCCGCTGACGCTCGTAGCGTTGCTGCTGACCATCGTCGCCATGTTCAGCCTGAAAGGCGACATGGTGCTGCAACTGCCTCTGGATGTGCTGCGCATCGCCATCCCACTGACCATCTACTTCGTGGTGATGTTCTTCATCAGCTTCTGGATGGGCAAGCTGCTGGAAGCCGACTACCCACGCACCACTGCGCTGGCATTTACCGCTGCCAGTAACAACTTCGAACTGGCCATTGCCGTGGCCATTGCCACTTTCGGCCTTGCCTCGCCGGTAGCCTTTGCCACCGTCATCGGGCCTTTGGTGGAAGTACCGGTACTGATCTCTCTAGTTGGCGTTGCCTTGTGGCTCAAGCGTCGCTGGTTCGATCAGCCATCTGGTGCCTTGTCCCAGGAGTGAAATCATGACCGAACACCATATCCCCAACATCGACAGTGAACTGATCGATCTGCCGTCCTCCGAAAAGCTGGCGATCGAGCAGCAGTCCACTCACAAACCGCGCATCCTGCTGTTGTATGGATCGACCCGCGAACGCTCTTTCAGCCGCCTTCTGACTGAGGAAGCGGCTCGCCTGCTGGAGCACTTCGGCGCCGAGACGCGGATCTTCAATCCGTCCGGCCTGCCGCTGCCGGATGACGTACCCGACGACCACCCCATGGTCAAAGAGCTGCGCGACCTGGTGCTCTGGTCGGAAGGCATGGTCTGGTGTTCGCCAGAACGCCACGGTGCGATGACCGGCGTGTTCAAGTCGCAGATCGACTGGATTCCGCTGAGCATGGGTGCCGTGCGGCCGACGCAGGGCAAAACCCTCGCGGTGATGCAGGTCTGCGGTGGCTCGCAGTCGTTCAACGTGGTCAACCAGCTGCGCGTGCTCGGCCGCTGGATGCGCATGTTCACTATCCCTAACCAGTCGTCAGTGCCGAAGGCCTATCTGGAGTTCGACGAAGCGGGCCGCATGAAGCCTTCTGCGTACTATGACCGCGTCGTCGACGTGATGGAGGAGCTGGTGAAGTTCACCCTGCTTCTGCGTGATCGTGCCGACTACATGGTTGATCGCTATTCCGAACGTAAAGAGTCCGCTGAAGAACTGTCGAAACGCGTCAATCAACGCTCCATCTGAGGCTTTTGAGCATGCAACTGCACCCGTATTCCGTGCTGACTACTCCACAGTTGATCGGCCAACTAATCTTCACCCCGTGCCCTGGTACCAAGGACACGTCGGTCTCCCAGGCTCTGGCAACACTGCGCGATGCCGGCGCGAGCGCACTGGTAACCCTGATGCCGGATGAAGAGTTGCTGCAGAACGAGGTCGATCTACTGCCTGAGGAATGCCAGCTGTTGGGCCTCGAATGGTTCCACCTGCCGGTGGAGGATGATCAGGCTCCCGGTGAGCCCTTTGCTGTCGCCTGGGAAACCCATCGGGAGCGCCTAAAAGAGCTGGTGATGGCTGGCAAATCGATCGCTATTCACTGCAAGGGTGGCTCGGGTCGTACCGGCTTGTTCGCAGCCCGCCTGATGATCGAGTGCGGTATCCCTGTGCACGAGGCCATCGCTCAGGTTCAGGCCCTGCGCCCGCGAGCGATTCAAAACCCTGCACACGTCAACTACATCAATCAGTTCACCAATACCCTCTGACCGCTCGCGAACCGCGACTCGAGAACAAGAAAATGGCAATCAAAGTAGGCATCAATGGGTTTGGACGTATCGGTCGCTTGGCGCTGCGCGCGTCCTGGGACTGGCCGGAATTCGAATTCGTACAGATCAATGACGCGGCCGGGGACGCTGAGACCCACGCCCACCTGATCAACTTCGACTCGATCCACGGACGCTGGCAACGCGAAGCAGGTGCAGAAGGCGACTCGGTGGTGATCGATGGCAAACGCATCAAGGTCACAGCGAACAAGACCATCGCCGACACCGACTGGTCGGGCTGCGACCTGGTCATCGAGGCCAGCGGCAAGATGAAGTCGGTAGCCGTGCTCCAGGCCTACCTGGATCAGGGCGTCAAACGCGTGGTGGTCTGTGCCCCGGTGAAGGAAAAAGGCGCGCTGAACGTGGTGATGGGCGTAAACCAGCACCTGTTCGACCCGGCCCAGCACCGCATTGTCACCGCCGCTTCCTGCACCACCAACTGCCTGGCTCCGGTGGTCAAAGTGATTCACGAGAACCTGGGCATCCGCCACGGCTCGATCACCACCATCCACGACCTGACCAATACCCAGAGCATCCTCGATACCCCGCACAAGGACCTGCGCCGCGCCCGTGCCTCAGGCATGAGCCTGATCCCGACCACCACCGGTTCGGCCACAGCGATCGCCGAGATTTTCCCCGAACTGCGCGGCAAGCTGAATGGTCACGCCGTGCGCGTACCGCTGGCCAACGCCTCGCTGACCGACTGCGTGTTCGAGGTGGCGCGTGAAACTACGGCTGAAGAGGTCAACTTGCTGCTGAAGGCGGCTGCCGAAGGCCCGTTGAAGGACATCTTGGGTTACGAAGAACGCCCACTGGTGTCCATCGACTACCGCACCGATCCGCGGTCTTCGATCATCGATGCGCTGTCGACCCTGGTGGTCAATGGTACCCAGGTAAAAATCTACGCCTGGTACGACAACGAGTGGGGCTACGCCAATCGTGCAGCGGAGCTGGCCCGACTGGTCGGCGCGGCGGAGTAAACGGCGATCATGAAGGCGTTGTCAGCCCTGTCCACACAAGTGCGCCAGTACCTGCTGGTTACCGGCAACTACTGGGCCTTCACCCTCACCGACGGCGCGTTGCGCATGTTGGTGGTTTTGCACTTCCATACGCTGGGCTACACGCCGCTGCAGATCGCCGCGCTGTTCCTGTTCTACGAAATTTTCGGCGTGATCACCAACCTGGTGGGCGGCTACCTCGGCGCTCGCCTGGGGCTCAATCGCACCATGAACATTGGCCTGGGCATGCAGGTGCTGGCCTTGCTGATGCTCACGGTTCCGGCGGCCTGGCTGACGCTGCCTTGGGTGATGGCAGCCCAAGCCTTGTCCGGCATCGCCAAGGACCTCAACAAGATGAGTGCCAAGAGCTCTATCAAGCTCTTGGTGCCAGATAGCCAGCAAGGCACCCTCTACAAGTGGGTAGCCATCCTCACCGGCTCGAAAAACGCGCTCAAAGGCGTGGGCTTCTTCCTCGGCGGTGCACTGCTCGCGCTGCTCGGCTTCTCCATGGCGGTGCTGGCCATGGCGGCGGTGCTGGCATTGATCTGGATAGGCAGCTTGCTGCTGCTGAAAAAAGACCTGGGCAAGGCCAAGGCCAAACCAAAATTCCGCGACATGCTGTCCAAAAGCCGGGCGATCAACATCCTCTCGGCCGCACGATTGTTTCTCTTTGGCGCTCGCGACGTCTGGTTCGTCGTAGCGCTGCCGGTCTACCTGAGCACCACATTTGGTTGGGACTTCTGGTTGGTCGGCGGCTTTCTTGCCGCCTGGATCATCGGCTACGGCATCGTGCAGTCTTTTGCCCCCAGCATCACCGGCAAGCAGCGTGGCCATGTGCCAGACGGCCGAGTAGCCTTCACCTGGGCTATCGCGCTGGCCGGACTGCCCGCACTCATTGCTCTGGGGCTGAGCGCAGGCTGGTCGGGTCAGGTGGTATTGCTTGGTGGGCTGATGCTGTTCGGCGTGCTGTTTGCCGTGAATTCATCGCTGCACAGCTACCTGATCGTTAGCTATGCCAAGGAAGACGGGGTCTCACTGGACGTGGGCTTCTACTACATGTCCAACGCTCTGGGACGACTGCTCGGCACCCTGCTTTCCGGCTGGGTGTTCCAAACTTATGGCCTGGAGGCTTGCTTGTGGGTATCGAGCGGTTTTGTACTGGCTGCCGCTCTCATCTCAATCGCCTTGCCCAGGCACGACGAGACTCCACAGCAGCCAAGCTGAACAGCGACCATCAGGCAGGGGCTCTCATGCCTCCGCCTTTACCAGTAACTGCTCGATTTCAGCGACAGTGCTGCGGGCTGTACGGGTAACCCCGATCAAAGTCGCTGACGTCGATCCCGTCCACTCGCCATAGGCCACCAGCCAACGCCTGGGTTCGCTCACAGCACGAGTCCCTCGACCGCCACTCGCCCTTCCTCGGTAACCACCCCAAGGCTGGCTAGATGCCCTTAAGCCGGTTTGAATCCGGTGCACCAGATCACTGCATCGACTGCCGTCTCCGAACCATCGGCCCAGACCACACCATGAGGTGTGAAGCGCACGAAGGGGCATACAACGTGCAATACGCCCCGTTCACGTGCCTCGACCACGGAAAGTGCCGCAGCAAGAATTTAGCATTGCGGCGCACCTGGTCGGGTAGTGCCCCATTTTCGAGAGCTCGATTTAAAACTCAAGGGTGGCAAATACTGTGCGAGTACGTTCTCGGGACGGCAATGAGGCATCCGCGGTTCTCTCGGGAGAACGGCATTAACCGCCATTTCGGAGCTACTGCCTAGAAATGTGGGTGTGCGGCGACTTCTCTCTTTCGCTAACGCATAGCAGTATACTTCCCCATCTCAAAGCAGCCTCGTGCTGCTGTGGCGTGCCAAGGAGAAGTGGGCGTTATGTATGACGCAGAATCAGTTTTCAATCCAAGTTTCCGCCTTGTTCCTAGCCTGCCAAATGAAGAACTAAGTAGAGACCTCTACATGGAAACCTTCTTCAATCTAGAAGAGCCGGACGCTTGGTACCCGTACCCTGAGAATCGCTGGCACCGCCTTGCCCGCATTTTCCCAGACCGTATCGTCACTTATCCGGTATTCACCAATCCGCATGCACAACGCTACCTCACTTGTAGACACGGCCGAATCAAGACCATTGTTTATGAAATGAAATATGTCCAGGGTTTACCTGAGTCTTCGGATGCAGCTCTCACGCTGATCGACATGTACTTAACGTCGCGGTTATGGAATAGCAGTAACTTTGGTCTTGGCTTGATCAAAGATCTGGAACCCATATGTGCTGGCCTGATGCGTGTGCCCGACCTAAATACCTTGGTAGTGACCCACGACGATCAGATAAAGATTGATCGCAATTGCGCGCGCATTCCAGAGCGGCAGTTGGATGACTTGAGGCGCACGTTCGATAAGGCCAATCGCAGACTGAAGGAACGCATCCGCGTAGCCAAGCAGTGGCATGTTCGCAACGCGCTGCTGGCAAAACTAGCACCCTCGCAATTCCCTGCCTTGGTCCAAGTGACTAGCACCGGTGA
This sequence comes from Pseudomonas sp. NUPR-001, assembly GCF_052147955.1. Taxonomy (NCBI): domain Bacteria; kingdom Pseudomonadati; phylum Pseudomonadota; class Gammaproteobacteria; order Pseudomonadales; family Pseudomonadaceae; genus Pseudomonas; species Pseudomonas sp. NUPR-001. The sequence goes on from NZ_CP197353.1 coordinate 5,059,353, forward strand.
AATGGTCGAGTACCGAATGGCCAGCACCAAGCCCTCTCCAGCCATGGAGAAACAGCAACGACAGGCATCGGTGAGAACCGTTAGGCAGAATGCCAGACAGATTGCCAAAGACGCCCCGCATGAGCTACTCAATCTACACGCTGAAATTGAGCGAGTGACGCTCGCTAACATGATCGAGCTCTTCGAGAAGAAGCTTCAGCAACAGCTCACCGAAGCTCATTGGCAGCGTTTTTTTGAAGACAACACGTTCATCTTGTCACTGCTGTTCGCCCGACCGGTAAAGCTGCTTCACACTCAGTTCCATGCGCAAATGTCCGGTATCGATGGCTCCGGTGCTCAAATCGGGGACTTTCTTTTTCGAGAGCTAGGGCAGCCGCTGGCGATTGTTGAGATCAAAAAACCGTCCAGCCCCCTCATGCAATCAAGTGCTTATCGCAACGACAAAGTGTTCGGACCGCATGCGGAACTCAGCGGCGCGGTTACACAGGTTCTCTACCAGCAAACCGCGTTGCGCAGTAATTGGCTGTTTCACCAAAGCAGTTTGCAGGGCTCCCAACCAGATACGATCAAATGCATAGTCATCTGCGGCACCACGCCGACTGAACCCGAACCGCGGCGCTGCTTCGATATCTTTCGACACGCTTGCAAGGATGTGGAAGTCGTCACCTTCGATGAACTTCTGGACAAGCTGAGGTTGCTGCTCCAACACCTCAGCCATGACAAGACTCACAATGAAGGAGACACCGGCAAGCAGAGTTGAAGTGATGGGCGGTAATCCAAGCGTCGCGGACCGTCAAAATGAACTAGCAATCGGGTCATAGGTTAGCTAGCCCATAGCGAGGTTGGTCTACTTGCGAGCCGGGAGTTCTTCAAATCCAGCTGCGATCAAATCCCCGCGTAACGCTTTTAGGCTTGAGTTGGGCACGGCCAACCAAAACAGGTTCCTGGCTCTCGTGACTGCTACGTATCCAATACGCCCTTCCTCGGTAACCGTGCCCGCCAATAACGCTTCAACGTTCGGCTTCTTCGCTACATACAGAACCGCGCCAATGGATTCGCCTTTCACCTGGTGTACAGTCTCGACTCTGATTCCATGGCCGCCCTCTTGAGGCCCCGCAGCGCCGGTGAGCGGAAGTTCCAGCAACCCGGTCTTCGCCAGTTTGTTGCCTAGAGTGCCTACAGCTTTCAACCCAGACTGTTTCTCGATGGCTGCGAGAAGAATCCTGATATTCATCATGAGCTTCGGATGCCACTCAGTTTTGGCTAACAGCAACGATGATGGCAGTCCTGTCTCGGCGTTGCGAATGAAAGCCCATAGCAATCGTCTGAGCCTGAGCATCCACCCTTCATGGGGTGCTCCTTGCAGGTTTGAGCTAAGCCCATTTGGGGGGTTGTTCAGCAATCCCACGACAGCCCGGCATACAAATTTAAAGCACTCTTGGTATCGACCTTGCTGGTCTCGAAGCAAAGACGCTTCTGTGAGCATTGCGATCGTACCTTTCCCAGGAGGGGCGACGTTCCCGGCCAACACCGCGGCGCGCCCCGTCCCTCGGCTGAGAATTACCGCATCCTTGTACTGCATACCCAGTTCATCGATATGAGCCTTGAAAGCATCGAACAGCTTGGGCAGTTCCGATTCCTTGTACCCTACGAAATATGCTCCGCCTTGTTCGGGCTGCCGATCTGGCTCATCGTCCCGGCCGCAGAGCAAATTGGCGATATTGATGATCGGGGGCAGTGAGCGGTAGTTACGAGTGAGCTTGTAGCCAGTCACCCCAATACGATCCGTATAGGTGTTCAGGAAGGCGCCGTCAGCGCCAGCGAAGCCGTAGATGCCCTGGTTTACATCACCAATGAGGGAGACTTGTACCCCAGCACCGATGAGCAACTCCAAGATAGCCTGATGCACAGTGCCCAGGTCCTGGGACTCATCAACCAGAAGCTGCGGATACCGGCCTGCCAGAGCACGTAGAACTGCAGGCTGGTGGACCAAGGTCCGATACACCCAGTACCGGCCGAGTTCATGAGTGTAGGCACCTGTGCGGCCAAGGCGATTGACCGTGTTTAGAGCCTTTCCAGCATCGAGTTTTTCCACGCCGTCACGTGTATCGGTGAAGAAGTAGTGATTGCCATTCTGCATGCCGACTTTGATGTCTTTGACCGGCAGAGGGCGGCCCTCCTCTGGCCAATATTGAAAACTGGCCAAGAAAGGCTCTGAGCCTGACACCAGGTATGCTGCTTGAGCCGCAGCCATTGTTCGGTAAGCATGGGGACGCAATACATGCTGGGTGAAAAACCCATCAAGCGTGTCCACCTCCACGCGTTTGCGATTGGCGTCATCCGGCAGGGCCGAAGCGAGCTGTGCGTACCCCTTGTTGAACGTATTGACCGCAACATTGGAGAAAGACAAAAGCACGACCCGACCACGGCTGTTGTCCATCTTCTGCCGGATGGCAATCAGGCGCCTGATTGCCGTAGCCGTTTTGCCGCTCCCAGCGCACGCCGTGACAGCGATAGGCCCCAACGGCGCATTGATTATGTCCTTCTGCTCTTCGGAGAGCTTCATGGTTTGGCCGCTCCCTGGCAGACATGCTGGATGGCTTTCTGAAGATAGTCAGGGACTGCGCAATCAGGCGTTTTGGCGATCTGCTCAGCAAATGCCTGACCGAATCGGCCCTTTTGCACATTGCTACTACTGTCTTTGCGCTCGAACATCCCGCAAAACAGCGCCTTGGCCTTTGCAGTGTTGTCTGGTTGAGCATCCACGATCTTGCGTAGTGCTTTTGAGATACGTGGGTGGGGGTCGGCTAACGCAGTAAGCATGGGACCGCGATTCGCCTCAAGCAGTGCCAGATCGTATTCCAAGGTTTTCAGACCGTGGAAGACCTTCACAAAAGCGTCTTCGGACTCCTTCATCTTGACGGTGTTGCTAGACAATCTCACATCGTCTCCAAACGATGGATAGACCTCTTTCCTTTTAACCTTTTTCTTCTTCACCGGTTCGGCGACCGGAACTTCCTCTTCAGGCGCATCCGTTTCTTCCATGTAGGCAGCCTCGGCAAGCAGATCCTCAATCCCTTCCGCATCCAGCTCGCCCTCTGCAGGGCCCTGTACCTCTTCTTCTTCGAAAGGATCAGCGTCGGTCACGACAGCGACCGGAATTCGTAGGCCTTTCTCACCAAACAGCGGCAAGAAGGAATCGAAATTGAGCCCCTCGACACTGATCAGACTGACACCGTACTCCCGGAGATCAAGATTCATAAGCTTGGCGAGCGCATCGACAAGCATGAGCTCCGCAGCACCTTCGACGAAAATGACCCGGCGGGCAAAAAACAACTCGGCTCTGGTCACGTCCAGATAACGCTCAAGCTTTTCCCGTTTACCCTTGGCAAATTTGATGTCACGGGGGAAGAAAGTCTCCACGCCGGCATCGCTCTCTACCAGGCATACCAGAGACTCGAGCTTTGAATTGCTGGCAAAATTTGGGGAGTGGCTGGTGACGAACAGTTGCACTGACTTTTCGCCTTCATTCGTCGGCACGCCTGCGAGATACCGCAACAGCACACGCTGCAATTGAGGATGCAGATGCGCCTCTGGCTCCTCGACAATCAAGCTTCGATAGGCTGCGTCAGGGTTTTTGGCCAGCTCGCTGAGCACTACCGCCATGAAAATCAGGTTGTTGAAGCCCAGTCCGTTCTGCTCAATCTCCAAAGCTTCAGCGGTGAGGGAAAGCCGAGCAGAAAGACGCTGGAAATCTGTTGCGCTAAGCCCAACAGCGAGCGTCTGTGCCAGCTGCTCTCCCATCATTAAGCCATGTCGAGACGATATCGCGGTATGGGTGCTTTGGATTGACTCGTTCTGCTGGAGTTTTTCATCCAGTTCTTTCAGCGCCGCGTTGATTGCTTCACGACCTTCATCATCCGTAAGCAAATGCAGCAAACGTGCCAGCTGGCTGTTACGGCTAGGTCGAAGCCCCTGCGCGGCATCTCGCAAAGGCTGCAAATAGACACCACGAAGGTTTTCCATCATATCGGAGGTAAGTGCAACCTCCTGGTGATCGCCGCACCAGCGTTTTACTCTGAAGCGACCCGTCTGATCCGCATCGGTGTACCTGACGTGAACATGCGCCTCCATAGTCTTGTCAGCGCACGGCTTGAGCGCTGCAATAAAGTCCGCTTCATCCTCGTGGCTGAGATCTCTGAAGACAAAATGGAAGTTAATATCGCCAGTCGGTTCGCCTTCAACCGGGCGATGTCGGTCCGAAACATCGAGACGGGGATAGGGTTCATCATGTCCCGCGAGAAGCGTCCGGAGCGCATCCACTACCGCGCTTTTGCCTACGTTGTTTGGCCCTACCAGCACATTCAAACCAGGCTGAAATTTCAGCGTGGCTTCGCGCAGCTTGCGGAAGTTCTTGATGGTCAGCTCAGCGAGGTACATGAAGGTCTCCATCCTTGTTTTTACGGATGAAATACTATTCGAGATGAAATGTGCAATAGGACAGTGCGTCAGATAAAAATGGGAGTTTCAGCGCTGTGTGGATGGAAATGGATCGATCCTTCCCTGGCGAGCGATGACCAGCTGGGGCAGGCCAAACCGCTACGCTGAAGAGGCAGATAAAAAACTAGGCTCGGTTCGAATGAAAATCACTGGCCGTGTGGAAACTGAGGCGGTGACTGATGTGCGTTGCGATGTGTGCGACGGCTCACCCGTCTGGACAACGGCAATCTGCAGTATGGGATGCCCCAAGCACACTGGGATGTCATTATTTCATCGCCTTGCGAATGATGTTGAGTGATCCTCCGGCAAGGCGATCAACAGGTTCTGTATCCGCGCCGCTCACGAGGGCAATGTCCCGGAAGCGGCTTCGTTTTTCGGTGCGTGCGGCCAGCCGGGATAGAGCCTCTATCCGGCAGAGCTCCACCCCCAATTCGCTTCGATTCTCGGATTTCATGATGTCTCGAGTGCGTCAATAGACGCCATACTCAAGCCTCACCAGGTGGTCGACGACTTGTCGGTAGCGATCAGCATCTGCCAGCAGACTACAGGGCGTGCGCATGTCCAAGCCAAGAGCTGGCCGCGACAACCATTCGGATGCTAACCGGTAACTGCCCAAGACGTAGGCCGCCTGGTTCATGACCTGACTTCGACGCGCCACGAAGCACCGGTGCGGGGTGCTCCAACAACCGGCTAGCGAAGGAAAACAGGGTCCTATAAGGATGATCGCTGCCATATAGCTTCCGCCACCACCATGCGCTTTTTGGTCACGTTTACCTTACTCCATTGGCCGCTGCACATCGTCGCCGGCAGGATGACTGGTAGCGTTCATTTATCGGCCGGTGGCACTGCTGATGAGTAGTGATTCCCATCCGGCCTCTCCGAATTGAGGAGCCTTGGGGAGTGCGACGTCGGTAAAAAGTCGCGCTCAAGCCACCAATGACATGGTCATTTTTGCGGTAGGGCTCTCTTGCTCGTTTGGAGCCGGAGGCTTACTGAATAATTTTGGATGGCAAGTGTTGAATGCGTTTTTGCTGCCGTGGTTGGGTTGCGCTGCGTTGGCGATCATATGGCATCTAATCGCGAACAGACGCGCCAATCTTACTGGCGTGACTCAGAAAACTTGAAGTTTTCCAAGAGGGCTCGCGTGACTGCGTCAAGGAAGCGTGAACGACCCAAGCGTTGAAATTATCAGCTTTTTTATTAAGCAAGACGTATTGCCCGGACGCTTACGTTTTAACTATCTAAAAACAATGCTCAGTTTTCGCCTCCTACTCAGAGCCTATGAATAACATCGTCAAAAGGCTTAGTAGATTTCTAGCAACTCCGTACGAAACGTCGGCAAGAAGTGTAGGCTGCACGAGTCTTCAATAGTCGACCACTCAACCCCTACGTCTCTCGCTGCTGTAGTCGGTAAAGGCGACGAAACGCTGATTGTGGCTTGGTCTTCGAGGCACTCAAAACCGCAATACTCAGGGGTTAACTCGACCTCGATACGCCCGCGATGAACATGATGAATCACCGCTAGATCTTCCGGAAGATCTAACGATAGGCGCTCCGAGAACGCTTTCAATGAGGGCTCTGCAAGGACGTAAAGCCAGGCCATGGCATCCTGAGGACCGATTCGGCGAAGAATTCGTCCCAAAACTTGGCGATAGTGCAACTCCGTACGGATACGACTGAGGTAACAGCATACCTGCAGACGAGGAATATCTGTCCCTTCGCTGATCATTCCCACCGCCACAATCCAGCGTCCCGTCCCGATTCGGAACTCGTCGATAGCTTCCTGAGCATCTGGTGTTTGATTGGTTACCACTTGACAACTTTCCCCTAACCGACTTAGTTCATCAGCTATGAGATGAGCATGTCTGATACTGGCAGCTACAATAAGGCCACCGGCATCAAGAGTTTCTAGTCGGATCTCATCCAGTTTTCTGCACCCAAGCTCGAGAATTTGACTGACCAACTCTCGTTGCGACAGCAAATATTCAAACGTCACCGGCGAATCGCCGAGCAGTTCAGCGATACTCGAATAAGTGTTGACCGTGGAGCTTTTCCCGCTCCGAGTCGTTACCTTCACCGCACCGTTATCGATGAGGACAATCCGGGGGGATCGGCATACAAGATCGTTTATAGCTGCCTTGAGTCCATATTTGAAGTCACAGAGTATGCGCCCATCCGGATTGGAGTATCTGGCGAGCACAATCGACCTTTCATCAGAACGCCAGGGAGTGCCTGACAAGGCAAGAGTATACGTAGCCCGCCCTTGAACTCTCTCAATAATCAGCTGCCCCCAAGTGTTCCCGAGCGAAAGTTCCGCTCCAGCGCAGTGATGTATCTCATCGAACACCGCAAAAACACGATACTGATCAAGGAGAGCCCAGAAGCTTTGATCTTGATAATCCATCCCTTGATAGGTCGAAACCGCACCGACAGCGCCAATACGGCCATCGAAACGGAGTCCTAGGTGAGATTCGAACGTGCCCCTGAAGCCCTCTACGGTCTGACAAGACGGCGCGAAGCAAAGGATCAAGTCAATTTTATCGCTGAGCAAGAGACGCCGAGCGACCTCAGCCGCCATCCGCGTCTTACCCGCCCCAGGTGTCGCCTGGCAAAAGAAATGTGGGAATTTTGCGTAGTGCTCCAAGGCCGCGTCTACGCAATCACTCTGCCATTTTCGAAGCGAACTCATACAATGCTCAAAAATTTGAGTGTTTTCTCTACGGCCTTTAGATGCCCGAGAAGTCGGGAGCCGCGGTCGCGTGCTTCAAGGAATTCGTCTTCTACCTGCTCTTTCAACTGCGGCATCTCTTGCATCAACTGCTTATATCGTTCGGCTTCGCCCATGGATGACAGCAGATCCAGCCGTATCTCCTTGGCCAATTCTTGTAGGCGGCGTACAGCCGACTCCTCTACTGGCTCCTCCCCATATGCCGTATCGGCCCGAGCGGGCTGCTCCGAGCTACACCGATCCACCAAGTCGAGAGTGAGATGTTCGGGTTGGGTGAGTACTCGATAGGTTTTACCACGACCCGCACGACTATCCTCTGCGCGCACCCATCCGACACGAATCAGACGGCGTATCTGATCATGGATGTATCGCCAGCACTCGACCATGGACTTGGGAGGTGAAGCGAGCTCTCGAACGTAGGCATCTCGTAACTCACGCGTCGTGAAACGCAAGAGTGCTTCGTCCTGAAATAACTCAAAGATGCGCCTGTCGAGCCTAAACGTAGCCGATTTCATACAGGCACCTGAAAGGTTCAAACAGCAGTGAAATGCGGATTATAAACCGTGGCCTCTGCATCCGTAAACGACGGAAAGTTCCGCCTTGAATTGTTCGAGGCGGTCATGCAAGAGTTGGCGAAGGAGTTGGGCAGACGAATCCGGGAACGGAGAAAGGCCATAGAATTGTCCCAAGAGGCTCTGGCGCTAGCCTGCCAATTGGACCGGAGCTATATGGGCCGCATCGAGCGAGGTGAAATGAACGTCACTGTCGAAAAGCTCTATAGAATCGCCCAGCAGTTAGGCTGTCATCCACGAACCCTATTGCCGTGAAAGTAGCCTGCTGTACAGGCGCTGGGGCTGCCTCCCCATGAACGTCCGAAGACCAACGCAGAAGCGGTCGAGAAAACCCTACTCCCGTAAGAGCCAATGCCTGTGGGATCAGCGACCTTCTAGTTCTCTTGCTAGCTGGACGTTACAGATGCGCCATCTCTAAAGACTGACATTGACGCTGTCTGCGCTAAATTTCGAGAGATGTGGGATTCCGAAGCTTAACTCTGAAAAAAAAAATGAGTTCACTCGCTGCTCCAGTGGCAATTTCAATCTCGACGCTCATCTTCTATTGGTAGGATCCACCGGCCCAGTCGCCGACCGATACGGGGTCGTTGCGGTCCCCAACTCGCCCAGACAAATGAGTAACCAAACATCCCGGCGCTAGCTTACCCGTTGCTGAACGTGGATAAGGAGGTGTCACATCTGCCTTCAAGAAGAATCGATCATTGACAGGATTTAGCCTCACTCTGCTGTAGAAAGCAAAATGCTCGAGCTGGCCGAGCTGCTCGCCGAGGTCCTGAAAAAGGCCGTGCCGTCGCTCAGTGAACAACAGGTCGAAGATGCAGGCATCTATATGGCTAAAAACCGCGACGTGTTTGCCAAAGCGTTCAAGAGCCAGCCAGACGCCCTGTCCGAGCTGCTTTCTGGCACGCCAGACGAGTAACACTCATGTGTTGTAGATCAAGCGCTCGGCAAGCATCTGCGCAACTCGCGCCGGAGAGCGCTTTTCTGCCTGGGCGTGAGCAAACACTTCGGTTAGACGCAAAGGAATGCGCGCCAAATGGCCGGTAATCGTGCTCAACGACTCGCCGCGGTGTTTGAGCGCCACGTAGATCAGCCCACCGGCATTGATGACGTAATCAGGCGCATACAGAATCCCGCGGCTTTCCAGTTGGTCGGCCACCTGCAAGGTGGTCAGCTGGTTGTTGGCCGCACCGGCCACTGCCGCACAGCGTAGCTGCATCACACTCTGGCCATTGAGCACCGGCCCTACCCCACAGGGTGCGAAGATATCGCAGGGCGTGCTGATCAACATCTCGTTGGCCACCGGCCGCGCGTTGAACTGTTCGATCGCCAGTTGCACCTTGCCCTGGTCATGGTCGCTGACCAGTAATTCGGCACCTGCGGCATGCAACTGTTCAGCCAGCGCATAACCGACATTACCCAGCCCCTGTACCGCCACGCGCAAACCTTCCAGGTTGTCGCTCCCCAGGCGCGCCATGGACGTGGCACGAATGCCGGCAAACACGCCCATGGCGGCATGCAGCGAGGGATCACCGACAGCAGTGGTACTGGTGACGTGCTGGGTGGTCTGGGCAATGCAGTCCATGTCCAGGGTCGAGGTGCCGCTGTCGACGGCGGTAATGAACCGGCCTTGCAGGGTGTCGACGAAGCGACCGAAGGCCTCGAACAGCGCAGCACGGTTTTCCACATGGGGGTTACGAATGATCACCGCTTTCCCGCCACCCTGTGACAGGCCCGCCAGCGCCGCTTTGTAACTCATGCCCTGGGCCAGGCGAATGGCGTCGATCATGGCGCTGTCGTCATCGGGGTAAGCCAGATAGCGACAGCCACCCATCGCTGGCCCCAAGTGTTCGCTGTGAATGGCGACCACAGCCTTCAGGCCCGTTGCGGGGTCAATGCACAGGTGCAGCGATTGCGTGTGGGTACTTTGCATCAGCGCGAACATCAGCGGGCTCCTCAGTGAGGTGCTGATCCCAGTATAGGCCGCACATTGCCGCTTGATGACAATGCCCGGACCACTGGACGAAAGGCGTTGCCAGCGCTACAAAATAAGCTGGAGCGGAGATTTTCATGAGCCCACGCCAAGCCTGCCTTGCCTGTCTGGAACGCGATCCGGTTGCCTTGCTGGAGGCAGCGTTATGGGTTGCAGTTGAACACGACAGCAGTGTCCAGCCGCTGGCCATCATGGCTCAGGTCAAAGCACTGCAACAGGAGGTCAGTGCCGGTCTGCCGATGCTGCCGCTCAGCGAACTGGCCCAGCCGCTGTTACGCCAGCTCAACGCCATGGGCTTTCAGCAGGATGAGTACCACCCCCTACGCCCCCAGGCAGCGTTGCTCGATAAAGTACTGGAGCGCCGTCGTGGCCAGCCGCTCGCCCTGGCGTTGCTGACCCTGGAATTGGCGCATGGCTTGTCGATCCCGCTGGAAGGCGTGAATTTCCCCGGGCATTTTCTCTTGCGTGTTCCCGGCGCCGACCACCTGCTTGACCCGTGCGGAGGCCGCAGGCTCTACCCGGCGGATTGCCGTGAACTGCTCGGACGCCAGTTTGGCCCACAGCTGCAGCTCAACGCCGAACACCTGCTTACCGCCAGCCCCAAGCAGATGCTCCAGCGTCTGTCACGCAACCTGCGCCAGTTGCACTCAACCCACGACGACGACCTGGCCGCGCTCAAGGATGCCGAACGCGTGCTGCAGCTAGGCCCCGCCACGGCCAGCGACTACCTGGCCCGCGCCACCCTGTACCAACACCTGGAATGCCCACAGGCCGAGCGCTTCGACCTGGAGCATGCGTTGCTACTCAGTGACGACCCCATACAACGCCTGCGCCTGACCGAACGCCTGGGGCAGTTGCATCCCCCTGCCCCTTCAGTGCACTAGGTTTTTCATACAGAGCCTAGGGACTGCTGCTCACGGCGTGTCGGGCTGCCTTGCCGGATGAGCCTGGATAAACGCCGGGTGCTCCGCCGCCAGATCGGCGACACGGCGAATACGTGGGTAGTCGCTGAGGCCGATGCCGAAACGCTCGGCAGCATACAACTGCGGGAGCAGATAGACATCTGCCAACCCCGGCTCTTCGCCAAAGCAGAAGCCGTCATCGCCGATCAGCTTTTCTACCGCCGCCAGCCCTTGGCTGATCCAGTGCGCGATCCAGGCATTGACCTGCTCTTCACTGAAGCCCGAGCCACGCAGCTGATTGAGCACGCTGACATTGTGCAGCGGATGCACATCGCAACCGATCAACGCTGCCACGCCGCGAGCCTGTGCGCGCTGCACCGCGTCTGCGGGCAACAGCGCCGGCTGTGGATAAACCTCTTCCAGGTACTCGATGATCGCCGGTGACTGCACCAGCAGTTCACCGGAGTCGATCCGCAAGGCCGGCACCCGGCCCTGTGGATTGAGTGAAAGAAAATCCGCCTCAGTCTGTTCGCCCTTGAGCAAGTTGACTGGCACGTACTGGTACTCAAGCTGCTTGAGCGCCAGGGCAATTCTCACCCGGTAAGACGAGGTCGAACGGAAGTAGTTGAATAAATCCATGGCCCTGCCCTCTTACTTGGCTGGAAGAATCTTGCCGCGGCATTCACCAAAGCCGATCGATGCCACGCCCTCACGCACGCAACGGGCACGCAGGATGATCTCGTCACCGTCTTCAAGGAACTTGCGTACTTCACCCGAGGCCAGCTGCACCGGCTCTTTGCCGCCCTGGGTAATCTCCAGCAGGCTGCCGAACTGGCCAGGCTGTGCCCCAGACAAAGTGCCCGAACCAAAGAGGTCGCCCGGCTGCAGCTGGCAACCGTTGACGCTGTGGTGAGCGACCATCTGCGCGACAGTCCAGTACATGCTTAAAGTATTGCTCAATGTCAGGCGATGGGCGGGCAGGTTTTGCTCGCGCATGCGCTCGGTCAGCAGCAGCACCTCCAGCTCGATGTCAAACGCACCGCCAGCCTGGTCACGCTTGTCGAGCAGATACGACAGCGGCTGAGGGTCGCCCTCCGGGCGTGCAGGCTGAGCGCAACGGAACGGCTCCAGCGCTTCGGCAGTGACCACCCAAGGGGAAATCGTCGAGATGAAGCTCTTGGACAGGAACGGGCCAAGCGGCTGGTATTCCCAGGCTTGAATATCACGGGCAGACCAGTCGTTGAGCAGGCAGAAGCCGGCGATGTGCTCAGCCGCTTCAGCCACTGGAATCGCATCGCCCATGTCGTTGCCCTGGCCGATCCAGATCCCCAGCTCCAACTCGTAGTCCAGGCGCGCGCAGGGGCCGAAGCTTGGCTCGCTCTGGCCAGCCGGCAGGGTTTGGCCTTTGGGCCGGCGGACATCAGTGCCAGACGGGCGAATGGTAGACGCACGGCCGTGGTAGCCGATCGGTACGTACTTGTAGTTGGGCAGCAGCGGGTTGTCCGGACGGAACAGCTTGCCGACGTTCTTGGCGTGTTCGATACCAACATAAAAGTCGGTGTAGTCGCCGATCTGCGCGGGCAGGTGCAGTTGGCACTCGCGGCTATCAATCAACAACGGTTTCAGCACAGCCTGATGCTCGCTGTGCTCACCAAGCAGTTCCAGCAGGCGCTCACGCAGGGCGACGCGAGCAACACGGCCGAGGGCGAAAAAGGCGTTCAAGGCACCGCCACGGGTAGCCTCGACGGCAGCACGGGCCTGACCGTCGAACAGGCCAGCAGCCAGTACGGCTTCAAGATCGAGAATTGCATCGCCAATGGCCACGCCACAACGCTTGGCTTGGCCCTGGTGAGTGAAGATCCCCAATGGCAGGTTCTGCAGTGGAAAATCGCGATGCCCGTTGGCGTGTTCGACCCAACTGCGGGCAATAGCGGACTGATTCATGGGTTATCTCCGATGTGGGGTGAAGGTGCTCGGCAAAGTCGCCCAGCATCTATCGTAGTCGGCCTGCAGTTGCGGGCATTCAAGAGCATGGCGGCTCGGACGCAGCACCTGGCTGGTCTCGAACATGAATGCCATGGTGTTGTCGATCTTGTTCGGTGCAAGATCGACGGCAATGGCCTTGGCGCACGTCTCGGCGTCTGGGCCATGGGCACTCATGCAACTGTGCAAGGACGCGCCACCGGGCAGGAAGCCTTCGGCTTTGGCATCGTATTCGCCCTTGATCAGCCCCATGAACTCGTTCATCAGGTTGCGGTGGAACCATGGTGGACGGAAGGTGTTCTCGGCCACCATCCAGCGTGGCGGGAAAATCACGAAGTCGAGGTTGGCCATGCCCGGCACGCTGGTCGGCGAGGTCAGCACGGTAAAAATCGATGGGTCCGGATGGTCGAAGCTGACCGTGCCGATGGTGTTGAACCGGCGCAGGTCGTATTTGTACGGCACGTTGTTGCCGTGCCAGGCGACGACGTCCAGTGGCGAGTGGTTGAGCTCGCAGCCCCACAATTCGCCGAGGAACTTTTGCACCAATTGCACCGGGCCTTGCTGGTCTTCGTAGTGGGCCACCGGCGCGAGGAAGTCGCGAGGATTGGCCAGGCCGTTACTGCCGATCGGGCCCAGGTCTGGAATTCGCAGCGGGGCACCATGGTTTTCGGCAATGTAACCGCGTGCCTGGCTGTCGAGCAGTTCGACGCGGAACTTCAAGCCACGCGGCAGCACGGCAATTTCCAGCGGTTCGACCACCAGCACGCCCAGCTCGGTTACAAGGCGCAGGCGGCCCAGCTCCGGCACCAGCAGCAGTTCGCCGTCGGCGTTGAAGAACACCCGCTCCATCGAGCGGTTCACGCAGTAGTTGTAGATGCTGATACCGGCAGGTTTCTCGCCAGCCGAATTGGCGGCCATGGCTACCCAGCCATCAATGAAATCAGTTGGCTCACTCGGAATCGCCTGTGGGCTCCAGCGCAGGCGGTTAGGCGTTACTGCGCCCAACGGGCCGCCGGCCAACTGCCGCTCCAGACGCTCGAAGCGCGGGTGCAGGGCCGAAGGGCGAATGCGGTACAGCCAGGTACGGCGCTGCTCGCTGCGGCTCATGGTGAAGGCGGTACCGGAGAACAACTCGGCATACAGGCCGTAAGGGGCCTTTTGCGGCGAGTTCTGCCCAACCGGCAAGGCGCCAGGCAAGGCTTCGCTGGCGAATTCGTTGCCGAATCCGCTCAAGTAATCGAGGACGGGGGTGCTTTCGAGGTTCATCGAGCCTCCGGGCCCAATGCAGGCCGGTTGATGGCAGTTGGCTGCAAACCGTTCGCGGTGGCAGTCGCTCTGCGTTATTTTTATCGTAATTACATTACGCATAACGTAATTTGATTGACGAAGACCGTCAAGCTATAAAGACGCCCACCTCGACTACCCGGATCGAATGCACCATGGCCAAAGCCAGCTCCCCCGCCGACAGCGCCGGCAAACAGAAGGTCCGCTCGGCCGAAGTCGGTACCGACATTCTCAAGGCCCTGGCGCAACTGTCGCCCTCGACCTCGCTGTCGCGTCTGGCCGAGCATGTCGACATGCCCGCGAGCAAAGTGCACCGCTACTTGCAGGCGCTGATTGCCAGCGGCTTTGCCGAACAGAACCCGGCCACCAACCACTATGGCCTGGGCCGTGAAGCATTGCGTGTGGGCCTGGCGGCGCTGGGCGGGATGGACGTACTGAAAGTCGCGGCCATGCCGCTGTCACAGCTGCGCGACGCACTCAACGAAAGTTGCTTCATTGCCGTTTGGGGTAACCAGGGGGCAACGGTGGTCAACATTGAACCCGCAGTGCGCGCGGTGACCGTGGTTACCCAGATTGGTTCGGTGCTGCCACTGCTCAGCTCATCGACCGGTCTGGTGTTCGGCGCCTACTTGCCGGAGCGTGAAATCCTCGAACTGCGCGAGCAGGAGCTGGCGGTATCGGGGCACAACGCCAGTGAATATGAAACCTTGTTTGCCAGCATCCGTGAACGCGGCCTGCACCATGTCCATGGCTTGCTGATGCCTGGCGTCGACGCGCTCTCGGCGCCGGTATTCGATGCCATGGGCAAGATTGCCGCCGTGTTGACCGTGGTGGGCCCGACCTCGATTTTCCACGCCGACGAACAAGGCCCGGCCGCTCAGCAATTGCTGGCGGCAGCGAAATTGATCAGCTGGCGCATGGGCTACGAAGAAACGCCTTGAGTGTGCCGGGCACTGTTGCCAGAGGCGCAACAGTGAATGTCACAATTGACTATTTTTCCTTCCAAGTCAGCGTCTTATCCTGTTTACAGCTGGGGCGCAGCCTGCGCTTTCTGGCACCAGGTTCACCGACGTTGATTTTGAAGCTCCTTGATCTGCGTCTTACTTGGCCGCTGCTTTGCAGCGGCCTTTTTTATGCGCGTGTAGGAGCGGGCTTGCCCCGCGAAGCGTTGTGTCTGACCAACCGCAATCGCGGGCCAAGCCCGCTCCTACCGGTTTAATCGTCGCTATCGTCGAAGTGAAAACGATGCAGCACGCGATGGGCAATGGGCGCCAGAATCAATCCGATGCTGGCCACGAATACCAATCCCACATACAAGCCATAAGCCGCGAAGAACAGCTTGCCGCCCATACTCTCGGGCAAGATCACCGGCCCTACCCCACCCAGCAGCAACGTGGCGTTGAAGATCGCATCGTGCAAGGGAATGTGCGGCTCAAAGTACAGGTGCCCAAGCACGCCGAAGAGAATCGAGGCCACCAGCAACAGGCAAGCCGCCAGGGCATGGCGCAACAATCGAAAGCGAAATTGACGGGGCGACAGCACGGCCTCGGTCTTGGACTCGTACATCCTCTGTACTCCTGCATCGGTCATGGCCGCCCAGCATAGGCAGGAACTTGCGGCGACCTCAACCGGCTTGCCCCGCGATGCGGTGTGTCTGAACTAACGATATCGCGGGGCAAGCCCGCTCCTACAGGGCGAACTTTTGCAGGTTGGCCATCATTTGCTGCAACGCCTCCAGGCTGTCGCGCGGGTGCACGGCGTCGGTAAAGTCACCCACCGCCTGCCAGTTGGCCGCGACATCCTCCGGCGTAAAGCCTTGATGCGGGTTGAAGCCCACGCCGAGACTGCGCTCCCAACGCACTTTACCCACCCAGCCACCGCCCACCTCATACAAGCCGCCGCTGTCCTGGCACTGCTCGCTGCCCAGGTAAACCACCAGCGGGCTGATCAGCTCTGGCTTGAGCTGTTCAAAGACTTGCTGCGGAATCAGCCCTTCGGTCATGCGCGTGCCGCCAGTGGGGGCAATGGCATTGACCAGGATGTTGTGCTTGCGCCCTTCAATCGCCAAGGTACGGGTCAGGCCATAGAGGCCGAGCTTGGCCATGCCATAGTTGGCCTGCCCAAAGTTGCCATAGATACCAGAAGTCGAGGCGGTGAAAATCACCCGCCCTGCGTTCTGCTCACGCAGGTGCGGCCAAGCGGCACGGGTCACCTTGTAGGCACCTTCAACATGCACGCGATACACCTGATCCCAGTCGCTGTCTTCCATCTTATGGAAGGTCTTGTCACGCAGGATGCCAGCGTTGTTGACCACCACATCGACGCGGCCAAAGGTGTCCAGCGCCTGCTCGACAATCCGCTGACCATCGGCCACTGAATCGTGGTTGGCCACCGCAGTGCCGCCAGCGTCACGAATCTGCGCTACAACGCAGTCTGCCGCAGAGGCGCTCGCGCCTTCGCCATGGGCCGAACCGCCCAGGTCGTTCACCACAACCTGTGCACCGTGGTGCGCAAACAGCAAGGCATGAGCCCGCCCCAAGCCGCCACCAGCACCGGTCACAATCACCACTTTATCGTCCAGGCGTACCGATTCGTTCATGCTCAACACTCCAGGGAAACCAGCAAGGAATGCCCGAGTGTCGGCCAGCACCTGCCAGCACACAATCAAGCGGGCTCCGGGTGAATGGCAGGCAATAAGGTCAGCCGATGATAAAACCGGCCTGGCCGCTCAGGACCAGGCCACTCTCTGCGCAATCGTTGCCAGCGGCTGTTCGCGAAACGCCAGATAGTGGCGCAGCACCTGTGCCGGTGCTTCGGTGTGGGGGTAGTGGCCGATGCCTTGCAGCAATACGGTATCGGGATTGGGTACCAGTTGCTGGTAGCGTTCCAGCATGTGGGCACCAGAGACGGGATCGACTGCACCGTTGATAAAGCGCAGCGGTACGCCCTCTTTTTGCAGGGCCGCGACCCAGCGCTCACGATGCACCACCCGTTCAGGCAGATAGCCGATCAACTTGTGCAGGATCCGGGTACCGCGGTTGGCTGCCACCAGGCTCCAGCAGTCATCCAGCGCACTTTCACTGGGATGCGTGCACGGGCCATAGACCTGCGTCACGTTACGCACCAAGTCGTCGCGCCCGAACGAGCGAGCCACCAGCCAGCCCAGGCGGCTGAGCAACAGTTTCTGGATCAGCAGGGTTCGATGCCGCTCAGGAAACAATCCACCGTTGAGAAATACGCAACTGGCGATGTTCGCGCGCCCTTCATGATGGCGTGCCAGCAGCTCTTGGGAAACGCTGTCACCGTAATCATGGGCAAATAGATGCACCGGCTGCTCAACCTTCAGGTGTTCGAGCAGAGCCTGCTGCAAATCGGCCTGCTCGATCAGGCTGTAGTTATGATTCAGGGGTTTGGCCGAGTCGCCAAACCCGAGCATGTCGCAGGCAATTAGCCGAAAGCGCTGGGCCAGTGGTGCCCACAGGTAGTGCCAGTCCCAACTGGCGGTGGGAAACCCGTGGATAAGCAGTAGCGGTTCACCTTGCCCTGCTGTCCAGTAACGAATCGTCTGGCCGCGGAACGAAAAGTTCAGGCCCCGGGTACGCCAGACGCACAATGGAATCTCGGCCAAAGGCATCAGCGTAACCCCGGTAAAAAGAGGAGCGTTGTGTTGAGCAAGGCATCAGTTGCGATCATTGCAATCACCTCGGCACATTCGTGTGCTCTACTGCGGGACAGTCTAGTAGGCCCACCGTCGAAGGTAAGTTGCATTGGCAGCCAGCTTATTGACTCTGTGAGTCAGGCCGTCAATAAGCGCGCTCGGTCACACTATAAGTACCAGTAACGGTGCGGCGAACAAGTTGAGTAAGCCGGTCAGCACCATCACCAGGCCTGCCACAGAGCCTTCTTCCCCCCCTACTTCATGCGCCCGGCTGACCCCGGCGCCATGCGCCCCGACCCCGAACAGCGCACCACGGGCTAAGGGTGTGCGCAGCGGCAGGAACTTGAGCAACACGCCACCGAGCATGGCCCCCAGAACACCGGTGAACATCACGAACACCGCCGTCAACTCAGGCACCCCACCTAAATCCTGCGCCAGCGGCATGGCGAACGGTGTAGTAATCGAACGGGGCAGTAACGACAAGCTCACGGCGCTGTCGAGTGACAACAAATGCGCCAGGCCCCAGGAGCTGGCAATGGAGGCCGAACTGCCGACCAGCATGCCCATTGCCAGTGCTGGCCAATGGCGCGCCAACAGGGCGCGCTGTTGCCAGATCGGTATGGCAAACGCCACCGTTACCGGCCCCAGCACCGACATCAACCAGTGGGTGTCACGCGCATACTCGGCGTACGCGGTGTTCAACGGAATAGCCACCGCCAGCAGCAACACTGGCACCAAAATCAGCGGCGACAGCAGGTAGCGCCCAGTGCGCCGATACAACCAGCGGCTGCCCAGGTAGGCCAAAAGCGTCAGCGCCAGCCAGAATAAAGGCATCGGTTCAAAGGTCATGGCGCATTCTCCAGCGGCATACCCATTCCACGGTCAGCGCGGTCAGCACCATGACCACCAGGGTACTGACCCCGATGACCAGCAGAATCCGCCAACCCTCGTCACGTACCAGGCTGCCGTAATCAAGCAGGCTCATCAGCGCCGGTATAAAGAACAGCAGCATTTCAGCCATCAACAAACCAGCGCCCAACTGCAGGGCCGCCGGCTTCAGCCAGCCGAGAGCGAACGCCACTAACAGCAACGCCAGGCCCATCACCCCACCGGGAATCGGCCAGCCGAGCCAGGCCGCCAGTTGGCCGCCGAATGCATACAGGGCCAGAAACACCGTCAACTCGGCAAGCAGGCGCAGGAAGCGTTTGATTGATGCAGGTTTCATCGCAGGGGACCTCTTCAAGGCTTTATTTTAGAGGCCCGTTCGCTACGCTAAAAACGAATTGTTAGACTAGCTTCCATTCCACAATGGAATTTCGATCATGGAATTCAAACAGCTGCGCAGCTTCGTTGAAGTGGTCCGCCACGGCGGCTTCACCCAGGCATCGCAAACCCTGAACATCAGTCAGTCAGCGGTGAGCAAGCAAGTGGCTCAGCTGGAACAGGACCTGGGCGTGGTACTGCTTGATCGACAGGGATCGCAACTGCACCTGACAGACGCCGGAAAGATCGTGCTGGAACGCGGCGAAACCCTGTTGCGTCTGCGCCAGGAACTGAGAAACGAACTCGATGACCTCAGCCATCTGGGCCGTGGTGAACTGCGCCTGGGCCTGCCTTTGCTGGGCAGCGATGCGCTGTTTGCCGGACTGTTTGCCGAATACCGGCGGCGTTATCCGAACATCAGCATTCATTTGCTTGAAGGCGGTAGCCGCAGCGTCGAGCAGGCGGTATTGAGCGGCGAACTGGAACTGGGTGGCAGCTTGACGCCGAACGATCCGGCGTTTGCCTTCCAGCCATTTTGCAATGAAGCACTGGATGCGCTACTGCCGATCGATCACCCACTGGCCAATAATGGCCAGATCAGCCTGGCGCAGTTGGCCGATACGCCGTTTCTGCTGTATCAACGCAGCTTCGTGCTCAATGATCGGCTGCTCAGTGCCTGTCAGCAGTTGGGGTTCACCCCACGCGAAGGTGGGCGCAGCGGCCAGGCTGACTTTCTCGCAGCGCTGGTCGCTGCCGGCCAGGGTGTGGTGTTGCTGCCCCGCGTGGTGGCGCGGGGCCTGGAGCGCCCGGGGGTGGTTCGCCTGGAATTGAGCGAACCCGCAGACTTGCGTTGGGACATCGCTTTCATCTGGCGCCAGGGCGCCTACCTGTCGCGTGCCGCCCAAGCCTGGCTGCAGCTGCTACGCGAGCAACCGCAGCCGGGCTGATCAGCCGCGCAGGTTGCCGATCAGCTCAGCTAGCCACGGCTCGGCGTCAGTTTCCGGGGTGACTGTTTCGCTGGCATCCAGGCGCAACATTGGCTGCACCTCGTTGATGCCCAGTTCGGCGAACAGTTCGCGCATTTGCTCGCCACCGCCACAGAAGGTGTCGCCATAGCTGGAATCGCCCAGGCCAATCACCGCACCCGGCAGCCCGCGCCAGGCGGCTGGCAACCGATCACGTATTTCGCTGAACAGCGGCATCAGGTTGTCGGGCAGCTCACCCATACCGGTGGTCGAAGTCACGGCCAGGAAGGCTTCGGGGGCAAAGCCCTGGAGGTCTTGCAAGGTCGCGCGGGCAGCGTGCCAGGCCTCGAAACCTGCGGCCTTGAGCAGTGCCTCGGCATGCCGTGCGACTTCTTCGGCCGTACCGTAGACCGACCCGGAAAGGATAGCGACTTTCATAGTAGATTCCGAAACTGAGTAAAAACGTAGGATACTAGCATCGGACACTGGCAAAAGGCCGCATTCTTCACGTGTGAGCCCCAGACCAATCCTCTAGAATCAGCCAGCGCGCCTAACCGACTACCTTGCGAACCCTGCCGATGATCAACGCCCAACTGCTGCAACGCATGATTGATGCCTCCAACGACGGCATTGTGGTCGCCGAACAGGAAGGCGATGACGACACCATCTTGATCTACGTGAATCCGGCATTTGAACGCCTGACCGGCTATGAGGCCAACGACATCCTCTACCGCGACTGCCGCTTTTTGCAGAACGATGACCGTGATCAGGCCGCACGCGATGCGATCCGTGCCGCGATCAAGAGCGGCCAGCCAAGCCGGGAAATCCTGCGCAACTACCGCAAGGACGGCAGCGTATTCTGGAATGAGCTGTCCATTACTCCGGTGGTCAACGAGGCCGACCAACTGAAGTATTTCATCGGCATCCAGAAAGATGTCAGCCGTCAGGTCGAGGCCGAACAGCGGGTAAAGCAATTGGAAATCGAGCTGGCGCAGGCACGGGCACGCATTGCTGAACTAGAAAACGACCAACGGTAAAACTAAACCACCGAATGGTTGTCCATGACGGTGACGAAACGCATTCACGACTGACACGTTCGAGTTCGACCATGCAAGCAAACGCCCTCCTGACCCAGGATGAGTTGGATTTCATCAGGTCCATGCAGCACGCCCCACAGCCCGCGTCGGCTGAGTCGTTGTCGCGCCTGATGGTCAATGCTGGCAGCGAAATCAAAAGCCTGCTGACGCAATTGATTGCCCAGGAACAGGTCACCTTGCAGGCGCAGTTCGATAACCACCAGATGACCTTTCCCCTGCACCTGGTCGAAGACGAGTTCCATTCCCTGCAGTTGCAACTGGGTGCACCGCACATCTACGAAGAAGGCCCGATGGTGCGGCCATGGCGCCTGACCCTGGCAACGCCGCTGGCGCTGGAAGATGAGCTGGGCCTGAGTACCGGCCTGTGGGTGCGGGAAATTTCGTTCAAGGGCGTGTTGCTGGAAGTACGTGATCAGCCCAAACCACCGAGCCGCTTCGACCTCTGGTTCGCACCGGATCATTGCGCCCCGATTGCCCTGCACGGCGTGCTGCAGCGCCGCACCGGCCGCAACCTGGCGGCCTACAACCTGAGTGGCAGTCAGCCGTCAGAAATCGAACGGCTGCGCGAGTACATTCTCCAGGCCCATCGTCAGGCCCATCCGGAGTTACACCCTCAGCTGTCCAGGTGACCGGCCAGGTATTGCTGCAAGCGTCGGCGCATCAAACGACCTTCGCTGCCCAGGCAAGCCACTTGCGAACCGATCAAACTATCCTGGGCCAGGTCGGCGGCCTCCCCGGCCAACAGCACGGGGCATTCCACAGTCAAGGCCAGGCGGGCCAGGCGCTTGGGCAGATCTTGCGCTGGCGGGTGGTTTGAGAACAGCACCAGTGCGTGGGGCGTCATGCGCTCACACACCAGGCCCAGCTCTTCTACAGGCTGACCCAGGCCTAACACTGTCACGCCGATATCGCTGCTCCCCAACAGCAATGCCGCGACCAACAACTCCAGCTCACGGCAATGGCCAGGGATCGCCGCGAGCAACACCCTGACTTCTTGCTGTTCGGCAGAGAGTTGCAGCCGCTGCAACACACGCCCACGCAGAAATCCGTCGAGAAACAGCCATTCGCTGAAATGGCCAAAGGCTTCTTTGGTACTGCGAAGCTCCTGCCACACCGGCAAAAAGATGTCCTGGAACGCCACTACCAACGGGTAGCTGCTGAACACCTGGCCGTAAACCTGTTCCAGGCGCTGCGCGTCAAACGCTCTGACGGCCTGGCGCAGTTGCAACTGCCATTGTTTGTAGTCACCCACACAAGCCTGGATAGATACAGGCTCGGATTGCGGTTTCAGGCTTTGGCTGCGGGCAAGCACTTTGCCGACCTTGCTGACCGCCACGCCCCGCTCGATCCAACCCAAAATGGTGCGGACTTCTTCAATATCGGCGTGAGAATACAGGCGATGCCCACTTTCGGTGCGTGTTGGCTGAATCAGCCCATAACGACGCTCCCAAGCCCGCAAGGTGACCGGGTTGATACCGGTCAAACGCGACACTTCGCGAATGGGGAAGAGTTCCTCGTGATTGAGGTCGCCAGGACTCAACGAAGGCTGGGCAGGTTCAAGCATTGCCGGAAAACCACGATATTTGGGGGACGTGGCCCATTCTACTCTGGGCAACGGGAGAGCGACCACGCCCATTTCTTTGAGCAGGTATGACGTCAGCACTGACGAGTCAGGTTAATTCAGGAATAATCTGCGCCCGATTTTTGCATGCAAGCAGATGCCGTCCACCACCCCGGACGCATTTCATGGGCAGGCCACCCGCCACGCCCAGTTGCCAGGAGATACACAATGTCTACCCCTCCGGTTACCTTGATGGTGACACGCCGCGTCGCTGCCGGCCGCTATCAAGACCTCATGAGCTGGCTGCACGAAGGCGAACAGCTGGCCACCGACTTCACCGGCTACCTGGGCTCCGGCGTCCTGGCCCCACCGCCCCAAGGCGATGAATTCCAGATCATCTTCCGCTTCACCAACGAGCAGACCATGCAGGCCTGGGAGCACTCGGCATCGCGCAAGGCCTGGCTGAGCCGCGGCAATGGCCTGTTCGAACAACCGCTGGAACTACGCGCCAGTGGCCTGGACGGCTGGTTTGGCACCAATCCGGTGCAGCGCCCACCGCGCTGGAAACAAGCGGTGGCAATTTGGCTGGCGTTCTTTCCGGTCTCGTTACTGTTCAATCTGCTGTTCGGTCACTGGTTGAGCGCTCTCGAACTGGTGCCGAGAATCTTGCTCAGCACGCTGGGGCTCACGCCGTTGATGGTGTACTTCTTCATTCCGCTGTCGACCCGTTTGCTGGCCAATTGGCTCAATACCCCGGCGCGCCGCCCCGGGCCGCAGGGTGCGCGCAACCCCGCCTAGTTCGGGTATGCTGGGGGCTACCTGAAAAGAACCTGAAAAAGTTGACCGCCCCCACCATGAACAGCCCAATTCTTGTCACCGGAGCCAGCCAGCGAGTCGGACTGGCGCTGGCCGTGAACCTGGCGCAGGCCGGCCATACCGTGGTCAGCGCCAGCCGAAGCAAAAGCCCTGAGGCGGCCCACCCCAACATCATCCAGTTCCAGGCCGACCTGTGCCGGGAAGACGACCGCCTGGCCCTGATCGAACACCTGCAAAACCACTATGACGGCCTGCGCGCCATCGTCCACAACGCCTCACTGTGGCTCGATGATGACCTGGCCAACCTCAACACCATGTTCAAACTGCACGTCGAAGCGCCCTACCACCTGAACCTGGCGCTGGGCGAGCAACTGCTGAAAATGGACAAGGCCGACATCATCCACATCTGCGACGAGACCTCTTCGCGCGGCAGCAAGAGCCACATTGGCTACGCCGCCACCAAGGCCGCATTGCAGAACATGGTGCTGTCATTTGCCGAAAAGTACGCACCAAAGGTCAGGGTCAACGCCATCTTGCCAGGGCTGCTGATTCTCAAGGAGAACAGCGATGAAGCCTACCGCAAGCAAACCCTGAAAAAGGCCCTGCTGGAATTCGAGCCTGGCGCGCAGCCTCTGATCGAGGCCGTGCAGTTTCTGCTCGAAAGCCAATACAGCACCGGCAGCAATGTGGTGATCAACGGTGGCCGCCACCTGAAAAGCCGCATCGCGGTAGACTGACGCATCTTTGTGACGAGAACGACCATGAACGACCAACAGAAACTCGAGCTCGAAGCGGCGGCGTTTCGCCGTCTGGTAGCTCATCTGGACAGCCGCAAGGATGTGCAGAACATTGACCTGATGAACCTCTCCGGCTTCTGCCGAAACTGCCTGTCCAAGTGGTACAAGGCCGCTGCCGATGAGCGTCAGATCGAGCTGAGCATGGACGAGGCCCGCGAAGTGGTCTACGGCATGCCGTACGCCGATTGGAAAGCCCAATACCAGAAAGAAGCCAGCGCCGAACAGCAAGCGGCGTTCGCCAAAGGAAAACCCAATGTCTGATCTGAACACCCTGCGCAGCAGCCTGAAATCGGGCGAACATCAATTCGCCGACACCCTGGCCTTTATCGCCGCCCACTACGACTACCAGCCGCAAGCGTTCAACAACGGTGGCGTAGAAAGCGCTGCCGGGCAGAACGAAGGCTCCTGCAAGACCCTGGGCCTGGCGCTGCTTGAAGGCCTGAGCACTGAAGAAGCGCTGCTGGCCTTTGGCGAGCATTACCGCTCGGTGCTGGCTACCCCTGAAGGTAGCGACCACGCCAACATCCGCGCCCTGATCAAACACGGCCTGAGCGCAGTGAAATTTGCCGAGCAGCCACTCAAGGCTCGCTAAACGCCGTCAGGCATCCTGGCGTGTCGTCGGCCAGTTGCCCCTGCTGCAACCACTGCAGGGCAATTGGCCAGAGCCGTTGCTGGAAGCGGTTGTGGAAAAAAGCGAAATGGCCAATCTGCGCCACATCGATATCGTCAGGTGCGATACGCAGATGGCTACGGTCGCTGGATGTGAAGTAGCCCAGTAAACGTTCGATCGCCGGGATCGTACCGAAAGGGTCATCGGTCAGGCTGATCGCCAGGGTTTGTGCTTTGACCCGGGCAAACGGCAAGTCCGCCACCGTTTTCGCGCTGGGGCGCAGCTCATAGGTTGCGGTCCTGGTCGTCCAATCCTGTACCACGCCTGCAGGCGTGTCCTCCAGCCAGCCCAGGCGCTTGCCCGGAAAATAGCCAAACACCCGCGTCAGCAAGGGCATCACCAGGTGCCATTTGCCCAACAGTTGCCAGCGACTGTCGGCGGCATAGTCCCGCCAGTAAGCGAACTGTGCCCCCACGGTTACCAGCCTGCGCACCTGAACTGACGACGCCGCCAGCCCCGCCGCGCAGCCACCGAAGCTGTGACCGACGACATCAATCGGCTGCCCGGGAAACTCGCGCACCGCGCGCTGCACCATGGCCTCGAAATCCAGCGCCCCCCAATCAGTCCAGGAGGCGTTGAAATGACGCATGGAGGCTGGGCGCGACTCACCGATGCCGCGATAGTCATAGGTCATGACATCGAAGCCGTGGCTGAACAGATACTGGGCAAATCGCGCGTAATAGCTGCAACGCACCGAGGTTGCGGCGTTGATGATCACAACCGGGCGGGTGGTGTCTGGCAGCTCATGGCGCCAACAAAAGCCACCCAGCAGGTAGCCATCGCCTGCACGCTCTTGAAAAGCGCACGCGGTGTTGCTGGCGGCTGGCAAAGGGGGAAATGTTTCGAGGCTGCTCATAGGGAAACCTCAAACAGTCACTCCCGCCGCGCGAACGCAGCGGGGGTGGACAGGGGTGATTACAGCTCGATGCAGTCGAACTGTACGTCAGTGGCAACGTCGGCGTCATAGTCGACATCCGCACGCTCGAAGCCGAACAGGTTGAGGAACTGCTTTTTGTAACCGGCGTAGTCGGTCAATTCAAACAGGTTCTCGGTGGTCACCTTAGGCCACAGGGCCTTGCAGGCATCCTGCACGTCATCACGCAGTTCCCAGTCGTCCAGACGCAGACGGCCTTCGCTGTCCAGCTCTACTGGTTTGCCGTCTTCACGGTACATACGATCACGGAACATGCGGTCGAGCTGGTCTTGAGTACCTTCGTGGACCTTCTTCTCTTTCATGATCTTGAAGACCATCGACAGGTACAGCGGCATTACCGGGATGGCCGAGCTGGCTTGAGTCACAACCGACTTGAGCACAGCAACGTTAGCAGAACCACCAACCTTCGTGCCGAGACGCTTGGCAGTTTCGTCCAGATCCTGCTTGGCTTTGCCCAGCGCACCGTGCCAGTAGATTGGCCAGGTGATCTCGGTGCCGATGTAGCTGAAGGCTACGGTGCGAGCTTGCGGTGCCAGCACGCCTGCTTCATTCAGGGCATCGATCCACAGCTCCCAATCCTGACCACCCATGACGGTCACAGTGTCAGCAATTTCTTGCTCGGTAGCGGGTTCGATGGCCGCTTCGATGATCGTGTCTTTGTTGGTGTCGATAGCGGTCGACTTGTACGGCTCGCCGATCGGCTTGAGTGCCGAACGCACCAGTTCACCAGTCTTCGGCAGCTTGCGCACTGGCGATGCCAGCGAGTAGATCACCAGGTCAACCTGGCCGCCCATTTCGTTTTTGATCAGCTCGATAACCTTGGCGCGTGCTTCGTCAGAGAAGGCGTCACCATTGATCGACTTGCTGTACAGGCCTTCTTGCTTGGCGAACTTGTCGAAAGCAGCAGCGTTGTACCAGCCAGCGGTACCGGCTTTGGTTTCAGTGCCCGGTTTTTCGAAGAACACGCCCAGGGTGTCAGCGCCAAAACCGAATGCCGCAGTGATACGTGCCGCCAGGCCATAACCGCTGGAAGCGCCGATCACCAGGACCTTTTTCGGACCATCCTTGCGCACGCCCAGCTTGCGGGTGGCTTCGATCTGATCACGTACGTTCAGCTCGCAACCGGTCGGATGCGTAGTGGTGCAGATAAAACCGCGAACTTTAGGATGGATGATGGCCAATGTCTGTACCTCTTCAGTGAATATGCTGAGGGAGCCGAATCGCGAGGACTCGAGGTTCCGTTGCTGTGAGGGTGAGACTACACCCGCAGCGTTGCCGACACATCCGACTCCCCGGAATCCTTCAGGGCGCTACTTTGTCACAGCGTGGAAAACTTCAGCAACCGCTGCCTCAGACTCTAAATGCACTGATCAAGCGCTTCAATTCCATCACCTGGGCTGACAACTGGCGGCTGGCATCCTCGGTTTGATGCGCGCCCTGGGTGGTGTGTTCGGCGGCGCGATTGATTTCGACGATGTTCTGGTCAATGTCCTGAGCCACGGCAGTTTGTTGTTCCACTGCAGCAGCGATCTGCTGGTTCTGGTCAACGATACTGCCGACTGCGCCGAGGATGTTCTCCAGCGCCTGCTGTACCTGCTGTGACTGCTCGACGGTGCCAGCCGCCACCTGATGGCTGGCGTCCATGGCCTTGACCGCCGCACCGACACCATTGTGCAGCCGGGAAATCATCTGCTCGATTTCTTCGGTTGAATGCTGGGTACGCTTGGCCAGGGTCCGCACCTCATCGGCCACCACCGCAAAACCACGTCCCTGCTCGCCGGCGCGTGCGGCTTCGATGGCCGCATTGAGAGCGAGTAGATTGGTCTGCTCAGCGATGCTCTTGATCACCTCAAGCACGCGGCTGATCGCCTGGCTGTCACTGGCCAGCTGGTTGATCACCTCCACCGATTGATCGATTTCCCCGGCCAGGCGCACGATATTCCCCTGCTGGGACTCGACCAGACCACGACCACTGACGGTTTCCTGATTGACGCTATGGGCACTGTTGACCGCAGCGGCGGCGCTGCGCGCCACCTCCTGGGCGGTCGCCGACATCTGGTTCATGGCCGTAGCCACCTGTTCGATCTGCCCACGCTGGCCGCTGACCGCCTGATTGCTGCGTGCCGATACTGCATGCACCTGCTCGGTCTGGCGCTCCACCTCTAGCACCGTGCGCCCCACCTGCTCGATCAGGTCATGGATGCGCTGCACTGTGCCGTTGAACACCTGGCCCAACTCCCCCAGCTCATCGCGGCTGTTGGCGCGAAAATTCACGGTCATGTCGCCGGCCGCAACCTTGTCCATCACCGCACCGAGGGTTTTCAGGGTATGCCGGGTTGAGGCGTAGAAGCCGCCGTACAGGTAGACAATCAGCAAAAATACAGCGGCCAGGGCCGATACCAGCAGCACCATGTGCAACTGATGCTTGCCCAGGCGCTGCTGCAATTGCTGGTCGAGGAATTCGCCAGTGGCAGTGTTCAGCGCATAGGTCTGCGCCATCAGGTTGCTGACCTGCTGATAAAACGCAGACCAGGGCGCGTCGAGGGTGTCGGCCATGACCACCTGCTCTTCGATCATCTCGCCCGCCCGCTTCAACGACGCCTGGCTGGCAGCGGCCAAGGTACCGAGTTGCACGTTTGCAGCAGGATCGCTGGCCAATGCATCTTCGACCTTGAGTGCGTAGTTGGCGGCGAGTTTGTCCAGACGCTGCAACACATCTTCAAAACGCGTACTGGTCGCCGAATTGAGAAAGCCCTGGCCCAGCGAATAAGCGCCCATGGCCCGGCCGTCACCGAGTATCTGGGTCACCTCCGGGGTGACAGTGGTCATCAACTCAGTGAGTTGGCGAATCACCGGGTCGCTGTCCTGATTAAGGCCGGCATGGCTGGCGATCAATTTGCTCAGCACCTGGGCCTGGCCTAACAGTTTGTCCAGGTGGGCAACCTTGCTTGTCAGTGAAGACTCCGCCTGCGCGGTCTTGAGCACGCTGAGCATTTCGTCGCGCTTGGCACGAAAATCTGCGGCCTGTTGCTCATCAACGGTCACGGCGTTGAGCCCGGCGAGGCGGCTCTGCACCTGTTGTTGGAGGCGCGATATCTGCGATTCCAGATCCGCTGCCTTCCCCGACTGCCCGAGCACGGCATTGATCTGCACCAGGCTACCCAGGGCCTCCAGATCACCTCGCAAGGCCAGGCTGCTGTTGAGCAGCGCAAGGCTCTGCAACTCGACCTGGGTTGCTCGGAACTGTGCGTAGGAGTCGCGGACCAGATAAAAGTTGGTCACCAGCATGGGCAGGAAAAACAGAATACTAATCAGGCTGAACTTCATCCCGAAGCTCAAACGATTCATCAGCGCGATGGCCGGATACAACAGGCTCTTCACGGGCAGTCCCCTCCGATTCTTATTGTTCTGCGCGCACAATGGCACTAGGCCACTGATGTTTTTCACCAGCCTCTGTATAGCGCATATCGGAACGGGGTTTTGTAACTTAAGGTTAAGCAGCAAAAAATCTGCGTGTAGGAGCGGGCTTGCCCCGCGATTGCGATCCAACAGACACACCGCAATCGCGGGGCAAGCCCGCTCCCACAGCAAGCCCGCACAATTAGTAGTAGGGATCAGCCCAGCACGGTCCACAGGGCGAAGCAGGCGTACCACAGCACCGCAGAACGCAGCAGCAGTTCCCACAGTGAATCCAGCCCTACCAACCCCTCGGGGCCTGCAGGAGCACCTTTAGGCATCTCTCCGGCAACATGACCGACCGCTGCGATCAATCGGGCCGCCGGGATGTTCCAGTGCAACAGCTCATGCAGCATCACCCGGCTGACGGAAACAAAGTTACCCACCAAGGCAAAGCTCACACCCAGCACCCGCACCGGTGCCCAGTCGAAGGCATGGCGCAATTGCTGGGCACGTTCGCGCAGCGCTGCAGATTGGGAATGTTCCGCCGTCAGCGCGAGCAAGCGGTAGGCCAGCGCCGCGGCAGGCCCCAGCAGCACATACCAGAAAATCACCGCAAAAAAGCTCTGGTAGGCTTGCCACAATAGGTGGCCCTGAACCCGTTCCAGCAGCGAAGAAGCATCGTCTCCGGTCACGCCCAGATCGCGCTCGGCCACATGCACCGCAGCCTGCTCATCGCCCCGCCGCCAGGCATCGCGAAACGGGCCAAGCGAGGCTTTGACATCGCCTCGGCCCAGGCTGTAGATCAGCACCAGTAAGTGCAGCGGGAGTGCCAACAAACCATAGGCAACCGGTTCCAGCACTTGATCCAACATGGCCAGCAACAGCACTGGCGCGAGTACCAGGATTGAAAGCACCCACCACGGATGCGCCTTGCTGTTGCGCTCCAGGCGCGCCAGTTCGCTGCGAAAGAAGCCATCGCGTTGCAATTGCTGACGAAAGGCCGAGAACTTCTCGACCCACAGCACCAGTAACAACACCAGAAAACTCATGATTCGCCCCCATTTCCTTGCAAGGCCGCACGATAGCGCGGCCAGTCAAAGGCCGGCCCCGGGTCGGTCTTGCGCCCCGGAGCGATGTCGCTGTGGCCTTGAATCCGTTGTGCGTCGATGGCCGGCCAGGCAGTCTGGATCTGCTGGGTCAACGCCTGCAAAGCCTGGTACTGAGCATCGGTAAATGGCAACTCGTCGGTGCCTTCAAGCTCGATACCGATGGAAAAGTCGTTACACGCCTCACGCCCGGCAAAGCTGGACACCCCGGCATGCCAGGCACGATCCAGGCAAGAAACGAACTGAGTGACCTTGCCGTCACGCTCGATGAGAAAATGCGCAGAGACGCGCAGATGCTTGATCCCTTCAAAATACGGGTGTTCATTGGGGTCCAGGCGGTTCTGGAAAAACTCCTGGACCTTACCGGTAGCGAACTGCGCCGGCGGCAGGCTGATGTTGTGGATCACCAGCAGGGAGATAACCTCGCCTTCGGCACGGGCATTGAAATTCGGCGAGGGGCAATGGGTAATACCGGCGAACCAGCCTGTAGCGCGGTCCAGTTGCATAGAAGATCCTGAGGTACAAGAGCACAGCCCCAGTATGCCCCGAGGCGTGAGCGGATGCATCGTAAAACGTGTAGCACGCTAGCGTGCCTGGTGGCGGCGCAACTGACTGACCACTGACTCCAGCGCCCGGTCGAAAAGCAAGGTGTCGTCGAGCAGGCGCGCATTGCCACGGCGCAAGGCAACCGCCAGTGCCATGGGTGAAAACTCACGCGCCTTGAGGCCGGTGCGGTTGGCGAAAATCAAGGTGTCGGTGCTGTCGATCCGGGCAATCAGTTTGCAGCGCAGCCCCTCACCCTCTTCGATCAGCTCCAACCAGTTGCCGATACGCAGGCGCTGCACTTGCAGTACCGCCGGATCATCATCTGCCAGACGCACCGGGCTCTGGACCGGCGCCGGATGCTCTGGACAGGCCAGAACGATTTCGTCGAGCACCAACACCCGCTCGGACTCCTCCGGGACCGCCTCGAAGCTGGCGTAGCGGCTGTCGAACGCCTGAACGTGCAAGGCTTCCAACTGGGCAAAGAATTCACGGGTGGCAAACGGATCGAACGCAGCGCTGGCCAAACCATCGCGCAAAGCCTTGAGCAGACCGGGTACCACCTCCAGCAGGCGTCGCAATGCCTGCGGTTGGCTGTGCAGTTCGACACTCCAGATCAGCTCATCCATGGTTTCCAGCCCCTGCAGCCAAGCGGGCGAGGTGTCCCCATGTTTAAGACAAGCGAGCAACAGCGTCTGGCTCCAGGCCTCTTCGATCAAGCGCACCACAAATTTGGGTAATGTCTTGCCCAGCAGGCGACGGTTGATTTCCTGTTCCACCCGCTGACGCGCAAGTTGGGCCCGGGCGCGGCCCTCTTCAGCATCGCGGGTACGTTGCTCCAGCAGTTCATTGCGTCGGCGCTCATCACTGTTGAAGGCAAGAAACTCGGCCAGCAATTCGGAAAAAATCGCCGGATCATCGTCAAAGTCGTTGAGCAGACGTTGCACGATCTTTTCCACCCGCACATACAGCGCATCGCGCTGACAATCGTCATTGGCGCCCCAGCCCATGGCGGCGGTAGCCATCTCATTGAGCAAGCGCCGCGCCGGATGGTTGCCGCGGCTGAAGAAGCTTTTATCCAGTACCGCGACTTTGAGCATCGGAATCTGCATGCGCCCGATCAAGGTGCGTAACGACTGCGGCAGGTTGTGATCGCCCAGAATGAAGTCGAAGAGCATGGCGATCAGGTTGATTACATCCTCATCAACGCCCTCGACTTTGCGGTAGGTGCCGCTCTTCATGCTAACCCGAGTCAGTAATTGCTCAAGCTGCTGATGCAGGTCGAAGTCGTCAACCTCGCCACCAAGCGGTACGTAGTGTTGCAGGTGGGAGAGCAGGCGCAACAGGTCGTGAGTACTGATCGGCTGCGTCGGATTGCACGCTTCGACCCGTGGCGCGACCCGCCCGCGCACCCTCGACAGCAGCGTCTGCAGCGAGGTGAACACCGCCTGTTCATTGGCATCGAGCTCAGCCTGCGGCGCCCCGCCCTGGCCGTGGCGGGCGCATTGCGGTGAACGTTCAACCGGGTGCACCGAAACACGCCGCGCCGGCACTGCCTTGAGCTGCGGCAACACACCGGTGGCGACCAATAGTTGATTGGCTTCCGCGTATAACTGATCGGCATCCTGCAGAACATAGCGCTCGAACAATTGCAGGATAATCAGCTTGACCTTGACGCCAACCCCCAGGGTGCGCCCGGCCTGAAGGAAGTACTCGCAGAGCATGGCCGGCCCCAACGGATTGCCCAAGTCATCCAGCGCCTGACTGGTCAACGCCGAAAAGCGCAAGGTCAACTGGTTAAGCGCGAGGCCATCTCGGGTCAGGGCGCGATCGACCATGACCTCCAGGGCCGCAGTGCGCTCCAGCGCCTCTTTACTTTCCGGTGCAGGCGTTGCGTAGCCCCCGGTAATCGTGGGGGCGTTCTGGCCGAGGCGCGCGAACGCCTCATAGAAGCGATCGAGGAAGCCGCGCTCGATGTTCATGCGTTTGTGGCGCAAATCGCGCATCGCTTCGAACAGGGCGTTCTGTGCGCTGTTGCTGGCGGCCTTGTCGGCCATTTCGAACAGGGTATCGTCAGCATTGTCGAACAGCGCCTGCAGGCCTTGGCGCAGTTGCAATGCGGCTTTGTCGCGAACTTGCAGGAGCACTACCGGTAGACGAGCAAGAGGCGCGTTGAACGCCTGATCGATGGTTGCCTTGATCGGCACCACCTTCCCGTCATTGTGCATCCCGAACTCCTTGCAGGGTAATCTTGAAACTGAGCGGCAGATCGTCAAAGCCATGACGTCAAATACAAGTCGCATTATCTGGCAAAATCAAGACACTCGCCAGCACAGGCTGCCCTATAATCGCGAGCACTTAGCTTGTGGAGCCCGCCATGCCGAATTTACGCCTCGCCAACCTGACCGCTGAAATCGAAGCCAACGTGCGCCGTGCGTTGCTGGAAGACATCGGCAGTGGCGACATCACCGCCCAGTTGATCCCGGCCGAGCGCCTGGCCAAGGCCACCATCATTACCCGTGATGACTGCGTGATCGCCGGCAGCGCCTGGGTCGACGCCGTGTTTCGCCAGCTCGATCCGCGCGTGGCAGTGCACTGGCAAGTAAAGGATGGTGATCGGGTGAAGGCCAACCAGCCGTTGTTCCACCTCGAAGGTCCGGCCCGTTCGCTGCTGACAGGCGAGCGCAGCGCGCTGAACTTCCTGCAGATGCTCTCCGGTGTGGCTACCCGTGCGCAGTTCCTCGCCGACCTGGTCGCCGACACCCAGGTGAAACTGCTCGACACCCGCAAAACCTTGCCCGGCCTGCGCCTGGCACAGAAGTACGCGGTGACCTGTGGCGGCTGCCACAACCACCGCATCGGGCTGTTCGACGCCTTCCTGATCAAGGAAAACCACATTGCCGCCAGCGGCGGTATTGCCCAGGCCATCAACGCCGCGCACAAAATCGCCCCGGGTAAACCGGTGGAGGTTGAAGTGGAAAGCCTGGATGAACTCAAACAAGCGCTGGATGCCGGTGCCGACATCATCATGCTCGACGAGTTGAGCCTGGATGACATGCGTGAGGCCGTGCGCCTGAACGCTGGCAAAGCCAAGCTTGAAGCCAGTGGGGGTGTCAATGAAAGCACCCTGCGGGTGATTGCCGACACTGGCGTGGACTACATCTCTATTGGTGCCATGACCAAGGATGTGAAGGCGGTGGATCTGTCTATGCGTCTGAGCCTGTAAAGCATCGCGGGGCAAGCCCGCCCCCACAGGAGAGGGCTTGCCCCGCGATCAGTTCCAGCAGAATCAGGCGTTCTGCAGGCCGTCCAGGTAACGCTCTACGTCCAGTGCCGCCATGCAACCCGCACCGGCCGAAGTAATGGCCTGACGGTAAACGTGGTCGGCCACGTCACCTGCGGCAAACACACCTTCAACGTTGGTGGCGGTAGCGTTGCCGTCACGGCCGCCGTTGACCACCAGGTAGCCGTCCTTGAGGGTCAGCTGGCCTTCGAACAGCGAAGTGTTCGGGGTGTGGCCGATTGCGATAAACACGCCGTCAACCTTGATCTCATCGAAGCTGCCGTCGTTGTTCTTCAGACGCGCACCGGTGACACCCATGTCGTCACCCAGCACTTCGTCCAGAGTGGCGTTGAGTTTCAGCTCGATCTTGCCTTCGGCAACGCGGGCGTTGAGCTTGTCGATCAGGATCTTCTCGGCGCGGAAGGTCTCACGGCGGTGAACCAGGGTGACCTTGCTGGCGATGTTGGCCAAGTACAGCGCTTCTTCAACAGCCGTGTTGCCACCACCCACTACGGCCACTGGCTTGTTGCGGTAGAAGAAACCATCGCAAGTTGCGCAGGCGGAAACGCCCTTGCCCATGAACGACTCTTCCGAAGGCAGACCCAGGTAGCGAGCGCTGGCACCGGTAGCGATGATCAGGGCGTCGCAGGTGTAAGTGGCGCTGTCGCCCTTGAGGGTGAATGGCTTGCTGGCCAGATCAACGGCGTTGATATGGTCGAAAACCACCTCAGTTTCGAAGCGCTCAGCGTGTTCTTGCATACGCTGCATCAGTGCCGGGCCGGTCAGGCCGTGGGCGTCGCCCGGCCAGTTGTCGACTTCGGTGGTGGTGGTCAGCTGGCCACCCGCCTGCATGCCGGTAATCAGCAGCGGCTTGAGGTTAGCGCGGGCGGCGTAGACTGCAGCGCTGTAACCGGCAGGGCCGGAACCCAGGATGATCACTCGCGAATGACGTACTTCAGACATGTCACACTCCTGTCGGGCTGGCACTGACTGGCCAGGCCGTATTGCCGGGATCGCCGGCTGGAATAAAAAAGAACCTGCGAAGCACTTGGGGAAGGCTTTGAGCCGCAGGTTCTGAAAACCGTTAAACCGCAGCCTTACAGGCTGGCAGCGTTCTCTGCCAGGTAGTCGGCAACGCCCTTGGCATCGGCCTTCATACCTTTCTGGCCTTTACGCCAGCCAGCCGGGCAGACTTCACCGTGCTGTTCAGTGAACTGCAGGGCCTCTACCAGACGGATCATTTCGTCAACTTCACGGCCCAGCGGCAGGTTGTTGACGACCTGGTGCTGAACCACACCTTGCTGATCGATCAGGAACGAAGCGCGCAGGGCAACGCCGTCTTCGTGCTCAATGCCGTAGGCACGGGTGATTTCGTGTTTGACGTCGGCAACCATGGTGAACTCGACCTCACCGATCCCGCCCTTCTCGACCGGCGTGCTGCGCCAGGCGTGGTGAGTGAATTGCGAGTCGATGGAAACACCAACCACTTCCACACCCAGCTCACGGAATTTGTCCATGCGGTTGTTGTGGGCAATGATTTCCGACGGGCAGACAAAGGTGAAGTCCAGCGGCCAGAAGAACAACACGACATATTTGCCGCGCAGGGAGGAAAGCTTGAAGCTGTCGACGATCGAACCGTCGCCCAGCACCGCCGCCGCATCAAAATCAGGGGCTTGCTTGTTGACCAGAATGCTCATGGAAACTCCTTGAAGATTAGAATTCGAAGGCGTTGAAAAGATGTGCGCACTTTAGCGAGGCCGCAGAGATTAAGGAAATATCCTTAGACAATCCACCTTATAGGCCCGCTCTATTCATCAGTAAGGGCTGCAGCTGTTTGTCTATGAGGCCCGCTTCGCCAGAGTGACGAGCTTTTGTTACAGCCCGTTTCCCAGATTGCGACGTGCTTTCGTCAACCGCTCAAACTCGGTAAGGTCAGCGCGTTTGCCTTTACCCGGAGCCTTCTATGCAAGCCCCTGTCCTCTCTGGCCCTCAGTACCTGCGTGAAGGACTGAAACTGGTCCTGAGCCCGAGCCTGCGCCTGTTCGTCTTACTGCCACTGGCAGTCAACCTGCTGCTGTTCGTCGGCCTGATCTACTTTGCTGGCCATCAGTTCAGCCTCTGGGTCGATACCTTGATGCCCAGCCTGCCGAGCTGGCTGAGTTTCCTCAATTACCTGCTGTGGCCATTGTTTGTCGCCTTGGTGGCCTTGATGGTGTTCTTCACCTTCACCATGCTGGCCAACATCATTGCTGCGCCGTTCAATGGCTTTCTTGCGGAAAAGGTCGAAGTGGTGGTGCGCGGCACCGATGACTTCCCCGCTTTCAGCTGGGGTGAACTGGCCGCCATGGTGCCACGCACCCTGGGCCGCGAAGCGCGCAAGCTGGGCTATTTTCTGCCACGGGCACTGGCGCTGTTCATCCTGTCGCTGATTCCGGTGGTGAACATCGTTGCCGCACCGTTGTGGCTGCTGTTCGGTATCTGGATGATGGCCATCCAATACATCGACTACCCGGCCGATAACCACAAGATGAGCTGGCAGGACATGCTTGCCTGGCTGCGCGAAAAGCGCTGGCAGAGCCTGGGTTTTGGCGGCATCACCTACCTGGCGTTGATGATTCCGTTCGTCAACATCCTGATGATGCCGGCCGCCGTGGCGGGTGCCACGCTGTTCTGGGTGCGCGAGCGCTAACCTGCGCGCCCTGTGGGAGCGGGCTTGCCCCGCGAAGCGATGTGGCTGGCACACCGCAATCGCGGGGCAAGCCCGCTCCCACAACAAGCCCGCTCCTACAGGCGGTGATTAGTTACTTAGCTGGTTGGAAAACTGCCCCACCGCATTCACCACTTTCATTGCCCCTTCCTGGATCTCGACAATCACCGTGCCGGTCTCTCCGGCCAGGGTCAGGCCTTGCTCAGCCTGGCGTTTGCTGCTGTCGATGATGTCCACCGCGGCCTTGGCCAGTTGCTCGTTCTGCTGCACCACCCGGGCAATTTCTTCAGTGGCACTGCTGGTGCGCGACGCCAGTTGCCGTACTTCGTCGGCCACCACGGCAAAGCCGCGGCCCTGTTCGCCAGCACGGGCGGCTTCAATGGCGGCGTTGAGCGCCAGCAAGTTGGTTT
This sequence comes from Pseudomonas sp. NUPR-001, assembly GCF_052147955.1. Classification (NCBI taxonomy): domain Bacteria; kingdom Pseudomonadati; phylum Pseudomonadota; class Gammaproteobacteria; order Pseudomonadales; family Pseudomonadaceae; genus Pseudomonas; species Pseudomonas sp. NUPR-001. The sequence goes on from NZ_CP197353.1 coordinate 5,096,524, forward strand.
GCCCGGCAATGTCGCTGATGGTTTTGATGATCGAACCAATCACCTGAGACTGTTTGTCCAGTGCCTGAATGCCATCGGCAGCCTGTTGCATGTACGACTCCAGGCCGCGCATTACTTCAACGGTCTGGGTCACCACATCGGTAGCCTTGCGCGCGCTGGTATCGGTCTCCACCGAGGTGCTGTAGGCAATATCGGCTGCTTCAGCGACGGCCATTTCCTGATTGACCTGATCCGTGATCACGGTGGCAAATTTGACCACTTTGTAGAGCACGTCATGGGCATCAATGATCGGGTTGTAAGAAGCCTCCAGCCAAACGACGCGGCCATGCGCATCCACACGTTTGAAGCGCTCGGCAATGAACTCGCCACGGCGCAACCTGTCCCAGAACGCCTGGTAGGCAGTGGAGTTGGCCTCTTCCGGTTCACAGAACATACGGTGGTGTTTGCCGACCACCTGTTCCAGGCGATAGCCCATGGTCTGCAGGAAGCGATCATTGGCGGTCAGAACCTCACCTTGCAGGTTGAATTCGATCACCGCCGTAGAGCGCATCAGCGCCTTGATCAGGCTTTCATGCTCACGCGAAGACTCGATGGTGCGGGTAAGGTCGCTGGAGTGCAGGGTGAAATACTTCAAGCGCCCTTCGCCGCTCTTCACCGGCTGCAGAATCGAGCGCAACCAGGCCTCCTGACCGTTGCCACGCAGCAGGCGGAAGGCACCGTTGAGGTGTTCGCCACGGGTGATGGCGGTTTTCATCCGCTGGTAGAAATCCAGCTGCTTGACGTGAGCCGGTACGATTTCTTCGATGTTGCGTCCGATCAATTGATGACTGCTGTACAGCATCTCTTTCTCGAAATTGCTGTTAACCGATTCGATTCGCCCTTGAGGATCGAGCTGCAACACCAGCATCTCGCTATCAAGGCTGCTTTTGACCTGCTCCATCGACAGCAGCTCTTCGCGCAGCTGGAGGTTTTCTTTTTTCAGTTTGCTGTTGAACATCAACGCTCTCCTGGAGCGAAATCGGTCATTCGAATGTCTCTGCATCGGCTGAATACCGGGCATTCTTGAGCACTTTCCTGGGATTTTTTTCCAGCCGGAAACGCCGAAAATCGGGCGTCATGAATTAGTCACAATTACGTCACAGCAGCGCAATTTTGGCCGCTGAAACTGGTGGCCATGAGCGCACCCTCCCTACACATCACCCTCATCAGCGAAACCTATCCGCCCGAGATCAACGGCGTGGCCAATACCCTGTGGCACCTGAGCGAAGGTCTGCGCCTGCGCGGCCATCAGGTCGAGTTGGTACGCCCACGCCAGGCGAGTGACCCTCTGACGGACGACGACCAGCCGCGCCTGCTCTGTCACGGCTGGCCGCTGCCCGGCTATCCGGGTTTGCAGTGGGGGCAGGTTTCGATGCACAAGCTGATGCGGCGCTGGCGTCGGCAGCGCCCGGATGTGCTGTACATTGCCACCGAAGGGCCATTGGGGCTGAGCGCTTTACGTGCGGCACGTCGGCTGGGAATCGCCGTGGTCAGCGGCTTTCACACCAACTTCCATCAATACTCCAACGAGTATGGCCTGGGGTTGCTGAGCCGATTGCTGACCCATTACCTGCGCTGGTTTCATCGGCGCACACACACCACGCTGGTGCCCAGTGTCAGCCAACGCCTGGAGCTGGAACGCCGTGGCTTCGACAACCTGACGCTCACCGCCCGTGGCGTTGACAGCCAACTGTTCAATCCCGGCAGGCGCAGCCAGGCCCTGCGAGAACAATGGGGACTGGGCAATGATGATATCGCCCTGATCTATGTCGGACGCCTGGCGCCGGAGAAGAACCTTGGCTTGCTAAAGCGCTGCCTGCACGCAGCGCAGCAGAGTTATCCACAGCGGCATATCAAATTGATTGTGGTCGGTGACGGGCCACAGCGCAGTGCCCTGCAAAAACAATTACCCGATGCCCTGTTCTGCGGCGCTCAGCGCGATGAAACGCTGGCAGAACACTATGCCTCGGGCGACATCTTTCTGTTTCCCAGCCTCACTGAAACCTTTGGCAATGTAGTGCTCGAAGCCTTGGCCTCAGGCCTGGCGGTGGTGGCCTACGATCAAGCCGCTGCTGCCCAGCATATTCGACACGGCCATAGCGGCGCGCTGGCCATGCCCGGTGATGAAGATGCCTTCATTGATGCCTGCAACTGGTTGCTGGAAGACGCCGAAGCGTTGCGCAGGGTGCGCTTGAACGCCCGCTGCCATGCCAGCCGGCAAGGCTGGCCGAGCATCATCGAGCAGTTTGAAGGCCACTTGCGCGATGCCTGCCAGCCAGGCCGAAGCGCCCCGGCGCTCCAGCCTGCGGCAACCCTGGCGATCAAACCAGAGTCGTCAACGCCTCGCGGCTGAAGGGCAGAATGTCCTGTTCGCGACCATCGCGCACCTTGGCTGCCCAATCGGCATCGACCAACAACGCCCGCCCCACCGCCACCAGGTCGAACTCATCGTTGTTCAAGCGCGTCAGCAGGTTTTCCAGGCTGGCCGGTTGCGCCACTTTGTCGGTGGCAACCATGAACTGCAGGAACTCGCCGTCCAGGCCCACGCTGCCCACAGTGATGGTCGGTTTGCCGGTGAGCTGGCGCGTCCAGCCGGCCAGGTTCAACTCAGAGCCTTCGAACTCCGGCTCCCAGAAGCGTCGGGTAGAACAGTGGAAGATATCCACACCAGCGTCTGCCAGCGGCTGCAGAAACGCGCCCAGCGCATCGGCACTTTCAACCAGGCGAGCGCTGTAGTCCTGCTGTTTCCACTGCGAGAAACGGAAAATGATCGGGAAGTCCGGGCCCACCGCTGCGCGCACGGCCTGGATCAGCTCAATGGCAAACCGCGAGCGCCCGGCCAGGTCACCACCGTATTCATCGGTACGCTGATTGCTGGCCGCCCAGAAGAACTGGTCGATCAAGTAACCGTGGGCGCCGTGAATTTCCACGCCGTCCATGCCAATGCGTTGCGCATCGCGTGCGGCCTGGGCAAAAGCCTCGATCACTTCGCCAATATCCTCGCGGCTCATGCCTTGGACCACCAACTGACCGTCCTTGACCTTCTCGCTTGGGCCGTAGCCCGGCACGCTGGCGTCTGGCTCGGTACCGAGGCGGCGCACACTGCCCACATGCCAGAGTTGCGGAACGATGCGACCGCCTTCGGCGTGCACGGCATCGACGACCTTTTTCCAGCCCGCCAGCGCGTCTTCACCATGGAAACGCGGCACATTCGGGTAGCCGTTGGCCGCTTTGTGATCGACTGTGGTGCCTTCCGTAATGATCAACCCGACACCGGCGGCAGCACGGCGGCGGTAATATTCGACCACTTTGCCATGCGGCACGCCGCCCGGGCAGAAAGTACGGGTCATGGGTGCCATGACCACGCGGCTCGGCAGCTCAAGGGTGCCCAGTTGAACAGGGGTGAACAGTGCGGTGGCAGACATGCGGCGCTCCAGAGAAGTAGGAATGCGCCTGAGGATAGGGTGAGCCGTCAGTGTGGCCCAGTACTATTGATTTGAGTGATTTAACAGCATCGCGGGGCAAGCCCGCTCCCACCAACCCCGTAGGAGCGGGCTTGCCCCGCGATCAGCGCATCAGGCCAGAGCCTTCTCGATCGCCTGCACCACGGTCGAATCATCCGGCGCAGTGCGTGGCGAGAAGCGCGCCAGCACCCGGCCATCTTTGCCAACCAGGAATTTTTCGAAGTTCCAGGTGATGTCCCCAGGGAACTCGGCACCTTCACCGGCCAGCAAACGGTAGAGCTGATGACGCTCGGTGCCGTTGACTTCCAGCTTGCTGCTCAACGGGAACGTCACACCGTAATTCACACTGCAAAACTGCTTGATTTCATCGTCAGTGCCTGGCTCTTGCCCGGCAAACTGGTTGCACGGCAAACCCAGCACACTGAAGCCTTTGCCTTTGTACTGCTGATACAGGTTTTCCAATGCTGCGTATTGCGGGGTCAGGCCACACTTGGAGGCGACATTGACCACCAGCACTACCTGGCCCTTGAACGGCGCCAGAGGCAACTCCTGGCCATTCAGCGCCTGCAACTTCAGGTCGTGAAATGCACTCATGACGTACTCCCTCTCCAGATCCCGGTTGCCGCTGCGGGCTGCAATCAGTAGCACCAGCCCATTAAAAAAGCGCCCTGCCAAGCCGTCTTCTCCTGCAGGAGAGAGACAAACTTGCCCGGACGCCTTCGCGACTCTCTGAGCTTAGCGCAGAAAATCAGTGGTGATGGCCACCTTCGCCATGGACGTGGCCATGAGCCACTTCTTCTTCGCTGGCGTCACGAATGTTGACGACTTTGACTTTGAAGTTCAGGCGCTGACCGGCCAGTGGGTGGTTGCCGTCGACAGTCACGTCGTCGCCGTCCAGATCACGGATGGTCACGATCTGCATTTGACCGTCTGGCGCGGAAGCGTGGAACTGCATACCGACTTCCAGTTGGTCGACGCCTTCGAACATGCTGCGGTTCAGGGTGCTGACCAGTTCAGCCAGGTATTCGCCGTAGGCGTCTTCCGGCTCGATGGCGACTTCCAGCTCGTCACCGGCAGCTTTGCCTTCCAGGGCTTTTTCCAGGCCTGGAATGATGTTGCCTGCGCCATGCAGGTAAACCAGCGGAGCGCCGCCGGCGGAGCTGTCGATGACCTCACCAGCGTCGTTGGTCAGGGTATAGTCGATGGAGACAGCCTTGTTGGCGGCGATCAGCATGGGGCGAGACCTTTTGCATAAGAATGTAGAACCAACAAGTGTAACCAACGCATCGCCTGAAAGCGAACGCAACCCGGACAAACGGAAATGCTCATGTCCCGGTGGGAGCGGGCTTGCCCTGCGATTGCGGTGTGTCAGTTCGATCGCTATCGCGGGGCAAGCCCGCTCCTACAGCACCCCCACCTATCAGTTGGGTGCCGATAGCGATACCCTTGGCAATTGATTCTTTTTGCACAGCTCACCTCGAGAAGCTCGCATGCAGACATTTTTCATTGCGCCGACCGACTTTGGTGTCGGCCTCACCTCTATTAGCCTGGGCCTGGTCCGCACCCTTGAACGTGCCGGGCTGAAAGTCGGCTTTTTCAAGCCAATTGCCCAGCCGCATCCCGGCGACACCGGCCCCGAGCGCTCCACCGAACTGGTGGCCCGCACCCACGGGCTGAAACCACCGCAGCCGCTGAGCCTGGCCCATGTCGAGCGGATGCTGGGCGATGGTCAACTGGACGAGTTGCTGGAAGAAATCATCACCCTGTACCAACAAGCCTGCATCGGCAAGGACGTGGTGGTGGTTGAGGGCATGGTCCCGACCCGTCACGCCAGTTATGCCGCCAGGGTCAACCTGCACCTGGCCAAAAGCCTGGATGCCGAAGTGATTCTGGTGTCGGCACCGGAAAACGAAGTGCTTACCGAGCTCTCGGGCCGGGTCGAGTTGCAAGCACAACTGTTTGGCGGGCCAAAAGACCCTAAAGTGCTCGGCGTCATCCTCAACAAGGTGCGCACCGATGAGAGCATGAGTGTGTTCGCCGAACGCCTCAAGGAACACTCGCCGCTCCTGCGCGGCGATGACTTCCGCCTGTTGGGCTGCATTCCCTACCAGGCCGACCTCAACGCCCCGCGCACCCGCGATGTTGCCGAACTGCTGGGTGCCCAGGTGCTCAACGCCGGTGACTATGAACAACGGCGGATGAACAAAATCATCATCTGCGCCCGCACCGTGGCCAACACCGTGCCGTTGCTCAAGCCCGGAACACTGGTGGTCACCCCGGGCGATCGCGACGACATCATTCTTGCCGTGAGCCTGGCCGCGATCAACGGTGTGCCCCTGGCGGGGCTGCTGCTAACCAGCGACAGCAAACCCGACCCGCGCATTCTCGAACTGTGTCAGGGCGCCCTGCTGGCCGGCCTACCAATCCTCTCGGTCAGCACCGGCTCTTACGACACCGCCAATCAGCTCAACCAGTTGAACAAGGAAATTCCGGTCGATGACCGCGAGCGCGCGGAAATCATCACTGATTTCGTTGCCAGCTACCTCGACGCTGACTGGCTGCACCAGCGCTGCGGTACGCCGCGCGAGCTGCGCCTGTCGCCAGCAGTGTTCCGCTATCAGTTGATCCAGCGCGCTCAACAGGCCAACAAACGCATCGTGCTGCCAGAAGGCGCCGAACCGATGACCGTGCAGGCCGCGGCTATCTGCCAGGCGCGTGGAATCGCTCGCTGTGTACTGCTGGCCAAGCCCGACGATGTTCAGGCCGTGGCCCGGGCCCAAGGCATCAGCTTGCCCGACGGCCTGGAGATTCTTGACCCCGACCTGATTCGCCAGCGCTACGTCGAACCCATGGTCAGCCTGCGCAAGAGCAAGAGCCTGAATGCGCCGATGGCCGAGCAGCAACTGGAAGACCCGGTGGTGATCGGCACCATGATGCTGGCCCTGGATGAGGTCGATGGCCTGGTGTCCGGCCTGGTCCACTCCACCGCCAACACCATCCGCCCGGCCTTGCAGTTGATCAAGACCGCACCGGGCTGCAGCCTGGTGTCTTCGGTGTTCTTCATGCTATTTCCCGAGCAGGTGCTGGTGTACGGCGACTGCGTGATGAACCCGCACCCCAGCGCCAACGAACTGGCCGAAATTGCCTTGCAAAGCGCCGACTCTGCCGAAGCCTTCGGCATCACCCCACGGGTTGCCATGATCAGCTACTCCAGCGGTGATTCGGCCAGTGGTGAAGAGGTGGAGAAAGTCCGCGAAGCCACCCTGCTGGCGCAGGAAACCCAGCGCAGCCTGCAGATCGACGGGCCATTGCAGTACGACACCGCCGCCAACCTGGAGATTGCCCGGGAACTGGCGCCCAACAGCCAGGTCGCAGGCCGCGCCACTGTGTTCGTGTTCCCCGACCTGAACACCGGCAACACCACCCACAAGGCGGTGCAGCGCAGCGCCGATTGCGTCAGCCTCGGGCCGATGCTCCAGGGCTTGCGCAAACCGGTCAATGACCTGCCACGCGGCGCCCAGGTCGATGACATCGTCTACACCATTGCCCTGACCGCGATTCAGGCCAACCGCTCATTGGATAGTTGAACATGCTCGGATTTCTACCCGCGCCACTGCGCGGGGTCATTGCCTCGCTGCTACTGGGGCTGAACACCATCGTTTGCTGCACCCCGTTGTTCATCGTCAGCCTGTTCAAGTTGTGCCTGCCGTTTGCGCCAGCACAACGGCTGACCGACGAGTTGATGCGCCATATTCATGAAACCTGGATCAGCAACAACAATGCCTGGATCAACCTGCTGGGCAAGGCCCGCTGGCAGGTTGAAGGCCTGAGCGGCCTGGATTACCAGCACAGCTACCTGATCACCAGCAACCACCAGAGCTGGGTCGACATTCTGGTGCTGCAGTACGTGCTGAACCGGCGTATTCGCCCGCTGAAATTCTTCCTCAAGCAGGTCTTGATCTGGGTGCCGGTGATCGGCCTGGCCTGGTGGGCCTTGGGCTTCCCGTTCATGAAGCGCTATTCCAAAGCGTATCTGGCCAAGCACCCGGAGAAGGCCGGCAAAGACCTGGAAACTACCCGTCGCACCTGCGCAAAATTCCGCGGCAAGCCTACGGCCATTTTCAACTTTGCCGAGGGCACCCGCTTCACGCCTGAAAAACATCGCCAGCAGCAGTCGCCCTATCAGCACCTGCTCAAGCCCAAAGCCGGTGGCATCGCCTTTGTACTGGATGCCATGGGTGAGCAATTGCAGTCGATCATCAACGTCACCCTGCACTACCCTGCCGGTGCGCCGGGGTTCTGGGACTTACTGTGCGGGCGGGTGAAGCACATCGTCGTGCATATTGAAGAACTGCCGATTCCGCAGGCGTTTCTCGGCCGCAACTATGACCAGGATGAGGCCTATCGCCTGGCCTTTCAGCAATGGATCAACCAGCTGTGGCAAGACAAAGACGCCCTGCTGACTCAGCTGCGACAAAACAACCGCGTGTGAGTCTGTCAGGAGCATCTATGCTTTTGGCTTCATCAGCCCTCACACGGAAAGTAAGCCTATGAAACCGTTGCGCACCCTGACCCACGCTGTCGCGCTTGCCACCCTCATGACTGCCGCGAGTTTTTCGGTGCAGGCAGACGATGTACTGATCGACGCCGTTGCTAGTGAGAAAATCGTCGACACCAAGGTACTGGCCGTCGATGTGGATAAACGCCTGGTAACGGTCGCCGGCCCCAACGACAGCCAGGTGCCGATCCAGCTGAGTGAAAACGCCAAAGACCTGCATAACCTCAAGGTGGGTGATCTGGTTAACATCAAGGTCAATCGCTCGGTCGCGACTGTGCTGGACACCAAGGTTGGCGGTGAGCCAGGGGTGAGCAAAGAAGCTGGTGTGATTCGCGCCACCAAAGACAACCCCAACCCTGGTGGCGAAGCGTTCCGTCAGGTCAAAGTCACCTCGAAGATCACCAAGATCGACCTGAAAGAACACGAAGTCACCCTGCTGCCGCCTGATGGCCCGCAGAAAGTGGTGAAGGTTGAAGATCCGGAACTGCAGTCGCGGATGAAAAACCTCAAGGTCGGTCAGACCGTCGACATGGTGTTTACCGATGTGCTGAAGATCACCACCAAACACTGAGTTTGACCTTCCCTGGTAGGAGCGGGCTTGCCCCGCGATGCGATGTGGTTGACAGCCCGCGATCGCGGGGTAAGCCCGCTCCTACCGGCAGTCATCTGCTGGGGGCATGCAGCAATGCCAAAAAAAAAGGGGAGCTAAGCTCCCCTTTTCGTTGTGCGTGACGCTTACTGGTACTGCTGACCAGGAATCGGCTTGAGGTTGACCTCTACCCGACGGTTCTGCGCACGGCCATTGGCATCGGCGTTGCTGGCAATCGGCTGGTCCGGGCCCAGGCCGCGGGCAGATACACGGCTGGCATCGACGCCCTGCGAGGTCAGGTAGGACACCACCGATTGCGCACGGCGTTGCGACAGGTCCATGTTGTGCTGGCGGCTGCCAGTGCTGTCGGTGTAGCCGACCACTTCAATGGTGTTCTGGTTGAACTGTTTGAAGGAGTTGGCCAGGTTGTTCAGCGGCGAGTAGAAGCTCGGTGCGATGTTCGCAGAGTCGGTCGCGAAGGTGATGTTGCCAGGCATGATCAGCTTGATCTGATCGCCCTCACGCTGCACTTCAACGCCGGTGTTGGCCATGCTTGCACGCAGGGCCGCTTCTTGTTTGTCGGCATAGTAGCCGTAGCCTGCGGCAGCGGCACCGACGGCGGCAGCACCGATCAGTGCACCTTTACCACGGTTGTTATGGTCGATCGCGGCACCGGCAATGGCACCGGCCAGCGCACCCAGACCGCCGTACTTGGCGGTTTTGCTCATTCCGGTGGAGCCTTGTTGCGCCTGACCCTGCTCGTTGTAAGGGTTCTGGCCAGCGCAGCCAGTCATCAGGGCGGCAACGGTAGCGACGATAATCAAACGACGCATGGTGAACATGGACAAGCTCCTACTGTAATTCGAAAGTGCGGCAAACCGGATAGCGGTTGTATGCCAGGCTTGGATTGCAAAATAGTGGAAAAATTCCCTGGCGATTCAGGCGCGAACGAACGGGTTCTGGCGCATTTCATCACCCAGGCGTGTATCGGGGCCGTGGCCGGTGACCACCGTGGCGTCTTCATCCAGGGTGTACAGGCGCTGTTTGATCGAACGAACGATGGTGGCGTGGTCTCCGCCCCACAGATCCGTGCGGCCAATCCCGCGGCGGAACATGGTGTCGCCAGCGATCAGCAACTTGGCATCGGCGAACCAGAAACTCATCGAGCCCGGTGTATGCCCAGGCGTGTGCAAGGCGACTCCGCAACCACAGGCCAGCTCTTCGTCATCGGCCAGCCAACGGTCTGGCGCAGGTACAGGCGTGTAGGGCACACCGAACATCTGGCACTGCATTTCAAGGTTATCCCAGAGGAACTGGTCATCCTTGTGCAGGTGCAAGGTGGCGCCGGTCTTTTCCTTCAACTGCCCGGAGGCAAGGAAATGATCCAGGTGAGCGTGGGTGTGGATGATGCTCACCACCTTCAAACCATGAGCGTCCAGACGCGCGAGGATCTGCTCATGATTGCCGCCCGGGTCGACAACGATGGCTTTCTTGCTGATCGGGTCGCCAATAATGGTGCAGTTGCACTGCAACGGCCCGACCGGGAAGGTTTCGCGGATGAGCGAGGGTTTTCCGGCTTGCATGGGGTGTTCCTGTGAAATTGTGCTGTTTCGCCTGACGCGTTGGCAGGCATTGTACACAAGGCGCCGGGCCGATCAGAACGCATGAAAAATCATTAATCCACCCTCGGCATCCGGGCTGGCGTCGGAAAAACCCTTGACCGCATAGAGCTGGACCTTCCACTGCTGGCTGAGCTTATGGGTGACAAACAGGGTGAGTTCCTGAATCTGTGAACCGGTAGAAACGACTTTCTGGCGCCAGTCATAGGAAGCCCCCGCCGTGGTACGTACCGCCACCGGGGTAACGAAACCCAGACCGGCAAACACCGGGTCGTCGAAATCACTGTCAGGGGGATCGCCATACTTTTTCCAGCCCAAGGTGGCGAAGCCGGTCACCGGACCGAATGCCTTGGCAATATCCACCTGAGCGGTGTAGTCGGTTTCACCGGTGCCCAGGCATTGGTCTTCATCTGCGGTGGGGAATTTGACCTTGCCGATCAAGTCGACCAGCACACCGCCTTCACTGCCATCGAGCAGGGCGTAACCGGCACTGGCGACGGTGTCGCCCAAACCGCTTTCCACATCTCGGCAACCACCCGGTAACGGGTCGCCATCCGGCCCGACTTCGGGATTGGTGATGCGTAACCAGGGCACGGTGACCTTGTAGGTCATCGGGCCGGTTTCATACTTGCCCACTACCGGGACGTACCAGATTTCCGAGGTGGTCTCGGTGCCATAGTCACCACTTGAATAATCGAGGCCAATGGCTGTGCTGAAGGTATCGGCTACGGCGCCGTGGCTGAAAAACAGACTGGCAAGCAATGTGAGCGTGGGTCTCATCGTCACCTCAAGGTCTCAGCAGAAACACTGTCGGGCTTACCCAGCCTAGTTGCTAATTTGACCCCTGTGCTGGCTTCTAATGATCCGAACGCTCCGGGCGGTCTACTTTCTCGGCCTTCTCGGCTTTTTCCACTTTCTCGGGCTTTTCAACCTTTTCGACTTTCTCGACCTTCTCGGGTTTTTCGACCTTTTCTACTTTCTCAACCTTCTCGGGCTTTTCAACCTTTTCTACTTTCTCAACCTTCTCGGGTTTTTCGACCTTTTCTACTTTCTCAACCTTCTCGGGTTTTTCGACCTTCTCTACTTTCTCAACCTTTTCGGGCTTTTCGACCTTCTCCGCCTTCTCGACCTTCTCAGGCTTTTCGACTTTCTCTGCGTTCTCGACCTTTTCAGCTTTCTCGATCTTTTCCGGCCGCCCGCTGTGGTCCTCTTTCTCGGTCGTTTCCACTTTCTCGACGCGTTCTGACTTTCCGGAGTTATCCACAGCGTCGACCTTGCCATCGTCTTCACGCCCACTGCGCTCATCGCCACCATGGCTGCTGTCGCTACGCACGCTCTGAGTCTCAGCGCTGTGATCGCTGCTACCGCTTCCAGAGTTGTCCGTGCGCTGTTCGCTGTCGTCGTCCGAGTGATTGTTTCGTCCGGAGCGATCGCCAGCCGGTGTCTCGACACGGTCAGCATGAAGCTCGACGCGAGTTGCGCGCACCTCCCGTGCGCCGCTGAGCACGCCACTTACCCGCACGCGCTGATCCAGGGCCAACGCCGTGGGCTGTTCACCGACAAACACCGTGTCGCGCCCCAGCGTCACGTTGAAGCCACCCACTACCAGGCGCCGATCCTGTCGACCTTGCACCAGGCCTTCAACCACGACGTCGCGGACCCGACCGGCAAATGGCAGGCTTGGATCAGTCCGGGTTTGCGCCACTTCCAGCTGACGCCCTGACCACTGGCCACGCACCAGCACTTCCGGCGCCGCTGCAACGCGGCTGCCCAGTTTCAGCCCCTGGAGGCTTCCGTTGCGGTCAATCGAGCCAATCGCACTGGCCGCCTTGAGGCCCGGCGCACGCTCGATGCGGCTGGCCACAACCTCGCCATTGGCGCTACGCAGCCCACTGACCTTGACCGGCTCACCGGGGCGCAGTCCTTGCGCCACCCGTGCACCATTGGCCAGGCGCACGGGTTGGCCCATCACCCGCAGCGGCGTTGAAGCACCGGGCAACGCGGTCAGCGGCCCCTCATACACGTGCAGAATTGCAATCCGCCCAGCCTGCAGGCCGCGCTGGGTGGCGAACGATTCCACGGCAACCACCTGGCCGATGGCCAAGTGTTCCGCGCTGGAGGCAACGCCGTTTTCACTCACGGGTACATCTTTGCTGAAGTGCACTTCCATGCCGTTGAGGCAAATGGAGGCAAACCCGGTGATGGTGCCGACGATCCCGGTGCCACCACTGCCGCCGGGTGAGCCGATCGGCATACCGGTACCGCCGGTTCCACCGGGACGCAGCTGTTGCGGTGCACCACTGCCACCGACCCCGCCATCGTCGTAGTCGATACCGGTACCGCCTGTGCCCCCAGGCCGGGCTCCGGTTCCGCCAATTCCACCAGGCGCCTGTACGCCGGCAGCGTCGGTCATCCCCACTTCATCGCGGCTGATGCACGCTGGCGCTGCACTAGCCCATGAAGGCAGCCCCAGGCTCAACGCGAAGCCCAGGACCATGGCAACGGTGTGAAAACGGCGCAGAGGCGAGGTCATGGATCAGGCGCCGTCGGTGAAGTGGGCTCAGTGTAGAAATACAGCCCGATGGTGATGCGCTGACGCGGGTCAAGGCTGGACAGATCTTGGGCTTCCAGGTCAGCGGCAAGCCGACTGAAGCCGAGCAGCGTCTGCATGCCGTCACCGGCCACCACCTCGCGCAAGGCTTCGACACTGGCTGGGCTCAAGGCATCGTAGTGCACGCTGCGCTCAAAGAAGGGTTGGGCCTGCTCAGTCAGGTTATGCACCGCAGCGCAAGCGTGGTCGTGCAGGTTGTGGCCCAGGTAGGCGGCTTTCTCATCAAAGCCTTTCTGTGGCACAAACGCCTGGGCCTGAAGGTGCACGCAATCCTGATCGTCCAACTGCACCACACCCAGGCGCAACCATTCGTCGAGCACCACCCGCGCGCGAATGTCGGTACTGACCTGCGCCACCAATGCATCGAAAGAGGCCTCGCCGCCAACACTGGCCAACCTCGGTAGAGGCAACGCCTGGCCGGCTTGCTTGCAGAACGGTGCGCAGTTGGTCCAGGCGTTGACCAACTGCGCACCCAGGGTAATGTTCTCCGGCAGCGCCATGCTCGCCGTATCGCCTTCATGACGCAGGCGCCTGACATCCTTACGATGGACGCCGGTGAGCAAGCTGATGCGGCTGTCACTCGCGGCTTTGTCGTCCAGACGAAACTCGCGGTCAGCCACATCGACAAAGACCTCCTTGAGCAGGTCGGCGAACACCGTATAGGTGACGCCTTTGCGAAGCATCAGCCGCACCAGAGGCCGCATGACACGTCGCAAAGCGCTCAATAGCGAAGGAGGAAGCGTTGGTGCTTGCATTGCCTTCAATCAGCTCCTGCCGTTGTCGTCACCAGGTTCGCCGCCGACGTGATTGCCACGGTCATCACCCGGTTCGCCACCCACATGCTCACCACGGTCATCGCCAGGCTCACCGCCCACGTGATTGCCATGGTCGTCGCCAGGTTCGCCGCCAACATGATTACCATGGTCATCGCCGGGCTCACCACCCACATGATTGCCATGGTCATCACCGGGCTCACCACGAGCGTGATTGCCATGATCATCACCAGGCTCTGAATGGTTGCTGCTGCGCCCGGAGTTCGAGTTGCTGGCGTGCCCTTGCCCGGCATCGCCATGGTCGCTGCCGCTATGACCGCTGCCACCGCTGCTACCACTGCCGTTGCCAGCATGGCCACCACCATTGCCGCTTCCACCATGGCCGCCTGACCCTCCGCTGCCGCCGCCGTGACCACCGCCACCACTGCCGCCACCGTGACCGCCGCCACCACCTCCGCCGTGGCCGCCACCTCCGCCACCATGGCCGCCACCGCCACCACCGCCGTGACCACCCCCGCCACCGCCACCGCCATGTCCCCCACCTCCGCCGCCACCATCTTTGGCGTAGGCGCTGGAGCTATGGGAAATCGTATCGGGGATCAAAACGAGGGAGGCCGACAGCACGCCGCCGATGGCCATCGCCAGTAGAGCTTTGTTGAACAGCCGGTAAGTCTGCATCTTCCGTCTCCTGGTCATTCACCGCGAGAAACGCCACATCAAGCCGGGACTGGTTTTGACTTGTTCTGAATTCTTTGCGTGGGAAATTTTCCCACATCAAAAACCTAGACCTCTTTCATCAGCGCTTCAAGCTGCGCGCAAGAAAGCCGACCAGTGGAGCAGACACGGTGGGAGATACCAGTCTTGATCATCCGGTGTGGGAGCGGGCTTGCCCCGCGAGCGATCCTACGGCAGGTAAAGTGTGAACAGCCCACCGCCCAACGGCCCGCCGTTGGCAATCTCGATATGCCCCTTGACCCCATTGCGCTCGTGCAGCGCGGCGATACGCGCGGCAAAGTACAGCCCCAGGCCGGTGCTGCCACTTTGCGCATCAATGCCCTGCACATAGTCGTGTTGGCGTTCAAGCATATAGGTCGGGAAACCCGGGCCGTCGTCGTTGATGCTCAACAGCAACTGCTCGCCTTCTTCGCTGACCGTGATCAACAGGGTGTGACCGGCATAGCGGATGGCATTGTTGAGGATGTTGGCCACCACTGAGCTCACCAGCTCGCGGTCAAAAAAGCCCAACGGGCTGGCAGTTTCGATGCGCCAGCTGGCAAGAATGTCGCGGTGCTGCAGCAGGTTCTGTTGGGCGGCCAACTGCGCCTCGATGAAATCATCCAGCTCGTGATAGTCCGGACACATTGGCAATTGATTGACGCCCAGTTTGTATAGCCCCAGCAACTGCACCAACATGCCATTCAGGTGAGTGAACTCATGCTCCATCACCCCCTGCTCGCTGCCGCTGCGCTGCGCTTCTGGCAAGCGTGCCAACCACTGGCTGTGGGCCTGGGTCAGGGCTGACAGGGAGTTTTTCATGTCGTGTACGGTGGAGGCGATCACCGTGGAAAAATCCAGCCCCTGGTTGTTCTGGTTCATGCGCCAAAGGCTCGAATGTGCAGTTTACGGTAGCGCTCGTAACGGCTATCGCTCTCGGGGATACCGGCGACGCAGGTCAGGCAGGCGCGGCATTCGTCCATGATGGCTTCTGGTGGTGTTTCACCGCCAATGCGCAACAGCGCCTGAGCCGTGTTGAGGGCGATACTGATGTTCTTTGGCTGCAGCTTCAGGGCCCGGCGGAACAGCCCCAGCGCTTCACTGAGTTGCCCGCCCTGATAGCTGCGCACACCTTGACGGTTAAGATCGACAGCCTCGGTTACCGCCCCCAGTACAGAGGCGTCATCGGTCAAGCGCGAAACGCTCTGCATCACCTTGGGGTCGTCGCCGTAGGTCTCTACACAGCTTTTCAGAATCGAAGTGCCAGCTGATTCCTGTCCGAGCTTTTGCAACTGGGTCGCCACCACCAAGGCTGCCTCAACAGAGAAAAACTGCTCCATCTTGTCCAGCCGGGCCATGGCCTGCTCGGTCAGCTTGGCGGCGGTTTCGGCATCACCGGCCTGCTGCAGGCTGGCGGCTTTCATCAGCCGCGCACGCACCTGCAAACCCTGGTCTTCAACGTTTTCCTTGGCCACTTCGCTGAGCACCGTGTTGATCTCGACGCGGGTACGCGCGTCCAGGCCGTTACCGGCATTCTTGTTCATCAGCGCCTGGACCAGGCCGAGGTTGCTCTCCGGGTCTTTGTAGCGTGAACTCTGCCCCTGGTTGACCGCATGCCGATAGGCTTTTGACGAGGTATCGAAGTCGTCATTGCCCAGCGCCAGCTTGCCCAGCATCATCTGCCGGCGTACCGCCAGCGGCGACAAACGCACCGCTTCTTCCAGCACACCCTGAGCGCGCTTGGTTTCTCCCAACGCGACCAACACTTCCGCCAGCCCGTCGTAGAGCCCCGGCATCATCGGGAAGGCCTTCAGAGCCTGCTCGTAAACGCCCTGGGCCTGGGAAAATTGGTTGCGCTTGTGCAGCAGGCTCCCCAGCGCCGCATAGGCCCAAGGCGTGGCCCGGCTGGAGATAATGGTGGTGAGGAACTTCTCCAGCTCGTCGTACCGATTCAACGCCCGCAATGCATCGGCACGGTAACGCAAACACAGGGGCGCAAAACGCGGGTCTTTCTTGCACAGCTCGGCGCACGCGGCCAACACTTCGGCCGGGCGGCCGCGGTCCAGGGCCTGCAGAATCGGCTTGAGCAAGGTCTTGCGCTGCACCAGTTTTTCCAGACGCTGCGCCAGGCCGATACGGTTGAACGGCTTGGTCAGGTAGGCGTCCGGTTCATGTTCCAGGGCACTGAGAACAATGGCCTGGCTGGTTTCGGCAGTCACCATGAGAAACACGCACTCATGGCTGATCAACTTGTCGAGGATCAGGTCCTCAAGCACCTGCTGGCCGTTCTTCTTGCCATCACCGAGGTGAAAGTCCTGAAGGATAAAGTCATAGCGCTTCTGCGCGCACATGCGCAGCGCCTGCTCACCGCTGTCAGCGGTGTCGACATCACGCACCCCCAGCTCGCGCAGCATGGAGCGCGCAGAGCTGCGGAAATCCGAGAAATCGTCGACGATCAGAAAACTTTTTTGGCTGTAGACCTGCATCCACGCAACCTGACATGACAAATAAAAAAAGGATGCACAGACCGCAACAATCACAGGCTGGCTTCGCGGGTGAATCCGGCGTGACCTGAAGGGCTCGTGCCTGGCGTTATGCGCAGACACCTGTGTTGGCAAGGCGGAACTGATTGTCACCGCTGCGTTTGGCCTGATACATGGCCAGGTCCGCCAGGTGAATCAGTGTGTCCATCGTTGCGGCATGATCGGGATAGACCGCCACTCCCAAGCTGGTACCCACCTGCAACATCTCACTGGAAATGATCATGGGAAACGCCAGTGACTCGATCACATTGCTGCAAATCAGGTGCACTTCTTCCTCCACGCCCTCCCCAGGAGAAAACCCTTCAAGGATCAGCACGAACTCATCGCCACCGATCCTGGCCACAGTATCGGCCGTGCGCAGCATTTGCTTGAGCCGTTTGGCGACAAACATCAGCACCTGGTCGCCAATGGCGTGCCCATGAAGGTCATTGATGTCTTTGAAATCGTTGAGGTCGAGAAAGGCTAATGCCACCCGCGTGTTGGTCAGCCGGGCTTTCTCCACGGCCAATGCCAGGCGCTGCTCGAACACCAGGCGATTGGGCAGTCCGGTCAACACATCGTTGTGGGCCAGGTTATGTAGCTGGTTCGCCCAGGCTTTTTCTTCGGTGATGTCGCGAACCACGCCCATCATTTTTACCGCCACACCCTGGGCGTTGCATACCACGTTTCCGGTCTCGCGCAGCCAGCGAATACTGCCGTCGGGCCAGACCACGCGGTACTCCTCATCGTGGTTTTCACCGGTTGCAATGCAGCGCAATTCACCGGCCCGCACCTGGGCGCGGTCATCCGGATGCACGCTGGCGCAAAAGCGCTCATAGCTGGGGACGATTTCCCCGACCTGATAGCCAAACATGGGATAAATAGCATCGGACCAGTAGAGCTTTTCCGTATCGATATCCCAGTCCCAGGTACCGATACGGGCAAAATACTGGCTGCGCTTGTAGCGATCGATATCTTCTGGCAGCACAGCGCTACCCAGCGCTTGCCCCCCGCTCAGCGTATCCAGATGCTGACGGCATTCACGCAACTGCCGCCCGAGCTCACGCCCGCGCAGCAACGCACGTACCCACAGGATCGACACGACCCCCAAACCAATCCATGGCGCGACGATGTACAGCGTCTGCGTCATCACGAAGCGCTCTAAAATGATAGCAAGCAGCCATCATCTTCGATCCTCAGGTCGGCGTAAAGCCTGGCATCGGTGTTGGCTCAGCGCGCCACCTGGCAGGTCAGTTCGGCGCCGTACCATTTCACTTTCGCTTCGCCTTGATGCTCCCAGAACTCGACGCCCTGGGCACCGTACTTGCTGCCACTGGCCGAAGGTTGGGCAATAGCGATGGTTTGGTCATCACCATACGTGAGCACTGCCGCCTGGGGCTCGAGTGTGTTGTAAAACACGGCGGTAAAGGCTTTGCTGTCGTCGTTGCAGTCAAACTCCACGGCTGCGGGCACCTGTACCGCGCCAGACTGGATCTGCAATTTGACGATACGCACCTGATACTGCTCCAGTACGCAGGCATCGACATCACTGGCTTTCCAGCATTCATCACGACCCTTGATCCAGCCGCGCTGGGTGGCCTTGAGCTGCTTTTGCGACTCGCTGTCGGCTTGCCCGAGCACGCGTTTGTAGAGCGCCGCAAGCTCACGATCGAGCTTGCTCAATTGGGGGCTTTGGCACACCTTGAGCGCCACACCTTCGGCCTTGTCACATGAGAATGACGGTCCGTCTGCCGCCAGCGCTAGGGTTGTGGATAACCCGCAGGTCAACAGCACCAGAGTGCAGACACGGAACATGGCAGAGCCTCCAGCAGGAATGATCCTGCCACAGAGTACAGCAGAAACTCCCCTGCTGGCCGCACATCCGCTCGTCAGGCCAGCAAGCCCAACGCCTTGGCCCGCGCAACAGCCTGAGTGCGTCGCTCGACACCCAGTTTGCTGTTGATATGACTGGCGTGGGTTTTGACCGTGTGCAGCGAAATGAACAAGCGCTCACTGATTTCCTGGTTGGAGCAGCCTTGGGCGATCAACTCCAGCACAGATTTCTCCCGGGCGCTCAACGCTTCGCAACTGCCGTTGGACACTTCCGGGGTATCCACCGCCGGTAACAATGACAGCAGGCTGGCCTGGGTCGGGCTGGCGGGTTGTATCAGCAGTTGTTCACGTAACCATTGCGGGTGCTCCTGCAGCAACCGCTGGAACGCCTGCAAGGATCCACCGCGTCCGGCTTCCAGGGCCAATCCCAGCAGATCACGGGCCTGCGAGTCGTTATTGTTGGCCAGCAACAAGCCCATCCATTGGCACAACGCCGTCACACACAGTAACTGCCCGCCACTGGCCTGACCGCGTTCCACCAGCGCTTGCAAGCGCTGCGCAGACAGCGCCAGGCGCCCCTGAGTACGTTCGAGCAAAGCCTGCTGCAGTTCGATATGCAACCCCAGCAGCGGATGAAACTCGGGGGCTGCGGCCGCCTTCTGGCCGCTATAGGTCTGGCTCAGGCGCAACAACCAAGACTCGGCCAGGTCAGTACGCCCCTGCCCCAACCAGAGCTCGCATTTAACCAGGGTAATCATCGCCAGATAGAAAATCGGCGGTACATCCCAGATGTGCATCAACCGCTCAGCCTCGGCCAACTCGGTGAAGGCTTCGGTAAAACGCCCCTCGCGCCCATCCATTGAGGCAATCACGCAATGACCGATCAGCACGCTGATATCACGGCAAGCCCGCGCCTCGGCCAGACCGGCACGTAAACGGCTGCGGCCAGCTTGGGTTTGCATACGCGCGGCCAACAAGTAGCCCTCGTACAAGGTCAGGCGCGCGCGCACCGCATACAGGCGCTGCGCCGATAATCCCTGCAAGCGCTGCAGGCCCTGGTGCACTTCATCCAGGGCGCGCAACACTTCACCACGCGCATGCAGCACCCGTGCACGGTCGTAGTGTGCCAAGGCTTCAAACAGCGGATTGCCAACGCGCTGCGCCAACTCCAGCGCCTCGCGGTTGCAACTGCGCGCCCGTGAAAAGTCAGCCTCGACGATGGCCAGGTTGGAGAGTGTCGACAAACACACCAGACGCTGGCCATAGCGTTTTTGCGGCAGGCTGCGCAGGGCTTCGATGCAATAGGCGCGGGTGCGCTCTCGATCACCACGGCCACGGGCGATGACACCGCTTAACGCCAGCCATTGCGCTAGCATCGAGCGCTGAGCTGTTGCCGACGGCGCAGGCAAAAAGCGCGTCAGATGACTGGCCAGCTCTTCGGCCGCGTCGAGCTGCCCGGCCAGACCCAAGGCCCAGCTGTACAACACAATCAGCCGTGGTGTGCTGATCAACAGGCTGTCGGGCAGGTCCATCTTCCAGCGCAGCAACATCCCGACGTTCTGCTCGGCCAGCAGTTGCTCTTCCGACAGGTTCTGGACCAGGTTGGCAGCGACATCCAGATGCCCGGCGCGCAAGGCCTGCTCTACCGCTTCATCGAGTAAGCCCTGGTTGTGAAACCAACGGCAGGCGCGCAGGTGCAGGCTCGAGAGTGGCAGGCTGGGCTGGCGGCTGCGCAACAGGTCGGAAAACAGATGGTGGTATCGGTACCAACGACCATTTTCATCCAGTGGCACCAGAAACACCTGATGCGTCTGCAGGTAAGCGATGATCTCGGCGCTATCGTGACTCTCACGCAGGGCATCACACAGTTCACTGCAGAAGCGTTCCTGGCAGGCCGTGTCGTTGAGAAAGGCCTGAACCTCGGCGGGCAGAATGTCGATCACTTCTTCAAGCAGGTAATCGCGAATCAGCCCCTCGCCACCGTGCAAGGCCTGAGGCAAGGCACTGTCGCCGCCCGCCTCGCTGCTCGCCAGTTGCCAGAAACGCAGCCCGGCAATCCAGCCGTCGCTGCGCAGGATCAAGTTGTCCAGCGCCTGGCCGCGCAAGCCGCTGGGCTGCTGGCCCAATACAGCCAGCGACTCTTCGGGCGTCAGGCGCAGGTCCTGTTCGCTAAGTTCAAGTAACTGGCGTGACAGTCGCAGGCGCGCCAAGTGCCAATCCGGGCGCAAGCGGCTGGTCACCAACAGGACCAACCCGGGTGGCAGATGATTGAGGAAGAACTGCAGGCAGCGATCGAGCACCGGGCCCTGTGCCAGATGATAGTCATCCAGTACCAGCAACAACGGATTGTGCGGCTGCAGATGTTGAGCCAGCTCATCGAGCAAACCGTCCAGCCACTCTTCAAAGGCGAAGGGTTGATGGCGCTGCCGCATCTTCAGCAGGCCAAGGGCCTGGCCGCCCAGAGCCGGGCAATACTGCTGCAAGCCTTCAAGCAGCCGTTCAAGAAAGCGCCCGGGGTCATTGTCTCGGCGGCTCAAACCCAGCCACAGGCTGCTCCAATGGTTGGGCAAGCCTTGGCAGAACTCGACAGCCAGCGAGCTTTTGCCAAATCCCGCTGGCGCATTGACCAATAACAAACGGCCACCCAGCCCCGACTGCAAGCGCTGGCATAAACGCGCCCGAGGCACATGCCCTTCAGGCAGTGGCGGACGATAGAAGCGTCCCTCCAGGACGTCCATGGCCTGGCTGGCGAACCCTTGCGTACGGGACAGATCAGTCATGGCCGGCTCGTTTTAGTTAGAGATTCTTCGGCGGTACGATCTGGGCAGACTAACGGGTTAAAACGCACATTTGAAGATGATTGCCGCGCATTGCGGCAAAAAGACTACAACAAAAAGCAACAATGCCGTTTGTGTATGACAGGGCATAAACAGAAACGCCCCGGCAAGCCGGGGCGTTCTGGGAGATCACACGGAGGTTTGTAACTTAGCGCACACCTTCCTGGCGAAGCGCTGCGGGCTGGAAGTCGCTGATGCTGGCCGAGAATCCGAAGTCGTAAGCCTTCTTCTCCTCGTTCTTCATGCCCAGTGCCAGATAGCGACCCGACTGCAGGTCGTAAATGGCTTCCAGGGTGTACCACGGCACCTGGACGTTGTAGTAGTCCTGGGAGTGGGCCTCGGAAACGCGCCACAGTTGATCACGACCGTCGTACTGGTCGATCACTGCAGCCTGCCAGGTGTCTTCGTCGATGTAGAAGTCACGCTTGGCGTAGATATGACGCTGACCCGGCTTCAAGGTGGCAACCACGTGCCAGACACGGCGCAACTCGTAGCGGCTCAGGTCCTGGTTGATGTGCCCAGGCTTGATGATATCGGCGTACTTGAGCTTCGGATCGTCGAGCTTGTAGCTGTTGGAGGCAATGTACATCTCTTTCTTGCCTTCCAGCTTCCAGTCGTAGCGGTCTGGTGCACCGTTGAACATGTCCAGGTTGTCGGAAGTACGCAGGCCATCGGCTGCGGTACCCGGGCCATCGTAGGACACTTGAGGCGCCTGGCGCACACGACGCTGACCGGCGTTGTAGACCCACGCTTTACGCGGCTCCTTGACCTGGTCGAGGGTCTCGTGGACCAACAGCACGGTACCGGCCAGGCGCGCTGGCGCGGTTACCTTCTGCTTGAAGTAGAACAACACGTTGCCGGGGTTGGCCGGGTCGTAGCCCTTGATCTTGTCACGGAAGACAAACTGATCCTGGAAGTACACCAGGCTGTAGGAGCCATTGGTTTGCGGCGTGGCCTGGGTCACCAGGCGGGTTACGCTGCCCCCGCGATAGCGGGTGATGTGGTTCCAGATAACTTCAACGCCACTTTTGGGAATCGGGAACGGCACCGCCGTGGTGAAGTTCTCCAGGCCGTTGCCGCCGGCGACCAGGTTGGTGCTGGTGGCGTTTTTCTTGATGTCGGCGAACACCTGATCCGGCACGGTCGATCCGCGGTGGGTCGGGTACACCGGAATCTTGTAGCTGTCAGGGTAGCGCTTGAGCATTGCCACCTGGCCTGGGGACAGCTTGTCTTTGTACTGGTCGACGTTCTGCGCGGTGATGGTGTAAAGCGGTTTTTCACCCGCATACGGATCGGCCAGGAAGCCCTTGGCGTCAACGGCACCGGCATTTTTGCCCAGTGGCTTCCAGGCACTGATCGAACCATCGGCGTTACCAGCCTTCTCCGCGCCCATTGGCGTCAGGGTAGTGCCGAGCTTGGCCGCCTCGTCGGCGGACACTGCCGCCATGACGCTGGTGGCCAGCAGCGACAGGCCCAATACACCGGCTTGCAGCAGATTCTTGGTCATTTTCATGTTCATGCTCATCCTGAATCCGTGTTCTTAGAAGTTCACGCCGAAGCTGAGGGCGATGAAGTCGCGGTCATCCACGGTGCTGTACTTGCCGTCGAAGAAGTTGGTGTACGACAGGCTGGAGGTGTAGGTGTTCTGGTACTCAGCGTCCAGACCCAGGCTGATCGCCTTGCGCCCTTCCTCGAAGTTGCCACCTGGACCCGGGGAGTAGCCAGAAACGTCATGCGACCAGGCCACGTTAGGCTTGAGGTTGACCCCGGCGAACACGTCGTTGTAGTCCCAGATCGCACGGGCGCGGTAACCCCAGGAGGTGCTGGTGGTGAAACCGTCGTTCTCGCATTTACGCGACAGGTTGGTCGTCGGAGCGTTGTTGCCTGCGCCGCTGATGGTCCGGCCGTTGAGGAACTCACAGGTGTTGAGCGGGCCAGTCGGCTCCAGTGGGCCAGGGCCGAACACCGGGTCGCGGCCATAACGCATCTTGTGCGCGCTCTCCAGGCCACCAACGTGGGTCACACCGACCTCACCCACCACGGTCAGACGGCTGGCGCCCATGACCTGGTCGAAGAAGTGAGTGAGTGTGGTCTGGAACTGGGTGATTTCCTTACGGGTATAGCCGTGCTGGTCCTGGCCTGGCACGCCCTTGAGCAGCGACGCGTTGCCCAGGCCTGGGATTGGCGTAACACCGGAGTAAAGGATGTCGGTGGTATTGAGCTGCACCGGCGCGTTCGGGCGGTAGCTCAGCTCACCGCTCCACGCCGTACCGGTAGGCAGGGTGGTGGAGAAGCTCAGGCCGTACAGGCGAATGTCTTCAGGGTACTCGACGAAGTACTGCGAGTTACCGGCAACAATCAGCGGTGCCAATGGCTGCAGGTTAGTCGGCAGGTTTTGCAAGCCGGCATACACCGACGGATCGGCACCCGTGGCACTGAAGATCGGCGCACGGCTGTGGTAGTTCATGAAGTAGGCACCGAACTCGGTGTCCAGCGGTTCGAACATATAGCGAAACGCAACACCGAACTGGCCGCTGTCACGCGCATCACGGTCCGGACCACGGTCGACTTTCACGCCTTCTGCGTTGATATCGACACCCTGGCTTGCAAGGAAGCCCAGTGCCTGTGGTGGCAGGCTGCGGCTGCTGTTGAGCAGACGCAGGTTGTCGGTACAGCCGTCAGCGATGACGTCCGGTTGCGAGAAGAAAGTGCCACAGTTGTCGACGACGGTCTGGTCCCATTCGATCTGGTAGAAGGCTTCTGCCGACAGGTTGTCGGTCAGGCTCTGCGAGACGTAGAACATGTTGACCGGAATCAGGCCTTCCTTGACTTCAGCACCTGGGCGGCGGAACGCGGCAACGTCGATCGGGTTGATCGAGTTGATACCGCCGCCGATGAAGGTACTTTCACCCCAGCTGACCACCTGCTTGCCCAGACGCACCGAGCCTGGCTGGTCGGCAATGGAGTAGTTGTGGTACACGAAGGCGTCGAGAATCTCGCCACCGGCGGACTTGGCGCCCTCTTTGCGATTGGAATCGCTGATGTCCTTGAACGGACGGCTTTCGTCCTTGAGTTCGAAGTCATACCAGTACTTGCCACGGACGAACACACCGGTGTCGCCGTACTTGAGCTCCAGGTCATGGATGCCCTTGAAGATCTTCGAGAAGGTCTCACCGCGTTTGAAGTTCAGGTGGCCATCGTCGGAGGTTTGCGACAAACCTTTACCGCCGTTGTTGACGCCAATCAGATTCTGGTTCGGTTTCTCGGTAGACCAGCTCGCCCCGATAGACAGAGACGAGTCGAACGACCCTTCGATTTCACCGATGTTGAAACTGACGCCGAATGCAGGACCGGCGAGCGTAGAAGCGAGGCTGACAGCCAAGGGCAATTTTGCCCGGCGCCAGAACAGATTTACTGATGTCATCGACGCTACTCCATGTACTTTCTTTATTTTTATGGCAGTGAGTCCTTTGCAGAAACGCCTTAATCGACGGGTGTAAGTGCACCGAAATCGTCGAGCAAGTGGCCAGGCACATGCATGTGCAGCCCCCCATTCCTGAAAATCCCCTGACCCGACTATAGCCAGCAGGTACTCCTGCTAGATCCCTCTAAAGTGTGATTTGTATGTTTACTGATACAACGCTGCAGTAGGAGCAGGCCTACTTGCTGGCTGGGCAAGCATGGCTGAAATTTGTCATATGACAAGGCGAAAATGTGTCTAGCCTGCGGGTCGCACTCGGTCGAGCGCGACCCGCAGCAGCTTAGAGGGTAGAGAGGAAGGCGCTGTTACTGGCTTGCCATTGGGTGATGTCCAGGCGGATGCGCTTCTTGTCGAGCTTGCCGACACTGGTCTTGGGAATTTCAGTAACAAGCGCTATCTGACTGGGGATCGCCCACTTGTTGATGTGCCCAAGTTCAACGAATGGCTTGAGGTGTTCCTTGAGTGCCTTGGCATCGATAACCTGCTGTTCATGCACCACCAACAGGGCAAAAGGCCGCTCGCCCCACTGTGGATCGGCAACCCCGACCACGGCCACTTCGCGGATCGCCGGATGACGGCTGATGAGGTCTTCAAGCTCCAGCGAGGAGATCCACTCTCCGCCGGTTTTGATCACATCCTTGATACGGTCACGAATGTCGATCACGCCCATGCTGTCGAGGGTGGCCACATCGCCAGTGTGTAACCAGCCGCCCTGCCACAGCTCGGCGCCCTTCTCCGGTTCGCGGAAATACCCCATGGTCAGCCAGGGTGCTCGCAGCACCAGCTCTCCCTGGGTTTCACCGTCATGAGGCAGAAATTTCCCTTCAGTATCGACAATTGCAGACTCAACCAGCGGCACCGGTACACCGGCCTTGATTCGGTAGGTAATGCACTCATCTTCGCTACCGGCCAGCAACTCTTCGTTCAGGTGCGCGCAAGAAACCAACGGGCAAGTTTCCGACATGCCGTAAGCGGCGGTCAGTTGAATGCCACGGGCCTTGGCCGCCTCGTACAAGGCGCGGTTCAGCGCACTGCCGCCAATGATGATCTTCCAGCCACCGAAGTCCTGACCTTGCGCGCCTTTGGCATTGAGCAGCATCTGCAGAATGGTCGGTACACAATGGGAAAAGGTGACCTTCTCCTTACGCCACAGCTCGCAGAGCATTTCCGGCTCGTAGCGCCCTGGATACACCTGCTTGACCCCGAGCATGGTGGCCACGTACGGGATACCCCAGGCATGCACGTGGAACATCGGGGTGATCGGCATGTACACATCGTCACTGCCGAGCAAGCGCACGCTGTCGATACTGCCAGTAACCGACGCTGCGGCCAGGGTGTGCAGCACCAACTGGCGGTGGGTGAAGTACACGCCTTTGGGGTTGCCGGTGGTGCCAGTGGTGTAGAAGGTGGTGGCTACCGAGTTTTCATCAAAATCTGGAAAGTTGTAGACCGGGCTCGCCGCAGCCAGCAGTTGCTCATACTCGCCGATCAGGTTCGGCAACTCTGCCGTTTTGCTCTCGGCGTCGGTCAGCAGCAGGGTTTTCTCGACGGTGGTCAGTTGCCCGGCGATGCCTTGATACAAGCCGACAAAGTCGCTGTTGACCAGCACGAAGCGGTCGTCAGCGTGGTTCATGGTGTAGAGGATCTGTTCCGGTGACAGGCGCACGTTGATGGTGTGCACCACCGCGCCGATCATCGGAATGGCAAACATGCATTCCAGGTAACGATGGCTGTCCCAGTCCATCACCGCGACGGTGTCACCGGCCTTTACACCGGCCTCGGTCAGCACGTTGGCCAGGCGCGCGATGCGCTCGTTGAGGGTCAGGTAGCTATAGCGCAATTGATCGCGATAGACGATCTCGCGGGTTTTCTCGTAGCGGCTGCCAGACAACAGCAAGCGTTTGATCAACAGCGGATACTGATAAGCGTCCTCGGCAGGCGCAATGACACGAGTCTGCAACATAAGAGTCCCTTTTCTAGAGTGCACGAGTTGGGCAAGACATGACCCACTCTAGAACGCCACAACGTCGGCCAAATCAGCCAAAGGAATGATTTGGCCGACGTTGTGGCTATAGGCTTATTGCGCTTAATGCATTTCGGTAAAGGCGATCTTCACACCCAGGGCAATCAGCACCGCGCCCATGGTGCGGTCAAACCAGTGGCCCATGCGGGCAAAACCGGCACGCACACGCTGCTGGCTGAACAGCATGGCCACCAGGCAGAACCACAGGCCAGTGGCGACCGCCAGGTACACACCGTAACCGGCCTGGACCGCCAGCGGCGTATGCGGGTTGATCACCACGGTAAACAGCGACAGGAAGAACAAGGTTGCCTTGGGGTTCAGGCCGTTGGTCATAAAGCCGGCAACGAAAGCGGCACGCGGGGTGCGCTCGACCGTCGAAGCCTGCACCGCGTCACTGCCAGGTGCGGCCGGACCGGCACGCAGCGCTTTGTAACCGATGTAGAGCAAATACGCCGCTGCCAGCCATTTGAGCGCATTGAACAGCACAATCGACTGCGACACGATCAGGCCGATGCCCAGCAACGAATAGCCCACATGCAGGAAAATCGCCGAGCCCACACCAAAGGCTGTCCAGGTACCGGCGCGGCGCCCATGGGTCACGCTCTCACGGACCACAACAGCAAAATCGGGGCCGGGGCTGGCCACGGCGAGCAGGTGAATCAAAGCAACGGTGAGAAATTCAGCCCAGTACATGGGGGGCTCCTGGCAGCAGTAGATGAAATCAGCAGATCCGTACATTACGCCCTAGACACACCCCGTAACAACCGCCATCACCCACCCTCCGGTAGGAGCGGGCTTGCCCCGCGATTGCGATGTGCCTGACGAACCGCGAGCGCGGGTCAAGCCCGCCCCTTCCGCTTGACTCTCCCCTTAAGGGCAATCTCTAAGCTGCGCACTTCACCTAATTGAGCTGCCTGCCATGAACACTCGCGTACTGGTCATCCTCGGCCACCCCTCAAACCAGAGCTTTTGCGCCGCCCTGGCCAGCACTTACGTCGCCACTGCACGCGCCCGCGGCCAGGATGTCCAGGTGCTTGAACTGGGGGCGTTGAATTTTGACCCGGTATTGCGCAATGGCTATCAACCGGAACAAGTGCTGGAGCCCGATCTGCTGCACGCCCAGGGCCTGATCCAATGGGCCGAACACCTGGTGTTTGTATTCCCGATCTGGTGGGGTGGCATTCCAGCACTGTTGAAAGGTTTTCTCGACCGCGTGCTGCTGCCTGGGTTTGCCTTCAAGTATCGCAGCCACTCGCCCTTCCCCGAACAACTGCTCAAAGGCCGCAGCGCCGACCTGCTGGTGTGCATGGACACCCCGCCCTGGTATTACCGCTGGGTGTACCGTATGCCGGGCCTGCACCAGATGCGCCGAACCACCTTGGGGTTTTGTGGAATCAGGCCTCAAAAGACGTTAACGTTTGGCCCCATCATCAGCTCAAGTGCAGCGCAACGCGATACCTGGTTACGCCGGGCACGCACGTTGGCCAGCGCCAGGTAAAAGGACGTTCGATGTATATCGGCAAAGCCGCGCAGTTGTCCGGAGTGACGATCAAATGCATACGCCACTACGAGCACATCGGCCTGTTGCCTGCGCCCAGGCGCCAGGGCAACTATCGCATCTATGATGAACAGAGCGTGGCGCTGCTGCACCTGATCAAGTGCGCACAGAAGCTTGGCTTCAGCCTCAAGCAGATGCAGGCAATGGTCAGCGAGAACGGCCCCGGTGACTTGCCGCTGGCGCGCATAAAGCAGGCCATTGCCAGCAAAAAAGCACAACTGCTGGCGCAGATCGCCGACCTGCAGCAGCAACAGCAGAACCTGCTGGCTTTCGAGGCCAGCCTGGAGCAAAGCCGTTACGATTGTTTTACCTATCCGACCTGAGCCCGACCGTCATCCACTGGAGCCTCCATGTCCACCCTTCGCCGCGCCGTTTTCCTCGATCATCACTCTCTGGACCTGGGCGATCTCAGCCTCGATCGCCTGCGCGGCTGCTTCGATGAGCTGCAGCTGTATTCGGCCACCGCGCCGGAGCAAGTCACTGAACGCTTGCTGGGTGCGACCGTGGCCATCAGCAACAAGGTGATGATCGACGCCAGCACCCTCGCCGCCTGCCCCGGCCTGAAGTTGATTCTGGTGGCGGCCACCGGCACCAACAACGTCGACCTGCAAGCGGCCCGCGCCCAAGGCATTGTGGTCAGCAACTGCCAGGGCTACGGCACGCCGTCGGTCGCCCAACACACTCTGGCCTTGCTGCTGGCGCTGGCCACACGCCTGCCGGACTATCAGCAGGCCGTAGCCAAAGGACAATGGGCACGGGCCAAGCAGTTTTGCCTGCTGGATTTCCCGATCGTCGAACTGGAGGGCAAGACCCTCGGCATGCTCGGTCATGGCGAACTGGGCGGCGCGGTTGCGCGCCTGGCTGAAGCCTTTGGCATGCGCGTGCTGCTGGGGCAATTGCCCGGACGCCCGCCGCGCGAAGACCGCTTGTCGCTGGATAAACTGCTGCCGCAAGTGGATGCCCTGACCCTGCACTGCCCGCTCAACGAACACACCCGTAATCTGATCGGCGCCAAAGAACTGGCCCGGCTCAAGCCGGGCGCTTTTGTCATCAACACCGCCCGTGGTGGTTTGATCGACGAGCAAGCGCTGGCCGACTGCCTGCGCGCCGGCCATCTGGGCGGTGCCGCCACCGACGTGCTAAGTGTCGAACCACCGGTGCAGGGCAACCCGTTGCTGGCGGGTGACATCCCACGCCTGATCGTCACCCCCCACAGCGCCTGGGGCGCGGTGGAGTCGCGCCAGCGCATCGTCGAACAGCTGAGTGAAAACGCCGAAGCGTTTTTTGCCGGCAGCCCGCGCAGACAGGTCGGCTAAGGCACACCTGGCTCTGATAAACTGCGCCACTTTTTCAGGAGCCGCCCCCATGGACCCGCGCAGTGAAGTGTTGCTTCGTCAGGCCGAGCTTTTCCAGGGCTCGCTGTTACTTGCCGGCCTGCCTGCCGATGACCTGCTTGGCAAGCTGCCAACAGCCCGTGGCTGGAGCTGGCATGCCGGCGATCAGGCAGCACTCGATGCGCGCTTTGCCGGCCGCAGCCACTTCGGCGTAGAGGCACCCGTCGAAGATTTCGACGCAGCGGTACTGTTTCTGCCCAAATCCCGCGACCTGGCCAATTACCTGCTCAATGCCCTGGCTTCGCGACTGGCCGGGCGTGAGCTGTACCTGGTCGGCGAGAAACGCGGTGGCATCGAAGGCGCGGCAAAACAACTGCATGCCTTTGGCAAGCCGCGCAAACTCGACAGCGCGCGCCATTGTCAGCTGTGGCAAGTCACCGTAGAGCACGCGCCACAAGCCAAACCACTGGAAAGCCTGGCCGAGCGCTTTGAACTGCCATTGGCCGATGGCCCACTGCAGATCGTCAGCTTGCCGGGTGTGTTCAGTCATGGCCGCCTCGACCGTGGCACCGCCCTGCTGCTCGAACACCTTGAGCAACTGCCTGTCGGTCATGTCCTCGACTTCGGTTGTGGTGCCGGCGTACTGGGCGCGACCATCAAACGACGCTACCCGCAAAGCCAGGTCACCCTGCTGGATGTGGACGCCTTTGCCGTGGCCAGCAGCCGTTTGACCCTGGCAGCCAATGGTCTGCAAGGCGAAGTCATCTGCGGCGACGGCATCGATGCGGCACCGCGTGGCCTGGAAGTGATCCTGAGCAACCCGCCGTTCCATACCGGCGTGCACACCAACTACCAGGCGTCGGAGAATCTGCTGAAAAAATCGGCCGATCATCTGAAAAAAGGCGGCGAACTTCGCTTGGTTGCCAACAGCTTCCTGCGCTACCAACCGCTGATCGAAAGCGCCCTGGGCAACTGTGCGGTACGTGCCGAAGGCCAAGGCTTCAAGATCTACCAGGCAACACGCGGTTAAAATCAGGGCTTGCCGAAACGGATTTGCCTAGGCAGAATCCGCTCCGTCCTAGGGGAGTAGTCTCCCGCGAGCACCCAGCTCGCCCGGTACGCGTCAACATACTTGGTCCACAGACCATGGCGCGTGCGACCCACGGTCCGCACAGACGGACCCAGGGTTTGACAAGACCTATGACACGCACACCTTACCCGGGGCGGGAAGGTAGTACGTGTCATAGCCGTGTCGACCCGCCCCCGTAGGAATCCTGATGCTGGAATCATTACTCGTCCCGACCGCAATCGTCGCCCTCGCCGAAATTGGCGACAAGACCCAATTGCTCGCGCTCATTCTCGCCGCCCGCTTTCGCAAGCCTTGGCCAATCATTGCCGGCATCATCGCCGCGACCCTGGCCAACCATGCTGCCGCTGGTGCTGTGGGTGCCTGGGTCAGTACCTTCTTCTCTGCAGCTACCCTGCACTGGATCCTGGCTGCAAGCTTTGCTGCCACGGCCCTGTGGACACTGATCCCGGACAAAATGGACGATGACGAGGCCAGCACGGCACGGCGCTTTGGCCCGTTCCTGACGACGCTGATAGCATTTTTCATTGCCGAGATCGGCGACAAGACCCAAGTCGCAACGGTGATGCTGGCAGCCCAGTACCCGCATTTGATCATGGTAATTATCGGCACCACCCTGGGCATGTTGATTGCCAACGTGCCGGTGGTATTGGCGGGCAACTTCGCCGCCGAGAAACTGCCGCTGACCCTGATTCGTCGCCTGGCTTCGGCGGCGTTCTTCGTACTGGCGGCTGTGGCTGTTTATTCGGCCATGCAAGTCAGCGGCTGGATAGGCTGAATGCAGTTTGTAGGAGCGGGCTTGCCCCGCGATAGCGCTGTGTCAGTCACATCGCTATCGCGGGGCAAGCCCGCTCCTACACAGGGTTACTTTTTGGCGTTTTCGTACAGCGGCATGACTTTCGGAATCGCCGCCCGCAACGAAGCCTGACGGCTGTCAGAGGCCGGGTGCGTGCTCATGAACTCTGGCTGCGAACCACCGGATGCGGCCGCCATTTTGTCCCACAGGGTGATCGCCGCGTTCGGGTTGTAGCCGGCACGCGCGGCCAGCTCCAGGCCAATCAAGTCGGCTTCGTTCTCGTTGGCGCGGCTGTTGGGCAAGGTCATGCCGTACTGCACCACGGTGTCAGCCAGGGCCATGCTGTCCTGGCCCAGGCCCAACAAGGCACCGGCGCCCTGACGGGCCATCTCGATACCATAAGCCTTGGACATCGCTTCACGACCGTGCTCACGCAGGGCGTGGGCGATTTCATGGCCCATGACCGCAGCGATCTCGTCATCAGTCAGCTTGAGCTTGTCGATCAGCCCGGTGTAGAAAAAGATCTTGCCGCCAGGGCCACAGTTGGCGTTGAGCTCGTCGCTCTTGATCAGGTTGACCTCCCAGTTCCACTGCGCGGCATCCGGACGGAACTGCGGCGCCTGGGCAATCAGCCGGTCCGCAATCACGCGAATCCGCTTGGCATCAGCACTGGTCTTGTCGAGCACGCCTTTGCTCGACGCTTCGCCCACGGTTTGCTGATACGACTGGGCATACATCTGGTTGACCTCATCGGTCGACAGCATGCTGAACATATATTGCTTACGCTCGACACCCACGGCACCGCCGCTGGTGGTGTTCACGGCCTGGCATCCGGCGAGCAGTACGCTGGCACTCAGGGCGCTGACAACTAGTAACTTACGCATGAAAACACTCCATTCGAACATGCCGCGTATCCTAGGCCGACTCGAGTGAGCCCGCTACACCCTGAACGAAGATTTCTCCAGACGGCGCTCATGCTTTGTCGCGCCCGCGCCGATAACGCAAGGCAGACGCCTTTTATTGTGGTTGGAGTCCTTCATGAAGTTCAGGTCGATCCAGTTTTCCGTTGCGGCCCTGGCTGGCGCTATTGTCTTGAGTATAGTTGCCGCCCTGGTGCTCTACGCCGTGTATTCCGGCCAGCGCACTCAGGAGCTGGTGCAGACCCGCACCCAGCAACAGTTCGAGGCGGTGATCGAACAGCGCCTGAGCGCCCTGGCCCGGACCCAGGTCAGTGAAATCCAGCGCGGCCTGGAAGCGCCTCTACTGATCGCCCGCGGACTGGCCACCAGCAACGCAATGCTGGGCATGCAGGACGCCAACGGCAGTCCGCTGCTGAAAATCGAACGTGAACAACTGATCGCGCTGCTCAAGCAGACCGCCGTGACCAACCCGCTGATCCTCGGCACTTACCTGGGCTGGGAAGCCAACGCGCTGGACCATGAGGACAGCCGCTTCATAGGGACCTCCATCACCGGTATCGACAGCACCACTGGGCGTTTCCTGCCCTGGTGGTTTCGCAATGATGACGGCAGCCTTGGCCTGGACAAGCTTGCCGACGTCAACGATCAAACCATCCTCGCCACCGGTGTACGTGCCAGCGAGTACTACCTGTGCCCACGCGAGTCGAAGAAGGCCTGTGTCATCGACCCCGCACCTTACAAGGTAGGCGACAAGGTGGTGATGCTCGCCTCCTTCGTCGAACCGATCCTGATCGACGGCCAGTTCCAGGGGATCGCCGGTGCCGACTTGTCGGTGAACTTCATCCAGGAACTGCTCAACACCGCCGACCAGCAACTGTATGAGGGCGCCGGTGAACTGGCACTGGTGTCCGGCAACGGTCGCCTGGTTGCCTTTACCAAAGACCCGAGCAAGTTCGGCGAAAAGGCCAGCGATGTACTTGATGGCGGCGTCGCAACCACCCTCAGCCAGCTCAAAGGCGAGAACCTGCGTTATCAGGTGAACAACGACGCCGGACGCATCGAGCTGTATCTGCCGTTCAAAATCGGCAATACCGATGCCCGCTGGACCCTGCTGCTGGAGTTGCCACTGAGCGCCGTGATGGCCGACGTCAACCAGTTGCAGAACGAACTCAGTGCGCAACGCAGCACCGACCTCACCGGCATGACCCTGATGGGCCTGGCCATCGCCGCCCTCGGCCTGCTGGTGATCTGGCTGCTGGCCCACGGCATTGCCCGGCCGCTGCGCCAGATGGTGGCCATGCTCGATGACATCGCTCAGGGCGAAGGTGACCTGACTCGGCGCCTGAGCAGCGACCGTGCCGATGAACTGGGCTCGATCGCCAAAGGCTTCAACACCTTCCTGGCCAAGCTGCAGGCGATGATCAGCCAGGTGGTGGCCTCAGTGCAGAAAGTCAGTGACTCCTCGGAGCACACCGCCGACATCGCGATCCGCACCAACCAGGGCGTGCACAAGCAAATGGCCGAAATCGACCTGGTGGCCACTGCGGTGCATGAAATGACCGCCACTGCGCAAGACGTTGCGCGCAACGCCACCCATGCCGCTCAGGCCGCCAGCAATGCCGATCAGGCCGCCCATCAGGGCCTGCAGATCGTGCGCAGTACTTCGCACTCGATCAGCGCCCTGGCCGAAGAAATTGGCCGCGCCGTGGGCGTGGTGCAGAACCTCGCCCGCGACAGCGAGAACATCAACGCGATTCTGATCGCCATTCGCGCCATTGCCGAGCAAACCAACCTGCTGGCACTCAACGCCGCGATCGAAGCCGCACGCGCGGGTGAACAAGGCCGCGGCTTTGCCGTGGTGGCCGACGAAGTGCGCAACCTGGCGCAGAAAACCCAGCAAGCGACCGAAGAAATTCAGCAGATGATTCAGCAACTGCAGCAGGGCACCCGCGATGTCGTGCGGGTCATGGAAGACAGCCAGGGCAAGACCGATGACAGCGTGCAGCAGGCCGCACGCGCTGCCGAGGCGCTGGAAAGCATCACTCAGGCGGTGTCGGTGATCAATGACATGAACACCCAGATTGCCAGCGCAGCGGAAGAGCAAAGCGCCGTCGCCGAAGACATCAACCGCAATGTCATCAACATTGGTCAGGTGGCCAACGAGGTGGCCGGTGGGGCTGATGAGTCGAGTAACGCCAGTGCCGAACTGACCAAGCTGGCCGAGCAACAGCGGCGCCTGATCAATCAGTTCAGGGTGTAATCATCGCGGAGCCGGTGGGAGCGGGCTTGCCCCGCGATGCATTCAAGCCGGCGTCAAACACTCCGGCCCATTGAGTTTGGGGTCATTGACGAAGTTGGCCAGCACCCGCTCGCGCAACGTCGCCTGGCTGCTGGCCAGCAGCTCATGCAGGCGCGCCATCGGTGTCTCAGGGTCCAGCCAGGCCGCCTGCCCTGCGGCATTGAGAATCAACGGCCGACGCTGGTCCATTGCCGCCTGGGTAACCACTGCCGTACTCAGCCAGACCTGATCCTGCACCGGGTACGCTTCCCAGATTGCCGCAAAGAACAACGACGAACCTTCTCCCGGGGTCAGCCAGTAAGGCCGTTTGCGCACGTTGCCTCGCCACTCGTAAAAGCCGTTGGCCGGCATCAGGCAGCGACGCAGGCGCAATGCCTCACGAAACATCGGTTGTTCGGCCAGGGTCTCGGCGCGGGCATGGGCGGGTGTGCGCGACAAGTCCGTCAGCCAGGCCGGGGTCAATCCCCAGCGGGCGCGCGCCAAAGTCATCTGGCCCTGCTCAAGCTGACGCTGGATCAGTACAGAGGCACCCGGGGAAATATTCCATTGAGCCTGTTGGTCGGGTGGAAACCCCGGCAGTGCAGCAAAGGCCGGAGACCAGCGAAACAGCGCGTAACGTCCACACATGGGAGATAAAAACCTAGCAAATCAGGGTGCCCGGAATGTGCTCCGGTTCGTCGCCAGCCAATGGCTGGGCTGCATTGTACGCGGCGATCAGCTGGCGTGCGTACTCGGCCTGTTCATCGGCAACCGCCAGCCCCAGCAGGCCCTGCATCGGCAAGTCGCCCATCGCCCCCATCAGGTCACGGCCAACCAGGTGAACCTGAATACCTTCACTGTCGAGCATGCCGATCAGCATTTCGGCCTCCAGCAGGCTTTCCGGCTCATAGATTCGCTGCATCAGTCATTCTCACCGTAAACGTCGAGCATCCACTCTTCTCCGTGCACCTGCAGCACAAACCTGATGGGTTTGCAGCAGACCTGGCAGTCCTCGATGTATTCCTGATCACCGCCAGAGAGGTCCACCGTGGTCTCGACTTCTTCACCACAATAAGGGCAATCGTAGAACGCAGTTTCCAGCATCGCGGCCTCCGCAGTGACTTATGCGTATAATTGCCGGTCTATTTACCGGACCTGAGCGTGTTCGAGCCGTTTTTCGAAACCCGGCCCTACCTATTACCCTAGCCGTTTCCAACAAGAGAGCATGATGGGCGAATTCGATGCCATCCGACCGTACGACGACGCTGAGGTCCCTGCCGTTCTGGCACGCCTGCTCAGCGACCCGGCATTCCTCGATATCCTCACCCACTTCCGCTTCCCGCGCATGGCCGGTGCTTTCGGTTGGCTGCTAAAGCCCTTGATCGCCCGTCGCCTGCGCAAAGAGTTTGCGGGTGTCAGCTGCGTGTCGACCCTGCAGGACAAAGTCGAGTATTACGTTGACCATACCATTGAGCGAGCCACCGACGGCGTGACCTACACCGGCGTCGAGCAGCTCAAGTCCGGCACCGCCTACCTGTTTCTGGCCAACCACCGTGACATCGTCATGGACCCTGCGTTCGTCAACTACGCGGTGTACCACGCCGGCCTGCCGACGCCGCGGATCGCCATCGGCGACAACCTGCTGCAAAAGCCGTTCGTCAGCGACATGATGCGCTTGAACAAGAGCTTCATCGTCCACCGCTCGATCAGCGGCCGCCGCGAGAAGTTGGCGGCTTACCAATTGCTTTCGGCCTATATCAACCATTCGATCCGCAACGACGGTCAGTCGATCTGGATTGCCCAGGCTGAAGGCCGCGCCAAGGATGGCGACGATCGCACCGATTCGGCAATCCTGAAGATGTTCCATATGAGCCGTAAGGATGAGCCCTTCGGTGCGGTGATTCAGTCTCTGCACCTGAGCCCGGTGTCGATCAGCTATGAGTACGACCCCTGCGATCAGGCCAAGGCGCGCGAGCTGTACATCCGCGCTACCACCGGCAGCTACACTAAAGCGCCCGGTGAAGACGACATCAGCATCGCCCAGGGCATCACTGGCTATAAGGGGCGTGTGCACATCAACTTCGCGCCACCGGTAACGGCGTTCTTTGAAGACACCAAACAGTTGGCAGCGGAGATCGATCGGCAAATTCTGGGGGGCTACCGGTTGTTCCCGGTGCACTACCTGGCGTATGCGCAGTGGGCTGATGCAGATCCGGCGCTGGAGGTGCCAGCGGCGGCCAAGGTGTTCCCGGCCGACGAACTGGCCCGGGCCCAGGCAGAATGGCAACGTCGCCTGGATGCCTGCCCGGCTGAGCAGCGGCCATACCTGGTGCAGCAGTATGCGACGCCAGTGCGTAATCAGTATCGGGTCAAGGCGGGGTTGGCGCTTTAAAACATCGCGGGGCAAGTCGGGTCGCCGCACCGCCGCTCCCACAGTGGGAG
Source organism: Pseudomonas sp. NUPR-001 (assembly GCF_052147955.1). Lineage (NCBI taxonomy): Bacteria > Pseudomonadati > Pseudomonadota > Gammaproteobacteria > Pseudomonadales > Pseudomonadaceae > Pseudomonas > Pseudomonas sp. NUPR-001. The sequence continues at coordinate 5,134,002 of NZ_CP197353.1, forward strand.
CGGGCTTGCCCCGCGAATCAATTCAAACCCAGGTACTGAACCAGGACAACAGCAGCGCCAGCGCCAGGAAGGCAAAGCCCAGAATGTAGTAAAAGCGGTTGATACGCTGGGTCATACCATCGACCACCGCTTCATCGCTTGGCGCCCCGGCCAGCGCTTGCGCTTCACGCCGCCGGGCGCTGTGCAACAACAGGCCACCGGGGCAGGTAATCACCAGCGCCAACAGGTTGATCAGCTTGGCCGGATGGGCAGCGATCAGCCCCCAAAGCATTTGCAACGACATTACAGAACCTCGAAGTCATAACTGCGGGCATTCTACCCAAGCAGCGCTGCAACTCCTGACCTTTTCGACCAAATGTAGGAGCGGGCTTGTCCCGCGATGCGATATATCAGACAGATCGCAATCGCGGGGCAAGCCCGCTCCCACCAGAATTACTCGCCGAGGATCTGGCCGATGGCCTGGTCCTTGAACAGACGGGTCAGGGCGTCGCTCAGTACATCACCCACCAGCTTGGTGTTGGTTTCCTGGTTTGGCGCCATGCCAAAGCGCTGGTCCAGCGAGGCGCCGTAACGGCCGCTGTAACGGCGGTTGGCGTTGGAGACGTCGGCCTTGAAGGTCGCACCGATAGTGGCTTCGGTCACGTACATGCCTTCTTTAGGCGACTGGTACTTCAGTTCGGCCAGGGTCACGGTCAGCTGAGGGGCGTTGTAGGCGTTTGGCGACGGCGTGAAGCCCAGCAGGCGCACCGCTGCCTCAGCCTGAGCCTGCAGCTTAGGCAAGACGTCGTTGCTGGTGACAGTGATAGCGCTGGTTTCAGGGTACAGGCCACCGCGTGTGCCCAGGGTTTGTGAAGCACGGCCATCGACCACCTTGACCACCACCGGTTGACCATGGCCGACCGGCGCCAGCTGGGCGGTGAGTTTGGGTTGCGGGCTGAGTTGTTGCGGGCTGTGGGCACAACCGACCAGGGTCAGACTGGTCACCGCGATCAAACCGAACAACAAACGTTGCAACATGCTCATCTCTCCAGAATAGGCAGCAAAGGCCGCCAGTATAACCAGCAGGGCGTAGCCCAGCCATCGCTGTGCCATTAACGAATAAGACAGACGCACGTGCTGTCGGTTCGCTGTCACAATCGATTCATCACCTGGCGATTATTCTGGCGCCCAGAACACGCCTAGAGGAAAACATCATGTCCGGTTTCTGGACTTCACTGTTCGCCCGCCAGCCAATGCGCAGCTTCGCCCGGCTCGACGCCCAAGGGCACTGCCTGGCGTTCAAGCAATGCGCCACGCTGCCGAGTGCTGGCAATTGGGTAGAAATCAACGAAATTCGCCTGGCCTGGCTCAATCGCCCATTGCCTGCCAACGCCCGGGTTTGCCCCCTTCCCCGCCGCAACTGGGTACAACGCAGCCTGACCGCCTGAACCGTGCATCAATAAAAGTCGTTAATAAAGATCATTTCTGCCCGAGACATCGTTATAATCTCCCCCCGATTATAAGGACGTCTCCTGATCGGGCCTCGCAGCACCGCCAATGTTCATCATCGGCATCCTCCGCACCGCCCACAGAGAGCCTTCCACACAGGTCTTGCACCAGCCAGTGTGCCTGCTCCATTGCGGCCCTCTGCTCTGCCTGAACCTGCCCGGCCTGCCATCGCGCAGACCATTTTGAGGTTCACGACTCCAAAAGAGCGTGAAAAAACGGGTTTTCACAACTTCACGAGAGTGTGGCGAGCAATGAACAGTCTGGCATGTGCAAAAGCACCTAAAGTGTCCCGAACAGCCCTGAACAGCTGGCAACAGTGCTCATCCAGGATGAGTGCCTGAGGCCGGTCCATAACGCACGACGGACACCTTGACCATAAGTCGAATTGCCGCACCGGCCGTAAAATGCGTTCATAGGCAACGCAAAGCCCGGTTGGCGGTGTCCGCTGAAGTTGCAAAAACTGCGAAATATCGGACATGGCGATCCTGGCCAAGCCAGGGATCCTATGCTGTCAATTTGGTGCTGTAGATTTTGGAGACGCGTTAATGGCGCAGAACGAAGCAGTCGATGTAGTACTGGTAGGGGCAGGCATCATGAGTGCCACCCTGGCCGTACTGCTCAAGGAACTCGACCCGGCAATCAAGCTGGAAGTCGTCGAGTTGATGGATTCGGGTGCCGCGGAAAGTTCCAACCCGTGGAACAACGCCGGGACCGGCCATGCCGGGCTGTGTGAACTGAACTACACGCCGCAGGCCGCCGACGGCAGCATCGACATCAAGAAAGCGGTCCACATCAACACCCAGTTCGAGGTGTCCCGGCAGTTCTGGGCCTACCTGAGCAAAAAAGGTGCGTTCAGCTCGCCACGGGCGTTCATCAACCCGGTGCCACACCTGAGCTACGTCGAAGGCGAAAAGGGCGTCAGCTTCCTGAAGAAGCGCTTCGAGCTGCTCAAGCAGCACCATGCCTTCGCCGAAATGGAATACACCGAAGACAAATCGGTGATGAACGAGTGGATGCCGCTGATGATGCCGGGTCGCCCTGCCGACCAGACAATCGCCGCCACCCGCGTCATGAAAGGCACCGACGTTAACTTCGGCGCCTTGACCAACAAGTTGCTCAAGCACCTGGCCAGCGCGCCGGATGTCCAGGTCAAGTACTGCAAGCGCGTGACCGGCCTGCGCCGTAACGGCAGCGGCTGGACCGTCAGCATCAAAGACGTCAACAGCGGCAGCAGCCGTGAAGTCGACGCTCGCTTCGTGTTCCTCGGCGCCGGTGGCGCGGCACTGCCGCTGCTGCAGCAATCGGGCATCGAAGAAAGCAAAGGCTTTGGCGGCTTCCCGGTCAGCGGCCAGTGGCTGCGCTGCGACAACCCTGAAGTGGTGAAGAAGCACCAGGCCAAGGTGTACAGCCAGGCTGCGGTAGGCTCGCCACCGATGTCGGTGCCGCACCTGGACACCCGCGTTGTCGATGGCAAAACCTCGCTGTTGTTCGGCCCGTACGCCGGCTTCACCACCAAGTTCCTCAAGCACGGCTCGTTCATGGACCTGCCGCTGTCGGTACGCATGGGCAACATTGGCCCGATGCTCGCCGTAGCCCGCGACAACATGGACCTGACCAAGTACCTGGTCAGCGAAGTGATGCAGTCGATGGAGCAACGTCTGGACTCGCTGCGCCGCTTCTACCCTGAAGCGAAAGCCGAGGACTGGCGCCTGGAAGTGGCTGGTCAGCGTGTGCAGATCATCAAGAAAGACCCGAAAAAAGGCGGCATCCTGCAGTTCGGTACCGAACTGGTAGCGGCCAAAGACGGCACACTGGCTGCGCTGTTGGGCGCCTCCCCGGGTGCTTCGGTGACGGTATCGATCATGCTTGAGCTGATCGAGCGCTGCTTCCCCGAGCAAACCAAGGGTGCCTGGGCAGCCAAGCTCAAGGAAATCTTCCCAGCCCGGGAAAAGGTCCTGGCCGCCGACGCTGCGCTGTATCACAAGATCAGCGCACACAACGACGAGGTCCTGGGCCTGGTCGAAAACAGCCCGGCGCAGCACTACGCGTAACGCGCCGGCATAAAAAAACGCCCTTCGGGGCGTTTTTTTATGCGTGCTGTAAATCAGCCACGTGCCTTGTCGATGATCTCGATGTACTCGGCCGCGTTGCGCTGATCGCGAATCTGATCGACGAAGGTCTTGCCGTGTTCGTCTTTGCCGTCAACGTCCAGCCCGGCTTCGACGAAGAAACCGACAAAACGCTCGAAGTCATCGATGCGCAGGCCACGGTAGGCCTTGATCAGCTTGTGCAGCGAAGGTGAAGTGGCATCCGCCGGTTCGAACTGCAGGAAGGATTTGACGTACTCGTCACTGATCTCATCCCCAATCACTTGCTTCTTGTCTTTACGCATTGCCGACTCCAACTGAACCATCACGGACATTTTCACGGGCGGGCAGTTTACCCTCGCCCAGCACTGGCGCTCAACGCGCGCGTACGGTTCCGGTATGCAGATCGGCCCAGACATGACCATTGGCGTAGCTGAGGAACTGTACGTACACGGTGTTATTGCGTAGCAGGTCGAGAATGACCGGGTATTGGCTGCTTGGATAGTTCAGGCTCAGGACCTTGCGCTTGTCATCGTACACCGGCTTTTTCAGGCTCTTGCTCTCGGCATCGAAACTGATCACCACCTGACTGATCGTCGCCCCTTTGCTCAGAGGCTTGCCTTTCAGGCGCAGGAGCAACGGTGATGTCACCGGAATCGGCTGCTGGTTGGACTGACGCTGATTGCCCACCACCACGGAGTAATCGGTAACCTGAAGCAGCTGCTGGGCCTCGTGAGCCTCTTGGCGCAGCGCCAGGTCATCGGGGGGCAGGAACTGGCTGTGCAAGGGCGCAGCAGCCAAAGGCATGCTCAACAGCAGAAGAAGGGGAACGATTGCGCGCATGACAGGCTCCTTAAGGCGGCCTGGCACTGTAGCACGTTGTAGGAGCGGGCTTGCCCCGCGATGCAGTGTCACAGGCGAACCGCAATCGCGTGGCAAGCCCGCTCCCACCGGCGGCTAGAACTGCGCGCGCATCCAGGCTTGATAGGCGGCCACCCCAGGCTCGCCTTCACGCGGCGCCCAACTGGCCAGCTCACCCTCACCCACCGGACGATAAGGACCAGACTTGCATTCGAACATCATGCTGTCGGCTTCCAGCACCACCAGGCCATGAAAAGTCCCTGGCGCCAGATCGACCCCCAGGCAATCACCCCCGGCTTCCAGCACGCGCTTGTCCATAACCGCACCAGACTCATCAAAGATCAGCAACCCAAGCTTTCCGCGCAGCACGATCAGGCACTCGGCCTTGTCTGCCGAGAGGTGCCGGTGCGGCGGGATGTAAGTTGATGGCTGGAGCCCCACCGCCATACGGTGACAGGGCTCCTGCATGTCATGGAAATTATGGTGCTGGCGACCGCGCGGGTTGGCTGCTGCCTTGCTGGCCAGCTCGGTAAACAACGCTTGGTCGAGAAATCCGGGCTGGCGCATAGGATTAGAGCCCTTTGACCGCGTAGATGCCATTGGCGTTGCGCCAGTAGCCCTTGTAGTCCATGCCATAGCCGAATACATAGCGGTCAACACAGCTCAGGCCACAGAAGTCGGCCTTGAGCTCTGCGCTGGCCTTGCGATCATGGTCTTTGTCGATCAGCACGGCAGTGTGCACGGCACGGGCACCGGCATGTTTGCAGAAGTCGATGATCGCGCTGAGGGTGTGGCCTTCGTCGAGGATGTCGTCAATGATCAGCACATCACGGTCGATGAACGAAACTTCCGGCTTGGCTTTCCAGAACAAATCGCCACCGCTGGTCTGATTGCGATAGCGGGTAGCGTGCAGGTAGGAAGACTCCAGCGGGAACTGCAGGTGAGTGAGCAGCTTGCCCGCGAAAATCAGGCCACCGTTCATCACACAGAACACCACCGGGTTGCTGTCGGCGAGTACTTCGCTGATCTGGGCGCCAACACGGGCGATGGCGGCCTCTACTTCGGCTTCGTTGTACAGGCAGTCAGCCTCTCGCATGACTTGACGGATATGCTCGAGATCAGCGGACATGGCGCTCTCCAGGGGGCTGCAAATAAGAAAAGCGGGCAAAGGTACGCATCCGCAGGCGTCAGATCAAGCATTTATGGACTAACGTCCAGAATGCCTATAGGACACACACGGCTGAATAGATTAATCTACCGCGGTTTTTTTGCCCGCCCCCGGAGCTTTCCCTATGCCTACCCGTGAGATCCGCCATCCGCTGATCCGTCATAAGCTCGGCCTGATGCGCCGCGCTGATATCAGCACCAAGAATTTCCGCGAACTCGCCCAAGAAGTCGGCACGCTCCTGACCTACGAGGCCACCAAAGACCTGCCCCTCGAAACTTACGAGATCGAAGGCTGGTGCGGTAAGGTCCAGGTCGAGAAAATCGCCGGTAAGAAAATTACTGTAGTACCGATTCTGCGTGCCGGCATCGGCATGCTCGACGGTGTGCTCAGCCTGATTCCTGGCGCCAAGGTCAGTGCTGTGGGTGTTGCCCGCAACGAGGAAACCCTCGAAGCCCATACCTACCTGGAAAAACTCGCACCGGAAATCGACGAACGTCTGGCGTTGATCATCGACCCGATGCTGGCCACTGGCGGCTCGATGGTCGCCACTATCGACCTGCTGAAGAAAGCCGGCTGCAAAGATATCCGCGCGATGGTACTGGTTGCCGCGCCGGAAGGTATTGCCGTGGTCGAGAAAGCGCACCCGGACGTGCAGATCTATACCGCGTCGATTGACGAGCGCCTGAACGAACACGGCTACATCATTCCGGGCCTGGGCGATGCCGGCGACAAGATTTTCGGCACCAAGCAGAAGGACGCCTGAACATGCAGGATGAGTTCAACGACCCGCTTTGGCGTCAGGTCGTCTCTGGCGCGCAGATGCTCTTTGTAGCCTTCGGCGCGCTGGTACTGATGCCGTTGATCACCGGCCTCGACCCGAACGTCGCGCTGTTCACCGCGGGCTTGGGAACTCTGCTGTTCCAGATCGTCACCGGCCGCCAGGTTCCGGTGTTCCTTGCTTCGAGTTTCGCCTTCATCACCCCGATCATTCTCGCCAAAGGCCAGTTCGGCCTGGCCGAGACCATGGGCGGGGTGATGGCTGCCGGCTTCGTCTACACCTTCCTCGGCCTTGCCGTGAAGATCAAAGGCACCGGTTTTATCGACCGCCTGCTGCCACCGGTAGTGATTGGCCCGGTGATCATTTCGATCGGCCTGGCAATGGCACCGATTGCCGCCAACATGGCAATGGGCAAGGCCGGTGACGGCACCGAGCTGCTGCCTTATGGCACCGCGATGATGATCTCGATGCCGGCGCTGCTCACCACGCTGATCGTCGCCGTGTTCGGCAAGGGCATCTTCCGCCTGGTACCGATCATCGCTGGCGTGCTGGTTGGCTTTGGCTTGTCGTTCTATTTTGGCGTGGTCGATACCGCCAAGATCGCCGCTGCGCCATGGCTGGCCCTGCCGCATTTCACGGCACCGGCGTTCAACTGGCAAGCGATCCTGTTCATCGTGCCTGTGGCCCTGGCACCTGCTATCGAGCATATCGGTGGCGTAATCGCCGTGGGCAGCGTGACGGGCCGGGATTACCTGAAAAAGCCTGGCCTGCACCGCACGCTGCTGGGTGATGGCATCGCCACCACCACTGCCGGCCTGTTCGGTGGCCCGCCCAACACCACCTACGCGGAAGTGACCGGCGCGGTGATGCTGACCAAGAACTACAACCCGAAGATCATGACCTGGGCGGCGATTTTCGCCATTACCCTGGCATTCATCGGCAAGTTCGGTGCTTTGCTGCAGAGTATTCCGGTGCCGGTAATGGGCGGGATTCTGTGCTTGCTATTCGGCTCGATCGCAGCGGTAGGCATGAACACCATGATTCGCCACAAGATTGACCTGGGCGAAGCGCGCAACCTGGTGATTGTCTCGGTCACGCTGGTATTCGGTATCGGCGGTGTGCTGGTCGGTACCGGTACCGGCCCAGATGACTGGGGCCTGAAAGGCATCGCGCTGTGTGCCATTGTTGCGATCATACTGAACCTGCTGTTGCCGGGTAACGACGGCTGGAAGAACAAGGTTCAGGATTGAATGTATCGCGGGGCAAGCCCGCTCCCACCTGGACTGTGGGAGCGGGCTTGCCCCGCGATCACCCTCTCAAATCTTCTCGCACATACCCTTCAACGCCTGCACCCACTGCGGATGATCATTCAGGCACGGCACCAGCACCAACTCCTCCCCGCCTGCCGCCACGAACTGCTCGCGCCCGCGATCGCCGATTTCCTCCAGCGTCTCGATGCAGTCGGCAACAAACGCCGGGCACATCACCATGAGCTTTTTCACACCTGACTGCCCCAGCTCGTCCAGACGGGTTTCAGTGTAGGGCTCGATCCATTTCGCCCGTCCAAGGCGCGACTGGAACGACACCGACCACTTGCCATCAGGGATGCCCATTTTTTTCGCGAACGCCTGGGCTGTGCGCAAGCATTGGCCGCGATAGCACACGGCAAGCATCTCGGGCGAGGAATCCCGGCAGCAGTCTTGCGCCTGGAAATCATGGGTCCCGGTCGGGTCGAGTTTTTTCAGATGCCGCTCAGGCAAACCATGGAAGCTCAGCAACAGGTGGTCGTAATCCTGTTCGAGATAAGGCCGCGCACTTTCCACCAGGGCGTCGATGTACTCCGGCCGGTCATAAAACGGCTGCAGCACCGCCAACTCCAGCGGCAATTGCTGCTGCGCCAGCACCTGTTTGGCTTGCTCGACCACGGTAGTCACTGTGCTATCGGCGAACTGTGGATAAAGCGGTGCCAAGGTAACTTTACGCACACCCTGTGCGGCCAGACGCTGCAGCACGGTCGGCAATGACGGCTCACCATAGCGCATGGCGATTTCCACCGGCCCGTGTTGCCAATGCTCACGCATGGCCGCCTGCAAACGCCGAGTCAGCACCACCAGCGGCGAGCCTTCATCCCACCAGATCGAGGCGTAAGCATGGGCCGACTGCTCGGGACGCTTGATCAGAATCAGCGAAACCAGCAGGCGGCGCACCGGCCAAGGCAGGTCGATAACGTAAGGATCCATCAGAAACTGATTCAGGTAACGGCGTACATCGGCCACCGAAGTGGAAGCCGGCGAACCCAGGTTGACCAGCAGCAGAGCGTGATCGGTCATGCAACGTCCTAGTTCAGAGGCGCCTGGACAAGTCATCCAGCGCCGATTGCAAATCATTGAAACGGAAAGTGAAACCCGCAGCAAGCAAGCGCACCGGCCGTGCCCGCTGGCCACCCAGCAGCAGCGTAGACAGCTCGCCCAACCCGGTCTTGAGCACCAATGCCGGCAGCGGCATGAGTGCAGGACGGTGCAGGGCGCGCCCCAGACGCTTGGCAAACTCGCTATTGCGCACCGGCTCAGGGGCGCAGGCATTATAAGGACCGCTGGCGTCCTTGTGCTGCAAGAGAAAATCAATCAAGGCGATCTGGTCATCTATATGAACCCATGGCATCCACTGCCGGCCATCGCCGATCGGCCCGCCCAGCCCCAACTTGAACGGTAAACGCAGGCGCGACAAAAAGCCGCCCTCACTGGAAAGCACCAACCCCGTACGCACCAGCACCACACGCACCCCCAAGGCTTGTGCCTGCTGGGCGGTTTCCTCCCAGGCAATGCACAACTGGCTGGCAAAGTCCTCTTTCACCGGTTGCGAGGCTTCGGTCAATTCGCGCTCGCCTCCGTCACCGTACCAGCCAACCGCAGAACCGGAGATCAGCACTTCAGGGCGCTGCTGACGACGCTCAAGCCATGCCAGCAACTGTTCGGTGAGGGTGATGCGGCTACCCCACAGCACGGCACGGCGCCGACTCGTCCAGGGGCGATCAGCAATCGGTGCGCCCGCGAGATTGATCACCGCATCGACCGGTTCATCCTCGCCCAATGCGTCAAGGCGGGCGATACCGCGAACACCCGTCCCACACAATTTCCCCACCTGCTCAGGGCGCCGACTCCAGACCGTCAGACGGTGCCCCTGCTTCAACCAATGCTGGCAAAGTTGTTGACCTATCAAACCCGTACCGCCGGTCAGCAATATATGCATGGCTGTGTCCTCACATGGCGCACCCTGGTCTATTTTTAAGATCAAGGCACTTTTTTGACCGCACGCTCTCGGATAAACATAGGTCAACCTACAGCAGCTAACGGAAGCATCTTATACGCATCTAATAAGTTGTACAGGTTTGACCGACAGCGTAGTCTGTAACCAGCCAGGTTCGAAGAGGCCATCATGACTGTACCTATCGCGATCATCGGGGCCGGCATTGCCGGCCTGTCAGCAGCCCAGGCGTTGCAAAAAGCCGGGCAGGCCGTGCATTTGTTCGACAAAGGACACGGCAGCGGTGGTCGCATGGCCAGTAAGCGCAGCGATGCCGGCGCCCTGGATCTGGGCGCGCAATACTTCACTGCCCGCGACCGGCGTTTTGTCGACCAGGTCCAGCAATGGGTCGCGGCCGGCTGGGTCGCCGAGTGGAAGCCGCAGCTCTACAACTACCAGAACGGTGTGTTGAGCCCATCGCCGGACGAACAAACCCGCTGGGTCGGCGTGCCACGCATGAGCGCGATTACCCGTGGCTTGCTCAAAGACCTGACCGTCAATTTCACCTGCCGGATCGCCGAAGTGTTTCGTGGCAAACACTACTGGCACCTCCAGGACACCGATGGCTGCAGCCATGGCCCCTACAGCCGGGTCATCGTCGCGGTGCCTGCGCCGCAGGCCACGCAGTTGCTGGCCGCGACCCCCAAGCTTGCGGCAACCGCTGCGAGCGTGCAGATGGACCCCACCTGGGCCATCGCCCTGGCCTTCGATACACCGCTGGATACCCCCATGCAGGGCTGCTTTGTGCAAGACAGCTCGCTCGACTGGCTGGCGTGCAACCGCAGCAAGCCCGGGCGTGACGAACACATGGACACCTGGGTACTGCATGCCACCTCCAGCTGGAGCAAACAGCACATCGATCTGAGCAAAGAGGCGGTGATCGAACAGCTCTGGGGGGACTTTGCCGAACTGGTCGGCTGCGTCGTGCCGGCACCGACCTTCTCCCTCGCCCATCGCTGGCTGTACGCCCGTCCGGCCAGCAACCATGAATGGGGCGCCTTGGCCGATGCCGACCTGGGCCTCTATGCCTGCGGCGACTGGTGCCTGTCCGGACGCGTCGAAGGCGCCTGGCTCAGCGGCCAGGAAGCGGCGCGGCGGTTGCTCGAACACCTGGAGTGAGCGCAGCTTTCGGTTTCTAGCGGCCTAGTCCTGTACAAGTTTATTGACTTGTACAAGATGCCTCTTATGATAGTCATGTACATCTATTTTCTTTGTACAAGATTATTTGGAGCTCGCCATGGATTCCTCCCCCGCCATTCGCAAGCCCAGAATCGCTGTCAGTGCCTGCCTGCTCGGTGCCGAAGTACGCTACAACGGCGGGCATAAGGCCTCTCGCCTGTGCAACGCGCTACTCAGTCAACACGTCGATTTCGTCCCGGTATGCCCAGAAGTCGCCATCGGCCTCGGGGTGCCTCGCGCGCCGATCCGCTTGATCGGCGATCCCGCTGCCCCGCATGCCGTGGGCACGCATGACCCGGCGCTCGACCTCTCCGGCCCGCTACGTGCCTATGGACAGCAAATGGCTGCCGACCTCACAGACATCAGCGGCTACATCTTCATGCAGAAATCCCCCTCGTGCGGGCTGGAGCGGGTCAAGGTCTACAGATCCAACGGCAGTCCCACTCATGAGGGCGGCCGGGGCCTGTACGCTGCAGCCTTTTGCCAGCAACGCCCCGACTTGCCGGTCGAAGAAGAAGGACGCCTGTGCGACCCGGTACTGCGGGAAAATTTCATCGGTCGGGTCTACGCCTACGCCGACTGGCAACAGCTGCTGGCGCAAGGGCTCAGCCGTGGCGCGTTGATCGCCTTTCATGCCCGCTACAAATACCAATTGATGGCCAACAACCCGCAGCAGTACAAAGTCCTGGGCAAACTGCTGGGCAGCATGACCCGCGACGACGACCCGCAGGTGCTGGGTCCGCGCTACTTCAGCCAACTCATGGCGGCGTTGCGGCGCTGCGCCAGCCGCGGTAATCACAGCAATGTTCTGCTGCACCTGAGTGGCTACCTGCGCGATGCACTGAGCTGCGAAGACCGGCAAGAGATGCGTCAGCTGATCAACCAGTACCACGCCGGTATCGTGCCGCTGGTGGTCCCCCTGACCCTGCTCAAACACCATTTGCGCAGCCACCCGGATGCGTACCTGCTGCAACAGGTCTACCTGCAACCGCATCCGGAAAGCCTGAGCCTGCGCAATGCAATCTGAGCAGCTGTTGCCGATTCGTGAGGTTACCCAGCAGACCGGCGTCAATCCGGTCACCCTGCGTGCCTGGGAGCGGCGCTATGGCCTGATCGTCCCGCAGCGCAGCGGCAAGGGCCACCGGCTGTACAGCCACGAAGATGTTCAGCGCATTCGCAACATCCTGCACTGGCTGAACCTCGGCGTTGCGGTGGGCCAGGTCAAAGACCTGCTCGACAGCGCCCCCAGCGAAGCCCCGCCAGCGCCAGACAACGAATGGTCACTGCTGCGCCAGCAGATGATCGAAGCCATCGCAAACCTCGCCGAACCCCGCCTTGAGCAAAAACTTAACCAGGCGATGGCGCTTTACCCCGCCACCACACTGTGTGAACAGCTGTTGCTGCCGTTGCTGAGCGCCCTGGAACTGCGTTGGCAGCAACAGTTCGCGGCACGCCTTGAACAAGTGTTTTTCTATTCGTGGCTGCGCAGCAAGCTGGGCGCCAGGGTTTACCACAACAACCATCAACTCAGCGGCTCACCGCTGCTGCTGGTGAACGGCACACACCTGGCCTTCGACCCGCACTTGTGGCTCTGCGCCTGGCTGGTGAGCGATGCCGGCTGCCAGGTGCACGTGCTGGACTGGGTACCCCCGGCCAATGAACTGGCGATCGCCGTGGCACGCCTGCAACCACGGGCCTTGCTGCTGTGCCTTGGCCAAACCGTCAACCTGCGCCAGCTGCAACGTAGCCTGGCCAGCGTCGATATTCCAAAACTCCTGAGTGGCAACGCCATCAGCATTCACCGGGACGCTCTTCAAGCGGGCTCAGACCCTGATCTGCACCTGTTCGATAGCCCTGTTGACGTGCTTAACGGCCTGCAGCGTTTGCGCCTGTTGCAAGCGCGACTGCCATGACCCTTGCCGTTTTTTGATTGGGGAACACCATGCAACTGATCTGGTTGCGCAGCGACTTGCGCGTACACGACAACACCGCACTGGCGGCTGCCTGCGAGCAGGGGCCAACCCTGGCTGTCTGGCTGGTGAGTGCGCAACAGTGGCGCAGCCACGATGACGCCCCGTGCAAAGTCGATTTCTGGTTACGTAACCTGAAGGCCCTCAGCGTGCAGCTTGCTGCACTGAACATACCGTTGTTGATCCGCGAGGCCGACACCTGGGAGCAGGCGCCCGCAGTCCTGATGCAGATCTGCAGCGAACATCAGGTACACGCTCTGCACCTGAACGAAGAATACGGCGTCAACGAAAGTCGCCGCGATCAAGCCGTCAGCGATGCGCTGTCACAAGCAGGCATAGCCGTGCATCGCCATCTGGACCAGTTGTTGTTCAAGCCTGGCAGCATCCTGACCCGCAGCGGTGGCTATTTCCAGGTGTTCAGCCAGTTTCGCAAGGTGTGCTACGAGCGCCTGCACCTGAGCCTGCCGCGCCTGCAACGCACACCAGCGCCCCAGGCACCGCTGGCAATCCGCAGTGACGAGGTGCCCAGCCAGGTAACCGGATTCGCCCCGCCCCCTGACGGCCTGCGCCAGCTCTGGCCCGCCGGTGAAGACGAAGCTCATGAACGCCTGCAGCGCTTTATCGATGAAGCCGTGGACGACTACCAGCAGCAACGTGACATTCCTGGCTGCCCCGGCACTAGCCAGCTCTCCGCCTATCTCGCGGCAGGTGTGATCTCGCCTCGCCAGTGTCTGCACCGAGCCCTGGCGCACAACCAGGGAGAATTCGATAGCGGCAACGTCGGTTTGGTCACCTGGATCAACGAATTGCTCTGGCGAGAGTTCTACAAGCACATTCTCAGCGGCTACCCACGCGTGTCCCGGCACCGCGCCTTCCGCCAGGAGACCGAAGCCCTGCCCTGGCGCCATGCCCCCGACGAGTTGAAGGCCTGGCAAGAAGGTCGCACCGGCATCCCAATCATCGACGCGGCGATGCGCCAACTGCTTGCCACGGGCTGGATGCATAACCGCTTGCGGATGGTCGTGGCGATGTTCCTGACCAAGAACCTGTTGATCGATTGGCGTGAAGGCGAGCGTTTTTTCATGCGTCACCTGATTGATGGCGACCTGGCGGCCAACAACGGCGGTTGGCAGTGGAGCGCCTCTACCGGCACCGATGCCGTGCCCTATTTCAGGATTTTCAACCCGGTAAGCCAATCCCGGCGATTCGACAGCCAAGGCCGTTTTATCAAAACCTGGCTACCCGAGTTGGCCGAGCTCGACGAAAAAAATATCCACAGTCCTATGCTGAGTGGAGATCTTTTTGCTACAAGTAATTATCCACACCCAATTGTGGACCTCGGCAGCAGTCGCCAACGTGCATTGACTGCTTTTAAGAATTTGTCCTCGCGGCAGCTTAAGGATTCGCCACTTGAACATATTCACCGGCAAACGCATATGGATTACCGGGGCTAGCAGCGGCTTGGGGCTGGCATTTGTCGAACAACTGCTGGAGCAGGACGCACTGGTCATAGCCAGCGGCCGGAATTGTGACGCGCTTCACAGTTTGCACCAGCAGTACCGACCCAGATTGGTATTGTTTGAGGGCGATCTGACTGATCCCGCTCAAGCAGATCTAGCGGCCAGGCAGATTGCGGAACGCTGGGGCGCACTCGATTGTCTGATAATCAATGCCGGGGCTTGCGACTACCTGTCACCCGATACATCGGCAAACGCTATATTTGAAGGCATTGCCCGCACTAACCTTGATGCCTCCCGCCATTGTCTGACAGCTGCCGTACCGCTCTTGCAGCGCGGTAGTTCACCTCAAATAGTTGGCGTGCTTAGTCGCTATTCATCGCTGCAGTTGCTCAAACCCAACGAGCCGGAAACTGCGCAAAACAGTTTGATGCAGCTGTTCGAAGAGCAGCGCACGATGCTTGCCGAGCACGCGATCGATTTGACCATTGTCAAACCACAGCGATTGGACGATTCGCATGCGCAGGAAACGGTGATATTAGAGTACTGGAGCGCACACACCGCAGCAGAAGTGATCCTCGATCACCTGTCTGATCGCCAAACCCACCTACTGCTTGAAGCCATGCACCTGAGCACGCTCTGGCCGCTCCCCAGGTAATTAACCGGCCCTGCAATCACGACAGGGCCGGACAGGCTTACAACGGCATGCGGTAATGAATGGCGTAACTTTCTGCACCGTCGTTAGGCGTTTGCAGTCCGCCGTTGGAGTAATGGATGGCGCGCACGCCAACTTCATGCCCACCGGCGAAGCGCAAACCGAAACCAATTCGGTCTTCGAACTGGAAAGACGATCCCAAATCATTGTTTTCAAGCTCAGTGCTTGAAAATGCCGCGACCCCAATACCGGCTTCGATATAGGGTTTTACCGACTCTCCGGCAAACTCGTAAACGAACACCGGCGCAAAAGACAGGCTGTGGTTACTTGCCGTCTCATCACCGTCCCAATAGGTGTAGCCCGCATCCCAATAACCGGTCACTCGACCCACGCTAGTTTGCCACCAACTGGCATCCCAATTCGATTGCAAACCCAAGCGATAGGTCATGGTCGAATCACCGGTTTGCCCAACAGAAAATGAAACATCTGCCGCTTGCGTTGTGAAAGATTGCCCCAGGGTCACGGCTGCAACTGCAGCCAAACAAAGCAGTTTCTTCATGAGAAACGTCCTTTTTTTCCTAATGCTAATGTCGGTTCTTCTGCCTCGTTGGACAGAATTATAGAAATCGGCGCAACGCTGTTAGTTCAACAGAATGTGGGTGCTTAGTGCACTGCTTACACAGTGAAGCTTCGCACACTGTCAGATTTATTCCACAACATTGGAAGTATCTTTCGCAAGTGATCAGGGCTGGCACTGGTCCAGAACTGTGCTTCTCGCGCCGGGCCATCAGCCAGCAAGTACCGCTCTGCCAAAAGCCGTTGCAGCTGACGGGCGACGGCGGCTCCGGTATCGATGATGGCGATCGAGGGCGGCACCATGTGTGCCAACAGCGGCTTGAGGAAGGGATAATGCGTGCAGCCCAGAATCAAGGTGTCACAGCCCGCCTCCAGCAGCGGCTTCACATACCCCGCCAGCAATGCTCGCAGGGTCGGGCTGTTCAGATCACCGGCCTCGATGCACTCGACCAGCCCCGGGCAGGGCTGGGTCACCACATTGACATCGTTGGCAAACCGATCAAGCAACGCGGCAAATTTGGCGCTCTGCAATGTACCGGTGGTCGCGAGTACGCCAACCACGCCGCTGCGGGTTGCCGCCGCAGCAGGTTTTACCGCAGGCTCCATGCCGACCAGGGGCCAGTCCGGGTATTGTTCGCGCAGGTCGGCCACCGCCGCGACGGTTGCGGTATTGCACGCCAGCACCATCGCCTTGGCGCCTTGTTCACGGAAAAACTCGGCAACCAGGCGGCAACGCTGGCGGATAAACTCCGGCGTTTTCTCGCCGTAGGGGATGTGCCCACAGTCGGCGACGTACAGCAGCGTTTCATTGGGTAGCAAGCGCTGGATTTCGGCCAGTACCGACAAGCCGCCGACCCCGGAGTCGAAAACGCCGATTGGCGCTGCTGCGCGATCAGTCATCGCGCCCGCCACATACACCGCAGCCTGGGTCACGCTTGACGCGCAGTTCACGAAAACGCGTGCCGAGGGCGTCGATCAACAGCAATCGCCCCACCAGTGGCTCACCGAAACCGGCCAACAACTTGAGCGCTTCGAGTGCCTGCAAACTACCCACCAGGCCTACCAACGGGCCTACAACGCCGGCTTCACTGCAGGTCAGCTCAGCATCGCTGCCATGACCATACAGGCAGTGATAGCACGGGCTTTGCGGGCGACGCGGATCGAAGACTGACAGCTGCCCTTCCAGACGAATCGCCGCACCACTGACCAATGGCTTGCCCTGCGCCACGCAAGCGGCATTGACCGCCTCGCGGGTGACGAAATTGTCGGTACAGTCGAGCACCACATCCACCGCCTGCACGGCAGCAGCAAGGGAGTCTTCATCCAGGGCGCTGCGGTGGGCCAGCAAGCGCACTTCAGGGTTGATCGCCTGCAGGCGAGCCAACGCGGAATCCACTTTGCTCATGCCAACCGATGCGGTGTCGTGCAATACCTGGCGCTGCAAGTTGGTCAGGTCAACCGTATCGAAGTCGGCCAGATGCAGCTCGCCGACCCCTGCCGCCGCCAGGTACAAGGCAACCGGCGAGCCCAGGCCACCGAGACCGACGATCAATACACGGCTGTCTTTGAGCCGCAACTGGCCGTCGATATCGATCTGAGCCAGCAGGATCTGCCGGCTATAGCGCAACAGCTCCTGATCACTTAGCACGGCAGGCGTCCCAGGCTGATACGTTGATGACCACCCAGATCGACACGGCTTTCGACCTGCTCGAAATTGCTCTGTACCAGCAGTGCGCGTACCGCTTCGGCCTGATCGTAACCATGTTCGAGCAGCAACCAACCGCCGGGCTGCAGGTGCGCAGGAGCCTGATTGATGATCGTGCGCAAATCATCGAGGCCATCGGCACCGGCCACCAGCGCGCTGCTCGGTTCGAAGCGCACATCGCCGGCAACCAGATGCGGATCTTCGGCGGCAATGTACGGCGGATTACTGATGATCAGTTCGTAGCGTTCGCCCTTGACCGAGTCGAACCAGTGGCTGCTACGCACTTGAACGTTATTCAACTGCAAGCGCTGGCGATTGCGCTCGGCCAGTGCCACCGCCTCAAGCACGCGATCCACGGCCATCACCTGCCACTGCGGCCGCTCACTGGCCAGTGCCAGGGCGATCGCCCCGGTACCGGTGCCCAGATCCAGCACACGGGCCGGGTTCGGCGGTAACAATTCCAAGGCTGTTTCAACCAGCAACTCGGTGTCCGGGCGCGGAATCAGGGTATGCGGCGCCACTTCCAGGTCAAGGTTCCAGAAGCCTTGCTGACCCAAAATGTACGCCACTGGCTCGCCGCTACGGCGCCGCTGCAGGTACTCGGCGAAAGTCAGCGCCGCTTCGCTGCTGACGATCCGCTCAGGCCAGGTATGCAGATAACTGCGCGACTTGCCAATGGCAGCGGCCAGGAGCAGCTCCACATCCAGGCGCGCGGTAGGCGAATCCGGTAGCTCCGCGGCGCGGAGCAGGCTGGCGATAATCGTCATTTACTCACCCAGTGCAGCCAGTTGGTCAGCCTGATACTCGGCCAGCAGCGGCTCGATCACCGCGTCAACACCACCGGCCAGTACATCATCCAGGCAATACAGGGTCAGGTTGATACGGTGATCGGTTACCCGCCCTTGTGGATAGTTGTAGGTACGGATCCGCTCGGAGCGATCACCCGACCCCACCAGCAGCTTGCGCTCGCTGGCCATTGCATTCTGTGCCGCGCTGGTTTGCATGTCGTTGAGCTTGGCCGACAGCCAGGACATCGCCCGGGCGCGGTTTTTGTGCTGGGAGCGTTCTTCCTGGCACTCGACGACGATGCCGGTTGGCAAGTGGGTGATGCGGATCGCCGAATCGGTTTTGTTGACGTGCTGACCACCAGCGCCGGAGGCGCGGTAGGTATCGACACGCAAGTCGGCCGGGTTGATCTCGATCGCCACTTGCTCGTCAGGCTCGGGCAGTACCGCCACGGTACAGGCCGAGGTATGGATACGGCCCTGGGATTCGGTTTCCGGCACACGCTGGACGCGGTGGGCACCCGACTCGAACTTCAGCTTGCCATACACATGATCACCCTCGACGCGGGCGATGATTTCCTTGTAGCCGCCGTGCTCACCCTCGTTTTCCGAGAGGATTTCCAGGCGCCAGCCGCGGCGCTCGGCGTAGCGCGAGTACATGCGGAACAGGTCGCCGGAGAAGATCGCCGCCTCGTCGCCACCGGTACCGGCGCGGATTTCCAGGAACACGTTGCGCCCGTCGTTGGGATCCTTGGGCAGCAGCATGCGCTGCAGCTGGTTCTCCATTTCGGCCAGCTGTTCTTTGGCTTCGCGCACTTCCTCTACGGCCATTTCCCGCAGGTCAGGGTCGCTGTCTTTGAGCAGAGCCTGAGCCCCTGCCAGGTCGTCTTGCACTTTGCGCCACTGGGCGTAGGCGGCAGCAACGGGCTCGACTTCGGCATATTCACGGGAATAGGCGCGAAAACGGGTCTGGTCGGAAATGACTTCGGCATCCCCCAAAAGGGCAGTCAATTCCTCGAATCGGTCCTGGAGGGTGTCCAGCTTATTGAGCAGCGACGCTTTCATTGCGGGGTTTTATCCGTCGAACCCTCATTGAGGGCAAAGAGTTCCTGAGCCATGGCCAGCGCATCGAGGCGGCCTTCGGCAGAGAGCTTTTTCAGTTGCACACTGGGTGCATGGAGCAATTTGTTGGTCAGCCCGCGCGCCAGTTGTACCAGCACCTCTTCGGCGCTATTACCATTGGCCAGCAAGCGCTGGGCCTTTTGCAATTCTTCGTCGCGCAGGCGTTCGCTCTGCTGACGGTAGGCCTTGAGCACATCGACCGCAGCCAGTTCACGCAGGCGCTGCATGAAATCTTCGGCGCCTACCGACACTAGCTCTTCGGCCGCCTGGGCCGCACCCTGGCGACTCTTGAGGTTTTCAGCAACCACATCGTGCAGGTCGTCGACGGTATACAGGTAAACGTCGTCCAGCTCGCCGACTTCGGGCTCGATGTCGCGCGGTACGGCGATATCGACCATGAA
Organism: Pseudomonas sp. NUPR-001; assembly: GCF_052147955.1. Lineage (NCBI taxonomy): Bacteria > Pseudomonadati > Pseudomonadota > Gammaproteobacteria > Pseudomonadales > Pseudomonadaceae > Pseudomonas > Pseudomonas sp. NUPR-001. The sequence continues at coordinate 5,153,537 of NZ_CP197353.1, forward strand.
AATCGGCTTGTGTCGACGCAGCTTCAACGCACTTTCCACTGCACCTTTACCGAGGATCGGCAATTGGCTGGCCGTTGAGCTGATAACGATATCGCTGTTGACCAGTTCTTGCGGGATATCTGCCAGCAACACAGCGTGCGCGCCAAACTGTTCGGCCAGGGTACTGGCCCGCTCCAGGGTACGGTTGGCAACCACGATACGCCGAACGCCCTGCTCGTGCAGGTGGCGCGCCACCAGGGTAATGGTTTCACCGGCGCCGATCAGCAACGCCTGGCTCCGCCCCAGGTCGCTGAAGATCTGCTTGGCCAGGCTGACCGCAGCAAAGGCTACCGACACCGGGTTTTCACCGATGGCGGTGTCGGTGCGTACCTGCTTGGCCGCACTGAAGGTGGCCTGGAACAGACGGCCGAGCAACGGACCAATGGTGCCGGCTTCACGCGCTACAGCGTAGGCCGACTTCATCTGCCCGAGAATCTGTGGTTCGCCCAGCACCAGCGAGTCGAGCCCCGAGGCCACGCGCATCATGTGCCGCACCGCGTCATGGTCTTCGTGGATATAGGCACTGGCGCGCAGTTCATCCAGGCTCAGCTGATGGTATTCAGCCAGCCAGCGCAGAATCGACTCGGCGGCCAGGTGGTCCTGCTCTATATAGAGTTCACTGCGGTTACAGGTCGAAAGGATCGCAGCCTCGCGGCTGGCGGTCAGCCGGCAGAGCTGCTGCAAGGCGTCCACCAGCTGCTCTGGGGTAAACGCCACGCGCTCGCGTACGTCTACCGAGGCAGTCTTATGGTTGATACCGAGGGCAAGAAAGGCCATGCAAGATCGCTGATTGTGACGAGAAGCCGATAATTGTCCTACTTCACAGGTTTCAGAACAACCACCGCTCGCTATTGTCTCTATAGTCTACCTCTACCGAGACCTTCGCTTATGGGTTTGCCCCGGCGCTTGTGTCATGATGATCCGACCGCTGGTAAGCCGCCCAAATCCTGATTATGAATAGATCCTACGCATTGCTCCTTGCCTTGGCCCTGCTCCAGGGCTGCCAGACCTTGGCCCCCGACTCAACGGATGCCCAGACGCCTGCCCTCGATGCCGCGCAAAAGCAGCCGGAAAAGCCTGTGGTCTATGGATCGTTCAGCCAGGACACCGTATTCAACCTGTTGAGCGCTGAACTGGCCGGCCAGCGCAACCGTTTCGACATCGCCCTGGACAACTACGTCAACGAGGCCATCAAAACCCAGGATGCTGGCGTGTCCGAGCGTGCTTACCGCATTGCCGAGTACCTGGGCGCCGACCAACCGGCGCTGGATACCGCACTGATCTGGGCGAAAAACGATCCGGACAATCTCGATGCGCAGCGCGCTGCAGCCATCCAGCTGGCACGCGGTGGGCGCTACGATGAGTCGATGACTTATATGGAGAAGGTGCTGCAGGGTAAGGGCGACACGCATTTCGACTTCCTCGCCCTGTCGGCTGCCGAAACCGACCAGGACACCCGCGACGGCTTGCAGAAGAGCTTCGATCGACTGCTGCAGAAATACCCGAACAACGGCCAACTGGTGTTCGGCAAAGCCCTGCTGCTGCAACAGGATGGCAACGCCAACGCGGCGCTGGCGCTACTGGAAGAGCATCCGCCTGAAGAAGGCGAAATTGCCCCGGTTCTGCTGCGTGCGCGCCTGCTGCAAAGTGTCGGACGGGGCGAAGAAGCCCTGCCGCTGTTGCAAAAAACCATCCGCCAGTACCCGGACGACAAACGCCTGCGCCTGACCTACGCCCGCACCCTGGTCGAGCAGGATCGCCTGGAAGAGGCCAAAGTCGAGTTCACGACCCTGCTTGAGCAGTACCCGGATGACGATGAACTGCGCTACTCCCTGGCCTTGATCTGCCTGGAAACCAAGCACTGGGACGAAGCGACCGGCTACCTGCAGGAACTCATCGAGCGTGACACCCACGTCGATGCGGCGCACCTGAACCTGGGGCGCATCCATGAAGAGCGCAACCAGCCGCAAGCAGCACTGGATGAGTACGCCCTGGTCGGCCCGGGCAATGACTACCTGCCAGCGCAATTGCGCCAGGCCGATATCCTCGTGGCCAATGGCCGCAGCAGCGAAGCCTCGCGACGCCTGGCACTGGCCCGCGACACCCAGCCGGACTACGCCATTCAGTTGTACCTGATTGAAGCCGAAGCCCTGGGCAACAACGAAAAAGACGCGCAGGCCTCGCAGGTGCTGGAGCAGGCTTTGAAGCAATACCCCGACGACAACAACCTGCTGTACACCCGCGCCATGCTGGCGGAAAAGCGCAATGATCTGGCGCAGATGGAAAAAGACCTGCGCAGCATCATTGCCCGCGAGCCGGAAAACGCCATGGCCCTCAACGCCCTGGGTTACACCCTGGCCGATCGCACCACACGTTACGCCGAAGCCAAAGAACTGATCGAGAGAGCCCACCAGATCAACCCGGACGACCCCGCCGTGCTCGACAGCCTGGGCTGGGTGAACTTCCGCATGGGCAATCTGGATGAAGCCGAGCGCCTGCTGCGCCAGGCCCTGGAACGTTTCCCCGACCACGAAGTTGCCGCTCATCTGGGCGAAGTACTGTGGGCCAACGGCAAGCGCCGCGAAGCCCGCCAGGTCTGGGCCAAAGCCATCGAGGCCCAGCCTGACAGCCCCATCCTGCGCAACACCGTATTGCGCCTGACCGGATCCGAGACTCTTTAAGCCTATGTTTTTGCGCCACTGCATCACCTTCACCCTGATCGCCCTGCTTGCCGGTTGTGCCGGCTTTGGTTCCCGTGAAGCCCTTCAGGGCCAGGGCAACCCGCAGCTGTGGCGTGAGCACAAACAACAACTGAGCAGCCTCGATGGCTGGCAGATCAACGGCAAAGTCGGCATCCGCGCGCCAAAAGACTCCGGCAGCGGCACCCTGTTCTGGCTGCAACGCCAGGACTATTACGACATTCGCCTGGCCGGCCCGCTGGGCCGTGGCGCCGCACGCCTGACCGGGCGCCCCGGCGGCGTTGTGCTGGAAGTTGCCAATCAGGGTCGTTTCGAAGCGAAGAACCCTGAGGCACTGCTGGAAGAACAACTGGGCTGGGAATTGCCGGTATCGCACCTGGTCTGGTGGGTACGCGGCCTGCCGGCGCCCGAAAGCAAAAGCCAGCTGACCCTGGACGGCGACAGCCGCCTGGCCAGCCTCAAACAGGACGGCTGGGACGTGCAGTACCTGAGCTACATCGAGCAGAACGGCTACTGGCTGCCGGAACGCCTGAAGCTGCACGGGCAAAATATCGACGTGACCCTGGTGGTCAAGGACTGGCAGCCACGCCAGCTGGGGCACTGATATGTCTGTCTTGACCCTGCCGGCACCGGCCAAACTCAACTTGATGCTGCACATTCTTGGGCGGCGCGCAGATGGCTACCATTTGCTGGAAACCCTGTTTCAGTTTCTCGACTACGGCGATGAGCTTTCCTTCGCCGTGCGCGAAGACGGCGAAATCCGCCTGCACACCGAGATCGACAACGTCCCCCATGACAGCAACCTGATCGTCAAGGCCGCACGCAAACTGCAAGCGCTCAGCGGCTGCCAGCAAGGCGCCGACATCTGGCTGAAAAAAATCCTGCCCATGGGCGGCGGCATTGGCGGTGGCAGTTCGGATGCCGCCACTACCCTGCTCGGTCTTAACCACTTGTGGCAGCTCGACTGCAGCGAAGATCAGTTGGCTGAACTGGGCTTGAGCCTGGGCGCAGACGTTCCGGTGTTCGTTCGCGGGCATGCGGCATTCGCCGAAGGTGTAGGCGAAATCCTTACCCCTGCGGATCCCGAAGAACCCTGGTATGTCGTGCTGGTCCCGCAAGTATTTGTTAGTACAGCAGAAATTTTTTCGCATCCGCAGTTGACACGTGATTCTTTGCCCCTTAAGATGCGCCCCGTTCCCAAGGGAAACAGTCGAAATGACTGCCAACCGGTCGTAGAGCAGCGCTACCCAGAAGTACGCAACTCATTGAATTTGCTCAGCAAATTTACTGAGGCTAGACTCACCGGAACTGGAAGTTGTGTGTTTGGGGCCTTCCCAAGCAAAGCTGAAGCTGATAAAGTTTTGGCCCTTCTTGCAGATACCCAAACAGGGTTTGTAGCAAAAGGAAGCAACATTTCGATGTTGCATCGTGAGCTGCAAAGTCTGCTCTAGGAATCGAGTACAGGGTACTCGCAGCAACAGATACAGGGGCGTCGCCAAGCGGTAAGGCAGCAGGTTTTGATCCTGCCATGCGTTGGTTCGAATCCAGCCGCCCCTGCCATTTTCCTATACTCATCCAGGTATACCCTCAGCCTTCAGGTACTGCGCGTGTCCAAGATGATGGTCTTTACGGGGAACGCTAACCCCGATCTGGCTCGGCGTGTCGTACGTCAGCTGCATATCCCTCTAGGTGATGTTTCTGTCGGTAAATTCTCCGACGGCGAAATCAGCACTGAGATTAATGAAAATGTTCGTGGTAAGGACGTTTTCATCATTCAGCCGACTTGCGCGCCAACCAACGATAATCTGATGGAACTGGTAGTGATGGCTGATGCCTTCCGCCGCTCCTCAGCGTCCCGAATCACTGCCGTGATTCCTTACTTCGGATATGCCCGCCAGGATCGCCGTCCGCGTTCGGCGCGTGTAGCTATCAGCGCCAAAGTCGTCGCTGACATGCTCACCGTCGTAGGTATCGACCGTGTTCTCACCGTCGACCTGCACGCTGACCAAATCCAAGGCTTCTTCGATATTCCTGTAGATAACATCTACGGCTCCCCCGTTCTGGTGGATGACATCGAAGACCAGCGTTTCGAGAACCTCATGATCGTGTCCCCGGACATCGGCGGCGTCGTGCGTGCACGTGCTGTTGCCAAGTCCTTGGGTGTCGATCTGGGTATCATCGACAAACGCCGTGAAAAGGCTAATCACTCCGAAGTGATGCATATCATCGGCGACGTCGAAGGACGTACCTGTATTCTCGTCGACGACATGGTCGATACCGCCGGCACCCTGTGCCATGCGGCCAAGGCCCTGAAAGAACACGGCGCTGCCAAGGTTTACGCCTACTGCACGCACCCTGTCCTGTCGGGTCGGGCGATCGAGAATATCGAGAACTCCGTGCTGGACGAACTGGTGGTTACCAATACCATCCCGTTGTCCGCAGCTGCACAAGCCTGTGACCGTATCCGTCAACTGGATATCGCACCGGTTGTTGCTGAAGCGGTTCGCCGCATCAGCAATGAAGAATCGATCAGCGCGATGTTTCGCTGAGGGTTTTACCCTCGCGAGATCACGTTGACGTAAAGCGCCCCGCCCCAACACTGGTTGTTGGGGCGGGGCTTTTTTGCCAACCCCGCTTTGGCGCTGGTCGCAAACGCCATTCGGGGGCAAGGCTATTTTGGAGATACAAAATGACTGATTTCATCCTGAACGCCCAAGCGCGTACCGACCTGGGGAAAGGTGCGAGCCGCCGCCTGCGTCGTATCGCCTCCAGCATCCCTGCCGTTGTTTACGGTGGTGACAAAGAAGCGCAGTCCCTGACCATCGTGGCCAAGGAAATCGCCAAGCTGTTCGAAAACGAAGCTGCTTTCAGCCACGTCATCGAACTGAACGTTGACGGCGTCAAACAAAACGTCGTTGTCAAAGCGATGCAGCGTCACCCGTCGAAAGGCATCATCCTGCACGCCGACTTCGTTCGCGTTGTTGCCGGCCAGAAACTGACCGCCAAAGTACCAGTGCACTTCGTCAACGAAGAAGCTCCGGTCAAGAAAGGCGGCGAAATCTCCCACGTAGTGGCTGAGATCGAAGTTTCCTGCGAAGCCAAAGACCTGCCTGAGTTCATCGAAGTCGACCTGGCTAACGCCGAAGTCGGCACCATCGTTCACCTGTCGGACCTCAAAGCTCCGAAAGGCGTCGAGTTCGTCGCTCTGGCTCACGGTAACGACCTGGCTGTTGCCAACGTTCACGCTCCGCGTGTTGCGCCTGAAGCTGCAGAAGGCGCTGCCGAGTAATTTACTCAGCACGCCGGTGTTGATCGGGTTACAGTGCCCCGCACTGTAACCCCAACTCCAAGGAAGAGCCCCTGACGTGACCGCCATCCAACTGATCGTCGGCCTGGGAAACCCTGGCCCCGAATACGAACAGACCCGGCATAACGCAGGGGCTCTTTTCGTAGAACGCATCGCTAGCGCCCAGCGTGTCAACCTGACTGCTGACCGCAAATATTTCGGCCTGACGGCTAAGTTCAGCCATCAGGGCAACGACGTCCGTCTGTTGATCCCGACCACCTACATGAACCGCAGCGGCCAGGCCGTTGCTGCACTGGCGAATTTTTTCCGCATCCCGCCAGATGCCATCCTGGTGGCCCACGACGAACTCGACCTGCCTCCCGGCGTCGCCAAGCTCAAGAAAGGCGGCGGCCATGGTGGGCATAACGGCCTGCGTGACATCATTGCGCAGCTCGGCAACAACCAAGACTTTCACCGTCTGCGGCTTGGCATTGGCCACCCGGGTGACAGCAGCAGGGTATCCGGCTTCGTCCTCGGCAAGGCGCCACGCGCCGAGCAGGAAAAGCTGGACGCCAGTATCGATTTTGCCCTCGGCGTGCTGCCGGACATCCTCGCCGGCGATTGGACGCGTGCGATGAGAGAGCTGCACAGCCAAAAGGCCTGACTCTTTGAAGAGGCATTCACCATGGGTTTCAATTGCGGCATCGTCGGTCTGCCCAACGTCGGCAAGTCCACCCTGTTCAACGCCCTGACCAAATCCGGCATCGCGGCAGAGAACTTCCCCTTCTGCACCATCGAGCCGAACAGCGGCATCGTGCCGATGCCTGACGCGCGCCTGGATGCCCTGGCTGCCATCGTCAAGCCGAACCGCGTGCTGCCGACCACCATGGAGTTCGTCGACATCGCCGGTCTGGTAGCCGGTGCTTCCAAAGGTGAAGGCCTGGGCAACAAGTTCCTGGCCAACATCCGCGAAACCGACGCCATTGCCCACGTGGTGCGTTGCTTCGAAGACGAGAACGTCATTCACGTCTCCAACAGCGTCGACCCCAAGCGCGACATCGAGATCATCGACCTGGAACTGATTTTCGCCGACCTCGACAGCTGCGAGAAGCAACTGCAGAAGGTTGTGCGCAATGCCAAGGGTGGTGACAAAGACGCCCTGGCACAGAAAGCCATCCTGGAAAAACTGATCCCGCACTTCACCGAAGGCAAGCCTGCACGCAGCCTGATGAAGAACATGGCAGACGACGAGAAGGCGCTGATTCGCGGCTTCCACCTGCTGACCAGCAAGCCGGTGATGTACATCGCCAACGTTGCTGAAGACGGCTTCGACAACAACCCTCACCTGGACGTGGTCAAGGCCATCGCCGAGGAAGAAGGCGCTGTTGTAGTACCGGTGTGCAACAAAATCGAAGCCGAGATCGCCGAGCTCGACGACGGTGAAGAGAAAGACATGTTCCTCGAAGCCCTGGGCCTCGAAGAGCCTGGTCTGAACCGTGTGATCCGCGCCGGTTACGCGCTGCTCAACCTGCAGACCTACTTCACTGCCGGCGTGCAGGAAGTACGCGCCTGGACCGTACGCGTGGGCGCCACCGCTCCGCAGGCTGCTGGCGTGATCCACACCGACTTCGAGAAAGGCTTCATCCGTGCTGAAGTCGTCGCCTATGACGACTTCATCCAGTACAAGGGTGAAAGCGGTGCGAAAGAAGCCGGTAAATGGCGTCTGGAAGGTAAAGACTACATCGTCAAAGACGGTGATGTGATGCACTTCCGCTTCAACGTCTGATCGCTTCCGCGAAATTAAAGCCCCCGTAATCGCTTGGCGATACGGGGGCTTTTTTTGGGGGAGCGGGCTTGCCCCGCGACGCAATGTCACTGACACACCGCAATCGCGGGGCAAGCCCGCTCCTACAGTGTTTCAGGAGGCGCTGCGCAGCGCCTTGCGGTAATCCCCTGGAGACTGCCCGGTCCACTTGCGGAACGCCTTGCGAAAGTTAGCCGCTTCAGAGAAACCAACCTGGGCAGCCAGGTCGTCCATAGGCATGTCACTCTGTTGCAAGAATTCGATCGCCAGCGCACAGCGCACTTCATCCAGCACGCTCTGGTAGGTGCGTTGGTACTCGGACAGGCGCCGGTGCAGGGTACGAGTCGACATCCCCAACGTCTGCGCCACCGTCTCCACGCCGGGAAAGCGTCCGCTGCGGCTCAGGCAGGCCATGCGCACCGCCTCGATCAGGTCCGACTCATCCGGCAGGCTGGCCACCAGTTGCTGGCAAAAACCCATGCTCATCGCCGAGGTGATCGGGTTGGCGTTGGGGCAAGGCAGCTGCAGCACACTGGCGTCGAAGCGCCACTCCATCACCTCGGCGCCGAACTCCACCGGGCAACGGAAGAATTCTTCATAGCTTCGCCAATGCTCCGGAGCCGGGTATGGCAGTAACAGCCGCCGGGACGGAAAGGGCTTTTCCAGCACGCACTGAACCAGCGACTGGATTGAAGCGAACCAGAACTCGGTCGCCACCGGCATCAGCTCACCCAAGGCATAGAAGCCTTGGCCGATGAACACCCCCTCATCACCTTCCAGGCGGAACGATTTCTCGAAGATCGGCCCGAGCAAGCGGATGTGCCTGACACCGAATTCAACCGCATGACCGAAGGTTTCGCTGCTGACCAAGGCGTAGCCGAAGATCCCGAAGTCGCTCAGGCGTTGCCTCGCACCTGCACGCAGTCCGCTGTCGGGATGGTGCATCAAGCGTTGCATGTTGGCGAAGATCGCCAGCTTCTGCCGATGGGAGATGCGGGTAGCCGGGTCGAGTACCTGTGCCGGTGACAGCTCGGTGCCCTCAAGCAAGCCCTCACCCTCCACGCCCTGGGCCTGCAGTTCAGCCACCAGGGCCGGCAAGCCCAGCATGTTGTGCTGCACAACGTCCATGGCGGTGCCATAGCTACCGACGATCAGCTGGGTCATCCAAAGGCCTCCCTTTCAGCATTGGCAGAAATTAACCCCCACGCTGGCGTATTACAACCTCCCGTCGCGCGACACAACGTTGCATCTTCAGTCTGGTCGATTCACCGAAAAAAATAATAAGACCCGAGGCTGTCATGAGAAGACTGTTTGCCCCTGCGCTTGCCGCGTGCCTGCCGCTGATCCCCCTGCCAGTACTGGCCAGCGAGGCCCCTCTGAACATCGTGCGTATCGGCTATGCCGATATCCAGTTCAACACCGACTCGGGCGATATGACCGGCATGCCTGGTACCACCCCCGACTATGTCCAGGCCACCGTGCGTGACAGCAGCACCCTGGCACTGATCTACGAACGCCGCCTTAGCGGGCCGTGGTCGCTGGTGTTGCAGAGCGGTGCGCCACCGGTCATCGACTTCGATGGCGCTGGCAGTGCCGCGCCGCTGGGCAAGGTCGGCAGCGCCCGCGCCTGGTTCCCGGCAGTGCTGATTGCCTACAACTTCGAGCTGTTTGGCCTGCAGCCCTATGTCGCCCTCGGGGTCAATTACACCTGGTTCAGCGAAGAGAAGATGACCGCGGCCTACACCCGCGCATTCGGTGGCACCTCCAGCACCTCCGAGCTCGACGACTCGTTTGGCGCCGTGGCCAAGGTCGGCGTGGAGATCCCCTTGGCCGACAACTGGAGCGCCGGTTTTTCCTACTCGCGTTACTGGATCGACACCACCGCCACCATCAAGACCCAGACCCCGGGCCTGGGTGAGGTCAAGCGCAAGATCGATGTCGAAGCAGACCCGGACGTCTATGCGTTCACCATCGGTTACCACTTCTGACCTTGCCTCCAACCCTCAAGGAGCCCAGACATGAGCACTGAAGACATGAACGACACGTTCGACTACATCGTCATCGGCGGCGGCTCGGCAGGCTGTGTGATCGCCAGCCGCCTGAGCGAAGACCCGGCCATCAGCGTCTGCCTGATCGAGGCCGGCAGCAGCGACAAAAGCGTACTGATCCAGGCGCCGGTGGGGATGGTCGCCATGCTGCCGACGCGGATCAACAACTGGGCCTTCGAGACCGAGCCGCAACCAGGCCTCAACGGCCGTCGCGGCTACCAGCCACGCGGCAAGACCCTCGGTGGCTCCAGCTCGATCAACGCCATGCTCTACGTACGCGGACATCGCCAGGACTATGACCAGTGGGCGGCACTGGGTAACCAGGGCTGGTCCTATGACGAGGTGCTGCCGTACTTCATCAAGTCCGAGCGCAACCAACGCCTGAACGACGCCTACCATGGCCAGCACGGCCCGCTCAGCGTCGCCGAGGTGAGCTGCCCGAGCGCCTTGAACGCCGCATTTATCCAGGCTGCCGGGATCAACGGCATCCAGCGCAGCGCTGACTACAACGGCGCCCGCCAGGAAGGCGCATTCATGTACCAGGTCACCCAGCACAATGGCGAGCGCTGCAGTGCGGCCAAAGCGTTCCTGACGCCCAACCTGCAGCGTCCGAATCTCAAGGTACTGACCTCGGCTACGGTCGAGCGCGTAGTGCTGAACGCCGCGCGCGCCACCGGCGTGCAATTGCGCCAGGGCGGCAAGCGCATTGTGCTCAAGGTACGCCATGAAGTGGTGCTCAGCGCCGGCAGCTTCGGCTCGCCCCAGTTGCTGATGCTCTCGGGCATCGGCCCGCGCGAGGAGCTGGATAAGCACGGCATCGCGATCAATCACGAACTGCCGGGTGTAGGCGAGAACCTTCAGGACCACATCGACTACGTGTACACCTACCTCAGTCCCGACAAAGCCAACACCTTCGGCTGCTCACCCACCTTCAGCTGGAAAATGCTCAAGGCCATGGCCCAATGGAAGCGTGAACGCAAAGGCCTGGTGACCTCGCCCTTCGCCGAGTCCGGGGCGTTCTTCAAAAGCCATCCGGACCTGGAGGTTCCCGACCTGCAGTTGATCTTCGTCCCGGCCATCGTCGATAACCATGCGCGCAACCTGCGTCTGGGCCACGGCTTCAGTTGTCATCTGACCCTGCTACGGCCGAAAAGCCGTGGCAACGTCCGCCTGGCCAGCGCCGATCCAACAGCGGCGCCGCTGATCGACCCACGCTTCTTCAGCGCACCAGAGGATCTGGAGGTGCTGATGCGCGGTGCCGACATCCAACGCGCCATCCTCGATGCTGCGCCGCTGGCGCCCTATCGTGGTAAGCCCCTGTATGCGCTGGCGCAACACGACCGCAAGGCCGTCGAACAAGACATCCGCAACCGCGCCGACACCCAGTACCACCCGGTAGGCACCTGCAAGATGGGCCACGACCCGCTGGCAGTGGTCGACGACCAATTGCGCGTGCATGGCATCGCCGGTCTGCGCGTGGCCGATGCCTCGATCATGCCGACACTGATTGGCGGCAACACCAACGCCCCGAGCATCATGATCGGAGAAAAAGCCGCCGACATGCTGCTGCGCAGCCGTCGGGAGGGATGAGCCATGAACGATCTGTCACTGCTCAGCGACACGGCTGAAATCGAACACATGCAACGGGTGCTGGAACGGCAGCGTCAAGCGTTCAACGCCCAGCCTTATATTCCGCTCAAGGTTCGTCGCGACAACCTCAAGCGCCTGATCGGTGCCTTGCGCCGTCATCAGCACGCGATCGTCGCTGCCCTGGAAGCCGACTTCGCCGGCCGCGCTGCATTCGAAACCTTGCAGATCGAGGTGCTCGGCCCTCTGCTGCATGCCCGCCATGCCCTCGCCCACTTGAGCCGCTGGATGAAACCTCAGCGGCGCAAAACCGAGCTGTTGTTCCTCGGCAACCGCGCTTGGGTGGAGTACCAGCCCAAGGGCGTGGTGGGCATTATCGGCACCTGGAACTTCCCCCTGTACCTGACCCTGGGACCGCTGATTACTGCCTTGGCAGCCGGCAACCGGGCGATGATCAAGGTCTCGGAGTTCGCTCCGCACAGCCGCCAGGTGCTGAAAAGCATGCTCGCCGAGCTGTTCAGCGAGGATGAGGTCGCGGTGTTCGGTGGCGAACTGGCCGCCGCTCAGGCGTTCACTGCACTGCCACTGGATCACCTGGTGTTCACCGGTGCGCCGCAAGTCGGTCATCACGTGATGCGCGCTGCGGCCGAGCATCTGGTGCCGGTGACCCTGGAACTGGGCGGCAAGTCACCGGCGCTGCTCGGCGAGCATGCGGACCTGCAGGACGCCGCCTTGCGCATCGCCCATGGCAAGGGTTTCAACGCTGGCCAGGTATGCGTGGCGCCCGACTATGTGCTGGTCCCCGAGGGCAAGGCGCAGGTGTTCGCCGAGGCGGTCAGGCAGGCCTTCGAACGGCTGTACCCGGACCCGGCCACCAGTGCCGATTACACCAGCATCATCAGCGAGCGCCATGCCCAGCGCTTACAAGCGCTATTGGCAGATGCCCGCGCCAAGGGCGCAACAATTCTGAGCTGCCGCAGTTCGTCTGACACACCAAGGCGCCTGCCCCTGCAGGTGATCACCGATATCAGCGAAGACATGCGCGTGGCCCAGGAGGAACTGTTTGGCCCACTGCTTCCAGTGATCGAATACCGCGACCTCAACCAGGCCATCACCTACATCCAGGCCCGCCCGCGACCGTTGGCGCTGTACCCCTTTGGGCTGGACAGCCGCCAGACCGAGCACCTGCTCAAGCACACCCACAGCGGCGGCGTGACCCTGGATGACTGGGCCTGGCATGTGTTCCAGCACGACCTGCCTTTCGGTGGCATAGGTAACTCCGGCATGGGTTCCTACCATGGCGAGGAAGGTTTCCGTGCGCTGTCCCATGGCAAGTCTGTGTTTAAGCGCCAACGCTGGTTCCCGACCCAGCTGTTCTATCCGCCCTATGGCCGATGGCTGCAGCGCCTGGTGGTGAAGTTTTACCTCGGCTAGCAAGGAGACTGGCGTGCTGCCCGCCCGGGGGCGCGCCAGTCAACCGCCCAGCGCAATGATCGCGGCCATCAATGCCGTGCCGACCACCGCCAGCAGCGCCCCGCTCTTCCAGCGATTGCCGCCGCAATAGCGCGCCAGCAGCCACCCCGATGCGAACAACATGGCCAGGGCCACAAGGTTGGAGCCACGAATGGCCAGTGCGGTGTTGTCGGTCAACAGAAACGGAATGACGAGTGGGAAGGTCGCCAGCACCACCAGCAAGAAGATCCCAAAGGCTCCTTTGAAATCATCCACACCCAGACGCGGCGCCTCCGGTAGCGGGGCGTGAGCCAGCAAGCGCAGGCGCAGCATCTCCATTTCATAAGCATCTGCCGCCGCAGCAATACGCTCCGGCAACAAAGCGGCAAGCAGCGCCCGCCCCTCTTCGGCAGTGCAGCCGCTGCGCAAGCGCCTGAGCAGGTTCTGGTTGCGGGTGCGCTCGGTCCAGGTCTGCAGCAGGTAAACCACGGCGTCGGCCAGACCCCAGGCCAGATTGCAGCCCAATGCCGCGATCAGCATGGTCTGGGCTTCATCGCGCCCGGAGGTCGCCACACTCAGCGTACCGACGAAGGTCATGGCCATCAGCAAGCCGAAAATCACCTCGGTGACGCGTTCGATTGGATCGAGAATCGGCCGTCGTCGGTCTTGTGTCACACGCACTTCTGTCAATACCGCTCTCCTGAGGATGCGCTACATTCCTGCTGATCGCTTGCAGCTTGTCGCTCAGCTTATCGCACACAAGGACAGCCCCAACAGGAGTTCCATGAAAGACACCGGCCCCTCATCACCTGCGAGCAACCAAGCGCCGGGCAAAGCCGAACAGGGCTGGAGGCGCTGGTTTCCAGGACTGCTAGTGCTGCGCGGCTACCAACCCGCCTGGCTGCGCCGGGATTTGATCGCCGGCCTGGTGCTGACCACCATGCTGGTACCGGTGGGCATTGCCTATGCCGAAGCCTCGGGTGTGCCGGGTATTTACGGCCTGTATGCGACCATCGTGCCCTTGCTGGCCTACGCGTTGTTCGGGCCAAGCCGCATTCTGGTACTGGGGCCGGATTCGGCGCTGGCGGCGATCATTTTGGCCGTAGTGTTGCCACTATCAGCAGGCGACCCCGGTCGCGCCATCGCCTTGGCCAGCGCGATGGCGTTGGTCTCCGGACTGGTGTGTATCGCCGCAGGCCTGCTGCGCCTGGGGTTTATCACCGAGCTGCTGTCAAAGCCGATCCGCCACGGCTACATGAACGGCATCGCCTTCACCGTACTGGTCAGTCAAACCCCCAAGCTGTTCGATATTTCGGTAGACAGTACCGGCCCCTTGCAAGACATCTTCGGCCTGTTCAAAGCCCTTGCCGCGGGCCAGGCCAACTGGGTCGCCTTTGCTGTCGGTGGCGCCACGCTGGCGCTGATTCTGCTGCTTCAGCATTTCAAGCGCGCTCCGGTGATCCTGATTGCAGTGGTACTGGCAACCCTGGCGGTCGGCGCACTGGATCTGGATGCCAGCCATGCAGTGAAAGTGCTGGGTTCGGTCCCGGAAGGCCTACCTGGCTTGGCTATTCCCTGGTTGCGGGCCGAGGATCTTCGGCCGGTATTGATGGGTGGGCTTGCCGTGGCCCTGGTGTCCTTTGCCGATACCAGCGTGCTGTCACGGGCGTATGCCGCCAAGCTGCGCACCCCGGTAAACCCGAACCAGGAAATGCTCGGGCTGGGCGCCGCCAACCTGGCGGCCGGTTTGTTTCAGGGTTTCCCCATCAGCAGCAGTTCTTCACGCACGCCGGTGGCTGAAGCGGCCGGTGCCAAGACCCAACTGACCGGGGTGTTTGGCGCGCTCGGCGTCGCGCTGCTGTTGCTGCTCGCCCCCAACCTGCTGCAAGACCTGCCCAACAGCGCGCTGGCCGCCGTGGTGATCGCCGCGGCGATTGGCTTGTTCGAGTTCAAGGACCTCAAGCGCATCTACCGCATTCAGCAGTGGGAGTTCTGGCTGTCGATCACTTGCTTTGTTGGCGTTGCGACCCTGGGTGCGGTGCCGGGTATCGGCCTGGCAGTGGTTATCGCCGTAATCGAATTTTTGTGGGACGGCTGGCGCCCGCATTACGCGGTATTGGGACGTGTCGACGGCATCCGCGGCTATCACGACATCAGTCGCTATCCACACGCCCGCCGGGTACCTGGCCTGGTGCTGTTCCGCTGGGATGCACCGCTGTTCTTTGCCAACGCCGAACTGTTCCAGACCTGTGTGCTGGAGGCCGTTGCCGCGTCCCCCACCCCGGTTCGCCGCGTGGTGATCACCGCCGAGCCGGTCACCAGCGTGGACGTCACCTCGGCAGACATGCTGATCGAGCTGGGCGAAACGCTGCGCAGGCAAAACGTCGAACTGCGCTTTGCCGAAGTTAAAGACCCCGTACGCGAAAAGCTCAGCCGCCTGGAAGTGCTCGAACACATTGGCAGCGACGTGTTCCAGCCCACCGTCGGTGCGGCGGTAGATGCCTATCTGGAGGAACACCAGATCGACTGGACGCCTTGATCCGCGCCCGGACGCCGGGGCTGACTTCAGTCAGCCGCCGCCCAAAATGCCAGGTCTATACTCCGAACAGCCTGCAACCCCAGGCGTCCCTTTCAGCTGACGAGGCATCGCAACATGGCCAAAAAGAAGGATAAAGAGAAAGACCTTGGACCTATCGGGCGCAAGGACTACGAGCATGAACTCAAAGCCCTGCACGTTGAACTGGTCAAACTGCAGCAGTGGGTGACCGCCAAGGGGTTGAAGGTCTGCATTGTCTTTGAGGGCCGTGATGGCGCTGGCAAAGGTGGCACCATCAAGGCCATCACCGAACGCGTCAGCCCGCGCGTGTTCCGCGTTGTGGCGCTGCCGGCACCGACCGAGCGCGAGAAGAGCCAGATCTACGCCCAGCGCTACATCCAGCACATGCCCTCGGCCGGTGAAGTGGTGATCTTCGACCGCAGCTGGTACAACCGCGCAGGCGTTGAACGGGTCATGGGCTTCTGCTCCGACGACCAGGCGAAAAAATTCCTCGCGGTCACCCCGTTGTTCGAAAAGATGCTGGTCGAGTCCGGGATCATTCTGATCAAGTACTGGCTGGAAGTCAGTGCCGAAGAACAGCAACGGCGCCTGGAAGATCGCATCACCGACGGCCGCAAGATCTGGAAACTGTCGCCGATGGACCTCAAGTCGTTCACCCGCTGGGACGACTACACCCGCGCCCGCGATGAAATGTTTGCGGCCACCGATTCCTCCTGGGCTCCTTGGTACATGGCCCATTCCGAAGACAAGCGCCGGGTACGTTTGAACATCATCAGCCACCTGCTCAAGCAAGTGCCCTACAAGGACATCACCCAGCAAGAGCAGATCAAGCTGCCCAAGCGCGGCAAGATCGGGCAGTACAAAGGGACCAATTACCCGTTCCGCCTGATTCCCGAGCGATTCTGAGCCGGTCTGCCCCGCGATTTGCTCAAAGTGGTCGTAGGACTGATCCTGCGCACTTCGTCGATCTCAGCAGCTTGTCCGGGGAAGTGCAATACACCCAAAAGGCGGGGCGAGGCTTTGCCTGATCTACTCAACATGCAGTCGAACTGAAGCAGAAGACACGCTTAGCGGTGGGAGCGGGCTTGCCCCGCGATGCGATGTAACTGATACACCGCAATCGCGGGGCAAGCCCGCCCCCACCGGAGGTTGCCTTAATAGCCATTCAAGCTGCCCAGGTAGAGGTTGAAGTGCAAAAAAAGAGGACCAGCGGGGCTAGGCACATTTTAAGTTGTACGATAACGTATCTCTACTCGAGTACCACTGCGTCTTCCTTTGTGTCCTACAGGGTGTTCTACAACAATGAATCCACAAGAACTGAAATCCATCCTTTCCCACGGCCTGCTGTCCTTCCCGGTCACCGACTTCAATGCCCAGGGCGACTTCCACCGCGCGGGCTACATCAAGCGCCTGGAATGGCTGGCACCTTACGGCGCCAGTGCCCTGTTCGCCGCGGGTGGCACCGGTGAGTTCTTCTCCCTGGCAGCCAGTGAGTACTCAGAGATCATCAAGACCGCCGTTGATACCTGCGCCAGCAGCGTACCGATTCTCGCCGGCGTCGGCGGCTCGACACGTCAGGCCATCGAATACGCACAAGAAGCCGAACGCCTGGGCGCCAAAGGCTTGCTGTTGCTGCCACACTACCTCACCGAAGCCAGCCAGGACGGCGTTGCCGCCCACGTTGAAGCGGTGTGCAAATCGGTGGATATCGGCGTGGTGGTTTACAATCGCAACGTCTGCCGCCTCAATGCCGTGCAGTTGGAGCAGTTGGCTGAACGCTGCCCGAACCTGATCGGTTACAAGGACGGCCTGGGAGATATCGAACTGATGGTGTCGATCCGCCGTCGCCTGGGTGATCGCTTCTCCTACCTCGGCGGTCTGCCTACCGCTGAGGTGTATGCGGCGGCCTACAAGGCGCTGGGTGTGCCGGTGTATTCCTCGGCGGTGTTCAACTTCATCCCGAAAACCGCGATGGATTTCTACCATGCGATTGCCCGGGACGATCACGCTACCGTGGCCAAAATCATCGACGACTTCTTCCTGCCTTATCTGGACATCCGTAACCGCAAGGCCGGTTACGCCGTCAGTATCGTCAAGGCTGGCGCCAAGATCGCCGGTTACGATGCCGGCCCGGTACGTACGCCGCTGACCGATCTGACCCCAGAAGAGTACGAAATGCTCGCTGCGCTGATGGACAAGCAGGGTGCGCAATAACACCTGACGTACCTGGGCGACACGACGTCGCCGGAGCCGAAGCCTGACCCTTCGGCTCCTCCACAACAGAACCCCGCACAAAAATAATTAGTGGGAGAACATCGGCATGCAAGCGACTAAAAAAACGCATGTGCGCTACCTGATCCTGTTCATGCTGTTCATCGTGACCACGATCAACTACGCCGACCGCGCCACCATTTCCATCGCCGGCTCCAGCCTGCAGAAGGATCTGGGGATCGACGCCGTCACCCTCGGCTACATCTTCTCCGCCTTTGGCTGGGCCTATGTACTGGGCCAGATCCCTGGTGGCTGGCTGCTCGATCGTTTTGGCTCAAAGAAAGTCTATGCCCTGAGCATCTTCACCTGGTCAGCCTTTACCGTACTGCAAGGGTTTGTCGGCTACCTGCCGGTCGCCAACGCGATCATCGCCCTGTTCATGCTGCGCTTTCTGGTCGGTTTTGCCGAAGCCCCCTCGTTCCCCGGTAACGCCCGGATCGTAGCGGCCTGGTTCCCGACGGCCGAGCGCGGCACGGCCTCGGCGATCTTCAATTCGGCGCAGTACTTCGCCACGGTGTTGTTCGCCCCGCTGATGGGCTGGATCGTCCACGCCTGGGGCTGGGAGCATGTGTTCATCGTCATGGGGGTACTGGGCATCCTGTTCTCCATCGCCTGGATGAAGCTGATCTACAACCCCAAAGAGCACCCGATGATCGGTGCCACCGAGCTTGAACACATCGAGCAGAACGGCGGCCTGGTAGACATGGACAAACCCAAGGCCGCTGGCAGCAGCGGGCCGAAATGGGATTACATCAAGCAACTGCTCAGCAGCCGCATGATGCTCGGTATCTATCTGGGCCAGTACTGCATCAACGCCATCACTTACTTCTTCCTGACCTGGTTCCCGGTGTACCTGGTACAGGAGCGCGGCATGTCGATCCTCAAGGCCGGTTTCATCGCCTCGCTGCCGGCAATCTGCGGTTTCATCGGCGGCGTGCTCGGCGGGATCATTTCCGACCACCTGCTGCGCCGTGGCAACTCGCTGACCTTCGCCCGCAAGGCGCCGATCGTGATCGGTTTGATGCTGTCGACGTCGATGGTCATCTGCAACTACGTCGATGCCGAATGGATGGTGGTGGGCATCATGGCCCTGGCGTTCTTTGGCAAAGGCCTGGGTGCGCTGGGCTGGGCGGTGGTGTCCGACACCTCACCCAAACAGATTGCCGGCCTGTCTGGCGGTATGTTCAACACCTTCGGCAACATCGCCTCGATCACCACACCAATCATTATCGGCTACATCATCAGCGCCACCGGCTCGTTCAAATGGGCCCTGGTGTATGTGGGTGCCAATGCGCTGGTCGCGGTGTTCAGCTACCTGGTGATTGTTGGCCCGATCAAGCGTATCGAGCTGCGTGAAGATGCCAGCAAGAACGGCAACCCCCAGCCTCAGCCTGCCACCGGCACGCTCGCTGAATCGCGCCGTTGAGTGAAACGCCTGCGGCTCCGGTCGCAGGCTCGTTGACTAGCCTGAATACAGTATAAGAAGGGCCACCCCATGCACATGATCGAACACGCCGATTCACCCCGTTACGTACGCCTGCATGAACAGGACAACGTTGTTGTCGTGGTGAATGATCAAGGGGTTGCTGAAGGCAGCCGTTTTGCCGATGGCCTGACCGTGACAGAAAGCATCCCGCAGAGCCACAAGGTGGCATTGCTGGACATCGCCAAGGGCGACAAGGTGGTACGTTACGGCCAGGTGATTGGCTATGCCTTGCAAGATTTGCCACAAGGCAGCTGGGTCAAGGAAACCCAGCTGGCAATGCCCTCGGCTCCTCCCCTGGACAGCTTGCCGATGTCTGACGCGGTGCCGGCCGCCCTGCCTCCTCTTGAAGGCTATACCTTCGAAGGCTATCGCAATGCCGACGGCACGGTCGGCACGCGCAACATCCTCGGGATCACCACCACCGTCCAGTGTGTAACCGGCGTACTGGAGCACACGGTCAAACGCATTCGTGAAGAGCTGCTGCCCAAGTATCCGCATGTCGACGACGTGGTGGCCCTGACCCACAGCTATGGCTGTGGCGTGGCGATCAATGCCCGCGACGCTTACATTCCCATCCGGACCGTGCGCAACCTGGCGCGCAACCCGAACCTGGGCGGCGAAGCACTGGTGATCAGTCTGGGCTGCGAGAAGCTTCAGGCCGGTCAGGTCATGCATGAAGACGACCCTTCCGTCGACCTCAGCGAGCCCTGGCTGTACCGCTTGCAGGATGCCAGCCACGGCTTTGCTGAAATGGTCGAGCAGATCATGGAACTGGCCGAAGTACGCCTGAAAAAACTGGACCAGCGCCGCCGCGAAACCGTGCCGGCCTCGGAGCTGATCCTCGGCATGCAGTGTGGCGGCAGCGATGCCTTTTCCGGCATCACCGCCAACCCGGCGTTGGGCTACGCCTCGGACCTGTTGATTCGTGCCGGCGCGACGGTGATGTTCTCGGAGGTTACCGAGGTGCGCGACGCCATCTACATGCTGACCTCACGCGCCGAAACTCCGGAAGTGGCGCAAGCGCTGGTGCGGGAAATGGATTGGTACGACCAGTACCTGCAGCGCGGCGAAGCCGACCGCAGCGCCAACACCACGCCGGGCAACAAAAAAGGCGGTCTTTCCAACATTGTCGAAAAATCCCTGGGCTCGATCGTTAAATCCGGCAGCAGCGCCATCAATAGCGTGCTTGGCCCGGGTGAGCGGGTGTCCGGCAAGGGCCTGGTGTTTTGCGCCACCCCGGCCAGCGACTTTGTCTGCGGGACCCTGCAACTTGCAGCCGGGATGAACCTGCATGTGTTCACCACTGGCCGTGGTACCCCTTACGGCCTGGCCATGGCTCCGGTGGTCAAGGTCTCGACCCGCACCGAACTGGCCGAGCGCTGGCCCGACCTGATCGACATCGACGCCGGGCGTATCGCCACCGGCCGAGCCAGTATCGAAGAACTGGGTTGGGAACTGTTTCACTACTACC
Source organism: Pseudomonas sp. NUPR-001 (assembly GCF_052147955.1). NCBI lineage: Bacteria > Pseudomonadati > Pseudomonadota > Gammaproteobacteria > Pseudomonadales > Pseudomonadaceae > Pseudomonas > Pseudomonas sp. NUPR-001. Next base: position 5,174,237 of record NZ_CP197353.1, read on the forward strand.
TCGATGTCGCCAGCGGCCGCACCCAGACCTGGGCCGAACGTTACCGCCTGCACAACGACATCACCCTGTTCAACCCCGCTCCGATTACCTGACCCGCAACTCACCCCTTGGCCCTGTTTCAGGGCCAAGGCAGTTGGCCTCAATGTCAGCCATGTTATACGACGTCAGTTATCAAACCTTACCTACAGAACCCGGAGATCTTCATGTCCATCGTTCTTGGCCACAACTTCATCGCCGGGGCACGCAGTGCTGCAGGCACACAACAACTGCAAAGCCTCAACGCGAGCACCGGCGAAGCCTTGCCGTTCAGTTTCATCCAGGCCACCGAAGCAGAAGTGGACAGTGCCGCACGTGCCGCCGAAGCGGCCTTTGTTGAATATCGCCAGCTGAGCCCGAGCCGTCGCGCCGAGTTTCTCCTGGCCATCGCCGACGAACTGGATGCCCTGGGCGATGACTTCGTGGCCATTGTCTGCCAGGAAACCGCACTGCCCGCCTCGCGTATCCAGGGTGAGCGTGCCCGCACCAGTGGCCAGATGCGCCTGTTCGCCCAGGTGCTGCAGCGTGGCGACTTCCTGGGTGCGCGCATCGACCTGGCACTGCCGGACCGCAAGCCGCTGCCCCGGGTCGATCTGCGGCAGATGCGCATCGGCGTGGGCCCGGTTGCGGTGTTTGGCGCCAGCAACTTCCCGCTGGCCTTCTCCACCGCTGGCGGTGATACCGCCGCCGCCCTGGCAGCCGGTTGCCCGGTGGTATTCAAAGCACACAGCGGCCACATGGCCACGGCCGACCTGGTCGGCTGCGCCATCACGCGCGCGGCCGAATGCACTGCGATGCCCAAGGGTGTGTTCAACATGATCTTCGGCGCGGGTGTTGGTGAATGGCTGGTGAAACACCCGGCCATCCAGGCGGTCGGCTTCACCGGCTCGCTCAGCGGCGGCAATGCCCTGTGCAAAATGGCAGCCGAACGCCCGCAACCGATTCCGGTGTTTGCCGAGATGTCGAGCATCAACCCAGTGATTCTGCTGCCACAGGCCCTCGCCAGCCGCGGCGAAACCGTGGCCACGGAACTGGCGGCGTCGGTGGTCATGGGTTGCGGTCAGTTCTGTACCAACCCAGGCCTGGTGCTGGGCGTACGCTCACCCGCCTTCAGCGCATTCCAGGCGCAGCTGCAAAGCCAAATGGCCAGCCAGGCCGCGCAAACCATGCTCAATGCCGGTGGCCTGCGCAGCTACAGCAACGGTGTGGAGCACCTGCACGCGCACCCAGGCATTACCCACCTGGCAGGCCGGCCACAAGAAGGTAACCAAGCCCAACCGCAACTGTTCAAGGCCGATGTAGCGCTGCTGCTCAACGGTGATGAACTGCTGCAGGAAGAAGTGTTCGGCCCGACCACCCTCATTGTTGAAGCCGCTGACGACGCCGAACTCAAGGCCGCTTTGCAGGGTCTGCGCGGGCAACTGACTGCCACTTTGATTGGTGAGGCGAGCGACCTGCAGGCCTATCAATGGCTGGTGCCTTTGCTGGAGCAAAAAGTTGGACGCATCCTGGTCAACGGCTACCCGACCGGGGTGGAAGTCTGTGACGCCATGGTGCATGGCGGCCCTTACCCGGCGACTTCCGATGCGCGCGGTACCTCGGTGGGCACCCTGGCAATCGACCGCTTCCTGCGCCCGGTGTGCTACCAGAACTACCCTGAAGCCTTGCTGCCCGAAGCCCTGCGCAACAGCAACCCACTGGGCTTGAAGCGCCTGGTCAACGGCGAGTGGTCAACCGCCTCAATCGCCTGATGTCCGTAGGAGCGGGCTTGCCCCGCGAAGCGATGTAACCGATACACCGCTATCGCGGGGCAAGCCCGCGCCTACATGGCTTCGGCTTGTTCGTGCGCCAGGCGCAGGCGTTCGCGACTGTTGGTCAGATGCAGGCGCATCGCCGCACGGGCCGCTTCGGCATCCTGACGGGCAATCGCTTCATAGATGGCTTCATGCTCATGACTGAGCCGGCTCATGTAATGCTGCTGGTCATCATGGGCCAGACGCGCCGAGTTCAACCGGGTGCGCGGGATGATGCTAGTCCCCAGGTGAGTCATGATGTCGGTGAAGTAACGATTGCCCGTGGCCATGGCAATCTGCAGATGAAACTGAAAATCCGATGCCACCGCATCGCTGGCATGGGCCACGCTTTCGTTGAGGGCATCCAGCGCATCACGCATCGCCGCCAGTTGCTCGGCACTGCGGCGCGCCGCTGCCAAACCTGCCGACTCGACCTCCAGGCTGATGCGCAACTCCAACACCGCCAACACCTCACGCAAGGTAACGATGGTGGCCGGGTCGATACGAAAACCACTCGGGCTCGGCGTATCCAGCACAAAGGTGCCGATGCCATGGCGGGTTTCCACCTGACCGGCTGCCTGCAAGCGCGAGATCGCCTCGCGCACTACGGTGCGGCTGACACCCTGCTCTTGCATGATCGCCGACTCGGTCGGCAATTTATCGCCGCGCTTGAGATGGCCATCACGGATCTGCTCGGTGAGGATCGTTACCAATTCCTGGGCCAGGCTACGCGGTTTTCTGCGGGCGCGTGGCAGTGCGCTCTGGTCTTTCATATCGAACATCTGTCCCGAATATTCTTCAATCCGGATCATAGCGCAATTGGTTGTACGATCACATGCACCCGTGTCATTGCGCCGTTTTCAGCCGGTACGCCTTGCGGTTGGCGCTGCGGGCGAAGCACACGAACAACGCAGCCATGATCGCCAGCGCCATCGGCAGGCCATGTGGTGCGACATTCATGGCCGCGCCACTGAGCAATGGCCCGATCAAGCTGCCCACACCCCACAACAGCCCGACGCTGGCGTTGGCGGTCACCAGGTCCTGACCCTTGAACTGCTGACCAATCAGCACCAGCGCCAAGGTGTACACCCCACCCGCCACCGCACCGAGCACCACCAATGCCGGCCACAGCAGCCATTGCACCTGCAGCAACCAAGGCAATGCCAGGCCGATCAGCATCGCCACCACGCCACACACCAGATGCACCAGGGTCCGTTCGCTGCGGTCTGCGAGCCAGCCCAAGGGCAACTGGAACAGCATGTCGCCGGTGAGGATCACCGTCACCATCAACGCCGCCACGCCCACGGCAAAGCCGTGACTGGAGGCATACACCGGCATCAGCGACAGAATCACCGCATCGAAGAACGAGAAGAACAACACGCCCATGCACAGCGCCGGGGCGACACGGAAAAAGCCTGCCAGCGAGAAGCTCTTGTCGGCATCCTCGCCATGTTCGACATGATCGTTGGGCACCGTCAGCACGATGCACAGCAACGCCAGACCATAGCAGCCGGTGACCACCGCGTTTACCCAAGGGCTCTGCGCCCCCAGCAACGCCAACATCGCCGGGCCGAGCATCTGAAAACCCGTGAAGGCGGTGGCATACAGCGCCATGATCTTGCCGCGGTTGTGCTCCTCGCTCAGCTCATTGACCCAGGACTCGCCAAGAATGATTGCGATCCCCATGCCAATACCCAAGCCCAGGCGCAGCAGCGCCAGCAGGTAGATCGAAGAGAACGCCCACTCGAGCAGGCCGATGCTTAGCGCGCACAAGCCGAAGCACAGCAGGTAGATATTGCGCCGCGTCAGGTGTCGGCAACAGGCATCGACCATAAACGCCGAGAGCATCATCCCCGCCGCTGGAATCGCCGAGAGAATACCGATCTGCAAGGTACTGGCGCCGCTATCGAGCAAACGCAGCGACACCAATGGCAAGCTCGCCCCAAGACTGAAACCGACCACCGAAACAGCGAACAACAAACCCACCAACAAACGCGTATTCATTACCACTCCACACTTACCGGCGCAGGTGCGACATCGCGCCTGCGCAGGCGCACACATGAGCAAAACAGTTCAGATGCGGACGAACACCGCCACGGCAAAAGGCCGGGCGTGCAGCCGCCAACTCAGCAGGTGTGGAGGTGAGGCGAAAAAGTAAAGGCGAACAGCACGCTGCGCCGACGCTTGAGCACAGTATCGCTCGGCCAATCGCAGCAACGGGTCAGGACGACCGGCTGGGGTTGCGCGAATGTAAGGCTGAAGCGGCTCATACGTCGGTTACACAGGAAGGAATGGGCGGCACTCTAGGAGAAGCCATGCCACCCGTCAATAGCCCGTTCTTGAGCCTTCAGCGCTTGGCGGTAGACGGCAGCAGGATCGCCAGCAAACCGAACAGGGGCAAATACGAGCAAACACTGTAGACGTACTCGATGCCTTTGAGGTCGGCCAGGTAACCAAGCAATGCCGCGCCGATACCGCCAAAACCGAACATCAGGCCGAAGAAAATCCCGGCGATCATGCCGACGTTACCCGGCACCAGTTCCTGGGCATACACGACAATCGCCGAGAACGCCGAGGCCAGGATAAAGCCGATGATCACGCTCAACACACTGGTCCAGAACAGGTCGGCGTACGGCAGCGCCAGGGTGAATGGCGCCACGCCGAGAATCGAGAACCAGATCACCGCCTTACGCCCGATACGGTCACCGATCGGCCCGCCAAAGAAGGTCCCGGCCGCCACCGCGCCGAGGAACAGGAACAGATGCAGTTGCGAGCTGGCGACCGAGAGGTCGAACTTCTCGATCAGGTAGAAGGTGAAGTAGCTGGTGAGGCTGGACATATAAAAGTACTTGGAGAACACCAGCAGCCCCAGCACCACCAGCGCCCCGGTGACCCGCCCGCGCGACAGGCCATGGGTTGCAGCCTGCCCGGCCTTGGCTTTGAATAGATTGAGGTGCTCGCGATACCAGCGGCTCAAAGCGTAGGTCACCAACACCGCCGCCACGGCAAACAAGCCGAACCAGGCCACATTGCCCTGGCCGAATGGAATGATGATCGCCGCCGCCAACAACGGGCCGAACGCGGAACCGGCGTTACCGCCCACCTGAAAGGTTGACTGCGCCAGACCATATCGTCCGCCCGAGGCCAGCCGGGCAATCCGCGAGGTTTCCGGATGGAAGGTCGAAGAGCCAATGCCCACCAGTGCTGCAGCCAGCAGAATCATCGGGAAGCTGCCGACGTACGCCAGCATGACAATCCCCACCAGGGTACACAGGGTGCCCAGCGGCAGCAGATTCGGCATCGGCTTGCGGTCGGTGTAAAAGCCCACCCACGGCTGCAGCAACGACGCGGTGATCTGGAAGGTCAGGGTAATCATCCCCACTTGGGCAAAGGTCAGCCCGTAGTTGTCCTTGAGCAAGGGATAGATCGACGGTAGCACGGCCTGGATCAAGTCATTGATCAGATGCGCCAGAGCGCAGGCGGCGATGATCCGCATGACCAGCGGGCTGCTCTGCGCAGTCGTGGCACTTGCGGGCGAAAGGGACGAGGCACTGCTTACAGCCATGACAAAGTCTTCCATCCGGTGGTTGGGATCCAATTATCCAGAATTCGTTAGCAAGCGCACGATTCTTTTCGACGAGCGTCACACCTACATTCTTGCTAATGATTCTCACTAGCTATAGCATCCTTCCGGTTTTCGGCCCTTGGTCCCTGCTCAGAGCATTGCGTCCGCCATGAATTCATCGCCCACTTCCGTACCCTCGACCGGCCCTGGTACACGGATACGCCAGGCAAAACGACGTGAAGCACCACGCGCCTGGCTAGGCTGGGTGATCGCTGCCGGTGTGTTACTGGCCGCCGGATTGCTCGTGTTTACCCAACTGCCCTACCTGCAACGGCTGATCAGTGATGTCGCCACCGCCCCGGGCGAACGTCGGCAGATCCAGTTGGCCGATGGCTCGCGGCTGACGCTGGACGGCGCCAGCGCAGTGAATGTCGATTTGCGCGGAGCGGTGCGCAAGGTGCGCGTTGTTCAAGGCCAGGTGTTCATCAATGTGATGCTTGATGGTCGCCCTTTTGAGGTCGATCTCGGCGACAGCCGGATTCAGGTGTTTGGCACTCACCTGTCAGCCAGCCGCGGCCGTGACCACGACGAAGTGATCTTGCTCAAGGGCAAGCTGGAAGTCATTGGCCAATATGGTGAAAAACGCTTGCTCAGCCAGGGCCAGCGCCTGATCGTCCGGGGTGCGAGCCTGGGCCAGGCGGAAAAAGTCGATGCCGAACGCTTGCTGGCCTGGCGTGACGGCCAGCCTTCCAAGCCCCCTGTCCGCTAAGCAATTGATCACACGATTATTTTTTTGAAAAAGAGTGTTGACAGGTGTCCGTTTAAAGCGAATAATGCGCGCCACTTGGCTACATAGCTCAGTTGGTTAGAGCATAGCATTCATAATGCTGGGGTCCGGGGTTCAAGTCCCTGTGTAGCCACCAAGTACCGAAAAATGGCTTACCGCAAGGTAGGCCATTTTTTTTTGCGTCTGCGATTTGTGGGAGATACCGTCTTGCACTGCCTGTAGGAGCGGGCTTGCCCCGCGATGGCGACCCTCCAGACACATCGCTTCGCGGGGCAAGCCCGCTCCTACAGACACAGCATCAAGCCAACGCAATGCTGGCTTAATGAGAAAGATTGTCATTATACTCCAGCCCTCTCCCGGTCCCGCCCGAGCAAAGGAAAGCGCTGCTGTGCTGGAAAAATTGTTCACCCAACATTCATCTGCTCTGCACCGTTACCTTCTGCGCAAAAAATGCACGCCAAGCCTGGCGGCGGATCTGGTGCAGGAAACCTTTCTACGCCTCGCTCAACTGGATAACCTGGAGAGCGTTCTTCGCGGGCCGTCCTATCTGTTCCGGGTCGCCCACAATCTGATGATCGATCACTATCGGCGCTACGGTGAAAAACGCTTCGACACCGATGCCACGGCGTTTTTCGAAACCCTGGTCGACGAAAGCAGCCGCCCTGAAGAACAGGCCATCGACGCGCTGGAACTGGAGCACCTGGAGAACCTGCTTGAACGCATGCCTGCACGCACCCGCGATGTGTTCCTGTTGCTGCGTGTCGAAGGCATGACCCACAAAGAGACCGCGCGCTATTTACGGATTTCCACAAGCTCTGTACAAAAACACATGGCGATGGCCCTGGCTAAAATCGGCAGGGAGCTGGAACCAGGCCCAGAAGGCTAGGCCTTGTGTACGATAAAAAGCGATAAGGTAGCCAGACAACACCGTGAATGCTTCTCCACAGAATATCGACCCGATAGAGCAGGAAGCTGCCGAATGGGTGGTGCGCCATCGTCAAGGACGGCTGTCGGCGCGCGAACAAAAGGCATTCCAGCACTGGCTGGCGGCCGACCCTCTGCATGCCGCTGCTGCTGAGCGAGCGAATCGCGCCTGGAAGGCCACTGCACAGCTCAAGCGCCTGCCCGGATACAGCAAACCTCAGCGCCCGCCACGCCCGCGCTGGTTTCAGTTACCTCTCGCCACCGGCAGCGCTGCAACCGCCCTGGCCCTGGGCTGCTGGATGCTGCTGGCCCCGCCCTTCTGGCTACAAGCACTGAGCAGTGACTATCACACCGGCTTTGGCGAAACCCAGCAGATCACCCTGGCCGATGGCAGCCAGGTGGAACTGGGCAGCCACAGCATCCTCAATGTGACCTACGACGATCAGACCCGGCTGGTGCGCCTGAGCCAGGGCGAGGCGGTATTCACTCCCGCACCGGTGACGGATCAGGAACGCCGCCCCTTCACCGTACGCACCGCAGGCGCCGATATCACTGCACGCGGCACGCAATACTTGGTCGGTGTGGGCGACAACCGCGAAGGCTGGGTGGGTGTGCTGCAGCATCAGGTCGAGGTCGATCTGACCCATCGCGAGCTGGAAGACGCTGCCGGCTCTGCCCTGCTCGATCAAGGCAAGAGCCTGCGCTTCAGCCCGAGTTCCGGCCTGGTGCCGCTGAATGTCAGCCCGGACGAGCTGGCCAGCTGGCAGGAAGGCCGCCTGGTGTTCCAACGCGAATTGCTCGCCGATGCCGTGGCACGCATCAATCGCTACCGTGCTGGCTTGGTGATGGTCAGGGGCGATGCCCTGCGTAATGTTCAGATCAGCGCGGTGATGCGCCTGGATAACCTCGACGACGCCCTCAAGCGTCTGGCGGCGCAGGCCCATGCACGGATCATCGACCTGCCTGGGTTCACCCTGATCTACTAAAAAAGAATAAAAAACAATAACAATAGATCATAACGATCTATTGCGTTTTTTCCGCTGCACCGTTCTCACTACACGTAAATAAATCTTATTTGCTTTTAGTGAGGCCGGTTTTGCAAACGCAAGGGAATAACAACAAGCGCAAGCTTTCAAAGCGCACCCGCCTGAGCCTGGGCGTGCAGTTAGCCGTTTTAGCAGTGATCGCTGATGCCGCCACACTTGGCGCCGTTCACGCCAACCCGAACATGAGTGCAACGCACGCATCGTCCCAGGGCGCACTCCACGCATTCAACATCCCCTCGCTGGCGCTGGATGAAGCGCTGGTGCTGCTGGCCCGTCAAGCCGGTGCCGAACTGTACATCGGCAGCAGCAACTTCGCCGGCGCGTATGGCAATCCGGTTCAGGGTCGCCTTTCTCTGGAAGCGGCGCTACAGCAATTGCTGGCGAACAAAGCCGTCACTTTCAACGTCACCGGCCAACCCGATCGCCCGGTCATTCAGGTGCAGTCCGGTGCAGGTGCCTCAGGCCTTGAAGAAGGCGACCTGCACCCCACCTACGTACACGGCGCCGAATACCAGGAGTCGCGCGACGTAAAGGGCTACAACGACATCTACGATCAGGACATCTCCTCGGTGTACGCCGGCAAGGAGCAGATCGAACGCTACAAAGGCGCCGCCCCCGCCGACCTATTCAAGGGCATGCTCAACGTCTACAGCGGCGACGCCCGTAACAGCGGCGCGCTGGACCCGAACATCCGCGGCATTCAGGGCCCGGGCCGGGTACCCTTGACCATCGACGGCACCGAGCAGGCACTGACCGTGTACCGGGGCTACAACGGCGCCAACAACCGCAACTATATCGACCCCAACCTGATCGGCAGCATCAAGGTGATCAAGGGGCCTAACATGGAGCGTAACGTCTACAGCGGCGTCGGCGGCGCGGTGGTGGCCAGCACCATCAACGTCGATGACGTGCTCAAGGAAGGCCTTGAGTACGGTGGTGAATTCAAGATCGAGGGCAGTAACAACTCGGTTTCGCCAAAGCTGCCGACGTTGATGACCGGGCAAATGCCAGGCCCAGACTATCAGCACGTTCCGATCTACTCCTACTTCGACCCTTCGCTGTACAAACAACCGCGCACCAGTAGCAGCAACGATCTACTGTCCAGTGACGACTATGCCTATCGCCTGGCCCTGGCCACCCGCCAGGAAAAGTTCGAGCTGTTGACCGCCTACGCCTACCGGGAAAAAGGCAACCACTACGCGGGCAAGAACAAAAGCGACTTCTATTCAACCGGCAAGAAGGTGAACGGCCATTGGGACCACATTCCCAACCTGGCGAACATCTACAAACCGGGCAATGAAGTACCCAACACCTCCAGCAAGATGGAGTCGTGGCTGGGCAAAGCCAAACTCAAGATCGATGAAGACCAGTCGCTGGAATTCGGCTACCGCGACACCGATGCGCTGTACGGTGAAATCCTGCCGTCGCGGATCTCCTTCTTCTCGCCCGGCACCCTGTTCGACGCCGCGACCCATGGCGTGCCGCAGTGGCCGCTGAGCCATGTGGAAAGCAAAGCCTACAACCTGGAATACAAACTCAAGCCTGAGGGTAACCCGTGGGTGGATTTCTACTCCAACCTCTGGGCAACCAACACCCGCAGCGATACCTACAGCAGCGGCGGCGTGCCAAACCACACCACCATGACCGACCCGGTGTTCAGAAACACCGCGATAGCCAACGCCAAGCACGACCGTGTCGGCCTGACCGTCAGCAACAAGTTAAAACTGCTCGACAGCCTCGACTTGACCCTGGGTGGCAGCTACCAGCATGAAAAGCTGGGCTCCAGCGACGACTACTACGACACGGCCATCAACACCACTTTGCGTATGTATCCACGCAAAGGACGCAGGGAAGAACAGGAATACAACTTCAACTTCGATTGGCACCCGGTGAGCTTTGCCCGATTCAATGCCGGGATGCGTTATTCCTCGTACTGGGCCTTTGATGATTACTTGAAGGAGCGCCAGGAGAAGGACGGAAAAACAACCGCTACCGTGGCAACCGGAACGCAGGTTGCTTACACCACAAGAAAGGAACTTACGAGCGCTGAGCGGCAAGCAAAAATTGACAAGACGATTGAAGACAACCAATTCTTCTGGGACATGTTCGGCCTCACCGAAGCACAGCGGCAAGAGGCAATCAATTTAATCAAATCAGAAACCTCTTTCATTGAAGAAACCCAGCATCTAGCCGCCTGGGAAAACAATGGCAAAGGTAAGTACTCTCGCAACAACAACCCTTGCGCAAATTTTCAGGACCCGCGTGAAAAGCTTATTTCATGCAGCAACCATGGATACAACTACGGTGATGTAGATGCAAACGGCAACCCCATTTTCTACGAGAAAGATGTAAGCGCTAAACACCAGAAAGATCACGGTTGGACGCCTTCGCTCGCTGCCACCTTCTACACCTCCGAAAATGGCCGATTGTACCTTCGCTACAGCGAAGCACTGCGTTACCCGAGCATGTTTGAAAGCACCGTCGGGTTCTCTTCTTCCACCAACCCGTGGGGGTTGAAACCGGAGCATGCGCGCAACTATGAGGTCGCCTACGTCCACAACTTGTCCGGCCTCGGCGGCAGTGAAATTGCCGACATCAAGCTGACGTACTACCACAACACCACCAAGGATGTAATCGAGCGCGACCCGATGATGCGTTTCGAAAACCTCGAAAAGCAGACCACCGCTGGCCTGGAGTTTCAGGGCCGATATGACAATGGACGCGTATTCACTGACATGAGCATCGGCCATGTCCTGAAGAATAAAGTCTGTGATGAACATTCTGCGATCATGCTTGACCCGAGCGGCTCTACACCCAATTGCGTGGATGACGGCTTTGTCGGTGGTTATCTTGTGAGTATGGCCATGCCTGAATGGTCAGCCAACTTGGGGGTTGGGGCACGATTCTTCGAGCGAAAACTTGAAGTTGGCGGGCGGGCCATTTATTACAAACAACACGAAAGCAAGTTCTATAACAACTATGGCAGCAGCGCCATGGTCAGTTACTACCTGAACACGCCGATGTCGTGGGACGACATCATTACTTATGACGCCTACATAAATTACAAGTTGAGCGACGACGCTTCCATAGAGTTGACCGGCACCAACTTGACCAACCTTTATTACATCGACCCACTGACGCGCTCGGCCATGCCCGCACCAGGTCGAACGTTGAAAATCGGCTTTACCACTACTTTCTAAATTTCGGGGAGGGGTACTACATGGGAGGCTGAAAAGCTGCTTGGCAAATGCTTGACGTGTTGAATTAACTTTAATTAATCAATGGATCCTGAATTCATAGAATAAGTGCAACGTTTGAAACGATAGGCAGAGAGTCAGCCACCGGTAGAATCCAGGCTCTCACACCGAAGGATTCAAGCGCAGATGACTACGCATTACCGGCAGCTGACTCAGGGCCAACGTTACCAGATTGAGGCCGGTCTGAGCGCCGGAAAAAGCCAGGCAAGCATCGCGAAACAGGTTGGCGTACATCCCTCGACGATCAGTCGTGAGGTTCGCCGCAACAGCTCCCAGAAGACCTACAAAGCGGTTGCTGCGACCCATGAAAGTGATGCCCGTCGAGCGCAGGCGCGCAAGCACTGCAAGCCATTAACGTGGTTCAGCCATTATCTGCCGCTCTGGCTAAAACACGGTATGAGCCCGGAGCAGATTGCTCAGCGCCTGAAGCAAGAGCAGCCGGAGCGCGCGGTCAGTCACGAGTGGATTTATCGGTTTATCGCCACCGACAAACACGCAGGTGGCGAGTTATACAAGTATTTGCGGCACCGCAGGAAGCTGTACCGAAAACGCTACGGAAGCCACGACCGGCGCGGACAGTTGCGTAATCGCGTATCGATAACCGAGCGCCCTGCTGAGGTCGAAGCCCGCGAGCGTCTAGGTGATTGGGAGGGTGACACGGTGCATGGCGTAGGCGGCAATCTGGTCACGCTGGTTGATCGTAAAAGCGGCTACCTGAGCGCCTATCCGGTCAAGCGCAGGACGCGCCGGCAGGTAACGCGGGCGATCAATCTGTTGCTCAAGGGGCATGCTGTTCACACGCTGACGCTGGATAACGGGAAGGAGTTTGCCGGGCATGAACGCATTGCGCATCGGAGCCAGTGCCAAGTCTTTTTTGCAGAACCCTATTCATCCTGGCAGCGAGGCACTAATGAAAATACCAACGGCCTGCTCCGGCAGTATTTTCCCAAGGGCGGCGACTTCAGCAAGCTGACCGTCGAGGCGGTCAGTCGCGTGGTAACGAAGATCAATTTACGCCCGCGAAAACGCCTGGGCTGGAAGACGCCGTACGAAGTTTATGCAGGGGCGAGCGTTGCACTTATGTGTTGAATTCAGGGATGAACAAATGAAATCTTTCAACTACACCGTACTGGCAGTTGCACTCTTTGGTCTGGCTGGCGTTGCTCAGGCTGCGACTTCTTCCGGGCAAAGTTACGATACTGCAATTGTCGTTGGCGGCACCCAAGACGCAGGCATACCCAATCACCCAAGTGCCAACGGTGTTCCGGCGGTTGGCGTCAAAGCCTTCCACAACGGTGCAAAAGTTGCCTTCAGCGGCCTGAAAGGCATGGTCCCCACCGACACTCATGGTGTCACCACCATCACCGCAGCCATGATGCCTCCCTCCCACTCGGCATTGGGCAACTTCGACTTCAAACAGGTTGCCAGCCAGCAGGTGTACTACGGTGAGTGGTCGCAGAGCGGCGCCAACAACGATCCAACTCGCACCGTTTATTACTCTGGTGACACCACCGGCCGCGTACTGCCAACCGCCAGCGTGACCTACGCCGTGCAGGGCATCAACAACTACTCCGGCGGTAACCTGATGTCCGGTGAGCTGACTGCATCGTTCGGCACTGCCGCGCCAACACTGACCGGCTCGTTGAGCAACAGCACCCTGAAAGTTGCGCTCAACGCCAACATCAACACGGCTAACGCCAGCTTCAGTGGTAACGCCTCGGCCCTCAACCCAACCAGCAATGCCATTCTGTCAAGCGGCACCACCCAAGGCAGCTTCTTCGGCGCAGGCGCCACCGCCTCGGTGGCCGGTATCGCCAAGTTTGCCAACCGCAACTACGACACCGCTTTCGGTGGCGTTCGCAAGTAAGTAGCGGGTTGATCCTGAAGTAGCACCATCGAGCAAGTGCCTGCAGGTCGGGCACTTGCTTTTGGTGCATTGAAGCGACTCTGAGAGCCTGGTAATGCCCCAGTTCTATTGCAAGCGATCACTCACGCACCACCTTCTGCCCTTTTCCCTGCTGATGTTCACGACCCAGGCCGCACTCGCCGCCGATCAGGACACCAGCCTGCGCCTGAACCAATCCATCGAGTACCGCGCCAACCAGCAAGAGCGCGAGTTTCTCAAAGACGAACTGCCCAACGACACCGCCGCGCCACTGCTGACCATCGACGGCCAAAGCTACAGCGTTGGCAACAACCTCGATGAACTGGGCCGCGCGGTGTACTTGTCCATCGAGCGCCAGCAATGGCTGCACGCCAAGGACTACCTCCAGCGCTACACCGCCTTGCCCGGCCACGACCCGATGCTCACCGCCTACGCCAACGGTGCCCTGGCCCGCGCTTCAGGTGATCTCGACCAGGCCGAGGACTACTATCGCCAACTGCTGGCGATGCAAGCGGACTTTCTCCCCGGTCGCCTGGAACTGGCGCGGGTGCTGTTCGAGAACCGCAAAGATCGCGAATCGACCACCGCATTCAAACAGATCAGCAGCAGCCTCAGCCCCTCGGATGCGCAGGCCATGGGCCTGGGCAAAACCGTGGACAGTTTTCTCCAGGCCCTGGACCACCGCGAAGACTGGCAAGGCTCGCTGGCCGTCGGCCCAATCTGGGCCGACAACCTCAACCAGTCCTCTGAAAGCACCGTGGTGTACCGCATGGAGACTGATCAGGGCCCCTACCTGATCACCCGCTCGCTGCCCAAGGCGGTGTCGGCCCACGGCGTGGATTACGAAGGCACGCTGAACAAACGCGTGGCCATCAGCGGCCATCACGGTGTGTTCATGCGTTCGCTGTGGTACGGCCAGGCCTACGACAAAGAGAGCAAGTACAACGAAGGCACGCTGATCAACAACGTCGGCTACAGCTACCACGACGCGCGTAACCAGTACTCGCTGGGGCCCTCATACGAGTTCAACACCATTGGTGACAATGCCATGTACAGCGCCTGGGGGCTGCGCGGCGAGTGGATGCACACGCTGTCGGCCACGCGCATGTTCAAGCTTGAAGGCGACTACAAAGACATGGCCTACAAGCACGACATCAACAGCAACCTCGATGGCGATACCAGCTCGGTGTACGCCACCTTGTGGCAGGCCCTGCCCCGGCAATGGACGCTGTTCGGCGGCATCGATTTCAGCGACCGCAACGCCCAGGACCGCACCGCCGCCTACTTTCAGAAGGGCCTGCGCCTGGGCGTCGCCAAGGACTTCGAGGTGGGCTTGAGTGCGGTGCTGTTCGCCTCGTACCGCACGCGCCAGTACGACGCCTACAGCGCCATCCTCGATGACCGGCGCAATGAAGACGAGCAAAGCTACACCTTCATTCTGCGCGCGCCGCGGCTGGCCGTGTATGACCTGGTGCCGAGCCTGACGGTCAAGTACAACAAGGTCGAGAGCAATATCGACTGGTTGTATTCCTACGATAGGAACAGCGTCAGTTTGAAGCTGGAGAAACAGTTTTGAAGATCGCGGGGCAAGTGGGAGCGGGCTTGCCCCGCGAAAAGCCACCCGTCAAGGCTGCTCAACAGAAACACGGGTCACCCAAGGCGTATATTGCTCGATCCTGATCGGCAAACTACGCGCCAGCAAGCGTAACGCCCGCTGACTGTCATCGGCAGGCAGTACAGCCGTTACCCGCATCAGCTGCAGCGCCTTGGCATCGAACACCAGGTAACCCGGGTGATTGCGCGCCAGCCGCTCAAGCACCACGTCCAGGGATTGGTCACGCACCCGCAACTGATGCAGCTCCCACGCCTCATCGATCGCCGCCGCATCGATGCGCTGCAGTGCTCCTGGCCCAGCGCTGTCAAAGCGCAGTTCCTGCCCGGCCTGAACGGCCACACGTTTATCGGCACTGTCGACCTCGGCAGCCGACTCGATCATCGCCACCCGACTGAAGTCAGGTAGTTGCTCGACCACAAAGCGGGCAGACAGTGCACGCACACTGCCGTGCTCGGTCAACACTTGAAAAGGCCGTGCTTCATCCTTGACCACATCCACCCGAATTTCCCCGCGCACCAGGCGGACCGTACGGCGCCGACCATCGAACTGCAGATCAACCGCCGAACTGCCATCAAGGCTGATACGGCTGCCATCGGGCAGTTGCTGCATGCTCCACTGAGCGGTATTGGTGCGAATATCGGCCAACAGGTACGACGGCGGAAACTGCTGCAAGGCGACCCCCACCGCCAGCAACAACAGGGCAGCCAACGCCAACGCCTTGAGCGGCTGACGACGCGTTCGTCGCCGGGCAATGCTCTCCAGCGCCAGCCGTGCGGACTCACGCGGCAAGTCACCCAGCGCCGCCAGGCTGCCTTGCAACCGCTCGATAGCCTGCAAATGCTCAGGATCGGCATCGAGCCAGTCGCGAAAGGCATTACGCTCGGCCGCATCGACGTTGCCGTCCAGACGCACCAGCCATTCGGCAGCTTCTTGCAGCACGCGAGCAGAAGGAGACTTGTTCATATCAACGCACGTTGGCCACTACCACCGCCAGCCCTAGCCCCATTAAAGCGACACCAATTAGCCGATCGACCAGCAACTGCCTGTCCAGCATGATCCGGCGTAAAGATGACGAAGAAAAGAACAGCGCGACCAGGCTGAACCACAGCCAATGGGCCGCCGACATGAACAGACCGTAGCCAAGACTGGTCGCCAACGCACTCCCCGGCTGTACTACCTGAGTGTAGGCACTGACCACAAAGAGCATGGTCTTGGGATTGAGTGCGTTGGTCAGAAAGCCCGAGCGAAACGCTGCCAGTTCACCGAGCTGACTGCGCGGCGTATCGCCTTCCAGAGAAATCCGCGTGGTGTTTGTGAACGACTTGTACCCCAGGTAAATCAGGTAGCCCGCCCCCAGCACCTTCATCGCCAGAAACAATGTCGGGGTCTGGCTGATAATCACGGCAATACCGAGCACGGTGTACAACACATGCACCTGCACACCCAAGGCGATCCCCAACGCAGCGGACAACCCGGCACGACGGCCAAAGGCATAGCTGCTGCGGGTGACCATGGCAAAGTCGGCACCCGGGCTGATCACCGCCAGCACGGTGAACAGCGCAATGGCAAATAGCTCGTTCACAAAAAGCTCCTCGATCTGCTAAAAAAACACACAGAACATTGATTCAACAACACCCCGTAGGAACGGGCTTGCCCCGCGACCCCTCAGCACATACCCCTATTATCAAAACCTTCGCCCAGCAAAAAAAACGATTTATAGTGCGACAAATCCGCTAGTTTTCCTCACACATATGAAGCTCCCAGCCCTCTCTGCCTTTCGCTATTTCGACGTCGCCGCCCAGACCCAAAGCTTCGTGCGCGCCGCCGAGCTGCTCAACGTCACCCACGGCGCAGTGAGCCGCCAGGTGCGGCTGCTGGAAGAGTCGTTGGGCGTGGAATTGTTCGAGCGGCGCAACCGGGCGATCTTCCTCACCCCGGCGGGCCGCGCCCTGCACGGCACCACCCTGTCGGTGTTCGAGCAGTTGCAAGGCGCGGTCTATCGCCTGCAACAACAGGCCCGCGAGAACGTGCTGGTGCTGTCGTGCGAGCCAACCATCGCAATGAAATGGCTGATCCCTCGCCTACCGGCCTTCCATGCCGCACATCCCGACATCCACCTGCACCTGGTCGCCGCCGGTGGCCCCATCGACTTTTCCCGCAGCGGCGTCGACCTGGCCTTGCGCCGCGATGACTTTCGCTGGGACGCTGACCTGCATGCGGTAAAGATCTGTGACGAATGGGTCGGGCCGGTGAGCAGCCCGCAACTGAGCTACCCCGACCAAGGTCTGGACGGCCTGCGCCTGCTGCACAGCGCATCGCGCCCCGGCGCCTGGAACACCTGGTTGCGCCACAGTGGCGAGTCAGACAAGGGCAGCAGTCGCGCCGATTACGAACATTTTTACCTGTGCATCCAGGCGGCCGTCGCCGGGCTGGGCGTGGCCATGGCGTCGTTTCTGATGGTGCAGGACGAAATCGACAGCGGTCAGTTGCAGGCGCCGCGCAGTTTCCTACAGGATCAATCGGCGTATTACCTGCTGTGCCCGCAGGCGATGGCTGGCGATGACAACTGCCTGCGCTTTACCCGGTGGGTCAGCGAACAAGCCAGCGCCTGCCTGGCTCATTTGCTGTGAGTCAAACCGTTCCCCGGCAAGGCACAAAACGAAGAACCAGCAGTGAAATCCCCGCCCCAGGTGCGAAAACCTGCCGTATCGATATGAATGCGCCCTGACGGGTATCGCCCCAGGCCCATGTTCCAGGCCTTACCCTGGGTTTGCCAGAACGTGCACAGCGGGTTGGGATCGGCCCAGGACGGCAGCAGCAGATCAACTGCAAATGACTGGGTATGGGCACTGCCCAGCGCGCCACCGGCGCAGCGATTCAGCCGTGGGTCGCGGTACGCCGATACCACTTCGTAGCGCGGCAATATGCCTTTCTCGGTCAGCGTCTTGAGCAATTGCAGGGTCGAGCGTACGGCTGGCCACTGCGCAGCGGGCGCCACGGCAAAGGGTTGTGCCGAGCACAAGCGCCAGTCACTGGCCGAGCGCAGCAACTGCGAAATCGGCACCACCCCGTACAGGCGCGCGTCCACCAGCATCTCCCGGAACCCGCGTGTTTCATGGTCGCCAGCCCAGTGGGCGAACATGTACAGATCTCGTTCATCGCCCTGCGCCTGGACACTGCTGAACAGCGCCAACAGAACACCCGCGTGAATACCCGCCTTGCGCCACACGGCCATCAGCATTCTCTCCTTCCCTGTACGCGGAAAACGTCTTATGTATGGCAACCCTCCCGTCGCGAGGAGGTCATGACAAGGAGTTAAGCATGTACACCACCGCACGACTGGCACTCGGACTGAGCGCTCTGCTCGGCAGCGCTACCGCCTTGGCCGATAGCCAAATCAATCTGGGTGACGAGGCACGCGTGGCGCGGCTGTTCGCCTACCCCAACAACTGCAACGTGATCTGCTTCCGTGACTGGACGCTGGAAAAAACTGTTGAGCATTACCTGAGCCAAAGCGTGCAACGTGATGGCTACCCCGCCGCTAACGTTCGCGTCAGCCGCGACAATCATCACCTGTACGCAGAGATCCAAGGCGTGCCCAGTGATTACAGCAAGCCACTGGCAGCCTTGCTCGACACAGGTGAACTGGCCTATCAGGGTGCCCGTCAACTGAACAGCGAAGGTAAGTGGGCCTATAACTGGAGCCTGTTCCTGCCGCTGGGCATGGCCCTGGAAAACCGCCGCAGCATTGAACTGCTGCACTTTCCGCCGGACTACTCATTGACCCAGGCCCAGGACTACCTGCGCTCCAACACCACCGACCGCTGGGCCACGCTGCTGACCCACAACGGCATCCCCAGCGAGCAGACGCCGGCTTACCAGACCATCATCGACATCGCCCCAATCGCCGCCCCCGCCAGCGCCGGTAAAGCGCTTGAAGGGGTGTATGGCTACTTCACGGACTACCAGGTGCGCATGGTCCGGGAACTCACCCATACGGGCAGTGGCGCCTCGCTGCCGATGGTCGCGTTTGGTGCGCCGGTGCGTAGCTGGATCGAGCAACAATATGGGCCTGAACTGGGTGTGCTGGGGCTGGTCAGCATCCAGCCGCAAACCGGACAACGCGTGGCCGTATTGGGCGCCAACCACCCCAGTGCGATCTGGTATGCCGCAGACAAGAAAAACCACGATGGTGATCAAGACCAGGCCGACAAAGCGGGCTTGAAAATGATGGGCCAGGATTTGAGTGCAGCCTGCTGGCAGGCGGGCATGGGGCGAAATCCGCTGGCGGATGCCCAGGCCACCTTGGGGGCCTGCACACAGAAATGGCAGGTGACGGCGAAGAAGCAGACCTGCGAGCTGTTCTTTCGCAGCATTCGCGACATGACACCGGTACAGGCTGGTGCCAAGTGCAACACCGGTGCAGTGACGCGCATGCTGCGCGACCTGAAGAACACCTGACTCTTCTGTAGGAGCGGGCTTGCCCCGCGATAGCAGTGTGTCAGTTACATTGCATCGCGGGGCAAGCCCGCTCCCACAGACAGAGTGATCAGTCTTGTGGGCGCAGCCGGTACTGCGGCGGCAACTGCTCAGGGCCACTGATGGTGGTGTTCAGGCTCTTCCAGCGACCATCCTTGATGCCATAGATGCAGCCATGGATCGACAAGCTCTGCCCACGGTGCCAGGCGTTCTGCACAATGCTGGTATGGCCGACGTTGGCCACCTGCTGAATGACGTTGAGCTCACACAGGCGGTCCACCTTGGCTTCGCCTTCCAGCGCCGCCAGCTCGTTGCGTTTCTCGTAGTACAGGTCGCGAATCGAGCGCAGCCAGCCGTCGATCAAACCCAGCTGTCGATCTTGCATGGCCGCACGCACGCCGCCACAGCCGTAGTGGCCGGTGACCAGGATATGTTTGACCTTGAGCACATCCACCGCGTACTGAATCACCGACAGGCAGTTCAGGTCGGTGTGCAGCACCACGTTGGCGACATTGCGGTGCACGAACAGATCACCCGGCAGCATGCCGACGATCTCGTTGGCCGGCACCCGCGCATCGGAACAACCAATCCAGAGGAATTCAGGCGTTTGCTGCCGAGCGAGCTTGGCGAAGAAATCCGGATCTTTCTGTTTGATCGCATCGGCCCAACGCGCGTTGTTATCAATCAGCTCTTGTAGATCGTGCATGCTCGCCTCTTCTCACTCAATCAGGGTACAGGCCATCACCAGGGCATCTTCGCGCCCTCCAGCGACCGGGTAGTAGTCGCGGCGGCGGCCGATTTCGTTGAAGCCGTAGCGCTCATACAAGCGGTAGGCCGACTGGTTGCTGGCACGCACTTCAAGGAAGCACTCACGACCGTTCAGCTCGTAGGCGCGCTTCATCAGCTCTTCCAGCAGACGCAAACCCAGGCCACGACCCTGGCTTTCCGGCTTGACGGTAATGTTGAGCAGGTGCGCTTCGTCGATGATCACGTTGATCACGCCGTGCCCCACCTGTTGCTCGCCTTCGAACATCAACCAGATTTCATAGGACTTTAGCCCGTCGAGAAAAATCCCCCGGGTCCAGGGGTGGCTGAAGGCGGCGTATTCGATTTTCAGTACGGCATCCAGATCCGCCTCGGTCATCCGGCGGAAGCTGATTGTGTCACTCATCACTTGGTTTCCAGCGCGCCATCAGCCGGCGCATGGCTTGCCAGACGTCCGCTTTGCGTTGCGGCTCGTCCATCAACAACTCAAGCCCCGGCAAGGCCCAGGCAGTGCCCAGGCCTTGAACCGGCAGCTCGCGGTAATAGGCCTCGGCGTCTGCCTCACCGGCGTAACGCACGGCAGGCAATCCGATCAGCCAAATGCAAACACTCGGCGTTTCTTCCAGCCGGGCCTGAATAAAGCCCTGGACAAAATCGGTGGCCGCTTGTGGCCCCTGGTCAAGATTGCCACGCACCAGCAACGGCCAACGCACCGGCTCGCCAATGATCTGCGGGCTGTCGGGCAAGCCGGCGGCACGTAGCATGTCTTTGAGCAACAGGTAGGAGGGATCGCGGCTCTGGAACGGCTCGCCAGTCGCCAGCTCTACCAACAGCAGGCAGCTGCCAGCTCGCAACAATTGCAGGGCAAAGCGCGGTGGCGGCAGTGGCTTGGGCTTGAAGACCTCTGCAACTGGTTCAGCCGACTCCACTGGCTTGCTGGCAGCCTTGGGCGAATTGCCAGGGCGCGGAATCTCGATCTTCGGTCGCTCGCCACTGCGCGCCTGCGGCGCATTGACCAACACCGGCGCAGGCGCCGCCGACGGCGCGTCGAACTCGGGCAGCGCCTCAGGCACCAGTGGCTGCAACAGCTCTGGGCGCGAAGGGGCGGCGAACGGCAGCTCGGTACGCGGCAGCCAGTGCACCACTTGCATGGCGTTGAGGTAAGCGCGGCGGCGGGACTCGATTAACAAGAAGGATCGGCCATCTGTGGATAAGTCAGGGCCAGTATTCTAACGTTGTTCGCCGCCGGGCGCCGCTGTTGATCGGCAGAAAACCGCCCAACAGCAGCTTCGAGCGATCAGGGGGTGAATCGACAGGCGCCTGATGCAGTACAATCGGCGCTTTTATTTGGCAACGAGTCGAACCGCCAATGATCGAACCCAAGCGCGTCCTGCGCGCCCTAGCCGAACACTGGGCCTTGCTCGAGCCCCTGTGCGAGCGCTTCGACGGGGGCACCCTGAGCCTCGGCGAACTGCGCCAGCAACTGGCCAACCAGCAGTTGGAGAGCACGCCCCAGGACATCACCAGCCTGCTCGATGTGTGGATCCGCCTGGATATTCTCGTGCCGGTGGCGAAAAGCCCCAACCGCTTCGAGCTCAATGCGCAGATCCACGACTTCCTCGCCTACCTGCGCCGCGAACACCGCCTGGGCCTGTGCCTGGAGATCGAGGCCTACCTGCGTCACCTGGAGCGTCTGGCCGGGCACATTCAGGACGCCTTCGAGATTCGTGACGGCAACGACCTGGCGCGTCAGCTGCGCCTGCTCGACATGCGCGTTCGCGACGTTCTGAAAAAACTCGACAACGACGAACAGGCCCTGGTTGCCGTGGCCGAACGGGCCAAGACCAGCGATCGCCAGATCCCGCTGCGCCAGCGGTATGCCGAGGTGCTCGCGACCTGGGATGAATACGTCGAACCAATGATCCAGCTGGTGAACGCCGACGGCGCCTTCGAACAGGGCGTGCGCAAGGTCGAAACCGTGCTGCTGCGCCTGCTCGGTGAACAGGCGCGCCTGGGCCACCTGGTCGATGACGACATGCTGCTGCGCACCCACGCGCGCATCCTGGAAATGCAGACCAGCGCCCAGCTGACCTTGCGCCATGCCCGCGAACTGCTGCTGCCGCTGCGCGAAGAAGCCCGCCGCCACAACGCCGTGACCCGTGGCGCCGCCCTGGCCCTGTCGGTGATCCGCCGCAAAGGCCTGGACGCCGTGCCGCAGGCTGCCATGCCGATGTTCACCCGGCCGCAGAGCACTTTCCTCGGCAGCGCCAGCCAGGTCGAGGCCTATGTCTACGCCCTGGCCCGCTTCGAACCGAAACCTGCGCGCTTCCCCAAAGCGCACAAGAGCCACAAAGGCGAGGCGCCGCGCGCACCGCGTACGGTCAAGGAAATGCTCGAACGCTGCGAAGACGCCCTGCCACTGCCCGACCTGATGGTCTGGCTGCTGGAGCAAGAGCCTGAAGGCGCCACCGATGAACTGCTGTACTGGTTCTCGCGCCTGTCGCGGGAAAAACGCTTTACCCGCGAGCGCCTTGAACGCCGCGAATACACCACCCGCGAACACCTGGTCAGCCTGCGCTCCTTCGCCCTGACATCGAGCCGCGAACCATCGCCTGAGCCTACTGCGAGCCCTGCCCATGCATCTTGATCTTTCCGAACTGTCCCAGCTCGCACCGATCTTCCGCGAGCTGTTCAAGGGCTTTCACATCAGCCGCCGCGACCCGGAGCTGTACGCCCAACTGTCGAATTTCCAGGACCAGTACCGTGGCCTGTTCAAGGCCCTGGGTTTTGAACTGGTCTGCGACACCCGTGGTTTCTATTACTTCGTTCCCGACCAGGCCGCCGCGCAGGTCAACAAGACCGCCCAGCGCCTGTCGTTGTTCACCTTCATTCTGGTTGAGCACCTGGCCGACCAGGGCCGCGACCCGATGTCGGTGCTCGATGGCGGCAGCCTTGGCCGCGATGAGCTGCCGTCGATGCTGGAGAAGTACCGCGACCTGTTCATCCAGGCCGAAGTGCAAACCCCGGACGAGCTGGAAGAAAAGATCATGCGCCGCATGACCCAGCTCGGCTTTGCCCACGAAGAAAACGGTATCTACCGCTTCCTGCCACCGATGCACCGCTTCCTCGACGTGTGCCTGTCGGTCCAGCAAGACCGCGACCTGGCCGCCAGCCTGCACAGCAACTTGCCGTTGCCAACGCCGGTGCTGGTCGAAGAAGAAAGCCCGGAAGAGCTGAACCGTACCGACGACCCGCTCGACCTCAGCCCGTTTGAAGAAAGCGAAGAAGACGCCTTGGCCCGCGCCATCGCCGAAGAGCAACAGGAGATTGACGCATGAGCCAGGAACGCTACGGCATTCGCCGCTTCGCACTGCTCAACACCGCCGGCTACAGCCTTGGCCTGTTCCCCCTGGAACACCCGCTGTCGGTCTACGGTGCCAACAACCTGGGCAAGAGTGCCTCGATCAACGCCCTGCAGTTCCCGATCCTGGCGCGCATGTCCGACATGAGTTTCGGCAAATACAGCCTGGAGCAGTCGCGGCGTTTCTACTTCGCCAGCGACACCAGCTACATCCTCTGCGAAGTCAACCTGCCCCACGGCCCCCATGTGATCGGCGTGGTCGGTCGCGGCCCGGGTGGCGGCTTCGGTCACCAGTTCTTCGCCTATGCCGGTGAACTGGACCTGGCGCATTACCAGAAGAACGACACCTGCCTGCGCCAGAAAGAGCTGTTCAGCAACCTTGAGCGCAACGGCCTGAAAGCCTACGAGCTCAAGCCCGACGAACTGCGCCGTCTGCTGGTCGGCGGCCACACGACGGTGCCGCTGGACCTCACTCTGATCCCGCTGCGCTCCACCAGCGAGCAAAGCCTGAAGACCTTCCGCGCGCTATTCATCAACCTGCTGCACATGCGCGAAATTACCGCCGCCAAGCTCAAGCAGCTGTTCCTCGATGCCTTCGAGCACAGCCTGCGTTCGGGCAGCGTCGACTACATCGCTGCCTGTGAAGAGGCGTTCCGCGATGTCCGTCGCATGGAGCAGGACTACAACTCGCTGGTAGCTGCCGGCCCGCTGGTCGAGGCCCTGGCCAACGGCGTGGTCCAGCGCGACATCCTGCGCGGCAAGCTGCATCGTCTGTCACCGCTGCTCGACTCGCTGCTCGGCACCTGGCAAGACTACGCCAGCGCCCGCAAAGAAGAGCTGGTGATCCAGGCCGAGCACTATAAGAACGAGCAGGACAGCCTGCAGAACGACCAGCGCGGCGGCACCCAGGAGCTGATGCGTCTGGAGCGTGAAATCACCGGCGTACAGCGCTGGCTCGGCGAGCTGTCAGTACTCAAGCACCGCTTTGCCCTGGTCGATGACGTCAAAGTGCTAGAACAGCAACTGCTGGCCGCCAAAGACGCCCACGACGAGCTGGCCGGTGCGCTGGCGCAATCGCGTCAGTTCAGTGCCGAAGACCTCGAAGAGCGTCTGCGCGACCTGGAAAAACGCCTGAAGTCGGTGAAACAGCAACTCGACCACGCCGACAACAACAGCTACGCACGCCTGCGCGAAGAGTTCTCCCAGCAAGATGTCGAGCGCCTGATGCGCCTGTTCAACGGCGCCCTGTTCAGCTTGCCGCTGGGCGAGCGCGGCATCGAGCTGGACGACAGCGACGTCTGGGTCAAATCCCTGGAGGCGGTGCTCGACGGTTTCAAAGGCGAGCGTTTCGAAGCCCCGGGCCTGTCGATTGACCTGTCGCACATCGAGCCGCCAGCGCTGCAGGCCCTGGCCGACCGTGCCGCCCTGCGCGACCAGAAGGAACGTCTGGAGAAAGAGCTCAAGCAGCTGAAAACCCAGCAGGCTGTGGCCGCCGACCGCGCCGCCAGCAAGACCCAGACCGAAGCCTTGTATCAGCAAGTGCTGGATGCCCAGAAGGCGCTGGAAGACTTCCGCCGCAGCCAGACCCTGGCCGCCGAAGAAGGCGACAAGCTTGAACAACTGGCGCAGATGGAAGCCGCCCAGGACGAACTCAAGCGCTCCAGCGATGCCTTTACCGAGCGCGTCCAGCAACTGTCGGCCAAGCTGCAACTGGTCGGCCGCCAGATTGCCGACATGGAAGCCAAGCAACGCACCCTCGACGACGCCTTGCGCCGCCGTCAGTTGTTGCCTGCCGACCTGCCGTTCGGTACGCCGTTCATGGAACCGGTCGACGACACCATGGACAACCTGCTGCCGCTGCTCAACGACTACCAGGACAGCTGGCAAGGCCTGCTGCGGGTCGATGGCCAGATCGAAGCGCTGTACGCTCAGGTACGCCTCAAGGGCGTGGCCAAGTTCGACAGCGAAGACGATATGGAACGTCGCCTGCAGTTGCTGATCAACGCCTACTCGCACCGCACCGAAGAAGCCCTGACCCTGGGCAAGGCGCGCCGTGCAGCCGTTACCGACATCGCCCGGACCCTGCGCAACATCCGCAGCGACTACGACAGCCTCGAGCACCAGCTGGCCCTGTTCAACCGCGAAATCAACAAGCGTCAGGTCTCCAACCTGGAGAGCTTCCGCATTGTGCTGGCGCCGAACAAAGAAGCCCTCAAGCACATCGACCAGATCATCCACAGTGCTGGTCAGTACGAAGAAGGTGAAACCCTGTCGGTGTTCGACCTCAACGCCAGCGCCGAACAGGACAACAAGAACGAAGAGGCCAAGGAGTACCTGGCACGGCTGGTGGCGGCCAACCACAACCAGTTGGGTCTGAAAGACTTGTTCGAATTGGCCTTCGAGATCACCAAGGTTGGTGGTCAGCCGGTGATCCACACCGACATCGACGGTGCGGCCTCCAACGGCACCACCATGACCATCAAGGCGCTGACCAACATGTACTTGTTGCTGCACCTGATGGACCGCGACCTGGCGGGCCGTGTACGCCTGCCGTACTACCTCGACGAAGCCGCCGACATCGACGAACGCAACCAGGCAGCACTGCTGGAAACCAGCTTGCAGCTGGGCTTCGTGCCGATTCTGGCCAGTGTTAAACCGCAGGTCTCGGCGCACGTTGCCATCGACCTGGAAGGGGGTAGCGGGCCGAACGGGATCTACATCGACGAGGCCGACTGGAAGTACATCAGCCGTCGCGATGTGGAGAAGGCGGTGGTGCGTAAAGAAGAAGAGGAAGAAGCTTCGGTGTGAAGCTGATCGCGGGGCAAGCCCGCTCCCACCAGACCAGTGGGAGCGGGCTTGCCCCGCGATGTATCACTTGGCCCAGGGCAAAATCGGAATCGCCGTCACCGCATTCTGCGGGCTGCCTTCGATCAGCCGATCCGAGTACACCAGGTAAACCAGGGTGTTGCGCTTCTTATCGAGGAAGCGCACTACCTGCATGGTCTTGAACACCAGCGAAGTGCGCTCTTTGAACACTTCCTCGCCATCCTTGAGCTGCCCCTTGAAGTTGATCGGCCCCACCTGGCGGCAGGCGATCGAGGCTTCAGCGCGGTCTTCCGCCAGGCCCAGGCCACCCTTGACGCCACCGGTCTTGGCCCGCGACAGGTAGCAGGTCACGCCTTCCACCTTAGGGTCGTCGAAGGCTTCAACGACGATACGGTCGTTCGGCCCGACAAACTTGAACACGGTCGACACCTGGCCGATTTCCTCGGCCGCTGCCAGTACCGGCACTGCCAGCAGCGCGGCTGCCACTATCCCTTTGAGCACGGTTGTTTCCTCAGACCAGAATCAGGTTGTCGCGATGTACCAACTCGGGCTCGGCGATGTAGCCCAGCAGGCCTTCGATCGCTTCAGACGACTGCCCGATGATTTTCTGTGCTTCCAGGGCACTGTAGTTGGCCAGACCGCGGGCAACTTCAAGGCCATCAGGCCCGACACAGACGACCATTTCGCCACGGCGGAAGCTGCCCTGCACGGTCTTGACGCCAACCGGCAACAGGCTCTTGTGGTCGGTACGCAGCGCTTTCACCGCGCCATCATCGAGCACCAGGGTGCCGCGGGTCTGCAGGTGACCAGCCAGCCATTGCTTGCGAGCCGCGAGCATACCGCGCTCAGGCGACAGCAAAGTGCCCAGGCGCTCACCAGCCTTGAGGCGATCCAGCACGCGCTCCAGGCGCCCGCCAACGATGATGGTGTGGGCACCGGAGCGTGCTGCCAGACGCGCAGCCCGCAGCTTGGTCTGCATGCCGCCACGACCCAGTGCGCCGCCGGTGCCACCGGCCACCGCATCCAGGCTTGGATCGTCAGCACGGGCTTCGTAGATCAGTTGTGCATCAGGGTTGTTACGCGGATCGGCATCGAACATGCCGTCGCGGTCGGTGAGAATCACCAACAGGTCGGCTTCGACCAGGTTGGCCACCAGCGCTGCCAGCGTGTCGTTGTCGCCGAAACGGATTTCGTCGGTGACCACCGTGTCGTTTTCGTTGATCACCGGCACCACACCCAGGTCAACCAGGGTGCGCAGGGTGCTGCGGGCGTTGAGGTAACGCTTGCGGTCGGAGAGGTCGTCGTGGGTCAGAAGAATCTGCGCGGTGTGCCGGTCATGCTCGGCAAAGCTCGACTCCCAGGCCTGCACCAGCACCATCTGACCGATCGAGGCGGCAGCCTGCAACTCGTTCATCGCTGCCGGTCGCTTGGCCCAACCCAAGCGGCTCATCCCGGCGGCAACCGCCCCGGACGATACCAGTACCAGTTCAACACCTGCCTCATGCAACGCCACCATCTGCTCGACCCA
The DNA here is from genome assembly GCF_052147955.1 of Pseudomonas sp. NUPR-001. NCBI lineage: Bacteria > Pseudomonadati > Pseudomonadota > Gammaproteobacteria > Pseudomonadales > Pseudomonadaceae > Pseudomonas > Pseudomonas sp. NUPR-001. The sequence goes on from NZ_CP197353.1 coordinate 5,202,104, forward strand.
GACACCCATGGCCGCGCGATCCAGGCCCTTGCCATCTGCTGTCAGCAGGGCACTGCCGATTTTCACGACCCAGCGCTGCGCACCCGTCACCTTGCTCCGCATCTTCTTCCAACCTATATAGATCTTTAGATACTAAAACGCCGCTCCAGAGAGCGGCGTTTAGTGTACTGCAACGCGTCAGTCGCGCACGTAAATGATTTCCGGACCGTCTTCGTCGTCGTCATCCCAATCATCGTCATCGTCGTCGCCGATGTCGTGCACGCTCTTCACGCCGCTACGGCGCAGCGCACGGGCATCGTCCAGTGCTTGCAGCTGGGCACGGGCTTCGTCTTCGATGCGCTGATCGAGATCAGCCAGCTCTTCGGCGTAGGCCGGATCGTTGGCCAGGCGGTCGGCGCGGTCTTCGAGGTAACGCATGATGTCGCGGCTAAGCTGCTCGGTGCCCTGCTTGGAGATCGCCGAGATCACATAGACCGGGCCTTCCCACTGCAGACGCTCGACCACTTCCTTGACGCGCTCATCACGCTCGTCGTCCATCAGCATGTCGCACTTGTTCAGCACCAGCCAGCGATCACGCTCGGCCAGCGACGGGCTGAAGCGGGTCAGCTCGTTGACGATCACTTCGGCGGCATCGGCGCTGTTGCTTTCGTCCAGCGGCGCCAGGTCGACGAGGTGCAGCAACAGGCGCGTACGCGCCAGGTGCTTGAGGAAACGGATACCCAGGCCAGCACCGTCGGAGGCACCTTCGATCAGGCCAGGAATGTCGGCGATGACGAAGCTTTTCCAACGGTCGACACTGACCACACCCAGGTTCGGCACCAGGGTGGTGAACGGGTAGTCGGCGACTTTCGGCTTGGCGGCCGATACCGAACGGATGAAGGTACTCTTGCCAGCGTTCGGCAAGCCCAGCAGACCAACGTCGGCCAGCACTTTCATTTCCAGTTTCAGGTCACGCTGCTCACCCGGTTTACCCGGTGTGGTCTGGCGTGGCGCACGGTTGGTACTGGATTTGAAGCGGGTGTTGCCCAGGCCGTGCCAGCCGCCCTGCACCACCATCAGCTTCTGACCTGGCTTGACCAGGTCACCGATGACTTCCTGAGTAGCGGCGTCGATCACCGTGGTGCCGACCGGCACGCGCAGGATCAGGTCGTCGCCCTTCTTGCCGGTGCAGTCGGTGCTGCCGCCATTGGAGCCGCGCTGGGCTTCGAAATGACGGGTGTAACGGTAGTCGACCAGGGTATTGAGGTTTTCGTCGGCAACCATGAACACCGAGCCGCCATCGCCACCGTCACCGCCGTTGGGACCGCCGTTCTCAATGAATTTTTCGCGGCGGAAGCTCATGCAACCGTTACCGCCATCACCGGCTTTTACCCGGATCGATACTTCATCAACAAACTTCATAAAAATCGCCTCTCGTCAGCTGGACGAGCTGAGTGACACAAAGACATAAGGCTCTTGCAAAAATGAGCGCGGCGGCCCCCGTCAACGACCGAAACACCAGCGCCGGCAGCCCATACAAACAGCTTTGCAAGAGACTCACCCCACAAACGAAAAAGCCCCGTCGCGAGACAGGGCTTTTCCAGCGTGCGCACGATTACTCGGCGACAACGCTCACGTAACGGCGGTTGAACTCGCCTTTTACTTCAAACTTGATCTTACCCGCGATCTTGGCGAACAGGGTGTGATCTTTACCCATGCCAACGCCGTAGCCAGCGTGGAATTGGGTGCCGCGCTGACGCACGATGATGTTGCCAGGAATGATAGCCTGGCCGCCATACATCTTCACGCCAAGGCGTTTGGCTTCTGAGTCGCGACCGTTACGGGTACTACCACCAGCTTTTTTGTGTGCCATGGTTCAATTCTCCAGAAATGGGATTTAGGCGATTAAGCCGAAATACCGGTGATCTTGATTTCGGTGAACCACTGGCGGTGGCCCATACGCTTCATGTGGTGCTTACGGCGGCGGAACTTGATGATGCGCACTTTGTCGTGACGACCTTGCGAGATCACTTCAGCAACAACCTTGGCACCAGCAACGACTGGAGCGCCGATGTTCACGTCGTCGCCATTGGCAACCAACAGAACGCGGTCGAAAGTTACGGATTCGCCAGTGGCGACTTCCAGTTTTTCGATTTTCAGGTATTCACCTTCGGCGACTTTGTACTGCTTGCCACCGGTAACAATTACTGCGTACATGGGTATTTCTCCGATAATCCTGCTCACCCAGCTCTTTATAGGAAGAGTATTGGCTGGCATGGCTGCATAGGGCTGGAACGGCCCAGTGCAATTGCGTAAGGCAGGTGCTGCCCAGGAAGTTCAGGGTGCGCGATTGTACGCAACGCGCCCGTTCCTTGCAAGTCCCGCCCCCGGCCCGCAAGGACCGCGCCTTGACACACCGGGACCCGCGACCTAGCATGCCGCGCAACCTTTATGGAGCACCTGTGGCCGATGCAACCCCAAGCTTTCTACCGCGCGGTAGCGGACGATTTCAGCGCCGTTGACGAGATTATCAAGAAACAGCTGACTTCGCGTGTACCGCTGGTATCGAAAATCGGCGATTACATCACTTCAGCCGGTGGCAAGCGCCTGCGCCCGTTGCTGGTGCTGCTGTGCGGCAAGGCGCTGGGTCGCGAAGGCGACGATGTGCGCCTGCTGGCCGCCACCATCGAATTCCTGCACACCGCCACCCTGCTGCATGACGACGTGGTCGACATGTCCGGCATGCGTCGCGGCCGCTCCACTGCCAATGCCCTGTGGGGCAACGCACCGAGCGTGCTGGTCGGCGACTTCCTCTATTCGCGCTCGTTCGAAATGATGGTCGAACTGGGCTCGATGCCGGTCATGCAGATCCTCTCCAAGGCCACCCGGGTCATCGCCGAAGGCGAAGTCCTGCAGTTGTCCAAGGTGCGCGATGCCAGCACCACGGAAGAAGTCTACATGGACGTCATCCGCGGCAAGACCGCCATGCTGTTCGAGGCCTCGACCCACAGCGCCGCGGCCCTGGCCGAGGCCACGCCAGAGCAACGCGAAGCCCTGCGCACCTTTGGTGACCACCTGGGCGTGGCATTCCAACTGGTCGACGACCTGCTCGACTACAAAGGCGATGCGCAAACCCTGGGCAAGAACGTCGGCGACGACCTGGCTGAAGGCAAGCCAACCCTGCCGCTGATCTACACCATGCGCGAAGGCACTGCCGAGCAGGCTGCGCTGGTACGTCAGGCCATCCAGAAAGGCGGTATCGAAGACCTTGAAAGCATCCGTGCTGCGGTCGAAGCGTCCGGCTCCCTGGACTACACCGCACAATTGGCACGCGACTACGTGGCCCGTGCAATTGCCTGCCTGGACGTGCTGCCGGCCAGCGAATACCGTGACGCACTGGTTGAACTGAGCGAGTTTGCGGTCGCGCGTACGCACTGATTCCGAGCTGTCTCCTATCGCGGGGCAAGCCCGCTCCCACAGCGTCCTGTGGGAGCGGGCTTGCCCCGCGATTGCTTTCCCCCTCTGACAGACAAAACCCTATACAATGTAGGTCTTGTATCTGTACGTCCTAGAGGAACCCTAGTGAGCACTTTGCCACCCTGCCCTAAATGCAACTCCGAATACACCTACGAAGACGGCGTCCAGCTGATCTGCCCCGAGTGCGCACACGAGTGGTCTGCCACCGGTGAAGCCGAGGCAGCGAGCGATGAAGCGGTCAAGAAGGACTCGGTGGGCAACGTCCTGCAAGACGGCGACACCATCACCGTGATCAAGGACCTTAAAGTCAAAGGCACCTCGCTGGTGGTCAAAGTCGGCACCAAGGTCAAGAACATCCGCCTGTGCGATGGCGACCACGACATCGACTGCAAAATCGACGGTATCGGGCCGATGAAGCTGAAATCGGAATTCGTCCGCAAGGTCTGAAGCCCTGTGGTTTCGGGGCTGGCTGCCAGCCTCGAAACCCCTCGCTGCACCACTGGGCATATTTTTGCCAATAGCCCCTTGCTATTTTGATAATAAGAATTATTCTCATTGGACGCTTCCAAGGAGAATAGCCATGACTTATCTGATAGACGCCTGGCTTGACCGCCCGCACCCTTACCTGCGCATCCTGCATCGGGAAACCGGTGAGGTCTGTGCCGTGCTCGAGCAAGAAGCACTGGACGAGCTGCGCGACCAGGGTGATCTGGACCTTAACGGTTTGAATTCAAGCGAGCCGATTGTGCTCAAGGAACTGGTGAGGAACCTGTTCCTGTTCTGCTATGCGCGGGCGTTGCGCCCGAATGCTGAGCTGTATTGAAAGCATCGCGGGGCAAGCCCGCTCCTACAGGAGCGGCTTGCCCCGCGATAGGTATTACAGAACGTCGAGCAGTTCGACGTCGAACACCAGTACGCTGTGCGGCGGGATGCTGCCAACGCCCTGAGCGCCGTAAGCCAGCTCGCTCGGAACGTACAGGCGCCATTTGCTGCCGGCGTTCATCAGTTGCAGGGCTTCGGTCCAGCCAGCGATCACGCCGCCAACCGGGAATTCTGCTGGCTGGCCGCGCTCGTAGGAGCTGTCGAACACAGTGCCGTCGATCAGGGTGCCGTGGTAGTGAGTGCGCACGCTGTCTTCACGGGTAGGCTTGGCGCCTTCACCGGCGGTCAGCACTTCGAACTGCAGGCCCGAAGCCAGGGTGGTGATGCCGTCACGCTTGGCGTTTTCAGCCAGGAACGCTTTGCCTTCGCCAGCGGCGGCTTCGGCCTTGGCTGCAGCTTCAGCCTGCATGATGTCACGGATGACTTTGAAGCTGGCCGACAGGTCTTCTTCGCTAACGCGGCTGGCCTGGCCATTGAAGGCGTCGGTCAGACCGGCCAGGATGGCGTCCAGGCTGACACCCGGTGGCGGGTTGTCGCGCAGTTGGCCACCCAGTTGACGGCCGATGCCGTAGCTGACGCGGGTTTCGTCGGTAGACAGATTGATTTCGGACATTTGCTTGCTCCGCAGCAGGGCGCACGACAACCGCGCCCTTTATGAAAAGGGCGAGCAGCCTAGCACACTGCGGCAAAGCAGTTCAGCTACCAGGCAGAACGTCGTGGCATCGGTATTTTCAAGTCGCCGTCACCGGTGTTGCTGCCGCCGACCATTTCGTCGTCCATCGACCAGTGCACCAGATGCAGCGGTACCGCAGGCAAGCCGTCGAGCAGACGCTGGGCATCGACCACCGAATGCACTTTCAGACGTTGCCCCTTGGAATCGGACAGTGGGTGAGCGTGGCCTTTGACACGGGCCTCAAGAATGAAATCGCCGCCTTCCAGGGCTATCAGGTTGAGCTCTTCGACATGACCGGCCTTGGCCTCTGTGTTCAGTTGTTGAAGGTTCATTGCGATACCTCGCTACTGGAACGTTGAGCAGGCTTTTCAAGTGACCGTTCATTTTTTGTACAGCCTGCGCCAAAGCACAAGGCAAAAACGCAACCGCCCGTCCGTTTTACAACGGACAGGCGGTCATTTGTGGCGTCAAACAGCGCGATCAGTGCTTGGTCAGCTTGTCCAGGTAGCCCATGGCAAAGGCCGAGACCACGAAGGTCATGTGGATGATGACGTACCACATCAGGTACTCGGTCTCGATGTTCCGCGCGTCCATGAACACCCGCAGCAGATGGATCGAGGAGATCGCCACGATGGATGCTGCCACCTTCATCTTCAGCGAAGAGGAGTCCATCTTGCCCAACCAGTTGAGCTTTTCCTTGCTCTCGTCGATGTCCAGTTGCGAGACGAAGTTCTCGTAGCCGGAAATCATCACCATCACCAGCAAACCACCGACCAGGGCCATGTCGATCAGCGAGAGGATCACCAGGATCAGGTCAGCCTCGGCCAGCGAGAAGATGTTGGGCAGCACATGGAAGATCTCCTGGAAGAACTTCAGTGCCAGCGCCAGCAGGCCCAACGACAGACCAAAATAGATCGGAGCGAGTAGCCAGCGCGAGGCATACATCGCATTTTCGATAATACGTTCCATTGAAAACTCGTCAGGTGGCGAAAATAGCGAGCGCGAGTATAAACAGCCAGCCATGACAGAAAAAGCCCGTGGCACGCTGCCACAGGGGCAGCGCCAGGGAGAAGCGGCAAATACGCGAGTGCGGCGTCAGGTTTCCGGATTGAACTGGAAATCACCAACGTGATGGACGCGCTCACCATTGACCCGCCGCAGCTGGGCTTGCAGGTGCACACTCCAGATCTGCGGATCGTCGGCTACCTGATAACCGTGCAGGGTCAGGCTATCGACGATGGCTTCAAGCACCGACTCGGCCACGAAGGGACCATGAAAAGGCCCTTGGGATTTGATTGCAGAAGGTTGCTCACCGGCCATACCGGCGGCGAATAATAGGGTCCACATGCCGTTGTCGCCGGCCAGTGGGCGAATGCTGCATTCAATGCGGGTCACCAGGCCCAGGCATTGGCGGGTGAGGCTGAGGCTGCGCGGCATGGCGACGATCCTCGGGAAACCCTTGTTCAACCCTGCGGGCAAGGCTGTTTCTATCCTGAAATGACTGCATTCCCTGACTAGAAGAATAGAAGAATTCTGCTCTCGCGTAGAAAAACCGGCGCCCAGCGGTACTGACCGCTGCGGCGCCGATTATTTGACTCAGGACGTCTTGATCTGCGCGGCGGCTTGTTGAGCCAGCGCTTGCTCGGCCTGCTCCTTCTCGGCCTCTTTAAGGTCCTCTTCGCTGATCATTTCGGCGATCACCCGCAAGCGTTCCACCACACGGGCGTTGACGCTGCCCTCGGGGAATTCGCCGTCGGCATTGGGTTCACCGGCCGGCTCGCCCACCAGCAGGCTCAATGCCTCGTCGGCCTGGCTGACGGCATAAACGTGGAACATGCCCTGGCGCACCGCCTGCAACACCCGTTCATCGAGCATCAAGGTGGCAACGTTAGCCCGCGGGATGATTGCGCCCTGTTCGCCAGTCAGTCCGCGTGCTTCACACAAGCGGAAGAAACCTTCGATTTTCTCGTTGACCCCACCTACTGCCTGCACTTCACCGAACTGGTTGATCGAGCCGGTGATGGCGAAGCATTGCTTGAGCGGTGTCTTCGACAAGGCGGAGATCAGCGTACAGACTTCACCCAGCGACGCGCTGTCACCGTCGACATAACCGTAGGACTGCTCCAGGGCAATACTCGCCGAGATGGCCAGGGGGAATTCCTGGGCATAGCGGCTGCCGAGGTAACCGGTGAGAATCATCACCCCCTTGGAGTGAATCGGCTGGCCGAGGTTGACCTCGCGCTCGATGTCGACGATGCCGCTACCGCCCGGATAGACCGTGGCCGAAATACGCGCCGGTATCCCGAACGCCGAATCCCCTACCTCCAGCACGGTGAGGCCGTTGCACTTGCCAACGGCCGCGCCTTCGGTGTCGATCAGGATGATCCCCGCCAGCATGTCGTCGAGAATCCGCGCCGATACCCGGCCGGTACGCGTGGCCTTGGCCTTGAGCGCCCGCTCGATATGACCGGCATCGGTCATCTCGTCGTTGGCCAGGTGACGGATAAAGTCCGCCTCGCTGACCAGCTGGAACAGGTCGCCAATGCGGGCCGACAAGCGCCCCTGGTGTTCAGCCAGACGCGCACTGTAAGTGGCCAGGCGCGCCACGGCGTCGGCGCTTAGCGGCGCCATCCCCTCTTCGCTGGTGCGCGTTTTGAGCAACTGGGCGAACTGCTCCAGGCTCTCGTCGACCATGGGAATGTCTTCGTCGAAATCGACCAGCACCCGGAACATCTCCTGGAAGTCCGGATCGTGGTCCTGCAGGGCGTAATACAGCTGGCGCGAGCCGATGATCACCACCTTGATGTTCAGGGCGATCATCTGTGGGTTGAGGGTGACGGTGGCCAGGCGGCCAAATTCGCCCAACGGCGACTCCATCTTCAGCTTGCGTGACTGCAGGGCACGCTTGAGCGCATCCCAGACAAATGGCTCACCGAGCATCTTCTCCGCTTCCAGAATCAGGAAGCCGCCATTGGCGCGGTGCAACGCACCGGGGCGCAGTTGGCGGTAGGTGGTGTACAGCGCCCCCTGATCAGTGCTGTATTCGATCCGGCCGAACAGGTTGTCGTAGGTCGGGTGCGGCTCGAACACCACCGGCGCGCCGCCACTGGCATGATGGCCTACTACCAGGCTTGGCGAGTACTGCTCTTCCAGCAGCTTGCGCGCCTGGGCATCGGTCTTGCTGTCATCCACCAGTTGCTCGACCACCGTGCGCAGCAGGTTGACTTGCACCCCTTGCAGGTAGGCGCAGACGCCAGCGTTTTCTGCGTATTTTTCCGACAGTGGCGCCAGCAACGGCTGGAGCGCCAGGGTGATGGTCTCTTCGTTGAGTTGGCGTAGCTGATTGTTCGACTCACGCTTCCACTGCGGCAGGCTGGCCAGCTCCTCATTGAGGCGCTCCTCCAGCTCAGCGATGTCTTCATGGAAACGTTCGCGCTCGGCCTCGGGCAGCTGGGCAAACTCCGCCTCGTCCAAGGCCTTGCCGTCGGCCATCGGGGTGAAGGCGACGTTGCTGCTGTCTCGGTACAGGGCGACATCCTTTTCCAGCGAGGCGCGCTCGATGACATCCAGCGCGCGGTCGTAACGCTGATTGAAGGCGCGGTCGATGGCGCTCTTCTTCTGTTGGTAAGACGGGTGCTCGAACACGGCCGGGAACGTCGCCAGCAGGTTGTCGATCAGGCCACCAACGTCGCTGATGAAAGCCCCAGCACTACCTGGCGGCAGTTCCAGTGCACGCGGTTCGCGAGGCTCGTCGAAATTATTGACATAGACCCAGTCCGACGGCGTCTGCAGGCGCTTGCCTTCGGCCTTGAGGTAACGCTTTACGAACGAAAAACGCCCGGTGCCGGGCTCACCCATGACAAACACGTTGTATCCGGGACGTGGCATGGCGACGCCAAATTGCAAGGCTTCGACAGCACGTTCCTGGCCAAGCACACCGCGAAAAGGCTCCAGATCATTGGTGGTGGAAAAGTCGAACTGTTCGGCGGAAAACGGCCGGGTCAAGGCTTCTGGCGCAAGACGCAGGCTCGCAGCGACAGGATCGGGCATCGGGCTTCCTTACTTCGGCGGGGCAGATGAAAGCATTCTGGCGCTGCCTGCCTGCGCCTTGCAAGGCTCATTGGCACAATATGTCGCAGGGGCGAAAACCTGCACTACGTCAACATTCCTCAGCAATTTTTCGCAATAAATCACGGAACCCTTAGATCGTGCCTAAACTCCATAACTGCGCGGCTGGGTAAACAACCGACCCGCCCCTGGCAACTCTGCTGACAGACACGCCAGATCACCCTGACCTTTGGTATCTACGACTAGAAAGAGAACAAAGCTATGAAACGGATTCTTCTGGGTACTCTGTTCACCGCGGTCTCCCTCAACGCCATGGCCCAGGCGCCCGGCGGACCGGACTGCGGTTGGGGCAACATGCTGTTCGAGGGCCAGCGCGGTACTCCGGCCCACTTCCTCGCCTCCACCACCAACGGCACCTCCGGCAACGCCACCTTCGGCATGACCTCGGGCACCAACGGCTGCTCGACCAACGCGGCACTGACCTATGGCGGCAAATCCTGGTTTGCCATGAATGGCATGATGAATGAGCTGTCCGAAGACATGGCAAAAGGCCAAGGCGAAGCCCTGACCACTTACGCCGTGGTGCTTGGGGTAGCACCAGAAGACCGTGCGCATTTTGCAGCGGTCACTCATCAACACTTCCAGGACATTTTCAAAACCGCGGACGTCACCGCTGAAGATGTTCACACCAACACCCTGGCGGTGCTCAAAAGCGATCCACGCCTGGCCAAATACGCAACCCAGGCTTAAGCTCGGCCCACCCGCCCCACACCGGGGCGGGTTGTTTCTTGCCTCTATCGGCATCATTCAGACGTAGTTGCCCGACATGCTCAAACGCCTTGCTTACCTGGCGCTGTGTGCCTGCGCCCCGTTGCATGCTGCACCCTCAATCGATGACGCGCGCCTTGCGCAGTTGGCCTCTGACCGCTACTGGATCTCCCTGGGGCACTATGAAACCGCCAAGCTTGGTGGCTGGCGCAGCTATGTCGATGACCGGCGTTTCTTCCTCGCCGCAGACGGTGCCCATCACCCCGACCAGGAACTACGTGCCACGCTGCAGGCGCTGTATGCACCGGCGAGCCTCGGTGAGCAGCACGCGCAGTGCGTGTTCCCGGCCCGTACCCGCTGGCTGCGTGAGCAACTGCAACTTGATGATCTTCCGGCGCCAGACTGCAAAGAATTCACACAATGGTTCAAGGACGTCTCGCCGCACAGCGCGGTGATGATCTTCCCTGCCGCGTACCTCAATAGCCCGTCCTCGATGTTCGGTCATACCTTGCTGCGTATCGATCAGGCCGATGTGCAGAGCAACGATACGGCCCTGCTCAGCTACGCGATCAATTTTGGCGCCTACATCGAAGGCAACGACAACAGCATCCTCTACGCCTGGAAAGGCCTGATGGGTGGCTATCCGGGGCTGTTTGCCCTGGTGCCCTATCAGGAAAAGCTCTCCGAATACCGCAGTTTGGAAAACCGTGACCTGTGGGAATACCGGCTGAACCTGACGCCGGAAGAAACCGCGCGCATGGTCGAACACATCTGGGAACTCAAGCAGATCCAGTTCGACTACTTCTTCTTCGACGAGAACTGCTCGTACCGTCTGCTGGAACTGCTCCAAGTGGCGCGCCCGAGCCTGGACCTGACCTCGCAGTTCCCGCTGACGGCCATCCCCACTGACACCGTCAAGGCAGTCAAACAGTCGGGCCTGGTCGAGCGCATTGACTATCGCCCGTCACGCGAGCGCGAGCTGCTGGAACGCGCCAAGCCGCTCGATGCCGCGGAGCAACAACAAGTGCTTGCCGTCAGTGCCGACACCGCCTACCTGCAGAGCCCCGAATTCACCGCCCTGCCCCGCGAGCGCCAGGCGCTGGTTCAGGATGCCGCCTACCGCCTCGAACGCTACCGGGCCAACGGCCAGGAGCGTGACCCGGCACGCACACAACGCAGTTTCGAGCTGCTGCGGGCGATCAACCGTAACCCCGCGCCCGAGTTGGACATCGAACGCCCAGGCTTGCCTGAAGACGGCCATCAATCGCGCACCTGGCAACTTGGCGTGGGGACTCGCGAAGACCGCGCCTTCGCCGAATATGGCCTGCGCATGGCCTACCACGACCTCAACGACAACGCCTACGGCTTTCCCCTCGGTGCGCAGATCGAGATCCTCCAGCTCAAGTTGCGTCAGTACGAGAATAACGACTGGCAGGTGCAGCGCTTCGACCTGGCGACCATTCGCTCGCTGACGCCACGCAACGACCTGCTGCAGCCTTGGTCCTGGCAGGTGAGCGGTGGTCTGGAGCGGGTGCTGGGCAAGCATGACGACGACGTGCTGGTCAGCCACGTCAACGGTGGCGCCGGGGGGACCTGGCAGTTGGCCGACGACATGCTCGGGTTTGCGCTGGGTACGGTGAGGGTTGAGCACAATAACGACTTCGCGCAGTTCATTGCTCCAGCGGCGGGTTTCAATACCGGGCTGCTGTGGCGCAACCCGCTGGGCACGCTGAGCGTTGAAGCCAAGGGGGATTACTTCACCAATGGCGAAGTGCGTCGCAGCTTGAGCCTGAACCAGCAGTGGGAACTGTCCCGCGATCTGGGGTTGCGGCTCAGTGCCAAGCGTGAGTTCAGCCAACTGGCAACCGCGCAGAACGAGGTGATGCTGGAATTGAAGTGGTATCACTACTGAACAATGTAGGAGCGGGCTTGCCCCGCGATTGCGAGCTGTCAGTCACATCGCGATCGCGGGGCAAGCCCGCTCCTACAGGTGCTTCATGGTGATTTCACGTGGCGCCGACAATTCCCCACCTAGACTTATCCACAATGCGTGGAGAGTTCGAAGATGCAGCGGTTTGCTTGGGTGCTGGGCGTAATGGTGTTACTCACGGGGTGCCAAATCACCCATGAGCAGTTGATCGATCAAGGCTATCCACCGGCGTACGCCGATGGCTTTCAGGACGGCTGCAGCAGCGGTCGTCAGGCCGCCGGGGTGATGGCCGGGGATTTTCGCAAGGACGTGCCACGCTACCTGCACAATCGCCAGTACGAAACCGGCTGGGACGATGGCTTCCGCCAGTGCCACGCCATGCAGGAAAGCCAGGACCAGCAGGATTACCGCGCACGCCACTGGGATGAGCGCGACGAGCAGTGGCAGGAAGAGAAAGACCGCGATGCGGCACGCGCCTATAAGCGCTAGGGACAAGCTTCAAGCGGCAAGAAAAAGCAGTGCGGGCTACGCTTCAATCGCCGAGCCATCAGCCTGCACAGGGAGCTTGTCGTGAGCCGAGCATTCGTTAATGAAGACCACGCCGCTGCTCAAGCCGATCAACCGGTCGAGCGCCAGATCAGCACACAACCCAACTATGTCACTGCCCAGGGCCTTGCTCAGTTGCAGCAGCGGGTCAGTGAATTGCACGCGCGCCACAACGAGCTGCAAGCTCAAGGTGAACACGCCGACAAGCAGCAACTGGCCGACACAGAGCGCGATCTGCGCTACTTCAATGCGCGTGTACAGAGTGCCCTGGTGGTGCCAAAGGCCAGCGCTTCAGATCGCGTGCAGATTGGTAGCGGTGTGACCTTTGTCGATGAGCACAACCAGACGCATCAGGTGCAACTGGTCGGTGAAGATCAGGCCGATGCGGGCAAGGGCCTGATCAACTGGGGCTCACCGCTGGGCCGGGCGCTGCTGGGGGCTGCGCCCGGTGATGAGGTGTTGTGGCGACGACCGGCAGGGGATCTGTCGATCGAGATCGTCGCCATCACCCCAGAGGCTTAAACCACGCCTTGGGCCAGCATGGCATCGGCGACTTTGACGAAGCCGGCGATGTTGGCACCTTTGACGTAGTTGATACGGCCGTTTTCTTCGCCGTAGTGCACGCAAGCGTGGTGGATCGACTGCATGATGTTGTGCAGTTTGCTGTCCACTTCACCGGCGGTCCACAGCAGGCGCATGGCGTTCTGCGACATTTCCAGGCCGCTCACGGCCACGCCGCCAGCGTTGGAGGCCTTGCCCGGAGCGAACAGAATACCTGCCTCGATGAAGATATCCACAGCATCGAGGGTGGTTGGCATGTTGGCGCCTTCAGCCACGCAGATGCAGCCGTTGCGCAGCAGGGTGCGGGCGTCTTCGCCGTTGAGTTCGTTCTGGGTGGCGCACGGCAAGGCGATATCGCATGGCAGGTTCCATGGGGTCTGGCCCTTGCGGAACTCCAGGCCAAAGCGCTCAGCCAGCTCGCTGATGCGCCCACGCTTGACGTTCTTCAGTTCCATCAGTGCATCCCACTGCTCGTCGGTCAGGCCGGCTTCGCAGAACAGGGTGCCTTCGGAGTCAGACAGCGAGATCACTTTACCGCCCAGGTCCATGACCTTACGCGCGGCGTACTGGGCCACGTTGCCGGAACCCGAGATCGCGACGCGACGACCGTCGATGCGCTGGTCCTGACGCTTGAGCATCTCTTCGGCGAAGTACACGCAACCATAGCCGGTCGCTTCCGGGCGGATCAGGCTGCCGCCGTAGGTCATACCTTTGCCGGTCAGTACTGAGGTGAACTGGTTGGCCAAACGCTTGTACTGGCCGAACATGAAGCCGATCTCGCGAGCGCCGACACCAATGTCGCCCGCCGGAACGTCCAGGTCTGCGCCGATGTGGCGATACAGCTCGCTCATGAAAGCCTGGCAGAAGCGCATGACTTCAGCATCGCTCTTGCCCTTCGGATCGAAGTCCGAGCCGCCTTTGCCGCCGCCCATTGGCAGCGAGGTCAGGGAGTTCTTGAACACCTGCTCGAAGGCCAGAAATTTCAGCACGCCAATGTTGACCGAAGGGTGGAAACGCAGACCGCCCTTGTACGGGCCGATCGCGCTGCTCATCTGGATGCGGTAGCCGCGGTTGACCTGGACCTTGCCAGCATCATCAACCCAGGAAACGCGGAACAGGATGGCCCGCTCAGGCTCGACCATGCGTTCGAGAATACCGGCTTGCAGGTAATGAGGGTTAGCCTCGAGGAAAGGCCAGAGGCTACGTAGCACCTCTTCAACAGCCTGGTGGAATTCAGGCTGGGCAGGGTCGCGCTGTTTCAGGCGCGCAAGGAAGTCTTCGACGGATTCGATCATGTAGACATTCACCAGATAGAGTTGGACTTATGTTTTTTTCCCAACTTTACCAAGAACCGCTCGCACTGGAACAGGGCGCCATGTCGTTTTTATGAAATTTATTGGTGCATTTGTATAAGTGTATACATTCTCTGTAGGAGTGGGCTTGCCCCGCGAACAATTCCACTGACACACCTAAATCGCGGGGCAAGCCCGCTCCTACAGGGCCGAAGAGGCGAAAAAAAACGGGGCCCACAGGCCCCGTTTCAGTGCAAACCCCGAAGCGTTATGCCAGTTTTTTGTGCCGTACCCGGTGCGGCTGGGCAGCAGCTTCGCCGAGGCGCTTCTTGCGATCGGCTTCGTACTCGGTGTAGTTGCCTTCGAAGAACACCGCTTGCGAATCGTCTTCGTACGCCAGGATGTGCGTGGCGACACGGTCCAGGAACCAGCGATCGTGAGAGATCACAATGGCAGCGCCAGGGAAGTCCAGCAGGGCTTCTTCCAGCGAACGCAGGGTTTCTACGTCGAGGTCGTTGGACGGTTCGTCGAGCAGCAGGACGTTGGCGCCTTCCTTGAGGGTCAGGGCCAGGTGCAGACGGCCGCGCTCACCACCGGAGAGGTCTTTGACGAACTTCTGCTGATCGCCACCTTTGAAGTTGAAGCGACCAACGTAGGTACGCGACGGGATTTCATAGGTGCCGATGCGCAGTTGGTCGGAACCGTCGGAGATTTGCTGGAACACGGTCTTGTTGCCGTCCAGGTCTTCGCGGCTCTGGTCAACGCAAGCCAGTTGTACGGTTTCACCGATCTCGATGCTGCCGGAGTCCGGCTGTTCCTTGCCCATGAGCATGCGGAACAGGGTCGATTTACCGGCACCGTTACCACCGATAACACCGACGATGGCGCCTTTTGGCATGCTGAACGACAGGTTGTCGATCAGGACGCGATCGCCATAGCCTTTGGTGACGTTCTTGAACTCGATGACTTTGTCACCCAGTCGCGGGCCAGCCGGGATGTAGATCTCGTTGGTTTCGCTGCGCTTCTGGAATTCCTGCGATTGCATTTCTTCGAAGCGTTGCAGACGAGCCTTGGATTTGGACTGACGGGCCTTGGCGCCTTTGCGCACCCACTCCAGTTCCTCTTTCATGGCCTTTTCATGAGCCGACTGCTGCTTGGATTCCTGGGCCAGACGATCAGACTTGGCTTCCAGCCAGCCCGAGTAGTTGCCTTCGTACGGAATACCGGCGCCGCGGTCGAGCTCGAGGATCCAGCCGGCGACGTTGTCGAGGAAGTAACGGTCGTGGGTAATCGCTACCACGGTGCCCGGGAAGTCGTGGAGGAAGTGCTCCAGCCAGGCGACGGAGTCGGCATCCAGGTGGTTGGTAGGTTCGTCGAGCAGCAGCATGTCTGGGGCCGACAGCAGCAGGCGGCACAGGGCCACACGACGCTTCTCACCACCGGACAGGTGCTCAACTTTGGCATCCCAGGCCGGCAGGCGCAGGGCATCGGCGGCCACTTCCAGCTGGCGCTCCAGGTTGTGACCATCGCTGGCCTGCAGAATGGCTTCAAGCTTGGCCTGCTCGGCGGCCAGCTTGTCGAAGTCGGCATCCGGCTCGGCGTAAGCGGCATAGACTTCGTCCAGGCGCGCCTGGGCGTCCTTGATTACGCTGACCGCTTCCTCGACCACTTCACGGACGGTCTTGGTCGGGTCCAACTGTGGTTCCTGTGGCAGGTAACCGATGTTCAGCTCTGGCATCGGGCGAGCTTCGCCGTCGAACTCTGTGTCGACGCCAGCCATGATCTTGAGCAGGGTGGATTTACCCGAGCCGTTCAGGCCGAGCACGCCAATTTTGGCGCCGGGGAAAAACGACAGGGAGATGTTCTTCAAGATTTCCCGCTTCGGCGGGACAACTTTGCCCAGCCGATGCATGGTATAGACGTAAGAACCTGTTTGTCCGTGTTTGTCGCCTTTTGCCATCTTTAAAAACACCTATGAGTCAGATACTGCGCGGCTTTCGAGTATTTTTAGCATGCGTTGCAAAAAATCAAAAAAGTCACGCTTATGATTGAGGCTGCTTTGATTCGTTACTATACTTGAAAACGTTACGTTTTGGAGGCAAGCCGTGGGTCATCAAATCGTAGAGATAAGGGTTGATGGTGCTAGAGGAAAGGTGTTGGTGCAAGAGCACATGCCTGTTTACTACCCGAACCTTTATATGACCTTGGAGCAGTCAGGTCGGGCATTGAACACACAGCACAAGTATTTAGAGCACATCGGAGTGGTCGAGGACTTTCTGGAGTATGAGTCAATTGACCTGATCGCTCGCCTGGAGGAGCGGCCGAAATCTCGCTACTTAACTGATAGTGAGATTTCACGCTTTGTCGCTGACGCGGCATTACACAAATCAACCCTGGACAAAAAATACAGAGGTGTACATCTGACTCCAACGGCCTACAAAACAGTGGGTAGAGTCCATGCGCAGCAGCGTCTTGAAGCCGTACGCGACTATCTCAAATTTCTGTACGAAAAGCTGGGTGACGAGACGACGCGAGATGCCGCCGCCGATGACGTCGAGCGGCGTTTCAATCGCAAGATAAAGGCAGCCAAGCCTGCCTGGAAAAAGGTCAGAAACAGCGACATGAAGGGGCTGACCAATCAGGAGCGAGATCTCTTGTTAGAGATCATGCATCCTGAGAGCACTAAGAACCCCTTTGCAAATGAAGCGTTGAAGCTGCGCAATTATATTATTTTGCTCTTGGGGCTGGATATGGGGCTACGCCGTTCCGAAATGCTTTTGATTAAGCTCGGAGATATTCGGTGGCACAGCAGACAGCTCTCAGTTGTCAATCTTGAGAGCGAGGAAGTCGACCCGCGCACTTTGGCTCCGCAATTCAAAACCCACGAGCGCATACTGGAAATGGGTGACGATCTTATCTTCGCACTGAAGAAATATGTGGACACCTACCGCATCTCTAAAAGGGGGCCGTCTGCGGCAAAAAAACACCCCTTTCTACTGGTATCTCATCGACGCAATGAAGGTAGGCCACTGAGTATCAAAGCCCTTGATGGCATCCTGCCTCGGGTTGGTAAAGTAGTACCTGAACTGATACATATTCACCCCCATATATTGCGTCATGATGCAGTCCACACATTACTTGAAAGCATGCGAGAGGAGTTGGAAACACTTACCCCAGAGGATCGCACGACAAAGGTTCAAAAAGTTCTTACCTATGCTTTTGGATGGAGTTCTGAATCTAATATGCCAAGCCTCTATGGGGCGAAATTCTGGAAAGAAGAAGCAAATAATGCGATGAAAAAGCGCTCTGATAAATTCAAAGCTATCAGAGAAAGTGTCGAGACCAAGTCTGGCAAGAGACACGCAGAATGAGTCTCGAAGTTTCAGCACTTAAGGCCCCCTCACAGGACTCTCTTGATGCGTGGCTGAATACACCTCGCCTTGCCAAATGTGGCGCGTACTTCACTCCCTCTGAACCGATGTGGTGGCCTGATAGGTCATCCCGTAGCTCGATCAACTGGCAAGCCGCAATCGCCTGCGTTTCATTCGATTGGCAACGCTGGCTACACGCCGCCTTGGCTTATCGCATGGCAGAGGTTTCACAGGGAACTAATGGGCTAGTTGCTTCAATTCTTTCGCGTGCTGCGCAGGTGGGACTAAATCCCCTCAATGAGGATCACCTGATTGATTTGCGCGAGCGTTTTAATATGGGGGAGCTTTCCGCACTGATCGGCTTCATGGGATTTTGGCAAACATGCGAATCGCTCGAACAGCGACCTTCGCAAGCCCTGATTGAAGCTTACAACGCACTACGCAAGAAGAAGCGATCCCAAAATGATGTCATCTTGCGCTTGGATCCTGAGCAGGGGCCTTTCATTCAGACTGAGCAAGACGCCCTGCATCAGTGGGCGCATGAACAGTTCTGTCACGGCAATTTAGACCCTGAGCGCTACCTCTATTTACGTCTAGCGATGATCTATGGGCAGCGTGGCTCACAACTACGCATGATGGTTTTTGATGATTTTATCAAAACCGAGCGGGGCTACCTTATACGAATATTTTGGGCGAAGCAAAAAGACAATGATGCGGGATGGCGAACAGCGTCCGAGACCTTCAACTTAGATGAAGATCTTTACGACACGGTACAGGCCTACAAGGCGATTGTTCAAGCTCAACTTGAGCAGGAATATCCTGGCCGAGCCGATTGGAATAAAGCGATCAAGCATGTACCACTCTTTCGCCGTAAGCTAGATCATAAATTAAGGGATAACAAAACAGTTCCCGTAATAATTGACCTCCCTGATCAAAAATCTTTGGAGCATGCCCCCCAGACTCAGTTTCATATTTCCGGCGGAGTTATAAGAGCTTGGTTATTGCAATTGGAGAGCATGCCTGGATTTCCCATCTCTCCGCGGACACATCAGCCTCTCAAAATTTCTAAAGGCCATCGATTCAGACATACGCTCGGTACCGATCTCTCGAACGCGGGACTGGATGAGTGGTCAATCGCCAGCGCACTGATGCACTCCGGTACACGCACCGTACGTAAATACCGAGCAGTATCTGCTGAGTTAATGAAGCTGATTGACGAGAAGATGAGTGATCATCTCGCGATGGTCGTTGGAGCTTTTACGGGCACCATCGTGACGGATCGTGCTGCTGCAAAAAATGGGGATCGTGAAGACCGAATGATTGAAGACCTTGCCGTCTGCGGTGCCGATAAAGCCTGCCACCTGGATGCCCCATTTACATGTTACGGATGCATTAAATTTCAGCCACTCTTTGACGCAGATCACAGCGCCGCACTTGCGCGACTGGAGCGCCGACGCGCACAAACCATCACCAACGATAAAACTACGGGAGTTCTATGGGATCGCGCCATTCTGGCATGTCGCAAGGTAATTCTTGATTGTAACGCGCTACGCGAATCAGGCAAGGCAAGTGTAGTAGACGTATGAGCAATATCATCGATTTTAAACCCCTTAGCCACCTTAAAGCCGCCGCGCAGTTGGATGCCTTTCTCGCTTGGGCAAAAGCCACTTTGCCCAAGGGAACTCTTAACCAACGAGTTCATCCGGGAATTCGTTGGGATATGGACTCATGGCATAATTCGGGAATTAAATCTTGCGCCTTCACCGCACATGGATCACCGAGAAATTCGAATCCAAAAGACAAAAAATATATGCAGCCGGCGTTCATGGATTTCGCCAAAGCGCTAGTTGTATATTACAGGGTATTTCGAGGAAAGAAATCGGCTAAGGACATGCTCTCCGGCGCAAGAATTCTTGAGGTTGCGTTGGTCGAAGTGACTGGTTCAAGCGACATTACGAGGGTATCGGCCGCTATCTGCAACAGAGCTTGTGAAAAACTCAAAGCTGAATTTCCTGATGGAAATAGTGCATACATTAGGAGCAAGCATCTCGAAAAAATAATCGTGCTGATGAGAGATAAAGGATTACTCGCGCATCCCTTTCGATGGACTTCGCCGCTGCAATATAAGAGCTCAGGCACGCTTAAGGAGCAGCAGAGAAGTCGTGAGAAAAAACTACCGAGCCGCGAGTCAATTCAAGCCCTGGGTGAGCTTTTTAATAACGATTTGACCAGTCCGCTAGACATTATAACCGTCTCAGCATGTGCCCTTTTGCTCAGCCAACCTAGTCGCATCGGTGAATTAGCCGATGTTGAGCGCGATTGCGTGTTATTCAAAAACGATGCTGATGGCGGTCATCGCATGTTCCTGCGCTGGTACGCTGAGAAGGGTTTTGGAGCAACGACTAAGCCCGTTATTGCAGGTATGGAGTCTTCAGTGGAGCGTGCCATTAAGCTTCTGACACCGATCACTGATGAGGCCCGCACGTATGCAGCATGGCTCGAAGATCACCCCGACGAATTTCCGCCGCATGAGGGTGTGCCTCTCAAAGGCCAAGATGATCCGCTCTCTTATGATGAGGCCTGTGCGGCGCTTAAGAGTAAGTTTAATAAGCCACATCCAGCGCGGCAAATTTTTGAAACTAAATGGCTTGATTCCTTGGCAAAACGCACAGCATTAAGTCCCGAAGCTCAGGCGGTACTGGATGAGATACGACAAGGGTGGGATACCGGCAACGGAAAGCGAATCTATGTGAACGGTAAGCTCAATCACTATCAGTTTAATGATAAAGCAGACATTACGTTACGCAAACTCAATATCCTTGTCCGCGAGAAGTACCTACCTAAAGACTTTCCGTACACCACGCCCGCGGAAGACGGTAAAAAGCGCGTGAAGTATCGTGACGCGTTGTTTACGGTGCGAACAGGCAGCTTGCCAGATGAGACAAAAAGTGCCGTCGCAATGCAGCGCGACTTTGGAGTGGAGATCGCTGCCAACAACACGCGAATGACAGCACAACTAGGGGGAGCTTCGCAGTCGCAAAGTATTTTCCAGAGACATGGGTACGGCGACCTTAAGGTGAACACACACGCCTTTCGCCACGAACTTAATACGGAAATGCATAGGGCGGGCCTTTCACAACTGCTGATTGATGCGTTTTCAGGACGCACAACTAAGGGCTCGACCTATAACCATGTAACTATTGAAGAACGAACTCAAGCGGTTGCAGCTGCACACCCTAAAACCAAACACAGTAATGCTGCGAAGTGCTTGGAAAATATTAGAACCAATAAACCTCTAACACTCAGTGATTTGATCGATCTTAGCGAGGGAGACCAAGATCGAGTTATCCATAAAACCCATCTCGGTATTTGTATTCATCAGTTTGAGAGTGAGCCGTGCCCCAAAATGGGCGCATGCCTGACTTGTGGAAACCTGGGCTGTGTCAAAGGTGATGATGTAAAGCTAGCCAATCTCAAGGAAGAGAGAGCTTACCTGAAACAGCGCTATGAGAAAGCTGTGGCTGCCGAAGCCGGTAATGTCTTTGGTGCCTCTGAGTGGCGAAAAAAAGTAGGGGGGGATCTAGTCAAATGCGATGCATTAATCAAGCTCTTAGAGAGCCCGGAGCTCAAGAACGGCGACATTGTGTGGAACCTTGATAATGGCTGGAACCTGACCAAGAATGCTGCTGCAATGGCGGGACTTATCGATGCAAAAACAACTGAAGCGCCGAGACACGCAGCGCTGCCCTCCTTAGATGAGCTATCGGCTATGCTAGACAAAATTGAGGTATAGCGATGGGACATTTAACGAAGAAAGACGAAGCACGCATCATCAAGCTAATTGAAGAGTGGTGTGAACCCAAGCTGACCTGGCCTCTTTTAGTCGAGGCCTGCAAAACCAAGCTAAGCATCAGTCGTGCTCGCCAGTCCTTGATGAAGCTGCCAGCTGTAGACATGGCAATGAAGGTTCGCAAGGCTGCGCTCAAAGCGCCAACTGAGAAGCCAGGCTGGGTTAAAGATATCCACCAAGCCAATGAGCGTATCGAAAAGCTGACTGAAGCCAATCAGCAGCTCAAGGCAGTTAATAAGCAACTTCTTGCACGCTTCCTCACATGGCAGGCCAATGCGGATATGCATGGCGTATCTCAAGCGATGCTGGATAGACCGCTGGTGCATTTCAGGAAGTAATACATGCTGTTCTTGCTTGGCTGCAGCGTATCTCGATGGCATTTTTGCCGGGCTGCTCATACCCGGCCACGGCCTGCCAACTCCCCCATAGCAGCAGATAGCCCTGGTGCTCCTGAAAAGTCAGTGTGGGCACTGTTACAACATGGAATTGTTCAAGCGGGGCTGGCGTGACGTACCACAGAGCCACATAAGCGGCCACTAGGACCGAAGCGTGGGAGACAATGAGGTAGCGAAAATAGGCATGGTCGAGTTCCTTTCGAGAGCCTGGCAGTCCTGGCCGGTTGCAAGGAGGGGTACGACCATAAATTGAGTCTATTCCCTGAGTAGTTTCACGTAAGGAGCTAACTCAAGCCACAGACTCGTGTCGGCCCAGACCGTGTAAAAACGTTGGCATCGTCCTTGCTGTGATTTGATGGATTCAAAATCAGCGGGGGACGCCAATGAAGCGCTTTATCCAGGGAGAGCACCGAGGGCAAAGCACACTGCTTCCCGAGAGCTTGGATGACTACGTGGCGGACACCAACCCGGTGCGGGTGGTCGATGTTTTCGTCGATGAACTCGACCTTGGCCTACTGGGTTTCGAGGGTGTCGTCCCGGCGGAAACCGGCAGACCCGCCTACCATCCTGCTGACCTGCTGAAGATCTACATCTACGGTTACCTCAACCGTATCCAGTCCAGTCGACGTCTCGAACGCGAGAGTCAGCGCAACGTTGAGTTGATGTGGCTGACCGGACGTTTGATGCCGGACTTCAAGACCATCGCCAACTTCCGCAAGGATAACGGCAAGGCAATCCGCGGCGTCTGTCGGCAGTTCGTGGTGCTGTGCCAGCAACTTGGCCTGTTCTCTGAAGCGCTGGTAGCCATTGATGGCAGCAAGTTCAAGGCGGTCAACAACCGTGACCGCAATTTCACCAGCGCCAAGCTTCAGCGGCGAATGGAGGAGATCGAGTCCAGCATCAACCGTTACCTGACCGCACTGGATACCGCTGATCGCCAGGAACCGGCCGTGGCGCAGGTCAAAGCCGAACGCCTCCACGACAAGATTGCGACCTTGAAAACTAAGCTGCGGGAGCTCAAGGAAGTCGAGGTACAGCTCAACGAAACACCGGATAAACAGATCTCCCTGACCGATCCCGATGCCCGCTCAATGAAGACCCGGGGCAGCGGAATAGTCGGCTACAACGTGCAGGCGGCGGTCGACGCGAAGCACCACCTGATCGTGACCCACGAGGTCACGAACGACGGGGTCGATCGAGACCAACTGAGCTCCATGGCCAAGCAAGCGCGAGAGGCCATGGGTGTCGAGGAACTCTCGGCGGTCGCAGACAGAGGGTATTTCAAAGGCGAAGAAATCCTGGCGTGCCATGAGGCTGGAATCACCGTTTTCGTGCCCAAGACGCTGACCTCGGGAGCGACAGCGGCTGGTCGCTTCGGCAAAGGTGATTTCATCTATGACGCAGCCAAGAACGAGTATCGATGCCCGGCTGGGCAAAGCCTGATCTGGCGGTTCTCAAGCGTCGAAAAAGGGCTGAAACTGCACCGCTACTGGAGTTCGCATTGCCAGGGTTGTGCGTTGAAAGAGCACTGTACGCCTAGCTCAGAGCGCCGAGTGAGCCGATGGGAGCATGAGGCAGTGCTCGAAGCGATGCAGAGTCGCCTGGATCAAGCGCCTGAAATGATGCGAATCCGCCGTCAGACGGTCGAGCACCCGTTCGGCACGCTGAAGAGCTGGATGGGCGCCACCCACTTCCTCACCAAGACTCTCGACCGAGTGAGTACCGAGATGAGCCTGCATGTGCTCGCCTACAATCTCAAACGCGTGTTGAACGTGCTGGGCAGCGGTGCCCTGATGGCAGCGATGAAGGCCTGAGGCCTGTTCTACGACTCGTACCGCCCTCCAGCAGGCGTACTGAAGCCGAAAGTGCCATAGCAACCAGAATTATCGATTGCGCCTGATTGGGCCTCCGACGGCCTCCTAGACGCTGAGAAAATCCCCGGAAGTTGATGGTCATCGTTTGCTGCGTTTTTACACGGTCTGGGCCAATAGCGGACGCTAGTGATAAGTCGAATCTACGCCAAAAAGCGGGCAGCGCCTGGCGGCTGGGTAATCCACCATTTCCATTGGCTGCCACCTGGAAATTCTCCCAGACATAAGAGTTCGGCATGGTCCACGTAGTGGTGTGGCGAGACCTTGCGGAGCGATACAGGCCAGCCTTAATGGGTTCGAAGCTGCTCCAGGTCAAAGGCAAGCTGGAGAATCAGTCCGGGGTCGCGTCACCCAAACAGGAAATCTGCTGCTCGCGGATGTTCGGCAAGCGCTTGCGCGAGCTGGAGCCGATCAAGGAGGCAGTGGCGGCGTACGCCGCCCGGGCCAGCGAGAAGCTGAGGGCACAGCAGTCACTGTGCAAGCGTGTCCGAATCAGCATCCGTACCGGCATGTTCAATCCCGACGAGCCCAAGTTCGCAAAAGGCGTGGTGTGTGAGCTGCCGTATCCCACCGACGACACCCGATACATCACCCGGGCGGCGATCGCCGGTTTGGAGCACATCTATCGCGAGGGCTTTTCGTTCAGCAAGGCCGAGGTCCTGCTAATGGATCTGTGCCAGCGTGGCGAGTACACCGACGATCTATTCGCTCAAACCCAGTCCGCTGCGTCGGAGCGGGTTATGGGCGTGCTCGATGCAATCAACGCCAAGTGGGGCCGCAACACCCTCCGGCCCGGCCGCGTAACCACCGCGCCGGACTGGGGCACGCGACGGGAGATGATGAGCCAAAGTTTCACGACCAAGCTGGATCAGTTGTGGGTGGTGCGGTGCAACTAGGCGAGTGGCTGATACGAGTTTTTGCAATGGATGATATCGGCCAAAGCGAAGGTCAGATCAAATCCCACCAAACGGTAGATTTGCCTTCCATTGTAAATCATAGAATCTGTCAGCTTGTAAGAGCGTTGAGAAACGCCCAGCGATGAGGAGTTACTCCTATAAGTCAATCTTGCGCCCGTGTGAATCGGTAAAACAGATTTGGTTCGCTGACGATGTATAAATAGCCGTCCGTGTCGGTCGTTACACCCTCTGCCTGGGGAATACCTTTCTGCAACCCAGCAAAACCGGTGGCCAAGGAGCGAAAACTCACGACTTTCCCCACATCCGTCATTTCAATCAGCAGCTTCGACTCGTCGCTGAGTAGGAGTAGATGACCGCTTCGTTGATCGAACACGACCGAAGATAAGTCAGTCGCGAAAATCTTGCTATTTACCAAGTCCGACATGTCGCGCACATGAAGGGAAAGGCCGCCTTCAAGACTTGCACGTAGTCCGCTCACCTCCAGCAGCTGGCGGGGGTCACGCTCCCGCGTGAGAAATAAACGGTCTCGTTTCAGATCGTACGCAAGCCCCTCAAGACTTTTGTTGTCCTGGTTGCCCAGCGCCAAGGTGAGAGCTGGATACTTCTCGCGGCTTATCGAGCGATTTGAAGAAAGCTCGCCATTATCTTCCAAGGGCACATCCACGATGACCAGACTCTGACGACGCTCCTCAGCGATTGCCAGCTGGCCGTTACCAACGTAGGACACCGCCTCTACATCATGGAACCCGTCCAGGCTGTAGCGTCTCAGCAAATCGCCTTCGCGACTTAGAGCCAGCAGTTCATTAGGTCCGTTGGTAACTGCCCACAACAGATTCTGGTCAGGGTCGAAGGTCAGTCCGGAAAGGTTGTTCTCTACACCAGGAACCGGCTTAGCATCCAGCTCGACCTGATAAGCCGGCAGCCATACTGAGCTCTCATTCCAGTCGTCGGTGTGCCAGTAGGTCTTTACCCAAAAATACAACCGGTCATCAAGATGCTTGGTACGGATTTGAAATATGGCGAAAATTACTAGGAACAGCACCACCCACAGCCAGACGTGGGTTCTTCGCGTTTTAGTGGATCCTTTTTTCTTGCCTATCGACATTCAAATTCTCAATTAATGGGAGTGACGAATCGGAGATTTCAACCTGACTCACCGAGACTGGCACAACTAATACATAGGGATGCAGCCGGGTCGAACTCCAGGCGGCCCGGAGCAATAGGCTCACCGCACTGAGCGCACCAGCCATACTCACCCTCATGCCAGCGTTTTAGCGCCAGTTGCAGCCGCACCCGTTCCTGCTTCGTGCGGCTGCGGATGGCATCGTTCATCGCTTGCTGTTGGAGTGCATCCATTCTCGAAATACGACCTACTTTGCTCTGATCAAGCTCCACCGATTGCGACCGTGCTTCGGCACCTTCCAACAGGCGCTCCAGCTCGGCCGCCTTTCGATCCAGCAGCGCTTTGAAATAGGCGAGATCCAGCGGTTTATCCATAACCAATCAGCGCAGCAGGAGCAGCGGACTTGTGGTGGAACGCAACATACTTGTTGTGGTGCTACCGACCAGGAACTGGCGAATACGGGAATGACCGTAGGCGCCCATCACAAGTAGGTCGATGGCATGCTCGTTCTGATAGGCATGCAGGGTGGGCTCAACTTCACCGCTACGGATCGCGGTATGAACGGTGAACCCTGAGTCGAGCAGGGCTTTTTGTGCCCAGCCAAGCTGCGATACCGATTCTTCGTTTTCCGATCCGACCATAACAATGTGGACTGGCAGCCCCCTGAGCAGAGGGCTGGACGCCAGCATCTCCACGCCTTTTCGCGTGGTAGCGCTGCCATCGAAGGCCACCAACGCGCTTTTGGGCTCCTTGAATGCTGTCGGAGTAACGAGAACTGGCCGATGCATGATTCGAATCACGCTTTCCAGCTGGCTTCCGACGTGCTGACTCAGACTACCGCTGGATTCGCCCTGGCGGCCGATGACCAGCAACCGTATCTCGTCTTCCAATGCCTGGAGGCTTTCCAACAACTCGCCGTGGCGCTGCTTGGATTCCGGTGAGGTAACACCGTTTCCAATCGCGCGCTCTTTGGCGTTCGCTAGCATGATTCGCCCTTGTTCAAGCGCCAATTTGCTGCGCTGTTCATCCAGAGAGGCAAGTTCATCGAGGAGATGCTCGCGGCTGCCGAGTCCGATATTGCCGCTCAGGTTCGCTGCAACCGGATATTGTTGTTGATCTAATACGTGCAGAAAGGTCAGCGGAGCTTGCAAACTCCGACTGGCCCAGGCTGCATAGTCGCAAACCGCTGGAGCCGAAGCGGAACCGTCGATGCAGGCGATTACATTGGTCATTGTTGTTCTCCTTTTAGTGGCCCATTAGTTGATCAATGGCGTCCGGCTTATCGTGCACGCCAAAGCGGTCAACGATAGTGGCGCTCGCTTCGTTGAGTCCCAGCACCTCAACCTCGGTCCCCTCACGGCGGAACTTGATGACTACCTTGTCCAGCGCGGCAACTGCGGTGATATCCCAGAAGTGAGCACGGCTCAGATCAATGGTTACCTTGTCTACTGCTTCCTTGAAATCGAATGCAGCGATGAACTTGTCAGCGGAGCTGAAGAACACCTGCCCGATGACGGTATAGCTTCGATGTTCACCTGCCTCGTCCAAAGACGAAGCGATATCCATGTAATGGCCAACCTTGTTGGCGAAGAACATCGCGGCTAGCAATACGCCGGCGAGTACGCCGTAGGCCAGGTTGTGGGTTGCGACCACGACCACCACGGTTACGACCATGACAATGTTGGTCGACAATGGGTGTTTCTTCAGATTGCGTAACGAGTCCCAGCTGAAGGTACCGATCGAGACCATGATCATCACTGCCACGAGCGCGGCCATTGGAATTTGCTTCAGCCAATCACCGAGGAAGACCACCATCAGCAAAAGGAAAACGCCCGCAGCCAAGGAGGAAAGGCGAGTACGTCCACCGGACTTAACATTGATGATGGACTGACCAATCATCGCGCAACCAGCCATACCGCCGATCAGACCGGACGCGATGTTAGCCACACCTTGACCCTTGCACTCACGGTTCTTATTGCTGGGTGTGTCGGTCAAGTCGTCCACAATGGTCGCGGTCATCATCGACTCTAGTAGTCCAACGACGGCCAGGGCTGCCGAGTACGGGAAGATGATTACCAGCGTCTCGAACGTCAGCGGCACGTCTGGCCAGAGAAAGACTGGCAGCGTATCGGGCAATTGCCCCATATCACCTACAGTCCGAATATCCAATCCAACTGCAATGGCAACAGCCGTCAGCACGATGATGCATACCAGGGGCGATGGGATGAGCTTTCCAATCTTCGGGAGATACGGAAAGAGATAGATGATCCCTAGGCCTGCGGCTGTCATTGCATAGACGTGCCAGGTGACGTTCGTCAGTTCGGGCAGCTGCGCCATGAAGATCAGGATTGCCAGAGCATTGACGAAGCCTGTAACCACTGAGCGTGAGACGAATCGCATCAGCGAGCCGAGTTTCAGGTAGCCAGCAAAGATCTGCAGCACGCCACACAGCAAGGTGGCAGCAAGGAGATATTCGAGGCCGTGGTTCTTCACCAGTGTGACCATCAGCAGGGCCATAGCGCCTGTGGCGGCCGAAATCATACCCGGGCGCCCCCCTACGAAAGCGATAACCACAGCGATGCAGAAAGAGGCGTAGAGGCCAACCTTAGGATCAACTCCGGCGATGATCGAAAAGGCGATGGCCTCCGGGATCAGAGCCAGTGCCACGACGAGGCCGGCGAGAATGTCGCCACGTATATTGGTCAGCCAGTTTTGCTTGATTGTTTGCAGCATCAGTAAATCCAAGGCAATGGACGCAACGGCACCGTGCCGCAGTGGCGTGCCGAGTGTGTCGAGTCGAGTTGTAGGTATCGAGTGACAATTCTTTCGAATGGTCGGATTGCTGCAGGCGCAGCAAGACGAATCAGCTATCAGTAGGCTGATTCAAGGGAGGGGGCGTTGCGCTATGGCGGCGTAGGCAGCCAGATAGAGATTGTCAAAACGTTCATTCTGTCAGTGATTTTCAACAGTCAGAGCTGAATAAGGCAGCAGACCATACCATAGAGCGCATGGTGATGCGACTCGGTGGGCAAGGCCGAACCTCATGTATAGGGTCTCGCTTATCCAGCATTACCGAGAATCATGGCTCGCCGTAGGCATCGTTGCCGGCGAGCACGGAATTCTGGAGTCTGGCCTGATCCCACGCTCGCAGTTGCTCGGCCAGCGCCACGGAAAAGCCCTGCACGGCTGACCAGCGCAGGTGGATGGCATCTACGAAGGCCGCTGGTGGAGCGACCCATTCGCGATCGGCGTTCCAGTATTGCGCGCCGCCATTGCCTGCGATGGCAGCCGTCAGCTTCTCGTCGAAACGGGTGAGGAAGCTGCCGTCGGCATCGATCTTGGCTTTCCACTGCGGGTGCAGGGGCGTGGAAACCACCAGCAGCTGGCGTTGCTCGTTCTTCAGGCGTTTCGACAGTTCGCCCAGGGCGACAAAGCAGCTGTCATCCAGCGCGTCCGGTTTGTCGTAGAACAGGCCGCGATCACCCTGCGGCTCCAGCGGCCCGTCGCCATGGCGGGTGAACACCAGCGGGTCCCATTCGATCTCGTTGGCCCGCTGCGCCTTGACCGTCTGCGCATTGCGCAACAGCGAACGCGGCGAGAAGTAGCGCATGTAGTAACCCCAGCGTGAGGCCCGCTGATAAACGTAGTGATCGGCATCCTCGCGGTCGAACACCGCATCCGGCACTTTCCAGCAGCCGGCGAAGTCCAGCGGATCGACGATCATCACCACTTGGCGGACGCTCGGTTCACGATCCAGCAGCCAGTTGGCGACATAGGTCGACTGGTTGGCGTGCAGGCCGCAGAACGCACCGTTGAGCGGACGCAAGCCGGGCGTCTGTTCGATCAGCACGTCGCCATCGACATGGCGCCAGGCGACCGAGGAACCAACGATCAGCAGGTTCGGATCGGCGATGGGGTTGTGCCGCAGAAAGTGTAGCTTTTCGTCCACACACAGGCTGTTGGAGAAGGCCGGTGGCGGCAGGTTGTCGGTGTGATTGAGCCAGGCGAGCAGGGCGGCAAAGCCGCCGAGCATCCCGAACAGCCCGGCGAACATGCCCAGCAGGTAGCCGGCACGTATCCGCCGCTGGTCTGCTTCGGCCCGGGCGGCAACGCCGTCCGGGCATGTATCGACGGATCTGGCCATGACTCATCGCCCTCCGAGTTTGGTCTGGATCAGTTGCGCGAAGTGGCCAACGTTCTTCAGCGATTCCAGTTCGGCGGTGCGGAACTTGATGCCGAAGCGTTGCTCGGCGGCCACGATCAGCAGCACATGGGTCTGGCTGTCCCAGCCATCGATGTCGTCGGCGGTGGTTTCGGACGTGAGGACGATATCGTCATCGTCGAACACGTCATGGAAGACCTGGGTCAGCGCCTGGAGAATTTCCTTTTCGTTCATGCTTGCACCTGGATGTGATGGTTGATGGAAGCGCGCGAGGCCAGCTCGTAGCGCCAGAAACTTGCATCGGCGATGGCGTCGGCAGGGGCGGGGCGCTGCTCGAAGCCCAGCCGCGGATAGTGTTCGGCAACCATGCCGTTGCGTTCGGTGGGGCGGTATTCGCCGACCAGTGCACCCCAGCCGGCAGTTGCTGCCGCATCGGCCAGCACCTCCAGCACGGCCATCTCGACTTCACGCCCCAGCACGCGGCAGCTCATCAGCCAGCTGTCGATCAGCAGTTCGTCAGCCTCGATGGCTGTATCCGGTCGCGCCAGCACCACGCTGATCAGGCCGTTATCGCCGAACTTGTCTTCCAGCCGCAGGGCCAACGCGATAGTTTGCGGATCGCTGGCCATGCGCTCGACTTCGGCTTCGGTATAGCGGCGGGTGGTGAGGTTGAACTGATTGGTCTTGTTGATCAGCTGGGTGGCTCGGGCCAGTTCGGTGGCGCCGATGTGGCTGACGCGCAGCACCATCTGCAGCCCGCGCAGGTAGCCTTCCATGTCCGTGGCCTGATTCAGCGCGGCCTTGCGTTCGGCATTCAGCGCATAGCTGCGGCCGCGCTCGGCGTCATCGGAGGTAAAGGACACGGCCTCGAAATAACCCGCGGCGGCGATGCGTGCGGGGTAATCGGCGACATCGTCGGGCAGTTCCGGTACGGCGACTTCCGGCAGCTCGCGGCGCACGATGTCGCGCTCGGCGGGGTTGTCGTCGACGAACACCAGGCTATCCAGACCGATATCGAGCATGCTCGCGATGCGCCGCAGGTTGCCGGCCTTGTCTTCCCAGTTGGCTACGAATGCTGCGATATCGCTGCGCTTGAGGGCCATCTCGGTATGTTCAAAGGCTGCTTCGGCAACGTGCAGGTCGTTCTTGCTGCACACCGCAAGAATTACCCCGCGGCGCGCCAGTTGCGCGGCATAACGCTGGAAGGCGAGAAACGACTCGCCACTGGGGCTGCCCAGGCCGAGCTGGATACCGTCGATGCCGTCATCACCGATCACACCGCCCCAGAGGGTGTTGTCCAGATCGAGTACCAGGCATTTGCGCGACAGCCCGGCAGTGGCCGCTGCGATCCGTGCCAGCTGCTCGCCATAAAGCGGTGCCAGGGTCGGGCTGACCAGCTGCTTGGCCTGATGCCAGCGCACCGGCTCGCCCAGGCCGTCGCCATAAGCGGCTGCGTGCCAGGCCAGATCGAGCAGCAGCACGCCATCCTCGCGGGCAGCGGCTCGGATGGCGGCATTCAACCGTTCGATGACTGCCCGCGGCGAAGCCGGCACCAGTGCTTCGTAAGAGCCGAACAATGGCGGCGCCACTGGCACCAGGGTTTGCTGCACCACCTGCGCGGCATATCGCTCGCGGGCCCGGCGCCAGAGCAGGCGCAGCTCATCGACGCGCTCCGCCACGGCGGCATCCACCTCCGCCTGGCTTGCCTGCAGGGGCAGTTGCAGCGGCGCGTCATGGGCGTCCAGCGCCAGCACCACCAGTTGCGGGGCGAAGGCGTTCAGCGCCGGGTCATCGGCCAGCAGCGCCTGGCGATACATGCCGTAGGGCGCAACGTGCAACGACAGCGCCAGCCGCCGCTGCAGACCGGCCACGCGGATGGCCGGCAGCAGGTGATCGACCGTATGCGAGGACAGCAATGCCACCCGCAGTGGCGTCAGGCGTGCCGCCGCGGCGTGCTGCTCGATGCCGGCGGCAGCCAGCTTGTCCAGTCGCGCGGTGAGGGTGAAATCCCGTTGATGAGCGGCCAGCTTGACGGCTTCATGCAGCCGCTGCAGCGGATCTTCGATGCGTTTGGCTTGGCCGATGGCGCCGGACAGATCCGGGTGTGTCGGCAGCCAGGAGAGCTGTTGCATACCTGGGACTCCTTGTCGTGGTCAGAACTGGAAGTAGAGGAACTCCGTCGGTGCCATGGAGAAGGCGATCGCCAGGGCGAAGAAACCGAGGACGCCTACGGCCATGCCGTGGATCGCCGTCGGCCGCCAGGCGCTGACCGGCAGCAGCCGTTCGGTCCAGTGCGGCTGGGGCTGGAAGTTGAGCGCGGTGCGGAAATGGCCCATCCACTGCTGCACGTTGGGCATGCCCCAGACGAAGACCAGCAACGCGGCGATATAGACGAAGTCGGAGCGATCCATCGCCGTGCTGGTCGGGCTCAGGCCGAGCATGCCGGCAAGGATCGCCATGGCGGTCGGCACGTCGCTGGCGCGGAAGAACACCATCGCCACCACCACGCAGCCAAAGGTCAGCGCGACGGCCGCGGCCTTGTGCCACCAGATGTCGCTGTCCAGCTTCCAGCCCTGACGCGCCTTCCAGGCACGCCAGCCGTGGGCGACCACCAGATAGAAGCCGTGCAGCAGGCCGAAGGCGACGAAGTGCCAGCCGGCGCCGTGCCAGATGCCGGAAATGAACATGGTGAAGACGGTGGGGTAGGCGACCAGCGCAAAGAAAGTGCCGGCGGTCATCTTGCCCCGCCGCGGCTGAGGCTTGCCGGCCGCCATGCGCGCGCGGGTCACGCGCAGCACGATGGGGTTGTAGATGTAGGCGGTGAGGAAACGCGTCAGCGTCATGTGCCAGCGCGACCAGTAGTCGATGACGTTGCGCGCCTTGAACGGGCTGTTGAAGTTCGCCGGCAGGCTGATGCCGAACAGCAGCGCCAGCCCGATGGCCATGTCGCTGTAGCCGGAGAAGTCGAAGTAGATCTGCAGTGTGTAGGTCAGCGCGCCGGTCCAGGCGTCGTAGAAGGCCGGGATGGTGCCGTCGGCGGCCAGGCTGAAGACCGGGGTGGCTTTCAGCGCGAGGGTGTCGGCGATCACCACCTTCTTGAACAGGCCGAGCAGAAACACCGTGGCGCCCAGCGACAGGTTGTCGATGCGCGCGCGGAAGCTGTCGCGGTCGTTGAACTGCGCAAGCATTTCAGCGTGGTGGGTGATCGGTCCGGCGATCAGCTGCGGAAAGAAGCTGATGAACAGGCAGTAGTTGGCGAAGTCGTGTTCTTCCACCACGCCGTCATGGGCATCGACCAGGTAGGCGATCTGTTGGAAGGTGAAGAAGGAGATCGCCAGCGGCAGGATGATGTCTTCCACCCGCCAACCGAGATCCAGCGCTGCGTCCAGCGTGCCGAGCAGAAAGCCGGTGTACTTGTAGTAGACCAGCAGCAACACGTTGGCCGCGACCGCCAGCCCGAGCACCAGACGTGAGGGGTGCCGGCGCAGGTAGCCACCGAGCAGATAGTTGACCAGCATGCTGCCGACCAGCAGCGGTACGTAAACCGGGTTCCACCAGCCGTAGAACACCAATGAGACGACGGTTAGCCAGATCACCGCGAGCCGCTGTCGGCCGGATCCGGTTAGCACGAAGAATCCAATCAGCACCACCGGAAGAAAGCCGGCGATGAATTCCACCGAATTGAAAAGCATCTTTCCCTATCCCTGCTCAGCGTACGTGCATCGCTGCCCAGGCCGCCGGCAAGGCGGGGCGAGTCATCCATAAAGTCCTAGCGCCACGCCACCGACAATCCATCCTGGTCGGCTTTGCGACATCCTCGGTCCCTCAGTGGGTGCTCGCTCGGGTTACGGCCACCTTGGCCGGCTACCCCTGAGCTCCTATGACTCGGACGTGACGGTGTAAAAAAAAGTTTCAGCGTTTGTTGCACCGCCGAGCGTTTTATTGCCGCAGGTCAAAAGAGCCCCGGCGGACGCGGCCTGCAGCCCATTTCCGTCGGTCGGGAACGTTCCCGGCATTTTTCAAGGCTCGGAAAATTTGAGCGCGAACGAGTTACTGGCGTGTTCGGGCGACCGTTCAGCGCCGGTCAAATTCCGACGAAGGGAGCGGCTCAGGCCGCGCGTATAAAGTACGAAGAAGAGTCGAGTCGCGCCCTAGTATTCGCGGAGGTTGTAACGCAAGGACGGCGGCGCCGTCGACGAGCCGCTGCTCAACATCGACAGCGGCTTACGGCAGGTGATGCTTGGCGCCCGTGCCTCTCGATAGCGATTGCCGTTAACAGCGAACCGATGAGATGTGCAGCCGATCAGAATCCGCTTTTAACGATTGGAGGGTCGCCTGAAGATCGGCACGCCAAGGCGTCGGCGATATCCCAAATGTGCTCTCAAAAAGGCGACAGTCCAGCACGGACCAGGCAGGGCGCTTGGCTGGCGTTGGATATTCTTCTGTTGTGATAGGCGTCAATCGCGGAGAGCGTCCAATAATTCCTGCTCTGGATACATGATCGAATATGGCTTGAGCAAACTCGAACCAGGAGCAATGTGACTGACCGCTGAAGTGATAGAGCCCCCATGGCAGCTTTCCGTCTGATTGATAACGCTGAGCGAGTTCAAGCAGGACCGAAGCGATACGCTCGCTACTGGTTGGGCACCCTACCTGGTCATCGACGATACGCAGCTCCTTTTCGCCTGTCAGACGCAGCATCGTGTTCAGGAAGTTGCTTCCATATGCCCCATAGACCCAGCTGGTCCTTAAGATCAGGTGCTTCTCCACCTGCTGCACCTGAGCCTCTCCATCACGTTTACTCGCACCATAGACGCTGAGGGGGGCTGTTTTGTCGTGCTCCACATAAGGGCGGCTGTGCTTCCCGTCGAAAACGTAGTCGGTGGAAAGATGGAAAATTGGAATACCGTGGCTGTCAGCGTGTCGTGCCAAGTTTCCTGCACCGTCTCGGTTAACTCGATAGGCAGCTTCCACACTCGTCTCAGCAGCGTCGACGCCGGTAAACGCGGCGGCATTGACGATAAGGTCTGGCTTCAGTAGCTCGATCTTCTCCAAGACAGACTGGCCGTTGCCAACATCAAGCTCGGCTTTAGACATGCCGATAATGCTCCACCCATACTCGGTGCCTTGTTCGACTAGATTGCGTCCTACCTGACCGTTGCAACCGGTGACTAATATCTTCACTTTCAGGGCTCTTGAGAAATAAAGAACGTTCTTTATGAGATGAAATAATCGATGGTTCAATCACTTAGCGTCAGATCGTAGCTCTGCATTTCCCAGCTACGCCTGATTCGTGTGAAAACCTTGCTGTACAGACATCTAAAATACTTTAGCCATAATCGCAGAGCATGCAGGAGGCCATTGCATTGATTATGCGGACCCAATGGGACAGGTAATGAATTGAGGTGTGAGGGACGGCTATCCATTGCCAGAGACTCTATCAAGTGACCCATGATCAGACGCTCAGCGCATGGTTCTGGTTCCCGCGAGACCGTGCTTGAACTGCGAAGCTGTTCCTGGTGCGATCGAAGATGTGGGGGTGAGGTAGGCGCTATAGCGGATCAGTGAGCGCATGTAGTAATGCCAAGCGACTACCTGGTTGCAATATCAGTGCAGCTCCTTTGGAAGGCTGAATCGGACACCTGCTTGACCGAAGCGGTCGCTTGCTGGGCGGTAGCTTTCGGCCAGAAGCAGCCAACAGCGGACATCAGGCGCCTACAGAAATAGGGGCTATTCAGTTGCTGCCTAGATTGATGAAAAGGCCATGTATGCTACAAGTTTGATGAACAATTGAGATGACCAGTTTGCAAAGGAGTGTGAGCAGTGATTGGATGGTTTATGGCTGGCAACCGCATGGCTTCGCTAGCAGGAAAATGGGCGGATGCTACGAGCCTCAATCCGGGCGATAATGGCCAAATAGCTCTGTTTGCTAGGGAGTTGATGAGGCGAACTGGTCTTCGTGCAGAGGATGCGTGGATTCGGAGCCTAATCAAGTGGATTCGCAATCACCCTGACTCGGAGTCGAGAGTCGTCCTCGCCACGGCTCTGATCCGCTTTCTAGATATTTATGAGCATAGCGCTGGGTTTTCGCCACCTGAATTCAACACATAAGTGCAACGCTCGCCCCTGCATAAACTTCGTACGGCGTCTTCCAGCCCAGGCGTTTTCGCGGGCGTAAATTGATCTTCGTTACCACGCGACTGACCGCCTCGACGGTCAGCTTGCTGAAGTCGCCGCCCTTGGGAAAATACTGCCGGAGCAGGCCGTTGGTATTTTCATTAGTGCCTCGCTGCCAGGATGAATAGGGTTCTGCAAAAAAGACTTGGCACTGGCTCCGATGCGCAATGCGTTCATGCCCGGCAAACTCCTTCCCGTTATCCAGCGTCAGCGTGTGAACAGCATGCCCCTTGAGCAACAGATTGATCGCCCGCGTTACCTGCCGGCGCGTCCTGCGCTTGACCGGATAGGCGCTCAGGTAGCCGCTTTTACGATCAACCAGCGTGACCAGATTGCCGCCTACGCCATGCACCGTGTCACCCTCCCAATCACCTAGACGCTCGCGGGCTTCGACCTCAGCAGGGCGCTCGGTTATCGATACGCGATTACGCAACTGTCCGCGCCGGTCGTGGCTTCCGTAGCGTTTTCGGTACAGCTTCCTGCGGTGCCGCAAATACTTGTATAACTCGCCACCTGCGTGTTTGTCGGTGGCGATAAACCGATAAATCCACTCGTGACTGACCGCGCGCTCCGGCTGCTCTTGCTTCAGGCGCTGAGCAATCTGCTCCGGGCTCATACCGTGTTTTAGCCAGAGCGGCAGATAATGGCTGAACCACGTTAATGGCTTGCAGTGCTTGCGCGCCTGCGCTCGACGGGCATCACTTTCATGGGTCGCAGCAACCGCTTTGTAGGTCTTCTGGGAGCTGTTGCGGCGAACCTCACGACTGATCGTCGAGGGATGTACGCCAACCTGTTTCGCGATGCTTGCCTGGCTTTTTCCGGCGCTCAGACCGGCCTCAATCTGGTAACGTTGGCCCTGAGTCAGCTGCCGGTAATGCGTAGTCATCTGCGCTTGAATCCTTCGGTGTGAGAGCCTGGATTCTACCGGTGGCTGACTCTCTGCCTATCGTTTCAAACGTTGCACTTATTCTATGAATTCAGGCCAGAAACAAAGGGCGCTGCAAGACAGGCTGCGAATGATGTTCTGCGTATTAGAGAAGCCCAGCCGCAAGCTACTTATACCTTAGCTCCTCCCGCGCACCGGACCGCACCGGCCAAGACTTTTGATCCGTTGGCATTGAGCCGTCAGGTTGGCTCTGTCATCACAGATGATACGACTAAGTGGGAGGTGTTCACTGCTGCACTCGACTATATCAAAGAGGTCTATGGCCACGAATGCAGCAAAAAGGCTGACGTGGAAAATAACTTTGCCCATATTACTCAAAACGCTTCGCTGTCTGTTTTGGGTTGCTATGCCGTGGTAGGGCGTTTAGTCGTTTTTTATTTCTTTGACGAATTGCGCAAGGTAGTTCAGCAAGGAAAATTCAAAGGCTTCAACATGACTTGGACTGTAAAGCTACTAGACCAAACACGTGATTGGTCTGCAGCGAATAATGAGCAAGATTGGGTGGATGCTCGCTGCGTGGCTGTAGATCGCGCGCTGAGTGAAAACATTCAATACTTCCATCGCCATATCAGCTAAAGAGCGTAATTGACCACCCATTTGCATTCGACTTGACCAGTCGCTTGCATCGGACGTGACCAGTCCACTGGCCAAGCCTGACAGGTGTAAATCAACTCTAAACTGCCGCTCACCAAGGGCGGAAATCGGCCAAAAGCGGGCTTTAGATGGCAGTCCCACTTGACTGTCAAGGTTCGCTACGGTGTTAGCTGCGGCTTCCAATGCATCAACTGACTCGACCGGAGATGGCTGGACGGCAACGGTTCCCGTTGTCTCGTAGGGCGCTGACTGGACGCTAGAGAGGGCATCTGCCGCGGCCTCTTGGCGAGTAGCGCCTGGCTGGCAGCTCGTTGCGCCATTTCCTGGCAGGCAGAGGGACACACGATCAGAACGTAACTGGGGTATTGACCCAGAGAATACGCGCTTCGCTATCGCCACCGTTTCGGTAACCATGGGGTAGGTTGCTGGGGAAATGAAAAGCATCGCCCGCCGTCAGGCTGTAGGTGTGCTCACCGATAGTAAGCTCGATACTGCCCGTGAGTACGTAACCCATTTCCTCGCCGGGATGCTCAATCAGACCATCGCTGGCCACCCCTGGAGCCACAATATGGATATTGCCCTGCAGCAGGCCGCCCTTCTGCAGATGGGTGATGCGCTCCAGACCGATCTCGCCATCCTTGTTGCGTTTGACGAAACGCTTCACCGGCCTGTCTCCAGCACGCAGCACCGGCTCATCGGATACCCACTCCTCCGATGTAAGTGTCGACACGTTGCTACCCAGGGCCCCTGCCAGGCGGTGAAGCATCGCCAGCGAAGGTGACGCAGCATCGTTCTCCAGCTTGGAGATCAGACTCTCCGAGCAGCTGGCGGCGACGGCCACCTGCTTGAGGGTCAGCCCGGCAACCTTGCGTGCATGGCGCAGGCGCATGCCCAGGCTGGGCAGACCGTCGGTGTGGTGAGCCTTGAAAGAAGGGGTAGGACTGGGTTTACGCATGCGCATCTCAATCAATGAGTGACGAAGGGGAGCAGCCATGAGCGGCGCAGTATCGTCCAAGGCGGGCGCGAAGTTTAAGCCGTGCCCACCTCACCGCCACTGCTAGCCGTCAAGCCAAGCCCGTGCCAGAGGGCTCAAACCTGCCAGCCGATTAGCCGGCACTGACCACAAAGTGCACTTCCACCGGATTCAGGTCGTTGATCGGCACGATGTCCTGTGGGCAGGCCGACATGACCACCACGCAGTCTATAGCTGCCTGGATCTCCACGTAGTCACCGGCCTTGGATACCGGAGGCAGCCACTCGATGCTGTAGTCCGAATTGACCGGAATGTTCATCCACAGGTTGAATGGCTGAGGGACTTCGCGGGCACGCAAACCGATGGCCTGCAAGGCCAGGCGCATATTGTCGGCGCAGCTATCGTGGTAACCCTCAACACCGAGGTTGGTGTAGCGATGCAGATCGCAGGCGGCGATCAGGGTGTCGTGCACGCCTGGCGAGGTGTCGGTGAGCAGCGTGCCGATGGACCGGCGGCGGTTGCTGAACAGCTCGTCACCCGCCTTCGGAATGATTCGGTCGATATGCGCGCGGGCATGTTCCATGGAGAGAAATTCACTGAGGTCTTTGGCATTGAACAGCCAGGTGTCGCACACCTGGGTGCCGTGGGTGTTGATGATCTTGATGACCTCACCCGCCTTCAAGCGCACGGCACGGCCGCAGCGTGCCGGCACGGTGTATGTCTTGCCGAGTTCCGGCGTACCGTCGGCCGACAGCGGCTCGTTGAGGGTGGCGTTGGTGCCCAGCGAGGCGCCGTTGTCGAGCTGGCAGCAGGCGGGGTAATCGTGGGCGTGGTTCGAATGGCTCATGGTCGCTCCTAGGTGGGCAAGGACAGGTCAGGCTTGTTCAGCCAGTTGGACGAGGCTCCAGGCCAGCGCACGGGCGCCGACTTCGAGCTGGGAAGGTTCGGTGTATTCCTTGGGGTTGTGGCTGATGCCGTCGCGGCTCGGCACGAATAGCATGCCGGTCGGGCAATGCGTCGCCAGGTACATGGCATCGTGAAAGGCGCCCGAGCGCAGGCTCAGGGATGCTTCGCCAGTGGCGTCGGCGGCCTGCTGAAGCACGTCGACGACAGCTGCATCGAACGCCACTGGCGGATGACTAAAGAGCATCTGCAGTTCGGCCTGCGCGGGCAGGCAATCGGCCAGCGCCGCGTCGAAGGCGTCCAGCACGGCACTGTCGGCGTGCCGGAAGTCGATGCTGAAAGTCACCTCTCCGGCTATTGTGTTGATCGAGTTGGGCAGCACGTGCCAGCGTCCGAAGGTCAGGCGCTTGTCGGTGCCCGCCAGGCGCTCGGCCAGGGCGTCGATGGCTGGCAGGCAGCCGGTAGCCAGCAGCATCGCATCCTGACGCATGTCCATCGGCGTGGTGCCGGCATGGGCGGAGGCCCCATGGCAGCGGACCTGGTACCAGCGCACACCCTGAATGCCGGATACCACGCCAAGCGGCACACCCGCGCGTTCCAGCACCGGCCCCTGTTCGATATGCAGTTCGATGAAAGCATGCGCGGCGATCCTGTCGCGCAGCGGTAGCCCGGCGAAACGTCGGGCATGCTCGTCCAGAGCCTCACCGACACTGACGCCCGAAGCATCCAGGCTGTCTCGATAGGCAGCCATGCGGGTCGGTTCGACGAAGGCGCTGGAGCCCATGGCTCCGGGGCTGAAACGACTTCCCTCTTCGTTCGTCCACACCACCAATTCGATGGGGCGGCGCGTGCGCAAGCCCTGATCGTGCAGCGCCAGCAGGCACTCCAGACCGGCCATCACGCCGTAGCAGCCGTCCAGATGACCACCGCTGGGCTGGGTATCGATATGGCTGCCGGTCATCACTGGCGGCAGATCCTCCAGGCCGTCGAGGCGGATGAACAGATTGGCGCAGGCATCCGTCCATACGCGGCAACCGATACGCTGCGCCTCGCCGATCAGCCAGGCACGCGCCTCGAAATCTTCTGCGGAAAGCGCTTGGCGATTCATCCCGCCGGCCTGTAACGCGCCGAACCCGGCCAGGGTATCGAGCAGGCCATGCAGACGCTCGGCACGCACCGCCGCCATCACCCGTTCGGCATTCATTGGCACATCTCCTGGCGTGGCGTCAGGCTGCGGTTGAACCAGGGTTTGAGGAACTGCCTCAGGCGGTCGGTGGCGGGTGCCTGGAACATCGTCGCCGGCGCACCGGTTTCGACGATCTGCCCAGCTTCCATGAACACCACCTGGCTGGATATCTGTGCGGCGAAACTCATCTCGTGGGTTACCATGACCATGGTCATGCCGTCGCTGGCCAGGCCGCGAATTACCTGCAGTACCTCTTCTACCAATTCCGGATCAAGCGCCGACGTCGGCTCGTCGAGCAGCATTAGGCGAGGCTTGACCGCCAGCGCCCGGGCGATACCGACGCGCTGTTGCTGCCCACCGGACAGTCGTGCCGGATA
Organism: Pseudomonas sp. NUPR-001; assembly: GCF_052147955.1. Lineage (NCBI taxonomy): Bacteria > Pseudomonadati > Pseudomonadota > Gammaproteobacteria > Pseudomonadales > Pseudomonadaceae > Pseudomonas > Pseudomonas sp. NUPR-001. The sequence goes on from NZ_CP197353.1 coordinate 5,243,125, forward strand.
GGCGCCAATCTTGGCTGCCAGGCCAACCCTTTGCAGAGCGGCCTCGGCCAGCGAGCGCGCGTCGGTTCGGTTCAGACGCTTGCCCAGCAGCAACGGCGCCATGACGTTTTCGAGCACCGTCATGTGCGGCCAGAGATTGAATTGCTGAAACACCATGGCCAGCGGTCGACGTACCTCGGCGATGATGGCGGCGCTGTCTTGGTCGGTTGGGCGCCGTCCGGGGCCGCTGTAACCAAGCAGCTGGCCATCGATCCATACCTCGCCCTGGTCATAGGCTTCGAGGAAATTCATGCAGCGCAGGGCAGTGGTCTTGCCGGAGCCGGAGGGGCCGATGAGCGAGACGATCTCACCAGCCCGGACACTGAGGTCGAAGCGCTGCAGTACGGTATTGGCGCCGTAGGACTTGCCCACGCCGCGCAGTTCAAGAAGGGGCAGGTTGCTCATCGGGTCATCCTCGCAGGTAGCGCGTTGCGCGACGGCCGAGCGCAGCGGCGGCGAAACCCACCAGCAGCGTCAGCAGCCAGTACGAAAGCACCAGCAGCACGTAGGGCACGACATAGGAAAAGGTGTTGGACACGATCTGTCCGGCGGTCATGGTCAGCTCCGGCACGGTAATGATCGACGCCACCGCGCTTTCCTTGATGGTCAGGATCACCTGATTGCCCAAAAGCGGCAGCGCGAACGCCAGCGCCTGGGGCGTCTGAATGTGCCAGAAGGTCTGGATGCCGCTCAGACCATGCACCTGCGCGGCCTCTAGCTGACCAATCGGCACGCTGGCCCAGGCCGAACGAAGCAACTCGGCGAAATAGGCCGCGCTGTAGAGGCACAGTGCAAGAATGCTGGCCTCGATGGCGTCCAGGGTCACACCAAGCACTGGCAGACCGAAGTAGATCAGCAACAGTTGCGCGAGGAACGGTGTGCCGCGCACCAGCCAGACATACAACCGATACACAGCAATGAAGCCAGGTACCGCCAGGCGCAACGCGTTGAGGGTAAAGCCCAGCAGCAGGCCCAGCGCCGCACCGGAAAAACTGATGCCAAGGGTGACCAGCAGCGCATGGCCGAAATCGGGAAGGTGATTCATCCAGTTCTCCATCAGCTGCGCGCCTGCCAGCGACGCTCCAGCTGGCGCCCGAGCAGAGCCAGCAGGCTGGTCAGCGCCAGGTAGAACAGTGCGGCGACGAGATATACCTCCAGCGGGCGGTAAGTCTGCGAAACCAGTTGCTGGCTGACCCGCATCAGGTCGGTGATGGAGATCACCGAGACCACTGCCGACACCTTGATCACATCGATCAGCTCGGAAATCAGCGCCGGCAGGGTCAGACGTACCACTTGCGGCAACTGGATGTGCAGCAGCGTGCGCCAGCGACCGATGCTGAACACCGCAGCGGCCTCCAGCTGCCCTGCCGGGATAGCAGCGAAACCGCTACGCAGGATTTGCGATTGGTAGGCCCCAGTATTCAGGGCCAATGCCAGACCGGCGGCGACCAGCGCCGGCACGTCCATGCCCAGCCCGGCAGGCAAATAGAAGAGCAGCAGCAACTGCGCCAACATCGGCGTGCCACGGAAGAAACTCACATAAACCCTGGCGAACGCTACGCAACCTCGGCTGCGACTGCTGCCCAGCAGATAGATCAGCACGCCGAGAACGAAGCCCAGCAGCATCCCGGCCAGGCACAGCCACAGTGTGGTGAGCGCACCGTCGAGCAGAGCAGGCCAGTAGAGTGCGAAGCGAACGCCGAAGTCATCCATGGTCAGCGACTCAGATGCTCGGCTCGGGCATGGCGTCGGCCGGCACATCCATGGTGAAGCCGAACCATTTTTCCTGCAGGGCCTTCATGGTGCCGTCACGGTTAGCACGGGCGATACCGTCGCTGAACAGTTTGACCAGGCTGGCGCTGTCGGCATCCTTGCGGCCGACCCAACCGTAATAGGTCTGCGGGCCGAGCATGTCGCTGAGCGTGCTGAACACGCCAGGACGCGACTTGATCAGCGGGCCGAGGTTGGACAGCGACTGGGCAACGCCATCCAGGCGGCCCAGCGCTAGATCGGCGTACGCCTCGTCGAAGCTGACGTACTCACGAATGGCCTTGAGGCCAGGCTGGCCGGCGTCCTTGAGTTTCTGGTCATAGGCCTGCAGAACCTGCAATTGGCCGGAGCCGCTCTGCGAACCGACCACCTTGCCGTTGAGATCGTTCAGGCTGCTGATCGAGTCGTCATTGCCACGCTTGAGCAGTGCAACGGTGGACTCGGCGATCGGCACGGTGAAGGCGAATTGTTCGAAGCGCGCCTTGTTGACGGTCACAGAGGTCACCACGAAATCGAACTTGCCTGTATCCAGACCCGGCAAAATGCCTTGGAAGGGTAGGTCGAGTTGCTTGACCTTGACCTCCGGCAGATCCTTGAGCACGTAGGTCATCAGATCAGCGCCATAGCCGACGATCTTGCCGTTCTCCACCGATTCGAACGGTGCGAAGCGGGCTTCGGTGGCGATGGTAATTTGCTTCTTCTGCTGGACGCGTTGCAGCAGGTCGTCGGCGTGGGCCAGGGAGCTGGCGAGCAGAGTGGCCAGGGCAAATGTCAGGTTTTTCACGGCACGGCGTTGCATGGCGAGACCTCTTCTTGAAGAGATGGATATTTATTCAAGCAACTTGAATAAATGTACATGAGCATGAATCGTGCCAGCCTGTGGACAGGTTGCCGGATGGGAAAAATGGGCTGAGCGAAGATCATTGCGCACCATTGGTGAGCAGATGGGAGATTAGATGGGCCGCGATGGTGCTCGCCGAAAGTGTCGTCTGGTCTCGATCATCAGCACGCCTTGCGGCCGGTCTCAACCGTGAGCCAGGGCGTCCATCATCTAAGCTCTAGCGATGCAGGACCAGATCGATGAAGGTTGCCCTAGCAGTGGTCCAGTTGGGGCGGGTACAGACCCCGGCGTTTAAGCCGGTAGATGGCAAACGGCTTCCAGATTCACTCCGTCAGAGGCCAATATATAAGGCGCGTAATAGTTGGAGTGGTAATGGGGTCTGATGCCGGGTGCTCAATTATCGCGTCCGCCAGCTGCCGAAAAGAGACACTGCTGGTCGGCTGCTATCGGCCAAAAGCGGCCTGTAGCAGGCAGCGTAAAAGGTCAGGAGCTGACGGCCACCGAACAATGTCTCCGTCCATGGCAGTTGGTTGCAATAGGTCTGAAGCGACCCTTGGCTCAGGATTGAATCGGTTTGCCTGCAGCTGCGCGAACCTCACCAATGCAGCTGCCTTGATGAGAGACTTGGGCGCTGTGGCTTGCTTAGGCTTGTCTGCGCAGGTCAAAAAACTGGCAACCAGAGTTGAGACCCACCAGCCAACCAACCCTAGAGTGGTATTCCCGATACTTTCAATAACAGGGAATGCGTATGAAACTCAAACTCTTGGCGACGGTTCTAGTGGGCGCCGCTCTGACCGCCGGGTATCAGTACCTTGCCGTCCCCGACCTGCAGAAGAAAGACCCCGACGCCGGCCTCAGCCGTGATGAAATCCGGCAGCGCGATGAACGTGCGCAGGAGAACTGGGCCTACTCACTGGGGCTGCAGGCCTATGTCTGGGGCCTGCCGCTGACCATCACCGACCGTGAACGCCTGCTGCGACTGAATGAGCGCAAGCTGAAATTCGTCACCGAGCGCCAGATCTGCCCCTGCGCCCCCATCAACCAGATTGGCCACATGACCAAGCTGGCTACCTCGCAGGATGAGCTGCCTTATACACCCAACAACGACACGATCTACAGCGGCGTCATGCTGGAGCTCAAGGATGATCCGGTGATCCTCAGCCTGCCGGATGTCCAGGACCGCTACTGGAGCGTGCAGGTCGCCGATGCCTATCTGGAGAACCTGCCCTATATCGGCACCCGGGCGACCCAGGGCAAGGGCGGTCACTATCTGTTCGCCGGCCCTGACTGGCAGGGCGAAGTACCCACAGGCGTCGAACTGCGGCGCCTGTCGACCAACTCCGGCGCCCTCGCCCTGCGCTACGGGGTGAGCAAGGAAGATCCTCAGGACCTGCCCCGCGTGCTGGAACTGCAGAAACAGGTGCACACCACCTCGCTCAGCAATTGGGGCAAGCCCGATGGCTTTGGCAAGGTGACCACCGTGAAGATGTCCCGCAAGGAATACAGCGGCGACCTGGCCCTCTTCGAGCGCATGGTCGATCTGCTGAATGAGAACCCACCGCGTTCGGAGCAGCGCGCTGCCGTGTCCATGTTCCAGAGCATCGGCATCGAGCTTGGCAAGCCCTTCGATGCCAGCCGGCTGCACCCGGCCACGGTGGCTGGCCTTAAGCGTGCACTGGCCGACAGCCAGGACCTGATGACTTGGAAGGTGAAGTACCGCGGCACGCCCTACCCGACCCGCTGGAACAACCTGCACGAGGGCAGCTACGGCTTCCACTTCATCAACCGCGCAGAGGGTGCGCTCGAAGGTCTGATGGTGCATGACCGCGAAGAAGGGGTGTACTTCAGCACCTATGAAGATGGCACCGGCCAGTTGCTTGATGGCCAGCAGCGCTACATCTTGCACTTCGAGCGTGATGCACTGCCCCAGCTTCAGGACAAGGGTTTCTGGTCCATCACCCTGTACGGCACCAACTTCCAGCTGGTGGACAATGCCATCGACCGCTACTCCATCGGTGACCGGACCCCGGGACTGACCTACAACCCGGACGGTTCACTGACGCTATATATCCAGCACCAGCCCCCCACCGGGCTCGAAAGCAACTGGCTGCCTTCACCTGATAAAGGGTTGTTCCGTTTGAACTACCGCATCTATCTGCCCGATGAGAAGACGCGCAATCCAAAGACGCTGCAGCAGTTCATTCCGCCCATCCAACCCCAGGCGCGCAGCTGAGCCCAACATGCCGGGGCGCCCTCTCGCCCCGGCTGACTCAGTGGCGCTCCCTGAGCGCGCGCCGGTACTGTCCGGGACTGCCACCGGTCCAGCGCTTGAAGGCACGGTTGAAGCTGCTCTGGTCGATAAAACCCAGATTGAATGCAATCTCGTTCAGGCTCATCCCCGACATGCCCAGATAGCGCAGCGCCAGGTCCTGTCGAATCTCATCCTGCAGTTCTTTGAATGATGTGCCCTCCTCGGCCAACTTGCGATGCAGGTTGCGGCCACTCATGTTCAGGCGCTCGGCAATGTGCTCTAGCCCAAGCTTGTCGCTACTGAGCAAGGCGATGATCTCCTTGCGCACTTGCAGGCTGACCTGCTCGTGGCGCATTCGCCCCAGATAATCGCGCAACAACTGCTCGTTCATTCCAGCAATCATGGCGTTGGCCGCCGGCAGCTCCCGATCCAGCACGCCGGAAGCCATCAGCATGACATTCGCCTCGGCGCCAAAGTACACGGGCACGCCGAAAAACTGTTCAAAAGCCTCTAAGCGGTGAGGTACCGGACGGCACAAACGAACCTCGAGCAGCCCTTCGGCAGCACTGGCTCCAAGTAACTCGCGAAAGGTTCTGAACAACACCCCCATGAAGGCATCAACAGGGAAAAATGGCCGCTGTGCCGAACCGGAGCTATCAGAGCCCAGTATCAATGCCACCCCCACAGGGCTCTCGACCACCTCGATTGCCGCGATGGTAGTGACCACCCGCACATAGCGCTGCAGCCGATCGAGCGCCTCTCGCAGGGTGGAGCTGGCCTGCAGCGCAAAGATCAGGGCATTGAGGTGAGTCGGATAGAGATTGGCAGCGACCTGAAGACCAAAAGAGTCATCGCCGGTCCGTTCGACACAAAGCCGCCAGAGCTTCCACATGTTGACCACGGCAACTCGCAGCTCTGGATCACGAATCACCCTGGGATCGATACCGGCCTCCAGCATCAGCGGCACCGCCTCGATGCCATACCCCTGCAGCGCTCGCTGAATAGCCAGCGCCCAGGTGGCAATGGTCGTATGGGCTAGTTCGTGGGGCGGACTGCTCATCCGAATTCCTGTCTGAAATTGTCAAAAACGCGGCTGTGCGCGCCAAGAAACAAGGGACTTACGCGGCCTATCTTAAGCCCCCCGGCAAGCGGGGCAACCGTTTGCACTCACAACAACAAAAACAGTTTCCGAGGCATACCATGCACCAATTACGCAGAGGCCATGGCGCCCTTGTGTTTACACTGCTGGCCGTCAACAGCACGCTCTGCCACGCCGCTACCTTCGAACTCGACAACGGCATCAGCGGCCGCTGGGACACCAGCCTGTCAACTGGCATGAGCATCAGCACCAGCGATCCAGACAGGAATCTCCTGCCCACTGTCTATGACGGACGCGCCGCCGGCATCAACGGTAACGACGGGCGCATGAACTTCAAAGCCGGAGACACCATATCAAGGGTGGTCAAAGGTACCACCGAACTGGCGCTTAGCCGGGACAACCTCGGGCTGCAGATCAGCGGCAAATTCTGGCACGACGACCTGCTGGAAAACGGCGACGCCCGCTTCAAGGACTTCGACGACTCGGGCTTCGATTCGCTGGCCAAGTTTTCCGGCGCCGAACTGATGGATGCCTACGTCTGGGGCGAATTCCAGCTCAATGACCGGCCGCTGGATCTCCGTCTCGGTCAGCAGGTCCTGAGCTGGGGGGAAAGCACCTTCATCCAGGGCGGCCTCAATGTGATCAACCCGATCGACGCCAACGCCCTAACCACGCCCGGGGTCGAGATCAAGGAAGCGCTGATTCCGGTCAACCTGTTCAATCTGTCGCTTGGCATCAGCGAGAATCTCTCGACCAGCGCCTTTTACCAACTGGAATGGCGCGCCACGGTACAGCCAGGTTGCGGCACCTTCTTCGCCCAGTCGGATGCCAGTCAGCCAGGCTGCGGCCCACTGTATGCCGTTTCAGGTCGAACGGAAGCGCAACAGGAGAACATGCAGCTGGTCAATCCGCTGCTGCCGGCCGGGGCCAACATGGTTATTCCGCGAATCAGCGACGATACCCCCGCAGATGCCGGGCAGTGGGGGGTGCGCCTGGACTACTTCGCCGAAGAGCTGAACAGCACCGAGCTTGCCTTCTACGTGATGAACTATCACAGCCGGCTGCCCTATACCAATGCGATCACCGCCGACTATTCCAAGCGTCCGGGCAGCGGCTTCTTCCTACCCGGAGTTACCAACAACCCGCTCTATGGTGGCAGCAACGCCAAGCCGCTGGCCCAGGCGCCGCTCTACCAGATGGCCTTCCCCGAAGACATCCGGCTGTACGGCATCAGTTTCAACACCTCAGGACCCTGGGGTATCTCTATGTCCGGCGAGCTGAGCCACAGGCCCAACCAGCCGATCGCCATCAACGGTCAGGACTTTCTCTACGCCAGCGGCTTTCTCGACACCGAGTCACCCATCGTCGACGAACTGTTTGGCCTGGACATTCAAGCCCCGGGAAGCGGCCCTATTCTGGCCAAAGCCGCCGGCCTCTATGGGACACAGGTGCAGGGCTATCGGCGCAAACCGGTTAGCCAGCTGCAACTGACGGCCATGCAAACTTTCAGCGACATCTGGGGCGCAGATAACCTGCTGTTGATTGCCGAAGTCGGCACCGTGCACGTGGCGGATCTGGAGCCGGTCGAGACCCTGGCCTATGGCCGCGACGCCGTCTACGGTTCCGGCGTAGAAGGTGCCGCCATTGCCTGCAAGAACCCGGCGTTGAAGCAGGACTACTGCCAACGGGAGGGATATACCACGCCCTGGTCCTGGGGCTATGCAGCCCGAGCCAACCTGACCTACAACGACCTGCTGCCGGGCACCGTGGTCACCCCATCGTTGGCCTGGCGTTATGACGTCGAAGGTTATGCCCCCTCTCCGGCTCCGCAATTCGTCGAAGGCCGCCAGGCCGTCACACTGGCCGTGAACTTCGACTATCTGGAGCGCTACAACGCCGCCGTCAGTTACACCGACTTCTTCGGTGGCGACTTCAATCCGCAGACCGACCGCGACTTCATCTCATTCACCCTTGGCGCCAAGTTCTGAGGACTTATCCATGCTTAATAGCCCAATCTCCCGCCACACACTCCTGGCACTAAGCCTGATGATCAGCATGCCCGCTTTCTGTGCCGTCTCGGCCGAACAGGCGGCACAGCTAGACCAGCAACTAACGCCCATGGGCGCCGAACGTGCTGGCAATACCGACGGCAGCATCCCCGCCTGGGACGGCGGATACAAGCCATCGACCTCAGGCGGAGCGCTGGTCGATCCCTATGCCGCCGAGCAACCGCTACAGCGCATCGACTCCGGCAACATGGCGCAATTCGCCCAGTGGCTGAGCCCAGGCACGCAAGCCATGCTCCGTCAGTACCCGCAGAGCTTCCATCTGCAACTGTATCCCTCGCACCGCAGCGCGGCCTATCCCGAGTCCATCCTGAAACAGAGCCGGCAAAACGCCACCCGGATCAGACTGAACGCCAGTGGTAGTGGCCTGGAGGGTGGCTACACCAGCGGCGTGCCGTTCCCCGTCCCCCTGCGTGCCGAAGAGGTTATCTGGAACCATGTCACCCGCTACCGTGGCGGGGCGGTCAAGCGCGAGGTTCACCGCATGCCGGTGCAAACCAGCGGTGCCTATCAGGCCAGCCTCATCCGCCAGACACAGGTCTTTGCCAGCAATGTCCGGGACAACACGCCAGACAGCAATCTGCTCTTCTATTTCATCGGCCAGACCCTGGCTCCGGCGCGCCAGGCCGGCAACATCGCCCTGATTCACGAGCCCCTGGATCAGGTACAAACCCCACGCCAGGCCTGGGCTTACAACGCCGGACAGCGGCGTGTCCGGCGAGCCCCTACACTGGCCTACGACTCACCACAGAACAGCTCGGATGGCCTGGCCACATCGGACAACATGGATATGTACAACGGTGCGTTCGATCGCTACGACTGGACCCTCAAAGGCAAGCGCGAACTGTTGATTCCTTACAACAACTACCGACTGCACGACAAAGGGCTGAAGTACGCACAAATCATCCAGCCTGCGCATTTGAATAGCGACTACGTGCGCTATGAGCGGCATCGGGTCTGGGAGGTAGAGGGAAAGCTCAAAGCAGGCCAGCGCCACATTTACGACAAGCGCACGTTTTTCATTGATGAGGACACCTGGCAGATTGCCCTAGCGGACCATTACGACGCCCGTGGTGAGCTATGGCGAGTATCGGCAGCCTACCAGTTGAACTTCTACAACGACCTGGTGCCCTGGATGACCGCCGAGGCTATTCATGATCTGCAGTCTCGCCGTTATCTGGTCAGCGGCCTGAGTAATGAGACCCCGAGCGAGGCCAGCTTCGGCCATGAGGCTCTGCGCCAAGACTTCAAGCCAGATGCCTTGCGCCGCTTGGGCGGGAAGAACTGAAGGATCGGTCTTCGGCGAGTCAGCCACCGGCGTCGGACGACGATCTGCTGCAGGTTGACCGCCTTGCCATGCCCTTCCCTAACGGGCCAACCAAGCATCTTGGCGCTGGCGCACGGTGGTATCGTGGGCCAGAAGCACCTCGATAAAGCATTGCGCAGCAAGTGATAGGCGTCTGCCGCGCAGATGAGCAATCCCGAAACGCCCGCGCAGGCCAGGGTCAAGGCTGCGTAAAGCCTGTAAGTCGCCGCGCCGCAGTTCGTCTTCCACCATAAACCAAGGCAATATTGCCAGCGCCTCACAGCCCTGTAGGAGCTGTTTGATAATGGCCGAGCTATCGCAGGTGATGGCCAGCTTCCACTGCTCACGCCAGGTGTTCTGTAAGGCTCTAGGTAGGCGCTTGAGCAGCTGCTCACGAATATCCTCGGGAAGGTTGGGTCCGGCCAGTGGATACTTCAACAGCATCTCCAGACTAGGCTCGGGGTGCTCAAGCAAGGGATGACCGGCGCGGCACATCGGCAGCGTGTGGTGCTCACCAAGGGCCTGTATCGTATAGCTGGGGTCGTCCTCGATCTCGTGCAAGTCGGCCACCAGCAGATCTATTTCCCGGCGTTGCAAACGCGCGGGCAGTTCTTGCCAGGGTGCCAACACCACCTCCAAATGCACGCCGGGGTGCGCGCGGTTCAAAATGGCCAGCACCGGGGCGACAAGCGCGGCGCCGGCAAACGGACCTACTCCCACACGCAACTCACCTTGCTCCAGGCCGCGCGCCAATTGTAGGTCACGCTGCAAGTCCTGGGCGTGCAGCAGCAGTTGCCGGGCATGCTGCAATAACAGTTCGCCCATCGTTGTGGGGGTCACTTCGCGGTGGCTGCGATCAAACAGCTGCTCGCCAACCTGAGCTTCCAGCGCTTGCAGGCTGCGGGTCAGCGCCGGCTGGGAGAGGTGCAGCGCCTCTGCGGCGCGGGCAAAGTTGCCATGTTCGACCAGGGCCAAGGCATGACGCAGGTGACGGAACTCTATATTCATGTCTTTTGCTCATCAATTAAATGATTTGATTGCATTGGACGCATAGTAGATCGCACGCCATGCTCTGACCAGACACTCTCTGGAGAACGCCGATGAACCTGCCCTATCGCTGGATGCTAACCAGCACCTTGTTGCTACTCAGTGCATGCAGCGACGGCCCTGCGCCCAGTCACAGCGCCGCCACGCCACGCACGCAAGCTGCCCAGGCCGAGGTGGCGCAGAGCTATGACCTGAGCCATGTCGAGGGCCTAGCCCAGGCACGCCGCGGCCTAATTGCCACGCCTCAGGGCCAGGTGCGCGATGCCGAAGGCGAAGTGATCTGGGACTTCGATAGCTTTGCGTTTATCCAAGGTGAGGCCCCCACTACCGTCAACCCCAGCCTGTGGCGGCAAGCGCTGCTGAATAACCAGGTTGGGCTGTTCAAAGTCAGCGACAAAATCTATCAGCTACGCGGCTTCGACCTAGCCAACATGACGCTGATCGAAGGCGACAGCGGCTGGATTGTCATCGACCCGCTAACCAGCCGGGAAACCGCCGCCTTCGCTATGGACTTCGTTGCACAACATCTGGGCTCACGCCCGGTGAGCGCGATGATCTTCAGCCACAGCCATGTCGATCACTTTGGCGGTGCTCTCGGCGTGATCAGCGCCGAAGACGCCAAGGTGCGTCAGCTACCGGTGATTGCCCCGGCTGGGTTTATGGAAGAGGCCACCAGCGAAAACCTGATGATGGGCATCGCCATGGCCCGCCGTGCCACCTTCATGTACGGCAAGCGCCTACCGCGCAGCGCCGAGGGCCTGGTAGACAACGGCCTGGGCAAGGCGGTTGCCTTCGGGCACATGGGCATTCTGCCGCCCACCCAACTGATCGACGGCCGCGAACAGACGCTGGACGTGGATGGAGTGCGCTTCGTCTTCTACAACGTACCCGAGAGTGAAGCCCCGGCGGAAATGACCTTCAGCCTGCCGGAGCTGAACGCCTTTGGCGGCGCCGAGCTACTCTCGCAAACCCTGCACAACCTGTACACCCTACGCGGCGCCAAGGTACGCGATGCCTTGCAGTGGGCCAACTACATCGACGCCAGCCGCGCGCAAGCCGCTGGCGCCGAGGTGCTGTTCAACCAGCACCACTGGCCAGTGTGGGGGCAGGACAACATCCAGACCTTCCTCACCACCCAGCGTGATGCCTACCGCTACCTGCACGATCAAACTGTTCGCCTGATGAATGCCGGCCTCACCGCGCCGGAGATCGCCGAGCAACTGCACCTGCCGCCCAGCCTCGACCGCCATCTGAACGTGCACGACTACTACGGAACCCTCAAGCACAACGTGCGCGGCATCTATCAGTTCTACCTAGGCTGGTTCGACGCCAACCCGGCCAACCTCGACCCACTGCCGCCGGTGGCCGCCGCCGCCAAGTACGTGGCCCTGGCCGGCGGCCGTGAGCCGCTGCTGGCAGCCGCCGAGCAAGCCTATGCCGAGGGCGATTACCGCTGGGCCGCGGAGCTGGGCAAACATCTGCTCTATGCCGATCCGGACAACCAGGGCGCCCGCGATCTGCAGGCACGCAGCTTCGAGCAACTGGGCTATCAGGCCGAGTCGGGGCCCTGGCGCAACTTCTACCTGAGTGGCACCTATGAGCTGCGCCACGGCCTGCCGGAAGAGGGTTTCACTCCGGTAATGATGCTCGATATGCTCAAACACACCGCTCCCGAGCGCTTCCTGGACGTGATGGCCACCAAGCTCAATGGCACGGCGGCAGCCGACAGCGCGCTGCGTATCAACCTCAACTTCACCGACAGCGGCGCGCGCTATCACTTGTGGATCGAGAACGCCGTGCTGCATCACCGCCGTATGAATGAAGGCGAAGTCGCCGAGGCCGACGCCAGCCTCAACCTGAGTAAGGACTTCTTCTTGCAGATAATCAGTGGGCAAGCCGGCGCCGCAGCCCTGCTCAGCTCCGATCAGGTGTCGATCGACGGCAACCCCCTGGCCCTTGGGCGCTTCTTCAGCCTACTGGATCAGCCAGACGGACGCTTCCCCATTGTCACGCGGTAGTAATTGGACTATGCCAACCAATTGCGCCGAGATAAAGTGGCGGGCTTGGCCGTACCCGCAAACAGGTCCAGCTATCGTAGAGCCCTCGATAGTTAGACTTAAGCCCCATGTTGCTGTGAGTGGAGCTGGCCGTTTTCACTCTGACTGGCTGCACAGGTGTTTTGAATCATCTTGGATAGGATGCTTCGGGCCGGAAGTAGCACCTAGCTAACGGCTGCTTTTGGCCGATAGCTGCCCGCCAGTAGTCGCAGTTGTGGCCTGGGTGTATCCTAAGGTTACTTGCTCCGAGACTTTGTTGGCATCCGCCTCCCCTTGGAGACACATGAAAAAGCCCGCCTTATGGCGGGCTTTTTGTTTGGCACTTAGTGGCCGTAATCCCCCGCTTGCGACAAGCAGATATTGGCCGGAAGAATGTTTGCCAAACGCGACCGTACTTAGTGGTGCAAACGCCTAGCCGCTAGCCCGTTACTCCATGCTTCGCCCAGTCTTTGTACTGGGCTTTTTGTCCTCAGCCTTATCGACCCACTTTGTTGCTCAGCCGTAATACAACAAGTGAATCGCATCGAGTTCTTTATGCAAATGAGCCCGGGGCTAATCAGGTGAAGAGCCGTTCCCAGCTTCGCTGCACGAGCTGCCTGCATGGATCAGGAGCGCCGCCAAAACAGCGTGTGGAGACTTGCGACAGGTTCGATTGATAGGTTATCGGGTAGCCGTCCTGATTCAGCAAAACACCTTGAGCCCCAATCAGCAGCGCATGCCCCGCTACTACGTCGTGCGCTCCAACAGGAACCAACGACATACCCGCAATAGCTTCCCCGGCAGCAGTAAGCGCGAGCCTGTAGGCAATGCTCGGCATGGGGACAAATCCAGCTGGGGCACACAGTTCTGTGTTGAGCTCTGGTCTTGTTTTGGCCGCGGTGCTAACTAGTACTTCAGATCCAGCAGTTAGAGCTTGGTCGCGGAGGCAGGGCTGAATAGGTTGACCATTCCTTATTAGGCCGGTCAGTCCAGCTTCCCAGGCAATGCAGTCAGGGCCTCGATCAGTCACAGGGGCATAGACTACCCCGAGAACTGGTTGCGAGTTGCGTAGCAGGCCCACGGAAATAGCCGACCCACGTTTACCCTTCAGGAAGTCGGCGGTTCCGTCATTTGGATCGACTACCCAGCAAAACTCGGCACCAGTGAGCCGGCTGCCCGTCTCTTCCCCCCAGAAGTCGCAGCTGATCAGTTCAAGGAGGTCCTTTCGGACAGCTCGTTCTATCTCGATGTCGACATCTGCTTTATCGCCAGAGCCTCGGGGGCCATCTGGCCGTTCCCACTCAGCCGCCAGGATCCGCCCTGAAGCGCGCACAGATTTGATTACCTGGGATAAGTATTTCAATACCCGCCTCTATAGGATGGTCGATTGCTACCAGCAGAATACTCCCGGAGCTTGCTTCGTGTAGACGAGTTGCCAGGTCACCAGTCCAAATCCGTAGAACACTCATTGCCTGAGGACTATGCTGTCATTCGACCCGCAGATGAAATTGCAGTCCCTATTAGCGCTTTGCTGCTTGGTCGGTAGGGCCCAGCATCGACGGCGATACAGGGCTTACAAACACTACCTGGATCTGTGACGCATCTGCAGTCCGTGCCCGCTCATCTTCAAAAAGAACTCTGCCATCGCGGAGGCGATAGACCAAGCTGGATCTGCCCTCAAGGCCAACCTTGGCGATCTCGATTAGCTCGTCCATCTGCCAATTGCCTGTTCCATTTAAATGCCCAGGGCTGACCAACAGGACACGTTCGATCTGGAGTTGGTGCTCTGTGCTGTCCGCAAGCTCGATCAAATCAGTTAAGTCGTAAACATAGAACGTTGTGGAGCGATGCTCGGCGCCATCGAACTCGATTAATGCAACGTGAAACCACGGATAGGTCGTGGGGTACTCAACGTAACGCCAGGAGTGTCCTCCCCGGACTAGCGCGCCCATGGGGACTTCGGCGTGATCGAAAGTAAGGAACATGAACTTATCCGGCAAATTGTCTCCTGCAGATTGTAGCTCTAAAGAATACAAAATTGCTTCATCGTTCCTTTTGCGGAGTCGGCAAATGGAACTGAAAAAGGCTTTCGGATTGGCGCTACGGCAATTCCGAAACTCGAAGGGTCTGACCCAGGAGGATTTTTCACGTCTCAGCAGTCGGACTTATATGAGCACGCTTGAGAGAGGCCAGAAGATGCCCAAGCTCGATAAGGTCGACGATCTCTCCCGGATGATCGGCATTCACCCCGTGACACTTCTTGCGGGGTGTTACCTCAACCTTGAAAACGAGCTAACCATGGATGAGCTGCTTGATAGAGTCCGTGATGAGCTGCAACAAACCCTGTTGGTGGCTCCAGCCGGGGCGCCACCTAATGCGTGAAAATGCGCCCGGAATTTAACCTTTCCTGCTGCACATCGGTTGCTCAGGTCTAGGCAGTTCTGGCCTCGGCAGGCCTGAAGAAAAAAGACCACCATAGCACTAACAAAAAGTTAAGTTTTGAGAGCAAATTCGACCTTGAATCGGTAAAACCTAACTAAAAATCCCACTCAAACGCAGAACCCAAAGAAATCGAGGAGCTGAATAGCTTGGAGGCCAATGAAAATGCGGATTTACCCCAGCAACGAAAACATGACTAAAAACTAATGAGGCAGATGGGTGTATTGAGCCATGGAAAAACCTAGCGTCAGAGACGAAAAAAAGTGCGCGAAACAGATGAAGGGAGCCATAGCCCCCAGGAAAGGGCCAAAGCTACCGCAATGCGCCTTGTTGGGCAAACCGCCGACGAACAGAGCTGGCACTTTGCCACGTTTGCAGGCATGCTAGCCGCCCTTCGGGCGTCGGCTTATAGTGCGCATCCGGAGTAGCCGCCAGGGACCGTGGCGCTTGCAAGCCAGCAGCTCTAAACCTGCCATCCAGCCATCCCGCAGGATCATCGCTTGACCAATCTCTCTCAGCCGACACCCCTGCGCACGCCATCCAGCGCATCCGGCTCTCCTTTACGAGGCTCCTTGAAAGGCGCGTTGGCTCTGCTGGTGTTGCTGCTGCTCGGTCTGCTGCTTTGGCAACTGGTCGACCAATACCGTCACACCCAGGCCGACCAATACCAGCACAGCCTCAATGCCAGCGCCGAACTGGCTGACCACATGGCGCTGAACATGTCGTTCAAAGCGCAAGTGGCACAGAATATTGTCCAGCCTTACCGTTCGTCGCCAAGTCCTGCGCAGCTACCCGTGGTGTTCGACCAGGTAAAGGCACAGATACCTGCGTTGCACAGCCTGGCATGGCTCGATGCCAGCGGCAAAGTGCTCGCCGACAGCCTCGCGGGTACACCCGACCTTAGCGCGTTGGATGAACTCCTGCGCCTGAGCCAGGGCCGCAGCTTTTACTTCAGCAACTCCGCCGACAATCGGCAGGTCTACCTGTTGCTGCGCCAGCCGGGCGATGAGTCGGGCTACTGGCTGCTGCGCCTGACGTCAGCGTACTACAGCGAACTGACGCCGGCCCAGGGCCGCCCCAGCCACCCCTTGTGGCTCCTGGAAAACAGCCGCAGCGGTGAGGTGATCAACCGCCACCCGCCTATCCCGGGCAGTGATGAGCCGCTGCACAGCGTGATGCTCGCCTTTCTCGACAACAGCACCTGGCAACTGCGCGGCCTGTTCGATGCAGGGCTGGCGCGCGAACAACTGTTGCCGGCACTGATCGGCAAATGCCTGCTTGGCTTGTTCTGCGCCCTGCTGCCTTTGCTGGCGTTGATCAACATGCGCCGTCGGCACCGCATGCTGCAGGAGAGCCGTCGGCGCTATCACGATATTTTCGAAGGTGCTGGCGTTGCCTTGTGCGTGCTCGACCTGTCCGGCCTGAGCGCACAGCTGGAGCGCCATCGCCTGCGCAATCGCCAGGCCCTGCGCCAGCGCCTGACCTTTGATCGCGCGCTGCGCCGTACCTTGTTGCAAGAGCTGAAGGTGACCGAGGTCAACCAGGTAGCCCTGCAACTGCTTGGGGTCAATTGCTGCGACGACGCCTGGCGTTGCTTGGTCGAGGGTAGCGAAGCCGGTATCGAAGGCATTGGTGTGCAGTTGCTCGAAGCGGTGCTGGACAACCAGCAGCAGCTGGAACTCGAGGTGCTCCTGCCGGTTGCAGGCGGCCAGGACCTGCACCTGTGGCTGATGGTGAAGTTCCCTGAACAGTGTCGTGATTCCGAAGCGGTCATTCTGAGCATCAGCGACATCACCAGCCGCAAGCAGGTCGAGCTGTCGTTGCTGGAGCGCGAAAGCTTCTGGTCGAACGTCGTGCGTACCGTGCCCGACCAGTTGTATGTGCAAGATGTGCAAAGCAAACAAATGCTCTTCAGCAATCGCAACCTCGGCTACACCCTGGGTTACGACCGTACGCAACTGGCACAGATGGGCGAACGTTTCTGGGAGATCCTCCTGCACCCGGACGATGCTCAACAGTACCGTCAAGTTCGTCAGCAACTGCTTGGCTCCGGCTGCGTCGAGCAACTGCATTGCCAGTTGCGCTTTCGCCATCAGGATCAACGCTGGCGGCGTTTCGACATTCGTGAACAAGCCCTGACCCGCGACAGCAATGGTGTAGTGACGCGCATTATCGGTTTGGGCAAGGACGTCACCGACCAGATCGAAGCCAGTGAGTCACTGCGTGACAGCGAGCAGCGTTACCGCATGCTGGCGGAAAGCATCAGCGACGTTATTTTCTCCACCAACAGCCAGCTCGAGCTCAACTATGTCAGCCCATCGGTGCAGGCGGTGCTGGGCTACGAGGTGCAGTGGATCTTCGACAATGGCTGGCATTCGACCATTGCCAACCCGGCGCAGTTGACCGGCATTTACCATTTGGTCGAGCGGGTCAATCGGGCCTTGGGTAACCCTGAGCAACTGGAACAACTGCGCACTCAATTGCCCAATCAACTGTTCCTGTTTGACTGCCTGCGCGCCGATGGCCGCAAGATTCCGATCGAGCTGCGTCTGGTGCTGGTGTGGGACGATCAGGCACGCTTCGAAGGTATCCTCGGGGTTGGCCGCGACATCAGCCAGCAGCGCCGCGCCGAGAAAGACCTGCGCATGGCGGCCACGGTTTTCGAGCACTCGACCTCGGCAATCCTGATCACCGACCCGGCCGGCTATATCGTTCAGGCCAACGAAGCGTTCAGCCGCGTCAGCGGCTATGCCGTAGCCGATGTACTCGACCAACTGCCCAGCATGCTGACGGTAGACGAGCATCAGGAAGCCCACCTGCGCTACGTGCTCAAGCAGCTCAATCAACGGGGCACCTGGGAAGGTGAAGTCTGGCTCAAGCGCCGCAGTGGCGAGCACTACCCGGCCTGGGTCGGCATTACCGCAGTACTCGACGACGAAGGCGACCTGGCCAGCTACGTGTGCTTCTTCACCGACATCAGCGAGCGCAAGGCCAGTGAACAACGGATTCACCGCCTGGCCTACTACGACGCCCTGACCCACCTGCCGAACCGCACGCTGTTCCAGGACCGCCTGCATACCGCCTTGCAACAGGCCGAGCGGCAGAAAGCCTGGGTGGTGCTGATGTTCCTCGACCTGGACCGTTTCAAGCCGATCAACGACTCCCTCGGCCATGCCGCAGGCGATCGCATGCTCAAAGACATGGCCGAACGTTTGCTGGATTGTGTCGATGACGATGACACGGTGGCGCGCATGGGCGGTGACGAGTTCACCCTGCTGCTGCAGCCGCGGGCCACGCGGGAAATGGCCTTGAACCGTGCCATCCATGTGGCTGAGCAGATTCTCAGTAGCCTGGTGCGGCCGTTCGTGCTGGAAAACCGCGAGTTCTTTGTCACCGCCAGTATTGGCATTGCCCTGAGCCCACAGGATGGCAGTGAGCTCAGTCAGTTGATGAAGAACGCTGACACCGCCATGTACCACGCCAAAGAGCGTGGCAAAAACAACTTCCAGTTCTACCAGGCCGACATGAACGCCAGCGCCCTGGAACGCCTGGAGCTGGAAAGCGACCTGCGCCATGCCCTGGAGCAGAACGAGTTCATTCTTTATTACCAGCCACAGTTCAGCGGTGACGGTAAGCGCCTGACCGGTGCCGAAGCGCTGTTGCGCTGGCGTCACCCGCGTCGCGGCCTGGTGCCACCGGGCGACTTCATTCCGGTCATCGAAGAGCTGGGCCTGGTGGTGGATGTTGGCGACTGGGTGCTCAAGGAGGCCTGCCGCCAGCTCAAAGTATGGCATCAAGCCAAGGTCCGGGTACCCAAGGTTTCGGTGAACATCTCGGCCCGCCAGTTCTCCGACGGCCAGCTCGGCACACGGATCGCCACTATCCTCAAGGATACGGGCCTGCCGCCGGCCTGCCTGGAGCTGGAACTGACCGAGAGTATCCTGATGCGCGAAGTCAACGAAGCCATGGCGATCCTCGACAGCCTGAAGAAGCTCGGCCTGAGTATTGCCGTCGATGACTTCGGCACCGGTTACTCGTCGCTCAACTACCTCAAGCAGTTCCCCATCGATGTACTGAAGATCGACCGCACGTTCGTCGACGGCCTGCCCGAAGGCGAACAGGATGCGCAGATTGCCCGGGCGATCATCGCCATGGCCCACAGCCTGAACCTGGCGGTTATCGCCGAGGGTGTGGAAACCCACGAGCAACTCGAGTTTCTGCGCGAGCATGGCTGCGATGAGGTGCAGGGTTATCTGTTCGGGCGGCCGATGCCGGCCAACCAGTTCGAGGCCCAGTTCAGCAACGAAACCCTGTTTATGTTTGAGTGAGATCGCGGGGCAAGCCCGCTCCCACAGTCCGGTGGGAGCGGGCTTGCCCCGCGATCCTTTCACCTTCTCATTCATAATGAAGCCCACTTGTCTGCGACATGACGCCCTTTCATATGCCAGACAAAAGCTGATGAGGTAGAATGCGCGCTTATTTCAGCACGATCCTTGAGGACCGCCATGTTCAGCCGTGATTTGACCATTGCCAAGTACGACGCCGATCTCTTTGCCGCTATGGAGCAAGAAGCTCAGCGTCAGGAAGAGCACATCGAGCTGATTGCCTCGGAAAACTACACCAGCCCGGCTGTCATGGAAGCCCAAGGCTCGGTTCTGACCAACAAATACGCCGAAGGTTACCCAGGCAAGCGCTACTACGGCGGTTGCGAATACGTCGACGTGGTTGAGCAACTGGCTATCGACCGTGCCAAGGAACTGTTCGGCGCCGACTACGCCAACGTCCAGCCACACGCCGGTTCGCAAGCCAACAGCGCCGTTTACCTGGCCCTGCTGTCGGCCGGCGACACCATCCTGGGCATGAGCCTGGCCCACGGTGGTCACCTGACCCACGGTGCCAACGTCAGCTCCTCGGGCAAACTGTACAACGCTGTTCAGTACGGTATCGATGCCAACGGCCTGATCGACTACGACGAAGTCGAGCGTCTGGCGGTCGAGCACAAGCCAAAAATGATCGTTGCCGGTTTCTCGGCCTACTCGCAGGTGCTGGACTTCCCACGCTTCCGCGAAATCGCTGACAAAGTCGGTGCCTACCTGTTCGTCGACATGGCCCACGTTGCCGGCCTGGTCGCTGCAGGCGTGTACCCGAACCCGGTGCCATTTGCCGACGTGGTTACCACCACTACCCACAAGACCCTGCGCGGTCCACGTGGCGGCCTGATCCTGGCCCGTGCCAACGCCGACATCGAGAAGAAACTGAACTCGGCCGTATTCCCAGGCGCCCAGGGCGGCCCGCTGGAGCACGTGATTGCCGCCAAGGCAATCTGCTTCAAAGAAGCCCTGCAGCCTGAGTTCAAAGCCTACCAGCAGCAGGTCGTGAAGAACGCCCAGGCTATGGCCGGCGTGTTCATCGAGCGTGGTTTCGACGTGGTTTCCGGTGGTACTCAGAACCACCTGTTCCTGCTGTCGCTGATCAAGCAGGAAATCTCCGGTAAAGACGCCGACGCCGCCCTGGGTCGCGCCTTCATCACCGTCAACAAGAACTCGGTACCAAACGACCCACGTTCCCCGTTCGTGACCTCCGGCCTGCGCTTCGGCACCCCGGCTGTCACCACTCGCGGCTTCAAAGAGGCTGAGTGTAAAGAACTGGCTGGCTGGATCTGCGACATCCTGGCCGACCTGAACAACGAAGCAGTGATCGACGCTGTTCGTGAAAAGGTCAAGGCCATCTGCGCCAAGCTGCCGGTATACGGCAACTGATCGCAGTCGCTTGATGTAAAAAAACCCGGCGCCTACGCCGGGTTTTTTTTGCTCCTACAGGGCGGCGAAGCCCTCGCGGATCTTGGCCTCGGGCAATTCGTCGGCAATAAACACCATCACGCTTTCGCGCGCCTCACCGGGTTGCCATTCGGTATCCCAGTCAAAGCCATAGAGTTTCAGCACACCCTGGAACACCAGGCGCCGATCTTCACCGGCAATGTTCAACACGCCTTTGTAGCGCAACAGCTGCTTGCCATGCTCTTCGAGCAACTGGTTCATGAAGTCGCTGAGGCGGTCGATGTCCAGCGGTGCCTCCGTGCGTAGCACCAGGCTGGAAATGCGATCAGGCGTAACGGCCTGGCTGACGGGACGCAAACTCAAGCCGCCCCCAAGGTCGGCATTGAGGTTGAAACCGCGCACATCGAGCAATTCGGCCAGGTCGATGCGGCCGTGGTCGACCACCCGAATCGGCGCACGGCGGTTGATTCGCCCAAGGCGCTCGCTCAGCGCCACAAAACTGTCTGCGTCAACCAGGTCGGTCTTGCTCACCAGCAGGCGGTCGGCAAAGCCCACCTGAGCCTGGGCGATGGCTTGGGTCAGGTGCTGCTCGGCATGCGCCGCATCGACCAGGGTGATGATGCCGTCGAGCAGGTAGCGCTCGCGCAGCTCTTCATCGATGAAAAACGTCTGAGCTACCGGTGCCGGGTCGGCAAGGCCGGTGCATTCGATCACCAGGCGGTCGAAGGCAATCTCGCCGGCGTCCAGGCGTTCCAGTAGCAGGACCAGGGCTTTGGTCAGGTCGGTATGTATGCTGCAGCACACACAGCCGTTGGCCAGGGTCATGACCTGTACCGGTTCATCGCCTAGCAACTGGCTATCGATGCCAGCGTCACTGAATTCGTTCTCGATCACGGCGATTTTCAGGCCGTGCTCAGCCTTGAGGATGTGTTTGAGCAGCGTGGTTTTGCCAGCACCGAGAAAGCCGCTCAGCACTGTTACGGGAATAGGAGAGTGCAAACGCAGTTACCTCGGTTGGAATTTGATGCGGGGGTCGCGGGGCAAGTCGGGTCGCCGCACCGCCGCGCCTACGAGGAGCCCGGCTAGCCGGGCTCCCACAGGATCAACAGCACTTAGGCCCACCCTTGCCACCGTAACGCGCCTCTTGGCGTTCGCGGAAGAACGCCTCGTAGCTCATCACCGGTTTGTCCGGGTGTTTGGTCTGCATATGCTCGACGTAGTTGTCGTAGTCGGGCATGCCGACCATCAGGCGGGCTGCCTGCCCCAGGTACTTACCCAGTCGACCGAGATCGTTGAACATCACTGCATTCCTCTTCGATTAGGCATCTGGCAGCGCCTGGAACGGGGACTCTTTGTCAGTCCGTTCTTTTTTACCCAGGGCACCGAAACCGACCTTGAGTGCAAAGAACAGAATGCTGAAGACCACAATCAGGAACAGGATCGTCAGGCCGGCGTTGGTGTAGGCGTTGAAGATCACATGCTGCATCTGGCCGATGTCCTTGGCTGGCGCCAGTACCTGCCCGGCGTCAAGCGCCACGCTATACTTGTTGGCCAGGGCCAGGAAGCCGACCGCCGGGTTTGGATCGAACAGTTTGATGAAGCCCGCGGTGGTGGTGCAGATCAGCAGCCACAGTGCCGGCAGCAGGGTGACCCACATGTAGCGCTGGCGCTTCATTTTGATCAGCACGACGGTGCCGAGCATCAGGGCGATACCGGCCAGCATCTGGTTGGAGATGCCGAACAGCGGCCACAAGGTATTGATGCCACCCAGCGGGTCGATCACGCCCTGGTACAGCAGGTAACCCCACAGCGCCACGCAACCGCCAGTGGCGAGCAGGTTGGCACCCCAGTTCTCGGTACGTTTGAGGGCTGGAATGAAGCTGCCCAACAAGTCCTGGAGCATGAAGCGACCGGCACGGGTACCGGCGTCCACTGCAGTAAGGATGAACAGCGCCTCGAACAGGATCGCAAAGTGGTACCAGAAGGCCATGGTGTTTTCACCCGGCAGCACCTGGTGCAGGATCTGCGCGATACCTACCGCCAAGGTCGGGGCACCACCGGCACGGGCCAGGATGGTGTGCTCGCCGATGTCTCGGGCGACCGCCTCCAGTGCATCCGGGGTAATGGTAAAGCCCCAGCTGCTGACCGTCTGCGCCACTGCCACAACGTCAGAACCGACCACTGCCGCCGGGCTGTTCATGGCGAAGTAGACGCCTGGCTCGATCACCGACGCTGCAACCATGGCCATGATCGCCACGAACGACTCCATCAGCATGCCGCCGTAGCCGATGTAACGGGCGTTGGTTTCGTTATCCAGCAGCTTGGGCGTGGTACCCGAGGAGATCAGGGCGTGGAAGCCCGACACCGCGCCACAGGCAATGGTGATGAACAGGAACGGGAACAGCGTACCCTTCCAGACCGGACCGGTACCGTCGGTGAACTGGGTCAGCGCCGGCATTTTCAGCTCGGGAGCGATGATCAGGATACCGATGGCCAGGCCAACGATGGTGCCGATCTTGAGGAAGGTCGACAGGTAGTCACGTGGTGCCAGTACCAGCCACACCGGCAGCACTGCGGCGACAAAGCCGTAACCCACCAGCATCCAGGTGATCTGCACGCCAGTGAAGGTGAACGCCGGGCCCCACACCGGATCGGCGGCAACCACGCCACCCAGCCAGATCGACGCCAGCAACAGCACCACACCGATAATCGAGATTTCACCGATACGGCCCGGACGGATGTAGCGCATGTAAATGCCCATGAACATCGCGATCGGGATGGTCGCCATCACCGTGAACATCCCCCACGGGCTCTCGGCCAGGGCCTTGACCACGATCAGCGCCAACACCGCGAGGATGATGATCATGATCAGGAAGCAGCCGAACAGGGCAATGGTGCCGGGAATCCGGCCCATTTCTTCGCGGACCATGTCACCCAGCGAACGACCGTTGCGGCGGGTGGACATGAACAGGACCATGAAGTCCTGCACCGCACCCGCCAGCACCACACCGGCAATCAGCCAGAGCGTACCGGGCAGGTAGCCCATCTGCGCAGCCAGCACCGGCCCGACCAGGGGGCCTGCACCGGCAATTGCGGCAAAGTGGTGACCGAAAAGGATGTGTTTGTTGGTCGGCACATAGTCCAGACCATCATTGTTGAGCACCGCCGGGGTAGCCCGACGCGGGTCCAGCTGCATCACCTTGGTGGCGATGAACAGGCTGTAGTAGCGATAGGCGACCAGGTAGATGGCCACCGATGCGACGACGATCCACAAGGCGTTGATGGCCTCGCCACGGCGCAGGGCGACCACACCCAGCGCACAGGCTCCTATGACTGCCAGCGCCAGCCACGGAATGTGGCGTAGCAGGCTATTATTGTTGTTCATGGTTTGCTTCCAGCTAGTGGATAAAAGACAGCCTTTCGAGTCTAGCGATACTGACAGGAAAGACCACCCCCCACGTTGGTCTAGAGCCTCTAACGCGGGTTGAACAAAGCTCGTTATGCGCCCTTGTGCGGAGCTTGGCAAGTGCTGAGCTATAGTCAGGAAGAACCCCGGAGTGCCCGAACATGAGCGACCATCCAGAACGTCGACGCTTCAAACGTGTTCCCTTCGATGCGCCCACCGAACTGGTGCAGGGCGAACAGCGCTGGCCAGTCAACCTGCTGGACATTTCACTGAAAGGCATATTGATCGAATCACCCGAACCCTGGGATGCAGATCCCGAGCAATTGTTCGATGCCGTGATTCATCTGAATGCGGATGCCGAGGTGCAAATGCAGGTGCAACTGCGGCATGTGGATGAGCAACAGCTCGGCTTCATCTGCCAGCACATTGACCTGCACTCCCTGGAACATTTGTGCCGCCTTATAGAGCTGAACCTGGCCGATCGCACTGAACTGGAGCGCGAGTTCCACGAACTGATCGAAGTTTAGAAACTCTTAGCTTCCTAACTACCCGCCCCTCGCTTTCTTTCCTGTCCAGTCAGACAGCTTTCCCCTTCGAGACCACAGTGCCTGCAAGAGGCCCTGTGGTGCTTGCGCTCGGCCGTTGGAACAGAAACTGCATCCAACCCTTGACCCAAGACCTTAGTAGGACTGTTCCTACGCAAATCAAAAAATTGTATACAATTGTTCTGGCATTCAGATGTAGGACTTGTCTACAGTAGCGACACAACAATAAACAGAGACCCGCCCCATGAATACGTCCTCCCCTAGCACGTCTTCAGCGTCACGTCCTGAAGACGAGAACCTGGGCCTAGGTGCCAACCTGGCGTACGGCCTGCAACATGTTCTGACCATGTATGGCGGCATCGTCGCCGTGCCACTGATTCTCGGCCAGGCAGCTGGCCTGACGTCGGCGGACATTGGCCTGTTGATTGCCGCATCGTTGTTTGCCGGTGGTTTGGCAACCCTGTTACAAACCCTTGGTCTGCCGTGGTTTGGTTGTCAGTTGCCGTTGGTGCAAGGGGTTTCGTTTGCCGGGGTCGCGACCATGGGCGCGATCCTCAGCAGTGAAGGCGGTGGCGGTTTGCCTGGGGTATTGGGCGCGGTAATGGCCGCATCGCTGATCGGCTTTCTGATCACACCGGTGTTCTCACGGATCACCAAATTCTTCCCGCCACTGGTCACCGGTATCGTCATCACCACCATCGGCCTGACCCTGATGCCGGTTGCGGCACGCTGGGTGATGGGCGGCAACAGCAAGGCGCCGGACTTCGGCAGCATGGCCAACATCGGCCTGGCCGCTCTGACCTTCGCGATCGTGCTGATCCTCAGCAAGCTGGGCAGCGCCACCATCTCGCGCCTGTCGATTCTGCTGGCCATGGTCATCGGTACCCTGATTGCCTGGTCGCTGGGCATGGCTGACTTCAGCAAAGTCCTCGACGGCCCGCTGGTGGCAATGCCATCACCTTTCCACTTCGGTATGCCGACCTTCCACATCGCCGCAATTCTGTCGATGTGCATCGTGATCATGGTGACCCTGGTGGAAACCTCGGCAGACATCCTCGCCGTCGGTGAGATCATCGACACCAAAGTCGACTCCAAACGCCTGGGCAACGGCCTGCGCGCTGACATGGCGTCGAGCATCCTGGCCCCTATCTTCGGTTCCTTCACCCAGAGCGCATTCGCCCAGAACGTCGGCCTGGTTGCCGTCACCGGGGTCAAGAGCCGCTACGTGGTAGCGACAGGCGGGGTCATTCTGGTGGTGCTCGGCCTGCTGCCGATCATGGGCCGGGTAATTGCTGCCGTACCGACTTCGGTACTCGGTGGTGCTGGTATCGTGCTGTTCGGTACGGTGGCCGCGAGCGGTATCCGCACCCTGTCCAAGGTCAGCTACAAGAACAACGTCAACCTGATCATCGTCGCCGCTTCGCTGGGCTTTGGCATGATCCCGATCGCCGCGCCAAACTTCTACGCGCAGTTCCCTAACTGGTTCGAGACCATTTTCCACTCCGGCATCAGCTCGGCGGCGATCATGGCCATTGTCCTCAACCTGGTGTTCAACCACTTCACCGCCGGCAACTCCGATCAACAATCGGTCTTTGCTGCCGCCTATGAGCGCACCATTCACTACTCGGATATCTCCGCCCTGCGTGACGGCGACTATTTCGAAGATGGCAAGCTGTTCAACGCCGAAGGCAAAGAGGTACCGGTGATGACCGAAGGTGAGCATGGCGAGCCACCGACACGACGCGCCGCTGTCTCGGAACACTGATCAGTGTAGGAGCGGGCTTCCCCGCGATAGCGATGTATCAGCCACATCGCATCGCGGGGCAAGCCCGCTCCTACAGCCGCCCCTACTCGAACAAGGCATCCAAGGCTTGTTCAAGACGCGTCACGGCAATCACCTGTAGCCCCGCCGGGGCTTCCTTGGGGGCATTGCCTTTGGGCACGATGGCCCGCTTGAAGCCATGCTTGGCCGCCTCTTTCAGGCGCTCCTGACCACTGGGCACAGGGCGCACCTCGCCCGACAATCCCACCTCACCGAATACCAGCAGGCCGTTATCCAGCGGGCGATTACGCAAGCTGGACATGATCGCCGCCATCAACGCCAGGTCAGAGGCCGTCTCCAGCACTTTCACCCCGCCCACGACGTTGAGGAATACGTCCTGGTCATGGGTCGGAATGCCGCCGTGGCGGTGCAGCACCGCCAGCAGCATGGCCAGACGGTTCTGGTCCAGGCCGAGGGTTACCCGCCGAGGGTTGGACAAGTGGCTGTCGTCAACCAGCGCCTGCACCTCGACCAGCATCGGTCGAGTGCCTTCCCAGGTGGCCATGACCACACTGCCGGGCACCTCTTCCTGAGCCCGGGTAAGAAAGATTGCCGAGGGGTTGGAGACTTCCTTGAGGCCACGGTCGGTCATGCCGAACACGCCCAACTCATTGACCGCTCCAAAACGGTTTTTCACCGCGCGCAGCAAGCGCAGCCGACCATCGGACTCACCCTCGAAATACAGCACTGTATCGACCATATGCTCGAGCACCCGCGGGCCGGCCAGCGCACCTTCTTTGGTCACGTGACCAACCAGGAAGATCGCCGTGCCGCTCTGCTTGGCGTAACGCACCAGCAATGCGGCGCTTTCACGCACCTGCGACACGCCACCGGGGGCCGACTGAAGCTGTTCGGTGAAGATGGTCTGGATCGAGTCGATGACCATGACCTTGGGTTTCTCTACCCGCGCAGTGGCGATGATCGCCTCGATACAGGTTTCGGTCATCACCCGCAATTGATCCTGTGGCAGGCCCAGGCGTCGGGCGCGCATGGCAACCTGCTGCTGGGACTCTTCGCCGGTGACATATAAAGCTGGCATACGCGTGGCAATTGCACACAGCGTCTGCAACAGGATGGTCGATTTACCGATACCAGGGTCGCCACCGATCAGCACCACCGAGCCATCGACCAGACCGCCACCCAACACCCGGTCCAGCTCGGCGCTGGCGGTGGTGAAGCGGGGAATTTCTTCGACGCTGACTTCGGCCAGGGTCTTGATCTGCGCCTGCTGGCCAGCCCAGCCGGTGCGCCCGCTAGGCGGTGCAGCGCCGCCACTTTCCAGCACAGTCTCCACCAGGGTGTTCCAGGCACCGCATTCGCCGCACTGCCCGGCCCATTTCGGAAAGGTCGCGCCGCACTCAGTGCAGCCGTACATGCGCTTGGCCTTGGCCATGGGGACGGTCCTCGGAAAAAGTGAGCATGATAGCCGACCTCGGTGGCCGCGACCGCCACTGAAACGCACAAAACTATTCGATCTAACTACAGCGCAAAGCAGCAGCGCAGAGCATGAAGCGCGTAGCTGAATTACACTGGGTTGACCAAACTCATCTGTTACAAGGAATAAACCATGGGCGTGCTCAGTGAATTCAAGGCCTTCGCGGTCAAAGGGAATGTGGTCGACATGGCCGTCGGTATCATCATCGGCGCCGCCTTTGGCAAAATCGTTTCATCTTTCGTAGGTGACGTGATCATGCCGCCAATCGGCCTGTTGATTGGCGGTGTGGATTTCAGTGACCTGGCGATCACGCTCAAGGCGGCCGAAGGTGATATACCGGCGGTGGTGCTGGCCTACGGCAAGTTCATCCAGACGGTACTGGACTTCGTCATTGTCGCCTTCGCGATCTTCATGGGCGTCAAGGCCATCAACCGCCTCAAGCGCGAAGAAGCAGCCGCCCCTGAAACGCCACCTGCGCCAACTAAAGAAGAAGTCCTGCTCACCGAGATCCGCGACCTGCTCAAGGCGCAGAACCGGCAGCCCTGAATCCAAAACAAAAACGGCGCCCCTGGCGCCGTTTTTGTTTTGCCCAGTCGACTTACCAGTAGTTTTCCACCGCTACCTGCCCAGGGCGGCGGCTCAGGCTCAGGTTCAGCCCACGCTGCTTGAGCACCTGGCGCGTGTCGTCAATCATCTGTGGATTACCGCAGAGCATTACCCGCGAGTGCTCCGGTGTCAGTGCCAAGCCGGCGGCGCGCTCAAGTTCACCATTCTCGATCAGCGTGGTGATGCGCTCATTCAGCGCGCCCGGATACTGCTCACGCGTAACCACGGGAATGAACTGCAACTTGCCAGCGAATTCAGCCAGATAGTCGCGCTGCTCAAGACCGGCGATCAGGTCCAGATACGCCAGCTCTTTCGCCTCTCGCACCGAATACACCAGCTTGATCGACGCGAAACGTTCCCAGGCTTCAAAATCCTGAAGGATCGAGACGAACGGTGCGATACCGGTGCCGGTCGCCAACAACCACAGGTCCCGGCCGTCGGCAAATCGATCCAGCGTCAGAAAACCAAAGGCCTGACGGTCGA
This sequence comes from Pseudomonas sp. NUPR-001, assembly GCF_052147955.1. Classification (NCBI taxonomy): domain Bacteria; kingdom Pseudomonadati; phylum Pseudomonadota; class Gammaproteobacteria; order Pseudomonadales; family Pseudomonadaceae; genus Pseudomonas; species Pseudomonas sp. NUPR-001. The sequence goes on from NZ_CP197353.1 coordinate 5,272,093, forward strand.
TCAGCAAGCTGTCACCTTCCCTCAGTCGGCTCAGCTCGCTGGTGAACTCCCCGCCCGGCACCACAATAGAAAAGAAGTCCAGGTGTTCGTCATGCGGCGCCGACACCATCGAGTAGGCGCGCCACACCACACTGCCATCGGCCTTGGTGACACCCAAGCGCGCGAACTGGCCGGAACGAAAGCGAAACCCCGAATCGCGGGTGGTACGCAAGCTGAACAGGCTGGGGGTCAGCGGCTGGACGTCGAGTAACGTCTGGCGAGTGAACTTTTCAGCGCTGGCAGTCATGACTTACTCCAAAGAACAGATGCGCCCAGTGTCGCCCAAACGCGCCTGGATAAACACCGCTGGATTGTAGTGGCATCACCTGATGCTCAACTGCACACATCTGACAAAGTACCGTTCGGCATCAAAGACAACTGCTTGTTACGAAAAACTCAGCAAGGCACTCGGGTATTTCCTACACTGCCCTTCACTATCTTGGATCCTAGATTGTCTTCACAGGGAGGTGTGACGCCATGCGCGACTGGAAGCAAGAGCAGCTGCAACAATTACGCAGCGAAACGGATGAACAACGGATGTTCGAGGTGGTGGCGTCTCTGGCAGCACAACTGGGCATGGAGTTTTTTTCCTTTACGCTGCGCGCACCTCAAGCAGCCACGCAAGCGCAGTTCAAGTCTTACAACAACTACCCTGCCGCCTGGAATGAGCGCTACGAGCGCTGCAATTACCTGAGCATTGACCCGACCGTCGCCCATTGCCGTCAATCGATGCTGCCGATACTTTGGGACGATGAGGTGTTTCGAGAGACGCCCGAATTCTGGCAGCAGGCCCAGCTCAATGGGCTGCGTTATGGCTGGAGCCAATCGGCTCACGACCTGCGCCACAACGAAAGCATCCTGAGCGTGGCACGTAGCCACAGGCCGATAGAAACCCAAGAGTTTCATAAAGCTGCTGGGCAGATCATGTGGCTGTGTAACCTGCTGCATACGCTGATACTGGGTCGCCAACCCGCGCCGCCTCCCCTTTCGGTGCGCCTGTCTGCCCGTGAAACCGAAGTGCTGAAATGGTCAGCAGCCGGCAAAACCGCTGCCGACATCTCCTGCATCCTCACCCTCTCGCAAAGCACGGTGAATTTTCACATTCGCAGCATCATTAACAAGCTCGGCTGCAGCAACAAAGCCGGCGCCATTGCCATCGCTGCCAAGAACGGCCTTCTGGAATAACCCCCTGCCCGTCAAAGCCCTGTAGAATCATGCCCCTGTAATGCGTGGCCAACGGCGCCGCGCGCCCCTGCCTCAGAGCCTTTTGCCATGCCCTTGTTGACCAGCCCTTTTGCCGAACTCGACCTGCTTCGCCAGCCCGAGCAAGCCAACGATCCCCTGCAAGCGTTCGACGCCGCCGACGAATACCTGTTGGAACACCTGGCAGAACAGTCACCAGCCCCCAGCGCCCGCGTACTGGTACTCAACGACAGCTTCGGGGCCCTGGGCATCAGCTTGAGCCGTCATGTGCAGGTCAGCAGCAGCGGCGACTCGCACTTGGCCCGCCTGGCACTGGAGAAAAACCTGGTACGTAACGGCCAGGCCTTCGACGCGGTACCGTTCATTCCTGCCAGCAGCCACTGGCAAGGGCCGTTCGACCGTGTGCTGGTGCGCGTGCCCAAGACCCTGGCCTTGCTGGAGGAACAACTGATCCGCCTGCAGCCACATCTGGCGCCCGGCGCCCAGGTGATCGCCGGGGCAATGATCAAGCACCTGCCGCGTGCCGCTGGTGATTTGCTGGAAAAGTACATCGGCCCGGTCCAGGCATCGCTGGCGCAGAAAAAAGCCCGCCTGCTGATTGCCACGGCGCAGGACAAAGGCCCGTTCAGCTCCCCCTACCCCACGCGCTACGCGCTCGACGCACCGCGCCTGGAATTGCTCAATCATGCCAACGTGTTCTGCCGCGAAGGCCTGGACATCGGTACTCGGGCGTTTCTCCCGCACCTGCCCGGTAACCTGGGCAGCGCCCGGGTAGCCGATCTGGGTTGCGGCAACGGCGTGCTGGCGATTGTCAGCGCACTGAACAACCCGCAGGCGCAGTACACCCTGGTCGATGAGTCGTATATGGCGGCGCAATCAGCGCAGGAGAACTGGCAGGCGGCGCTGGGTGATCGTGCGGTCAGCATCCGCGCTGACGATGGCCTGGCCGGTCAACCGGCGCAGTCGCTGGACGTGGTGCTGTGCAATCCGCCGTTCCACCAACAGCAGGTAGTTGGCGACTTCCTCGCCTGGCGCATGTTCCAGCAGGCCCGCGAGGCACTGGTGGTGGGTGGGGCGCTGTATATCGTCGGTAACCGCCACCTGGGCTACCACAGCAAACTGGCACGACTGTTTCGTGGGGTTGAGCAGGTTGCGGCAACGCCCAAGTTCGTGGTGCTCAAGGCGCGTAAGTGATGTAAAAAAATCGCGGGGCAAGCCCGCTCCTACCGGTAGGAGCGGGCTTGCCCCGCGATCAGTTGCTAAGGCGTGCTCAACCCAGCGGCTGCCATGAACATGCGCATCAACCAGGCCACAATCCCCAGCGCCGTGACGCTGCCAGCCCAGATAACGGCCAGCCAGCCCAAACGATGCAAGAGCGGCTTCTTCTCTTCTTCAAAACTGTCTTTGCTATTCATCGCCAGGCACTCCTAGTGATAGCCATCCTCGTGGGTCACCTTGCCGCGGAACACGTAGTAGCTCCAGAAGGTGTAGCCAAGGATGAACGGAATGATGAACAGTGCCCCCACCAGCATAAAGCCCAGACTTTGCGGCGGCGCCGCAGCATCCCAGATCGAGATCGATGGCGGGATGATGTTCGGCCACAAGCTGATGCCAAGGCCACTGTAGCCAAGGAAGATCAGTGCCAGGGTCAGCAGAAACGGGGTGTAGTGTGCATTACGTGCCACCGCCCGCAGCAAACCGTACAGCGTCACCAGCACCAGGATCGGCACCGGCAGGAACCAGAACAGGTTAGGCAGGGTGAACCAGCGCGTAGCGATTTCCGGGTGCGCCAGCGGTGTCCAGATGCTGACGATACCGGTCACTGCCAGCAGCACCAGGGCCAGAGGACGGGCCAGGTCATGCATTTGCAGTTGCAGCTTGCCTTCGGTTTTCATGATCAGCCAGGTGCAGCCGAGCAAGGCGTAGGCAACGATCAGCCCCAGCCCACAGAACAGACTGAATGGCGTCAGCCAGTCAAAGGCTCCCCCGGCGTAGCTGCGGTCGACCACCTTGAAGCCTTCGATGAAGGCACCCAGCGCCACGCCCTGGAAGAAAGTGGCAGCCAACGAACCACCGATGAACGCTTTGTCCCACAGGTGACGTTTCTCGGCCGTGGCCTTGAAGCGAAACTCGAACGCCACGCCGCGGAAAATCAAACCGACCAGCATCAGCATCAATGGCAGGTAGAGTGCCGACAGCACCACGGCATAGGCCAGCGGGAAGGCGCCGAACAGCGCCGCCCCGCCTAGCACCAGCCAGGTTTCATTACCGTCCCAGACCGGTGCGACGGTGTTCATCATCACGTCACGGTCCTGCTCGCCTTTGACGAAGGGGAAGAGAATGCCAATCCCCAGGTCAAAGCCATCCATGACCACGTACATCATGATGCCGAAGATAATGATCACGGCCCAGATCAGTGGAAGATCAATACCCATGACTCAGTTCCCCTTGTTCAGGCTGGTGTGTTCGCCGTCATCGTGATCGTCATCGGCAGCCGACAACGGTCGCGCAGGTGTACGGTGCTGACCAGGCCCTCCCTTGATGGTTTCTTTACCCTCGCCGGTTTTTGGCCCTTTGCGCACCAGGCGCATCATGTAACCCAGGCCCGCACCGAACAGGGCGAAATAGACCACCACGAACATCACCAGCGTCACGCCCAACTGGACATAGCTGTGGTTCGAAACACCATCGGCGGTACGCATCACGCCATAGACCACCCAAGGCTGACGCCCGACTTCAGTGGTGAACCAGCCTGCGAGGATCGCAATCAGGCCAGAAGGCCCCATCCACAAGGTCAGGTAGAGGAAAGGACGCGAGCTGTAGAGTTTGTCGCGCATGCGCAGCCAGACACTCCACAAACCGACAAAGATCATCAGCATGCCCAGACCGACCATGATCCGGAACGACCAGAACACCACGGTGGAGTTAGGCCGATCTTCCTTCGGGAACTCCTTCATCGCCGGTACTTGCTTGTCCAGGCTATGGGTCAGGATCAAGCTTCCGAGTGCCGGAATTTCCAGTTTGAAGTGAGTGGTTTCAGCTTCCATGTCAGGAATGCCGAACAGGATCAGCGGGGTCGGCTCGTCACCGACATTCTCCCAGTGGCCTTCGATCGCCGCGATTTTCACCGGCTGATGCTTGAGGGTGTTCAAGCCGTGGAAGTCACCAATCACTGCCTGAATCGGCGCGACGATCAGGGCCATCCACATGGCCATCGAGAGCATTTTGCGAATCGCCGGGTTGTCACGGCCACGCAGCAAGTGCCAGGCCGCCGATGCGCCGACGAAGAACGCCGTGGCAACGAACGCCGCCGTCGCCATATGCATCAGGCGATACGGGAACGAAGGGTTGAAGATCACCGCGAACCAGTCAACAGGGACGACGACGCCGTTGACGATCTCGTAGCCCTGCGGGGTCTGCATCCAGCTGTTGGAGGCAAGAATCCAGAAGGTGGAAATGATCGTACCGATGGCAACCATGACGGTTGCGAAAAAGTGCAGGCCACGGCCTACGCGGTTCCAACCAAAGAGCATGACACCCAGGAAACCGGCTTCGAGGAAGAAAGCGGTAAGCACTTCATACGTCAGAAGTGGCCCGGTGATAGAACCGGCAAAGTCGGAGAACTTGCTCCAGTTAGTGCCGAATTGATAGGCCATGACCAGGCCGGAGACCACGCCCATACCGAAGTTGACGGCAAAGATTTTCGACCAGAAATGGTAAAGGTCACGGTAGACGCTGTTGTTGGTTTTGAGCCACAACCCCTCAAGCACAGCCAGGTAACTTGCCAGGCCAATGGTGATGGCTGGAAACAGGATGTGAAAGGACACGGTAAATGCAAACTGGATTCGGGCGAGATCTAGAGCCTCTAATCCGAACATAGTGCTTCCTCTGTCAGGTAATCCGGCGTCAGGCGATGCACCTTGGCGCCAACTGCCCCCACGGTAGTTCAGTGCGGCTAGTTGGAGTTGTTCTAAAACTTCACAACGCAGGGAATTCGGCCGTTAGGCCCAACCGTTGCAAATGAAACTATTGATCCAGATCAACGGCTGCTTGAAAAGGATAGTCCTGAAAGGCCCGCGAGGTTGTGTGGTTGATTGCCGCAGATCAGTTCCGTTGATTTTTTGGCGCCCCAAAATGGTGCACTCATTCGCGCCCGGGGGTGACCTGGCAACTAGTTGTTACAAACTAGTGGTAATCTGCTCCACTGTTTCCCTCGCCAAGGCTCTGTTCCGCCAATGTCAGCCCCTGCGCCGCTGCTTTTGCGTCACCACCGCCCTTTCCTCGCCTTCTGGCTGGCCCGGGTCTGTACGGCCAGCGGCTTTCAGATGCTGACCGTGGCGATTGGCTGGCACCTGTACCAACTGACGGGTAATGTCCTCGATCTGGGCCTGGTCGGCCTGGTGGAGTTCGCTCCACGGGTACTGTTCATGCTGCACACCGGGCATGTTGCCGACCGCTATGACCGCCGTCGCATCGCCGCCATCTGCCAGAGTGCCCAGGCCCTGATCGCCCTGGCCCTAGTGGTGGGCAGCAGCACTGACAACATCAGCCGCGAGCTGATTTTCATCCTGGCTTTTCTGCTCGGCAGCACCCGCTCGTTCGAAATGCCAGCGACCCAAGCACTGCTGCCGAATGTGGTGCCATCTTCGTTGTTTCCACGCGCCGTGGCGGCCTCGGCGTCGGCCATGCAAGCGGCCACCATCGTCGCCCCCGCCGTGGGAGGCTTTCTCTATGCTTTTGGCAGTGTGTGGGTCTATGGCCCGACCGTGGCGTTGTATGTCACCGCCTGCATCCTGACCCTGAGCCTCAATGTCCGACCACAAGTGCCGCAACAAGGGCGCGCCAGCCTCGACTCGCTATTGGCCGGAATACGCTTTATCCGCAGTCGCCCGGACATCCTCGGCGCCATTTCCCTGGACCTGTTCGCCGTGCTGCTCGGCGGTGCTACTGCCTTGTTGCCGGTATTCGCCAAAGACATCCTGCTCACCGGCCCCTGGGGCCTGGGCCTGCTGCGTTCGGCACCGGCAGTCGGCGCGCTGTTGATGTCGCTGTGGCTGGCGCGCTTCCCGGTCGAGCGCAAGGTGGGCCGGGTGATGTTCACTGCGGTCGGCATCTTTGGTGTGGCCACTATCGCCTTCGGCCTGTCGACCTCGTTCTGGTTCTCCCTCGCGGTGCTGGCCGTGCTCGGCGCGGCCGACATGATCAGCATGGTCATTCGCGGCGCTTTCGTGCAGCTGGAGACGCCGGATGAAATGCGTGGCCGGGTCAGTGCGGTGAATGGCTTGTTCATTGGCGCGTCGAACCAGCTGGGCGAGTTCGAGTCGGGGTTGACCGCGCATTGGTTCGGCACGGTACCAGCGGTGTTGCTGGGCGGGGTCGGGACGCTGGTGGTAACCGGGGTGTGGATTAAGCTGTTCCCAAGCCTGGCGCAGCGCGATCACCTGCACAACCGCTGAAAAACTGTCGTGTAAGGCATTGTGGGAGCGGGCTTGCCCCGCGAAGCGGTATGACTGACGAGTCGCAATCGCGGTACAAGTCGGATCGCCGCACCACCGCTCCCACCATGATCGTGCAATGACGAGCATGCTGGTATGATGCGCGGCTTTTTTCCGACTCAATCACAATCAACACGCCGTACGGTACGGTCTGTGCTTTGCTGATGGGGTCGATACATTCACGGCGCCGGGGCGCGCCACGGGGAGCAGGCATGCTGGAAAGGCTGTTTCAACTAAAAGCACACAACACCAATGTCCGCACCGAAATTCTCGCGGGCGTGACCACCTTCCTGGCCATGGCCTACATCCTGTTCGTCAACCCGAGCATTCTCGGCGAGACCGGCATGGACAAAGGCGCGCTGTTCGTAGCCACCTGTCTGGCCGCCGCCATCGGCTCGACCACCATGGGCCTGATCGCCAACTACCCGATTGCCCTGGCACCGGGCATGGGCCTGAACGCATTTTTCACCTACACCGTAGTCCTGCACATGGGCCACACCTGGCAGGTAGCGCTGGGGGCGGTGTTCATTTCGGCGGTGTGTTTCTTCCTGCTGTCGATCTTTCGCATCCGGGAGTGGATCGTCAATAGCATCCCGCTGCCGTTGCGTTCGGCCATCGCTGCCGGTATTGGCCTGTTTCTGGCGCTGATCGCCCTGCATAACGCCGGTATCGTCGTCGATAACTCGGCAACGCTGGTGGGCCTGGGTGACCTCAAGCAACCCGCCCCCATCCTCGCCACCCTGGGCTTCTTCCTGATTGTCGCCCTTGAAGCGCTGAAGATCCGCGGCGCGGTGTTGATCGGTATTCTGGTGGTGACCGTTGCCTCGATCGTATTGGGTGTTACCCCGTTCAACGGTGTGGTCTCGATGCCGCCTTCGCTGGCGCCAACCTTCCTGCAACTGGACATCAAAGGTGCACTGGATGTCGGCCTGATCAGTGTGATCTTTGCCTTCCTGTTCGTTGACCTGTTCGACAACTCCGGCACCCTGATCGGTGTTGCCAAGCGTGCTGGCCTGATGCGCAAAGACGGCCACATGCCGAAGATGGGTCGCGCCCTGATCGCCGACAGTACTGCGGCCATGGCCGGTTCCCTGCTGGGTACCTCGACCACCACCAGCTACATCGAATCGGCTGCAGGCGTGAGTGCGGGCGGCCGCACCGGCCTGACCGCTATCGTCGTCGCCATCCTGTTCCTGCTGGCGCTGTTCTTCGCACCGCTGGCCGGTAGCGTACCGGCCTTCGCCACCGCCCCTGCGCTGTTGTTCGTCGCCGTGTTGATGGCCTCGGGCCTGGCTGAAATAAACTGGGACGACATCACCGAAGCCGCGCCCGTGGTAGTAACCGCCCTGGCCATGCCGCTGACCTATTCGATCGCCAACGGCATCGCCTTCGGTTTCATCACCTGGACGGCGATCAAACTGATCTCTGGCCGTGGCCGTGACCTGAACCCGGCGCTGGTGATTCTCTCGGTTCTGTTCGTCGTCAAGTTGGGCTGGTTCAACGCATGAGTGCAGTTTTCGACCCTTCGACCTACACCCAGCAGCTCGACGCCAAGGTCGAGCGCCTGCGCGAGCTGCTGGCGCCTTTCGATGCGCCGGAGCCGGCGGTGTTCGATTCACCACGCGAGCACTATCGGCTGCGCGCCGAGTTCCGCCTGTGGCGTGAGAATGAACAGCGCTTCTATGCGATGTTTGCCCCTGGCGAGAAGTACACGCCGATTCTGATCGAGGACTTCCCGATCGCCAGCCTGCGCATCAATCAGCTGATGCCGCAGCTCAAGGCCGCCTGGCAAGCCAGCTCGGCGCTGAGCTTCAAGCTGTTCCAGGTCGAATTCCTCACCACCCTGGCTGGTGATGCAATGATCACCCTGTGCTACCACCGTCCACTGGACGAGCACTGGGAGACGGCAGCGCAGCAGCTGGCCCAAGACCTGGGCGTGAGTATCATCGGCCGCTCCAAGGGCAAGCGTGTGGTGATCGGTCGCGACTACGCGGTTGAAGAACTGCAGATTGCAGGGCGCAGTTTCCGTTACCGTCAGCCAGAAGGCGCGTTCACGCAGCCTAACGGCGCGGTGAACCAGAAGATGCTCAACTGGGCCTATGAAGCGCTCGGCGAGCGGCAGGACGATCTGTTGGAGCTGTACTGCGGCAACGGCAACTTCACCCTGCCCCTGGCGACCCGGGTGCGCAAGGTGCTGGCCACGGAAATCAGCAAGACTTCGGTCAACGCTGCGCTGCATAACCTCGACGACAACGCGGTGAATAACGTGCGCCTGGTGCGCCTGTCGGCCGAAGAGCTGACCGAAGCGCTGAATGAAGTGCGCCCGTTCCGTCGTCTGGAAGGGATCGACCTGAAGAGCTATGAGTTCGGCAGCGTATTCGTCGACCCGCCGCGTGCCGGGATGGACCCGGACACCTGCGAGCTGACCCGACGCTTCGACAACATTCTGTACATCTCGTGCAACCCGGAAACCCTGGCGGCGAATATCGCTCAGTTGCACGATACGCACCGTATCGAGCGTTGTGCGTTGTTTGACCAGTTTCCGTATACCCATCACATGGAGAGTGGGGTGTTGCTGGTTCGGCGTTGAGTGTTTCGCGGGGCAAGCCCGCTCCTACACAACCTGTAGGAGCGGGCTTGCCCCTCGATCCCTAGCACATCAATAGCGGTACCCGCTGGTCGTCATCAGTCAGTGCGCCGTGGTGCCCTCGCCACTGGCTGGCATGCTTCTCCACCTCGCTGCGAATAATCCCCCCTGCCCCCGTCGGCACCACAATCAGGTCGCCGATCCGCGCTTCGGCCTGGCTCAACATCACATCGCCAAACAGCCCCTTGGCAATCGCCTGGGCCTTGGACATCACCCGGTATTCATCGCCCAGGCGGTTTTGCCAGCGCTCGTGTACCCGATCCTGCTGGGTTGGCACATACACATGACGGGCACGGATATCACCGGCGATGGCGCGCACGCCGTCCTGCAACACCGGGTCGAGATCGAAGTCGCGCACCTGTGCGTTATCCAGCGCCAGCATGCCGTGGTCGGCGATCACCATCAGTTGCACGGAATCCGGCAGTTGGTCGGCGATGGCCCGCGCCAGCTGATCGGCGATTTCCAGCTGTTTGAGCCAGGCTTCGGAGCCTGGGCCGAACAAGTGCCCGGCGAAATCCAGGTCACCGAAATAGGCGAAGCAGAAGGCAGACCCGGAACGCGCCAAGGCGGCATTGATCAACTGCGGATAGGCGTCATAGGCCGGCGCCGGGAGGATCTGCCCGGCCTTGTAGATCGCCTGGCTGAACGCCGAGTTGGCATAACGCCCGAGCATCACCGTGCTGATGGCGATCCCCTGCGCACTGGCCAGGCTCCAGGCATCCGCGGGCACGATAAACGCCTCGGGCGCAGGGGCCGAACCTGGCTGCGCTTCGGCATGCAGCGCTGCGGTGGTCCACGACAAGGGCGACAGTTCGGTGTGTTCATCAAGAGCAAAGCTGCAGCCGACAATGCCATGGGCACCGCTGCCCAGCCCTGAACTCACCGAGGCCAGGCTGGCGGCCGTGGTCGCCGGAAAGCCGACGCGAAAATGCCCGTCCGGCTGCATTAACGAGGCCAGAAACGGCGCGTGCCGGGCATGGGCCTGCAACAGGTTCCAGCCCAAACCATCAATCAGCAGCAGGCAAGTCGCCTGCGAGCGATCAAGGTGGAAGCTGTTGCGAAAGCCCCGACCACCCAGGGCGGCGAAGATCGACTGCGTCAGGCTGGCCAGGCCCGGCCAGGTTTCTCCCATCAGCTGCAAATCGTTGAACGGCATCGCCATGTCTCCCTCCGTGGTCTGGTGCAAAGCAACAGGTGTAGCACAGGCTGTGCGATCAGCGCACACAAAAACAGCGCAAGGCGTGCTCATCGATTGACCAAATTAACCATTCGGTACATTTTCAATGCACGCGTCTTCCCAAGAACAACATTGGAGTTTCCCTCATGAATCCGGCTCACTCTGCAGGCATCCTCGCCGGCTTGATCGGTGCTGGCATCCAGGCCTCGCGAACCCCGGCGCTGCACGAGCACGAAGGTCATGCACAGGGCCTGAACTACCTGTACCGGCTGATCGACCTGGATCAGCTCAAACTCGACAGCAGTGCCCTGGAACAACTGCTCACGGCGGCCGAGTGCATGGGCTACACCGGATTGAACATTACCTACCCGTGCAAGCAGGTCATCCTGCCGTTGCTCGATGAACTGTCCGCCGAAGCCCGGGGTATTGGTGCCGTCAACACCGTGGTGCTCAAGGACGGTAAACGCATCGGCCACAACACCGACTGCCTGGGCTTTGCCGAAGGTTTTCGCCGTGGCTTGAGCGATGCACCACGCCGCCAGGTGGTGCAGATGGGTGCCGGAGGCGCGGGTGCGGCGGTGGCCCATGCGCTGCTGGCAGAAGGGGTTGAGTGCTTGATCATCTTCGATGTCGAGACGGACCGGGCCCAGGCGCTTGTGGATAACCTCAATACGCATTTCGACGGTGCCCGGGCCCGTGTCGGGCATGATCTGGACAGCGCCATGGCCAAGGCCGACGGGCTGGTCAACAGCACGCCGATGGGCATGGCCAAACTGCCGGGGATGCCGGTTCCCAAAGCGCTGCTAAGAGCCGATCTGTGGGTGGCGGAAATCGTCTACTTTCCGCTGCAAACCGAGCTGCTGCGCGAAGCCAGGGCGCTGGGCTGTCGCACCCTGGATGGCTCGAACATGGCGGTGTTTCAGGCGGTGAAGGCGTTTGAACTGTTCAGCGGGCGTGAGGCGGATGCTTCACGGATGCTTGGGCATTTTCAGCAGATGGGGGCTGAGTAGGATCGCGGGGCAAGCCCGCGCCTACATCCCCGCGATTCAGGCCTTCAGAAAGCGCAACACCGACTCACAGATCATCTCGCGATGCCGCGCCTTGAGCGCTGCATCCTCAAAGTCGACCTGGAAAATTTCGCCAAAGGTGTTGCGGTTCGAAACCCGGTAAAAGCAGAACGAACTGATCAGCAGGTGCACATCCAGCGCGTCCAGCCCCTGGCGGAAAACACCTTCGGCAGCGCCGCGGCGCAGAATCTCGTCCAGTGCGATCAGCACGGTTTTGTTCATCGAGCGAATCGCCGAGGAGCGCTTCACGTACTCGCCGTGGTGCATGTTTTCGTTGCAGACAATCCGCACGAAATCGACGTTGCGATCATGGTGATCAAAGGTGAACTCGATCAACCGGCGAATACCCTGGCGCGGCTCAAGCTCGGCCAGGTGCAGGCTGCTTTCGGTGTTGCGAATATCACCATAAAGCTTCTCCAGCACTTCGACATACAACTGCTCCTTACTGTTGAAGTAGTAGTAGATCATGCGCTTGGAGGTCTGGGTGCGCTCGGCAATGGCATCAACCCGGGCGCCCGCCAGTCCTTGCTGGACGAACTCGCTGATTGCCGCTTGAAGAATGTTCTCGCGGGTCTTTTCCGGATTGTTTTTGCGCCCCTTGCGCGCCACTGGTTCAGGGGCTGCGCAGAGTGCTGGAATTGTGGTCATACGGGACTCGTGGCCAACAGTTAACCCGGTGATTATGAGCCCCGGGTGCAAAGGAAGAAAGCCTGCCGGCCGCTTCGCTACAAACGCGCTTGCGCCGGTGAACCGCCTCGCGCCTTGGCCATGGCTGCCAGGCGCACGGCAACGTTGGCAGCGCCATAGCCGCTGTACCCGTTGCGCCGTTGCAAGACTTCGAAGAAAAACCGTTCTTCGAATGGCTCGGTGTACACGTGGAACAATTCGCCGCCTTGAGCATCACGGTCATAGAGCACGTTGTAATAGGCCAGCTCGCTGAGGAACTGGTCATCAAAATCAAAGCGTGCAGCCAGATCGTCGTAATAATTGAGCGGGATGTCGAGCAAGGCTACGCCCGCCTCCTTGGCCTTTTTCACGGCAGTGAAAATATCGTCGCAGTCGAAGGCAATGTGATGCACGCCCGAGCCACGGTAATGCGACAGTGCATGAGCGATGGCCGTGTTGCGATTCTCCGAGATGTTCAACGGCAAGCGAATCGAACTGCAGCGGCTGCGCAATGCCCGGCTTTTCACCAAACCATAGGGATCAGGCAGGACCACCTCGTCATCGGCAGTGAAATCCAGCAGGCTCTTGTAGAACAGCGCCCAGCTGTCCAGGCCATCGGCCGGCAAGGCCAGGGCCATGTGGTCTATACGCTTGAGCCCGAGGCTGTTGCCCTCAGCCTGCGCCAGGCTGAAATCGGTGTCGTAGATAGTCCGCCCTTGCGCGTCCTGATCGACCAGATAGATCAAGCTGCCATCTGGCGCCCGCACGGCCGCCAGTTCTCGCTCATTCGGCCCGACCAGCCCACGATACGGCTGGCCCTGATAAGCCACCGCCCGAGCCAGGGCCTGGGCACTGTCCTTGACCCGGATTGCCGTGGCGCACAATGAAGGGCCGTGGCTTTCAAAAAAGTTATGGGCAAACGAATAGGGCTCGGCGTTGAGAATCAGGTTGATATCGCCTTGGCGCAGCAAGCTGACATTCTTCGAACGATGCATGCCAGCGCGGGTGAATCCCAGACGCTCCAGCCAGTTGCCGAGCTTGGCGCCGAGGGCATCATCCACGGCAAACTCGAGGAACTCGATGCCGTCGTAGGCGCTGGCTGCAGGTGGCGCGAACAGCAGGTCGTCGGGTTGCTCAAGCGGCTGTGCCAGGCGCTGGCGGGTCTTCTCTTCAAGGTACAGCAGTGAGCGCAGACCATCGGCGGCGGTGGCCCGCGGCGGCGCTGCGCGGAATCCATCGTTGAAGATTTCCAGCGACAACGGCCCGCGGTAACCGCTGCTCAGAATCGGCGCCAGGAACCCGGCCAGATCGAATTCGCCCTGCCCCGGGAAGCAGCGAAAATGCCGGCTCCACTCCAGCACGTCCATGGCCAGCAGCGGCGCATCGGCCATTTGCACAAAGAAGATCTTGTCGCCGGGTACTTGGGCGATAGCACTGGGGTCGCCCTTGAGCGACAGGGTATGAAAACTGTCGAGAATCATCCCAAGGTTAGGATGATCGGCGGCCTGCACAATGTCCCAGACCTGCTGCCAGGTCTTCACATGGCGGCCCCAGGCCAACGCTTCGTAGCCGATGCGTAAATCACGGGCCCCGGCGCGTTCGGCCAGCAGTCGCAGGTCGTCGACCAGTACCTGGCGCTCGCCCAGCGAATCGGCAGCCACGTTGCTACACACCAGCACCAGATCGGTGCCCAGCTCCTGCATCAGGTCAAACTTGCGCTCGGCGCGGTCCAGGTTGCGTGCCAGCCGCTCACGGCGGCAGCCTTCAAAGTCGCGGAACGGCTGGAACAAGGTGATTGCCAGGCCCAGGTCCGCGCAGCGCTGGCGAATTTCCCGCGGGCTGCCGGCGTAGTAGAGCAAGTCATTCTCGAAGATCTCTACCCCGTCAAAGCCTGCGGCAGCAATGGCTTCGAGTTTTTCAGGCAAGGTACCGCTCAAGGACACAGTGGCAATCGAACGCTGCATTTTTATGGCTCCGATGGGTAGGCAAAACCCGGATGCTGCGATTATTGGCGGTGTACACTTTTTGCTCAATTAAAAAGGTACTAACTGGTTAGTTTTGTGTGCGATTATCGCCCAAAATAGCGTTCGGTGAATTGACCCTTTTTTGACCACAGGCGCACCATTTCGACACCGGGCAGAAATGTTCGACGCGCCAAAAGCGCCTCGACGCCTGCCATTTCAAACGACAGCCGCACACCCCGGCGTCCTTTGCGTTGCATTACCCATGCTTGACCCATAAACATAAAAATACGGGTACCCCTCCCATGATCCATTCGCACAGCACCCGCATAGCCCAACCGCTGGCCAGCGGTCCGCACGCCGGCATCGGCGATAAAATCCGTGGCGCCATGGCGGTCGGCAAGACCCGTTGGGTCATGCTTGCCCTGGTGTTCTTCGCCACCACCCTGAACTACATCGACCGCGCCGCCCTGGGCGTCATGCAGCCGATTCTGGCCAAGGAAATGAGCTGGACGGCGATGGATTACGCCAACATCAACTTCTGGTTCCAGGTCGGCTATGCCATCGGCTTCGTCCTTCAAGGGCGGTTGATCGACCGCATCGGCGTCAAGCGTGTGTTCTTCTGCGCCGTGCTGCTCTGGAGCCTGGCGACCGGTGCCCATGGCCTGGCGACTTCGGCGGTGGGCTTTATGGTTTGCCGCTTCATTCTTGGCCTGACTGAGGCGGCCAACTACCCGGCCTGCGTCAAAACCACCCGCCTGTGGTTCCCGGCGGGTGAGCGGGCTGTGGCTACTGGCATCTTCAATGCCGGCACCAACGTTGGTGCGATGTTCACCCCGATGCTGCTGCCGTTGGTGCTCACCATTTGGGGCTGGCAGGCCGCCTTCCTCGGCATGGCCGCGCTGGGCCTGGTGTGGGTCGTGTTCTGGGGCTTGAAGTACTTCAACCCGGAAGACCATCCAAGCGTCAGCAAGGAAGAACTGGCCTACGTGCAAAGTGAAGTGGAGCCGGAACAGAGCCGCGTACCCTTTTCGCGCATCTTGCGTATGCGCGGCACCTGGGCCTTCGCCTTGGCTTACTCGATGACCGCACCGGTGTTCTGGTTCTACCTGTACTGGTTGCCGCCGTTTCTCAACCAGCAGTACAACCTGGGCATCAGCGTGACGCAGATGGGTATCCCGTTGATCGTCATCTACATCAGCGCCGACTTCGGCAGCGTCGGAGGCGGCATTCTGTCTTCGTTCCTGATTGGACGTGGCATGGCACCGGTCAAGGCGCGCCTGCTGTCGATGCTGCTGTTTGCCCTGACCATCATCGGTGTGATCTTTGCCGCTGGCGCCAGCAGCCTGTGGGTCGCGGTACTGGCGATTTCGCTGGCAATCGCCGCGCACCAGGCCTGGACCGCCAACATCTGGAGCCTGGTGATGGACTACACGCCCAAGCACATGATGAGCACGGTGTTCGGCTTCGGCGGCATGTGCGCCGCGATTGGCGGGATGTTCATGACCCAGTTGGTGGGCTACATCCTGACCACCACCAACAACAACTACACCTTGCTGTTCACCATGATCCCGGCGATGTACTTCATTGCCCTGATCTGGATGTACTTGATGGCGCCGCGCAAAGTGCCGAACGTCGAAGCTTAGGGTTTGCGCTGCAACCAGGCAGCGCCCAGCCCACTCAGGCAAATCAGCGCAATCCCGACCAGCCCGGCCATGTCCGGGCTGTGTCCGAACAGCACCAGGCCGAGCAATCCGGCAAACACGATCTGACAGTAACTGAACGGCGCCAGCATCGCCGGTGGGGCATGGCGGAAAGCCTGAGTCAGAAACAGGTGCGCCGTCATGCCGCAAGTGCCCAGCGCCACGGCCATCAAGCCGTGAATGAAGCTTGGGGTTTGCCAGAACATTGGCACGATGGCGCTCATCACCAGGGTATTGAGCACGCCGGTGAAGAAGTTGCTGGTGGTCGGGCTATCGATGCCACTGAGCTTGCGGGTCAGCAACTGGTAGAAGCAGAAACACAGCGCTGAGCCGAACGGTAGCAGCACCGCAGGCGTGAACAGTTCGCCGCCCGGGTGAATGATCACGGTGACCCCGACAAAACTCACCAGCACCGCCACCCACTGCCCACGGGTGACCTTCTCGCCCAACAACGGCAACGACAACGCCGTTACCAGCAAAGGCGCGAGGAAGTTGACCGCCGTGGCTTCGGCGAGCGGGATGTATTGCAGGGCCGTGGTAAACAACAGGCTGGTGCCCAGCAGGCACAAGGCGCGCAACGCTTGCAGCCCGGGGCGGCGGGTGCGCAACACACGCAGCCCGGACTGCGGCAGGAAGATCGCCATCATCAGCAGGGTATGCACCAGATAACGGGCCCAGACCACCCAGAGAATCGGATAGAACCCAGCCAGGTACTTCGACAAGGCGTCATGACTGGCAAACAGGAAGGTCGCCAGCACCACCAGCAAAATGCCCCGCAATGGCTGGTTGGCATCGTTAAGCGCAGAGGAACGGGGCATGAGATCAGCTCGCGGTCAGTGCTGCACAAGCAGCTGATGGGTCTTGTCCAGGGCCATTTGTGCCCGTTGCAGAGCGCTGACGCCCTGTTCAT
This sequence comes from Pseudomonas sp. NUPR-001, assembly GCF_052147955.1. NCBI lineage: Bacteria > Pseudomonadati > Pseudomonadota > Gammaproteobacteria > Pseudomonadales > Pseudomonadaceae > Pseudomonas > Pseudomonas sp. NUPR-001. The sequence goes on from NZ_CP197353.1 coordinate 5,288,961, forward strand.
ACAAGTGCCGGGTGGGAATTTCCAGGCTCAAGGGGATCGAGGGCGGCAAGCTATCCAGCAGCCCTGGCAGGTCGCAATCGCCGTCCCCCGGAAAACGCCGCTCATTACGGGCTTGTCGCAAAATCTCGGCCATGTCTTGGGGACGCGGCCCCGCCACGTCGCACAATTGAGCATAACGCAGGCGTGACGGGGCCAGCTTGCGCAAGTCATCCAGCGACGATTCCGAACGATCGAAATGGAAGGCATCGACCAACACACACCCATTGTCGCGCCCGGCCTGCTCGACAATGCGCACGGCTTGATTGAGGTTCTTGGCATCGGTCCAGGGCATGAACTCAAGGTGTGGGTGCAAGCGGTAGTGTGCGGCCAGCTCACACAGCGCGGCGAAACGCTCGGTCAGACGCTGCTCATCAGGATCGTTGCCGGCCACCAACAGCTCGCTGGCTCCGAACTCGGCGCCCACTGCCAGCAAGGCCTCGAAGTCGGCGACGCAGGTGTCGGGTTTGAGCCGCAGGATTTCCACATCCAGCACGTTGATGCCGGTGTCACGCAGGCGGGCGGCAGTTTGCCGACGCAAACCGGCGTCGGTCACCAGCGGAAAGTGATGTTCCTCGGGTGTGGCGGGCTCAAGGCGCAGGCCGACATGGCTGTAACCGGCGCGGGCGGCAACTTCGACCATGTCCACAGGGGACAGCTCGAGCACGGTCAGGGCAGCGAGGGACATCACGCGTTGACTCATGGTTGTGATCTCTGAAAGTGGAATTCACTTATTTAGAACCATGTTCCACTTTCAGTGCAAGGGAAATAATAGGATCGCGGGGCAAGTCGGGTCGCTGTCCCGCCGCGCCTACAGGGTCGGGAATCAGGTGAAGAGTTCGGAGGCTGGGCTGGCTGCTGATAATTCTGCGGCGGCGGCCAACAGGGTGGGTGCCAGTTCATGCAGGCGGGCTTCGCTCATGCGTGCGCTGGGCCCGGCAACACTGAGGACACCCACGGCATGGCCATCCACCGGGTTACGCACCACGGCGGCCAGGGCCGAGGTGCCAACCGCCGAGCTTTCTACCACCCAGGCATACCCATGCTCGCGCGCCAGCCGCAGGCGCTCGAGCAGTTCGGCATTGGAGCGCGGCGCGTTGGGGCCGAACGCTTCTGGCTCGGCGATCCCCTGACGCTCGACCAGCAACAAGGCTTGCGCATCGCTCAGGCTGGACAGCCAGGCATGCCCGGAGGCGGTGTAGAACAACGGCGCGTCGCGCCCCATGTCGGGGTCATAGCGCAGGCCCGAACGGGCGCCCTGGGCCTTGGCAATCCAGGTTTGCCGGTCGCCATCGATCACTCCAAGGCGCACCAGTTCACCACTTTGCTGCGCCAGGCGATCGAGGATCGGCTGAACAATGTCGGCGCCGCTGCTGCCCAGGTAGCGAAAGCCCATGGCCACCAGGCGCGTGCTCAGGTGGTAACGCTGGCTCTCGGCGTTTTGCCGTACATAACCCAGGCGCATCAGCTCGGCGAGCATGCGGTGGGTGGCGCTCTTAGGGATATCCAGCTCTTCGGCCAGGGTCTGCAGGGGCAGCCCACGGGGTTCGCTGGTAAGGCGTTCGAGAAGGCTGAACGCGCGTTCGATCTGACTGCCGGCCATGGTTCACGGTCCTTGAAAATTGTGCCGATTCTAAAGAGCCACGGGCAAAGCGCAAAACACTGTCCGATCTTCGCCCACTTTATACGCTCAGCGCTTGGATGAGCAGCACATGGAAAACTAGAATATGGAATCTTGTTCCAGAATATAACAAAACCCATTGTTCGAGGAGAGACTGCCCATGGCTACCGGTTCCCCCACGCCCGCACAGGTCGATTGCGATGTACTGGTCATCGGCTCCGGTGCGGCCGGTTTGTCAGCTGCAGTGACGGCAGCATGGCATGGGCAGAAAGTGATTGTCGTGGAAAAGGATGCGGTGTTCGGCGGCGCTACGGCCTGGTCGGGCGGCTGGATGTGGGTGCCGTGCAACCCGCTGGCGCAGCGGGCCGGGATCATCGAAGCGCGTTCCCAGCCACGCACTTACCTTGAGCACGAATTGGGGGAACGCTTTGACGCCAGCATGATCGACGCCTTTCTTGAGGCTGCGCCACGCATGGTGTCTTTTTTCGAACGCCATACCGCGCTGCAATTTGCCGATGGCAACGGCATTGCCGATATCCATGGTCGAACCCCGGGTGCCGGTACCGGTGGGCGTTCGGTGATTGCCGCGCCCTATGACGGACGCGAGGTCGCCAAACTGCTCAAGCGCCTGCGCAAGACAATGCGCGAAACGTCGTTCCTGGGCATGCCGATCATGGCCGGCAAAGACCTCAACGCGTTCCTCACCCTGACCCGCTCGTGGCGCTCCCTGCTGCATGTGAGCAAGCGCTTCTGCCGCCACCTGCTCGACCTGGCGCAATACGGCCGGGCGATGCAACTGGTCAACGGTGTAGCGCTGGTTGCACGTTTGGCCAAGTCAGCGCAAGACCTCGGCGTGTTGCTCTGGGAGTCGGCCCCTGCCAGGCAGTTGCTACAGGAACAGGGCCGGGTCAGCGGCGCGGTGGTCGAGACGGCGCGTGGGCCCGTCAGCATTCATGCGCGAAAAGCCGTGGTGCTGGCGGCCGGTGGATTCGCCAACGACATCGAGCGGCGCAAAGCGCTGTTCCCGCGAACCCCAACCGGCCACGAACACCTGGCCCTGCCGCCGCTGGGCGCCAGCGGTGATGGCTTGCGCCTGGGCGAAAGTGCCGGAGGCCAGGTAGCTGACGACCTGCACAGCCCGGTGGCCTGGGCGCCGGTTTCGCGGGTTAACCACAAGGACGGCAGCAGCGGACACTTCCCGCACATTATCGAACGCGGCAAACCCGGCATCATCGGGGTGTTGGCCAACGGCAAACGCTTCGTCAACGAAGCTGACGGTTACTACGACTATGTCAGCGCCATGGTCGCCCAGGCACCTGGAGAGAAGGTCGAATCCTGGTTGATCTGCAGCCACGCCTTTCAACGCCGCTATGGCCTGGGCATGTCGCGGCCGTTTCCCTTGCCTGTGCAGCCATTCATCCGTTCCGGTTATCTGAAGTGCGGCCACAGCATCGAGGCCCTGGCCACGGCGTGCGGCATCGATCCACAAGGGTTGTCTGCCACACTTGCCGAATACAACCTGCACGCGCGCAACGGCGAAGACCCGCTGTTCGGCCGCGGCTCGACGTCTTACAACCGTAAACAGGGTGACGCCCTGCACGGGCCCAACCCTTGCGTCGCGCCGATCGAGCAGGGGCCGTTCTACGCGGTGAAAGTCGAGCCAGGCTGCTTTGGTACTTTCGCCGGGCTCAAGACCAACGAGCATGCCCAGGTGCTGGACAGCCAGCGTCAGCCGATCAGCGGCTTGTATGCGGTGGGGACGGACATGGCCAGCATCATGGGCGGGTTTTACCCGGCTGGCGGGATCAATCTGGGGCCAGCGGCAACCTTCGGCTACATCGCCGGGCGGCATATTGCCGGGGTGACGGAGTACGAATGATCGCGGTGAACGCAACACCATCCGGTAGAAGCGGGCTTGCCCCGCGATAGCGGTGTGTCAGTGCTATCGCTTCGCGGGGCAAGCCCACTCCTACCTGTGGGAGCGGGCTTGCCCCGCGATAAAACCAACCGCAATCAGAAGTCGAAGAACACCGTCTCGCCTTCGCCCTGAATACGGATATCAAAGCGGTAGGCCAGCTTGCCGTCCACTTCACAACGGCTCGCCACCAAAGTCTCGCGCCGCTGCGGCTGTTCGATCAGGTTGAGCACCGGGCACTGGGCATTGGCCTGGGCCTCGTCATCGAAGTACAGGCGCGTGTGCAGGTGGATGTTGATACCACGGGCAAACAGGCTGATGTTGATATGCGGTGCCATCGGCACCCCGGCAGCGTTACGCACGACGCCAGGCTTGATGGTGTGCAATGTCCACTCACCGGCGTCAAAGGTGGTCGCCGTGCGGCCAAAACTGTTGAACGGCTGTTCCAGGTCGAAGTCGCCCTGGTACTGACCATTGTGGTCGGCTTGCCAGAACTCCAGGAACGAGTCCCTGACCAGGTGGCCGTTGCCGTCATAGACATTGCCGAACACCAGAATGTGTTCACCCGGCGCATCGGTGCGGGCCATGCAGTTCCAGATTTCCTGATCGCGGGTTGGGTTGCCTGCCGCTTCCAGGGCCAAGCCGATGTGTACGTAAGGGCCTGCGGTTTGCGAAGGCGTTTCCGGCAGCAATTGAGTAGGCATGGGACGCTCCTCAGCAGTTTTCGAAGTGAGTCTTGCGCTGGCCGCGCAGGACGATGTCGAAGCGGTACGCCAGGCAGTCCATCGGGTTGGCGTTGCTCATGTCCAGGCGCGCAATCAGGCTCTGCACCGCATCCGGATTGGCAATCGATTTGACGATCGGGCACATCGGAATCAGCGGGTCGCCTTCGAAATACAGCTGGGTAATCAGACGGGTCGCAATCGACGGGCCGCTGATCGAGACATGCACATGCGCCGGGCGCCAGTCATTGGGGCCGTTACGCCATGGGTACGGGCCCGGCTTGATGGTGCGGAAACTGTAGTAGCCCTCGCTGTCGGTCAGCGCGCGGCCGACACCACCGAAGTTGGGGTCCAGCGGCGCCAGGTAGCGGTCGTTCTTGTGGCGGTAGCGGCCACCGGCGTTGGCTTGCCAGATTTCCACCAGGGTGTGCGGGATTGGCTTGCCGTACTGGTCGCAGACACGGCCGGCAATAATGATCCGCTCACCGATCGGCAGCCCACCGTTGTTGAAATTGAGCAGCAGGTCGTGATCATGCTGACCGAACTTCAGGTGAGAAAAGTCCGGCCCTGTGCTTTCGCTGATCGACTGAGGAATGCTCACCAGCGCCTGACGCGGCGAACGGGCAATGGAAGTTTTGTAATCCGGCGTGAAGGCCTTCGGGTGCCAGTTACGATCACGGATAGCGAAGCGACTGTTGTCTTGCACAGACATGCCGTTCTCCTGTCTTGGAATTATTGGAACACCTGAGCGTGGCAGGCGAGCTTGCAGTTTCCGGCATGTCCGCTGTGGAGAACATTGAAAAGAACCCCTGCATGCATAACCAATAGGTTATGAAAGACGCAGTAATCCCACGGAGCTACGCCGGGTGAACTAATCTTCTAGCTCATGTTTTCAAGCGCTGGAGAGCACTCATGCAATGGCGAAAAGGCAGGCGTAGCGACAATGTGGTCGATGCCCGTGGCGAGGGCGGTGGCGGCATGCGCTTCGGCGGTGGCAAGGGCCTGAGCATCGGGGCGATTCTGTTGATAGTCGGCATCGGTTGGATCACCGGGCAAGACCCGCTACAGATCCTCGGCCAATTGACCGGGCAGATGGGCCAGACCAGTGCGCCGGTCAGCACCGGCACCGGCAAGGCGCCACCGGCCAACGATGAGCAGGCCGAGTTCGTCGCCTCTATCCTCGGCGATACCGAGGACACCTGGCGGGCGATCTTCGCCCAGGCTGGCCGTCAGTACAAAGACCCGACCCTGACCCTGTTCAGCGGCCAGATCAACTCAGCCTGCGGCTTCGCCTCCTCGGCGGTCGGCCCGTTCTATTGCCCGGCTGACCAGAAGGTTTACCTCGACATGAGCTTCTTCCGCGAAATGGAGCAGCGCTTTGCCGCAGCGGGCGATTTCGCCCAGGCGTATGTGATTGCCCACGAAGTCGGTCACCATGTGCAGACCTTGCTTGGTGTGTCGACCCGGGTTCAGGCGGCGCGCCAGCGTGGCGAACGCATGGAAGGCGACAACGGCCTGCTGGTGCGTCAGGAGTTACAAGCCGACTGCCTGGCCGGTGTCTGGGCTTACCAGGCCCAGCAGCGCCTGAACTGGCTTGAGCCCGGCGATATCGAAGAAGCCCTGAACGCCGCCAATGCCATTGGTGACGACCGCTTGCAGCAGCAAGGCCAGGGTAGCGTAGTACCGGATTCGTTCACCCATGGCACCTCGCAGCAGCGCGTACGCTGGTTCAAGACCGGCTTCGCCAAAGGCGACATCAGCCAGTGCGATACCTTCTCCGCCCGCGCACTTTAAAGGCGCCCGCCTGACCCGCGGCAGGGCCCTTCCCTGCCGCGGAAACACTCTGAAACTTCCCCTGAATATTTTTGCTGAAAAAGCGTTTCAGCTCCGCCGCAAGTGGCCGATACACCTTGCTCAGAGCATCGGCTGGCCATCAAAAACAACAACCTTCCAGCGATATGGATCAAGACGCACAACGTTCCTGGAGGGATTACATGAATAGATGGTTTGCCAATATCAGCCTCAACCTGAAACTCGGCCTGGGCTTCGGCCTGGTGCTGCTGCTCACCGGCCTGTTGGCCTTGACCGGCTGGAACAGCATGGGTGGGCTGATTGATCGCAGTAACTGGATGAGTGACATCACTCAGCTCAACAGCGACCTGGCCGAACTGCGTGTCACCCGCCTGCAGTACATGCTGACCAACGGCGACGATGCCGCCGCTGGTAATGTCCAGGTCAAGCTCAACGCCTTCAGTGCACAGCAACAAAAGCTGCTCAAGAACTTCAAGAGCCCAGAGAACGTCAAACTGCTCCAGGACCTGGGCCTGACCATCAGCGAGTACCAGGTTTCGATCAACAAAATGCGCGCAGGCTACAAAACCAGCCTTGCCGCACGCGATGCGATGAACCTGGCCGCTTCCCGTGCCATCGAGCTGGTCGAAGCGATCAACCGCGACATCCTCGCCCTGCCCGAAACTGACGCCAGCCGCCTGGAGCAGTTCCGCACCATCACCCAGGCCAAGGAGCAACTGTTCCAAGTGCGTCTGGCCGTGCGCAGCTACATTGCCGATATCAGCAGCGAAACCGAACAACTGGCGCTGCGCCAGCTTGATAATGCGCTGGCCGAGATCGCCAGCCTGAACCGTCAGATGCCAGCCGAAGCGGCGCGTATCCAGCAGTTCGAAAGCGCCGTACTGGCCTACCGTGAGGCTGTTCGCCAGTTCCGCGACGCCACCGCCGACGTTGCCGTCGCCCGTCAGGAAATGACCGTACAAGGTGCAACCATCGTCAAGACCAGTAATGCGCTGTACAAGATCCAGATTGAACGCCGCGACAGCGAAAGTGCTCAGGCCCGCACCCTGCAACTCACCGCAACCCTGCTGGCCTTGCTGGCCGGCGTGCTGGCGGCGGTCATCATCACTCGCCAGATCACTCGCCCGCTGCGCGAAACCCTGGCCGTGGTCGAACGCATCGCCACTGGCGACCTCAGCCACAACCTGCACGTCACCCGCCGCGACGAACTGGGCGTACTGCAACAAGGCATTCAACGCATGGCGGCGACCCTGCGTGACCTGATCGGCGGCATCCGCGATGGTGTCACCCAGATCGCCAGCGCCGCGGAAGAGCTGTCGGCGGTCACTGAAGAAACCAGCGCCGGGGTCAACAGCCAGAAAATCGAGACTGATCAGGTTGCCACGGCCATGCACGAAATGGCGGCCACCGTGCAGGAAGTCGCGCGTAATGCCGAGCATGCCTCCTCTGCGGCCACCGACGCCGATGCGCAAGCGCGGGCCGGTGATCAAGTCGTGGCCGAGGCGATCAGCCAGATCGAACGCCTGGCCGAAGAAGTGCAGCGTTCCACCGAAGCCATGGCCCTGCTGCAACAGGAAAGCCAGAAGATCGGTAGCGTCATGGACGTGATCAAATCGGTGGCCGAGCAGACCAACCTGCTGGCGCTGAATGCCGCCATCGAAGCGGCCCGTGCCGGTGAAGCCGGTCGTGGCTTTGCGGTGGTGGCCGACGAAGTGCGCGGCCTGGCCCAGCGTACGCAGAAATCGACCGAAGAGATTGAAGAGCTGGTCGCCGGTTTGCAGAGTGGGACGCAGCAGGTGGCCAATGTGATGCTGGGTAGCCGTAACCTGACCGAAAGCAGTGTCGACCTGACGCGCAAAGCCGGCGCTTCGCTGGAGAGCATCACCCGCACGGTGTCGAACATCCAGTCGATGAACCAGCAGATCGCCGCTGCTGCTGAGCAGCAGAGCGCCGTGGCTGAACAGATCAGCCGCAGCATCGTTAACGTTCGTGATGTGTCAGAGCAGACAGCGGCGGCCAGCGATGAGACGGCGGCCTCCAGTGTTGAGTTGGCGCGGTTGGGTAATCAGCTGCAAACGTTGGTCAGTCACTTCCGCGTGTAAAAAATCGCGGGGCAAGCCCGCTCCCACCGGATAAGTCTGGTGGGAGCGGGCTTGCCCCGCGACAAATTCAACGCTTACTTAACCACCTGCCCCACCCCACGCCCACGTGGGTCAGAAGCGGTTTCCAGCGCGGTGCCATTGACGCGAATGGCCTGGATATCGCCCATCTCCCAGCCCTGATCCTCCAGGGTGTAGCCCATCTTCTTCAGCTCATCAGCGACCTTGCCGGTCAGTGGCGCATAAGCGTCGAAGTAAATGGTGTCTTTGGGCAGCAACTGGTGATGCACGCGCTGCGCCGCCACCGCTTTCTCCAGCGGCAGGTTGTAGTCGTACAGGTTGTTCAGCACCTGGAAGATCGAGGTGAAGATCCGCGAACCACCCGGCGTACCCAGTACCAGGGTGACCTGGCCATCACGGGTCACCAGGGTCGGCGCCATCGACGACAGCATGCGCTTGCCCGGCTCGATGGCGTTGGCGTCACCACCGACTACACCGAAGGCGTTAGCCACACCCGGCTTGGAGCTGAAGTCGTCCATCTCGTCGTTGAGCAAGAAGCCTGCGCCCTTGACCACCACACCACTGCCGTAGTCCCAGTTCAGGGTGTAGGTGTTGCTGACGGCGTTGCCGTCTTTGTCAACGATGGAGAAGTGCGTGGTCTGGTGCGGTTCCAGGCCTGGGCGGACTTTCTCGGTTTCCGAGATGGCGTTCGGGTTGACCTCTTGAGCGCGCTTGGCGATGTAGTCCTTGGCGATCAGCTTATCCACCGGCACCTTGGAAAACGCCGGGTCTCCCAGGTAGTCGGCACGGTCAGCGAACACGCGCTTTTCGATTTCCGCCAGCAAGTGAATGTAGCGCGCCGAGTTCAGCTCCACGCCTTTGAAGTCAGCCGCACGGTTTTCCTTGATGCCCAGCAGCTGCGCCAGCGCGACACCACCCGAACTTGGCAGCGGTGCGGTGTAGACCATGTTGCCGCGCCATTCGATGCCCATCGGCTCACGCCACACCGCCTTGTAATCCTTGAGGTCGTCTTTGCTGATCAGGCCTTTGTCCGCCTGCATCTGCGCAACCAGCAGGTCGGCGGTTTTGCCCTGATAGAACTCACTGACGCCCTTGTCGGCAATGCGCTCCAGGGTTTGCGCCAGCTCCGGCTGCTTGAAGGTCTCGCCAACTTTCATGGTGCCGAAGTAGTCATTGAAGTTGGTGCTGTCCTTGAACAGGCCCAAGGCATCTTCGCGGTACTGATACTGCTTGGCAGCAATCTTGAAGCCGTTCTTCGCGTAGCCCACCGCCGGGGTGATCAGCTCAGCCCAGGGCAGCTTGCCAAACTTTTGATGCGCCTCCCACAAGCCCATCACCGTACCGGGTACACCAGCTGCGCGGGCACCGACCAGGCTCAGGTTCTCGATAATTTCGCCTTTTTCGTCCAGGTACATGTTGCGGCTGGCAGCCTTGGGCGCAATTTCGCGGTAATCAAGGAAGTAAGGCTTGCCGTCCATGTACAGGGTCATGAACCCACCGCCGCCGATGTTGCCGGCTTCGGGGTAGGTCACGGCCAGGGTGAAGGCCGTGGCGACGGCGGCGTCTACCGCGTTACCACCTTTTTTGAGGATTTCGGCGGCCACCTGTGCACCATATTGATCGGGTGCAGCCACCGCGCCACCTTCCAGTGTCACGGCGTAAGCCGATGAGCTGGCGATTATCGCGGCACTCAGGGCCAGGGATCGGAACATCACAACGTGCATGAGCGCTTCCTTGGTGTTGTTTTCGTTGAACAGCCATTAAGGCTTATGTCGGAAAACTAATCAAACACCGCTGGCGTTTTCGCCGCTCGCAGGAAGGTTCTGTCGCAAGCCGATTATTCAGCAGGCGTAGGCCGCCAGCTTGTGCTGGATGAAGTCGAGGAAGCACTGGATGCGCAGGGCAAGCTGCGAGTTGCGGTAGTACACCGCGTTGATCGGTTGGCGATAGCCGCTGTTGTACTCGGGCAACACCACCTGCAGACGCCCGCTGCGGATATCTTCATGGGTCATGAAGTGCGACAGGCAGGCGATGCCCTCACCGGCCAGCGCCAGCTCGCGCAAGGTTTCGCCGCTGGAGGCCGAGACACTCGGGCGGATCAGCAAGCGGTCACCCTCGACATGGCGCAGCGGCCAATGATTGAGGGTTTCGGTCTGGGTAAAACCGAGCAGCGAATGCGCCTGCAAATCTTCGACCCGCTCGGGGGTGCCATGCCGCGCCAGGTACTCGGGGCTGGCCAGCACGATCAAGGGGCTGCAGCCCAGCGAACGGGCATGCAGGCTGGAGTCGGCCAGCTCGCCGATGCGGATGGCAACGTCGGTGCTCTGCTCGATCAAGTCGATGATCTGGTCACTGGTGTTGAGTTCCAGCTGGATCTGCGGATACAACGCGCGGAACTCACCGACCCACGGCACGATGGCATGCAACATGAACGGCAAGGCCGCATTGATTCGCAGGCGACCTGAAGGCGTTTGATGGTGCAGCGACAGGTGCTCTTCAAGCTCATCCATTTGCTGCAGGATCGCCTTGGCCCGCTCGAAGAAGAATCGCCCTTCTTCGGTCAGGTCCATGCGCCGTGTCGTACGGTTGATCAACGTGGTGCCGAGCTTGGCTTCCAGGCGCGACAACGTTCGGCTGACCGCCGAAGGCGTCTGCGCATTGAGCTCGGCGGCGGCAGAAATCGAGCCGCACTCGATCACCGAGACGAACACCTGCAATTCATCGGACCTGACTTTCACGGCTGTATCCCGGAGATGGCAACAACCGTGATAGATAGCCGCTTGCCACGGCCTGCGCAAGACTTCATCAGGCCGGGATCTGGAAAACCCGGGCCAGATGTTGCTCGTAGGCCGCCACGGCGGCTTCGACATTCGGGCGCTTCATCACATCGACGGCCAGGTAGGTTGGCAGTGCGCTCATGCCGAGGAACTGGTTGGCCTTGTGGAATGGGAAATACACCGCATCCACACCTTTGCCTTCGAAGAAATCCGTGGGGTCGTCGAACGCCTGCTGCGGAGCGTTCCAGGTCAGCGAGAGCATGTACTGCTTACCGTGGATCAGGCCACCACTGCCGTACTTCTGCGATGCATCGGAACGGGTGCGACCGTCATTGGCGTAGAGGCTGCCGTGACCGGCGGTAAACACCTCGTCCAGGTATTGCTTGACGGTCCAGGGTGCGCCCATCCACCAACCTGGCATCTGATAGATGATCACGTCAGCCCAGAGAAACTTCTGCACTTCTTCAGCGTTGTCATAACCGCCGTCGATGTAGGTGGTCTTGATATCGAAACCGGCGCGATCGAGAAACGCCAGGGCCGCTTCATGCAGGGTCTCGTTGAGACGGCCATCGGAGTGGGCGAACTTTTTACCGCCATTGAGCAGCAGAACTTTTTTCATCACGTGCCTCATCTGTGGTTCGATCCGCGGCGGTGTCTGGAACGGCCCGGCTCGGGTGAATTGGAATGGCGGCAGATTAAGGAAAGCAAGGTGATGGAAAAACCGTCGATGGTGCAAAAAACTTTTGACTGAAAAGCACGAATCAAGCAGACATTATTGAAATAAAATCAGCGCATCCCCACCAGAGGTCAACCTCATGAGCGAACCTTACGGCTTCATTCTCAAAGCCAAGACCCGCCCGGAAAAAGCTGAAGCCTTCGAAACCCTGTTTCGCGCCTATGTCGAACCGAGTCGTGCCGAGCCCGGGTGCATCGAGTACCACATGCTGCGTGACAAGCAAGACCCGAGCCTGTTCGTGTTCTACGAAATCTGGGCCAGCAAGGCTGCACTGGACGAGCACTCAGCACTGCCGCACATGCAGCAGTTCTTCGAAAAACGCATGGACTACCTCGAACGCGACTTCGACATTCAACTGATCGACATGCTCAGCCCATCCTCGGCTAGCCGTTAAACAGCAGGTGTGCGCCAAGTAGTGCCAGGCCGACGAAGAAGCACCGTTTGAACAGCACGGCACTGATGCGCTGGCGCAACCACTGGCCAGCGAGCATGCCCAGTAGCGCCGGAAACAGCACCAGCAAGGATGCCCCCAACGCCTCGACACCGAGCGAATCTTGCCCGGCCAGGCCCAAGGCCAGTGCCAGGGTCGAAACCGTGAACGACAGGCCCAACGCTTGCACCATCTCGTCACGGTTCAACCCCAGGCTCTGCAAGTACGGCACCGCCGGGATCACAAACACCCCGGTGACCGCAGTGACCACGCCGGTGGCCAGCCCACACATCGGCCCTGCCACACGCTCCCATGCCGGGGGCAAGCACACAGCCGGGCCGAACACGCCATACAACGCATAGACCAGCAACGCTGCACCCAGCGCGTGCGCTGCCCACGCGCCAGTGTTGATGCCCAGCCAGGCGCTGCCAGCCACGGTTCCGACAAAGATCATCAGCAACATTGGCCACAATCGACGCAACAGGGCTGACAGGTGAGCGCCTGCGCCGAGTTGCCAGAGGTTGGTCAGTGTCGACGGCACAATCAGCAACGCGGCTGCCTGCGCTGGCGGCATAGCCAGCCCGAGCAGGCCCATGGCAACGGTGGGCAGCCCCAGGCCGATCACCCCCTTGACCGCACCGGCCAGCAGAAACGTGAACACCACCAGCAGCGACAGCGCCGGGCCGAGTGCCTGATAAAAGCCAAATAAGGTTGTCATAGGCCCATCCTGCCTGTGCAGCGGGCCGCTGAAAATCTGCCATATACTGAGTCAGACTATTGCTCAGGCAGAGGCACATGCATTTCGATCTGATTGACCTGCAACTGTTCCAGCACACCCTGGAGTGCGGCAACATCACCGCTGGCGCCCAACGCAGCCACCTCTCGCTACCGGCTGCCAGCGCGCGGATTCGCGCCATGGAGGCATCCCTGGGTACGCCCTTGCTGGAGCGTAATCGCCGTGGCGTACAGGCAACCTCGGCAGGCCAGGCGCTGCTGCAGCACGCGCGCTTGATCGGCCAACAGGTGGAGCGTTTGCAGTTCGATCTGGCGCAGTACGCTCAAGGCCTGCAAGGCCAGATCCGCCTGCTGTGCAATACGGCGGCGCTGAGCGAATACCTGCCTGAACGGCTGGCAAGCTTTCTCGCCAGCTACCCGGCCATCACCCTCGACGTTCAGGAGCTGCCGAGCCTGCGCATCGTCCAGGCCATCACCCAGGGCGCGGCGGACCTTGGCATCATCTCCACTGCCGCCAGCCACGAGCATTTGCAGACACAGTTCTTTCGCGACGACCCATTGGTATTGATCATGCCGCCTGCTCATCCGTTAGCGGCACACGGCGACCTGCGTTTTGCCGACACGCTGGAACAGGGATTCGTCGGGTTGTCGTCTGACAGCGCGTTGGCGCTGCATCTGGAGCAACAGGCCTTGCAACTCGGGAGACGTATGCAGGTGCGGGTCAGGGCCGAGAGCTTCGACGGGGTCATCCGCATGGTGGCTCACGGTGCCGGGCTAGGCGTGGTGCCACTGGCCGCCGTGCGCCGCTGGCAAGGCGTGCTGGAACTGCGCAGTGTGGCGTTAAAAGACCCCTGGGCCAATCGCCAACTGTTGCTCTGCGCCCGAGACTTTCTGAACCTGCCCGGCCACAGCCAAGCCTTGGTCGGCCACTTGGTAGGAGCGGGCTTGCCCCGCGATACGATGTGACAGACAGCCCACCATCGCGGGGCAAGCCCGCTCCTACCCAAAAAAAATATCGCGAGCCCCCTCCTCACCCACCCGGTGCGCAGTTACAGGTGGGTGTGGAACGGGAGTCGCGATAAAGTCCGCCTCGTTACTCTGGTTTGCGGTAACTCTCGACAATGGCCGAGAAGTCCTTGCCGCCGTCACCGCGCAGGCTCATGGCCTGGTAAAGCTGTTGTGCTACGGCACCGAGAATCACCGGCTGATGCGCCTGACGCGCCGCTTCAGTGGCCAGCCCCAGGTCCTTGAGCATCAGCTCGGCACCGAACCCTCCGGTATAACCGCGAGACGCAGGTGCCGTCTCGATGATCCCCGGCCACGGGTTGTAGGTATCAGAACTCCAGCAACGCCCGGTGGAACTGTTGATGATGCCCGCCAGCACTTTGGTGTCGATGCCCAGCGCATTGCCCAGGGCCATGGCCTCGGACACACCGACCATCGAGATGCCCAACAGCAGGTTGTTGCAGATCTTGGCAATCTGCCCGGTCCCTACCGCACCGCAATGCACAATGTTGCGGCCCATCTGCGCCAGCACCGGTTGCAGCGTGGCGAACAGCTCATCGCTGGCACCGACCATAAAGGTCAGGGTACCCGCCGCTGCGCCACCGGTACCGCCAGACACCGGGGCATCAGCCAGGTCTACGCCCTGTTTGGCCGCCGCTGCGGAAACATCACGGGCGGTCTGCGGGTCGATGGTGCTGCAGTCGACCACCGGCGTACCGGCACGCACACCGGCCAACACGCCGTCTTCACCCAGGTACACACCGCGCACATGGGCCGCAGCTGGCAGCATGGTGATCACCAGCTCGCTCTGCTGCGCGGCATCACGCGGCGAGCTGCTGATTTGCCCGCCCAGCTCGGCAAGCTCGGCCAGCACCGTCTTGTTCAGGTCGAACAGGTTCAGTTGATGCCCGGCCTTGATCAGGTTGCGTGCCATGGGCGCGCCCATATTTCCCAGGCCGATAAATGCGATACGCATGATGCAGCTCCTTAGCGCAGGCTGATGGTGGTGTTCACACCGTCGTTGACGCTGTCGTCATCAAACCAGCGGCTGGTGACGGTCTTGGTCTGAGTGTAGAACTGCACCACTTGCTTGCCGTATGGGCCCAGATCACCCAGCTTCGAGCCGCGGGAACCGGTGAAGCTGAAGAACGGTACTGGCACCGGAATCGGGATGTTGATACCCACCTGGCCCACATCGATTTCGTTCTGGAATTTGCGCGCCGCAGCGCCGCTTTGGGTAAACAGGCCAGTGCCGTTACCGAAGGGGTTACGGTTGACCAGGGCAATCGCCTCATCGAGGGTATCGACCTCCAGCACCACCAGTACCGGGCCGAAAATTTCCTGGGTGTAGATCTGCATGTCGGTGGTCACCCCGGAGAACAGGGTCGGGCCGACAAAGTTGCCTTGCTCGTAGCCCGGCACGCTGACGTCGCGGCCATCGAGTTCCAGCTTGGCGCCTTCCTTGATGCCGCTCTCGATCAAGCCCAGCACACGCTCCTTGGCACGCTTGGAAATCAGTGGGCCAACGTCAGTGCCTGGCTCGCTGCCGGCGTTGACCTTGAGGTTGGCCGCCAGTTCTTTCAGTTCCGGCAGCCACTCACGCGCCTTGCCCACCAGCACCGCCACCGAGGTAGCCATGCAGCGCTGACCGGCAGCACCGAAACCGGCGCCGACCAGGGCATTGAGGGTTTGCGTACGGTTGGCATCTGGCAGCACCACCGCGTGGTTCTTCGCGCCCATCATCGACTGCACACGCTTGCCATGCTGGCCCGCGAGGTTGTAGACGTGGGTGCCCACTTCGGTAGAACCAACGAAGGAAATCGCCTTGATATCGGTGTGAGTGCACAGGGCATCGACCACCTGCTTGCCGCCGTGTACCACGTTCAGTACACCGGCTGGCACACCGGCTTCCAGCGCCAGCTCGACCAGCATCATGGTCGACAGCGGGTCCTGCTCGGACGGCTTGAGCACGAAGGTGTTGCCGCAGACGATCGCCATCGGGAACATCCACAGCGGGATCATCGCCGGGAAGTTGAACGGGGTAATACCGGCGCACACACCGATGGGCTGGCGCAGGGTGTAGGTATCGACACCACCGGCAACGTTCTCGGCAAACTCGCCCATCTGCAGGCTGCCAATGCTGCAGGCATGCTCCACCACTTCCAGGCCGCGGAAAATATCGCCTTCGGCGTCGGCAATGGTTTTGCCCTGCTCGGCGCTGAGCACCACGGCAATGCGCTTGGAGTGCTCACGGATCAGCGCTTGCAGCTTGAGCATGATGCGCATACGCGCGCCAATCGGGGTATCACGCCAGGTTTTGAAGGCACGTTGGCCGGCAGCGATAGCCGCGTCGACTTCTTCAGCGGTGGCAAACGGCACACGCGCCAGCACTTGCTGGGTGGCCGGGTTGACCACGTCACGCCACTCAGTGGTTTTCGACTCGACCCACTGGCCGTCGATCAGCAGCTTGACCTGCTCGACCTTGGTCTGGTCGGGAGTAAGGGATGCGTTCATGTGCGTTCTCCTGAAATTGTTGTTTGGGAGAGATCGACGCCGCCGGGTCTGTCACGACGGACGCTTGGGTCTAGGGGCTGATTTGGAGTATAGATGTGCAAAGATCCTATAAGAACGAACATAAAAACCGGACCAACATGCAAAAAAACATCACCTCCCTGGGCTCCCTGAACTGGGATGACCTGAAGTTCTTTCTTGAAGTGGCGCGAACCCGCAAGGCCAGCAGCGCGGCCAAACGCCTGGGCGTGGACTACACCACGGTGTCGCGGCGCATCAGTTCGCTGGAAGGTGCGCTGGGTACCCTGCTGTTCGAGAAATCGCGGACCAACGGCTTTGTTCTCACCGCTGAAGGGCAGCGCCTGCTGAGCTATGCCGAGTCAATCGAAAGCACCCTGCACATGGCCTGTGAGCAGGTGTCAGGGTCCGGTGTGGCGCTCTCCGGGCATGTGCGCATGGGCTGTACCGAAGGCTTTGGCAGTTTCTTCGTCACCCCGCAACTGAGTCATTTCGTCGACACCTACCCGGCGATCTCGGTAGACATCCTGCCGCTGCCGCACTTCATCAGCCTGTCCAAGCGTGAAGCCGATATCGTCATTGCCCTGGAACGCCCGGAGCATGGCCCCTACGTGTGCTGCAAGCTGTGTGATTACCGCCTGCGCCTGTACGCCACCCAGGAATACCTCGACAACCACGCGCCGATCACCCGCAGCAGCGACCTGGCTGACCATCAGTTCATCAGTTACGTCGACGACCTGGCTTTCAGTTCAGAGTTGCTGTACCTGGCCAACCTGATCCCGGCGGCCAGCGCCAACCTGCGCAGCACCAGCGTGATTGCCCAGTATGTGGCTGCGCAACAAGGCCGTGGGCTGGCGATTCTCCCGTGTTTTCTGGCCGCACAGGATCCGCGCCTGGTGGCGATCCTGCCGCAAGAGGTGGAGATTACCCGGCAGTTCTGGATGTACTGCCGCGAGGACTTGAGGAAACTCAAGCGAATTACCCTATTGTGGGATTACATCCGCAATGTCACTGAGCGCAACGCACCACTATTGATGGGTGAGTCGCGCCAGATTGTCTTCGCTGATTAGTCAGATGCAACCACGATAGCAACGCGGCGGTTTTCCATACGCCCGGCGCTGGTGTCGTTGCTGGCCACCGGAACGCGGCTGCCCAGGCCACGGGTTTCGATGTTTTCCGGGCGCATGCCGATAGCGCTCAACGCATTGGCAACACTCTTGGCCCGGCGCAGTGACAGTTGCTCGTTGTACGCGGCACGGCCGGAAGCGTCGGTGTGTCCGTCAACCCGCACGCGCTGGATATCCACCGACAACAGCGACTTGCCAAGACGCTCGACAATGGCCTGGCTCTCGCTGTTCAGGGCATCCAAGTCGCTGCCAAACAGCACTTTGCTCGACAGGCCGAATTCCCAGCCTTCGTCGGTCAGGCGAAAGCCTTCGTGCTTGAGCAAGGCGATCTGTTCAGGCGTCAGGCCTTTGGGCGGCACGCTCTGGCAACCGGTCAAGGCCAGCAGCACCAGGGCCAGCCAGGCAAAGTGAAAGCGCAGATATCGACTCAGGTGGATCACAATTCAGCTCCTGTTTTTTACATGATGGGCAGAGCGTTCCGTCTCTGCCGCTTGCCACTGGCCACGCGTGGTGCGCTTGGCCTGATACATCGCCGCATCGGCGGCACTGAGCAAGTCTGCCGGTGTCGTGCCGTCATCCGGGAAGAAAGCAATGCCGACACTCAGCGAGGTCGTGATGCTGTGGCCTTCAGCCAGGCGAATCGGCAAACGCATGCTGCCGATGATTTTCTCGGCGATACGCTGGGCATCTTCGCGGCTGTGCAAAGGCGTCAGCAGCACGGCAAATTCGTCACCGCCCAGGCGCGCGACCAGATCGCCTTCGCGTAACTGCGCCCGCACCCGAGTGGCGACGCTGACCAACACTTCGTCACCAGCGGCATGACCATGGCTGTCGTTGATGGCCTTGAAGTTGTCGCTGTCGAGAAACAGCAACGCCATGTGTTCCTCAAACTTGCTGGCGTTGCGCAGGGAGCGGCTGAGCCGGCCTTCGAAGAACGAACGGTTGGGCAAACCGGTGAGGCTGTCGTGACTGGCCTGGTGAGCCAGGCTTTCGTTCTCGCTTTGCAGGTGGCTGTGCCAGCTTTCCAATTCATCGAGCAAGGCGTTGAAGTCGTTGCCCAGCTCATTGAGCTCGGCGATCTGCGCCTCGGGTACGCGGCGGTCAAAGCGGCGCTCACGGCGCGCCGCATGGGCGACCGTCGCCAGGCTGCGCAGCGGCCCAACGATATCGCCGAACATGCGCCGCGACAGGTACAACGCCCCGAGGGCGCTGAGCAGCGTGGCAAAGACAATCCCGGCCAGACCGCTGAGCAGAAAGCGCACCAGACTGCCCCCTTGGCCTTCCAGCTCGATCCGCCCGACCTGCTGGCCCTGATGCATCACGGGTAGGATGACCGGTTCTTCCAGCAAGCTACGCGCCACCTGTTGCTCCACTTGCGCAAGCAGGCTGTCATTGTTGCGCTGCCAACGGGCAAGCAACTGATTGCTGTCGTCGAAAACTTTGACGTCTGCCACTTCTTCCGTGGCGGCGATCATCGACAGGGCTTCATTGGCAGCGCTGCTGTCGTTGAACACCACGGCGGCTTCGACCGTGTAGTTGATCGAACGGGCGATCAGGTGCAGGTTGTGGTTGGCATATACACGCAGCGCCAGCACGCCGAGTACGGTCAAGGCCACCCCGGCCAAGCCTACGGCCAGCAACGCCACACTCAGGTGACGACGCCCGAGCACGGCGCGCAAGGTCGGGCGCTGACGGCCCCAGCCAAAGCCGATCATGGCTGCGCCGCCCGTCGTCGCGACAATTGCAGCACGGAGGGGTGAATACGCACACCACTGCGCGCCACCGAATCCAGGTTGACCTCGAACGCCACCTGGCGATCGCTGACGCGCAGGCAGAACACACTGCCCACCGTGCACGGGTCATCGGCTTCGCTGATGCTCAACACCGGATGACCGCTGATTGCGTTGAAGAGTTGGCTGCGTTCGCTGGGATTCAACTCGCCGAGGTAAATCGCATCGCATTCGCTGGAAATGCGCGAGTCTGCGGCCAACAGGCGGCGAACCTGTACAGGGCGGCCGGTGGGCTGTGTCGTGCCCTTGACCAGATCGTCGGCATACTCGGTAGGGCCGACCAGGCACAGGCGCAACTGCTCTGGCTCTACCGGCCAGCGGGCATAACTGAGAATTCCCAGTACCACCTGAGTCACGGCAGCAGCGCGTTGTTCGGCCATGGTTGCAGTGGCGGGCGCCTCAGCGCAGACGAGCGGGCTTAGCAGCACCAGTAACGCCGCGATCAGCGAGCGCCCCCGGCGCGTCACACGTCCCGGTGTCGGGGCCGCCACTTTCATGAAGGAAGTCTCTTAAGTCCCAGCGGGATGATGCCGTAACGATAGCATAATGGTCGATTTTCCAGCGAGTAGGCTGGCCCCTGAGGATCCGCTCAAAGGCCGAATCGCCCTGTTCAAACCTGCTCTAGCATCAAACCGGAAATGCGCTTGACCTTGCGCCGTACCGCGTCTTCGAACACGCCCAGGCGCGGCTCGATCAAAGTGAAACAGTTTTTCGCCCGGGTGATACCGGTGTAGATCAACTCCTTGGTCAAAACCGGGTTCAAGGCGTCCGGCAGCACCAAGGCGGTATGGGAGAACTCCGAGCCTTGCGACTTGTGCACGGTCATGGCGAACACCGTCTCCACCTCATTGAGGCGGCTGGGCAATACAAAGCGCACGCCGCCGCGGCCATCGTTACGGGCAAATGCCACGCGCAGCACCTGCTGCCCGGGTTGCTGTTCATCCGGCAGGCGCAGGGCGATCCCGATGTCACCGTTCATCAGGCCCAGGCCATAGTCGTTGCGGGTCATCAGCACCGGCCGCCCCTCATACCACGGCTGCTCGGCATCAATCAGCCCGGCGGCGCCGAGTACCCGGCTAACCCGCTGGTTCAGCCCTTCGACACCCCAGGGGCCTTTACGCACGGCACACAGCAACTGGAAGGTTTCAAAGCCTTGCAGCACGGCCATGGCCCACGCCTCCCAGCGTGGGTCATCGACCGGCGTCGTCAGCGCCGGGCGTTGACGACCGATGACTTGCAGATAACTGCGATAACCCTGTGGGCCATTCTCGCCGCGGCCAAGCCCTTCCAGCAGCAGACGATCCAGGGCGCGATCCTGTTCACCGCGCAAGGTCAGGCCAAACACATCATCCTGGGTCTGCTTCAACAAGGCCCGCGCCTGATCGGCATCCTGCAGGTTGACCAGCCGCGCCAGCCGACCAATACCGCTGCTCTCACCAAAGCGCCGGGAAAAGCGCAGCATCACCACCTGCTGGGCCAATGGATACTGCTCGGCGGTACCTGCCTGCAGCTCACTGCTCGTCAGGCTTTCGCCGCTGACCTGCTCCAGCCAGGCCTGAGTCTGCGCGCTGTAGCGGCCAGCCTCGGCATCGCGGCAGAGGTCACCCAGCACGGCACCCGCTTCCACCGACGCCAACTGGTCCTTATCGCCCAACAACACCAGACGAGCATGGGGCGGTAGCGCCGCCAGCAAGTTGGCCATCATCTCCAGGTCGATCATCGAGGCTTCATCGACGACCAGAACATCCAGCGGCAACGGGTTGCCCGCATGGTGGCGAAAATGTCGCGAGCCCGGGCGGCTGCCCAATAGCCGGTGCACAGTCGAGACGTCGGTAGGAATGTTTTCCCGCACCTGCGGCTCAACTTCCAGGCGCTCAACCTGCTGGCCGATCGACTCGGTCAAACGCGCTGCGGCCTTGCCGGTCGGTGCCGCCAGACGGATGCGCAAGGGGCGACCCGCTTCTACTGCCGGCGCCTGCAACAAGGCGAGCAAACGCACTACCGTCGTGGTCTTGCCGGTGCCGGGGCCGCCAGTAATGATGCTGAAGGCGCCACGGGTAGCCAGTGCGCAGGCCAGTTTCTGCCAATCCACCTGCCCTGGCTGAGCGCCCGCTACGAACAGTTGCGCCAGCCGCGCAGGCAGATCGGCCGGACTCGGCTCGACCTGCTCCAGACGCTGACGCAGGGCACTGTCGATCTGCCGTTCATAGGCCCAGTAACGGCGCAAGTACAGGCGCTGAGCGCTGAGCACCAGAGGCCGCGAACCCTCTTCAGCCCGGCCACCCTGGGCGACGAGACGGCTGCTGGCCAGGCGCTGCAGCCAGGTGCTCAAGGCCAACTGTTCAAGCAACTGCGACGGCAACAACAACGGACCTGCCAACGCATCACCTTCCGGCGGCAGCGACAGGGCAAAGTCCGGCTCGGCCAGGGTCTCGGCCAAGTCCAGGCACACATGCCCGTGCCCCAACTGGTGACTGGCCAGGGCCGCGGCCAGCAGTACCAAGGGATCGCCGCCGGGATCACGCTCCTCAAGGAAGCCGACAAAGGCCCGGTCCAGGGCGCGCAACCAGCCACGTTCGACCCAACGGTCAAGCAGCGCCAACAGGTCGGCGCTGTTACTCAAAGGCTCGAGTGCCGCCAGATGCGCAGCATCCAGCGGCGTCGGCAACAGGTCGTCGAGGGTACGGCTCATGGTGCTTCTCCCAGGAACAGGTCATGTTGCTGCGGTACGCTGACGCCACGGAACAAAGCATCGAGGCGCTCGATCAGCTCCCGTGGCGGTTTGACGAAATACACCCCGCCAGACGCCGCATGCACACCACGCAAAAAGACAAACAACGCACCGCCGACATGGCGGTCGTAGTCGTAATCGACCAGCCGTGCGCTGAGCTGGCGATGCAGGGCCAGCAGGTACAACACGTACTGCAGGTCATAACGGTGACTGAGGATCGCCGACTCCATGGCCAGCTCGCTGTAGGCCTGTTCGTCCGGGCCGAGCCAGTTAGACTTGTAGTCGGCCACGTAGTAACGCCCGTCGTGCTCGAAGGCCAGGTCGATGAAGCCTTTGAACATACCGTTGAGCTGGGCCGGCTGGGCAGCGACCCGTGCGGCGCCTTGATGGGTGTACTCACACACCAGACGGTCGAGCTGGAGCACATCGACCTTGTGGCTGGCAAACCAGAACTCCATCTCGATCTGGTACTGCGTCAGCTGGTTCAACGCCAAGGGTGGGCTTTCTGGCGCCAGGGCCATGGGTTGCACCAACACATGCTGCAGCCAGTCGCCGAGGGTGTTGATCCAACCCGTCCAGTCGCGACGGTTGCAGCGCTGACCGACCATGCGCTTGAGCGCTTCATCGTTAGCCGTTACCTGAGCAAAGCCTTCATGCCCTGCCCATTCGAGCAGGCCGTGGAGGAAGGTCCCGGGGTTGGGGCCGCGCGGGAAGCGGTGGATATCACCACTGCCCGGCATCACTTCGCGCAACTGCTGTGGGTCGGGACGTTCGTCATCCAGCAGTTGCTGGGCCTGAGAGCTGTCTGCCGTCAGCGTCAGCGCCTCTTCACCAATGCGCAGCGCACTGTAGGAAGCAATCCACCAGTTTTCCGCCGCACGGCGCTTGGGTTGCCGCGCAGGCAACAGTTCGGCCTGGTTACGCGGTGCGCTGTAGCACTGCTCATTCGGCTCAGGCATGGCGCTGCTGGCGATAGCCTTGCATCCGCCCTGCAAGGCCTGCAACCAATCACTCAGTTGGCTGGAGGCAGCCAACGGCAGGCCGCCGCCGAGCAGATAGCCCAGGGCCGAGCGGTGCAGCAACGACGTCTTGCCGGTACCACGCTTGAGGTCGGCAACCCCGAGCCAACAGGCGTGCTGGGCGCGGGTCAGGGCCACGTAGAGCAGGCGAAGGTCTTCGGCCAGGCGCTCATCGTCGGCCAAGGCAATCTGTTCGGCATTCGGCGTCAGGGTCAGGTGGGCCTGGCCATCGCTGTCGTGCCAGGCCAGCGGCAGGCGTTGGCCGTCCACCGGTTTACTGGTGCAGATGAATGGCAGGAACACCAGCGGGTATTCCAGGCCCTTGGACTTGTGGATGGTGACCACTTTGACCAGTTGCTCATCGCTTTCCAGACGCAGAATCTGCTCTTCACCGGCCTGTCCGGCACTGGCCAGATGCTCGCCCAGATGGCGGATCAGCGCTTGCTCACCATCCAGCTCGCTGGCTGCCTGCTGCAGCAACTCGGCCAGGTGCAAGAGGTTGGTCAGCACCCGCTCACCGTCACTGCGGCCGATCAACACCTGTGGCAGCTCAAAATCGTGCAGCAGATGGCGCAGCATCGGCAACACGCCCTGGCTGCGCCAGATCAGCCGGTACTGGCGGAACTGCATGACCCAGCGCTCCCACACCCGCTCATTCTGGTTCAACTGCTCCAGCGCCGACAGCGGTAGGTTGAGGGTGATGCTCGCCAGCGCCGCCTTGAGCAAACGTTCGGCATCGGGTTCGGCACAGGCCTTGAGCCAGGCCAGCAGGTCCTGAGCTTCCTGCGCGGCGAATACCGAGTCCTTGTCCGACAGGTACACGCTGCGGACATCGCGGGCCGCCAGTTCGGCGCGAATCAGTTGTGCTTCGCGGCCGTCACGGACAAGGATGGCAATGTCAGACGGCATGCAGCCGCGCAGCGACTGGTCGGCCTGGAGGAAACCACTACGGCCCTGTTGTCCACCATTGAGCAGCGCGACGATCTGACTGGCGCAACTGGCAGCGAGCTGCTGGCGGTAGACCGCGCCGGATACCGGCTCTTCACTACCCAACTGCCAGAGGTTGAGCGCCGCAAGCGTCTGCCCATCGACTTGAAATTGCTCGCTGCGCCCTTTGGCCTTGACCTCGACGAAGGGCACCGGGTTGTCATCGCTGCTGCGAAACAGGAAGGCGCCGCGCCCCTGTTCGCGCAGTTCGGCTTGCATGAACACATGGTTGACCGCACTGACCATCGCCTCGCTGGAGCGGTAGTTGGTATCCAGGCTGTGCAAGCGCCCGGCGGTGGCGCGACGCGCTTGCAGGTAGGTGAAGATATCCGCACCACGAAACGCGTAGATCGCCTGCTTGGGGTCACCGATCATGAACAGGCCAGTGTCCTGGACGTTCTCCTCAATGCAGTAGATGCGTTGAAAGATCCGATACTGGACTGGGTCGGTGTCCTGGAATTCATCGATCAGGGCGACCGGAAACTGCTCGCGGATCAGACCGGCCAGACGTTCGCCGGCATCGCCATGCAAAGCGTGGTCAAGACGCACGAGCATGTCGTCAAAGCCCATTTCCGCACGGCGGCGCTTTTCCTGTTCAAAGCGTGCACCCACCCAGGCGGCGGCATGCTCCAACAAACAGGCGTCAGGGGTTGGCAAGGCTTTGAGTTGCTCTTGCAAACCTTCCATAGCCTGCAGTGCGGGGTGGCTCGGCGCCTCGCCCTTCCAGGCTTCGGCCATGCCCGCTCGGGTAAAGCGGGTAAAGCCGGTACCCAGATCAAGCTCCAGCGCTTGCTCATCACTGGCCCACGCGGCCAGCTTCTCGCACCAGGGCTCGAAGTAACGCGCTTGCATCTTGCGCCCGTCCACCTGCTTGGCGGCCAGGCCGTCGCGGCAGATCTGCAGCAGTTGCGCAGACCACTGCAGCCAAGGCGCCTTGAGCGTGCGCAATTGCTCGGCGCGCTGTTGCAGCACGGCATCGATCAACGCCTGCGGCTCTTCGCCAGTGTTGTCGATGTGCTTACGACCAAACAGTGCGCGTACTCGCGGCAACAGTGCATCCGGGCTGACCCACTGGCTGCGCACCCAGGCCAGGGCGTCACCTTGCATGCTGTAGCAAAAGCGCCGCCAGTAGTCGCGCATGACCTGAGCGAGCAATTCACTGTGGTCAGTTTCCAGGGTTTGCGTAAACAGGCTGCCGCTGTCGAACGCATGCTCACGCAGCATACGTTGGCACCAACTGTGGATAGTCGAGACAGCCGCCTCATCCATCCATTGCGCCGCCACATCCAGGCGATTGGCGCAGGCCGGCCAAAGCTCAGGTTGATAGTCGTCACGCAGTAGCTGCAGCAACGGGTCGGCTTCACTCAGTTCACCACGGAAGAAGCGCGCGGCTTCTGCCAGACGGGTACGAATACGCTCGCGCAGCTCCTTGGTGGCCGCGTCGGTAAAGGTCACCACCAATACCTGTGGTGGCAACAGCTCACGGCCAAAACCCTGCTCGCCGCCATGGCCAAGCACCAGGCGCAAGTACAGTGCGGAAATGGTGAAGGTCTTGCCGGTACCGGCGCTGGCTTCGATCAGTTGGCTGCCATGCAACGGAAACGTCAGGGCCAACGGTGCACTGCGACTCATTGGCCGTTCTCCTCATTGCTCAGGGTCTGCCAGGGCGCTTCCAGCATCGGACGGTACAAGGCTTCACACCAGCCTTCGAACTCTTCACTGGCGGTGAGCGCGGCGAAATCGTTGAACTGACGTGCCAGGGCGGTGCTTTCACTGCGCTCGCCAAAGCTGTTCTGGCCATCGCCTTCATAGGCCTTGGCCGCAGCAGCCAGGGCTTTGTCCGGGTCACTTTGGGCCAGCCAGGCAAAGGCGGTTTTGACACCCACCGGCAGCGGCGCCCCCATGCCGGTCTGACGCGCCAGGAGCAGGTCACCGAACAATTCGGTGGCCCGCGATTGCTCTAGTGGAGCCAACAGCAGGGTAATGTCAGTGGCAACCACCGCACTGTGCAACGGCAGGCCAACGGCGCAGGCGGCCAGGTGCATGACCCAGGTCGCGGTCAGCCGATGCCACTTCAGCGAGCGGCCGCTGCTGATGCCATTAGGTAACGTGGTAATACTCAGCAACGACTGATCGTCGCGCTGATAGACCCGCCCGAGCCAACCTTCGAGCTTGAGCTGGCGATACTCGAAGCGAATCGGCAATGCACTGTCCAGGGCGTTGGGCCACTGACGCAGCAGCTGTTGATGACGTAGCAGCAGATCGGGCAACGGCTCGACCAGTTCAGCTTGCAGGCATTGCCCGAAGCCCGCCAACGGCAGCATGCCACTACCCTGCAGACGACGAGCCTGACTACCGAGTGCCTGGGCGGCGTCGTCAGGTGCGGCCAGGGCGGCTGCCAGCAGACTTTCGCTGAGGCTATAGCGTTGCAAGGCGTCGAGTACGAAGGGCTCCTCATCCGCCAGTGGTGCTTGCGCCGACTCGAAGAACACCTTCAAACGCTGGCTGAAAAAGTGGCGTACCGGGTGGCGCAGGAAGTCTTGCAGCAAGGTCAGACTCAAGGCTTCGTCGCTGCTGTACGGCGGCAACGCATCGTCGGCCTTCGATTGTTCTTCGCCAGGCAGGTGCAAAGCTCGCCATTCCAGGGCGTAACTGAACAGGTTGCTGCCTTTGTGGAAATAGCGAGTACTGAACGGTTGCAACGGGTGCTCTACGGTCAAGGCATGCAGCAACTGCTCGCCAGCATCGAGCTTATCACCGGTGGTTGCTCCCTCCAGCCGCCAACCGGCAGCGAGGTGGTCACGCAATTGCCCAATCAACACCGAGGCTGGGCGCTCACTGTTGTCGCGGATACTGCGGCCGACCCAGCTGACGTAGAGCTGATCGCGGGCCGACAGCAGTGCTTCGAGCAACAGGTAGCGGTCGTCTTCACGGCGCGAACGGTCGCCGGGCCGGTAGTCACTGCCCATCAGGTCGAAGTCCAATGGCGGCTGCGCACGCGGGTAATCGCCGTCGTTCATGCCCAGCAGGCAGACCACCTTGAACGGGATGGCGCGCATCGGCATCAGGGTGCAGAAATTCACCGAACCGGCGAGGAAGCGTTGCGACAGACGCCCTTGATCAAGGCCGGCCAGCCAGGCTTCGCGAACCACCGTCAATGGCAGCAAGTCTTCAAGCGCAACCGACTCGCAGGTTTGCAACCAGTCCTCGCGCAAGGTTTGCAGTTGCACCAGCAAATAATCGTCATGCTCGGTTTCGGCCAGGAAGAACACCTGCAACAAAGCATGCAGACGCTCACCCCATTGCTGCGCAGTCGCCGGCTTGGACAACTGCTGGTAGGCAACTTCCAGAGCATCGAGCAAGGCTACCAGCGGGCCGATCAGTGCTGCATCCAGGCCCCCGATTTCGTCGAACGGTTCGATGCCATCACAACTTTCACCCACACCGACGGCATAGCCGAGCAGCATGCGTCGCAAACCGAAGCGCCAACTGTTCTGCTCAAGATCTGCGGGCAAACCGAGATTGGCACGTTGCTCGGCGTTCAACCCCCAACGGATGCCCGCACCCTCGATCCAGCGGTGCAAGGTTGCCAGGTCGCTTTCCTTGATGGAGAAGCGGGCACGCAAGGCCGGTACGTCCAGCAGGTCGAGAATTTCGCTGACGGCAAATCGGCTATCGGGCAACTTCAGCAGGTGCTCAAGGGCAATCAGCAGCGGGTCGCGGCCACGCTGGCCTTGGTCCGTCAGGGTGAAAGGAATGAAGCGTGGATCATCGCGGCCCAGTTGACCAAACACCGCGCGGATATGCGGGGCGTAGGTGTTAATGTCTGGCAGCATGACGATCACATCGCGCGGACGCAACTGCGGATCGGCACTGAAGCGTGCGAGCAACTGGTCATGCAGTATTTCCACTTCACGCTGCGGACTGTGCGCGATATGAAAACGTACCGAGGGGTCCTTGTTCGGTTTGACCGCCGGCCACAAGGCGCGGGTTTCGGCTAGTGGGCGCAGTTCCAGAATGTCGTCCTGCAACTGATTGAGCAGGGTTTTTGGCTGACTTTCACTGAACAGATCGATACGCCCATCAGTGAAGGCTGCGCTATAGCTTGCAGGATCATCGTAACTGTCGAGCAGGTTGATGTAGTCGCGGCCCTGCTTACCCCACGCAGCCAGCAACGGGTGTGCGTGCTGATGCAACGATTGGGCGTCGATCAGGCTGGGCATACCCTGCTTGCGTTGCTGGCGCTTGTACTGGTGTCGCAGCAGGTCTTTGTCGGCAACGATGTCGGCCCAGTGATGACGGCAGGGGTTGTGTACACACAACAGCACCTGACTGAAACGTGCCAGGCCAGCCAAGGCTTCCAGCGCCTGGGCGGGCAAGGAAGAAATGCCAAATACGATCACTCGCGAAGGGAGACCAGCGGGTGCATGTTCAAGGCGGTTGATGCGTTCGATGAAGCGCTGGTGCACACCGGCACGACTCTGCGCCATGCCCTCCTCGCCGACATCCAGCAGCAGCGCACGCCACAACTCCGCTTGCCAGCAGTTGGCCGGTGGTAGTGGCTTGCTGTCCCCCCGCGCGGTATTGAGCACATGCCGCCCGGCTGCCCAGTCTTTCAGCCAGTCGGCACGGTACACCTGATATTGGTCGAACAGGTCGGCCAGGCGCTCAGCCAACTGGTAGCGCTTGCGCAAATCGGTGTCGTCGGTGAGAAAGCGCTGCAGGGGTTCGAAGTGCGGCTTGTCGATCACTTCAGGCAACAGGCGCATCAAGCGCCACGTCAGTGGTGCCTTGTCGAGCAGGGAAACCTCTGGGATCTCATCTCGCCCCAGAACACGGCGATACAACTGCCACATGAAACTGCCGGGCAACTGCACCTCGACTGCGGCGGCAATGCCACAGCCGCCCAGGTCGTCATCCTCGGGGTCTTCAGCAAGAGCCAGCTTGAGCCACTGGGCAATGCCGTTGCTTTGCACCAGAACAATCTCATTTTCCAGCGGAGCGAGGGGATAGCGCCGCATCCAACTCACAACCAAGCTGCGCAGTTCATCCAGGCGGTTGCCGTGAACCACCATGAATCCTGGTAGGAGTGAGTTTGCTTGCGACATTGGACATCCTTGAGGCTGGGCGGACAGGCGCAAACCATAGCATGGCGCTGTAGGAGCGGGCTTGCCCCGCGATAGCGATCTGCCTGACACACCGCTATCGCGGGGCAAGCCCGCTCCCACAAGAAGAAGCCCATCCCAGCAGATTTTGGTCGGCGGAAAAGACAAAACCCCTACCTGCGTACGCAGATAGGGGTTTCGGAATTTAATCTTGACGATGACCTACTCTCACATGGGGAAACCCCACACTACCATCGGCGATGCATCGTTTCACTGCTGAGTTCGGGATGGGATCAGGTGGTTCCAATGCTCTATGGTCGTCAAGAAATTCTGTTGCCAGAAGGTCTTGTTAGACACTCCAGCGAATTGGGTATGTGACTTTGTGGTTTTGCAAACTTTCGGTGACTTTCGTCTTCACCACCACAATCTGCGCTGCAGATTGCTTGGGTGTTATATGGTCAAGCCTCACGGGCAATTAGTATTGGTTAGCTCAACGCCTCACAGCGCTTACACACCCAACCTATCAACGTCGTAGTCTTCGACGGCCCTTCAGGGAGCTCAAGGCTCCAGTGAGATCTCATCTTGAGGCAAGTTTCCCGCTTAGATGCTTTCAGCGGTTATCTCTCCCGAACATAGCTACCCGGCAATGCCACTGGCGTGACAACCGGAACACCAGAGGTTCGTCCACTCCGGTCCTCTCGTACTAGGAGCAGCCCCTCTCAAATCTCAAACGTCCACGGCAGATAGGGACCGAACTGTCTCACGACGTTCTAAACCCAGCTCGCGTACCACTTTAAATGGCGAACAGCCATACCCTTGGGACCGGCTTCAGCCCCAGGATGTGATGAGCCGACATCGAGGTGCCAAACACCGCCGTCGATATGAACTCTTGGGCGGTATCAGCCTGTTATCCCCGGAGTACCTTTTATCCGTTGAGCGATGGCCCTTCCATACAGAACCACCGGATCACTAAGACCTACTTTCGTACCTGCTCGACGTGTCTGTCTCGCAGTCAAGCGCGCTTTTGCCTTTATACTCTACGACCGATTTCCGACCGGTCTGAGCGCACCTTCGTACTCCTCCGTTACTCTTTAGGAGGAGACCGCCCCAGTCAAACTACCCACCATACACTGTCCTCGATCCGGATAACGGACCTGAGTTAGAACCTCAAAGTTGCCAGGGTGGTATTTCAAGGATGGCTCCACGCGAACTGGCGTCCACGCTTCAAAGCCTCCCACCTATCCTACACAAGCAAATTCAAAGTCCAGTGCAAAGCTATAGTAAAGGTTCACGGGGTCTTTCCGTCTAGCCGCGGATACACTGCATCTTCACAGCGATTTCAATTTCACTGAGTCTCGGGTGGAGACAGCGCCGCCATCGTTACGCCATTCGTGCAGGTCGGAACTTACCCGACAAGGAATTTCGCTACCTTAGGACCGTTATAGTTACGGCCGCCGTTTACCGGGGCTTCGATCAAGAGCTTCGCGTTAGCTAACCCCATCAATTAACCTTCCGGCACCGGGCAGGCGTCACACCCTATACGTCCACTTTCGTGTTTGCAGAGTGCTGTGTTTTTAATAAACAGTCGCAGCGGCCTGGTATCTTCGACCGGCATGGGCTTACGGAGCAAGTCCTTCACCCTCACCGGCGCACCTTCTCCCGAAGTTACGGTGCCATTTTGCCTAGTTCCTTCACCCGAGTTCTCTCAAGCGCCTTGGTATTCTCTACCCAACCACCTGTGTCGGTTTGGGGTACGGTTCCTAGTTATCTGAAGCTTAGAAGCTTTTCTTGGAAGCATGGCATCAACCACTTCGTCGCCTAAA
Source organism: Pseudomonas sp. NUPR-001 (assembly GCF_052147955.1). Classification (NCBI taxonomy): domain Bacteria; kingdom Pseudomonadati; phylum Pseudomonadota; class Gammaproteobacteria; order Pseudomonadales; family Pseudomonadaceae; genus Pseudomonas; species Pseudomonas sp. NUPR-001. The sequence goes on from NZ_CP197353.1 coordinate 5,319,981, forward strand.
GGCAACTCGTCATCAGCTCT
>NZ_CP197353.1:5325000-6069357 GCF_052147955.1 Pseudomonas sp. NUPR-001
GACTTCAGGCGCTTCGATCAGCGCGTCAACCGCTTCCTTGTCACCGTGCACCACGTTCAGCACACCTTTAGGCAGGCCAGCTTCGTGCAGCAGTTGGGCAATCAGCAGCGTCGAGCTTGGATCACGCTCCGAAGGCTTGAGGATGAAGCAGTTACCACAGGCAATGGCCAGCGGGTACATCCACAGCGGCACCATGGCCGGGAAGTTGAACGGGGTAATACCGGCAACTACACCCAGCGGCTGGAAGTCAGACCAGGCATCGATGTTCGGACCCACGTTGCGGCTATATTCGCCTTTGAGCACTTCGGGGGCCGCGCAGGCAAATTCGACGTTCTCGATGCCGCGCTTGAGTTCACCGGCAGCGTCTTCCAGGGTTTTGCCGTGCTCTTCGCTGATCAGCTGAGAAATACGGGCCTCGTTCTGCTCCAGCAATTGCTTGAAGCGGAACATCACCTGAGCGCGTTTGGCCGGCGGGGTGTTACGCCAGGCCGGGAAAGCGGCCTTGGCTGAGTCGATGGCCTGTTGCACGGTTTGCTTGCTGGCCAGGGCTACCTTGTGGATCGCCTGGCCGGTAGACGGGTTGAAGACATCAGCGGTGCGCTCGTTAGCAGCGACCAACTCGCCATTGATCAAATGTTGAACAGTGCTCATGCAAAACTCCAGAAAGGGGCTTTATCTGAGCGCGAGCGTACTCGCGCCCTCTTCTTATATAAGGTGTATCGATCAGGCGACCGAGTTGATCGCTTCGCCAACCGCGTCGAACAGGCGGTCCAGTTCCTGCGGCTGGCTGTTGAAGGTTGGGCCGAACTGCAGGGTGTCACCACCAAAGCGCACGTAGAAGCCGGCTTGCCACAGCTTCATGGCAATCTCGTAAGGACGCACGATGGCGTCGCCGTCACGTGCAGCGATCTGGATCGCGCCCGCCAGGCCGTAGTTACGGATGTCGATGATGTTCTTCGCACCCTTGATGCCGTGCAGCACTTTTTCGAAGTGCGGTGCCAGTTCGGCGGCGGCCTGCACCAGGTTTTCCTTCTCCAGCAACTCCAGCGCCGCGATACCAGCAGCACATGCGACCGGGTGCGCCGAGTAGGTATAGCCGTGTGGGAATTCCACGGCGTATTCCGGCGTTGGTTGGTTCATGAAGGTTTGGTAGATCTCGCTGCTGGCAATCACCGCACCCATCGGAATCGCACCGTTGGTGACTTGCTTGGCGATGCACATCAGATCCGGGGTCACACCGAACGCCTCAGCACCGGTCATTGTGCCCATACGGCCGAAGCCGGTGATCACTTCGTCGAAGATCAGCAGGATGTTGTGCTGGTCACAGATTTCACGCAGGCGTTTCAGGTAGCCCTTCGGCGGCGGCAGTACACCGGCGGAGCCGGCCAGCGGCTCAACGATCAAGGCGGCGATGTTCGAGGCGTCATGCAGCTCGATGAGCTTGAGCATTTCATCGGCCAGGGCAATACCGCCCTCTTCCGGCATGCCCTTGGTGAAAGCGTTGCTGGCCAGCAGGGTGTGCGGGATGTGGTCGACGTCCAGCAGTTGGCCGAACAGTTTGCGGTTACCGTTCACGCCACCCAGGCTGGTACCGGCGATGTTCACACCGTGGTAACCACGGGCACGGCCGATCAGTTTGGTCTTGGTGGCCTGGCCTTTCAGGCGCCAGTAGGCACGCACCATCTTCACCGCCGTGTCAGCGCACTCGGAACCGGAGTTGGTGTAGAACACGTGATTGAGGTTGCCTGGCGTCAGCTCGGTGATTTTCTCGGCCAGCTGGAACGACAGCGGGTGGCCGAACTGGAAGGCTGGCGAGTAATCGAGCACGCCCAATTGACGCGATACGGCTTCCTGGATTTGCTTGCGGGTGTGACCGGCACCGCAGGTCCACAGGCCCGACAGCGAATCATAGACCTTGCGGCCCTTGTCGTCGGTCAGGTAGCTACCTTCAGCAGCAACGATCAACCGTGGATCGCGCTGAAAATTGCGGTTAGCGGTATAGGGCATCCAGTGGGCATCCAGCTTGAGCTGGCTGGCCAAACCGACAGGAGCGTTTTCAGGCAGATTCATCGGGCAAGTCCTCGCAAGGCAATTGAGCAGCGATAAGTGTTGTTGCGACTAAGTTGTCATGACGATAAAGTCTGGAAAAGCCAACTTTTCTAATCTTCAGATAGACGAACACTAAACTATGAGCCGACGCCCCGATCCTCTCGCTCAAGTCAGCGATTTTGACATCCGTCTTCTGAAGATCTACCGCAGCGTCGTCGAGTGTGGGGGCTTTTCAGCGGCGGAAAACGTCCTGGGCATTGGCCGCTCGGCTATCAGCCAGCAGATGAGCGATCTGGAGCAACGCCTGGGCTTGCGCTTGTGTCAGCGTGGACGTGCCGGTTTCTCGCTCACCGAGGAAGGCCGCGAGGTGTACCAATCAGCGCTGCAATTGCTCAGTGCACTGGAGAGCTTTCGCACTGAGGTCAACGGCCTGCACCAGCACCTGCGTGGCGAACTGAACATCGGCCTGACCGACAACCTGGTGACCTTGCCGCACATGCGCATTACCCACGCCCTGGCCCAGCTCAAGGATCGTGGCCCGGATGTGCGTATCCAGATCCGCATGATCGCTCCCAGCCAGGTTGAACAAGGCGTGCTCGACGGCAGCCTGCACGTCGGCGTGGTACCGCAGACCAGCCCACTCTCGGGCCTTGAGTACCAGCCGCTGTACAGCGAGCGCTCGTTGCTCTACTGCGCCGTTGGCCATCCGTTGTTTTATGCCGACGACCGCCAGTTGGACGACGATCGCCTCAATACCCAGGACGCCATCGCCCCGACCTTCCGCCTGCCCGCCGATGTCCAGGCGCACTACCAGGCGCTGAACTGCACCGCCAGCGCCTCGGACCGCGAAGGCATGGCCTTTCTGATCCTCACCGGACGCTACATTGGCTACCTGCCGGATCACTACGCCAGCTTCTGGGTGCAACAAGGCCGACTGCGCGCCCTGAAGCCTGCGCAGCGTTTCTATGACCTGAGCCTGTGCTGGGTAACGCGTAAAGGGCGGCGTCCGCATCTGGTTCTGGAGAGTTTTCTGGAGAGCCTGGCAGCTACTCGCTGAAGGCTATTGCTGGTAGGTTAGCCAATCTGAAGTGATACCCATTGCCTTGTCTGGAACCGCCCATGTCCTTTGAAGTCCCTGCGCATCATGTCACCACCCCGGGCAAGCCCGCCGGGCGAATTCGCCAGAAGAATGAGCAAGCCATCATCCAGGCTGCTGAAGACGAGTTCGCCCGCCATGGTTTCAAAGGCACGAGCATGAACACCATCGCCCTCAAGGCCGGGCTGCCGAAGGCGAATCTGCATTACTACTTCACCAATAAACTCAGCCTGTATGTCGCGGTGCTGAGCAACATCATCCAGTTGTGGGACAGCACCTTCAACGCCCTGAGTGTGGATGACGACCCCGCCCAGGCGCTTAGCAGTTACATCCGCAACAAGATGGAGTTCTCCCGGCGCAACCCTCAGGCGTCGCGCATCTTCGCCATGGAAATCATCAGTGGCGGCAAATGCCTGAGCGACTATTTCAGCCAGGACTACCGCGAGTGGTTCAAAGGCCGTGCTGCGGTGTTCCAGACCTGGATCGACGCCGGCAAGATGGACCCGGTCGACCCGGTCCACTTGATCTTTCTGCTGTGGGGCAGCACCCAACACTATGCCGATTTCGCCACCCAGATCTGCCAAGTCACCGGCCGTAGCCGCCTGACCAAACAAGACATGGAAGATGCCAGCAACAATCTTATCCACATCATTCTCAAAGGCTGTGGCCTGAAACTTCCCGACTGAACCTGCGTTTATGCCTTTTACCCTGCTCGACACTTGCGAGTTTCGCGAAGAGATTCGCAAGAGCCGCTTCATTACCCTGGCAGCGCCGATCACCAGCGCCGCCGAGGCCATGAGCTTCATTGAACAACACAGTGACCTTGCAGCCACCCACAATTGCTGGGCCTGGAAGCTCGGCGCGCAGTACCGCAGCAGTGACGACGGTGAACCCGGAGGTACCGCCGGGCGCCCGATCCTCGCGGCCATCGAAGCGCAAGACTGTGACCAGGTGGTGGTACTGGTGATCCGCTGGTACGGCGGTATTCAGCTCGGCACCGGGGGCCTTGCTCGCGCCTACGGTGGCGGTGCCAATAAATGCCTGCAGCAGGCGGAAAAGCGCTTGCTGGTGAGCCGCAGCGAAGTCAGTTGCAGTTGCAGCTTCAGCGAATTGGCGCTGCTCAAGATAAGAGTGGCAGAAGCGGACGGTCTGGTTCTTGAAGAGCACTTCACTGCCAACGGTGTCGATTTGCTGCTGGCCTTGGGTGAAGAACAGATCGAGCCTGTGCAACGCCAGCTGGCGGACCTGAGCCGCGGCCGGATTGTGCTCGAACGGCGCTGAGCATTTGCCCACATTCACTGTGGGCCTGGCTGTGGATAAGCTCTGAGCACTCGCCTGTACGCCTTTATTTGCGCGGCCTCCAGGCAAACGATCATATTTTGATCAAGATTTGATGACAGTCCATCAACCGTCCGAAAATCAGTGAGTTATCCCCATTTATTACCCCTCGAAGGAAGCCTCACGACGCTTATACCCAGCATGTGTGCTTGCTCACAGATACTGTGGAGCAAACTGTGGATAAGCCGTGTAACCCTTCACCAATAGCCTGTTCAGCCACGCTTTGACTAGACTGGTTATTCTTTGATCAACGACCAATCCATTGAAAGGAGCTCATCCATGCCTTCGAACAAAACCGCCCTGATCATTGGTGCTTCACGCGGGCTCGGCCTTGGCCTGGTACAGCGTCTGCAGGAAGATGGCTGGAACATTGTCGCCACCGTCCGCGACCCTGCCAAGGCACCGGCACTGGCGGCGATACCGGGCGTGCAGGTACAAACCCTGGAAATGAACAGCACCGAGCAGCTCGATGCACTGCAAGCACAGCTCACGGGCCAGCGTTTCGACCTGCTGTTCGTCAACGCCGGGGTGATGGGCCCAGGTGACCAGAACGCCGAACGTGTCCAACTGGTTGACGTTGGCGATCTGTTCATGACCAACGCGGTATCACCGATCCGCGTCGCTCAGCGCTTTGCCCCGCAACTGAACGAAAACGGCGTACTGGCGTTCATGAGCTCGATATTGGGCAGCATTGCCATTCCCGACGGCAGCGAGATCTGCCTGTACAAAGCCAGCAAGGCGGCGCTGAACTCGATGATCAACAGCTTCGTCACCTTGCAACAACCGCCGCAGACGGTGCTGGCCATGCACCCGGGCTGGGTGAAAACCGATATGGGCGGCGAAAACGCCGAGATCGATGTGCTCACCAGCACCCGTGGCATGCTTGAACAAATCAAGGCCCACGAAGGCAAAGGCGGCCTGCACTTTATCAACTACAAGGGCGACAGCCTGATCTGGTAAAGCAGCGGGGACGGCATGGGCCAGCCTGCTGAACGCGGGCTGGCCTATTTCGCCAGCACAAACCTGCTCGCATCAAAATCGAACGCTGGCACATACCCAGTGCCCAGCATATGCGGGCATTTCGATGTTACGAAGTCGTTGCTCAACAGATCATGCGTGCTGTCGTATTCCGGCATCGAAATGCCGGTCAGATTCAACAGTGTATGCGACAGCGAAGAAGTGCTTACACGCTGCCCTTCCCGTTCCTTCAACTTTGCAAGCTTGAGCATTTGCTGATCTGAAACATTGCCGGATGCCCAGACAAATGCCGAGACGGCAAGATCATATTCGTTGCCCATGCCATGACCTAACAACTCACGACTGTCATCCAGTAGGTTCTCGCCGTGGTCCGAAGAGTACAGCAAAATCGATGGTCGCCCGTTTGACTTCAAACCTTCAATAAGCGTACTCAACAGCCAGTCCGTGTATAAGACTGCATTGTCATATTCGGCTGTGAGTTTGTCTTTTGCGCTATCGGTCGCCGGTTTGAATTGGTTGAATTCTTCGGGGTAACGCCGCGAATAATCAAAGTGACTGCCTTTGATATGGATGAATATCGCCTGTTTCTCCGTACCTGCTTTTTCAAGTATCCGCTGGTATTCCGGAATCAGTGCACCGTCATAGCTGCGCTCAAAATACTGACGGTGCTGGGCCTCGGCCGCAATCTGCGGAATGATGCCACCAAAACTGTCGACTTCCTGCGACGACAGCCAATAGGTTGCATAGCCGGCGGCCCGGTAGATACCCACCAGGGATTTTGTCGAAGCTATCGCGTCCCAATCCTGGATGTGCTGAAGGCTCAGCATCGAGGGCACGGCAACCGAGGTGTAGGGCGCGGTCGTGCACATGTTGTTGAACTTGAAAATCCCCGTCTGCTTGGCGATGTTGGGCGTAGTGTCCTTGTGGTAGCCGTAAAGCGACCAGTTGTGTGGCCGCGACGACTCACCGATCACAAAGACAATGGTTTCGATGTTGGAGGTATCGGCGATGCTGGTGATAACAACGTCCGACTCCAGACGCTGTTTGACGTGCTTTTTCGACTCCAGGTACAGCGCTGCCGTAAGCCCCATTTGCGACAGATAACCCACGGGCGTGCTTTGATCTTTGGCCACCAGGTCAAGGACCGCACCCTGGGTCAGTGAATTGACCTTCACGGTTTTATAAAAGTACGCGCCATACCCCAGCAGCAAGCCACTGACGGCGAGCAGAAACAGTATTTTGCTCTGATACAACTTACGCTTATACAGCCCTGCCAAGCCAACGCCGTAGCACAGGACAAACACCGCCAGAACGCTGCTGATCGACTGCCAGTAGGTCGATAAAAAATCACTGGCTTCCTTGTAGTTGGTCAGGCCAATAAATAAGTAGGCCGCCGTCAAGCGTGCGCCAAAATTCAGTACCAGAAAAAGGTCGATACTCGCCACCAGATAGAACGGTAACAGCAGCAGATGAACCTTGAACTGGTTAGCTGAAACAAAACGGATTGCCACCAGCCATAACAAAGAAATGGCAATGGTATAAAAAACCAGAAGGTCGATCTTGGAGTACTGATAGCTCACTACCAAGCGAAATAACAGCGGCGACAACAAAAACGACCACAACACTAACGTTGGCCACTCTGCTTTCAACACGCTCAATGAGTTATTGCGAAACGTAAGTAATTTACTCATTTATAATTATTCTCGATAGGTTCCCACCTGCCACCCAAGCGTAGCTTCGATCGATGGGTGCTGCCACAGGGCCATCTGCTACACACAGGCAGCGACGCACAGGCACCACCCGGTCAGCTTTCTCGGCCAGCCGCGGGCAACCTCTGTAGAATGCTGGCAACCGCACCTGATGAGAAACAGACTCTATGTACGACTGGCTTAACGCGCTGCCCAAGGCAGAATTGCACCTGCACCTGGAAGGATCGCTGGAGCCCGAGTTGCTGTTTGCCCTGGCTGAACGCAACAAGATCGCCCTGCCCTGGAACGACGTCGAAGCGCTGCGTTCGGCCTATGCGTTCAACAACCTGCAAGAGTTTCTCGACCTTTATTACCAAGGCGCCGACGTGTTGCGCAGCGAGCAGGACTTCTACGACCTGACCTGGGCCTACCTGTTGCGTTGCAAGGCGCAGAACGTCATTCACACCGAGCCGTTCTTCGACCCGCAAACCCACACCGACCGTGGCATTGCGTTCGAAGTGGTGCTCAATGGCATCAGCCGCGCACTCAAAGATGGCCAGCAGCAACTGGGTATCAGCAGCGGGTTGATCCTAAGCTTCCTGCGTCACCTGAGTGAAGAGGAGGCACACAAGACCCTCGATCAGGCCCTGCCATATCGCGATGCCTTTATCGCCGTTGGCCTGGACAGCTCGGAAATGGGCCATCCCCCGCGCAAGTTCCAGCGCGTCTTCGACCGCGCCCGCAGCGAAGGCTTCCTGACCGTTGCTCATGCTGGCGAGGAAGGCCCGCCCGAGTACATCTGGGAAGCCATCGACCTGCTGAAAATTCAGCGCATCGACCATGGTGTACGCGCCATTGAAGACGAGCGGCTGATGCAACGAATTATCGATGAGCAGATTCCGCTGACCGTCTGCCCGTTGTCCAACACCAAGCTGTGCGTGTTTGATCATATGAGCCAGCACAACATTCTCGACATGCTCGAGCGTGGCGTGAAGGTCACCGTGAACTCGGACGATCCTGCGTACTTCGGCGGCTATGTGACAGAAAACTTCCATGCCCTGCACACTCACCTGGGCATGACCGAGGATCAGGCACGGCGGTTGGCGCAAAACAGCCTGGATGCGCGCTTGATCAAGCCCTGACACTCTGCCCCATCGCGTGGCAAGCCTGCTCCAGCAGCAAGCGGGCTTGCCATTGGCTGCTAACTCACCGATTTCAACGCCATCGGGTAAGCAATCCGGTTGATCTGGTGCAAGCCTGCTGCATTGATGTGAAGCCTGCGTGAGGTTTCACTTTCGCGGATCCAGCCAGACTGCATGAACAGTTTCAGCAAACTGCTGCCCAAGGCGCCGCCAAGATGGGGTCGATGGTCACTCCACTCGCTGCAGCAGCGGCAACTGGTGAAACTTTTGCCTTGATGGCGGGCCAGGGATTCAATGAAGATGCCATAGCGGGCCAACTGCGCCCGACCTTCATGGGTTGCCTCGATCTGCTGATCCGTACCCTCCAGCCAACCGGCGTCGAACAGGCGCTGATACAGATCCGCCGCCAACTCACCGCCCAGATGATCACCACATAGCCGTGCACGACGCATCGACAATGGAATGCCATCATTGACGCCGGGCGCCTGCGCTTCCCGGGTAATGACCCGGACACTGGCCAAGGCTTCGACCGCTGCGCCCACTTCAGGCCCCGCCAGCCGGAAATAACGTTTCCTTCCGCGCGGCTCCAATTTGAGCAAACCACTGGCCGACAACTTTGCTAAATGGGCACAGGCCGAAGAGGGCGTCAGGCCTGCCATGTCTGCCAGTTCATCAGAAGGCCGCGCCACACCGTCGATCAAGGCCCAGAGCATTGCACTGCGTTTTGGGTCCGCCAGCAAGCTGGCGATCTGGCTGATACTTGTTACTGGTTTCATATCTCAAACTCCCTGCGAGATCACATCTGAAATCGATTGATTAACCATGCCAGCAGCAGTCACTGCGAGGTCCCCGATGCCAGAGCGGCTCAACTAGAAGTTGTGGTGTTACTACACCAGCAGCCAGCCCGTTCTACAGACGGATAAGTTAAGCGTGAGCGCTATACTTTCCGGCCTTTGCCAGGGAGACTTATCTCACTAAAAGTGACTGCGCGAATCATTATAAGCCGCCTCAAAGGCACTGTTTCCCGGTTCCGGCAAGACTACCCGGGTAAAATAGCGCTGCTCTGCCAAACCATAGGCACACCGCCTTCGACAGGCTCACAGGTTAATTTTCGATACAGGTGTTGAAGAAGCGCTTTCCATGCCTGCCCGTTTCAACTTTCAAATCAAAAACTATAAAAAAACCAGACATTAAGCCTACGGTTCATGTATTCAAAAGCTACAAATAAATAGGCAAGTTCTGTAATACCAAAAAGCACCTCAGTGGCTCAGGCCTGCCAATTGTTCGATCAACAGCTGGCAACGCTGCTTGAGTACAGTGCGCAGCAACTGCACTGGCTTACCCAACTGCGCCCGATGCGTGCACATCAGGTTCAACGGCGCAGGCTCGCCCTCCAACTGCTGCAACAGCACCTTCAAGTGCCCAGCCTGCACATCGAACGCCACGTCCAACCAGGACTTGTAAGCGATGCCATAACCTGCAAGTGCCCAACGCCGCACTACATCGGCGTCGTCACAGAATCGATCACCGGTGACAGTGACACCGACCTGTGCGGCCCCCCGCCCAAATCGCCAATGATCGTGAACACGGCTGCCCAACTGATAAAGCAAGCAATTGTGCTGAGCCAGGTGCGCGACGCTCGCGGGCTCACCATGGCGAGCCAAATAATCCGGGGAAGCACATAACACCCGCCGATTTTCCAGGCACACAGGCAGCGCCACCAGGCTTGAGTCTTCTGGTGAGCCATAACGCAGGGCAATGTCTGCGGGCTGACGAAACAAATCGGCATTGCGGTCGCCCAGTAACAAACGCACCGACAGCTTCGGGTGTTCGCGTTGCAATTCATCCAGCCAGGGCAACAGCACATTGCGGCCGAAGTCTGACGGCGCAGACAACTGCAGAACGCCACTGACCTCATCCTGCCCGCGCGCCAGTTCCCGCTGCCCTTCCTCCAGGCTGGCCAACGCACGGCGAGCGTGCGACAGAAAGCCTTCGCCCTCGGCGGTAAGGCGCAGGTTGCGGGTAGAGCGCGCCAGCAAGCGTGTACCCAGTTGTTGTTCCAGGCGTTTGAGGGCCGCACTGGCGACCGCTGGGGACAGGTCGAGCAGCCGCGCGGCGGCGGACAAGCTGCCCAGTTCTGCAGTACGCACGAACAGCTGCAAGTCATCGAATCGCACAGCGTCGCCCTCAATTATCAATAAATTATTGAAAGTATCTGTGCTTCTTGCGGCTTTTAACAGTAAGTGAAAGCGCTAATCATGACGCCCAACGCTCTCCCCTTCAGGACACACTTGATGAAAGCCATTGCCTACTACCAGTCCCTGCCCATTTCTGACCCGGCCGCGCTGCAAGATATTGAGCTACCCGCACCTGAGCCGGGACCACGGGACCTGCTTGTCGAAGTACGGGCCATCTCCGTCAACCCGGTCGACACCAAGGTGCGCCAGAACGTGCAGCCGCAGGACGGTGAAGCCAAGGTGCTGGGCTGGGATGTGGCCGGTGTGGTCACGGCGGTAGGCAGTGAAGTCAGCCTGTTTCAGCCAGGCGACAAGGTCTATTACGCAGGCTCTATCGCCCGCGCTGGCGGCAATAGTGAGCTGCATGTAGTCGATGAACGCATCGTCGGCCACATGCCCAAAACCCTGAGTTTTGCCCAAGCAGCAGCTTTGCCGCTGACCGCCATCACCGCCTGGGAGCTGCTGTTCGAGCGCCTGCAGGTAGCGCAAGGGCAAGACGACCTGGGCCAGCGCCTGTTGATCGTCGGCGCCGCCGGTGGAGTCGGCTCGATTCTTACCCAACTGGCCAGCCAATTGACCGGCCTCACTGTGATTGGCAGCGCTTCGCGCCCGCAGACTCAAGCCTGGGTGACTGAGCTGGGCGCGGACCTGGTGGTCGACCACCGCAAGCCGCTTGCCGAAGCGCTCAAGGCGCAAGGTATCGAGCATGTGACCCATGTCGCCAGCCTGACCCAGACTGACCAGCATCTGCCACAACTGGTCGAGGCCCTGGCCCCGCAAGGCAAACTGGCGCTGATCGACGACCCCAAGCAACTGGACGTCGGCTTGCTCAAACGCAAGAGCCTGTCGCTGCACTGGGAGTTCATGTACACCCGCTCGCTGTTCGAAACCGCCGACATGATCGAGCAGCACAACCTGCTCAATCGGGTGGCCGAACTGATCGACGCCGGCACGCTGAAGACCACCCTGGGCGAGCACTACGGCACCATCAATGCGGCCAACCTGCGGCGCGCGCACGCCCTGCTTGAAAGCGGTGCGGCCAAGGGCAAGATCGTCCTCGAAGGCTTCTGACGCCATACGCCCACCCCGCTGAAGGGGTGGGCACGACCGTCAGTCCGACAACTGATCCAGGTCATTTCCCTGCGGTGGGGCAGCGCTACAATTCTTCAGCCAACGCTAACCGCAGGTATGCCACGATGATCATTCAAGTCAGTGCATCAAGCCAGAAGCCCGGATGCCCCTGGCAAGTTCGCCTGGACCAGCAGGTAGTGAGCTTTCGCAGCGAGGCCGAAGCCCGTGCCTTCGTCACCACCTTGCAGGCCCGGCTACAGGCGCCTCATCCGCTCAAACGGGTCGGCTGAACTGTAAGCGACGAGTCAGCATTGCCATCGCTACCGCCGCCAATCCACACAAGCTGATGACCATGGCCATCGGCATGGCGCTGCCATCGTGCAGTACACCAACCAACGCCGCAGCACCAGCAGCAACGCTGAACTGCAAGCAGCCGAGCAATGCCGAAGCACTCCCGGCCCGTGCGCCTTGCCCATTCATGGCGCACGCCGAAGCGTTGGGGATGATGCAGCCCAAACTGGCGATACAGATGAACAGCGGAATCAGCAGCGGCCAGAGCTTGGCCGGGTGCAGGGCGCTGACTGCCAGCAGGGTCAAGCCCGCCGCCAAGTACACCCACACCGCCCGAGCCAGCAGAAAGGACGGCCCACGTTTGGCCAGCAGCCGCGCATTGATCTGCGCGACCAGAATGAAGCCGGCGGCATTGCTACCGAACAGCCAGCCATAGTGCTCGGCCGGTACGCCATAGAGTTTGATAAAGACGAACGGCGAGCCGGCGATGTAGGAAAACATCCCGGCAATCGCAATCCCGCCCGTCAGGGCATGGCCAATGAACACCCGATCCTTGAGCAAGCGTCCGTACTGGCGCAAGGCACCGGAGAGCGGTTGGCGTGGTTGATTGGCCGGTAGGCTTTCCGGCAGACCGATGGCTACCGCCACGGTGCACGCGGCACTGAACAGCGTCAGGGCAACAAAGATCGACTGCCAGCCGTAAGCGTTGACCAACACCCCACCAAGCATCGGCGCCAGAATCGGCGCCAGGCCCATCACCAGCACCAATTGGGAAAACACCTTGGCCGAAGCGATCGCATCGCATTTGTCACTGACGATGGCCCGCGACAGCACCATCCCGGCACAACCGCCCAAGGCCTGAACGAAGCGCGCCGCAATCAGGGTTTCCAGGTTGGGGGCAAAGGCACAGGCCAACGACGCCAGGGTAAACAGGCACACACCGAACAGCAGCGGGATCCTGCGGCCAAAACGGTCGGCCACCGGTCCATAGGCCAGTTGCCCGATGGACAAGCCCAGAAAGTACGCGGCCAGGGTGGTCTGGATGTGTTTTTCGTCAGTGCCAAAGGCCAGCGCCATCGCCGGAAAGCCTGGCAGGTAGAAGTCGATTGCCAAGGGCCCGAACGCACTCAGGGCTCCCAGAATCAGGATGGTTCGCAGGTTCATCGGAAATCCATAGCAAGCTAAGCAAGTCTGCTAGTGTAACCGCCCTGCCGGGATTGCGCTGTGAAGAGTTAGGCCCGCGCCGCGAATCTTTCGTTCGCCGTACGGGCCTGCGGGGCTCAGACGGCTTCGGCCTGATAACCTTCCTCGCGGATCAGTTCAAGAATCTGCGGGGCTTTCAGCAAGCTTTCTACTTTCACTTGCTTTTGCGCCAGGTCGACTTCAACCACGGCAGCGGCATCTTGAGCTTGAACAGCGCGAGTTACGGCCTTGACGCAGTGGCCGCAGGTCATTCCTTGAACAGTGAACACTTGCATGGGAACTACCTCCTGTGGGTTTTGACGCAGTTTCAAGCTTGCCACCGGGGTAAGGTCAAGTTCCTCTGTACGCTGCCGGGCTGGAAATCGTCGGCCGGGTCGGCCAAGCTGCGAACCTGACGATTGACGATGCAGGAGTTTCATTTCATGCGCAGGGCAGCTTTCGGCCTTTTCGGCCTGCTGGGTATTTTCGGCATGCTTAATCAAGCCAGCGCCGCCGGGCCCACCGACTACAGCATTCTGATCATCTCGCGCGAGCGCCTGGAAGTGGCGACGTCCTGTGAGATTGGCGTGTACATCAACGATCAACTGGCCGGTCGCCTGTTTCAGGAACAGTCCACTTCATTCAATCTGCCCCCGGGTGACCTCGATGTGCGCCTGCGCTACTTGCCCGGCCAGGCACAGGGTTGCCAACCAGGGATCGAGAATCAGCGCAGCAACCGCTTGCGACTACAGGCTGGGCAGATCAATAAATACCGGATTGCAGTCGATCAAAATGGCCTCACATTGATTAGAGCTGGCCTGGGGTATTGACCTTCCCCGCGTGGCAAGGTTGATGCTGATGGCCTGTCCAAGGAGGAGTGCTCATGTCTGCATCTACCACTTTCGATCTGCCGATTGCCGGCATGACCTGCGCCAGCTGTGCTGGCCGGGTCGAACGGGCGCTGCGTAAAGTCAGCGGCGCCGAACAAGTCAGCGTCAACCTCGCCACTGAACAGGCGCGGATTCAAGCACCGGCCGATAGCTTGCCGGAGCTGGTCAAGGCCGTCGAACAAGCCGGCTACCACGTGCCGAGCCAGACCCTCGAGCTGCAAATTGGCGGCATGACCTGTGCGTCCTGCGCTGGCAGGGTCGAACGAGCCCTGGCCAAAGTGCCTGGGGTACAACAGGTCAGCGTCAACCTGGCCAACGAGCGTGCGCACATTCAGGTGCTGGGCCAGCTCGACAGCGCACTGCTGATCGACGCGGTCACTCACGCGGGCTATTCCGCCACCTTGCCGAAAAGCACCCACGACAACCAGGCCGATGCCGAACGCCGCCTGCGCAAGGAGCGCTGGTCGGTTGCCCTCGCGGTACTGCTGGCGCTGCCACTGGTGTTACCGATGGTACTGCAACCCTTCGGCATTCACTGGATGTTGCCGGCCTGGGCGCAATTCGTCCTGGCCACGCCGGTACAGTTCATTCTCGGTGCGCGTTTCTACGTCGCGGCCTGGAAAGCCGTGCGCGCCGGCGCTGGCAACATGGATTTGCTGGTCGCCATCGGCACCAGCGCGGGTTACGGCTTGAGCATCTACCAATGGGCCCAGGCCAGCCCCGGAGAAATGCCACACCTGTACTTTGAAGCGTCCGCCGTGGTGATTGCCCTGATTCTGCTGGGCAAATACCTGGAAAGCCGAGCCAAGCGCCAGACCGCCAGCGCCATCCGCGCACTGGAAGCCCTGCGTCCGGAACGCGCGCTGCTGCTGGTGGATAACCAGGAGCGCGACGTGGCGATCAGCGAACTGCGCCTGCGCGACATCGTCGTGGTAAAACCCGGCGAGCGCTTCCCGGTAGACGGTGAAGTGATCGAAGGCCAGAGTCACGCCGACGAAGCCTTGATCAGCGGCGAAAGCCTGCCGGTGCCGAAACAACCCGGTGACAAAGTCACCGGTGGTGCAATCAACGGTGAAGGCCGCCTGCTGGTGCGTACCCTGGCATTGGGTACCGAAACGGTACTGGCGCGCATCATCCGCCTGGTGGAAGACGCCCAGGCAGCCAAGGCCCCGATCCAGAAGCTGGTAGACCGTGTCAGCCAGGTGTTCGTCCCGGCGGTGCTGGTGCTGGCGCTGATCACCGTGGTGGGCTGGTGGTTGGCCGGTGCCCCGCTTGAGACCGCACTGATCAACGCCGTGGCTGTACTGGTAATTGCCTGCCCTTGCGCCCTAGGCCTGGCCACGCCAACGGCGATCATGGCCGGTACCGGCGTCGCCGCCCGCCACGGCATTCTGATCAAAGATGCCGAAGCGCTGGAACGTGCCCATGACGTCAACCGGGTGGTGTTCGACAAGACCGGCACCCTGACCTCCGGCAGCCCACGCATTGTCCACAGCAAAGCTGCTGTCGGCGAACCGGCGCAATTGCTGCAACTGGCCGGCGCCCTGCAACGTGGCAGTGAGCACCCGTTAGCCAAGGCGGTACTGGACGCTTGTGCAGAGCAAGGCCTGGTGGTTGCCGATATCAGCAACAGTCAGTCACTGACCGGACGCGGCATCGCCGGCAGCCTGGACGGCCGCGAACTGGCCTTGGGCAACCGCCGCATGCTCGACGAGAGTGGCCTGCAACCTGAAGGTCTGGCGGTGTATGCCAAGGAATGGGAAGCCGAAGGCCGGACCCTGTCGTGGTTGATCGAACGCAGCCCGCAGTTGCGCGTGCTGGGCCTGTTCGCCTTCGGTGACAGCCTCAAGGCCGGTGCTGGCCAGGCTGTTCGGCAACTGGCCGACAAGGGCATCAGCAGCCACCTGCTGACCGGCGACAACCGC
Organism: Pseudomonas sp. NUPR-001; assembly: GCF_052147955.1. Taxonomy (NCBI): domain Bacteria; kingdom Pseudomonadati; phylum Pseudomonadota; class Gammaproteobacteria; order Pseudomonadales; family Pseudomonadaceae; genus Pseudomonas; species Pseudomonas sp. NUPR-001. Next base: position 5,340,888 of record NZ_CP197353.1, read on the forward strand.
GGCAGCGCTACGGTCGTCGCGCAAGCCCTGGGCATCGCCGACGTACACGCCGAAGTACTGCCGGGCGACAAAGCGGCAAAAGTGGCCGAGCTCAAGCAGTCGGGTGTGGTTGCGATGGTCGGCGACGGGATCAACGATGCCCCTGCCCTGGCGGCTGCCGATATCGGTATCGCCATGGGTGGCGGCACGGATGTGGCGATGCAGGCGGCCGGTATCACCCTGATGCGTGGCGACCCGCGCCTGGTGCCCGCAGCGCTGGAGATCAGCCGCAAAACCTATTCGAAGATTCGCCAAAACCTGTTTTGGGCCTTTATCTACAACCTGATCGGGATTCCACTGGCTGCCTTCGGCATGCTCAACCCGGTGCTGGCTGGTGCCGCGATGGCACTGTCCAGTGTCAGCGTGGTCAGCAACGCGCTGTTGCTGAAAACCTGGAAACCCGAAACGCCACCACAGGAAGACGTGCAATGAACATCGGCCAAGCTGCTCGCCGCTCCGGGCTGAGCGCCAAGATGATCCGCTACTACGAGTCGATCGGCCTGCTTAAACCGGCGCTGCGCAGCGACAGTGGTTATCGCTTGTATCAGCAGGAAGACTTGCACAGCCTGGCGTTCATCAAGCGCTCGCGCGACCTGGGCTTTTCACTGGAGGAAGTCGCCCGCCTGCTGACCCTGTGGCAGGACCGCCAGCGCGCCAGTGCCGACGTCAAGGCCTTGGCCAGTCAGCATATCGATGACCTCAACCGGCGCATCGAAGAGCTGGTCAGCCTGCGCGACACCCTCAGCGAACTGGTCGCCCATTGTCAGGGTGACGACCGCCCCGACTGCCCGATCCTCAAGGACCTGGCAGCCGGCAGCAGTTGCTGTCACTGACGGGTTATTGCATCCAAGGCGGGGCAGGCTCTTCATTCTTGTTTGAGCCTCGCTCGGCCTCTTCCCGGCCGGCGCGCCGACGAGCGTCTTCAAAGCGTGCGGCATCGATCTCGCGCATCACCCCAGCGACATCGGCGCTGCGCTGCTCTTCCTGGAACAGACCGGTGAGTTCGCTTTCTGGCAGCAGTTCACCGGCCTGATACAGGGCCCACATTTCTTTAGCGAAACGGGTTTCCTTCAGCTCCGGGGCAAAGCGTCCGAAATAGGCCGCCATGTTGCCGACATCGCGCTCAAGCATGCTGAAGGCATGGTTGTTGCCCGCCGCGTCCACGGCCTGTGGCAAATCGATGATCACCGGCCCGTCGGGCCCGAGCAGCACGTTGAACTCCGACAAGTCGCCATGCACCAGCCCGGCACACAGCATCAGCACAATCTGGCGAATGATAAAGGCGTGGTACTCGCGCGCCTGCTCAGGCTCAAGCTGTACATCGTTGAGCCGTGGCGCCGCATCGCCATACTCATCGGCCACCAGCTCCATCAGCAGCACACCATCGAGAAAGTCGTAGGGCCGCGGCACCCGCACACCGGCATTGGCCAGGCGGAACAGCGCCGCCACTTCGGCGTTCTGCCAAGCGTCTTCTGCCTCCTTGCGCCCGTACTTGGAGCCTTTGGCCATGGCCCGCGCCTGGCGGCTGTTACGCACCTTGCGCCCCTCTTGGTACTCGGCGGCCTGACGGAAGCTGCGTTTGTTAGCCTCCTTGTAGACCTTGGCACAGCGCAATTCCTTCCCGCAGCGCACCACGTACACGGCGGCCTCCTTGCCACTCATCAATGGTCTGAGTACTTCATCGACCAGTCCATCTTCAACCAGTGGTTCAATGCGTTTTGGAGTCTTCATCGGCTTCTGTCGGGGATCCTGTTTTGCCAGACACGTGATTTTTTATAGGTCACCGCTGCGGTACCGGCTTGCCACTGGAGCAAGGCCGCACTGCGTTGTAACGGCAATCGGCCTGACTTGCCATAGTTTTTGTAAGTGACTGTGCACAATCGTTCACAAAAATCGCCAGATTTCGCTACCGCTACAGCCGCAAACCGCCCGGGGTAAAGCCGAACAGGCTCTTGAACGCTGCAATATAGGCCGAGGTCGAGTCATAGCCACTGCCCAATGCCGCCTCGGTAACACTTTGCCCGGCTTCCAGTGCGGTCAATGACGACAACAGGCGCATACGCTGGCGCCAGCCGCGAAAGCTCAAGCCGGTTTCACGTTGAAACAGCCGTGTCAGGGTTTTTTCCGAGGTATTCAAGCGTTGCGCCCATTGCCCGAGGCTTTGCCCCTGCTCCGGGTGGGCGAGCAGTTCATTGCACAGCTCAAGCAAACGCGGGTGCTTGGGCAAGGGTAAAGAGAATCCGACCTCAGGCAGGGCCTGCAACTGATCCAGCAATACCGCCACCAACCGTGCATCGGCACTGTCGTCTTCGCGATAGTCCACCGGCAGCAGGCAAAACTGCTTGATCAGCTCACGTGCCAGCGGCGTGACCTCCAGCACCCGGCAGTGCCCCGGCGCCCAGCTGGACGCGTCGCGGCGTACATACAGGCTGCGCATCTCGGCCTGCATCGAAGTCACTACCTTGTGTTCAACCCCCGCTGGAATCCACACCCCCCACTGCGGCGGGGCAAAATAACTGCCTTCGTCGGTGTACACGCCCAGCACGCCACTGATCGCGTAGGAAAACTGCACCCAGTCGTGCTGATGATGCGGCGTCCACGAGCCAGCCCCCAGGCTTTCGGCGCGTGCGTAAAGCGCTCGGGGCAGTTGCTCAAGCACAGGAATCGGACGAGGTGAGGGTTGCTGTCCGTTTATCGGCATCACTTGGCCTTATGTCGCAAGACGGAAATCATCCACCGAGCGTAGCCTCTGCACTCAATGATTACAAAATGATTCGAAGGCTAGCCTATGCATGCGCTCAAACACTTCAAACGCGTGGTCACCGACTGGTTCCTGTGTGGCATGTTCCTCGCCACCTTGCTGGCGTGGCTGTTTCCCAATGTTGGCCGCAGTGGCGGCGCGATGCACGCTGAATACGTGATCAACATCGGTGTATTCCTGGTGTTTTTCCTGCACGGCATCAACCTGTCTGGCGAGCAGATCGGTCGCGGCCTGAAAAACGGCCGCCTGCACCTGATGGTGCAGGGTTTCACCTTTATCGTCTTTCCCGCGCTGTGGTGGTTGGCCAACAGCCTGTTTGGCAGTCATCTGCCTGCGCTGCTGATGCTGGGCTTTTTCTACCTGTGCGCCTTGCCCTCGACTATCTCGTCTTCCGTGGCCCTGACCGGTAGTGCCGGTGGCAATGTACCGGCGGCGATCCTCAACGCCAGCCTGTCCAGTGTCCTGGGTATCTTCATCACTCCGTGGCTGGTCAGCCTGGTGGTCGGCAGCGGTAGCAACGGCATCGACCTGGGTGCCACCCTGCTGGACCTGTGTGCACTGCTGTTGTTGCCACTGCTGCTCGGTCAGTTGCTGCGCCCGTGGCTGGGGCGCTTTTTTGCCCGGCACAAGCGCTACACCAACATCATCGACAAGCTGGTGATCCTGCTGCTGGTTTACGCTGCGTTCTGCAACTCAATGGTCTCGGGCATGTGGCAACAGCAAGGTAACGCGGTGTTGCTTACCGCATTCGCGGGCAGCGCGCTGCTGCTGGCGCTGATTCTCTGGCTGACCACACGCAGCGCCCGCGTGCTGAAGCTGAGCCCGGCCGATGAAGTCGCAGCGGTGTTCTGCGCCAGTAAAAAGTCGCTGGCTGCGGGTGCGCCGATGGCCGCGCTGATCTTCGGTGCACACCCAGGCTTGGGCCTGATTCTGCTGCCGATCATGATCTACCACCCGTTGCAGCTGATCGTCTGCTCGATCATGGCCGAGCACTACGCCAATCGCCCAGCCCCGGAGCCTGCAGCAACGCTGCTCAGCGCTCAATGATCGCGGTTACGCCTTGACCACCGGCAGCGCAGATCGAAATCAGGCCACGGCCCTTGCCGGCCGTGGCGAGCAACTTGGCCATGTTGGCGAGGATGCGCCCGCCGGTGGCGGCAAACGGATGCCCGGCCGCCAGTGAACTGCCTTTGACGTTGAGCTTGCTGCGGTCGATGGCCCCAAGTGGCGCGTTCAAGCCGAGGCGATGCTGACAATAGTCAGGGTCTTCCCAGGCCTTGAGCGTGCACAGCACTTGCGCCGCAAAGGCTTCATGAATTTCGTAGAAGTCGAAGTCCTGCAGGGTCAGGCCGTTGCGCGCCAACAAACGCGGTACGGCGTAGACCGGGGCCATCAGTAACCCTTCCTGACCTTTGACGAAGTCCACTGCGGCGGTTTCACCGTCAAGCAGATAGGCCTGCACCTCAAGATTGTGCGCTTGTGCCCAGTGTTCACTGCTCAGCAGTACCAACGAGGCGCCATCAGTCAGCGGCGTGGAATTTCCTGCCGTGAGACTGGCTTTCTCGCCTTGCTCGAACACGGGTTTGAGGTTGGCAAGCGCTTCCAGGGTCACATCGGGCCGCAGGTTGTTGTCGCGGCTCAGGCCCAGGAACGGCGTGAGCAAATCCTCATGCCAGCCCTCGGCATAGGCCGCCGCCATGTGCTGATGGCTGAGCAGGGCCAGGTGGTCCTGATCCTGGCGCGAGATCTGCCAGGTCTGCGCCATCAGCTCACAGTGCTGCCCCATGGAAAGCCCGGTGCGCGGCTCGACGTTACGGGGCAATTGCGGCTTCAGGTGCCTGGGGCGCAGCTTGAGAAAAGCTTTGAGTTCATCGGCGGTGCTCTTGCCCCGATGCGCCTGCAGCAGGATCCGGCGCAAGCCTTCATTGACCGCGATCGGTGCATCGGAGATGGTATCGACTCCCCCGGCAATACCGCTGTCGATCTGCCCCAGGGCGATTTTGTTGGCAACCTGCAGCGCGGTTTCCAGCCCGGTACCGCAGGCTTGCTGCAGGTCGTAGGCCGGGGTCTGCGCCGACAAGCGCGAGCCAAGCACGCACTCGCGGGTCAGGTTCATGTCCCTTGAGTGCTTGAGCACCGCCCCGGCAGCCACTTCGCCCAATTGCAGGCCATGCAGGGAAAAGCGTTCGATCAACCCTTCCAGCGCTGCTGTGAGCATCGCCTGGTTGCTGGCGGTGGCATAGGCTCCGTCGGAGCGGGCAAAAGGAATCCGGTTGCCGCCCAGAATCGCCACCCGGCGCAGTGAGCGCATAGGTTTCGTCCTTTTCCAATGAGTGTTCAGCGCAAGTTCCCACATTTAGCGTAGGTGTTTTTTCCGCGTTCGAACGACCAATGGCCAAAGATGGTCCACACTTTGAAGCTTATTTCAGGGAGACGTGCACATGAGCGACCGCTACATAGACTTCGCCAACTCGGATCTCGGCCGGCGCCTGGTCGGTGCCGTGGGCTTGCCCAGCCCAGCCCGCCTGGAGCGCTGGAGCGCCGGGCGCCTGCGGCCCGTTGAAGGTGCACTGTTGCTCGGCGGCGGCCCCCTGGCGAACATTGTCGAAACCTTTGCCAAACGCCTGACCGACGAGGTCTACAGCTTTGCCAGCCCCGACCTGAGCGCCCCCGAGTGGGTCGCAGGCCTGGGCAGCAAAATCAAAGCGGTGGTGTTTGACGCCAGCGAGCTGGACGACATCGATCAACTCAAACAACTGCGCGAGTTCTTCCAGCCGCTGCTGCGCAGCCTGGCGCCCTGTGCCCATATCGTGATTCTCGGCCGTGCCCCGGAGCAACTGGATGATCCGCTGGCCCAGGTTGCACAACGTGCCCTGGAGGGGTTCAGCCGCTCGCTGGCCAAAGAACTGCGCGCTGGCGGCACCCTGCAATTGCTGTATGTCAGTGACGCAGGCGAAGCGCATCTGGAGGGCGCACTGCGCTTTTTCCTCTCACCCAAGAGCGCCTTCATCTCCGGTCAGGTTCTGCGTCTGGATGCCTGCGCCAGCAGCGTGCAGGACTGGACCCGCCCCCTGGCCGGACGCAAAGCGCTGGTGACGGGTGCTGCCCGTGGCATCGGTGCGGCGATTGCCGAGACCCTGGCGCGCGACGGTGCCGAGGTCATATTGCTCGATGTCCCACAGGCGAAAAATGACCTTGAAGCCCTCGCCGAACGCCTGGGCGGACGCAGCCTGACCCTGGACATTTGCGCCGCTGATGCCGCCGCACAACTGCTTGAAGGCCTCCCGGAGGGCATCGATATCGTTGTGCACAACGCCGGGATCACCCGCGACAAGACCCTGGCCAACATGACCCCGGAATTCTGGGACTCGGTGCTGGCAGTCAATCTCAAGGCGCCGCAACTGCTGACCCAAGCGCTGTTCGACAGCGGCGCCCTGCACGACAACGCACGCGTAGTACTGCTGGCCTCGATCAGTGGTATCGCCGGTAACCGTGGCCAGTCCAACTACGCCGCCAGCAAAGCCGGCTTGATCGGCCTGGCTCAGGCCTGGGCGCCGAAGCTGGCCACCCGCGGGAGCAGCATCAATGCCGTCGCCCCGGGCTTCATTGAAACACGCATGACTGCGGCCATTCCCTTCGCCCTGCGCGAAGCCGGGCGGCGCATGAGCTCGCTGGGCCAGGGCGGCCTGCCCGAAGATGTCGCCGAAGCCATCGCCTGGCTGGTGCAACCCGACAGTGGTGCGGTCAACGGCCAGGTGCTGCGGGTGTGTGGCCAAGCTGTGATGGGGGCCTGAGCATGACTCGACAGTGGCAGGACCTGAGCAGCACCGCCGCACTTTCCAGCCTCTACCTGCGCGCCGCAAGCAAGCGCAAGATCAGCGGCGATACCTTGCCGGACACGGGACTGCGCTGCACCCTGGCGGTGCAGCCCAAGCAACTGGAGGCGTATCGCAAACTCTGCCATTTCAGCGACGATGGGCGCTTGCCGGCGACCTTCCCCCATGTGATGGCGTTCGCCTTGCAGCTGCAACTGTTGACCGACAAGGCCTTTCCCTTGCCGTTGCTTGGCCTGGTTCACCTGCACAACAGCATCCGCGTGATACGCCCCTTGGGTGGCATCAGCCAACTGCGCTTCGCCGTGCACGTGGAAAACCTGCAAGCGCACGAGAAAGGCGCCACCTGCGACCTGATCACCAACGCTGAAGACGGCCTGGGCCTGATTTGGTCCGAAACCAGCCGCATGCTTTGCCGCGGCCTGAAGCTCGACGCTGAGCCCGCAACCCGCGAAGCTCCCAGCGGCGAGGCACTGGGCGAGTTGACCCGCTGGTACGCCGACAGCGACATTGGCCGCCGTTACGCCCGAGTCTGCGGCGACTACAACCCGATCCACCTGAGCGCCAGCAGCGCCAAGTTGTTCGGCTTCCCCACTGCGATTGCCCACGGCATGTGGAGCAAGGCCATGACCTTGGCGGCATTGCGCAGCCACCTGCCGGTGTCTGGCTATCAGGTCGAGGTGGACTTCCTCAAACCTGTGCGCCTGCCCAGCGAAGTCATCCTCATCGCCAGCCCCACGGCTGATGAGGGCCAACTGCGCCTGGACGGCCACGCAGCGTTAGTGCACATGCGCGGCGCCTGGCGACGTTTGGCCTGAAACGCCGCGCTTGCGTTGCGAAGGCGCCCGCCTGAAGCTATGCAGCTTGAGGAGAGCCTTGATGAACCTGCACGAACTGACCCAACGCCTGCACCGCATCCGCGACAACAATGATTGGCGTGGCTTCCACAGCCCGAAAAATCTGGCCATGGCCGCCAGCGTGGAAATGGCCGAACTGGTGGAGATCTTCCAGTGGCTGAGCGAAGAGCAGTCACGCCAGTTGTCACCTGAGCAACTGGAACACGCCGGCCAAGAGGTCGGCGATGTGGTGCTGTACCTGTTGCTGCTGTGCAGCGAGTTGGGCCTGGACATGGAGCAGGTGGTGCGCGCCAAGCTGGCCGACAGCGAAAGGCGCTTTGCCCAATGAAAGACCGCCATTTCGATGCCCTGGCCACCCGCTTTGCCGAAAAGATCTATGGTGGCGCCAAAGGGGCGATTCGCCTGGCCGTGCTGCAGGCCGACCTTGCCGAAACGCTCCCCGAGCGCCCGCTGCGCGTGCTGGATATCGGCGCGGGCCTGGGGCACATGGCCCTGTGGCTGGCCGAGCGTGGTCACCAGGTGACCTTGGCCGAGCCTGCTGCGCCGATGCTCGAAGGCGCCCGGGCACGCTTTGCCGAAGCCGGCAAGCAAGCCACCTTCATCCAGGCGCCCTGGCAAGACTTGCTCGGGCAACTGACCGAACCTTACGACCTGGTACTCTGCCACGCCGTGCTGGAATGGCTGGCCGAACCGGAGACCATCCTGCCGGTGCTGCACCAGTTGACCCGTAGCGATGGCCTGCTGTCACTGGCGTTCTACAACCGCGATGCGCTGGTGTATCGCAACTTGCTCAAAGGCCATTTCCGCAAACTGCGACGCAATGACATGGCCGGCGAAAAGCAGAGCCTGACCCCGCAAAAACCGCTTGATCCGCGCACACTCAGGGTGCAACTTGAAGGTCTGTGGCAGGTCGAAACAGAAAGCGGCGTACGGGTGTTCCACGACTACATGCCCAGCGAATTCCAGACCAAGGCCGAGTTGCTCGACCTGCTGGAAATGGAACTGGCGCATCGACGTCATCCCGCCTTTGCCGGCTTAGGGCGCTACCTGCACTGGATCTGTCGACCACGCTGAATCACACCAGGAGGGTGACATGTCGTACCGTTTGCCACTGAGCCTGCTGTGCCTGGTGTTGGCAGGCTGCCAGAGCCCCAACCCTTATGTCGCCAGCTCCCGCCCTCTGCCTCCGGCACCCCCGCACGCCGCCAACACCTTCGATGCCAGCGCTTACCCGGCAGCACCTCGGGACTTTGGCCGCTACCGCAGTTGGACCTGGCACAACGATCAGTTGCCAGCCGGTAGCGCGCTGGCCGAGCCGGCACAGTTGGCCGAAGCGGTCAGCAATGCCCTCGACCAGCATGGCCTGCGCCCAGCGCGCAATGGCCAGGCGGGCGACCTGCTGGTCAGCGCCAACCTGCGCCTGGAACGTCGCCTGCGCCAGGTGCGTGACGACTACTACCCGTACGGTGGCTACCCCTACTACCCCTATGGTTATGGCGGCTACGCCGGAATGGGTCGCTACAACAACGGTTATGGGGCGTATGCCAGTGTGCCCTTGGTCCGCACCTATGAAGTCGAGGTCATGGTGGTGCAGGTCGATTTGTATGACGCTCGCGACGGTCAGGCAGTCTGGAGTGCCAGCGCCGAGACCGACAGCCAGGGTTCACAGGGCGAACGCGAGAAAGCCCTGCGTGAATCGGTGAAAAAGGCTCTCAACGGCTATCCTCCCAGCTAAAGGTAATTGGAGATCCATCATGTTGCGCCGTCTCGCTTTACTCTCGCTAATGGTGTTGCTCAGTGCTTGCCAGAGCAACAAAGCCACCCAGGACTACGACGCCAGCCGCGATTTTACCGCCTACCGCAGCTGGGCCTGGCAGGAACCGGCGCTGCAGTACCGTCCCGATGATCCGCGGATCAAGAGTGACCTGACCGAGCAGCGCATTCGCCAGGCGGTGACGGGCCAGCTTGACCAACGCGGCTTGCGCCCGGTCCAGGGCAACAACAAAGCTGATCTGAACGTGCAAACCTACCTGATCGTCGAGCAGCGTCAGCAGCAGATCACCACCAACTACGGCGGTGCCTGGGGCGGTTACTGGGGTAACTACTGGGGCGGCCCGATGTACAACGAAACCCGTAGCGTCGACTACAAAGTGGCGACCATTCAGGTGGACATGTTCGACGCCAACGACGGCAAGCTGGTGTGGCGCGGCAGTGCCGAACAGATCATGAACAACTACCCGCCAAGCCCCGAAGAACGCGCCAGCGCGATTCAGAAAACGGTGACCAACGCCCTGTCGAATTACCCACCACGCTAAAGGCCAATAGCCACCATCGTGACTACACTGTAGGAGCGGGCTTGCCCCGTGATGCGTTTTTTCAGTCAAATCGCATCGCGGGGCAAGCCCGCTCCTACACGCTTTCGACGGCCTCTGCGCCGGCAAAGGAGTGCGCGTGTCCTCTCGCTTTCCCGCACGCCAACGCGGTGCAATCGGCTTGATGGCGGCCCTGACCCTGGGCATGGGCCTGCTGTTCATGTTGATGGTGATCGATAGCAGTCGGCTGTACCTGGAACAACGACGCTTGCAACGTATCGTCGACATGGCAGCCCTGGAAGCCGCTGGCCAACAGGCGGTGTGCAGCGGCAGTGGCCCGCAGGCCGAGGCAGTGGCCCGAGCGGGCGCTACTCGCAACGGCTTCGAACTGAACGCCGGGCAGACCCTGAACACCACCTGCGGCACCCTGAAAACCGGCAGCAACAGCCTGCGGCGCTTCAGCATCGACAGCACCCGCAACGAAGCCATCAGGGTGATTGCCAGCACGCAAGTCACCACCAGCGTAGCTGCAGGGATATGGGCGCTGGCCAATGGCAACAAGGTGCCCGACACGACAACCCTGAGCGCCAGCGCCATCGCTGCAACGCCAAAACCACCGCAAGCCATGCTGCGTATTCGCAGCACCCTGGCGAGCATCGATTCACGCAAGTCCGCACTACTCAACGCCCTGGTAGACCCCCTCGGCGGCCACCTGCAGCTCGACGTCGCCGGCTGGCAAGGTCTGGCCAACACCCAGATCAACCTGCTCAGTTACCTCGACCAACTGGCCATCGGTGTTCATGCGGATGTTGGCGACTATCAGCAATTGCTGCGTGCCGACGCCACGGCCACAAAGATGATCGACGCCGCCGTCAAAGTCCTGCAAAAAGGCGGTGCCAGTGTTGAAGTGGTCAGCAACCTGGCCAAGCTTTCACTGGCATCCGACAACAGCAAAACACTGCACCTGGGCGATATTCTCGACCTGCAAACCGGCACCACCAAAGCCGGGCTGGATGCCACCCTGCAAGTGCTCGACCTGGTGCAAAGCGTGATTCTGCTGTCGAGTAAGAACAACGCAGCCGTGGTTGAAATGCCGATCAGCGTGCTGGGCCTGGTCAATGGCAAAGTGCGCCTGAAAGTCATCGAGCCACAACAGATCTCGGCCATTGGCAACCCACAAACCGACGACATCAACGTCCACACCGCGCAGGTGCGAGCGCTGGTCTCTCTCGATCTGCCGATACTGGAGAGCATTGCCGGCCTGCTCAACGCGGTCACCAACCTCGCCACGCCCTTGACCAACCTGCTGAACAATCTGCTCAGTCTGAATCTGGCCGGTACCGTGCAATCCTTGACCTGTTTGCTGGCCAATGAATGCACTTACAGCGACATACGATTGCTGCCCGGCACCGTCAGCCTGGATGTCGGTGTACAGGTGGCCAGGGCCAACAGCAGGATCAGCCGCTACAGCTGCAACCCGGAGAAATCGCTCACCGCCAGCACCCAGAGTTCAGCCGCGGATCTTGCCATCGGCCAATTCAAGAACCGGGATGATTTCTTCAGCACCGACATCAGCAAAAAAACCGGTGTCGCGGCAGTCACGCCCTTGCCCTTGATTGATATCAGCACCCAAAAATGCCGCTTTCTGCTCGGGCTTTTAGGCTCCTGCGACCCACGCATTCCCTTTGCCGGTGGCGGCATCGGCTTGAAGGTCAATACGTCGCTGGTAGGCAGCAATCCAACCGATCTGAAGTTTTTACCCCCAGACCACACGCCGCCGGCAATCAACCAGCCACCCGCGTATCTGAGCACCAGCGCCAACAATGTCGTCAGCAGTCTGGATGGCACCATCGCAGGCATCGAGCTGCAGGCTTACAGGCCACTCAATGGCAATATTCTGGGCAGTGTGCTAGTGCTGGGGAGTAACGTACTGAACGGCGTCAAAGCGATCCTGCAACCGCTGATCAAAGGCCTGCTCAGCCCATTGGTCGATCCTCTGCTCAACGCCTTGCTGAAAGTCCTGGGGATCGACTTGGTCAAGGTCGAGGTCGGTGCCAACCTCGACTGCTCCAGCACCCGGGCTCAGCTGGTGCTATGAACCGGTAACTCGATACAGAAACGCGCGCCATCAACCGCGTTATCCACACTCAGGCAACCGCCCATGGCATCGATGATCCCGTAGCTGACCGACAAGCCCAAGCCGGTACCGACGCCCACCGGCTTAGTGGTGAAGAACGGTTCGAAGATGCGCTCGAGCAGGCGCGGATCAATGCCGCCACCGTTGTCCTCGACCAGCAGCCGTACCTGGCGCTCATCTGCCTCCATGCGCAAGGCAATCCAGGGTTGTAGCTCGCGCTGCTGTGCACGTTGCTCCAGCAATGCATCACGGGCGTTGACCAGCAAGTTGATCAACACCTGTTCCAACTGATCTTGATGCCCCATCACCAACGTTTGTGGTGGCGCTGTTTCAACCCGCAGATCCACACCTTTACTGCGCAAGCCATCGGCAAGCAATGACAGGGCCCCTTCCACCGCCTGCCAGGGCTCGAAAAGGTGCTGCTCGATCGCTGAGCGGCGGCCGAATACCCGCATGTGATCAACCACCCGCGAAGCACGCAGCACCTGGGCATCGATACGCTTGAGCTTGTCTTGCAGATAGTCCGCCTGCACGTCGCCGTTTTCCAGGCGTTTGAGGGCGTTGACCACCGCCATGCGCATCACGTTCAGCGGCTGGTTGATCTCATGAGCGAGGCCGGTCGCCATCTCACCCAGGGTCGCCATCTTGGCACTCTGCATCAGTTGCTGCTGGGTACGTCGAACCTGGGTGTTATCGCGGCCTACCGCCTGCACTTCCAACAGCCGGCCCTGCTCGTCGAACAAACCGCGATCGGACCACACCCACCAGGCGTGTTCGCGCCCTGGCAGCTCCAGGCAGATCTCTGCAGTGCTTACGGGCTGCTCGACACTCAGCGCTGCCACCCGCTCGACAAAGGCGTCGCGCTGCGCCTGCGACATCCACTGGCCGAGGTTCATGCCGGCCAGTTCTGCGCTCGTACATTCCAGATAGTCAGCCAACGGCTGGTTACCAAACACCAGGTTCAACTCCGGCGTGTAGCGGCAGATCATTGCTGGCGAATCTTCTACCAGCACTCGGTAGCGTTCTTCACTCTCACGCATGCGTTCAGCCGCTTCGGTGGCTTCGGTCACGTCCAGCCAGATTCCCACCACCTCCACCGGCAGGCCAAGGTCATCACGCAACAGCCGCGCCTCGTCGAGCACCCAGTGATAACCGCCATAGCGGTCACACAAACGATAGCGGCTGCGAATCTGTCCCTCGCGCAACAGGGTGCGGGTGCGTGCCAGCCATAGCGCCTGATCCTCAGGATGCACCCACTGGCCAGGCTGCAGCGGCGCCTCACCTGTGCTTTCCCAACCCAGCATCGGTTGCAGGCTGGCACTGAAGAACTCGGCCTGCAGGGCACCTTCGGCGTATCGCTGGATGTAGATCACCGCTGGCGAACTGGCGATCAGGTTTTCCAGGCGCGCCTGGGCTGCGCTGGCTTGCGACTGCTGGTGCTTGATATCGCTGATGTCGAGCATGAAGCCCTGCACCCGACGTTGCTGACCACTGCCGCGTACTTGCCCACACAAGCGATACCAACGTGGATTGGCCGCCAGGTTGTGGTCGAGCAAGCGCAGATTCAAGTGCAAGGCACACCCCTCGCGCTGCAACTCGCCCAGCGCCAGCTGCGCAGCTTCGCGATCAGCCGGGTGCACCCGGCTCAGCCATTGGCCGAGGGTTAGTCGCGCCGGTATCCCCAGGCTTTGCGCCAGCCCGGGGTCCACCTGCAACGAAGATTCACTACAGCGCCATTGCCACCAACCCGCGCCCAATTGCAGCTGCAAACTGTCCAGCCGCTCGGACTGCTGCTGCAAATTGAACGCGGCCAAACGGCTGACCAGCGGCTCGGCGTAGGCCGCGCAGGCGTTGAGTGCGTCTGCCGCATTCAAGGCTTCCAGCGGACCGACACAGATCAGCCAGGCCTGAACAATGTGCCCCTGTGCGTACGGCAACACATACGTGTCGGCTTGTGGCATCAACGCGTGTAGCTCTGCGTGACTGATGCTGGAGACCACCTGCCCCGCCACCTGACGCTCGAGCAAACGCCCGAGCAGTTCATCCGCAGGCCAATGCACGGGATCATGACTGCTGGCATACGTCTGCCAGCCCTGCTCGCCCTGCAGCAGAATCCGCCCAGCAGAGGCGCGCCAATGACGCACCAGCCATTGCAATTGTTCCTGGGCCACCTGGGGCAGACGTTCGATGCTGCAATCGCGCAGTTCCGCCGCCAGGTGACTGGTCAAATGACGCTGCCGCTCTGCATTGTGTGACTGCTGGCGGTGTTGCAGCAGGTCGCCGATGTCGAACAGCTGCAACATCCACTGGCCTGGTTGGCCCTGCAACCAGCCCCGGGTATGCAAGGTGCCGCCAGCGGCGGCCTTGAAGTCCAGATCCAACGGTTGCGCCTGCCAGTCCGGCGGTTCACCTTCGAGCACCAGCAAACTGTGCGGTTGCACGCAGTCCTGCAAGCGCACCTCAGCGTGCGCCGGCAAGGCCAGCGCGCAACGCAAAGGGCCAGCCATGCGCAGCACTCGGGCGGTATCGTCGAGCCACAGCTGCAGCCCCACCGCGGGCACACTGGGCGGCTGTTCCGGCTCTACCGGAGCCGCAGTGGAACGCCCACGCCAACGCTCGAACAAGCCTGGCCCGCCGCTCAAAGTTGCAGACTCGCTTCGGCCTTGAGGCTCGCGGGCAGTCGCGGTACTTCACCGATAAGCGGCAGGTCGATGACCGGCAGCACGGCAGTCAGCTTAGCTTTGGCGTAATCGATCTTCACCGTCAGCAGGTGCTCCTGCGACAAGGTGATACGAACATCATTGGCGAATTTGAATTTCAACGAGTCGGGCATCCACGCCAACTGCTCGCCGACCACCTTTTGCGCCAGCGCCTGGACATCGGCGCCGTAAGTGGCACTGCTGGGGTCCAGGGCAACGCAGCGGCGCACCGCTTCGCTGCTGGCCTGGTTGAACGATTGCAGCATGAGCATCGGCAGACCGTAGCCCACCACCCCATAAAATACCGCGAAGAAGATCACGAATACTGCAACGAACTCCAACGCTGCAGCGCCTTTTTGCCGCCTGGCCAAGCTTGCTTTCATGATCGCGTCTACCCTGACAGTGACACCTGATAGTCAGCATAGAATCTTTCACCACAAAGGGATGCATTTCGCCAATGCAAAGCATTGTCCTGCTGTTGTGGCTTGCCTTGTGCGCTGAACAAGATGTGCGAGAGCGCCAGATTGCCAACACCTTGACCCTCGGCGCGGCGTCATGTGCCTTGGCCTACCTGTTCATAACCGGGCACACCTGGATCGGCGCCGATGCCAGTGAAGGCGGCTGGGCCTTGGCCATCGTCATGCTCCTGACCCTGCCTGGCTACATGCTTGGCCGTTTTGGCGCAGGCGATGTAAAGCTGCTCGCCGCCCTGGCCCTGGCAACCGATCGCATGTACGTGCTGGGGACGTTTATCGGCGCCGGCGTCTCGGTGTTGATCTGGCTGGCCAGCCGCCGCTGGCTATGGTCCCTTTTAAGTCAGAAGGTTAAGAACCGCCTGAAGGCGCTGACCGAGGACTCGTCAAATAAACAGCCCTTTGCGCCGTTCATTCTGGCGGGGTTTGTGCTTGCTGCGGTGTGGACGCATTAGCCGCCATAGGGGGGCAGTGGGAGCGGGCTTGCCCCGCGATAACCAGCGCACAGCACGTGTACAGACTGGCAATCTACGTCTACTTTCTACAGTGCCACCAGGACGATGCAGCTTCTGAACAGGGAGTAGCGTGTGAACAAGACTGTCAGTGAGGTAAAGGTGTTGGTCGTCGATGACCAACCGTTGATCGTCGAAGAACTGTGTGAATTTCTGCAGAACAACGGCTACCGCTGCGTGCCGTGCCACTCCAGTACCGAAGCCATCGAACGGTTTGCCGCTGACCCCGCGATCGGCTTGCTGCTGTGCGACCTGCATATGCCCGAGCTCGATGGCATCGCAATGTTTGACGCGCTGAAGATCATTGCCGGGCAACAGCGAATATTCGAAGCCATCATGCTCACGGGCCAGGCGCACAAGCAGGATGTGATCAGGGCCTTGCGCGCAGGCTTTGCCGACTACTACCAAAAGCCGGTAGACCTCAACGAGCTGCTTGAAGGTGTTCAGCGCCAGGAAGTGGAATTGCAGGAGCGCCAACGAAACGTCCAGCAGTTGGGCACCCTCAATCAAAAACTGCAGTTTCTCGCCGACTCCATCGACGACCTGTACCAGGACTTGGAGAAAGCCCGCGGCCAGGGTGCACATCGTCGCGCCACCGACATCGAAAACGAAACCGACAGCGAAAGCCTGCCGGCCATATTCGCCAAGCTGTCACCGCGCCAACTGGAAGTCGCGCGGCTGGTCGGCAAAGGCAAGACCAATTATCAGATTGCCTGCGAACTGGGCATCACCGAAAACACCGTCAAGCTCTATGTCTCGCAGGTGCTACGCCTGACCCACATGCATAACCGCACACAGTTGGCACTGGCCCTGTCACCGAGCCATTCGCCGCTGTATCTGCGCCATACGTCGCACTAGCCGCGCCGCAACGTATCGGCTTATTTATCGGCCGCGCCCACAGATTCCCAGCGATAGAAGTCGGGAATCGCATATTTGTAGCTGTCCAGCCAGCGCTGCATGCTCTGTTCGCGCTCTTTGGGGGTGGCCGTTTGCGGGGTTTTCGAGGCCTTCTGGTTGCGCGCCTGCAGCTGCAACCAGGTTTCGGTGAGCGATTGTGCCTCGGCCGAGGCTTGCTCCTCGATCGCCGTCGCGGTCAACGGCAAAGCAGCGCAAGCCAGCAGCAGTAACCATGCAACTTTCATAAGCACCTCACTGTTGGCCGAAAGTGGAAGCGGCGGACGGTAGCGCTGCGACCCGATCGGCGCGCACCGCTGGCAGCTTGCCGGGCTTTTTCAATTGCTCGGCACGCGACTGGGCTTCGTTGAATTGAGCCGCGCTCAGGTGCAAGCGCGACACCAGATCGGCGGCCTGCTGCCACTTGTCCTGATACAACAGCAAGCTCACCAGATTGACCGCCGCCAGGCTGTTGTTGTCTTTAAGCTCGATGGCGGTGAGGAACTCGAAACGCGCCTGCTCGACATCGCCCTGGTTGAGGTAGACCACGCCAAGGTCATTGCGAATTTTCTCGTCGGTCGGCGCCAGGCGCACTGCGCGCAACAAATGACGCTGGGCCTGCAGGTTATCGCCACGCGCGGCAGACAACTGCCCCAGGCCATGTTCAGCTTCAGCCGCCAGGCAGCCACCGAGCAGGCTGCGGTACAACGGTTCGGCCTCGCTGCGCCCGAGCAGGCGTAGCACCTTGGCCTTGCGCAGACGCACTTGCGCCATGTCCGCAGGCAGCGTCTCCAGGTGCGCCAGGCTGGCATGCGGGCGACCTTCGCCAAGCATCTCGTCGGCCATGCTCAAGGCCAGTTCCTGACTCGCATCAGGCTTGGCGCAACTGGCATTGCCACCGGCCAGCGCCAACCACGGTGCCCTGCCATCAGTGGCACAACCGCCAAGCAACATCAGGCTCATGACTACCAAGACTGCTTTCATCCATGCTCCTCCACTCACGAGCCCATTGCCTTGGCCAATGCCGTGAAGCCGGGACCGGCGAGCACGATCAGCAAGGCGGGAAACAGAAACACCATCATCACCATCGACATTTTTCCGGACATCTTCGAAATGCGCTCCTGCATGCGCGTCAGGCGCCGATCATCGAGCAGTTGCTTGAGCGCCAACAGCGACTTCATCGCCCCGCCACCCTGGGCCAACAACTGCTGCAGGATCACGCAGGTATCGCTGAATTCATCCACCGCCAACAGCTGCGCGGTTTTCTCCAGTTCCGGGGCCAGGGCCAGGCCCGAGTCGACACGCGCCAGAATCAAGCGCAGTTCCTGGCTGAGCACGGGCAGCAACTGCCGCGACTCCTGACTCAACACGCGCAGCCCCTGCTCTACCGCCAACCCCGATTCGAACAAGATGCGCAGCAACGGTATGAAGGTCGAGACTTCGCGCTCAATCTGCTGCTGACGTCGCGCCGCCGCCAGCGCCAACAGGCGTTTAGGCAACAGGTAGCCGACCCCCAGCGCACACAACGGCACCACCAGCCAGGCGTTCTGCCGGTCGGCGTAGAAGGTTTCCTCAACCACCACACCAATGCCCAAGGCCAGTACGGGCAGCGCAAACTGGCCGGCGGCAAACAAGGCGCGCTGCCGACTGCGCCGCCAGCCGACCCGGTCAAGCAGCACTCGCGTTTCACCGTCGTAGTTCAACAGCCGTTGAGCCACCGGGCTGCTACCCAGCTGCTGCACCCAGTTACCCAGGCGATCGTTACTGGCCAACTGGCCTTGCAGCCGTTGCGCCACCAGACGCTGGCCGCGGCGCTGACGCAAAAACTGGCTAAGCAGCAATACAAACGCGGCGAAGAACAAGACGGCACTGAGCATCAAGACCATTTCACAGGCTCCGCAACATGCGCCACAACGCCAGGCAGCCAACCACCTGCAGCGCGAAGGCACCCAGCAACATCGCCTGGCCGTGACTGTCATGCCACATGGTCAGCAAATAGTTGGGGTTGGTGAACAGAAAATAGCCCGCCATGCCCACCGGTAGCAGGCCCAGAACGATTGCGGTCATGCGTGTTTCACCGGTCATCGCACGCAGCTGCCGGGCGCCCTGCTCACGCTCACGAATCAGCTTGATCAGGTTCTCCAGCAGCTCACTGGCATTGCCGCCGTAGCGATGGTTGATACGCAAGCCCAGGGCAAACAGGCGCAGTTCATCCTGATCATAAAGTTCAGCCAGGTCCTGCATGGCATCGTCCATGCCGACGCCCATTTGCACATTGCGGCGCACGCGCTGCAAGGCACCGTGCAAGGGGTCGCGGGAAGCGTCGATGGCGCCCAGTACCGCATCGCTCAAGGTGCGGCCGGCTTTGAGGCTACGCACACAATGATCGAGCAGCACCGGCAGCTGTTCGATCATGCGTTGCACGCGCCGACGGTAGCGCCAGCCCAGGTACACACGGAACATCAGTGGGCCAGCCAGCAGCGCAAGGACGCCGGGCAGCCACCCCAGCGCCAAGGCCAGTAGCAGTGACAGCGACGCCCACAGCGCCAGCCACGACAGCAGGCGATCGTTGCGCCGCTCAAGCCCGGCGCGCTGCAGTAAACGGTCCAGCCAGTCGTGGTGAGTGGCCACTGCAGGTGACGCCTCTGCCACCCGGCCCAAGCGCTGCAAAGTGCGCTCGGCGCCCGCCTTGCGCAAGCCGCTGTAAAACAGCCGCAGCGACAGCCCCAGCAACGCCAGGCACACCAGCCCCAGCAGCACGGCTATCATGCCGAAGGCTCGGAATACACCCGCCGCAGCTTGTCGCCCGCCGGGTTCGGCGCTTCCCGCATAAAGCCCTCGCCGCCGCGTCGATCAAGGCGAAACAGGGTGTTGGTGACGTACACATCATCACGCACGCCGACCACTTCCAACACTTCACTGACGCAGCGGCGGCCATCCGCCAACCGCGTCAGCTGGATCACCACATCGAGGGCCGCACAGATCATTTGCCGCAAGGTTTTCTCGGCCACCACCCGCCCGGTCAGCCCGACCAGGGTTTCCAGGCGCAGCAGGGCATCCTGCGCAGTGTTGGCGTGCACGGTACTCATCGAGCCGTCGTGGCCGGTGTTCATCGCGGTCAGCACATCAAGCACTTCGACACCGCGAATCTCGCCCAGCAGAATGCGATCCGGGCGCATCCGCAGGGCGTTGCGAATCAGCTCGCTGGATTTGATCTCACCATGGCCCTCGGCATTCGGCGGGCGGGTTTCCAGGCGTACCACATGGGGATGATCAAGCTGCAACTCGG
The DNA here is from genome assembly GCF_052147955.1 of Pseudomonas sp. NUPR-001. Classification (NCBI taxonomy): domain Bacteria; kingdom Pseudomonadati; phylum Pseudomonadota; class Gammaproteobacteria; order Pseudomonadales; family Pseudomonadaceae; genus Pseudomonas; species Pseudomonas sp. NUPR-001. The sequence continues at coordinate 5,360,694 of NZ_CP197353.1, forward strand.
CGACATCCTCGATGCTCACCAAACGCTCATGGGGGCTGATCAGCTGGCTGAGGATATTGAGCAAGGTGGTCTTGCCGGTGCCGGTGCCGCCACTGACGAGGATGTTGCAACGCCGCGTCACCGCCAGCTGGAGAAACTCGAGCATGTCGTGATCGATAGTGCGCGTCGCCAACAGGTCGGCGCTTTTGAGCATGTCTTTGCGAAACTTGCGGATCGACAGGCACGGCCCGTCCAGTGCCACCGGCGGGATGATCGCGTTGACCCGGCTACCATCGGGCATGCGCGCATCGACCATCGGCGAAGACTCATCCAGGCGCCTGCCCAACGGCGCCAGAATGCGTTGCATGACGCGCTCCACATGGTGGGCATCAATAAAACGCAGGTCGGTTTGTTGCAGCACCCCGTTGCGCTCTACAAACACCCGGTGCGGGCCGTTGACCAGAATTTCAGTGACGCTGGCGTCGCGCAGCAACACTTCCAGCGGCCCGAAACCGGTCAATTCATCGACGATTTCCTCGGCCAGACGCTCCATCTCGTAGCGCGATACGGCCAAGTGCAAACGCGAGATGTAGTCCCCGACCTGCTCCATGACAAACTGCGCCAGCGCCGGGCGCGAGCCTTCCAGCAAGTTACGCCCGCTGTCTTCGATGGCATCGATGATGTGCCGGTGCAGGGCGCGCTTGAGGGTAAGCGGGTCGTTGCCCAGGTTGTGCCGGGGGCCGCCGAACAGCTCATCGATGCTACTCATTTGTGCCCCCAGAGCCGGTTGAGCCAACTCGCGCTGACCGGTTTGTTGTGTTCGGAACGGCGGGCCAGGCGCTCACCCAGGGCCTGCAATTGATGGGTGAGGCTTTCACGCGGCGCCAGCTCGAACAGGGTCAATCCCTGGTTCTTGGCATTCAGGCGCACCTCGGGGCTGTAGGGCAGCACCATCAGCAACGGCAGGCCATAGCGCTTGCTCAGGGCTTCGGTGTCTGGCGCCACGCCCTTGAGGTAGCGGTCCACCAGCAGGCTGGCGTGCTCCAGCTTCATACCCTTTTCCCGCCACAGCGCCAGCACCTCAAGGTTGCGCCGACAGTCCAGCACGTTCTGGTCGGTGTACCAGATCAATTTGTCGCAATGGCTGACGAACGTACGCAGCGCTTCGCAGTCGGCCTGACCGGTAAGATTCACCACGATGTGCTGGAAGTGCTGACGCAAGGCGCTGAGCAGCATGTACAGCTCGGCGGCGCTGGTGCGCTCCAGGGGCTCGTCGCCCTCGGCGTAGGCCAGCAAGCGCAGGCCCGAGCTTTCGCGGCTGAAGGCACTGTCGATCAGGGTGTTGTCCAGGCGCCGCAGGTGGCGCAGGGCATCGCCAAAATGAAAGGAAGCCTCAAGGCCGAGCAACGCCAGGCTATCGCCACGGGGTAAACCCAAGTCGAGCAGCAAGGTCTGCTGGCCACTGCATTGCACCACCCGGGCCAGATGGCTGGTCAACAATGCACCATCGGCCGCGCTGTGCGCGCCATACAGTACCGTCAGGCCGCCCAGGCTGGGGTTGCTGGTAACGGCTGGCAGGCGTTTGCTCAAACGCCGCACCAGCCCGGCCACTTCGCTTGAGCGCGAGCCATAGGCGACGAAATCACGGGCACCGGCGCGCATGGCGTTGAGCACCAACTGGTTGTCCATGCCATCGCCGAGGGCGACGATCGCCAGCATCGGCTTGGCTTCCAGCACCCCTTCGATCAGCGCGCACTGGCTGACCACCTGCTCACGGTCCAGGCCAACGAACACCAGATTGGCGAAGGTCACATCAACCAGTGCCAGCAACTCGTCGAGGCTGCCACTGCTGGCACCGACCACCTGCCCCAACGGCGCCAGGGCGCCTTGCAACCATTGCAGGTCGCCCTCATTGCGGGTGATGGCGAGAAAAGTCTGACTCAGGCTTTCGCTCATTGTGATAACCCACTGCGACCTTCAAAGTCGCCGTTTTCGAGGAAGAACAGTCGGCCCCAACTCGGGTCATAGTTGCGTAACCCCTCACCCGGCAAGCTGGGCATTTGCGCATCGGCGGCCAGGGGCTGAACCAGGTGCGGGGTGACGATCATCAACAGCTCGGTTTCATCGCGCGTCATCTGCGACTGCCTGAAGAACGCGCCAAGAATCGGGATATCACCCAGCCCCGGAAACTTGTCCACCGCCGAACGGGTGGTGCTACTGATCAAGCCGCTGATCACGAAACTTTCGCCATCGGCCAGTGAAATGCTGGTATCGGTGCGCCGTACTTTCAGGCCCGGAACCAAAGTGCCGGCAATGTTCACGGCATTGGTGTAATCCAGCTCACTGACTTCCGGGGCAACCTTGAGGGTGATGCGATCACGGCTGACCACCGTTGGTGACAGCGCCAGGCGAATACCGAACTCCTTGTATTCGATCGACACGTTGTCGCTGCCGCTGCTGGGCACCGGGATCGGGATCTCGCCACCGGCCAGAAAACTGGCGGTCAAACCACTGAGCACCACCAGGCTGGGACGCGCCAGGGTGTAGGCAAAACCGCTGTTTTCCAGGGCATTGATCGCTGCCAGAAAGCGGCTGCTGCCACCGCCCCAGACGATATTGAAGACGTCATTGTCCAAGGGAATTCCGGTAATGGCGTCAGCCACACGGCCAGGCCTGACCACGGTGTTCGGCACCGTCCCCGGTGAGCCGATCAGCGAGTTGTTGGAGCCTTTGAACAGCAGGCGCGCACCGGCTTCCTTGAACTTGGTCCGGTTGACCTCGACAAAGCGGATATCGGCCTGCACCTGGCTGGGCAGGGTCGGGTCCTGGGACGGTGGCAAGGCGCTTTCAGCCATGTCGGCGCTGGCCACACCTTTGACGAACAACATCGCCTGGCGCGGGGTTTTCGAGCAGGCGGTCCACAGCATCAGGCTGGTGGCGCCCGGGGCCAACGCGGTCAGCAGTACCGCGTCGTCGCCGCTGGCCTGCACGTCGGCAATTTTCGAATCACCTACCGCTACTCGGGTGATGCTGACCGGCGCACGCACCTCCTGTTGCAGCCCTTGATCCAGTTCGATCACCCCAGGCAACTGGGCCAACGCCGCACAGCCACCACTGGCGGCATGCACCAGCGAAGCGCTTGGCCCGGCCCACAGCAGCGCCCACAGCAAATGCTTGATTACCCGCACGGAACGACTGCTCATTGAAGGGCATCCTTGCTTGGTCAGGGGGTTGGTTGACTGGATTGATTACCGCGGATGATCTCCATGCCACGACGTGGCGTTGAGCTGGCGACAGCCGGGGAAGCAGGTGCCTGCGCTAGCTGGCTGAAGCGATAGAGTTCGCGATTGGCGGTGTCGACTTCGGCAGCGCTGCTGTGCGGGTCAGCCCAGTAGCGGGCCAAACGTTGTTCTTCGGCGCTGCGCACCGCCAGGCGCAAACTACCGGCCTGGGCTGCGAGCAACAGACGACTGACCAGCGCTGCGGGGACGGCCAGCACCACCGTGCGTGCAGCGTTGCGCAGTTGTTCCTGACGGTCTTTTTCATTCAGTGCCTGCACCGGCTGACCATCATTGCCCAGCCCCAACTGCGCGCCGACACTGAGCACCCGCAGCGCCGGTAAAGCCACTTGCGCGCTGGCCTGCGGGTTGTGGTTTTCCTCGCGCAGGTACAACAACACATCAACGTAGTCGCCAGGGCTCAACTGCCCTGCCGCACCGACCACATCATCGATGGCCAGGGCCAGGGCGCGTTCATGCGGGCGGATCATGCGCGCCAGCGGGCCACCGGCGTCAAAGCTGCCCTGCTCCAGCCAGGTACCTGCACGCAACGGTCGCCAGCTGCTGCGCCCAAGCACCTGCTCAACACTGTGAAAACTACCGGCAGGCGCCACTTGCAGGCGCTCCAGCGCAAGGTCTTCGGCAGTCAGCGGGGTGTAAGGCGCAATATCACGGCGCAGTACCACGACCGGTTGGCGCAGCTCATCGGCAATGTTGGCGCTGACCTGCGCAGCGACGGGCACAGGCGCTGTGGTGGGTGCTGCGGCAACGGTAACCGGTTCAACCGCTGGACGGCTCAACAGCAAGCCCCAGTAACCGGCGAACAAGGCACCCAGCAGAAACACGCCAGCGAGGATGATGGTAATGCGACTGCTCATGCCGGCCCTTCCTGATACCCGTATTCGTCCTTTGCACCCAGCTGTGAACCCGCACACACCGTTGTCATCGGAAGTAACTATTTCGCTATTTGAAGGTAGCCCAGCAGAGTCAAAATGCCATTAGCCGTCAGAATTTTTTCCATCGCAAATCCGCCACCCCGTGGAAACAACAGGTTACTGACGTCAATAAGCCACTATCACTTTGTGATTAATGCCTTGTTACATTTGCCGGAGATTCGGGGTTTGACGATGCTGTGGTGGCAAAGGGGAATCATCGAACATCCCCCGCCATCAGCGCCTTGCGCGCCAGGAGAAGTGCCATGCGTGTTTCCCGAATCCTCAAGAGCTGCAAAGATTTCTTCTACCGCAAGGATGGCGCCTCGGGCATCGAGTATGCGATTGCTGCGGCGATGGTGGCGGTGGTGCTGAGTGCGTTTGTCGGCCCCATCTCTGATGACGTCAAAACGATTTTTACCAATGTCAAAACCTCCATGGAGAAAGCTGGCGACGTTGCCCCTCCACAATGATCTGTAGGTTCGCAGCATTGAGCTGGGATATTCGCCCTGAATCAGGAACACACCATGCCGACCTCTTCCCTGCGACAACAGATTCTCTTGGTGGATGATGAAGAGGACGCCTTGCTGGAACTTGCCGAGCTGCTTGAGGGCGAGGGCTTCTGTTGCCATACGGCAACCTCAGTGAAACTTGCCCTGCAACAGCTCACCCGCCACCCGGACGTGGCGCTGGTGATTACCGATCTGCGCATGCCGGAAGAAAGCGGCATCTCACTGATCAAGCGTTTGCGCGAGCACACTGCCCGCCAGCACTTGCCGGTGATTGTCACTTCCGGCCACGCTGACATGGACGACATCAGTGACCTATTGCGCCTCCAGGTGCTGGACCTGTTTCGCAAGCCGATCTATCACATCCGTCTGTTGGAAACCCTGGAAAACCTCTTCCCCAAACCCCGCCTGCACCTGGTGAACTAACCGGTAGGAGCGGGCTTGCCCCGCGATGCGGTGTGCCTGTTATCGGCTAATCGCGGGGCAAGCCCGCTCCTACAGTTGGAAGCTGAAACTCACGGTAAATCGCGGCTGCCGGTTGAGGCTGTCCAGGGCGATGTCTGACATCGGTTTGGCGGCTTCAAGCGACAGGTTGTAGGAACGGCCATCACCTACCCGTACCCCAAGCGCCGCTGAGGACAAGCGTGAATCACGTATTTCCAGCTCATTGAACCAGCTACGTGCGGCATCCACGGCCGCATAAGGCTGCACTAATTTAAGCCAGTCGCTGTCGTGCCTGAAGCTGTAGTTCAACTCGTAGGCCACGCCCCAGCCCTTGTCACCCGAAGCCTGGTCGACAGGGTAGCCACGCGCGAAGGTCTGGCCACCAAATACCACCCGTTCACTGTCCGGCAGGCTGTCGTTGCTCCAGTGCAACGCCGCCGACACTACGCCCTGCCACTGATCAAAAAACCGATTGCTCTGCAGCCCGGACACACGCAGGTGGAGGAAGTCCAGGTCGATGTCTCCATCAGTATCCGCGCCCAGGTAATCCATACCCTGATAGGCACCTGCACTGACGATACGCAATTGCCCAGCGTCGCTCTGGCGCCAGTCACCTTCGAATGCCACCGCACGCAGGTCAGTGTGCGTGCTGGTTTTCTGGGTTAAGCCAATCGCCTGGTAATCCGTATCGTCGTTGGTCACGTACAAGCGCCCCGCGACGCCAAGCCATTCGTTGGGCGCAGCAATTAACGTCTGGCTCAGGCCCACTGAATAGTGGTCGTACTTACGCTGTTGCCTGAGGTCAGTGCCGTTGTTCAGCCGCACCCGTGCACTTGAGTCGCCACGAAAGCTGGCGGCAGACAGGTTCAGTTGCGTGCCCTGAGCATCGACGTACTGGGCGTAGTCCAAGCGGTAGTAATGCTCGTGGAGGTCACCGGGGGGCGTCAGCGCGCTGAAGCTAACCTGCTCGGCCAGTGCCGTCTGGGCGTTGCTGCTGGCACTGAGCAGTGCCTGAAAATCTTCTCGGCTACCCTCGCTCAGGTCCAGCCGGGCACTGAACGGTTTGCGCCTGGCCTGCACGTTCAAGGTATTGGCGCCGTCGGTATCACCCGGCACCACCTGAGCTTCAACCGTCACCCCCGGCACGCGGTTCATCAACGCGGTGTAACGCTCCAGGCTTTGCCGGGTGAGCGGACGCTCGGTTTTGAGTTTGCCCGCCAGCGTGTCCAGGTAAGCTGAGGCCGGGCCTATATCACCCTGGAGCGCGTAGTCGCTAATGTAACCCTCGACCAGCACCACCAGCACCCGGCCGTCAGCAAAATCCTGTGGCGGCAGGTAGGCGTAAGACAACAGGTAGCCGTCTTGCTGGTAACGCCGGGTCAGGCGCTGGGTCGCTTCCAGCAGTTCAGCCACGCTGACTTGGTGATCGACCAGGTGCTGGTAGTTGTCCCGCAGGTCGCTCAACGGATAAAGCGTGCCGCCCTCGAAACGCACCTTGTGCAGATAAAAGCGGCTGCTGTTATCCACAAGCGGCACCTGAGGCGCCGGTAGTTCGATGTGCAGGGCCGGAGCGCCGGGGCGATAGCTATCGACCGGCAGATTGGGCGTCGGCAGGTTGCGCTCGACTTCGCTGGTGTTGAGATAACGTGGCAGTGGTTCGGCGCTCAGCCCGCTAGCCCAACAAAGACTGAGAACCGCGGCGGCCAACGGACGCATTCGACGCTCCATGATCCTGACAGCTTCAAGCGTAGGTGGTGGCCGCGCGGTCGTCTAATCAGCGCTGCGGCCGCTCACTCATTGATCTGAAACTGCACGCGTGCGGTCTGGCCACTTTCATCCAGGGCACTCAACTCGACACGCCCGATCTGTTCGAAGCGCGCGCTCAATTGCGCCTGGCCCAGCGTCTCACCGAGTGGCGCGCCATTGAGGAACCACCAGCGCCGACCACTGCCGCCCAAGGCGGAAAGCTCAAGGCGCAGCGGCTCATTGCTGGTGGCCGGGCGCCGCAACTGATCACCTTCACGCACGCCGACGATGGACAATGGCGGTGCGCTGGCCGGTACCTGTGGCGGGCAGACCGGATCGATCTTCGGCAAACGCGCTTCGCGACGTTCCAGGCGCGGCAACCACGGCTCCAGCGGTGCGGGCCACAAGGCAATGTCCTTGGCCTGCGCCCCCGGGCAACTGGCATCGACCCGCAACCCTTGTGCGTTCACCCAGACGCTTTCGCGCAAACCGACACTCAAAGGTTGGTCAGCCGCTTGCAAGGTCGGTGGTGTGGTGCCGTCCAGGGTCCAGGCAAAACGCTGGCGTCGGCAATTGGTATCTTGCCGGGCCAGCGGTTGGCCCAGCGGCCAGCAAATCGCAGCCACGCCGATATTGCTAGGCACCGCTGCCACCGGCACGCTGATACCGCGCTGACTGTCGCGATTGCTCAGCACGTCATGCACCTGCAGCATCAAGGGCGCCGCCGAGGCCAGACCAAACTGTCCGGGCACCGGCGTGCCATCGGGCCGGCCAATCCAGATACCGATCAGATAGCGCGGCCCGACGCCAATCGACCAGGCATCGCGAAAGCCATAGCTGGTGCCGGTCTTCCAGGCCAACAGCGGACGCTGGACCAGCTCGGCATGCGGGTCACGGTCCGGTCGGGCCTGGCCACTGAGAATGCGGCGAATGATCCAGGCGCTGCCCGGCGACAGCAAACGACGCTCTAGCAGCGGCGCATCCGGTTGCAAGCGCATCGGCGCACTCAAACCGCCGCGCGACAGGGCGCCGTAGCCTGCGACCAGATCTTCCAGGCAGCTACCCGCCCCGCCGAGGATCAACGACAGGTTGGGTTCAGCCAACGGTGGCAGGGTCAGCGGCACGCCACCGTTGCGCATCTGTGCGGCAAAACGCTTGGGTCCATAGGCTTCCAGCAACTGCACCGCAGGCAGGTTCAGCGACAGCGCCAATGCAGAACTGGCCGCCACCGGGCCACTGAAGCCCATGGAGAAATTCCCCGGGCGGTAGTCGCCGTAACGGCGTGGCACATCCTGCAGCAAGGATTCGGAATGAATCAGGCCATCGTCCATGGCCATGCCGTAAAGGAAGGGTTTGAGCGTCGAGCCCGGCGAGCGCAAGGCGGTGATCATGTCGACATGCCCGAAGCGGCGCTCGTCGTTCAGGTCCACCGAACCCAGGTAGGCGCGCACCGCCATATTCTGCGCTTCCACCACCAGAATCGCTGCCGAGGTACGCTCGGGCAGTCGCGCACGCCAGCCCAGCAACAAGTCCTCCAGACGGCGCTGCAGCGAGGCATCGAGGGTGGTGCGGATCAGCGGTGGGCTGTGCGGACGGTTCAGGCGTCGCGCCAGCAACGGCGCCAGCGCTGGCTCCTGGCGCGGCGCGAACAGCAGAGGTTCTTCCATCGCCTCGGTAACCCGCTGCGCCGGCCAGACGTCGTACTCGGCCAGACGCTTGAGCACTTTGTCGCGGGCCAACTGGGCGCGGGCCGGGTGCCGGTCAGGGCGCAAGCGGCTCGGGGCTTGGGGCAGCACCGCGAGCATGGCCGCCTCCGACGGCGTCAGGTGCAAGGGCGACTTGCCCAGATACGCCCAACTGGCGGCGGCCACCCCTTGCAAGGTGCCGCCAAAGGGCGCGCGATTGAGGTACAGCTCAAGAATCTGCGCCTTGCTCAAATGCCACTCCAGCTGCGCGGTGCGCCACAACTGCCGCAGTTTGCCCGGCAAGGTCCGTGAATGCGGATCGAGCAATCGGGCCACTTGCATCGACAACGTGCTGCCGCCCGACACCACCCGCCCACCCTGCAGGTTTTGCCAGGCAGCCCGCCCCAGTGCCAACGGATTCACACCCGGGTGCTGGTAAAACCAGCGGTCCTCGTAGGTCAGCAGCGCCTGCAAATAGTAAGGCGACACCTGATCAGCACTGACCGGATAGCGCCACACGCCTTCGGCATCGGCAAAACGCCACAGCGGCGTGCCATCTTCGGCCAGTACCACCCGGGCCAGGTCGTCTTTAGGCAAGGGCAACGGCCAGATGCGGTCGGCCATCCACACGAGCGCGCACAGCACACCGACAACTGCCGAAACAATGCAAAGGCGTTTTGCCATTGGGCTGAGCGGGCGAGCTAAGCTGAGCATCAAACCTCCCCGTCGCTAGCGGTGGGCAGGGAACCGAGCGGGCCAAGGCATGGCCAAAGCTGTGGCAACGGCAGACTCGCCGCGACGATCATCAGGAAGCAACTATGCATGTAGAAGGTTTTTTCGAGTGGCTGGGCCAGGCGCTGGGCGCGCTGATCCGCTTTGTTGTCGATGGTTTGAGCGGGTTGTTCAACCTGCTGGCCAACGCCGGTGGCAACTTCATTGATGGCCTGGCGCGCACACTGGGCATGGACACCTCGCTGGTCAGCATCATCGCTCTGATCATTGGCCTGATGTTGCTGTACTCGGCGATCCGAGCCTTTATGCGTGCCTCGATCATACTCGGCATCATCTGGCTGGTGCTGGGCTTGTGGGTGTTGAGCTGGATCATCCATTAAAGGGTGGGAGCGGGCTTGCCCCGCGATCGCGGTGTACCTGACACATCGCGATCGCGGGGCAAGCCCGCTCCTACATCAGCAGGTTAGCGGCCTTTGATGACCATTTCGCCGCCTGACTCCCCGACGGCCTGCAGGTTCGGCCGGTACATCGATTCGAACTGTGGCGGCGGCACTCGGTAGGTACCCGGAGTAACCGCACGCGCCAGGTACAGCAGGTGCGTCAAGCCATAGTTGTTCACCGGCAGCGCCGCGACATAGCGATCATCACGGAATTCCTGATGCACAATGTTGGCGTTCTGCATCGCCTCGCGCCACTCTTTGACCGCGCTGCTGGCGTTGTCCAGACTCGCTGCGCTCTGCGCCAGGTTCTGGTTTTCCAGCTCAAGCCCGGCAGGCAGCAGATCGACCACCAAGGCATCCGGCACATAGGTGTTGGTGTTCAACACCAGGTGCACCAGCACCAGGTCACCACTGTTGAGCGCGTGGATGTTCAGCGGCTCACCATTCATGCCCAGGTACTCACGACGAATGTTCAGGCCTTTCTGGCTCGGTGCCGGGGCGTTACGTGGATAACCGGACAGGGTCAATTGCTGGTACAGCGTCTCGCTGCCCTGGTTCTGTACGGTCAGCGGCGAAGCCAGCAGCGGCCCTTCCAGTTTCAAACCAGACTCGCTGTTGTTCAGGTCGCGCAGTTCACCGGCGCTGTCCAGACGCGCCGACCACTGGCCTTCAGGCTTGTTCAGCAAGCCACGACCGGCGAGGAACAAGGCGTTACGCTCCTGGGTCGACAACCACTGACTTGCAGCAATCTGATCGGACAACTGGAACAGGCGTTGATCAACAACGTTGCTGGCCAGGTTGTTTTCTTCGAGCAAGGCCAGGATCAAGGCCTGGTCACGCACCGGGCTGCCGTAGTCGCCCAACCAGTTCCGCCCATCACGCTCCACCGCCAGCCCTGCCTGCAACGCCGTTGCCGAGCGCGGCTTGTCACCCATCTTCTCCAGCGCGATAGCCAACTGCACCAACGGCAGCCCGGAACGCGCATCGCTACGCCGTTCGAACAAACTGCGCAGGGCACCCAGCGGCGCCTGCTGAGTACGCGCGAGTACCAGGCCTGCATAGGCTTGCACGGCAAAACGGCTGTGGTCGCCGTTGCTGCTGTAGCCGGCCTCGATCAGGTTGCGCTCCTGCAGGTAACGCAGCAGGCGCTCACTGGCTTTCTTCAGCGCTTCGGCAGGCACGGCGTAGCCTTGCTCGCGGGCACGCAGGAGGAAGTCGGTGACGTAGGCGGTCAACCAGTACTCTTCCTCGCTGTCGGAACTCCACAGGCCGAAGCTGCCGTTGTAGCGCTGCATACCCAGCAGATGCTCGATGCCCATTTCGATCTTGCGCTTGCGCACCTCGGCTGGCTCGCCGCTGATACCCAGGCGCTTGAGGGTCGCCGCGTCAGCATACAGCGAAGGGTACAAGCCACTGGTGGTCTGCTCCAGGCAGCCATAGGGGTAGGCTTCCAGCGCCCGGATCTGCTCGGCCAGGTTCAACGGCGGACGGCTGGACACGGCCAGCATGCCCTCCAGGCCATCCGGCTCGAACTCGGCCAGATCCGCTTCTGGCAGGCTCCACGGCTGATCGTTGAGCGCTACCCGGTAGTGCTTGAGCATGGCCGGATAGGCCGGACGAACGCCCAAGGTCCACTCACGGCTGAACGCCGTGGCCGTTTCACCCGGCAGCTGCAGGCCCTGCACCTCTACCTTGACCTTGCCTTGGCCCAGACCACCGCTGGCCTGCACCGGCATCAGCAAGGTGACTCGTTGGCCTTGGTTCAGCGCCAGGCTTTGCTCTGCGGCCCCCATCAGGCTCAGCTGGCCTTCGGTGCTCATGCGGACGTTGAGTTTTTGCGCTTGGCCCGACAGGTTCGATACATCCAGGGCCAATGTGGTGCTGTCGCCGCCAGCAAGGAAACGCGGAGCCGACAGCTCGGCGATCAAAGGTGCGGCAACCACGGTCTTGCCTTCTGCCACACCGAAGTGCTCGTCGGTCCAGGCCTGGGCCATCAGGCGCAGTTCACCGTTGAAGTCGGGGATATCGACGCTGGCCTCGCCCTCGCCGTTTTCGTTCAAGGTCACCGGCATGCTTTGCTGAGCGACGATGGTGATGCTGGTGCTCGGACGCTTGCCACCTTTGGCCATCGCCGCGTCACCACCAAAAGCCAGGCTGGCCAAGCGGCCCTGCCCGGCTTCGATCAACTGGCCGTAAATGTCCAGTTGGTCGGCACCGTAGGCCTTGCGTCCGAACATGCCCGTGAAGGGGTCTGGGGTTTTGTAGTCGGTAATGTTGAGGATGCCGACGTCTACCGCAGCCAGCAGCACATGCACTTGCTTGGGCACGCTGCCGTCGGCATTGCGCGCCTGAACCTTGACCGTCAGCGGCTGCTTGGGCCGCATTTTTTCCGGTGCCGTGAGCGTTACTGCCAGCTTGCGCTCGGCGCGATCGAGCGGCAGGTGCAAGACCCCAACGGCACGCTTGGGCGTGGCATTGACCTTGCGCTCGCCCGGGCGGATCACCAGGGCACTGACGTACAGGTCATGACGTGCCCACTTACGGTCGATATTGACTGCGAAGGTCTTGCCTTCAGCCGGCACGTCGATCTCTTGCCACCACAGCGGACCGTCACTGGACTCGACCATCAGGTAACCGGTACCGGCCGCAGGCGCAGTGACGGTTACGTTGGCGGTGGCGCCATCGCCATAGGAGGGTTTGTCCAGCGCCAGCTTGACCTGGTCCGGACGCACCGCGCCGCCGTCGGCGTTGTCCTGGGCCCGGTAACCGGCCCAGAAACGCTCGCTGGACACCAGCCCGGTCTGCGGGTCTTCAACCTCTACGCGGTACGGGCCCCATTCAACCAGGAAGGTCAGCTTGGCGGTGGAGCCGGCCTTGACGTTGACCGTCTCTTCACTCTGGGTAAGGAATTTCTCGTTGTAGTTGTAGCTCCAGCCGTCACTCTGCGAGTAGTTCCAGTAGTAGTCACGACGCTCCCGGATCAGGCGCACCTTGAGGTTGTTGGCGCCCAGTTTGTTGCCGTCGCGGTCGGCAACCAGTACCTCGAATTCCACCGGGCCGTCGCTGTCGGTTTCTTCACCGTCGAACAGGCCGCGCAAACCTGGCAGCCGCGTGGACGGCCAGATCGGCTGCTCCAGGCGCCGGGTAATCGGGCGGCCGCCGGATTCCTGCAGGCTGGCCTGTACAGTCAATTGCAGCGGCGAGCGGGCCTCAGACCATTTGCTCTCGATGCTTAGCGTGGTCTTGCCGTTGGCGTCGAGGGCGACTTCATCGAGCTCCAGGTCCTGACTCAGCTCGGTCTCGGTGATCGAGCCGAACTGATAGCCTGGCAACGCCGGCACCGCTTCACGCAACGGCCGCAGATACGCCTGACCGCTCAAGCGGTTACCCGCGGCCGGAGCGCCGTACAGGTAACGGCCATTGACGGCAATCTCGGCGGTCTCTTCCGGACTCAACGGCGTTTCGCTGCCCTTGAGCTCCAGGGCCAGACGCTCTGGCAGGAAGTCTTCGACCAGAAATTCATAGACCTGCTTCTTGCCGCCGCCAAGGTCGAACAGCAACTGCCAGCGACCGGTCGGGGCTTCAGTGGCCAGCTGCAGTTGATACTGGTACAGGCCATTACTGCTCGGCTCCCAGACGAACTTGCGGCTCACTTGCTCATCCGGCCGACGCACTTCCACCGTGACCGGCTGCGGCTTGAGCGGGCGGCCATCCTGGTCGCGCAGCAGGCCGTTGAGCAGCACGGTTTCGCCGGGCCGGTAGAGGTCACGCGGGCCGAACACGAAAAACTGCAGGGGGTTGGCCTGCGGGCCGGTGATGTCGAATTCGGCCAGGTCCAGCGCGGCACTGTTCAGGCGCAGCATGGTGGTGTGCACGCCCTGGTGTGCCAGCAAGGTTTCGGCTTTCGGCGGCATCGGCAGTTGGGCGTGGCCGTCGCTGTCGGTCTTGCCCTGGGCCAGCACCCGGCCTTCGCCATCGAGCAGTTCCAGGTTGACGTCGTTCAGCGCCTTGCCACCTTCCAGCCCCTGGGTGAAAACGTCCATGCGGTTCTGGTAACGGTGCGCCGATACGCCGATATCGCTGAGGGTGAACAGGGTGGCCGGCTGCGAGTAGTCGTAGGTACCCGAAGCGCGCATCACCGCCAGGTACACGCCCGGCTCCTGCAATTGTTTGATTCCGGCAATCGGCAGCAATACCGTTTCACGCGTGTTGCGCGCCGGGTTGAGGTCGAAACGGCCGCTGTAGACCAGGTCGGCCATATCCAGGGTTTCTTTCGACTGGTAGTAATACAGGCTGCTGTTGCGGCCCCAGGCGCTGAGGAACGGCGAGAGCTTTTCCGGCTTGATGCGGAAGAACTCGACATCGACCTTGTTGACGTTCAGGGCGATCACCGGCAGCCCTTCGGCCAGGCGCGTCGGCAGCAACGAGCCACGGCTGGCAAAGCCGATGGTGGCCTGCATGTCGCGGGTTTCCAGGCGGCTGATCGACTCGGCGGCCAGGCGTTTGCCATTGACTGCCTCAAGGCCGGCATCGATGGTCAGCACCAACTTGCGTTGCGGCTCCAGATGGCGCAGGCGCAGTTCCATGCCGTTGTCGGACAGTTCCCAGGCACCATCGACCTTGCCTTTGACGGTATCGACCAGGTGCACCCGCTCAGCGAAGTTCTGCTGCGCATCCAGCGGCACCGAGAAGCTCAGGGACAGGGCACTGGCGCCATCGACCTGCACTTCCGAGACATCCACCACGCTCAGCTCGCGACCGGCATAACGCTTGGCCAGGGTTGCGGCGTCTTCACGGGCAGGTTTGGCCGCATCCTCGGTCTGGGCCGGTGTTGATACAGGCGCAGGTGCCGGGGCCGGCTTGTCTGGAGCAGACGAGTCACAGGCACTGAGCAAGGCCAGCGCACAGGCCAGCAACAATCCTTTGTTGAGCATGGAGAAAACTCTTTAGCAGCAGGTTCTGAGGGAAGAACTATATATCAACAACGCCGTTCCCGGGCCGTGCAGCTACAATATGCCGCTTGCCTGGAGCCAACATGTCCCGATTGCTGAGCGACTGGCGCGACCGCCCGACCCACCACAAGGTCTGGGCGCTGGCCGCGCCGATGATACTGTCGAATATTTCCGTCCCCCTGGTAGCGCTGGTCGACAGCGCCGTGATTGGCCACCTTCCCCATGCCCATCAGCTCGGTGCCGTTGCCGTCGGCGCCAGCCTGTACACCTTTCTGGCCTGGGTGATGGGCTTTCTGCGCATGGGCTCCACCGGCTTTGCCGCCCAGGCCGCCGGGCGCGCCGATGGTGCGGCGTTGCGCCAGGTGCTGGTGCAAGGGTTGCTGCTGGCAATGTTGTTTGCCCTGCTACTGGGCGTGCTCGCCCTGCCCTTCAGCCACCTGGCCCTGCAGTTGATGCAGCCGTCGGCGGCATTGGAGCAATCGACCCTGGATTTCTTCCAGACCCGATTGCTCGGCCTGCCTGCGGCCCTGGCGAGTTTTGCCTTGGTTGGCTGGTTCCTGGGTACCCAGAACGCGCGGGCACCGCTGGCGATCATGTTGACCACCAACCTGCTCAACATCACCCTGAACCTGTGGTTCGTGCTCGGTCTGGACTGGGGTGTGCTGGGCTCGGCACGGGCCTCGGTGATTGCCGAGTGGAGTGCCGTCCTGCTCGGCCTGGCCCTGACCCGACCGGCCTTGCGCGCCTATCCCGGCAGGGTCGCCTGGGCTTTGCTCGCCCGCTGGCAAAACTGGCGGCCACTGCTGGCCGTCAACCGCGACATCTTCATCCGCAGCCTGGCCTTGCAGGCGGTGTTCTTCCTGATCACCGCACAAGGCGCGCGCCTCGGTGAATCTACCGTTGCCGCCAATGCCCTGCTGCTCAATGGCCTGCTGCTCACGGCTTATGCGCTGGATGGTCTGGCCCATGCGGTCGAGGCCTTGTGCGGCCACGCCATCGGTGCCGGCGACCGGTCGGCCTTGCGTCGTTCGCTGACCGTGGCGTGCGGCTGGTCGTTGCTGGCCAGCAGTGGCTTCGCCGCACTGTTTCTGTTCGGCGGCCATCTGTTCATCAACCTGCAGACCGACATCGAAAGCGTGCGCATCACGGCCTACCAGTACCTGCCTTATCTGGCCTTGTTGCCGCTGGTGGCGGTGTGGAGTTACCTGCTCGATGGCTTGTTCATTGGTGCGACCCGGGCGCGGGAGATGCGCAACGGCATGTTGATCAGCGTGGCCCTGGCCTTGCCGGTGGCCTATGCCGCCAAAAGCCTGGGCAACCACGGTTTGTGGTTGGGCTTTTTGCTGTTCATGGCCTTGCGCGGGGTGACACTCGCGGTGATGGGCTGGCGGTTGCAGCGGCGTGATGGGTGGTTTGTGGGTCAATAAAGCATCGCGGGGCAAGCCCGCTCCCACCTGGAGTTAGTGACTCGGTGGGAGCGGGCTTGCCCCGCGATTGCATCAGCTCGACAGGTACGACGAACGCGTCAGCCCCAGACGCAAGGCGTCGAGGAACTGGGTCTTTTCACGCGCGGTGATCTTGGCGCTGGCGCATTTGTCACGGTAGTGAGTCATCAACTCCTCCGGCGACAGGTGCACGTAGCGCAGCATGTCTTCGATGGTGTCGTGGGTCTCGATACCGGCGTGGTACACGCTGCCGTTCGGGTTCTGGTAGATGTTCACCGAGTCGGTGTCACCAAACAGGTTGTGCATGTCGCCAAGAATTTCCTGGTAAGCACCCACCAGGAATACGCCCAGCAGGTAGTCCTCACCTTCGTTGACGCTGTGGACCGGCATGCTGGTTTCGATGCTTTGCTCATCGACGTACTGGTTGATCTTGCCGTCGGAGTCGCAGGTCAAATCTTGCAGCACGGCGCGGCGCAGCGGTTCTTCGTTCAGGCGGTGCAGCGGGATGATCGGCAGGACCTGGCCGATGGCCCAGGTGTCCGGCAAGCTCTGGAACACCGAGAAGTTGCAGATGTACTTGTCGGCGAGCTTGTCGTTCAGTTCGTCCAGCACCTGACGGTGCGAACGCTGATGGGCCTTGAGCGAGTTGTGCAGGCGGCGGCAAACGGCGAAGTAGCACTGCTCGGCCAGGGCTTTTTCAGCCAGGGTGATTTTGCCGTCGGCATACTGGGCGGCTACGTCGCTCATGTAGTGGGTAGCACGCCAGTAGGTCTCGGTGACCATTTCCAGGTCGGTCGGGCCCAGCAGGTCGGCCAGCCACTGCACGGTTTCCGGCAGGGCTTCTTTGTTTTCGATGGTCGGCACGTCGTCGTTGTGTTTCTCGACGTCGGTCACCTGAATCACCAGCATGGCGTGGTGCGCGGTCAGCGAGCGGCCGCTCTCGGAGAAGATGTGCGGATGCGGCAGGCCCTGGGCATCGCAGAACTCTTTGAGCATGCCAACCACGACACCAGCGTAGTCATCCATGTCGTAGTTGATCGAGCTGGCGTTGCGCGAGTGGGTGCCGTCGTAGTCAACGCCCAGGCCACCGCCGACGTCGATGTGGTCCACCGGCAGGCCCAGCGCGCGCAGTTCGCCGTAGTAACGGATGGCTTCCTTGAAACCGTGCTGGTAGTCGGCCAGGTTGGCGATCTGCGAGCCCATGTGGAAGTGCAGCAGGCGGATGCCTTGATCCAGGCCAGCATCACGGAAGCGCTGAACCACCGAGATCAGTTGCGCAGCCGACAGGCCGAACTTGGACTTTTCACCCCCGGTATCAGCCCACTTGCTCGAAGCCAGCGACGACAGGCGCACGCGCAGGCCGACCTGCGGCTTGACCTTGAGCTCGGCGGCTTCTTCGATCACCAGCCCTACTTCCGACTCTTTCTCGATAACGATAAAGACGTTGTGACCGAGCTTCTGGCCCATCAGCGCCAGGCGAATGAACTCACGGTCTTTGTAACCGTTGCAGACGATGGTGCCGCCCTTTGGCGCCAGCGCCAGTACCGCCAGCAGTTCAGGCTTGGAACCGGCTTCAAGGCCAATGGAAACGTTTTGCGTGGCGATGATGTTTTCCACCACCGCTTCCTGCTGGTTGACCTTGATCGGGTACAACGCGGTGTACTGGCTCTGATATTCCAGACGCGCAATATTGGCATCGAATGCACCGGTCAGTTGGCGCACGCGGTCTTGCAGGATGTCGGGGAAGCGCACCAGCAGCGGCAGCGACAGGCCGCTCTTGCGCAGTTCGTCGACCTGCTCGTACAGATCGATCGGCGCACTGCCTGGCCCGTTAGGGCGAACTTCGACGCGGCCGGCCTCGTTGATTGCGAAGTAACCGGCCCCCCAATGGCGAATCCCATAAACACTGCGGCTGTCCGCAACTGTCCATTGGCTGCCATCATCTTTGCGTGTGCGTCGTACGGACATTGAAGTCCCCTATATAGAAAGTCGAATAACACCGGCCCACGGTCGGCGGGCGCAGTGTAAAACCAGAAAATGACGATTTTCCGTGTTCAGGGATAGACCCTTCCTACGGGAACGAGTTTAGAAAGCGAATTGCAAAAAATCGCGATGCGGCGATTAGCCGCCGGACTTTTTCGCTTTGAAGCCCTGTTTGATCAGCTCTGCCAATAACAGCTCGACGTGATCGCCCTGGATTTCGATGACCCCGTCTTTCAACGCGCCGCCGGTTCCGCAGCGACGCTTGAGCGTGCTGGCCAGATCCTTGAGCTGTTCCAGAGGCAGCGGTACACCGCTGATGGTCGTCACCGTCTTGCCGCCACGGCCTTTGCTTTCGCGGCGCACGCGAGCAATGCCATCGCCTTCAGGGATGAGCGTCTGTTTGCAGATGCAGGCATCTATGGGTTTGCTGCAGTCCGGACAATGCCGACCTGCATCAGTGGAGAACACCAGGCCACCGAGGGCGGCGAATGATGCGGCTTTTTTGGCCACTTTTGATCCTCGTACGGTGAGGACAAAAACTGGTCGACGCCCCGGGCAGGGTACCGACCGCGAAGCCCCACTCTGGCAGGGGCAGCGCAACTGCCGGACCCAGGGTACGGCAGCCTTGAAAGGCCGCGCAGTGTAACGATAAATGCCGCCGATGCTAAGTACAAAACTGCGCCATTTTGCACGTTATTCGCGACGTCAGGCCCGACGGTCGATATAGCGCTGCAATGCGGCCAGCGAATCGGGGCAATATGGCTGTTGCCGGCTGTCGGCCAGAGCCTGTTGCAGCGGCAGAAAGCGGGCTTCGCTGACCTCTTCAGGCTGCAGGCGCAAAGGCCCGTCCCAGATCGCCGAAAACACCGCGCACCACAGCCGGTTGCCAGGCTGATCGAAGAAAAAGCGCTCATGGGCCACCAATTCGACCCCGCTGACGCCAAGCTCTTCTTCCAGCTCACGGGCCGCCGACTCGGCGAAGCTTTCATCGGCCTGGACCATGCCGCCCGCGGCAACGTCCCAGTAACCCGGATAAATAGCCTTGCTCTCGGTACGCCGGTGCACGCACAGCTCACCGGCGGAGTTGAACAGCAGGATGTAGGTACCGCGCCCGATCAGGCCCTTCTCACGCAGCTCTTTACGCGGCAGCGCACCCAGCAGTTGATCGTGCTCGTCGACCCAGGCGATCAGTTCGGCGTCGGAGGCAGCGCGATGCGCCGCCTCTTGTCTGGAGATAACCACCGATCAGCCTTGCGACAGCAGTTGGCGCAGGTCGATCACCGCGGCGTTAGCACGGGAGATGTAGTTGGCCATGACCAGCGAGTGGTTGGCCCACATGCCAAAACCACTGCCGTTGAGCACCATCGGGCTCCACAGCGGTTCCTGAGAGGCTTCCAGCTCACGAATGATCTGACGCACGCTGACCGTGGCGTTCTTTTTCGCCAGTACATCTGCGAAGTCCACTTCGATGGCCCGCAGCAGGTGCGACAGCGCCCAGGCCTGGCCACGGGCTTCATAGAAGACGTTGTCGATCTGCAGCCAAGGGGTTTCGACCACTTCTTCATCCAGCTGCGGCGCTTGACCTGCTACCACCGACTCGGTTTTCAACGTGCTGTTGAGCTTGACCCGACCAACGCTCGCCGACAGGCGCTGCGACAGCGAGCCCAGACGGGTGGCCACGTCGCCCAGCCAGTTGTTGAGGTTGTCGGCACGGGTGTAGAACAGCGCGCCTTGTTGGTCTGGCGAGGCCAGACGCTTCTGATAGCGGGTCAGGGAGTTGATGCCTTCCTGGAACTCCGACTCGCTCGACGGCAGGATCCAGCTCTTGTTGTCGAAGTTGAAACGCGGCTCGGCCTTGGCCAGGTCAGCGTCTTCTGCCGACTGCGACTGCGAACGGGCGAAGTCTTTGCGCAACGCGCGGCTCAGGTCACGCACCTGCACCAGCACGCCATATTCCCAGCTGGGCATGTTGTCCATCCACAGCCCAGGCGGGAAGCGGTCGTTGGAGATGTATCCGCCTGGCTTGTTGAGCAAGGTGCCGGCTACGGTCTTGAGGGTTTCTACGGTGGTGTAGCCCACCACCATCTGCTGACCGGCCTTTTCAGCGGCCGCCTGGGCATTCTGTTGCACCGGGAACAGGTCGGGTTCTGCGCTCCAGTACCAGCCCAGGCCGATGCACACCAACAGGTACAGGCCGATCAGCGTGCCCAGGGCACGGCTGAAAAACAATCCGCCGAAGTAACTGCGAGTGGCGGCACTGCGGGGCTCGACTCGCTCGCGCGCCTCGGCTTTGCCTGTACGGTTTTTCCAATCCAGCATGGCGTTGTCCTTTCTGTCACGTCGGTTCAAGGGGTTCGACCGCAACCCCCGGGCTTCGTGCCAGCGCGGTGCACTATTGCCAGCACGCGCCGCCTGCCGGGGTCGGCAAGTATCGCTGCACTATAAATCAAGCGAGTCGGTTCGCATAAGCGACTATCGAGTCAACAAATGAATCAGCAAACCTGTACAGATAATTGATACAAGACACTCGATTGTCCAGAAAGTGGTGCTAGCATAGAGCCATCACTCGAATTGCCTCACCCCTTACAAGTAGTCAGGACATGACCGAGCCAGAAGACCCGAACCGTGAGCGTCTCAAGCAACACTTTGCCCAGCGGGTTATCAACCAGGCTCGGCAGATACTCGAGATCTGGCAGCGCCTGCAGCGCAGCGAGTGGTCGACCGGCGACTTGGGCGAGCTGCGCGAGGCAACCTTGCGCCTGCAGCGCTATGCAGAGCGTTTCGAGCAGCCGGAACACAGCCAGCTGGCTGAAGCCATCGGCCACACCCTCAGCGCGGTTGAAGCCAACAGCGCCTGCCTGAGCAGCAGCCTGATCAGCGAACTCAATCGCCTGATGCAGCGTTTGTCACGCACGGGTCTGCGCCAGGGTGACCGCCTGGAGCAGGTGCCCTTGCCGCCCCTGCGCAAGCCGGTTTACATCATGCTGCAGGACCACGACCGGGCCGAGCGCCTGGCTCAGCAGTTGGAGTTTTTTGGCCTCGGTGTACAAGCCTTGTACAGCGCCGATGCGTTTCGCGCCTCGATGAGTGAACGTTTGCCATCGGTCATCGTCATGGATGTCGACTTCACCGGTGCTGGCCTTGGCCTGCAGTTGGCTGCCCAGGCCCAGCAAGGTCTGGAGCAGCGCGTACCGTTGCTGTTCTTCAGCCTGCATGACACCGACACACCAACGCGCCTGGCCGCAGTACGCGCCGGTGGTCACGAGTTTCTCACTGGCACCCTGGAGGCTTCGAGCCTGCTGGAAAAGGTCGAAATGCTCACTAGCGTCACCCAGTACGAGCCGTTCAAAGTGCTGATCATCGACGACTCCAGAGCCCAGGCCATGCATACCGAGCGCCTGCTCAACAGTGCCGGTATCGTCACCCGCACCCTGATCGACCCAATCCGTACCATGGCCGAGCTGGCCGACTTCCAGCCCGACCTGATCATTCTCGACATGTACATGCCGGACTGCACCGGCACCGAGCTGGCCAAGGTGATTCGCCACAACGACCGTTATGTCAGCGTGCCCATCATCTATTTGTCCGCCGAAGACGACCTGGACAAGCAGCTCGACGCCATGAGCGAGGGCGGCGATGATTTTCTGACCAAGCCGATCCGTTCCCGGCATCTAATTACCACCGTACGCAACCGCGCCGCTCGCGCGCGCAACCTCAAGGCGCGGATGGTGCGCGATAGCCTGACCGGCCTGTACAACCACACGCACATCCTGCAACTGCTGGAAGATTGCAGCTTCCGCGCCCGCCGCGAAGAAAAGCCATTGAGCTTTGCCATGCTCGACATCGACCATTTCAAGAAGGTCAACGACAGCCATGGCCATCCCATGGGCGACCGTGTGATCAAAAGCCTGGCGCTGTTTCTTAAGCAACGGCTGCGCAAAACCGACTTCATTGGCCGCTATGGCGGTGAAGAGTTCGCCATCGTCATGCCCAACACCGATTTGTCTGCGGCGCATAAAGTGCTGGATGAAATCCGTACACGCTTCGCCGAGATCCACTACCCCGCGCAACCGAAGGATCTGTTCTGCACCTTCAGCGCCGGGGTGGTGCAACTCAACGATGAGCTCGACGCCCTGAGCATGGCGACTGCCGCCGACGAGGCCCTGTACCGGGCAAAAGGCGCTGGGCGCAACCGCGTGCAGCGCGTCGACTAATTAAGGCAAAGTGCCACTTTTTTACCTTTGACCTCGACTTCGTCATAACCCGGTCACAAAAACGCAATAACTTCAGGCGCTTACCATTCGGCCGTTGGTAGACCCTGCACATGCGCCTGAAGCTGCTCACCAATTTCAATACCCTGTTACTGGTAACCGTCTGCATCGCCCTGGGCGCCACTTTGTGGTGGTCACAGCGTGCGCTGGAGCGCCCCTACCAGATCATGGAACGCTACCTGTCGCTGTCGCAGCAGTTTCAAAACCAGACGGCGCGTAACATCCTCGACTACCTCAACAGCGGTGACGCCCTGCGCCATGCCACCGCGCTACAGGCCACTGCGGCCCTGCAAGAGGAACTGGCGCAACTGCCTCCCGCGCTGGCCGCGTCGCTAACGCCAAGCCTGGACAAGCTGCAGGGTTTCACCAGCAACGAACTGCTGGCAGCCGGCAAACTGGCCGGCGATCCGCAAGCCTTGCTGCTGCAAGCAGAGCGCGAGCTGGGGGCGAGCCTCGATCAACTGGCTGGCTACGCTCAGAACAGCAGCAACAGCGAGGCCGGCCGCTATGCTGCGCCGCTGTTTCGCGCCGCACTGCACCTGTCGCGCCTGTCGCTTGCCCGTGACAAGCTGGTCAGTAGCGGCCGCAGCGAACTGGCCGACGAGGTGGAACGTGAGCTTGCACAGATCACCGTCCAGGCCCAGGCGCTCGATGAGTTGCCGTTGCTGGGCGTGATTGCTGCACGCGAATCCAATGCGGACGACTTCGCCGCCCTGATGGGCCTGGAAAGCCAAAGCAACAGCGACAGCGAAGACAGCGGCGTCGCGCTTAAGCGGGAACTGAATAGCCTGCTCAAACGCTACCCGGGTGAACTGCAACGCACCCGCGAACAAATCCAGCGCCGTAGCGAACTGGCTACCCGCACCCACCAGCAGATTGACGCAGTACACGCGGCAATCGCCGCCCTGGAGCCGCTGGTGCGCAGTCAGCATGCGACGATTCAGGGTGAAGTACGTTTGATTCAGGGGGTGATGATCGGCCTGATTCTGCTGATCGCCCTGTTGATCGATACCTTGCAGCGGCGCCTGGCTCGGGTACTGACCAACCTGGCACCGGCCCTTGCGCGCTGGACTGAAGGCGATTTCAGCCAGGCCATTGCCTTGGCCAAAAGCAACCGCGAAATGCATGACATCCAGGACTCACTCAACCGCCTGCGCCTGTACCTGGTGGACCTGGTCGGCACGATCCGCAGCAATGCCGAGCAAGTCGCTGGCAGCAGCCATGCCCTGGCCGGCATGAGTAGCGCCCTGCACGATGGCGCCGAGCGTCAGGCCGGCGACACCGCACAAATCCGTGATGCCTTGGGTGAGTTGGAAGCCACCATCCAGCAAGTCGCTGGTGACGCCAGCCAGGCGGCAGAGGCCAGCCACGATGCCGGGCGCGCGGTGGAGCAAGGCCAGGCGGTGATCGGCCAGAGCCTCACCGGGCTGCGGGCGCTGGTTGATGAAGTTCAGGGCAATGCGCAGATGATCGAGCAACTGGCCGAAGAGTCGGCGACCATTGGCGGCGTGCTCACGGTGATTCGCTCGATTGCCGAACAAACCAACCTGCTGGCCCTGAACGCTGCCATCGAAGCGGCGCGTGCCGGAGAAATGGGCCGTGGCTTTGCCGTGGTGGCCGAAGAAGTACGCTCGCTGGCTCAGCGCACAACCGGTGCGACTGGCGAAATCCAGACCTTGATAGGCCGCTTGCAACAAGCCGCCCGCGACTCGGTGGAAGGCATGCGTGCACAACTCGAACATGCCGAAGCCACTGCCAACAAAGCCCAGGCCGCCGACGGCGCGCTGGATGAGATTGTCGCGGCGATCCAGACCATTTCCGCAACCGCGGTACGTATTGCCGACGTCACCGCCCAGCAAACGGGAGCCGTGAGCGAAATCCGCGACCACAGCGAACGGATTCATGACCTGGGCGAAGACAACCTTCAGCGCATCGGTGAAGGCCGACAACAAGGTGAGCAACTGCTCAGGCTCGGCGCCGAGCTGAACACCGCCGTACGTACATTCCGGCTATAACCCTCTGTAGGAGCGGCGGTGCGGCGACCCGACTTGCCCCGCGATGCGATGCGTCAGAAGTATCGCAATCGCGGGGCAAGCCCGCTCCCACAGTGTGGGGTATCATGCTGCCAATTCTGTACAGCGAGACCGCCATGCGCCGCCTGTTCTGCCTGCTTTTCCTGCTACTGGCCTTGCCCGCCGTCGGCGCCGGCCTGTTCGACAACCGCCCCAGCGCAACCCTGGGCGCCCCTTCGCTGAACAACAGTGCCGACTTCCTGCCGGTGCACGAAGCCTTCAAACTGAGCCTGGTACAAAGCGATGCACACAGCATCAAGTTGCGCTTTGTCGCCACTGAAGGCTATTACCTGTACCGGCACCGCTTCCAGTTCCGCACCGAACCTGCCGACATTGCCCTGGGCACCGCACAGATCCCGCCCGGCGAAGCCAAGCACGACGAATTCTTCGGCGACGTTGAGGTGTACCACGGCATCCTCGACATCGACATTCCTCGCCCCGCCAACGATTCACGCGCCTTTACCCTGCTGGTGGGCTATCAGGGTTGCGCTGACAAAGGCCTGTGCTACCCGCCAGAAACCGAACGCCTGAGCATCGAAGGCACTGGCGCAGCACCAGCCGGCAGCGCTGCAGGAACGCCGGCAACCGCCTGGACCTGGAAAGAACTGCTGCTGTTCTTCCTCGCCGGCGTCGGCCTGACCTTCACCCCCTGTGTCCTGCCCATGCTGCCGATTCTGTCTGGCGTGGTGTTGCGCGGCCAGGTCGGCGGCTGGCGCGGCTTTAGCCTGTCGCTGGCCTATGTGTTGCCGATGGCCGCCTGCTTTGCCCTGCTCGGCGCACTGATGGGGCTGTTTGGGGCGAGCATGAACCTGCAGGCGCGCCTGCAGTC
This sequence comes from Pseudomonas sp. NUPR-001, assembly GCF_052147955.1. Taxonomy (NCBI): domain Bacteria; kingdom Pseudomonadati; phylum Pseudomonadota; class Gammaproteobacteria; order Pseudomonadales; family Pseudomonadaceae; genus Pseudomonas; species Pseudomonas sp. NUPR-001. The sequence continues at coordinate 5,385,991 of NZ_CP197353.1, forward strand.
AGCCTGGGTGCTGGTGCCATTTGCGCTATTTTTCGTGCTGTTCGCCCTGGCCATGTTCGGCCTGTTCGAGTTGAAGTTGCCGCACGCCATCAGCAACCGCCTGGAGCGCCTCGTCGGCCAGACCAAAGGCGGCTCGCTGCTGGGTGCCGCGATTCTCGGGGTATTCTCAAGCTTGCTGGTATCGCCTTGCGTATCGGCACCACTGGCCGGTGCGCTGCTGTACATCAGCGCCAGCGGCGATGCCCTGGGCGGCGCATTGAAACTGTTCGCCCTGGGCTTGGGCATGGGCGCCCCGCTGCTGCTGGTGGCCACCGGCGGCGCAGCCTGGCTGCCGAAGAGCGGGCCGTGGCTGGTCACGGTGAAAAACGCCATTGGTGTATTACTGCTCGGCCTGGCCATTGGCCTGCTCAGCCGGGTATTACCCGGCCAGGTCACGCTGTTGCTGGTCGGTCTGTTGAGCGCGGGCGTGGCGGTGTTCCTCGGCGCGCTGGAGTTCACGGTAAAAACCACCGCACAACGCCTGGCGCAGGTGCTGGGCCTGTTGTTGCTGGTGTATGCCCTGGCCTGTTGGTATGGCGCGCTGAGCGGCCAGACCGACCCGTTGCGCCCCTTGCCTCAAGCCACCGTTGCCACCAGCGCCAGCGCCGTAGCGACCACCACCCCAAGCGACTGGCTGACGGTAACCACCCCGGCCGCCCTCGACAGCGCACTGGCCGCGGCCAAAGCGGCGGGAAAACCGGTGGTACTGGACTGGTACGCCGACTGGTGCATCAGTTGCAAAGTCATCGAGCATGAAGTGTTGGCCGACCCCGGCGTCCAGCGTCAGCTTGAAGGCTACACGCTGCTGCGCTTCGATATCACTGAAAGCAACGCCGAACAGCGCACCTTGCTCGATCGCTACCAGCTGTTCGGCCCTCCCGCGCTGTTGTTCTTTGACGCGAACGGCAGCGAAAAAACCAGCGCTCGCGTGGTAGGTGAGACAAACGCCGGCGAATTTGCCGCGCATCTGACGCGCATCCGTGGCGATCTGGGTCTATAACTTGTTCTGGCCGCTGAAAAGCCATCACCGATGACCGAATTTAATAAATTAGTCACATATTTGGCGTGAATCTCGGTCATCGTGCTGGCTATTGCGGGCAACTGGACACTCCCTGCCGGTTTACGGCATAGTCGCCGCGCAACGTTTGTGCCTAACGATAAAAGGAACCACAGATGGCAACGCTACTGGTGCTGCACGGCCCCAACCTGAACCTGCTTGGCACCCGTGAGCCGGGCGTCTACGGCGCCGTCACCCTGGCCCAGATCAACCAGGACCTGGAGCAGCGCGCGCGCGCCGCGGGCCATCACCTGCAGTATCTGCAAAGCAATGCCGAGTACGAATTGATCGACCGTATCCATGCCGCGCGCAGCGAGGGCGTCGATTTCATCCTGATCAATCCGGCGGCTTTTACACACACAAGTGTCGCATTACGTGACGCATTGCTGGCGGTGAGCATCCCATTCATCGAAGTGCACCTCTCCAACGTGCACAAGCGTGAACCTTTTCGCCATCACTCCTACTTTTCCGATGTTGCTGTAGGGGTGATCTGCGGCCTGGGCGCCAGCGGTTATCGGCTGGCCCTGGAGTCTGCACTGGAACACCTGGCTGCTAACGCAAAGCCCTGATGACGAGAACCTGGCCTATGGCCGGGGCTCACAAGAAACGTTTGCTAACACGTTTTTATATTTACGCCCCTGACCGAACCTTGGGAGTTGATGATTAATGGATATCCGTAAAGTCAAGAAACTGATCGAACTGCTGGAAGAATCTGGCATCGATGAGCTGGAGATCAAGGAAGGCGAAGAGTCCGTACGGATCAGCCGTCACAGCAAGGCTCCGGCCCAGCAGTACTACGCACCAGCGCCAATGGCCGCTGCTGCCCCGGTCGCTGCACCTGCTGCTGCCGCGCCTGCCGCTGCCGAAGCGCCTGCCGCACCAAAACTCAACGGTACTGTGGTTCGCTCGCCAATGGTCGGCACCTTCTACCGTAAAGCTTCGCCAACCTCGCCTGCCTTCGTTGAAGTCGGCCAGACCGTGAAGAAAGGCGACACTCTGTGCATCGTCGAAGCCATGAAGATGATGAACCACATCGAAGCTGAAACCAGCGGTGTGATCGAATCCATCCTGGTAGAAGACGGTCAGCCGGTTGAGTTCGACCAGCCGCTGTTCACCATCGTTTGAACCGCGGAGAGCCAACGATGTCTGCGAAGCTGGAAAAAGTCCTGATTGCCAACCGCGGGGAAATTGCCCTGCGGATCCTGCGTGCCTGCAAAGAGCTGGGCATCAAGACCGTCGCCGTACACTCCACGGCTGACCGCGAACTGATGCACCTGGGGCTGGCTGACGAATCGGTGTGCATTGGCCCGGCCTCCTCCAAGGACTCCTACCTGCACATTCCGGCGATCATTGCCGCTGCAGAAGTGACCGGCGCGACTGCCATTCACCCAGGCTACGGTTTCCTTGCCGAAAACGCCGACTTCGCCGAGCAGGTCGAGAACTCCGGTTTCGCCTTCATCGGCCCGAAAGCCGACACCATTCGCCTGATGGGCGACAAGGTTTCGGCCAAGGACGCGATGATCAAGTCAGGCGTACCGACGGTTCCGGGCTCCGACGGCCCGCTGCCGGAAGATGAAGAAACCGCGCTGGCGATCGCTCGCGAAGTGGGTTACCCGGTGATCATCAAGGCTGCTGGCGGCGGTGGTGGTCGCGGTATGCGCGTTGTGCACAAGGAAGAGGACCTGATTGCCTCGGCCAAGCTGACCCGTACCGAAGCTGGCGCTGCGTTCGGCAACCCGATGGTTTACCTCGAGAAGTTCCTGACCAACCCACGTCACGTGGAAGTTCAGGTGCTGTCCGACGGCCAGGGCAACGCCGTACACCTGGGCGACCGCGACTGCTCGCTGCAGCGCCGTCACCAGAAGGTACTGGAAGAAGCACCGGCCCCGGGCATCGACGAGAAAGCCCGCCAGGAAGTGTTCAAGCGCTGTGTCGATGCGTGTATCGAGATTGGCTACCGTGGTGCGGGCACCTTCGAGTTCCTCTACGAAAACGGCCGTTTCTACTTCATCGAAATGAACACCCGTGTTCAGGTGGAGCACCCGGTTTCGGAGATGGTCACCGGTATCGACATCGTCAAGGAGATGCTCAGCATCGCCGCTGGCAACAAGCTGTCGTTCCGTCAGGAAGACGTGGTGATTCGTGGTCACTCCCTGGAGTGCCGGATCAACGCCGAAGACCCGAAGAAGTTCATCCCGAGCCCAGGCACGGTCAAGCACTTCCACGCCCCGGGTGGCAACGGCGTTCGCGTCGATTCGCACCTGTACAGCGGTTACTCGGTTCCGCCGAACTACGACTCGCTGATCGGCAAGCTGATCACCTACGGCAAAGACCGTGACGAAGCCATGGCGCGCATGCGCAATGCCCTGGACGAAATCGTCGTCGACGGTATCAAGACCAACATCCCGCTGCACCGCGACCTGGTGCGTGATGAAGGTTTCTGCAAAGGTGGCGTCAACATTCACTACCTGGAGCACAAACTGGCTAACCAGGAGTGATTCAGCAGGTGATGTAAAAAAGACCCCGGCCCAGTGGCCGGGGTCTTTTTTTGCCCTGATGACTCATTGGCCATACCCTCCCGGTAGGAGCGGGCTTGCCCCGCGATACGATGTGGCTGACAGATCGCTATCGCGGGGCAAGCCCGCTCCCACAGCACGCCTGCTCCTACCGCGTTGATTCCAACTGAAGTAAACTGGCGGGCTTCTCGCAGCCCAGAGCTGCCCCTGTAGATTTTTCCAAAGGTGCCCGCCATGCCTTGGCTGCAAGTACGTCTGGCCATCAGCCCGGAACAAGCCGAAACCTATGAAGACGCCCTGCTCGAAGTCGGTGCGGTGTCGGTCACCTTCATGGACGCCGAAGACCAACCGATCTTCGAACCGGACCTCAACACTACGCCGCTGTGGTCGCATACCCACCTGCTGGCACTGTTCGAAGCCGATACCGACGCAGCCGCCGTGTTCGCTCACCTGCAATTGCTGACCGGCACCACGCTGCCAGAGCACCAGGCCGAAGTCATCGAAGACCAGGACTGGGAACGCAGCTGGATGGACAACTTCCAGCCCATGCGTTTCGGCCAGCGCCTGTGGATCGTGCCAAGCTGGCACGCCGCCCCCGAGCCCGATGCAGTAAACCTGCTGCTCGACCCGGGCCTGGCGTTCGGCACCGGCACCCACCCGACCACCGCGCTGTGCCTGGAATGGCTCGACGGCCAGCCACTCAAAGACACACAAGTGCTGGATTTTGGCTGCGGTTCGGGGATTCTGGCGATTGCCGCCCTGCTGCTGGGCGCCCGCGAAGCGGTGGGCACCGATATCGACGTGCAAGCCCTGGAAGCCTCGCGCGACAACGCCGGGCGCAATGGCATCGCCGACGACAAATTCGCCCTGTACCTGCCCGAGCACATGCCGGCCATGCAGGCTGACGTACTGGTCGCCAACATCCTCGCGGGCCCGCTGGTTTCCCTGGCCCCGCAATTGTCGACCCTGGTGCGTCCAGGCGGCCTGCTGGCGCTGTCGGGCATCCTCGCCGAACAAGGCGAAGAAGTGGCTGCCGCGTACGCCAAAGACTTCGACCTGGATCCGATCACCGTGCGTGATGGCTGGGTTCGCATCAGTGGCCGTCGCCGTTAAGTGCGCCTAAAATAACCGTCTGTATAACCCGGATCGCCGCATGACCGACAGTTTCGTCACCCAGTGCCCGCATTGCCAGACCAGCTTTCGCGTCAGCCACAATCAGTTGAGCGTGGCCCGCGGCGTGGTGCGTTGTGGCGCCTGCATGCAGGTGTTCAACGCAGCCAAACAGCTGCTGGAACAGAGTGCAGCGCAACCGCCTGCGGTCGAAACGCAAAGCCCTGAACCCGCGGCACCAGAGCCGGAACCGGTTGCCCCTGCCACTCAACACGAGTGGAGTGCCGCCGACCTTGACCTCGACCAACTGGATCTGGACCAGGAACTGGCACGCCTTGAGCAACGCGAGATCCAACCGATCACCGAGCTCAAGGCTACTGCCCCGCGCGAAGACAGCCTGAGCGCCGTGCGCGACGAGCCGGAAAGCGACGAGCAACTGTGGACCGACAGCCTGTTCAGCACCCCTGCCGATGAGCGTGAGGCCCTGGACGAAACACTGGACGAGCCACAGCCGCCGCTGATCGAACAGCAGCCGCTGGATCTGGACCTTGTCCCGGCACCGGGCGAGCGTACCGAGCCTTCGCTGTCGCTGACCCCGGACGTGCTCGATGACGACCTCGACGACACCCCGCACCACACGCCCCCGATCATTCCAGACATCGACCAGACCCCTGTGGAGCGCCTGTCGGCGAAAGACCCGGATGACGACCTCGACGAGCCTCTGAGCGATCCGCAAGAGCGCCTGGAACCCGGCCTGGGTGCTGTGTCCAGTCGCCCGGCGCGTAAAGAGCCCCTGCTTGATCTGGTCGATGACCCGCTGCAACTGGACTGGAAAAAGCCCAAGACCCACTGGGGCAAGCGCCTGCTGTGGATTTTCCTGGTGCTGCTGGCTGCCGCCGCCCTGGCGGGCCAGTACATCTGGTATCACTTCGACGAACTGGCCCGCCAGGACCAATATCGCCCGTGGTTCCAGCAGATTTGCCCGACAATCGGCTGCAACGTGCCTTCACGGGTCGATATAGCCCGCATCAAGAGCAGTAACCTGGTGGTACGCAGCCATCCGGATTTCAACGGTGCCTTGATTGTCGACGCGATCATCTACAACCGCGCGCCGTTCACCCAGCCATTCCCGCTACTGGAACTGCGCTTTGCCGACCTCAACGGTCAGCTGATTGCCAGCCGCCGCTTCAAACCCGCCGAGTACCTGAGCGGCGAACTGGCCGGCAAAGGCGAAATGCCCAGCCAGGTGCCGATCCACATTGCCCTGGACATCCTCGATCCGGGGCCCAAAGCGGTCAATTACAGCCTGTCATTCCGATCGCCGGAATGACAGGTGAGCTGCAAGCTGCAAGCTTCAAGCCGCAAGCAAAAACGGGCCAGAGCGCGGGCCTGCTTTTTCTTGCGGCTTGAAGCTTGCAGCTTGCCGCTTCCCCCTTACAACTTCGCGGCCTAAGGCCGCAGTTGTTCAGATTTTATCCAAATCTATCTTTATCCGGTCACCGAGAGCGGGTATCATGCCCACCCTTTTTCGAACTCTAATGATCCGGCCCCACAACAGGGAACACCTATGTCGGCGGTACGCATCGGCTCTTACACACTGCAGAACAACCTGATCCTCGCCCCGATGGCCGGGGTCACGGACCAGCCTTTTCGTCAGCTATGCCGACGAATGGGTGCTGGCCTGGTGGTGTCGGAAATGGTCAGCAGCGACATGAGCCTGTGGAACAGCCGCAAGTCGCGGTTGCGCATGATCCACGAAGGTGATCCCGAGCCGCGCTCGGTGCAGATCGCCGGCGGTGATGCGCAAATGCTGGCAGCGGCGGCCCGGGCCAATGTCGAGGCTGGCGCACAGATCATCGACATCAACATGGGTTGTCCGGCAAAAAAAGTCTGCAACAAAGCTGCAGGCTCTGCTTTATTGAAAGATGAAGCCCTGGTCAGCGAGATCCTCCATGCGGTGGTTACCGCCGTGGATGTGCCCGTCACGCTGAAAATCCGCACAGGATGGGACAGGGCGAACAAGAACGGCCTGACGGTGGCAAAGATTGCCGAACAGGCCGGGATCCAGGCACTGGCGGTACATGGACGCACACGTGCCGACCTTTACACCGGTGACGCCGAGTACGACACCATCGCAGCCATCAAGCAAGCGGTGTCGATCCCGGTGTTTGCCAACGGCGATATCACCTCGCCAGAAAAGGCCAAGGCCGTGCTTCAGGCGACCGGCGCCGACGGCTTGCTGATAGGCCGAGCTGCCCAAGGGCGGCCCTGGATCTTTCGCGAGATCGAGCATTACCTGCGCACCGGCGAATGTTTGCCGGCGCCACAGTTGCAAGAAGTGGAACGCATTCTGCTGGAGCACCTGGCCGCACTACACGCCTTCTATGGCGATGTGATGGGCGTACGCATCGCGCGTAAGCATGTCGGCTGGTATCTGGCAACGCTTCCGGGCGCCAGGGAGTTTCGCGCCCAGTTCAACCGTTTGGAAGATACGCAAGCGCAGTGCGCCAACGTTCGCGGCTTTTTCCGCGATCGTGAACAGAGCCTTGAGACAGAGGACGGACCAGGGGTGGCCGCATGACGATGATGACCGAGACTTTAGTGAGTGGAACAACGCCCGTGAGCGACAACGTCAACCTGAAACAGCACCTGAATACACCGAGCGAAGAAGGTCAGACCCTTCGCGGCAGTGTGGAAAAGGCGCTGCACAACTATTTCGCCCACCTCGAGGGTGCGGCCGTCACGGACGTGTACAACCTGGTGCTCTCGGAAGTCGAAGCGCCGTTGCTCGAAAGCGTGATGAATTACGTCAAGGGCAACCAGACCAAGGCCAGTGAGTTGCTCGGGCTCAACCGCGGCACCCTGCGCAAAAAGCTTAAGCAGTACGATTTGTTGTAAGCAAGCATCCAAACCAGAAAAGGCGGCTCCCATTCGATGAGGTCGCCTTTTTTGCTGACTCCACCGCGTTATGGAATCTGAAATGACCGACCAGACTACCCGCCTGCCGATCCGCCGCGCCTTGATCAGTGTTTCCGACAAGACCGGGATCCTTGAATTCGCCCGTGAGCTGCAACAGCTTGGCGTCGAGATCCTGTCCACCGGCGGCACCTTCAAGCTGCTCCAGGACAACGGCGTTGCCGCGGTGGAAGTTGCCGATTACACCGGTTTTGCCGAAATGATGGATGGCCGGGTGAAAACCCTGCACCCGAAAATCCACGGCGGCATCCTTGGCCGTCGCGGCACCGACGACGCCATCATGGCCGAGCACGGGATCAAGCCGATCGATCTGGTCGCCGTCAACCTCTACCCGTTCGAAGCCACCATCTCCAAGCCGGGTTGCGACCTGCCGACGGCGATCGAGAACATCGACATCGGCGGCCCGACCATGGTGCGCTCGGCAGCCAAGAACCACAAAGACGTCGCCATCGTCGTCAATGCCAGCGATTACGCTCAAGTGCTGGAAAACCTCAAGGCCGGCGGCCTGACCTACGCTCAGCGTTTCGACCTGATGCTCAAGGCGTTCGAACACACCGCCGCCTACGACGGCATGATCGCCAACTACATGGGCACCGTTAACCAGGCCAGCGAAACCCTGAGCACTGAAGGCCGCAGCGAATTCCCGCGCACCTTCAACAGCCAGTTCATCAAGGCCCAGGAAATGCGCTACGGCGAGAACCCGCACCAGAGCGCGGCGTTCTACGTTGAAGCCAAGCCTGCCGAAGCCGGTATCGCTACCGCAGTACAGCTGCAAGGCAAAGAACTGTCGTACAACAACGTGGCCGATACCGACGCCGCACTGGAGTGCGTGAAGAGCTTCGTCAAACCCGCCTGCGTCATCGTCAAGCACGCCAACCCGTGCGGCGTGGCCGTCAGCCCGGACGCCGAAGGCGGTATCCGTCAGGCTTACGAACTGGCCTACGCCACTGACACCGAGTCGGCCTTCGGCGGCATCATCGCCTTCAACCGCGAACTGGATGCCGAAACCGCCAAGGCCATCGTCGAGCGCCAGTTCGTCGAAGTCATCATCGCCCCGAGCGTCAGCGACGAAGCGCGCGCCGTGGTTGCAGCCAAGGCCAACGTACGCCTGCTGGCCTGCGGCCAGTGGTCGGCCGAGCGTGCCGCTGCCTGGGACTACAAGCGCGTGACCGGCGGTCTGCTGGTACAGAGCCGTGACATCGGCATGATCAGCGCCGACGACCTCAAGGTAGTGACCAAGCGTGCACCGACCCAACAGGAAATCGACGACCTGATCTTCGCCTGGAAAGTGGCCAAGTACGTCAAGTCCAACGCTATCGTCTACGCCAAAGGCCGTCAGACCATCGGTGTCGGCGCTGGCCAGATGAGCCGCGTGAACTCCGCCCGTATCGCTGCCATCAAGGCTGAGCATGCTGGCCTGCAGGTACAGGGCGCGGTCATGGCGTCGGATGCATTCTTCCCGTTCCGTGACGGCATCGATAACGCAGCTAAAGTGGGTATCACTGCTGTGATTCAGCCGGGCGGTTCGATGCGTGACGCCGAAGTGATCGCCGCTGCTGACGAAGCCGGCATTGCCATGGTGTTCACCGGCATGCGCCACTTCCGTCACTGATGACTCGGTAGGAGCAACTGCACTCAGTGGGAGCGGGCTTGCCCCGCGAAGCGATTACACTGATGCACCGCAATCGCGGGGCAAGTCCGCTCCCACCGCCAAACCTACCAGCATCATCCGAATTAGCGTCATCGAGGTTTTGACATGAATGTTTTGATTATCGGTAGCGGCGGTCGTGAACACGCCCTGGCCTGGAAAGTCGCCCAAGACCCGCGCGTCGAGAAAGTCTTCGTCGCCCCGGGCAACGCTGGCACGGCCACCGAAGCCAAATGCGAGAACGTCGCTATCGACGTCACCGCCCTTGAGCAACTGGCCGACTTCGCAGAAAAAAACGTCGCGCTGACCATCGTCGGCCCGGAAGGCCCGCTGGTCGCCGGTGTCGTCGACCTGTTCCGCAGCCGCGGTCTGGACTGCTTCGGCCCAACCAAAGGCGCCGCTCAGCTGGAAGGCTCGAAAGCCTTCACCAAAGATTTCCTGGCCCGGCACAAGATCCCGACCGCCGACTACCAGAACTTCACCGAAATCGAACCGGCCCTGGCCTACCTGCGCGAAAAAGGCGCACCGATCGTGATCAAGGCCGACGGCCTGGCCGCCGGTAAAGGCGTGATCGTGGCGATGACCCTCGGCGAAGCCGAAGACGCCGTGCGCGACATGCTGGCCGGCAATGCCTTCGGTGAAGCCGGTTCGCGTGTCGTCATCGAAGAGTTCCTCGACGGCGAAGAAGCCAGCTTCATCGTCATGGTCGATGGCCACAACGTGCTGCCGATGGCCACCAGCCAAGACCACAAACGTGTCGGCGACGGCGATACCGGCCCGAACACCGGCGGTATGGGTGCCTACTCCCCGGCACCGGTAGTGACTGCCGACGTTCACCAGCGCGTCATGGACCAGGTGATCTGGCCAACCGTGCGCGGCATGGCTGAAGAAGGCAACGTCTACACCGGTTTCCTGTATGCCGGCCTGATGATCGACAAAGCGGGCAACCCGAAAGTCATCGAATTCAACTGCCGTTTCGGTGATCCGGAAACCCAGCCCGTCATGCTGCGCCTGGAGTCGAGTCTGGTGCTGTTGATCGAAGCGGCGTTTGCCAAGGCGCTGGACAAGGTTGAAGCGCAGTGGAACCCGCAGCCTAGCCTGGGCGTTGTCCTGGCAGCCGGTGGTTACCCTGGCGATTACAGCAAAGGCGCTGCCATCAACGGCCTGGACGCTGCAGCCAAGCTGACCGGTAAAGTCTTCCATGCCGGTACCGCGCTCAAAGATGGCCAGGTCGTTGCCACAGGCGGCCGGGTTCTGTGTGCCACCGCCCTGGGTGAAACCGTTGAAGCCGCGCAACAGCAGGCCTATCGCCTGGCTGCCGAGATCAACTGGGAAGGCAGTTTTTACCGTAAAGACATTGGCTATCGCGCCATTGCTCGCGAACGCGGTGAACATCAACAGTAACAAAACCCCCGCAAGCAGTGACGCCGCTGGCGTCCTGCTTACGGCTCAATGGCAGGGTCCATCATGGGCCTTGCCATTGGCTGGGGGCGCCGCGCATAGTTACCATTCGGCACTTTGCTAAGAAAGGATCTCGTCGTGCGTTGGCTCAGGATCGCCATTGGTCTCACCGTCAGTCTGCTGACCTTACTCTGCCTGTTTCCGGCGACCGCCGAACATGGCAGTGGCTGGGCGGTTTTGCTCGACGAACAGGCCAACCTGCAGCTCAGCGACGTGCGCTCCGATCGCTATCGCAACCAATTCAGCCCGATCCAGCTGAACCAGCTCGATGCCGCTACGCCCGACCAGGCATTGTGGCTGCATTACCGCCTCGAACCCGGCCAGCATGAACAACTGCTACGGGTGTTCGCCCCAGATCTTTCCCGTCTTGATCTGTACGCCCTCGATGGCGATCAGCTGATCAGACACATTCACAACGGTCGCCCCAACGAAAGCGGCGAATCGAGCGTACGCAGCAGCGATCACCAACTGGCCCTGCCCAACAGTACGCATACGCTGGACATCTACCTGCGCCTGGTGTCCGAACATCAATTGCGCCCCAGCATTACCCTGGAGAACGCTACCCAGGTTGCCGCCGATCAGCGCCAGACCCTGATGTTCGGCCTGCTGTTTGGCTGCTTGCTGATGTTGATGCTGCACAACTTCATCCGCTTCGCCTATTCGCGTTCCGGCACCAGCCTGAGCCTGGCGTTCTATCACGGCCTGATGATGCTCAGCGCCCTGATTCTGCTGAACCTCAGTGGCCCGTGGTGGAGCCTCTGGCATTCGGCGCAAACGCCTGCTGCGTACCTTACTGCGCTGCTGGCGAGCCTGGCCGGGCTGACTTTCACCCTGCGCTTTTTCCGCCCTTGCGAACAACCGCGCCTGAACCGTCTGTTGCAGGCCGAAATGATCCTTATCGGACTGTTCGGCCTGATCTTGCTGTTCGTCGATACCCTGCCGCTGAACCTGATGACCTATGCCCTGTTCGCCCTGGGCAGCGTCACCATGCTGCTGGTCTCCAGTTACTACTGGTACAAGGGTTATGAACCTGCGCGCCTGTTTGCCCTGTCGATGCTGGCCTTCAACGTCGGCTGCCTGGTGGTTTTGCCCGCCCTGTTGGGGCTGACCCGCACACCCACACAATTGTTGTTGTTCATTCTGCTCGGGCTGACCAGCTTCTGCGGTTTGCTGCTTAACCTGTCGGTCAGCGAGCGTCTGCGCCGAATCAGTGAAGAGCGCTTCAGTGCCAGTTGCGAACTGGCCGCCAGCAACGCCGAAATCAATGCCAAAGCCGAGTTCCTGGCCAAGATCAGCCACGAAATCCGCACGCCCATGAACGGCGTGCTGGGTATGACGGAATTGCTGCTCGGCACGCCGTTGTCGGTAAAGCAGCGCGACTACGTGCAGACCATCCACAGCGCCGGCAACGAGCTGCTTACGCTGATCAACGAGATTCTCGACATTTCCAAGCTTGAGTCCGGACAAATCGAGCTGGACGATGTGCAGTTTGACCTCAACGCCTTGATCGAAGACTGCCTGAGTATTTTCCGCGCCAAGGCCGAACAGCAGAACATCGAGCTGATCAGTTTCACCCAGCCACAAGTGCCACGGGTTATCAGCGGTGACCCTACGCGCCTGCGTCAGGCCATGCTCAGCCTGCTGGAAAACGCCCTGAAGAAAACCGAACAGGGCGAAATCCTCCTGGTGGTAGCACTCGACCAACGCGGCAGCGCGCCGCGCCTGCGCATTGCCGTACAAGACAGCGGTGAACCCATGTCGCCCGGTGAGCGCGAAGCGCTGCTGCAGGCCGAATTGCACAGTAAGCACTTCCTTTCCAGCAACAAGCTGGGCGGGCACCTGGGCCTGGTCATCGCCAAACAGCTGATCAGCCTGATGCAGGGTGAATTCGGTATCAAGACCAGCCACGGCCTGGGCAATACGCTGTGGATGACCCTGCCACTGGACCCACAGCGCCTGGAACAGCCCCCCGCCGACCTCGACGGCCCACTGCGCGGCGCCCGGGTGCTGGTGGTGGACGACAACGACACCTGCCGCAAAGTCCTGGTGCAACAGTGCAGCGCCTGGGGCATGAACGTCAGCGCCGTGCCTTCGGGCAAAGAAGCCCTGGCGTTGCTACGCACCAAGGCGCACCTGCGCGATTACTTCGATGTGGTGCTGCTCGACCAGAACATGCCCGGCATGACCGGTATGCAACTGGCGGCCAAGGTCAAAGAAGACCCCAGCCTGAACCACGACATTCTGCTGATCATGCTCACCGGCATCAGCAATGCGCCGAGCAAAGTCATTGCGCGCAACGCTGGGGTCAAACGCATTCTGGCCAAACCGGTGGCAGGCTACACCCTCAAGACTACCCTGGCCGATGAACTGGCCCAGCGCAGCAAAGACCAGCCGTTCGCCCCGCCACCGACCAACCTCGGCGCACCGCTGAACCTGCCTAGTGATTTCCGCATTCTGGTCGCTGAAGACAACAGCATCTCGACCAAAGTGATCCGCGGCATGCTCGGTAAACTCAGCCTTGAGCCCGACACCGCCAGCAACGGTGAAGAAGCCCTGAAGGCGATGAAGGCGCAACGATACGACCTGGTGTTGATGGACTGCGAAATGCCAGTGCTCGATGGTTTCTCCGCCACCCAGCAGTTCCGTGCCTGGGAAGTCAGCAACCAGCGCAAGCGCACGCCAGTGGTAGCCTTGACCGCACACATTCTGGCCGAACACAAAGAGCGTGCGCGCCTGGCCGGCATGGACGGCCACATGGCCAAACCGGTCGAGCTGTCACAGCTGCGCGAATTGATCGAATACTGGGTTGCCCAACGAGAAACGCAAACCACTCAGGTGCCGACCCCGTAATCTGCCAGAGCCCTGATACACTTGCTGTTCTACCCTCAGCAGTAGTGAGCCTCGACCATGCTCCATGAGTTATTCAGCGTCTACCTGAACATGCTCGTGCTCTACAGCCCGTTCTTTGTGCTTTCCTGCTTTATCAGCCTGACCCGCGGCCACTCCACCAAGGAGCGTAAACAGCTTGCCTGGCGGGTCGCCATTGCAGCGCTGGTGGCCAGCGTGTTGCTGTATCTGTTTGGCCGCACCATCTTCGGCATATTTGGCATCACCACCGACGCGTTTCGTATTGGCGCCGGTAGCGTGCTGTTCATTTCTGCACTGGGCATGGCGCAGGGCAAGTCGGCGGTGCAGCCTGACAGTGTCCAGCAAGATGTCACCATCGTACCGCTGACCATTCCCCTGACCGTCGGCCCCGGAACCATTGGTGCGCTGTTGGTCATGGGCGTCAGCCAACCGCACTGGGATGACAAGTTGCTGGCCATCGTCGGTATTGCCCTGGCCAGCTTTACCGTTGGCCTGGTGTTGTTTCTCTCACACCGCATCGAACGCATTCTCGGCGAACAGGGCTTGCAGATTGTCAGCCGCCTGATGGGGCTGTTCGTCTGTGCCCTTGCCGCGCAGATCATCTTCAGCGGGATCAAGGGTTACTTGAACTTGTAGTCGGCCTTGCTTGCCGCATTCACAGGCACGAGATACGTGGACCGAAGCGGCTCAAGCCGCTCCTGGAGAATGCCTCTGAGCCCGGCAAAAACGCCCTCGAACAGGTCGCCTGCAAATCGCCTTGTCACCAGGCGCTTGATTGCCTCTGCATGCAACGTTTGAGTCATCCATTGCCCCGACAACGACTGGCACGTTTCCAGGGACAGGCTACTGACCAACACCCGCAGCCCCGGAAGGACCACCCGAACCTCGAACGCCAGGCGATCAATGTGCTCACCCTCTGCACATTTCGCAGATTCCAGAGCCTCTGTGTTCAACAGCTGCAAGGCTGGATGCAGCGGCGGCAACGCTTCAAGCATCCGCCGGCTATCATACAAGGCCGGTAGCAACGCTGCAGGCACCAACGTCGCCAGCTCATTCCAGGCAATGTCCAGCGCGGTGTTGGCCACAAGCGCCCGGTCACACATGCGCTTGTGAGCAAATGTGCTGATCACCCACCCTAGTTCAGTGTGCCTGTCCATGTAGGTGCCATGCCACTGTTCGTTCTCACCGAGCAACCAGAACTCGGACGAGGCATTCAGCCAGGCAAACAAATGAGCGTCGAGCACATCACGGCGCTGACCCTCTTCAAGCTCTGCAGACAGCAACAGCAAGCAATTACCAGACAGTACGACAGAAAAACGGTGCGCGCTCATACATAGACTCCCCGAGCAAACCACTGGCACCGACAACCCGTCACCGGTACCTACGGTAATGCGATCTTTGTTTAGGCTGGCTTGACACGTTGTTTAGGCGTGATTGGCTTGTTAATCACTTCATGCTTGCTCCGTTCGCCTACGCGCAAGATCAACGTATCCTTGATCTGGTCATACAGGCTGCGATGGAAGGCCAACGCCGCAGCGCCGGTGTAGGTTTTGGAGTGACTGGAGCTCCATTCAAAAAACAGCAAGTTATTTGTGCTTGGTGGGGCTTCATCACTTTGCACACAACCGACGCTAAGCACGACTTCACCGGTGGGAAACTCTTTACACACGGCCATGTTCAGCGCTATGCCATCTTTTCCCTTATTGTCACGCTCGAGCAACTTGATGGCGTCGGGGCTTTCGGCCAGGGTGTCGATCGCATCACTGGCAACATCCATGACTGCGGCGCCCGCTGAAGCCCCGCCAGTAGCGAACGACAGGGCCATTTGTACGCCCTTGACCAGTAATTTATCGACCGACAAGCTCTGCGAAATAGCGTGTTCGTTGACTTGTTTAAACTTGATTGGCAACCAACCGCAGGTCTGCATCGTTAGCACGTAAGCCTTGAACCAATCCTCACTTTCAGTCGTTGGGAAATACTCTGCCGAAGCAGCCAGCGAACTGAACAGGTGACTGTAATAGAGGGCGTCAGTGTTCTCTTTCGACATGCCGATGAATACCAGCAGGTCGCCATTACTTACTTCAAGTTTGTTTTCTAATGTCTGGATCTCGCCCATGACTGTTCTTCCTTGATCGATATGAAAGGGGGGCCTGCACTCTGGCCCCCCCTTATATTGATCAACCGAATAACTGATGGGCACAGAGAAACCTACCCCTCGCAGCTCAGGGTTTTTCTCCATACCAACGCGGGGTGTAAACCCACGGCTGATGCCCAGGGCGCTCAAAGGCAACGGTGGTGGACGATCCGACCAGCACCATGGTGCGCATGTCGACGTCTTCCGCTGTCAGCGCCTGCAGCGTCAGCACGCGCAGGGTCTGGCCTGGCCTGCCGACATCGCGTCCAAGGACTACCGGCGTCGTCCCTGCGCGATGCTGGCGAACGATTTCCAGCGCGCGCCCCAACTGCCAGGGCCGGGAACGCGAGATAGGGTTGTAGAACGCCAACGCCAGGTCGGCCTGGCAAGCCAGGTCCAGGCGTTTTTCAATGATCGACCAAGGCTTGAGGTTGTCCGACAGCGACAACACACAGAAATCATGGCCCAAGGGCGCTCCGGCCAGCGCCGCGGTGGCCAGCGACGCGGAAACCCCGGGCAGCACCTGCAAGTCAACCGCATGCCAGCGCGGATCGCTGGACTCGTGCAAGGCTTCAAGCACCGCCGCCGCCATGGCAAACACACCCGGGTCACCGGAAGACACCACCACTACCGAGCGGCCCTCGGCAGCCAGTTCAAAGGCATGCCGGGCGCGTTGCATTTCTTCGCGGTTGTCGGTGCAGTGCGCCACCTGGTCGGCGCGCAACGGCCCGGCCATGCGCACGTAGGTTTCGTAGCCGAGGATATCGTTGGCTTGCGCCAGTTCCGCTTTGACCGCTGGCACCATGAACTCGGCAGCGCCCGGTCCCAGGCCGATCACCGCGAGGCGGCCACGGGCACGACCGATGTGCAACGGTTCAATCGGCTGGCTCGACACCACAATGGCCAGCCCCTCGGTAACGGCGTGCGCAGGCAACAACTGCGGCAATGCCTCGGCCGCCAGCGTGCTCGCGTTGCCTGCGTGTGGCGAAAACCGCAATGGCACACCCAGCTCGGCCGCCGCCGCGTGCAGGCCAGCATCGGCCATCAACGTCTCACTGGCCACCACGCAGGCCAACGCCGGTTCGGCGATGCGCGCGCGCTTCAACGCATCGCGCACCACGTTCGCCAGCTCAGGCTCGACGGTGGTAACAGCAACCATGACGCAGCGCGGATAGATCACCAGCTCATTGGCCGACGCGTCGCGCAAGTCACTGCCGACGTGAATGGCCAGGTGTGCCTGGTCGCTGTGCGGCAGTTGCGCCTGAGCCAGCCAGGGCGCCTCGCCGTCGATGCGCACCGACTCACCAGCAAGCAGGTCACTGACAAAACGCTTGCCCAGTTCCAGATCAGCCAGCGCATAGCCGCTCGGTGGATTGAGCAGGCAGGTACCAAAGCGCAGCTCGCCACTGGTGGTGATGGCCGCCGCCACACCCAGGCCTGCAGCGATTTCCCGGGCCATGACATTGACCCCACTCAGGCCACCCAACAAGGGCACCACCGCACTGCCATCTTCGGCCACGGCCAGAACGGCGGGCTCGACACCCTTTTCCAGCAACAGGCTGGCCAGGGTGCGAATAACAATGCCGGCCGCGCACAAGGCGATGATCGGCGTGTCTTGCTGGTAGAGCTGACGCACGGTGGCGCCGAACTCCTGATAGCTGCAGTCAACGCCCTCGACCCGGCCGTGCAGGCCATGGATCAAGGCGTCCGGGTAAATCTGTTGGATCTTGCGGGCAGTGGCCAGGCTGCCGGCGCCAAGAATGACGATGGCCGGGGCTTTGCGCGCCATCACCCTTGCCACCTCTCACCCGGAACGATGATCAGCGAGAAGTACGGCGACGACTGCGGATCAACCTCGTCCAGGGCGACGATCTTCTGGTTGGCCATGGTCGCGCGCTCCACGTACAAGGCGCGCTCGGCCAAGCCGAGTTCAGTCAGCACCTGACGAACCTTGGGGAAGTTACGCCCCAGCTTCATGATGACCGCAGCATCGGCATCGGCCAGACGACGCTTGAGCTCGTCGTGGGGCAGCACACCCGACAGCACCGACAGGCTCTGGTTGCGATACACCAGCGGCGCACCCAGCACCGAAGCGCCACCGAGCATCGAGCAGACACCCGGGATCACGTCGGCGTCATAACGCTCGGCGAGCCGGTCGTGCAGGTACATGTAGGAACCATAGAAGAACGGATCACCTTCGCAGATCACCGCCACATCACGGCCAGCGTCCAAGTGGGCGGCAACCTCCAGACTGGCAGCGTCGTAGAAGTCGCTGATCACCTGTTCATAGGACAGCGGCGCAGGCAGCACTTCAGTGGTCACCGGGTACACCAACGGCAACAGTGTTTGCGCGTCTTGCAAATGGGCTTCGATGATACCGAAGGCATTGCCGCGCTTACCCTTGGCAACGAAGTACGCCACCACCGGCGCTTCGCGCAGCAGGCGCAGGGCTTTGACGGTGATCAGTTCCGGATCGCCAGGGCCGACACCCAGGCCCAGCAAACGTCCACGAGCCTGCATCATTCGACCTCCGTGGCCAGGGCATTGACCGCAGCCGCCGCCATGGCGCTACCGCCCAGACGCCCCTGCATGATCACGAAGGGCACGCCACGGCTGTCAGCCGCGAGCATTGCCTTGGACTCGGCAGCGCCGACAAAGCCCACCGGAAAGCCGAGAATCAGCGCCGGTTTCGGTGCACCTGCATCAAGCATTTCCAGCAGGTAGAACAGTGCGGTCGGGGCGTTGCCGATCACCACCACGCTGCCTTCCAGATAAGGGCGCCACAGCTCCAGTGCCACCGCCGAACGGGTGTTGCCCAACTCCTGAGCCAACGCTGGCACCTGCTCATCGCGCAGCGTGCAAATCACCTGATTATTCGCCGGCAGGCGTGCGCGGGTGATGCCCTCGGAGACCATCCGCGCATCGCACAGAATCGGCGCGCCAGCGGCCAGGGCATCACGCCCGGCCTTGCCAGCACCTGGCGAGAACTGCAGGCCATCGATCGCGTCGACCATGCCGCAGGCGTGAATTACGCGTACCGCAAGCTTTTCCAGGTCGGCAGGAATTCGATCGAGCCGGGCTTCCTCTCGAATGATCGCGAAGGAATTGCGATAGATCTCCTGACCATCGCGGATGTAATCAATCATCAAGGGGGCTCCGTGAGCAGGCGTCTAGCAGTGCGCCAGCTTCTTTCAATGTGAGGTTGCGTGCGCGCAGCTGGCCAAATCCTGGCTGCGCTGGGTCACGCTGGTACAAGTCATAGTGCCCCGGGCGTTGAGCCAACAGGGTCAGCGGGGCAACATGGGCCATGGCACAGGAGCGCGAACAACCGCTCAGGTGCACACTGGCCGGGGCGCCACCGCGGGTAATTAACGTGGCCAAGTGGCGGGCATCGCCCTTGGTTTCAGCCTGGGCCTTGGCGCAGCCACTGGAACCGGTGCACGCCACCAGGCGGGCCAGCGGGTCAGTGGCCGAGCACAGCAGGCCCAGATGCGTCAGTCCACCGGTCACCGTGGCCACGTGCTGTTCGGGGATGTTGGGCAGCAGCACACTTTGCCAAGGCGTCATGCGCAGGCTGCCATCGCCCCACTGGCGGGCCAGTTGGGCGGCACCACGCAACATGCTCGGGCTCAAGCGCCCCAGCGGCGCAGCACCACCGACGGCGTTCAGGCCCGCTTGGCGTTGTGCGAACTGCCCCAAATAGGCACTGCCTGGCGTTGCCGCACGGCGCCACTGGAGCACGGTTGGATCGCGGCGGAGGGTCAAACCGAGCCCGGCGATAAAGTGCTCTGGCGAATGTTCGGCCAATAGCTGGCGCATCCGCGTTTGTTCCGGCTTGGCCAAGTCGAGGAAGCGGTTGAGCACGGCCAGCACCAACGCATGGCCCTGCGCAACCGGCACCGCGCCCAACGGTGAATCGCTGGCCGGGCAACCTGCCAGGCCGAAGGCCAAAAACACTTCGCCCTCCAGTTGCAACGCGCTGAGCCACAGGTCATGTGGATGCTCAAGCATCGCCATGGCCTCGCCGCCATCTACTTGCACAGCAAACTTGGCCGAAAGCTGATGCAGGTGCGGGGTGGTTTCCAACGCTTGCAACAGCGTCTGCGCCAACGGCCGGGTGTCGAACAGCATCGAGGGATCAAGCCCTGCTACCGGGCTGAGCATCAAGTTGCGCACATCATCGCCCGCCGCATCACGCGGGCCCAGGCCTGCCGCCAGCAAGCAGGCGATAAGCCCGGCCTGATCGCTGCCAATGCCGCGGATCTGCAGATTGCCACGGTTGGTGGCTTCAATCTCCCCGGCGGCAAAGCGCTCGGCTGCAGCGGCGACGGCATCGGCCTGATCAGCCGTCAGCACGCCGCCGGCCAGCTTGATCCGACAGATACCACCATCCTTCGCCTGCACGATACGCAGCAACCCCGGACAGGCCGAGGGGCGCAGCGAAACCTGGGGTTGGTGGGCTGTTACAGGCTGGTTCAAAAGGTCACCCGACAATCGTGAAAAGGCACTTCAGTGTAGAAGGCGCGGTATTATGCCTGCTTTGTCCGAAGGCATGAAAAGCCTGCCGGTCGGATTGCTGGGTATTGAGGAAAACACATGTCGCCCTGGCTGACAGTAGTAGGTATCGGTGAAGACGGTTTCAGTGGCCTGGGCAAGAATGCCCGGCGGGCGCTGCTGGGTGCTTCGCGGGTGTTCGGCAGCCAGCGCCAGCTCGATTTGCTGCCGCGCTGCATCGGCGGCGAGCGCCTGTTGTGGCCCAGTCCGTTTTCCCTGAGCCCGGTGCTGGCCCTGCGCGGTGAGCCGGTGTGTGTATTGGCCAGTGGTGATCCGATGTTCTTCGGCGTCGGCGCCAGCCTTGCACGTCAGCTCGATGCGCATGAGCTGAATGTACTGCCGATGCCCTCCTCCTGTGCGCTGGCCGCCGCGCGCCTGGGCTGGCCGTTGCAGGAAGTCATCACAGTGTCGCTGGTGGCGCGTCCGCTGGCCGCGCTCAATGCCCATCTCTACAGCGGTGTGCGCCTGCTGGTACTGAGCAACGATGGCAGCAGCCCGGCAGCGGTCGCGGCACTGCTGCGTGAACGTGGCTTTGGGCCGAGCCGCCTGCAGGTCTTTGAACACCTGGGCGGCAGCACCGAGCGCTGCCTTGAAGGCACGGCCGAGCACTGGCCGCACACACAGGTTGCCGCCTTGAACCTGATCGCCATCGAGTGCCAGGCCAGTGCTGATGCGCCGCGCCTGTCGCCGCTGGCCGGCCTTGCCGACAGCGCCTTCAAGCATGACGGCCAACTGACCAAACGCGATGTGCGCGCCATCACCCTGGCGCGTTTGGCACCGCAGCCGGGCGAGCTACTTTGGGACGTCGGCGCCGGTAGCGGTTCGATTGGCATCGAGTGGATGCGCGCTCATCCCAGTTGCCGCGCTCTGGCGATTGAGTCCGATGAGGGCCGTCAGGCGCTGATCGAGCACAACCGCGATGCCCTTGGCGTGCCCGGTCTGCAACTGATTCGCGGCCGTGCGCCGCAAGCCCTGGCTGGGCTGGAGCGCCCGGATGCGATCTTCATCGGCGGCGGTGTGACCCGCGAAGGCGTGCTTGAGCAGTGCTGGCAACAGCTGCGTCCGGGCGGCCGCCTGGTCGCCAATGCCGTGACCCTGCAAAGCGAACTGACCCTGGTCAACTGGCGCGAGCAGCATGGCGGCGAACTGACCCGCATCCACATCGCCCAAGCCCAGCCATTGGGTGAGTTCGACACCTGGCGCCAGGCCTTGCCGATCACCTTGCTAGAAGCGATCAAGCCCGCCGATGCGTGACGAGACCCAGGAACACCCCGCCCCCCTGCGCAGCGGTTTGACCACCGGCAGTTGCGCCACCGCCACCAGCCTGGCCGCTGCCCGCCTGCTGCTGACCGGCAGCGCCAGCGACGCCGTAGAGATCACCTTGCCGAAAGGCAAACAGGTGCAGATGCGCCTGGAGTTCTGTCGCCTGCATGAAGACGGAGCCGAGGCCGGCACCCTCAAAGATGCAGGCGACGACCCGGATGTTACCCATGGCGCCCTGCTTTACAGTGGCGTGCGCCTGCAGGCCGAGCCCGGCGTGCGCTTTGTCGCCGGTAAAGGCGTCGGCACCGTGACCCGCCCAGGCCTGGTGCTGGCGGTGGGCGAGCCGGCCATCAACCCGGTGCCACGGCGAATGATCAGCGAACACCTACAACGGCTGGCCGAAGAATGTGGCTATGGCGGCGGCTTCGAAGTCACGGTGAATGTGCAGGATGGCGAAAGCCTGGCGCTGAAAACCATGAACCCGCGCCTGGGCATTCTTGGCGGCCTGTCGATTCTGGGCACCAGCGGTATTGTCCGACCGTTCTCCTGTTCGGCCTACATCGCCTCGATCCACCAGGGTATCGATGTGGCGAAAACCAACGGCTACCTGCACATCGCTGCCTGCACCGGCAACGCCAGCGAAGACACCATGCGCCGGGTCTACAACCTGCCGGAAATCGCCCTGATCGAGATGGGCGACTTTGTCGGCGCAGTGCTCAAACACCTGCGCAAGGTCCCGGTGGACAAACTCAGCCTGTGCGGCGGCTTCGGCAAAATCAGCAAGTTGGCGGCCGGGCACATGGACCTGCACAGCCGCCACTCCAGCATCGACCTGCCGCAACTGGCGCAGTGGGCGGCAGCCATCGGCGCCGACAGCGAGCTGCAAGCGGCGATCTGCCAGGCCAACACCAGCCAGCAGGCCTTGGCCCTGGCCAGTGCTGCCGGTATTGCCTTGGGTGATGCGGTGTGTGCCCATGCGTTGGCGTTTGCACAAAGCGTGGTGCCGCCCGAGGTCCAAGTAGAAGTGTTCGCCATCGACCGCCAAGGCGGCATCGTCGGCCACGCCGCCGCTCCTACAGAGTGTGGGAAATGACTCGAATCTTGCTGCTTGGCGGAGTTACCGAAGCCCTGGCCATCGCCCGCACGCTTGGCCCCGAGCATGTCTACAGCCTGGCCGGCATCGGCCGGGTACCCAGCGATCTGAACTGCCAGGTCCGGATCGGTGGTTTTGGCGGTGCCGAGGGTTTAGCGGCGTATCTGCGCGCAGAGAACATCGACCTGTTGATTGACGCCACGCACCCTTACGCCGCCCGAATCAGCGCCAACGCCGCCCGCGCGTCACAGCTCAGCGGCGTACCCTGCTGGGCCCTGCGACGCCCGGCGTGGCAAGCGCAGGCCGGTGATGACTGGCGCGAAGTGGCTGACTGGGCCGAACTGATCGAAGCCCTGCGTCCGTTTCAGCGCCCGCTGTTCACCCTTGGCCGTGAGCCGTTGCAGCACCTGGAGGAGATCCCGCCGCAACAGTTCTGGACCTTGCGCGCCCTGGAGGCCTGCCCCGGTAACGAACGCTGCGAAGTGATCGGCGCCCGCGGCCCGTTCCTGCTTGAGGACGAGCGCAGGCTGTTTGAACGTCGGCAGATTGATGTGTTGATCAGCAAGAACAGCGGCAGCGCTGCGACCGAGCCCAAGCTCGACGTTGCGCGTGAGCGTGGGGTGCCGGTATTGATTCTGAAACGGCCTGAGTTGCCAGTGGTGGACAGGGAATTTTTCACCGTCGATACCTTGAGCGCTGCGCTTGATTCACTGCGTATATCCCATTGACATATACAGCACCCAGCATAAACTCGGACATACATTAATGCTTTCCAGGGAGGCCCCCATGGATCAAGGTGCCGTCTTCAAAAGCAATCGCAGCCAGGCTATCCGCTTGCCAAAATCCGTCGCTTTTCCCGAGAACATCACGCGTGTGGATGTGGTCGCCATCGGCCGCACCCGAATCATTTCGCCTGCCGGTGAAACCTGGGACAGCTGGTTCGACGACGAGTGTGCAAGCCACGACTTCATGGTTTCGCGAGAGCAGCCTAAAGATCAGGAACGTGAAGGGTTCTGATGCTCAAGTACATGCTTGATACCAACATTTGTATCTTCACCCTCAAGAACAAGCCACACGAGGTACGCGAAGCGTTCAACCGCCGCCACGGCCAACTGTGCATCAGTACCATCACATTGATGGAGCTGATCTACGGCGCAGAGAAATCCGCTGCGCCTGAGCGCAACCTGTCTGTCGTCGAAGGCTTTGCCGCGCGCCTTGAAGTGCTCAACTATGACAGTCATGCCGCAGCCCACAGTGGCCAGCTACGCGCAGAACTGGCCAAGGCCGGAACACCGATCGGGCCCTATGACCAGATGATCGCAGGGCATGCCCGCTCGCTCGGGCTTGTGTTGGTGAGTAACAATGTGCGCGAGTTCCTGCGTGTCCCTGGACTACGTGTGGAAGACTGGTTAAACCCCGCCAATTAGCGGGATCACCATCGTAGGAGCGGGCTTGCCCCGCGATCCCTTCACCATAATCAGATATTTCTGATTACCCCAGCTGCCGCCCCCTGACTTACACTGCCCGTTCCTCCCTGAAAGAATTCGCCCATATGGAAATGCAATGGTGGATCTGGCTGGTATTCGGGTTCGGCCTGGTTGTGCTGGAACTCGTATTACCAACCTTCTTTATTCTCTGGTTCGGCATCGGTGCGGTGCTGGTGTCGTTCATCGCCTACCTGGTGCCCAGCCTGCAGCTCGACATGCAGGTACTGCTGTGGGTGGTGCTGTCGTCGATCACCACGCTGCTGTGGTTCAAGGTGTTTCGCAAGAAGAAACCGGACACCCGCTGGACTGCTGACAATGTCCTCGGCGAGGTCGGCCTGCTGACTGCAGCCGTCTCCGAGTTCCACAAGGGTCGCGTGCGTTTCCAGAAGCCCATTCTCGGCAACGAGGAATGGATCTGCATTGCCGATACCGACATCCCCTCGGGCGAGCGCGTCCGCCTCACTGCCATCGAAGGCAATACTGCCCGGGTTACCCGGGCCTGATCAGCACAAGGAAACTTTGACTCATGACCAGCCTCATCGTCGCCGGCACACTCGCCGCGTTCGTCCTCATTACCCTGTTCAAAGGGGTACGCATCGTGCCTCAGGGCGAAGAGTGGATCGTCGAACGCCTGGGTCGCTACCAGGCCACCCTCAAGCCCGGCCTGAACATCGTCATTCCCTACATGGACGTGGTCGCCTACCGCCTGCCGACCAAAGACATGATCCTCGATGTGCAGCAACAGGAAATCATCACCCGTGACAACGCGGTGATCGTCGCCAACGCCCTGTGCTTTGCCAAGGTCGTCGATCCGCAGAAAGCTGCGTACGGCGTGCAGGATTTCAGCTACGCCGTGACCAGCCTGACCATGACCTCGCTGCGTGCCATTGTCGGTGCCATGGACCTCGACGAAGCGCTGTCCAGCCGCGAACAGATCAAGGCCCGCCTGCGCGAAGCGATGTCGGAGCAGACCGAAGACTGGGGCGTGACGGTACGTTCGGTGGAAATCCAGGACATCAAGCCTTCGGAAAACATGCAGTCGGCCATGGAGCGTCAGGCCGCTGCCGAGCGTGAGCGTAAAGCCGATGTCACCCGTGCAGAAGGCGCCAAGCAGGCTGCGATTCTGGAGGCCGAGGCACGCCTGCAATCGGCCAAGCTGGATGCCGAAGCGCAGATCAACCTGGCCGAAGCCTCGGCGCGCGCGATCTCCCTGGTGAAAGACGCCGTTGGCAACGAAATCACCCCGGCCATGTACCTGCTGGGCGAACGCTACATCGGCGCCATGGAAAACCTGGCGGGTAGCGAAAACGCCAAAGTCGTAGTGCTGCCTGCCGACCTGCAAGAAACCGTGCGCGGCCTGATGGGGCGCAACAAAGCCGTCTGATCACAGTGAGTGTGTGGGCTTGCTGTAATACCCTGTGGGAGCGGGCTTGCCCCGCGATGCGATGTGGCTGACAAATCGCATCGCGGGGCAAGTCGGGTCGCCGCACCGCCGCTCCCACAGAGGCCGCCGCGACATTTCATCGCATGCCTGGGTTTTTTACATATACTTTCAACTCTGGCTAAATAGCCATCACTCGATTCCTGACCGGATCTTTCCATGCCCTCACATCGGCTTGCCCATGCCTGGATTGCCTGCTTTGCAGTGCTGTTCAATCTGCTGGCCATGCCGTTGTCTGCCGCCGCGCCGAAAAGCCAGGCGGAACAACTACTCTGGGGTACGTTCTGCTCCACCGGCGGCACCAAGCTAATCGCCATTTCCCTCGGCTCGCCCGACGGCACCCGGCAAAACGATGACCACTCGACCATGCAACACTGCTGGTGTTGCTCCGGCGCCGCGCCACTGTTGGCATTGCCAGGGCAGCCTCCACGCTTGCTGTTGCCTACCCAGGACTTTGCCCGCCCCAAGGCCGTGCTTGTCGCCAATCAGCCGACGCCACGCCAACTGTGGCCAGCGCTGAACCCGCGCGCCTCCCCTCTAGCCTGACTTCACGACGCCGCCTGTTGCGAACCTGAATCGACTGGAGAATCACCATGTTCAAAAACGCCCTGCTGCTGGCCGCTCTGCTGCTGCCTGCCACCTTTGCCAACGCCCACGAATACACCAAGGGTGACCTGCATATCGCCCACCCGTGGTCGCAGGAACTGCCGCCCAACGCCCCCAACGTGGCTGCGTACTTTGTCGTTCACAACAACGGCAGCAGCGCCGACACCCTGCTCAGCATCGATAGCCCGATCAGCGACGACGTGCAGTTGCATGAGCATGTGCACAAGGACGGCCTGATGAAGATGCAGCAGGTGCAACGCGTGGAAGTACCTGCAGGCAAAGACCTGGTGTTCGCCCCCGGTGCCTACCATGTGATGTTGATGCAACCCAAGGACCGCAGCCTGCTCAGCGACGGCAAACGCTTCCCGATGACCCTGCATTTCGAAAAAGCCGGTGACGTCACCGTCGATGTCGCCGTGCAG
Organism: Pseudomonas sp. NUPR-001; assembly: GCF_052147955.1. Classification (NCBI taxonomy): domain Bacteria; kingdom Pseudomonadati; phylum Pseudomonadota; class Gammaproteobacteria; order Pseudomonadales; family Pseudomonadaceae; genus Pseudomonas; species Pseudomonas sp. NUPR-001. Next base: position 5,412,666 of record NZ_CP197353.1, read on the forward strand.
AAGCAGGCCCCCGAAGGTGAAGCGCACAGCCACTGACCGCTGACTGAACGCTGCTCACCATGAGCATCGCCCGCAGCAGCCGCTCCCGCCCCGCACGCCCCGACTCCAGAAGGGTTCGTGGCAGCTGGCTGAGCCTGTTCGCCATGTTGATGATCTTCATCGGCCCACTGGTTTCCCAGTCGATGCCGATGGATCACCGTGCCATGTCGAAAGACATGAACATGAGCATGGCGATGGACAGCAGTGCCGATTGCCACAGCGACGGCCAGCACACGGATAGCGCTTCGCTGCATGTGATCTGGGAGAAGTGCGGCTACTGCAGCCTGTTCTTCCACTGCCCGGCCCTGCCCCAGGCCCTGAGCCTGCTGAACACCGAGGCGGCTCCTGCCAGCAGCACACTGATCACCCTGACCCGCCAGGGCTATGCCCGGCACACCGTGTTTCCCGGGGCCCTGACCCGCGCGCCACCTGCCTTCATCGTCGTCTGAAATCACCTGTTGCGTTCGTGGGTTCGGCACGCTGCCGATGGCCCACTGCGCCCTTATGACTGATCGATGTTGGAATCACTATGTCCGGCTGTACTGCTGTGTTTCGTTTGTCCCTGCGCGGGACCCTTGCCGTGATCTGCGGCACCTTGCTCAGCCCCCTGGCCCTGGCCGCCAGCGAGCACGAGGAGCATCGTCATGATCAAAATGAGTTGAGCCCGACGGTCATCACTGCGGTCGCGCCCAGTTCACCGCTGACCATCGTCACCAACCCGAAAGACCCACGCCAACCCGTACCGGCCAGCGATGGCGCCGACTACCTGAAAACCATCCCAGGCTTCTCGGCGATCCGCGCTGGCGGCACCAATGGCGACCCGGTGCTGCGCGGCATGTTCGGCTCACGCCTGAACATCCTCACCAATGGCGGCGTAATGCTTGGCGCCTGCCCAAACCGCATGGACGCCCCCACCTCCTACATTTCGCCAGAAACCTACGACCGGCTGACCGTGATCAAAGGCCCGCAAAGCGTGATCTGGGGGCCGGGCGCATCTGCCGGGACCATCCTCTTCGACCGCGACCCGGAGAAATTCGGCGAGCTCGGTAGCCGGGTCAACGCCAGCCTGCTGACCGGTTCCAATGGCCGCTTCGACAAGCTCGTCGACGCTGCTGCCGGTGGCCAGCTGGGTTATGTGCGGGTAGTCGGCAACCAGTCACACTCCGATGACTATGAAGACGGCAATGGCGACACCGTGCCGTCGCGCTGGGACAAGTGGAACGGTGATGTTGCACTGGGCTGGACACCGGATGCCGACACCCTGGTGGAGCTCACCGCCGGCAAAGGTGATGGTGAAGCCCGTTACGCCGGGCGTGGCATGGACGGCTCGCAGTTCAAGCGCGAAAGCCTGGGCCTGCGTTTTGAAAAGTCCAACATCGGCGAGGTGTGGGACAAGCTCGAGGCCCAGGTCTACTACAACTACGCCGACCACGTGATGGACAACTACACCCTGCGCACGCCCTCGGGCATGGGCATGATGGGTTCGCCGATGGTCAGCAACGTTGACCGTCGTACCTTGGGCGGCCGGGTAAAAGGCACCTGGCGTTGGAGCGAATTGCAGTTGATCGCTGGCGTTGATGCGCAGACCAACGAGCACCGTCAGCGCGGCGGCATGGGCATCGACGTGCACAAGCAAATGCCCTGGACCAAAGACGCCGATTTCCACAACTACGGCATGTTTGCCGAGCTGACCTGGTATGCCGCCGATCAAGACCGCGTCATCACTGGCGCACGCCTGGACCGCGCCTCGGCCAAAGACTACCGGGAAACCAGTGCCACCCGTGACGACACCCGTGCCGATACCCTGCCCAGTGGCTTTGTTCGCTACGAGCATGACCTCGCTGACCTCCCGGCCACCACCTACGTCGGCCTTGGCCACGCCGAGCGCTTCCCGGATTACTGGGAGCTGTTTTCGCCCAAGTCGGGGCCAGCCGGTTCGGTCAATGCCTTCGACAGCATCAAGCCTGAGAAAACCACGCAAGTGGACTTTGGCATCCAGTACCAGACCGAAGACCTGCAGGCCTGGGCCTCGGGCTATGTCGGCCAGGTCCGCGACTACATCCTGTTCGACTACCGCACCAACATGATGGGCATGAGCAGCTCGCGGGCACAGAACATCGACGCGCGGATCATGGGTGGCGAATTGGGGGCGGCCTATAACCTGACCTCGAACTGGAAAGCTGACGCAACCCTGGCCTACGCTTGGGGCAAGAACAGCAGTGATGGCACAGCGCTGCCACAGATGCCCCCCCTTGAGAGCCGCCTGGGGCTCACCTACAGCCGTGACGATTGGAGTGCCGGGGCGTTATGGCGGGTGGTCGCCGCGCAGAATCGCATCGCCGAGAACTACGGCAACGTAGTCGGCAAAGATTATGAAAAAAGCGCAGGTTTCGGGGTGTTCTCGCTCAATGGCAGCTACCGGGTCAGCAAGCACCTCAAGCTCAGCGCGGGGGTCGATAACCTGTTCGACAAGGCTTATGCCGAACACCTGAACCTGGCGGGCAACGCCGGCTTCGGCTACCCCGCAAGCGATCCACAGGCCATCAATGAGCCAGGGCGCACGCTCTGGACCAAGGTTGACCTGAGCTTCTGATCCACCCTCGGGGCGCGATCGCCGATCGCGCCTTACCTGCACAACATGGGAGCACACCATGAGCAAAGCGCCGATTAGCTTCTACAACCTGGCCTGGCGTTGGCACTTCTATGCCGGGCTGTTTGTCGCCCCGGTCATGATCCTGCTGGCGATCACCGGGATCATCTACCTGTTCAAACCGCAACTCGACCCGTTGCTTTACCGTGACCTGATGGTGGTCGAAGCCGGGCACCACCGGCAAAGCGCCGACCACTTGCTGCAACAGGTACACACGGCTTACCCCAAGGGGCAGGTCAGCCAGTACCTGCCAGCGATTGCCGCCGACCGTAGCGCACAGTTCGTGGTCAAAGATGCCGGGCGTGAACTGAACGTGTTCATCAACCCCTATGACGGCACACTGCTGGGTGAGCAGGACGCAAAAAGCAACCTGCAAGCGGTCGCCCGTGCCCTGCATGGCGAGCTGATGATTGGCACCGTCGGTGATCGACTGGTGGAACTGGCCGCTGGCTGGGGCATCGTGCTGGTGGTGTCCGGGTTGTACCTGTGGTGGCCACGCGGCAAGAGCAGCGCGGGCGTGCTGTGGCCGCGCCTGAATGCCCGTGGGCGCCTGCTGTGGCGCGACCTGCATGCCGTCACCGGTTTCTGGGGCTCGGCCCTGTTGCTGCTGATGTTGCTCAGCGGCATGACCTGGACCGGCTTCTGGGGCGCGAAGTACGCCGATGTCTGGAACCGCTTCCCTGCCGCCATGTGGAACGATGTGCCGCACTCCGACCAACAGGCCCGCGAACTCAACAGCGCAACGCGCCAGACCGTCCCCTGGGCAGTGGAAAACACCCCGATGCCGCAGTCGGGTGCGCATGCCGAGCATGCCGGGCATTCGATGGCCTCAAGTGCCCCGGCGGCCCCGCAAGTCAGCCTGCAGCAGATTCAAGAACTGGCGGCTACCCGTGCGGTGGTGCCGGGCTACAGCATCACCCTGCCCACCAGCGCTGACGGCGTTTACACCATCGCCGTGTTTGCCGACGACCCGCGCAACGACGCCACCCTGCATGTCGACCAGTACACCGGCAAGGTGCTGGTGGATGTGCGCTGGCAAGACTACAACGGCGTTGCCCGCGCCACGGAAGTGGGGGTGATGCTGCATGAGGGCAAGATGTTCGGCCCGCTGAACCAGATCATCGTGTTGCTGATTTGTTTGATGATTCTGCTCGGTTCGGTCAGTGGCCTGGTGATGTGGTGGAAACGTCGGCCTGAAGGTGGCCTGGGTGTGCCGCCGCTGCGCCATGATTTGCCGAAATGGAAGACGGCGATAGTGATCATGGTTGCGTTGGGTGTGGTGTTTCCGTTGGTGGGCGTTTCGTTGCTGGCTGTGTGGGTGCTGGATTGGGGGGTGTGGTCGCGCCGAATGAAGACTGCTTGAGCGGTGGATAAATCTTTTCGCGGGGCAAGCCCGCTCCTACGGCATTTCTTCGGTGGGAGCGGGCTTGCCCCGCGATGGTGGTCTGTCTGGTGGATCGTCTCGCGGGGCAAGCCCGCTCCTACCGGCTGAGCTGCTACCATAGCGGCCCGCTTTCGCCAGGATTGTCATGAGTACCCTGAGTATCAGCGACCTGCACTGGTCGCCACTGGGCCACGGCCATTGTCATCACCAGTTCCAACTGCACGCGGTCGATCTGCAGGTCAGGGCGGGAGAGTTCGTCGGTTTGATCGGCCCCAACGGCAGCGGTAAAACCAGCCTGCTGCGCTGCGCGTACCGCTTCAATAAACCTGAACGCGGCGTGGTGCGCCTGGATGATCACGACCTCTGGCGTCAGTCGCCCCGTTGGTGTGCGCAACGCATTGCCGTGGTGCTGCAGGAGTTTCCCGATGCCTTCGGCCTGAATGTCGAGGAGGTCGTGGCCATGGGCCGCACCCCGCACAAGGGGCTGTTCGACGGCGACACCGAGGCAGACCGGCAGTTGGTCAAATCCGCGCTGCAGGCAGTCGGTCTGGACGGCTTTGATGACCATGCCTTTGCCAGCCTTTCGGGGGGCGAAAAGCAGCGGGTGATTCTCGCCCGCGCCCTGGTTCAGCAACCGCAGGTGTTGATCCTCGATGAGCCCACCAATCACCTCGACCCACGCTATCAGCTGGAGCTGTTGCAGCAAGTGCGCCGCCTGGGCATCGGCACCCTGGCCAGCATTCATGACCTGAACCTGGCGGCGGCCTTCTGTGATCGCCTGTACGTGCTGGATCACGGGCGCATCGTCGCCAGCGGTACTCCCAGCGAGGTGCTGACCACCGACTTGCTGCTCGACGTCTTCGGTGTACAAGCACTGATTGACCGCCACCCCCTCGCCGACCACCCACGCCTTACCTGGATAACCCAGCGATGATTCGAACGACCTTGCTGCTGCTCGCCCTGCTGGCCAGCACCAGTGCTTTCGCCCAGGCCACCCAGTACCCGCTGACGGTACAAAGCTGCAACCGCCAGGTGACCTTCAACAAAGCACCCGAGCACGCCCTCAGCCACGACATCAACATGACGCAGATGATGCTCGCACTCGGCCTGCGTCAGCGCATGGTCGGCTACAGCGGTGTCAGTGGCTGGAAAGCGGTCACCCCGGAACTGAGCAAGGCACTCGACGGTTTACCGGAGCTGGCCAGCAAGTACCCTTCGGTGGAAACCCTGCTCAACGCCAATGTCGATTTCTTCTTCGCCGGCTGGGACTACGGCATGCGCGTCGGCGGTGACCTCACCCCGCAAACCCTGGCACCGCTGAACATTCCGGTGTACGAGTTGACCGAGTCCTGTGCCTTCGTGATGAAGCGTGCGGCCGCCAGCCTCGACGACACCTATAACGACCTGCGTAACCTCGGCAAGATTTTCGATGTACAAGCGCGTGCCGAACAGTTGATCGGTCAGATGCAGCAACGCATTGCCGTGGTTCAACAGGCACTGCCAGCACAACGCCCACGGGTGTTTCTGTATGACAGCGGTGAAGACCGCGCCATGACCTCCGGCCGCCTGGGCATGCCCCAGGCGCTGATCGAAGCGGCGGGTGGCCGTAACGTGCTCGACGATATCGACGCCAGTTGGACCCGGGTGAACTGGGAAAGTGTGGTCGAGCGCAACCCCGAAGTGATCGTCATCGTCGACTATGGCGAGATCAGCGCAGCGCAAAAACGTGCCTTCCTCGAACAGCACCCGGCGTTGCAGTCGGTGTCGGCGATCCGTCATCAGCGCTTCGTGGTCATCCCGTACGTGGCCGCCACACCGAGCCTGGAAAACGTCGACGCCATCGAAACCATCGCTGCCGGCTTGCACGGCGCATGACTCGCTACCGCTTGCTATTGCTCGGCCTGAGCGGCCTGCTGCTGGTGTCCTGCGTGGTGTCGCTGGGCTTCGGCGCAGCGCCGGTGCCGGTAGAGGTGGTGTGGCGCGTGGTGCTGTTCAAAGTCTTCGGCATTGCCCCCGAAACGCCAGCCTGGAGCACCGGCCAGGAGCACATCGTCTGGCTGATTCGAGTGCCGCGCATGCTCCTTGCCGCCCTGGTCGGCGGTGGCCTGGCGATGATCGGTGCGGTGTTGCAGGCGGTCACGCGCAACCCGCTGGCTGATCCGCACCTGCTCGGCGTCACCTCCGGTGCGACCCTCGGCGCGGTGCTGGTGGTGTTGCATATCGGTGAAGTGCTGGGCGTACTGACCCTGCCACTGGCCGCCTTTATCGGCGCGCTGTGTAGCATGCTGCTGGTGCTGGCGATTGCCAGCCGCGGCGGTCGCCTGGACAGCGACCGCCTGCTGCTGTGCGGCGTGGCAGTGGCGTTTGTGATGATGGCAGTGGCCAACCTATTGCTGTTTCTCGGCGATCACCGCGCCAGTTCGGCGGTGATGTTCTGGATGCTCGGCGGCCTGGGCCTGGCGCGTTGGGAACTGCTGCCGATCCCGGCGCTCAGCGTGTTGCTCGGCTTGACCCTGCTGCTCGGCATGGCACGGGCGCTCAATGCGCTGATGGCCGGTGAGCAGACGGCGGTGACCCTCGGTTTGAATGCCCGTTCGGTACGCCTGCTGGCCTTTCTGATTTGCTCGCTGTTGACCGGGGTGCTGGTGGCGATCAGTGGCTCGATCGGCTTTGTCGGCCTGATGGTGCCGCACATTGCCCGGCGTCTGGTCGGCGCCGAACACACCCGCTTGCTGCCGGTGTGCCTGTTGCTGGGCAGCCTGTTCCTGATCTGGGTCGATGTTGCCGCCCGCACGCTGATCTCACCGGAAGACCTGCCCATCGGCATCGCCACCGCCGCGATTGGCGGCTTGTTCTTTATTGGCCTGATGCGCAAGCGTTGATCGTCGTCAAGCACGCTTTGGTCTTGAGACGTATTGTCGCGGTTGCGCCAGGAAGGCGCGTGTTAGCCTAACGCGCACAAGAGAAATGTATTACATGGAATTGCCTAGCCTATGACTGCAAACCTGCCCCCGCAACAACCCATACCTGATGAACACGAACACCTCGAACGCAGCCTGTCCAACCGCCATATCCAGCTGATCGCCATCGGTGGCGCCATCGGTACCGGGCTGTTCATGGGCTCGGGCAAAACCATCAGCCTGGCCGGTCCGTCGATCATCTTCGTCTACATGATCATCGGCTTCATGCTGTTCTTCGTCATGCGGGCGATGGGTGAGTTGCTGCTGTCGAACCTGGAATACAAGTCGTTCATCGACTTCTCCGCCGACCTGCTCGGCCCCTGGGCCGGCTATTTCACCGGCTGGACGTACTGGTTCTGCTGGATCATCACCGGCATTGCCGACGTGATCGCCATTTCCGCCTATTCACAATTCTGGTTTCCCGACTTACCACAATGGGCACCGGCGCTGGCCTGTGTCGGGCTGCTGCTGTCGCTGAACCTGATCACGGTGAAGATGTTCGGCGAGATCGAATTCTGGTTCGCCATGATCAAGATCGTCGCGATCCTGGCCCTGGTCGGTACGGGTTTGTACATGGTGCTGGTCGGCTTTGAATCGCCCGCCGGGCGTACCGCCAGCCTGACTAACCTGTGGAACGACGACGGCATGTTCCCCCATGGCCTGATGGGCTTCTTCGCCGGTTTCCAGATTGCCGTGTTCGCCTTCGTCGGTATCGAACTGGTGGGTACCACCGCTGCGGAAGCGAAGAACCCCGAGCGCACCCTGCCGCGGGCGATCAACTCGATTCCGGTGCGGATCATCGTGTTCTACGTACTGGCCCTGATCACCATCATGGTGGTGACCCCGTGGCGCGATGTGGTGCCGGGCAAGAGCCCGTTCGTTGAGCTGTTCGTGCTGGCCGGTTTGCCAGCGGCGGCGAGCATCATCAACTTCGTGGTACTGACTTCGGCGGCGTCGTCGGCCAACAGTGGCGTGTTCTCCACCAGCCGTATGCTGTTCGGTCTGGCCCAGCAAGGTGATGCACCGCGCAGTTTCGAACACCTGTCGAGCCGCAAGGTTCCGGCCAACGGCCTGTACTTCTCCTGCTCGTGCCTGTTGCTGGGTGCAGCGCTGATGTACCTGGTACCCGACTTGATTGAAGCCTTCACCTTGGTGACCACGGTGTCGGCGGTGCTGTTCATGTTCGTCTGGACACTGATTCTGCTGTCGTACCTGAGCTTTCGCAAACACCGTGCAGCCCTGCACCAGGCCTCGAACTACAAGATGCCGGGCGGGCGTTTCATGTGCTACGTGTGCTTGCTGTTCTTCGCCTTCATCCTGGTGCTGTTGAGCCTGGAAAGCGACACCCGCGCGGCGCTGATCGTGACGCCGTTGTGGTTTCTGCTGCTGGCGGTGACCTACCAGTTTGTACGTAGGGCGCGGCACGATTGAGCTGACTTTTTCGCGGGGCAAGCCCGCTCCTACAGGTGCTGTGGGAGCGGGCTTGCCCCGCGAGACTTACCCTTGCTCCACCCCCCGCAATACCGCTTCGGTCAGTGCCAAGCCTTTCTCCAATGAATTCTCCGTTGCGGTCAGCAAACTACGCAGCGGATCTTCGGCCTGTTCAAGGGCCAGCGCATTGGTTTCGTAAGCGGCCTTCAACGCGGTCACCGCGCACACTAGCGCATCCTCGGCATCCACCCCGGCAAGCACCAGGCAAGTCGGCTCATGGGCCTGATGGCAGGTACCAAAGTGTGTCGCGGCAGTCACGTGGCGGATCGGTGGATCTGGAACGATCTTCTTGAGCATGGTGCTACTCCTTGCGGCTCTCTCTAAATGTCGCTCCGCGCCCACACGCCAATATGGGTGAGCGGAGCCGTGCGGGTTGGCGTGCCGGTCAGAGATACCCGGTGAGCCCGAAGGCTCCCACACACGGCTCCGCCCATATCGGGTGCAACCATGCCGAACACAATCGCTGAGTGCGTTAGTGCTCTGTATCTCTGAACCTGGGACGCCAATCCCGTGCCGCAGAATCTACTGCGGTGCGGCACGGTACTCAACTACTGAGGATGTGTCAAAACGTTAACCCCCTGGCCAGCCCCGCAACGCCGGGCTCTCCACGCCTTACCTGGCATTTTTGTCAGTTGCGGCAATTTTCGCCCGCGCCTCAAATGTGCTCAGACCTCCCCCGGTGACCGGCCCTGCCGTTCACGCACGCCGTCTGTTCAAGCATCAGGAGCACCGCGCATGACCAGCCAGGAATCCGTCGTCACCCCCAACACTTACGCCAAGCTGTTCCCCGAGCAGCTCAGCAACACGTGCAGCCCAGAGGCACCCGAGGCCAACTGCGGGCCGATTGCCTACCTCAGTGCCTTGTACCAACAAGCCCTGTCGCTGGCCTACCTCGCGCTGACCGAAAACACTCCGTTCTACAACTGGCTGGTCGCCCGCCAGGAGCAGATCTACGGCGCTGCCTACGACGTTGTACGTTCGCTGTGCCTGGGGTGGAAGAGGCCTGGCGTTATGAAATTGGCGACTACCGGCGCGAAAGCTTCATCGACACCACGGCCTGGTTCGACAACTACAAGGGCATGCTGGCGGGCGAGTCGCTGCTGAGCAACCTGCAACACATGGAGAACCAGTTGCCGAAGACGGGCTGGGTTACGAGCCGGGCACCTGGGTGTATGAGCTGATGTTCCATGACGGACGTTATCTGCCGTTCGAGGGTACAGGGGCGATCTCGGAATGGACCCTGGAGATTCCCGGCGGCGCGGCGTGGAAGGATCCGTCGGTCATCGAGGACATTACTTTCAACATGGTGTACACGGCTAAGGCGGGGGATAGTGCGTTTACTGAGGCCGTGAACAAGTTGAAGTTGAAGTCGAGTTGATACGCGATCGCGGGGCAAGCCCGCTCCCACAGTGGGAGCGGGCTTGCCCCGCGATCAGCCGCACCACAGCCCTAACCCTGTGCATGGCGCACCAAGCTGGCCCGCAAATCCTCGCAACCACCCCCCACAACCCCAGCAAATACGGGGCTTCGCCACTTGTACACAAGTCGGCATACCACTTGCAAAAGCCCTCTTCGCGTTGCCAACACTCTAAAAAGCACCGGAGAGAGCACATGAAGCGTCGCAGTCTGATCAAGGCCTTTACCCTCAGCGCGTCCATCGCGGCGATGGGCTTAAGCTGGAGCATCCAGGCCGCCGAGACCATCAAGGTCGGTATCCTGCATTCGCTGTCCGGGACCATGGCGATTTCCGAGACCTCACTCAAGGACATGGCCTTGATGACCATCGAGCAAATCAATGCCAAGGGTGGTGTGAACGGCAAGATGCTCGAACCGGTGGTGGTAGACCCAGCCTCGAACTGGCCGCTGTTCGCTGAAAAAGGCCGGCAACTGCTGACCCAGGACAAGGTCGCGGTGGTCTTCGGTTGCTGGACGTCGGTGTCGCGCAAGTCGGTGCTGCCGGTGTTCGAAGAGCTCAACGGCCTGCTGTTCTACCCGGTGCAGTACGAGGGCGAGGAAATGTCGCCGAACGTGTTCTACACCGGCGCGGCGCCGAACCAGCAGGCCATTCCTGCGGTGGAGTACCTGATGAGCGAAGACGGCGGCGCGGCCAAGCGCTACTTCCTGCTCGGCACCGATTACGTTTACCCGCGCACCACCAACAAGATTCTGCGTGCCTTCCTGCACAGCAAGGGCGTAGCCGACAAAGACATCGAAGAGGTGTACACGCCGTTTGGTCACAGCGATTACCAGACCATCGTTGCCAACATCAAAAAGTTCTCGGCCGGCGGCAAGACTGCGGTGATCTCTACAGTCAACGGCGACTCCAACGTGCCGTTCTACAAAGAGCTGGCCAACCAGGGCTTGAAAGCCACCGACGTACCGGTGGTGGCTTTCTCGGTGGGTGAAGAGGAACTGCGCGGCATCGATACCAAGCCGCTGGTGGGGCATCTGGCAGCGTGGAACTACTTCGAGTCGGTGCAGAACCCGGTCAACAGCCAGTTCGTCGCTGACTGGAAGGCCTATGCCAAGGCCAAGAACCTGCCGGGTGCCGACAAGGCGGTGACCAACGATCCGATGGAGGCCACCTACGTCGGTATTCATATGTGGGCGCAGGCGGTCGAGCAGGCTAAATCCACTGACGTCGACAAGGTCCGTGAGGCGTTGGCCGGGCAGAGTTTCAAAGCACCGTCGGGTTACACCCTGACCATGGACAAGACCAACCACCACCTGCACAAGCCGGTGATGATCGGCGAGATTCAGGATGACGGGCAGTTCAGTGTGGTGTGGGAGACCGAGCAGCCGCTGCGTGCGCAACCCTGGAGCCCGTTCATTCCGGGTAACGACAAGCGTCCGGATTATGCGGTGAAAGGTAATTGACGCCATCGCGGGGCAAGCCCGCTCCTACACCTGTGGGAGCGGGCTTGCCCCGCGATGAACCCACCGCTGATACCGGGATAAACCATGTACAGACTCCTGCTCACCCTCCTCTTGCTGCTCCCTCTGGCAACCCAGGCCGGCGAGGGTGAATTCTTCCTCACCGCCAAGCCCAACGAGCAGGCCCGCCTGCTGCAGGGCTGGGCGGCACAACCGGATCCATCACGCCTCGAACTGCTGACCTCGCTGCAGCAAGGGCGCCTGAGCCCTACTGATACCCGCAAACTGCGCCTGAACAACCGCCTGCGCGGCCTGGTCGACAACGCCCTGGCCAGCCATCAACTGCTCAGTGATGACGCCAGCGTGCGCCTGGCTGCCGCGCAGCAGTTGCAAAAAAGTGCGCAGCCGGCGCAAGTCGCCTTTCTCGACCGGCGCTTCGCCAGCGAAACCGACAGCGCCGTGCACGCAGCCCTGGGCCTGGCCCTGGCCAATCTGCAACTGGCGGCCAGCGAACCTGCGGTGCGTCTGGCAGCGGTTCGCCTGCTCGGCGAAACCGGCGACCCCATGGCCCGCACCCGCCTCGAAGCGCTCCTGCAACCGGGCGTGGAAAGTGACGCCAGCGTGCGCACCGCCGCTGAAACCAGCCTGGCTCAGGTCAAGCGCAAGTTGCTGATCGGTGAAGTGCTCGGCCAGGCCTTCAGCGGCTTGTCACTGGGCTCGATCCTGCTGCTGGCGGCATTGGGGCTGGCGATCACCTTCGGCTTGCTCGGGGTGATCAACATGGCCCACGGCGAAATGCTGATGCTCGGGGCCTACGCCACCTATGTGGTACAGGTGTTGATCCAGCGCTATGCACCTGCGGCCATCGAGCTTTATCCACTGATCGCCCTGCCCGTGGCGTTCTGCGTCAGCGCCGGGGTTGGCATGCTGTTGGAGCGTACGGTGATCCGCCACCTGTACGGTCGTCCGCTGGAAACTTTGCTGGCCACCTGGGGCATCAGCCTGATCCTGATCCAGGCCATCCGCCTGCTGTTCGGTGCGCAGAACGTTGAAGTGGCCAACCCGGCGTGGCTGTCTGGCGGCATTCAGGTGCTGCCGAACCTGGTACTGCCCTACAGCCGCCTGGTGATCATCGGCTTTGCCCTGTTCGTGGTGCTGCTGACCTGGCTGCTGCTCAACCGCACGCGCCTGGGCCTGAACGTGCGCGCCGTGACCCAGAACCGCAACATGGCTGCCTGCTGTGGCGTGCCCACCGGGCGTGTCGACATGCTTGCCTTCGGCCTCGGCTCGGGTATCGCCGGGCTCGGTGGTGTGGCCCTGAGCCAGATCGGCAACGTCGGGCCAGACCTGGGCCAAAGCTACATCATCGACTCGTTCCTGGTGGTGGTGCTCGGCGGCGTCGGCCAACTGGCCGGTAGCCTGTGGGCCGCGTTCGGTCTGGGCATTGCCAACAAACTGCTGGAGCCGCAAATCGGTGCGGTGCTCGGCAAGATCCTCATCCTTGCGTTGATCATTCTGTTCATCCAGAAACGCCCGCAAGGCCTCTTCGCACTCAAGGGACGGGTGATCGACTGATGAACCAGCCTCTGCTTGTTACCGCCAGCCAAAAGGTCGGCCCGCGTTGGACCCTGGCCACGGGTGCCGTTGTCTTGCTGGTGCTGCTGACCTTGCCGCTCCTGTCGTTGCTGCCGGACGGCCACGCCTTGCAGGTCTCGGCCTACACCCTGACCCTGGTCGGCAAGATTCTCTGCTACGCCATCGTTGCCCTGGCGCTGGATCTGGTCTGGGGCTACGCCGGGTTGCTGTCGCTGGGGCACGGGCTGTTCTTCGCCCTCGGTGGCTATGCCATGGGCATGTACCTGATGCGTGAAGCGGCGGGTGATGGCCTGCCAGCGTTCATGACCTTCCTGTCATGGAGCGAGCTGCCCTGGTACTGGGCCGGTACCCAGCACTTTGCCTGGGCCTTGTGCCTGGTGGTGCTGGCGCCCGGTTTGCTGGCCTTGGTGTTCGGTTTCTTCGCCTTCCGCTCGCGGATCAAGGGTGTGTATTTTTCGATCATGACCCAGGCCCTGACCTTCGCCGGGATGCTGTTGTTCTTTCGCAACGAAACCGGCTTTGGCGGCAACAATGGCTTCACCAACTTCAAAAGCATCCTCGGTTTTCAGATCACCGCACAAAGCACCCGTGCGGTGCTGTTCCTGCTGACCGTTGCGCTGCTGGTCGCCAGCCTGTACCTGGGCTGGCGGTTGGCGCGCAGCAAGTTCGGCCGGGTGTTGACCGCACTGCGCGATGCCGAAAACCGCTTGATGTTCTGCGGCTACGACCCGCGTGGTTTCAAACTCTTCGTCTGGGTGTTGAGCGCGGTGCTGTGTGGCCTGGCGGGTGCGTTGTACGTGCCGCAAGTGGGCATCATCAACCCCAGTGAAATGTCGCCGACCAACTCCATCGAAGCCGCCGTGTGGGTGGCCCTTGGCGGGCGCGGCACGCTGATCGGCCCGCTGCTCGGTGCCGGTCTGGTCAATGGCATGAAGAGCTGGTTTACCGTGGCCTTCCCCGAGTACTGGCTGTTCTGCCTGGGCGCGCTGTTCATTCTGGTGACCTTGTACCTGCCCAAAGGCGTGGTCGGCCTGCTGAAGAAAAGGGGTGAGCAATGAGAGCGATACCACTACCTCCGGTGCACCCGGAATTCATGCTCGAACCGATCCTCGATGCCGGCAGCGGCCGCGACGCCATCGGCCTTGGTCAGGTACGCGGCGAGGGTCTGGACGTGCGCCACGGCACGGTCCTGACCCTGGAAGACATCAGTGTCAGCTTCGATGGTTTCAAAGCCCTCAACGCGCTCAACCTGTACATCGGCGTCGGTGAGTTGCGCTGCATCATCGGCCCCAACGGCGCCGGTAAAACCACCCTGATGGACGTGATCACCGGCAAGACCCGGCCCACCACCGGCAAGGCCTGGTTTGGTGAAACCCTGGACCTGACGCGCATGAGCGAAGTGCAGATCGCCCAGGCCGGTATTGGCCGCAAGTTCCAGAAGCCCACGGTGTTCGAAGCCTTGAGTGTGTTTGAAAACCTGGAGCTGGCGCAGAAGGCTGACAAGTCGGTGTTCACCAGCCTCGTTGCGCGCTTGAGTGGCGAGCAGCAGGACCGCATTGATGAGGTGCTGCGGACCATCCGCCTGAGCAATTCGGCGCAGCGCCCGGCCGGGTTGTTGTCGCACGGTCAGAAGCAGTTTCTCGAAATCGGCATGTTGTTGATGCAAGACCCGCAACTGCTGCTGCTCGATGAGCCGGTGGCGGGGATGACCGACGCAGAAACCGAGTTCACCGCGGAGTTGTTCAAGGGCCTCGCGGGCAAGCACTCGCTGATGGTGGTCGAGCACGACATGGGCTTTGTCGGCAGCATTGCCGACCATGTCACGGTGCTGCATCAGGGCAGTGTGCTGGCCGAGGGGTCGCTGGAGCAGATGCAGGCGGATGACCGGGTGATCGAGGTGTATCTCGGTAGGTAGTTGAACAGCTTCGCGGGGCAAGCCCGCTCCTACACCCGCGATAAAGCAGCCAAGGACATGACCATGCTGAAAATCGATTCACTGCACCAATACTACGGCGGCAGCCATATCCTGCGCGGTCTCTCATTCGAGGCCAAAGTAGGTGAGGTAACTTGTTTGCTCGGCCGCAACGGCGTCGGCAAAACCACCTTGCTGCGCTGCCTGATGGGCCTGCTGCCAACCCGCGAAGGCGCCGTGCATTGGGAAGGCCAGGCGATCACCACGCTCAAGCCACACCAGCGGGTTCAGGCCGGTATCGCCTACGTACCGCAGGGCCGCGAGATCTTCCCGCGCCTGACGGTCGAAGAGAACCTGTTGATGGGCCTGTCGCGTTTTGGCGCCAGCCAGGCGAAAAGCGTTCCAGCGTTTATCTATGAGCTGTTCCCGGTACTGCTGCAGATGAAACACCGGCGCGGCGGCGACTTGTCGGGCGGTCAGCAACAGCAACTGGCGATCGGCCGTGCCCTGGCCAGCCAGCCACGCCTGCTGATTCTCGATGAGCCCACCGAAGGTATTCAGCCTTCGGTGATCAAGGAAATCGGTGCGGTGATCAGCAAGCTCGCTGCTCGCGGCGACATGGCCATCTTGCTGGTCGAACAGTTCTACGACTTTGCCGCCGAGCTGGCCGATCAGTACCTGGTGATGTCGCGCGGCGAAATTGTCCAGGCCGGGCGCGGTGAAAACATGGAGGCCGAGGGTGTGCGCGGCCTGGTAACCATTTAACCTGAACACCACTTTGCAAGCGTTCGAGAAGCTGCCATGACTTACCTGATTCGTGATGCCGTTACTGCCGATCTGCCGGGCATTCGCGACATTTACAACGACGCGGTGCTCAACACCACGGCGATCTGGAATGAACAACCCGTTGATCTAGCCAATCGCCAGGCCTGGTTCGACGCTCGCCAGGCCCAACGCTACCCGATTCTGGTAATAGTCGACGCCGCCGCAGACCAAGTGCTCGGCTATGCTTCGTTCGGTGACTGGCGCCCGTTCGAAGGCTTTCGGCATACCGTTGAGCACTCGGTGTACATTCGCGCCGATCAACGCGGCAACGGCCTCGCGCCGAAGCTGATGCAAGCGCTGATCGAACGTGCGCGCGCCTGCGACAAGCACGTGATGGTCGCCGCTATCGAAAGCGGCAACAGCGCCTCGATCCGTCTACATGAGCGCCTGGGTTTTACCCTCAACGGGCAAATGCCGCAGGTCGGGGTGAAGTTCGGCCGCTGGCTGGACCTGACTTTTATGCAGCTGATCCTCAACCCCGGCGCGCAGCCGCGTGCCATGGAGTGAAGCCTATGAATGCTGCGCACCTCAATCGGGTGACCCATGAAAGCTTTACCCATTACCGTGACGGACTGGTGGATTTACTGCTCGATGCCGTACGCCACGGTGCCTCGGTTGGCTTTCTGGAAAACATCGATGCGCAACAGGCCAACAGCTACCTGGATGAAGTGAAACAGCGCCTAAGCAGTGGAGAGTTGCTGCTGTGGGTGGTCAGCAAGGATCAGGAAGTGCTTGGCAGCGTGCAGCTGGGGCTGTGCCAGAAGCTCAATGGGTTGAAACGGGCGGAAGTGCAGAAGTTGCTGGTGCACAGTGCCGCACGCCGCCGGGGGCTGGGGCAACAACTGATGCAGGCGCTGGAAGCCACCGCACGGCAGAAACAACGCGTGACCTTGTACCTGGATACCGAGGCTGGGTCGGAGGCGGAGGCGTTTTATCAGTCGCTGGGGTATATCAAGGCTGGGGAGATTCCGGAATACGCATGTGGGCCGGATGGCACGTATCGGCCGACGGCGCTGTACTACAAGTTGCTCTAACCCCTCCTCTCAGTGGGAGCGGGCTTGCCCCGCGATTGCGATCCGCCTGTCACATTGCAATCGCGGGGCAAGCCCGCTCCTACAGGTAGTGCAAGACAGTTGCCCTCCAAGATGAAGCGTTCAGCCTTGCAGAAACCTGCCCAACCGCTGCCTGAGCATGGTGTTCTCACTGCGCAGTTGCTGAACCTCTTCCAGCAACTCCAGCGCCAGCGCCACCCCTTCCCACTCCAGCGCAAGCTCGCGCTGCAACTTCGCCGCACGCTTGGCCAGCAGCGCCGCCTGGTCGTCAAACAACCACTCTTCCGGCGTTCGCCCGGAAGGTTCGACAATGCAGTGCTCGACGATTTCGATCACGTAGGCGGCCGGTAGATCGGCTTCCCGACAAAGGGTCTGCATGTCCAGTTGAACGACCAGGGTACTGCTCATCATCAGTTACTCCATTGTGTCCTCGGATTGAATGCCGCCTTCTCTGCCAGCTTGTTCCACAACTCGCGGGTTGTGTCGTCGCTGTGGCTGGGCATCACCACTTTCAGCTGTGCATAAAGATCGCCGCGCGCACCCTGCTTGTTCGCCAGGCCCATGCCCTTGACCCGCAGGCGCTGCCCACTCTGGCTGTCGGGGCGGATGGTCAGGTTGATCTTGCCGGTCAGGGTCGGCACCGCCACCTTGGTGCCCAGTGCGGCCTCCCAAGGCGCCAGCGGCACGGTAATGATCAAGTCATGACCTTCGACATCGAACAGCGGATGCGGTGCCATGCGGATGGTCAGGAACAGGTCGCCATTGGCGCCACCGCCGATACCCGGCGCACCCTGGCCCTTGAGGCGGATTTTCTCGCCGTCGGTCACGCCAGCAGGGATCTTCACATTCAGGGTTTTGGTGGTGAAACCGGTACGCTGGCCACTGCCGTTGTGCTGCGGCACCTGGAAACTGATCTGCTTCGATTCGCCAGACAGGGTTTCTTCCAGGAAGATCGCCAGTTCCATTTCCACGTCTTGCCCTCGCCGACCGGCGCTGCGTTGCTGTTGGCCACGACCGAACGGATTGCCGTTGCCACCACGGGCGCCAAAGATCGAGCTGAAGAAATCGGAAAAGTCGCCACCTTCAAAACCACCCGAGCTGCGGCTTTCCCAACCGGGCGGCCCCTGGAATGGGCGGCCATGCTGGCCGTATTTGCGCAGCTCGTCGTATTCAGCGCGTTTTTCCGGGCTGCTCAGCACGTCATGCGCTTCGTTTACTTCTTTGAATTTTTCCTCGGCGTCACGCTCTTTGCTGACGTCGGGGTGATACTTGCGCGCAAGCTTGCGGTAGGCCGTTTTGATCGCCTTGTCGTCCGCTGTAGGCTCTACGCCAAGTATCTTGTAGTAGTCTTTGAAGTCCATCTAAGGAATCACCATCAAATTGTGCGTTGCTTCTGTAGATTGGGGTCAAGCATAGCCTTTCAAGGCGACCTTGGGTTTGCTGTAAAGCAGATAATCGGTCTTGATTCTGCTGGCCACTGGCATAAACTGCGCGGCCGTTTTTCCCCCGGAAGTACATCCCATGAGTGACGCATCCCCGGCCCGTGCCTGCGGCATCGACTTCGGCACCTCCAACTCCACCGTCGGCTGGCATCGCCCGGGCGTGGAGTCGTTGATCGCCCTGGAAGACGGCAAGATCACCCTGCCGTCGGTGGTGTTCTTCAACATCGAGGAGCGCCGCCCGGTCTACGGCCGCCTGGCCCTGCACGAATACCTCGAAGGTTACGAAGGCCGCCTGATGCGCTCGCTCAAGAGCCTGCTGGGTTCCAAGCTGATCAAGCATGACACCAGCGTGCTGGGCACCGCCCTGCCGTTCAAAGACCTGCTGGGCATGTTCATCGGCGAGCTGAAAAAGCGCGCCGAGGCCAATGCCGACCGCGCCTTCGATGAAGTGGTACTGGGCCGTCCGGTGCATTTCGTCGATGACGACCAGGCCGCCGACCAGGAAGCCGAAGACACCCTGGCCGAAGTGGCGCGCAAGATCGGCTTCAAAGAAGTCTCCTTCCAGTACGAACCCATTGCTGCGGCCTTCGACTATGAGTCGAACATTCAGGGTGAAGAGCTGGTACTGATCGTCGATATCGGCGGTGGTACCTCCGACTTCTCACTGGTGCGCCTGGCCCCGGAACGGCACATGCTCGACAACCGTCACGATGACATTCTCGCCACCGGCGGCGTGCATATCGGCGGTACCGACTTCGACAAACAGCTCAGCCTGCAGGGCGTGATGCCGCTGTTCGGCTATGGCAGCCGGATGAAAAGTGGCGCCTTCATGCCCACCAGCCATCACATGAACCTGGCCACCTGGCACACCATCAACTCGGTGTACTCGCAGAAGTCCCAGTTGGCCCTGGGCAGCATGCGCTACGACATCGAAGACACTGATGGCATCGACCGCCTGTTCAAGCTGATCGAGCAGCGCGCCGGTCACTGGCTGGCGATGGAAGTGGAAGAAACCAAGATCGAACTGACCCACAACGACCGTCGCCTGGTTGATCTGAAACGGGTCGAATCGGGGTTGAGCGTCGATCTGACCCGGGCACTGTTCGAAGAGTCGATCGACAGCCTGCTGGAGCGTGTGCGCGGTAGTGTCACGGAGTTGCTGATCAAGGCCGGTGTTGGCGTTACCCAAGTTGATACGGTGTTTTTCACCGGTGGTTCCAGTGGTATCCCGGCCCTGCGCCAGAGCGTGGCGGCGATGCTGCCCAATGCCCGGCATGTTGAAGGCAACATCTTCGGCAGCATTGGCAGCGGCTTGGCCATTGAGGCGCGTAAGCGCTACGGTTGAATCACCTGTGGGACTGTCTTGCACCACCTGTCTGTGGGAGCGGGCTTGCCCCGCGATTGCGATTAACCAGTCACATCGCTTCGCGGGGCAAGTCGGGTCGCCGCACCGCCGCTCCCACTGGCATCACACCAACTCAGCCTGGCGCAGTTCGCTCTTGAGGTAGGCATAGTAAATCGGCCCGGCCACCACCCCCGGCAAGCCAAACGCCGCTTCGCACACCAGCATCGCCAGCAGTAGCTCCCACGATTTGGCACTGATCTGCCCGCCAACAATCCGCGCGTTGAGGAAGTACTCGACCTTGTGGATAACAATCAGATAACCCAACGCCGCCATCGCCACCCAGATCGACAACGACAGGCCGACAATGGTGATCAGGGTGTTGGACATCAGGTTGCCGATCACTGGCAATAATCCCAGCAGGAAGGTCAGCACGATCAGGGTTTTGGTCAACGGCAGGTGAACGCCGAACATCGGCAACACCACCGCCAGGAAAATCCCGGTAAAGAAGGTGTTGAGCAGGGAGATCTTGATCTGCGCAAAGACGATATTGCGAAACGCCTGCACCAGCAGCGCCAAACGGTTGAACAGCGCCGCGGCCAGGGGTTTGCGTCGAGAGATATCAGGGATGCGCTGCAAGGCGACGATAGCGCCGAGAATCATGCCGATCAGCAAGGTGACGAACATGTGCGCCGCGCCCTTGCCCACCAGTTGCAGCTCACCCAGGTGGGTTTTCAGCCACTCACCGATGGCCACTTTGAACTCTGCGGCGCTGGCCGGCAGGTAAGCGTCAACGAATGGCGGCAGTTGCGCGCGCGCCTGGTCCACCAGCAGCATGAACTTATCCAGCGAGGCGCCAGGGTTCTCGGCTTCGTGCAGCAGAAAACTGATCGCCCCGGCGAACACCAGGGTCAGGGTGCTGACCACCAGCGTGCCAAGCAGTGCCACCGCCAACCAACGCGCACGTTCCCCGGCAATCAGCAATTGCAGCTTGGGCGTGAGCATGTTCACCAGTTCGAACACCAGCAGGCCCGCCAACAGGCTCGGCAACAGCTTGAGCGGTAACGCCAGCAACAGGCCGGCGAATACGATGATCCAACTGGCCATTTTGATCTGGCGCGGGGTGAAGGTCATACAACCTCAAAGGCAACGGCGGGAAAAACCGCAGTCTGCCAGCCTTCACCCGGCAGGCATAGTGGCAGTGCGGGCCTGGCGCCGATATTGCTCAGGCGTGCACTGGGCATGGCGCTGGAACATGGCGATGAAGGCAGAGGCACTGCTGTAGCCGAGGTCGAAGGCAATCTGCTGGATCGGCAGGTTCTGCTCCAGCGCTTCGATGGCGCGTAAAAAGCGCAGGCGCAGTCGCCACTCACCAAAGCTGATCCCCAGCTCCCGCAAGAACTGCCGGGCCAGGGTGCGCTCACTGACATGCACGCCCGCCGCCCAATCCGCCAGCGGCCGGTTGTCGCCCGGCTCGGCCTGCATGGCCTGCAGCACACCTTCCAGCGCGGCGCTGCGGGCATAAGGCAAGAAGCAGGTCTGGGTCGGGGCCAGGCGCAGTTGATCGACCAGTACCTGGGCCAGACGCCGGTCGGCTTCATCCTCCGGCACGCTGACGTCGCGGCGGGCAAAGTCGCTGAGAATGGCCTTGAGAATCTCGCTGATCACCAGGGTGCAGGGCTGCGCTGGTAATGTCTGCGACAAGGCTCGGTCGAGGTAGACCGAACGGTAAACAATCGCCTGCGGGTTGTAGCAGCTGTGATCGGTGTCGGGCGGCACCCACACGGCATAGTGCGGTGGCGAAACAAAGCGCTGACCATCGATTTCCAGGTGCATGATGCCGTGCGCCGCATAGTTGAGCTGGCCCCAGGCGTGACGGTGCGCGGCGCTGTGGGTGTCGGCACCGAACTCGTCGTAACGAAAGTACACCGGCGCGGGCAAGGCGGTGAATTGCGGGATGTCGAGGTATTTAAGCGCCATGCTGTCTGGATCGATGGGTGGGTTGTCTGGATGCAAGTATAGCTAACAGGACAGACAGCAGATAATAGCGCCCTGTACTTACACGAGTTGTTGCCTCATGAATTATGCGTTTCCCCTGTTGGCCATCTTTATTTGGGCGGGCAACACGGTCATCACCAAAATGTCCGCCGGGGCGATTTTTCCCGCCGAGATCGGCTTCTATCGCTGGCTGCTGGCCGGCCTGTTGTTCACCCCGTTTCTGCTGCGGCCCATGCTGCGCCACTGGGCAGAGATCCGTCCTAACCTGGGGAAAATCTTCGTGCTCGGGGTGCTGGGCATGGCGGTGTATCAGAGCCTGGCCTATTTCGCCGCAGCCATCACCAGCGCCACCAACATGGGCATCATCCTCTCGCTGATGCCGTTGATGTCGTTGGCATTGGCCATCATCAGCCTGGGACAACGCCTGACCTTTGGCGCGCTGATCGGGGCGGTGGTGTCCTTCGTCGGGGTGCTGGTGGTGGTGTCGGCCGGCGATCTGGGTACATTGCTGCAGCACGGCGTCAATGGCGGCGACTTGATGATGCTCATCGCTACCCTGGCCTATGCGCTGTACAGCACCTTGTTGAAGAAATGGCAGCTACGCCTGCCGCCTCTGGTGCTGTTGTACCTGCAGGTGCTGGTGGCGATCATCGTGCTGTTGCCGTTGTTCCTGCTGTCCGACAAGACCGGGCTGGGCCAGGGCAATATCGGCCTGGTGCTGTACGCCTGCGTACTGGCCTCGATGATCGCGCCCCTGGCGTGGATGCAGGCGGTCAGCCGCCTGGGGCCGAGCCGCACCACACTGTTCTTCAACCTGTTGCCGGCCATCACGGCGGTGATTGCCGCTGTGGTCCTCGATGAGCAACTGGCACTCTATCATGTGTCCGGTGGTCTGCTGACCCTGGCCGGGGTGATCCTTGCCGAACGTTGGCAAACGCCCCTTCGCCCTGCTCCGCTTACAGCCCAGCAGCCTTGAGCCGCGCCGCATGCTCGGTAAACAGCCGCACCGGCTCGGCGCCCTTGCCCACCGCCCCCAGTGACTGGTTGACGATGTCGAGGTGATCCAGCGGGTAGTCATCACCGATGACCTGCCCCAGGTGCGAACTGTAGCGGCCAACCATGCCATCACAATGCCCGGCCTCACGGACGAAGGTGCGGGCGAACAGGCGGCAGAAGCGGTTGCTGCCATCCAGGCGGTTCAGGCCCCGGTCGGTGATCCCCGGCTGCAAGGTGCCAGACCAGGAGTAATAGCGCACACCGTTGACCAGCGCCGCGCCCTCACCGCCCCAGGTGTCGGGCAGGCCCTGTGGATAAGCCTGGTTGAACAGGGCCACGCCCGCGCAGGTCAGTGAGTGATGCGAGGCATGCACATCGATCGGCAGCTGCGGCCCGCGCCAGCCGGTTTCCAGCCAGCCGATCAATACGCCCAGGCCATGCAACAGGGCCTTGAGCAAGCGACCACGGGCCGAGTCGGTGGGGTAATGTTCAAGCAGGTAGTCGGCCAATTCCGAGCCCTGGTTCGGCCCGGCAATCGAGGTGACCGAGGCCACCCACTCTGGCCGTTTGGCTGCCGCGTAGCGGGCGGTGAGCGCGCCTTGGCTGTGACCGAGCAGGTTGACCTTGTCGGCCCCGGTGCGCTGGCGGATGTCTTCGATGATCTTCAGCAATTGCTCGCCACGTACTTCGGTTGAGTTGAGCGGCGATACCTGAATGGCAAAGACCTTGGCACCGCCGCGGCGCAAGGCCGAGACAATGCCAAACCAGTAGGGGTACAACAGCAGGCGGACGAAGCCGAGCATGCCCGGCACCAGCACCAGTGGATAACGTGTGGCAAGTGGTTGTGCCATTGGCTGTGTTTCCCCCTTCCGTGGACGTGGATAGCCATTCGCGGGGCAAGCCCGCTCCCACCGGCCTGTGGGAGCGGGCTTGCCCCGCGATCAGTCTCTGCCCACTCGGTTGCAACTGCAATCGAACTCCTGACGCTCGCTGCGGTTCCAACCCTGTACACCCTGCAGCACCGTGATCAGCCAGGAGATGACCATGAGTACCGTTGAACTGACCGATGTGAACACCCTGCGCGCCCGCGCCCGCAAGCATGTCGAGCAAGGCGCCGTGACCGAAGGTTACAACGCCGACCGGGAGAAAATCCTGCGCCTGCTCAACGAATCGCTGGCCACCGAGTGGGTTTGCGCCCTGCGCTACAAGCGTCACTACTACATGGCCAGCGGTATCAAGGCCAGCGTTGCCGCCGACGAGTTTCTCGAGCACGCCAACCAGGAGTTGGAGCATGCCGACAAACTGGCCGAACGCATCGTGCAATTGGGCGGTGAGCCGGACCTGAACCCGGACAACCTGAGCAAGCTTTCCCATGCCCAATACGTGGCGGGCAAGAACCTCAAGGAAATGGTGCTCGAAGACCTGATCGCCGAGCGCATCGCCATCGACAGTTATCGCGAGATCATCCAGTACATTGGTGAGTCGGACCCAACCACCCGGCGCATCTTCGAAGACATCCTGGCCCAGGAAGAAGAGCACGCCGACGATATGGCTGATTTGCTTAAAGGGTTGTGAGTGTCATCGCGGGGCAAGCCCGCCTTGCCCCGCGATACGCTCACCCCGCCTTCATCCGCTCCAGCAGCGGCGTACACTGATTCGGCACATCCCCCCCAGGCGCCACCAGCGCCAGCAAGCCCGCCGCCGGGCCGATCAGCACACCCAACGCCACCATCCCCGCGCCTCGCAAGGCCAGCGGTACCGCCTGCACTCCGGCATCAGGCTTGGCGAAAGGCCCGCGCACGTACAACGGCGAACGCAACGACAACAGCCGCACGCCTTTGGACTCAGGGTTAACCTTCAAATCCAGCTGCTCGGTGGCAAAGTTCGCCGTGCCGTTGATGTAGATGATCGCGTTCTCGGTGTCGAACACGAACAGCCGGGTTGTCGCCAAACCATCCTTGATCGCGAAGTCGGCTGCAGCACAGTTGATCTTCACGGCTTTGTCACCGAACAACTGCCCGACCACATAGTTACCCACATTCAATCCGGCAATCTCCATCAAGCCACGGCTGATGGCGCCATCGTTGATGAGCATTTTCAGCTCGCCATTGGCGGTTGCCAGCAACTTGGCCACCGAGTTGCCTCGTCCACTCAGGTCGGCATCACCGTTGAGCTGACCAAAGCTGGTTTTCATCGGTTCAAAGGTCGGGAACAACTGCTTGAGTTTGAAGCCTCGGGCGCTGAGCTTTGCCTGGCCCTGCATCGGGACCGTGCGGCCATCCAATCGAACCTGCGCATCCAGCTTGCCGCCCGCAACACCGAAACGCAGCGGCTCCAGGCGCAGCACACCATCGTCGAGCACGAAGTGACTCGACAGGTCGTTGAACGGCAACGCTTCGTTGTGCACGATGCGTTTGCCGCTGAAGGTCACGTCGGCGTCCATGCTGCGCCAGCGCTCGGTACGAAACTCTTCAACCGGCAACACCTTGTCGCTCGGCTGCTTGCTCGCCCCGCCCCGGGCCTTTTGCTGGGCATTGGAGTCGGCGCCGATCAACGGCGCGAGGTCTTTGAACAGCAACTGATTGGAAACCAGGCTGCCGCTGAGTTTGGGCCGCGGCTGACGCGCGACGAAGGTCAGGTCGCCGTGGATATCGCTGTTACCGATCTTGCCGTTGAAGTCTTCATAGCGAAACAGCGCGCCACCGGGTTCATGCAGCTTGGCGGTCAGATGGCCGTCGGTGGAGTACGCGGGCGAGTCCGGCAGGATCACGCCGGTCAACGGGTAGAGATTGCCCAAGCTGGTACCGGACAAGCGCAAACGCAGGTCCAGCGCACCCAGGTTACGCGGGTCGGTCAATGTCCCGGCGAGGGCGATGCGGGTATCGGCGATCTGCACATCAGCCTGCAAGGGAAACGGCTGGTTCGCGTCCTGCAGCGCCAGCAAGCCACCAATCTTGCCATCACCGGACAGCGCCTGGTCCTTGTAGCGGCCTTTGACCTTGAAACCGAAGGCGTAGTCTTGCGCTGCGGTGCTTTTTTGCGCCGAGGCTTTGCCGACGATATCGCTGAAGGGAATCGGCTTGCCCAGCGGGTCGATCAACACCTCAAGGCGGGTTTTCAAGGTCTGGTCATCAAGGTTTACCTGGCCCTTATCGAAGCCAATGGCGCCGATGTCCAGCACCCAGGCCGAGGGCTCGGCCTGCGGGTCTTTGGCGCCGAAATCGAAGGTCCAGTTGGCGCGGCCATCGGCCAGGCGCTTGAGGCTGGCGGTGGGCTGGTTGAGGTCAATGCGCGGAATCACGATCTGCTGGAACAACAACGGCAACGGTGACAAGCGAAACTCCACCCGCTTGAGGCCGACCATCTGTGGCTCCTTGAGCCAGTCCGGGTTGCCCAGGGTCAGGTCTTCGGCGATGAAGCGCGGCCATGGCACCCAGGCACGCCAACCGCCCTGTTCGGGTTCACGCTGCCAGTGCACGGCGAGGTTGCCATTGATGGCGAAAGGCCGGTGCAACGCTTCGGAGACTTTGGCATTGAGGGTCGGCTTGATCCGGTTCCAGTCAAACGTCGCAATGACGATTACCAGCACGGTGAGCACCAGCAGCAGGCTGGCGAGGGTCCAGGTGAGGATTCTGGTGGGACGCGTCATTGCATAAATCTCCTGACGACCACGCTGCATCAGTGGACGTTTTGATGGCACTTAACCATCGGACTGACGAAACCCGCAGGGGTTTAATTGATCATGGAAATTGCCGATTTTTTCTTGGTTTCCCATCGATACCCACATTGATCAAACGCGCGCGCTGCCCGCAAACGGCTCTTCAAATCGGCTGTAAGCACTGAGCTAGAGCCTGCGCCGCAGAGCATCAATTCCGTTGATTGTTACCATTATCTTTATGAACTTCTAACTCTCGCCCCCAAGCGTAGCATTGGCTCCGTACTCACTTTCCAGCCCCACCAAGGAGCACCGAACAATGAAACGCCAATTACTGCTGAGCTTGTCCCTGTCCATCCTGGCCGCCAATGCCTTCGCCATCCCAGCCAGCGAACAAAGCCTGACCGCCGAATCCCGCTCCAGCTCGGTGGTGGTCTCGCAGCCGCTGAACACCCTGGCCGAAGGCGGCTCGGATCGCTTGCTGGAACGCACCAATCGCGTTGCCGAAGGTGGTTCGGATCGTCTGCTGGAACGCAACAATCGCGTAGCCGAAGGTGGCTCGGATCGTCTGCTGGAACGCAACAACCGTGTAGCCGAAGGTGGCTCGGATCGTCTGCTGGAACGCAACAATCGTGTAGCCGAAGGTGGTTCTGATCGTCTGAAAGAACGCTATCAGGTTGCCGAAGGTGGTTCTGACCGTCTGATCGAAAAGAACCAACGTGTGAGCTGAAGCCTATGCCAGACAATAAGAGATCCCAACCTTGCAACGGTTCCCCTCCAAGCCCGGTCAATTGACCGGGCTTTGTTTTCCCGGCGCAGGCTATTAGAGTGCAGGGCTGTTTCACTGCCAACTGACACTCGCCATGCTGCCGCGCGCCGAACAAAAGCAACAGACACGCCAAGCCTTACTGGATGCCGCCCGCCACCTGATGGAAAGTGGCCGAGGTTTCGGCAGTATCAGCCTGCGCGAAGTCAGCAAATGTGCTGGCATCGTCCCCACCGGTTTCTACCGCCACTTTACCGACATGGACCAGCTCGGCCTGGCCCTGGTCAATGAAGTAGGCGAAACCTTCCGCCAGACCATTCGTCTAGTGCGCCAGAACGAGTTCGAACTCGGTGGCATCACCGACGCGTCGGTGCGCATCTTCCTCGATGTGGTCACGGCCAATCGCCCGCAGTTCCTGTTTCTGGCACGTGAACAGTACGGCGGCTCACAGCCCGTGCGTCAGGCGATTGCCACACTGCGCCAGGGCATCAGCTCTGACCTGGCCACCGACCTTTCGATGATGCCGCGCTGGCAGCATCTGGATAATGCTGCACTGTCGGTGATCGCGGATCTGGTGGTAAAAACCGTGTTCGCCACCCTGCCGGAACTGATCGACGAACCTGGCGGTGACGTTGAGCAAGCACTGAGCCCTCAGGACAAGATCACCCAACAACTGCGTTTCATCTTCGTCGGCGCCAAACACTGGCAAGGGCTCAGCACCCCGAGTTGAGCCTGGCCGCCGCCGCCCGCGGGATTCCTGCTACCATGCGCGCAAACGCATTGATCGCGATGAATCTTCTCCATGCCCGACCTTCATAACGCCCAGCCTGAACTGCCTGCCCTGCTCGAACAGGTGCAGACGCACTTTACCCAGCGCATTGTGCCGCTCTGGCAAGGCCCGGGCTGGAACGCGCAGATGGCCCTGCCATTCGAAGCGCTCGATGCGCAGCAGCAACCACTGCCTGCACAGCGCTACCGGGCCATGGCCTGCGCCCGCCAGCTGTACCTGTTCAGCAGCCGCATCGAACAACCTGGCGCCCGTGAGCACGCAGCGGCACTGTTTCGCTCGCTGCAACGGCATTTCCACGATGCCGAACATGGAGGCTGGTTCTACAGCATCGATGCCCAGGGCAAACCGCTGGACCGGCGCAAAGATCTCTACACCCACGCCTTCATCATTTTTGCCTGCGCCCATTACTGGGGGCAGGTGCGCGAGCAACTGGTCGAGTCCACCCTCAACGCCGCACTGAGCGTGGTGGCCGAACAATTCGCCCGCGACGACGGTTTGTATGAAGCCAGTCTGGCTGAAGACTGGTCAGACCTGGGCAGCGGCCCGTTGCAGAACCCGTTGATGCACCTGGCCGAAGCATTCCTGGCAACCTTGGCGGTGCGCGACGACGAGCAGGTGCAAAGTGACCTGCTGGGGCTGGCCGAGGCCATGCAACAACACTTCATCGACCCTGAGCATGGGGTGATGCTGGAAAAGCCGCGCGGGTCTGTGGATAACTGGTTTGAACCGGGTCACCAGTTCGAATGGTTCTACCTGCTTGAGTCTTCAACGCTGCTACGCGGTAGCGAACTGCACGCGTCGCTTGATCGCGCATTCGTTTACGCCGAGCACTGCGGTGTGAAAAACACAGCGGTGTTGGCCATGCTCAGCCCAGACGGCCGGGTCCGCGATGCCACCCAGCGCATCTGGGCTCAGGCCGAGTACTTGCGCGCCCTGACCTTGCGCCCGAACAGCGCCAGCAAGGTCCTCGCCCAGCTCCAGGCGCTGCAGCAGCAGTTCCTGCATGCCGGTGGCTGGCACGAGTGCCGTGACGCCAGTGGCGCGGTGAGCCGCAGCGATATGCCGTCGACCACCCCGTACCACCTGGCTACCTGCCTTCAAGGCCTGGGTGGGCAACTTCCTTGAACAGATGCTAGCACTCTGTAGGAGCGGGCTTGCCCCGCGATCGCGGTGTGTCAGGCAGATCGCTATCGCGGGGCAAGCCCGCTCCTACCGGAGGGGGGGCGTCAGGCCTTGCTGGAGCGGTCGATCGAGAAACCGGCCCACGCCTGGCTCACTGGCATCAACTCCAGGCTGTTGATGTTGATGTGCGCCGGCTGGTTCATGATCCAGAAGATGGTCTCGGCAATGTCCTGCGGCTGGATCGCCTCGGCACCGGCATAGGTCGCGTCGTAGCGCGCCTGATCACCGCCAAAGCGCACCAGCGAGAACTCGCTTTCACACAGCCCTGGCTCGATGTTGCTGACGCGTACGCCGGTGCCCTGCAAGTCGCAGCGCAAGCTCAAGGAAAACTGCCCGACAAACGCCTTGGTGCCGCCGTACACATGGCTGCCCGGATACGGGTAGTTACCCGCCACCGAGCCGACGTTAAGAATGGTCGCGCCACGGCCATGGGCGATCAGCCGCGGCAACAGCAGACGGGTGCTGAACATCAGGCCTTTGATGTTGGTGTCGACCATGGTTTCCCAATCGTCCAGGTCGCACTTCGGCGCAGGGTCCGCACCCAGGGCCAGGCCGGCGTTGTTGATCAGCCCGCGCAGCTTGGCAAACGATGGCGGCAGGTTGGCAATCGCCGCTTCCATGGCCTTGCGGTCACGTACGTCGAGCACCAGGCCGTGCACTTCGGTTTTTTTCGACAGCTCTTCACATAGCGCATCCAGGCGCTCCTGACGGCGACCGGTCAGCACCAACGACCAACCTGCCTCGGCGAATCGACGGGCACAGGCTTCGCCGAAACCAGAGGTGGCCCCAGTGATAAATACGGTGGAAGTCATCGGGTACTCCTTGCAAGGTCGATATTACGGATCAGCAGAATGCCCGCCGCCAACCGCGTCAGCAAGCAGGCAGATGCTGTACAAAAAACGCTCAATAGTGGCAAAGCCTTGATCTGTAAGGGCTGGAGCAAGCTTTGCTCACCTTATCCACAGGCTCTTGCACAAACTCTGGGGGCAACTTCAGCCCTGTGCAATCGGGCTTTTCAGCGGCGCCAGCAAGTATTTTCCTTGACTATCAGCCCTCTTGCCTTAGTGCACCCGCATTAAAGCATTTCCGATGATGGCCCAACGCCTGTGAAAACGCTGCCTGCAGCGTTCTTTCCAATGCTTGCCCACAGAGTTATCCACAGGCCATTCAGTGAATCAGAGCCGTAGTTGCACCGCGTACAAAACACTTGACAATGGCCGCCGAAAATCTTTGTTGAATACTTGATCAAAAAACAACCACAAAGCTCAAGGCCTTGTAATTCAAGGCTTTCAGCAAGGTGCCACCAAGTTACCCACAGCCGCTTCCACACCAATGGTGGACAACTGAAAAGCATGGGAAAACATTCGTTTGCAGCGACTTTGTGTCGCGCTTGAGAGGAAGTGCTCGTAAGGTTTTCCACAAACGGGTGGATAACCCTGGTGGGAGCGGGCTTGCCCCGCGATAGCGATTTAACTGACACACCGCCATCGCGGGGCAAGCCCGCTCCTACCTAGGTTGTATCAGTGGCCGCCGAGGTAGGCGTTGCGCACATCCTCGTTGACCAGCAGCTCTTGCCCGGTGCCGCTCAGACGGATCTGGCCGTTGACCATGACATAGGCACGGTCCGACAGTTTCAGCGCATGGTTGGCGTTCTGCTCCACCAGGAAGATGGTCATCCCGCTCTGTGCCAACTCACGCAAGGTGGCGAAGATCTGTTTGACCACGATCGGCGCCAACCCCAACGACGGCTCATCCAGCAGCAGCAACTTGGGCCGGCTCATCAAGGCGCGGGCGATGGCGAGCATTTGCTGCTCGCCACCGGACATGGTCATGGCCCGCTGATTACGCCGCTCCTTGAGACGCGGGAACAGTTCGAACATACGCTGCATGTCTTCGCTGGCAAACTTGTCACCAATGGGGATGGTGCCCATCATCAGGTTCTCTTCCACCGACATGTCCGGGAACACCCGGCGCCCTTCCGGCGACTGGGCGATACCGTTGGAGGCGATGTAGTGGGAAGACTTGTGGGTAATGTCGGTGCCTCGGTAGACGATCTGCCCCGCAGCCGCTCGCGGCTGGCCGAAGATCGACATCAGCAGCGTCGATTTGCCCGCACCGTTGGAGCCGATCAGGCTCACCGTTTCACCTTCATCGATGTGCAACGAGACTTTCTTCAGGGCCTGGATCGGCCCGTAGAACACGTCGATCTCTTTCATTTCGAGGATCGCTGTACTCATACCAGTTCCTCTTCATCGGCGCCCAGATAAGCCGCAATCACCGTCGGGTTGTGACGAATGTCTTGCGGTGCGCCTTCAGCGATCACGTTGCCGTGGTCAAGCACCACGATATGGTCGGAAATGCTCATGACCATGCCCATGTCATGCTCAATCAGTACCACGGTCAAATCATGCTCATCACGCAGCACCCGAATCATCTTGCTCAGCGCTTCGGTTTCCTGCGGGTTGAGGCCAGCGGCCGGTTCGTCCAGGCAGATGATCTGCGGCCGCGTACACATGGCCCGGGCAATTTCCAGGCGACGTTGCTGGCCGTAAGACAACTCACCGGCCAGGCGGTTGGCGCAATCGACCAGGTCGACCACTTCCAGCCAGTAGAACGCGTGATCGAGAGCATCGCTTTCCGCTTTGCGGTAGGCCTTGGTGTTCAATACACCGGCCAGCAGGTTGCGGTTTACCCACATGTGCTGGGCCACCAGCAGGTTTTCCACCACCGACATTTCCTTGAACAGACGAATGTTCTGGAAGGTGCGCGCCAACCCTGCGCGGTTGACCAGGTGGGTACCGCCGAACATCTTGTAGTGCAGGCGGTTGATAAAACGTTTGGGCGAAACGAAGTCACCCAACTGGAAGCGCTCGCCAAGCAACTGAATGACGTTGGTACGAGTGCCGCGCATGTTCAGTTCGATCTTGCCGCCACTGGCTTTGTAGAAGCCGGTGAGGCAGTTGAACACCGTGGTTTTGCCAGCGCCGTTGGGGCCGATCAGGGCAAAGATGGCGTTGCGTTTAACCTTGAGGCTGACGTCGCTGAGCGCTTTGATCCCGCCAAAATGCATCATCAGGTTGTCGACCGAGAGAATCACGTCATCGCTCATGGCGCTACTCCTTTACGTGGCACCACACCGGTACGGCTGATACGAATCAAACCGCGCGGTCGCCAGATCATCATCAACACCATGAGCACGCCGAACAGCAGTACCCGGTACTCAGAGAAGCTGCGCAGCAGCTCTGGGGCCACGGTCAGTACGAACGCGGCGATCACCACACCGACCGTCGAGCCCATGCCGCCCAGCACCACAATGGCGAGGATCAGCGCCGACTCGAAGAAGGTGAACGACGACGGGTTCACAAAGCCCTGGTAGCTGGCAAAGAACACCCCGGCCAGACCGGCGGTGGACGCACCGATGGTGAAGGCCGAGAGCTTGACCAGCACATGGTTCAGGCCCATCGAGCGGCAGGCGATTTCGTCTTCACGCAGCGCTTCCCAGGCGCGCCCTACCGGCATGCGGGTCAGCCGGTGCTTGATGTACAGCACCGCCAGCACCACCAGGAACAGCACGATGTAGATGAACAGGAATTTCAGGTTGGGGTTGTAGTCAACGCCAAAGAACTCGTGAAACGGTATCCCGCCATCCTTGGCCCGACGCCCGAATTCCAGGCCAAAGAAGGTTGGCGACGGCACCGGCATGCCGTTGGGCCCACCGGTAAACGACAGCCAGTTGTTGAGCACCAGGCGAATGATTTCACCAAAGCCCAGGGTCACGATGGCCAGGTAGTCGCCGTGCATGCGCAACACCGGAAAGCCCAATATGCACCCGGCCAAGGCGGCAGCAATGGCCGCCAATGGCAACACCGTCCAGAAGCCCAGGCCCAGGTACTGATAGCCCAGCGCCAACCCGTAGGCACCAATGGCATAGAACGCCACGTAGCCAAGGTCGAGCAAACCGGCCAGCCCGACCACGATGTTCAGGCCCAGCCCCAGCAGCACATAAATCAGACCGAGGATCACCACGGTCAGCAGGTACTTGTTGGCAAAGAATGGAAAGACAATGGCGATCACGATCAGCGCCGGGATGATCCAGCGCAGCCGCGATTTGTAGTCCGGTGCCAACACATGCACGCCGGAGCCACCGCCCTCAAAACTCTGCAGGATCGACTGGCCCTTGGGGGTCTGCAGGAACAGGCTGAGCACAAAGCGCCCGACCATCACCCCGGCAACCAACCAGGCAACGCGGGTCGGTTCCATGTTGAAGCTGTAGCCGTCGAGCACCACGCCGACGATGGGCCCGAAGACAATCAGGGAAATCAGCCCAGCGAGAATCGCGTCGATCAGGCTGCGCTTGAGATCGAATGAAGCGGATTTGGCAGCAGACATACTTACACCTTCGCCACGAGTGGGCGACCCAGCAGGCCTTGGGGACGGAAGATCAGAATCAGCACCAGCAGGGAGAAACTGAACACGTCTTTGTAGTCAGAGTTGATCAGCCCGGAGAACAGCGACTCGGAGATGCCGAGGATGATCCCGCCGAGCATGGCGCCCGGTAACGAGCCGATGCCGCCCAGTACCGCTGCGGTGAAGGCCTTGATGCCGATGATGAAGCCGGCATAGAAGTCGAAGGTGCCGTAGTTCATGGTGATCAGTACACCGGCCAGCGCGGCCATCACGGCACCGATGACGAACACGTAGGAGATCACCCGGTCGGTGTTGATGCCGAGGATCGAAGCCATCTTGCGATCTTGTTGGGTCGCGCGGCACATGCGCCCCAACTTGGTGAACTTGATGATGTAGGTCAGCGCGGCCATACCGACGAACGCGGCAACCAGGATAAAGATCTTGGTGTAGGTCAGCTGGACGAACCCGGTACCCACTTCCAGGCGCCAGGCGCCTTCGAGCAGAGTCGGTACGCCTTGTTGCCGTGCACCCTGGCTGATCTGCGCGTAGTTCTGCAGGATCAGCGAAATGCCGATGGCACTGATCAATGGTGCCAGGCGCGTGGAGTTACGCAGGGGTTTGTAGGCGATGCGTTCGATGGTCCAGCCATACACGCCGGTAACCACAATGGTGAAGATCAGCGTCCCGAGCATCAGCAGCGGGAAGGATTCGATACCGAAGTACGCCAGCAATGCCAGACTGATCGCCGCCAGGTAAGCGGAGATCATATACACCTCGCCGTGCGCGAAGTTGATCATGCCGATAATGCCATAGACCATTGTGTAGCCGATGGCGATCAGACCATAGACAGACCCCAGGGTCAGTCCATTGATCAGTTGCTGCAGAAAAATACCATCCATAACGCAATCTCACGTATTTGAGATTGCACAAGCGCCGACTACGGTGAGCCCCGGATGAAGCGGCTCTCGCAGCGCAGGGATTGTGCAGATCTACGAGAAAAGACAGGTACGGCGCAAAACCGGGTAGCGACCCGGGCACAGGCCCGGGTCGAATACCGTTGTTATTTTTGTTTTTCCAGTTGGTGGTACTTGCCGTCCTTGTCCCACTGGTAGACCACGTAGTCGGAGACGGTCAGGTCGCCTTTGCTGTCCCACTTCTTCTCGCCCATCACGGTGCTCACCGGATTGGCCTTGAGCCACTTGGCAGCGTCTTCGCCCTTGTTCGACTTAGAACCGTTGAAGGCGGCGGCCAGCGCCTGGACCGAGGCATAGGCGTACAGGGTGTAGCCTTCAGGCTCGGTGCCACCTTTGCGGAACGCGTCTACCACCGCCTTGCTTTCTGGCAGCAGGCGCGGGTCGGCGCCGAAGGTCATGTACACGCCATCGACGTACTGCGCGCCACCGGCGGTGGTCACCAGTTCATCGGTGACGATGCCGTCATCGGACATGAACTTGACGTCTTTCAGACCTTGCTCACGCATCTGCCGAACCAGCGGACCGGCTTCCGGGTGCAGGCCACCGAAGTACACCACGTCGGCACCGGCGGCGCGGATTTTGGTGACCACGGCGCTGAAGTCTTTCTCGCCACGAGTCAGGCCTTCATACAGCACCGGCGTCACCCCACGCTTGGCCAGCTGGGCTTTGGTGGCATCGGCCAGGCCCTGACCGTAGGTGTCCTTGTCGTGCAGCACCACGACCTTCTTGCCTTTGAGCACATCGACGATGTAATCGCCGGCCACGATGCCCTGCTGGTCGTCACGCCCGCACATACGGAACATGGCGCTCAGGCCGCGCTCGGTAACCTGAGGGTTGGTCGAGCCCGGGGTAATCGCGATCACCCCAGCTTCGTCATACACCTCGGAGGCCGGAATGGTGTTGGACGAGCAGAAGTGCCCGACTACACCAATGACCTTGTCCTGATCGACCAGACGGTTGGCCACGGCCACAGCCTGCTTCGGCTCACAGGCATCATCGCCCTTGACCAGGACAATCTTCTCGCCGTTGACCCCACCCGCGGCGTTGACGGCATCAGCCGCTGCCTGGGCACCTTTCATGTATTGCTCGCCAAACGCTGCGTTGGCACCGGTCATCGGGCCCGCTACACCGATCTTGACGTCGGCCTGAACATACGAAGAAACACCCAGTGCCGTAGCTACGGCGAGGGCCAGAAAGCCTTTCTTGTAAAACGTCTGCGACATGAGGTGGTGCTCCTTGGAGTTTTTTTGGTTGGCACTACAACTTTCAGCAATTGCTCTGAGCAAGGGCCGTGCCATTGGATTTTTATTCTGGAAAAACTCATGAAGAACTTGTCGGAGCCCAAGCCGTGTCCTTTTTTTATTGGCTGTGCAACCGTCTGCCATACGGCAAGCGCCACCGCTTTCCAAACAAAAGAGCAACCGCTCAGTGCCATCATTGCAACCCCGGCAAGTGTTTACGTGCAACTAGCCTGTAACAGGATGCGTAACCGAACTGCACATCCGTGGTGCGCGACTGCTACAGCGGGCACCATTACAGGCTAGCCGCTGACTGGCGAAAGTGCTGCTACCTTGAGCTGCTACCGATGTACCCGAGGCGTGCCTGCCCCACCTGTGGAAAAAGGCTGGCACAATGGCGAGGTCTGTGTGTCGTCGCTGGCTGGTGATGGCGCGCGCCCCTATCGGAGCCCCTTATGAGCGAGAGCGCCTTCGCCGATCGCATCGTGCAAAACCTGCTCGACACGGATTTCTACAAACTGAGCATGATGCAGGCCGTCCTGCACAACTACCCCAACGTTGAGGTGGAATGGGAGTTTCGTTGCCGTAATGGCGAAGACCTGCGCCCCTATCTGGAGCAGATTCGTGAACAGATCGATCTGTTATGTGAACTGAACCTGGCCAACGGCCAACTCAACTTTCTTGAGCAGATCACCTTCATAAAGCCGGACTTCCTGCGTTTTCTCGGCCTGTTCCGCTTCAATCTTCGTTACTTGCAACTGGGCATCGAGAACGGTCAGCTGTTCCTGCGCCTGCGCGGCCCCTGGCTGCATGTGATCCTGTTTGAAGTGCCACTATTGGCGATCATCAGCGAAGTGCGTAACCGCCAGCGCTACCCGCAGGTCAAACTCAGCGATGCTCGCGACCAGCTGTACCGCAAGTTCGACTGGCTCAAGGCGCACGCCAGCGGTGACGAATTGGCCGAGCTGCAGGTGGCCGACTTCGGTACCCGCCGACGCTTCTCCTACAAGGTTCAGGAAGAAGTGGTGCGAGTGCTCAAGGAAGACTTCCCTGCACGTTTTGTCGGCACCAGTAACGTGCACCTGGCACGAAAGCTGGATATCAAACCCTTGGGCACCATGGCCCATGAATGGATCATGGCCCACCAACAACTGGGCCCGCGGTTGATCGACAGCCAGATCGCCGCCCTCGACTGCTGGGTACGCGAGTACCGCGGCTTGCTCGGCATCGCCTTGACCGATTGCATCACCATGGATGCCTTCCTCGGCGATTTCGACCTGTTCTTCGCCAAGCTGTTCGATGGCCTGCGCCATGACTCGGGTGACCCGGTGCGCTGGGCGGAAAAAGCCATCGACCACTACCGCAAGCTGGGAATCGACCCGATGACCAAGACCCTGGTGTTCTCCGATGGCCTGAACCTGACCAAGTCACTGGAGATCTTCCGCGCCCTGCGTGGCCGGATCAACGTCAGCTTCGGCATTGGCACCAACCTGACCTGTGACATTCCCGGGGTGGCGCCAATGAACATCGTGCTTAAAATGACCGACTGCAACGGCCAGCCTGTCGCCAAGATTTCCGACGAGGCCGCCAAAACTCAATGTCGCGACGAAAATTTCGTCGCCTACCTGCGCCACGTATTCAAAGTGCCCAAGGAGTAATTCATGCAAGCCGTTCAGCAAGAGATTGCGCAAGCGCTCAAGGTTCAGCCGCCGTTTGCCGACCGCGCCGCGCTCGATGCCGAAGTAACCCGGCGTGTGGCGTTCATCAAGCAGTGCCTGAACAACGCCCGGCTGAAAACCCTGGTACTGGGGATCAGTGGCGGCGTTGATTCGTTGACCGCTGCGTTGTTGGCCCAACGGGCGATCAACGAGCTGCGCAGCGAGACCGGCGACGCGGCCTACCGTTTCATTGCGGTGCGCCTGCCGTATCACGTCCAGCAAGATGAGCACGACGCCCAGGCTTGCCTGGACGTCATCAAGGCGGACGAGATACACACCGTGAACATCGCGCCAGCGGTACAGGCGCTGGCCAAAGAGGTGCAGGCGCTGGAGAACGGCAAGCCGGAAATGGTCGATTTCGTCGTGGGTAACACCAAGGCGCGGATGCGCATGGTGGCGCAGTACACCATTGCCGGTGCCCGTGGCGGGCTGGTGATTGGTACCGACCATGCCGCTGAAGCGGTGATGGGCTTCTTTACCAAGTTCGGTGACGGCTCCTGCGACCTGGCGCCGTTGAGCGGGCTGGTGAAAAACCAGGTGCGGGCGATTGCACGCAGCTTTGGCGCGCCGGAATCACTGGTGGAGAAAGTGCCTACTGCCGACCTCGAAGACCTGGCACCGGGCAAGCCGGATGAAGCGTCGCACGGCGTGACCTATGCGCAGATCGATGCCTTTCTGCACGGTGAACCGGTGAGCGAAGAGGCGTTTGCGATTATCCGGGGGACTTACGAGAAGACCCGGCACAAGCGCGAGATGCCGTTCGCGCCGTGAAATGCATCGCGGGGCAAGCCCGCTCCTACAAACCTGTAGGAGCGGGCTTGCCCCGCGATCAAAAGGCCCCGAATTACTTCAGAGTAATGGTGCCTTTCATCATCGAGATGTGGCCTGGGAACGAACAGAAGAAGCCGTAGCTCTCGCCTGCAGCCAGCTTGGACACGTCGAAAGTCACCTCATCTTTCTCGCCAGCGCCGATCACTTTGGTGTGGGCAATCACACGAGCATCGCCGTCCTTCAGATACTGCTTGTCGATACCGGCGCTCAGACCGTCGGTCGCGATAGGCTGCATGTCAGCCGTTTTGCTGATCACCAGGTTGTGGCCCATGACGTTCTTCGGCAGGTTGCCGGAGTGGGTCAGTTCGACGGTGAATTGCTTGCAGCTCTTGTCGATCGCGATGTCCTTGGTGTTGAAAGACATCTGGTCGGTAGAGTCGACCGTGACCTTGCACTCTGCGGCGAAAACCTGAGCGCTGGCGAGGGTCAGCAAGGATACGGCAACAACTTTGGCAAACATCGTGAATCTCCTTGGCAGGGTTTTGATCAGTTTGCAGACTGCCTGAAACCCTTCAGCCCAGCCCTGATATGGATCAAGGGGCTGGCCAAGGGCCAGTCAGTAGAATTGTTCTATGGATTGTATACAGCCAATCAAAGAGCACATCATGCGCCATTAAGGGACGATGAGACAACCTCTCATTCAGGAGCAATCAACATGTCCTTTAGTCGCTTGTTGCACAGTCTACTCGCCAGCTATGCCTGCGGTGCAAGCGGGGTCGCGTGCGAGCTGTCCTCTGCCGAATGAATCCGGCCTTGGAAGCCTCAGGCATGCGCTTTACTCTGTGTCGGCTTGTAACTGGAGAGAAGCAATGTCTGTACGTTCCGTTTGTGTGTTCTGTGGCGCCAGCAGCGGCGTCAGCCCAGCTTACCGCGAGGCGGCCATCGCCCTCGGCCAGGCCATCGCTCAACGCGGCCTGACCTTGGTGTATGGCGGTGGTGCCGTGGGGTTGATGGGTATCGTTGCCGATGCGGCGATGGCCGCCGGTGGCGAAGTCATCGGCATCATTCCCCAGGCGCTGAAAGATGCTGAAGTCGGCCACAACGGCCTGACCCGCCTGGAAATCGTTGACGGCATGCACGCGCGCAAGGCGCGTATGGCCGAGCTGAGCGATGCGTTCGTTGCCCTGCCGGGCGGCCTGGGCACCCTCGAAGAGCTGTTCGAAGTGTGGACCTGGGGCCAACTGGGCTACCACGCCAAACCGCTGGGCCTGCTCGACGTCAACGGCTTCTACAGCAAGCTGGGCAGTTTCCTCGACCATGTGGTCGAAGAAGGCTTCGTACGCCCTCAGCACCGCGCCATGCTGAAACTGGCCGACAGCCCCTCTCAGTTGCTCGACGCCATGGACAGCTATCAAGCCCCCATCGCCCCCAAGTGGGTCGACAAGAAACCTGACTAAGGCTGCCCATCCTCCAGCGGCATCACCGTGACCTGCACCTGCGGGTCATGACTGCCGCCACCGAGGATCACCCCGCGCAACGGTGACACATCGGAAAAGTCCCGGCCCCAGGCCAGGGTGATGTGCTCCAGCGCAGGGCGCAGATTATTGGTGGGATCAAAATCGACCCACCCCTGCACCGGGCAATACACCGACACCCAGGCATGCGAGGCATCCGCCCCGATCAGCCGTGGCTGCCCCGGCGGTGGGCGAGTCAGCAAATAACCACTGACATAGCGCGCCGCCAGCCCACGCGAACGCAAGCAGGCAAGCATCAAGTGCGCGAAGTCCTGGCAGACACCACGACGGCGCTCAAGCACCTCCACCAATGGCGTGGCCACTTGGGTGGCCTCGGCATCGAAGGTGAATTCGCTGAAGATTTTTTCCATCAGCGCCTGCGCGCCCGCCAGCAACGGCTGCCCCGCACCGAAGCACGACTCGCTGAAGGCCACGAAACGTTGTTTGAGGCGTACATAGGGTGATTCAAAGCGATAGCGGCACGCTTCCAGGTGCTCACCCGACAGCGGCTGGCTGGCGTAGGTCAGGGCATCGCGCACCTGCTCCCAGGCCGGTGAGGCGCTGAACTGCAGCTCGCAGCGAGGCAATACCTCGACCTGCAGACGTGCCACTACCCGTAGCTGCTCGTGCTGACGTTCGAAAGCCAGACGCGTGAGCGGGTTACCGAACACGTCCCACTCATCACGCCGCTGCGTCGGGGTCGGGCTGACCTGCAGCACCTGCGCCGTGCAGCGCTGCCAGGCGCACGGCCTGGGCCACAGGTGTGCCAGTTGCTGGGCCAGCGACACCGGGCTGTCATAGCGGTAATGGGTGTCGTGAATCACTTGATAATGCGCGCTGTTCATCACACCGACACCGTTTGCTGGCTGACATCATCGACATGGGCAAAGTGGCGCAAGGCCAGGCGCTCGGAGATTTCCCCGCTGGCCAGGGCAATGCCGTGCAGCAGGTCCGCCAGCCCGGCAAGCACCGCGTGGACGCTGTCCGTGCCGAACAGCGATCCCTCCAGGCTATGCAAATCGAAATGCTTGAGCTGTTCGGCCAGCAACGCCAGGCCTGGGTCGGGCTGGCTGGCGAACTCGTCACACAAGCGGCGATAGGCGCGTACCAACAGGTTGAGCTGAAACAGCACGGCATGGGGGTTCTGCTCATCAAGCAGGAGCAGGTCGAGCACTGGAATCAGCTGGGCGACTGCCAGGTAACGCGAACGGTAGGTGATGCTGCTGTTGCCCAGTTCCAGCAACCACTCAAGCCCCGCTTGATCAAGCACCGCAGGCCCGCGCAGAAAGGCGGCCAGGCTGCTGCACAGCGACTGCAAGCGCTCGATCCGGCGGCCGATCATCAGAAAGCGCCAGCCCTCATCGCGGGTCATGTCGTCCAGGGCAAAGCCCGACAATGCCGCCATGGACATCACCAGACGATTGAGAAAATCGACCTGCTCACCGAAGTCTGCCGCCTGATCATCAAGACTCTGGGTTTCGCGCTGCAATTCCACCAACGCCTGCCAGTTCTCTCGCGACAGCTTGCCGCGCACTTGCGACGCGGCCCACTGCAGGCGCTGCAGATTGGCGCTGAGGCTGAAGGCCCAGTCG
Organism: Pseudomonas sp. NUPR-001; assembly: GCF_052147955.1. NCBI lineage: Bacteria > Pseudomonadati > Pseudomonadota > Gammaproteobacteria > Pseudomonadales > Pseudomonadaceae > Pseudomonas > Pseudomonas sp. NUPR-001. Next base: position 5,453,834 of record NZ_CP197353.1, read on the forward strand.
CTGTCGGCCAGGGCGGTGCGCAAGCGCTCAGGCAAGCTGCCCTCCTCGGGCATCAGCGACAGCTCATCGGCCAAGGTTACTGCCGCCTGCAGGGCCAAGGGGTCATCGCCGTCCAGATAACGGGTGAGGATAATCCGCAGTAAGCGGGCACTGGCATCACAACGCTCGCAATAGCGCCCGAACCAGAACAGGTTTTCGACTACCCGTGAGGGCAGGTACGGGTCTTTGCGCACCAGGTCGGCGACGCCCAACGTGCGCTGGGCCCGCCACTGCTCACCGACGGGCGCCGCTTCGCCCAGCACCCAGGTGTCTTTGCTGGCACCGCCGCGTTGCATCGACACCACGTCGGCATCGGCCAGCGCCGCCACCCGGGTCAGGCCGCCGGGCAACACCCGATACCCCTCTGCCGAAGCCACCGCATACACACGCATGCCAATCGCCCGCGCATGCACCTGACCCTGATCCTGCTGCCATACCGGCGCCTGCGACAACTGCGCCAGCTCCTGAGCCACATAGGCATAGGGACGCGCTTGTATCCGCTCGGCAAGCGCCTGACGCTGGCGCGCATCAAGGTCGCGGCCAAACACCGGGGTAAAGCTCTGTGAAGGAAACGCTGGCTTGACCAGCAACTGCGGCAAGCGCTCAAGCGCCTTGGCCATCACCGGCGGTTCACCGCACCACCAGGTGGCTATCGACGGCAAACTCAACGCCTGGCCAAACAAACGCTGGTTGATTGCCGGCAAAAAGCCCAGCAGCCCGGGGGATTCCAGCACGCCACTGCCCAAGGCGTTGGCCACCAGCACCCGGCCGCGGCGCACGGCATCCAGCAACCCCGGTACGCCCAGTGCCGAATCCGTGCGCAGTTCCAGCGGATCGCAGAAGTCATCGTCCAAGCGGCGCATGATTGCATGGACCCGGCGCAAGCCGCTGAGGGTTTTGAGGTACACCGTGGCATCGCGCACGGTCAGGTCGCCGCCCTCGACCAGTGGATAGCCCAGTTGCCGCGCCAGGTACAAGTGCTCGAAATAGCTTTCATTGAAACGCCCCGGGGTCAGCAACACCACCAGCGGCGGTTCTTGCTCACTGGGGGCCAGGCGCACCAGGGTCTGCTGCAAGGTGTGGAAAAACCCGGCCAGGTGCTGCACTTTCAGGTCCCGGTACAGCTCAGGCAAGGCGCGGGAAACGATAGTGCGGTTTTCCAGGGCGTACCCGGCACCGGAGGGCGCCTGGGTGCGGTCGGCAGTGACCCACCAGCGCCCGTCAGGCGAGCGCGCCAGGTCAACCGCATACACGTGCAGGAAGGTGCCATCGGGTGGGCAAATGCCCTGGCAGGGCCACAGGAAGTTGTTGTGCCCGTACACCAGTTCGGCGGGCAGCAAGCCTTCGCGGATCAGCTGTTGCGGCCCGTAGATGTCGGCCAGCACGGCATTGAGCAGTCGTGCCCGCTGGGCAACGCCACTGGCCAGCTGTTGCCATTGCGCGGCAGGCAGCAGGTGCGGCAACAGGTCGAGCTCCCAGGGACGATCTGCGCCTTTGGGGTCGGCGTACACATTGTAGGTAACGCCATTTTCCTGCAACTGCCGGGTCAAAGAGGCCTGACGCTGAGCCAGTTGCCCCGGCCCGCTGCGCTGCAAGTAGTTACACACGCCCTGCCAGTGTTCGCGAACCTGGCCTTGGGCCTCGAACATTTCGTGGTAAGTCCCCGACTGCAGCGGGTAGGCATCGAACAGATCAGGCATGGCAGTGCTCAAAGGCCGCGAGTCATTTCAGAGTAGCGCTCAGTGTCGGCGCAAATCCAGGGTAAAGGGCAGTTCTGCATCGACTTCAATCGCTGGCACCGGAAGGTTGCCTGGGCTATGTCCAACCCTGAAGAAGCGCGCCTGACGACGACTCTGCGCTTCGTTGGCATTGACCGGCTGGGTCTCGTAGTTGCGCCCTCCAGGGTGCGCCACGTGATACTGGCAGCCGCCCAGCGAACGCCCCATCCAGGTGTCCAGCAGGTCGAACACCAACGGCGCGTGCACGGGGATGGTCGGCTGCAGGCAGTTGGCCGGTTGCCAGGCGCGGTAGCGCACAGCGGCGACACATTCTCCGACCCGCCCGGTGGCCTGCAGCGGCACAGCAACGCCGTTGCAGGTCAGCCGATAGCGCTCGGCACTCATACCGGTGACCTTGACCTGCAGGCGCTCCAGCGAGGAATCGACATAACGCACATTCCCCCCGCCACTGCCCTCTTCGCCCAGCACATGCCAGGGCTCCAGGGCCTGGCGCAACTCCAGCTCGATGCCCTTGACCGCGTAATCGCCGATGCGGGGAAAACGGAACTCCAGATGCGCGGCAAACCACTCGGCACGCAGTGGATAACCGGCGGCATTGAGCTCCACCAGCACATCGGCAAAATCCTGCTCAATGAAGTGCGGCAGCATAAAGCGGTCATGCAGTTCGGTACCCCAACGCGCCAGCCGTGCGGGGGCATAGGGTTCACGCCAGAAACGCGCGACCAGCGCACGCAGCAACAGCTGTTGCACCAGGCTCATGCGCGCATGCGGCGGCATCTCGAACGCACGTAGTTCCAGCAGCCCCAGGCGCCCGGCCGGGCCGTCCGGGGAGTAGAGTTTGTCGATGCAGAACTCAGCGCGATGGGTGTTGCCGGTCACATCGATCAGCAAGTTGCGCAGCAAGCGGTCCACCAGCCACGGCGCGCACGGTTCACCGGGGGCAGGCATTTGCGCGAAGGCGATTTCCAGTTCATACAAAGCATCATTGCGCGCTTCATCGACCCGTGGCGCCTGCGACGTCGGGCCAATGAACAAGCCAGAAAACAGATAAGACAACGATGGATGGTTGTGCCAGTAACTGATCAGGCTGCGCAGCAGATCAGGCCGGCGCAGGAACGGTGAATCTGCCGGGGTAGCGCCGCCGAGGACAAAGTGATTGCCGCCGCCAGTGCCGGTATGGCGCCCATCGATCATGAATTTCTCGCTGATCAGACGCGTTTGCCGCGCTTGTTCGTAGAGAAACTCGGTGCGCTCGACCAACTCGTCCCAACTGGCCGATGGCTGCACGTTGACTTCGATCACCCCCGGATCAGGCGTCACTTTGAAGTTAACCAGTCGCGGGTCAGCCGGTGGCTCATAGCCTTCAAGCAGCACCGGGCAATTCAGCTCCGTGGCGCAAGCCTCGATCACTGCGACCAACTCAAGGTAGTCTTCCAGCCGCTCCAAAGGCGGCATGAACAGGTACAGGCGCCCTTGCCGGGCTTCGGCGCACAACGCCGTGCGGGTCAGCCAGTCGGCCGATGCATCGACCTGCGGTGCTGGCCGCTCCTGCTCATCGACCTCGTGAGATTCACTGGCTGCTGCCAGTTCAGTGTGCTCGGGCAAGTCGCCTTGCGCCTGATTGGGATCGGTGGGGTGCACAAAGGGATACTCTGCAGCACTGACCCAGGGCTGCGATGCCAACGGCAAGCGGTAGCCGAGCGGCGAATCCCCCGGAACCAGGCGGCAATGCTGCTCACGCAAGTACCATCGGCCACTCTGCCAGCGTTGCTGATCGGCACTGCGCGCCAGCGGCAGCACCTGGCCGATCACTTTGTCCAGGCCTTGAGCAAACACCTTGCGCAGCCGTGCACGCTCCATCTCATCATCCAGGCGCGCATTGTCGACGCTGACGTTGACCGGCAAGCCGCCCTCGCGCCACAGGTAATACAGTGCATCTTCATAGGCCGGGAACACATAGCGTGCTGGCTGTTTCAAACGCTCGGCAACACTGGCCAGAAAGCGCTCGGCCAACAGGCTGTCAGCGCCATAGTCGTGGTGTTCTTCGGCGATCAACGCCGGATTGTTCCACACCGGCTCGCCGTCACGCCGCCAGAAGCAATTGAGCGACCAACGCGGCAGTTGTTCGCCCGGGTACCACTTGCCCTGACCGAAATGCACCAGCCCCTTGGGCGCATAGTGCTGGTACAAACGCTGGAACAGCTCAGCGGCCAGATGGCGCTTGTTCGGCCCCAGGGCGGTGGTGTTCCACTCGGCACCGTCGGGGTCATCCAGCGCCACGAAGGTCGGCTCGCCGCCCATGGTCAGGCGCACATCGGCCGCTTTCAGGTCGCTATCGACCTGACGCCCGAGCGCAACGATGGCCTGCCACTGCTCCTCGGTGTAGGGCAACGTCACCCGCGGCGACTCCCACAGCCGTTCCACCCGCATTTCATGGGCGAAGCTGCACTCACAGGGTTCAACCAGGCCACTGATGGGCGCCGCCGAGGTGGGATCAGGGCTACAGGCCAAGGGAATGTGGCCTTCACCGGCAAACAACCCGGAGGTCGCATCCAGGCCAATCCAGCCAGCACCGGGCAGGTACACCTCGCACCAGGCGTGCAGGTCGGTGAAATCCTGTTCAGTGCCAGACGGGCCATCCAGGGCTTTGACATCGGCGCTCAGTTGAATCAGGTAGCCAGAAACAAAACGTGCCGCCAGGCCAAGGTGACGCAGCAACTGCACCAGCAACCAGGCCGAGTCGCGGCAGGAGCCAGAGCTAAGCTCCAGAGTCTGCTCCGGGGTTTGCACGCCGGGTTCGAGACGAATCAGGTAGCTGATGTCCTGGCTCAGCTGTTGGTTCAGTGCCACGAGAAAATCAACGGAGGGCTTCGGGGTGCGGTCGATGCGCTCGAGGTACGTGGCAAACGCCGGCGTCAGTGGCAGTTGCTCCAGATAGGGCAGCAACTCATGGCGCTCATCTTTGCCGTAACTGAAGGGAATCGTCTCGGCATAGGGCTCAAGAAAGAAATCGAAAGGGTTGAACACCGCCATCTCGGCGACCAGGTCCACTTCTACCCGCAGCGTGTCGGTTTTCTCCGGGAACACCAGGCGTGCCAGGTAGTTGCCTTGCGGGTCTTGTTGCCAGTTGATGAAGTGCCCGTCGGGCTGCACTTTCAGCGCATAGGAGAGAATCCGCGTACGACTGTGGGGCGCCGGACGCAAGCGGACGATCTGTGGCCCCAGTTCGATGGCACGGTCGTAGGTGTACTGGGTGACATGATGCAACGCGACATGGATCGACACGGCGGGCCTCCTGCGAGCCTGAGCGGTAGCGGAACCGCGCAAGACTTGTGCCATGAGGCCAGGCCTGCGATTCCCTGCATGCAGTTCGTACGGTCGCATCCGGTGCGCACCAACGCGAAGCTGCCGAGCAAGCGTTGCACAGATTTGAGGCTTTGCCAGAAACAAGTAGGAGCGGGCTTGCCCCGCGATGCGATGTGGCTGACAAATCGCTATCGCGGGGCAAGCCCGCTCCTACCAGGGCCGACTGATGTCGTTTTTAACGCGGCAGTACCGGCTGGCGGGCGGGCTTTTTCTTGCCCTTACCGCCCTTGGCGGCTTCCTTGCGCTCCTTGGCGGCCTGCTGGTTGCGGGCAAATGCCGCCGCCTTGGCCTGTTCGCGCTTGTCCCACGGGTTGGAACCGTCGCTACCCCGTGGTGGCAGGCCAGTATGCTGGGTGAGGATCTTCTGCTCCTTGCCCACTTTATGGCTGCCGGCCGGCGTGGAGTTCTTGCGCCGTGCACTCTGGTAGCTGTCGGTGGCCGGTTGATGCAGCGGGATCAGCTGATGCTTGCCCGGGCCGATCAAATCAGCGCGGCCCATGCGCTCCAGTGCTTCACGCAGCATTGGCCAGCCTTTCGGGTCGTGATAACGCAGGAAGGCCTTGTGCAAGCGGCGCTGCGCCTCGCTCTTGACGATGGTGACCGGGTCGCTCTTGTAGGTGACCTTGCGCAACGGGTTCTTGCCCGAGTGGTACATGGCCGTGGCCGAGGCCATTGGCGACGGGTAGAACGCCTGCACCTGGTCGGCGCGGAAGCCGTTGCCCTTGAGCCACAGGGCCAGGTTCATCATGTCTTCATCGGTGGTGCCAGGGTGCGCGGCGATGAAGTACGGGATCAGGTACTGTTCCTTGCCTGCCTCTTTGGAGTACTTCTCGAACATGCGCTTGAAGCGGTCGTAGCTACCGATGCCCGGCTTCATCATCTGATTCAGCGGGCCTTCTTCGGTGTGCTCCGGGGCAATCTTCAGGTAGCCGCCAACGTGGTGCGTCACCAGCTCCTTGACGTACTCAGGCGATTCCACCGCCAGGTCATAACGCAGACCCGAGGCAATCAGGATTTTCTTCACGCCCGGCAAGGCACGGGCGCTGCGGTACAGTTTGATCAGCGAAGAGTGATCGGTGTTCAGGTTCGGGCAAATGCCGGGGAACACGCACGAAGGCTTGCGGCACGCCGACTCGATCTCGGGGCTCTTGCAGGCGATGCGGTACATGTTCGCGGTCGGGCCGCCGAGGTCGGAAATAACCCCGGTAAAACCTGGCACTTTGTCGCGAATTTCTTCGATTTCACGAATGATCGAGTCGTGGGAACGGTTCTGGATGATCCGCCCTTCGTGCTCGGTGATCGAGCAGAAGGTGCAGCCACCGAAGCAGCCACGCATGATGTTCACCGAGAAGCGGATCATGTCGTAGGCCGGGATTTTCTCCTTGCCGTACGCCGGGTGCGGAATGCGCGCATAGGGCATACCGAACACGTAGTCCATTTCTTCAGTAGTCATCGGAATGGGTGGTGGGTTGAACCACACATCCACTTCGCCGTGCTTCTGTACCAGGGCACGGGCGTTGCCCGGGTTGGTCTCCAGGTGCAGCACGCGGTTGGCGTGGGCATAGAGCACCGGGTCGTTACGGACTTTCTCGAACGATGGCAGGCGGATGACCGTCTTGTCGCGGGTCATGCGCGGGCTGTCGAGGATTTGTACCACCTTGGCTTCGTTCGGGTCTTCGACCTCGCCCTTCTCCTGCTCGATGGCGCAGGCCTGGGTGTCCTGGGTGTTGACGTACGGGTTGATGATCTTGTCGACCTTGCCCGGACGGTCAATACGCGTGGAGTCGACTTCGTACCAGCCTTGCGGCGTGTCACGGCGAATGAAGGCCGAACCGCGAATATCGGTGATGTCTTCGATTTTTTCGCCAGCAGACAGACGCTGGGCGACGTCGACGATGGCCCGCTCGGCGTTGCCGTACAGCAGGATATCGGCGCAGGCGTCGATCAGGATCGAATGACGGACTTTGTCCTGCCAGTAGTCGTAATGGGCAATACGGCGCAGCGAGGCTTCAATACCGCCGAGGACGATCGGTACATGCTTGTAGGCCTCTTTGCAGCGCTGGCTGTAGACCAGGCTGGCGCGGTCCGGACGTTTGCCAGCCAAGCCACCCGGGGTGTAGGCGTCGTCGGAGCGGATCTTTTTGTCGGCGGTGTAACGGTTGATCATCGAGTCCATGTTGCCGGCCGCGACGCCGAAGAACAGGTTCGGCTCGCCAAGCTTCATGAAGTCGTCTTTGGACTGCCAGTTCGGCTGGGCGATGATGCCTACGCGAAAGCCCTGGGCTTCCAGCAGACGACCGATGATGGCCATACCGAACGACGGATGGTCGACGTAGGCGTCGCCGGTCACGATGATGATGTCGCAGGAATCCCAGCCGAGCTGATCCATCTCCTCCCTGCTCATTGGCAGGAAAGGCGCTGGCCCGAAGCATTCGGCCCAGTACTTGGGATAGTCGAAAAGTGGTTTGGCTGCTTGCATGTCAGTGACCGGTAGCTAATCGATGGAAAATCGCGGGCGCGGAATATAGCACAAAAAATGACCAATTCCGACGTTAAAGGTCGGAATAAGCAGAATTGCCTTATTCGTCGTCGTCGAAGTTGTAACTGCCCGGCGCCAGGTTCTCGAAGCGCGTGTATTTACCGATGAAGGCCAGGCGGATAAAGCCGATCGGGCCGTTCCGCTGCTTGCCGATAATGATCTCGGCAATGCCTTTGTGTTCGGTTTCCGGGTGATACACCTCGTCACGGTAAACGAACATGATCACGTCGGCGTCCTGCTCGATCGCACCCGATTCACGCAAGTCGGAGTTCACCGGGCGCTTGTTGGGCCGCTGTTCAAGGGAGCGGTTGAGCTGCGACAGCGCCACGACCGGGCAGTTGAACTCTTTGGCCAACGCCTTGAGGGATCGGGAGATTTCAGAAATCTCGTTGGTACGGTTGTCGCCGCTGGAGCCTGGGATCTGCATCAACTGCAGGTAGTCGATCATGATCAGGCCGATTTCACCATGCTCACGTACCAGACGGCGGGTACGCGCGCGCATTTCCGACGGGCTGATACCGGCCGTATCGTCAATGAACAGCTTACGGTCATTGAGCAGGTTGACCGCCGAGGTCAGGCGCGGCCAGTCGTCGTCTTCCAACTGACCGGAACGCACTTTGGTCTGGTCGATACGGCCCAGGGAGGAAAGCATACGCATGATCAGCGATTCACCTGGCATCTCCAGGGAATACACCAGAACGGCCTTGTCGCTGCGCAACACGGCGTTCTCCACCAGGTTCATGGCGAAGGTGGTTTTACCCATGGACGGACGGCCGGCGACGATGATCAGGTCGGCCGGTTGCAGGCCGCTGGTCTTCTCGTCGAGGTCGGTGTAGCCGGTCGACAGGCCAGTGATCGCGTCAGCAGTGTTGAACAGCGTGTCGATACGGTCGATGGCCTTGGTCAGCAGCTCGTTGACACCGACCGGGCCACCGGTCTTGGGCCGCGCTTCGGCGATCTGGAAGATCTGCCGTTCGGCCTCGTCGAGGATCTCTTCGGCGTTACGGCCCTGGGGGTTGAACGCGCTGTCGGCAATGTCGGTGCTGATGCTGATCAGCTGACGCAAAGTCGCCCGCTCGCGAATGATCGCGGCGTAGGCCTTGATGTTGGCCACCGACGGGGTGTTTTTCGCCAGCTCGCCGAGGTAGCCAAGGCCACCCACTTGCGAGCTCAGGCCTTCTTTATCCAGTTGCTCATGCAAGGTGACGACGTCGAACGGGGCGTTCTGGTCGGCAAGCTTGTAGATCGCGCGGAAAATCAGGCGGTGGTCATGTCGATAGAAATCACCATCGGAGACTTGATCAAGCACTCGCTCCCAGGCGCCGTTATCCAGCATCAGGCCACCGAGTACGGCCTGTTCGGCTTCGATGGAATGCGGCGGCACCTTCAGGGCAGCGGTTTGCAGATCATATTGCTCAGGGGCGGATATCTCGTTCATGGCCACGCAGGAATCAGGGTGATGAAAAAGACAAAGGGCACGACCTGCAAAGCAGGATCGTGCCCGATGTTAACCGGCTGACACGCAAGGTGCCAGCCGATCGGTACAGCTTAGGCTGCGACAACAACCACGCGTACGGTAGCTTCAACGTCGCTGTGCAGGTGCACGGCTACGTCGTATTCGCCAACCTGACGGATGGTGCCGTTCGGCAGACGAACTTCAGCTTTAGCCACTTCAACGCCGGAGGCGGTCAGGGCGTCAGCGATGTCGTGGGTGCCGATCGAACCGAACAGCTTGCCTTCGTCACCAGCGGTGGCAGTGATGGTCACTTCCAGCTCAGCCAGTTGGGCAGCGCGAGTTTCGGCCGAAGCTTTTTTCTCTGCAGCGATTTTTTCCAGCTCAGCACGACGCTCTTCGAACGCAGCCAGGTTGGCAGCGGTAGCAGCGGTAGCTTTGCCGAATGGCAGCAGGTAGTTACGGCCGTAACCGGCCTTAACGTTTACCTTGTCGCCCAGGTTGCCCAGGTTGGCGACTTTTTCCAGCAGGATCAGTTCCATTTGGTAATAACCTCTTAACTTTTAACCTTCACCGTTCGCGGAATCGTTATCGGCACCTTTTGGGGGCGCCTTGCGACCGCGAAAATCAATCAGGCTGTCGACAATGGCCAGAACCACGAGCAACGGATAAGTCAGCTGCATAAACAGCAGCAGTGTCACGTACATCCCGACCAACCAGAACTTGCCCAGTCGGCCTTGCGCCACCAGCCCATGCATCAGGGCAAGCCCTGCGAACATCAGCGGTATGCTGCACAGCGGCGTTAACATCGCCAGTTCAGGACCGAAATTCGGCCCGACCAGCATAAGCACCACCAGTACCAGCGTTGGCACCAGGGGAAGCCTGACCGCTTGAAACTCGCGACCAAAACCTCCCGGGTTATACAGAACTGCTTGCCAGTAGCGCCCCAACATCAGGGCCAGCACACTGACGGCTTGCAACAACGCCGCTATGAGGCCGTTGAGCACAGGTACGATCAGGCTACCCAGGCGGGCCCGCTCCTCTACCGATAACTGTTGGTAGAGACCGTCGAGCATCTGCGGCAGGGCTTTTTCAAGCGCTCCAGCCAGAGCTTCAATCGGTTCGCGGAACACCGACCCCAGAATGACGCCATATACCAGGCCCATGGCGATGCTGAACAACAGCACCCGATTCCAGGACTGCCCGGCGCGCAACAGCGCAGCCAGCCCCAGCGTCCCCAGCAACACCATCAAGGTGCGCGGCTCGCCGAAGAACCACCAGGCCAACGCCGGCAATAATGCCCAGGCGAGGACTCCGGAGGCGTCCTTGAAACCGCGCCGCAGGAACACCAGGCTCCCGGCGGCGGCACTCAACCAGAACAACAGCGGCAATGCCGCACAACCCACCACCACCAGGGTGGCTTGCACACGACCACGCATGATGAAATCAGCTAAGGCGCGCATGCACTCTATCCTTTGCTACTTGTCGAAAACCCGGTCTCAGCGGCCGTGGCTGTCGGTGTAGGGCAGCAGGGCCAGGAAGCGGGCGCGCTTGATAGCGGTAGCCAGCTGACGCTGATAACGAGCTTTGGTACCGGTGATACGGCTTGGAACGATCTTGCCGGTTTCGGATACGTAAGCTTTCAGGGTGTTGAGATCTTTGTAATCGATCTCTTTCACGTCTTCAGCAGTGAAGCGGCAGAATTTACGACGACGGAAGAAACGTGCCATGTAATAGGCTCCTCAAAAGGTCCGTGGATTACTCGTCAGCGTTATCGCTGTTGTCGCTGTCATTGCTGTCGTCGCCATCGGCGCTGTCAGCATGCTCAGGACGGTCGCGACGCTCACGGCGCTCACTGCGGTTTTCTTCAGCCTTGAGCATCTCGGACTGGCCGGTAACGGCTTCGTCGCGACGGATGACCAGGTTACGGATCACGGCATCGTTGTAGCGGAAGTTGTCTTCCAGCTCGGCCAGGGCCTTGCCGGTGCACTCAACGTTCAGCATCACGTAGTGAGCTTTGTGAACATTGTTGATTGCGTAGGCCAGTTGACGACGGCCCCAATCTTCCAGACGGTGGATCTTGCCGCCGTCTTCTTCGATCAGCTTGGTGTAACGCTCAACCATGCCGCCGACTTGCTCGCTCTGGTCAGGGTGGACCAGAAAGATGATTTCGTAATGACGCATGAATGCTCCTTACGGGTTGTAGTCTGCCACCAGAGTGGTCAGACAAGGAGTGAATGACACTGTATGTCTTGCCTTGAGTGAAGGCGCGTTGGCGCCTGCCAGCATGGCAAGGGGCGCAATTGTAGAGAAGCGCCGGGGGACAAGCAAGGGAATTGGTGAATTATTGAGCAGCTGAAAAGCATCGCGGGGCAAGCCCGCTCCCACAGCACCTGTGGGAGCGGGCTTGCCCCGCGATCGGGCTCAGCCCTGCGCTTTAGCGTTACGTTGACGAACGGCTTCGAACAGGCAAACGCCCGTTGCCACCGACACGTTCAGGCTGCTGACGCTACCGGCCATCGGCAGTTTCACCAGGAAGTCGCAGTGCTCGCGGGTCAGGCGGCGCATGCCTTTGCCCTCGGCACCCATGATCAGGATGGTCGGCCCGGTCAGGTCTTGCTGGTACAGCTCCTGCTCGGCCTCACCCGCTGTACCGACGACCCACAGGCCACGCTGCTGGAGCTTCTCCAGCGTGCGCGCCAGGTTAGTCACGGCCACCAGCGGGATCACCTCGGCGGCACCACAGGCCACCTTGCGCACCGCAGGTGTCAGGGTCGCCGACTTGTCTTTGGGCACGATCACTGCCAGCGCCCCGGCCGCATCGGCGGTACGCAGGCAGGCACCCAGGTTGTGCGGATCGGTGACACCGTCGAGCACCAGAATCAGCGGTGCGCCTTCGGTACGGTCGAGCAGCTCTTCGAGCATCGCCTCGCCCCAGACCTGGCTTGGGCTAACCTCAGCCACGACCCCCTGGTGCACACCCTCGACCCAGGCGTCCATCTCGCGGCGCTCGGCCTGACCGACCGGCACCCGGCTCTGCCCGGCCAGCTCGACAATCACCTGCACGCGCGGGTCGCTACGCCCTTCCGACAACCAGATCTGCTTGACCCGCTTGGGATGATGACGCAACAGGGCTTCTACGGCGTGGACGCCGTAGATTTTTTCCAACTGACTCATGACTTGGCCTTGGGTTTACGTGATCCAGAGCTCGCTTTTGGCGGCCCTTTGCGATGCTTGCTCGGTTTTTCCGACGACTTGCCGCCTTTGCCCGCCGGCTTGCCGCCTGCGTGCTTGGCATCGGCCATCAGGGCCTTTTTCATTTCCCGGCTTTTGCGCACTTCGGCGTTTTTCGCCGCAGCATGCGAAGGGAAATACGCTTCGGCGGTTTCGTTCTTCTTGCTCCGGCGCGCAGGCTCGGCCTTGGTGGTTTCAGCCTTGTCGAGCACTGGAATTGTCTTGCCGTCTTGCGGGCGCACACCCTCGGCACGCGGCTTGCGGCCAATCGGTGCTTTGAGCGTGTTTTCAGCCATTTCGAAGTCGATCTTGCGCTGTTCCAGATCAACGCGCATGACCCGCACTTCCACCGTGTCGCCCAAGCGGAAGCTACGCCCGGTGCGCTCACCGGCCAGGCGATGGTGCACAGGGTCGAAGTGGTAGTAGTCGCCCGGCAAGGCACTGACATGCACCATGCCTTCGACGTAAATGTCGGTCAGTTCGATGAACAGGCCAAAACCGGTCACTGCGGTGATCACACCCGGGAAGCTCTCGCCAACACGGTCTTTCATGTACTCGCACTTGAGCCAGTTGACCACATCGCGGGTCGCTTCGTCGGCGCGCCGCTCGCTCATCGAGCACTGCTCGCCGAGCTGCTCCAGGGTCGGTTCATCGTACGGGTAGATGCGTGCCTTGGGGATGCTCGCGGCACCCGCGCGCTTGACATGCGGGGTGTCCTGACGCGAGCGGATGACACTGCGGATCGCCCGATGGGTCAGCAGGTCCGGGTAACGGCGGATCGGCGAGGTGAAGTGTGTGTACGCCTCGTAATTCAAGCCGAAGTGGCCGTTGTTGTCGGCACTGTAGACCGCCTGGCTCAGGGAGCGCAGCATCACCGTCTGAATCAGGTGGAAGTCAGGACGGTCGGCGATATTCGCCAGCAATGCCTGGTAGTCCTTCGGCGACGGGCCGTCTTTACCTTTGTGCAGCGACAGTCCCAGCTCACCGAGGAACGCACGCAGCTTCTCCAGACGCTCTGGTGGCGGGCCATCGTGCACACGGTACAGCGCTGGAATTTCGTGCTTCTTGAGGAACTCGGCCGTAGCAACGTTGGCCGCCAGCATGCACTCTTCGATCAACTTGTGCGCATCGTTACGCACTGTTGGCCGAATTTCGGCGATTTTGCGCTCGGAACCGAAGATGATCCGGGTTTCCTGGGTTTCGAAGTCGATGGCGCCACGGGTATGGCGAGCCGCCAACAGCACTTTGTACAGGGCATAGAGCTGCTTGAGGTCTGGCAGCACTTCGCTGTACTGCTCGCGCAAGGCTTTGCCTTCGCGGGTACGGGCATGCTCGAGCATGCTGCTGACCTTGTTGTAAGTCAGGCGCGCATGGGAGTGGATCACCGCTTCGTAGAACTGGTAATCGACCATTTGCCCGGATTTGTTGATGGTCATTTCGCAGACCATCGCCAAGCGGTCGACGTGCGGGTTCAGCGAGCACAGACCGTTGGACAACTCTTCAGGCAGCATCGGAATGACGCGCTCGGGGAAGTACACCGAGTTGCCACGCACCTGTGCTTCGGCATCCAGGGCAGACCCCAGGCGCACATAGCTGGAAACGTCGGCAATCGCCACGTACAGGCGCCAGCCACCGGAGAACAGGCGCAACTTGCCCAGGCTCTCGCAGTACACCGCATCGTCGAAGTCGCGGGCATCTTCGCCGTCGATGGTAACGAACGGCAGATGGCGCAGGTCGATGCGATGCTCTTTGTCTTTCTCTTCGACTTCCGGCTTGAGCTTGCGCGCTTCCTTGATCACGGCCTCTGGCCAGACGTGTGGAATGTCGTAGCTGCGCAGCGCTACGTCGATTTCCATGCCCGGTGCCATGTAGTTGCCGATCACTTCGGTGACATCGCCCTGCGGCTGGAAGCGCGGTGTTGGCCAGTGGGTGATCTTCACCTCGACGAACTGACCGACCTTGGCGCCGCCGTTACGCCCCGGAGTGACCAGCACTTCTTGCTGGACCTTGGGGTTGTCCGGGGTGACGAAGCCGATACCGCCTTCTTCGAAATAGCGACCAACGATGCTTTCGTGGGCACGGGAGATCACTTCAACGATGACGCCTTCGCGACGACCGCGACGATCGAAGCCGGACACACGGGCCAGGGCTTTGTCACCGTCGAAGACCAGACGCATTTGCGCCGGACTCAGGAACAGGTCATCACTGCCGTCGTCCGGGACCAGGAAACCGAAACCGTCGCGATGCCCGGCAATGCGGCCGAGGATCAGGTCCAGCTTGTCTACCGGGGCATACGTGCCGCGCCGGGTATAGATCAGCTGACCATCACGCTCCATTGCCCGCAAACGGCGGCGCAACGCTTCGATCTGATCTTCGGTGGTCAGGCCGAACTCTTCGACCAGTTGCTCGCGCGCAGCCGGCGAGCCGCGCTCGTCCAGGCGCTGCAGGATCAGCTCACGGCTAGGAATAGGGTTTTCGTATTTTTCCGCTTCACGAGCGGCCTCGGGATCGAGGGACTGCCAATCGGCCATTAGGAGGGGTTCACCTTGTCTATATAAGGGTTAGTTTGGCATAGGCGTATTGAAACCGGAAATTTCAGGCTTGGACAGCCCTCTCAGAGCTCCCAAGACGCTGCTAAAACTGCCTTTAGGAACAACGGCTTGAATTTTTTAAGTTTTTTTCTGAACGGGGCTTTACAGCCCTCAGGGTCATCCGTATAGTGCGCACCACAGCGACGGACACCGTCGTTATAGTTGAGATGCAACCTGATGTGAAGCATCATGTGACCTCAGCGAAATGCCCAGATGGTGAAATTGGTAGACACGCCAGCTTCAGGTGCTGGTGACCTTACGGTCGTGGAAGTTCGAGTCTTCTTCTGGGCACCAATTTCAAATCTTAGAACTGTTTAGCACTTCTGAGATTTACTGCAAGACGCTACACTGTTTTTGTTTCATGCAACATCGCTTCACTTTGCCCAGATGGTGAAATTGGTAGACACGCCAGCTTCAGGTGCTGGTGACCTTACGGTCGTGGAAGTTCGAGTCTTCTTCTGGGCACCATATTTCAGATAAAACCCGCGAAAGCGGGTTTTTTCGTTTCTACCTCCTGTGGGAGCGGGCTTGCCCCGCGAAGCAATGTTACTGGCACACCGCAATCGCGGGGCAAGCCCGCTCCCACAAGAAGCTCCCTCTCCAACAGTACCGCCTCGCGCATTCCGATAGCCTGCTCATGAAATTCCTCTCATGCAGGCAATTGAGAAGCCATATCGTTTATCATTGTTACCAGATATGTAGCCGCAAGCGAGGAAGTACCCGCATGACGTTCCGCAATGCCCCCCTATTGCGCGGCCTGGCCGTTTCTCTGTTGACCCTGGTACTCGGCGCTCCCGCCTTGGCCGCCGACCCGGTAACGCTGACCCTGTACAACGGCCAGCACAAGGAAATCGGCGATGCCATTGCCAAGGCCTACGAGGCCAAGACCGGCATCAAAATCAATATCCGCAAAGGCAGCAGCAACCAGCTGGCCAGCCAGATCATCGAAGAAGGCGAACGCTCGCCAGCCGATGTCATCTACACCGAAGAGTCACCACCCCTGAACAACCTGGGCGAGCTGGGCCTGCTGGCCAAGATCGACGATTCGACCCTGCAGGTGTTGCCCAAGGAATTCGTAGCGGCCAATGGCACCTGGATGGGCGTCACGGCGCGCACCCGTGTAGTGGCCTTCAACCCGAAAGTGATCGACGAAAAAGAACTGCCGCCTTCGGTCATGGACTTTGCCAACCCCGAGTGGGAAGGCAAGGTCGGTTTCGTGCCGACCAGCGGCGCCTTCCAGGAACAAGCGGTTGCGATCCTCAAGTTGCATGGTCGTGATGCTGCCGAAGAATGGCTGACCGGCCTGAAAGCTTTCGGCAAGACCTACACCAACAACATGGTTGCCCTCAAAGCCGTGGAAAACGGTGAAGTGGCAGCGGTGCTGGTGAATAACTACTACTGGTACGCCCTGAAGAAAGAGCGTGGCCAGCTGGATTCGAAGCTCTACTACCTGGCCGATGGCGATGTCGGCGGTTTGATGACCATTTCCGGTGCCGCCGCCGTCAAAGCCAGCAAGCACCCGAAAGAAGCCCAGGCACTGCTGGCCTGGATGGCCAGTGAAGAAGGCCAGCGCGTAATCACCCAGACCACTGCCGAGTACCCGCTGCACAAGGGCATGGTGTCGGATCAGGGCTTGAAGCCGTTCGAAGACCTGCGTCCGCCGAAAATCACTCCGGCTGATCTGGGTAATGCCGAAGAAGCCCTGGAACTTGAACGCGAAGTTGGCCTGCTCTGATGACTGCAGCCTTACCCGCACCGGCACAGCCCAGCCGCTACATCCCCAAGCGCAAACGACCTTCAATCTGGGTCGTGCTGCCAGTGCTGCTACTGGTCGGCCTGAGCTTGCTGCCGCTGCTCTACGTAGCGCTGAAAGCCTGGGAAGCCGGCTGGCGCGAGGCCTTGCACCTGCTCTGGCGCCCGTTCGTCTGGGGCCTGATGCGCAACACGCTGATGCTGATGGCCGGCGTCACCCTGGCGTGCATGGCGCTGGGTGTGTCGCTGGCCTGGCTACTGGAGCGCAGCGACCTGCCCGGCAGACGGGTGTGGGGCGTGATCCTGTGCCTGCCCTTTGCGGTTCCAGCCTTCGTCAGTGGCTTTACCTGGGTGTCGCTGAGCCCACGCTTTGAAGGCCTGGCCGGCGCCATTCTGGTGATGAGCCTGTCCAAGTACCCACTGGTATTCCTGCCTGTGGCCGCAACCCTGCGCAACCTCGACACCTCCCTGGAGGAGTCGGCGCGCACCCTGGGGCAAAATCGCTGGGGGGTGTTCTTCAAAATCACCCTGCCGCTGCTATGGCCCTCGATTCTTGGCGGCAGCCTGCTGATCGCCCTGCACATGCTGGTGGAGTTCGGCGCCTTGTCGATTCTCGGCCTGCAAACCTTCACCACGGCGATCTATCAACAGTTCGAACTGGAATTCAGTAACGCCAATGCCGCGATGCTGTCGGCAGTATTGCTGTTCATGTGCCTGCTGATGCTCTGGTTTGAACTGCGTGTGCGTGGCAATGCCCGCCACGTGCGAATCGGTCAGGGCGTAGCGCGACGCGGCGCACCGATTCGCCTGCGCGCCTGGATGCCCCTCGGGCAACTGTACTGCCTGACCCTGGCACTGCTGGGCAGCGGTATTCCGCTGGGCATGCTCGGGTACTGGTTGAGCGTCGGTTCGTCTGCCGCCTTCCCGGTGGCCGACATCAGCCGTGCACTGTTCTCGTCGTTGTCACTGTCGCTGGGCGGCGCCGCCTTGAGCCTGTTACTGGCATTGCCGGTGAGCTTTCTGGTGGTGCGCTACAAAGGCCAGTTGGCGATCTGGGCGGAGCGCCTGCCGTACTTGCTGCACGCCCTGCCCGGCCTGGTGATTGCCCTGACGCTGGTGTATTTCGCCCTGCACTATGTGCCGGTGCTGTACCAAACCACCGGGCTGTTACTGCTGGCCTATGCGTTGCTGTTTCTGCCACTGGCCCAGGCGCCAGTGCGCACTGCGCTGCACAAGGCGGCGCCACAGCTCGAAGAGGCCGCACGCACCCTGGGCGCAACGCAGTTCACTGCGTTTTGCAGAGTGACCTTGCCGATCATCTTCCCGGCATTGGCGGCGGCGTTTGCTCTGGTG
This sequence comes from Pseudomonas sp. NUPR-001, assembly GCF_052147955.1. NCBI lineage: Bacteria > Pseudomonadati > Pseudomonadota > Gammaproteobacteria > Pseudomonadales > Pseudomonadaceae > Pseudomonas > Pseudomonas sp. NUPR-001. The sequence continues at coordinate 5,471,900 of NZ_CP197353.1, forward strand.
TTTCTGGATGCCATGAAGGAGCTGACCGCCACCTTGCTGCTCAGCCCTACGGGCATGACAACGCTGGCCACTGAAGTCTGGGCGCATACCGCCAACGTCGAGTTTGCCGCTGCGGCGCCTTATGCGGCGTTGCTGATTCTGGTGTCGGGGTTGCCGGTGTATCTGCTGACTACGCGGATGTATTTGAATCGGGCTTGAGGGTATTTCGCAGGGCAAGCCCGCTCCTACAGGAGCAATCTGTAGGAGCGGGCTTGCCCCGCGATGCTTTCTCAGGCGCGAAACTGCCCAAGACTCGCCTTAAGCTGCCCCGCCAGATCATCCAGCACTTTGCTACTGGCCGTGGTTTGCATCACCACCTCAGCAGCCCGCTCGGCCTGGGCATGTATGGTCTGCACCCGCCCGCGCACCGCCTGCGCCCCCTGAGCCTGTTGCTCCGCCGCACGCGTGGCCAGGCCTATCGCGGCATGCACTTGCTCAACCGAAGCCTGCACCGATTGCTGCACCCGCGCGTTGTCGCGCAGCACCAGCAATCCCTCACTGGCCTGACGCCCGGCCTGACTGATCGCCGCCACGGCCTCCTTGGCGCCTTGCTGCAGCGCACCGATATGCGCCTGGATGTCGCCAGTTGAACTCTGGGTCTTGCTGGCCAAGGCGCGCACTTCATCGGCAACCACGGCAAACCCACGCCCGGTCTCACCCGCCCGCGCCGCTTCGATCGCCGCGTTGAGCGCCAGCAGGTTAGTCTGCTCGGCGATGCCGTGAATCACCGTCAGCACCACTTCGATCTGCTCGCTCTGCTGGGCCAGCCGCTCAATGACTTTCGAGCCGGTCTCAACCTGCCCGGCCAGGTCTTCGATCAGCTTGGCCACCTGGGTCGAGGTACGGCTGTTTTCGTCGGTGGCCTGGCGGATATCCACCACCTGCTGCAGGGCCGACTGCATGGCATGGCTCTCGGCCTGCGCCTCGTCCGCCATGGTCGACAGGTCGCGCAGGCTGGCCGCGACCTCATCACGCTGAAGCTCGGCAGCCGCATCGGCGCCGGCATTGCGCTGGGCCATGACACCGATTTCAACGCCGGTACGCTGCGCCACTTCACCCGCCTCGCGGACGATTGGCTGCAGCTTGTCGACAAACTGGTTAACCGCTGCCGCCATATCTCCAATCTCGTCGCGACTGTCGATACTGACACGCTTGGTCAGATCACCCTCGCCTGCGGCCAGATCGTTCAGTGCGGCAATCAGCAGGCGCAGCTTGTTGACCACGCGCCGCCCCAGCACCACCGCCACCACCAGCAGCACACCGAGCCCGACCAGGGCCAGGCCAACGCCGATGTTCCAACGCAGGGTTGCCGCAGCGTCCTGGACGCTCTGCGAGGTGTTGGCTTGCATACCAGCAGCACTGGTTTGCGCGGCCTCCAGGCGTGCACGCAAGGCCTTGTTGCTGTCAGCCGCCGCCCCGACCAGGCTTTCGCCGACCAGTTGATCACCGCTGGCGATCAGCGCGGAAAAGCGTTGATCGAGCGCAGCCAGCTCGGCATCCACTGCAGCGGTAGATACTCCCATCAGCACCTTGCCAATTTCCGCACCATTAGGGCTGATCGGTGCTTCGACGAAATACACCGATGGATCTTTGCGCGCCGCATCCAGCACCTTATCCAGCGCCCGCTCGCCCTGGCCCTTTTCCAGCAAGGCCTGGTTGACCGGGTTCTGCCGGTTCAGGTAACGGGTCAGGTGCTGGCCTTGGGCGTCGTCGTACACCACGAACAGCACATTGGGGTTGCGCTGGGCCCGGCGCGAGAACTCGGACAAGGTCGGCACATCGTTGTCCCACATGGCCCGCGGGGCGACCGAGGCCAGCAGTTCAGCCATGTCGTTAGCTGAGTCCTTGAGGTTTTTCTCCAGGGTCGCGCGCAACTGCGCCTGCTCACTTTGCAGACGCGTCGAGAGCCCCGCCGTCAGCCGCTGCCGAGTGCTGGCAGAAAGACTTTCCAGCCCGGCACTCACCTCTTGGCCGGCCTGCTCGAGTTCAGCCGACAATTTCTGACTGTCAGCCCCCAAACGTTTGCCCAAATCGGCCTCTAGGGTGGTGACTGTGCTCCGGGTCAGCGCGACGGCGACCAGCACTTGCACCAAAAGAGCGATACCAAGGGCAACAAACACAGGCCGCAGCAGGCGGCTTCGTAACAGTGAGAGAACGGCAGACACGTAAGAACCCTCTACTACTGGGGCCATTAAAATGATGGCAACCCCGAAACGATTCTTACAGCAAAGGTTGTGCCGAACAGCAGGCAGAAACGACAAAGGCCCCTATAGAGGGGCCTTTGTGTTCACTTCAATCGCGGATCAGGCGAACGGGTGACGCAGAACGATGGTCTCGATGCGGTCAGGGCCGGTGGAGACGATATCGATCGGCGCGCCGATCAGCTGTTCGATGCGCTTGATGTACGCACGAGCATTGGCTGGCAGCTCTTCCAGGGTTTTGGCACCCACGGTCGATTCGGTCCAACCCGGTACTTCTTCGTACACAGGCTGCAGACCTACATAGCTGTCGGCGTCAGTCGGGGCAACGTCGTTACCTTCTGCATCTTTGTAGCCGACGCAGATGTTGATGGTTTCCAGACCGTCGAGCACGTCCAGCTTGGTCAGGCAGATGCCCGAGATGCTGTTCACATCGATAGCGCGACGCAGGATAACAGCGTCGAACCAGCCACAACGGCGAGCACGGCCGGTAGTCGCACCAAACTCGTGGCCTTGTTTGGCCAGGTGCGCGCCGACTTCGTCGAACAGCTCAGTCGGGAACGGACCCGAGCCTACACGGGTGGTGTAAGCCTTGGTGATACCCAGGATGTAGTCGAGGAACATCGGACCAACACCCGAACCGGTAGCAACGCCGCCAGCGGTGGTGTTGGAGCTGGTGACGTACGGGTAGGTACCGTGGTCGATGTCCAGCAGCGAACCCTGGGCGCCTTCGAACATGATGTCTTTGCCAGCGCGACGCAGCTCGTGCAGCTCGGCAGTGACGTCCAGCATCAGCGGCTTGAGCAGCTCAGCGTATTCTTTGCACTCGGCCAGGGTCTTGTCGAAGTCGATGGCTGGCTCTTTGTAGTAACCAACCAGCATGAAGTTGTGGTATTCCACCAGTTCACGCAGTTTGTCTTCAAAGCGCGGCATGTTCAGCAGATCGCCAACACGCAGGCCACGACGTGCGACCTTGTCTTCGTAAGCTGGGCCGATGCCGCGACCGGTAGTACCGATCTTCAGCTCGCCACGCGCCTTTTCACGGGCCTGGTCCAGCGCAACGTGGAAGGACAGGATCAGTGGGCAGGACGGGCTGATACGCAGGCGCTCACGCACCGGTACACCCTTCTCTTCCAGCTTGGTGATCTCACGCAGCAGGGCGTCTGGTGCAACCACCACGCCGTTGCCGATCAGGCACTGCACGCCTTCGCGCAGTACGCCCGACGGGATCAGGTGCAGCACGGTTTTTTCACCGTCGATCACCAGGGTGTGGCCCGCGTTGTGGCCACCTTGGTAGCGCACTACGGCGGCAGCATGTTCGGTCAGCAGATCAACGATCTTGCCTTTGCCCTCATCACCCCACTGGGTGCCCAGGACTACGACATTCTTACCCATAACACTTGTCCTCATTCGCGCAAACTTGGCGCCGGCTCTTGCCGGCGGGGAATCTCAAATGGCCAGCGGCAGTACCTGCCAAAGCCCGTTTTGCTGAATCAATTGCCGATCGCAATCCGCCTCGACGGCGGCAGTCAATGGCTGCCCAGGCAAGGCCTGAACCACCCGCTGACCTTCACTGCGCAATTGGCAGACCAACTGCCAGAGTCCTGCGTCGCTGCTGTCGGGCATCCAGATCCCGCCAGACGGCAACACAACCTCGGCTCGCCCCAGTGTGACCAGGGTCTTCAAATCCGTGGAGAAACCAGTGGCCGGGCGCGCCCGACCAAAGTCTGCTCCGATGTCGTCGTAACGACCGCCCTGGGCGATCGACTGACCGACACCCGGAACGAAAGCGGCAAACACCACACCGGTGTGGTAGTGGTAGCCACGCAGTTCGCCCAGGTCGAAATACAACGGCAGCTGTGGATAACGCGCGGCCAGTCGCTCAGCGATGGACATCAGGTCATCCAGCGCTGCCAGCACTGCAGCTGGCGCACGGCCCAGGCGCACGCGCGCTTCGGCCAGCACTTCACGACCACCGCACAGCTCGGTCAGCGAGCGCAACATCGCGGCGAGATCGGCTGGCAGGTTGGCGGTCAGCTCGATGACTTCATCGATAGCCTTGCGCTGCAGGGCGTCGAACAGTTGTTGCTCGACCGCACCCGACAAGCCTGCGGCACGGGCCAGGCCGCGGTAGATACCGACATGACCGAGGTCCATGTGCACGTCCGGCACGTCGGCCAGTTGCAGCATGGCCAGCAGCAGGCTGATCACCTCAACGTCGCTGACCGGGCTGGCATCGCCGTACAGCTCGGCACCGAGCTGGATCGGGCTACGCGAGGTCGACAGTGCGCGCGGCTGAGCGTGCAGCACGCTACCGGCATAGCACAGGCGGCTCGGCCCTTCACGGCGCAGGGTATGCGCATCGATGCGCGCGACCTGCGGCGTGATGTCGGCACGAAAGCCCATCTGCCGGCCCGACTGCGGGTCGATTACCTTGAACGTCCGCAGATCCAGGTCCTGGCCGGCACCGGTGAGCAGCGATTCCAGGTACTCGATATGCGGGGTCACGACAAACTCGTAACCCCAGCTCTGGAACAGATCCAACACCTGACGACGCGCGATCTCGATGCGCGCCGCCTCAGGTGGCAGTACTTCTTCGATGCCATCTGGCAGGAGCCAGCGGTCTACCGTTGCCATTACGCCATTTCCCCTTTGGTCCAGGCGGCCTGCCCGCAGGCTAGCCTTGAGTGAAGCAGGTATCGCCAAACTATGACGCGCAGCACTGATTCCAGCGCAACCGCCGTGCCGATACCCTCAAATACCTTGGGCTGCTCTACAGATCAGCGGCGGCTTGCCACCGTTCGATCTTGCAGACGCAAAAAAGCCGGGAATTTCCCGGCTGCCGCATCATACACCCGTTTTCTCGCAGTATCACCCCGCCAGACGTTTAAACCGCCCGGCGGGGTGCAACCTTGTTACTTGTCTTTGTTCATGAAGCGGAAGAAGTCGTTGCTCGGATCGAGCACCAACACATCGCTCTTGTTGGCAAAGCTTTCACGGTAGGCCTTGAGACTGCGGTAGAACGCGTAGAAATCCTGGTCCTGACCATAGGCCTTGGCGTAGATCGCCGCCGCCTGGGCATCACCATCACCGCGGGTCTCTTCCGACTCGCGATAGGCTTCTGCAAGCAGAACACGGCGCTGACGGTCGGCATCGGCGCGAATACCTTCGGCCAATTCGTTACCTTTGGCGCGGTGCTCACGTGCTTCACGCTCACGCTCGGTGCTCATACGCTCGAACACGCTGCGGTTCACTTCCTTGGGCAGGTCGATGGCCTTGACGCGAACGTCGACCACTTCAATGCCCAGCTCCTTGCTGGCCATACGGTTCAGCGAGGCAGTGATGTCAGCCATCAGTGCGTCACGTTCACCAGAGACCACTTCGTGCAGGGTGCGCTTACCGAACTGGTCACGCAGGCCGCTTTCCAGACGACGCGACAGACGCTCGTCGGCGATCTGCTTGAGGCCCGAGGTAGCGGTGTAGAAGCGCTCGGCATCCTTGACGCGCCATTTGGCGTAGGCATCAACCATTACCGCTTTCTTTTCCAGGGTCAGAAAGCGTTGGGTCGGCGCGTCCAGCGTCATCAGGCGGGCGTCGAACTTGCGCACCTGGTTGACGTAAGGAATCTTCACGTGCAGACCAGGCTGAACATCTGTCTGGACCACACGACCAAAGCGCAGCATGACCGCACGTTCGGTCTGCGACACGATATAGAAGCTGTTCCAGGCCACGATCGCCAGCACCACGCCAACGATCAGGGCGATCAGCGATTTATTGCTCATCAGCGGCTCTCCCTAGAACGCAACTGTGTTTGCTGCTGTTGCAGCTCCGCCGCCGCGCGGTTGGCCGCGTCATTGACCGAAGCCGGGACGCTGACAGGTGCACTGCTGGCACGGCTGCCTTCAACCATCTTGTCCAGCGGCAGGTACAGCAGGTTGCTCTGGCCATCTTTGCCGGAAACCAGGACCTTGCTGGTGTTGCTGTAAACTTCCTGCATGGTGTCCAGGTACAGGCGCTGACGCGTTACCTCAGGTGCCTTGCGGTACTCGGCAACCAACTTGGTAAAGCGGTCTGCCTCACCCTTGGCGCGCGAGACGACTTCGTCGCGGTAACCGTTGGCATCCTCGATGATCCGCTGGGCCTGACCACGGGCCTCTGGCACCACGCCATTGGCGTAGGACTCGGCCTGGTTGCGGGCACGCTGCTCGTCTTCACGGGCACGGATCACGTCATCGAAGGCCTCTTGCACTTCACGCGGGGCTGCCGCGCTCTGTACGTTGACCTGAGTGACGGTGATACCGGTACGGTAAGTATCGAGGAACCGCTGCAAGCGCTCCTTGATCTCCACTGCCATCTGCTCACGACCTTCGGTCAGTACCTTGTCCATGGCGGTGGAACCCACCACATGGCGCAGGGCGCTGTCGGTCGCGTGCTGCAGGCTGACTTCAGGCTGATCAACGTTCAGCACGAAATCCTGCAGGTTGGTAATTTTGTACTGCACGGTCAGCGGCACTTCGACGATGTTTTCGTCTTCAGTGAGCATCTGCCCCTGCTTGGTGTAGGCACGCTCACGCGTGACGTTTTCCATGTACTTGCGATCGATCGGCGGGAAGTAGATGTTCAGGCCCGGCCCTACGGTTTCGTAGTATTTGCCGAAGCGCAGCACGACGGCCTGCTCCTGTTCGTCCACCACATACACGGCGCTGTACAGCCAGATAGCTGCCAGCACGGCCAGACCGACGCCGAGCAGGCCGAAGCCACCGCCCTTGCCGATGCCGTTGTCACCACCGCGTTTCTTGCCACTGCCAAACATGCCGTTCAGGCTGTCCTGCAGCTTGCGGAAGGCCTCGTCGAGATCCGGCGGTCCTTTCTTGTCGCCGCCACCGCGGCGTCCGCCCCAAGGATCTTGATTGTTCGAGTTGCCACCCGGCTCATTCCAAGCCATAGCGCTCTCCATCTGATAAAGCAAAGACGCACCCACGGCGCGCCGTCCAATGCTACAGAATGCCTGTCACGGCTGCCCGGCCGCGTCGCCGGGCTTTTATTGCAAAGTGTGTTGCTCGATGAACTCTGCCGGCTTCAGGCCTTCGCGACTGACCAGGCGATTGAACTCGACCCGAGACACCCGCACGGCCAGAAGGCTGCTGCCTTCATCGTCGTGCTCTTCGCCCTGTACAGCACCCAATGCAAAGAACTGCGCGCGCAACCGCGCGAAACGCTGTTCAAGGCGCAAGGTTCCGATAAACAGGTCATCCCCCAGCAATTCGGCGACTGCCTGCCCCACCAGCTCCAGGCCACGCCCATCACGCGCCGAGACCCAGACCCGCTGTGGCTTGCCATCGGCATCACGCTGAATCTGTGGCTCAACGCCTTCAAGCAGGTCGAGTTTGTTATAGACCTCGAGGATCGGCAAGCCTTCTGCACCAATCTCCCCCAAGACCGCCATAACCTGCTCGATCTGCTCCATGCGATCAGGCTCATGGGCGTCGATCACGTGCAACAGCAAGTCAGAGTTGCTCGACTCTTCGAGCGTAGCCCGAAAAGCTTCGACCAGCTTGTGTGGCAGGTGGCGAATGAAGCCCACGGTGTCGGCCAGCACGATCGGCCCGACATCATCGAGCTCAAGTCGGCGCAGGGTTGGGTCGAGGGTCGCGAACAACTGGTCGGCCGCGTAGACCTCGGATTCGGTCAGGGCGTTGAACAGGGTCGACTTGCCGGCGTTGGTATAACCAACCAGGGACACTGACGGGATATCTGCCCGCTTGCGCCCGCGACGCGCCTGCTCGCGCTGACTGCGCACTTTCTCCAGCCGCGCCTTGATCTGACGCAGGCGCACCCGCAACAGACGACGGTCGGTTTCCAGCTGGGTTTCACCCGGACCGCGCAGGCCGATACCACCTTTTTGCCGCTCAAGGTGCGTCCAGCCGCGTACCAGGCGCGTGCTCATGTATTCAAGCTGGGCCAGTTCAACCTGCAGCTTGCCTTCATGGGTGCGTGCCCGCTGGGCGAAAATGTCGAGAATCAGACCGGTGCGGTCAAGCACGCGACACTCGAAGACTCGTTCGAGGTTACGTTCCTGACTGGGTGTGAGGGTGTGATTGAAAATCACCAAATCTACCTGTTCGGCTTTGACCAGGTCGCGTAATTCCTCGACCTTGCCGCTGCCAATCAGGTATTTGGCGGTGGGCTGATGTCGCGCCACACTGGCGAACGCGACTATATCGGCCCCAGCCGACAACGCCAGTTCCCGAAACTCCTGCGGATCTTCGCGCGCCTCAGGGTTCTGACCTTCCAAGTGAACGAGGACCGCTCGTTCACCACCACCGTGGCGCTCAAAGAACAAAGCAGACTCCTATCAGGCGTTACCTGGCTCAGCGTCGCCATGCTCGGATTCGGATGCGCTTGGCAGACGGATCGGACGCACAGGAACAACTGTCGAGATAGCGTGCTTGTAAACCATCTGGCTGACGGTGTTTTTCAGCAGGATCACGAACTGGTCAAACGATTCGATCGTGCCTTGCAGCTTGATGCCGTTAACCAAATAGATCGAAACCCCAACTTTTTCTTTTCTCAAAGTATTCAAGTAAGGGTCTTGTAGCGAATGCCCTTTTGACATATGCCGCACTCCTGTAAGGATCAATAGTAAAAAAACAAAAAAACTGATGGCTCAAGCCGCCCCACCCCCAAGGATAGACGGCAATTACAAGGACTCAGCTCAATATGGTGGCCGTTCCCAGGTATTTCAAGGTGCGAGACAGATTGTCGCAAGCCAGGCTGTCTAACCACTGCAAGTCAGCCCAACTACGCAACCAGGTGAATTGCCGTTTCGCCAATTGGCGAGTAGCAATAATGCCGCGCTCCTGCATTTCAACTGATGTTAACTTGCCATCAAGATGATCCCAGACCTGGCGATAACCAACCGCCCGTATAGACGGCAGTCCCGCATGCAAGTCACTTCTGGCTCGCAGCAATCGGACCTCGTCAACGAAGCCCTGTTCCAGCATTTGCCCAAATCGTAGCGCAATTCGTTCGTGTAAAACGTGACGATCGGCAGGCGCAATGGCCAGGCTGGCGACAGTATAGGGCAAATGACCCGCCGCCGAAGGGCCTGCGGCGCTACTTTCCGCGGATTGACGCTGACGATGTGCCGTCATTGTCATGCCGCTGACCCGATAAACTTCCAGCGCGCGGATCAGCCGCTGCGGATCATTGGGGTGAATTCTCGCTGCTGACTCTGGGTCAACCGCCGCCAATTGCTGATGCAAGCCCTGCAGGCCGAGGCGCTCAGCCTCCTCTTCCAGCTCGGCGCGCACCTGCGGATCGGCAGCCGGCATGTCGGCCAGGCCGTCAACCAATGCCTTGTAATAGAGCATGGTGCCGCCGACCAGCAGCGGTATTTTACCGCGCGCAGTGATCTCGGCCATGGCTTGCAGGGCATCACGACGAAACTCGGCAGCCGAATAGCTCTGGGCCGGGTCGAGAATGTCGATCAAACGATGGGGATGGGCAGCCAGCACCTCTTTCGAGGGCTTGGCAGTACCGATGTCCATGCCTCGGTAAACCAGTGCCGAATCGACGCTGATCAACTCGCACGGCAGCACCTTGGTCAGCTCGATGGCCAGATCGGTTTTGCCCGCCGCGGTCGGGCCCATCAAGAATATCGCGGGAGGTTTACCACTCATTTTATCGACCGCGCAAAAACAGTTTGTCCAGATCGTCCAGGCCCATCTGGGTCCAGGTCGGTCGGCCATGGTTGCACTGGCCGCTGCGCTCGGTGTTTTCCATATCGCGCAACAGGCCGTTCATCTCCGCTATCGCCAAGCGGCGGTTAGCGCGGACTGCGCCGTGGCACGCCATAGTGCCGAGCAGTTCGTTCAAATGCGCCTGAATGCGGTCGCTGGTACCGTATTCCATCAAGTCGGCCAGCACATCCTGGACCAGGCGGTTGGCCTCGGCCTGCTTGAGCAGCGCCGGAATCTGCCGAATCGCCAGGCTCTCCGGGCCCAGGCGCTGAAGCTCGAAGCCCAGGCGCTGGAACCATTCGGCGTGTTCTTCGGCGCAGTCGGCCTCGCGCTGACTCAAGGCCAGCGACTCAGGCACCAGCAGGGGTTGGCCGCTCAGGCCTTCGCTGGCCATGGCCACCTTCAAGCGCTCGTACATAATGCGCTCGTGGGCCGCGTGCATGTCTACCAGCACCAGACCCACGGCGTTCTCGGCGAGGATGTAGATACCTTTCAGCTGGGCAAGGGCATAGCCCAACGGTGGAATGTCACCCTGGCTGTCGGGCAACGCCACCGGCGCCGCTTCGTTGAGCGGGGCAAAAAACTCGCGGTAGACGCCCTGCGCTTCCGCTGCCGGCAAGGCCTGAGTTGGGCGCGGGGTGTACTGATACTGATAGCCAGCGCCGCTGCCGCCACCGCTACTGCTGCTACCCATGCTGGAGGGGCGCATACCCGGCTCGGCCACAGGCTGTTCCAGCAGGTTGGCGGCCAGGCGCATTTCGCCCTGGGGGCCGAACTCGCCGGCCTGCAGGCCGCTGGGACGGATGATTTCGCTGCTGGCGGCAGGCGCGGCCAGTTGATCTTCCGGCCGCACGTCAGCCAAGGCCCGATGCAGGGTGCCATAGAGGAAGTCATGCACCATGCGTCCATCACGAAAACGCACTTCATGTTTGGTCGGGTGTACGTTGACGTCGACGCCAGTGGGGTCGACTTCAAGAAACAGCACGAAGGTCGGGTGCCGACCGTTGAACAGCACATCGCGATAAGCCTGGCGCACGGCGTGGGCCACCAGCTTGTCGCGCACCGCCCGACCGTTAACGAAGAAATACTGCAAATCGGCCTGGCTGCGCGAGAAGGTCGGCAAGCCTACCCAGCCCCACAGGTGCAGACCGTTACGCTCAATCTCGATGGGCAGTGCCTGCTCCAGGAACCCCGGGCCGCAAATCGCCGCCACACGCCGGGCGCGGGCGGTATCGTCCTGGGCCTCGTGCAGGCTGAGAATGCTCTTGCCGTTGTGGCGCAGGTGAAATGCCACATCAAAACGCGCCAGCGCCAGGCGGCGGATCACTTCCTGCAGGTGATCGAATTCGGTTTTCTCGGTTTTGAGAAACTTGCGCCGTGCCGGAGTATTGAAGAACAGGTCGCGCACTTCCACCGAGGTGCCCACTGGGTGCGCGGCCGGCTGCACGCGCGGGGCCATGTCACGCCCTTCGGTCTCTACCTGCCAGGCCTGGTCGGCATCGCGGGTACGCGAGGTGAGGGTCAGGCGCGCCACCGAACTGATCGAAGCCAGGGCCTCACCACGGAACCCCAGGCTCATGACCCGTTCCAGGTCTTCCAGATCACGGATTTTGCTGGTGGCGTGACGGGCCAGGGCCAACGGCAGGTCATCGGCAGCAATGCCGCTGCCATCATCACGCACCCGCAGGAGCTTGACGCCACCCTGCTCGACTTCGACGTCAATACGCCGGGCACCGGAGTCCAGGCTGTTTTCCAGCAGTTCCTTGATCACCGATGCCGGGCGCTCGACCACCTCACCGGCGGCAATCTGGTTCGCCAGCCGCGGGCTGAGCAGCTCGATTCGCGCACTGCCGGTCATTGCTGGGACGCCAGGGCAGTCGCGGGGATGTTCAAGCTCTGCCCGACTTTAAGTTCGTCGGTCTTGAGGTTGTTGGCCGAGCGCAGGCTGGCCACGTTGACCTGATAGCGCACGGCGATCATTGCCAGTGTTTCACCCGGACGCACGCTGTGCTCGCGCGGGCCTTGGGCAATCTTGCCGCTGTCACGCAGGAAAGCGATGTAGGTGCCCGGCGGCGGGTTCTGCTGGAAGAACTGGCGCACACCACTGTGGATCGAGCGCGCCAGCGATTGCTGATGGCTCGGGGTGGCCAGCTTGGCCGCCTCGTTGGCGTTGGAGATAAAACCGGTTTCAACCAGAATCGAGGGGATGTCTGGCGATTTGAGCACCATGAATCCGGCCTGCTCGACCCGACGCTTGTGCAGCGAGGTGACCCGACCCATGTTGCCCAGTACTTTCTGCCCGACGTTGAGGCTGGAACTGAGCGATGCGGTCATCGACAGGTCGAGCAACACGCCCGCGAGCATGCGGTCCTTGTCATCGAGGCTGACGTTACCGGCACCACCGATCAGGTCCGAACGGTTTTCACTGTCGGCCAGCCAGCGCGCGGTTTCCGAGGTGGCACCACGATCGGAGAGGGCGAACACCGAGGCACCAAAGGCCGCTTTCGACGGCGCAGCGTCGGCGTGAATCGAAATGAACAGGTCGGCGCCCTTCTTGCGGGCGATCTCCGTACGTTTGCGCAACGGAATGAAATAGTCACCGGTACGCGTCAGCTCGGCACGGAAGCCTTTTTCGCTGTTGATCTGGCGCTGCAACTCTTTGGCAATCGACAGCACGATGTCTTTTTCATGCTGGCCCTTGGAGCCGGAAGCGCCCGGGTCTTCGCCACCATGGCCTGCATCGATGGCGATGACGATGTCACGCTTGCCGCTAGGCACAGGGGTCAGCTTGATGGCTGGCTGCGCAGGCGTGACCGGCACGGCAGGCGTGGTGGCCACTGGCGGTGTTGGCGGCGGCGAAACCGCGTCGGCCGCCTGGTCGTACAGATCGACAACCAAACGATTGCCGTACTGGGCGTTCGGCGCCAGGGTGAAGCTCTTGGGCGTCACCGACTTGCTCAGGTCAATCACCACGCGCAGGTCGGTAGGCGTGCGCTGGGCCGAGCGCACACTGGTAATCGGGGTGTTGGAGGTAGACACCGACAGCGGTGCAGCCAGGGTCGCGCCATTGATGTCGATAACCAGGCGGTCCGGGGCACTCAGGGTAAAGACGCTGTGCTGGACAGGCCCTGAAAGGTCAAACACCAGACGCGTGTTATCCGGTGCTCGCCATAAACGCACACTTTTAACTTGCGTGACGGCCCAAGCATCAACAGTTACCGCCGTAAGCAGCAATCCTACGACCGCAACCAGCGCGCGAATGCGCATACCTATCCCCATTTTCTATTTGAATTCCAAGGCCAGAGCGGCACACCAGGCTTCGCCACGTGCCCCCTGCGGCGACAGGTTCAGCGAACGACCGCTCGCCTGGGGGCTTATGGTAATGGTCAGGTCGGGCTTTGGCAAAACACCTGCCCCCTTTTGGGGCCACTCGAACAGGCACAAGGCGTCATCTTCGAAGTAATCGCGAATACCGAGAAACTCCAGCTCTTCAGGATCGACCAAGCGGTAGAGGTCGAAGTGGAAGGCGCGGATGTCGCCGATTTCATAGGGCTCAACCACAGTAAAGGTAGGGCTTTTGACCGCCCCCTTGTGCCCCAGACCACGGATAATGCCCCGCGACAGGGTGGTTTTGCCCGCCCCCAGGTCGCCTTCCAGAAAAATCACGCCGTGACCTTTTGTCACTTCGGCGATACGGGTCCCGAAGCGGACCATGGCCTCTTCATCGGCCAAAAACAGGGTTACACCTGACACGCTGAATGCTCCTCCAATAAATGACGAATGGCCGGAACCAGATCACTGGCCGCCAAGCCCCGACCCTGCGCGCCTAGACGCTCTCCGGCACAGGCATGCAACCAGACCCCCAGGCATGCGGCGTCCCACGCCGACAGGCCTTGCGCCAGAAGCGCCCCAAGCACGCCGCTGAGCACATCACCCAGCCCTGCTCCCGCCATGGCGGGGTGACCGCGATCACACAAACGCAGTTGCCCGCTCGGGTCGGCCACCAGGGTGCCCGCGCCTTTGAGCACACATATGACCGCGTATTTGCGTGCCAGTTTGCGCGCCGCCCCGGCACGATCGGCCTGCACTGCTTCGGTAGACATGCCCAGCAAGCGTGCAGCTTCGCCTGGATGCGGGGTCATGATCGAGCCCGAAGCGATCGGCAGCGGCTCCCGTGCCAGCAGGTTCAAGGCATCAGCGTCCCACACCTGTGGAGCCGCAGCGTTGACCACTGCCGACAATAAGCTGCGGCCCCAGGCGGCCTGGCCAAGACCAGGCCCTACCACCAGCACCGATGCCCGCTCAAGTGGCGTCATCAACTGATTGGCCGAATGCACGCCCAGGCACATCACCTCGGGCAATCGAGCCAGCGCCGCAGGCACGTGCTCGCTGCGGGTGGCCAGCGAAACCAGCCCGGCGCCACAGCGTAACGCCGCTTCGGCACTGAGCATGACCGCCCCGCCAGTGCCACGATCACCGCCGACCACCAGCACATGGCCAAAGTCACCTTTCTGCGCTGCCCACGGGCGTGGCGCAAGTGCAGTCAATGCGCGACTGCTAAGGGTTTGTGGCTGGTTTGCCGAGTGTTTGGTCTGAGGCATGGGTCAAAGGCTCCGATGTCTGGCAGAATTATACGCACCTGAGTCTGCGTTGCCTTATTTCCCATGTCCGCTTCTATCCCCGATCTTCCTGTACTGGCCCAATCGATCAAGGATTGGGGCAAAGAGCTCGGCTTTGCCCATGTCGGCATTGCCGGGGTGGATCTGGCCGAGCACGAACAACACCTGGAACGCTGGCTGCAAGCCGGCTACCACGGTGAAATGGACTACATGGGGGCCCACGGCAGCAAGCGCTCACACCCCGACCAACTGGTACCGGGCACGCTGCGCGTGGTGTCGTTGCGCATGGACTACTTGCCAGGCGACACGCGCATGGCCCAGCAACTGGCCCAGCCGGAAAAAGCCTACATCTCCCGTTATGCCCTGGGACGCGATTACCACAAGCTGGTGCGCAAGCGCGTCCAGCACCTGGCCGAGCGCATTCAGAAAGAAATTGGCCCGTTCGGCTTTCGCGCCTTCGTCGACAGCGCCCCGGTGCTGGAAAAGGCCATCGCCGAACAGGCCGGCCTTGGCTGGATCGGCAAAAACACCCTACTGCTCAACCGCAAGGCTGGCAGCTACTTCTTCCTCGCCGAGCTGTTCGTC
The DNA here is from genome assembly GCF_052147955.1 of Pseudomonas sp. NUPR-001. Lineage (NCBI taxonomy): Bacteria > Pseudomonadati > Pseudomonadota > Gammaproteobacteria > Pseudomonadales > Pseudomonadaceae > Pseudomonas > Pseudomonas sp. NUPR-001. Next base: position 5,487,083 of record NZ_CP197353.1, read on the forward strand.
GACTTGCCGCTGCCGGTCGACCCGCCCCAGACCAGCGAACACTGTGGCCGTTGCAGCGCCTGCCTGGACATCTGCCCCACCCAAGCCTTTGTCGGGCCCTATGTGCTGGACGCCAGACGCTGCATTTCCTACCTGACCATCGAATTGAAAAGCGCCATTCCCGAAGAGTTGCGCGCCCTGATCGGCAACCGGGTATTCGGCTGCGATGACTGTCAGATCGTCTGCCCGTGGAACCGCTTTGCCCGGCCCACCGCCGAGAACGACTTCAAGCCCCGGCACAACCTCGACAGTGCCGACCTGGCGGAACTGTTCATGTGGGACGAACAGACGTTTCTCGACAGCACCGAAGGCTCACCGCTGCGCCGTGCCGGTTATGAGCGCTGGTTGCGCAACCTGGCGGTAGGGCTGGGGAATGCGCCGTCGACCATTCAAGTGCTGGAGGCACTCAAAGCACGCCTGGACTATCCGTCGGAGTTGGTGCGAGAGCATGTGCAGTGGGCATTGGCGCAGCATTCATCGCGGGGCAAGCCCGCCCCCACACACCCTACCGGTGGGAGCGGGCTTGCCCCGCGATGATGCTCAATGCTCGTCGTTGTAATGAAACTTCGGCATTTCCCAATGGAAGCGAATGGCCAACAGGCGCAGCAGGAAACCACCAAACAAGGTCAGTAAAATCGCCTGTTCACTGGGCACATTGAAGTGCACGCAGCCCAGGTAAAACCAGGCTGCAGCAAAGGATACGCTGGCGTATAGCTCGCGCCGGAAGATCAGCGGAATATCGTTACAGAATATATCGCGAAGAATCCCGCCAAATACCCCAGTGATTACCCCACTGATCGAGGCCACCAACATACCCTGGCCCATTTCCAGCGCAGTCATGCAACCGATCAAGGTAAACGCCACCAGGCCCAGCGCATCGAGCACCAGGAACAACGAACGCAAGTGACGCATCAAGGGTGCGATGAAAATGGTCATCAGCGCGGCGAAGCTGGTCAGCACCAGGTATTCAGGGTGTTTCACCCAAGTCAGCGGGTAATGCCCAAGCAACACGTCGCGCACCGAGCCGCCGCCCAATGCGGTAATGCAGGCGATCAACACCACGCCAAACCAATCCATGCCGCGACGCCCGGCAGACAGCGCGCCAGTCATGGCTTCAGCGGTGATAGCAATGAGGTAGAGCATCAACAACATGGTGCGGATCCGTGCAAGGGGGCGCGCAGTCTAACCAGTTGCCTCAAGCACCAAAAGGGGGCGCCGCACGGATTGTCTGTACAAGCGTGCGGCGACACGATCAGAACTTGATGAAGTGCTCACGGTAGTGGCGAAGTTCATTGATCGATTCGCGGATGTCATCCAGCGCCAGGTGAGTACCACCCTTCTTGAAGCTGTCACGCACTTCAGGTGCCCAGCGCGCTGCCAGCTCTTTGAGGGTCGAGACATCCAGGTTGCGGTAGTGGAAGTAGTTTTCCAGGCCACGCATGTGACGGTAGAGGAAGCGTCGATCCTGGCAGATGCTGTTGCCGCAGATCGGCGACTTACCCTTAGGCACCCACTGTTCGAGGAAGGCGATGGTCTGGGCCTCGGCCTCGGCCATGCTGACCTTGCTGTCCTTGACCCGCTGCGTCAGGCCGGAAGCACCGTGGGTACGGGTGTTCCACTCGTCCATGCGCGCCAGCACTTCATCGCTATGGTGAATGGCTATCACCGGGCCTTCGGCCAGGGTGTTGAGGTCGCTGTCGGTAACAATAGTGGCCATTTCGATGATGACATCGTGGTCCGGATCCAGACCGGTCATTTCCAGGTCGATCCAGATCAGGTTCTGTGGGTTCTGCATGATTCTGCTCCTCGGTAGGTGCGCAGTTTAGCCTAGTGGAGCGTGCTAAACTCCTCGCCGTTTAATAATGCATGTCTCACACGGAACCTTCATGGCCAAACGCCAGCTCAATCGCCGCCAGAACTGGCGGATCGAAAAAATCCAGGGTGAACGCGCTGCCCGCGCCGCCAAACGCGAACAACAGACCCTGAAGGAGCTCGAAGGCGGCGACCTGGGCCCCGAGCAACTGGGCTTGGTCATTGCCCACTTTGGCGTGCAGGTCGAAGTCGAGGCACAGGACGGTGATGACGCCGGCCAAGTATTCCGCTGCCACTTGCGCGCCAACCTGCCAGCACTGGTCACCGGTGACCGTGTGGTCTGGCGTGCCGGCAACCAGGGCATCGGCGTTATCGTTGCGCAGATGCCGCGTAACACCGAACTGTGCCGCCCCGACAGCCGTGGCCAGCTCAAGCCGGTTGCCGCCAACGTCGACCTGATCGTGATCGTCTTCGCTCCGGCGCCAGAACCTCACGCCAATCTGATCGACCGCTATCTGGTGGCCGCTGAGCATGCTGGTATTCGCCCCCTGTTGCTGCTCAACAAAGCCGACCTGATCAACGAACAGAACGCCCCGGCGCTCAATGCGTTGCTGGCGGTGTACCGGCAACTGGGCTATCCCGTGCTGGAGGTTTCAGCCCACCACGGTGATGGCATGCAGCAGCTGCAAGCGCAGCTGGACGGCCATATCAGCGTCTTCGTCGGGCAATCGGGGGTCGGCAAATCGTCGCTGGTCAACAGCCTGCTGCCCGATGTGCAGACCCGCGTTGGCGACCTCTCGGAGTGGTCCGGCCAGGGCACGCACACCACCACCACTGCACGCCTGTACCACTTCCCCGGCGGCGGTGAGCTGATCGACTCTCCAGGTATTCGTGAGTTCGGTCTTGTCCACGTCAGTCGCGCCGACGTCGAAGCAGGCTTTATCGAATTCAGCGACTTGCTCGGCACCTGCCGCTTCCGCGACTGCAAGCACGACCGCGAACCTGGCTGCGCTCTGCTCAAGGCCTTGGAAGACGGGCGCATCCAGCAGCAGCGCATGAACAGCTACCGCTCGATCCTTGCCAGCTTGCCGCAAGACAGCTACTGATCGCCTGGGTGAGGCTTACCGCGAGCCTCACCCTGCGGCTCTGTAGGACAAGCTTGTGGGAAAAGTTACCCAGCAAAGCAGGACCCTTCCTTAAATATCGTGGTCCCTTGCTGTCATAGCGGCTTTCATTGATTGTCACCTTTCAGGTTCGCCACCACGAAGCGAATCATCGCCATACCCTGCGTATGAAAGGACTCAACAATGACAATTCGATCCTTGCTCATCCACTGCCCTGCCTGCACACCCGGAGGGCTTGCCTGATGCCTGTCGTTATCAGCTATCGCCACCCACAACGCCTTGATGCCTACGTGATCAGCGAACGTCTGAAACTTGAAGGCATTGCCACCCACCTGGACCTGTTCGACGGCGACGCCGGGCAGACGGCCGACGATATCAGCGGCGTGCTGTGCAGCAACATTCGCAGCTGTACCCACCTGATCACCGTGCTTTCTCAGGACAACGCCGAAACCTGGTGGGTGCCTTTTCAGCTCGGTGCTGCCACCCTCAGCAATCGCCGCATCTCGCTGTATCACTGCGCAGAGAGCCCCTTGCCGGACTACCTCGACAAGTGGCCGGTCATGAGTGTGAGGGCGCACCTGGACCTGTTCGTTCTTGCTTACCACGACGAGCAGACCTTCAACCGCGCCATTGCCCGAGACGAGAGCGACGCCGACGCCTTGAACCGCCTGAACGCCGGTTTCTTCCATGCCGACCTGAAGGCCAAGATCCGCCGTGGATTTTGAGCCACCCCAGATAACACAACGCCCGTGGGCATCGCTGCACACGGGCGTTGTGTTCTGAGCGCAGGATTACTCCTTGCTCTCGTCCATCTTCAATACGCCATCCTCGAAGATATTCAGCTTCTGACGCAACTCACGGGGCTGCATCGGTTCGGCCTCGGGTGCCGCTGGAGCCGGAGCAGCAGGCGCGGGTGCATTGGCACCTGGCGCTGCACCTTCCGGCGCCGCAGGCTGAGGCTGCTCACCTTCAATGGTGCGCTGGGCCTTTTTGGTCAGGACAATAATGTCGATACGGCGGTTGACCGGATTGAACGGGTTGGCCCGGTCAAACAGTGATGACGAGGCATAACCCACCACCCGCGCCACCTGATCGTCCGGATAACCTCCCGCTACCAGGGCGCGGCGTGCCGCGTTGGCACGGTTGGCCGACAACTCCCAGTTACCGAAATCACCAGTACCGGCGTATGGCTTGGCATCGGTATGGCCGCTGATGCTGATCTTGTTCGGCACCGCCTTGATGGTATCGGCCATGGCCAGCAAGATATCTTCGAAGTAAGGCTGCAAGCGGGCGCTGCCCAGATCGAACATTGGCCGGTTTTCCGCATCCATGATCTGGATGCGCAAGCCATCCTGGGTGATTTCGAAGAGGATCTGATCCTTGAACTTCTGCAGTTGCGGGTTCTCTTCGACCTTGTTCTGCAACTCTTGCAAAAGCAACTCAAGGCGCTCGCGCTCAACTTGCTCAGCCATGCTCTCAACCTTGTCCTGATCCAGCTGAATGCTGGTATCGGGTGTCGGTTCAGACTTCACTTCCGGGTTGATGGTTTTTTCCGGAGCGAGCTGCGGCGAGCCGCCCAGGTCAATAATGTAGGGCGTGCCGCTTTCAGAAAAACCGATCGGGTCTTTGAAGTAGCCGGCGATAGCGATCTTCTGTTCCGGCGTGGCCGTGGACATCAGCCAGAGCACCAGGAAGAACGCCATCATCGCCGTGGCGAAGTCGGCGAAGGCGATTTTCCAGGCACCACCGTGGTGGCCGTCGCCAAAGCGCTTGACGCGCTTGACGATAATGGGCTGATTGTTCTCCATGACTTAGCGACCGCGAACCGCTTGTTCCAGCTCGGCGAAGCTCGGACGGTGGCCTGGGTACAGCACCTTGCGCCCGAATTCCACGGCCAGCGACGGTGGCATGCCGGAAGCCGAGGCCACCAGCGAAGCCTTGATGGCTTCGTAAACGTTGAGCTCTTCCTTGGCGTCCTGACGCAGGCAGGTAGCCAGCGGGCCGAAGAAGCCATAGGCCGCCAGAATACCGAAGAAGGTACCTACCAGCGCCGCACCCACGTGCAGGCCGATGGACTTCTGGTCGCCGTCACCCAGCGAGGCCATGGTCACCACGATACCCAGTACCGCCGCGACAATACCGAAACCTGGCATACCGTCAGCGATGCCTGTCACCGCATGGGAGGGGTGCTCAAGCTCTTCCTTCATGCTCAGCAGCTCCATGTCGAACAGGCCTTCAAGCTCATGCGGAGCCATGTTGCCGGTGGACATGATGCGCAGGTAATCGCAAATGAACGCGGTCATGCGCTCATCGCCCAGCACTGCAGGGTATTTGGCAAAAATCGGACTGGCAGCGGCGTCTTCGATATCGGCTTCGATCGCCATCATGCCTTCACGCCGGCTTTTGTTGAGGATCTCGTAAACCAACCCGAGCACCTCGATATAGAAGGTGTGGGTAAAGCGCGTACCAAACATTTTCAGCGACTTTTTGATTACATGCATGGTCATGTAACCAGGGTTCGCCTGCAAAAACGCACCAAAGGCCGCACCACCGATAATCAGCACCTCAAAAGGCTGGATCAGTGCAGCAATTTTGCCGTGGGACAGAACATATCCGCCGAGCACACTCGCGAATACGACGATGATGCCGATAATTTTAGCCATAGATTGAAAGCACTTACTGTCGTGGTCAGGGTCGTGGGCGGAAGTTAATAAAACTCTTCTTCTACTTATCGGCAGATCTGCGCCAGACTATAGTCAGTCAAGGCGAAAAGCCAGTTCGGCCCCCTCAGCATGCCAATTGAAACCATCGTGCCAGATCAAACACCAAAAACACTCGATGCCTGGGTCAAACTTCTCGATAGCGTACGACTGCCTGTTCCCCAGGCCAGTTACGAGCGCGTCAACGCCGCCATTGCCGACAGCCGCCGCTCACTGCGTGATATCGCGGAGATAATGCAGAGCAGCCCAAGCCTGGTGCTCAGCGTGATGCGCGAGGCCAACCATCACACCAACTCCAGTATTGGCGAGCCGGCCGAAAGCCTTGAAATAGCCCTGAACCGTCTGGGCCTGGCGCGCACAGCAGCGCTGCTGGAACGTTTGCCTGCGCTCCCAGAAGCCGACATTTCACCAGCCCTGCGCCAGTTGCAACTGGTCAGTCAGCACGCCAGCCAGCAAGCCAATGGCCTGTTCGCCAGCCGTCTGGCGCGACTCTGGCAGGAAATCCACTGGGGCAGCCTGTTGTTTCTGTCACCACTGTGGCCTTTGGCCCTGACTTACCCCAAGCACATTGAGGCGTGGGAACTGCGGGTGGTACACAAAGGTGAGTCGGCACAACAGGTAGAACTGGAGTTGTTTGGCGTACGGGTGCTGAGCTTGTGCAAGGCACTGGCCGAACACTGGCGCCTGCCGGATTGGGTCACTCGCGGCTACCACCTGCTGCAGGATGAACAACGCTTTCTGGCCCAGGCGCTGCACATCGCTCGCGAACAAAACAGCCTGCGCCAGCAACAACACCTGGACGAACACCCGCACCTGCGCCGCTGGTTCAATCAACCGGCCAACACCGTACTGCTGGCCAACGGCCTGGCGCTGGCGGCGCAAGTGGGCTGGACCAGCCCTCACGTTCGGCGCTGGCAACTATTGATCAGTCTGTATCTGCAGGTTGGCGTAGACGATGTTCAACAATTAACGCACCAGCAAGCGGCAAGCAGCGCTCGCCAGCATGCATGCAAGGATCTGTTTCACCCGGCCGAAGCGTTGCTCTGGCCCTGGCAACAACGCCGCCGTCACCCTGGGCAGATCGCACCGCCACCGCCCTCGGCCCAGGCGTTGGGCACCTGGCGCAAGCTCTGTGCCGAACTGCTGACTGAGCCCAGCCCCTTCAGCAACGCCATCCACCTGGCCACCCTGGCGCGTGATGCCCTGGTAGCCTGCGGCATGCAGCGGGTCGTACTGCTGATGACCGATAAATCACTGACGCAGTTGCGGGTGCAACAACTGGCTGGCGTACCGACAGAGGCGTCGAGCCTGGTGTTAGCCATCGAGCACAGCAAACTGCTCCAGCGCTTGATGAGCAGTGCCGCGCAGTTACGCCTGACACCCGAAAACCATGCGCAATTTTCCGCCCTGCTGCCGCCGCAGCTTCGCGCGCTGTTTCGCAGCGAGCACGTCTTGCTGCGCTCACTGTCGAGCAATGGTCGGGTGGTGATGCTGGTCATTGCCGATCAAGACGCCAAGCCGCTGACCGACATCAGCGTGCAGGCCTTCGGCAAAACCGCGCAATGTATCGAACGAGCCTTGACCGCCTTCAGCAACCGCAGCGCCTGACCCATGCGCTACAATCGCCACCCCTGCTCTACTCTGGAGACTCTGGATGACTGACTTTTCTGGCTTGCCCCTGGTAATCGAGCCGGCTGACCTGCAAGCCCGGCTGGATGTACCCGAGTTGATCCTGGTAGACCTGACCAGTGCCAATCGCTATGGCAGCGGTCATGTTCCAGGGGCACGCTTCGTTGACCCCAAGCGCACGCAATTGGGCCAACCACCGGCACCGGGCCTGCTTCCGGCCAAGGCCGATCTGGAAAAACTGTTCGCCGAACTCGGCCACAACGCCAACGCGGTGTATGTGGTGTACGACGACGAAGGTGGCGGCTGGGCCGGGCGCTTTATCTGGCTGCTGGATGTCATCGGCCACACGCGCTACCACTACCTCAACGGTGGCGCACAAGCGTGGCCGGCCAGCACCCTGAGCACCGACGTACCGGCGCCTGCCAACGCTACGGTCCAGCTGACCCTGCACGAAGAACCCACGGCCACCCGTGAATACCTGCAAAGCCGCCTCGGCGCTGCCGACCTGGCGATCTGGGACGCCCGCAGCCCGGCGGAATACCGCGGCGACAAAGTGCTGGCGGCCAAAGGCGGGCACATCCCCGGCGCGGTCAACTTCGAGTGGACTGCCGGCATGGACATGAACGACGCCCTGCGCATTCGTAAAGACATGCCACAGATTCTCGAGAATCTGGGCATCAGCAAAGACAAGGAAGTGGTCACCCACTGCCAGACTCACCACCGCTCCGGCTTTACCTACCTGGTGGCCAAGCATCTGGGCTACCCTCGGGTCAAAGCCTATGCCGGATCCTGGGGCGAATGGGGCAACCACCCCGATACCCCTGTAGAAGTTTAAGGAAACCTAATGAAATCCCGTTTGTTCATCATCAGTCAGTACCTGCTGCCTCACCACTTGCTGTCACGTCTGGCCGGCTGCGTTGCCGAATGCCGCGTGCGCTGGTTCAAGAATGCCTTCACCAGCTGGTTCGCTAAGCGCTTCCAAGTTGATATGTCCCAGGCCCTGGTTGAAGACCTGACCGCCTACGAGCACTTCAACGCCTTCTTCACCCGCGCGTTGAAGCCGGGCGCACGCCCGCTCGACGAGACCCCGGGCGCCATCGTCTGCCCGGCCGACGGTGCGGTCAGCCAACTGGGTGCGATCGAACACGGTCGCATCTTCCAGGCCAAAGGTCATAGCTTCAGCGCCCTTGAGCTGCTGGGCGGCGATCCGGCCAATGCGGCACCGTTCATGGGCGGCGAGTTTGCCACCATCTACCTGTCACCCAAGGACTACCACCGCGTGCACATGCCGCTGGCCGGTACCTTGCGTGAAATGATCTACGTGCCGGGTCGGCTGTTCTCGGTCAACAAGACCACCGCCGAAAACGTACCGGAGCTGTTCGCCCGCAACGAGCGTGTGGTGTGCCTGTTCGATACCGAGCGCGGGCCAATGGCCGTGGTGCTGGTTGGTGCAATGATCGTGGCCTCGATCGAAACCGTCTGGGCCGGCCTGGTGACGCCACCTAAGCGTGAACTGAAGACCTTCCGCTACGACGAAGCCAGCCGCGCGCCGATCCACCTGGAAAAAGGTGCGGAACTGGGCCGCTTCAAGCTGGGTTCGACGGCTGTCGTACTGTTTGGACCGGAGCAGGTCAAATGGGCTGAAGAGCTCGGTGCCGGCTCGGTGGTGAGCATGGGCCAACGCCTGGCGTTGCCAGCCCAGGCTTGATGCTGCTGTAGGTGGGAGCAACTGGCTTGCTCCCACCATAAGCCCCTTTAGCTGCGGCCGTCGCGATCGCGGAAGCCCAGCAGGTACAGCACGCCGTCCAGGCCCAAGGTCGAAATCGCCTGTTTGGCCGATTGTTTGACCAACGGCTTGGCACGGAACGCTACACCCAGACCGGCGATTGCCAGCATCGGCAAGTCGTTGGCGCCGTCACCCACGGCAATGGTCTGCTCCATCTGCAAACCTTCCTTGCGCGCCAGCTCAGCCAGCAGATCGGCCTTGCGCTGCGCATCAACGATTGGCTCTACCGCGACACCGGTAACCTTGCCATCAACCACTTCCAGCTCGTTGGCAAACACGTAGTCGATGCCCAGTTTGGCTTGCAACTGCTTGGCGAAGTAGGTGAAGCCGCCCGACAAAATCGCGGTTTTGTAGCCCAAGCGCTTGAGCTCGGCGAACAGCGTTTCGGCACCTTCGGTCAGGCGCAGCGAAGCACCAATTTCGTCGAGCACATTGACGTCCAGACCCTTGAGCAACGCCAGACGCTCCTTGAAGCTGGCACGAAAATCCAGCTCGCCACGCATGGCCCGCTCGGTAATTTCCGAAACTTGCTCACCAACCCCGGCTGCTTTGGCCAGTTCGTCGATCACTTCCGCTTCGATCAGCGTCGAGTCCATGTCGAACACCGCCAGACGACGGTTGCGACGGAACAGCGAGTCTTGCTGGAAGGCGATATCAACGTTCAGCTCTTGCGCCACACTGAGGAACTCAGCACGCAGCGCCTGCGGATCAGCCGGTTCACCACGGACCGAGAACTCGATGCAGCCTTTGCCCTGCTCAACCGGGGTATCCAGCGCCACACGGCCGGAAAGACGATCGATGTGATCGATGTTCAGCCCGTACTGGGCCGTGATGGAGCTGACCCGTTGCAGTTGCTCGGCAGTCACTTTGCGCGTGAGCAAGGTAACGATGTGACGCGCCTTGCCCTGGCCCTCGACCCAGCTTTGGTAGTCTGCTTCGGACACCGGCGTGAAACGGACCTGTTGGTCGAGTTCGTAGCCCGCAAACAGAATATTCTTCAGTACCGATGAAGCCTTTTCGGTATCCGGGATTTCCACCAGGATGCCAAAGGACAGCGTGTCATGAATCACCGCCTGACCGATGTCGAGGATGTTCACACCACCCTGGGCCAGAACGCCAGTGATGGCCGCAGTAAGACCCGGACGGTCTTCACCAGTGATGTTAATCAGAACGATTTCGCGCAAAACGGGCTCCGACTCGTGGAAAAAAACCACATTCTACCGACTTTCGGTGACCATCGGGCGCAGCCGATACTTTGCCGGTCCTTGAGCGCTCGCTATACTGCGCAGCAACTTCTCCGACATAAAGAGCCGCGCTCTGTGAACCGGCCCACGCCCGTTAAGACCGACAACTTCTTCCTGCTGATTTTCCGTGCCCTGCGCCACCGTCGTGTGCCGCTAGCGCTGCGCATCGCCTGCCATAACGTGCTGCTGGTTGCACTGGCACTGGTGATTTACGCCTGCGTGATGGGTTTGCAGTTCAAGCAGGCCATGCATGATCAGGCCGACGCCCTGGGCCAGAGCCTGACCACGCAAACCGCAACCTCGGCAACCGAGCTGCTGGTGTCCAACGACATCCTCAGCCTCAACGTGCTGCTGGGCAACCTGGTGAAGAACCCGCTGGTGGCCCATGCTGCCATCTACAGCGTCGATAACCGGATTCTTGCCGAGGCCGGCCAGCGCCCGAAGAACGGCCTGCTGGGTGAGGCTGAAGGCCTGTACCAGACCAACATCACCTTCCAGGACGTGACCGCCGGCAAGCTGCGCATCAGCCTGGACATGACCGAGTTCCAGCAGCCACTGACCATCAGCTTGCAGAGCATGGGCATCCTCGCCGGCATCCTGCTGGCGTTGGCCTTGGCCATGAGCTTGCGCCTCGGGCGCTTCATCTCGACGCCGCTGCTGCAATTGCGCGTCTGGCTGCGTGACATCAACGAGTACACCCCGGCAACTGATCGTCAGGATGAAATCGGTGACCTGGCGCGTCAGCTGCATACCCGCTTTGCCCCACCGCCCCGGGAAGTCGAGCCAGAGCCCGAAGAACTGGACGAAGACGAGCCCGAATTCGAAGTGCGCAACCTGCGTGATCCGAGCTTCGACGAAGCGCCTGCGGTGGCCAAAATCAGCAAACCTGTCACCGCCGACGATGAAAGTGATGACGCGTTTGCCGACCTGATCGATGTCGAAGACGACAGTGCGCCACGCCCTGTGGCCCTGCCGGTCAAGCGCGAACCCCAGGCCAGCGCTGTACTGGCCGTGCAACTGGGCTCCCAGGAGCAACTGCGCCGCCTGCCTCGTGCACGCCTGACCGAGCTGCTGGAACGCTACCGTGACTGCCTCGACCAAGCGGCATCACTGTACGAAAGCGAAGTGCACACCCTCAACGACGGCAGCACCCTGCTGTTGTTCCACAGCCAGGACAGCGGCGAGGATTACCTCACCAATGCCATCTGCTGTGGCGAACTGTTGCGGGCGCTGGGGCATGCCCTGCAAATCGAAGTGGCCGACAGCGGTATCACCTTGCAACTTCAACTAGGCCTGGCGCTGGGTGAAGACTTGCAGGGTCTGAGTCAGATCGATCTGCTGCTGACCGAGAAGGCCCAGGACGCCCTGGCCCTGTCGCAGCACAGCCGCAACCTGTTGCTGGTTGAGCGCAAGATCAGTGACGACGCTCTGATCCGCCAACGCGCCCGTATTCGCCCGATTGCCAGCCCTGAAGGCGCGAGCTGCGTTGAACGCCTGATGGAACCTTACCCGTCGATGCTGGAGCGCCAGCTGGCGCGCATGCACGAGCGCCGGGTCAAGACCTGATCAACCGCTGCAGGAGCGGGCTTGCTGTGGGAGCGGGCTTGCCCCGCGATAGCGATCTGCCAGTCACATCGTATCGCGGGGCAAGCCCGCTCCTACACCGGCCACAAAAAAGCCCGCATCGTTGCGGGCTTTTTGTTTAGAAGCGGAACACTTCCAGATCGGTACGAATCGGTGTTGCCAATGGAATCTTCGGCTTCTCCGGTTCTTTACGTACTTGCACCGGCGCCGCCTTTCTCGGTGTTTCTTCAACCAACGGTGGCTGGTTGGCGAGGGGCTTGAGGGCAACACTCAGCTGTTCAGCAAGCTTTTGCAGCAATTGACCCTGGGCCTGAACCTGGGCTGCGGCGCTGCCTTCGTGCTGCTGCTCAAGGTGAACGATACGGTTGTCCCGCACCTGGCCACGACGATCGAGCAAACGCCATTGCGCGTCGAGAATCGCCGGCTGGTTGGCACCAGAGTCCAGGCGGGTGATCGACAACAGTACCTGCACATCCGGCGTGAAACCGGTATTGCCCGGTGCCAGCACTACGCGCTGGCTGTCCAGGCGCCAGGCCAACTGACGGACCAGCAATTGATCGATATCTGCCGAAAGGCTGCCCGCCCAACGACCATCGGTCGCTGCAGTCAGGCTGCCATCAGGCTGGCGCTGCAACAGGGTTTCGCGCTGCAAGTAGTCAGCCACCGAGACCGGGCCGAGCACAACGGCCATGCCCGCGCTTTGCTTGGGTTGGCCAGGCTCACCGCTGTCAAGCTGGTACAGGGAAACCGGCTGATGCATGCTGCAACCGGCCAGACCCAGCACGCCGCACAGCAAAACCAACGGAAGACGCAGAAATTTCATCATCCCATCCAGGCGGCCGCCACAAGGCACACCGCAATGATACTCATGTAGATTCAGTCGGATACACAGCTACGCCGGTATCGCAAGGGGCCTATCATCCGCGAAATAACGGTGCGACTCCAGTGTTTAAACCCCGAACAGGCAGGAAAATACCTATTCGGGGCTTCTAACTCGGGTTATCCGAGGTTTTCGACCAACAACGCATCAACACGCTGGAAGCCACGCGGGAGTTTGTTGCCGCGGCGGCCACGCTCACCCTTGTAATGCTCCAGGTCGTCGGCCTTCAGTGATAGCGTACGCTTACCGGCCTGCAACACAAGCGTCGCGCCATCGGCAATCACCGCCAGGTCCGTGACGTATTCCTCACGGCTGGCAACTCGGTCACCAGGGATGCCGATGATCTTGTTGCCCTTGCCTTTGCCCAGTTGCGGCAAGTCGCTGACCTTGAAGATCAACAAGCGACCTTCGGTGGTCACGGCGGCCAACCAGTTCTGCTCACGGTCAGCGACCGCGCGCGGAGCCATGACCTTGGCGCCGTTGGGCAGGCTGAGCAAGGCTTTGCCGGCCTTGTTCTTGGCCTGCAGGTCTTCGCCCTTGACCACAAAGCCGTAGCCCGCATCGGAGGCGATCACGTACAGGGCATCATCTTCAGGCAGCAGCACACACTCGAACGTCGCGCCCGGTGGCGGGGTCAGGCGCCCGGTCAGCGGTTCACCCTGGCCACGGGCCGAAGGCAAGGTGTGAGCGGCAACCGAATAACTGCGCCCGCTAGAGTCGATAAACACGGCAAACTGATTGGAGCGCCCGGCCGCAGCGGTCTTGAAGCCATCACCGGCCTTGTACGAAAGCCCGGTGGCGTCGATGTCATGACCCTTGGCGCAACGCACCCAGCCTTTTTCCGAGAGCACCACGGTTACCGGCTCGGTCGGCATCAATTCGTTTTCCGAAAGCGCCTTGGCTTCCGCGCGCTCGATGATCGGCGAACGGCGGTTATCACCGTAGGTCTCGGCATCTTTGATCAGCTCGGCACGCACCAGCTTGCGCAGCTTGGTTTCGCTACCCAGCAAGGCGATCAGTTTGGCTTGTTCCTTGGCCAGCTCATCCTGCTCGTTGCGGATCTTCATCTCTTCCAGCCGCGCCAACTGGCGCAGGCGGGTTTCAAGGATGTAGTCGGCCTGGGTTTCGGTGAGGTCGAAACGGGCAATCAACGCCGCTTTTGGCTGGTCTTCGGTGCGGATGATGTGGATCACTTCATCCAGGTTGAGGAACGCAACCAGCAAACCTTCGAGCAAGTGCAGGCGGCGCTCAACCTTGTCGAGGCGGAATTTCAGGCGGCGGCGCACGGTTTGTACGCGGAATTCCAGCCATTCGACCAGCAGCGCCCGCAGGTTCTTCAACTGCGGGCGGCCATCCAGGCCAATGATGTTGACGTTGACCCGGTAACTGGACTCAAGGTCAGTGGTGGCAAACAGATGCTGCATCAGCTCATCGAGATCAACCCGGTTAGAGCGCGCGATGATCACGATACGGCATGGGTTCTCGTGATCCGACTCGTCGCGCAGGTCGGCGACCATCGGCAGCTTCTTGGCCTGCATCTGCGCGGCGATCTGCTCCAGCACTTTCGCCCCGGACACCTGATGCGGCAACGCGGTAACCACGATGTCGCCATCTTCAATGCGGTAGACCGCACGCATACGCACCGAACCACGACCACTTTCGTAGATTTTCAGCAGTTCGGAACGCGGCGTGATGATCTCGGCTTCGGTCGGGTAGTCAGGCCCCTGGATATGCTCACACAGCTGCTCGACCGTGGCCTTGGGCTCATCGAGCAGGCGCACACAGGCGCTGGCCACTTCCCGCAGGTTGTGCGGCGGCACATCAGTCGCCATGCCCACGGCAATACCGGTGGTACCGTTGAGCAGGATGTTCGGTAAACGCGCCGGCAACACCGCTGGCTCATCGAGGGTACCGTCGAAGTTCGGCACCCAATCGGCCGTGCCCTGGCCCAGTTCGCTGAGCAGCACTTCGGAATAACGCGACAGGCGTGCTTCGGTATAACGCATGGCCGCGAACGACTTCGGATCGTCCGGAGCACCCCAGTTACCTTGACCATCGACCAGGGTGTAGCGGTAGCTGAATGGCTGGGCCATCAGCACCATGGCTTCATAACAGGCCGAGTCGCCATGGGGGTGGAACTTACCGAGTACGTCACCGACGGTACGCGCCGACTTCTTGTGCTTGGAATCGGCGTCCAGACCCAGTTCGCTCATGGCGTAGACGATGCGTCGCTGCACCGGCTTCAGGCCGTCGCCGATGTGTGGCAGGGCGCGGTCCATGATCACGTACATGGAGTAGTTGAGGTAGGCCTGTTCGGTGAAGTCAGCCAGTGACCGGCGCTCTACGCCATCGAGGCTGAGATCAAGGGAGTCGCTCATGCGGGCCTCATCATTTCAGGTTCTGGCGCAGCAGCAAGGTGCCGCTGCGCTGGGTAAATTCGAGTTGTTTCAGGGCGCTCATGCCCAATAGCACCTGCTCGCCATCGAGCCCCGGTACCACCAGGGCACGCACTTCGCGCAGCAGGATATCGCCCAGTTGCAGGGTGTCCAGACGCGTGCGGTAGCCCTGGGTGCGGCCATTGGCGGTGCTCAGCATCACCGGGGCACCGCGCTGCAGATCAAGCTTGGCGGCCAGACGCTCGGGGATGGCGACATCGGTTGCGCCGGTATCGAGCAGAAAATGTACCGGCTGACCGTTGATCTGACCATCGGCGACAAAGTGGCCCTGACCGTTACCGGCCAGTTGCACTTCGATAAAGCCTTCACCGTGCTGCGAGCGAACCTCGGCATTGGGATTGGCCTGACGCTGCTCCCAGTCGCCGAAAAACCGCGTGGCCAGGAACAGACCGGCCGCCCAGGCGAGCACCAGCAGTACCCTGCCCGCACGCTTGCCCGGTGGCTGACTCACGACTTGCTGCTCCAGCCGCCAGGCGGCGCGGCAAAGCGCCAGACAATCGGTCGCGACTCGCCATCATTGCGGGTTGCGCCGTTGTTGTCCAAACCGATCCAGGCGCCTTCGGCATCAATCACCAACGCTTCGGCCAGGCCAAACGGCTGGGCGTACAGGCGCGACTCGGCCAAGCCACCTTCAGCGTAAGACCAGCAGCGTTCGACCTTGCCGTTCGCGGCGTCACGCCGGCAGATACGATGGGCGTTACGCTCCAAGGTAAACAACTTATTCTTGAACAGCGCCAAGTCAGCAAAGTCGCGGGGCAACGCGCGTGGCTCGAGCATCTGCGGCGGTTGCATTTCAACCCCGGCTTCGCTGAGCAACACGCAGCCATCCCCGCAGTTCCACACCGTTTGCTGGCGATTGATCAGCAGCAGGCCGCGTCGTTCACGCTCCGCTGCCAACCAGATGCGGTCTCCGCTTGGGCTCACTGCCAGCCCTTCGAACAACGCGTTGAAGTGCAGCAGCATGCCACTGGCCCGCGCCTGACGGACCATGCTCGGGTCGATTTTCAGCCAGTTCGGCTCACCCTCAACCGGCACCTGCAACACCGCAGCATGGGCTTCGCTGACCAGATAGCGATTGCCGGCATCGTCACAACTGATGCCTTCGAAATCCAGATCACCGCCGCGCACCTGGCCAGCCGCCCAGGTCCGGGAGCGAATGCCCCAGGGCAAGCCGCTTTCCGGTACCGTAGGCGCTGCCAGGTGGACGGACTGCGCCTGCCACACGGGCGTTTTGGTATCGAGCCGGTAAATCAGGTCGTCATCGCGGTCGGAGACGGTCCACAGCTCGCCCTTGCACAGGGCCAGGCCCGACAGATTGCCACCGCGCATGCCCTCGACCGGGTGCTCGGCGACAAACTTCAGCTCCGGCCAAGGGGCGGCTTGCGCTGACAAGGCAAAGACACCCAGCACCGCTGCCAGTAGTGAACGAATCAAGCCAGAACCTCAGCCAGGTTGCCTTTGGATTCCAGCCAGTTCTTGCGATCGCCAGCCCGTTTCTTGGCCAGCAGCATGTCCATGATTTCGCGGGTGCCGTCC
The DNA here is from genome assembly GCF_052147955.1 of Pseudomonas sp. NUPR-001. NCBI lineage: Bacteria > Pseudomonadati > Pseudomonadota > Gammaproteobacteria > Pseudomonadales > Pseudomonadaceae > Pseudomonas > Pseudomonas sp. NUPR-001. The sequence goes on from NZ_CP197353.1 coordinate 5,503,893, forward strand.
AGATCGTCCAGGGTCAATTGGACCAGGCGGCGGGTGTTCGGATCCATGGTGGTTTCACGCAGCTGCGGCGGGTTCATTTCACCCAGGCCTTTAAAGCGTGTGACCTGTGGTTTGCCGCGTTTTTTCTCGGCTACCAGGCGATCGAGAATGCCATCGCGCTCGGCTTCATCCAGGGCGTAGTAGATTTCCTTGCCCAGGTCGATGCGGTACAGCGGTGGCATGGCGACATACACGTGGCCGGCTTCGACCAACGGGCGGAAATGCTGGACAAACAGGGCACAGAGCAAGGTAGCAATGTGCAGACCGTCGGAGTCGGCGTCAGCGAGAATGCAGATTTTGCCGTAGCGCAGCTGGCTCATGTCGGCCGCACCGGGATCGACGCCGATGGCCACGGCAATGTTGTGCACTTCCTGGCTGGCGAGGACTTCGCCGCCATCCACTTCCCAGGTGTTGAGAATCTTGCCGCGCAGCGGCAGGATGGCCTGGAACTCCTTGTCGCGTGCCTGCTTGGCCGAACCACCTGCCGAGTCACCCTCAACCAGGAACAATTCGGCGCGCATTGGGTCTTGCCCGGCGCAGTCGGCCAGCTTGCCAGGCAGGGCTGGCCCTTGGGTGACGCGCTTGCGCTCGACCTTTTTGCTCGCCTTCAAGCGCCGCCCGGCATTGCTGATGGCCAGTTCGGCCAGCTGCATGCCCAGTTCAGGGTGCGCGTTGAGCCACAGGCTGAACGCATCCTTGACCACGCCGGAAACAAACGCCGCAGCTTCGCGCGACGACAGGCGCTCTTTTGTCTGCCCGGAGAATTGCGGCTCCTGCATTTTCATCGACAGCACAAAGGTGATGCGCTCCCAGACGTCTTCCGGCGCCAGCTTGACCCCGCGAGGCAGCAGGTTGCGGAACTCGCAGAACTCGCGCATGGCATCGAGCAGGCCCTGGCGCAGGCCGTTGACGTGGGTACCGCCCTGAGCTGTAGGAATCAGGTTGACGTAGCTTTCCTGCACGCTGTCGCCGCCTTCCGGCAGCCACAACAGCGCCCAGTCAACCGCTTCCTTGTTGCCTGCCAGGCTGCCGCAGAACGGTTCGTCCGGCAGGCGCTGAAATTCGCTGACCGAATCGACCAGGTACGAGCGCAGGCCGTCTTCGTAGTGCCATTCGACCTTTTCGCCGCTGGCTTTGTCTTCGAAGCTGACCAGCAGCCCCGGGCACAGTACCGCCTTGGCCTTGAGCACATGCTTGAGGCGGCTGATGGAGAATTTCGGTGAATCGAAATACTTGGGGTCCGGGGCGAAGTACACGCTGGTCCCGGTGTTGCGCTTGCCGACCGTGCCGACCACTTCCAGCTCGCTGGCCTTGTAGCCGTCGGCGAAGGTCATCTGGTACTCGGTACCGTCGCGCTTGACCTTGACCCGCACCTGGCTGGACAAGGCGTTGACCACCGAGATACCCACCCCGTGCAGACCACCGGAGAACTGGTAGTTCTTGTTGGAGAACTTGCCACCAGCGTGCAGCTTGGTGAGGATCAGCTCAACCCCGGAAACGCCCTCTTCCGGGTGAATATCCACAGGCATGCCGCGGCCGTCATCGCTGACTTCCAGGGAATGGTCGGCATGGAGAATGACCTGCACCGATTTGGCATGCCCGGCCAGGGCTTCGTCGACACTGTTGTCGATCACTTCCTGGGCCAGGTGGTTGGGCCGGCTGGTGTCGGTGTACATGCCCGGGCGTTTGCGCACCGGATCAAGGCCCGAGAGGACTTCGATGGCGTCTGCGTTATAGGCACTAGCGCTGGGAATGGCCATGGGGTCTCGTCGTCAGTCGTAGGTGAATATAAGTCATCAAAATACAGAAAAATCGAGCGTTTGATACTGCTGGGGAGCAATACCGGCGAAGCTCAGTAGCGCTGGCAGACGCTCGGCGAAGCCCTGAAAGCTGTGATCGCCTCCGGCCTGGATGCGCAGTGCGCAGGTCCGGTAGAACTGCTCGGCCTCGCGGTAGTCGAGGGTCTCGTCGGCTGTTTGCAGCCAGACCTGGTAGCGCTCGCCATCGGTGGGCGGTGCAACCTCGAGCTCGGCCAGGGCCTGCACGTGATCCAGGGTCAGCTCCCAGGACTCACCGGTGTAGTGGTTCTGCTGAGTGCCCAGGTAGCCGTCAAAGCGGCGGTGCGGATTGACCGCCGGGTTGACCAGCAGCGCCTTGAGCCCATGGCGCTCAGCCAGATGGGTCGCATAGTAGCCGCCGAGGGAGCTGCCGACCAGTAATGGCGATTCAAGCTCGGCCAGCGCGGCTTCCAGCTGCGCCATGGCGTGGCGCGGGTGATGATGCAATGCTGGCACGCGCAGGCGCTCGCCCAGGCCGATCTGCTGCATCACCGCGACCAGCTGGCAGGCTTTCTTGGATGAGGGCGCGCTGTTGAACCCGTGAATATAGAGAATCGAACCCGTCATGCCGCCCCCAATGCGCCTGAGTTGCCTGGCGATACCAGGCAGGAAAGCGCGCATTTTAGCCTGTTCGACGGCAGATGCAGCAGTTTCACCCATTCAGCAACACTTAATAACCGTCGCCTTCGTAATCGATGGTGAAGGCGAAGTCGGTGACACGGGAAACGCCAGTGTCGATCGAGCCGTCCGCGTGCAGACGCAGCCAGCGATAGCCAGGGGCCTGTTCGCCCACCTTGAAGTCTTCGCTACCCGGCTCGAACTGAATACAAGTAGAGGGCGAGGCCAGCAAGCGCACGCCGTCGCGCCACTGGTCCCATTCCTGATGAATGTGCCCCCATAGCAATGCCCGCACTTGTGGATAACCTTTCAACAGGGCAAACAAGGCGTCGGCGTTGCGCAGGCCGATCGGCGCCATCCAGGCGCAATCGATGGGTACCGGCTGGTGGTGGAAGCAAATCAGGTGGTGACGCTCAGGTGCGGCCTGCAACGACTGTTCGAGTAGTGCCAACTGGCCCTGGTCGAGCACACCGGGTACCGCTCCCGGCACTGCCGAGTTGAGCATGAGGATGCGCCAGTTGCCGATGTCCAGCAGCGGGCTGAGCAAATCGCTGCCCTGCGCCACCCGCTCCATCGGCAGCGGCTCGTCATGGTTACCGGCAAGCCAGCGCGCGGGTGCCCCGAGGCGTGCGGTCAGCTCACGAAAACAGCGATAGGAGGCTTCGCTGCCATCTTGCGACAGGTCGCCAGTGGCCAGCAGCAGGTCAATCTGCGGCTGCTCTTCGAGGACTTTATCGATCACCCGCTGCAGGCTGTCGCGGGTGTTCATGCCCAACAATGTGCCGTGCGCTTCGGCAAATAGATGGCTGTCGGTCAGTTGCACCAGGTGCACAGGGGCGCCACTGGACGGGATAGAGGGTTGCGGCAAGGGCCGACTCCTTGGACGGATTCAGCGCAATTATGGCGGCAAGCGCCGGTTGAGCAAATACTCGAAATCGACCGGCGTCACATTTCAGCGAACGACAGCCAGCTCATGGCCACAGGCCAGGCAATGGCTCAGCCACTCACCCAGGAACAGGTTGAGTTGCGCCTTTTCGTCAGGCTGGTGCATCGCTGCATTCGGGTACGGATAGATGCTGCGAAAGCGCCGGGCATGCTCGGCGCTGACCACTTCGGCCATACGTGCATCGTGATACACCTGCACTTCCAGCTGCGGCACCGGCAGCCAGGGCAAGCTGTGCTCCTGGCGCACGCGCAAGGTGGTGGTGTAGGGGCACGCGAGCACTACATCCAGCACCAGCACGCCGAGCATCTGATCGCCCTGGGTCATACCAATTCGGCGCGAACTCATGGTCGAGCGCATGTCAGGCAACAAGCGCATCAATCGCGCATAGTTAGCCTCGCAAGCAGCCTGCAACCCGACCAGATCGACCCGGTAGCGTTCGCGCAAAAGATTCACGACCATAGCCCCCTGACTTCCTCTCGATTCAAGGCCAGCCACTGCAAGGCAATAATGCTTGCCGCATTGGCAATCAGCCCGTCACGCACGGCCTGCATGGCGTCTTCGAACGCCCAGACCTTGACGCGAATATCTTCACCCTCTTCTTCCAACCCGTGCAGGCCGCCCGCCCCAAGGCTGCTGCACTGGCCCAGATACAGGTGGACAAATTCATCGCTGCCGCCCGGTGACGGAAAGTATTTGGTCATCGGCCACAACGCGTTGAACACAAGCCCAGCTTCCTCCTGCGCTTCACGGTGTGCAACTTCTTCCGGCGCTTCGTCTTTATCGATCAGACCAGCGACCAGCTCGATCAACCACGGATTGCTGACCTTGCCCATGGCACCGACCCGAAACTGTTCGATCAGCACCACTTCATCACGCTGGGCGTCGTAGGGCAGCACGCACACGGCGTCGTGACGCACGAACAGTTCACGGCTGATCTCACGCCCCATGCCACCGGCGAACAATTCGTGGCGCAAGCGCACCCGGTCAAGCTGGTAAAAGCCCTTGAAGCAGTTAACCCGCTCGACGATCTCGACATCCTTGGGCACAGTGTTCGGCGTATCTGACATGGGAATCCTCATTACTTCTGTCACAGCTTCGCGCAATCCTAACCTGCACACCGCCGTGTTTCACCCCTTTAAAGTTGTAGGCCGGGCTGCGAGGATAGACAGCCTGCTGATATTCAGCTTAGTGGCGAACTGAAGGCCTTGCCGACGGTCCAAGCCCGATCACCTTTGCTTGAAAGGATCATCATGACGCTTGCGAAACTGACTACTGTGGCCGTGCTGGCCTTGGCCCTGGGGGCCTGCCAAAGCTGGTTCCAGCCCAACATGCGCACGCCGCTGGAGGTCAAGCGCGACCGCTGGGAACACATCAAACCCGGTTGCACGACGGCCGATTGCCCGCTGGTCAATATCGACACCATTCACTTCCCGGCCAACCCCAAGCTGGATGCGATTGTCGAGAAACGTCTGCTGCAAATGACCCAGGATAACCAGCACAGCGCGCTGCCCAGCTCGCTCAAAGCCTACGAAGAGCAGTTCATGGCCAGCGCCGAGCCGCGCCACAGCAGCTACTTGCAAGCCAAGGTACGCGAGCAGCATGACGGACTGGTGATCATCGAGTTTTCCAGCTACCTGGACACCGGCGGCGCCCATGGCATGCCCGGGCGTGGCTTTATCAACTACTCACGCCAGCAGGACAAGGTCCTGACCTTGCAAGACATGCTGGTGCCCGGCCAGGAAGAGACCTTCTGGAAAACCGCCGAAGAAGCGCACAGGGCCTGGTTGATCAGCACCGGCATGGACAAGGATGCCGAGTTCGTCAAAACCTGGCCGTTCCGCCAGACCCCGCATATTGCGCTGACTTACGGCGCGGTAGTGCTCAAGTACGAAGTGTATGCCATCGCCCCGTATTCCATGGGCCACATCGAACTGAAGATCCCCTACCCGCGCCTCAATGGTGTGATCAAGCCGCAGTTGTTTCCCGGCCGCGGATAACTGACGGCGCAGCCGCCCAGTACACGCACCCTGCCAGCAGCAAGGCCGGCAGGGTCGAACCGACATCAGCGGCGTAATGCGCCAGCACATGATAGGTAGCGACACCACAAGCCCAGGCCACTAGCGCACGCCAGTGCAGGCTGTGGATCGGGCTGGCGTCGCTGCGACGGCGGCGTACGATGAAGTGATCGACCAGCACTACGCCAAACAGCGGGGCAAACACCGAGCCGATCAGCAGCAGGAAGTTCTGGTACTGCGCCAGCGGCGCAAAGCAGGCGATCAGGGTGCACAGCACGCCAATGGCCAGTGCCAGATGCTCGACCTTCAAGCGAATCAGCAGGCCAGTGGATACGGCTGCCGAATGGATGTCGGCAAAGGCTTTTTCCGACTCATCGAGCAGAATCAGCAGCAACGGAATGCCGATACCGGCGCCCGCCAGGGCCAGCAGCAAGGTATTGACTTCGCCCGCCGGGGCAAAGGCCAAGGTGTAGGCCACGCCCAGGCTCATCATCCACACGTTGCCGAGCAGATAGCCCAGCGCCGTGCCGATAAATACCCGACTGCCATGACGGGCAAAACGTGAGTAGTCGGCAATCAGCGGCAGCCACGACAACGGCATGGCAATGGCGATATCGATACCCACGGCCAATGACATCGAACCGTCACCGGCACGCGCCCACAACGCGGCCAGGTCAGCCTTGGCAAACAGGTTCCAGGTCAGCCACAGGCAGGCGCCGAGCAGCAGCCAGATGCCCCATTTACGCAAGATCTTGCGCACGAAGGTCAACGGCCCGCTGACCGCCAGTAAGGTCGCCAAGGCGCCGAACAGCAAGGTCCACATCAACGGGTTGGTCAGCGCGCTGCCTTCACCGAAGGCGCGAGCGCCCAACAGGCTGGCGGCATCGCGCATGACGATAATTTCGAACGAGCCCCAGCCAATCAGCTGCAGCAGGTTGAGTAATGCGGGGAGTCGAGCCCCGTCACGGCCAAGGCTGCGGCGCAATGCCGCCATCGAGGACAGGCCGGTATCGCTGCCGATTACACCCACCGCCGCCAGCAACAGGACGCCCACGGTAGTACCAAGGATGATCGCCAGCACGGCATTGGCCAGGCCCAGGCCAGGGCCGAGCAAGGCGCCGGTCTGCAGGACCATCAGGCCGATGCCGAGGGAAAACCATAGGGAACAGAGGTCGCGACCGCTGAGGACGCGTTGCTGGTTGCTGACCGGATGGTCGGGGGAGAACTGGCTGGGTGTGCTCACAAGGGGGTCTCGACAGGGAGAGAGTTGTTGTTTTGGTTAGGTATCGCGGGGCAAGCCCGCTCCCACAGAGATATTCTGTGGGAGCGGGCTTGCCCCGCGATCGGGTTACACCTTCTTGTACAACTGGCTGCCTTCCTGGCGGAACCGCTCGGCCTGCTCGCGCATGCCATCCTCAACCGCCACATCCACCGCATCGATGCGCTGGTTGGCGGCGTATTCACGCACTTCCTGAGTGATTTTCATCGAGCAGAACTTCGGCCCGCACATGGAGCAGAAGTGCGCGACCTTGGCCGAATCCTTGGGCAGGGTCTCATCATGGAACGAACGCGCGGTGTCCGGATCCAGGCCGAGGTTGAACTGGTCTTCCCAGCGGAACTCGAAACGCGCCTTGGACAAGGCGTTGTCACGGATCTGCGCGCCCGGATGGCCCTTGGCAAGGTCAGCCGCGTGTGCGGCGATCTTGTAGGTGATGATCCCGGTCTTGACGTCATCCTTGTTCGGCAACCCGAGGTGCTCCTTGGGCGTCACGTAGCAGAGCATGGCGCAACCGAACCAGCCAATCATCGCCGCACCGATGCCGGAGGTGATGTGGTCGTAACCCGGAGCGATGTCGGTGGTCAGCGGGCCAAGGGTGTAGAACGGCGCTTCGTCACAGCACTCCAGCTGCTTGTCCATGTTCTCCTTGATCAACTGCATCGGCACGTGGCCCGGGCCTTCGATCATGCACTGGACGTCGTGCTTCCAGGCGATCTTGGTCAACTCGCCCAGGGTCTCCAGCTCGCCGAACTGCGCAGCGTCGTTGGCATCGGCAATCGAGCCCGGACGCAAGCCATCGCCCAGCGAGAAGCTGACGTCGTAGGCCTTCATGATTTCGCAGATTTCGTCGAAATGGGTGTAGAGGAAGTTTTCCTTGTGATGCGCCAGGCACCACTTGGCCATGATCGAACCACCACGGCTGACGATACCAGTCACGCGCTTGGCGGTCAGTGGCACGTAGCGCAGCAGCACCCCGGCGTGGATGGTGAAGTAGTCCACGCCCTGCTCTGCCTGCTCGATCAGGGTGTCGCGGAACAGCTCCCAGGTCAGGTCTTCGGCAACGCCATTGACCTTTTCCAGCGCCTGGTAGATCGGCACGGTACCAATCGGCACTGGCGAGTTACGGATGATCCACTCGCGGGTTTCGTGAATGTGCTTGCCGGTGGACAAGTCCATGACCGTGTCCGAACCCCAGCGAATACCCCAGGTCAGCTTGGCCACTTCTTCTTCGATCGAAGAGCCCAGGGCGCTGTTGCCGATGTTGCCGTTGATCTTCACCAGGAAGTTACGGCCAATGATCATCGGCTCCAGCTCAACGTGGTTGATGTTGGCCGGAATGATGGCGCGGCCGCGAGCGATTTCCTCGCGAACGAACTCAGGGGTGATTTCTTTCGGGATGCTGGCCCCAAAGCTGTGGCCCGGGTGCTGCTGATCAAGCAGGCCAGCGGCGCGTGCTTCTTGCAGCTTCATGTTCTCGCGGATGGCAACGTATTCCATCTCGGCGGTGATGATGCCCTGGCGCGCGTAGTGCATCTGGCTGACGTTGGCACCGGCCTTGGCGCGGCGCGGGTTGCGCACATGGGCAAAACGCAGCTTGGTCAGTTCAGCATCGGCCAGACGCTGCTGGCCGAAGTCCGACGACAGCCCGGCCAGGCGCTCGGTGTCGCCACGCGCGTCAATCCAGGCCGAGCGCACATCGCCCAGGCCTTTACGCACGTCGATGATGACGTTGGGATCGGTGTAAGGGCCGGAGGTGTCGTACACCAGCACCGGGGCGTTGGCTTCGCCGCCGAAGTCGGTGGGGGTGTCGTCGAGGCTGATTTCACGCATTGGCACGCGAATGTCCGGGCGCGAGCCTTCGACATAGATTTTGCGCGAACGGGTGAACGGCTGTACGGACTGTCGATCGACCTGGGCCGACTCACTCAGATTGGTAATATATTTTTCTTGTTTACTCATCACAGGCTCTCCAGACGGCTTCCTAGCGGTGGAATGTCGGGGAGAACCTGAAAGGCACGGACGCACCAAGATCGGTGCTGTGCCAGATGTGCGGTGATGCCTGCAGCGCTTGAGGCTGACTGGACATTCCCGGACCTGACACAAGAGACTCGCCGGGAAAGCGAGAAATCTTGTTCCCTACGCAGGCGCTAACCTGATCAGGTTCAACGGGATCCGGATTATCCGATCTCAGCCTCAACGCAAGGCACCCCGACAAGAACGCATTCAGTCTAGACTGGAGTCGCCTGCAAAGCCAACACTACAAACACAGGCACGATAAATGGCGCAAATGGCAGATTGTTGCAAAGTGTCTGCGCATCTACACTCACCGGTTCAGAAAGACTCATTTGTTCAAGGATCGCCCTATGCTGCGCAAACTTTCACTGGCCCTTGCCGTGTCTTGTGCTACCAACGGAATGGCCTGGGCAGCAGACGTGCCCTTGTCAGCGAAAAACGACTTGGTCAGCGTGTACCAGGAAGCTGTGGACAATAACGCCGATCTGGCGGCGGCCCGTGCCAACTACGGCGCACAGAAAGAAGTGGTACCGCAGGCCCGAGCAGGCTTGCTGCCCAACCTCTCGGCCGGCGCCGAAATGCAGAACACCCGAACCAAGCTTGACGACCCGTCGATCACCTCCAACCGCAGCGGCAACTCCTGGTCGGCAACCCTGGCTCAGCCGGTGTTCCGTGCCGATCGCTGGTTCCAATTGCAGGCCGCTGAAGCGGTCAACGAGCAATCCGCGCTGGAACTGTCGGCCACCGAACAGAACCTGATTCTGCAAACCGCCGAAAACTATTTCTCGGTACTGCGCGCCCAGGACAACCTGGCCTCGACCAAAGCCGAAGAAGCGGCGTTCAAGCGGCAACTGGATCAGTCCAATGAACGCTTCGACGTCGGCCTTTCCGACAAGACCGACGTGCTGCAGTCCCAGGCCAGCTACGACACCGCCCGCGCCAACCGGATCGTGGCACAGCGTCAGGTTGACGACGCGTTCGAAGCGTTGATTACCCTGACCAACAATTACTACAACTCGATCCAGGGCATACGCCATACCCTGCCTGTGCAGGTACCGGTGCCTAACGACGCCAAAATCTGGGTTGAAACCGCAGGTAAACAGAACCTCAACCTGCAGGCGACCAACTACGCTGTCACGGCGGCAGAAGAAACCCTGCGCCAGCGCAAGGCCGGGCACGCGCCGACCCTGGATGCCGTGGCGCAGTACCAGAAAGGTGACAACGACAACCTTGGCTTCACCAACCCCAACCTCGGCGGCCGCATCAGCGGCGACGTAGAACAGACCACCGTTGGCCTGCAACTGAACATCCCGATCTACAGCGGCGGCCTGACCAGTTCGCAAGTGCGCGAGGCCTATCAGCGTTTGAGCCAGAGCGAGCAGCAACGCGAAAGCTTGCGCCGCCAGGTGGTGGAAAACACCCGCAACCTGCACCGTGCGGTCAACACCGATGTGGAACAGGTGCAGGCGCGCAAACAGTCGATCATCTCCAACCAGAGCGCCCTGGAAGCCACCGAAATCGGTTATCAGGTCGGTACTCGTAACATCGTCGACGTACTCGATGCCCAGCGCCAGCTGTATACCTCGGTGCGCGACTACAACAACACCCGTTACGACTACATCCTCGACAACCTGCGCCTGAAACAGGCGGCGGGTACCTTGAGCCCGCAGGACCTGACGGACCTGAGCCGTTACCTGAAGCCCGACTACAATCCGGACAAAGACTTCCTGCCGCCAGATCTGGCCGCCCTGGCCAAGGCCAACTTCGACGCCCGTCCGCCGGAAAACTGAGTTCAAGCCATACCTGCATCAGGGGCATCGCAAGGTGCCCCGCTACACCCCTCCTGCCGTCCCGGCAACTCTCATTTTTACCAGTTTCGTCCCTTCTGGCTGGCTCGTAGGCTAAACCCGGCAACCTTCACTTCACTTGCACGGGACGCGATCAGCATGAATACGCTCAATGAACTGAGTCCAACCTGGCTGAGCAAGACCGCATTCGCCAGCAGCATCGGCACGCTTTGCCCGACCAAAGACAACAAGATCCTGGTATTCAGCGACTCCGATACGGAAAAGAGTGACGTCTTCATCGGCCGCCTGCTCAGTGACGGAACGCTCGACCGCAGCTTCCAAGGCACTGGCTTCATCAAACACGTGTTTCCGTGCGTTGAAGGCTCCTTGTTTTTTGCACTGAGCGCTCATCAGCAAAGTGATGAAAAAATCTTTCTGGTCGGCACTATCGTCGGCCCCGAGGCCCTGTACCCCGCAGCGGCAAGGTTCGAGGACTCAGGCAAGGCAGACCCTAGCTTTGGCGAAGGTGGCTTTGCGGTGTTCGCGGATAAGTCCGTGGCCAGGAAGGCTGGCGCGCAGACCATTGCCGATCTCAGAACCCTTCGCGAGCAGCCTTCCAACGCGCACAACGTCAACGCCTCACGCCTTGCCGATGGCGGCTACCTGATTGCCTCTGCCGAAATCGGTTACCTGCTCGGCGTCACAAAAGATGGCACGCTCAACACCGCGTTTGGTGATAACGGCTACCTGCGCCCAAAGCTGGAGAACGCTGAGGTCATAGAGCTGCAAAGTGCCATGGTGTTTGGCGAGCGCATTTATGTCGTGGGCTATGTGAACGCCTCCGGGGTCATTGCGTGCTTTACCCTGGACGGAAAGCGTGATGACACGTTCGGCGAGCAGGGTGCTCGCTCTATCCCGATCGCCGATGCCAATCACGTGCGACTGACTAACCTGAGCAGCGCAGCAAGCTTGCTCAACCTCATTGGCTTTGCTAACACCAGCACGCAAAGGAACGGCGCATTGCTGACTCGCCTGACCACCGAAGGCGCGCTGGACACTAGTTTCAACACCGGCAAGCCCGTGCTGCTGTACCCGGACGGCAGGCAGGCCGACTGCCGGCATGTCGCGTCAGGGCAGAACCAATCGCCCGATAAACCCATTTACATCGTCGGCCAGACCACCCTGCAAGATCAGGGTGATCCACGCTTTTACGCAGCCGCCTACCAAGCCAATGGCTCCCTGGATAACAGTTTCACCCCTGGAGGTTGGGGCCTGGGACCTGGGCGCTCAACGGCCCTGGGCATGTACCTGGGTTCGCAGAACAACATGCTGCTGTGCGGAACGGCCCGCGACGCCAACGGTACCTATGAAGGATTCGTGGCCAGTTACACACTCAACGGATCCTGACCCGCAGCCGAGTCAAAGCAGCCGACCCAAGCCTGCCAGCAAGCGCTGCAAAGCGCCCTGGTTGGCTTGCATGATTGCCAACCCTGCCGCCCCCATGCGCTGCGCATCACGTGGCAACTCGATCAAACGCCGTACGGCAGCTGCCAGCCCTTGGGCATCGTCCACTTCCTGCAAGGCTCCGGCGTCACGTAGCATTGCGGCAATTTCCAGGAAGTTGAACAGGTGCGGGCCGCTCAGCACGGGCAACGACAGCGCCGCAGGTTCCAGCACATTGTGCCCACCGTTGGGCACCAGGCTGCCGCCGACAAAAGCGATGTCGGCCAGGGCATAGAGAAACAACAGCTCGCCCATGGTGTCGCCAAGCAGCACTGCTGTCTGTGCTGTCACCACTTCGGCGCTGGAGCGGCGCACGGTGGGGAACTGCGCCGCACATAACGCGTACACCGCATTGAAGCGTTCGGGATGGCGCGGCACCAGGATCAGCAAGGCATCGGCATGATGCTCAAGCAACTGGCGGTGCGCGGCCAGAATCACTTCGTCTTCGCCCTCGTGGGTACTGGCGGCAATCCACACCGGGCGCTGACTGGCCTGCCACTGCTCACGCAAGGCGCGGGCGCGCGGCAACAACTGGTCGTCGATACGCAGGTCGAACTTGATCGAGCCGGTCACTTCCACACAGTTCGGGCGCGCACCCAATTGGCGAAAGCGCTCGGCCTCGGTCTCGGTCTGCGCCGCGATCAGGCTCATTTCTGCCAGCATCGGCCGGGTCAACCCGGCGAAGCGTGCATAGCCACGGGCCGAGCGCTCAGACAAGCGCGCATTGGCCAGGGCCACGGGAATGCCGCGTTTAGCACATTGGTGGATATGGTTGGGCCACAGCTCAGTTTCCATGATCACCGCCAGCTTCGGCTGCACGTGATCAAGAAAACGCCCCGCCGCCCACGGCAGGTCATAGGGCAGGTAACAATGCTGAATGCGCGGCTCATCGGCGAACATCGCCCGCACCCGTTCCGAGCCAGTTGGCGTCATGCAGGTGATGGTGATCGGCAGCTGTGGATAAGCCTGCAACAACGCACGAATCATCGGCGCCGCTGCGATGCTTTCGCCCACCGACACCGCATGCACCCAGATCCCGCCGCGGCGCATCGGCGGCAGGTTCATCGCAAAGCGTTCGCCAATGCGCTGGGCATAGGCCGGTGCCTTGCGCGAGCGCAGGAACAGGCGCAGCGCAACCAGCGGCAGGCCCAGGTGAAACAGCAAGGTATAGAGTGTTCTGTTCATGGCGCCGAAGTGTACTAGCCAATCGCTCGCAAGTGCACTGCGAAGCGCTCGGCCAGCCACTGCGCGGCAGGTCCGAGGGGTTCATCGCGGCGCCACACCAGCTCCACCACCAAGGCGGGCGGCGTCCATTCACTGATCAGTTCAACCATCTGTTCATGGTAGGTCGGGTACTGCACCACATGCCGGGGCAACCAGGCCCAGCCCAGACCACGCATCAGCAATTCGGCCATTGCGTAGAAACTGTCGGCCCGCCAGACCTGCGGGCTGATCGGCTCGCCTCCGGGGTAACCACTTTCCTGTGGGGCGATCAGCAACTGCCGATGGCGCGCCAGTTGCTGCCGATTGACCCGGCCGAGCTGCGCCAAGGGGTGGTTGACGGCACATACAGTGACCATCTCCACCTTGCCCAAGGCACGGCGTTCCAAGGCCGGCGGCATGCGCTCCGGACGAAACAGCAAGCCCAGGTCAGCGCGGCGCTCGACCAGCTTGCGCGCCACATCGCCCTGGGCGCCGCTGGCCAGTTGCACTTCCAGCAAGGGGAACTGCTGCGCCAGCTCATCAAGGCTGTCGATCACCGGTTGATAGGGCATGGCTTCGTCCTGAGCAACGCGCAGTTGCGCTTCTTGCCCACGCATCAGTGCCAGCGCCCGGCCGTCGAGGCGCTCGCATTGGCGCAACAGTTCACGCGCCTCCTCCAGCAACGCCGCACCCGCCTCGGTCAAACGCGGCTGACGGCCGCTGCTGCGCTCGAACAGGGTCACGCCCAGATCGGCCTCAAGCAAGGCAATGGCATTGCTCACCGCCGATTGCACTTTGCCCTGAGCACGGGCCACCGCTGAAAACGAGCGCTGCTCGGCCACGCCGACAAACAGCCGAAGTTGTTCCAGATTCCACTGTTGCGCCATGCAACCTATCTCCAGAAAAGATAGGTAATGACTTTACCCCAACCAGGCTTGCTCTAAAATGCCCAGCCAGAACAGAGGAACACCGACATGAACGCCTACACCTACCTGGCTATCGCTATCTGCGCCGAAGTCATCGCCACCGCCTCGATGAAGGCCGTCAAGGGCCTGAGCACGCCTCTGCCCTTGTTGCTGATGATTTGCGGCTATGCCGTGGCGTTCTGGATGCTGACCCTGGTGGTGCGCAGCATTCCGGTGGGCATCGCCTACGCCATCTGGTCGGGCCTGGGGATTGTCTTGATCAGCGTTGCCGCACTGGTGATCTACGGGCAGAAGCTGGACATCCCGGCCATGCTCGGCATGGCCATGATCGTCGGCGGCGTGGTGGTGATCCAGGTCTTCTCGAAAACCGCCGGGCATTGATTGCGCTCACAGGCTGTATACTGGGCTTCTGTCCAAGCTTGTGAGGTGCATGCATGCCATCCGTTATTTCCACCGACGTCCTGATCGTCGGCGCAGGGGTCGCAGGCCTCTGGCTCAACGCTCGCCTGCGCCGCCTGGGTTATTCGACGGTGGTGGTGGAACGCGCCAGCCTCGGTGGCGAGCAGACCCTCAAATCCCAGGGGATCATTCATGGTGGTGCCAAGTATGCCCTGCATGGCGCGCTGACCGGTGCCTCTGAAGCCATTGCCGATATGCCGCGGCGCTGGAGTGAAGCCCTCAATGGCAGCGGCGAGCTGGACCTGACCGGTGTTCGTCTGTTGTCCGACGCGCATTACCTGTGGTCGCCCGGCACCATCGCCGGCAACCTCACCAGTTTCTTCGCCAGCAAGGCGGTACGTGGCCGCGTTGACCAGGTCAAAGGCGAGCAACTGCCCCCTGCCCTGCAAGACCGCGCGTTCAAGGGCAAGGTCTACCGCTTGGCCGAACTGGTGATTGATGTCCCCAGCCTGCTGACCCGACTCGCGCAACTGGCCGGTGACAGCCTGCTGGCTGGCGAGCGGATCGAACCTGTGCAAGAAGCGGGCGAACTGGTCGGCTTGCGCGTCGATGGCCGCGAGATCCGTGCTCAACGCATCGTCCTCAGCGCTGGCGCCGGCAATGCTGCCCTGCTCGAAGCCATCGGCCTGAGCCAGCCGGCCATGCAACGCCGGCCGCTGCACATGGTCCTCGCCAAGGGCCCTAGCCTGAAACCCTTGTATGCCCATTGTCTGGGTGGCGGCCCGAAACCGCGTATCACCGTCACCAGCCACCCTGCTGCAGACGGTCAGTGGGTCTGGTACCTGGGCGGCGACTTGGCCGAAGCCGAGGGTGTAGCCCGTGAGCCCGACGCACAGATTGCGGCGGCGAAAAAAGAAGTTGCCCACCTGCTGCCCTGGATCGATCTGAGCCAGGTGCGCTGGGCCACCGTACGTGTCGATCGCGCCGAACCCGAGCAATCTGGTTTGGTACGCCCGGACAACGCCTTCCTCGCCGAGCAGGACCGCCTGCTGGTCGGCTGGCCGACCAAGCTGGCGCTGGCACCGGACTTTGCCGACCGCGTGTTGAGCAGCCTTGAACGTGACGGCATCAAACCCGCCGCCCAGGCCGCCCTGCCTGACCTGCCCAAACCACCCCTGGCGGTGCCGGTCTGGGAGCAATTGCTGCCATGAGCCTGCCCACCCTGCACGCCCTGCACCGCCCGCTGGGCAGTACCGGATTGCGCGTCTCGCCGCTGGGTCTGGGCACGGTCAAGCTGGGCCGTGATCAAGGGGTCAAGTACCCCAATGGCTTCACTATTCCCGATGACGATCAAGCCCGCCTGCTGCTGGCTCAGGCCCGCGAGCTGGGCATCAACCTGATCGACACTGCGCCGGCCTACGGCCACAGTGAAGAGCGTCTCGGCCCGCTGCTGCGTGGCCAGCGCGAGCAGTGGGTGATCGTCAGCAAGGTGGGCGAGGAGTTCGAAAACGGTCAATCGCGCTTCGACTTCAGCGCTGCCCACACGCGCTTTTCCATTGAGCGCAGCCTCAAGCGCCTGGAAACCGAGCAGATCGATCTGGTGCTGGTGCATTCTGATGGCAACGACCTGCACATCCTCGAACACGAGGAGGTCTACCAAACCCTCGAAGCCTTGAAGCAGGAAGGCAAGATTGGCGCTTTCGGCTTGTCCGGGAAAACTGCAGCCGGTGGCTTGAAGGCGCTGGAGCGCGGCGATTGCGCGATGGTCACCTACAATCTGAACGAACAGGCAGAGCGTCCGGTACTCGACTATGCCGCTGAGCATGGCAAAGCCATCCTGGTAAAAAAGGCCCTGGCCAGCGGACACGTCTGCCTCAGCCCGGGTGTTGACCCGGTGCGTGCCAGCTTTGAACTACTGTTTAGTCACCCGGGTGTGAGCAGTGCGATCGTCGGCACCATCAACCCTGTGCACCTGGCGCATAACGTCGCCACCGTTGCTGACGTATTGAATCGCTGACGCCAACGCCGCCGTCGCGGCCGACCCCAACGCAAGAAGGAGCCGACATGCCGCGAACGCTGATCCGCAAGAATCCGAGCAACTTCAAAACCCTGCCACTGCACGTCGAAGCCAGCCCTGAGGGGCTGTGCTACCAGAGCATCGGCAAGCCTCAGAACTTCAGCCAGACCCAACAGCGGCGCAAGCAGATCCACCTGGCCGACACCCAGCGCTTTGCCGTTGAGCTGGCCAACCTGGGGGTTTCTGTACGCCTGACCCTGCACTGGCAGAACCGTGACTACTGGGTATTGGTGCGCCAGCGCCGCCAGGACCGTGGTGACGTGGTGTTGAAGCTGATCTCTGGTTATGTGCCCGCCCAGGAACTGAACCTGCCGCTGCACACGGCTATCCAGGAAGTAGCCGAGGAGTGCTTGCTGGAAACGCCAGAAGGCTGGTTAGGGGGGCGCTTTAACGACACCTGGTTACCGGCTCCTTACGCCGATGCCCTGCACTACCGTGAAGCGCTGCCTTTTGTGCTGACCCCGCAATCTGGCGCGGCAAGGCCGGTGCACTGCGCCAACCTACAACTGCTGGAACGGCCCAGGGCTTACGTGCATCTGCCGACAGCGTCACTGCAGTTGATCTATGACCTGCGCCTGCAGGTACCACGCGAAGCCAAACCGCTGAGCCTGTTTCATGTCGACGAGCGCCTTGAAGGCAACCAATTGGTCGCCCGCCTCAATCGCTCCCGTCCCGACTTGTACCTGATGCCGTTGGAGGATGGACATCCTCGCGCCGAGCTCTACACCTTGAAGAAAGACCGCCTGGTACCGGCGAGCACACGCGGCCTGTACCTGGCAGAAAGCTTTGCCCGGCAAGAGGGATGGGTGGTCAGGGATGAACGGGTACGCTGGAAGGACTGGGTCAGCCAGCAAGGGCTGGCAGTGCCGAAAGCGGACAGCGGGTTGCAGCGTTTGACGGGCAAGGCCCGGGAGTTGTTGCAGCTGGCGCGTGGTGGCGTGCGTAAATAGCTTCGCGGGGCAAGCCCGCTCCCACAGTGGGAGCGGGCTTGCCCCGCGAAGGCTTGATCAGTTTTTGCGAATCTTCTCGACAATGGCCGTGGTCGAGCTGTTTTCCACCAGCCCCAACACCTTCACCGTGCCGCCGTAAGCCTTGACGATATCGGCGCCAACCACCTGGTCGATGCCGTAATCCCCGCCTTTGACCAGCACATCGGGCTTGACCTGGCTGAGCAGGTTTTCCGGCGTACCTTCAGGGAAGCTGATCACCCAGTCCACCGCGCCAAGACCGGCCAATACCGCCATACGCCGATCCACACTGTTGATCGGTCGGCCAGGGCCCTTCAGACGGCTGACCGAGGCGTCATCGTTGACCGCGACGATCAAGCGATCACCTTGCGCACGCGCCTGTTCCAGGTAGGTCACATGACCGGCATGGAGGATGTCGAAACAGCCGTTGGTGAAGACGATCTTTTCTTTGTGCGCGCGGGCATCGTCAATGGCCAGCAACAACTGATCGAGGCTCAGCACACCGCGCTCCGAACCTTCTTCACGCTGAATCGCGCGGCGCAGTTCCGGCGCGCTGATGGCGGCAGTACCCAGCTTGCCGACCACGATACCAGCGGCCAGATTAGCCAGGCCTACGGCATGAGGCAGGTCTTCGCCGGCAGCAATGGCGGCGGCCAGGGTCGAAATCACCGTATCACCAGCACCGGTGACATCAAAGACTTCGCGGGCACGGGCTGGCAGGTGCAAAGCAGGATGCTCGGGACGCAACAGGGTCATGCCATGTTCGCCACGGGTCACCAGCAAGGCCCCCAACTCCAGCTCACGCATCAGCTGGCCACCTTTGGCCACCAGCTCGGCTTCGTCGGCACAGCGACCAACGATGGTCTCGAACTCGCTGAGGTTTGGCGTGATCAGGCTGGCGCCACGGTAGATCGAAAAATCTTTGCCTTTGGGATCAGCCAGCACCGGAATGCCTTTGGCACGCGCAGCCTGGATCAGGCTCTGATGGTTCTTCAAGGCACCTTTGCCGTAATCCGACAGCACCAATACTTTGACCCCATCAAGCAGGGTGTCGACTTCTGCACCCAACGACAGCGGATCGGTGGCGAAGGGTTCTTCGAAGTCGATGCGCAGCAGTTGCTGGTGACGGCTCATGACCCGCAGTTTGACGATGGTCGGCTGGTGCGCAATGCGCTGGAAGATCGAGCGCACACCGGCGGCCTGCAGGCTGTTGGCCAGGCTCTCGGCAGCTTCGTCCTGACCGGTAACGCCGACCAGTGCGGCGGGTGCACCCAGGGCCGCGATGTTCAAGGCAACGTTGGCCGCACCACCAGGACGGTCCTCGATCTGCTCGACCTTGACCACCGGGACCGGGGCTTCAGGTGAAATCCGAGAGGTACCGCCATGCCAGTAGCGGTCGAGCATGACATCGCCCACCACCAGCACCGGGGCTTGATCGAAACGCGGCATGGACAACTTCATGGGCAACCCATATATACAAAATTAACAGGGGCGGGATATTAGCACAGGCAAAGCTAAGGCTTGATTGCTGCCTTTCCGACAAGCTATTGCAAGAAAACCTATTGCAAGAATCCACCGGAGCCCAGGACGGGCTCCGGCATCAGGCTCAGGTGATGTCGGCCTTGGTCGGTTCGTCCAGGCCCATGGCGTGAAGCCTGGCGTAGTAACCGTTGGCCGCCAGCAACTCGGCATGCGTGCCACGCTCGACCAGCTTGCCCTGATCCATGACCAGAATCATGTCAGCCTTTTCGATGGTCGACAGGCGGTGAGCGATAACCAGTGTAGTACGCCCCTTCATGACATGATCGAGCGCGGCCTGAATATGCCGCTCCGACTCGGTATCCAGGGCCGAGGTGGCCTCATCGAGGATCAGCAGCGGCGCATTCTTGAGCAGCGCCCGGGCAATTGCCAGGCGCTGACGCTGGCCGCCGGAGAGCAACACGCCATTCTCGCCTACCTGAGTATCGAAGCCCTGAGGCAACTGATCGACGAACTCCTTGGCGTACGCATCAGCCGCCGCAGCCTCGATTTCGGCCCGCGGTGCACCGGCCAGATCACCGTAGGCAATGTTATTGGCCACAGTATCGTTGAACAGCGTGACATGCTGGGTCACCTGCGATACATGGCGGCGCAGGTTGCGCAGCTTGTAGTCCTCGATTTCCACACCATCGAGCAGGATTTGCCCCTGATCATGGTGATAGAACCGGGGAATCAGCGCCGCCAGCGTCGACTTGCCGCTGCCCGAGCGCCCCACCAGAGCAATCATTTGCCCGGGTTCGGCGGTGAAGGAAATATCCGTCAGCACCTGACGCTCGGTACCTGGGTAGGTGAAGTTCAAATTGCGTACTTCCAGACGCCCTTCGACCCGATCCAACTCCACGGTGCCGTCATCGACTTCCGGTTTTTCATCCAGTTGCTCGAAAATGCTTTCAGCACCCGCCAAGCCCTTCTGGATGGTCGAGCTGACTTCCGACAACTGACGAATCGGCTTGGGCAACAGGCCGGCAGCGGTAATGTAAGCAACCAGGTCACCCGCCGTGGCATCGCCGCGCAGGAACAGTACCAGGAACATCAGCGCAGCCATCGCGCTGTAGATCACCAGTTGCAGCATCGGGGTATACACCGCCCCGGTCTTGGTCATGCGCAGTTGTTTGTCGGTATTGCTCTGGCTGGCATTGGCAAAACGCTGCTGCTCATAGCTCTCACCGCCAAAGCTGCGCACCACGCGATAGCCCTGAATGGTTTCCGAGGCCACGTGGGTCACATCGCCCATCGCCACCTGAATCTTCTTGCTCTGCTTGCGAAACTTCTTGCTGGCACTGCCGACCATCAGGGCAATGACTGGCAGGATTGCCAGCATGACCAGGGTCAGCTTCCAGTTCATCCACAGCAGGTAAATGAACAGGAACACAACCGTCAGGCCTTCACGGATCACCACCTTGATGGCATCGGTAGCCGCACCGGTGACCATGGTCACGTTGAAGGTAATACGTGAAATCAGATGGCCGGAGTTGTGGTTATCGAAGTAGCGGTTCGGCAGCACCAACAGCTTGTTGAACAACTCAACCCGCAGGTCATGCACCAGCCCGAGCGAAACCTTGGCCAGAAAGTAGTTACCCAGGAACGAGCCCAGGCCTTGCCAGGCGGCGATCAGCACGATCAGCAGCGGTACGGCCTGCAGCAGTTGCAGATCGCGCAAATACGGCACGTTGGGGAACAGCACCGCCTGGGGGTTGCTCAAGCCATCGACGAAATACTTGAGGATGCCTGCCAGCATGGGCTGGGTGGAGGCAAAGATCACGAAACCGAGGATACTCAGCACGAAAATGCCGATATACGGTTTCACATAGCTCAGTAGCCGGAAGTAGATTTTCAGGCTGGAGCTGCTCTGCTGCTCCGCCTTTAGCGGTGTTTCGGCCATCGTCGAGCTCGCTGTTCAGATTGAACCGGAAATTTTATCACAGCCCGGGCGACGGGCATGCATCCAGACCAATGCCATTGCCAAGCCCACCGGCAGCCAACTGATGAACCATTCGGCCCGCGGCGTGCCTGTCAGGCTTGCAGCATCGAACTGCATGGCCAGGGTAGAGAACAACCACAGACCCATCAGGCCCTTACCGATCGTCGTAGCGCGAACCCGCCAGATTTCCCGCAGCACACAGAGCCAAACGGCCAACCACAGCAGCATGCCGGGAATGCCCAATTCGATTGCGATATGGGTGAACATGTTGTGGGTGTGGTCGAACGGCATGCCCACGGCCATAACCTTATAGAAGCTACCCAAACCGAGCCCTGTCCAGGGATGTTCTGCGATCATCTGCAAACTGGAGTGGAAAATTTCCGGCCTGTACGACGTACCACGCCCCGTGATTTGCGCGTACATGAATACAAAGCCTGCGATTGCAGTTGCGACCGTGCCCAGAGCGATAACGCAGCTCCAGCGATCGCGGCGCCACAAGGGCATGGCGACCAATGTAATCAGCAATGCCAAGGCTGCGCCTCGGCTTTGGCACAACAGCAGAAATGCGCCCAGGCTTAACAGGGACAACGCCCAAAGCGCCTGGAACCAGCGTTGTTTTGGCATGAAATGCAGCATCCAGACTATGGCTGCAGTAATGACATACGCGCCTAGTATCGGATGAGAAACCTCACCGACGCCCAGCAGTCGGTAATGCCACGGAAATCCTCGCACACCGTAAAACTGATAAATCGAAATCGCTGATGCGACTCCCAACCCAATGCCACCCCATTGCATTAGCTTGATCAGTCGTTCGTAGTCCGCATTGGCCAACAGCGGAAAAAACAGTAAGAAGAATGCAATATACAACAGCCGCTTGAACTCACGGCCAGGCTCCTCACCAGTAGCCCAGGAAAGACTCAACGCCGACCACAACAGTAGCAGGGAAACCGACAGACACAGGCCGCGCTGCGATCGCCAGAGCTCGGCCAATACACCACGCGCAGACCACAGCAGTGCCAGCGTAGGCAGCCAAAGGAACAACACCAACCCCTGTTGATAGATCTTGTTGCTCGGTGCCAGGGCAATCGCCATCAAAAACCAAAGAAACCCTATCGCCAGCCAGGTCTGCGCCCAGCGCCTTGCGTACATCATCCGTAACCCCATCAAATCAATCACACCGGCATGGTGCATCTTTATACTTTTCGGCATTATGGCCGGTCATTATGCTTGCCAGTAGACAAGGCCCCTTTTCATGCAATGTTTCCGGCTACCCCAGGTCGACCTCAACCAGCTCATCCTCGGCGCCCAGGTGCTGGAGGCTGACAGCTATGGTGCCAAAGTTTACCTGCTAAGTGATGGCAATATCCTCAAGCTCTTCAGGCGCAAACGGCTAATTTCATCTGCCTTGCTGCGACCTTACTCGCAACGCTTCATCGACAACGTGTTGCAGCTGGAAAAGAAGGGAATTCCGACGCTAAAGGTGCTGAAGTATTACAAGCTGGAAGCGCCAGGGATGACTGCAGTGCTGTACCAGCCACTGCCCGGCGAAACCCTCAGCCAACTGTCCCGCAAAACCGGTTTCAGCTGGCAGGAGCGTCTGCCGGATCTAGTGGCCCTGGTACGCAGGCTGCATAACTCGGGCGTCTATTTTCGCTCGCTGCACCTCGGTAACATCGTCGTGACGCCAGATCAGCAAATGGGCCTGATCGATGTGGCTGATATGCGTTTCATGAGGGCGCCACTGTCCCGACGCATGATCAAGCGCAACGTGCAGCATTTCGCCCGCTACATTGCCCGGGAGCGTCTACAGGATCAGTTTCCACTCGCCGAGCTGGAGCGCGCCTTGCTGGGTTAAGCCCTCAGGACTCACCCAGCAAATCGCTGGAGATTTGACTGAAGCGCTGCCAGGCCTGCTCGGGGGCCAGCGCCTGGCACTGCGCCTGGGCCACCTGACTGCCATCGAGAGCAACACTCTCGACAATTGCCTGCCCCCACGCCGCCACATCGCCAACGCGAACATAGCACCCAGCCTCACCCAGTTGCTCACGAAACACCGGCAACTCGCTGCACAGCACCGGCACATCGGCCATTACCGCTTCTTGCAGCACCAGCCCCAGGCCCTCGGATCGAGAGGGGATCAGCACCCAGTCGAATGCCCGGTACAGCGTCGACATCTGACGGCAATGGCCTTGCAGCGTGACAGATGTCTCCAACCCCAAAGCCTGAATGCGAGACTCGAGCACCGAACGCTGATTGCCTTCACCGAGAATCACCAGATGCATATCGGGACGCTGCTGCCGTGCTTGCGCAAAGGCATCGAGCAGGTTGTCGAAGCCCTTGCTGTCGACCAGGCGCCCCACCGCACCCAATATCGGCCCCCTCTTGAGCGGCAACCCGAGTACCTGACGCGCCGCTTCGCGTGATAGCAAAGCCTTGCGAAACCCTGACGGCTCAAGCGCCGAACGCAACACTTGCACCGGCACGCCAAGGTCTTGCTGCAAATTGGCAGCCAAGGTCTTGGAAACCGCAACGAGTTTGACCTGAGGCGCGTCAAAGCTGCGCAACAACGCAATGTCACCACGGTGCAGGCGTGTCTTGCCATGAAAGACTACAGTCGCACGCACGCCAGGCAGACGCCGCAACGCTGGCAGGACCAACCGTGACACACCCAGCCCATCGAGCAGCAGCACTTGAGTCCCACCCTTTACCAGGGCTTTACGGAAACGACTGCGCATCCACGGCCGCAGCAACCGCCACAGATGCCGCCCTTTGAGCAGACGCTGCGACAACTGCCACTCACGCGTAGCGCCGTCATTGCAGCACGAACCCTGCCCCTGAAGAAGCCAACTGCTGACCGAAGCGCCCGGTGCCGCGTGGGAAAGAATCTGTTGATGCACCTTGTGCACCGAAACGTACGGCGCGCCGCCCGCCCACATGATATTGACGATGTTCACGGGGTATTACCCCTTGTTTTGGACCGGACTATGCGCAGATGAACCAAGTCAATGTGCAAAGAAACCCACTCCCGCCCCCAGAACTACACCGACTACCAGTATCACCAGCAACTTGACCCGATCACGCTTGCGCCGCCGCGCCTTACGCCGACGCTCGCCGGGCAGGCTCACATGCGCGCCGAACCCGGTGTGCAGTACTGCATCACCTTCGAGACTCACAGCAGTGAGATTCAACTCGGCATAGCGTTTGGACAGTGCCTTTTCACCAGCATAGGCGGCAAATGGCGCACAGCGCTGATAATCACTCAGCCGACGCAAACCTGGGTTCAACGAGAAACTCTGCCATTCCGGTTTGTCCGAAAGCACTGGGTAACAGGCAACACCGCCAATGACCTGGCGCTCGCCCATGCGCAGGTACGGGCTGTGCACTTTCAAGTCATGGGCATAGCTGCGCAACCAGACCTGAAGCAGCTGCGGACTCACGTCCAGAATGCTGCGCGAGTCCTCGACAAAACCTGGGCGATAGAACTCCCAGTCATCCTCGCAGTGAAAGATGTAGGGGGTTTTGACGTGACTGTAGGCCAGGTCGATCGATGGCAGTTGCCCCAGTTTTGGCCGATTGACGAACACTGTGCAGTGCGGCTTCCAATGCTCAGGCACAGCCTGATGAACAGCGTCATCGCCGGAGTCTTCAGTGATGAACACTTCGCGGATCGGTGCAGTGTTGAAACGATCGAAGCTCTCGAGCGTAATCTTGAGCAGGTCGAACCGCCCGCAACTGGTAACCACCAGGGTTACATCACTGTCTTCACTGAATCGCACCGGATTCTCTCCCCATCTTCTGTATGCTGTTGTTCAAGACCACGCCCCTTGTGCGGGACAATCGGCTCATATGCCCAGTCTCAAACGCAAACGCTGCCAACCGGTCAGGGCTGGACGGGAACGCAGAGGTGGCTGCATTTTTTCTACGATGCTGCGCCCCACTTGGGCGAAGCTGAACTGCGAAACAGCCAGATCACGACCATTTTTGCCAATGCTTTCGACCAAGGCGGGGTCGGCACGCAATACTTTCAGTTTTTCCTGCAAGCGGGCAATGCTGTCATACAGCACGACGTTATGCATGTCTTTGAGGCCCAGGGCGCGATTCTCCGCCTCGCCCTGATCAAAAGCCAGTAGCACACAGCCACAGGCCATCGCCTCGAAATTCTTGATCATGTACTCGCCCATGCCGACATCGGCACTGACGAAGAAACGAATACGGTTGAGCGTGTCGCAATACTCTTCGCCGGATTTGGTGCGTGTTACCAGCAGGTTTTCAACCTGAGCGAGCTCATCGAGCAATGCCTTGCGCCCACTGTAAGCGACACTGTTGGTGCTGCCGACAAACGCCAGCTCGATATCCCGCTCACGGCCCTGGTCGGCCAACAATTGCTGGTCGTAACCTTTGGGTACAAATTCGGCATCGAAGCCTTCCTGGCGCAGACGCTCACTGACCATGTACCCGGAGCTGATCACACGCGCCCACGGCAACTGCCGGTAGTGCGCACTGAATTTACCGGTGTACTTGCACGGGATGTAATTCTGATAGGCGTCGTGCTCGAGGATGACCAGGTTTGGCACGGTACGGATAAAACCGACCTGACGGATCTCTTGCTTGAATCGCAGGAAAAACACGATCCGGTCATACTTTTCGACGTCGACTTCACGATGGAAATAACTGCGCAGGTTGCGCTGATCGGCACTGCTGAGCCAGCGCAGATCGCATTCGCAATGGGCGGCGACGCCGTCATAGAGACGGTCGAGGATTGCCCGCTGTTCCTTCTGCACCAGAAATAGAACTTTCATTGTTTTCCTTGCGGCCTTTGCTCAGCCGCTAACAGTCATGCGCCAGGATCAACGATCACGGCGCCAGAACAATTCATGACGACGCACGGCCTTGCGGAAAAACTCGTTCTCGCCATAGGGCGAGGTTTTTCGGCCTGCCAGCCAACGTTGGAGCAAGCGTCGAATGCGACGCTTGAACGGTGCCGGCGGCTGCAAGTCATGCATCATGCCCAACGCCATCGCCTTGTCACGCTGGGTCGCGAGGTCTAGCGTCAGGCTGTACGGCGCCCAGATCTGACCATTCTCCAACTGTGGCGGCAAGGCTACGCCTGCACCGCTATCACCCATCGGCCAACGGTCGTTGTCATGCAGGTGGTTGGCATAGCCCAGTACGGTTTCCGGCTGCCACTCCAAGCCCTGCAAGGCTTCAAGCACTGCGGCTTGCGCACAGATATGGTCAGGGTGCGGGTCAAGACCCGGATGAGGCATTACCAGCACCTGCGGACGCGCTTTAAGCAGCACCTCGCGCAGGTCGGCCAGCAGGTTGTTCCAGGTGGGTGCGCCATCCTGATCACTCGGCAACGCCATCAGGTTGAATTGACGGAACAGGCGGGTATCGGCCAGGTCCGCCTCGCGGGAGGAAACGGGCTGATCCGGCGCCGCCTGCATGGCCGGCAACTGCAGGCAAAAATACCCCAGCTGTACACACTGCGACTCAGGAACACCCGCCCAACGTGGCACGGCAATGCTGTCCCAGGCGCGCAAACGGCCCTTCATACGGGCAGACTCAACCTTGCTCATGCCCATCTGCTGATAGTGCTCAGCCTCGATTTCGCCAGCGGTCAGGGTGACCACCCAAGTCTCTTTCGCCTGGCTGTAGAGGCCGTAAGCAGCCAGCTCGGCATCGTCGGCATGTGGTGCGATAACCATCACGCGCTTGTCGCGCAGGTCACTGCCAGCGGCTACCCACAACCGACCTTCAGCAGGCAGTCGGCAATGACGCCCAAGCAAGCGCAACTGCCCGGCCGCCAGCGGCTCGGCGAGCCCGGTCAGGTTAAGGTAACGCAGACCCGCGACACCACGCTCGAAGGTTTGTCGGTCGTCGCTGTTCAGCGCCACCGAAGGATCAAGCAAGCGCCCCAGCCAGCGGCTCTTGAGACGCAGCTCCAGCACCAGGGTTTCGTCCCCTGCAAGCTGCAACGGCGCCTGCGCCTGAACGACGCCATCGACCAGTTTGACCGGATGCGCCCTGCATTCGGGTGGAAACTGATACTGGTAATCCTCGCCAGGCGAGTAGAACAGGTGGTCGGCGAACCAGGCCTCATGCGCAGCCCACAGCAGTGGCAGCAGCAACAGCGGCAACCACCAGTGCACAAAGACGCCCAGGCCCAGCAGCAGCACCAAGCCGACCAGCAAGCCCATGCGCTTGTTGCGTCGGTGCTGTTTGAGCAATTGCTGCTTGCGGCTCACACCTGAAACACCGGCACGGGGTTGCACCAACGATCTTTGTACTCTCGATCGGCGCGACCAAAGGAAAACCGCAGTGGTTTATTGCGCGCCCGGGCATCTTCCCAGGCCGCCTGGGTATTGAGGAAACTCAATACGCTACCGGGGCTGAACGCCTTGGTTTGCGGGTCAACACCACCGTTGATGTACTCGACACTGATCCACTCTGGTGCTTCCACCCGGTAGACCAACTGAATGGCAATCGGCGCATCCTCAAGAAACAGCACCGAGCCGATCAGCAGTTCGCGCAGACGCTCGATCACCTCGGCCATGCGTTCGGCACCCGTAGCCGGAAACCCCCAGCGACGCTGGAACAGATCGCAGTAGATCGCTGCCAGTTCACTACTGGTGAACGACGATACCGGGCGCACCTGGCCGCCCGCCTCTTCCAGCAAGCGCAATTCGCGACGCTGGTTGTAGCGAAACTTCTTCGACAACTCTTCAGGCGTGCGCGCCATCGCCAGCGACTCGGCTTGCGGCTTGAGCTGGGTGAAGCGGCCCTGATTGAGCTCGGACAAGTAACGCCCGGCATGGCGCAGCGGTGCCTGGGCATCGGCAGCGGCAGGCAGAATCAGCTCGGCGTTACCCAAGTCGTACAAACCCTTCTTGCCATGACGCTTGAGTACGTCTTTTGACAACGCCAGGTAACGCCCCCAGGTAGGGATCGCCGCCTTCAGCTCGCCATCGCGCTGCCAACCGAGGTAGCGCACCGGAATCTGCGCCAGCTCTGCCAGTTGCTCGACCACCAGCGGGTGCGTGGCAACACTGCCACCGAAGCGCTGCCAGGCCTGCGCATACGCCGCCCCATCGATCTCGCTCCAGCCGCGCTCGCGCCAGCCTTGAATTCGATTGAGCATCAAACCTCCGCAGTCAACGCACGCACCGCTGGCAACTGCCAGAACGTATCGCGCACAGCACTATCGGAAAAACGCTCATGCAGCCGCGCAAGCATGCGCTCGGCACACTCCTGGCGCTGCCCTTGATCAAGCACGGCCAGATGCTGCAACCCTTGGGCCAGACGGCTGGCGTCTGCCAACGGGAACAGAATACCGACACCCTCAACCACCTCCACGGCGCCACCACAGGCGGTTGCCAGCACCGGCACGCCAGCGACCATGGCCTCCAGCAGCACCATGCCGAACGGCTCGTGGTCGGAGCTCAGGGCAAAAGCGTCGAACGCCTGGAAGTAGCGTCGGGCATCAGCGACCTGGCCAAGAAAATCCACTTGCCCAGCGATACCCAATTCGACCGCCAGGTCCTTCAACGACTGCTCCAGTCGTCCCTTGCCGAGAATCGCCAGGCGCGCACCGGCCGGCAAGCCTGGCAACGCCTCGGCAAAGCCACGCAGCAAGGTGGCCTGGTCCTTGTCTGGGTGCAGGCGCCCGACATTGCCGACAATCCAGGCCTGTGGGTCCAGCCCCAGCGCTTGTCGCGCCTCGGTTGCGGGCACCAATGCAGACTGCAGTGCCTCGATGTCGATGCGGTTGTAGAGGGTCTGAATGCGCTCAGCTGGCCACTTGGGCAAGCACTTGCGCATGTCGTCACGCACCGCGTCGGAGACACCGAGCAAGCTCAAGCGCTTGGCGAACAGGTTGGCGAACAGCCGACGACTGCTGCGCTGATAGTCGCCAAACGCGTGATGCACACCGATCACCGGCAAGTTACTGCCAAGCAAGGCGATGTAGATCGGCTTGAAACGGTGAGCGATGCAGAAACTGAAATTACGGCTGGCAACGATCCGCCGTAACGCGCGGATCGCCCCCAATTTCAGGCCACGGATAGCCTTGGAGCTGAACTCCAGGAAGATCACCTCATCAGAGGCGCAACCGGCGGCCACCTGCGGATCGGCAGCACCGGTAAGGAACACCGTGGTGACCTTGTAGTCGCTGCCGTTGAACAGGCTGGCGTACTGCCGCGCGCAGTCCAGAAACGGACCGTCATAGCCGTGGCAGAACTGCAGGACGCGCTTTTCAGCCCTGGACGTCATAAGTGTTCGCGCCGTCCTTGACTACCAGAATGTCTTCCATGATCAGGTACTGCAGGTCCGAACCGAAGAACATGTTCAGAGCGTCGGTCGGCGAGCAGATCATGGGCTCACCACGGCGGTTAAGCGAAGTGTTGAGCGAAACACCATTGCCGGTGAGTTTTTCCAGCGCCTTCATCATGTCGTAGTAGCGCGGGTTGTATTCGCGCTTGAGCACCTGGGCCCGCGAGGTGCCGTCTTCGTGGACGACCTCTGGCACACGGGTTTTCCACTCTTCAGCCACTTCGAAGGTGAAGGTCATGAACGGTGCCGGGTGATCGATCTTGATCATCTGCGGGGCGACGGTGTCGAGCATCGACGGGCAGAAAGGCCTCCAGCGCTCGCGGAACTTGATCTGATGGTTGATGCGGTCGGCAACGCCGGCCACGCTTGGACAACCAATGATCGAACGACCACCCAGAGCACGCGGACCGAACTCCATGCGCCCCTGGAACCAGGCCACCGGATTGCCATCGACCATGATCTGGGCGATCTGCTCGGGCATGTTTTCCAGCTTGCGCCATTTCGGCTGGCTCGGGTGACGGGCACAGGCGGCGATCACGTCCTCGTTGGAGTACGCAGGGCCGAGGTAGACGTGTTCCATCTTCTCGACCGGCACACCGCGGGCGTGGGAAACATAAGCTGCCGCACCCACTGCAGTACCGGCGTCACCGGAAGCAGGC
The DNA here is from genome assembly GCF_052147955.1 of Pseudomonas sp. NUPR-001. NCBI lineage: Bacteria > Pseudomonadati > Pseudomonadota > Gammaproteobacteria > Pseudomonadales > Pseudomonadaceae > Pseudomonas > Pseudomonas sp. NUPR-001. Next base: position 5,533,954 of record NZ_CP197353.1, read on the forward strand.
TGAACGAACAGCTCCTTCAGATCAGGACGGGCAATGATCTTCTGGTTGAGCTTGACGTTCAGCGCGCAGCCGCCAGCGAAGGCCAGCTTGCCGGTTTCCTTGAGGATGTCGCCCAGGTAGTGGTCGATCATCTGCAGGGCGATCTTCTCGAACAGCGCCTGCATGCTCGCAGCGTAGTGAATGTACGGCTCGTCGGCGATGTCGCCTTCGCGCTTGGGGCCCAGCCATTCGATCAGCTTCGGCGAGAAGTAGAAGCCCTTGCCCTTTTCTTTGTAACGGCGCAGGCCGATAACGTTGGCATAGTCGGTGTTGATGACCAACTCGCCGTTCTCGAAGCTGGCCAGACGCGAGAAGTCATACTTGCTGGCGTCGCCATACGGCGCCATGCCCATGACCTTGAACTCGCCATCGAGCATTTCGAAGCCGAGGAACTCGGTGATCGCGCCATACAGGCCGCCGAGCGAGTCCGGGTCGAAGAATTCCTTGATCTTGTGGATCTTGCCGTTTTCGCCGTAGCCAAAGAAGGTTGTGGCGTATTCGCCTTTACCGTCGATCCCGAGGATCGCGGTTTTTTCCTTGAAGCCCGAGCAGTGGTAGGCACTGGAGGCGTGCGCCAGGTGGTGCTCGACCGGCTCGATCTTGACCTTCTTCGGGTCGAAGCCCAGTTGCTCCAGGCACCAGACGATTTTCTTGCGGTAGCGCTTGTAGCGACGGTTGCCCATCAGGATCGCGTCCAGCGCACGGTCCGGGGCGTACCAGTAGCGCTTGGCGTAGTGCCAGCGGGCCTTGCCGAACAGACTGATCGGGGCAAACGGAATGGCCACCACGTCTACGTCAGACGGCTTGATCCCCGCCTGTTCCAGGCAAAACTTCGCCGATTCGTAGGGCATGCGGTTCTTTGCATGTTTGTCGCGCACGAAGCGCTCTTCTTCAGCGGCGGCAATCAGCTTGCCGTCGATGTACAGGGCCGCGGAAGGATCATGGCTAAGGGCGCCGGACAGGCCAAGAATCGTCAATGCCAAGGGTCTAGCCTCTTCAAACTGTAAATATGCGCCCTGGCCCCGTGGGGCGAGCGGCAACGAAAGAGCGGGATTATAACCCAAACTGTAGGAGCGGGCTTGCCCCGCGATTGTTGCGAGGCAGTTACACTCTGTCGCGGGGCAAGCCCGCTCCCACAACCGCAGTTATTCGGCGATCAGCCAGTCCATGCGCCAGCTACCTTGGGTCTGCGCCAGCACTTGGGAGAGCCACGGCAGCAATTCACGCAGCTCATCTTCCAGCCCCCATGGCGGATTGGCGATGACCAGCCCGGAGCCATTCAGACCCTGCGGACTGTCCTGGGGATGCACATACAACTCGACGCGCAGCAGCTTAGGGGCGCCAGTACTGGTCAGATCCTGATAGAAACGCACCAGCTGACGCTGATCCTTGATCGGATACCAGATCGCCGCGACGGTCTGGCGCATGCGACCGATAGCCTCTTTCATCGCTACCGTGCAACGCTTGAGCTCATCAGGCTGCTCGAACGGCGGGTCGATCAACATCACCGCGCGTTTTTCCTGCACCGGCAGCAGCGCCCGCGGCACATGCCAGCCTTCACCCAGGTGCACCGTCACACGCGGATCTTTCTTCATGTTGTCTTTGAGCATGCGCCCGTCTTCAGGGTGCTTCTCGTTGAGCAACACGCGATCCTGCTGGCGCGCCAAGCGCCGGGCCAACTCGGGCGAGCCTGGGTAATAACGCAATTCACCGTCGGGATTCATCTTGCGCAGAATGCGCAGATAGTCAGCGGCCACCTCCGGCAGGTCATCACGCCCCCAAAGCCGCCCGACACCTTCAAGCCACTCACCGGTGCGTGTTGCCTGATCACCCTGCAAGTCATACAAGCCAAGACCGGCATGGGTATCGAGGTAGGCGAACGGCTGCTCCTTGCGCGACATCAGCGCAATCAGACGGGTCAATACAAGGTGTTTGAAGACGTCGGCATGGTTGCCGGCGTGAAAGGCGTGACGATAGTTCATGGCAACTCCTGCAAGACTGCGCAGTTTACCTTGTCGCGCCAGGCTGTGGGGCAACTGTCTTGCACCATCTGTGGGAGCGGGCTTGCCCCGCGAACACGGGCGAAGCCCGTGCCATTCACCGCAGTGCCTGCATCGCGGGGCAAGCCCGCTCCCACAGATGAGGCAAGACAGTTCCCACACAAAAAAATGGCCCGACCTTCAATGAAGGCCGGGCCATTTTCACGCGGAGTTCAGCAGTCGATCAATGACCGGCTTTGAACGCCTCATCTGCAGTTTCGAAACGCGAAACCATCGCAGCCGACGGGCTACCCGCCTTACTGACAATGTAGATAGCCAAGGCGCCCAGGATGAAGCCTGGGATAATTTCGTACAGACCCCAGATAGCGAAGTGCTTCCAAAGGACGACAGTAACCGCACCCACCAGGATACCGGCCAACGCGCCATTACGGGTCATGCCTTTCCACAGTACCGAGATCAGTACAACCGGGCCGAAGGCGGCACCGAAGCCGGCCCAGGCATAGCTGACCAGACCCAGTACACGGTTGTCCGGATTGGAAGCGATCATGATGGCGACTACTGCCACCAGCAGCACCATGGCGCGGCCGACCCAAACCAGCTCGACCTGCGAAGCGGTCTTGCGCAGGAAGGTCTTGTAGAAGTCTTCAGTCAGGGCACTGGAGCACACCAGCAGCTGGCAGCTCAGGGTACTCATGACCGCAGCCAGAATGGCCGACAGCAGTACACCGGCGATCCATGGGTTGAACAGGATCTTGGCCAGTTCGATGAACACACGCTCATGGTTCTCGGTAACCGGACCGGCAACTTCCGGGTGCGCCGAGAAGTAGGCGATACCGAAGAAGCCCACCGCACAGGTACCCACCAGGCACAGGATCATCCAGGTCATGGAGATGCGACGGGCCTTGGCGATCGATTTGACCGAGTCGGCAGCCATGAAGCGCGCCAGGATGTGCGGCTGACCGAAGTAGCCCAGACCCCAGCCCATCAGCGAGATAATGCCGATAAAGGTGGTGCCCTTGAGCATGTCGAAGTTCGCCGCATCCTTGGCCTCAATGGCCAGCATGGTGGTGTCGAAGCCACCGGTGGCGATCAGCACGATCACCGGGGTCAGGATCAGCGCGAAGATCATCAGCGTAGCCTGAACGGTATCGGTCCAGCTCACCGCCAGGAAGCCGCCAACGAAGGTGTAGGCGATGGTCGCCGCCGCACCTGCCCACAGCGCTGTCTCATAGGACATGCCGAAGGTGCTTTCGAACAGGCGGGCACCGGCAACGATGCCGGAAGCGCAATAGATGGTGAAGAACACCAGGATCACGACAGCGGAGATGATCCGCAGCAGACCGCTCTTGTCTTCGAAACGGCTGGAGAAGTAGTCCGGCAGGGTCAAGGCATCGCCGTTGTGCTCGGTCTGCACACGCAGACGACCGGCAACGAACAGCCAGTTCAGGTAGGCGCCGATGATCAGGCCGATGGCGATCCAGCTCTCCGACAGACCCGACATATAGATGGCGCCCGGCAGGCCCATCAGCAGCCAGCCACTCATGTCCGAGGCACCGGCGGAAAGCGCCGTTACAACGCTACCCAGGCTACGGCCACCAAGGATGTAGTCGGAAAGGTTGTTGGTGGAGCGATAGGCCATGAAGCCAATCAACACCATTGCCGCGATATAGATCACGAAAGTGATCAAGGTTGGATTGCTTACACTCATTGTTGCGCCCTGGCGTTTGTTTTTATGTAGCGACAGCCTCAGAGGAGGTTGCACCCAGGCCGCGAATCCTATGCAACAACGCAAAGTAGGTGCAACCAGTTTTTACAATACAGTTGCACCTCGTCGGATTTTTTGCGCACTAGCGGTTTTTTGCTCCTTTTTGGAGCAAAAAGCGTCGCCAACCGAAGAAAGTGCACCACAAACAACCATTCGTCCCCTGGGGTTTTACCCACCAGACGAGCTGCACTTTTTTCCTACAGAATTTGGGTTGCACTAGGTTGCACCCAGATTCGCGCGCGGCTAATCTTGACGCTAGCTTACGCCACAGCCTGTGGCAATAATGAGGATAAGAAATGGCGACGACCACCCTTGGGGTCAAACTTGACGACCCTACCCGTGAGCGACTCAAGGCAGCTGCGCAGTCCATCGACCGCACGCCGCACTGGTTGATCAAGCAAGCGATCTTCAACTACCTGGAGAAGCTCGAGGGTGGTGCCACCCTGACCGAACTCAACGGTCAGGCCATCGGCAATGGCGATGAAGTCGGCGAAGTGTCGGGCGATCACGCCCACCAGTGCTTCCTCGAATTTGCCGAAAGCATCCTGCCGCAGTCGGTACTGCGCTCGGCCATCACGGCCGCCTACCGTCGCCCAGAGCCAGAAGTGGTGCCAATGCTGCTGGAGCAGGCGCGCCTGCCTGCCGCCATGGCCGAAGCCACCAACAAGCTGGCTGCTGGCATTGCCGAAAAACTGCGTAACCAGAAGAGCGCCGGCGGCCGTGCCGGTATCGTTCAAGGCCTGCTGCAAGAGTTCTCCCTGTCGTCCCAGGAAGGCGTGGCCCTGATGTGCCTGGCCGAAGCACTGCTGCGTATTCCGGACAAAGGCACTCGCGACGCCCTGATCCGCGACAAGATCAGCACCGGCAACTGGCAGCCGCACTTGGGCAACAGCCCGTCGCTGTTCGTCAACGCTGCAACCTGGGGTCTGCTGCTGACCGGCAAGCTGGTCTCGACCCATAACGAATCCGGCCTGACCTCCTCGCTCAGCCGCATTATCGGCAAGAGCGGCGAGCCGATGATCCGCAAGGGCGTCGACATGGCCATGCGCCTGATGGGCGAGCAGTTCGTTACCGGCGAAACCATCGCCGAAGCCCTGGCCAACGCCAGCAAGTTCGAAGCCAAAGGCTTCCGCTACTCCTACGACATGCTCGGCGAAGCGGCACTGACCGAGCACGACGCACAGAAATACCTGGCCTCCTACGAGCAAGCGATCCACTCGATCGGTAAAGCCTCGCACGGTCGCGGCATTTATGAAGGCCCGGGCATCTCGATCAAGCTGTCGGCCCTGCACCCACGCTACAGCCGCGCCCAGTACGAGCGCGTGATGGAAGAGCTGTACCCGCGCCTGCTGTCGCTGACGCTGCTGGCCAAACAGTACGACATCGGCCTGAACATCGACGCCGAGGAAGCCGACCGCCTGGAGCTGTCGCTGGACCTGCTCGAGCGTCTGTGCTTCGAGCCACAACTGACCGGCTGGAACGGCATCGGTTTCGTTATCCAGGCCTACCAGAAGCGCTGCCCGTACGTGATCGACTACGTCATCGACCTCGCCCGCCGCAGCCGTCACCGCCTGATGATCCGTCTGGTAAAAGGCGCCTACTGGGACAGCGAGATCAAACGCGCCCAGGTCGATGGCCTGGAAGGCTACCCGGTCTACACCCGCAAGGTGTACACCGACGTGTCCTACATTGCCTGTGCACGCAAACTGCTGTCGGTACCGGAAGTCATCTACCCGCAGTTCGCGACCCACAACGCCCACACCCTGTCGGCGATCTACCATATCGCCGGTCAGAACTACTACCCTGGCCAGTACGAGTTCCAGTGCCTGCACGGCATGGGTGAGCCACTGTACGAACAAGTGGTCGGCAAGGTTGCCGATGGCAAGCTGAACCGTCCGTGCCGCGTATACGCCCCGGTTGGTACTCACGAAACCCTGCTGGCTTACCTGGTCCGCCGCCTGCTGGAAAACGGCGCCAACACCTCGTTCGTCAACCGCATTGCCGACCAGTCGATCTCGATCCAGGAACTGGTCGCCGACCCGGTTGCCACCATCGAGCAAATGGCTACTCAAGAAGGTAGCGCCGGCCTGCCGCATCCGCGCATTCCACTGCCGCGTGACCTGTACGGTGCCGAACGCGCCAACTCTGCTGGCATCGACATGGCCAACGAACATCGCCTGGCCTCGCTGTCCTGCGCACTGCTGGCCTCCGCGCACAACGACTGGAAAGCCGCCCCGATGCTCGGTTGCGCCTCCAGCAATGAAGCTGCCGCTGCGGTCCTGAACCCGTCTGATCACCGCGATGTGGTCGGCCACGTGCAAGAAGCCACCGTTGCCGATGTCGACAACGCCATCCAGTGCGCACTCAACGCCGCGCCAATCTGGCAGGCCACGCCGCCAGCTGAGCGCGCTGCGATCCTCGAGCGTGCCGCCGATCTGATGGAAGCGGAAATCCAGCCGCTGATGGGCCTGCTGGCCCGTGAAGCTGGCAAGACCTTCGCCAACGCCATCGCCGAAGTGCGTGAGGCCGTCGACTTCCTGCGTTACTACGCCGTCCAGGCCCGTAACGACTTCAGCAACGACGCCCACCGCCCGCTAGGTCCGGTGGTGTGCATCAGCCCATGGAACTTCCCGCTGGCGATCTTCAGTGGTCAGGTTGCCGCCGCGCTGGCTGCGGGCAACCCGGTACTGGCCAAGCCTGCCGAGCAAACCCCGCTGGTCGCCGCTCAGGCTGTGCGCCTGCTGCTCGAAGCCGGTATCCCTGAAGGCGTGGTGCAATTGTTGCCAGGCCGTGGTGAAACCGTCGGTGCGCGCCTGGTCGGTGACGACCGCGTCAAAGGGGTGATGTTCACCGGTTCCACCGAGGTTGCTCGTCTGCTGCAACGCAACATCGCTGGCCGCCTGGATTCCCAGGGCCGTCCGATCCCGCTGATCGCCGAAACCGGCGGCCAGAACGCAATGATCGTCGATTCCTCGGCGCTCACTGAGCAAGTGGTTATCGATGTGGTTTCCTCGGCCTTCGACAGCGCCGGTCAGCGCTGCTCGGCACTGCGCGTACTGTGCCTGCAGGAAGACTCGGCCGACCGCGTGATCGAGATGCTCAAAGGTGCCATGGCCGAAAGCCGCCTGGGCAACCCGGAGCGCCTAGCCGTAGACATCGGCCCAGTGATCGATGCAGAAGCCAAGGCTGGCATCGAGAAGCACATCCAGAGCATGCGCGACAAAGGTCGTTCGGTGTACCAGATCGCCATCGCCGACGGCGAAGAAATCAAACGCGGCACCTTCGTCATGCCAACCCTGATCGAACTGGAAAGCTTTGACGAACTGCAGCGCGAAATCTTCGGCCCGGTACTGCACGTGGTGCGCTACAACCGTAAGAACCTCGACCAGCTGATCGAGCAGATCAACGCTTCCGGTTACGGCCTGACCCTGGGTGTTCACACCCGGATCGACGAAACCATCGCCAAGGTCATCGACAACGTCAACGCCGGTAACGTCTACGTCAACCGCAACATCGTCGGTGCCGTGGTCGGTGTCCAGCCGTTCGGTGGTGAAGGCCTGTCGGGTACCGGTCCGAAAGCCGGTGGCCCGCTGTACCTGTACCGCCTGCTGTCGACCCGTCCTGCCGATGCGATCGAGCAATCGTTCCAGCGCACCGACGGCGACAACACCCCGGACACCCGTCTGCGTGATGAACTGAGCAAGCCGCTGCAAGCGCTGAAAGCCTGGGCTGCAAGCAACCAGCTGAACGAACTGGGCAGCCTCTGCGAGCAGTTCGCCAAGCAGTCGCAAAGCGGTATCAGCCGTCTGCTGGCGGGCCCGACCGGTGAGCGCAACAGCTACACCATCCTGCCGCGCGAGCACGTGCTGTGCCTGGCAGAGGTCGAAGCTGACCTGCTGACGCAACTGGCTGCAGTGCTGGCGGTTGGCAGCTCGGCCGTATGGCCAGAGGGCGAACTGAGCAAAACCCTGCGCAACCGTCTGCCCAAAGAGGTTCAGGCGCGCATCAAGCTGGTCGGTGACTGGACCAAGGACGAAGTAGTGTTCGATGCCGTCCTGCACCACGGTCATTCCGATCAACTGCGTGCGGTCTGCGAGCAAGTGGCCAAGCGCGCCGGTGCCATTGTCGGTGTTCATGGCCTGTCGTCGGGCGAAACCTCGATTGCCCTGGAGCGCCTGGTGATCGAGCGCGCGCTGAGCGTCAACACCGCTGCAGCGGGTGGTAACGCGAGCTTGATGACCATCGGCTGATAGCCTTAAGCAACAAATCGCGGGGCAAGCCCGCTCCCACAGGTGGATTTGAAACCTGTGGGAGCGGGCTTGCCCCGCGATGCTTTTCACTCAACCTTGGCTCAACACCCAGCTCAAATACAGCGCTATCAGGGTAGCCACTATCGTTATTACCCAGTGAATAATTCCGATAGCCATCCAGGCCCAGTTCGCCAGGGTGAACGATGAGTTGCTCACTCCCAGAGGGTCACCTTCTACGAAGTTGATCGCCCGTTGTATTGTGCTCATCAGCCACAGCTGAACGCCCATCAATGACACAGAGAACAAGAGCAACTTCAGCGAATCCGATAGTATTTCTCCAGACTGCTCGGTACTCCACTGCCCTACAGGCTCTTCTGTCAACACTGGTGGCGTCAGGCCCAAGGCAATTGAGAGTAGAGCAGTCATCACAAGCCCCAACATAAGCATCGCCGGCGACCACTCATATCGCTGCTTCCTAGATTGGATCTGCCGATCGAGTCTGGCCAGCAACGGATAGAGAAACAGAAGAGGGCATATTGAGCGCAAGAATGGGCTCAACTTTTCTCCCGTTGCCTGTCGATAAGCCGCCCAATTCCGATAATTCCAATAGAACATATAGAAACCAAACGTAAAAAAGCTCATCACGATGTGCTTCTTGACCGACACCACGAAAAACATCGGTTCAGTTTTAGATTCAGGCGACTTGTAGCCGATTTCAGTAGCGATAGTGCTCATTGCAGATAGTTAAGTCCGTAAAGGGAAGACTCCGCTATCAGACAGACTGCAACGACGCCATGTATGCAGTCCAATTCCTCAAATCATGTACGCTCCGTCTCTCGTTTACGATAAGCCCACCCCCACAAATCCTGGTGGGAGCGGGCTTGCCCCGCGATGAATTACGGCTAAGCCCTCAGTCCTGAGGTAGCACCACGAGCATTAGCTGGCCGGAGCAGGAAGTACCGCAAGGATCTAATGCAACGGTCGCGCTGGTGCCTGCATCTGCAACTGGATCAATGCGGACTCAAGCAGCACGCTCAGTGACTCGATCTCATGCATTGTTGCCATCATCAGAATCGAAACGGGCGATTTGGGCTGTAGCAGAATCGCCTGATGAGCCACGGCTTGCGCGCACTGTGCATAATCCGCAGCCTGGATGAGCGTATCTTCAAGGGTATGGTGATGATGGGGTGGGTCGGGGACAATTTTCAGCATTGTGTGTTTTTCCTGAAAATGGGCCGCCATCCTCTTGCTGTCAAACATGAAGGGTGGCAGCTGTGCATGGGTTGACAGACCGGCAGGAAAAACCAAAAAACCCGGCGCACACAAAGTGCCCCACGCACAGCCACCATAAAGGCAAAAGCCATGAGTTTTAACCTGGACGGCCTGTCAAAGCCGGTCGTTGATGCGCAACGACTCACCGAGACTAGGGGGCAATCCAGAGCACTGCAATGACTTGGAAGTGCCAGAAGTATCTTTGGGAAATGGCCTACAGGAAAGAGGAGAAGTCTTAAAAACCTTGTCAGAATTGCCGCCAGCCATGGCACACAACTTTGCCTGACTTATCACCCTCACCTATTTCCCTGTTACCTCCCACTCCCCGCCTCTAGACTCGTCCGATCACACGATAGGACCGCCGCCATGTCCGAGACTCTGCTCAGCGCCCGCAACCTCGCCTTCGAACTCTACGAAGTGCTCGACGCCGAGGCCCTCACCCAACGCCCACGCTTTGCCGAACACACCCGCGAGACCTTCGACGCCGCCCTGAGCACGGCACGCACCATCGCCGAGAAGTACTTCGCCCCACACAACCGCAAAGGTGACGAACAGGAACCGCGCTTTGAAAATGGCGAAGCGGTGCTGATCCCGGAAGTGAAACCTGCGGTGGATGCCTTCCTTGAGGCGGGCTTCCTCAACGCTACCCGTGATTTCGAAGTCGGTGGCATGCAGCTGCCTACCCTGCTCTCGCAAGCCTGCTTTGCCCACTTCCAGGCGGCTAACGCGGGTACCACCGCTTACCCGTTCCTGACCATGGGCGCCGCCAATCTGATCGAAAGCTTTGGTAGTGACGAGCAGAAACGCCTGTTCCTGCAGCCGATGATCGAAGGCCGTTTCTTCGGCACCATGGCGCTGACCGAACCTCATGCTGGCTCATCCCTGGCCGACATCCGCACCCGTGCAGAACCCGCCGAAGACGGCAGCTACCGTTTGCGCGGCAACAAGATTTTCATCTCGGGCGGCGACCATCCGTTGTCAGAGAACATCGTCCATATGGTCCTGGCCAAACTCCCGGATGCACCGCCAGGCGTCAAAGGCATCTCGCTGTTTATCGTGCCCAAGTTCCTGGTCAACACCGACGGCAGCCTTGGCCCACGCAACGATGTGCAATTGGCCGGTTTGTTCCACAAGATGGGCTGGCGCGGCACCACGTCGACGGCGCTGAACTTTGGCGACAACGGCCAGTGCGTCGGCTACCTGGTGGGCAAGCCGCACCAGGGCCTGGCCTGCATGTTCCAGATGATGAACGAAGCGCGTATCGGCGTCGGCATGGGGGCGGTGATGCTCGGTTATGCCGGTTACCTGTATTCGCTCGACTACGCCCGTCAGCGCCCACAAGGGCGTCCGCTGGACAACAAAGACCCTGCGACCGCAGCGGTGCCGATCATCAGCCATAGCGATGTAAGGCGCATGCTGCTGACCCAGAAAGCCTATGTCGAGGGCGCTTTCGATCTAGGCCTGTACGCGGCGCGGCTGTTCGATGAAACCCAAAGCGGCGAGACCGAGGCCCAGCGCCAGCAAGCCCACGAACTGCTCGACCTGCTCACCCCGATCGTCAAATCCTGGCCTTCGGAGTTCTGCCTCAAGGCCAACGAGCTGGCGATTCAGATCCTCGGTGGCCACGGCTACACCCGCGAGTACCCGGTCGAACAGTACTACCGCGACAACCGCCTGAACCCGATCCACGAAGGCACCCACGGCATCCAGTCGCTGGATTTGCTCGGGCGCAAGCTGGCACAGAACGGTGGCGCCGGGCTCAAGCAACTGGTGCGCCTGATTGCCGGTACCTGCGAGCGGGCCAGCGGGTATGTCAGCCTCGACCACCTGCGCACGCCACTGGAGCAATTACAGGTGCGTCTGCAACGTGTGACGCTGGGGCTGCTCGGCGATCTGGCCCAGGGCCAGGTCAACAGCGCCCTGGCCAACTCCGCGCTGTACCTGAAAGCCTTCGGCCACTGTGTGATCGGTTGGCGCTGGCTGGAGCAGGCCATTCATGCCGAACAAGGGCTAGCACACGGCAACCCGGCGGACCGCGAGTTCTATCAGGGCAAACTGCAAGCGGCGCGTTATTTCCTGACCTGGGAAGTGCCGGGCTGCCATAATGAGCTGGCATTGCTCGAGGCCCGCGACGACACCTGCCTGAGCATGCGCGACGAGTGGTTCTGAGGGGGAACCACCGTATCCACGGAGGTTCTTGCATGTTCGAGATGACTGCAGTGCTGCGCCAACGCTTTGCCGCGTTGCGCAGCGGTGCCGAGTTTTTTTCCCTGCGCTATGTGCAGCAGTCCCAGCAACAACTGTCGGTGCGCAAAAACGTTGCCGAACCGCCGTTTATCTCCCGCGACGAAGGGGCCATGCTGACCGTCAGGCTCAACGGCGTAGAGGCCTATGCTGCCACCGCTGACCTTTCGCAATCGGGTTTGCAACGCGCCCTGGAGCAGGCAGAGCACCTCGCCGCTCAGATTTTCACGCGCACGCTGCTGGATCTGCGTGAGCAACCAGTGGCCACTGAACGCACCGACTATTGCTCACCCAACCTTGAGCAACGCTTCCCGTCACTTGCTGACTGCTACGACCTGCTTGCCCGTGAGTCGGGCAGCGTGCCCGCCGACAGCCGCCTGGTGAACTGGCAGGCAAGCCTTGGCATCAGCAACGTCGAACAGATCTACCTGAACACCGCTGGCGCCGAGTTGCGTCAGGCGCAGCGCTTTGTCTACCCGGGGTTCAGCGCCACCGCCTTCGATGGCCTGGACAGCCAGAGCCGCACCCTGGGCCGGGAAAACTTCGGCCAGCAAGGCGGCATGGATGTGATTGAGCGCTGCGGCCTGGTGGGCGCCGGGGCCAAGGTTGCCGATCAGGCCCTGCAGCTGCTGCTGGCGCCCAACACCCCGAGCGGTGTGCGCGACCTGTTACTGATGCCGGACCAGATGATGCTGCAGATCCACGAGTCCATCGGCCACCCGCTGGAGATGGACCGGATCCTCGGTGACGAACGCAATTACGCCGGCACCAGTTTCGTCAAAGCCAGCGACTTCGGCACCCTGCAATACGGCTCGAAGCTGCTCAATGTGACCTTCGACCCGAGCATTGGCGAAGAACTGGCCAGCTACAGCCATGACGACGACGGCACAGCCGCCAACAAGCAGTTCTTGATCCGCGACGGCCTGCTGGTACGGCCACTGGGTGGAGCGCTGTCGCAGTTCCGCTCGGGCCTGGACGGTGTAGCCAACAGCCGTGCGTGCAGCTGGAACCGTGCGCCGATTGACCGCATGGCCAACCTCAACATCGAGCCGGGTGACCAACGCCTTGATCAGCTAATCGGCAATATCGAGCACGGCATCCTGATGCGTACCAACCGTTCCTGGTCTATCGATGACGCCCGCAACAAGTTCCAGTTCGGTTGTGAATGGGGCCAGTTGATCGAAAACGGCGAGCTCAAGCACGTGGTCAAGAACCCCAACTACCGAGGTATTTCCGCGCAGTTCTGGGGCAACCTCAGTGCCGTGGGTGACGCCAGCACATTCCAGGTCCTGGGCACACCCAATTGCGGCAAGGGCGAACCGAACCAGGTGGTCCGGGTCGGGCACGCCTCGCCCGCCTGTGTATTCAGCCAGATCGACGTATTCGGAGGAGACGCCTGATGGCTGCCACCCCACTGCACAGTTTCCAGCGCCTGGTGAGCAGCCTGCAGGAGCAGGTCAACGCCGCCGAACACTTCACCCTGAGCTACAGCGCCGAACACTCGCACTTCATCCGCTTCAACCACGCCAAAGTCCGCCAGGCCGGTGACGTGCTGCAGGCCAGTTGCATCCTCAAACTGGTGAACGACGGCCGCCAGGGCGAACTGCAGTTCACCTTGAGCAATGACCCCGACGTCGACCAGCAGCGCCTGGCCGAAGCTATCGAACAACTGCGGCAAACCCTGCCGCTGCTTGAGGCCGACCCTTACCTGCAACTCAATGACAGCGCTTGGCAAAGCCACAGCGTGCAGGATCAAGCGCTGCCGGAAATCGAGCAGGTACTGACGCAGATCGAGCAAGGTGCCGGCGAACTGGATTTGGTTGGCATCTACGCTGCTGGCCCGATCTGCCGCGGCTTTGCCAGTTCGTTCGGGGCCTTTGGCTGGCACCAGGCCAACAGCTTCAACTTCGACTGGAGCCTGTTCCACCCCAACGGCCAGGCAGTCAAAGCCAACTATGCCGGGCAGTACTGGGACAGCGAAGCCTTCGCCGAGCGCCTGCGTCTGGCACGCGAGCAGCTGGAATACCTCGGTCGCCCGCTCAAGCAACTGACACCCGGCGAATACCGCGCCTACCTGGCACCGGCCGCCATGGACGAAATCATGGGCATGCTGTGCTGGGGCGGCTTCTCTGCCCAGTCACTGGCGACCAAGAACAGCCCGCTGCAACGCCTGTACGCCGGTGATGCCCGCCTGAGTCAGCAGGTCAGCATTGCCGAGCAGGTCAGCGGCTCGCTGAGCCCGGCGTTTTCCGATGAAGGCTCACCGCGCAGCGACCTGCGCCTGATCGAGCAAGGCCAGGGGCTGGACCGGCTGATCTGTGCGCGCAGTGCCGCCGAATTTGAACTGGCGGCCAACGGTGCCGACAGCCATGAAACGCCCTGCGCCTTGAGCATGGCTGCGGGCGAGCTGGAGCACAGCGACATCCTCAGCCGTCTCGGCACCGGTCTGTACATCAGCAACCTGTGGTACCTGAACTTCTCCGACCTGCCTGCCGCACGCATGACCGGGTTGACCCGTTTCGCCACCTTCTGGGTCGAGGACGGGCAGATTCAGGCGCCGGTGAGCACCATGCGTTTTGATGACAGCGTCTACAGTTTGCTGGGTTCCCAGCTTGAGGCACTGACACGCGAGCGCGAGCTGATTCTGTCGACCAGCACTTACGGACAGCGTCAGACCAGCTCCAGCCATTTGCCGGGGGCTTTGGTTAAACGCCTGACCCTGACGTTGTGATACACCTGATCGCGGGGCAAGCCCGCTCCCACCGGAGCGGGCTTGCCCCGCGATAGGTCCTTGAAGGATTAAAGGCCATGCCCGAGCGCACCCCGCTGGACCCCATAACCGCCCGCTGGATCCCTTGGGTCGTGGCCATCGCTTTCTTCATGCAATCGCTGGATGGCACCATCCTCAACACCGCCCTGCCGGCCATGGCCCGTGACCTGGCGGAAGACCCGCTGCGCATGCAATCGGTGATCATCGCCTACATGCTCACCGTGGCCCTGCTGATTCCCGCCTCAGGCTGGATTGCCGATCGCTTCGGCACCAAGCGGATCTTTTTCGGCGCGATCTTGCTGTTCAGCCTCGGTTCCCTGCTCTGCGCCCTGTCCGAAAGCCTCAGCATGCTGGTCGCCGCACGGGTAGTCCAGGGCTTGGGCGGCGCCTTGATGTTGCCGGTCGGGCGCTTGGTGGTACTTCGCGCCTACCCGCGCTCGGAGCTGGTGCGGATCATGAGCTTCATCACCATTCCCGGCCTGCTCGGCCCGTTGCTAGGCCCGACCATGGGTGGCTGGCTGGTGGAGATCCTCAGCTGGCACTGGATCTTCCTACTTAACCTGCCGGTGGGCGTGGTCGGTTGCTATGCCGTCTGGCGCTTCATCCCCGACCTGCGCGGCAGTGAACGCACACGCTTCGATACGGTGGGCTTTGTGCTGTTCGGCGCGGCGATGGTGCTGATCACCATTGCCATGGAAGGCCTGGGTGAACTGCATCTGCCGCACCTGCGGGTGATGCTGCTGTTGTTTGCCGGCATGGCCTGCCTGGCCGCCTACTGGTTACGCGCAGGCAGCATCGACAATCCGCTGTTTTCTCCCAGCCTGTTCCGCACCCGAACCTTTTCCGTTGGCATCCTTGGCAACCTGTTCGCCCGTCTGGGCAGCGGCGCCCTGCCGTTTCTGGTGCCGTTGCTGCTGCAAGTTGCCTTGGGCTACTCACCTGCTCAGGCCGGCATGAGCATGATTCCGCTGGCCGCCGCGGCGATGGTGGCCAAATCCATTGCCCGGCCACTGATCGAGCGCTTCGGCTACCGCACCATCCTTACCGGCAACACGCTGTTGCTCGGCCTGTTGCTGGCGAGCCTGGGCCTGGTGGACGAGCAAACGCCCTATGCCCTGCTGTTGTTCCAACTGGCCCTGCTCGGCGCGGTGAACTCCATGCAGTTCACCGCGATGAACACCGTGACGCTGATCGACCTCGACGATGCCAGCGCCAGCAGTGGCAACAGCCTGTTGTCGGTGGTGGCGCAACTGTCGCTGAGCCTGGGCGTCGCCTGTGCCGGCGCCCTGCTCGGCGGCTTCAGCGCCGCAGGCAGTGCTGAAGGCGTAGAAAGCACGTTGGGGGCCTTCCAGCTGACCTTCCTGACCATTGGCTTGATGGCCATGCTGGCGGCGGCGATCTTCATGCAACTGTCGAGGACAGACGGAAGGCGTGCCCGTCGTCCGGAACCGGAGATCGAGGCTTAGGGCTATTGGCGTCGAGACTGGTACACTGCGCGACATTTTGTTTTGCAGGCCCGTCTCGTGACCACCATTGCCACCGCCTTCGCCACTTTGCCGCTGTCCGCCGCCATGCTGGCCAACCTGGAAGCCCTCGGCTACGCCCAGATGACCCCGATCCAGGCACAAAGCCTGCCGGTAATCCTCAAGGGCCTGGACCTGATCGCCCAGGCCAAGACCGGTAGCGGCAAAACCGCTGCGTTCGGCATTGGCCTGCTCAACTCGATCAACCCGCGTTACTTCGGTTGCCAGGCCCTGGTGCTGTGCCCGACCCGCGAGCTGGCCGATCAGGTGGCCAAAGAGCTGCGCCGCCTGGCCCGCGCCGAAGACAACATCAAGATTCTGACCTTGTGCGGCGGCGTGTCCCTGGGCCCACAGATCGCTTCGCTTGAGCACGGCGCGCACATCATTGTCGGTACCCCAGGCCGGGTGCAGCAGCACTTGAGCAAAGGCACCCTGGTGCTCGACGGCCTCAACAAGCTGATTCTCGACGAAGCCGACCGCATGCTCGACATGGGCTTCTACGACGCCATCGCCGACATCATCGGGCAAACCCCGAGCCGCCGTCAGACGCTGCTGTTCTCGGCGACCTATCCCGCTGGGATCAAGCAACTGGCTTCGTCGTTCATGCGCGACCCGCAAACCGTCAAGGTCGAAGCCCTGCACGCCGATACCCAGATCGAACAACGCTTCTATGAAATCGCTCCGGAACAGCGCCTGGAAGCGGTCACCAAAGTGCTCGGGCACTTCCGCCCGCAATCCTGCGTAGCCTTCTGCTTCACCAAGCAGCAGTGCCAGGAGCTGGTCGAACACCTGCAAGCCAAGGGCATTTCCGCCCAGGCCCTGCATGGCGACCTGGAACAGCGCGACCGTGACCAGGTGCTGACCCTGTTCGCCAACCGCAGCCTTTCGGTGCTGGTAGCCACTGACGTTGCCGCCCGCGGCCTGGACATCGATGCCCTGGAAATGGTCATCAACGTCGAACTGGCCCGCGATGCCGAAATCCATGTGCACCGCGTCGGCCGTACCGGCCGTGCCGGTGAGAAAGGCCTGGCGGTGAGCCTGGTGGCCCCTGCCGAAGGGCATCGTGCCCAGGCCATCGAAGACTTGCAGAAGTCGGCGCTGCGCTGGGAACAGCTGGACAGCCTCAAGGCCCAGAACGGCGCGCCGCTGCTGCCGACCATGAGCACCCTGTGCATTGCCGCCGGACGCAAAGACAAACTGCGCCCGGGCGATATCCTCGGCGCCCTGACCGGTGACGCTGGGTTGCCGGGCACCCAAGTGGGCAAAATCGCGATTTTCGACTTCCAGGCGTTTGTCGCGGTAGAGCGCACGGTGGCCAAGCAGGCCCTGCAACGACTCAACAGCGGCAAGATCAAAGGCCGTTCGTTGCGGGTCCGCATCGTCTGAGTTGTTTGAAACTTTTCGCGGGGCAAGCCCTCTCCCACAGCCCTTGTGGGAGCGGGCTTGCCCCGCGATGACTTCCCCACCGTACCAGAGGATTTTGCAGTGCGCTCCACCGAAGTGATCATCATTGGCGCAGGCGCCGCAGGCCTGATGTGTGCCCTGACCGCCGCCGGTCGCGGCCGTCAGGTGCTGCTGCTCGACCACGCCAACAAACCGGGCAAGAAGATCCTGATGTCCGGGGGTGGCCGCTGCAACTTCACCAACATGTACACGGAACCGGCCAACTTCCTCTCGCAGAACCCGCATTTCTGCAAGTCGGCCCTGGCCCGCTACACCCAGTGGGACTTCATCGAAATGGTCGGCAAGCACGCCGTGCCGTACCACGAGAAGAAGCTCGGCCAACTGTTCTGCGATAACAAGTCCAGCGACATCCTCGACATGCTCCTGCGCGAATGTGCCCAGGCCGGTGCCGAACTGCGCATGGACACCCGCATCGAGCAGATCGAGAAAATCGACAGCGGTTACCTGCTGGAAACCAGCGCCGGGCAACTGCAGTGCCAATCGCTGGTGATCGCCACCGGCGGCCTGTCGATCCCGACCCTGGGCGCCACCGGTTTTGGCTATCAGGTGGCTCGCCAGTTCGGTCACAACCTGTTGCCGACGCGTGCCGCACTGGTGCCGTTCACCATCACCGAGCCGGTGCTCAAGGGCATCTGCACCGAGTTGTCGGGCAGCTCGGTGGATTGCATCGCCAGCTGCAACGGCACCAGTTTCCGCGAGAACCTGTTGTTCACTCATCGTGGCCTGAGTGGCCCGGCGATCTTGCAGATCTCATCGTTCTGGGAAGCGGGCGACACCGTCGAAATCAACCTGCTCCCCGACCACGACGCCCTGACCTGGCTGCAACAGCAACAAGCCGAGCGCCCTAACAGCGAACTGAAGACCTTGCTCGCCGAAGTCTTCACCAAAAAGATGGCCAACCTGCTCAGCGAGCACTGGTTCGTCTCCAAGCCGATGAAGCAGTACACCCCGGCAGAGCTGGCGCAGGTCAGTGACAAGCTCGGCGCCTGGCAGGTGGTGCCAGCCGGTACTGAAGGCTACCGCACGGCTGAGGTAACCCTCGGTGGCGTCGATACCCGCGAGGTGTCGTCGAAAACCATGGAGTCGCTGAAAAGCCCTGGCCTGTACTTCATCGGCGAAGTACTCGACGTCAGCGGTCACCTGGGCGGCTTCAACTTCCAGTGGGCCTGGGCATCGGCTTACGCGGCCGCGCAGTTCGTCTAACCTTCGCGGTAGAATCAGCGCATCAAGGAACAAATTTTGCTGTTCAGAGGCTAGCGGTAACACGCTTGCCATCTGAATGGCTCAATTTCGATCATCGCCCAAGGCCTGCCTACCTGACATGTCATCCCCCTCGCTCAGCCAATCATTGCGTCGCCTCTGGGCCCTGGACAAATTCAGCTATGCCATCCGCGTACTCATCGCCCTGACCGGCAGCATGGTGCTGTGCTGGTACCTGGATGAGATGAGCCTGCTGATCCCGCTGTTCCTCGGCATTATCGCCAGCGCCCTGGCCGAGACCGACGACAGCTGGCAAGGGCGCCTGAACGCCCTGGCCGTTACCCTGGTGTGCTTTACCGTTGCTGCGTTGTCAGTGGAATTGTTGTTCCCCTACCCGCTGGTGTTCGTCTGTGCCCTGGCCCTGGCAAGCTTTGCCCTGACCATGCTCGGCGCCCTGGGTGAACGCTACGGCGCCATCGCCTCGGCGACCCTGATTCTGTCGGTCTACACCATGATTGGAGTCGACCAGCGCGGTGGTGAAGTCAGCGATTTCTGGCACGAACCCCTGCTGCTGGTGGCCGGTGCGGCCTGGTATGGGCTGCTCTCGGTACTATGGCAGGCGCTGTTTTCCAACCAGCCGGTGCAGCAGAGCCTGGCGCGGCTGTTCCGCGAGTTGGGGCGTTACCTGAAGCTCAAGGCCACACTGTTCGAACCGATCCGCCAGCTGGATGTGGAAGCCCGACGCCTGGAACTGGCGCAGCAAAACGGTCGTGTGGTGGCGGCGCTGAATGCGGCCAAGGAAATCATCCTGCACCGGGTCGGCAATGGTCGGCCAGGCTCGAAAGTCAGCCGTTACCTGAAGCTGTACTTTCTCGCTCAGGACATCCACGAGCGCGCCAGCTCGTCCCACTACCCCTACAACGCCCTGGCCGAAGCCTTCTTCCACAGTGACGTGCTGTTTCGCTGCCAGCGCCTGCTGCGCCAGCAAGGGGTAGCGTGCCAGCAATTGTCCGAGTCGATCCAGTTGCGCCAGCCGTTCACCTACGACGCTGGAACCGCCCAGGCCCTGGAAGACCTGAACGCCTCGCTTGAACACCTGCGCATCCAGAGCAACCCGGCCTGGCGCGGGCTGCTGCGCTCCCTGCGTGCCCTGGCCGCCAACCTGGCCACCCTCGACCGTCTGCTGAGCGATGCCAGCAACCCCGACAATCTGGCCGACGCCAGCGACAGCAGCCTGCTCGACCGCTCGCCCCACAGCCTGGCTGATGTCTGGAGCCGCCTGCGCCAGCAACTGACCCCGACCTCACTGCTGTTCCGCCACGCACTGCGCCTGCCGCTGGCCTTGTCGATCGGTTATGGCATGGTGCACCTGATCCACCCCACCCAGGGCTACTGGATCATTCTGACCACCCTGTTTGTCTGCCAGCCCAACTACGGTGCGACTCGGCGCAAGCTGGTGCAACGGATCATCGGCACTGGCATTGGCCTGACAGTGGGCTGGGCACTGTTCGACCTGTTTCCGAGCCCGATCATTCAGTCGCTGTTTGCAGTGGCCGCCGGCGTGGTGTTCTTCGTCAACCGCACCACCCGCTACACCCTGGCCACTGCGGCGATCACCCTGATGGTGCTGTTCTGCTTCAACCAGGTCGGCGACGGCTACGGGCTGTTCCTGCCGCGCCTGTTCGATACCCTGGTTGGCAGCCTGATCGCGATTCTCGCGGTGTTCCTGTTCCTTCCAGACTGGCAGGGACGACGCCTGAACAAGGTGCTGGCCAACACCCTGAGCTGCAACAGCATCTACCTGCGCCAGATCATGCAACAGTACGCCCAGGGCAAGCGTGACGACCTCGCCTACCGCCTGGCCCGGCGCAACGCGCACAACGCTGATGCGGCGCTGTCGACGACGCTGGCCAACATGCTCATGGAGCCCGGGCATTTTCGTAAGGAAGCCGATGTCGGTTTTCGTTTCCTGGTGCTCTCGCACACCTTGCTCAGTTACCTGTCAGGGCTGGGCGCGCACCGGGAAACCACCCTGCCTGCCGATGTTCAAGAGCAGTTGATTGACGGTGCTGGCGCCAGCCTGGCCAACAGCCTGGATGAGATTGCTGAAGGCCTGGCGAGCAAATTGCCGGTGGCGATTCACAGCGATGCGGAAGAAGCCCTGGCCACCGAGCTTGAGCAGATGCCCGAAGAGCTTGAGGAGAACCAGCGTCTGGTGCAAACCCAACTGGCCCTGATCTGCCGGCAGTTGGGCCCATTGCGCACCCTGGCCGCCCATTTGATCAAAGACACCCCGACCTGATCAGAAGCCGTAGTGCTTGAGCAAGCGCTCATAGCTGCCATCGGCTTTCATTTCGCTGATCGCCTGATTAAAGCCCGCGACTACCTTTTGATGCTCGGGGGTCTTGAGGCTCACCAAAATGTGCAGGGTGTTTTCGCCCAGCGGTTTTTCGACGACCTCGATACTGTCGCGGACCGAACGCGTCTCGCGTTGCAGGAAGTACCGCGCAACGTACTCGTCTTCAAGGGTTAGCCCCACCCGCCCGGCCGCCAGCATGCGTACCGCAACGGAAAAATTGCGCACCGGTATTTTCTGCAAGCGCACATCTGCATCGAACGCAGGCGAATAGGCATAGTCCCTGACAACGGCAATAGGATAGGGATACAAATCGCTCAATGCCTTGAACCTGAGCGGATCACCCTTGCGCTTGAGCAGGCGGATACGATTGGTCATGTAAGCGCTCGAAAACGCGCCAATATGGGTACGGCTTTCGTTGAACCAGGCATTGATCAATACGTCGTAGCGCCCTTCCTCAACCCCCAGCAAGGCCCGCGCCCAAGGCGCCTGCTCGAACTCGCTGGTGAAACCGGCGCGCTGCAAGGCGGTGGTGACAATCACCGTGGCCAAGCCGCCACCCGGCATGCTGGCGTCGGTAAACGGTGGCCAGCTGTCGGCGACCAGGCGCAGTTTTTCCGCGTGGGCGGTGTTGTACGCCAACAGCAATCCCAACAAAACCAAGGCTCGAAGCAGTGCGGCCATGCTCAAATCCTTTAGTACACACGCCATTACATGTCGTTGATATCAACTGTTCGAGCGCTATTGCTGCCTGCTCGGTTACGCAGGTTACACAAATAAGAAGCCTGAAGTCAGAACCAATGATGTCAAATGGCCTCTATTTTGAATGACATCACATTTTGTGTTGACTTGTGGCAATTTCATCCTCGTCCTGGCCCCTGGTATCTGCCATGATCAAGGCCATTAACTGCTTGAGAAGCCCCATGAGTATTGACTGGATCTGCAAACATCACAGCGACCTTGGCAAAGAACAACTCTATGCCATTCTGCAGCTGCGCACCGAAGTCTTCGTTGTGGAGCAAAAGTGCGCCTATCAGGACGTCGATGGCCAGGATCTGGCCGGTGACACCTGCCACCTGATGGCCTGGCAGGACGACCAACTGCAAGGTTATCTGCGCCTGCTCGATCCGGAGTCCCAAGGGGGTGATGTGGTGATTGGCCGGGTGGTGATCATGCCGTCGGCACGAGGACAGGGGCTGGGGCACGCGCTGATGGAGAACGCGCTGGAGCAGGCCGAGAAACACTGGCCGGGGGTGCCGGTTTACCTCTCGGCACAATCGCATCTGCAGGACTATTACGGGCGATATGGCTTTGTGGTGGCGGGTGAGGAGTTCGTCGAGGACGGCATTCCACATATCGGGATGCGTCGCGGCTGAGGGCCTCTTCGCGGGGCAAGTGGGAGCGGGCTTGCCCCGCGATCAGGCCTTCAAGGATACCCAAGCACCTCACGAATACTGCGCAGGTGCTGAATGATCCACTGTTTGTCGATCGCCCCCCAATCGCGAATCCGATAATGCCCGGCATGATTGCGTGCGCCCGCCTGCTGCTCGAACTCACAGACGATGTCCAGGTCGGCCAGCGCTGCAATGGTGTCCTGGGCGGTGCGCCGCGGCATGCCGGTGGCTTCCATCAGGGCTGGCACGGTTGTGGCGGTCTGGCTGTCGATCAGCCAGGCAACATAGAGACGGCGGTAGAAGCTGGTCTTGGTCTTGCTCACATCCATTGGCAGGTCCTCGCAGCTCACCCTATACCAGGCAGCTCGCGGTAAGTGAGGTAGACACGCAAGTCGAACTCCAATTGATGGTAGCCCGGCTGCATGTGTTCACAGAGTTGGTAAAAGGCCTTGTTGTGATCGCTTTCTTTCAAGTGCGCCAACTCATGCACAACGATCATTTTCAAAAACTGCGGCGCGGCTTCCTTGAACAACGAGGCAATGCGGATTTCTTTCTTCGCCTTCAACTTGCCGCCCTGCACCCGTGACACCGCAGTGTGCAGGCCTAGCGCACGATGGGTCAGGTCGAGGCGGTTATCGAACAGTACTTTGTCGAGGTTCGGCGCGTTGCGCAGGTATTCCTGCTTGAGGCCCTGGGCATAGCTGTACAGCGCCTTGTCACTTTGCACTGCATGACGCTCCGGGTAACGCTGCTGCAGGTAGTCGCCCAGGCGATTGCTGGCAATCAACTGGCGTACCTGCTCTTGCAGGGCAGGCGGATAAGCTTGTAAGTACTTGAGCGGCGTCATGGTCAGCAAGCGAGCGAGTAAAAACGCAGTTTACCCAACTACACCTGATGCCAGTCAAAAAAGCGCGGAAACTCGCCGGCATCGCTGGCGGTCATCGGGTGTGCCAATAGAAAGCCTTGCACGTACTCACAACCATTGGCCCGCAGCCATTGCACTTGCTCGTGGGTTTCAACCCCTTCGGCGATCACGCTGATCTGATAGGCCCGGCAAAGATCGATCACACAACTCACCATTGCCGCATCTGCAGTGGATGCCGGTATTCGCGCGAGCAGATGTCGATCCAGCTTCAGGGTGTCGATGGGCAGGTCGCGGATCATGCTCAGCGAGCACTCGCCCACGCCAAAGTCATCCAGCGCGATGCGCACACCAAGCTCGTGCAACCGGTGCAACTGTTTGACCGCATCGTCCAGGTTGTAGCGCAGCGAGGCTTCGGTAATTTCGACTTCCAACTGGGCAGGCTGCAGTTCCTGGCAGAAAATCACCCGCGCCAGTTCTTCAACCAGGTTGGGCATACTGAACTGCGCCTGGCTCAGGCTGATACTCAAGACCAGATCCGCATCGTAGGACTCATACCAGGCCCGGCGCTGCGCAGCGCCTTGCTGGTAAATCCAGCTGGCCAGACGTGTGATCAGGCGCGCCTCTTCAAGCAAGGGAATGAACAGCCCTGGCGGCACATCGCCGACACTGGGATGACGCCAGCGCAACAGCGCTTCAAAGCCGCGCAGGCGGCCGTCTGCCAGGCTCACTTGCGGCTGGTAGACCAGGCAGAAATCCTTGTGCTCAATCGCCTCACGCATGCTGTCTTCGAGCATCAGCCGCGACCGCGCGCGACCGTTGAGGTCCTGGTCGTAATACCGGTATTGCTGGCGGCCCGACTGCTTGGCGGCATACATTGCCGCATCCGCAGCCCGTAGTAATCCGTCCAGGCTGGTGCCGCTCTCGGGATACGTAGCGATACCGATGCTGACGCCCAACGTCACTTCCAGCCCGCCGATCTCCTGATAGATCGACATGCGCTCAATCAACATTTCCGCGCATCGAGCGGCCTGCTCGGGGTATTCGAGCGAATCGAGCAGCGCGGTGAACTCATCGCCCCCGATGCGCGCAAGAATCGCGCAGTGCCCCAAACAGTCCTTGAGCTGCTCAGCCACCCAGTGGAGCACCCGGTCACCGGCTTCATGCCCCAATGAGTCGTTGATACGTTTGAAGCCATCCAGGTCCAGGAACAGCAACGCGTGGGGCCGGTCTGCACGCTCGTTACGCAGCAATGCACTTTCGGCTGCCTGGTAGAAACCACGGCGGTTGAGCAGGCCGGTCAGTGGGTCGGTGATGGCCTGGTATTCAAGCTGTTGGTGCAGGCTGCGCACCACAGACATGTCCAGCACCGTAACCACCAATGCACGCTGCTCGCTGGGCAGCGGCGCGCACGACAGCGCTACCGGAATCGGGTGCCCACCCAGGGTGCGTAATACCGCATCGTGAATGCGGAAGGTATCGCGCGACAGGTAAGCTTCGTGGAACGCCGACTCTCGCCAGGATGCCGCGCCGGGTGACTGGATGAAGTCCAGCAGGTTCATTCCCTGCAAGAGCTCGAAAGGCGCATCGAGCAACCTGGAGATCGCCGGGTTGGCGAAGCGGATCACCCCGTCTTCGGCAACCACCAGAATGCCTTCGGCGGCGTTCTCAAGCACCGAGGCATTGAACGCGCGGGCAGCTTCCAGGTCATTGCTCAGGCGCTGCAAGGCACGACGGCTACGCTGCTGCTCCAGCAGGGCCTGAACCTTGGGCTTGAGGATCTGTGGGTCAAACGGTTTGAACAGGTAATCCACCGCACCACTGGCATAGCCTTTGAGCACAGCATCTTGAGACTGTTCGTTGGCGGTCAGGAAAATAATCGGTGTGAGCCGTGTGCGCTGGCTGCCACGCATCAGCCGGGCCACTTCAAAGCCATCCATGCCTGGCATCTGCACATCCAGCAGGACCAGATCGACGTCGTGCTCCAGTAACGCGCTCAGGGCTTCGGTTCCGGAGCTTGCGGTCAGTACTTGCCAGTCCTGTCGGGCCAGCAGGGCGCGCATGCTGATCAGATTCTCAGGGTAATCATCGACGACCAGTAATACCGAGCGGCCTTCGTTTATGTGAGGTTGAGCGCAATCCATGCTGCTTCTCTTGTGAAACTGACATCGAACTTCGGTTGAAATCCGAAATTAACTCTAGACCTGGCTGTAAAAATTCTGAAGTGATCAGATTGCCATCACCCAAGGAAAGTTCCGCAAGCCGACTAACGGACTGTCCATCGAGGCCAATTTATCCATAGCCGTGGCGCGAAAGGCGAAAAAAAACCCGCATCGCTGCGGGTTTTCTTGACGCGGGTCTTAGTTGACCTTGGCGGCCAGCTCACCTTTGAGGTAACGCTGGAACATGCCTTCCAGGGAGATCGGCTTGATCTTGGAGGCATTGCCGGCAGTGCCGAACGCTTCGTAACGGGCGATGCAGACGTCACGCATGGCGGTGACTGTGGCACCGAAGAACTTGCGTGGGTCGAACTCGCTCGGGTTCTGGGCCATCAGGCGGCGCATGGCACCGGTCGAGGCCAGGCGCAGGTCGGTGTCGATGTTGACCTTGCGTACGCCGTACTTGATGCCTTCGACGATTTCTTCAACCGGCACACCGTAGGTTTCTTTGATGTCGCCGCCGTACTGGTTGATGATCGCCAGCCACTCTTGCGGAACCGAGGAAGAACCGTGCATCACCAGGTGGGTGTTAGGGATGCGCTTGTGGATTTCCTTGATACGGTCGATCGCCAGTACGTCGCCGGTAGGCGGCTTGGTGAATTTGTAAGCACCGTGGCTGGTACCGATGGCGATTGCCAGGGCGTCAACCTGAGTCTTCTTGACGAAGTCAGCAGCTTCTTCCGGGTCGGTCAGCATCTGGCTGTGATCCAGGATGCCTTCAGCGCCGATGCCGTCTTCTTCACCGGCCATACCGGTTTCCAACGAACCCAGGCAGCCCAGCTCACCTTCAACCGAAACGCCACAGGCGTGGGCCATGGCCACGGTCTGCTGAGTCACACGGACGTTGTACTCGTAGTCGGTCGGGGTCTTGCCGTCTTCACCGAGGGAGCCGTCCATCATCACCGAGCTGAAGCCCAGCTGGATCGAACGCTGGCACACGTCAGGGCTGGTGCCGTGGTCCTGGTGCATGCACACCGGGATGTGCGGGAATTCTTCGATCGCTGCCAGGATCAGGTGGCGCAGGAACGGCGCACCGGCGTATTTGCGGGCACCGGCCGAAGCCTGGACAATCACCGGGGAGTCGGTCTTGTCGGCAGCTTCCATGATGGCGCGCATCTGCTCGAGGTTGTTAACGTTGAAAGCCGGAACGCCGTAACCGAACTCGGCGGCGTGGTCCAGCATCTGGCGCATGCTAATGAGTGCCATTGTGTATCTCTCTCCCGACAAGCGTCGTTTTTCGTGCAAGCCTGCCGCAGTGGCGGCTGCTATTCAAGTAGTGTGGGCCGCCATTACACGGCCCGGCCAGTCACGGCGCCTTGCAGCCCCGCCCTATCAAATCGTCGGTGGCAGCCCAGTACACCAGGCCTTCGTCACCTTTGCTGTGAAACGCCAGCACACCATCGCTGTACAGACTGCCGGAAGCGCTAGGTTCAGCCTTGAGCCGGTAAACCTGATCACCGCCGCCCAGACGCACGTCCATCTGCTGCTGGCTGCTATCGGCAAAGCGCCAAAGCACTTCGGCCTGACTGTCACACACCCAACGGGTCCAGGTGTCCGACACTGGCGCCGAGGGCGTCAGGCTTGCGCATCCGCCCAGTACTGCCAGGGCCATCAAGGCCATGACTCCTTTCATGCAATATCCTCTAGCAGACCACAAACTGGCCGGTAGGTTGCCATCAACCGATCAAGGGCAACCCGGCGCCCGGCGCTGGTGTTCGTCGTCGTATTTTTCCAGGCCATCCGGGCCGAGTCGCTTGTTGATCACCGGCACGGTTTCCGCCTGCCATTCAGACTGATAGCAGCCGCCTTTCGGCGCACCAGGCTTATCAGTCTGCGGCTCCGGGGTGCTGGAGCATGCGCCCAGCAGTGCGACCAGGACAAACACAGACAATCGCTTGACCATCAGGTCACTCCCTTTGCCAGGCGCTGAGCGAATCAGGCCTTGGCCCGTTGTTCCAGTACTTCTACGGCAGGCAGCACTTTGCCTTCGACGAACTCGAGGAACGCACCGCCACCGGTAGAAATGTAGGAGATTTGCTCGGCAACGCCATATTTATCGATGGCCGCCAGGGTATCGCCACCACCGGCGATGGAGAACGCGGCGCTGTCGGCAATGGCCTGGGCCAGTACCTTGGTGCCGTTACCGAACTGATCGAACTCGAACACACCAACCGGGCCGTTCCACAGAATGGTCTGCGACGACTTCAGCAGCTCGGCGAAGTTGGCTGCGGTTTGCGGGCCGATGTCGAGGATCATGTCGTCTTCGGCAACTTCAGCGATCAGCTTGACGGTGGCGGCAGCGGATTCAGCGAATTCCTTGGCCACGACCACGTCCACTGGCAGCGGCACATTGACCTTGGCAGCGATGGCTTTGGCAGTGTCGATCAGGTCTGGCTCGTACAGCGATTTACCGACCGGGTGACCAGCAGCAGCCAGGAAGGTGTTGGCAATACCGCCGCCAACGATCAGCAGGTCGCAGACCTGGCTCAGGCTGTTGAGCACGTCCAGCTTGGTCGAGACCTTGGAGCCGGCGACGATGGCAGCCATCGGCTTGGCCGGGGCCTTGAGGGCCTTGCCCAAAGCGTCGAGTTCAGCGGCCAGCAACGGGCCTGCAGCAGCGACCTTGGCGAATTTGGCCACGCCGTGGGTCGAACCCTCGGCGCGGTGAGCGGTACCGAAGGCGTCCATGACAAACACGTCGCACAGGGCAGCGTATTTCTGCGCCAGTTCGTCAGCGTTCTTCTTCTCGCCTTTGTTGAAGCGTACGTTCTCGAACAGCACGATATCGCCGGCTTTGACTTCGACACCGTCCAGGTAATCGGCAACCAGCGGCACTTCGCGGCCCAGGGCCTTGCTCAGGTAATCGGCAACTGGCTTGAGGCTGTTCTCGGCAGAGAATTCGCCTTCGGTCGGGCGGCCCAGGTGCGAGCAGACCATCACGGCCGCGCCTTTTTCCAGCGCCAGCTTGATGGTCGGCAGCGAAGCAAGGATGCGCGCATCGCTGGCAACCACACCGTCCTTCACAGGAACGTTGAGGTCTTCGCGGATCAGCACGCGCTTACCTTGCAGGTCGAGGTCGGTCATCTTCAACACGGTCATGAATGCAGTCCTTCAGGGCTGTTTACAAGTAGAGCGGGTTTGATTGACGACGTGCAGATAGTGTTCGGCAACGTCGAGCATACGGTTGGCAAACCCCCATTCGTTATCGAACCAGGCCAGCAGGTTGACCAGCCGGGGGCCGGAAACGCGGGTCTGACTGGCATCGACAATCGCCGAATGAGGGTCATGGTTAAAATCACAACTGGCGTGCGGCAGTTCAGTGTAGGCCAGCAAGCCCTTGAGCGGCCCACTCAGGGCGGCTTCACGCAGCACCTGATTGACCTCCGCCGCGCTGGTATCGCGGGCGGTTTGCAGGGTGATGTCCAGGCACGACACATTGACCGTCGGCACGCGTACGGCTTTGGCCTGAATTCGCCCGGCAAGTTCCGGCAGCAAGCGCTCGATACCACGCGCCAGCCCGGTGGACACCGGGATCACCGACTGGAACGCCGAACGGGTACGGCGCAGGTCTTCATGGTGGTAGGCATCGATGACCGGCTGATCGTTCATGGCCGAGTGGATCGTGGTGATCGACACATACTCAAGGCCGAACGCCTGGTCCAGCACACGCAGCAGCGGTACACCGCAGTTGGTGGTGCAGGAGGCGTTGGAGACCAACTGCTCGCTGCCATCCAGGCAATCCTGGTTGATGCCGTAGACAATCGTGGCATCGACATCCGATTCACTGGCCATCGGCTGGGAGAACAGTACGCGTGGTGCACCGGCGTCGAGAAAACGCTGGGCATCGGCACGGGTGTTGTAGGCGCCGGAACACTCCAGCACCAGGTCGACGCCGAGCGCCGCCCAGTCGATACCTTCCGGGGTGGCACTGCGCAAGACTTTCACGCAGTCACCATTAATATGCAGACAGTCGCCATCGACCTTCACCTCACCGGGGAAACGCCCGTGGGTGGAGTCGAAGCGTGTCAGGTATTCGATACTGGCCTGATCGGCCAGGTCGTTCAGTGCGACAATCTCGAAGCCCGCCTTCGCCCCCCGTTCAAAGAGTGCGCGTAAAACACAACGACCGATACGGCCGTAGCCGTTGAGTGCAACTTTGTAGGGACGCGGTTGGGGCATGGGATGCTCACGGAACAGAAGCGTTATCTGCGAATCGCGGGGCAAGCCCGCTCCTACAGGGGATACCTGTGGGAGCGGGCTTGCCCCGCGATGAATCCAACACTGTTGATCAGTCTTCCAGCAACTCTTCAGCAGTACCCAGGATGTTTTCCAGGGTGAAGCCGAACTCTTCGAACAAGGCGGCCGCAGGGGCCGACTCGCCGTAGGTGGTCATACCGATCACACGGCCTTCGAGGCCGACGTACTTGTACCAGAAGTCGGCATGGGCCGCTTCGATAGCAATACGTGCACCGACCTGAACCGGCAGCACCGACTGCTTGTAGGCAGCGTCCTGGGCGTCGAACACGCTGGTGCACGGCATCGAAACGACGCGCGCCTTGCGGCCTTGCTCGGTCAGCTTGTCGAAGGCCTGAACGGCCAGGCCGACTTCGGAACCGGTGGCAATCAGGATCAGCTCAGGCTCGCCTGCGCAGTCTTTCAGCACATAGCCGCCACGGCTGATGGCTTCGATCTGGCCAGCATCACGGGTTTGGTGCTGCAGGTTCTGACGCGAGAAGATCAGCGCCGACGGGCCGTCTTTGCGCTCCAGAGCGTGCTTCCACGACACCGCCGACTCAACGGCGTCGGCTGGACGCCAGGTGTCCAGGTTCGGCGTGCTGCGCAGGCTGGTCAGTTGCTCGATCGGCTGGTGGGTCGGGCCGTCTTCGCCCAGACCGATGGAGTCGTGGGTGTAGACGTGGATAACGCGCTGCTTCATCAGTGCCGACATGCGCACAGCGTTGCGGGCGTATTCCATGAACATCAGGAAGGTGGCGCCGTAAGGTACCAGGCCGCCGTGCAGGGCAACGCCGTTCATGATGGCGGTCATGCCGAACTCGCGCACGCCGTAGTACATGTAGTTGCCGCTGGCGTCTTCAGCGCTGACGCCCTTGCAACCTTTCCACAGGGTCAGGTTGGAACCGGCCAGGTCAGCCGAACCGCCGAGGAACTCAGGCAGCAGTGGGCCAAAAGCGTTGAGGGTGTTCTGGCTGGCTTTACGGCTGGCGATGGTTTCGCCTTTGGCCGCAACTTCAGCGATGTAGGCCGATGCTTTCTCGGAGAAGTCAGCTGGCAGCTCGCCGCTCAGGCGGCGCTTGAGCTCGCTGGCCAGCTCAGGGAAGGCTGCAGCGTAGGCGGCGAAGCGTTTGTCCCACTCGGCTTCAACGGCTTTACCGGCTTCCTTGGCGTCCCACTCGGCGTAGATCTCAGCCGGGATTTCGAACGGACCGTGGTTCCAGTTCAGCTCTTTGCGGGCCAGGGCGATTTCGTCGTTACCCAGCGGAGCACCGTGGCAGTCTTCCTTGCCCTGTTTGTTCGGCGAACCAAAACCAATGATGGTCTTGCAGCAGATCAGGGTTGGCTGCTCGCTCTTGCGTGCGGTTTCGATGGCGGTGCGAATCTCGTCGGCGTCATGGCCGTCGACATTGCGGATCACCTGCCAGTTGTAGGATTCGAAGCGCTTCGGTGTGTCATCGGTGAACCAGCCTTCGACTTCGCCGTCGATGGAGATGCCGTTGTCATCGTAGAACGCGATCAGCTTGCCCAGGCCCAGGGTGCCGGCCAGGGAAGCGACTTCGTGGGAAATGCCTTCCATCATGCAACCGTCACCCAGGAACACATAGGTGTGGTGATCGACGATGTTGTGGCCTTTACGGTTGAACTGCGCACCCATCACTTTTTCGGCAATGGCGAAACCAACGGCGTTGGCCAGGCCCTGACCGAGCGGACCAGTGGTGGTCTCGACGCCTGGGGTGTAGCCGAATTCCGGGTGGCCCGGGGTACGGCTGTGCAGCTGACGGAAGCCTTTCAGATCGTCGATGGTGACGTCATAGCCAGTCAGGTGCAGCAGCGAATAGATCAGCATCGAGCCGTGGCCGTTGGACAGCACGAAGCGGTCACGGTCAGCGAAGCTCGGGTTGCTCGGGTTGTGCTTCAGATAGTCGCGCCAAAGAACCTCGGCGATATCCGCCATGCCCATTGGGGCACCTGGATGGCCGCTGTTGGCCTTTTGCACGGCATCCATGCTGAGGGCACGAATGGCGTTGGCACGCTCACGACGGCTGGGCATCGCTTATCTCCTGGGGCTTGAATTGATTACGGAACGAAAAAAGGCGGCCATTTTCGCCCAGGCACATGCCTGGGGGCAATGACGTATGGTCGATGCAGCATGATTTTCCTGTGATTGAGAGCAGAATCAGGCATTAGCCCGGGCAAATCGCAGGTTGAGCTGACTCGGCTGCGACGATTTGCCCCGCTCATCGTCCAATATCAAAACTTTTTGATATTGCTCTTGCGGCAACCGGGTGCCGTGTCTAGACTGCCGCCCCATGAACCTACCCTTGTCGGCAATCCGTCCGGAGCAAAGCGAAGACCTGGCTGCCCTGTGCAAAGCCAGCGGTGATCCGCTACGCCTGAATGTATTGCGGGCACTGGCCAGCGACTCGTTCGGCGTGCTGGAGTTGGCGCAGATTTTCGCCATCGGCCAGTCGGGCATGAGCCATCACCTCAAAGTCCTGGCCCAGGCCGGGCTGGTGGCCACCCGCCGCGAGGGCAATGCGATCTTCTATCGTCGCGCCCTGCCCGACGGTTTGCGCCTGGGCGGCAAGCTACACACGGCACTGCTCGAAGAAGTCGACAGCTTGTTTCTGGCCGACGATGTGCAGGAGCGCATCGGCCAGGTCCAGCAGCGCCGGGCCGCCACCAGCCAAGACTTCTTCCTGCGTGTCGAAGAAAAGTTTCGCGCCCAGCAAGACCTGATCGCCGGGCTTGCGCAATACCGCGAAAGCCTCCTGGCGCTGCTCGACAAACTCAGTTTCAGCGCCGATGCCAGTGCCCTTGAAGTGGGCCCCGGCGATGGCGAGTTTCTTCCCGAGCTGGCCCGGCGTTTTGTTCGGGTCACCGCACTGGACAACAGCCCGACCATGCTCGAGCTGGCGCGCCAGGTCTGTCAGCGCGAAGCCCTGGTCAATGTGAACCTGCAGTTGGCCGATGCACTCAGTGCAACGGATGTGGAAGCCGACTGCGTAGTGCTGAACATGGTGTTGCACCATTTCAGCGCCCCGGCCGAAGCCCTGCGGCAGCTGGCCAACCGTGTGAAAGCAGGCGGCAGCCTGTTGGTTACAGAGTTGTGCAGCCACGACCAGAGCTGGGCCAGAGAAGCCTGTGGCGATATCTGGCTGGGCTTTGACCAGGACGACCTGGCCCGCTGGGCCAGCGCTGCGGGACTGACGCCCGGGGACAGCCTGTATGTGGGCTTACGTAATGGTTTCCAGATCCAGGTCCGCCATTTTCAGCGGCCGGCTGGCGACACTCAATATCGGTAAATTTTAGGAACCCGTCGAGATGAGCGAATACTCCCTTTTCACCTCCGAGTCCGTGTCTGAAGGGCATCCGGACAAAATCGCCGACCAGATTTCGGACGCCGTACTGGACGCCATCATCACCCAGGACAAATACGCACGCGTTGCCTGCGAAACCCTGGTGAAGACCGGTGTAGCGATCATCGCCGGTGAAGTCACCACCTCGGCCTGGGTCGACCTGGAAGAAATCGTACGTAAAGTCATCGTCGACATCGGCTACAACAGCTCCGACGTTGGTTTCGACGGCGCCACCTGCGCGGTCATGAACATCATCGGCAAGCAGTCGGTAGACATCGCCCAGGGCGTTGACCGCAGCAAGCCGGAAGACCAGGGCGCAGGCGACCAGGGCCTGATGTTCGGCTATGCCAGCAACGAAACCGACGTGCTGATGCCAGCGCCGATCTGCTTCTCGCACCGTCTGGTCGAGCGCCAGGCAGAAGCACGCAAGTCCGGCCTGCTGCCGTGGCTGCGCCCGGATGCCAAGTCGCAGGTTACCTGCCGTTATGAAGGCGGCAAGGTCGTCGGTATCGACGCCGTGGTCCTGTCGACCCAGCACAACCCTGAAGTGTCGCAAAAAGACCTGCAGGAAGCGGTCATGGAGCTGATCGTCAAGCACACCCTGCCTGCCGAACTGCTGCACAAAGACACCCAGTTCCACATCAACCCGACTGGCCAGTTCATCATCGGTGGCCCGGTGGGTGACTGCGGCCTGACCGGTCGCAAGATCATCGTCGACAGCTATGGCGGCATGGCCCGTCACGGTGGCGGCGCATTCTCCGGCAAAGACCCGTCCAAGGTTGACCGTTCCGCCGCCTATGCCGGTCGTTACGTGGCCAAGAACATCGTTGCTGCCGGCCTGGCCGAGCGCTGCGAGATCCAGGTTTCCTACGCAATCGGTGTAGCCCAGCCGACGTCGATCTCGCTGAACACCTTCGGCACCGGCAAAATCTCCGACGACAAGATCGTCCAGCTGGTACGTGAATGCTTCGACCTGCGTCCGTACGCCATCACCACCATGCTCGACCTGCTGCACCCGATGTACCAGGAAACTGCAGCGTACGGCCACTTCGGTCGCATCCCGCAACAGAAGACTGTCGGCGACGACACCTTCACCACCTTCACCTGGGAACGTACCGACCGCGTTGACGCCCTGCGCGCTGCTGCCGGTTTGTAAGCACCCCCTGTAGGAGCGAGCTTGCCCCGCGATGCTGCCGCCAGGCACACCGCGATCGCGGGGCAAGCCCGCTCCTACTAGCCTGACATATGGGCTGACAACTGAGATCCATGCACCGGCCAGCCATTGCCTAGGCTAAGGATTCCCTATCGCCAAGCAAGGATGCTGGCCATGTTGCACAAGCTGCTGGTTTTTCTTTCGGTTGCTTTCTACCTCCCCACACCCTTTGCCCAAACGTGCCCGGCCTGGCCCGTCGAGCGTGCGCGTGACGAAGTCGTTCGACTGCAAGAAGCCGTAAGCCGATGGGATGATCACTATCATCGCCTGGGCGTTTCGCTGGTAGCAGACGACATCTACGACCAGAGCCGACAGCGCTTGCAGCACCTTCAAGGCTGCTTCGGCCTGACTGACACCGCCAGTCCGCTGGCCAGTGCCCGCGGCCAGATCAGCCACCCCGTCGTGCATACCGGCGTGGAAAAGCTGGTCGATGATCAGGCAGTCACGCGCTGGATGCAGGGCAAGCAACACATCTGGATTCAGCCGAAGGTGGATGGCGTGGCCGTGTCACTGGTCTTCCGACAGGGCCAACTGGTGCAACTGCTCAGCCGCGGCGATGGTGTGCAGGGTCACGACTGGAGCCACCATATTCCCGCGCTTGGCGGTATCACCCGGCAACTGCCACAACCTCTCGACCTCACCCTGCAGGGCGAACTGTACTGGCGCCTCGATGCGCATGTGCAGTCAAGTGCAGGCGGGCTGGGAGCACGCGGGACCATCGCCGGGCTGATGGCGCGCAAACAATTGAGCGCAGCCAAGGGTGCGGGTATCGGGCTGTTTGTCTGGGACTGGCCACAAGGCCCCGACACTCAAGCCGAGCGCCTGGCCAGGCTGGCGGCGCTGGGCTTCGCTGACAGTCAGCGCTTCAGTGTGGCCATCAGCAACCCGACCGAAGCGGCGCGTTGGCGCCAGCACTGGTATGACACTGCCCTGCCCTTTGCCACTGACGGGGTGATTCTGCGTCAGGACAGCCGCCCACCGGCTGAGCGCTGGCGGGCCAACGCACCGTACTGGATCGCTGCCTGGAAATACCCCTTGCGCCAGGCCATGGCCGAAGTGCGTGCCGTACATTTCCGGATCGGCCGCACCGGCAAGGTCACGCCTGTTGTCCAACTACAGCCTTTCACCCTCGATGACCGGCGCATCACGCAAGTCAGCCTGGGCTCACTGGCGCGCTGGCACACCCTGGATATCCGCCCGGGTGACCAGGTGGCAGTGAGCCTCGCCGGGCTGACCATTCCGCGCCTGGAGCAGGTGGTGCATCGCAGCATTGAACGCCCTGCCGTACACCCTCCGGCAAGTGGCCGGTTTCACCCGTTGAGCTGCTGGCAAGCCGGCCCGGACTGTGAAGAACAGTTCATCGCGCGGCTCACCTGGCTGAGCAGCAAGCAGGGGTTGGACATGCCGAAGCTGGGCGCTGCGACCTGGCGTGAACTGGTGCAGGCGGGTCAGGTCAGCACCCTGGCCGACTGGCTGGCATTGAACCGCGACCAGTTGAGTGAGCTGCCGGGCATCAGCACAGCCCGCGCCGATGCCCTCGTACGAAGCTTTCAAAGCGCTCGCGAACGCCCGTTCCCCCAATGGTTGCGAGCCTTGGGCGTACCTGCGCCGCGTCATCTGACGCTGCATCCTGACTGGCCCACACTGGCCACCAGAACCGTCGATCAGTGGTCCCAGGAAGCGGGAATCGGCGCAACTCGCGCTAAACACCTGCAGGCTTTTTTCACTCATCCTCATGTGCAATCGCTGGCTGAACAATTGCTCGCCCATGGCATTCAAGGCTTCCAGCGCGCCGGCTAATCACAGCCGCCAGCAAGCGTAGGATTTCCCTGCTTTGCAACTGAAAAACCTACACAGGGTTTCTTAATTGAGCAAATCAAGGCAGGATTTCTCCCAACTTTTGCTGCCCCGCCCCGAACAAGGAGGCTCACATGAAGCTATTTTCCCACCTGGTACTGCTTGGCGTTATTGGTTTTGGCGCCACCTCGATCCAGGCTGCCCAGCCAGACGAAGGCCTGACCGGGTGCGCTGCCAAACGCAGTGCCATCGAAAATCAGCTCACCGAAGCACGCGCGCACAACAACAGCGATCAAGTTGCTGGCCTGGAGAAGGCGTTGAGCGAAGTCACGGCTAACTGCACCGACGCCAGCCTGCGCAAAGAGCGTGAGCAGAAAGTGCTCGAAGCGCGTCACGAAGTCACTCAGCGCACCAAGGACCTGGACAAGGCCATGAAAAAAGGCGACGCCGAGAAGATCAACAAGCGCAAAGACAAGCTGGCGGAATCGAAGAAAGAGCTGCAGGAAGCGTTGGATCAGCTTGAGCAGTAAGTGATTGAGTGATTATCGCGGGGCAAGCCCGCTCCCACAGAGCCTGTAGGAGCGGGCTTGCCCCGCGATCACGTATTCAATGGTTACGAAATTCGGTATGACAAGCCTTGCACGCTGCTTCAACCTTATCGGTCGGCGCGGCCAGGTCCGCTGCTTTCAGCGGTTGGGTACGGGTAACAGCCACCAGTTCAGCGGTAGCCACTTCCAACTGGCGAGCCAAGTCTTGAAAACGTGCCTGCTTCTCCCAGACCTCTGGGCGCGCACTGGTTTCATCGTCTTCGCGAACCTGCGGAAAATGCTTCCACGGTTCACGGGACAAGTTGTCGAGCTTGACGGCGCCATCGGCAAATTTCTGGCTGTCAAAAGCCAGCCGCCCGCGCAGCATGCCGCCCAGGTCCTCACTGGTCTTGAGCATCTGTTTGAACAGGGTCTTGCGCTGGCCCAACGGCGAGTTGGGATCGACACCACCGCAGGCAGTCAGGGTCAGGCAGGCCAGCACAACAACAGAGAGTCGCTTGAGCATCATGGTTATTTCGGCTCACGGTAAAAAAGGCGGCCAGTATCCTCGCCTCGCCCGCAAAGACCAATACCCTTATTAACTCTATGGATTGCCTGGACCGCTACACCCCAGGCAAACCGCCAAGGAAACCCCGTTCATGAAATTTTCGCTGCGCCACCTGGGATGGTCGCTTTCGGTACTGGCACTGCTCGCCGGATGCAACGGCGGTGGCCCGGAAAAGCCCAAACCTCACGCGCTCGCCACTTATGTCAGCAGCACCTGGAAAGACCTGCCGCAGGTCAGCGACAGCGACCTGCTGGCCGGTTTCGAAGCCTGGCGCAGTGCCTGCGAACGTCTCAAACGTGATGCCATCTGGGCCAACACCTGTGCGGCAGCCGCCGCGGTGCCCAGCGACAGCGTCCAGGTACGCAACTTTCTCCAGACCCAACTCGACGTCTACAGCATGCGCTCGGGGGGAAACAACGCGAACGGCCTGATCACTGGTTACTACGAACCGGTCTACCCCGGCAGCCTGACGCAAACCGACAGTGCGCATGTACCGGTCTACGGCGTACCCGACGACATGATCGTGGTGGCGCTGGACAGCGTCTACCCGGAGCTCAAGGGCAAACGCCTGCGTGGCCGCCTCGAAGGACGCACCCTCAAGCCTTACGACACTGCCGAAGTAATCAACCAGCAAGGCGTACCAGCCCCCGTGCTGGCCTGGCTGACCGACCCGATGGACCTGCAGTTCCTGCAGATTCAGGGTTCTGGCCGGATCCAGCTGGAGAGCGGCCGCCAGTTGCGCGTTGGTTACGCCGACCAGAATGGCCACCCCTATCGCCCGGTGGGCCGCTGGCTGGTCGAGCAGGGTCAGCTGAAAAAAGAAGACGTGAGCATGGGCGCTATCCATGCCTGGGCGCAGGCCAACCCGGCCCGCGTGCCCGAGCTGCTGGCAAGCAACCCCAGCTACGTGTTCTTCAGCACCCGCCCGGACAGCAACGAAGGCCCACGC
This sequence comes from Pseudomonas sp. NUPR-001, assembly GCF_052147955.1. Lineage (NCBI taxonomy): Bacteria > Pseudomonadati > Pseudomonadota > Gammaproteobacteria > Pseudomonadales > Pseudomonadaceae > Pseudomonas > Pseudomonas sp. NUPR-001. The sequence goes on from NZ_CP197353.1 coordinate 5,571,961, forward strand.
GGCTCGCTCAACGTGCCGCTGACCGCAGGCTACAGCGTGGCCATCGACCGCAAAGTGATTCCGCTGGGCAGTCTGTTGTGGCTGTCCACCACCCGCCCTGACGGCGCCCCCGTGGTGCGTCCAGTGGCCGCTCAGGACACCGGTGGCGCAATTACCGGCGAAGTGCGTGCCGACCTGTTCTGGGGGACCGGCGCTGAAGCGGGTGAGCTGGCTGGCAACATGAAACAGCAGGGCCAGATCTGGTTGCTGTGGCCCAAAGGCGCGGCGTTGCCTGAAGTGCCGAAAGTGTTGTGAACCTATCGCGGGGCAAGCCCGCTCCTACAGTCGCTGTGGGAGCGGGCTTGCCCCGCGATCAAATCAAGCTGACACCACAAAAAACGACACGATCAACCCCACACCCACGAACCACACCAGCGAGCGCAGTGCAGCCCAGTCCGCCAGGTAGCAAATGATGTAGAGCAAGCGGCTGGTGATATACATCACCGCCAGCACATCCTGGGTCACTTGTTCGGCATTGCCGACGATATCGGCAATGATCACCGCCGCCGCAAACGCCGGGAACGCTTCAAAACTGTTCAACTGCGCCGCATGGGCGCGCCGTGGCAACCCTTCGAGGCTGTCGAGAAACGCCCGTGGATCATGGTTCTGACGCAGACCGAAACGGCCGCTGCTGAGCTTGGCGATACTGGTACAGAGAATCGGCAGGAACAACGCAATCAATACACACCACAGAGCAACGGTCATGGCTAAATCCTTGTCAGAGGGAACGTCAGAGTTTCATGATCAGCATGCCGATCAGCACCAGGGCACAAGCTAAGAGCCTGGGACCGCCAAAAGGTTCTTTGAGGTAGCGCATACCGAACAGCACCACCAGGATCACGCTCACCTCACGCAGCGCCGCCGCCTCGGCCACCGAGCCCAACTGCATGGCCCAGAGCACCAGGGCATAGCTCAACAACACGCATAAGCCGACCGCCAGACCAAGCCGCCACTGCAAGCGCCAGAACAGCATGAACGGTGCGCGACGAGCGACACCCGCCAGCAACGGAAACGGCCAGGCACTGAGCAGCGTCAACCATACAAGATAGTCCAATGGCTGCGACCACAGCCGGATCGCCTGGCCATCGAACCAGGTGTAGCAACCGATGCACAAGCCGATCAAGGCCACCACCGGCAGCATCGACCACGGCAGACGATCACCGCCCCCGCCCTGCCAGAGCAGGCAAGCCATGCCACAGGGAATCAGCAGAATGCCAATGATCTGCTGGCTGCTCAGGGTTTCACCCGCGAAGGTCAACGTCAGGGCCAGCACCACCAGCGGCGAGAGCCCGCGCATCAGTGGATACACCAAGCCCAGGTCACCGACGCGGTAAGCCTGGATCAACAGGAACCGATACAACTGCTCAAACAATGCCGAGGCCAGCAACCACGGCCACACCTCGGCGGGCGGGAACTGCACGAAGGCCACCATTACCAACGCAAACACCAATGCCACGGTATCCATGCTGGCAATGACCAGCAGGCGCTCGCCGCTGAATTTGATCAAGGTGTTCCAGGTTGCGTGCAAGAGCGCGGCAATCAGAACCAGGGAAGTGGCTAACACGCGAAAGTCCTTGGCTATGCAGGTTGGGTCATCAATGGCCAGCCGCTATCTAAGCATTTCCGTCAACGCGGCGTCGCGCAGATTCGCCTGATGCGCAACGAATTCCACACTGTGTGGTCAACGCATGCAGCAAAAAACTGTGCCCCCACCCGCCCGGCAGACCATCCAAAGGCTGCCCGATGGGATCGGGCGCCACATTGAAAGCCATTACAGGACCCGGAATGCTTGAGCTTGTTGCTGCGTTTATCTGTTTGACCACACTTCTTACCTACCTGAACTACCGCTTCATCGGCCTGCCGCCCACCATCGGCGTGATGGTCACCGCGCTGTTGTTTTCCCTGTTGCTGCAAGGCCTGAGCGTGATCGGCTACCCCGGCCTTGAAGAGCGCGTGCAAGGCTTGATGAGCCAGATCGACTTCAACGACTTGCTGATGCACTGGATGCTGTCGTTCCTGCTGTTTGCCGGCGCCCTGCACGTCAACCTCGCCGACCTGCGCAGCTATCGCTGGCCGATCGGCTTGCTGGCTACCTTCGGAGTATTGATTGCCACCGTGGTCATCGGCTTTCTTGCGCACTGGATCTTCGCCTTGTTCGGCTGGCACGTCAGCCTGCTCTACTGCTTGCTGTTCGGCGCACTGATTTCACCGACCGACCCGATTGCCGTGCTGGGCGCCCTGCGTACCGCCAATGCCTCAAAGCCACTGAAAACCACGATTGTTGGCGAGTCATTGTTCAACGACGGTACTGCGGTGGTGGTCTTCACCGTGTTGCTGGGCATTGCCCAACTGGGCGAAACCCCAACCGTCAGCGAGACGCTCGTGTTGTTCGCCCGCGAGGCGATTGGCGGTGCGGTATTCGGCGGCCTGATCGGCTATGTGACCTACCGCATGATCAAAAGCATCGAGCAGTATCAGGTCGAAGTCATGCTGACCCTGGCCCTGGTGATCGGCGGCTCGGCCATGGCCTACGAGCTGCACGTTTCGGCACCGATTGCGATGGTGGTGGCGGGGCTGATCATCGGTAACCTGGGGCGCAATCTGGCGATGAACGAGATGACCCGGCGTTATCTCGACGGTTTCTGGGAACTGATCGACGACATGCTCAATGCCCTGCTGTTCGCGCTGATTGGCCTGGAACTGCTGCTGTTGCCCTTCTCGTGGATGCACCTGGCGGCGGCCTGTGTCCTGGCGTTGGCGATCCTGCTGTCGCGTTTGCTGACTGTGGCCCCGGCCATCGTCATGCTGCGTCGCTGGCGCACAGTGCCACGCGGCACCGTGCGGGTACTGACCTGGGGTGGTTTGCGCGGCGGTGTGTCGGTGGCCCTGGCGTTGTCGCTGCCAGCGGGCAGTGAACGCGACCTGCTGCTGAGCATCACCTACATCGTGGTGCTGTCGTCGATCCTGTTGCAGGGGCTGACGATCGGGCGGGTGGTGCGCGGGGTTACCGAGCAACCTTGAGGCTCTTTCGCGGGGCAAGCCCGCTCCTACCAGTTCTCTGTGGGAGCGGGCTTGCCCCGCGATGCTTTCTTACTCTACCGCCGTATCAAACTGATCCTTGATGTACTTGATCTCGGTCCGCCCATGCGCCGCCGGCAGGCCGTCTTCACCGAGGTTGACGAAGACCATGCGGTCGACGGTCAGAATGCTCTTGCGGGTGATCTTGTTACGCACTTCACACTTGAGCGTGATCGAAGTCCGCCCGAATTCGGTGGCAGTAATGCCCAGCTCGATGATGTCGCCCTGACGCGAAGCGCTGACAAAGTTGATCTCCGAGATGTACTTGGTCACCACACGCTGATTACCCAGCTGGACGATGGCATAAATCGCCGCTTCTTCGTCGATCCAGCGCAGCAGGCTGCCGCCGAACAGGGTGCCATTGGGGTTGAGGTCTTCGGGCTTGACCCACTTGCGGGTGTGAAAATTCATATCTACTCCTGACCATCTTGCCAATCAATGTGGGTAATGATGGCAGAGCCTGCCGCCCTCCTCCATTTAACATCGACTATGGTCTCGATTAATCGACAGAAAACCTTGGGCTGATGCGCGGGCGCAGCTATAATCGCCATCGCTTTAAAACGGTAATCTGCACTTGATACCGTTCCCGCCACCTGTCCGAGGGGCGCTGCAGCAGGTTCAACCTGTCAGGCTCGGATGGGGCGTTGCCTGGCCAGGCTTGCCTGCAGGCACTAAACGCACAACGGCGCCCATTCGCACATTACGAATGGAGGCTCTTCATGAGCGCTGTAAACACGCCTGCCGGTTTTACCGATTTCAAGGTCGCTGACATCTCCCTGGCTGCCTGGGGCCGTCGCGAAACCATCATCGCCGAATCGGAAATGCCTGCACTGATGGGCCTGCGCCGCAAGTACCTGCAAGAGCAACCGCTCAAGGGTGCAAAAATCCTCGGCTGCATCCACATGACCATTCAGACTGCCGTGCTGATCGAAACCCTGGTTGCCCTGGGTGCCGAAGTACGCTGGTCGTCCTGCAACATCTTCTCCACTCAGGACCAGGCCGCTGCCTCCATCGCCGCTGCTGGCATCCCGGTATTTGCCTGGAAAGGTGAAACCGAAGAAGAGTACGAGTGGTGCCTGGAGCAAACCATCCTCAAGGATGGCGCGCCATGGGACGCCAACATGATCCTCGACGACGGCGGTGACCTCACCGAGCTGCTGCACAAGAAGTACCCGGCTGTGCTTGAGCGCGTTCACGGCGTGACCGAAGAAACCACCACTGGCGTGCACCGTCTGCTGGACATGCTGGTCAAGGGCGAGCTGAAAATCCCGGCGATCAACGTCAACGACTCGGTCACCAAGAGCAAGAACGACAACAAGTACGGCTGCCGTCACAGCCTCAACGACGCCATCAAGCGCGGTACCGACCACCTGCTGTCGGGCAAGCAAGCACTGGTCATCGGCTACGGTGACGTGGGCAAGGGTTCGGCCCAATCGCTGCGCCAGGAAGGCATGATCGTCAAGGTCACTGAAGTTGACCCGATCTGCGCCATGCAAGCCTGCATGGACGGCTTCGAACTGGTTTCGCCGTTCATCGACGGTATCAACAATGGCACCGAAGCCAGCATCGACAAAGCACTGCTGGGCAAGATCGACCTGATCGTGACCACCACCGGCAACGTCAATGTCTGCGATGCCAACATGCTCAAAGCCCTGAAGAAGCGCGCTGTGGTCTGCAACATCGGCCACTTCGACAATGAAATCGACACCGCTTTCATGCGCAAGAACTGGGCCTGGGAAGAAGTCAAACCACAGGTACACAAGATCCACCGTACCGGTGCTGGCGAATTCGACCCGCAAAACGACGACTACCTGATCCTGCTGGCTGAAGGCCGTCTGGTGAACCTGGGCAACGCCACTGGCCACCCAAGCCGCATCATGGATGGCTCCTTCGCCAACCAGGTACTGGCGCAGATCTTCCTGTTCGGCCAGAAGTACGCCGACCTGTCGCCAGCCCAGAAAGCTGAGCGTCTGACCGTTGAAGTACTGCCGAAGAAACTCGACGAAGAAGTGGCCCTGGAAATGGTCCGCGGCTTCGGCGGCGTGGTGACTCAGCTGACTCAGCAGCAAGCCGACTACATCGGCGTCACTGTTGAAGGGCCGTTCAAGCCACACGCCTATCGCTACTGATTCAAGTAAGTAGCTTCAAGCTTCAAGCTGCAAGCGGTTCGCGCCGTTTCTGCTTGAGGCTTGTGGCTTGTAGCTTGCCGCTGAAGAGAATCTTCTATGTCCCAGGAACGTCGTTACAGCTTCGAGTTCTTCCCGACCAAGACCGATGCTGGACATGAAAAACTGCTCGCCACTGCCCGCCAGCTGGCCAGCTACAACCCCGATTTCTTCTCCTGCACCTACGGTGCCGGTGGTTCGACCCGCGACCGCACGCTGAACACCGTGCTGCAGCTGGAAAGCGAAGTGAAAATCCCTGCTGCCCCGCACCTGTCGTGCGTCGGCGACAGCAAGGAAGACCTGCGCAGCCTGCTGACCCAGTACAAGGCTGCCGGCATCCAGCGTATCGTCGCCCTGCGCGGCGACCTGCCTTCGGGTATGGGCATGGCCAGTGGCGAACTGCGCTACGCCAATGAACTGGTCGAGTTCATCCGCCAGGAAAGCGCTGATCATTTCCACATCGAAATCGCCGCCTACCCAGAGATGCACCCGCAGGCGCGCAACTTCGAAGACGATCTGAACAACTTCGTGCGCAAGGCCAACGCCGGTGCCGACAGCGCCATCACCCAATACTTCTTCAACGCCGACAGCTACTTCTACTTCGTCGAGCGCGTGCAGAAGCTGGGCGTGAACATTCCTGTGGTACCGGGGATCATGCCGATCACCAACTACAGCAAACTGGCGCGCTTCTCCGACGCCTGCGGCGCCGAGATTCCACGCTGGATCCGCAAGCAACTGGAAGCCTATGGCGATGACGTCGGCAGCATTCAGAAGTTCGGTGAAGAAGTGATCACCCGCATGTGCGAACAACTGCTGCAAGGCGGTGCGCCGGGGCTGCACTTCTACACCCTGAACCAGGCCGATCCGAGCCTGGCGATCTGGAACAACCTCAAGCTGCCACGCTGATCGAAGCACTACAAAACTCGTAACAATTGCTGCGGGATACTCAAAAGGCCTTGGCATACGCTAAGGCCTTTCTGCTTTACAAGACAACGGACGCTCGTGCTTTCATGCCTCAAGGACATACCCCGCCTCGCCCGCAACTCGTTTATCTGGTTTTCGGCCCTGTAACCTACCATCAGGAAGCTCAGTTCAGCATTGTCAGCGCCCTTGCCAACCTGGCCAAAACACCAGGAGAAACCCTGGACATCCAGGTCTATAGCGACAACCCCGAACCGTACCGACATCTTCCGGTAATCGTCCACGCACTGGACGACGCTACCCGTGAAACCTGGAACCAACCTTATGGTTATCACTTTCGCAGTAAGCACGTCGTACTGCGCAAGGTCCTGGCCGATGCACCGGTTGCTGCACTGATCGATACCGACACCTTCTTCCATCAGTCGCCGATGGAGCTGTTCCGACGCATCCAGCCTGGCACGCTGTTATGTAACGCGATTGGCGCCACCTTCGGTAACGACAGGCATTGCCCGCTGTATCAAAGTCTGGCGCCCATGCTCGAGGCGCGCGGGCTGGCCGATCAGCACATGGACCTGCTCAACTCGGGCGTCATCGGCCTGACGCAGGAAGATGCGCCGCTGCTCGACCACTCGACTGCCCTGATGGACGAGTATTACCCGCATGCCAAGGGCGCTTACACCCTTGAAGAGCTTTGCCTGGCCGTTGCCGCCTACCGCCGCCTGCAGGTCAACCAGTGCACCGATCTGCTGCACCACTACTGGAGCCGCAAACAGCTGTTCAGGGCCAAAGTCCAGGCCTGGCTGGCCAAGCACCAAGAGGCGCCGTTGAGCTGCCAGGCCCTCGCGGATGTCGCCCTGGTCAATGCCGCGCTACCCCGGCCACCCGCCCTGCAACGTCTGGGCTACAAGGCGCTGAGCCTGACCTTGCCGAGCGAACAGCGCCAGTTTCTACGTGAACTGATGTACGGCTGTTACGAATACCCCAACGAGTTCGATCGAGCCTGCGCCAGCACCTGGTGGGACAAGGCGTTGGAAAACGTCACTACCCGCCAATCGCAGCCGCTATGCGAGCACACTCTGCGCCAGTGGTTCGGCCGTCCGGGCATGCGCCTGGGCCTGGGCCGCAAGCACACGACCGTGCGTGATTCGCTGCTAAAACGCGCCAAAGCCTGACAAGCTGGACTGCACAACACGCACGCCTACTAGCCATAGGCGTGCACACGTCGTAATCTCCAGCCATGCCAGATTTCTCCCGCCTGATTGCCGCCCTGTTGCTCACTTGCCTGAGTGCATTAGCCCATGGCGAGAAATTGCGTATCGTCACCGAGCCGTGGGCACCTTACGTGTACCTGGAAGATGGCCAGGCCAGAGGCTTCGACTATGAGGTCACCGTCGAGGTTTTCAAACGCCTGGGGGTAGAGTTGGACTGGCAGTTCCTGCCCTGGAAACGCTGCCTGGCGATGGTCGACCAGGGCCTGGCGGACGGCATTCTGGATATTTTTCAGACTGAAGAGCGGCGCAAACTGCTGTTCTACCCCAACGAACCGCTGTCGGATGTGGAATTCGTGCTGTTCTACGCCAACGCCCGCCCGCACAACGTCAGCAGCTTGAATGACTTGCGCGGTTTGACCGTTGGCACCTCGCCCGGCTATGCCTACGCATCCGTATTCAGTGAATCGACATTGTTCAGACGCGAGCCCGCGCCAACGCATGAAGCCAACTTCGGCAAACTGCAGCGTGGAAGAATCGATCTGCTGATAACCGACCGCCGCGTCGGGCGCTACCTCAGCAAAAACCTGGGCCTGGATCAGCAAGTCAGCGAGCTGCCGCTGGTGGTCAGCCGCCAGAGCCAGTACCTGGCGGTACGCCGCAGCGCTGGCATGGATGTGTTGATGCAGCGCTTCGCCGTCGAGCTGCGCCGCTTCAAGAGTGAACCGGCATACGCCGCCTTGAATGCCCGTTATGCCGGTGTCGGAGACAACTTTCGAACCACCGTTGAGCAGCAGGAACGCAGCACGCCCTGATTGCTCTGTTATACTCGGGCCTTCCCGCCAGGCTTACGCCCGGACGCTCGGCCTTGCAAAAGGCATCCCGACCGGCAGGATAGCGCGGCCAAACGCCCGCCCGCCATGCTCCGGATGCGCATTGAAGTCCCTGCTGGACCGGACGCGATAGCATCTTCCGATGCCCGTCGCGCCAGGCAAGATTATCCCATCGGGCTTAGCCCCCACTAAGAACAGGATTACTCATGTCCTTTGCTTCCCTCGGTCTCTCCGAGGCTCTAGTCAGCGCCATCGAGGCAGCTGGCTATACCCAGCCCACTCCGGTGCAACAGCGGGCTATTCCCGCCGTGTTGCAAGGTCGCGACCTGATGGTTGCCGCCCAGACAGGTACTGGTAAAACCGGTGGTTTCGCCCTGCCGATCCTCGAGCGCCTGTTCCCAGGTGGTCACCCAGACAAATCCCAGCGCCATGGCCCACGCCAGCCGCGGGTCCTGGTGTTGACCCCTACGCGCGAACTGGCAGCCCAGGTGCACGACAGCTTCAAGGTCTATGCCAGCAATCTCAAATTCGTCAGCGCCTGCATCTTCGGTGGCGTCGGCATGAACCCGCAGGTTCAGGCCATGGCCCGTGGTGTGGATGTGCTGGTTGCCTGCCCGGGTCGCTTGCTCGACCTGGCCGGTCAAGGCAGCGTCGACCTGTCCCACGTCGAAACCCTGGTACTGGACGAAGCCGACCGCATGCTCGACATGGGCTTTATCCATGACGTGAAGAAGGTCCTCGCTCGGCTGCCAGCCAAGCGTCAGAACCTGTTGTTCTCGGCGACGTTCTCCGAAGACATCACCGACCTGGCCGACAAGTTGCTGCACAACCCCGAGCGTATTGAGGTCACCCCGCCCAATACCACGGTCGAGCGCATCGAGCAGCGCGTCTATCGCCTGCCGGCCAGCCACAAACGCGCCCTGCTGGCACACCTGATCACCACCGGTGCCTGGGAACAGGTGCTGGTCTTCACCCGTACCAAGCATGGCGCCAACCGCCTGGCTGAATACCTGGAAAAGCACGGCCTCACCGCCGCAGCGATCCACGGTAACAAAAGCCAGAACGCCCGCACCAAAGCCCTGGCCGACTTCAAGTCCGGTGCTGTGCGCATCATGGTTGCCACCGACATCGCCGCACGCGGCCTGGACATCGACCAACTGCCGCACGTGGTCAACTTCGAGTTGCCTAACGTCGAAGAAGATTACGTACACCGCATCGGCCGTACTGGCCGTGCCGGGCGTTCGGGCGAGGCCATCTCGCTGGTTGCCCCGGATGAAGAAAAGCTGCTCAAGAGCATCGAGCGCGTGACGCGCCAGAAAATCCCGGATGGCGACCTGATGGGCTTTGATGCCTCCAAGGTCGAAGCCGAGAAGCCTGAAACCCGCGAGCGTCCGCAAAACGCCCCACGCGGTGGCCGTGGCCAGCGTGCCGATGGCACCAACAGCGGCAACGGTGGACGCAAGGACAAAGGCAAGGATCAGGGTAAAGAAAAAGGTCGCGACAAAGACAAGGAAAAAACCGCCGAGAAAGCTGCCGGTGGCCGCCAGGAACGCAAACCACGCGACAACAAAAAGCCACGCCAGCAGCAATCGGCCCAGACAGGCATCCCAGCCGTGCCAGCCGATCGCGATCCGGAAGAGTTCCTGGATGACGACGTGGACAACTTCGGCAACCGCGCCGACTACGTCAGCCCCTATCAGAACAAGGGCAACCAGGGCCGCAACCGTCGCCCGGGCGCGCCAGCCCAGAACGGTGCAGGCGCTAACGGCCAACAACGTAGCAACAACGGTGGTGGCCAAGGCCGCAACCAGGGCCAACGCAATGGTTCCGGTGGTTCGGCCAGCGGTGAGAAGCGCGGCGGCTCGCGCAGCGGTGGTGGTGGTCAGCAACGTCGTGATGGTGGTGGCCGTAACCGTCGCCCAAGCAGTGACAACCCGTCGAGCGAACCGGCTGTACGCAACCCGCGTGAGGGCCAGCCGCAGCCGAAAATCATGCACAAAGAGTCGAAGATCGACCGCTTCCCGACTGCCGAACAGCTGGAGCAACTGCCTAGCCGTCCGCGTGGTGAGAAACCTGCACTGCTGACGCGTAATCGCTGATTCAGTAACGCAGACACAAAAACGCCGCCCCTCGGGGCGGCGTTTTTGTGCGTGGTGTAGGAGCGGGCTTGCCCCGCGATTGCGATCTTCCTGATACATCGCATCGCGGGGCAAGCCCGCTCCTACAGGCGCTTACTTCTGTTTAACGCCTTCGACCGAGATGTCCAGGTCCAGAGTCTGGGAAGATGCACCTGGGCCTTTGATACCGAAGTCATTCAGGTTCAAGGTGGTGGTGGCGTTGAAACCTGCACGCTCACCGCCCCATGGATCTTTACCTTCGCCGATGAACACAGCCTTGAAGGTCACAGGCTTGGTCACGCCGTGCATGGTCAGGTCGCCCGTCACGTCAGCGGTTTTCTCGCCGGTCGACTTAACGCTGGTGGAGACGAACTTGGCGTCTGGGTACTTCTTCACATCGAGGAAGTCTTTGCTGGCGATGTGCTTGTCACGCTCGGCGTGGTTCGACCACAGGCTGGCGGTTTTCAGATCAACCGCGATTTTGCTGGCTTCTGGCTTGGCCGAGTCCCAGCTGAACGAACCATCGAAATCTTTGAAGGTACCGTGAATGAAGCTGTAGCCCAGGTGGCTGATTTTCCAGTCAACGAAAGCGTGTTGGCCTTCCTTGTCGATCTTGTAGTCTGCAGCCATGACCTGGCCAGCCGAAAGCAGTGCGGTACCGAGCGCCAGAGCGGCAAAAGTCTTCTTCAACATGCGTCTATATCCCTTTGGAGTGGAGGTTGAACATCAAGCTTTGCGGCCCAACATACGTTTGAGGGTCGCGTCACGGTCGATAAAGTGGTGCTTCAGGGCAGCCAGGCCATGCAAACCGGCAAAAATCACCAGGCCCCAGGCCAGGTAGAAATGGATCTCTCCGGCAACATCTGCCTGATCAGGCAAGTTACTCACCAGCGCTGGCACTTCGAACAGTCCGAACACCGGGATACCCACGCCATCGGCGGTGGAAATCAGGTAGCCGGCGATCATCACTGCAAACAGACCGAAGTAAAGCAGACTGTGCCCGGCCTTGGAGGCCAAGCGCGTCAGTTTGCCGTGGTTAGGCAGTGCCGGCGGCGGCGGGCTGATGAAACGCCAGGCCACGCGGGCCAGCATCACCGCCAGCAGCACCAGACCGATACTCTTGTGCAGTTCCGGCGCGTCTTTACGCCATGTGCTGTAGTAGTCCAGGCCCATCATCCACAGGCCAAGCGCGAACAGTCCGAAAACTGCCAGTGCCACACCCCAGTGCATCACGATGCTGACCAGGCCGTAGCGAGAAGATGAATTGCGCAGTTGCATTGCCGTGTTTCCCTGTAAGAACTGTGCTCAAGACTAACGCGTTATCTATCGAATTAAAGCGGAAAATTTTGCTTTGAACGATCGAGAAAGACGATTGTTAGTGTTTTACAGCGCTATTAAGGAAACATTAACTGCAGGGGAAGGTATGCAGCGATCGCGGGGCAAGCCCGCTCCCACCGACCCGGTAGGAGCGGGCTTGCCCCGCGATAAATTCAGCGCATTTACTGCGCCGAGGCAGGCTTATCGTTACTGCCAAACAGCCGAGAGAAGAAACTTTCCTTGCTCTCTTCTTTCTTCACCGGTGCCGCCGTTGGCGCCGCTTTGACCACGTCAAACGACTTGCCCGCCGCCAGGTCCTGAACCTGACTGGCCGCACGCTGGCCGCTGCGCAGGGCACCTTCCAGGGTGCCCGGGTACAATGCGTCAGTGTGTTCGCCAGCAAAGGCTACACGCTGCACCGGACGCTCCCACAGGCGCCAGAACTTACTGATCTGACCCGGACCGTAAGCCAGGTAGGCACCGCCCATGTTGGAATCGGTGCTGTAACGGCGGACTTCGTAGCCGGTGAATGCACCACGGGCCTGCGGGTAGAACGCATGCATGCGAATCAACACCTGGTCGACCATCTGCTTGTCGCCGAAAGCCTGCAGCAAGCGCGCATTGTCACCCGAGAGGTTGATCACAACGTTGGCACCACCTTTAAGCGCAGGCTCAACCCAGAGCATGCCCAGGCCGGTGTTGCTGAAGATCTCGCCAGACATACGGGCGCGGCTCTCCCACACCGGATGCTTGAACTTCAGCAACAGCTGGTCGCGCCAGCCGTAGTTGGTGCCCTTCAGGGCTGCTAGGTGCTTGGTGTCCAGGCCCGGCGTCATCTGGATCTTGGCCAGGGCCCGTAGCGGCACGGCCAGCACTACATAATCCGCCTGATAGCCGACGCTGCCGACTTTAACGGTGACGCCGTCCTTGTCCTGAACAATGGCGCTGACCGGCGAGCTGGTCTTGATGGTCTTCAGCTGTTTGACAAACGCCTGGGCCAAGACCGGGCTGCCGCCTGGCAGGCGTGCAGCGCGCAGGTCACGGTCGCTGACACCACGGTAGACACGGGTCTGTTGGGCGAAATAGAGCAGCGACAGGCGCGATGGCTCGTCGTAGCGCGTGCGGATCTGCTGGTTGATCAACTGCCGCGCCGTGGTTGGCAATTGCAGCTTGTCCAACCAGGTGGAGACGTTCAGTTGATCCAGGGCGAACAAGGTGCTGTTGGCGGCCGGATTCTGCGGATCATCAATCGAGCGCGCCAGGTCGTCGAGGGTCTTTTCGTAGCGTTTGAGCGCCTCGGCGGTGGCCGGCTGCTTGGTTGCCAGATCCGTCGAGCTGAAATACTCGCCGTCGATCAGGTAACCTGGCGTTCGCACGAATTCCGGTGCTGGCTGGGTACTGATCTTGAAGGTGTCGAGGTACTGGTTGAGGATCGGCTGGGCCTTGCTGTTACCGATCCATTCACTGGTGGCCAGGCCCGAACGCCCGCCCATCCCCGACTTGGCTTCAAGCAGGGTCACCTGCCAGCCTTTACCTTGCAATTCATAAGCAGCCGTCAGGCCAGCCAGACCACCACCGACGACGATTGCCGTCGGGGTTTTGTCCTTGGCCAGCGCAGCGCCGCTGAACAGTCCTATCATTACCAGCGCACAGGCGCGTAGCCACCCAGCAGACATGTTGGCGAACTCCGGTTTTAAGCAGAAAGTTAGGGGGAGACTCCCCCTGAAAAGAGTAGCCGAAGAATACGCGAGGCCAAGCCACCCGACCAGCGACACCAACGCTTGATTAACGGCTACGGGTTGTCCTTGAGCGACGCTTTGCATAGGCTTGCGCCGCATGTCTGCGCTGTCGTCGCCAGGAGAATGGAAATGGGCCTAAACCAACAGTGGATGCAACGTGACCTGAAGGTCCTGTGGCACCCCTGCACCCAGATGAAAGACCACGAGCAACTGCCGCTGATCCCGATCAAGCGCGGTGAAGGTGTGTGGCTGGAAGATTTCGAAGGCAAGCGTTACCTCGACGCGGTCAGCTCCTGGTGGGTCAACGTCTTCGGCCATGCCAACCCACGGATCAACCAGCGCATCAAAGACCAGGTCGATCAGCTTGAGCATGTGATTCTCGCTGGCTTCAGCCACCAACCGGTGATTGAGCTGTCCGAGCGTCTGGTGCAGATCACACCTGAAGGCCTGACACGGTGCTTCTACGCCGATAATGGCTCGTCCTGCATCGAAGTTGCGCTGAAAATGAGCTTTCACTACTGGCTCAACAAAGGCCAGCCAGCGAAGAAGCGCTTTGTCACGCTGAGCAACAGCTACCACGGCGAAACCATTGCGGCGATGTCGGTAGGTGACGTGCCACTGTTCACCGAAACCTACAAGGCGCTGCTGCTTGACACCATCAAGGTGCCAAGCCCGGACTGCTACCTGCGCCCGCAAGGGGTGAGTTGGGAAGAACATTCGCGCACGATGTTCGCGGCCATGGAGCAGACCCTCGCCGAACACCACGAAACCCTCGCGGCAGTCATTGTCGAGCCGCTGATCCAGGGTGCTGGCGGCATGCGCATGTACCACCCGGTGTACCTCAAGCTGCTGCGCGAGGCCTGCGACCGCTACGGTGTGCACCTGATCCACGATGAGATCGCGGTCGGCTTCGGCCGTACCGGAACGATGTTCGCTTGTGAGCAGGCGGGTATCCGCCCGGATTTCCTCTGCCTGTCCAAGGCCCTGACCGGCGGCTACCTGCCGCTGGCGGCGTGCATGACCACCGACGAGGTGTACAACGCCTTCTACGACGACTACTCGACCCTGCGCGCCTTCCTCCACTCGCACAGCTACACCGGCAACCCGCTGGCCTGTGCAGCGGCGCTGGCGACCCTGGACATCTTCGAGCAGGACAACGTCATCGCCAACAACCAGGCCCTGGCCCAACGCATGGCCAGCGCCACCGCACACCTGGTCGATCATCCGCATGTTGCCGAAGTACGCCAGACCGGCATGGCCCTGGCCATCGAAATGGTCCAGGACAAAGCCAGCAAAACCGCCTACCCCTGGCAGGAGCGGCGCGGCCTGAAAGTCTTCGAACACGCCCTGACCCGTGGCGCGCTGCTGCGTCCGTTGGGCAGCGTGGTGTATTTCCTGCCGCCCTATGTGATTACCCCGGAGCAAATCGACTTCCTTGCCGAAGTGGCCAGCGAAGGTATTGATATCGCGACCCGCGACAGCATTAGCGTGGCGGTGCCGGGTAATTTCCATCCTGATTTTCGTGATCCGGGCTAGTAAGAGTATCGCGGGGCAAGCCCGCTCCCACAGGTGATGTGGGAGCGGGCTTGCCCCGCGATAACAGCCAACACCTCTACCGAGTTTAGAAATGAGACTGTCCCGCTTTTTCATCGATGCCCCGCTGAGCCTCGGCGAGCACGATCTGCCTGAAGCCCAGGCCCACTACATCGGCCGGGTGCTGCGCATGGCCGCTGGCGATGCCGTACAGCTGTTCGACGGCAGCGGCCAGGAGTTCCTCGGCCAGTTGCTCGAGGTCGGCAAGAAGACCGTCCGGGTTCAGTTGAACGAATCCTTCACCGGGCAAGCCGAATCCAGCCTCACGGTTCACCTCGGCCAGGGTCTGTCGCGCGGGGAACGGATGGATTGGGCGATCCAGAAAGCCACCGAGCTGGGTGCCACTGTCATCACCCCGATCGTCAGCGAACGCTGTGAGGTGCGCCTCAAAGACGAGCGCGCCGACAAGCGCCTGGCCCACTGGCGCCAGGTGGCGATCAGTGCCTGTGAGCAGTGTGGCCGCTCCAGCGTGCCGCAGATCAATCCGCCCCAGCTATTGGCCGATTGGCTCAACGCCTGTGATGAACAGCTCAAGCTGGTCTTGCACCCGGTGGCCGAGCCGCTGCTCAGCCATCAAAAACCGCAAAGCCTGGCCTTTCTGATCGGCCCGGAAGGCGGCTTGAGCGACGCCGAAGTCGAGCAAGCCAAAGCCGCTGGCTTCCACGCTGCCCGCCTCGGCCCGCGGGTGCTGCGCACCGAAACTGCGCCGGTGGTGGCCTTGGCGGTGGCTCAGCAACTGTGGGGCGACTTCTAGAGCACGTAGAAGAACACGGCGATGAAGTGCAACAGGCTGCCGGCGATCACGAACAGGTGCCAGATACCATGCCAGTGGCGAAAGCGGCTGTCATAGGCAAAGAAGATGATGCCGATGGTGTAGAACGCACCACCGGCAGCCAGCCAGCTGAAGCCCGCAGTTCCCAGACTGGCCAGCAACGGTTTCACTGCTACCAGCACGATCCAGCCCATCACTGCATAGATAATGATCGACAGTACCCGGGCTTCGCTACGCGGCTTGATCTCTTGCAGCATGCCGATCAGCGCCAGCCCCCAGACCACGCCGAACAGGCTCCAGCCCCAGGGCCCGCGCAGGCTGACCAGGCAAAACGGCGTGTAACTGCCGGCAATCAGCAAATAGATCGACAGGTGGTCGAGCTTGCGCATCACCACTTTGGCCTTGCCACGCACGCTGTGATAGAGGGTCGAGATGCTGTAGAGCAACAGCAGGGTGAAGCCATAGATCGCCAGGCTGACGATCTTCCACGGGTCGCCCTCAAAGCTGGCGATTACCAGCATCCAGATGGCGCCGATACAGGCCAGCACGGCGCCGACCAGGTGGGTCCAGGCGTTGAAACGTTCACCGTGATACATACAAACGGGTCCTCCGAACGACGGACAAGCGTTCCATCCTACACAGGTGAATGTGTCAAACCAGCCCGGCCTCCTCAAGTAGCTGCTCAAGTGCAGCAAGGTCAGGCACCCGGGCAACCTGATCGCCCACCTGCACCGCCGCCAGCTCCAATGCTGCCAGCGGCACATCAACATAATTGAGTTGGCTGTCGAGTTTGCAAGAGCGCGGAATGCCTTGCACCAGCATGGCAATAAAACGCAGGCGGCTGCCGCCCAAGGCATTGAGCACCACAATCCGCGCCCGCTCACCGACCCGTACCTGACCGCCGCAGGCGGCCTCGAAGTTGAGCAGCGGCAAACGCTGATTACGCCAATCGATCCAGCCCAGCATCCATTGCGGTTGTTCAGGCGCCGGCAAGCCAGCCTGATAACCGATCAGCTCGGCCACCGCGACGTTGGGTAGCACCAGGCAGCGGTCATCCAGTGCCAGCAACAGCCCGGTGAGGCTGCTGCGCCGACCATTGCGGGCAGGTTGTTCAAGCATGGCGGGCACTCCACAGGGCAATGCTCTGCAGCAGCACAGACTCTTGATAGGGTTTGCCCAGGTAGTCGTTGACCCCGATGGACATGGCCCGGTCGCGGTGTTTCTGCCCGGTTCGCGAAGTAATCATGATGATCGGCAGGTCCTTGAGGTCCGGATCGTGACGCACCAGGGTGGCGACCTCAAAGCCATCCATGCGTGGCATTTCGATGTCCAGCAGCAGGACGTCCGGGCGGTGTTCCTGCAGCAGCGCCATGGCGTCGACGCCGTCTTTGGCGGTCAGCACGTTCATGCCGTGACGCTCAAGCAGACGGCCCGTCACTTTACGCACCGTCACCGAGTCATCCACCACCATTACCAGCAACGGCCGCTTCGGCGCCCGCTCGATCTGCTGTTGGCGCACGTAGGGGCTGCTGCCTGCTTGCTGCAGTACATGCCGCTGTTGCAAGCCGCGCAATTGTCCGGGCAGGTCGAGAATCAGCACGACCCGGCCGTCACCGAGCAAGGTCGCCCCGGACAGTCCCTGAACGCTGGCAAACTGCGGCCCCAGGCTTTTCACCACGATCTCGCGGCTGGCCGCCAGGCTGTCGACCTGAATCGCAAACTGCTGCTCATGCACATGCACCAGCAGTACCGGCAACGGCAGGCTCTGCCCAAGCAGGCGCGGTTGTACTGCACCCTGGAGCAGTTCACCCAGGTAACGCAGTTCGTAGCGATGCCCGGCGTATTCATAGTGCGGCGAGTCGAGTTGGTAACACGCCTCCAGCTCGGCAGGCGGTACCCGCACAATGCCCTCGATGGTGTTCAGCGGCACGGCATATTGTTCCTCGCCGTAGTGCACCATCAGGGCGCGGTTGACCGATACGGTGAACGGCAAGCGAATCAGAAAACGCGCGCCCTTGCCCGCACTGGACTCGATCACCATCGAGCCACCCAGCTGCTTGACCTCCTCATGGACCACGTCCATGCCCAGGCCGCGTCCGGAAATCTGGGTGATTTTCTCCGCCGTGGAGAAGCCCGGCTGGAGGATGAACTGCATCACCTCATGGTCGCTGAGCACCGCTGCCGGGTCGAGCAGCCCGCGCTTGATCGCCTTGCGTCGCACAGCATCCAGCGGCACACCGGCGCCGTCGTCGGTCATTTCGATGACGATGTCGGCGCCTTCGTGCAACAGGTTCAGCGAAATCAGCCCCTGCTCCGGCTTGCCCGCCGCCAGGCGCGCTTCGCGGGCTTCCAGGCCATGGTCGACGGCATTGCGCAGCATATGCTCCAGCGGCGCCACCATGCGCTCAAGCACACTGCGGTCCATCTCGCCTTCCGCATTGCCGACCACCAGCTCAACCTGCTTGCCCAACTCGCTGGCCACCTGCCGCACCACACGTTGCAAGCGCGGTACCAGGCGTTCGAATGGCACCATGCGCGTACGCATCAGGCCTTCCTGCAGGTCACTGTTGACCCGTCCTTGCTGCTGCAGCAGGCCCTGCGCTTCCTGGGCGCGGACGCTCAAGGTTTCCTTCAGATCAAGCAGGTCGGAGGCCGACTCGAACAAGGCCCGCGACAACTGCTGCAGTTGCGAATGGCGGTCCATTTCCAGCGGGTCGAAATCGTCGTAGACCTGACCATCGCCATCACCCGCCTGACGGCTGAGAATCCGCCCCTGGGTTTCGGTGTCCAGGCGGCGCAGCTGATCGCGCATGCGCTCCAGCGTGGTTTCCATCTCGTTCAACGCCACTTGCGCGTCATTGACCTGCTGTTCGATGCGCCCGCGGATGATCGAGTGCTCGCTGGCCAGGTTGCCCAGGTCATCGAGCAGTTCCGAGGCCACCTTGACCATGTCCACCGGCCCACGCTCCGGCACGGCCGCCGGCACTTCCAGCGGCGCCACATCAACCTGTGACTGATGTGCAGCGGTATCGGCCAGCGCTGCGCTACTGAAATTGCGGATGTAATCGATCAGCGCCGTCGCCGCGTGCAGCGGCTGTTGCAAGCGAACCGCGTCGAGCATGTGCGCCAGACGGTCATGGCAGTTCTGCAGCAAACTGAACAGCGCCGCACTGGGTTGCAGTTGCCCGGCCGCCAACAGCTCGTAGAGAAATTCCAGTTCATGGGCGAGGTCGCCAATCGGTGCGATCTCGACCATCCGCGCGCCCCCTTTGAGGGTATGCAGGTCGCGCAGCAGGTTCTCCACCTCGACGCTGTTGCGCGGCTCGGCCTGCCAACGCAGCAAGGCGGCCCCGGAGCTTTCGACAATGTCGAAAGATTCTTCGAGGAAGATCTCCAGCAGCTCTTTGTCCCCGGCTTCTTGCACCGGGTCGGCAACTTTGTCGGCGGCCACCGCCGGGGGCGCGTTATGCCGGTACTCGCGCAGCGCTGCCAACAACTCCACTGCCGCCACCGGTGAAGCACCGGCCTGCAACTGTTCAAGCATACGGGCCAGCTTGGCGTGGCTGCGCTCAAGCAGGGCATACAGCTCTGTTGTGGGAGAGAAGCGCCGATCAACCAGGCCTTCGTACAACAGCTCAAGCGCTTGAGCGAGCACCTCGACCGTGCCAATTGCCGCCATCTGCGCGCCGCCTTTGAGGGTCTGCAGGTCGCGTTGCAGCGATGACAGCGCCGAGGCATTGTCCGGCTCGCTGAGCCAACGCTGCAGCGCCTGATTGGCACTTTGCAGCAAGTCGCTGGCTTCTTCGAGAAACAGCTCAATCACTGCCGGATCGGTCGCCAGGGCTGCGGTTGCGGCGCCAAGATCGGCAATCTGCGCCTGACCATCCTGGTGGCTGATCAGGCCGGTTGCGTCTGGCGCCAAGGCTTCCTCAAGCAACTCGCGCAAGGCTTCCAGACGTTCCGGTCGCGGGTCCACTTCTTGCCCGGCGGCAAGCTGATCGAGCATGTCGATCAGCGCTTCATGGGCCAACTGCGCCTGTTCGAAAAAGCGCGCGCTGACCGCCAGGCTGCTTTCCTCGACCGCGCCGTACAGGTCCAGCAACGCCTCGCACAGTTCATCCACCTGCCACAAATCCGCCAGGTGCGCACTTTCGCCCAGTGTGGTCAGTTCATCGAGCAGCGCGCTGAGCTCCTGACGTTCGCCGGGGTGCTCTTGCCAGCGCAGCAACAGCGATTCGGCATCCAGCAAAATATCCATGCCCTGGGCGAGGAAGCTGGCGATCAACTGCGGGTCGCGCTTGATCCGCCCGCCTTGGCTTGGCGCCTGCAGCAATGCTTGCAGGCGTGCTTCCACCACTTGATGGATTTCGTCGATCAGGGTCGAGGCGCCTTTGATCGCCGCCAATGGCGCACTGGATAACTGCTCCAGGCCCCGACGCAGCAGCGGTTCGGCGCTTTCCAGCAGGTAGATTTCTTCCAGGTCGAAGGCCAACTGATGCGCCTTGAACTCGCGTGCCAGCAGATCGAGGGCCGCAGCCAGCTCTGCAATCGGCGCGACACCGGCCATCGCCGCACTGCCTTTGAGGGTATGGAAGGCGCGCTGCAAACTGTCGCTGACCGGCAGCGGCAACTGTTGATCGGCGGTTTCCAGAAAGCGCTCAAGGCTGGCCAGATGCCCGGCCGCCTCGTTGCGGAAAATCTCCAGCAACTGCGGGTCGATGGCTTCGTTGCTGTCCGCCTCATGGGGCGCGTCGTTCATGGCCAAGGCATGCAGGTGCTGCGCCAGCTGTTGGACATCACTGGACACTTGCGCCTGGCCATTGGCGAAGGCCGCCAACAGACCGGGAATCAGGTCCAGCGCCTGCTGCAGACTGGCCAACGGCGCCGCCGCCATTTCCACCCGGCCTTCCAGAACACGGTTAAGCAAATGCTCAGCGGCCCAGGCCAGCTCGGCCAAGCCTTGCGCCCAGACCATCCTGCCGCTGCCTTTGAGGGTATGCAGGCCTCGACGCACATCTACCAGTGCGTCGCGATCCGCGTGATTGGCCTGCCAGCGTGCCCACTGTTGGTTCAGCAGTGGCAGTAGCTCATCGGCCTCTTCAAGGAACACCTCGCGAAGCTCGTCATCGACCACCGGTGTTTCGACAACGGCGGCCTTGATTTCCACCGCTTCGGGCTCGGGCTCGGGCGCTGGTGCATAACCCAATGCGAGCAAGCTGGCCTGGGCCGCATCGAGAAACCGCCACGGATTGGCCTGAGCGTCGGCGGCCAGCCACTGCAAGTAGCATTCACCGGCACTCAAGGCATCGGCCAGGTGCGCCAAAGCCGTGTCATCCGGTGGCGCAGCGCCGAGCATGCGCCGCTGCATGAATTCGGCACAACCGCCCATCAACGCTGCGGCACGCGGCAACATCAGCATGGCCAAGGCACCGCGGATCTGATGCAGCAGGTTCGGTAGCACCAGCAAGCGCTGGGGTTGCCAGCCAGCATCGAGGCAATCGCCAATCTGGTCCTTGACCTGTTGCAACACCGCACGTGCTTCTTCGAGCACCAACTGACGGATTTCCGCCAGGTCAGTGCCGGGCAGCGAGCTCTGGTTCGGGTGCTGCTCCAGCGGTCCGACCATGCCCGCCAGCGTCGCCTCGACATACAGCAAGGCCCCGGCCACATCCATCAGCACGGCATCGTCGGCAACGCGCTGACCCTGGGCCAGGCTTTGCAACACCAGTACCTGATCGATGATCACCCGCCGCGGCTGGTTAAAGCCGAGCACCGCCAAGGTGTCGGCAATCTGCCGCAGGGGTGCCAGCAAGGGTTGCAAGTCGTCCAGACGCTGACGGTCGCTGCGTACGAACAGGTCCAGGCGCTCCTTCACCCGCATCAGGTCTTCACACAACGCGGCGACCACCGAGCGCAGGGCATCGCGGTCGGAGCCGGCCTGCAGACGCTCACGCAGGGAGCTCAACGACAAGTCGAGGTTGGCCATCTCTTCGGCGGCCACAGGCGCTGCATCCGACAGACTCCCCGGCGCCAGTGGCTCGGCACCGCGCTCGGCACGCAACTGGTTGAGCACCGGCAGCACCACCAGCGGCAGGTCGCTGCGGGCGCTACGCAGGCGCTCCAGGTACAGCGGCAACTGCTCAAGGCCGCGAAACAAAGCGCCCAGTGCTTCGCCGCGCTGGCTGACGCGCTTCTCTTTGAGCGCCAGCCCCAACTGCTCAAGCTCTCCGGCCAGAAACGCTGCGCCGCTGAGTTCGAGCATCACCAGGCAGCCGTGCACCTGATGCAGGTTATCGATGAACCCGGCCAGGTCGTCTTCGTCGCCAGGTTCGGCACAAAAATGCTCCAGCGCCAGCCGCGCCTGCGCCAGGCAGTCTTCGATGGCGCCTTTGACCCAGGCCAGGGCTACCGTATCGCGCCGCTCAGCCATATTTGCTCCCGTAGCCATGCTCACCTGCAGGCGCTCAACGTGGTGGTGTCGGTGGCAAGGTAAAACCGGACACCGAACGGCGCATTTCACTGGCCATACGTGCCAGGTTGCCAATGCTTTCAGCGGTTGCGTTGGAACCGGCTGAGGTCTGCGAGGTGATCTGCTGGATAACCGCCATGGTATGCGAGATCTGCCCGGCCGATGAGGTCTGGAGCTGGGCGGCATCGGAGATGCTGTGGATCAGTTCGGCGAGGGTCTGCGATACCCCTTCGATTTCTTCCAGGGCAACCCCGGCGTCCTGCGCCAGGCGGGCACCTCGTACCACTTCGGCGGTGGTCTGCTCCATGGAGATGACCGCCTCGTTAGTGTCGGTCTGAATGGTGCGCACCAACGCTTCAATCTGCCGGGTGGCCGACGATGAGCGCTCTGCCAGGCGCTGCACCTCGTCGGCCACCACGGCGAAGCCGCGCCCGGCCTCACCGGCCAGCGACGCCTGAATCGCGGCGTTGAGGGCGAGGATGTTGGTCTGGTCGGCAATGTCATCGATCAGGCTGACAATGTCGCCAATTTCCTGGGATGACTCGCCCAGGCGCTTGATCCGCTTGGCGGTGTCCTGGATCTGCTCGCGAATGTTGTCCATGCCGTGGATGGTGTTGTGCACCACCTCGTTACCCTTGTTGGCAATGGCCACGGAGCGCTCGGCTACTTTCGCCGACTCGTAGGCGTGGGTAGACACCCGGTCGATCGACTCGGCCATGTCCCCCACCGCCACCGATGCCTCGGTAATCTGTTCAGCCTGATGCTCCGAGGCCTTAGCCAACTGGTGCGCGGTGTTCTGGGTGTCCTGCACGGCGCTGGCCACTTCCTCGGCACTGAGGTTGATGGTGGCAACCAGATCGCGCAGTTGGTCGATGGAGTAATTGATCGAGTCGGCAATCGCACCGGTGAAGTCTTCGGTGACCGACACCATCACCGTCAGGTCGCCATCAGCCAGGTCCTCTATTTCATCCAGCAGGCGCATGATCGCTTGCTGGTTGCGCTCGTTCATCTGCGCGGTTTCACGCAACTGCCGATGCGTCTCACGCACCATCACCAGGCCAATCAGAATGATCGAGGCCAGCGCCAGCAGGCCCAGCACATAGCCGCCGACGGTATCCAGGGTGCGCCCGCCGGCCAGGTTCTCAAAGCCGTTGGCCAGGCGCGAGGCCTCGTCGAGCAGGGTCTGCGACTGATTGAAGATGTTCCCGGCGGCCTCGCGTACCCGGAACAGCTCTGGCGAGGTTTCGAGAATTTCGTCCACCGAACCGGCAACGAACTGGAACAGCTCGGCAATCTCTGCCAGGCGTGCCCGGGCATCCGGGTCCTGAACGCGAGTGACCTGGATGCTCGGGTTGCCGCTGAGCATGCCTTCAAGCACCTGACCGAAGCGGCTGGCGTCACGCCCGAAGGCATCTGCCGCCTGCACCGAGGTTTCATCACCGGCCAGCACTGTGTTCACCGAGCCGAGGATGCGCTCGGCAAGCAGCGACTGGCGTTGAGCTACCACCACTTGATTGGCCGGTGCTCCGCTCTGCAGCAGGATTTCCACGACTTTCTCGTATTCCACCTGAAGCTGCGGCACCGTCTCAGCCAGAGTCGCGGCAACTTGATGCAACGACAGCACCGTTTGTTCGCTGGCCAGAATGGTATCGGTGTTCTTGCGCAGGCCTTCCCAGTCGCGCAGTACGGCATCCATTTCATTGCGCACTGCCGGTGGTGCGGCAGGCAAGCCGGTGGCAGCATCGCCCTTCTTCAGATACCCCCAGCGCTGCTCAAAATCGTTACGCGCCTCACTCAGCAGCCGAAACGCGCGGGCCTTGCCCGCTGCTGCTTCGGTGGCGTTCTTGGCAATGCGCTGGGACAGCACCCGCAGCTCACCGGCATGGCCGATGTACTGCTTGTCATAGTTGGCCTGAGTATTGAGATAGGCAAAATTGGCGAACAGCAGGATGATCGACAGGATCAGCACGACGAACAACGCCGCGATCCGTGCGCTGCTGCGCGAGCCTGGGGTCGAAGAAGCCGTGGTGGTCTTGGTCATGAATCTGGCATTCCTTTACAGCGCCACGTCGAGAAAGCCCGGCGCCTGGGCCAAGGCCAGCGGGCTGAAAATGGCCCAGCAGCGTTGCTGCTGGAAATGACCCTGAACAAAGGGTTCCGCCCCGCTCAGCAAGGGATCGGGCGGCGACAGTTCAAGGCTGTGCAGGGGAAAATGCTGCAACCCCAGCACCTCATCGACCAGCAAGCCGGCAAACAGCTCCTCCTGATCGAGCACCAGCACCCGGCGTTGCTTGCGTGGCGCCGACAAGCCCAGGCCAAAAAAGCCGCACAGGTCCATGACCGGCAACAACCGCCCGCGCAGGTTAGCCACACCACTGACCCAGGGTTTTACCCCGGGAATCCGGCTCAGGCGCGGCTCATGCAAAACTTCGGCAACCTCGCCCATCGGTGCGACGAACCACTGCTCACCGATGCGAAAGCCAATACCGCTCCAGCTCTGCAACCGGGTTTCCTGCAACGGCAGGTCCGCCGCCAGCAGCCGGCAGCGCCGGTCGATATCCAGCAGCAGCTCGAACGCCGTCAGCGACTCGCCCATCGGCCGGGTGGTCAACCTTTGAGGACGCCGTTGAGCACTTTGATCAAGGTTTCTTCATCCACCGGCTTGGTCAGGTAGTCGCTGGCGCCCTGGCGCTTGCCCCAGACCTTGTCGGTTTCCTGATCCTTGGTGGTGACAATGATCACCGGGATGGCAGCGGTTTCCGGGTCTTTGCTGAGCTGGCGGGTGGCCTGGAAACCGTTGACCCCTGGCATGACGATATCCATCAGCACCGCGTCAGGCTTTTCATGACGCGCCAACGCCACGCCATCGGCGCCGTTTTCGGCTTTGAGCACCTGATGCCCGTGTTTTTCGAGCATTCCGGTCAGTTTGTACATTTCGGTCGGCGAATCGTCGACGATCAGAACTCGGGCCATGCTGTTCCCCATCAAAAGACTGGACGTCGCTGCCGCGGCGCGGCGTCAAGGTGCGTGTTGTTCTTCTGCGGCGAACCCGGGCACGTGCGCCCTGATTGCATCCAGCAGTTCTTCCTTGCTGAAAGGCTTGGTTAAAAATTGATCAGAGCCAACCACGCGGCCTCTGGCCTTGTCGAACAGACCGTCACGGGACGACAGGAGGATCACCGGGGTGTCCTTGAAGACGCTGTTGTGCTTGATCAGTGCGCAGGTCTGGTAACCATCCAGACGTGGCATCAGCACGTCGACAAAGATGATCTGCGGATGCTGGTCGACGATCTTGGCCAGCGCATCAAAGCCGTCGGTGGCCGTGATGACCTCGCAGCCGGCTTCACTGAGCAACATTTGTGCGGTGCGACGGATCGTTTTCGAATCATCGATGACCATCACCTTCAGTGCCGCGCCGGGCTGTTCCATAATTGCTCTACCATCGCTGCTCGCTATGAGCGGCAAGCTGTAAGATTCAAGCTTCTGGCTTGCAGCTGGAGACGACCGTGCAGGCCACGTGCCAGGCCTTTTTAGCACACTCTGGGGGTGCATTCCATCGGCCCGCGCCACGGCCGGTTGAGTCATCGCCCAAGATGCGTTTTTCCCTTGACCGCCAGCGTTGCGAGCGCCACCCTGACGCCACTTTTCATTTGAGCCAACGCGGCACACTGCCGCCAGAGGATATAGCCCATGAGCGTTCGCCTCGGGATTGTCATGGACCCCATTGCGCGCATCTCCTATAAAAAGGACAGCTCGCTGGCCATGCTGCTTGCCGCCCAGGAGCGCGGCTGGTCGCTGTTCTACATGGAGCAGCAAGACCTCTATCAGGGCAAGGGCCAGGCCCGCGCGCGGATGCGCCCGCTGAAGGTGTTCGCCGACCCTGAGCACTGGTTCGAGATTGAAGCCGAACAAGACTGCGCCCTGAGCGATCTGGACGTGATCCTGATGCGCAAGGATCCGCCGTTCGACATGGAATTCGTCTACAGCACCTATTTGCTGGAACAGGCCGAAGCGGATGGCGTGCTGGTGGTCAACCGCCCGCAAAGCCTGCGTGACTGCAACGAAAAGCTGTTCGCCACCCTGTTCCCGCAGTGCACGCCGCCAACCCTGGTCAGCCGTCGCCCGGACATCATTCGCGAATTCGCCGCCGAGCATGGCGATGTGATCCTCAAGCCGCTGGACGGCATGGGCGGCACGTCGATCTTCCGCCACCGCGTGGGCGACCCGAACCTCTCGGTGATTCTCGAAACCCTGACCGCACTTGGCGCGCAGCAGATCATGGCGCAAGCCTACCTGCCGGCGATCAAAGACGGTGACAAGCGCATCCTGATGATCGATGGCGAGCCGGTGCCTTACTGCCTGGCGCGGATTCCGGCCAGTGGCGAAACCCGTGGCAACCTGGCCGCTGGCGGGCGTGGCGAAGCGCGTCCATTGACCGACCGTGACCGCTGGATCGCTGAACAGGTCGGCCCGACCCTGCGCGAAAAAGGCCTGCTGTTCGTTGGCCTGGACGTGATCGGCGAGCACCTGACCGAAATCAACGTCACCAGCCCGACCTGCATCCGCGAAATCGACAACGCCTTTGGCACCCGCATTGGCGTGCAGTTGATGGACGCCATTGATCGCAAGCTCAAAGCGCGCTGACAGCCGACGCGGAGCAACTGCCCAGAGTGGGGTATCATGCCGGTCGTTTTTTTGACCTGCGCACCCACTCTGGCGGTTTTCCCCGAGCCTTGTGGTTGCTGGATACCTGATGACGCTGCCTGCTGACATCCCTGCCGACTTCAACCCGCCCCGCGTTCGCCCGGCGGATCGGCTCGGCTTTACCCTGTTTATGGCAGCCTTGGTACACCTGGCGCTGATTCTCGGTGTGGGCTTTACCATGACCAAGCCGGAGGAAATCCGCCGGACCATGGAAATCACCCTGGCGACGTTCAAAAGCGAGAAGGCACCGGAAAAGGCTGACTTTCTGGCTCAGGATAACCAGCAAGGCAGCGGCACCCTGGACAAGAAGGCGGTGCCGAAAACCACCGAAGTCGCACCATTTCAGGACAGCAAGATCAACAAGGTAACACCGCCCCCGGCCGCCAAGCCGGAGGTGAAGCCACAACCTGCACCACCCAAGGCGGTGGTCGCCACCCAGGCACCTAAACCGCAAAAAGTCGAAACACGGCCCAAAGAAGCCAAGCCGCAGCCTAAACCCAAGGCCGCAACCCCGGATTTTGACAGCTCGCAACTGTCCAGCCAGATCGCCAGCCTTGAAGCCGAGCTTTCTCATGAGCAGCAGCTGTACGCAAAGCGTCCGCGTATTCACCGATTGAATGCCGCCTCGACCATGCGCGACAAAGGCGCCTGGTACAAAGACGAATGGCGCAAGAAGGTCGAGCGTATTGGCAACCTCAACTACCCCGACGAAGCCCGCCGTCAGCAAATCTACGGCAGCCTGCGGCTAATGGTCTCGATCAACCGCGATGGCTCGCTGTATGAGGTGTTGGTGCTGGAGTCTTCCGGACAGCCGCTGCTCGACCAGGCCGCCCAGCGCATCGTCCGCCTGGCGGCGCCCTTTGCACCCTTCACCGGTGATTTGGCCGACATCGACCGCCTGGAAATCATCCGCACCTGGCGCTTCGCCCGCGGCGACCGCCTGTCCAGCAACTAACTGTAGGAGCGGGCTTGCCCCGCGATGCGGTTTACCTGACAGACCGCTATCGCGGGGCAAGCCCGCTCCCACCTAGAACTCCGCGAAGCCAGCACGAGCCCACAAAACAAACATGCTTCAGGCTTGTCAGTCCGGCGCCCCGACGCCACACTAATAGCCATGAAAAACCTCAGCCCGAGTTACCTCAAGCATCAGTTCCTGATTGCCATGCCGCACATGGCCGATCCGAACTTCGCGCATACCTTGACCTACATCGTCGAACACAACGCCAATGGCGCGATGGGGCTGGTGGTCAATCGGCCTCAGGAGCTGAACCTGGCCGATATCCTCGAACAACTGCGCCCGGACGTCGAGCCGCCAGCAGGCTGCATCCAGATGCCGATCTACATGGGCGGCCCGGTACAAACCGACCGCGGTTTTGTCCTGCACACCAGTGACAAGAGCTTTCAGGCCACTGTCGAACTCAATGGCTTGTCGCTGACCACCTCCCAGGATGTGCTGTTCGCCCTCGCTGATGGCGTTGGCCCCAAGCAAAGCCTGATCACCCTGGGCTATGCCGGCTGGGAAGCCGGGCAACTGGAGGCTGAACTGGCCGACAATGCCTGGCTCAACTGCCCGTTCGACCCTGAAATCATCTTCGGCATGGCCTGCGAGCAGCGTCTGGCCGCAGCAGCAGCGAGCCTGGGCATCAATCTGAGCCTGCTCACCAGCCAGGCGGGGCACGCCTGATGGCCGAACTGCGACTGCTGCTGGGTTTTGACTACGGCACCAAACAGATCGGCGTGGCCGTTGGCCAGGTGGTCACCGGCCAGGCCCGCGAGCTGTGCACGCTCAAAGCGCAAAACGGTGCCCCGGACTGGGCCCAGGTGGAAAAACTGATAAAGGAATGGCAACCCGATGCCATCGTCGTTGGCCTGCCGTTGAACATGGACGGCACCCCCAGCGAAATGAGTGCCCGCGCCGAGAAGTTCGCCCGGCGCCTCAACGGCCGCTTCAACTTGCCCGTGCACACCCACGACGAACGCCTGACCACCTTCGAAGCCAAGGGCGAGCGTATGGCCCGCGGCGGCCAACGTGGCAGTTACCGCGACAACCCGGTCGACGCTATTGCCGCCGCCCTGCTGCTGCAAGGCTGGCTGGAGGCCAATACCGGGCAATCCTGATCATCGGATTCAAGCCGGGGTAGCGCTACGCCCCCGGCCTCTTGAGGAGCAAGCATGAGCCTACCCAATCCCGCCGAACTGATCCGGCAGATGGCTGTCGACCTTCGTGCCCACCTGGCCCGGCGCAATATCAGCGAACCACGCTTTATCGGCATTCGTACCGGTGGCATCTGGGTTGCCCAGGCCCTGCTGGAAGAACTGGGCAGCGACGAGCCACTCGGCACCCTGGATGTTTCCTTCTATCGCGATGACTTCAGTCAAAACGGTCTGCACCCGCAAGTGCGACCCTCGGACCTGCCGTTCGAGATCGAGGGCCAGCACCTGATTCTGGTGGACGACGTACTGATGAGCGGTCGCACCATCCGTGCGGCGCTCAACGAATTGTTCGATTATGGCCGTCCGGCCAGTGTGACCCTGGTGTGCCTGCTCGATCTGGATGCCGGCGAATTGCCAATCCGCCCGAATGTGGTCGGCGCGACCCTGTCGCTGGCGGCCCATGAACGGGTAAAATTGACCGGACCCGCACCGCTCGCCCTCGAGCGCCAGGACCTCGCCTCCGCTTCCGCACTTTAAGAGTCCCTCGCGATGACGCCAATCGACGCCAAGCGCCCGCTGCAGCTCAATGATCAGGGCCAGCTGCGCCACTTTCTCTCGCTCGACGGTTTGCCCCGCGAACTGCTGACCGAAATCCTCGACACCGCCGACTCCTTCCTGGAAGTCGGCGCCAGGGCCGTCAAGAAGGTTCCGTTGCTGCGCGGCAAAACCGTCTGCAACGTGTTCTTCGAGAACTCCACCCGTACCCGCACCACCTTCGAACTGGCTGCCCAGCGGCTGTCGGCCGACGTGATCACCCTGAATGTGTCGACCTCCTCGACCAGCAAGGGCGAAACCCTGTTCGACACCTTGCGCAACCTTGAAGCCATGGCCGCCGACATGTTCGTGGTGCGCCATGCCGATTCCGGCGCTGCGCACTTCATCGCCGAGCACGTATGCCCGGATGTCGCCATCATCAACGGTGGTGACGGCCGTCACGCCCACCCGACCCAGGGCATGCTCGACATGCTCACCATTCGTCGGCACAAAGGCGGCTTCGAGAATCTCTCGGTAGCCATCGTCGGCGACATCCTGCACTCGCGGGTGGCGCGCTCGAACATGCTCGCCCTGAAAACCCTGGGTTGCCCGGACATCCGCGTGATTGGCCCGAAAACCCTGCTGCCGATCGGTATCGAGCAGTACGGCGTGAAGGTCTACACCGACCTGGAACAAGGCCTCAAGGACGTTGACGTGGTGATCATGCTGCGCCTGCAGCGTGAGCGCATGGCCGGTGGCCTGTTGCCGAGCGAAGGTGAGTTCTATCGCCTGTTCGGCCTGACCACTGCGCGCCTGGCCGGGGCCAAGCCTGACGCCATCGTCATGCACCCGGGGCCGATCAACCGTGGTGTGGAAATTGAATCGGCGGTGGCCGACGGTGCCCACTCGGTGATCCTCAACCAGGTCACCTACGGTATCGCCGTGCGCATGGCGGTGCTGTCCATGGCCATGAGCGGGCAAACCGCCCAACGTCAATTCGAGCAGGAGAACGCCCAGTGACCCTCAGTATTCTCGGAGCCCGGGTCATTGACCCACTGAGCGGCCTGGACCAGACCACTGACCTGCACATCGATGCCGGTAAAATCGTTGCCATCGGCGCCGCCCCGGCAGGCTTCAAGCCTGCACGCAGCATCGATGCCCAGGGCCTGGTAGCCGCGCCTGGCCTGGTAGACCTCAACGTCGCCCTGCGCGAGCCGGGCTACAGCCGCAAGGGCAGCATTGCCAGCGAAACCCGCGCAGCCGCTGCGGGCGGTGTAACCAGCCTGTGCTGCCCACCGCAAACCAAGCCGGTGCTGGACACCTCGGCGGTCGCCGAACTGATCCTCGACCGCGCCCGCGAAGCCGGGCACAGCAAAGTGTTTCCGATTGGCGCTCTGAGCAAAGGCCTGGAAGGCGAGCAACTGGCCGAGCTGATTGCCCTGCGCGACGCGGGCTGCGTAGCGTTCGGCAATGGCCTCAACGCCTTTGGCAACAACCGCACCCTGGCACGCGCCCTGGAATACGCGGCAACCTTCGACCTGACCGTGATTTTCCACTCTCAGGACCGCGACCTGGCCCAGGGCGGCCTGGCCCATGAAGGCGCCATGGCCAGCTTCCTCGGCTTGCCAGGCATCCCGGAAACCGCCGAAACCGTGGCGCTGGCCCGCAACCTGTTGCTGGTCGAGCAGACTGGCGTACGCGCGCACTTCAGCCAGTTGACCAGTGCCCGTGGTGCACGTCTGATTGCCCAGGCTCAGGAACTAGGCCTGCCGGTCACCGCTGACGTCGCCCTGTACCAGCTGATCCTCACCGACGAGGCGCTGCGCGACTTCTCCAGCCTGTACCACGTGCAACCACCGCTGCGCACCCGTGCCGACCGCGACGGCCTGCGTGAAGCGGTGAAGTCCGGGGTGATCCAGGCTATCTCCAGCCACCACCAGCCGCACGAGCGCGATGCCAAGCTGGCGCCATTCGGGGCCACCGAGCCGGGCATCAGCAGCGTCGAGCTGTTGCTGCCGCTGGCCATGACCCTGGTGGAAGACGGCTTGCTCGACCTGCCGACTTTGTTGCAGCGTTTGTCTGCCGGCCCTGCCGACGCCCTGCGTCTGCCTGCGGGTCAACTGAAGGTAGGCGGTGCTGCCGACCTGGTGCTGTTCGATGCCAACGCCTCGACCGTAGCCGGTGAGCAATGGCGCTCCAAAGGCGATAACTGCCCGTTTATCGGCCACTGCCTGCCAGGCGCGGTGCGTTATACCTTGGTCGATGGCCACATCAGTCACGAGGCCTGATTTTCGCGAGGCAAGCCCGCTCCTACCGCTTACCGTAGGAGCGGGCTTGCCCCGCGATGCATTCAACCGCTCATCCCCCAAGGTTGAAATCCTTCCCTGCACCCCCATATGAGTCTGCATCGGCATTTTCGCCCCGCTGCGTGGAGACTCTCCCTTGACCACTATCGTTTCAGTTCGCCGCCACGGCAAAGTCGTCATGGGCGGCGACGGCCAGGTTTCTCTCGGCAATACCGTGATGAAAGGCAACGCCAAAAAGGTTCGCCGTCTGTACCACGGTCAGGTCATCGCTGGTTTCGCCGGTGCCACCGCCGACGCATTCACCCTGTTCGAACGTTTTGAAGGCCAGCTGGAAAAGCACCAGGGCCACCTGATCCGTGCCGCCGTCGAGCTGGCCAAAGAATGGCGTACCGATCGCTCCCTGAGCCGCCTGGAAGCCATGCTGGCGGTCGCCAACAAGGACGCTTCGCTGATCATCACCGGCAACGGTGACGTGGTCGAACCCGAAGACGGCCTGATTGCCATGGGTTCCGGTGGCGCCTATGCCCAGGCTGCGGCCCGCGCCCTGCTGCAAAAAACCGACCTCTCGGCGCGTGAAATTGCCGAGACCGCCCTGAACATCGCCGGTGACATCTGTGTGTTCACCAACCACAACCTGACTATCGAGGAGCAGGACCTGGCCGAGTAAGTCAGCTGTTCTGGCGCCTGGCCCCGGTGGCCAGGCTTTTCCACGCTGACTTATCGAGCCCAAGGACCATCACTACCATGTCCATGACCCCCCGCGAAATCGTCCACGAACTCAACCGCCACATCATTGGCCAGGACGACGCCAAGCGCGCCGTCGCCATTGCCCTGCGTAACCGCTGGCGGCGCATGCAGCTGCCTGCCGAGCTGCGCGTTGAAGTCACCCCCAAGAACATTCTGATGATCGGCCCGACCGGCGTCGGCAAAACCGAAATCGCCCGTCGTCTGGCCAAGTTGGCCAATGCGCCGTTCATCAAGGTCGAAGCGACCAAGTTCACCGAAGTCGGCTACGTTGGCCGTGACGTCGAGTCGATCATCCGTGATCTGGCCGATGCCGCCATCAAGATGCTCCGCGAACAGGAAATCATCCGTGTCGGCCACCGCGCCGAAGACGCTGCCGAAGAGCGCATCCTCGACGCCCTGCTGCCGCAAGCACGGGTCAGCAGCTTCGCTGAAGAAGCCGCACAGACCAGCAGCGATTCCAACACCCGCCAGCTGTTCCGCAAACGTCTGCGCGAAGGCCAGCTGGACGACAAGGAAATCGAGATCGAAGTGGCCGAAGCCATGGGCGTCGACATTTCCGCGCCGCCTGGCATGGAAGAGATGACCAACCAGCTGCAGAACCTGTTTGCCAACATGGGCAAGGGTAAGCGCAAGAGCCGCAAGCTGAAGGTCAAAGAAGCACTGAAAATGGTGCGTGACGAAGAAGCCAGCCGCCTGGTCAACGAAGACGAACTCAAAGCCAAGGCCCTGGAAGCGGTCGAGCAGCACGGCATTGTGTTCATCGACGAAATCGACAAGGTGGCCAAGCGTGGCAACGTGGGCGGCGCCGACGTTTCGCGTGAAGGCGTACAGCGCGACCTGCTGCCGCTGATCGAAGGCTGCACGGTGAACACCAAGCTGGGCATGGTCAAGACTGACCACATCCTGTTCATCGCCTCCGGTGCCTTCCACCTGAGCAAGCCAAGCGACCTGGTGCCTGAGCTGCAAGGCCGTCTGCCGATCCGCGTTGAACTCAAGGCCCTGAGCCCGGAAGACTTCGAGCGCATCCTCAGCGAGCCGCACGCCTCGCTGACCGAGCAATACCGCGAGCTGCTCAAGACCGAAGGCCTGCACATCGAGTTCGCGCCTGAAGGTATCAAGCGCCTGGCTGAGATCGCCTGGCAGGTCAACGAAAAAACCGAGAACATCGGTGCCCGTCGCCTGCACACCTTGCTCGAGCGTCTGCTCGAAGAGGTGTCGTTCAGCGCCGGTGACCTGGCCAGCGCCCACAACGAAGCGCCGATCCGTATCGACGCCGAGTACGTCAACAGCCACCTCGGCGAACTGGCGCAGAACGAAGACCTGTCGCGCTATATTCTGTAACTGAGCTGCAAGCTTTAAGCTGCAAGTTTCAAGCTGGACACCGGTGTCTTGCAGCTTGTAGCTTGCAGCTTATAGCCCAAGAGCAATTTAGCCATGCCCCGAATTCCTACCGGTATCAACCTGCACAAAGCCTCCAAGACCCTGTCGCTGACCTACGGACCTGATGAGGTGTACCACCTGCCCGCGGAATTCCTGCGTGTGCACTCCCCTTCCGCCGAGGTTCAGGGCCACGGCAATCCCATCCTGCAATTTGGCAAACTGGGCGTCGGTCTCACACAGATCGAAGCGGCCGGCCAGTACGCACTCAAGCTGACCTTCGATGACGGCCACGACAGCGGCCTGTTCACTTGGGAGTACCTGGAGCAACTGTGCCTGCGTCAGCAATCTCTGTGGGAAGACTACCTGCAGGAGCTGGAAAAGGCCGGAAAATCCCGCGACCCTTCCGAGTCTGTAGTCAAGCTGATGCTCTAGTTCGGGCCTCCCAGGATTTAGAGCGCATTTTCTAATTCTATTTGCTTGAATGCCTGCGTAACGGCCAATGGATGGCCGTCTTGCGCAGCACTCGAAAGTCGGGTAACCAATAGATCTGGCAAGTTCCCTGCATCCTTTTGACGCAGGGTCGGGCCGGTACGCAGGTGTCGCGAGCGAAAGCAGGCAGTCTTCTCAAGCAGAACAAACCCGCAGGGCTCATCGTCGTTTGCATCCGGCCGCAGGACCGTAGTTCGATATCACTGGTCACCCGAGCAGCAGTACCGGACCTCGTCTGTGTTACGCGCACAGCACACCGGTACTCGTCTCAGGACAACGGAGCGTCGTAGATGAGTAACAAGAACAACGATGACCTGCAGCGCCAAGCCTCGGAGAACACACTGGGCCTGAACCCGGTGATCGGTTTGCGCCGCAAGGATTTGCTGACTTCTGCGCGCATGGTGCTGGGCCAGGCTATTCGCCAGCCGCTGCACAGCGCCAAGCATGTCGCACATTTCGGCCTTGAGCTGAAGAACGTCATTTTCGGCAAGTCGGCACTGCAACCGGAGAACGACGACCGTCGCTTCAATGATCCGGCCTGGAGCCAGAACCCTCTTTATCGCCGCTACCTGCAAACCTACCTTGCCTGGCGTAAAGAACTGCACGAATGGATCGACACCAGCAACCTGTCAGACCAGGACATCAGTCGCGGTCACTTCGTCATCAACCTGATGACCGAGGCCATGGCGCCGACCAATACCGCCGCCAACCCGGCTGCGGTCAAACGCTTCTTCGAAACCGGTGGCAAAAGCCTGCTCGACGGCCTGTCGAACCTGGCCAAGGACATGGTCAACAATGGCGGCATGCCCAGCCAGGTGAACATGGAGGCCTTCGAGGTCGGCAAGAACCTGGGCACCAGTGAAGGCGCCGTGGTGTATCGCAATGACGTGCTGGAGCTGATCCAGTACAAACCGATCACCGAACAGGTGCATGCCCGCCCACTGCTGGTGGTGCCACCGCAGATCAACAAGTTCTACGTCTTCGACCTCAGCCCGGAAAAGAGCCTGGCGCGTTTCTGCCTGCGCTCCAACGTGCAAACCTTCATCGTCAGCTGGCGCAACCCGACCAAGGCCCAGCGCGAATGGGGGCTGTCGACCTACATCGATGCCCTCAAGGAAACGGTCGACGTCATTCTCGCCATCACCGGCAGCAAAGACCTGAACATGCTGGGCGCCTGCTCAGGCGGGATCACCTGCACCGCTTTGCTCGGGCACTACGCCGCACTGGGCGAGAACAAGGTCAACGCCCTGACCCTGCTGGTCAGCGTGCTCGACACCACACTCGACACCCAGGTTGCGCTGTTTGTCGACGAGCAGACCCTCGAATCGGCCAAGCGCCAGTCCTATCAAGCCGGTGTGCTTGAAGGCAAGGACATGGCCAAGGTGTTCGCCTGGATGCGGCCCAACGACCTGATCTGGAACTATTGGGTCAACAACTACCTGCTGGGTAACGAGCCGCCGGTCTTCGACATCCTGTTCTGGAACAACGACACCACGCGTTTGCCGGCCGCCTTCCACGGCGACCTGATCGAATTGTTCAAAAGTAATCCACTGACCCGCCCCGATGCACTGGAAGTGTGCGGAACGCCGATCGATCTGAAGAAAGTCACCGCTGATATCTACAGCCTGGCAGGTACCACCGATCACATCACACCGTGGCAGGCCTGCTACCGCTCGGCCCAGTTGTTCGGCGGCAATATCGAGTTCGTACTGTCCAACAGCGGGCACATCCAGAGCATCCTCAACCCTCCGGGCAACCCCAAGGCGCGCTACATGACCGGTAGCGAACTGCCGCCTCAGGCCACTGACTGGCAAGAGAATGCGCACAAGCACACCGACTCCTGGTGGCTGCACTGGCAGAACTGGCTGGCCACGCGTTCCGGTGAGCTGAAAAAAGCGCCCACGCGCCTGGGCAATAGGGCCTACGCCGCTGGCGAGGCGGCACCGGGGACTTACGTACACGAGCGCTGATCACAACGGCCGCCGGGGCCACAGGCTGGCCTCGGCGACTCATCCACTACAGGGCCTCGCGCATGCCGCAACCGTATATCTTCAGAACTGTCGACCTGGATGGCCAAAGCATCCGTACCGCAGTTCGCCCCGGCAAGCCGCACTTGACGCCATTGCTGATTTTCAACGGCATTGGCGCCAACCTGGAGCTGGTGTTTCCGTTCATTCAGGCGCTTGACCCTGACCTGGAGGTGATCGCCTTCGATGTTCCCGGGGTCGGCGGCTCATCCACGCCCAAGCGCCCCTACCGTTTCCCCGGGCTGGCCAAGCTCACTGCACGCATGCTCGATTACCTCGACTACGGCCAGGTCAATGCCATTGGTGTGTCGTGGGGCGGTGCACTGGCCCAGCAGTTCGCTCATGACTACCCCGAGCGCTGCAAAAAACTGGTACTGGCCGCCACCGCCGCAGGTGCGGTGATGGTGCCGGGCAAGCCCAAAGTGCTGATGCTGATGGCAAGCCCACGGCGCTATGTCCAACCGTCCCATGTGATTCGCATCGCTCCGCAGATCTATGGCGGAGCCTTTCGCCGCGACCCGGACCTGGCAATGGCGCATGCCGCCAAGGTGCGTTCCTCGGGCAAGCTCGGGTACTACTGGCAGCTATTTGCCGGCCTCGGCTGGACCAGCATCCATTGGCTGCACAAAATCCAGCAGCCGACCCTGGTGCTGGCCGGAGACGATGATCCGTTGATCCCGCTGATCAATATGCGCCTGTTGGCCTGGCGCATTCCCAATGCCCAGCTACACATAATCGACGACGGTCATTTGTTCCTGATCACCCGGGCCGAAGCCGTTGCTCCAATCATCATGAAGTTTCTCCAGCAAGAGCGCCAACGTGCCGTTATGCACCCTCGCCCAGCACCTACCTGAGGCGTTGCGTCCACTTGAGTCTGTGGCAAGACGCCCGCGACATGAGATTGGTGTCGCTCTTGCATTGATCTGTTAGTTGATGGCCTGACGACGGAGTGTTGCCTGATGAAAGACAAACCCGCGAAGGGGTCGGTACCGGTCCCCGCTTCGTACATGAACGTGCAGAACGCAATCACCGGCCTGCGTGGTCGCGACCTGCTGTCGACGTTGCGCAATGTCAGCCGCCACAGCCTGCGCCATCCGTTGCACACGGCCAAACATATGCTCGCCCTGGGCAACCAGTTGGGCCGGGTGCTGCTCGGCGACACCCCGCACCAGCCAAGCCCACGCGACAATCGCTTCAATGACCCGGCCTGGCAGCTCAACCCCTTTTACAGCCGTGGCCTGCAAGCATATCTGGCCTGGCAGAAGCAAACCCGCAAATGGATTGATGAAAGCCAGCTGGACGCCGATGACCGTGCCCGCGCACATTTCATCTTCGCCTTGCTCAACGATGCGATGGCTCCGACTAATTCCTTGCTCAACCCGGCCGCCGTCAAAGAGCTCTTCAACTCCGGTGGCCTGAGCCTGGTGCGCGGCCTCAACCATCTGCTCGACGACCTGCGTCATAACGATGGCTTGCCGCGCCAGGTCAATCCCGAGGCGTTCGAAGTGGGCCGCAACCTGGCCACCACCCCCGGCGCGGTGGTGTTTCGCAATGAACTGCTGGAACTGATCCAGTACAAGCCAATGAGCGAAAAACAGTACGCCCGGCCAGTGCTGGTGGTTCCGCCGCAAATCAACAAGTTCTATATCTTCGACTTGAGCCCGGCCAACAGCTTTGTGCAGTACATGCTCAAAAATGGCCTGCAGACCTTCATGATCAGCTGGCGTAACCCCGACCCGCGGCATCGTGAGTGGGGCTTGTCGAGTTACGTCGAGGCACTCGAAGAGGCCATGAATGTGTGCCGGGCAATCACCGGCAGCCGCGAAGTCAACCTGATCGGCGCCTGCGCCGGCGGCCTGACCATGGCGGCCCTGCAAGGTCACCTGCAGGCCAAGCGGCAGTTGCGCAGGGTCAGCAGCGCCACGTACCTGGTGAGCCTGCTCGACAGCCAGATCGACAGCCCCGCCAGCCTGTTCGCCGACGAGCAGACCCTGGAAGCAGCCAAGCGCCGCTCCTATCAACAGGGTGTACTCGATGGCCGGGAGATCGCCAAGGTCTTCGCCTGGATGCGCCCCAACGACCTGATCTGGAACTACTTCGTCAATAACTACCTGCTGGGCAAAGCACCGCCGGCCTTCGACATTCTCTACTGGAACAACGACAACACCCGCCTGCCCGCCGCCTTGCACGGCGACCTGCTGGACTTCTTTAAGCACAACCCGCTGACCCACGCCGCTGGCCTGGAGGTCTGTGGCACCCCGATCGATTTACAGAAGGTCAACGTCGACAGCTTCAGCGTTGCTGGCAGCAACGACCACATCACCCCGTGGGATGCGGTGTACCGCTCGACCTTGCTGCTGGGCGGCGAAAAACGCTTCGTCCTGGCCAACAGTGGCCATGTGCAAAGCATCCTCAACCCGCCGGGAAACCCCAAGGCCAACTACGCCGACAACCCGCGCCTGAGCAGTGATCCACGGGCCTGGTTCTACGACGCCAAGCAGATTGAAGGCAGTTGGTGGCCGCAGTGGCTGGAATGGATACAGGCGCGCTCTGGCGCCCAACGCGAAACCCTGATGACCCTGGGTAACCAGAACTACCCTCCCATGGACCCCGCACCCGGAACCTATGTCCAGGCGCGCTGAACAAGTAGAACGGATGAAAACCCGCGACCGAATTCTCGAGTGTGCCCTGCAGCTGTTCAACCAGCAGGGCGAACCGAATGTCTCGACCCTGGAGATCGCCAATGAGATGGGGATCAGCCCGGGCAACCTGTACTACCACTTCCATGGCAAGGAGCCGTTGGTGCTGGGTTTGTTCGAGCGTTTCGAAGACGAACTGACACCCCTGCTCGACCCGCCGCTGGAGGTGCGCCTGGATGCCGAGGACTATTGGCTGTTCCTGCACCTGATCGTCGAGCGCATGGCCCAGTACCGTTTCCTGTTCCAGGACCTGTCGAACCTTACTGGCCGCCTACCCAAGCTGGCTCGCGGCATGCGTAACCTGCTCAATGCCCTCAAGCGCACCCTTGCAGCACTGCTTGCCAGCCTCAAAGCACAAGGCCAGGTGGTCAGCGACACACGCGCGCTGGGACAGCTGGTGGAACAGATCACCCTGACGCTGCTGTTCTCACTGGATTACCAGCGTGTGCTGGCCCGTGATGGCGAGGTCGGTGTGGTGGTGTATCAGGTGATGATGCTGGTGGCGCCGCATCTGGAAAACGGCTCGCGGCATGCGGCTGAACAGCTAGCACTGCGGTATCTGGATGGCTGAAAAGCATCGCGGGGCAAGCCCGCTCCCAGCGAATACCACTGTGGGAGCGGGCTTGCCCCGCGATAAAGCCCAGATCAGTTCTGACTGATCGGGCTTACGGCTGCCGACGGTGCCGGCGCGACAGGTGCTGCCGTTACGACAGGCGCTGCGGTAGCTGCCGGTGCTGCACTGGCAGCAGGTGCTGCTGGTTTGGCGGCGGCAGGTTTGGCCGGCGCTTTTTTCACTGCAGGCTTTTTCGCCGCTGCCGGCTTGGCTGCTGCCGGTTTCGCTGCGGCTTTGGCGGCTGGCTTGGCTGCAGGTTTTGCCGCTGGTTTGGCTGCCGCGGTTTTCGCTGCAGGCTTGGCCGCCGCTTTCGGCGCGGCCTTGGCCAGTGGCTTGGCTGCAGTTTTGCTCGCTGCCGGTTTGCTGGAGACCGACTTGACCGAAGCGCCGGTCAGTTTCTCGATCTGCTTGGTCAGGGTATCGACCTGCTGGTGCAGTGCCTTGACTTCATTGCGGCTAGGCACGCCCAGACGCGAGATCGCACTGTTCAGGCGCTTGTCGAAAGCCTCTTCGAGCTCGCTCCATTTGCCCAGCGCGCGGTCTTTCACATCGCCCACCCGAGAGGTGGCCGACTTGGCCGACGTCTTGGCCGCATCGACAGAACTCTTGGCCTGTTTTTCAGCCTTCTCGCCATCTTTGACCAGCGACTCGAACAGCTTGCTGCCGTCCTGATCGATCTTGGAGTAGATACCCAAGCCAGCCAGCCAGATCTTGCGGGAGTACTTCTCGACCCCACCGACCCAGGAGCTGCCTTCTTTTTCGCTATTCTTCTTGCCAGCCATCCCGCTCTCCTTATTGTTTACGTGCGACACGTTCAAGCAATGCCGTCAGCTCGTCGAGCTTGACAGAGAGTGTCTCCACGTCATGTTTAGACGGAATACCGATGCGATTCAAGGCGCTGGCAACCCGTGAGTCGAAAGCCTTTTCGATTTTATCGAGCTGAACTTCGACCTTGCCTTTGACGCTGCTGATCTCACCCTTGACCGAATCGATCTGGCTGTTGGCGGCATCGAGCTCATGGTCGATGCGTTTCTTGCCACGCTTCTCGACCGTCTCGCCAGCCTTGACCAGCTCTTTCAGGTAGTCAGCACCTTCCTGACCAACCCGGGCATAAGCACCCAGACCCGCCAGCCAAATTTTGCGCGCGTAGCCGCGCAC
Organism: Pseudomonas sp. NUPR-001; assembly: GCF_052147955.1. Lineage (NCBI taxonomy): Bacteria > Pseudomonadati > Pseudomonadota > Gammaproteobacteria > Pseudomonadales > Pseudomonadaceae > Pseudomonas > Pseudomonas sp. NUPR-001. The sequence continues at coordinate 5,613,023 of NZ_CP197353.1, forward strand.
TTCACCCAGCGTGCTCTGGGCGTCGTCTTTTTTCTTCAGAATCACTTTTGCCATGCTCTGCACCTCACGCTCGAAAGATATGGAGGAACTGCCCATGGAAGCTGGGCTTGAGCATAAGGTAGGGAGAAAAATTAGAATCCTCACCCTAAGGAGGGAAATTTTCGGTAGGAGCGGGCTTGCCCCGCGATATCGGTGTGTCAGACATATCGCTATCGCGGGGCAAGCCCGCTCCTACCGGGTGTTTCAAGTCAGTGCTTTGTCGAGCGCTCGCTCGATCTCGCTCTTGATGGTTGCGCCCATCATCGACAGCATCATGCCGAGCTTCAGTTCGACCTTGATGGTGTCTTCACCGATCTGCACGCTGCCCGAGGCACCACTGCGTTTGACCTCGACACGGTCACCGTTCCAACGGGCGCTGAGGTCGTACTCACGCGCCAGCTTGTCGACCAGAGCCTGGGCCTTTTCCCGCGCCGCTTCGCGGCCCAGGCTGTGTTTGCGCTCAACGCTGATCTGGGTCATTCATTCAATCCTGAGTTCAGAGGCATACTTCTATTATGCCCGCGCCCTGACCTGCGACACACCCCGCCAAGACAAATCCGACCGTACGCCCTAGAATGGCCAGTAATTTTTTCCGGTGAAGCGATATGAACGACCAGCGCAAAGGCGACCACGCCGAACCCACCACCCATTTCGGTTACCAGAACGTGCCGGAAAGCCAGAAAGCAGAGAAAGTCGCTGAGGTTTTCCATTCGGTAGCAGCCAAATACGACTTGATGAACGATGTGCTTTCCGGCGGTATGCACCGCTTGTGGAAGCGTTTCACCATCGAGCTGTCTGGCGTGCGCAGCGGCAACCGTGTGCTCGACATCGCCGGCGGTACTGGCGATCTGGCCGCCAAGTTTTCCCACCTGGTCGGCCCAACCGGCCAGGTAGTGCTGGCCGACATCAACGAGTCGATGCTCAAAGTCGGTCGCGACCGCCTGCTCGACCGTGGCGTGGCTGGCAACATTGAATTCGTCCAGGCCGATGCCGAGAAGCTGCCGTTCCCGGACAACCACTTCGATTGCGTCACCATCGCCTTCGGCCTGCGCAACGTCACGCACAAAGACGAAGCCATCCGCTCAATGCTGCGGGTGCTCAAGCCCGGCGGCCGCCTGCTGGTGCTGGAATTCTCCAAGCCGACCAGCAAGCTGATGTCCAAGGTCTACGATGCCTATTCGTTCGCCTTCATGCCGCTGGCCGGCAAGCTGATCACCAACGACTCGGAAAGCTACCGTTACCTGGCCGAATCGATCCGCATGCACCCTGACCAGGAAACCCTCAAGGCCATGATGGTCGATGCCGGTTTCGACCGTGTGACCTACCACAACATGACCAGCGGCATCGTCGCCTTGCACCGCGGTATCAAGCCCTGATGCTCCTGGCCGGCGTACTTGCCAGCGTCGAGCACGGTTTGAACCGTGTCTTGCGCCTGGACAGCACTGCGCTGCCGCGCCTGGCGTCGCTCGATGGCAAAGTGATTGCCATCGACTGTCGCCAGCCGGCAATGCAGGTGTTCATTCTGCCCAGTGATGAAGGCTTGATGCTTGCCTCGCACTGGGCCAATGCGCCCGACTGCACCTTGCGCGCTCCTGCCAGCAGCCTGCTGCGTTTGGCCCTGAGCCAGGACAAGAGCGCCGTGCTGCACAGCCCGCAGGTTGAGCTCGAAGGCGACAGCGCCGCGCTGCTGGACCTGGTCGCCGTGCTTCAGGACCTGGAGCTGGACTGGGAGTACGAAGTCTCGCGCTGGCTTGGCCCGGTGGCCACGCAACTGCTCAGCGGTCACCTGCGCAGCCGCGCCAGCTGGACGCGCCAGGGCCTGGCCGCGATCAGCCAGAACCTCTCTGAGTACCTGGCCGAAGAAGCCCGTACCCTGGTCGGTCAACGCGAAGCTGAAGCCCGCTTCAGTGAACTCGACACCTTGAAAGTCGATATCGAACGCCTCGAGGCGCGCATTGAGCGCCTTGCCCGATCCCTTGATACCAGCGATAACGCATGAAGCTGCTTGCCGTCCGCCGTCTGTTTCGCATCCAGCGCGTGGTCATCCGCTACCGCCTCGATGACCTGCTGTTCGACCTGCCCCTGCCCTGGTGGCTGATGGCCTTACGGCACGTGATGCCCTGGCGCTGGCTGCCACGCAAACCGCTGGACCTCAGCCGTGGCGCGCGGTTGCGCCTGGCCCTGCAGGATCTTGGGCCGATTTTCATCAAGTTCGGCCAATTGCTGTCAACCCGCCGCGATCTGCTGCCTGAAGACATCGCCGACGAGCTGATGCTGCTGCAAGACCGCGTACCGCCGTTCGACCCGCAAAAAGCCGTGGCGATGATCGAAGAACAGCTCGGGGCGAAGATCAGCGAGGTGTTCAGCCGCTTCGACGTCGAGCCACTGGCCTCGGCCTCGGTCGCTCAGGTGCATGCGGCCAAGCTCAAGAGTGGCGAAGAGGTGGTGGTCAAGGTCGTGCGCCCTGGCCTCAAGCCGATCATCGCCCAAGACCTGGCCTGGCTGTTCCTGATCGCCCGCGGCGCCGAGCGGGTGTCGGCCGATGCCCGTCTGCTGCACCCGGTAGAAGTGGTCAGCGATTACGAGAAAACCATCTACGACGAACTCGACTTGCTGCGCGAGGCGGCCAACGCCAGCCAGCTCAAGCGCAACTTCGAAGGCTCGGAGATGATGTACGTGCCCCAGGTGTACTGGGACTGGTGCCGCCCCAAGGTGCTGGTAATGGAGCGCATCTACGGCATTCAGGTGACCGACCTGGCAACCCTCGCCGACCAGCGCACCGACATGAAACTGCTGGCCGAACGCGGTGTGGAGATCTTCTTCACCCAGGTGTTCCGCGACAGTTTCTTCCATGCCGACATGCACCCGGGCAATATTTTCGTCAGCACCGTCAAACCGTGGAGCCCGCAGTACATTGCGATCGACTGCGGTATCGTCGGCAGCCTGACGCCGGAAGACCAGGACTACCTGGCGCGCAACCTGTTTGCCTTCTTCAAACGCGACTACCGCCGCGTGGCACAGCTGCACATCGACTCGGGCTGGGTCCCGGCGCATACCAAACTCAACGAGTTCGAAGCGGCGATCCGTACCGTTTGTGAGCCGATCTTCGAAAAACCGTTAAAAGATATTTCTTTCGGCCAGGTACTGATGCGCCTGTTCCAGACGGCGCGGCGCTTCAACATGGAAGTGCAGCCACAGCTGGTGTTGCTGCAAAAAACCCTGCTTAACATCGAAGGCCTGGGCCGTCAGCTGTACCCCGAACTGGACCTGTGGAGCACCGCCCAGCCGTTCCTGGAGCGCTGGATGCGCGAGCGAGTCAGCCCCAAGACCCTGCTGCAGAACCTGCATGGCCAGGTTGAGCAGATCCCACACCTGGCCGGCATGACCCGTGACCTGCTGGAGCGCATGTCGCAACCGCACCAGGCCGAAGCCTCTGGCCAGAAGAACGTCGATGGCTGGGCCTTGCGTCTGCTCGGTGCCGGCCTGCTCGGCGGTGGCGCCACCCTTGCCGCCGGTGCGGTCAGCCTCAGTGCCCCGGCGGCCTGGCCGGCCTGGCTGATGCTCGCCGCAGGCCTGTACCTGATCGTGCGTCGATAGCCAGCCGGGCCGCCGACTGGCACACTAGCGCAAGAAGTCGGAGGCGGATCGGGCCTCTAGTTTTGGAGTCGTACATGAAAGACTGGCTGGACGAGATCAAGTGGAACAGCGATGGCCTGGTACCGGCTATCGCCCAGGACCACAAGACCGGGCGCGTGCTGATGATGGCCTGGATGAATCGCGAGTCGCTGGCCCTGACGGCCGCCGAGCAGCGGGCCATCTATTGGTCGCGCTCGCGTGGCAAACTGTGGCGCAAGGGCGAAGAATCCGGGCACGTGCAAAAACTGCATGAAATGCGCCTGGACTGCGACGCCGATGTGATCATCCTGATGGTCGAGCAACTGGGGCATATCGCTTGCCATACCGGTCGCGAAAGCTGCTTCTACCGTGTGTACGAAAACGGCGAGTGGAAGACCGTCGATCCCGTCCTCAAAGACCCTAACGCCATTTACCACGCAGGACACTGACATGAGCGACACCCTGAACCGCCTGGCCGAAGTGCTGGAAGCGCGCAAAGGCGCCGAACCTGACAGTTCCTACGTGGCCAGCCTTTACCATAAAGGCCTGAACAAGATTCTGGAAAAGCTCGGCGAAGAGTCGATCGAGACCATCATTGCTGCCAAGGATGCCGCCCACAGCGGAGATTACAGCGATGTCATCTACGAGACCGCCGATCTGTGGTTCCATAGCCTGGTCATGCTCGCCCAACTGGGCCAGCACCCTCAAGCGGTGCTGGATGAGCTGGATCGCCGCTTCGGCCTGTCCGGGCACGCCGAGAAAGCCGCACGTCAGCCATCGGCCTAACTGAATTAAATCGAGGGATTGCACCATGGGTATTTTTGACTGGAAACACTGGATCGTCCTGTTGGTCGTGGTGGTACTGGTGTTCGGTACCAAGAAGCTGAAAAACTTCGGCAGCGACCTGGGTGAATCGATCAAGGGCTTCAAGAAAGCCATGAACGAAGAAGAAACCAAACCGGCCGAACAAACCCCACCGCCGGTGCAACCCGTTCAGCCACAAGCCACTTCGCCATTGAACCAGCCGCAAACCATCGACGGCCAGGCGCACAAGGTCGAAGAGCCGATCAGGAAAGATTGATCAATGTTCGGGATCAGCTTCAGCGAACTGTTGCTCGTGGGCCTCGTCGCCCTGCTGGTACTCGGCCCTGAGCGCTTGCCGGGGGCCGCGCGTACGGCTGGCCTGTGGATTGGCCGTCTCAAGCGCAGCTTCAATAGCATCAAGCAGGAAGTGGAACGCGAAATCGGCGCCGATGACATCCGCCGTCAATTGCACAACGAGCACATCCTCTCCATGGAGCAGGAAGCGCGCCGGATCCTCAACCCGCAGAGCGTCAGCCCTGAAGCCCCTGCGGCGCCGGTAGCCAACAGCGAAGCCGTCCCGCCCTCACCTGTCGCCAGCGCCGAAAGCACACCGGCTGCCAGCGCAACCACCGAACCGACACAGCCGCCGCGAGCCCCATGAGCGATATTCCGGAAAACGACCAGCCGATGCCGCTGGTTTCGCACCTCACCGAGCTGCGTACGCGCCTGCTGCGTTGCGTCGCGGCCATCTTCCTGATCTTCGCCGGGCTGTTTTCCTTCGCGCAGCAGATCTACACCCTGGTGTCGGCGCCACTGCGTGAGCACCTGCCGGCCAACGCCACGATGATTGCCACCGACGTGGCCTCGCCGTTCCTGACGCCGTTCAAGCTGACCATGATCGTTTCGCTGTTTCTGGCGATCCCGCTGATTCTCCAGCAGATCTGGGGCTTTATCGCACCGGGTCTGTACCGTCATGAAAAGCGCATTGCCATCCCGTTGCTGATCTCCAGCATCATCCTGTTCTACGCCGGGATGGCCTTTGCCTATTTCCTGGTGTTCCCGCTGATTTTTGGTTTCTTCGCCAGCGCCACCCCTGAAGGGGTGTCGATGATGACCGACATTGCCAGCTACCTGGACTTTGTCATGACCCTGTTCTTTGCCTTCGGCGTGGCCTTCGAGATCCCCGTTGCGGTGGTCTTGCTGGTGTGGATCGGCGTCGTCGATGTGAAGTACCTGAAGAAGATCCGTCCGTACGTGATCATCGGCTGCTTCGTGGTCGGCATGATCCTTACGCCACCCGACATCTTCTCGCAGACCTTGCTGGCGGTGCCCATGTGGCTACTGTTCGAGATCGGCGTGTTGTTTGGCGGGCTGATCCGCAAGCGCGGCGAGCATCCGGAAGACGCCACTGACGACCACAACGACCAGCCGCCAGCGACTCAACCGTGAACCTGCTGTTACTCGAAGAAGCCGATTTCATCGCGGCCGATCGCGTCGTTCTGGCTGATCGGCGCTTTACCCACATGCAGGAGATTCACCGTGTAGCCGTCGGCGATACGCTGCGCGTCGGACGCATTGGCGCACGCATGGGCGAAGCCCGGGTAGAGCGTCTGGAAGGCCATGAGGCGGAATTGTCGGTCACCTTCGACCGCGAACCGCCGACCAAACTGCCGTTGACTCTGGTGCTGGCCTTGCCACGCCCGAAGATGCTGCGCCGGGTGTTCCAGACCGTCGCCACCATGGGCGTGCCGAAACTGATTCTGGTCAACAGCTACCGGGTCGAGAAAAGCTTCTGGCAAACACCGTTCCTGGAGCCCGAGGCGATCCGCGAGCAGCTGATTCTGGGCCTGGAACAGACGCGTGACACGGTGCTGCCCGAGGTCATCATCGAAAAGCGCTTCAAGCCGTTCGTCGAAGACCGCCTGCCCGCCATCGCTGAGGGTACCCTCGGTCTGGTCGGCCACCCCGGGCCATTCCCGCCCTGCCCGCGTGGTCTGAACGAGCCCGTTACCCTGGCAATCGGCCCGGAAGGCGGCTGGATTCCCTACGAGATCGACTTGCTGGGCAAGGCCGGTCTTACCCCCGTGCAACTGGGTGAGCGCATTCTGCGCGTAGAGACTGCAGTCACCGCCTTGCTCGCTCGTCTGTTCTGACTTCAGTTTTGCGATCTGGCGCCGATGCAAGGGCACCAGAACAACAAATCGCCTCGCCGATCGCATTGGAGTCCCACCATGTACCGTTGGTTAGCCCAGCACCTGAGCAACGTGAGCGTCAATCGAAAACTCGGCATCGGCTTCGGCCTGGTTCTGCTCCTGACCTTGAGCATTACCCTGACCGGCTGGCAGGGCGTTAACGGCATTATCAACCGTGGCGACACCCTGGGTGGCATCTCCCAGGTGCTGCAGGCCACCCTTGAACTGCGCATCGCCCGGCAAAACCTGCAGCTCAAGGCTGATGACGCCTCGGCGCAGAACCTCGAAAACGCCCTGGCGAACCTTGAGCGTCAACTGCAGCAGGTTGGCCAACGCATTGTCCTGCCCGAGAACCTGCGCCGCATCGAGCAGCAGAAAGAAGCCGTGCGCCAGTACCGCCTTGCCCTCGACAGTGCCGAGAAAGCCGCGCGCCAGCGTGAGGCCGCCCGTGCAGTACTGGGCAGCAGTGCCGATGAAGCGGCAAAGCTGACGACCGAGGTCGAGCAGCAGTTGCTCAGCGGTAGCGACCTGAACCTGTTCAACAGTGTCGTGGGGGCAAACAAACTGCTGCAGCAGGCACGCTTCCAGGTGCGCGGCTACACCTACAGCGGCAAGGCCGAGTTTCAGCAAACCGCGCTTGAAGCCATTGACCAGGCCGTCTCCCAACTCAAGACGTTGGCCGATGTACTGCCAGCGAGCTACACCGGCAATCTCAACCAGGCGGCTCGCGCGCTGGGCAATTACCGAGCGGCGGTGATCGAGTTCGGCAGCGCACAAAATGCCTCGGAACAAGCTGCTCAGCAAATGGCTGCGCAAGGCCAGATCCTGCTGGAGCAAAGCCAGCATTTGACCAGCACACTGACGCAACTGCGCGACGAAGAATCGCAACATGCGAAATCCACGCTCACCCTGGCCACGGCGATTGCCTTGCTGTTCGGCATGCTCGCTGCCTGGGCCATCACCCGCCAGATCATTATTCCGCTGCGCCAGACCCTCAATGCCGCCGACCGCGTTGCCAGTGGCGACTTGCGCCATGATCTGGTGGTCGAGCGTCGTGACGAGTTGGGTCAGTTGCAACACAGCATGCAACGCATGACTGTCAGCCTGCGCGAGTTGATTGGTGGCATCGGTGACGGTGTCACGCAGATCGCCAGTGCAGCTGAAGAGCTCTCGGCGGTGACCGAGCAAACCAGCGCCGGGGTCAACAACCAAAAGGTCGAGACCGATCAGGTGGCCACCGCCATGAACGAAATGGCGGCCACCGTGCAAGAAGTCGCACGCAATGCCGAAGAAGCCTCGGAGGCCGCTCTGGTGGCCGATCAGCAGGCCCGTGAAGGCGATCGTGTGGTCGGTGAAGCCATTGCCCAGATCGAGCGCCTGGCCAACGAAATGAATCTCTCCAGCGAGGCGATGGGCCTGCTCAAGAGTGAGAGCGACAAGATCGGCAGCGTGCTCGATGTCATCAAGTCGGTCGCCCAGCAAACCAACCTGCTGGCCCTCAACGCGGCTATCGAAGCTGCCCGCGCAGGCGAGGCCGGACGTGGCTTTGCCGTGGTCGCCGATGAAGTGCGCAGCCTGGCTCAACGCACCCAGCAATCGACCGAAGAGATCGAAGCCTTGATTGCCGGTTTGCAAAGCGGCACGCAACAGGTCGCCAGCACCATGGATGCCAGCCGCAACCTGACCGATAGTAGCGTCGAGCTGACCCGTCGCGCCGGCACTTCTCTGGACACCATTACCCGCACCGTCTCTTCGATCCAGGCCATGAACCAGCAGATCGCGGCGGCAGCCGAGCAGCAGAGCGCGGTGGCAGAAGAGATCAACCGCAGCGTCATGAACGTGCGCGACGTGTCGGACCAAACCTCCGCTGCCAGCGAGGAAACTGCAGCCTCCAGCGTCGAGCTGGCACGCCTGGGCACTCACCTGCAGGGCCTTGTAGGCAAATTCCAGCTCTGAGCTAAACAACCTGTGCTACCGCATTGTGTAGCACAGGTTGGACCTCTCGCCGTTCAGGCAATCTGCCTTTGGGCAACCTTCCTACATACCCCGAAATTCAGCCGTTTTCCTGACCTATCAGGGCGAAATCTCCTACACGGTTTGCAGGTCTAGGCCGCTGCATGTCTGCCGATCAGCAAGGGGCAGCGCCTGAACCCTTCATGGCGTCTGCTCCCCAAAACTGCAGGAGCCCCTCCATGTTCGGAGCTATGAATCGGATGCTAGGCAACATGAGCGTCAGGCTGAAACTGACCCTGGCTTTTGCCTTGGTCCTGGTACTGACACTATTGATCACCTTCAGTGGCTGGCACGCGCTGGAAGGCGCCATTGTGCGCTCGGAAAAACTTCAGGAAATCGCCCACCTCAACGCCACGGGTAAAGACCTCAGGGCCGAACGCATCACCTTTCGGGTACTCAGTGATGCCCAGAGCAAGGCCCAGGTCGAGCAGTCACTGGCCGCCCTGCACACACTGCTGACAAGCATGCGCGAGCGCTATGAAGCGCCCGAAGATCGGCAGATGATTGCCAGCATGCTGCAAACCGTTCAGGGCTTTACCCAGGGCTTTGCACAACTGCAGCAAGCGGTAGCGTTACGCCTTACGCGACAACAGGCCATGCACGCGGCTGAACAGCGCCTGGTCGAACTGAGTGACGCGCTGCAGAGCCAGGTGCTGGTGAACCTGCGCGACGATAGACAACAAAGCGCCCAAGGCCGTCTGCTGAACCTGATCGAAGCCTTCACGCGACACATCGACGTCGCCAACCAGCAGAGCCTGGCACCGGCCTATACCTTCGACCCCATCGACAGCTACAGCGCTGTCGGCCAGATTGCCGTCGAGGCCGCTGTGCAGGCCGTTGTACAACTGGCGCAACTGATGCAGCAACACGGCCTGTCAGGGACCGCGCTGGATAACCTGCGCTCGGCACTCTCTGGCTATCAAAGCAGCCTTGATCAGTATCGTCGCGCTGCCATTGAGGTGGAGCAGCTGCAGGGCCGCCTGGAACAGCTAGGCATCCAGCTGCGTGATACCAGCGGTGCACTGAGTGAACACCAGATCGAACAGCGCGACACTGAAGCGGTACAGGCCGAGGCGGGCCTGACGCTTCAGGCCGCCTTGGCGTTGATCTTTGGCAGCCTGGCCGCGTGGTTGATCACCTTGCAGATCACCACACCGCTCAAACACACGCTGGCGTTGGCCGCCCGGATTGCCAAGGGCGACCTGCAGCACGCCGAGAAGGTCCAGCGACGCGACGAAATGGGCCAATTGCAGAACAGCATGTATGCCATGACCCTGAGCCTGCGCGAATTGCTCGGCGGTATCGACCAGGGCATCAGCCAGTTGTCTGCGGCAGTCGAGCAGCTGGCGGCGGTCAGCGAACAGACCAAGGTCAGGGTCGCCCAGCAAAAAGATGAAACCGACCAGGTTGCCACGGCCATGAACCAGATGAGCGCCACCGTTCATGAGGTTGCGCGTAGTGCCGAACAAGCCTCACAAGCGGCGACCGCGGCGGACCAGCAGGCACAACTCGGTGACCGCGTGGTAAGCGAGGCAGTGGAGCAGATTGAAGAGCTGGCCAAACAGATGGACCACTCGATCAGCGCCATGCATCAACTGGCCGGTGAAAGCCAGCGTATCGGCAGCATTCTGGATGTGATCAAGTCGGTGTCGGAGCAAACCAACCTGCTGGCACTCAACGCGGCCATCGAGGCCGCACGGGCGGGGGAAGCGGGACGTGGCTTCGCCGTAGTCGCCGATGAAGTCCGCGGGTTGGCGCAACGCACCCAACAATCAACCGAAGAGATCGAATTGTTGATCGGCAACCTGCATGAAGGCACCGATCAGGTTACCCGCCTGCTCGACAACAGCAAGAACCTGACCCGCGACAGTGTCGAATTGAGCCGCAAGGCAGGCGACGCGCTGGGGCAGATTACCCACACGGTGTCGAACATTCAGGGGATGAACCAGCAGATTGCCACGGCCAGCGAAGAGCAGAGTGCCGTTGCTGAAGAGATCAACCGCAGTGTGATCAACGTACGCGAAGTGTCGGACCAGACCAGTACAGCCAGTGAACAAACGGCGGCGTCCACGGCTGAACTGGCACGGCTGGGCCGTCACCTGCAGACACTGGCAGGACGCTTCAACCTGTAACCCTGTAGGAGCGGGCTTGCCCCGCGATTGCGGTGTGTCAGGCATACCGCAATCGCGGGGCAAGCCCGCTCCTACCGGGTTACAGCACCTGGCGCAGGAAGGCTTGGGCCCGCAGGTCTTTGGGCGAGGTGAAGAACGCCTCAGGCGGCGAGTCTTCCAGCAATTTGCCATGGTCGAAGAACAACACGCGGTCCGCCACTTCACGGGCGAAGCCCATTTCGTGGGTCACGCAAACCATGGTCATGCCTTCCAGGGCCAGGGTTTTCATGACGTCGAGTACTTCCCCGACCATTTCCGGGTCGAGCGCCGAAGTGGGCTCATCGAACAACATGACTTTCGGGTCCATCGCCAACGCCCGGGCAATGGCGACCCGCTGCTGCTGCCCACCGGACAGGCGCGAGGGGTATTCATTGGCCTTCTGGCCAATACCGACTTTCTCCAGCAATGCACGGGCCTTGGCCTCACGCTCAACCTTGCTGCGTTTACGCACCACTTTCTGCGCCAGGCACAGGTTCTCCAGCACGGTCATGTGCGGGAACAGGTTGAAGTGCTGAAACACCATGCCGACTTCACGGCGGTAGGCGTTGACGTCGGTCTTCGGGTCAGCCAGTTGCAGACCATCGATTGCCACAGTGCCTTCGTCGAACGACTCCAGGCCGTTAAGGCAACGCAGGAAGGTCGATTTGCCCGAGCCCGAAGGCCCTAGCACCACCAATACTTCACCCTTGGCCACGTTGGTGCTGACGTGATCGACAGCACGCACCACTTGGCCCCGGGTATCGAAGACTTTTACCAGATCACGGACTTCAATCACTTTGCGCAAGCCTCCGCTCAAGCCGGCCAGCAATCTGCGACAGCGGCAGGTTGATCAACAGGTACAGCCCGGCGACGCAGAACCAGATCTCGAACGTCGAGAACGAGGTGGTGATCGCTTCGCGGCCGCTCTTGGTCAGTTCGGTAATGGCAATCACCGACACCAGCGAGGTGTCCTTGACCAGGCTGATGAATTGCCCGGCCAGCGGTGGCAGCACGCGTTTGAAGGCTTGTGGCAGCACCACATGGCGCATCGACTGACCGGCGCTCAAACCCAACGAACGGGCCGCTTCGCCCTGCCCTTTGGCGATCGACTGCACACCAGCACGGACGATTTCGGCAACATACGCGCCGGTGAACAAGGCCAGCGCAGCCACCCCGGCAAACTCGCGGGAGAGGTTGAGCACCGTACCGATGAAAAAGTAGAAGATAAAGATCTGAACCAGCAGCGGCGTACCGCGCACCAGCTCGACATACACCGTCGACAGGTCGCGCAGGGTCGGGTTGTTGGACAACCGGCACAACCCGGCGAACAAGCCGATCACCAGGCCCAGAATGCCCGAGGCCACAGAAATCCAGATCGTGGTCCACAGGCCCCAGGCCAGCGGGCCTGCAGCCCAGTGATGGGTCACACCGATCAGGTCGCCTTCAGCCACGTCGTCACCGCGCGACAGCAACAGGCTGGCCGATTCGACGTCGAACACTTGCTCGCCACCACTTTCGTCGCGCAGCGTAACGCTGGCCATGTCACCTTTGTTGGTGATCGACTCGATGGTGCCATTCTCGCTTGCGCGCTGGGCCACTTCGGCCTGGTAGGCGAAATACTGCGGCACCCGATTCCAGCTCCACTCATAGGAGATCGTCGAGGTCGCGTAGTACAGGCTCAGCGCCAGGCCCACCAGAACCAATGCGGTCAGCCCGTGCCAGGGCCACTGGGCTTTCTTGTGTTTGATCACGTCAGGGTACTTCCGTAAAAGCGAACGCGCAGGGCTTGGCCTGCGCGTCGGGTTTCAAACCGGGCGTGGTGCCTCGGCCTTATTCCATGTCCTTGAGCCAGGCGGTGTCCTTGAACCACTTGTCGTGGATGCGATCGTAGGTACCGTCGTGCTTGATCTGGTGCAGGAAATTGTTGATGAAGTTCAGGCTGTCGTAGTCGCCTTTCTTCAGGCCAAAGGCCAGGGGTTCGAAGGTGAACGGCTTGTCGAGGAACAGCAGCTTGCCCGCACCGGCTTTGTTGACTGCAACGACGTTGTACGGCGCGTCGTAAACGAAGGCATCGGCCTTGCCGTTGACCACGTCCATCACCGCTTCTTGCTCGTTGTCGTAACCGTGGTACTTGGCTTTGCCGATCAGCTTCTTGGCGACCATCTCACCGGTGGTACCGAGCTTGGAGGTCAGGCGGTACTTCTCGTTGTTCAAGTCTTTGTAGGACTTGATTTCGCCAGCCAGTTCCTTGCGGATCAACAGGGTTTGACCGACCACGATGAAGGGTTCGCTGAAGTTCAGCTTCAGGTTGCGCTCTTGAGTCAGGGTCATGCCGCTGCTGATGATGTCGAACTTGTCGGTCATCAGGGCCGGAATGATGCCGTCGTAGGCGGTGGAAACCATCTCCAGCTTGACGCCCATGGACTTGGCCATGGCCTTGAGGATATCGACTTCGAAGCCGACGATTTCGCCGCGCTTGTTGGTCATCTGGAACGGCATATAGGTCGGGTCCATGCCCGCACGCAGGGTACCGCGCTTGACCGCCTCATCAATAGCGCCGGCCGCCTGTGCGGCATTGACTGCCATCAGTGCGGTGACGCCGACCAGCAGCATCGACAGATATTTCTTGAACATCACCAGATCCCCCAGCAAGAAAGCTCGAATTTTATTCTTGGCGCGAACCGTCCTACAGACGGGTGCGAGATATCGGGAGGGATGCTAACGCATGGACAGCGTTGTGGGTATCAGAAAAAGGGCTTAAACAAAACGCGGGGCAAGCCCGCTCCTACAGGGTGTAGGAGCGGGCTTGAACTGGTCAAGTAATCCTGGACACCCGTTAAGGTTTACGCCGCCAGCTTCTCTGCCTCGACCGGCGACCGGTATCCGTTGTAGCTGTGAGGCCTAGTGGTGTTGTAGCGGGTGATAAAGCGCTGCACATCCATTCGGGCCTCATGCTCCGAGTCGTAGCCATCTTCGGGTACCCACTCAGATTTCAGGCTTCCAAAAAACCGCTCCATCGGGGCGTTGTCCCAGCACTCGCCTTTACGGCTCATGCTCTGCCGGTGCCCATGCTCGCGCAGCTCATTTCTGAACTTGTGGCTGGTGTACTGACAGCCTTGGTCAGAGTGAAATAGCACACCCTTGGGGCGTCCGCGCAGCTCGGTTGCCATGCGTAAGGCCGCGCAGGTCAGTTCAGCATCCGAGATCATCGAGAACGACCAGCCGACAATCCGCCGTGCAAACAAGTCCAAGACAGCCGCGAAGTACAGCCAGCGCTTACCAGCCTTGATGTACGTTACATCTCCGCACCAGACCTCATTTGTCGCCCGCACATCGAATTGCCGTTTGAGCTCGTGCGGTGCGGTCAGGGCTTCAACGCCTGAAGATTTGTATTTGTGGCGTCTGCGTTGACGGCTGCTGATCCCAGCTTCTTGCATCAGGCGGCGCGCCTTGAAGCGGCCGACTGGGTGTCCACTGGCTTGCAGCATCTTGGCCAAGGTGCGCGAACCTGCCGCCCCTCTCGACTCACGATGATGTCTGATCAACTGGGCCTTGAGTTTTTCCCGTCCGGGGTAACGCCGGTCCTTACGCTGGCGCCAGCAGTAGAAACTGCTGCGGCTGACCCCAAGCACCCGACAACACTCATTAACGCCGTATTGCTCACCCAGCTCATCGATCAACGCGAGTGATCTTTGGCGTCCAAAAGCAGGAGAGCGCTGGCCTTTTTTAGGATTTCGATATCCCGGTCTTTCTGCTTGAGCAGGGCTTTGAGCCGTTGGATTTCCTGCTGGTCTGCCGTTATTGCCTTGGCACCCACAGGGGTTAAGCCTTGACGCTCCTGGCGCAGTTGATCGACCCAACGACGCAACGCTGTAGGGCCAATGCCTAAACTGGCACAGACCTGTGGAACTGATTGGCCTTCGTCCAGCACCATGCTGGCCGCCTGTAGCTTGAAGTCACTCGAGTAAGAATTACGCATATCCAAACACCTCAGGTTTGGGCGCCATCATAGCGCCCGATTGAGGTGTCCAGGATCATTAGGCCAGTTCAGCTTGCCCCGCGATCAATCAGGCGCTGGCCAAAGAAGGCTGCGCCTCAGGCTCCGGATGCAGAGGCAGCAACGGCGAGTGCGGATCGTTGGCGATCGACTTGCGCCAAACGTCCAGCCAGGCCTCGTTGCTCTCAGCCCAGACCCGGTTGTGCAGGCGCGCCAAGGCGACCGGATCACTGAGCAGGGCCAGACGGGTATTGCCGTCCAGATTGCCTGGGCCGACCTCCAGCGCCTTACCGATACGCTCGGCACGCAACGCCTCGATCGGCGCCGCGACACCGTGACGCGCCGTGGCCAGGGCACAGGCCAGGGCGTTTTGCTGCGGATCGACCACCGCCCGGGCAAAACCGTCGTGCATGGCGTGCCAGCGGTTCTCGTGGGTGTACTCATCGGTTGCCAGTAGCTCGCGTGGCGTCGCGTATTCCTCAGGGATCAGGAACAGGCTTTCATCCTTGGCACGCAGGCCCAGGTGCACGCGGCTGGAGATCACCGACACCGGGATCGACAGCATCAGCGAACCGACAATCGGCACCAGCCACCACAGGAAGCTCGGGTTCAACCACGCCACCAGCAGAGCCCAGGCCACACCCAGCAAGGTTTGCGGGCCATGACGGCGCACCGCCTCGCTCCACGGCGTGGAGTCATCGTCACGTTGCGGCGAGTTCCAGGTCGCCGCCCAGCCGAGGAACGCGGCCAGAACGAAACGGGTGTGGAAAATCATCCGCACCGGCGCCAGCAGCATGGAGAACAGCATCTCCAGCAGCATCGACAGGGTGACTTTGAAGCGCCCACCGAACTCTTTCGCACCCTTGGCCCAGATCAGGATGACGCTGAGCAGTTTGGGCAGGAACAACAAGACAATGGTGGTGGAGAACAGCGCAATGGCCTTCTCCGGATGCCACTGTGGCCACAACGGGTAGAGCTGACGCGGCTCAAGGAAGTACTGCGGCTCCATCAGGGTGTTGGTCGCCAGCAACGCCGTCGACAGCACCAGGAAGAAGAACCATAGCGGTGCCGACAGGTACGACATCACGCCGGTGAGGAACACCGCACGGTGCACCGGGTGCATGCCCTTGACCAGGAACAGGCGGAAGTTCATCAGGTTGCCGTGGCACCAGCGCCGGTCGCGCTTGAGCTCATCGAGCAGGTTGGGCGGCAGCTCTTCGTAGCTGCCCGGCAAGTCGTAGGCAATCCACACGCCCCAGCCGGCACGGCGCATCAGCGCAGCTTCGACGAAGTCGTGGGAGAGGATCGCACCGGCGAACGCACCCTTGCCCGGCAACGGCGCCAGGGCGCAGTGCTCGATGAACGGCTTCATGCGGATGATCGCGTTGTGCCCCCAGTAATGCGACTCACCCAGCTGCCAGAAGTGCAGGCCAGCGGTGAACAGTGGGCCGTAGACGCGCGTTGCGAACTGCTGCATGCGCGCATACAGGGTATCCATGCCCGAGGCTTTCGGCGCGGTCTGGATGATCCCGGCATCCGGGTTGGCTTCCATCAAGCGCACCAGGCTGGTCAGGCATTCGCCACTCATCACGCTGTCCGCGTCGAGGACCACCATGTAACGGTAGTCGCCACCCCAGCGACGGCAGAAGTCGTCGAGGTTGCCGCTTTTGCGTTTCACCCGGCGACGACGGCGACGGTAGAAGATCCGCCCGAAGCCTTTGGCTTCACGGCAGACTTCCAGCCACGCCTGTTGTTCGGCCACGGCAATATCGGTGTCGTTGGTGTCACTGAGGACAAAGAAATCGAAGCGGTCCAGGTCACCGGTGGCGGCAACCGACTCGAACGTCGCGCGCAAGCCGGCAAACACCCGTGGGACGTCTTCGTTGCAGATCGGCATGACGATGGCGGTACGCGCACCGGCCTCGATCGGCTCGTTACCGGCGCTGCTGCCGGAAATGCGGTACTTGTCGCGCCCGGTCAACAGCTCAAGAAAGCCCATCAACGCCGTCCAGAACCCGGCTGACACCCAGCAGAACAGGATGCCGAACAGAATCAGGATGCTGGTCTGCAGCGCATACGGCCAGACCTGGGTGATGGTCTGCATCAGCGACTGGTGCATGACTTCATCAAGGTCCACAAACGACCAGCCCTGGTACGGCAAGATGCCTTTCATGTACCAACCGGCAACGATGGTCTGCCCGAGCATCAGCGCCAGCAGAATGTAGCGGCGCATCGAGCCGACCCAGCGCCAGCGCGCCTTTGGCAGCTCGCGCTTGGGCGGGGGCGGCGCGTTGGTGCGCCCGGTCAGGCGGCGCCAGGCGCGGATCAGAATATTGGTGCGCCACGGCTCGGGAATCACCCGTGTGCGGCGGATTGGCGGCGTCGCTTTCAGGCACACCCGGCCACTGGCATCGACGGCCAGCATCTCGGCGTCGTGCATGTCCTGGGCGCAGGTCAGCGTCAGCCGCTCACCCACCGAAGCCTGTACGGCTTCGGCGTCACGGGTGCCCGGCTGCGCCGACAATCGTTGATGCAGCTCGCTGAACGAGGTGCAGCTGGCAAGTTCTGCCCGCTGCTCATCGCTCAGTGGTAAGTGGGCCAGGTATTCGCCAAGCGATTCTGGCCGTGCTTGAGAGTTACTCATCGGCAGGCAACTGATAGCTCCAGGTCTCGGTCAGCACCTGTTCGGTGGTGGCCGGTGCCCCAGTGGTGGACGCCGCATCGGCGGCAGGTTGCTCGGCAGGTTTCTCGGCTTTGGCGGTCTTGGCCGCAGCCTTGTCCTGTTTAGCCGGCTTGGCAGGCTCGACCGGAACGTCACGCAGCAGCGCTGCACGCATTTCAACGGACTTGCTCGGATCCTTGACGTTCATCCGCAAGGTCAGGCGCCAGCCTTTGATTTCCGGGTTGTAGCGCAGGTTATTTTCCACCAGTTCAGCGTTGTCACCAAGGCTGACCTGACTACGAACAGCAGTGTCTTCCGGCAGTTTAGCCAGCACCGGGCCTTCAAAGTCGACCAGGAAGGCAATGCTGCCGTCTGGCTGGCGAATCAGGTTGGACTGCTTGACGTCACCGGTCGAACGCAGGGTCTGCTTGACCCAACCCAGGTTCGGCGAGTGGAACTCGGACTCGTCGATAGTCCAGTGTAGACGGTAGGCGTATTCGAACGGCGTACCTGGCTCCGGCAGCTTTTCCGGGCTCCAGAAGGCAACGATGTTGTCGTTGGTTTCATCGGCGGTCGGAATCTCGACCAGATCGACGGTACCCTTGCCCCAGTCACCCACCGGCTCGATCCAGGCACTTGGGCGCTTCTGGTAGTTGTCATCGAGGTCTTCGAACTGGCTGAACTCGCGCTGACGCTGCAGCAGGCCGAAACCACGTGGGTTTTCAACGCTGAAGTTGCTCACGGCCAGGTGTTTCGGGTTGTTCAGCGGACGCCACAGCCATTCGCCATTGCCGGCATGGATCGACAGGCCTTCGGAGTCGTGCAGGGCCGGACGGTAGTTCGGCACCTTCGACGGCTGGTTGCCACCGAACAGGAACATGCTGGTCAGCGGGGCGATGCCCAGGCGGCTGACGTGGTCACGCAGGAACACCTTGGACTTGACGTCGACAATGGTGTCGCTGCCCGGACGCAGGGTCAGCTTGTAGGCGCCGGTGGAGCGCGGCGAGTCGAGCAGCGCATAGATCACCAGGTGCTTGTCGGTAGGCTTTGGCTTCTCGATCCAGAACTCGGTGAAGCGTGGGAACTCTTCACCCGACGGCAGCGCGGTGTCGATCGCCAGGCCACGGGCGGACAGACCGTAGACATGGCCCTTGCCGACGACGCGGAAATAGCTGGCCCCCAGCAGGGTCATGATTTCATCCTGCTTGTCGGCCTTGTTGATCGGGTACAGCACGCGGAAACCGGCGTAGCCGAGGTTTTCGGTGGCCTTGGCATCGAACTGCACGTTGCCGAAATCGAAACGGCTCGGGTCGTACTTGATTTCCTCGACCTTGGTCGCGGTCACTTCGTTGATTTTCACCGGCGTGTCGAAATGCATGCCCTGGTGATAGAAGGACAGCTTGAACGGCGTCTTGTCGTTGGCCCACTCGGCTTTTTCCGAGCGGAAGCGGATCTGCTGGTAGTCGCCGTACTTCATGTCACGGAACACGGCTGGCAAATTGCTTTTCGGCGCCTCGTACTTTTGCCCGGCAAGATCCTTCGCCTTGGCCGCAACATCGTCAAGGTTGAACGCCCAGAGCTGGCCAGCGCTGAGCAGGCCTACCAGTGTTGCGCCTGCCAACAAGGCTTTACGCAGCCGATTGCCAGAGGTTATTGGTGCATTACAGGGACTTACAATCACGAGCAACCCTCGCCGAAAACAGATCAATAAACCAACGGCCAGCTACAAATGCCAGGTTGGCGAGCACTGTTCGGACTCCGAAAGGGCGCAATGATTCCCCAAACGGTTCCGGACAGTCTCAAGTCAGAGTAAAACGAACCTACGAACGCAGGTCCTTAAAGCGCGCGATTATCCAGCAGGCTGCGTTACAACGCATCAGGCCAAGCAAACTATTTATGCTACAAACCCCCTTGTTTTCGTGCAAACAGGGGTTTTTTGCCATCAGATTTGTAACATAAATGTTACCGGGCCATCATTGACCAAATGCACCTGCATGTCAGCCCCGAACAGACCGCTGGCTACCGTGCCATGCTGCGCCTGTGCCCGGGCCAATAAATAGTCAAACAGTTCGGCACCGAGCGCCGGAGGCGCCGCGGTGGAAAAGCTTGGACGCAGACCACTTTGGGTATCTGCGGCCAGGGTGAACTGCGAAACCAGCAGCAACCCGCCGTCGATATCCTTGAGCGACAGGTTCATCTTGCCCTGCGGGTCGCTGAACACCCGATAGTTAAGCAGCTTATGCAGCAATTTATCGGCGTGCGCCTGGGTGTCGCCCGGCTCGACGGCGACCAACACCAACAAACCCTGGTCAATCGCCCCTACGGTTTTGCCTTCGACATCGACCCGCGCACCACGTACGCGCTGCAGCAGCCCCTTCATGCTTCTTCCAGAGGCAGATCGAGCAAACGCCGGGCCATCTGGTCGGCAGCACGCACCAACGCATCGGTAATCCCCGGCTCGGAGGCAGCGTGACCAGCGTCGCGAATCACCTTCAATTCGCTGTTCGGCCAGGCCTGGTGCAGCGCCCAGGCGTTGTCCAGCGGGCAGATCACGTCGTAGCGGCCATGCACGATGACGGCTGGCAAATGAGCGATCTTGGGCATGTCACGGATCAGTTGGTCTGGTTCAAAGAACGCATTATTGGTGAAGTAGTGGCATTCGATACGGGCGATCGACAGTGCCCGCTGTGGTTCAGAGAACCGATCGACCACCAACGGGTTAGGGCGCAGCGTTGCAGTGCGGCCTTCCCAGGTGGACCAGGCCTTGGCTGCATGCATCTGGGCAATCTGGTCGTTGCCGGTCAGGCGCTTGTGGAAGGCTTTGACCAGGTCGCCGCGCTCTTCGGCCGGAATCGGCGCGATATAGTCCTGCCAATAGTCCGGGAACAAGCGGCTGGCGCCAGCCTGGTAGAACCATTCGATTTCTTGCGGGCGGCACAGGAAGATACCGCGCAGAATCAGGCCGTGAACGCGCTCGGGGTGCGTCTGGGCATAGGCCAGGGCCAGGGTCGAACCCCAGGAGCCGCCGAACAGCACCCACTTTTCGATACCCAGGTGCTTGCGGATGCGCTCCATGTCTTCGACCAGGTGCCAGGTGGTGTTGTTTTCCAGGCTGGCATGGGGAGTGGAGCGCCCGCACCCACGCTGATCGAAGGTGACGATCCGGTACAGGTTGGGATCGAAGTAGCAACGGCTCTGGGCATCACAGCCAGCACCCGGGCCGCCATGGATGAACAGTACCGGCAGACCCTCCGGCGAACCGCTCTCGTCGACATACAGCACATGCGGTGCTTCCACGGCCAGATCGTGCCGTGCGTAAGGTTTGATCTGCGGGTACAAGGTCTGCATTACGCACTCCGTGTGGGAATTATTCTGCCGTTGGGCATCATAAACCTGAATTGCGCTTTGAGCATGTCCCTGTGTTGCGCACAGGGACGTTATTGCTCGCTTTGCCGGTTCCCACAGGTGTCAGTACAGACGAATCGATTGAGGTCGGGGCGTTGGCTCCCTCCCAAGATCAGGCCTGGTAACGCTCCCGTCCCCAGGCCAGCACTGTCTCCAGCAATTTACGCAACACCACCTGGGTCGGTTGCGCCAGGTCTTCGCGATACTTGAACGGCTCGACCTCTTCCATATAGGTGCTCTGCGCCAACTCCAGCTGCACGGCATGGATATTGTTGGCCGGGTCGCCGTAATGGCGGGTGATGTGGCCGCCTTTGAAGCGGCCATTGAGTACGTGACTGTACTGCTTGGCTGTGGCGCAGACGTCTTGCAGTCGTTCGGCAAGCTGAGGATCACAACTGGCGCCATTGAAGGTGCCAAGGTTGAAGTCGGGCAGTTTGCCTTCGAACAGGTGCGGGATGTGCGAGCGGATCGAGTGCGCATCCCACAGCAGCGCATAGCCGAACTGCTCGCGCAGGCGCGCCAGCTCTTTGCCGATCGTCTCGTGGTAAGGACGCCAGATGTTGTCCAGGTACTCGGCACGCTCTTCCGGCGAAGGCTCCTTGCCCGCCTGGAACAGCGGCTCGCCTTCAAACAGTGTGGCTGGATACAGGCCTGTAGTAGCCCCGGCGTACAGTGGTTTATCGTCGTCCGGGCGGTTCAGGTCGATCACAAAGCGCGAGTATTCAGCCGCTACCACACTGGCACCCAGCTCACGGGCAAAGTCGTACAACTGCGGAATATGCCAGTCGGTATCGGGCAGGCTTTGCGCTTGCGCTACCAATCCGGCCTTGACCACCGGCGTCAGGCGCAGGCCGGCGTGCGGCATGCTGATCAGCAGCGGCAGGCTGCCTTGGTGAAAGCTCAGTACCTTGTCCATAGGCCCTCCTTCAATTGAAAATTTCACGGCCCAGGCGCACCACCCGCTTGGGCAGGTCACCGCCCAGCCAGTAGCACAGGTCTGCCGGACGCTCGATCTGCCAGGCGACAAAGTCGGCGACCTTGCCGACCTCCAGCGAACCATGGCTGTGGCCCAGCCCCAACGCCGTTGCCGCATGCGTGGTGACGCCGGCCAGGGCTTCTTCCGGCGTCATGCGGAACAGGGTACAGGCCATGTTCATCATCAAGCGCAGCGACAGGGCCGGCGAGGTGCCCGGGTTCAAGTCGCTGGCAATCGCAATCTTCACCCCATGCTTGCGCAAGGCATCCATCGGCGGCAGTTGGGTTTCGCGCAGGAAATAGAAAGCGCCTGGCAGCAAGACCGCGACAGTACCGGATTTGGCCATGGCGATGGCATCGTCTTCGGTCATGAACTCCAGGTGATCCGCCGACAGCGCCTGATAGCGCGCCGCCAAGCTCGATCCGTGCAGCGACGACAGCTGTTCGGCATGCAACTTCACCGCAAGCTGCAGTTGCTGAGCCTTGATGAACACGCGCTCGACCTGTGCCGGAGAAAAGGCCAGGTATTCACAGAAGGCATCCACCGCATCGACCAGCCCCTCAGCGGCCAGGGCCGGGAGCATGTCATCGCAGATGTGGCTGATGTAATCGTCCGCCCGATCCTTGTATTCCGGCGGCAAGGCATGGGCCGCCAGGCAGGTGCTGCGTACGGTCAGCGGCAACTCCTCACCCAGACGACGAATCACCTTGAGCATCTTGCGCTCGTTGGCCAGATCCAGGCCATAGCCAGACTTGATCTCCACGGTGGTCACGCCATCGCGCATCAATGCCTGCACCCGCTGGCGAGCGCTGGCCAACAGCTCATCTTCGCTCGCCGCACGGGTGGCACGTACGGTGCTGGCAATACCACCGCCTTGTGCGGCGATTTCGGCATAGCTGACCCCCTGCAAGCGCTGCTCGAATTCGCCGCTACGATTGCCACCGAAGACCGCGTGGGTGTGACAATCAATCAGCCCCGGCGTGACCCAGGCGCCGCCCAGGTCCACGGTTCTGTCAGCGTTCAGGGTCGGCAGCGACGCGCGCGGTCCGATCCATTCGATGTGACCGCCACGGGTGACAATCGCCGCATCCTCGATGATCGAGTAAGTGCCTTGGGCCATGCTCGCCACATGGCAGTGCTGCCAGAGGGTTTTCATGCAATCGCTCCGTTTTTAGCGTTGAAGTTGAGACGGATCCTGGGCCACCAATGCTGCATTCTTCGCTGCCCGCGGCTTGCACCACAGCAGGTAGGACGCAACCAGGAACAGCACCCAGACCAGGCCAACCAGCAGCGCCGCCTGAGTATCCGGAAAATAACCGAGCACGCCGAACACAAACAGCATGAAGGCAATCGCCGCCGCCGGCCCGTACGGCCAGAACGGTACCGGGAACTTGAGTTCGGCAACTTGCTCAGGCGTCATGCTGCGGCGCATGGCAACCTGGGTGAGCAGGATCATCAGCCAGACCCAGACCGTCGCGAAGGTGGCGATCGAAGCGATCAGCAGGAACACGTTTTCCGGAATCAGGTAATTGAGCACCACGCCACCGAGCAACGCCGCGCCCATGACCAGTACGGTCATCCACGGCACACCGTGGCGCGAGATCTTGGCGAAACCTTTTGGTGCATGCCCTTGCTGGGCCAGGCCGTACATCATTCGCCCGGCACCGAAGATATCGCTGTTGATCGCCGACACCGCCGCCGAGATCACCACGATGTTCAACACCGTTGCCGCCGAGCCAATGCCCAGGTTGTTGAAAATCTGTACGAACGGGCTGCCCTGGCTACCAATCTGCGGCCATGGGTACAGGCACATCAGCACGAACAGGGTGAGCACGTAGAACAACAGAATACGCATCGGTACTGCGTTGATCGCTTTGGGCAGTACACGTTGCGGGTCTTTGGCTTCACCGGCGGTGATGCCAATGATCTCGATGCCGCCAAAGGCGAACATCACCACGGCAAACGAGGCGATCAGGCCCGCAATACCGTTGGGCATGAAGCCGCCATGGGCGAACAGGTTGCTGACACCTACCGCGTTTTCAGCACTGGCGTTGTTCAGGCCAAAGATCATGATGCCGAAACCGGCGAGGATCATCGCGACGATGGCGCCGACCTTGAGCAGCGACAGCCAGAACTCCATTTCGCCGAACACTTTGACGTTGCACAGATTCAGGCCGCCAATCACGAAGACGATGCCCAACACCCAGATCCAGCGTGCGACTTCCGGAAACCAGAAGCCCATGTAGATGCCGAATGCCGTGACGTCAGCGAGGCAGACGATGATCATCTCAAAGGCATAGGTCCAGCCGAGGATGAACCCGGACATCGGCCCCAGGTAGGTGCTGGCATAGCTGCCAAATGAGCCGGAGACGGGATTGTGCACAGCCATTTCGCCCAGTGCGCGCATCACCATGAAGACGGCGGCGCCACCGATCAGGTAGGCCAGCAAGACTGCCGGACCAGCCATCTGAATGGCCGAGGCAGAACCATAAAACAGCCCGGTACCGATCGCCGAGCCGAGCGCCATAAAACGAATATGACGGGCCGTCAGGCCACGTTTGAGCCCTTCTGCTTGTTGCATGTCACGTCCTTATTGTTGTT
Source organism: Pseudomonas sp. NUPR-001 (assembly GCF_052147955.1). Classification (NCBI taxonomy): domain Bacteria; kingdom Pseudomonadati; phylum Pseudomonadota; class Gammaproteobacteria; order Pseudomonadales; family Pseudomonadaceae; genus Pseudomonas; species Pseudomonas sp. NUPR-001. Next base: position 5,637,477 of record NZ_CP197353.1, read on the forward strand.
CTGGTCGTGAGGGGAATGATCGCGGGGCAAGCCCGCTCCCACTGCAGACAATCTGTGGGAGCGGGCTTGCCCCGCGATAGGCTGAATTACAGGCTAGGCAGCACCTTGGCCGGCAGCAGACCGGTCAGTGTGCCTTCAGCCAGCAAGGCGATTGCCGCCTCGATGTCAGGGGCAAAGAAACGGTCTTTCTCGTAGAACGCCACTTTGCCACGCAGCGTCTGGCGCGCCTGCTCAAGCTTCACCGAGGTTTTCAGACCTTCACGCAGGTCCAACCCCTGAGCCGCCGCCAACCATTCCACAGCAACTACGCCACGGGTGTTCTCAGCCATTTCCCACAGACGCTTACCAGCAGCCGGCGCCATCGACACATGGTCTTCCTGGTTGGCCGAAGTCGGCAGGCTGTCGACGCTGTGCGGGTGGGCCAGTGCCTTGTTCTCACTGGCCAGTGCCGCAGCGGTCACCTGGGCAATCATGAAGCCGGAGTTGACCCCACCATTGGCCACCAGGAACGGCGGCAGCTGGGACATGTGCTTGTCCATCATCAGCGAGATGCGGCGTTCGCTGAGCGAGCCGATTTCGGCAATGGCCAGGGCGATGTTGTCGGCGGCCATGGCTACTGGCTCAGCATGGAAGTTACCCCCGGAAATCACATCACCTTCGTTGGCGAACACCAGCGGGTTGTCGGACACCGCGTTGGCCTCGATCCCCAGCACTTCGGCAGCCTGGCGCAGTTGCGTCAGGCAGGCGCCCATGACTTGCGGCTGGCAGCGCAGCGAGTACGGGTCTTGAACCTTGCCGCAGTTCTGGTGCGAGGCGGACACCTCGCTGCCGTCGCCGAGCAAGTCGCGATAGCAGGCCGCGGCGTCGATCTGACCACGCTGACCACGGGCGGCGTGGATACGGGCATCGAACGGCGAGCGCGAGCCAAGCACCGCTTCAACCGTCAGAGCACCAATCGAAGTGGCTGCTGCGAACAGGTCCTCACCTTCGAACAGGCCGCGCAACGCATAAGCAGTCGAGGCCTGGGTGCCGTTGAGCAGCGCCAGCCCTTCCTTGGCCGCCAGGGTCAGCGGCTCAAGGCCAGCGACCGCCAGGGCTTCGGTGGCAGGCAGCCACTGGCCGTTGTGGCGTGCCTTGCCTTCACCCAGCAACACCAGCGACATGTGCGCCAGCGGTGCCAGGTCGCCGGACGCGCCCACCGAGCCTTTCAGCGGAATGTGCGGGTAAACCTCGGCATTGACCAGGGTGATCAGCGCGTCGATGACTTTGCGGCGAATACCGGAGAAACCACGGCTGAGGCTGTTGATCTTGAGCACCATGATCAGGCGCACCAGGGCATCGTCGAGCGGCTGTCCCACGCCAGCGGCGTGCGACAGCACCAGCGAACGCTGCAGGTTTTCCAGGTCGTGGCTGGCGATGCGGGTCGATGCCAGCAGACCGAAACCGGTGTTGATGCCGTAGGCGGTGCGGTTTTCCGCAAGAATTTGCTCGACACAGGCCACGCTGTCATCGATCTGCTGATCGGCGCTGGCATCCAGCTTGAGGGTTACTGGCTGCTGGTAGATCGCACGCAGCTGAGCCAGGGTCAAGGTGCCAGGCTTCAGGGTCAATTCAGTCACGTTAATGCTCCGTACTCGTGAGGCGCTATGGCCTGCATAGTTATCAGTATCAACCATTTGGCGCAGATCAGCCTGTGATCATCGGCAGGTTCAAACCTTGTTCCTTGGCACAGTCGATGGCGATCTGGTAACCGGCATCGGCGTGACGCATAACACCGGTGGCCGGGTCGTTGGTCAGGACGCGAGCGATACGTGCAGCCGCCTCGTCGGTACCGTCGCAGACGATGACCATGCCCGAGTGCTGGGAGAAGCCCATGCCCACGCCACCACCGTGGTGCAGCGAGACCCAGGTGGCGCCGCTGGCGGTGTTGAGCAAGGCGTTGAGCAGCGGCCAGTCGGAGACGGCGTCGGAGCCATCACGCATGGATTCGGTTTCACGGTTAGGGCTCGATACCGAGCCGGAGTCGAGGTGGTCGCGGCCAATCACGATCGGTGCCGACAGCTCGCCGCTGCGTACCATTTCGTTGAATGCCAGGCCGAGCTTGGCACGCAGGCCCAGGCCTACCCAGCAGATACGCGCTGGCAGGCCCTGGAAACTGATGCGCTCGCGGGCCATGTCCAGCCAGTTGTGCAGGTGCGCGTCGTCCGGGATCAGTTCCTTGACCTTGGCGTCGGTCTTGTAGATGTCTTCGGCATTACCCGACAGCGCCGCCCAGCGGAACGGACCAATACCGCGGCAGAACAGCGGACGGATGTACGCTGGGACGAAGCCTGGGAAGTCGAAGGCATTGCTTACACCCTCCTCCTTGGCCATCTGACGGATGTTGTTGCCATAGTCGAAGGTCGGCACGCCTTGCTTCTGGAATTCGAGCATGGCTTGAACGTGCACGGCCATGGATTGCTTGGCGGCTTTGACCACGGCAGCAGGTTCGGTCTGGGCGCGGTCGCGATACTGCTCCCAGGTCCAGCCGGCGGGCAGGTAACCATTGAGTGGGTCGTGGGCGCTGGTCTGGTCGGTGACCATGTCCGGACGCACACCGCGCTTGATCAGCTCAGGCAGCACTTCTGCAGCGTTACCCAGCAGGGCGACGGAGATGGCTTTGCCTTCGGCGGTGTATTTGGCGATGCGGGCCAGGGCGTCATCCAGATCCTTGGCCTGTTCGTCGACATAACGGCTGCTCAGGCGGAAGTCGATACGGCTCTGCTGGCACTCGATGTTCAGCGAGCAGGCACCGGCCAGGGTTGCGGCCAGCGGCTGGGCGCCGCCCATGCCACCGAGGCCAGCGGTCAGCACCCACTTGCCCTTGAGGCTGCCGTTGTAATGCTGGCGGCCAGCTTCTACGAAGGTTTCGTAAGTGCCTTGAACGATGCCCTGGCTGCCGATGTAGATCCAGCTGCCAGCGGTCATCTGGCCGTACATGGCCAGGCCCTTGGCATCCAGTTCGTTGAAGTGTTCCCAGTTGGCCCAGTGCGGTACCAGGTTGGAGTTGGCGATCAGCACACGCGGCGCGTTGGCGTGGGTCTTGAACACGCCGACCGGCTTGCCCGATTGCACCAGCAGGGTCTCGTCTTCGTTAAGGTTGGTCAGGCTCTCGACGATCTTGTCGTAGCACTCCCAGTTACGCGCGGCACGGCCAATACCACCGTAAACCACCAGCTCTTTCGGGTTTTCGGCCACTTCCGGATCGAGGTTGTTCATCAGCATGCGCAGCGGCGCTTCAGTCAGCCAGCTCTTGGCGGTGAGCGTGTTGCCACGTGCAGCGCGGATTTCAACGTCACGGAATTTATTGGATTTATTGTCGGTCACGGAAACGGCTCCTAAGCGATCAGTTCAAACCAACCCAGGCATTGGGTGTGTGATGATGCTTATACAAACACATATTTACTTGTATGTACAAGCATAGGCAATTGAAAAACCAACTCACCGCCATCCCCCTGGAACCGGCTGGAACGCAGGCAGCAGAGCGCCGCAACGCGCGGGAATGGCGATGAAAAAAATTTCTCAAGGGATAAGCCGTGCAGCAAAACCGACCAGTGGCGTTGCACCACCTCGGGTCAGCCTCAGCCGATTTGCTCGGCCGAGGCATAACTATTTCACTGAGCGATGAGTTCGATCAGGCAGCAACGGCCTTGCACGTTCAAGGTTTGCAAGGTGGCGTTGGCTTCAAGCTGCAAGCAGTCGTAACGACCAAGCTGCAGCGGCTGTTCACCGTTCAGTGCCACCTCCACATGGGCCGCAGCAGCAAACAACAACAGCGTCGAAGCAGAACTGAATACCCGCTGGCTGCCATCGAGCCACTGCAAACGGGCGCGGTAACGCTCGGGCGAATAGATCAGGTTGAAGTCGCGGATCGAACCGCCGAGCAAGGTACAGCTGACCTGGCTTTCGCCACCGAAGGCAAACGCATCGAACGGCTGCAGCGGCCGGGTGGCCTGGCCATCGACGTGCAAACGCATGCCCTCACCTTCGAGCACGGTGATGATGCGCTGATACCCGGCAAAACTGGAAAAGCCACCCGATTCGGCGATATCGGCAATCGACAGCCGCCAGCCGAAGCCTTCCAGGCCTTCGCCTGCGTCGCGGGCAATCTCTTCGGTACTGCCGCCACCGTTTTTCCACGGCATGCGGGGGTAATCTTTGGCGCGTAAAACCTGCAACTGGCTCATTTACTGAAGCGTCCTTCCAGACGGTGACGGGAACCGGGGTGAATCAGACGAGCGGCAGTCACCGGCTGACGCCCCGACCAGGTACGACGGCGAATCAGCAAGCACGGCTCGCTCGGTTCGATCTGCAACAAACGGCACTCCTCCGGCTCGGCGAGGATCGCTTCGACCACGTGCTCACCCTCGGTCAGCGGTGCGACCTGCGACAGGTACGCGTAGGGCGTCTGCCGGGTGAAGTCCTGCTTGAGGTAATCCGGGGCGATCTGTGCGTTGACGAAGCGGTCTTCGATCTGCACGGCAATACCGTTCTCGTAGTGCACGATCAGCGAGTGAAACACCCGCTGGCCCTCTCGCATGTCCAGGGCCAGGGCGCGCTCGGAGCCCGCCGCTTCCTCGGCCAGGGTGATCACCTTGCAGGTGTGCTGATGGCCACGGGCGGCGATTTCGTCGGCGATGTTGTTGACTTCAAACAGCGCTGAGCGGGTCTTGGGCTCGGCCACAAAGGTACCAACGCCTTGCATACGCACCAGCAGCCCTTCGGCGGTGAGTTCACGCAAGGCGCGGTTGATGGTCATGCGGCTGAAGCCCAATTCACTGACCAGCTCACTTTCCGACGGCACGCGGTGATGCGGCGGCCAGCTACCGTTCTGGATCTGCTGGGCAATCATCTGCTTGACCCGGGCATACAGTGGCGCCGGCCCCTCGCCCATCTGGGCAACCAGCGCGGAGACAGGAGGTGTCGGCACGGAAATATCCTTGTTCGGTTGAATGAACGTAGCTTGCCGGAGTTTACCCAGCAGGCAAACGTCTGTATATGTATATACAAATAATCACAATGAGGTGTTGCACCGATGTCCGTCTTCTTTGCCGAGCGCGCTCTGCTGCCTACGGGCTGGGCCGAAAACGTCCGAATCGAGGTCGGTGCCGATGGTTTGCTCAGCCGTATCCAGCCTGACGCCCAGGCAGAAGGCGCCGAACGGCTGGCTGGTCCGTTGCTGCCGGGCATGCCCAACCTCCACTCGCATGCCTTCCAGCGGGCGATGGCCGGGTTGGCAGAAGTCGCGGGCAACCCTAACGACAGCTTCTGGACCTGGCGCGAACTGATGTACCGCCTGGTCGGCAAGATCAGCCCCGAGCAATTGCAGGTCATCGCCCGCCAGCTGTACATCGAGATGCTCAAGGCCGGCTACACCTCCGTTGCCGAGTTTCACTACGTGCACCATGACAGCCATGGCCAGGCCTATGCCGACCCGGCCGAGTTGTCGCTGCGTATCAGCCAGGCGGCCAGCGCCAGCGGCATCGGCCTGACCTTGCTGCCGGTGCTGTACAGCCACTCCGGCTTTGGCGGGCAGGCACCAAACGACGGGCAGCGACGCTTTATCAACAGCACCGAACAGTACCTGAACCTGCAAGCGCGGCTGGCGCCGCACCTGGCGAAGCAGCCTGCCCAGGCGCTGGGCCTGTGCTTCCACTCCCTGCGCGCGGTAACCCCAGAGCAGATTGCCCAGGTGCTGGAGGCCAGCGACAAGGCCTGCCCAGTGCATATCCACATCGCCGAGCAACAGAAGGAAGTCGACGACTGCCTGGCCTGGAGTGGGCGTCGGCCGCTGCAATGGCTGTACGAGAACACCGAGGTTGATCAGCGCTGGTGCCTGGTCCACGCCACCCACGCCGAACCCGACGAAGTCGAGCTGATGGCCCGCAGCGGCGCCGTCGCCGGCCTGTGCCTGACCACCGAAGCGAACCTTGGCGACGGCATCTTCCCGGCAGTGGACTACCTGGCCCAGGGCGGACGCCTGGGAATCGGTTCCGATAGTCATGTATCGCTGAGCGTGGTCGAAGAACTACGCTGGCTGGAGTATGGCCAGCGCCTACGTGACCAGCGCCGCAATCGTCTGTATCGCGGCGATCAGCCGATGGTTGGACGGACCTTGTATGACGCCGCGTTAAGTGGCGGCGCGCAGGCGCTGGGACAGCCGATTGGTGAACTGGCCGTGGGCAAACGGGCGGACTGGCTGGTGCTTGATGGCGCCGATCCGTATCTGGCGACTGCAAGCGAGGATGGCATTCTCAATCGCTGGTTGTTCGCCGGAAGCGATCGTCAGGTGCGGGATGTGATGGTCAATGGCCAGTGGGTGGTGCGCCACGGGCGGCATGCCCAAGAAGAAGAAAGTGCGCAGGCGTTTGCCGGCGTTCTGAAGACAGTATTGAGCTGAGGCACAAGAAATGCCTTGCTCTCGGCAAAGGGCAAGGCATTAGGGTCGTACTTTGCTTTTCATTCAATTAAGCTTCTGACAAAAGAGGCTGATAAGTTCAATAGATTCAATCACCCTGCAAGCGCTCAGTCTTTTTTGGGATAAGTGTCGCTTGAGCAACTGCAGCAATTATCACCAACCAAAGAACAAGTGGATATTCATCGACACTGTTGGATACGTCACCAACGAAAAATATCTTTTCATATGTGACAACATCCAAATGCAGCGCGATAAAAAATCCATTAAACAAAAAACAAAAGAAAATACCCGTAAAACCCAAATCCGGACCTGTGAAAGCTCTCTTGAAGTGACGACCAAGACAAAGCCCGGCAATGAGCAAAATCAAGTACAACAGAAGCTTCAGTTATCCAGCCCCTCTTGTATACACCGACACACTAAAGCCTTCAAGCTCGATGGTGCAGTACTTTTCTTGTGTGCCCAAGGCACACGTACGGCATAAGCGGATCGTACAATCAACCACCTCCCAACTGATTTCAACCATCCTGGAAGCGCTCAGTCTTTTTAGGGATGAAAGTCGCATGCGCAACTACACCAATTAGCGCTGGAAAACCAACAAGTGGATATTCATCAACCCAGCTGGATATATCACCAAAAAACAGCAATCTTTCGTGCGTTACGATCCCCAGATGAACCGCCCCCAAAAGACAATTTAATAAAATACAAAAACTGCTCCTGAATAGCCTAGATCGGGACCAGTAAAAAAGCCCTTAAAAAATCGGCCTAGCCAAATTCCAAAAACAAGAAAGGCCAGATAAAGAAATAGCGTCACCTAGTTATCTCATCCTGAGCTGAACAGCCTGCAGAGATAAGACCTTGCGTCTTACCGGTGATGGTCATGTAACCGTAGCTCGCCATGCGCATTACTCCCTGTGGTCAGAGAGCGAGGCCTAGCGGGCAGGCACCAAGAGATATGTAGGGCGCTTCCGATAATTGTTACAGGAGCGGGTATTTGAGCGTCGCGGGGCAAGCCCGCTCCTACCGATGCGGTGGGAGCGGGCTTGCCCCGCGATCAGGCCATCAAGGCTTATGTACAGCGATATCGGTATCCGACACCCGCCAGATCAAACGGGTGGTGTCATACCCCTGCTGCCGCGCCTTGGCCAGCAAGCTCTCGCGCTGCCAGGCCGGAACGTTTGGCGTGCGCGACAGTATCCACAAGTACTTGCGATCCGGGTTGCCGACCAGTGCGGTCTGGTAGTCGTCGCCGATATAGAGCACCCAGTATTCACCTTTAGCGACGCCGGGCAGCACTTTCGAGAACCAGTTGTCGAACTCCACCCAGAGCTTGTCGGTTTTGCCCGGCAATTGCGCCGTGGCGGTACCACTGGCTTCCTGCCACTCGCCGTCCAGGGTCACGCAACGATTGAGCACACCCACCGAACCGTCCGGCCGCAGGTTGTAATGCGCTTCGGACTGGGCGCAGTCACGCTGGAAAAACATCGGCAAGCGCGCCAGCTCGAACCACTTGCCCTGGTAACGCTTGAGGTCGACATTGGCGACCGTCTTAGGCGGTATCGGCCCCGTCCCCGAATTTGATGCGCAGCCCCCTAGAATCAGGCCAGCACACAGGGCCAGCAGCAGATACACCGGTTTCATTATTTGAGCCCCTGCCCCGAGTACATCAGCACCTTGTCAGCAGCGTACTGCACGCTGATGAAGGTCTTTTCGTCACCCCAGGTGCAGCTGGACATACCCAATGCGCCAGAACAATCCTTAGGGGCGCCGAGCAGCTTTTCGACCTCGGCCTTGGTCATACCCGATTTGAGCTGTGAATAGTTTTCCTGATTGATCTTGTTGCACGCAGTCAGAAACACGCACAAGGACAGCAGGGCGAGGGAACGCAACGACATGAAAGGTCACTCCTGGACATGAGGGCATAGGCGCGGTGGCCTACTGACAGCTTAGAAGGGCAAAACCGCCTGTGGTTCCCAAGCCCCGGCGCTTTCCTGTAGCCATTTGCCTACCTTTGGTCGTATAGCGCGATTGGCGGTTAATCTTTTTCCAGCAACGGACGACACAGAAAGGCGCTGCGACGTTTTGCCGCGCCCTCCCCGTTGACCCGCCGTGTGCAGATAGACCTCGCAATGACAAAAAACCTGAAGTTCAGCCACAAAATCCTGCTGGCCGCCGCCCTGGTGGTCGCTGTTGCCTTTACCTGCTTTGTCCTGTTCAACGATTACCGCCAGCGCCAGACCTTACGCAACAACACCGAAGCCTCGATGCAGGAGCTCGGCAGCCTGACCAGCAGCAACATCCAGACCTGGCTGCAAAGCCGCGTGCAAATCCTGCAGTCGCTGTCCCAGCAACTGGCGGTTGAAGGCGCCAGCAAAGACACCCTGACGCGCAGTCTCAACTTTCCGGTGTACGGCAGCAATTTCCTCCTCACCTACTTTGGCGGCCAGGATGGCTACATGCAGTCGGTGCCGCTGGGCAGCCGCCCCGCCGACTACGACCCCCGCGTACGCGGTTGGTACAAGGCCGCCAGCAGCGCAGGCCAGACCATCATTACCGAGCCGTACATTTCAGCCTCCGCACAAAAACTGGTCATCACCCTGGCAACGCCTGTGCTGCATCAGGGCCAACTGATCGGCGTGAGCGGCGCCGACACCGATCTGGACAGCATCAGCGCGATCATCAACGCCCTGAACTTCGACGGTCATGGCCAGGCCTTCATCGTTAACGGTGACGGCAAAATCCTCGTGCATCCCGATGCCAAGCTGGTGCTCAAAGACCTCAGCGAAGCCTATCCACACAACACCCCGCAGATTGGCAAAGGCCTGAAGGAGGCTGAGCAAAACGGTCAGCAGCAGTTCATCACCTTCACCAAGGTCAACGGCGTACCCTCGGCCGACTGGTATGTCGCCCTGGTGCTCGATCAGGACTTTGCCTTTGCCATGCTCAGCGAGCTGCGCACTTCGGCGATTGTCGCCACGGTGATTGCGGTGCTGATCATCATTGCCTTGCTCGGCGTGTTGATCCGCGTGCTGATGGAGCCGCTGCACGCGATGGGCCGAGCCATGCAGGACATCGCAGAAGGCGAAGGCGACCTCACCCGCCGTCTGCGCATTCACGGCCAGGATGAATTCGGCAGCCTCGGGCAATCGTTCAACCGCTTTGTCGAACGCATCCATGAGTCGATTCGAGAAGTGTCTTCGGCCACTGGCCAGGTCAATGAAGTCGCCCTACGCGTGATCAGCGCCTCGAACGCTTCGATCCATAACGCCGACCAGCAAGCCAGCCGTACCAGCAGTGTGGCTGCGGCGATCAACGAGCTGGGCGCCGCCGCCCAGGAAATCGCCCAGAACGCCGCCCTTGCTTCGCAGCATTCAAGTGATGCGCGCTCGCTGGCAGAAGAAGGTCAGCAGGTGGTTGAGCAAACCATCGAGGTCATGCACCAGCTGTCGAACCGCATCAGCGACTCGTGCGGCAACATCGAAACGCTCAATGCCAACACGGTGAACATCGGCCAGATTCTGGAAGTGATCAGCGGTATCTCGCAGCAGACCAACCTGCTGGCCCTCAATGCCGCCATCGAAGCCGCACGCGCCGGTGAAGCCGGACGCGGTTTTGCCGTGGTTGCCGATGAAGTGCGTAACCTGGCCCACCGTACTCAGGACTCGGCGCAACAGGTGCAGCGCATCATCGAAGAGCTACAGGCGGGCGCGCAAGTGGCGGTCAGCACCATGACCGAAAGCCAGAGCCACAGCCAGCACAGCGTCGGTATTGCCAATCAGGCGGGTGAGCGGCTGGGCAGCGTGACCCAGCGCATTGGCGAGATCGATGGCATGAACCAGTCGGTCGCCACCGCCACTGAAGAGCAGACAGCCGTGGTCGAGTCGATCAATGTCGACATTACCGAGATCAACATGCTCAATCAGGAAGGGGTGGAAAACCTGCAAGCGACATTGCGTGCCTGCAATGACCTGGAGAATCAGGCCAGCCGGTTGAAGCATCTGGTGGGTAGTTTCAGGATTTGATGTGAGATTGATCGCGGGGCAAGCCCGCTCCCACAGGTTAGTGGATCACCTTTGTGGGAGCGGGCTTGCCCCGCGATCGCATTCAACTCAGAACCGCGACCCAGGCTCCAACAGAAAATCCATTTCCTCATCGGTACTAGGCCGATTCAAAACCAGATTGCGGTGCGGGAAGCGGCCGAAGCGGGCAATCACGCGCTGATGCTGTTCGGCATAGTCGAGAAACCCTTCGAACAGCTCCCGGTCACACTCAGGTTGGGCATCGAGCAGCATCCGGGAACGCTCGACACTGGCGTTCTGCCAATCCAGCACTTCGGCATGCTCCAGCACCAGCAGGACAAACACCCGCTGAATCGGCAGCAGCTGATAGTCCCAATCCTTCTGCAGCCCCTGCATGACCACCACCTGGGCACGCCGGTCACCCTCGAAGGCGCGCGGCGTGTCGCGGTAGATCATGCGCGGCAGTTGGTCCAGCAGCAGGATCAGCCCCAGCCAGCCTTGCGGGCTTTGCTGCCACTCATCCAGGCCGCCAGCCAGGGCGTGCTCGACCAGATCGCCGAAGCGCTCCTGCGCTTCGGCATCGTGGTGCTTGCCGAACCACAGGGTCTTCTTCTCGTCAGCGACGCTCTGAGGGCTGGTGCCCCATCCGAACCACCACTCCAGTAACGGCTGCCAAGGTGCGAGCATGACTTACTCCTGGTGATAACCGGTAACGCGCTCGACTTCCTGTTTGGAACCGAGGAACACCGCCACACGCTGGTGCAGGCTCTCAGGCTGGATGTCGAGGATGCGCTGAGTGCCGTCGGTGGAAGCACCGCCGGCCTGTTCGATGATGAAGGACATCGGGTTGGCTTCGTACATCAGGCGCAGTTTGCCTGGCTTGGAAGGCTCACGGGCATCGCGTGGGTACATGAACAGGCCGCCACGGGTCAGGATGCGGTGCACGTCGGCAACCATCGAGGCGATCCAGCGCATGTTGTAGTTCTTTTTCAGCGGGCCGGTCTCGCCTTCGAGCAACTCGCCAACGTAACGCTTGACCGGGGCTTCCCAGTGACGCTGGTTGGACATGTTGATGGCGAACTCTGCGGTGGTTTCCGGCACCTTGATGTTCTCGTGGGTCAGCACGAAGCTGCCCAGCTCGCGGTCCAGGGTGAAACCTTTGACGCCGTTGCCCAGGGTCAGGATCAGCATGGTTTGCGGGCCGTAGATCGCGTAACCGGCAGCTACCTGCTTGGTGCCCGGCTGCAGGAAGGCCTGTTCGTTGAGGCTTTCGTTCTGGCTCAGGTATTCGTTAGGGCAACGCAGTACCGAGAAGATGGTACCGACCGAGACGTTGACGTCGATGTTCGACGAACCGTCCAGCGGGTCGAATACCAGCAGGTAGGCACCTTTCGGGTATTTGCCCGGGATCTGGTAGGCGTTGTCCATTTCTTCGGACGCCATGCCGGCCAGGTGACCGCCCCACTCGTTGGCTTCGAGCAGGATGTCGTTGGAGATCACGTCCAGCTTCTTCTGCACTTCGCCCTGCACGTTTTCCGTGCCCATGCTGCCCAGAACGCCGCCCAGGGCGCCCTTGGAAACGTTGTGGCTGATCTCCTTGCACGCACGCGCCACCACTTCGATCAGGAAGCGCAGATCGGCAGGGGTACTGTTGCTGCGGGTCTGCTCAATCAAATAGCGACTCAGGGTAACGCGGGACATGTAAGGCTCCGAAGGAAGGGGGTAATAAAAACCCCCGCAGTTTACAGGGAGAGCGCAGCGCTAGCGAGCTATCCGACACGCTTGCCCGATCAGACGGCACTCAGGCCCGAGAGTTCACCCCCTCAGGCCTTGATTCACAGCTTAGTCGAGGGCTTTCCAGATCTGCGTGGCGTATTCGCGAATCGTGCGATCCGATGAGAACCAGCCCATGCGTGCAGTGTTGAGTACAGCGATACGCCACCACTGCTGAGGGTCGTGCCAGAGCGCTTCGACGCGCATTTGTGCATCCCAATAGGCGTCGAAATCGGCGCACACCAGAAAGCGGTCATGGGCCACCAGCGAATCCACCAACCCCACGTAGCGGGCTGGGTCATCCGGGGAAAACACCCCGCTGCGAATCGCCTGCAGCACGTCACTAAGCCGGTGTGAAGCGCTGATCGCAGCATTTGCACCGAAGTCGCCGCTGCGCTTGCGCGCCTCTACTTGCTGGGCGCTCAAACCGAAGATGAACATGTTTTCGGCACCCACCTGCTCGCACATCTCCACGTTGGCCCCGTCCAGCGTGCCGATGGTCAGGGCGCCGTTGAGGCCAAACTTCATGTTGCTGGTACCGGAGGCTTCGTAACCAGCAGTGGAAATCTGCTCGGAGAGGTCGGCTGCCGGGATGATGCTTTCTGCCAGGCTGACGTTGTAGTTGGGCAGGAACACCACCTTGAGCAAACCGCGCACGGTGGGGTCATTGTTCACCACACGAGCAATATCGTTGCTCAGCTTGATGATCAACTTGGCCTGGTGATAACTGGCCGCCGCCTTGCCGGCGAAAATCTTCACCCGCGGCGCCCAGCCAGCGCCCGGTTCAGCACGGATGGCCTGGTGCAGGGCCACGGTATGCAGCAGGTTCAGCAGTTGACGTTTGTACTCATGGATACGTTTGACCTGCACGTCGAACATCGCTTCCGGGTTGACCGTAATGCCCAGGCGCTCCTGAATCAGGCTGGCCAGTGCCTTCTTGCTGTGCAGGCGTTGGGCGGCAAATTGCTTGCGAAACGTGGCCTTGTCGGCAAACGGGTCAAGGTCGCGCAAACGGCCTTCGGGGTTATCCAGCACCTCCTCCCCCAGCGCCTCGACCAGCATGCCGGTCAGTTGCGGATTGGCCTGGAACAACCAACGGCGGAAAGTAATGCCGTTGGTCTTGTTGTTGATCCGCTCGGGGTAGAGCTTATGCAGTTCGGCAAACACCGTGCTGCGCATCAATTTGCTGTGCAACGCCGACACGCCATTGACACTGTGCGAGCCAAGAAACGCCAGGTTACCCATGCGCACGCGACGGCCGTTGTCTTCCTCGATCAGCGACACTGCACGCAGCACGTCGAAATCGTGAATGCCCTTGGCACGCAAGGCATCGATGTGGAAGGCATTGATCAGGTAGATGATCTGCATGTGCCGCGGCAGCAGACGTTCCATCAGGCTGACCGACCAGGTTTCCAGCGCCTCGGGCAACAGCGTGTGGTTGGTGTACGCCAGGGTCTCGACCGTCAGCTGCCAGGCGGTATCCCACGGCACTTCGTGCTGGTCGACGAGCAGACGCATCAGCTCGGCCACGGCAATCGAGGGGTGGGTATCGTTGAGCTGGATCGCGGCCTGCTGCGGCAGGTTCAACAGCGTGTCGTGCATGTTAAGGTGCCGGCGCAGCAGATCTTGCAGCGAGGCGCAGACGAAGAAGTATTCCTGGCGCAGGCGCAGCTCCTGGCCCGCTTCGGTGCTGTCGGCCGGGTACAGCACCCTTGAGATGCTCTCGGCACGCGCCACCTCGGCTACCGCCCCCAGGTGATCACCAGCGTTGAATCGCTCCAAGTGCAGCTCTTCCAAAGCCCGTGCACGCCACAGGCGCAAGGTATTAACACTGGCCCCGCGCCATCCCACCACCGGCGTGTCGTAGGCAACGGCCCGCACGGTCTCGGCAGGCCACCAGACCTGACGTTGTTGGCCATCGGCGCCTTGCACTGTCTCGACACTGCCGCCGAAGCTGATCGGGTAAATCACTTCAGCCCGCTCGAACTCCCACGGGTTACCGAAATCCAGCCAGTTTTCGGTCTGTTCCTGCTGCCAGCCATCGACCACGGCCTGACGAAACAGGCCATGTTCATAGCGAATGCCATAGCCGTGGGCAGCAATCCCCAAGGTCGACATGCTTTCCATGAAGCAAGCGGCCAAGCGGCCAAGACCACCGTTGCCCAGCGCCGCATCCGGCTCCAGCAGGCGAATGCGCTCCAGATCGACATCCAGGCCGCTAAGGGCCTCGCGGGCAATCTCCAGCAACCCCAGGTTGCTGAGGCTGTCGTACAGCAAACGCCCGATCAGAAACTCCAGCGAGAGGTAATACACCCGCTTCTGGCTCTTGCGGTAAATCTGCCGGGTGTGGTCCATCCAGTGATCGACCATGTGATCACGGGCAGCCAGGGCGATTGCTTCAAACCAGTCATGCTCAAACGCATGCTCTGGGTCTTTACCTACCGCGTAAGTCAATTTATTCAGTACAGCGGTGCGAAACGCGGCCACCTCTGCGTCACGAGCGAGTGGTTCCTGAGACATGCGACGTCCTCGATCAGGTTGACGAATGCGGATGGAGATTTCTCAGCCTAGACCGTTCGACACAGAGCGACAGTGCGGGTTCGGGTGTTTGTGCGTAAAAGCGCGATCCGGTGGTAAACAACCGGCAAATGGTTGTTCACATTTTGATCAACTCCGGTATGATCGCGCGCCTACCAAAACACCTAAAACCAGAACCTGATGAAACCGACCCTGATTGCCGCCGCCGAAGTCGACCGCCTGGAGACCTGGCAGAAGTACCAAAGCCATATGTGCGGGGGCTGCAACTCGACCTGCTGCACCTTGCCGACAGAAGTGAAAATCAAAGACCTGATCCGCATGGGCGTGGTCGATGAGTTCGAGGTGGGCGAGCCACCGAAGAACATTGCCAAGCGTTTGCAGAAGGACGGGATCATCCAGCGCTTCAACCAGAAGTCGGGGATTTTCACCCTGGCGCAGATGAGCAACGATGATTGCTTGTACCTGGATCGTAAAAGCCGCTTGTGCACCATTTACGAAACCCGTCCGGATACCTGCCGTAACCATCCACGGGTGGGGCCGCGGCCGGGGTATTGCGCGTACATTCCCAAACCTGCGGCGCGCCGCTAAACGCATCGCGGGGCAAGCCCGCTCCCACCGTAGGAGCGGGCTTGCCCCGCGATTGATTTCCAGACAAACAAAAACGCCCCCGGCCTTGCGACCGGGGGCGTTTTCGTTTCAGCCGGGCTTAGTTAGCCTTGGCTTTCTTGGCAGCGCGGGTACGCTCGCCTTCGTCGAGGATCTTCTTACGCAGACGGATCGACTTCGGCGTTACTTCACACAGCTCGTCGTCCTGGATGAATTCCAGAGCCTGTTCCAGAGTGTGACGTACTGGCGGAACCAGGGCGATGGTTTCGTCCTTGCCCGAAGCACGCATGTTGTCGAGCTTCTTGCCTTTGGTTGGGTTAACGCCCAGGTCGTTGTCGCGGCTGTTCAGACCGATGATTTGACCGTTGTAGATCTCCTGGCCGTGCTCGACGAACAGCTTGCCGCGCGCCTGCAGGGTTTCCAGGGAGTAGGTCAGGGCCTTGCCGGTTTCGACCGAAACCAGAACGCCGTTCAGACGGCCAGACATGTGGCCCGACTTCATGGTGTCGTAACGATCGAAGATCGAGGTCAGGATGCCTGCACCGTTGGTCAGGGTCAGGAACTGGTTACGGAAACCGATCAGACCACGGGCTGGAATGTTGTATTCCAGACGTACACGGCCCTTGCCATCCGGCGCCATGTTGGTCAGGTCGCCTTTACGCAGACCCATTTCTTCCATGACCTTGCCCTGAGCTTCTTCAGGGATGTCGATGGTGACGTTCTCGAACGGCTCCTGCTTGGTGCCGTTGACTTCGCGGATGATGACTTCCGGACGGCCTACAGCCATTTCGAAGCCTTCACGACGCATGGTTTCGATCAGAACCGACAGGTGCAGCTCACCACGGCCGGAAACCTTGAACTTGTCAGCCGAGTCGCCTTCTTCAACGCGCAGTGCAACGTTGTACAGCAGCTCTTTGTCCAGACGCTCTTTGATGTTACGGCTGGTGACGAACTTGCCTTCTTTACCGCAGAACGGCGAGTCGTTGACCTGGAAGGTCATCGAAACGGTTGGCTCGTCAACGGTCAGCGGCTTCATCGCCTCAACCGCGTCAGGGCTGCACAGGGTGTCGGAGATGAACAGCTCGTCGAAACCGCTGATGCAGACGATGTCGCCAGCCTGGGCTTCTTCAACGTCAACGCGGTGCAGACCGTGGTGACCCATCAGCTTGAGGATACGGCCGTTGCGCTTCTTGCCGTCGACGTCGATAGCGACAACCGGGGTGTTCGGCTTGACGCGACCACGGGCGATACGGCCAACACCGATAACACCCAGGAAGCTGTTGTAGTCCAGTGCCGAGATTTGCATCTGGAACGGACCGTCACGGTCAACAGCTGGCGCTGGAACGTTGTCGATGATCGACTGGTACAGCGGGGTCATGTCTTCAGCCATGTCGGTGTGGTCCAGACCGGCAATACCGTTCAGGGCCGAGGCGTAGACGACTTTGAAGTCCAGCTGTTCGTCGGTAGCACCGAGGTTGTCGAACAGATCGAAGATCTGGTCCAGAACCCAGTCAGGACGTGCGCCCGGACGGTCAACCTTGTTGATGACCACGATTGGACGCAGGCCGGCTTCGAACGCCTTCTTGGTCACGAAACGGGTTTGCGGCATCGGGCCGTCTTGGGCGTCGACCAGCAGCAGTACCGAGTCAACCATCGACATTACACGCTCAACCTCGCCACCGAAGTCGGCGTGGCCGGGGGTGTCGACGATGTTGATGTGGTAGCCGTTCCAGTTGATGGCGGTGTTTTTCGCCAGAATGGTAATACCGCGCTCTTTTTCCTGGTCGTTGGAGTCCATGACGCGCTCGTCGTTGAGCTCGTTACGCTCCAGAGTGCCGGACTGACGCAGAAGTTTGTCAACCAGGGTGGTTTTACCATGGTCAACGTGGGCGATGATGGCGATGTTACGCAGATTTTCGATCACTTGTGTATCTCGATCAGAGGATTCGGGTTGCCACTATTTTAAGTGGCGAATATGAATGAACGGCGCTCAGACTGCCCGGCGGTCGGGAGGGCGATGGCGGATACTTCCGCCATACAGCCCCGGCGTCTTATGCCGGACGATAAACACGCACATTGGCATGTCCCTCGCTCAGCAGGTGGTGGGCATGCAGCCGACTCATCACGCCCTTGTCGCAATACAGCAGGTACTGGCGCGTTGGGTCCAGTTCCTTGAAGCGGCTGTTGATCGCATAGAACGGCATGACTTTGACTTCGATGCCATCCAGTTCCAGCGGTTCATCTTCCTGGGCATCCGGGTGACGGATGTCGATCACGACCTGACCGGCCAGTGCCTGGCCGACTTCTTCGACCTGGATGTCCTGGCTCAGCTCCTCGATCACATGGTCGATGGAGATCAGGCGGGCGCG
The DNA here is from genome assembly GCF_052147955.1 of Pseudomonas sp. NUPR-001. Taxonomy (NCBI): domain Bacteria; kingdom Pseudomonadati; phylum Pseudomonadota; class Gammaproteobacteria; order Pseudomonadales; family Pseudomonadaceae; genus Pseudomonas; species Pseudomonas sp. NUPR-001. The sequence continues at coordinate 5,655,236 of NZ_CP197353.1, forward strand.
CTCCAGAGCGCGCTCCAGCACGGCCATGTCGAATTGTTTCTCTTCGTGCTCGATGCGGTGGCGCTTGGCGTGGGTGGTCGGGTTCACCGAAATCACCCCGCAGTATTCAGGCATGTGCTTGGCGAAGTCAGCGGTACCAATTTCCACGGCCTGGTCGATGATGTCCTGCTTGTGGGTGGCCAGCAGCGGACGCAGTACCAGTTTATCGGTGGCCTGGTCGATGATCGACAGGTTCGGCAGGGTCTGGCTGGAAACCTGGGAAATCGCCTCGCCGGTGACCAGCGCGTCGATTTCCAGGCGGTCGGCCATGTGCGCCGCCGCGCGCAGCATCATGCGCTTGAGGGTCACGCCCATGTAACTGTTGTCGACCTTGCCGAGGATCTCGCCGACCACTTCCTCGAACGGCACGCTGATGAACAGCACGCGCTGGCTGCTGCCGTATTTCTTCCACAGGAAGTGGGCAACTTCCATCACCCCCAGCTCGTGGGCACGGCCACCGAGGTTGAAGAAGCAGAAGTGAGTCATCAGGCCGCGGCGCATCATCTGGTAGGCCGCCACGGTGGAGTCGAAACCACCGGACATCAGCACCAGGGTCTGCTCCAGGGCGCCCAGCGGGTAGCCGCCGATGCCTTTGTGCTGGCTGTGGATCACATACAGGCGCTGGTCGCGCACTTCGATGCGTACCTCGACTTCGGGGTTGCGCAGGTCGATACCGGCGGCGCCGCACTGCTGACGCAGCTGGCTGCCGACATAACGGTCGACATCCATCGAGGTGAAGGTGTGGTGACCGCCTCGCTTGCAGCGCACAGAGAAGCGCTTGCCGGCCAACAGGTGACCGAAGTGGGTCTTGCACTTGGCGACGATGTCGTCGAAGTCACCCAGCGGGTACTCTTCGACCTGCAGGAAGTGGGCGATACCCGGCATGCAGGTCAGGCGCTCGGTCATCTCGCGCAGGACTTTCTCGTCCTCGACGCGGGTAACCACCTCGAGATTGTCCCAGACACCATCGACCGCCAGCTCAGGATCGAGGTCCTTGAGCACGATACGAATGTTGCGGCCCAGTTGACGGATGAAGCGCTTGCGAACCGGGCGGCTCTTGATGGTGATCTCTGGAAAGACTTTTACGATTAGTTTCATGAAAAACAGCGCGCGAGGTGCCGACTAAAAAAGTGGGGCGCGGATTATAGCGGAAATTGCTCAAGGTTTAACCAATTAATCTACAGAAGGTTTCACGCGCACTCATTTGGTGCGCTACGCACCAAAAGCGCCTCTTAAGAGTGCAGAAAACCACCGGCATTTCAGCCAAACCGCCCGTTAATGCATGAGAATCGGGCAAAACATCCAAACCGGGGCACTGGCATGCAATTTGCTCCCTTGTGAGGCAGGTTGCCTTGGCCGACTATTCGCGCCCGGCATCACCCAAATTAAAGGGCTGCACAGGCAAGCTCTACCCCACCCGGAGGACACTATGTCGAAGTCGGTTCAACTCATCAAAGATCATGACGTTAAATGGATTGATCTGCGCTTCACGGACACCAAAGGCACCCAGCACCACGTGACCATGCCAGCTCGCGATGCGCTGGAAGACGACTTCTTCGAAGTCGGCAAAATGTTCGACGGTTCCTCCATTGCTGGCTGGAAAGGCATCGAAGCCTCCGACATGATCCTCATGCCGGTCGACGACACCGCCGTACTGGACCCGTTCACCGAAGAGCCGACCCTGATCCTGGTCTGCGACATCATCGAACCTTCGAGCATGCAAGGCTACGACCGCGACCCACGTGCGATCGCCAAGCGCGCTGAAGAGCACCTGAAAGCCACCATGATCGGTGACACCGTGTTCGCCGGTCCAGAGCCTGAGTTCTTCATCTTCGACGAAGTGAAGTTCAAGTCCGACATCTCCGGCTCGATGTTCAAAATCTTCTCCGAGCAAGGCTCGTGGATGTCCGACCAGGACGTAGAAGGCGGCAACCGCGGCCACCGTCCAGGCGTTAAAGGTGGCTACTTCCCAGTTCCGCCGTTCGACCACGACCACGAAATCCGTACTGCCATGTGCAACGCACTGGAAGAAATGGGTCAGACCGTCGAAGTTCACCACCACGAAGTGGCAACTGCCGGCCAGAACGAAATCGGCGTCAAGTTCAACACCCTGGTGAAGAAAGCTGACGAAGTTCAGACCCTGAAGTACGTCGTGCACAACGTTGCCGATGTCTACGGCCGTACCGCTACCTTCATGCCTAAGCCACTGTACGGCGACAACGGCTCGGGTATGCACGTGCACATGTCGATCTGGAAAGATGGCAAGAACACCTTCGCTGGCGAAGGCTATGCCGGTCTGTCCGACACCGCCCTGTACTTCATCGGCGGTATCATCAAGCACGGTAAGGCTCTGAACGGTTTCACCAACCCTTCGACCAACTCCTACAAGCGTCTGGTACCAGGCTTCGAAGCCCCGGTCATGCTGGCCTACTCGGCCCGTAACCGTTCCGCTTCGATCCGTATTCCTTACGTGTCGAGCCCTAAAGCCCGCCGTATCGAAGCACGCTTCCCGGATCCGGCTGCCAACCCATACCTGGCCTTCGCTGCACTGCTGATGGCCGGCCTGGACGGTATCCAGAACAAGATCCACCCAGGCGACGCTGCCGACAAGAACCTGTACGACCTGCCGCCTGAAGAGGCGAAAGAGATCCCACAGGTTTGCGGCAGCCTGAAAGAAGCCCTGGAAGAGCTGGACAAAGGCCGTGCGTTCCTGACCAAGGGCGGCGTGTTCTCCGACGACTTCATCGATGCCTACATCGCCCTGAAGAGCGAAGAAGAAATCAAAGTCCGCACCTTCGTACACCCACTGGAATATGAGCTGTACTACAGCTGCTAATTCAGTGACGCCTGCGCAAGCGGCGTGACGCTACAAAAAGAGGCCTCCTTCGGGAGGCCTTCTTTTTTTCTGACAAAGGTATGCGAAGCAGCCGACAGGTAAAAAGATTGAGCCACGGCACACTCAGCGCTCCCTTTTCTGAAGGCCTTATCATGCGTACTTTCTTGCCTGTCTTACTGTTTACACCCCTGCTGCTCACCGGCTGCACCTCAACACCCTCCCCTGACAGCGAATTGCAGCGGTTGCTCAACAGCGTTGATCAACGCCTGGACATCGCCCAGGCCGTGGCCCTGAACAAATGGGACTCGGGCCAGCCCGTACAAGACCTTAGTCGCGAAGTGCAGATCATCACTAACGTTCAGGCTCAGGCGGTGCGTTTCGGCGTTGACCCACGGCGGGCGGCAATATTTTTCGGCGACCAGATTGAAGCCAACAAACTGCTCCAGTACAGCGCGCTGTCGAAGTGGCACGCCGTAGGCAGTGCACCCGGCACGCACCGCGTCGATCTGGCCATGCACTTGCGCCCGCAACTGGACCGCCTGCAGCGCAGCCTGCTCAGCGAGCTTGCAGCGTTCGATCGCAATCGTCCCGAAGATTGCCAGCGCACGGTGGCTCAGGCCATTGGCCAACGGGCAAACGACCCACAACGCGCCTTGGCCCTGGTTCGCGCCACCGCTCACCTGTGCGCCGTGCAGTAATCTTTCCTCTATGCTCTATATTGGTGCACGAAACAGCGTGCACTTGAGCGATTCAGCCCATTTTGGTTCAAGCACACTGCCGTTTTAGGGCTTTATAGCCATATTTAGCGCAAATACAGGTCTTTATCCGGCAGATCCGCTTCTTTTCGGAGCCTTGGTTTGTTTTTTGCATTTTCTTGTTACCAGCAGACAACCAGCGCCCACGACCCTGGCCCAGCCGGAGTCGTCATGAGCCAAAAGAGGTCACAGACACCCCATGACCATCAGCGATGCCCTGCACCGACTGCTACTGGACAACCTGACCACCGCTACCATCCTGCTCAATGCCGAATTGCGCCTTGAGTACATGAACCCGGCAGCGGAAATGCTCCTGGCCATCAGCGGCCAGCGTAGCCATGGGCAATTCATCAGTGAGTTGTTCACCGAGTCACCTGAAGCGCTCAACTCCTTGCGCCAGGCGGTGGAACACGCCCACCCGTTCACCAAGCGCGAAGCTCAGCTGACCTCGCTGACCGGGCAAACCCAAACCGTCGACTATGCGGTAACGCCGATCCTCAACGCCGGACGGACTTTGCTGCTGCTTGAGGTTCACCCGCGCGACCGGCTGCTGCGCATCACCAAAGAAGAAGCCCAGCTGTCCAAGCAGGAAACCACCAAACTGCTGGTACGCGGCCTGGCCCACGAGATCAAGAATCCACTGGGTGGTATTCGCGGGGCGGCGCAGTTGCTGTCGCGGGAACTCCCCGAGGAAAGCCTCAAGGATTACACCAACGTGATCATTGAAGAGGCTGATCGCCTGCGCAACCTGGTCGATCGTATGCTCGGTTCGAACAAACTGCCGTCACTGGCGATGACCAACATCCATGAAGTGCTCGAGCGGGTCTGCAGCCTGGTCGAAGCCGAAAGCCAGGGCGGCATCACTCTGGTGCGTGACTACGACCCAAGCCTGCCCGATGTGCTGATCGACCGCGAACAGATGATTCAGGCGGTGCTCAACATCGTGCGCAACGCCATGCAGGCCATCAGTGGCCAAAACGAGCTGCGCCTGGGGCGTATCAGCCTGCGCACTCGGGCCATGCGTCAGTTCACCATTGGCCATACCCGCCATCGCCTGGTGGCCAAGGTCGAGATCATCGACAACGGCCCGGGCATTCCCGCCGAACTTCAGGAAACCATCTTCTACCCCATGGTCAGCGGCCGCCCGGACGGTACCGGGCTGGGCCTGGCCATTACCCAGAACATCATCAGCCAGCACCAGGGCCTGATCGAATGTGACAGCCATCCTGGCCACACCACCTTCTCGATCTTTCTGCCGCTGGAACAAGGAGCCTCCGCCTCATGAGCCGTAGTGAAACCGTCTGGATCGTCGACGATGATCGCTCCATCCGCTGGGTTCTGGAAAAAGCCTTGCAGCAGGAAGGCATGACCACACAAAGTTTCGACAGCGCCGACGGCGTCATGAGCCGACTGGCTCGGCAGCAGCCGGACGTGATCATTTCCGATATCCGCATGCCGGGTGCCAGTGGCCTGGACCTGCTGGCGCAGATTCGTGAGCACCACCCACGCCTGCCGGTCATCATCATGACCGCGCACTCAGACCTCGACAGCGCGGTGGCGTCCTATCAGGGCGGCGCGTTCGAATACCTGCCGAAACCGTTCGACGTTGATGAAGCGGTATCGCTGGTCAAGCGTGCCAACCAGCACGCCCAGGAGCAGCAAGGCCTGGACACCGCACCGAGCCTGACCCGCACCCCGGAAATCATCGGCGAAGCGCCGGCGATGCAGGAGGTGTTTCGCGCCATCGGTCGCCTGAGCCACTCCAACATCACCGTGCTGATCAACGGTGAGTCCGGAACCGGTAAAGAACTGGTCGCCCACGCCCTGCACCGTCACAGCCCACGGGCCGCCTCACCGTTCATCGCCCTGAACATGGCGGCGATCCCCAAGGACCTGATGGAGTCCGAGCTGTTCGGCCACGAAAAAGGTGCCTTCACCGGCGCGGCCAACCTGCGCCGCGGGCGCTTCGAGCAAGCCGATGGCGGCACCCTGTTCCTCGACGAAATCGGCGATATGCCCGCCGACACCCAGACACGCCTGTTGCGGGTATTGGCTGATGGCGAGTTCTACCGGGTGGGTGGTCATGTGCCGGTCAAGGTCGACGTGCGCATCATTGCCGCAACCCACCAGAACCTGGAAACCCTGGTGCAGGCCGGCAAGTTTCGCGAAGACTTGTTCCACCGCCTGAACGTCATCCGCATCCACATTCCACGCCTGGCCGACCGTCGTGAAGACATCCCGACACTGGCGCGCCACTTCCTCGGCCGCGCCGCTCAGGAGCTGGCGGTCGAGCCTAAACTGCTCAAAGCCGAGACGGAGGAGTTCATGCGCAACTTGCCGTGGCCGGGCAACGTGCGTCAGCTGGAAAACACCTGCCGCTGGATCACCGTCATGGCCTCGGGCCGGGAAGTGCATATTGGTGACCTGCCGCCCGAGCTGCTCAACCTGCCGCAAGACAGCGCGCCCGTCACCAATTGGGAACAGGCGTTGCGTCAATGGGCTGACCAGGCGCTGAGCCGCGGCCAGTCGAGCCTGCTTGATAGCGCCGTGCCGAGCTTTGAACGGATCATGATCGAAACCGCCCTCAAGCACACCGCCGGGCGTCGTCGGGATGCGGCGGTATTGCTTGGCTGGGGGCGTAATACCCTGACGCGCAAAATCAAAGAACTGGGCATGAAAGTCGACGGTGGTGAAGAAGACGGCGACGACGAGGCCTGATTTTTTACCGATATCGCGGGGCAAGCCCGCTCCTACAGAAGACCTGTAGGAGCGGGCTTGCCCCGCGATGCTTTTTGCACCGAACCTGTGCCCCGCGCACCACCGCAAAGCACAAATCCCCCGCAAAACCCCACGCTAGACCCTTAAACCCCCTATTTCACTGGCTGCCACAAAACTGGCACACACTCTGCAATAGAATCAGTACTTCCAGTTTTGGGGGCCTTGGTACAGGCAGGCCGGGGATTCCCCTCTTTTATTCGTGCAGACGTACCTGCACACGCCAACGCCCTTCATCCTCTGCACCGGCCCAGTTGCCGTGCAGAGGACGGGCCGCCACCAGCGTCACAAGCAACCCACCATCACTTTTCTGCACCCGCCAGCTGACCGGCTTGCCCTGTTGCTGCAACTGGCCACGCGCAGCCTTGCCTTCTGCATCGAACAGCAACGCCAGGGTGCCATCGACCTCTTCGCCATGCAGCTTGGGCTCTTCGTTGAACCATAGGTCCAACCCGCCCTCCACCACCTGCACCTGTTCCAACACCCGCGGTTCAGGCGCGGTCAGGCGCCCGATCATCAGGCCCACCAACATGCCGAAGATTGCCAATGAAAACAGCACCCGTGGCCATTGTTGCGAACGGATGTCCGGTTCAGGAGTAGAATGCTCGCCATCTTTATGCTCGGAGCCGTGCATGTTTCACGTCATCCTCTTCCAACCAGAAATTCCACCGAATACTGGCAACATTATACGGCTGTGCGCCAACAGCGGCTGCGACTTGCACCTGATCGAACCCATCGGCTTCGAGCTGGACGACAAACGCTTGCGCCGCGCCGGGCTCGACTACCACGAGTACGCCAGTCTCAAGCGCCATGCCGACCTGGCAAGCTGCCTGGAAAGCCTTGGGCAACCACGGCTGTTCGCCTTTACCACCAAGGGCTCGCACCCCTATCACGAGACCAGTTACCAGCCGGGTGACGCCTTTCTGTTCGGCCCGGAAAGCCGTGGCCTGCCCGCCGAGGTGCTCGACAGTCTGGCACCCGAGCAGCGCCTGCGCCTGCCGATGCGTCCGGGTTGCCGCAGTCTGAACCTGTCCAATACCGTGGCGGTGACGGTGTACGAAGCCTGGCGCCAGCAAGGGTTTGCCTGATGTTGATCGCGGGGCAAGCCCGCTCCCACAGGTTGAACCTAATCCCTGTGGGAGCGGGCTTGCCCCGCGATAGAGCCCCATGAAAAAAGCGCCCATCGGGGCGCTTTTTTCAGTTCCTCACACTGCTTATTGCAGCGAAGGTGCTTCACCTGCTTCCTGCATGCGCTGCATTTCTTGCGCGTACAGGGCATCGAAGTTGACCGGCGAAAGCATCAGCGCCGGGAACGAGCCACGGGTCACCAGGCTGTCCAGCGCTTCGCGCGCGTACGGGAACAGGATGTTCGGGCAGAACGCACCCAGGGTGTGGCTCATCGAAGCCGCATCGAGGTTCTTGATCAGGAAGATACCGGCCTGCTGAACTTCAGCAATGAACGCCACTTCGTCGCCGTTCTTCACGGTAACCGACAGGGTCAGTACGACTTCGTGGAAATCGCCTTCCAGGCCTTTCTGCTTGGTGTTCAGGTCCAGGGCAACGCTCGGTTCCCACTGCTGACGGAAGATCGCCGGGCTTTTCGGCGCTTCGAACGACAGGTCGCGCACATAGATGCGCTGCATGGAGAACTGTGGTGCGCTTTCGTCGGCTGCAGCAGCGTCGTTGTTCTGTTGGTCAGTCATGACAGATCCTTCTTTGCAGGGTCTTTAATAAGGGTTCTGGTTCAAGCCTTGAGCAGGCCGTCGAGTTTACCGGCGCGCTCAAGGGCATACAGGTCGTCGCAACCGCCGACGTGGGTGCTACCAATCCAGATCTGCGGCACCGAAGTACGGCCGGCCTTCTGGCTCATCTCGGCGCGCACTTGCGGCTTGCCATCGACCTTGATTTCCTCGAATGCCACGCCTTTGCTCTGCAGCAGGTGCTTGGCGCGTGAGCAATAAGGGCAGTAGTCACTGGAATAGACGATGACGTCGCTCATTTCACTTCACCAACGGCAGGTTATCGGCTTTCCAGCTCGACACGCCACCCGACAGTTTGGCAGCGGTGAAACCAGCCTTGAGCAGTTCACGGGCCGTGGTGCCAGCGTGCTGGCCCATGGCATCGACCACGATCAGGGTCTTGTTGGCTTTATGCTTTTCCAGCTCGCCGATACGGGCAGCGAACTTGTCCTGCGGAATGTTCACGGCGCCGACGATGTGGCCAGCGGCATAGTCCTTGGCCGAACGGATGTCGATAACCAGGCCTTTTTCGCTGTTGACCAGAGCGGTCAGCTCGCCGGTGCTCAGGCTGCGTCCGCCTTTGCGCGCTTCGGTAACGATCAGCAGCACCAGCAGAACGACGAAGGTACCAACCAGCAGGTAGTGGTTTGTTGCGAATTCAATCAGGTGAGCAACCATCGGAGGGTGTTCCAGGCCATTAAAAATGTCGGCCAGTATACACAGCCCCCAAGGTCGGCCAAAGCCCGCCCGACCGGCTTGTCGCCAGTAATTCTCATCCAGGCGCTACTGTCCGTCGGCCAGCGCCCGCTGGTGAACAAGGTTAATTCGTCATTCATGGCCAATTTGCCCTAAAATGCGTGTCTTTATCATCTGAACAACCGTGAGTTCTATTGATGACGAGCACGCCCAAGCCTTTGGTCCTGATCATCCTGGATGGTTTCGGTCACAGCGAAAGCCACGAATACAACGCCATCTACTCGGCCAACACGCCGGTTTACGATCGTCTGCGCGCCACCCGGCCGCATGGCTTGATCTCCGGCTCCGGCATGGACGTCGGTTTGCCTGACGGGCAGATGGGTAATTCCGAGGTCGGCCACATGAACCTCGGTGCCGGTCGCGTGGTGTACCAGGACTTCACCCGCGTCACCAAAGCCATCAAAGACGGTGAATTCTTCGACAACGCCGTGCTCTGCGGTGCCGTCGACAAAGCCGTGGGTGCTGGCAAGGCTGTGCATATCCTTGGTCTGCTCTCCGATGGCGGCGTGCACAGCCACCAGGACCACCTGATTGCCATGGCTGAACTGGCAGCACAGCGCGGCGCCGAAAAGATTTACCTGCACGCCTTCCTCGACGGTCGCGACACACCGCCGAAAAGCGCGCAATCGTCCATCGAACTGCTCGACGCCACCTTTGCCAAGCTGGGCAAAGGCCGCATCGCCAGCCTGATCGGCCGCTACTACGCCATGGACCGCGACAACCGCTGGGACCGCGTATCGACGGCCTACAACCTGATCGTCGACAGCGTTGCCGACTACACCGCCGACAGCGCCCTGGCCGGCCTTGAAGCCGCCTACGCTCGCGACGAAAGCGACGAGTTCGTCAAAGCCACGCGCATCGGTGAGGCGGTCAAGGTCGAAGACGGCGACGCCGTGATCTTCATGAACTTCCGCGCTGACCGCGCGCGCGAACTGTCGCGGGTGTTTGTCGAAGCCGACTTCAATGAGTTCCCCCGTGCCCGCCTGCCGAAACTGGCGGCCTACATCGGCCTGACCCAGTACTCGGCAAAAATTCCGGCACCGGCCGCTTTTGCCCCCGGCAGCCTGAATAACGTGCTTGGCGAATACCTGGCGAAGAACGGCAAGACCCAGCTGCGTATCGCCGAAACCGAGAAGTACGCCCACGTCACCTTCTTCTTCTCCGGCGGTCGCGAAGAACCGTTCGAAGGCGAAGAACGCATCCTGATTCCGTCGCCAAAGGTTGCCACCTACGATCTGCAACCGGAAATGAGCGCACCGGAAGTCACCGACCGTATCGTCGAGGCCATTGAGCAGCAGCGCTACGACGTGATCGTGGTCAACTACGCCAACGGCGACATGGTCGGCCACAGCGGCGTGTTTGAAGCGGCAGTGAAAGCGGTCGAAGCCCTGGACCTGTGTGTTGGCCGCATTGTCGATGCCCTCGACAAAGTCGGCGGCGAAGCGCTGATCACTGCCGACCACGGCAACGTCGAGCAGATGGAAGACGCCTGCACCGGCCAGGCGCACACCGCTCACACCACTGAGCCGGTGCCGTTCATCTATGTTGGCAAGCGCGACCTGAGCGTGCGCGAAGGCGGCGTGCTGGCCGACGTGGCACCGACCATGCTCAAGCTGCTGGGCCTGGAAAAGCCGGCGGAAATGACCGGCACCTCGATTCTCGTCTGAAGGCTCAAGCCGCAAGTGATGAGCGTTAAGCGGCAAGAAGCAGCGTGTTTGCACGCCCTTCCTGCCGCTTGAACCTTAAAAGTTATCGCTAAAGCCGACCAATGCCTCAATGCATATGCCTTGAGGCGTTTTTTTTGGCGTCTATGGCGGGCATACTAGGCCAGTCTCTATCCCTGGTGTCGCCCACTCCATGTTTCGCGCCCTGATCCTACTCGCCCTGTCTTGCCTGCTCAGTCCGGCGTTTGCCGATGAGCGCGCGCAAACCCAGCAGCAACTCGACGCTACGCGTCAGGACATTGCCGAGCTGAAAAAAATGCTCGGTCAGTTGCAGCAGGAAAAATCCGGTGTGCAGAAAGACCTGCGCAGCACTGAAACCGATATCGGTAAGCTGGAAAAGCAGGTGGAGGCCCTGCAGCAGGAACTAAAAAAGACCGAGGGCGAGCTGGAGCGCCTTGATCACGAGAAAAAAAAACTCCAGAGCGCCCGCGTTGAACAACAACGCCTGATTGCCATCCAGGCCCGTTCGGCCTACCAGAACGGCCGTGAGGAATACCTCAAGCTGCTGCTCAACCAGCAGAACCCGGAAAAATTCGCCCGCACCCTGACCTATTACGATTACCTGAGTCAGGCGCGCATGACGCAACTGCGTAACTTCAATGAGACGCTGCGCCAGCTGGCCAACGTCGAGCAAGACATCAGCCTGCAACAGGCGCAGTTGCTGGCTCAACAAGGCAACCTCGACGCCCAGCGCCAGGAACTGGAAAAAGTCCGTGTCGAGCGCCAACAGGTGCTGGCCAAGCTGAACAACGACGTCAAAGCCCGCGACCAGAAGCTCCAGGCCCGTGAACAAGACCAGGCCGACCTGACCAAGGTCCTCAAGACCATCGAGGAAACCCTGGCCCGCCAGGCACGTGAAGCCGAGGAAGCTCGGAAAAAAGCCCTGCTCGCAGCCCAGGAAGCGGAAAAACAGCGCCAGCGCGAAGCCCTGGCCGCCAGCAGTAGCAGCACCCCGAGCAAACCCAAGTCGATGCCCGGCCCGCTGGTTTCCAGCAACGGCGAAACCTTCGGTGGCGCTTTTTCTTCGGCGCGGGGAAAACTTCCATGGCCAGTTAATGGTCGATTACTCGCCCGCTTTGGTGAAACCCGGGGTGACGATTCACGGGCAAAGTGGGATGGTGTGATGATCAGTGCCTCACCCGGCAGCCAGGTACGCGCCGTACACGGTGGCCGAGTAGTGTTCGCCGACTGGTTGCGTGGCGCTGGACTTCTGGTCATTCTCGACCATGGTAATGGTTACCTGAGCCTCTACGGCCATAACCAGAGCCTGCTCAAGAGCGCCGGAGACGTCGTCAAGGCCGGTGAGGCGATTTCCACCGTCGGCAACAGTGGCGGCCAGGACAACTCAGGGCTGTACTTCGCCATCCGCCAGCAAGGTCGCCCCAGCGACCCCGCACAATGGTGCCGTGCCCAGGGATAGGTACCACCCCCTATTTGACGGCCTAGCGTGACATCGCGCTGTGCCGAGGCTCCAGCCGGAGCGCTACCAGGATCAGGAGTTCGTTCGACATGCTGCATTTGCCTCGCCTCACCTCACTGGCCCTGACCATCGCCGTGGTCCTCGGTGCGCCTCTGGCCCATGCGGCCGAGCCGACCAAGCCGACCACTGTGCCGGCCACGACGGTATCGGCGGCGGCCAAGGCGCCGTTGCCACTGGAGGAGCTGCGCACCTTCGCCGAGGTCATGGACCGGATCAAGGCAGCCTATGTCGAACCCGTCGACGACAAGACCCTGCTGGAAAACGCCATCAAGGGCATGCTCAGTAACCTCGACCCGCACTCGGCCTACCTTGGCCCGGAAGACTTCCAGGAGCTGCAGGAAAGCACCAGCGGCGAGTTTGGCGGTTTGGGCATCGAAGTCGGCATGGAAGACGGTTTCGTCAAAGTCGTATCGCCGATCGACGACACGCCAGCCTCGCGCGCCGGCATCGAAGCCGGTGACCTGATCGTCAAGATCAACGGCCAGCCGACCCGTGGCCAGACCATGACCGAAGCCGTCGACAAGATGCGCGGCAAGATCGGCGAGAAAATCACCCTGACCCTGGTCCGTGATGGCGGCACTCCATTCGACGTCACCCTTGCCCGTGCAGTCATTCAGGTCAAGAGCGTCAAGAGCCAGCTGCTCGAAGATGGTTACGGTTACATCCGCATCACCCAGTTCCAGGTCAAGACCGGCGAAGAAGTCGGCAAGGCGCTGGCCAAACTGCGTAAAGACAACGGCAAGAAGCTGCGCGGCCTGGTCCTGGACCTGCGCAACAACCCCGGCGGCGTTTTGCAATCTGCAGTAGAAGTGGCTGACCACTTCCTGACCAAAGGCCTGATCGTCTACACCAAAGGCCGTATCGCCAACTCCGAGCTGCGCTTCTCGGCCGACCCTGCCGACGCCAGCGAGGGCGTGCCGCTGGTGGTGCTGATCAACGGTGGCAGTGCTTCGGCGTCGGAAATTGTCGCCGGTGCCCTGCAAGATCAGAAGCGTGGCGTGCTGATGGGTACCGACAGCTTCGGTAAAGGCTCGGTGCAAACCGTTCTGCCGCTGAACAACGATCGCGCCCTTAAGCTCACCACCGCGCTGTACTACACCCCGAACGGCCGCTCGATCCAGGCCCAGGGCATCATCCCCGACATCGAAGTGCGCCAGGCCAAGCTGACCGCCGAAGCCGACAGCGAGAACTTCAAGGAAGCCGACTTGCAGGGCCACCTGGGCAACGGCAACGGTGGTGCCGACCGTCCAACCGGCAGCACCAAGCGCAAAGAGCGTCCGCAAGACAACGACTTCCAGCTCAGCCAGGCCCTGAGCCTGCTCAAAGGCCTGAGCATCACCCACAGTAAGTGACAGCCTGCATGCGTTACCTGCTGGTCTTGCTGTACCTGTTGAGCGGCGCCGTGATCGCGGCGCCTGCTCAACCGGGCAAGGCTTATATGAGCATCATCATCGACGACCTCGGCCAGAGCACGGCCCGGGACAGCCGCACCTTGGCCCTGCCCGGCCCGGTCACCCTGGCGATCATGCCCGATACCCCGCACGCGACCGAATTCGCCCGCCAGGCTCACAAGGCAGGTAAAACGGTGATCCTGCACATGCCCATGGACCCTGCCACTGGCCCCTATGCCTGGCACCCCGGCACCACCATGCCAGCGCTGGCGCAGCGCCTGGACGCCGCCCTGGCCAAAGTGCCGTACGCTGCGGGGATCAACAACCACATGGGCAGCCGCATGACCTCGCAACCTGAGCCCATGGCCTGGTTGATGGGCGAACTGCAACGCCGCCACCTGTTCTTCGTCGACAGCCGCACCAGTGCCGCTACCGTGGCTGCCGCCAAGGCCCAGGCCACCGACCTTGCACATGTCTCGCGGGATGTATTTCTGGACGATGTGCGCACCACCGAAGCAATCGCCAGCCAACTGCAATCGGGCGTCGAGCTGGCACGCAAACAAGGCTCGGCGGTGTTGATCGGCCACCCTTATCCACAAACCCTCGAGGTGCTGGAACGGGAAATGCCCCGGCTGAAAAGCCAGGGCATCGAACTGATCAACATCCAACAGATGATTGCCGAGCGCAGCAACCAGGCCATGCCCGCACACGGCAGTCATGGCCTGTATCGCAATCGCTGAGACCAGTCAGGCAAACGGAATCATCCCGTCGACATCGGACAAGACCAGATTGCCCCGATAGACCGCCAGCAACTCACGGGAGTCACTGTGCGCCGCCTCAATCTGGACTTTCCGGCCAATCAATCGCTGCGACCAGATTTTCAGGTGCCCTTTCACAAACTGACGTGCCGGAATTGCCGCCGTCTTGTAGTGAAAATGCGCTTCCCAAATTGCCGTACCTGCCTGGTCGTCCCGCGATAGCGAACTGCCTGTCACACCGCTATCGCGGGCCAAGCCCGCGCCTACCAGTGCAAGTCAAACAAAAAGGCCCTGTTCTTGCGAACAGAGCCTTTGAGGTTACCCGGAACAGGTCAGCTATAGACCCGGCCCAGCAACTGGCGATGACTCTCGAACTGATCGAGCACATCACGGGTGATCTGATCTGGGGTAAAGCCCATCAGATCATATTCCTGGCTACCGCTTTGCAGGTAAACCTCGGCACGGTAAAAACGCTGACGCACTTCGCTTTCACCTTCTACCGGTGCTTCACTTGGCGCCGCCAGGTAGCCGTCAAGGCTCACTTCGTAAACGAACGGGTTGCCCTCTTCCATCATGACCCGCAGGCCCATGGTCGAACGCGACTGCCCCACTCGGGTCTCCACCTCGACCCCTAGGTTCTGCAACTGTACGGCCGCTTCCTTGAGCGCCGGGCTTACCTGTTTGTCCATGAAGCGCTGAACCATCGCCTGGGTCGGCTGCAGATCCAGCTGGCTCAAACGCTCGCTGAAACCACGACGACCACGCGCAGCCAGTTCGGCTTGCTCCTGCTCGGTCTGGCTGTCTTGTTTCATGGCCTTGTACAGGCCGAACATGAACAGCACCAGCACCACCGAGAACGGCAGGCCCGCCAGTACCACCATGGTCTGCATCGCGGCGAAGTTACCGGCGAACAGCAAACCAATGGTCACCAGGGTGATCACCACCGACCAGAACACTACCATCCAGTGCGGCGCGTCCTCGTCGACTTGACCGCCTTTGCACGACAGGTTGGCCATCATCACCGCGCCCGAGTCGGCCGGGGTGAGGAACAGCACGAAGCCTACGAACACTGCGACACCAATGACGATCTTGGCCGCTGGGAAGAACTCCAGCAGTTGGTAGATCGACATCGACGGTTGCTCAAGCGCGGTCTTGCCGAGCTCTACGGCGCCATGGTTCATCACCAGGTCCAGCGCGGTGTTGCCGAAGATCGACAGCCAGGCCAGGGTGAAGCCCAGCGGAATCAGCAGCACGCCAGCAACCAGCTCACGCACGGTGCGGCCCTTGGAGATACGGGCGATGAACATGCCGACGAATGGGCCCCAGGAAATCCACCAGGCCCAGTAGAACACGGTCCACAGCCCCAGCCAGCGCTCAGACTTGCCCGCCTCGCTTTCGTAGACGTAGAGATCGAAGGTCTTCAGCACAATGCCGTTGAGGTAGTCACCGACGTTCTGAACGAAACCGTTGAGCAGGTGCAGGGTGTCACCGGCCAGCAGCACAAAGATCAGCAGGCCGCTGAACAGAACGATGTTCAGGTTGGACAGGCGGCGGATGCCGTTCTCCACACCGGACACTGCGGCCACAGTGGCCACTGTCGCCATCACCAGGATCACGATCAGCAGGTTGGTATTGCTGTGATCCATGCCGAACAGGTATTCCAGGCCCGAGGCCACCTGCATCGAACCGATGCCCAGGTTGGTCACCAGGCCCAGCAACGTCACGAACATGCCGAAGATGTCCACCGCATGACCGGCGCCACCTTTGACCCAGCGCTCACCCATCAGCGGGTAAAGCGCCGAACGCAGAGCCAGCGGCTGGTTATGACGGTAGGCGAAGTAGCCCACAGCCAGGCCAACCAGGGCGTAGATCGCCCAGCCATGCAGGCCCCAGTGCAGGAAGGTCAACTGCAAGCCCTGACGCGCAGCCTCAGCAGTGGCCGAGGCGCCTTCTGGCGGGTTGAAGTAGTGATCCAGCGGCTCGGAGGCGCCGAAGTACAGCAGCGAAATACCAATACCCGACGAGAACAGCATGCCGGCCCAAGCGCCGTAGCTGAAGTCTGGCTTGTCGTCCTTGCCACCCAGCTTGAGTTTGCCGAAGTTGGAAAACGCCAGAACGATGACGAACAGCAGGTAACCGCCGATCACCAGCATGTAGTACCAGCCGAAGCTACGTGTCAGCCAGGTCTGGGCGACATTGAGCACTTCGCCGGCTTTTTCAGGAACAGCGATAAGCAAGGCAGTCAGTACAAGGATCAGCAACGCGGAAGTGATGAACACCACGCTATTGACCCGGACCCTCTCGGTGGGGGTCTTGATTAGGGAGGCAGAACTCATTGCACATTTGCTCCGGGCAGTGCGAGAGAAACGAAAACAACCTGGCCCTGAGCAAATGGTGCAATAGCCCCACTGCATCAGGTGTTATAAAAGCACCTTGAAAAAACCGTGATCCCGAATCGATTGCGTTGAGAAAAAACAGACCAAAAGCCCCGCTCCGAGGGTTGCCCTGGCGGTCATGGACCGCTCGGCAGATCTTCTCAACACGCCGTTTACACCCGTCAACACCTTGTATTCCGGGGGTTCCACGTCTTTTTGGGGTGCCAATTTGGGCCATCTGACATCGGAAATTTCCTGTCAATGGCACAGATTGTCGCAGAGCTTATTCTTTGTTGATTGAACGTTCAATCAAAACAAAATAGACTGGCCTTCGCCGAGGCAGCCGCTCGTCGACTGCTCGCAGGCCTGAGGAGATTTGCAAAATGCCCAAGGTCGGTATGCAACCCATTCGTCGCCAGCAGTTGATCGAAGCCACATTGCTGGCCATCGACCAGGTCGGAATGGGTGACGCCAGCATTGCGCTGATCGCCCGTTTGGCCGGTGTGTCGAATGGCATCATCAGTCACTACTTTCAGGACAAGAACGGCCTGATCGCGGCGACCATGCGGTACTTGATGAGCGTGCTGAACGAGAACGTCGCGGCCAACCGCCAGGCGCTCAAGGACAACAGCCCGCGTGCCCACCTGCAGGTGATCATCGAAGGCAACTTCGACGCCAGTCAGGTCAACGGCCCGGCAATGAAAACCTGGTTGGCCTTCTGGGCCTCCAGCATGCACCAGCCGTCTTTGCACAGGTTGCAGCGGATCAACGATCACCGCTTGTATTCCAACCTGTGCTGCCAGTTCCGTCGCGCCCTGCCGTTGCCTCAGGCACGCAGCGCAGCCCGCGGCCTGGCAGCGTTGATCGACGGACTGTGGCTGCGCGGTGCGCTGTCAGGAGACGCCTTCGACACCGACCAGGCGAAGCAAATCGCTTACGAATACATGGATCTACAACTGGCGAAACAGACGAGCCCGGACACACAAACCCAGGCCTCTGAACCACTACGCGCCGCGAATGCCAAACAGGCAGGAGCGCCGCTCGGATAGCCAATAACACTATGCACTTGCGAGGACACTATGGCCCGTTTCGAACTGCAAAAACTCTACATTGATGGTGGTTATGTCGACGCTTCCAGCGACGCTACCTTTGACGCCATCAACCCGGCCAACGGCGAAGTCCTCGCTCAGGTACAACGCGCCACCCAAGCAGACGTCGAGCGTGCCGTAGAAAGCGCCGAACGCGGCCAGAAAGTCTGGGCTGCCATGACCGCCATGCAGCGTTCGCGCATCCTGCGCCGCGCTGTCGACATCCTGCGCGAGCGCAACGATGAGCTGGCTGCCCTGGAGACCCTGGACACCGGTAAGTCCTACTCCGAAACCCGTTACGTCGACATCGTCACCGGTGCTGACGTACTGGAGTACTACGCTGGCCTGGTGCCTGCGATCGAAGGCGAGCAGATCCCGCTGCGCGACAGCTCGTTCGTCTACACCCGCCGCGAGCCACTGGGTGTGACCGTGGGTATCGGTGCCTGGAACTACCCGATCCAGATCGCCCTGTGGAAATCCGCACCTGCCCTGGCGGCCGGTAACGCGATGATCTTCAAGCCAAGCGAAGTCACCTCGCTGACCACCCTGAAACTGGCCGAGATCTACACCGAAGCAGGTCTGCCAGACGGCGTGTTCAACGTCCTGACCGGCAGCGGCCGTGAAGTCGGCACCTGGCTGACCGAGCACCCACGCATCGAGAAAATCTCCTTCACCGGCGGCACCACCACCGGCAAGAAAGTCATGGCCAGCGCCTCGAGCTCGACGCTCAAGGAAGTCACCATGGAACTGGGCGGCAAGTCGCCACTGATCATCTGCGAAGACGCCGACCTCGATCGCGCCGCCGACATCGCCATGATGGCCAACTTCTACAGCTCCGGTCAGGTCTGCACCAACGGCACCCGCGTGTTCGTCCCTGCCTCGATGAAAGCGGCTTTCGAAGCCAAGATCGCTGAGCGCGTTGCCCGCATCCGCGTTGGCAACCCAGAAGACGAGAACACCAACTTCGGCCCGCTGGTCAGCTTCGCCCACATGGAAAGCGTGCTGGGTTACATCGCCAAGGGCAAGGAAGAAGGCGCACGCGTACTGTGCGGCGGCGAGCGTCTGACCGACGGCGAGTTCGCCAAAGGTGCGTTCGTGGCACCAACCGTGTTCACCGACTGCCGTGACGACATGACTATCGTCAAAGAAGAAATCTTCGGCCCAGTGATGAGCATCCTCTCCTACGAGAGCGAAGAAGAAGTCATCCGCCGTGCCAACGATACCGAATACGGCCTGGCCGCTGGTGTTTGCACCAACGACATCAGCCGCGCCCACCGCATCATCCACCAGCTGGAAGCCGGTATCTGCTGGATCAACGCCTGGGGCGAGTCGCCAGCTGAAATGCCGGTTGGCGGCTACAAACAGTCGGGTGTTGGCCGCGAAAACGGCGTGAGCTCGCTGGCTCAGTACACCCGCATCAAGTCGGTACAAGTCGAGCTGGGCAACTACAACTCGGTGTTCTAAGCACCCCTGTAGCCGCGCCTGGGCCCGCAAGGCCCGGGCGCTTCCCGCTTTCCTGTCTACCGCCAAAATGAGGGAACAGAAATGTCCCATGAATTCGATTACATCATCGTCGGTGCCGGCTCGGCCGGTAACACCCTGGCGACCCGCCTGACCGAAGACCCAAACGTTACCGTTCTGCTGCTCGAAGCCGGTGGTCCTGACTACCGCATGGACTTCCGCACCCAGATGCCAGCTGCCCTGGCCTTCCCGTTGCAGGGTCGTCGCTACAACTGGGCCTACGAAACCGATCCAGAGCCACACATGGATGGCCGCCGGATGGAATGCGGTCGCGGCAAGGGCCTGGGTGGCTCGTCGCTGATCAACGGCATGTGCTACATCCGCGGCAACGCCATGGACTTCGACGGCTGGGCACAACTGCCAGGCCTGGAAGACTGGACCTACCTGGATTGCCTGCCGTACTTCCGCAAAGCGGAAACCCGCGACATCGGCGCCAACGACTACCACGGTGGCGAAGGCCCTGTCAGCGTGACCACGCCTAAAGCCGGCAACAACCCGCTGTTCCACGCCATGGTCGAAGCCGGTGTACAAGCGGGCTACCCGCGCACCGAAGACCTCAACGGCTACCAGCAGGAAGGTTTCGGCCCGATGGACCGTACCGTGACGCCTAAAGGCCGTCGCTCCAGCACCGCCCGCGGCTACCTGGACACCGCCAAAAAGCGTTCGACCCTGAACATCGTGACCCACGCCCTGACCGACCGCGTGCTGTTCGAAGGCAAGCGTGCCGTCGGCGTCACCTACCTGGTAGGTTCCAGCGAAGAACGCGTGGAAGCCCGTGCGCGTAAAGAAGTCATCGTCTGCAGCGGCGCCATCGCCTCGCCGCAGTTGCTGCAGCGCTCCGGTGTCGGCCCGGCCGAACTGCTGAAGAGCCTCGACATTCCGGTGGTCCATGACCTGCCGGGCGTCGGCGAAAACCTGCAGGACCACCTCGAACTGTACCTGCAATACGCCTGCACCCAGCCGGTATCGCTGTACCCATCGCTGCTCTGGTACAACCAGCCAGCCATCGGTGCCGAGTGGCTGTTCAACGGCACCGGTATCGGCGCCAGCAACCAGTTCGAAGCCGGTGGTTTCATCCGCACTCGCCCAGAGTTCGAATGGCCGAACATCCAGTACCACTTCCTGCCGGTTGCGATTAACTACAACGGCAGCAACGGTGTACAGGAACACGGCTTCCAGGCGCACATGGGTTCGATGCGTTCGCCAAGCCGCGGTCGTATCCAGGCCAAGTCGAAAGACCCACGCCAGCACCCAAGCATCCTGTTCAACTACATGGCCACCGAGCAAGACTGGCAGGAATTCCGCGACGGCATTCGCCTGACCCGTGAAATCATGGCCCAGCCGGCACTGGATGCCTTCCGTGGTCGCGAGATCAGCCCGGGCGCCGAGGTGCAGACCGACGAAGAGCTGAACACGTTCATCCGCGAGCACGCCGAAACCGCGTTCCACCCGTCCTGCTCGTGCAAGATGGGCACCGACGACATGGCCGTGGTCGATGGCCAGGGTCGCGTGCACGGTATGCAGGGCCTGCGCGTTGTCGATGCGTCGATCATGCCGATCATCATCACCGGCAACCTCAACGCCACCACGATCATGATCGCCGAGAAAATCTCCGACAAGATCCGCGGCCGCCAGCCACTGCCGCGTAGCACTGCCAAGTACTACGTTGCCAATGGCGCACCGGTCAAAGGCAAGGCCATGCGTGAAGTGAAGCAGGCCTGATGCATTTCGCGGGGAGCCCGCTCCCACAATCACTGTAGGAGCGGGCTTTCCCCGCGATAAAAAAAGCACCTCACGGTGCTTTTTTTGTGCCTGCGATTAACCCTTTACAGCCCGCCAACCCCTCAGGTTAGAATCCTTGGCACGCGACCTGCTTATTCACAGCACACCGCCCCCTTCCTGCTTTTCCCCGGAGTACTGCCTTTGGATGCGTCCACCATCAATAGCCTGTTCTTGATCGGCGCATTGCTGGTAGGTGCAAGTATTTTGGTCAGCTCACTGTCATCACGGCTGGGCATCCCGATTCTGGTCATCATCCTCGCCGTTGGCATGCTTGCCGGGGTGGATGGCGGCGGAATCATCTTCAACAATTACCCAACCGCGTACCTGGTGGGCAACCTGGCACTGGCGGTGATCCTCCTCGATGGCGGCTTGCGCACGCGTGTCGCCAGTTTCCGTGTGGCCCTGTGGCCGGCCCTGTCGCTGGCCACCGTTGGTGTGCTGATCACCACCGGACTGACCGGCATGGTCGCCGCCTGGCTGTTCAACCTGAGCCTGATCCAGGGCCTGTTGATCGGTGCGATTGTTGGCTCTACCGACGCCGCTGCAGTGTTCTCGCTACTCGGCGGCAAAGGCCTGAACGAACGGGTCACCGCCACCCTGGAAATCGAGTCAGGTAGCAACGACCCAATGGCGGTGTTTCTCACCGTCACCCTGATCGACATGATCGCCAGCGGCCAGACCGGCCTGCACTGGAGCCTGCTCACCCATCTGCTGCGAGAGTTCGGTATCGGCGGCCTGATGGGCCTGGGCGGTGGCTGGTTGATGCTGCAACTGGTCAATCGCATCAACCTGGCCGGCGGCCTCTACCCGATTCTGGTGATCGCCGGCGGCCTGGTGGTGTTCTCCCTGACCAACGCCCTGCACGGTAGCGGTTTCCTCGCCGTTTATCTGTGCGGCCTGGTGCTGGGTAACCGCCCGATCCGCAGCCGCCACGGCATTTTGCACATGCTCGATGGTATGGCCTGGCTGGCACAGATCGGCATGTTCCTGGTGCTGGGTCTGCTGGTGACACCACACGACTTGCTGCCCATTGCCCTGCCCGCCCTGGGCCTGGCGCTGTGGATGATCATCTTCGCCCGCCCCCTGTCGGTGGTGGCCAGCCTGCTGCCGTTCAAGGCCTTCCATGGCCGCGAAAAGGCCTTTATCTCCTGGGTTGGCCTGCGCGGCGCGGTACCGATCATTCTCGCCGTGTTCCCGTTGATGGCCGGGCTGCCTGATGCGCAGCTGTTCTTCAACCTGGCGTTCTTTATCGTGCTGGTGTCGCTGTTGGTGCAGGGGACCAGCCTGCCGTGGATGGCCAAGCTGCTGAAAGTGACGGTACCGCCAGACCCGGCGCCAATCTCCCGCTCTGCCCTGGAAGTGCACATCACCAGCGAGTGGGAGCTGTTCGTTTACCGTCTTGGTGCGGAAAAATGGTGCATCGGTGCCGCCCTGCGCGAGCTGAAAATGCCCGAAGGCACCCGTATCGCTGCCCTGTTTCGTGGCCAGCAACTGCTCCATCCGTCGGGAAGTACCACCCTGGAAGTCGATGATTTGCTCTGTGTAATCGGCCATGAACACAATTTGCCGGCCCTCGGGAAGCTGTTCAGCCAGGCCCCGCAACGCGGTCTCGATTTGCGCTTCTTTGGTGACTTTGTGCTCGAAGGTGACGCAGAACTGGGGGCTGTAGCGGCGCTGTACGGTTTGCAACTCGACGGCCAGGACCCTCATACACCGCTCAGCCGCTTCATCGCCCACAAGGTTGGCGGGGCGCCGGTGGTCGGTGACCAGATCGAATGGAACAACACACTATGGACGGTGGCGGTGATGGAAGGGAACAAGATCCTCAAAGTAGGCGTCAAATTCCCCGAAGGTACTCGACCCGGCCCTGGGCTGTTCCTTTAAACTCAAAACTTCGCCTTTGGCTGTAAGAACTTTCTGCCTATGTCCCCGCGCATTTTATTAAGCGCAGCCTTGCTCGGGCTGTGCCTGTCACTCTCCTTCGCTTGGGCGGCAGAGCCGCCTACCCGTGCCTCGGTCCAACACAGCCTCGACAAGATTGCCGAACGCAAGCTGCCCGAAGCGGAGCAGAAGGCGCTACAGCAAGTGCTGGAAAAAACCCTGGGCTTCATCGCTACCCAGGAAGACAGCGAGAAAAAACTCGTCGCGCTCAAGCAACAGCTGAGCGATGCGCCGCGCAAAACCACCGAGAGCCAACGCGAACTGGCCAAGCTCACTGAGAGCAAAGTGGTCCCCGTGGCCCAGCGCTATGCCGCGCTGAGCGTACCGCAGCTTGAACAGCTGCTGGCCGAGCGCACCACCGAGCAAGGTGAACTGCAAAAGGCCTTGTCTGAAGCCAACAGCCTGACCATCACCTCGCAGACCCGCCCGGAGCGCGCGCAGGCTGAAATCAGCGCCAACCAGACCCGCGCCCAGCAGATCAACAGCAGCCTGAAACTTGGCAAAGATGGCGGCAAACCGCTCACCACCGATGTGCGCAACCAGCTCAATGCCGAACTGGCGGCGATCAATGCGGTAACCCTGCTGCGCCGTCAGGAACTGGCCGGCAACAGCCTGCTGCAAGACCTGGGCAACGCCCAGCACGACCTGCTGATCGAGCGGGCAACCCGCCTGGAACAAGAAATCCAGGACATGCAGACGCTGATCAACCAGAAGCGTCTGGCGCAGTCACAGCAAACCGTTACCGAACAGTCCCTGGAAGCGCAGAAGGCCGGTGGCAGCACCTTGCTGGCCACCGAAAGTGCCGCCAACCTCAAACTGTCCGATTACCTGCTGCGCAGCACCGACCGTCTCAACGAACTGACCCAACAGAACCTCAAGACCAAGCAGCAACTGGACAGCCTGACCCAGGCCGACCAGGCCCTGGATGAGCAGATCAGCGTGCTCAAGGGCAGCCTGCTGCTGTCGAAGATCCTCTACAAACAGAAACAGGCACTGCCGCACCTGAAGGTCGACCGCAACCTGGCCGACCAGATCGCCGATATTCGCCTGTACCAGTTCGAGATCAACCAGCAGCGCGAAACCATCACCAGCCCCAGCAGCTACGTCGACAAGCTGCTCGCCAACCAACCGCAGGAAGATGTCACTCCGCAGCTGCGCAAGGCCTTGCTGGAAGTGGCGATTACCCGCAGCGACCTGCTCGAACGCCTGAACCGCGAACTGAGCGCGCTACTCAACGAATCCATCACCCTGCAGTTGAACCAGAAGCAGTTGCTCAGCACCTCGCAGAGCTTGCGTAACACCCTTGATGAGCAAATGTTCTGGATCCCGAGCAACAAGCCGCTGGATCTGGAATGGCTGGGCACCGTCCCTGAACGCCTGCACAAACAACTGATCAGCTTGCCCTGGGGTTCGGGGATCAAGGAACTGGGCGATGGCCTGGTTCAGCGCCCCCTGCTGTTCCTGCCGCTGTTGCTGCTGATCGGTGCCCTGTTGTGGCGGCGCAAGTACCTGTATGCCCGTCTGAGCAAGGTCCATCAGGATGTCGGACACTTCAAACGTGACAGCCAGTGGCACACGCCCCAGGCCATCCTGATCAACATCCTCCTGGCCCTGCCGGTGAGCCTGGGCCTGGCGCTGTGCGGCTTCGCCCTGCAGATCGACGCCCGCGGACAAAACGCCAACCTCGGCGCCGCCTTGTGGCAGGTCGCCCAGGCCTGGCTGGTGTTCTACACCGCTTATCGCGTGCTGGCCCCCGGCGGCGTGGCGGAACTGCATTTCCGCTGGGACAAGCCGCAAGTCGAGTTCCTGCGTCGCTGGGTCCGTCGCCTGGGCGCGGTGGTGCTGGCGTTGGTCGGTGTAGTGGCAGTGGCAGAACATCAGCCTTCGGCGCTGGCCGACGATGTGCTCGGCATTGGCGTGGTGCTGACCTGCTACGCCATGATGACCTGGCTACTCAGCCGCCTGCTGCTCAGCAGCCCGGCGCACCGCAATACCTCAGTGTTCCGGAAAGCGGTGGGCGTGGCCTTCACCGCCCTGCCGATCGCGCTGTTCATCGCCGTGTGCTTTGGCTACTACTACACCGCGCTGAAACTCACCGACCGCCTGATCGACACCCTGTACCTGCTGATGTTCTGGCTGGTGGTCGAGGCGGCCTTCGTTCGCGGCCTGGCCGTCGCCGCCCGGCGCCTGGCCTACCAGCGGGCACTGAGCAAACGTCAGGCCACCACCAAGGAAGGCCTGGATGGCGAAGTCATCGTCGAGGAGCCAACCCTCGACATCGAGCAGGTCAACCAGCAGTCCTTGCGCCTGATTCGCCTGGCGCTGCTCGGCGGCTTCATCGGGGCGTTGTACTGGGTCTGGTCCGACCTGATCAGTGTGGTGGCCTACCTCGACAACATCACCCTGTACGAGTACACCAGCGGCACAGGCGCCAGCATGAGCATGGTGCCGATCAGCCTCAGCGACATGCTCGGTGCCCTGGTGATCATCGGCATTACCTTTGCCCTGGCGCGCAACCTGCCGGGCTTGCTCGAAGTACTGGTGCTGTCACGCCTGAACCTGGCCCAGGGCAGCGCCTATGCCACCACCACACTGCTGTCGTACGTGATTGCCGGGGTCGGCTTCGTCTCCACCCTGTCGGCCCTCGGTGTGAGCTGGGACAAACTGCAATGGCTGGTGGCGGCACTGTCGGTAGGCCTGGGCTTCGGCATGCAGGAGATCTTCGCTAACTTCATCTCCGGCATCATGATCCTGTTCGAGCGTCCGGTGCGTATCGGCGACACCATCACCATCGGCAACCTGTCCGGTACGGTGAGCAAGATCCGTATCCGTGCGACCACCATTACTGACTTCGACCGCAAGGACATCATTGTTCCGAACAAGACGTTCATCACCGGGCAACTGATCAACTGGTCGCTGACCGACACCATCACCCGCGTCACCCTCAAGCTGGGTGTCGACTATGGCTCGGACCTCGACCTGGTGCGCACCCTGCTGCTCAAGGCGGCCAACGACAACCCGCGGGTGCTCAAGGAGCCGGAACCGATTGTCTACTTCCTGAACTTCGGCGAAAGCACCCTGGACCACGAACTGCGCATGCACGTACGCGACCTCGGCGACCGCAACCCGGTACTGGACGAGATCAACCGCTTCATCAACAAGGAATTCAAGAAGCAGCAGATCAACATCTCGTTCCGGCAGATGGAGATCTACCTGAAGAACATGCAGGGTCAGGAATACAAAATGGTGCCGATCGAGACCATGGACCGCACCGTGAGCGTCAACAAGCCGCTGGGCGATGGTGAGCAACCGAGCGCAACACCCGGCAAACCCGCCTGACTGGACGTAGACGGCCATACCCTTGCAGAATGATCGGATATTCTGCTGGAGATGGCCGTTGAAAGCCCTCGACGAACTAACCTTCGACAACCGTTTTGCCCGCCTGGGCGACGCGTTCTCAACCTCGGTGCTTCCCGAGCCCATTGCCGAGCCTCGCCTGGTGGTAGCCAGCGAGGCCGCCATGGCCCTGCTTGACCTGGAGCCAACCGAAGCACACTCCCCCGTATTCGCCGAACTGTTTGGCGGGCACAAGCTGTGGAGCGAAGCCGAACCCCGCGCGATGGTCTATTCCGGGCATCAGTTCGGCGGCTACAGCCCGCGCCTGGGCGATGGTCGCGGCCTGCTGCTGGGCGAGGTGTACAACGATGCCGGCGAGCACTGGGACCTGCACCTCAAAGGCGCCGGGCAAACCCCTTACTCGCGCATGGGCGACGGTCGTGCGGTGCTGCGCTCCTCGATCCGTGAGTTCCTTGCCAGCGAAGCCCTGCATGCCCTGGGCATCCCCAGCAGTCGCGCCTTGTGCGTGATCGGGTCGAGCACACCGGTGTGGCGCGAAACCCAAGAGCGCGCAGCCATGCTCCTGCGCCTGGCCCCCAGCCATGTACGCTTCGGCCACTTCGAGTATTTCTATTACACCCGCCAGCCCGAGCAACAGCGCATCCTCGCCGAGCATGTACTGAGTCAGCATTTCCCTGAATGCCAGACCGAGCCCGAGCCTTACCTGGCGATGTTTCGCACCATTGTCGAGCGCAACGCCGAGCTGATTGCCTTGTGGCAGGCCTATGGCTTCTGCCACGGCGTGATGAACACCGACAACATGTCGATTCTGGGCATCACCTTCGACTTCGGCCCCTTCGCCTTCCTCGACGATTTCGACGCCAACTTCATCTGCAACCACTCAGATGATCAGGGCCGCTACAGCTACAGCAATCAGGTGCCCGTCGCCCACTGGAACCTCAGTGCCCTGGCCCAGGCGCTGACACCGTTCATCAGTGTCGAAGCACTGCAACAAACCCTGGCCCTGTTCCTGCCGCTGTACGAGGCCCATTACCTCGACCTGATGCGCCGTCGCCTGGGCCTGCTGCAGGCTGAAGAAGATGACAAAGCGCTGATCGAACGCCTGCTGCAACTGATGCAGCCGGGCGCGGTGGACTACACCCTGTTCTTCCGCAAACTGGGTGATCAGCCGGCCGAGGCGGCGCTGCGTGTGGTGCGTGACGACTTCGTCGACCTGGCCGGTTTTGATGCCTGGAGCAGCGACTACCTCGCGCGCCTGGCCCGTGAGCCCGGCAACAGCGAAGGCCGCCGCGAGCGTATGCATGCGGTCAATCCGCTGTACATCCTGCGCAACTACCTGGCCCAGCGCGCCATCGAGGCGGCTGAAGGTGGAGACTACGAAGAAGTGCGGCGCCTTCATCAGGTGCTGCGCAAGCCGTTCGAAGAACAGCCCGGCATGCAGGCCTATGCCGAACGGCCGCCGGAGTGGGGCAAGCATCTGGAAATCAGCTGCTCATCCTAGACAACACCCTGTAGGAGCGGGCTTGCCCCGGGTACAAACCGGGGACATCCTTTACATTTCAAACCGGGGACATGGTTTACAGGCTAATACGCATGGTCAGGAGGTATCTGATCATGCCCTGGAACCAAGAGTCCCCTATGAACCAACGCATCCGATTGATTGGCGACTGGCTCTCCGGTGATTTCACCAAGAGCCAGCTTGCCTGGCGTTTCAAGGTCAGCCGTCCAACCGTAGACAAGTGGATCGCCCGCTATTGCGCAGACGGTGCCGCCGGGCTGGTCGACGCCTCCCGCAAGCCGCACCACAGCCCCCAAAAGGTCAATGATGAAGTCCTGTCTCGCCTCCTTGCGATGAAAGAGGCGCATGCCCGTTGGGGGCCGAAAAAGCTCATCGAGCTGCTGCGTCTGGAGGATCCATCCACCTGCTGGCCTGCGCCCAGCACCGCTGGCCAATGGTTGGATCGCTATGGGTTAGTCAAAAAGCGCCGCCCTAAGCGCCACTACGGCAAAAGTGCCCAGCAAATGCGTGAGGCCAATGAGCCCAATCAGACCTGGTGCGCGGATTACAAAGGTCAGTTCAAGATGCTGGACGGCCAGTGGTGCTTCCCGTTTACGGTCACCGACCATGCCTCACGAATGATCTTGGCGTGTCGGGCCCACGCCAAGGTCAACAGCTTGCCGGTTCGGCAGACATTTGAGCGGCTCTTCGAAAAACATGGCATGCCTGAGGTAATCCGCACCGACAATGGCATCCCGTTCGCATCACCAGGGCTTGCGCGAATGTCCACCTTGGCTGCGTGGTGGATACGTTTAGGTATTTATCCCGAGCGAACCGGGCTGGGGCGCCCCGATCAAAATGGCCGTCACGAACGCATGCACCGCAGCCTGAAGGCCGAGCTTCCACTGGGGCAAAATTTCCTCGAGCAGCAGCTTCTGCTGGAGCACTTTCGCAACGAGTTCAACCATGTGCGCCCTCACGAAGCGCTGGAGATGAAGCGTCCAGGCGAGCTGTATGTGCCGTCCAACCGCCCTTATCCCGGTTGTGTACCTGATGTGGAATACCCGGCAGAGATGCTGGTACGAAGCGTCAGGCAGAACGGTTCGATCAAGTGGAAAGGCAAGTTGTTGTTCGTCAGTGAAGCCCTTGCCGGTGAGCGGATCGGGCTTAAAGAAGTCGAAGATGACACCTGGGAGTTGTACTTATGTGACTATCCCTTGGGAAGGCTGAGACGCGGTGAAAACCGCGTCCAGGCCTAGAATGTGTAAACCATGTCTCCGGTTTACTGTGTAAAGGATGTCTCCGGTTGTACACCCGCGATAGCGGTCTATCAGATACAACGCATCGCGGGGCAAGCCCGCTCCCACAGGCAGGCAGACCAACTTTTGGAGTATCAATGACGGATTCACTGGTGATCCCTTGCCCCCACTGCAACGGCCTGAACCGTATCCCGGCTGAGCGTCTTGGCGACGCCCCCAAATGCGGCCGCTGCAAAAAACCGGTGCTGCTGGCCAAGCCGTTCGACCTCAAGCAAGGCGACTACGCCAGCCAGATCAAGGGCGATCTGCCGTTGCTGATCGATGTCTGGGCTGATTGGTGCGGACCGTGCAAACAGTTCGCGCCGATCTTCGAGCAAGCCGCGATCCAGCTCAGCGGGCGCTGCCGCCTGGCCAAGCTGGACAGCGAAAGTAATCAGCAACTGGCGGGGCAACTGGGGATTCGTTCGATTCCCAGCCTGATTCTGTTCAAGAACGGCCGGGAAGTCGCCCGCCAGAGCGGCGCATTCCCACTCCAGCAACTCCTGGAGTGGCTGCGCAGCCAGGGGATTTAAGCGTTTTCTTCGAGCAAGGCGTGCAGCTCGACAAACTGTTGCGTCAGCTTGTGGCGAGGTTCCAGGTGAATCAGCGGCAAGCTGGCCTGGTGCGATTCACGCATTTTCACCGAGCTGTTGAGGTACACCGGTAGCACCGGCAAACCTTCGGCGAGCAATTCGTCGAGCATCTGCTGAGGCAGGCTGGCGCGCGCCTGGAACTGGTTAACGACGATCCCCTCGACTTGCAGGTCTTCGTTGTGATCTTCCTTGAGGTCTTCGATCTCGGCCAGCAAGCCATACAGCGCCTGGCGCGAAAAGCTGTCGCAGTCGAACGGAATCAACACGCGATCCGCCGCGATCAGCGCGGAAACCGCATAAAAATTCAGCGCTGGCGGCGTATCCAGATAGATCCGCTCATAGTCCTCATCCAGCTCGTCGAGCAATTTACGCAGCTTGTTGATCTTGTGTTTGGCCTCAAGCTTGGGCTGCAAATCAGCCAGCTCGGCGGTGGCGGTCACCACATGCAGGTTGTCGAAAGGGGTTTCGTAGATATCTACCTTGTTCTTCTTGGCAAACGGCCCGGACGACAGGGTCTGCTTGAAGAAGTCGGCAATACCCATGGGAATGTCATCGCCGGTCAGCCCGGTGAGGTACTGGGTCGAGTTGGCCTGGGCATCCAGGTCGATCAGCAAGGTTCGATAGCCTTCATTGGCACTCACCGCTGCCAGGTTGCAGGCGATACTCGATTTACCCACACCACCTTTCTGATTGAACACCACGCGCCGCATGGAAAGACCTCCGTGTATCAGGGAATGACCGAGTATGTCGGCGCCGCGCCGGATTAGCCAGCACCATCCAGCACTCCAGCGCCACGCGCGTGCTGGGCACACAGCAACGCGGCAAACGCATCGGCCATCGGCGACGACGACTCACGCCGCTGCACCAGCCACACCGCGGTGTCTGCACCGTCATCGAGCAACGTGCGGTACACCACCCCGTCAATGCGCATGCGTTGAAACGAAGCGGGCAACACCGACACCCCCAGGCCCGCCGACACCAGGCCGATGATGGTCATCGCCTCGCTGGCCTCCTGGGCGAAGTGGGGGCTGAAGCCCGCTTGTCGGGCCAGGCTCAACAGTTGTGCGTACAAGCCACTGCCATAGCTGCGCGGGAAGAACACAAACGGCTCGTTCGCCAGTGCCGCCATGTGCACGCCCTGTTCGCTGCCCTCGGCCAGCGGATGAGCGGCGTTGATCACCGCGACCAGCGGCTCGCGGAACAACTCGGTGGCAACCAGGCTGTCCGGTAGGGCCAAGGGGCGCATCAAGCCGACTTCGATGCTTTCGTCGAGCAGCGCATCGGCCACCGCCTGGCTGCTCATCTCCTTGAGGTTCAGGTGCACAGCGGCAAAGCGTTGGCGAAACGCGTAAATGGCTTTGGGGATCGAAGAATTGAACGGCGCCGATGAGGTGAAACCGATCTTCATCTCACCCAGCTCACCCAATTGCGCACGGCGAGCGACGTCAGCCGCTTTATCGACCTGGGCCAACACCAGGCGCGCCTCTTCAAGAAACAGGCGCCCCGCTTCACTGAGTTCAACGCGACGATTGGTACGCTCGAACAACCGCGCCCCAAGCTCCTGCTCCAGCGCCTGAATCTGCTGGCTCAAGGGTGGCTGGGAGATCCCCAGGTTTTGCGCGGCCCGGCCAAAATGCAGCTCTTCGGCAACGGCGATGAAGTAGCGCAGGTGACGCAATTCCATACGGCCTCCAATAGGTCGTAAAAGCTCTTAAACAGGTCGAACAATATATTGGAAATGATCATTAGCCAGCTATATGCTTTTTTCACTGCCTGACAGGCCGTAGCGCCCATGAGGTCCCCCGTGAAAACTGCTGTTGCTCCACACGCCCACGATATCCCCGCAGCCCCCCTCGACGAAGTCGTCGCCACCCTGAACGAACGCTGGATCGAAAAAGGCACGCCAGCCTTTATGCGCACGGTATTGGCGCTGTTCTGCGGTGGATTCGCCACCTTCGCGCTGCTGTATTGCGTGCAACCGATGATGCCGCTGCTGTCCCAGGAGTTTTCCATCAGCGCCGCGCAAAGCAGCCTGATCCTTTCGGTGTCGACCGGTATGCTGGCTGTCGGCCTGCTGATTACCGGTCCGATTTCAGACCGCATCGGGCGCAAGCCGGTGATGGTGTTTGCCCTGTTCTGCGCCGCCCTGTGCACCATCGTCAGCGCGCTGATGCCCAGCTGGCACGGCGTGCTACTGACCCGCGCGCTGCTCGGCCTGTCGCTGAGCGGCCTGGCAGCGGTGGCCATGACCTACCTGAGCGAAGAGATCCACCCTCAGCACATTGGCCTGGCCATGGGCTTGTACATCGGTGGCAACGCCATTGGCGGCATGAGCGGGCGCCTGATTACAGGGGTACTGATTGATTTCGTCAGCTGGCACACCGCCCTGCTGGTGATCGGCAGCCTGGCCCTGATCGCGGCCGTGGTGTTCTGGAAAGTCCTCCCTGAGTCGCGCAACTTCCGCCCCCGCTCACTGCACCCGCGCAGCCTGCTGGAGGGCTTTACCCTGCACTTTCGCGATGCCGGGCTGCCGTGGCTGTTCCTCGAAGCGTTCTTGCTGATGGGCGCCTTTGTCACCCTGTTCAACTACATCGGCTACCGCCTGCTGGCCGAGCCTTACCATATGAGTCAGGCGCTGGTTGGCTTGCTCTCGGTGGTGTACCTGTCGGGTATCTACAGCTCGGCGCAGATCGGTGCGCTGGCCGACAAGCTGGGCCGACGCAAAGTGTTCTGGGGCACCATTGTGCTGATGTTCAGCGGCCTGCTGATGACCCTGTTCAGCCCGTTGCTGCTGGTGATTGTCGGCATGCTGGTGTTCACCTTTGGCTTCTTTGGTGCGCATTCGGTGGCCAGCAGCTGGATTGGGCGGCGCGCGACCAAAGCCAAGGGCCAGGCCTCGTCACTGTACTTGTTCAGTTACTACGCAGGGTCGAGTGTGGCCGGTACGGCCGGAGGGGTGTTCTGGCATCACGCCGGGTGGAACGGTATCGGGCTGTTCATTGGCAGCTTGCTGGTGGTGGCGCTGCTGGTGGCATTGCACTTGAGCCGGTTGCCAGCCAAGGCCTGAATGCTTCTGTAGGAGCGGGCTTGCCCCGCGATAGCGGTTTTATCTGACACACCGCATCGCGGGGCAAGCCCGCTCCTACAAGCCCCGCGATGCCTTTGATCAGTTGATCACTTCAACCAGGTCAACATCCACCTCACGGCTCATCAAGTGCTTCTCGACTTCACCGGTCAGCTTGACCTTGGTCTTGTCGTTGAACGGCACCGGCGGCATGTCTTCTTTGTCGATCTCGACGGTGATGGTGCCGGTGTTGTCCTTGAATTCGAACTTGTCGTCGTTGTTCAGCTTCTTGACCACAAAGCCCTGCAATACAACCGGGGTATCGTCTGCAGCGTCGTTGGCGGCAGCAACGGTGGTCACTGGCTGTGCGCCCGGGCCGGTGTAACCCGTGGCCAGGGCAGCGGTGCTGAACAGTGGGGCAAGCAGCAGAGCGAGGTAACGTTTTTTCATGGTGAAGATCCTGTCTGGGTTTCGATGAACAAAGATTACCCAAACAGGCTGAATTCAAACTTAATGTGGGAGCGGGCTTGCCCCGCGATACGATGTGACTGACACAACGCAATCGCGGGGCAAGCCCGCTCCTACCAGTTATTGGTGGTATTGCGCCGAGAGTTCGTGCACGGCGTTGATGAACGCGCCAGCGTGCTCCGGATCAACTTCTGGGGTAATGCCGTGGCCCAGGTTGAACACATGGCCGCTGCCATGCCCGTAGCTGGCCAGGATGCGCCCGACTTCAGCGCGGATCGCTTCTGGCTTGGCGTAGAGCACGGTTGGGTCCATGTTGCCCTGCAGCGCGACCTTATTGCCGACACGCTGACGCGCTTCGCCAATGTCGCAGGTCCAGTCCAGGCCCAAGGCATCAGCGCCAGCGTCGGCGATGCTTTCCAGCCACAGGCCGCCGTTCTTGGTGAACAGGATCACCGGCACTTTGCGCCCTTCGTGCTCGCGGATCAGGCCGCTGACAATCTTGCGCATGTAGGCCAGCGAGAACTCCTGGTAGGCCGCCGCCGAGAGGTTGCCGCCCCAGGTGTCGAAGATCTGTACCGCTTGCGCACCGGCAAGAATCTGCCCGTTGAGGTAGCTGATGACCGACTGCGCCAGCTTGTCCAGCAGCAGGTGCATGGCTTGCGGGTTGTCGTAGAGCATGGCCTTGGTTTTGCGGAAGTCTTTCGACGAACCGCCTTCGACCATGTAAGTGGCCAGGGTCCAGGGGCTGCCGGAGAAGCCGATCAGCGGCACGCGGCCGTTGAGCTCGCGGCGGATGGTGCTGACGGCATCCATCACATAGCCGAGGTCTTTCTGCGGATCAGGAATCGGCAGGGCTTCGATATCAGCCAGGGTGCTGATGACTTTCTTGAAACGCGGGCCTTCGCCGGTCTCGAAGTACAGGCCCTGGCCCATGGCGTCGGGAATGGTGAGGATGTCCGAGAACAGGATCGCAGCGTCCAGCGGGTAGCGGTCCAGCGGCTGCAAGGTCACCTCGCAGGCAAACTGCGGGTTCATGCACAGGCTCATGAAGTCACCGGCCTTGGCGCGGCTGGCGCGGTATTCCGGCAGGTAGCGGCCGGCCTGGCGCATCATCCACACGGGGGTGACGTCTACGGGTTGCTTGAGCAGGGCGCGCAGAAAACGATCGTTCTTCAAGGCAGTCATGTCGGCATCCGGAAAAAAAGTGCGGGCATTTTCTCAGACACCAACGGAAAAGGCACGGTCAGTACCGTGCCTTTTGTCTATCGGGTTGTGACAGATCAATAGATTTGTTGAATTCATCGCAGGACAAGCCCGCTCCTACCGGGTTCGGTGGGAGCGGGCTTGCCCCGCGATTCAGACTTGCAGGTAATCCAGAATCCCCTCAGCCGCATTGCGCCCTTCGAAGATCGCCGTCACCACCAGGTCCGAACCGCGGACCATATCGCCACCGGCGAAGATCTTCGGGTTGCTGGTCTGATGCTTGTAGGTGTTCTTCTCTGGAGCCACCACACGGCCCTGGCTGTCGGTCTGGATGCTGAACTGCTCGAACCACGGCGCCGGGCTCGGACGGAAACCGAAGGCGATGACCACGGCATCCGCCGGGATGATCTCTTCGGAGCCCGGGATCGGCTCGGGGCTGCGACGGCCACGGGCATCCGGCTCGCCAAGACGGGTCTCGACCACCTTCACGCCTTCTACCTTGTCTTCACCGACAATCGCGATTGGCTGGCGGTTGTAGAGGAATTTCACCCCCTCTTCCTTGGCGTTCTTCACCTCTTTGCGCGAGCCAGGCATGTTCGCTTCGTCACGACGATAGGCGCAGGTCACCGCTTTGGCGCCCTGACGGATCGAAGTGCGGTTGCAGTCCATCGCCGTGTCGCCGCCACCGAGCACCACAACCTTTTTGCCCTTCATGTCGACGAAATCTTCCGGCGACTTTTCAAAGCCCAGGTTGCGGTTGACGTTGGCCACCAGGAAATCCAGGGCATCGTGCACGCCCGGCAGGTCTTCACCCGGGAAGCCGCCCTTCATGTAGGTGTAGGTACCCATGCCCATGAACACTGCATCGTACTCTTCGAGCAGTTGTTCCATGCTGATGTCCTTGCCCACCTCGGTGTTCAGGCGGAACTCGATGCCCATGCCGGTGAAGACTTCGCGGCGATTGCTCAGCACGGTCTTTTCCAGCTTGAACTCCGGGATGCCGAAGGTCAGCAGACCACCGATTTCCGGGTTGCGGTCGAACACCACCGGGGTCACACCGCCACGCACCAGTACGTCGGCGCAGCCCAGGCCAGCAGGGCCGGCACCGATGATGGCGACACGCTTGCCGGTCGGCTTGACCTTGGACATGTCCGGACGCCAGCCCATGGCAAACGCGGTATCGGTGATGTACTTCTCCACCGAACCGATGGTGACGGCGCCAAAACCGTCGTTGAGGGTGCAAGCACCCTCGCACAGACGATCTTGCGGGCAGACCCGGCCGCACACTTCCGGCAGGGTGTTGGTTTGGTGCGAAAGCTCCGCAGCGGCGAGGATGTTGCCTTCGGAAACCAGCTTCAACCAGTTAGGGATGAAGTTGTGTACCGGGCACTTCCACTCGCAGTACGGGTTACCACAACCCAGGCAGCGATGGGCCTGCTCGGCCGATTGCTGGGGTTTGAAAGGCTCGTAGATTTCCACGAACTCTTTCTTGCGTTGACGCAACAGTTTCTTCTTCGGATCTTTGCGCCCGACCTCGATGAACTGGAAGTCATTACTCAGACGTTCAGCCATGTTCTAAACCTCATAACAGCAGCTGCTAGCTACAAGCCGCAAGCTGCAAGACGATCACTTAAGCCGGGCAAGCTTCGAACTGCTCTGACTTGCAGCTTGAAGCTTGCCACTTGCAGCTGTTGATTACTGCGGGTTGGCACGGGTGCTGGACAGCAGGTTCTTCAGGTTCGCGGCTTTCGGCTTGACCAGCCAGAAGCGACGCACGTAGTCGTCCAGGTTTTCCCAGAGCTCACGCCCCCATTCGCTACCGGTTTCTTCGACGTATTCAGCCAGCACGCGCGACAGGTGGCTACGGTAAGCCTCCATCGCTTCGCCACTGATACGCTGGATTTCCACCAGTTCATGGTTGAGCTTGTCGACGAAGCTGTTGTCCATGTCCAGCACGTAGGCGAAACCGCCGGTCATGCCAGAGCCGAAGTTATAACCGGTCTTGCCCAGGACGCAGACAAAACCACCGGTCATGTATTCACAGCAGTGATCGCCAGTACCCTCGACAACCGCGTGGGCACCAGAGTTACGCACAGCAAAACGCTCGCCTGCGGTGCCTGCGGCAAACAGCTTGCCGCCAGTGGCGCCGTACAGGCAGGTGTTACCAACAATGGCGCTGTGCTGAGTAGCGAACGGGCTGCCCGCAGGCGGCACGATAACCAGCTTGCCACCGGTCATGCCTTTACCGACGTAGTCGTTGGCATCACCTTCGAGGTACAGGTTCAGACCACCGGCGTTCCACACGCCGAAGCTCTGGCCCGCAGTGCCTTTGAAGCGGAACGTGATCGGCGCCTTGGCCATGCCCTGGTTGCCGTGCAGACGCGCGATCTCACCGGAAATCCGCGCGCCGATGGAACGGTCGCAGTTGCAGATGTTGAGCTCGAACTCGCCGCCGCTGAGGTCGCGAATGGCAGGCAGCGCCATATCGACCATTTTCTCGGCCAGCACACCCTTGTCGAACGGCGGGTTGCGGTCAACTTCGCAGAACTGCGGCTTGTCGGCCGGTACATGCGGGCTGCCGAGCAACGGGCTGAGGTCCAGGTGTTTCTGCTTCTCGGTTTCGCCGGGGAGCATTTCCAGCAGGTCGGTACGCCCGATCAGTTCGCCAAGGCTACGCACACCCAGTTTGGCCAGCCACTCACGGGTTTCTTCAGCCACGTAGGTGAAGAAGTTCACCACCATGTCGACGGTGCCGATGTAGTGGTCTTTGCGCAGCTTGTCGTTCTGCGTCGCCACGCCAGTCGCGCAGTTGTTCAGGTGGCAGATACGCAGGTATTTGCAACCCAGGGCGATCATTGGCGCGGTACCGAAGCCGAAGCTCTCGGCGCCAAGAATCGCCGCCTTGATCACATCCAGACCAGTTTTCAGGCCGCCGTCAGTCTGTACCCGCACCTTGCCGCGCAGGTCGTTGCCACGCAGGGTCTGGTGGGTTTCCGCCAGGCCCAACTCCCACGGCGCACCGGCGTACTTGATCGAGGTCAGCGGCGAAGCGCCGGTGCCGCCGTCGTAGCCGGAGATGGTGATCAGGTCGGCGTAGGCCTTGGCCACACCGGCAGCGATCGTACCGACGCCCGCTTCTGCCACCAGCTTGACCGAGACCAGCGCCTGCGGGTTGACCTGCTTGAGGTCGAAAATCAGCTGCGACAAGTCTTCGATCGAGTAGATGTCGTGGTGCGGCGGTGGCGAGATCAGGGTCACGCCAGGCACTGCATAACGCAGGCGGGCAATCAGGCCGTTGACCTTGCCGCCGGGCAGTTGACCGCCCTCACCCGGTTTGGCGCCTTGAGCGACCTTGATCTGCAACACTTCGGCGTTGACCAGGTACTCAGGGGTGACACCGAAACGACCGGTGGCCACTTGCTTGATTTTCGAGCTTTTGATGGTGCCGTAGCGGGCCGGGTCTTCGCCGCCCTCACCGGAGTTGGAGCGCGCGCCCAGACGGTTCATCGCTTCGGCCAGCGCTTCATGGGCCTCTGGCGACAGTGCACCGAGGGAGATACCGGCAGAGTCGAAGCGCTTGAGGATGGCTTCCAGCGGCTCGACCTCTTCCAGGGCCAGCGGCTGCTCGGCCGTCTTGACCTTGAGCAGGTCACGGATCATCGACACCGGACGCTGATCGACCAGTGCGGTGTATTCCTTGAACTTGCTGTAGTCGCCCTGCTGCACGGCAGCTTGCAGCGTATTGACCACATCCGGGTTGTAGGCGTGGTATTCGCCACCGTGGACGAACTTCAGCAAACCGCCCTGCTGGATCGGCTTGCGCGGGCTCCAGGCTTCGGCGGCAAGCAGCTTCTGCTCGTTCTCGATATCGACGAAACGCGCACCCTTGAGGCGGCTGGCAACGCCTTTGAAGCTCAGGCCGACCACCTCTTCAGACAAACCGACCGCTTCGAACAGCTGCGCACCGCGGTACGAACCGATGGTGGAGATGCCCATCTTCGACAGAATCTTCAGCAGGCCTTTGGAAATGCCCTTGCGGTAGTACTTGAAGACTTCGTCCAGATCGCCCAGCACTTCGCCGGTACGGATCAGGTCGGCCAGCACTTCGTAGGCCAGATACGGGTAAACCGCCGAGGCACCAAAACCGATCAGCACCGCAAAGTGATGCGGATCGCGGGCGGTAGCGGTTTCTACCAGGATGTTGCTGTCGCAACGCAAGCCCAGTTCGGTCAGGCGGTGGTGCACGGCACCCACGGCCAGCGACGCATGCACCGGCAGTTTGCCCGGCGCGATGTGGCGGTCGCTCAGCACCAGTTGGGTCTTGCCGCTGCGCACGGCTTCTTCAGCCTGGTCGGCGATGTTGCGCACCGCGGCTTCCAGGCCTACAGCCTCTTCATAGTTGAGGTCGATCAGCTGACGCTCGAAGCCTGGGCGGTCGAGGTTCATCAGCGAGCGCCACTTGGCCGGCGAGATCACAGGCGAGCTGAGGATCACCCGCGAGGCGTGCTCAGGGGATTCCTGGAAGATATTGCGCTCGGCACCCAGGCAGATCTCCAGCGACATGACAATGGCTTCACGCAGCGGGTCGATCGGTGGGTTGGTGACCTGGGCGAACTGCTGGCGGAAGTAGTCATAGGTCGAACGCACGCGCTGCGACAGGATCGCCATTGGCGTGTCGTCGCCCATCGAACCCACTGCTTCCTGGCCCTGTTCACCCAGCGGGCGCAGCACCTGGTCACGCTCTTCGAAGGTGACCTGGAACATCTTCATGTATTGCTTGAGCTGGTCAGCATCGTAGCTGGCCACACCCTGGTCGTCGCTGAGGTCAGCCTGAATGCGCAGGGCATTCTGACGCAACCAGCGCTTGTACGGGTGACGCGACTTCAAACGGTTGTCGATGGCGTCGGTGTCGAGGATCTGACCGGTTTCGGTGTCCACGGCGAAGATCTGACCCGGCCCTACACGGCCCTTGGCGATCACGTCTTCCGGGGTGTAGTCCCACACGCCGATTTCCGACGCCAGGGTGATGTAGCCGTTCTTGGTGGTCACCCAGCGCGCTGGGCGCAGGCCGTTGCGGTCAAGCAGGCAGACCGCATGGCGGCCTTCGGTCAGCACCACACCCGCCGGGCCGTCCCACGCTTCCATGTGCATGGAGTTGTATTCGTAGAACGCGCGCAGGTCGGCGTCCATGGTTTCGACGTTTTGCCACGCTGGCGGAATGAGCATACGCACGCCGCGGAACAGGTCGATGCCACCCGTGACCATCAGCTCCAGCATGTTGTCCATGCTCGAGGAGTCGGAGCCGACACGGTTGACCAGCGGACCGAGCTCTTCAAGGTCGGGGATCAAGTCGTTGGCGAACTTGGTGCGCCGCGCCTGGGCCCAGTTGCGGTTACCGGTGATGGTGTTGATCTCGCCGTTGTGGGCGAGGAAGCGGAATGGCTGCGCCAGCGGCCATTTCGGCAAGGTGTTGGTGGAGAAGCGCTGGTGGAAGACGCAAATGGCCGTCTGCAGGCGCTCGTCACCCAGGTCTGGATAGAAGGCGGCGAGGTCCGCCGGCATCATCAGGCCTTTATAGATAATGGTCTTGTGCGAAAAGCTGCAGATGTAGTGGTCGGTGTCATGGGCGTTGGCCACAGACGAGCGACGACGGGCACTGAACAGCTTGATGGCGAATTCCTGATCGCTCAGGCCTTCACCGCCGACGAACACCTGCTCGATCTGCGGCAGGCGCTCCAGGGCCAGGCGGCCGAGGACGCTGGTGTCGATCGGTACCTTGCGCCAGCCCACCAATTGCAGGCCGGCCGCGAGGATCTCGCGATTCATGTTTTCGCGCGCAGCTTCGGCTTTGCTGTTGTCCTGATTGAAGAACACCATGCCAACCGCGTACTGCTTGGGCAGCTCAACGCCGAATTGCTCCTGGGCTACCGCGCGCAGGAACTGATCGGGTTTTTGCATCAGCAGGCCACAACCGTCGCCGGTTTTGCCGTCAGCGTTGATGCCACCGCGGTGGGTCATGCAGGTCAGCGCCTGCATAGCTGTTTGCAGAAGGTGGTGGCTGGGTTCACCCGTCATATGGGCGATCAGGCCGAAACCACAGTTATCCTTGAATTCTTCGGGATGGTACAGACCTGTTTTCATAGACACTTTCTCACCAGGTTCGCCTCTCACCAAGGCAAATCTCTTTTTAGTACAACCACTTACCATCCACGCCGAACGAACGCCAGCTTTGCGGGGGCAATAGGAGAGCCATTGTTGCACAGCGACAGGGAAGCCCACAAATTTACGACGCATTGTCGCAAACCCATGTCGCATTTTTGAATGTTTTTAAGCGTGCGCCGTGGTAACGGCATGGCTTGAGTCTGAAGCGTTTCAGCCTGGACTGCAAGATGGGCTTGTGGCCGGCAGTCTGGGACAGAAAAGCCTGCCGCGCATTACGCAGCAGGCTTGACCTTAATTCAGGAGTCGCTCAGCAGGTGGCGGGGGTAGTGCCACCGAGCTTTATCAGCGGGTCGCGGCCAGCTCTTGTTGGACGCTGGCAACGGTACGAGGCCAAGGTTTACCAGCCTGGACCTTGGCTGGCAAGGCTTTGATTGCAGCCAATGCTGCATCGCGGCTGGAGAAACTGCCGTAAGTAATCACATACAGCGGCTTACCCTGCAAGGTTTTCTTGAAGTAGCGATAGTCGCCACCTTGCGCCTTCACGTAGGCCTGAGCGGAAGCCTCGGAGCTGGTGCCCAGGATTTGCACCACATAATTGCCCGGTTTTTGCCCGGCATACCAGCCGCCACCTGCAGCGGGCTTGGCTGCTGGCTTCTCGACGGGTTTCTCGACAGGCTTGGGTGCTGGCTTGGCAACGGCAACCTGGGTTGGCGCAGGTTTTACCGCAGGCGCAACCGGTTTGCTGGCAGCAGGCGCAACCGGCTGTGGTGCTGGCGCGACAGGCTGGGCCTGGGCAATCGGCTGGGCCGGAGCCGGCGCAGGGCCAGCACTGACGCCAGCAGGCGGGGCGATAGTGGTTACGGTCGGTGGCTGCAGTGCAGTGTCACCGGCTGGCCCACCCTCTTCACCTTCGCCCATGCCGGCCGCCTCAGCCAACGGGCCGCGCATGACCGGTTGCGACTGCCCAACCAGTGGCAGTGGCATTGGCTGCGAATTACCGGCGAACTCGATGGCCGGGCCACCATTGTTCGACTGTGCGTTGCCTGGCTGGCCTTCACCCAACGGCAGCTGCGCTTGCTCGGCAGGCGCGGTTGGCGCCTGATCGCCCTTCTTCGGCATCAGTACAGCGGCAGCAACCGCAACGACCACAACAGCAGACAGTGCCAGCACGTGTTTTTTAGGCATATTGAACCCCATTGATGGTCGCTTGGCCGTGGTCCGGCTGGCGATCATGGCTTCGATCAAGGTATCGCGGGCAACCTGGTTGATATTCCCAGGCCAACCATCCGAGTTTTGGTGAATATCGACAATCTGCTCACTGGTGAACACCTCGATCCCTCGTCCGGCACCTTCCAGGCGCTGCTCGAGGTATTCCCGGGTTTCTTCTTCGCTGTAGGGCGCAAGCTCGATGACATGGAAACGCTCCAGGTCAGTATCGATCGCTTCCAGCCCGGCAATCAGTGACGGCTCACCGAACAGGAAGACATGCGGACGCCCTTCCGGCGTACCCGCCGCCAGCTCCAGCAAGGCTTGGAGTGCCGACTCGTCCAGTTGTTCCGCGTCGTCCACCAACAGATAGACTTCTTGCCCCGTCAACGCCAGTTGCACGACCTGGGCCAGTAGCTCAGGCACTTCAGGCTGGGCAACACCCAACGCCTGAGCCACCTGGGCCAACACCGCAGCCGCATCGTTGGCGCCGCGCGCGGAAACCACCACGCTTTGCACCGTTTGCTTGTTGGTGCTGGCAACCAGTGCCTGACGCAGCAAGGTCTTGCCACTGCCCTGAGGGCCGGTCACTACCAGCAACAGCTGGCTGTAACGCGCCAGATGGTGC
Source organism: Pseudomonas sp. NUPR-001 (assembly GCF_052147955.1). Classification (NCBI taxonomy): domain Bacteria; kingdom Pseudomonadati; phylum Pseudomonadota; class Gammaproteobacteria; order Pseudomonadales; family Pseudomonadaceae; genus Pseudomonas; species Pseudomonas sp. NUPR-001. The sequence continues at coordinate 5,697,673 of NZ_CP197353.1, forward strand.
AGTTGGCCAAGCACCGGCTTGCGCTGGGCGGGGAAGAACTTGAACCCGGGCACCCGCGCAGCGAAGGGATCGTGGTTCAACTGGTAATGGCCGAGAAAGGCCTCGTCGGCATGCAGACTAGTCATCGAACTCTCATCAACCTCAAAGCTGAGCCACGATTGCGCGGTAATCCGCCGCCAGCGTGGCCTGAAGAATCTCTTTCGGATAGTCGTCGGTGACCACCGCTGCGCCCATTTGGCTCAGCAGGACCAGACGCAAACGACCGTCGAGTACCTTTTTATCTACCGCCATGTGCTCCATGAACTGCGCCGGGGTCATTTCCTGTGGGGGCACCACCGGCAAACCTGCCTGTTGGAACAAACGAATACCGCGATTGCGCTCTTGCTCGCTGATCCAGCCAAGGCGCATGGACATTTCCAAGGCCATTACCGTACCGGCGGCGACGGCCTCACCATGTAGCCAAACACCATACCCCATGTGGGTTTCGATGGCGTGGCCGAATGTATGTCCGAGGTTGAGGGTGGCGCGCACGCCAGACTCGCGCTCATCGGCGCCAACAACGGCAGCCTTGGCCGCACAGGAGCGGCGAATCGCTTCGGTCAGGGCGACCTGATCCAGCGCGCGCAATGCCGACATATTGGCCTCAAGCCATTGCAGGAAAGGCTCGTCACAGATCAGGCCGTACTTGATCACTTCGGCAAGGCCGGCCGACAGCTCGCGCGGGGGCAACGTATTGAGGCTGGCGGTGTCGATCACCACGGCGTTGGGCTGATAGAAGGCACCCACCATGTTTTTGCCCAGCGGGTGGTTGATCCCGGTTTTACCACCCACCGAAGAATCGACTTGCGACAGCAAGGTGGTCGGCACCTGGATGAAGTCCACGCCGCGCTGGTAGCAGGCAGCGGCAAACCCGGCCATGTCACCGATCACGCCGCCGCCCAGCGCCACTACGGTAGTGCGGCGGTCGTGGCGGGCGGTGAGCAAGGCATCAAAAATCAGCTGCAGGGTTTCCCAGTTCTTGAAGGCTTCGCCATCAGGCAACACCACTGGCAGCACCGAATAGGCGCCCAGGGTCTTGCTCAGACGCTCAAGATAAAGGGGTGCGACAGTCTCATTGGAGACGATGGCGACCTGCCGACCGGCAATATGCGGCGCCAGCAGCTCTGGCTGGTCCAGCAGCCCTTCGCCAATGTAGATCGGGTAGCTACGTTCGCCCAATTCGACCTTAAGTGTCTGCATGTGTCCCCACAATGAACGAGGCGCGGCATCGATGGCTCGATCCGCGCGATAACGATGTGCCCTGTCAAGGCGTGACTGGCCGCCGAGGATAGTCCCGGCTTAACGGGGCGGCAACTTCTGCAAGCGCTCGAGAATATCCAGCACAACCATCCGCGGTGGCCGTTCGTCGGTTTCCACCACCAGGTCGGCGATCTCGCGGTAAAGCGGATCACGGATCTCCAGCAAGGCGCGCAAGGTCGCCTCGGGATTGGCAGTGCGCAGCAACGGACGATTACGGTCGCGCGCAGTGCGCCCGACCTGCTGCTCGACCGAGGCGTGCAGGTACACCACGCGCCCACCGGCATGCAGGGCCTGGCGGTTGGCATCGCGCATGACCGCGCCTCCGCCGGTGGCCAGAACCACGCCATCGTAGCCGCACAGCTCGGCGATCATCGCCTGCTCGCGGTCACGAAAGCCCGGTTCGCCTTCCTTGTCGAAGATCCACGGGATGTTGGCGCCCGTACGCAGTTCAATTTCCTTGTCGGAATCTTTGAACGGCAGGCGCAGCTCTTTGGCTAACAGGCGACCGATGGTGCTTTTGCCAGCACCCATGGGCCCCACAAGTATCAAATTTCGCACAGAATCAACGACTCACAGCAATCGCCTGGTCACTCATGATACGCGGAGTCAGGAAGACCAGCAGCTCGGATTTTTTCTCTTGTATAGCATCGCGACGAAACAGCCGACCAACATACGGCACATCGCCTAAAAATGGCACCTTATCGACAACTTTACTTTGCACCGTGGAGTACACGCCGCCAATCACGATGGTCTGCCCATCGCTGACGCGAACCTTGGCGTTGACCTCGTTCTTCCTGATTGCCGGCACCTGATCCAACGCGTTGAGATAGTCCGGCTCGTCCTTGGTCACTTTCACGGCCATGATCACCCGGTTGTCCGGGGTGATCTGCGGTGTTACCTCCAAAGACAGCGACGCCTCACGAAAGGTCACGGAAGTCGCGCCGCTGCCGCTGGTCTCCTGGTACGGCACCTCGGTGCCCTTGAGGATCCGCGCAGTCTCCTTGTCGGCGGTGACCACCTTGGGCTGGGAGATGATTTCGCCATTGCCGGACTTCTCCATGGCGCTCAGCTCAAGGTCCAGCAGCAGGTTGTCCCGCACCAGGCCAAGGCCAATGGCCGAGCTAGCACGCTCTACGCCAAGATCAACGAAAGTATCCGCCCCACCCAGCGTCAAGCCGCCTCCCAGGCGTAACTCGCCACCCCAGCGCACACCCAATCCGCGCTCATAATCAACGTTTGCCTCAACGATCCTGGCCTCGATCATGACCTGACGTACCGGCACATCCAGGCGCGCGATCAACTGGCGCAGCGCCTCCAGTCGCTCAGGAGACTGGCGGGCAACCAGAGTATTGGTTCGCTCATCGACCGTAAGCGCTCCCGCAGCAGGCTCCGACGGGTCGCTCGCCATCAGCGATTCGAACACCGCAGCGATATCCACAGCCTTGGCGTAATGAATGGGCAGCAACTCCCGACCTGTCGCCGCCAGGCCTGCCGCTTGTTGACGGCCTTCGAGCAATTGCCGCTCATGTCCCGCCAGCTCTCCGATAGGCGCCACCAGCAGCACATTGCCTTCAGCACGCTTCTCCAGGCCCTTGCTGCGCAGCACCAAATCGAGTGCCTGTTCCCAAGGGACTTCCTGCAGGCGCAAGGTAATTTTTCCCTGCACCGCATCGCTGGCCACCAGGTTTACCCCGGAAAAATCCGCCAGTATCTGCAACACCGAACGCACCTCAACGTCTTGAAAGTTCAAGGACAACGGTTCGCTTTCCGGCACCGGGCTACTTGCCTGAGCGCTGAGCGACAACCCGATAGACAGCGTGGCAAACAGCGCCAGGCACCTTGCTGCGTTCATCTGCGACCTCCCTGGTCTGCATGCTTACCCCGCACTCGCGGGCACTTTCATACTCAACGTTCGCTGTCGCTCGACCCAGCCCTGGCCCACAACGAAAATTTCTTCGGCGATGTGCACCTGGCGCTCTTCAATCCGCACGATGCGGCCCCGATCACGCCCTAAGCGATCCCCAACCTGCAGGCGATGGACTACGCCGCCAGCATCCAGCAATGCAAAACGCAGCTGATGGCGGGTCAGGCTGCCCACCATCTCGAACTGGTCGAGCGAAAGCGTTTCCAGGTGCTGGCGGGCTTGCACCCTTGGCGAAGGCGCGAACGGGCTACGCGAAAAATTCGGTACAGTCCGAGAAGGCTGAGGTTCAGCCCCGGGCGAAACGGCGACCGGCTCGCGACTGCGGTAGGCGCTGGCACGCAGTTGCAGTCGCAGCCCGGCCTGACCCGGCAGCTGCACCGCCGACAGCGAGAAGTTCTCTTGGGTCACCAGCCGGGGCAGTTGCGCCAACCCCTGAGCAAAGCTCGCCAAGGCGATGTAGGTGCCTCGCAGTTGCAGCTGCATCGGCATTTCGATGTACTGCTCATGCGGGATTTCCGGCAACAGTTGCAACTGCTCGACCAGCACCCCGTCAGCCTGCGCCTGATGCGCGATACCTTCCAACAGCTCGGCCAGCTCACCGCCTGCAGCCAAGCGCCAGCGAGATACCTCTAGTTGCTGATACGACGCCGCCAATTGCGCCTCGCGGCTGACCAGCGCCTGCGCCTGCAAGGCTTTATCTGCACGCTCGGTCTGCAGGCGCTGCGCGTGTTCCGCACCCTGCTCAAGCTCAATGAACAGCCCCCTCAGGTGGACGATGTACGCCAGCCCCAGCAGCAACATCAGGCCGCTGCCCAGTAATACCCACTGCCGGATCAACGAGCCGCCGATCAGCCGCTGCCACCGGGCGGTGGATAACGCATTCAAGGTTTGGGCCTCATGACCACGCTCACCTCGAACGCCTCACCCTCGTCCACTGCGCTGGTGTGTTGCAACATCGCCTCGCCAAACGCGCTGGACAGGCCGCGCAGCAATTGCGCAACCAACGTCCCTGAGCGGGCCACGCCCTGAAGATGCAAGCCCGCGTCTTCGTGGGTTACAGCGGTGAGGTACACCCCCTCGGGCACCACCTGCTGAAGTTGCTCGAACAGCTCGAACAGAAACAACCGCTGGCCCTGCAGCCGCTCCAACACCTGCTGATGCTGCTTAACCTGTTCCTGCTCAACACCATGCTGCGCGATCTTCGCCAACTGACCATCGAGTTGTGCGATGGCCTGCTGCAATGAAGCGGTTTCCAGCCCTTGACGCTGCTGTGCCTGCCGCGCCAGAGCGTCCCCTAAGCAGACAATCAGTACAGCCAGCAAGCCGATAGCGGCCAAACGCACAGACAAACGCCGGATTTCGGCCTGACGTTGATGCTCACGCCAAGGCAGCAGGTTCAAACTAAGCATCGTTCGCCCTCACGCAGTGCCAAACCGCAAGCGATGGCAAGACTCGGGGCCTGCGCCATGAGTGCCTGAGCTTCCAGCCCTGGCGCCAGGGTCATACCCTGAAAGGGATCGACAGCACTTACAGCAATACCCAGGTGCCGCTGCAACGGGTCGCACACGTGCACGCCAGGTACCCCGGCACCACACAGCAGCAATTGCTTTGGCAGCGCCCTCCCCGGGCTGGACAACACGTAGTTATCCACCGCCGCAACCAGCGCCGCCACAGCATCCCCCTGCCGCTGTATCGGGACTTCGCGGCGCAGCGGCACGGGGTCGGCACCTTGCTCATGAAACACCAGGGTGTCAGCTTCCAGCTGCAACAGCAGCTCGCCTCCCGCGACACTGGGCCGAACAGCACGGTGCAAGGCATGGGCATCAGATTCCACCGCACAGGCATGCACCCCGGCCACCTCAAGACTGGCCTGCAACGCGTCAAGCAAGGCCAGGTGACAAGCCGCAACGAGCACGTGCTGACACTGGGGATCATCAGGGGCAATGCCAACAATCTGAAAGTCGATGGCAGCGTCTTCCAGGGCAAACGGAATGAAAGGACCGACATCCGCCGACAGATTTTCGGCAATCGCGTGATCGTCAAAGCCAACCGGCATTGCCACCTGCTTTTCGATGATCAGTCCGGCAGGCAAGGCGATCGCGGCTCTGCGGGCTGTGCCCACGCGGTGCTGAACAGCCTGGAGCAAACACGCCCCAACCTGTTGCACATCGCTAATCCAGCCATTGTGCGTGGCCGCGGCCGGCAAGGGCTCAAGCGCCCAGGCCTGCACGCAATAACCACCGCGATGGCGGCGCAGTTGCACCAGCCTGATGAACGGAGGGGTAATTTCCACCCCCAAAAGTGAACCGGCATCCTTGCCCCAGCGTCCAAGCATCGGTTTTCCTTTATCACTGCAGGTGTACAGCGGGCTTGAGCCCATCACACCTGGCTGACTCCCTGTCGGCGGCGCCAATAACGCGACCGTACGAAAAATGCTTATAATGCCCAGCGTTTTTCCTTGTCCGCTGGCACTGCGCGCAACCCATTCTTTAACCTGGACGCCCAAAAGCCTTGATACGTCTGCTGAAGTTCATCTGGTGGTCTTTCGTCGCAGTCATTTGCGCCATCGTGCTCGGTCTGAGCGGCGCGTTTCTGTATCTTAGCCCCAGCCTGCCCTCGGTAGAGGCCCTTAGAAGCATCCAGTTGCAGATCCCTTTGCGGGTCTACAGCAGTGACGGAAAACTGATCGCCGAATTCGGCGAGATGCGCCGTTCTCCCATCCGTTTCGCCGACATTCCGCCCCATTTCATCCAGGCTTTGCTATCGGCCGAAGACGACAATTTCGCCAATCACTATGGCGTCGACCCCAGCAGTTTGATGCGTGCTGCAACACAATTGCTCAAGTCCGGGCACATTCAAACCGGCGGCAGCACCATCACCATGCAGGTGGCGAAGAACTTCTTCCTCAGCAGTGAGCGAAGCTTTTCGCGCAAGACCACCGAAATTCTCTTGGCGCTGCAGATTGAACGCGAGCTGACCAAAGACGAGATCCTCGAGCTGTACGTCAACAAGATCTACCTGGGCAACCGTGCCTACGGCATCGAAGCGGCCGCTCAGGTGTATTACGGCAAGTCGATCCGCGACATCAGCCTGGCGCAGATGGCGATGATCGCCGGCCTGCCCAAGGCGCCGTCGCGCTTCAACCCGCTGGCCAACCCGGTACGCGCCAAAGAGCGCCGCGACTGGATTCTGGGGCGGATGTACAAATTGGGCAAAATCGACGAAGCCAGCTATCAAGCAGCCCTGGCCGAGCCGATCAACGCCAGTTACCACGTGCCAACACCTGAAGTCAGAGCCCCGTACATTGCGGAAATGGCCCGCGCCGAAATGGTTGGCCGCTATGGCAGCGACGCCTACACCGAAGGTTTCCGGGTAACCACCACGGTTCCAAGCGACCTGCAGGAGATCGCCAATAAAGCCGTGCTCGATGGTTTGACCAACTACGACGAGCGCCACGGCTATCGCGGTCCTGAAGCACGCTTCCCCGGCAAGACCCACGCGGCCTGGCTGCAGGAACTGAGCAAGCAACGCCCACTGGGCGGCCTGGAGCCGGTGATTGTCACCCAGGTCGACAAGTCCGGCCTGCAGGTGCTGACCCGATCCGACACCCTGGAAACGGTTGCCTGGGAGACCATGAAGTGGGCCCGGCCGTTCATCAACACCAACAGCCAAGGCCGTGCGCCGCAGCAGCCGTCTGACGTCGCCAAGGTTGGCGACCTGATCCGCGTTCAGCGCCTGGACAACGGCAGCCTCAAGTTCAGCCAGGTGCCGGGCGCACAGAGCGCATTGGTCTCGCTGGACCCGAACAGCGGCGCCATCCGCGCACTGGTCGGTGGTTTCTCCTTCGAGCAGAGCAACTACAACCGCGCCATGCAGGCCAAGCGTCAACCGGGCTCGAGCTTCAAGCCCTTTGTCTACAGCGCAGCGCTGGACAACGGCTACACCGCCGCCAGCCTGGTGAACGACGCCCCGATCGTGTTCGTCGATGAGTACCTGGACAAGGTGTGGCGCCCGAAAAACGACACCAACACCTTCCTCGGCCCGATCCGCATGCGTGAAGCGCTGTACAAGTCGCGCAACCTGGTGTCGATCCGCCTGCTGCAGGCCATGGGGGTCGGCCCGACCATCGACTACATCAGCAAGTTCGGCTTCAACAAGCAGGACCTGCCGCCCAACCTGTCTTTGGCACTGGGTACCGCGACACTGACGCCAATGGAAATCGCCACGGGCTGGAGCACCTTTGCCAACGGCGGCTACAAAATCACGCCGTACCTGATCGAGCGTATCGAAAGCCGTAATGGCGAGACCCTGTTCACCGCCAACCCACCGCGGGTGCCACAGGCTGAACAGGTCGAAGCAGGTATCGCCGCACCGGAAGCACCGATCAGCCCCCAACTGCCCGGCGAGCCTGCTGCTACGCAAGCCAGCAACGCTGCGGCCATCGCCCAGCCACCTGCCGTAGCCGAGCGCATTATCGATGGGCGCACCACCTACATCCTCACCAGCATGCTGCAGGACGTGATCAAGCGCGGTACCGGGCGGCGCGCCCTGGCCTTGGGCCGTTCCGACCTTGCAGGCAAGACTGGTACCACCAACGAATCCAAGGACGCCTGGTTCTCTGGTTACAACGCCGACCTGGTGACGACTGTCTGGAGCGGCTTCGATCAGCCTGAAACCCTGGGTCGCCGTGAATACGGCGGTACAGTGGCATTGCCGATCTGGATGAACTTCATGGGCCCGGCCCTCAAAGACAAGCCCAACCACCCGCCTGCCGAGCCGGAAGGCATCCTCAGCCTGCGGGTTGACCCGGTCAGCGGCCGGGCGGCAACGCCAAGCACGCCGAATGCCTACTTCGAGCTGTTCAAGGCCGAAGACACACCGCCTTCGGTCAATGAGCTGGGCAACGGCGCAGCACCGGGCAGCCCGCTGCCAGCAGACGAAGCGGCACCGATCGATCTGTTCTGATCGCGGGCTGTTGATCATCCTGTGGGAGCGGGCTTGCCCCGCGAACACGGGCGAAGCCCGTGCCATTCACCGCAGTGCCTGCTTCGCGGGGCAAGCCCGCTCCCACATAAGGTTGGCCTCAAGGCAAAAAAAAGCCCCGACGCTTGCGAGCCGGGGCTTTTTGTTACGCGTTCGGATTAACCGTTGAACACGTCATCCACGCTTTTCAGCGGGTAGTTCTTCGGATACGGCAGGGTCGCTACGCCGGTTTCGATAGCCGCTTTAGCCACAGCATCGGAAACGACGGTGATCAGGCGGGCATCCATTGGCTTCGGAATGATGTACTCACGGCCGAATTCCAGGGCGTCAACGCCGTAGGCTGCACACACTTCTTTCGGAACTGGCAGCTTGGCCAGGTCTTTCAGTGCGTTGGCAGCAGCGATCTTCATCTCTTCGTTGATGCGCTTGGCGCGAACGTCCAGAGCACCACGGAAGATGAACGGGAAGCCCAGAACGTTGTTGACCTGGTTCGGATAGTCGGAACGACCGGTCGCCATGATCACGTCGCTACGGGTAGCGTGTGCCAGTTCCGGGGAGATTTCCGGATCCGGGTTGGAGCAGGCGAAGACGATTGGGTTTGGCGCCATCGACTTCAGGCCTTCAGGGCTCAGCAGGTTCGGGCCGGACAAGCCTACGAACACATCAGCGCCGTCCAGGGCATCAGCCAGGGTGCGCTTGTCGGTAGCGTGGGCAAACACTGCCTTGTACTGGTTCAGGTCGTCACGGCCAGCGTGGATCACGCCAGTACGGTCAACCATGAAGATGTTTTCGATTTGCGCGCCCATGCTCACCAGCAACTTCATGCAGGAGATGGCGGCGGCGCCAGCGCCCAGGCAGACGATCTTGGCATCGGCCAGGGTCTTACCAGCGATTTCCAGGGCGTTGATCATGCCGGCGGCGGTAACGATCGCGGTACCGTGCTGGTCATCGTGGAACACTGGAATGTCGCACTGTTCGATCAGCGCGCGCTCGATCTCAAAGCACTCTGGTGCCTTGATGTCTTCCAGGTTGATACCACCGAAGGTGATGGAGATACGTTTGACGGTGTCGATGAAGGCTTGCGGGCTTTCGGAGTCGACTTCGATGTCGAATACGTCGATGCCAGCGAAACGCTTGAACAGAACACCCTTGCCTTCCATGACTGGCTTGGACGCCAGTGGGCCGAGGTTACCCAGGCCGAGAATGGCGGTGCCGTCGGAAATGACTGCTACCAGATTGCCCTTGCCGGTGTACTTGTAGGCCAGCTCTGGATCGCGACCGATTTCACGTACGGGCTCAGCTACACCCGGGCTGTAGGCCAGCGCCAGGTCGCGAGCAGTCGCGGTAGGTTTGGTGAGCTCGACGCTCAGTTTCCCCGGACGAGGCTGAGCATGATATTCGAGAGCGGCGGTTTTCAAATCTGACATGGTGGGCATTCCGCTATTTACTGTTCTGACGGACCGCCGAGGATACGCAAAGAGCAAAGGGCCGACAAGACTGGCCGGTCACTTGTGTCAAGGCCTTTAACCTACGACTTTCCGCCAAGAGCCGCAGCCCGCAAGGGTTTCAATGTGTACAATCGAATAAAAAAATGTTCACAATATTTTATCTTTCGATGCGTTCCAGCATCGACGGATCGGTCAATGGCAGCAACCAGCGCTTCTGCCCGGGTTTCAAGCCGCCTTTGCGGGAACGATCCAGCACCCAACCTCGCGCTTCAACCATCTGCCCTTGCAAGCCTTGTACAAAGGAAGCGGGAAAGTTGCGCTGTAACCGCGCAGGCACCTGAAGCACCAGCGAATCGTCGATTTCGATCCAGATTCCGCCGCGATTGCGCTCGATGCCCATGACTTTGCCGCTGATCAGCGCAAAGCCGGATTGCTGTATCTGCGCCGCCGCTAGCACCGCAGGTTTGCGCCACAGGCCAGCCTTGGCCTGACGAGCGGCATGCTCGGCCTGCTGCTGGCAGTCGCTCAAACTCACGTTGGGGGCGACGGCCACCCGGTAGCCCAGCCCCTCGCCCAGCAGTTGTGCTTCGAAATTGTCGCCAGCACGGCCATAGATATGCGCCAGAGTGCGCCCGTACTTGTCTCTGGGCTCGACGCCCGGCACCAACCCGACTTCGCCGCCATTGGCCTTGACCAAGGCCTGCAGACGCTGCCGGGCAGCTTCGGCGAAGGGTTCACTGGCGCGGCCCTTGCGGCCGATTTCCGGGGCGTTGATGCCAATCAGGCGAACGCTGCGGCCATCATTCAGACGCACGGTATCGCCATCTACCACCTGGCGCACGCTCACGCGCTGTGGATCGACGGGCGTCGGGCAGAACGCCTGAGCCTCAAGCTGCCAAATTGCGCCCACAAAAAAGGCGCCCACAAGGGACGCCTTTTTCAGCAGCAATGCCAAACCCATTGGGCCAGCTTCGCGCAATCTTACTTCTTGGCACCGAACATGCCGAAGCGATCTGCGAACTTCTGTACGCGGCCGCCAGTGTCCAGAACCTTTTGCTTACCGGTGTAGAACGGGTGGCACAGGTTGCAGACGTCGACTGGCAGTGCTTTGCACAGGGTCGAACGCGTTTCGAACTTGTTACCGCAGCTGCAGGTAACTTCTACAACTTCGTAACCCGGGTGGATTTCTGGCTTCATGGGGTATACCTCAGTGCTGACGTGCCGCCACTCAACACCATTGTTGAATACCGCACGCAAAATAGGGCCCGAATAATACCAGAGCATGCCGCCAACGCAAGTTGTCGCTTGCACCAACCGTCGTCTGCTAGGCTCGCCGGGTCTTGCAACCCCTTCAGAGAACTCATCGCGTGTCCGACGTCATCCTGCGCCTCGCCCTGCCCTCGCCCCTGCGGCGACTGTTCGACTACAGGGCGCCGGCAAGCATGGCGCGCCAGGAATTGGCAGCGGGCATGCGCATTCGCGTGCCGTTCGGGCGCCGGGAAATGATCGGCATACTGGTCGAAATCGCTGACAAGAGCGAAGTCCCGGCAGACAAACTCAAACCGGCCATCGCCCTGCTCGACCCGGTGTCGCCCCTGCCTCCGGCGCTGTTCAAGCTGTGCCTGTGGACCGCCCAGTACTATCAGCACAGCCTCGGCGACACCCTGAGCTGGGCGTTGCCGGTGCTATTGCGCCAGGGCGAGCTTGCCGAGGCGCGTCAGGAGCGCTTCTGGCACGTGGCACCCGGCGCGCGCCTTGATGATCCGCGTATCGCCCGCGCACCACGCCAGCGCGAAGCCCTGGCAACCCTGGCGCAGCACCCCCACGGCGTTGCCCACACCCTGCTGAGCAAATTGATGCTGAGCAAAGACAGCCTCGACCTGCTGCTGGCCAAAGAACTGGTACAGGTCGAGGTGCGCCGCCACCTGCCGCAGGAGCGCCATGAACACTGGCTGGCGCAACCGGAGCTGCCGCTGAACGACGAGCAACGTGCTGCCTTCAACGCCGTTCGCTCGGGCTTTGGCAGCTTTCATGCCTTCTTGCTGGCCGGGGTTACCGGCAGTGGCAAGACCGAGGTGTACCTGCAGCTGATCCGCGAAACCCTCGAGGCCGGCAAGCAAGCCTTGATCCTGATTCCGGAGATCAACCTCGGGCCACAAACCCTGGCGCGCTTCGAACAGCGCTTCAACGCCCGCATCGCCCTGCTGCATTCGGCAGTCAACGACCGCGAACGCCTGGACGCCTGGCTGGCGGCCCGCGACGGCGAGGCCGACATCATCATCGGCACCCGTTCAGCACTGTTCACCCCGATGAAGCGCCCCGGCCTGATCATCATCGATGAGGAACACGACGGCTCCTATAAACAGCAGGAGGGGCTGCGTTATCACGCCCGTGATCTGGCCGTGGTGCGTGCGCGCCAGGAGCACATTCCGATTCTGCTCGGCTCGGCAACGCCCTCTCTGGAAAGCCTGCACAACGCCCACAGTGGCCGTTATGGCCTGCTGCGCCTGAACCAGCGTGCTGGCGGCGCGAAACAGCCGCGTTTCCTGCGTCTGGACGTGAAAAGCCGGCCACTGGACAGCGGCATCAGCGGCCCCTTGCAGCAGGCCATCGGCCAGACCCTGGCGGCCGGCCAGCAAGTGCTGGTGTTTCTCAACCGTCGCGGTTTCGCCCCGACCCTGTTGTGCCACGATTGCGGCTGGATGTCGGAGTGCCCGCGTTGCGATGCGCGCATGACCGTGCACCAGCGCTCCAACGAGCTGCGCTGCCATCACTGCGGGTACGACGAGCGCGTACCGCGCCAATGCCCGCAGTGCCACAAAGTCGATTTGCGCCCGGTGGGCGCTGGCACCGAGCGCGCCGAAGAGCGCTTGAGCATCTTGTTCCCCAACGTTCCGGTGCTGCGTGTAGACCGCGACAGTACGTCGCGAAAAGACGCCATGAACCAGTTGTTTGCCACCATTCATCGCGGTCAGCCCTGCATCCTCGTCGGCACCCAGATGCTCGCCAAAGGGCACCACTTTCCGCGTGTGACTCTGGTGGCGATTCTCGACGCCGATGGCGGCTTGTTCTCCGGCGACTTCCGCGCCAGCGAACGCATGGCGCAGTTGATCGTGCAGGTGGCCGGGCGCGCCGGGCGGGCCGAGGAACCGGGCAAGGTGATCATCCAGACCCACCTGGCCGACCACCCGCTCCTAGTACAACTGACCGAGCAAGGCTACTTTGCCTTCGCCGAGCAGGCCCTGAGCGAACGCCGTGCGGCCGGCCTGCCGCCGTTCGCCCACCTGGCACTGCTGCGCGCCGAAGCGCACAAGCCGGGGCAAGCCGAAGGTTTTCTCGACGAAGCCTGCAGCGCAGCAGAGCGGCTGCTGGCCGAGCTCAACCTGCACGGCATCGAACTCTTGGGCCCGGTACCGGCGCCGATGGAACGACGCGCGGGTCGTTTTCGTGCACAACTATTGCTCCAGGCCAATGCACGGGCGCCTTTGCATCGACTGATCAGCGCCTGGTTGCTACTGTTGGAACACATGCCGTCCGGGCGCCAGGTGCGCTGGTCTTTGGATGTAGACCCCGTAGACCTGTACTGACCCCCACTGTGGGAGCGGGCTTGCCCCGCGAATGCGCCTCAAAGGTTGGCAACCTCGCCCCGGCAACGGATAATGTCCAGTTTTTCCACCTGCGCATCGAAGCGCTACCGCGCTCGCGGTTGAAAGAGAAGCCCATGAAAGACACCATTCGCCAGCTTATCCAGCAAGCCCTCACCCAACTCGTCACCGACGGTGTGTTGCCTGAAGGGCTGACGCCGGCGATCCAGGTGGAAAACGCCCGGGACAAAACCCACGGCGACTTCGCCAGCAATATCGCGATGATGCTCGCCAAGCCGGCCGGCATGAAGCCGCGTGACCTGGCGGAAAAAATCATTGCCGCACTGCCTGCCGATGAGCAGGTCAGCAAGGTCGAAATCGCCGGCCCGGGCTTTCTCAACTTCTTCCAGAATACCCAAGCCCTGGCTGCCCGCCTGGATGCAGCCCTGGCCGATGCCAAACTCGGGGTGAAAAAGGCCGGCCCGCAGCAGAAGGTCGTGGTCGACCTGTCGGCGCCTAACCTGGCCAAGGAAATGCACGTTGGCCACCTGCGCTCGACCATCATCGGCGACGCGGTATCTCGCGTGCTGGAATTCCTCGGCGATACCGTGGTGCGTCAGAACCACGTCGGCGACTGGGGCACTCAGTTCGGCATGCTGATGGCGTACCTTCAGGAAAACCCGATCACCAGCGACGAGCTGTCTGACCTGGAAAACTTCTATCGCGCCGCGAAAAAGCGCTTTGACGAGTCGGAAGAGTTTGCCGACCGCGCCCGTGGCCTGGTGGTCAAGCTGCAAGCCGGTGACGAGGAATGCCTGAAGCTGTGGACCCGCTTCAAGGACATCTCGCTGTCGCACTGCCAGAAGACCTACGACCTGCTCAACGTCAAACTGACCATGGCCGACGTCATGGGCGAAAGCGCCTACAACGACGACCTCGCCAACGTCATCAACGACCTCAAGGCCAAGGGCCTGCTGGTCGAGAGCAAGGGCGCCCAGTGCGTGTTCCTTGATGAATTCAAGACCGCTGAAGGCGAACCACTGCCGGTAATCGTGCAGAAAGCCGACGGCGGCTACCTGTACGCCACCACCGACCTGGCGGCCGTACGCTACCGCAGCAACGTGCTCAAAGCTGATCGCGCCCTGTACTTCGTCGACCAGCGTCAGGCCCTGCACTTCAACCAGGTGTTCGAAGTGGCGCGCCTGGCCGGCTTCGTTGGCCATCCGATGGACATGGAGCACATGGGCTTCGGCACCATGAACGGCGCCGATGGCCGTCCGTTCAAGACCCGCGACGGTGGCACGGTGAAGCTGATCGACCTGCTCACCGAAGCCAAGGAGCGCGCCTACGCCCTGGTCAAAGAGAAGAACCCTGAGCTGCCAGAAGATGAACTGCGCGCTATCGGCCAGGTGGTAGGCATCGACGCGGTGAAATACGCCGACCTGTCCAAGCACCGCACCAGCGACTACAGCTTCAACTTCGAACTGATGCTCAACTTCGAAGGCAACACCGCGCCGTACCTGCTGTACGCCTACACCCGTGTTGCTGGCGTATTCCGCAAACTGGGCAAAAGCTTCGACGAAGTGGACGGCAAGATCGTCCTGCAGGCCGCTCAGGAGCAAGACCTGGCCGCGCGCCTGGCCCAGTTCGGTGAAATCCTGAACAACGTCGCCGAGAAAGGTACCCCGCACGTACTCTGCGCCTACCTGTACGACGTTGCCGGCCTGTTCTCCAGCTTCTACGAGAACTGCCCGATCCTGGCTGCCGAAACCCCTGAACAACAGCAGAGCCGCCTGCGCCTGGCCGCCCTGACTGGCCGTACCCTCAAGCAAGGTCTGGAGCTGCTCGGCCTGGAAACCCTGGAGCGTATGTAAGTTGGCTGCCAAGAAAAAACCCGCACCCAAGCGCGGCGCCAGCCGCAACCAGGCCCCGGCAAAGCAACCGATTCCGGGCTGGTTGTGGCTGGCGATCGGCCTGACCGTCGGCGCCTTCATTGTGTTTCTGATGAAACTTGAGCCGGGCAACGAAGAAGTCAAACGCAGCAAGCCTGAACAGCTGAAAGCCGAGAAGGCTGCCGAAGCCAACAAGACCGCGCCTAGCCCGCAACAGCCGGTCAAGCCCAAGTACGACTTCTACACCTTGCTGCCCGAATCGGAAGTGATCGTGCCGCCGGAAGCCGTACCGGAGAAAACCCCGCCGGTACCGGCGCAGCCTCCGGTCACTCCGGCGGAAGCAGCCAAGATCGACACTGCGCGGGCTCAGGCGGCGCTGATGGGGCAAACGCCACCGCCCGCGCCACCGGTGATCAAGCCTGCGGCGACCACCCAGTTCTTCCTGCAGGCCGGGTCGTTCCGCAAACAGGCGGACGCCGACAAAGTGCGGGCACAGATCATCCTCCTTGGCCAGGCGGTCAAGGTCGAGTCGGGTACGGTGAAAGAAGAAACCTGGTACCGGGTGCTGGTCGGCCCGTTCAGCAATCGCGAACAACTGACCGTGGCCCAGAAACAACTGGCCGGCAGCGGCTTCAGCAACCTGCTGCTGCAACAGCGCCAGACCCGCCAGTAACCCTGCGTGGGGCCTTGTCGGCAACGACAAGGCCGCCGTTGCGTCAACGACGCTGGGCGTTGGCCAGCGATACCTGGGTGTTCAGCGTCCAGAAGTCATACAAGATCCCCACCAGAAACAGCCCACCCGTGCACAGGTAGATGATCCCGGTGATCCATTTGCCCTGGTACATGCGGTGCACGCCGAACACGCCGAGAAAGGTCAGCAGAATCCAGCTCAGGCTGTAGTCCAGTGGGCCGGCATGGAAACGCAGATCAGCCTCGCGATCCATCGACGGGATCAGGAACAGGTCGATCAGCCAGCCGATGCCCAACAGGCCCAGGGTGAAGAACCAGATCGTCCCGGTAACCGGTTTACCGTAGTAAAACCGGTGCGCCCCGGTGAATCCGAAAATCCACAGCAGGTAACCGATCACCTTGCTGTGAGTGTCGTGCAGCTGCCCATCCTGTTGATAACTGTTCATTCATAGCCTCTGCGGGTTATCGATAAATTTTCTAAGAAAAAATGTGACTTTTTCGTGTCAGGGCGACGTATGGCAGCGCTCCAATCGACCAACGGATCAGAAATTGATCAAAAAGCTGTTATAAAGTTGCGCGCTAACCAACCAAGAGCCCTGCCTATGCGTCCTTTTTTGAAGACATGGCTAACCATTTGCCTATTATTGCCACTGGCCGCCCACGCCACCAACCGTGAGCAACGTCTACCCAACGGTTTTTCCGGGTACACCACAAATTCCAACGCTGTACGTTCCAGCTCCAGCAAGCACGTCAGCAGCAAAGCCCAGCCGCGTAGCTACTCCAGCAAGCCAGGCTTACCGGTCGCCGCAATGTCGCCGCAACAAAGCAGCGAAGTGCTCAGCCGTGCCGTCAATGTGCTGGGCACGCCTTACCGCTGGGGCGGTAGCACCCCGAGCAGAGGCTTCGACTGCAGCGGCCTGGTCAAGTACGCGTTCCACGGCATCGAAGAAGTCGACCTGCCTCGTACCTCCAGCGCCATGGCCCAGGGCCAGGGTGTGAAGGTCAATCGCAACGACCTCAAGCCCGGCGACCTGATCTTTTTCAACATCAAGAGCCGTCGGGTCAACCATGTTGCCATTTACCTGGGCAACGACCGCTTCATTCATGCCCCGCGCACCGGTAAGCGCGTCAGCATCGACACGCTGAACAAGCCGTACTGGCGCAGCCGCTACGTGGTAGCCAAGCGCGTACTGCCAAAAAGTCAGCAATTGGCCCTGGCCAACCGTTAACACCATTGATGCGTCCGCTCGCGGGCGCTTTCAAGGCTGATCACACCGCGCGACAGCAGGCCCTGCAGACAACCGTCAAGGGTTTGCATGCCTTGCGCCGCACCCATCTGCATCGTCGAGTACAACTGCGCCACCTTGCCTTCACGCACCAGGTTACGTACCGCGGGCGTGGCCAGCAGAATTTCGTGCGCCGCAACCCGCCCGCCGCCGACCTTGTCGACCAACACCTGCGACACCACCGCCTGCAGGGCTTCGGCCAGCATGGTGCGCACCAGGTGTTTTTCCTCTGCGCTGAACACGTCCACCAAACGATCAATAGTCTTTGCCGCTGACCCGGCGTGCACGGTCGCCAACACCAAGTGCCCGGTTTCTGCCGCCGTCAGGGCCAGGCGGATGGTCTGCGCATCACGCAGCTCGCCAAGCATGATCACATCAGGGTCCTGACGCAGGGCACCGCGCAAGGCCTGGGCAAAGCCGGCACTGTGGCGGCCGATTTCGCGCTGACTGATCAGGCTGCGCTGAGGCCGGTGAACAAATTCAATCGGGTCTTCGAGGGTCAGGATATGCAACGCCTGCTCGCGGTTAAGGTGGTCGAGCAACGCGGCCAGGGTGGTGGATTTGCCCGACCCCGTCGGCCCGGTGATCAGCACCAGCCCCGCCGGCAACTCGGCAATCTGACGAAACACCTCACCCAGTCCCAGGTCGCTCAGCGTGCTCACCTGACTTGGAATCACCCGAAGCACCGCTGCAGGGCCTCGGCACTGGACAAAGGCATTGACCCGAAACCGCGCAAGATCGGCTACGGCTAGCGAAAAGTCGATATCCAGATGTGTTTCAAAATCCTTTTTCTGCGCCGTCGTCATCAACTGGTTCAGCAGCTCAAGCACCTGTTCAGCGCTCAGCGCCGGTAAATCCAGGCGGCACAATTGCCCATCCAGGCGTACGGTCGGCACCTCCGACGCGGCCAGGTGCAGGTCCGAGGCCCCGGCATTTATTGCCAGGGTCAGCAGTTCAGTCACATCCATGAGACTCCCCAAAGGCTGCCAAGCAGGTAGAATGCCGCAGACCCAAAGAGCCGCTGGCATCGATCAATGTCCACCATAGCAGACAACCTTTCCACGCTCGCCGCCCGCATCAGCGCTGCTGCGCAGGCCGCAGGGCGCGCGCCGTCCGACATCCGCCTGCTGGCGGTAAGCAAAACCAAACCCGCCAGCGCCGTGCGCGAGGCCTTTGCCGCAGGGGTGCGCGATGTCGGCGAGAACTACCTGCAAGAAGCCTTGAACAAACAAGGCGAATTGACCGACCTGCCCTTGACCTGGCACTTCATCGGCCCCATTCAGTCGAACAAGACTCGTGCAATTGCCGAGCATTTTGACTGGGTACATTCCGTGGACCGCCTGAAAATCGCCCAACGCCTGTCCGAGCAACGCCCTGACAGCCTTGCCGCGCTGAACATCTGCCTGCAGGTCAACGTCAGCGGTGAGGCCAGCAAGTCTGGCTGTACGCCTGAGGAGCTGCCCGCTTTGGCCGCCGCTATCGCCGCCTTACCGCGGTTGAAACTGCGCGGGCTGATGGCAATCCCAGAGCCGACCGATGATCGTGTCGCTCAGGAAGCCGCTTTTGCCCGGGTTCGCGAACTGCAAGCCAGCCTGGGGCTGGGCCTGGACACGCTGTCGATGGGTATGAGCCACGATCTGGAAGCGGCCATCGCCCAAGGCGCAACGTGGGTGCGAATCGGCACCGCGCTGTTCGGCGCCCGCGACTATGGCCAAGCCTGAAACATGCCTTTCAACTTTTCCCTTAAGGACCTGACATGAGCAAGACTCGTATTGCCTTTATCGGCGCCGGCAACATGGCCGCCAGCCTGATCGGCGGCCTGCGCGCCCAGGGCCTGGACGCCTCGCAGATCCGCGCCAGTGATCCGGGTGCCGAGCAGCGGGCAAAAATCCATGCCGAGCATGGCATTGAAATGTTTGCCAACAACGCCGATGCCGTCGAAGGCGCCGATGTTGTCGTCCTGGCGGTCAAGCCCCAGGCCATGAAAGCCGTGTGCGAAGCGCTCAAGCCGAGCCTCAAGCCTGAGCAACTGGTGGTGTCGATCGCCGCCGGGATCACCTGCGCCAGCATGAACAACTGGCTCGGCGCCCAGCCGATTGTGCGTTGCATGCCCAATACTCCAGCACTGCTGCGCCAAGGCGTGAGCGGTCTGTTCGCCACTGCCGAAGTGTCTGCTGCACAGCGCCAGCAGGCCGAACAGCTGCTGTCAGCCGTCGGTATTGCCCTGTGGCTGGACACCGAGCAGCAACTGGATGCGGTGACCGCCGTCTCAGGCAGCGGCCCGGCCTACTTTTTCCTGTTGATCGAAGCGATGACCGCCGCCGGTGAAAAACTCGGCCTGCCACGCGAAACCGCCGCCAAGCTGACCCTGCAAACCGCCCTGGGCGCCGCGCACATGGCTGTCAGCAGCGACGTCGATGCCGCCGAGCTGCGCCGCCGCGTGACCTCCCCGGCTGGCACCACGGAAGCGGCGATCAAGTCGTTCCAGGCCGATGGATTTGAAGCGCTGGTGGAAAAAGCGCTGGGCGCTGCCGCGCATCGCTCGGCCGAGATGGCCGAACAACTGGGCAACTAAGGAGCCGAACATGATCGGATTGAACACCGCTGCCAGCTATATTGTGCAAACCCTGGGCAGCCTTTACCTGCTGATCATCATGCTGCGTTTCATCCTGCAGCTGGTACGCGCCGACTTCTACAACCCACTCAGCCAGTTTGCCGTGCGTGCCACCCAGCCGCTGCTCAAGCCCATGCGCCGGATCATTCCAAGCCTGTTCGGCCTGGACATGTCTTCGTTGCTGCTGGCGATCATCGTGCAGATGCTGGTCATGGGCCTGACCCTGCTGCTGAACTACGGCACCATCGGTAACCCGGTGCAGCTGCTGATCTGGTCGATCATTGGCGTCACCGCGCTGTTCCTGAACATTTTCTTCTTTGCCCTGATCATCAGTGTGATCCTCTCCTGGGTCGCTCCGGGCAGCCACAACCCGGGCGCCGAGCTGGTCAATCAGATCTGCGATCCGTTCCTGGCGCCGTTCCGCCGCCTGCTGCCGAATCTGGGCGGCCTGGATATTTCGCCGATCCTGGCGTTCATGGCCATCAAGTTGATCGACATGCTGGTAATCAACAACCTGGCGGCAATGACCGGGATGCCGGAAATTCTGCGCCTGTTGATGTGAGTTTTCGCGGGGCAAGCCCGCTCCTGTAGGAGCGGGCTTGCCCCACGATGCTTTTCTTGCCGCACAGATCAACGGTCTTTAGACTTACGCCTCATTTAAGCGTGAGCAGGGTCGATGTCCACTGTCTTTCCCGAAGATTCGGTCGGTCTGGTAACACCGCAACTGGCGCAGTTCAACGAGCCCCTGGCCCTGGCCTGCGGCCGCTCGCTCGCCACCTATGAACTGATCTACGAAACCTACGGCACCCTCAACAGCACGGCCAGCAATGCCGTACTGATTTGCCATGCGTTGTCGGGTCACCATCATGCGGCGGGCTATCACAGCCCCAACGACCGCAAGCCGGGCTGGTGGGACAGCTGCATTGGCCCAGGCAAGCCAATCGACACCAACCGTTTCTTCGTGGTCAGCCTGAACAACCTCGGCGGCTGCAATGGCAGCACTGGCCCAAGCAGCGTCAACCCGGTAACCGGCAAGCCGTATGGCGCCGACTTCCCGGTGCTGACCGTGGAAGACTGGGTGCACAGCCAGGCGCGCCTGGCCGACCGTCTGGGCATCGCACAGTGGGCCGCGGTGATTGGCGGCAGTCTGGGCGGTATGCAGGCGCTGCAGTGGACCATCACCTACCCTGACCGCGTGCGCCACTGCCTGGACATCGCCTCGGCGCCCAAGCTTTCGGCACAGAACATCGCCTTCAACGAAGTGGCACGCCAGGCCATCCTCACCGACCCGGAGTTCCACGGTGGCTCGTTCCAGGACCAGGGCGTGATCCCCAAGCGCGGGCTGATGCTGGCGCGCATGGTCGGGCACATCACCTACCTGTCGGACGACTCCATGGGCGAGAAATTCGGCCGTGAGCTGAAAAGCGACAAGCTCAACTACGACTTCCACAGCGTCGAGTTCCAGGTCGAAAGCTACCTGCGTTATCAGGGCGAGGAATTCTCCGGGCGCTTTGACGCCAACACCTACCTGCTGATGACCAAGGCGCTGGATTACTTCGACCCGGCCGCATCGCACGGCGGCGATCTGGCGGCAACCCTGGCGCATGTCACGGCGGATTACTGCGTGATGTCGTTCACCACCGACTGGCGTTTCTCGCCAGCGCGCTCGCGGGAAATCGTCGACGCCCTGATCGCCGCACGCAAGAACGTCTGCTACCTGGATATCGACTCGCCCTATGGCCACGATGCCTTCCTGATCCCGACCCCGCGCTACATCACGGGATTCACGAACTACATGAACCGCATCGTCTGCTGAGGAACCTATGAGAGCCGACCTGGAAATCATCCAAGACTGGATCCCCGCCGGCAGCCGGGTACTCGACCTCGGTTGCGGTACCGGTGAACTGCTGGCCTCGCTGCGTGACAACAAGCAGGTCAGCGGCTACGGCCTGGAAATCGACCCCGACAACATTGCCCAGTGCGTGGCCAAGGGCGTCAACGTCATCGAGCAGGACCTGGACAAAGGCCTGGGCAATTTCGCCAGCAACAGCTTCGACGTGGTGGTCATGACCCAGGCCCTGCAGGCTGTGGAATACCCTGACCGGATCCTCGACGAAATGCTGCGCGTGGGCCGCCAGTGCATCATCACCTTCCCCAATTTCGGTCACTGGCGCTGCCGCTGGTACCTGGCGACCAAAGGTCGCATGCCAGTTTCCGACTTCATGCCGTATACCTGGTACAACACGCCGAACATCCACTTCTGCACCTTTGAAGACTTCGAGGCGTTGTGCAGCGAACGTCGCGCACAAGTTCTCGACCGCCTGGCCGTTGACCATTTGCACCGCCACGGGTGGGCGAGCAAGCTATGGCCTAATCTTCTAGGGGAGATCGGCATTTACCGTGTCAGCAGCCCCGGCCTTACCGAACACAAGGTCGCGGTTTAACCCGCACACTGGAGGAGAACGATCATGGGTCGCTTGTTGAGTTTTCTACTGGCTGGCTGCCTGAGCATGACGGCGGTTGCCGCCGATGCCATCAAGGGCGAGCGCCAGGAAGTTTTTGGTGATACCACGGTGCACTACAGCACCTTTATCTCGACCTTCCTGCAGCCGGACATCGCCAAGGCGGCGGAGCTGGTGCGCAGCAAGAACCAGGGCGTGATCAACGTCTCGGTGATCAAGGCCGGCACACCGGTGGTCACCCAGGTCAGCGGCAGCGTCAAAGATCTCACCAGCAATTCGATCCCGCTGAAATTCAAGCAGATCACCGAACAAGGCGCGATCTACTACATCGCCCAGTTCCCTGTTGAGCAACAGGAAACCCGTACCTTCACTATCGACGTTGGCATTGGTGGTAAAACCGAGACCATCAGTTTCAACCAAGAGCTTTTCCCAGGCGAATGATGACTTTCAAGCAAATCGTATTGGCCAGCCACAACGCCGGCAAACTCAAAGAACTGCAGGCGATGCTCGGTGATACCGTGCAACTGCGCTCGATTGGCGAGTTCAGCAGCATCGAGCCCGAAGAAACCGGCCTGTCGTTCGTCGAGAACGCCATCCTCAAGGCACGCAATGCCGCGCGCATTTCCGGCATGCCGGCCCTGGCGGATGATTCGGGCCTGGCCGTGGACTTCCTTGGCGGCGCTCCGGGCATCTACTCGGCACGCTATGCCGACGGCAAAGGCGATGCGGCCAACAACGCCAAGCTGCTGGATGTCCTCAAGGATGTGCCACAGGAGCAGCGCGGCGCTCAGTTCGTCTGTGTGCTGGCACTGGTACGCCACGCTGACGATCCACTGCCGATCCTGTGCGAAGGCCTGTGGCATGGCCGCATCCTGACCGAAGCCAGCGGCGAGCATGGTTTTGGCTACGACCCGCTGTTCTGGGTACCTGAACGCAACTGCTCCAGCGCCGAACTCAGCCCCGGCGACAAGAACCAGATCAGCCACCGTGCCCGTGCCATGAGCCTGTTGCGTCAACGTCTGGGCCTGGCATGACCGATCGTTCGCCGGCACAGCCACTGCACCTGGGCGAGGCTGGCTTTACTTCCCAAGCACCGCGGGCGGCCTTGCCACAGCTGCCGCCCCTGGCGCTGTACATCCATATCCCCTGGTGCGTGCGTAAATGCCCGTACTGTGACTTCAACTCCCACGCCGCCACCCCGGAGCTTCCGGAACAGGCCTACGTCGATGCCTTGCTGGCTGATCTCGACCAGGAACTGGGCGCCGTGTATGGCCGCCCGATCAGCTCGATCTTCTTTGGCGGTGGCACCCCCAGCCTGTTCAGCGCCAATGCCTTGGGCCGCTTGTTGGCAGGTGTGGAGCAACGCATCCCGTTTGCCGCTGATATTGAAATCACCCTGGAAGCCAACCCCGGGACCTTTGAGCAGGAGAAGTTCAAGGCCTACCGACAACTGGGGATCAATCGCCTGTCGATCGGTATCCAGAGCTTCCAGCAGGCCAAGCTTGAAGCGTTGGGCCGGATTCACAATGGTGACGAAGCCATTCGCGCCGCCGATATGGCGCGCAATGCCGGGTTCGATAACTTCAACCTCGACCTGATGCACGGCCTGCCCGATCAGTCGCTGGAAGATGCCCTGGGCGACTTGCGCCAGGCGATCGCGCTCAACCCCACGCACCTGTCCTGGTACCAGCTGACGCTGGAGCCCAACACGGTGTTCTGGAACCAGCCGCCGCTGCTGCCTGAAGACGACATCCTCTGGGATATTCAGGAAGCTGGCCAAGCCTTGCTGGCCAGACACGGCTACAGCCAGTACGAAGTGTCGGCCTATGCCCAGCCGGGGCGTGCCGCGCGACACAACCTCAACTACTGGAGCTTTGGCGATTTCATCGGCATCGGCGCGGGCGCCCACGGCAAACTCAGCCACCCCGACGGCCGTATCCTGCGGACCTGGAAGACCCGCCTGCCCAAGGACTACCTGAACCCGGCCAAAGCCTTCAAGGCCGGCGAGAAGCTGCTGCCGGTGGATGAGCTGCCGTTTGAGTTCCTGATGAACGCCTTGCGCCTGACTCAGGGCGTGGACGCCGAACTGTTCAGCCAACGCACCGGACTGCCGCTGGAACAGCTGGCTGCGGCCCGCCGTGAAGCCGAACAAAAGGGCCTTTTGCAGGTCGAAACGTCGCGGCTGGTCGCTACCCCACGGGGCCAGTTGTTCCTCAACGACTTGCTGCAGTATTTCTTGACCTAAGGATTTCGAATGGACTTGGTACTCGACCTGCTTTCGACCGTTTCGCGCTGGAGTCGCAGTAATCTGTCGGAGATCTCACTGGCGCTTGTGGGCTGCTTGCTGGTGCTGTTTGGCACCGACATCAAAGGCTGGGTCGAACAACGCCTGGGCGGCCTGGCAGGCGCCTTGCGCGTCCCGTTCATGGCCTTGCTGGTGATGATCGGCAGTGGTGCGGCGCTGATCTATGCCACGCCGTGGGTGGTGAAAGGCCTGGCGCAGTTCAACAACTATGCGTTGGCGCCGGTATTGCTGGTTGTGCTGGTGTTGATCGGCGTGGTTGCTGATCGGCGCTGAATAAACATCGCGGGGCAAGCCCGCTCCCACAGCACCTGTAGGAGCGGGCTTGCCCCGCGATCGATTTACGCCAGCTTCTCGAACTTCAAATCCCACACCCCATGCCCAAGTCGCTCGCCACGGCGTTCGAACTTGGTGATCGGGCGTTCAGCCGGACGCTCTACGCACTTGCCATCGGCCGCCAGGTTGCGATAACCCGGGGCGACATTCATCACTTCCAGCATGTATTCAGCATAGGGCTCCCAGTCGGTGGCCATATGGAACACACCGCCCACCTTGAGCTTGCTGCGCACCAGAGCGGCGAACTCAGGCTGAACAATGCGGCGCTTGTGATGACGGCTCTTGTGCCAAGGATCAGGGAAGAACAGCATCAGGCGATCAAGGCTGTTGTCTGCCACGCACTTGTTCAGCACTTCAATGGCATCGCAGTCATACACCCGCAGGTTCTTCAGGCCCTGGGTCAGCACACCGTTAAGCAGCGCGCCAACACCCGGACGGTGTACTTCTACACCGATGAAGTCCTGCTCTGGCGCGGCAGCAGCCATTTCCAACAGGGAATGGCCCATGCCGAAACCGATTTCCAGGGTGCGCGGCGCCGAACGGCCAAACACCTGGTCGTAGTCTACCGGGCTATCGGCCAACGGCAGGATGAACAACGGCCCACCCTGCTCCAGGCCACGCTGCTGGCCTTCGGTCATGCGCCCGGCGCGCATCACGAAACTCTTGATGCGGCGGTGTTGGCGCTCTTCGCCTTCGGTGGAGATCGGCGTTTCTTGCGATTCAGTCATCAGGGGCTCTTACTTGATCAGACCATCCAGCGGCGACGAGGCGCTGGCATAGAGTTTTTTCGGCATGCGCCCGGCGAGGTACGCCAGACGACCGGCAACGATAGCGTGCTTCATGGCTTCAGCCATCATGATCGGCTGCTGGGCATTGGCAATCGCCGAGTTCATCAGCACGGCCTCGCAGCCCATTTCCATGGCGATGGTCGCATCCGAAGCGGTACCGACACCGGCATCAACCAGCACAGGCACTTTCGATTCTTCGAGGATGATCTGCAGGTTGTACGGGTTGCAGATGCCAAGACCAGTACCAATCAGGCCAGCCAGTGGCATGACCGCGATGCAACCGGCTTCCGCCAGCTGGCGGGCGATGATCGGGTCATCGCTGGTGTAGACCATCACGTCGAAACCGTCCTTGACCAGCACTTCGGCGGCCTTGAGGGTTTCGATCACGTTAGGGAACAGGGTTTTCTGGTCGGCCAACACTTCCAGCTTGACCAGATTGTGACCATCGAGCAGTTCACGGGCCAGGCGGCAGGTGCGCACGGCTTCGACCGCGTCGTAGCAGCCCGCAGTGTTTGGCAAAATGGTGTAGCGATCCGGCGGCAGCACATCGAGCAGGTTCGGCTCGCCCGGGTTCTGGCCAATGTTGGTGCGACGCACAGCAACGGTGACGATCTCGGCACCCGAGGCTTCGATGGCCAGGCGGGTTTCTTCAAGGTCACGGTATTTGCCGGTGCCGACCAGCAGGCGCGACTGGAAGGTACGGCCGGCCAGAGTGAAGGGCTTGTCGGTGCGAAGGTTGCTCATCGGAAATCCTCTGAAAGGTTGAGGGACTTGCAAGGTGATCCTGGGGCCCTAGCCGCCGCCGATGGCATGCACGACTTCGACCTGGTCGCCGTCACGCAACGCCGTGGCGGCGTGCTGGCTACGTGGCACGATATCCAGGTTGAGCTCTACCGCGACACGGCGCCCGACAAGGTCCAGGCGGGTCAGCAGGGCCTCGACGCTTTCGCCATCGGGCAACTCGAAGGGTTCACCGTTCAATTGAATGCGCATGCGCACGGCCACCATTGTTTTTAGGGGCCCGCATTCTAGCCCTGATCAGGTGCTGCGACCAAGGCCAAGCATTGCCATTCGTCTCGATTTGGACCGCCGAGTCAAGCCAGGCGCCAGGCAGCGAGCCCCAGGCACAGCCAGCCAGCGAGGAAGGCCATGCCGCCAATCGGGGTGATCATGCCCAGTTTGCCGATACCGCTGAGGGTCAACAGGTACAGGCTACCGGAGAACAACACAATCCCTAGGGCAAACAGACCACCGGCCCAGGCAACCAGGCGACCGGGCAATTGCGTGGCCAGCACGGCAACGCCGAGCAGCGCCAGGGCGTGCACCAGCTGGTAGGTGACCCCGGTGTGGAAGACTGCCAGGTATTCGCTGCTCAGGCGGCCTTTCAAGCCATGTGCGGCAAAGGCGCCCAGGGCTACACCGGTAAAGCCGAAAAAGGCAGCGAGCATGAGAAAACTACGCAACATGAGGCGACTCCTAGTCATCACAGGGTCTGTATAATGGCCCGCTCATTCGGTTCGGCCAAGCCATCTCTATGTTGTCGTCCATTATCCGCCGTCTTACCCGCGCCCTGCTCTGGTTCGCTGCTGGCAGCGCATTGTTGGTGCTGGTACTGCGCTGGGTTCCGCCACCGGGCACGGCGCTGATGGTCGAGCGCAAGGTCGAATCCTGGTTCAATGGCCAGCCCATTGACCTGCAGCGCGACTGGGAGCCCTGGGAGCGCATTTCCGACGAGCTCAAAGTGGCGGTCATTGCCGGCGAAGACCAGAAATTCGCCAACCATTGGGGCTTCGACTTTATCGCCATCCAAGCTGCACTGGCGCACAACGAGCGCGGTGGCAGCATTCGCGGCGCCAGCACCCTGAGCCAACAAGTGGCCAAGAATCAGTTTCTCTGGTCGGGGCGCAGTTGGTTGCGCAAAGGCCTGGAGGCCTGGTTTACCGCCCTGATCGAACTGCTCTGGTCCAAGGAGCGGATACTGGAGGTGTACCTCAATAGCGCCGAATGGGGTGAAGGTGTGTTTGGTGCCCAGGCTGCGGCGCAACATCACTTTGGCGTCGACGCCAGCCGCTTGAGCCGCCAGCAGGCCAGCCTACTGGCCGCCGTGCTACCCAGCCCGCTCAGATGGAGCGCTAGCCGCCCCAGCAGCTACGTGGCACGGCGTGCGGGCTGGATTCGCCAACAGATGCGCCAATTGGGTGGCAGCGACTACCTCGCGCAATTGGACAGCCCACGCAAGGCACCCTGGAACCAATAAAAACCCGGCAAAGCGCACACTTTGCCGGGTTTTCATTGTTTGCCGATTACGGGGTAAACGCCTTAGAACGCGCCCATGTAATCACGCTTGCCCACTTCCACACCATTGTGACGCAGGATTGCGTACGTGGTGGTGACATGGAAGAAGAACTGCGGCAGGCCGTAGGTCAGCAAGTAGGCCTGACCAGTGAAGCGCTTCTCTTTCGGCGTACCCGGACGGGTCACGATTTCAATACCTTCCTTGCCATCGATCTGCGCTGGCGCAACGCTGTCCAGGAACGCTAGTACCTTGCTGATCAATGCTTGCAGCTCAGCAAAGGTGGTTTCGCTGTCGTCGTATTTTGGCAGCTCGACCTCAGCCAGACGTGCCGATACACCCTTGGCGAAATCAACCGCGATCTGCACCTGGCGAACCAGTGGAAACATGTCCGGATAAAGGCGTGCCTGCAGAAAGACGCTCGGATCAATGTTTTTAGCCGTAGCGTGAGCTTCAGCCTTGTTCAAAACCTCACTCAAGGCGTTGAGCATTTGCTTGAAAACAGGAACAGAAGCGGCATACAAGGAAATGGTCATAACAGTCTCGACATGGGTGGCGGAAAAAGTGACGGGGCCAACGTGGCGCGATTATAGACCGGCGCTGTCGCCTGAATGGCCCAGCACCATAAAAAAAGGTTCTTCACGGATTGTCGATTTGGTACGAATTTGAGCGCGGAAGCTCAAAATTACGAAAGATTTTGCGGATGAAATTACGAACTTCATCTCCCGTAGTTTCGACGGAGCTGAAATTTTCAGTTACCGAGCAAAATTGACCAACATCCGCACTGAAAGACAAGCTCTCGGCGTCTACATGAAGTGGCCCAAGGACTTGACATGAACAAGGAAAAACCGAAAAAGCCTTTCGACGATCAATGGGGGCAGAAGCTTCCGAACGGTGGAGCCTCTTGGGCCGCGTTTAATCCTCCCCGCGATCCAGAGCCGGTGGCCTACATTGCAAAAGATGAATGGCCAGCAACAAAGCCGCGTAGCGACCGCGTATTTGCCAAATCCTGCGCACCGGGAAACTGGTGCAGCACCAAGCCGGGTACCGACACCGTACCCGCCTCAGACTTTGGCAAAGTCATGCTGGCTGCTCCCATGCTTGTGCCCTCGTCAATCGAAGCGATTGGACTGACGGCAGGCTTCGACGCAGTGCTGGGACGCATAGCCGGTAGCGGCATCCTGCAAAAGGGGTTCAGATGGGCCCTGCGAGGCAGCCCTGCCGGCGTATTCATCGCTGGAATGCTCCCAGCCGAGATGGGCGATGGGACGCTCTACAATGATGACGATCTGCGTCAGATGAGCCATGCACCTACCCGCGTCCGCTTTCAGTTCCGCCGTGATAGTGAAGGTGTAATGCAGGTCTATGGTATTCATACCGGACCGACCGGTGACGATTCTGTTCGCACGGTGCAGGTCAAATGGAATGCCAACAAAACGGTGCTCGAAGCGGATCTGAACGGCATCACCATTTTATGGACCCCCAGAGGACCGCTAGCCATCCCGTCCATGTCCCACCCCGAGCAGCGCAGTGGCGATCCCATCATCCTTGTTCATCCGATACAGGAAAACAAAGACTCGGCGATTGAGGTTTATCCAACTGGCGAGGACGTTGAAACCCACGACTGTATATTGGTGTTCCCGGCAAACACCGGTCTTAGCTCGCTGTATCTGGTATTCACACGACCTATTGGCGGTGACCACAGCTATCATCCTCCCCCCAAAGGGCTCACGGCTTTTCCTGATGCCAAGATTGCCCCGCGTAAAACGCCAATAAAAGGCGGGGGCGGTCTGCGCAAAAGGTGGAAAACCAGCGACGGCATCATTTACGAGTGGGATAGCCAGCATGGCACCGTTGAAAAATACAACAAACGGGGAAAGCACCTTGGGGAGTTCAACCCAAATACTGGCGAGCAAACGAAAGATACGGACAATGCGCGCGAGGTGGAACCTTGAAATACATCATTGAAGCATTCGATAAAGAGACCGAACAACTAGCTTATGAAATCACTCTGCCTGACGGATGCGATACACAGCTAGCGGAAATCATGGGGTGGATAGCGCCCCAGCGAGGGGATGAAGGATACAACCTGACCAGCGAACAGGTGGCGGCGATTGAAGTGCTCGCCAACAGAACCATTCACGAACACGACCATATCCTGCAGCTCACCTGCAACATCGATTAATTGTCTGACCGAGGGGGGGCGTGCCGAACGGGAGGCAGCCGTAACTCTTGATGATGCCGTAACGGGATAAGCACACATTTGCAGTGCACAACCCAGTCCTGCCCCATCTACCCACGAAAATCCGTGAACCTAAAAAAAGCCCCGACACGTCGGGGCTTTTTGTTTGTGGCGTATCGCGACTTAGATTGCGATCAAGGCTTTCACCTTGTTCATCGCATTCTTTTCCAACTGACGGATCCGCTCGGCAGACACGCTGTATTTCTCAGCCAGGTCATGCAGGGTGGCCTTTTCCTCGGCCAGCCAGCGCTGGTAAAGAATGTCACGGCTGCGATCGTCCAGGCCCTGCAGCGCTTCGTGCAAGTTGCTGGTGGAGTTGTCGCTCCAGTCGGCATCTTCCAGTTGCAGCGCCGGGTCGTAGCGGTGGTCTTCCAGGTAATTGGCCGGCGACTGGAAAGCGCTGTCGTCATCGGCTTCGGACGCTGGATCGAACGCCATGTCCTGACCGGTCAGGCGACTTTCCATCTCCCGCACTTCACGCGGCTCGACACCCAGGCTTTCGGCGACACGATGCACTTCATCGTTGTTCAGCCAGGCCAGACGTTTCTTCTGGCTGCGCAGGTTGAAGAACAGCTTGCGCTGGGCCTTGGTGGTGGCGACTTTGACAATGCGCCAGTTACGCAGGATGAACTCGTGAATCTCGGCCTTGATCCAGTGCACGGCAAAGGACACCAGACGCACACCCATTTCCGGGTTGAAACGTTTGACCGCTTTCATCAGGCCAACATTGCCTTCCTGAATCAGGTCAGCCTGGGCCAGCCCGTAGCCGGAATAGCTGCGAGCGATATGTACGACAAAACGCAGGTGGGCGAGCACCATCTGCCGAGCTGCCTCAAGATTCTGCTCGTAGTAGAGACTCTCGGCCAGTTCACGCTCCTGCTCCGGCGTCAGCAGTGGAATGCTGTTTACCGTGTGCACATAGGCTTCCAGGTTTGCACCGGGAACCAAGGCATAGGCAGGTTGCAACGAAGTGGTCATACGAAAAAACCTCCGACTCACTAAACTCGTGCCCGTGGGCACTGCCAACATTGACCGGGAACCGCGAAACAAGTTCCCTGAAACATGAAAATAGTCAATAGCAGCAAAAAGACACTATCGCGGTGCGAGCTCGCTCAAATGACGGGCGACCGCAATCCAAGCACCGATATACCCTAACAGTACCGCTCCAAGCAAGAGCGACAGACCATCGGCAGGTGGTACCCCGGCCAAGGCGAAATTACTGCCATACAGCCCGGAAAGCCCGATAACCGCGTCATTCAGCCAGTTCAGGCCAAATGCCAGTACGCCCCAGGCCAACACCCCAGCACCCAGACCATACAAGGCGCCCATGTACAGGAAAGGCCGACGCACATAGCTGTCGGTGCCGCCTACCAGCTTGATGACTTCGATCTCGGTACGGCGGTTCTCGATGTGCAGGCGAATTGTGTTACCAATTACCAAAAGCAGCGCCGAAACCAGCAAGACCGTCAGTCCGAAAACAAATCGGTCGCCCAGCTTGAGAATCGCCGCCAGGCGCTCGACCCATACCAGGTCCAGTTGCGCCACATCCACCTTGGGCAACTCGGCAAGACGCTGACGCAAGGCCTCCAGGGCCGGCTTGTCGACTTCCGCCGGGGTCACGATGACCACGCCGGGCAACGGGTTTTCCGGCAGTTCGCGCAGGGCATCGCCCAACCCGGACTGCTGTTGGAACTCTTCCAGCGCCTGCTCGCGGCTGACGTACTCCGCTTCCGCTACGCCCGGCAAGCCTTTGATCTGCTCGCGCAATGCCTCGCCATCACGGCTATTGGCATCGAGCTTGAGGTACAGGGAGATCTGCGCCGCACGCTGCCATGAACCACCCAGGCGCTCGACATTGCTCAGCAACAGCGAAAGCCCCATCGGCAGGCTCAGTGCCACCGCCATGACCAGGCAGGTGAAAAAGCTGCCGATCGGCTGCTTGGCGAGGCGCCGCAAGCTGTCGAGCAAACTGGAGCGGTGGCTTTCCAGCCAGGCATGGAACAGGGTGCGGAAATCCGGACCATCGTCGTCATGGCTGCTGCGTTTGTTTTTTTCAGGTGCCGGATCGGCGGCCTTGGGGGCTACCCGCTCGGAAACCTTGGGACTGCGTGTTGCACTCATTGCCCGGCCTCCCCGTCGCCGATCAAGCGGCCGCGCTGCAGGGTCAGCATGCGATGGCGCATGCGCGCGATCAGTGCCAGGTCGTGACTGGCGATCAGTACGCTGGTGCCCAGGCGGTTGATGTCTTCAAATACCCCCATGATCTCCGCCGCCAGGCGTGGATCGAGGTTACCGGTGGGTTCGTCCGCCAGCAGCAGGGCCGGGCGGTGAACGATGGCGCGGGCAATACCGACGCGCTGTTGCTGGCCGGTAGAGAGGTCGCCGGGAAACAGTTCGGCCTTGTCTGACAGCGCCACGCGCTCAAGCGCCGAATCGACGCGCTTGGCCACTTCAGCCTTGGACAAGCCAAGGATCTGCAGGGGCAACGCGACGTTGTTGAATACGGTGCGATCAAACAGCAGCTGATGGTTCTGGAACACTACGCCGATTTGCCGACGCAGGAACGGAATCTGCGCATTGCTGATCTGCCCCAGGTCTTGCCCGGCCAGCAGCAGCTTGCCACTGGTCGGCCGTTCCATTGCCAGCAGCAAGCGCAGCAAGGTGCTCTTGCCTGCGCCCGAATGACCGGTAACGAACAGAAATTCGCCCCGACGCACCCGAAAACTCAACTCATGCAGGCCTACGTGGCCATTGGGGTAGCGCTTGGCGACCTGTTCGAATCGAATCATGGATGCTCCCGCTCGGCAAACAGTGCTTTCACGAAGGGTTCGGCTTCGAAGGTGCGCAGATCGTCGATACCCTCGCCCACGCCAATATAGCGGATCGGCAGGCCGAACTGCTTGGCCAGGGCGAAGATCACCCCACCCTTGGCCGTGCCATCGAGCTTGGTCAGGGCCAGGCCGGTCAGCTCAACGCTCTGGTTGAAGTGCTTGGCCTGGTTGATGGCGTTCTGCCCAGTACCGGCGTCCAGCACCAGCAGCACTTCGTGCGGCGCGTCGGCGTCGAGCTTGCCGATCACCCGGCGAACTTTCTTCAACTCTTCCATCAGGTTGTCTTTGGTGTGCAGACGACCGGCGGTATCGGCGATCAGTACATCGATGCCCCGTGCTTTGGCGGCCTGAACGGCGTCAAAGATCACCGAAGCGGAGTCGGCACCGGTGTGCTGGGCAATCACCGGAATCTGGTTGCGCTCACCCCAGACTTGCAGTTGCTCAACCGCTGCGGCGCGGAAGGTGTCACCGGCCGCCAGCATGACTTTCTTGCCTTCAAGCTGGAGCTTCTTCGCCAGTTTGCCGATGGTGGTGGTTTTACCGGCGCCGTTAACGCCAACCACAAGAATCACGAATGGCTTGTTCTGCGCTTGAATGCGCAATGGCTGCTCAACCGGCTTGAGCAGGTCGGCCAGCTCACCTTGCAGCGATTTGTACAGGGCATCACTGTCGGCCAGCTGCTTGCGCGCCACCTTCTGGGTCAGGCTCTGGACGATCACCGAAGTGGCCTCGACGCCTACGTCGGCCGTCAGCAGACGGGTTTCGATTTCATCAAGCAGGTCGTCGTCGATGGCCTTCTTGCCCAGGAACAGGCTGGCCATGCCCTCGCCGATGCTGGCACTGGTCTTCGACAAGCCTTGTTTGAGGCGGGCGAAGAAACCACCTTTGCTCTCTTCAACGGGCGCCTTGGCGACTGCTTCGACAGGTGCTGGCACGGCAGCAACCGGCTCAACAGCGGCTACAGGCGCTACAGGCGCTACAGGCGCTACAGGCGCTACAGGCGCTACAGGCTCGGGGGTAATGGTTGCAACTGCAACGGGTTCCGGCTCGACGGCAACGGGTGCTGGCTCAACAACTACCGGCGCAGGGACATGAACAGGCTCAGGGACAACCTGAACCTCCACTACCGGCGCCGGACGCTCCGGAATCGGTGGCGGCGTGTGTGGTGTCAGGTCGGCCACCAGCGCTACCGGCTCTTCAGGAACCGGCAACACCAGCCCGCCCGTCGGCGCTTGTGGCGCTTCGACCGGCGCAACCTGCACAGGCTCGGGCGCGGCAACCGGCGTCACAGCAGTTTCTACCGGGGCAATGGCCGCCGGCGCTGCTTCGCTCAGCGCTACGGGCTGCTCCGGCTCAACCGGTGCAGGGGTTTGTGGCTGCTCGGCAACAGGTTGCTGGGGCTTTTTGCGCAGCCAGCTGAACAGGCCTTTCTTTTCACCAGCCGCGGCCGGCGTCTTTTTGTCGTCGTTGGAACCAAACATGGAAGACGGCTATCTCAGGGTAGCGATACGCCACTGCGGCGCATCGAAAAATTCTTTTCACGCAGAACAGACTACTTTTATTCCGGCTTGTTCATGCGCAACATTTTGTCTTGGGGCCTGCGGGTCAGATCCACGACAGGCATGGTCGTCGAGCAACCGGATCAGTATCCTAGCACCTCCTAGCCCGCTGACGCTAAGACCACGCGGGCAGTCCTACAGGTTAAACAACGTATGAATGCTCTAGCCCGCCGCGCCGCTGGCCTGTTGCTCAGCACAGTTTGTCTGCCACTGGCCGCCTTTGCCGCCCCTGCGCAGCCCACCCACGAGTTCATTCTCGACAACGGCCTGAAAGTGGTCGTGCGTGAAGACCACCGGGCGCCAGTGGTGGTTTCGCAGATCTGGTACAAGGTCGGTTCGACCTACGAATCCCCCGGCCAGACCGGCCTGTCCCATGCCCTGGAACACATGATGTTCAAGGGCAGCGAAAAGCTTGGCCCCGGCGAAGCCTCGCGCATCCTGCGTGACATGGGCGCCGAAGAGAACGCCTTTACCAGCGACGACTACACCGCGTATTACCAGGTGCTGGCCCGCGACCGCCTGCCGGTAGCCCTGGAGCTGGAAGCTGACCGCATGGCCAGCCTGCGCCTGCCCGCCGACGAATTCAGCCGCGAAATCGAGGTGATCAAAGAGGAGCGCCGCCTGCGCACCGACGATCAGCCCAACGCCAAGGCCTTCGAACTGTTCAGCGCCATGGCCTTTCCGGCCAGCAGCTACCGCACGCCGACCATTGGCTGGATGGCGGACCTGAACCGCATGAAGGTTGAAGAGCTGCGCCATTGGTACGAATCCTGGTACACGCCGAACAACGCCACCCTGGTGGTGGTCGGTGACGTCACCGTCGATGAAGTCAAAGGCCTGGCCCAGCGCTTCTTCGGCACTATCCCGAAACGCCCGATTCCACCGGCCAAGTTGCCGCTGGAACTGGCCGAGCCGGGCTATCGCGAAACCACCCTGCATGTGCAAACGCAACTGCCTAGCTTGATTTACGGCTTCAACGTGCCTGGCCTGGCCACCGCCAAAGACCCTCGCACCGTGCACGCCCTGCGCCTGATCTCGGCGCTGCTCGATGGCGGCTACAGTGCGCGCTTGCCTAGCCGCCTTGAGCGCGGTGAAGAACTGGTGTCCGGCGCCTCGTCCAGTTACAACCCGTTCACCCGCGGTGACAGCCTGTTCGTGATCTCGGCAATGCCGAACCAGCAGAAGCAAAAGACCCTGGCAGACGTCGAAACTGGCATCTGGAAGCTGCTCGACGAACTCAAGACCACGCCGCCTTCGGCTGAAGAGCTTGAGCGCGTGCGCGCTCAAGTAATCGCCGGGCTGGTCTACGACCGTGACTCCATCAGCAGCCAGGCCACGGCCATCGGCATGCTGGAGACTGTCGGCCTGTCGTGGAAGCTGATCGACAGCGAACTTGATGAACTCAAAAGCGTGACCCCCGCCGACATCCAGAACGCCGCGCGCACCTATTTCACCCGCGAACGCCTGAGCGTTGCCCATGTACTGCCTGAGGAGAACGCTCATGAGTGAACGCAGCGCACCCCGCTACACCCTGATCGGCCTTGGCATCTTGTTGCTGGTGGCCGTGCTGGCGTTTTTCCTGGCCAAGCCCGCCCAATCGGACAACGCCGCGCAACCCGCTGCCAGCACTGCCGCCAAACCAACCAACAAACTGCAATCGCTGGCAGAACTGGACGGCAAGGCCCCTAGCCGCCGTCAACTGAACATCCAGACCTGGAACACCGCTGAAGGCGCCAAGGTACTGTTTGTCGAAGCTCGCGAACTGCCGATGTTCGACCTGCGCCTGACATTCGCCGCCGGCAGCAGCCAGGACGGTGATGCACCCGGCCTGGCCACCCTGACCAACGCCATGCTCAACGAAGGCGTGGCCGGCAAGGATGTCACCGCGATTGCCGAAGGCTTCGAAGGCCTGGGCGCCGATTTTGGCAACGGTGCCTACCGCGACATGGCCGTGGCAACCCTGCGCAGCCTGAGCGCGACCGACAAGCGTGAGCCGGCACTCAAGCTGTTCGCCGAAGTCGTCGGTCAGCCAACCTTCCCGCAGGATGCCCTTGCACGCATCAAAAACCAGATGCAAACCGGCTTTGAGTATCAGAAGCAGAACCCGGGCAAGCTGGCCAGCATTGCGTTGTTCGAGAAACTGTACGGCACTCACCCTTATGCCCACCCCAGCGATGGCGATGCCAAAAGCATCCCGCCCATCACTCTGGAGCAATTGCGTAGCTTCCATGCCAAGGCCTATGCCGCCGGCAACGCCGTCATCGCCCTGGTGGGTGACCTGAGCCGCAGCGAAGCCGAGGCCATTGCTGCCCAGGTGTCAGCCGCCCTGCCCAAAGGCCCGGCGCTGGCCAAACTGCCTGAGCCGAGCGAACCAAAACCAGGCGCAACCCATATCGACTTCCCGTCCAAGCAGACGCATCTGATGCTGGCGCAGCTGGGTATCGACCGCAACGATCCGGACTATGCAGCGCTGTCGCTGGGTAACCAGATCCTCGGCGGCGGTGCCTTCGGCACGCGCTTGATGAGTGAAGTGCGCGAGAAACGCGGCCTGACCTATGGTGTCTACTCGGTGTTCAGCCCGATGCAGGTGCGCGGCCCGTTCATGATCAACCTGCAGACCCGTGCCGAACTCAGTGAAGGCACGCTCAAACTGGTCCAGGACATCCTCGCTGACTACCTCAAGACCGGGCCTACTCAGCAGGAACTCGACGAAGCCAAGCGCGAGCTGGCGGGCAGCTTCCCGCTGTCCAACGCCAGTAATGCGAGCATCGTTGGCCAACTGGGTGCCATCGGCTTCTACAACCTGCCGTTGACCTGGATGGAAGACTACATGCAGCAGTCCCAGGCGCTGACCACCGAACAGATCAAGGTGGCCCTGAACAAGCACCTTGCGGCTGACAAAATGGTTATCGTTACCGCAGGCCCTAGCGTGCCGCAGCAACCGCTGCCGCCGCCCACTGACAAACCTGCCGAGCAACCGCTTGGCGTACCGGAGCATTAATGGCCAGTCCATCTGCAAAATCGGCCAAGCCACATCAAGGCCAAGGCCAGCTACGCATCATTGCCGGCGAATGGCGCAGCCGTCGCCTGAGCTTCCCTGACGCCCCCGGCCTGCGCCCCACGCCAGACCGGGTACGTGAAACCCTGTTCAACTGGCTGGCACCGCATATCGAAGGCGCCAAGGTCCTCGATGCCTTTGCCGGCAGCGGCGCGTTGTACCTGGAGGCGTTGTCGCGCGGTGCATCCGAGGCCGTGGCACTGGACAGCAACCCGGCGGCCATTGCCAGCTTGCGGCAGAACCTGGAAATTCTGCGCTGCCCGCGCGGTCAGCTGATCCAGAGCGATGCCCAACGCTACCTGCAAGGTGAGCCGAAGCTGGCCTTCGACCTGGTATTTCTCGACCCGCCGTTCCACCAGGATCTGCTGCCCACCACCTGTGCCTTGCTCGAAGAGCGCCAGTGGCTGGCAGCCAATGCCTGGATCTACACCGAAAGTGAAACCCCGCCTTCAACCCTGCAGTTGCCTGGCAACTGGCGCCTGCATCGGGAAAAAAAGGCTGGCCAGGTGTACTACGCACTCTGGCAACGCGGCTGACACAGCCATCGGCCCGGCATCTGCCGGGCCGTCAACCTGTGTGGTAACTATCTAACCCCCTTCGCCCCTGCTCTTGCCTGATCGTGCTGCTGGTCACCCACCAGAAGGAGCACCCTCATGCAACGACGCTCTGCGCCAATCTATGGCTTGATCGGCCTGCTCGGCTTATTGATGCTCGCTGCGCAAGCCATGGCCGACACCCCCAATCGCCACGAATTCACACTGGACAACGGCTTAGAGGTAATCGTAGTTCGAGACCAACGCGCCCCGGTTGTAACCACCCAACTACTGGTCAAGGTGGGCTCAAGCCACGAATACCCCGGCCAATCCGGGTTATCCCATGCATTGGAACACCTGCTGTTTCGTGGCAGCGCAAAAACCGCGCCCGGTGAGTTCTCGAAAATCATCGAGCGCCTGGGCGGCACTGACAACGCGCTGACCAACCGCGACTTCACCCTCTACCACCAGACCCTGCCCAGTGACCGCCTGGCCGTCGCCCTGGAATTAAGTGCCGATCTGTTGAAAAACGCCCACCTCTCAAGCGCCGAATTCGCGCGTGAGATCGAGGCGGTGAAAGCAGAGCGCCGCGAGAATGTCGACAGCTACCCAAGGGCAAGGCTCGCTGAGCAGTTGTACGCCATCGGTTTTCAGAGCAGTAGCTACCACACGCCGGTAATCGGCTGGATGGACGACCTGGAGCGCATGACCAACGAGGAACTCAAAAGCTGGTATCGACAGTGGTATGCCCCCAACAACGCCATTTTGATCGTCGTCGGCGATGTGCAGCCTCACGAGGTGCAACTGCAAACGGAACGCTACTTTGCAGGTTTCGCCCGACAAAACCTTCCCAGCATCAAATCACCGGTACAAGCCAGCGCAGCGGGGCCGCGGCACGTAACGGTGTACGACGCGTTCAATACCCCCATGCTATTCATGTCGTTCAATGTGCCCAGCTACGCAACGGCCAAAGACTCGCTCGATGTCGATGCCCTGCGGCTGATCCAGGCCATGCTGGGTGCTGGACGCAGTGCACGGCTGCGCACACAACTGGTACAGGAGCAAAACCTGCTTTCCAATCCGCACGTCAGCTACGCCCCGCTAGTCAGAGGCGATACGTTGTTCAACCTTTCGGCGTCGGTCAATCCGACCCAGGTCAAGCCGTTAGCAGAACTGCAGCAGGCCATTCGCGCCCAACTTGAAATCCTCAAAAGCACCCCTCCCAGCCCGGCAGAGCTGGCCAGAGCCCGCGCCCTGTTGTTGGCCGAGCGGGTTTTCAGTCAAGACCAGCTGGAAGGCCAGGCCGCTGAAATCGCAGCGACCCGTGGCAGCGGGCTACCCGCCTCGCTGCTGGATAACGATGCAATCAATCTGGCACGCGTGACACCTGAACACATCCAGCAAACCGCACGTACCTACCTCACCCCGGAGCGCCAGGTAATGGCCTATTTGCAGGCCAAGGAGGCCGAAGATGAGTAAGTTCAAGCAAAGCCTGTCGTTTGCCCTGCTGTTGGCTTTTCACGGTGCCGCAACCGCGCAACTGGAATCCCTGAAGACGCCTCCTCAAGCGCTCTCTGAGCTGCAGCTACCGATTGAGTCATGGCAAACACCGCAAGGTAGCAAAGTACTGTTTGTACGCAGCAACCAGTTACCCATGTTCGATCTACAGGTTGTGTTTGACGCCGGTGGTGCCCGGGATGATGGTGCTGACGGCCTTGCGCAGCTCACCATGGGCATGCTGGATGAAGGCACCAGCAAACGTGATGCGGCACAAATCGCCGAAGGGTTCGACGCAATCGGCGCAAAACTCAGCAAGACGGTAAGAACCAGCAGGGCCGAAGTCAGCTTGCGCAGCCTGAGCTCGGCGTCGCATCGAGAACAAGCCGTTAACTTGTTGGCAGAAATGCTGGGGGAGCCGCTGTTCGACGAAGCAAAACTGGAAAAAACCAAGAATCAATTGATCAGCTTGTCGGCACGACGACAGGATTCTCCCCACGTCAAAGCCTACGACCAGTTGCTTGAGCATGCCTTTGCCAACCACCCGTACGTGACCAATAGCTATGGCAGCGCAACGACAATCAATGCAGTGACTGC
The DNA here is from genome assembly GCF_052147955.1 of Pseudomonas sp. NUPR-001. Classification (NCBI taxonomy): domain Bacteria; kingdom Pseudomonadati; phylum Pseudomonadota; class Gammaproteobacteria; order Pseudomonadales; family Pseudomonadaceae; genus Pseudomonas; species Pseudomonas sp. NUPR-001. The sequence continues at coordinate 5,737,891 of NZ_CP197353.1, forward strand.
AGCAGACCTTCGCGACTTTCACCTTCGCGCCTTCAGCGCAGGTAATGCCTTGATCACCCTGGTCGGCGATCTCACCAGCAAACAAGCCCATGACATCGCGCTGCAGCTATCCAAGGCGCTACCTGTAGGGCCGACACTACCGCCACTTCCGATACCCGCCGTATTTGAGCCCGAGATTTACCACCTGGAACATCCAGGGTCTCAATCTTTCTTGTTGTTTGCCATTCCAGGGGTAAGCGTCAAACACCCGGACGCCCCGGCGCTGGCATTAGCCAACCTGATACTCGGTGGCCCCGGAGCAAACTCCCGACTCGTCGAAGTGCTACGCACCCAACGTGGGCTGACCTACGGCGCTGACTCACAATTGATTCAACTGGCTGAAAACGGCCTGTGGACCTTTAGCACTCAGGTCCAGGCGAAATATCAGGATGCTGCGATGAGCCTCCTGGAAAGTGTGCTGCAGGAATACGCCGATAACGGGCCGAGCGAGCAACAGTTTGCTGACGCGAAACAGCAGCTACGCGGCAGCTACCTGCTCGAATCGGTGAGTAACCAACAGATCAGTCAGGTATTGGCCCACATTGGTTTCAATCGACTGCCGCAAGACAGCCGGCAGACGTTCATCGAACAAATCCAGGCACTGACCCTGGTTGAGCTGAAAGTCGCCTTGAAAAGTCACCTGAAGCTCGACAATCTGGTGCAGATCAGCGTCGGCCCGACGGTCGATCAACTTGAATTGCCCAATGTCCAGCCGACCAGCGGCTAATCCATTTCGGCATGTTTCAGTGACCGGACATACACTTGTCTAAAAGAAATTTGCGAGCAAAAACGATGTCTGCCACCGCCCCCAGCCCCTTCAAACCCGCCGTGGGGCTGGGCAATCCACACCTGCAAACGCTGTGGGGGCCGCTGTGGCGCAAATCCACTGCTCTGACCCGCCAACGTGAGCGCTTGTGGCTGGCCGATGGTGACTTCCTTGACCTCGACTGGCATGGTCCGCACGAGGCCAGCACCCCGTTAGTGCTGGTATTGCACGGCCTGACGGGGTCCTCCAACTCGCCCTACGTCATTGGTATGCAGCAGGCGCTTGCCAATCGCGGTTGGGCCAGTGTGGCGCTGAATTGGCGCGGCTGCTCGGGCGAACCCAACCTGCTGCCACGCAGCTACCACTCCGGTGCCAGTGAAGACCTCGCCGAAGCCATCGGCCACCTGCGTGCGCAACGGCCACTGGCACCGCTGTATGCCGTTGGCTACTCGTTGGGCGGCAATGTGCTGCTCAAGCACCTGGGCGAGGCAGGCTCGACCAGCCAGCTACAGGCGGCGGTGGCGGTTTCGGTACCTTTTCGCCTGGATCAGTGTGCTGATCGCATTGGCCTGGGGTTTTCCCGCGTGTACCAGGCGCACTTCATGCGCGCCATGCTTGCCTATGTGAAAGACAAACAACGTCACTTTCAGCATCACGGCCAACACGAATGCCTCGCGGCGCTGGAGCGCCTGGGGCCACTGGAAAACCTTCGAACCTTTTGGGACTTCGATGGCCGCGTGACCGCGCCGCTCAATGGGTTCAAAGATGCCAACGACTACTACCGCCGGGCATCGAGCCGCTACTTTCTCGGCGAGAACCGGACACCCACGCTGATCATTCACGCCAATGATGACCCGTTCGTGTTCAGCCACAGTTTGCCAGCGGCCAATGAACTGGCCCCGCAGACCACCTTTGAGCTGCACTCACGCGGCGGGCATGTCGGTTTTGTTGACGGCAGCGTGCGGGCCCCGGGCTATTACCTGGAGCGGCGGATTCCGCAGTGGCTAGGAGAGCGGTAGGAGCGGGCTTGCCCCGCGATGCGATGTAGCTGACAGATTGCTGTCGCGGGGCAAGCCCGCTCCCACACCGGATGATCTCCCACCGCAATGGAATCAATCGCCTGTTGCAACCTGACGCTGCGGATCGGTAATCCACTCACTCCACGACCCGGCATACAGCTTGCCCAGCGGATAGCCCGCCAACGACAAGGCAAACAGGTTATGGCACGCCGTCACCCCCGAACCGCAATACGCCACCAGTTGCTCCGCTGAACGCTTGCCGAGCTTTTCAGCAAAACGCTTTTTAAGCTGGGCTGCCGGGAGAAACCGGCCATCGGCGCCGAGGTTGTCGGTAAACGCCGCGCACTGCGCCCCGGGAATATGCCCGGCCACCGGGTCGATGGGTTCCACTTCTCCGCGAAAACGCGGCAAGCCACGGGCATCGATCAACGTCAGGTCGGGCTGGCTCAGGCGCTCACCCAGCTGTTTGGCGTCCAGCACCAGATTGGCATCAGGCTCGCCACTGAACGTACCTTCACGCTTGGCCGGAGCATCCAGGCTCAATGGCAGGCCTGCCGCGTGCCAGGCCTTCAGGCCACCATCGAGAATCGACACACCGCTGCGCTTGCCGAGCCACGCCAGCAACCACCAGGCGCGCGCCGCAAAGGCTCCCGGACCGTCGTCATACAGGACGATTTCACTGTCGTTATCGATGCCCCAGGCGCGCAGCCGCTCGATCAGACGCTGTGGGTCCGGCAACGGATGACGCCCGGTCACGCCCTTGATGATCGGGCCACTGAGGTCGCGTTCCAGGTCGGCAAAATGCGCTCCTTCAATATGCCCCTCGGCGTAACTGCGCTGGCCATAATCGATGTCTTCCAGAGCAAAACGGCAATCGAGTATCACCAGCGCCGGCGCCTGCAGGCGTTCGGCCAATTGCTGGGCGGTGATCAGTTGCGCGAGGGGCATGACAGTCTCCTGAACGATTGAATAAAGAGGGCCTGAAGCCTTATTGCTCCAATGCCTGGTTAAGCGATACGTAGAATTCTTCGCACAAGGCATCCACTGCCGGGCGCGCACTGGCCGTGACAAAGCCAAGCTCCAGCACCAGCACCTGATAAATCCCGCGTTTGACCGCGTCTTCGCTCAAGTGGGCGGAGTTTTCCCGGGTGGTACACAGAAAACGCACCCAGGAGGTGAGCACGATCCAGGCATTGAGGGTCAGCGATTCGATCTGCACCGCATCCATCTGCACGATGCCGGCTTCGACGAAGCCGCGGTAGATGGCCTGGCCCTGAATCAGGCAGCGCTGGGAAAAGCGCCGGTAGCGCGCGGCAAGCTCCTTGTCGCTGTCGAGCAAGTGTTCGAGGTCGCGGTGCAGAAAACGGTAATCCCACATCGCCGCCAACAGCTCTTTGAGGTAATAGCGCTTGTCTTCGACGGTCGACAGACGCCCCTGCGGCGGGCGCAGGAAGCTTTCCACTTGTTCTTCATACTGGGTGAAGAGCACCGCAATGATTTCTTGCTTGTTGGCGAAGTGGTAGTACAGGTTGCCCGGGGAAATCTCCATATGGGCTGCAATGTGATTAGTACTGACACTGCGCTCGCCTTGTTGGTTGAACAGCTCCAGGCTGTTCTGCACGATGCGGTCGCGGGTCTTGATACGCGGGGCCATGGCCAGCTCCAAATGCCGAGCTTTTTGTGAATAGGTCCATCTTACGGTTTATCCGGATCGGGATGTACCTGCCTATCATCAAAAAGGGGTCGCACAAGGCGATCTTTAGAGTATAAGCTCTATAAAAACGTCTTGCCGTGGAGTTGCGCATGTCCGCCGATGCTGCTGGTCTTTTGCCGTCGATCGCCTTTGATGAACTCACCGCCCAGTTCGATGCCCAGCGACAGGCGTTTGCGGGCAACCCGATGCCGCCGTTGGCTCAACGTCGGCAATGGCTCAAAAGCCTGCGGCAGATGCTGCTCAGCCATCAAGACGCATTGATTGCCGCTATTCATGAGGACTTCAGTGGGCGTAGCGCCGACGAAACCCGCCTGGCGGAACTGATGCCGAGCGTCCAGGGCTTGCTGCATGCCGAACGCCACCTCAAGCAGTGGATGAAGGCCTCACCACGCAAAGTCGGCCTGGCTTTTCAGCCGGCCAGCGCCAAGGTGGTGTATCAGCCGCTCGGTGTGGTGGGGATCATCGTGCCGTGGAACTACCCACTGTTCCTCGCCATCGGCCCGCTAACCGGCGCTCTGGCTGCTGGCAACCGGGTCATGCTCAAACTCAGCGAAGCGACGCCCGCCACCGGTGAGCTGCTCAAGCAGTTGCTGGCGTCAGTGTTCCCCGAAGACCTGATCAGCGTGGTGCTGGGTGAGGCGGATGTGGGTGAAGCCTTCTCGCGCCTGCCCTTCGATCACCTGCTGTTCACGGGCGCTACCAGCGTTGGCCGGCATGTGATGCTCGCCGCCGCGCAGAACCTGACACCGGTAACCCTGGAGCTGGGCGGCAAATCGCCCGCCATCGTTTCCTCCAGCGTGCCGCTGGCCGACGCTGCCGAGCGCATAGCCTTCGGCAAAAATATCAATGCCGGGCAAACCTGCGTGGCGCCTGACTACGTGCTGGTTCCCCGGGAGCGAATGGATGACTTTGCCAGCGCCTACCGCAATGTGGTGCAGCGCTTCTACCCGAACGTAGCGAACAACCCCGATTACAGCGCGATCATCAACCCGCGCCACCTGGCACGCCTGGAAGGCTACTTGAACGATGCCAGCGAAAAAGGCGCGAAAATCGTCAATTTGTACCCACAAGAGGCGCGACAAGGCAGACGCCTGCCTCCGCACCTGCTGCTACAGGTCAACGACCAGATGCGCGTAATGCAGGATGAAATCTTCGGGCCGCTGCTGCCACTGGTGCCCTACGACACCCTTGACCAGGCGCTTGCCTACATCAATCAGCGCCCTCGCCCCTTGGCCCTGTATTACTTCGGCTACGACCGGGCCGAGCAACAGAAAGTCCTTGAACAGACCCACTCCGGTGGCGTCTGCCTCAACGACACCTTGCTGCATGTCGCCCAGGACGACCTGCCGTTTGGCGGAGTCGGTCCGTCTGGCATGGGCCACTACCACGGTTATGAGGGTTTCCTGACCTTCAGCAAGGCCAAGGCGGTGTTTGCCAAGCAACGCTTCAACGCAGCACGCCTGATCTACCCGCCGTATGGCAAACCTTTGATCAAGTGGGTGTACAAACTCTTCATTCGCTAATCACGACTACCAGGCATAACAACAATGACCACCAGCCTGCCAGTAACACCTGCCCTGAGCCGCCGCGGCTTGCTCAAGTTCAGCCTCGGCGCCAGCGCCTTCCTGGCCACCGCCGGGTTGGGCGCCAGCCTCAGCGGTTGCTCGGCGCAAACGCCTGCCAGTGGCTACCTCACCTTGCGCCAGAGCGATTTGCCGATTCTGCGGGCCCTGATCCCGGTGATCATGGCCGGCACCTCTGCCGCCGAACACCTTGACGCCATGCTGCAGCGCTTGGACCACAAGCTCGCCAGCCTGTCGCCCGCCATGCTCAAGCTGACCCAGCAGCTGTTCGATGTGCTCGCCCTGCCGGTCACCCGCGGGCCGCTCACCGGCATCTGGGGCAGCTGGGAAAACGCCAGCGGCGAGAACATCCGGGCCTTCCTGCAACGTTGGGAGAACAGTTCGCTGAATTTGCTGCGCATGGGCCATGCCTCGCTGCTGCAGCTGTTGCAGATGGCCTGGTATGAGATGCCCGAATCCTGGGCGCAGTGCGGATACCCCGGCCCGCCGAAAATCTGAACCACACTCATAACGACAAGAGGCTGAAGATGCCCGTACCCGATCTGTTCCGCGAAGGCATGGCCCGCGGCTGGAAAACCCGTGATGCGTCACGCCTGGAGCAAGACCTGACCCTGGAAGCCGATGTCGCCATCATCGGCAGCGGTGCCGGCGGCGCCACCAGTGCCGAACTGCTCAGCGCCGCCGGTTTCAAGGTGCTGCTGATCGAAGAAGGCCCGCTCAAGACCAGCAGCGACTTCAACCTGCTCGAAGACCAGGCCTACTCCAACCTCTATCAGGAAGGGATCGGGCGCATGAGCAAGGATGGCGCCATCACCATCCTCCAAGGCCGCGCAGTGGGCGGTACCACGCTGATCAACTGGACATCGAGCTTCCGCACGCCGGAACCTACCCTGCAGCACTGGGCCAGCGAGCATGGCGTCAAAGGCTTGAGCAGCGCGGAACTGGCGCCCTGGTTCGAGCGCATGGAGCAGCGCCTGGGTATCGCGCCTTGGGCCCTGCCGCCCAACGCCAACAACGAAATCCTCAAACGTGGCTGCGAGGCGCTCGACTACAGCTGGAAGGTCATCCCGCGTAACGTCCGCGGCTGTTGGAACCTCGGCTATTGCGGCATGGGCTGCCCGGTCAACGCCAAGCAGTCGATGCTGGTGACCAGCATTCCCGCCGCCCTGGAAAAGGGCGGTGAACTGCTCTATCTGGCGCGCGCCGAACGCCTGATCCACGACGGAGAACGCATCAGCAGCCTGCAATGCGTGGCCATGGATGCGCGCTGCGTAAACCCTACCGGACGGCAAATTCAGGTCAAGGCACGGCACTACCTACTGGCCGGTGGCGGTATCAACAGCCCGGCCCTGCTGCTGCGCTCAGAGGCACCAGACCCCCACGAACGCCTGGGAAAAAGGACCTTCCTGCACCTGGTCAACTTCAGTGCCGGGCTGTTCAAAGACAAGGTCAACCCGTTCTACGGCGCGCCTCAGTCGATCTACTCCGATCACTTTCAATGGCGCGACGGCGTCACCGGCCCGATCGGCTACAAACTTGAGGTACCGCCTCTGCATCCGGCGCTGGCGGCCACCTTGCTCGGCAGCTTCGGCAGTGAAAATGCCTTGCGTATGGAGCAATTGCCCAACACCCACATCATGCTCGCCCTGCTGCGTGACGGGTTCCACCCACAGAGTGTCGGTGGCGAGGTACAACTGCGCAGCGACGGCACGCCGGTTCTCGATTACCCGGTGTCGGCCTACGCCTGGGAGGGCGTTCGCCGTGCGTTCCACAGCATGGCCGAGATTCAGTTCGCCGCCGGCGCCGAAGCGGTGCTGCCAATGCACAGCGACGGTCGCTATGTGAAAAGCCTGGCCGAAGCCCGACAACTGATCGATAGCCTGAGCCTGGAACTGTTCCGCACGCGGTTGGGCAGTGCCCACGTCATGGGCGGCTGCGCCATGGGCGAAGACCCGCGCCAGGCCGTCTGCGACAGCCTTGGGCGCCATCATCAGCTGGCCAACCTGTCGATCCACGACGGCTCACTGTTCCCCACCAGCATCGGTGCCAACCCGCAATTGTCGGTGTATGGCCTCGCGGCACGGCTCACCGATGGCCTGATCGAACGCCTGGCTGCCAACAGATGACAACAAATGGACACACTGTCTATAGTGCCTTCAGCGTGCGCAGGCGACTTGGCCGACTGCCACTGCTGCGATACCATCCGACTCCCCAACGCACTCCTGCCAGGACGACGCGATGAACCGAGTGTTGTACCCAGGTACTTTCGACCCTATTACCAAGGGCCATGGCGATCTGGTCGAGCGTGCCTCGCGGCTGTTCGACCAGGTGATCATTGCGGTCGCTGCCAGCCCGAAGAAAAACCCGCTGTTCCCCCTGGAACAACGGGTAGAACTGGCTCGTGAGGTCACCAAGCACCTGCCCAATGTCGAAGTCATCGGCTTCTCTTCCTTGCTCGCGCACTTCGCCAAGGAACAGCAAGCCAATGTCTTTCTGCGCGGCCTGCGCGCCGTCTCGGACTTCGAGTACGAGTTCCAGCTGGCCAACATGAACCGCCAGCTGGCACCGGATGTCGAGAGCCTGTTCCTGACCCCGTCAGAGCGGTATTCCTTCATTTCCTCGACCCTGGTTCGGGAAATTGCAGCGCTCGGTGGCGATATCAGCAAATTCGTCCATCCGATAGTGGCCGAAGCCCTGACTGAACGCTTCAAGAAGTGACATCGGCGATTTGACCACGGCGCCCGCGTGCACTGCGGGCGCTAATGCGGCACAATTATGCCCATTGGTTTTCAAATGCCCGGGTTCTGAGCCCTGGCCGGAGTCCCCATGTCCCTGATCATCACCGACGATTGCATCAACTGCGACGTCTGCGAACCCGAGTGCCCAAACGCCGCTATTTCCCAGGGCGAAGAGATCTACGTGATCGACCCGAACCTGTGCACCCAGTGCGTTGGTCACTACGACGAGCCACAGTGCCAACAAGTCTGCCCGGTTGACTGCATCCCGCTGGATGAAGCCCACCCCGAGACTGAAGAGCAGTTGATGGAAAAATACCGCCGCATTACCGGCAAGGCCTGATGCTGTTTGTCGCCAGGCTAGCACCGCTGGTTCTTGGCGCCTCGCTGGCGCTGGGGGCCGTCAGTGCCCAGGCACAAGGTCCGGGCCGCGCGGCCATCGCCAGCCCGCACGCCGAAGCGACTGCTGCTGCGCGAGAAATTCTCGAACAAGGCGGTAATGCCTTTGACGCCGCCATTGCCGTGAGCGCCGCCTTGGCGGTGGTCGAGCCTTATGGTTCCGGGCTTGGCGGCGGCGGTTTCTTCCTGCTGCGCGAGGGCGGCAGCCCGGCACGCTACGTGTTTATCGACGCCCGTGAGCGCGCGCCAGGAAAAGCCAGCGAGGGCATGTACCTCAAAGACGGCAAGGTTCAGCCTGGCCTGTCGATCAACGGCCCCCTGGCTGCGGCAATCCCCGGACTGCCCGCCGCGCTGGCCGATCTTGCTGCGCACTACGGCAAATTACCGCTGAAAAACACCCTGGCCCCGGCCATTCGCTTGGCCAACCAGGGTTTTAGCGTCGACCGCATCTACCGCGACCGGGCAACCATGCGCCTGAACGCACTGCGCGACGATCCGGAAAGCGCCCGGTTGTTCCTCAAGCAAGGTGAAGTCCCGGCACTTGGCGCACAGATTCGCCAACCTGAGCTGGCGACCACCCTTGAACGTCTGGCCAATCAGGGCCGCGATGGCTTCTACCGCGGCCCAACTGCGCAGGCTATGGTGCAAGGCGTGCAGGCTGCCGGCGGTATCTGGAGCCTGGACGACCTGGCCAACTACCGTACCGCCAAACGCGAACCCCTGCGCTACCAGCTGGCCGGGCAGCGTGAACTGATCAGCGCACCGCCGCCGTCCGCCGGTGGCGTCGCCCTGGCCCAGAGCCTGGCGATGCTCCAGCGCCTGCCTTGGCAGAGTGCCGAGCCGGTGCAACGCAGCCACTACGTACTGGAAGTATTGCGCCGCGCCTACCGCGACCGCGGTCTGCTCGGCGATCCGGATTACGTCGCCAACCCGGTGCCGCAACTGCTGGCGCGCAATTACCTGACCCAACTGGCCGACAGCATCGACGTCCACCAGGCCACGCCAAGTAGCAGCTTGCCTCCGGCACCAGCCTGGCGCGAAGGCGACCACACCACCCATTTCGCCGTGATCGACGCCGACGGCAATGCCGTGGCCGCGACGCTATCGGTCAACTTGCCCTTCGGTGCGGCCTTCAGTGCGCCGGGTACCGGCGTGGTGCTGAACAACGAAATGGACGACTTCGCCGCTGATCCGCGCGGCAGCAACAGCTACGGTCTGGCCGGCAGCCAGGCCAATGCCGTCGCCGCAGGCAAACGGCCGCTGTCGAGCATGAGCCCGAGCTTCATCGAAAGCCCGACCCAGTTCGCCGCGTTCGGCACACCCGGCGGCAGCCGGATTCCCAGCATGGTGCTGCTGTCGATGCTGGGCTTTCTGGAAGGCAAACCGGTCGCCAGCTGGCCCGCTGTACCACGCTACCATCACCAGTACCTGCCGGATGTGGTCGAACACGAACCGGGCGCGTTCAGTACAGAACAACAGCACGAACTGCAGGCCCGCGGCTACCAGCTCAAAGACCTTGGCCGCACCTACGGGAACCAGCAAGTGCTGTACTGGGACAAAGCCAAACAAACCCTGGAAGCCGCCAGTGATCCGCGTGGCGTAGGCGAGGCCGAGGTGCTCAGCCCGCGATAGCGGTGCACCTGCCACATCGCCTCGCGGGGCAAGCCCGCTCCCACAGGAAGACAATTGAAAATTGCTCACGGCCCCCCTGTAGGAGCGGGCTTGCCCCGCGATAAAGGTCATCTGCCGAACCGCCGCCCTTACTTCTGGCAGCGCGGGCAGAACACGCTGGCGCGCTGGCCCAGTTTGACCTCGCGCAAAATGCTCCCGCAAACCTTGCAAGGCTCTTCCCGGCGCCCGTAAACGAACAGCTCCTGCTGGAAGTAACCCGGCTGGCCATCACCGCCGATAAAGTCGCGCAACGTAGTGCCTCCGCGCTCGATCGCGCAGGCGAGGATGCGTTTGATCTCGATCGCCAGCTTCAGATAACGCGCTCGCGAGATGCTCCCCGCTTCACGGCGCGGGTCTATACCCGCCGCGAACAGCGCCTCGGTCGCGTAGATATTGCCCACCCCGACCACCACGGCGTTATCCATGATGAACGGCTTCACCGCCATGGCCTTGCCACGTGACAGCTGAAACAGGCGCTCACCATCGAACAGGTCGGTCAGCGGCTCCGGGCCGAGCTTGATCAGCAGCTCATGGTTGAGTGGGTCGAGGCTCCAGAGCATGGCGCCGAAACGCCGTGGGTCGGTGTAGCGCAAAGCCAGGCCCGACTCCAGTTCGATATCCACATGTTCGTGCTTGGCGGCGGGCAAGCCGATCTCGACCAGACGCAGGTTGCCAGACATCCCCAGGTGGCTGATCAACGTCCCAACTTCGGCATTGAGCAACAGGTACTTGGCGCGGCGCTCTACTTTGACGAAGCGCTGCCCTGAAAGGCGAACGTCGAGGTCTTCGGGAATCGGCCAGCGCAGGCGGCGGTCACGCACGATCACCCGGTTGACCCGCTGGCCTTCCAGGTAAGGCGCTATACCGCGCCGGGTAGTTTCGACTTCGGGTAGTTCCGGCATGGATCAGTGAGTGCCCAGTTCGCGAATGGTCTGTTTGAGGTTCTCAAAGTCGTACTCGGAAAGCCCTACGTAGTCGAGCACCAGGTGCCCAACGGCATTCCACTCGTGATCGACACTCTGATTGCCTAGCACCCGGTACGACGCGCAGATGTGTTCAGCCATCTTGAGGATCGCCAGCAGGTTCTTCAACTGCGTGTTGCGCGCCGAGTCATCGCTGAACACCGCCAGGGCGTTGTGATGGTTGGCGATGGCATTGCTCAGGTGCTCGGGCAAACGCCAGGACTTGGCGGTGTAGTAACCCACCACTGCATGGTTGGTATTGAACGCCTGATTCTCGGTGTCCACCACGCGTTGATGACTGCCGGCATGGGCATAGGCTTGTTCCAGCACGCCCATGTAATCGGGGAAGCGCTTGAGCATCAGCGGCACGCCGCAATCATGGAACAGGCCCAGCGCATAAGCCTCATCCACGGCCTGCGAGCCGATGCGCTTGGCCAGGGTCATGCAGGTCATGGCTACGTCCTGGGCGGTATCCCAGAAGCGGTTGAGGGTAACGATGGTGTCATCGCTCATCTCGCCCTTGATCGATTGGGCGTTGATCAGGTTGATGATCGATCGGCTGCCAAGCAGATTCACTGCACGCTGGATCGAGGCAATCTTGTTGGTCAATCCGTAATAGGGCGAGTTCACCAGCTTGAGCAGTGCGCCAGACAGACCCGGATCCTGGGAAATCAGCTTGGCGATTACCTCTAGGTCAGGATCAGGCATGTATTGCTCGAACTGCAGGTCAACCATGATCTGCGGTTGCGGCGGCACGCTGATGCCTTGCAAGGCGTGCTGGATCTGTTCGGCGGAGAGTTCCTGGGACATAAGTACACACTCGGGGCTGAGCGGCGATTCTAACCTGTTCGTACAGCCCAGGGGTGAGGCGCAAGGCCAGTGCTCTGTTGCAATTTGTCGCTAATAACATCAGTGCAACGGGCATCAGGTTATACTCCCGCTCTTTTTTCCCGGAGCGACGTCATGTCCCTGCCCAGCCTTCGTCTCAAAGCCAATGCCGACCGCCGTCTGCGCGCCGGTCACCTGTGGGTCTACAGCAACGAAATCGACGTCGCCGCCACCCCGCTGCACGGCTTCAAGGCCGGTGATCAGGCGATTCTCGAAACCACCAGCGGCAAGGCCCTGGGCGTCGTAGCCATGAGCCCGAACAACCTGATCTGCGCCCGCCTGCTGTCGCGCGATGCCAAGCTGGCCCTGGACAAGTCGCTGCTGGTGCACCGCATCAACGTGGCCCTGTCGCTGCGCGAGCGCCTGTTCGACAAGCCGTTCTACCGCCTGGTCTACGGTGATTCCGACCTGCTGCCGGGTCTGGTCGTCGACCGTTTCGGCGATATCCTCGTGGTGCAACTGGCTTCGGCCACCATGGAACTGCACAAGGACGACGTCATCGCCGCCCTGGTTCAAGTGCTCAAGCCAAGCGGCATTCTGTTCAAGAACGATTCGGCCGCGCGTGACGCCGAAGGCCTGAACCGCTATGTCGAAACCGTATTCGGCCTAGTGCCGGAGTGGGTCGCGCTGGAAGAAAACGGCGTCAAGTTCGAAGCCCCGGTGATGGAAGGCCAGAAAACTGGCTGGTTCTACGACCACCGCATGAACCGCGCGCGCCTGGCGCCGTACGTCCAGGGCAAGCGCGTGCTTGATCTGTTCAGCTACATCGGTGGCTGGGGTGTGCAAGCGGGTGCTTTCGGCGCCAGCGAAGTGTTCTGCGTTGACGCCTCGGGCTTCGCCCTTGATGGCGTAGAGCGTAACGCTGCGCTCAACGGCATCGCGGAAAAGCTCACCTGCGTTGAAGGCGACGTGTTTGAAGCGCTGAAGGAACTCAAGGCCGCCGAAGAGCGTTTCGACGTGATCGTTGCCGACCCACCCGCCTTCATCAAGCGTAAAAAAGACCTGAAAAACGGCGAAGGCGCTTACCGTCGCCTGAACGAGCAAGCCATGCGCCTGCTGAGCAAAGACGGTATTCTGGTCAGTGCGTCGTGCTCGATGCACCTGCCTGAAGACGATCTGCAGAACATTCTGCTGACCAGCGCCCGTCACCTGGACCGCAATATTCAGCTGCTCGAGCGTGGCGGCCAAGGGCCGGATCATCCGGTGCATCCGGCGATCCCGGAGACTCGCTACATCAAGAGCATTACCTGCCGTTTGCTGCCTAACAGCTAACGTCCATTTCGCGGGGCAAGCCCGCTCCTACACGCGATGTAGGAGCGGGCTTGCCCCGCGACCACACTCAGAACCCCAATACCACAGACGCAATCCCGAAGTACACCAACACCCCGGCAGCATCGGCGATGGAGGTGACCAAGGGACCACTGGCAGTGGCCGGGTCGAGCTTCATTTTGGTAAACATGAACGGCAAGCTCAGGCCGATCAGACTGCCAATCAATACGATGACCAGCATGCTGCTGGCCACGATCACGGCGATTTCCGGCCCGCCGCGCAGCATGCCCAGCGACGCCACGGCAATCGCCATGGTGCAACCCAGCGCCAGCGCCACACCGCATTCACGCCCGAGCATACGCAACCAGTCACGCATCACCACTTCCCCGGTGGCCAGGCCACGCACCATCAAGGTCGCAGACTGCGCGCCAGCATTGCCACCGCTGTCGACCAGCAGTGGCAGGAAGAACACCAGAACGATATGTGCGGCGATGGTTTCTTCGAACGCGGCAATACCGGCGCCGGAAAACAGGTTGCCGAACACCAGCAGCACCAGCCACAGCACGCGCTTGCGGTACAACAAGCTGACAGTGGCCTCTTTCAGGTTGCCGATGTGGGTGGTGATGGAAGCACCTTTGTGGAAGTCTTCGGTGGCTTCATCAACCAGTGCATCAATGGCCTGGCTAGCGCTCAGCCCATTGCAGGTGCAGGAGCAGCAGCTGTTCAGGCGTACTTCGGGGGTATAGGTCATATCGATCTCCAGGCAGCAGCACAGGCGCCTGGAGGCCAACCGGCAAGGCTGTCGGTCAGCTAACGGGCAGCCCTGACGCCACTGCGTTCAGTGCCAGAATGTAGGTTCGCGATGAACTGAAACTGGGAAGGTCCATTAAGGGTGTCGTCTCGTGAGCCGCACATGCGGCGCGGGGATGTTAGCCAGATCGAGCGGCGGAAACAGCCGTTAATTAGGCATCTACCAGCATTTCGGAAGCGTCTTACAGATGGGTCTTACTGGCGTTTTCGCGAGGCAAGCCCGCTCCCACCGTTACCTGCAATCACCGCCAACCATCTACAACACCATTCCTTCACAGCGCCAGCGGTGTAGAATCGGGCTATTCATCGCCAGTCATCCCGGCGGGTTTATGAGCTCTGGCTGAGCGCACGGCGATCCCGCGGCGATCTCGGCTTCATCCGTACCAGCGGCCACCTGCCTTCGGTGCAAAGGACAAGAGAAGCTCACTTCCCTTTTTGTTACCTGATTAGCCGCCAGGAGTGTTTCATGCCTGTTTACCGCTCGAAAACGTCCACCCACGGCCGCAATATGGCCGGCGCACGCGCCTTGTGGCGTGCCACCGGGATGAAAGATGACGACTTCAAAAAGCCGATCATCGCCATCGCCAACTCGTTCACCCAGTTCGTCCCGGGGCACGTTCACCTGAAGGACCTGGGCCAGTTGGTCGCCCGCGAGATCGAACGCGCCGGTGGCGTAGCCAAGGAGTTCAACACCATCGCGGTTGACGATGGCATCGCCATGGGCCACGACGGCATGCTCTATTCGCTGCCAAGCCGGGAGATCATCGCCGACTCGGTCGAGTACATGGTCAATGCCCACTGCGCCGACGCCATTGTCTGCATCTCCAACTGCGACAAAATCACCCCCGGCATGCTGATGGCCGCCCTGCGCCTGAACATCCCGGTGATCTTCGTCTCCGGCGGGCCGATGGAAGCCGGTAAAACCAAACTGGCCAGCCACGGTCTGGACCTGGTTGACGCCATGGTGATCGCTGCCGACTCGACCGCGTCCGACGAGAAAGTCGCCGAGTACGAGCGCAGCGCCTGCCCAACCTGCGGTTCCTGCTCTGGCATGTTCACCGCCAACTCGATGAACTGCCTGACCGAAGCCCTGGGCCTGGCCTTGCCGGGTAACGGTTCGACCCTGGCCACCCACAGCGACCGTGAGCAACTGTTCCTGCAAGCCGGGCGCACCATTGTCGAGCTGTGCAAGCGCTACTACGGCGAAGACGATCACAGCGTCCTGCCGCGCAACATTGCCAACTTCAAGGCGTTCGAGAACGCCATGATGCTCGATATCGCCATGGGCGGTTCGACCAACACCATCCTGCACTTGCTGGCCGCCGCCCAGGAAGCCGAGATCGATTTCGACCTGCGCGATATCGATCGCCTGTCGCGCAAAGTGCCGCAGCTGTGCAAGGTTGCGCCGAACATCCAGAAGTACCACATGGAAGACGTCCACCGCGCTGGCGGCATCTTCAGCATCCTCGGATCGCTGGCCCGTGGCGGCCTGCTGCACACCGACCTGCCGACCGTGCACAGCCCGAGCATGGAAGAAGCCATCGCCAAGTGGGACATCACCCAGACTGACGACGAAGCGGTGCACCACTTCTTCAAGGCAGGCCCGGCCGGTATCCCGACCCAGACCGCATTCAGCCAGTCGACCCGTTGGGAAACCCTCGACGACGACCGTGAAAACGGCTGCATCCGCAGTGTCGAGCACGCCTACTCGCAAGAAGGCGGCCTGGCCGTGCTGTACGGCAACATCGCGCTGGACGGTTGCGTGGTGAAAACTGCGGGCGTCGATGAGTCGATCCACGTGTTCGAAGGCAACGCGAAAATCTTCGAAAGCCAGGACAGCGCAGTACGCGGCATTCTTGCCGACGAAGTGAAGGAAGGCGACATCGTCATCATTCGCTACGAAGGTCCGAAAGGTGGCCCGGGCATGCAGGAAATGCTCTACCCGACGTCCTACCTGAAGTCCAAAGGCCTGGGCAAAGCCTGCGCCCTGCTGACCGACGGCCGCTTCTCCGGCGGTACTTCGGGCTTGTCGATTGGTCACGCCTCTCCTGAAGCGGCCGCTGGCGGTGCGATCGGCCTGGTGCAGGACGGCGACAAAGTGCTGATCGACATCCCTAACCGCTCGATCAACCTGTTGGTCAGCGACGAAGAGTTGGCGGCACGTCGTGTGGAGCAAGACAAGAAGGGCTGGAAACCGGTTGAAGTGCGCCCACGTAAAGTGACCACAGCGCTGAAAGCCTATGCCCTGCTGGCCACCAGTGCCGACAAGGGTGCGGTGCGTAATAAAGCATTGCTTGATGGGCTGTAAGTAACAAACATCGCGGGGCAAGCCCGCTCCTACAGGTTCTGTGGGAGCGGGCTTGCCCCGCGATTGCTTTCATCCATCACTCAGCCTGCGGCTCCCTGATCTTGTACCAGGCCACATACAGCGCCGGCAGGAACAGCAAGGTCAGCAGCGTCGCGATAATGATCCCGCCGATCATCGCGTAGGCCATCGGCCCCCAGAACACTTCCCGCGCAATAGGAATCATGCCCAGACTCGCCGCTGCCGCTGTCAGCAGAATCGGCCGTCTACGGTGGTTGGTAGCTTCCTGCACAGCTGCCCAGGGCGACAAGCCCTGCGCCTCGTACTCGTCGATCTGGGTCACCAGAATCACCGAGTTACGGATGATGATACCGATCAGCGCGAGAATCCCCAGAATCGCCACAAAGCCCATCGGCGTTCCCGTCGGCACCAACGCCAGCACCACCCCGATCAAGCCCAGCGGCGCCACGCTGGCCACCAGAAAGAGCTTCTGCACACTGTGCAACTGGATCATCAGGAAGGTGCCCATCAGGAACAGCATCAGCGGCAACACCTTGGCGATCGGACCCTGCGCTTTACCGCTGGCCTCCACCGTACCACCGGTTTCAACGGTGTAGCCCACCGGCAGTTTGCTGATGAAGTCGTTGATTTGCGGTTCAAGCTCACGCACCAGGTCGGTCGGCTGCATGTCGCCACGCACCGCGGCCTTGATGGTAATGGTCGGCTTGCGGTCGCGACGCCAAACCAGTGGTTGCTCCAGCTCGTAACGCACGGTGGCGAAGGCCAGCAACGGAATCGAGGTACCGTTGGGGGTGACAATCTGCAGGTTCTGCAAGGTCTGGGGTGAACTGCGCTCACTGTCTACGGCGCGGGCGACGACGTTGATCAGGTAGATGCTGTCGTTGACCTGGGTGATCTGCGTCCCGCTGACAATGCTGTTCATGACGTTGGCCACGTCTTCAGATGACAGCCCCAGCTGGCGCGCCTTGTCCTGGGCAATTTCGACCCGCAGCACTTTGCCGGGTTCGTTCCAGTCATAAATCAGACTGCCAATGTGCTCATTGCTGTCGAGCATGGCCGCCAGGGCGATGGCATGTTTGCGCACCTGATCAATGTCTTTGCCCATGACCCGGTACTGAATCGGCAGGCCCACCGGCGGGCCCATTTCCAGCGTCTGAACGTTGCTGCCGATACCGACGAAGTCTTCGCGCAAACGCTGTTTCAAGCGCTTGACCAGCCCTTCACGTTCCTCGAACCCTTTACTGACGATCACCAACTGGGCGTAGTAGGGGTTCTGCAGTTGCTGGTCCAGCGGCAGGTAGAAGCGAATGGCACCCTGGCCGATATAGGTACTCCAGCGCTCGATATCCACATCGTCCTTCAGCGTTGCCTCAAGCTTATCCACCGCTTTGCGGGTTTCCTCGATCGAGGCGTTCTGCGGCAGGTTGAGGTCCACGAGAATCTCGGGGCGGTCCGAAGACGGGAAGAACTGGTTCTGCACGAAACGCATGCAGAACAACGCCAGCAGGAACAGCAAAATAGTGCCGACAATGGTCAACCAGCGATGGCGCATGCACCACAGCAAGCTGTGTTCGAATGCCTTGCCGACGCGCCCCGCTTCTTCATTGTGCGGTTTGACCTTGGCGTTGAGGATATGCACGCCCAGCACCGGCGCAAACACCACGGCCACCACCCAAGACACCAGCAACGCGGCAGCGATCACCGCGAACAAGGTGTAGGTGTACTCCCCCGCCGAGCTGGCATTGAGGCCGATCGGCATAAAGCCCGCCACGGTTACCAGCGTGCCGGTGAGCATCGGGAAGGCGGTCGAGGTGTAGGCAAAAGTCGCTGCCTGCTCCTTGGTCTCACCCATTTCCAGGCGCGTGACCATCACCTCCACGGTGATCATCGCATCGTCCACCAACAGCCCCAGGGCGATGATCAAGGCACCCAGCGAGATCCGCTGCATGGTGATGCCGCTGTACTCCATGAAGATGAACACCATCGCCAGCACCAGCGGAATCGAGCAGGCCACCACCAGGCCGGCGCGAATGCCGAGGCTGACGAAGCTCACCGCCAATACAATGATCACCGCTTCGAACAACGCACTGGTGAAACCACCGACGGCCTCTTCCACCACCACCGCCTGGTCAGAAACGGTGTGCACCCCGACCCCGACTGGCAACTCTGACGTCACCCGATCCATCATTTTGTGCAGGTCGGCACCAAAGGCCTGGATGTTGCCACCGGCCTTCATGCCGATACCTAAACCGATGGCAGGTTGACCGTTGAAACGGAACAGCGGTGAAGGCGGATCAACGAATCCGCGCTCGATCTCGGCAATGTCGGCCAGGCGGAAGAAGCGGTCGTTGATGCGCAGATTCACCGTTTCCAGGTCTTTTTCCGAGGCGAACTGCCCGGTTGTACGCACCGATACCCGCTCGGGCCCGGCTTCGATCACCCCCGCCGGGGTGACCGCGTTCTGGCTCTGCAAGGCTTGCAGCACCTGACGCTGATCGATACCGAACGAGGCCAGCTTGCGGGTGGAGAAATTAAGGTACAGCACCTCGTCCTGGGTGCCGATCATTTCGACCTTGCCCAGCCCTGGCACTTCACGGATCTCGGCGCGCACCTGCTCGACGTAGTCGCGCAGTTGGCGCATGGTCAGGCCGTCGGCGGTAAAGGCGTAGATCGAACCGTAGACGTCACCGAACTCATCGTTGAAACCCGGCCCCTGGATACCCTGGGGAAACTGGCCGCGAATATCCTGGATCTTCTTGCGCACCTGGTACCAGATTTCGGGGATGTCCTTGGCCGGTGTGGTGTCCAGCAAGTTGACATAGACCGTCGATTCACCCGGTCGGGTGTAGCTTTTTACGTAGTCGAGCGAGTCCAGCTCTTCGAGCTTTTTCTCGATGCGGTCAGTGACCTGGTTCAGGGTCTCGTCCTGGGTCGCGCCCGGCCAGCGGGTCTGGATCACCATGGTTTTGATGGTGAATGAAGGGTCTTCCTCACGCCCAAGGTTCACGTAGGAGAACACGCCCATCAGCAAGCCGACGAACATCAGGTACCAAACAAAGGATTGGTGCTTCAGCGCCCATTCCGACAGGTTGAAGCTTCCTTTCATTGCGGACCTTCCTCATCGACTATGACCTTCTGGCCCGGTTTCAGGGTGTTCACCCCTGCTGTTACCACCCGCTCTCCGGCCTGAACACCCGAGCTCACCACGATGCTCTCGGGTGTACGTTCAATTAGCTTCACCTCGCGGCTCGCGACTGTGTTCTGTCGCGGATCAACCACCCATACCCGGGTCTGTCCATCGCGCTCCAACAACGCCGAAGCCGGAAGCTCGCTGCGCGGCGAAATGGCCGAAGTCAGGGTGACACTGATCGCCGTGCCCAGGTAAAACGACTCCGGTGTAGTGGCCAGGGTCAGGCGCGCACGGCGGGTTCGGGTGGCCGCGTCGGCCTGCGGCTCCAGTTCGCGCAAGGTCGCGGTGGTGTTGATACTCGGGTCGAGTTGCGAAGCCACCTCAAACTTCAAATCAGTGGTCAGTTGCTCAGCCAGATACGTCGGCAGATCGATGACCGCTTCTTTGACATCCGGACGGGCCAGGGTGACCACTGGTTGCCCGGCGCTGACAGTCTGTCCGGCTTCGGCCTGCCAGTTGGTGACCACGGCGTCGTGATCGGTGCGTAGTTCGCTGTAGCCCAGCTGGTCGCGCGCCTGGCTGACGGCCGCGCGGGCCTGCTCCAGCGAAGCACCGGTGGTTTTCAGGTTGGTCTGGGCCTCATCCAGTTGCGCCTGGGCGCCCACGCCACGGTCAAACAGTTGTTGTTGGCGGCGCGCATCGGCCTGGGCGTTGATCCACTGCGCCTGGACCTTGGCCAGATCGCCTTCGGCAGCGCGCAACTGGTTGCGCTGATCGGCCGGGTCGAGGCTGGCCAGAACGTCGCCCGCTTTCACCGAGTTGCCCACATCGACCCAGCGTCGGGCGATACGTCCGGCAACACGAAAGCCCAGCGTGCTCTCGTAGCGCGCCTGAATGGTGCCGGCAAAGCGCCCGAGATCGGCCTGGATCTGGGGTTCGACAATGACCGAAAGTACCGGTCGGACCGGGTCCGACTCCGCTGCTTCTTTCCCGCAGCCAACCAGCAATAGCGCACTGCACAGGCCAAGTGTGACTGCTTTCATTGCGCTACCCCGATATCCTTGAACGGTGCGACTTCCACTTGCATGCCGGGCGTAAGCAACTGCCCGCCTGCCACCACCACGCTTTCCCCGCCCTTGAGGCCTTCGCTGATGACCACCTTGCCAGTGAGATAGCGGCTGACCTTGACCTCCTGCAACCTGACTTTATTGCCTTCCTCCACCAGCCACACCGCCGGGTCATGCAGGGCCTTGGTCAACGCCGACCAAGGCAGTTCGATACTGGGCTTGCCCTTGATATGACCGGTCGCTGAGACAGCCGAGCCCAGCTCCATACCGGCGGGGACTTCAGTCAGTGCCACTTTGACTTGTACCGTGCCGCTTTGCGCGGAAACGGTCGGGGTCACTTCCCGCACATGGCCGCTGGCCTGAATCGTGGGTTTATCTACCAGGCTGACGGTGATGGATTCGTTAGTGGGTGGCGCTACCAGTAACGATTCATAGACATTGAACACGGCATCGCGCTCGCCATCGTGGGCCAGGCTGAAGATGGGTGCTGTAGCCTGCACCACCTGCCCGACTTCGGCCTGACGATCAGTGATCACCCCGGCCGCGTCGGCGATCAGTGCGGTGTAGCTCAGTTGATCGCGGGCGTTGGCCAATTGCGCCTGGGCCGCTTTCAAGGCGCTCTGGCTGCTGCGCAGGGACGCCTGGGCAGAGTCATATTCACTCTGGCTGGTATAACCCTTGGGCAGCAGCTTCTGCTGACGATAAAAGGCCTTGCTGGCTTCGGTGACCCGCGCTTGCTCGGCGAACACCTCCGCCTTGGCCGAGTCGACATTGGCCTGCAAATCTTTCGGATCGAGCCGGGCCAGAACCTGATTGGCTTTCACGTGATCGCCAACATCGACGCTACGGGAAATGATCTTACCGCCAACACGAAACGAGAGGTCTGCCTGAACCCTGGCCTGAATGTCGCCGGTGAGGGTCACCGGCGCAGCAAAATCACTGGGCTGTACGCGCTGTACAGCCACCCTGCGCAGCTCGGCTTCGACAGCGGTTTGCTTATCACAGCCGACCAGCACGAGCCCCAAGCCCAGACTGACGATCAATACCCTACGCGACACCGTCATGCAGGCTCCTTGCATGTGTCAATTCGATACAGAGATGCGAGTGTTAGCGTAGATCAGGGAATGTGCTGTTGCTGTAACAAATGCAATTCCTTTGAGTTTGATCAGGTGGGTGATACTACCGCCCTCCTCACCTGCGCAAGGATGCCAAGATGCTGACCACATTGGCCGTTGCAAACTACCGCTCGATCAACCACCTGGTATTGCCCCTGGCGCGCCTGAACGTCATCACCGGTCCCAACGGCAGCGGCAAATCCAACCTATACAAAGCCTTGCGCTTGCTCGCTGAAACCGCCCAAGGCGGTGTGGTCAACGCGCTGGCCGGTGAAGGCGGACTGGAATCGACCTTCTGGGCAGGCCCCGAGCGCATCAGTCGCCGCATGAGCCGCGGCGAAGTGGCCGTCGAGGGTGGCTCGCGGCAAGAAGCCAAACGTCTGCGTCTGGGCTTTACCAGCGAAGATTTTGGATATGCCATCGGCCTTGGCCTACCTACATCCAGCGGGCATTTCATGCTCCCCGGTATCAGCTCACCGATGCCTTCATGCTTCACCCTCGACCCGCAGATAAAGCGCGAAAGCATCTGGGCGGGTCCGCTCTATCGGCCGGCGAGCTTGCTGGTCGATCGCCAGGGCGCAGTGGTGCGCGCTCGCGAAGGTCGTCAATGGGAGGTGTTGGCCCAGCACACGGCGGATTTCGACAGTCTCTTCGACCAGGTGGGCAACCTGCAGTCTTCACCAGAGGTGCTGCACCTGCGCGAGCGCATCCGCGGCTGGCGCTTTTACGATCATTTCCGAACGGATCGCGATGCCCCGGCCCGACGACCTCAACTCGGCACCCGCACGCCGGTGCTGCACCATGATGGCCGCGACCTGGCCGCCGCCCTGCAAACCATCATCGAGATCGGTGATGCGCAGGCGCTATGGGAGGCGATCAGCGACGCCTTTCCCGGCTCACACCTGACCATCGATGCGCTGCCTGGCAGCCAGTTCAGCGTGCAGTTCCATCAGAAGGGCCTGCTGCGACCGCTGTCCGCTGCCGAGCTGTCGGATGGAACCCTGCGCTATTTGCTGCTGGTGGCGGCATTATTGAGCCCCAGGGCGCCGTCCATGATGGTACTCAACGAACCGGAAACCAGTCTGCACCCGGACCTGCTACCGGCGCTGGCACGCTTGATCCATCGCGCCGCCGAGCATTGCCAGGTATGGGTGGTGTCGCATGCACAGCAATTGGTGGCCGCGCTGGAACAGGATGCGACCTGCAACTCGATTGTGCTGGAGAAGGTACTGGGACAGACCCGTGTGGCAGGTCAGGGGATGCTGGATGAACCGGCCTGGAATTGGCCAGATTAAATGGCAAGCCCGCTCCTGTAGGAGCGGGCTTGCCCCGCGATGCTCTACTTCAAATCAAGCCGAAACAGGCGTCGCAGCACGGCTCACTTCAGGCTGTTTCCAGGAGTCGGCAGCGCTTTCTTCGATGGCCTGCTGGATCGCCCGACGGCGACGTTCTTCGGCCTGACGGCTGAAGTACCAGACCAGGAAAGTCACCAGCGACACCGACAACAGGATCAGGCTGGCCACGGCGTTGATTTCCGGCTTCACGCCCAGACGCACGGCAGAGAAGACTTCCATCGGCAGCGTGGTCGAGCCCGGGCCGGACACGAAGCTGGCCAGTACCAGGTCATCCAGCGACAGGGCGAAGGACATCATGCCGCCCGCCGCCAGCGATGGCGCGATCATCGGGATGGTGATCAGGAAGAACACCTTCCACGGCTTGGCACCCAGGTCCATTGCCGCCTCTTCGATCGACAGGTCCAGCTCGCGCAGGCGGGCCGAAACCACCACGGCTACATAAGCAGCGCAGAACGTGGTGTGAGCGATCCAGATGGTGACGATGCCACGCTCTTGCGGCCAGCCGATCATCTGCGCCATGGCCACGAACAGCAGCAACAGCGACAGACCGGTGATCACCTCAGGCATTACCAGCGGCGCAGTCACCAGGCCACCGAACAGGGTACGGCCCTTGAAGCGCGTCACCCGGGTCAGCACGAACGCGGCCAGGGTACCCAGCGCCACCGCAGCGATCGCGGTGTAGCAGGCGATCTCCAGCGAGCGCATCACCGAGCCCATCAGCTGGCTGTTGTCGAGCAGGCCGACGTACCACTTCACCGACCAGCCACCCCACACGGTCACCAGCTTGGAGGCGTTGAACGAGTAGATCACCAGGATCAGCATGGGCAGGTAGATGAACAACAAGCCCAGGACCAACATCAGCTTGGAGAAACTGAAACGCTTCATGCCCTGCCCTCCATCTCTTTGGCCTGACTACGGTTGAAGAGCAGAATCGGCACGATCAGGATCGCCAGCATCACCACCGCCAGGGCAGAAGCCACAGGCCAGTCACGGTTGTTGAAGAACTCTTGCCAGAGCACTTTACCGATCATCAAGGTTTCCGGACCGCCAAGCAGTTCCGGAATAACGAACTCACCCACCACCGGAATGAACACCAGCATGCAGCCGGCGATGATGCCGTTCTTCGACAGCGGCACGGTGATCTTCCAGAAGCTGTTGAAGGTGCTCGAACCCAGGTCAGAGGCCGCTTCGAGCAGGCTCGCATCGTGTTTGACCAGGTTGGCGTACAGCGGCAGGATCATGAACGGCAGGTACGAATAGACCACACCGATATACACCGCCAGGTTGGTGTTGAGGATCTGCAACGGCTGATCGATCAACCCCAGCCACATCAGGAAGCTGTTGAGCAGGCCGTTGTTGCTGAGGATACCCATCCAGGCATAGACGCGAATCAGGATCGCGGTCCAGGTCGGCATCATGATCAGTAGCAACAGTACGGTCTGGGTCTCTTTCTTGGCGTTGGCAATGGCATAGGCCATCGGATAGCCGATCAGCAAGCACAGCAACGTGCTGAAAAAGGCCATCTTCAACGAACCCAGGTACGCCGAGATGTACAGCTCATCCTCGGTCAACAGGCCATAGTTGGCCATGTTGAGCACCAGCTGCAGCTTGTCTTCGACGTAGCTGTAGATTTCGGTGTACGGCGGAATCGCCACGTCTGCTTCGGCAAAGCTGATCTTCAGGACGATGAAGAACGGCAGCATGAAGAACAGGAACAGCCAGATGAAGGGCACGCCGATCACCAGATGGCGTCCCTCGGGTTTCACCCGTTCGAAGGCTCGCTTGAGCTTGCGCATGTTCATGACCGCAGTACCACGCCGCTGTCGTCTTCCCACCAGACGTAAACCTGATCATCCCAGGTAGGACGAGTGCCCTGACGCTCGGCGTTGGCGACGAACGACTGGACGATCTTGCCGCCAGGCAGCTCGACGTAGAACACCGAGTGGCCACCGAGGTAGGCGATGTCATGGACCTTGCCGCGCGACCAGTTGTGCTCGCAGGTGGGTTGCTGAGTGGTCACCAGCAGTTTTTCCGGACGCAGTGCATAGGTGATGCGCTTGTCTTCAACCGAGGTGGTCACACCGTGGCCCACGTAGATCTTGCGCTCCAGCTCCGGAGTGGCAATGACCGCGTGGCCTTCGGCGTCTTCTACCACTTCGCCGTCGAACAGGTTGACGTTGCCGATGAACTCGCAGACCAGACGGCTGGTCGGGGTCTCGTAAATGTCGATCGGGCTGCCGATCTGGGCAATCCAGCCCAGGTGCATGATGGCGATGCGCTGGGCCATGGTCATGGCCTCTTCCTGGTCGTGCGTCACCATTACGCAGGTCACACCCACCCGCTCAATGATCTCAACCAGCTCAAGCTGCATCTGCGAACGCAGCTTCTTGTCCAACGCACCCATCGGCTCGTCGAGCAGCAGCAGCTTCGGACGCTTGGCCAGGGAGCGAGCCAGGGCCACACGCTGACGCTGGCCACCGGAGAGCTGGTGTGGCTTGCGCTTGGCGTACTGGGTCATGTGCACCAGCTTGAGCATCTCGCCGACACGGGCGTCGATCTCGGCCTTGGGCATGCGGTCCTGCTGCAGGCCGAAGGCGATGTTCTGCGCCACGGTCATGTGCGGGAACAGTGCATAGGACTGGAACATCATGTTGATCGGACGCTCGTAGGGCGGCATATCCGTGATGTCTACGCCATCAAGGAAGATGCGCCCTTCGGTCGGCCGTTCGAAGCCGGCCAGCATCCGCAGCAACGTGGATTTACCCGAACCGGAGCCGCCAAGCAGCGCGAAGATCTCGCCCTTCTTGATCTCGAGGGACACATCGTCCACCGCGACCGTTTCGTCGAATTTTTTCGTGACCCGGTCGATTTTGACCAGCACCTGCTTAGGTTGCTGGTCGCCCTCGAGGGCTTTCTTATAGGCACCGGAGGCAACAGCCATTTGTGAAACTCCCAACAAGATTTTTTGCGTCCGCCCCTGCCGTGGCGGACTCTGGATTTTTACTTGCCCGACTTGATCTTGGTCCAGCTACGGGTCATCAACCGTTGCACCTTGGGAGGTAGCTCGGAGTTGACGTACAACTTGTCCAGCACTGCTTGCGGTGGATAAACCGCTTCGTCGGTTCGCACGCTCTGGTCCATCAGCTCGCCAGCCTTGGGGTTCGGGTTGGCATATCCGACGTAATCACTGACCTGGGCAATCACCTCAGGCTTCAGCAAATAGTTGATAAAGGCATGGGCCTCTTTGACATTGGTCGAGTCCTTGGGGATCGCCAGCATGTCGAACCAGAGGTTGCCGCCCTCTTTAGGAATTACATACGCCACTTCCACACCCTTGCCGGCCTCTTCGGCGCGGGATTTGGCCTGGAACACATCACCGGAGAAACCAGCGGCCACGCAGATGTCGCCGTTAGCCAGGTCGGAGATGTACTTGGAGGAGTGGAAATAGGTCACGTAAGGACGCACTGCCAGCAGTTTTTTCTCGGCATCGGCGTAGTCCTTGGGATTGGTGCTGTTGGGGTCACGCCCCATGTAGTTCAACACCGCCGGGAGCATCTCGTCAGCCGAGTCGAGGAAGGCGACGCCGCACTTGGAGAGTTTCTTGATGTTTTCCGGTTCGAACAGCATGGCCCACGAGTCGATCGTGTCGGTACCCAGCGCCGCCTTGACCTTCTCGACGTTGTAGCCGATGCCATTGGTGCCCCACAGGTAGGGAACGGCGTACTGGTTACCCGGATCGTTCTTCTCCAGACGCTTCATCAGCACCGGGTCGAGGTTCGAATAGTTCGGCAGCAGCGACTTGTCGAGCTTCTGGAACGCGCCCGCCTTGATCTGCTTGCCGAGGAAATGGTTGGACGGCACCACTACGTCATAACCGGTACGACCGGCCAGCAGCTTGCCTTCCAGGGTTTCATTGGAGTCAAAGACATCCTGTACCGGCTTGATACCGGTTTCTTTTTCGAAGTCCGCGAGGGTCGTCTGACCGATGTAGTCCGACCAGTTATAAATGTGCACCGTGGGCGCCGCTTGGACGCTGATCGCCAGCGTCATACCCGCTCCAGCCAGCATGGCCTTGCGAAATACAGAATTAGACAAGTGGATAGTCCTCACATTAATGCCCGTAGCAAACGGCATAAATACCTGCCGTTTCAGCAAACCGGCGCGCAACTTACCTTCGATGCACTCATGTCGCAAAAAAAATTAACTTTTGAAGCGCCCTGGGCGCGAAATGCACCGCCCAGGGCCTCAAGCCGGCTTACTTGCCCGACTTGATTTTCGTCCAGCTGCGGGTGATATCGCGCTGGGCGGCTTTCTCTGGCGCCTTGATGGCGTACAGCTTGGCCTTCACTTCATCGTTCGGGTAGATGGCCGGATCGC
This sequence comes from Pseudomonas sp. NUPR-001, assembly GCF_052147955.1. Classification (NCBI taxonomy): domain Bacteria; kingdom Pseudomonadati; phylum Pseudomonadota; class Gammaproteobacteria; order Pseudomonadales; family Pseudomonadaceae; genus Pseudomonas; species Pseudomonas sp. NUPR-001. The sequence continues at coordinate 5,765,116 of NZ_CP197353.1, forward strand.
TGGTGATTTCTTTGTCTACCAGCGGGGTTGCAGCCAGGTTGCCGTTCGGGAAGCGTACGGCGTTGGTGATTTCAGCCATGATTTCCGGCTGCATCAGGAAGTCCATGAACTTGTAGGCGGCTTCGACGTTCTCGGCATCTTTCGGCATGGCGACCATGTCGTAGAAGGTACCGGCGCCTTCCTTAGGAATGGTGTAGCTCAGCTTGACCTTGTCGCCGGCCTCGTGAGCACGCGCCTTGGACTGCTCCAGGTCACCCGAGTAACCCACGGCCACGCAGATGTTGCCGTTGGCCAGATCGGAGATGTACTTGGAAGAGTGGAAGTAGGTGATCGAAGGACGGATCTTCAGGAACAGCTCCTCGGCCGCCTTCAGGTCTTCCTTCTTGGTGCTGTCGCTCGGCTTGCCCAGGTAGTGCAGCGCCGCCGGGATCATCTCGGTCGGTGCATCGAGGAAGCTCACGCCACAGCTTTTGAGTTTTTCGATGTTCTCAGGCTTGAACACGGCATCCCAGGAGTCGATCTTGTCGACGCCCAGCGCAGCCTTGACCTTCTCCGGGTTGTAGCCAATGCCGATGGAGCCCCACATGTACGGGAACGCGTATTTGTTGCCCGGGTCGCTGGCATCGCCGACGGCCTTGAGCAGTGCCGGGTCGAGGTTTTTCCAGTTCGGCAGCTTGGAGCGGTCCAGCTCCTGGTAAACACCGGCTTTGATCTGTTTGGCCAGGAAGTTGTTGGACGGGATGACCACGTCGTAGCCCGACTTGCCCGCCAGCAGCTTGGCTTCAAGGGTTTCGTTACTGTCAAAGACGTCATAAACAACTTTGATACCGGACTGCTTTTCGAACTTGGCAACGGTATCTGGCGCGATGTAATCGGACCAGTTGTAAACGTGGACAACCTTGTCATCCGCTTGAACAGCACTGGCCATGGCGCCCATCAGGGACACAGCCAACAACGTCTTGCCCAATTTCATCATGCGTAATGCTCCAGAATTTTTTATTTAGCCATCTGTTCAGTGGCCAGCTCTCTACGGTGCAAGTACTGGGCGACTGAAACAGCCGCTAGTCTGGCAAGTTCCAAGGCGCTCTTTCAAGGAAAGCGCGCCTCGAAACACGATGATGCCATTACGCTAGCCTAGCACTTGGTTATTTCAGCGCCTCAAGTGTCAAATCCAGGCATTTGCGCGCCTTTTCCACCAACTCGTCGATCTCTTCACGGCTGATCACCAGCGGTGGAGCGATGATCATGGTGTCACCTACCGCACGCATGATCAGGCCATTGTCGAAGCAGTGCTGGCGGCAGATCATGCCTGCGCCCTGACCTTCGTAACGTGCCCGAGTGGCTTTGTCTTTGACCAGTTCGATTGCACCGAGCATACCCAAGCCACGCACTTCACCCACCAACGGATGATCGCTGAGCTCGCGCAGACGTTTCTGCAAATACGGTGCCGTTTCTTCCCGAACCTGATCGATAATTTTCTCTTCGCGTAGGATGCGCAGGTTTTCCAGGCCCACAGCGGCGGCCACCGGGTGACCGGAGTAGGTAAAGCCGTGGTTGAAATCACCCCCTTCGCTGACCACCTTGGCCACTTCGTCACGCACGATCACACCGCCCATAGGGATGTAACCGGAGGTCAGGCCTTTGGCGATGGTCATCAGGTCAGGCTTGAGGTCGTAGTAGTCAGAACCGAACCACTCACCGGTGCGCCCGAAACCGCAGATCACTTCGTCGGCAATAAACAGGATGTCGTACTTGGCAAGGATCTCTTTGATCTTCGGCCAGTAGGTCTCAGGTGGAATGATCACGCCGCCAGCGCCCTGGATCGGCTCGGCAATAAAGGCAGCGACGTTGTCTTCGCCGACTTCAAGGATCTTTTTCTCCAGTTGCTCGGCAGCCCAGACCCCGAACTCATCCGGCGTCATGTCACCGCCTTCACCGAACCAGTAAGGCTGCGGGATATGCACGATGTCTGGCAGCGTGCCGCTTTGTGCGTGCATACCGCTCATGCCACCCAGCGCAGCACCGGCCACGGTGGAACCGTGATAACCGTTGATGCGGCCGATGATCACCTTCTTCTGTGGCTTGCCCTTGACCGCCCAGTAGTGGCGAACCATGCGCAGGTTGGTGTCGTTACCTTCGGAGCCAGAGCCAGTGAAGAACACATGAGTCATACCTTCAGGCGCCACGGCCGAAACCGCTTTGGCCAGTTCCAGCGCCGGTGGGTGGGCGGTCTGGAAGAACAGGTTGTAGTACGGCAGCTCGCGCATTTGCTTGGCTGCAACGTCAACCAGCTCTTCGCGACCGTAACCAATCGCCACACACCACAGACCAGCCATGCCATCGAGGATCTTGTTGCCCTCGCTGTCCCACAAGTGCACACCTTCGGCTTTTGTGATGATTCGCGGGCCCTTCTCTTTCAGCTGCTTGTAGTCACTGAAAGGCGCCAGGTGATGATCACGGCTCAGGTCTTGCCACTCACGGGTTTGCGGGTTGTTGACGCTCATGTGCTTCTCCGTTTTCTGACGGCCGCGCTCCTGCGGCTCCGGGTTGATCAGACCGCAAACAGCAGGAACTCACGTTCCCAGGAGCTGATTACGCGTTTGAAGTTTTCATGCTCGGCGCGCTTGGTAGCGACGTAGCCGGTAATGAATTTCTTGCCCAGGTAAGGTTCCAGGGCGGTGCAGTTCTCCATGCGCTCCAGGGCGTCTTCGATGGTCAACGGCAAGCGCAGGTTGCGCCGCTCGTAACCACGACCCTGTACAGGCGCGCTTGGCTTGATGCCTTCGACCATGCCGATGTAGCCACACAGCAAGCTGGCAGCGATGGCCAGGTACGGGTTGGCATCGGCACCTGGCAGACGGTTTTCGACCCGGCGATTCTGTGGGCCGGCATCCGGCACGCGCAGGCCAACGGTACGGTTTTCCTCGCCCCATTCGACGTTCACCGGCGCCGAGGTGTCGGGCAGGAAGCGGCGGAACGAGTTGACGTTCGGGGCAAACAGCGGCAACACCACTGGGATGAATTTCTGCAGGCCGCCAACGTGGTTGAGGAACAGCTCGCTCATGCGGCCATCTTCATCAGAGAAGATGTTCTTGCCGGTGTGCACGTCGATGATGCTCTGGTGCAGGTGCATGGCGCTGCCTGGCTCACCGGTCATCGGCTTGGCCATGAAGGTGGCGGCCACGTTGTGCTTGAGCGCCGCTTCACGCATGGTGCGCTTGAACACCAGAATCTGGTCGGCCAGCGCCAGGGCGTTACCGTGACGGAAGTTGATTTCCATCTGCGCCGTGCCGTCTTCGTGGATCAGCGTGTCGAGGTCCAGGTTCTGCAGTTCGCACCAGTCGTAGACGTCTTCGAACAGCGGGTCGAATTCGTTAGCCGCTTCAATAGAGAACGACTGACGACCGGTTTCCGGGCGGCCGGAGCGGCCAACTGGCGGCTGCAGCGGGAAATCCGGGTCTTCGCAGCGCTTGGTCAGGTAGAACTCCATCTCGGGCGCCACGATCGGCTGCCAGCCCTTGTCGGCGTAGAGTTTCAGCACCTTCTTGAGCACGTTGCGCGGCGACAGCTCAACCGGGTTGCCCTGTTTGTCGTAGGTATCGTGGATCACCTGAGCGGTTGGCTCGATGGCCCAAGGCACGAGAAACACCGCGTTCTCGTCAGGCCGGCAGATCATGTCGATGTCTGCCGGGTCCAGCAATTCGTAATAAATGTCGTCGTCGACGTAATCGCCGGTAACGGTTTGCAGCAAGACACTCTCGGGCAAGCGCATGCCTTTTTCAGCAATGAACTTGTTGGTTGGAGAAATCTTGCCACGTGTGATCCCGGTGAGGTCGCTGATCAAGCACTCGACTTCGGTGATCTTGTGTTCTTTCAACCAATCGGTGAGCTGGTCGAGGTTATTACTCATAACTACCTCAGGAGGTAAATGTCTGGACTGTCGTCAGGACACCCGGAGTGGGCCGTCCCAGACATTCTGGATGCCGCGCGAAGCTAAAGCAAAAGCCACGCAGGGGCATACCGCGGCGCTGGCCGCTATAGTGATGGCAGAGAATATTTGAAGGTGCATCGACAACAGGCAGGCTGCCCTGGGCGTCAATTATTTCAGCCAGGGTGCTGCGTACTGACGCGTAGCGATAAGCGCTCGCGTAAAATGCGTGCAGACCGATCTGCGGGCGGCAGGCGGTGATGCCGGTTGTCGGCAGGCGTGACATGTAACCCCCGGTATTATTGATGTTATGGGTTGCCACCGAGCTTAGCCTTGTTCATTTTTTTACACAACACCCCCGTAAAAAATAGAACACGGCCCGCTCAAAACCGCTTCTATCGTACGAAAGCAGCAATTGTCCGCGCCCTCAATTGCAGCAAAAATGCCGCTTGAGGGCCAATTTAGGGCATCATGGGGTTGGCTTGACTTCAGTAGGGCTTTCCGATTGACTGGAGCTGCAAGCCCCCATTGATTGATATTTTTAACAACAAAGGTGTTGCATCATGTCGGTACCCCCGCGTGCCGTTCAGCTTAACGAAGCGAACGCGTTCCTTAAGGAACATCCTGAGGTTCTCTACGTTGACCTTCTGATTGCAGATATGAATGGTGTGGTGCGTGGCAAGCGCATCGAGCGCACCAGCCTCCACAAGGTTTACGAGAAAGGCATCAACCTGCCGGCCTCACTCTTCGCATTGGATATCAACGGTTCAACGGTCGAAAGCACCGGCCTTGGCCTGGACATCGGCGATGCCGACCGCATCTGCTATCCAATCCCGGACACCCTGTCCAACGAACCCTGGCAGAAGCGCCCTACCGCGCAGCTGCTGATGACCATGCACGAACTTGAAGGCGAGCCGTTCTTTGCCGACCCGCGGGAAGTCCTGCGTCAGGTTGTGAGCAAATTCGACGCGATGGGCCTGACCATCTGCGCCGCGTTCGAGCTGGAGTTCTACCTGATCGACCAAGAGAACGTGAATGGCCGTCCGCAGCCGCCACGCTCGCCGATTTCCGGTAAACGCCCACAGTCGACCCAGGTGTACCTGATCGATGACCTGGACGAGTACGTAGACTGCCTGCAAGACATCCTCGAAGGCGCCAAGGAACAGGGCATCCCTGCCGACGCCATCGTCAAGGAAAGCGCCCCGGCGCAGTTCGAAGTCAACCTGCACCACGTAGCCGACCCGATGAAGGCCTGCGACTACGCGGTACTGCTCAAGCGCCTGATCAAAAACATCGCCTACGACCATGAAATGGACACCACCTTCATGGCCAAGCCCTACCCGGGCCAGGCGGGTAATGGTCTGCACGTCCATATCTCGGTGCTGGACAAAGATGGCAAGAACATCTTCACCAGCGAGGATCCCGAGCAGAACGCCGCACTGCGTCACGCGATCGGCGGTGTGCTCGAGACCCTACCGGCGTCGATGGCGTTCCTGTGCCCGAACGTCAACTCGTATCGCCGATTCGGTGCCCAGTTCTATGTACCCAACGCTCCGAGCTGGGGCCTGGACAACCGCACCGTGGCCCTGCGCGTACCGACCGGTTCGCCGGATGCCGTGCGCATCGAACACCGCGTTGCCGGTGCCGACGCCAACCCGTACCTGCTGATGGCTGCCGTACTGGCGGGCGTGCACCATGGTTTGAGCAACAAGGTCGAACCTAACAAGCCGATCGAAGGCAACGCCTACGAACAGGTTGAGCAGAGCCTTCCGAACAACCTGCGCGATGCACTGCGCGAGCTGGACGACAGCGAAATCCTCAACAAGTACATCGATCCGAAGTACATCGATATCTTCGTGGCCTGTAAGGAAAGTGAGCTGGAGGAGTTCGAACACTCCATCTCCGACCTTGAGTACAACTGGTACCTGCATACCGTTTGATGCTCGTATCGCGGGGCAAGTCGGGTCGCCGCACCGCCGCTCCCACCGGTGATTGCCGGTGGGAGCGGGCTTGCCCCGCGATGGTTTCCCGGTTCCCACACCACTCGTTGAAAATCCACAGCTCTGTAAGAGTGTTCTGTCAGTCCCTTCTGATTCATACTTCCGGCCGTTGCGCCTGATGCCTCCTGAACCTAGTCTGCTGTCGTCGTTGGATCGTCCAATGACCGGATTTAGCAGTCCGAACTTAGATTCAGTCACTTCGCAACGCTGCTGTTATGGCAGGTGTGCGCGGGGCATCTTCGGGTGCGCCGGGGTTTTGACTGACTCTGCCCGGTCTGCTAACCCGCGTACAGCTGCCACCCTTCGTTTAGCAGCGAATTGTGGCTGCCCGATGTGGAGTCAGTCATGAAGAAACACGTACCCGATCCCCCCAGCTTCGACCTTTCCACCCTCACCACCGCCAGTCGATCCTTCGGCGAAGGCCGGATGTTCAATATCAGCGCGGGTATCTCTAGCGAAGAAGCGTTGCTTTACGCCTGCCACTTGCTGCAAAACGCCGAAGCTACGGTAATGGCAGCGACCAATAACCTGGAGCTTTCGGACCGTTCTCTGGTTGCAGGCGTCGGCCAGCATATCGAGACTGCGCGAGCCTTGATTGATGCGGTGATCGATGGGGCTGGAGTGCCGCGGCTGTTCAGCTACTGCTAGTTGGCTGAGGACCTTTTCGCGGGGCAAGCCCGCTCCCACCGGTGATTGCCTGTGGGAGCGGGCTTGCCCCGCGATGCTTTACAAGGCCTTTTCGAAGATCTTGGAGTTTCGCTGGTAGTTGTACAGCGACGCCCGCGCCGCCGGCAGCCGCTCTACCCCGCTAGGCACAAACCCACGCTCGCGGAACCAGTGTGCGGTACGGGTCGTCAGGACGAAAAGGGTATTGAGCCCCATCTCCCGCGCCCGCGTTTCAATGCGCTCCAGCAGCTCATCACCACGGCCGCCATGGCGATACTCAGGATTGACCGCCAGGCACGCCAGCTCCCCCGACTCGGAATCGGCAATCGGGTACAACGCTGCACAGGCGATGATCATGCCTTCGCGCTCAACCACACTGAATTGCTCGATTTCACGCTCCAGTACTTCACGCGAACGACGCACCAGAATGCCCTGCTCTTCCAGCGGGCTGATCAGGTCAAGCAGGCCACCGACGTCTTCGATCGCCGCCTCGCGAACCTTCTCGAATTGCTCCTGGGCCACCAGGGTGCCGCCACCGTTGCGGGTGAACAGTTCGGTAAGCAGCGCGCCGTCTTCGGCATAGCTGACGATATGGCTGCGCGCCACACCGCCACGGCAAGCCTCGGCGGCGGCATCAAGCAGTTCACCCTGGTAGTCACTGCCCAGGCGAACCAGATGCGCGGAAACCTGTTGCGGACGCAATTCACGCACCAGCCGCCCCTGCTCATCGAGCAACCCGCGTTCGGCACCGAACAGCAGCAGCTTGTCAGCCCCCAGCTCAATCGCCGCACGCGTGGCGACGTCTTCGCAGGCCAGGTTGAAAATCTCGCCAGTCGGCGAATAGCCCAGCGGCGACAGCAGCACGATGGAGCGCTCATCGAGCAGGCGGTTGATACCTTTGCGGTCTACCCGGCGCACTTCGCCGGTGTGGTGGTAATCCACCCCTTCGAGCACCCCGATCGGGCGGGCGGTGACCAGGTTGCCCGAGGCCACGCGCAAGCGCGAGCCCTGCATCGGCGAAGCCGCCATGTCCATCGACAGGCGCGCTTCGATGGCCAGACGCAGATGCCCTACCGCATCGATCACACACTCCAGGGTGGCGGCATCGGTAATGCGCATGCCGCGATGGTAGTGCGGCGTCAGGCCGCGATTGGCCAGGCGCGCTTCGATCTGCGGGCGCGAACCGTGCACCAGCACCAGGCGCACGCCAAGGCTGTGGAGCAACACCAGGTCGTGAACGATATTGCCGAAATTAGGGTGTTCAACACCATCACCGGGCAACATGACCACAAAGGTGCAGTCGCGGTGGGCGTTGATGTAAGGCGAAGCATGACGCAGCCAGTTGACGTAATCGGGCATAACCACAGAGCCTGTAAAAAATGGGACAAGAACGGGAAAGCACACAGCGCTCGAAGGGTTATCGTCGGAACAGGCTTGGCGTCACGCGCACTCTCCTTTGGCAAAACGGCTGAGCTCAGCGGGCAATTACCGGGCTCAGGCAATAATGTTCGATCAATTCACGCAATAGACGCACGGTAGGCTGCAAGCGTGACATTTCAAGGTACTCGCCCGGCTGGTGGGCGCAGGCGATGTCGCCCGGGCCCAGTACCAGGGTGTCGCAGCCCAGGCGCTGAAGATAAGGCGCTTCGGTGCCAAAGGCTACCGCTTCGGCACGGTGTCCGGTTAGACGTTCGGCCAGGCGCACCAGTTCAGCATCGGCAGCCTGCTCGAACGGCGGCACTTCGGGGAACAGCGGGGCATAGTCGATTTTCACCTGATGCTGCTCGGCCAACGGCGCCAGTTTCTGCCGGATCGCGGCACGCAGCATCTCTGGGTCCATCCCCGGCAACGGCCGCAGGTCGAACTCCAGGGCGCACTGGCCACAGATACGGTTGGGGTTGTCGCCACCGTGGATGCAACCAAAGTTCAGGGTCGGTTGCGGCACACTGAATTGGGTGTGGTTGAAGTCTTTTTGCCATTGGCGGCGCAAGCTCATCAGCTCGCCCATCACCTCATGCATGGCCTCCATCGCACTATGCCCCAGGCTAGGATCCGACGAATGGCCACTGCGCCCGAGAATATCGATGCGCTCCATCATCACGCCCTTGTGCATGCGGATCGGCTTGAGCCCGGTCGGTTCACCAATCACCGCCGCCCGGCCCAGCGGCCGACCAGCTTCGGCCAAGGCACGGGCGCCAGACATCGAGCTTTCTTCATCGCAGGTGGCGAGAATCAGCAGCGGCTGCTTGAAATCATGGGTCAGCAACGGCTGCACCGCCTCGATGATCAAGGCGAAGAAGCCTTTCATGTCACAACTGCCAAGGCCAACCCAACGGCCATCGACCTCGGTCAGTTTCAACGGGTCGGTCTGCCACAGGCCCGGGTCATAGGGCACCGTGTCGCTGTGCCCGGCCAACACCAGCCCACCCGGGCCGCTGCCGTAACTGGCGAGTAGATTGAACTTGCCCGGCGCCACCTGCTGGATATCGCAGGCAAAACCCAGATCGCCCAACCAGCCGGCCAGCAGGTCGATCACCGCGCGGTTGGACTGGTCCAGCGCAGGTTGGGTGCAACTGACCGAAGGCGTCGCAATCAGGGCGGCAAACTGGTCTTTGAGCGATGGCAGCGGCATGCGCGTTCTCCTCGGGACGAAGCTCATCATAGGGCCATCGGGCACCTGGAATAAACCGTCGGCGGCCGAGTCCTGTACACTGCACGGCCAAGACGCTCCCTGTCATCCGAGCCTGGATTACCCAGCAATGCACAAAGAAACCGAAATCAAACTGCGGGTCAGCCGCGAGACCCTCGCCGCCCTGCGTGAACATCCATTGCTGAAGAAGCGCAACAAGTCTGGCTGGCAGCAGCGCGAACTGCTGAACCAGTACTTCGACACCCCTGAGCGTGACCTGGCTGGCGCCAAAGTTGCGCTGCGCCTGCGCCGCGACGGCGATGTGGTCATCCAGACCCTCAAGACCCGCGGCCAGAGCGTTGCCGGTCTGTCTCAGCGCAATGAACACGAGTGGCAACTGCCCAAGGCCAAGCTCGATCTGAAAAAGCTCGACGAGCAATGCTGGCCAGCCGAACTCGCCGAGGTGGATAAAAAAACCATCAAAGCCCTGTTCACCACTGATTTCACCCGTGAATACGCCGAAATCGCCTGGGGCCGTGGCAAGTCGAAAGTGGTCATCGAAGCGGCCCTCGACCTGGGTACCGTGGTGTCCGGCAAGCTCAAGGAAGAAATCTGCGAGCTGGAGCTGGAGCTGCGTGAAGGCGAACCTGAAGCACTGCTGGAGCTGGCGGCTGAACTGTCCGCCACCCTGCCGCTGTTCCCGTGCGACATCAGCAAGGCCGAGCGCGGTTACCGCCTGCTCGATCCGGCCAGCTATGCCTTGAGCCTGCCTGCTGCCGAGCTCACTGCCGAAATGCCGCTGGACGACGCCTATGCCGCCCTCGCCTGGCAATTGCTCGGCGCCAGCCAGCGTCTGGCTGAGCAGTACCGCTTCAACGGCCACTGGCGCCTGCTGCAAGACTGGGTTCAGGCCCTGGCCGAACTGCGCGCACTGACCAGCAGCCTGGGTCAGGCGGCGCCACGCAGCACCACTGCTGCCCTGCGCAGCAGCCTCGATGCTCTGTTGGAAGACTGGCGCCCGCTGGTGCTGGCCGGTAACGACGATGAAGACGTTCGCCGCGCCGCGCCTGAGCAGTTCGCCGAAGAGCTGCTGGACACCCGCTGGGGCCAGTTCTCCCTGGAAACCTCACGTTGGCTGCTGGCCCGCGGCTGGGCCGTCGAGCGCAACAAGCGCGGCGACCGTCAGGGCGCTGCGCAACTGACCAACTGGCTGAACGTGCTGCTGGCCGATGAAGCCAAGGCCCTGAACCTGCCGCTGTACCATCGCCAGCCGGAAGACCTGGCCGAACAGCTGCCGCGTATCGAGCGCCTGCTGGCCTGGCTGCACCATGCCCGTCAGGTACTGGAGAGCCCGGACCTGGACCGCCTGTTCGGTGAGCTGAACAAGTTGCACGAATTGGCCAACCTGCCGATCAGCGACGAAGTGGAAGCTGATGTGCGCACTGAAGTCCTCGAGGCGCGTGTCCACCAGGTGATGGCCGTGTTCCAGAGCCGTGGCTGGAAGCACCTGCTGCGCAAGTAAGTCCTAGGCTCTGTACGGCAAGTTTTGTGGGAGCGGGCTTGCCCCGCGAATTCAGGCTTTGCTGCCGCGTTGCGGCAGATCGCGGGACAAGTCGGGTCGCCGCACCGCCGCTCCCACTACGATGGATGACCATACTTTTCGCACAAAACCTAGCGCAGCACCGGCAGACTCGTCGTGGACTTGATTTCGGACAAGGCCACGATCGAGTTGACCTCTTGAATCCCCGGCACCATCGACAGCTTCTCGAAGAAGAACCGCTCGTAAGCTTCGATGTCCGGGGTGACAATACGCAACAGAAAATCCACCGATCCCATCAGCACGTAGCACTCCAGCACTTCCGGGAAACCGCGTATCGCCTCGGTGAACTCGGTGAAGTTGGAACGCCCGTGGGCGTTGAGTTTGACCTCGGCAAAAATCTGCGTGTTCAGGCCGATCTTCTTGCGATCGAGCAAGGTCACTTGCCCGCGAATCACCCCCTCTTCCTTCAAACGCTGAATACGTCGCCAGCAAGGCGACTGAGAAAGGCCAACACGCTCGGCGATCTGTGCACTGGACAGCGAAGCGTCCTCCTGCAGCAAGGCCAGAATGCGGCGATCATAAGCGTCGAGTTCGCTGTGCATAATTTTTCCTGATTTGTGCTTACTGGCGAATTGAACGAGTCGAACATTCGCTGATTACGCTGATCATAGAGAAAAAATACCCGCTCACGCATGGGAAAATTCCTGACACTGAATCCGGAGACACCCATGAGCGCACTTGAACGCTTCGACAGCCCTGTGACCCCCTTGCGAGACGACGTCTGGGCCGTCGGTAGCGCCCAGCGCTGCGTGCATTACCAACTGCAGGTCGAAGCCGAACCCGACAGCCTGTGCCGGGTGCTGAATCTGTTCGCCCTGCAGTTCCTCACCCCACACAAGGTGCAGATGACACAAAGCGGCGATGTGCTGGCAGTCGACATCGAAATTGCCGGTTTGAGTTGGCATCGGGCGGAACTCATTGCACAAAAAATGCGCAATCTGATCTGTGTCGACGAGGTGCATCTGGCGTTGGTGCAGCGCCTGGACTGAACCTGGAAATGCCTGGATACGTAGATCGGCCTTGCATTTGTCCACAGTCAACTACGCTTGTGATTGCCACCCCTTCAGGCAGCAAGGCAAGGACGCCACATGACTGTCAGCGACGAAGACCGCAGGCTTAGCCTCGACGGTCTCCTGGCCGATCTGCTGGATGCCCGGCTGATCAGCGCAAACACGGCCCACACCCTACGATCTCAGCGTCTGTCCAACGACATCCATCCGCTTGAACACCTTGCTTGTCAGCGCCTTCCCGACCCACACCAGCCCGGTCGGCACCTGGATCTGCAAGCCCTCTGCCAGTGGCAGGCCAAACGGGCCGGCTTGCCGTACTTGCACATCGACCCGCTGCAACTTGACCTTGCTGCCACCACCGGCCTGATGTCTGCCGCCTTCGCCCAGCGCCACGGTATTCTGGCCATCGCCGCCGATAGCCAATGTGTCACGGTGGCCAGCGCCGAACCTTACGTCCGCGCCTGGGAAACGGACCTTGCGCAGGTGCTGCGTCGACCGATCAAACGTGTGATGGCCAGCCCGGTACAGATCCGTCAGTTCAGCCAGGCATTCTTCCACCTGGCCCGCTCCGTCAACGGCGCCAGCCGCCAGCCACTGCCGCTGTCGTCAGCTGCCAACCTCGAGCAACTGCTTGAAGTGGGGGTTCACAGCCAGCCACATGCAGACGATGACGCCCATATCGTCAGCATCGTTGACTGGCTGCTGCAATACGCCTTCGATCAGCGTGCCAGCGATATTCACCTTGAACCGCGGCGCGAGCAGGGCCATTTGCGTTTGCGTATCGACGGTGTGCTGCATCCGGTCTACCAGTTTCCGGCCGAGGTCACGCTGGCCGTTGTCAGTCGCCTGAAAACCCTGGCGGGGATGAACGTCGCGGAAAAACGCCGGCCCCAGGATGGCCGGATCAAAACCCGCCTGCCAACCGGCAGCGAAGTCGAACTCCGTTTGTCGACCTTGCCCACCACCTTTGGTGAAAAGCTGGTGATGCGCATCTTCGACCCCAACCTGCTCCAGCAGGACTTCGCTCAATTAGGCCTGGCAGGTGAAGACCTGCTGCGCTGGCAAACGCTGATCGGCCAGCGCCACGGCCTGATTCTGGTGACGGGGCCGACCGGCTCCGGCAAAACCAGCACCCTGTATGCCACCCTCAAATACCTGGCAACACCACAGGTCAACCTGTGTACGGTCGAAGACCCGATCGAAATGGTCGAGCCCGGCTTCAATCAGTTGCAGGTCCACCCGGCGATAGACCTGGGCTTTGCCGAAGGCGCCCGCGCACTGCTGCGCCAGGATCCGGACATCATCATGATCGGTGAGATCCGCGACCTGGAAACCGCTCAGGTCGCCTTCCAGGCAGCGCTGACCGGCCACCTGGTGCTGTCCACCCTGCACACCAACGATGCCTGCAGTGCGATCAGCCGTTTACTCGAACTGGGCATTGCCGCGCACCTGATCAAGGCGGGCCTGATCGGGGTGATGGCCCAGCGTCTGGTGCGTACCCTGTGCAACGTCTGCAAGGTGCCGGCTGCGAAGGGTGAAATCGGTTATCAGGCGCAAGGCTGCAACGCGTGCCGCCAGACTGGCTATCACGGGCGCACCGGCATTCATGAGTTGTTGTGTATCAGCAGCGCACTGAGCGCAGCCATACGCCCCGATAGCGATCTGGCGGAGCTACGCCAGCAAGCCCTCCAGGAAGGCCTGTGCAGCCTGCAGCAGAGCGGTAAGCAAAAAGTGGCCGCTGGCCTTACTACAGCGGCAGAAGTCCTCAGAGTGGCCTCAGGGAACTAGAGACGGGCAAATCACTCCAATCGCTCAGTTCAACTCAGCTGGAGTCACCCTTGATGCGTCTCAAACCTGCAGTCGCAACCCTTGCCCTGCTTTCCCTGCCCCTTGGTTCGGCCATGGCCGACACGTTCTGGCGCAATGTCATTACCTCCGGCGCAACCACCGGCTCCACCTACCTGACCTCCAAAGACCACAAACTGGTCGCTGCCGCTCAGGACGATGCCAGCAGCTTTGTTGCCAGCGAAGGGGCTATTCGTGGGCCTTACCTGGAATCCGCCATGCGTCAGGTACGGGCTGAAAACCCGGGGCTGGAAGCTAGCGACATGGAGCTGGCCAACGCCATTCTGGCTAAGCCGTAAATTTACCGGTAGGAGCGGGCTTGCCCCGCGATTGCGGTGTACCAGTTACATCGCAATCGCGGGGCAAGCCCGCTCCTACAGGTGGTGCAAGGCGATCAGCTGCGGTACTCATCCACCGGCACACACGCACAAAACAGATTGCGGTCGCCAAACACGTTGTCCACCCGATTCACCGCCGGCCAGTATTTGTGCAACCGCACATGCTCACTCGGCGCAACGCCTTTGGCCAGGCTGTAAGGCCGCTCCCACACCCCGAGTACATCCGCCAATGTATGTGGCGCATGTTTTAGCGGGTTGTCTTCTGCCGGCCAATTGCCGTCCTGTACCTCACGAATTTCTTCACGAATGCTCAGCATCGCTTCAACGAAGCGATCCAGCTCCGCCTTTGACTCGCTCTCGGTCGGCTCGACCATCAGGGTTCCCGGCACCGGGAACGACATGGTCGGCGCATGAAAGCCGTAATCCATCAGGCGCTTGGCCACGTCCTCTTCGCTGATCCCGGTCAACGCCTTCAACGGCCGCAGATCAAGAATGCACTCATGCGCGACCCGTTCATTGCGCCCGCGATACAACACCGGAAATGCGCCGCCCAGTTGTTCGGCCAGGTAGTTGGCCGAGAGGATCGCCACTTCACTGGCGTCGGCCAGTTGCGGCCCCATCATGGCGATGTACATCCAGCTGATCGGCAGGATGCTCGCACTGCCCCACGGCGCTGCACTAACGGCGGTGTTCTGTGGATCTGGCCCGGGAACTGGCACCACCGGGTGGCTGGCAACGAAGGGCGCCAGGTGCGCACGTACGCCGATCGGGCCCATGCCCGGCCCACCCCCACCGTGGGGAATGCAGAACGTCTTGTGCAGATTCATGTGTGAAACATCGGCACCGATGTCGGCCGGCCGGGTCAAGCCGACCTGGGCATTGAGGTTGGCGCCATCCATGTACACCTGACCACCGTGACTGTGGATAACTTCGCAGATCTCGCTGATCCCCTCCTCATACACACCATGGGTCGAGGGATAGGTCGCCATCAGGCACGACAGCCGCTCACCGGCCGCCATCGCTTTGGCCTTGAGGTCAGCCAGGTCAACGTTGCCCGCCTCATCGCATTCGACGATCACCACTTGCATACCCGCCATCTGTGCCGAGGCCGGGTTGGTACCGTGCGCCGAAGAAGGAATCAGACAGATGTCGCGCTGCGGCTGATGCCGGCTGCGGTGGTACTTGGCAATCGCCATCAGCCCGGCGTACTCGCCCTGAGCGCCAGAGTTGGGCTGCATGCAGATCGCGTCAAAGCCGGTGATTGCACATAACCAGGCTTCCAGCTCATCGATCATCGCCTTGTAGCCCTGCACCTGGGCAGCAGGCGCAAAGGGATGCAGCGCAGCAAAGCCCGGCCAGGTGATCGGGATCATCTCGCTGCTGGCATTGAGCTTCATGGTGCAGGAGCCCAGCGGAATCATCGCCTGGTTCAGCGCCAGGTCCTTGTTCTCCAGTTGTTTGAGATAGCGCAGCATCTCGGTTTCACTGTGGTGCAGGTTGAACACCGGATGCGTGAGGAAGGTCGACTGTCGCACCAGGGCTGCAGGAATGCCTTCCGGCAAGGCCAAGGCATCGAGCGCGGCAATGTCCAGACCGTGGTCAGCGCCCAGGAACACATCGAACAGGCGCATCACCGTCGATTCATCGCAGGTTTCGTCGAGGCTGACGCCCAACTGGCCGCGGCCAAGAATACGCAGGTTGATCTGCGCGGCTTCCGCGCTTTCGATAATGGCCGTCTGGCTGCCGCCCACTTCCAGGGTCAGCGTGTCGAAGAAGTGTTCGTTTAGGCGTTTTATGCCTTTGCTCTCAAGCCCCGCCGCCAGCACAAAGGTCAGCGCATGCACGCGCTGGGCGATGCGCTGCAAGCCTTCCGGGCCGTGGTACACCGCATAAAAAGCGGCGATATTGGCCAGCAGCACCTGAGCGGTACAGATGTTGGAGTTGGCCTTCTCGCGGCGGATATGCTGCTCACGGGTTTGCAGGGCCATGCGCAACGCCACGTTGCCGCGAGCATCCTTGGACACCCCGATAATGCGCCCAGGCATCGCCCGCTTGAACGCATCCCGGCAGGCAAAGTAGGCCGCATGCGGGCCGCCATAGCCCATCGGTACGCCAAAACGCTGCGAGGTGCCCAGCACCACGTCGGCGCCCTGCTCGCCCGGAGGGGTCAGCATCAACAGGCTGAGCAGATCGGCCGCCACACAGGCCAGTGCATGCTGCTTGTGCAGGTGCTCGATAAGCGGCCGCAGGTCACGGATTTCGCCGTGGGTATCGGGGTATTGCAGCAAGGCCCCGAACACCTGGTAGTTGGCGAGGTTATCCACAGCATCGATAACCAGCTCGAAGCCGAAGCCCTCGGCGCGGGTCTGCAGCACCGACAGGGTTTGTGGATGACAATGCTCATCGGCGAAAAACACATTGCTTTTCGACTTGGCCATGCGCTTGGCCAGCGCCATGGCTTCCGCCGCTGCCGTGGCTTCGTCGAGCAAGGAGGCGTTTGCCAGGTCCAGCCCGGTGAGGTCGATGATCATCTGCTGAAAGTTCAGCAGCGCTTCGAGGCGGCCTTGGGCGATTTCTGGCTGATAGGGTGTGTAGGCGGTGTACCAGCCCGGGTTTTCGAGGACGTTGCGCAGAATGACGTTGGGGGTGACCGTGCCGTGGTAGCCCATGCCGATCAGGCTGGTCCACACCTGGTTCTGTTCGGCATAGCCCCTGAGTTTGCTAAGGGCGGCCTGTTCATCGAGGGCGGCGGGTAATGCCAGCGGGCCACTCAAGCGAATGCCTGGTGGTACCGTCTGCTCGATCAGCTCACGGCGGCTGCCCAGGCCCAGGGCCTGCAGCATGACCTGCTGCTCCGAGGCATCAGGGCCCAGGTGGCGACGCAGGAAAGGATTGGGGTCGTGCAGTTGGCTCAGGGACGGCGACTGGGACATAGCGGCTCTCTCTTCCTAGACCAAGCCCCGAGCAGTCGAGGCATATTGAGTCTAGGAAGAGATTGGCGCTTTGTGTGAAAACTATTCGCCGATAGCGGCTGCGTAACCTGCAGCGTCGAGCAGTTTGTCCAGCTCGGCCTTGTCGCTTGGCTTGAGCTTGAAGATCCAGCTGGCGTAAGGATCGCTGTTCAGCGACTCAGGGCTGTCGGCCAGTTCTTCGTTCACCGCGATCACTTCACCGCTGACCGGGGCGTAAATGTCCGAAGCCGCCTTAACCGACTCGACCACACCCGCAGCATCGCCAGCCGCGAAGACTTTGCCGACTTCGGCCAGCTCTACGAATACCACGTCGCCCAGTGCTTCCTGGGCATGATCGCTGATACCGACGGTGATGGTGCCGTCAGCTTCCAGTTTGGCCCACTCGTGGCTTTCGGCAAAACGCAGGTCGGCGGGGATATTGCTCATCTTGTTGTCCTCGATAGGGTCAGCGGTAGGCCCGCCAGAATAGGTTCAGATCAAAATCTTGCCATGGCGCACGAAGGTCGGCTTGACCACCCGCACCGGGTACCACTTGCCGCGGATCTCCACCTCGGCACGATCTGCGGTTGCCATCGGCACCCGCGCCAGCGCAATCGACTTGCTCAGCGTAGGAGAGAAACTACCACTGGTGATCTCTCCTTCGCCAATCCCGGCGACATGAACCACCTGATGAGCGCGCAAAACACCACGCTCCTCCAGCACCAGGCCGACCAGTTTTTGCTCAACGCCGTGCTCGATTTCTGCAAGCAGACCCTGGCGGCCGATGAAGTCACGCTCCGCCGGTTCCCAGGCCACGCTCCAGCCCAGGTTGGAGGTCAGCGGGGTGTGTGCCTCGTCAATGTCCTGGCCGTACAGGTTCATGCCTGCTTCAAGACGCAGGGTGTCGCGTGCGCCAAGGCCGCTCGGGGCGATACCGGCGCCAACCAGATCGTTGAAAAACGCGGGGGCCTGAACGGCCGGAAAGATGATCTCCAGACCGTCTTCCCCGGTGTAACCGGTGCGGGCGATAAACCAGTCACCTTCGTTACGGCCCTCAAAGGGTTTGAGCTCACGGATCAACGCTGCCCGCGGTGCCGATACCAGCTCGGCAACCTTGCTGCGCGCATCCGGCCCCTGGATTGCCAGGATGGCCAACTCGGGGCGCTCGATCAGTTCAACCTGATAACTGCCCTTGCAGGCATTCATCCAGGCCAGGTCTTTCTCTCGGGTCGCGGCATTGACCACCAGGCGATAACCGTCTTCACAGCGGTAGACGATCATGTCGTCAATGACCCTACCCTGTTCATCGAGCATGGTGCTGTACAGCGCCTTGCCGACTTCGGTCAAACGTTCGACGTCGTTGGCCAGCAAGCGCTGCAGCCAGACACGGGACTCGGCGCCGTGTACATCGATGACGTTCATGTGGGAAACATCAAACACTCCACAGTCGCTTCGCACCTGATGGTGCTCTTCGACCTGCGAGCCATAATGCAAGGGCATGTCCCAACCGCCAAAATCGACCATTTTGGCGCCAAGCGCCAGGTGCAGGTCATACAAAGGCGTGCGCAGTCCCATGGGTTTCTCCTTCCGGGCGTGGCTAAGCCACGGCTGTTGGCAGCATTTCAGCTACCCGGTCTGTAGGACCGGCCGCAGCGAATGCCGCGCATTGTAGCTGCAAGCTCGAGGGCTGACACCCTCAGCGCGTTTGACCGACGTTTCGGGCTGAGCGTCGAATCAGACCGATGACCGGTAACAGGCCGACCACAATAAGGGTCAGGGCAGGCAGCGAGGCCCGCGCCCACTCGCCTTCGCTGGTCATCTCGAAGACCCGAACCGCCAGGGTGTCCCAGCCGAACGGACGCATCAGCAGCGTTGCCGGCATTTCCTTGAGGACATCGACGAACACCAGCAAGGCCGCACTCATGGCGCCCGGCACCAACAGCGGTAGATACACCTTGAAAAACAATCTTGGGCCACTGACCCCAAGGCTGCGTGCGGCTTCCGGTAGTGACGGGCGAATTCGACCCAGGCTGTTCTCCAAGGGCCCATACGCCACGGCCATGAAGCGCACCAGATACGCCAACAGCAAGGCCGACAGGCTGCCCAGCAACAGCGGCCTGCCGGAACCACCCAACCAGTTGGACAGCGGCACCACCAGTTGATTGTCCAGGTAACTGAACGCCAGCATGATCGACACCGCCAATACCGAGCCAGGCAAGGCATAGCCAAGATTGGCGATGCCAACCCCGGCACGGATCCCCGAAGTGGGCGCCTGACGACGGGCAAAGGCCAGCACCAGTGCCACGGACACCGTGATCAACGCTGCCATTGCCCCCAGGTAGAGGGTGTGAAGAATCAGGCTGGAATAACGCTCATCGAGATCGAAGCGCCCGCGCTGCCAGAACCACACCAGCAATTGCAGCACCGGGATGACGAAGGCGCAGGCAAATACCAAAGTGCACCAGCCCGTCGCAGCCAGTGCCTTGATGCCGCGCAGGTGGTACAGCGCCTTGCCCCGGGGCCGCTCATTGCTGCTGCGTACCGCGCCACGGGCACGGCGCTCGCCGTAGAGCACCAACATCACCGCCAACAGCAGCAAACTGGCCAGTTGCGCGGCACTCGACAGGCTGAAAAAGCCGTACCAGGTCTTGTAGATCGCGGTGGTGAACGTGTCGAAGTTGAACACCGACACCGCGCCGAAATCAGCCAGGGTTTCCATCAATGCCAAGGCGATACCGGCAAAAATCGCGGGGCGCGCCATCGGCAATGCCACTCGCCAGAACGCCTGCAGCGGCGAATGACCAAGCACGCGCGCGGCCTCCATCAGGCCTTTGCCCTGGGCCAGAAAGGCAGTGCGCGCCAGCAGGTAGACATAGGGGTAGAACACCAGCACCAGCACGATGATAACGCCGCCGGTGGAGCGTACTCGCGGCAGGCGCATCGGCCCGAACCACTCCCGCAGCAGGGTTTGTACCGGCCCGGAGAAGTCCAGCAAACCCACGAAAACGAAAGCCAGCACATAGGCAGGAATGGCGAACGGCAGCATCAGCGCCCAGTCCAGCCAACGCCGTCCGGGGAATTCGCACAGGCTGGTGAGCCAGGCCAGGCTCACGCCCAGCAAGGTGACACCCACTCCGACCCCGACAATCAAGGTCAGGGTGTTGCCCAACAGGCGGCTCATCTGGGTGTCGAGCAGGTGCGACCAGATCTGCATGTCGATCGACTGCCACGACAGCAGCAGCACGCTCAGCGGCAGCAGCACCAGAGCGGCAATGGCGAAAACCAGGGGATACCAGCGGCGTTGGGCGGGGTGAGCCAAAAGGAAGAATCTCTACATAGGAACATGGGCTCTGTGGGAGCGGGCTGGCCCCGCGATAGCGCTGTGTCAGTCACGTTGCTATCGCGGGGCAAGCCCGCCCCCACAGGGTGCCCGGCAGGATAAAGCTTTGCGCTTAGTTCCAGCCAGCCCGGTCCATCAAGCGAATGGCTTCGGCCTGACGCTTGCCGGCCACTTCAACCGGGATGCTGTCAGCCTTGAAGCTACCCCAGGCGGCGACTTCTTCAGACGGTGCGACTTTCGGGTTGGCCGGGAACTCCTGGTTCACGCCCGCGAAAATCTTCTGCGCTTCTTCGCCGGTCATCCACTCGACCAGCTTTTTGGCCGCTTCAGGATGCGGTGCATATTTGGTCAGGCCGATGCCCGAGAGGTTGACGTGCACACCACGGTCAGCCTGGTTTGGCCAGAACAACTTGACCGCCAGGTTCGGGTTTTCCTTGTGCAGGCGGCCGTAGTAGTAGGTGTTGACGATGCCCACGTCGCACTGGCCGGCGTTGATGGCCTGCAGCAAGGCGGTGTCGTCAGAGAACACGTCGGTGGACAGGTTGTTGACCCAGCCCTTGATGATTTCCTCGGTTTTCTTCTCGCCGTGGGTTTCGATCAGGGTTGCGGTCAGCGACTGGTTGTAGACCTTCTTCGCGGTCCGCAGGCACAGGCGCCCTTCCCAGTTTTTGTCGGCCAGCGCCTCATAGGTGCTCAGCTCTTCGGGTTTGACTCGGTCGGTGGAGTAGACGATGGTCCGTGCGCGCAGGCTCAGGCCGGTCCAGTCGTGGGACGAAGCGCGGTATTGCTTGGGAATGTTGGCGTCGATCACGTCCGATTTGATCGGCTGCAGGATGCCCATCTGTTCGGCCTGCCAGAGGTTGCCAGCATCGACGGTGAGCAGCAGGTCGGCGGTCGCGTTCTGCCCTTCAGCCTTGATCCGCTGCATCAGCGGCGCTTCTTTGTCGGTGATGAACTTGACCTTGACCCCAGTCTTGGCGGTGTAGGCGTCGAACACCGGCTTGATCAACTCGTCGATGCGCGAGGAATACACCACCACTTCATCTGCTGCCTGGGCGGTACCGCCCAACAGGGTCAGAGCCAGGGCGGCCAATACGTGCTTGCGTGGCAACATGGTGCAGTCCTCGGAGTTCAATTGAGGCGCAAATGGTAGTGAATGCCATTTACCTTCTCAACCGAACTCACTGGGGAGGAGTTACCAGATGTTACAGCGGCAACGGAGTAGCTTCAGGCCTGCGCCAGTTCTGGCAGATCACCACTGAGCCCCAACGCCTGGCGCACGAACAACGCTTTGGCCTCAGGTAATTGCTCAACCCATTTCAAACCACTGTTGCGCAACCAACGCAGCGGCAGCGGATCGGCCTGGAACAAACGCTCAAAGCCTTCCATCGCCGCCATTAGCGCCAGGTTGTGCGGCATGCGCCGCCGCTCGAAACGGCTCAACACACGCTCATCGGCCAGGCGCTCGCCACGCTCATAGGCGCGCAGCAATTCTTCGGCCAGCACTGCGGCATCAAGAAAGCCCAGGTTGACGCCCTGGCCCGCCAGCGGGTGAATGGTGTGTGCAGCATCACCAATCAACGCCAGGCCTTCGGCGACGTAACGTTTGGCATGCCGTTGGCGCAGCGGTACGCACAGCCGTGGGTCAGCCTGCAGCACGCGGCCAAGGCGGCCTTCGAAGTCACGTTCAAGTTGTGCACAGAACTGCGCGTCGTCCAGCTGCATCAGGCGCTCGGCCTGTTCAGGTGTGGTCGACCAGACAATCGAACACCAGTCCTGCTGGCCATCGCGCAGCAGTGGCAAGAAGGCCAGCGGCCCCTCGTCGGTAAAGCGCTGCCAGGCTGTGGCCTGGTGCGGCGCGCTGCAGCGCACACTGGTGACAATGGCGTGGTGCAGGTAATCCCACTCGCGGGTTTCGCAACCGGTCAGGCGGCGCACCGCCGAATTCGCCCCGTCGGCGGCAATCACCAGTGGCGCGCGCAGGGTGCGGCCATCGGCGAGAGTCAGCAGCCATTCATCACCGGAGCGGCGCATTTGCTCCAGGCGTGCATTGGCCAGCAAGCCGACTTCACTGTCATGCAGGCGCTCCAGCAAGCCATCCTGCACCACACGGTTCTCAACGATATGGCCGAGCACTTCGGCATGTACGCTGGCGGCAGAGAAATGAATCTGCCCGGTGCCACTGCCGTCCCAGACGCGCATGTCGGTGTAAGGGCTGACACGCCGCCGCTCGATGCCTTGCCAGGCACCCAGACGCTCAAGAATACGCTGGCTGGCCATCGACAAGGCGCTGACCCGCGGCTCGAAAGGCGCTTGCTCATCGAAGGATTTGACCGACAGCGGGCTGCCATCGAGCAGGAGAATTTCCAGGCCACTGTGCTGCAACGCCAGGGCCAGGGCGCTGCCGACCATACCGGCACCGACAATCAACAGATCTGCGCGCATTTCCATGCCTTAAGCCTGTCTCGCTTGCGGCTTGAGCCGCACGTAAAGGGTTTTGTCGACCTGCGCCACCAGCTCGCCGGCAGCGTCACGGATATCGACCTGGAGGCGTGGCAGGTACTTCTTGCCGCCCGCCGTGTGCTCCCGAATATCGGCCAACAGTTGCTCGTCGATACGCAGCTCGGCGAATACCGGGCCTTTGCCCGGCGAGATGAAATCGATGCTGGCCGCTTTGTCCCAGACAATGTATTCGCGGCCCAACAGCTCCATCAGCATCAGCATGTAGAACGGATCGACCATCGAATACAGGCTGCCGCCGAACTGGGTGCCGACATAGTTGCGATTGAGCCGGTTCAGGCCCATGCGCACCTTCACCTGACGAAAGTCGGCACTGATGCTTTGCACCCGGATGCCCGCGCCGATGTAGGGCGGATAAAAGTTGAGTATCCAGCGCAGCACGCGCGCACGCCGTGCCAGTTTGCGCGAATCGGCCATGCTCAGCTCCGTGGGTCCGGACGGGTTCCCAGGCCCATGGCCTGACGAGCGAACCAACGTTTGGCCGGGGGCAACAGATCGAGGCCGAGCAGCCCCAGGTTACGCCCCGTGGCAATCAGCGGTTGAGCGCTGCCGAACAAGCGGGTGACCCGGTCGGAGAAGCCGACGGTCAGATCCTGATCCAGGCGCTGGCGCTCGCGATAAGCCTGTAGCGTGGCGAAATCACCGGGTACTGCCGGGCCTGCCAGCAGGCCTTCGGCCAGCGACTGCACATCGCGCAGCGACAGGTTGAACCCCTGCCCGGCAATCGGGTGCAGACTGTGCGCGGCATTCCCCAGCACCACCAGGTGCGGGCGTACCTGCTCTTGAGCCTCTACCAGCGACAAGGGATACAGATGCCGTGCGCCAACCTGGCGCAAGGCACCCAGGCGGTAGCCGAATACGTCCTGCAACTCGCTGAGGAAACTGCGCTCGTCCAGCTCGGCCAGGCGCTTGGCGTCCATACCGGCGCGGGTCCAGACCAGCGCACAGCGATTCTCCGGCAGCGGCAACAAAGCCATCGGCCCTTCATCGGTGAAGCGCTCGAAGGCCTGGCCGCGATGGGCTTCGCTCGGTGTGATGTTGGCGATCAAGGCACTCTGGTTGTAGGGCCGCTGGCTGACATGAATGCCCAGTTGCTCACGCAACCCGGAGCGCCCGCCATCGGCCAGCACCGCCAGGTCGCACTCGACCACGGTGTCATCGTTGAGCGACAGTCGATAACCGTCTTCCAGCGCTTGCATGGCCGTCACTTCAGCCGGGCAACGCCAGCTCACCACCTCGGCATCCAGGCCTTTCCACAGGCACTGGCCGAGCCAGGCGTTCTCCACCACGTAACCCAGTGCCGGAACCCCTTCTTCCATGGCATCCAGGCGCGTGGCGCCAAAACGGCCACGGTCGGAAACCTGGATCTGGCGGATCGGCTCGGCGCGGCGGCTGATCTGTTGCCACAGCCCCAGGCGCTCATAAATCTGGCGTGTACCGAACGACAACGCCGACGAACGTGCGTCGTAGCTGGGCTGGTAGCTATCGCCCGGAGCAAAGGGCTCAATCAGTAGAATTTTCCAGCCGCGGGCTTTGGCGCCCGCTTGCAGGGCGAGTGCCAGGCTGGCGCCGACCAGGCCGCCGCCAATGATTGCCAGGTTCACCCGGTTCATGCCGCAGCACTGCGCGCAGCAGCCATCAAGGCCTCGATTTCAGCAACCGTTTTCGGCACACCCGAGGTCAGGATTTCACAGCCCTGCTTTGTTACCACGACGTCATCCTCGATACGTACACCAATGCCGCGCCACTTTTTCGCGACACTCTGGTTATCGGCACCGATATAGATGCCAGGTTCCACGGTCAGCGCCATGCCCGGTTCAAGTACCCGCCACTGGCCACCGACTTTATATTCGCCCACATCATGTACATCCATGCCCAGCCAGTGTCCGGCGCGGTGCATATAGAAAGCGCGATAAGCCTCGCTTTCAATCAAGTCTTCAACCTTGCCCTTGAGCAGGCCCAGCTCCACCAGGCCCTGGGTAATGACCTGCACTGTCGCTTCATGGGCGTGGTTCCAGTGCTTGCCCGGGGCAATTACCGCGAACGCCGCCTCCTGGGCTTTGAGCACCAGTTCGTAGATCGCCTTCTGCTCGGGCGAAAACTGCCCGCTGACCGGAAAGGTACGGGTAATGTCGCTGGCGTAGCAGTCGATTTCACAACCGGCGTCGATCAGCACCAGATCGCCGTCTTTGAGCGGTGCATCGTTTTCCTGGTAATGCAGGATGCAGCTGTTGCGCCCGGCCGCGACAATCGAGCCGTAAGCGGGCATCTTCGCTCCGCTTTTGCGGAACTCGTAATCCAGCTCGGCTTCCAGGCTGTATTCATGCAGCCCGGCACGACACGCCTGCATCGCCCGTACATGAGCCCGCGCGGAAATCGCCGCGGCCTCACGCATCACCTTCACTTCTGTCGCCGATTTATACAGGCGCATGTCATGCAGCAGATGATCCAGGGCAACGAATTCGTTCGGCGGCTGGGCGCCGAGGCGCGCTTTAGAGCGGATCACGTTGATCCATTCCATCAGGTGGCGATCGAATTCGGCATTACTGCCCATGGCCGAATAAACACGGTCACGGCCTTCGATCAGGCCGGGCAGAATGTCGTCGATATCGGTGATCGGAAAGGCATCGTCAGCGCCAAAATCACGGATTGCGCCTTCCTGGCCTGCGCGCAAGCCATCCCACAGCTCACGCTCCGGGTTGCGCTCACGGCAGAACAACACGTACTCGCCGTGCTCGCGGCCCGGGATCAGGGCGATGACCGCTTCCGGCTCGGGGAAACCGCTCAGGTACTGGAAGTCGCTGTCCTGGCGGTACACGTGCTCGACATCGCGATTGCGAATGGCAACCGCGGCAGCGGGCAGGATGGCAATACTGTTGGGCTCCATCTGCGCCATCAGCGCCTTGCGTCGACGGGCGTATTCCGACTTGGGGATGTGGCTCATGGGCAGAGGAGTCCTACGTTGATCAGTGCAGCGAAGGTTTGGCTGCAGGTTCGACCGGCTTGGCCAGCTCTGTGTACAGCAGCAACGGCGCGACGCGCAGGTATTCCATTACTTCCATATAGTCGCTTTCGCCGTCTTCGGATTCTTCCAGGGCATCCTGAACCTGCGAGATCGCGTCCAGGTCCTGCAAGACTTCCTTGGCTTCGGCGCTCAGGGTCAAGCCACCGGCGTTCAAGCCAAAGCCATAGAGGAAGCCCTTGCACCACTCGCCCAGGGCGGCAGCGCGGTCGGTCAATGCGGCTTCATCGCCCGGCAACAGCAGCACAACAGTGATATCGTCGCCAGTGAGTTCACCTTTGACCATTTCCTGCAGGCCGATTAAAGCGTTACGAACGTTGTCTGCCGGATCGTTTTCCAGCAGGTGCGCGGCGTCGGCCAGCCAGGCTTCGGCATCGAAGCCGGCACCGGCGCAACTGCGGCCGAGCAACAGCCCGTGCAGTTCGGCAGGGGAAACAGGATGCCCGCTGCTGCTGAGCAAGGTGGCGAAAGCGGTGTACGGCGAATTGGTATTGGGCATGGGCAACTAGGCGCCAGACGGCGCAATGACTAGAATGAAGACCTTGTATCCTAGCACCGGCAGGCGCGCCAAGACCATCGACGCGGCCAACTCGGGGCAGACCAGGGTATAAACCGGGCAACCACCCGCCAGACCGAATCGAGTGGCAATCCATGCAAGAGAACGATCTGCAAACGCTGATGGGCCGATTCGAGCTACTGATAGAGCGAGTCGAGCAACTAAAACGGCAAAACGCACTCCTACTAACTCAGGAAAAGTCCTGGCGCGAGGAACGCGCCCACCTCATCGAAAAAAACGAAATCGCCCGGCGTAAGGTCGAATCGATGATTTTGCGACTCAAGGCCCTGGAGCAAGACTCATGAGTTCAAGCAATAGCGTCACCGTTCAGATCCTCGACAAAGAGTACTCGATCATCTGTCCGCCTGAAGAACGCAGCAACCTGGTCAGCGCCGCACGCTACCTGGATGGCAAAATGCGTGAGATCCGCAGCAGCGGAAAAGTGATTGGTGCCGATCGGATTGCCGTGATGGCTGCGCTGAACATCACCCACGACCTGCTGCACAAGCAGGATCGCCCTGAAGTTGCTGCCGGCGGTGCTACCCGCGAACAGGTGCGCGACCTGCTGGAACGGGTCGATCAGGCACTGGCCGACGATCACGATTCAAATAAGGGTTGAGTATCGGTATACTGGCGCCACTCCCTGGAGTGCTTGCCAGTCGGTCATGTCCCTGAGCCGATACGCACAACCACGGGGGTTGCACGTGGGGCCGGTGTGCATGTCCGCTTGACGGAAAGCCTTAACGCCTCCTGCAATCTCCACCTTGAACTTTCGGGTTCAAGGGCTACACCGACAGCGGTTCGTCGGGGAGCCTGAATTACCTTTGCTCGCGCCAAGCGCGGGCAAGTCGAGCTGTCACCCGTTCGGGGGCAGCCCTCTCTGGGAACGCCCGTGCCATGACCGACACCGCGCCGCTCACCCGCCCCCAGCTACGCCGCCTGTTACGTGATGCCCGCCGCGCTTTGAGCCCGGCTGAGCAGCGTCAGGCCGCGCGCGGGCTGTATCGGCAACTGGCCCAGCATCCACTGTTCCGCCGCGCCCGCCATATCGCCCTGTACCTGCCCAACGATTGCGAGATCGATCCACGCCTGTTGCTGCGCGAAGCCCAGCGGCGTGGCAAGCACACGTACTTACCGGTGCTCAATGCCTGGCCAAAAACCAAGATGGCCTTTCAGCGTATCGAGCCGGGTGAAAAGCTGCGCCCCAACCGTTTTCGCATTGCCGAGCCACACATCAACCTGGCGCGACAACGGCCGATCTGGGCGCTGGACCTGATCCTGCTGCCCTTGGTGGGGTTTGATGAAATGGGTGGTCGGCTGGGTATGGGCGGCGGCTTCTATGATCGAAGCCTGGCCTACCTGACGCGGCGCAAGGCGTGGAAAAAGCCTTTGCTGCTGGGCTTGGCCCATGAGTGCCAGAAAGTCGAACGGCTGGCGCAAGCCAGCTGGGACGTGCCACTACAAGGAACGGTCTCGGACCGTGGTTGGTACCTGGCGCCTGTCTGAAAGCGCCAGCATGGCGATCAACGCTGCTGCGGATTCACCGGCATTTCGTAAGGAGCGTCGAGCTTGCGCTCCCAAAGGCTTTGCGCATAACCGGTAGTGACCACACCCAAACCGAACAGAAACACCAAAATCCAGAGCAAGTCCGGTTTGCGATTCATTGATTGCCCCCCTCAGGCAAACTGATCACGTTGTCAGCAACGTTTTTTAATGGTTGCAGCAGCGTCAAGCTTAAAATGGGCGCATTCTCCGACAACCTGCGTCGACACGCAAACCTTGACGCCAACCGACTGTCGGTTTCATGCAACAGGTTATTTCAAATCTTGTCAGGAGCAGTATCCATGGCCTATTGGCTGATGAAGTCCGAGCCCGATGAACTCTCGATCAAGGATCTGGCCCGCCTGAAGGAGGCGCGCTGGGACGGCGTTCGCAATTACCAGGCGCGCAATTTCCTGCGCAGCATGGCGGTGGGCGATCAATTTTTCTTCTACCACTCAAGCTGCCCGGAGCCGGGCATCGCCGGTATCGCCCGGATCAGCACCGCGGCCTACCCGGACCCAACTGCACTGGACCCACAGAGCCATTATTTCGACGCCAAGGCCAGTGCCGACAAAAACCCCTGGAGTGCCGTAGACGTTGCCCACGTAGAAACCTTCAACAAGGTGCTGGGCCTGGGCTACCTCAAATTGCAGACGGCCCTGGCCGAGCTGCCGCTGGTGCAGAAAGGCAGCCGCCTGTCGGTGATGCCCGTAACCGCTGAACAGTGGGCGGCCATACTCGCGCTGCGATAAACAGCGTAGGATGCTATCGATTTGACTAACATCAACGCACCAGGATCGGTGCCACGTCACAATCTGACGTGTGAACACAGCAGGATGCAGACTGATGAGCCAACGTACCCCGAAACTTTTTGCCGGTGCCTTGATCGCCCTGCTTCTGGCGGCGGGCGGCCTGGGCTACTGGAAGTCACTGCACGACCGCCTGCCGGAAGGCCTGAGCATGGGCAACGGCCGGCTTGAAGCCACTGAAGTACAAATCGCCAGCAAGATCCCCGGACGCCTGGCCGAAGTGCTGGTCGACGAAGGCGATAGCGTGCGCCAAGGCCAGCTGCTGGCACGTATCGACACCCGCACCCTTGAAGCCCAACGCAGCCAGGCTGAAGCCGAAGTGCTGCGCGCCAAGGAAAACTACTCCGCTGCCCAGGCCAACGTGCAGTTGCGCCAGAGCGAGTTGTTGCTGGCCAGTCAGGAACTCAAGCGGGTGCGGGAGATCTTCCAGCGCAAATATGCCAGCCAACAACTGCTCGACCAGCAGCAGGCGCGCTACGACACCGCCAACTCTGCGGTCGTCGCCGCACGCGCACAGCTGGCTGCGATCAAAGCGGCCATCGGTGCCGCCGAGGCGCAGGTAGCGCAACTGACCAGCGAAATCGATGACAGCAGCTTGCGCGCGCCCATCGATGGCGTTATCCAGCTACGCCTGGCTGAGCCCGGCGAAGTGCTGGGCGCCGGTGGCCGGGTACTGATGCTGATCGACCCGAACGATCAGTACATGAACCTCTACCTGCCCGCCTCGACGACCGGCCGCCTGACCGTGGGCGATCAGGCGCGCGTGGTACTCGACGCCCTGCCGGAAAAGGCCCTGCCGGCAAAAGTTGCTTTTGTTGCCGCCAAAGCCCAGTTCACCCCGAAGCAGGTGGAAACCCGCGACGAACGCCAGAAGCTGGTGTTCCGGGTCAAGTTGCGTTTGACCGAACCCAGCGCCGTGCCACAGGCCAAGCCCGGCATGCCCGGTGCGGGCTACGTGCGCACCGCTGACGTGGACTGGCCGGCCAATCTGCAATGAACGCTCTGGCGCTGCAGGCCGAAGGCATCAGCCACCGTTACGGCAAGCTCAACGCCCTGCGGGACATCAGCTTTGACTTGCCCGCTGGCACCCGCTGCGGCCTGATCGGCCCGGACGGCGCGGGCAAGTCCAGCTTGCTGGGGCTGATCGCCGGGGTGAAGAAACTGCAAGCCGGTGAACTTGCGGTGCTCGGCGGCTCGATCCGCAAACGCCGCCATCGCAACAGCTTGTACCCGCGCATCGCCTTCATGCCTCAGGGCCTGGGCAACAACCTGTACCCTGAATTGTCGATCAGCGAGAACATTCGCTTTTTCGCCACGCTGTTTGGCCTTAGCGCCACAGAGTGCGAGCAGCGCATGCACAACCTGCTACTCGCCACTGACCTTGCGCGCTTTGCCGAGCGGCCGGCGGGCAAGTTATCGGGCGGCATGAAGCAGAAGCTGGGCTTGTGCTGCGCCCTGATCCACGAACCGGACCTGCTGATTCTCGACGAACCGACCACCGGTGTAGACCCGCTGTCACGCCGACGCTTCTGGGAGCTGGTCGAGCAGGTACGCCAGGAACGGCCGCAGCTCACCCTGCTGGTAGCAACGGCCTATATGGAAGAAGCCGAGCAGTTCGAGCATTGCCTGATGCTCGACCGCGGCAAGCTGATTGCCGCCGGGCTCAGTCACGAGCTGGCCAGCGTCACTGCCAGCGGCAAGCTGGATGACGCCTTTACCCACTTCCAGGGCGACAGCGCACACGATGCGCAGCCGCTGCAGATTCCGCCGCGCCCTGAAGGTGACAACACGATTGCCATCGAGGCCCATGAACTGACCCTGCGTTTCGGCGATTTCACTGCCGTGAACAAAGTCAGCTTCGCCATCGGCCGCGGTGAGATCTTCGGCTTTCTCGGCTCGAACGGCTGCGGCAAGACCACCACCATGAAGGTGCTCACTGGCCTGATGCCGGCCACCGAAGGCAGCGCCACGCTGCTTGGCCGCCCGGTAGACGCCAAGGACCTGGCCACCCGCAAACGGGTCGGTTTTATGTCGCAGAGCTTCTCGTTGTATGGCGAGCTCAGCGTGCGACAGAACCTTGAACTACACGCCCGCTTGTTCGACTTGCCCAAAGCCGAAAGCGCACCGCGCATCAGCGAGCTGATCGAACGCTTCGACCTCGGTGAAATCGCCGACCAGCAGTCCGGCGCCCTGCCCCTGGGTTTGCGCCAGCGCCTGTCGCTGGCGGTCGCGGTTCTGCACCGGCCCGAGGTGCTGATCCTCGACGAACCCACCTCAGGGGTCGATCCCGCCGCGCGTGATGATTTCTGGCGATTGCTGATCG
Organism: Pseudomonas sp. NUPR-001; assembly: GCF_052147955.1. Lineage (NCBI taxonomy): Bacteria > Pseudomonadati > Pseudomonadota > Gammaproteobacteria > Pseudomonadales > Pseudomonadaceae > Pseudomonas > Pseudomonas sp. NUPR-001. The sequence goes on from NZ_CP197353.1 coordinate 5,796,195, forward strand.
AACTGTCGCGGGATCAGGGGGTGACCATCTTCCTGTCGACGCACTTCATGAACGAAGCGCTGCGCTGCGATCGCATTTCCCTGATGCACGCTGGCAAGGTATTGGCCTGCGACACACCGGCCGCGCTGCAGCAGCAGTTTGCCGGTGAAACACTCGAAGACGCCTTCGTCACCTGCCTGGAACAAGCCCAAGGCGCCAGCGAGGCCCCGGCAGCCAGCACCCAGCTCGATGCCCCGGCCTCGACCGAACCGCTGCCAATGGCTCAGGGCTTCAGTATCAGACGCCTGTTCGCCGTGGCCACCCGCGAAGGTAAGGAACTGCTACGCGACAAAGTACGCCTGGCGTTTGCCCTGCTGGGCGCCATGTTCATGATGGTGATCTTCGGTTTCGGCATTTCGCTGGACGTCGAAAACCTCGCCTTTGCCGTGTATGACCAGGACCAGAGCCCGCAAAGTCGTGCTTATCTGGAAGCCTTCCGGGGCTCGCGCTACTTCGCCGAGCAACCGCCGATTCGCGATTCGGCAGAGCTGCATAAGCGTCTGCAACGCTCGGAAATCAAACTGGCGCTGGAGATCCCACCTGGCTTCGGTCGCGACCTGCATGCCGGACGCCAGCCGGTGGTGGCCGCCTGGCTCGACGGTGGCATGCCGTTTCGTGCCGAAACCAGCCGCAACTACGTTGAAGCCGTGCACCAGGCCAATCTGGAGCAACTGGCCGCGTTGAGTAGCAAGGCGCAGCCCGGACAATCTCCGGTACGTCTGGAAACCCGATTCCGCTACAACCAGGACGTGGTCAGCGTCAATGCGATTGGCCCTGGGGTGATGGCGCTGATTCTGGCGTTCATCCCGGCCATGCTCACGGCCCTTGGTATTGTCCGTGAGAAAGAGCTGGGGTCGATCACCAACTTCTATGCCACACCGCTGACCCGCCTGGAGTTCCTGCTCGGCAAACAAGCGCCCTACCTGGCCATCAGCCTGGTCAACCTGGCCCTGTTGGTGGCCATGAACCGCTGGCTGTTCGGCGTGCCGTTCAAAGGCAGCGCGCTGGCCCTGGCCTGCGGTGGCCTGCTGTATCTGCTGGCCACCACCAGCATGGGCCTGCTGATTTCGGCGTTCACCCGCACCCAGATTGCCGCGATCCTCGGCACCATGATTATCACCAGCCTGCCGACTATTCAGTTCTCCGGGCTGATCGTGCCGCGCTCATCGCTCGACGGCTCGGCAGCGCTGATGGGCCAATTGTTCCCGGCAGGCTACTTCCTCGATATCGCCGTCGGCACCTTCACCAAGGCCTTGAGCCTGCGAGAGCTGTGGCCTCAGTGCCTGGCGTTGCTGGCGTTCTTCATTGGTTTCACCGGGCTGAGCCTGGTCATGCTCAAGAAGCAGGAGGTCTGATGCAGCGCCTTGCACACACACTGCGCCTGGGCCTCAAAGAGCTGACCAGCCTGCGCCACGACAGCGTCCTGCTGCTGTTCCTGTTGTATGCCTTCAGTGTGGCGATCTACATGCCCGCGGCGGGATCAATCATTGGCGTGCACAACGCCAGCGTCGCGGTGGTCGACGAAGATCACAGCCAGCTGTCGCGCAAACTCGCCGAGTCCCTGCAGCCGCCGGAGTTCCAGCCCGCCGCACCGCTGGCCTTCGATCAGCTCGACCAGGCGATGGACAGCGGCCTGTTCACGTTTGTCATCAACGTGCCGGTCAACTTCCAGAGTGACCTGCTGGCCGGCCGCTCACCCGAGCTGCAGATCAACGTCGATGCTACCGCCATGAGCCAGGCGTTCATGGGCGCGGGCTATATCGGGCGGATCTTCGAGCGCGAGTTGCTCGACTACGCCAACCAGGGCTCGGCGGCCGCCAACAGCCCGGCGCAGATCAGCCCCCGGGCCCTGTTCAACCCGAACCTGGAGGGTGGTTGGTTTCTGGCGGTCATCCAGATCGTCAACAACATCACCATCCTGGCGATTGTGCTGACCGGCACGGCCTTGTTGCGTGAACGCGAACACGGCACGCTCGATCACCTGCTGGTGCTGCCACTGACGGCACTGGAAATCATGCTGGCCAAGATCGGCGCGAATGCGCTGGTGGTGGTGCTGTGCACCTGGGTGTCGCTGGAGGTGGTGGTCAAAGGCGCGCTGGGCGTGCCGTTGGCCGGCTCGCTGACGCTGTTCCTGGGGGTGACTGCACTGTATTTGTTTGCCAGCACGGCACTGGGGATTTTCCTCGCCACCCTGGCGCGGTCGACCCCGCAATTTGGCCTGCTGGCGATTCCGGTGATCATCCCCATGCTCTTGCTGTCCGGTGGCAGCACCCCGCTGGACAGCATGCCGCAGTGGTTGCAGTGGGTGATGCAACTGTCGCCGTCGACCCACTTCGTCAGCCTCAGCGCCGCCATTCTGTTTCGCGACGCCGGGTTGAACGTGGTCTGGCCAGACCTGCTGGCACTGGCCGCCATCGGCCTGGCGTTCTTCGCCGTGGCCCTGGCACGCTTTCGTCGCAGCCTTACTTCGTAAGGCCTGCGCGGCTTACTGCACGATCAGGTTGTTGAACAGCAGGTCATCAACCATCGGCTTGCCTTCTTCATTTTCCAGCACCTGCTGGACCTGCTTCAGGGCTTCCTGGCGCAGTTTTTCCTTGGCCTCGACGTTGCTCATGCTTTCCAGGTTCTGCTGGGTGAACAGCGCCACCAATTGGTTACGGATCAACGGCTCATGGTGTTTCACCGCAGTCGCCGCCGCATCGCTGTTAACGCGCAAGGCGACGTCAGCCTTGAACACACGAAGCTTCGGGCCACCATCGAGGGCATAGTTGCCAACAAAGGGCGGGCTCAGCGAGATGTAGGACACCTTCGGTTCCCCTTCCTTGGCTTCTTCGGCCATGGCCGACATCGGCAGCATCAACGCCAGTAGCATCACGATCCACGCTTTCACGAATTCTCTCCTCAAACAGTTGGCGCCAGCATACCCAGCACATCGGTCAAACCCAAGCAGCTAATCCTGTAGGAGCGGGCTTGCCCCGCGATTGCAGTGTGTCAGTCAAATACCATCGCGGGGCAAGCCCGCTCCCACAGCGCTTATACCCAATTATCAGGCCGAGCCATGCTCGTTGACCCGATAGCGTGCCCACCTACACTTATCGGCCACTACGCGCAAAGGAATAGTCCCGATGAAAGCAGTGTTGTGCAAAGCGCTGGGCCCGGCTCAGAACCTGGTTGTCGAAGAAGTCGAAAGCCCGCTGCCGAAAAAAAACGAGGTTGTGCTGGAAGTACACGCAGCCGGGGTCAATTTTCCCGACACCCTGATCATCGAGGGCAAGTACCAGTTCCAGCCACCACTGCCCTTTTCGCCCGGTGGCGAAGCTGCAGGCATTGTCCGGGCCGTCGGTGAAAAGGTCACCACGCTCAAGGTCGGAGACCGGGTCATGGGCCTGACGGGCTGGGGCAGTTTTGCCGAGCAGGTGGCGGTACCTGCCTACAACGTGCTGCCGATCCCCGAGCACATGGACTTCACCCACGCCGCGGCCTTTTGCATGACCTACGGCACGTCAATGCATGCTCTGCAGCAACGTGGCCAGCTCAAGGCCGGTGAAACCCTGTTGGTGCTCGGCGCGTCCGGTGGTGTCGGGCTGGCCGCGGTAGAAATCGGCAAGGCCATGGGCGCACGGGTGATTGCTGCCGCCAGCAGCGCCGAGAAGCTCGCCGTGGCCAAGGCCGCCGGTGCCGATGAGCTGATCAACTACAGCGAGCACAGCCTCAAAGACGAGATCAAGCGCCTGACCGGCGGCAACGGTGCCGATGTGATCTACGACCCGGTGGGCGGCGACCTGTTCGACCAGGCCGTACGCGCTATCGCCTGGAATGGCCGCCTGCTGGTGGTGGGTTTCGCCAGTGGACGCATCCCCGAGCTGCCGGTGAACCTGGCACTGCTCAAGGGTGCGGCGGTACTCGGGGTGTTCTGGGGCGCGTTCGCGCAGCGTCAACCGGCCGACAACGCGGCGAACTTCCAGCAGCTGTTCAGTTGGTACGCCGAGGGCAAGCTCAAACCGCTGGTGTCGCGCACGTATCCACTGGCCGAGGCCGGAGCGGCCATCGACCAGTTGGGGCAGCGCAACGCCGTGGGTAAGCTGGTGGTGACGATGCGCTGAGCGCTTTAGCGCGTAGGCACCAGGCGATCACGCAAGTAGGCCGGCCACAGATCGACGAAGTCTACGCCCGGAAAGGCCTGGCACTGCTTGGCAATTTTCGGCAGTGCCTTTCTGAAGGCGTCCCCAGTGGCAACTGACTCCTTGTAACTGGTGGCGCCGTCGACGTTGTAGTGCGAAATCATGCGGATCGACAACAGCGTGGTGTCCATCTCGGCAAGCGATCGCTTCGGGTCGTCCTTGCGGTACAGCGCCACTTCGTCGTTGAACTGTTTGCAGGTCATCAGCACCAGCCCGGCGCGCTCATAGATCTGCCGCCACTCATCCTTGTCGTTGAGGCGAAAGCGCAGCTCATTGCGTACTTCGATCGATGCGGGGTTTTCCTTGGATACCGTCCAGGGCTTGAAACGCCACTGTTTGACGGCATCCAGTGCAGCATCGGCAAATGCCGGGTCGCTGCTCTGAATCACCTTCACATCAGCGACCGAGCCGTTGGCCAGCACGTTAAAACCGACTTTAACGGAACCGGTGATGGCTGCCTTGCGCAGCTCGGCGGGGTAGACCGGAATGACTTTCTCAACGAACTCGATATTGACATCGGCCTGGGCAATGCTCGCGCACAGGCACAACAGTACTGCTAACCACTTCATCCTTGATCCTTTTGCGTCCCGTCAGATTCAAGGCGCTATGGTAGCGTGCAAGTTCCGCCCACAAAATAACAATTCTCATTATTGCCTGTAGGAGCGGGTTTACCCCGCGATACGATGTGTCTGACAGATTGCTATCGCGGGGCAAGCCCGCTCCTACAGGCCATCTGTGGGAACGGGTTTACCCGCGAATGCAAGGTGCCCCGCACACCGCGTGAAAGCGGGCTTCCAGATTGCGATCAGGCATGGCATGGCTGCGCAGGGCATTGAGGGTCTGCTCGACGTAGTCACGGGTGCTGCCGTAACGCCCCTTGGCCGTAGCGAAGATCTGACTGAGCAAGTCGTCAGGTACATTGCCGGCATAGCACGGCAGGTGCCGTTCCAGCACAAAGCCCAGGGCCTGAACCTTGCTGCCATCCTCCAGACGGCAGCTGAGCCAGTGCGGCCGATACGCCGGATAGGGCATCTCGCGCTGCCACAGGGCCAACAGGGAATCTTCCAGGCATTCGTCCGGCAGACGATAGGCAAAGCCGCCACACGAACCCCCGCGATCCAGGCCGAATACCAGACCAGGACACTCCGGCGTGCCGCGGTGCTCATGCGACCAGAGGTAAAGCCCTCGATGATAGCCATGCACCTTGGCCCGCCGCCGTTCAGCGGCATTACATTCCGGGCGCCAGATCAATGAACCGTAAGCAAACAACCACACCGGGCCACCCTGATGCCGGGCCATGGTGTGCTGTACCGAAAGTTTAAGTTGCTCAAGAGACAGTTGTTGTCCGAAATCGAGCAACGGAGGATAGGCCACATTAAAGGATGCAGTTTCAATCGCCGACATAGCTGCCGCCAGAATTCCTCGTGAACTACTGAAGTGAGTCACTGTAAACCAATACAACATCCGCGTACTTACCGTACGGCAGATCGCTGCTCGAATACAAGCCTCACCCCGCCCAAGGAAGCGCTCTACAAAGGGCTTTGAGCGAACAACCGGGCGTTATTTCAAGTGTAGCGAAAGTTATTTACGCTGCTGGCAATAATAATTGTGTTGTGCGGCCCACAAACAACAACGGCTATTAAAGCCGGCACGCTATTGCAGCGTGCCTTATTCCTTCACTCAACCGCGAGGGGCATAAGCGAATACATCGGCGCGCATCTGGTGCGCATCCATTCCCGCCTCAACCAGTGCATCGAGGGTGGCATAGATCATATTGGGTGAACCGCTGGCATATACATGCACCCCGGCCAGATCGCTCAGGTCTTCGCAGACGGCTTCGTGCAACATGCCGCAACGGCCCTCCCAGCCACACAGATCACTGACCACCTTGTGCAGGAACAGGTTAGGCAAGCGCTCCCACTCATCCCAATGTTCAATCTGGTAGAAGTCTTCCGGAAGGCGCACACCCCAGTAGAGGTGCACCGGGTGTTTGAAGCCTTGGGCGCGGCAGTGTTCCAGCAGGCTGTGCATTTGCGCCATGCCGGTACCTGCAGCAATCAGTACCAGAGGGCCATCGGGCAGTTCTGCCAGGTGCGTATCACCAAACGGCATCTCCAGCCGCGCCATGCCGTTGCGCTGCAATTGCGCAATCAACTCCACCGCGCTGTTCTCGCGGGCCAGCACATGCAGTTCGAGGTCGCGTCCGCTGTGGGGTGCCGAGGCCAGCGAGAACGCTGCCTTGTCGCCACTTTCGCGCTCGATCATCAGGTACTGCCCGGCATGGTAACGCGGCGGTTTGCCGGCAGGTGCGCGCAGGCGTACGCGCCAGACGTCGCCACCGACCTCAACGCACTCGCTCAACTGACAAGCCAGTGTCCGTACCGGCAACTCGCCTAACGCGAGCACGCCATCCCACAACAAGACACAATCCTCCAGCGGTTCGGCGATGCAGGTAAACAGTTCGCCATGATCACGCTCCTGCCCTTCCTGACGCACCCGTCCTTCCACCAGCAAGGCTGCGCAGACATGGCAGTTGCCATTGCGACAGCTCTGCGGGCAGTCGTAACCAAGCCGCCGCGCTCCATCCAGAATCCTTTCGCCGGGGTTGAGCACCAACACTGCCCCGGACGGCTGCAAGGTCACCTGCATTTAGTCTATTCCCAACTGGTTCCACAGCTCATCGATCCGCCGGGTGACTGCTTCATCCTTGACGATGACACGTCCCCATTCGCGGGTGGTTTCGCCCGGCCACTTGTTCGTCGCGTCCAGGCCCATTTTCGAGCCCAGGCCGGAAATCGGCGAAGCAAAGTCCAGGTAGTCGATCGGGGTGTTGTCGATCATTACCGTATCGCGCTTGGGGTCCATGCGCGTGGTGATGGCCCAGATTACATCGTTCCAGTCCCGGGCATTGATGTCGTCATCGGTGACAATAACGAACTTGGTGTACATGAACTGTCGCAAAAACGACCAGACACCCAGCATGACCCGCTTGGCGTGCCCCGGGTACTGCTTCTTCATCGTCACTACCGCCATGCGGTAGGAGCAGCCCTCAGGCGGCAAGTAGAAGTCAGTGATTTCCGGGAACTGCTTCTGCAGAATCGGTACAAACACTTCATTGAGTGCGACACCGAGAATTGCCGGCTCATCAGGCGGCCGCCCGGTGTAGGTGCTGTGGTAGATCGGCTTTTGCCGGTGGGTGATGCGCTCAACGGTGAACACCGGGAAGCTGTCGACTTCGTTGTAGTAGCCGGTGTGGTCGCCGTAAGGGCCTTCCGGGGCCATCTCGCCCGGATGGATCACCCCTTCCAGAATGATCTCGGCAGTGGCCGGTACCTGCAGGTCATTGCCGCGGCATTTGACCAGTTCAGTACGGTTGCCACGCAGCAGGCCGGCAAAGGCGTATTCGGACAGGGTGTCAGGCACCGGGGTAACAGCCCCGAGAATGGTCGCCGGGTCTGCGCCCAGGGCAACGGAAACCGGGAACGGTTGACCCGGATGCTTCTCGCACCACTCGCGATAGTCGAGCGCGCCGCCACGGTGGCTGAGCCAGCGCATGATGACCTTGTTGCGGCCAATCACCTGCTGACGGTAGATCCCCAGGTTCTGGCGTTCTTTGTTCGGCCCACGGGTGACGGTCAGGCCCCAGGTGATCAGCGGCGCCACGTCTCCCGGCCAGCAGTGCTGCACAGGCAGCATGCCGAGGTCGACGTCGTCGCCTTCAATGATCACTTCGTGACAGGCGGCATCCTTGACCACTTTCGGCGCCATCGACACGACCTTCTTGAAGATCGGCAGCTTCGACCAGGCATCCTTGAGGCCCTTGGGCGGCTCAGGCTCCTTGAGGAAGGCCAGCAACTTGCCAATCTCACGCAGCTCGTTGACCGACTCGGCACCCATGCCCATGGCCACCCGCTCCGGGGTACCAAACAGGTTGCCGAGTACTGGAATGTCGAAGCCCGTAGGCTTTTCGAACAGCAGCGCCGGGCCTTTGGCGCGCAGGGTGCGGTCGCAGACTTCGGTCATTTCCAGAACTGGAGAGATCGGAACCTGGATGCGCTTGAGTTCGCCGCGCTGCTCCAGGCCTCGGATAAAGTCGCGCAAATCGCGATACTGCATGCAAAAGCCTCGTATTCGCCCTACCGGTCGGGGTGCAAAGTGTATCGCTTAACGGGCCGCAATAGCCAAATCACAGATGGCAAAAATGATTTGGGGCCGCTGCGCGACCCATCGCGGTGCAAGACCGCTCCCACCGTAGGAGCGGTCTTGCACCGCGATGGGCTGCACAGCAGCCCCAATCGGTCTGAAAAAGACCTTACTTGCGCTTCATCGACAAGAAGAACTCATCGTTGGTCTTAGTCTGCTTGAGCTTGTCGACCAGGAACTCGATGGCGGCCACTTCGTCCATCGGGTGCAGCAGCTTGCGCAGAATCCACATGCGCTGCAGCTCGTCGTCGGCGGTCAGCAGCTCTTCGCGACGGGTACCGGAACGGTTGATGTTGATGGCCGGGAATACACGCTTCTCGGCGATCTTGCGGTCCAGCGGCAGTTCCATGTTGCCGGTGCCCTTGAACTCTTCGTAGATCACTTCGTCCATCTTCGAGCCGGTTTCAACCAGCGCGGTGGCGATGATGGTCAGCGAGCCGCCTTCTTCGATGTTACGCGCAGCACCGAAGAAGCGCTTTGGCTTCTCCAGGGCGTGAGCATCGACACCACCGGTCAGCACCTTGCCGGAGCTTGGGATCACGGTGTTGTAGGCACGCGCCAGACGGGTGATCGAGTCGAGCAGGATGACCACGTCTTTCTTGTGCTCAACCAGGCGCTTGGCCTTCTCGATGACCATTTCCGCAACCTGCACGTGGCGGGTTGGCGGCTCGTCGAAGGTCGAGGCAACCACTTCGCCGCGCACGGTGCGCTGCATTTCGGTTACTTCTTCCGGGCGCTCGTCGATCAGCAGAACGATCAGGTGGCACTCGGGATTGTTACGGGTGATGTTGGCCGCGATGTTCTGCAGCATGATGGTCTTGCCCGCTTTTGGCGGTGCAACGATCAGACCACGCTGACCTTTACCAATCGGGGCGCAGAGGTCGATAACCCGGCCGGTGAGGTCTTCGGTGGAACCGTTACCGGCTTCCATCTTCAGGCGCTCGTTAGGGAACAGCGGCGTCAGGTTTTCGAACAGAATCTTGTTCTTCGCGTTTTCCGGCCGGTCGAAGTTGATGGTGTCGACTTTCAGCAGGGCGAAGTAACGCTCGCCTTCTTTTGGCGGGCGAATTTTGCCGACGATGGTGTCGCCGGTACGCAGGTTGAAGCGACGGATCTGGCTTGGCGAGACGTAGATGTCGTCCGGGCCGGCCAGGTAAGAGGCATCAGCCGAGCGCAGGAAGCCGAAGCCGTCCTGGAGAATCTCCAGCACGCCGTCACCGGAGATTTCCTCGCCGCTTTTCGCATGCTTTTTCAACAGGGAGAAAATCACATCTTGCTTGCGCGAACGGGCCATATTTTCTATGCCCATCTGTTCGGCCATTTCGAGCAGATCGGTAATCGGCTTTTGCTTGAGTTCAGTCAGGTTCATAAGGGGAGTGACGTAATCATGTAAGAAGGGAGAATTAAGCTTCTGGCTTAATGAAGCCGCGCCGCAGAGATGGCGACAGGATCGCGTACTGATTCGAATTAGGGATGCGTCGGCGACGGCGTGCAGAGGGCACCGAAAAAACAGTGCGAGGCCGAATGTAACACCTGCATTTTCTGGCGTCTAGTCACCAGATAAAGAAAAGCCCCGGCGAATGCGGGGCTTTTTTCACTCAGATATTGGCGTCCAGGAAGGCTGCCAGCTGAGACTTGGACAGTGCGCCGACCTTGGTGGCCTCGACGTTGCCGTTCTTGAACAGCATCAGCGTCGGGATGCCACGCACGCCGTGCTTGGCCGGGGTTTCCTGGTTGTCGTCGATGTTCAGCTTGGCGACGGTCAGTTTGCCCTGGTAGGTAGCGGCGATGTCGTCCAGTACTGGCGCGATCATTTTGCAAGGGCCGCACCATTCAGCCCAGTAGTCGACCAGCACCGGGCCTTCAGCTTTCAGTACTTCGGCTTCGAAGGTGGCGTCGGTGACGTGTTTGATAAGATCGCTGCTCATGGAAGTCTCCAAGGTCGTAAGCAAAAAAACGTGGCCCATCATAGCCGCACCTGCGACGGACAGGAAGCCGCGGACGATTGAGTGTAACTATAGTTATCCATGACCGCGCATATCATCGCCGTCACGGGAAAGTCATATTTCCTCAATCAACCTGCCCCACATCAAGCCTTGATACGCTGCGCGTTGGCGTCAGCTCTGGATCGTGGCAGGATTGCCGGGTTATCGACCGAGAAGCCATGACCATGCCGCAAACCACAGCCAAGAATCTGTCCTTGATCGCTGCCATCGACCTGGGCTCCAACAGTTTCCATATGGTTGTGGCCAAGGCCCACCATACCGAAATCCGCATCCTTGAGCGGCTTGGTGAAAAGGTTCAGCTGGCCGCCGGTATCACCGAAGAGCGTCTGCTCAACGAAGAGTCGATGCAACGCGGCCTGGATTGCCTCAAGCGCTTCGCGCAACTGATCAATGGCATGCCTGACGGCGCCGTGCGCATTGTCGGCACCAACGCCCTGCGCGAAGCCCGCAACCGTGGCGAGTTCATCCGCCGCGCCGAAGAAATTCTCGGTCACCCGGTAGAAGTGATTTCTGGCCGTGAGGAAGCCCGCCTGATTTACCTGGGCGTCTCCCACACCCTGGCCGACACCCCGGGCAAACGCCTGGTAGCCGACATTGGCGGCGGCAGTACCGAGTTCATTATTGGCCAGCGTTTCGAACCGTTGCTGCGTGAGAGCCTGCAGATGGGCTGCGTCAGCTATACGCAGCGCTACTTCCGCGACGGAAAAATCACCCCGGCGCGCTACGCACAGGCCTACACCGCTGCGCGCCTTGAGCTGATGAGTATCGAAAATGCCCTGCACCGCCTGACCTGGGACGAAGCGATCGGCTCCTCCGGGACCATTCGCGCCATTGGCGCGGCGCTCAAGTCTGGCGGCATGGGCAACGGTGAAGTCAATGCCGAGGGCCTGGCCTGGCTCAAGCGCAAACTGTTCAAGCTGGGTGAAACCGACAAGATCGACTTCGACGGCGTCAAACCCGACCGCCGTGCGATCTTCCCGGCGGGCCTGGCGATTCTCGAAGCGATTTTCGACGCCCTTGAGCTGCAGCGCATGGATCACTGCGACGGCGCGCTGCGTGAAGGCGTACTGTTCGACCTGCTCGGCCGCCATCACCACGAAGACGTGCGTGAACGCACCCTGACCTCGCTGATGGAGCGCTATCACGTTGACCAGGGCCAGGCTGCCCGGGTTGAACGCAAAGCCCTGCATGCCTTTGACCAGGTGGCCAAGGCCTGGGACCTGGAAGACGGTATCTGGCGCGAGCTGCTTGGCTGGGCGGCCAAGGTGCATGAAGTGGGCCTGGACATCGCCCACTATCACTATCACAAACACGGCGCCTACCTGATCGAGCACTCGGACCTGGCCGGATTCTCCCGCGAAGACCAGCAAATGCTAGCGCTGCTGGTACGCGGTCATCGCCGCAACATTCCCAAGGATAAGTTCGCCGAGTTCGGCGAAGACGGCACCAAGCTGATCCGCCTGTGCGTGCTGCTGCGCTTTGCGATCCTGTTCCACCATATCCGTGGCACCCAGCAAATGCCGACCGTCACCCTGCACGCGGCGGGCGACAGTCTGGATGTGGAATTCCCGGCAGGCTGGCTGGAGCAGAATCAGCTGACCCAGGCCGACTTCGGCCTGGAGGCCGAGTGGCTGACCCGGGTCGGCTTCGTCCTCAGCGTACGCTGAGGACCGGGTTGCTCAGGCGCTCGAGCAGAGCGGCCTGGGCACTGCGCGGGTTCTGGTTGCCGGTCGGCGTGCTGCGCACGTAGCGGCCGTCGGGCTGCAGGATCCAGGCGTGGGTGTTGTCGGTCAGGTACCCTTCCAACTCCTTTTTCACCCGCAAGATCAGCTTCTTGCCCTCGACCGGGAAGCAGGTCTCGACTCGCTTGTCGAGGTTGCGCTCCATCCAGTCGGCACTGGAGAGGAACATCTGCTCTTCACCGCCGTTGAGGAAGTAGAACACCCGGGTGTGCTCCAGGAAGCGACCGATGATCGAACGCACCTGAATGTTATGCGACACCCCGGCAATCCCCGGCCGCAGGCAGCACATGCCGCGCACCACCAGATCGATACGTACCCCTGACTGACTGGCTTTGTACAAGGCGCGGATGATCTTCGGATCGGTCAGCGAGTTGAACTTGGCGATGATGTGCGCAGGTTTGCCGTCCAGGGCAAACTGGGTTTCACGCGCAATCATGTCGAGCATGCCCTTTTTCAGGGTGAACGGCGCATGCAGCAGCTTCTTCATGCGCAGCGTCTTACCCATGCCGATCAGCTGGCTGAACAACTTGCCGACGTCTTCGCACAAGGCATCGTCCGACGTCAGCAGGCTGTAGTCGGTGTACAGGCGCGCGTTACCTGCGTGGTAGTTACCGGTACCCAGGTGGGCATAGCGCACGATCTCGCCTGCTTCGCGACGCAGGATCAGCATCATTTTGGCGTGGGTCTTGAAACCGACCACACCATAGATCACCACCGCACCGGCGGCTTGCAGACGGCTGGCCATCTGCAGGTTGGACTCTTCGTCGAAACGCGCGCGCAATTCGATCACCGCAGTGACCTCCTTGCCGTTACGTGCGGCATCGACCAGTGCGTCGACAATCTCCGAGTTGGCTCCGCTGCGGTACAGGGTCTGGCGCACCGCCAATACATGCGGATCTTTGGCGGCCTGGCGCAGCAGATCGACCACCGGCGTGAACGACTCGAAGGGGTGCATGAGCAGGATGTCCTGCTTGCCGACCACACTGAAAATGTTCTCGGCGTTCTGCAACAGCTTGGGAATCGCTGGCGTGAACGGGGTGTATTGCAACTCCGGGTGGCTGTCGAGGCCGGTGATGCTGAACAGTCGGGTCAGGTTGACCGGGCCGTTGACCTGATACAGCTCACTCTCGCTCAAGCTGAACTGCTTGAGCAGGTAATCGGAAAGGTGTTTCGGACAGGTGTCGGCCACTTCCAGGCGCACCGCATCACCATAACGACGCGAGAACAGCTCGCCACGCAGGGCGCGGGCAAGGTCTTCGACATCTTCGGAATCCAGTGCCAGGTCGGCGTTTCGGGTCAGACGGAACTGATAGCAGCCCTTGACCTTCATGCCCTGGAACAGATCGTCAGCGTGAGCGTGGATCATCGACGAGAGGAACACGTAGTTGTCGCCCGGGCCGCCGACATCTTCCGGAACCTTGATCACCCGCGGCAACAGGCGCGGTGCCGGAATGATCGCCAGGCCCGAGTCGCGACCGAAGGCATCGACGCCTTCGAGCTCGACAATGAAGTTCAGGCTCTTGTTCACCAGCAACGGGAACGGGTGCGTCGGGTCCAGACCAATCGGGGTGATGATTGGCGCGATCTCGTCGCGGAAGAAACGCCGCACCCAGGTTTTCAGCTTGGTGTTCCAGTGGCGGCGGCGGATAAAGCGAATCTGGTGTTTTTCCAGCTCTGGCAGCAACACATCGTTGAGGATCGCGTACTGGCGATCGACTTCGCTGTGGACCACCTCACTGATGCGCGCCAATGCCTGGTGCGGCTGCAGGCCGTCAGCACCGGCCTGCTCACGGGCAAAGGTGATTTGCTTTTTCAGGCCCGCCACACGAATTTCGAAGAACTCATCCAGGTTACTGGAGAAGATCAGCAGGAACTTCAACCGCTCCAGCAGTGGGTAGCTCTCATCCAGTGCCTGTTCGAGCACACGGATGTTGAACTGCAACTGGGACAACTCGCGGTGAATGTACAGGCTGCTGTCATCCAGACCGGGGATCGCCACGGCCGGCGCTGCCGCTGCCGGAGACGGCGCAGGCGCGGGTGCCGGCGCCTCGACCTCGACCTCGGCCACAGGCTCAGGCACTGCCGCAGGCTCCGGCGGTGTCTCAAGCATCTGCTCTGGCACGGGCTGGGCTTGTTTCATAGCGACATCACTGAGTACTTCGTTATTCATCTGGCGTTCCTGAAGGGCGTTACTGCCCTCTCATCAATTGAGCAGCGCGAACAGCGAAATAGGTCAGGATGCCATCAGCTCCTGCCCGTTTGAAGGCCGTGAGGGATTCAAGGATCACTCCCTCACTGAGCCAGCCGTTCTGAATCGCGGCCATGTGCATGGCGTACTCGCCACTGACTTGATAGACAAAGGTCGGGACCTTGAATTCATCCTTGACCCGATAAAGGATGTCCAGGTACGGCATGCCTGGTTTGACCATCACCATATCGGCGCCTTCGGCCAGGTCCGCAGCCACTTCATGCAGCGCTTCGTGGCTGTTGGCCGGGTCCATCTGGTAAGAGGCCTTGTTGGCCTTGCCCAGGTTCAGGGCCGAGCCGACGGCATCACGGAATGGACCGTAGTAGGCACTGGCGTACTTGGCCGAATACGCCATGATACGCACGTTTACGTGACCGGCCAGCTCCAGTGCTTCACGAATCGCCTGGATGCGACCGTCCATCATGTCCGACGGCGCAACCACCTGAGCGCCCGCCTCGGCATGGGACAACGCCTGACGCACCAGGGCATCAACGGTGATGTCGTTCTGGACGTAGCCTTCTTCGTCGAGAATGCCGTCCTGACCGTGGGTGGTGAACGGGTCCAGGGCAACGTCGGTGATGACGCCCAGCTCCGGGAAACGCTCGCGCAGCGCGCGGGTAGCACGCTGGGCAATGCCCTGCGGGTTCCAGGCTTCAGCGCCATCGAGGGATTTTTTCTCGGTAGGCGTCACCGGGAACAGTGCCAGGGCTGGAATGCCCAACTTCACCCACTCCTGCGCAGCTTCCAGTAGCAAATCGATACTCAGACGCTCTACACCCGGCATCGACGCTACTTCTTCGCGGCGGTTCTCGCCATCGAGCACGAACACCGGCAGGATCAGGTCATCGACAGTCAGTACGTTTTCGCGCACCAAGCGACGGGAAAAATCGTCACGACGGTTGCGACGCAGACGAGTGGCAGGAAACAAACGGTTAGCGGGGGTAAAGCTCACGGCAGACTCCTGAGCCCGCACAGGCGGGCGAGCGCGACAGTTATAAGCGGCCATTATGACGCTTGTATGACGGCCTGGGACAACCCTGCGACTTAAGGGCGCAGTCATTGTCCTTGTAGGAAATGTTAACGTCGAGACACATTTGGATACTTTCCCCAACGGCCACGAAGGGTTAGGCTGCGCGTTCATTTCGCCAGCACCCAGAAAATGCTCCAAGAATTCCTGCAGGATTTTGGTTACTTTGCCCTTTTTCTCGGCACCTTTTTCGAAGGTGAGACCATTCTGGTTCTCGCAGGCTTCCTTGCGTTCCGCGGATACATGGATATCAACCTGGTGGTCCTGGTGGCCTTCTTCGGCAGCTACGCTGGCGACCAGCTGTGGTACTTCATGGGGCGCAAGCACGGGCGCAAATTGCTGGCACGCAAACCGCGCTGGCAACTGATGGGTGACCGTGCGTTGGAGCACATCCGTCGCCATCCGGACATCTGGGTCCTGAGTTTTCGTTTCGTCTATGGCCTGCGCACCGTCATGCCGGTAGCTATTGGCCTGTCCGGCTACCCGCCACGTCGCTATTTGCTGCTCAACGGTATTGGTGCAGCGGTTTGGGCCCTGGCACTGGGCGCTGCGGCCTATCACTTCGGGGCAATTCTCGAAGGCATGCTGGGCAACGTGAAAAAGTACGAGTTGTGGGTGCTCGGCGGCTTGCTGGCCTTCGGTGGCTGCCTGTGGCTGCGCCGCCGCTTCAAGGCCGCGCGCGTGGCACGCAAAGAAGCCGCGGCGTTGCAGAAACAGGCCAGTCAGCACGACCCTGACCAAGGCAGCGACAAGTCATAAGCGGCGCTCAGCGCCGGATTCGGCCACACTCAGAGCAATGAACGCTGGCACCTCTGGCAGCATCTGCTGTTTTAGGAGACATTGAGTGCCTCGACTCGGGAGTAGTGAGCATGACCAAGAAAAAAGTTGCAGTGATTCTTTCCGGCTGTGGTGTCTTTGACGGCGCCGAAATCCACGAAAGCGTCATCACCCTGCTGCGCCTGGACCAACGTGGCGCCGAGGTGCAGTGCTTTGCCCCCAACATTGCGCAGATGCATGTGGTAAACCACCTGACCGGCGAAGAAATGCCGGAAACGCGTAACGTTCTGGTGGAGTCGGCGCGCATCGCCCGCGGCAACGTCAAAGACCTGCGCGAAGCTGACGCCAAAGACTTTGATGCCTTGATCGTACCGGGTGGCTTTGGCGCGGCGAAAAACCTGTCCAACTTTGCCGTTGAAGGCACGGGCTGCACCGTCAACCCAGACGTGCTCGCCCTGGCAGAAGCCTTCGCCGAGGCTGGCAAGCCGGTTGGCCTGATCTGCATCTCCCCTGCCCTGGCGGCAAAAATCTACGGTCCCGGCGTGGTCTGCACCATCGGCAACGACGCCGACACCAGCGCCGCCATCGTCAAGATGGGCGGCACCCACGAAGAATGCGATGTCCACGACATTGTCGAAGACACCCAGCGCAAACTGGTCAGCACCCCGGCGTACATGCTGGCACAGTCGATCTTCGAAGCGGCTGGTGGCATCAACAAGCTGGTAGACCGGGTGCTCGAGTTGACTCACGAGAAAGACTGAAACGCATCGCGGGGCAAGCCCGCTCCCACAGCAAATCCTGTGGGAGCGGGCTTGCCCCGCGATCAACCTGACTACTGACGTGCCAGACGCGTAAGAATCCGGTCCAGGGAATTGGCAAACGCCTGCTTCTCACGATCGCCATAAGGCGCCTGGCCACCCCCGACCTGCCCCTGCTCGCGCAGGTCAGTGAACAGATTGCGCACCGCCAGACGCTCGCCCATGTTGCGCTCATCGAACTCGCGGCCACGCGGGTCAAGGCAAGCCACACCTTTTTTCACCAGCCGGTCGGCCAGCGGCACATCGCTGCAGATCACCAGTTCACCCGGCACGGCATGCTCGACCAGGTAATCGTCCGCAGCATCAGGGCCGCTCGGCACCACGATCAGCTTGACGCAAGCAAAGGCCGGCTTGATCTGGCTCTGCCCGGCGACCAGCACCACTTCCAGCTGGCGTTTCAGGGCAAATTTGACGACCTGATCCTTGGCCGCCTTGGGGCAGGCATCGGCATCAATCCAGACACGCATGACAACACTTCCAACAAAAACGGGCGAACAGTATCCCCGCTCGCCCGCTGCGCTTCAAATCAGCCTGCTGAAACGCGTCGCTTCTCAGCCAGACGGCTGCGCCCGTAGAGAATCACGATAGCCAGCAAGGCAACGGCTTGCGCCGCCAGCGAGTAGGCGTCAGCGTGGATACCCAGCCAGTCGAAGTCAAAGAAGGCCACCGGACGCGTGCCGAACACCCCCGCCTCCTGCAATGCTTTGACCCCATGCCCGGCAAACACCACCGACAAGGCGCAGAGCAAGGCGGCGTTGATGCTGAAGAACAGCGCCAGCGGCAGCTTGGCCGAGCCGCGCAGAATGATCCACGCCAGCCCCACCAGCAGCACCAAGGCGGTGGCGCCACCCGCCAGAACCGCCTGATGCCCGGCAGGCCCTGCCTGCAGCCACAGGGTTTCGTAGAACAGAATCACTTCGAACAGTTCGCGGTAAACCGAGAAGAACGCCAGCAAGGCAAAGCCGAACCGCCCGCCGCCACTGACCAGGCTGCTTTTGATGTAGTTCTGCCAGGCCGCGGCATGCCGACGGTCGTGCATCCACACCCCCAGCCACAGCACCATGACGCTGGCGAACAACGCCGTACAGCCTTCGAGCAGTTCACGCTGCGCACCGCCAACGTCGATCACATAGGCCGCCAGGGCCCAGGTGCCAAACCCGGCGAGCAACGCCAGCAGCCAACCAATGTTGACGCTGCGTACCGCCGACTGTTGGCCGGTGTTGCGCAGGAAGGCGAGAATCGCCGCCAGCACGAGGATCGCTTCCAGGCCCTCGCGCAGCAGAATCAGCAAGCCTGAGATGTAGCTCAACGACCAGCTCAGGCTGTCGCCGCCCAACAGTCCGGCAGCCTCCTTGAGCTTGGCCTTGGCCGCCTGCAAACGCTGACTGACCTGCTCGATGGGCAGGCCATCTTGCAGCGACTGACGGTAAGCCATCAGTGATTTTTCGGTGTCCTTGCGTACATTGGCGTCGACGTTGTCCAGGGAGCTCTCGACCAACTCGAAGCCCTCCAGGTACGCCGCTACCGAGAGGTCGTAGGCCTGTTCATGATCGCCGCTCTGATAGGCCGCCAGGCTCTTGTCCAGGGTGTCGGCGGTATAGTCCAGCAACTGCGCCGGGCCACGCTGCACCTGCGGTGGCTGCGCGCGCTGGGCGCGAAACACTGCCGCTGCGTCCAGGCCTTGCGACGCTTCAATCTCCAACGGGGTCTGGCGTGCCAGATCAGCAAGGTTGTAGCGGATCTCGCCGCTGGCCTTGGCCGGGTCGGCGGTGAAACTGGCGATATAGGTGGCCAGGTCCCAACGCTGACGCTCGTCCAGCTGGTCGGCAAAGGAAGGCATGTCGGTGCCTTCGATGCCTTGCCCGAGGGTGTTGTAGAGGTCATACAGGCTCAACCGCGCGAGGCGCTCGCTGCTGCGCAGGTTGGCCGGTGGTGGCTCCAGGCCTACACCCGCCGGGCCATCGCCGGCACCGGTATCGCCATGGCATACCGAACAGTGCTGGGCATACAGTGGTGCACCACGGGTAGGGTCCGGGGTGATGATCGGTGCTTGGCTGACTTCGTAGGCGACCGCCAGTTGTGCGCCAAGCTGCCGGGCCTGACGCGCAACGCCAGCGCCGTCATGACGCTGATCGATCGCCTGACGCAGGCTCGCCACACCCTGCTCCAGGGACTGGCGCTCGGGGCGCGCGGGCAAGCCACTGACCAGGCCTTGCAGCACCTCAGTGAACTCCAACTGCTCGCGGTATTCACCGTCATCCACCACCTTGCCAGCCTCGACCGTGGCCGGGTAATCGGCGCCGATGTAATCGAGCAAATGCAAAGCCTTGGCAGCGTCGTCCACGGTGTCGGCCAGCAGCACAGAACTGCACAGCGCCAACACCGGCCATAACAGCCAGGCGAGCAAGCGGGAACGGGGAATCATGAGCCAATCTCAAATAACAATGCGAGGAATTGCATTGTTCACTTCCATTGGCGATCGCTCAAGGTGTGCCGGTCAATCTAAGTAAAATTTAGTGACAATTTCACCTGTAGGAGCGGGTTTGCCCCGCGAAGCGGTATGACTGACACACCGCTATCGCGGGGCAAGCCCGCTCCTACCGGGATTCAGACGGGAGCTCGGCGGATGGTGGCGAGCAAGGTGGCTGCGCCGAGGAACAAACCGGCAAAGGTCCGGTTCATCCGCCGCTGTTGCTTGGGCGTGCGCAGCAAACGCAATACCCGTGCAGCCAGGCCGGTATACCCGGCCATCACCAGCAGGTCGACGGTGATCATGGTCGCGGTGATGATCAGGTACTGAGGCAGCAGCGGTGCATGGGGGTTGATGAACTGTGGCAGCACCGCCAGCATGAAAACCAGTGCTTTGGGGTTGCTGACATTGACCAGAAAGCCACGAAACACCAGGCTCAGCGGCTTGCCAATCGGCCGTACCGCTGACTCATCGCTAAGATCCGAAGGCAGCGCACGCCATTGCTTCACGGCCAGGTACACCAGGTAGGCAACACCGAACCATTTGATCAGCTGGAACGCGGTCGCCGAGGCCGCCAGGATGGCGCCGACACCGGCAGCAATGATCGCAATCTGCAGCACCAGGCCCAGTTGCAGGCCCAAGGCGTTCCAGTAACCGCGCCAGAAACCGTACTGCAGGCCACAGGACATCGAAGCAATCGCCCCGGCGCCCGGTGAGAGGCTGATCACCCAGCAAGCGGCAAAAAAGGCCAACCACGTTTCCAACGACATCGCACACCTCGGACCGAACTTGTTACAAAGCTCTAAGCTAGTGTGCTGGTGAAAAAATAACCACGATTTTTTTCAGATCGCGATCATTTACCCGTGGTTTTGTCGTCGCCTACCAAAGGCACAACGTCTGTACCGCGCCAACGCCTGACCGATTTCTGGAAGAACTGGCTGTTCGGCACCTGCACCGTCGCCCCACCCGCTTCAGGCATTTCGGTGAGGGTGGTGAACAGCAGGTTGATGGCCACTACCCGCCCTTTGACGCCGGGCTTGTCGATGGTTTCGACCAGCTCCACCACGTCCCCGATGCGAAACGGCCCGACGGTGAAGATCAGCACCGCACACAGCAGGTTGGACAGCACACTCCACATGGCGAAGAACGCCACCGCTGCCACGGCCACAAAGCCCGACAGGGCCGTCCACAGCACCGTGGCAGAAACCCCAAGGCGCTCCAGCACGAACACCAGTGCACTGCCCATGATCAGCCAGCGCAAGCCGCCGCGCACCGGCACCATCAGCTCCGGTGGCAACGGATAACGCTCGCCCAGGCGCTTGAGGCCGCGCCCCACCAGGCGCTGCAGCACGAACGCAGCGCACAGGATCAGGAGTATCTGCAGGCCCATCCAGAACGGCGCAATCCACTCCGGCGGTACCGGAAGCTGCAACGACGTTATCAAGACAACGCCTCCAGCTCCGCCTGCATGGTCTCCAGCTGCTCGAGGGCGGCCATCCAGGCTTCTTCCAGTTCAGCTTCGCGAACCTTGAGCTTGGCCTGCTGGGCCAGCAAGTCGCGCAGCTCGTCCTTGCGTGCTGCTTCATACAGGGCGCTGTCACCCAGGCTGGCATCGACCTTGGCCAATTGCTCATGCAAGGTGCCCAGCTCACGCTCGAGCTTGTCGGCTTCACGCTTGTGCGGTGCCAGTTGCTGACGCAGTGCGGCGGCGGCCTGACGCTGAGCTTTCTTGTCAGTCTTGTCGGCATTGACCGGCGCAGTGCTGACAGGCGCGTTGCGTTGACGGTACTCGACCAGCCAACGGGTGTAATCGTCGAGGTCGCCGTCGAAGGTCTCGACCTTGCCGTCGGCCACCAGCAGGAAGTCGTCGGTGGTGCTCTTGAGCAAGTGACGGTCGTGGGAAACCACCAGCACCGCACCACTGAACTCCTGCAACGCCATGGTCAGCGCCAAGCGCATTTCCAGGTCGAGGTGGTTGGTCGGTTCGTCGAGCAGCAACAGGTTGGGACGTTCCCAGGCAATCAGGGCCAGGGCCAGTCGCGCCTTCTCGCCACCGGAGAAATTCAGCACCGGTTCATCGATACGGCCACCGCGGAAGTCAAAGCCACCGAGGAAATCGCGCAAGGTCTGCTCACGCTCGGTCGGTGCCAGGCGCTGCAGGTGCAGCAAGGGGCTGGCCTTGTTATCCAAGGAGTCCAGCTGATGCTGGGCAAAGTAACCCACAGACAGGTTCTCACCGCGCACCAGGCGGCCGCTCAGCGGCTCCAGTTCACCGGCGAGGTTTTTGATCAGGGTCGATTTACCGGCACCATTGGGGCCGAGCAAGCCGATACGCGCACCCGGGGTGAGCTGCAGCTTGACCTTCTCCAGAATGGTCTTGTCGCCGTAGCCCAGGCGCCCTTCCGACAAATCGAGCAACGGGCTGGAGATTTTCTCTGACTCACGGAAGGTGAAGTCGAACGGCGAATCGACATGCGCCGCCGACAGTTCTTCCATGCGCTCCAGCGCCTTGATCCGGCTTTGCGCCTGACGGGCCTTGGTGGCCTGCGCCTTGAATCGGGCGATGTATTTTTCCATGTGCGCACGCTGGGCCTGCTGCTTCTCATAGGCCTGTTGCTGCTGCGCCAGACGCTCGGCACGGGTGCGTTCGAACGCCGTGTAGCCGCCACGGTAGAGCGTCAGTTTGCACTGCTCGACGTGGGCCACATGGTCGACCACCGCATCAAGGAAATCGCGGTCGTGGGAAATCAGCAGCAGTGTGCCCGGATAACCCTTGAGCCAATCTTCCAGCCACAGGATCGCATCGAGATCCAGGTGGTTGGTGGGTTCGTCGAGCAGCAGCAGGTCGGAAGGGCACATCAGCGCCTGAGCCAGGTTCAGGCGCATCCGCCAGCCACCGGAGAAGTCGCCGACTCGGCGGTCCATCTGCTCGTTGGTAAACCCAAGGCCTGCCAGCAGTTTGCGCGCACGGGCATCGGCGGTGTAGCCGTCGGCGCTGTCGAGTTCGATGTGCAGACGCGCGAGCGCCGTACCGTCATGCGCAGCCTCGGCAGCAGCGAGGTCGGCCTGGACCTTGCGCAAACGAGCGTCACCATCAAGCACATAATCAACCGCCAGCCGGTCGAGGGTATCGACCTCCTGGCGCATGTGCGCGATGCGCCAGTCTGCCGGCAGCTGACAGTCGCCGGAGTCAGGCGTCAGCTCCCCGCGCAGCAAGGCGAACAAGCTGGATTTACCGGCGCCGTTGGCACCGATCAGGCCGGCTTTCTGGCCGGCGTGCAGGGTCATCTCGGCGCCTTCTAGCAGGCGCTGAGGACCACGCTGTAAAGTGAGGTTCGATAGTCTGATCATAATGGCCGCGGAGTCTACCAGCTTCGTCGGCAACTGGCGCGAGTGGGACCATGTACACCGACCTGTGGAATTTTGCCCTGGATCTTTACGCCCGCCCCGGCGTGGAAGCTGCCTGCCTGCAATGGCAGGATCAAGGCGGCGACGTCTGCCTGCTGCTGTGCGCAGCCTGGCTCGACAGCCGTAGCATTGCAGCGAACGAGCAACGCCTCCAGGCCCTGCGCGAAGGTGCCGAAGCCTGGCAAACCGATGTGGTTAAGCCGTTGCGCAATTTGCGTCAGCAATGGCGCACAGCGGCCATGCATGACCCGCAGTTGGCTACGTTGCGTGAGCAGGTGAAGGGGCTGGAACTGAATGCCGAGCGCATCGTGCTCGAACGTTTGCAGGGGATCTGTGACGGTTGGTTGGCAACACCGGGAGTGGCTGCCGACTGGCTTGGCGCTCTAGCGCCTGCAGGCGCCGGTGTGCATCACGACGCGCTGCATACGCTGCGCGCCGTGATGCAATCGACTCAGGACGCCGAAGACGGCGTTTGAGCTGGGGTTACCGGCGATGCTGCAGGGGTTGCGGCAGGCGTCGTCGGTGCAGTGGCTGCAGGTGCTGGAGTGGAAGCCACTGGCGCGGGTGCCGCAGGCTTGGCTGCAGCGGGTTGAGCAGCTGGCTTGGCAGGTGCTTTTGCAGCGGGTTTGACCGCTGGTTTTGCAGGTGCTTTGGCTGCCGCTGGCTTGGCTGCAGGCTTGGCGGGGGCCTTAGCTGCTGCGGGTTTGGCTGCTGGTTTGGCAGGTGCTTTCGCCGCCGCTGGCTTGGCTGCTGGTTTGGCAGGTGCCTTCGCTGCTGCAGGTTTAGCCGCGGGCTTGGCCGCTGGCTTCGCTGCTGCTGGTTTGGCTGCCGCTGGCTTGGCGGCGGCAGGCTTGGCAGCAGCCGTTCTGGCTGCAGGTTTCGCAGCGGCTTTAGCAGCTGGCTTGGCCGCAGGTTTTGCAGCAGGTTTTGCAGCAGCTGGTTTGGCCGGTGCTTTAGCGGCAGCCGGTTTGGCTGCGGCAGTTTTGGCTGCGGGCCTGGCCGCTGGTTTAGCCGCAGGTTTTGCAGCGGCAGGCTTGGCAGCCGCAGTGCGTGCCGGGGCCTTGGCAGCCGGTTTTGCAGCAGCTTTTACAGCGGGTTTAGCGGCAGGTTTGCTCGCCGCTTTTGCCGCGGGTTTGGCAGCTGGCTTGGCCGCTACCGCAGCAGGTTTAGCTTCACGCTGGGTCAGTGCCTTGGCAGCTGCTTCTTTAACTTTGCCAACACCCTGAGCCAGTTTCAGGCTTTCCTGGGCATCACGCTTGAGTTGCAGAATGTAGGTGCGCGTCTGCGACTGGCGCTCTTTGAGCGAATCGAGCAACTCTTCCAGTTCAGCGGCAGCGGACTTGGCCTTGGCCTGCGCTTTTGCTTTTCCAGACTTGGCTGACTCTTGCAGTTTGAGACGGGATTTGTGCAGTTTCTCTTGTGCTTTACCGCGTTGCTTCTCCAACTTGGCGAGCAGTTTTTCAGCATCAGCCAGCGCTTGCGAGCAGGCATTTTCCAAATGATCGAGCAGGCTGCCCGAGAGTTGTTGGAGCAGGTGCAACGGCGTACTTACTGGCTTCTTATTGGCCGACATGGTTTACCTCCTGGCTGACGAGAGTGCGGCTCATACTATGCTTCTGCTGCTACCGCCGCTAGGGCATGTTGACAGTATTGAAGGCGCCGCGTTGCATGCCTGGGCAAAGTTGTTATCGCTGCAGCTGGAATCAAGTGTAGATGCTTCACAAAGTGTTGCTGATATTTACACGAAGTCACTGGCGAAGGCTGGCATACTTCATATCCGCTGAAGCAGGAGTGAGCCCGTGTCACGCCATCTAGTGTTAGCTGTTTTTTTATTCCCGGCATCGCTCATTGCAGCGCCCTCGCAACCCACCACAAACGAGCACGATCTGGCCTACAGCCTCGGCGCCAGCCTGGGCGAGCGCTTGCGTTCGGAAGTTCCCGACTTGCAACTGGATGCCCTGCTTGAAGGCTTGCGTCAGGCCTATCAGAACAAGCCACTGGCACTGAGCAAAGAGCGCATGACGGCCGTACTCACTGAACATGAAAAGCGTGCCAATGAAGCTGCACTACAAGCACAGCAGGAACAGTTGCTAAGTGCCGAAAAACGCTTCATGGCCACTGAGCGAGCTCGCTCGGGTGTGCGCGAATTAGCCGCAGGCATTCTGGTCAATGAGTCAGTCAAAGGTAGCGGTGCCAAACCCTCCGCTCACGGAAAAGTCCAGGTTCGCTATGTCGGCAAGTTGCCTGATGGCAGCGTCTTCGATCAAAACCAAAATGCGCAATGGTTCAATCTGGACAGTGTGATCGAGGGATGGCAAATGGCGTTGCCAGAAATGGCAACAGGATCGAAGTGGCGTGTGGTGATTCCTTCAGCCCTGGCCTATGGCGCCGAAGGCGCGGGCGACCTGATTGCGCCCTATACGCCACTGGTGTTCGAGATCGAGCTGGTGGGGGTCGCCGACTGAGTAGCCGGCGCATCCATCACGCCTGTACCGCAGCCTCTTCACTGTGCGCGGTATGCAGTACTTCGATCAGGCAATCTTCGAGTTCGAAGCGCTCGTGCAGCAAGCTGCCCAGCTCGTTCAGCTTCTTCGCGAAGCGCTCAGGATCGTTGCAGTTGCCCTTGTCGCAATGGTCGTTGAAGGCCGTAGCGATTTCAGTGGTCGCATCGATACGCGGGCTGATCTGCTTGGCCAGTTCCAGCCCCTTGGTATCACCAAAGGCCTTGGCTTCGCTGACCAATTGTTCGCTCACTTCAAAATGCCAGGCCGACACGTAATCGATCAGCACCGCACAGAAGTCCCGGCTTTTTTCTTTGTCAGCGAATACCGGCTTGGCGTCGCGCAACGTGCGAAAGGCTGTCACCAGTTCTGCACGCTCATCCAACCAGCGGTCAATAAGCTGATGAACCCCACCCCAGCGTTCCTGAGCATTCTGACAACTATCTAGCATGGCGATCTCTTCCCTTTTGGGTTATGCGCCTGCCCCCGCTCGCAAATGTGCAGAGCAAAGGTGAAAGCAGCAGGCGGCATCGAGCAGCTGTGTTTTCGGTATGCGTGCAGGGAGATTATTCCCGTGCGCCCTAGGCTTCAAGGTACGCAGGCGACAAAGTTCATACAAGTGTTTAATCCCACTTTGACCTGCCGCCGGTCGCAAGCAACCGTAGCCCTGCGCTTCAGCTTTTGAGCGGATGCCGGATAACCGCATGCCGGTAGGCAACCAGACGAAAAAGTAGCAGTGCGGCCAACAGCACGAATGACAACAAGCTCCATTCTGGAACCGTCAGGTCGAGAAAACTCCAGTTGATCGGTGCGCATTCAGCGCTGCCAAGCACCATGACTTTGAGCAACTGACTCAAGGGCATGCTTTCGATGAAATAGTTCATCGATGGCTGACAACCAAGGGTCAGTGCCGATGCGCCCTGCAACCACACATGCCTGGCCGCAAGCAGCGCCCCAGTGGTGGCAAACAACAGCGCCAGCGCCGCGTATACGTAGGTGCCGAAGCGTCCGGGGAAGTGCACCACGGCGCATAGACAGACCAGCACAATACCGACAAGCGACAGCCGCTGGCTGTAACACAACGTACAAGGCGCCAACGCCACACCCCATTCAAGATAGAGCGCAACGGCCAGCACGAGCACCGAGGCCAACAAAGCCGGAAGGAACATTGAGCGCAAGCGGGCCAACGGCATGATGGTTCCGTGATTGAAATAAACAGGCTTCAACGGTAGAGGAAAGTTGCGCCTTGTTTCAAGGCGCGACAAATAAGGCAACTCCCTGAAGAGAAAGGGAATAATCGCTTAGAGGAGTAGTTATTTCGTCTGACTTTGTCAGATATAGAAACTTGTAGCTGTAGGGACTTTCTGAAAGGCCTTGGGCTCGCGCATTACGCACAAGCCCAAGGGTGAATCATGCTTGTACTGCGCCCGGCAAAGGCAAGGCTAGCAGTCGCTTGTCCAGCAAGCCCAAGCCTTCTTGAAACAGCTGGTTGCTGCGCTCGGAATCACCCAGCCCGGCCAATAAACGCGCAAGCTCTGCACAGGCCTCAGGGTTACGTTGAAGGCGCAAACTACTTTCCAGGTAATCACGCGCCTTGCCCCACAGGCGATTCTGCAGGCTCAAACGCCCCAAGGTAAGCAGCAGGCCGGGATCATCGGCATGCGCCTTCAACCAGCCTTCGGCCGTCTGCAACTGGCGTGCGGGGTCTGCGCCACGCACCAGGCCATAGAGCCGCGCCAAGTGGCTTTCATACTCACGCTTGAGTGCAGTGCGCAGGGCCTTTTCCGCCTCGCTTTCGGCACCCAGCTGACGCAACTGCTCGGCATAGGCCAACACCAGTTGCGGCTCCTGGCGCTGCGCCGTCGTGAGCTGCTGCCAGGCCCGCTCCAGCGCCTGCAGAGCGCTTTGCTCTTCACCTTCACGGCTGGCGGCCAGGCTCAGGTTTTCACCCCAGGCGCGTTGCTCCAGCTCGGCCAGCTCGGATGCAGGCAATACCTTGCCTTTGCGCAGCTCCGGCATCAGGCGGATCAGTGCCGACCAGTCGCCACGTTCGCGGTACAGGCGCTGCAGCAACCTGAGCACCTGAGCGTTATGCGGATGACGTTCCTGCATGGCCTGCAAGGTCACCAGCGCCGCATCGCTCTCACCATGGTCCAGTTGCAGCTGGGCATGGCTCAAGGCAATCGCCAGCTCTGCTTGCGGCTGGCGCTCCAGGGCGCGCTCAAGCAGGCTGTCACGCTCTTCGATGCGCCCCAGTTCGTTGGCGGCTCGCGCCGCACCGAGGTAGTACAGCAACGGTTGGCGTTCAGCTTCGGCGGCGCGCTGCAGGTGGCGCTGGGCGCTGGCCCAACGACCTTCTGCGAGGTCCAGCTGACCCTGCTCGATAGCCAGCCGGGTACGACGGCTGCGGTTGCGCCGCGACCACGGGTTGACCACACCGCTGGACGTCAGCACCAGGCCGACCAGGTAGCGCACCAGCAGCACCGCGAGAATGATGCTGGCCAGCACCGCCAGCGCGGCCCAGAGCCCCGATTGATAGCGAAAGCTGCCGTACGAAATCAGCACATAACCGCTGTGCTTGGCGATCGCGATCCCGAGTGCGGCAGCGACCGCAATGGCCACCACCGCCAACAGGTAGACGCGCTTCATGGCTTGGCCTCCTCGGCTGGCAGGTGCCGACGCTCAAGGTAGGCCTGCACCGCGCTGAGGCTGTCGGCCAGGTCCGGAACCACCACCGACACCGGCTCCTCAGCCAAGGCATTGAGGCTGTCGAGCATCGCCTTGCTCTGCGGGTTGTCAGGGTTGAAGTTGGCCAGCAAGACACTGCGCGCATCATCCAGGGCCTGGGTGTAGACCTTGGCCTCACCATTGAGCGCAGCCCACTGCGCCTGCTCGATAGTCAGGCTCAGGGCCAGACGCAATTGGTTCAGCGACTGCCCGGCCAGCAACGGACGTACATTGTCGTCCACGTCGAAATCGATCTGGAAGTACTTGGTCATCTCTGCCCACCACTGCGACCAGCGGCTGGCGCCATCGCCATCGGCGGTCAACGCGCCGAGGGCATCGGCATTACTGTCGAACTCGGGCGACTGAGCACTGAGCTGCTGCACCAGTTCACGCTGAGCCGCCAGCTTCAGGAACAACCCGGTGCGATCCGGCTGCTGCACGCTGTTGAGGGTCGCCAGGCTCTTGGCCAACTGCTCGCGGGCGGCGAAGGCACCCGGGTCGCTCTGCTCACGCAAAATATCATCGGCACCCTGCACCAGCGCACGGGCGCTGACGATGTCTTGCAGGGCCGACAAGCGCAAGCTGGCCAGGCGCAGCAAATGCTCCGCCTCCGCCAGGCGCCAGTCTTTGCGGCTGGCGCCGAGAATGGTTTCCAGGCGCTGGCTCAAGCGCTGCTGATCGCCCTGCAATTGCGCCACCAGACGGCGACGGTCTTCCAGTTCATTGGCCGCAGGCAAACTGGCCAACTGTGCGGATATCTGTTGCTCGCGCAACTGCAGCGCCTGGGTCTTTTCGCTCAAGGATTGCAGGTATTGCCCCTGGCCTTGTTCAGCACCCTGGAGCTGGCGCACTTGCCATACGCCCCAACCACCGACGGCTACGCCTGCGGCGCCAAGCAGCAGCGCGAAGATTGCCAGACCATTGCCTGAACGTTTGCCCGGCGGGGTGGCAGCGGGTTCGGACGCCGCGGGCGTCGATTGCAAGTCATCGTTGGGCAAGACAGTTTCGCTCACGTATCCATCCTTTGCATTGGGCTCGTCGCCAATCAGCTTAGCGCTTCAGAGGGCAGGTGCAGGCATTTGCTGCAGCGCTGCCAACAACGCCGCGGCACTGGCGCCGCGACAGTCCACTACATTCTGTGCCCCGGCATCCCGGGCTTGCGCGGCAACGCGCGGGCTGGGAACGAACAGCGTCAGCTGTGCAAGCTGCGGCCAGTCATTCCCGGCCAACTGCCGCAAATGTTCAAAACCCTGCCCACTGCTGACCACCAGGCCGTTCAGGCGTTCCGCAGTTACACGGGCAGGCAGCACACCGTGCGGGTAAGTCGGCAGCAGGCGGCGATAGAGTTGCAGATAATCGACACTAGCACCTTGCTCGCTGAGACGCTCGGCAAGCAATTCGCGCCCGCCTTCGCCGCGCATGATCAGCACCCGTGGTGCCGGGCCAGCCATTGCCTGGTGCAACGCTGGAAGTTGCAGCAGTGCTTCGCTGTCGTCTCCGGCAGCCGGGTAGCTGACCTGGCAGCCACTGGCTTCGAGCACCTGCGCAGAGGCAGCGCCCACGGTAAACCAGGCCTGCTTGGGCAGTTGCGGCCAGAACCGGGACAACGCCGCCAGCCCAAGACGGGCTGCCGGCTTGCTGACCACGATGATCGCGGCGTAGCGATCCACGCCACGCGCCACGTCCAGCTGCGCTTGATCCAGGCTCAGCGCCTCGATTTCAAGCAGCGGCAGACTGCTGCTGGCAATGCCTTGCTCGGCCAACACCTGCGCCAGCGCAGCGCATTCTTCCGCTGGCCGGGTCAGGAGCAGACGCCAGCTGCTCACGGGTGGCCGGCCTCGCCATAAACGGCTTTGAGGATTTCTTCGGCGCCTTGTTTGAGCAGGTCTTCGGCAACCTGCACACCCAGCGCTTCGGCATCCTGGCGCGGGGCCCGGGCTTGGGCGCACAGCAGCTTGCCGCCACTCGGCTCACCGACCAGGCCACGCAGCCACAGCTGATCGCCTTCAAGCACGGCATAACAGGCAATCGGCACCTGGCAACCGCCATTGAGGTGTTTGTTGAGCGCTCGCTCAGCAACCACGCGGTCAGCAGTGTCCTGATGGTGCAGTGGCGCCAGCAGGGCATGGATCTCGCTGTCTGCACTGCGGCATTCGATGCCCACGGCACCTTGGCCACCCGCAGGCAGGCTGTCTTCGATGCTGATACCTGAGGTGATGCGATCTTCAAAGCCCAGGCGGATCAAACCGGCTGCGGCCAGGATGATTGCGTCGTACTCACCGGCATCGAGCTTGGCCAGGCGCGTGTTGACGTTGCCGCGCAGAAAACGGATTTCAAGGTCAGGGCGACGGGTCAGCAACTGGGCCTGGCGGCGCAGGCTGGAGGTACCGACGATACTGCCAGCTGGCAGCTCATCAAGGCTCTTGAAGGTGTTGGAAACAAAGGCGTCACGCGGGTCTTCGCGCTCGCAGATGCAGTACAGGCCCAGGCCTTGCGGGAAGTCCATGGGCACGTCTTTCATGGAGTGCACCGCGATATCGGCCTGGTTTTCCAGGAGCGCGGTTTCCAGTTCCTTGACGAACAAGCCCTTGCCACCGATTTTCGACAACGGTGAGTCGAGCAGCTTGTCACCCCGGCTGACCATCGGCACCAGCGTGACCAGCAAACCTGGGTGGGCCTGCTCCAGGCGGGCTTTGACGTATTCGGCCTGCCACAGGGCAAGGGCACTTTTGCGTGTGGCGATGCGGATTTCACGAGTGGACATGGATCGATCCGTACAAGATAGATGTAACGGATGATAACAGCTCAGTCCGACCCACTTGCAGATCTATGTCACTGGGAGAATGGACCATCCTTGGTAGGAAAATTCTCCAGGCCCGGCCTAAAGCTGCCGCATCATGTTGCGCACACCGGCCACATGCCGACGGCTGACAATCAATGCGTCGCCATTAAGGCCTTTGAGAAACAGTTGAAAGTGCCCAAGCGGCGTGCGCTGCAGACGCTCGATACGGTTGCGCGCGACCAGTGCATTGCGGTGAATACGCACGAAGCGTTCGCCAAATTCGTCTTCCAGGGCCTTGAGCGGCTCATCCAGGAGCACTTCGCCAGAATCGTGGCGCAAGGTCACGTATTTGTGGTCGGCGATGAAATAGATCACCTGGTCCAGGGGGATCAGCTCGATGCCCTTGCGGGTCCGCGCACTGATATGGCTGCGCGGGCCACTGCCGCTCTCGGCGGCCGGACGGGTCAGCGCCGCCAGTTGGACCCGGCTGGGCCGCTCGGCCTTGCGCAACGCTTCGCGCAGGGCATCGGCGGTCACCGGCTTGAGCACATAACCCAAGGTGCTGTCGGTAAAGGACTGTACGGTGAACTCGTCGTCACTGGTACAGAACACGACTGCCGGCGGGGCTTCGCGCTCGCAGAGGCGCGCGGCGACCTGCAAGCCATCCATACCCGGCATGCGGATGTCGAGCAAGACCACCTCGGGTTTGAGGCTGTCGATCAGGGCCAGAGCCTCTTCACCATTGCTGGCACTGGGCTCCAGTACTGTATAGCCTCCCAGTTCACCTAGCAGTCGGCTCAGGCGTTCCCGGGCTTGGGGTTCGTCATCAACGATCAGGACATTCATATTGCGCTGGATTCCTGCGTGAGTCTCGCACAAGGGTAGCGTAGACAAGTGAGGTACGACCGTCACGGCGATCCACGCTCAGACTCGCACGAAGGCTAAAGATTCACTGGTTCGGCTGGAAACATGCCGATCCTCTGTCCAACTGTAGACGGTTGGCGCAACACTGCCGTTCAATCGATAAATATCCTGTTGCAAGCGTGCTGTCGCGCACCTTTGCTGCGACACATTCACGCATTTGCACCGACCGCCGTCCTGCGGCACAGCCGCTAACCCTGTTATCATCGACACCACTTTTCCGTTCACGCCTTCAACGAGTGAATCCATGAGCACCGACAAGACCAATCAGTCCTGGGGCGGCCGCTTCAGTGAGCCCGTCGACGCCTTCGTCGCCCGTTTCACCGCCTCCGTCAATTTTGACCAGCGCCTGTACCGCCACGACATCATGGGTTCGATCGCCCACGCCACCATGCTGGCGAAGGTCGGCGTGCTGACCGATGCCGAGCGCGACACCATCATCGATGGCCTGAAAACCATCCAGGGCGAGATCGAAGCCGGTAACTTCGACTGGCGCGTCGACCTTGAAGACGTGCACATGAACATCGAAGCACGCCTGACCGACCGCATCGGCATCACCGGTAAAAAACTGCACACCGGCCGTAGCCGTAACGACCAGGTCGCTACCGACATCCGCTTGTGGCTGCGTGACGAGATCGACCTGATCCTGGCCGAAATCACCCGCCTGCAAAAAGGTCTGCTGGAACAAGCCGAGCGCGAAGCCGAAACCATCATGCCCGGCTTCACCCACCTGCAAACCGCTCAGCCTGTGACCTTCGGCCACCATCTGCTGGCCTGGTTCGAAATGCTCAGCCGTGACTATGAGCGTCTGGTCGATTGCCGCAAGCGCACCAACCGCATGCCGCTGGGCAGCGCTGCGCTGGCGGGCACCACCTACCCGATCGATCGCGAACTGACCTGCCAGCTGCTGGGCTTCGAAGCCGTAGGCGGCAACTCGCTGGACGGCGTTTCCGACCGCGACTTCGCCATTGAATTCTGCGCCGCGGCCAGCGTGGCAATGATGCACCTGTCGCGCTTCTCCGAAGAGCTGGTGCTGTGGACCAGCGCCCAGTTCCAGTTCATCGACCTGCCCGACCGCTTCTGCACCGGCAGCTCGATCATGCCGCAGAAGAAGAACCCGGACGTTCCGGAGCTGGTTCGCGGCAAGACCGGCCGCGTATTCGGTGCCCTCACCGGCCTGTTGACCCTGATGAAAGGCCAGCCGCTGGCTTACAACAAGGACAACCAGGAAGACAAAGAGCCGCTGTTCGACGCCGCCGACACCCTGCGCGACTCGCTGCGTGCCTTTGCCGACATGATCCCGGCGATCAAGCCACGCCACGCAATCATGCGCGAAGCCGCCCTGCGTGGTTTCTCGACCGCCACTGACCTGGCCGATTACCTGGTGCGCCGCGGCCTGCC
The DNA here is from genome assembly GCF_052147955.1 of Pseudomonas sp. NUPR-001. Classification (NCBI taxonomy): domain Bacteria; kingdom Pseudomonadati; phylum Pseudomonadota; class Gammaproteobacteria; order Pseudomonadales; family Pseudomonadaceae; genus Pseudomonas; species Pseudomonas sp. NUPR-001. The sequence goes on from NZ_CP197353.1 coordinate 5,829,446, forward strand.
ATTCCGTGACTGCCACGAAATCGTCGGCCACGCGGTCAAGTACGGGGTCGACAGCGGTAAAGACCTGGCCGAAATGAGCCTGGACGAACTGCGTCAGTTCAGCGACCAGATCGAGCAGGACGTGTTCGCGGTGCTGACGCTGGAAGGTTCGGTCAACGCCCGTAACCACATCGGCGGTACCGCACCGGCCCAGGTGCGCGCTGCGGTTGCTCGCGGTCAGGCCCTGCTGGCCAGCCGCTGAGTCACTGAACAGGCTCGTCGGCGCAATGCCGCGAGCCTGCTGCTGGTGTGCAGGCTAGCGCTTGCCGCCACGCACCATCTCAAGGAACGCCGGCATTTGCGCGTCCTTGTCTGCGGCGATTTTCTGCACGTTAGGGTTCTGCTTGAAGTGTTTGAGCAGGGCCTTGGCCTGCGGGAAGTCCGCCAACAGGTCCATGTCGAACACCTCTTTGCCCACTGCACTGGCCAAATCCAGGCTGAAGCAGAACATCACATCGGCAAGGGTCATCTGGTTACCGGCAACGTAAGGCGAGAACGCGCCGTTGCGCTTGAGGGTCTGCACCCCAGCCAGCAGTTCTGCCTTGGCTTTTTCTTTGATCGCCGGGTCAACCTTGGCACCAAAGAAGGCCTCGGGATAACAGGCACGGGCGGGCAGTTCGATATACAGCTCGATTTCCTTGACCAGCTCGCGCACCTTGGCCTGGGCAAAGGCATCAGCCGGCAGCAGGGCTTTCTCGCCGGGCTGGGTCTGTTCGATGTAATCGAGGATCAGGTTGGTTTCGCTGAGAAAGCCATGCTCAGTCTCCAGCACGGGCACCTTGCCGCGCGGACTGACCTTCAGCGCCTCCGGGCTCTGGCCGCCAAAAAACAGCACTTCTTCGAACGCAACGCCTTTTTCCAACAGCGCCAGCTTGACCATGTTGTAGTAATTGCTGACGGCAAATCCATGAAGCTTAAGCATGAAAACAGCCTCCAGGCCGCAAAGGGGGTTGGCCGAGTTGTTATAGCCCCATGCCCGGTTACTGACCAGCATCATGGCGTTTGTCGATAGCAAGGCATTGGCGTCTGGCTCGTGGCAAACTGAGCATCCCTTGAAAGGAGATTCGCCCATGAGCGAGCCAACCGATATCGACAACGACGAAGAAGAGTTCGCCGAGTCGACCTTGATCGAAGCGATCGAAAACCAGATCGAAAGCGATAACCCGCCTGCGGCCAAAGCCACCTTCAACAAACTCACCCTCGTCGGTTACGAGCGCGAAGACATCCTCAACCTCATGGCCCACGTGCTGGCCTACGAGATCGATGCGATGCTTGAAGATGACCGCGCTTTTGACACTCAGTGGTATGAGACCGCCTTGCGCGCCCTGCCTGAGCTGCCACCTGAAAAGGACTGAAGCAAAGCAGGATTTCCCTGACTACACTGCAAAACCAGGCACCGCCAACGGTGCTGCCCTCCTTGTCTGGAAGTCGGAGTTTCTATGTCGTTTACCCCCGATCTGATTGCCGAGCTGGAAGTCCTTGCCCTGTTCAACCTGGATAGCACCCAGGAAGGTATCAAGGTTCATAACACCGCTTCGAAAGCGCTTATCGACGCCGCCCAGCGCCTGTACGACAAACAACTGACCGACCAGCCTGATGGCGGTTACCTGACCAGCCTGGGGCATGATGCGGCTGAGCATGCGCAGCAGCTGTTGACCATTTTGAACGTCACTCAGCCGGCCTGAGAACACTGTAAATCGCGGGGCAAGCCCGCTCCTACCGGGTGGGAGCGGGCTTGCCCCGCGACGCGTTAATAAAATGGCGTCAAATTTCAATTAGCGCTTAAACTTGCCCGTGCTCCCTGACGGCCGGTTTAGCCCGCAATGAACCACCCCCACGAAATCCGCCCCGACCTTGACCAGGGCATCGACCGCAAAGTGCTCAGCCAGCTGCGCACGCGCTTTCTGACGCTCAATCAGGGCCGTTTGGCGCGCGCCATGGAAGGGTTGTCGAGCCGTCAGCAGCAAGTGCTGACCCTGCTGCCGCTGTTCTTGCACGTCAATCACCCCCTACTGCCCGGGTACGTATCGGGAACCACGCCCGCAGGCGTTGCGAATTTTGAACCGGATAACCAGCTACTCGCCGAAGCCCAGCGCCTGACGCGCTCATTCGCCTATAAGCCGCGCCACGGCAATCCACCCCAGGCTATTCAAGGCTTGTTCCTGATGGGCAGCTTGGGCACCCTGGCCCAGGCCGAACAAAGCGATATGGACGTCTGGGTCTGCCATGCCACCGAGCTCAACGAGAGCGAGCTGGCAGAGCTGCGCAAGAAATGCCAACTCTTGGAAACATGGGCCGCCAGTCAGGGCGCCGAAGCCCATCTGTTTCTGATCGAGCCGCAAAGTTTTGCCAAGGGTGAGCGCGACAGCCAACTGAGCTCCGATGACTGCGGCACCACCCAGCACTACTTGCTGCTCGATGAGTTCTACCGCACCGCCATCTGGCTCGCCGGGCGCACACCGCTGTGGTGGATGGTGCCGACCTATGAAGAAGCCCGTTATCACCCGTACATCGCAACCCTGCTGTCCAAGCGTTTCGTCCGCCCCGAGGACAACCTCGATCTGGGCCATTTGGCGCACATACCAGCGGGTGAGTACGTCGGTGCAGGGCTGTGGCAGTTGTTCAAAGGCATCGAGTCGCCTTACAAATCGGTGCTCAAACTGCTCCTGACCGAGGCCTACGCCAGTGAACACCCGCAGGTACAGTGCCTGAGCCTGCAGTTCAAGCAGGCGGTGTTCGCCAATCGCCTCGATCTCGACGAACTTGATCCGTACATGATGGTGTACCGGCGTATTGAGCAGTACCTGCAAGGGCGTGGCGAACAACAACGCCTGGAACTGGTACGCCGCAGCCTGTACCTGAAAGTGAACAAGAAACTCACCGGCAGCGGACGCCAGCGCAGTGCCAGCTGGCAGCGCGACCTGCTCCAGCGCCTGACCCAGGAATGGGGCTGGGACGAACGCCAGCTGACCCTGCTCGACAGCCGTAACCAGTGGAAAGTGCGCCACGTTGCCGTCGAGCGCCGCGAACTGGTGGCCGAACTCAACTTCAGCTATCGCTTCCTGTGCCAGTTTGCCCGTAACCAAAACGTCGCCAGCTGCATCGATCAACGCGACCTCAGCGTGCTCGGACGGCGCCTGTACGCGGCCTTCGAGCGCCGTGCCGGCAAGGTTGAGTTCATCAACCCGGGGATCGCCCCGGACCTGGGCGAAGACACCCTGACGCTGGTCCAGTCGCCTAACCGCAAAGAGCCCGGGCACGTGCACTGGGGCCTGTACAACGGCAACCTGGGGGCTCATGAGTGGGAACATTTTGCGCCGATCAAGCGCTGCCGCGAGCTGCTTGAACTGCTGGCCTGGGCTCACCGCAATGGCGTGATCGACAGCAGCACACGCCTGGCCCTGCACCCAGGCAGCAGCGACTTGAGCGAGCACGAGCTGTTCAACCTGCTCGGTAGCCTGCAACAGGCTGTCGCCCTGCCCCTGGCGGAAGTCTGCGAGCAACGCCTGCTGCAGCCCAGCGTGGCTGACGAGGTGCTGCTGCTGATCAACGTCGGGGTCGATCCGCTGCGCCACCATCGCGACCTGAACATCCTGATGACCACCGAACGCACCGACTCGCTGAGCTATGCCGGGGTGCGTGAAAACCTGGTGCTAACCCTGGATCAGGTGACCCTCAACAGTTGGAACGAGGTACAGGTGCAGCGCTACGACGGCGAGCATGCCCTGCTGCGCTGCCTGCGTGACTACCTCAACAGCCTGGGGCATACCAAGCACCTGCCACGCTTGCAGGTACGCTGCTTCTGCCACAATCGCGCCCAGGCCATTGCCCAGCGGGTTGAAGACGTCTTCAGCACTGCCCAGGCGCTGTTAGCGCAGAACCTCAACCACCGTTACCTGCTGCAGGTCGAGCAATACACCCATGTCCTGGAACTGCAGGGCAACGCAGTGAATCTGGTCAGCCTTGATGATCAGGAGGCGCTACTGCGCTATCTGGGCAAGGAACGTAATAACTACAGCCCCCTGCACCTGGATGCCAACGCCCTGCAGGAGCTCGACCTGGCCCAACTCTTACCCCTGGGCCAAGCGCAGTGCATCCAGTTGTTCTACCGGGTACAGGACGGCTGGGTCGATGTTTACGTGCTGGACGAGCACAACGCGCTGTGGCAACAACGCCTGCCATTTCATGATGAAAGCAGCCTGTTACGGCCCCTGCAGCGCTTCTTGCAGTCGATCGTGTTTCGCCGCGAAGCACGCCTGCCGTTGGAGCGTCTGCAGGCCCGCGGCGCTCTGGATATTCTTTATTACCAATTGTTGCCATCAGGCCCTGGCAAGGTCCGCCAGGTGGAAAGCCGCCAGGTCGAGTTCACGACCCTCGACAAGCCGTACTACGAAGTGCAGGCGATTTTGCAGGCAGGCGCCAATGACGATGTGCAGGTCACGCTGTACTGCAACCAGCGCGAGTTTTCCCAGCTCGAACATGGCGATCAACTGTACACCGTGGTCGCCCGCGAGATCATCGAACAGCGCCGCGAGGCCGAACACTACCCTTGCTACATCACCGACCTGGACCTCTCCGAACTGCTGGCAGATGAGCAAGACTCGACCATCACCTACCTGCGATACAAACGCGAGCTGGAACAGGCGCTGAGCAACGGACTCAAGCAATTGCAGACGGCACAGGAAACGTCGAGCACACCGCAATGAATTGACTTGCGGTGCGTTTCCCGCTGCCTGTCAGCCCCCTGGCTGGCAAATGCTGCACACCTCTCAGAATAAGAGGTGTGACATGAACAAAGAAAATTGGATGGGTAACACCCCGGAGCTTGGCAGCTTACGCATCGATCAACTGATCCTGCCTGGCAGTCATGACTCCGGGATGGACAAGCAGATAGACAATCTGTGCGTCCCTCAAGAGATCACCCAAGATGTGTCGTGCATCGAACAGATCCGCGGGGGCATTCGCGTGCTGGATCTCAGAGTTCGGGCCTATCGTGAATACACCCCGGACTCGCCTTACCGTTACCAACTGTTCCACCTTACTTCGTCGGGACGAACCCTGTACGGCGATGTGATCAGCCAGTTGGAGCAGTTCTATCAGCAGCCTGCCAATGCCAAGGAAATCATCATCCTCGATTTCCATCAGTTCGACCGGTTCACGCCTCAAGAGCACCTGTGGCTACAGCAAGCGTTGCAGCCGCGCCTGGAACAACGCTTGATTCCCTGGTCGCTGAGCCACTTGACCCTGAATGAGCTGTGGCGTGATCACCCGGGCAAGACCGTGGTTGTGGCGTACAACGGCCCGAGCAGGCCCGAATACTGGCCCGGCGTTAAGCAGGTATGGATGGGTGAGAATACGCCCAGCACAGAAGAGCTGAAGGCCTTCATGGACGAAGCGGCAGCAAGCCGGGCATCAAGCGACTGGCTGACGTCGATCCAGTGCGCCAAGTACAACAAGGTGCTGTTCACTCCGGACGATTTCAGCGACAAGATCGACGAGTGGTTCGACTCCAAAGACCTGGACAGCTACATCCAGAACTTCCGCATCATCAACACCGATTGGTCGCTGCGCAGCCGCATCGTCGAGAACTGTGTCCACGCCAGCACACTGCGGGCGTTGAGCGTCAGGTAATCATGCCGTGATCGGTCGCCTATCCACAGACAGGCGACCGCGAGGCATCAGAGGTCGAAGTCGCCAGCCGCTTCTGGCTGGTACTCGACTTCCAGCAGCTTGAGCTTGAGGGTCTTGCCGCCTGGCGCTGGCCAGTCGATCTGTTCACCCACCGACAGGCCCAGCAGCGCGCTGCCGATCGGCGCCAGGATGGAGATCTTGCCTTCGTCTGCGTTGGCATCCTTGGGGTAGACCAGGGTCAGGTGGTAGTCCTTGCCGCTGGCTTCTTCGCGGCAATGAACCCGGGAGTTCATGGTCACGACACCGGCCGGCACTTCCTCGTGACTGACCAGCTCGGCCCGGTCCAGCTCATCCTGCAGGGCGAGCACACCCGGCGAGTCCTGCGTCTTTTCATCGAGGCTGTCGATCAGACGCTCGAGACGCTGAACGTCCAATCGGGTGACGATAATGGAAGGCGTGGTGCTCATGATCCAATCAGGCTCCTTTTTCTGAGCGGCATAAAGCAAAACCCCGCCCAAGGGCGGGGTTTGCAAGAACTCGGCACAGCCGAACTAAGTCCGACACTACCACAGCCAAGTAAATACACAATAGCTATAGGGTTTAGCTCGCCCCTGCCAACTGCCGGCGAACCTGAGCCTGCTGACAGATCTGCCGACGCTGCTGATCATCGGCCGAGCGCCACTGGCGAATGTCTTCGACATGGCGAAAACAGCCGATGCACACCTTGTGCTCGTCCAGTCGGCAGGTGCTGATGCAGGGCGACGGCACCGCCGGGCTGACGTTGCTGTAGAGCGGCTTGGCCGGTTTGGCTGCAGTGCTCATCTCAAATCTCGTCGAAGTCCAGCTTTTCGCCGACGCGTTCCCAGACAATCCGCTCCAGCATCTCGCCGAGCAGCTCTTCGCTTTTCTCGCAGACCCACTTGCCGCTGGCTTCGTCGTAGTCGAAGTGGAAACCACCGGACTTGTCGGCCAACCACAGCTGGCGCAGTGGTTCCTGGCGGCTGAAGATCAACTGGGCGCCGTCTTCGAACTTGATGGTCAGAATCCCCGCCGAGTTCTCCATGTCCAGATCCAGGTCCGTCTCATCGAACAGGTCTTCCAGTGCCTGTTGGGTCGCGTCGACCAGGTCGTGAAAACGCGCTTCGGTCAAACTCATTGCAAGAACCTCAAAAATGTCTGCACACACGCAAGCCGGGCAAGATACGAGTGCCGCGCGCCGAATGCAAAGGATAACGACCTGCGTCCACTGGCGCAGCTCCCCCCCCGCCCGACGGCGAGCTGCCTGCATAGGCAAGGCGGCGGGTGCTCGGTATACTCGGGCGCAATACTGCTTATTTCAAAGGATTACGCCATGAAGCGCCTGATCTCCTCCCTCGCGGCGCTCGTCGCGATTGCCTTGCTTGTGTCCGCCTGCGGCCAGAAGGGCCCGCTGTACCTGCCAGACGACAGTAAAGACGGTCAAAAGTCGCAATCGCACAAGCATCAGTAAGGGTAAACCATGGACGCTTTCAACTACCGCGACGATCAACTGTTCGCGGAAGGCGTGGCCCTGTCGGCCATCGCCGAACGTTTCGGTACACCAACCTACGTCTACTCGCGCGCCCACATCGAGGCCCAGTACCGTAGCTATGCCGACGCCCTGCAGGGCGTTTCGCACCTGGTGTGCTTTGCTGTCAAAGCCAACTCCAACCTGGGTGTGCTGAACCTGCTGGCGCGCCTGGGCGCAGGTTTCGATATCGTTTCCGGCGGTGAGCTGGAGCGTGTCCTGGCCGCTGGCGGCCGTGCCGACCGCGTGGTGTTCTCCGGTGTGGGTAAAACCCGCGAAGACATGCGCCGCGCCCTGGAAGTCGGCGTGCACTGCTTCAACGTCGAGTCCACCGACGAGCTGGAGCGCCTGCAAGTGGTTGCCGCCGAAATGGGCCTGCGTGCGCCTGTCTCGCTGCGGGTCAACCCGGACGTCGACGCCGGCACCCACCCGTACATTTCCACCGGCCTTAAAGAAAACAAGTTCGGTATCGCCATCGCCGATGCCGAAGAGGTGTACATCCGCGCCGCGCAGTTGCCTAACCTGGAAGTGATCGGTGTCGACTGCCACATCGGTTCGCAGCTCACCACCCTGGAACCCTTCCTCGATGCCCTCGACCGCCTGCTGGCGCTGATCGACCGCCTCGGCGACTGCGGCATCCTCCTGCGCCACCTCGACCTGGGCGGCGGTGTTGGCGTGCGTTACCGCGACGAAGAGCCGCCGCTGGCCGGCGACTACATCAAGGCCATTCGCGAGCGCGTCGGCGAGCGTGACCTGGCCCTGGTGTTCGAGCCTGGCCGTTACATCGTGGCCAACGCTGGCGTCCTGCTGACCCGCGTCGAATACCTCAAGCACACCGAACACAAAGACTTCGCCATTGTCGATGCGGCCATGAACGACCTGATCCGTCCGGCCCTGTACCAGGCCTGGATGAACGTCACCGCCGTGCAGCCTCGCGCGGGCGAAGGTCGCAACTATGACGTGGTCGGGCCGATCTGCGAAACCGGAGATTTCCTCGCCAAGGAGCGCACGCTCAACCTGGCCGAAGGCGATCTGCTGGCGGTGCACTCGGCGGGCGCCTATGGTTTTGTCATGAGCTCGAACTACAACACCCGTGGCCGTTGCGCCGAAGTGCTGGTCGATGGCGACCAGGCGTTCGAAGTACGTCGCCGGGAAACCGTAGCCGAGTTGTTTGCCGGCGAAAGCCTGCTGCCGGAGTAAACCCATGCTGCTGCGTTTTACCAAAATGCATGGGCTGGGCAATGACTTCATGGTCCTCGACCTGGTCAGCCAGCATGCGCACATCCTGCCCAAGCACGCCAAACAATGGGGTGATCGTCACACCGGTATCGGCTTCGACCAGTTGCTGATCGTCGAAGCACCGAGCAATCCGGAGGTGGACTTTCGCTACCGGATTTTCAACTCCGACGGCTCGGAAGTGGAGCAGTGCGGCAACGGCGCGCGCTGCTTCGCGCGCTTCGTGCTGGACAAGCGTCTGACCGCGAAGAAACGCATCCGCGTTGAAACCAAAGGCGGCATCATCGAACTGGATGTACGCAACGACGGGCAGATCTGCGTCGACATGGGCCCGCCTCGTCTGGCACCCGCCGAGATTCCGTTCGATGCACCGGCGCAGGCCTTGAGCTACCCGCTGGAGGTGGCCGGGCAACAGGTTGAACTGGCTGCCGTGTCGATGGGTAACCCCCACGCCGTACTACGGGTCAGCGACATCAACAGCGCGCCGGTTCACGACCTGGGGCCGAAAATCGAGCACCACCCGCGCTTCCCGCAGCGGGTCAATGTCGGCTTCATCCAGGTCATCGACCGCCATCGCGCCCAACTGCGCGTCTGGGAACGTGGCGCCGGGGAAACCCAGGCCTGCGGTACCGGCGCCTGCGCCGCCGCCGTGGCCGCAATCAGCCAGGGCTGGATGGATTCACCGTTACTGATCGACCTTCCCGGTGGGCGCCTGTCCATCGAATGGGAAGGCCCGGGCAAGCCGGTGCTGATGACCGGCCCAGCCGTGCGTGTATTTGAAGGACAGGTTCGTCTATGAGTGAGTGCCAACCATGACCGATCAGCCCCAGGCTCCTGCCGAACAGCCCACCGACCTTAGCGCCGAGGGCTCGACGCCCGCCTTCGGGGCTGATGCCGTGGTGGCCTTTCTGCGCGACAACCCGACGTTCTTCGCCGAGCACGATGAACTGCTCAGCGAGTTGCACATCCCCCACCAGCGTGGCGATAGCGTTTCGCTGGTGGAGCGCCAACTCAAGCTGCTGCGCGACCGCAATATCGAGATGCGCCACCGCCTCTCGCAATTGATGGACGTGGCCCGCGACAACGACCGCTTGTTCGATAAAACCCGCCGCCTGATTCTCGACCTGCTCGATGCCGACAGCCTGGAAACCGTGGTCATGGCCGTTGAAGACAGCCTGCGCCAGGAATTCAAGGTGCCCTTCGTGAGCCTGATCCTGTTCGGCGACAGCGCCGCGCCAGTGGGGCGTTGGGTCAACAGCGCCGACGCCCAGCAAGCCATCGGTGGCCTGCTGTGCAGCGGTAAAACCGTCAGCGGCAACCTGCGCGAGCATGAACTGGACTTCCTGTTTGGCGAAGACCAGCGCAAGGAAGTCGGCTCTACCGCCGTTGCCACCCTGAACCATCAAGGCCTGCATGGCGTACTGGCGATCGCCAGCCGAGACCCGCAGCACTACAAAAGCAGCGTCGGCACCCTGTTCCTCAGCTACATCGCCGAAGTGCTCGGCCGCGTGGTGCCACGCTTTACCCAGACCTTGCGCCCGGTGCGCTGATGGAACGCCAGCTACAGGCTTTCTGCGCGCATCTGCGCAATGAACGCCAGGTATCCGAACATACCCAGCTGGCCTACCGCCGCGACCTCGACAACGTGTTGGCCTACTGCAGCAAAGCCGGAATCGACAGCTGGAATGCCCTGCAGATCCAGCACCTGCGCCAGTTCATCGCCCGTCAGCACCATCAGGGCCAGTCATCGCGCAGCCTGGCCCGCCTGCTCTCGGCGGTGCGCGGCTTCTACCGCTACCTCAACCGCGAAGGCCTGTGCAGCCACGACCCGGCCAACGGCCTGTCAGCGCCCAAAGGCGAACGGCGGCTGCCGAAAACCCTCGACACCGACCGTGCCCTGCAACTGCTCGACGGCGCCGTGGAAGATGACTTCCTCGCCCGCCGCGACCAGGCCATGCTCGAGCTGTTCTACTCCTCGGGCTTGCGCCTGTCGGAGCTGACCAGCCTCAACACCGACCAGCTCGACTTGCCCGCAGGGCTGGTGCAAGTCCACGGCAAGGGCAGCAAGACCCGCGTCCTGCCGGTCGGCCGCAAGGCACGCGAAGCCCTGGAGCAATGGCTGGCCCTGCGCGGCATCAGCGCGCCACAAGACAACGCCGTGTTCGTCAGCCGCCAGGGCCGCCGTCTTGGCCCCCGGGCTATCCAGGTGCGCGTACAGGCTGCCGGCGAGCGCGAACTCGGCCAGAACCTGCACCCGCACATGCTGCGGCACTCGTTTGCCAGCCACTTGCTCGAGTCGTCGCAAGACCTGCGCGCCGTGCAAGAGATGCTTGGCCATGCCGACATTGCCACCACACAGATCTACACTCACCTTGATTTCCAGCATTTGGCCGCCGTCTATGACAGCGCCCATCCGCGGGCCAAACGCAGCAAGGGCAGCGACTCATGAGCATCGAGCTGATCACTTTCGACCTCGACGACACCCTCTGGGATACCGCACCGGTCATCCTCAGCGCCGAGGCCGTTCTCAGGGACTGGCTAGCCGCCAATGCTCCCGACCTGGGCGCAGTGCCGGTTGAGCACCTGTACAGCATCCGCGAGCGCCTGGTCGCGGCCGAGCCAGGGCTCAAACACCGCATCAGCGCCTTGCGCCGCCGCGTGCTGTTCCATGCCCTGGAGGATGTTGGCTACAGCGAAAACAAAGCCCGTGAGCTGGCCAACGAAGGCTTCGAAGTGTTCCTTCACGCCCGCCATCAGGTCGATATTTTCCCGGAAGTGCAGCCAGTGCTGGAGATCCTCCGTCACCACTACACCCTGGGCGTGGTCACCAATGGCAATGCCGATGTGCGTCGCCTGGGGCTGGCCGACTACTTCAAATTTGCCCTGTGCGCCGAAGACGTCGGCATTGGCAAACCGGACCCGAAACCCTTCCTTGAAGCGTTGCGCCAAGGCCAGGTCGAGGCGCACGCCGCCGTGCATATCGGCGACCACCCCGGTGACGACATCGCCGGAGCCCAGCGCGCAGGCCTGCGGGCGATCTGGTTCAATCCCCAGGGCAAGACCTGGGATGCCGACAGCCGTCCTGACGCTGAGATCCAGCGCCTTTCGCAGTTGCCTGAGCTGCTCAATAGCTGGCGCTGAAACCCCCGGTGGGAGCAACTGTTTTGCACTACCTGTGGGAGCGGCGGTGCGGCGACCCGACTTGCCCCGCGAACACGGGCGAAGCCCGTGCCATTCACCGCAGTGCCTGCTTCGCGGGGCAAGCCCGCTCCCACAGCTCCGCTGTTCAGCTACACGACACCCACAAAAAAGCCCGCAGCGACGGCGGGCTTTCTTGTTGACGAAACCACTCAGATAGGGCGGCTACCGTACTTGTTGTCAGGCTTCTTGGGCGGATCGGCGACCACGTTGGCCTCCACTTCCTGCACCTTGCCACCACGGGCCAGGAACTCTTCCATCGCCTTGGCCAGAGCGTCACGCTCTTTCTGCTTGGCTTCCATGCTCGGCATTTCATCGACCGAGACCGCAGCCGACTTGGACTTGCCTTTGGCAGCAGGTGTCGGGCTGTCGTCGCCGCTGTCGTCAGTTACATCATCAGCTGCCGCTTCGAGGCCTTCATCACCTTCGTCTTCGTCGCCTACTTCGAGGTCGTCATTTTCCAGATCGTCGTCGCTCATGTTCTACCTCATGACTTGCGAAAAGCAGATTAGTTTTGAACCAGCAGCGCCGGGAATCGGCAGCCACCGGAAAAATTCACAGGGTCGCGGGTTTGCCGCCACCTCAGGCGTGCGCCATGGCATATGCCGCGCGCCGTGCAAGCCCCGCTCTTGGCAGGGCCTGACGAAATTAAAGAGCTGCCGACAGAACATCCGTCGGCCTACCCCGGCGTGATCGGCCTGCTCATTGGCAAGCCTAGCAAAGGGTAGCGAAGTTTGCGGACAGCTTGTCAGCTCCCTTCGGCGCGCATTCTAGCGTGCTGGGAAAAAAAACAAAGCGTCTAACCATCACTCTGAGCTGTAAGTTTTCTGCCTGTGGGAAGCCAGCAAAAATAGCAATGGCAAAAGCGCCGCAAGAAACCGTTTGCGCTGTGCAAAAGCGCCAAATCGCAGGCAAAAAAAATGCCCGGCAAGCCGGGCAAATTTTCGAGCCGAGTTACAGGTTGTAGCCACGCTCGTTGTGTTGCGCCAGGTCGAGACCGACCGACTCTTCTTCTTCGTTAACCCGCAGGCCCATCACCAGGTCCAGCACCTTGAGGATCACGTAGGTGACGATCGCGGTGTAGATCACGGTAAAACCAACGCCTTTGGCCTGAATCCAGACTTGCGCGCCGATGTCCTCGACGGTGCCGAAGCCACCCAGTGCAGGGGCTGCGAACACACCGGTAAGGATGGCACCGACGATACCGCCAACACCGTGCACGCCGAAGGCGTCCAGAGAGTCGTCGTAACCGAGCTTGCGCTTGAGGCTGGTGGCGCAGAGGAAGCAGACCACACCAGACACCAGGCCGATCACCAGAGCCCCCATCGGGCCAGCGGTACCCGCAGCCGGGGTAATGGCGACCAGGCCGGCAACCACACCAGAGGCAATGCCCAGCGCGCTTGGTTTACCGTGGGTCAGCCATTCAGCGAACATCCAGCCCAGGGCAGCCGCAGCGGTGGCGATTTGAGTCACCAGCATGGCCATGCCTGCAGTACCGTTCGCCGCAGCGGCAGAACCTGCGTTGAAGCCGAACCAGCCGATCCACAGCATGGCCGCACCCATCAAGGTGTAACCCAGGTTGTGCGGCGCCATCGGCGTGGTCGGGAAGCCTTTACGCTTGCCCAGCACCAGGCAGGCTACCAAGCCGGCGATACCGGCGTTGATGTGCACCACGGTGCCGCCAGCGAAGTCCAGCACGCCCCAGTCCCACATCAGGCCGCCATTGCCGGCCCAGACCATGTGCGCAATCGGTGCGTACACCAGGGTGAACCAGATGGCCATGAAGATCAGCATGGCCGAGAATTTCATACGTTCGGCAAAGGCACCGACGATCAGCGCCGGAGTGATGATCGCGAAGGTCATCTGGAAAGTAATGAAGACCGCTTCAGGGAACAACGCCGCCGGAGAAGTCAGGCTCGCAGGCGTCACGCCAGCCAGGAAGGCTTTGGACAGGCCACCAACGAAAGAATTGAAGTTAACTACACCTTGCTCCATACCCGTGGTATCGAAGGCCAGGCTGTAGCCGAAAACCACCCACAAGACGCTGATCAGGCCGGTAATCGCAAAGCACTGCATCATCACCGACAGCACGTTCTTGGAACGCACCATACCGCCATAGAACAGGGCCAGACCTGGGATGGTCATGAACAGCACCAACGCGGTGGCGGTCAACATCCAGGCGGTGTCGCCGGAGTTAAGGACGGGGGCTGCCTCCTCTGCCAGGGCCAGGCCGGGCATTACGAGGGACAAAAGGGCTCCTAGCCCTGCGAATTGACGCAGAGTCATGTTGTTATCTCCTGGGGCGTTGGGGTTTGGTGAGGCTTTTTTTTAGATCGCGTCGGTATCGGTTTCGCCGGTACGGATGCGAATCGCCTGCTCCAGATTGACTACGAAAATTTTCCCGTCACCGATCTTGCCGGTGTTGGCGGCCTTGGTAATCGCTTCAATGACCCGGTCCAGATCCTTGTCGTCGATGGCGACGTCGATCTTCACCTTGGGCAGGAAATCAACCACATACTCAGCACCGCGATACAGCTCGGTGTGGCCCTTCTGCCGACCGAAGCCTTTGACCTCAGTGACAGTAATACCCTGCACGCCGATTTCAGACAGCGACTCGCGCACGTCGTCCAACTTGAACGGCTTGATGATGGCAGTGACTAGCTTCATGAAACTCTCTCCCGAATTGGTGGACTTGCCCCAGGAAAACAAACCCGACTCAAGTCTAAGCGCAGCGCCTGGCTTTGTAACGCATCGTCGACCGAAACAGCTGGATGCCCCGCTTGCACCCTGCCTCGTCACAGTGACTGCATCAGTGCATGGGTCACGATGGTCTTTGCAGAAAGCTTGCCAGAACCGCTAAATCACCCAATTACAGGCACTTACGTTGAACGCTGGTGAGAGGCCAGTCGCCAGCACCGTCTACCTGCACAAATACGGTGCGCGGCGATTCACCGCGATGCGCAAAAAGCGTGCAGCGCAAGGCGAGTAAAACTGCGTGCTACACTGGCGCCCCACTTCGAAACAGCGGATAGCCGAACATGCTCGCGCCCAAAGCCTTTCTCGACGCCCTGAGCGACCAAGCCTCGCGCCTGTTCAGCGGCGACACCTCGCAGCCACGCGCCGAACTGGAAAGCCAGCTCAAAGCCCTGCTGCAAAGTGGATTCAGCAAACTGGAGCTGGTCAGCCGGGAAGAGTTCGACAGCCAGATGGTGGTCCTTGCCCGCACCCGTGCGCGCCTTGAAGCCCTTGAGGCCAAAGTTGCCGAAATGGAAGCACGCCTCTAAGCGTAGGAGCGGGCTTGCCCCGCGATTGCGGTCGTTCAGACACATCGCTTCGCGGGGCAAGCCCGCTCCCACAAACAGGCGATTGCCTGCATCCTCAGCCGGGCAAACGCTGTAGCTCAATCCCGTCGATCAACGAATCGATCAACGCCCGCGCCAGCTCAACAGAATGCTGGACCGACCAGGCATAACTCCGCCCTGGCTCACCCACGTACTGCACAACCTGTTCGACATTGACGCTGGCGCATCTGAGATAGAGCGATGCGTGCACCAGCGCGTCTTCAGCGCTGACACCCGTACACACAGAAAACAACGGCAGATGCTCGGGGCAACTGGCGACAGGCCTTTCGACCGTTGTGACAAATGGCAGGTCGGGCGGATCGGGAACAGACTTTTTCATCAGGCAACTCCTATGCATGTGGAGCTACCACCGCTCGCTGCGAAACGAATGGGTGGCAGCTGTACGCGGGTTCGCAGACCGGGCATAGGAACCGGCGCACCCGAAGGTGCCCCACGCACAGCCGCCATTAACCTGTTGCAGGAAAATGGGGCTCTACTACGCCTGGACTGCGACATCCGGTCGTTGAATTGGCAACGACAGTCGCAGGGTAGGCAGGCACCTGAGTGGGCGCAATAGAGCAGCGGCGCCGGCAGTATGATTCAGAAGCGTCTGACAGAAAACCACTACAAACTGTAGGAGCGGCGGTGCGGCGACCCGACTTGCCCCGCGATGTGATGTGCCTGGATGATCATCCTCACGGGCCACCCCGTTGGCACTCGGCCTAAGGCTTCCTAACGAAGCCTTAGGTACTTACCTACTGGGACCCTTCTCTGGGTGAGGCTGGTTTTTGTGCCTCGCCCATGTCAATGACCTTAGCCCGCCTCTCCGACATCAGGCTACGAGTCACGCCAGCATTCCAGGCATCCAGCATCTTGGTACCGATTAACTCGAATTGAGGGTTGCTCTCAATGTACTCAACCATTTCTTTTCGGGCATCGCTGATGCCATCGGCGATTTCTTGCAGGATTTGTCCAACAGCTCGCTCAGTAAACCCACACATCACGCGTCCAAACTGGGCCAACCTCTTATGCTTCGGGAAAGCCTTACTCCCCTCCATCATCAGCGCCATCATGTCCTGCGGGTTGTAGGGAGTTGTGGTAACGATGTCATAAGCAGGAGCCAGCTTAATCACGGCATCATCACCGGTGTTGTTATACAGTAGCGCGAAATTTTTCAGGTGGGCGTCACCACCTCTCACCGCCGCCGATAGCGCCACGCACCGAAAGTACTGGAGCAACGACTCCTGGACCAGTGACGGCTCGACCATCAGTTTTATCTGTCGCGCCCCCCCCTCATAGCTACCATCGTACTTACGCTTGGCTCCCCAGCCATTGAGCACGCAGAAGTCCTCAAGGCCCAGATAACCCTGATCGTCGATATCGAACCGCTCAACAATTAGAAACTTACCGCCACTGCTCAACTGGAATTTCGGCACAGCCAGACCAGCCAGCTCAGCTGCTCTCATGCAAAAGAACTCATTTGCTGCCAGCTCAGGGTAGTCTTCAGCACGCCAGGCTTTGACGATGTGCGTTGCTCCCCTGTGGGTAACCCGATCGAAATCATCTGCCCCTTCGTCCCGCACCAGTACCTTCGGCTGCACCCCGGAGACACCAGAGTACTTGGCATATGTGGTCAGCAGATCTTCGAACAATCCGTGCGCGCCGTCATAGACAAGTAGCTCATTGATCGAGGTCCCCGGCATCGAGCCATCGGACTGCCCTCCCACGATTACCCGACCCAACTGGTGGGGACCAACAATGCTGAGCAGATCCAGGTCATCAAAGCCACGGATGACCTTTGAAAACATCTGCTGCAAACGGCTTCTGAGATAGCCTTCAGGCAAGTTCATCTCGAAGATGGGATGCAACCCTTGCTCCCAAAGGTAATCATCTCGGCGGACAGGCATCGTCAACGACACGGCTTGGCTGTCGTCCGCTGATTGGCGGTACCTGAACGAGGTAGCTCCAGGTGCAGAGTCAGCTCGGGCTAAATCGCCAATGGACTCACCACGTACGGCTACATTCAGAGCATCACTGCCCATGGAAGTTTGTCTCCTTCAACTGATCGAGCGTTGGCCTGCGGCGCTGAGCAACAGCGGCCAAGGTGTACCCAAACACGTTCAAGATCGCTTCTACCTTGCGAATCCCGATCTCTGCCACAGTGTTGTTCTCAATGCTGGAGATCGTTGAGCGGCTCATACCCAACTGGCTTGCCAGATCTGATTGGGAAAGGCCCTTTTCTTTGCGCAGACGCTTAATGGTCAGCCCTATGGATTCCATAATTGCACCGTATACAAGACACTCTGCGCTAAAGATTAGCACTTGACTCATATATGATGCATTTTTCAGTTTTCGATAAGGATCACCTCCTTATGAGCGACCCTGTGCATCGCATCGCGGGGCAAGCCCCACCGAAGGGGTGTGTTGTAAAAACCTGACTCACTCTTCCCTGCCCTCGCCCTGAACGCACCACTATGCTTTGAATGCCGCAGGACGCGGCCCCGCACAGAACACGGAGCGTTCATGTCCCTCGCCTTAGTCCATAGCCGCGCGCAGGTCGGTGTTTCGGCCCCGGCTGTCAGTGTCGAAGCCCATTTGGCCAATGGCCTGCCCGCCCTCACGCTGGTGGGCCTGCCTGAAGCCACGGTCAAGGAAAGCAAAGACCGGGTCCGCAGCGCGATTCTCAATTCAGGCCTGGAGTTTCCCGCGAGGCGTATCACCCTCAACCTGGCACCCGCCGATTTACCCAAAGACGGCGGGCGCTTCGATCTGGCTGTCGCCTTGGGCATTCTTGCGGCCAATGCGCAGTTCCCGTTCAAAGTACTGGAAGACATCGAATGCCTGGGTGAACTGGCCCTGTCGGGCGCGATACGCCCCGTTCAGGGTGTGCTGCCGGCCGCTCTGGCCGCGCGGGAAGCCGGGCGGGCATTGGTGGTGCCGAAGGAGAACGCTGAAGAAGCGTGCCTGGCCTCGGGGCTGGTGGTGTACGCGGTTGGCCATTTGCTGGAGCTGATAGGCCATTTCAACGGCCAGGCGCCAATCACGCCCTACAACGCCAACGGCCTGGTATTACAGGTAAGGCCCTACCCCGATCTCAATGAAGTTCAGGGGCAGGTGGCGGCCAAACGTGCGCTACTGGTCGCTGCAGCAGGCGCCCATAATCTGCTTTTCAGCGGCCCTCCAGGCACCGGCAAAACCTTACTCGCCAGCCGCCTGCCCGGCCTGCTGCCACCGCTTGATGAGCGCGAGGCATTGGAGGTGGCTGCGATTCAGTCCGTTGCCAGCCATGTGCCCTTGAGCAGTTGGCCGCAACGCCCGTTCCGGCATCCTCATCATTCGGCCTCTGGTGCTGCGCTGGTGGGCGGTGGCAGTCGCCCGCAACCCGGTGAAATTACCCTGGCTCACCATGGCGTGCTGTTTCTTGATGAATTGCCGGAGTTTGAACGGCGGGTGTTGGAGGTGCTGCGCGAGCCACTGGAGTCTGGCGAAATCGTCATTGCCCGGGCCAAAGACAAGATCCGCTTTCCGGCACGCTTCCAATTGGTTGCGGCCATGAACCCCTGCCCCTGTGGATATCTTGGCGACCCAACCGGACGCTGCCGATGCGGCAGCGATCAGATCCAGCGCTACCGCAACAAACTGTCCGGCCCGCTGCTCGATCGCATTGACCTGCACCTGACCGTCGCCCGTGAAGCAACGGCGTTATGCCCGACCGACCAGCAGGGCGACAGCAGTGCCACCGTCGCAACGCACGTTGCCACTGCCAGAGCGCTGCAACAACAACGCCAGGGCTGCGCCAATGCGTTTCTGGATTTACCGGGTTTGCGCCAGTACTGCGAGTTATCCACAGCCGACCAGCACTGGCTGGAAAGCGCCTGCGAACGCCTCACGTTGTCGCTGCGGGCTGCACACCGTTTGCTGAAGGTAGCCCGCACGCTAGCCGATCTTGAACACGTCGAACGCATTGGCAGAGCGCACCTTGCCGAGGCACTGCAGTACCGCCCGACAACTACGCACTGAGCATTTATTTCAACATTGAAATATATATAGCCCAATAGTCTATTTATACATTAAGGCCAGGGCAAGCACATTCCATCGACTTGCTTCATTGATGGCGAGCCTTATAATAGCGGCTAATTCCACAACACGCGTACTGTTGGATGATCTACCAATTTCGACTAAAAAACAGCGAGCTTGTGGAGTTTAATTCCGAACACTGCAAGATAATCATTCACAGAATTCATGGCGCCACCGAGGAGCTCACGCTCGCCCGCGCCGAGTCTCGCATTCTTGAACTTTTGCTGATGGACGCAGGGGCCATCTGTTCACGCGAGGCCATTCTGGAGTTTGCCTGGGATGACCGCGTTGTCTCGGCAGGTAGCCTGAACCAGTCGATTTTCATGCTGAGAAACATTCTCGGCGACGGCAAGGATCACGAGATCGTGATCACCGTGCCGCGCCGGGGTTACCGTTTCAACAGCGATTATGTTGTGTCTCAAGCCGAGGCCGACGCCGAGCAAGCGCCAGCACAACCCGCTCCTGAGCCCAGCGCCCCACCCGCTGCGGTAATCGACGCCGCACCTGCAAAAAAAGCCTCCTTGGGAATTGCCGTACGGCTCGGTTATATGGCTGCAGCCCTATTCGCTATCTTTTCAATTTGGCGCTTGTATGTATGGTACGAGCCAGTCAGTGAATTAAATATTGCCGTTATTCAGCATGGCGAACTTTCAATCTCGGCAGTAGGCAAAAGCCAAACAGCCGTTGATGCGCTCAAGTCAGAAGTGCTGAGTTTAAACATGAGCGAAGAAAACTTGAACGGTCAGATTTTTATCAGCCGAACAGGCTCGCGCATTAACCTGTCCTGTATTAGAAAAACGGGGAAAACTTACAACCTCGAATTCCAAGTCAAGGACGAAGCCCTTACCAACATGTTGAAAAAGTGCGTGAGCGGTGAATGATGATTAACAATAAATCCGCACGACGGCACTGGCTAATTATCGCTGCAGTTTTTTCGATCTGCCTGGCATTGCTGTTAATAACCCTGCCTCGCCCTTACGCGAACAGCCAGCCTTATCGGTCGGAGGGGCGCAATTACATCGGGCAGGAAATCATGGAGTCCAAAGAGGCACTGACCATCAGCGAGCCAAGCGCTGTGATCAGTGTGCTGGAGCGCCTGGGCGATAAAGAACGCCACGTTGCCGTGGGTGCATCGCTGGTAGACATTTCGCACAGTCGTATAAAGATCAAGGTCGAAGATCTTCAGGCCAGCACGCACACCGAGCTGTTCGACGTCAGCCGCCATTCAGAGCTGCTGTTTGCCCGGCAATACTTCAGGCTTGGCTCTATTCTCAGCCTGGTAGTAATCCCTACCAATAGTGAGGCTTTGTGCTACTACTTTCTTGAACTTGATCGCATGCGCTGCATGAACAAGTGACAGCAACCGCAGCCGACGTGCGTTTGCGGGCATAAATAACGATTTTTGATTCCTGTTTTCCCCACTCACCGGCCAGAGTGGGGATACGCCGCTCACCTCTATGTGACGCCAACAGGAACGTACATGCCGCTTAAAAAACTCTGCATTTTTCTCTTCCCGATGAGCCTGTTTGGTTGCTCGATGGCTCCCAGCATCGACACCACCATGCCAGCCGAGACGCAACCCAAAGCAACACAGCAGGTGATTGAACACAGTGACGGCAGTGTTGCCTGGAAAAAGTCCGCCGCACCTTTGTCACAGAATCATGACAAAACAATATTCATCAACTTGCCTAAAACGTTTTCCTTCGACAGTAAGGATCCACGCTTTGCCCAGTTTGCTGGCGATGCAAATAAGCTGCGCCAACACTTCCGCAGCCAGTTGGAAAAACAACTGACCACTGCAGGTTATCGCCTGGTCGATAAACCCGCCGCCAAGGCGCTGTCGCTGAATGTATCGATTGCCGATATTGAACGCGCACCGCGTGATCCGAATGTCACCGAATACATCCCCATCGGCATGCTGGTTGGCCTCTCGCTGCACGCCACCGGTATTCGCGACGAAACCCTGTACCTGTTCGTACAAAGCGAAGTCCGCGACAGCCTCAGCGGCGAAACCCTCAGCCACGCGGTAGACCGCGCCACCGGCAAGAACATTGGCCAAGACCAGGGGCCTGCCATCGAGGATCTCTACCCCGCCATGGACAGCGCCGCGCAGCTGATCCGTGAACGCCTGGACCGGGAATTTCAACGCAAGGGATCGGCTTGATCCCTCCCGCCTGCCTCATTGACCACACCTCGTTGGAGAAACGATGAACGTTGCAAAACAGCTTGTAGCTGCCTTCTGTGTATTCACCTCGCTGAACGTCATGGCCGATGACCGTGGCCTTTACCTGGGTGGCGGTGTCACCCGCGTGGAGGCCGACGAACACCAGCTCAGTGATGACGACACCGCCTACAAGGCGTTTGTCGGCTACCGCCTCAACCCTTACCTGGCCGTAGAAGGTGCCTGGGTAGACCTGGGCGATCTCGGCGGTAAATACGGCAGCTTCGACGGTCACTCCGTGCAGGCCGCCGCCCATCTGGGCTTTCCGATCGGTCAGCGTATTCGCCTGTTCGCCAGTGCCGGGGTGCATGCCTGGGATGCTGACAAAGATGTCGCTGGCGACAGCAGCGATCTGGACATGACCTACGGCCTCGGTGTCGAGATGGATGTACTGCGCAACGTTGGCGTGCGTCTGGAGCAGGAAGTACTGAAAGTCGGCGATATCGATCTGGACCAGACCAGCGCCAGCGTCTATGTGATGTTCTAAGCCCACAGGGCAGTAGTAATTGCCCACAACCTGCTCTTTACTAGCAGCAGTCCACCGCCGCGAGACCGGTATGATTGCGCTAATCCAGAGTTATCCACTGCTGATCGGCATTCTGCTGATCGTACTCGACATGCTGCTCTGGCATTTCATTCCGGTGCAGCGGCGGGCCCTGCGTATCGGCCTGCGCCTGGGCATGTTCCTGGTGTTTACCTGGGTGCTGATCAGCAGCGGTGTCAGCCCGCTGCAACCGGCACCGTGGGCCGATGACCTGGCGCGCAATCTGCTGGCTACGGTGCTGGGCATCGGTTGGTGGTTATTCGCGGCGCGCACCATGACCGTGGTGCTCGGCGTGATCCTGGTGTCACGCAGCAGCCATACCGGGCGCCTGTTGCAGGATGTACTAGGGGCGGTGATTTTCCTCATCGCCATTGTTGCTGCAGCGGCTTATGTGCTGCAGCTACCCGTCAAAGGACTATTGGCCACTTCCGGGGTGATGGCCATTGTCATCGGCCTGGCGTTGCAGAGCACGCTCAGTGACGTGTTTTCCGGGATCGTCCTCAACACCACTCGCCCCTACCAGATTGGCGACTCGATCAGCATCGACGGCACCGAAGGCAAGGTCATCGACATCGACTGGCGTGCCACCCGATTGCTCACTGGCAACGGTAGCCTGGCGGTGATTCCCAACTCGGTGGCGGCCAAGGCCAAGCTGCTCAATTTCAGCCAGCCCAACGATGTGCATGGGGTATCGATCAGCGTCGTGGTGCCCGCCAAAGTACGCCCCCGGCGTGTGTTGGATGCACTGGAAAAAACCCTGCAAGGCACCCGCTCCCTGCTGAGCTCGCCAGCGCCGAAAGTGATCATCAAGAGTGCTAGCCTGGAGTCGGTGGAATACGAAGCGAGTGGCTTTGTCAGTGCCATGAGCCAGAAAACCGAAGTGCGTAACCACATGTTCGACCTCGCCCACCGCCATCTGGAAGCAGCCGGCGTGGTGTGGAATGCCGACACCCTGACCCCGCACGCCTGGAGCCGCCAACGCGCACTGCTTG
Organism: Pseudomonas sp. NUPR-001; assembly: GCF_052147955.1. NCBI lineage: Bacteria > Pseudomonadati > Pseudomonadota > Gammaproteobacteria > Pseudomonadales > Pseudomonadaceae > Pseudomonas > Pseudomonas sp. NUPR-001. The sequence continues at coordinate 5,852,271 of NZ_CP197353.1, forward strand.
AAGATGTGCGGATCTTCCGCTCGCTGAGCAGTGAAGAGAAAGACAGCCTCAGCCAACGCATGACCGCTGTCGAATACCTGGCCGATCAGGTGATCCTTGGCGTAGGCGACAGTTCAGACTATCTGCTGGTGATCGGCACCGGAGTGGTTTCGGCGGGCATCCGCGATGGTGACAAGCAAATCGAGGCGGGCCGCATGGGACCGGGTGAGGTGCTGGGTGTGGAAGGGTTGCTGGAATCAGAAGACTCCAACGCCGAGTTCCGCACCCTCACCAGTTGCGTCCTCTACCGCATCGACAAAGCCGAAGTGCGCAGCTGCCTGGAACAACGTGCCGAGGTGAAAACGGCATTGATCAAGCTGCAACGCTTCCGCCAGCAAAACCGCCAGTCGTTACTGGAGCAGAAACCGGCAGCCATCAAGAAAGGCGGCTTTCTCAGCTGGCTGCACAAGTAACGATCAGAGCACCACGCGCAAGCATTGCCCGGCGTGATACAGCGAGAAGCCGGTTTCGTAGAAGCCGGTGCGCAGCGCCGGTGCCGACACGGGTTTCATGGCCGAGAACGGGATTGGCAAAGCGTCCGGATTGTCCTGCAGCAGGAACTGGGCAAAGGCCTTGCCGATAACCGTGCCGGTGGTGTTGCCACGGCCGTTGTAGCCCGTCACGGCAACCAGGCCCGGAGCCGGTTCGAACAGGCGCATGAGGTGATCGGGGGTGAAGTCGATGCAGCCGGTCCAGTGCATTTCCCACTCAACCTTGCCCAACTGCGGGAAGTAGTGATTCTGGATGCGGTCGGCCCAACTGCGGATGAACCAGCTGGGTTTGTTATCCACACGCCCGAGACTACCGAGCAACAGACGGCCCTCATCATCACGACGAATGCTGCTCAGCACCGTGCGGGTATCCCACGAGCCCTGGCCGTGTTTGAGCACGTTGTCAGCGGCAGCGCCGTGCAGCGGTGTGGAGGCAACCTGGTAGTAGTAACCGCGGAAGAAATGCTTTTGCAGGGTGGTCCAGTCGCCTTCGGTGTAAGCACCGGTGGAGATCACCACCTTGTCGGCCGTCACCGCGCCGTTGGCGGTTTTCACCCGCCAGCTGCGACCTTCGCGCTCCAGCCCTTCGACGGCTGATTGCTGAAAAATCTGCCCACCCAGGCGGCTGACAGCTGCGGCCAGGCCTTGGGTATAAGCCATGGGATTGATGGTGCCAGCGCGGCGATCGAGCAGCGCGGCGGAAATCTTGTCGGTACCGCAATACTCCTCACAGCGCGCGCCGGTCAAAAGCTCAACGTCTGCACCGCGACGGCTCCATTGCTGATGCCGTGCTTCGAGATCGGCAACACCCGTGGCGTTGTGCGCCATGTGCAGGGTGCCGCGGTTGTGTGCCTGGCAATCGATACCCAAGCGTTCGATGGTGGCAAAGACTTCAGCCGGGGCTTCGCCCAATACCTTGTTCAGGCGGCTACCTTGCTGTTGCCCCAGGGTGGCCTCGACGTCATCGGGGCGAATCCAGGTACCGGCGTTGACCAACCCGACGTTGCGCCCGGAACCGCCGTGGCCGATTTTCCAGGCCTCAAGCAACACCACCGACTTGCCCGCTTCCAACAAATGCAGGGCTGCGCTGAGGCCGGTAATACCACCGCCGATCACACAGACATCGGCCTTGAGTTCGCTGGTCAGCTTGTTGAGCGGCGCAGCTTGCTTGGTTACGTGTTCCCACAAACAGTGTTGGCGCAGCTCTGGCATGGCCGGTTTCCTTGATTGTTCTTATTGTCCGTAGGAGCGGGCTTGCCCCGCGATAGCGATTTGTCAGACACACCGCCTCGCGGGGCAAGCCCGCTCCTACAGTTCAGTCAAACACAATCCCCTGAGCCAACGGCAGCTCACGCGAATAGTTCACGGTGTTGGTTTGCCGACGCATGTAGGCTTTCCAGGCATCGGAACCCGACTCACGGCCGCCACCGGTTTCTTTCTCACCACCAAACGCACCACCGATTTCAGCACCGCTGGTGCCGATGTTGACGTTGGCAATGCCGCAATCACTGCCCGACGCACTCTGGAAGCGCTCGGCTTCACGCAGGTCGGTGGTGAAGATGCACGACGACAATCCTTGCGGCACTTCGTTGTTCAGGCGCAGCGCCTCTTCGAAGTCGTCATAGGCCAACACGTAGAGAATCGGTGCGAACGTCTCGTGGCGGACCACGGCGCTCTGGGCTGGCATCTCGGCAATGGCAGGCGAAACATAGTAAGCGTTCGGGTACTGCTCCTGCAGTTGGCGTTCACCACCAAACACTTGGCCGCCCTCATCGCGGGCACGGGCCAGCGCGTCTTGCATGGCGTTGAAGGAAAGCTTGTCGATCAGCGGGCCGACCAGGTTGTCCTTGCGCGGGTCGCCAATTCGCACCTTGGCGTAAGCGGCTTTGACCCGGGCTACCACTTCATCTTTGATCGAACGGTGCACGATCAGGCGACGCAGTGTGGTGCAACGCTGGCCCGCAGTACCGACGGCACTGAACAGGATGCCGCGCACCGCCAGGTCCAGGTCTGCGCTAGGCGCCAGGATCATGGCATTGTTGCCACCCAGTTCAAGGATGCTGCGACCGAAACGGGCGGCAACCCGCGGGCCGACTTCACGCCCCATGCGTGTGCTGCCGGTAGCGCTGACCAGCGGCACGCGCGGGTCATCAACCAGGGCTTCACCGGCTTCGCGGTCACCAATAATCAACTGGCTCAGGCCTTCTGGCGCTTCACCGAACGCCTTCAGGGCCTTCTCGAACAGTGCCTGGCAGGCCAGCGCAGTGAGCGGGGTTTTCTCCGAAGGCTTCCACACCACCGCGTTGCCGCACACCAGTGCCAGGGTGGTGTTCCAGGCCCACACCGCAACCGGGAAGTTGAAGGCGCTGATCACCCCGACCACCCCCAGTGGGTGCCAGGTTTCACGCATGTGGTGGCCAGGACGCTCGGAGGCGATGGTCAAACCGTACAACTGGCGCGACAGGCCAACGGCGAAGTCGCAGATGTCGATCATTTCCTGCACTTCACCCAGGCCTTCCTGAGTGATCTTACCGGCTTCGACGGAAACCAGTTCGCCAAGCGCCGCCTTGTTTTCACGCAGCACTTCACCAAACAGGCGAATCAACTCACCGCGACGCGGCGCGGGAACATTACGCCAGGCCTGGAATGCCTGCTCGGCCTTGTCGATCTTGGCCACAACCTGGGCTTTGCTCTCCAGGTGCACCGAGGCAATCGCGCTGCCATCGATAGGGGTGTGAACGGGATGGTTGCCATGCGTGTAGGCACTGGCCGGGACACCAAGGCGGTCAAGCAGTCCATCAACCATTTTCTTCTCCTGCAATGCGATGAGTGGTTGAAATCGTGATTCGGATCAGTATTAATCCGATCACTCTGGTGCAACAAACGACCTTTATTCCGCACATCATTCCGCCAGGTAATGATCTACCTGCTTAGAGACTGCAATGTCCAAACGCTTGGTGCCATCGATGGCCGCCCTGCAGTGTTTCGAGGCTGCTGCGCGACACTTGAGCTTCACTCGCGCCGCCGAGGAACTGCACCTGACCCAAAGTGCGGTGAGCAAGCAGGTTGCGCAACTTGAAGAGATGCTGCGTCATCACCTGTTCCTGCGCATCCGCCGTCGCCTGCAACTGACGCCAGCAGGCGCGCTGTACCTGGCCGAGGTCAACAAGATCCTCACCCAGGTCGATATGTCCAGCCGCTACATCCTCTCCTATGGCGAGCAAACCGAAGTACTGACGGTAGCTACCCAACCGAGTTTTGGCGTGCGCTGGCTGATTCCGCACCTTAAAGGCTTCGGCAAGCGCCATCCGAATATCCACTTGGATATCCGTAACGAAATGGAGCCGTTCGCCTTGTTGCAGGGCAAGGCTGATGTGGTGTTTTTCTTCGGCCAGGGCACCTGGCCGGGCGCTACCTGCATCGAGCTGTTCGGTGAAGAGGTGGTGCCGGTCTGCGCCCCGGAGCTGATGCAAGGCCGCACCCTGAGCGACGCCAGCGAGCTGTCCGAACTGGTGCTGCTGCAAAGCACCGCGCGCCCTGAGGCCTGGCATGAGTGGTTCCTTGAGCAAGGCTTACATTCGGCCCACAGCTACCACGGGCCACGCTTCGACACGTTTTATATGAGCCTCAGTGCCGCCCAGTCTGGCTGCGGTGTGGCCTTGGTGCCGCGCTATCTGGTGGCTGAGGAACTGGCCGAAGGCAAGTTGATCGTGCCGTGGCAGCACAGCATGCGCAGCAACGGCTCACACTTCCTGGCCTTTGCCGAGCACGCGGCAGAAGTCCCCAAGGTGCGCGCACTGGTAGACTGGATCGCTGCCGAGTTGGCCGTGTAGATCAAGAATCTACGGAATGACTCATCGACTTTTTTTCGCTTGCCGCCGCAGTGCATTCCTCGCTTTCATGTAGGGGTGCCCACTCACCAGGAAGCTTTCGATGCCCGCTCAAGATTTCGTCAGCCCGGACAGCATTCGCGCGCAGTTCTCCGCCGCCATGTCGCTCATGTACAAGCAAGAGGTGCCGTTGTACGGCACCCTGCTGTCGCTGGTGAGCGAGGTCAACCAGCAGGTCATGGCCGAGCAGCCAGAAGTGGCCCAAGCCCTGCGCTGGACCGGTGAAATCGAGCGTCTGGACCACGAGCGTCACGGCGCGATTCGCGTCGGCAGCGCTGAAGAGCTGGCGACCATCGCCCGCTTGTTCGCGGTAATGGGCATGCAGCCGGTGGGTTATTACGACCTCAGTTCGGCGGGTGTGCCGGTGCACTCCACGGCATTTCGTGCGGTGCATGAACAGTCGCTGCATATCAGTCCGTTCCGGGTCTTCACCTCACTGTTGCGCCTGGAGTTGATCGACAACCCGGCCCTGCGCGAACTGTCCCGGCAGATCCTCGCCAAGCGCCAGATCTTTACCCCGCGCGCCCTGCAACTGATCCAACAGTTCGAGCGCGAAGGCGGCCTTAACGCCGACGATGCCCGCACGTTCGTTGATGAGGCCTTGCACACCTTCCGCTGGCACCACGACGCTACGGTCACCGCCGAGCAGTATCAACAACTGCATGACCAGCATCGCCTGATTGCCGACGTGGTGGCCTTCAAAGGCCCGCACATCAACCACCTGACGCCGCGCACCCTGGATATCGATGCGATCCAGCTGGGTATGCCGGCCAAAGGCATTCCGCCCAAGGCGGTGATCGAAGGCCCGCCGCCGCGCCGTTGCCCGATCCTGCTGCGCCAGACCAGCTTCAAGGCCCTGCAGGAAAAGGTCGTGTTCAGTGATCAACAGGGCACTGCCGGTGGCAGCCACACGGCGCGCTTCGGTGAGATAGAACAACGTGGCGCAGCGCTGACGCCCAAGGGCCGCCAGCTGTATGACCAACTGCTCGATGCTGCCCGCGATGCCTTGGGCGGAGTACCGGCCGAAGCCAATGCCGAGCGTTACATGCGCCTGCTGAGCGACAGCTTCCAGGCCTTTCCGGATGACCTTGCGCAGATGCGCGAACAAGGCCTGGCGTATTTCCGTTACTTCGCCACCGAACGCGGCCTGGCGGCACGCGGTGATGCAGAGCGCCCGACCTCGCTGCAGGGCCTGATCGACGCCGGGCATGTGCATTTCGAAGCGCTGGTGTACGAAGACTTCCTGCCGGTCAGCGCTGCCGGGATTTTCCAGTCCAACCTGGGTGACGATGCCCAGAGCGAATACGGCAGCAATGCCAACCGAGATGCCTTTGAACAGGCGCTGGGCATGCCGGTGCAGGATGAGTTGGCGCTCTATGCCCAGAGCCAGCAGCGCTCACTACAGGCCTGCGCCCAGGCCCTGGATTTGCCCAGCCTCTAACCCTGTAGGAGCGGGCTTGCCCCGCGATGCGATTTGGCTGACACACCGTAATCGCGGGGCAAGCCCGCTCCTACAGGTGGTGCAAGACAGTTGCCCCACAGGGTCAGGTGAGCACTTCCACCTTGGGCAAGTCCATGGCATCGGCCTCGCCCTGCAGGAAGTCACTCAGGCGCCGCAGTCGCTCACCGCCCGGACGGGTTTTCGGCCACACCAGGTAATAGTCCAGACCACTGGCCACTGCTGTTGGCCAGGGCAGGCTCAAGCGCCCTTGCGCAACGTCTTCGGCCACCATCAGCAAATCACCCATCGACACTCCGTAACCCCGCGCGGCAGCGATCATGCCCAGTTCCAGGGTGTCGAACACCTGGCCACCCTTGAGCGAGACCTTGTCGGTCAACCCCATGCGCGCCAGCCAACTGCGCCAGTCACGCTTGTCGGGTGTGGGGTGCAGCAGTTCGATACCGGCCAGGCGCTTGACGTCCCAAGGCCCTTCGGCCAGCAAGTCGGGCGCCCCCACCGGGATCAGCAATTCTGAAAACAAGCGTGCCACTTCCCAATCAGGCGGAAAGTGACCGTCGCCCAACAACACCGCGCAGTCGAACGGCTCATGGTTGAAGTCAACATGATCGACGTCCATCCAGGCGCTGGTCAGTTGCACTTCGTTACCCGGCTGCAGGTGACGAAAGCGGCTCAGACGCGCCAGCAACCAGCGCATGGTCAGGGTTGAAGGCGCTTTCATGCGCAGGATGTCGTCTTCGCTGCGCAAGGTATTGCAGGCACGCTCCAGCGCCGCAAAGCCTTCACGCACGCCCGGCAGCAACAACCGCGCAGCTTCGCTCAGCTGCAGGCTGCGGCCATTACGCACGAACAAGCGACAGGCGAAGTGCTCTTCCAGGGTGCGGATATGGCGGCTGACCGCGCTCTGGGTGATCGATAACTCATCCCCGGCGCGGGTGAAGGAGCTGTGCCGGGCAGCCGCCTCGAACGCACGTAAGGCATACAACGGCGGCAAACGACGGGACATGAGCGAATCCTCCACAGCGCTTCAGAACAATGCATTGGATCATACCGGCATGAGTTTTAATCATGCCACCGATCGTTTTTATCCTTTTGCGAATAACCGCACAAAGGATGAGAATTTCAGGCTTTCCCTAATACCGCGTCAAAAAGGACGATCCAATGCAGGCTGCACCCACTCATGAACTCAAGGCCCTGTTGCGCCTGGCCGGTCCGCTGATCGCCTCGCAGCTGGCGCACATGCTGATGGTGCTGACCGACACTCTGATGATGGCGCGTATCAGCCCTCAGGCCCTGGCCGGCGGTGGTCTGGGTGCGGCGAGTTATTCGTTCGTGTCGATTTTCTGCCTGGGGGTAATTGCTGCGGTCGGCACGTTGGTCGCCATTCGCAAGGGGGCCGGTGACATCGCCGGCGCCACCCGCCTGACGCAAGCCGGGCTATGGCTGGCCTGGGCCATGGCCCTGGTCGCGGCGCTGGTGTTGTGGAACCTGGAGCCGGTGTTGTTGCTGCTCGGTCAGAGCCCGAACAACGTTGAAGCCGCCGCGCAGTTTTTGCTGCTGCTGCCACTTGCCCTGCCCGGCTACCTGAGCTTCATGGCCCTGCGCGGCTTTACCAGCGCCATTGGCCGTTCAACGCCGGTGATGGTGATCAGCCTGGTGGGGACCGTGGCCAACTTCCTGCTCAACTACGCGTTGATCGAAGGCATGTTCGGCCTGCCGAAATTGGGCCTGGTGGGTATCGGCCTGGTGACCGCCATCGTTGCCAACTGCATGGCCGTGGCCATGGCCCTGTACATCCGCTGGCACCCGGCTTATGTGCCCTACCCGATCAGCAAGGGTTTGAGCCGCCCGTCCTGGCCGGCCTTGCGCGAGTTGTGGCGCCTGGGCCTACCGATTGGCGGCACCTACACCGTAGAGGTCGGGCTGTTTGCCTTTGCTGCGCTGTGCATGGGCGTATTGGGCAGCACCGAGCTGGCGGCTCATCAAATCGCCCTGCAGATTGTCTCCACGGCGTTCATGATCCCGGCCGGCTTGTCGTATGCCGTGACCATGCGCGTAGGCCTGTATTACGGGGCCGACAACCTGCTCGGCGCACGCCATGCTGGCCGCGTCGGTATCGGGTTTGGCGCAGCGATGATGCTGATGTTCGCCATTCTGTTCTGGCTGCTGCCCGATCCACTGGTGGGCCTGTTCCTCGACCACGGCGACCCGGCCTTTGCCGACATCATCCAGTTGGCGGTGAGTCTGCTGATGGTTGCCGCCTGGTTCGAGCTGTTTGACGGTGTGCAAACCATCGCCATGGGTTCGATTCGCGGCCTTAAAGATGCCAAGACCACTTTCCTGGTCGGCTTGTTCTGCTATTGGGTGATCGGCGCTCCGGCCGCGTGGTTGCTGGCCTTTACCTTAGGTATGGGTGCGGTAGGCGTGTGGTGGGGGCTGGCACTGGGCCTGGCGTGTGCGGCGGTGAGCCTGACGCTGGCGTTCGAGTGGCGGATGAAGCGTTTGTTGGGTGGGTTGGGTAAGGTGAATAAGGCTGCTGCTTCGGTGGTTTGAGGGTTCGATCGCGGGGCAAGCCCGCTCCCACACAGCCGGTGGGAGCGGGCTTGCCCCGCGATGCGTTATTACAAAGCCGCCACCTGACGCGCCGAACCACTCAACAAAAATGTCATCAGCTCATCAATCGGCAACGGCCGGCTGATCAGAAATCCCTGCACCTGGTCACAGTTGAAGCTGCGCAACAGGTCCATCTGCTCCGGGGTTTCCACACCTTCAGCCACCACCTCAAGGTTAAGGTTGTGCGCCAGGTTGATCATGGCGTGCACCAGCTTGCGGTTCTCTTCGCGCTTTTCCATGCCGCCGACAAAGCTGCGGTCGACCTTGAGCAAGGTGATCGGCAGGCTGTTCAGGTGCACGAAGGAAGAAAAACCGGTGCCAAAGTCATCGAGGGAAAAGCGCACACCCAGACGCCCGAGCGCATCCATGGTCTGCTCGACCAGGTCATTACGGCGCATCACCGCCGTCTCGGTAAGCTCGAATTCCAGCCAGCGCGCATCAACGCCATGCTCGATAATCAGGCGGCTCAGGGTGCTCAACAGCTGGCTGTCCTGGAACTGGCGAAACGACAGGTTCACCGCCATGTGCAACGGCGCCAGGCCCTGTTCACGCAGCGCCTGCATATCGCGCAGGGCACGGGAAATCACCCAGTAGCCCAAGGGCACAATCAAGCCGCTCTGCTCGGCAAGCGGTACAAACTCGCTGGGCGGCAGCAAGCCTCGTTCAGCATGGCGCCAGCGCACCAGCGCTTCCAAGCCGACGATGTGCCCGTCGGCCATGTCCAGCCGCGGCTGGTAGTGCAGTTCCAGTTCGTCACGGCGCAAGGCGCGACGCAGTTCGCTTTCCAAGTCGGCCAGGCTGCGCGCGTTGCGGTTGATACGCTCGTTGAAGATATGAAAGGTGCAGCCTTGCGTGCCCTTGGCCTGTTGCATGGCGATATGCGCATGCCACATCAAGGGGTCGGCGCCACCTTGTGCGCGGGCATGGGCAACGCCCAGGCTGCAACCAATCAACAGGCTCTCGCCATCCACCCAGTACGGCTCGGCCAGCGCCTCGGTAATGCGTTCGGCCATCCACTCGGCACGCTGTGGCTCACGGCGGGTGTCAATCAGCAGGGCAAATTCATCGCTGCCCAGGCGGGCCACTTGATCGCCCGCTTCGAGCTGGCTTTTCAGGCGCCCGACCACCTGCAGAATCAGGCGGTCACCTGCCTGATGACCAAGCGCATCGTTGGCACGGCGAAAGTTGTCCAGATCAAGGTGCCCAAGGGCCACGCCGCGCCCTTCGTTGTCGGCCAGGCGCGCAGCCAGCAGGGTCTGAAAACCCTGGCGGTTGGCAATACCGGTCAACGGGTCCTGTTCGGCCAGACGCTGCAGGGTTGCTTCCAGCACCCCGCGCTCACGCACATGGCGCAGGCAGCGGCGCAGGGTATCGGGGCCCAGTTGATCAAGTACCAGCCAGTCGCTGACGCCCGGCGGTGGAAGCTGCGGTTCGTGCTCCAGCAACAACACCATCGGCAACATGCAGCGGCCAGGCGCTGGCTGCAATGGCGGGGTCGCCAGCACCAAGGCATTGCGGTCATTGGCAAACAGGCTGTCTACCGCTTCCCAATTTGGCGCGGTCAGCATTACCACGCTGCCCGCCAGCGGCGTCAGGCAATCACGCAAGACGGCAGCCCACGCGGGTTCATCTGCCAGCAAAAGCAAACGCAAGGGTTCGGCAGGCGTAGACAAGCTGGCTCCTTAGGATGTGGGCACCGTCAGATGACAATGGGCAGCGAGAGGCTCATCCTAAACCATTAATGAAAATGATTTTCACTTAAAGTCGAGCCACTCCATTGCCGACATCCCGCATGTTTCGCCACGCATCCTGCGGGAAAGTAACGAAAGCGGCAAATATTAGATCGAGTGGTACGTCACACTGTCAGACGGTCGCGGCAGAAATTCTCTACCCCTGCTAAAATGCGCGGCTATTTTTCTAGCGACCCCGGTTTTTGTCATGTCCCGACTCAACCCTCGGCAACAAGAAGCCGTGAATTACGTCGGCGGCCCTCTTTTGGTGCTCGCCGGTGCAGGTTCCGGCAAGACCAGCGTGATTACCCGCAAAATCGCGCACTTGATCCAGAACTGCGGCATCCGTGCGCAGTACATCGTGGCCATGACCTTCACCAACAAGGCCGCGCGGGAGATGAAAGAACGGGTCGGTACCCTGCTGCGCAAAGGCGAAGGGCGCGGCCTGACCGTGTCGACCTTCCACAACCTGGGCCTGAACATCATCCGCAAGGAGCATGCACGGCTGGGCTACAAACCAGGCTTCTCGATCTTTGACGAAACCGACGTCAAAGCCCTGATGACCGACATCATGCAGAAGGAATACTCGGGCGACGACGGCGTCGACGAGATCAAGAACATGATCGGCGCCTGGAAGAACGACCTGATCCTGCCGCCCGAGGCGCTGGAGAAGGCCCGCAACCCCAAGGAGCAGATGGCTGCGATCGTTTACTCGCACTACCAGCGCACCCTGCGGGCGTTCAATGCGGTGGACTTCGACGACCTGATCCTACAGCCGGTAAAACTCTTCGAAGAACACGCCGACATTCTCGAAAAGTGGCAGAACCGTGTGCGCTACCTGCTGGTAGACGAATACCAGGACACCAACGCCAGCCAATACCTGCTGGTGAAGATGCTGATCGGCACGCGCAATCAGTTCACCGTGGTGGGCGACGACGACCAGTCGATCTACGCCTGGCGGGGCGCGCGGCCGGAAAACCTGATGCTGCTCAAAGACGATTACCCCTCGCTGAAGGTGGTGATGCTCGAGCAGAACTACCGCTCCACCAGCCGTATCCTGCGCTGCGCCAACGTGCTGATCGCCAACAACCCGCATGCCTTCGAGAAACAGCTGTGGAGTGAAATGGGCCACGGCGACGAGATCCGTGTGATCCGTTGCAAGAATGAAGATGCCGAATGCGAGCGGGTGGCGATGGAGATCCTCAGCCTGCACCTGCGCACCGACCGCCCCTATAGCGATTTCGCGATCCTCTACCGCGGCAACTACCAGGCCAAGTTGATGGAGCTGAAGCTGCAGCACCACCAGGTGCCGTACCGCATGAATGGCGGCAACAGCTTCTTCGGCCGCCAGGAAGTGAAAGACCTGATGGCCTACTTCCGCCTGCTGGTGAACCCGGACGACGACAACGCCTACCTGCGGGTGATCAACGTGCCACGCCGGGAAATCGGCTCGACCACCCTGGAAAAGCTGGGCAACTACGCCACCGAGCGCAAGATCTCGATGTACGCCGCCAGCGAAGAGCTGGGCCTGCGCGAGCACCTGGACAGCCGCTTCACCGACCGCCTTGAACGCTTCAAGCGCTGGATGGACAAGGTCCGCGAGCAGGTTGCCCTGGAAGATCCAATTGCTGCGCTGCGCAGCATGATCATGGACATCGACTACGAGAACTGGATTCGCACCAACAGCTCCAGCGACAAGGCGGCGGACTTTCGCATGAGCAACGTCTGGTTCCTGATCGAGGCGTTGAAAAACACGCTGGAGAAGGACGAAGACGGTGAGATGACCATCGAGGAAGCCATCGGTAAGCTGGTGCTGCGCGACATGCTCGAGCGCCAGCAAGAGGAAGAAGACGGTGCCGAGGGTGTGCAGATGATGACCCTGCACGCCTCCAAGGGCCTGGAATTCCCCTACGTGTTCATCATCGGCATGGAGGAAGAGATCCTTCCCCACCGTTCCAGCATCGAAGCCGACACCATCGAAGAAGAACGGCGCCTGGCCTACGTGGGTATTACCCGCGCTCGCCAGACCCTGGCCTTCACCTATGCAGCCAAGCGCAAGCAGTACGGCGAGATCATCGATTGCGCGCCGAGCCGCTTCCTTGACGAACTGCCCGATGATGACCTGGCCTGGGAAGGCCTGGACGATGCGCCCGTCGAAGTGAAGGCGGCGCGTGGCAATAATGCACTGGCCGATATCCGCGCCATGCTTAAACGTTAGATAATCAACCTTTGCTGCGGCGTACTGCCGTGGCCACTCTTGCTACATCGAGGAAATACCACAGTGGAAGCACTGCACCAGAAGATTCGCGAAGAAGGCATCGTGCTTTCCGATCAGGTTCTCAAAGTCGATGCGTTTCTCAACCATCAGATCGACCCTGCGCTGATGCAACTGATTGGCGACGAGTTCGCCCGTCTGTTCGCCGACTCCGGCGTCACCAAGATCGTCACCATCGAAGCCTCGGGCATTGCCCCGGCCGTGATGACTGGCCTGAAGCTCGGTGTACCGGTGATTTTCGCGCGCAAGCACCAGTCGCTGACCCTGACTGAGAACCTGCTGACCGCTTCGGTGTACTCCTTCACCAAACAGACCGAAAACACCGTGGCGATTTCCCCGCGCCACCTCAACAGCAGCGACCGCGTGCTGGTAATCGACGACTTCCTGGCCAACGGCAAAGCCTCCCAGGCGCTGATCTCGATCATCAAGCAGGCCGGCGCTACCGTTGCCGGTCTGGGTATCGTGATCGAGAAGTCGTTCCAGGGCGGCCGTGCCGAGCTGGACAGCCAGGGCTACCGCGTTGAATCGCTGGCTCGGGTGAAGTCGCTGGAAGGTGGTGTGGTTACTTTCATCGAGTAAGCACATTTATCGCGGGGCAAGCCCGCTCCTACACTGTGTAGGAGCGGGCTTGCCCCGCGATCAAGCGGTCGCTCGCAACCCCGCCAGCAATAACCGCTGATACAGCTCCTCTTTCAGCCCCTGCGGCTGCGCCAACCCCATCCGCATCAACTGCTGTGGATAAGCCTCGGGTGCCGGAGCATCCAGTGCCGCCTTGCCCAATTCCAGCACCTCGCTCAACTTGAACTTGCTCTTGAGCCAGTTCAACGCCCGCAACAAATCACGCTCTTCGTCAGTAAAGTCACTGCCCAGCGGATACTCCGGGAACAAACCTGCATGCGCATCGCGTATACGCTGCAAGCGTTGCGGAGTGTTGTCGGTGAAGCGTGGCTCCAGGGCAAAGTCGCTGGGTAACTTGCCCGCCTGCTGCGCCTGGGCGATCAGCTCGGGCTGGAAGCGCGAGTCGCTGACGGCCAGCAAGCGCCGAATGCATTCGGCATCGGTCTGCCCGCGCAGGTCAGCAATGCCGTACTCGGTGACCACGACATCGCGAAGGTGCCGGGGGATGGTGCAGTGCCCGTAGTTCCACACCAGATTGGAGCTGACCTCGCCGCCCGATTCACGCCAGCTACGCACCAGCAAAATCGAACGCGCACCTTCCAGGGCATGGCCCTGGGCCACGAAGTTGTATTGGCCGCCAACCCCACTGAGCACCTGCCCGTTGGCCAACTGGTCGGCAACACCCGCGCCCATCAGGGTCATCGTGAACGCAGTGTTGATAAAGCGCGCATCGCGGCGCTGCGAGCGCTTGAGCGCTTCTTCGCCGTACAGCTCGTTGATGTAGCTGATAGCGCGCATATCGATGCATTTGCGCCGTTCCAGCGGCATGTCGCGCAAGCGCTGGTAAAACGCCTGAGGGCCGAGGAAGAAGCCGCCGTGCACCAACACGCCACCCTCGACCGAGCGCCGGATGATGCCCGCCTCCAGCAACGCCAGCAGGCCGTTGACGAGCATTTCGCTACAGCCATACAACCCGTGGACAAAGGGCTCGGTACCGCCTTCGTGGGCGATCAATTGCTGCCAGGGCTGCAGGTCTACATCTGCGAGCAGTGCCTGATACGCCGGGTTGTCAGAGTGCCGGGCCAGCAGCGCTGCAGTGAGGGCATCACCCATGGCGCCAATGCCGATCTGCAAGGTGCCGCCGTCGCGCACCAGGGTGCTGGCGTGCAGGCCAATGAAGTGATCCTGGGTGGTCACCGGCATGTTCGGCGTCGAGAACAGGCGGCGTTGCTCGACGGTATCGATCAACAGGTCGAAGTCCTGGCGAGGCAACTCGGCGCTGCCGGGCATGTAGGGCAGTTCAGCATGTACCTGGCCCAGCAGCAGGATGGTTTCCCCAGCAGCGCGGCGGCGCTCGATCATCGGCAACAGGTCGAGGGTGATGTCTGGATTGCAGCTCAAACTCAGATGGTTCGGGCGCTGCGGGTCTTGCGCCACCAGTTGCGCCACCAGGTTCAGGCCTTTGCTGTTGATATCCCGGGCGGCGTGGCTGTAGTTGCTGCTGACATAGTCCTGCTGGGCAGTGGCACTGTGCAGCAGGCTGCCCGGCTGCATGAAGAACTGTTCGACACGGATATTGTCGGGCAGGCAGTCGTTGCGCAGATCCGCCAGATAGTCGAGTTCTTCATAGTCAGCGAAGACACGCTCAAGGAACGGCTGCAGAAAGCGTCGCTGCAGGCCTTCGCCGAGGTCGGGGCGGCCAAGGCTCAGCGCGGTATAGAGGGTCAGGCGCCGTTCTGGCAGCTGGCGTACGCGTGCATACAGCGCGTTCACAAACGCATTGGGCTTACCCAACCCCAACGGCAGCCCCATGTGGATATGTGCCGGTAACCGCGCCAGCACCTCATCAACGGCCTGTTCGATCGAGCATCGATCCATCATCTGCACCTCCGGTTGGAGTAGCTTTCATGCACCTTCTGTGGGAGC
The DNA here is from genome assembly GCF_052147955.1 of Pseudomonas sp. NUPR-001. NCBI lineage: Bacteria > Pseudomonadati > Pseudomonadota > Gammaproteobacteria > Pseudomonadales > Pseudomonadaceae > Pseudomonas > Pseudomonas sp. NUPR-001. The sequence goes on from NZ_CP197353.1 coordinate 5,867,312, forward strand.
GGGCTTGCCCCGCGATAGCGGCATACCTGACACACCTCTATCGCGGGGCAAGTCGGGTCGCCGCACCGCCGCTCCCACCTTAAAACAACAAAGCCCGCACAGGGCGGGCTTTGTTGGAGAAGCGCGAGCCTTACAGGCCAGACATCTTCTTGATGGCGCCCATCAGGTCGTCATCCGAGCAATCGGCACAGGTGCCTTTCGGCGGCATGGCGTTGAGGCCGGTAATGGCCTTGGCCAGGATACCGTCCAGACCACCCTGGTGGTCGGCACGTTCTTTCCAGGCTGCAGTGTCGCCGATCTTCGGCGCGCCCAGCAGGCCGCTACCGTGGCAAGCATTGCAGTGCTTGGCGATGATTTCGTCCGGGGTCTTGGCACCACCGCCACCGGCGGAGACGGCAACTTCCATACCCTTGCATTCCTGACCCTGCACACACACCTGGCCAACCGGTTCCAGTCGCTTGGCGATGTCGTCGTTGGTCGCAGCTTGTGCGCTGACTGCCCAAAGGGCCAATACGGCAGCTGGTACGGCCAGCATTTTCTTGATTAGATTCACGCGTACACCCTCATGGTGGCTAGTCACGCCCGCGGCCACGGTTTCGCAGGCGGCGCAAGTATAACGGGAACCCTGCCATACCGAAACAACCCTAGTGTCCAAAGGGTCTTAGCCGCGACAATCCGCCGCGTGCCTGTGCCTTAGAAGTTCGCCGGGGTCGCCGCACTGATCAGCCGGGCCGGCTCATCGTACGGATTACGGAAACGGTGCGGCTTGGTACTTTCAAAATAGTAGCTGTCGCCCGCTTCGAGGATAAAAGTTTCCAGCCCGACGACCAGTTCCAGGCGACCTTCAAGGAGGATGCCGGTTTCTTCACCGTCGTGGGTGAGCATCTCTTCACCGGTATCGGCGCCCGGTGGGTAGACCTCATTGAGAAAAGCGATGGCCCGGCTCGGGTGCGCCTTGCCGACCAGCTTCATGGTCACCGCACCGTCGGAGATGTCGATCAGCTCGTGAGCCTTGTAGACGATCTGCGTGGGGTTTTCCGGCTGCAGTTCTTCAGAGAAGAACTCGACCATGGACATCGGAATACCGCCCAGCACTTTACGCAACGAGCTTATCGAAGGGCTGACGCTGTTCTTCTCGATCATCGAGATTGTGCTGTTAGTGACGCCCGCACGTTTGGCGAGTTCACGCTGGGACAGGCCCTTGAGCTTGCGAATGGCTTGCAGTCGTTCACCGACGTCCAAAGCTGGAGCCCTCCTAAACGAACGAGTGGGGTCGAAATTGAACGATATCATCGCAACAGCGTTCAGTATTTACAACACTTCGACCCGCAGCCTGTCCGCTTTGGCGCCTCAATCGCCGATATAGTCCAGCGGCACGCGCTTGAGGTTGCAGAAAATCTGGTAGGGAATGTTGCCTGCGTGCATAGCCAGCTCGCTGGCCAGCACGTTTTTGCCCCACAACTCCACCGGGCTGCCGACGCCGGCTTCCGGTACATCGGTGAGGTCGATGCACAGCATGTCCATCGATACCCGGCCGATTAATTGCGTGCGCTTGCCCGCCACCAGCACTGGTGTGCCGTTAGGCGCCTGACGTGGATAACCGTCGGCATACCCCATGGCCACCACGCCAACCCGAGTCGGCCGTGGGCTGATGAACTTGGCGCCATAGCCCACCGGCTCACCGGCAGGTAGCTCGCGTACGCTGATCACCCGCGATTGCACGGTCATCACCGGTTGCAGGCGAGCAGCTTCGGCCTGCGGCACTTCAAACGGCGTGGCGCCGTAGAGCATCAGGCCTGGGCGTACCCAGTCGCTGGGCATGTTCGGCCAACCGAGCACGGCCGGCGAGTTGCGCAGGCTGACTTCGGCGCTCAGGCCCTGACGTGCGGCCTGGAACACTGCCAACTGCTCATTGCTGGCACCACTGTCGAGTTCGTCGGCGCGGGCAAAGTGGCTCATCAGCACAATGCGCGCGACCTTGCCGCTGGCCAGCAGACGCTGATAAGCCGCCTGATAGTCCTTGGCATGCAAACCAACCCGGTGCATGCCCGAGTCGAGTTTCAGCCACACGGTGATCGGCTTGCTCAGGTGAGCTTGCTCGATGGCTTCAAGCTGCCACAGCGAATGCACCACACACCACAGGTCATGCTGGGTGATCAGTTCCAGCTCACTGGCTTCGAAAAAGCCTTCGAGCAACAGCACCGGTGCCTTGATCCCTGCTGCACGCAACTCCAACGCCTCTTCGATACAGGCTACGGCAAAACCGTCGGCTTGCTGCTCCAGGGCCAGTGCACAGCGCACCGCGCCATGACCATAGGCATCGGCCTTGATCACGGCCAGGGCTTTGGCACCGGTCAGTTCGCGGGCAAGTTGATAGTTGTGACGCAGCGCTTGTAGATCGATCAGGGCACGGGCAGGACGCATGACGGCAGCCTTCTGGGCAGTCTGGTTAGAGTAAAAAACCCGGTGCACAAAGGCCGCGTGTAGGCCGCCAGTGGCACCGGGTGAGGGATTACGGTTACGGCAGTGCAGCGACCACTGACAGCTCTACCAGGATTTCCGGCTCGCACAGCTTGGCTTCAACGGTGGCGCGAGCAGGCGCGACACCTTTGGGCAGCCAGCTGTCCCAGACACTGTTCATGCCCTGGAAGTGCGCATCGATGTCCTTCAGGTAGATGGTCACCGAGAGCAGACGGCTCTTGTCGGTGCCCGCCAGGTCCAGCAGGCGTTCGATGTTGGCCAGGGTTTCACGGGTCTGTTGTTCAATCCCGGCATTCATGTCGTCGCCCACTTGGCCCGCCAGGTAGACGGTGCCGTTGTGGGTGACGATCTGGCTCATGCGCTCATTGGTGAGCTGGCGCTGGACTGACATGTTTTGCAGACTCCTTCTGATTGCCGTAACGAGAGATATCCAGGCCTTCGGCACTGATCTGTGGCTTTTTGCGGGCGATCAGGTCAGCCAGCAAACGCCCGGAACCGCAGGCCATGGTCCAGCCCAGCGTACCGTGACCGGTGTTCAGGAACAGGTTACGGAACGGCGTAGCACCGACGATCGGCGTACCGTCCGGGGTGGTTGGACGCAGACCGGTCCAGAAGCTGGCCTGGGTCAGGTCGCCGCCACGAGGATAAAGATCGTTGACGATCATCTCCAGCGTTTCACGCCGACGCGGGTTCAGCGACAGGTCAAAACCGGCGATTTCAGCCATACCGCCAACACGGATGCGGTTGTCGAAACGGGTGATCGCGACCTTGTAAGTTTCATCCAGAATGGTCGACGTTGGAGCCATGGCCGGGTCAGTGATCGGCACGGTCAGCGAGTAGCCCTTCAGCGGATACACCGGGGCTTTGATGCCCAACGGCTTGAGCAGTTGTGGCGAGTAGCTGCCCAGCGCCAGCACATAACGGTCTGCGGTTTCCAGCTTGCCATCGATCCACACGCCATTGATGCGGTCACCGGCGTAGTCCAGGCGCTGAATGTCCTGACCGAAGCGGAATTCGACACCGAGCTTGATTGCCATTTCCGCCAGGCGGGTGGTGAACATCTGGCAGTCGCCGGTCTGGTCGTTTGGCAGACGCAGGGCGCCGGCGAGAATATCGGTGACATTGGCCAGTGCCGGCTCAACGCGGGCGATGCCTTCGCGGTCGAGCAATTCGTAGGGCACGCCAGACTGTTCGAGGACGGCGATGTCCTTGGCAGCGTTATCCAGTTGCGCCTGGGTGCGGAACAGTTGCGTGGTACCCAGGGTGCGGCCTTCGTAGGCAATACCGGTTTCGGCACGCAGCTCGTCGAGGCAGTCGCGGCTGTACTCAGACAGACGCACCATGCGCTCTTTGTTCACCGCGTAACGGTTGGCGGTGCAGTTGCGCAGCATTTGCGCCATCCACAGGTACTGATCGATATCAGCGGTGGCCTTGATGGCCAGAGGCGCATGGCGCTCCAGCAACCACTTGATGGCCTTGAGCGGCACACCTGGCGCAGCCCACGGCGAAGCGTAACCAGGCGAGACCTGGCCGGCGTTGGCAAAGCTGGTTTCCATGGCCACGGCCGGTTGGCGGTCGACCACGACGACTTCAAAACCCTGCCGTGCCAAATAGTAGGCACTGGCGGTTCCGATCACACCGCTACCAAGTACCAGAACTCGCATGTTTATTACCCTCGACGCAGCGTACCGCTGACATTTGTTGTTAATGGCGTAGATGGGCGCAGTATAGGAAGGTATGACCAGTGCATTTCACTGTATAAAAGCCTATATTTGGCGAGAATTCTCGGCAAACTGCGCTTTTACGGAGGGGCATCCACTATGAGAACCCAGCATCAAAGCAAGCGTGAACTGGATAAGATTGACCGCAACATCCTACGGATCCTGCAGGCAGATGGGCGGATCTCGTTTACTGAACTGGGCGAGAAAGTCGGCTTGTCGACCACGCCGTGCACCGAGCGGGTCCGGCGTCTTGAGCGCGAAGGGATCATCATGGGCTACAACGCCCGGCTCAACCCACAGCATCTGAAAGGCAGCCTGCTGGTGTTCGTTGAGATCAGCCTGGACTACAAGTCGGGAGACACCTTCGAAGAGTTCCGCCGCGCGGTGCTGAAGCTGCCCCACGTACTGGAATGCCACCTGGTTTCCGGCGACTTCGACTATCTGGTCAAGGCACGTATTTCCGAGATGGCCTCGTACCGCAAGCTGCTCGGCGACATCCTGCTGAAGTTGCCGCACGTGCGCGAGTCGAAGAGCTACATCGTCATGGAAGAGGTTAAAGAGAGCCTCAACCTGCCGATTCCGGAGTAAGGCTCAGACCAGCACCTGGCGGGTGCTGGCGATGTACTGGTGCACCAGCTTCTCGGCCTGGGGATCGATCATTTGCGCCGGGCCGCGACCATTCGGGCACGGCAGGCGCGGCGTGGTACCGAACAGCCGACAGATCAGCGGCCGCTCTTCGTACACCGTGCAGCCGTCTGGCCCGAGGTGCACACAGTTCAGCTCGGCCAGGGCGGCGTCCTGCTCGGCGGCACTTTTGCGGGGTAGTCGGGCCATTTCCTGCGAAGAGGTGGTGACCGGCCCACAGCAATCGTGACAGCCGGGAACGCACTCGAACGACGGGATCTGATCGCGCAGGAAACGGATCTTGTGACTGTTGCAACTCATAACGGCCTGCGGTGCAGAAAGGGGAAGACGCTATTTTGCCCCATGGTTGCCCAGCGTCGAAAGTGCAGCTTATCCTGCGTCAATTTTTCCAAACACTTAACATCAGGACTCACCCATGAGCGCCGCTGTGCAATCACCCGCTTCTCATGTCGCTTCCTACTATGCTGCCAGCAGCCTGCCTCAGCCGGAGTATCCGCCGTTGCAGGGCGAGTTGAGCTGCGATGTGTGCGTGGTGGGCGGCGGCTTTTCCGGGCTGAACACAGCGATCGAACTGGCCGAGCGCGGCTTCAATGTGGTGCTGCTCGAAGCCCGCAAAATTGGCTGGGGCGCCAGCGGGCGCAATGGTGGCCAGCTGATTCGCGGCGTTGGCCACGGCCTGGACCAGTTCACCTCGGTGCTCGGCAGCGACGGCGTGCGCACCTTGAAGCTGATGGGCCTGGAAGCGGTGGACATCGTCCGCCAACGCATCGAACGCCACGCCATTAGTTGCGACCTGACCTGGGGCTACTGCGACCTGGCCAACAAAGCCAAAGACCTGCAAGGCTTCGCTGAAGACGCCGAAGAACTGCGCGGCCTGGGCTACCGCCACGAACTGCGCCTGGTGCAACCCGAACAGATTCGCACGGTGGTCGGTTCAGACCGCTATGTGGGCGGCCTGATCGACATGGGCTCGGGGCACCTGCACCCGCTGAACCTGGCCTTGGGCGAGGCTGCGGTGGCCAGCGCGCTGGGCGTGCGCCTGTTCGAACAATCTGCGGTCACCCGTATCGAGTATGGCGCGCAAGTGCGTGTACACACGGCGCAGGGCTCGGTCAAAGCCAGCACGCTGGTGCTGGGCTGCAATGCCTACTTGAACAACCTCAACAGTGAGCTGGGCGGCAAAGTACTGCCTGCGGGCAGCTACATCATTGCCACCGAACCTTTGAGCGAAGCGCAGGCGCACGAATTGTTGCCGCAGAACATGGCGGTCTGCGACCAACGCGTTGCCCTTGATTACTACCGCCTGTCTGCCGACCGCCGCCTGCTGTTCGGCGGTGCCTGCCATTACTCCGGGCGCGATCCACAGGATATTGCCGGGTACATGCGGCCGAAGATGCTCAAGGTATTCCCGCAGCTGGCCAACGTGCGCATCGATTACCAGTGGGGCGGCATGATCGGCATCGGCGCCAATCGGCTGCCGCAAATTGGACGCCTGGCCGCGCAGCCCAATGTCTACTTTGCCCAGGCTTACTCCGGCCATGGGCTCAACGCGACCCACCTGGCGGGCAAGCTGCTCGGTGAGGCCATCAGCGGTCAGCACAGCGGGCGCTTCGACCTGTTCGCCAAAGTGCCGCATATCACCTTCCCTGGCGGCAAACACCTGCGCTCGCCGCTGTTGGCCCTGGGCATGCTCTGGCACCGCCTCAAAGAACTGGTATGAACCTGTAGGAGCGGCGGTGCGGCGACCCGACTTGCCCCGCGATCGTGGTGTGTCAGACAAACCGCGATCGCGGGGCAAGCCCGCTCCTACAGGTGGTGCAAGACAGTTGTTCCCACCGGTCAACTGCGCCAGAAGGGCTTGAGCCCTTCGTGGCGTGCCTGCTCTGCCGTCAGGCCAATATCGCGCAGTTGCTCGGGCGTCAGCTCAAGCAGCATGCGACGGCTGTGCCAACGGTGCAGCATGAGCCTCCAGCGCCCGAACCCTTGCGGAACATCGAACAACTTCAATTCGCGCCCACGGCTCAGTTCCTCCGCGTGCAATTTCAGACGCACATCGCTCATACCGCTCATGACTCGACTCCTCCGGCTGGTAGTACCGTGGACTAAGCTTGCGCGTCTGAGGAAAAGCATTACAGATCCAAAGCACGGCTATTATTCCCATACAGAATTGGCAAATTTCCCACTGAATGCTGTATTTTTTCGCCATCTGTATTGCTCACCAGTCAACGCCTGCTTCAGGAGTACGCCATGACCCTCTACGTCAACCTGGCCGAGCTGCTCAGCGCCCGCATCGAACAAGGCCTGTATCGCCCCGGCGACCGCTTGCCGTCGGTACGCGCGCTGAGCGTGGAACATGGCGTCAGCCTGAGTACCGTACAGCAGGCCTATCGCCTGCTGGAAGACAATGGCCTGGCCGCACCACGGCCCAAGTCAGGCTACTTCGTACCCAGCGACCGTAGCTTGCCGGCCCTGCCTGCTGTCAGCCGACCGGCGCAGCGGCCTGTGGAAATTTCCCAATGGGAACAGGTCATCGAGCTGGTCCGTAGCGTGCCAAGAAAGGATGTGGTGCAGTTGGGCCGCGGCATGCCCGACATCGACAGCCCGACCCTCAAGCCGCTGCTGCGCAGCCTCGCCCAGCTGAGCCGACGCCAGGACATGCCCGGGCTCTACTACGACACCATTTCCGGCACCCTGGCCCTGCGCGAGCAGATCGCTCGCCTGCTGCTCGACTCTGGCTGCAGCCTCGACCCGGCTGATCTGGTGGTCACCACCGGCTGCCACGAGGCGCTGTCGGCCAGTATCCGCGCGGTGTGCCAGCCCGGCGACATCGTTGCGGTGGAGTCGCCGAGCTTTCACGGCGCCATGCAGACCCTCAAGGGCCTGGGCATGAAAGCCCTGGAGATTCCCACCGACCCGATCACCGGCATCAGCCTCGAAGCCCTGGAGCTGGCCCTGGAGCAGTGGCCGATCAAGCTCATCCAGGTCACCCCAAGCTGCAACAACCCGCTGGGCTACATCATGCCGGAGGCGCGCAAAAAGGCCTTGTTGCACCTGGCCCAACGCTTCGACGTGGCAATCCTTGAAGACGACGTGTATGGCGACCTGGCTTACACCTACCCGCGCCCACGCACCATCAAGTCGTTCGACGAAGACGGCCGTGTCCTGCTTTGCAGCTCGTTCTCCAAAACCCTGGCACCGGGCCTGCGGATCGGCTGGGTCGCCCCCGGCCGCTATCTGGAGCGGGTGCTGCACATGAAATACATCAGCACCGGCTGCACCGCGACGCAACCGCAACTGGCCATCGCCGACTTTATCGAGGGCGGCCACTATCAGCCGCATATGCGCCGCATGCGTAGCCAGTATCAACGTGGCCGCGACCAGATGAGCGACTGGGTCACCCGCTACTTTCCGCCGGGCACTCGCGCCAGCAGGCCACAGGGTGGTTTCATGCTGTGGATAGAATTGCCGGAAAGTTTCGACACCCTTCGGCTGAACCGGGCTTTACTTGGGCAAGGCGTTCAGATTGCCGTAGGCAGTATTTTTTCTGCCTCGGGCAAATACCGTAATTGCCTACGAATGAATTTCGCCGTCCGCCCCACTGCCGAGATCGAAGCAGCGGTACGCAAGGTGGGTGAAACCGCCATTCGTCTACTGGCCGAAGCCGAGCGTGACGGGTAACGTTCCGCCGCCGTTCGCGGCCCCTATCCGTAAGCCTGCGTCGAGAAGGAAACCACCGTTTGAGAAGCCCGTGTGCGCTGCCAGTGCTGCTGTCGCTGATGCTCGGTCTGGGTGGATGCGCCAGCATCAGCCAGCCTCGGGAGGTCACCCAGGCGCTACCGGCCAGCGATTCAGCCTTTGGCCGTTCGGTACAACGCCAGGCTTCCGCCTACGACGGGCGCTCGGGGTTTCGCCTGCTGCCCAACAGCAATGAAGCATTTCGCGCCCGTGCCGAGCTGATCCGCAACGCTCAGTCGAGCATCGATCTGCAGTACTACATCGTCCACGACGGCCTGAGCACACGTGCCCTGGTGCATGAACTGCTACAAGCCGCCGACCGCGGCGTGCGCATCCGCATCCTGCTCGATGACACCACCAGCGATAGCATCGAAGACAAGATGGCCACCCTCAATGCGCACCCGAACATCCATATTCGCGTGTTCAACCCCCTGCACCTGGGGCGCAGCACCGGGGTAACGCGGGCGGTGGGCCGCCTGTTCAACCTCAACCTGCAACACCGGCGCATGCACAACAAGCTGTGGCTGGTGGACAACAGCATGGCCATCGTCGGCGGGCGCAATCTGGGCGACGAATATTTCGATGCCGAGCCCAACCTTAACTTCACCGACATCGACCTGCTGGGCGTCGGCCCGGTCGCCGAACAGCTGGGACACAGCTTCGATCAGTACTGGAACAGCGCGCTGAGCAAGCCGATTGAAGACTTTATTCTGCGCAAGCCGGACGCCGACGACTTGCGCGCCAGCCGCCAACGCCTGGAAGTTTCGCTGGCCGAGGCCGAGGTTGAGCACAAAGCCCTGTATGACCGGCTGATGTCGTACAAAACCCGCCCGCGCCTGGGGATCTGGCGCAATGAACTGATCTGGGCCCACAACCAGGCACTTTGGGATGCACCCAGCAAGGTGCTGGCCAGCGATGAGCCGGATCAGCAATTGCTGATGACCCACCAGCTGGCACCAGAGATGAACGGCGTCGAGCATGAGCTGATCTTGATCTCGGCCTACTTCGTACCGGGCGAGCCCGGCCTGCTGTACCTGACCAGCCGCGCCGATGCCGGTGTCTCGGTCAAGCTACTGACCAACTCCCTTGAGGCCACCGACGTGCCCGCAGTGCATGGCGGCTATGCACCTTACCGCAGGGCCTTGCTCGAACATGGCGTGCAATTGTACGAGTTGCGCCGACAACCGGGCGACCCCGGCTCAAAGCGTGCCCTGCACTTCTACGGCAGCTCGGATTCAAGCTTGCACAGCAAGGCGATCATCTTCGATCGGCGTAAAACCTTCATTGGCTCGTTCAACTTCGACCCGCGCTCGGTGCTGTGGAATACCGAAGTCGGGGTGCTGGTCGACAGCCCTGAACTGGCTGAATACACCCGCGACCTGGCGGTACAAGGCATGGCCCCGGCGCTGAGCTACCAGCCGCAGCTGGTCGACGGCAAGCTGGTGTGGGTAACGGAAGACAATCATCACCTGCACACCCTGACCACCGAACCCGGTGGCCTGTGGCGACGCTTCAACGCCTGGATCAGCAAGGCCGTCGGCCTGGAACGGATGCTTTAGACCGGCGCAGGCTCAAAGGCGTTGGCGCGTCGCGAAAGCAGCACCAGGCCAGCAGCACCAGCGGCCATCAACAATGGTAAGGCATGCCCGCTGATCCATTGGCCACCGGCACCGGCAATCAACGGCCCGAGCAGACAGCCAATACCCCAGAGTTGCGCAACATGTGCGTTGGCCCGTACCAGCGCATCATCCCGGTAACGCTCGCCGATCAGAATCAGCGACAAGGTGAACAAGCCCCCAGCGCTGGCGCCGAACAACACCCACAGCGGCCAGATCAGCCACGTGTGCAACGCCAACGGGATCGCCAGGCTCGACACCAGCAAGGTCAGCGCACATCCGCTGAACAGGCTGCGGCGCGACATGCGGTCGGCCAGCGCGCCCAGCGGCAACTGCAGCAGCGCATCGCCCACCACCACGGTACTGACCATGAACAGCGCAACCTCGGTGGTGAAGCCTTGCTGCAAGCAATACACCGGCAGCAAGGTCAGAATCATCGCCTCAAAAGCGGCGAACAGGGCAATCGCCCAGGCAATCACCGGCATGCGCCGGCAAAAGCCCACCAGGTCGAACAGGGTCACGCTGCACGACTCTGCACTCGGCGCACCACCCCGCCCCAATAGCACCAATGGCCCCAGCAACAGCAAACCAGCACCGAGCCAGAAGCCCAGATCATCTTCCGAGCCCAGTACACCGAGCAACAGCGGCCCGGCCAGTTGGCTCAAGGCATAGCTGCAGCCATACAGGGCCACCAGACGCCCACGCCATTGCTCGACCACCAGCTGGTTGATCCAGCTTTCGCCGAGGATAAATACAATGGTCAGGATCATGCCGATCAGCAGGCGCAGCACTATCCACACCGGATAACTGGGCATCAGCGCCAGCAAACCAATGGACAACGCGCCCGCCCACAGGCACAGCTGCATGGTCCCCGGCGTGCCAAAGCGAGCCGCGAGCCGACTGGAGAGGCTGGCGCCGAGCAGGACACCGATGGCCGGCATCGCCGCCATCACGCCAATGGCAAAGCTGCCATAGCCCCAGCCCTCCAGCCGCAATGACACCAGCGGCATACTCACACCCAGTGCCAGGCCGACACTGAGCACCGCCGTCAGCACGGCGAAATAGGTTCCCCAACGCATTGCAGCCTCCCAGGCTGGCTCTGTTGTGCAGAAACAACACAGCCGGACCTGCGTGGTGCAAGGTCCGGCTGCGGATGGATCGCGCTGTTAACGTTACAGCTTGATCCAGGTCGCCTTCAGCTCGGTGTACTTGTCCAGCGCGTGCAGGGACTTGTCACGCCCGTTGCCCGATTGCTTGAAGCCACCAAACGGCGCGGTCATGTCGCCACCGTCGTACTGGTTGACCCACACGCTACCGGCACGCAGCGCCTTGGCGGTCAGGTGAGCCTTGGAGATATCGGCAGTCCACACACCGGCGGCGAGGCCGTACGGGGTGTCGTTGGCGATGTTGATGGCTTCTTCGACGGTGTCGAAGGTCAGCACCGACAGCACTGGGCCGAAGATTTCTTCCTGGGCGATGCGCATGGCATTGCTGACGCCGTCGAAAATCGTTGGCTCAACGTAGGTGCCACCGGTTTCCTCAAGGATGCGCTTGCCACCCACCAGCAGCTTGGCGCCATCGCTGTGACCGGCTTCGATGTACGACAGCACGGTGTTCATCTGCTGGGTATCGACCAGGGCACCAACGGTGGTGGCTGGGTCCAGCGGGTTGCCCGGCTTCCAGGCTTTGAGGGCTTCAACCACCAGCGGCAGGAATTTGTCTTTGATCGAACGCTCGACCAGCAGACGCGAACCGGCGGTGCAGACTTCGCCCTGGTTGAAGGCGATGGCACTGGCGGCAGCTTCGGCAGCGGCGTTGAGGTCCGGAGCGTCGGCGAAAACGATGTTCGGGCTCTTGCCACCGGCTTCCAGCCAGACGCGCTTCATGTTCGATTCGCCAGCGTAGATCATCAGTTGCTTGGCAATTTTGGTCGAACCGGTGAACACCAGGGTGTCGACGTCCATGTGCAGGGCCAGCGCCTTGCCAACGGTGTGGCCATAGCCTGGCAGCACGTTGAGGACGCCTGCCGGGATACCGGCTTCGATTGCCAGCTGGGCAATGCGAATAGCGGTCAGTGGCGATTTTTCCGAAGGCTTGAGCACCACCGAGTTACCGGTGGCCAGCGCCGGGCCGAGCTTCCAGCAGGCCATCAGCAGCGGGAAGTTCCACGGCACGATAGCGGCAACCACACCCACTGGCTCACGGGTTACCAGGCCTAGCTGGTCGTGAGGGGTAGCAGCGACTTCATCGTAGATCTTGTCGATCGCTTCACCGTTCCAGCTCAGGGCCTGGGCGGCACCTGGCACGTCGATGTTCAGCGAGTCGTTGATCGGCTTACCCATGTCCAGGGTTTCCAGCAGCGCCAGCTCTTCGACATTAGCCTTGAGCAGGGCGGCAAAGCGGATCATGGTGGCTTTACGCTTGGTTGGCGCCAGACGCGACCAGACGCCGGAAGCGAAGGTGGCACGGGCATTTTCTACGGCACGCTCGGCATCGGCCAGATCACAGCTGGCAACCTGCGCCAGCAGACGGCCATCGACCGGGCTGAGGCATTCGAACGTCGCGCCGGAAACGGCGGCGGTGTATTCACCGTTGATGAAAGCGCGGCCTTCAATTTTCAGCTGCTGGGCACGCTGTTCCCAATCCGCACGAGTCAGGGTGGTCATACGAAACTCCTCCTCTTGTTAAGGTGCAGTGCCGCCCGAGGGGTCACGGGCACTGTCAAAAATTCTGGCTGGGCGAACTACGCGCACAGGCATCCGCCACCCTAAACCACTGGCGACCCAATTATCAATATATTTGACATAATTGCATCAAAAGCCTACTGATGTTCATTTTATTAAACAAACAAGAGAAAAAGCCATGCGCATTGATCAGATCGTCGACTTCGCCCAGGTGCTCACCGAGGCTGAACGCTACCGCCCGGCCGCCGAAAAAGTGCTCAAGGGCGACCCTGAGCAAGCGGTGTACAACCACTACTCCAGCCCCTGCTCGCAGTTTCATGCGGGTGTCTGGGAAGGTGAAGTCGGGCAATGGACCGTCAATTACACTGAACACGAGTACTGCGAGATCGTTCAGGGCGTGTCGGTGCTGCGCGATGCAGACGGCGGCGCGAAAACCTTGCGCGCCGGTGATCGCTTCGTGATTCCGGCGGGCTTCAAAGGCACCTGGGAAGTGCTGGAGCCGTGCCGCAAGATCTACGTGATGTTCGAACAGAAGTAACAGCAGGCTTTGTGGGAGCGGGCCTGCCCCGCGATTGCAGTGTGTCAGTTACATCGCAATCGCGGGGCAAGCCCGCTCCCACAGGCAGCATTCACAGCGCAAAAAAAAGGGCCCGTATCGTGAGATACGGGCCCTTTTTTCGTCAGCCGGATCAATTACTTGATCTTGGCTTCCTTGTAGATCACGTGCTTGCGAACAACCGGATCGAATTTTTTGATTTCGATTTTGTCCGGAGTGGTGCGCTTGTTCTTGTCGGTGGTGTAGAAGTGGCCGGTATTAGCGGTCGACACCAGACGGATCAATTCACGCATGATTCTCTCCCTTAGACCTTGGCGCCGTTACGGCGAATGTCAACCAGAACGGCATCGATGCCGCGCTTGTCGATGATGCGCATGCCTTTGGCAGATACGCGCAGACGCACGAAACGCTTCTCGGACTCGACCCAGAAGCGATGATGCTGCAGGTTCGGCAGGAAACGACGACGGGTTTTGTTGTTTGCGTGGGAAATATTGTTCCCGGTTACCGGACCCTTACCGGTAACTTGACAGACTCTCGACATGCCTCAGCCCTCTAAAACCACATGCCCAACCCGGCATGGGTTGGCCGCTTAATCTCTTAGTCTTTGGCGCTAGGCGCCGTGTTTCTTCAGGGTCTTATCGACTCAATCAGCAGATGCGACAAGCCGAGCCCCTAGAAAAGAGCGCTGCTTTATACCAGAAAGACCAGAGCACAACAACTGGAGATGTGCTCTGACATGCTGGTCGACACGCCGGGCCAGCATAGCGACTGGCTCTCAAGGATGTCGACCACTCGTCGCACGATTGGCAAAAAAGGAGTTGGCGATTTCTGGCGTGGCGCACTAGGGTAGGACTTTTCCAGACTGCATTGGCAGATGGGCCATCGATCAGCCAAGGAATCACCATGCGTGCTGCCGCTCTACCCCTGTTGTTCGCCACCCTGCTCGGCCCGGCATTCGCTCAGGCAGCCGCATTGAGTGTGTGTACCGAAGCCAGCCCTGAAGGCTTCGATGTGGTTCAGTACAACTCGTTGACCACCACCAATGCCTCGGCCGATGTGCTGATGAATCGCCTGGTCGAGTTCGATGCCACGAAAGGCCAGGTAGTGCCGAGCCTGGCCGAAAGCTGGACCGTTTCGCCCGACGGCCTGATCTACGACTTCAAGTTGCGGCCTGAGGTGAAGTTCCACAGCACCGGCTACTTCAAACCCAGCCGCGCCCTGAACGCTGATGATGTGCTGTTCAGCTTCCAACGGATGCTCTACCCCGCGCACTCCTGGCACAAAATCGCCCAGAGCGGCTATCCGCATGCCCAGTCACTGCAGCTGCCAAGCCTGATCAAGCAGATCGAGGCGCCAGAACCACTGACCGTGCGCTTCACCCTCGATCATCCGGACGCTACCTTCCTGGCCACCTTGAGCATGGGCTTTGCGTCGATCTACTCTGCCGAATATGCCGACCAGTTGCTCAAGGCCGGAACCCCGGAAAAGCTCAACAGCCAACCGATTGGCACCGGGCCGTTCGTGTTCAATCGCTTCCAGAAGGACGCGGTGATACGTTACCGGGCCAACCCGGACTACTTTGCTGGCAAACCTGCGGTTGATCCACTGATCTTTGCCATCACCCCGGATGCCAACGTGCGCTTGCAGAAGCTCAAGCGCAACGAGTGCCAGATCGCCCTGTCGCCCAAGCCGCTGGATATTGCGGCTGCCAGCGAAGATTCCGCACTGAAAGTGGAAAAAACCGATGCATTCATGACGGCTTTCGTTGCCATCAACAGTCAGCATGCGCCGCTGGACAAGCCTGAGGTGCGCCAGGCCATCAATCTGGCGTTCGACAAGGCTTCCTACCTCAAAGCGGTATTCGAAGGCACTGCGGTTGCCGCCAACGGCCCTTACCCGCCCAACACCTGGAGCTACGCCAAGGATCTGCCGGGCTACCCGACTGATCTGGACAAAGCCAAAGCGCTGCTTGCCAAGGCTGGGCTCAAAGACGGCTTCAGCACCACCGTCTGGACTCGTCCACAAGGCAGCCTGCTCAACCCCAACCCAAGCCTGGGGGCGCAGCTGCTGCAAGCTGACCTGGCTAAAATTGGCATCAAGGCCGAGATCCGCGTCATTGAATGGGGCGAGCTGATTCGCCGCGCCAAAGCCGGTGAGCATGACCTGCTGTTCATGGGCTGGGCCGGCGACAACGGCGACCCGGATAACTTCCTCAGCCCGCAGTTCGCTTGCGCGGCGGTGAAGTCCGGGACCAACTTTGCCCGCTACTGCGACCCGCGCCTTGATCAGCTGATCAGTGCAGGCAAGACCACCACCGACCAGAGCGTGCGTAGTCGCTTGTACCAGCAGGCCCAAACGCACATTCAGCAGCAGGCGCTGTGGCTGCCGCTGGCGCATCCGGTTGCTGCGGTGTTGGTGCGCAACGCGGTCCAGGGCTATCAGGTGAGCCCGTTTGGGCGGCAGGATTTTGCCAAAGTGAGTGTTTCGCGCTGATGCCGATCGCGGGGCAAGCCCGCTCCCACCGGGTTTTGCACAGCCTTTGTGGGAGCGGGCTTGCCCCGCGATCTTCATGCCGTGAACCAGCCTTTCTCGACCATCGACAAGGGCTCACCTTCACCAATGATGAAGTGGTCTAGCAAGCGGACATCCACCAAATCCAGGGCTTCCTTGAGCCGAAGTGTCAGCAACACGTCGGCCTGGCTAGGCTCTGAAACACCTGAGGGATGGTTGTGGCAGTTATGGTATATGCTCAGAAACGTTGCAGAGCTGGAGCCCCCTATGCCAGTCCATCCTTTCTGCGAAATTCGAGTGATCCGAACCTCGACCTCAGGTCTCCGCCCCTTCCTACTGATTGGCAGTACTCCGGTGATCCTAGCAAACCTCTGGGCTGAGGATTTGCTTCACAAGTCTCGTCTCAATACCGTTGAGAGCTACCTACGTGACGTTGCCATCGCTTATGAGTGGGCGCTTTCACGAGGAGCGCCGCTGGAGACAAAGCTAGAGCGCTTGGCGGTCTTTTCCTCAATGGAGTTGACGTCACTTGCACAATGTCTCTGCGCCACTAAGCAAGGTTCTAATGCGAGTCAATCGACCTGCGCCCGACGGCTTGAATCAATCAAATCTTTCATAGATTTCTCATTCGAGCATTACGTAGAGCTCAATCGGCTCAGCCTCATGGAACAAATTCAAGCCGATAAAAATAAATCCAAAAATCTCCGAAATCTGCAGAAGAAAATGCACAGGATTGCGCAACAATCCGAACCGCCGCTACCATCAACGGCCTTAAATTCAGATGAGCAGCTTATACTTAAAAGCGCACTAGACCCTGACAACCCGAAAAATCCTTTCTCCACTCCAGAACTCAAAGTTCGAAACTACTGCCTGTTTCTGGTCATGATTGAAACACTTTCCAGGCGCGGCGAGGCAGTACTTATTGAATTAACCGACGTTGATCTTGGCCCATCCCCGACTATTCGAATCAAACAACCAAATGATGTCAACAGGGAACGAAGAAGAGACGGTGCGAGCCTAAAGACTCTAGGACGGGAAATTCCAATCAGCATGTCACTGGCAACGGTTCTTAACGAGTACATATCGCAGTACCGCGGAAAATTTCTTAAACCCAAAAGGCCTTGCACTGCCCTTTTTGTTAGTTCTCGCGATGGTCGCCGCCTATCTGCTCGAACCATAAACACTATTCTCCGCACCGTCGCAGCCAACCTCGGACTGAAAAATTTTTCAACACGAATTCATCCGCACGGACTCAGGTCCACCGGTACAAACGTTGCCCGTAAACGATTTGAAAAAAGCGGTCACCCCAGTATAAATATTAAAGACTCACTTGCTTATCTTGGCGGTTGGAGCCCGAACAGCGGAAGTGTTCAAAGGTACTCTAGACAGTCAATATCAGATCGCCTTGGGGAAATCATCAGAAGCTCAGACAGCCTAAAATCGCAGGGTGAAATAAATGAAAACCCTTTCACCGATAGAGTTGGCGTATGAAATAGAGAGCAACTTTGGTATTGAGACAGACCCGCTCCCGCTCCAGGTTCAATCTACATTTGGCCAAACCATAAATATTTGCGATGGCAACGTATGGGTTGACACACTAATAATAGAAAAAATTGGATGCGCGCCAACCAACATCGTGTGGAGCAATCTTCTTCACCACAACGTCTATATTGAGTGGCTTCTTAGAGGATGGTTCATAGACCGTATTCAAACCCATATCGATCTGAGACCGCTAATTGTTGTGCAGCGAATTATGCTACAACAGCTTTTCCCAGGCGACACCCCAGAACAAATTGGTAAAGAAGTATCTATTTTCGCCTTACGTGAATGTATTAGACTCAAAGTATCTGGTTGCGAGGCGGAAATGGTCGCCATTCGTGTGTTCTATCGTTGGTGCTTGGAAGAAGGGCTTCCAGGGTTCAATGAGCACGACAATCTTGAGTTATCACAAATAACAGTGACAGCCTTTGACAACCGGCACCTAGTTACGATGCGTGATGAAGACTCCGGCCCATTCACTAGAGTGCAGCTTGCTCACATCGAAATGCATATTTCGACCAACGAGAGCGTAACTCAACGCCAACGAACTCTTTTTCTTCTTGCTCGTGATTGGGGAATTCGCCCTATTCAATTAGCGCTCATGCAGGTATCAGATTTTGGCATTGATGAAAGTGGCCCATTTGTCATGGTGCCGAGCGTAAAGGGGATTCGACGCTCAAGACTGAGACGCCACCCAAGCAACCTAGTAAAACGCTACATTGCCAACGATACCGCAGAAGCCGTCCAGCAACAATGCAAGTTAGCGGAAGAGCAAACTCAAGACGCATCGATATCGATACAGCAACTGTGTGTCAAGTACGGCATACAAGCACAGACTTTACCCACACCTTTGTTCCCGGCCACCCATAAAACAGAATTGCGTCTCCTCCGTTTTTTAACTAATCCAAAATTGATGCCCTACACGCTACACCAGGACAATCACCGCTTAAGCGCTGAATTGGTTTCGCTTACATGGACTCTAAAGTTATTCGACCCACACAGGAGCAATCAAGGTGTCGCTCCTTACATGCGTATTTCGGCATACAGACTGCGTCGAACAAAAGCCACATCGATGGTTCTCTCTGGAGCAACGCCGGAGGAGGTCGCGGAAGCGCTAGACCATCAAAATATAAATTCCATCAAACATTATTTCCGTTACAACATTGAGCTACAGGAATTCATAAATACCACACACATGGCAAGCCCAGAAATTAATGCGGCGGTCCAGATGTGGTGCGGAAGGTTCATGGAAGCAGCTTCTGAAGAATCAACATTAAAGACAATCAGTAGCTTAGGTAGGTGCAGCGCCACTGAACCATGTCCCTTTCACCCAACAGTGACATGCTACGCCTGCCCCAAATTTAGACCCAACCGCCATGCTGATCACGAAGCTGCTTTAGCTGGAATTACCAAATTTCAGGCAATGTTAGGCAGTAGCTCTACGGGAGCAATGGCTCAGCAAGTCGAAGCGGCCATACACGGGGCTAAATCCATAATTATCGCCGTGAAGGAGTTGGCCAATTGAGCATATCAATGGAGGTCTTGAATGCACGATACAGACTAGCAGAACAACAGTTTCTTAACCTTAAAGAAAGTGGATTAGTATCAGGTGAATTCGAAGACAAGATTTGGCAGTACAACTCTAGCAATATTCTTTTCACCTCAATCGAACAGGGGCGAAAACAAAATCGCTACCAAACACCATTACCAAGTGTCATTGGACAGCTTGCTCGCTGCTTCATAGTTAAAGAGATGATTAAGCTTCCATCAGCAGCGTTACTCATAGGGCGCATGAGTGCGATCAGGCACCTTTCTGAAGTTATGGATAAACAGTCTATTCAATGGAATGACTTAACACGCAAAGTCTTCGATCTTACGGTAAACTCAATTAAGATCGACCATTCAAAAAGTACAGTTTATCACCGAGCCAATGCCCTTAAAGCGTTCGTAGACTTTCTTAACCAACTGAATACCACGGTTGATGGAGTGACACTTCGCTTTCTTGACAGGTTTATCAGATGGACGAGCGGCATACCCAACCCGACTCGCAGTTCACTAGAGATCACGTCAGACGAGTTTTCTGAACGCGCTGGAAAGCTTTTCGCACCCGACCTGTACCGCGGGATTGCGCAAGCGAGATGGTTAGTTAAAAGCGATCCAAGTCTCGAACCATCATATGGCTTCGATAGAATACGCTTGGAGGCTACCTGCTTCGGCATGGCGCTAGGATTGCGAGTTGGCGAAATAACAAATTTGCCGGCAAATTGCCTGATCAATGACCGCGATACTGGCACAACTTTTGTCCGCGTGCCGATTGAAAAAAATATATTACCAAGCGCAGTACCGGTCGCTGACTTGTGGAGCGCCCCGCTCACAGAAGCCTACGAATATTTAATGGAGTGCTGCCAAGGTGCTAGGAATCGAGCGCTCGAAATTGAAGAGACTGGATTTTCTTTTGTAGAAAAGACATTAGCTGCCCACAGAGAAAAACACCCCTTAGACCCCGGTGCTGTGGATCAAATTTCGTCACTAGACATGCCCCTTGAGCATTACTATTTTTTAGAAGAAATAACAGAATGCTTTCCAATTTCGAGTAAAGAAATGACGCACGGCGGACGTTTTCATAGCTGCTCTACTGATCTTCCCAGAGTAACAGCCGCACGACTTGCGGTCTGGATAGACAAACGTATAGCAAACTGGGACTGGTCGAGTTACTTGAATAGCTACAAAAAAAAGTGCTACAGCGTATCTGTGCTTGACATAGGAATACACACCAAAAGTTCAAAAGCATCTATAAGCAAAAGTAAGTGGTTCATCGAACACCTTCGACAATTTCTTAAAAGGCTGGTCAACGAAGGACTTTTTAAGCCTGGCATTCAGCCACAACACGAACAACTCTGTGCAATTACAAAAGAATGGAGCTATATCAGGGAACTTATGCTTTCAAAAAGAGGTGAAGGCGGTGGCGTCCCCTCTTTGGTCATAAACGTAAAATTATTCATGCGGGCCTTAGAAAAAAAATATAGATTCCACTTGCAGCGTCATTTCGAAGAGCAATTTCCAATGCCTACCGATGGTGAGGAATCTCCTTATCATGCGAAGCACTCTCCCAGAGGCCACCCTAACAAGTTGAGTGAAAATCTTATTGTAATCTGGGAGAACCAATTCAACTCCTTCTCGGAGCAAGGCATCATTCCTAGACCCATTTTCAGGGCTGACCTCTATAACTATCTTTCCTCAAACTCTTCGAAAAAAACAATATTTCAACGACTAGAGTTAAGAGGTCAAGATGGTCAAATATTTTCAATCTCTCCTCACCAAATTCGCCGCTGGGTCACAACCGCAATTCTTCGAGCCGGTCCGTCTGAGACAGCTGTTGATTTGTGGATGGGACGAACTCCACGCCAGAGCCGTCAGTACGATTACCGTACAGCTAAAGAGCGAGCAGAGTACGTTAGATCGATGTACTTGACCGATGATCCCCCTCAAGATTATTTAGGAAAACAAATTATTCGGTGGCGCGAGGAGTCAATATCTGATAGCGAAATCGAAAATATGGTAGTTGAACAGCTCACAATTTTAAATTTTACGCCGTGGGGTGGATGCTCCCGTGAGCTTTACATTAGCCCGTGTGACAAGGGTTTAATGTGCGTAAGGGGTTTCGGAACGGAAACCGGCTGTAAATCCTTCCATCTTAACCCTAATGATTTAGAGGCCAAAGCCGCAATTGAAAACCTGCTTTGTAATTATGAAAAGATGTTCAAAGCCATATTTGGCAATCATGCTGAAATCACAGCAAACATAAAGGCAGAGTTAAACACCAGCCAAGCGCTTGACCAACACATACTTTTTATTTGCGACATGATAACCAGCTGCAAGGCAGCGCTAGCAGTTTACTTAATCGCAGAGAAGGCCTGACCACAATGAGACAGCAAAAGAACTGGACAGAAAAAGCCATAGTCATTCTTATGGGCTATCAAAATGGACAGACTCAAGGGGTACTAACACAAGCAGGCCTTGCCCACCAGCTTGGTGTCAGCAGACAAACGCTATGGAGAGATAAAGAAGTTAGACTCCTATATAGCTCTACACAAACCTTCCTTAAAGAGAATAAAAATCTAGGCCGCAAAACTAATGACATGCGAATTCGCAGCCTTGAAATCAAGCTGGAAGAAGTCCGCTCAGAGAATAATCTACTAATCCAAATAATAATCAGAGCAGCGCAACTAATGACTGAAGATGCTATTGATCCTAGAAAATATTTTGACGACGCTACGAGCTGACCACATCCACATTATTTACCGAAATAGTATTTTCAGAGCTAGGATGCAGGCAATCGACGCTATTTGCACTGGTAGTGTTGTCTACCGCTTTGAGCTGCTAAAAAGCGAAAGCTCCAATCGTTTAGCCGTTGTCTGACTCATCCAACGATTCGATAATTTGAGCGATCAATCTCGCATCCAGAAGTGCGTGGTGCGGAAACTCCACATTTCTCAATAAAGCTTGGTGTGCGTAAGAGATCGAGCTGGCAACAATGCCTTTGGGTAAGCCCTTTGGACCGGCTAAACGCACCAATAACGGCCAATCCCATTGAGGGGCGTCGGATATGATTTCAAGACGATCAAACTGCCCCAGCCATTTTTGAAGGGCCTTCGTCGCCGCGGACACAGATAAGCCGTACCTGTCCCAGTCCAGTTGGGGAAGCACTACTCGCTGCACAAAATTCGTGCAGTCATTGCGATGCCAGCCTTCTTCAATTTCGACATAAAACTCAGGCCCTGAAGGTACAACCAGCGCCAAACTTATGAGCTCATAAAAATCATCCAGCGAGGTAAATTCACAATCTAGGTATGCCCTCCCCACTCGGCTAGAAGGCACGCACCTCACTTGGGGACTGGTCATGCGGAGGGTCGCTGTCGAACGGAGTCATTGTCCCGAAGGCTGAAAATAACCTCAGTTTCCATTTCAGACGCCTCGCGAGCGAAATCACCCTCAAAGTAATCAACTTCCGGATGGACGCTGTATATCAAGCATTGGCGTTCGGACGCATGGACTCGTGTGATTTCGATCAACTCATCCATTTTCCAATTGCCGGAACCGTTGAGTCCACCAGGACTAACCATAAAGACTTGAAGAATGGACCAGCCTTGATCGCCTGCTTGTGCCAATTCTAGCAAGTCCTCCAGCAAGGGGATTAGGTACACGGCGCGGCGCAACAAATCGCCATCAGGCTCGAGCAGGGTGACATAGAACCAAGGGTGTTCAGTTAGGTACTCCACGTAGCGCCACATGTGGCCGCCCCGCACCAGGGCCCCGATGGGTGCTTCTGCATGCTCGAAGGTGAGGAACATAGAGACCTCTGGCTTTAAAATGAACACTATAGATTGTAGCCCTAAAGTGTTCGCTGGCGCTTCATCGTTCCTTTTGCCAGGTGTCACAAATGGAACTGAATGCCGCATTCGGCGAGGCTTTGAAGCGGATCCGCAATTTTCAAAAAAAGACCCAGGAGGACTTCTCTGACGTTAGCAGTCGAACGTACATGAGCACTCTTGAGCGTGGCTTAAAATCCCCAACCATCGAAAAGGTTGATGCCATTTCAGCAGTATTGGATATTCATCCCTTGACGCTGCTAGTGGCTACCTATTTGGTTCAGGAACAATTAGACGTGTCGATTTTGATGACTCAGATTCACGAAGAGCTGAGTGTCATGGGATGGCAGGATCGATCACCAGCAGAATGACTGCCAAACTGCACGCTATCTAACCACCGGGCGCACTCCTTTTGACCCGCGGACTACCATTTGCATTGGTGCTGGCAACGATGGATAACGTATCACCTCGACCAAACGCATCGAGCAAATGCCCTTCGCTCCCCAGTCCGCGCAAGGCGGGTATGGCGTAAGCCCACATCTTTTAGGCACCTCGCTGACGTTTGCTTATCCAGAGCCCAAAGTGGGCACTCGAATCGGTACCAGAATCATAATTACCTTCCGGCACAAAAAACCCCACCCGAAGGCAGGGTCTAGGTCATGACCGGTCAGCGCATTTAGAATAGATCCAGTAGCCAGCCAACCGCCCGACCGACACTGACGACACTCGCCGCCACGCATAGCCCCTGCCAGATCCGGCAGAAGATCGAACGCCGTTCCATAGGAAAGGTTCCTTGATAGGAATCCCGACGCGGCACGCCCTTACCGGGCAGAGCGTGCGGCTACTGAAAAAGAGTCGTCTGTTTCAGTACGTCAGGGAAACTGTTGGCCCTTCCTTCCCGGCGCGTTGTCCAGACGCGGTGAAGGGTCCCAAAGGCATGCAATGCCATTGCCGTACTTGATACCGCAAAACCCCTGACCGGAAAAAGTACTTTTACGTATTTTTGAAGTTTATTTTTCAGATCAATGGAAAACCCTTGACGCGCCCGGCGAGTGGCGTTCCTAGAATCCTTACGACTTCTTCGCTAGCGCGATATTCGCTGCGTGATATCCGCTCATTCGGCGAAGTTCGCTTTTCTAGTTGTGGGCCAATGCTACCAATAAACGCTCTGTTAACCGGCGTGATCAGCGGTGATAGCTACGCAAGGTTACGCGGGGCCATTGCGCAGCGAACGAATCGTAATTTATGATCGATTTGTCGTCTGTTTCAGTACGCCGCAATTCCGAACGTCCATTCGGAACTGCACAAATCAACCGCCCGTCCAGGCGGTTTTTTTGTGCCCGCGCTTCGCGGCGGTTTTGCCGGCGAAACTGCGGGCACTTTACCACGTGCATGCGACGGTGCCTGATCTGCGACGCATTAACGCGTACTGGCCGCGTGACACGTCACTACTCGACACTAAAGCCCACTACACGCGTGTCGTAGTAGTCGGCTACTGCCTGCAGACTGGCCTAAGTGCGCTCGCTGCACAGGGACTTGCGCATCAGGCCGGGGAGCGCTATCCGGATACCATCGGGATGACACGACCGAGTAAACCCTGCTGTAGCGATAGTGAGCTGCCAGGTCAACTTGATTAGGAATGCCCTTAACACTCACGCTCAAGTAGGAAGACATCGACGATCCCACCTAGTCGACAGCATCTCCCTCGCACCGAGACAGCTTTGAGCTAGGCTGATGAGCGGAGTACAAGGCCATTACGCACGGCCAAAGCTCCTCTGATCAAACCAGTGAGAGCAAGGGATTGCCAATGCGCATTGCACACGTCCAGATCCAAAACTTCCGTGGTATCACCGCACTCCGCTGGACGCCAGGTGCCGAACCTATCTGCTGCATCATCGGGCCAGGCGATAGCTCGAAAACCACCATACTAGATGCTACAGAAGCAGTTCTGTCACCGCGATGGATCACGTTTTCCGAGGCCGACTTCGTTGGCGGAGATACCGAACAAGAGATCCAGGTCGAGGTAACGGTTACCGAGTTGTCGCAGGCGCTGCTGGCAGACAATCGCTTCGGCTTGTACATCCGGGGCATCAGCCCAGATGGAACCATCCACGATGAACCAGAGGACGGTGATGATCCTGCGTTAACAGTGCGCCTCTCGGTGGATGCCACGATGGAGCCAGTTTGGGCGCTGATTTGTGAGCGATACGCTGTACCGCGCATCCTGTCTAACCGCGATCGATCCATGTTTTGTCTGGTCCGTCTCGCGGGAGAAGAATCTAGGCATCTGACCTGGGCGCAAGGTTCAATGCTTGCTCGCATGACTGGTCGTGCCGAGGGAGCAGCCCAACAACTGGCAACCGCGTACCGGTCCGCCAGGCAGAACGCGAATCTCGACTCCATCCAAGAACTTGTTGAAACAGCGCAGGCCGCAGAAGGCTATGCGCGCGGAATCGGAGCCTATATCAACAATGGGTACCGGCCAGACTTGGAGTTGGGCCGTGGAGGCTTCAACTCGGGCTCCATTGCCCTGCATGACGGCACCGTCCCATTACGATTGGCCGGCCTGGGAACGCGCCGGCTGGCCACGCTAGCGGTCCAGCGATCCGCACTGCAGGAAGGTGCCATCGTCCTGGTTGACGAGCTTGAACAGGGTTTGGAGCCGCATCGTATTTTAGGGGCAGTGTCCCAGCTCAAACGCTCACAAGCCGACGCTGCTCAACAGCACCGCCCAATCGGGCAGATTCTGATGACCACGCACTCGGATGTCGTTATCAGTGAACTGAACGCCACCTCACTGTTTATCATGCGCAAGAACCAAGCGACCCGCACCCTTAGCCTGCAACAGGCATCACTGGCTGGTGACCTAACGCCCATCATGAAGCACTCCCCGCGATCTTTGTTTGGGCGGCGGATATTGATTTGCGAAGGGGCAACAGAGCTCGGACTGATGCTGGGCTTGAGAGATTTTTATCCAGCACGTCACGGTGATGTCCCGGTTGAGCACCACGGCGCAGCTATCATTGACGGTAGAGGAGCTGCAGCACCTCCTTTGGCTCGTGCGTTAGCAATCCTTGGGTATCCGGTTGCGCTATTCCGAGATTCTGATCGTCCCCTCGACGCGAGATGGCGTCGGGCCCTCCAAGAACTAAATGTGCAGATCATCGAGTATGCAGAGGGCCTCAATACTGAGCAGGCAATTTTCCACGCTGCTCCTGATGAGTTGATAGACGTCTTGCTTGGACTCGTCCGAGGCTTCATAAACGAGCACAACGTCAGAGACCAATTGGTGCGGGCCATACCTGGCCTCAATCCACAGGCCCCGTTTGCGGAGTGGGACATGGTTGGAGACGACGCCCACGAGAGGACCGCTTTGAGCGCAGTCGCAGTGTCCAACAATTGGTTCAAGACTGAAGCTCGCGGGCGCGCCTTAGCACCGGCTATTAACCAGGTGATTGCCCGAGTACCTCAAAGCCCGCTCTCACAATGTCTTTCAAGCGTGGAGCGTTGGTTGTATGCCTGAGCCCCGTGCGATCTGGGATTTAACCCGTCGAGCGATCATAGCCCCGGCCGGCCACGGCAAAACCGAGCTCCTGGCCAGAGCCTCTGCCTTAGGCCGTCGGACCTTGATCCTAACGCACACGCACGCCGGTGTTCATGCGTTACGAGCCAGACTCAACAGGCTGCAAATACCCTCCGAAATCGTCTCCGTCGATACCATCGCATCCTGGGCCAATAAGTATGTCCAGGCCTTCCCACGCCTCGCGAACTTTCCCCCTGCAAATCCACGGGGAGCGCAGTGGAACCAGGTATATGAGTCGGCAGCTCGGATCCTACAAAGTGAGGTGGTCAAAACCGTCATCAAGGCATCTTACGACCGCATCTTGATAGACGAATATCAGGATTGTGAGCTACACCAGCATGGAATTGCTATGGCGCTCTCCTCGATCGTCCCGACTGTAGTGTTCGGCGACCCCATGCAGGGGATCTTCGAGTTTGTAGAAACGCGGATCCGATGGAGTGAGCATATCGACAACAGCTTCACCACCGCTTACGAGCTGACAGAGCCTCATCGGTGGAACACTGCGAACGCAGAATTAGGCCAGTGGATTTCCTACGCGCGACAGCAGCTCATGACCGGGCAACCGCTGGACCTGCGCACGGGCCCAATGAATTTCCTGCCATGTAACGACGCTTTCGAGATGGGGCTGTTTTTCAATGGCCTCGAGCAACGAGATGGAACTACGGCCGCGATTCATTGCCGGCGGGGAGTCTGCAACCGACTGGCTCAATCCACAAACGGGGCTTACCAAGCGATTGAAGAGATCGCCGCAGCACGGCTGATGGATTTCGCTGCGGCGTGGGACGGGGCCCAAACCCCCAATGACCGAGCCAACGCCCTTCGGGCCATCCTGAACGACACCATGACTCAGGCGAATGCTGATGGAGAAGTATCAGCGGATTACACAGCGCCCATAGTTGCGGCCTGGCAGTCCTTGCGTCAGACAGGCTCAGCCACCCATGCACTAGAGGTGATTACACGTGAGCGTGCTCATCCGCTGGCTAGGACTTATCGCGCGGAGTTGCTCAATGATGCAAAACGAGCGCTCAAAGACCTTGAAGCTGGAAGGCGTGTGAACCTGGTTGTGGCCTGCGAAGCCGTGCGGCACCGGTTGAGTCATACTGGGCGCGCGCCAACAGTGCGCACAATATCGACGCCTCTACTGCTCAAAGGGCTTGAGTACGACCATGTGCTAATTCCGGACGCCACGCATTTCCTGACAGAAACGGCCGCCGCGAAGCTTTTCTATGTGGCGATATCCCGAGCACGCTGGTCGTTGACCATTGCCTCCCGTAACCCAGTACTTCAGTTCCCGATACCCAACTTGTGAGTTTGTTGCCGCTCACTCTTGCATACCCTCGAAACCGACAAGATGAAAGCGCAGTTCCCCCGAGTCGGTCGCCATAGGAAAGGATGATTACGCTGATGGCCGCGTGGGCAGCATGAGACTGCCGTACAACGCCACAGCGACCATAATCGCCATTAGCACAAGCATTGATGATGCACCCTGACCACTCAGTACAAACGCCGCAGCAAATGGCCCGGCGGCTTGCGCTAGGAGCATGGGACGCGCCAGTGCTCCCATCCGTGCGCCATATCCTTGGGGACCAAAGAGCACCAGAGGCAGTGTCCCTCTAGCGATGGTGAGAATCCCATTACCCGCGCCGTAAAGCGCTGCAGCAACGAATGCCAGCCACGGCACGCCCGGGATGAACAGGCAAATGCCAAGGAGGCTCACAAGGACGCCGACGCGAGACGACCAGGTCGGATGAAGGTGCCGCGCGATAGAAAACTCCAACACCCTGGCCACCACCTGAGCGGGCCCGATGACCATTCCAACCGCCAACACCGTGACGGTTGGAAGCCCCAGTTGCTGAAGCGAGGTCAGCAGGTGGACAGATAGGCTCGCCATCACAAAGGCAATGATCGTCAGCAGCCCTGCAAGGAGCCAAAATAGTCGGCGGCTACCATAGTCCAGCGTGAGGGGCTCCTGAGCTTCCGGCGCTGGCCCCCTTCCTGCGTTGAGCGGCTTGGGTACTGCCAGCCAATGAATCGGCAGGCCGACCAGTAAATGCACTGCAACCAGCACCAAGCAGGTTTCTCTCCAGCCGATCCAGGACTCCAGCGCGGCCATTGCGGGCCATCCGACGGTGCTTGCAAACCCACCAATCAACGTTAATCCCGTGATCGCTCCCCGCGCCCGCTCTCCCAACAGCGTCCCCAGTGTGGCAAACGCTGCATCGTACAAGCCGGTGGCCATGGCCAAACCAAGTAGCGACCAGGCCAGGTAATAGAGCCACAAATTACTTGCCACTGACATCACCAGCAGCCCTGCACTCAGCATCAGCGAACTGAAGACAAGTACAGCACGCCCTCCGCGCCGATCAATCAATCGACCGGCAAGAGGTGAGCAAATGCCCGCAACCAGCATGCCCCCGGACAGGCCACCTACGACAGACGACAGAGACCAGCCCATGTCCCGAGCAATCGGCCCAGCCAGGACTGCCGGCAGGTAGAACGTCGACCCCCACGCCAAGATTTGGGTGATGCCCAAAGCGACCACCAACCGTACGCTGTTCACGCTAACTGGCAGGTGCGATTCAAGTCGAGTCATGGCAATCCACTTTAATAGTTGTTAGTGACAACCAAAGTAGTCGACCAAGCGTCGACAGGTCAATCTGATGGTAGGAGAGTTGACGAAATCAATCAGCGCCCATATTGTTGTAGGTAACAACCAATTGGAAAAGACATGCCCAACAAACTTGACGACGACCTGAGCCAGGATGCGGAAGCCCTTTATGAAGCGGTGAACCAGTTGGTGCGGGTCTACCAATTCAGGGATCGCGACCGCATCTGCTGCTACGACGTTTCCGTCACTCAGTGCTACGCCGTGGAAACGTTGGTGAAGCAGGGACCGCTACGCCTCCAGGCGTTGGCAGAAGAGATGTTCTTGGACAAGAGTACTGCCAGTCGTGTTGTCGATACGCTGGAGCGCAAAGGTTACGTCTCTCGCGTAGAAGATCCGGAAGACCGTCGGGCCGTCCGCGTCCAAGCCACTGACGCCGGCGCCGACTTGTATGAGCGAATTCGCGCTGATCTGATCGCTGAAGAGAAAGCAATGATCAACAGCATGGCACCCGAGGTACGGCAGGGAGCATTGACGCTTCTGCGTCAATTGACCCGCGCCGCTGAGATCCGTTGCGGCTTGGCTAACGACTGTTGCCCGGTCCAACCGAAAGAAAAATGAAGGGGGAAACCCCTTTTTTTACCCATATTGTTGTTACTACCAACCGAAAAGGAAGCCAGATGCATATCCGCCTCGCTCAACTCGGTGATGTTCAGGCCATCGCCGACATTTACAACCAGGGGATCGAAGACCGTAGTTCCACCTTTGAGACCCAACCGCGTACCGCCAAGGATGTGCTGCCCTGGGTTACCGATATGTCTCGCCATCCGGTACTGGTCGCGGAGCTCGACGGTGCTGTGGTGGCCTGGGCAAACCTGAGCAGCTATCGAGCGCGGTCCTGCTATGACGGGATCGCCGACTTCTCGATCTACCTGCGGCGTGATGCCCGGAGGCGCGGCATCGGTAAAGCATTACTAAACGCATTACTGAGCGAGGCAGAGGCACGTGGATTCTGGAAAGTCCTCTCCCGAATTTTCACGTTCAACGAAGCGAGCCTCGCGCTCTGCCAATCCTGCGGTTTCCGAAAGGTCGGCGTCTACGAAAAGCACGCTCGCCTTGAAGGCCGCTGGCTGGATTGCGCCATCGTTGAACGAGTCTTCCCCTCCAACCAACCTGACACAGGAGAACGAGCATGAGCCAATCTAATCTTCCCATCGTAATCATCGGCGCCGGCCCCGTGGGGCTGGCGGCTGCTGCGCACGCACTGGCTCGGGGCATGGACCCAATCATTTTTGAAGCAGGCAGCCAGGCTGGAGAAAGCATCAGCCAATGGAGCCACGTCAGTATGTTCTCACCCTGGGAATACAACGTGGACAAGGAGGCCGCAAAGTTACTGGCGGCAACGGGCTGGCAAGCTCCTAAATCCGACACGTACCCCACAGGACGTGAACTGCTGGATTACTACCTACTTCCGCTAGCTGCGCTGCCGGCTATCAAGGAACGACTTCATTTGAACACCCGCGTCACTGCTGTCACAAAAGTCGGCGCCGACGTACAGAAAACCAAAGGCCGCGCAGTTGCCCCGTTCCTAGTGCGCGTTCAGGGGCCGAAGGGCGAGCAAGACATCCAGGCTCGCGCAGTCATAGATGCCTCGGGCACGTACGAGACCCCCAACTGGATGGGCGCCTCTGGCATTCCGGCATTGGGAGAGCTGAGCGCTAAAGCGCGCATTGCCTATGGCCTTCCAGATGTGAGTGGCAAGGCACACAATCGTTACCTCGGGCGCCGAGTACTGGTTGTCGGCGGCGGACACTCGGCATTCAACGCTCTTCAGGATCTGGCCCAACTGCCCGGTACTCAGGTTTCGTGGGCGATCCGCGGACACTCACTAGACAAAATTCTAGGGGGTGGTGCCAATGACAAATTGGCCGAACGTGGCAGCCTGGGTCTGCGAATTCGTGCACTGCTCGAACAAGGAAAGATCTCGCTGTACCAGGATATTTCCATCAGCCGGGTCGACACCACCGAACAGGGTCTCGTCGTGCACAGCAATGGCCAACCTCTGCCAGAGGTGGATGAAATCATCGTGGCCACTGGCTTCCGCCCAAATCTGCAGCTCCTGGGCGAGCTACGACTGGCAATTGACCCCGCCACTCAAAGCCCTGTCCAGTTGGCTCCGCTAATCGATCCGAACGAGCACAGTTGCGGTACCGTTCGCCCCCATGGCATCGATGAGCTATCCCATCCTGACGAAGGCATCTTTATCGTGGGCATGAAGAGCTACGGTCGTGCACCGACTTTCTTGATGATTACAGGGTATGAGCAGGTCCGCTCAATCGTGGCTGGACTTGCGGGCGACTGGGATGCTGCTCGGCGTGTTGAGCTCGAACTGCCTGAAACCGGTGTCTGCAGCCTTCAGTTCGAGGAGCAGGAAGAAACTTCTAGCTGTTGCGCACCTGCGACGCCTGCCCAAGCTAGCTGCTGTAAATAGCAGGAGCCACTGCCAGCGTATTCAGCACAGAAAGCAAGCTGCTGCACGCCAACGGCCTGCGAATAAAGACGCAATCCTTTGGCTCCGTCGCCCTGCCAGAGGTCAAATCTGGCGGGGCGAAGCTGGCAGCTGGAAAACTCACGTCAATTGATCAGCAGAGAACGACCAGAAGCAGCTATTCACGCTTCGTTTCCGAAATGCTGATTATTTTGAAAAGTAGTTAAAACCGCCACGACGATGCGTGCCGGTTACAAACAACATCAATAACTCATTTTTTGATGGAAACAATCGTTGCTTTTCCACCCTCCAACCGGAAGGAGAACGATACATGGTCTCCCACATTCAACCCTGTCAACTGCTCTTCTGCGACGGAAAAGGCCATGGTCATCGGCGGCCATTGCACAGCAGGAACAGCCCCGTGAGCGAGGGTCACCGTGTGCTTCGCAGGATCGATAGCCTTGATCGTACCCTCGGCACTGGCAACAGGAGCCTGCTTCGATTCCTGCTTCATTTCCATGCCCTCCATTCCGTCCATTTTCATTCCTTGCATGTCTTCTGCACGCGTAGCGAAGGAGAACATAATGGCGGTGCTGGCTACTGTAATAAGAGTCAGTTTCATACGAATTTTCCTTCCAGGACGGCGGGTTTGATCGGGATATTTCGGCGGCGCATCAAGCGATAGGCGGCCGGGATGACAAACAGGGAAAGCAAGGGCGCCGAGACCATGCCGCCGACCATAGGCGCGGCGATGCGGCTCATCACTTCGCTACCCGTGCCGCTGCCCAACAGGATGGGTAGCAGGCCGGCAATGATGACGGCCACAGTCATGGCCTTCGGGCGAACTCGCTGCACAGCGCCTTCTCGAATCGCTGCCAGAAGCCCCTGGTCAGAGTGATCGCCAAGGTCTTCACGTTCGGCCCAAGCATTCTTCAGGTAGAGCAGCATGATCACTCCAAACTCCGCAGATACGCCGGCCAATGCGATAAAGCCTACCCCGGTGGCAACCGACAGGTTGTACCCCAGGAGATAGAGGAACCATGCTCCGCCAGTCAGTGCAAAAGGTAACGTGGCCATGATCAGCAAGGCCTCATCAAAGCGAGCGAACGTCAGGTAGAGCAGCACAAAAATGATTAATAGCGTGGCCGGCACCACCAGCTTGAGGCGTGCGTTGGCCCTTTCGAGAAACTCGAACTGCCCCGAGTAGCTCAGGCTCGTGCCGGGTTGCAACTTGACCTGCTCATTGACGGCCCGGCGGAGATCGGCGACCACCGAGGCAATGTCCCTACCTCGCACATCGATGTATACCCAGCCTGAAGGTCGTGCGTTTTCGCTCTTGAGCATCGGCGGACCGTCGGTGATCCTGATCTTCGCCACCGTGCCAAGCGTGATCTGGCCGCCTGACGAGGTGTAAACGGGCAATTGCTCCAGGGCAACCGGCGAGTCGCGCCACTCACGTGGATAGCGAACATTGATCGGGAAGCGCGCCAGCCCTTCAATTGTCTCCCCGACATTTTCTCCCCCTATGGCACCGGCCACGATGGACTGGACATCGGCGATATTCATTCCATAGCGGGCCGCCGCCTTACGGTCGATGTCCACGTCGATGTATCGGCCACCGGTCAGGCGTTCAGCCAGGGCCGAACTCACGCCTGGCACGCCTTTGGCCACTCGCTCAACCGCCTGGGTGACCGCGTCAATTTCCGTCAGGTTAGTGCCGGCCACTTTCACGCCGATTGGACTCTTGATACCCGTCGCCAGCATATCGATGCGGTTACGAATGGGTGGTATCCAGATATTGGTCAAGCCGGGCACACGCACCACGCGATCCAGTTCCTCCACCAGCTTTTCCTGGGTCATCCCCGGCCGCCATTGCTCATGGGGTTTGAACTGAATCGTGGTTTCAAACATTTCCAAAGGTGCCGGGTCGGTCGCGGTCTCAGCACGACCCGCTTTACCAAAGACGTGTTCAACTTCAGGCACGGTCTTGATCAGGCGATCAGTCTGTTGCAGCAGTTGCGCAGCCTTCTGCGCCGACAGCCCCGGCAGGGCCGACGGCATATAGAGCAGATCACCCTCGTCCAGTGGCGGAAGAAACTCGCCACCCAAACGAGACATCGGCCACAACGCACTGACAAACACCATTAATGCCACCAGAAGAGTGACTTTGGGACGACGCAGCACCGCATCCAGAGCAGGTTGGTAGATCCGGATCAACCACCGATTCAACGGGTTCTGTTGTTCACTCGGAATTCGCCCCCGAATCCAGTAACCCATCAGCACCGGCACCAGAGTCACCGACAACCCTGCCGCCGCGGCCATGGCGTAGGTCTTAGTGAACGCCAACGGCCCAAACAGCCTTCCCTCCTGAGCCTCCAGTGTGAACACCGGAATGAACGAAAGCGTAATGATCAACAGGCAAAAGAACAGCGCCGGGCCCACCTCTGCCGCCGCTTCAGTCATTACATGCCAATGTCGCTCGCCCTTTAACTCCTCTCCAGGATTGGCCGCGTACCACGCCTCGATTTTTTTATGTGCGTTCTCGATCATCACCACAGCGGCATCGACCATGGCACCGATGGCGATAGCGATCCCGCCCAAGGACATGATGTTGGCGTTGATGCCCTGGTAACGCATGACAATGAAGGCAATCAACACACCAACCGGCAGTGAAATGATTGCCACCAGGGATGAGCGCAAGTGCCAGAGAAATATCCCGCACACCAACGCCACGACAATGAACTCTTCGAGCAGCTTGTGACTGAGGTTTTCCACTGCACGGTCGATCAGCTTGCTGCGGTCATAGGTGGTGATGATTTCCACGCCCACTGGCAGGCTGCTTTTCAGCTCGTCTAGTTTGATCTTGACTGCCGCAATGGTCTCGCGGGCATTCTTGCCACTACGCAGAATTACCACGCCGCCGACTGTCTCCCCTTCGCCGTCGAGTTCGCTAATGCCACGGCGCATTTCCGGGCCCAACTGGATCGTGGCGACATCACCCAGGGTCACAGGGACCCCACCCGCACCGAGTTTGAGCGGGATCGCCCGAAAGTCATTGAGCGACTTCAGGTAACCAGAAGCGCGCACGATGAACTCTGTCTCAGCCATTTCCAACACTGCGCCACCGGTTTCCTGATTGGCCTTGCCGATCGCCTCGGTTACTTCCGCCTGAGTGACACCGAGACTCGCCAGTTTGAGCGGATCAAGCTGTACCTGATACTGCTTGACCATCCCGCCCACCGTAGCCACTTCCGCAACATTGGGCAGGGTCTTGAGCTCGAACTTGAGGAACCAGTCCTGAAGTGCGCGCAGCTGTGCCAGATCGTGCCCGCCCGTGCGATCCACCAGCGCGTACTGATAGATCCAGCCTACCCCTGTCGCATCCGGCCCCAGTGCCGGTTTGGCACTGGCCGGCAAGCGGCTTTGTACTTGACTCAAGTACTCCAAAACCCGCGAACGAGCCCAGTACAGATCGGTCCCGTCCTCGAACAGCACATACACAAAGCTGTCGCCAAAGAACGAGTAACCACGCACTGTCCTGGCGCCAGGGACTGAGAGCATGGTGGTGGCCAACGGGTAGGTCACCTGGTTCTCGACGATTTGCGGGGCTTGT
This sequence comes from Pseudomonas sp. NUPR-001, assembly GCF_052147955.1. Classification (NCBI taxonomy): domain Bacteria; kingdom Pseudomonadati; phylum Pseudomonadota; class Gammaproteobacteria; order Pseudomonadales; family Pseudomonadaceae; genus Pseudomonas; species Pseudomonas sp. NUPR-001. Next base: position 5,902,458 of record NZ_CP197353.1, read on the forward strand.
CCCGGAAATGGAGTACGGATGATAACTTGCACGTCAGACAGATCCGGCAGCGCATCGATGGGCGTACTCTGTACCGACCAGATGCCCCATGCCGTGACGAACAGCGTCGTAAGTAGTACTAGGAACCGGTTGGCCACAGACCAGCGAATAAGGGCAGCGATCATGGCTGACCTCCCGATTTATCCAGGCTTTCGACCTGCAATCCATCGTCGGTCTGGCTCACCGAGACTCTAACCTTATCTCCCGTTTTGAGGCCTTGCTTCAAAGCCGGATTGGCTAATGGAAAAGTCATCGTCATACCAGGCATGCCCAGTGTCTTGAAAGGACCATGAGCGAGCGTGACTTCTTTATCGCTGATCTCGACAATCTGCCCTTCCGCGTCATGCAAACCGGAGCCTGCGCTGGGTGGCGACACCTCTCCTGAACCTGCGACGATGCCCTTGAGACTGGCCTCAGAGTCGAGCAGAAACTGACCCGACGTGACCACTTTCTGGCCCTCATCCAGTCCATTCACGATGGCTATCCTGTCATCGCTTTCCTGGCCGATCTGTACTTCCACGGGACGATAGCGGCCAGCGTCTTCAGCAACCATCACCAAGGCACGTCGGCCCGTACGGATGACAGCCTCACTCGGCACCCACAACACACTCTGTCCGGTTGAACGGTTCAAGCGTACTTGCGCGGTCAAACCGGGCCTGAGGAGTCCGTCTGGATTGGCGAGTTCCACCCGTACCCGCAAGGTGCGGCTGTCCGGGTTGGTTTCCGGCAGAATTGCGCTGACTTTGCCGTTGACCTTTATCCCTGGAAAGGCTGGCAATTGAGCGTCAACCGTTTGCCCCACGGTTATTGATCCTGCCTCAGACTCTGGGACGGCCACTGCCAGCCAGACACTGCTCAAGCCATTGACGCGCGCCAGTGTCTGGCCTGCGGACACGGTCATTCCCGTGCGGATATTCAACTCTTGTAACACCCCGGCAATGGGGCTGGTTAGCGCCAGGTAAGGTTGAACCTTACCGCTACGCTCTACCTGAGTAATCAGTGCTTCGGGCATTCCCGTGAGCCGTAATCGCTGGCGAGCTGCAGCTAACAAATCGGTATCACCGTTGCGTTTGAGGGCAAGGAATTCGGTCTGAGCTGCCGCCCACTCTGGCACCAGGATTTCCGCCAACGCTGCGTTGGCTTTGAGCACATCCCCGGGGGCATGGGCATAGACTCGCTCCACAAAGCCGGGGGTGCGAGCCTGTATCACCGCGACATCCCGTTCGTTGAATGCCAGGACACCAGTCACGTCGAGAGTCGAATCAAAGACGCCACGGGTGACCGTGGCAAAACGTAGACCGAAATTCTGAGTCAGGCCTGGATCGATGCTGACCGTCGCATGATCGCTGCTTCCACTGGCATATTGAGGGACCAGTTGCATGTCCATGAAGGGCGACTTGCCTGGCTTGTCGAACTTTTGCTGCGGGTACATCGGGTCATACCAATACAATGCCTTGCGTTCGTCCGGCGAATTGACGCTCTGCTCTGGGGCAGTACCAGGCATGCCGCTTAGGCGTTGATGAGCAAACCAATAACCTCCGGCAACACCCAATACCATTGATACGCCCGCCAGCAATGCCCCGCTCCATTTAAGATTCATTGGCTGTACTCCCCGTACGCAAAATAGAGCTTCGCACTGGTCAGCGCCCGTTGTTCCTCCACGTCGACTTGTTTGAGGCGAGCCTCGATGAGCTCACGCCGGGCTGCGACAACAGTATTCAAATCGCCTTTACCAGCACGGTAGCTGGCCATGCTGAGCTCGACCTTTTCCCTGGCCAGCGGCAACAGGCTTTGCGTACTCCGCTGTACCGCACGATTCAGGAGCTCAAGGTCAGCAAGGTCCGCCTCCAGTTGCTGGGTGTGCTCACGTGATAGGGCTTCGCGCTCCGCCTCAAGCTGACTGAGTTCAGCCTGCTTGGCAGCGATTTTCGGATTTTGGCGGGTGTCAGGAAACAGCGGCAGATCCCATGAAAACTGCACGCTGACCATGTCGCCGAACTGACGGTCACGGTGCTGATAATCAAGCTCCCAACTCCAGTCGGACTTTTTCTCTGCCTCTGCCTCCCGGACTTTCGCTTGTGCTTCCCGGCTCATCGGCTCATACGCTGCCAACTCGGGGTGGTGTTTTAGCTTATGGGGCAAGCCTGAAGCATCGATTGACCATTGCGGCAAACTCCCCACTGGCCTCTCGTTAGCAGCGGAACCGATCCAGCGTTTCAGCGCCGCACGCGCTTGAGCGCGCTGGCGAACCAAATCATCCTGCTGCTCTGCCAGTTGAGCCGCCTCCTGGCGGGGAGTTACTGCATCGGCAGGTTGAGCCCGACCGCCTGCAATCTGCGCCCGGACGATATCGGTCAGCAGTCGGTTCTCCTTGTAGAAGTCCTGGAAAAGCGCATCTTTGCGTTCAACCGAATAGCTGCTGATCCAGGCCAATGCAGTGGAACGGCGCACGTTCAGGCGTTCAACTCGACGCTCTGCGGCTGCACGATCAACGGCGGCGTTGGCGACCTCGATACGGGCCTTACGCTTGTCACCGTTGGGCATTTCCTGCCTGACTCCAATCATTTGCATGGTCATGAAGTCGTCGTTAACGCTCCAGCGATCCGGGCCGCCAATGGGATAGTTCTGCACGCCTGCCAGCAACTTGGGGTCAGGTAATTCACCGGCTGGAATAGCCGCGCTGCTGGCGGCCTGAATCTTTGCATCTTGTGCTGCCAGCGACGGCGCGTTGTTTTCGGCCAGCCGCAATGCTTCGTCGAGTGTCAAAGCAGCAGCGAAGCTCGGCAATGCCAGTACGCTTGCCGCCAAGCCGACCGCAAGCGACCAACCTGTGCAAAAGCACTTGGAGTTCATGTTTACGATTCCTGTGATGATCCACTGCTCGCGTCAAAAGATCTGCGCACAGCGATGCCATCTCGCTAAAGCGGGATGAGGTTCAAAGGGGGACAGGAATCAAGCGCGAGGGGGTCGCCATACCCCCGACGGGGTGGGCAAAGGTACGGAATCGCTGGAAAAGTAAAGTACTACGGGACTGAACAAGGTAACGGGAGGCTTGAGGATCGAGACTTGCAGCATACCGCCAGTCTTGCATTCCTGGCCCGGCTTGCAGGGTTTGCCATGTTCGCTCGGGCTTTTCATATCGTTGCAGCAGTCCATCCCCATGTCGTCCATCATCGCCATGCCCATCGCCTTCATCGGGCAAGGTTCTGTCGGCGCCTGAACGCCCGCCATCCCGCTGAGGGGAAGCGACAGGCTAATCAAGAAAATAAGGCAAAACCGCAGATAGCGTTTCATGGGATGGAGTGTAGTCGCCGAAAATTGCTCTTACAATTGGGTGCATGGCATAAACGGCTTGTCGTGAGGCACCGCTTGGACGATACCACCCCACTTGAATTAAACCAGCATTACGGACATTCAACCGAAGCTAGAGGTAGGCTTTTTCAAGTTCCGGTTCAACCGGACCAGTCCACCTTGGTTGACGATTCATGTCTGCTGTAGATGGTGAGTCTCCCGCTGCAGCCCCTACGCCTTGTGCCTGCGCTGCTCTTGCTCACGCTGATCCTTGCTTGTGCATCGGTCGTGCTGAAGTGAATCACGGACCCGCCGGTGCCCGATTGGTCAGGCTTTCAATGCCAGTATTCGGCGTGCACCGTTCAGTACTATGAGGCCCACGACAGTTCCAATTACCAAATCTGGGTAGGAAGAACCTGTCCAGGCAACCAATGCCCCTGCTGCAATCACACCAATGTTTGCGATGACATCATTGGCTGAAAAAATCCAACTCGCCTTCATGTGTGCTCCACCTTCGCGGTGACCATAGATCATCAAGAGACAGCTCACATTTGCGACCAGTGCAACTATGCCAACTCCCATCATCAGCATCGACTCAGGTTCGCTGCCGTAGACGAAGCGTCTAGCCACCTCCACAAGCACGCTCAGAGCCAACACGATCTGAAGGACCCCCGCCAGGTGGGCCGCCCGAACTTGAAGCCGTGCACTCCGGCCGACCGCATACAGAGCAAGCCCGTAGACGGCAGCATCAGCAAACATGTCCAACGAGTCAGCAACCAGGCCAGTCGACTGGGCGATCAAACCTGCCCCCATCTCGATGACAAACATTGCGGCATTGATACCGAGCAGGATCTTCAGCGTGCTTGCCTGTTTCGAAGCAGTCAGCTTTTCATTGGCACGATTTGCTGAGGCGGCTTCCTGACTGGCCGGCTCAGTACCCAACAACGCCGCACCTAGGCCAAGTGACTCCAGCTTGGTAGCGATCTGGTCAACCGCCCCCTCATGGAAAGCGCGTACTTGTCTGCTGGTCAAATCAAAGGACAACGAATTGAGCTCAGGCAAACCATTCAGCGCGAGCCGAATCATTCGTTCTTCTGAAGGGCAATCCATCTTAGGCACAGAAAAACTGCTGACCCATGTGCCTTCATTCAAAGGCGTGGTTGCCGCTCCTGTCGTTGCAGATTTAGGGCCGCAGCCACAGGACTTCTCACAAGAAGTCATGATTCGCTTCTCCTATCAGACGCAATTTTTTCGATTAAAAACCATATAGCAGGTATAGGGTCAAGCATAGGTATACTGGGTGCTCACTCAGGAGAAGGCCATGCGCATCGGCCAACTTGCAAAGCTGACAGGGGTGGAAATTCAGACGATTCGTTTTTATGAACGTCAGGGACTGCTCCCACCTCCTAGCCGTCAGGACAACAGCTACCGAATCTACAAAACAGATCATGTGGAGAAACTGCTGTTCATTCGCCGCTGCCGATCTTTTGGAATGTCACTGGAAGAGATTGGTGTTTTACAGGGTTTCCAAGAGCAACCGCATCAACCATGCACAGCGATCAACACGCTCCTTGATACACATATCGCCCAGGTAAGGGCTCAGATCGCATCCCTACTTGTCCTCGAAAACCAGTTGGTGACGTTGCGGGGCTGCTGCGATAACGAACGACAAAGTCAGGACTGCGGAATACTTTCGGGTCTGCTGGACGGCGGCACTCCACGTCTACAACCCTGAGGTCAATGACCCTGTTTTTGATCGAGGGTCAAGCGCTAGACCTCAGAGGCGTCGGTGATCATCGACCTACCGTACGGGCAAGAAACGCTGACCGTGAAATAACCAGCCTCCGATCCAATGATCTCTACCTCAAGTATGTGGTTACGCGACTACCGACACAGAGGACGCGTGAGATCGGACAATTTCTGCCGCATAAATAAATAGGTTCCAATCGGAACCCACACGAAGAGCTAGAAAATCTCTGCCGATATCGCGCAGCAGGCCTCGATCTTGCAAAAGCGGTATTGGTAAAGCGGGGACCACCCCTTACAGGTAGCGGTTGTAGAGGGCTAGTTATGATCCGAGAAGCATACTACTTCACGATTGCGATGATCACGATAGTGGTAGCTGTGGATCTGCTAGCTATCTACATCTACTTCCGTCACAAGCCTTAAAGCTCGGAGCGATCGAAAAAATGACCCATTTTTCCCTAATGTGGGGAAATAGGTTACTCACCGGCTTCATTCCCCGCTGTCGGATTTCCCAAGGGTGCAATCTTGGAATAAACCCTGGTGGCGAGAGCTGTATTTCAGAGCTTTGCATCACGTGTGCCGCCAAACTTTAACTGATGAGATCAGCAAAATTGCTGCCAACAGGGGAAGAAGGTAGGCCGTTGGAATGAGCCCCAATAGCTGCCCGCCAATAAACGTCCCAGCAATTGATCCCAACGCCATTATCAGAATGAATGGCAGTTGTGCTCGTATTACGGAAAAACTCTTATCTCGACTGTACCGCGTAAAGCCAACAATCATAGTGGGCAGACTCACAGCAAGTGACAGGCTGCCGGCGAGCTTGATATCCGCACCAAAGAGTAGAACGATGGTGGGAATAAGTAGCTCCCCACCGGCGACGCCCATCAGCGCTGCAACTACGCCAATGCCGAAGCCCACGATAATTCCTACCACTGCCAACGTCACCCCCTGAAACAGAGGTGAGCCCGTGCTGCTGGTCTCATGGCCCAACAACAGAGCAAACGCGATTCCTACCAGCATTACCGCTAAAACTCGGTAGAGCGTTTGGCTTTTCAGCTTCGTGGCCCATCCAGCGCCGTACCAAGCACCTGCCAGGCTTCCCGCAAGCAATGTGACAATGATATCCCAACGCTCGAAAACGGCCGTGTAAGGAACACTAACGGCGCGAAAAGGCAGCGCGGTCGCTACCACAACCAGACTCATCGCCTTGTTGAGAATGACAGCTTCCAAGGCACCAAAGCCAAAAATCCCAATCAGGAGTGGCAGCCTGAACTCTGCTCCGCCAAGCCCTATCAATCCTCCCAGCGCTCCAATCAAGGTGCCACTACTAAATACCGTCAGCTTGTTTTCTGTTTTATTAGTGGTCATAGGTCGTCTATCACGCGTGTGAACGCTAGCGCGGCAGTTCCCTTACGCCAGCTGGAGATCATCTGCATCTGGGTGTCAATGGATCTTGGCCGGATTTTCGGCGAGCCAACGTTATATGGCAGGACTGACGATGTCCACGCGCGGGCTTTGCTGAAATGAGACTCGTATTCCTATTTGAGGATGTGCTGACGCGATTGCCGACGCAACGGAGGTATGAGATCGACCAGGTACTGCCACATCGGAGGGGCCTTTCCAACTTACGCCAGGTGAGTTGGAAAGGCGATTAAAATTGAGAATCAGGCGCTTGCCGTGGAATAACCGTGAGGACTTAGTGAATCGGCGTGCCCATGTGTTGCTGATGCTGCATCATCTGATCCATCATCATCTGTTGCATGCCCATGTACCTGTCCATCATGTATTGATGTTGTTTCATCTGTTCAGGTGTCATCTGGGAGTAGTGGCTTCCCATTTGGCCCCAGCCCATCATATGGCCGTTTCCTATCATATGGTCGCCCCCCATCATATGCCGGCCCATCTTACCGCCTCCACAGCAACCCATCATTCCGTCGCCCCACATCCCACTCATCATTTGCATTCCATGCTGCATCATAGCTTCGTGCTGTTGCATCAACTTCTGGCGCTGCGCAGGATCGGTTGTCTTCTGGATTAGGCTCATTTGCTCCTGCATGTTCTTCAGGTTTTCCTGCGCCTTCGCCATCTCTTGGTCAAATTGCTCGATGTTGATCGACTGCTGCGTCGGCTTGGTGGCACTAGCGTCCTGCTGCGCAAAAGCTAGGGCAGGGAAAAGCATGGCCGCTAAAGCGAGGGCGGCGAGTTTGGATGCTTTCATAATTCAGATCCTCGCAGACGATGGGAGTCAGAGAATGGTTTGCCACTAGTTAATATAGGCCTCGGTCATGAGCGTAAATTGATGTAAATCAAAGGCTGTCACTGACACCTCGATACACGTAATGAAGTAGACAGCGCATGCCTGCATTTGGCCAGGTTCTGCCGACAGCGCCGGCGTTTGGGGCTGAAGTCGCCTGGCTGTAGTAAGGATAGAAAGATTCGCCTCGGGAGGATGACGCTAATTCAGAGCATCAGTTTTGAGACAATTCAGGAGCGTCTAATAAAACGAGTAATCATAGGTCAAGTCGCTCCACAGCAACCGCGCTGCTCCTGGATCGGCGGGCACTTCACCGAACCAAACGAACAGAACACACAGCAGTCACCAGGATTCGGGCGTAGCAGAGCCTTGCAGCGGTCACACTCGTAGAAGAACTGGCAGGCGTCCGTGGGCATGACTTCCTGCTTGGCGAAGCCACAATGCGGGCAGGTCAACACAGATTCGAGGATGATGGCGCTCATGGCTGCCCCACTTATGTACGGTGCCTACCTGTAAAATACTGGAGCAGGAGCGATGGCGCGAGCAGAGGATGCTCTAAGTGCCACTATGTGGATCAGTATGCGACGTCTTCAACTTGAGAGCCCCATGAACAGAGATACCCTTGAGCAAAACCAGATACCCATCTACTTCGTCGCGGTGATAGTCGCCGCACTCGGTGGACTTCTGGCTCCATCCTCTGCTCAGGGGTTGTCGACCCTGGTTACCCCTAGCATCGCCATACTGATGTACGCGATGTTCTTGCAGATTCCCTTTCTGAATCTGCGAGAAGGGCTGCGCAACAAACCCTTCATGGCAGCGCTCCTGGTCACCAATTTCATCCTGATCCCACTGCTGGTCTGGGGGCTGACCCGTTTTCTGGAAGGCCAGCCGGCCATTCTGATTGGTGTGCTGCTTGTCCTGCTGACGCCCTGCATCGACTATGTGGTGGTGTTCACCCACATTGGCCGAGGCGACTCACGCTTGATTCTTTCAGCCACCCCCATCCTGCTGTTGCTCCAGCTCGCGTTGTTGCCGCTCTACCTCAGTCTTATGCTCAGTAGTAACTCCGGGGTTGAGATGCAGGTCGGGGTTGTACGCCGGAATCCCAGAAATTTCCGTCAGCCCAGCTCCAGTCCCGCCACGAGCGCATCCAGGTCGATGAACTTGCCGTCAGTCTGGAAGGTGTAATGCCCGTTCAGCAGGATGTGCCGCCAGGCCGCTGGCGACATCTGCGTGATCAACGCCAGCGCCTTGGCATTGCCAGCTGCCTCGTACTTCGTCAGCAGCAGGGACAGGATCGCCGAGTTGTAGAAGATGATCGCGTTGCCGATCAGCCTGGCGCACTGGTTGCTGATCTCGATTTCGATGTCGGTGCGGCCGGTCAATTCCTTCTTCCCACCGACTTGGGCGATGGTCGAGCGTAGCTGGTGATAGGACTCAATGCGGTTCTGCGAGCGGTGAACATTACGCTCCAGTTGCGGGTCGCGCAGGTAGCGCAGTGTGTAGATACTGCGGATGAGCTTGTCGAACTCGAAGATTGCGCGCCGCGTCGGGTTCGGCGCCGTATAGGTGCACAGCTTGCGGATCAGCGTGCCCTGCGTCATTTCCTTCAGGCCCAGTGTGGCGACGATTCGGTCGATGTTCGCCTTCTCACCGACGATGAGTTGCCGGTCGATCTGGCCAGCCGGCCGGATCAGGCATTTCTCGTACAATGCCAGATCATCGGCGCAATACAGCTCCTGCAACTGGTCGTCGAGGTCGGTGAAGCGCGGCTCGAAACGAAGTCCGAACCAGTGCAGGATGGCGAAGTTGGCCTTGTTGATGCTGTGCATGTCGCCGGTGATCGCGCTCGGCACGATGTCCGACGTGTTGCGGTACCAGATGTCGAACACGTGGTGAGCCTCGTACTCGTGTGCGCCTATCAGGTAGCCGTTCAACGGCACGTGATTGCACAGCAGCGTGTAGGCGACGACGCCCTTGCCGCGGCCGAAATATTTGCGCGAGTAGCGCGCCTTCACAGTTGGTCGCTCGACGCCGAATTTCTGCCCATCAACGGCACCGTACAACGAATCGAGGTCGAACGAGTAATGCGGGAAGATCGGCAGTGCGGCGATGGCGTTGCTGATGCAATCGTTGGCCACATGTAGCGTCGCCTGGCGCAGGTACTGCTGGTAGGTACTCTCCAGGACGTGGTACGGGATGTCGCTGGTACGTGCCATAACCTGGTTGCCGTGGTTCATGGCTTGGGCAATGATCACCGCCATCAGACTGTCGGCGTCGGCTACCTTCTTCGCATAGCGTGGCTGCAATGGTGTCAGCGCCGACAGGAACTGGCACTGACCGTTGACGAAGCGAAACACGTCGGCGACATCGCAGTATGGCAGTTGCTCGTAGAGAGCTTGCTCGCGCGCCTTCTGGTTCTCCCCCTTGGGCTTGCGCCAGGTCAGTCTCTGCGTGTCCTTGTCGTATTCCAGGTGCGTCAGCTTGCCCTGTTTCAGCTCGCGATTGAACGCCACCCATTGCGCACGCAACTCGGCCGCCAGTGCATCGAGCTGGGCACTGACCGGCTGCCGCAGGAAGGGGATGTCCATCTGCGCGAGCACGGCGGCTTTCTCGTCCATCGAAACCAACTCGTCGGACAAATGCCGGTGCTGCAAGCTGTCGTCAATGTAGAGCTCGCCCGCCTGGAAGCGTTTCCTGACCTGACGGTAAAGCCAGAATTCGTAACGATCGGCATGCAGGCCTGTCGGCGTGCCTTCGGCATCGAACATCAGCAGGTACGGACGCAAGCGTTTCGGCAGCGTTGCCGCCGGACATTCGTCGAGTGGCCGTTGTGATAGGCGCTGCTGCTTGGCGAACACGCTCTTGGCCCAAGTCAGCGCCGCGAGCCATGGGTTATCGGGGGCCGTGCCGGCGAAGTCGAGCGCGACGTACAGCGGCCGTAGATGGCGTCGAATGCGTTCGGCCAGGCCGTCCACCGCCTGCCAGTGCAGCGCCAGTTTGTTCAGTGGCTTGACGCTCATGCGCTGCGCCGTGTTTTGCAGCAATTCCCTGGACATGATTTTGTAGGCGCGTTGGCGCACCTCGCCGAACGGCGTCGGATCGGCCACGCTGTCGTCCACGTACAGCGACAGCAGGCGGCCAACCTGCGGCGTTTCCTGATGGCGTCGCAGCTGTTCGGCGACAAAGGACTGTTTCGCACCCGTGCGGCTCTCGTCCTCAAGTTTTTTCATGTGGAAGGCCATCGCGTCGACCAGGTTGTCGGTGAGCTGCCGGTAACGTACCCAGGCATAGCACAGCAGGTAGAGCCGGGTCTGCTCCGCCTTCAGGTGGCGCAGGTCATGGACGGTATAGAAGTTCGCCAGGCTCGCGTAGTACAGCAGGTTCTGCTGCGAGATGCCGAGCTTGGGCAGCAGCGCCTTGGCGATCCCGTGCAAGGACTTCAGCGTGGCGCGCTTCTCGCGCTCCCCTGCCATCTGACGCCAGCCGAAATCTTTAGCGTCCTGCTTGAGCGCTGCCAGTTGAGACAGGGTGTCGTCACGCACCAGGAGCTGGCCCAGCGCAGCTTTGGCCGATTCGTCCAACACTTCTGCCAGCAAGCCGCCCAAGCGCCTGCGTTCGGTGGACAGGGCTTCACTGACCAGCTCTTGTAAGGTGGTGTGGCCGGGCCGGATGATTTTGTGCTCGCTGAGCCAAACGATCAGTTCGGCGGCCACGAATCCTGGCATTACGTCGCGCCGCACGATCTGTTCAGCCTGCTGTGCCAGTTGCGGCAGGAAGCTAGCCGCCCACGACCGGTAGCCGAACAGTTCGGCGATCTGACCCCTCTGGCTGTAGTGCTCATGCTTGGTGATCGCCTTGCGTTCGAACGCTTCGCCGTGGAAATAGCGACTCAGCACGAAGGCGCAATCGTCCTCGACCTCATGCCAATCGAAGCGGAAGAAAGCATGCTTGGCCTTGAAGTAGCCGATCTGCAAGACGCAATAGACTTGGGCCTGCAGGCTAGGCCGGCTGCTGGCGAACGCCAGTTCAGATTCGGCCAACGCCAGGTATTCCAGCCGCTGAGCATCGTCGAAGTCCGGTAGGCCGTACAAGGCTTCCTGCTCTGCGTCAGAAAAGACGGTGAGTAGCTTATTCTTGTTGCTCATCGACCGTCCTTCCCGCACCACGCCAACCTGCTCGCGTCAATGTTTCGATCAACGTAGTGCGCTTGACATTGAAGTTGCGGCACACCGCCGCCTTAGACATGCCGCCATCGAGCGCGGCGACGATGGCGTCCAGCTTCTCACCAGTGATCGCCTGCGGCCGGCCGCCGATCCGGCCGCGTTTGCGTGCGGCGGCCAAGCCCGCGACGACGCGCTCCTGAATCAAGGCGCGCTCGTACTGCGCGAGCGCACCGAACACCTGGAACAGGAATTCGCCCGAGGGCGTCGTAGTGTCCAGGTTCTCTGTCAGCGAGCGGAACGCCACCCGCTTGTCCTTGAGCGAAGTCACAATGGCGAGCAGGTGCGACAGCGAGCGACCGAGCCGGTCGAGTTTCCACACCACCAGCACATCGCCGGCTCGAACGAACTCAAGCGCCCGCGCCAAGCCGGCACGGTCATCCTTCGCGCCAGAGGCACGATCCTCAAACAGGTGACGCGGATCGACGCCGGCGGCGAGCAGCGCGTCGCGCTGCAAGTCCGTGCTCTGGCGGTCGGAGTCCGACGACACGCGCATGTAGCCAACCAACATAGGCGGATAACCATCAAAAACAGGTTTCCGCATAATAGTGAATAGCGATAGAGTTTTCCGTACATTTTTGAGGGGGTGTTGCACAGGTAGCACAGCGGCGGCTGACAGCCTGTCGCAAAACAAATGTTTTACGACACCTCCTTGAGGTTGCCGCGTTTACATCATTACCTGAACAGGTATAAAATTCCGTCATGACAAACAAAGAAAAACCGCTCGAATGGATCGCGAGCAGCCACAAGGATTTGATGGCGTTGCCGTCCGACGTGCGTCGCCGTTTCGGTTACGCGCTCTCGTTGGCGCAGATAGGCGATCAGGATGACGCAGCAAAGGTGCTCAAGGGGTTCGGTGGTGCCGGCGTGCTGGAGGTCGTCGAAGACGATGCCGGCGGCACCTATCGAGCGGTATACACGGTCAAGTTTGCGGAAGCGGTGTTCGTCCTGCACTGCTTCCAGAAGAAGAGCAAGAGCGGAATCGCCACGCCAAAGGCCGACATGGACATCATCCGCGCTCGGCTGAAGGTGGCCGAGGTATTGGCACAGGAGCTACGAAATGCAAAAACGAATCATTGAAGGCGTCGAGGTTCAGCGCAGCTCGGGCAACGTCTTTGCCGACCTTGGACTGCCTGACGCTGAAAAGCTCAAGATCAAGACCGGCCTGGTGGTCGAGATCAGGAGGGCCATGCGCGCCCTTGGGCTGACTCAACAAGCGGCGGCCAAACGCATGGGCATCCCGCAACCGAAGGTGTCGGGCATGATGCGCGGCGACTTCACCAATCTATCCGAACGCAAGCTGATGGATTGTCTGAATCGCCTCGGCTACGACATCGAAATCAAGGTACGGCCAGCAGCCGAGCCGATCGGGCATCTAACGCTCGCAACCGCTTAATCGGAGCTCTCCTGATGGCAGCCCGCATCACCGACGACGAATGGGACGAACTGACTCCCGAGAATTTCGATACCACGGCACTGCTGCGTGCAGTCGATGCCGTGGACGTGCTGCGCGGCGATTTGAATGACAGCGCAGACGGCGCACCTCCGCAACTGCGCACCGACCTGTTGAAGCTGCATCAACTGGCAATGGCCGCGTTCAACGAGGGATCACGCAGCCGAGTGGCTGAGCTATTTGATCTCGCCGTGGATCTTCAGGATCAGGTTGATCATCTGATGACCTCGCTGGAACAAGTGCAAGAAACCCTGTCCCGGTTGACGGCGCTCTACCCAGAAAGCCTGTCCTGAATGTTCTTGGAGACAACCACATCATGAGCCGCAGCCGCCGCAAAACGCCCATCGTTGGGCACACGACCTGCCGTAGCGAGCGCGAGGACAAGAAACTCTGGCATCAGCGCTGGCGAACCCACGAGCGCACCGCGCTGGCCAGCGCGTCGCCGGAAGCTCTATGCGCCCATCTGCCTCTACTGGAAAACCAGGTCAGCAACGTCTGGTCGATGGGTAAGGATGGCCGCTCCTACTGGCCCATCAAGCGCCAGGCCGCCACGGCGGATCGCATTGCCAACCACAAGGGACGCAATCCGCAAGAGCGCGCCTCCCTGAAAAAGCGTCTGCTGCGCAAGTGGATGAGCAAATGAACCTGTCCACCATCGAGGCGCTGGCTATCGCTTGGGCGCGAATCGCTGAAGAAGCAGAACTCCCAGCCGGCTACGAGGGCACGGCGACGCCAGAGGCGCATCGGGCCTGCGAGGTGATCCAGGAGCGGATTCGAGAGCACGTCGTCGCCACCAATGACATGCGGCTGTTCGGCCTGCTGCACCTGCTTGGGCAGGCGTCGCTGCGCATGGAGCAAGCGCTGTGGCCGGAAGAATATGTGCGGATGACCCGCGAGGTCGAGGAAGCTCTCCGAGAGGCCGACGACCCCAACGCCAAGTCGTACACCCACGAAGAAGTCATGCGGGCGATGCAGGAACTCATCGACCAAGCGCGAGACAAGCCATGTTGATCGGCTGACGGAAATTTCTGGGTTTCCGGCTTACAACCCCAGGTCGGCCCGTTTCTCGAAGCCTTCCTTGTGCTGATCGTGGCCCCCCTGATTCTGGCCCTGCTGACCGAAACCCTGCTCAAACGCTCCACAGTAGTAAAAGTCTGGGCCGATGCCTGGGCCTGGTTGCCGGTACCGGCAATGGCTGCAGTACTGATCGCAGTGGTCGGCTCCCAGATCGCCCCTGTGGTGAACCAGATCGAACTGCTCGCCCCGGTGCTACCTGTCTATATCGCCTTCGCTTTCCTGGCCCCAATGATCGGCGCCTTGGTCGCGAAGATGTTCAAACTGCCCGTCGGAGCGGCCAGGGCGGTGACATTCAGTACCTCGACGCGCAATTCGCTAGTGGTCCTGCCGCTCGCCTTGGCCTTGCCCGAAGAACTACGCGGACTCGCTGCCGCCGCAGTCATCACCCAGACCCTCGTTGAGTTAGTCTTCGAGCTGATCTATGTTCGAGCGATTCCATCGCTCCTTTGCCGGAATCGATCGGCGACCACAGCGTCTCTCAGTCGCTGACTGCATCACGAAACCGGCGCCTGCAACCTCCACTTTCGCTCTGCTGTCCAGCCAAAGATCAGACCCGGCGGGGTGAAGCTGACAGCTGCGGCGGGCGACTCTTGCCCAGATGATGATGCAGTCGTGGCATCAGGTAACCGGCGTCAATACCCACGCCCCTGAGTGTTGCCGAGGCGAAGTTTCTTTGTTTAGGCAAGCCCACGAAGTACAAACCGGGCACCTGGCTGGCCACACCGTGGTGCTGCAGCACACGCCCACTCCGGTCTGCGACCGGGAGGCCTGTCAGGAAATCAAGGTTTGGCTGGAAGCCCGTCGCAAAGATCAGCGCATCGACCTGGGTCGTGCTTCTGTCCGGCCAGACAACAGAATCGGCTAGCACTTGCTGGAACATGGCCCTGCGCCGGAATCGACCGGAGTTGAGAGCTTTCCGGTACTTACCGGTATCGAGCACGGGCGTACTCTGGTCACTCAACCATCGTGTTTGCTCCAGCTTGGTGAATTTCAGCCAGGTATGAAAATCGAGTCCGAGGATTCGCTGCGGGAAGAAACGGATTTTCTCGCGGGTAGCCAGCACTACCTCCGCGACGCCTGCAAGCTCATAGGCGATCTGGACAGCTGAGTTCGCAGCTCCAACCACTACAACACGCTGGCCAACAAAGGGCTTTGGCGTTCGATAAGCCGAGCTGTGCAAACAAGTCCCTGAAAAGCCCTCCAGCCCAGGAACACTGGGTGTAAACGGACGGCTAAACCCTCCCGATGCTACGACCACAGAACGCGCGGTGAAGATTGCTCCGGTGTCGCAGTGGACCTCAAACATCTTTCCCTTCTGCGCTACGCCCATCACTCGAGTACTTCCCTGAAAAGGAAGTCGAAACTCGACAGCGTAGGCTTCCAGGTACTGCACCACCTCGTCTCGTAGTGGATAGCTCTTGGGGTCACCAGGAAACGGCAGCCCTGGCAACGCCGAGTATTCCGCCGGCGAGAACAACTGCAGGCTGTCGTAGTAGTTACGCCAGTTTCCGCCTGGGCGTGTCTGCTCATCGATGATGAGAAAATCCAAGCCGTGTTGCTGCAAGTGCCAACCAAGCGCCAAACCTGCTTGGCCTCCCCCAACGACAATTACATCCAAAGTACGACTCGATTCATTCATATGTGCACACTCATGCATATATCAAGAGAAAAAAAGCCAAACTACGGGCAGCACAGCGAAACAAGACCCTTGGTTCGCTGGAGGAGTATCTCCAAACGTTCAACGATCGCCCCGCCATTCACTTCATAGAAAACCTGTCTGCCCACTTTGGTGGCTTTCACGATGTGAGCGTCGTGCAGCACCTGTAAGTGCCTTGAGATCACGGAGCGCTCCTGCGGCAAGGCTTTTGCGATTTCGCCGACATCCGCCCTCCCTAGCTGAAGCACGCGCTTGAACACCGCGACCCTAGAGGGTTCGCAGAGAGCTTTGAAGAAGGCTTCATCCAGCGACTCGATGGCAGCATCGATAGCTTGGGCGCGGAGATTATCGGTAGTCATCATGAGCACAATATATGTGCATGAAGACGCACATGTAAAGCCACCCATCATCACAAGCTTGCGATACATTCGGAAAAGCGTATATTCGGAAAACCATATGCACGGAGAGTATCTAGTGATGACTGGCAAGATTCGCGTCCTGTTTGTTTGCACCGCCAACGCTGCTCGCCCCCAGCTCGCCGAAGCATTGCTCCGACACACAGACCCCGTGCGCTTCGAGGCTTTCAGTGCAGGTACTCAGCCTGGCGAAGTCGACCCGCGAACCTATGCCGCCCTTGAGCACCTCGCCATCGACTCCAGCGCCCTGCGTAGCAAGTCCATCGACGAGTTTGCCGGTGAACACTTCGACTACGTCATTACCCTCTGTGACAAGGCCGCCCAGGAATGCCAAGCGCTTCCGGCTTATGGCGAGCAGCTGGTATGGAGCTTCGAAGACCCTGTCACCAGCGACAAACACGACGCCTTTCGCCACACGCTCCACGAGATTCATGAGCGCATCAAGATGTTCGTCCTCGTGAAAACCAAACACTGAGAACCGCAATGACTGACTCGCTGACCCCCACCAAGGTTTTCAAATGTCTCGCCGACGAGACCCGCATTCGGATGATGTTGCTGATCGCTCGCGAGGAAGAGCTCTGCGTCTGTGAACTGACCTGTGCGCTGGAAGAAAGCCAGCCCAAGGTTTCCCGCCACCTGGCGCAATTGCGCACGTGTGACCTGCTGGAAGACCGCCGCCAGGGTCAATGGGTTTACTACCGGCTACATCCCGAGCTGCCCGCTTGGGTACGCGAGGTCCTGGCAACGACGCTGGAGGCCAATCGCGAATGGCTGAGCACCAGCTCCAAACGACTGGACACCATGGGTGACCGCCCACAGCGCGTGGCCTCCTGCTGCTGATCACTGCCGAGAAAAGCCGATGAAAGTTCTGTTCCTCTGCACCGCCAATAGCTGCCGTAGCATCCTGTCCGAAGCCGTTTTCAACCACCTGGCCCCGGCCGGTATGAACGCCTTCAGCGCCGGCAGCCAGCCCAAGGGCGAGGTGCATCCGTTGTCCATCGCCACGCTGCAGCGCGCCGGTATTTCCACCGATGGTCTCAACAGCAAGTCCAGTGATGCACACGCCGAGCTCGCCCCGGACTTTGTCATCACCGTCTGCGACAAAGCCGCTGGCGAAGCATGCCCCGTGTTCTTCGGGCCGGCAGTGAAGGCCCACTGGGGGCTTTCTGATCCGTCCGACTTGCAAGGTAGTGCCGCCGAACTGGATGAGGCTTTCGACGCCACGCTTGAACACATCAAGCGCCGCATTACGGCATTCCTCGCATTGCCTTTTGAACAACTGGATGCCGCCCAGCTCAAGGCCGAGCTGGCACGCATCGGAACGCTCTGACGTTAAGGGAGATTCACCATGAGCAAGAGCCGCCTTTCATTCCTCGATCGCTACCTAACGGTCTGGATCTTTTTGGCCATGGGCCTTGGCATTGGCCTCGGCAGTCTCTTCCAGGGACTGCCTGCATGGCTGAACAGCCTGTCGGTTGGCTCGACAAACATCCCCATTGCCATTGGCCTGATCGTCATGATGTACCCGCCATTGGCGAAGGTGAAATACGAGGAGCTGCCACAGGTCTTCAAAGACAAGCGCATCCTCGCCTTGTCGCTGATTCAGAATTGGGTGATTGGCCCGGTGCTGATGTTCGGGCTGGCTGTCGTTTTCCTCTCCGACAAGCCCGAGTACATGACCGGCCTGATCCTCATCGGCTTGGCACGCTGCATCGCCATGGTGCTGGTGTGGAACCAGATCGCGGGCGGCAACAACCAGTACGTTGCGGGCTTGGTCGCCTTCAACAGCATCTTCCAAATTCTGTTCTTCAGCGTGTATGCCTGGATCTTCTTGGACCTTCTGCCGCCGCTGTTCGGCCTGGAAGGTAGCATCATCGAAACCAGCTTCATCGAAATTGCCCAATCGGTACTGATCTATCTGGGTATCCCATTCCTGGCTGGCTTCCTGACCCGCAAGATCCTGATCAGCCGTAAGGGCTCCGCATGGTACGAGGAGCGCTTCATTCCGAAGATCAGCCCGCTGACGCTCGTAGCGTTGCTGCTGACCATCGTCGCTATGTTCAGCCTGAAAGGCGACATGGTGCTGCAACTGCCTCTGGATGTGCTGCGCATCGCCATCCCACTGACCATCTACTTCGTGGTGATGTTCTTCATCAGCTTCTGGATGGGCAAGCTGCTGGAGGCCGACTACCCACGCACCACCGCGCTGGCATTTACCGCTGCCAGTAACAACTTCGAACTGGCCATTGCCGTGGCCATTGCCACTTTCGGCCTTGCCTCGCCGGTAGCGTTTGCCACCGTCATAGGGCCTTTGGTGGAAGTACCGGTACTGATCTCCCTGGTCGGCGTTGCCTTGTGGCTCAAGCGTCGCTGGTTCGATCAGCCATCTGGTGCCTTGTCCCAGGAGTGAAATCATGACCGAACACCATATCCCCAACATCGACAGTGATCTGATCGATCTGCCTTCTTCCGAAAAGCTGGCTATCGAGCAGCAGTCCACTCACAAACCGCGCATCCTGCTGCTGTATGGATCAACCCGAGAACGCTCTTTCAGCCGCCTTCTGACCGAGGAAGCAGCCCGCCTGCTGGAGCACTTCGGTGCCGAGACGCGGATTTTCAATCCGTCCGGCCTGCCGCTGCCGGATGACGTACCCGACGACCATCCCATGGTCAAAGAGCTGCGCGACCTGGTGCTCTGGTCGGAAGGCATGGTCTGGTGTTCGCCAGAACGCCACGGTGCGATGACCGGCGTGTTCAAGTCGCAGATAGACTGGATTCCGCTGAGCATGGGGGCTGTGCGCCCGACGCAGGGCAAGACCCTCGCGGTGATGCAGGTCTGCGGTGGCTCGCAGTCGTTCAACGTGGTCAACCAACTGCGCGTGCTCGGCCGCTGGATGCGCATGTTCACCATCCCTAACCAGTCGTCAGTGCCGAAGGCCTATCTGGAGTTCGACGAGAAGGGCCGCATGAAGCCTTCTGCGTACTACGACCGTGTCGTCGACGTGATGGAGGAGCTGGTGAAGTTCACCCTGCTTCTACGTGATCGCGCCGACTATATGGTCGATCGATACTCCGAACGCAAAGAGTCGGCTGAAGAACTATCGAAGCGCGTCAATCAACGCTCCATCTGAGGCTTTTGAGCATGCAACTGCACCCGTATTCCGTGCTGACTACTCCACAGTTGATCGGCCAACTGATCTTCACCCCGTGCCCTGGTACCAAGGACACGTCGGTCTCCCAGGCTCTAGCGACACTGCGCGATGCCGGTGCGAGCGCACTGGTAACCCTGATGCCGGATGAAGAGCTGCTGCAGAACGAGGTTGATCTACTGCCTGAGGAATGCCAGCTGTTGGGCCTCGAGTGGTTCCACCTGCCGGTGGAGGATGATCAGGCTCCCGGCGAGCCCTTTGCTGCCGCCTGGGAAACCCATCGGGAGCGCCTAAAAGAGCTGGTGATGGCTGGCAAATCGATCGCTATTCACTGCAAGGGTGGCTCGGGCCGTACCGGCTTGTTCGCAGCCCGCCTGATGATCGAGTGCGGCATCCCTGTGCACGAGGCCATCGCTCAGGTTCAGGCCCTGCGCCCGCGAGCGATTCAAAACCCTGCACACGTCAGCTACATCAATCAGTTCACCAATACCCTCTGACCGCTCGCGAACCGCGACTCGAGAACAAGAACATGGCAATCAAAGTAGGCATCAATGGGTTTGGACGTATCGGTCGCTTGGCGATGCGCGCGTCCTGGGACTGGCCGGAATTCGAATTCGTACAGATCAATGACCCGGCCGGGGACGCTGAGACCCACGCCCACCTGATCAACTTCGACTCGATCCACGGACGCTGGCACCGCGAAGCAGGTGCAGAAGGCGACTCGGTGGTGATCGATGGCAAACGCATCAAGGTCACAGCGAACAAGACCATCGCCGACACCGACTGGTCGGGCTGCGACCTAGTCATCGAGGCCAGCGGCAAGATGAAGTCGGTAGCCGTGCTCCAGGCCTACCTGGATCAGGGCGTCAAACGCGTGGTGGTCTGTGCCCCGGTGAAGGAAAAAGGCGCGCTGAACGTGGTGATGGGCGTAAACCAGCACCTGTTCGACCCGGCTCAGCACCGCATTGTCACCGCCGCTTCGTGCACCACCAACTGCCTGGCTCCTGTAGTCAAAGTGATACACGAGAACCTGGGCATCCGCCACGGCTCGATCACCACCATCCACGACCTGACCAACACCCAGAGCATCCTCGATACACCGCATAAGGACCTGCGCCGCGCCCGTGCCTCAGGCATGAGCCTGATCCCGACCACCACCGGTTCGGCTACAGCGATCGCCGAGATCTTCCCCGAACTGCGCGGCAAGCTGAATGGTCACGCCGTGCGTGTACCGCTGGCCAACGCCTCGCTGACTGATTGCGTGTTCGAAGTGGAACGTGAGACGACGGCTGAAGAGGTCAACGCGCTGCTGAACGCGGCTGCCGAAGGGCCGCTGAAAGACATCCTGGGCTACGAAGAACGCCCTCTGGTGTCCATCGACTACCGCACCGATCCGCGGTCCTCGATCATCGATGCACTGTCGACTCTGGTGGTCAACGGCACCCAGGTGAAGATCTACGCCTGGTACGACAACGAGTGGGGCTACGCCAACCGTGCGGTTGAACTGGCACGCCTGGTCGGCGCAGCGGAGTAAACGGCGATCATGAAGGCGTTGTCAGCCCTGTCTGCGGAAGTGCGTCAGTACCTGCTAGTTACCGGCAACTACTGGGCCTTCACCCTAACCGACGGCGCATTGCGCATGTTGGTGGTACTGCACTTCCATTCGCTGGGCTACACGCCGCTGCAGATCGCGGCGCTGTTCCTGTTCTACGAAGTGTTCGGAGTGATAACCAACCTCGTGGGCGGCTACCTCGGCGCCCGCCTGGGGCTCAACCGCACCATGAACATCGGCCTTGGCATGCAAGTCATCGCGCTGCTGATGCTCACGGTACCAGCAGCCTCGCTGACAGTGCCGTGGGTGATGGCCGCCCAAGCGATGTCCGGTATCGCCAAGGACTTGAACAAGATGAGCGCCAAGAGCTCCATCAAGCTCCTGGTACCGGACAGCCAGCAAGGCACCCTCTACAAGTGGGTGGCCATACTGACGGGCTCGAAAAACGCGCTTAAAGGCGTGGGCTTCTTCCTCGGGGGAGCACTGCTTGCGCTGCTCGGTTTCACCCTGGCGGTGCTGGCCATGGCAACAGTACTGGCTCTGATCTGGATCGGCAGTTTGATCCTGCTGAAAAAGGACTTGGGAAAAGCCAAGGCCAAACCGAAGTTTCGCGACATGCTGTCCAAGAGCCGGGCGATCAACATCCTCTCGGCCGCACGACTGTTTCTCTTTGGCGCTCGCGACGTCTGGTTTGTCGTCGCGCTGCCGGTCTACCTGAGCACCGCATTCGGCTGGGACTTCTGGCTGGTCGGTGGCTTTCTTGCTACCTGGATCATCGGCTACGGCATCGTGCAATCTTTTGCCCCCAGCTTCACTGGCAAGAAGCGTGGCCATGTGCCGGACGGCCGGGCAGCCTTTACCTGGGCCATCGCGCTGGCAGGACTGCCCGCACTCATTGCTCTGGGGTTGACTGCAGACTGGTCGGCTCAGGTGGTATTGCTTGGTGGGCTGATGCTGTTCGGCGTGCTGTTCGCCGTGAATTCATCGCTGCATAGCTACCTGATCGTCAGCTATGCCAAGGAAGACGGGGTCTCACTAGACGTGGGCTTCTACTACATGTCCAACGCTCTGGGACGACTGCTCGGCACCCTGCTTTCCGGCTGGGTGTTCCAAGCTTATGGCCTGGAAGCCTGCTTGTGGGTATCGAGCGCTTTTGTACTGGCTGCCGCCCTCATCTCAATCGCCTTGCCCAGGCACGGCGACACTACACAGCAGCCAAGCTGACCAGCGACCATCAGGCGGGGGCTCTCATGCCTCCGCCTTTACCAGTAATTGTTCGATTTCAGCGATAGTGCTGCGGGCTGTACGGGTAACCCCGATCAAAGTCGCTGACGCCGATCCCGTCCATTCCCCATAGCCCACCAGCCATAGCCTCGGTTCGTTCACAGCGCGAGTCCCCTCGACCGCCACTCGCCCGTCCTCGGTAACCACCCCAAGGCTGGCCAGGTGCCCTAAAGCCGGTTTGAATCCGGTGCACCAGATCACCGAATCGACTGCTGACTCCGAACCATCGGTCCAGACCACACCATCAGGTGTGAAGCGCACGAAAGGGCGCACAGCGTGGAGTACGTCCCGTTCACGTGCTTCGACCACAGGCGGCACCATCACGACATCACCCAACCCACCTACAGGTTGATCAATAACACGCCCCTCCATCTGGGCTTTCCAGCGCTCCGTGGCCCTCTCGAACAGCACACGACCATCCACATCGTCAGGCAGGAAAAGCGGATCGGTTGGTGTTACCCAGGTCGCGTCTGCCACTTTGGAAACTTCCGCTAGAATCTGTGCCCCAGAGTTTCCGCCACCGACAACCAGCACACGCTTTCCCGAGAAGGCCTGTGGTTCAACATAGTGGGCGGAATGCAGCTGTTGGCCAAGGAATAACTCGGCACCAGGGTATGCGGGAATATTGGGATTGCTCCAGGTTCCCGTGGCACTGACAACGGCTTTGGCATCCCAATGCCCCTGCTCCGAGCGCACACGTAACGCGCCGGCGACGCGTTCGACGGAGGTGACTTGCACCGGCCGCTCGATGGGGAACTGATAGCGCGCTTCATACTGCGTCAGGTAATCAATGACATGCGCGCGAGTGGGATAGCCATCCTGCACCGGTGGCATCATCCAGCCGGGAATGGAGCTCCAGGTAGCCGGGGAGAACAATCGCAAGGAGTTCCAGCCGTGACGCCAAGCCCCACCGGGGCCCTTCTCGGCGTCGAGAATAATGAACGAGAGCCGAGTGCGGCGTAAGAAATACGCCGTAGCCAGGGCAGCTTGACCACCGCCGATAATGACCACATCCCACAAGTGCTCTTCATGAGCTTTCATCCGGACGCTCCTACGAACCAGTGATGGAGGTATCTTTTCAGATAGGGAGCTTTACTTCTAACACCCTTAACGCTTCAAGTTGGATGGTGGGTTTTACCCCGATCAGCCAGACGCTGATAAAAATCGTACTTCCCACAAAGGCGAGCACAATGAAGAAATCGAAGAGAGCCCTCTTTGCCCCTTGTTAGCCTATTTTTTCATAAACCACTGCGATTTATAGTGAGAAAATAGGTTAGCACGGCGGCGCGCTGGAGGATTTTTAGTGACCCACGATGATTCCTGTACCGCGACAGATGCAACATCTCTGGATGAAACACCTAGTCAAAGATAATGCTTACAAAATAGCTCTAACTCAGTACCTAGAAGCTCACGCAACATTTTGTTTGACACCATAACCGCGGAGGATCAGCGCTGCTGCATTGTGTGCCAGCGCTCGCTTTATCACTTGTCGTGGGTAAACACTGGCACCATCGATGGTGCCGCGAAACAGCGCCTCGAAACCGAGCAGTCGGTGCTTGGTATCGAGAAACATGCACGCGAACACTTCGTGAGGCTCATGGCGCAACTGGGCCTTGAGAAAGTCTCTGACTGCCTGCGGACTCTGCAGCGCGGAGTCGCGACGCAGCCGGCCCGCCAAATGGCGACGGGACATTTCCATCACGGCCTGTAACTGGGCGAATTTGGCAGGCCCCAGGCCAAACTCCTGATTGAAGCGCTTGGCATCAGCCTGCAACAATCCCCGTAAACCTCCGAATTGCCCAAGTAGATGCCGAGCCAGATCAACAGCGCTGTAACCCCGCACGCCGGTGCGTAGAAATATGGCCAGCAGCTCAGCATCCGAGAGACTGGCTACCCCTTGCTCCAACAACTTTTCCCTTGGCCGCTCCGCCGAAGGCCAATCCCTGATACTCATCCGCACCTCCCTGTCTATCGGTACTGCTCCTGTGTTTCAGCCCTGTGCTACATTACCCGCTCATTTTTACGCGACGATTCGGCCTGGGGAGGCGTCGTCGCCGCGTGCAATCACTGAGCAAAAGGCAAGCCTATGCAGCGGCTGTATCGTAAGCGCATCGTTCTCGGCGTCGGCGGCGGCATCGCCGCCTACAAGAGTGCCGAACTGGTTCGCCGACTCCTGGAACACGGTGCGCAGGTGCGTGTCGTCATGACCCGCGGCGGCGCGGAATTCATCACTCCGCTCACCCTGCAAGCACTGTCCGGTCACCCGGTGCACATGGACCTATTGGACCCTGCTGCCGAAGCGGCGATGGGCCATATCGAACTGGCCAAATGGGCCGATCTGGTGCTGATTGCGCCAGCCACCGCCGATTTGCTGGCGCGCATGGCGCAAGGCGTGGCTGATGATCTGCTGACCACGCTGGTGCTCGCTACCGACGCCACCGTAGCCGTCGCGCCAGCGATGAACCAGGCCATGTGGCGCGATCCGGCCACCCAGGCCAACCTTGAATTGCTGCAAAGCCGTGGCATTCAGGTGTTCGGCCCGGCCTCCGGCAGCCAGGCCTGTGGCGATGTCGGCCTGGGCCGCATGCTCGAAGCCACTGACCTGGCCTGGTGCGCGGCAGAAACCTTCAAGCGCGAGTCGCTGACCGGTAAACACATTGTCATCACTGCCGGCCCGACCCAGGAAAACATCGACCCGGTGCGCTACATCACCAACCACAGCTCCGGGAAAATGGGCTTTGCCCTGGCCGAAGCGGCGGTAGAAGCCGGTGCCAAAGTGACCCTGATCAGTGGCCCGGTGCACCTGCCAACGCCTGACCGGGTTACCCGTATCGACGTGGTCAGCGCCCGCGACATGCTGGCAGCCTGCGAAGCGGCAATGCCTTGTGATGTGTTCATCGCCTCGGCGGCAGTCGCAGACTACCGCCCAGAAGTGGTTGCACCACAAAAACTCAAGAAAGACCCTACGACAGGTGACGGCCTGCTGCTGCAGATGGTCCGCAACCCGGACATTCTCGCCAGTATCTCCACCCGTCCCGACCGCCCGTTCAGCGTCGGCTTCGCCGCCGAGACCGAACACCTGCTCGACTACGCTGCGCGCAAGCTCAAGGACAAAAACCTCGACCTGATCGTCGCCAATGATGTGGCCAACCCCAGCATCGGCTTCAACAGCGAGGAAAACGCCTGCAGCGTCATCGATCGCGAGCTACACGCAACACTCTTCGCACAGACCAGCAAGGGCAAGATCGCCCGTCAGCTGGTTGCTTTTATCGCCGAACGTCTCAACCAGGTTTAACTCTGCATGCACGCTCTACAAGCCAAGATTCTTGATCCACGCATCGGCAACGAATTCCCGCTGCCTCAGTACGCTACCCCGGGCTCGGCCGGTCTCGACCTGCGCGCCATGCTCAAAGAAGACACCGTTCTGGAACCTGGCCAGACCCTGCTGATCCCTACCGGCCTGTCCGTCTACATCGGCGACCCTGGCCTGGCCGCGCTGATCCTGCCGCGCTCGGGCCTGGGCCACAAGCACGGCATCGTGCTGGGCAACCTGGTCGGCCTGATCGATTCCGACTACCAGGGCGAGCTGATGGTTTCCTGCTGGAACCGTGGCCAGACCCCTTTCACCATCGCCATTGGCGAACGCATTGCACAGCTGGTTCTGGTACCTGTGGTGCAGGCGCATTTCGACATCGTCGAAGCATTCGATGAGAGCCAGCGTGGCGCTGGTGGCTTTGGACATTCCGGCAGCAAGTGATCCACCCGCTGCCCACTGTGCGCCAAGGATGGCGAACTCTCTGGCGAAATGACCGTCAAAGCGTTCAGTTCAAGCCTGCCCTGCACGCCCTCGATAATGGAGCCCCCCAGAGATGAACGACATGGCACACCTGGTACCTGCACTCCCAGCAAGCATTTTCCGTGCTTACGACATCCGTGGCGTTGTCGGTGACACCCTGACTGCCGAAACCGCCTACTGGATCGGCCGCGCCATTGGTGCGCAAACCCTGGCCCAGGGCGAACCGAACATTTCCGTCGGCCGTGACGGCCGCCTGTCTGGCCCGATGCTGGTTGAGCAATTGATCAAGGGCCTGGCTGAAGCCGGCTGCCAGGTCAGCGATGTCGGCCTGGTGCCGACCCCTGCCCTGTACTACGCCGCCAACGTGCTGGCTGGCAAATCCGGTGTGATGCTCACCGGCAGCCACAACCCGCCGAACTACAACGGTTTCAAAATCGTCATTGCTGGCGACACGCTGGCCAACGAGCAAATCCAGGCCCTGCTGATCCGCCTGCAAACCAACGACTTGAGCCGCGGCGAAGGCAGCGTCGAGAAAGTCGAAATCCTTGATCGCTATTTCCAGCAGATCACCGCTGACATCAAGCTGGCGAAAAAACTCAAGGTCGTCGTTGACTGCGGTAACGGTGCAGCCGGTGTGATCGCACCGCAGCTGATCGAAGCACTTGGCTGCGAAATGATCCCGTTGTTCTGCGATGTTGATGGCAACTTCCCTAATCACCACCCAGATCCGGGCAAGCCCGAGAACCTGGTTGACCTGATTGCCAAGGTCAAGGAAACCGGGGCTGACCTGGGCCTGGCCTTCGATGGCGATGGCGACCGCGTCGGTGTGGTCACCAACACCGGCACCATCGTTTATCCCGATCGCCTGCTGATGCTGTTCGCCAAAGACGTCATCGAGCGCAACCCGGGCGCAGAAATCATCTTCGACGTTAAATGCACACGCCGCCTGACGCCGCTGATCGAGCAGTACGGTGGTCGCGCACTAATGTGGAAGACCGGTCACTCGTTGATCAAAAAGAAGATGAAACAAACCGGCGCGCTGCTGGCCGGTGAGATGAGCGGACACATCTTCATCAAGGAACGTTGGTATGGTTTCGACGACGGCATTTACAGTGCCGCCCGCCTGCTGGAGATCCTCAGCAAGGCCGATACCGATGCCGAACAGCTGTTCGCGGCGTTCCCAAATGATATTTCCACGCCGGAAATCAATATTGATGTGACCGACGACGGTAAATTCAGCATCATTGATGCACTGCAACGCGAAGCCGACTGGGGCCAAGATGCCAACCTGACCACCATTGACGGTGTGCGGGTCGATTATCCCCACGGCTGGGGCCTGGTTCGCGCCTCCAACACCACACCGGTGCTGGTGTTACGCTTCGAGGCCGACAACGACGCCGAACTGCAGCGTATCCAGGAAGTCTTCCGCGCCCAGTTGAAGCGCGTTGCTCCTGATCTGCAACCCAAGTTCTGACTGACTATCTGTTCCAACTGGAGCCCTGCATGACCCTCGATCGCGATGCCGCCACCCATGTCGCCAAGGTTTTGTCCGAAGCGCTGCCTTACATCCGCCGCTTTGTCGGCAAGACCCTGGTGATCAAATACGGCGGCAACGCGATGGAGAGCGAAGAGCTCAAAACCGGCTTTGCCCGCGATGTCGTGCTGATGAAAGCGGTCGGCATCAACCCGGTGGTCGTGCATGGCGGTGGCCCGCAGATCGGTGACCTGCTCAAGCGTCTGTCGATCGAAAGCCACTTCATCGATGGCATGCGCGTCACCGACGCACAGACCATGGACGTGGTCGAGATGGTCCTGGGCGGCCAGGTGAACAAGGACATCGTCAACCTGATCAACAGCCATGGCGGCAGCGCCATCGGCCTGACCGGTAAAGACGCCCAGCTGATCCGTGCGAAAAAGCTCACCGTCACCCGCCAGACCCCAGAGATGACCACCCCGGAAATCATCGATATCGGTCATGTGGGTGAGGTCACCAGCGTGAACACCGACCTGCTCAATATGCTGGTCAAAGGCGACTTCATTCCGGTTATCGCGCCGATCGGCGTGGGTGCCAACGGTGAGTCGTACAACATCAACGCCGACCTGGTGGCTGGCAAGGTGGCCGAAGCGCTGAAAGCTGAGAAGCTGATGCTGTTGACCAACATCGCTGGCCTGATGGACAAGCAAGGCACCGTGCTGACCGGCCTGACCACCGAGCAGGTCAACGAGCTGATCGCTGACGGCACCATCTACGGCGGCATGCTGCCGAAGATCCGCTGCGCACTGGAAGCAGTGCAAGGCGGCGTCAACAGTTCGCACATCATCGACGGCCGTGTTCCGAATGCGGTGCTGCTGGAAATCTTCACCGACAGTGGTGTGGGTACCCTGATTACCAACAGCAAGCCGCGTTAAGGCGTCATTCATCGCGGGGCAAGCCCGCTCCCACAGTCCAGGTGGGAGCGGGCTTGCCCCGCGATCAACAAATAAAAAGGCGACCTATTAGGGTCGCCTTTTTATTTGCCTCAGACCCCGTACTGGGCCCGATACGCCTCGACGGCCGGCAAGTGCTGCTTGAGCGCCGGATCATCCGCGAGGAATTCCAGCACCTGCGTCAACGAAACGATGCTGACCACCGGAATACCGAAGTCGCGCTCCACTTCCTGGATCGCCGACAGCTCGCCGTTACCGCGCTCCTGGCGGTTCAGCGCGATCAGAACGCCTGCAGCCTTGGCCTGCTGACCCTGGATAATCTGCATGACTTCACGAATCGCGGTGCCGGCAGTGATCACGTCGTCGATGATCAGCACGTCGCCGACCAATGGCGCGCCAACCAGGCTGCCACCTTCGCCGTGCGCTTTGGCTTCTTTACGGTTGAAGCACCATGGCAAATCAAGGTTATGCTGTTCCGCCAGCGCCACAGCCGTGGCTGCTGCCAGGGGAATACCCTTGTAGGCTGGGCCGAACAGCACATCGAACGAAATCTTGCTGTCGACGATCGCCGCCGCATAGAAACGCCCGAGCTGAGCCAGGGCCGAGCCACTGTTGAACAGGCCGGCATTGAAGAAATACGGGCTGGTGCGCCCGGATTTGAGAGTGAATTCACCGAAGCGCAGAACCCCGCGGTCGATGGCAAAACGAATGAAGTCGCGCTGATACGGCTGCATGAAGAGTCCCGGATACCACGGATTTAGCTAAATGAGTACAGCTCGGGTATCATACACGCACGAGATTTTTGGGGCCATTTATGCGGATCATCAGTGTGAACGTTAATGGCATTCAGGCTGCCGTTGAGCGTGGTTTGCTCAGCTGGCTACAAGCCCAGAATGCTGACGTCATCTGCCTTCAGGATACCCGCGCCTCGGCCTTTGAACTCGACGACCCAGCTTTCCAGCTTGATGGCTACTTCCTTTATGCCTGCGACGCAGAAGTTCCCGCCCAAGGCGGCGTGGCGCTTTATTCGCGGTTGCAGCCCAAGGCAGTCATCAGCGGCCTGGGCTTCGAGACAGCCGACCGCTACGGACGTTACCTGCAGGCCGATTTCGACAAGGTAAGCATCGCAACGCTGCTGCTGCCTTCGGGAATGAACGGCGATGAAGACTTGAACCAGAAGTTCAAGTTGATGGACGACTTCGCCAAGTACCTGGACAAACAGCGGCGCAAGCGTCGTGAATACATCTATTGCGGCTCGTTGTACGTGGCGCAGCAGAAGCTCGACGTCAAAAACTGGCGCGACGGCCAGCAGTCGCCGGGCTTCCTGGCGCCTGAACGGGCCTGGATGGACACCGTTGTCGGTGACATGGGCTATGTCGACGCCCTGCGTGAAGTCAGCCGTGAAGGCGACCAGTACAGCTGGTGGCCAGACAACGAGCAGGCCGAGATGCTCAACCTGGGCTGGCGTTTCGACTACCAGCTGCTGACCCCTGGCTTGCGCCGCTTCGTGCGTAGCGCTCGCCTGCCGCGTCAGCCACGCTTCTCCCAGCACGCGCCACTGATCGTGGACTACGACTGGACGCTGACGATCTGATTCGTTCAGGCACAAAAAAACCGACATCACGTCGGTTTTTTTGTGCCTGAAACTTCTGTGGGAGCGGGCTTGCCCCGCGAAGCAGGCACTGCGGTGAATGGCACCGGCTTCGCCCGTGTTCGCGGGGCAAGCTGAACTGGTCAAGTAATCCTGGACACCCGTTAAGGTTTACGCCGCCAGCTTCTCTGCCTCGACCGGCGACCGGTATCCGTTGTAGCTGTGAGGCCTAGTGGTGTTGTAGCGGGTGATAAAGCGCTGCACATCCATTCGGGCCTCATGCTCCGAGTCGTAGCCATCTTCGGGTACCCACTCAGATTTCAGGCTTCCAAAAAACCGCTCCATCGGGGCGTTGTCCCAGCACTCGCCTTTACGGCTCATGCTCTGCCGGTGCCCATGCTCGCGCAGCTCATTTCTGAACTTGTGGCTGGTGTACTGACAGCCTTGGTCAGAGTGAAATAGCACACCCTTGGGGCGTCCGCGCAGCTCGGTTGCCATGCGTAAGGCCGCGCAGGTCAGTTCAGCATCCGAGATCATCGAGAACGACCAGCCGACAATCCGCCGTGCAAACAAGTCCAAGACAGCCGCGAAGTACAGCCAGCGCTTACCAGCCTTGATGTACGTTACATCTCCGCACCAGACCTCATTTGTCGCCCGCACATCGAATTGCCGTTTGAGCTCGTGCGGTGCGGTCAGGGCTTCAACGCCTGAAGATTTGTATTTGTGGCGTCTGCGTTGACGGCTGCTGATCCCAGCTTCTTGCATCAGGCGGCGCGCCTTGAAGCGGCCGACTGGGTGTCCACTGGCTTGCAGCATCTTGGCCAAGGTGCGCGAACCTGCCGCCCCTCTCGACTCACGATGATGTCTGATCAACTGGGCCTTGAGTTTTTCCCGTCCGGGGTAACGCCGGTCCTTACGCTGGCGCCAGCAGTAGAAACTGCTGCGGCTGACCCCAAGCACCCGACAACACTCATTAACGCCGTATTGCTCACCCAGCTCATCGATCAACGCGAGTGATCTTTGGCGTCCAAAAGCAGGAGAGCGCTGGCCTTTTTTAGGATTTCGATATCCCGGTCTTTCTGCTTGAGCAGGGCTTTGAGCCGTTGGATTTCCTGCTGGTCTGCCGTTATTGCCTTGGCACCCACAGGGGTTAAGCCTTGACGCTCCTGGCGCAGTTGATCGACCCAACGACGCAACGCTGTAGGGCCAATGCCTAAACTGGCACAGACCTGTGGAACTGATTGGCCTTCGTCCAGCACCATGCTGGCCGCCTGTAGCTTGAAGTCACTCGAGTAAGAATTACGCATATCCAAACACCTCAGGTTTGGGCGCCATCATAGCGCCCGATTGAGGTGTCCAGGATCATTAGGCCAGTTCAAGCCCGCTCCCACAGGTGGTGCAAGACAGTTGCTCCCACACCGTTGCCCCCACAATTGCATTCAGCGGATCATTATCTGATCAGTCGCAAGGTCAGCGGGTAGCGATAGGCCTGACCATTGTTGGCCTTGACCCCAGCGATGATGGTGAACACCAGCGCGTAGACTACAAGGATGCCGTACAGTACGAAGCCCACCAGCACGTACAACAGTGCATAACAGGCCAGCGAGGCCAGGAACACGGTGAGCTGGAAGTTCAACGCTTCCTTGCCCTGGTCGTCGATGAACGGGTCCAGGTTTTTCTTCCACAGCCACATCACCAACGGCCCCAGCACATGGCCAAACGGCATCAGCAGCCCGGCCAGAGCCGCCAAGTGGCAGAACATCGCCCACTGACGAATCTCGGCATTGGGGGTCGGCAACTGTAACGGCTGCTCGTTCATGTTCCGCTCCTTGCGTTGTCGAGATCAGTCAGCCAGCGATGCCTGCTGCAGCTCGAACAGATCGACCATGCCTTTTTGCGCCAGCGCCAGCATGGCGTTGAGCTCTTCAGGCTGGAACGGCGCGCCTTCGGCAGTACCCTGAACTTCAATGAAGCCGCCTTTGCTGGTCATGACCACATTGAGGTCAGTCTCGGCAGCCGAGTCTTCCAGGTAGTCGAGGTCGAGTACCGCTTCGCCCTGATACATGCCGACCGAAACGGCAGCGATCATGTGCTTGAGCGGGTCACCGCCCTTCAGGCCGCCACGCTTCTTGACCACGCGCAGGGCATCAACCAGGGCCACCATGGCGCCGGTGATCGACGCGGTGCGGGTGCCGCCGTCAGCCTGGATCACGTCGCAGTCGACGTACAGGGTGATGTCGCCAAGTTTGCTCATGTCCAGCGCAGCGCGCAGCGAACGGCCAATCAGGCGCTGGATTTCCAGGGTGCGGCCACCCTGCTTGCCACGCGCTGCTTCACGCTGGTTACGCTCACCGGTGGAGCGCGGCAGCATGCCGTATTCGGCGGTCAGCCAGCCTTGGCCCTGGCCTTTGAGGAAGCGCGGCACGCCGTTCTCGACGCTGACAGTGCAGACGACTTTAGTGTCACCGAACTCGACCAGTACTGATCCCTCGGCGTGTTTGGTGTAGTTGCGGGTGATGCGGATCGAGCGAAGCTGATCGGCAGCGCGACCACTTGGACGTTTCATTTGGGATACCTGTACTGGGTTTGAATCTGCCCAGCATTATAGAGCGCAGCGGGCGTTGAGGACATGCCTATTGTCGCAGCCTCTAGAATGGAGATCCCAGCGGCATCGGTCGGTTTTTTCCGGAAGTTGCCTGAGTGTTTGTAACATCAGTGGATTGGGAGCCAGCGCCGCACTGCGCTACAATCTTGCGCCTTTGCAGCCGGTTGGCTTTTTCTTGACCCTTTTTTGCGAGGTACTCCCCATGGTGCACAGCATGACCGCTTTTGCTCGTGTCGAGCGCGCCGGTAGCCAGGGCACCCTGATCTGGGAACTACGCTCGGTCAACCACCGCTACCTGGAACCGCACCTGCGTTTGCCCGAAGCCCTGCGCGATCTCGAAGGCGCGGTGCGTGAAGCCCTGCGCCAGGGCCTGTCGCGCGGCAAGGTCGAATGCACCCTGCGCTTCAATGAAGAAAGCACCGGCAAGCCACTGCAGGTTGACCGTGAACGCGCCGCCCAACTGGTGGCTGCCGCCGAGACCGTCGCCAGCCTGATCAAGCAGCCGGCACCGCTGAACCCGCTGGAAGTGCTGGCCTGGCCGGGTGTGCTGGTCGCCGACGCCAATGACCCGCAAACCCTCAACAACGAAGCCATGGAATTGTTCGTTGAGGCGCTGAATGAACTGAAGAACGGCCGCAACCGTGAAGGCACCGAACTGGCCCGCCTGATCAATGAGCGCCTGGACGGCATGGCCAGTGAAGTCACCACCCTGCGCGCCCTGGTGCCGCAGATGCTGGCCGCCCAGCGCCAGAAGGTCCTCGACCGCTTTGCCGACATGCAAGCCGAGCTCGACCCGCAGCGCCTGGAGCAGGAAATGGTCCTGCTGGCGCAAAAAAGCGACGTTGCCGAAGAACTCGACCGTTTGAACACCCACATCACCGAAGTACGCCGGGTGCTTAAATCCGGTGGCGCCGCTGGCCGACGCCTGGACTTCCTGATGCAGGAGCTCAATCGCGAAGCCAACACCCTGGGCTCCAAAGCCTTCGACCCACGCAGCACCCAGTCCGCGGTCAACCTCAAGGTACTGATCGAGCAGATGCGTGAACAAGTACAGAACATTGAGTAAGGCCACACCCACCATGAATCACAGCAGCGGCACCCTTTATATCGTTTCGGCCCCGTCC
The DNA here is from genome assembly GCF_052147955.1 of Pseudomonas sp. NUPR-001. Lineage (NCBI taxonomy): Bacteria > Pseudomonadati > Pseudomonadota > Gammaproteobacteria > Pseudomonadales > Pseudomonadaceae > Pseudomonas > Pseudomonas sp. NUPR-001. The sequence goes on from NZ_CP197353.1 coordinate 5,936,142, forward strand.
GGCGCTGGTAAAACCAGCCTGGTCAAAGCCCTGATCGACGCAGACAACAGCATCCAGGTTTCGGTCTCGCACACCACCCGCGCCATGCGCCCGGGCGAAGTGCACGGCGTGAACTACCACTTTGTCGAGCACACCGAATTCAAGCTGATGATCGAGCAAGGCGACTTCCTCGAGCAGGCTGAAGTGTTCGGCAATTTCTACGGCACGTCGCGCAGCGCGCTGCAGCAAACCCTCGACCAGGGTCACGACCTGATTCTGGAAATCGACTGGCAAGGTGCTCAGCAGGTGCGCAAGTTGATGCCTGAGGCGCGCTCGATCTTCATCCTGCCGCCGACCCAGGAAGCCCTGCGTCAGCGCCTGACCAACCGTGGCCAGGACAGCGATGAGATCATCGAGGGACGGATGCGTGAAGCCGTGAGCGAGATGAGTCATTACGACGAATATGACTTCGTCATCATCAACGATGACTTCGCCACTGCGCTGGAAGACCTCAAAGCGGTATTCCGCGCCAACCGCTTGCTGCAGGCGCACCAGCAGCAGCGTCATGGCCAGCTGCTCAAGCAATTGCTTGCCTGAGCAACCAGCTACTCCAGCCGCTTAGCGGCGGCTGGAGACCATGGCGTGACGTTGCAGGGTCATGCCCAGGAAGAACGCCGGCGCCCGCAGGCGTGACAGCATCATCAGGCCCAGCCCCAGCAGGGTGATGATCACTGCGATCACGAACACCAACCCCAAACCACCCACGTGCGAACCGCTGCCGAACGACGGCGAAGCACTGTCGTAGGCGGTCTGCAGGAAGATCACCGAGAGAATGCCACCGCCCAGCAGCGGGCACAGGCCACGCATCAGGAAGTGACGCACGCTGTCGAACAGGCTGCGGCGGAAGTACCAGACACAGGCATACGCCGTCAGCGAGTAGTAGAAGCAGATCATCATGCCCAGGGCAGTGATGGTGTCGGCCAGTACGTTTTCACTCAGGGTACGCATGGTCACGTAGAACACGCCCGCCGCCACACCGGCGCAGATCGTCGCGTAACGCGGGGTTTTCGAACGTGGGCAAATGTTGGCGAAGCGCTCCGGTACCGCACCGTAGTAACCCATGGCCAGCAAAGTGCGCGCGGGCGCCACGAAGGTCGACTGCAGCGAGGCTGCGGTGCTGGCCAATACCGCGATCGACATCAGAATAGCCAGCGGGCCCATGACCGGACCTGCCAGGTGAGCAAAGACGTTTTCCTGGATACGCGGGTTGTTCAGGCCCAGGCCATCTTCGCCAATACCGGCAAACTGCAGCGTGGCAATCGCCGTTACCAGGTACAAACCGAGAATCAGCAGTACGGTCAGGGTCGCCGCACGGCCGGGGGTGTCACCGCTGCCCACGGACTCTTCACTGATGCTCAGGCACACGTCCCAGCCCCAGAAGATGAAAATCGACAACGACAGACCAGCAGCAAATGCCGAGAAAGATTCGACGCCGAATGGATTGAACCAGGCAAAATCGAATTCCAGCGGTGGCATCGGCGCCGACTCGCCAAACGCGGCCATGGCAAAGCCCACTAGCACCACCAACTGCAGCGCCACCAGGCTGTACTGCACCGTCATGGTGGTGGTGATCCCGCGGCAGCAAATCCACACCGCCATGGCAATGAACACGCAACAGGTGACGATGTTGATCAATAAGTTATCCGCCAGCGCCGCCACCTCGTGGCTGCCGGTGATCTGCCCAAGGAACAGATAAAAGAAGTCGACGGCCACCCCCGCAAGGTTGGACAGCACAATGGTGGTGGCTGTGACCAACCCCCAGCCGCCGATCCAGCCGATCATCGGGCCAAACGCCCGCGCCGACCAGGTAAAGGACGTACCGCTGTCCGGCTCTGCCGAGTTCAGTTCGCGGTAGCCCAGCGCTACCAGCAGCATCGGCAGGAAGCCGACGATGAACACCGCCGGCAGGTGCGCGCCGACTTCACGTACGGTTGGGCCGAGGGCGCCTGTGAGGGTGTAGACCGGTGCAATGGTGGAGATACCCAGGACAATGCTCGCCAGCAGCCCCAGCCGACCTGCGTCGAGCCCTTTGGTTGCTTTCGATGCACCGCTTTCCTGGGTGCGAGCCTGTCCCATACCTGGGGACAGGCCTGCTTCGTATTCGCTCATGAGTAGTTGCCGCCGCTTTTACTATTGTTTTTCAGGGCGCCCCGCAGCGCGCCCACTTGCACTCAATGAAACTTGTTGCCTGGTAATGCAGCTCCGGATCAACCGGATACCCTCATAGGGTCTTCTCCCGGTGACGCTCACCCCTTGCACGGGCCAGACATGCCTGACGAAACGCCTCGAACAGACGCAACGAAACCGGGTTGTCGGCCAAGCGGTATTCGGGGTGCCATTGCACGCCGACCACAAAGCCTGGGGCATCCTCCATGGATACCGCTTCGATCAATCCGTCCGGCGCCAGGGCCTCGGCCCGCAGGCCGTCAGCCAGGCGATTGATGCCCTGGCTGTGAAGCGAATTGACCATGAAGTGCTGCTCCAGCCCCAGTCGTTCGAACAGCCCGCCGGGCTGCACGGTAACGCTATGGCGTGGGCTGTATTGCTCTTCCAGTGGCGCGTCCTGCGGCTCGCGGTGGTCGAGGAAACCTGGCAGCTCCTGCACCCGCTGGTGCAGCGTGCCGCCCAAGGCAACGTTCAATTCCTGGAATCCACGGCAGATGCAGAACACCGGCACACCGGTGGCAATGGCGGCCTGCAACAACGGCAGGGTCAGCCGGTCGCGAAACACATCGTGCTTCGTACCTTCCACGCTGGGGGCGCCATTGTAATGATGCGGCTCAACATTAGAAGGCGAACCGGTAAAAAGAATGCCATCGAGGCGTTCCAGCACGCGCTGCGGGTCACCCGGCTCGGCACGTGCGGGAAGGATCAAAGGGATGCCGGCAAAGCCTGCCGCTTCGACATACTTGTCGCCGACGGTATGCGACGAGTTATTGCCCAACTGCTGACGACAGGCAGAAATGCCAATCAAAGGCGGCAGGTCATTGGTAGTTTGCATGGGTTCACCCTCCCTTACAGCTTGATCCAGGTCGCCTTGAGTTCAGTGTATTTGTCAAAAGCGTGCAGCGATTTGTCCCGACCATTACCCGACTGCTTGAAGCCGCCGAACGGTGCAGTCATGTCGCCGCCGTCGTATTGGTTGACCCACACGCTGCCTGCGCGCAAGGCGCGAGCGGTGTTATGGGCACGGGAGATATCGCTGGTCCAGACTGCCGCTGCCAGGCCGAACGGTGAGTCGTTGGCAATGGCCACGGCCTCTTCGGCACTGTCAAAGGTGATTACCGACAGCACCGGCCCGAAAATTTCCTCGCGGGCGATGCGCATGGCATTGGTGACGCCATCGAAGATGGCCGGCTGCAGGTAAACACCACAGGTGTCTTCCAGGACCCGTTCGCCACCGGTGAGCAGGGTGGCGCCATCGGCCTTGCCCGCTTCGATGTAGCCCAGCACGGTGTCGAGCTGGGTACCGTCCACCAGGGCCCCGACGCGGGTTTCTGGGTCCAGTGCATGGCCTGGTTTCCAGGCCTTGAGGGCTTCGACCACCATCGGCAGGAAGCGCTCCTTGATGCTGCGCTCGACCAACAGGCGCGAACCGGCAATGCACACTTCGCCCTGGTTGAAGGCGATGGCCGCAGCGGCGGCATCGGCAGCTGCTTGCAGGTCTGGGGCGTCGGCGAAGACGATGTTCGGGCTCTTGCCGCCCGCTTCCAGCCAGACCCGCTTCATGTTCGATTCACCGGCGTACACCATCAATTGCTTGGCAATACGCGTGGAACCTGTGAACACCAGGGTATCGACGTCCATGTGCAGGGCCAGGGCCTTGCCCACGGTGTGGCCATAGCCGGGCAGAACGTTGAGCACGCCCGCCGGCAAACCAGCATCGAGCGCCAGCTGCGCGATACGGATCGCGGTCAGCGGTGATTTTTCGGACGGCTTGAGGATCACCGAGTTACCGGTGGCCAGGGCCGGGCCGAGTTTCCAACAGGCCATCATCAGTGGGAAGTTCCACGGAACAATGGCCGCAACCACGCCGACCGGCTCGCGGGTGACCAGACCCAGCTGGTCGGACGCGGTTGCAGCAACTTCGTCATAAATCTTATCGATCGCTTCGGCGTGCCAGCGAATGGCGTTGGCCGCAGCGGGGATATCAATGCTCAGGGCATCGGCAATCGGCTTGCCCATGTCCAGGGTTTCCAGCAGCGCCAGCTCTTCGGCATTGGCCAGCAGCAAGTCGGCGAAGGCAATCAGCACGCGCTTACGCTGGGCCGGGGCCTGCTTGGCCCACACACCACTGTCAAAGCTGCGCCGCGCTGCAGCCACGGCACGCTCGGCGTCGGCGCTGTCGCAACTGGCGATCGTTGCCAGCAAGCGGCCATCGACCGGGCTTGAACAATCGAAACTGTCACCAGCAACACTGGCGCAATACTGCCCGTCGACAAAGGCGCGGCCTTCGATCTTCAGGGTCTGGAACAGCTGTTCCCAGTGTTCACGTGGTGCAATTGTCATTGTTGTTATCTCCGGGCATCACACGGTATGCAGGTACCAGTTGTATTCGAGGTCGGAAATCGACACCTCGAATTCGGCCATCTCGCTTTCCTTGCAGGCGACAAAAATGTCGATGTAGTCGGGGCTGATGTATTTGTTCAGCACTTCGCTGTCATCGAGTTCACGCAGCGCATCGCGCAGGTTGTTCGGCAGGCTCTGCTCCAACTGCTCGTAGGAGTTGCCTTCAATCGGCGCGCCCGGCTCGATCTGGTTAGTCAGACCGTGGTGGATGCCCGCCAGAATCGCCGCCATCATCAAGTAAGGGTTGGCATCGGCGCCGGCCACACGGTGCTCGATACGCACTGCATCGCTGCTGCCGGTCGGTACGCGAACCGCCACGGTACGGTTGTCCAGGCCCCAGCTTGGCGCATTGGGCACGTAGAACTGAGCACCGAAACGACGGTAGGAGTTGATGTTCGGGCACAGGAATGCCATCGACGCCGGCATGGTTTCCAGCACACCGCCAATGGCGTGGCGCAGGGTTTCGCTCTGCTCGGGGTCATCGCTGGCGAAGATGTTCTTGCCGGTTTTCTTGTCCAGCAACGAAATATGCACATGCAGACCGTTGCCCGCCTGGCCCGGGTAAGGCTTGGCCATGAAAGTGGAGTCCATTTCATGGTCGTAGGCGATGTTCTTGATCAGGCGCTTGAGCAACACCGCGTAGTCGCACGCTTTGATCGCGTCGGCAACGTGGTGCATGTTGACTTCAAACTGCGCCGGGGCGCTTTCCTTGACGATGGCATCGGCAGGAATGCCTTGCTCTTTCGCCGCTTCCAGCATGTCTTGCAGGCAGTCGACGTACTCGTCCAGGTCGTCGATCAGGTACACCTGGGTCGACTGCGGACGCTTGCCGGAAATGGGCGAGCGCGGCGGCTGTGGACGGCCGTTGAGGTTGTCCTGGTCGATCAGGTAGAACTCAAGCTCGAACGCTGCGCAGATATCCAGGCCCAGGGCGTCGAACTTCTCCACCACACCGCGCAGGACTTCCCGCGGGTCGGCGAAGAACGGCGCACCGTCCAGCTCATGCATGGTCATCAGCAACTGAGCGGTAGGACGCTTCTGCCAGGGTTCGTAGCTGAGCGTGCCGGGAATCGGGAAACAGATGCGGTCGGCGTCGCCGATGTCCAGGCCAAGGCCGGTGCTTTCGACGGTCGAACCGTTGATATCCAGTGCGAACAGAGAAGCCGGCAGGTTGATGCCCTTCTCGTAGACTTTGACCAGGCTCGCACGCTCGATGCGCTTGCCGCGTACCACGCCGTTCATGTCTGCAATCAGCAGATCGACAAATTGCACCTCAGGGTGGGCCTGGAGAAATTCACCCATCTCGTCGAGAGGGATGGCGCGCGGGGAGACCGACGTCATGGCTAGGCATCCTTTGATTTTTATCGAACGATTGTGGAGGAGGTACTGCGGCGCTAACGGGAGCGGCGATGGTTCAGTTTGTTCTTTTTAAAAGTGTCCATCGTGGGGACTGCAGAACGCTGTCAAATAGGACTCACGTTCCACATTCTGACAATGTTACGAGTTGATTCACGACTGCTGCCTCACTATAGAATGGCCCCAGCGCAACAGACATTGGCATTTAGGCAAGCAAAGAGTGCACCCATGCAATATCAGATCAGTCACGCCGACCTCTCGCTGGTACTCGCCCTGGTACGCGGCCGCTCACTGGCAAAAGCCGCAGAGCTGCTGCGGGTGGATGTTTCGACGGTGTTCCGCTCGATCCGGCGCATGGAAGCTGCCCTTGGTACCGCGTTATTCGTAAAGAGCCGTAAAGGCTACATTCCCACCGGCACCGCCCAGGCCCTGGCAGAGCAGGCAGAGCGCGCCGAACAGGCACTGGATGCCGCGCGGGTGGCGCTGGAGCACGGTGAACAGGTGGTCAGCGGTACCGTTCGTCTGACATGTACCGATGCGGTGCTGCACAGCCTGTTGCTTCCGGCACTGGCTGAGTTCATGCCCACCTACCCTGCTTTGTCACTTGAACTGGCAACCTCCAATACGTTCGCCAACCTGAGCCGCCGCGATGCCGACCTGGCCTTGCGCCTGACCAACTCGCCACCCGAACATTTGGTCGGCCGATGCCTGGGTTCGGCCTCCTACGTTGTGTCTGGCCTGGAGCACTACCGCGAAAAGCTCAAGCAAGCGCCAACCAGCCTGCCGTGGATCGCCCCGGATGACACCATGCAGGATCACGCCACCGAGGTGTGGCGCCGTGAGCACCTGCCGGGCGTTACGCCGCGCTATCGCTGCAGCAGCATTTCTGCAATTGCCCAACTGGTGACCGCTGGCCTGGGCGTGGCTGCGCTGCCCGACTACATGGCCCATACCCTGCCGGGCGTCGAGCCGCTGAGCGATGCCCTGCCGGGGTGTGACACCGAAGTGTGGCTGCTGACCCGTCCGGATTGCCGCGCGTTGCGTTCGGTGCAAACCCTGTTTGATGAGCTGACACCGCGTTTGCGCGATGCGTTGGCGCGCCAGTAGCCGCTATCGCGGGGCAAGCCCGCTCCTACAGGCTCCGGTGGGAGCGGGCTTGCCCCGCGATGCTTTCAATCAAACAGTTGTGCCAGAGCCCCGGAACTGGTTATCGTCAAGGCATTCAGGGCTCGAAGTGAAATCAGCGCTTCCCTAATGGCTGGTGATTTTTTAAACTATCGAGTCCGCTCGCCCATTCGGGCTGAACACCGCATTTGCTACTTGAGGAAGACCATGGCCCGCGTAACCGTTGAAGACTGCCTAGAACACGTGGATAACCGTTTTGAGCTGGTCATGCTCTCTACCAAGCGTGCCCGTCAGCTGGCCACCGGCGGCAAAGAGCCGAAAGTGGCATGGGAAAACGACAAACCTACCGTCGTTGCCCTGCGTGAAATCGCTGAAGGCATCTGCACCCCTGAATTCATCGCTGCCGAATCCATTGTCGAAGTCGAACCTGCCTTTGCTTTCGGTAGCGAGGAAGAGGCGAACGAGGCCGTTTAAGCCTATGCCTGGTCGACGTGGTGCGGCGCAGGTCCTTTTTCCTCGGCAGGAGGTAATCCTGTGCCGAGCATAGACGCCCTCGCCGATCGCCTGTCGACCTACCTCGGCGCCGACCAGGTCAACCTGGTGCGCCGGGCGTACTTCTACGCCGAACAAGCCCACGACGGCCAACGCCGTCGTAGCGGCGAGCCTTACGTCACGCATCCGCTGGCGGTGGCAAGCATCCTCGCCGACATGCACATGGACCATCAGAGCCTGATGGCGGCCATGCTCCATGACGTGATCGAAGACACCGGCATCGCCAAAGAAGCCCTCAACTCGCAATTTGGCGAGACGGTGGCCGAACTGGTGGATGGGGTCAGCAAACTGACCCAGATGAACTTCGAGACCAAGGCCGAAGCACAAGCGGAAAACTTCCAGAAAATGGCCATGGCCATGGCCCGGGACATCCGCGTCATCCTGGTCAAACTGGCCGACCGCCTGCACAACATGCGCACGCTTGAGGTGCTGTCAGGCGAAAAACGCCGACGCATCGCCAAGGAAACCCTGGAAATCTACGCCCCCATCGCCAACCGCCTGGGGATGCACAGTGTGCGCGTCGAGTTCGAAGACCTGGGGTTCAAAGCCATGCACCCGATGCGCTCGGCGCGCATCTACCAGGCAGTCAAACGTGCCCGTGGCAACCGCAAGGAAATCGTCAACAAGATCGAAGAGTCGCTGGCCCACTGCCTGGCGGTCGACGGTATTGAAGGCGAAGTCAGCGGCCGCCAGAAACACCTGTATGGCATCTACAAGAAGATGCGCGGCAAACGCCGGGCCTTCAACGAGATCATGGATGTCTACGCATTCCGCATCATCGTCGACAAGGTAGACACCTGCTACCGCGTGCTCGGCGCTGTACACAACCTGTACAAACCGCTGCCTGGCCGCTTCAAAGACTACATCGCGATTCCCAAGGCCAACGGCTACCAGTCGCTGCACACCACGCTGTTCGGCATGCACGGTGTACCGATCGAAATCCAGATCCGCACCCGCGAAATGGAAGAGATGGCCAACAATGGCATTGCCGCGCACTGGCTGTACAAATCCAGCGACGACGAACAGCCCAAAGGCACCCATGCCCGCGCCCGTCAGTGGGTCAAAGGCGTGCTGGAAATGCAGCAACGTGCAGGCAACTCGCTGGAATTCATCGAAAGCGTGAAGATCGACCTGTTCCCGGACGAGGTCTACGTGTTCACGCCCAAAGGCCGCATCATGGAGCTGCCTAAAGGCTCCACGGCGGTCGACTTCGCTTACGCGGTGCACACCGACGTCGGCAACAGCTGTATCGCCTGCCGGATCAACCGCCGCCTGGCGCCGCTGTCCGAGCCCCTGCAAAGCGGTTCGACCGTCGAGATCGTCAGCGCCCCGGGCGCCCGGCCGAATCCTGCCTGGCTCAATTTCGTCGTCACCGGCAAAGCCCGTACCCACATTCGCCATGCGCTCAAACTGCAGCGCCGCTCCGAGTCGATCAGCCTGGGCGAACGCCTGCTGAACAAGGTCCTCAACGGTTTCGACAGCGCCCTGGACAAAATCCCCCAGGAACGCGTTCAAGCCATGCTCAGCGAGTACCGCCTGGAGCAGATCGAGGACATGCTCGAAGACATCGGCCTGGGCAACCGCATGGCCTATGTCGTGGCCCGGCGCCTGCTGTCTACCGAGGGTGAGCAGCTGCCAGCACCTGAAGGCCCGCTGGCGATTCGCGGCACCGAAGGCCTGGTACTCAGCTACGCCAAGTGCTGTACGCCGATTCCGGGCGACCCGATTGTCGGCCACCTGTCGGCTGGCAAGGGCATGGTCGTCCACTTGGAGAACTGCCGGAACATCAGCGAAATCCGCCACAACCCGGAGAAATGCGTACAGCTTTCCTGGGCCAAGGACGTTACCGGCGAATTCAATGTCGAGCTGCGCGTCGAACTGGAGCACCAACGCGGCCTGATCGCGCTGCTGGCCAGCAGCGTGAACGCCGCCGACGGCAACATCGAGAAAATCAGCATGGACGAACGCGATGGTCGCATCAGCGTGGTCCAACTGGTGGTCAGCGTGCACGACCGCGTGCACCTGGCCCGCGTGATCAAGAAACTACGCGCCCTGACCGGTGTGATTCGCATCACCCGCATGCGCACGTAGCCTAATAACAGCAAGGAGTCATCATGACCAAGACCGTCATCACCAGTGACAAGGCCCCAGCCGCCATCGGCACCTACTCCCAGGCGATCAAGGCCGGTAACACGGTGTACATGTCCGGCCAGATCCCACTGGACCCAAAAACCATGGAACTGGTTGAAGGTTTCGAAGCCCAGACCGTTCAGGTCTTCGAAAACCTCAAGGCGGTTGCTGAAGCTGCAGGTGGTTCGTTCAAAGACATCGTCAAACTGAACATCTTCCTGACCGACCTGAGCCACTTCGCCAAGGTCAACGAGATCATGGGCAAGTACTTCGAACAGCCGTACCCAGCACGCGCCGCCATCGGTGTTGCCGCGCTGCCACGCGGTTCGCAAGTTGAAATGGACGCGATCCTGGTCCTCGAGTAATACCCCGCGCGGCGAGCCGCCCGGCTCGCCCTCGCTTTGCCCCGGAAAGGACCCCGCCATGCGCCATGCGCTCGCCCTGACCCTGGCTGCCGCACTGCTGAGCGGATGCGCTAGCCACAAACCCGAAGATTACAACGGCATCTGGATCAACCAGAAAGCCATCGATACCGCCGCCAAAGGCGTCAGCCTGCGCCAGGCCCTGCAAGACAACGGCCCGAATTTCGAATGGAAGGTCAATGTCGCCGCCGGCCAAGCCAGCTTCGACAACGGTTTTGAAATTGCTGAAGGCCAGCTGAACGCTGGCGAGAAGCAGTACCAGGTAACATTCCCCGGCAATCTGGTTCAGACCCTGGTGCTCGAAGGTGACGAACTGGTGCAGCAAACCAGTGATGCCATGCCGCAACAAACCTTCGAAAAAGCCGAAACCCCCGCTCCGATGGGCGCGCGCACCGGCACCACCTTCGAACAGGCGCTGTACAACGCCTACCTGGGCGGTGAGTGGAAGGTCATCGAAGGCCCAGGCCAAGGTGGCACGGTGCACTTTCGCGACAACGGCAGCGTCGAAGGCCTGCCCAACCTGGACCGCTACGCCCTGTGCCTGGCCGGCGACTGTGCCGACATGAGCGGTGCCAACGACAGCCTGTGGCTGGAGCGCAACCAGAAAGGCGCGCCGTGGATCTTCAAGCGTGACGGCGATCAGCTGGAAATCCTGCGCGCCGTCAACGGCGCCCAGCCTGACGAGAAACCAATGCTGCAACCTGGTGCTCGTCAGTGGCTGCTTGAACGCGACTGAGCTGACGCTTAGTCGTTGCGCCCTTCAAGGATTGCCGCATAGCCTTCCTTGAAGCTCGGGTACTGAGGCACCCAGCCCAGTGCCCGGGCGCGAGCGTTGCTGCAACGCTTGCTACCGGTGCGACGCACCCGCTCCGATTCCGACCACTGCGTGACGCCCATGTACTGGCGCAGCCAGGCCACCACTTCGGCCAACGGTGCCGGCGCATCATCGACGCCGATGTAGCAATCTTCCAGCGTTTGCCCCTGGGCATCAGCTGTGATCAGGAAGGCCAGCAAGCCCGCGGCGTCTTCGGCATGAATTCGATTGGCGTACAGCGGCGGCTCTTCGGTGACCCGATAACCCTGACGCACCTGACTGAGCAACCATTCACGCCCCGGCCCGTAGATGCCGGTCAGACGCACAATGGAAGTCGGTATGCCGCTGGCCAGCGCCAACTGTTCGGCCTCAAGCATCACCGTGCCGCTGTAGTTTTGCGGCTCGGTCACCGATGTTTCGTCAATCCATTCGCCTTGCTGCTGGGCATACACCCCACTGCTGGACACGAACAGCAAACGCCGTGGCGCCTGTCCGCGCTCGGCCAACCAGCTCAGGACGTGCTTGAGGCCATCAACATAGGCGGCTCGATAACCGGCCTCGTCATGCTGGCTCGCTGCCGCACAGTAGACCAGGTAGTCCGGCGCCTGTGTCGGCCAGGTGGCAGGGCACTGCGGGTCGAACAGGTCGGCAGCGACCGCCGTCACCCCAGCGGGCAGCTCGCCCACACTGCGGCGCAGGCCACTTACTTGCCAGCCGCCAGCCAGCATTTGCTTGGCCAGGCGACTACCGACATCACCACACCCGACGATCAAAACAGACGACGCAGACATTGCCGAACTCCGTAAATCAAAGGCCAAGCCTATCCAAATAAATCGATAGGCGGCTAGCGATGATGGAAAAAAAGTAACTTTATTACTTCTGCTAACAAGAATTACTTGCAATAATGGCCGCCCAATTTTGTTCTCGGCCTGTATCGAGGCCTGGAAGGACAACCACCTCTTTCTTCTTCATCAGGTCCGGCCAGCATGACACGTATCCAACCTTCCGCTTCGCCAACCACGCCGCGCGTATGGCGCGCCATTGCAGCGCTGATGTTCAGCCTGGCAGTGGCCCCGGCTGCATTGGCCGATGAGCCGACCACGCCTGCTGCGACCCCTGCCGCTGCCGTAGCACCTGCTGCTGCCCCTGCAGCACCGGGCACCGAGCCTGCTGCCACGCCAGCTGATCCAGCTGCTGCCGCCGCTGCTCCTGCCGCCGCGGGTCAAGCGCCGATCGAAGGCCAGGTCGCCAGCGAAGCCGCTGAAGTTGAAGCACTGGTTGAAGACACCAGCCTGGGCATGGCCCACGACCTGTCGCCATGGGGCATGTACAAAAACGCCGACATCGTGGTCAAGATCGTCATGATCGGCCTGGTCATTGCCTCGATCATCACCTGGACCATCTGGATCGCCAAAGGCTTCGAGCTGATGGGCGCCAAGCGCCGTCTGCGTGGCGATATTGCCCTGCTGAAAAAATCCACCACCCTCAAGGAAGCCAGCGATGGCGCCAACAAGGAAGGCACCCTGGGCCATTTGCTGGTCCACGATGCCCTGGATGAAATGCGCCTGTCGGCCAACACCCGCGAGAAAGAAGGCATCAAAGAGCGCGTCAGCTTCCGCCTTGAGCGCCTGGTAGCCGCCAGCGGCCGTAACATGAGCAGCGGCACCGGCGTCCTGGCAACCATCGGTTCCACCGCACCGTTCGTCGGCCTGTTCGGTACCGTGTGGGGCATCATGAACAGCTTCATCGGCATCGCCAAAACCCAAACCACCAACCTCGCCGTGGTTGCCCCGGGTATCGCCGAAGCCCTGCTGGCTACTGCACTGGGTCTGGTTGCAGCGATCCCGGCGGTGGTCATCTACAACGTCTTCGCCCGCTCGATCGCTGGCTACAAAGCCCAGGTATCGGACGCTTCGGCAGAAGTCCTGCTGCTGGTCAGCCGCGACCTGGACCACCAGCCAGCCGATCGCGCCACTGCACCTCACATGGTGAAAGTGGGGTAATCCATGGGCCTGCATCTTAACGAAGGTGGCGACGACCTCGCCGAGAACCACGAAATCAACGTCACGCCGTTTATCGACGTGATGTTGGTCCTGCTGATCATCTTCATGGTGGCAGCGCCTCTGGCAACCGTCGACATCAAGGTCGACCTGCCCGCCTCGACCGCCAAACCGGCGCCGAGGCCGGAGAAGCCGGTGTTCCTCAGCGTCAAGGCCGACCAGAACGTTTACGTCGGTGACGAGCAGGTCCAGCGCGATCAGCTCGGCGCCGTGCTCGACGCCAAGACCAAGGGCGACAAGGACACCACGATCTTCTTCCAGGCTGACAAAGGCGTGGATTACGGTGATCTGATGGAAGTCATGAATTCGCTGCGCGCGGCCGGTTACCTGAAAGTCGGTCTGGTCGGCCTTGAGACGGCAGCCAAGAAATGATCAAGACGCGGCATAAGCTGGCGCGTTACAGCAGTAGTCTGGCGATTGTGCTGGGTATCCATGCCGTCGCCGTGCTGCTGACGCTCAATTGGTCAGTGCCCCAAGCGATCGAACTGCCGCCAGCGGCGATGATGATCGAAATGGCGCCGATGCCTGAACCGGCACCTCCACCACCGCCTAAGGTGGTGACCCCGCCACAGCCGCCAGCGCCGGTTGAAGAACCGCCGTTGCCGAAACTGGCCGAGGCGCCAAAACCGAAAATCGCCATTGCCAAGCCGGTCAAGCCGAAGGCCAAACCGCAGCCGCCCAAGCCAGAGAAAAAGCCTGAGCCGCCGCAGGAAAAGCCTGCTGACGAAGAAGTGGTCGACACGCCGCCAAGCAACGCGCCGACGCAAAAATCCGCAGCGCCTGCGCCAAGCATCGCGACCAACAGCAATGCCCTGCCCACCTGGCAGAGCGATCTGTTGCGCCACCTGGCCAAGTACAAGCGCTACCCGGAAAACGCCCGTCGTATGCGTATGGAAGGCATCAACCGCTTGCGCTTTGTCGTCGATGGCGAGGGCAAGATCCTGTCTTACACCCTGGCCGGCGGCTCGGGCAGTGCGGCACTGGATCGGGCAACGCTGGAGATGATCCGTCGCGCCCAGCCGGTTCCACCTCCACCGAAGGAATTGCTTAACAACGGCAGCATCGAGGTGATCGCGCCTTTCGTCTACTCGCTGGACAAGCGCTAACACATTGTTTCTGTCACAACCAAGCAACTCTGATAACGTGCGTCTATCGATTGCAGCCGCTATGCTGGGGCCGCAACTTCATGGACGCACGTTATGACCCTCACAGAATTACGCTACATCGTCACCCTCGCTCAAGAACAGCACTTCGGCCATGCCGCCGAGCGCTGCCATGTCAGCCAGCCGACCCTGTCGGTGGGCGTGAAAAAGCTCGAGGACGAGCTGGGTGTACTGATCTTCGAGCGTAGCAAAAGCGCGGTACGCCTGACCCCGGTTGGCGAAGGTATCGTCGCCCAGGCCCAGAAGGTGCTTGAGCAGGCCCAGGGCATTCGCGAACTGGCCCAGGCCGGCAAGAACCAACTGACCGCGCCGCTGAAAGTCGGGGCGATCTACACGGTCGGTCCGTACTTGTTCCCGCACCTGATCCCGCAACTGCATCGGGTTGCCCCGCAGATGCCGCTGTACATCGAAGAAAACTTCACCCACATCCTGCGCGACAAGCTGCGCAATGGTGAGTTGGACGCGGTGATCATCGCGCTGCCGTTCAATGAAGCCGATGTCCTGACCCTGCCGCTGTACGATGAGCCCTTCTATGTGCTGATGCCCAGCGAGCACCCATGGACCAAGAAGCAAACCATCGACGCCAGCCTGCTGAACGACAAGAGCCTGCTGCTGCTCGGTGAAGGCCATTGCTTCCGTGATCAGGTACTCGAAGCCTGCCCGACCCTGACCAAGGGTAGCGACGGCGCCAAGCACACCACGGTTGAATCCAGCTCGCTGGAAACCATCCGTCACATGGTTGCCTCGGGCCTTGGCGTGTCGATCCTGCCGCTGTCGGCAGTGCACAGCCACCACTATGCCCCTGGGGTCATCGAAGTGCGTCCGTTGAGCCCACCGGCGCCGTTTCGCACCGTGGCGATTGCCTGGCGCGCAAGCTTCCCGCGGCCGAAAGCGATCGAGATCCTCGCCGACTCCATCCGCCTGTGCTCGGTGGCCAAACCACCAGTGAGCGCGTAGGACGTCAACATGCCGGAGTTGTCGCAGGTCTCGGTAACTGCACTGAAGGGCGTTGGCGAGGCCATGGCCGAGAAGCTGGCCAAGGTCGGCCTGGAGAACCTTCAGGACGTACTTTTCCACCTGCCCCTGCGCTATCAGGACCGCACCCGTGTGGTCCCGATCGGCGCTTTGCGCCCTGGCCAGGATGCGGTGATCGAAGGCGTTGTCAGCGGCGCCGATGTGGTCATGGGCAAGCGCCGCAGTTTGGTCGTGCGCCTGGGTGACGGCACTGGCGTACTGAGCCTGCGTTTCTACCACTTCAGCAATGCGCAAAAAGAAGGCCTGAAACGAGGCACGCACCTGCGCTGCTATGGCGAAGCCCGCCCTGGCGCCTCGGGCCTTGAGATCTACCACCCGGAATACCGCGCCCTGACCGGCGATGAACCGGTCCCGGTGGAGCAGACCCTGACGCCGATCTACCCGACCACCGAAGGCCTGACCCAGCAGCGCCTGCGCCAGCTGTGCCAACAAAGCCTGGCGATGCTCGGCCCGCGCAGCCTGCCCGACTGGTTGCCGCTGGAACTGGCCCGGGATTACCAACTGGCGCCGCTGGATGAAGCCATCCGCTACCTGCACCATCCACCGGCCGATGCCGACGTCGACGAACTTGCCGAAGGCCAGCATTGGGCCCAGCACCGCCTGGCCTTCGAAGAGCTGCTGACCCATCAGCTGTCGCAGCAACGCCTGCGCGAAAGCCTGCGTGCCCAGCGTGCACCGGTGCTGCCCAAGGCCACGCGCTTGCCCCAGCAATACCTGGCCAATCTCGGCTTTGCCCCCACCGGTGCTCAGCAACGGGTCGGCAACGAGATTGCCTACGACCTCAGCCAACCGGAGCCGATGCTGCGCCTGGTACAAGGTGACGTCGGTGCCGGGAAAACCGTGGTGGCCGCGCTGGCGGCCCTGCAAGCCCTGGAAGCGGGCTATCAGGTTGCACTGATGGCCCCCACCGAGATCCTCGCCGAACAACACTTCGCCACCTTCAAGCGCTGGTTGGAGCCGCTGGGTATTGAAGTCGCCTGGCTGGCCGGCAAGCTCAAAGGCAAAGCCCGCGCCAGTGCCCTGGAACAGATCGCCAGTGGCACACCGATGGTGGTCGGCACCCATGCGCTGTTTCAGGAAGAAGTGAAATTCCACAACCTGGCCCTGGCAATCATCGACGAGCAACACCGTTTCGGCGTTCAACAGCGCCTGGCGCTGCGCCAGAAAGGTGTGGGTGGCGAGCTGTGCCCACACCAGTTGATCATGACCGCAACGCCCATCCCACGCACCCTGGCGATGAGTGCCTACGCCGATCTGGACACCTCGATCCTCGACGAGCTGCCGCCCGGGCG
Organism: Pseudomonas sp. NUPR-001; assembly: GCF_052147955.1. NCBI lineage: Bacteria > Pseudomonadati > Pseudomonadota > Gammaproteobacteria > Pseudomonadales > Pseudomonadaceae > Pseudomonas > Pseudomonas sp. NUPR-001. The sequence continues at coordinate 5,952,699 of NZ_CP197353.1, forward strand.
CACGCCGGTCAACACCGTCCTGGTCGCTGACAGCCGTCGCTTCGAAGTGGTCGAGCGGGTACGCGCGGCGTGCGCGGAAGGGCGTCAGGCTTACTGGGTGTGTACGCTGATCGAAGAGTCGGAAGAACTCACCTGCCAGGCCGCAGAAACCACATTCGAAGAACTGGGTAGCGCCTTGGGCGAGTTGCGTGTCGGCCTGATTCACGGGCGCATGAAGCCTGCCGAAAAGGCAGCGGTGATGGCCGAGTTCAAACAAGGCAACCTACAGTTGCTGGTCGCGACCACGGTGATCGAGGTGGGCGTCGATGTGCCCAACGCCAGCCTGATGATCATCGAGAACCCCGAACGCCTGGGCCTGGCCCAGTTGCACCAGCTGCGCGGGCGGGTCGGACGCGGCAGCGCCGTGAGCCACTGTGTACTGCTCTACCACCCGCCGCTGTCACAGATTGGCCGCGAACGCCTGGGGATCATGCGCGAAACCAACGACGGCTTTATCATCGCCGAGAAAGACCTTGAGCTGCGCGGTCCCGGTGAAATGCTCGGAACACGCCAGACCGGCCTGCTGCAGTTCAAGGTGGCCGACCTGATGCGTGATGCCGACCTGTTGCCGGCGGTACGCGATGCCGCCCAAGCGCTGCTGGCTCGCTGGCCGGAGCATGTCAGTCCGCTACTGGACCGCTGGCTGCGTCACGGCCAGCAATATGGCCAGGTGTGACCCTTGTCTCAAATTGGATCCAGCTCGAGGTTGAAGCTGGTTATACTCTTGCGAACCTAAAACCTCTGGATACAGACAATGACTGAAGTTGCCTTGGACACCGCAACCCCCCACGCTCCGTCTGTTATCCGGCTGTTGCTGGAAAAGCTCGGTATTGCCTACCGGGAAGTACTCGATCATCCGCACTTGCTGCCTGAGCGCAAAGTCCAGGCCGTCTTGCTCGACGACGCGGTCGGCGCCCTGATGGTGCTGTTCCCGCAGAACCAGCTACTGGACCTTAACCGCCTCACTGAACTGACCGGCCGTAAGCTGGCTGCCGTGCCCCTGGATCGCCTCAAGACCATGCTGGACAAGCACACGCTGAAGATCCTGCCCGGCATTCCAGCGCTGACCAGCTCGCCGTGCCTGTATGAAGAGAGCCTGCTCGAACCCGAGAAGCTACTGGTCCACTCTGGCGAAGCGCACCTGTGGCTGGAAATTGAGCGGGACGATTTCAAGAAGATGTTGAGCAAGGCCAGCGCGGGCAATTTCGGTGAGCCAGTGGCGCGCATCCGCCCCAACCTCGATCGCCCAACCGACGACCGCGCGGAAATCTCCCAGGCGGTCCAGGTCTTTACCGCCCGGCGTATTCAACAGCGCCTGGAAAACACCATCGAGATTCCGCCACTGGCAGAAACGGCGCAGAAGATCATCAAGCTGCGGGTTGATCCCAACGCGACAATCGACGACATCACCGGCGTGGTCGAGACCGACCCGGCCCTGGCTGCACAAGTGGTCAGCTGGGCGGCGTCACCCTACTACGCCTCACCGGGCAAGATTCGCTCGGTAGAAGACGCCATTGTGCGCGTGCTGGGTTTTGATCTGGTGATCAACCTGGCGCTGGGCCTGGCCCTGGGCAAAACCCTGAGCCTGCCCAAAGACCACCCGCAGCAAGCCACGCCGTACTGGCAGCAGTCGATCTACACCGCCGCAGTGATTGAGGGCCTGACCCGTGCCATTCCACGGGCAGAACGCCCGGAAGCCGGGCTGACCTACCTGGCCGGGCTGCTGCACAACTTTGGCTACCTGCTGTTGGCGCATGTCTTCCCGCCGCACTTCTCGCTGATCTGCCGTCACCTGGAGGTCAACCCGCACCTGTGCCACAGCTACATCGAGCAGCACCTGCTGGGTATCAGCCGCGAACAGATCGGTGCCTGGTTGATGCGCTTCTGGGACATGCCTGATGAGTTGGCCACCGCGCTGCGCTTCCAGCACGATCCTTACTACGATGGCGAACATGCCGCCTTCCCGAACCTGGCGTGCCTGGCCGTGCGCCTGTTGCGCGCCCGAGGCATCGGCTCGGGCCCTGATGAGCCGATTCCGGACGAGCTGCTGCAACGCCTGAACATCTCCCGCGACAAGGCAGAAGATGTGGTCACCAAAGTGCTAGAGGCCGAGGCGCTGCTGCGCGAGCTGGCCTCGCAGTTCAACCAGCACTGATCAGCACAGGCCTGAGCCTAGGCTCAGGCCTTTTTCTTCGGTTTCAGGTACTTCATCAGGCCCTGGAACCAGATCACCAGCGCCGGATTGCCCTTGATCTGGATGCTCTTGTCCTGAATCCCCTGCATAAATGCCAACTGCTTGTTCTTCGCTTGCAAGGTGGCAAAGCCGAAGGCTGCGTCTTTGAAGGCGATGGCAAATGCCGGCTGCGGGTGGACGCCAGACTGGCTGTTGATGCGCATGTCTTTGACGATGAAGTGGCGCGCGACCTTACCGTCGAGCGTCTGCAGCTGGAAAACCAGATCCTTGTCGGTCAGCTGCTGCTGAAACGCCGGGTTCTGACGGCTGGCCTTGGCCATCAGCAAGCCCATGGCCCAAAGGAGAAAGCGAAACTTCATGTGCACGCCTCGGCTAAAAAATGACTGGCGAAGCAGTTTATAGTCTCGCTACAAAAACACCATACTTTGCCGCACATTTCGCGACGTTCATCGCCGTTTACATCTTTGTGGGAGCGGGCTTGCCCCGCGATGCGATGTTGGCTGACACACCGCTATCGCGGGGCAAGCCCGCTCCCACAGGTGGTGCAAGACAGGTACTCCTATCAAGCGCCCATAAAAAACGGGCACCGTCGCCGGTGCCCGTTTCTCAATGCAGTCAATCGGTGCGAGGCATCACGGATTGACGCTGTCCTTCAGGGATTTGCCTGGCTTGAAGGCAACCGTGTTGCTGGCTTTGATTTTTACCGGCTCACCGGTTTGCGGGTTCTTGCCGGTACGGGCACCGCGATGACGCTGCACGAAGGTACCGAAACCGACCAGCGTCACACTGTCTTTACGATGCAGGGCGCCGGTGATTTCTTCGAGTACGGCGTTAAGCACGCGATTGGCTTGCTCTTTGGTGAGATCGGCCTTTTCAGCGATAGCTGCGGCGAGTTCTGGTTTGCGCATAGTGAAGCCTCTTTGACGGTTTTTTGTTGTTATGCCGTGCTGCCCTTCAGGACAGCGCCCAAGGCACCGCAGGCTCTAAACTGCGGCAGACGGGAGTGAGGATGGCATGCTGTCGGGGGCCGCGCCAGTCTCTGGACGGCCATTGTTGAGGCAATAACAGGGGAAATCCGACAGAACGCCCGCTATTTACGCCATTAGCGCCGGAAGTTGCCGATTTAGAGCCAGTTTCTCCATCACCGCCGAGCCGGTCAGGGCATAGCCCAGCAGGTTGCCATCAGCATCGTGGCACAGCACTTTGAGGTCTGTACCCTGGCCTTCAACCTGCCATGTGCCTTCACGGCCATGGGGTGGCGGCGACACCACCAACGGGCACGCCGGGGTTTTCACGGTCACCGGCATAGGGCCATAGGCAACGCTCGTTGGATGACCGGCCAGGGTTTGCGCCAATGCCCGCGCGCAGCTCATCAGGGGCATGACGTAGAGCAGGTTGAGGCCATCGACTTCGGCACAATCGCCCAACGCGTAGATGTTGGCATGCGAGGTACGCAGCTGGCGGTCGACCACCACGCCACGATTCACCTGCAAGCCGGCAGCGGCGGCCAGATCGATACGCGGGCGCAGGCCAACGGCTGAAACCACCAGGTCGCAGGCGATAACAGTGCCATCGCTCAGATGCGCCTCCAGAGCGTCGCCAATGCGCTGCAAACGGTTAAGCACGGGGCCAAGATGGAAACGCACGCCAAGCCCTTGCAACCCAGCCTGCACGGCGCCAGCGGCCGCAGGATGGAGCAAGGTCGGCATGACCTGCTCGCAGGGCGCTACCAGATCAACCTGAAAACCACCCAGGCTCATGTCGTTGGCAAACTCGCAGCCGATCAACCCGGCACCGAGAATCAACACGCGCTGCTTGCCAGCGGCAGCGGCGCGAAAGCGTGCGTAATCTTCCAGATCGTTGATCGGGAAGATCGCGTCGGCCGCATCACCCGCAACGGGCACCTGAACGGTTTGCGCGCCCCACGCCAGGACCAGGTCACGGTAAGCCACCTGTTCCTCACCAATCCACAGGCGCTTATGGCCCGGATCGATGCCGCTGATGCGGGTGTGCGTACGCACTTCGGCGTTGAGCTGCTCGGCCATGGCGCCGGGTTCGGCCATGCTCAGGCCATCAGCATCCTTGTTCTTGGCAAAGCCGGTGGACAGCATCGGCTTGGAATAGGAACGGCCGTCATCGGCGGTAATCAACAGCAACGGCGTGTCGCTGTCGTGTTTGCGAAATTCGCGGGCCAGGTTGTAGCCCGCCAACCCTGTACCCACAATTACCACCGGTGCCGTCATGCCTTGTGTCCTTGCATCCTGATTAAAGAGTGATCAGCCGATGGCGATCATTTCGAAGTCCATCTTGCCCACGCCACAATCCGGGCACAGCCAGTCTGCCGGTACGTCTTCCCAACGGGTGCCCGGGGCAATACCGTCATCAGGCCAGCCTTCAGCCTCGTCGTAGATCAGACCGCACACAATACACTGCCACTTTTTCATTACGCACTTCCTCAACAGACCCAGGCATTGGAGGGGTCGCTCTTGGATAAATTACAGTGGCGACCCGCTAAGGAGGGGCTTTGTACTGGAGCCAGGTGCCAGCATGCAAGCCGGATCGGGCAATCATGCTAAGCTCGCGGTCTCTTTGGCCTGTTAATCCATACCATCGTGCCGTACGAAACATCGCAAGCGCCCGCTGCAGAATGGTTGCAGTACTCTCAGGTAGCAGACAGCACAACGCCTGCACTCCTTGACTGGTTGTTCGATCAAGGGTCACTGACGCGTCGCCTGACTCGATTATCCGCCGATCACTTTTCTGTTACACCCCTTTGCGAGGGCTGGCAGCCGCTGCGTGATGACGAGTGTCAAGCGCTCGACCTGCCGCCCGGCAGCGAAGGCTGGGTGCGCGAAGTGTACTTGCGTGGTCACGGCCAGGCCTGGGTATTCGCCCGTAGTGTTGCCGCGCGCAGTGCCCTGGAGCGCGGCGGGCTGGATATGGAGGCGCTGGGCAGCCGCTCGCTGGGCGAACTATTGTTCTGCGACCAGGCGTTCACCCGCCGTGCCATTGAGGTCTGCCACTATCCCCGCGGCTGGCTGCCAAGTGCAGACGCCAGCGACACACTCTGGGGGCGGCGCTCGCGCTTTGATCGCGGCGAGTTGAGCATTCTGGTTGCCGAAGTCTTCCTGCCATCACTGTGGCAGGCCGCTGAGATCACCGGGGAGATCCGCTGATGTACCTGCAGCTGCTCAAGTCGTTCAATCGTCTGCACCCTCGGGCCTGGGACTTCATTCAGCTAAGCCGCATGGATCGTCCGATCGGTATCTATCTGCTGCTGTGGCCCACCCTCTCAGCCGTATGGATCGCCGCCAAGGGTTCGCCAACCCTGGCCAATGTGCTGATTTTCACCCTTGGCGTGGTGCTGATGCGCGCCGCCGGCTGTGCCATCAATGACTTTGCCGACCGCAAGGTCGATGGCCATGTCAAACGCACCGCCGAGCGTCCGCTGGCGGCCGGCAAGATCAAGGCCCGCGAGGCCTTGGTGCTGTTTGCCGTGCTGGTGGGCGTGAGTTTCTTGCTGGTGCTGTGCACCAATGCCCAGACGGTGTGGCTGTCCTTCGGCGCGGTGGCGTTGGCCGCCTGTTACCCGTTCATGAAGCGTTACACCTACTACCCGCAAGTGGTACTCGGGGCCGCTTATTCCTGGGGCATTCCCATGGCCTTCACCGCCGCCACCGGTGAACTGCCTGCCATCGCCTGGCTGCTGTACATCGCCAACCTGCTGTGGACGGTGGGTTATGACACCTACTACGCCATGGTCGACCGCGATGACGACCTGAAAATCGGTGTGAAGTCTACAGCGATCCTGTTCGGTGAAGCCGATCGGGCAATCATCCTGACCCTGCAGGTGCTGTCGTTGGCGTGTTTGCTGCTGGCCGGCAACCGCTTTGAGCTGGGTGGCTGGTTCCATCTGGGGCTGGTAGCGGCGCTGGTGTGCTTTGTCTGGGAGTTCTGGTCGACCCGCAAGCTGGACCGCGAGTCGTGCTTCAAGGCGTTCCTGCACAACCACTGGGCGGGGTTGCTGGTATTTGTCGGGATTGTGCTGGATTACAGTTTTTGATGTGTCGCGGGGCAAGCCAGCTCCCACAGAGCCTGTAGGAGCGGGCTTGCCCCGCGATCAGAAACTGCTACTTAATCACGTGCCAAACATCTTTCATGCCGTCACCGGTCATGTCACCGGCTTTCTTGTCCTTGATGAAGGTGTACACCGGCTTGCCTTTGTAGGCCCATTGCATTGAGCCGTCGTCGCGCTTGATCTGCGTCCAGCCCTCTTCGGCCGTATCTCCCGCTTTGACCATCAACGGTGGCCAGTTCTTGGCACACTCGCCGTTGCACATGGACTTGCCGTCAGAGTCCTTGTCAAAGGTGTAGAGCGTCATGCCCGCATGATCGACCATCATCCCGTCTTTCATCATGGCATGATGGGCCGAGGCTATCCCTGGCAACGCCAGTGCCACCGCAGCGAAAAGCGTCATCCAGTTCAGCGTATGTCGTGTCATTGGATCCACCGTGTTTCTCGGGAGAGGGAATTTAAGCCTAGCTCAGTAACAGAATGTTGCTGGAAGCGTCACACCCTGTCACACGACTGCAATAATTCCGTTATCTAATGCGGGCCAAGACACCTGAACGGGAAGAGGTTTGAACATGGTTGGCAGAAACATTCTGATCGTTGACGACGAAGCGCCAATCCGCGAGATGATCGCCGTTGCATTGGAAATGGCCGGCTATGACTGCCTGGAGGCAGAGAACTCGCAGCAGGCCCACGCCATCATCGTTGACCGCAAGCCGGACCTGATCCTGCTCGACTGGATGCTTCCGGGCACCTCGGGTATCGAACTGGCCCGCCGCCTCAAGCGCGATGAGCTGACCGGTGATATCCCGATCATCATGCTCACTGCCAAGGGCGAGGAAGACAACAAGATCCAGGGCCTGGAAGTCGGTGCAGACGACTACATCACCAAACCGTTCTCGCCGCGCGAGCTGGTGGCCCGCCTAAAGGCTGTACTGCGCCGTGCCGGCCCCAGTGATGGCGAAGCACCGATCGAAGTCGGTGGCCTGCTCCTCGACCCCATCAGTCACCGCGTCACCATCGATGGCAAACCTGCGGAAATGGGCCCGACCGAATACCGCCTGCTGCAGTTCTTCATGACCCACCAGGAACGCGCCTATACCCGTGGGCAACTGCTCGATCAGGTCTGGGGCGGCAACGTGTATGTCGAAGAACGCACCGTCGATGTGCATATCCGTCGCTTGCGCAAAGCGCTGGGTGACGCCTACGAGAATCTGGTACAAACGGTACGCGGCACCGGCTACCGGTTCTCAACTAAAAGTTGATTCAAGCGGCAAGCTGTAAGCTGCAAGCCTCAAGAAAGAGCAAAAGCAATACGCGATCCGCTTCAATCTTGCAGCGTGTAGCTTGCAACTTGTAGCTGATCCGCTAAGGATCCAAATTGAACCAAAATTGGCATGGCACCCTGATTCGCCACATGCTGCTGTTGATCACCGTCTGCCTGCTGGTCGGTCTGGTCAGCGGCTATTACGGCTGGAGCCTGGCCGTGGGCCTGGCGCTGTACCTGGGCTGGACGCTGAAACAGCTGCTGCGCCTGCATGAGTGGCTACGCCTGCACAAACCAGATGAAGCGCCCCCCGACGGCTACGGTTTGTGGGGTGAGGTATTCGACAGCATCTATCACCTGCAACGCCGCGATCAGCGTGTGCGCGGGCGACTGCAGGCGGTGATCGACCGTGTACAGGAGTCCACCGCCGCGCTCCGGGATGCGGTGATCATGCTCGACAGTGACGGCAACCTGGAATGGTGGAACCGTGCTGCCGAAACATTACTGGGTCTGAAAACCCCGCAAGACAGCGGCCAGCCGGTCACCAACCTGGTGCGCCACCCGCGCTTCAAGGAGTACTTCGAGCAGGAGAATTACCTTGAACCGCTGGAGATTCCTTCACCAATCAACGACCGCCTGCGCGTTCAGCTGCATATCACCCGCTACGGCAACAACGAGCACCTGATGCTGGTACGCGATGTCACGCGCATCCACCAGCTTGAACAGATGCGCAAGGACTTCGTCGCCAACGTCTCCCATGAGCTACGCACGCCGCTGACGGTGATCGCCGGTTACCTGGAAACCCTGCTCGATAATGTCGAAGACGTGAACCCTCGCTGGGTTCGGGCCTTGCAGCAAATGCAGCAGCAAGGCGGACGCATGCAGACCCTGCTCAACGACCTGCTGCTACTGGCCAAACTGGAAGCCACCGATTACCCCTCGGACAATCAACCCGTGGCCGTTGACGCCTTGCTGCAATCGATCAAGGGCGACGCGCAGGCCTTGTCGGGCCAGCGCAATCAACGCATCACCCTGGAAGCCACACCGGGAATTTTCCTCAAGGGCAGTGAGGCAGAGCTGCGCAGTGCGTTCTCCAACCTGATTTTCAATGCGGTCAAATACACCCAGGACGAAGGGCAGATCCGCATTCGCTGGTGGAACGACGAACAGGGCGCGCACCTGAGCGTCCAGGATTCGGGGATTGGCATCGACGCCAAGCACCTGCCGCGCTTGACTGAGCGTTTTTACCGGGTCGACTCCAGCCGAGCGTCCAATACCGGCGGTACCGGCCTGGGGTTGGCGATCGTCAAGCACGTACTGTTGCGTCATCGCGCACGCTTAGAGATCAGTAGCGTACCCGGGCATGGCAGCACCTTTACCTGCCATTTTTCCCCCGCCCAGATTGCCCAACGCGTGGCCTCTTGAGGCCCCGCCCCTAGGCAATTGCGCCCTCACCCGCTACATTGGCGAACCTGTGCCAGCGAATGCTGGCACCGTATTTCTCTCTTTTTTCAGATGACGGACCCCGTAAAAATCCATCATGGACCCTTCCCCTGGTATTAGCCTCGCGTCACTTTTCGCCGATTTCGGCATGATTCTTTTTGCTTTCCTGCTGGTGCTGCTCAACGGTTTCTTCGTTGCGGCCGAGTTTGCCATGGTCAAATTGCGCTCGACGCGTGTCGAGTCGATTGCCGAGCAACATGGCTGGCGGGGGCAGATCCTGCGCACCGTCCACAATCAGCTGGATGCCTACCTTTCGGCCTGCCAACTGGGTATCACCCTGGCCTCGCTGGGCCTGGGTTGGGTGGGTGAGCCGGCCTTCGCACACCTGCTGGAGCCCATGCTGGCGGCGATTGGTGTGCAATCGCCAGAAGTGATCAAGGCGGTGTCGTTCTTCAGCGCCTTCTTCGTGATTTCCTACCTGCACATTGTGGTCGGTGAGCTGGCGCCCAAGTCGTGGGCGATTCGCAAACCTGAGCTGCTGTCGCTGTGGACTGCCGTGCCGTTGTACCTGTTCTACTGGCTGATGTACCCGGCCATCTACCTGCTCAACGCCAGCGCCAACGCCATCTTGCGCATCGCTGGCCAAGGTGAGCCCGGGCCGCACCACGAGCACCATTACAGCCGCGAAGAACTGAAACTGATTCTGCACTCCAGTCGTGGCCATGACCCGAGCGACCAAGGCATGCGCGTATTGGCTTCGGCCGTGGAAATGGGTGAGCTTGAGGTGGTCGATTGGGCCAACTCCCGCGAAGACATGGTGTTCCTGGACGCTCATGCGCCGCTCAAAGAAATCCTGGCGATGTTCCGCCGCCACAAATTCAGCCGTTACCCGGTGTTCGATGCCGAGCGGGGTGAGTTTATCGGCTTGCTGCACATCAAGGACCTGCTGCTGGAGTTGGCCGACCTGGACCACCTTCCGGCGTCGTTCAACCTGGCCGAACTGACCCGGCCGCTGGAGCGCGTGTCCCGGCACATGCCGTTGTCGCATTTGCTCGAGCAGTTCCGTAAAGGCGGCGCGCACTTTGCCCTGGTCGAAGAAGCTGATGGCAAGGTCATTGGCTACCTGACCATGGAAGATGTGCTGGAAGTGCTGGTTGGCGACATCCAGGACGAACACCGCAAGGCCGAACGCGGCATCCTCGCCTACCAGCCCGGCAAGTTGCTGGTCCGTGGTGATACACCACTGTTCAAGGTCGAGCGTCTGCTTGGTGTCGACCTCGACCATATCGAGGCAGAAACCCTGGCGGGCCTGGTTTACGAGACGCTCAAGCGCGTACCGGAAGAAGAAGAAGTGCTGGAAGTCGAAGGCCTGCGCATCATCATCAAGAAGATGAAAGGCCCGAAAATTGTCCTGGCCAAGGTGCTCAAGCTCGATTGAACCGCCGGTGGGAGCGGGCTTGCTGTGGGAGCGGGCTTGCCCCGCGATTGCGGTGTGTCAGCTACATCGTATCGCGGGGCAAGCCCGCTCCTACAGTGACTGATCCTGCAGTCAGGGGTTGCCGGCAGTAAAGTTCGGCAATCCCCCGACAGCTTGGTTGAACTGGAACGGAATCGACTCCAGCGCCAGCCCGACGTTGCGTTGTATGACAAAGTGCAGGTGCGGGCCAGTGCTGTTGCCGGTGTTGCCCGACTTCGCCAACGGTGTTCCGTACACTACTGACTGCCCCTCACGGACCACCACCGACCCACGCATCAGGTGCAGGTAAACCCCCATCGTGCCGTCATCATGCAAGATGCGCACAAAGTTGCCTGACGGGTGCGTACCCCGCCCACTCTGGTTGTTCTCAGTCTTGATCACCACACCCGCCCGTGAGGCAATGATTGGCGTCCCTTCAGGCATGGCGATGTCCATGGCATAGCGCCCTTTCGGCCCAAAATGGCTGTATTGCCCGTTCGGCCCCTGGGTCAGGCGAAATGGCCCGCCGCGCCACGGCACCGGGTAGCGGTAGGCCAGCTGGCGCTGCTTGGGGTTGCCCAGGGCAAAAGTGAACTTCTCCTGGTAACCCACCGGCTGCCCCGGCTGCTGCGCGTTGACCACCGTCAGCACCACTGCTGCACGCGCTGGCACCACCCGCCGAACCAACCGTGTAGCACCGCCTTTGGCGTTGCTCAGGCGCTCCAGACGCAGTTCCACCTCCACCGGCGCGTAAGTGTCGTTACGCGCACTGAAGCTCACGCCGCCGGTGAACGTGATGGCATGCAGTTTCACCTGGCGTTCCAGCTGCTCGACCATTCGATCGCGAAAAACCAGCGGCTGCGAGTCCGGCATGGGCCGGTCAGAGTACGAGACCACACCGTAGGCATCGGTGCTTTTGAAGATCGGAGTGGCCAAGGCCGGGCCACACGCCACGAGCAAGGCACAAAACAGCAGCGAGCGTGCTGGCATGATGGTGGCTTTTTGACAGTTGATATCTGTCGAAGACTAGCAGCAGATTTTGCCGTGAGAATCGCTGAAGTGTTGCAGAGGTGTACCAATGGACGAACGGTGGCAAACCCACCCCCGCCTGTGGGAGCGGGCTTGCCCCGCGACTGTGGCTCGTCTGCCACACCGCATCGCGGGGCAAGCCCGCTCCCACAGGCGGGGCAAGACAGTTCCACACAGAGCTGTATCAGGCTCCAGGCACAAAATGCTTCTGTGCCGTACCACGGGCAATCAGGCGCGACAGGTAATCCAGCTTCTGCGCATCCTGATCGACAAACTTGAAGGTCAACTGCAGCCAGTCGCTGTCCGGCTTGGGCTCCAGCGCGGCAATCGCATGCAGATAGCCATTAAGCCGGGCCACTTCAGCGTTCTCGCCCTGCTCCAAGTCGAGTACAGCGCCTTCGAGTACCTGAGGCAGGGTTTCGCCACGGCGCACCACCAGCAGCGCCTCCTTGAGGCTCAAGGCCTTGATCACGCAAGGCTGCACACCACTGGGCAAACGCAGTTGCCCCTGGCCACGCCCGGCAGGCGCGGCAGTGGCTGGCTTGGCGGCGTTGACCAACGGTTTGGCGGCAGCAACCGGCGCTGCTGGCGCCGCAGGCTTGACCACTTCGGCGCGCCCAGCGGTCAGCGCATTGAGCGAGTCGTTGGCAAACGCCGAGGTGGCCCGCGTCGGTGCGCTGGCCATGACTGCATCGAGCTTGCCGACCTTGGTCAGGGCTTTCTTCACTTTGGTCAGCAGTTGCTCGTTGGTGAACGGTTTACCAACAAAGTCGGAGACACCGGCCTGAATCGCCTGGACCACGTTCTCCTTGTCACCCCGGCTGGTCACCATGATGAACGGCAGGGTCTTCATCGACTCTTGCTGACGGCACCAGGTCAGCAGTTCCAGCCCGGACATTTCCGGCATTTCCCAGTCGCACAGAACCAGGTCGAATGCTTCGCGCGACAGCAAGGTCTGGGCCTTGCGGCCGTTCACTGCGTCTTCAATGACCATGCCGGGAAAATAGTTGCGCAGGCACTTCTTTACCAGGTCACGAATGAACGGCGCATCATCCACAACCAATACACTGACTTTACTCATCGCCACTCCTATTGAATCCCGACTAGCATAACGCTGACTGATGGCCATTTGCCAAACACTGGCTCATGCCGGGACTCGTTGCTTCGTTCACGGCTGCCTTGAGGTGCTCGACCGCAAACGAAAACGCCCGGCCTAAGCCGGGCGTTCATTCTCGGGGCAGTCTTACTTATCGTCAGAATTGCCTGGAACATTAGCCTTTTCGCCGCTGCCCTGAACCTCTTCCTTCATCCGTGCCAGGCCCAGGTGACGCACGTCAGTGCCGCGCACCAGGTAGATCACCAGCTCCGAGATGTTGCGTGCATGGTCGCCAATACGCTCCAGCGAACGCAGGGCCCAGATCACGCTCAGCACTCGCGAAATCGAGCGCGGATCTTCCATCATGTAGGTGACCAACTCGCGCAGTGCGGTTTTGTACTCACGGTCGATGGTTTTGTCGTATTGAGCAACCGACAGCGCCAGGTCTGCATCGAAGCGGGCGAACGCATCCAGGGCGTCACGGACCATGTTGCGCACCTGATCGCCGATATGCCGGACTTCAACATAACCACGCGGCGACTCACCCTCTTCACACAGCTGGATCGCCCGGCGGGCAATCTTGGTCGATTCGTCACCGATACGCTCCAGGTCGATCACCGACTTGGAAATGCTGATGATCAGACGCAGGTCGGAAGCCGCTGGCTGACGGCGAGCGAGAATGCGTACGCACTCCTCGTCGATGTTGCGCTCCATCTGATTGATTTGCTCATCGACTTCACGCACCTGCTGAGCCAGGCCCGAATCGGCCTCGATCAGCGCGGTAACCGCGTCATTGACCTGCTTCTCGACCAGGCCGCCCATCGCCAGGAGGTGGCTGCGGACCTCCTCAAGTTCGGCGTTGAACTGCTGGGAGATGTGATGGGTAAGGCTGTCTTTATCAATCATGCTTTCGCTCCGCTAAGCTGCAAGCTTCAAGCTGCATGCTTCAAGTCGTTCGTGTCGTTCCCAGGCACCGCTATCCTTCTTGCCGCTTGTAACGTGCAGCTTGAAGCTGTCGCCCTGCGACTAGCCATAGCGACCGGTGATGTAGTCTTCGGTCTGCTTCTTCGCCGGGTTGGTGAACAGCGTGTCGGTGTCACCGAATTCGATCAGCTTGCCCATGTACATGAAGGCGGTGTAGTCGGAAACCCGCGCGGCCTGTTGCATGTTGTGGGTAACGATGACGATGGTGTACTTGGACTTCAGCTCGTAGATCAGCTCTTCGACTTTCAGCGTCGAGATCGGGTCGAGTGCCGAGCACGGTTCGTCGAGCAGCAGTACTTCAGGCTCTACAGCAATGGTCCGGGCAATCACCAGACGCTGTTGCTGACCACCGGACAAGCCCAGTGCCGACTCGTGCAAACGGTCTTTGACCTCATCCCACAGGGCCGCACCCTTGAGGGCCCATTCCACGGCTTCATCCAGCATGCGTTTCTTGTTGATGCCCTGGATACGCAGACCGTACACCACGTTTTCGTAGATGGTCTTGGGGAACGGGTTCGGCTTCTGGAACACCATGCCCACCCGGCGGCGCAGCTCGGCCACGTCTTCGCCCTTGCGGTAGATGTTGTTGCCGTACAGGTTGATTGCGCCTTCAACACGGCAACCATCAACCAGGTCGTTCATGCGGTTGAAGGTACGCAGCAAGGTCGACTTACCGCAGCCGGACGGGCCGATGAAGGCGGTCACGCGCTGTTTCGGGATGTTCATGCTGACGTCGAACAGCGCTTGTTTCTCACCGTAGTACAGGCTCAGGCCTGGTACTTCGATGGCGACGGTTTCTTCAGCCAACTGCAGGCTTTGCTTGGTGCGACCCAGGGCCGACATATCAATACCGTGAGAATGAGTTTCGTGTTGCATAATTTCACTCCTTTTGTGGCTGCAACTTCAAGCTGCTAGCCGCAAGTCTGAGCAAAAGCGGCGGGTAGCTTGCCGCTTTTGGCTAATAGCTTTCAATCAGCTGTCCAGCGCCTTGTACTTCTCGCGCAGGTGGTTACGAATCCATACCGCCGAGAGGTTGAGGGTCGCGATCACCAGTACCAGCAGCAACGCGGTGGCGTACACCAGCGGTCGTGCGGCTTCGACGTTCGGGCTCTGGAAGCCGACGTCATAGATGTGGAAGCCCAGGTGCATGATCTTCTGGTCCAGGTGCAGGTACGGGTAGTTGCCGTCCACCGGCAGCGATGGCGCCAGCTTCACTACACCCACCAGCATCAGCGGTGCCACTTCACCGGCGGCACGCGCAACGGCGAGGATCATGCCGGTCATCATTGCCGGGCTGGCCATTGGCAGAACGATCTTCCACAGGGTCTCGGCCTTGGTTGCACCAAGCGCCAGCGAGCCTTCACGCACGGTACGTGGAATCCGCGCCAGGCCTTCTTCAGTGGCCACGATCACCACCGGTACCGCCAGCAGCGCCAGGGTCAGCGAAGCCCAGAGCAGGCCTGGGGTACCCAGGGTTGGTGCTGGCAGTGCCTCCGGGAAGAACAGACGGTCGAGCGAACCACCCAGCACGTAGACGAAGAAGCCCAGACCGAACACGCCGTACACAATCGCGGGTACACCGGCCAGGTTGTTCACCGCAATACGGATCAGGCGGGTCACCGGACCTTGGCGTGCGTATTCACGCAGGTACACCGCCGCCAGTACACCGAACGGGGTGACGATCACGGCCATGATCAGGGTCATCATCACGGTGCCGAAAATCGCCGGGAAAATCCCGCCTTCGGTGTTGGCTTCACGCGGGTCGTCGCTGAGGAATTCCCAAACCTTGGCGAAGTACACACCCATCTTGGTGAAGAAGCCCATGCCGTTAGGCTGGTAGGCGTGCACCACTTTGCTCAGGTTGATTTCAACTTCACGACCATTGCCATCCTTTGCTACCAGGCTGTCGCGAGCGAAGTCCTGGTGCAGGCCGCTCAGGCGCTCTTCAATGGCCTTGTAGCGATTGTTCAGCTCGGCACGTTCGGCTTCGATGTCAGCCTGGGCAGCCGCATCGAGCTTGCCATCAAGCTCCAGCTTGCGGGTTTGCAGACGCAGGCGCTCAAGACCGTAGTTGATCGCGCCGATGTCTTTCTTTTCCAGATGCTGCAAGTCACCGGCCAGCTTGTCGGCACGCTTGAGACGCGCCTGCAGCTCAGCCCAGGCGGCCTGACCTTCGGCCACGACCTTGCCGTTTTCCTTGACGCTGACCAGATAGCCGTAGAAGTTGCCCCACTCGCGGCGCTCCAGCGCAATCAGCTCAGCTGGCGTCTGGATGTCGGTCAGCCAGTCACCCACCACCCAGGTGAAGTCGCTGCCGTTGAGGTCGCGGTTACCGACCTTGATCAGCTCACGGGTCATGAACTCCGGGCCGTTATCAGGTACCGGCAAGCCGGCACCTTTCAGACGCGCCAGCGGCACTTCTTCCTTTTGCACCACTTCGCCAATCACAACGTGATCGGCCTGGCCCGGCACCTTATAGGTGGCCTGGATCAAATCAGCCGGCCAGAAGTGGCCAAGGCCGCGTACAGCGATGACCGAGAGCAGACCAATGGTCATGATCACCGCGATGGCGACGGCGCCACCGCTGATCCAGACGCCAGGGGCGCCGCTCTTGAACCAGCTTTTGAGGGAATCCTTTTTCACGGATCTCTACCTTTCTATCAAAGCGACGAGTATTTCTTGCGCAGACGCTGGCGAATCAGCTCGGCCAAGGTGTTCATCACGAAGGTGAACATCAGCAGCACCAGCGCGGCGAGGAACAGCACGCGGTAATGGCTGCCGCCAACTTCCGATTCCGGCATTTCCACCGCAACGTTCGCGGCCAGGGTACGCATACCTTCGAACAGGTTCAGTTCCATGACCGGGGTGTTACCGGTTGCCATCAAGACGATCATGGTTTCACCCACCGCACGGCCCATACCGATCATCAGCGCCGAGAAAATGCCCGGGCTGGCGGTCAGGATGACCACGCGGGTCAGGGTCTGCCATGGCGTTGCACCCAGGGCCAGGGAGCCCAGGGTCAGGCTGCGCGGCACGCTGAACACGGCGTCTTCGGCAATCGAGTAGATGTTCGGGATAACGGCGAAGCCCATGGCAATACCCACTACCAGGGCGTTGCGCTGGTCGTAGGTGATACCCAGGTCATTGGTGATCCACAGCCGCATGTCGCCACCGAAGAACCAGGTCTCCAGCAGTGGGCTCATGTACAGGGCAAACCAGCCGGTCAGCAGGATCACCGGGATCAGAATCGCCGACTCCCAACCATCCGGCACCCGCAGGCGAATCGACTCAGGCAGACGGCTCCAGGTGAAGCCGGCCACCAGGATGCCGATTGGCATCAGCAGGAACAGGCTGAATACACCCGGCAGGTGCCCTTCCAGGTACGGCGCCAGGAACAGACCGGCGAAGAAGCCGAGAATGACCGTTGGCATCGCCTCCATCAGTTCGATCACCGGCTTGACCTTGCGGCGCATGCCAGGGGCCATGAAGTAGGCGGTGTAGATCGCTGCAGCAATGGCCAGCGGAGCCGCCAGAATCATCGCGTAGAACGCCGCTTTCAGGGTGCCGAAAGTCAGCGGCGACAGGCTCAGCTTGGGTTCGAAGTCGGTGTTCGAGGCGGTGGACTGCCAAACGTATTTCGGCTCGTCATAGTTCTCGTACCAGACCTTGCTCCACAACGCGCTCCAGGACACTTCCGGGTGCGGGTTCTTCAGCGTCAGCGGCAGCAGCTTGCCACCTTCTTCAACGATGATGCGGTTGGCCCGCGGCGACAGCGCCAGAACGCCTGCGCCTTCGGCTACTGGCTCGACCAGCAGGGTACGGTGTGCGGTGCTGTGGAACACGCCAAGCTCGCCAGCGGCATCCAGGGCAACGAAACCTTTACGACGCTCTTCGGCATCGATCTGAACGATCGGCGAGGTGCCCATCTGGAAGTCGCGGATACGCTTGAAGCGCTGTTCGCCATCCGGGTCACGGGCCATGAACCACTGGGCCAGGCCACCTTTGGAATCACCGATGATCAGCGAGATGCCACCCACCAGCTGCGTGCTGGCAGTGACTTCGGCATTGCCGTCTTCGAGCAGCTTGTAACGGCCGTTGAGGTTCTTTTCACGCAGGCTGAAGACATCCGCCTGAGCGCGACCGTTGATCACATACAACCACTGCTGACGCGGGTCGATGAAGATCGCTTTAACCGGCTCGGTCATCTGCGGCAGGTCGATACGGTTCTGCTCGGTGGTGACCTCGCCGGTCATCATGTTTTCTTCGCGGCTCAGCGACATCACCTGCAGGTGCGCACCGGTAGAGCCAGCAACCACCAGGGTTTCGCCGTTCACATTAAGGCTGACGTGCTCCAGGGCACGGCCCTGGTCATCGAGCACGAAAGGCTCCTGGCCATAAGGGAAGTCGATGGCCGGGGTGATGGTTTTCTTGTTGTCCGGGTAGGTGATCTTGTAGCTGTGGCTGAACGCCAGCGCCTGACCATTGGACAAGCCCAGCACCACCAGCGGGTTACCCGGCTGATCAGCACCGATGGACGTCACCTGGGTACCGGCGGGTACCGGCAACTCGACGCGCTTGAGTTCGGCACCGGTCTTGGTGTCGAAGAACAGCGCCTGGCCTTTGTCGGAAACCCGCATGCCCACAAGGTTCTGTTCTTCCAGGGCAATCATCAGCGGTTTGCCGGCGTCCTGGCTCAACCAAGTCGGCTCCAGGGCTTTCTTGCTGGTCAAGGTAGCGCCCTGGAACAGCGGCACGACCACGTAGGCCAGGTAGAAGAAAATCAAGGTGATCGCTGCCAGCACGGCAAGCCCGCCTACCAGTACGTACCAGCGGGTCAGGCGATCTTTGAGTGCACGCACGCGACGCTTGCGTTGCAGTTCGGGCGTATTGAAATCAATCCGCACGGGGGGAGAATTTTGGGTCATGGTGGAGTTGGCCAGATCATTCATGCGCACACCCTAGCGGTCCCGTATGACAAAAACATTACAGTGCAGTGACGCAACAAAGCCCGCCGCTCAGTAACCCTGGCGGCGGACTCGCAATTTTCAGCAGGACCTGGTCAATTCCAGACCCTGCCTAGTTCACTCTCAGTTCTTAGCTACGCCTTTGGCGTGGTCCAGGCCCAGGTCTGCCAGGGCTTTTGCAGCGACTTTGGCAGGCAGTGGGATGTAACCGTCCTTGACCACAACTTGCTGGCCGGCTTGCGACAGCACCAGCTTCACGAACTCAGCTTCCAGCGGAGCCAGCGGCTTGTTCGGCGCCTTGTTGACGTAGACGTAGAGGAAACGCGACAGCGGGTAGGTGCCGTTCAGCGCGTTGGATTCGTTGTCTTCAACGAAAGCGCCGCCTTCTTTCTTGGCCAGAGGCACGGTCTTGACGGAGGCGGTCTTGTAACCGATACCCGAGTAGCCGATACCGTTCAGCGAGCTGCTGATCGACTGCACAACCGAAGCCGAGCCTGGTTGTTCGTTGACGTTCGGCTTGAAGTCGCCTTTGCACAGGCCTTCTTCTTTGAAATAGCCGTAGGTGCCCGACACCGAGTTACGGCCGAACAGTTGCACCGGCTTGTTGGCCAGGTCGCCGGTCACGCCCAGGTCACCCCAGGTTTTCACGTCGGCTTTGGCACCGCACAGGCGGGTCGAGGAGAAGATCGCATCGACCTGAGCCATGGTCAGGCCTTTGATCGGGTTGTCCTTGTGTACGAATACGGCCAGGGCATCGACGGCAACCGGGATTGCGGTTGGCTTGTAGCCGTACTTCTGTTCGAACGCCTGCAGCTCGACGTCCTTCATTTTGCGGCTCATCGGGCCGAGGTTGGCGGTGCCTTCAGTCAGCGCGGGTGGCGCAGTGGAAGAACCAGCAGCCTGAATCTGGATGTTTACGTTCGGGTATTCCTTCTTGTAGGCCTCAGCCCACAGAGTCATCAGGTTCGCCAAGGTATCGGAACCGACGCTGGAGAGGTTGCCCGACACACCGGTGGTTTTGGTGTAGGTCGGGATAGCAGGGTCAACAGCGGCAACCGCGTTGGCGGTAGCAACGCCAGCGGCGACGAAAGTCAGGGCCGCCATCAAACGCTTCAGTTTCATGCCTTACTCCTAGCAGGAATTGGGGTGAGCTGGATCTGGCCCAAGTATCTGCAGGCCGCATGAACACTTTATGAATCGAATATGACAATTAGATGAAAGGCCATCATCGGAAACCGAGGATGGCCTTTTCAAAATGTTGCGAGGGTTGAGCTAGAGCGGTCTTAGCGTTTGTTGGCCAGCAAATAAACGCCAACCAGCAGACCAATGGTGGAGATACCCGCCACATAGTAGGCCGGCGCCATTGGGCTGAACTTGAGCAATGCGGTCACCACCATCGGCGTCAGACCGCCGAAGATCGCATAAGCCATGTTGTAGGAAAACGACAGGCCGCTAAAACGCACCACCGGCGGGAACGCCTTGACCATGACATAGGGCACGGCGCCCACGATGCCGACACACAGCCCGGTCAGGGCGTACAGCGGAACCATCCACTCAGGGTGGGTAGGCAGGCTGTGATAAAACGTCCAGGACGACGCCAGCAACGCCAGGCTACCGACGATGAACACCCGACCAGCGCCCAGGCGGTCAGCCAGTGTGCCGGTGGCAATGCAGCCGAAGCTGAGCAGGACGATGGCCAGGCTGTTGGCCTTGAGCGAGTCGGTCGGGCTGATCTGATAGAGGCTCTGCAACAGGGCTGGGGTCATCAGGATCACCACGACGATACCGGCCGACAACAGCCAGGTCAGCAGCATCGACAGGACAATGGCGCCACGGTGATCACGCAATACCGCGCGCAGTGGCACTTCTTCGGCCAGCGCCTTGCGTGCCTGCATTTCGGCAAACACCGGTGTTTCGTGCAGCCAGCGACGCAGGTACACCGCGAACAGGCCAAACACGCCGCCAAGCAGGAACGGCAGACGCCAGGCGTAGTCAGCCACTTCTTCAGGGGTGTAGATGCTGTTGATCAGGGTTGCCACCAGCGAGCCAAGCAGAATCCCGGAGGTCAGCCCCGCCGTCAGGGTGCCGCAGGCATAACCAGTGTTGCGTGCCGGCACATGCTCAGACACGAATACCCAGGCGCCTGGCACTTCACCGCCAATCGCCGCGCCCTGAATCACCCGCATCAGCAGCAACAGAATCGGTGCCCACATGCCGATCTGTGCGTAGGTAGGCAGCAAGCCCATGATCAGCGTCGGTACCGCCATCATGAAGATGCTCAGGGTGAACATCTTTTTGCGCCCCAGCAGATCGCCAAAGTGCGCCATGACAATGCCGCCCAAAGGCCTCGCCAGGTAACCCGCGGCGAAAATACCAAACGTTTGCATCAAACGGAGCCATTCAGGCATGTCGGCGGGAAAGAACAGCTTGCCGACCACGGTGGCGAAGAACACAAAAATAATGAAATCGTAGAACTCCAGCGCACCGCCCAGGGCGGAAAGCGACAGAGTTTTATAGTCACTGCGGGTGAGCGGCCTCGAAGGCTGCGCAATACTGCCTGGCACGGAGGTCATAAGTATCTCTTATTGGATTTTCATTATGGATACCGCAGGCCGCCTGCGACAGGGCTTTCGGCCTGAGAAGCCCCGAACGATATCAAATTGCCGGAAAAAGCACATCGCAGTACATATTCAATACAAGTATTCATGACTGCATGGTCGTCGCTGCGCTTTCAGCTCTATATACTGGCCGCCTGTAGGATGAGGTTGGACCTTGCGAAGGATGTTGTGCGAAAACGTCGCTAAGCAGGCTTAGTCGATTTCGCAGAGTTTCCCTTCGCCGCCTGGCAAAGCGAAAGCAGCGTAAAATAGTTGTGCTGAATCGTTTTTCGAGGCGTCTGTCATAGCGCCAACCAACGAAGCGTCATGGGTCAGAGGCACCCCCGGCATGATTGAACTCGAACAAGAAGATCCTATCCCGCAGGGCGACCTGGCCTTGCAGATCACCGCATTACCGCGTGAAACCAATGGTTTCGGCGACATCTTCGGCGGCTGGCTGGTCGCCCAGATGGACTTGGCCGGTACCGCCATGGCCAGCCGTGTCGCCGGTGGCCGAGTCGCGACCGTAGCGATTGATCGCATGGCCTTCCTGGTACCTGTCGCCGTTGGCGCACAGTTGTCCTTCTATACCCAAACCCTGGAAATTGGCCGCAGCTCGATCCAGATGATGGTTGAAGTATGGAGCGACGACCCGCTGTCCAGCGAGTGGCGCAAGGTGACTGAAGCCGTATTCGTGTTCGTTGCCATCGACGGCAGTGGCCGTACCCGCTCGGTTCCTCCTCGTCGCTGACCTGGCTGCGCGGTAAACTCAAGGGTATGCAAGCGGTCCAAAACCGTACGGCAAACCAATGAGAGCATGCGCATGTCCACACCCAAGGTCGAATCCGAAAAGCACGGTGAGCTTAACTGCTGGCGCATCACCAGCGACACTGCCGAACTGCTGGTAGCCCAGCAGGGCGCGCAGGTCCTGAGTTATCAGCGCCTCGGCGAGCCACCGGTGCTGTGGCTGAGTGAGCAGGCCATCTTCAAACAGGGCAAATCTGTGCGTGCCGGTGTTCCGGTGTGCTGGCCCTGGTTTGGCAACCTCAAGCGCAACCCTGAAACTGTCCAGGCCCTGTATCACGGCGAAGAAGCGCCAGCCCACGGCTTGGTACGGGGTCGTGACTGGGAATTGCTGGGCATCGCCAACGAAGGCAGCGCGGTACGCGTGGACTTTAGCTTGCCGCACACTCAGGGTGGCCTGCCCGGCTGGCCACACAATGTCGAGCTCACCCTGAGCATCGTCATGGCTGAACAACTGCGAATCACCCTCACCAGTTACAACCTCGACAACGTGCCGGTCACCCTCAGCCAGGCGCTGCACAGCTACTTTGCCGTCAGTGATGTGCGTGAAGTACAGGTCGAAGGCGTGGAGGGTCTGGGCTATATCGAAACCCTGGCCAACTGGGAACAGCGCACACAAGCAGGCGCGCTGGGCTTTGCCGGAGAGACTGACCGCATTTACCTGCAGGTGCCGGAGCAGTTGAGCATTGTTGATCCGAACTGGAACCGACGCACTCGTGTAACCAGCACCGGCTCGCGCTCGGCTGTCATCTGGAACCCCTGGATCGAGCGCGCTGCTGAACTGCCAGACATGGCTGATGATGGCTGGCAGCGCATGCTGTGCATTGAAACGGCGAATGTCTGGGACGATGTGGTGACGCTGGCGCCAGGTGCGAGTCATACGTTGAGCTTGAGTATCGGTAGCGAACCGCTCTAGAACGCAGATCGCGGGGCAAGCCCGCTCCCACAGGAGCAGGCTTGGCCAAAAGGCAGCTACCTCAGCCTCGCTTCATACCCATCTGCACAACATCAATGATCGCCTTGGCGAAGCCGCTGAGGTAATACGCGGCCCAGACTGTGCAGTCGTCTTCATCCATGACCCCGGCCATGATCAGCTTGTGCACACAGCCGAGTATCGTTGATGCCTGTTCCAGCGCGTAGTCACAGGGAACACCCGGTGCAATGCAAAACAGCTCCAAGGGCGGATGCCGGCTGTTGATAAACGTTGCGATTCCGACTGTCTCGGGAGGTGAATCCTTGTTCATACCGAGCCTCCTTGCACTTTGATCAGCGCATGCTCGACCAATGCCCTGGCCATCTCGGCCGAATGCAGCACATTCACCAGCATGCCCTGGCCCGGTTCGTTGGCATGGGCTCGGCAGTATTCTTCAGTGGTTTCGCGGATGCCGTGCAGTAGCTCGCTGGCGAAGGCCAGGGAGTCTGGAGGGATCAGATCGCTGTGGATGGAAAAGTATGGGGTGGTGATAAGAGAAGGCGGTGGATCGGGGACAATTTTCTTCATGACGTAACTCCTATATCTATCAGGAGCTACCCCCATATCCCTCTCACAGGATAAGGGTGGCAGCCGTACGCGGGGTGAGAGACCGGTAGACATAGGAAACCCGGCCAGACCGAAGCCTGCCCGCGCACAGCCGCCATAACTAGCTGCAACTACATCCACAAAGGCTCTCACACCCAGCGAGAAAGCTAGCCCTGTAGTGCCTTACTCACAACAGCGAAAAGGCGACAGCGTTCGTAGGATAGATCTGAACAGCATCCAAGTGAATTTTTTTGCCAACACCTCAGCGGTGGGAGCGGGCTTGCCCCGCGATAGCGATCTGTCAGCCACATCGCTTCGCGGGGCAAGCCCGCTCCCACAGGCGGGGCAAGATGGTTGCCCCCACCGGTCAAAGGTCTGCGTCTTCCACTACCCGCACGTTGCCTGCATCCATGGCATAGGCAGCATCAGCCAGGTCGTTACTGACTTTCTCGATCTGCAGGGTGCCGTCGACCCACAGCGGTGTGTAGATATCGTCCAGCTTCAGGCCTTTGGGGTAACGCACCAGTACCAATTGGTTCGGCGGCGGTGGCGGAACGTGGATGCAGGCACCAGGGTACGGCACCAGGAAGAACAGGGTGCTGTTGCCTTTGGCGTCGGTTTCCAACGGCACCGGATAGCCACCCAGGCGGATGTGTTTGCCGTTCATCGCCGCCACGGTTTTGTTCGAGTACATCACCGCAGGCAAACCCTTGCTCTGCTTCAGGCCGCCCTTTTCGGTGAAGGTGCCCGTGGCTTCCGGCGAGTTGTGGTCGATCTCGGGCATCAGCTCAAGGGCTTTCTGGTCCGACTTGGGCATCAGCTCCAACCAGTCGGTTTCCGGCAGCTCGGCATGGGCAAGGCTGCTGATCAGCAGCAGTGAAAACAGAAATACACGGCGCATGAAAATGCTCGGCAACAAAAATTGCCGAGCATTTTAGCCTGCCGTCAGTTCTTTTTGACTATGCCGTATATCACCAGAAGAACCACAGCGCCCACCAGCGCGCCGAGGAAACCTGCACCTTCTCCGGCCTGGTAGATACCCAGCGCCTGGCCGCCGTAGGTCGCCGCAAGCGAACCGGCAATGCCGAGGAGAATGGTCATGATCCAGCCCATGCTGTCGTCGCCGGGCTTGATGAAGCGTGCCAGCAGACCAACGATCAGGCCGATGAAGATGGTTCCGATGATACCCATGGCAATCCCTCTGAATGGAATGACGCATGCCAAAGCCTAGTCAGCGCTTTGGCATCCCGCCATCAGAGGGATTGTGGAAGAGGAAGGTTCCCCTCAGCCCTGGATCAAGGCCTCTACCTGCTGGATTTTCTGCTCCAGGGTAGCAATATCGGCACAACGCAGGGTGGCGTGGCCAACCTTGCGCCCGACCTTGAAGGCTTTGCCGTAGTGATGCAGGTGGCATTCGTCGATGGCAACCACCTTGTCTACCGCCGGCACTTCACCGATGAAGTTGAGCATGGCGCTCTCACCGACTTTGGCCGTCGAGCCCAGCGGCAAGCCAGCAACGGCACGCAGGTGGTTTTCGAACTGGCTGCACTCGGCGCCTTCGATGGTCCAGTGCCCGGAGTTGTGCACACGCGGGGCAATTTCGTTGGCTTTCAGGCCACCGTCGACTTCGAAGAATTCGAAGGCCAGCACGCCGACATAGTCGAGTTGCTTGAGCACGCGCCCGGCGTAATCTTCGGCCAGCGACTGCAGCAGGTGGTCTTCACTGGCCACCGACAAGCGCAGGATGCCGCTCTCGTGGGTGTTATGCACCAGCGGGTAGAAACGGGTTTCACCGTCGCGAGCACGCACAGCGATCAGCGAGACTTCACCGGTGAACGGCACGAAGCCTTCCAGCAGGCACGGCACACTGCCCAGTTCGGCGAAAGTACCCACTACATCTTCGGCCGTTCGCAGCACTTTCTGGCCTTTTCCGTCATAACCCAAGGTACGGGTCTTGAGTACGGCTGGCAGACCAATGCTGACCACTGCGGCGTCCAGGTCGGCTTGCGACTGGATATCGGCGAACGACGGCGTTGGGATGCCCAGGTCCTTGAACATGCTCTTTTCGAACCAGCGGTCGCGGGCGATACGCAGGGATTCGGCGCTCGGGTAGACCGGTACGAACTGCGAGAGGAAGGCGACGGTTTCAGCCGGAACGCTTTCGAACTCGAAGGTGACCAGATCAACTTCGTCAGCCAACTGGCGCAGATGGTCCTGGTCGCCGTAATCGGCACGCAGGTGCTCGCCCAATGGCGCGGCACACGCGTCTGGCGCTGGGTCGAGGAAAGCGAAGTTCATGCCCAGCGGAGTTCCTGCCAGGGCCAACATGCGACCG
Organism: Pseudomonas sp. NUPR-001; assembly: GCF_052147955.1. Taxonomy (NCBI): domain Bacteria; kingdom Pseudomonadati; phylum Pseudomonadota; class Gammaproteobacteria; order Pseudomonadales; family Pseudomonadaceae; genus Pseudomonas; species Pseudomonas sp. NUPR-001. The sequence goes on from NZ_CP197353.1 coordinate 5,978,498, forward strand.
AGCTGGCCGCCACCGATTACACCGATTTTCATGCTTGTGACCTCAGGCCTGGCGCGGATCTGGATTGTCCAGAACGTTGTCTGTCTGCTCTGCGCGGAACTGCTTCAACACGCTGTGGAACTGCGGGTGCTTGGCGCCGAGGATGCTCGCCGAGAGCAGCGCGGCGTTGATTGCGCCGGCTTTGCCGATTGCCAAGGTGGCCACCGGAATGCCTGCTGGCATTTGCACGATCGACAGCAGCGAGTCGACGCCGGAGAGCATCGAGGACTGCACCGGCACACCCAGCACCGGCAGGTGAGTCTTGGCGGCGCACATGCCAGGCAGGTGGGCAGCACCACCGGCACCGGCGATGATCACCTCGATGCCTCGGCCTTCGGCCTCTTCGGCATACTGGAACAGCAGGTCCGGGGTGCGGTGGGCGGAGACCACTTTAACCTCGTAGGGAATGCCGAGTTTTTCCAGCATATCGGCGGTGTGGCTAAGGGTGGACCAATCGGACTTGGAGCCCATGATCACGCCAACCAGTGCACTCATCGTCGAGCCTCTTCTCTTGGGCGCCCGCAGGCGCGTCAAAAAACAACAAGCCACGCGGGACGACCGGCGTGGCTTGTTATACGAATTAGGGTCGGGCGAACCGACCGAAGGCCGCGCAGTATATCGCAAAGCCGCGACGTTGATGCACTCCGTCGACCAACTGTCGGCCTTATTTTTCGGGGCCCGGACTGACTTTGGGGTCAAATAGCGACCCCCCTCGCATGGACTATCGCCCTACCACTGCAGTCAGCCTTTCCCGCTGCCTGCACCGCCTCAGTCGCCTTAGCGTAGGTACCTCCTAACGTCACAACGTCCAAGGAGGACACCACAATGACCCCTTTCAAACCCTTTGTAGCGCTGTTCGCCCTGCTGTGCGCGGTGCACTTACCCTCAGCCATGGCGGCCAAATCGCTGGTAGTTGAAGTTTTTGCCCACGACGAATTGGCTGACATCAGCAACGAAAGTCTTGAAAAAGACTACTTTTCGCACTGGATAAAGGAAATGCGCGAGATCAGCGCCCACCCGGTTGAGATCGTGTTCCGCCGCGGCATCGCAGGGGTGACGGACATCGATTACCGCAACAAGCCACCTCAACAAACCCTGGAAACGTTCGGCGACAATGCCAGCCAACAGGCAAAGACCGATGGCAAGTTGATACTCATCACCAAAGATATCTTCGACAGCAACACCGCCGGGCTGGCAAGCGTGTTCTTCGGCTCCGGCACTTACGCCATGGCCTCCATGTCAGCCTACGGTAACGCCGCCCATGAACTGGGGCATCTGCTGTCGGCAGTGCATGAGGATTCGGAAATCCGCTTCAATGGTTGGGCCTGCGAAACCTACATGCAACCAGGCCGCAACCAGCTTCGCTCGAACTGCTATCGCTACAGCGATGCAAACCGTGAACGTATCGCGCAAAACCTTCAGCGTACGCTCGAGTAACGCCAGCTCGTAACTGTCATTCGCCTGTGCTGGCTGCCGTCTCCAGCTTGCGCCACAGCAAGCGCACGTTGGCCTTGCGTACCAGGGCGCAGCGATACAGGCGAATTTCCAGGGGCACATGCCACTGGCTGCTGCCACAGATCACCAGCTCACCACGCTCAAGTTCTGCGCGTGCCGAAAGCCTCGGCACCCAGGCGACACCCAGCCCTTCCAGGGCCATGCTCTTGAGACTGTCGGCCATGGCGGTCTCATAGACCGTGGTGAAACGCAGGTTGCGCTGACGCAGCAGCAGATTGACCGAACGCCCGAGGAACGCCCCGGCGCTGTAGGCCAGCAACGGCACACTGCCCTCACCCTCCAGGTCGAACAGTGGCTTGCCATTGGCGTCAGCGGCGCACACCGGCAGCATCTCGGTGGTGCCCATGTGCAGTGACGGGAAGATTTCGGCATCCATCTGCAGGGCGGCATCGGGGTCGTAGAACGCCAGCATCAAGTCGCAGCCGCCTTCACGCAACGCATGCACCGCGTCGCCAACGTTGGTGGCCACCAGCCGGGTGGCGATGTTCAGCCCATCGTTGCGCAGTTGGGCAATCCAGCGCGGGAAGAATCCCAATGCCAGGGAGTGCGCCGCTGCCACCTGAATCACTTCGCCCTGCCCACCTTCCAGGTGGTGCAGGTGTCGCAGCACTTCGCCCAACTGATCGACCACGGTCCGTGCCGTGACCAGAAACAACTGGCCGGCTGCGGTCAGTTCGATGGGGGTGCGCGAGCGGTTGACCAAGGTCAGCCCCAGCGCAGCCTCAAGGCTGCGAATGCGGCGGCTGAAGGCCGGCTGGGTCACGAAGCGGCGCTCAGCGGCCTGGGAAAAGCTGCGGGTCGCCGCCAGGGCACTGAAGTCTTCCAGCCATTTGCTTTCGAGGTTCATTTGTCTCTCCAGGCATGCACCAAAATGGCACACGCTCGAATGTCGGTTGGCGTCACATCAACCATTATGCCGTTTGTGCATAGGTTAGCGTGCAACAGCATTGGCCGCAAAACCGGCGCAGGCCTAGGATTGGCGCCATTCCGGCATGTGCCGGGCCAAACTCGAGATGATATTTATCATGTCCGCTGCTGCATCGTTCCGCGTTGAAAAAGACCTGCTTGGCACCCTTGAAGTCCCAGCTGATGCCTACTACGGCATCCAGACCCTGCGCGCTGCCAACAACTTCCACCTCTCCGGTGTTCCGCTGTCGCACTACCCGAAGCTGGTCGTGGCCCTGGCCATGGTCAAGCAAGCAGCTGCCGACGCCAACCGTGAGCTGGGTCACCTGAGCGATGCCAAGCACGCCGCCATCAGCGAGGCTTGCGCCCGTCTGATCCGCGGTGACTTCCACGAGCAGTTCGTGGTCGACATGATTCAAGGCGGTGCTGGTACTTCTACCAACATGAACGCCAACGAAGTTATCGCCAACATCGCGCTGGAGGCCATGGGCCACCAGAAAGGCGAATACAAATACCTGCACCCGAACAACGACGTGAACATGGCGCAGTCGACCAACGACGCCTACCCGACCGCGATCCGTCTGGGTCTGCTGCTGGGTCACGACGCCCTGCTGGCTAGCCTCGACAGCCTGATCCAGGCCTTCGCTGCCAAAGGTAAAGAGTTCGACCACGTCCTGAAGATGGGCCGTACCCAGCTGCAAGACGCCGTACCGATGACCCTCGGTCAAGAATTCCGCGCCTTCGCCACCACCATGACCGAAGACCTGCAGCGCCTGCGCTCGCTGGCACCGGAACTGCTGACCGAAATCAACCTCGGTGGTACCGCGATCGGCACCGGCATCAACGCCGACCCTGGCTACCAGGCCCTGGCCGTACAACGCCTGGCAACCATCAGCGGTCAACCGCTGGTACCGGCTGCCGACCTGATCGAAGCAACCTCCGACATGGGCGCCTTCGTCCTGTTCTCCGGCATGCTCAAGCGTACTGCGGTCAAGCTGTCGAAGATCTGTAACGACCTGCGCCTGCTATCCAGCGGCCCGCGTACCGGCATCAACGAGATCAACCTGCCAGCACGTCAGCCAGGCAGCTCGATCATGCCAGGCAAGGTCAACCCGGTTATCCCGGAAGCGGTCAACCAAGTGGCCTTCGCCATCATGGGCAACGACCTGGCCCTGACCGTCGCCGCCGAAGGTGGCCAGCTGCAGTTGAACGTTATGGAGCCGCTGATCGCCTACAAGATCTTCGACTCGATCCGCCTGCTGCAACGCGCCATGGACATGCTGCGCGAGCACTGCATCGTCGGCATCACCGCCAACGAACAGCGCTGCCGTGAACTGGTCGAACACTCGATCGGCCTGGTTACTGCGCTGAACCCGTACATCGGCTACGAAAACGCCACCCGTATCGCCGCCATCGCCCTGGAAAGTGGCCGTGGTGTGCTGGAACTGGTCCGCGAGGAAGGCCTGCTGGACGAAGAGATGCTCAACGACATCCTGCGTCCGGAAAACATGATTGCTCCGCGTCTGGTTCCGCTGAAAGCGTAACGGATGCTGTAACACCGCTCACCAGGTCGAGGGACTAGACACCTCTCACCTTTTGAGGGCCCAGGGTTGATACCCCGGGCCCTTTTTTTATGCCTGTGAAAACCCGTAGGAGTGGGCTTGCCCCGCGATCACGGTCTATCAGTCACATCGCATCGCGGGGCAAGCCCGCGCCTACCCGGTGGCGTATAGTGGGCAGCTAACTATAAGCCGACCACGGAGACCGCCCGATGCCAACCGCACATACCGCCCGCACCATCATGGTGCTGTACACCGGTGGCACCATCGGCATGCAGGCGAGTGCTCATGGCCTGGCGCCGGCTTCCGGCTTCGAGCAGCGGATGCGCGAGCAACTTGATGGGGTTGCCGATATCCCGTCGTGGCGGTTTCGCGAAATGCAGCCATTGATCGACAGCGCCAACATGACACCTCAATACTGGCAGCGCTTGCGTGAGGCGGTCATCGAAGCGGTCGACGAGCAAGGCTGCGATGGCGTGCTGATTCTGCACGGCACCGATACCCTCGCCTACAGCGCGGCCGCCATGAGCTTTCAGTTGCTTGGCCTGCAAGCACCGGTACTGTTTACCGGCTCGATGCTGCCCGCCGGAGTCGCCGACAGCGATGCCTGGGAGAACCTGGTCGGAGCCCTGCAGGCACTCAAGCGCGGAATCGCCCCAGGGGTGCAGCTGTACTTTCATGGGGAACTGCTCGCCCCGCATCGCACCGCCAAGGTGCGCAGCTTCGGCCGCCACCCTTTCGTCCCCCTCAAACGCGCCGGTGGTGCACCCAGCGTGCAAGCATTAGCGCCCGAGCTGGACTATCGCCACCCCAAACAAACCGCCAAGGTTGCAGTCTTGCCGCTGGTTCCGGGATTCGACGCGCGCCTGTTGCAAGCAGTGCTCGCCAGCGGTGTGCAGGGTTTGGTTCTGGAGTGTTTCGGCAGCGGTACTGGCCCGGCCGACGACACCGAATTCCTCGATGCGCTGGCTCAGGCGCAGGCCAAAGGCGTGGTGGTGGTTGCGATCACCCAGTGCCATGAAGGCGGGGTTGAGCTGGATGTGTATGAAGCGGGCAGCCGACTGCGCCAGGCCGGGGTTTTGTCTGGCGGTGGAATGACCCGTGAGGCGGCATTCGGCAAATTGCAGTTGCTACTCGGCGCCGGTTTACCGCTGCCCGAAGTACGCCAGCTGATTGAACAAGACCTCTGCGGGGAACTGCGCTGACCCGGCAAGGCACGCATATTGCTGGCTTGCAGGTAGCCCTTCAGCAGGAAGCCCACCATGCTCCACTCGCACCTCACGACCCTCAACGCCGTGTCGCTGATTCTACAAGCCTTCAAAAATGACGGCGTAGAGGCAGCAGCGCTGCTCGACGGTAGCGGTATAAGCCCCGAGGACATGGGCCGCGCCGACCTGCGCATTACCACGCGCCAGGAGTTGTTGGTCTGCGCCAACGCGGTAGCGCGGCGTCGTGAAGTGGGCCTGGAGCTGGGTCGGCGCATGCATGTTTCCTGCTACGGCATGCTCGGTTACGCCCTGCTCTCCAGTGCCACCTTAGGTGACGCTTTGCGCCTGGCCATGCAGTACCCGGCGCTACTGGGAACACTTTTTCAACTGCGCCTGATCGACGACGGCGAGCGCATCTGGTTCAGCGCCAGCAACTATCGCGAAGTCCCGCAGTTGGCCGCGTTCAATGCCGAGTTCTGCCTGACCTCCTTGAAAGTCATTTGCGACGACTTGCTCGGGCAGTCATTGCCGCTGCTGGCGACACGCTTTGTCCATGCCGCACCAGACTATCAAGCGCTGTATGCCGACACCTTCAATTGCCCGTTGCAATTCGAAGCCAACGACAACGCTTTTGCTTTCGAGCGCCACTGGCTAGACAAACCCTTACCGTTGGCCGACCAGATCACCCACCGGGCCATGAGCGAACGTTGCCGTCGACAGAACCTTGAGTTCACCGGGCGTCAGGCCTGGCTGGGGCGCATCCGCCAGTTACTGCTCGAGCAACTGGACGCCGCACCCGGCCTGGAAGGCCTGGCCAAACAGATGAACTGCTCTTCACGTACGTTGCGCCGCCATTTGCAGGAGCTGGGCAGCAGCTATCAGCAATTGCTCGATGAGCTGCGCTTTGAGCGGGCCAAACAATTGCTGGCTGAAGACCAGCTGCCGATCTATCAAATTGCCGAAGCCTTGGGCTTTAGCGAAACCGCCAGCTTTCGCCATGCGTTTTTACGCTGGAGCGGTGTGGCGCCCAGTCATTTCCGCGCATAAATAGCGCGCCGCGCATCCACCCAGGGCGATATCCGGACCAGCAATCTGGCCATATCGATCCCCTTTTGGCCGTTTCCGCCGTTCTGAACCCAGGCCGATCCATCAACAATGGACCCCTGCCTGTGACTGTGGAAAACAAAAAAATGCTGACCATTTACTCTGATGACCATCGCCTGCACCACGGCCGCTGCGAGCTGATCGACGGGCAATTGATGCCGTGCTTCGAAATGCCTTCGCGCGCGGATCATGTACTGGAGCGGGTAAAAACGCGCGAACTGGGCCCGGTTCAAGGCCCGGTAGACTTTGGCCGTGCGCCCCTCCTACGCGTGCACAGCGCCGACTACCTGAACTTTTTCGAAGGCGCCTGGCAGCGTTGGGCCAGCCTCGGCCACGACGGTGACCTGCTGCCCTACACCTGGCCGGCACGCACGTTGCGTGGCGTTAAGCCAACTCACCTGCACGGCGAACTGGGTTATTACAGCTTCGATGCCGGCGCGCCCATCACGGCGGGCACATGGCAGGCCGCATACAGTGCCGCGCAAGTAGCACTCACCGCTCAGGCTGCCGTGCAAGCCGGTGCCCACAGCGCCTTTGCACTGTGCCGCCCACCAGGACACCACGCCGCCAGCGATGTCATGGGCGGTTACTGCTACCTGAACAACGCGGCGATTGCCGCTCAGGCGTTTATCGACCAAGGCCGCCGCAAAGTCGCCATCCTTGATGTGGACTACCACCACGGCAACGGCACCCAGGAGATTTTCTACCAGCGCAACGATGTGTTCTTCGCCTCGATTCACGGCGATCCACAAGCCGAGTTTCCGTTTTTCCTCGGTTATGCCGACGAACAGGGTGAAGGTGAAGGCCTGGGTTACAACGTCAACTATCCGCTGCCGGCAGGCAGTGACTGGCAGACGTGGGGTAACGCATTGGATCAAGCCTGCGAGCGCATTGCTGACTTTGGGGCGGAGATAATAGTGGTCTCGCTCGGGGTGGATACTTTCAAAGACGATCCGATCTCGCAGTTCAAACTGGACAGCCCCGACTACCTGAAAATGGGCGAACGCATCGCTCGCCTGGGTAAACCGACGCTGTTCGTGATGGAAGGTGGCTACGCGGTCGAGGAAATCGGCATCAACGCGGTCAACGTGCTGGAAGGCTTCCAGAACGCTCAGCCAACAGCCCGGTAATCTGGCGCCTGGGTGATACGTCACCCAATCGATAATGGGGGCGTATCACCATTCAGCAGTGAAACTGCTTATTGATACGCCGCCATCTTGTCCTTTTGCCAGGATGGACAAGAGCAATGCCGGTCATGCCCGGCAAAACATTGAACGCCATTACCTCCATACTTTGGATAATGCCTCCAGTGCGCTTATCACTGAACCTTCAGGCACTGAGGCAAAGCCCATGACCAAACCTGCCCGCGGCGCCAACTGCCCTTGTAGGTCCGGCATCGAAAAGTCACTCAGCGGGGTGATTTCCACCCCCACCTGCGCGGCCTGTGCAATCAACTGCCGCTCCCGCTCAATACTCTCGACTTCTACCGTGACATGCAGCCCGGCGTCGATATCCGGCAGCGGTTTGATACCGTCTTTACCGGCTGGCCAAGCGCTTATCAACGCGTTGCGCCGGGCCAGTGCCGCACGGCGCATGCGCCGGATATGACGCTGAAAGTGACCCTGAGCCATGAACTGCGCCATGACCCGTTGGGTGCCAATTTCCGAGTGCCTTACCGCCAATGCCCGACCTTGGGAAAATGCCTCGACCAGGCCTGGCGGCAGCACAAGATAGCCCAGCCTCAGGGCTGGAAAGGCAATCTTGCCGAAGGTTCCGACGTACAACACCCGACCATTGCCATCCAGCGCTGCAAGCGGTGCCAAGGGGGCACCGTTGTAGCGATATTCGCCGTCATAGTCGTCTTCGATGATCCAACCATCGTTGCGCTGAGCCCAGTCCAGCAAGGCCAGGCGCCGCGCAAGCGACATGGTCACGCCAAGTGGATACTGATGAGCTGGCGTTACATAGGCAAGACGGCACGTCGCAAGGGCCTGCAACGCAGAGCAATCGAATCCCTCCTGGTCCACAGCCACTCCCACAACCCGTGCCCCCGTCAGGGTAAAACTGTGGGCGGCGGCTCTGTAGCCAGGGTTTTCCACAGCAGCGATCTCGCCTGGCTGCAACAGCAGCTGTGCACAAAGGCTGATCGCTTGCTGCGCACCACTGGTGATCACAATTTGCTCAGCCCTGCAGGAAAGCCCGCGAGATCGACGAAGATAGGCAGCAATCAACTCACGAAGTTGCGGCTCACCCGCAGGGTCTCCGTAGCCCAGAGCCGCAAGTTCCGGATTACGCCAAAAACCCGCCTGCAGCTTGGCCCAGACCTCGAAAGGAAACAGATCGAGCGCCGGCAAACCGACACGAAATGCACGCGGCGACCCGCTTTTCGGGGCGGGTAAATGATTGCTTTGCAGGCGACTCAACGGGCCTTTGTGGATAACTTTACTGGACAAATCAACAGTATCAGAAGCCATTTTTGTGGATAAGGCTGTGGAAAAACCCCGGGATAACCCTGTGGATACTTTTGTGGATAGTTTTGGCAGCTGACTGACATAGGTCCCGTCACCGACCCGGCTTTCGATAAAGCCCTCGGCGTACAACTGGTCATAGGCACGCACCACACTGTTACGTGACAGCGACAAAGCACTGGCCATTTCGCGCGTGGCCGGCAAGCGCGTGCCGCTACTCAATCGACCATCCAGAACGCGCATGCGTAATGCCTGATAGAGCTGACGGCTGAGCCCCTGGCGCCGATCAAGGACGATACCCGCAGGGTCGAATTGCAGCGTGAGAGGATGCTCGCTCATGACAATGGACCTATCAAATTAGCTTTAAATGGCTCTTACCATAGACCAATAGCCTGCCTAGGATTGAGCCATTCGCCAAGGACAATCCCTATGTTCACACCGTCGCACTACAAGGAAACCGACCTCAGCCAACTGCATCAGCAGATTGAGCAGACGCGCCTGGCCGTTCTGGTAACCCAGGGTGAACAAGGCCTGCAGGCTAGCCACCTGCCGCTGTTGCTGGACCGCAGCGAAGGCAGCAACGGCACCCTGTACGGTCACTTTGCCCGCGCCAATCGGCAATGGCAGGAGCTGGCCAACGGCGCCGAAGCGCTGGTGATATTTGCCGGGCCCGATGCCTATGTCAGTGCCGGCTATTACCCCAGCAAGGCACAGAACCCGCGCACTGTACCAACCTGGAACTACCTGGCCGTGCATGCCTGGGGCAAAGCCGAGGTGTACCACGATGCCGAGCGCCTGCTGGACATTGTCCGACGCCTGAGCGACCACCACGAACAAGGCCAGGCCAAGCCGTGGTCGGTGGACGAAGCACCCGCCGATTACATGGCCGGGATGCTCAAGGCCATCGTCGGCTTCGCGCTGCCCATTGAGCGCCTGCAAGGCACCCGCAAGCTCAGCCAGAACCGTTCCCCCCTCGACATCGAGGGTGTCCGCACCGGCCTGGCCAACAGCCCTGATCCACTGGATAACCAACTGAGCGCATTGATGCGCCAACCTTGAAGGAACCGCCCCATGACTGCCGTCACTATCCGCCCGGTTACCGCCAACGACCATAGCGCCTGGCTGCCCCTGTGGCAGGCTTATCTACGCTTCTACGAAACCCGTCTTGCCGATGAGGTGACCACTGTCGCCTGGCAGCGCATGCTCGACCCGGCGGAGCCGACCAATGCCGCTCTGGCCTGGGTCGATGGCAAGGCGGTGGGCATGGTTCACTGGATCTATCATCGCTCCAACTGGAGCATCGAGAATTCCTGCTACCTGCAGGACCTCTATGTACAGAGCGAACTGCGTGGCCTTGGTGTCGGTCGCCAGTTGATCGAATACGTCTACGCTACGGCGAAGGAAGCTGGCTGCGCCAAGGTTCACTGGTTGACCCATGAAACCAACGCCACGGCCATCAGCCTCTATGAGCAAGTCGCTGAGCGGCCTGGCTTCATCCAGTTCCGCAAACCGTTGTAAGTCCAGGAGCCCTCATATGAGTACAACGTTGCACTGGCATCCGGCAAAACGCCCGCAACCTACCCCATTGGTTGGCCGCTTCATCCGCCTGGAGAAGCTCGACCCGCGGCGTGACCGCGAGGACCTGTGGCAAGTGTTCCAAGGCCCCGATGCCGACCCGAAACTCTGGGACTACCTGGCCTATGGCCCCTTCACCGAACGCGAAGACTTCGACCATTGGCTCGACAGCAATGCAGCCAGTAGCGATCCGTTGTTTTACAGCGTCATCGACAGTGCCAGCGGCCAGACCCAAGGCATCCTCAGCCTGATGTCGATCGTGCCTGACCAGGGCCGTATCGAAATCGGCCACATCGCCTTTGGCGCCGCCATGCAGCGCACACCCCGCGGCACCGAAGCGGTGTACCTGTTGGGCAAGCTGGCCTTCGAGCTGGGCAACCGGCGTCTGGAATGGAAGTGCAACAACGACAACGCCCGCTCGAAAAGGGCGGCTGAGCGCTTCGGTTTCCACTTTGAAGGGGTGTTTCGCAAACATATGGTCATCAAAGACCGCAACCGCGACACGGCGTGGTTCTCTATTACCGATGACGAGTGGCCGGCCATTGCGCTGGGGTTTGAGCGTTGGTTGTCGGCAAAGAATCAACAACCGCAAGGCCAAGTGCATTCACTAGAGGCATGCCGAGGCCTTTGAACCCGGTAGGAGCGGGCTTGCCCCGCGATGCGGTCAGACAGACAAACTGCAATCGCGGGACAAGCCCGCTCCTACAGGTGGTGCAAGACAATTGATCCCACCGCAAAAAAAAAAGGGGAGCATACGCCCCCCAGAGGTTAACCGCTTGTAGATGAGGGCTTGAGAATCAGCCCTCGATCTCGATCAGGATTTCACCCGGGTTGACCCGGTCGCCCTTGGCCACGTGAATGGCGGTGACCTTACCGGCGATGTCCGCCTGAACTTCGGTCTCCATCTTCATGGCTTCGGTAATCAGCACCGCCTGGCCGGCCTTGACCACGTCACCTTCCTTGACCAGCACATCGACGATGTTGCCCGGCATGGTGGTGCTGACATGGCCCGGTGCACTGGCCTGCTTGCGCTTGCTGCTGCCACCGCCGACGAATTCGTTGAGCGGCTCGAACACCACTTCTTCCGGCATGCCATCAATCGACAGGTAGAAGTGACGCTTGCCTTCAGCCTTGACGCCAACACCGGTGATGTCGACGCGGTAGGTTTCACCGTGTACGTCGATGACGAACTCGGTCGGTACGCCTTCACCGCTGGCCGAGGCCACGGCACCGGCTTCCGGAATCGGCAGTAGCACTTCAGGGGTCAGGGTTCCGGCTTCGCGCTCTTCAAGGAACTTGCGCCCGATGTCCGGGAACATGGCGAAGGTCAGCACGTCTTCTTCAGACCGGGCCAGGCTGCCGATGTCGTTACGCAGCTTGGTCATTTCCGGCTTGAGCAGGTCGGCCGGGCGCACGTCGATCACTTCTTCGCTGCCGATGGCCTGGCGGCGCAGGTTCTCGTTGACCACGCCCGGCGCCTTGCCATAACCACCTTGCAGGTACAGCTTCACCTCGTTGGTGATGGTTTTGTAGCGCTCACCGGCCAGCACGTTGAAGAACGCCTGGGTGCCGACGATTTGCGAAGTCGGGGTGACCAGTGGCGGGAAGCCGAGGTCTTCACGCACCCGTGGGATTTCCGCCAGCACTTCGTTCATGCGATTGAGTGCGCCCTGCTCTTTGAGCTGGTTGGCCAGGTTGGAAATCATGCCGCCCGGTACCTGGTTGACTTGCACACGGGTATCGACGGAGGTGAATTCGCTTTCGAACTGGTGGTACTTCTTGCGTACGGCGTAGAAGTACAGGCCGATTTCCTGCAGCAGCTCCAGGTCCAGGCCGGTGTCGAACTCACTGCCCTTGAGCGCCGCAACCATCGATTCGGTACCTGGATGGCTGGTACCCCAGGCAAAGCTGGAGATCGCGGTATCGATGTGGTCGGCACCGTTCTCGACCGCCTTGAGCTGGCACATGGCAGCCAGACCGGCAGTGTCGTGGGAGTGGATGAACACCGGCAGCGATTGCTCGGCTTTCAGTGCCTTGACCAGTTCACCTGTGGCGAACGGCGTCAACAGGCCGGCCATGTCTTTGATCGCCACCGAGTCGCAACCCATGGCTTCCATCTGCTTGGCCTGGGCCACAAACGCATCGATGGTGTGCACGGGGCTAGTGGTGTAAGCGATGGTGCCCTGGGCGTGTTTGCCGGCAGCTTTGACCGCTTCGATCGCCACGCGCAGGTTACGCACGTCGTTCATCGCATCGAAGATACGGAACACGTCGATACCGTTGACCGCAGCCTTGGCCACGAAGGCTTTGACCACGTCGTCGCTGTAGTGGCGGTAGCCGAGCAGGTTCTGCCCGCGCAGCAGCATTTGCAGACGGGTGTTAGGCAGTGCCGCACGCAGTTTGCGCAGACGCTCCCACGGGTCTTCCTTGAGGAAGCGCACACAGGCGTCGAAGGTCGCACCACCCCAGACTTCCAGCGACCAGTAGCCGACCTTGTCGAGCTTGTCGCAGATCGGCAGCATGTCTTCGGTACGCATGCGGGTGGCCAGCAGGGACTGGTGAGCGTCGCGCAGGATTGTGTCGGTTACAAAGATTTTCTTGGACATTATGGGATTCCTCACAGGCCTGCGTGGGCGGCAATGGCGGCAGCGATGGCCAGGGCCAGCTCTTCGGGTTTGCGCTTGATCGAGTAGTTGGTCAGTTCCGGATGGCTTTCAACGAAGCTGGTATTGAACTGACCGCTGCGGAATTCCGGATTGCGCAGGATTTCCTGGTAGTAGGCGGCGGTGGTTTTCACCCCTTGTACGCGCATGTCGTCCAGGGCCCGCAGACCACGGTCCATGGCTTCTTCCCAGGTCAGCGCCCAGACCACCAGTTTCAGGCACATGGAGTCATAGAACGGTGGAATGGTGTAGCCGGTGTAGATCGCCGTGTCGGTACGCACGCCAGGGCCGCCGGGTGCGTAGTAACGGGTGATCTTGCCGAAACTTGGCAGGAAGTTGTTTTTCGGGTCTTCAGCATTGATCCGGAACTGCAGGGCGAAACCGCGGTGCTGGATGTCTTCTTGCTTGACCGACAGTGGCAGGCCCGAGGCAATGCGGATCTGCTCACGAACAATGTCGATACCGGTGATTTCTTCGGTGATGGTGTGTTCCACCTGCACCCGGGTGTTCATTTCCATGAAGTACACCTCGCCATCGGCGAGCAGGAACTCCACGGTACCGGCGTTCTCGTAACCCACAGCCTTGGCTGCGCGCACCGACAGGTCACCGATGTAGGCGCGCTGTTCGGGGGTCAGTTGCGGGCTTGGGGCGATCTCAATCAGCTTCTGGTTGCGGCGCTGGATCGAGCAGTCACGCTCGAACAGGTGCACCACGTTGCCGAAGCTGTCACCGAGGATCTGCGCCTCGATGTGTTTCGGGTTGACGATGCATTTTTCCAGGAAGACTTCCGCCGAACCAAAGGCTTTGGTGGCCTCGGAAATCACTCGTGGGAAAGCTTGTTCCAGCTCATCACGGCTGTTGCAGCGACGAATACCGCGGCCGCCACCACCGGAGGTGGCCTTGAGCATGACCGGGTAACCGATGCGGTCACCTTCCTCAAGCGCCTCATGAATGTCGGCAACGTTGCCTTCAGTGCCCGGGGTGACCGGTACACCGGCTTTGATCATGCTGCGACGGGCTTCAGTCTTGTCACCCATGCGGCGAATGACTTCGGCGGCAGGGCCGATAAACTTGATGCCACGCTCAGCGCAGATGTCGGCAAGTTCAGCGTTCTCCGACAGAAAACCATAACCCGGGTGCAGCGCATCACAACCGGTTTCCACTGCCAGGTTCACCAGCTTGCGCGGGTTCAGGTAGCCGGCCAGGGGCTCGGCACCAATGCTGTGGGCCTCATCCGCACGTTTCACGTGCAAGGCGTGGCGGTCGGCGTCGGAGTAGATCGCCACGGAGCGAATGCCCATCTCGGCGCAGGCACGCACGATCCGAACAGCAATTTCACCACGGTTGGCGATCAGGATCTTTTTTATCACTGGAGTATTCCCAAGGCCGCTAGAACAAACGAGTCGGCAAAGCCGGTCGGCGCGTGACCAATCGTCGCTGGCCAGTCGCATCTTTACCCTAGCGCTGTCTCTTGATAAACAAAAATCAATATTTATTAGGGTGTGCATTAGCAAAAGCTTATAGTGCTGTTACAAGGTTTTGCCGAGATAAGAAAAAAATGCGTAAGTCATTGATGCGTATGACATTGCGTCAATTGCAGATCTTCAATGAGGTCTGTGATTTGCGTTCCTACAGCCGGGCGGCCGAGGAGATGAACCTGACGCAACCCGCCGTTAGTCTACAGATCCGCCAGCTTGAAGAATTGGTGGGCCAACCGCTGTTTGAATACGTCGGCAAAAAACTCTACCTGACCGAAGCTGCCGAAGCCCTTCAGCGTGCCAGCCGCGACATCTTCGGCCGCCTGGAAAGCCTCGACATGCAGCTTTCCGACATGCAGGGCTCGCTGCAAGGGCAGCTGAAGCTGGCGGTCGAGTCGAGCGCCAAATACTTCGTTCCACACCTGTTCGCCGCCTTCAAACGCCTGCACCCAGAGGTCAATCTTACCCTCACGGTGGTCAACCGGGCCCAGGCTATCCGTCGTCTTTCCGACAATCGCGACGACCTGATCATCATGTCCATGGTGCCTCAGGACATGGGCCTGGAATTTCTGCCCTTCCTCAACAACCCGATTGTAGCCGTGGCACCGCCCAATCATCCGCTGTGCAAGCTGGAGACGCTGCGCCTTCAGGACTTGGAACCGCATACCCTGCTGGTTCGCGAGCAAGGCTCGGGAACGCGTAAAGCGTGCGAGGAGTACTTCAAGGACAAGCGTGTGCACTTTACCCAGACGCTTGAGGTGGCCTCCGCCGATGCCCAGCGCGAGTGCGTGATTGCCGGGCTGGGCATTGCCCTGCTCACCCGCCACGCCCTGAACCTGGAACTGGCCACGGGCGTGTTGCGCGAGTTACCGGTCGAAGAACTTCCGCTGTACCGCAGTTGGTGCGTGGTGCAGTCCAAGGCCAAGCGGCAATCGCCGGTGGCCTTGGCCTTTCTTGCATTCATCCGCAGCGAACGTACGCAAATTAGCGCACTTGTTGAGCGTTTTTCGGGGAGCTTGCCGCCGATACCTGCCACACACTGATGGCCTGCAAATCGGGGTAATCGGCAATTTCCTGCAATAAGCGGCGTTGCTCGGAGTAGCTTTCGATCGCGCGTCGGAACTCCATGCGACGCTGATCCTTCTCCTGCTGCTTACGGGATTTGACGGTGGGTTGATACGAGCCATCGAATTCACGAGCCATTGCCTATCTCCCTGATCGAGTGCGGGAGTTTCAGCCTGACTACGTGGCGTTACGGTTTGGCGGCGCGCCAATGACAAATCAATGAAACGATTGTTGTAGGAGCGGGCTTGCCCCGCGATAGCGATCTTTCAGACACGTCGCATCGCGGGGCAAGCCCGCTCCTACGGAGGTCAGTCGTCCATCGCTTTGATTGATTTGGGCGACAGTCGCAGGCTGCGCAAGCTGCGCTTGACGCTCTTGAGGTGGTTGACCAGGCTTGGACCACGGGCCATCGCCACCCCCATCGCCAGCACATCGATCACCACCAGGTGGGCAATACGCGAGGTCAGCGGCGTGTAGATTTCCGTGTCTTCATGCACGTCGATGGCCAGGTTGACGCTCGACAGCTCGGCCAGTGGGGTCTGGCTCGGGCACAGGGTGATCAACGTGGCACCGCTCTCACGCACCAGGTTGGCGGTGATCAGCAGGTCTTTGGAGCGCCCTGACTGGGAAATGCAGATCGCCACATCGCCTGGCTTGAGGGTCACGGCCGACATCGCCTGCATGTGCGGGTCAGAGTACGCCGCCGCCGTGAGCAGCAAGCGGAAAAACTTGTGCTGCGCATCCGCAGCCACCGCGCCGGAAGCACCAAAGCCATAGAATTCGACGCGCTGAGCCTGAGCCATGGCCGACACCGCACGCTGCAAGGCCTGAGGGTCAAGATGCTCACGCACCTCCATCAGGGTATGCAATGTTGTATCGAAGATTTTCAGGCTGTAGTCGGCGACGGAGTCGTCTTCATGGATGGCGAACTGGCCGAAGCTGGCACCGGCCGCCAGGCTCTGGGCCAGCTTCAGCTTGAGGTCCTGGAACCCTGAACATCCGATGGCTCGGCAAAAGCGCACGATGGTCGGCTCGCTGATACCAACGCTGTGGGCAAGATCGGCCATGGAGCTGTGCATGACGGCTGCGGGATCCAGCAGCACGTGATCGGCAACTTTCAGTTCCGATTTGCGTAACAGATGGCGCGACTGGGCGATGTGTTGCAACAGATTCAAGGGCAGGACTCGGTTATGATCGACTGACCGGGTTGTAGCTTTCTTGTAGTTATACTACATGACCGGCGACCCGCCCAGCTAAACCAACTAGGAGAGTGGTGGTATTGACTATCCCCTGCGACATTATGGTGTTCGGCGGCACCGGTGATCTGGCCTTGCATAAACTGCTTCCGGCGCTCTACCACCTGTATCGCGAGGGTCGTCTGCACATTGCCGTGCGGATCATTGCGCTGGCCCGGCGCAACCTGCCACGCAGCGAATATCTCAAGCTCGCTGAACGCCGTTGCCGCGCCCAGATTGCCCGCAACGACTTCGACGAAGACGTCTGGGCGCGCTTCTCTGCCCGCTTGGACTACTTCTCCATGGATGCCGCGCAAAGCGCCGACTTCGGGCGCCTGGCACGCTATCTCGGGGAAGCCGGTGGTTTGACACGGGTGTACTACCTGGCGACCGCGCCGAACCTCTTCGTGCCGATCGCCAACCACCTGAAAGTGGCCGGTCTGGCTGACAGCGAAGCGCGTATCGTCCTGGAAAAGCCGATTGGCCATTCGCTGGACTCTGCCACTGCAATCAACCAGGCGATCGGTGCGGTATTCGACGAGTCGCAGGTGTTTCGCATCGATCACTACCTCGGCAAGGAGACCGTGCAGAACCTCATGGCCCTGCGCTTTGCCAATGCCCTGCTGGAGCCGGTGTGGCGTAACAGTCAGGTCGAGCACGTGCAAATCAGCGTTTGCGAAACCCTGGGCGTGGAAAACCGTGGTGCCTACTACGATCGTGCAGGTGCTACCCGCGACATGCTGCAGAACCACTTGCTGCAACTGCTCTGCCTGGTCGCCATGGAGCCACCCGCGCAGTTCGAGGCCGAAGCGGTGCGCGATGAAAAGGTAAAAATCCTCAAGGCGCTCAAACCCATTTGCGGCCAGGATGTGCAGGACAAAACTGTGCGCGGGCAATACAGCGCGGGCAAGATCGGCGGCCAGGAAGTTCCTGCGTACTACTTCGAGAAAGATGTCGACAACGACAGCGATACTGAAACCTTCGTCGCCGTAGAAGCACACATCGACAACTGGCGCTGGGCCGGCGTGCCGTTCTACCTGCGCACCGGCAAGCGTCTGGCCAAGCGCACGTCGCAAATCGTCATTCAGTTCAAGCCCGTTCCCCATCGCCTGTTCGACGGCGACCAGGCCAACCAGCTGCTGATTCAGCTACAGCCCGACGAGCGCATCAGCCTGCAGATGATGACCAAGTCCCCCGGCAAAGGCATGCGTCTGGAGCCGGTGGAACTGAACCTGAACCTTGCCCAAGTGTTTGGCCAGACGCGCCGCTGGGACGCTTACGAGCGCCTGTTGCTGGATGTCCTCGACGGCGACTCG
The DNA here is from genome assembly GCF_052147955.1 of Pseudomonas sp. NUPR-001. Lineage (NCBI taxonomy): Bacteria > Pseudomonadati > Pseudomonadota > Gammaproteobacteria > Pseudomonadales > Pseudomonadaceae > Pseudomonas > Pseudomonas sp. NUPR-001. The sequence goes on from NZ_CP197353.1 coordinate 5,996,629, forward strand.
ACGCTGTTTATGCGCCGTGACGAGGTGGAAGCGGCGTGGGCCTGGATCGACCCGATCCTCACCGGCTGGCAAGAGTACTTTCAGGCGCCCAAGCCCTACCCTGCGGGCTCCAACGGGCCCGACCAGGCTCATAGCCTGCTGGGACGCCAAGGGAGCATGTGGCACGGCTGAAGGTTTTCCAACTCCACTGCCAACCTCGGTAACAACAAGATGGGGCTGCAACCTGTGTTGCGACCCACTATCGAGGAAACAAGACATGATGATCTCATCCAAGGACTGGCGTATTCACCATAATCTGATGCCAGGCGTCGATGGCAACAGCTTCAAGGTGCGCGGCACCGTCACTGTCGCCAATCCAGGCATCAAGGCGACACTGGAGAAGGCCAGAATTCAGGACAAATCCTTTGCCCTGAATCTGGAGCTCAAGCTTGAGCAGGAGTCAGGCCTCACCGTTCAGGTGATCACCGATCAAGAAGCCTGCTTCGAGATGCTCGGCGATCACAGCAATATCCCCTGGGTGAACATCTTTCATGAAGGCAAGCTGCTGACCACCGTCACAGAAGTCATCATTACCAAGTGACCCTGCACTGGCAGGCCTGCGCTCGCGTACGGTCTGCCAGCTCGCCAAGGGAGTATCCGCAACGGTTGAAGGCCGTTCAGCTCCACTGGTGAGCCTGCAACCTGTGTTGCGACACACAATTGAGGCATTACGTTATGACGATCGAGACCAAGGACTGGCGTTATCAAGTAGACCCGATATCAGGCAGCGACGATATGCGCGTCACGGTGCGTGGCACCGTTACTGTCGCCCACCCAGGCATTAAGCCGACACTGGTGAAAGGCAGGAAACTCAGAAGAGACGGTAGCGAACCTCTAGATCTCAAACTCGAGCAAGAGGCAGGCACGTTCATCCAAGTGAAGACCGATAAAGAGGTCTGTTTCGAAGTAATCGACATCCCAGGCAATCAACCCAAACTTGTTCATGTGAGAATACTCCATGAGCGTGCGGAAATTGCCACCCTCTTTGAAGTCGTCAAACCCGACTGATGTTTGCACTGGCAGGCCTGTGCCCGTACACGGCCTGCTACCCGCAGAAGCGGGTCATGCTGGATGCCAGCAGATTGCCGAAGGCAGTGGCATCCACCGGCTTGCTGATCAAGTAACCCTGCACTTCATCACACCCCTGCTCGCGCAGCAGTGCCAGTTGCTCCTGGGTTTCCACACCTTCGGCCACGACTTTCAGCTCCAGGCTCTTGGCCATGGCGATGATCGCCCGGGTAATCGCGGCATCTTCACTGCCTTCATGCAGGCCACGAACAAAGGCCTGATCGATTTTCACGTAGTCCACCGGGAAGCGCTTGAGGTAGCTGAGTGATGAATAGCCCGTACCAAAATCATCAATCGCCAGCTTGACCCCCAGTTCATGCAGTTGCTCAAAGGTGGTGATGATGTGCTCGACACTGTCGAGTAACTGGCTCTCGGTCAGTTCCAGTTCCAACAGGTGCGGCGCCAGGCCACTTTCCTCCAGCACCTGGCGCACCAGGCTGACCAGCTTGCCTTGACGCAGCTGATACACCGACAGGTTCACCGAAACACGGATCGGCGCCAGCCCTTGCCGCTGCCATTCACAGGCCTGCCAGCAGGCCTGGCGCAGGACAAATTCACCAATCGGTGCGATCAACCCGGTTTCTTCGGCCAGGCCAATGAACTCACCCGGCGGCACCATGCCCCACTCCGGATGCTGCCAGCGCACCAACGCTTCAGCGGCCAACAACTGACCATGGCGCAGGCACAACTTGGGCTGGTAATACACCAGCAACTGGCGCTCTTCGATGGCTTTGCGTAAATGATTTTCCAGTTGCAGGCGCTCGAGCGTGCTTGCCCGCAGGCTCTCGGTATAAAACTGGAAGCTGTCACCGCCCAAGTGCTTGGCGTGTTGCTTGGCCATATCGGCCTGGCTGACCAAGGCATTGAGATCGAACGTGGCATCGGACAACACACTGATGCCCACCGAGGCACTGATCACCACTTCATGGCCACCCAGGCGCTGCGGCACGCGCAGTTTGTCGAGCAGGCGTGTGGTCACCCGTACCAGGCTGGAGAGGTTGTTGTAACCGTCGAACAGCACGGCAAACTCGTCACCGGACAGGCGCGCGACAGTGTCAGCTTCAGGCAGCGCGCTGGCGATACGCTGGGCCATTTTCTTGAGCAACTCATCCGCCAGTTCATGGCCCAGGCTTTCATTGAGTAGCTTGAAGCGGTCTAGATCGATGTGCAGCAATGCCAGGCTGCGGCCATTAAGCCGTACTCGCTGCCCGGCCTCATGCAGGCGCAGGCGAAACAGTGCACGGTTGGCCAGCCCGGTGAGTTCGTCATAATGTGCCAGGTAGCGTAAACGCTCTTCCGACTCCCGACGTGCCGACAAGTCGGTGAAAAAGCCGACGATATTGCTGATGTTGCCTCGCGCATCCCGTACACCATTGAGCTGTAGCCATTGCGGGTACAGCTCTCCATTCTTGCGCGCTTCAACCAGTTCGCCCTGCCAGCGCCCCTGCTGGTCCAGTGCCTGGTCAATGGCCATGCTGTGCCGCCGGGCATCCCGGCTGCAAGGCAGCTCCAGGGCATCACGCCCCAGTAATTCTTCGCGGCAGTAACCGGTGACTTCGCAGTACGCCTGATTGACGGCCAGCAGTTCGAAGTCCGGGCTGAGAATGGCAATGCCCTCGCTGGCGGCTTCGAACACGGTCGCTGCCAACCGTTGCTGTTCTTCATAGGCCTTCTGGGCAGAAACATCGCGACGCGTACCGAGCATGCGCACTACCTTGCCGCTGGCATCGTGCTCCACGGCCCGCCCGCGGTCTTCGACCCAGCACCAGTGTCCCTGGTTGTGGCGCACACGGTACTCAACCCGATAATCCTCGCTGCGCCCTTTAAGGTGCTCGACCAGGGTGCGCCGCAACACCGGCAGATCATCCGGGTGCAACCGAGGCTTGAGGTCATTGCGCACGCTACGTACCTGGGTCTGCTCAAGGCCGAACAGGGTGTGCAGCTGGGTGTGGTGAATTTCATCCGTCTCCAGGTTCCAATCCCACATCCCCAGCTCACTGGCTTGCAGAGCCAACGCCAGGCGTTGCTCGCTTGCACTGAGGGCGTGATTGGCGTGGTCCAGCGCCCGCCCGCGCTCTTCGACCCGTGACTCAAGGCCGGCCTGGGCCTCTCGCAGCTGTTCTTCTATAAGTCGCCGCTGCTCAACTTCGCCGGCCAGCGCCTGGTTGAGGCGTTCGCTGCGCCGCTGTGCAGCCTGCAGGTGTTCGATCAGCGCCTGATTCTGAAAGCGTTTGAGCAAGCCTGCCTCGATCAGTCGGTTGACCTGCCATGCCACCACCAGCAAAGCGCCCAGCAGAATCAGCCCGAGCCAGCCCCACCCCTGTTGCTGCTCGTCGCCCGTCCAGAACAGAAAGGCGATAGGGGGTAGCAGGCACGGTAGGGTAAAACTGAGGAACGCAGGCAGGCTGACGGCATAGGCGATGCTGGCAGACAGGGTCGCCACCCCAAGCAAGCCGAATACCCACGCTTGCTGGGTGAAGTTGTCCACAGGGACCAAGGCAATCGCTGCACTGGCCAGGGTCAGGCCACTGAACGCCGAGCCTAATAGAAACATTCGCCACCAGGTCGGCTTGGCCTGGCGTTCGGGCATGGCCGAATCAAAAGCAGCAACCTGAATAACCCGCAGGGCCACCAGCGCCATCAACCACACCACCCAGACACTGACTTGCAGGTAGCGCGCCGGGCTCCACAGCAACCAGGCACAGACCAAACCGGTGAGCAGCATGAATAAGGTGGGCAGCAACGAGCCTTGATAGAGCAAGCGGGTACGCTCTACCGCCAGTTGCGTCGCGAATTGCTTACGGATACCCCCGCGCGTCTGCAATGGAACGCCAACGGAGCTCACACCAGTGGTCATAGGCAGTGTTCTTGTAATGGTTAGCCCTAAACGTGCACGGAGCATACACAAGCAAAGGCCTGCGCCAAACTGCTCTGGATCATTAATTCTGCTAGCGGATTTCCGACGAAAAGCGCTCAAGCGCGCAGGCCTTGGGCTGCGGCACGGTGACCGGGTGGTCGTGGGGCTTAACTTTTTCTACTGTATGTTTGCCCAAGGGTTGATTGCGCCCCTAAAATGGCCGGATGCGCGATGATCTCTCTCTCCTGTTGAACTCCCTCAACGACGCCCAACGCCAGGCCGTAGCGGCCCCCGTCGGTCGTCAGTTGGTCCTGGCTGGTGCTGGCTCCGGCAAAACCCGCGTGCTTGTGCACCGTATCGCCTGGTTGATCCAGGTCGAACAGGCCTCGCCGCACTCGATCCTGTCGGTGACCTTCACCAACAAGGCTGCCGCCGAAATGCGCCAGCGTATCGAGCAACTGATGGGCATCAACCCAGCGGGGATGTGGGTGGGTACCTTCCACGGCCTGGCTCACCGCCTGTTGCGTGCGCACTGGCAAGAAGCCGGGCTGAACCAGAATTTCCAGATTCTCGACAGCGATGACCAGCAACGCCTGGTCAAGCGGGTAATCCGCGAGCTAGGCCTCGATGAACAACGCTGGCCCGCGCGCCAGGCGCAATGGTTCATCAATGGGCAGAAAGACGAAGGACTGCGCCCGCAACATATCCAGGCCAGCGGTGACCTGTACCTGGGCACCATGCGCAGCATCTATGAAGCTTACGAGGCAGCCTGTCAGCGCGCCGGGGTCATCGACTTCTCCGAACTGCTGTTGCGCGCCCTGGACCTGTGGCGTGATCACCCGGGCCTGCTGGAACACTACCAACGGCGTTTCCGCCATGTACTGGTAGACGAATTCCAGGATACCAACGCCGTGCAGTACGCCTGGTTGCGCCTGCTGTGCAAAGGCGGCGACAGCCTGATGGTGGTCGGCGATGACGACCAGTCGATTTACGGCTGGCGCGGCGCCAAGATCGAGAACATCCACCAGTACAGCGCCGACTTCCCCGACGCCGAAATGATTCGTCTGGAGCAGAACTATCGCTCCACCGCCGGCATCCTCAAAGCGGCCAACGCCTTGATCGCCAACAACAGCGATCGCCTCGGCAAGGAGCTATGGACCGACGGCGGCGACGGTGAGCCGCTGAGCCTGTACGCCGCGTTCAACGAGCACGATGAAGCGCGCTACGTGGTGGAAACCATCGAAAGCGTGCTGAAAACCGGCCTGGCACGCAGCGACATTGCCATCCTGTACCGTTCCAACGCCCAATCGCGAGTGCTGGAAGAAGCCTTGCTGCGCGAACGCATTCCCTACCGCATCTATGGCGGCCAGCGCTTCTTCGAACGGGCAGAAATCAAAAATGCCATGGCCTACCTGCGCCTGCTTGAAGGTCGCGGTAATGACGCGGCGCTGGAGCGGGTCATCAACGTCCCTCCGCGTGGCATTGGCGAGAAAACCGTCGAAGCCATCCGCGATCACGCGCGACACGCCGAAGTGTCGATGTGGGAATCGATGAGCCTGCTGATCGCCAACAAGGCCCTCAAGGGCCGTGCCGCCAGCGCCCTGGCAGCGTTTATCGAGCTGATCGAAAACCTCGCCGCGAAAGTCATGGACATGCCTCTGCATCTGATGACCCAAACCGTCATCGAGCAGTCCGGGTTGATCATCTATCACCAGGAAGAAAAAGGTGAGAAGGGTCAGGCGCGGGTAGAAAACCTTGAGGAACTGGTCAGCGCCGCGCGCAACTTCGAATCCAGCGAAGAAGATGCCGAACTGTCTCCACTGGCCGCGTTCCTCGGCCATGCGTCACTGGAAGCCGGTGATGCCCAGGCCGACGAGCATGAAGACAGCATCCAGCTGATGACCCTGCACAGCGCCAAAGGCCTGGAATTCCCCCATGTGTTCCTGGTCGGCATGGAAGAAGGGCTGTTCCCGCACAAAATGAGCCTGGAAGAGCCGGGCCGCCTGGCGGAAGAGCGCAGGCTGGCCTACGTCGGCATCACTCGGGCGATGCAGCAGTTGGTGATGACCTACGCCGAAACCCGACGCCTGTATGGCAGTGAAACCTACAACAAGGTTTCACGATTCGTACGCGAGATTCCGGCGGGGCTGATTCAGGAAGTCCGCTTGTCCAACAGCGTCAGCCGTCCGTTCGGCTCTGGCCAGCAGCAAAACACCAGCAGCCTGTTTGCCAACGCAAACATTCCGCAAACCGCGTTCAACCTCGGCCAGCGTGTACAGCACGCGGTGTTTGGCGAAGGCGTGATCCTCAACTTCGAGGGCTCCGGTGCCCAGGCGCGGGTGCAGGTCAACTTTGCCGAAGGCAGCAAATGGCTGATGCTTGGCTATGCCAAGCTCGAAGCGCTGTAGACGGCGTCTGTAGGAGCGGGCTTGCCCCGCGATGTCATTTCATCGCGGGGCAAGCCCGCTCCTACAGATAAAGATGGAAACATCTTGGCGCTGGTCATGTGTCCTACAACCTGTGCAACATGACGCGCGTGCAATCCACAAAACGGGAATACCCTTCTATGCAACGTTTTCTCAGCATCGCCCTGGCGCTGTGCATCGGTCTGACGATGAGCCTCGACGCCAGTGCCGCTAAACGCATGGGCGGCGGCAAAAGCTCGGGCGCCGCGCCAATCCACCAGACTCGCCAGGCTACCCCCGCCACTCCGGCTGCCTCGCCAACCGCTCCAGGTCGCGCACCTGCAGCCGCCAGCGGCGCTTCGAAATGGCTCGGCCCTCTGGCCGGTATCGCCGCCGGTGGCCTGCTGGCCTCGATGTTCATGGGCGATGGCTTCGATGGCATGCAGATCTTCGACATCCTGATCATGGCGCTGATCGCCTTCCTGGTGTTCCGCTTCATCGCCGCCCGTCGCCGCAAGCAGCAGCCACAAATGGCCGCCGCCGGCCACGCGCCGTTCCAGCGTGAAGCACACCAGCCTGCTGCCCAGCCGTCGATCTTCGGTGGTTCCGCTGCACCTGCTGCTGCCGCTCGTCCGGTGATCAACGCTCCAGCCTGGTTCAACGAACAGAACTTCCTGGCCGCTGCCCGTAACCACTTCCAGACGCTGCAGCAGCACTGGGACGCCAACGAAATGGACAAGATCGCTGAATTCGTCACCCCGCAGATGCTGCAATTCCTCAAGCAGGAGCGTGCTGATCTGGGTGATGGCTTCCAGTCCACCTACATCGACAACCTGGACGTGCAACTTGAAGGCGTCGATGACCGCGCCGACAAGACCATCGCCACCCTGACCTTCAGCGGTGTATCGAAGACCTCGCGCTTCGACCAGGGCGAAGTGTTCAGCGAAAGCTGGAACATGGAACGCGCCCAGGGCGAAAACCAGCCTTGGCTGGTCGCCGGGATCCGCCAGAACGGCTGATCTTAAGGCATTGCACAAAAAACCCCGGGCTCGTCCCGGGGTTTTGCTTTTAGCGCAGCAGGCTACTAGGGTATAACGCGCAGCGTGTCGTAAAGGTTAGAGGATAGAACCGTGGAAGAAGTCATCGAACAGCTCCGAGAAGCCAACGAGCCGGTGCCCGTGCCGCTTGAGTTACCGGACGAAGACCAACTGGTCGAAATCGAAGAAGAGTTGTTCATCAACATTCCATTCGTCTTCAAGGAGTTCTTGCTGACGGTCAGCGACGTGGTCTATGGCAGCCTGGAGCCGGTCACCGTCACCGATCCGCAGTCGCACACTTACCTGCCAGAGGTCGCGGCAAACGCCTGGGATGCGGGTGTGCCACGCGACCTGATCCCGATTTGCCAGGATGGCGACGATTACTACTGCGTCGAAGAAGACGGCACCGTTGTGCTGTGGTCTGGCGAGGAAGAAATCGTCACCGAGGAAAGCTGGGAATCGGTCTGGCACTGGGCCCGAGATGTCTGGCTGGAAAGCTGAATGAGAAATATCCGCACAAATTAATGGCTCTTAGCCATTAATGTTCGTAAAATCGCCATGCCTTCCTGTGCGTGGCGATTTCGCTACCGCTCCATCCCCTCGGACATACGAATCGTCCCGCGCGGGAAGCGTCTTTAATCACTGCGTCAGCGGTGATGCTCCTGATGATTATCCAGCGTCTCCAACAGCGCGATCTGCATGCGCGTATGCACGCGGATGAACCAGCGCCACAGCACTGCAACCACTCCCGCCGCCACCACTACGATCAAGATCAGCAACTCATTGGTGGGCAGAATGCTCGCCGACAATGCCGACAGCAGCAGAAAAATCACCAGCAGCGACAATAGCGGAATCACCTCGGCGATCACCCGACGCACTCGCTGGGTATGACGACCGGCCATTTCCGGTTTGACGCCCATCTCTGCCAGCAACATCGACAGCGCTTTGAGCTTGCGGTACGCGGCAATCAGGAACGGCAGCGAAAGCAGCAACGCAGCGCCCCAGATCAATGCTTTCTGCTGGCCGACATCGCTGACCCACTCGCCCAGGTATTCACCAATACGCACCGCGAAATAGCCGCCACTGAAGAAGATCGCCACCACCAACGCCAGGTTCACCCCCACTTGCAGCAAAATGCGCCGGATCATCGACGCCAGTAGCGCCCCCTCCCCGTGTGGCTGAATGCTGCGCAACCACTCGCCATACAACGACAGCACCCGTGCCAAACGCCGTGGCACCACCTTGGCAAGCTTGAGCGACAAGGGGTCGGCGCCACGAATCAGGTAAGGCGTGAGCAGCGTGGTAATCGCCGAAACAGCCACCGCAACCGGATAGAGGAAGTCGCTGGTTACCTGCAGGGTCATGCCCAAGGCGGCGATGATGAACGAGAACTCGCCGATTTGAGACAGCCCCATGCCTACGCGCAACGAGGTGCGCCCGTCGTTGCCGGCGATGAATGCCCCCATGCCGCAGGACAGCATCTTGCCCAACACCACTGCCACGGTGATGACCACAATTGGCCAGGCGTATTCGACCAGCACCATAGGGTCGATCATCATGCCAATGGCGACAAAGAAGATAGCGCTGAACAGGTCGCGAACCGGCTCGATCAAGCGTTCAATTTTCAGCAGCTGGCGGGATTCGGCCATGATCGCACCGATCAGGAACGCGCCGAGCACCATGCTGTATTCGAGTTTGACCACCAGCAAGCAAAAGCCGAAGCACAGGCCCAGTACCGTGATCAGCAGCATTTCGTTGCTTTCGAAACGTGCCACATAGGCCAGCAACCGCGGCACCAGCAAAATGCCAATGACCAGCGCCACGATCATGAACAACGACAGCTTGCCGACCGTGGAGAACACCTCACCGGAACTCACCGAACCACTGACGGCTATTCCGGAGAGCAAGGCGATGATGCCGATGCCTAGGATATCCTCGACGATCAGCACACCAAAGATCAGCTGGGCAAAGCGTTCGTTCTTCATCTTCAAGTCATTGAGCGCCTTGACGATGATGGTGGTCGAGGAAATCGCCAGAATCGCACCGAGGAACAACGAGTCCATGGTGCTCCATCCAAACCAGCGGCCGATCTCGAAGCCGATCCAGATCATCAGCACGATTTCCAGGAACGCCGCGATAAACGCAGTCGCCCCGACCTTGAACAACTTGCGCAGGCTGAACTCCAGGCCCAGGCAGAACATCAGAAAGATCACCCCTAGCTCGGCAAGGGTCTTGATGGTGACTTCGTCGTGAATCAGGCCAAACGGCGGGGTGTGTGGGCCGATGATGAAGCCGGCGACGATGTAGCCGAGCACGACCGGTTGCTTGAAGCGATGAAAAAGAATAGTGACCACACCCGCAACCAGCATGATCACTGCCAAGTCCTGGATAAAGCTGATGGCATGCACGGCGTGGTACTCCTTACCTTAAGACCAAGGACAAACCGCTACTTAAGCCCCGGAATTGACGGGTTGAGTTGCGGCTACATAGTGCTTTTAATGTAGAGATCCCCACCTTGCATGGGCTTCTTCAGGTTAACACTGCCGCCTGAGGTGAAAAGCCGATGCAATAAGTGGAAACAGATCGACCAGATCAACGCCGTAAATGGCACAAACAGCGTGACGGCAAGGCCGCTGTCAGCGTCCCGTCTTTAGATGGGAATCGTAATAGGGGAAAGAAGCGTGAAAACCAGTCGCCACCCCGCCTCAGCGCAACCTCACCGTGAGCACACTATGGAACCTGGAAACGCCCAGCTGTCGATGACCGTCCTGATGACTCCGGACATGGCCAACTTTTCTGGCAATGTTCATGGCGGCACGCTGCTTAAATACCTGGATGAAGTCGCCTACGCTTGCGCCAGCCGCTATGCCGGGCGCTATGTAGTCACCCTGTCGGTAGACCAGGTGGTCTTTCGCGAGCCGGTGCATGTCGGTGAGCTGGTGACCTTCCTGGCCTCGGTCAACTACACCGGCAACACCTCGATGGAAGTTGGTATCAAGGTGGTCACCGAAAACATTCGCGAACGTTCGGTACGCCACAGCAACAGCTGCTTTTTCACCATGGTGGCCGTCGATGACGACCGTAAGCCAGTGGCAGTACCGCCGCGCCAGCCCGAAACCAGCGAAGAAAAGCGCCGTTTCCTGCAAGGTAAACAGCGCCGGTTGATCCGCCAGGAGCTGGAGAAGCGCTACCAGGAGCTCAAAGGCGACACGCTTTAATCGTTCAGACGGCGCGCCTCAAAGCGCACCCGTGGATGCACGATGCGGTCCTGGGCCCGCACCAGTTCAAGTTCGTAACTGGCGCAGGCCTGGGTCTCAAGCAACACCTCATGCACTGCGGCGGCGGCAAACTCGAACGCGGCCAGGCAGCTATCACCCAGCAGCAGGCGCGCCAGGAACAGCCCTGAGGTGAGGTCACCGACACCCACGGGCTGACGCGGGAAGGCCAGCAAAGGCCGGCGCAGATGCCAGCTGCCCTCTGCCGTTACCAGCAGCATTTCAAAGTCCTCTGCGCCACGTCCCGGGTAGGCCAGGTGTTTGACCAGCACCGCTTTCGGTCCCCGTTCCAGCAGGCTACGCGCCATCAACACACAATCTTCCAGAGACTGCGGTCGACGGTCACAGAAGGTATCCAGTTCCAACTGGTTCGGGCACAGCACATCAGCAACGGCAACCGCCTCTTCAAGCAGAAAGGTGCTGACTTCGGCCGGTACGATGCAGCCCTTTTCCGGGTGCCCCATCACCGGATCGCACAGGTACAGGGCCTTGGGATTGGCGGCCTTGATTCGCGCCACACCACTGAGAATCGCGCGGCCCTGTTCGGCGCTGCCCAGGTAACCCGACAACACCGCGTCGCAGTTACCCAGTTCGCCGATCGCCGCAATGCCCTCGACCAGCGCAGGAATTTGCGCTGGAGCAAGCACTTCTCCCGTCCACTGGCCATACTGAGTGTGATTGGAGAATTGCACGGTGTTCAACGCCCAGACATTCACCCCCACCCTCTGCATCGGAAACACTGCCGCGCCATTACCGGCATGGCCAAAAACGACGTGAGACTGGATGGCGAGCAGATGCGGTGTACGTTTCATGCAAGGCTTCCAAAGCAAAGGAATGAATAACAAGGACGCAGTATGGCGCTAAAAGCCTCCTGTACGACAGACCGGGGAGGCAGTTAAGCTGGGCATACTTTGTTGGAGCATTTGCAAATGTTGACCCTGGGTAATCTCTCCGTGCTGATGCTGCTGGCCACGGCTGGCGCCTGGCTGTGGCATAACCATGGCTTGCGCGAAAAGGCCCTGGAGCGGGTCAAACAGCACTGTGCAAAACTCGATCTGGAATTGCTCGATGGCAACGTCGCGCTCAAGCGTATCGGCTTTGTCCGAGACGCCCAAGGCCGCAAGCGTCTGGCGCGTGTGTATAACTTCGAATTTACCGTCACCGGGGAGCAGCGCCACCCCGGCACCGTCACCCAGTTCGGTGCCCACAGCATGCAGATCGAGCTGGCGCCCTACCCGTTCGAGATTAAAACTGTTCAACATGCCGACAATGTCGTCGAAATGAATCAGTGGCGTCAGGACCATAACCGCTGGCGCAACTAGAGTCGGCACGCCTGCATGGCGTGATTCAGCTGCGCGCGGTCCTGGGCGGCGCTAAATATCAGTTCGATACGCGAATCACGGCGCCATGCGCTGGGCTGCCAGTGAAGACTTTCCTGCCCTTCCACTGCGTTGATCGACTGCCAACCGTGCGGGCTGTGGATAACTAATTTGGCCCGACGCCAGTCGAACGCACGCAAAAACTGCTCGATGCGTGACGGTTCGAACATCTGCTGTGGATGCCAACGCCAACCGATACTCCACCCATCTGCAGCCTCTTGAACACTGCAGAGGGGTTCGTGAGGATTTATCCACAGGGCCGCGGCAGGCCCGGAATCGTTGGGCAAAGACAGCTTATCCACAGCGCCGTCGAGCTCATGCTGTTGTTCCAGCACTGGCAATTTCGATAGCGGTAATTGCCCTTGCTCGGTCCAGAACTGCGGTTGCGCAGGCAGTTGTGAACTTATCCACAGACGCTGGTGCTCATCCAGTCCCTGGGACTTGTTCAGCACCAGCAAGCCCGCACTGGCCAACGCCTGCTGCTGCGCCTCAGGCAGCGCGACACGCCCTGCCAGTTGCTGGGCATCCAGCACCATGACCGCGGGCTGCACATTCAACACACCACGCCAAGGCGGCTGCCGAAGTTGATCCAGCAATTGCTGTGGATGCCCCAGGCCTGAAGGTTCGATAAACAACCGATGGGGTTTGGCTTTGCGCAGCAAACGGCCCAGCCCGACCTGAAAAGGCGCGCCGTTGACGCAACACAGGCAGCCACCCGCCACCTCCCCCATGGCAATGCCCTGGTCATCGGTGCTGAGCAGCGCCGCATCCAGACCAATCTGGCCAAATTCGTTGATGAGTACCGCCCAACGTTCATTGGCTGGCCGTTGCGCCAGCAACTGACGGATCAGGCTGGTCTTGCCAGCCCCTAAAGGGCCAGCAATGACGTGGGTGGGGATGTTCTGCAGCATAAGACGGTAGGCGCTCGGAATTTTCCTCACTATGCCTTGATATCAGGTCGTGCCGTCAAGGCTTGAACATCAAGCCGCTTCCTCGTCGTACCAAGGGCCGAACGGATCAGGCAACTGGCGCCAGCGTTCGACGCCTTCGGCCATTTCGGCATCACTGAGCAAGCAAGCGTCCAGTTCAGCCGTGAGCCGGTTGAAGTCGATGTTCTGACCAATGAACACCAGTTCCTGACGGCAGTCACCGCATTCGGCCGTCCAGTGCTTCAGGATTGCCGCCGTGCTGACTTCATCTTGCGGCCAATGCTCGCGTGGAACAAAGCGCCACCAGCCGCCAGCAAAGCCATAACGCATCATGCCGCCAGCCTGCGACCAGCTCCCCGCATCCTGATACTTGCTGGCCAGCCAGAAGAAGCCTTTGGAGCGCAGCAGCCGGCCGTTGTCCCAAGGCCCGTTGATAAAGTCGAAAAAACGCTGTGGATGCAGCGGCCGACGCGCTTGCCAGGTGCTGGCAGCGATGCCGTACTCCTCGGTCTCCGGTACATGCTCACCCCGCAGTTCCTGCAACCAGCCTGGTGCCTGGGCCGCACGCTCGAAATCAAATAAGCCGGTGTTGAGGATCGCTGCCAACGGCACCTGGCCCATGACCATCGGCACAATCTGCGCAGTGGCATTGAGGCTGCGCAAAATGGCACTGAGCTCATCGCGCTCATGGCTGCTGATCAGGTCGATCTTGCTGAGCAGAATCACATCGGCAAACTCCACTTGTTCAATCAGCAGGTCACTGATGGAACGTTCGTCACCTTCACCGAGGGTCTCACCATGGCTGGCCAGGCTCTGCGCTGCCTGATAATCGCGCAGGAAATTCAAGCCGTCGACCACCGTGACCATGGTATCCAGTCGCGCCTGGTCGGCCAGGCTGCGGCCCTGTTCATCGCGGAAGGTGAAAGTCTCGGCAACCGGCAACGGTTCGGAAATGCCGGTGGATTCGATCAACAGGTAATCGAAACGCCCCTCCTGAGCCAAGCGGCTCACTTCTTCCAGCAGGTCTTCACGCAGGGTGCAGCAGATGCAGCCGTTGCTCATTTCCACCAGCTTCTCTTCAGCGCGATTGAGGCTGACGTTGCGCTGCACCTCGCTGGCGTCGATGTTGATTTCGCTCATGTCATTGACGATCACCGCGACGCGCAGATTCTCGCGGTTGCGCAGCACATGGTTGAGCAAGGTGCTTTTGCCGGCACCCAGAAAGCCGGAAAGCACGGTGACAGGAAGGCGGTTGGGCATGGTCAGATCCTCATCAGGGCGGGTGCATTCGAATGATGCATTGCGAAATGTTATATTATAACAATACAATCTCGCCAAGCTGCTTAACCTGACTGCTACCGAAAAGGCCTCTGAAAGGACGCTAAGCAATGAAGATGCTGTGCTTGTTTGCCCTTGCAGGATTGCTGCTGAGCCTGCCCGTTTGCGCGCAAGCCGTGCCGCTAAGCAAGGGCTTGGCGTTGTGTACGCGTAGCGCCACTTTGCTGGCCTGCGCTGATGCGCAAGGCAACTACTACAGCGTGCGCACCGATGGCAGCACAACCTACCTGCGCGGTTACGAAGCGCAAGGAAAGCGGCTGTGGGCACAAACCAACAGCCGCTATGGGCAGCTGACGTTCTACACCGGATTGGCCAGCGACGGTGAAACCTGGGTGGGCTATAGCCGCAAAGTCGGCTGGACCACACTCAATCGAGTATCTAGCTCCAGCGGTCAGCGCTTCAACGTGCGCTGCAATCGCCTGAGCGGCTGCCAGTAATTGCTCTTTCCTGCCCATGACGAGTTGCCCATGACTGCCTTCACGCTTCCCGATATTGCCGCGCAAGCCAATCGTTCATCACTGCCCCTGGACTGGGTCGGCATGTGCAACATCGCTTTGCCGGTGTTGCTCGATGGCCGCACGCTGCGCGCAACTGCCGACGCAGGTGTCAGCCTCGACGATGGCAGCGCACGCGGTATCCACATGTCGCGCCTGTACCTGGCGCTGGAGACATTCGAACAGCAGCCTCTGACGCCTCAGTTGCTACACCAGGTATTGCTGAACTTTCTTGAGAGCCACACGGGTTTATCGGCGGCCGCTTATTTGGATTTGCGCTTCGACTACATGATCAAGCGCCCGGCATTGATCAGCCCATTAAGCGGATGGAAGGCCTATCCGATCACCCTGTCTGCGCAGTTGAAAGATGAAATGTTCCACGTGGAACTAAAAGTGAATGTGGATTACTCCTCCACCTGCCCTTGCTCGGCGGCTTTGGCCAGGCAGTTGATTCAGCAGCAATTTATCTCCGACTTCGGCAATCGCGCCCTCAGCCATGAGTCGATTCTCAGCTGGCTGGGTAGTGCCGAAGGTGTGGTAGCGACGCCGCACAGCCAACGCAGCGTGGCGCAATTACAACTACGACTGAAGCAGGGAACCCGTGAACTGCCGCTGACTGCTCTGATCGATCACGCGGAGGCGGCTCTGGGTACCGCGGTGCAGACGGCGGTGAAGCGTGCAGACGAACAGGCCTTTGCCTTGGCCAACGGCCAGAACCTGATGTTCTGTGAGGATGCCGCCCGACGCCTGCACCTGGCGTTGCAGCGCCTGCCTTGGGCAAGCGGATTTAGCCTGCGCGTGGAACATGCAGAAAGCCTGCATGCCCACGACGCTGTCGCGCACAGCCAGTGGCGCTGGTAAGGCTCAACGCATTTCAGGTGCGTGGTTTGACCGTGCCACAGTCACTGCCCAACCACACCGCGCGGGTGTTCATGCTGCCCTGCTGCTGAACCCCGGAAGCATTGAAGGTGCCACTGACCTGGGTGAGAAACTCGCGGTCACTGACAAAAGTAGCCTGCCCGGCACCCTGGGCTTTCGGGCAACTGAAGGTGAACTTCCAGACATTACCGCTGCGCTCGGTAATCTTCTGGGTGCAGCCCGACTTCGGATCTTGCAGCGGAATGTCGTTGGTCTTGACCTGCTCCGGGGTCAAGCACGAGCGCACACCTTCGCCGGCGACGTTGATGCCCTGCTTGGCCAGACCCCCTTCGATCATCGCCCGTTGTTCAGGCGGCAAGTTCTTCAACTGGCCAAGCATGAAGCCCATGTCTGGTAGTGCCTTGCCATCGACCTGCATGTTGCTGGTGGTCAGCTCCCATAACCCTGGTTGCAACATTTGCGCATGCACCATCGGGCTCGACACACCCAGGACCAATGCCAGCATCGGCAGACGACTTTTCATGTAATGACTCCTCGAAACTCCAGCCCCAAGCTGGAACACAGCTTAGACGTCAATTTGCCCTTTCGGTTGCAAGTTGAGTGTGGAACATGCTCTGTTAGAGGCAGTGCCTTTGGACAGCAGGATGTGTATGGATTACCACAGCCCCTACTTCTTCGGTTACCTCATCGGTGCCCTGCACTTGCTCGGTGGCATTGCCGCCATGCATGCGGTGCTCACCGTACGCACGGCCCAGGGCGCAATCGCCTGGGCCTTATCGCTGCTGTTTATCCCCTACTTCACCTTGATCCCGTATCTGATCTTCGGCAGCCGCACCTTCGACGCCTACATCCAGGCGAGGCGCCAGGCCAACCGGGAAATGCACGTGGCGATGGCCGACCTGAACTGGCGACCCTGGGTCGATGAAGCGTTGGCCGCGCGAAACTCCGAGTCTTATGCGGCGTTGCGAGCCATGCCCAAGCTGGGCCGCATGCCGTGTCTGGCGAACAACCAGGTGCGCTTGCTGATCGACGGCAAGGCGACGTTCGACGCCATCTTTGCCGCGATTCAACAAGCCCGTGACACCGTGCTGGTGCAGTTTTTCATCATCCATGACGACACGCTTGGTCGCGCCCTACAGGCCCTGCTGCTGAAAAAAGCCGCCGAAGGGGTCAAGGTCTATGTGCTGTATGACCGCGTCGGCAGTCATGCACTACCTGCCAGCTACAGCCAGACGCTGCGCGACGGCGGTGTGAACGTCCGCGCCTTCGCCACCCGAAGAGGCTGGTTCAACCGCTTTCAGGTCAACTTCCGCAATCACCGCAAAATCGTCGTGGTCGATGGCCTGCAGGGTTTTCTTGGTGGGCATAACGTGGGTGACGAGTACTTGGGGGAAAAGCCCAAGCTCTCACCCTGGCGTGACACTCACATCCAGGTCAGCGGCCCGGTGCTGGCCTGCCTGCAGGAGTCATTCGCCGAAGACTGGTTCTGGGCTGCACGCGCACTGCCCCCGCTGATCCTGCCCGACACTTACCCTGAAGACGGCGTGCTCTGCCAAGTGCTGGCCAGCGGTCCGGCCGACTCACAGGAAACCTGTTCGCTGTTTTTCGTCGAGGCCATCCATTCGGCGCGCGAGCGGCTGTGGATCACCAGCCCCTACTTCATCCCTGATGAAGCTGTATTCGCCGCCTTGCGTCTGGCCGTGCTGCGCGGGGTGGATGTACGCATCCTGCTCCCTTCGCGGGCCGACCACCGCATCGTCTATGCCGCTTCCAGCCTGTATGCCTTCGAGGCGGTGCGCGCTGGGGTGAGGATGTTCCGCTATGGTCCGGGCTTCCTGCACCAGAAGGTCGTCCTCATCGATAACGAGGTCAGCGCCATCGGCAGTGCCAACCTGGACAACCGCTCCTTCCGTCTCAACTTCGAAGTGATGCTGCTGACGGTGGACCGCCAGTTTGCCGATCAGGTCGAAGCCATGCTCAGGCACGACTTCGACCTGGCCCGTGAGATCACGCCTGAAGACAGCCAGGACACCCATCGCATTCAACACCTGGGAATGCGTATCGCACGCTTGATCTCGCCGATTCTCTAACAGCCGTCAGCGGTACAAGTCCTCACGTGTCAGCGGCAAATCATGGTGCCCATCGGCAAAGGGTTTGACCGCAAGAATCTGGTGCAGGTTGATCCAGCCCTTGGCGAAGGCATAGGAGCAACCGGCCAGGTACAGGCGCCAGATACGCAGCGCTTTCTCCGGCACCAGTGTCGAGGCCAACTGCAGCTGGTTTTCCAGGCGATCACTCCAGTGCTTGAGCGTGCGTGCATAGTGCAGGCGCAGGCTCTCGACATCGACAATCTCAAGACCGCTATGACTGATGCTGGCAGCGATCATCGACAGGTGTGGCAGCTCGCCATGCGGAAATACGTAGCGGCCAATGAAGTTACCAGCGCCCCGCCCTACCGGACGCCCATCCACATGCTTGGCAGTGATGCCGTGGTTCATCACCAGGCCACCTTCGCGCACTGCCCCGAACAGGCGCTGGCAGTACAGCGCCAGGTTGGCATGACCCACATGCTCGAACATGCCGACACTCACCACCTTGTCGAAGCGACCATCCTGGGGAATATCGCGGTAGTCGAGAATCTGCAGGTCCACCTGTTTCTGCAGACCTTCGGCCTTTACCCGCTCCCGCCCCAGTTTGAGCTGTTCCTTGCTCAGGGTGATGCCGAACACCTTGGCGCCGAACTCGCGAGCCGCGAAGCGCGATAGCCCGCCCCAACCACAGCCCACATCAAGCAGGTAGTCGCCCTTCTGCAGGCGTAACTTGCGGCACAGGTGCTCGAACTTGTTCTGCTGTGCTTGCTCAAGGGTGTCCTGCTCAGTTTTGAAGTAGGCACAGGAGTAGACCATGTCGCGGTCCAGCCACAGCTGATAGAAGTCGTTGGACAAGTCGTAGTGATAGGAAATTGCCGCTGCATCCGTCGCCTTGTCGTGTTCGCGGCGCTGCGGCTGGTCTTCGGTTTCATGCTTGAGCAAGGCTTCACTGAGCTCATCGCAAATCCGGATCACTTCACTGATCGTGCCCTCCAACTCAAGCTTGCCCTCAACGAAAGCAGCGCCCAGTTCATCCAGGCTGGGATGGGTCAGTTGGGTGAGCAACTGCGGATCTTTGACCAGAATAGTGACCTGAGGCTTGGGCCCCAAATCGAACTCATGGCCATCCCACAGGCGCAGACGCAGTGGCAATCGCAGGCTTTGCAGAACAGGTGGAAGTTGCGCAAGCATGAATTGAACCTCCCTTTCTTCATCGGACGTCACCGCCAAAGGGTAGTTCATCTATTGGAAGTTTCAGCCTGACGTGACCATAGTCTGAGCCTGCCGCCCGCATTCCAGACCCTCGCAAGGCAAAAGGGCTGTGCGATAAATTGTATACAATCCATCGTCTTGCAGACTAATCTTGGCGCCATTGCCGATTCTTCATCCTGGAGTACAACAATGAAAACCTATGATGTGGTGATCATCGGCGGCGGCCCAGGTGGCTATAACGCCGCCATCCGCGCCGGGCAGCTGGGTATGAGCGTGGCCTGCGTGGAAGGCCGTTCGACCCTGGGCGGCACCTGTCTGAACGTGGGCTGCATGCCATCCAAGGCGCTGCTGCATGCTTCGGAACTGTACGAAGCCGCCGTTGGCAGCGAGTTCGCCAACCTGGGGATTGAGGTCAAGCCAACCCTGAACCTCGCCCAGATGATGAAACAGAAAGACGAGAGCGTGACCGGCCTGACCAAGGGCATCGAGTTTCTGTTCCGCAAGAGCAAGGTCGACTGGATCAAAGGCTGGGGTCAATTGGCCGGGCCGGGGCGGGTCAACGTCAAGGCCGAAGACGGCAGTGTCACCGAGCTGCAGGCCAAAGATATCGTCATTGCCACCGGCTCCGAGCCTACGCCGCTGCCAGGGGTGACCATCGATAACCAACGTATCATCGACTCCACCGGCGCTCTGTCGCTGCCGTCCGTGCCAAAGCATCTGGTGGTGATCGGCGCCGGGGTGATCGGCCTGGAACTGGGCTCGGTGTGGCGCCGTCTGGGTAGCCAGGTCACGGTGATCGAGTACCTCGACCGCATCTGCCCAGGCACCGATGAAGAAACCGCAAAAACCCTGCAACGGTCACTGGCCAAGCAAGGCATCAGCTTCAAGCTGGGCAGCAAGGTCACCCAGGCGACTTCGACAGCGGATGCAGTGAACTTGAGCCTTGAGCCGGCCGCCGGTGGCGCCAGCGAATCGCTGCAGGCGGACTATGTGTTGGTTGCCATCGGCCGTCGCCCTTACACCAAAGGCTTGGGGCTGGAAACCGTCGGCCTCGACACCGACAAACGCGGCATGCTCAGCAACCAGCACCACCGCACTGCAGTGCCGGGGATCTGGGTCATTGGCGATGTCACCTCCGGCCCGATGCTTGCGCACAAGGCCGAAGATGAGGCGGTTGCCTGCATCGAGCGAATTGCCGGCAAGGCCCATGAGGTCAACTACAACCTCATTCCCGGGGTGATCTACACCCGTCCGGAACTGGCCAGCGTCGGTAAGACCGAAGAGCAACTCAAGGCCGAAGGCCGCGCCTACAAAGTGGGCAAGTTCCCCTTCACCGCCAACAGCCGCGCCAAGATCAACCACGAGACCGAAGGCTTTGCCAAAGTGCTGGCCGACGCCAACACCGACGAAGTGCTCGGCGTGCACCTGGTCGGTCCTAGCGTCAGCGAGATGATCGGTGAGTTCTGCGTGGCCATGGAGTTCTCGGCCTCGGCCGAAGACATCGCCCTCACCTGCCATCCACACCCGACGCGCTCCGAAGCCTTGCGCCAGGCTGCGATGAACGTCGAAGGCATGGCCATGCAGATCTGACCTCAGTCAGCCTGCAAACTTGCCTTGCTCACCTGTGGCGCGGGTCGCCGCAGGTGCAGCAACAGGTGGGCGAACAAACCGAAGATCAGGCCCCAGAACGCGGCCGACAGTCCCAGGAATGACATCCCCGAAGCGGTCACCAGAAAGGTGATCAACGCCGCTTCACGATCACTCGGCACACTCATCGCGCCTGCCAGCGCCCCACCAATCGCCCCGAACAACGCCAGCCCCGCCAGCGCGGCAATCAACGCCGCCGGAAACGCCGTAAACAGCGACACCAGCGTTGCGCCAAATACCCCCAGCAACAAATACAGCACACCGCCGCACACACCTGCCCAGTAGCGTTTGCCGGGATCGTCATGAGATTCACGACCGGTGCAGATCGCCGCGGTGATGGCCGCCAGGTTCAAGCCGTGACATCCGAACGGCGCCAGCAGCAGGCTGGTGAACGCGTTGCTGGCAATGATCGGGCTTGCCGGGGTTTGATAACCATCGTTGCGCAGTACCGCGATGCCCGGCACGAACTGCCCGGTCAGCGCCACCATCACCAACGGCAGGCTGATGCTCAACAAGGCGTTCCAGGTGAACACTGGAGTGGTCCACACGGGAGTGGCAAAACCCACCACCAGCGCCGAGCTGTTCATTGCACCGCTGAACACCGCAATGCTGACGCCGCACACCAGCACGGCCAACACCGCGTAGCGCGGCGCAACGCGCTTGAACACTAGGTAGGTGACGAACATCGCCAGCACCAACAGCGGTTGCGATTTGAGCGAGGTAAACAAGCCGGTGCCGAAGCTGAACAGAATGCCGGCGAGCATCGCTGCAGAAATAGCCGGTGGCAGCTTGCCGACAATCCGGTCGAAAGCGCCAGACACGCCCACCAGCAGGATCACCAGGTTGGCAACGATGTACGCCCCAACCGCTTCGGCAAAGGCGATGTCCGGCAACAGCGCCACCAGCAAGGCCGAACCCGGCGCCGACCAGGCAATCACCAGCGGCACTTTGTAGCGCAGGCTGAGCACCACGCCCAGCACACCGCTGCCGATGGAAATGGCCCAGACCCACGATGACAGTTCCGCTGCCGACAGCTGAGCGCTGTGCGCGGCCTGGAAGATGATCACCAAAGGGCCTGCGTAGGAAATCAGGGTGGCGATGAAGCCGGCAACCAAGGCAGAGAGGGAGAAGTCCTGGAGTATTGTTTTCATTGGATCGTCCAGTTGTTTGCTTCTAGAAAGCATCGCGGGGCAAGCCCGCTCCCACCGTGTCGTCACCGTGGGAGCGGGCTTGCCCCGCGATCAATTCAACCTGTTACTCAGGCGTCCTGCAACGCCCGCGGCCGCTTGCTGCGCTGCTCACTGGCAGGCTTGGGCGCGCTGAGCAGTTGGAAGTCGAAGTCCATCTCAGCAAAGCGCCCTTGCACACCACGGGCATCGGCCGCTGCTGCGTCTTCGACAAAACGCAGCTCGCCAATCAGACCATCACGGGTGGCGTAGGCGAAGTCGTCCCACAGGTATTGGTCACCGGCCAGGTTGATCTGGGTGGTCAGGTGACGATAGCCCGGCGCCGAGATGAAGAAGTGGATATGCGCTGGGCGATTGCCGTGACGACCCAGTTGGTCGAGCAGCTCCTGAGTCGGGCCATCGGCCGGGCAGCCGTAGCCGGACGGCACGATGCTGCGGGCACGGTAGCGACCCTCGGCGTCGGTGACGATACGACGACGCAGGTTGTAGTCCGATTGGGTGCTGTCGAAATACGAGTAAGTGCCTTGGGTGTTGGCATGCCACAGATCCACCACGGCACCTGCTACGGGCTGACCCTGCTCATCCAGCACACGGCCCTGCAGGAACATCACGGTACCTGCGTCGAGGCCGTCGTCCATGCGCACTTCGCCTTCAGCCATCGGGGCACCGGCAACATACAGCGGCCCTTCGATGGTTCGCGGCGTACCACCGCTGATGCCAGCTTCGGCGTCCTGGGCATCGAGTTGCAGGTCCAGGTAGTGCTCGACGCCCAGGCCGGCCACCAGCAGGCCGGCTTCCTGGCGCGAGCCCAGACGGTTGAGGTAATCCACCGCCTTCCAGAATTCATCAGGGGTGACTTGCAGGTCTTCGATGATGCGCGCCACATCGTTAACGATACGGTTGGTCACCAGCTTCATGCGCGGGCTACCCAGGTCGTTGTTCAGGCCACTGACTTCTTCGAAGAATTTCTGGACATCGGCAGTGTGGGCAATCTTCACGGTCATGATAAGTACCTCGAATTGTTGTTATCTGCGGTTCGCGTTCAACGGTCGTCGCTGTGGATCGATGACGGGTGACGGCACAGGCCATCGATTTCGATGTCCATGTAGGGGAACAGCGGCAGCTGCATCAGGGTGTCGTGCAGCGCTTCGACGCTCGGCAGGTCGAAGACGCTGTAGTTGGCGTAGTGCCCGGCAATGCGCCACAGGTGGCGCCAGCTGCCTTCGCGTTGCAGACGCTGGGCCAGTTCCTTCTCGTCGGCCTTGAGCTGCGCAGCTTTGGCCGGGTCCATGTCCAGGGGCAGGTTCACGGTCATTTTCACGTGGAACAACATGGCATCTCTCCTTACTTGCGGCTGAAGAACGCCAGGCGCTCTTCGTCCAGGGTCAGGCCCAGGCCTGGGGTACGGGGTACGTGCAGGGCGAAGTCGCGATAGACCGGCGCTTCGTTGACGATCTCTTCGGTCAGCAGCAAGGGGCCGAACAGCTCGGTGTGCCAGGTCAGTGTGTTCAGGGTGACAAAGGCGTGAGCCGAGGCCAGCGTGCCGATCGAGCCTTCGAGCATGGTGCCGCCGTACAGCGCGATGCCTGCGGCCTCGGCAATCTGTGCGGTACGCAACACGGCACGCGGGCCGCCGTTCTTGGCAATCTTCAGGGCGAAGATGCTGGCGGCGCCGTCGGCGGCCAGGCTGAAAGCGTCTTCGACACTTTCGATCGACTCATCGGCCATGATCGGCGCCGGGCTGCGCTGGTTCAGGCGTACTTGACCGGCGCGGTTGATGCGCGAAATCGGCTGCTCGACCAGGTCGATACCGTGGTCGCCCAACACCTGGCAGGCGCGGATCGCCTGAGATTCGTCCCAGTACTGGTTAACGTCGACGCGCACACTGGCGCGGTCGCCCAGCGCACGTTTGATCGCGATGACATGGTTGAGGTCATGGGCAACTTCGTTGGAGCCGATCTTCAGTTTGAAGATGCGGTGGCGGCGCAGGTCGAGCATCTGCTCGGCCTCGGCGATGTCACGCGCGGTGTCGCCGCTGGCCAGGGTCCAGGCCACTTCCAGACTGTCACGGACACGGCCGCCCAGCAGCTCACTGACGGCCAGGCCCTGACGTTTGCCTTGCGCATCGAGCAAGGCGCTTTCGATGCCGGAACGGGCAAAGGTATTGCCCTTGATCACCTTGTCCAGGCGCTGCATCGCGGCGTTGATGTTGCTGGCGTCCTGGCCAATCAGCAGCGGTGCAAAGTAGCTGTCGATGTTCTGCTTGATGCTTTCCGGGCTTTCGTTGCCATAGGCCAGACCACCAATGGTGGTGGACTCGCCAATACCTTCGATGCCATCAGAGCACTGCAGACGGATGATCACCAAGGTCTGCTTCTGCATGGTATGCATCGCCAGCTTGTGCGGGCGAATGGTGGGCAAATCAACGATCAGCGTCGAGATGCGTTCAATCAGGGGATGACTCATCGAGATCTCCAGGGGGCGTTCAGCCGAGGTCGCCGCCGCCGACTGGCAACACCGTGCCAGTGATGTAGGAAGCCTCGTCAGAGGCCAGGAACAGAATCGCGCCAACCTGTTCATCGAGGTTGCCGTAGCGCTTCATCAGGCTGCTATCGAGGGTCTGGTCGACGATTTGCTGGTACCAGACTTTCTCGTCGCTGCTCTGCTCAGCACTGTTGCGCGGTACCCGCCGTGGTGGCGCTTCGGTGCCACCGGGTGCGGTGGCGTTGACCCGCACGCCGCGCCCTGCGGTTTCGAACGCCAGGCAAGCGGTCAGTGCATTCACGCCGCCCTTGGCCGCGCCATAGGGCACGCGGTTGACGCTGCGCGTGGCGATGGAGGAAACGTTGACGATGGCGCCGCTGCCCTGCTCCAGCATGTAGGGCAACGCCGCATGGCAGCACCACAGGGTGGGGAACAACGAGCGACGTACTTCGGCTTCGATCTGCGCCGCTTCGTAATGCTCGAACGGCTTCGCCCAGATGGTGCCGCCAACGTTGTTGACCAGCACATCGAGACGACCAAAGTGCTCCACGGCTGCCGCCATCACCTGGCTGCAGTCGCTGTGTTGCTCTAGGTCTGCGGTGAGGGTCAGTACACCGTCGCGTTGCAGCTCGTGCACCAGCTCTGAGCGGTCAACGGCCACCAGCGTCGCGCCTTCTTCGAGCAAGCGCTCGCACAAGCGGCGACCGATGCCCTGGGCAGCGCCGGTGACCAGCACGACCTTGTTATCGAATCTGTTGTTCATGACAACCTCGAATAAAAAAGGGACCGACCGTACCCGCACGATGCGCCCGGTCCCATAAAGCGGGTTCAGGCAGCGGCGGCAGCGAATTTTTCGTAGTAGAAATTCGCCGGGGTGATGCCTTGTTCGCGGATGTACTGGCTGACCGCTTCAACCATCGGCGGCGGGCCGCACAGGTACACATCGACATCGCCTTCGTTGAGGTGGCGCGGCTCGATGTGCTGGGTGACATAACCCTTGAGCGGATGCTGGCTCTCCGGGTTGGCCACGCAGGCGCTGAAGCTGAAGTTGGGGATGCTCGCGGCCAGGGCTTGCAGGCGGTCCAGTTCAACCAGGTCGAAGTCGTTGGTCACGCCGTAGATCAGGTGCAGTGGATGCTCGCTGCCCTCTTCGGCGATTTTTTCCAACATGGCGGTGAACGGCGCGAGTCCGGTACCACCGGCCAGCAGCAGCAAGGGGCGACGGATTTCACGCAGGTAAAAACTGCCCAGCGGGCCGGCCAGGGTCATGCTGTCGCCCGCTTTGGCCAGGCCAGTAAGGAAGCTGCTCATCAGCCCGCCCGGTACGTTGCGAATCAGGAAGCTGACCTCGCCATCCTTCTGCAGCGAGCTGAAGGAATAGGCACGGGTCTGCTCGCTGCCGGGTACGCCGAGGTTGACGTACTGCCCTGGCAGGAAGGCCAGGCGGCTCAGCGCTTCACCTTTGATCGACAAGGCAATGGTGCTGTCGGACAGCTGACGAACTTCGCTGATGCTGGCCTGGTAGCTGGACTGCTCGGTTTTGCACACCTGCGATGAAGCCGGCACACGCACCACGCAATCGCTTTCAGCGCGCATCTGGCAGGTCAGTACATAACCCTGAGCGGCTTCGTCCTCGCTCAAGGCATCTTCGATGTATTCCTGGCCCATGTCGTAACGACCGGCCTCGGCAAAGCACTTGCAGGTACCGCAGGCGCCATCACGGCAGTCCAGTGGGATGTTGATGCCCTGACGGTAGGCGGCATCGGCCACGGTTTCGTCAGCAGTGGCGTCAATGAAACGGGTAACCCCGTCCTCGAAATTCAAGGCGATCTTGTGCATGGCGCACCTCGCAGAAAAGCTGGATTCAGATGTGGTAAACGTCGATGACCTGACGCACGTAGTCGTTCTTGAGCACGACCTTCTTGGCCTTGATCAGCGGCCGCTCGCCGCGCACATCAAGGGTGTAGAAGCTGGTGCCGAAGTGACTGTCCACTGTCTTGTAGCGAAAGCTCAGGGTGTGCCAGTTGAAGCGCACCTTGCAGACGCCATCGTTCTGTTCCAGCAGTTCGATGTTGCTGATGTTGTGCGAAGTCCGGGTGTCGGGCATGGTCGCACTGGAGCGTTCGGTCTTGATCCGGAACACCCGGTCTTCCAGGCCGCCACGGTTGCCGTACCAGATCAGCGAGATTTCCCGTTGTGGGTCTTCGGTGAGCTGGTCGTTGTCGTCCCAGGCCGGCATCCAGAAGGTGGCGTCGGCGGCGTAGCACTCCAGCCAGTTGTCCCACTGGCTGTCGTCCAGGTAACGCGCTTCTTCGTAGAGGAAGTCGCGAACTTGCTCGAAGGAAATGCTCATTGCACGGCCTCCACTGGGATCAGCTGCTGTTCGGCTTCGAGGGCCTTGAGCATGGTTTCCTGCCAGTACTTGTGTTGCAGCACGAACAGGCCTTCGTCTTCGGTGCGCACGCCGCTCATTTGCGGATGCAGGTCGATTTCCTGGGCCGCGGCATCGGCGCCATCTACCCAGTGCGTGGCACCACGGGACATGTCGTTCCAACCACGCCCGCCCTGGTAGCCCATCTGGCAGGAGCGGAACTCTTCCAGGTCGTCCGGCGTGGCCATGCCACTGACGTTAAAGAAGTCTTCGTACTGACGGATACGCTGGGCCCGCGCCTCGGCGCTCTCGCCTTTGGGGGCGATGCAGTAAATGGTGATCTCGGTCTTGTCCACGGCAATCGGGCGGGCAATCCGGATCTGCGAGCTGAACTGGTCCATCAGGTACACGTTCGGGTACAGGCACAGGTTGCGCGAGTTCTCGATCATCCAGTTGGCGCGCGCCTGGCCGAAGTCGGCCGCCAGCTCATCGCGGCGCTCGAACAGCGGACGGTCTTCAGGGTTGGCCCAACGGGTCCAGAGCAGCAGGTGACCTTTGTCGAACGAGTAGAAACCACCACCGCTCTTGGCCCAGCCGCCAGCACTCATGGTTTTCACTTCGCTACCGGCTTCGCGCTGCTTGCGCTGGTTCTGGGTAGCGGCGTAGTTCCAGTGCACGGCGCTTACGTGGTAGCCGTCGGCGCCGTTTTCGGCGGTCAGTTTCCAGTTGCCTTCGTAGATGTACGACGAAGAACCGCGCAGTACTTCCAGACCTTCAGGCGACTGATCGACGATCATGTCGATGATTTTCGCCGACTCGCCAAGGTGCTCAACCAGTGGCACGACGTCTGGGTTCAGGCTGCCGAACAGGAAGCCACGGTACGACTCAAAGCGCGCGACCTTGGTCAGGTCGTGGGAGCCTTCACAGTTGAAGCTCGACGGATAACCGGCATCGACCGGATCCTTGACCTTGAGCAGCTTGCCGGAGTTGTTGAAGGTCCAGCCGTGGAACGGGCAGGTATACGACGAGCGATTACCGCTCTTGTGTCGGCAGAGCATCGCACCGCGGTGACTGCAGGCATTGAGGAAAGCATTGAGCACCCCCTCCTTGTTGCGCGCGATAAAAATCGGCTGGCGCCCCATGGTGGTGGTGAGGAAGTCGTTCTTTTCAGGAATCTGGCTTTCGTGGGCAAGGTACAGCCAGTTGCCCTCGAAGATGTGTTTCATTTCAAGATCGAACAGACGGGGGTCGGTGAACATCTCACGCTTGCAGCGAAAGACGCCCTTCTCCTGATCTTCTTCAAGCAGGGCATTAATGTAATCGAATCCCAGGGACATGGCCGGGGCCTCCGTTGTTATTGTGGTCAGGCCATGTCAGGTTAGGGAGCGAGGGGCACGGCAAATATCCGCTTTGTGCAGACCTTTATCCGTTTTCTGCAAAGTGTCAGGAACGACGCTTGAGGGTATCGGAGGGAAGTTCGCCGAACAGCGACTTGTAGTTTTCCGAGAATCGGCCCAGGTGCACGAAGCCATAATCCATGGCCAGTTCAGTGATACTGCGCACCGGGCAGTTGGGGTCGGCGAGGCTGGCGTGAATGCGTTCGAGCTTCTTCTGGCGGATGTAGATTTTCGGCGTGGTCCCGGCATTGCGCTCGAACAACGCATACAACGAGCGCAGGCTCATGCTGGCCTGACGCGCCAATTGTTCACTGCAGATATCCAGCTTGAGGTTGCCTTCGATGTAGCCGGCAATCCGGTCAAACGTCACCGCCTGACTGTTCAGCGCCTCACGGCTGACGTTGGTGGGCATCAGGGTGAGCATCTTGCTGGCAACGATCTGGCTGTAGTGCTCCTGCACGCGGATCAGCGGCTCACTGGCTTCGGCTTCATGACAGACCATGGCCAGCAACCCGGAAAAGCCCTCCAGCGCCAGCAGCTGGTAATGGCTCTGGATAAAGCGCACGCCTTCATCGGGGCGGTGCCAACGTTGTTCATCACAGACGTTTTCCAGCAAGCGGTTGGGCAGTTTGAGAATGAATTTTTCGCAGTCGGCCGAATAGGCCAGATCGACCGGTTCGTCCGGGTTGATCAGCAGCAGTTCACCCGGGCCGAGCAAACGCTCGTCCTTGCCACGGCGCCACAGGCAATGGCCGCGCAGCAGAATCTGCAGGTGAAAGACGTTTTCCAGCGCAGGCGACATCACCCGCACTTCGCCCCCATAGCTGATCCGGCAGAGATCAAGGCTGGCGAATTTGCGGTGGTCGAGACACGCTTCGGGATGCCCGTAACGCGGCAGACGGATGTTATGCACACCCACATGCTGATTGACGTAGGTCGACACGGCATAAGGGTCGGCACGATCGAAAACCCGGCTGCGCTCACTGAGCAGGGGACTCTCCATACCAGGACACTCGTTGTAGTTATCTTGGCAGTCTAAGCGAAAGCGCAGGTTGGCGACCAACCGAAAGATGGACGGTTTGTTTCCGGTAGGCGCGGGCTTGCCCCGCGATTGCGGTGTATCAGTTCAATCGCAATCGCGGGGCAAGCCCGCTCCTACAGGATCTACAGCAGTGTCCAGGTGTAGGTGAGGATCAGGCGGTTTTCATCGATGTCGGAACGGTAGTTCGAGCGGGCCATGGCATTGCGCACGCGTATCCCCAATCCTTTGAGTACCCCGCTCTGTACCGC
The DNA here is from genome assembly GCF_052147955.1 of Pseudomonas sp. NUPR-001. Classification (NCBI taxonomy): domain Bacteria; kingdom Pseudomonadati; phylum Pseudomonadota; class Gammaproteobacteria; order Pseudomonadales; family Pseudomonadaceae; genus Pseudomonas; species Pseudomonas sp. NUPR-001. The sequence goes on from NZ_CP197353.1 coordinate 6,026,007, forward strand.
ATAGCCCAGGTCCAGGTCACGCTCGTGCTCTTTGCCTTCGAAGCCGAGGCCGGTATCGACGTTGTTGCCTTTGAGGTAACGCACGGTCGCCGTCAGCCCCGGAACACCCATGGCGACGAAGTCGTAGTCGTAACGCACCTGCCAGGAGCGCTCGTCGGCATAGGAAAACTCATAAGTCGGTACTTCGTTGCCGAGCGGTGAAATGTTCGGAAACACTCGCGGGAACGAATCCTCGCCATAGATTCCCTGATAACCAACGCTGAAGGTATGCCCCCCGCGTTTGGCCGACAGCAGCGAATAGAACGCCTGGTTGTCGATATCGCCAATGCGGCTTTCGCCCTGCTCCTTGGCGCTGAAATAACCGAGGTTTGCACCCAGCACCCAATCACCCACCGGCTGGCTGTGCTTGAGGCCGACAAAGCCCTGTTGATAGATGTCTTCCAGGCGCCCGTACCACAGGCTCAAGGTGCTGCGGTTGGCGTTGAAGCTGTAGTCGCCGCCTGCGAAGTTGAAGGCACCGCTGTCGGCCTGGCGCTGTGGCAGGTGACCGAGCATGGCAATCATCTTCTCATCACCGGCTTCGTTACGCAGGCTGGTGGAGCTCAAGTGTCCGGCCTGCAGGGTCAGGCCGCTGATTTCAGCGGAGGTGATGCTGGCGCCCTGGTAGGTGGGCGGCAACAGGCGCGAATCGTTGTACTGCAAAATCGGCAGGTTAGTCTGTAGCTCACCTACCTTCAGTTCGGTCTTCGAATAACGCAGCTTCAAGGTGGCGCCAGCCCGGCTGTATTCGTCGGCGGCACGGCCGTCATCCTGTACCGGGAGCAATCCGGTGCCGGTTCGATCCGGGCTGCTGTCGAGTTTGATACCGAGCACGCCGATGGCATCGACACCGACGCCAATGATGCCCGGGGTATAGCCTGATTTGACGTTGAGGATGAAACCTTGGCCCCACTCTTCGGCTTTGGACTGTTTGTTTGGGCCGACGATGTCGGAAAAATCACGGCTGAAGTAGTAGTTGCGCGCTTGCAGGGTGGCCGTGGCGTCCTTGAAAAAGTCAGGTTCGGCGGCCTGGGCGGTGAAACTCAGGGCGAGCAAAGGTAGCCACCCGATTGGACGGAGATTGATCATGGGAGATGCTCTTTTTTTATTGTTGTTTTGAACTGGGGGATCGCGGGGCAAGCCCGCTCCTACAGGAACGGTTTGCCCCGCGATGGGGTCGGCTACGCCGCCGACTGCAACTCGGCCCCGGCCTGCGCCGCACTGCGGCTGGCGAACACCATCATCGCCAGCGCCGCGACCGCTCCCGGCACGGCAAAGGCCATGAAGTTCAGCGCCAGCGGCAGTTGGTGGCCCAACAGCAGGCCACCGAGCAGCGGCCCGACGATCGCACCGGTACGGCCGATGCCCGAAGCCCAGCCCAGGCCTGTGGAGCGAATGCCCATCGGGTAGAACTGGGCCACGCAGGCATATGCCAGAATCTGCGTGCCAATGGTGGTTGCCCCGGCAATAGCGATCAGCAGGTACAGCACCGGTGTCGGGCTCTTGAAGCCCAGTAGGCTGATCGACAACGCCGCCACCGCAAAGAACACCACCAACACCCGGTCGAGCTTGAAGCGATCACCAATCCAGCCACCGCCAACGGCACCGAAGATCGCGCCGAAGTTGAGCACCAGCAGGAACGCCAGGCTCGATCCCAGGCCGTAACCGGCGTTGCTCATCAGTTTTGGCAGCCAGGAATTGAGCGCGTAAACCATCAACAAGCAGCAGAAGAACGCCACCCAGAGCATCAAGGTGCTCAGCGCCCGTCCTTCACGAAACAGCTGCGGTACCGAACCACCCGCCTGAACGCCGGTGACCACTTCCAGGCGATCATCGGCCTGCGGTTTATAGCTGGGCTCCACCCGCTGCAGCAGTTCGCGAGCCTGCTCGGTACGCCCTTGGCGCACCAGAAAACCCAGCGACTCCGGCAAGAAGCGCAGGATCAACGGCAACAGCAGCAACGGGATAATGGCGACGTAGAACACCGACTGCCAACCGAAAGACGGCAGCAGCACAATACCCAGGCCAGCCGACAGCATGCCGCCCACCGAGTAACCACTGAACATGATCGCCACCAGAGTGCTGCGCATGCGCTTGGGTGCGTATTCATTCATCAAGGCCACCACATTGGGCATCACCCCACCGATACCTAAACCGGCGAGAAAGCGACAGATGCCAAATTCGGTCGGGTTGCGGGCAAAGCCGTTGAGCACGGTGAAGCCGCTGAACAGCACCACGCAGATCATGATCGCCTTCTTGCGCCCGATGCGGTCGGACAATGGCCCGAATACCAGGGCGCCGAACATCATGCCGAACAGCGCGTAGCTACCCAGAGCACCGGCCTGCAAAGGGGTCATGCCCCATTCCTGCATCAAGGCCGGCAGCACCACGCCGTAAATGACCAGGTCATAACCGTCGAAGATGATAATCAGCGCGCACCAGAACAGCACACGCCAGTGAAAGGCATTGAACTTCGCCTGATCGATCAGGCTATTGATATCGATAGCTCGCATGTGGCGTGTCTCTTTTGTTGTTGTTATCGAAACCTGGCGAACCCTGCCGAGCAGAGTTCGCAGCCTCAGGTTAGGATCAGAACAAAAGTGCCAATAGCCGTTTCCTGCGAATCGCTATCCAGTTTGCGCAGCGCCTGACCAGGTGTCAGCGGTGCCGTTTGAAGGTGGCCGAAGGCAGCTCGCCAAAGCGCTGGCGATAACTCTCGGCAAAGCGCCCCAAGTGCAGAAAACCGTAGTCGAGCGCGATTTCGGTGACGTTGCGCACCTGGCTGGCCGGGTCCTGCAGCGCGGCATGGATACGCTCGAGCTTGCGCTGGCGCACGTAACCTTTGGGCGATAACCCGGCATGACGTTCGAACAATGAGTACAAGGTGCGCTCACTGACCCGCGCCACATTCATCAGTTGCGTGACACTGATGTCTTGCTCCAGGTGGGCATCGATATAGGCGGCCAGCTGTTCGAAAGAATGCGTCTGCGGCACCGGCTCGGCGCGCTGCACATTGTTGTCCAGCAGGCTGAGCAACTTGCTGGCGACAATACGCCCATAGTGCTCCTGTACCTGCAGCAATGAGTCAGTACTCTCCGCCTCCTGACAGATCAAGCCCAGCAGGCCGAGAAACCCTTCCAACTCACCGGTGGCATGACGCGCCCGGTTGAAGCGAATCCCACCTTCCGGCAACTGCCAGCGCTGCTCGATACACGCTTGCTCCAGCAGGCTGACCGGCAGCTTGAGAATGAATTTCTCGCAGTCGGCCGAATAGGTGAGGTCTACCGGGTCATCCGGATTGATCAACAGCAACTCGCCCGGTACGTAGTAGTGTTCATTGCCACGGCAACTAGACTGACAATGCCCCTTGAGCAGCACTTGCAGGTGATACAGCGAGCCTAACGCGGGCGAAGTGATCCGCGCTTTACCGCCGTAGCTCAGGCGACAGAGGTCAAGGCTGGCAAATTTGCGGTGATTGATGCTCGCCTTCAGGTCGCCGGTTCTCGGCAGGCGCAGGCTATGGCCGCCAACATGCTGGTTGACGTACTCGGACACGGCATAAGGGTCGGCGCGCTGAAAAATGCTGCTGCGCTCGCTCAACAGGTGGCTGCTCATGGGCTGCCCTCTTTTTTATTCTTACTGACGATATCCACAGGGTCTGGTTATCCACAAGGCGCCAGCTTGCGTCAGCACTACCAGGCAGTCCAATATCTGTTGGGTAGGCAACCATACCCTGGAGGTATTATGGAACTGCGCCATCTACGTTACTTCCGGGTACTCGCACAAACCCTGAACTTCACCCGCGCCGCCGAGCAGTTGCACATTGCCCAGCCACCGTTGAGCCGGCAGATCCACCAGTTGGAAGAGTTTCTCGGCGTCGAGTTGCTGGAGCGCAGCCGCCCTTTGCGCCTGACCGAAGCCGGGCGCTACTTCTACGAACAGAGTGCAATGCTGCTCGACCAGCTCGAACAGATTTCCGAAGGCACCCGGCGCATTGCGAACAGCGAACGTCAGTGGCTGCGTATTGGCTTCGCGCCTTCGACGCTCTATGACCTGCTGCCCGATCTGATCCGCCAGTTGCGCAGCAATCAGGAGCTGGAGCTTGGCCTGCAGGAAATGATCACCCTGCAACAGATTGAGGCATTAAAAGCCGGGCGCATCGACATCGGCTTTGGCCGCATCCATATCAAAGACCCGGCCATCGACCAGCGAGTGCTGCGCGAAGATCCTCTGGTCGTCGCCCTGCCCTGCGGTCATCCGCTGATTGGTCAGCCGCTTGACCTGATCCGCCTGGCGTTTGAGCCGTTCGTGCTCTACCCCGCTACACCGCGGCCCAGTTATGCCGACCACATCATGGCGTTGTTTTCCAGCCAGGGCCTGAGCGTGCAAGTGATCCAGTGGACCAATGAGCTGCAAACCGCGCTCGGTTTGGTCGCGGCCGGCCTGGGGATAACCCTGGTGCCCGCGTCTGTACAGCGCCAGCATCGCGACGATATCGTTTTTGCTCCGTTGAGCGAATCAGCGGCGGTTTCGCCGATCATTCTCAGCCGTCGGCTTGGGGATAACTCGCCACAGATTCAGCACTGCCTGGAATTGATCGAGCGTATGACCGGCCACTAGGGCCGGTCTTCTTGCGCTCAAGACACTACAGTTTGAGGTTTATCCACAGCCCCGGTGTAGAAGCGTTGCGCCAGAAACGGGGTGATATCCACAGGCGAAACTTCGTCATGCACAAGCTTGTCGATCATCACCCCGGTAATCGCCGAGGTGAGGATGCCGGTGCGAAAGTGTCCACAGGCATTCAAATAGCCGGACACTTCCGCTACCGGCCCGAGGATCGGCAGCTCATCTGGCGACCCCGGACGCAACCCGGCCCAGCTGCGTTTGAGATTGACCTGCGCCAGCTGCGGAATACAACGCATGGCGCCCTGCACCAGGCCATTGATTTCCGGCAAGGTGGTGCTCACATCGAAACCTTTGTCTTCGGTGGTGCTGCCGATCAGGATCTCGCCGTTATCCTTTTGCGCCATGTAGCAATCGCTGGTGGTCAGGCAGCCCTGCAGCAACTTGGGCATGCGCTCGGTGAGGATGATCTGGCCCTTTACCGGGCTCACCGGAATACGCAGCCCGGTGGCCTGTTCGCTGAGTTCGGCCGCCCAGGCGCCAGCAGCGTTGATCAGGGTCTGGCAATGAAAGGTGCCTTCATCGTCGGTGTGTACGCCACTGACCCGTGACCCCTGGTGCAGCACCCCGGTGACATTGGTGTTGTGGAACAGCTCCACACCGTTCTGGCGCGCCGCTTCCATATAGGCGTCGGCCAGGCGGAACGGGCTGACCTGATGATCGCAAAGAAACTCCAGGGCACCCCGCGCCTGATGACTGACCGCCGGTTCCACTTTGCGCAGGGTGTCGCGATCGAGCCAGCGTACCTGATCGGCCAGGTGCGGGATCTGCGCGACGATGTGCTCGGCGTACATCTGGTCTTCATCGTCGTAGATCACATACTTAAGGCCCGTGCGCTCGAACTTGAAGTCCATGCCGTGGCGCTCGATCAGCTCACGGTGCAGCTGTGGATAAAGTGCGTTGGACTGCAGGGCAAAGTCGAAGAACGACTGCGGCAGGATATGCGGGGTGCTGGCATCCACCACCACCGCGCTGCCCTGGGCCTGGCGCTTGTGCTGGGCCGACATCATGCGAAAGAAAATCACCCCGCAGCCGAGCCCCACCGACTCGCCTATCGCCCACAGTCCACCGGCCGAAGCACGGGTGGCGTTGCCGGGGCGCTTGGCATCGATCAGGGCGATCCTCAGGTTCTTGCGTTTGGACAATTGGTAAGCGCACGAAGCGCCAATTACGCCACCACCGGCAATCACAACGTCGTAGGTTCTGTTCATGGCTCAGGCCTCCGCGCCAGGTTGCTGGAAGGCCGAAAACGGCACCGGATCGACCGGAAAACGCGGGCGTAACCAGCCAACATCAACGCGCCCGGTGGCTTCACGCAAACGGTCAGAGCAATACCCGACACACATGCGCCCCTGACAGTCGCCCATGCTCACCCGCGTGCGCATCTTCAGCGCGGCCATGTCTTCTACGCCCTGCTCCAGGGCCAGATCGATATCAGCGCGGGTCACGTGCTCACAACGGCACACCACGGTATCGGCCCGAGGCAGTTCGAGCTGCCGGGTGCCACGCGTGGTGTAGCGTTCTACACCAGCACGAAAGCGCTTGATGGCTGCCAACTGCCCCAGGTACCGCTCACGCAGCTCGATGGCCTGCTCGGCGTCGAGCACTTCGCGTTGCAGCAGCATCGACACCGCAGCGATACGCCCGGTCAGCATGGCCGCTTCACCACCGCGGATACCGCCCATGTCACCGGCCAGGTGTATGTGCCGCTGACTGCTTTGCTGCCACACATTGCTCACTGCGCGCAGATAGCCATCGTCATGCACCCCATGCTCCAGTCCCAACTGCTGACTGAGCTGAGTGCGCGGGATGAACCCATAGCCCACCGCCAGGGTCTGCGCACGCTCACGTTGGGCGCGGCTGTAATCGGGCTGCCAATTGTCATCGTAAGGCGCGAGGATAACCTCGGCGACTTCGCCCTCACCCCTGGCCTCAACGACACCCCAGCCGTAATACATTGGAATGCCATTGAGCTTCATGTAACCGAGCATGCTCAGGCCATCGAGGAACAGCTGCGGCTTGTTCAGCAGCGCCAGGCTCTCCTTGGCAATCTTGCCGAACGCGCAGGCTTCATACACGCCCGCCACCTTGGCCCCGGCGGCGTGCAGCTGACAGGCCACCAACGGCAGCAGCGGCCCGGTACCGGCAATCACCGTGCTGCCCAGCGGTTTGACCACGCCACTTTTGATCTGCAACTGCAATCCGCCGAGTAGCTGTACGCCGGGCAGTGTCCAGCCCGGAAAGGGCACGTTGCGCTCGTGGCAACCGGCCGACAGCAGCAGGTGTGAATAGTCGATCTCGTGCAGTTGTTCTTCGCTGTCGAGGACCATCAAACGCTGTTCGTCACCGCCAACCACGCGGGTGTTCAGGCGCAAATCGATGCGCTCGGCGCACGCGGCAAAATCCTTGTGCAGCGCCGTCAGGGCCTTGCTGTAACGCGCGCCGAGATAGCCCAGATCGACACCTCCTCGCAGCGGGCCGCGGTACACCACCCCGCCTGGGCGCGATGCTTCATCGAACAACACGCAGGACTCACCGTGTCGAGCCAACTCGATCGCGGCTGCCATACCGGCCGAGCCGCCGCCGACAATCACAGGACGCAGGCTCATGGCGCCTCCTGACCGTCAAAACGGTTGCTCAGGGTTTCTACCTGCATTCCAGGCTGAACCACGGTTTGGCAGGCGCGACGCTTGGGTCGGCCGTTGATGGAGACCAGGCAGCAATGGCAGACACCCATGCCGCAAAAAGCCCCGGTCAATTGTGCATGATCGTTGCGCGCCACCTGACGCAGGCCCACGGCATTGAGCACCGTGAGCACCGTCTCGCCGCTGGCGACGTCAACCGGCTGGCCGTTGATTTGGATGGTCATATCCGCCCGCGACAGGGGCTGGATATCGAGTGTTCGATCCAGTGTTTGCATAGTGCTTTTCATCCGTGAAAAGGGAATGTGGAATCACCGACACTATGGCAACACAGCAATCGGTTCATTGATTTATACCAATGAACCCGCCCCTTATCGCGCCTCGGCAATACCGTGACACGATACAAATTCCAGGGGTGTTCATCGCCGCCTGCATTTGCTCAACGGCGAAGGCTCCGACTAAGCTGGCGGCAGGGTTAAATCAGGATCGATTAGATGACTCACCTACCGCTTGCGCTGAGTTTGCTGCTCACCTCCGTCTGGCTTGAGGCTGCGCCGTTGCAGGTGCCCACCCCGGCCGAACTGAAGACTCAACTCGAGCGGCTCAAGCCTGGCCAGTTTCTCTGGTACCCGCAGGTGTCGCCGGTGGGGCCGGTTACCGTGGTGGTCAGCCTCACCGAGCAGCGGGCCTATGTTTATCGCAACGGCATCGCCATTGGTGTCAGCACGGTGAGCACCGGTAAGGCTGGTCGGGAAACCCCGACGGGGGTGTTCAGCATCCTGCAGAAAAAAGTCGAGCATAAATCCAGCCTCTACAACAGCGCGCCAATGCCCTACATGGAGCGGCTAACGTGGGACGGCATCGCCCTGCACGCGGGCCACCTGCCCGGCTACCCGGCTTCGCACGGGTGCGTGCGCCTGCCCATGGATTTCGCCAAGAAGCTGTACGAAATCACCGGTTTCAGTTCAACCACGGTGATTGTCTCCGATACCCACAGTGCGCCGGTCGAGGTCTATCACCCAGGTGTGCTGGCGCCTACCGTCAGCGAGGGCAAAGCCCAGGGTCCGGTGAATGTAAGCGATGAGCAATTCTGGAACGATCCAGACCCAACGGCGGGGCCACTGTCGATTCTGATCAGCCGTGCCGACCGCCGCGCCTATGCGTATCGTGGCGGCCAACTGATTGGGTCGGCGCCAGCCCTGACCCAGAGCAACAGTCAGCGCCGTAGCGGCATGGCCGTGTATTCCCTGCTGCAGAAGCCTCCCACCGACGATCTCGACAGCGCCCTGCCGTTGCACTGGTCGGTGGTTGGGCTGAGCAACCCGGAGTTTGGTGACACGCCGTATCAGCAACTGGGCCAACTGGACTTGAACCCGGAATTCCGCCGTCACCTACGCGCGGCGATGGACATTGGCACCATGCTGGTGATCACCGATTGGGCATCGACTCGGGATACCCGCAGCAGCGGGAAATTCACCGTAATCACCACCGACGACAACGAGCCGACAAAACCGTTGGTCAAGAAATGATCGGCATCCCGGTAAAAATAAAGCAAAGTAGCGGCTTTTGGCCATAATCCAGCTGACCGTGCTGACACTTGATTTGCCCTGAGCAACGAGGCCGCAGACAGCTTTTTATCAGGATATCCCGACACGATGTTTGCAAAATTGACGAGGGCCATACGGCTCTCAACGGCCGGTTTTGGCCTGCTTTTCCTCAGTGCCTGGCAAGCGGCCCAGGCGCAAGCCCTGCCCAGCGCTGCTGAACTGCAAAAGCTGGCGCCAAGCGCCAGTCTGTCGACCCTGACCCTGGCACTCACCGCCTACGAATGCGCCAGCCACAGCGACGCGAACAAATTGCTGACCGTAATCGACTACTCCAAGGCCTCGCGCGACAAACGCTTGTGGGTATTCGACCTGAACGCCAGAAAGCTGCTGTTCGAAGAGTGGGTTGCCCACGGCAAAAACAGCGGCGCTGACGTGCCGAGCGCGTTCTCCAACACGCCGAACAGCTACCAGTCCTCCATCGGCTTGTACCAGACCGGCCAGACCTACAGCGGCAAACACGGCCGCTCGTTGCGCCTGGAGGGGCTGGAGCCGGGGTTCAATGACAACAGCATGTCGCGGGCGATTGTCATGCATGCCGCTGCCTATGCCGATCCCAAGGTGGTTCCCAGCCTCGGCCGCCTTGGCCGCAGCCAGGGCTGCCCTGCCGTGCGCCCGGCGATTGCTGGCAAGCTGATCGATGCGCTGCAGCGTGGAAGCTATGTGTTTGCCTATTACCCGCAGCAGGACTGGCTGAAAAAATCGCGTTTTCTCAGCGCGCAGAGCTGCCCGATAGCCAATCAGTCACTGGCCAGCAAGTAATACCGGCGGCTTCAGCAGCGGATCAGCACCCGCTGCCTGCTTTGATCTGTGGACTACTTTTGGCTATATTTGCTTCTGTAGATCACGGATAAGAGGTCACGGCCATGAGCCTGGCAACCAGCAAGCCGTCCACTACCCCAAAGGATGCAGGCGCCGTTGCACTGCGCACGGCGGTGAACATCATGGAGAAGTGGAACGCCACCTCCAGGCAGATTGAAAATGTCCTGCGGATTTCCCGCAGCACCTATGCCCGTTCGAAAGATCAACAACGCTCGGTGAGCCTCGATAGCGACCAGCTAGCCCGTATCAGCCTGGTCCTCAACATTCACGCCAGCCTGCGGACGATCTTCGACAACCCCGATAACGTCTACGGCTTCCCGGCGATGGCCAATGACAATGCGTTTTTCGACGGTCGCTCGCCCCTGGAGATCATGGCCGAGGGCTCGTTCATTCAGCTCTACGAAACATTCCGCCGCATCGACGTGCTGCGAGGCGCGCAATGGTGAAGGCCGCAAGCCTGGGCGCCAGGCACGGCGGCGAGGCGATCAAAGCCTATCGCCTGGTGAACTCGAAATTTCCACCCGTCGCGCTGTTCGAAGACGTGGCCAACGCCGACGAGTTCGACCTCCTCTACGAAATTCAGGCACTCACTAACCCTCGTCTGCAGAACGAAGTTGGCAGCCTCAACCTGATCTCGCGCAGTGAGATTCCGTTTGGAATCAAAGGGTGTTCGTATGCGACTGCGCCGTTCACCCATGTGAACCCGAGCGGCTCGCGGTTCAGTGACGGCTCGTTCGGTATCTTGTATCTGGCCGACACCATGGAAACTGCCATTGCAGAAGTGCGCCACCACCAGCAGGCGTACTGGAGCAAGGTTCATGGCCTGAACTACGAGCGCTTTGTGTTCAAGGGGCTTGTTTGTCAGTTTGACGAAGCGGGGATGCTGGATGCGACCCGCTTGCCTCTGTCGCACGCAATCTACGCACCAGACGATTACACCTACTCCCGCGCCCTCGGTGCGGACGTCAGGAATAGCAAAGCGCCCGGCCTGCGCTATCACTCAGTTCGCGCGGCGGGCAACACCTGCTGGGCGCTGACAACTCCACGCCACGTAGCCTCGATCATTCAGTCGTCACACTACGAGATGGTGTGGAGCAATCAGATCACCAGTGTTCACAAGCTGCTTGCTGGCGCTTGATGGGCAAAGGCGTGACTGCCTGATGCAAGCAGATCAATGACCGTGTTTGTGCTTATGTTTGTGCTTGTGATTCGATTTGTGGCCATCGTGATGGTCGTTGTCATCGGCCAGGCTATTGCCAATTGCACTGCCCGCAGCACCGCCTAGTCCGGCACCTACTGTGCCCCCGGTAGTACCGCCTACGCTACGCCCCACCACCTGACCACTGGCTGCACCCAAGCCACCGCCAATGGCCGCTTCGGTTTTTTTGCCATCCTTCGCGCTCACCGCGCCACCCGCTGCTCCGCCAACGCCGGCGCCGATCGCAGCGCCAGTGCTGCCACCAACGGCCTGACCAACCACACTGCCCAAGGCACCGCCAAGGCCGCCACCAATGGCAGTCGACGCCGTTTCGCCAGCGAGTGCACCCTGTGATACCAGGAGGGTGCAGGCCAGCGTAATGAATAGTTTCTTCATGCTCAAATCCTCAAACTGTATACAATTATTAATACTGACAAATGTGAAAGGAGCGAGCAAGTTCCATATTTATCCTCATAGACTCAAGTCAATATTCAAAACTTAAATTCCGACCATTCATCGGAACTATTCCGCAATAAATACTAGCCAAAGAATAATTATCTTTATTTACGAACAATTATAAATTTGATAATCAAACTGGTTAATGACTTGTGGGGTAACACACAAAATTCTGTCCTATGCCGCATGCGGCGCCCGCATCGATTCTATGACCCGTGTTGCACTCGGTCGCTGAAACCGCCAACCTGCAGGCTTCCCCTACCAAGGAGCAGGTATGCAACTGAGCAATGAAAGCATGGCCAATCACACCTTCCTCAAAGAGATGTATGAGGACAGCTATTTTCCCGATGCCGTCGTCAAGCAGTGCGAGGAAGTACTGATCACACTGTGTCGTGAGATTGAACAGGGTAAACCTGCCAGTCTGAGTGCGCTCTACGAATTGAGCCATGCCGCCACTGAGCGGATCAACGCGCTGGAAGAGGCGTTCGAAGCGCATGGCAGTGAAATCGAAACGACCGCTCGTGAAGCCCTTGCCGATGACTTCGCACGTATCGCGCGCGCCTATGGCTTTGCAGATGCTGACGTCGAAGAGCTGATTGCTCCGCGCCATTGGTAACCAGACCCGCCGTTGTGCGTGGTTTACCAGAACCGTTGAAAAGCAGGTTCCTTTCCTGCGAGCACAGACGCCTGGGCAACCAGGCTTTTGCCTGGCTGCTAGTCTTGGCAGAGGTCGCCGTGCCTTGGCGCTGTGTTCATCGACTTAAAGGAGAACTGACGTTATGAATACAGCCCCCAAACCCAGGAGCACGCTCAATCCCCCGGTCTTCTACAGCAGCGCGATACTCATCTTTCTTTTGGTGCTGTATGCCACTGCATTCCAAGAGCACGCTCAGGCGCTGTTCGAGCACGTTCAACAGTGGATCATCACCAACGCCAGCTGGTTCTACATTCTTTCCGTAGCCTTGGTGTTGATCAGCGTGGTGTTCCTGGCGGTCAGCCGCTACGGGGACATCAAGCTAGGCCCTGATCACAGCGAGCCTGATTATCCAAAGAGCAGCTGGTTCGCCATGCTGTTTTCGGCCGGCATGGGCATCGGCCTGATGTTCTTCGGGGTGGCCGAACCGGTCATGCATTTCACAGCTCCCCCCGTAGGCGACCCCGGAACAGTGGCCGCCGCACGCGAAGCGATGAAGATCACGTTTTTCCACTGGGGCCTGCATGCTTGGGCGATCTACGCGATCGTTGCCTTGATCCTGGCCTATTTCAGCTTCCGCAACGGTTTGCCACTGACCTTGCGTTCTGCGCTCTATCCTCTGATCGGTGAACGCATCTACGGGCCTATCGGGCATGCCGTGGATGTATTTGCCATCCTCGGCACGGTGTTTGGGGTGGCGACCTCGCTGGGCTATGGCGTACTGCAGATCAACAGCGGTTTTCACCATGTATTCGGCTTGCCGGTCAATGCAACGGTGCAAGTGGCCCTGATTGCCGCCACCTGCGCGCTGGCGACGCTTTCGGTTGCCAGCGGCCTGGACAAGGGCATTCGCATCCTGTCCGAGATCAACTTGAGCCTGGCGGTGATTCTGATGCTGTTCGTCCTGCTGCTGGGACCTACGGTGTTCCTGCTGCAGACCTACATACAGAATACCGGCGCCTACCTCTCGGACATCGTTAACAAAACCTTCAACCTTTACGCTTACGAGCCTACCGATTGGATCGGCGGCTGGACCTTGCTCTATTGGGGCTGGTGGCTGTCCTGGTCGCCGTTTGTAGGCTTGTTCATTGCGCGCATTTCCCGGGGCCGCACCATCCGTGAATTTGTCTGCGGTGTGCTGTTTGTCCCAGCCGGTTTCACCTTGCTGTGGATGACCGTGTTTGGTGATTCGGCGATCCACATGATCCTCAACGACGGGGTAAAGGATCTGGCGGCGGTCGTCGAACAGGACAGCTCTCTGGCGCTGTTTGCCTTCCTTGAGCACTTCCCGTTCTCCAAAGTGATTTCGCTGATCGCGGTACTCATGGTGGTGGTGTTTTTTGTGACATCGGCCGATTCCGGTGCCCTGGTAGTCGATATGCTCGCCTCCTCCGAAGAAGGTCATTCGCCGTTGTGGCAGCGCATCTTTTGGTCGGTCAGCATAGGGGCCGTCGCGATCGCGCTGTTGCTGGCCAACGGCCTCAAGGCACTACAGACTGCGACCATTGCCAGCGCCTTACCCTTCGCGGCCATCCTGCTCATCGCCATCTGGGGCTTGTTCAAAGCCCTGAGCCTCGATGCCACCCGCCGCGGGCTGCGTAATCAGGCATTACCCGGCCCTCGGCACACGCGTAATCCACATGGTGGGTGGCAGCGCCGCCTACGCAATATCGCCATGATGCCGCGCCGCGCCCATGTAACGCGTTTTATCGCTGAGGTGGTGAAGCCAGCCTGTGAAGAAGTCGCGATCGAGCTGCGCAAGCTAGGGTACGACGTGACAGTCAATGAGCGTGAGGATGGGCGAGTGACGCTCGAACTTTCACACGCAGGTGAAGGGCGATTCCTGTACGAGGTGCGTCCTCGAGCGTTCAATACACCCAGCTTCGTCATTCGCGATACCGATGACAGTACCGATGCACGCAAGTATTTCCGTGCCGAAGTGCATTTGCGCGAAGGTGGTCAGGACTACGACATCATGGGATGGAGTCGCGACGATGTGATTGGCGACATATTGGACCAGTACGAACGTCACCTGCATTACCTGCATGTGGTGAGTTAACGTCGGTTCTGTCCTGCCTTGGTATCGGCCAAGGCGGGACAGCTTCGCCTCGTCAGATGCGCAGCGCCACGCCCAGGCGCAGTTCGCGGCCCGGATCGTAGGCACCGCGAATGCCCTCGTAACCCGAGATGTGTTCGAAGTCTTCGTTGCTCGCCTGGTCCAGGTACTGCTTGTCGAAGAGGTTCTTCAGGGTCAGGTTGAAGGTCAGCCGCTCGGGCAGGGCCTGCCACTCGGCATAGACGTCATGCACGCCATAACCGGGCTTATCCACAGTGCCGACACTGGTATGCAAGTTATCAACAGCCTCGACGAAGCGCCCTTGCCAGCCCACCGTCAGGTTTTCGGTTGCACGGTAGTCAGCAAAGGGAGTCCAGGTATCGCCGAAGCTGGCGCCCAGGCCATTGTGCTCGTACGCGTTGAGGCGCTCGCCATCGATGCGGGCATCGTTATGGTGATAGCCCATGCCGATGCTCAGCTTCTGCCAGTGGTAGGCGGTCTGCAGGATTACGCCCTTGCTCTTGAGGTCGCCAATATTCTCGTACAGCGCCGGTTTTGGCACCGCATCGGCAATCGCGTTCTCGATGCGAGTGACATAGGCCTTGGCGGAGAACTCCCAGCCCTGGTGGCGGTAGTCGAAACCCGCCTCGGTGGTCTGGGCCTTTTCCGGTTCCAGGTCGCTGGCGTTGCGCGCGGTATCGAGCTTGAACGCATCACGCACCTGCATACCGCGCAGGGCGCGAGAGTGGCCGGCGAACAGCGCCAGTTCCGGGGTCAGCTCGTAGCGCAGACTGAGGTTTGGGCTGACGCCGTCATCGCGGAAGTTCTGCCCGTCGCGGTCGTCGAGCTCATAGAGATCGTAACGCAGGCCCGCGCCCAGCAGCAGGCGCGAGGTGACTTGATAGCTGTCCTGCAGATAGAGGCCGGTGACGCTGCCGTCTTCGTCATCCAGCTCACGATTGCCCGCAGGGCCAAGGGTGCCACGATCTTCGCGGTAGTCCACGCCATAGGTCAGCGAATGCGCGCCGAGGTGGCTGGTGTTGCGCAGGTCCATGCCGGTGCTGCGGGTGTTACCGAAGTAGAGGCCGAAGCGCGCGTCCTGTTGCAGTTCGTTCTCGGTGTGGAACGTGGTCAGCTCGAGGTCAACCAGCTCGTTATCCACAGGCTGGAAGGCATAGTTCAGGGTCCAGGTCTCGCGCTCGCTCTTCATCGGGTAAAGGCGGTTGAAGTTGCTGGGAATCCATTGCGGGCGCTGGCTGCGTTCACCTTCGTCGGTACGCTGTTCGTAGGAAAGGCGCAGGGTTTGCTCCTCGGTCAGCTTGCCCACCAACTTGGCGAAGCCGAGCTTCTGCCGGGCTGCGGTACCCAGGACGTCGTCGTTGTTGCCGTCTTCGTAATCGTTCTGGTCCTGGTAACTGGCCACGGCCAGGGCCGACCAGTCCGGGCTGAAGCGGCCGAACAGGCTGGTGCTGGCCTTGTAGCCTTCGCCATTGCTGAAGTAGCCGCTCTTGACCAGGGCGCCGAAATCTTCACCTTCGCGCAGCAAATCGTCCGGATCTTTGGTGACAAAGCGGATGGCGCCGCCCAAGGCGCCGGCCCCCGACGTTGCGTCACCGGTACCGGCCCGGGTGTCGACGCGCTTGAGCAACTCGGGCTCGACGCCGATGCGGCCATTGTGGTGAAAGGTTTGCCCCGGCTGAGTGGCACCATCGATGGTGATATTCAGCTGGGTATCTTCCAGACCACGCATGTAGAGCTTCTGGGCGATACCGGGACCACCGCTGACGTTGATTTCCGGGCTGGACTCGAAAACGTCCTCCAGGTCATTGGCCTGAAGCTTCTCCAGTTGCTGTGCCTCGACATGCTCGGTGCGCTGCAGCAGCTTTGCAGACACCTCGCTGACCTCCAGCTCCAGCGGCTTCTTGGCAGTTTCCGCCTGGGCTGCGCTGGCCAGAAGACCACCGAAAGTCATGGCGCCGAGCAGGGAAAGAGGATGGGGACAACGGAGCATGGTGGTTCCTCGGGTAAAGATGAAAATACTTCGCATTTGCAAATTTTCATCTACCCCACGCTGCCGCGAAATGATTTTTACAACTGTTACGAACTCGGCTGACGGGGCAGCAGGAGTTCCATGAGCAGCCCCCCGCCTGCTTGGTTGCGCGCAGAGATGCAACCGCCAGTGGCATGCATCTGGCGCTGGGCCAGGGCCAGGCCAAGGCCGAAGCCCTTGCGCTCACCCGGGGCGCGGAAAAACGGCTGGAAAATACGCTCTAGCCATTCCTCCGGCACGCCCGGCCCTTGGTCACTCACCTGCAAGCGGTAGTCCGCCCCTTCGGTATCAAGGCGCACCCGCACCCGGCCACCCGCTGGCGTGTGGTCCAGTGCGTTGCGTACGACGTTCTCGATGGCTTGGCCCAGGGCCCGATGACTACTGCCCGTCAGCGGCGCTTCTTCCGGCAGCTCGGCAACTATCTCGCGGTCGGGGTACTCGAAACGGGCATCGTCGAGGATGCTGTCGAGCAGTTCGGTCAGGTCCAGGGTCTCGTCGCGTAACTGCGGCCGTTCGTTTTCCAGCCAACTCAAGGTCAGGGCATCCTCCACCAGTCGGCGCATGTCGTCGCAGTCGTCGTGGATTCGTTCGAGCAACGGGCCACGCATGCCCTCCTGCTCGGCCAGGCTCACTGCCATTTCGATACGCGTCAGCGGCGTACGCAGTTCGTGCGACATGTCTGCCAGGCGTTGGCGCTGGTCGATGATCAGTTGGCCGGTGCGCTCGGCCATGGCGTCGAAGGTATCGGCCAGGCTGGCCAGTTCATCGTTGCGCGAACCGAGCAGTGAACGCACGCGTACATCAAAGCGCCCCTCGCTGAACTGTCGGGTCGCCTGCTCCAGGCGACGCAGGGGCTGCATCAGGTGGCGGTAGAGCACCAGGCTGACGATCAGCAGCACCACCAGCGGCACGCCCAACTGCAACCCCAGGCGCGCGTAATGCCAGTAGAGACCGGGCCGCATGCGCTGCGGCAAGACGATCAGCAGGTGAGTACGACCGTCGGCGAATGGCAGGTCCATGATCGGGTTTTCCGGGAAGTACAGGTGGATCTTCCAGGACACATCGCGGCCGAGGCTAAAGGTATCCACGAAGCGCTCCGACAGCTCGCTGCCCGCCAGTGGGCGTACCTCCGACTCCACGACCGCCGCCCAAGTCTGCTCCTGCTCCTGCAGGGTCTTCAGCCAGCGGCCCAGGGCTTCGTGGTCGTTGCCGAGGTACAGCGCCTCTGCCTGAGCGCCATAGTGGCGCAGGGTTTGCTGATGTTCGGGGTCGATGAAACTCATGCTTTCTTCGGTCTGCCAGGCCAGGCGCGCGATCACCTTGACCAACACGATCCCGCCCACCGCCAGCACGATGGCAAGTTTCCAGAACAGGCGACGGTTCATGGGAAGACGTAGCCCCGTCCGTGCAGGGTCTGCAGGCGATCGGCGCCCAGCCCGGCCTCCACCATGCGTCGGCGAATCCGGCTGACGTGCATGTCCAGGCTGCGGTCATAGCTGCTGTACTCACGCTCCAGCGCTACGCGGTAGAGATAGGGCTTGCTCAGGGCCTCGCCGCGATTGGCCACCATCAGCCAGAGCAAGCGGAACTGCAGAGGGGTCAGGGCCAGATCGCGCTCGCCGACGCGGGCCTGCTGGGCATGGCGGTCGAGGTGCAGTGCGTCCACCTGCAACTGCTGCGGCTGCCGGGTGCGCGCAGCGTCCTGGGGACGGCTGCGCCGCAGCACGGCGTCGATGCGCAGTTGCAGCTCGGTGAGGTTGAAGGGTTTTGACAGGTAGTCATCGGCACCGTGACGCAGGCCGCGAATGCGTTCCTCCTCTGCCCCACAGGCGGTGAGCATGATCACCGGCGTCTGCTGCTGCTCGCGCAGGCGTCGCAGTACTGAGAAGCCACTGATATCCGGCAGCATCACATCCAGCAGGACCAGGTCTGGTTGCCCGGCGATCGCCAATTCCAACCCCTCCTCACCGCGCTGGCTGACGCAAACGGCATAGCCTTGCCCACGCAGCAACTCGCCAAGCTGGCGACTTAGGGTGAAGTCGTCTTCGATGATGAGAATGCGGGCCAGGTGGGTGGTCATGCTATCGATTCCTTCGATCCGAGAAGCAAAAGATAACAATTCTCAAGTAGATTGAAGAAGTTCGCCAGCCCTAGATGTTGGACGGTGCTGATTAGTGGAGGAGAAACAGAACGTAGGAGGCTGTCGAAGAAGGGAGCCTTAAAGGCTCCCTTCTCGCGGCGACATTAGCCAGCAAGGACGCGGCTATGCAGGTAGCTGACCCGCTCGATCAGAGATCGAAACGGTCGAGGTTCATGACCTTGGTCCACGCTTTGGCGAAGTCCTTGACGAACTTTTCCTTGGCATCGCTTGCGGCGTAGAACTCGGAGACCGCACGCAGCTCCGAGTTGGAGCCAAATACCAGGTCGACTGGCGTGGCTGACCATTTGACCTCGCCCGTCTTGCGGTCGCGACCTTCATACAAGCCATCGGTAGCGGACTTCGACCAGACCGTCGACATGTCCATCAGGTTGACGAAGAAGTCGTTCGACAATGTGCCCGGACGCGTCGTGAGCACGCCATTTTTACTGCCGTCGGTATTCGCCCCCAGCGCCCGCATGCCACCGACAAGCACAGTCATTTCCGGTGCAGAGAGGGTCAACAAGCTGGCCTTGTCGACCAGCATTTCGGTCGGTGAGAGGCGAGCGTCGGTGCTGTAGTAGTTACGGAAGCCATCCGCCTTGGGTTCCAGCACCGCGAAGGATGTGACATCGGTCTTGTCCTGGGTAGTGTCCATACGGCCCAGGGTGACCGGGACTTTAACGTTGTAACCCCCCTGCTTCGCGGCAGACTCAACCGCAGCAGAACCCGAGATCACAATCACGTCAGCAAGCGAGACCTTCTTGCCGCCTTTGAGGCTGCTGTTGAAGTCCTTCTGGATCGCTTCCAGCTGGGTGAGTACTTTGCTCAGTTCGGCCGGGTTGTTGGCGTCCCAGTCTTTCTGCGGGGCAAGACGCACACGTGCACCGTTGGCGCCTCCGCGCATGTCGGAACCTCGGAACGAAGCTGCCGAGGCCCAGGCGGTACGCACCAGCTCGCCAGTACTGAGGCCCGAAGCGAGTACCTTGGCCTTGAGTGCTTCGACATCTTTGGTGTCGATCAGCTTATGGTCCAGCACCGGGATCGGGTCTTGCCAGATCAGCTCTTCCTTGGGTACATCGGCCCCTAGGTAGTGGGTGCGCGGACCAAGGTCACGGTGAGTCAGCTTGAACCAAGCCTTGGCGAAGGCCAGTTCGAATTCCTTGGGGTTGTCCAGGAAGCGACGCGCAACTTTCTCGTAAGCGGGGTCGAAACGCAGCGCAAGGTCAGTGGTGAACATGATCGGCGCATGGCGCTTGTCTTTGACGTGTGCGTCGGGAACCATGACCGCAGCAGACGGATCGGACGGAATCCACTGGATTGCACCGGCCGGGCTCTTGGTCTGAACCCATGTCCAGCCGAACAGGTTGGCCAGATACTGATTGGTGAAACTCGCCGGGCTTGAAGTCCACGCACCTTCCAGGCCACTGGTGATGGTGTCTTCGGCGTTTCCTTTACCGCAGGTGTTTTTCCAGCCCAGGCCTTGTTGCTCGGTAGGCGCGCTGGCAGGATCTGCGCCCAGGCAGCCTTCAGGCTTGTGCGCACCGTGCGCCTTGCCGAAGGTGTGGCCACCGGCGATCAGCGCAACGGTTTCTTCGTCGTTCATGCCCATGCGCGCGAACGTGTCGCGAATGTCCTTGGCGGCAGCCAGCGGATCGGGCTTGCCATTCGGACCTTCCGGGTTCACGTAGATCAGCCCCATTTGCACGGCCGCCAGTGGCTTTTTCAGCTCACGCTTGCCATGGTAGCGCTCATCACCGAGCCAGGTGCTTTCAGGGCCCCAATAGACCAGATCAGGCTCCCAGTCATCTGCACGACCGCCGCCAAAGCCGTAGGTTTTCATCCCCATCGATTCCATCGCCACAGTACCCGCCAGCACCATCAGGTCGCCCCAGGAAATGCTCGCACCGTACTTTTCTTTCACAGGCCACAACAAGCGCCGGGCTTTATCGAGGCTGACGTTATCAGGCCAGTTGTTGAGCGGATCAAAACGCTGCTGACCACCGTCGGAACCCCCACGGCCGTCCATCGTGCGGTAGGTACCGGCGCTGTGCCAGGCCATACGGATAAAGAACGGGCCATAGTTGCCATAGTCCGCTGGCCACCAGTCTTGCGACTGGGTCAAGGTTGCTTCGATGTCCTTTTTCACCGCACTCAAGTCAAGGCTGTTGAACGCCTTGGCATAGTTGAAATCGGCGTCGGCAGGGCTGGAGGCCGGGTTGTGCTGTCGCAACAAGGAAAGATCCAGGCGATTGGGCCACCAGTCCTTGTTAGTCATCTGTTCGTGTTTACCAGCCATCGAGGCGGCGCCCGTGTTATCGGCGTAAACAGTGGGTGAAAAGGCAACTATCAGGGCGATCGCCAAGGGCAGCTGTTTCATGCGCATAGGGGCTTGGTCCTTGTAAGTGTGTAAACCAGGCCAATCAATGACTTGGTTTGGAAACGGGTACCAAACCTTAAGTGCGCCCCGGAAAACGAACAATTGAGGTTCTAAAAGGGGCCGATTGAGAACCTGACTGACGCCAATTCGAGAATTGCATCTAAGGTGACGCGGTGAGTGGCCAGCCGGTGTCTACTGCTTTGAATTTATTTCAATGCAGGTCATGCGTTTTTTTAATTTCACTGTCTTGACCCTGTTTGCCAGCCTTGCCGCTCACATTGAAACCCGTGCGCGCTTTTTCAAGGATGTATTGATGACCTTACGCGAACTCCGCTATCTCGTTGCATTGGCGGAGCACCGTCACTTCGGCCGGGCCGCCGACGCCTGCCATGTCACTCAATCGACGTTGTCCACTCAATTGCGCAAGCTGGAGAACTACCTTGGCCAAGTATTAGTGGACCGTCAGGCCAAGCAATTCACCCTCACGCCCAGTGGAGAGCAGATCGTCGAGCGCGCGCGACATATGCTTGCCGAAGCCGACACCATTCTTGCCCTGACCCGTGCGCGCCGTGAGCCGCTGGAAGGCATTCTTACCCTGGGCATCATCCCGACCTTGGCGCCCTATTACTTGCCGCATCTATTGGAGGCCGTAGAAGCCGCGCATCCAAAGTTGCAGTTGGTGATACAGGAGAGCTTTACCGCTGACTTGTGCGAGCGGCTCAACGATCAGTCCATCGACAGTGCATTGCTGGCACTCCCCCGGCCGCTTTATCAGACGATGTCGCGCTCTGCAGAGTGTCTGCGATGCGAAGCGGCGGTACAGGGTGGGCCGAGACTGCTCGATCCTGAAGCTTATGATGAGCGTGTGCTGTTCGATGAACCGTTTTGGGCCGCACTGCCGTTGGGGCATGAACTTGGCGCCAGCACTGATGTGGCGGTCGAAACACTGAGCGATCTGAAGTTGTTGCTACTTACCGATGGCCATTGTCTGCGCGGCCAGGCGCTGCAAGCATGTGGCATGAGTGAAGTTCAGGCAGGCGATTCGGCGGACTGCCGGGCCACTAGCCTGGAAACCCTGCAACATCTGGTCGCCGCTGGTCGTGGATGTACGTTGCTGCCCGCCTTGGCGGCCATCAATGCCGACAGCACACGATTGACCATAAAGCCGCTGCGTGGTGATGAACATCGGCGCATCGGGCTGGTATGGCGTCGAACACATCCGCGCGCGCACGAGTTCGATTTGTTGGCGACGACACTCAAGCGCACCGCCCCCGTCGGAACCAAAGCCTGGCAGCTTTGAAGTTTCCGCAGCGCTCCCTTGCCATATTTATTTTAAAATCCAACTCCAATAACTCTGCATTAATTGCTCTTAACCAACTTTGTATTTTTTATTTGCTGCCTCCCAGACAATAACTTCACCTGTAAAATAAAAACCACAGCAATAGCACATCACCACAACTTTAATAAGTTGTAGATGCCACTATTTCAACATGATCAATTTCGTATGTAGTTATGTATTTGGTCATGCCTCACCTTTTTGTACTCATGCAATACATCTGTCATTGCACTGTCGAGAAACCGGGGGAAGGCGATCTGTCGGAGAAGGGAGCCGAGGGAGTGGCTCCCTTCCTGCTTCGACAGTTTTTCTTGCTAGCGACAGTTTTTATTGTCTAAAACCACATCGTCGCTCACGCGTTGTGGTCGTTACTCCACCGTCACCGATTTCGCCAGGTTACGCGGCTGGTCAACGTCGGTGCCCTTGAGCACGGCCACGTAGTACGACAGCAGTTGCAGCGGAATGGTGTAAAGGATCGGTGCGAGGGCATCGATGATGTGTGGCACGGCAATCACGTGAGTACCTTCGCCATTGCTCATGCCAGCCGCCTGGTCGGCGAAAACGATCAGTTGACCGCCACGGGCACGCACTTCCTGCAGGTTGGACTTGAGTTTCTCCAGCAGTTCGTTGTTCGGCGCCACGGTCACCACTGGCATATCGTTATCCACCAGCGCCAGCGGGCCGTGCTTGAGCTCACCAGCTGGATAGGCTTCAGCGTGGATATAGGAAATTTCCTTGAGCTTCAGGGCACCTTCCATTGCTACCGGGAACTGCGCGCCACGGCCAAGGAACAGGGTGTGGTGCTTGTCGGCGAACAGTTCGGCGGTTTTCTCGACGGTGGCGTCCATGGCCAGGGCTTCACCCAGGCGGGTCGGCAGGCGGCGCAGTTCTTCGACCAGTTCGGCCTCAACACCAGCTTTCAAGGTGCCACGTACCTGGCCCAGGGACAGGGTCAGCAGCATCAGAGAAACCAGCTGGGTGGTGAACGCTTTGGTCGAAGCCACACCGATTTCCGGGCCAGCCTGGGTCAGCAGGGTCAGGTCCGATTCACGCACCAGCGAGCTGATGCCAACGTTGCAGATTGCCAGGCTGCCGAGGAAGCCCAGTTCCTTGGCGTTGCGCAGTGCTGCCAGGGTGTCAGCGGTTTCACCCGACTGAGAAATGGAGACGAACAGGGTGTCTGGCTGCACCACCACTTTGCGGTAGCGGAACTCGCTGGCGACTTCTACCTGGCACGGGATGCCGGCCAGCTCTTCGAGCCAGTAACGCGCAACCATACCGGCGTGATAGCTGGTACCGCAGGCGACGATCTGCACATTGCGGACTTTGGCGAACAGCTCGGCCGCTTGTGGACCGAACGCCTGGACCATGACGTGATCCTTGCCCAGACGCCCTTCCAGGGTGCGTTGAACTACGGTCGGTTGCTCGTGGATCTCTTTGAGCATGAAGTGGCGGTAGGTGCCCTTGTCGGCAGCCTCTGCGCCTTCGTGATACTGCACGGTTTCACGCTGCACCTGTTGGCCGGCCTGGTTCCAGATGGTGACCTGGTTGCGGCGGATTTCGGCGATGTCGCCTTCTTCCAGGTACATGAAACGGTCGGTCACCTGACGCAGGGCCAGTTGGTCGGAAGCGAGGAAGTTCTCGCCATGCCCCAAACCAATCACCAGCGGGCTGCCGCTGCGGGCGGCCAGCAGGCGGTCAGGCTGATGCACGCTGATCACCGCCAGGCCGTAGGCACCGTGCAGTTGCTTGACCGCAGCTTTCAGAGCGTCGGCCAGGTCCGGAACGGTTTTCAGGGTGTGGTGCAGCAGGTGGACGATAACTTCAGTGTCCGTCTCGGAACTGAACACGTAGCCCAGGCCCTTGAGCTGTTCGCGCAGTTCTTCGTGGTTCTCGATGATGCCGTTGTGTACTACAGCCAGCTCGTGGCCAGAGAAATGCGGGTGGGCATTGTGCTCGGTCGGCGCGCCGTGGGTGGCCCAACGGGTATGGGCGATGCCCAGCTGGCCGGCCAGCGGGTCGGCGTCGACAGCGGCTTGCAGTTCGCTCACCTTACCAATACGGCGGCGGCGTTCCAAGGTGCCTTGCTGGGTGTAAACCGCCAGGCCTGCGCTGTCATAACCACGGTATTCCAGGCGCTTGAGGCCTTCGATCAGGATGGAGGTGATATTACGTTCGGCAATGGCGCCAACGATTCCACACATTAGTTATGCTCCTTGGAGAGTGCGGCACAAATCACATGGACGCCGCGGGCTTCAATTTGTTCGCGCGCCTCAGTGGGCAAGCGCTCATCAGTAATCAGGGTATTGACGCTGCCCCACGGCAGTTCGAGGTTCGGGATTTTTCGCCCGACCTTGTCGGACTCGACCATCACGATCACTTCACGGGCCACTTCCGCCATGACCCGGCTCAAGCCGAGCAGTTCGTTGAAGGTGGTGGTGCCCCGGGCCAGGTCGATGCCATCGGCGCCGATAAACAACTGGTCGAAATCATAAGAGCGTAATACTTGCTCAGCGACCTGCCCCTGGAACGATTCGGAATGCGGGTCCCAGGTGCCGCCGGTCATCAACAGCACAGGCTCGTGTTCGAGCTCGCTCAGGGCCCGGGCCACGTTCAGCGAGTTGGTCATCACCACCAGACCTGGCTGGTGGCCAAGCTCAGGAATCATCGACGCCGTGGTGCTGCCACTGTCGATGATGATGCGTGCATGTTCACGAATGCGTCCGACCGCAGCCTTGGCGATTGCCTGCTTATAGAGCGAGATCGGTTGGCTCTGCTCGGCAATCAGCTCTTGCGGCATGGTCACCGCGCCGCCGTAGCGACGCAGCAGCAGGCCGTTGGCTTCAAGCGCTGCGAGGTCCTTGCGGATGGTCACTTCGGAGGTTTCGAAACGTTTGGCTAACGCATCAACGCTCACCTCACCCTGTTCAGAGAGCAAGGCCAGGATGTTGTGACGGCGCTGTGGGGTGTTTCGTTTCGACATAGCGTCTTTAAGTTTCGATTCGAAAGTTAGTGGTTGCAATCAAAACCTAAAGCTTTCGAGGCGTCAAGGGGGCGGGGGAAAAATTCCGATGGGGTGTGTTGTCCACAGGCCAAAGTGGGAGCGGGCTTGCCCCGCGAGGCGACGTGGCAGATGGACAGCTATCGCGGGGCAAGCCCGCTCCTACAGGGGGATTTTGTCCACAGGCATGAAAAAGGCCGACTTATGCACAATCCAGTCGGCCTTTGTTGTCAGCTGTGTATAACTCAGCTTTTCTTGATCTTCTCTGGCCGCTTCCAGCCATCGATGTTGCGCTGGCGTGCACGACCAACGGCCAGCTGGCCGGCTTCGACAGTTTGGGTGATGGTCGAACCAGCTGCTGTGGTGGCGCCGTCAAGGATATCCACAGGCGCAACCAGCGAGTTGTTCGAACCAATGAACACATCCTCACCCAGGGTGGTCTTGAACTTGTTCGCGCCATCATAGTTGCAGGTGATGGTACCGGCACCAATGTTGGTACGCGCGCCTACCTCGGCGTCGCCCAGGTAGCTCAAGTGACCGGCCTTGGCGCCTTCACCCAGGTGGGCGTTTTTCAGTTCGACAAAGTTACCCACATGGGCACGCGCTTCCAGTACGCTGCCAGGACGCAGGCGGGCAAATGGGCCAGCGTCGCTGCCTTCACCCATGATCGCGCCTTCCAGATGGCTGTTGGCTTTGACCACAGCGCCCTTACGCAGGGTGGTGTTCTTGATCACGCAGTTCGGGCCGATGACCACGTCGTCTTCGATGACTACACGGCCTTCAAGAATGACGTTGATGTCGATGAGCACGTCGCGACCGACCGTCACCTCTCCTCGCACGTCGAAACGTGCTGGGTCACGCAGGGTAACGCCCTGTGCCATCAAGCGGCGTGCTTCACGCAGTTGGTAGTGACGCTCAAGCTCAGACAGCTGACGACGGTCGTTGGCGCCCTGCACTTCCATGGGGTCATGCGGCTGCTCGGTGGCGACCACCAGGCCATCGGCGACCGCCATGGCAATCACGTCGGTCAGGTAGTACTCACCCTGGGCGTTGTTGTTCGACAGGCGTCCCAACCACTCAGCCAGGCGTACACCCGGAACCGCGAGAATACCGGTGTTGCCTTCCTTGATAGCTTTTTGCGCGTCGTTGGCATCTTTATGCTCAACGATCGCGGCTACCTGCCCTTGTGCATCACGGACGATGCGACCGTAGCCCGTCGGGTCGTCCAGCGTCACGGTCAGCAGGCCGAGCTGCGTCGGGGTGACCTTGGCCAGCAAACGCTGGAGGGTCTCGACTTCAATCAGCGGTACATCACCATAGAGGATCAGCACAGTTTCTGCGCTCAAGGCCGGCAGCGCCTGGGCCACGGCATGGCCGGTACCCAATTGTTGGTCTTGCAGCACAAAGTTCAGATCATCAGCCGCCAGACGCTCACGCACCAGCTCAGCACCGTGTCCGATTACCACATGGATTCCCTGTGGCTGGAGCTGTCGGGCGCTGTGGATAACATGGCCAAGCATGGAATTGCCGGCAACCGGATGCAGTACCTTAGGCAGCGCGGAGCGCATGCGGGTACCTTGGCCGGCGGCAAGAATAACGATATCGAGAGACATTGACGGGCTACCAATCCTAGAAGGCCAGTGATGTGACCAGAATATGAAACGCAGAAAAAGAAAAAGGGTAGCCGAGGCTACCCTTTAACTCAATCGCAACGGAAGTAAACGGCCGGGGCCAGATTACTTGCCTTTGCGCATTTGCTGGACGGTGCGCAGCTGAGCTGCGGCTTCGGCCAGTCGTGCAGCGGCGGCACTGTAGTCGAAATCCGCGCTCTTTTCGTGCAGGGCACTCTCAGCAGCCTTAACGGCATCCTGAGCCTGAGCTTCGTCCAGGTCGGCAGCACGTTGCACGGTATCGGCAAGCACCTTGACCATGTTCGGCTGGACCTCGAGGAAACCACCAGAGATGTAGAACACCTCTTGGGCGCCACCCTGCTTGGTCAGCGTGATAGGACCTGGCTTGAGATTAGTAATCAGCGGCGCGTGGCCTGGAGCGATACCAAGATCACCCAGGTTACCGTGCGCAACTACCATCTCGACCAGGCCGGAGAAAATCTCTCCTTCCGCGCTGACGATATCGCAATGGACTGTCATAGCCATCTGCTTGCCTCAACCTGATTAGCGCCCCTTGCGGGGCGCCGGGATTACAGTTTCTTGGCTTTCTCGACCGCTTCTTCGATGCTGCCGACCATGTAGAACGCTTGTTCTGGCAGGTGGTCGTAGTCACCTTTGAGGATGCCGCTGAAGCCAGCAATGGTGTCTTTCAGGGAAACGTATTTACCTGGGGAACCAGTGAAGACTTCTGCCACGAAGAACGGCTGGGACAGGAAGCGCTGGATCTTACGAGCACGGGACACCAGCTGCTTGTCGGCTTCGGACAGTTCGTCCATACCCAGAATAGCAATGATGTCCTTCAGCTCTTTGTAGCGCTGCAGTACGTACTGAACGCCACGAGCGGTGTCGTAGTGTTCGTTGCCGATGACGTTCGGGTCCAGCTGGCGCGAAGTCGAGTCCAGTGGATCGACCGCTGGGTAGATACCCAGGGAGGCGATGTCACGGGACAGTACGACGGTGGCGTCCAAGTGGGCGAAGGTGGTCGCTGGCGACGGGTCAGTCAGGTCGTCCGCAGGTACGTATACGGCCTGGATCGAGGTGATCGAACCTTCTTTGGTCGAAGTGATACGCTCTTGCAGAACGCCCATCTCTTCAGCCAGAGTCGGCTGGTAACCTACTGCCGAAGGCATACGGCCCAGCAGTGCGGATACTTCGGTACCGGCCAGGGTGTAACGATAGATGTTGTCGACGAACAGCAGAACGTCGTTACCTTCGTCACGGAACTTCTCAGCCATGGTCAGGCCGGTCAGCGCTACGCGCAGACGGTTTCCTGGTGGCTCGTTCATTTGGCCGTATACCAGAGCAACCTTGTCCAGTACGTTGGAATCCTTCATCTCGTGGTAGAAGTCGTTACCCTCACGAGTACGCTCACCCACACCGGCGAACACGGAATAACCGCTGTGCTCGATGGCGATGTTACGGATCAGTTCCATCATGTTTACGGTTTTGCCTACACCGGCACCACCGAACAGACCAACTTTACCACCCTTGGCAAACGGGCAAACCAGGTCGATAACCTTGATGCCGGTTTCCAGCAGGTCGTTGCCGCCTGCCTGGTCAGCGAAGGAAGGCGCGTCACGGTGGATGCCCCAACGCTCTTCTTCACCGATCGGGCCGGCTTCGTCGATTGGGTTACCCAGGACGTCCATGATACGGCCCAGGGTCGCTTTACCGACTGGTACCGAGATCGCTGCGCCAGTGTCGTTTACGTCCAGGCCACGTTTCAGGCCTTCGGTGGAACCCATCGCAATGGTACGAACCACGCCGTCGCCCAGCTGCTGCTGAACTTCCAGGGTGGTTTCCGC
Organism: Pseudomonas sp. NUPR-001; assembly: GCF_052147955.1. Taxonomy (NCBI): domain Bacteria; kingdom Pseudomonadati; phylum Pseudomonadota; class Gammaproteobacteria; order Pseudomonadales; family Pseudomonadaceae; genus Pseudomonas; species Pseudomonas sp. NUPR-001. The sequence continues at coordinate 6,054,580 of NZ_CP197353.1, forward strand.
GCCGACTACTTTCAGCGCGTTATAGACACTCGGTACGCTGTCACGTGGAAATTCCACGTCGATGACGGCGCCGATGATTTGAACGATACGTCCGCTACTCATAGCTGGATCCTCTGAATATTTGAACCGTTAAACCGCGGCAGCGCCGCCGACGATTTCCGAGATCTCTTGGGTGATCGCAGCCTGACGCGCCTTGTTGTAGATCAGCTGCAATTCGCTGATCAAATCACCGGCGTTGTCGGTGGCGTTCTTCATCGCGATCATCCGGGCAGCTTGTTCAGCTGCGTTGTTCTCGACCACCGCCTGGTAGACCTGCGACTCCACGTAACGCACCATCAGGCCGTCCAGCAGCTCTTTGGCGTCAGGTTCGTAGAGGTAGTCCCAGTGGTGCTTGAGTTCTTGATCCGGGGTTGCTACCAACGGAATCAACTGCTCGACCGTTGGCGTTTGCGTCATGGTATTGATGAACTTGTTCGATACCACGGACAGACGATCGATACGACCGTCCAGGTAAGCATCCAGCATCACTTTGACGCTGCCGATCAGATCGTTGATCGACGGCTCTTCGCCCAAGTGGCTGATTGCTGCAACGACGTTACCGCCGAAGCTGCGGAAAAACGCCGCACCCTTGCTACCAACCACGCAAAGATCGATCTCGATACCTTGCTCGCGATTGGCTGCCATGTCCTTGACCAGGGCCTTGAACAGGTTGGTGTTCAAGCCACCACACAGACCACGGTCACTGCTCACCACAACATAACCGGCGCGCTTTACAGGGCGATCGATCATGAACGGGTGGCGGTATTCCGGGTTGGCGTTGGCCAGATGACCAATAACCTGGCGGATACGCTCCGCATAAGGACGGCTAGCAGCCATGCGCATTTGAGCCTTGCGCATTTTGCTGACCGCCACTTTTTCCATGGCGCTGGTAATTTTTTGCGTGCTTTTGATGCTCGCAATCTTACTGCGAATCTCTTTTGCGCCTGCCATGTAACACCTATCAGGTTAGCAAGCGGGGGCTGCAAAGCCCCCGCTGCGGCTTACCAGGTTTGGGTGGCCTTGAACTTCTCGATACCGGCTTTGATGCCAGCGTCGATTTCGTCGTTGAAGTCACCCTTCACGTTGATCTTCGCCATCAGTTCGGCGTGATCACGGTTGAAGTAAGAGATCAGCGCTTGTTCGAAGCTGCCGATCTTGGCGATTTCAACGTCGGTCAGGAACCCACGCTCAGCGGCATACAGCGACAGCGCCATGTCCGCGATGGACATTGGAGCGTATTGCTTCTGCTTCATCAGCTCGGTAACACGTTGACCGTGCTCGAGTTGCTTACGGGTGGCTTCGTCCAGGTCAGAAGCGAACTGGGCGAATGCAGCCAGTTCACGGTACTGAGCCAGAGCGGTACGGATACCACCGGAGAGCTTCTTGATGATCTTGGTCTGAGCGGCACCACCCACACGGGATACCGAAACACCGGCGTTCACTGCAGGGCGGATGCCCGAGTTGAACATGGCCGATTCCAGGAAGATCTGACCGTCGGTGATGGAAATCACGTTGGTCGGAACGAACGCGGAAACGTCGCCAGCCTGGGTTTCGATGATCGGCAGTGCGGTCAGGGAACCGGTCTTGCCAGTTACAGCACCGTTGGTGAACTTCTCAACGTACTCTTCGGAAACGCGCGATGCACGCTCCAGCAGACGGGAGTGGAGATAGAACACGTCACCTGGGTACGCTTCACGTCCTGGTGGACGGCGCAGCAGCAGGGAGATCTGACGGTAGGCAACGGCCTGCTTGGACAGGTCATCGTATACGATCAGCGCGTCTTCACCGCGGTCACGGAAGAACTCGCCCATGGTGCAACCGGCGTATGGCGCCAGGAATTGCAGTGCGGCGGATTCCGAAGCACTGGCAACAACCACGATGGTGTTGGCCAGAGCGCCGTTTTCTTCCAGCTTGCGAACGATGTTGGCAACGGTGGAACGCTTTTGGCCGACAGCGACATAAACACAGAAAATACCGGAGTCTTTCTGGTTGATGATGGCGTCGATCGCCATAGCGGTCTTACCGATCTGACGGTCACCGATGATCAGCTCACGCTGGCCACGGCCGACAGGGATCATGGCGTCGACGGATTTGTAGCCAGTCTGTACAGGCTGGTCTACCGACTTACGCCAGATCACGCCCGGAGCAACTTTCTCGACCGCGTCGGTCTCGGTGTTGCCCAGTGGGCCTTTGCCGTCGATTGGGTTGCCCAGTGCGTCAACAACGCGACCCAGCAGTTCCTTACCAACTGGAACTTCGAGGATGCGGCCGGTGCACTTGGCGCTCATGCCTTCAGCGAGGGTGTCGTAAGCGCCCAGTACTACCGCACCAACGGAGTCTTGCTCCAGGTTGAGGGCCATACCGTAAACGCCGCCTGGAAATTCGATCATTTCGCCGTACATAACGTCGGCCAGACCGTAAATCCGCACGATGCCGTCAGAAACGCTGACGACAGTACCTTCGTTGCGAGCTTGAGAGGCTACATCGAGATTCTCGATGCGGCCCTTGATGATTTCACTAATTTCGGAAGGATTGAGTTGCTGCATTGCTCTGCTGCCCCTTCAAACTCAAGATTTCAATGCTTCGGCCAGTTTCGCGATTTTGCCGCGGACTGAGCCATCGATAACCAGGTCGCCGGCGCGGATTACGACGCCACCAATCAGGCTGGCATCCTCCGACACTTGCAGGCGCACTTCCCGGTCGAGCCGTGCACTGAGAACCTTGGCGAGTTTGTCTTGCTGTTCTTGGTTCAACGCAAAAGCACTGGTGACTTCCACGTCCACGGATTTCTCTTGTTCAGCCTTGTACAGCTCGAACAAAGCCGAAATCTCCGGCAACAGCAGGAGACGTTCGTTTTCCGCGGCAACTTGGATGAAACTCTTTGCCTGTACATCAAACTTGTCACCGCACACTTCAACAAAAGTGGCGGCCTTTTCTGCGCTCGTCAGTCGCGGGGCCTTGAGCAGGCGCTGCATGGTGTCGTCTTGCGACACCGCAGCAGCCAGGCCGAGCATGGCTGACCAATTGGCCAGTTGCTGATGGGCCTGGGCATGCTCAAAGGCAGCCTTAGCGTAAGGTCGGGCCAACGTGGTCAGTTCTGCCATGATCGCCCTCGCTTAAATTTCAGCGGCCAGTTTGTTAACCAGCTCCGCATGCGCGTTTTGATCGATTGTGGCGCCAAGGATCTTTTCAGCACCGCCAACGGCCAGGCTACCCACTTGGGCGCGCAGCGCGTCTTTGACGCTGTTAATTTCCTGTTCGATCTCGGCCTGAGCCTGAGCCTTCACACGGTCAGCTTCGACGCGGGCCTGATCACGGGCTTCCTCGACGATCTGAGCACCGCGCTTCTTGGCTTGCTCAATGATTTCGGCTGCCTGAGCTTTCGCTTCGCGCAGTTGCTGACCCGCTTTATCTTGGGCCAACTCCAGGTCGCGAGCTGCTCGGTTGGCAGCGTCCAGTCCATCCGCGATCTTCTTCTGACGTTCTTGCAATGCCGCGATGACCGGAGGCCACACGAACTTCATGCAGAACAGCACAAAAATGAAGAACGCAACGGACTGACCAATCAGGGTTGCATTAATGTTCACGCCAACACCTCGCTCGTTCTTTGTCCATCACACCAAACCACTCGAGAATTCGAGTGATTAGCCGGCGATTTGACCAACGAAAGGATTAGCGAAGGTGAAGAACAGAGCGATACCAACACCGATCATGGTTACGGCGTCGAGCAGACCGGCAACAATGAACATTTTAACTTGCAGCATTGGAACCATCTCTGGCTGGCGAGCAGCGCCTTCCAGGAACTTGCCGCCCAGCAGGCCGAAACCAATGGCGGTACCCAGAGCACCCAGGCCGATCAGCAGAGCAACAGCGATAGCGGTAAGACCAACTACAGTTTCCATCTTTCCTCCCGACTTTTACGTCGTATTGGTTAGGTTTTTAGTTTGAAGCGGTAAAACAAAATCGTTTTTTACAGCTGCCCTTGCGGACGATTTCGACCCTCCCCACAACCGGCAGAAGGGTCATCAGACACGCCAGGCGGTCTTAATGGTTATCTTCGTGAGCCATCGACAGGTAGACGATGGTAAGCATCATGAAGATGAACGCTTGCAGGGTGATGATCAGGATGTGGAACACAGCCCACGCCCATTGCAGCACCACACCCAGGCCGCTCAGCCACAGCAGGCCGCTGCCGAACATCACAGCGATCAGGATGAACACCAGCTCGCCGGCATACATGTTGCCGAACAGACGCAGGGCCAGCGAGATCGGCTTGGCGATCAGGGTGACGAATTCAAGCAGGAAGTTGACCGGAATCAGCAGGATCTGAACGAAAATGTTCTTGCTGCCGAACGGGTGCAGGGTCAGTTCGCCGAGGAAGCCGCCGATACCCTTGACCTTGATGCTGTAGAAAATGATCAGGGCGAACACGCTGAAGGCCATGGCCAGGGTCGCGTTCGGGTCGGTGGTCGATACGGCACGGAACGGAATGTGCGGATCACCGGAGATCAGGATGGCCAGCTGAGGAATCCAGTCGACCGGGATCAGGTCGATGGCGTTCATCAGGAAGACCCAGACGAAAATGGTCAGCGCCAGTGGGGCGATCACCGGGCTGCGACCGTGGAAGCTGTCCTTGACGCTGCCGTCAACGAACTCAACCAGCACTTCAACGAAGTTCTGCAGGCCGCCAGGCTGGCCGGAAGTCGCCTTCTTGGCTGCCATGCGGAACAGGAATACGAAAAGCAGACCCAGTGCGACCGACCAACCCAGGGTATCCAGGTGGAAAGCCCAGAAGCCCATTGCTTTGGCTTCTGCTGCGGAATGGGCAAAGCCCCAACCGCCGTCTGGTAGTTGACCGAAGGTCAGGTTCTGCAAGTGGTGCTGGATATAGCCCGAAGCGGTTTCTGCTGCCATGGTTGCCTCAAACGCCCTAAGGTCTCGAAAGTCTTATATTCATCAGCAGGGGCGCGAACCAGCTGACCAACTGGGTCAGCAGAAAGACACCGAAGACTGCTAACGGCGCCAATGGCTTCACTCCTGCAAACGTCAGTGCAAACAGCACTGCCGTCAAAATCAATTTGCCTGCTTCGCCAGCGTAAAACGACTTGACGATAGCCTGCGCTGCCCTGGCTCCTGTGTAACGAAAAGCCTTCCAGGCGAAATACACATTTGGCAGCCAGGCAATCAACCCTCCGCAGAGTGCTGAATATCCACTGACCACCCCGTGCCACTGCCACAACGCCAAAGTTGCTAACAGAAACACGACACACTGAGCCAACAGTACCGGAAAAACCGCCCAGCGATGGAAAGGCAAGCGGTTTGGCGTGCGGGTTTCCATCACAACTGCTCCTCAAAAGTCGACCAACCAGTCAACTACGACTTGGCATAATTTGTGCCGACAAAATGCGCGCAGAGTATAGGGGCGGTTTAACCCCTATTCAACTGCTGGGTAGTGATTTCCGACTGCGCGCTACAAAAGGAATTGTTTCAGCGGATGTGAGCTAGCACACCTTGCAACTCATCTAAAGAGTTATATCGGATAACTAACTGACCTTTACCTTTGTTGCCGTGACGTATCTGTACTGCCGAGCCCAAACGCTCTGCCAGACGCTGTTCAAGGCGGGTAATGTCCGGATCAGGTTTGGCCGGTTCGACCGGCTCAGGCTTGCCATTGAGCCACTGACGAACCAGGGCTTCCGTCTGGCGCACCGTCAGACCACGTGCGACAACATGACGCGCCCCATCAACCTGCTGCTCTTCCGGCAAACCAAGCAGTGCACGGGCGTGACCCATTTCCAGGTCGCCATGTGCCAGCATGGTCTTGATCACGTCCGGCAGCGAAATGAGGCGCAACAGGTTGGCCACGGTGACCCGTGACTTACCCACCGCATCCGCCACCTGCTGCTGAGTGAGCTGGAACTCCACCTGCAGGCGCTGCAGGGCGATGGCCTCTTCCACCGGGTTAAGGTCTTCGCGCTGGATGTTCTCGATCAGGGCCATGGCAATGGCCGCTTCGTCGGGCACATCACGAACCATGGCCGGAATGGTTTCCATCCCGGCCTGCTGGCTGGCGCGCCAGCGGCGCTCACCGGCGATGATTTCATAGCGGTTTTCGCCAATCGGGCGCACCACGATCGGCTGCATGACGCCCTGGCTCTTGATCGAATGAGCCAGCTCTTCCAGCGCTTGCGGGTCCATGTCCCGACGAGGCTGGTACTTGCCGCGCTCGATCAGGTCGAGCGGCAGATGTTGCAGTTCTTTCTGGTCGACCTTTACAGCCTGCTCTTCGAGCGCGCTGACGGTAGGACCACTGAGCAGTGCATCCAACCCACGTCCGAGACCCCGTTTCTTAACGGCCATGCGGATTCCTTAAGTTGTTTGTGCAGTGCGTGATGGACGGCGCTGACGACGTACCAGTTCCCCAGCCAGGGCCAGGTAAGCCAGTGCGCCACGCGATTGCTTGTCATACGCCAGGGCTGGCATACCGAAACTCGGCGCCTCGGCCAGGCGAATGTTGCGCGGGATCACCGTGTCGTACAGCTGGTCACCGAAGTGCTCCTTGAGCTGCGCAGACACGTCGTTGATCAGGCTCAAGCGCGGGTCGTACATGGTCCGCAGCAGGCCTTCGACCTTCAACTGCGGGTTCAGGCGTTCGCCAATGCGCTTGATGTTATCCACAAGGTCACTCAAGCCTTCCAGAGCAAAGTATTCACATTGCATCGGAATGATCACGCCATCGGCGGCAACCAGGGCATTGAGGGTCAGCATCGACAGCGACGGCGGGCAGTCGATCAGGATGTAATCGTAACTTTCCCGGATCGGTGCCAGCGCCGTGCGCAGACGGCTTTCCTTCATCTGCATTTCCAGCAGCACCACTTCCGCAGCGGTCAGGTCGCGGTTGGCTGGCAGCAGTTGATAACCACCGTGCTCGGAGACGTGCATGGCCTGAGTCAGGTCGCACTCCCCGATCAACAGGTCGTAGACCGAATGTTCCAGGACGTGTTTATCCACACCGCTACCCATGGTGGCGTTGCCCTGTGGATCGAGATCGATCAGCAACACGCGGCGCTTGGTCGCGACCAGCGATGCTGCGAGGTTGATACAGGTGGTGGTCTTGCCCACACCACCTTTCTGGTTCGCGATAGCGAATACCTTAGCCATTCTTGCTTGTGTTCCCAATCATGCCGTGCGGCGCAGTATCAGCAGATGGCGCTGGCCTTGGCAACCCGGAACGGTCAAGGCCTGCTCGCTATCCACTCTGAAATCTGCTGGCAATGCTACCAGCTCATCAGCAGGATGCAGCCCTTTCATTGCCAGCCACTGCGTCTGTTCGTCGCCCAGGTGGCGCGTCCAGTTGGTGAAGTTCTCCATGCTGCTGAAAGCGCGCGACACAATTCCGCTGAACGGCTGTGCCGGTTGGAACTCTTCGACCCGCTTGTGGATAACTGTCAGGTTGTCCAGTTTGAGCTCCAGCTTCACCTGGGTCAGGAAGCGGGTTTTCTTGCCGTTGCTGTCGAGCACCGTGACTTGCTTGTCCGGATGCAGGATGGCCAGGGGAATACCCGGCATGCCACCACCGCTGCCGACATCGAGCCAGCGCTCGCTGTGGATAAACGGCATGACGCTCAAGCTATCGAGCAGATGACGGGAAACCATTTCGTCCGGATTGCGCACGGCAGTCAGGTTGTAGGCCTTGTTCCACTTTATCAACAGGGCCAGGTAAGCCAGCAATTGCGCATGCTGCGCCTCGCTCAGCTCGACACCGAGCTGGCGGGCACCTGTGGACAACTCTTCGGCGTGTTGAGGGGTGACCTGAGAACTCAAGCGCTTTGCTCCAACTCGCGGCCAGCGCCGCGTTTTTTCAGATGAATCAGCAACAGGGAAATCGCCGCCGGGGTCACGCCGGGAATACGCGATGCCTGACCGAGCGTTTCCGGACGGGTCTGGCCGAGCTTGCTCTGAATCTCCTTGGACAGACCGGAAATACCGCTGTAATCGATATCGTCGGGCAGTCGGGTATCTTCGCTGGCACGCAACCGGGCGATTTCTTCCTGTTGCCGGTCGATGTAACCGGCGTATTTGGTCTTGATCTCGACCTGTTCGGCCACCTGTGGATCGATTTCGTTGCCGCCGGTCACTTCCATCAGGCCAGCGTAGTCGATTTCCGGGCGGGTCAGCAGGTTGAGCAAGTTGTACTCATGGCTCAACGGTGTGCCGAATTTCTCGGCAATTGCCTGGCCTTGAGCAGTATCCGGGCGTACCCAGGTGGTTTTCAGCCGTTGCTCTTCCAGGGCAATGCCTTCGCGCTTGGCACTGAATGCAGCCCAGCGTTGGTCATCGACCAGGCCCAACTCGCGACCTTTTTCGGTCAGACGCAGATCGGCGTTGTCTTCACGCAGGATCAAGCGGTACTCGGCGCGCGAAGTGAACATGCGATACGGCTCCTGGGTACCCAGGGTAATCAGGTCGTCAACCAGTACGCCGATATACGCTTCATCACGGCGCGGGCACCAGCTTTCGCGGCCCTGGGCACGCAACGCGGCGTTGGTACCGGCGAGCAAACCTTGCGCACCGGCCTCTTCGTAGCCGGTGGTGCCGTTGATCTGTCCGGCGAAGAACAGACCGCCAATGACTTTGGTTTCCAGGCTGTACTTGAGATCACGCGGATCGAAGTAGTCGTACTCGATGGCGTAGCCCGGACGCACGATGTGAGCGTTTTCCATACCGCGGATCGAACGCACGATCTGCAACTGCACATCGAACGGCAAGGATGTGGATATCCCGTTCGGGTAAAGCTCGTGGGTGTTCAGACCTTCCGGCTCGATGAACACCTGGTGGCTTTCCTTGTCGGCAAAGCGATGGATCTTGTCTTCGATCGACGGGCAATAGCGCGGCCCGATGCCTTCGATCACCCCTGAGTACATCGGCGAACGATCAAGGTTCGAGGCAATGATCTCGTGGGTACGGGCATTGGTGTGGGTAATCCAGCAACTCACCTGCCGTGGGTGCATGGCTTTGTCGCCCATGAACGACATCACCGGGATCGGCGTATCACCAGGTTGCTCGGTCATGACCGAGAAATCCACAGAGCGGCCATCGATGCGCGGCGGGGTACCGGTTTTCAGGCGACCGACGCGCAGTGGCAATTCACGCATGCGTTGAGCCAACGCGTTTGCGGGTGGATCGCCCGCACGTCCGCCAGAGTAGTTCTGCAAGCCAATGTGGATAAGTCCACCGAGGAACGTACCACTGGTCAATACCACGGAGTCGGCGAAGAAACGCAGACCCATTTGAGTCACCACACCACGTACCTGATCTTGCTCGACGATCAGGTCATCGCACGACTGCTGGAATATCCACAGGTTGGGCTGGTTCTCGAGAATCTCGCGCACTACGGCTTTGTAGATAGCGCGGTCGGCCTGGGCGCGAGTAGCGCGCACCGCTGGGCCTTTACGGTTGTTCAAAACACGGAACTGGATACCGCTCTTGTCAGTGGCCAACGCCATTACGCCGCCGAGCGCATCGATTTCCTTGACCAGGTGGCTCTTGCCGATGCCACCGATGGCCGGGTTGCAACTCATATGACCGAGGGTTTCCACGTTATGGGTCAGCAGCAGGGTTTTAACGCCCATGCGTGCAGATGCAAGCGCAGCCTCGGTACCGGCATGGCCGCCGCCGATGACGATCACTTCAAAACGGGAAGGGAAATCCACCACGCACCTCGTGCCTGTTTCGGGAATAGATAGGGATAACGCACAAGTATAGGGAATTACCCCTCTCTAAAGGAACCTTTTGCACAAAATTTAACCAGCCTGTGGATGAGTGGCGAGCAATAGAAATTAATAGAGAGAAATTTATAAAAGCTTTGTTTTTATGTTTATTCTTATACACCACCATTTCTGTGGATAAGGTTCTACAGCCCTTGATCTGTGGTGTGTACAGAGAATTTAAACCCTGTGGTCTACCGGCCATGAGCGCTCTGGATAAGCGGTTTAAGCCTGTGGATTAAATGGCTACTTACACACAGGCGCGGTTATCTCCAGCCTTGAAGGCCAGTTATCAACGGAGCTGAAGGTTAGTTTTCCACAGGGCTTATTTCACCGATTTGTGGATAGACGCGCAGGGACAAAGACAGGTTCAGCCCATGGCTGACCTGGAAGGAAGGGAAAGTGAAGGAAGGAAACGCTGCAGCCAGGTCCGTTGCAGACCCGGCTGTGGATAAGAAAACTTACTTACCGATGCAGAAGCTGGAGAAGATTCGCCCCAATAGATCATCAGAGCTGAAGGCGCCGGTAATTTCACCCAAAGCGTGCTGGGCTTGACGCAAATCTTCAGCCAGGAGCTCTCCAGCCCCGGCCAAAGTCAATTGGGCACGGCCATGTTCCAGGTGTGCACTGGCCTGACGCAGCGCCTCCAGGTGACGCCTGCGCGCGCTGAAGCTGCTTTCCGCGGTCTGTTCGTAACCCATGCAGGCCTTCAGGTGTTCACGCAGCAGTTCAAGGCCCATGTCGGTGTCCTTGGCGCTGAGGGTAATGGTGACGTGGCCATCTTCGCTGTGTTCCATCGCCACACGCTCGCCACTGAGGTCGGCCTTGTTACGAATCAGCGTGACTTTGCCAGGATCTGGGCGCTGATCGAGGAACTCAGGCCACAACGCGAACGGATCGCTGGCCTCCGGCGCGGTGGAATCGACGACCAGCAGTACCCGATCGGCCTCATTGATTGCCTTGAGCGCACGTTCCACACCAATCTTTTCCACATGGTCGTCGGTATCGCGCAAACCGGCCGTATCCACCACATGCAGCGGCATGCCATCGATGTGGATATGTTCGCGCAGGATATCCCGGGTGGTGCCTGCGATGTCGGTGACAATCGCTGCTTCACGACCGGCCAGCACGTTGAGCAAGCTCGACTTGCCGGCATTCGGCCGCCCGGCGATCACCACCGTCATACCATCGCGTAGCAAAGCGCCCTGCCCGGCCTCGCGCTGTACTGTGGATAAATTCGCACGCACATCATCGAGCATGCCCAGTACGTGGCCATCAGCGAGGAAGTCGATTTCTTCTTCAGGGAAGTCGATGGCCGCTTCAACATAGATGCGCAAGCTGATCAATTTCTCCGTGAGGTTATCCACACGGCGGGAAAACTCACCTTGCAGCGAGCGCAAGGCATTGCGAGCCGCCTGTGCGGAACTCGCTTCAATGAGGTCGGCAATCGCTTCAGCCTGGGCCAGGTCGAGCTTGTCATTGAGAAACGCGCGTTCGCTGAATTCGCCCGGACGCGCCAGTCGGCAGCCCAGTTGTACACAGCGCTGCAGAAGCATGTCCAGGACCACTGGGCCGCCGTGGCCCTGCAGTTCCAGCACATCTTCACCGGTGAATGAATTCGGACCGGGGAAGTACAAGGCAATGCCTTCGTCGATGACCAGGCCATCATCGGCACGAAACGGCCCGTAATGGGCATGCCGCGGAGTCAGGGTACGGCCAAAGATGGCCAGGCCAGCCTGTTGTGCCAGGGGGCCAGACAGCCTGACGATCCCTACGCCCCCGCGTCCTTGGGCGGTAGCGATGGCGGCGATGGTTTCACGCACAGTGTTCATGCTCGAAGGCCTCACGACAAAAACGACAGATAGCAAAACGCCCCACGAGGGGGCGTTTATCCACAGGTTAGCTGGCTAACCCGTTAAGCAGCGGCTTTCTTGGTAGCCTTTTCGATGCTACGAGTGATGTACCACTGCTGTGCGATCGACAAGCAGTTGTTCACAACCCAGTACAGCACCAGACCAGCAGGGAACCACAGGAAGAAGAAGGTGAAGATGATTGGCATCATTTTCATTACCTTGGCCTGCATCGGATCCGGCGGCGTCGGGTTCAGCTGCTGCTGGATGAACATGGTCGCGCCCATGATGATCGGCAGGATGAAGAACGGATCCTTGATCGACAGGTCAGTGATCCAGAACATCCAAGGTGCCTGACGCATCTCGACGCTTTCCAGCAGTACCCAGTACAGCGAGAGGAAGACCGGCATTTGCACCAGGATCGGCAAGCAACCGCCCAGTGGGTTGATCTTCTCTTTCTTGTACAGCTCCATCATGGCTTGCGACATTTTCTGCCGGTCATCGCCATGTTGTTCTTTCAGCGCAGCCAGTTTTGGTGCCACGGCGCGCATGCGTGCCATCGACTTGTAGCTGGCGGCGGACAGCGGGAAGAACAGCAGCTTGATCAGCATGGTCAGGACGATGATCGACCAGCCCCAGTTGCCGAGCAGGCTGTGGATATGTTGCAGCAGCCAGAAGATTGGTTGAGCAATGAACCACAGAATGCCGTAGTCGACAGTCAGTTCCAGACCTGGGGACAACTCTTTGAGTTTGTCCTGAATCTTCGGACCGGCGTACAGCATGGTGCTGGTTTCGCCTTTGGCGCCAGCTGCGACGTTCAGCGCTGGGCCGGTGAAACCGATGATGTAGTTGCCCTGGCTGTCCTTACGCGTCTGAACGATGTTGTTTTCAGACTTGTTCGGGATCCAGGCAGTAACGAAGTAGTGTTGCAGCCAGGCTACCCAACCACCGGTTACATTTTCTTTCAGATTTCCCTTGTCGATGTCTTTCATCGACACCTTTTTGTAGGGCTCCGAACTTGTCCACAGGGCAGCACCCAGGTAGGTGGCGGTCCCGGTCGCGGTGCTCGAAGAAGGATCCGAGCTTGCGTCGCGCTTCAGTTGCGCGAACAGGTTACCACTCCAGGGTTGTGCACTCTGGTTGTCGATCAGGTAGGTAACAGTCAGGTCGTACTCACCGCGCTTGAAGCTGAAGCGCTTGATGTAGTTGACCCCGTTTTCGCTGAACTTCAGGTCGACGACCAGTTGGTTCTGACCATCAGCCAGTTGATAACTTTTCTGATCAGCGGCATACAGCGGGCGACCTGCTGGGCGGGCATCAGGGCCATTGGTACCGGTCAGGCCGCTTTGTGCCAGGTAGGTACGTTCGCCACCGTTGTCGAACAACTGGAACGGAATGTCCGGATGATCCTGACGGCGCGGATACTTAGGCAGCATCAGCTGGGCGATGTCACCACCGTTTGGATCGATAGCCAGGTCGAGCACATCAGTTTTGACCCGAATCAAGTCTTTGCTGACGGCAACCGGAGCCAGTTCGGCAGGGCTGGATTCAGCGTTGGCGCTCGGCACATCGGCGCTGGCGCCAGTGTTGCCGGCCTGCGCGGTGTCCGGCAAGGCCGGGGCAGCGTTGCTGGCAGCAGTATTCTGAGTCGGCAGGGCAGCCTGGCCGTAGTCCTGGTTCCAATTGAGGACCATGACGTAGGACACGATTGCCAGGGCGACGATCAGGATCGTGCGTTTAATATCCATGATTACTCGGCTATCGAAGAAGAACGGGAAGAGGGAGCTGGCGGAACCGGGTCATAACCGCCGGCATTCCACGGATGACAACGCCCCAGGCGACGAACGGTTAGCCACCCGCCACGTAAAAGGCCATGGTTTTCGATGGCCTCCAATGCGTAACAGGAGCAACTGGGGTAGAAACGACAGTGACTGGCCATCAGAGGACTAATGGCGTAACGGTAAAACTGGATCGGAACGAGTGCCAGTTTACGCATCTTGACTGTCTACCCCCACAGAGTCGGTGTTCACTGCTGGAGCGGGCCGACTGCGTGCGAGGCGCTTCCAGAGCTTGCCAAAATGTTGGTGCAATTCTGGGTTTTCAATCTCGCCCAACCCTTTGCGCGCGACGATCACGATATCCCAACCTGCAAGCAAGTGCTGGTTCAGGCGAAACGAATCGCGCATCAGGCGTTTCAGGCGATTGCGTTGAACGGAGAGCTTGACGCTCTTTTTCCCGATCACAAGCCCCAGGCGGGGGTGATCCAGACCGTTCTCGCGGGCAAGGAGCAGCAGGTTTTTCCCTGGGACCTTGCCGGTTGGGGAGTCGAAGACCGCTTTGAAATGTCGGGGTATAAGCAGACGCTTTTCCCGACTGAAGTCCTGACTCACCACCAGTGCCGAAAAATCAAACTGCCAGGCGCTTACGGCCTTTGGCACGGCGACGCGACAGAACGGCACGACCGTTCTTGGTGGCCATACGGGCACGGAAACCGTGAGTGCGAGCGCGCTTGATGGTGCTTGGTTGGAAAGTACGTTTCATGGCGTGTTACCTGGTTCGTCGACAACGGGCCGGAATGGCCCCCGTTTTAAGAGATCGGCGATTCTAGAGAAAGCGGGGCCATAGGTCAATTTCCAACCAGCTTTTCCTTATAGACGGAAATCCCCTCTTTCTTCGGCGAGCGATCCCGGTACGGGTATCACCACATGCTTAGACATAGAAAAAGAGAGAGGAATTATTTAAAGCTTTTCTGTAAAACTTATAAAGCTTAAGCGGACAACATCTGTGGATAAAGTTCTACAGGCCACGTTTTACGCCATGTACAGAGAATTGAAACCTTGTCGAGAAAGGGTGATTTGACTGTGGCGATGGCGCGGAAAAGCTGTGGATCAAATGAGCTGTTATCCACAGGCGGGTTATCCACCGATTTCAGCCCCCAGTTGTACAAAGACCTCAAGTGGGGTTATCCACAGAGCTTATTCACACCCCTAAAAGGTCATTTTGGTCAGTAAGCTGCTGATTTATCGCCATCCTCAACGCAGCTGCATGTGGATAACTGAGCGGCTGCTCGGTACAATGGGGGCTTGTTTTTGCCTCACCGGCTTTCAACTCAGGGGATATCC
>NZ_CP197354.1:0-74587 GCF_052147955.1 Pseudomonas sp. NUPR-001
ATGGCCAGTGACAATAACGAGATCCGCGCCTACGCGCAGCCTGCCCAGCGTGGTACTTGGGTACAGACGGAACGCGCTGGGCATGAACAGTGGGCCGCGTTGACCGCACAGGCGCCGCGAGCTGCCCAACTGATGCACATCCTGGTGCAACACATGGACAAACAAGGGGCACTCATCATCAGCCAGGCCACGCTGGCCAAGTTGATGGACACCTCGGTCGCCACCACTAAACGCGCCATCGCCATTCTGACCAAGCATAACTGGATACAGACCATCAGCGTCGGTGGCCAGCGTGGTGGCACGCTCGCCTATGTGGTGAATAGCCGTATCGCATGGGCAGATAAACGCGACAATCTGCAATACGCCCTGTTTAACGCTCGGGTCTTGGTTTCGACTGAGGACCAGGCCGATTTGGGCAATAGCCAGCTCAAGCAGCTGCCGACGATGGAGGACGGCGACATTCAGCTGCCTGCAGGGCCAGGTATGGATCCACCCGCGCAGGAATCACTGGAAGGAATGTTGCCGGATATGCCTTCTATCCCCCACGGTAACTGACGCCAGAAACGCCAAGGAGGGTCTATGTGGAAAATCACAATCAGCAAAGAGGACGTTGGAATAGGTCAATTCGGCGGCAGCGTACGGATGAACGATCCAGCGTTGTGGCCGGTACTGCCGGACACTAAGGTTCCACTTACCCCGCTCTGTACTATCACTGAGGCCTTATTGCCCGTTCGTTTCCTGCCGCCTGGCATGGCCATGACGGTGTTCATTGCGCCGAACCGTAAGGCCAACGGCTTCAACTTGTCGACCATGCGGCGATACACCGTGCATCAGCAATCAGAGCTGCAAGCTGCACGGGATAGCGGGTATGCGAGGGTGATCCTCCACACCCTCACCGATCATGAGCTGTCGCCACCGGACTCGGCCTTCATTCTCGACCGCGCATTCATCCGCAAGGAGGAATTCACCGAGGCAGAGGAAGATGCCGAGCTGGAGGACGATGATTTCGGCCTGGAAATCAGCAAGGTGACAGGCCGACCTGCTTTTCTGCAGGACCCGATTTATGAACCTAGCTCTCGCTACATGTGGCTGCTACAGCTAAACGCCTCGGAGCTGGAGGCCATTGGGCCTCGGTACGAAGGCATCTTTGAGGATGGCATTGGCCACCTCATTCTTGATATGCAGGCCCGTAAGGCACCGCAAGGCGCTGAGGCGGGTTATTTCTTCATTCAATTCACCTAACACGCAAGGAAAGCCCGATGCCGAAGCCAACCACCATGAGCTTTGAACAGCAAGAGCTGCACGCCAAGGCCCAGTGCCACGACTGGAACACCACCTACAAGCATGGTGCCCTGGTCAGCTACGCCGAAATTTACGGGCAGGGTGAAACACATCGCGCCGAAACAAGGGGCAATGCGTGGGTGATGTGTGGCCAGGCCGTCATTTTCGTGGATGGTTTGTCAGGCGCTGTGTCGCTTGACCATTGCACCGTTGTCGCCGCTCTCGATGCGGAGAAGAAGTCATCAACCGAGGAAACCGAAAATGTCTGATGAACGCTTTGCGCGCCTGCAGCAGGCGCTTATCGAATCGGCCAAGCAACACCTGGTGGAATTGACCGGGGCTTTGGCATTGCCCAGTGGGGCAGACCGCAATGAGGGGATTTCTTCGGCCTGGTGGCAACTGACCGGACTGACCCAGCTGGTTCACTTTGACAGTGGATTGGATGAGGCGACCAAGCAGGAGCTGGTGGCCATCGACCAGCTGGCCATCCAAGCCACAACCAAACCGGCAGACAAGGCATTGATGGCCACCGAAGCAGACGCCGATATTGCGGCCGTATTGGCTGATCCAACCACTTCTCACTGGCTCAAACACAGCCTGCAGCAAGCGCTGCCGCGTGATCCAGTGGATGCGGTCAATGATGCGGAATGGCTTTTTGAGTTGCTGAATAAACGCTGCGTGGAGCAGCTGCAGGACGTAGCGGAGGCGCCGCCGATGAACATGGAATTCCGCAAAGCGGATGGCAGCACCATACAGATCGACATTACCCAGGCTTCGCCTGTCATCGAGCTGGGCGGTTTCAAAGCTTGACTGGACGCCAGAAAGACGAAACCCGCAGCACGGCAATGCTTGCGGGTTTCTAGGTTTTTGCGAAGGAGCAAAAAGCCACGCGCTCATTGTACATCGAGCGCAGGAGATTTCACAGCGACACGGAGGAATCAGCGATGGCCGATCAACGTTACCCGGTAAGCATCGGACAAGGCGAGAATGCCAAGCAGTATTCCGAGGCCTACCAGACCCAGCCAGGCTATGCGGTGCAGTGGAAAGGCATACTGCAGAAAGCACACGGTCAGGCCCTGGTGCGTTGCTTGTGCCCAGGCAAAGGCACTCGACGCTTGGCCGTACGGCACAGATCCGAACAGGATTCGTTTCACCTGTCCCGCTATCCGCACACCGGCGCCGAGCATGCGCTTGATTGTCTGTACTACTCGCCCGATCCCGACAAATCGGGTTTAGGTGCCTACAGCAAGGGCGTGGTCGAAGAAACCAAGGACGGTGACCTCAAGATCAAGCTCACCCTTTCGCTTCGCAAGAAGGATCCGGCAGAAAACCAGCCGATGGAGGGTACTTCCCCTGCCCCATCGAGCAGCAAGCCTTCCAAACCGGCGATGACCTTGTGTGGCTTGCTCCACTTGCTCTGGAGCGAAGCAGGCCTCAACCAGTGGGTACCAGGTATGGCGGGCAAGCGTGGACTCGGCCTGATTCACAGCCGGCTGCAGCACGCTGCCGACCGCATGCTCGCTTCGCGCATGCGCATTGGTGACGCTCTGCTCATTGCTACAAGTTCGGCTGGCCAGCAGGCCGACGCCAATAGTCAGAAGGTGGCCAGCGCGATCAGAAACAAACGCCGCCTAATCGTCGTCGCCCCCTTGGCGGCGCACTCCGAAGAACGCGAACAGGCAATGAGCGGCTATCTCGCCATCGCTGGCTTCCATGGAGTACCGCGGCTGCTCATGGACGAAGAACTATGGCAGAGGACCGCCAGGAGCTACGCCGCCGCGCTGCGTGGATGGCGGGAAGGACGCCGAGTGATTGCCATTGTCCAGACGGATCAACCCACAGTGCCCAGCAAAGCCCAAGCGCTCAATGTGGCCCTGATGGTTGTCAGTGACGAGTGGATACCCGTTGAGTCGGGCTATGAGGCGGTGATCGAGGCGTTGCTCCGCGATCAGGGGCGCAGGTTCATCAAGCCGATGCGCTTTGATGCGGAGCAGGAACAGGTGTTTCCCGATTTCTGGCTGATGGACGTAGGCGCCGGCAGGGAGCTACCGATGGAAGTTTACGGGCGTCAGGATCCGAAGTACCTGGCCCGCAAGGAAGTGAAGTGCGCCTACTACACGCGGCACTACGGGCCGACCGGATGGTGGTCGTGGGACGCCAGTGCGGACCCTCGAGGCTTGAGCATTCCCGCATTCCCCCCGGCTCGGCACCCCTAACATGGCCACCATTGACTGGGCGCTGTACGACTGCAAGTTGGGCCAGATCAAGGACGTTGAACTGGCCCGGTTGATCGGCTCGACCCCGCACCGGGTACGCCGCCGCCGTGAGCAACTGGGGATTCCGCCATGGTCTGTCGGCAAAAAAATCGAACCCTTCAAGGATCTCTTAGGCTTTGCCGCAGACAACTCGATAGCTGCCCGCTGCGGCGTGGACGCCAAAAGCGTCAAGGCCTACCGCGAGTCGTTGGGCATCTTGCCCTTTTTCCGGCCCGCGCCACGCAAGCAGGTGCTGCCCATCGGGCACGATCTGAGGCCCTATAAGCCGCTGTTTGGCTACGTCAGTGACCAGGAGATCGCCCAGCTCGCCGGCGTTGATTTGGACCTGGTGCAGGACGTACGCGAGGGGCTTGGCTTTGAACCCGTCCTGCCGTTGCCAGGCAGTACAACACCAGATCCAGTACCAGACTTTCACGGCCCGTTGTTGGGTTACGAATCATTGTTCGCGACCCTGACGCCGACAGAGATCAGCCGAAGAACCGGCGTACCGTACCCTGTGATAGTGCAGCGCTGCGCCTTCTTGGGCATTCAGCCCTACAAGCGTGTTTCGGTAGCGTCCCGCTACGATCACTTGCTGGGAAAGGTGCCTGATGCGCTGGTGGCGAAGCTGGCAGGCGTTTCGCGAGCCAGCATCGGCGCCCGGCGCAAGCGGTTGTCGGCCCAGGCTAAAGCCGAGCTTTAGCTAATTCTCGCACGCGAGAATTACCGACACTGCACCGTCCACAACTGATCCCAGCTGGTCATGTAACTGGGGCTAAGCAGGGCACGACGCATGCCCCAGTCAGGCGTCAGTGGGACCGCCGCAGTACGCAAGCAGTCATGCCCCCATCGGCGGTTGATCTTGTCCATCGTTGCCATGAGCGCATCCGAGCGCTCCGGCTGGCTCGGGCTGAAAAGATCCTGCGTGTACTCTCCCCGCTTGCGCAGGTCCATCAGCAGTACCTCGGCCTTGCTATACGCAAAGCCAGGCCGGTAGATCTCTGCTGCCGCCTGCAGTGCATATTTCGTCAGCTGCCGCACATCATCGGTTGGGAATGCCGGTATGCACGTCGCTGCATTCGCGTACTTGGGGCCGTCGCCATGAAACGAAGTCTGGATGCCAATGCGTAGCGCGCCGCATAGCGAACGCTGCATGCGCAGCTTTTCAGCGGCACGGTGAATGTAGGTCGCCAGTGCTTCCTGCAGCTCTCTGAGCGTGTGAACCCGCTTGCCAAACATCTTGCTGGAACAGATCGATTGCTTGGCCGGCGCGGTCTGTTCCAGGTCCATGCACGACTCGCCTGCCAGCTCACGAATGGTCCGCTCCAGTACGACACTGTATTTGCGACCCATGGCCCGCGCATCCGCTTGCGATAGTTCCCAAGCGGTGCTGATCCCGTCGCTGGCCAGGTTGTCGCGCATACGGCGCCCGATACCCCAAACCTCATCAACCGGCATTCGCCGGAGCAGCCATTCGACCGCCTCTTGTTTGCGCAGATCCACTACCCCGCCAGTCTTCTCACGCCACACTTTTGAGGCGTGCTGCGCGGCCTTGGCCAAAGTTTTCGTATGCCCAATGCCCACACCCACTGGCAGCGCTGTCCATTGCAGGACGCGGGCTTGAATGGCCCGGCCTACATCAATGATCGGCTCGGGAAGGCCATCGAGCCTGCAGAACAGTTCGTCAATGGAATAACGCTCCCATTCGGGTACCAGGGAGGCGATGGCTACGCCAACGCGGTGGCTCAATTCGCCATAGAGCGTGTAATTGGAGCTGAAAACCGCGACACCATTCTGTTCGAGGAACCCGCGCACCTTGAAATAGGGATCGCCCATCTTCAAGCCGAGGGCTTTAGCCTCGTTCGTACGGGCCACGATGCAGCCGTCCGAGTTGCTTAAAACGACGACCGGGCGCTGTCGCAGCTCCGGTCTAAAAATGCGCTCGCAGCTGCAGTAAAACGCGTTGACGTCTACCAGGGCGAAGATAGGTCGGGAGCTGTCAGCACACATGCTTGGTCAGGTCCCAGGTAACAACCCCAAACACATCAATCGAGCCGTACTGATCAGGGGTGATGGTCTTATAGTCGGGGTGGGCCGATTCCAGGAGCCAACGATCAGCGTTGTCCTTGGCCAGCCGTTTCACCAGCGGTTGGTTGTCCACGTAGGCGAGAACGATCTGACCCTTTGTCGCTGTGATCGATCGGTCAACGATCAGCACCCCGCCGTCGTAGATTCCCGCGTCACGCATGCTTTCGCCCTGGACGCGCACAATCCAAACATGCGGCGCCCGAATATTCAGCAATTCATCCAGGGAAATCGGCGGCTCGTAGTAATCAGCTGCAGGGCTAGGAAAGCCGCCTGCAGCTGTTCCGGCGAGTACCGAAATGAGCTGGCTTGAGTCTCGAAGGGGCTGAATAGATACAACGTTCATGGGGCACCGAGTTGATACTGTTTGCATATACAGTAATGCAGGCCGTACGGCGCGGCTAGAGCCGCCTGGACAAAAGGCGGATCTTTCCGTCTGCAGGAGAATCCACACCATATCGAGTGCCATTGAGGCGCAGGTGTCATGGCTTCCAAGAAAACTGCGGTCCCTGCTCGCATCCAGCCGCAGCTGGTGGCCTTGGTGACCCGGCCACCAGCTGGCGACTGGGCTTACGAAATCAAGTTCGATGGCTACCGCATGTTTGCCCGCATCGATTCCGGCGTGTCTCTGTTCACTAAAAACGGTTACGACTGGACGAAGCGGATGCCGCGTCTTGCCCGGGACCTGCAGTCACTTCCCATCCGTGGCGCCTGGTTAGATGGTGAAGTGGTCGTGCAAGACGACGACGACCGCCCAGCGTTCCAGTCCCTGCAGGAAGCCTTTGCCACCGGCGACACCGACCGCTTGATCTACTTCGCCTTCGACCTCTTGTTCATCGACGGCGTAGACCTAAGACCCCGGCCTGTCGAGCAGCGCCGGAACCTGCTACGGGTATTGCTGGAACAGGTCGACCTTGACCAGGTGCGGTTCTCAGAAACCCTCGAAGCGGATCCGGCGCATTTGCTGGCCAGCGCTTGCGCGCTCGGTATCGAGGGCATAGTAGGCAAGCGGTTGGGCAGTACCTACGCCGGCGAGCGGGATGGCTCATGGATCAAGCTCAAATGTGTGCAGCGGCAAGAGTTCGTGATCTTGGGCTACACCCGGAGCTCTGCCGGCATCGGCTCGCTGCTGATCGGTCTGCATGATGACGCCGGCCAGCTGCAGTACGCTGGTCGTGTCAGGTCGGGATTCACCGGGCGCGAGTTGGACAGGCTCAAAAAACGGCTCGGCCCATTGGTACGGAGAACATCGGCTTTACGTACGCCGCCCAAGCTGCAGGGCGGCGCCGTGGTATGGGTAGAGCCTCAGCTTGTGTGCGAGGTGAAGTTTGCCGAGTTGACCCCAGCCGGCAAAGTTCGCCACGCCGTGTACATCGCTCTGAGGGACGATAAGCCGGCATCGGCCATCAGTCTGGAGAGCGACACCGACCCTGTGTAACCAGGCGAAGATGCGCCGGGAGGCGATTGTGTATGAGGTTCATATCGACGCCGAGGCCTGTGTAATCCAGTGTGAAATCACGGATGTGATCGAGGCCGATCCAAACCCAGGCTTATGGTCCAGCGACTGGGATTTACAGGGGTATCGCGAGCTGGAATTCAGGGTGCTTTCTGGTGTGGCGTACGACGCAGATGGTCACCCTAGCGATCTAGGCCGCAACGGCTGCGCCGAGGTGGCCGACCGATACGCGGAGTTCATCGAGGACGATTTGTGGCACCAGCTGGACAACGAGCGATGCGAATAGCGGGCAAAAGAAAACCCGCGTTGGCCGAGGCCTCAGCGGGCTTTCTCCGTCAGTCAGGTATTAGCCGTTCCAACTATCGCGAATCGCCTCTACCAGGAGCTTTGCAAGCACCTGAATAGAGAGATTCTTTAGGAAATTTTTCATCTCCAAAGACCTCGATTGGGGCCTCTGTCCCTATCAATGCTTTTCCGGAACACATGGCACTGACAAGAGCATGGTCAGATGATCTTTGCGAGACGCGGGCGGGGCTGGTGTTAACCGGGGATCAAATCCGCGCGGGTTCCTACGCCCGCGTCCCTGGCAGTGAATCTTTAGACGGGAAGCACCCCACCCGGCTCGCACGTCACAACTGACTGCTGGCGATCTTACCGGCTCCGCTGTCGCTGTGCCATCACAAAACGGGTTGGCGAGCATTTCTATGGGCAAAAAAAAACCGCCGTAGGAGGGCGGTTTTTTTCGGCATCGCGGTTAGGAGCCGCTTTGCCAGGTCTCGCAAAGATCATCTGACTGGGTTCATGGTTGCAAAAGTTGACACGTATGGCAACTCTTTTTTGAGTAATTCCCCAGTAAACGCTAGGGGAAACGAGGCAGCGCGCTATGGGCGTGCCCCCATTCGGGGGGCGGCTGTCGTGAACCAAGCCCCGGCCAAAAGCACGCCGGGTCTTGGCCCTTCGGGCTTCCATCCTCACGCCTCCGGCCTACGGCCTGCGCGCTCCGCTTGCCGGTCGTTCCAGGGCAACCACTGCGGCTAGCTCAGCAACCATCGGTAGGAAGCGGACGCCCCAATGGCCTATCCGCCACCAGGCCTTGCCTGCAAGGGGCTTTCGCGGCATATCCTCGCTCGCTACGCTCCCTGCGGTATTCCACGGTCCCCTTGCACGCGGCCTGGCTCTGGATAGTCCGGGCTTACCGCGTCCTACCGAAGGCTGCCGAGCAGATCCACCCAGCGGTGGTGTGCTTCCATTCCCAAAGAGCAAGGCGGCATCCGCTTCGCGGCTGCTGCTTTGAAAAGCGTTTGTTTCCCGCGCCCCACGCTCGGCATTAAAGCAGATCGGCAAGAGCGCCTGCGGTCAAGCGCTCAATGCCATGCAAATCGATCAGAGGGAGTTGGCCAGGTCGTACACGCCGGTTACAGCGAACCAAAGGCCGATACCCGCAGCAAGCGCCGTATACAAAGGCAACCGCTTGTGTTTGTCCGTGTAGCCATCGCTGAATCTGTTCTGCTTCGGGGTGATGGTATAGAAGAACCCTTGAATGGCCTTGGGCAGGAGGATCAGGAATGCAAGACCCTTTAGGCTCAGTTCAGCGTTATCTGTCCAGGGGAATCGGGCCAGCCAAAATGCGCAGCCAATCCACAGGAGCCAGCCCCAGGCGAAAAGCGCCTTGGTTTGGTTCGGGGAAATAGTCTTTTCCATGTCAGCCTCGCTTGTCCGGGCGACCTTCATTCCAGGTCATCCAGTAAAAAATGACGATGCCGACAACGGCGCCGAATGGGCCAATGCGCTCAGCCCAGGTAATCGGAAGAAGGGTAGGGAGGGCCAGTTTCAGGCCGATCACAATCATGGTTGCAACGATCCACCCAAACCCGGCTGCAACGGGGGTGAGCAAAATGCGTTTGACGATCAGGTCCGTGTTCATAAGTACCCCCTTTTATCCGATTAGTGTGGCGATGAGATCTATCACTTTCGAATCACGCGCCATCACCCACGCGAAAACCGCCAAGGTCAGCAGCCCGTAAATCCACCGACGTTGTTGATCGGGGGTGACTTCGGCTCCGCTCTCCGGCCATATCGGCGGGATATCACCCTGGAGGAATTTGGGGAAAAGGCCCATCAACGCGAACCAGGCCCAATCGAAACCAGCAGGCCCAGCGTAGGGCGACTTGGTGGCGATCCAAGCAGCTAGGCCGAGCCAAGCAGCCCATGCGCATGCGCGTATGACCCCCTTCTTTTTCGACGTTAAAGCGATCATGTAACCTCCTTGTTCACAACGATTAGTGTACCGGCTCAACGTGCTTGCGGGTCGTAAGATCCAGGCCAACGGCACGCATTACGGCCAGCAGGGTTTTCAAAGTCGGGTTGCCCTTGTCCGAGAACGACCGGTAGAGGTGTTCGCGGGAAAGGCCAGATTCATTGGCAAGGGCGGTCATCCCTTTGGCGCGGGCTACGACACCCAGGCATTTTGCGATATAGGCCGCATCGCCCGTTTCGAATGCGTCCTCCATGAATACCGCGATGGACTCCGCATCAGTCAACGCATCAGCGGGGTCGTAGTCGTAAAATTGTTCTTTCATTCATCGTCACTCCACTGGCTGGCCAACGCTTTAGCGGTTTCGATATCCCGCGCTTGGCTGCTCTTGTCCCCACCACACAGCAACAGGACCAGTTGGTTACCGCGCTGCTGAAAATACACCCGGTAGCCGGGGCCGTGATGGATGCGCAGTTCGCTGATCCCCTGGCCCACTGGTTGAACGTCCCCAAGCAGACCATTTGCAACGCGGAAGACTCGCGCAGCGATGATGGCTTTGGCCTGCTTGTCTCGCAGCTTGCGTTCCCAGTTCCTGTACGTGGCGGTTTGTTTAATTGTCTTCATGGGCTCAATTGTAGCTTATAAATCACGGCTAGGCAAGATTCTCGCACGCGAGAAAGTCAATTAATAGTAAATATAGTATTGACCATAAGTTGACGCAAGGGGGATTTTTTAGGATACTGAATCCGTCGAAGCAATCCCGTCTCGACAGCCTGGAACCAGCGGCGGCAACCGCTCCGGGCAACACTGCGAAGGAGTTCGAAGCATGTCTATTTTCAAAGAGTTGGCGTTACCTTCTACGCTTGACGATCTGCTAACTGCCCGCGAGGAAGCGCTACGGCTGATCACTGATGCACGCCGCATGCTGGAGCTGGCCCAGGAAGTTCTAGCGCCCCATGGTCGGCATCTGATGCCTCACGCTGCGCAACTCAGGGAAGACCAGGACAGGGTGCGCCGCGAACTGGACACCTCCCTATGGCGCCGGGCGTTCGATATGACAGGCTTTAAGCAACTGATGGACGCCGAGGCCGTCGCGGAGTTTGAGAAGAGCCTTTGCCCATCCCCGCCTGAATTCACCGCGTCGACGATCACCGCTACGTTCATCGACTTGCGCATAAACGCCGAATCCATGTTCCAGCGTGGGGTTTTCAATGTGTTCCGGTATCTCTCCGACGACTACCGCACCAACGCAAAAGAGCCGTTTCGCATCGGCCAGAAAGTGATCATGGAAGGGATGGTCGAACCTTCGTTCAAAAGTGGCCTTTGCATCCGGTACGGTTCATGGGCCAAGGACAAGCTCAATGACCTTGACCGGGTATTTCAGACGCTCGATGGCAAGCCCTTCCAGGCGCACGCATTGACCTCAGCTATGGATGCAGCTTTTCAGGCTGGGGAAGTGTTCGAGAACGAGAACTACCGGGCCAAGGCGTTCAAGAAGGGCACCCTCCACCTGGAGTTTCTGCGCCTGGATCTGCTGGACAAAGTGAATGAGCAGATTGCCGAATATTACGCCGGCAACGTGCTGCCAGACGCCCGCGCTGCGTAGTAAAAAAATGTCACTATCAGTCAAATTAGATTTGACTGATAGTTGACTTGTTGGGGTTCCTTTGCGATACTTACCACGTCGAAGCAATTCCGCTTCGACAGCCCGGAACCAGCGGCGGCAACCGCTCCGGGCACACTGCGAAGGAGTTTCCATGAGCGCCTATATCCTGAATCGTTTTCACATCTCCGCCATCCTCATGTTCACCTGCAACGGCAAGCCGGATGCAACCACCTACCAGCTCCTTGCCGACAAAGGGCAGCAGCTGCTTGACGAAAACATCCGATCCGTACGCACGCGCTACCCACGCGAAACGTTCAAGGGCGAGCTGTTCGGCCTGGATGAAACTGTCCCCAAGCCCACCCCGCTCGAAGCCCTCAAGCTCATCCAGTGCCTGGAATATCAGTCCAATCAAAACCCCGACTATTACGCGACCCAGGCATTTCGCACCCTGCATGAAATTCGCCGCGTAGCGCAGTCAAAGCTGCCGGGCTGGGATCAGGCGAGTTGGGATCTGGTCTGATGGCCGCGAATGCCCAGCAGGTAGCGCCGCCCATGTGGCGCTACTCCCTGCGCTGGTGTCTGCCTCACTTGCCATGCCCCGGTGACTTCGAGCTGCTGGTGATCGAGGCGCCGGCAGGGCAGAAGCTCCCCGAGGAAATGCGCAAAGCGTGGGAGGCCCGGCCCGAGGGTTACGGGGTCTGTCTCGACTTTCCCGCCTCTCAGGCGGTCAAGCGCTGGAGCGCCGAGGCAAAGGGCAAGGTCAGGCGCAAGAACCTGGAGCGCCGGGTAGAAAAGCAGGCTCCGCTGTTTGCGGATGAGCTGATAGCCCGCGAACTGGCCCAGCGTCCCGCCTATTTCGAAGGCAAGTAATCTAAAAAGCCGGTACATGCGGCGGCAACCGCTCCGGCACAGCGAAGGAGAATCCCGCAATGACTACATACCGTGTTGTATGGGCTGTTGATATCAACGTTGACGGCGATCATCGAGCAGCCGCAGAGGCGTGCGCACGCCACTACTTCCAGCCGCGAATTGCAAACGGCGATCCCGACTGCGCATGCGTGTTCGAGGTGACAGGACCAGACAACAGGACCGCCGAGGTAGACCTGGTGCCGAGCTTGTGCGATCTCATTGGTGACGACACCGAGTAAACGCAACCCAACAGTGCCCGGATCCAGCGGCGGCAACCGCTCCGGGCACTTGCGAAGGAGTACGCATGAACGCGATCAGCCGCGGCTGCCCCTCGGGCGGCGCTCACCCCGTTTTATCCCTCGCCCAGGCCGAGGCCCTGCGCGCTGCGCTGGCCGGTCGGCTGCTGGCTGTGTGTTTCGGATCGGGCGTGGATTCCACGGCCATGCTCGTAGCCCTGCACGCGGCAGGGCTGCGCCCGGATATCATCACCTTTGCCGACACCGGCGCGGAGAAACCCGAGACGTTGGCCCACATTGAGGCGATGGATTCCGTGCTGCGTGCGTGGGGCTGGCCGTCCGTTAGCGTGTGCCGGAAGAAACCGAAGCCCACCACCGGATACCAGGATCTGTACGGCAACTGCATGGCCAACGAGACATTGCCTAGCCTGGCCTTTGGCATGAAATCTTGTTCGGTGAAGTGGAAGCAGGTTCCCCAGGATCAGTTTCTCATGGGCGCCCGGTCTGGCCCGAACGCCAGGCCAGCGCATCCTGTGTGGGAACGCGCCAAGGTGACGGGACAACGCATCGTCAAGCTGATCGGTTACGACTGCGGCAAAGCAGATCTGCGCCGCTCCAAAGCGCTCAAGCCTGCGGACGCAAACTTCGATTATGTCTACCCGTTGCAGCTGGTTCGCTGGACTCGCCGCGATTGTGTGCGTGCGATCACTCAGGCGCTCGGCGCGGACCTGGTACCGATCAAATCCGCCTGCTTTTTCTGCCCAGCTTCCAAGCACTGGGAACTGTATTGGCTTGCCGCGAATCACCCCGAGCTGCTGGAGCGGGCGCTGATGCTTGAGCGCAACGCCCTCACTGGCAAGCACAGCCGATTTGACGCAGTACAGTTCGGCGCATCGTGGGAACACCTGGTGCGAAATGCCGATGGTTTCCCCAGTACAACGACAACCGTAGGGCTTGGGCGTAGCTTCGCTTGGAACCAGTGGGCCAGGGTCAATGACGTTGTAGACGAGCATTTTAATGTCAGGCGAGCCGCTGCCGATCGAGCGCGTTTTGCGGCGTTGTCCGACAGCTTGCGGGATCCAGATAATGCCCTGGACTCGCGTACGCCGGGCATTCCCGTTGTCGATATCACTAACTCTGAGCAGTTAGAGCTGTGGTAAATTATTAGTAAAAATAGATTTGACTATAAGTTGACATTGATAATAGCCTTTGCGATACTGGGAACCGTCGAAGCAATCCTGCTTCGACAGCCTGGAACCAGCGGCGGCAACCGCTCCGGGCACTTGCGAAGGAGTTACAAACATGGCTATCGAAACCCACCTGTTCTATTTCAGCTCAGCCACGCAGCTGCGCGATTTCTCCGGCTTCACCGTCGAGCCGTCCCATCAAGCCCGCCCAGGGCAAGAACCCTCCACCGTCACCATGTACACGGTCGTCGCTCAGCGCTCCGGCATCGGCCAGCGCGAAGTCATCGCAGAGTTCCCGCTGGAACTGCATGCCGAGATTTTCCGCGACATGGCCGAGGCGACAGCCCGCGCCCTCTGACCACAGCCCCGCCCGGACCTTGGGTCCGGGCCATCGTGACGGATGACGAACATGCTTACAAAGTATGTGCTCAAGCACTTTCATTTCTGCTGCGGGCTTGGCGGCGGCGCCAAAGGCTTCAATCAAAACAAGGAAGTGGTCGGCCACCTGCAGGCGGAATGGCGCTGCATTGGCGGTGTCGATGTGGACGCCGGCGCGCTGCGTGATTTCCAACGCCTGGCCGGTGTACCAGGTACGCAAATGGACCTGTTCACCCGCGAGCAATACACCGCCTTCCATGGCAAGGAACCGCCAGCAGACTGGCGGGAGGCAACCCCGGCTGATATTCGCCGCGCTGCGGGCTTTCAGGATCCTGATGTGGTGTTCATCAGCAGCCCCTGCAAAGGCGCTTCTGGCCTGTTGTCCGAGGCGTTGAGCCTAACCCCCAAGTACCAGGCCCTCAATGAACTGACGCTGCGCTGCGTGTGGCTCATGTGCGAGGCCTGGCAGCACAACCCGCCCGGCCTGATCGTGTTCGAGAACGTGCCGCGCCTGGCAACCCGTGGTCGCCACCTGCTCGATCAGATCGTTCAGGTGTTGAACTTCTTTGGCTATGCCGTGAGCGAGACAACCCACGACTGCGGGGAGCTGGGCGGCCTGGCCCAAAGCCGCAAGCGCTTTCTGCTGGTGGCTCGGCACGTGGAGAAAGTGCCACCGTTCTTGTACGAGCCGGAAAAGAAATCCCTGCAATCGGTCGGTGCTGTCCTTGGCCGCATGCCGCTGCCTGGCGATATCGAGCGCGCAGGCCCAATGCATCGGGTTCCAGCGCTGCAATGGAAAACGTGGGTTCGCCTTGCCCTGGTCGAGGCCGGCAAGGACTGGCGCAGCCTGGATCAGTTGGCCATCGAGGACGGTTATCTGCGCGACTTCGTGATAGTGCCCGAGGCGTTCTCGGGATATCTAGGCGTGCGTAGCTGGGGTGATTCAATGGGCACCGTTGCCGGCCAGACAGGGCCAACCAATGGCGCATTTTCGGTTGCAGATCCGCGCAGCCCGGCACACGCCGCGCAGTACCAGCAATATGGCGTACGGCGCTGGGAGGACTCGAGCGGCGCAATCATCGGCATCAAGTCGCCAGGGCAGGGCACGTTCAGCGTGGCCGATCCGCGTGGCGCAGCTGGTGGACACGGGAAATACAGCGTCACCCGCTGGGATGGCTCGGCACGCACCGTCATTGCCGGCAGCACGACAGGGCAGGGCGCGTTTGCCGTACAGGATCCGCGCCCAGGCTTGCGCCGCGTGAAAGGCGATGCCTACCTCACCGGGGGCCACTATGGCGTCGTGCCGTGGGAAGGCCTGGCCGGGGCAGTATCCGCCAGTGCGCGCCTGGACAATGGCCGCTGGAGCGTTGCCGATCCGCGCATGCCAGCCGCCAATGATCGATTGACCTGCGTGATTCGAAGCCTCGACGGCACCTGGCACCGCCCATTCACCACGCTGGAAATGGCGGCGCTGCAAAGCCTGGTTGACCCGGAAGAAATGCTTGAGCTGGACGGTTTGAGCGACCAGGCGTGGCGCGAGCGGATCGGTAATGCGGTACCACCGAAAGCCGCTGAGGCAATTGCCGGTGTAATGGCCCAAACCCTCCTGCTGGCCAAGCAGGGTGAAACCTTCCTGCTCAGTCATATGCCGGTATGGGTTCGCCCCGTCGCGGTCGGCCTGTCGCTGGCCAGCGAACTCGACAAGGCAGCATAACCAACCTAAAGGCGCCTCAGCCCGGGGCGCCTAACTCAGCCCGGAAATGACGGCGGCAACCGTCCCGGGAACCCACGCGAAGGAGTAACACCATGTTCCGCGATCTCACGATGAGCAAAGCCCAACGTTCCAGCCAGGCCCTGCATACCGCTGCGCGGTTGGCAGAGCATCGGAAGAAGTGGTATTCAGCCGCCGAGCTTTACGAAGCAGCCGCATCCCTTTGGCCTGGCAAAGGCCTCAGTTTGATGCGCCGCGCCGAACAGTGCCGCTCCCTGGTTGTCGATGCCAGCGATGAAATGGAATTTGAGGATTGAGCCATGGACGAACGAACGGAACAGCAACTGACCGATTATCTCGATACCCTGTTGTGGCTGGAGACCGCCTCCGTGGCCGAGATTGAAGGAGCCTTATCCACGGCCTCCGCCACTGTACGTGAGGACCTGGAGCTGGGCATTCAGTGCATGATGGACTCAGACCGTCCCGGCTTGGCCAACTACTTTCCCAACCTGGTCAGTCGGCCCACTTCGCTGTCAGTCATCCGCCAAAAATTCTCAGCTGTCGCACTGGCTATGGATCAGCTTGAGGACTCGATGCGCCGGCGACAAACGGATCCTACCTATCCGTTAATGGGTTATGGCGCGGTTCTCGGTACGTTGGCCAAGTTGCAATACCTGAACAAAATCACACCGTCGCAGCGGGAGTTGCTGCTCAGCGAACTGGCTAGCCTCAAAGCTGGCGGCTTGCGTCTGGACAATTAAGGAGGCGTCATGAATCGCATGGCTAAACGCCGGAGTCGGTTACCCGTGATCCTCTGCGTAGCTGGGGGCATTCTCATTTTCGTGGTTGAAATGTTTTCGTCCTGGCACATGACCGAACGGCGCGTAGCGCGAAAGAACCAGGAGAAGGCTCGGTATCTGCAGGAGCATTCGCCGCCAAAACCAGCCAATACGCACGTAGAGGTATTCATGCCGCCAGGGGCTTCGCACAATACCTCACACACCATCAAGGAAGCGGTTTCGCCTTGAGTCATCATGGGCGTGCCCCTGCGGGGGCGGCTGTCGTGAACCAAGCCCCGGCCAAAAGCACGCCGGGTCTTGGCCCTTCGGGCTTCCATCCTCACGCCTCCGGCCTACGGCCTGCGCGCTCCGCTTGCCAGTCGTTCCAGGGCAACCACTGCGGCTAGCTCAGCAACCATCGGTAGGAAGCGGACGCCCCAATGGCCTATCCGCCACCAGGCCTTGCCTGCAAGGGGCTTTCGCGGCATATCCTCGCTCGCTACGCTCCCTGCGGTATTCCACGGTCCCCTTGCACGCGGCCTGGCTCTGGATAGTCCGGGCTTACCGCGTCCTACCGAAGGCTGCCGAGCAGATCCACCCAGCAGTGGCGCGCTTCCATTCCCAAAGAGCAAGGCGGCATCCGCTTCGCGGCTGCAGCTTTGAAAAGCGTTTGTTTCCCGCGCCCCACGCTCGGCATTAAAGCAGCTCGGTAAAGCGGTCAAGCGTTCGGATCAAGAAAAAGCAGATTTCTCGCGTGCGAGAAACGCGACAAGCGGTCAATATGGATTTGACCAATAGTTGACTTTAGTTAGGCGTTGGGCGATACTACTCATGTCGAAGCAATTCCGCTTCGACGGTCTGGAACCAGCGGCGGCAACCGCTCCAGGCAAATCGCGAAGGAGTTTACGCATGACTATCACCGCTCAAGCCCCCGCCCTCAGCTTCAACAACTGGC
This sequence comes from Pseudomonas sp. NUPR-001, assembly GCF_052147955.1. Classification (NCBI taxonomy): domain Bacteria; kingdom Pseudomonadati; phylum Pseudomonadota; class Gammaproteobacteria; order Pseudomonadales; family Pseudomonadaceae; genus Pseudomonas; species Pseudomonas sp. NUPR-001. The sequence continues at coordinate 17,093 of NZ_CP197354.1, forward strand.
TCACCCCAGCCGACTTTTTGAGCTTTGCCCAAAAGATCTGGGCGCCTGCCGTTGATTCGAGCATCGAGGCGATGGAGCGCAAAGTTGACGATCTCTACGGCGCGGCATGTAAGCGCTTCCCCACCTATGACACCATGGTGCACAACGCTTTCTGTGCGAGCATGGATGAGGAGTTCGGCACCGATGAACAAGCCGAGGGAGTGGCGGAAGTGTTCGCGTACGCCCGCGAGGCTTATGGCTATATGTCTGCCAGTGAGAACGAAGCACAGCGCCAGGAAGACGCCGATAACGGCTTCTGCTGGCACGGCCTGGACGTTATGACCTGCCCTTGCGGTTGCTTCGAGAACGACTAATTCAGACGGAGAAGGAGATTCATCATGGCCCGTGGCGTAAACAAAGTAATCCTGGTCGGTACTTGCGGGCAGGATCCCGAAGTCCGCTACCTTCCCAATGGCAACGCCGTGACCAACCTCAGCTTGGCCACCAGCGAGCAATGGACCGATAAGCAGAGTGGCCAGAAGGTCGAGCGCACCGAGTGGCACCGTGTGTCGCTGTTCGGCAAGGTGGCCGAGATCGCCGGCGAATACCTGCGCAAAGGTTCGCAGTGCTACATCGAAGGCAAGCTGCAAACCCGCGAATGGGAGAAGGACGGAATCAAGCGTTACACCACTGAAATCATCGTCGATATGCAAGGAACGATGCAGCTGCTCGGCGGTCGCCCGCAGAACCAGCAGCCGGGCAGTGACCCCTACAACCAGGGCGGCAGTAACCAGGCCCCCCGCCAGCAAGCCCCGCGTCAGCAGCCACCGCAGCGCCCGGCACAGCCGGCGCCGCAGCCAGCGGCAGACTTTGACAGCTTCGATGACGACATACCGTTCATGGATCCGTACCGCTTCAATTGGCACCTCCAATAATCATGAAGAGGGCGGGCGCCTAAGCCTGGCATGCGCTGGGCTTAGGCTCCGCCCGATGGAAGCTGTAGGAACTTAGAGGAGAGAAATTGTGCGCCTGATCGCCTTTGTTCACGCGCTGGTTTTACTGGCAGTTATGTTTATGGTCGGTCGCTCCGATTTTGCGCAACATTCCGGTTATATAGGGGTAGTCGGGGCAATCATCGGAATGGTGATATCAGGCCGTAGCCAAACCCAATTGGGCAAAGCGATTGCGCTATGGCTAATCGTCACAGGTGTCGCGGCAACGACAGGTTGGCAATTTCACCTAATGGCCTAGTTCCGTTCCCCCCACTGTCAACGAAGAAGCCCCGGCACTAGCCGGGTTTTAAAACGACAGACGGTCAAATTAGATTTGACCAATAGTTGACTTCAGTTTGTGCCTTTGCGATACTAACCCCGTCGAAGCAATCCCGCCTCGACAGCCTGGAACCAGCGGCGGCAACCGCTCCAGGCAAATCGCGAAGGAGATTCAAAAATGCGTCTATCCAGCAACTTCCGTAACCCTTGCATGGTCCGCAGCGACAGCCCGCTGAGTAATGACGAGATCGCACGTGTTGCCCCCTCGATCTTTGCCGAGGAAGCACATGAAAGCCGCTCCGATCGCTACCGCTACATTCCCACCGTTGACGTACTGGAAGCGCTGCGCAGTGAAGGGTTTATGCCGTTCATGGCGTGCCAAACCCGCGTGCGTAACACCGACAAGCGCGAACACACCAAGCACATGATCCGCCTGCGTCACGCCAACACCATCGTTGCCAAAGAGGCCAACGAAATCATCCTGCTGAACAGCCACGATGGCACGAGCAGCTACCAGATGATGGGCGGTTGCTTCCGTTTCGTGTGCGCCAATGGCCTGGTACTGGGTGACGCCGCGATGGATCAGAAAGTCCGCCACAGCGGGCGTCAGGATGTTATCGGGGATGTGATCGAGGGCGCATATGAAGTCCTGAATCAGTTCCAGCTGATCGAGGAACAGCGCGAAACCATGAAGGGTATCCAGCTGGGCGGCGACCTGCAGCACGCCTTTGCCGAGGCTGCACTTGCCTACCGCTACGACCCGGCAGACGGCCCGGCTCCGGTGACCGCTAGCCAGCTTCTGGCACCACGGCGCCGCGAAGACGCCACCAACGACCTCTGGTCGACCTTCAACCGCGTACAGGAAAACACCATCAAGGGAGGGCTGCGAGGCCGCAACAAACAAGGGCGCCGTACCAGCACCCGTGCCGTTTCCGGCATTGACCAGGACGTGAAATTGAATCGCGCCCTGTGGGTACTGGCCCAGCACCTGCGCCAAGCCGCCTAACAGCCCCAGGCCGGGCGCCCACCGCGCCCGGCCTGCACCATGCAAGGAGATCGCAGCCATGCAAAAAGTTTTCTATGTACCCGGCCAAACCGCAATCATCGACTATGCCCGCCAGATCGGCCCCAATGCTTGGGCCGCTCGCGCAACCTGGCTGATGCTGCCAGAGATCCAGGTAATGCACCCCGGCGCTGTGCTGGGCGATGAAGTAGGCTTTCTGCAAGCGCAGGAAGCCGCCCACGGCACCCAGCCGGCGCGCATCACCGAAACCCGGTATGACTTCGCGCTTAGCCGCGCTCAGGTGCTCGACTATAACGCCGGCGAGGCCGGCGATTCGTTCATACTGCAGGCCCCCGAGGTTGGCGACCTGGTGCGCGTGTACGCCCGTTCAAACGGGCGTTACTGGACGTTCCTGGCGCTGCCAACGATCACGCATTGCGAGATCTGGCAGCGGATCCGCGAGCAGGGGGCCGCGGCTGATTGACTACTGACACTAGGAGCTGATGAATGCAGCCGATGTACACCAAAGAAGAATGGAAGAAGGTTGCGCCCCTGTTTGCTTCCAAGCGCCTGGCCATCTCGACTGTCGAGGTGGCCAAGGCCGTTCTGGTCGATGGCCAGCGCATCACCGACGTAGCCGAGGCCAGAGGGATGACCAAGCAGACCGCCCACGCAGCGGTTAAGCGCGTGCGGAAAATCCTTGAAGAACAGGGCGCCGGCGAACTGGTACCCGTTCTTGTGTGGCTGCCCCCCGAGCTGGCCGAGCAGGTACGGGAAATGGCCAAGCCATTCCCGCAGCCTGCTGCCCCGAAAAAGTAGGTCGATAGGAGAGAGGTTCATGGAGAGAGCTACTAAATCTGCTGCTGCACTAATGCTATGGAGTGCGCTTGTGGTTGCCGCCCTACATTTCACCTGGCCAGCGGCCACGCTACCGGTCGAAGAGATCCCAGCACTACCTGGAGTTGAGCAATGCGGGTTCGATAAATTCGAGAATTGCTTCGCCAAAGCCGTCACGCAGCGTCAGTGGATTTTCACGCGCCGTAATGAGTTCGCGGAATCTTACCCGGAGAGAACCCACAACCATCTGTTGATCGGTTCGATTGCCTGGGTAGCCCCAATCGCCCTGTTTTTTGCGGTCCGTCAATATCGGCAGGGCCACGGCAAAACTCGGAAGGAGAAACGTAATGTCGTTTGATGCACTCATTTTTCCAGGCGACCGGGTTCATTCGGTTTCCATTCATAACGTGACCCTTGTCGGTGGCCAGCTTAGCGAGGACGGGGTAACGCCCCAAATGATCGTTGAGTACCAGGGGAAACAGCATGTTTTGCGCGCCACTCGCCCAGTGTACGAGAAGGACATAGGCAAAGTGGGATACGTGCTGCCATCACAATTTCCGTCTGCAGCCGAATACGGCTCCACGATTTTCCGGGCATACCAGGATCAGAGCCTGCGCCGCGTATACGAACTGGACACCACGAACGACGAATATCACATGGTGCCGCTTAATCATGGAAAGTGGCCCCATCATCGTGCTCACCTGCAATGCGGTTGGCGTTGCGACAGTCGGCCTACTGGCTTTCTCGCACCGGCAGGGCTTGTGCCCGGGGCCAATGGTGAGTTCGTACCGGACGAAACGGAAGTCGTATCTGTGCGCATCCCCCCCGAATTTGAATGGGAAGCACGCCGGCATCAGATGAAAGCTGCCGATCTGCTCGAAAGCTTTATCGGTGACCTGGCTGGCATCCAGAACTATGCAAACAAACCTCGGGCTGATCGCTTCGGTAGCAACGGCAGCGATGAACGCATGCTGGCCGAAAACTGGCTGGAGCGTGCGCATGGTATGAAGGCCATCGACCTGGACCAGTTGAGCCAGCAGATCGAAGAAGCCGAGGAATGGGACGCGCAGCAGGACGAATGGTCGGAGCTGCTGGGGGAATACGCTGATCGAGGCGGTGATCCTCGCCAGTTGCTGGAAGCCGTTGACGGTGTGCTGACCAAGCTGGACGAGTTGGGGCCTGATTTTGTGCTGGATCTGCAGGCCGAGGTTGAAGCGACTCAAACCCTACCCAAACTCACCGAGTTGAATCCCTCGCAGCTGGCGTACCTTGAAAAGTGGCTGGCCAGCAACGGCCCGAACAACCTCCTGAAATGGCCTGGTTGGCATGACGCCCGACTTGGCCAGGCTCCGAAAGACGTTTGACTTCCCCTCTTGTGCGTGCCCCCTTCGGGGGGCGGCTGTCGTGAACCAAGCCCCGGCCAAAAGCACGCCGGGTCTTGGCCCTTCGGGCTTCCATCCTCACGCCTCCGGCCTTCGGCCTGCGCGCTCCGCTTGCCGTTTGTATCGTACGGCCGAGGGGGCAATTCCTAACCCGGCCTCGCGGCCGGGATGGCCCATCCCACCTGGTAATCAAGATCGAGGGCGAGCCGGCCAGCAGGCCGGGCGCTGCAGCAGCTCGCGTGGGAGCAAGTGCACGGCTCGGGAAATCGCCCTGCAGTTGCCCACCGCCCAGGCGATGATGCACACCTGGTCCGTGGACAACTGCACCGCTCGCTCTGGCCCTTGTTGGGGCCTCGCTCGCTGGACGATTTTGCGTGCGCGAGCTGCTGCAGGGGAGCCCGCAGAATTCGGAAAAAATCGTACGCTAACAGTTCAAGCGTCCCGGCCACGCCTGACTGTAGCTTGTTGACTGGTCAATCTGTCTCGCGGGTAAAGCGATAGAACAAGTTCGGCTCGCTGACCACGTACAAATACCCTTCATCGTCGATGGTTACGCCTTCGGCTTGGGGTATACCTTTCAGCAAACCAGCAAACCCCCTCGCCAAGGAGCGGAAACTCACCACCTTGCCCTCGTCGGTCATTTCAATCAGCAGTTTCGACTCGTCGCTGAGCAGGATCAGATGGCCGCTCTGTTGATCGAATACAACCGAAGACAAGTCAGTGGCAAACACCTTGTCTTTTACTAGGTTGGACATGTCGCGGACGTGCAGGGAAACGCCTCCTTCCAGGCTGGCACGAAGGCCGCTCACTTCCAGTAATTGCCGGGGGTCACGCTCCTTGGTCACAAACAAACGATCACCTTTTAGGTCGTAGGCGAGCCCTTCAAGGCCTTTGTTGTCCTCCTTGCCAAGCGCCAAGGTTAGCGCTGAATACTGGTCTAGGCTCAATGGTCGATCAGGAGAAAGCTTACCGTATTCGTCGATGGGGATATCCACGATAACCAGGCTCTGCCGCCGCTCTTCGGCAATGACCAGTTGACCGTTGCCGGCATAGGACACCGCTTCCACGTCGTGGAAGCCATCCAGGCTGTAACGTCGCTCCACGTCACCGTCACGACTGAGGGCCAGCAGCTCGTTCGGGCCATTGGTAACCGCCCACAGCAGATTTAGGTCAGGATCGAAGGTCAGGCCCGAAAGGTTGTTGTCCACACCGGGAACCGCCTTAGCATCCAGCTCAACCCGATAGCCAGGCAGCCACACAGAGCGCTCCTGCCAATCGTCTGTGTGCCAGTGGGTCTTGATCCAAAAGTACAGACGATGTCATTTTCAGAAGACGACTGCACCAGTTGATTGGGCGTAATGGCTGTTGTGCAGCCAGCTCCTGACAGTTCAATATCAGAAGTGATCTGCACCAATCTCGACTATGCTCAATACTCGTGTGCACCAAAGCGAGGTGAGCATGGCGACGGAGGCTCTGTTGCAAAGATTGGCGGCAGTCAGAGGTAGGCTGTCGCTCTGCGCCGATCAGGCGGCTGCTGCGAAATGGTGGTTGAGCATGCCCATGGCCTCCGTCAGCGCCGAGGGCCCAATGCCAAAAGCTCTCTCCACAAGGCGCACCTCGCCCCTGATGCCGGGCTGCAGGCACCAGGGGCGAGCCTGTCCTTTGCGCAGGGCTCGCATGACTTCGAATCCCTTGATCGTGGCATAGGCCGTGGGGATCGATTTGAAACCGCGCACCGGCTTGATCAGTATCTTGAGCTTTCCGTGATCGGCCTCGATCACGTTATTGAGATACTTCACCTGCCGGTGGGCCGTCTCCCGGTCCAGCTTTCCTTCGCGCTTCAATTCGGTGATCGCTGCACCATAGCTCGGCGCTTTGTCGGTATTGAGCGTGGCAGGCTTTTCCCAGTGCTTCAGGCCTCGCAGGGCCTTGCCCAGGAACCGCTTCGCTGCCTTGGCGCTGCGGGTCGGCGACAGGTAGAAATCGATCGTGTCGCCCCGCTTGTCGACTGCCCGGTACAGGTAGGTCCACTTGCCCCGCACCTTGACGTAGGTTTCATCCAGGCGCCAGCTCGGATCAAAGCCACGCCGCCAGAACCAGCGCAGCCGCTTCTCCATCTCCGGGGCGTAGCACTGGACCCAGCGATAGATCGTCGTATGGTCGACCGAAATGCCGCGTTCCGCCAGCATTTCCTCAAGGTCGCGATAGCTGATCGGATAGCGACAATACCAGCGCACCGCCCACAGGATCACATCACCCTGGAAATGGCGCCACTTGAAATCCGTCATCGTTCCGTCCGTCCAATCTCCGCCAAGCATGCTCAAGCTTCACGATTTTTGCAACAGAGCCCACACGAGTATTGAGCATAGTCGAGATTGGTGCAGATCACTTCTGATATTGAACTGTCAGGAGCTGGCTGCACAACAGCCATTACGCCCAATCAACTGGTGCAGTCGTCTTCTGAAAATGACAATCGTGCCACCGGCTCCAGGTCTTATCGAACAGCTCAGACACATGGTCCAAATGCTGGTCGATCCGTTCGGCCAGTTTTTCGATGGCCTCTTGCTTGAGCTTGTCACTTTCCCTGAACTCGATGTTCAAGGCCCTGGCCACCTGGTTGAGGTTCCGGCCGATAGCTCCAAGCTGCCGGCACGATTCCCGTACGGTGTTCACTTCTTCATCAGTGAGGACCGGCATCCGGTTCAACGACCGCAGTCATTTCTGTACCTAAACAGTCCTGCGAATATGTGAGTTTTGACCTAATGAGCCACAAAAACTCATTTTCGCCCACGATAATTTTTCTACTTCCTTTCTTTGGAATGCTCATTTCAATATTCACATAACGTCGCTATCAATCGCGGAAAAGGCGTAGTGCGCGAAGCGAACGAAGCTTTTTGCCGTCGATTGCATAGCTTTGTTAACCCTTTTTCCAAATTTGATAGCAATAGTTAATGTTTGAAGTAAAGTGTTGCTCAAAAACAACTTCGAAGGTATTTGGAATACTCGGGAAGAAAACATCCCCCTCTGGCTCGATGTCGATCGTCGATAAGTGGAGCGTAGAGGCCATGGGTAATGTTTCTCGGTAAATTTCTCCGCCACCAGACACTATAACGTGACCGGTGAATTCAGCTAGCCTGTCCATGGCCTCTTCGATTGACTGAAATACAACTACATTGTCATCATTTGATGTCCAACCTGAGCGGGTAACGACCGCGTATTTCCTATTGGGGAGTGCGCCCATAGATTCAAACGTCTTGCGACCCACCAGAAGCCACTGATTGTAGGTCAATGCTTTAAAAAGTAGCTGCTCCCCTTTCGCGGACCAGGGTATGTCTGGACCGCAACCAATCACGCCGTTTTTCGCTTTCGCAGCCATCAATGATACTTTCAAGGTTCTCATCCTGGGTTAACGCTTGAGTTAGACATTATTTGCCGACTACCTTGGTGATCTCGCCTTTCACGTAGTGAACAAATTCTTCCAACTGATCTGCGCGCGAGGCCAAGCGATCTTCTTCTTGTCCAAGATAAGCCTGTCTAGCTTCAAGTATGACGGGCTGATACTGGGCCGGCAGGCGCTCCATTGCCCAGTCGGCAGCGACATCCTTCGGCGCGATTTTGCCGGTTACTGCGCTGTACCAAATGCGGGACAACGTAAGCACTACATTTCGCTCATCGCCAGCCCAGTCGGGCGGCGAGTTCCATAGCGTTAAGGTTTCATTTAGCGCCTCAAATAGATCCTGTTCAGGAACCGGATCAAAGAGTTCCTCCGCCGCTGGACCTACCAAGGCAACGCTATGTTCTCTTGCTTTTGTCAGCAAGATAGCCAGATCAATGTCGATCGTGGCTGGCTCGAAGATACCTGCAAGAATGTCATTGCGCTGCCATTCTCCAAATTGCAGTTCGCGCTTAGCTGGATAACGCCACGGAATGATGTCGTCGTGCACAACAATGGTGACTTCTACAGCGCGGAGAATCTCGCTCTCTCCAGGGGAAGCCGAAGTTTCCAAAAGGTCGTTGATCAAAGCTCGCCGCGTTGTTTCATCAAGCCTTACGGTCACCGTAACCAGCAAATCAATATCACTGTGTGGCTTCAGGCCGCCATCCACTGCGGAGCCGTACAAATGTACGGCCAGCAACGTCGGTTCGAGATGGCGCTCGATGACGCCAACTACCTCTGATAGTTGAGTCGATACTTCGGCGATCACCACTTCCCTCATGATGTTTAACTTTGTTTTAGCCACCAATGATGCCCTCACTTTCCATGATTTTGGTGGGAATGGATTTTCTTAGCGGCAACTTACTTTCGTTGTCTATATCCATGTTAAAGGCGAAAAAGTAAACCTCTGTCTCCTTCTCAACCCACCCAACCCACCATGCGACACCAGGATTTGACTCAGTTCCCACACCAGAAAAACCAGTTTTTGAATGCACTAGATATTCAGGTGCCGCCTCCGTTACCAAAGCCTCTTTTACTATTAGCTGGTTTTCTTTAGATGCTGACAATTTATTTAAATATAGAGACTCTAGAAACTCCACTTGATTAACTGCGGAAATTCTAAGCTGGCCTTCCAACCAGAATTTGTCAATGCCACCACTGATATTCTGGTTGCCATAGGAAAATTTTTTAAGGTATTTCTGCATTCTTACTTCGCCAACTTCTCTGGCGATTTGTTGAAATACGGGAACAGCTGAAACTTGTATTGCCCCTCTTAAGGTCAAGTCTCTTTCCCATTGCTTCATGGCTCTTGGCTTTCCGTCCCATTTGAAAACCTGATGCTCATTCTTTATGACACCAGTTTCTAGGCCGATAATTGCGTTGGGGATCTTAAATGTTGATGCTGGAAGATATTCCTTTGATGCACGAGCTAAGTCATTGGTAGCGCAGGATTTACTGCTACTTTTACAAAGCACGAAGACACCATTGACGGCTTCGGCAGAGAACTCTTTGTTCCAAGACGTATTTTCTGTAATTGAACCAGCTAATGCCGTACTCGAAAGACACGCGATAATTACATATGCGGCAAATGTTTTCATGGCACCTTCTTGGTGGCTAACGTTAATTCGACCTCAGAGGCGTTTAAGTCAAAATACCTCTGACGTCTAACATGATTAATCAAAGTCTGATTTTTTAACAAAATCAGAAAGATAGACGCGAAACTTTAAAACAAAGGCGTCAACACTTCAAGTAGCGATCTTTCGCTTCGGCGAGGCCTAACGCCCGCTTAAGTGGTGAGCAACGCTACCACAACACTCAATTATTACACCGTAAATACAAAAGCCAATTCAAACTAAAACCGCCAAACGTTGCGAATCCGTCTTAAAGCGTTTGTTATGTGCGTAGCCGAATCTTGCGCTTAGTCAGGAACAATGATTACCCCTAATTGCTCCAGTAACTGTTCCTGTTGCCACGAGCATATTTTTACACCCGTAAGATCAATCTTTCGAGGATCTAAACCATAAAGCTCTGAATGGCTTAAATCACAGCCTTGTACTCTAAACTGTTCCCAGCAGTCTTCCGAAAAAACACCACGGCTTAAATCTGATTCTTTAAATGAAGCGCCTCGAAGATTTGCACCAATCCATCTATTTTCGAACAGGTCACATTTTTCAATAAGCTGCTGCTCAAAATTGGCATAGGATAAGTTACAACCTGTTATGTATGCAGAACAAAAGTACATTTTATTCGAAACCTGATTTACAAAACTAACTTGACTAAAATTTGCTCCTTTAAGATCACAATCTCTCAGTTCAATACCAAAGCAATTTGCCCCCTTAAAATGGGACATTGAAAGCTGACAGTTTTTAAATGAAGCATCTCGAAGATCAGCATAAGAAAAATCGCACCCTTCCAATGCCCCCTGCTCTATGAAAGTACAGTTAATGAACTGTGTATCTCGGAGGTTTGAGCGCTTAAAATTACAATGTATAAAAGTACAATTGCTAAAGATATGTTCTTGCAAGTCCTGATGTGAGAAGTTCACTTGATTATATAATTGCTTTGATTTTTCCATGCTGTGGCTCCAAAAAACATTTGATTTGAAGACTATCATTTACCTGAAAGTTCTCAACAAAAACAAAACCAATAAAAACAGAAACTTAAAACACCCCGTTTTAGCCAAAATAAGGCATCAAAACGGCATTTTAAAGGTGGCTAATTCGAAACGACCGATGCGGCCAGCCAGAAGAAAGTTTCAGTGAATCTGGCTTGTTTTAGAGAAAGCACATAACTTTGTTTTAGGGCGACTGCCCTGCTGCGTAACATCGTTGCTGCTCCATAACATCAAACATCGACCCACGGCGTAACGCGCTTGCTGCTTGGATGCCCGAGGCATAGACTGTACAAAAAAACAGTCATAACAAGCCATGAAAACCGCCACTGCGCCGTTACCACCGCTGCGTTCGGTCAAGGTTCTGGACCAGTTGCGTGAGCGCATACGCTACTTGCATTACAGCTTACGAACCGAACAGGCTTATGTCCACTGGGTTCGTGCCTTCATCCGTTTCCACGGTGTGCGTCACCCGGCAACCTTGGGCAGCAGCGAAGTCGAGGCATTTCTGTCCTGGCTGGCGAACGAGCGCAAGGTTTCGGTCTCCACGCATCGTCAGGCATTGGCGGCCTTGCTGTTCTTCTACGGCAAGGTGCTGTGCACGGATCTGCCCTGGCTTCAGGAGATCGGAAGACCTCGGCCGTCGCGGCGCTTGCCGGTGGTGCTGACCCCGGATGAAGTGGTTCGCATCCTCGGTTTTCTGGAAGGCGAGCATCGTTTGTTCGCCCAGCTTCTGTATGGAACGGGCATGCGGATCAGTGAGGGTTTGCAACTGCGGGTCAAGGATCTGGATTTCGATCACGGCACGATCATCGTGCGGGAGGGCAAGGGCTCCAAGGATCGGGCCTTGATGTTACCCGAGAGCTTGGCACCCAGCCTGCGCGAGCAGCTGTCGCGTGCACGGGCATGGTGGCTGAAGGACCAGGCCGAGGGCCGCAGCGGCGTTGCGCTTCCCGACGCCCTTGAGCGGAAGTATCCGCGCGCCGGGCATTCCTGGCCGTGGTTCTGGGTTTTTGCGCAGCACACGCATTCGACCGATCCACGGAGCGGTGTCGTGCGTCGCCATCACATGTATGACCAGACCTTTCAGCGCGCCTTCAAACGTGCCGTAGAACAAGCAGGCATCACGAAGCCCGCCACACCGCACACCCTCCGCCACTCGTTCGCGACGGCCTTGCTCCGCAGCGGTTACGACATTCGAACCGTGCAGGATCTGCTCGGCCATTCCGACGTCTCTACGACGATGATTTACACGCATGTGCTGAAAGTTGGCGGTGCCGGAGTGCGCTCACCGCTTGATGCGCTGCCGCCCCTCACTAGTGAGAGGTAGGGCAGCGCAAGTCAATCCTGGCGGATTCACTACCCCTGCGCGAAGGCCATCGGTGCCGCATCGAACGGCCGGTTGCGGAAAGTCCTCCCTGCGTCCGCTGATGGCCGGCAGCAGCCCGTCGTTGCCTGATGGATCCAACCCCTCCGCTGCTATAGTGCAGTCGGCTTCTGACGTTCAGTGCAGCCGTCTTCTGAAAACGACAACGGCCCTATCCAGACGCACGGGAGCCGGTTTTCAGGGTGTACGGATAGGGTATACCCTAACTGGATGTCAGGAAAGGCCGCGCCGCACCGTCAGAATAGAGTCTACTTTCATATTCTTTGACACCTGCTTGCCAAGGTCACAGATTTCAGCCTGACAAATTCAAGGCTTAGGGCGCAATGGAACCAAAAACCAACGTAAGCCCTGCCGCCCATCCAGCCCATGGAGGCATCTTGCAGGGACAACGCATCGGTTACGTCCGGGTCAGCAGTTACGACCAGAACCCGGAACGCCAACTTGAGCAGGTCGAGATCGGCAAGCTGTTCACCGACAAAGCCTCGGGCAAGGACACCCAGCGTCCACAGCTGGAGGCCATGCTCGGTTTCGTCCGCGAAGGCGATACCGTGGTGGTGCACAGCATGGATCGCCTGGCACGAAACCTCGATGATTTGCGCCGCCTGGTGCAGAAGCTGACCAAGCGCGGTGTGCGCATCGAGTTCTTGAAGGAAGGCCTGGTGTTCACCGGCGAGGACTCGCCGATGGCCAACCTCATGTTGTCGGTCATGGGGGCCTTCGCCGAGTTCGAGCGCGCCCTGATCCGTGAGCGGCAGCGCGAAGGCATCGCCCTGGCCAAGCAGCGCGGCGCGTACCGGGGCCGCAAGAAGGCCCTGTCCGACGAGCAGGCTGCTACCCTGCGGCAGCGGGCGGCTGCCGGCGAGCCCAAGGCGCAGCTTGCCCGCGAGTTCAACATCAGCCGGGAAACCCTCTACCAGTACCTCCGCACGGACGACTGATACATGCCGCGTCGCTTGATCCTCTCGGCCACGGAGCGGGACACCCTGCTTGCGTTGCCGGAAAGCCAGGATGACCTGATCCGCTACTACACCTTCAACGATTCCGACCTGTCGCTGATCCGTCAGCGGCGCGGCGACGCCAACCGCCTGGGCTTCGCGGTGCAGCTCTGCCTGCTGCGCTACCCCGGCTATGCGCTGGGCACCGACAGCGAGCTGCCCGAGCCGGTCATCCTGTGGGTGGCCAAGCAGGTTCAGGCCGAGCCGGCGAGCTGGGCGAAGTACGGCGAGCGGGACGTGACTCGCCGCGAGCACGCCCAGGAACTGCGCACCTACCTGCAACTGGCTCCATTCGGCCTGTCGGACTTCCGCGTCCTGGTGCGCGAATTGACCGAGCTGGCCCAGCAAACCGACAAGAGCTTGCTGCTGGCCGGTCAGGCGCTGGAGAGCCTGCGGCAGAAGCGGCGCATCCTGCCGGCGCTGAGCGTGATCGACCGGGCCTGCTCGGAGGCCATTGCGCGGGCCAATCGGCGGGTCTACCGCGCCCTGGTCGAACCACTCACGGACTCGCATCGGGCCAAGCTGGACGAGCTGTTGAAGCTCAAGGCCGGCAGCAGCATCACCTGGTTGACCTGGCTGCGACAGGCACCGCTGAAACCCAACTCCCGGCACATGCTTGAACACATCGAGCGGCTGAAGACATTTCAGCTGGTGGACTTGCCCGAAGGCCTGGGCCGGCACATCCACCAGAACCGCCTGCTCAAGCTGGCCCGCGAGGGTGGGCAGATGACGCCCAAAGACCTCGGCAAGTTCGAGCCGCAGCGACGTTACGCGACCCTGGCCGCCGTGGTGCTGGAGAGCACCGCGACCGTGATTGATGAACTGGTCGATTTGCATGACCGTATCCTGGTCAAGCTGTTCAGCAGCGCGAAGCACAAGCATCAGCAGCAGTTCCAGAAGCAGGGCAAGGCGATCAACGACAAGGTGCGCCTGTACTCAAAAATCGGCCAGGCTCTGCTGGAAGCCAAGGAAAGCGGCAGCGATCCCTACGCGGCCATCGAGGCGGTGATTCCCTGGGATGAGTTCACCGAGAGCGTCAGCGAGGCCGAGCTGCTGGCCCGGCCGGAGGGCTTCGATCATCTGCACCTGGTCGGCGAGAACTTCGCCACCCTGGGGTCGTTTGCGGGAAGGGGCGGAATCCTACGCTAAGGCTTTGGCCAGCGATATTCTCCGGTGAGATTGATGTGTTCCCAGGGGATAGGAGAAGTCGCTTGATATCTAGTATGACGTCTGTCGCACCTGCTTGATCGCGGCCGCGATAGCTAGATCGCGTTGCTCCTCTTCTCCATCCGCGTTCCAAGCTGCGGAAAGGCACCCATAAGCGTACGCCTGGTCGAGCAGGCGACGCGGATCGACGTCCAGCGCACGAGAGAATGCGTCCGCCATCTGTGCAATGCGTCTAGGATCGAGACAAAGGTCGTCTCTGTCAGCCGGATCGTAGAACATATTGGCGGCGCCAAAGCCCACTTCACCGACCAGACCGACGGGATCTATCACCAGCCAGCCGCGACTGGAGAACATGATGTTTTCATGATGCAGATCGCCATGTAGCCCACGCAGTTCCGAGGCATTGCTCATCATTTGATCGGCTATAATCGCCGCGTGGACGTAGTCAGTTTGACAACCTGCGTTTTGATCATCGCGCGCCCGCTGAAACAAAGCTGCAAAGCGATCCCGGATCGGGAGAAGGGCAGAAGGCAGGGGTTCCTCAGATGCGGCATACAGCTTCGCCATTAGTTCCGCTGCAATTTCGGTCGCCTGGTAGTCGCCGTGCTCGGCAACGATGTGAGAGAGCATTCGCTCCCCGGCATATTCGAGCAACATCAGATTGTTCTCACGACCGAGCAACCGGACTGCTCCCCTCCCATTGCGCCATACCAGATAGTCGGCCCCGCGCAGTTCATCAGCAATGTCTTCTATAGGTTTCAATCCCTTGACGATTGCAGGAGTCCCGTCTGGCAATGAAACTTTCCAAACGAGGCTGGAAAAGGTGTCCGCAATGAGAACAGGTTGCGAAACGTGCCAATGAGCAGGAAAAACAGGCGGCATGAACATCAACCCCAAGTCAGAGGGTCCAATCGCAGATAGAAGGCAAGGCGTTCGCGGTCGGGGGCTTCGATCCCCAATACATTGAATAGGACAGCGAAGGCGCGCTCTGCTTCATCTGGCGCTGCCCAGTTCTCTTCGGCGTTAGCAATCATGAGTGCCAAATCGGCATAGCGATCTGCTGTTCCGAGCCGCCCAAGGTCGATCAGACCCGTGCATTGAAGAGTTTTAGGGTCCACCATGAAGTTCGGCATGCAGGGATCACCATGGCAAACAACCATATCGGTGCGCTCTTGGTCGAGCCGCACCGGTAGCTCTCGTTCGACACGAGCCAAAAGATCGAGCTGCGGCGTACTCTTGTCCTCGTCCGGTAAGAAGTCGGGATTGACGGCATTGCGGGACACCACATCAACGGCGCGTCCGAACATTCGCGACAGCCTGCGCTCAAACGGACATTGATCAACCGATAGGCTGTGAACAGCGCCAAGTTGCTGCCCCATTGACGGCCACGCTTTGAGCAAATCCGCTCCAGACAGATCAGCCGCCGGTACTCCCGGAATTGCCGTTATCACCAAGCATGCACCCTCCTGTTCCTCCTGCCAGTTGATGACCTCGGGGCAAGCCACACCTCGACCTTTGAGCCAAATGAGGCGGTCACGCTCTCCAGCGAGCTCACCGCGGCGGGAAGCAGGTGCGATTTTCGCGAAGGCATGCCCGTCACCACGTCGAAAAACAAAATCACCAGATTCTCCGCCTCTGACAGGCAACCAGTCAGAATGCGATTCACCAAAAAAAATATTAGTTCGATTCAATGGAGGTTCCTTCAGTTTTCTGATGAAGCGCGGAGGTGGCTCAACTTGCGAAAAGAAACGAGTTGCGACGTAAGTCCGAGAACATGCTTTCCATGGTCTCTGAGCTCGCCTTTGGGACCGACATATCGGTAGAGAGTGACGCGCTCGATGCCGAGTTCCTTGCAGAGATCGGAAACTGAAGTATCGCGCTGGGCCATGGCGGCTTGCGCGAGACGCACCTGAGCTTTGGTGAGCGCGAATTTTCGTCCGCCCTTGCGACCGCGCGCTCTCGCGGAGGCGAGACCCGCCATGGTGCGCTCTCGGATCAGATCCCGCTCGAACTCGGCCAAGGTGGCGAAGATTCCGAACACCATGCGACCGGACGCAGTCGTGGTGTCGATCTGAGCGCCCTTTCCAGTCAGAACCCGCAGGCCGATCTTGCGGTCTGACAGCTCCTTCACCGTGTTGACCAGATGGGCAAGCGATCGTCCGAGGCGATCGAGCTTCCAGACCACCAGCACATCGCCGTCACGCAATGACTTGAGGCAGGCAGTCAAGCCAGGGCGATCATCACGACCGCCGGAAGCAAGATCATCATAGATATTGTCCCGTTCGACACCTGCGGCGCGCAAGGTGTCGTGCTGCAGGTCGAGAGACTGCGAGCCATCGGCTTTGGAGACGCGGGCATATCCGATCAGCATGTATCACAAACGTTGGTTTGAGGCGGCGCTTCGGCCACGATTGCATTGACCTCTGGAAATGTATCTCAACCAGCTTCATAAACAAAGCGTCTTGAACGCTATCAGATTTTGAAAAAGGAACATGTATGCCGCGTCGCGTCACTCTAACCGATCGGCAGAAAGACGCGCTGTTGCGCTTGCCGACTTCACAGACGGATTTGCTCAAGCACTATACGCTGAGTGATGAAGACCTTGGGCATATCAGGCTGCGTCGGCGCGCTCACAACAGGTTCGGCTTCGCCCTGCAATTGTGTGTCCTGCGCTATCCCGGCCGGGTGCTGGCTCCAGGCGAACTGATCCCTGCAGAGGTCATCGAATTTATCGGAGCGCAGCTTGGCCTGGGTGCCGACGATCTCGTAGACTATGCTGCCCGCGAGGAAACACGGCACGAGCATCTTGCCGAGTTACGGGGGCTCTACGGCTTCCGCACCTTCTCCGGACGTGGTGCGAGCGAGCTGAAGGAATGGTTGTTCCGAGAAGCCGAGATGGCGGTGTCGAACGAGGATATCGCCCGTCGCTTCGTAGCCGAGTGCCGACGCACCCGCACTGTCCTTCCCGCGACATCCACGATCGAGCGGCTTTGTGCCGCGGCTCTCGTCGATGCCGAGCGACGCATCGAGACGAGGATCGCCATTCGTCTGCCTATGTCGATCCGAGAACAGTTGCTGGCATTGCTCGAGGAGACGGCTGATGATCGGGTGACCCGTTTTGTGTGGCTGCGCCAGTTCGAGCCTGGCTCGAACTCTTCGTCGGCCAACCGGCTGCTCGACCGGCTCGAATATCTGCAACGCGTCGATCTCCCCGAGGATCTGCTTGCCGGCGTTCCTGCCCATCGGGTGACTCGTCTGCGCAGGCAGGGTGAACGGTATTATGCCGACGGCATGCGCGATCTCCCGGAGGACAGGCGGCTTGCGATCTTGGCTGTTTGCGTCTCGGAATGGCAGGCGATGTTGGCCGACGCAGTGGTCGAAACCCACGACCGGATCGTCGGCCGTCTCTACCGTGCTTCGGAGCGTATTTGCCATGCAAAGGTCGCAGACGAAGCGGGGGTGGTGCGTGACACCCTGAAATCCTTCGCCGAGATCGGGGGCGCCCTGGTCGATGCACAGGATGATGGCCAGCCGCTGGGCGACGTCATCGCGAGCGGATCAGGGTGGGACGGCTTCAAAACCCTTGTTGCAATGGCAACCAGGCTCACCGCCACCATGGCCGACGATCCGCTCAACCATGTGCTCGACGGTTATCACCGCTTCCGCCGATACGCTCCACGCATGTTGCGCCTGCTCGATCTGCGAGCTGCGCCCGTTGCACTGCCGCTTCTGGAAGCGGTGACGGCCCTTCGTACCGGTTTGAACGATGCCGCGATGACCAGCTTCTTGCGGCCCAGCTCGAAATGGCATCGCCACCTTCGGGCCCAGAGGGCTGGCGACGCTCGCCTATGGGAGATCGCGGTGCTGTTCCATCTGCGCGATGCGTTCCGCTCCGGAGATGTCTGGCTTACTAGGTCCCGGCGCTATGGCGATCTGAAACACGCACTCGTTCCGGCACAAGCCATCGCGGAAGGCGGTCGTCTCGCTGTGCCATTGCGGCCGGAGGAATGGCTGGCAGACCGGCAAGCTCGCCTCGACATGCGGTTGCGCGAGCTTGGCCGTGCCGCTCGCGCAGGCACGATCCCGGGCGGGTCGATTGAAAACGGCGTTCTGCATATCGAGAAACTCGAAGCCGCCGCGCCGACAGGCGCCGAAGATCTGGTGCTCGATCTCTACAAGCAGATCCCGCCCACGCGCATCACCGATCTCCTGCTGGAGGTGGATGCGGCGACCGGCTTCACCGAAGCGTTCACCCATCTGCGCACAGGAGCACCCTGCGCTGACCGGATCGGGCTAATGAACGTTATCTTGGCGGAAGGGATCAACCTCGGCTTGCGCAAAATGGCGGATGCGACAAACACCCACACCTTCTGGGAATTGATCCGCATTGGACGGTGGCATGTCGAGGGCGAAGCCTATGACCGGGCGCTGGCCATGGTGGTCGAGGCACAGGCAGCGTTACCCATGGCCCGGTTCTGGGGCATGGGCACGTCGGCTTCGAGCGACGGACAGTTCTTCGTCGCTACAGAGCAAGGTGAGGCCATGAACCTGGTCAACGCGAAATATGGCAATACCCCGGGCCTGAAAGCCTATAGCCACGTCTCCGACCAATATGCGCCGTTCGCAACCCAGGTGATTCCTGCAACGGCAAGCGAAGCGCCTTACATCCTCGATGGCCTGCTGATGAACGATGCTGGACGCCATATCCGCGAGCAGTTCACCGACACGGGCGGCTTCACCGATCACGTCTTTGCCGCATGTGCCATTCTCGGCTACCGGTTCGCTCCGCGCATCCGCGACCTGCCATCCAAACGGCTCTACGCGTTCAATCCGTCGGCCGCCCCGGCGCACCTGCGAGCGTTGATCGGCGGAAAGGTCAACCAAGCCATGATCGAGCGCAATTGGCCCGACACCCTGCGCATCGCCGCCACCATTGCTGCCGGGACCGTCGCGCCAAGCCAGATTCTGCGGAAACTCGCCTCCTATCCGCGGCAGAACGAGCTCGCGACAGCCCTGCGGGAAGTCGGTCGCGTCGAGCGCACCCTGTTCATGATCGACTGGATTCTGGATGCCGAACTCCAACGGCGTGCCTAGATCGGGCTCAACAAAGGCGAAGCTCATCATGCGCTGAAGCGGGCAATCAGCTTCCACCGCCGCGGTGAAATCCGCGACCGTTCCGCCGAAGGCCAGCATTACCGCATCGCCGGCATGAATCTGCTCGCCGCCATCATCATCTTCTGGAACACCATGAAGCTCGGCGAGGTCGTTGCAAACCAGAAACGCGATGGAAAGCTGCTATCGCCCGATCTCTTGGCCCATGTTTCGCCGCTCGGATGGGAACACATCAATCTCACCGGAGAATATCGCTGGCCAAAGCCTTAGCGTAGGATTCCGCCCCCTCCCGCAAACGACCCCAAGCTGCCCGCGCTCGACCGCTTGGGCCAGTTCCGGCGTCGTCCATCCATCCGGCCGGAAAGCGCTCATTCTCTTTCCCTGAATGCCCGCAACGCCCGCGACAGGGACAGAAGGAACAGGCCGGTCAAACCGAGCGCCGCGATGACCCAATGCTCGCCGAGGAAAGCACCGGCGGTTGTGCCGGCCAGCACGACAGCGAGGATGGGCAGGTGGCAGGGGCAAGTCAGCACAGCCAGTCCGCCCCACAGGTAGCCGGTGATCGGTTTGTGCGTCTCGGACGGCAAGCGCTCGGGGTTGTTCATGGCAGACTCTCCGCGTGCTGTGCCGGCTCGGTCGGCAGGGTGGCCAACTGCACTTCCAGATCGGCCAACGCTTCGCGCCGACGCTCGACGAACTGACGCAGCAGGGCAAGCTGCGCGGCCGCTTCGTCGCCGTCCGCCGCATCCAGCGCCCGGCACAGCCGCGCCAGCGCGTCGAGGCCGATGCCCGCCTCGAAGGCCGCCCGCACGAAGCACAGCCGTTGCAAGGCGGCGTCATCGAACAAGCCGTAGCCGCCTGGTGTGCACGCCACCGGGCGCAGCAATCCGCGCAGCAGGTAGTCGCGCACGATATGCACGCTCACCCCGGCATCAAGAGCCAGCCGGGACACCGTGTAGGCGTTCATTGAACACCTCCTTTTTCTCACCCGGCGCAGCAGGAAAGCTGCTTCACATCCTTGTTGAAGGTCTGCGCCGCGAGCTTCAACCCCTCGACCATCGTCAGGTAGGGGAACAACTGGTCGGCCAGTTCCTGCACCGTCATGCGGTTGCGAATGGCCAGAGCCGCCGTCTGGATCAGTTCACCCGCTTCCGGCGCGACCGCCTGTACGCCGATCAGCCGATGGCTGCCTTCCTCGATAACCAACTTGATGAAGCCGCGTGTGTCGAAGTTGGCGAGCGCACGCGGCACGTTGTCCAAGGTCAAGGTGCGGCTGTCGGTCTCGATCCCGTCGTGGTGGGCTTCCGCCTCGCTGTAGCCCACGGTCGCCACTTGCGGATCGGTGAACACCACGGCCGGCATTGCGGTCAGGTCGAGCGCCGCATCGCCGCCGGTCATGTTGATCGCGGCACGGGTGCCGGCCGCTGCCGCCACATAGACGAACTGCGGCTGGTCGGTGCAGTCGCCGGCCGCGTAGATGTTCGGGTTGCTCGTGCGCATGCCTTGGTCGATGACGATGGCACCTTGCGCATTGACAGTGACCCCCGCTGCGTCCAGCGCGAGGCTGCGCGTGTTCGGTGTCCGACCGGTGGCAACCAGCAGTTTGTCGGCGCGCAATTCACCGTGCGTGGTGGTCAGCACGAATTCACCGTCCATATGGGCGACCTGGCTGGCTTGCGTGTGCTCCAGCACCTCGATGCCCTCGGCACGGAAAGCGGCTGTCACCGCCTCGCCGATGGCCGGGTCTTCACGGAAGAACAAGGTATTGCGCGCCAGGACCGTGACCTTGCTGCCCAGCCGGGCAAAGGCTTGCGCCAGCTCCAGCGCCACCACCGACGAGCCGATTACGGCAAGGCGTTCGGGAATGGTGTCGCTCGCCAGGGCCTCGGTGGAAGTCCAGTAGGGTGACTCTTTCAAGCCCGGAATCGGCGGGACCGCCGGGCTGGCACCCGTGGCGACCAGGCAGCGGTCGAACATCACGACGCGCTCGCCACCCTCGTTCAAACGGACGGTAAGGCTCTGGTCGTCCTTGAAGCGCGCCTCACCGTGCACAACGGTGATGGCCGGATTACCGCCCAGGATGCCTTCGTACTTGGCGTGCCGCAGTTCGTCGACGCGGGCCTGCTGCTGGGCCAGCAGCTTACTGCGGTCAATCGTAGGCACAGTTGCCGCAATACCGCCATCGAACGGGCTTTCCCGGCGCAGATGGGCGATGTGGGCGGCGCGGATCATGATCTTGGACGGCACACAGCCGACATTGACGCAGGTGCCGCCGATGGTGCCGCGCTCGATCAGCGTGACCTGCGCGCCTTGCTCGACGGCCTTCAGCGCCGCCGCCATCGCGGCTCCACCGCTGCCAATGACCGCTACCTGCACCGGGGGCTCGTTGCCACTGTGCTTTTCGGCGGCGGCCATCCATCCCCGCACCTTGTCGAGCAGTCCGACGCGGTTGTCCGCCAGTGGCGCATCGGCTAGCGTTGCCTTGTAGCCCAGTCCGGCCACAGCGGCAGTCAGCGCGTCCGGCGATGTGCCCGGCACGATGGCGAGTTGCGCTGTGCCCTTCGGATAGGACACCAGCGCCGACTGCACGCCTGGCACTTTTTCCAGCGCTTCCTTGACGTGCGCCGCGCACGAGTCGCAAGTCATGCCGGTGATTTTTAGATGGGTCATGCAACAGATCCTTTATCGTTTGTGGCGCCAGACAATGACGTCCGTTGTGCTGCGGTGCCGTTTTCAGTGACTCACTGCTTGACGCTGGACGGATAGCCCGCGTCTGCGGTTGCCTTGGTCAGCTTCTGCACGCTGGTCTTGGCATCGTCGAAGGTGACGACCGCTTGGCGTGTCTCGAAAGTCACGTCAACTTTGCTGACGCCTTCGACCTTGGAAATCGCCTTCTTGACAGTGATCGGGCAGGCGGAGCAGGTCATGCCCGGTACGGACAGCGTGACGGTCTGGGTGGCGGCCCAGACGGGGGCAACAACGGCGGCGAGGGCGAGGGAGGCAAACAGTTTCTTCATGGTGAACTCCGATCAGTAGAAAAATGGCATGACGTAGGGAAATCCGAGCGCGACCAGAACCAGCGCGGCCACGATCCAGAAAATGAGCTTGTAAGTAGCTCGCACTTGGGGAATCGCGCAGACCTCACCCGGTTTGCAGGCCGCTGCCTGCCGGTAGATGCGCCGCCAGGCGAAGAACAACGCCACCAGCGCCACGCCGATAAAGATGGGGCGATAGGGTTCCAACACCGCCAAGTTGCCGATCCAAGCGCCGCTGAACCCCAAGGCGATCAGAACCAACGGCCCGAGGCAGCAAGCCGAGGCGAGGATGGCGGCAAGCCCTCCAGTGAAGAGCGCGCCGCGCCCGGTTTTTGGTTCAGACATGCGCTTGTCCTTTCGAATTGAAATTGGATAGCGTAACCTTACTTCCGTACTCATGTACGGAGTCAAGCGATATGGAAAACAATTTGGAGAACCTGACCATTGGCGTTTTCGCCAAGGCGGCCGGGGTCAATGTGGAGACCATCCGTTTCTATCAGCGCAAGGGCTTGTTGCTGGAGCCTGACAAGCCCTATGGCAGCATCCGCCGCTATGGCGAGGCGGATGTAACGCGGGTGCGCTTCGTGAAATCAGCCCAGCGGCTGGGCTTCAGCCTGGATGAGATCGCCGAGCTGCTGCGGCTGGAGGATGGCACCCATTGCGAGGAAGCCAGCAGTCTGGCCGAGCACAAGCTCAAGGACGTGCGCGAGAAAATGGCTGACCTGGCGCGCATGGAGGCCGTGCTGTCTGAGTTGGTGTGCGCCTGCCATGCGCGAAGGGGGAACGTTTCCTGCCCGCTGATCGCGTCACTACAGGGTGGAGCAAGCTTGGCAGGTTCGGCTATGCCTTAGCGTGCTTTATTTTCCGTTTTCTGAGACGACCCCACATCGAGCGGCTGAAGACATTTCAGCTGGTGGACTTGCCCGAAGGCCTGGGCCGACACATCCACCAGAACCGCCTGCTCAAGCTGGCCCGCGAGGGTGGGCAGATGACGCCCAAAGACCTCGGCAAGTTCGAGCCGCAGCGACGCTACGCGACCCTGGCCGCCGTGGTGCTGGAGAGCACCGCGACGGTGATTGATGAGTTGGTCGATCTGCACGACCGTATCCTGGTCAAGCTGTTCAGCAGCGCGAAGCACAAGCATCAGCAGCAGTTCCAGAAGCAGGGCAAGGCGATCAACGACAAGGTGCGCCTGTACTCGAAGATCGGCCAGGCTCTGCTGGAAGCCAAGGAAAGCGGTAGCGATCCCTATGCCGCCATTGAGGCGGTGATTCCCTGGGACGAGTTCACCGAGAGCGTCAGCGAGGCCGAGCTGCTGGCCCGGCCGGAAGGCTTCGACCATCTGCACCTGGTCGGCGAGAACTTCGCCACTCTGCGCCGTTACACGCCGGCCTTGCTGGAGGTGCTGGAACTGCGCGCTGCCCCGGCTGCGCAAGGCGTGCTGGCAGCCGTGCAGACCCTGAGCGAGATGAACGCCTACAACCTGCGCAAGGTGCCGGCCGATGCGCCCACCGCCTTCATCAAGCCGCGCTGGAAGCCGCTAGTGATAACCCCGGAAGGCCTCGACCGGCGCTTCTACGAAATCTGCGCCCTGTCCGAGCTGAAGAACGCGCTGCGCTCCGGTGACATCTGGGTCAAGGGCTCGCGGCAGTTCCGCGACTTCGACGACTACCTGCTGCCGGCAGAGAGGTTCGCCGCGCTCAAGCATGCGCAGGCTCTGCCCCTGGCGATCAACCCGAACAGCAACCAGTACCTGGAAGAGCGCTTGCAGCTGCTGGACGAGCAGCTGGCCACCGTCACCCGCCTGGCCAAGGACAACGAGCTGCCCGATGCCATCCTCACCGAGTCCGGGCTGAAGATCACCCCGCTGGATTCCGCGGTGCCCAATACCGCGCAGGCGCTGATCGACCAGACCAGCCATTTGCTGCCGCGCATCAAGATCACCGAACTGCTGATGGACGTGGACGACTGGACGGGCTTCAGCCGCCACTTCACACACCTGAAGGACGGTGCCGAGGCCAAAGACCGGACATTGCTGCTGTCAGCGATCCTGGGCGATGCAATCAACCTCGGGCTGACCAAGATGGCCGAGTCGAGCCCCGGCCTGACCTACGCCAAGCTGTCCTGGCTGCAAGCCTGGCACATCCGAGACGAAACCTACTCGGCGGCCCTGGCCGAGCTGGTCAACCACCAGTACCGTCATACCTTCGCCGCTCACTGGGGCGACGGCACGACCTCTTCTTCCGATGGCCAGCGCTTCCGGGCGGGTGGTCGAGGCGAAAGCACCGGCCACGTCAACCCGAAGTACGGCAGCGAGCCGGGGCGGCTGTTCTACACCCACATCTCCGACCAGTACGCACCGTTCAGCACCCGCGTGGTGAATGTCGGCGTGCGCGACTCTACCTATGTGCTCGACGGTCTGCTGTACCACGAGTCCGACTTGCGGATCGAGGAGCACTACACTGACACGGCTGGCTTCACCGATCATGTCTTCGCCCTGATGCACCTGCTGGGCTTCCGCTTCGCACCGCGCATCCGCGACCTCGGAGAAACCAAGCTGTATGTTCCGAATAGCGTCCAGGACTACCCGACATTGCGCCCAATGGTTGGCGGCACCCTGAACATCAAGCACGTCCGCGCCCATTGGGACGACATCCTGCGCCTGGCCAGCTCGATCAAGCAGGGCACGGTCACCGCCTCGCTGATG
This sequence comes from Pseudomonas sp. NUPR-001, assembly GCF_052147955.1. Taxonomy (NCBI): domain Bacteria; kingdom Pseudomonadati; phylum Pseudomonadota; class Gammaproteobacteria; order Pseudomonadales; family Pseudomonadaceae; genus Pseudomonas; species Pseudomonas sp. NUPR-001. The sequence continues at coordinate 42,015 of NZ_CP197354.1, forward strand.
CTGCGCAAGCTCGGCAGCTATCCGCGCCAGAACGGCCTGGCCGTGGCCCTGCGCGAGCTGGGCCGGATCGAGCGCACGCTTTTCATCCTCGATTGGTTGCAAAGCGTCGAGCTGCGCCGGCGCGTGCATGCTGGACTGAACAAGGGCGAAGCCCGCAACTCCCTGGCCAGGGCGGTGTTCTTCAACCGCCTCGGCGAGATCAGGGATCGGAGCTTCGAGCAGCAGCGCTACCGGGCCAGTGGCCTCAACCTGGTGACGGCCGCCATCGTGTTGTGGAACACGGTGTACTTGGAGCGCGCCACCCAGGCGATGGGCGATGCGGGGAAGTCGGTGGATGGTGAGCTGCTGCAATACCTGTCGCCGCTGGGGTGGGAGCACATCAACCTAACCGGCGATTACGTCTGGCGGCAGAGCCGCAGACTGGAAGACGGGAAGTTTCGGCCCTTACGGATGCCCGGAAAACCTTAGCGTACGATTTTTTCCGAATTCTGCGGGCTCCCCTATCTCATCTGCGCAAGGCAGAACGTGAAGACGGCCGCCCTGGACCTCGCCCGCGAGCGCCAGGCGCACGAGGCCGGCGCGCGGACCCGCGCCACGGCCCACGAGCGGACGCCGCAGCAGGAGCGCCAGAAGGCCGCCAGAGAGGCCGAGCGCGGCCGTGAGGCTTGGACGCTAGGGCAGGGCATGAAAAAGCCCGTAGCGGGCTGCTACGGGCGTCTGACGCGGTGGAAAGGGGGAGGGGATGTTGTCTACATGGCTCTGCTGTAGTGAGTGGGTTGCGCTCCGGCAGCGGTCCTGATCAATCGTCACCCTTTCTCGGTCCTTCAACGTTCCTGACAACGAGCCTCCTTTTCGCCAATCCATCGACAATCACCGCGAGTCCCTGCTCGAACGCTGCGTCCGGACCGGCTTCGTCGAAGGCGTCTATCGCGGCCCGCAACAGCGGCGAGAGCGGAGCCTGTTCAACGGTGCCGCCGCGCTCGCCGGCATCGCTGTCGCCGGCCTGCTCCTCAAGCACGGCCCCAACAGTGAAGTAGCTGATTGTCATCAGCGCATTGACGGCGTCCCCGGCCGAAAAACCCGCCTCGCAGAGGAAGCGAAGCTGCGCGTCGGCCGTTTCCATCTGCGGTGCGCCCGGTCGCGTGCCGGCATGGATGCGCGCGCCATCGCGGTAGGCGAGCAGCGCCTGCCTGAAGCTGCGGGCATTCCCGATCAGAAATGAGCGCCAGTCGTCGTCGGCTCTCGGCACCGAATGCGTATGATTCTCCGCCAGCATGGCTTCGGCCAGTGCGTCGAGCAGCGCCCGCTTGTTCCTGAAGTGCCAGTAAAGCGCCGGCTGCTGAACCCCCAACCGTTCCGCCAGTTTGCGTGTCGTCAGACCGTCTACGCCGACCTCGTTCAACAGGTCCAGGGCGGCACGGATCACTGTATTCGGCTGCAACTTTGTCATGCTTGACACTTTATCACTGATAAACATAATATGTCCACCAACTTATCAGTGATAAAGAATCCGCGCGTTCAATCGGACCAGCGGAGGCTGGTCCGGAGGCCAGACGTGAAACCCAACAGACCCCTGATCGTAATTCTGAGCACTGTCGCGCTCGACGCTGTCGGCATCGGCCTGATTATGCCGGTGCTGCCGGGCCTCCTGCGCGATCTGGTTCACTCGAACGACGTCACCGCCCACTATGGCATTCTGCTGGCGCTGTATGCGTTGATGCAATTTGCCTGCGCACCTGTGCTGGGCGCGCTGTCGGATCGTTTCGGGCGGCGGCCGGTCTTGCTCGTCTCGCTGGCCGGCGCTGCTGTCGACTACGCCATCATGGCGACGGCGCCTTTCCTTTGGGTTCTCTATATCGGGCGGATCGTGGCCGGCATCACCGGGGCGACTGGGGCGGTAGCCGGCGCTTATATTGCCGATATCACTGATGGCGATGAGCGCGCGCGGCACTTCGGCTTCATGAGCGCCTGTTTCGGGTTCGGGATGGTCGCGGGACCTGTGCTCGGTGGGCTGATGGGCGGTTTCTCCCCCCACGCTCCGTTCTTCGCCGCGGCAGCCTTGAACGGCCTCAATTTCCTGACGGGCTGTTTCCTTTTGCCGGAGTCGCACAAAGGCGAACGCCGGCCGTTACGCCGGGAGGCTCTCAACCCGCTCGCTTCGTTCCGGTGGGCCCGGGGCATGACCGTCGTCGCCGCCCTGATGGCGGTCTTCTTCATCATGCAACTTGTCGGACAGGTGCCGGCCGCGCTTTGGGTCATTTTCGGCGAGGATCGCTTTCACTGGGACGCGACCACGATCGGCATTTCGCTTGCCGCATTTGGCATTCTGCATTCACTCGCCCAGGCAATGATCACCGGCCCTGTAGCCGCCCGGCTCGGCGAAAGGCGGGCACTCATGCTCGGAATGATTGCCGACGGCACAGGCTACATCCTGCTTGCCTTCGCGACACGGGGATGGATGGCGTTCCCGATCATGGTCCTGCTTGCTTCGGGTGGCATCGGAATGCCGGCGCTGCAAGCAATGTTGTCCAGGCAGGTGGATGAGGAACGTCAGGGGCAGCTGCAAGGCTCACTGGCGGCGCTCACCAGCCTGACCTCGATCGTCGGACCCCTCCTCTTCACGGCGATCTATGCGGCTTCTATAACAACGTGGAACGGGTGGGCATGGATTGCAGGCGCTGCCCTCTACTTGCTCTGCCTGCCGGCGCTGCGTCGCGGGCTTTGGAGCGGCGCAGGGCAACGAGCCGATCGCTGATCGTGGAAACGATAGGCCTATGCCATGCGGGTCAAGGCGACTTCCGGCAAGCTATACGCGCCCTAGGAGTGCGGTTGGAACGTTGGCCCAGCCAGATACTCCCGATCACGAGCAGGACGCCGATGATTTGAAGCGCACTCAGCGTCTGATCCAAGAACAACCATCCTAGCAACACGGCGGTCCCCGGGCTGAGAAAGCCCAGTAAGGAAACAACTGTAGGTTCGAGTCGCGAGATCCCCCGGAACCAAAGGAAGTAGGTTAAACCCGCTCCGATCAGGCCGAGCCACGCCAGGCCGAGAACATTGGTTCCTGTAGGCATCGGGATTGGCGGATCAAACACTAAAGCTACTGGAACGAGCAGAAGTCCTCCGGCCGCCAGTTGCCAGGCGGTAAAGGTGAGCAGAGGCACGGGAGGTTGCCACTTGCGGGTCAGCACGGTTCCGAACGCCATGGAAACCGCCCCCGCCAGGCCCGCTGCGACGCCGACAGGATCTAGCGCTGCGTTTGGTGTCAACACCAACAGCGCCACGCCCGCAGTTCCGCAAATAGCCCCCAGGACCGCCATCAATCGTATCGGGCTACCTAGCAGAGCGGCAGAGATGAACACGACCATCAGCGGCTGCACAGCGCCTACCGTCGCCGCGACCCCGCCCGGCAGGCGGTAGACCGAAATAAACAACAAGCTCCAGAATAGCGAAATATTAAGTGCGCCGAGGATGAAGATGCGCATCCACCAGATTCCCGTTGGAATCTGTCGGACGATCATCACGAGCAATAAACCCGCCGGCAACGCCCGCAGCATCGCGACCGTCATCGGTGAGAAGTTCGGCAGGTATTGGGTGGTGACAATGTAGGTGCTGCCCCAAATGGCAGGTGCTATCGCTGTGAACAATAAATCGGGCGTGCGTAATGACATGCGATTACAAGACCTCCGCTACGGCGATGGGTTTTTGAGAGTTGCAGGCGCCGCGATGACCGCACCCTGACTTGGACTGGCCCTGCCTCGCACCAATCCACCTGCGGCTATGGCCGCGATCATGCGAGGCCCGAAAATTACACGACCTGTACACGTCCGCCGAACCCGGAACGCAACAGAGCTTCGTGGGCATCCCGATCCGGGTCGTAGCAGCAGTCCTGGACCAAACGCACGTCGTAGTCCGCATCACTAGCCCAGGCGACGCTTGAAAGAACAACGCCGGTGGTGCTTATCCCGGCCATGACAAGCGTGCTTACGCCGCGCGTCCGAAGGTCGGCGTCGAGCGCCGTGCCATAAAAGACGCTGGCTCGCGGACATGCATAGAAAAGGTCGCCCCGTTCGATCGCAAGCCCTTCGACGGGCAGACCGGTGCGAAATCGTCCGCTCGGGAGATACGGTGAGATTTGGCGATTCGTCGCCGGCGGCGCATGTTCATACTCTTCGCCGAGCGAAAAGTTGGGGAACAGCACGGGCCGGCCGCGCAAGGCGTGCTGGCAGCCGTGCAGACCCTGCGTGAGATGAACGCCGACAACCTGCGCAAGGTGCCGGCCGATGCACCCACGGCCTTCATCAAGCCGCGCTGGAAGCCGCTGGTGATCACCCCGGAAGGCCTCGACCGGAAATTCTACGAAATCTGCGCCCTGTCCGAGCTGAAGAACGCCCTGCGCTCCGGCGACATCTGGGTCAAGGGCTCGCGGCAGTTCCGCGACTTCGACGACTACCTGCTGCCGGCCGAGAAGTTCGCCGCACTCAAGCGCGAGCAGGCCCTGCCCCTGGCGATCAACCCGAACAGCGACCAGTACCTGGAAGAGCGTTTGCAGCTGCTGGACGAGCAGTTGGCCACCGTCACCCGCCTGGCCAAGGACAACGAGCTGCCCGATGCCATCCTCACCGAGTCAGGGCTGAAAATCACCCCGCTGGATGCGGCGGTGCCGGATCGGGCGCAGGCGCTGATCGACCAAACCAGCCAGTTACTGCCGCGCATCAAGATCACCGAACTGCTGATGGACGTGGACGACTGGACGGGCTTCAGCCGCCACTTCACCCACTTGAAGGACGGGGCCGAGGCCAAAGACAGGACGTTGCTGCTGTCCGCAATCCTCGGTGATGCGATCAACCTCGGGCTGACCAAGATGGCCGAGTCGAGCCCCGGCCTGACCTACGCCAAGCTGTCCTGGCTGCAAGCCTGGCACATCCGCGACGAAACCTATTCGGCGGCCTTGGCCGAGCTGGTCAACCACCAGTATCGCCACGCCTTTGCCGCCCACTGGGGCGACGGCACGACCTCATCCTCCGATGGCCAGCGCTTCCGCGCGGGTGGCCGGGGCGAGAGCACCGGGCACGTCAACCCGAAGTACGGTAGCGAGCCGGGACGGCTGTTCTATACCCATATCTCCGACCAGTACGCGCCGTTCAGCACCCGCGTGGTGAATGTCGGCGTCCGCGATTCCACCTATGTGCTCGACGGCCTGCTGTACCACGAGTCCGACCTGCGGATCGAGGAGCACTACACCGACACGGCCGGCTTCACCGATCACGTCTTTGCCCTGATGCACCTGCTAGGCTTCCGCTTCGCGCCGCGCATCCGCGACCTCGGCGAAACCAAGCTGTACGTGCCGCAGGGCGTGCAAGCCTACCCGACGTTGCGCCCGCTGATCGGCGGCACCCTGAACATCAAGCACGTGCGTGCCCACTGGGACGACATCCTGCGCCTGGCCAGCTCGATCAAGCAGGGCACCGTCACCGCCTCGCTGATGCTGCGCAAGCTCGGCAGCTACCCGCGCCAGAACGGACTGGCCGTGGCCCTGCGCGAGCTGGGCCGGATCGAGCGCACGCTGTTCATCCTGGACTGGCTGCAAAGTGTTGAACTGCGCCGCCGCGTGCATGCCGGCCTGAACAAAGGTGAGGCGCGCAACTCGCTGGCCAGGGCGGTGTTCTTCAACCGCCTTGGGGAAATCAGGGATCGGAGCTTCGAGCAGCAGCGCTACCGGGCCAGCGGCCTCAACCTGGTGACGGCGGCTATCGTGCTGTGGAACACGGTGTACCTGGAACGCGCCACCCAGGGGTTGGTCGAGGCCGGCAAGCCGGTGGACGGCGAGCTGCTGCAATTCCTGTCGCCGCTGGGCTGGGAGCACATCAACCTAACCGGCGATTACGTCTGGCGGCAGAGCCGCAGACTGGAAGACGGGAAGTTTCGGCCCTTACGGATGCCCGGAAAACCTTAGCGTACGATTTTTTCCGTTTTCTCTATTCGCCCCCTGCAGCGCAGAAGCACCTTCGGTGACCAAGAGCTGCGCCCTTGGATCCGCAAACCAAAAGCGCGGAGAGGCCCTAAGACATATATGTGTTAGGGTATTGAACTAGACTCCTGATCTGCCCAGGCAGGCGGGCGTTACGCCTGGATCGGCTACGGCAGAGCGCTGGGGGGCCGGCCTGGAGGCCGGGCGCTGCCGCCCAGCCCAGTCAGAACCGGGCACGGCTCGGGAAATCGCCCTGCAGTTGCCCACCGCCCAGGCGATGTTGCGCACCTGGTCCGTGGACAACTGCACCGTTCGCTCTGGCCCTTGTTGGGGCCCCGCTCACTGGACGATTTTGTGTGTGGGCTGGGCAACAGCGCAGAGAGCGGCCTTCGGCGACCAAGGGCTGCGCCCTTGGATCCGCAAGCCCGAAGTGCCGGCCTCCGAATCAAGGCCTACCGCATATATGTGTTAAGGCTTAAACCGGCGATGTGCTACGCAGTCATCGAAGTCATCCCGGTAACGGACACGGATCTCTGTCATGGCCATGACCAGGGCTTGCACCATCGGCTCCAGAGTCGCCTCCAGCTGATCCAGGATCTCAGGACCGACCTTTGATTTGTTGGCTGCTGTGCGCCCCTGCGTTGCGAACTTCTCCAGTGCAATCCGTACGTCCACCCCTCTCCCGAGCAGCTTAGCGCAGAGATTTTCAGCCAGGGTTGGGGTTATATCCAGCCCGTTCAGCCGCTCCACCTGCAGGAAAGAAAACACCAGGTCGCGCTTGCAGCGCTTGTGCGCTGCACCGAGTTCCGCGCCGCAGTGGCTGGCCATCTGGCGCAGGCTGCCTTCCCGATTTTCCAGGTATCGACGGTAACCATCGAGGCGGTCGGCGTACGCCGATTTAACGTCGCTCTCGTACAGCTGCAGCAAGTCGTCGCGTGACGGTATGTACATGGGAGGTGATCTCCTGCTGGATCGTAGTCCTAACGCATATATACGTTAGGGCCTCACCGGCAGCAAGTCGCCTCGCCGGCAGCGGCCAGGCGGGGGCAACTGACGCCCTTCGGTTCTCAGTCGTCCCCGCCCGGCTGGGCATCAGGGTCGTGCGGCACTTCCACCAGCTCGCCGGCCTCAAGGAAACGTACGTCGCAGTCCACACAGAGCAACCGCCCGCTCAGGCCTGGCTTGCCCCACACGTTCAACTTGCAGCTGGGGCAGGTGTACTTGCGCTTGTTCTTCGGATCCTCAGCCGGCGTTGCCGGCTGAATCAGACCCGCGACAGTCAGCGCCGGTATATCGATGGTCGGATCCTCGGGCTGGGGTAAAGGCTCCCCACCTGGCCCGTATAACTGCGTTGCGGACATAGGTACCCGCTGGGTGACGATATCGATCCAGGAAATCATGGCGCCGGTTGCGAGCAATTCTTCGCATGCCACATCGAAGGGACCGCCCTCGATGATGTAGTGCGTCATCTGCTGCCCGCACCGGCGCCCGCCAGGCTCACCCGTGTGCGAAGGCATCAGCCCGATGGCCTCCATTTTGTCGGCCCACTCACGGTTGTGATACCCGCCGCGAGACTTCTTCCCGAAGCAGTCCTGCCACTGGTGCGCCTGTTCATGCACCAGCGTGGACAGCGTTTGCTTGATGCTGCGATGCGCGAAGTAGGCGCAGTTCAGCGCGATTTCATCGCTCTTACCCGAGCCATTCCGGCGCAGGAAGCGCGATGGCGAGTAGTAGCCGAAAGTGTTGGCCTTGCGCTGTAGGGTGAAGATGCAGCCAGGAAGCTGGCCACCGTACAACCGATCATTGAACCAGTCGTACGCGCCTTCGATTTCGTCATAGAGCAGCTGGCTTGGGGTTGCGGACATGCGGCCTCCATTTCTCGCACGCGAGAATCCCCCATGCTGATCGCTCAACGTCAGGGGGGTGAACGTTACAGGCATTGTAACCTGTATCGTACGATACAGGTTACACATCAAAAAAAGGGGGCACGCCCCCTCACCGTCCAATCAAAAAGCCGGCTCCAACAGCGGCAAGCACAGCAGCGGCGCCGAGCGCCGCGCCGACCAGCAGCAACAGCGCCGTATACCGGATGGCCCGGCGTTCCGCCTGTGCGCTAATCAGGTTCGCGGTACTGCGGTTGATCTCGTTACCGATCCGTGCCGCCGCTTCACGGCCTGCCTGCACCAGGGCGTTGCGCTGTTCCTCCATCATCGACTCAAAGTTCAGCTGCGTTTGCAGCAGGACTTTGCCTGCTGCATCGCGTACGGCCTCGGACGTTTTAGCCGCCAGGTCGGCGTCGACCTGTTCCAGGCGCCGCACGATGGCGTCAAAATCCTCCATCATTTGCGCGACCATCGCTTCGCGGGCCGTGGTCGGGTCCTTGGCCATCGGTCACTTCCCCTTGCCGAACAGCGAGGCATACACCTGGTCAAGGTTGCGCGATGCCGACTTGGCCAGGCGCTGCGCGGAGATCATGCGAAGCGCGTGATCCTTCTCGGTTTCGTCCTTGGCATCGCGCAACTGGGCGCGATAGTCCGTGGAGTCCTCCAGTACCTGCGTGACATTCATTTTCAGCGGGCGCAGGCGCTCGAAAATCTCGTTCGCGTACACCACAGCATCGCGCTTGAGGGTGAATTTCTTCTCGACTTCGTGGAAGCCGAACAGCGCTGCGAACGTCTGCGGGATATCGTCGGCATCATCGATCTGGACCTTGTTGAAGACGACCAGGATCTTTTTCGCCGGCACGCCGAGCGCGGCCAGGGTCTTGATGGTGTTGATGGTATCGACCTGCTGCTTTTTCTCCGGTACTGCCGGTACCAGGAAGTAATCGATATCTTCGTGGGAGCCGTCGTACTGGCCCATGAACTTGAAGAAGTCTTCAACGTTGGATGCGCCAACGTCGACCACAACCTTGTCCTCGGTCAGCAGTACCTCGGACAGTTCGCCAAACTGCTTGCCCTTGAGGCGTTCAATTTCGGCTGCGGTGTCCGACGCACCGGCGTTGATGGTTTCAATTGCAAACCGCAGACCGCCGATACGGGGCCAAAGCAGGTTATCGGAGAGTGTGGTTTTACCGGAGTTGCCGGTGAAATTCACGGTGACGGTTCTCATGTGCGTTTCCTTCTGCTGCGCGCTGCGCTTTCATATCGATCCAAGTCCGAGGCGTTTTGATCGTCCCCGGGATTCATGAGCCTGCTCAACTCAGCCGGCCCCAAATGGGGCCGTTCGTCCGCGTCATGGCTCGGTTCTGTATCGTACGATACACCTCCTTCTTGTTCCGGCTCGACCTGCCGCGCTGGTTCCTCGAAATGTTGTGGAGCTGGTGCAGGGCTTGCAGTGTTCGCCTGGTTTCCACGTTGGGCCTTGCGGTATCGGTACAGGTAGCTCTTGAGCGTATCCATGCTGACCTCGATACCTTGCTCCTTGAGCACATCCAAAATCGCCTGGCGTCGTACACCTGCCCTCAGCTGCTTCTCGATCACTGGCATGACCTGGCGTATTTTCGCTGCCTTGGTCACTGGCTCTACCGCCATTAGTGCCTTCTCAATATCCTTGCCTGCCATTTTGCACCCTACCTGCACCCATATTGCATTTACTCTGTATCCTACTCACCCCCTACCTGTAGTCAAGCTTTACCCCTTCTGCACTCAATCTACAGCCATACAGCACCCTTTCTGCCTACCCCTTGTCCTCCGCTCGCTACGGCCTTCGGCCTAGGCACTAAAAACGCCCTTAACAAGAGCATCAATTTCGACCCTTAACAGGGTCAAAATCTCAATACACAACACGCACCTCCCTGGCGGGAGGTGGAAGCCGCGTCAGCCTTGGGCCTGAGCCGCTTTTCAGAAATTGTCGCTGTGATACGTTTGTATTACAAAGTATGCTTAGGACTCACATAAATCAAGGATTTTATGTGATACGTTTGCATTACAGCAAATGTGCGTTACCTTTGGGCGTGTAGAACCCCAATTTCAAGGTGCATTTGAGGGAGCAACGTGGGCAAAACAGTACCCATTCGATTCAACGACGAGCAGCTGTCCAGAGTTGAAGAAGCGGCAGCACTCGCTGGCTATAAGCACCTTTCGAGCTACATCCGCGACCGGGTGCTGGCCACAGACAAAGGTGGCCGGCAGATGGATATGGACAGCTGGGCCGAGCAGCAACAGATCTTAGGGTTGCTCGAAACCATCACCCAGGAACAGGCCCGGAGCAGAACCATTCAGGCCATCGTGGTCTATCTGCTGCGTCAAGGAACGGCACAGGGCAAGGTCAATGAGTTGCGTGCGCAACTCAAGCACCTGGTCAACAGCGAAGATGCACTCGCAGCACTTTTGCCTGACCTGGCCGAGGATATTGAACGTCTATCAGGAGAGGACTGATGCACAAACAAGAGGTTGATTCCGCCGCTATGACAGCGGGCTTTGGTTTGCCGATCGCTGGCTGGTTGGCCGGCACCCAGCTGGCTCAGCTGCCACTGGCGCCGTTCCCTGCAGCGTTCAAAGAAACACTGCACAACGGCTGGCACGAACCTCTAGTGCTGGGTGCCACCATTGCCACCTCGGTTGTTGCTGCAGGCTTGTGTTACTACCTGTACGAATACTGCGACGACGGGTTCAGAGGCGAACGGTTCCAGCAATGGCTGCGTGGTTCACGGATTCGTAACTGGCATTTCGTGGAGCGCAAGGTCAACGCTCGCAATGCCAAGACCAACCGGGAGCGCCGCAAAAAGGGGCTGGAGAATGCCAAGCCAATCATGGTCGGCAAGCTGCCGATGCCCCTGCACCTGGAAGACCGCAACACCATGATCTGCGCGTCCATCGGTGCGGGTAAGTCCGTGACCATGGAAGGCATGATCGCTTCGGCATTACGGCGCAACGACCGCATGGCCGTGGTCGATCCCAACGGGACCTTCTACTCCAAGTTCAGTTTCAAGGGCGACTACATCCTCAATCCTTTTGATGCGCGATCTGCAGGCTGGACCATCTTCAACGAGATCCGTGGCGTTCACGATTTCAACCGCATGGCCAAGTCGATCATCCCGCCGCAGGTAGACCCCAGCGACGAGCAATGGTGTGCCTACGCTCGGGACGTACTGTCCGACACCATGCGCAAGCTGATGGAAACGAACAACGCCAACCAAGATACGCTGGTCAACCTTCTGGTTCGCGAAGATGGCGACACCATCCGGGCGTTCTTGGCGAACACCGACTCCGAAGGCTATTTCCGTGACAACGCGGAGAAAGCCATCGCAAGCATCCAGTTCATGATGAACAAGTACATCCGCCCTCTTCGCTACATGGGTAAAGGTGACTTTTCGATCTATCGCTGGGTGAATGATCCCGACGCCGGCAACCTGTTCATTACCTGGCGTGAGGATATGCGCGACACCATGCGCCCGCTGGTGGCCACCTGGATCGATACCATCTGCGCAACCATCCTCAGCTCCGAGCCAATGACCGGTAAACGTCTGTGGCTGTTTCTCGATGAGCTGCAATCGCTCGGTAAATTGGAGAGTTTCGTTCCCGCTGCGACCAAGGGTCGGAAACATGGCCTGCGCATGGTCGGCAGTCTGCAAGACTGGTCCCAGCTCAACGCAAGTTATGGCCGGGACGACGCGGACACGCTGCTGTCGTGCTTCCGTAACTACGTCATCCTGGCGGCGGCAAACGCCAAGAACGCCGAAATGGCCAAGGAAATCTTGGGCAATCAGGAGGTCAAGCGCTTCCGCAAGTCGTGGACGGCTGGGCGCATGACGCGGGCCGAGGAAATCAAGCTAGAGCCGGTCGTGATGGATTCGGAGATCTCGAACCTCAATGACTTGGAAGCCTACGTCAAGTTTGCCGAGGACTTCCCCATTACCAAGATCAAGACGCCTTACGTCGATTACAAAGAGCGGGCGCCGGCAATCGTCATTGGCCAAGCAGCTTGACGAGGTAAGCGATGTTCAACGTGACGCTGATCAAGGGTGACAACCAGTACGCGGCGGCGGGCTACTTTTCCAACGCCGATGACTACTACGCCAAGGAAGCCCCCGGCGAGTGGCAAGGTATCGGTGCCGAGTTGCTGGGTTTGGAGGGGCCTATCGACCAGAAGGAGCTGGCCCGTCTGTTTGACGGAAAGCTCCCGAATGGCGAACGAATGGCTAAGACCTTCGACAAGGAAACAGGCTCCCGTCGCATGGGCTTAGACCTAACGTTCTCGGCGCCTAAGTCCGTCTCCATGCAGGCGCTGATCGCCGGCGACAAGGATGTGATGGCAGCGCACGACCGTGCAGTGACCAAGAGCATGGAGGAAGTCGAGCGCCTGGCTCAAACGCGACTGAAGGTGAACGGCAAAACCATGCTCGAGCGCTCGGGCAACCTGGTCATAGGCAAGTTTCGCCATGAAATGAGCCGGGCCAAGGATCCGCAGATGCACACGCATGCCGTGGTCATGAACATGACCAGAAGGTCGGATGGCAAATGGCGCGCTTTGCGCAACGACGATATCTACAAGATCCAGCCGCAAGTCGATGCCATGTACAAGGGCATCCTTGCCCAGGAACTGCGTGCGCTGGGATATGAGATCCGGGTTCTGGATAACCAGGGCAACTTCGAGCTGGCCCACATATCGCGTGACCAGATCGAGGCGTTTTCCAGCCGTTCCAAAGTGATCGAGGACGCGCTGGCCAAGGACGGAAAAACCCGCGCCGATGCCACCCCGCTCGAAAAGCAGATCATTGCGATGGCCACACGGCCACGCAAGGACGAGCGCGACCGCCACCTGGTCAAAGAATATTGGGTAACCAAAGCCCGCGAGCTGGGCATTGATTTTGGCGCTCGCAGCCACCTGGACAATCGTGAATACGCGCCTCGCAAGGGCAGCCCTGCAGAATACAGCCTGCCCGAGGGCATCACGCCAGGGCAGGCCGTTGTCCAGTACGCCATCAATCACCTGACCGAACGTGAGCAAGTGGTCGGGGAAAATGACCTGCGCACCGTCGCCTTGCGACGTGCTGTCGGCCTTGCTACCCCTGATCAGGTAAACGAGGAAATCAAGCGCCTGGTCAAGCAAGGGACGCTGATCGAATCACCGCCGACCTACCGCATGCCCAACGGCGACTTAGATTCACCGGTACTGTCGCCTGCTGGCTGGCGGGCACACCTGCAGGAGCTGAAAGGCTGGAGTGAGAAACAGGCTCGGCAGTATGTAGACAAGGCTATCAAGCGCGGCTCGCTAGAGCCTGCAGAAAAGCGCTATACGACGCAGAAGGCCTTGAAGCGCGAGAAAGCCATTCTGGCTATCGAGCGGACAGGCCGTGGCCAGGTCACCCCGTTGATGACCAAGGAACAGGTGGCCAAGGCGCTGGAAGGGTCCACCTTGTCGGCTGGCCAATACCAGGCCGTTGAGGTGATCGTCAGCACCAACAATCGATTTGTAGGCATCCAGGGTGATGCCGGTACCGGCAAAACCTACTCGGTAGACCGTGCCGTCAAACTGATCGATTCCGTGAACGCCGCGATGGCCAGCCGGGATTCCCAACCGGGATCAGGGTACAGAGTTGTTGCCCTGGCACCGTACGGCAACCAGGTCACCGCCTTGAAGAACGAAGGGTTGGATGCGCACACGCTGGCCAGCTTCTTCCACACCAAGAACAAGGGATTGGATGCCAAGACCATCGTTATTCTCGATGAGGCCGGCGTGGTGGGCGCCCGCCAGATGGAACGGCTGATGCGGGAGATCGAGCAATCCGGCGCCCGCTTGATCCAGCTGGGTGACACCAAGCAAACCGAGGCCATCGAGGCAGGTAAGCCATTTGCTCAGCTGCAGCAAAACGGCATGCAAACCGCACGTATCAAGGAGATCCAGCGGCAGAAGGATCCCGAGTTGAAACTGGCAGTGCAGCATGCGGCCGAGGGGCAGCCCACCAAGTCCCTGGATCACTTGAAACACGTTGAAGAATTGCGAACGGCCACTGAGCGGCACCAGGCCATTGTCCGCGACTACATGGCACTGACCCCCGACCAACGCAAAGAGGTGTTGATCGTTGCCGGCACCAACAAGGACCGGAAGGAAATCAACCAGATGGCCCGCCAGGCACTCGGGCTGCTGGGGAAGGGTAAACAGTTCGAAACGTTGAACCGTGTCGATTCCACCGACGCAGAACGTCGGTACGCCCCCAGCTACAAGCAGGGCATGATCATTCAGCCGGAAAAGGACTATAAACGGGCTGGCCTGGTACGAGGTGAGCTGTATGTGGTCGACCAGGCGCTGCCGGGTAATGTGCTTGTGGTCAAGGACCGTAGCGGCAACCGATACGAGTTCAACCCGAGACAGGCCACCAAGCTCAGTGTCTACAAGCTGGAGAAACCCGAGCTGTCTGTGGGTGACCTCATTCGCATCAACCGCCAGGATCCCAAGCTGGACCTCACCAACGGCGACCGCATGCGCGTAGTCAGCATCGAGGGCGGCGTGGTGCAGCTGGCTTCGCTCAAGGAGATCAACGGCCAGCCCGAACGCACCGTGAGCTTGCCGACCAACAAGCCGTTGCACCTGGAACATGCCTATTCCGCGACCGTCCACAGCGCTCAGGGTCTGACCAATGATCGCGTCATGATCTCGCTCAACACCAAGAGCCGCACCACCTCGCAGAACCTTTGGTATGTGGCCATCAGCCGGGCACGGCATGAAGCCCGCGTCTATGCAGACTCCATCAAAGGTCTGCCGGCAGCAATCGCCAAGCGCTACGACAAAACCACGGCGTTGTCGCTGCAGCAGGAACGCGAGCGGCAGCGTAGGGAGTCGATTCAACCGCGGAATGTTGCGGACGGCCAGGCGCTGGAGCGCAAGCAACGTACTCGCTTGGAAGGCCCGAGCAGCGGGCATCCCAGGATGTGAGTCAAACGCCTTTGGTGGTGCTGGCCAGCTTCCCACTATGCCCCGCCTTGTGCGGGGTTTTCAGTGGCGGGGTATCGGAACGTGGACGGTACGTGGTGATTCCAAGTTTACGCCGGCGCTTGAGGACTGCACTCGGACTTCTGCCGGCGAGTTGAGCAATCGCTGCATCGCTCAACACCCCTAGCAGGGGATCGAACACTTCGAGCGGATTGGTCTGCCGGTCACGGTGCGACGGAATGCCCAGGGATGACCGCCTGACCGTTATCGTTTGCTTGGCCACCCCTGCCAGCTGGGCCACATGCTCATCCGTGAACAGACCCAAGATGGAGTCATAGGCCTGCAGATGGCTCCCAATGCCAAGGCGTCGGCGCCGTCCTGCCACCGCGTGGATGCTAACACCCGCTGCTGTGGCGATCTGTGCGTCCGACCAGCGACCGAATAGCGGCTCGAATGGCCACAGCAGCTGATCGATTTCGTCATGAGTCATATCGAATATCGGGCAAAAAGAAAGGAGCCTACCGGCTCCTTTCTCCTTTTTCAGCTACTACTCAAAAACCTTTGCCGCCGTAGCCTTTCGGTTGGTGTGAGGGGGTTTTTAGTTCGTGCTGCAGCTGGCGTTCTTGCACGATGCCAACGCCCGAGAACGGGTAACGGATCGACAGATCCTTGCCCTGGTGCAACAACCCAGCCTTGGCACTGCTCAAGGCCGCTCGCTCATGGGCAATATGGATAGTCTTCTGTCCGTCACTGACGGCCTGAATCACCTGGTTATTGTGGAAGGCGACTATCTTGCCGTCGTAGGTCTTGCCCTGCTCAGCTGCCTTGATGGCCGGCATATCCATTGGCTTGGCCATTGCCATCGCTTCACCGGGTTTACCAGAGGCCGCGCCGGATTGTTCAGCCTTGCGCAGCTCCAGGGCATCCTTGAACGCGCCTTTGAAGTCAGTGGCGCCTGGCATGTTGTCGAACGGCAGATCCTTGTAATACTGGGTGCCCTCCTTGCCCACCTGCGCGAACACACGGGCGGCTTGCCCGCCCTGCTGCACGGTCATGACCGATTTCTCGGACAGCTCTGCCTTGAACCAGGCTGCGCCCGCCAGCTTTGCGTCGGTGAACGTTTCCGGTTCCCTGCCCTTTTGGAACAGCTGGTAAGTGGTGGTCTGATCAGTTTGCTTGTCCATGTGCGTGCCCTCTCAGTAGCTTGGTTTGAATGCTTGGCCCTTCTCCCACCGGCTCTGCCAGTGGTTCAGGTACTGCTCAGCGAGATCGGCGTCGTTCCAGACGACCAATGCGTTCTCACTATTGTTTCTGGCAGCTGCGGCGGTGTAGTTGTAGCTGCCGGTTTCAACTGCCTTGCCGTCAATCACCATGAACTTGTCATGGTGGATCGCGTAGGCCTTCACCGTACGGGTTGGGATGCCGGCACGGGCCAGCAATGTCAGCGCATGTTGGCCAGCGCGGGCAGCGCCGCCTTGCAGATTGCCTTGATGGTCAGCCACCACCGCCACATCGACACCTCGCTGTTTGGCCGAGATCAAGGCCTTGGTCACATCGGGGCTGGTCAGCATGTACGCCGAAAGGCGAATCGAGCTTTTGGCCGCGCCAATGGTGCGCAGTACTAGGTCCTGTGCCGAGCCTTCTGGCGAGAAGCCGACTTCAATGCGGCGCGCGCCATCGACCAATAGCGGTGCGGCTGCAGGCTCCGACGAAGCAGGCGCCTGGTCAGCCCAAACCAGGGAGCTGGCCACCATCGCTACGGCCAAGGAAAGGGACCTTACTGCAGTGAACTTAGAAGCCACGTTGTACGGTCCCCCATTTGTCATTGGCCGCTTTAGCACGGTCCTGGTCCTCTGCGCACTGGGCAACAAAGTCACCCCGAGCTTCGGCAGTTCTGGACGGGCTGAATTTCCCTTTTTTCGTTCGAATGATGCTGAAGTACTTAGTGACGTACTTGTCACAATCACCGTCGCGGATCATGCCCAACAGACATAGGGTGGCCCCACAAGCTTCTGAATCGCTTTTAGAGCCGTAGTCGTAATTGGTTGGTGGCTGCGGCAATTCATTCGCCTGCACGGTACCGGCAAATGCCAGCGCAGCGAGTAAAGTCATGATTGGCGTGCGCATACGAACTCCTTTTCTCGCGTGCGAGAAATCAGTTGATGATCTGGACAAACGACGGGGTGGCCTGCTGCTGTTCGGCAACTGGCTGCGCCTCGGCTTGTTCAAAGTGTTGGGGCGCAGGCTGATCGAAGGGCTTGAATTCCCGCTTCGAAATATCAGCCTCGGCATCGGTATTGAGATGGACCTGGATCTGCGGCTTGCTGATCGTCTCAGTCTTCGCGACAGCAACGGCCTGGCCATTGTCGTCAGTGAAGGTCAGCCATGGACCTTCCTGCTGCTCAGAGGCTCTACGAGCGCGCTGGGGCGCTTTTCGGACTGGGGCGCTAGCTGCAACCACCGCAATCGGCTCAGCGCCTTCTGCACCCTCTACAGCAGGCACAATCGGATCCTCAGCAGTGGGGTTCAGAGCGCGGTGAACCACTTTCTCGACGTAAGACATTTCGCCAGGTCGATCCGGGCGGAAGCCGCGCAGCTCGTTGCCGCTGTAGTACATCGAAAAGGCCTTCAACAGCGCCTCTTGCTTGTCGCTACTGGTCGTAAGCGCCTGCTTGTAATACTCCACCAGCAAGTTGCTGATGGCCTGCAGGTTGCGGCATGGCTCGAACACATCCTGATAGCTCAACCCGCGTGCGCGCATATTGGTGACTAGCAACTGGCCAAGGCCCATGGCATAACGCTTGCCGTCTCGTTCCAACTGCTCGGCAGTGGCGATGGCTTCGCTTAAGGACTGCGGTTGCCGCTGCAGGTGAGTGCCGACCACGCCGATTGCGTAAGGGTTGAACGTCGACTCGTTGCCGATCAACGCCTTGAGCGTGGACGGGTGAACGGTCGGCGCGCACTTGGCGGCAAGTTCGGAAAACCGAGTCGGCTGTGCATCCTCGGCATGAACCATGGCAGACGCGCAGACACTGGCCAGCAGCGCCAGGGTGAATTTAGGCAGCTTTCGCATAGTGAACCTCCGTGATGATGCGTCGGCCATCGAAGCCGTATTCCCACTGGATAACGACATCGATCAGATGCCGGGAGAACTCGATCAGCTGGTTCTTACTCATGTCGGCACCGCCACGCGATGCCATTGATGCCAAGCGGTCGAACATGAGATCCGGCGAATCGGCGTGGATAGAACTCATCGTGCCGCTGTGACCGGTGTTCATCAGTTCAAGGAAGGGGAACGCCTCGCCGCCACGAAGCTCGCCCATAATTGCCCGGTCAGGGGTCAGGCGAAGAATCGATTCCAGGTGATCGAATGGCGTAACACGGGCCTTGCCCTGGCCACCTCGCGAATAGATCAGGTTCACCACGTTCCCGCCCGCTGGGCGCAGTTCGCGGGTGTCCTCAATGGTGATTACTCGCTCGCCATTGTTGCCGTCCACATGCTGCAGCAACTCGTTGAGGAAAGTGGTTTTGCCGGCATTGGTACCGGCAGAAACCATGATGTTCTTGCGCGCCTTGACGATGCCCTTGAAGAACTCTTTCCAGCGCTTGGCCCGATACAGTTCAACCAGGTGATCATCGCTGTACTGGCCATGATCACGTGGCTGGTTGATGAAATCGAAAGCACCGGAAGCCTCGTATTGATCGAGGGTGATTTGCTTCCGCCCTGGTTTGCGGATACAGACGATACCGCCGATGTGCTGCTCAACAGCCGGGGCCAGGACGATCTGGACGCGGTAGTCGCCCCGCTCGTTGTCCGGGACGTTGTCGTCCAGATTGATTGGGATACGCCCCGACAGGATTGGCGTGTAGGCGCTCACTTCCTGGTCAGTGTGGGCGGCAATCAGGCTGGCCAGCGATTTGATCAGGGGGAGCGTTACACCTTGAACCGGAACCGGACGCATGAACCGGCTACTGCGGTAGCCGGCCCATACGTTGTCTGGACCGTTGATAGCGATCTCTGTCACTTCCGGGTCATCCAACATGCCAGCAAGCGGACCCAGTTTTGTGCGAAAGGATGCAATCTCAGACATATCCGGTCCTCAGTTGATGAAGGTAACGCCGCCGCTTTCGGCGCGTTCGGCCTGCTTGGCGAATGCCTTGGTAAAGTCCAGGTCGCGCTGCAGATAAATCACGACACGCGAGCCATGCGGGACAGTCACGGTCGGCTGAATGTTGGCGTAGCGGCCCAAAATGGTCTGTGCCGAATCGGCGGCGGCTTCCTGTACTTCGCTGCGGTAGCGGGACGAGGAATTCTCCTGATCGCTCGACGAAACACCGCTGTTCGAGGCACCGGCGCCGATGATCGATACCGCAGCCGCGACACCGAAAATCTGCGCCCAGTGGTTGTCGACCACGCCACCCTGGCCAGCGGTACCCAACTGGTCGGTACCGGCACTGTTGAGCGGGATTTCCATCGGAGGGCGCCCGTCCAGGCGCGGGATTCGCACAAAGTTCCAGATGGTAAACAAGCGCTCTTGGCCCGGCTTCAAGCTGGCGTTGTAGCTCCCACACACCAAGGAACCCCACGGGAGCATTACCCGGCGCCCTTCGGCGGCGTATACATCCTGTGCAATCGACGCGCAGATTTGACCAGGCAGTTGGCTTTGAGCGCGGGGCTGCAGGGTTGCCTCGATGACAGCCCCCTGCAGCACTTTGTATCCCAGGTTCTCCATCACACGGGCTTCGGTGAACGGCACGCTATCGCTGTAGGTAGACGCGGCGAAAGCATCGTTTGCATTCATCGGGCCTTGTGAAGAACGACCACCGCCACCCAGTAGAGAGCCACCGTTGGCCTGCTGGCCATCGGCGCTCTGCCCTGCCCCTTGGTCAAAACCTTCGTCCTTGGCCGTCGCGAAAATGGCCGAGCGCTGCCGTGCCGCGAGCATTTTCTCCCGCTCCAGTTGGGCCTGCATTTCCAGCTGCTGCCGGCGTCGTTCTTCATCGCTCACGGCGCCTTGCTGCTGCCGGTCAACGACCGAACGTGGCGTATCTGCCGGCGCGCCCGGCTCATTGCTCACCGGCGCGACCTTCGCAGCCTCCCGACGAGGTGGCGGATCCATCACTTTGCGCGGGCTGGCCGCGACCAGTTCTTCTTTTTTCAGCGTGTCTTTATTTTCGGTTTCGTCATCGCCATGGGTAACCATGTACGCGAAGCCACAGGCGACCACTGCGGCTACCGCAATGGCAATACCACTGCGCTTGCTGTTGCCTGCCTTGCCCTTGAGCATCGAGTTGGACTCGTTCCACTCGCGGATCTCTTCGTCACGGGTCTTTTCTTGAGGTTGAGTAGGTTCGGTGGCCATTTTTATGCCCCCCCGCCGTCACGGGCACCACGGGTTACGGTGCGCTTGTAGGGATTGGCCAGGTTTTCAACGCAGACGTAGGCATTACCACTGCGCAAGACGAACATGCTGGCCAGGCGCTTGACGACCATGTACTCACCTTCCCGGCGAGCATCGACCATCGCCTCGGTACCATCCGGCAGTACGCGGTAGAACTGCGGCAGATCGGCGCCTTTCTTGATCAGGAACTTGGTGAACTGACCGTCGTCCATCACGCCCTGCACGCCGATGGCTTCCTTGTCCCCCGAGTAGCCGTAATTGATGTTCGGCGATGCCGGAGTGCCCGAGCTGGTGACCGGGGTACTGCCAGCAGGGGTTTCCCCCTCGGGGTTGTACGAGGTGATGCGAGCGTTTGGGTAAACGAATCGCACCAGGTACGACTGGCCCGACTTGACCTTGGTGCTGTTCAGCTGGAAGTAGTAGGTACGCTTGGAGGTGATCACCGTCATGTTGGTGTCGGCGTTGTCTTCTACCGGCTTGAGAAACACACGGTTGCGAAATGGCATGCTCTGCCAGGCGATGGTGTCGCCCAGGGCCACGACCTTCACCATTTCATCAGCTTCAAACTCGATGGAAGTCTGGTAGCCATAAGTGCCCACCAACTCATAAACCTGGTTGGGATCGTACGGCACTTGTTTTACGCGATTATCACTGGAAAGCGGCTTCGGCAACTTTGCGGCATGGGTGCTAAATGCGCAAAGAGACAAACTCAAAGCAATAGCAGTCGGTAAAACAAACTGTTTTTTCATGATTAGTTTCCTTGTCAGTTCAGCGAATTACCGGCGGCTCAGTTCTTCGCTCTTGCGATACACAGTGGCCAGCGTGCCAAAAGGGTTTTCCCAGCGATCCCCAAGGGCACGGGGTACCAAAGTATGCGCAATCTTGATGGTTGCAAGGTAACGACGTTCAACCGGTTCCTTGTCACCCCATTTATGGGTAATTGACTTGAAGGAAACTTGGTATTCATCGCCAACTTTATTCATCAAGTACGGCTGCCCTTCGATCCAATCGTTTTCACCCAGCAGAACATAGGGGTTCTGCGGGTTTTCCGGGTTGGTGACTTCCTCATACTCCCGGGCAACTTGCTGCGTCTGGTAGGTATGGCAGGTATCGGACAACTGCTGCTTACGTTTGGGGTCAAAGGTTTCACATGCGCGGATCATGTCGAATAGGGTTTTCTCGATGATCGCTTGTTCCTGATCAACGTTGTCCTGGTCGATGACGCGCTGTTTCAGGACCTCGCCGTCAGCTCCTAGTACCGTGACGACCGGAATGTAGGTCTTGGAGTTCGCCAAGCTTGCCACGGCGAATCCAAGGCCCAAGATCACAGCTGCCTGCACACCCTGGAAAAACAGCGAACGGTTACGCTCTTGGCGAGTCTTGTTGCCCTCGACTTCACGCTTACGACGGGCTTTTTCAGCCTTATCAAATTGCTTGTCTTGTTTGTCCATTATTTACGAACCCCTAAAGTACGCAGTGCCATCAGCACCAGCGATGAACCACCAACAGCCGCGCCCGATGACAATGCTGCTGCCCAACCGCGCACCTGCAGCATGCAAATGATCATGACACCCTCAACAATCACCAACTGGCCCCATTGCTGCGCAGTGATCAGGGCGGCATCTGTAACAGTTGCCGTTGCGGCCACTTCTTTGATTGCATCCCCGAACACGGAATAACCAAAACGGACAACAGCAATCGACAGGATGTAGATCAATGAGAAGTTCAGCATCTTGCTAAACCAGTTCATTGCCCACTGGCGCACCGCATCAAAGAAGATAAAGCCAATCATGATCGGTAGTATCGCCATGACGATTGCTGCACCAAACTTGGCAATCAGCATGTTCAGCACAGCCGCGATAAACAGGATGCAGTTCAGCACAAACAGGCCGGTCCCCATCAAGATCATCGCTGCCTGCCGCCAGCTGACATTCATCAGCGTACTGGCGACTTTGCCAATATCGACGTAAAGCGCATCGAGCATGGAGTTCGTGCTTACGCCGCCGCTCATGATCTTTGACGCGATACTTTCGGTCCAAGCGCCCCAGGCCTGATAAAGAACCGTCCCGCCTGCGGACCAGTTCAGGCAGGTAAACACCAGGGCGGTCAACATGGCCCGCTTGACGATATCCCAGCCTTTGACTGAAACATGGCCGTTGTACATCTGCAGACCCAAAGCGACCCAGTAGCCCACCGCCAGAGTCCATACCAGCGGCTCTACCATGCTGGCCAGGTTGGGGAAGACCTCACTGACAAAGGAAGTGGTTACTTCGTCAGTGGCCCCAACCAGGCCTTGTAACGTCAGCTGCGCCATGGATTCCCGGCCCCGTATACGGTCTTGAAGTGGGAGATCACTTCGGGCGACCGGAAGTCCTCAGCACTCAAGGCAGCTCCGGTTTGGGCCTTGATCTCCTGCGCGGTTTTGTCGATGCAGCCTTTCACCAGACCGCCGTTGTACGACGGGTTTTGCATGTAGATCTCGGCAAAGCAGGTGCCAGGGAACCAGCCTGCTACATCGTCTTTGGTTGCTTTCAGCAAAGGATTGCCGGTTTGCACCTCGACTACCGGCGCCGCTTCGTCCTCCGGCGTAGAGCTGAAATTGATGTTGGTGACATTGACGTAGATGATCGACGCCGCCGCAAAGCCGACCACGCCCACGCAGATGATGTTGGTCAGGGTGAAGAACTTACGCATTGCGGGACTCCTTGTGCTGGATGACAAATGGGGTGAATTCACAGGCGCATGGCGACTTGTCGATGGTGCCGCTGTTGGTTACGCAACCCGAGGCGGCGGACACCAGCACCAGAACCAGCAGAAACTTGCCAAGCTTGTAGGTCAGCCAGAGCGGTGCCCATGCCGGGAAGGTGATTACCTTGAGGATCAGCCAGAGCGCTTTCATAGGGTTTCTCCTTTCTCGCACGCGAGAATCAGTTTTCGTCTTTCCAGCGGAAGAACTGTTCGTTCTGTGCCGTAGCCTGGTTTTCCTGGTTGGCCAGGTTCGCTTGCAGGTTCATGTTCAGGGCCTGCAGCTTCGATTGGGCCGAGGTCAACATGCCGTTTTCAGTGGCGATGCGGTTCTGCAGGTCGGCAGCATCCTTGGCGTTGGTCGTCAGGTCCACTTGCTGGGACAGGGTGGCCAAGTTGTTCAGATGGACCTGCACTTCGCTGTAAAGCGCATCACCTGCGGACAGCGCAGCCACAACCGAGTTAGAACTGAGCTGGTAGTCCTTGGCACGATTGCTTTCCGGTGCGGTGAACAGCTCCTGCGGCAACGTGTTGATCAACTGCTCGTAGTAGCTCTGCTTGCTTCCGTAAGCGCCGCTGTTCTGCCGAGACACCACCTCTTGCCAAGAGCCAGGTACGACCGAGGCCGAGTTAATCGACTCGTTCAGGCCAATCGCGCCACGACCGTATGCACCCTGCAGGTTGTTCAGGATGTTGCCCTGCGTCTCGTACTGGTCTTTCAGCGTCTGGTACTGCTGCTGCAGCACAGCCAGGTTCTGCGCCAGAGCCGCCCAGGTGCCGGCGTCACCAGTCGGAACACCGACTGCGTGCGCTTGGCCACCAATGGCCACGGATACGGCGACTGCCAAGCCGAGTTTTTTGATAGTTGTCATCATCGAACCGCCTTCAAGTTGTGGGTGTTTTTGGCCTTGGCTTCCTGCATGAACACAGGTACCCAGACCGCTGGATCGTCGGTGCCAAGGCGCTCGATGATCTGATCCATCAGGGCGACACCAACGTCATTCGAGGACAGGACCGGGATAAAGTCGGACAGGTCCTCATCAGGGTTATCCGACGAGAGATCGAAACAAGCCCGCACCGATTCCCGACCACGACGGATCAAGAATTTGTGTTCCTTCGGGTTGAGCTTGCGTAGCCATTCCCGCTCGGCCACCGTCAGGTTTTCATGGTCTTCATCTTTCACCTGGTCGCTGGCCAGGTAGATCTTGGTGACGGTCTGCTTATCGATGGAGTCCGTTTCGCTGCGGAAATACTTGGCATCCGGCGTCACGAAGATAATCAGCCCGTTCTTACGGCGGATCTGCATGATGAAGTTGTCGATTTTCTTGCGCCAAAACTCGTTCTTGACCAGGTTCTGGCCTTCTTCCAGCACCAGGATGAACGGGCGGCCATTCATGGCCTGCTCGATCCGATGCAGCGGGTAGCTCATCACGACAGGCAGCTCGGGACGGGCTTCACCCCCCTTGAGCAGCTCCATCATTTCAAAGCAGTAGTGCCGCGCTTGCGAGAAGTCGATGGAGTCCTCGGCATTGTCGAACACACCCGCATTAGCGCCGGTAACACCTTTGGCGCCATGCCAGATGGCCATAATGTCGGCCAGCTCGCCCTGGCCGTAGGTCCAGACCACATTACGCAGACGGCGATCAGCAAGCGGCAGACCGTAGTTCTCCTCCACTGCTGCCTTGAACCGGGTAATGTCTTCGGCACTGGTCGGCGTCGAGGCGTAGCACTCGCGCATCTGTACTTGCCAATCAACCAGGTACGCACGGTTCTCCGGCGTATCGGGCAGCTTGAGCGGGTTCCAGCGCATGTTGCTGTGCGGGGAAAGCGTGGTGTGAACGCCGCCCATAGCCTTCATGAACACCTTTGCCCCAAAGCGGTTGTCGAACCAGAACACCAGCGGCTCAGCCTTGTCTGCCTCGGAAACCAGCAGGGTCAGCAGCGTGGTTTTACCCATGCCGGTATCAGCCGCCATGCCTAAGTGGCCCGCTACCATGCCTTCCATTTCACGGTGGAAATTGAAGTTGTATTGCGTGTAGCTCTCCGTCTCAAAGGCGGTGATCGCAGGCCCCCACAGGTTGCCATCGCGACGGCCCCGGGCGTAGTTGTGCAAGGATGCAAACCCGGCGAAGTTGCTGGACTTGATCTTGCCGCGTCGACCGATCAGCGCTTCTTTCTGGCCCGGTAGTTGCGACCAGAAGAAGGTTTCCAGAGCGAACCATTCACGCACTGGCTTGACCAGCATTTCAACGAAGCAACCTTCCACCAGGCCAACCGCATGATCCAGGCGCTTGCGGTTGATCTCCCGGTTTGCCTCGGTAGTCATCGGCAGCGATGGCACATGCACGAAAATGGTCAGGTGATGCGCACCATTGACCGCATTGCCACGGCGGAGGTCGCTGATACCTTGTTTCAGTTCCTTCTGGTCGTCCTCAGAAATGTTGTGCTTGTCGTCCACGGTCATGCGACGGGTTTCATCCAGCATCCCCTGCTCAGCCTCAATCCGGTTCTGGAAGGTGAACGACTGGGTGATGATGAACTCCACCGGCTGCTGCAGGAACTTGTCGAGCATGCGCGACGGTGTACGGCGCGGCCATTCACCCATGCTTAGCATCGCGCCGATTTTCGACTCAGTGCTGCCACGGATCTCGCACATGTTGGCCAGGACCCGGAAATTCAGCCGGGCATATGGCAGCGACTCTCTGATCAGCAGGTCCGACACGGGCACCTTGCGATTGTCGAGGTTGATCAGGTAGTTGAAGAAACTGCTCAGCTCGCAGAATTCCTCACCCAGGAAGTCATGCACGGCTTCCGCTTCGTAGACTTCGTGATCACCAACCGTTGCCTTGAAGTCATGCCACTGCAGCTGGAAACGCTGCACGGCGTTGAACGCAGTTTCACGATCAATACGGCCCATACGCGGCTCAGGATGACGCTGCACCCGTAGCCGGCGAGTACCGTAGTCAGCCAGGCTACGCAGCACCAGGTTTGAGGCCTTGTAGAGCGAGTCGGCCATCGCATCCAGCGATTCCGCTTCATTCTTGGTGGCCTCGGTACCGGTCATCAGTGCGATAGCCCGATCCATCAGACCAGGCATACCCGCACGAAAACGCCTTCTTACCAACGAAATGTAGATATCGTTGATGTAGAAACCACGGCTCTCGTAGCGCTGGCGAAGACGCTTGTTGAACTGCTGGGAGAACCAGGTACCGCCTACGCCATCAGGAAAGTCGGTCACCTTGCGGCGCACGAACGTGACGTAGACAGTCAGGTCACTGCTTGCGATGGTGCGGAACACAGTGTTGCGCTGCTGCTCGAAGCGCTTGATCTGCTCGGCGGAAAGCGAGTCGAACAAGAGGCCGTCCACTTTGATGACTTGGACCAGCGCTTCCTCGCTGGTGATAACGGTTTCGTCATCGTAGTGAACGTCATACGGCACCATTGCGCTCACCAGCATTTCATCATCATCCAGTGCCGCAGCTTCTGGATGCTGAACGCCAAGCGAAAGATCCATATTTCGCGTCAGCTTTTTGAATGCTTTATCAACGAGGCGCATAACTGCGATACCCCCAAAGTTTGCGTAACCGCGATGCCTTCAAGTTACTTGCTGCCTGTAGAACTCCGAATAGATATACGTCTTTACTGCATATCCAATACGAAATGACAAACAAGACTGGGATAAGACCCAACGGGTACAGTGATCGAATCAACAGTGCTAACAGCACGGGTGCTATCAGACTTATAAGAATGCTCGACAATGTGAATGGTCCGACCATTGAAGGTCGGGCCATTGCCAATACGAGCACTTCACCTTCTTCAAGGTCGTCGTACTCGGCCATCGCTTACCTCACTTCAGTGCGGTTTGCGCACCGGTTTTGATGGTATCGACCAGGTTTGGCGAGAAGAACACCAGGAACACGCCGGCAACAGCCCAGCCGAACTGGCCCCACGACATGCGGCCCGACTTGGCCTGGAAGCCGCAGAACGCAATGGCTGCGATGCCCAGGTAGTAGCCGATATCAAAGATGAGGAAGGACACTACGTCCTTGGCCAGGTTTTTCAGGCCGCTGAAATCCATTGCCGCGTTGGCGATTTCAGGGAGGATTGCGAAAGAGAACAGCGACCCCAACACTGCGATCTTGGTGGCCTTGGCCATCCAGTCATCGCGCATCAATGCCTTGTGCGAAGGAGTCTTTTGCGAGAGAACTTGTTTCAGAGTTGCAGTGGCTTTGTCCTTGAGCCAGGTCCGCCAGGTTTGTTTGTCGTTGATACCTACGTTGCGTTGAGTTTTGCGAGCAGAGAGTTGCATACCATTGCCTCTTTGATCATGACGGGGAACCCCCGTACGTTACGGTTATTGCCTTATTAGGATTGTTAGGGCAGGTATCCTTTATGAAGTCGATAGCAGTATCGGCATTCTTAAATAACCGTGTTTTCCCTAACGAGGTTACTACGTTGAAGCGTTGTCCCGTTGAAGGGCTCTCAATGATTAATTCCCATTTCCGACCGTCGCTTTCCTGCCTTTCATTAAGGATTACTCGGTAATCCGGCTGGGCGACGGCGAAAACCGCCAGATCTTTCTTCTCTAGGCTCTGCATCTCTTCCCCTGGGCAGCTCTTGGCCAAATACAGGGGCGATACTGGAGTCCTCTTCGATTTTGTTCTAGATCCCACCTCGCATTTCTTCCCTCTTTCGAGTTTTGATCCATGAAATCCGTGTTTCGTGGTTTAAGATATGCCTTTCATTTCACGAAATCAAGGTTTCACTGTGAGAAATATCGGATCCATCACATTCGGCGACGAACGGCCAAGCCCCTGGCTAACGCCTGGTAAGGGTGTGATTTGAATAGGTCTTTGATTTGAAAAGGAAATATCCATATTTCTGGCATCTGCAATGCACGGACGCCGGCTTCGTGCCGGGTAACAAGGTGTTTCGGGGATGAGACACCTCGCGCAGAAGACAACGAGAAATACGTTTTGCTCAGATTGCCCGACGAACGGTCTAGGACGAGCTTTGGAGGGTGGTCAGGTGGCAGCTGGGAGCCGCCCCGAACTGCCACCCTGGCCAACAGGATCTGTACGCAAGGAAACCATCCCGTACGACACATGTTGACGTGCGCGCAGTGTAGCAACTCCCTTCCCTACCTTTCTCGCATGCGAGAAAGCCACAGCGCTGATCCGTGACCCTTATCAATTTCCCGCATGCGAGAAAATATAGTAAACCCTTTTTAGGGGTTGACTATGGGGTTTACTGATGCAAGCATGATCCCACGTTCAATCCACTGCTCCACCGGAGATCATAGGAAGGTCACCATGAAACGCACTGCCGTTGCGAACCAAAAGGGTGGCGTTGGCAAAACCACCCTTGAAGCCCACCTGGCCTGCTATGCAGCAGAACAAGGTAAACGTGTGCTTGTACTCGACCTGGACGAAAGCGACCTGTCGCAGTTCTTCCCCCCTATCGAGGATGGCGACGATACGCCCTACCTCATGGCCAGTCAGCTTTTCACTGACGAGCACGCCGGCTTCGTCCCGCGCCAGGTTGCGCCCAACATCTGGCTTATCGAGGCCGACGTAGCGCTGCTGGATGTGGATGATATGGAGCTGGACGTTGTAACCAATCTCGCCAAGGCTCTGGACCGCTTCAATGACGAGTTCGACCTTTGCTTGATCGATACTCCGCCGAACCTGCAGCGCCGCATGATTGCCGCCCTAGCGGCTTCTGATTCAGTTGTCACTCCGTTCAACATCAGCGCATTCACCCTGGCTCGCATGCCGAAGCTGATGGCCACAATTGAAACTGTGCAGGATCAATACAACCCGGGCCTGCGTTTCCTAGGTTTCTTGCCGAACCTCATAAATAGCCGCTCAAGCGAAGAACTGGAGATCTTGCCGAGCCTTCGCGAGGAACACGGCGAGGCCATGTTCAACGAACAAATCACCCACCGCCCCTGCATCAACAAATCTCTGGCAGCCGGCAACCCTGTGTGGCGTAAAGCTCGCAGCGGGAGTCAGCGGGATGCGGGTAAAGAAATGAAACGGGCCTGCGCAGCGGTGCTTAGCAAGGTCTTTGCGGAGTGAGGATTGAATCATGACGGAGAAGAAAAACTCCTTTGGTCGTGCAGTTGCGGCGACGGCCAAAAAGCTTTCCGACTTTCAAAAGCGCCCGGCCAATGAAGGTGCGCTGATTGAAAAGGTCAACCCTGGCGAAATCGAGTGTGTGAAGCAGATCCGTAGCCAAGACAACCCAGGATTCTCTGAGGAATCGCTACGGGAACTGGCGGACGACATTCTGGTAAACGGCCAGATCGAACCCTGCGTAATACGACTGCACCCAAACCCTGAGTCAGGCTTCAAGTACCTGATGGTTGCCGGTGAACGCCGTTATAGGGCGTGCATCATTGCGGGTGTGCTGGTCGAAGTGACGGTGAAAGACCTCACCGATGCTCAAGCGAAGCGCATTCAGCGGTCCGAAAACGTTCACAGCGAAAACCTCACTCAGCTGGAACTGGCACTTGCCCTGCAGGAAGACAAGGACAGGCTCGGCACCCTGGAGAAGGTCGCTGCTGAATGGTCCAAAGGGATCAACTGGGTGGCTGAACGCCTTTCCTATCTGGTGAACGTCACCAAGGAAGGCGCAGGCCGCGAGGCGGTCGCCCGTGGCATCACTGCGGATATCTCGACGGTCAACGATATCAGCCGCCTCGATAAACTGGACCCGCAAGCTGCTGCGGATCTACTGGAGCGCGCAGAGGGCAATGAAGACCTGAACCTCCGCCAGGAGGTCCGCACCACATTGCGCAACACCAAAGCCCTCCGCGTACATAACGGCGGATCCAAGAAAGGATCCGAAAAAGGCGCACCGGCGAACTCGACCCAGCAAACCCTGCTCGATGACCAGTTGGGCAAACTGCGCGAGGCAAACGCTGTGCTGTCAGCACAGGTGGAAACCCTCACCTCGGAAAACACCTACCTCAAGGCCGAGTTGGAGAAAGCCCGTG
The DNA here is from genome assembly GCF_052147955.1 of Pseudomonas sp. NUPR-001. NCBI lineage: Bacteria > Pseudomonadati > Pseudomonadota > Gammaproteobacteria > Pseudomonadales > Pseudomonadaceae > Pseudomonas > Pseudomonas sp. NUPR-001. Next base: position 72,007 of record NZ_CP197354.1, read on the forward strand.
CGCAGCTGGCCGAGCGATGGAAAGGCTCTGAATGACCGCCCGGCATCCTGACCAGGACCTGCGGATCCCCCGAGAGGAATTCGAGCGGATCCGCACCAAGTCGAAAATGCACTCACGCAGCCTCGACGTAGCCTTCGAGATCCTGGTCGAAGGCAAGGGCCTTGTCGCGGTCGCCAATGCGCACGGACTTACCAAGCAGCGCGCCTTGGCCATCCGCGACAAGATCTATTCCAGTTACCTGACACAGACCCCGGAGGGCTGGCGGTGCGCGCAGATCTGCGCGCCTGCCGAAATGATTGATCGCTTCGTGCTGGAGGCCGACGCCGAACGGCTTCGGTACTGGCAGACACATTCCATGACCACCAAGGACGTTGAACCATGACCACCCCAACCGATAAGGATCTCGCCCAGCTGCTGCAGCCATTGCAGGAAAGCTTGGCGGGTATCAACCGTTCACTGCGTACGTTGGCCGATACCCGGCTGCTCGAAATCTTCGGCCCTGAGCTGTCTGACCGAAAGAAATGGACTGAGCAGTTGAAGCACGCGCACCAAGAGGATGACCAGGCGCTGTTTGATCTGCGTCAGGCCGGAGAACAGGGCCGATACCCAGGCGGATATGACCAATGGGTCAAAGACTTCGGCGAGGAAGAAGCCAAGAAGCTGGCAGCACCCGTGGTAAGCGCTTTGGAACGTCGAAAAGTTACCTCGGCAGAACTGGCCGAGTTGGAAGCCGCTCAACCTCTCTTGGCGCGGTTGTATCGCGAATTCAGCAAACTGCAAGGCTGATCCAGGTCCCTGGAGTGACGAATGGACCGGTCCCTAAAGTGACGAATTGACTGACATTGCGCCCACGGGCTAGGCGGCTGGCCAGGCGCCCAACCCTCGCATTCGTCACTTCGGGGACCGGGAAACTATATCGTCACAAATGGGTATACCCTAGTTGATACGCGATCAATACGAACGATGTAGTCATCGCCAGTATTTAAAAAACGCCCATACTGATACGCTCAGTGAGTTACACCCAAACTGGTACAGGAAACGGATCATGGCCGATTTACATTACGGTGCGCTCAAACTCATCAATCGGCTCTTTGCAATGCTGGTTGTGTATCCCGCCGTCGGCATATTCGCCTTGCTCGCGGTGGGATCTGGTTTCTCCTTCAACGGGGCAGCTCAGTGGTTCACCGATATGCAGTACGAAGCACAACAACTCGGCAAAGCTGAACAAGCAGGACACATGCTCGTTAAGCGCTGTGATGAAAGTCACCAGGTGCAAGGCGAAATGCCAAAGCTCGCTGTATGCCAGCGCTGGAATGTGCAGGAGGTGTCAGTTGACGCTGCTACCCGTGAAGGTGGCCGAACATTTCGAAATCAGTACGTGATGTTTCTAGTGCTTGGATTCGGCTTCATGCTGCTTCGCGATTTTTCGCCGATCCTGTGGCGCAGAATGAAATCTGCCAACAGCCAGGTTAACTCCTAACCCAGGAGCATCCATGTTTATCCGCGCTTACTTACGAGCTTCAACCGATGACCAGGACGCTAGCCGTGCCCGTGATCAGCTTGAAGCCTTCGTCGCCGGTTTTGGCCTCGCCATCGCAGCCAGTTACATGGAAAACGCCAGCGGCTCCCATGCCAACCGGCCAGAACTCATCCGCTTGCTGAAAGACGCCAAGCGAGGCGATGTGTTGCTGGTGGAGAGCATTGATCGACTATCGCGCATGGGTGATCAGGATTGGCGGGAACTCAAGGGCGCGATTGACCAGCGCGGTCTGCGTATCGTCGCTATCGACCTTCCTACCAGTCACCAGGGCATGACCTTGCCCACCAACGATGAATTCACCGACCGGATGCTGTCGGCTATCAACTACATGATGATCGATATGATGGCGGCAATTGCCCGTAAGGATTATCAGCAGCGGCGGGAGCGGCAGAGTCAGGGCATCGTCAAAGCGAAAGCAGCTGGTGTATACAAGGGCAGACCAGTGAACGAGGACCTGCGCAAGCGGGTGCGTGAGCTACTGGGCGCGAACCTCGGGATTCGCGCTACTGCCAGGCACGCGAACTGTTCAACCACCACCGTGATGCGTATTCGTGATGAGCTGTCAGTCGAGCCGGGCGGGAATGGGTGACTAGCGCAGGCGCAGCCGGAGTCTGTCAGCCATTCACGACTGGCCGCCGCCGGCAGGCGACTTTGAGGCCCTAACAGCCAAGGCAAACGATCAGGGGATTAGAGATCATAAGAACGGCGACTTGCCGACCCTTGTAATTCGCGGCCTGCAGGGCAGCACCTCGCTCATACTATGCACGAACCTCCGATCATGATCCATGAGCGACCATCGCTCACTATCTATGACCTACCCCTAGCTCATTATCCGTGAGCTAGGTTAGCTCACAGTATGAGCTACCCCCCCCAATGAGCTACCCCTAGCTCATGCGTGAGAGATATCGCACAAAACTTGAGAGATAACGTGCAAGGATGCGCTACCCATCGCTCATCAAATGAGCTAGGGTATGCGTGTCCATGATCGATATCTAACAAATATGCACGATATCGTTCACGCATTTCATCGAAGGAGGCTCA
>NZ_CP197355.1:0-45704 GCF_052147955.1 Pseudomonas sp. NUPR-001
ATGGCCCTAAGAGTCAAAGACACAGCCGTCTCTGCTCGGCCCAATCAGCGCTTTTTCCAGGAAGGCACCGCCCTTAATCGCGTCCTCCAGGAATGCCCCTATCTGCCCCGTTGCAGCGATGACAAAACCGCTGCGCGCATCCTGCCGCGTGAATACGCCGTCTGCTATCCGTATATGCAGATCAACCGGGAAGGCATGGTGTCGTGGCTAATCTTCGACCTGGACCACTACAACGCGCTGATTTGGGATGACGCCGGGCTACCGCCACCGAATCTGATAGTGCGCAATAGGCGTACAGGCGGAACACACCTCTATTACGCCATTATCCCGGTATGCACTACCGACAACGCCCGCAGTCGGCCCATTAACTACCTGAAAGCCATCTACAAGGCTTTCGTGGCAGCGCTCGATGCCGATCCCAATTACCATGGCGGCCCAGTCGCTAAGACGCCTGGCCATCCATGGTGGCAGACCCAGGAACTGCATAACCACGTCTACGAGCTGGCCGACCTGGCCGAGTGCGTAGACCTGGAGCCGATCACCCCATGGGGCAAAGGACCAGACTACGAAGCGGCTTCCCACTCGCGGCATTGTATGTTGTTCGAGAACCTGCGGTTCTACGCCTACAGCATCGTCAACTTGGAGCGCGATAAAGGCTCCTATGACCACTTTGTCCGGCGCTTAACCGCCCATGCACACAACGCTAACCGCTTTGGCGGGCGCGGCTCGTTTGTCACTGACCTACCGCTGTCCTCGATCCGGTCAACGGTCAAATCCGTCGCCCGGTGGACCTGGAGCAAGTACACGGGCAACAGCCGGTGCCACCGTGGCGTGATGGAGCTAGACAAAAGCCTTCCCCTGGTCGAGCGGCAACGCCTAGCGGCCAAACGCACGCACCAGGAGCGACACAAGGCCACAGAATCCAAGATCCGTGCCGCGTGTCGCATCCTATTGCAACAGGGCAAGCCGCTTGCTCAAGCGGCCATTGCGAGCCTTGCAGGCGTCACCAGGCAGACGGTGGCCACCTATCGACACATCCTCACCGAAGCCCGCGTTAACAACGTGGTGCCTTTCAACGCCGGCGTTTTAAGCCAGGCGGCCAGATCCGCCCCGACTGACCAGCCAGAGACAGGCCAGGCCGGGAAAATTAGCGATGTTAAGTATGGTGCCAATCAGATACCTGCCCCTAGGCGGCGCGGTAAGCGACGCCCAAGGCAGCTGCTTTTAGCCTTTGATGATCCCCCATAAAGCATAGTGCGGTGGCTGATGGGGAGTGATTCGACACACCGTAGACACGTTTCCCCACACCTAAACCTGCAAGGTGCGTGCGCTGGCCAGGTGATCCAGAACAACGCGACTACGGAAAGAAAATCCCGTCCCCGCAGCTTGATAACCGGTTATCTGGCGTAAGGGTTTATCTGTTTACTCAAGGCAAAACTTAACCTATTCTGTCAGTATTCCAGGCGGCAACCTGGACGGCTAACAAGATGGGAGTTAGTGACTTATGGCTAGATCGAGGCAAAGCCATGCGACGAAAAGAGCGACTGACACCGCAGGACTTCGACACGCTCAAGGCCCATATGGGCTCGCGGTGGAAGCCTGCGAACATCGAGGCGGTGCGCCAAGTCATGGTCGAGGGGCGTAAGCAGAAGGACATAGCCGCCGATCTTGGCGTTACGGAGAAAGCCGTCTCGCAGATGGTGAAGAAAGCATACGACTTGCACCAGGAACATGGCACAGCGCCGGAAGGCTGGGTAACAGTCTTTGCCACCCTACCCCCTGACCTGGCGGAACACGTCAGGCAGATGGAACAAACCGCACGGGCAAACTTGAGCAGAGGCAAACAATGAACGTACCGCGCAAATTCAAGCAGAAATCATGGGTTAACCAAAAGGGCGGCAGTGGTAAGTCGATCCTGTCCTATAACGATGCGTTTTACCTGGCTGAACTGGGCAAGCGCGTGCTGTACCTGGACGGCGACGAACAAGGCAACGGCAGCAAGCGTCTGGCGCAATACGCTGTGCCTGGCATGGTGGCGTCTGATCTTTTCAAAGACACCCCTCTCGAAGCCATCCAGCCAGTTGAGGGGCAAACCCTTAGCGTCCTGATGGGTGACAAAGGTCTGATCAAGGCCGAGCGCACCACGATGGACGATGAAGAAATGGTAGCCCTGGTGCGTGCTCAAATCGGTCGTATCGCGGAGCATTTCGATTATGTGATTGTCGATACCGCTGGTTCTAACAGCCGTGTGGCTAACGCGTTCCTGGTCAGCTCTGATTACGTAGCCATCCCGTGTCGGATCGACGATTACAGCATTGATGTGGCTAAAGAGGTCTTGAAGCGGATTGCGTTCATTCAGCAGCAGTGGAACCCGCACCTGGTAAGCCTGGGCATTTTGCCCAATGAGTTTGACGCGACCCAGCCAGCACAAACCGAATGGCTCAAGCAGTTGATGACCCATTTCCGCAAGTACCTGTTCGGCGGTTTGGTCAAGAAAAGCGCGGCATTGAAGGAAGCCGCGGCTGAAGGCGTGCCGGTGTGGCGCTTGCGCGATGAGAAAGGCCAGATCAAAACCGCTGCGCGTACGTCCGGTAAAGAGGTGCGCGCCGTATTTGAAATGATGATGAAAACGATGGAGCAGGCCAATGGCTAAGAAACTGGACCTCACCGACCTGGCGAATTTTGACCCGACGCCGGTAGCAGCACCGGCCACCTCGGGCGCGAGCGCTGGCCCTGTCCAGGTGCCAACGGGCGACGTTATCCCGGACCCGAAACAGCCGCGTAAGAAGTTCGACCAAGCCAAGCTTGAAAAACTGGCCAAGACCATTAAAGCCAGTCGCCTTAACCAGCCGGTCACGGTTCGGCCAAAAAACGCCGATGGCAAATACGTGATTGTCATGGGTGAACGCCGGTGGCGTGCTTGTACCCTTGCCGGATTGGAAACCATGCCGGTTATCTTCGGGGACAAGGCCGATGGTTATGACCAGGTGACAGAGAACACCGAGCAGGAGCCTCTAACCACGATGGAGCTTGCGCGCTTTATTGCGGAGAAGGTCGAGGAAGGCGACAAACGATCCTATATCGCCGAACGTCTCGGGATGCGCGCCGATGCGGTATCGCAACACCTGGCACTGGCGACGGCACCGGATTTCATTCAGCAGCTGGGCGACGATACGCAGATCGGTGGCCGAACCCTGTACGAATTGATCCAGGCACACAAAGAGTATCCCGCCGAGGTCGAGCGGTTCGCTCAGCAGCCAGCCGAGGAAATCACACGGGCATCGCTGGGGCGCCTGGTGGAGCAGTTGCGCACACGCGAAGCGCTGCAAGCCGACGCGGATGCACAAGCCAAGGCGCAAGCCGAGGCGAAGGCCCAGCAGAGCGACAATGCGCCAAGCGGGGGCCAGAACAACGGTCCTGCTAATAAGGAGGAAACCACAGGGCCGAAACCTGATGGTGACGGACATTTAGAACGTCCGTTGGACCTGCCGCCAGCGGTGCAGCCAACACCAGCAACCCCGGAACCCAAAGCCCAGGACGGTGGCCAAGCTTGGCCAGTGGTTAAAATCCTGGTCGAGGGCCGGGCCGCCAGCCTCACCCCTACCGGCATTGTCCAGGTGGTTTATGCTGACACGGGCGAGATTGGCGAGGTCGATTTGTCGACCGTCCAAATCTTGAGCGTGGAGGATCGCAGGAATGAAAGCTCATAAGGTAGCTACTGGATCACTGCGACTGGCAGCGTTCTCGCTGCTGTCGCTTATTCGTCCGGCAGTGGTGCTAGCCCTGGAGGTCGTTGCAGCGCTTTCGCTGCTGGGCTTCCTGGCCTGTGCCTTGTTCGGGGAATGGTTCATATTCACCGTATTCCTGGTGGCGGGCGTGGTATCTACGGCTTTGGCCTGGAGCTATGACGCCCTGCTAAGCCGCCTGGTCCCCTTCGGCTACGGCTTCCTATCAGAGTGACTGAATGCCATGTATTCCAGGATCAACCAGGCCAGGCCATTGCCTGGCCGTTTTATTTGAATACCCTAACGCATATATGCTCTAGGTTAGCTCATGCCTGCCACGCTAATCCGGTTGGCCAGGGTATTGGCGGCGGAAACGACCTGCCGCATACTGGTTGCATATACAGTACAAGGAGCCAATATGTTTTGGGATTACGAGCAGTTGCCGGAGGTGCCCGCCGACATTCTCGACCAGTTGGAAGGTCGAGGCGTTGACGCGGGAGACATAAGCGACCGCGAGCGTTCAGCGCTACAACGAGTGATCGCTATTAACCAGCGCCTCTATCGCCGGGCATGGGAGCTTGAACACCAGGTAGAGGAACTGGAGACCCACGGGCAGTACATGCGACAGCAGATTGTCGGTCTGGTCCAGCTAACGCGGCGACTAGGCTACGAGCCATCTACCAAACCGCCACGGTAAGTGGCGCAGACTCCCTATACAGATCCTTTCACTGCCTCTCTTGCGCGGTCGTCGTACTCTTCCTTGTACCGCTCTCGGATCACCGTCATTTCATCTATGAGCGACTGCACCTGCGGGGCTAGCGCGGCTTCGAAGTCGGCCAAGTCTGCTTGGCCTACGGTGGATTTCGTCGCCGCTGTCCGGCCAGGTGTGCCGAAAGTCACTAGAGCGGCACGCAGCGCAACCCCTCGGCCTATCAGCCGGGTGCATAGGTGCTCCGCGACCGTTGGGGTTATGTCTAACCCATCGTCGCGGGCGGCTCTAAGTGCCGCAAACATCAGCTCTCGTTTGCACCGCTTGTGCGCGGCTGCTACCTGCGCCCCACACCGCCCCGCTATATGGCGCAACGTCTCAACGCCACCGGTACGGTTGAACAGGAACCGTTCCAGCAGTTCGCCATAAGCGGCTTTGACTTCCGTTTCATAGACGTGCAACAGGGTTTCACGCTCTGGTATCTGCATGGCGGCTTCTCCGGTGGCATATAGCTATACCCTAACACATATATGCGTTAGGGTATAGCTAAAGCGCCATCCGGCGATAGCGCCGGGCTATTCAACCTCTTGGAATCGCTGAGAGCATTCCCCGCAGATCAGGTGCAAGCCAGGCTTGGCCCACACGTTGATTTTGTTTTCACAGGCGCAACTATATTTGGCGCGGGTCTGCTTTGATGGTGACGGTTCCGTCAGTTCGGGGGCCTGGATGTTCTCAGGGTCTACCCCGTCCACCGCCCCTTCCAATGCAGCTTGCAGGAGTTCGGCGGGCACATGGCGCCCAGGGCGTTGGTCAGCCCATGTGATTTTGAATGAGGTGGCCAGCAACTTTTCTAAAGCCTGTTCGAATGCACCGCCTTCTATGGGGTAATCGGCCATGCGCTCGCCGGTTTGCTTCCCGCCTGGCTTGCCGGTATCGCTGGGCATCAAGCCCACGGCTTTCATTTTGTCGCCCCACTCCCGATTGTGATAGCGGCGGCGGCCTGGCTTACCGAAGTGGTGCTGCCACAGATGCACCATTTCATGCACCATCGTTTGCATGACCTCTTTCAGAGGGATGATGCCGAAGTAGGCCGGGTTCAACGCGATTTCATCGGTTTTCGATTTGTCGCCCTGGTTAAAAAAACGCTCAGCCGAAAAATAGCCGTAGGTTTTTTTCTCGCGCTGGAGCGTGATTAGGCAGGGGGGCAATTGGCCGCTGAAAAGCTCCGCGTTGAAATGCGCGTAGGCTCGGTCTAGCTCGTCATAGGCGTCTTTCGTGGGGATCATCATCGGCCAATCTCCTTTGGATTGTACAAACCAATTATAGTATAACTTTGGTTTGTACAATCCATTTTATTGGTTTGTACAAACCAAATTTTGTCATGACAAATTTTTCGGCCCGATACAACGCCACCTCAAAAGCCCCCCCACCGGCCCCGCTGCCCTCGATTCGGGGCGGTAAAGCCGCGCCCCTCACCCTGCGCACATTCGTGCTTCGGGCTGCGCTTCGCTTGTCATCGGCCGGGCCGGTGGGGGAGAGCAAAAGCCAGATCCGCGCCCGCCGTCGAAATTTGTTTTCCGTAGTAGCAATGGGGCGACCAGGCGGCGCTGCCGGTTCTGGTTTGTACAATCCAAAAATCGAACAGGCGACCAGGCGGGGGCGGGCCGCGCTCTGCGCGGCCAAGAGCCTGGCCCGCGATTGCCACCTCTACGTTTCCGTAGAGGTGGATGCCCTTTTTTGCCATGGCAAAAAAGTGGCTTGGTGTAGGAGCTAATGCAGGATAGACTAATCGTCGAAAGGTGCAGCACCTTCGGTGCGCACGTCCTCGGGCGCTGTGCGCCCTGCGGTCCTCGTTCTTCGAACTGCGGGAGGGGCAGAAGCCATGCCATCAAAGAAACCGCTCCTATCGGCGCGGGTAGATCCAGACACGAAAAGCCTCTTTGACAAGCGGGCGGCGTCATTGAACATGACGACAGCCGCGCTACTGGAAAAGCTGGTGGAGGCATTTCTACAGAAGCCATCGCCCGAGCCTTCGGCGATGGCCAAGGCCGAACCCGCCGAAGCAGGGAAGGCTAAAGCGCGGGTGGATGTTCCACTGGCACCATCAGAAGGTAAGGCGCTGGAACAGTTGGCGGGGGAAATGGGATGGTCAAGGTCCAAATATCTGGCCCAGCTTTTCCGCGTACATCTCTCTAGTGAACCGAGATTCAGCGAGAAAGAATTGCTGGAGCTAAGACAAGTGACCATGCAGCTTTCGGCGCTTGGTCGTAACGTCAACCAGATTGCCCGTGCTCTCAATGTGAGCCTGGATCATGCAAACCAGGCTCATGCTGTGCAGTGGGAAACCATGCACAAGGTCATCGACTTGCACCGGCAGTTCGTCAAACGTCTGGTGAAAAGCAACCTGGACTATTGGGGGATGAACGATGGCGAGCAATGACGCGGGCGGGTTCTCCCGCGACCAAGAACACAACATTGAATTCGCCTTTGGGCATCGCAAGCCAAAAGGGCAGAGACTGACGCTAGGGAAGGGCGCGGCAAAAGCTCAGGCCTGGCGCACGGTACGCAAGGTGCCCGAGGTCATGGTGCGGGTATCGGGCGGCGGGAAGACGAGCCAGCACGTAAAAGCTCACTTCGATTACATATCCCGAAATGGAAAGCTCGACATGGTTAATGACCAGGGCGAACTTATCCGGGGCAAGGATCAAGTGGGCGACCTATTCGACTCTTGGGATATGGACTTATCGAAGGGGCAGGGCAAGCTCAAACAGGCGTTCAATGTCGTGCTGTCCATGCCTGCCGGAACAGATCCGCAGAAGGTACTGGCAGCGGCTCAGGGCTTTGCGCGGGAAACGCTGTATGGAAAACACCAATATGCAATGGTTCTGCATACCCCTGAAACGGACCCGCACAAGGATGCTCCACCACACCCCCATGTTCACCTAATCATCAAGGCCGAGGGGTATGACGGGAGACGCCTACACATCCGCAAAGCGACCTTGCAGGCCTGGCGGGAAACCTTCGCGGAGCAGCTTAGAGATAGGGGCATTGAAGCTAACGCTACGCCAAGGTCGATCCGAGGTGTTACCAGGAAGGGCAAGACCGCAGCTATATATCACCTGGAGCAGCGCGGGGCTTCACTTGTCCAAGCCGAGAAGGTGAAGCAAGCCGCGAAGGAATTGAATGATGGTGACACGGAGTTGAAGCCGTGGGAGAAGGCCATTATCAACCGGCGGCAAAAGACGCTGCGTGAAATGCTCCAGGCCGCGAATACGTATGAAGCGGAAGGGGACGCGGACCTGGCCAAAGCTATTCGCGAACATGCGGCTTCAATGCCTCGACCGGAAACCGAGCGGCACGCAATCAAGAAGGCCATTGTTCAGAAGATCAAGGAAGGTCGTGGGAAGGATCGCGGCCAGGAGCAAACCGCACCAGATCGAGACGGGAAAGAGCGTTAACAGAAATGGCTTTTCTGTATGCGCACTTTTGTGTTATTTGTTGTGCGTGGATTGGTACCACCTACCCCCGGAGGGAGCATGAAACAGAAGCTCAGCATGGGCCAAGTGGTTTTGGCCTGGATCAACATCATCGTAGGAACCGGCACAGCAATACTCGGCTTGTGGGCCTTCCTGGCTACCTTGACCGATTGGGACTTGAAAATGTCCTGCTACTACCTGTTCGCAATCGCATTCGGTTCCTTCTTTGTATGGAGCGGCGCACGTAAAATTCGCGGACAGCACCTCAAGCCAGCGCAAACCGCCTCGGAGGTCGATCATGAGACGCCGTGAATTCCTTGCTTTGAATTACACCACCGACGTTAAAACGCTGATGACCGTAGAGTGCGATTCGGGTTTTAGCGTTGAAGTGTTTGGCGATGGGGCCAACGGCAGCTATGAATGGCGCCTGGTGGATGAAGCAGGCTTAGTGGAGCAGCATTCCGATTGTGGCTATGGCATCCCTGCCATTGCCTTGCGGGATGGCCTTATCGCTTACTACGGGATGCCACGGGATGATTCAGAGCTGGAGCATGTAGATTTCCGTCCTGCCAAGGGCAAGTTACTGCGTCAAGCCGACGCCCCAAAATCGCTACCACGGAAAGAAAATGGCGAGTGATAAAACAGGCTCGAACCCTACTAGTCGCAACGTGATTTGTAAGTCATGGCACAATGATGACTCCACGACGCCAAGATTGAGCACTGACGATTGAGCACGGATATTTTCCTACCCAAGATTTCCGAAGTGAAAGGCCAAGTTACGTGGCTTGATAGCGGTCTGCCTGACCTGCGAACTCTGCCACGTGAGCTTCGTACGCAGGCCCTCGACGAAGTGACCGCAGCGACCACCCATGAAGACGCTATCGAGGTAACTGCTCAGCATTTGGGGTTCATTGATCCTGCGATTCTGTCCGTAACCGTCGAGACCCCTATGGGGGATGTGACGATACAACGTAACAGCATCTATCACATTGTCGAAAAGCGGTTAGATGCTCGCGAACGATATGTGAGAATGGCTTTAGATACGCTCACAGGGCCGCTGGAGGTTTGGAAGGTGGCCTTTACGGATGGTACTAACCGCCTGGCTTTCATCGGTGCATATGAGTCAAAGCGTCAAATGCTGGTAAGCGTCGTTTTCTTCGAGGGGCTGATGCTCTGGAATTTTATGCACACGGACGCTAAATCGCTCAACAAACATCGTCATGGCGAGTTGTTGTTCAAACGCTACACACTTTTTTGAAGGCAAGAAAAAGGGCTACTAGCGACAGTAGCCCTTGAATAGATGCTTGATATTCATATTCACACCCTCAAGCAGGGGTGTGGAGGTCTCACCCTACGCCGATGTTCAGCCATCGCCGGGGTTCCTACGCCAGTCATTGCCGCTGAAGGCCACTGGTTTCGCGCTCACTTGCAATCATATACAAGGTGACACTTGTGTCAATCAAATTTGATGAATTGCCGTGATTTCCCGGGACCTTTGGTGATCCAGGATGATGCCGGCAGATGGCTCCTACGCTGCCGATGCAGTTATCAGATAGGTCTACCCAAACGAGAGTGCCCACAGTGTACGGGTTGATTTATCATTTGCCGGAAAATCATTAGTCAAACGATAGGTTATCGTTCAGCTTTGTTTATTGGGGTCAAATGATAAATAGCCAATGCCGCCTTTATTTGCGGGCCAGTACCAAAGACCAGGACGAGCAGCGAGCCAGGTTCGCCCTGGAGCAATTCGCGGCTGAACGTCAGTTGTCCATCGTCGGGGTTTACGCAGACTCCATATCCGGTACCAAGATAGATCGGCCTGCGCTGGCCAAGCTGCTGGATGAAGCGGAGCCGGGCGACGTGTTGCTATGCGAGAGCGTTGACCGGCTTTCCCGGCTATCCCGAGCCGACTGGCGCCGGTTGCGCCAGATGATCGAAGACAAAGGCATGCGCTTGGTTGTCGCGGACTTGCCCACTACACATTTGCTTATCGGGGGCAATGACGTTACCGGCCAACTCCTTTCGGTTATCAATGATCTATTGCTTGACTTGATGGCCACCCAAGCCAGGATCGACCAGGAAAAGCGTGTGGAGCGAATACGCGAGGGGTTGGCCAACAAGAGAAGGAGAGGGGAGCCGGTAGGGGGCAGGGGCCGCAATCAGGCCAAGTGGGCCGCCGTTGAACGACGGCTGAAAGAGAACCTGGCTATGGCCGATATCGCCAAGCTATGCGACGTGGGCATAGCCACGGTCTATCGAATCCGCGCTGAGGTCAACAAAAAATCAATTTCTGACTAGCCATATTAGCAATATCTGCGCTAACACTTTTGGCAAAAGTGTCGTATCATAAATGCGTATTCTGTTAAGGAGACGCACCAATGAACCGCGCAGACTCTCACCGCAAACCGCAACTGTTTAACGTCCTGGACAGTACCGGCCAGGTCGTCTTTCAAGGCACCATAAATGGCTGTTCCCACTGGGTCGATTTGCACGCGCGCGGCAAGGTCTGCGTAGAGCGCGTGCGCCGCTCGATTCGCAAGGGGGTGCGGTATGTCCACTAAGAAAAGCCCCGAGCAACAGCGCGTCATCGAGCGTGTGAAGTGTACCCGAGTCATCGACCTGGCCACACTCAGCGGCGAGGAAGTGCGCGCATTCTGCGCGTTTCAGCCGTCCCGCTTTCTTGTTACGTTGCACCAGGTCTGGAGTGGCCAGGCGCAAACGCCACCATGACCACGGCGTCAGTACAGAGGAAATCAGCCATGAACGCCACCGATACCATTACCCGTCAAGCATTGTCCGAAGCCTTGCGCCGGTGCTGTGACCAGCACCCAGCAGCAGACAACCACCACCGCTTGCATCCCGATGCGTCGCTGATGGCCGACCTGTTCGGCCTCATGCTGCACTATGGGAACACATCGACCGCAGCTGCCGAGGTTGACCCCGCAATCATCGCCGCCTATGAACGCTGGAGCGGTGCGTGACCGGGAATTGTTCCCGATTTTAAGAGTCTTACCACCCCCAGGCTAAAGCCAGAAACCCAACATCTTGTGTCGATCGCAGCTGCCGGCGACACAAGATGTTGGGTTATCACCAAGGAGAGAGGCATATGACCGATACCCCCAATCTGCACCACCTGGCAACCCAGGTGATCGACGCGGCAAAGGAGGATGTGAAAGGAATTTACAAGGGTGAACTAGACCGCGACCAACTGTATTTTCACTTGCTCCAGATGGACCCGGACCTACTGGCGGAAGTGGTCCCAGCGCTTCGCGACCTGGAAGACCAGGACTATGCCGGGGTTATGGGAGTAGTCATTGAAAGGCTCCAGGTGGACAACATTGTTACCCATGGCCAGCCCGCTATGTGGATTCAGGTCACGCCAAGTCAGGAAGGTATGCACCCCAGTTCATCCGAGGGGGATCGCCGTTGGATTCGCCTGGCGACTATCGAAGAGGTCCACCCGCAACCGATCATCGCTATAGGCAACGACAGCCGCCATTGGCAGCGTGCCGTGCAGATCCTGGCTAATGAGAAGCGGTACCACGTCACGCCGACTTTGTTTAAAGGGCTTGCAGTCAAGCACGTAGTCGACAAGGTGTTGGCCCTGGTGAACCATGCTGTCAGCGAAGAAAACCGCCGCAGGATGCAGCTCTAACCCATCTCACGCGAGCAATGAAAAGCCCCGGTAACCGGGGCTTTTTCATTGTGCTGCTATCGCCATTTGCGTAGCGGGCGTGCCTGGCGGGGGAAGCTGGAACCGCTTCCATCCAGCCAACACCAGGTCGGGGTAATCACGCTTGCCCCGGCTGCCATTGTAGCGCCCTAAAGCGAGGAACAGGTCACCGCCTTCGGTATCCAGGTAGTGACGAAGGATTGCACAACCGTACCGCAGGTTTGTGCGCAGGTGGAACAGGTTGTCGGTAGGCCGATCAACCACTTTCAACCAGAACGGCATGACCTGCATGTAGCCCCTAGCACCGGCGCTGGACACCGCATACTTGCGGAACCGACTTTCCACGTACAGAAGGCCCAAAACCATTTCAGGGTCAAGGCCCGCCCTTGTCGCCTCATAGTGGACGGCCAGCAAGAGCTTTTCACGCTCACCAGGGTTAGGCACCCAATCAACCAGGCGGGGAAGCTGAGCAGTTAGCCAGGCTTCCTTCGCTGCTACGGAAAGAAAAGATCCGTCCGGGGTGGCCTGGTCACTGACGGCCAGACTTAACCCCGCACGAACCGATGCGGAAATCTGTTCCTCGGCCTGCGCCCCGGCGCTGGCCACCCCAGGGGCAGCCAGTACCGAGAGCAGGAGGAACGCCAGGGGAAGGCGCCTCAACGGGCGGCCTCCCTCTGCTTGGCATTACGTGGCTCCGCTTGTACCTGTTCCTTCCCCTGCTGCTTGACCAGCTGGGCTTCGCGGATCTTAGGCGCCGGTACTGGATCGCCGTGCGCGATGCGTTCAGCCATGGCCAGCTGCGCGACCGCTACGAACCGTTCTTGTTCTTCCTTGTTGTTCGGCCATTGCCGTTCGGCAAACTTGTGCGCCGCCGCTACAGTGCCGTAGGCCGGGGCCAATTCCGGGTGCTTGCCAACCACTTCGCTGCGGTCGCCATATACGAAGGCTTGCGCCTTATCGACCGAACCCACTTTCCAGGTATTGCGGATCGCATCGACTTCACGGGTACCAATCTGCTGGCCCTGGTCATCGAACACTTTTTCCTTGGCGGTAACGTCCTTGCTGGCCACCTTTTCCAACGCGATGGTTTCCCCAGGCTTGGCCTGGCTATCGCGCATGGCTCGTTCCAGGTCTTTACCCCACACCACCTGCTCGCCCGCCTCGGTCGAAACCTTGACGTAATAGCTCTGGTCTTTCTTGTCGTTGAACTGATAGGGGGCTTTGCCGTGCTCGAGGAGTTGCCCAGTAGTCACACCGGCACGAATGCTGAAATCCTTGAGCCGGGAAACATCCGGGCCACGCTCGCCCTTGCTCTGTTCGGTGCTGACGGCGGCGACAGGGGCGGCCTGGCCTGGCAACTGACGATCACCTGCAGGTGATTTAGGCGGACGCTGGCCAGCGTCCTTATCGCGCTCGGTACCAGCCTCTAGGCTGTTTTCTTTGGCAGTGTCCTTGACCAGCTTAGCCAGGTGCGCTTTCTCGATGGCAGTAGGACGGTAGCCGCTCACTTCCAGGCCGTTCATGGAGGCTTCCAGCCACGCAGCACGGCGGAATTCCTCGGTGCCTTTAACGGTGATTTTCTCCCAGCCACGCGCCTTGGCAATGTCCACCATGGAAGCTATCACTTCCTGGTTTTCACTCTTCGTGGCGAGTTTCTGGCCCTTGTCATCGAAGGCTGCTGTCTTATCGGGGAAATAGAACTTGTTGTCCACCTGGACAAACCGTTGTTTGACATGCTCGGGAATGGCCTTCTCACGCGCTGTAACGGCTTCTTTGTTGAAACGAAGGGGTTGGCCAGCGTCGGCTGAATCGCGACTGTCAGGGCCTACCAGGGGCATCGGCTCGCGGGTGCGCTCTGCCAGGCCCAGCGTTTCCCGTTCTAGGCGTACACGCTCACGTTGGCGGGCTGCAAACAAACGTGCCTCAGCATCTGCCGACTCCAGGGCGGGAGCGGCGCGCTGGGCTTCCAGATCCGCACGGCGTCGGCTTGCAAAGTCTTTGGCCTGGCTGTCCAGTTCAGGCGTAGTTGGAGGCTGTTGAACGACAGTAGTGTCCAGCCGCGGATTCTGCGCAGCCGTGCGCAAGTTGTCGCGCTGCTGGCCAACCAGCGCGGACAGTTCCGGGTCGATATCAGCGTCGCGGGAAACGCCGCTTTCTACGCTGTTTTCGCGTGCGGGAGCAGGAGCAGGAACCTTGGCCATCAGTGGAATACCGTTCTGCTTGAGCGCGTCGACCGCCGAAAGAGGATTATCCTTGTCGGCGGTCTTGGCATTGATATCGGCCCCGGCTTCGATCAAGCGGTTGGCCGTGCGGCCATCCTTGGCGGATGCTGCCGCGTGCAGGGGCGTAACGCGGTCCTGGTCGCGTGCATTGACGTTGGCCCCGGCCTCGATCAACGTCTTTGCCACCTCGGCATTACCGGCCTTCACAGCAGACAGGAGCGGGGTTTCGCCCTTGACCTGGCCAGCCTCCAAGTCCGATTTCGAAACCTTCGCCTCGATGTTGGCCCCGGCCTCGATCAGCACCTTAGCCGCCTGCGGGGTCAGGGCCGGATCGTGCATAACCGTCTTGCCGCTGGGCAAACGCATGTTCACGTCTGCCCCACGCAATACCAGACCTTCCAGGAGCATTTGACCATTGATTTTCTCACCGGTCGAAAGCTGGCCACGAACGGCGGAAAGAAGAAGAGGCACGCCATTATCCAGCGGCTCTTTCATGTTCGCGCTCAGAGATTTATTCGAGTCGATGATTGCCAGTGCGGTATCGACGTTGTTTTCACGCAGCGCCGTTACAAGACCTTCTTTATCAGCTTTAGTAGCCATAAGTTACGTTCCTTCTGCGTCAGTCAGCGATTGAATTAATAAAGGAGCCAAACAGTTCTTGCATTTCCTCGTCAGTGGCGGGTTCGTTTTCGGGTAGTTCGATTTTTTCAAAGTCAATATTGTAATCAGTGAGGGACAGTTTATCTATAGTTTCAATGTCATCAGCAACGATTTCCCGATCAACGTACTTAAGCAGCTGGCCATCAACTTCAGTTATTTCTTCTTTGGCCGGTTTAGGCTTTGGTTTTGCCACTCTGGCGGCAGGAGGAGTGTATTCTGCTACCGGTTGAACATGCGGCGGAAGCAATCGTTTCTTGAACACCTTTTCCTTATAATAGAAAACTTTCTCGCACAGAATGGCGTTCATGTTTTCCACAAAGATGATTTGGCGCTTCTTACCAATCTGGCGTACCTCTTGAGGTAGCAGCAAGGCACGTTTCGTTTCAGACGTATTAGTAGATCCGCCTTTCATGTCGAATTTTGGGCGTGAATGGGATTTAGCTTTAACCGTAGTGTCACCAAGCATTTCAGACACAGTGCGGGCATGCTCTTTGTTCTTAGGGGCGAATACGATTTCAGCACCCAAGCATTCAATGATCGTTTTGGCAACCTCGATTCCGTAGGTTGCGATCAACTGGGAAATAGATTGAACAATGATGAACGGGCGAATGTTATAGCCGCCCATGTATCCGATAGCTTTGGCTATCACTGGCATTCGTCCGGGGGCCGTGAATTCGTCCATGATCCAAGCCAATTGGTATTTAAGTTCGGGGTTATCTTCGGGCATTTCATCCATGTTCAATTCAAGAATCTGCTGCGCAAACAGGTTCAAGAGCAACGACAGATAATCCAAGTCTTTCGGTAGAATGCCCAGGTAGATAGTAATCTTTTGTTTCCGTAGCAAGCGCAGGTCAACGGAGCTACGGCAAGTTGCAGCGTCTACCAGAGGGTTAAGCCACAACTCTAACTTAGCGGTGAAGGTCTTACGAATAGACGATTGCGTATTACCGCTAGTGAAAATGAAATCATATAGCGCAGCCTTGCAGGCCGAACTAAGCGGCATAGCGGATTCGTCGCGTTGCTCGATAATTTCTTTCCAGTGTTCACCAACGGTTTCACCTTCACCGAACATGATTTGCCGGACAATCTCCCCGAATGTTCGGGGCAGGCTTGGAGTTTCAAATACGTACAAAGCCAGACCTAGGAACAGAGTGCGGCAAGAGGCTGGCCAAAATGGGTCACCGTCTGCCGGATCTGGTGACAGCATATTGCCGATTTTTTGCAGATCGTTAACGCGCAGCATCGGATCGTCTGACACGTAGTCGAGCGGGTTCCATTGCATGGTGCGCATTTCGGGGTCTACAGGACTAAACAGGTAGACATCGCTGAATGTCTGCCGGAACCCCGAGGTCAGCCGGTAAGACTCCTTCCGCACGTCCAGCAGCACGACGCTATCAGGCCAGCTCAGCATGTTGGGCTGCACCACACCAACGCCTTTACCAGAGCGCGGCGGGGCCGACAGGAGCGCACCCAGCTGGCCCGACAGCATCAGAAAGCGGCCCCGCCATTTGCCGATAATAAAACCATGCTCGCCAAGCAACTTGTTCCGCTTGATTTCGGCGGTATTGGCGAACCGCGCATCACCGTGCAACTTACGGTTGATCGGAGCAACACAGATTCCAATTACGATAAGCGGCGGAATGAATCCCGCCACCGTGCAGATACTCAGCCACTTCTTAACCTGTGGTTGAGCACCGTAATAAACCCAATAGTCAATGATAGTCTTGGGTGTTGCATTGAATGGCGGTTCGCCAATTTTCCAGAGGAACCAATAACCAGCGAGATACAGCCCGAGAACTACGCCCATAACACCAAGAACGGTAAAGGCCTTTACCTTGGCATTGAAGCTGTCCAGTTCGTTCAACAACATATAACCCCCTTATCCCGCTACCTGGATCGCGTATTCAGGATCGTAGTAAATCTGGCTTACATACGGTTTGCCGTGTTCATCGCGTTCGCACTGAATAACGATGTTAATCAGCATGTAAAGGTCTTTGATGATTAGGTCTTGAGAGAGTTGGCTACCTTCAGGGCTGGCCTGAATCATATTGGCCATGCGGCGGAATGCCATTTTCGGGCTGTTGGCGTGAAAGCTGGCCATGGTGCCAGGGTGGCCGCTGTTCACAACATTCTGAAAAAAGAAATACGCCTCGTCGCCGCGAATCTCAGCTAACAGCACTCGGCTTGGAAACTGACGCAGCGTAGAAGCCAGCACGCCCTTCACCCGCAATTTTTCCGATGCGTCTGTACTCCTAGTGAACTTCAAGTTCACTTGGTTACGGTGTGGCAGACGAGATTCGCGGGTATCTTCTACGGTAATAAGGCGTTCGGTTTCCGGGATCTTATGCCCTAATGCGTTCATCAGTGCAGTTTTGCCCGAGCCTGTTTCACCGACAAAGAAAATATTTTGCTTTTCTACCACGGCGGTGCAAAGGAACCCCACCACATCCTTAGCTTGAAACAGTTCAAGCAGCGTGCGCTCTTTTGGCGTCAGTTCGCGGTTCAGCTCGGCCCGTACCTCTGCACTGATACCGCGTGTTTGAACCCATTGGGTACGCTTAAAACTACCAAAGCCGATAATATCCTCAAGCGTGAAAGCCTTCCCTTTGGGGGGAAGGCGTATTGTGATACTTGGGGTTTCTGTGACTGGCGGCAAGGTGATTTCTATTCGCTGCCCTGCTGGAAGTTCAGCGCTGATGATTGGCTCGCGAGGCTGGCCCGAAAAGTTCGCTACCAGTCGGCTAAGTTCTTCACACCACTGGTAGTCAAGCTCCAGCATCCTGACGTACTCCCAATGCCCATGGGTATAGGTGCAAAGCTCGAACGGTTTGTTGATGCAGAGTTCGTTGTAATCCCCGTTGAGATATTCGTTTAGTAACTCAAGATGGATCTCGACCGTATGCAGTCCATCGTTGTTATCGGTCATTCTTTGTACTCCAGGCTATAAACCTTCCCGAAATCAATATCCCGCGCCACATAGATAAAAATGTTCGCGCCCTGGTTACGAGTCAGGGTGTTCGGAATATTGGCGGCTTCCTTGAAAATCTCGGTGGCCAAGTCCTGCCCACCGCTGCGGGTGTTGCCCAGGTTGATAGTGGTGTTCTGGCTATCGTTGCTTTGCTGGGTCGCTTCCAGGTATGCGCCTACGTCGTCAATGAGGCTCAGCGCGACGATAGGCCCCCAGCGTTCGGCCAAGTGGTAGTCAATGTCGCCTGTGACGCCGGTACGGCCAAGTTCATCGGTGGCCGCGGAACTCAGGTTGAACGCAACATTGTTTGGCATCGGAGTGCGGCCACGGGTCCACACAATCGGCAGACGCCGATTTCCGCGAGCCAGGCCCATGAGTTGCTGGCCGGTGTAGATGGTGCCGCGCTCGGCCACAATGGCGCTGTGATCGGCAGACCACAGGTCATCGGTTTGGATGCACTGCACCATGCCAACCAGTGACGAGTCCAGGGCCGGGCGCACAGTGCAAGGGATAGCCTCGCCCTGGTAAACCATCAGTCCAGGGTCGCCCAGTCGGTACGCTTCCACAGGGTCCATCTGTGCGGATTGCAGCGACTGCGAGAGACGATCACCAGGGTTGGCCTGGCCACCTTGCCCGGGTTGTCCAGCAACGGCCTGGTACTGGCCACCCGGCTGTCCCCCAGCACGGGCAGAAGTAGCGGCAGCGCTCGATGCCGAACCGGAGCCATCGAGCTTGAATTTCACCGACGACGACAGACGTTCTTCCCGCTCGATCTGCGCCGGCGATTTCACCGGCTGGCCATTGCTGCCCCGTGCGTTGACGTTAGGCGGCGGAGGTGCAGTCTGACCGCCCTGTTGCGAACTGGCGGGCGCATCCAGCGCGCCGACCTTGAGAGGCGGCAACTGTGCGTTGGCCGTTTGGGTAGTGTCGACGTCGCGGTCTTTACGCTCCTGGCGCTCTTTGATA
Organism: Pseudomonas sp. NUPR-001; assembly: GCF_052147955.1. Lineage (NCBI taxonomy): Bacteria > Pseudomonadati > Pseudomonadota > Gammaproteobacteria > Pseudomonadales > Pseudomonadaceae > Pseudomonas > Pseudomonas sp. NUPR-001. The sequence continues at coordinate 18,400 of NZ_CP197355.1, forward strand.
AGACCGGCGTAGTAGGTGAATAACAGCCATCCAGCAAAGCCCAAGATACAGACACCGGCAATGATATTGGTGACACGGGCTTGAACCCGCATACCTTTATTAACCGATGCAATCTTGCGGTCGCCTTGAATGGACTGTTCTTCAACTACTTCGTCCTCTTCTTCTTCGACTTCATCCCTACGGTTCCATGGCATTCTCATTGTTCGGCCTCCTTCAACACACGCTCAACATGCGGTGATTGTGTTTTGGTTTTAGGGCGATCACCGCCGCGTGGGTCATATGACTCGTTGTAAATACAGGTCACAAGCTCGCCACTACGGAAAATAAATTTCGCTTTCACATCATGAATCACTACAACGTCGTCGTTGACGTTGTAATTAGCCATGACTTCCTTGCCTTCCTCGTTTTCGTAGTAAATTTGCGGAATCTTGGCCCGAGGTGGGAAGGTCACGTATGTAGCCAAACCGTTATCGACCACACGCGTAGGCTCGATAGTTGTAGCGCCTTCGACAGTCCAGTTATCGCTTTGGTGGCGGCCATCGCCTTGGGCCAGCATCTTCTTAACCAGGTCAGCTTGGCCCTTAGCGCGACGGTTTTGCAGGTCATCTTCCGGGTAGCGGTACTGGATGAACTCATAGTTCACTTCTTTAGGACCGGCTAGCACCATGTCCAAGTTGTAAACACGTTTGTTAGTGAGAATGTGAATGTTGGTGTTGGGGCTACCCCTGGATGGCTTCATAAAGAAGCCGTTTCCGGCTGTGATCGCTCCGACATTCCAGGCGTCAGTATATCCACCGCCCATGTCCAAGATGCGTTCGCCAGGTGCGAACATAACCAGAGTGTCACGGCCTATTCGGGCTTTCACGGTCACATAGTCGTAAGGGTCGTAGTCAACGAATCGAATACGCTTGTCCTTGGTTGACGCTACCGGGGTCGATGCCGCGATAGCTTGATAGTTCCAGGTGCAGCCGATAAGAACTGCAAGCGCGATAGGGGTGATTTTCATGGCTACTCCCTCCCGTCAGTTGGCGAGTAGGCTGGTGCGGACAAACCCGAGCGCTGCGCGGGTTGATACGGTGCCGCTTGAACTTGGCGGCGAGATTCTGAACTCGGCGCACTCAACACCTGGTTAGTGTTGTACTGGGTGATTTGCAGGCCAATATCATTAACCCGGCGCTGTTCCTCAGACTTTGGCAAATTCACCATTTTAAATGCTACGTCTGCAATCCAATGCGTCACCGCTGGAATGCCATTTGCCGTAACAGTACGTTTAAAGTGAATTTGAGCGGTATCCACAATTCCTTGTGTGTTTTCCCGTGGCGAGATAGTTTCAATCTGAACCTTAACGGTCGCCTTGTTGCCGTAGACATTCAACGGGCCATCCGGGTTTTCAGTATCCCAGTATTTACCCCACTGCGACTGCAACTGTGGTGACATAAAAGCAGCGGCACAGAAGTAGTCACTTTCCGCCATGTCCTTGATATAGCGTTCACGGCAAACCGCGAATGTATTAAGTGCGCGCCGCAACAGCGCATCTTCGTACTTGTCCTTGACTTCCTCCAAGGAGCGCAGCGGGTTGATAGCGCCGGTTGTCTCGTTCATGACGAGAACTTGCGGAGGCGGTGGAGGCACCATTGCCGTTTCAACTGCTCGATGGGCTACCCACAAACTACCGAACGCGAAGACGACAGCCAGGCCCGCGACGCGAAACGACCATTTGACCATTTTGTCTTTGCGTTCGATTTCGGTATCCGCCCAGGACTGGGACGCCTGGAGGATTTGCTGTATGTCTTCGTGAGATTCCACGAACTCTTGAATGGTCGCCAGGAACCGCTGTAACGACGCTTCGTCGCCTGCGGTTCTTGGGGCATCGGACTGTTTACGTTTTTTGCGGACTTCCATTAGCCGTCTCCCAGGTCGAAAGCATTAAGGGCGAGGGCCTGGCCGCAGCTGGGGAAGGTAATTCCGGCTTGGCGGTCTGCGTTGATTGGGCGGCGATCCTTGCCATCGCAGCTAGGGGGCTGATGGGCGCAACCAGCTGCGGCTACGGCGACGGTCAGGGCGAGTACACGTAAAACGATCTTCATTTTTGCATTCCTCACACGCACAAAAAAGACGGATACATAGCAACACTTTACTATGTTCCGTCTATGCAGAAAAGGCATTTCTGTAGTTAGGCAGGCGTCCATGCCTTGGTTTCCCCGTAAACGCGACCAGCGGTTAGACCTTGATATGGCCGCCCCGTGGCCGCTTCTTATCGCGGTTGCGGTTCGGATCGCGAGGACGACGGCGAGGCATGAGCGAGCGCAGCGACCGAGTCAGGAAGCGGGCAGCCAAGCGCCCAGCGCCGTAGGAATTGAACGACACGCCACCGGCCAGGCCGCCCGCTTTTGATGGAATCTGTACCAGGCACAGAAGGGAAATCGCGCCGGTTACCAGGAACGGGAACAACTGGCTAACCTGCGCGGTATTGGTGATAGCAGCTGCACCGGTTGATGCTCGTTCATACAGGGTCATCACTAAGGCGTTAGCGGCAATGGTCATAATGATAACCAGGGCATAGTTAGCGAGTTGCTGCACCCAGCGGCTAAAGAAATCGGACGTAGATTGGAACATCAGCGAGAAGATGAACAATGGTCCGATTGCCATGATGATTGCCAATGCGATTTTGGCACCGACGATCAAAAAGCACGCATAGGCCGTCACCAATATTGTTTGGCCCCAAACCAGGATGGCGACCATATACATACCAGGGTCACCGACCAAAATACCGGCCTGGTCCCAAAACTTTTTACCGGCTTCAAAGCCTTTACCCAGGATGCTATCCAGCGAACCAAAAATGGTGCTGGTATCAGAAGCGCCGAAGAACGACTGTCCAAGTTCCAACGGGGCTACGCTAAACGTGTTAACGACATACTGGTTGTATGCGGCAAACTGAAAGCCGACATAGAGGATAATCACCATCTTTAGGATGCGCTGTAACCCATCCATCATAGGTTCTTTGGTGCCACCTCTCAGCAACGCATAGCCCCAAAACATTACGTACACGGCCAGTAAGGTGTTTACCGCAGGTGCAATAGCGTTTGCGACGGCGACGACGTTCTGCGTGATGAACGTGTTAGTCATTCCGTCTACGAACGTCAGCACCTGCGTATAGGTTTGCGTAGCCATAGCCTAGACTCCGAGTTATTGCCCCTTTGCAGGGGCTTTTTTAAACGAGTCCGGGGCGCTGGTATCCAGACTTGGGAAAGAAGTCTCGCCGGACCTTTCGGCCCGGCATTCAGCGTCACAAACCACCTTGTCTTTTTCGTCCCAGCAACCCGAGAGGCAGACCAGGACAGCAGCGAGAGCAAAAAACCGTTTCATATTTTCTTTCCGTAGTCAGTTGTTAGGTATCGAGGTATCCAGGGCGGGAAAACTATCGTTACTTCCGCTCACCTGCATACGCATTTCGTTTTGCATTTGACGCGCTGCGGCATCATTCGCTTGCGTCAGTTGCAGAACGCTTTGTAATTGCGCCTGGTCATTCTGCAATTTGGCCTGTTCGGACTGTGCCACAGCTTGCAGGTCCATAATCGCCTTCGGGTCAGTTGATGAATTGATACTGGAGGAAAGGCGTTGCAGGGTCTGCACACGTGTTGCGGAGTTGTTATAAGCCGCCTGGCCAAGCGCTTGTTGGTTTGCACTCATATTGCGCATGTTCGATAGATAACTTTGCATCTGTGGTGACAAAGACGCTGCTTCGGAAGAAGAAAGGACAGATTGCGACTCACGTATCTGGTTAGCCGAAGCGGCCAAGTCGCCGTAAGTCGGGCCACTGTTGCTGTTCAACAGAGCCATGCTTTCATCCCAGTTATCCGGCAGACCATTGCGCGGCGAGTCGGACATAAGCCCACCCATGCCGCGATTACCGGTCAACGAACCGTATTGTTGCTTGGACACTTCAAGGTTGTTCTGTATCTCGCTCAGTTGGTTGCTCAGAATCACGCCATTCGCGATGGCTTTCTCAATGGCCAGGCCGTCGATAACAGGCACAACATCAGCAAGGGCGGCCCCCGAGCTAATCACGGTGGCCAGTCCAATGGCAACAGTAATGCGTTTGAAGTTCATCATGATTTTCTCTCCGCAGCTTTGAAGTGTGGTAGCCAGTTTTCTGGCTCGTCGCCGTATTCAGCACGCAAGGCGTCGACCAGGGCGACCGTGTGTTTCTTACTCGACAGCACGTCAAGTTCAAACTTCATACCTTCCATATCGAACTTGCAGACCACAGAACTGTGACCTTGTTGCAACACGAAGATCCGGCTGGACTCCGGGTCCGTCTCTTTCACAAGCTGGAACACCCGGTCAGACACGCCGAGCGTCTTGTATTGCTCGTAATCCGCCTTGTCGTTGGGGAACAGGATTTTGTTTGGCGTCTGCTCGATCAAGGTGTGAGCGATTGGGCTTTTGAGCGCGTCCTTTGGCGACTGGGAGTCCAGCACAACGAACCCGTTGTTCTTACGGATCGTTTTCAACTGATCTTCTACGAAGTCCTGGAACGGCGCGTCGCCCAGGGCCTTCCAGAATTCAGCGATGAACAGGGCGAATCGCCGACCATCTACCAACGACTGCACCAAGTGGAACAGGTACATATTGATCGGGGCGCGCAGCTCGTCACTGTTCAGAAACGCGGTCACGTCGAAGCCTGTAATGAGCGCATCGCCCAGCGACCCGGCCAGCGTGTCGGTCTTGTTGTCGAACACCCAGGCGTTTTCGCCATCAGGTTGGCCAGCACGACGCGCATAGCACCAACGCTGGAGGCGCTTGTAAATGATCGAATCCACGTCCAGGAAATCCAGCACCCGGCCCAAGCGCCGGTGTTCCAGATCCTTGCGCAGTACCGAGTTAACCGCCGCCTCGATCCGCTCCACGTCGGTTACGTCCAATGCGTCTACGTTCCCTTGCGGCGCCGCAAGGTAGAGCGTCAGACGCTTGAGGAAAGGCATGGTGATAGGGTTGTCTTTGTCCAGCTGGAACGGGTTCCAGTTGGTCGGAACGCCGCTTTGAACGGGGTAATACCGCCCGCCGAGGGCACGAATGATGATTTCCGTATCCCGGTCTTTTGTGAACAGCACGCAGGTAGCGCCGAACTTGGTAAGCATGGCCAGGTTGAATGCCACCCATGCGGTTTTCCCCGACCCAGTGGGGCCGAGCACCATGGTATGACCCACGTCCTTAATTTTAACGTCGTTCTTGTCCTGCGGATCAGAGGAATGGAACGAGAAATAATAGGGCGTTCCCGCTGTAGTCATATACATAGTTAACGCATCCCCCCAGTGGTTGTTTGTCAACCGACCGGACGGGAAATTATGCAGCGGAGCAAACCCGCTAAAGTTTTTGCTGTTAATGCCCGACACTCGCGGACGGTCCTTGAACTGGCCGGGGAATTGCGCCCAAAAAGCCGATACAATGGCCAAGTCTTCCCGAACGGGTGTCATGCCAGTATCACCCAAGATATCAATGGCGTCCGCCACATTGTCATTAAGCCCTTCAACCGTATCGGACTTAACGAACAAATTGAAATGATGTTCGCCCATAACTATGCGGCGCGAAGCCAAGTCGTCGAGCGCATCGTCAATTTCATCAATCTGCGAAGTTGCATCATCTTCGGCAGCTTCCATGCGGCTTTGAGCTATGCGCATGGTTCGGCGTGCGGATTCTTGCTTGATAAAGCTAAAGGATTGCGTCAACACAAAATCATAAGGTGCATTGAGCAATTCATTAAGGAACACCGGGCCGGTTTCAGCCGGGTAAGTGCCTATCCCGAGCATGGCCCCAAAATAGGTACTGGTAGCGCCGCGAACCTCGACCGTTTCATTACCCCAGAACGGACGAGAAGCGGGCAGGAGCTTACGCAGCGGCGCCTGGCCAATTGCAACGCGCTGCCAGCGCCCATTCAGCAAGAAGCCCATGAATTCCATGGGTTCAGAGCAGTAGATGCCTTGATGCTTGTAGATACCCAGCTTTTCGGCATCGTAGCGGCGCAGCGTTCGCATGACTTGGCGAACGACCTTATCCAGCTTCTCTACCGCCTGTTCGCGTTCGGCCTGGCGGCTGGACTTATCGGCCTTCGACACCAGGTTAAACATGGCGCTGCCAATAGCGGACGGGAACGGTCGGTAAACCACTGTCAAATAAAGCTCATTGACGCGCAGTTTTTCGCCTGACAGTCGAGACGAGTATTTATCGTTAAGGTCTTTGGCAAACCCTTGTGGAAACTCACCTGGAGGAAATCTATGTTCCCTACGGCGAATAATATGTTGCCACACTCCGACGTTGTGACTTGATATGTTTTTGAGCAAGGCATTAAGGCGCTTATGCCAAATGTTTACTTGCTCGTCATCTGCACTTTCAAAACTTGCGCCGGTCAGGCGGATTACTTGCATGTAATCCCGGTTCTTCGTCATCACCGTGTGGCGGTCTACGTGAACCTCAAACGGAAGCCGCTCAGCAACTGGCGGTTCATGTTTGATAACCTTTTTCCTCAAACTCTCGGCAAAGCTCATATCAATCCCCTTTTCTGGAGTTTGCGCAATTTACGCTTACTCAGTTTCTTTCCGACGTTGAACTCCAGGGGGCTATAGGTAGCGGCGCGCCAGTAATAGAAGTTGCCGAGGAACGCAAACGCCTTAGTTCTACCCCATAGGTAGATCAGTTCAAACGCCCGAGGGTCGTAGAGACAGATGCAATACAGCACCAGGTGAATGGGGATGAAGGCCAGCAGCCACAACAAATTTTTCGTGAATACGAAACATTCGATGGTGAACATCATGTTGATGATGAAGGCTTGCCAGGTGACTCCCCAGCGCATCGTGGGACGCGTAGGCCCCACGAACAAGGTATCAACTAGGATTCCGTCGTTCTTATCCATGTGGGGCCTCGCTTGGGTGTGGCTCGGTTACACGCCGAACAGGCCGCGAATCCAGGTAACAATCTGGTCGCTACCGAACAGCAGGACGATGCCGACGATTACGCCAATGAGCCACATCCAGTGAATCTTGCCGAACAAGGCTAGGGCACCTACGACCATCACCGCGATACCTGCTACGGGGGTCAGCATTGCCAGGGTGTCGGCGGACAGTCCAGTCGCACCGGTTGTAAACGGGTTTGCTGCCATGGCCAGCGCCGGGAAGATCGAGCCGAAAACAGCGGCCACGAACGCCAGGAGACGGCGATTTACTACAGGGCGTGTCAGGGTTTCATGAGTCGTCTGTACTGTCATAGTCAAGCTCCAGGATTATCGGTGCGTTGGGGCAATCAAGCCCCCGTATGTAGCTGGCCAGGGTGTTCAAGTTCGGCCAGAGTCGTGGTTGCTTCCTCGCGTTGAACAGAGTGTTTTCGCCATCCTTCCAGGTTAAAACCACTATCAGGCTGAATTTCTGTTCCTCTTTTACCTCCCGCAAGATGAACTGTTTAATGGCCTTATTTTTGGCGTTGTCCTCTAGCTGGTCTTCATAGATGGACGTCATTTCAGTGGCCTCGTGTGTTGAGTGTTGGGCCGTTATCGTATCCTTTTCGGATTGTTTCGGCTTCACCTCGCCACACATCGTGGCCACACCCTTTGGCATACTGCCGCTTCGGTTGTGTCTAGTTCGTGGCTCCAGAACTGGCCTCCTTGTCACCGGCTTCGGGTGATTCTTCTAGGGCTGCCCCGCTGTCTTGATCGTCCTCGGGGGATGTTGCGCGCACGTTCTGTTTGCGCTTGTACACGTCCCAATACGGGACATCTGCCGGTGCTTGGGGGCTGGCCGCTTGGCCTTGCGGGGCCGACTGCGGGACAAACGCGGGGCGACGGGGCCGGGCTACCTTCCCGGCCTGGCCGTCTAGCTCGCGCTGGAGCGATTCGATGTTGGTTTTGTGGCTCTGCACCGATGCGGCGATTTGCTGCACTTCTTCTGGTGACTTTTGAGCCTTGATGGCGGCGGCCAGATCGGCGTTAGCTTGATCGAGGGATTTTTGTTCCGTAGCCAGCTCGTTGGCCAAGATCGTGCGACGTTGCGCATCACGATCCTGCTGCACGTCGTTGCCGACGACTGGATAGCTTTCAGCATACGCGGTGCTTGAAAGCGCGGCGGATGCGCACATAGCCGCTAAGAGTGCGAATGGTGCCAGCTTCATAACCTCTCCCTGGTCCGGCAGGCCGGACATTGCTTTACTGTGGTTTGACCCTACAGTAATGCCAGTTCTGCTGCAACACTTTTACGATAAGTGTGAATGTGATTATCGTATTGTTGTTTATCGCTCCGGTTCAGCTTCCAGCTTTCCCGGCGTGTTCTCCTTCGCAGCTGCGCGCTGCTTGGCTTTAAGCTCAATGTTCCAGTCTTTCCCAGCGGTCGGGCGTTGACGCTCAACCTCTTGGCTCACAGCCTCTTTCAGCCGGTCTCCAAGTCGATCACCTGCTTTATCGGCGTTGAAGCCGTCGACGATCTTGTAGCCCTGCCCTTCCAGGTGTTTAGCCGCACCCTGGAGAATGTCCCTGGTACTGCCTGCGGTGCCGATCACCAGCGCTTCGGGGTTCATTGCCTGGTAACTCATGGCTTCAATCGACGACTCTACAAACACCGCCAGTTTCGATGCAGCTTTTCCAGTGAAGTACAGGCCGCGGTCCCCACGGATTCCGTGGAAGGGCTTGCTGTAAGTCCCCCGGAGTTCCGCGCCGGACATTTTCCCGTCCAAGGTGCGAAGGGCGAAAACAGCGTTGCCAAACTTATCTGCCCAAAGCCGTCCCTTGTCGATTGCGGTATTGACGATTTGTTCCGGGATGCCTCGGGTATTTGTTAAGTAGTTCAAGACCCTGGCCAGCTTTTTCGGGTCCGGTTCGGGAATTTCCAATTTGGGTTTTGGCGTAGTGTCCAGGATGCGGGTCGCCTGGTGCCGTGCTTCGGCCTGGTAGGTCTGTACCGCTGCTTCGCGGCCATGAGTGCCGCCGAGCCACGCCACGGCATCCCTGAAACCGAAACCGCCGAGGTGCATGGCCAGATCGATTGCTCCACCGCCGCCCTTGTCGGCGTCGTGGTTGTAGAACTTTTCGTCCGTGACAGTTACCCGCCCCGCGTGGGTTTTCCAATTGCGTTTGGGGTCTGCGGGGTCGCGGATCGCTCCGAATCCTTCCAGAACGGCTTCCAGCTCGATGCCGCGCGCCTTGTCTATGTCTGACTTTTCCATGGGAGTCCTCCGACAAAAGATCAAAAGATGCTACTACGGAAAACAAATTTCCGCATTGACAGAAGCACCTTAACACCCGACAGAAGGTAAAGAAAAGCATAGACTTACCAGATATAGCGGCAGTATAATGGACCCATGCAGACGAAAGGCTGCATAAGCGACGAAGCCCCGGACGGCGGCAACCGTACCAGGGCTTCTAATCACAGCTAACTAGATGGGAGTTAAGCCATGACTACTCAGTATCTTACCGCCGCTGACACCGCAAAGCTCGTTCGCAAAGCGCTGAAAGAGGCGTTCCCTGACATGAAATTCAGTGTGCGCAGCCATACCTACTCGGGCGGCGCGAGCCTCACCGTTGCCTGGACAGATGGTCCTAACATCAAACAGGTTGAGGCCGTCACCTGCCGTTTCCAGGGTTCGTACTTCGATGGCCAGATCGACTACAAGGGTTCTATCTATCACCTGGTGGGTGGCGTCCCCGTCTCCTTCGGCGCCGATAGCATCCACTGCCGGCGTTCGTTCTCGGATGCGGCCATCGAGCAAGGTATTGACCGCGTTTTCCGCAAGTACCCGCTGAATTTCCGCGAGGCTGGCATTGCTAAGCCAACGATCGAGGAATTCCGTTCCGGCCGCCTGTGGGCCACGGCCGTACCCTTCCTGAGCAGCCATTGCGGCGACAGCCTGCAGGGCGAAATTAACGCCGCTATCAACCGTCACAGCGACCGCCTGCGAGGCAAGGAAAGCCCTACAGCACAGAGCGTTTTGGGGTTGGGGGAGCAACGGAACAGAAAGTGCACTTAAGCTCAGTCGCTGCCCCGCAAACCCTTGTAACGTCTGGACAGTTTCGAAAAACGACCGTTTTATGAAACCGTTTCAGCGAGCACTAGGAAAGGCCGTGACCACCCGAAAAGTGGTGCGATAAACTCGTTTCGCCAATCAAAGTTCGCTAATCCACAACAGATGACGAGTAAAGCGAACTTTAATTCGTGCTTATGTTGGTTTTCGGTTCCATTGCTCCCCAAACCCCAAGATCCGCGATCATTCGTAGCAGCTCCGGCCGGTCGTAGCGAACGCCAGATTCGGTATCGCGGTAGACGCCGGCAATGTAATAGCCGGCCTGCCGTGCAGACTCGGTGATAGCTTCTTGACGGCGAATATCTTGTTCCTTGGTGCTAACCCGCATGTAAATGCGGGCGACTTTCATAGGCCCAGCTCGCATGGCAGGTTTATCCCCGAACAGTGACTTAACTTAATGGTCATTGGCGACCTCCTTGTCTTTGGCTATACGGCGATTTTCAAGGTAGTTGTCGCGTGAGCGTGTCACGCTGCCTTTGATGTTTGCTGCAGTACCGCTTCCCGCTCCGGGTTCAGGCACACGATTGGTGCCAGCACCCAGTTCCTGATGTTGCCGCTCCAGCGCTCCGGGTGCCGTGCACGCGCCGCCTCGTACAGCTCGATACGCTTGCGCAGCAACTCTTCCGCCTGGCCAGTATGTCGCTGCGCCGGGGTCACGAACTTCAGGGCGCTGTGGCGATGTTCATGGTTGTACCAGGCCACGAAGCTGTTCACCCAGTTCCTGGCCTGCTCCAGCGTGTCGAAGGGCCGCTCCGGCCACAGCGGGCAGTACTTCGCCGTGCGGAACAAGGCCTCGGCATAGGCGTTGTCATTGCTCACCCGCGGGCGGCTGAACGAGGGCATCACACCCAGGTTCTGCATGGCCGCCAGCATGGTCGAGCCCTTCATCGCGCTGCCATTGTCCGAGTGCAGTACCAGCGGCTGGCCTGCTCGCTGTTCACGTAAGCAGGCCTGGCGTAGCAGCTGGGCGGCCTGCTCGGCGCTTTCACTTTCATGCACCTCGTTGGCCACCAGCTTCCGGCTGTAGACGTCCTTGATCATGTACCAGTAGAAGTAACGGCCCTTGACCGTGGTCGGCAGCCAGGTGATGTCCCAGCACCACAGCTGGTTCGGGCCGTCGGCCACATGGGTCGTCAGCGCTCGTTTCACCGGTGGGCGGCTACGGCCGCGCGGATGCTGCTGTTCGGCGTCCTTCAGCAACCGGTAAAAGGTCGACTCCGAGGCCAGCCAGGTGCCCTGATCGGCCAGCCGCGCCACGATCTGCTGCGGCGGCAGGCTGGCAAACTCGGGCTGGTTGGCGACCTCCAGCACGCGGCGGCGCTCTTGCGGGGTCAGCTTGTTGGCCGGCTCAGCTCGCTGTGCCGAAGGACGCCGATCCTCCGGGCAGTGCTGCCAGCGCTGCAGGCTGCGCAGCGACAGGCCCAGTTCGGCGCAGGCCTGCGCCCGCCGCGCTCCCGCCGCCACGGCGTCCTCGATCAACTGCAGCGTTTCACGGCGATCCGGGGCGCTGATCATTCGTCCTCGTCCTTCCCCCAGAGCGCCTCGGCTTTTTTTCGCAACACCAGCAGCGCCTTGGCGATCCCGTGCAAGGACTTCAGCGTGGCGCGCTTCTCGCGCTCCCCTGCCATCTGACGCCAGCCGAAATCTTTAGCGTCCTGCTTGAGCGCTGCCAGTTGAGACAGGGTGTCGTCACGCACCAGGAGCTGGCCCAGCGCAGCTTTGGCCGATTCGTCCAACACTTCTGCCAGCAAGCCGCCCAAGCGCCTGCGTTCGGTGGACAGGGCTTCACTGACCAGCTCTTGTAAGGTGGTGTGGCCGGGCCGGATGATTTTGTGCTCGCTGAGCCAAACGATCAGTTCGGCGGCCACGAATCCTGGCATTACGTCGCGCCGCACGATCTGTTCAGCCTGCTGTGCCAGTTGCGGCAGGAAGCTAGCCGCCCACGACCGGTAGCCGAACAGTTCGGCGATCTGACCCCTCTGGCTGTAGTGCTCATGCTTGGTGATCGCCTTGCGTTCGAACGCTTCGCCGTGGAAATAGCGACTCAGCACGAAGGCGCAATCGTCCTCGACCTCATGCCAATCGAAGCGGAAGAAAGCATGCTTGGCCTTGAAGTAGCCGATCTGCAAGACGCAATAGACTTGGGCCTGCAGGCTAGGCCGGCTGCTGGCGAACGCCAGTTCAGATTCGGTCAACGCCAGGTATTCCAGCCGCTGAGCATCGTCGAAGTCCGGTAGGCCGTACAAGGCTTCCTGCTCTGCGTCAGAAAAGACGGTGAGTAGCTTATTCTTGTTGCTCATCGACCGTCCTTCCCGCACCACGCCAACCTGCTCGCGTCAATGTTTCGATCAACGTAGTGCGCTTGACATTGAAGTTGCGGCACACCGCCGCCTTAGACATGCCGCCATCGAGCGCGGCGACGATGGCGTCCAGCTTCTCACCAGTGATCGCCTGCGGCCGGCCGCCGATCCGGCCGCGTTTGCGTGCGGCGGCCAAGCCCGCGACGACGCGCTCCTGAATCAAGGCGCGCTCGTACTGCGCGAGCGCACCGAACACCTGGAACAGGAATTCGCCCGAGGGCGTCGTAGTGTCCAGGTTCTCTGTCAGCGAGCGGAACGCCACCCGCTTGTCCTTGAGCGAAGTCACAATGGCGAGCAGGTGCGACAGCGAGCGACCGAGCCGGTCGAGTTTCCACACCACCAGCACATCGCCGGCTCGAACGAACTCAAGCGCCCGCGCCAAGCCGGCACGGTCATCCTTCGCGCCAGAGGCACGATCCTCAAACAGGTGACGCGGATCGACGCCGGCGGCGAGCAGCGCGTCGCGCTGCAAGTCCGTGCTCTGGCGGTCGGAGTCCGACGACACGCGCATGTAGCCAACCAACATAGGCGGATAACCATCAAAAACAGGTTTCCGCATAATAGTGAATAGCGATAGAGTTTTCCGTACATTTTTGAGGGGGTGTTGCACAGGTAGCACTGTCGTTTTCAGAAGACGGCTGCACTGAACGTCAGAAGCCGACTGCACTATAGCAGCGGAGGGGTTGGATCCATCAGGCAACGACGGGCTGCTGCCGGCCCAGACCGTGTAAAAACGCAGCAAACGATGACCATCAACTTCCGGGGATTTTCTCAGCGTCTAGGAGGCCGTCGGAGGCCCAATCAGGCGCAATCGATAATTCTGGTTGCTATGGCACTTTCGGCTTCAGTACGCCTGCTGGAGGGCGGTACGAGTCGTAGAACAGGCCTCAGGCCTTCATCGCTGCCATCAGGGCACCGCTGCCCAGCACGTTCAACACGCGTTTGAGATTGTAGGCGAGCACATGCAGGCTCATCTCGGTACTCACTCGGTCGAGAGTCTTGGTGAGGAAGTGGGTGGCGCCCATCCAGCTCTTCAGCGTGCCGAACGGGTGCTCGACCGTCTGACGGCGGATTCGCATCATTTCAGGCGCTTGATCCAGGCGACTCTGCATCGCTTCGAGCACTGCCTCATGCTCCCATCGGCTCACTCGGCGCTCTGAGCTAGGCGTACAGTGCTCTTTCAACGCACAACCCTGGCAATGCGAACTCCAGTAGCGGTGCAGTTTCAGCCCTTTTTCGACGCTTGAGAACCGCCAGATCAGGCTTTGCCCAGCCGGGCATCGATACTCGTTCTTGGCTGCGTCATAGATGAAATCACCTTTGCCGAAGCGACCAGCCGCTGTCGCTCCCGAGGTCAGCGTCTTGGGCACGAAAACGGTGATTCCAGCCTCATGGCACGCCAGGATTTCTTCGCCTTTGAAATACCCTCTGTCTGCGACCGCCGAGAGTTCCTCGACACCCATGGCCTCTCGCGCTTGCTTGGCCATGGAGCTCAGTTGGTCTCGATCGACCCCGTCGTTCGTGACCTCGTGGGTCACGATCAGGTGGTGCTTCGCGTCGACCGCCGCCTGCACGTTGTAGCCGACTATTCCGCTGCCCCGGGTCTTCATTGAGCGGGCATCGGGATCGGTCAGGGAGATCTGTTTATCCGGTGTTTCGTTGAGCTGTACCTCGACTTCCTTGAGCTCCCGCAGCTTAGTTTTCAAGGTCGCAATCTTGTCGTGGAGGCGTTCGGCTTTGACCTGCGCCACGGCCGGTTCCTGGCGATCAGCGGTATCCAGTGCGGTCAGGTAACGGTTGATGCTGGACTCGATCTCCTCCATTCGCCGCTGAAGCTTGGCGCTGGTGAAATTGCGGTCACGGTTGTTGACCGCCTTGAACTTGCTGCCATCAATGGCTACCAGCGCTTCAGAGAACAGGCCAAGTTGCTGGCACAGCACCACGAACTGCCGACAGACGCCGCGGATTGCCTTGCCGTTATCCTTGCGGAAGTTGGCGATGGTCTTGAAGTCCGGCATCAAACGTCCGGTCAGCCACATCAACTCAACGTTGCGCTGACTCTCGCGTTCGAGACGTCGACTGGACTGGATACGGTTGAGGTAACCGTAGATGTAGATCTTCAGCAGGTCAGCAGGATGGTAGGCGGGTCTGCCGGTTTCCGCCGGGACGACACCCTCGAAACCCAGTAGGCCAAGGTCGAGTTCATCGACGAAAACATCGACCACCCGCACCGGGTTGGTGTCCGCCACGTAGTCATCCAAGCTCTCGGGAAGCAGTGTGCTTTGCCCTCGGTGCTCTCCCTGGATAAAGCGCTTCATTGGCGTCCCCCGCTGATTTTGAATCCATCAAATCACAGCAAGGACGATGCCAACGTTTTTACACGGTCTGGGCCATCAGCGGACGCAGGGAGGACTTTCCGCAACCGGCCGTTCGATGCGGCACCGATGGCCTTCGCGCAGGGGTAGTGAATCCGCCAGGATTGACTTGCGCTGCCCTACCTCTCACTAGTGAGGGGCGGCAGCGCATCAAGCGGTGAGCGCACTCCGGCACCGCCAACTTTCAGCACATGCGTGTAAATCATCGTCGTAGAGACGTCGGAATGGCCGAGCAGATCCTGCACGGTTCGAATGTCGTAACCGCTGCGGAGCAAGGCCGTCGCGAACGAGTGGCGGAGGGTGTGCGGTGTGGCGGGCTTCGTGATGCCTGCTTGTTCTACGGCACGTTTGAAGGCGCGCTGAAAGGTCTGGTCATACATGTGATGGCGACGCACGACACCGCTCCGTGGATCGGTCGAATGCGTGTGCTGCGCAAAAACCCAGAACCACGGCCAGGAATGCCCGGCGCGCGGATACTTCCGCTCAAGGGCGTCGGGAAGCGCAACGCCGCTGCGGCCCTCGGCCTGGTCCTTCAGCCACCATGCCCGTGCACGCGACAGCTGCTCGCGCAGGCTGGGTGCCAAGCTCTCGGGTAACATCAAGGCCCGATCCTTGGAGCCCTTGCCCTCCCGCACGATGATCGTGCCGTGATCGAAATCCAGATCCTTGACCCGCAGTTGCAAACCCTCACTGATCCGCATGCCCGTTCCATACAGAAGCTGGGCGAACAAACGATGCTCGCCTTCCAGAAAACCGAGGATGCGAACCACTTCATCCGGGGTCAGCACCACCGGCAAGCGCCGCGACGGCCGAGGTCTTCCGATCTCCTGAAGCCAGGGCAGATCCGTGCACAGCACCTTGCCGTAGAAGAACAGCAAGGCCGCCAATGCCTGACGATGCGTGGAGACCGAAACCTTGCGCTCGTTCGCCAGCCAGGACAGAAATGCCTCGACTTCGCTGCTGCCCAAGGTTGCCGGGTGACGCACACCGTGGAAACGGATGAAGGCACGAACCCAGTGGACATAAGCCTGTTCGGTTCGTAAGCTGTAATGCAAGTAGCGTATGCGCTCACGCAACTGGTCCAGAACCTTGACCGAACGCAGCGGTGGTAACGGCGCAGTGGCGGTTTTCATGGCTTGTTATGACTGTTTTTTTGTACAGTCTATGCCTCGGGCATCCAAGCAGCAAGCGCGTTACGCCGTGGGTCGATGTTTGATGTTATGGAGCAGCAACGATGTTACGCAGCAGGGCAGTCGCCCTAAAACAAAGTTGTACGAGAAACCTGAAGGCAATACTATGGAAGCAAAAGTAGTTAATGATAACGATATTTCACTCTATACCGAATCATTCGGTAACTCAGCCCATGAACCCATTATTTTGGTGATGGGGGCAATGTCGTCAGCTGTATGGTGGCCTGATGATTTTTGTGCCCAGTTGGCCTCGATGGATCGCTATGTGATCCGATACGATCATCGTGACACGGGAAAGTCAACTAGTTATGAGCCAGGCCAGGCTTCATATTCGGTTGAAGAATTAGCAGATGATGTGGTTCGCATTATTGGTGGTTATGGTCTGGATGCTGCGCATCTGGTTGGCATGTCTCTGGGAGGGTTTCTATCCCAGCTTGTAGCTCTCAAGTATCCGGATCGGGTAAAGAGTTTAACCCTGATCGCTTCAGAGCGTCTTGCGGAGGCAGACCCAGATATGCCCCCTTTTGATCCTGCAATAATGGAGTATCACCAACAGGCGGGATCACTTGACTGGTCTGATAAAGATTCGGTAGTGGAGTATCAGGTCGGTGCGTGGCGAATCAACTCAGGTACAGCCCATGTATTTGATGCTGAAAAGATTCGCCAGATCGCTCAATTAAACTTTGATCGTACGCCAAATATACTAACGACGTTCAATCACACTACCTTAGGTGGTGGCGAAGAGTGGCTCGGGCGATTAAATGAGATCACTGCATCAACACTAATCATTCATGGTACAGAAGATCCTGTGCTTCCTTATGCACATGGGTTGGCACTGAAGGATGCGATTCGCGATTCGAAACTAGTTACACTGAATGGCACGGGGCATGAATTACATCACGAGGACTGGCCGGTAATTATACAAGCGTTGAAGAATCAAACGTCAAAGCTATGAGTTGCGTAGTACAACAAGCTGCTGCACCGGAAAAACAACTCGCTGGCGCTCGCCATTTTCCGGTGAGCAAAGCGTTAGAAAAGGAAAGGTATGAAGAAATTATTTGTTTTATGTGTATGCTTCTTTTGTAGCATTACTGCCGCAGGAGCGGCTTTACCTGATTTAAAAATCGAGAAGCTTGAAGAAGGTGTTTTTGTTCATACATCGTTCGAAGAGGTTAACGGTTGGGGGGTTGTTACTAAACACGGTTTAGTGGTGCTTGTAAACACAGACGCCTATCTAATTGACACTCCATTTACTGCTACAGACACTGAAAAATTAGTCAATTGGTTTGTGGAGCGCGGCTATGAAATCAAAGGCACTATTTCATCACATTTCCATAGCGACAGCACAGGAGGAATAGAGTGGCTTAATTCTCAATCTATTCCCACGTATGCATCTGAATTAACAAATGAACTTTTGAAAAAATCCGGTAAGGTACAAGCTAAATATTCATTTAGCGAAGTTAGCTATTGGCTAGTTAAAAATAAAATTGAAGTTTTCTACCCTGGCCCAGGTCACACTCAAGATAACCTAGTGGTTTGGTTGCCTGAAAGTAAAATTTTATTCGGTGGTTGCTTTATTAAACCTCACGGTCTTGGCAATTTAGGTGACGCAAATTTAGAAGCTTGGCCAAAGTCCGCCAAAATATTAATGTCTAAATATGGCAAAGCAAAGCTTGTTGTTTCAAGTCATAGTGAAAAAGGGGACGCATCACTAATGAAACGTACATGGGAACAAGCCCTTAAAGGGCTTAAAGAAAGTAAAAAAACATCATCACCAAGTAACTAAATTTCTAACAAGTCGTTGCAGCACCGCGCACTTCGTGCGCTGGACAGTTTTTAAGTCGCGGCTTTATGGTTTTGCTGCGCAAAAGTATTCCATAAAACCACAACTTAAAAACTGCCGCTGAACTCGGCGTTAGGGCGACGCCGCTATTGCGGCGCGAATACAAAGAGGAAGAGATGAATTATCAAATTGTGAATATTGCGGAATGCAGCAATTATCAGTTAGAAGCAGCAAATATACTAACAGAAGCGTTCAATGATCTTGGTAACAATTCATGGCCAGATATGACGAGTGCAACAAAAGAAGTAAAAGAATGTATTGAGAGTCCAAACCTTTGTTTCGGTCTGCTAATAAATAACTCCTTAGTTGGCTGGATAGGCTTAAGGCCAATGTACAAGGAAACCTGGGAATTGCATCCATTGGTTGTCAGACCAGATTATCAAAATAAAGGTATTGGCAAGATCCTGCTTAAGGAATTAGAAAACAGAGCTAGAGAGCAAGGTATTATTGGAATCGCTTTAGGAACAGATGATGAATACTATAGAACAAGTCTCTCTTTAATAACTATAACAGAAGATAATATATTTGATTCAATAAAAAATATTAAAAATATTAATAAACATCCATATGAGTTTTATCAGAAGAATGGTTATTATATTGTTGGAATAATTCCAAATGCCAATGGTAAAAACAAACCAGATATTTGGATGTGGAAAAGTTTAATCAAAGAGTAAAACAATGGAACAGATTAATAACATGGCTGCGGAGCTTTCGGAAAAATTGCGCTATGCGGCATCCGTCGTTCCTAATATTTTGCTTTTTGAATATCAAATGCAGTTTACAGTCAGTGCAGTAGGCAAAACTCCCTAACTTGTACTTCAACAAGGACAATGCCCCAGCCAATTATGGGGCAATTTTTGATAATTTTGGCAACCTTGCACATTTCTATTTTGTTGTGGGGCATTGCCTGTTAAGTTTTTAGTTAGGCCGCATGGACACAACGCAGGTCACATTGATACACAAAATTCTAGCTGCGGCAGATGAGCGAAATCTGCCGCTCTGGATCGGTGGGGGCTGGGCGATCGATGCACGGCTAGGGCGTGTAACACGCAAGCACGATGATATTGATCTGACGTTTCCCGGCGAGAGGCGCGGCGAGCTCGAGGCAATAGTTGAAATGCTCGGCGGGCGCGTCATGGAGGAGTTGGACTATGGATTCTTAGCGGAGATCGGGGATGAGTTACTTGACTGCGAACCTGCTTGGTGGGCAGACGAAGCGTATGAAATCGCGGAGGCTCCGCAGGGCTCGTGCCCAGAGGCGGCTGAGGGCGTCATCGCCGGGCGGCCAGTCCGTTGTAACAGCTGGGAGGCGATCATCTGGGATTACTTTTACTATGCCGATGAAGTACCACCAGTGGACTGGCCTACAAAGCACATAGAGTCCTACAGGCTCGCATGCACCTCACTCGGGGCGGAAAAGGTTGAGGTCTTGCGTGCCGCTTTCAGGTCGCGATATGCGGCCTAACAATTCGTCCAAGCCGACGCCGCTTCGCGGCGCGGCTTAACTCAGGTGTTGGGCATTAAGGAAAAGTTAATGGCAATCCGAATCTTCGCGATACTTTTCTCCATTTTTTCTCTTGCCACTTTCGCGCATGCGCAAGAAGGCACGCTAGAACGTTCTGACTGGAGGAAGTTTTTCAGCGAATTTCAAGCCAAAGGCACGATAGTTGTGGCAGACGAACGCCAAGCGGATCGTGCCATGTTGGTTTTTGATCCTGTGCGATCGAAGAAACGCTACTCGCCTGCATCGACATTCAAGATACCTCATACACTTTTTGCACTTGATGCAGGCGCTGTTCGTGATGAGTTCCAGATTTTTCGATGGGACGGCGTTAACAGGGGCTTTGCAGGCCACAATCAAGACCAAGATTTGCGATCAGCAATGCGGAATTCTACTGTTTGGGTGTATGAGCTATTTGCAAAGGAAATTGGTGATGACAAAGCTCGGCGCTATTTGAAGAAAATCGACTATGGCAACGCCGATCCTTCGACAAGTAATGGCGATTACTGGATAGAAGGCAGCCTTGCAATCTCGGCGCAGGAGCAAATTGCATTTCTCAGGAAGCTCTATCGTAACGAGCTGCCCTTTCGGGTAGAACATCAGCGCTTGGTCAAGGATCTCATGATTGTGGAAGCCGGTCGCAACTGGATACTGCGTGCAAAGACGGGCTGGGAAGGCCGTATGGGTTGGTGGGTAGGATGGGTTGAGTGGCCGACTGGCTCCGTATTCTTCGCACTGAATATTGATACGCCAAACAGAATGGATGATCTTTTCAAGAGGGAGGCAATCGTGCGGGCAATCCTTCGCTCTATTGAAGCGTTACCGCCCAACCCGGCAGTCAACTCGGACGCTGCGCGATAAAACCGCGCAGCGCCGGTTACTTCAACGTTAGATGCACTAAGCACATAATTGCTCACAGCCAAACTATCAGGTCAAGTCTGCTTTTATTATTTTTAAGCGTGCATAATAAGCCCTACACAAATTGGGAGATATATCATGAAAGGCTGGCTTTTTCTTGTTATCGCAATAGTTGGCGAAGTAATCGCAACATCCGCATTAAAATCTAGCGAGGGCTTTACTAAGCTTGCCCCTTCCGCCGTTGTCATAATCGGTTATGGCATCGCATTTTATTTTCTTTCTCTGGTTCTGAAATCCATCCCTGTCGGTGTTGCTTATGCAGTCTGGTCGGGACTCGGCGTCGTCATAATTACAGCCATTGCCTGGTTGCTTCATGGGCAAAAGCTTGATGCGTGGGGCTTTGTAGGTATGGGGCTCATAATTGCTGCCTTTTTGCTCGCCCGATCCCCATCGTGGAAGTCGCTGCGGAGGCCGACGCCATGGTGACGGTGTTCGGCATTCTGAATCTCACCGAGGACTCCTTCTTCGATGAGAGCCGGCGGCTAGACCCCGCCGGCGCTGTCACCGCGGCGATCGAAATGCTGCGAGTCGGATCAGACGTCGTGGATGTCGGACCGGCCGCCAGCCATCCGGACGCGAGGCCTGTATCGCCGGCCGATGAGATCAGACGTATTGCGCCGCTCTTAGACGCCCTGTCCGATCAGATGCACCGTGTTTCAATCGACAGCTTCCAACCGGAAACCCAGCGCTATGCGCTCAAGCGCGGCGTGGGCTACCTGAACGATATCCAAGGATTTCCTGACCCTGCGCTCTATCCCGATATTGCTGAGGCGGACTGCAGGCTGGTGGTTATGCACTCAGCGCAGCGGGATGGCATCGCCACCCGCACCGGTCACCTTCGACCCGAAGACGCGCTCGACGAGATTGTGCGGTTCTTCGAGGCGCGGGTTTCCGCCTTGCGACGGAGCGGGGTCGCTGCCGACCGGCTCATCCTCGATCCGGGGATGGGATTTTTCTTGAGCCCCGCACCGGAAACATCGCTGCACGTGCTGTCGAACCTTCAAAAGCTGAAGTCGGCGTTGGGGCTTCCGCTATTGGTCTCGGTGTCGCGGAAATCCTTCTTGGGCGCCACCGTTGGCCTTCCTGTAAAGGATCTGGGTCCAGCGAGCCTTGCGGCGGAACTTCACGCGATCGGCAATGGCGCTGACTACGTCCGCACCCACGCGCCTGGAGATCTGCGAAGCGCAATCACCTTCTCGGAAACCCTCGCGAAATTTCGCAGTCGCGACGCCAGAGACCGAGGGTTAGATCATGCCTAGCATTCACCTTCCGGCCGCCCGCTAGCGGACCCTGGTCAGGTTCCGCGAAGGTGGGCGCAGACATGCTGGGCTCGTCAGGATCAAACTGCACTATGAGGCGGCGGTTCATACCGCGCCAGGGGAGCGAATGGACAGCGAGGAGCCTCCGAACGTTCGGGTCGCCTGCTCGGGTGATATCGACGAGGTTGTGCGGCTGATGCACGACGCTGCGGCGTGGATGTCCGCCAAGGGAACGCCCGCCTGGGACGTCGCGCGGATCGACCGGACATTCGCGGAGACCTTCGTCCTGAGATCCGAGCTCCTAGTCGCGAGTTGCAGCGACGGCATCGTCGGCTGTTGCACCTTGTCGGCCGAGGATCCCGAGTTCTGGCCCGACGCCCTCAAGGGGGAGGCCGCATATCTGCACAAGCTCGCGGTGCGACGGACACATGCGGGCCGGGGTGTCAGCTCCGCGCTGATCGAGGCTTGCCGCCATGCCGCGCGAACGCAGGGGTGCGCCAAGCTGCGGCTCGACTGCCACCCGAACCTGCGTGGCCTATACGAGCGGCTCGGATTCACCCACGTCGACACTTTCAATCCCGGCTGGGATCCAACCTTCATCGCAGAACGCCTAGAACTCGAAATCTAACGTCCGTTCGGGCATCGAGGTCCATGTCGGGGTGGGACGGGCCCGTGGCTTCAAGATCACTTGCAGTCCGACCGCGATGTCTTGGTTGCGCGAGAGGTTGTCGACAGGCCATGCTGAGTGTGCGATGGTTGATCGCTTCCTCGCCGCTCTCCACGGCGACGATGGCCGCCGCCATCAGCAAGTGCGCCAGTTCCCCTATGGTGCCCTCGCTGCGTGTGAGCAGGTAGCGAGCCATGTCCAGCGTGGCAATTGGGGAAGGCCGGCGCAGCGGGAGCGAAGCGGCGAAGCTGGCCAGCAGTGAGCAGCAATCGTCGTTGGCCTCCCATACCGGCAGCATCATCGGCTCGAAGCGATTTTCCAACTGGTCATCGGAGCGGATGGCTAGGTAGGCGTCGCGCGTGCCTACCCCAACCAACGGGATGCGCAGTTCGTTGCCGAGGAAGCGCAGCAGGTTGAGGAATTCCCGGCGGTTGACGCTGTTGCCGGCCAGCACGTTGTGCAGCTCGTCGATCACCAGCATGCGCACGCCGACCTTGCGCAGCAGTGCCAGAGCCAGTTGCTCCATTTCCGGCAACCGTGGGCGTGGGCGCAGCGGCGCGCCCATCGCGGCGAGCAGCGCGACGTAGAAGCGGATCACGGACGGCTCGGACGGCATCTGCACGACCAACACCGGGATGTGCTCCTGGTCGGCGTCGGAGCTGGCCGGGTGGGTGCGGCGGAACTTCTCGACGATCATCGACTTGCCATTGTTGGTCGGGCCAACCAGCAGCAGGTTGGGCATGCGTTGCTTGTTTGGCCACGCATAAAGGGCTTCCAGCCGGTTCAGCGCCTCGACTGCGCGCGGATAGCCGATCCAGCGGTCGGCGCGAAGGCGCTGGATGCGCTCGTCCGCCGGAAGACGGGCCAAGCCCTGGGCCGCCGGCAGCAGGTGGGACAGGTCGATGATGGGATATTCGTCCACGGCTACCACTCCTCAATCTGGTCGAACGGTTTGGCGGGTGGCAAGTTGTCTGCCTGCGGGTCGGCAATATCCGTATCCGGCGGAACGGGCTTGTCCGGCCGAGCTGATGTCTTGAGGTGCTGGCGGCGATCCGCGTCACGCCGCGCCTTGCGTGTGGCCTTCTGCGCGCTGGTCACAATCTCACGCATCTGGCCGATCATGCGGAACAGCGCCGACTCATCCACCTGTTCGCGCCCTTGCTGCCGCAGTTTCGCCAGCGCCTGCCGTTGTTCCCAGAGGGTGACAGCCGGATGCGACAAGGTACGGTAGGGAATTTCCAGGTAATGCTGTCCCTCCGGTTCCAGGACCCAGATACGGCTGATGTCGCGCGGATCGCGCCGGATCAGAAAGGACGGCCAGCGTTCACGCCGCGCAATCCACGGCTTGAGCGCATCGGCGTAGTAGTGGATGTGGTCGATGACAAAGCCGGTGCGGGTCAGCGTGCGCCGGAGGATCGGCAGAAAATCGACCAGGAACGAAGTAGCGCGTGTGACGACGGCCGGTACGCCGACACGCGCCACGGCCTCGGCCCAGCGCGCGGCCGGCGGTTGGAGCAGGCCGTTGTGCACCGAACCGTGGTAGGTGCCGACCGCCAATGTGAGCCAGCGCTCTAGCTCGCGCAGCGTCAGGGCGGCCTTGTTTTCGGAATCGTAGTCGCCGCGCTGGTCAGGGTTGGAGAAGGTCGTTCCCGGCAGTTCGTCGTGAATCATCTGCATCGCCGTGCCGATGATCCGTTCCACGATGCCGCCATAGTGCGGCTGTCCCAGCGGGCGATAGTCCAGCCGGATGCCATGCTGCTCGCAACCCCGGCGCAGGGCCTCGCTCTTGAACTCGGCCGCGTTGTCTAGGTAGAGCAGCAAGGGCTTGCCGCTCATCTGCCAATCCATTTCCACGTTCAGTCCTTCCAGCCAAGGGCGCTTGTCGCAGGCGACATGCACGAGGCACAGGCCAACCGAAACGGCAGACGGCGCTTCCAGCGTGACGACCATGCCGAGCACGCAGCGGGTGAACACGTCGATGGCGAGGGTCAGGTACGGGCGGCCAATAGGTTGCCGGTCGCGGTCATCGACCACGATCAGGTCGATGACCGTATGGTCTATCTGCACCTGCTCCAGCGGCGCGGTCACGGCAGGAGGCTCGCCGCCCACACCTTGTAGGTCACGAGCGGCATCCTGGCCTTCCCGCCGGCGGATGACCTTGCGCGGGTCAAGGCTAGCGATCCGTAAGGCCACGGTATTGCGCGCCGGCACTCGCAGTTTTTGAGCCTTGCACACCTGAGTGACTTCGCGGTGAAAGGCCGCTAGGCTGCGCTTCTGCTTGGTCAGGAACCGCTTTTGCAGTAGCTCGTGGATGACGCGCTCGACCGGTTCCGGCAAGCGCCCCTTACCTTTACCTCCACCGGACTGGCCGGGCACCAGATCCGTCACGAGGCCGCTGCCTTGCCGGGCACGCCGGATCAGAACGTATACCTGGCGCCGAGACAAGCCCAGCGCCTGAGCCGCCATATCGGCCGCTTCGTGCCCGACCGTCTCCGACTGCGCCAACGGACTGATGATCTCCGCACGACGGCGCGCACGCTCCCAAGCCTCATCAGGCAGAGTGGCCACGCCTTGTTCTGGAATCCGTGGGGTGTCCGTCGCCATGCTCACCTCGCTTTGGTGCACACGAGTATTGAGCATAGTCGAGATTGGTGCAGATCACTTCTGATATTGAACTGTCAGGAGCTGGCTGCACAACAGCCATTACGCCCAATCAACTGGTGCAGTCGTCTTCTGAAAATGACAAGCACAGCGGCGGCTGACAGCCTGTCGCAAAACAAATGTTTTACGACACCTCCTTGAGGTTGCCGCGTTTACATCATTACCTGAACAGGTATAAAATTCCGTCATGACAAACAAAGAAAAACCGCTCGAATGGATCGCGAGCAGCCACAAGGATTTGATGGCGTTGCACGTCCGACGTGCGTCGCCGTTTCGGTTACGCGCTCTCGTTGGCGCAGATAGGCGATCAGGATGACGCAGCAAAGGTGCTCAAGGGGTTCGGTGGTGCCGGCGTGCTGGAGGTCGTCGAAGACGATGCCGGCGGCACCTATCGAGCGGTATACACGGTCAAGTTTGCGGAAGCGGTGTTCGTCCTGCACTGCTTCCAGAAGAAGAGCAAGAGCGGGATCGCCACGCCAAAGGCCGACATGGACATCATCCGCGCTCGGCTGAAGGTGGCCGAGGTATTGGCACAGGAGCTACGAAATGCAAAAACGAATCATTGAAGGCGTCGAGGTTCAGCGCAGCTCGGGCAACGTCTTTGCCGACCTTGGACTGCCTGACGCTGAAAAGCTCAAGATCAAGACCGGCCTGGTGGTCGAGATCAGGAGGGCCATGCGCGCCCTTGGGCTGACTCAACAAGCGGCGGCCAAACGCATGGGCATCCCGCAACCGAAGGTGTCGGGCATGATGCGCGGCGACTTCACCAATCTATCCGAACGCAAGCTGATGGATTGTCTGAATCGCCTCGGCTACGACATCGAAATCAAGGTACGGCCAGCAGCCGAGCCGATCGGGCATCTAACGCTCGCAACCGCTTAATCGGAGCCCTCCTGATGGCAGCCCGCATCACCGACGACGAATGGGACGAACTGACTCCCGAGAATTTCGATACCACGGCACTGCTGCGTGCAGTCGATGCCGTGGACGTGCTGCGCGGCGATTTGAATGACAGCGCAGACGGCGCACCTCCACAACTGCGCACCGACCTGTTGAAGCTGCATCAACTGGCAATGGCCGCGTTCAACGAGGGATTACGCAGCCGAGTGGCTGAGCTATTTGATCTCGCCGTGGATCTTCAGGATCAGGTTGATCATCTGATGACCTCGCTGGAACAAGTGCAAGAAACCCTGTCCCGGTTGACGGCGCTCTACCCAGAAAGCCTGTCCTGAATGTTCTTGGAGACAACCACATCATGAGCCGCAGCCGCCGCAAAACGCCCATCGTTGGGCACACGACCTGCCGTAGCGAGCGCGAGGACAAGAAACTCTGGCATCAGCGCTGGCGAACTCACGAGCGCACCGCGCTGGCCAGCGCGTCGCCGGAAGCTCTATGCGCCCATCTGCCTCTACTGGAAAACCAGGTCAGCAACGTCTGGTCGATGGGTAAGGATGGCCGCTCCTACTGGCCCATCAAGCGCCAGGCCGCCACGGCGGATCGCATTGCCAACCACAAGGGACGCAATCCGCAAGAGCGCGCCTCCCTGAAAAAGCGTCTGCTGCGCAAGTGGATGAGCAAATGAACCTGTCCACCATCGAGGCGCTGGCTATCGCTTGGGCGCGAATCGCTGAAGAAGCAGAACTCCCAGCCGGCTACGAGGGCACGGCGACGCCAGAGGCGCATCGGGCCTGCGAGGTGATCCAGGAGCGGATTCGAGAGCACGTCGTCGCCACCAATGACATGCGGCTGTTCGGCCTGCTGCACCTGCTTGGGCAGGCGTCGCTGCGCATGGAGCAAGCGCTGTGGCCGGAAGAATATGCGCGGATGACCCGCGAGGTCGAGGAAGCTCTCCGAGAGGCCGACGACCCCAACGCCAAGTCGTACACCCACGAAGAAGTCATGCGGGCGATGCAGGAACTCATCGACCAAGCGCGAGACAAGCCATGTTGATCGGCTGACGGAAATTTCTGGGTTTCCGGCTTACAACCCCAGCTGTGAAGGTGGCGGGCGTCTTGACGTTAAACGGTTTAACCACTAGATTTAGCCGTTGAGTTAAACGGTATAACCCCGGAAACGAAAACGACTATGACCGCTCACGCGCAAACCATCATGGCTACCAAGGTTGACGACCGCATAAAGCGCCGTTTCGACGCGGCCATGCGCGCACGCGGCACTAACACCTCAGCGGTGTTACGCAAGGCGGTTATGCAGTATCTGAGCGAGTTGGACGCCGGTATAGAGCATCCACAGTTCAAGCTGGAGTTGGACGGCCCCGAGGCCGAAGAGAAGACCCCTAGCCACTGACGGCGGGGCAAAAAAAAAGAGCACCAACGACTAGATATCTTGGCGGATTCGTCGTGGTGCTCACCGTATAGGTGAAGAGAGTATGGATTCCTGCGCAGCTATGTGCAAGATGGGCCGTGATTTATTTCACGTCCGTCTATCTCCTCACCGCCGTTCTGGCGGTGGGTT